>NZ_JASKLS010000001.1:0-478421 GCF_030124375.1 Sinorhizobium sp. 6-70
GCACGCCCAACGGGACTCGAACCCGTGTTTCCGCCGTGAAAGGGCGGCGTCCTAGACCGCTAGACGATGGGCGCCCAAGACGAGGTGGCTTATAGAGAGGCCTTTGGATTCCCGCAAGCGGCTAAATTCATTTTTCTCAAAAAAATGACAGCGCGATCGAACGGGCTTTCTTCACGATTTGTGAGAGCTTTTTGGTACCTCGATCGCGACCCGTCAGCTCTTGCGCCGACGGCAGCGCCAGTTCCAGTCGCGCTCGGGACCGATGTCGATGTGGACCGATTCCGTGTGACAATAGGTGCCGACGCCGCCGCGGCCCGGAATGCTGCGCAGGAAGCTCGCGAGTTCCCACTTGTTGACACCCTTGACCTGGATGTCGGCGGCTGCGCATCGCGTGTGGAGAGACTGGCGTTTCCGGTTGACCTTGATCGCCCGCAGTCCGGAGGTCACCATAACCTTCTGGCCGTAGTGCCTCTCGACCGTCTTCAGCATCTCGAGAAGCTCTGGCCTGAAGCAGCCGGTTTCCACCCTCTCTGTCTGCAACACGAGGCCGTTCGGCGCGAGACGGGCGAGGCCGGACAGTGCCGCCGTCTGGACTGGTGCGTCCTCCTCGTCGGCGACGTGATCTTCATGCTCCATGCTGAAAAGCGGATTCATGTTGACCCCAGGCAACGAACTGTAGGCGAGCGAGGCGACTTGCGGCTGGCTCGCATCGCTCGCGGTGATGGTCTTCTTCTGCGTCTGCTGGACGGTGGGTTCGCCGTCTGACCGCGGCTTCTCCTTTCGCTTCGGTGCAAAGAGGCTTGCAAGCGTCCAGGTCTTGGTCCTTTGCTGCGTCTCACCCTCTTTTTTCGCCGGATCGACCGGTTGACCGGGATTCGCTTGCGGAAGCGTCGCCGGATCCACCGAGGCAACTTCTACCGGCTGCAACTCGACCGGCACTTTTCCGGACAGTGCAGCTTGCGCGCTGAGCGGGAGCGGAACGACGAGCGGAAGGTCGGCGTCTGTCGCCGGCTCGCTCGCGGCCGCCCCTGCAACGGTCGGCTCTTCAGCCTGCGTCTCGTTGTTGGCGCCCTCTTGCGGTGGGGCGGCGGGCTCGGCCATGGTTTGCCCGTTGCTGAAGAGGCTATTGTTTGTCGCATTGACTGCTGTTGGTTGCGTCAGGACAGCGTTGCCGCGGGCTGCACCTGCCGCCTGGTTGGCATCCGTTTGGCCATCAGCCGTGGCGGTGGGGGTTTGTCCGTAAATGCTGGACGAGGCGGCGCGAAGGCCCGTGCTCTGCATCGTCAACGATTGCTGTGTCGCCGCCGGATCGGTCTGGGCGGCAACGCCCGTGGCCTGCGGCACGGCCGTTCCGGAGTCGGCCGCGGTTTGCGCCTCGCCGCTTTCGGTCGCCGCCTGCGTCGGTGTCGCCGATTGCTGCGGCTTAAGGGAAGCCACCTCGTCGCCGGCCGACGACATGCAACCTGCCAATGCGAATAATGATACGGATAACGCGGCCGCGCGTCCGAACGTCACGAACGCGCATTTCCCCTCCAGATGTTGCAACGTCTTATCCCCGCTCTCCGTGCACGTCTGAGGCTTTCGTCCTCGCACATGCATTAAGTCTCAGTTCCGAAACATCGCCCCAGAACAAACAACTCATTTTCCTCGCGGTGAGCAAAAGCCACACCACGGGAAAGGTCAGGCCAAGTAAAGGGCTTTGGCGCCGCAATTGATTGCGAAGCAGAACCCCGTTTCAACGTCTGGTGCGCAAAGTTAATGAACATCGCGCAATTTGTAAACCTGCACTAACCTTTTCGTGCCTTCACGATAGATACGCAAAAAAGGCCCGGCATCCTGGCCGGGCCGAAGATCATTCGTCGATGTGTCCGATCTTTCGGGCTTCGCCTTGGGTGCCGTGCCAAGCGGACCACGCCGATGACACGGTTGGAAGCTACTCAGCCGAAATTGCGCGGAGCTTACCAGCTGCCGGTATTGGCCATCGAAGCCCAGGGCTCCTGCGCGGGTAGATGCTCGCCTTTCTGAAGGATCTCGAACGAAATTCCGTCCGGTGAGCGGACAAACGCCATGTGCCCGTCGCGCGGAGGACGGTTGATGGTCACGCCGTTGTCCATCAGATGTTTGCAGAAGCCGTAGATGTCGTCCACTTCGTAGGCGAGATGGCCGAAGTTGCGGCCGCCCGTATAGTCCTCGGTGTCCCAGTTATAGGTGAGTTCGAGGCAGGGGGAGCCTCCGTCCTTGGCCTGGTCGACGTCGCCGGGCGCGGTAAGAAAGACCAACGTGAATCGGCCTTTTTCGTTTTCGTACCGGCGGATTTCCTGGAGGCCGAAGAGCGTGCAGTAGAAGTGAAGAGCCTGGTCCAGGTCCTTTACACGAACCATCGTGTGCAGATAGCGCATTGGGTTGTCCCTGTTTCTGAGAATATGTCGTATACTTAGCCTGCAGCAAGCCAGAGGCAAGGCTGCGTCCCCATAAATGACCCCGGCCAAAATATGTCGAGGGACTTGCGCATGCGCGGCGGGACGATGTTATTCTGGTCACTAAGAATCAGTTAACCGTATCAAGAGTTGCGCGTAAACGAGGGGCTGGGAGAATGGCGGATAGAACATCTTCGAAAGACGTCATCCACAATGACGACTTTGGCAATGACGCCCTTGACCTCATCGAAATTACAGGCGTTATCAAGTGGTTCGACGTGGCCAAGGGCTTCGGCTTTATTGTGCCCGACAACGGCATGCAGGATGTATTGCTGCATGTTACCTGCCTGCGGCGCGACGGCTATCAGACGGTTCTTGAGGGTGCGCGCGTCGTCGCGCTTGTTCAGAAACGGGACCGCGGATACCAGGCTTTCCGCATTCTCTCGATGGATCAATCGACTGCCGTCCATCCTTCTCAGCTTCCCCCGGTCAGAACACATGTTCAGGTTACGCCGACCAGTGGCCTCGAACGCGTGCTCGTAAAGTGGTTCAACCGCACCAAAGGTTTTGGCTTCCTGACACGGGGTGAGGGGACCGAAGACATCTTCGTGCACATGGAGACGCTGCGCCGTTTCGGGCTCACGGAACTGCGGCCCGGCCAGGTGGTGTTGGTGCGCTTCGGCGACGGCGAAAAGGGTCTGATGGCTGCGGAAATTCATCCCGACGGTCCGACGCCAACCAACCGGTCACACTGATGGCTTCGTCTCTCCGCATATCTGCAAGAAGCGCCGTCGCGGCGCTTTTTTTGTTTTCGTTGTTCGTTTCTGCGGTTTTCGCCGACGTTTCCTTTGGGCGCGACAAGTTGCGTCTTTTGACCGGGACTGGCGCCCATGACCTGACGGTCGAACTCGCGGTCGACCCGGGCCAGCGCGAGCAGGGGCTGATGTATCGCCGCCAGATGGCCCCGGATCACGGCATGCTGTTCGATTTTGGCGAGACGCGTCGGGTGATGATGTGGATGAAAAACACTTACCTGCCGCTGGATATGCTCTTTGTCGCGCGCGATGGAACGGTTCGCACGATTCATGAAAACGCCGTGCCCTTGTCCGAGACAATCATCGATTCCGGTGAGCCGGTGGCGTTTGTACTCGAGCTCAACGCCGGTACGGTGAAACGACTCGGCATAGAGCCCGGCGACCGCCTCGAAGGTTCCCGGATCCCGGCCGCAAATTGAGTGCGCCGCGACCTACTGCTGGGCACAAAATTCATGTTGCAGGCACGAGGCGAAGCGTGTATCTCCGCCCTCGTTGGTACGGAGTGTAGCGCAGTCTGGTAGCGCATCTGGTTTGGGACCAGAGGGTCGGGAGTTCGAATCTCTCCACTCCGACCACTTAATTCCCCTGAAATCATTGATATTTCGCGTTTCGTTTGATGATTTTCAGACGCCAGTGTGCGAGCACGGGATGAACCAGTGACGTAGAAGAGAAGTTCGCCTCTGATCCGCTTCTGCTGGTTCGCATCCAACCGCGTAGCCGCGCCGGTGGCGCATTGCCAGTGCGGCATCGCAAGCTGTCGGAAAAGCGTCATTTTCCCGTCATCGGTCATTCCGTTTTGGATCAATCTGCGCTAAGGGAAGACGCACGGCGGGACTAGAGCCATGCCGTGCTGCTGCACAATTCCTTAATTGGAGTCGATTTAAGCTCGGGAATTATGCAGCAAATAGACGTGTTGCAGCGATGGTTGGCGTGTCAAAGCCACGGCGCTGCGATGGATAAACGGGAGCCGTTCAAGACAATGTCCGCGAAGATCTATCGTCCCGCAAAGACAGCCATGCAGTCCGGCAAGGCCAAGACGCATCTGTGGGTGTTGGAGTTCGATCAGGAAAAGCCGCGTACCATTGACCCGATCATGGGATATACAAGCTCTGGCGACATGCGCCAGCAACTGCGGCTCACCTTCGAAAGCGCGGAACAGGCAATCGCCTACGCTGAGCGCAACGGCATAGACTACCGCGTGATCGCGCCGAAGGATTCGACGCGCAAGAATGTGTCCTATTCGGACAATTTCCGTTTCAACCGGATGCAGCCCTGGACCCACTGAGGTTCTGGCAAGTCCGCAAGAGGGCAACGCCCTACGGCCCCTTAGCTCAGCTGGATAGAGCACCTGCCTTCTAAGCAGGTTGTCGCAGGTTCGAGTCCTGCAGGGGTCGCCAAACCACCATGTAACTATTTGATTTTATTTAAGGTGAGACAGAACAGGGTCATCGGTGCGACTGTTCGCAAGGCGTTCTGAAGCGGCCTTCGGCGGAGCGCTCCTTACCGGCTTCCTTCGCGAAGACCTCGGCCATCGGGAGCAGGCTCCAGCCGTACAGTGCCATCGCCGGGCCCGTGTTCCTCCGTGGCTGGTGGCTCATCGGAGGCGCATCCTTTTTTCTCTGGGCTGCGCTCGGCCGCCTGAAGTAGATTGCCGCCACCGGCCTCACTGAATTTGAGCGGCGGTCCCTCATGCTCGAACTTCCTCACGCGCTGGTCGTAGCTCGGCGAAATCGTGCCCAGCACCCGGTCCCAGAACGAGAAATAGTTGCCGTAGTTGTACCGAAATCCCGAATGGTGCTGATCATGGAAACTCGTGCACAGCAAAGGGGACGGATAACGCGTTGTCGATGAGGCGAAATACTCGAACCCACAATGTCCGAACATGCCGTTGAAATGTTCGAACAGCCTTTGTCCGATGAGAATCGCTGGCGGAAACGGGACGACAAAGACGATTACGGCTGAGAACCCCTGCAGTAGAAAATTGTCGAAGACATCCTCCGAATAGGTGCTCCAGATCGTTGGTGCGACACTCTTGTGATGAAGCGCGTGCAGGGGGTAGAGCCACTTCGTATGGAGCAGCCGGTGCATGAAATAGAACCAGGTGTCATAGAGAAACATGCACAGGACAAAGAGCGGCACCGCCGCCCACCAAGTGAGGGCCCAGGGCGCCGGCGTCCAACCCTTTTGCTGGGCGTAGAGGCCGATGGTCAGCGGCAGGCAAGCGCTGAACATCGAAGCGAGGCTCTGGCGGATTTCCGCATTGCGGCGTTTGTCGGACCCGCGCCCCTTCTGAATCTTCCGCTCAGGATTGCGGTTGTTGACCCAGGTGAGACCATAACCAAGGGCGAAATAGGTAACGACTGTCGTGGCGTAGAATCCGAACAGAAACAGAAGATAGAACAGTTCGTCCGACATCGGCACCCCACAGCCCGAGCCAAATCGTGCCGCTGGAAGATGCCATGCTGTTTCGGCAATTCAAAGTGGAAATGCGCGTCGGCAAGACGGAGGGAGGTTGCCGCAGCCGAGGCCCCCATGTGGAGGGCCTCCATTTGGAGATATTTCTCGATCCCGCCCGCGGACCCCTCCCGCCCGAGATCGCTGTTCCAGACGAGATCCGGCCGCGTGTTGACGGCGGTTGAATTGCGCTCCCCGTGCCAGCCTACAAAACCCGCTCTCTGGAGGCGGATTGTACGTGGCTAAGAGAACTGCAACGCGGGCTGCTCGCTCAGGCTGACGAAGGGGAAGGTCTGATCCCGGGATTCCGGTATGCAGCAACGGCAGACGAGGATCGGCCCGGTCATCGTAGCGCGGGAGGCTTCAACCTGCGCAGTAGCTTTCGGGTGTTCACGTTGACAAATCTAGATTTAGCGATCTCTAAACGTTGAATGAACGCAACGCGAACAATCGCCAAACGGTTGTGGAACGCTACATATTCGTCACATTGGTGTAGGCTGTCACGGGATTCATCACCGCCTCTCTCGTCAGCCGTCGATTTCGAATCACCCTCTTCGATATGGCCTTTCGGCAATCCTATCGGCCGCTGGCGAGACTCTCAAAACACTGGCCCTCGTGCAGGCGAAACCGCGTATACACGGACCCCTTGTGCGGCCCTCAACCACTAAAATCTGAGAGTTGAGCCGAGATGATGGAACCGCCACTATTCCTTCTGCCTAAATTCGGGGAGATGACTATGGACGCTGATCTGACCGAGTTGTTCATGGGGATAGGTGCGGCATTGCTCGTGCTTGTGACATTGGTCGCGATTGCGCCCGAGGTCGGGGGGCCGACGGATACCGTTGCAGTCTCTATTGCTTCTGCATGGTAGGAAGTCTTTCCTGCGGCGTTTCGACGTGTGGTCGGCGTCAAACCGCCCCGCCTGCAACGGGATTGACCTCCGATTTCTCGCTTGTGTCCTTGCGCCCGGTGGCTGAACGGTGGTCGGCGCGATCGACGATGGGTTCCTCATCGGCGACCCGTGCAGCGGCACCAATCAACAAAAAAGGCCGGGCTGAACCCGACCTTCCTGTAGCCATTGCCAGTACATCCGTGGTCAATGACGATGTTGCTGTTTTCTTAGTTGCTGAACGTGACGAGAGCGTGACAAAGGCGTGATGCGATCAGTCGTCCCGGTATCGCAGATCATGGTGGATGAAGCCGACGAGAGCGTCTTGATGCCGAGCCGTTGACCGGCCATCACAGTTGAGATGCGTCCGCAGGCATTTAAACGTTGCGCATGCGGCCGCTGCCAGCGGTCAAAGCGACATCGCGCCCGAGTTCGGCTTCCCGACGCAACGCGCTGAACCATCGCCTCAACGCGAGGAGAAATGAAGGTCCCAGAACGGGGCAGAAGGGACTATTGGGGCGTCGCTCTGGGACCTCACGCGCTCACGCCGGCATTGGGGATAATCCGCCGTTGGCGCTCAACGGCTGCAATATGTGTCAGGAGGAACATTCCGCAACGACCCTAGGACTTATGGCTGTGCGCTTTGGGACGAAGGTCGGACACATGTCCTTTTTCGGCTACCTCCGGCGGGTTCGCCGGAACACTCTTGAACTCAACGGGTTCGGCTTCGGAAGGGATTTTATTTGGAGTACTTCCGATGATGAAAGGTATCCTCATAAAGAGCGCAATTGCTTTGAGTGTGGGCGTCGCCTACACGCCTGCTCTCGCGCAGACCGAGCAGCCGGCACAAGGTCAATCCACCGAATGCCCGCCAGGCACCGAATGTCCGCAGGGCGGTGCACAGGGGCAGCAGCCCGATGCACAGGGCGGCGCGGTGCAACCGAACGGTGAAGGTACAGGTCAGGGCCAGCCAGATCAACCCACGGACGAGCAACAGCCTGGCGCTGAGCAGGGTGGACAGCAGTTGCAGCAGGACCAGCAGCAGCAACCCGATACCGGGACGCCAGAGCAGCAACAGCAGCAAGATCAGGGGGCTCCCGAATCAGAGCAGCCGAACCAACCCGATGGCGAACAGCAGGCTCCGGAAGGCCAAACGGACCAGCAGCAGCCCGATCAAGGGCAGACCGACCAGCAGCAACCTGATCAGGGGCAGACCGAGCAGCAGCAGGGCGGAACCGATCAGCCCGCTGAGAGTGAACCGCAGCAGACCCAGAAGGGCGAGGCTACTGGCGGCGGCGATGTCAACGTGACGGTGGAGCAGAAGACGGAAATAACGCAGATCGTCAAGGAAGAGAAGGTCGAGCCTGTCGACGTTGATTTCAACGTGACGGTCGGTGCAGCCGTCCCCCAAACCGTCGAACTGAGGCCTCTCCCGCCGCGTATCGTCAGGATCGTGCCAAAATATGAGGGCTATCGCTTCTTCGTCTTGGCCGATGGCCGGATCGTAATCGTCGAGCCTTCGTCGCTTAAGGTCGTCGTGATCCTGGCATAGCGTCGCCAAACCAATAAGTCCGTTACGCCTTGCAGTGTGCCTCGACTTCGCATCCGCCCAAGTGGTCTTTCTGCCTTGGCGCGTGGCAGCCGCGAGTCTGACGGAGCAAGGCGGGCGGAACTTCTGGGCTTTAGCCTTGTTAGTCTGGTCGGGAGAAGCGCATGCCACCGCCAAAAGAGATGGATTTCGTGTTGGCCAGTCTTCCCTTGAGGATAGGGACCTATGTTCCCGATGATCTCATTGAAGACTGGTTCGCTCCAGGCAGAGGAATGAATCCGCCAGCTCCGGCAGCACTGGCGGAAGCTGCATCTTACGGCCGGCGATTCGAGTGTGAATTCAAGCATTATCCCGAGCGCAAGGAGGGCGTTTTCTGGAAATGGGTACCAGCGATTTAAATCAGGGCACATTGGAGGCGAAAGCGATCGCTGCGGTCGCCGAAGAGCTTGAACGGCAGGCAGCCGAAAATCCCTCGAAACTCAGTGTCCGCCGAACCAGGGGCAAACTCACCGTCAATGGTGAAATCGATGTCGACGCGGTGGTGATGGTGGTCGTCGGATCGATGGCAGGTGGTCCGTGATACAGAATTGACGGGCAGCCGGAGAGGCTGACGCGCCAACGGACTTGGAGAGCGGCTGCATCGGGAACTTTATCCGTTCCAGCACCGTTCAGCTTTAGAGACAACTTAAATGAGGACATGGAGGAGAAGCCATGAACATCGGCAAGGTTCTCGCGACCGGATTGACGATGGCTGGCGCCCTTATGGCCCTGCCATCCGCTTCGCCGGCCCAGTCTCTGGACTTGTACCTTGGCCCGGGTGGGCCTGATGTGCAGATGCGCGATCGAGACTATGACCGCGACAACTATCGATCTTATCGCGGTTGCAGCGAACGCCAGGCCATCCGTCGCGCCTATAGCCTGGGGTTGGATGATCCTGAGATTGAATCCGTTACCCGCAGGCAGGTCGTCGTTGACGGCGTCGGTCGCCGCGGTCGATACACGACCGTGTACTTCGCAAATCGACCAGGTTGCCCTCGTATAGGCTGAGGCCTGTTGGTCAGGCGGAAAGGTCGATGAGCGATCGTCTCCCGATCTCCCACTGACGTGGGTCGGGCTGAGACGGTTATGTTTACCGACAAGGCGCTGGCCGGTCGAATGGGGCAATAGACCGGCGGCGGTGCTTGCCGCAAGATCACTCGCCGCCAGGATATCGCGGACTGCGACGAATCACTGTTCGTCAGAATCTGGCACGGTCCGCCTACGGCACGTTGCGTCTATCAGGCGCGACAGGATGCTGTAGCACTTTGAATCGCTGCATGTCCTATCCCCAAACCGGCTAGGATTTAAGATAAACATGCAGTGGCCCTTCCAGGCCTTGACCACTAAGACGCGACCGGCAGCGCCATTGTGGCCAATTTCCTCACGATGCGCGTTTTAATCGACTTCCGTGGACGTTCATGCCCGGTTCAGTCTCGGCAGGGAAAGATCGCCCGATCGGAAACCAGATTCGGTGATATGAATGAAGAAGATCGGTGTATTCGTCCTTGCGGCGGTTACGGCATTCACCAGCTACACATCGGCTCAGGCCATGCCCCTTGCGCCAGTGTCGCAGTCGAACTCGAGCGGGATAGAATTGGTCCACCATAGGCCATGGCACCATGGCGGACCGCGTCACGGTTGGCGCGGCAACGACGGCCCTCGTTATAGCCATTACAACGGTTACCGCGGTTATCGCTACCGGCGGGACGGGTATCGTCGGCACAGTGACGGATGGTGGTATCCGTTGGCGGCGTTTGGAGCGGGCATGGTCATTGGCGGTGCGATCGCAGCGCCGCCACCGCCGCGACGCGTCTATACGGATGCGAGCCGTGCTCATGTCGATTGGTGCTATGCGCAGTACCGCTCTTACCGGGCGTACGACAACAGCTTCCAGCCTTACTACGGGCCCCGCCAGCAGTGCGTTTCGCCCTACTACTAAGCACGCCCGAACTGATTGTTACGTGATGTGCTGAATCAATCAGCAGTTCAGTGTGTCACCGCGCCGTGCGTCTTAAGTGACGTGCGGCGCGGTTCATCCAACAGACGGTCGCGGCGAGTAGGAAAGCCTACTGTGGCGTCGCGGGTTGCTGTGGCGTTGCTGGTTGGGCTGGCGTTTCCGGTTGCGCTGGCGTTGCCGGTTGCTGTGGCGTTGCCGGTTGCTCTGGCGCTGCCGGAGGCGTTGCTGGTTCCGTCGTCGTTGGAGCAGGAGTCGTTTCGGTTGTCTGTGGACCGGTTCCTGGCATCAGATATATTACGGCAAGGATGATGAGTGCGACAACGATGATGCCGATGACCACATTTCTGTTCATGGCGACTCCTCCTCAGGTTGGTCGTCTCAACGTGAATATTGGGCCAGAAGTCAGATTTTTCAACCAGTAAGAATTAAAGGCGCCCTCAATCTACCGAAGACTGCAGCGGCGTTCTTAGATCATGCTAGCAGTAGAGGGCCTTGATTTTACAATGATTCGCGCGGAACTTGTACTGCGTTTGCTGCTCCGCGGGCAGGATTCTTATTCGGTCTTTGGCGGAACTCGTCGATCCAAGAGCTTCTGGAAGATTTCCGCCTGCTTTTCCGCAGCTGAACGAATCGCGGCGAGATGATCGAGCATCGAGCCGAAGGCAACAAGAACGAGTCCGCCGGCTATTGCTGGGAACGCCCAAGGGAGCACGGTAAGCAGGGTCCTGATGTCGAGAGAGGGTACCAGCGTCATTGCAAGCAAAGCGAGCGTGCCGATCGCGATGACGCCGCCCAGAAATTCGAGAAACTTTCCCATTGTTCCTCCCGGTTTTTTGTTTGCCTTCGCACTTTGGTTCCCCCGGCACATTGCCTGATACCTGGCGCCCGGCTGGTGGTCCCGTCCTCAGAAAAAACCCCCGGTAATTGGGGCCGGGGGCGTCGATCGAAATGATCTTACTGCATATTCCCGTAAATCGTAGCCGATTTAAAGAAACAGGCAGCCCACGCAAAGTGCTACAGCGTCCTTTGCGGGTCTGATAAGACGTGTTGCGCTGTAGCCGTCAGAATTTCACGCCGACACCCACTGTGAACTGATGTTGGTCGAGATCGACATTGACACCGTCGATGTCCTCGTCGCCGAAATCATTGTAGCGATACTCGGCGCGACCGAAGACGTTGCTGGTGAAGCCATAATCGACGCCGGCTCCGATAGTCCAGCCGTTGAAGGTCTCCTTCTCCTTCGGCGCGCCGGGAACGTCGACGAAGCCGCGGGTCACCGCCCAGCCGCCGGTCGCGTACAGCAAGGCCTTTTCGTTCAAGGTGTAGCCAACGCGTCCGCGCACTGATCCGGAGACGTCGGTTCCGACCTTGGTGTTCGCGCCAAAGGCGTTGATGGTCTTGTCGTTCCAGTTGTAGGTGACATCTCCTTCGATACCGAGGACCCAGTCACCGTGCTGGTAGTTGTAACCGGCGAATGCGCCCAAGAGGCCGCCATTGAAGTCTTCCGACGCGCTTGCCCCGGGGACACTTAAATCGCTGTTGAGCCATCCGCCGCCGCCTTGAAGGCCGACATAGCCGCCGGTCCAGACGAATGTGGGGGCAGCTTCGACAACCGGCGCTGGCGCTGGAGCCTCCGTCAGGTCTGCTGCGTTAGACGTTCCTGCCAGCAGCGACGCGCCGAAGATCGCAACAAGCATGGTTCTGCTCATCCAGATGCCTCCGTTGTCTAATTGCGAAGAGTATCAACTAATGGGGAACGAGTCTGCCAAAAATCAGTTCGGTCGCATCCCACGCATAGCGCAAAGAAAACGGACCGGCGGGGTTGGATTCCGACCGGCCCGTCCCGGAAAAATCGCGGAAAGGGGAACGTCTCTGCGCGGGGCTGCAAAATGCCGCGCGAAGGGAGATCGATTGCCTGTCGATAATGCCTGAATCGCGATTTCGTAATTGACATATCACGCATAAAATTTGACGTTATCCGCATGTCAAAGCGCGTCGAAAAACAATCTCCGATTGAGGTTGTGGTTGTCGTCCTGCCCGAGTCGTCCATCATGTCGCTGGCCTCGGTGCTGGATCCGATGCGCGCGGCAAATCGCGTGGCCGGCAGACAGGTCTTTCGCTGGCGGCTCCTGTCCGGCGATGGAGAGGCGACGATGCTGACCTGCGGCGTTCCGATCAACGTCGAAGGTCGATTCGCGCCGCCGCTCGGCGGTGATCTTCTGCTGGTAATCGGAGGCTTCAATCTCAACAAGCATGCCGGCAAGCGGTTTCTCGCGACGCTGCAGGAGTGCGCCCGTCATTTCGATATCGTCGCGGGGATCGAATCCGGCTGCTGGTTGCTCGGGCGGTCGGGCCTTCTCAATGGCCGCAAGGCAACGGCGCACTGGGAAGAACTCGAGGATTTCAGCCAAACCTTTCCGGCGCTTACCGTTATCGGTGACCGCTTCGTAACCGACGGCAGATATTGGACCTCCGGCGGCGCTTCACCGACATTCGACATGATGCTGCATCTGATCACCGAGCGGTTGGGGCCGGCCCTGGCCCTCGATGTGGCAAGCATCTTCGTTTACGACCAGATGCACAGCGCTACCGATGTGCAGCCTTTCGTGTCGCTTGGCCGCATCGAGGCACGCGATCCGGAGCTTGCCGGCGCGATAAGGCTGATGGAACGCACGCTGGAGCGGCCATTGACCGTCGCGGCGTTGGCGCGGCGGCTATCCATCTCACGGCGCAAGCTCGAACTCCTCTTCGCAAGGGGGCTCTCGATCAGTCCCGCGGCCTATTATCTCCGCCTTCGGCTTCAGGTGGCGCATCGGCTTGTCCGCGATTCGGCTATTCCGATACGCGACATCGCCTTGCGTTGCGGCTTCGATAGCCTCTCCGCCTTCTCGCGCGCTTACAGCCGCGAATATCAATCGAGCCCGTTGAAGATGCGAAGTATCACCCGCGGAGAAATTTCTCGAGGCAGAGAAGTGGCACGATCATAGAAGGAATTCGCTCCCGGTTTCAGACGCGATAAGCGTCAGCGGGACGACCGGGCCGACGCGCTCGCGGCGCAGGCCCGTTCGAACTCCTTGACCGTTTCAGGCGTGTTGTCCCCGGGCAATACCGCGTCGGCGGCGTCGGTCTGGGCTGTGGCATCGCCCTCGTAGACATAGGACTGAATGTAGTAGGCGATTTCACCCTTCCAGACCTTGCGGCCGTCGATCTGCTCACAGGCAACAGCGTGTTCGAAGTCCGCTTGCAAGTCGTCCACCGAGGCGACGTTCGAAAGTACGTTCGTTGGCGCCAGGAGCGAAGCGACGAACAGGGCGGTAAACATTAGGGCTGTCCTTTTGACGCAAGCTGCAGAGGGAAACAGTTGGAGGGCTCATTAGTTCCATCTGATAGAGACCGGATTGCGCGCTTACGGAAGAGCGATTTTCGCGAGTCCGAGCGTTATCCGTCCTGCGATGTGTATGAGCCACAGTTCGAGATTCGTCGAATGTTAAGTATCGCCGAGTGGGGCGTGTGCCGCCTGAATGCCAAAATTATCGCAGTTGCCTTCGGTGGCGAGGCGAGGCACGCGGTGGCTGTGAAGGTCCATGGTCACCCAAATGTCGCCCTGGTGCGGAACATGACGCTTTACGTGAACTATCTTCGGTAAATTTTTGACTTTGCTTGGTGAGCGCGCAGGGATTCGAACCCTGGACCTACTGATTAAAAGTCAGTTGCTCTACCGACTGAGCTACGCGCTCCCGCGCCGCGGCCGCGAAGCCCGGCGGAAGTGGGCGGACATATGCACGCGAGCTTGGCTGCGGTCAACCTAAAAAATGCAATTACACCCCGCTTATGGATGCGGAGGGGAACGACCGGAAAGCGAGAATGCCGCCGATTCGCGTAAATGGCGTGGCGACATTCCGCGGAGCCGGATTCCATTGATTAGGTTTCGGTCAAAGGGGCGGGCGCGTGCGGCAAAATGATCGCCAAAAGGTGATTGGTTTCACTGTATAGGTATACGTATAGAAAGGGCGATATGCCGAGTGCCGGAGTTCTACCCTTTGTCCATTGCCGATATTTCCATCTGGACCGCCATTCTCGCAGGCGCGCTGTCCTTTCTTTCACCCTGCGTCCTGCCACTGGTTCCACCGTACCTCTGCTATATGGCCGGCGTCTCCGTGGACCAGTTTCGCGGTGGTGACACCGTCGCGATCGCCAGCACCCGACGCGCGGTGCTGCCGGCGGCGCTGTTCTTCACGCTCGGCTTCGCGACCGTCTTTGTGGCGCTCGGCGCGGGGGCGTCGTCGATCGGACTCTTGCTGCGGCAATACATAGACCTGCTGTCGCGCATCGGCGGCATCATCATCATCGTCATGGGATTGCACTTCCTCGGCGTCTTCCGCATTGGCCTGCTTGCCCGCGAGGCGCGCTTTCAGGGCGGCGGCAAGCCCGCGACACTGTCCGGCGCCTATATCATGGGTCTTGCCTTCGCCTTTGGCTGGACACCCTGCATCGGCCCTGTTCTCGGTACCATTCTCGGCGTCGCTGCCGCACGCGACACCGTAAGCGACGGCGCACTGCTATTGGCGGTCTATTCGCTTGGCCTTGCCGTCCCGTTCTGGATCGCCGCCGGGTTTTCCGGGGCGTTCATGCATTTTCTCTCGCGCTTCCGGCGCCATCTCGGTCTCGTCGAGAAGCTGATGGGCGGACTGCTCGTTCTGGCGGGCCTCGCCTTCCTCTTCGGCTTCATCAGTTCGGTTGCGATCTGGTTCCAGCAGACCTTTCCCATCCTGATGCAAATCGGTTAGAGCGTTCACCGTTTCATTGAAACGGTGAACGCTCTAACTCTTTGAAACAACGCAATTCCGGCGGGAAAACCGGAATTGTTTTAGGCACGGTAGCGGGTGGGGACGGGGACATGACCGAAATTGCAGGCCTGGTGCTGCCGTTCTTCGGGCTGATCTTTCTCGGCTATCTTACTGCTCGCCTTGTCGATCATCCCGGCGAGGCGATGGGCTGGCTGAATACGTTCATCGTCTACCTGGCGTTGCCCGCGCTCTTCTTCAAGCTGGTCTCGCGCACACCTGTCGAAGAGCTGACGCGCGCAGACTTTATCCTGACCAGTGTCGGGACGACCTATGTGGTCTTTGCCCTGATCTTCTCAGTCGGACTGTTTCTACGCCGGAACACGATTGCGGAGGCGACGATCCAGGGATTTGCCGCCGCCTATGGCAACATCGGCTACATGGGGCCGGGGTTGGCGCTGCTTGCGCTCGGTGAGGCTGCGGCTGTTCCGGTCGCGCTGATCTTCTGCTTCGAGAATGCGGCGCACTTTACCGTTGCGCCGGCAATGATGGCGGCTACGGGTGGTCGTAAGGAGCCACCCGTCATCCTCGCGCTCGGTATTATGCGGAGGATCGTGCTGCATCCCTTCATTCTGTCGACCTTCGCCGGTGTCGCGGCGGCGTTCCTCGCAGTACAGCCGCCAGTGCCGGTTCAGCGGCTGATCGATTATCTGGCGCAGGCGGCCGCTCCTTGCGCGCTATTTGCCATGGGCGTTACCCTGGCGCTGCGGCCGATCAAGCGGATCCCTGTCGAAATCGGCTACATCGTTCCGGTGAAGCTCGTTCTTCACCCCCTGTTGATGTATGTCGCGCTCAGCCTCGGCGGTGGCTACGATCCTGTCTGGGTGCAGACGGCCGTGCTGCTTGCATCACTGCCGACGGCGACGAACGTCTTCGTGATCGCCCACCAGTATCACGTCTGGCAGGAGCGCGCCTCGGCGACAATCCTCATTACGACGCTGCTTTCGGTCGCGACCGTAACCGGCTTGCTTTTTCTGATCCGGTCAGGCGCTCTTCCCGCTGATCTTTTCCCGTAGACCCTCCTTGAGCGCGTGAATCGCGCTGCCCGGATGAATGCCTTCGCGCATCAGCAGCCCGCGAAGCGGACCGGCCGACGAGAGCAGGTGCAAGCCGACAGCGCGCAGCGCCTGAACCGGAAGGAATCCGGAAAGCAGCGAGCGATTGAGAAGGTCGACGCTCGCGGTTCTGCTGACGATATCGATCCGCCTGCGGCTGTCGAACCGGTCGCCGGTGTCGGCCGGCAGCCTGCCGCCGGTCGACGATCCGACGAGTTCGACGAGCGTCATGACATCGCGCAGACTTAAGTTGAGGCCCTGGGCGCCGATCGGCGGAAAGGCATGGGCAGCTTCGCCAACCAGCATCGTGCGCCCCTTGCCGAAGCGGCGGGCCGTCATGCCCGAGAGCGGGAAGGACTGCGGGATGCCTTCTGCTGTAACCTTGCCGAGTATCGATTGTAGCCGACCCTCGATCGTCCGCGAAAGCACGTCCGGTGCAAGCTTCAGCCTCTCTTCCGCATCGCGCGGCTTCTGCACCCAGACGAGGCTCGAGCGGTTGCCGGGAAGCGGAACCTGGGTGAAGGGGCCAGCTTCGGTGTGGAACTCGGTCGACACATCATGGTGTGGAAGCTCATGGCCGAAATTCAGCACGACAGCCGTCTGCGGATAGGACCATGTGTGCACGGAAATGCCCGCCGCCTCGCGCACTGCCGAACGCCGCCCATCGGCGCCGATGATCAGGTCGGCAGTGATGGTTCTCCCGTCGTCGAGTCCGATCCGGACTTCCTCCTCCTCGAAGTCGAAGGTCGTTGCCGCCACCGTCATTCGGTCGAGCGTCGGCAATCCGGCTTCGTGCTTTTCCAGAATTTCAAGGAAGGGCGCATTCGGAATATTGTAGCCGAAGGCGTCCAATCCCACTTCCGACGCCCTGAAATTGACCGGCGGCGCGCGTAGCAGACGCTTTGTGTCGTCGATGATATGAATGGCGACGAGCGGCGCCGTTAGCGGCACGGTCTCATCCCAGAGCTGCAGCTTCTTGAGGTATTCGATCGACTGGTCCATGAGGGCGGTGGTGCGTCCGTCGGCGATCGCGGGCTTCGGCCCGACCAGCGCGACCCTGTGGCCGTTTCGCGCCAGCGCAATCGCGGCGAGCGAGCCGGCAAGGCCCGCTCCGATGATGACGATGTCATAGTGATCCATAGCCGACGGGCGCCTCTTCCCGTGCGCATCCCTGCGCATTCTCTTAAAGTCTCGGTAGTCGTTCTACTCGCATAGCTCATTGAAATAAATGGGCTGAATCAACGCGGAAGCAAGCGCCGCGTGTCCACAAGACAATTCCATCGCGATGCTTTTGCAGTTGAATTTTGCTGGCGATGCATTGCAAACGGTGCATATTACGGCCAAAGCGCCAGCGACGCGGTTAAAGTGTGGCCTTGGTCGCGAAAAGGCGGGGATGTAGGGGATAGGCGGCGTCGCCCATGAAGTTCTTTAATTACAGAAGAGTGCCCTATGCCGAGATAAGGGCATTCTCCGTCCACATCCTTACGGCCTCCGGTTCCTTCCTGGCTTTCCTTGGGGTCGTGGCGGCGGCTGAACATCGCTTCGTCGACATGTTCTGGTGGCTCGGGCTGGCGCTGCTCGTCGACGGCATCGACGGGCCGATCGCGCGCAAGGTGCAGGTCAAGGAAGTGCTGCCAAATTGGTCGGGCGACACGCTCGACAACGTCATCGACTACGTGACCTATGTCTTGCTGCCCGCATTCGCGCTCTATCAAAGCGGCATGATCGGCGAACCGTGGTCATTCGTGGCCGCCGGCGCCATTGTCGTGTCGAGCGCGATCTATTATGCCGACATGGGAATGAAGACGGACGAGTATTTCTTTTCCGGTTTTCCGGTCGTCTGGAACATGATCGTCTTCACGCTCTTCGTCATCCAGGCGGGCGAAGTGACGGCGTCGATCGTCGTTTTCCTTTCCGTCGTGCTGACGTTCCTGCCGATCAATTTTCTCCATCCCGTGCGTGTCGAAAGGCTAAGGCCGCTCAATCTCGGCGTTTTCCTGGCCTGGTCCGTGCTCGGCATGTATGCTCTGCTTCTGCATTTCGAGACACCCGACTGGGTGGCTATTGGCGTCGTGGCAACCGGGCTCTATCTCTACGTCATCGGCTTTGTTCTGCAGATATTTCCCAATCTCGGCCGCGCGTAGGAGTTGACCATGGCACAGGCGATCGTTGTTCGCGAACTCGGTGGACCCGAAGTTCTGAAGATGGAAGGCGTTACGCTTTCGCCGCCCGGGCCCGGCGAGGTCCAGATCCGGCAAGTGGCAATCGGCCTCAACTTCATCGACGTCTATTTCCGCACCGGTCTCTACAAGTCGGCGACAGGCTTGCCCTTCATTCCGGGCAAGGAGGGAGCGGGCATAGTCACCGCCGTGGGCGACGGGGTAAGCCTGTTCTCGATCGGCGATCGGGTTGCCTACGCCTCGGCCGATGGCGCCTATTCAAGCGAACGCAACGTCGAGGCCTCGCAACTGGTGAAGGTCCCCGACGGGATCAGCCTGGAAACGGCGGCCGCGATGATGCTGAAGGGCATGACGGCCCAATATCTGCTCAATCAGACCTTCAAGGTTGGCCCGGAGACGACTTTGCTCTTCCACGCGGCAGCCGGCGGCGTGGGGCTGATTGCCGGGCAGTGGGCGAAGGCGCTTGGCGCGACCGTGATCGGAACGGCCGGCTCGCAGGAGAAAATCGAGCTGGCGCTCGCGCACGGTTACGACCATGTCATCAACTACCGGACGGACAATTTCGTCTCTCGCGTCAAAGAGCTGACTGGCGGCCGTGG
This sequence comes from Sinorhizobium sp. 6-70, assembly GCF_030124375.1. Classification (GTDB taxonomy): domain Bacteria; phylum Pseudomonadota; class Alphaproteobacteria; order Rhizobiales; family Rhizobiaceae; genus Sinorhizobium. The sequence goes on from NZ_JASKLS010000001.1 coordinate 18,799, forward strand.
CGTCGATGTCGTTTACGATTCGGTCGGCCGCGATACCTACCCGGCATCGCTCGACTGCCTGAAACCACGTGGGCTCTGGGTCAGCTTCGGCAATTCTTCCGGGCCGGTAGAGGCGTTCAACATCGGTATCCTGGCGCAGAAGGGCTCGCTCTTTGCAACACGCCCGACGCTCTTCGCCTATGTCGCAACGCGACCGGCGTTGGAGGCATGCGCAAATTCCCTGTTTGATGTTGTGCAAAGCAACAAAGTGCGTATCAATATCAATCAGACCTATCCGCTTGCCGAGGCCGGCCGGGCGCATACGGATCTGGAAACAAGAAAAACGAGTGGAACGACGTTGTTGATTCCGTGACCGAAACCTGAAGGTGGGCGGGGATCAATAGAGGGGAAAAGAGGGCAGCGTGCCTGGTAAGGGACAAATTGCGAGCGGTCCGTTGTTGACCGTGAGCAACCTGACGAAATTGTTTGGCTCGTTCGCAGCCTGCAACGCGATCAATCTGCAGATAGAGCCGGGAGAAATCCACGCCCTGCTTGGCGAGAACGGGGCGGGCAAGTCCACCCTGGTGAAAATGCTGTTCGGCGTGCTCGCGCCCACGGCCGGTGAGATCGCGTGGCAGGGTGAACCGGTCCGTATCGGCAGCCCCGGGGACGCGCGCAAGCTCGGCATCGGCATGGTTTTCCAGCATTTTTCCTTGTTCGAGGCGCTGACCGTCGCCGAGAATATCGCGCTTTCGATGGATCGGAACGTCTCGCTTGCCCGCGTCGCTGACGAGGCGTCGCGGCTCTCGCGTGCCTATGGCTTGCCTCTCGACCCCAAGGCCCACGTCGCGGATCTTTCTGTCGGCGAGCGCCAGCGGATCGAGATCGTGCGTGCGCTGTTGCAGAATCCGCGCTTGATCATTCTCGACGAGCCAACCTCGGTGCTGACGCCGCAGGAAGCCGACCGCCTGTTCGAGACGCTGCAAAAGCTCAAGGCGGAAGGCCGCTCGGTCCTTTATATCAGCCACCGCCTCGAGGAGGTTCAGCGCATCTGCGACCGGGCGACGGTCTTGAGACACGGCAGGGTGACGGGCGCTTGCGACCCGCGCGCGGAAACGCCGGCCTCGCTGGCGCGCATGATGGTCGGAAGCGATGTCGCGCCGGTGACCCCCGAAGGCACCAATACCAAGGGCGACGTGCAACTGGAGGTGCGTGATCTTTCGGTCGCAGCCCGCACGCCTTTCGCGGTTTCATTGAAGAACGTCTGTCTCAAGGTTCGGGCGGGTGAAGTGCTGGCGATCGCTGGCGTAGCCGGCAATGGCCAGAGTGAGCTTTTCGACGCCTTGTCGGGCGAGTATCCGGCCGCGGACGACAACGCAGTGCTGATTAGGCAGAGGCCCGTTGGAACAAGGAATATCAACGCGCGGCGTCTGATGGGGGCTGGCTTCGTTCCCGAGGAACGGCATGGGCATGCGGCGGTCGCAGCGCTTTCGCTCTCGGACAATCTGGTCCTTGCACGCAATCAATCCGACAAGCGGGCGTTTCTCGGCGGCGGATTCCTCAGGATCATTCGCCAGAGCGCGGTGAGGGCTGCGACACGGCGGATTTCCGAGGCGATGGATGTTCGCAAGAGCGGCGAGGACCCGCCGGCGGGTTCGCTCTCGGGCGGCAACCTGCAGAAGTTCATAGTCGGCCGCGAACTCGACCGCCAGCCATCCGTGCTCGTGGTGAACCAACCGACCTGGGGCGTCGACGCCGGTGCAGCAAGCCGCATTCGCCAGGCTCTGGTCGACCTCGCCAAAGCAGGTTCCGCCGTGCTCGTCATCAGCCAGGATCTGGACGAAATATTCGAGGTGGCCACCGAGATCGCCGTCATCAGCGAGGGACGTCTTTCCGATCCCTATCCGGCACGCGAACTGTCACGTGAGAAAATCGGTCTGTTGATGGGGGGCATGCACGCCAGGACTGAAGGCGCGGAGGCGGCGGCACATGCGCATTGAACTCGAAAAGCGCGCCAAGGTCTCGGCGCTGTTTTCAATTCTGTCGCCGTTCATCGCTTTCGCGCTGACCATCCTCTTCGGCGGCATCATGTTCGCGCTGCTCGGCAAAAATCCGGTGACCGCGCTCTACAGCTTCTTTGTGGAGCCTTTGAGTGAGGTCTGGTCGCTGCACGAGCTGGCGATCAAAGCCGCGCCGCTGATCCTGATCGGTGTCGGCCTCTCCGTCTGCTTCCGATCCAACAACTGGAACATCGGTGCCGAAGGCCAGTTCATCATGGGGGCGATCGCCGGCTCGATCCTGCCCGTCGTCTTCTACGACTGGCAATCGCCGCTGGTGCTGCCGATGATGATGCTGCTCGGCATGCTTGGCGGCGCTCTTTTTGCGGCCATACCGGCCTTCCTCAAGGCGCATATGAACACCAACGAGATCCTGACGAGCCTGATGCTGGTCTATGTCGCCCAGCTCTTCCTCGACTGGCTCGTCCGCGGTCCCTGGCGTAATCCGCAGGGCATGAACTTTCCGGAAACCCGCACCTTTGCCGCCGATGCGATCCTTCCTGAAATGCTCGCTTCGGGGCGCACGCATTGGGGCTTCGCCTTCGCGATCATCGCCGCGGTCCTCGTCTGGTTCATGATGCGTTACACGCTCAGGGGGTTCGAGATTACCGTACTCGGCCAGTCCGAGCGGGCAGGGCGTTTTGCCGGCTTCTCGTCGCGCAAGATGATCTGGTTTTCGATGCTGTTCTCGGGAGCACTGGCAGGGCTTGCCGGCATTGCGGAAGTCAGCGGCGCCATCCAGCAATTGCGGCCGGTGATCTCGCCGGGCTACGGCTTCACGGCAATCATCGTCGCCTTCCTCGGCCGCCTCAACCCGCTCGGCATCATCGCCGCCGGGCTGGTCCTGGCGTTGACTTACCTCGGCGGCGAGGCAGCACAGCTTTCGATCGGCGTGTCGGAAAAGGTCACGCGTGTGTTCCAGGGGTTGTTGCTGTTCTTCGTGCTGTCCTGCGATACGCTCATTCACTATCGCATAAGGCTCGTGTGGGAGAGGCTCGCCGCGATAAAGACGGATGGTAGCCACTGATGGGCATCGTTGAAGCAATCCTGTTGAGCGTCATCACAGCGGCGACGCCGCTCGTCCTCGCCGCCGTGGGTGAACTTGTCGCCGAGCGATCGGGCGTCCTCAATCTCGGCGTCGAGGGCATGATGATCATGGGTGCCGTCAGCGCCTTTGCCGCAACGCAGCTCAGCGGCTCGCCCTATGTCGGCCTGCTTGCCGGCATCGCCTGCGGGGCGCTGTTTTCGCTGCTCTTCGCCTTCCTTACGTTGACGCTTGTTGCCAATCAGGTGGCGACCGGCCTGGCATTGACGCTTCTGGGGCTTGGCGTGTCCGGCATGGTCGGGGAGAGTTTTCTTGGGATGCAGGGGATCAAGCTGCAACCGATCGTGATCCCCCTTCTGTCGCAGGTTCCGTTTCTCGGGCCGCTCTTGTTCCGCCAGGACACGATCTTCTATCTTTCGATCGCAGTGGTTGCCGGTGTCCACTGGTTCCTGTTCAGGAGCCGCGCGGGCCTGAAGTTGCGCGCCGTCGGCGATAGCCACGCCTCCGCACATGCTCTCGGCGTCGATGTCATTAAAACGCGCTATCTGGCGGTCTTGTTTGGCGGTGCCTGTGCCGGTCTCGCCGGAGCGCAGTTGTCACTCGTCTATACACCGCAATGGGTGGAGAACATGTCTGCTGGGCGCGGCTGGATCGCGCTTGCGCTGGTGGTCTTCGCGTCCTGGCGCCCCTGGCGTGTCGTCGCCGGCGGATATCTGTTCGGGGCGGTTTCGATCAGCCAGCTTCATGCGCAGGCTTTCGGCATCGGAATTCCCTCGCAATTCCTTTCTTCGCTTCCCTATGTTGCGACAATTGTCGTACTCATCCTGATCTCACACAACCGGCGCATGACCCTGATCAACACGCCGGCATCGCTCGGTAAGCCGTTTGTGCCGGACCGGTGAACAACAACAACCCAGACGGACGTACTCAACCGACAGAGGTAAAAATGAAAAAACTACTGCTCGCCCTCGCAACAACAACTGCCGTGCTCGGCTTTACGTCCGCGGCAAGTGCCCAGGAAAAGCCGAAGATCTGCTTCGTCTATGTCGGCTCCAAGACCGATGGCGGCTGGACGCAGGCGCATGACCTTGGCCGCCAGCATCTCGAAAAGGAACTGGGCGACAAGATCGAGACGCAGTTTCTCGAAAACGTGCCGGAAGGTCCTGACGCTGAGCGTGCGATCGAGCGCCTGGCGCGGTCGGGCTGCGGGTTGATCTTCACGACGTCGTTCGGCTTCATGGACGCGACGGTCAAGATTGCGCAAAAGTTCCCTGACGTGAAATTCGAACACGCAACCGGCTACAAGACCGCTCCGAACGTCGCGACATACAACAGCCGTTTCTACGAAGGCCGTTACATCCAGGGCCAGATCGCAGCGAAGCTTTCGCAGAAGGGCGTCGCCGGTTACATCGCTTCGTTCCCGATCCCGGAAGTCGTGATGGGCATCAACTCCTTCGTCATCGGCGCTCGCTCGATCAATCCGGATTTCAAGATCAAGGTCGTATGGGCGAACACCTGGTTCGACCCGGGCAAAGAGGCAGACGCCGCCAAGGCGCTGGTCGACCAGGGCGTCGATATTTTGACGCAGCACACCGACACGACCGCACCGATGCAGGTCGCCGCCGAGCGCGGCATCAAGGCGTTCGGCCAGGCATCCGACATGATCGCTGCTGGCCCGCAAACGCAGTTGACCGCTATCGTGGACACCTGGGGCGCCTACTATGTGAAGCGTACGCAGGCCTTCCTCGATGGAAAGTGGGAAACGAAGTCGAGCTGGGACGGCTTGAAAGACGGCATCCTGACCATGGCGCCCTATACCAATATGCCGGACGACGTGAAGGCGATGGCTGAGGCAACCGAGGCCAAGATCAAGTCGGGTGAACTGAAGCCGTTCACCGGCCCGCTCAACAAGCAGGACGGCAGCGCCTGGCTGAAGGCCGGCGAAAGCTCAGATGACGCGACACTGCTCGGCATGAACTTCTATGTCGAAGGCGTCGACGACAAGCTGCCGCAATAAGCTGACCGGACCCTGGTCCAGGCAGTAACGTAGTGCGTTTCCAGAGTCGGCAAACCCCGCGTCGCAAACGCGGGGTTTTTCCAATTTAGGAGGGCGATATCAGGTGCGACAAACCGACCTTCGCCGTGGTGTCGGATCGGCTTTGAGGAATCGCTTATTCGAACTAGAGTTGAATTACTTTCGCGCCGGGGATGAAGATGGCGGCAAACGCCACCCACCGATTGACGAGTGCGCGGCCTCCGCGGAGGTATTCTTGGGAGGGGGAACGGGTTGAGCAAGAGCCTGTTTGAGACAGTGATATCCGGCGCACCGAAGCGCACGAGCCATGCGCAAGTGGTGGACCAGCTCGGAAAGGCAATCGTGTCGGGGGAATTCCCGGTCGGCAGCATTCTGCCCGGCGATCCGGAACTGGCGGCTCGCTTCAGGGTTTCAAGGACCGTCCTGCGCGAAGCGATGAAAACCTTGGCGGCCAAGGGGCTTGTGGTGCCCCGCGCGCGCATCGGCACGCGCGTGAGACCCAAGAATGACTGGAACCTCTTCGACAGCGACATTCTCACTTGGCATTTTGCATCCGGCGTCGATGACGAGTTCCTCTACCACCTCAGCGAAGTGCGGCTTGCGTTCGAACCTCATGCCGCGGTGCTGGCGGCGCGAAATGCGACCGATGCGGAGATCGCCGGCATGATGCGTCTGGCCGTTGCCATGGGTGACGCGAAGCATACCGCGGAGAGCCTCGCCGTTGCCGACCTCAAGTTCCATCTTTCCGTTCTGGACGCTTCCGGGAACCCGTTCCTGCGAACGGTGGGCAGCTTGATCGAGGCGGCGCTTGTTGGCGTATTCAAGTTGAGCTCGCCCACCGCGGAAAAAAGCGGCATCGACGAGGTGGCCCGCAATCACATTCGAATCGTCGAAGAAATCGGGAGACGCGACGAGGCGGGCGCGCGTTCGGCGATGGAACATGTCATTAAGGTCGGGCGCGATCGCATTCGACAGGCGCTGCATGCGGACACCGCATGAGAGGCCGACTGGCCGTCGCTCGCCACGAAATTGTAGCGTGACCTTGCCCGATCTCCGCGCGTAGCCTATCTGGGAGACGGTTGTTCCGTGCGGGGCGGCCCTGTATCAACGGCGACCTGGAGACCATGTCCGAGATTTTTGTAATTTTCGTTTTGCTCTTGATCAACGCCTTCTTTGCGCTCTCGGAAATGGCAATCGTCTCGGCAAGCAAACCGCTGCTTCGCCAAATGGTCAAACAGGGAAATCGACAGGCGGAGGCCGCACTGAAGCTGGCCGAGGATCCCGGGAAATTCCTCTCGACGGTGCAGGTCGGCATCACTCTTGTCGGCATCCTGGCCGGCGCCTACGGCGGCGCAACGATCGCCGCCAAGATTGCGCCGTTCTTCGATGAAGTGGCGTGGATCAAGCCCTATGGCCACACGGTCGCCGTCGGTCTCGTGGTGACGCTCATCACCTTTCTCTCGGTCGTCATCGGCGAACTCATCCCGAAACAGCTTGCGCTCAGGAATTCCGAGGCACTGGCGATGTTCGTCGCAAGACCGATGACCTTGCTCTCCCGCATAGCAGCGCCCGTCGTCTATCTTTTCGAGACCGCGGCTGCGGTGGCCATGCGTCTATTCGGCATGCGTCCGGACGATCCGGATCACGTTACGGAAGAGGAAGTTCAGGCGATCATGGCGGAGGGTGTCGAAAGCGGCGCCATCGAAAAGACGGAACATGAAATGCTCCGCCGGATCATTCGGCTTGGTGATCGCAATGTAAAGTCGATCATGACCCACCGTACCGAGATGCGCTTCATCGACGTCAACGACGACCTCGCAGTGATCCGGCGCAAGGTCCGCGAGTTCGGCCACTCCCGCTATCCCGTTATGGATGGTCACACAGGCGATGTTCTGGGCGCGATTCTCGCCAAGGAGGTTCTGAACATTCCCGCAAACGCGTCGTTCAATCTGCGTGGCCACGTCCGCGAAATCCTGACGCTACCGGAAACGGCCTCATGCCTGAAGGCGCTCGATGCCTTCAAGACAACGAGCATCGACATGGCGATGATCGTTGACGAGTATGGCAGCACCGAAGGCATCATCACGACGGCTGACATCCTGGAAGCGATCGTCGGCGTGCTGCCATCGAACTACGATGATATCGAGCATGCGCTCATCCGGATCCGCGAAGACGGCAGCTATATCGTCGACGGGCGCACGCCGATCGACGAGATTCATCTGGAAATCGGCATCGAAGGCATCGACGCGGACGGCAATTTCGAAACGATCGCGGGTTTTCTCGTTCAGCAACTGCGCAAGACGCCGGAGGAAGGCGACATCGCCGAGGCCCACGGCTACCGTTTCGAGGTCATCGACATGGACGGTCGCCGGATCGACAAGATTCTCGTCTCCCGCTGCGTCGACGACGCAGCCTGACGCGCAGCGCAAGGCCAAAAAAGCAAAAGGCCGGGCGATACCCGACCTTTCCTCAAACTGTCTTGGCGCCTGCTAGTTCATCCGTAGTCAGCCGCCGGGACAGATGATTGAGTGATTTCTTTCCTATACGCATTCCATGTCTGCCGTATGACAAGGCACCGGAAATGGCTGCGGGTTGGGCGCGTTCAGCGCAGCCGCAGGACGTTGCATGGATCGCCGCTCGAAGCCGCGGCGGCATGCGGTACGCGAACGATGAGCCCGTCGGATTGCGCGAAGACATTCATCATCGAGGAATCCTGGCGCGCGAACGGATGGGCGACGAGCGAGCCGTCAGGCTCGACAGTCAGTCGCGCCCGGACATAGTCCTGACGACGGTCGTTGGCGGGCAGGGGGGTCGCAAGTCGCGCCGTCGTCATCCGCGAACGTGGCGGCAGATGCGCCAGATGCCGCGTGAGCGGCTCGAGAAAGAGCAACGCACATACAAGGCTCGACACAGGATTGCCCGGTAACCCGAGGACGGTCATGCCGGAGAGCTCGCCAACCATCAGCGGCTTGCCCGGGCGCATGGCGATGCGCCAGAAATCCAGCACCATTCCGCGCGACAGAAGGGTCGATTGAACAAGATCATGGTCGCCGACAGAGGCTCCGCCGAGCGTCACCAGCACCTCCGCTCCGGCGTCTTGCGCCTTGGCGACAGCGGCCGAAATTGCCGCTTCGTCGTCGGGCACGATGCCAAGATCAAGGACTTCGCCGCCGTTCTCACGCACGATGGCGGCAACGCCATAAGTATTCGATGCGATGATCTGGTCCGCGCCAGGGGCGCTTCCCGGTGGCAATAGCTCGTCCCCGGTGGCGACGATGGCAATCCTCGGTTTCTCGAACACCGGCAGGCGTTCATGGCTCGTGCCCGCGGCGAGCGTCAGTCGCCCGGCGTCGAGCACGCTGCCGGCAACCAGCGCAATGTCGCCCTCTACAAAATCCTGTCCGGCAAGGCGGATATGACGACCCTTTGCCGGGGCGAACAGCGTGCGGATTTTCCCGCCCGAAAGCTTTTCGGTATCCTCCTGGATGATCACAGTGTCCGCACCGGCGGGCAGGGGGGCCCCGGTAAAGATGCGAACGGTTTCACCGGCACGAACCTCTCCCTGAAATCCATGGCCCGCGGCCGACTGGCCGATCACCACAAGCTGTGCGCCTATGTTGACGATATCCTCGTGGCGAACCGCATAGCCGTCCATGGCAGAATTGTCGAAGGCGGGATGCGTGACCCGCGCGGTGACATCCTCGGCCAGCACGCGACCGACACAATCGTGCAGGGGGAGCCTTTCTGTCCGCCGGCGCGGGCGAGCTTTGTCAATCACCCTGGCGAGCGCATCCTCAACCGAAAGCAGCGACATCAGCGGTTGTCTCCTTGGCGCCGGTAATCGCCGGAACGCCCACCCGATTTGCTGACCAGCCGAACGCCGCCGATCTCCATTTCGCGATCCGCAGCCTTCGCCATGTCGTATATCGTCAGACAAGCGATGCTGACAGCGGTCAGGGCCTCCATCTCGACGCCCGTCCGCCCCGTCAGCCTTGCCATCGCCTCGACGCGAAGCCCCGGCAGGGCGTCATCCGGCGCGATATCCACGGAGACCTTCGTCAACATAAGCGGATGGCAGAGCGGAATGAGATTGGACGTCTGTTTCGCGGCCATGATCCCGGCAAGCCGTGCCGTGCCGATCACGTCGCCCTTCTTGGCATTGCCCTCAAGGATCAGTGCCAGCGTTTCGGCGCGCATTCGTACATAGCCTTCGGCGACGGCGACGCGTACGGTCTCGCTCTTGTCGCCGACATCGACCATGTTCGCTTCGCCGGCGCTGTCGATGTGGGTGAGGGACGGACCGCTCATTATTCTGCCGCCAATACGCTTCCGGAGCCTGTCAGCAGTGCCCGCGTTGCCGCCTCGACATCATCCTTTCTCATCAGGCTCTCGCCCACAAGGAAGGTGGTGATACCGCTCCGTTCCAATCGCCGGCAATCCTCATGGGTAAAGATGCCGCTTTCACCGACGAGCAGCCGGTCGGACGGAACCATTGCCGCCAGTTGTTCGGACACGGCGAGGTCGACTTCGAACGTCCTGAGATTGCGATTGTTGATGCCGACGAGCGGGGAGGTCGACGCCAGCGCGCGTTCCATTTCCCGGGCGTCATGCACTTCGATGAGGACGTCCATGCCGAGTGCAAACGCCGAGTCCTCGAGGCGACGCGCATCGTCATCGCTCAAGGACGCCATGATCAGCAGGATGCAGTCAGCCCCCCAGGCTCGCGCTTCGAACACCTGATAGGGATCGAACATGAAGTCCTTGCGCAACGCCGGAAGCTCACAGGCAGCCCGTGCCGTCGTCAGGAACTCCGGCGCGCCCTGGAAGCTCGGCTTGTCCGTCAAGACGGATAGGCAAGCTGCGCCGCCAGCGGCATAGTCTTTAGCAAGCGCCGGAGGATCGAAGTCGGGACGGATCAGTCCTTTTGAAGGGCTCGCCTTCTTGATCTCGGCGATCAGCCCGAATTCGCCTTTCGTGCGGCGCGAAGCGAGCGCGGTGTGGAAGCCCCGCGGCGGCGATTGGTCCGCGATCTGCGCCCTCAACTCCTCAAGGCGAACGCGCGATTTCGCTGAGGCGATCTCGTCGCGCTTGTAGGCTTCGATTTTCCGCAGGATGTCCGTCATGAAGCCATCTCTCCTCAAGCGGCGTTGGAGGCGCTGATCAGCCGCTGCAGGGCAGTCTTCGCCGCGCCGCTCGAGAGCGACTGCCGGGCGAGCGCCATGCCTTCGGCGAGATCCTTGGCGCGCCCCGCTATCATCAATGAAGCGGCGGCGTTCGCAAGCGAAATGTCCCGATAGGCATTCTCCGCGCCGTCGAGAACGGCCTGCAGCGCCACGGCATTGTGGGCTCCGTCGCCGCCTTTCAGTGCCTCGAGCGTGGCCGTCTGAAGGCCGAAATCGGCCGGCGTCAACTCGAAGCTCGTGATCTTGCCGTCTTGGAGCGCGGCGACCTTGGTGACGCCGGTGGTCGTGATTTCGTCGAGCCCTTCGCCGTGGACCACCCAGACGTTCTCCGAGCCGAGGTCGCGCAGCACTTCGGCAAGCGGGTCTACCCATTGCGGCGCATAAACGCCGACGAGCTGCCGCTTGACGCCGGCTGGATTCGACAGCGGGCCAAGCAGATTGAAGATCGTTCGCGTACCGAGTTCGACCCGCGTCGGGCCGACGTGCCGCATCGCGGAATGGTGCTGCTGGGCGAACATGAAACCGACACCAGCCGCACTGATGCAGCGGGCAATCGCTTCAGGCCCGATGTCGAGTTTGACGCCCAGGCAAGACAGCGCATCGGCCGTACCGGATTTCGAGCTCAGCGCCCGGTTGCCGTGCTTGGCGACCGGGACGCCGGCTCCGGCGACAATCAGGGAAGCGAGCGTCGAGATGTTGTAGGTGCCGGCCCCGTCACCACCCGTGCCGACGATGTCGATCGCGCCTTCCGGCGCCTCGACAGTCAGCATCCGTGCGCGCATTGCGCCAACCGCTCCGACGATTTCGTCGACGGTTTCGCCACGCACGCGAAGCGCCATCAGGAAACCGCCGATCTGCGAAGGCGTCGCCGCTCCGGACATGATGATCTCAAAGGCCGCCCGCGCGTCTTCACGATTGAGCGCCTCGCGATTTGCCACTTTCGCGACGAACGGCTTCAAATCACTCATGAGTTCGTTCCCCTGTCCGCAGCTTTTTACCTGTCAGCGCTGCGCCAATGCGGTTTCGGCGAGTGTCTGGTTGATCGCTACACCGTAAGCCGTCTGCAGGGTGGAGACCATCTGATCAAGGATGTCGTCCCCGCTTGCGCGCGCGATGGCTTCGATTTGACGGCTGTCGTTGTCGAGGACGTTCGCCGGGTCGCTGTCGTCGACGGCCGTTACCTGAACGAGGATTTGCCCTTCTCCGCCAATGCCCGGCGCGTTGGCAACATGCCCGCTGGCGCCGCCAAAGGCCGCTGCGACTGCGGCTGGGCTTAAGGCAGCATCTTCGGTCGAGCGGGTCAGGCCAGCTTTCGTTTCGACGACCAGGCCAAGTTCGCTCGCTATGTCGGCAAGCTTTGCACCCTTCTCGATGCGCTGCTTGAGTTCGGCTGCCTTGGTGGCAAGGGCTGCCCGCTGTTGTTCGGCAGTCCAGTCTGCCGCCACCTCATCGCGAACCTCATCCAGCGTGCGGTCACGGGCGGGGATGATCTCTTCGAGATCGAACCAGGCAGAGCCGTCACGACCGATGTTGACGGAAAGCGTGTCGAGCCCGACCTCCGCCTTAAAGACCTCCTGAAGAAGCGCGCGCGGTTCCGGAATTCCCTGGACCTCGTCGCCGTTTTGATCCTTGCCCGTGGCGTCGATCGCATCGATCGTGACGAGCTTCAGTTTCATCTGATCGGCCACTTGCTTGACCGTCGCGCCGGCGGCGCGCTCGTCCTCGATCCGATCGTGAAGGCTGACGACCTCTTCGCGCGCGGACGAAAGGGCGAGTTCCTTCCGCAGTTCATCTTTCACCTCGTCGAAGCTGCGTGTGGCTTCCGGCTTGATGTTGGTCACGCGCAGGATAACCGGCCCGAACGCACCTTCCACGACCGGCGTCACGCCACCCTCTGCCGGAACGGCGAAGGCTGCTTCGGCGATCTTCGCGTCGGGCATGCGCTCCTTCGTGAACTCGCCAAGGAGAACGTCCGCCGCGGTCTTGCCTTCGGCGTTGACCAGATCGTCGAAGGAGGTGCCGGCGGAGAGCTTGGCTGCCGCAGCGTCTGCCGCCTCGCGTGAAGGGAAAGCAAGCTGCTCGACTGTTCTCATTGCCGCTGAGCGGAAAGTCTCCTTGCGCTTCTCGTAGTCGGCGCGCAACTCCTCGTCCGACACGGTCTCGGTCGCGATCAGATCTTCCGGCTCGATCTTGATATAGCTGAACTTGCGATATTCGGGAGCGCGATAGTTCGCCTTGTGGCTCTCGAACCAGGGCGCGAGCACGTCGTCGGCCGGCGTCTTGACCGCATCGATATTCGCATTCGAGAGCAGCAGGTAGTCGATCGAGCGCTTTTCGTGGCGATACTTGCCAACGGCGTCGGTAAGTACTTTAGGAGGCGTGTATCCGTCGGACAACGCATCGACGATCTGCGACCGGACCGCAACCTGGCTGCGGTTGTTGATGTAGTCTTGCTCACTCAGACCCGCGTTTCGCAATACACTCGAGAAAGTCAGCCGGTCGAACTGGCCGTTGACACTGTGGAACGCCGGATCCTCGCCGATGAGCTTCGCGAGCCGATCCTCGGAAAGCCCGAGGTTCATGTCCAGGGCGAGTTGATCGAGGGCGGCACCGGCGACCAACTGAGAATAAACCTGCGACTCGATGCCAAAGGCACGGGCTTGCTGGCGTGTCAGCGGCGTCCCGAGCTGCCTTGAAAGCAGGCTCAGTTGGCGCTCGTATGCCAGACGAAAGTCGCTCGGAGAGACCTTGATGTCACCGACCGTCACGACCGCGTTGGGAGTGCTCGCCACCATCAGCGTCTGACCGCCCCATACCATGAACGACAGGACGAGAATGGCCATCAGGCCTTTGACGATCCATGTCTGGGAAGCTTTTCTGAGCGATTCGAGCATAGGGGCAGAAACCTTGTTGCAGTACGGTGGCGTTACGCCAAGAACGAATTCGTTCCTTAGAACAAACCAAACAGGAATTGAAGGGCGCTTTGCGGGCAAATTGCGACACCGTCGCTCGGGCCGCCGGCATTCATCCCTTCACGTCGATTTTGCGGCGCACAGCGTGCGGCGATGTGCTCGCCCGTCCGGAAAATCACGGAGCCCCAGCAAGATCGGTCGCGAACGAGAAAGTTGATGTCGGATTCGTTAGCCGGCAATAGAAATCGTTCTGCGAAATTGTCAGTTGCGAGCGCATATCGCGTAGCGACGAAACGGGAATCCTGTGCTCGATAATAGGGTAAACTACCCTGATTCCAGTGGCCGTTACGGGAAATCATGCCATGCAGTCAACGATCGTGATGGTCAATCTGTTCGGAGCGGTGGCGCTGCTTTTGTTCGGCCTGTCGCTCGTCAAGGATGGCGTCACACGTGCATTCGGATCGAGGCTGCGCACCGGTCTCGCGCAGGGAACGAGCGGCGCGGTTCGTTCGTTTGCGACCGGCCTTATCGCGACCCTTGCGTTGCAGAGTTCGACGGCCACGGCGTTGATGACGGCGTCCTTCGTGGAGAAGGGGCTGGTACGCGCGCGAATGGCGCAGATCGTGCTTCTCGGTGCCAACGTCGGCACGGCGATGACTGCTTGGATCGTTGCTATCGGGATCGGTTGGCTGTCGCCGGCAATTATTCTCGCGGGCGTCGTTGTGCACCGGATGAGCCGGTCGAGTGCACGTCAGGGTGCAGGCTTCGCCCTTGTCGGCATCGGCTTGATGCTGCTATCGCTCGACCTGCTTTCCGCCGCAACGGAACCGATGCGCGAATCCCGCGCGCTCGCGGCGTTTCTGGGCATGCTCGACAGCGCCTGGCCGGTTGCCCTGATTATCTCGGCGGGCCTCGCCTTCGCGTCCTCGTCCAGTCTGGCGATCGTGATGCTTGTGCTTTCCCTCTCGTCTGCCGGGGTGCTTTCCGCCGGACTGACCGTCGCATTGGTGCTTGGCGCCAATCTGGGGGGCGCAATTCCGCCGGTCATCGCCACCCTCGGTTCGGCACCCCCTGCGCGCCGCGTCACGCTCGGCAATCTCGTCGTGCGCGGAATGGGTTGCCTCATTGCGCTTCCGATCGCAGGGATCGGCGCAGAATGGCTGCAGCACCTGCCGTTGCCGAGACAGAACCTGCCAGTCGACATCCATCTGGTCTTCAATCTCGTCGTCGCGATTGTCTCCTGGCCGTTCGCAGGGTTGCTGGCGCGGCTGATGAGCCGGTTCGTTCCCGACGAGGAAGCTGGTGAGACGGGGCCGCGCTATCTTGATGAGGCGACGCTCGACACGCCTGTGATGGCACTCTCCGGTGCAACGCGCGAAGTCTTGCGTGTCGGAGACCTGGTCGAAGCGATGCTGACGCGCGCATCGAACGCCTTCAACAACAACGATCTCGGCGAGCTACATGACATCGAAAGAATGGAAAGGCAGGTCGATCTCCTCCAGCAGGAGGTGAAGATATTCCTGTCCCGGCTCGGGCGCGACGGACTTGGTGCCGAGGACGGTCGCCGTTCGATCGTCATCATCGACTATGCGATCAATCTCGAGCATATGGGCGACATCATCGAAAAAGGCCTCTGCGAGCAGATCGGCAAGAAAGTCACCAACGGATTGAAGTTTTCCGAAGACGGCTACCAAGAGCTGAAAAGCCTGTTCAACCTGACGATCGACAACCTGCGCATCGCTCAGACGATCTTTGTCAGCCGTAACGCGGACCTCGCTCGCCATCTGGTCGAGGTTAAGGTCGATGTCCGCCACATGGAAAAACGCTCGGCAGAGCGGCATCTCGAACGCCTTCGCGACGGCCTGCTTCAGAGCCTGCAGACGAGTTCGCTGCATCTCGACATGTTGAGGGACCTGAAGCGTATCAACGCTCACATAGCGTCCGTGGCCTACCCCATTCTCGAAGAAACCGGTCTCTTGACGGAAAGCAGGCTGCGTCCGGAGGCTTGAATGGGCGCCCGGCGGCCTCGTCAGGTTTTAACCGGGGTTATGCGATGTGATTGTGAGAATTGTGTTTCTCGCAATATCTTGCCTATAAGAACACGGTCGAGTCAGGCGATAGGGCATTCCGCCTGCAGCTAATACCAAGGAGAAATGCGAATGGAACGGACGTGCCTGGCGATCATCCTGGCGGCTGGCGAGAGCACGCGGATGAAATCGTCCGTATCGAAGGTGCTGCACCCTGTGGCGGGAAGGCCCATGATTGCCCATGTCGTCGACGCGCTCGCCAGCGCCTCGATCTCGGATGTCGCGCTCGTCGTCGGCCGCGATGCCGAGGCCGTTGCTGCCGCAGCGCAGAAAGCCGGCGTTACCGTGGCCTCGTTTCTTCAAAAGGAGCGGCTAGGTACCGGGCATGCCGTGCTTGCGGCTCGCGAGGCCATCGCCAGAGGTTATGACGACATTCTGGTTGTCTTCGGTGACACACCGCTCATCACGGCAGAGCCGCTCAGGGCAGCCCGCCAGGGCCTCGCCGAAGGCAACGACGTGGTTGTCATCGGGTTCGAGGCTGCCGACCCGACCGGTTACGGGCGCCTGATCGTCGAGAACGGCGTGCTGGTCGCGATCCGGGAGCACAAGGATGCTTCCGAGGCCGAGCGTCGCATCACCTATTGCAATGGCGGGTTGATGGCAATCAACGGCCGCAAGGCCCTCGATCTTCTCGGTCGCATCGGCAATGCCAACGTCAAGGGCGAATACTATCTGACCGATCTCGTTGAGATCGCTCGCACCGTCGGGGGTAGGGCGGTCGCCGTCGAAGCGCCCGAGGAGGAATTGACGGGCTGCAACACGCGAGCGGAACTCGCCTATATCGAGCGTCTCTGGCAGCAGCGCCGGCGGCACGAACTGATGCTTTCAGGCGTGTCGATGATCGCGCCGGAAACGGTTTTCCTTTCCTGGGATACCGAGCTTGCCCAGGATGTTCTGGTGGAGCCGAACGTCGTCTTCGGCCCCGCTGTGAGCGTTGAGAGCGGAGCCATTATCCACGCCTTCTCGCATATCGAGGGCGCACATGTCCGCGCTGGCGCGACCGTCGGCCCGTTTGCACGGCTCCGTCCCGGCGCCGAACTCGGCCCGAACTCGAAGGTCGGCAATTTCTGCGAGGTGAAGAAAGCTGAAATCGGTGCCGGCGCCAAGGTCAATCATCTGACCTATATCGGCGATGCGTTCGTCGGTGCCGGATCGAACATCGGAGCGGGAACCATCACCTGCAACTACGACGGGGTCAACAAACACGTGACCCGCATTGGCGAGAATGCCTTCGTCGGCTCGAACTCGTCGCTTGTGGCTCCGGTCACGATCGGCGATGGCGCACTTGTCGCCTCCGGCAGCGTCATTACCGAGGACGTTCCTGCGGACGCAGTCGCCTTCGGGCGTGCGCGTCAGGATGTCAAGCCGGGCCGGGCGCGGATCCTGCGTGAGCGCTACGAAGCTGAGAAGGCCGCCAAGAAGAAGGCGAAGGCTGCCGAATAGACCTCGTTAAATACTGAAATTGAAAGTGAAAACGAACCGGATTGCCTCGCGCGGCAATTTCGCTACCAAGGCTCAAAGGCGGTAAGGGTCGCCTCGGGTGACGACTGCGCTGTGACAGGCGCGAAGAGAACGCGGAGAGGGATATGTGCGGGATTGTTGGCATCGTGGGTAGTCAGCCGGTATCGGAGCGGTTGGTCGATGCGCTGAAGCGGTTGGAATATCGCGGTTATGATTCGGCCGGCGTCGCAACCATCGACGGAGGCCGGTTGAAGCGCCGCCGTGCCGAGGGGAAGCTGTTTAATCTCGAAGCGAAGCTGAAAGAGGAGCCGTTGGCGGGCAGCATCGGCATTGCCCACACGCGCTGGGCGACGCATGGTGCACCGACGGAACGCAATGCGCACCCCCATTTCACCGACGGCGTTGCCGTGGTCCACAACGGCATCATCGAGAACTTCGCGGAATTGAAGGATGAACTTGCTGCGTCAGGCGCCGAGTTCCGCAGCGATACCGATACGGAAGTCGTGGCGCATCTCCTGGCGAAATACCATCGGGACGGGATGGGGCGACGGGAAGCGATGCATGCGATGCTGAGGCGCGTCACCGGGGCCTATGCGCTTGCCGTGCTCTTCGAAGACGATCCGTCGACGATCATGGCGGCACGAAACGGCCCGCCGCTCGCGATCGGCCACGGCGACGGCGAAATGTTCCTTGGATCGGATGCGATCGCCCTGGCGCCCTTTACCAATGAAATCACCTATCTGATCGATGGCGACTGGGCTGTTATCGGGAAGAGCGGTGCGCACATCTTCGACATTGACGGCAACGCCGTCTCGCGCCCACGGCAGATTTCGATGGCTGCGGCCTACATGGTCGACAAGGGCAATCACCGCCATTTCATGGAGAAGGAAATCTACGAGCAGCCTGAGGTCATTTCCCACGCGCTCGGCCACTACATCAACTTCATCGAAAATCGTGTGACGGCTGTTTCGGACGGCATCGATTTCGCCAAAGTGCCGAATCTTGCGCTCTCCGCCTGCGGCACCGCCTACCTCGCCGGGTTGATCGGCAAGTACTGGTTCGAGCGTTATGCACGCCTGCCGGTCGAAATCGATGTCGCGTCCGAGTTCCGCTATCGTGAGATCCCGCTCTCGCCTCAATCGGCCGCTCTCTTCATTTCGCAGTCGGGCGAAACGGCCGATACGCTGGCATCGCTCCGGTACTGCAAGGAACACGGCCTGAAGATCGGTGCCGTCGTCAATACCCGCGAATCGACGATCGCGCGCGAGTCCGACGCCGTCTTCCCGATCCTCGCCGGTCCCGAAATCGGCGTCGCATCGACCAAAGCTTTCACCTGCCAGCTTGCCGTGCTCGCCACGCTTGCTATCGGGGCCGGCAGAGCCAGAGGCACGGTCAGCGAGCAGGAAGAACAGGCGCTGGTGAGAAGCCTTGCCGAGATGCCCCGCATCATGGGCCAGGTGTTGAACAGCATCCAGCCGAAGATCGAATTCCTGTCGCGCGAATTGTCGAAATGCCGCGACGTGCTCTACCTCGGCCGCGGCACCAGCTTTCCGCTGGCGATGGAAGGCGCGCTGAAGCTCAAGGAGATTTCCTACATCCACGCGGAAGGCTATGCCGCCGGCGAACTGAAGCATGGCCCGATCGCGCTGATCGACGAGAACATGCCTGTTATCGTCATAGCGCCGCACGACCGTTTCTTCGACAAGACGGTCTCGAACATGCAGGAAGTCGCCGCTCGTGGCGGGCGCATCATTCTTATCACGGACGAGGCGGGAGCTGCGGCGTCGAAGCTCGACACGATGCAT
This sequence comes from Sinorhizobium sp. 6-70, assembly GCF_030124375.1. GTDB lineage: Bacteria > Pseudomonadota > Alphaproteobacteria > Rhizobiales > Rhizobiaceae > Sinorhizobium. The sequence goes on from NZ_JASKLS010000001.1 coordinate 37,363, forward strand.
ACCATCGTGTTGCCGAACGTCGACGAGATCATCGCGCCGATGATCTTCGCGTTGCCGATCCAGCTTCTTGCCTATCACACCGCTGTGTTCATGGGCACCGATGTCGATCAGCCGCGTAACCTGGCCAAGTCGGTAACGGTCGAATGATCATCCGGCCGGAGCGGAGCGACGATCACGAGGCTATTCACGATGTGACCGCGGCCGCCTTTGCCGGTCATCCACACAGTGACCAGACGGAACCGTTCATCATCGAGCGCCTGCGCGCCGCCGGCGCGCTTGCCCTGTCGCTTGTTGCGGAAGACGCGGGTGAAGTGATCGCGCACGTCGCCTTCTCGCCGGTGACGATTACCCCCTCCGCCGCCGGGTGGTATGGCCTTGGTCCCGTGTCGGTGCGGCCAGACAGGCAGGGACGCGGTGTGGGCAGCGCGCTCATCCGCCATGGCCTTGATATGTTAAGGAAATCCGGTGCTTCGGGCTGCGTCGTCGTTGGCGAGCCAGCGTTTTACCAGAAGTTCGGCTTTCGGCATGAAGCCGCCCTTGTTTTTCCGGGTTGTGCGCCGCAATATTTTCTAGTTCTGGCCTTGTCGGAGACGATGGTTTCCGGCAATGTCGCCTATCATCCGGCCTTTGGGGCCGATGTGACGAATTGATGGCAACGGCATGACGGAAGGCTCCAAAAGCGGCACCATAGCGACCCGGCTGCGCAATTATTTCCTGACCGGGCTTATTATCTGCGCACCCGTGGCGATCACGGTCTGGCTGGTACGCTCCTTTATCGAATGGGCGGACAGCTGGGTCAAACCTTACCTACCGAACTTTTACAACCCGGACACGTATTCGCCGGTCGCCATACCCGGTTTCGGCCTCCTCGTTGCTGTGATCGTCATAACACTCGTCGGATTTATGACGGCCAATCTCGTCGGACGGTCGATCGTCGCTTTCGGCGAGTCGCTCCTCAACAGGACGCCACTTGTCCGCACGATATACAAATCGCTGAAGCAGATTTTCCAGACTGTTCTCCAGGAACAGTCTTCGTCCTTCAAGAAGGCAGGGCTGATCGAGTATCCGAGTCCGGGCCTCTGGTCGCTGGTTTTCATCGCGACCGACGTCAAGGGCGAAATCGCAGCGAAGTTCGATGAGCGGGGCATGGACATGGTCACGGTCTTTCTTCCGCCCACGCCGATTCCGACCGCTGGCTTCCTGCTGTTCGTGCCGCGCGAGAAAATCATACCGCTTCAGATGAGTGCCGAGGACGCAGCCAAACTCCTCATTTCGGGCGGCCTTGTCGCCCCCGACTATAAGCCGCTCGCCAACGCGCCTCCGCGGTCGATACCCCATCAGAAGACCGCCTAGCACTCGAGGCGAATCGTACCGCGATGAGTCGCATCGTCGGCACGCTCTAGAGCAATTCCAGGAAAAGTGTGTAACGGTTTTCCGTCCGGAATTGCGTAGTTTCAAAGAGTTAGATCATTTCGCCGTTTCAATGAAACAATGAAATGATCTAACCGGCGCGCAGAAAACGGATCGCCTCGTCGCGTCGGTGAAGATAGAGGAGCGTTCGCAGCGCTTCACCACGCTCGGACGTGAGCTCAGGATCGCGCTCTATGAAATAGGCGGCATCCCTACGGGCGATCTCTAGAAGGTCCCCATGCGCCTCGAGGCTTGCAACACGGAAACCGGGTGTGCCGGATTGGCGCGTGCCAAGAAGCTCGCCTTCGCCGCGGAGCTTCAGATCTTCCTCGGCAATCAGAAAGCCGTCCTCAGTCTCGCGCAGAATGGAAAGACGCGCGCGTCCTGCTTCGCTGAGCGGGCTCTTGTAGAGGAGAATGCAGGTCGATGCCTCATCACCTCGGCCAACGCGGCCTCTCAACTGATGCAGTTGCGCCAGACCAAAGCGCTCCGCGTGCTCGATCACCATGATCGTCGCGTCGGGAACGTCCACGCCGACCTCCACGACCGTCGTCGCCACGAGCAGGCGAATCTCGCCGTTCTTGAAGGCAAGCATCACGGCATCCTTGTCCGGACCGGACATACGACCGTGAACGAGGCCGACGTCACTGCCGAAGCGCTGGACAAGACTTTGATAGCGCTCATCCGCGGACATTACGTCGCTTTCTTCGGATTCCTCTACCAGCGGGCAGATCCAGTAGGCTTTCTTGCCTTGAGCGAGCGCCACATCGAGCCTGTCGACGATTTCATCCGTGCGCTCGGTGGGAATGGTCACCGTCTGTATCGGCTTTCGCCCGGCCGGCTTCTCGGTAAGCTTGGAGACATCCATGTCGCCGAAGGCGGCGAGCACGAGCGTGCGCGGAATAGGTGTCGCCGTCATGACGAGCATGTGTGGGGAAATGCCCTTGGCGGTGAGCCGCAGCCGTTGGTGAACGCCGAAACGATGCTGTTCGTCGACGATGGCGAGCGCGAGTTGATGATAGTTCACGGCCTCCTGGAACAGAGCGTGCGTGCCGATCACCATCTGCGTTTCGCCGGACGCAATCCGTTCCAGGATCGCATCGCGCTCCTTGCCTTTCGTGCGCCCGGTCAGGACGTCGATCCCGATACCGGCCGGCGCAGCCATTTTCGAAAGCGTGGCATGATGCTGCCGCGCAAGGATCTCGGTCGGTGCCATCAGCACCGCCTGGCCGCCGGATTCGATCGCCGCAAGCATGGACATCAGCGCCACCGCCGTCTTGCCGGAACCGACATCGCCCTGCAGCAGGCGCAGCATGCGATCGCTTCCGGACATGTCGGCAAGTATGTCGCCGATCGCGACCGACTGGCTCGCGGTGAGCGAGAAAGGCAGCGCACGGATAACCGGCTGGCTCAATTTCCCGGTCGGATGAACGGGGGTTCCGGCGACCTTGCGCAGCCGTTGACGCACAAGCGAAAGCGAGAGCTGCCCGGCAAGAAATTCGTCATAGGCGAGCCGTCGCCGGGCGGGAGCCTGCGCATCGACATCGGTTTCATCGCGGGGTTCGTGCAGGCGGTGGAAGCTTTCCCTTGCGCTTTGAAATCCCTGCTGACGGAGCAGCGCCTCGTCGAGCCACTCGGGCAGATCCGGCACCCGGGCCACCGCCGCCTCGATGGAGCGTCGCAACGCTCGCGGGGAGAGGCCGGCAGTCAGCCCATAGACGGGCTCGACGAGCGGCAGATTTTCCGCCTCGGCGACCCTCACCATATAGTCGGGATGCACCATCGACGCGCGGCCATTGAACCAATCGACCTTGCCGCTGACGATAACCGTTTCATCGACGGGCAGCGCCTTTTCCAGCCAGTTGCCTTTGACGCGGAAGAAAGTGAGCGCCAGTTCGCCGGTGTCATCGTGCAGGAACACGCGATAGGGTACGTTCGGTCTGCCGCGCGGAGAAGGCTGGTGTCGGTCGACGCGGCCGGTGATGGTGACGACCGACCCTTGCGGCGCATAGGCGATGCCCGGTTGCTGGCGCCGATCGATCAGCGAGTGAGGCGCATGAAAGACAAGATCGATCACCCGGCAATCGTCGATCGTTTCGCGGCCAAGCAGACGTGCATAGAGCTCGCCGGTTTTCGGGCCAACGCCGGGCAGCGTGTCGAGAGGAGAAAACAGCGGGTCGAGGAGGGCTGGGCGCATGACGATGAAATTGCGACGATAATTCCGGCTTTGGCAAGGCTGACAACCCGCCTTCCAGCGTTTATAGAGCCCAATGACTAAAAACCCGCCGCCATGGCTGCGGGCGGCAGGAAGGATTTCCATGACCGGCATCACACGTACAAGCGCCGATCTCGACCCGCGTCGGCGCAGGATCCTCTTTCGCTCCTGGCATCGCGGCATTCGCGAGATGGATTTGATTCTCGGGCAATTCGCCGAAACGGAGTTGGCGAGCCTCTCGGATGCGGAACTCGATGAACTGGAAACGATCATGCGCGAGGAAGACAACGATCTCGTACGATGGATCACCGGCGAGCAGCCCCTGCCGGCGCGTCACGCGACGCCTTTGTTCAGTCGGATCGCGGCTTATCGCCCCGACTTCGACAAGCTTCGTCAGGAAACGAAATAGATTTAAGCAATGATATCTGGTCTTGACCCGAAGAAGATCCTTGCCGCGACACGGGAGGTGACGATCGGCCCGGTGCCGTCCGGCGCCGAGGCCCTGATCCTTGCAGAGTTGGCACGAGCGGGGAGCCCCGTCGCTTATATCCTTTCCGATGGTCAGCGGATTGCCGACCTTGAGCAGGTTCTCGGGTTCGTGGCCCCGGACATTCCGGTTCTCACCCTGCCGGGCTGGGATTGCCTCCCCTATGACCGTGTCTCCCCGAGTGCTGACACATCCGCGCGGAGGCTGGCCGCCTTGAGCGCGTTGATCGCGCACCGGGCGAAACCGCATGCGGCGATCGTGCTCGTCACCGTCAACGCGGCCCTCCAGAAGATCTCGCCGCAGGACGTGATCGAAAGCCTCGCCTTTTCGGCAAGGCCGGGCAACCAGGTCCGCATGGACGATATTGCCGCGCGACTGGAGCGAAACGGTTTCGAGCGCGTGCCGACTGTGCGCGAGGTTGGCGAGTTCGCCGTCCGAGGCGGCATTCTCGACGTTTATGTGCCCGGCAGCGGCGAACCGTTGCGCCTGGATTTTTTCGGCGACACGCTTGAGACGATCCGCTCCTTCGATCCGGCGAGCCAGCGCACGACCGGCCAGGTGCGCTCGCTCGATCTCAACCCGATGAGCGAAGTGTCGCTGACGCCCGAGACCATCAGCCATTTCCGCAAGCAATATTTATCACTCTTCGGGGCTGCGACGCGGGACGACGCACTCTACCAGGCGGTATCGGAGGGGCGCCGCTACGCCGGCATGGAGCATTGGCTGCCGCTTTTCTATGACGGCTTGGAGACAGTCTTCGATTATCTCGACGGTTTCCGCATCGTCACGGATCATCTGGTGCGCGAAGCGGCGGCGGAGCGGTCGAAGCTCATCCTCGATTACTATGATGCCCGCCTTGCCTCCGCATCACCGGGCAAAAGCCAGATCTCCCAAGGCACACCATACAAGCCGGTGCCGCCGGAACTGCTTTACCTCAGCGCCAAGGGTTTTGGCGCGATGCTCTCTGAACGCAGCGCCGTCCGCCTGTCGCCATTTAGCGAGCATGAAGGTGAAGCGCGACAGGTCGTCGCCATCGAGGCGCGTCAGGGACTGCGTTGGGCAAAGGCGGCGGGTGAGGTCGAAAGCGACGGCGAACGCGCCAATGTCTTCGATCAAGCCGTGAAGCACATCGCCGAAAGACGGGCGAGGGGCGCGAAGGTCGTGATCTCGGGGTGGACGGAAGGATCGCTCGATCGACTCCTGCAGGTTCTCAGCGAGCACGGGCTTGCAAACATTCGTCCGATCAAGGCTTTGTCCGATACTCTCTCGCTGAAGCCGGGCGAGGCGGCTTCCGCCGTCCTCAGTCTCGAAGCCGGATTCGAGACGGGCGATCTCGTGGTCATCGGCGAGCAGGACATCCTTGGCGACAGAATGGTGCGCCGATCGAAGCGTCGCAAACGCGGCGCTGACTTTATCGCCGAGGTGACAGGTCTCGACGAGGGCAGCTATGTCGTCCACGCCGAGCACGGTATCGGCCGTTTCGTTGGCTTGCGCACGATCGAGGCGGCCGGCGCGCCGCACGACTGTCTCGAACTCGTCTATGCGGAGGGTGCCAAGCTCTTTCTGCCGGTCGAGAACATCGAGCTTCTGTCGCGTTATGGCTCCGAAGGCACGGACGCAATCCTTGACAAGCTCGGCGGCGTCGCGTGGCAGACGCGCAAGGCGAAGCTCAAGAAGCGGCTGCTCGATATGGCCGGAGGCCTGATCCGCATCGCTGCCGAACGGCATACCCGCCATGCGCCTGTTCTGGCCGCTCAGGACGGAGTCTATGACGAGTTCGCCGCGCGCTTCCCCTACGATGAAACCGAGGACCAGATGAACTCGATCGACGCCGTGCGCGACGATCTTGGAAGCGGTCGTCCGATGGACCGCCTGGTCTGCGGAGATGTCGGCTTCGGCAAGACCGAAGTGGCGCTGCGTGCCGCCTTCATCGCGGCAATGAACGGCGTGCAAGTCGCAGTCGTGGTTCCGACGACATTGCTTGCCCGGCAGCATTTCAGGACGTTCAGCGAGCGATTCCGCGGTCTGCCGGTCCGTATCCAGCAGGCCTCGCGGCTCGTCGGCTCGAAAGACCTCGCGTTGACGAAGAAGGAAGTGGCCGACGGCAAGACTGACATCGTCGTCGGCACGCACGCGCTGCTCGGCTCGTCGGTCAAGTTTGCCAATCTTGGGCTTTTGATCGTCGATGAGGAGCAGCACTTCGGCGTCAAGCACAAGGAACGGCTCAAGGAGCTGAAATCCGACGTCCATGTGTTGACCCTGTCGGCAACGCCAATTCCGCGCACGCTGCAGCTTGCCTTGACCGGCGTTCGCGAATTGTCGCTGATCACGACGCCGCCGGTCGACCGCATGGCCGTGCGCACTTTCATCTCGCCCTTCGACGCGCTGGTGATCCGCGAGACACTGATGCGCGAGCATTATCGCGGCGGCCAGAGTTTTTATGTCTGCCCGCGCTTAAGCGACCTTTCGGAGATCCACGATTTCCTGAGATCCGATGTTCCGGAACTGAAGGTCGCGGTGGCGCACGGACAGATGCCGGCTACCGAACTCGAAGACATCATGAACGCCTTCTACGAAGGACGGTACGACGTGCTCCTCTCGACGACGATCGTCGAATCGGGCCTCGATGTGCCGACCGCCAACACCCTGATCGTGCACCGCGCCGACATGTTCGGCCTTGCCCAGCTCTACCAGCTTCGCGGCCGGGTAGGCCGATCCAAGGTCCGCGCCTTTGCGCTCTTCACATTGCCGGTCAACAAGACTTTGACAGGGCCGGCAGAGCGTCGCCTGAAAGTCCTGCAATCGCTCGACACGCTGGGAGCCGGCTTCCAGCTCGCCAGCCACGATCTCGATATCCGCGGCGCCGGCAACCTGCTCGGCGAGGAACAGTCCGGCCACATCAAGGAAGTCGGCTTCGAGCTTTACCAGCAAATGTTGGAAGAGGCCGTTGCCGAACTCAAGGGTGAGGAGGAAATCCACGACACCGGCTGGTCGCCGCAGATATCGGTCGGGACGCCGGTCATGATACCGGAAGACTATGTGCCGGACCTGAACCTGAGGCTCGGACTCTACCGCCGCCTTGGCGAATTGACAGACCTAAAGGAGATCGACGGCTTCGGCGCGGAATTGATCGATCGCTTCGGGCCGCTGCCGACCGAGGTTCAGCACCTCCTGAAGATCGTCTACATCAAGTCGCTGTGCCGCACGGCAAATGTCGAAAAGCTCGATGCCGGGCCGAAAGGCGTGGTGGTTCAGTTCCGCAACAAGGAGTTTCCGAACCCCGCCGCTCTCGTCGGTTATATCGCCAAGCAGGGAACCGTTGCGAAGATCCGCCCGGACCAGAGCATCTTCTTCCAACGCGAACTTGCGACGCCAGACAAGAGGCTTTCCGGCGCAGCAATGGTGATGACGCAGCTCGCCGGGCTCGCGAAGCCCGCCTAAACGAAGATGCCGCCCGGACTGCGCGGCGGCATCTTGATAAGTTAGAGCGGGACGCGGGCGGAAAACCGCAGACTTTCGTTCTAGATCATTTCATTGTTTCATTGAAACACTGAAATGATCTAACTCTCTGAAACTACGCAATTCCGGACGGAAAAACCGTTACACACTTTTCCTGGAATTGCTCTAGTGCGTGGGCCCGCCGGCTTTCATCTGCGCGATCTCCCGCAATGCATTCGTCAGCACATCGACCGATTGGGCGCCCATCACCGCATATTGCTGGTCGATGATGAAGCAGGGGACGCCACTGACGCCCATCTCGCGGGCAACGTCGATTTCCTGCTTCACTGAATCCTTGTCCGCGTCGGAGGTGAGAAGGGCGGCGATGACCGGGCCGTCGAGGCCTGCCTCTTCGGCAATCTCCAGAAGCACCGTGTGGTCGCCGACATTTCGACCTTCTTCGAAATTGGCCTTGAACAGCAAGCGGACGACCTCCGCCTGGGTTTCCTCGCCGTCGGTTGCTGCCCAGCGGATCAGTCGATGGGCGTCGAGCGTGTTGGGGCTGATCTTCACGGCCTCGAAGTTGAAATCGATGCCATCTTCTCGGCCAAGCCCTTCGAGCGTCTTGTGGGCCCTGTCGACGGCGTCCTGTCCGCCGAGTTTTGCGGCAAGGTGACGCTTGTGATCAACACCTTCTGCCGGCAGGTCCGGGTTGAGCTGGTAGGGGCGCCATTGGATCGTCACATGCACGTCGCCGGCGACATTGGCAACGGCCTGATCGAGGCGCCTCTTCCCGAGGTAACACCACGGACACACAACATCCGAGACGATATCGATTTTGACGGTTTCCATCGCACCAGCCTTTCTTGGTTCTAAACCTGCGAGATAGGCCGGTACGCCGACAGTTTCAATGCGTTACCAAAAGGGAACCTGCTGCATGTGTCCTTAAATCAAAGCCGAGGACAAAAACATGCAGCAATTCAACGCGCTACAGCGACCTTTATGCGTTTGAAAAGACGCAAACGCGCTGCAGTTACTGCGCGCGCTCGTCCCACCAGGTCGGTAGCTGGTAGCCGTAGAGCGGAACCGTCGCCGGGCGACCGATGTGCTTCCATCGGGCGACCCATTGGGCGTCGAGATGGTAGAGCGGAACCACATAGGCGTTGGACACCAGCAGCCGGTCATGGGAGCGGACCGCGGCGGTGAAGTCTTCGGTGGTCCGCGCCTGCAGCATATTGTTGATCAGCTTGTCGACGTCCTTGTCGGCAACGCCGGCGAAATTGGAACTGCCTTGCCGGTCGCGCGAAACGGACCCCCAGTACGATATCTGCTCGGCCCCCGGAGACAGCGAAGAGGGATAGGATTTTATGATAACGTCGTAGTCGAAGGACTGGCTGCGCTGCTGGTACTGGGAATCGTCGACCGTGCGCACGGTTGCGACGATTCCAAGTGGTGCGAGGAACCGCGCGTAGGCGAGGGCGATCTTTTCCTGCCCGGCGTTCTGGCTCATGATTTCGAAGGCAAGCGGCGTGCCCTTGGCGTCAACCATCTTGCCGTCCTTGATGGCGTAGCCGGCTTCGCGAAGCAGCGTCACTGCCTCCCGCAGCACGTTGCGATCACGACCGGACCCATCGGTGACAGGCAGGCGATAGGTCCCGTCCAAAATGGTCGGATTGATCCTCTCTCTGACGTCGCCCATGAGTCCAAGCTCACGGTCGTCTGCGGCGGCACCGAGGAAGGAAAGCGACGAGTTCTGCCAGTAGCTCTGGGTTCGCGTGTAGGCACTGTCGAAAAGGTTCTTGTTCACCCATTCGAAGTCGAAAACGAGCGCGAGGCCTTGGCGCAGCTTGATGTTGTCGAACATCGGCCTGCGCGTGTTGAAGACGAAACCGAGCATGCCAGAGGGCGTCCTCGGCGTGAAACTGTCCTTGATCACGTCACCCGAGCGCACCGCCGGAAAGTCATAGCCGCGTGCCCATTTGGTGGCGCTGCCTTCCGGATAGACATCAACCTCGCCCTTCTTGAAGGCCTCGAAAAGCGAGTTCTCCTGGAGGAAATACTCGACGGAGATCTCGTCGTAATTGTCGAAACCGATCTTGGAGGGCAGGTCCTTGCCCCAGTAGTCGGGATTCCGGCGGTAGACGATGCGTTCGCCTGCCTTCACCTCGGCAACACGATAGGGGCCGGAGCCGAGCGGCGGCTCGAGCGTCGTCCTGTCGAAGGTATCGACATTGATCGCGTGTTTCGGCAACACGGGTGAGAGCGCGAGCAGCAGCGGGAATTCGCGATCGACATCCTCGTTGAAGGTAAAACGGACACTGCGGTCGCCGACCTTCTCCATCTTCGAGACCTTGGAGAGGCGGTTGCTGAAGGGCGCGCGCCCCTTGTCGCGCATCAGCTCGAAAGTGAATATGACGTCTTCGGCGGTCACGGGCTGGCCGTCGGCCCAGCGCGCCTTGGGGTTCAGGTTGAATTGGATGAAGGTGCGATCGTCGTCCCATTCGACGGTTTCTGCGAGCAGTCCATACATTGTGAACGGCTCGTCCTGGGAGCGCTGCATCAGCGATTCATAGACGAGGTTGCCGAAGGCCGGATCCCACATCCCCCGCGCCGTTGTCCGCATGCTCTTCAGGATGAAGGGGTTGAGGCTGTCGAACGTGCCGACGACGCCATAGGCAATCTTTCCGCCCTTCTTCACGTTGGGGTTCACGTAAGGGAAGTTCTTGAAATCGGCGGGCAGAGCGGGCTCGCCGTGCATGGAAATGGCATGCACCGGCGCGGCCAGGGCTTCATTGCCGAATGTGCTGGCGGCCACAAGCATGGCAAGGCCGGAAAGAACTGCGCGCAACTTCACCTCCCGAGGGATTTCTACAGGCCGATTCCCGTCACGTTATCAATGCGGGCCCACATTTCCAACCTTCGCTAGGAAAAGTGTGACGCAACCTACCACCCAGTTCCTGCTCTCACTCTGAAGCGGTTTTCGGTCCGGGTCGCGTTTGTTATCGCCAAGAACCGACCAAGCGGCTCTTGATGGGTTCGATCCCGAAAGAACGTAAAACCCGGGTATTTCCCGCTTCGGCGACTGCAAAAAATGCAACGAAACACTGGATAAACGCCCCGAGCCAATGTAACAGGTGTTTCCGGAAACGGGGCCATTCAAATGCCTCATTTGGCCAACAGGACAACGGCGGCTGACGATATTCACCATCGGAACAGTTTGTTCCGGAACCGGATTTCAGGAGACGGAATCACAATGATCTTCAAGTCGAACTTCACCAATCGCGCGGCGATGGCAGCGCTGGCGCTCTCTGTTGCAGCCGCCGGCGCGCCAGGCGCTGCTTTCGCGCAGGCAGGCAAGCCGCCGCAGGGTTGGTTCAAGGTTTGCACCAAGCAGGAAGACAACGACGTCTGCATCGTCCAGAACCTGCTCACCGCCAACAATGGTCAGCTCATCACGGCCGTCGGCCTCATCACCGTCTCCGGCAAGATCAACCGCAAGGTGCTGCAGGTTTCCGTACCTTCTGCTCGGATGATTCCGCCGGGCGTTCAGATGCAGATCGACGGTGCCAAGGGCGTCAAGCTCGACTATGCGATCTGCATGCCCGACAAGTGCGTTGCTGAAGCGCCGCTTTCCGATGCGCTGATTGCCAACCTGAAGAAGGGCAACGAAGTCGTCTTTACTTCGGTCAACTTCCAGCGCGCCCCGAACCCGATCAAGATGACCCTGGAAGGTTTCACCGGCGTCTTTGACGGTGAGCCGATCGAGCAGTCGCAGTTGGAAGAACGCCAGCGCCTGTTGCAGGAAGAAATGCAGAAGAAAGCGGAAGACGCCCGCAAGAAGCTGGAAGAGGCCCAGAAGGCCGCTAAGCAGCAATAATCGCGGTCATTCCTGGATAAAAAAAACGCCCGGTATTTGCCGGGCGTTTTTTTGTCGGAGACCATTGCCCGATTCCTTGGGTGGGGGAAGCTTGCGCCGACATCACGGACTGCGCCCGCGCCTCTGTTGGTCGCGCGACAAGACGCTCCAAAGACAATCGGCGGAACGCCCCAATATCCTTAGTGCTGATAGGTCGCCTTCGGCTTGTAGTGGCCGACGGTTTCCTTCTTGAACAAGGCGCTCACCTGCGGGTGGCGGATCGGTCTATCACTTTCATCGGAAACGAGGTTCTGTTCGGAAACATATGCGACATATTCGGTGTCGTCATTCTCGGCGAAGAGATGATAGAAGGGCTGGTCCTTGCTCGGCCGAATTTCCGGCGGGATGGCATTCCACCATTCCTCGGTGTTGGCATATTCCGGATCGACATCGAAGATGACGCCGCGGAACGGGAAGACCCGGTGGCGAACCACCTGTCCGATCTCAAATTTCGCGTTTCTTTGTTTCATGACGCAACACATCCTTTCAGACAATAATCTGGGTTGCCGCGTGCCGAACATCAATAGGTCTGCGGTGAACCATTCTTGAGGGCATTGCTCATAAAAAAGGCGAGCTTCGAACGAGGCCCGCCTTTTTCCATTGTCGTAAGCGGACCGGACGTGCCGACCGGTCCGTTTTCTTTAGGCCGAATAGTACATGTCGTATTCGACCGGATGCGGCGTCATTTCGAAGCGCATGACTTCCTGCATCTTCAATTCGATGAACGAGTCGATCTGGTCGTCGTCGAAGACGCCGCCGGCCGTCAGGAACTTGCGATCCTTGTCGAGGCTTTCAAGCGCTTCGCGCAGGCTACCGCAAACGGTCGGGATTTTCTTCAGTTCCTTCGGAGGCAGGTCGTAGAGGTCCTTGTCCATCGCCTTGCCCGGATGAAGCTTGTTCTTGATGCCGTCGAGGCCGGCCATCAGCATGGCCGCGAATGCCAGATAGGGGTTCGCGCTCGGGTCGGGGAAGCGGACTTCGACGCGCTTTGCCTTCGGGTTGGTGCCGAACGGAATGCGGCAGGAAGCCGAGCGGTTGCGGGCCGAATAGGCGAGCAGAACCGGTGCTTCATAGCCCGGGACGAGACGCTTGTAGGAGTTCGTCGAGGGGTTGGTGAAGGCGTTCAGGGCCTTGGCGTGCTTGATGATGCCGCCGATGAAATAGAGGCAGGTTTCCGAAAGTCCGGCATATTCGTCGCCGGCGAAGGTCGGCTTGCCGTCCTTCCAGATCGAGAGGTGGACGTGCATGCCGGAACCGTTGTCGCCGAAGACCGGCTTCGGCATGAAGGTCGCGGTCTTGCCGTAGGCATTGGCAACCTGGTGCACGACGTATTTGTAGATCTGCATCTTGTCGGCGTTGCGAACAAGCGCATCGAACTTGACGCCAAGCTCGTGCTGGGCAGCGGCCACTTCGTGATGATGCTTTTCTACCGTGACGCCCATTTCGGTAAGCACGGTGAGCATTTCCGAGCGCATGTCCTGGCAGCTGTCGATCGGCGGTACCGGGAAGTAACCGCCCTTGATGCGCGGACGGTGGCCGAGGTTGCCGGTCTCGTAATCGGTATCGTCGTTGGACGGCAGTTCGGAGGAATCGAGCTTGAAGCCGGTGTTGTACGGATCGGCCTTGTACTTCACGTCGTCGAACACGAAGAATTCCGCCTCCGGACCGACGAAGACCGTGTCGCCGATACCGGAGGCCTTGAGATAGGCTTCCGCCTTCTTGGCCGTGCCGCGCGGGTCGCGATTGTAAGCCTCGCCCGAAACAGGATCGAGAATGTCGCAGAGGATGACCATCGTCGACTGAGCGAAGAACGGGTCCATATGAGCCGTTTCCGGATCAGGCATCAGCACCATGTCGGACTCGTTGATAGCCTTCCAGCCGGAAATCGAGGAGCCGTCGAACATGACGCCATCGGCAAACATGTCTTCATCGACGCAGACGATATCCATCGTCACGTGCTGCAGCTTGCCCTTCGGGTCTGTGAAGCGCAGGTCGACGAACTTGACGTCGTTGTCCTTGATTTGCTTCAGAACTTCACTCGCAGTCGTCATTTTTTGTAAGTCCCTGTTTTGAGATGACGAGGTTTGAAAAATCGGGGCCGGACGGCCCCTCGGGATTTGATGGCGTGATTAGGTGATTAGATGGCGTCGAGGCCTGTTTCGCCGGTGCGGATTCGGATGACTTCCTCCACATTGGACACGAAAATCTTTCCATCGCCGATGCGGCCGGTCTGCGCGGCATTGCGAATGGCCTCGATGACGGCCTCTGCGTTTTCGTCTGCCAGCACGACTTCGACTTTTACCTTCGGCAGGAAGTCCACGACATACTCGGCGCCTCGGTAAAGCTCCGTATGTCCCTTCTGTCGCCCGAAGCCCTTTGCTTCCGTGACGGTGATCCCCTGCAAGCCGACTTCCTGAAGGGCTTCCTTCACTTCGTCCAGCTTGAAGGGTTTTATGATCGCTTCGATCTTTTTCATGAGAAAATGTCTCTCCGCTTCTCCCTTTAAAGCAGGTTCATGCCCGCTCGGCGTCCAATATGCACGTAACGTGCCAGTTTTGTCGCAGAATGAAACCCCGGATGGTGAATTTTCACAGCTTGATCCGGCCTACTGCATGTCTCCTTAAATCGACCTCGATTTAAGGACAAAGACATGCAGCAATTCAAGGTGCTACAGCGTCCTTTGCGCGTCCGATAAGACGCGCGGCGCTGGAGGCGGGATTGTGCTTCGCCTCCTCGGCGATTCTGCCTATTTTTTATGAAATATGATCATTCGATGTTGGCGACATTGCTGCGGCGGGCTCCAATAGCACGTTATTTGAGCACCAATAATGTGCAAATGCATAAAAAACGCTCAATTTTCTTGACAGCGCACGCCTTCTTGCCTTGAGGGCTTCGGCACGGTTAGATCTGGTTCATGCTTGACGCGCTCCGAGACGTTCTGGTGACCCCGACCGAAATGACGGCGATCGACACTGCGGCTGCCGCGTCGGGGGTCGATAGCTATGGGCTGATGCGTTCAGCCGGAATGGCAGTGTCGGCAGCTGCCTTGCGGCTGTTTCCGGAGGCGCTTCGTTTCGTTGTACTTTGCGGGCCCGGCAACAATGGCGGCGACGGCTATGTCGCAGCTTCGGCACTTGCGGACGGAGGTGCTGACGTGGCCGTGTTCGCGCTCGGAAATCCGGAGACGCTGAAAGGCGATGCGGCGCGAGCGCTAGGCGCCTGTCCACTGGCAGTGCTACCGCTTGCCGCTTACGAACCTAACCTTGGCGACGTTGTCATAGATGCCTTGTTCGGGGCAGGGCTTACCCGCGACCTGCCGGAACAGGCGCAGGGAACCATTGCGCGGGTAAGCGAGCGCCGCATACCGGTAGTCGCCGTTGATCTGCCCTCGGGTGTCGACGGGCGCACGGGGGAGATCCGCGGCGCGAGCTTCACGGCTGCACACACCGTCACATTCATGGCACGCAAACCCGGTCATCTGCTAATGCCCGGGCGCATGCGTTGCGGCACCCTGGAGGTGTTCGACATCGGCATCCCGGCTCGGCTGGTTGGCGAGAGAACCGGTGACTTGCGGCTCAACACACCAGCGGCATGGGGATCGCACGCCAGTGCTCTTGATCCGGCCACGCACAAGTACCGACGGGGCCATCTGGGTGTGCTTTCGGGCGGGTCACTCTCGACCGGTGCCGCGCGCCTGTCAGCGGCCGCCGGCCTTGCGGCAGGCGCCGGTCTGGTGACGCTGGCGTCACCAGCAGAAGCGCTCGCGGTCAATGCGTCCCACCTTACGGCGGTTATGCTCAGGGAAATCCAGGGCACGCAAGACCTTGCGGCTTGGCTCAAGGACAAGCGGGTGAACGCGTTCGTGCTGGGGCCGGGCTTCGGAATCAGCAAGCAGGCGAGGGACTTCGCCCTGATGCTGTGCGATCGGGCGCTGGTCCTCGACGCCGATGGAATGACGTCTTTCGAGAAGGACCGAACGGAACTCTTCGAACGAGCGGCCGGCGGCGAGGGGCGGTTGGTGATGACCCCGCATGAAGGCGAGTTCGCGCGACTGTTCCCCGAGATCGCCGCGGACGCCGCGCTATCCAAGATCGAAAAGGCGCAAGCTGCCGCGAGACTGAGCCACGCGGTCGTCGTTTACAAGGGACCCGACACGGTCGTCGCCGCTCCATCGGGCCGCGCCGTCGTCAATGCCAATGCTCCGCCATCGCTTGCGACGGCGGGATCGGGCGATGTTCTTGCCGGTATTGTCGGCGCTCACTTGGCGCAGGGCATGCCGGCCTTCGAGGCCGCCGCCGCGGCGGTCTGGCGTCACGGGGAAGCCGGGACGCGCGCAGGTCGCGGCATGACGGCGGAGACGCTCATCGAGTGCATCCCGCCGCTTCCATGACGGCACCGTGGAGCCTCAGCCGCGCGTGCCCTTGGCGATCGGCTCCTGGTAGGTGAAGCCCATGTCCCAGGGGAAATAGATCCAGGTATCCTGGCTGACTTCGGTCACGAAAGTGTCGACGAGCGGGCGTCCTTTCGGCTTCGCATAGACGGCGGCGAAATGGGCTTTCGGTAGCATTGCGCGCACTTCGGCGGCGGTCTTGCCGGTATCCGTCAGGTCGTCGACGATAAGCACGCCTTCGCCGCCATCCTTGGCGATTTCCGGGGAAATGCCCTTGAGGACCTTCATTTGGCCCTGCGAGTCATAGTCGTGATAGGAGGCAATGCACACCGTCTCGATCATGCGGATATTGAGTTCACGGCAGATGATTGCAGCCGGAACGAGCCCACCGCGGGTGATGCAGACCATTGCACGCCATTCCTGTCCGTTGTCGGCCAGCCGCCACGCGAGCGCGCGGGCATCGCGGTGGAACTGATCCCAGGATACTGGAAAGGCTTTATCGGGAAGAGACATGTGCGGGCTCCGGCTTCAAGTCGAATACAAGCTGCGAAGCGCCGCGGCGGACCAGGAGGTCGCGCAGCGCGCTTCGTTACGATTTGGATATGCAATACTGAAAATGAAGCCCGGAACGCAAGGGGCGGCAAGGCTTGTCCATCCATCGCTTGGCTCTCTGCGCTCGTTCGCTTGTCAAGCGCCGCACATGGATGATGGTCAGCGGGAACCGGCAATTGTTTCGATCATTGCTATGACATCGACTTCCGCCGCAGCGAGCACGGCAGCGTCGCGAGCGCGGATGACGATATCTGTCGAGAAGTTCTTGCCGTCGAACTTGGGATAGGAGCCGATGCTCGTCTCCGGATGCTTCTTTTGAACCTCTGTCAACGGCCCGCCAATTTCACCTTCGCCATAGGGCGAACGCACGGTGCGTGAAAGCACCGGTGTCCCCGTCTGGAGGCTGGGCAGCAAACTGTCGAGCATCGCCTGAAAGACCTGCGGCACGCCGGCCATGACATAGACGTTGGCGATTCTGAAGCCGGGCGCAGTCGATACGGGATTGGAAATGTGAGTGGCGCCGACCGGCATGCGCGCCATCCGCCTGCGTGCATCGGTAAACTCCATGCCGCGGCGTTCATACATGGCGCCAAGCAATGCCATCGCCTCGGGATCGTGCACGCACTCGACTCCGAATGCCCTGGAGATCGCATCGGCGGTGATATCATCGTGCGTCGGCCCGATGCCGCCTGATGTGAAGACATGGTCATAACGGCCTCGCAAGGCGTTGACCGCGCCTACAATTGCCTTCTCGTTGTCCGCCACGATGCGAACCTCACGCAGATCGATGCCGATCATGGTCAGCATCTCCGCCAGATGACCGATATTCTTGTCCTTCGTTCGGCCGGACAGAAGCTCATCGCCAATGGCAAGCATGGCTGCGGTGACGATCCTGGCAGTGGTCATTGGTGCTCCTGAATTGTTGGCGATCGCCCGGTCGATCTGACTGCTGTTGAAGAAAGCTTGACGGTCTGTCGACCGCCTCCGCTCTGGCGACGATATGCCATTTGATAAATCTTGGGCCAGGCGACGATCAAGTGGAATTGCCTGACTGGAGTATCATGATGGCTCAGATACTGGTTCTCTATTATTCGGCCTATGGGCATATCGAAAAGATGGCTTACGCCGTGGCGGAAGGCGCCAAATCGACCGGCGCCGACGTTATCGTGAAGCGTGTCCCCGAACTGGTACCGGAGGATGTGGCCAAAGCCTCCCATTACAAAATAGATCAGGTGGCGCCGATTGCGACCGTCGATGAACTGGAAGACTATGACGCGATCATCTTCGGTTCAGGTACGCGTTATGGGACCGTGGCGTCGCAACTGCGCAACTTCATCGACCAGACCGGCACTCTTTGGGCTCAGGGCAAGCTCGTCGGCAAGGTGGGCTCAGCCTTCACTTCATCGGCAACCCAGCACGGCGGCCAGGAATCGACGATACTCGGCCTGATCCCCACACTAATGCATCTCGGCATGGTGGTCGTTGGTCTTCCCTATGCATTCGAGGGACAGATGGGACTGGACGAAATCAAGGGCGGATCTCCCTATGGCGCCTCTACCATTACCGGCGGCGACGGCTCGCGCCAGCCCTCGCAGGTAGAGCTCGAAGCCGCCCGTTACCAGGGCGCGCATGTCGCGAAGATTGCCGCAAAACTCGCGTCCTGATGCCTCCGTTGTGGGCACCCCTTGGCGCGGTCGCACGAAGACTGCGCCTTGACCTTCCGTGAAGACTTCGAAAGGTGGCGAGGATCATCGCAAAAGTGGCCTGGCAACGTCATTCTGTGCTAACATCACCGCCGTTCGGCATGCAAATGCCATTCATAAGGAGGAGCAGCAGGACCGTGCGGCGACGGTCTGCCGGGGCAGGACGTGTCCCGGGAAATCCAGGGGAGTGAAGAATGGCGCGGATCACGTACTCGATCGTTCCACACGACGGAGGCTGGGCCTACAAGGCAGCCGACGCGTATTCAGAGCCCTTTCCCAGTCGCGAGATGGCAATAGCGGCCGCAAAAGCCGCAGCGGCCGAACAGCAAGTCGGCGGCGACGACGAGGAAATCAGCTTCCAGGATGAGAAGGGAAATTGGCATTTCGAACACGCCGATGGGGGAGATCGACCTGAAGCAACCGTCGAGGATGGCTGAAGATGCTTCAAGGGGCTGTTGGGTCCGAGCGTATCTGCCCCTGACGACGCCACCCCCGTACGCGGTGACAACGCCACGGAGGATTTCCAATGCATTATAGCGTTCAAATCTTCACCTGGACCGCCCGCTTGGGCGTTCATCAGGTCGGATCGGTTATCGAAGTCGACGCACCCAATCCGAAGGCCGCGGCGGTGTCGTTGCTTGGGTTGCGGTTGGACGACAACGGAAAGTCGTCGAAACTGGCGGTCAGAGTCTGGCGCGGAGAAGACGCCTACAAGGCCGACTGCGATTGTTTTTACTATCACTGAAACCGGGCCGGAATCGCATCGCGAGATGTTGTGATGTCTCGCCTCGCGCCGCCTGATATTCCCGCCACTCGTGCCGAGCGAATGACGGGTGCTTTTCTGCACAGCTGCTGCGCGCTGCCGTCGGCCTTCAATCGTCCGGTGTACAGACCCTGAGCCGATGGCCGTCGGGATCGAGAGCGACGAATGTACGGCCGAAGACTGCCGTCATCAGTTCCTGCTCTATCGCCACGCCCTCCCGGCGCCAGCCGTCGTATAGCCGTTCAACCGCGGCGTCGTTCTCCACCATGAAAGCGAGTTCGGTGCGGTTGCCTTCCCCGGACGTGTGGAAGTTCTCAGCACTCATCGACCACAGCCCCAAACTGAGGCCGCCGTCAAACTCGAACGCGACATAAGTGGGAAACGATGCCGACGGTTGCTGGCCAAGCAGGCGCGAATAAAATGCAGAGCTTTCCGCAGGATCCTGCACGTACAAGAGGATGAGGTTGGGCTTGAGCACGGTTGTCTCCTTTTTCCGATAGCAGGATCATAGGAGCCAATGCTGTCAATTTCTGTCAGCATTCCGGGCTGCACCACAGCGATTTGGGCGGATCGACTCGCGTACGAGACGGCTCATCGCGTTTGTAAGAAAAAGCTCGCAAGAGTTTGAATCTTCGAGAAGGCTCTACAGCCGCTCGTGGCCGTTCATGATTTCTTGCCGAGGAGAAGGGCCTTCCAGACCGAGCGCCGACGGAGCGCTTTCTGCGCGTGCAATTCGGCCTGGCGCGCAGCGATGGCGCTGGCAAAGGCTTCCTTCATCGCATCGATGCGACGACGCCTTTCGTCCACTTCATCACGGTTGAGCCGGACATCCGTCATCACGCGAAACGCCTTGCCTCGCGCGACCTGCTCACGAACAAGCGGCCGGCCATGAGAAGATGGCGCTCATTGATGGTTCCGGCCTGATAGGCCTCGATCAGCATTCTGCCGTACCTTTGCGCAGGCGCGCTGTCGCGCGGCCATCGATGTTCGTCGCAGAGGCGATCGAATACACGCTGAACTGTTTCCAGGTCTTCCGGAAACAAAGGCACATCAGATGACGCTTGCAGTGGACGCACGCCAGTACCCTCTGTCATCAATGCAAGGACAAAATTTCGAGGCAGCCTAGCTTGCCAGCAACGGGCAACGATTGAACCCCTGGCGAATCAGGGGTTCATATAATTTTTCGCTCGAGGGCGCCACGGAGCGGTCTCGATGACCGAAGGGAAGGCTGCGGAATGCAAGGGAGAACGAACGCTGCGGAACGCACGGAAATGAGCCGCAAACATTCCCTTGACTGAATCTCCTAAGTGTTTGATCTAGGCCGCAGGCGGACGTGGCGAAACTGGTAGACGCAAGGGACTTAAAATCCCTCGCTTTCGAGCGTACGGGTTCGATCCCCGTCGTCCGCACCAAGGCATTCACCCGTGCCTGCCCCATCCGTCATCCGCCAATTTTGCGCAATAGCGTTTCAAGCTGACCGAGGTCGGCGATTTCATGAAAACGCGGATGGGCTTCCGGTTTCTCGTGATGTTCGAAGGACCAGGTGAGGGCGTGCGGGACGTAGACGCCCCAGCTGCCTGCCGCGAGCGCAGGGACGATGTCCGACTTCAATGAATTGCCGACCATGAGGCTCCTCGACGGTCCGTCGCCGTGTTGTGAGAATATCCGCTCATAGGTGGACATGGTCTTGTCGCTGACGATCTCGATGGCGGCGAAGAAGTCGCCGAGACCGGAAGCGGCGAGCTTTCGTTCCTGATCGAAGAGATCTCCCTTGGTGATCATGACCAGGCGAAAGCGGCCGGCGAGGGCCTCGAGTGTCTCCTGGACGTTCGGCAACGGTTCGACCGGATGGCCAAGCATCTCCCGTCCGGCGGCGAGAATTTCGGCGATCACGGACGGCGGCAGGTTGCCGCCGCTTACCTCGAGCGCCGTCTCGATCATCGACAGGGTGAAGCCCTTGATGCCGAAGCCATAGAGGCCGAGATTGCGCTTTTCGGCCGCGAGCAATCTCGCGGGCAATTCATTCGGGTCGGTGTGGTCTTTCAGCAAATCGACGAAGCGCTGTTCGGTGAGGCGATAGAACTGTTCGTTCTGCCACAGCGTATCGTCGGCATCGAAACCGATTGTCGTAATTCTCTTCGGCATGACCTATTGCGCGGCGATCTTGAAGGGCTGGTCGACGGTTGCGCTCTTGCCGCTGTTGATATCATTGAAATGGAAGCGCAGGACGTAGTCGCCGGCCGGCGCGCCTGTCACGTCGATGGTCAGGGTCGAGTAGATTTCCTGGTTGCGCAGGAAACCGGTGAAGGTGAAATCGCCGAATGCCTTCTGGCTGGCGAGGATTTCGCCCTTCGGGTTGAGGATATCGAAATCCACCGTGAAACGTGTCTGTATCTTGCCCTTGGCGCTCGCCTCCTTCCAGGTGAGCCCAACCGGCTCGACGTAGGAGACGATTGCTTCTCCGGCCTTGAAGGTGGGATCGGCTTTGGGCTCGTACATGGCATAACCCGCCGGTTCGGCCGTGACGAAGACCGCCTTGCCGATCGCGAAGGGAAGCGCTTGGGAAAAGTCGCTCACTGCTTGCCGCAGCGTCTCCCGCGCGCCTGCCACATCGCCAGAGGTCGCCTGCTGCTCCGCTTTCGTGGCGGCATCAGAAAGCGGACCGCCCAGAACTGCCGCGTCGGTCGTCGCCACGATTGCGGTAGTCATTGTTGCAAGCAAGAGCAGGCGTTTCGGCATCGTGTTCCTCCCCGGTGCCCATTGCCTCAAGACTTTCGGTATTTGCCACGCCAAGTCAAGGTATTGCCAAGTCAAGGCTAATCAAGGCACTCAGTGCTTCCAGAAGACCGGGGTCAGGATGACGAGAACGGTCAGCACCTCAAGGCGTCCGAGCAGCATCATCAGCGACAAAAGATAGAGTTCGGGATCCTCGAGTGTCGAGAAGTTGCCGGCCGGACCGATAATGCTGCCGAGGCCGGGGCCGACATTGGAAAGGCAGGTGATGACGGCCGAGACTGCCGTGACCAGATCATAGCCGAGCGCCCCCATCATCAGGCTGCCGAAAACCCAGAGCAGGATATAGGTTATGAAGAACAGGAAGATCGCGCGCTGGGTATCCGCATCGACGGTATTGTTGCCGTAGCGCACCGCATAGATCGCATCGGGATAGACGAGCTTGTTCAAACCGGAGCGGATCGCATTGAAGAGCACGACGAAACGATAGGCCTTGATGCCGCCGGCCGTTGAGCCGGAACAGCCTCCCATGAAGGTGGCGATAAACGCGGTCATGACGACGAACGGCCCCCACAGGCTGTAGTCTTCGCTTGCATAACCGCTGGTCGAAAGGATCGACGTGACATTGAAGAAGGAGTGTGCCAGCGCCAGATGAAATTCGACGCCGTTTGCAAGCCGATGATAGACGGCGACGGCCACCGAAAACGCGATGAGATAGCCGAGGAAGACGCTGATTTGCGGGTCGCGGAGCGCGTCAAGGCGCCCGCGGACGACAAGTACGATCAGAATGGAGAAGGGCAGGCTGCAGAGCGTCATGAAGAAGGTGCTGGTCCACAGCAGTGGAATGCTGCCGAAATAGGCAAATGACGCATCGTGAGTTGAAAAGCCACCGGTGGCGACCGTCGACATTGCGTGATTGATTGCGTCGAAGCGGTTCATGCCGGTCACGCTGTAGCCGATCGCGCAGAGCAGCGTGATCGTCACATAGATTGCGAGGAAGGCGCGGCTGAAGCTTGCGATGCGGGCGAACGGCTTGTCGCCAGTGTCGGAGGATTCCATCTTGAAGAAGGACATGCCGCCGACCCGCAGGTAGGGGATGATGAAGAGGCCGAGAACGACGATGCCGATGCCGCCGAGCCAGCAAAGGAGCGAGCGCCATAGCAGAAGGCCGGGCGGTGCGTTGTCGAGCCCGACGATGACGGTCGAACCGGTCGTCGTAACCGCGGAGATGGACTCGAACAGCGCTTGAGCGAAATCAAGGTCGAGCGAGGAAAGCCAGAGCGGAATTGCACCGACGACGGAAAAGACGAACCAGAGCAGGTTGACCAGAAGGAAGCCGAATTTTTTCGAAAACGGCGGAGGTCCCGCGCGTGTCGCCATGAAGGTCGCCGCCGACAGGCCGCCGGTCAGGAAGGCCGTTACGGCGAAGATCTGCCAGTCCGCATGTCCGTAGTAGAGGTCGACAAGCGCCGGGACCAACATCGCGCCGGAAAGGTAGAGGCCGAGGATCGCCGCGATGTGGACAGCGTGCCGGAACAGGGTTGCATTCAAGCTTCGATTTCCCGGAAACAAGTTGTCGAACAGGCCGGCGGTTGCCCGGAGCGGTGGCCATACTGTCTTGCCCGATCGATTCGTGTCAAATCGATGGCCCCGCGCGAGGCAATGTGCGATAGCGTGAGCCTCAGTGACGCAACGGATGAGCCTACGTGATGAAGCAGGATGTTGAAAATGCAGCGCTCGCGCTCCGTGAAATCTTTCCGGCGACGCCACTGCAGCTCAACGATCACCTCAGTGCCCGCTACGGTGCGACAGTCTATCTGAAGCGCGAGGATCTCTCGCCCGTGCGCTCCTACAAAATCCGCGGCGCCTTCAACTTCTTCCGCAAGGCGCTTGCCGCCGGGGCTGCGGGAAAGACCTTCGTCTGTGCTTCGGCCGGAAACCACGCGCAGGGCTTTGCTTTTGTCTGCCGTCACTTCGGCGTTCCGGGCGTCGTCTTCATGCCGGTGACGACGCCGCAGCAGAAGATAGACAAGACTCGCATGTTTGGCGGCGAGTTCATTTCCATCCGGCTCGTCGGCGACATTTTCGACCAGTGCTATCAGGCGGCTCGCGACCATGTCGAAGCGATTGCCGGCGTCATGGTCCCGCCTTTCGACCATGCGGACATCATCGAGGGGCAGGCAACTGTAGCCGCCGAAATAGCCGAGCAGCTGCCGGAAGCCGTCGTTCCCGATCTCGTCGCCCTGCCGGTCGGCGGTGGCGGGTTATCCGCCGGCGTCACCGGCTATCTCGCCGACACGCTTTCGACCGATCGTTTCGTATTTTGCGAGCCGGCGGGAGCGCCAAGCCTGAAGCGGAGCCTAGAGGCCGGCAGCGTGATCACGCTCGACCAGGTGGACAATTTCGTCGACGGGGCGGCTGTCGCGCGCGTTGGCGACTTGAACTTTGCTGCGCTGGCTGCCTTTGCGCCGGAGCAGGTGATGTTGCTGCCGGAGAATGCGATTTGCCTGACGATCATAGACATGCTGAACGTCGAGGGCGTGGTTCTGGAGCCGGCGGGTGCGCTTTCCATAGCTGCGCTAGAGATCCTCGGGCGCGAACGACTGGAAGGCAAGACGGTGGTTGCCGTCGTATCCGGAGGCAATTTCGACTTCGAACGCCTTCCCGATGTCAAGGAGCGGGCGATGCGGCATGCAGGGCTCAAGAAATATTTCATCCTGCGCATGGCCCAGCGCCCCGGCGCGTTACGCGATTTCCTTAATCTGCTTGGCGACGAGGACGATATTGCCCGGTTCGAGTATTTGAAGAAGTCGGCGCGCAATTTCGGCTCGGTCCTCATCGGCATAGAGACTAGGCACGCAGAAAACTTCCCGGCTCTGAAGGCGCGTTTCGACGCGGCTGGCCTGCGCTACCAGGACATTACCGAGAACGAGATTCTCGCCAATCTCGTCATTTGATCTCTGCGTCTACCGCGCCGCGCGTCTAGAGCGCCGTGCGTTCAAGTGAACGCACAAGGGACGCTCTAGTACTTTGATTCTAGAGCATCTTATCCGCTTTCAGTGATTCCACTTGAAAGCGGGATGCTCTAGTCAGACGCGCAGGGGACGCGGTAGCACTCTGAATTGCTGCGGTGGACGGCATTGCCGCGCACTTAGCCTTTGACAGCGCCAGCGGCCACGGCTAACCATGAGACATGGCATCGTTTTTCTCGAAATTGTTCGGCTTCTCCGGTGGTGGTTCCAAAGAAGAAACGGCGCAGGCCGCCGGCAAGACGGAATCCTATGGGGATTGCTTGATCCGCGCCACTCCGATGCGCGAGGGACCGCAATATCGCCTGGCAGGCAGCATCGAAAAGACGATGCCCGATGCCGGCGTAAAGGTGCGCACCTTCATTCGCGCCGACCTTTTCGCGTCCGAACAGGATGCGATCGATGCGGCTCTCAGAAAGGGCCGGCAGATCGTCGATGAGCAACGCGCCGCGCTCTTTCAGGACGACTCGCCATCCAGGCCGGTGTAACGCCAGCGTCGCCAG
The DNA here is from genome assembly GCF_030124375.1 of Sinorhizobium sp. 6-70. Classification (GTDB taxonomy): domain Bacteria; phylum Pseudomonadota; class Alphaproteobacteria; order Rhizobiales; family Rhizobiaceae; genus Sinorhizobium. Next base: position 62,502 of record NZ_JASKLS010000001.1, read on the forward strand.
GCGCCAGTCGATGAATATCCTCGCATAATGCCGGTTTAGAGAGTTTTTCTCAACGTTTGCGTTAGATCATTTCATGTTTTATTGAAACACTGAAATGATCTAACTCGTTGAAACTACGCAATTCCGGACAAAAAACCGTTACACACCTTTTCTGGAATTGCCCTAGCTTCCGACTGCGCGTCGCGTCCGGCGGCAAGATTCTGAACGCGAATACGGCGGGCGGCTTCTCAATATAGCGCGTGTCGACGTCTCAGAGCTTAATACAGAATCGGGCGAATCCCTCCGCGCTTTCGCCGGCGTCTTCGATCGCCACGGCTTTTACCTGCGACAGGAACTGTCTCGCCTTGGGGCTACTGTCGAAAACCACGCTCGTGTCCTTGAGCGGTACAAATCTCCAGTTCGCATCGGCCGACGGGTTGATCGTTCCCTGTTCGACGATGTAGCGGACGATGACATCGCGATTGGTGTCTGGCGCGACGAAGATCACCTTGTCGGAAGCGATATCGGGGAAGTTGCCGCCACCACCGGCGCGATAGTTGTTGGTTGCCACTACGAACCTTTGCGTGGGATCGATCGGCTTGCCGTCGAATTGCAGGTTCTGGATGCGTTTTGCCGCGGCACTCACCAGATTGCCGTCCTTGTCGAACTTCGCCGGTTGCGAGAGGTCGATCTCATAGGTGACGCCGTCGATCACGTCGAAATTGTAGGACGGAAAGCCGGCGTTGATCAGCTCCGCGTCAACAGTTCCTGGAGCAACCTGATTGAAGATTCCGGCCGACATTTCGAGCCAATTGCGCACCTGGTCCCCATTGATGACGACGGCCTGTACCGTGTTCGGATAGAGGTAGAGATCGGCAACGTTCTTGATGGCAATGTCGCCTGCCGGCACATCGGTATAATAGTCGGCGCCGCCGCGACCGCCGGCCTTGAAGGGAGCCGCCGCGGACAAAACCGGCAAGTCCTTGTGCTCCGTGTCCTTGAGCATGTCGCGGATGTACCAGATCTGCGCCTGGCTGACGATCTGGACCGACGGGTCGTCGGCGACAAGGGCGAAGTAGGAATAAAGCGGTGCCGAGGTCTTGCCGACCGGCGTGCGGATATAGGCAAGTGTCGCCTCGTGGTCCTTCGCTGAAGCTGCCAACACCTCCGGCTTGTCGCCGACTTCCGCGATGACCTTTTTCTCTTCCCGCCGGTAGATGGGGCGAGCTTCGCTCGTCGAACTGATCACCCGCCACGCGTTACCGTCACGCTCGAGAAGCAGGTCGATCAGGCCGAGATGCGAGCCCCAGAAGCCGCCCATCACGCCCGGCTTGCCGGAAATCAGCCCTTTCGTGTTGTCGACACCGGCGAAGCCCTCGAATTTGGGTCCGGGAAAGTCGAGGTGGCTGTGGCCGGTCACAATGGCGTCGATGCCGTCGATGGCAGCCAACGGTACTGATGCATTTTCGAGGTTTTCGGCATAGCTCTGCTGTCCGATTCCGGAGTGGGAAAGTGCGACGACGATATCGGCGCCTTCCTCGCGCATCTGCGGCACAAAGGCTTGCGCCGCCATCACGATGTCGCGTGCATTGGCCTTGCCCTCGAGGTTCTTCGCATCCCAGGTCATGATCTGCGGTGGGACGAAACCGATCAGCCCGATGCGAATTGCATGTTCCTGGCCGTCGCCGTCTTTCACCTTGCGGTCAAGGATGACATAGGGCTTGAGAAAGAGCGCGTCCTGACGCGCGTTCGCCGCGAGCGCGCCCTTGGTCAGGTTGGCGCAGACGATCGGAAAATTGGCCCCGTTCAGCACGTTGAACATGAAGTCAAGGCCGTAGTTGAACTCATGGTTGCCGAGCGTGCCGCAATCATAGCCGAGCACGTTCATCGCGGCGATGATGGGGTGTAGATCGCCTTCCTTCATGCCGCGCTTGTAGGCGATGTAATCTCCCATCGGGTTTCCTTGAAGGAAGTCGCCGTTGTCGACGAGAACGGAGTTCGTCGCTTCGGCGCGGATCGCATCGATGATGGAGGCGGTGCGGGCAAGGCCCACCGTGTCGTTCGGCTTGTCGCCGTAATAGTCGTAGGGAAAGACGTGCACGTGCAGGTCCGTCGTTTCCATGATGCGCAAGTGAGCTTGGTTTGCTGCGGCGCGCGCGGAAAAAGGATGAAGCATCGCGAGGGCGGAGGAGGCGGCGAGCCCGCCAAGCAGCGAACGGCGCGAAATGGGCTCAAGGTTGGTGATCGACGGCATAGCGGTCTCCATGTTGAACTCTGCGCAGACGCGGTGGCAGGCCTGCAGTAACGCCTTGGATTACAGGAGACTATGGCGAAAGGCACTGTAAGGCAAAGCGGCGGAATCTTGCCTATTCCGACGCCGTCGCCGTACGGAGTGAGTAAAGTTTTCTTCAAAGTTTAATTCTAAGAGACTGGCGAACGAAAACGGAATCTCGGGTGCATGCCAAACGCCAATCTCATTCTCTTCCTCGGCGAGGCACTGGTCTACGTGGTGGCAATGATCTGGTTGCTGCATCTGCGTGGGCGTCTTGGACTCGGGGTGTTCGTGGCCGCGCTCGGCGTGATGCATTTCATCGAAACCTATCTCGCCGCCGTCTTCTATGTTCAACTGCCGTTCGGAGTGATCTCCCCAGGCTCCGCCGTGTTCTTTTCCGGCAAGCTCATGATGATCCTGCTCCTTTATGTGAAGGAGGATGCGGCGACGGTTCGGCAGCCCATTTACGGATTGCTTGCAGGCAACTTTCTGACAGTGGCCCTGAGCCTGCTCCTCAGGTTGCATGACACCGTGTCCATCGTTCCCAATCGCGTCGCTGACATCGCCTTCATCGATGAGATGGGATGGCTGATGGTCTGGGGCACGACGCTTCTCTATTTCGATTCTCTCATCATCATTCTGCTCTACGAGAGGCTCGGCCGCTGGCTCCGCCAGTTTGTCACGGCTCGATTCCTGATCTGCGGCGTTGTGGTCCTCACCCTCGATCAACTGGGATTCTATGCGGCGCTGCATTGGGTGAACGATGCGCCGGCGGATGTGTTCTGGGGCGGTTGGATGGCGAAGATGTTGGCAGCGCCGTTCTTTGCGGTTGCCGTCGGCCTTTACCTCAATGCATCGCGCCACCCGTTTCTATCGATCTCCAATCGGCCGCTCGGCGATGTCTTCAATGACCTGACGTTCCGCGAACGCTACGAAGATTTGCTGTCGCGCTCCGGCAAAGACACCCTGACCGGCGCGCTCGATCGAAGCCGCTTCGAAGTTGAGGGTCAGCAGATGCTGCGCGATGCTGCCGCAAAAAATGCGCCGGTCAGCCTGATGATCATCGATGTCGATCACTTCAAGAGCGTCAACGACCGCTTTGGGCATATCGAGGGAGATAATCTGCTGCAAAAGCTGGCCGCAACGGTAAAGGCTACTCTCAGGCCGACGGATCGCCTGTTCCGGTACGGTGGCGAAGAGTTTGTCGTCCTGTGCCCCGCGCTTGCCTATGCGGATGCGCTTTCGCGCGCTGAGGACATACGGCTTGCAATCTCCGGCCGGGTCGCTACGCCGAATGGCTCTCCGGTAACGGCAAGCATTGGTCTTTCGTCGGCGTTCGGTGACGGGAACGGCGTTCGCGAACTGCTGTCGCAGGCAGACTTGCGTCTTTATGCCGCCAAGAGCGGTGGTCGAAATCGCGTGGTCGGCAGATAGTCGGGCACCGGCGACGCCGAAGACGTTCAAATGCCGACATTCGGCCGATCGATGACCTCGCGAAGAGAGAAGCTGGAATTGATCTTCACCACATGCGGCAGGGCCGACAGCCAGTCCCGGTGGATCCGCTCATAGTCCTCGAGGTCCTTGGCCGCGACGCGCAGGATGTAGTCGTACTCGCCAGACATCAGATAACAGACCAGCACATTGGGACAGAGTTTTACGGCAGCCTCGAATTCCGTAAGCGTCTTGGCGAACTGGCCCGACAGCGAGATGTGCACGATGACCATGATCTTGTAGTCGAGCGCCTTGTGGGCAATGCGGGCGTGGTAGCCGCTGATCGTGCCCGATTTTTCGAGGATGTCGACGCGTCGGGAGCAGGCCGAGGGGGAAAGGCCGACTTTCGCGGCGAGGTCCGCATTGGATATCCTGCCGCTCTGCTGAAGGATGCGCAGAATCGCATGATCAATGGTGTCGAGCTCGCTCATGCGGGATTTCCTTCATCATTTCGCTTAAGCACGCAACAATATTCGAAAGCAATGCGCTGTCCGACATCTCTTTGCAAGGACATTCGCTAGACCATCTGTTTTGCTGGGGCGTCATCAATGCGGCGCAAAGCCCACAAAAGGAGAGGAACGCTCAGATGCGTGTCGGTTGCCCGAAGGAAATCAAAAACCATGAATACCGTGTTGGTCTGACCCCCGGTTCGGTACGGGAATATGTCGCCCATGGTCACGAGGTGATCGTCGAAACCAAGGCCGGGGCGGGTATCGGAGCAGACGACGACGCTTATCGCGCCGCAGGGGCGCGGATCGTTTCGACGGCCAAGGAAGTGTTCGAAAAGTCGGACATGGTCGTAAAGGTCAAAGAACCGCAGCCTTCCGAATGGACCCAACTGCGGGAAGGCCAAATTCTCTATACATATTTGCATCTTGCGCCGGATCCCGAGCAGACCAGGGGACTTCTCACCTCGGGCGTTACGGCGGTCGCCTATGAAACGGTAACGGATGAACGCGGTGGGTTGCCGCTGCTGGCACCGATGTCGGAGGTCGCCGGGCGGCTTGCCATCCAGGCTGGTGCGACGTCGCTTCAGAAGGCGAACGGCGGCCGTGGTATCCTCCTTGGCGGTGTGCCGGGAGTGCTGCCTGCCAAGGTCGCCATCATCGGCGGTGGCGTTGTCGGGCTGCATGCCGCCAAGATGGCTGCCGGTCTCGGGGCAGACGTTTCGATCCTCGACCGCTCGATCCCGCGCCTGCGCCAGCTCGACGATATCTTCAACGGTCGGGTTCACACCCGCTTCTCGACGATCGATGCGCTTGAGGATGAAGTCTTTTCCGCCGATCTGGTGATCGGCGCCGTGCTCATCCCAGGGGCTGCCGCCCCCAAGCTCGTTACACGCGAAATGCTTTCCGGCATGAAAAAGGGCGCGGTTATCGTCGATGTTGCCATCGACCAGGGCGGTTGCTTCGAGACTTCGCACGCGACGACGCATTCCGATCCGACTTACGAGGTGGACGGCGTCGTACATTACTGCGTCGCGAACATGCCGGGCGCGGTGCCGGTGACCTCGGCGCACGCTTTGAACAACGCCACGCTTTACTACGGCCTGCAACTTGCCGATCGCGGTCTTAAGGCGATCGCCGAGGACCGCCACCTGCGTGCCGGTCTGAATGTCCACAAGGGTCGGGTGACGAACGGGCCTGTGGCAGAGGCGCTTGGATATGATGCCTACGCGCCCGAGGCCGTTCTCAACGTCGCCTGACGCGATCCCTTTTGCAGGCCCGGCGTTCAGCGCCGGGCCTTTGCGCGCCTCGACGCTTTAGTCTCAGCCGATCTCGATACGGCACTGATAGCAATTGTATTTGGCGGAACGTACGTGCACGTAGGCGACGTCCGCCCGAGCGAGCAGTTCTTCGGCGCGCTCCGTCAGGCTTTCCACGCCAATGACGCCACCGGTTCCGTAGACGATGCGATCGTCACTCCCATATCCCCGCAACAGATACTCCTTGCTGGATGCGAGGATGGGCGGCAGCGACTGCCCGTCGTATGCCGGGCAGTCGTCGGCGTGCAGGAAGATTGGTCCGGTCTCCGCGTAAGCTTGCACTGACGTAAAGGGCCGATAAGCCAGGACAAGATAGGGCTTGCCGCGGTCGACGTTGTGCAGACAATGCCGGCAGGGAACGCCGGCGCCATCCGAAATACGCTGCTCAGGGTGGTTCCCATAAGCATCAAGACCGCTACCACGCAGTCGTTCTGCGTCATCGTCGGGCATCGGGATGTAGCGCAAGGCCATGGCGGTTCTCCTCGTCAAAAGCAATCTTGAGGAGATGAATGCGCCGTTTCGGGCCGAACCGACACCCGAAACTTGCTATCACATGTTTTGGATCGGAGCCCGATTGATGGGAAGCCGTGCGTGAATTCAAACTGCTGCAGCGCTGTGCTTTAGCCGTCAGAGCGTTTTCGCCAAGGCCAGCAACTCGTCGTCATTCAACGGTTCGACAATTGCCTCCCGCGTCGCGACCGGCGAAAAACCGAACTGCTGATAAAGCTGAAGGGCGCGCGGGTGGTCGAGATTATTCGTCATCACCTTGACCTTGCTCGGATTCATCGCCCAAGCCGCCAGCAGCGTCTGCAGCAGGAACCATTTGCCCAGGCCAAGGCCGAGCGCGTGTTCCATCAGGCCGAAATGGGTGAGTTCGATAACGGCGTCCTCGCGTTCGTGCAGTTCGAAGAAGCCAGCCGGTGCACCGTCGACGTAAAGCACGGTGACCGTCGTCGTCTTATTGTGGAGTACATCCGCCAGTTCCTCGTCGCTCATCCGCAGGCGTTCCGTCCAATGCCAGCGCTTGCCGACGCGAAGGTAAAGGAAGCGGTAGTAGGCGAGCGGGATGTCCGGTACACGCAATACGGCCGTATGGATATTGACGGGTATCGGCAGGCTCTGTTTGGGCGGTGACGTCATTTCGAGTTCGGTCACGTGCGCCGTGATCGCTGCAGGTTTCGATCCTCGCATGGCGTTCACTCTCTGCCGGTCACTACCGGCGTATCGGGCCGTCCGCCCCATTCCGACCAGGAGCCATCGTAGAGCGTATTGTCCGTGTGCCCCAGTGATTGAAGGGCAAGAGTTATGATCGCCGCGGTGATGCCGGACCCGCAAGTGGTGACGACCGGCTGCGTCAGGTCGACGCCGCCATCGCTGAAGGTTTGGCGCAGGGCGTCTAGGCTCTTGAGCTTGCCTCCTTCGGAAAAAACGCCGGATGGCAGGCTCCTGGCTCCAGGCATATGTCCCGAGCGCATGCCGGCCCGCGGCTCTGGCTCGTCGCCGGTGAAGCGGCCTGCGCCGCGCGCATCGGCAACTTGCGCGAGCCGGTTCGCTACAACTTCCTTCATATGCTCGAAGGAGGTGACGGCCGCCGCATCGAACCTAGCGTTGAAAACGCGCGGCGTCGGGTTCGGGACTTCCTTTGTCGTCGGACGTCCCTCAGCCTTCCAGCCATCCATCCCGCCATCGAGAACGAAGACGTTCTTTGCGCCCATGATCCGGAACATCCACCACACACGCGGCGCGGTGAAGATTCCCGGCCCGTCGTATACGACGATCGTATCGTTCTCACCAATGCCCATCGCGCCGACGGCCTGGGCGAAGGCTTGCGGCGAGGGGAGGGTATGAGGCAATCCGCTCGATTGATCGGCGATCTTATCCTGGTCGAAGAATATGGCACCTGGGATGTGCGCGGCCGTGTATTCCGATTTCGGATCCCGGTTCTGCGCCGGCAGGTACCACGCAGCATCCAGGATCTTCACCGACGGATCGGCAAGACGCTGCTGGAGCCAGTCCGCAGAGGCGACAAAAGCACTCTTGTTCTCGTTCTTGTTATCCATTGTCGTCACTCCACAGACTCAGACAGCCGCACGTTCTTCCGGCGTTCCGAAGCGTATCCGAAAACGCCGATTCTCCTTACCCTTCTTTTCGATCTTGGCGATGTGAATCGCGCCCACTTCCTGGGTCTCGGAAACGTGCGTGCCACCGCAGGGCTGGCTGTCGACGGCGGAGTCATTTCCGATGCAGACGAGGCTCACCCTGCCAAGCCCCATCGGCGGACGGACATTCTTCGACTTGACGATGCCGGGGTTGGCGGCGAGTTCCTCGTCCGTAATCCATTGCACGTAGACGGGGTGGTTTTCTTCGACGAGCTTCATGAGCGCGGCCGTCACCTGGTCTTTGTCGATCGTTTCGCTCATGTCGAAGTCGACGCGGCTTTCGTCCTCCCCGACGGCGGCGCCGGTGATCGGGAAAGGGCAAACGACGGAAAGCAGGTGGCAGGCGGTATGCATGCGCATCAAGCGATACCGGCGCGGCCAGTCGATGTGAAGCACGAGTTTTTCGCCGATCACTGGCGAAGTCTGATCGTCAGCCGGGACGTGGATGATGACGTCTTTGGTGGCGCCGTGGCGGGTGCCTGAAATCGCGATCCGGCTTCCGTCGCCACGCTCGAGAAAGCCGGTATCGCCCGGCTGCCCGCCGGAGGTGGCGTAGAAGCACGTCTGATCAAGCTCGATCCCGCCGTCCTCGAGAATTCCGGTCACGCTCGCTTCACAGGTCGAGAGGTAGAAATCTTCACGGAAGAGGGCGGTAACGGTCTTGGTCATCGCAAATTTTATCCGACGGGTTCGTATGGCACGGTGACGTTCGAAGTGGACTTCAGCCAGTTCGGTACTGGCAGGCCCTTGGAGGTCAGAAAGTCCGGGTTGAAGAGCTTCGACTGATAGCGGTTACCATAGTCGCAGAGAATCGTCACGATCGTGTGGCCGGGGCCGAGATCCTTGGCGAGCCGCACCGCGCCGGCAATGTTGATGCCGGTCGAGCCTCCGACGCAGATTCCTTCCTTTTCGATCAGGTCGAAGACGTAGGGCACGGCTTCCGAATCGGGGACCTGGTAGGCGAAGTCCGGCGTGAAACCTTCAAGGTTGGCGGTGATGCGGCCCTGACCGATCCCCTCGGTGATCGAGCTTCCGCTCGCCTTGAGCTCGCCATGTGCATAGTAGTTGTAAAGTGCGGCCCCTTCCGGATCGGCAATACCGATCTTGACGGCTGGATTCTTGGCCCGCAACCCTTGCGCCACGCCGGCGAGCGTGCCTCCAGAGCCCACCGCGCAGATGAAACCGTCGACCTTGCCGTCTGTGTCACGCCAGATTTCCGGTGCTGTCGTTTCGACGTGCGCGTCGCGGTTCGCGACATTGTCGAATTGGTTTGCCCAGATCGCGCCGTTCGGTTCTGTCTTGGCAAGTTCGGCCGCCAGTCGGCCCGAAATCTTCACGTAGTTGTTAGGATTTTTGTACGGCACCGCCGGGACTTCGACTAGCTCGGCACCCAGCAGGCGCAGCGCGTCCTTTTTCTCCTGGCTCTGCGTTTCCGGAATGACGATGACCGTGCGGTATCCGAGCGCGCTGGCGACAACCGCGAGACCGATGCCAGTGTTGCCGGCAGTGCCTTCCACGATGACGCCGCCGGGCTTCAATTGCCCGGATTTTTCCGCTTGGCGGATGATCCAGAGGGCCGCGCGGTCCTTCACCGATTGCCCTGGATTGAGAAATTCCGCTTTGCCCAGGATGGTGCAGCCGGTGGCTTCGGAAACGGCCTGGAGCCGGATCAACGGCGTGTTGCCGATCGCTTCGAGCACGGACGGAAGAACGGTCATTTTGAAAACCTCACGCTGGACGGAACGGACACCGGGCTTCGACCCAGCATAATCCCTGATGAACGGCGATCCGATAAACATTTGGTTTACAGGCAAGATCGCCGAAATATTGGCGTGTTTTCGGCTCAGCCTGTGCGTGAGGCAAGAAATAGCGTTTCGCAGCTAACCTGTCCCGGGCAAAATTCGTCTCGGTCGCGAAAAGATCGGCCGTACGAGGAAAATGTGGGCAGGCGTTGCCGTCGGAGAGGTACTGAGCCCGGGCCGGGGGAGACAGCCAGGGGTTTTGGAAGGGAATGCCCTTCCCGATGGACGCGAGGACGAAATGACGACAGCATTCATAGCCCGACCCGAGCATGGACTGGTCTGGATAACGGGGGCGAGTTCGGGCATCGGCCGCGCCGTGGCTCTCAGGCTGGTTGAGGAGGGCTACTCGGTGGTCGTTACGGCCCGCAGCCACGAGAGACTGGTGGCACTTCAGCATGAGGCGTCAGGTCCGGGCAGGATTGTCGTTCTCGATGGTGACGTCACCGACCCGCGTGATATGGAACGTTTGCTGGCAGCCATCGAATACGACCACGGGCGGGTCGCTCTGGCGGTGCTCAATGCGGGGGTAGCGATTCCGGTGCGTGGCGATGATCTCGGTCGGGAAGCCTTCGACAAGAGTTTCGCCGTCAATCTTCATGGCGTGGTCAATTGCCTTGTGCCCGTTGTCGAGCACATGAGGGCGAACGGCCATGGCCAGATCGCCGTCGTTTCGTCGGTGGCGGGATATTGCGGCCTGCCGATGAACGCCGCTTACGGAGCGACCAAGGCGGCGCTCATCAATATGGCTGAGAGCTTGAAATTCGACCTCGATCGTATCGGCATCCGCGTGCAGTTGATCTGTCCGGGCTTTGTCGACACAGCCGCTTCGGCTAGAGGCAAGTTCCCGCGACCGGCTCTGGTGAGCGTAGACGAGGCGGCGGAGCGCATATGCCTCGGCTTGAAGTCCGGACGCTTCGAGATCACTTTTCCGAAACGCTTTACCTATGCCGTCAAACTGCTGCGGTTCCTTCCCTACGGCGCCTACTTTGCACTTCTCAACTGGCTGGTACCCCAGCGTGCACCCGCAGCCGCCATGAAAAAGGAGCAATCCCGTTCAAAGCGCCGGCCTCGTCAGGCCGTGTGAAGCACGAGAACCGCGCCGAAGACCAGCGACAGGCCGACCCAGCCGACAGGTTTCAGTTTCTGACCGAAGAACAGGCGCCCGCAGATCGCGGTGCCGAAGATGCCGGTCGCGCCGAGCACTGCATAGGCGATGGCAAGTTCCATACCCTTGACCGCTTCGGCGAGCAGCGCGAAGGCGGCAAGTACCAGGAGAATCGAAAGCACTCCCCAGCCGCGCCGCGCGAAGCCGTTCGACTTCGTGGACGCCAGATTCGCTGCGACGTCGAGGACGCCGGCCATAACCGCGAAAGCGAAATAGAAGCCATCGGCGCTCATCGGGCTGCTTCTCCCGCCGCTTCCTCTTCCGGCACCTCACCGGCGTTGACAAGCAGTATTCCGACGACAGCCATGGACAGGCCCAGCGCCTCGCGGCCGCTCAGTACATGGCCAAAGACGAACACGGAGACGAGCGTGATGAGGGCGACACCGGACCCTTCCCAGATGGCATAGGCGACGCCGACGGAGATCGTCTTCACCGCCTTGGCAAGGAACACGTATGAGAGTGCGATCGAGGCGTACATGATCGCATGCCCGACGTAGGAGCCAGAGGCCGAAGCAGCCTTCATCGCCGTGAGGCCTGCGACCTCTGTCGTGATCGCGAGGACCAGGAAAAGCCATGCAACACGCATGAGGGACCTTCAGAGACTATACCGACAAACGAAAAGAGCCATTCGGGCGTTTGCCGCGAATGGCTCTTTGAAACTGGCTCCCCGGGCCGGATTCGAACCGGCGACCTATCGATTAACAGTCGAGTGCTCTACCGCTGAGCTACCAGGGATCATCTGCGCCGCAGAAGTGAGGCTGCTAATACAAATGCTTTTTCGATTTGCCAAGCGGTTTTTCAAAAAAAATGACAACGGCGGTTGCGAGGCTGTGGAGAAGGCCCCAATTCTGGGAGGAGCATGAAAGAGCAATAATGACGAACGACAGGAAAGAACGGCATTTCGGCATCGATCCGCATACGCACGAACTCGTCCTCGGCAAATGGCGTATGAACTTGCCCGACTCGCCGGTGCTGCGGATTCTGTTTGGCACGCTCCTTGTCTTGGGCGGACTGCTGGGTTTCCTGCCGGTGCTAGGCTTCTGGATGATTCCTCTGGGACTGCTCGTGCTTTCTCACGACATACCGGCCATCCGCCGGCGTCGCCGCAAGCTGGCGGTCTGGTGGGCGCGCCGGCGCGGCCAGCAGAATTCTTCCGACAAGTCCTGAAAGGGCCCATGCGGCGCGGGGGCGCCAAGAGCGGCATTAGCGGAGCGCTGCGGAGAAAGTGGATGACCTCGCGCCGTCCCACCTTTTTCGGACCACTCCCCCTTGCACTCCTCATAGATTCGTTCTAAACGCCGGCCATCGCTTGATCGATCCAGCGTGAGAGGCCTCGTGGCGGAGTGGTGACGCAGAGGACTGCAAATCCTTGTACCCCGGTTCAATTCCGGGCGAGGCCTCCAAAGCTTTATTTCAAGAAAATCAACGACAAATGTGTAGGCCAACGCTTTGTTGCTTGGCTGACGGCAAAGCCGTTCGGCTCGCCAACGCGCTTCGCGGCGGTCGCTGCCGTCGTTAACGGGATCGGCGCCTCGACAAGGGTGTAAAGCCCTTGGCTTGGCCGCCCGAGTTGCAATGTGATTTCTACCGCATGTCTCCTTGAATCGACCTCGACTTAGGGACAAAGACATGCCGCAATTCAAAGTGCGACAGCGACCTTTGCGCGTCCGATAAGACGCGCGGCGCTGTAGGTGCCTACCGGCCTGCCGCAAGTCGGATTGCTGTGCCCGACGCTTGCCGGGCAACAGCCCGTCTCGATTAGTGATAGCGGCGAATAAGGCCGACGAGCTTGCCTTGGATCTTGACGCGGTCCGGTCCGAATATCCGCGTTTCATAGGCCGGGTTGGCCGCTTCGAGCGCAATGGACGCGCCTTTTCTGCGGAACCGTTTGAGGGTTGCCTCTTCATCATCGACAAGCGCAACGATGATGTCGCCGGGATTGGCCGTGTTCGTATTCCGAATGATCACGGTATCGCCGTCGAAGATACCCGCCTCGATCATCGAGTCACCCTTGATCTCGAGCGCGTAGTGTTCGCCGCTGCCGATCATCTCCATCGGGACGGAAATATCGTGTGTGTTATTCTGGATCGCGGAAATCGGGACACCGGCTGCAATGCGTCCCATGACCGGCACTGAAACCGATGCAGTATCGCTCGGCGGCGCCGATTTCGCTGTGGCGGCAGGGGCGGCAGGTGGCTTGCCCAGGCTGCCTTCGATCACACTTGGCGAGAAGCCACGCCGAGGCTGCGGGCTCGCCGTGTAGGCCTCGGGTAGCTTGATGACCTCAAGCGCGCGCGCCCGATTGGGAAGACGGCGAATGAACCCGCGCTCTTCAAGCGCGGTGATCAACCGATGGATGCCCGACTTGGAGGCGAGGTCCAGTGCGTCTTTCATCTCGTCGAAGGACGGCGGCACCCCGGATTCCTTCATTCGTTCGTGAATGAACAGAAGCAATTCCTGCTGCTTGCGGGTTAGCATGGCGCGTCACTCCAGAATCGCGAAACAAATCAAGAACAGACACTATCTGTTCCATATGTGTTCCGCAAGTGCCTAAAATTCCGTGAATATCCCTGGCTATCGCGAATTCCTCTGGAGACGCGTCGACCGTTCCGCCGACCGCCTCGCCGCCGAACCACGCAGAGGGCAGGGTCGCGCTTTCGGTCTTATATTTTTGTCAGCTTGGTGAGGGCACCGGAGTTTGCGCGCGTCGCCGCTGTGATCTCCTGGATCAGGGCCTGGCTCGCCACGGGAATTGAGACATCCGATCGGAAGATCAGCCCCACCTTTTGCGGTGGCACGAGCTCGTGGATGTCGAGCTGGGCGGATATGTCGATCTCGACCAACGAACCGGTCTCGAGTTCGATGCGTACGGCGTCCTGGCGCACAAGGCCGATGAACTCGCTCTTCTGGAGGATGTTCTTGACGAACATCGGAGAGCCGCTGCGCAACACCGATTTATTGAATTCCGTACCGACAAGCTTGCGCAGCGCGCCCTCGAGATCGCGGTTGCCGGTCAATACCACCCAAGGATACTGCGTCAGTTCGTTGAGCTCGATCTGATGGCCGTCAAGCATGGGGTGACCGGCGCGTACGACGAGGATCATGGAATCGAGATAGAGTTCGCTCTGTTCGACATCGGGCGGAAGATCCTCCGGCTCGAAGAGGGTGGCGATCAGGAAATCGAGATCCCCCAGAAGCAAGGGACGGATCAGGTCGCTGCGGGTGCCATTGGCAATGTTGATGGTGAGGCGCCGATCGTCGGTGACAAGTCTGAGGATCGCGAATGCCAGCGTGCGGCTGTCCGGGCCAAGCGGAGCGCCGACGTTGATCTCGCCCGATCCGAGCGTGCGGAGCGCTTTGATATCGCTCTCCATCTTGCGCATCTCCGCCGCAATGCGCCGCGCATGATCGAAGACCGCCTCGCCGAAAGACGTAAGCGTGATGCCGCGTGGCCCGCGGTCGAGCAGGGGCACTCCGAAGGCATATTCAAGCATCTGGATGCTTTTCGAAAGCGCCGGCTGGGAAAGATTGAGGCGTTGCGCGGCCTTGTTCAGGCTGCCCAGCTCAGCGACTGCAAGGAATCGGTTGACCGAACGCAGATCCATATTTCACCTCCCCGAGAAACTGGATTTGACGATAATCAGTTCTAACTTTTGGTTTGAACGATATCAAATCATTCTTCTTGATTTTAGAACCTCCCAACCGCAGACTTCGATCATTCCCGGCGGCCACAATCGATTTCCGCGAGGGAAGACCGAAGCGAAAGTCCTTCGGGACGGGGTTGTACGAGGCCGTGAGGAGACGGTGTCGCACAATCGAAGCGACGGTCGAGGAGCAGCATTTCCGGGCAGTCCGGATTCAATCATCGCCTGATCATGGTCGGCCCGCAGGGAACGCGCCGCGCGTCCCAACGGTTTCGACCGGCTTTTTCTACGGCGCCGCGCGTCTTGTCAGACGCGCAAAAGGACGCTGTAGCACTTTGAATCAGTGCATGTTTTTTTCCTTAAATCGGGTCCGATCTAAGGAAACATGCAGGAGGCACGAGGGGAGGATTGCATGTCAATAAGAGTTGGATTCGTAGGCGTCGGCGCAATGGGATTGGCCATGTCATCGCACGTGCTGAAGGCGGGCTTCGCCGTGGCGGCCTACGACGTTGATGCCGGCTGTCTCGCAAAGGCTTCGGCCGCAGGTATCACGGCCGCGAAAGACCTCGCCGATCTCGCGACGATGGCCGACGTCTTCATCGTCGTCGTCGCGACCGATGACCAGTCGCGTGCCGTGACCAGGGAGTTGGCGCCCCTCGCCAAAAAGGGCTCAGTCATTGCGATCGCCGCGACCAACAATCCGGGCACGATGCGCGAACTCAGCGACTACTGTGACAGCTATGGCGTCAAGTTCATCGACGCGCCGGTTGTCTACGGTCTGGAGGGAGCGCGCGAGGGCACGCTTCTTTCGCTCTGCGGTGGACGCGAGGCCGATGTCGAAATGGCGCGTCCGGTGTTGATGAGCTACAGCCGCGACGTGCTGCATGTCGGCGATGTCGGCTCCGGACAGCTTGCCAAAGCCTGCAACAATCTGCTGCATTGGATCCATTGTGTCGGCAATTACGAAGCGCTGCTCCTTGCCAAGCGCTACGGCGTCGATGCGCAGCGCATGCGCGAGATTTTGCTGAAGAGCCCCGGCTACAACAACACCCTGGAGCGCTGGGACGGTACCCGCTTCACCTGGCATGAGAAGGATATGGATGTCGTTCTGGACCTTGCGCAGGCGGGCGGGCTGGTGCTGCCGCTGAGCGGCCAGACCGACCAGCTCATCAAACTGTTGACGCCTGCCGATGTGCGCGACTTGCTCTACGGTCCCGAGGCCCACTATCTCGGCCGCCGCGTCGTTGCGATCAATGGCGAGGCCGCAACCACCTGAGAATTCTGCTCTGCCGACGTTTCGCGCAACGGGAGCTGAATCATGGAAATTGTTGCATTCGATATCGAGCCGGTGGTCCTAAAGAAGGACGATCCGGAATGGAAATTCGCGCTTGGCGCCAATCCGAACACGGAAGGTGTGATCCTGCGCATCGCAACGGCAGAGGCCGAAGGGTTCGGCTATGCCTCGGCCACGGCCCATATGGGTTCGATTAAGTCTGCGCTTGTCGCCGAGCTATGTCATTTCCGTCCCCTGGTGGTGGGCAGCCGCGCCGACGAGATCGGCGCCATCATGCAGAGGCTTGACCGCAGGCTCCGCGGAGCGCCGCAGGCCAAGGCCGCTGTCGACTGCGCGCTCCACGACCTTCTCGCACGGACGCTGAATGTCCCGCTCGCGACGCTGTTCGGCGGCAAACTGCGCGGCGAGGTGCCGATCCTGCGCATTCTCGCCATCAAGTCACCGGATGCGATGGCTGCTCAGGCGAGGCGCCGCGTCGACCAGGGATACCGGTACCTGAAGATCAAGGTGCACGGCGATGTCGACGCGGACGTCGCGCGGGTAGCGGCCATCCGTGCCGAGGTCGGTCCGGACGTACATCTGACGATCGATGCCAACCAGTCCTATTCGCCGAAGGACGCGATAACCGCGATCCTTAAGATGGCGGACCATGGCATCGAGCTCGTCGAGCAGCCGGTGCCAGCCGAGGATCTCGAAGGCTTGTCAGTTGTGACGAGGATGGTCCCGATCGCCGTCGAGGCCGACGAGGCGGCGGGCTCTCTCACAGAAGTCTACGATCTGGCAAAACATCGGCGCGTCGATGCGGTCAGCCTGAAGATCCCGAAGCTCGGCGGTATCCGCAACACGCTCGCGGCGGCCGCGCTCTGCGAACAGGCGGGCATAAGGTACCGCATGGGCGCCGCTGTCGGCAGCCGACTGCTCTCCTCCTTCGCCATTCATCTCGCCTGCGCGCTTCCGGGGGTGGAATACGCCTGCGAACTCGGTGAGTTCGAGCGACTACTCGGCGACCCCTTTGGCGGCTTGTCGGTCGAAGACGGGGTGCTCCGGCTACCATCCGGCCCCGGGACCGGAGTGCAAAAGATCGATGCCAGCGCGCAGGGCCCAGCGACCGAGAATTACGAAGCTTTCATGATGACGAAAGGATGACCGAGGTGGGAAAGCATGCATCTTCCGGAAAATACGCGATCGTTGGTCTCGGCGTTGTCGCCGGGCCGCAGGCGGACCGATCGGAACGAATGATCGCCGCAGAGGCCGCGAGGCTTGCGATCGCCGATGCCGGCCTAACAAGAGCCGATATCGGTGGCGCGATCGATCTTAGACGTACAGGCGGCGGCGGCGACCGTGCCAGTTATTCGGACGCCTTCACGCGTGTTCTCGGCATCAAGAACAATTTCTACTTCACCTGTGGGCGCGGTGGGGCACTGGCCGGTCTCGGCATGGCCGCCGCCATGTCATACCTCGACCGGGGCATCGCAGACTATGTCGTGCTGATGGGAGCGGTGACCGACTGGTCGCAATCGCAGGAGACCCGCAAGAAGGGGTTTCGCGGCATGGCGCATGCCGAAAAGCGAGGCTACTGGGGCAAGCCGCTCGGCGATTCCCGTGCCGTCAGTCACCATAGCTGGATGGCGGCTCGCCACATGGCCGTCTATGGCACGACGAGCGCCCAGCTCGGCGCTATTTCCGTCGCAGAGCGCCAATGGGCCTGCATGAACCCGGAAGCCAAGATGTATGGCCGTCCCATCACCATCGAGGATCACCAGAGTTCACCGCTGGTCGCCGAGCCCTACCATCTGCTCGACATGAGCCAGGTATCCGACGGCGGAATCGCCTTCATTCTCACAACGGCGGACCGCGCCAAGGATTGCTCCAAGCAGCCAGTCTACGTGCTCGGCCAGGGATTTGGCGAAGTCTCCGCCGACTTGTGGTGGGAGAAGAAGAATTTCACCCACATGGCCGTCGAGCCAGCGAAGAAGCAGGCTTTCGGTCAGGCCGACATTACGCTCGACGATATCGACTGCGCCCAGCTCTACGACTGCTTCACGGCAGAGGTCCTGTTCCAACTCGAGGACTATGGCTGGTGCAAGAAAGGCGAGGGCGGCGCCTTCGTCGCTGACGGCAACATGGCGCCCGGCGGCTCAATTCCCGTCAACACCGGCGGCGGCCTGCTCTCCTGCTACCACCTCGGCGATCTGACAGGACTTGCCGAAGCCGTCCGGCAGCTTCGCGGCGAAGCCGGCGAACGCCAGATCGAGGATTGCGACATCGTCCTGACCACCGGCCATGGCGGCGAGCTCGTCTCTCCCGGCATGTGCTCGATCCACACCTGCACGCTGCTCGGGAGGCACGCATGAACGTCAATCCGCAATCCTACACGGTCGATCTCGACTGGAAGAAGCCCTATCCCAGCATCGACCATGACAATGAAGCCTTCTGGGACGGGCTGAAGGAGCACAAGCTACTCGTCTGGAAATGCAAGCAATGCGCCGCGGTCTACTGGCCGAAGGCCTATTGCCAGAACCACGAGAACGAACCCTTCGCCGCCAACTGCGAATGGACGGAGGCTTCCGGCCGCGGCAAGATCTTCGCCTTCAACATCCATCACTGGGCCTTCCATCCCGGCTTCAAGGAAGAGGTGCCGTACGTCTACGCGCTGATCGAGCTCGACGAAGGGCCGTTGATCAGCTCGCAGCTCGTCGGCGGCGACCTGCCGACCGACATCCACAAGATCGGGCAGATTGTGGAGATCGTCTACGAAGACCATCCCGCTCAGGGCTTCACGCTCCCCAAGTTCCGTGTCGTGAGGGAATGAGGAACACATGACTGGCCAGATACATTCCCTTCCTGCCGGGAGCCTGCTTGCGCCTCGTTCCGTTGCCTTTGTCGGGGTATCCGCCAAGGGCGGCGCCGGCAACAAGATGCTGAATTCGGCGCTGCGCTCCGGGTTCGAAGGCAAGATCTGGCCGATCAATGCCAACGCCTCGGAGATCGCCGGCGTGCCCTGCATCTCCAGCCTCAGTGCGCTCCCCACAGTGCCGGACTGCATCGTCATATCGGTTCCGGCCGAAGGCGTGCTCGCCCTTGTCGAGGAGGCCGCATCGATTGGCGTTCGCGCCGCTCTCGTCGTGTCCGAAGGCTTTGCCGATGCTGGCACACCTGAGGGCAGGGAGCGACAGGAACGTCTTCAAGCCATCGCGAAGGCTTCGGGCATGGCGGTCGCCGGGCCCAATTGCATGGGTATCGCGACGCTCGCCTACCGGTTTGCCGCGACCATGGCCGACATTCCCGCAAGACTCGATGCCGGCGGCATTTCGCTCGTCTCGCAGAGCGGCGGCCTGCTCAATGCGGTTGCCGAACTCAGTGCCAATCGCGGCATCGGCATGAACTATCTGATCTCCATCGGTAATCAGGCAGTCCTTGATCTGGCGGACTACATCGACTTCCTTGCGGATGATCCGAAGACGAGCGTCATCGGCTGCATCATGGAGGGCGCAAAGGACGGGCGGCGGTTCCGCGCCGCGGTCGAGCGGGCATCGAGGGTCAAGCCGCTGGTCATTCTGAAGCTCGGCCAGAGCACCGCCGGTCAGGCCGCCACCTTCGCTCACACCGGCACGCTTGCCGGCAGGCATGAGGCCTATGAGGCATTGTTTCGTGCCAATGGTGTCGCTGCCGTTTCAAGCCTCGACGAACTGGTGGAAACGGCCGCGCTGCTGGCAACGGCGCCCCTGCCTGCGGGCGATCGCGTCTGCCTGCTGACGGTCTCGGGCGGCGCCACATCGCTGATCGGCGACCTCGGCGAGCGGGCCGGCGTCACCTTCGGAAGGATCGACGCGGAGACAAGCCGCCGGGTCGGCGAGGCACTCGGCGTTTTGCGCGACTTCGGCAATCCGCTCGATACGGTCGGCATGCCGCGCTTGCGCCAGGACGGCGCGATCGAAGGCGTTGTCGGCGCGTTGCTGGATACTGCCGAGATCGACGCCATCGGCCTTGTCCTCGGCATGCGCCTCGAAGGCGCCGAGAATCACGAAAGGCTCGTCGGGCGCATGGCGGAGATCGCCAGGACGGCAAGCAAGCCGCTGCTGGCACTCTCCTTCATTTCGAACAGTCTGACGGCGCATTGGCGCGGCTATGCGAGAGAGAAGGGGCTGCCGCTTGTGGAGGATATCGAACTCGGGTTGCGCGCGATCCGCCACCTGACCGATTACGCGGCATTTCGGCACAACATGTCCAATTGCCGCGAGCCATCGCAGACGCGCCCCGCGCCCGGGCATGTCAGCGCCGGTGTTGCTCTTAGCGAGGCGGAAAGCAAGCGCATCCTCGGCCGGGCCGGTCTTCCGATAACGCGGGAATATCTCGCAACGACGCCAAAGGAAGCAAAAGCGCTGGCCGAAAAGATCGGTGGCCGCGTCGCCCTGAAAATCCAGTCCCGTGATATCCCGCACAAGTCGGATGTCGGCGGCGTCCATCTTGGCGCCACCGTCGACGATGCCGAAATGATGTCGCAGAAGATTTTGACAAATGCCAAAACGGCCTGTCCGAAGGCTGCCATCGACGGTATCCTCGTCCAGGAAATGGTTGGTGAAGGCGCGGAATTCATTATTGGCATGACGTATGACGAACAATTCGGCCCGCTGGTTGTCGTGGGCGGCGGCGGCGTAATGGTCGAGGTGTTCAAGGATGCAAGTGTCGGTTTGGCTCCGCTGACCCGTCAGCAGGCCACGGAGATGGTCGCCCGGCTGAAGATTTCCGTTCAGCTCGACGGTTTCCGCGGCGCCCCCCCACTCGATAGAGAAGCCCTGATTGATTGTCTCGTCGCGTTCTCGAACTTCGTGGCGTCGACCGACGGCCAGTTTGCGGCCATCGATCTCAATCCGGTCTTCGTTCGCACCCAGGGGAGGGGTGTGAAGATAGCCGACGCCCTCATCATCACCAGCAGTCTTTGGGAGGAAGACAATGAGCAGACGGAGCCGCATTACGCAGTCAGTTAGCATAGTCATGGCTTTCCCGCTTTTAGCGGGTCTCGGGACACCGGTGTTTGCGCAGAGCCAGGAGGAGATCCTGCATTACGCCGGTGCCGATAGAGAGAAGGTTCTCGCGGAAGGCGCCGCCAAGGAAGGTGAACTCGTTGTCTATTCGGCAATGATTGCCGATCAGGCCCTGCAGCCGCTCACCGAAGCCTTCATGAAGAAATATCCATCGGTGACCGTGACTTTCTGGCGCGGCGACTCCGAGGATATCGCGCAGCGTGTGCTTGCCGAAGAGCGCGCCAACAATGTCGTCGTCGACGTCGTCGAAGGCACCAGCGTCAGCGAGAACCTGATCAAGGCCGAGGCGGTTCAGACGTTCACCTCGCCGATGCTCGATCAGTATCCGGATTCCTACCGCGATCCCAAGCATCTGTGGGCCGCGACAAGGGTCAGCTATTACTGCATGGCCTATAACACCGACATGGTGAATGCGGCCGACGTCCCGAAGAGCTACGAGGACCTTCTCGACCCAAAATGGCAAGGCCAGATCGCCTGGCGCATCGGCAGTGAGAGCGGCACGCCGTTGTTCATCACGAACCTTCGTTCCGCGTGGGGCGAGGAAAAGGCGGAAGACTATCTCAAGAAGCTTTCGGCGCAGAAGATCGTGAATTTCGGCGCCGGCAGCGCGCGCACGCTCGTCGACCGGGTGATCGCCGGCGAATATGCGATGGCGCTCAATGTCTTCTGTCATCATCCGTTGATCAGTGCGGAAGACGGTGCGCCCGTCGCCTCACAGCTCATGAGCCCCGTCGCCTCGACGACGGCTACGCTGCTGATCCCGAAGAACATCCGGCATCCTTACGGCGCGGCGCTCTTTACCGATTTCCTCCTGTCGGAAGACGGACAGAAGATCCTGCTCGGCGCCGACTATTTCCCGGCCCATCCGAAGGTGTTGCCATCGGAAATGCTTCAGAAGATCGTGCCGCATGAAGTCGGCTACGAGGAAAACCTCGTCCGCCCGGAGGCGCTCGTCAACAATGGCAAGAAGTCGGACGAACTGTACCAGACGTACTTTCGATAATTGGAGCGAGGCCGCCGTTTGGGGCGGCCTCTCTGACCGGCAATAGACGAGAGAGTTCTGAGCGACATGAAAACGCTTCAATTATCCGCCGCAACGGTGCCGACAGTCAGGAAGATCAGTTTTTCGCCCGTCGTGCTCATTCTGGCCGCCATCCTGCTGGTGCTCATCATTCCGCCGGCCGCCTATCTGGTCGCCTCGAGCCTTTACACGACCAATTTCGACGGTTCTTTCGACCAGCTCACCTTTCAGTTTTTTGCCGATCTCCTTCGCAATCCCTATTTCCTGCGAAGCCTCATGCACACGGCCGTCTATTCGCTCGGTTCCGCCTGCGTCGGGATCGTCCTTGGCACCGTGCTCGCCATCATCGTCGAACGGACCAACACGCCAGGCCGCAAATACGCCTTCCTGGGTGCCGTCATCTCGCTTGCGATCCCGCACGTGCTCTATACCGTTGCCTGGCTAATGATTCTTGGCAAATCAGGCCCGTTCAACCAAATGCTGAAGGCGATCTTCGCGGCGTCGGCGCCGACATTTGACGTCTATTCGCTGCCGGGCATGATCCTCATTGAAGGCGTCGGATTCGTGCCGCTGACCTTCCTGATGATGTCCGCGGTCCTGCGCTCGACGGATGCCGCTTTCGAGGAAGCATCGATGATGAGCGGGGCAGGGCCGATCGCGACCTTCTGGAAGATAACGCTCAGGATGGGCATGCCCGGCGTGCTGGCGCTGCTGCTGTTGAGCTTCATTCGCGCTTTCGAATCCTTCGAGGTTCCGGCAATCGTCGGCCTTGCAGGCAATATCGAAGTCTTGAGCACGAGCATCTACCAGAGTTCGCGTGCGACGACGCCGCCGAATTTCGGCCAGGCCGGAGCCTATTCCGTCTGTCTGCTCGCTTTCCTTGCCTGCCTGCTCTATTTCTACGGACGTCTTTCCCGGCACGCCCATCGCTACCAGACAATAACCGGCAAGGGGTACCGTCCCCGTGTGATCGATCTCGGACGTGGCCGCTATGTCAGCATGCTGGTTCTTGTCGCCATCCTGCTCTTCGTCATCGGACTGCCGCTGGCGATCATAGTCTTTGTATCCTTCAAGCCCTTCTTCGGGAGCTTCAACGTCGCCAGCCTATCGCGCTGGACGCTGAAGAATTATGCGACCGTGATCGGCCCAGGCTTTTTCCGCTCGACGCTCGTCAACACGCTGGTACTCGGGACAGTCACGGCAAGCATTGTCGTGCCCTTCACGGCCCTTTGCGCATGGCTTGCCGTTCGCCGAAGACCTGCAGCATGGGTGCTTGACCAGCTTGCCACCGCACCGCTGACCTTTCCTTCGATCGTCATGGGCGTCGCTTTCCTTCAGGTCTTCGTCAATCTGCCGTTCCCGTTCTATGGCACGCTGACCTCGGTGATCGTCGCCTCGGCCGTCGCCTATCTGCCCTACGGCATGCGCTACGCCTATGCCGGAGTGCTGCAGATCCATTCCGATCTCGAAGAAGCTTCGACTGCTTCGGGCGCGCCACAGATGCAGACCTTTGTCAGGATCGTCCTGCCGCTGTTGTCGGCCTCGATGATCAGTTGTTGGCTGTTCGTCTTCCTGCTTGCGGTGCGGGCCATGTCGCTGCCGCTTCTTCTCGTCGGGCCCGGAAGCTCGCTGGTCGCCGTGAGCCTGTTCGATCTCTGGCAGAACGGGCAGGTCACCGAACTCGCCGCCATGGGCACGGTCTGGGTTGCCCTCATGACATGCGTTAGCGGATGCTTCTATCTGGTGGCGCGCCGTTACAGGATTCTCACCGCATAGTCGCGTTCCAGGGAGGTGGAATTTATGCTGAGAGTTGCCAATCTCGTAAAACAATACATCAACGAAGCGGGGGAACGAAAAGGCGGAGTGTCCGGCGTCAGCTTCGATGTCAAGGAGGGCGAGCTCTTCACGCTTCTTGGGCCTTCCGGTTGCGGCAAGACCACCACCTTGCGGTCGATCGCGGGCCTCGAACATCCCGATAGCGGTCTCATCCAGCTTGCCGGCCGCGACCTCTTCGACAGCCGTGCCGACATACAGTTGCCGATGTACGAGCGCGACATCGGCATGGTCTTTCAATCCTATGCGATCTGGCCGCATATGAGCGTCTTCGAGAATGCGGCCTATCCCTTGCGCACCCGCCGCAACGGCCATCTTTCGCGCGAGGAGATCGAATCCCGCGTTATGCGCTCGCTCGAAATGGTCGGGCTTTCCGAATACCGCAACCGGTCCGCCACGAAGCTTTCAGGCGGGCAGCAGCAGCGCCTGGCGCTTGCCCGCGCCTTGGTGCGCGAGCCGAAACTGCTTTTGCTCGACGAGCCGCTCAGCAATCTCGATGCACTGCTTCGTGAGCAGATGCGCTCTGAAATCAAGCGCCTGCAGACCGAATGGGGGGTCACGACGATCTACGTGACGCATGACCAGGGCGAGGCGATGGCGCTTTCCGACCGGGTGGCCGTGCTGAACAACGGCGTGATCGCGCAGATGGGAACGCCGATCGATATCTACGACAGGCCGAGATGCGAGTTCGTCGCCAACTTCATCGGCCGGACAAATCTTCTCCGCGGCAAGCTTGCAAGTCAGGTGAGGGCCGGTGATATCGCCGCCGTTCACACGTCGATCGGCGCGATCAGATGCATGTTTTCCTCGAGCATGACTGCCGGCCACCAGATTTCGTTTGTCATCCGGCCGGAGAACATCGAGCTCCAGCCGCTCAACGGCATTCCGAGCGATGCGGCGCCGAACAGTGTCAACGGCCACATTCAGGGCAAGGTCTTCCTGGGCGAGGTCGCCGAATATACGATTGGCGTCGATGGCGATCAGAACCTGATTGCCCGCACGCATCCCTCGATCGGCCTTAGCCGTGGTGACCGCGTCCGCGCATCCTTCCCCGAGCATAAGGTGGTCGCGATCTGCGACTGAGTTAATGCCTCTCATCGCTCCCCACTGCATGTCTCCTTAAATCGACCTCGATTTAAGGACAAAGACATGCAGCAATTCAAAGTGCTACAGCGATCTTTGCGCGTCTGATCAGACGCGCGGCGCTGTAGAGCAATTCCAGGAAAAGTGAGTAACGGTTGTCGGTCCGGAATTACGCAGTTTCAAAGAGTTAGATCATTTCACTGTTTCAACGAAACAATGACGTGGTCTAAACTGTGCGGATCATCTGCCAGATCTGGTCGGGGTCCCTGACGCCGCTCTGGTAAAGCTTGATGATCCTTTGGGCGACTTCTTCAGCCTCGTCACTGCCCATCGTCAGGTTGCGTTCTTCCAGCGCCTTGTGCAGGACGCCTTCCAGGATCGCGACTTCACCAGGAAGAATGGGATAATCCCTGAAGTTATTGAAAGGGTTCATGGCCGATCTCCTCTCTGGGCAAATCTGCCGGTTGCTACAGTCTACGCGCTTTTTGAGGGGTTGCGAACGGCAAACAGTCGCGCATTATGAGAGCACGTCGCGCTTGTCGGCGTTGCCTCAATGGCGTTTGGCGCGACTATAGCGCCGTCTGTAGGTGTGGGGTTTCAACGCGCAAACGCCCACGCTGCGAAGCGAAAGCCCTCTCGCGTCGCGAACGCTATTACTCCCACGCCTCACCCTCCGCACTCGCTTCGGGACAGCGCGGAGGCGTTTGGCGGGCGCCGGGGAATCTCAAGGCGGCCTATGTCCAACGACCCTTATTTGCTCGACGCCGGATGAGGCAACATCTTCGGCATCTCTTCCAGCAAGGTGTAGGGTCCTTCGGGGCATTTGACGTCCGGGTTCACCGGGTGGAACAGGCCGAGCGGGTTCGGCTTGAAAATCCAGGCGTGCAGGTCGTAATGGTGAAGCTGCGCCGGCAGGAGCGGTTCATGCCCCTCCATGGGTCCGTCGAACGGATGCCCGAAGAGCTCGGGATTCGGCTTGACGCCAGTGGCAAGCGGGATCAGCCATTCGACGGCAACGAGCTCCAGCTTGTCGCCACTTGGCTCATACACCAGCAAAGTCGGCTTCATCGGATCGGGCTCCGGACCGATCAGCGCGGGGTTCAAAAAGTGCACCCCCATCGTGCCCGACGCGTACGTGACACATCCCAATGTCGAGAAATAGCCGTCGTGCACAGCAGCAACCGGGTCCTTGTACTTCTCAAGGGCTGATTTCAGCTTCTCCAACTCGGGCGGAAGTGGGTCGGTTGCATTCACCAGCGGTGCAGACATGAAAGAAGCGCCCGCTGCGAGACAAACTGTCCGCAGCAAACGCAGTATCGAAGACATACGCATGGCTTGTCCTCCCTCGCTCAACTCGCCTCCCGCGAGGAGCATGGCCAGCATGATACAGCGGGAGGGATCGCCGTGCTATTCGCGAAAGGGGGTTAGATGCGCGCAATTGGCGGCAATCGGAACAGGCACGGGCTGGATAATCCGCCACCGCAATATGTGTCGACGGAACATACGGCATCCGCTTAAGACCTTTGGCGATATTGCGCCGGACTAAGGTCCTATAGATCGACGATCACGACACCCTAAGTTCTGGCGGGTTGCCGGCAAAGACACGCACAAGAACCTAATTATTTTGGAAGCGATTTAGGGCGGGGCCTGTCCGTAGAAGCATGGGCCCCCCGCCTGTGTTCACTGCCGGCAAATATGCGTCAAGCAACAAAAAAGCCGGGCGGACCCGACCTTTCGTCGTCACCCCATGCCGTTGCCAGTACATCCGTGGTCAGCGGCACGGGGGACATTCTGAAACTGAATGTAGGTCCCGATCATGACAGTGGCAAGTCGGGGTTTCGACACCCTGACAGTTGCACGCGGTTTTCGACCTCGAAGAGACGAGCGGTTTTGGGGATCTGACCTCACTGGATGCCCGACACTGCGCCATTTGCCATCTGTCCGCCGACGGTCAAGCGCGCAGCCGTTCATCGGAGGTTCAGGCTGAAAGGCTCAAGCTGATGGCCAGAGAGGAGGAGTTGACTATGAAAAAACTCTCATCCGCCCTCACAGCCGCAGTTCTGGCTGCATCTTTCGCGTTACCGCTTAACGCGGCGCCGATCTTCGTGCCGAAACCCGACATAGTACAGACCGGCCCTGTCGAACAGGTCAGACACTGGCGCTATCGTCATTGGCGCGCGGATCGCCACTGGAACCGGCGGTACGCTTGGCGTTCCTGCCGTTACTACGGCAGGTGCTACCCTCGCCAATATGGGTACTACGGTGACTATTATCGCTACCACAGGCGGCCTGGAGTGAGCCTCTATTTTAACTTCTAGCCGGTAACACCGCGCAGGGTAGGGAAGGTCGCGATAATCACGGCTCACGCGGTGAACGCGTCACCCTCACGGCCGCTGCGCTCGAAGGCCCGGCGGCTTGTGGCCCCTGATTCCGGCTACTTCCTGTGAAGAGATCGCGAAAATCGCAATCATTTCAATATGATTGGCGGAGGAGGTGTCCGCCCGTTCCCGTAAGTTATTGAAAATACGCGCTTGTTTCCTTGAGAATTTCCATATTTTGCGTATTTTCCAAGCCAAAGTTATGGCAACGGGAATCGAACATGGCGCTAAACAAGCTATCTGAAACCAAGGTTCGCAAACTGGAAAAGCCCGGCATCTATTCGGACGGTGGCGGGCTTTATCTGCGTGTCCGGTCGGGCGGCTCAAAGCAATGGTTCTTCATTTACAAGCGCGACGGCAAGAGAACGGAAATCGGCCTTGGCGGATACGGGCAGGGCACTGCGCCTGTCTCGGTGGAATTGGCGCGTGAGAAGGCGGACGCAATCCGCAACCGGCTGGCGCGCGGCGAAGAACTGGCAAAGCGTCACACCTTCGCGGACGTGATGGAAGACACGATCAAAAACAAGCTCTCAACCTTCCGCAATGACAAGCACAAGGCGCAATGGCGCATGACGCTGGACACATACGCCAAGGCTCTCCACCGCAAGCCTATCGCGGACATTACCCGCAACGATGTTGTTGAGGCGCTAAAACCCATCTGGACCGAAAAGCCGGAAACGGCAGACCGGACCCGGATGCGCATTGCCGCAGTGATTGACCACGCGAAGGCGCGCGGGCTGTTCACGGGCGATAACCCGGCTGACTGGAAAGGCGGTTTGAAGGAACTGCTACCGGCTCGCCAGAAGCTTAGCAGGGGCCATCACGACGCGATTGACTATCACCATATTGCGGCTGTGATGGCGCGCCTTCGCACGTCCACTGGCGTTTCTGCGCGGGCTGCGGAATTCACCTGCCTAACCTCCGGGCGCTCTGGCGAGGTGCGTTTCATGACGTGGGGTGAGGTTGATCTTGATGGCGCTGTGTGGACTGTCCCGGCTGAACGGATGAAGGCTAGCAAGGAGCATCGCGTGCCGCTGTCCGTTCGTGCGGTTGAAATCCTGCGGGCTCGTGAACAGGTAGCAACCGGCGATTTGGTGTTTGAGGGCGGGACAGAGGGTGCGCCCGTTTCTGACACGGCAATGATGAAATCCCTTCGCGCTGCATCGGACGGGAAGGGCACGCTGCACGGCTTCCGCTCGTCTTTCCGCGATTGGGCGGGCGACATGACGCACCATCCGCGCGACGTGATTGAAGCGGCTTTGGCGCATACCATCGGCAACGCCACGGAAGCGGCGTACCGGCGGAAAGACGCGTTGGAAAAGCGGCGTGTGCTCATGCAAGATTGGGCCGATTTCTGCGCAAAGGATCAGTCTAAAGGGGGCTGACGCCCCCTGACTTCCCGCCCCTCATTGCGCGCGTTTCGAAGACTTTTCAAAAAATTCAGAAAATCGACTTTAGGGCCTTTTGGCGCGTGGCTACCTCGCAAGTTGTAAGAAACGACACGGAGGACCACGAATGGCCAAGACTGAAAACAAACCCCTTCCTCGCCTCATGTCGCCCAATGAAGTGGCGGCGGCAACGACCATGAGCAAGACGCTCGTGCGCATCCTGACGCTTGAAGGCAGATTCCCTAAGCCGGTTCAAATTGGCGAAAAACGCATCGCGTATGTCCGGGCCGAAGTTGAGGCTTGGATTGATGAGCGCATTTCGGGCCGGGCGGCGGCGTGATGGTTGAACAGGAGGGCGATGTTGAGCCCGTCCGACGCCTAAGCGCAAAGAACCTAAAGAACATGGATTTCCCGAAAAAGCGCGAGATTGTGCAAGGCCTGATCCCGGCTGGCTGCGTCATCCTCGTTGGTGCGCCTAAGGTCGGCAAATCATGGTTTGGGCTACAAGCGGCGGATGCTGTTGCGTCTGGACGCGATTTCTTGGGCCGCAGGACCGAAAGGGGCGACGTGCTCTATTTGGCGCTGGAGGATGGTTTCGCGCGTCTGCAATCGCGCATGATAAAGCAGGGGTCGGATTTTCCGGAATGCCTTGACTTGCAGGTTGAGATTGAAATGGCGGACAGGGGCGGACTCAAGGTAATTGAGCAATGGCTAATAGACTATCCGGACGCGTCAATGGTCATCATCGACGTGTTGAAGATGTTCCGGGCTGCGCGTGGGAGCAAGGTCAACCCATACGATCAGGACTATGCAGATATCAGGCCGCTAACGGCGCTCGCCAACAAATATGAGGTGGCGATTGTCGTTGTGCACCATACGAACAAGGGCTCCAGCAACGCGGCTGATCCTTTTGACCGGGTGAGCGGCACGGGCGGCATTTCGGGCGCGGCGGACGGAACGCTTATTCTTGCACCTGACGAGAACGGGCAAACCAAGCTTTACGGGCGCGGTCGCGACTTCATGGAATTTGACATTTTCTTGGAATTCGACCCGGAAACCTGCACTTGGCGCATGGGTGAGGGCACGGCAGACGCGGGCTTGAGCGAGAAGACAAACGACGTTCTGGCAGAGCTTGGGCGCTGCGAAAATCCAATTGGGCCAACGTTGCTCGCGCAGTCGCTAAGCATGACGCGCGTTGATGTTCAGCAACGGCTTGAAACGCTGGTGAAGCGCGGACAAGCCCGGAAAGTCGGGCGCGGCAACTATGTGGCTGTCCGAAAGTAGGGCCTAACCGGCCTCTCTCTATATACCAAACTACTACTACTACTTTTGCTACTTTGGAGAATGAAAGTAGGGAAAGTAGTGAAAGTAGGTGTGTGTTTAAGGAGGGCTACTTTTGAACATTAGAAAGGAGAAATGAATGGCCTCCTACCCCTACAACACGGCGCAATGGCAAGGGCTGCGCATGGCCAAGCTCATGGAAACGCCATTGTGTGAGGCCTGCGAGCGCAGGGGCGTGATCGTTGGCGCGGATGCGGTTGACCATATCGTGGCCATTGAAGCGGGCGGCAATCCGTTCCCGCCATTGGAAGGGCTCATGTCCTTGTGCTTCTCTTGCCATAACAGCAAGACCGGGCGCGTGGACCGTGGCGGCAAGAGCTTGAAGCGCGGGCTTAAGGGCTGTGATGTGCACGGCAATCCTCTTGATCCTGCGGGATGGGAGCCAAGCCCGAATAGCTCGCCCGCAGAGGGCGGGAAGTCGCAGACCGCGCAAGCGGGATGCTTGGATGAATTCTGGTTCTAGCTCAAGGGAAAGTCTAAGCGCTTCGCGCTGCTTCCCGCCCCTGCATGCGTGATGCTGCAAGGGAAACAGGCACAGTGACTCCCACAATGCGATTGCAAGGCACGGATGAGCGATGAGCCGTCCGCAATGCAAACGCGCGTCTGTGGCCGTCTGTGGCCGCTTCTGAGGGGGGGGCGGTCTCCAAGCTCGAAACGGAGGGCGCGGGACCGGCGGGCAACACTCAGAGATACTTAGTTCAATCCTAGTGATGAAAAGAGGTTGAGCTATCAAAGAAGTTGATGAAAGGAGAAATCAAATGGGCCTTCGTGGACCGGGCGCTAAAAAGCGCAAACAAACCAAAGACATAATGGGCGGGAAGCCCTTGCGCAAAACCCTGCCGTGGGAAAAGCCGGGCTTGAGCCGCGTGGAGCGTATCATCGCTTTCCTTGAAGACTTGCCAGTAACGCAGGGCACGCTTGCGGGAACCAAATTGAAGCTCCGCTCGTGGCAAATCGACTTTATCAAGGCCGTGTACGAGACGGACGAGAACGGGCACCGTCCAGTGCGCACGGCTGTTCTGTCGTTGGCGCGCAAGAATGGCAAAACAGCAACGACGGCGGGCCTTGCGCTCTGCCATTTGCTTGGCCCGGAAGCGGAAGAGCGCGGCGAAATCTTTGCCTGCGCCAACGATAAGAACCAAGCCAAAAAGGCATGGGGCGAGTGTAAGGCAATCTTGGAGGCGCATCCGGAACTGCTGGAACGCGTCAATATCATTCGCTTTAACGCGGAGATTGAAGTGCTTGAGGGCAAGGGCAAAGGCTCGATCTTCAAGGCTCTGTCGGCAGATGCAGACACGAAACTTGGACTAAGCCCCTCGTTCGTCATCATGGACGAGCTAGGCTATGCCCGTGACGCGCATCTTTACGACGCCATGAACACGGCAATGGGTGCTCGTGCAGAGCCGCTCCTTATGGCGATTTCCACACAAGCGCGCGACGACAATCAAGTGTTTTCGCGGCTCGTGGATTACGGGCTTAAATTACAGAGCGGCGATCTAGACCCGGACCCGCATTTCCATTTGACGCTGTTTACGGCACCAATGGACGCGGACCCGTGGAGCCCGGATACCTGGGCTATGGCAAACCCGGCGCTAGGTGACTTCCGTTCGCTTGAGGACGTGGAGCGACAGGCGGCACAAGCCAAGCGCTCGCCAACGCTGGAAATGTCGTTCCGGAACCTCATTTTGAACCAAAGAATTGATGCGGAGGTGCGGTTCATTGCCCGGCCTGAATGGGATGCGTGCAACAAGGCCGACATTGACCCGGACGAGCTTGCAGGGCGCGATTGTTACGCCGGGCTGGACCTGTCCGCAAAACGCGACCTAACGGCGTGGGTGCTCGTCTTTCCTAACGGCGATGGCACGTTTGACGTGTTGCCGCGTTTCTTCCTGCCCGACTATGACATTGCGGGGAAGAGCGACAATGACCGGGTGCCCTACGACGTGTGGAGTCGAGACGAGAAAGCGCGGCTTACGCTGTTGCCCGGCAAAGCCATTGACCCGCGCCTAGTGGCGGAATGGATCGCAGAGGACGCGACGCGCTACAACATCAAGGGCGTGGCCTATGACCGTTGGCGCATTGATGACCTGCGGCGCGAGCTTGAGGCAATCAGCGTTGATTTGCCCCTGATCGAGCACGGCCAAGGCTTTAAAGAAATGGGTAAGGCCGTGGACACACTGGAGCTAATGGTGGCGGAAGCGCGGCTAAACCACGAAGGGAACCCCGTGCTGAAAATGTGCGCGAGCAATGCTGTTGTCACGTCGGACCCGGCTGGAAATCGCAAGCTCGACAAGGCGAAGGCCTCCGGGCGCATTGACGGGCTTATTGCGCTCTGCATGGCGCTTTCTATCGCAGAACGCCACGAGGAAGAGGCGCTCCCGGCATGTCTTGCGGAATTCGCTTGAGGGGCGGCGCGGTATGGCTATCTGTAATTTGCATTATCGAAGCGTTTTGAAGTCGGCTGAAAAGTTGGCAACAAGGCAAAAAGGAAAGAGCCGTAGGGAGTCGCGCCCTTGCGGCTCTTTTTTTATGCGTGAAAGAAAAATCGCAAAAATCGCAAAATTCGTGTTGAGCGCTGTAATCCCCCGTCTAAATCCGGACATGTAAGACACAGGTAATCATTTCCTTGGCACCCATGTTCTTGCTTTCCTTTCGACTTGGGCGGGGCCTAAAAATCTCGCCCGTCTCTTTCCGAAGATGGTTTGAGCGTCACACAGCATAACCAACTGGACGTTCCAATTCTTCCGGGCCGCGCTTGGCCTCCTTACCTACCATTGCAAAATGGTCTGCCCGCGTCGGGGCATTTCTTTGTCGGGTTTCGCCGATCATCGCCCACTTTAGGGCATTTCCCTAACAATCTGAAAACTAAGGAGGTTTGCCAATGGCCAAGCCTAAGACGGCACGCTTTGGCGCTTTTGCCGTAATGCTCGGTTCTGGTACTGGACCGATTACCTAT
This sequence comes from Sinorhizobium sp. 6-70, assembly GCF_030124375.1. GTDB lineage: Bacteria > Pseudomonadota > Alphaproteobacteria > Rhizobiales > Rhizobiaceae > Sinorhizobium. The sequence goes on from NZ_JASKLS010000001.1 coordinate 95,118, forward strand.
GCCGCTCCGTGCGGTTTTACTTCCAAGTCGCTCGCTCTGTCGAAAGAGCTTTCCGAAATCGTCATCCCTGATTGCACTGCGCCTGATGCTGCTTCGTGGGTTGGCCGTGACGTTACGAGCCTTTCGGCTGCTGTGAATGGCGAAGGCGTGCTTGCAGAGGAGTCGGTTGAGGACTGGCTTTCTGCCTACAACTCGACTGCGCCTGTTCCGGTCAAGATCGTTCTGACGCTCTCGACTGAAACCATTGAGTGGGTCGGCACGATGCACGTTGCGTCGCTGAATATCGAGGCGGAGCAGGGCGGGCGCGTAACGCTCAACGTCGAAATGCAGTCTGACGGCGAAATGGTGCAGGCGATCACGCCGGTTCCGTGATGACGGCCAAAGAGCTTTACCGGCTCATCAAGGGGCTTGAGGCGCAAATTGACGCCATGCCCTTGGCTGATCTGGAAATGAAGGTGGAAGCGCTGGAGCGGGCTCGCGGCCTATTCGAGGCCAAACCCATTACCCGGCAAACGGAGGCCATCGTGGCCTTTGCTGCTGGCGAGCGCTGATCCCCAAACCAATCGAAACGAATGCCCCACGAGGGGCGGGAAGTCCCGCGAAGCGGTTAGACTGATCCCATTGCTTTAAAGGAGAATTTTGAATGAACATTGCTCATCTGCAAGAAAAGCGCGCTGCCAAGATTGAAGAACTGCGCGCTGCACAGAACGACGACGCTCGTTTTACTGCGGTTGAAAAGGAAATCGAGACCATTGACGGCGAAATCCGACGCGCTGCAAAGCTTGATGCTCTGGACAAGGCCGCTGCGGCTCCGGTTGATACTTCCATGCAGCGCGAGCTTCGCAATTATTCGCTGGCCAAGGCAATCAAGGAAGGTTCCGCAGGCAAGCTTACCGGCCTTGAAGCTGAAATGTCCGCAGAGCTTGGCAAGGGTCGCGAAGTGCGGGGCTTCATGGTTCCGACTGACGCAATCTTTGAAAGCCGTGCGCAGACTGTCGGCACGCCTTCCGCTGGCGGTTACGCGGTCGCGACGAACATGGGTGGCCTGATTGATCGGCTCCGTCCGGTTCTGGCTGTGCAGGGCCTTGGCGCTTCCGTCATTTCCGGCCTTGTCGGCAATCTGGAACTGCCGAAGCTCACGGGTGGCCCGTCTGCCTCGTGGGTGGCTGAGGATGGCCCGGCAACGGAGTCTAGCTCGACGTTTGACAAGGTTTCGCTGTCGCCCAAGACGGTCGCGGGTGAAATGTACATGTCCCGTCGCCTCCAGCTTCAAAATGGCGTGGCTATCGAAAGCGTGCTCCGCAATGATCTGGCGTTTGTTCTGGCGCAGGCTCTTGATAGTGCGGCAATCGCTGGCACTGGCGCGGCAAATCAGCCGGAGGGCATCCTGACTGCGATCACTGAGAACGCCACGGCGGCAACCGTGCTTTCGGATATCGCGGCGGACCTGATTGCAGCGCTGGAGCTTGATGACGTTACCGGAACCACTGGCTTTCTGACGAATTCCGCTCTGCTGGCGACCGTCCGCAAGATCAAGGATACGACCGGGCGCGTTATTCCGGCTTCCGAAATCTTCCACGGCGAGCGCGTTGTTTCGAGCAACAACGTTCCGCAGGTCGCGGCTGAAAATCCGCTGATCTTTGGCGCATGGAGCAATCTCGTCATTGGCTACTGGAGCGGCGTCGACATTCTGGCTAACCCCTACAGCGACGCCAGCAAGGGCGGTCTGCGCCTGCATGCCTTCCTTGATGCGGATATCGCAATCCGTCATGCGGAAGCGTTTGCTTGGAAGGGCATTGCCTAATCATGGCAACTGTCACGCTGGCAGAGGCCAAGGAGCATCTTCGCGTCTCTTGGGATGACGAGGACGGCTATCTAACCGGCCTGATTGCAGCCGTGGACAGTGCGCTTGAAGGGCAGGGAGTGGCGACAGCCGCTCCCGTTCCTGCTTCCGTCAAGCATGCTGCACTGCTGTTGATTGGCCATTTCTACAACAATCGCGAGGCCGTGAGCGCGGAGCGTCTGGCAAAGGTTCCGATGGCCGTTGACATGCTCATTGCGCCGCATCGCGACCTAATCCCGGCAACGGAGGTGACGCCATGACGAAGGAAACGCGCGCAAGCAAAGACCTGTCGGCACGCGGGCGCAAGCTCACCGGCTACGCTGCTGTGTTTGGGCAGAGCGCATCAATCGGCGGCGAATTCACGGAAAGCATCGAACCGGGCGCATTCCGGGCGGCACTGGCGAGCAATCCGGACATTCTGGCGCTCGTGGACCACGATAGCGGCAAGGTGCTCGCACGGACCCGGAGCGGCACGCTGCGGCTTGAGGAAGACGCGCACGGGCTGCGGTATGAAATCGATCTGCCGGAAACCACGCTTGGCCGTGATCTAATCGCCCTGGCTGAACGTGGCGACCTTGGCGGGGTCTCGTTTGGCTTCACTGTTCCGGAGGGTGGCGATGCGTGGGCGGGAAGTCACCGCACGCTTAGTGCGGTCAACCTCTTTGAGATTTCCATTGTCCAAGCTTCCCGGCCTATTCCGGCACGTCTGTCGCGGCACGGGCAAGGCAGGAGCGCGGCACTATTGCCCGGCGCTTGAGGATTGCAGAACTAGGAGGAGGCGCTCATGTGGCCATTTAATCGCAAGACTGAAACCCGCATTGCGTCGTCTGATCCCTTCCTTGGGGAATTCCTTTCGGCTCGCTGGCAGGGCTCGGCGGATATCGCCAAGGCTTCCGGGCTGGCAACCGCGCATCGCTGTGTCTCGGTCATAGCGGAGTCGCTGGCTGCTGTTCCGCTCAAGCTCTACCGGCGAAAGGAAGGTGGCGGCGCGGAGCCTGCAACCTCGCACCCGCTCTATTCCGTGCTTCAAGACGAGATGGCTCCGGGCGTGTCTGCGTTCGACGGTCGCGAGTTTATGGCGCGGAGCGTGCTCACCTACGGCGATAGCTTCCACAAGATCATTCGCAACGGCAACGGGCAGGTCACGGGCCTTGTACGCATGCTGCCGGGAGACACTGACGTTGAACGGCTGCGGTCGGGGCGTCTGCGGTATCGCTGGAATGATCCGCTAGGTTCGTCTGAAACGCTTCTGGAGCATGAAGTCCTGCATGTTCGCTATCAGTCGGTTGACGGCATTCGGGGCCGCTCACCGATCAATATTGCAGCGCAGACCTTCGGGCTTGCTGTAGCGCAACAGGATCAAGCGGGCTCGCAGGCAGAGAACGCTTTCCGGCCTGCTGGCGCGCTGGTGTTCCCGAATAACCTTCCGGCGCAGGGCAAGGATACGGCAATGCAGCGCTTCAAGGAGCGTTTCGTTGGCGCGACCAAGGCGGGCGAGGTCATGGTGCTTGATGGCGGCGTGAAGTTTGAGCAATTCCAGTTTTCGGCAAAGGACTCCGAATTTCTGGAAAGCCGGAAGCTGTCGGCGCTCGACATTTGCCGGGTCTATGGCGTCCCGCCCTCTGTGGCTGGAATTCTGGACTTCGGCACCTATGCGAACACGGAGCAGGAGTCGCGCACGTTCGTAACGCGATGCTTGAGCCCGTTTGCAGGGCGCATTGAAAGCGCGATGGACTTGGCGTTGCTAAGCCCGGACGCACGCAAGGCGGGGCTGTTCATTGCTCATGACCTGACGGAATTGCAGCGCGGCGACCTTAAGAGCCAATACGAGGCTTACAGGCTTGGCCGTGATGGCGGCTGGTTGAGCGTCAATGACATTCGCGGGCTGCTGGACATGCCCAAGGTTGACGGCGGCGACAGCTACCTTGAACCGCTCAACATGGCGCGCGCTGACGAGGAGCGCCCGGATGCTTGAGGCTGGCAAGCTCACAACGCCTATCGCGCTCATGTACCGTCCGCCCGGAAACGACGGCTACGGCGGTACAGTGCCTTGGAGCGGGCCTTGGACAGAGCTTTTCAGGACTGCGGCGGACATGCGGACCATTCGCGGCTCGGAGACGGTCGTCGGCCAAATGCTGGCAAACGTCACTATGGTTGAATTCTGGACGCGATACCGCCCGGAATTCACTTCGCAGCCGATCAATGAAAAGTGGCAGGTCAAGACGACGCGTGACGGGCGCATGTGGGATATCAAGCTTGTCGATATCGATTCACGGCGCAGGTTCGTGCGGATTACGGCGCAAACCGCGCTATTTACGTGACAAGGAGGCTCGGCGGGAAACTGCCGGGCCTTTTCTTTTTCCGAACCCACGCACCGAAGGGGGCGGGAAGTAGGGGCGAAGCCCCTTTGTCTTTTCTGGCGCATGTGAGGAATGGGAAGAATCACGGCGGCGCTCGCTCAAGCGGACGGTGCAGGGCTTGGTTTCAACACGTAGCGTGTTGTCGGTTGTGAATTAGCCGTCAGAAACAAGCTAAGTTATCAACACTTGACCGCGAATCGCCTATTGATTTCTATCGAAAAACGAGTATGCGCAGCGCGAAAATTTAACGCACTGATTAATATACGGTTCTAACGTATTTGATTCGTGAGTTGTTGAGATTCGCCTGATTGACAAACACGTTAGCTGTTGCAACGAGTTGCAAATCGGTCTACTCAATTTACGTATTCCACAGTGATCCACAGTGGATGCAGAAAAAAAGAGCCCCGCCAAAGCGGGGCTAAAATGACATGCATTAGGCTGGGTAAACGATAGCCGCGCTGCAACGTGGCCAACGTCGGCAATGGGGGCGTACTACCTCCCATTGCCCCAGTCTGAAGCGCCAGTATCGAATGACCGATACCGGCCTTTGAATTGGGCATGCGATGCGCATAGTCTTTATCCTTTCCGGATAAAGGCAAGAAAGGTCTTGCCGCCCCTTCGGTGACTTCCGCCGAAGCTAAATCCTCCCAAGGTAAGGTTGGACGAGAAGCTCCGAATCAGGCGAGCGCGAATCGTTATGCCACCCTGAATATCCACAAGGCACCACGCGGTTGCAAGCCGCAGGCCATCGTTCACGGTCTGTTTTCCTTAGTTATTCACAATGTGCGGGGGAAAAGGGTAGCGCCACGGTTATGGCAACCGGCGAAAAATACCAAAAAATCCAACAAAATCAATGGTCATGGCGGAGGAGGTGGGATTCGAACCCACGGTACGCTTTCACGCACGCCGGTTTTCAAGACCGGTGCCTTAAACCGCTCGGCCACTCCTCCAGTCGATTGAAAAGATTGAGAAATCTAACGGTTGCTGATTTCCTGAAAACGGCAACTGCTTGCTACCCAATCATTCGACGGCTGGCTTTTTAGCAGCTTTGATCGCCGCGTCAACGTGCTCCGGCACGATGCCGAGCCTCAACAGTCGGTCGAAAGTCGCAGACACTCGCCTTTCACAGCCGACGACAGCTACACCAGACTTAGCGCTAGGTTGAACAGCCAAATCTCGCCGTCTTCGCAAGACTTGATGTGCCCGGCGTTGAGAGAATTCTCGTGTCCCCCGAAAAGCCCCGAGGCTCCCCAAGAGCGGCTCGCGGACCGATTTATACGATTTGTAAACCATAACGGAACATTTTTGCCGCGCTTCGGGCTTCCCGTTCGCAATTTTGCCGTCTTGCTGACATGATTAATCGACTGTCTCGTTTCGAGACGCCGAGCTTTCCGCGGGGGCTAGAGCGGAACGTTTTCGAAATACGGCTTTGCGAACGATATTGGGGACAGATGATATTCAGTAGAGATGCAGCACTTCTTTCGAGGGGTCTACGTGTTGCTGCGGTTCCGTTGCTTTGCGCGACGCTTGCCGCCTGTGGTTCGGCGTCGAGCGTCAAGACGAGCAAGGCGCGGAGTAAGGAATACTTTCCCGAGTCTGTCTATGGCGTCAAAGCGAGTCCGCGGGTCGCGACCGGGCGGAACATCCCGAAGGGCGGCGGGCGCTACCAGGTTGGCAACGCCTATCAGGTCAAGGGTAGGTGGTATCAGCCGAAGGAGGATTTCGGCTACAACAGGGTTGGCGTTGCTTCCTGGTATGGCTCTGCCTTTCACGGGCGACTGACGGCGAACGGCGAAGTCTACGACAAGTACCACCTGTCTGCCGCGCACCCGACTTTCCCGCTGCCGAGCTATGCCCGCGTCACCAATATGGAGAATGGCACATCGGTCATCGTCCGCGTGAACGACCGCGGCCCCTACGAGTACGGCCGCATCATCGACGTCTCCTCGAAGACAGCCGATATGTTGGACATCAAGGGCAAGGGCAGTGCCAAGGTGCGCGTGCAATATGTCGGTCGCGCGCCGCTCGAAGGCAATGATATGCCTTATCTGATGGCCTCCTACGTCAAGAAGGGTGACCGTAGCCCCGGCGTGATGCCGGAAGGCCAGATCGCGACGGGTGTCATGGTTGCGTCGAACGAGCCGTTCCGCAACCAGGTGCCGGATCTCGCCAGTGTGCCGGTCCCTCAGAGGTCGATGCTGGATACGGGCGTGCCGGTGACGGCGCTGGCCAAGCCGGCGCCGCAGGTCGCCATGCCGCAATCTCTTCGCGAATTCGTCGCGCTTCCGGAGATCGGGCCAATCCCCACCGAGCGGCCGGAACTGATCCCGATGCCTGACGGCAGCATGGCCTATGCCGCCGCCTACGTCGAAGTCCGCGTCAGCGACAAGGCTTCGCCCTTCGAGGCGATCATGGTCGATCCGAACCCGCTGACGGCCGATTCCATCGTCGCCTATGCAAAGCGCCAGAACAGGGATGGTGTTTAGCGCCAACTTCAGTTGAAGAGGCTTGTGCGCGCTGCTATGCCCATGAAGAAGCCGGAGTTTCTCATGCGCATAAAGTTGCTCGCGGTCGTGGCCTTTCTTGCGGCGACCGCCTCGACAAACGCGGTCGCGCAGACGCCCGCATTCGATACCAAGGCGAAACAGATCTATCTCGTCGATGGGGAGACCGGCACAGTGCTCTTCGCGCGCGGCGAAGACGAACCCGTGCCGCCGGCATCGCTCGCCAAGCTGATGGCGATGGAGGTGGTCTTCGAGGCACTGGACAAGGGCGAGCTGAGCCCCGAGACGACGTACGAGGTCTCCGAACACGCCTGGCGGACCGGGGGCGCACCTTCCGGCACCTCAACGATGTTTGCCGCCATCAAGTCGCGGATCCGCGTTGTGGACCTCATTCAAGGCGCTACCGTACAACTGGCAAACGATGCCTGCATCATCCTCGCGGAGGGCATGACCGGCAGCGAGGCTGCCTTTGCCAAGCGTATGACGGCGCGGGCGCGCGAACTCGGTATGCCCGTTGCCTCGTTCAACAACGCCACCGGTCTGCCGGATCCCGCCAACAAGATAACGATGCGGGAACTGGTGACGCTGGCGCGGCACCTGCGCGAGGCTCACCCGAATTTCTACCGGCTGTATTCCCAAGCCGAGTTTGAATGGAACAAGATCCTTCAACGCAATCGCAACCCGCTGATAGCGGCCAATGTCGGCGTCGATGGCCTGGCGACGGGATTTGCGGAAGGTTTCGGCTTTTCGCTGGCCGCGTCGATGCAGCGTAGCGACCGTCGCGTTTATCTCGCCATGGGCGGGCTCGAAAGCGACAAGGAACGTACGGAAGAAAGCCGCAGGGTGCTCGATTGGGCGATGACGGCCTTCGAGAAACGGCGCATTTTCGCCGACGGAGAGACGATCGGCGAAGCAAGTGTCTATGGCGGCGCGGCATCGCATGTCGGCCTCGTCGCGGGCGGGCCGATCGATGTGCTTCTCCCGGCCAACAACGCTGAACGGCTCACCGCGCGCATCGTTTACAAGTGGCCGCTCACGGCGCCGGTCGCGGCCGGTCAGGAGGTCGGCGTCGTCAAGCTCTGGAACGGTGAGCGGCTGTTGGTGGAAGTGCCGCTGAAGACCGCCAGCGCTGTCGAGGTCGGTACGCTGACCAGCCGCGCGGTCGATGCGCTCCAGGAGCTTCTCTTCTTCTGGCTGTAACAAATGCACGCGCGACCGTTCCTTCCGGCGAACCAATCGGCTAAACAGGGCCGATAGCTGCAGCGCCGCACGTCTCCTGAGACGCGTAATGGACGCTATAGCGCTTTGAATTGCTGCATGTTTTTATCCCTGAATCGGCTGCGATCCAGGGAAACATGCAGTCGGCCGATTTGGGAACGTATGGCGCTGACGAAGGGTTTGTTTGTAACGTTTGAGGGCGGGGAAGGGGCCGGCAAGTCGACCCAGATGCGCCTGCTGGCCGATTCGCTGCGGGCGCGTGGTTACGAGGTGCTGACCACGCGAGAGCCTGGCGGCTCCGTCGGCGCGGAGGCAGTGCGCCACGTCCTGCTTTCCGGGGCAGCTGAGTCTTTCGGCATTCGCATGGAGGCGATTCTTTTTGCGGCCGCGCGTAGCGATCACGTCGAAGAGGTGATCCGGCCGGCGCTTCAGAAGGGAACCATCGTCCTGTGTGATCGCTTCATGGATTCCTCGCGGGTCTACCAGGGTATCACCGGCAACCTCGAACCAGCATTCGTGGAAACGCTCGAACGCGTGGCCGTCAACGGCGTGATTCCGGACCGAACAATCATTTTCGATCTGCCTGCCACCGTCGGGCTCGAACGCGCGCGTCGCCGAGCAGCCAGCGGCAGTCCCGACCGTTTCGAGAAAGAGCAGCTTGAGACGCACGAGAAACGGCGCGAGGCCTTCCTCGACATCGCGGAGGCCGACCCTCGGCGTTGTCGTGTCGTCGATGCGGCACGGCCGCCGGACGTCATAGCCGCCGAGGTGCGCGAGATCATGGACGCGTTGCTGTCGGACGGTGACGAACCACGGTCGTCAAGCGCGGAAGCTGCGTCATGACGGCGGAACGTCCCGGTGTGCTGGAAGGAGCCGTGGCCCCTGCTGAAAACAGCAAGCTGTTCGGCCATCCTCAGGCAGAAGAGTTTCTGGCCCAGAGCTACAAGTCAGGCAAAGGGCACCATGCGGTCCTCATCGAGGGACCGGAGGGCATCGGCAAGGCGACGCTTGCCTTCCGCTTCGCGAACCACATCCTGAACCATCCCGAACCGGCGACGGCGCCCGATCATCTCGCCGATCCGGATCCTGCTTCGATCGTCACTCGGCAGCTTGCTTCCGGCGCATCGCACAACCTGCTTCATCTCACTCGCCCCGTGGATGAGAAAACGGGCAGGGCAAAAGGGGCGATCACCGTGGACGAAGTGCGCCGCGTCGGAAAGTTCTTCGGCCAAACATCCGGCACGGGGAACTGGCGCATCGTCATCATCGACCCGGCGGACGATCTCAACCGCAATGCGGCCAATGCCATCCTCAAGATACTCGAGGAGCCGCCGCGCCGCTCGCTCTTCCTGGTGCTCACGCACGCGCCTGGAAAACTGCTGCCGACCATCCGCTCGCGCTGCCTTCCGTTGCGGCTGAAGCCGCTGGACCACGAGGCCATGCGCCAGGCGCTTGCGCATCTCGGCTTCGATATGACGGGGCCGAATGTCGAGCGGATTCTCGCCGCGGCAAACGGCAGTGTTTCCGAGGCACTAAAGCTCATCAATTACGGCGGTCTCGATATCGCCGCCGCCTTCGAAGACATCCTGGCGGGGCAGGGACCCGCCGTGCGCAGGCAGATGCACAAGCTTGCCGATATTCTGGCGGCAAGGGACAGCGAAACGATCTTCGATTTCTTCTCGTCCCTGTTGACCGGGCGCGTCATGCAGCAGGCGCGGGACGCGGCGCTCGCCGGCGATATCGGCAGGGCCGAGCGCCTTGCGAGCCTCGCCAGTACTTTCGCGGAGCGCCTGACGGTGAGCAACGCCTACAATCTCGATCGAAAACAGACGATCCTGTCGCTGCTCGAAGACCTGAAGGACGCTTCTTAGGCGGGACGGGAGCCAAGGGACGCGGATTTCTCCGCGCCGCGCCGCATCAGTGGGCTTTTTATGCGCCCGGCGGTTTCCTACCTGAAGGCGATGCGCTAATAGCTGCCCTAGTCCAAGATCCGAGATATGTCGAAGCCCATCATGAGAGATACTTCCCCCTTCTACATCACCACCGCGATTTCCTATCCGAACGGCCGGCCGCATATCGGGCACGCCTATGAGTTGATCGCGACGGATGCGATGGCGCGCTATCAGCGACTGGACGGGCGCGAGGTCTTCTTCCTGACCGGAACGGACGAGCACGGCCAGAAGATGCAGCAGACGGCGAAGAAGGAAGGCATTTCCGCCCAGGAGCTCGCCGATCGCAACTCGGCGGAATTCCAGAAGATGGCCGTGCTCCTCAACGCCTCCAACGACGATTTCATCCGGACAACGGAGAAACGGCATCATGAGGCCTCGCAGGAAATCTGGACCCGCATGGGAGAGGCGGGTGATCTCTACAAGGATTCCTATGCCGGCTGGTACTCCGTCCGCGACGAGGCCTATTATCAGGAAAACGAGACGGAGCTTCGCGACGACGGCGTGCGCTATGGGCCGCAGGGCACTCCGGTCGAGTGGGTGGAGGAGGAGAGCTATTTCTTCCGCCTCTCCGCCTATCAGGAAAAGCTCCTCAAGCACTACGAAGAGAACCCGGATTTCATCGGACCGGCCGAACGGCGGAACGAGGTCATTTCGTTCGTCAAATCGGGGCTGAAGGATCTCTCGGTTTCGCGCACGACCTTCGATTGGGGCATCAAGGTGCCGAACGATCCGGCCCACGTCATGTATGTCTGGGTGGACGCGCTGACGAACTACATCACCGCGACGGGCTATCTCACCGATCCGACCGGTCCGCGCGCAAAGTTCTGGCCGGCGAACATCCATGTCATCGGCAAGGACATCATCCGCTTCCATGCCGTCTACTGGCCGGCCTTCCTGATGTCCGCCGGTCTGCCGCTCCCGAAGCGGGTCTTCGCCCACGGCTTCCTACTCAACAAGGGCGAGAAGATGTCGAAATCGCTCGGCAACGTCGTGGATCCGTTCAATCTGGTCGAACACTTCGGGCTCGACCAGATTCGCTACTTCTTCCTGCGCGAGGTATCTTTCGGCCAGGATGGCAGCTACAGCGAGGAGGGGATCGCGACACGCATCAACTCCGATCTTGCCAACGGCATAGGCAACCTCGCCAGCCGTTCGCTGTCGATGATCGTGAAGAACTGCGACGGCCAGATCCCAGTCTGCGGGCCGCTCACCGACGAGGACAAGGGGATGTTGGCGTCGGCCGATGCCCTGCTCGAGACGACGCGTGAGGACATGGGCAAACAGCTCATCCACCGCGCGCTCGCCGCGATCATCGCTGTCGTTTCCGAAACCGACCGCTATTTCGCCGGTCAGGAGCCCTGGGCCTTGAAGAAGACGGATCCGGAGCGGATGGCGACGGTGCTTTACGTCACCGCCGAGGTGGTCCGCCAGATCGCGATCCTGCTGCAGCCGTTCATGCCGGAATCGTCAGGCAAGCTTCTCGATCTCGTGGCCATACCGGCCGACAAGCGTGATTTTGCGCATCTTGGTGAGGCCGGGCGTCTCGTCTCCGGAACGCCGCTTGAGGCGCCGAAGCCGGTCTTCCCGCGCTACGTGGCGCCGGAAGCATAAGTGAGTACCACGCATGCTGATCGACACCCATTGCCATCTGGACTTCCCGGACTTCGAGGCGGAGCGCGATGCGATCATCGAACGTGCCGCGGCGGCCGGCGTGGCGCAGATGGTGACGATTTCGACGCGCGTGAAACGGTTCGACACGATCCTTGCGATCGCCGAAGCCTATCCGAATGTGTTCTGTTCCGTCGGTACCCATCCGCACAACGCGGACGAGGAACTCGACATCACCACGGAAGATCTCGTTCGGCTGTCGTCGCATCCGAAAGTGGTTGCGATCGGCGAGGCGGGGCTCGATTATTTCTACGACAATGCACCGCGCGACGCGCAGGCTGAAGGGCTGCGCCGCCACATCGCGGCCGCGCGCGAGACCGGGCTGCCGCTCGTCATCCATAGCCGGTCGGCGGACGACGACATGGCGGCGATCCTGACCGAGGAAAGCGGGAAGGGGGCCTTCCCTTTCCTGCTTCATTGCTTCTCCTCGGGTCCGGCCCTCGCGCGTGTGGGCGTCGAGTTCGGCGGCTACGTGTCCTTTTCCGGCATTCTGACGTTCCCGAAGTCCCAGGAGATTAGGGATATCGCGAAGACGATCCCTCGCGATCGGATGATCGTCGAGACGGATGCACCCTACCTCGCGCCAAAACCGTTCCGCGGCAAGCGCAACGAGCCGGCCTTTGTCGCGCATACCGCTGAGGTGCTGGCCGAAACGATCGGCGTTTCACCCGAGGAGATTGCCGAGATCACGACGGAGAACGCCTTCCGCATCTTTTCGAAAATGCCGAGGCTCTGACGTGGCGTTTCGGCGGGTTTTCACCATTCTCGGATGCGGTTCCTCGCCTGGGGTACCGCGTATTACCGGCGATTGGGGCGCCTGCGATCCGTCAAATCCACTGAACCGCCGCATGCGAGCGGCGCTGCTCGTCGAGCAGTTCGCGCCAGACGGCGGCAAGACGACCGTCGTTATCGACACCGGCCCGGATTTCCGCGCCCAGATGGTTGCCGCCGATGTTCGCCACATCGACGCCGTGCTTTACACGCACGCTCACGCCGATCATCTGCACGGAATTGATGATCTACGCGGCTTCGTAATCGAAAATCGCAGACGCGTGCCGATCTGGGCGGATGCATCCACGATGAGTGCAATCCGCGAAAGATTTCGTTATTGCGTGGAATCGCCGCCAGGAAGCGGCTATCCGCCGATCGTCGAGCCGCGTCTTTTCACCGAAGATCTGTCGCCAGTTACCGTTCACGGTGGTGGCGGACCGATTGCGTTCACGCCGTTGATGCAATTTCACGGCAATACCCATTCGCTCGGTTTTAGAGTTGGTGATTTTGCCTATTGCAGCGACGTCAGCGATTTTCCGCCCGAGACCGTCGGAAAGTTGCTGGATCTCGATCTGATTGTCCTCGACACGCTGCAATACAAGTTTCATCCGAGCCATTTGTCGCTGGTGCAGGCGCTCGGCTGGATTGCGAGGCTTCGGCCGAAGCGTGCCGTGCTGACGCACATGCACGTGCCGTTGGACTATGAAACCGTGCAGAACGAGACGCCGGATCACGTCGAGCCGGCTTACGACATGATGCGTCTCGAGTTCGAGATCGCCATGCCGTCCGCTGAAGAAGCGTAACATCTGACGTTAGAATGCGGCTCCAAGCCATTGATTTCGCGCTAATCAGCGAATTGGGAGGCGTACTGATAAGTTCCATAATCTATCTTATGCGATAATTGTATGTAGCCGGGTACATTCTATTTCCAAGTGCGACTTGCCTACAAAATGATGGCTTCGCCTTCGAAAATTTTGGATGTCGCTTTGTCAGTCGCAGCTCACCCTTTCCCATCACCGACGTTTGCATCAACTCGCGGACAGCAAGGTCTCCGTTGATGAGGTCGGCCGACGGTACGGTAGCCATCGATCTGCAATCCATCGCGTTCGGGTCCTTTAGCCGCTCAAACCTGATCCGGCTGCTGCGGGACGCCGCCGTTGAGATCCAACGGCGTTATTGCGTTCCACCAATGGTCGCGGTTGCAGAGCAAACTGGCGATCCGTGTTTCGGCCGCCAACACTCACGCGAGTTGCCCTTGTTAGATGCGGTCTCGTCTCAATTACCAACACGATACACCCAAGAGCCATGTCGGCTTAATCTTGTCGACGATGATCACCGGTCGGATCTGGTTGCACGACCTATATTCGTGCGCAATCGCGGTATCACGAAGTTATGATATCTGCGGACCTAGGTTAGAAATGTATAACATCTTATTGAAATAAAATGAATATTCACATATTAGAAGAAAGAGATTTAATAATGTCGTGGCGGCGGGGCACTTACCGGCGTCCGCGTCGGGCCTATCCTTGGTGACAAAGAAGCGGATGGAGGCCTGCGATGGTCAGAATCGTTTTCGTTGCGCTTTGTCTGACGCTTTCGCTTGCAGCGGGTGCCGCTCTCGGTGATGAACCTGTCGATACGGCGCAATCCGTTATCCGCGCTCAGATCAAGGCTTTCCTGGAGGACGATGCGGACACGGCCTATTCCTTCGCCTCGCCGGCTATCAGGACAAAATTCCCGGACAAGATCATCTTTTTCGACATGGTCAAGCGCAGCTATCAGCACCTTTACCGCCCCGGCAACTTCGCCTTCGGCCGATCGAAGATAGTCGGCGAAGAGGTTTTTCAGGAGGTCCTGATTTCGGGATCGGACGGCAAGGACTGGACGGCGATCTACGATCTCGTTCACCAGCCGGATGGCAGTTACAAGATCAATGGCGTGATGATGCTGCAGACCGCGTCGGGCCCTCAGCTCTGAGCGGCCGGAAAGAGATCAGACGGGCGGCAAGTCACCGCGTTTCCAGTTTTCCTGGGTTTCCGCCATGAAATCGGCGTAACGCCCCTCCTCGATCGCCTTGCGGATGCCTGCCATCAGCTCCTGGTAATAGGCCAGGTTATTCCAACTGAGCAGCATGCCACCGAGCGATTCATTCGAGCGGATCAGATGATGCAAGTAGGCGCGCGAATAGTCGCGCGTTGCCGGACAGGTCGATTGCTCGTCGAGCGGCCGCGTATCTTCGGCGTGGCGAGCGTTTCGAAGATTGATGCGGCCGTAGCGCGTAAAGGCCAGGCCATGGCGGCCGGAACGGGTCGGCATGACGCAATCGAACATGTCGATGCCATGGGCGACGGATTTCAGGATGTCATCCGGCGTGCCGACGCCCATCAGGTAGCGCGGCTTTTCGGCCGGCAGTGCCGGGCATGTGACGTCGAGCATGTCGAGCATCACTTCTTGCGGTTCACCCACGGCCAGGCCGCCGACGGCGTAGCCCTTGAGCTCAAGATCCCTTAGCGCAAGGGCCGAGCGCTCGCGCAGTTTCGGGATGTCCCCGCCCTGCACGATACCGAACATGGCCTTGCCCGGCTGGTCCCCGAACGCCACCTTGCAGCGTTCCGCCCAGCGCAGCGACATTTCCATCGCCCGCTCGATTTCGTTGGGTTCGGCAGGCAGCGCAACGCACTCGTCGAGCTGCATCTGGATATCGCTGTCCAGCAGCCCCTGGATCTCGATCGAACGTTCCGGCGACATGTGATAGAGCGCGCCGTCCACATGGCTCTTGAAGGTCACGCCCTGCTCGTTGAGCTTGCGCAGGCTGGAGAGTGACATAACCTGGAAGCCGCCGCTGTCCGTCAATATCGGCCGTTCCCAGCGAATGAAGTTGTGCAGTCCGCCGAGCCGCGCAACACGTTCAGCGCCGGGACGCAGCATCAAGTGATAGGTGTTGCCGAGGATGATGTCGGCGCCGAGTTCGCGCACCTGGTCGAGATACATGGCCTTGACCGTACCGACAGTCCCGACGGGCATGAATGCAGGCGTGCGAATGGTGCCGCGCGGCATCGAAACCTCGCCGCGGCGCGCCTTGCCGTCGGTTGCAAGCAGCTTGAATTGGAACGTCTCGGTCATCTAGTCTTTCCGGAAAAGCAGGCTTGAATCGCCATAGGAATAGAAGCGGTAGCCGGCGGCGATCGCGTGCGCATAGGCGGCGCGCATCGTGTCGAGCCCGGCGAAGGCCGAAACAAGCATGAAGAGCGTCGATTTCGGCAGATGGAAATTGGTCATCAGCATATCGACCGCACGGAAGCGATAGCCGGGCGTGATGAAGATGCCGGTCGCCCCCGACCAGGGCCGGATTTCACCTTCTTTCGCTGCCGCGCTTTCGATCAGTCGGAGCGACGTCGTGCCGACGCAGACGATGCGCCCGCCCCTCGCCCGCACTGCATTCAGGCTGTTTGCGGTCGCCGCGCTCACATGGCCGATTTCCTCGTGCATCACGTGATCTTCGGTGTCATCCGTCTTGACCGGCAGAAAGGTCCCCGCACCCACGTGCAGGGTTACGAAATGGTGCTCGATGCCGATCTCGTCGAGCCTTGCGAAAAGGCGTTCGGTGAAATGCAGTCCCGCGGTCGGTGCCGCGACTGCCCCCTCTTCCCGCGCATAGACGGTCTGATAATCGGTTCGGTCCCGCGCGTCGTCCGGACGTTTGGATGCGATATAGGGAGGCAGCGGGATATGGCCCACGGCCATGATCGCTTCGTCGAGTGCCGGTCCGGAAAGGTCGAAGCGAAGCGTAACCTCGCCGGCGTCGGCCTTTTCCTCGACCGTGGCGTCGAGGGTGCCGAGCAGGCAGCTGTTTCCGCCGTGGCCGAATGAGATCCGGTCACCGGGCTTCAGCCGGCGCGCCGGTCGCGCGAAAGCCTTCCAGCGGTCCGGGCCGACGCGCATATGCAGCGTCAGCGAGACCTGTGTAACAACCTCTTCGCTGCGCCTGCGAAGGCCTTCGAGCTGCGCCGGTATCACCTTGGTGTCGTTGAAGACCAGTGCGTCCCCGGGCTGCAGGAAGGACGGCAGGTCGAGAACGCCGTGATCGCTGAGGACCGGCTCGCCGTCCGGCCGCACGACAAGCATGCGGGCGCTGTCGCGCGGATTTGCGGGCCGCAGCGCAATGGAAGTTTCCGGCAGGTCGAAGTCGAACAGGTCTACGCGCATCGATGGTGTCAGACAAAAGCAAACCCGCCCCGGCGTCTTTTGACGCGACAGGGGCGGGTCAGTGCATTAGCGCAAATCAGGCGTCGGCGGCAACCCGCATCGACACGATCGTGTCGGGATCACGCACCGGTTCGCCGCGCTTGATCTTGTCGATGTTCTCCATGCCTTCGATCACCTGGCCCCAGATCGAGTACTGCTTGTTGAGCCAGGGTGCATCGGTGAAGCAGATGAAGAACTGGGAATTGGCCGAGTTCGGCATCTGGCTGCGGGCCATCGAGCACGTGCCACGCACGTGGCTCTTATCGGAAAACTCGGCCTTCAGGTCGGGCTTGGAGGAGCCACCCATGCCTGCGCGGCCTGGATTGAATTGTTCGCTGCCGGTGTTTCCGTACTGCACGTCGCCGGTCTGCGCCATGAAGTCCTCGATCACGCGATGAAACACGACTCCATCATAGGCACCCTCGCGCGTCAGTTCCTTGATGCGAGCGACATGACCCGGAGCGACGTCCGGCAGAAGCTCGATCACGACCTTGCCCTTCGTGGTCTCCATGATAATCGTGTTTTCCGGATCCTTGATCTCGGCCATGGTTCTTCTCCTTCTGTTTGACTTTACTTGCCGACCTTGACGCTGATCATGCGGTCTGGATCGGCGACGGCGCCGTTGTTGGCGTCATCCCCGAGCTTGATCTTGTCGACATTCTCCATGCCTTCGACAACCTTGCCGACGACCGTATATTGGCCGTTGAGGAAGTCACCCGGCGCGAACATGATAAAGAACTGCGAGTTGGCGCTGTTCGGATCCTGCGAGCGCGCCATGCCGACTGTGCCACGCTCGAAGGGAACGTCGGAGAATTCCGCCGGCAGGTCGGGCTTGGAGGAACCGCCCGTTCCAGCGAGTTCGGCCTGATAACCGTCCTTCATGTCTCCATATTGCACGTCGCCGGTCTGGGCCATGAAGCCCTTGATCACGCGATGAAAGGCAACGTTGTCGTATTCGCCTGCAGCAGCGAGATCCTTGATCTGCTGAACGTGCTTCGGCGCGATGTCCGGGCGCAGCTCGACAACGACCGGGCCATCCTTCAGCTGAATCGTGATCACATTGTCGCTCGACTGCGCGAAAGCCGTCCCTGTCAGGGTGGCGAGCGCCAAGGCCCCTGCGAAAGCGAATTGGAGGATTTTCATGGTTTCTCCCTGAGTGGTGTGAGCTGTCCGCGCGTTCAGGGCTTACGTTTCGCCTGCAGCGCCTGATGGACCGCACGGGGCACGAACGCGCTTACGTCGCCGCCCATCGCCGCGATCTGGCGGACCAATGTGGCCGTAATGGGCCGCGATGCGGTACCCGCCGGTAAAAACAGTGTCTGGATGTCCGGAGCCATCTGCCGGTTCATGCCCGCCATCTGCATCTCGTAATCAAGGTCCGTGCCGTCGCGCAAGCCCCGCACGAGCAAGGTCGCGCCGTGACGGCGGGCCGCGTCGACCACAAGATTATCGAATGAGACGACGGCGATATCGCCTGCCCTTTCAGGCAGAAATTCGCTCAGCGAGCGGCGGATGAGGTCGGCGCGCTCTTCGAAGGAAAAGAGCGGCGTCTTTCCCGGATGAATACCGATCGCCACGATGACCTTCTCCGCGACGTTCAGTGCTTGCACAAGCACATCGAGATGCCCGTTCGTCATCGGATCGAAGGAGCCGGGATAGAAAGCCGTGGTCATCGCACCTGTTTCCGTTTGGTGAAGCCTTTTGTCACGGACGGCGGCCGACCGCAAGGGCAGCGCGAGCCGCGTCTCGCCTGTTCCCTCGGAAACAGCACGCGGGAAAGAATGAATGCTAGATGAATGCAGTGTTCAAGATGGTTTCACACCAGAAGTTGTACCGTGAGGCAGAATGAACGGAACTTTTTTGGAGACATGCCGTTTTAGGAACTGAGAGGATTACGGCGATGGCACTTGCTCTGTTTTCGATGACCATGTTTTTCACGATGTCCGTTGCCGCAATCCATGCGCTTCGCAACGAGGCACGTGTTCGCAACGAGCAAGACCGCTGGTTCAATCTGTGAATGCCTCCAGGAACTTCTTGCCAGAAGTTTCGAAATAAGCGGCCTCATACCTTCCCCTGCTGAGGTCGCTCTTGTAAGCCGGACGGCCTCCCCTGCCCGTCCGGCTTTTCTTTTCATCCCGTAAGCACGGTGCAAGCCGCGCCGGCTGGTTTAAGGTTTCCTACGAGGCCTTGGTTCAAAAGGCCTTTGCTTGGATCGAGCGAAGCAGACGGAAGAAACGCCAGTTGAGCGACAGGGCCGCCGCGGCCAGTCCGAGCACAAAGCCGAACCAGACGCCGACGCCGCCGAAGTTCAGCGGAAAGGCGAATGCCCAGGCGCAGAAGAAGCCGATCGGCCAATAGGAGATCATCGCCAGGATCATCGGTACCGTCGTGTCCTTGAGGCCGCGCAGCATGCCGGCGGCGATGGCCTGGAGACCATCGACTAGCTGGAAAGCGCCGGCGATGACGATCAACGGACCGGCAAAGGCGAGCACTTCCGCGGCATCGGGCCGGCTCGTATCAAGATAAAGGGCTGCAAGCTGGCGGGGGAAAAGCGCGAAGATCGTGCTGCCGACGGCGGCAAAGAGACAGCCGAGAACGAGCACGGCGATGGCGGCCCGCCTGACGCCCAATATGTCGCCGCTTCCGTACGCAAGACCGACACGCACTGTTCCAGCCTGCGCGAGACCGAGCGGGATCATGAAGGCGATCGAGGCGAATTGAAGCGCGATTCCGTGCGCCGCCAGTTCCATCGTGCCGATATTGCCCATGAGCAATGACGCGGCCGTAAACAGGCTGACTTCGGCGAGGATCGTCATGGAGATCGGAAGGCCGAGGTGGATGACCTCGCGGAACGCCGGCCAGTCCGGCCGCCAGAAGCGCACGAAGAGTTCGTACTGGTTCAGTTCCGGCCGGCTGCCGACATAGGCGATCGTGAGGGCCGCCCCGAGCACGGCGACACCGAGGGCCGCGAGCGCTGCGCCGAATATGCCGAGCGCGGGAAAGCCGAAATGCCCGTAGATCAGCACGTAGCACAGCAGCGCATTGAGAACGAGCGTCGCAAGTGTCACGTAGAGAATGATGCCTGCCCGCTCCAATCCGCTCAGGAAAGCCCTCAGCACCATGAAGGTGAGGCTCGGAAATATCGCCCATTGCGCGATATGCAGGTACCCCCCGGCGAGCTTCGCGACCTCGGGCTTTTGGCCAGCAAAGAGAAGAATAGACTCTGCCATCCAAAGGACCGGTGCCGTGAGTGCGCCGTAGAGCAGAACCACCCATATACCCATTCTCACCGCACGGCGGACGGAAACCTTGTCGCCGCGGCCCTGCGCCTGCGCGGCCATCGGTACCACTGCATTGGCGAATCCGCTGCCGAAAATGAAGACGGTGAAGAACGTCTGCGTCGCAAGGATGATCGCCGCAAGTTCGGTAGCCCCCAGCTTGCCGACCATCAGCACGTCGGTGGTGTTGATGGCCAGCTGCGCAAGCTGCGCACCGATGAAGGGCACGCCGAGATAGAAGCTTGCACGATAGTGGTTGCTCCACGAATTGTCGTTCTGCAGCCGCACTCGGCTCGTGTTCGTAGTCAGCATGGGAAACCTGGCTCCAGACCACGTTCATGACCTTGGACGCCTCCAAAGTCATGAATGTCATCGATTTCAAAAAGTTAGAGCGGGATGCGGGCGGACAAACGCTCACACTTTTTTCTTATCCCGTTCTGTTGCGGCAGATCGGCTGCAAATCAAGTCGGTGGAAGAACATCCGAGATAGAACAGCACCGATGAAAGTGCCAGCGAGAAAGGCCCAACTGCTCGATTTTTCATCGAAGGATCAAGAAAATTGATCAGTTTGAAGGTGTTGCCTCGCCTGCCGTCAGGCCTGCCGTCGGTTTCGGCACGCTGTCTTGAAATGCTTTGTCGGATAGAGGTCGCACGCGAAGCAGGAAAACGGCAAGCCCCGTGACAATGAGGCAGCTCGCCAGGGCGTAGGGTGCACCGGAAAACGAGAAAACAGCCGCCGGGCTGGTGAAATATCCGAAGATCTGCGTGAAGACCAGCGGCCCGACGATCGTCGTGATGCTCGAAATGCTGGTGAGCGCTCCCTGCAGTTCGCCTTGGGCCGATGGCGGGACGTGTGCGGATGCGATGCTGCGCAACGGAGGATCGGCCAGGCTTTCAAGTGCCGTTGCGACGATCACGGCATACACCATCCACCCTTGCCAGGCGGCGGCATAGCCGGCCATTCCGAGCGCGGTAAAGACGAGACCGAGCGCCGCCGTTCGCCGTTCTCCGAACCGCGTCACGACACGCGGCAGGACAACGGCCATGACAAACGCTCCGCCGATACCGAAGATCCCGAGCGACAGCCCGATCTGCCCCTCGCTCCAGCCGTAACGATAGGATGAGACGAACGACCAGACAGCCGGATAAACCGCGTGGGCCAGCCAGTAGAGGAAGAAGACGAGGCCAATCCAGCCGATGCCCGGATAGTTGCGCATCTGTTTGAGCGCGCCGAGCGGATTGGCGCGCCACCACTCGAACCGCCGCTTGTTGGCGCGATCCAGGGTCTCGGGCAGTAAGAACAGACCGACCATGAAGTTGATGAAGGACAGCGCGGCGGCGCCGTAAAACGGCACCCTTGGGCCCAGCTCTCCGAGAAAGCCACCAATGACGGGGCCGAGCGCGAAGCCGGTGCCGAAAGCGATGCCGATCAATCCGAAGTTCTTCGCGCGATTGCTGTCGTCGCTGATGTCGGCAATGTAGGCGGACGCCGTTCCGAAGCTTGCCCCGCTGTTACAATGAGATGTTGATCGGAGAGGCGCTCAAGGGACGCGATCGCGATCAGGTGCAGTTGAGCGTCAAGTTCGGTGCACTGCGCGATGCCGCCGGTGCGTGGGTCGGTTACGACGGCCGCCCGAAGGCCGTGCGCAACTTCCTTGGCTATACGCTGCAGCGCCTGGGAGTCGATTATATCGACATCTACAGACCGGCCCGCCTCGATCCCGATGTCCCGATCGAGGACACTGTTGGTGCGATCGCCGACATGGTGAAGGCTGGCTATGTTCGCCACATTGGCCTTTCCGAGGTCGGCGCCGAGACGATTCGGCGCGCAGCCGCCGTCCATCCGATCGTCGATCTTCAGATCGAGTACTCGCTGGTCTCCCGCGGCATCGAATACGAAATCCTGCCGACATGCCGCGAACTCGGTATCGGCATTACGGCCTATGGCGTTCTTTCGCGCGGCCTGATCAGCGGCCACTGGCAGAGAGGTGCGGCCAAGGGCGGTGATTTCCGCGCCATGAGCCCGCGCTTCCGGGAAGGCAATGTCGAGCAGAACCTGGCTCTGGTCGAGGCGCTACGACGCTTCGCAGACGCGAAGGGCGTTACCGTCGCGCAGATCGCGATCGCCTGGGTCGCCGCGCAAGGTGCCGATATCGTGCCGCTTGTGGGTGCACGCCGTCGCGATCGGCTTGCCGAAGCGCTTGGTTCGCAGGCCGTTCGCCTCGATGCGGATGATCTGGCAGCGATCGAGCGTGCCATTCCGAAGGACGCCGCCGCCGGTGGCCGCTATCCGGAAGCGCAACTGGCACACCTGGACAGCGAGCGGCACGGCTGAACGTCATGCATGTCGCCCGAAAGTGTGCAGAGGTTTCGGGAAAACGACATGCGTGCAACAAACACTTGAAGCGCGTCACCTGGCTCAATACGACGCGCTTGTCCGGATCGGGCCCAAGCGCCCGGTCCGAGCGATCCGATCAGACGGATCCCGAGAAGGTGTCGCAGGCCGACATCTGGCCGCTGTCGAAGCCGCGCTGGAACCATTTCATCCGCTGCTCCGAGGTGCCGTGGTTGAAGCTCTCCGGGACGACATAGCCTTGCATGCGCTTTTGCAGCGTATCGTCGCCGATCTGCGTGGCGGCATTCAGCGCCTCCTCCAGATCGCCGCGTTCCAAGAGCCCCTTCTGCTCCGTATATTTGCCCCAGATTCCGGCGAAACAATCGGCCTGCAGCTCGACGCGGATCGACATCTGGTTTGCGTCGACCTCGCTCATGCGCTGCCGCATCTGGTTGAATTTCGGTAAGACACCGATCAGGTTCTGCACGTGATGGCCGACTTCATGGGCAAGCACATAGGCCTGGGCGAAGTCACCGGCGGCATCGAATTTATGAGCGAGTTCATCGAAGAAGCTCATGTCGAGATAGACCTTTCGGTCGCCCGGGCAATAGAAGGGGCCCGACGCAGCGGAGGCAAAGCCGCAAGCCGAACGGACGGAACCATTGAACAGCACCAGTTTCGGTTCCTCATACTGCTCGCCGCTCGCCTGGAAGATGCCGTTCCAGGTGTCTTCCGTTTCAGCGAGTACCGTCGCCATGAAGGCTTTCATCTCCTCCTCTTCGGCCGAGCCCTGGGGCACCTGTGAGCCGTCGCTCTGCTCGAAGCCAGGCATGCTCCCCGGTCCGCCGCCCTCGAGGACCTGGAGCATGTCGATGCCCATGGCCCGCAGCACGAAGTAGAGAATGACGAGAAAGATGATGGTGCCGAAGCTTAATCCCCCGCCGGCCCGCCGCATGCCGCCTCCCCCGCCCGGCAGGCGGAAGCCGCCGCCACGGCCGAACGGGTTGCCTCCGTCTCCGGGGCTCGCCCCGCGCTGATCTTCAATGTTTCCGGATTGGCGGCGGCCCTTCCATTCCATGATCAGTCCTCCAGGCGTCGCATCGGCTTAATGCATTGAATGATTTTATATGCCCGAGCGGCAATCCTTGTAAAACGCTATCGCCGCCGTACCGTTTCACGCCGCCGTTCTTCCTTGGTTTGGCGAACGTCCTGCCCTATCGGGAATTCTTCGAACTTTCCGCCTTCCTGCGGTCATTCTATGGGTGTGAGAGTGAGCGCCGCAAATATCGTCGCTTTATTGTCGATTCCGAAATTTTCGGGGTTTCGCTTGCAGAAACATTTGCCTATAAGCCGCTTCTAGCCTGAAAAGACCATAAATGCGCGCCCGGCCGGTGACCTCCCACCCTGGCCGGTTTTTCGCGCAGCTAGAAACGGATGAGAGCCATGCCGAAGCGCCAAGATATCAAATCGATCCTCATCATCGGCGCGGGGCCGATCGTCATCGGTCAGGCATGTGAATTCGACTACTCCGGCACGCAGGCCTGCAAGGCGCTGAAGGAGGAAGGCTACCGCGTCATCCTGGTCAACTCCAACCCGGCCACGATCATGACCGACCCGGGGCTGGCGGATGCGACCTATGTCGAGCCGATCACGCCGGAAGTCGTCGCCAAGATCATCGCCAAGGAACGCCCGGATGCACTCTTGCCGACCATGGGCGGCCAGACGGCACTCAACACGGCGCTGTCGCTGCGCCGCATGGGTGTGCTCGACCGCTACAATGTCGAGATGATCGGCGCCAAGCCGGAGGCGATTGACAAGGCCGAGGATCGTGCCCTCTTCCGCGAGGCTATGGCGAAGATCGGTCTCGAAACGCCAAAATCGCGGCTTGCGAACGCGACCGACATCAAGGATCTGGATCGCAAGGCGCATGAGGCGGAACGGGCGGAGCTGAAAGCCCGGCTCACCGGCGCCGAACTCGACAGGGCGCTCGACGAGCTGGAAAATCAGTGGAACCTCGGCGAAGGCGACCGCAAGCAGCGCTACCTCAATCACGCCATGGCGATTGCCGCGCAGGCGCTCGACGACGTCGGCCTGCCCGCGATCATCCGCCCCTCCTTCACGCTCGGCGGCACCGGCGGCGGCATCGCCTACAACCGCTCGGAGTTCTTCGAGATCGTCGGCAGCGGTCTCGATGCATCACCGACGACGGAAGTGCTGATCGAGGAGTCGGTCCTCGGCTGGAAGGAATATGAGATGGAGGTCGTCCGCGATAAGGCGGATAACTGCATCATCATCTGCTCGATCGAGAACATCGACCCGATGGGCGTCCATACGGGTGACTCGATCACGGTCGCGCCGGCGCTGACCCTGACCGACAAGGAATACCAGATCATGCGCAACGCCTCGATCGCGGTTCTGCGCGAGATCGGCGTCGAGACCGGCGGTTCGAACGTGCAGTTTGCCGTCAACCCGGCCAACGGCCGCCTGGTCGTCATCGAGATGAACCCGCGCGTGTCGCGCTCCTCGGCGCTCGCATCCAAGGCAACCGGCTTCCCGATTGCCAAGATCGCCGCCAAGCTTGCCATCGGCTATACGCTCGACGAGCTGGAGAACGATATCACCGGTGGCGCGACGCCGGCGTCCTTCGAGCCGTCGATCGACTACGTCGTCACCAAGATTCCGCGTTTCGCCTTCGAAAAGTTCCCCGGCGCCGAACCGACGCTCACGACTGCGATGAAGTCGGTCGGCGAGGTCATGGCGATCGGTCGGACCTTCGCTGAATCGCTGCAGAAGGCGCTGCGCGGTCTCGAAACGGGATTGACCGGCCTCGACGAGATCGACATCCCGGACTTCGACGAGAACGGTGACGGCCGCAATGCCATCCGTGCGGCGATCGGCACGCCGACGCCGGACCGCCTGCGCATGGTCG
The DNA here is from genome assembly GCF_030124375.1 of Sinorhizobium sp. 6-70. Classification (GTDB taxonomy): domain Bacteria; phylum Pseudomonadota; class Alphaproteobacteria; order Rhizobiales; family Rhizobiaceae; genus Sinorhizobium. The sequence goes on from NZ_JASKLS010000001.1 coordinate 120,221, forward strand.
CCCAGGCGCTCCGTCTCGGCATGAGCGAGGCGGAGGTGCACGAGGCGTGCAAGATCGATCCGTGGTTCATCGCCCAGTTCAAGGCGATCGTCGATATGGAGGCACGCATTCGCGAGCATGGCCTGCCGCAGGATGCGGAAAATCTGCGCATGCTGAAGGCCATGGGTTTCTCGGACGCCCGCCTTGCGACGCTGACCGGCAAGCGTCCGAAGGAAGTGGCCGAACGGCGCAATGCGCTCAACGTCCGTCCGGTCTACAAGCGCATCGACACCTGCGCGGCCGAGTTCGCCTCGCCGACCGCATACATGTATTCGACCTATGAAACGCCCTTCGTCGGCGCCGCGCGCTCGGAAGCTCAGGTTTCCGATCGCAAGAAGGTCGTCATCCTCGGCGGTGGGCCGAACCGCATCGGCCAGGGCATCGAGTTCGACTACTGCTGCTGCCACGCGGCCTTCGCGCTGAAGGACGCAGGCTATGAAGCGATCATGGTCAACTGCAATCCGGAGACGGTTTCGACAGACTACGATACGTCCGATCGGCTGTATTTCGAGCCGCTGACGGCGGAAGATGTGATCGAGATCATGCGCGCCGAACAGGAAAACGGCACACTGCACGGCGTCATCGTGCAGTTTGGCGGCCAGACGCCGCTGAAGCTTGCCGAAGCGCTGGAAAAGAACGGCATCCCGATCCTTGGCACGGCCCCAGACGCGATCGACCTCGCCGAGGACCGCGATCGCTTCCAGAAGCTCTTGATGAAGCTCGATCTTAACCAGCCGAACAACGGCATCGCCTATTCCGTCGAGCAGGCCCGCCTCGTCGCGGGGGAAATCGGTTTCCCGCTGGTTGTGCGTCCGTCCTATGTTCTCGGCGGCCGCGCGATGCAGATCATCCATTCGGAAAGCATGCTGCAGACCTACCTGCTCGATACCGTTCCGGGACTTGTGCCGGAGGACATCAAGCAGCGTTATCCCAACGACAAGACCGGCCAGATCAACACGCTGCTCGGCAAGAACCCACTGCTCTTCGACAGCTACCTGACGAATGCGACTGAAGTGGACGTCGATTGCCTGTGTGACGGCAAGGACGTTTTCGTCTCGGGCATCATGGAGCACATCGAGGAAGCCGGTATCCATTCCGGTGACTCCGCCTGCTCGCTGCCGGTTCACACGCTCGACAAAGAGCTTGTCGACGAGCTTGAGCGCCAGACGACAGCGCTCGCCAAGGCGCTCAACGTTGGCGGCCTGATGAACGTGCAGTTCGCCATCAAGGACGGCACGATCTACGTGCTCGAGGTGAACCCACGGGCGTCGCGCACGGTCCCCTTCGTGGCGAAGACCATCGGCGCGCCGATTGCGAAGATCGCCGCCCGTGTGATGGCGGGTGAAGCGCTGGAGACGGCGATTGCCGCCTATGGCCGCAAGCCGGACCCGCGCAATCTGAAGCACATAGCCGTGAAGGAAGCGGTTTTCCCGTTCGCCCGGTTCCCCGGCGTCGACACGCTGCTCGGGCCGGAAATGCGCTCGACCGGCGAAGTTATCGGCCTCGACACGGACTACGCGCTTGCCTTCGCCAAGTCCCAGCTCGGCGCGGGCGTCGATCTGCCGCGCGACGGAACGGTTTTCGTGTCCGTTCGCGACGAGGACAAGGCCCGTGTGCTGCCGGCAATCCGCATCCTCGCGGAGATTGGCTTCAAGGTGATGGCGACGGGTGGTACGGCCCGATTCCTCGGCGAGCAAGGTATTACTGCCACCAAGATCAACAAGGTGCTCGAAGGCCGGCCGCATGTCGAGGATGCGATTCGCAACCGACAGGTGCAGCTCGTCATCAATACGACGGACGGCAACAAGGCGATCTCCGACTCGAAATCGCTGCGTCGGGCGACCCTGATGCAGAAGGTGCCGTATTACACCACGATGGCCGGTGCCGAAGCGGCGGCGCTGGCGATCAAGGCCCTGAAGGCAGGAAACCTCGAGGTCCGTCCGCTGCAGAGCTATTTCAACTAGGCCTGTAGCCGCTCCTGCATGTTTCCTGAAATCGCACCCGATTCAGGGATAAAGACATGCTGTAATTCAAAGTGCTGCAGCGCCCTTTGCGTCTGACGAGGCGCGCGGCGCTGTAGCAAACCAGCGATGGCGATGACGAGGCGGGACATCGGTCGGCTGGCTTCCTCGCGCCTGCCGCCCGCTCGTGCATCGATTGCTGGCGTCTCCGGGCGGCGACCTTCATCCGATTGAAAAATCTGGCAATGGCAATTGGCTTTCTGCTATAACTGCGGTTCGGATGTTTCGGACGGTTCCGACGCTCGCGCGCCGGAGACCGTTTTCTTTTGCGTTGGCGCTGCCGAAAGGCGGCGCTGCGTGTTTGATGAAGGATGATGAAATGGTCGACAAAGTGCCGATGACACAGGGTGGATTCGCCAATCTGCAGGAGGAGCTGCGCTGGCGCCAGCAGGGAGAACGCCCGCGAATCATCGAAGCGATCGCCGAGGCTCGCGCCCATGGCGACTTGTCGGAAAACGCTGAATATCATGCTGCCAAGGAAGCGCAGAGCCACAATGAGGGCCGGATCACCGAGCTCGAGGATCTGATCGCCCGCGCCGAGGTTATCGATCTTTCGAAGATGTCCGGCTCGAAGATCAAGTTCGGCGCCAAGGTGAAGCTGGTCGACGAGGACACCGACGAGGAGAAGACCTATCAGATCGTCGGCGATCAGGAAGCCGACGTCAAAGCGGGTCGCATTTCGATTTCCTCTCCCATTGCCCGTGCGCTGATCGGCAAGGAAGTCGGCGACTCGATCGAGGTCAACGCTCCCGGCGGTTCCAAGGCCTACGAAATCCTCGCCATCCACTGGGGCTGACCGGCTCCGACGTCACGACGATTTCGGGTCGATACAACCCAAACGTGACCGATGTTACCAAAGCGGGGTGCGCTCATCCCGCTCAAGGGACGTGAGGTTCCTTCCGTCCCCTTCCCTTTGCAAATATGATTGTCGCATGCGCGAGGAGAGCGCTCACGTGGCCGATATCCGGGACATTGAGGTCATAGCGCCCAATTTCAAGCAACGCCTCTCCGGCGTTACTTCGACGATCATTCAGCTCGTTCCGATCCAGCGCGCGCTCGGCCAGAAGATTGCGGTCCTTGGCCCTGGACTTCCGGCGACATTGCCGTCGATCCGGTTTCGCGATCTGATCCATTTGTGGAAGACACCGGCGGGCCGGCCTTGCCGCGTCTGGCACGCGCGCCGCAACGTTGAAATGCTGCCGGCGATCATCCTGCGCGATCTGCTACGCATGAAAATCAGGATCGTCTTCACTTCCGCGTCGCAACGGCGGCATACGGGATGGAGCAAGTTCCTCATCGGCAGGATGGACGCGGTGATTGCGACAAGCGGCAAGACGGCCGCCTATCTGCAAGTGCCGAACACCGTGATTCTGCACGGCATAGACACCAAGCGCTTTCGCCCGGCGACCGACAAAGCGGAAGCAAAACGTGCACTCGGGCTGGATACAACTAAGAAGATTGCCGGCTGTTTCGGACGCGTCCGCCGTCAGAAGGGCACCGATCTTTTCGTAGACAGCATGATTGCGCTCCTGCCCAGCCGGCCCGATTGGTGCGCGGTCGTTGCGGGGCGCGCGACAGGACAGCATCTCGCCTTCGAGGCGGAACTGAAGCAACGGGTCGCCAAGGCCGGCCTTGCAGATCGCATTCTCTTCGTCGGAGAGCACACCAATATTCCCGATTGGTACCGGGCGCTTGACCTTTTCATTGCGCCGCAACGCTGGGAGGGCTTCGGTCTGACGCCATTGGAGGCCATGGCAAGTGGCGTCCCGGTGGTGGCTACCGACGTCGGTGCTTTCTCGGAGTTGATTGCCGGCGGCGTCGAGGAAACTGGCGTTGTCATTCCGGCCGACGATGTGAACGCCATGGTCGACGGTGCCGCCGCCTTCATGGATGACCTGCCGAGATTGACGACCGCCGGCGCCAATGGCCTGTCGCGGACCTCGGAGAGTTTCGCCATCGAAGGCGAAGCGCGGGCGATAGGCGCCATCTACGAAAGGCTCATGCGCTGAGCAGCACGAAAAAGACTACCGCTTCGAGGCGAAGAGCTTGAGGTAGGCGTCGGTGATGGCCTCCTTGGAAAATTGATTGATCAGTGTCTCGTGTCCGCGCTCCGCAAGGCTTTTCCGCAGGGCATCGTCGTTGGCGATCCGCTCAATCGCATGCGCGAAACCGGCCGCATCCCCGATATCGACCATCAGGCCGTTTTCGCCATCGCGCATGAACCATTGAGGCCCCTCCGAGCGGCTTGAGACAACCGGTGTTCCCTGCGCCCATGCCTCCAGAATGACATTGCCGAGTGGCTCGTGGCTCGAAGCCATCACGAATATATCGGCTGCCGCGAGGAAGGGCCTCGTGTCCTTCTGCCATCCGGCGAAGCGCACTCTGGCGGCGATGCCAAGATCGCTTGCAAGCTTGCGAAGGTTGTCGCCCTCCTCACCATCACCAAGCAGCCAGAGGTAAGCGCCCGGCACCTTGGCGATCGCTTGGATCAACGTGTGGAACCCCTTGCGTTCGACAAAGCGCCCCATCGACATGACGACCGGGGCCCCGTCCGGTGTGTCGAGCGTTGCCCGGGCGACCGGATCGACGCGCTCAGTGCTGGTGAAATTCGAGATGATCTCGATATCCCGCCTCCAGCCGAGCTTGCGGACATGCTCGGCAATCCCTGGCGTATTGCAGACGAGGCAGTCGGTGTTGCGGAAATAGTCGAGGCGTGGCGGGTAATCGCCGAGCCGGGAGATCTTGATGCATCCCTTGTAGGCCGGCATCAGTTCGCTGGCGCGCGGTGCCCAGGCCATCAGGGCGTTCGGCCTGTCGCGCCTCGCCATGTGCATCACCCTACGCGGCAGGAGCAGGCGATCCAGCGATAGGTTCCGGAAGTGGCTTTCCACGATCTTGGTCGCGCCTTCGATCTCCGGGCGCCAAAGACGGCGCGGCCGTATGACGGACGTCTGCTCCACACCGCGTTCGGCAAGCGCGTTGACGAGATGAACGAAGAAACGCTCGGCGCCGCCATCCTTGCCAAAATGGAAGTGCATGACCTTCATCGCCGCGCCGCACCTCTGGAGAAGAGTTCGAGATAGGCATCGGTGATCGCCTGCTCGGAAAAGCGCGTGCGCAAGGTTTCGCGGCCGCCGGCACTTAATCTTTCCCGAAGCTCCGGGCCGTCACGCAGCCGGCGGATTGCATTTGCCAGACCCTCGTCGTCGCCGCGGTCCACCATGAGCGCGTCGACTTCGTCCGTCATCACCCAGGATGGTCCCTCCGCGCGGGAGGAGATCGTCGCCTTGCCCGCGCCCCAGCCTTCGAAGCACACGTTGCCGAGTGGCTCATGCGAAGAATTGATGACGAAGACGTCACCGGCCGCGAGGTAGCCGTAGGCATTGGTCTGCCAGCCTGCAAAACGGACGCGATCGCGCAGCCCCAACTCGTCCGTCAGAGCTTCGAGCCGCTCGCGCTCCGGTCCATCGCCTACGAGCCAAAGATGGGCGCCGTCGACCTTCTTGACCGCGCGGATGAGCCCGTCGAAGCCCTTGCGCTTGACGAACCGCCCCATGCCGACGACCACGAATGCGTCGGCCGGCGTCTGCATCTCCTTGCGCGCGATCGGAGCGACCGGTATCGCACGGGTGAAATTCGCGATGACTTCAATGCCGCGTTTCCATCCGAGTTCGCGAACCTTCGCGGCCATGTCCGGGGTGATGCAAACCAGCGTCTCGACATTGGTGTAGTAGCCGAGATGCTCGGGATAATCGCCGAGGCGAGAGATGCGCATGGCGTCCTTGTATGCCGGCATGAAACGGCTCGCCCGCAACTGCCACGCCATGATGACGTCGGGCCGGAAATCGCGAAGGATGCGCCGCATCCGCCACTGCAGAAGGAATCGCGAAAGCGATATCCTGCGGAAGACACCTTCGTAGACTGTCGCGCTGCCTTCGATATCCTCGCGCCAACTGCGGCCGGGGCGGATGAGCACCCGTTGTTCGACGCCCCTGTCATGCAAGGCATTGACGAGGTTGACGAAGAATCGTTCTGCCCCGCCTTCCTTCCCGAAGTGAATATGCATGACCTTCATGGATTACCTTTCGAGGCTTCGGTCACGCTTCCCGGACTTAACTAGTGGGAAAGCGCGTCGTCGGTATTCGGCCGTGCCTTGAGAGCGTGCCTTTGATAGATCTTGGCCGCCGTCAGAAAAGCGTAGACCGCTCCGGTCATCGCCTCGATGAATCCCGGCAGGCCACAGCGCCAAAGGCCGTTGCGAAAATACAGGCGATAAAAGTAGAGCGGCGGACCGAAGATGAGCTTGTAGGACCTGGGCGGCTTGCCGGCTTCGAACTGTTGGTCGGCTTTCAGGCTCGAATACTTGTTTTCCTTGAGGATCTGCTCATCCATCACCAGAGGGCGGAAATGAAGAAGGCTGCCGGAGCGGGCATTGTCAACCTTGCCATCCGGTACGATGCCCTCATGTACCTTCTGGCTGAGATCGTATCGCCCCCTGCCCCGGCGGATCAGGCGCAGGTTCCGCCGCTCATGCACCTGCACCGGCGTGTATCCATAGCCAATCAGATAGGGGCGACGCGCGACGCGCCAGCCCACCGTATCGGCGGGGGCTTGGAGAAGATCCGGCAGCAATTTGCGCAGCGGCGCATCCAGCCGTTCGTCCGCATCGATGTTGAAGCACCAGGGCTGGCTGCATTGCTCCAGAGCGAACTGTTTCTGCCCCGCATAGCCATGCCACGGCTCATACATGAAGCGGATCGGCCAACCTTTGTCGATGTAGGACTGCACCAGGGTCGCCGTGCCGTCGGTCGAGCCGGAATCCACGATGACGATCTCGGCGCATTGATCGAGGCTTTCGATGCAATTGCCCAGATAGCCCTCTTCATTGAGGCAGATGATGAAAGCGGAAAGCGGAAGCTTGGAGGTCACGCCGCTGCCTTTTCAAGCTGTTTGCGAAATGATCCGGCCCGGCCTACGAAACATTCCGGTACTTTCCCCAAGCGGGAGCGTGTTTTCACGAGTACTTTTCCTACAGGGGCCGCAAGCTCAATGCGGCGAGTGCCGGCCGCGCGGCTAGATTTCCACTTGGCACGCGTCCTTCACTTGGCGGATCGTCAGCATCGTGCGCACCGTATCGACATTGTCAGTTGCCGTCAGTTCCTCAATAACGAAATCCTGGAAGCTCGCAAGGTTCTCGGCCACGCACTGCAGCAGAAAGTCGGATTCGCCCGAGACCATCCATGCCTCACGGACGAGCGGCCATGAAGCGGTGCGGGCGGCGAATGCTTTCAGGTTTGCGTCCGATTGATGCTTGAGGCCGACCATGCAGAAGGCAACAAGGTCGTAGCCGAGCGCCGACGCGTTCAGGAGTGCGCGGTAGCCGCGAATGACACCCGCCTCCTCCAGCTTGCGCACGCGGCGCAGACAAGGGGGCGCCGAAATGCCCACGCGCTCGGCGAGCTCGACATTCGTCATCCGGCCGTTGCTCTGCAGTTCGCGCAGTATTTTCATATCGATGGCATCGAGCTCGACGCGTATGACCATTGCCTAGCATCCCCTTTCTTCATCGGCCTTCGAAGAGGCCTTATTTGCCCGCCAGCAGGATCGTAGACAGGACCAGGCAGCCCTTGCTGCAACTGCCCTGGCGAAATGTTGCGCCAGTCGCCACCTCAAATCCGCAGGTGGGACGATAGCGCCGTCACCACGAATGCGACAGGTCTACCATTCCTGCAAGCGGCTAATTTCGTTTCGGTGAGTAGCATGCAACCCGACGCCAAAACGAGAGCACTCACTGCCGCATGCACAAAAAGCTTCGTTGGACGTCTCCTGAGAAACCGAGCGAAAACAATCGTGGTTTCTAGGGGCGGTCGCGTCGTCGACACGTTGGAAATCTCCTCCGGGAGGGAGGCAATGTAAATAAAGCGGGTTACCGTTGCGGCGGAATAGCACACCGTGGTCGGCCGAACCGTTGAAAACGATGCAAAAATGCCCGATCTGGTGCCAAAACGCTGGCTATGGCCCAAGCACTTGTGTGTATCGGCGGCCGTACTCTTGAAAGTACGAGCGGTGAATACCTAAAGTAAGGCGATATTTTGCCAGTAACCACGGAACCGGATGATGCTGAGTCGGCTCTCCGGCCTTTTAAGGACACGTTCATGACCGCCCGCCATACCAAAGTGCTGATCATCGGCTCCGGCCCTGCTGGCTACACTGCGGCGATCTATACGGCACGCGCCATGCTTTCGCCGGTGCTGATTGCAGGCATGGAACAGGGCGGCCAATTGATGATCACCACCGACGTGGAGAACTATCCCGGCTACGCCGATCCGGTCCAGGGGCCCTGGATGATGGAACAGATGCTGAAGCAGGCGACGCACGTCGGCGCAGAGATCGTCAATGACCTTGTGACCGATGTCGATCTCTCCGTCCGCCCCTTTCGCATCAAGACCGATAGCGGCAACGACTGGACCGCGGACGCATTGATCATCGCCACCGGCGCCAAGGCGAAGTGGCTCGGCATCGAAACCGAGCCGACCTTCATGGGCTTCGGCGTTTCGGCATGCGCTACCTGTGACGGTTTCTTCTATCGGAACAAGGATGTCATCGTCGTCGGCGGCGGCAATTCCGCCGTGGAAGAAGCGCTCTACCTTTCGAATCTGGCAAAAACCGTCACCGTCGTTCACCGCCGCGACGCGTTCCGGGCGGAAAAGATCCTTCAGGAGCGTCTTTTCGCCAAGCCGAACGTGAGGGTCATCTGGGATCACGAGGTGATAGAATATCTCGGTACGCCCGCAAAGCCGCCAATGCCCGCTTCGGTCAACGGCGTGAAGCTTCGCAACACCAAGACGGGCGAAACCACGGATATGGTCACCGATGGCGTTTTCGTCGCGATTGGCCACGCGCCGGCGGTGGAGTTGTTCAAGGGCAAGCTTCGGCAGAAGCCGAACGGCTATCTCTGGACCGCGCCGGATTCGACGGCGACCGATGTCGCAGGCGTGTTTGCTGCTGGTGATGTCACCGACGACGTCTACCGACAGGCGGTCACGGCCGCTGGCATGGGCTGCATGGCGGCCCTTGAGGCGGAGAAATATCTGGCGGGTCATATGCCCGTCGCAATTGCAGCCGAATAGAAGCTGCGAATCGGGGCGCGCGCCGTAAGGCGCCGCGTCCCGCGTGGGAACAGATGCATCAGCCACAACCGGAGGACGACCAGCCAGTCCCCCGGGGTGGTCGTTTATGGGGGCTTTCATGTCGTTAGACTGGGATAAACTGCGCATATTTCATGCGGCGGCCGAGGCAGGCTCGTTCACGCACGCGGCAGACAAACTCCATCTTTCGCAATCAGCCATCAGCCGTCAGGTCAGTTCGCTCGAACAGGACGTCGGCATCAAGCTGTTTCATCGCCACGCGCGCGGTCTGATCCTCACGGAACAGGGCGAGATCCTCTACCGCACCGCGCACGAGGTGCTGATGAAGCTCGAGAGCGTCAAGGTGCAACTGACCGAGACGACCGACAAGCCAACCGGTAAGCTGCGCATCACCACCACGGTCGGCCTCGGCCAGGGTTGGTTGACCGACAAGATACAGGAGTTCATGTCGCTGCATCCGGACGTGCAGGTCCAGCTCATCCTCGACAACGAAGAGCTCGACGTGAACATGCGGCACGCCGATTGCGCGATCCGGCTGCGCCAGCCGCAGCAGTCGGATCTGATCCAGCGCAAGCTCTTCACGGTGCACATGCATGTCTATGCCGCTCCCTCCTACATCAACAAATACGGTGAGCCCCAATCCGTCGGGGATCTGGACAATCACCGCATCATCACTTTCGGTGAGCCGGCGCCCAACTACCTGCTCGATGTGAACTGGCTGGAGATCGCCGGACGCGATCACGACAATCCGCGTATCTCGCATCTGCAGATCAACAGCCAGACGTCGATCAAGCGCGCATGCCTGCTCGGTATCGGCATTGCCATGCTTCCCGATTACATTGTCGGCCGCGACCCGGGGCTGATTCAGCTTCCGATCAGTGCGGACATCCCCTCCTTCGATACCTATTTCTGCTATCCCGACGAAATGAAGAACGCGGCGAAGCTGAAAGTCTTCCGTGACTATATCGTTGCCAAGGCGCGCAACTGGAATTTCTAACGTTTGCTTCAGTTGCTTGAATTGTGGGCAATTGCTCAGTGAAGCCGTAAATAATTGTTTTAAAAACACATATTCTGACGCGGAAGAAGACGTCCGAAGGCTGGGGGCATTGTGCGCCGCAAAAATGTGCAGGAATGCGCGCACGACATGGCTGTCATGCATATTAAATGATTGCTGTGCGCCCAAAAAAACAGCATACCAAACCCAGCTGATGCATCTTTGGTGGCTTCTCCTCCCAGTGCCACCGCAGCAGCTGTTCCCCTCTGGAGGTTCTTATTACCTTCACAACTACAAGGGCCCAAGTTTTCTTGCGGCCCTCTTTTTTTGCCCGCCGTTTGCCCACAGCCATCAGTTGAGAAAAACGCGAGACAAGCTATTGAAAGCCGCCTTCGCGCTCCCCATATGCCTTTTGGCTGATGCGTATGGCGGCATTCTCCTCCCAGCCGCCGCAGCAGCTGTTCCCCTCTGGAGGTTTTGAAACCTTCACAACTGTAAGGGCCCAAGTTCTCTTGTGGCCCTCTTTTTTTGCCTTGAAACAGCGTGATTTCCGATCGCCTCCCGACGATTGCCCTCTGCTTCCTTGAGATCACGGGCATGTGATTTGTATATCTAAGGTTCGCGATACATATATCGATAAAACTAGGTACGGCGATTTACGATGGATAAAGACGAAATCCTGAAGGCATTGGCGCATCCGGCCCGCATGGACATCCTCACATGGCTGAAGGAGCCACAGGTGCATTTTTCCGGTCAGGAGCACCCTCTTGAGATGGGAGTCTGCGCCGGGCAGTTCGAGCGTTGCGGACTGTCGCAATCGACCGTGTCATCTCACCTTGCCGTGCTGCAGCGCGCCGGCTTGGTGACGACCCGCCGTGTTGGTCAGTGGGTCTTTTACAAGCGCAACGAGGAAACGATCGCCGAGTTCCTCAAGGCTATCGGCAGCCTTTGACGCCATTTTTCCTCCCCAAGTCTCACCTCCTCCCAAGTCTCAACCGAAACGGAAAGGACACTTTCATGGCTTCTCTTTTCGACCCGATCACGATCGGTGACATCGCGCTCAAGAACCGGGTCGTGATGGCTCCGCTCACCCGCAATCGCTCGCCGAAAGCGGTCCCCAATACGCTAAACGCAACCTACTACGAGCAGCGCGCTTCCGCCGGCTTGCTGATTACGGAAGCGACGGCGATCACACATCAAGGGCAAGGCTACGCGGACGTTCCGGGCCTCTATACACCCGAGGCGCTTGAAGGATGGCGCAAGGTGACGGATGCCGTTCACAAGGCTGGCGGCAAGATCGTCGTGCAGATGTGGCATGTCGGCCGTATCTCGCACACCTCCCTCCAGCCCAATGGCGGTCAGCCCGTAGCTCCGTCGGCGATCCGGGCAAAGTCGAAGACCTATCTCGTCAACGGCGACGGAACCGGCAGCTTCGCCGAAACATCCGAGCCCCGCGCGCTGGACCTGGCGGAAATTGCGGGCATCGTCGAAGACTACCGCAAGGCCGCACGCGCCGCGATCGATGTCGGATTCGACGGTGTCGAAATTCACGCCGCGAACGGTTATCTGCTGGACCAGTTCCTTCGCTCCGGCTCCAACAGGCGCACCGACGCCTACGGTGGCTCGATCGAGAATCGTGCGCGTTTCCTCTTCGAGGTCGTTGACGTGATCACGCAGGAGATCGGCGCGGGCCGTGTCGGCATCCGCATTTCGCCGGTCACTCCGTCCAACGATGCTTTTGACCCGGAACCGCAGGCGCTCTTCACTTACGTGGTGGAAAAGCTCGCTCGCTATCAGCTTGCCTATGTTCACGTCGTCGAAGGCGCGACGGGCGGGGCGCGCGATCACCAGCAGGGCGATCGCCCCTTCGACTACGCCGGGCTGCGCGCTGCCTACAGCGCGGCCGGCGGCAAGGCTGCCTGGATGGCGAACAATGGATACGACCGCGACCTGGCCGTCAGAACCGTCGAAAGTGGTGAGGCCGATCTGGTCGCCTTCGGCAAACCGTTTATTGCCAACCCGGATCTCGTCCGCCGGCTGAAGGACCGTGCGCCGCTTAATGCGGCCGACCAGGCAACCTTCTACGGCGGTGGCGCCAAGGGATACACCGACTATCCGCTGCTTGAGCAGGTGGCTTGAGACCTAAGTCGGATGAAGGGCCCTGCGCGATGCGGGGCCCTTTCGCATGAAGAATCGCCTATCCTGCCCCGATGTTTGCTCCTTGGATTGAAAAATGGGCGCTTGCGCCTGATGGAGAGGCAATCACGACCCGTTCCAGCCGCCTGCTGCCGGTGCGCTGGCGCGGCTTGCCGGCCATGCTCAAGATTGCGCAAGAAGCGGAGGAAAAATTTGGCGGGCGGCTCATGCACTGGTGGAATGGCCACGGAGCAGCACGCGTCTATGCCGAGGGTGACGACGCCATCCTGCTGGAACGCGCCGAGAGCCGACGGTCACTTTTCCACATGGCCATGACCGGCGGCGATGACGTTGCAACCCGTGTCATTTGCCACACCATTGCCGCGTTGCATGCTCCGCGCTCAACGCCGCGTCCGGAGCTCGTTCCGCTCGAGCGATGGTTCGAGGCACTGGACCCGATGGCGCGTACCGAGGGCGGTCTGTTCGGGATCTGCGCCGGGGCAGCAAGGGCGCTTTTCGCTGATCCTCATCCGCCGAGCGTGCTGCACGGCGACATTCACCACGGCAACATTCTCGATTTTGGCGAACGCGGCTGGCTCGCGATCGATCCGAAGCGCCTTCACGGCGAACGTGGGTTCGACTACGCGAACCTATTTTGTAATCCCGAGTTGCCGATCGCCACCGCTCCCGGCCGATTGGAAAAACAGCTCGCTGTCGTAGCGGAGGAGGCGCGGCTCGACCCGCGGCGGGTTCTTCACTGGGTTCTCGCCTACGCAGGCCTGTCGGCAGCCTGGTTTCTGCAGGACGGCGAAAGTGCGGAACGTCCGCTTGCGATAGCGGAGATTGCCGCGGCTGCACTGAACCGTTAAAGCTCGCGGCGTTCTCGATGGCGCCGCGTCGCGGCGCTGTTGATCGGGAGCAGCCAGGGAGAGCAACATGCAAATCAGGGATGCGGCCGACAGCGATCTCGAAGCCATTCGCGACATCTATAACGACGCGGTTGCGAACACGACGGCAATCTGGAACGAAACGCTCGTGGATGTCGCCAACCGTGCAGCCTGGCTCAAGGCGCGAAAATCGGCAGGTTTTCCTGTACTCGTTGCTGTCTCCGATGCGGGCGAGATCATCGGCTACGCCTCCTTCGGCGATTGGCGTGCTTTCGACGGTTATCGCCACACGGTCGAGCATTCTGTCTATGTGCGCAGCGACCGGCGCGGCGGCGGCATCGGCCGGGCGTTGATGGTGGCGCTCATTGAGCGCGCCGAGGCACTTGGCAAGCACGTGATGGTCGCCGGGATCGAATCGAGCAACCTCGCCTCGATCCGCTTGCATGAGCAATTGGGCTTCGAGCAAACCGGCCACATGAAGGAAGTCGGCACAAAATTTGGCCGCTGGCTTGATCTGACCTTCATGCAACTGACCCTGCGCTCCGGTTCGCCGAGCTGAGATTGCCTTCGCCTGTTTTTCGCGATCGACGAAGATGCTATGTATGCTCACTCGTCCGTCGCTGAGGAGCCGCATGGTCGAACAGAGCAGAGCAGGCAGATGCCGCATCTGGGGCAACCGAATGGGACGTCTGGCGCGCTCTGCGGGAGCTGCGTTGGTCGCAATAGGGCTTTGCGCAACTGTCTCGGGGGTTGCCGAGGCCCGCACCGATGCGCCGCCGATCCCTCCGCGAAAGTGCCTCTACTCAGGCCTCTCCGCAGCGAACCCGTCGCTTCGTCTCTGCATCAGCCCCGATAATTTTGCCCGAGATGTCTGTGGCATCATTGAGCACTATGCCGTGGCGAACGACCTGCCAGCTCCTTTCTTTGCCCGGTTGATCTGGCGCGAAAGCCTTTTTCAACCGGACGCCATCAGTCCAAAGGGCGCGGAGGGAATTGCCCAATTCATGCCGGCAACGGCAAAGCTGCGCGGCCTGTCGGATAGTTTCGATGCTGTGGCGGCACTCGGTAAATCGGCGGAGTATTTGAGTGAGCTGAACTCGCGCTATGGCAATCTTGGTTTTGCCGCGGCGGCCTACAACGCCGGTGAGGCAGGCCTTGAGCGCTTCCTCGAAAATGATCGGCTTCCGTACGAGACGCGCGATTACGTCTTGGCGATCACAGCCTACCCGGTCGAAGACTGGCGCGACAATCCACCGAAGTCGCTCAATCTTGAGCTCGACAAGGACAAGAGCTTTCTGGATGGCTGCGTCGCGCTGGCCAATACCCGGCGGTTGCGCGAGCTCGTTATCGCCGACGAGGCGGTCTGGGCGCCCTGGGGCGTCCAACTCTCGGCGCATTACCAGAAATCCGTTGCGCAACGGTTGTTCTTGCACGCGGTGAAAAGACTGCCAGCGCCAATCAACACCGAGAAGGCAGTCCTCGTTCGGGAGCGCAATGGCGCTTTTGGAGCGAGAAGACGGTACGCCGCCCGTATCGGCCGCCAGACGCAGGCAGAGGCAAACGAGCTTTGCGCCGCCATTCGCAAGAGTGGCGGCGCCTGCGTCGTTTTCAAGAACTGACGCTCAGGCTTCGCGACGCAGCGGAGCGGCGATCGGCCCGCGTATTGCCGCCGGAAGGCAATCGAGCGATGCAAGCGTCGCCGCGACAGCGTCATCAATTGCCGTCTGCGGCTCCTCACCGAGCGTGGCGATGAGACGGTCGTTGCGCATCTCGAGCGGCTCGCGCCAAAGATAGCGCATTTCCCTGAGCTCCTTGAAAAACGGCACGAAGGGCGACGCGACGGTCACGAGCCACCAGGGAAACCTCTTGACCTTGAGATTGGGGTGCCGAACAGCGCGCCGGATCGCCGCAATCATCTTCGTGCCGTCGTCGTCGAAGAAACCGCGCATGTGGTAGACCGCAAATGGCGGGAGGCTTTCCGCCCGCTCGATCAATCTGATCATCGTCTCTGCCACATCCGGCAGATAGGCCCATTGGTGGGCAGTTCCATTCTTTCCTGGGTAGCTGATCGCCGTGAGCGGCTTTCCGGGCTTTACCAGCCCTTGCGAGAACCAGTTGTTGGCGGCATCCGGGCCAAAGAAATCCCCTGCCCGCAGAATGATGACACGAACACCGGCCTCGCACGCAGCTTTCAGTCTGGCTTCTATTTCCTTGCGAATGGCGCCCTTTTCCGTTCCTGGGTTCTGTGGCGCATCTTCGTCAAGCACCGGGAATGCATCGGGCCCGAAATTGTAGACCGTACCGGGCAGGACGATGCACGCACCGACCGCCTTGGCCGCGGCAATCGTGTTGTCGAGCATCGGCAATACGAGCTTGCCCCAGTCGCGATAGCCAGGTGGATTGACCGCGTGGATGATGACCGCCGCGCCCTCGGCTGCAGTCATTACGTCGGCGGTGTTCATGGCGTCGCCCTGGATCCATTCAAAGGCCGTCGCCCTTCTGGACGCCTTCGCGGTGTCCCGGTTCAAGGCTCGGACCGTCCACCCACGAAGGTGAAGACCGCGGGCGACCGCACCGCCAATCCCGCCGGTTGCGCCCAGCACGAGAACCGTTCCTGTCTTGTCCTGCATTTCCGTCACGTTTCTCTCCATCGGTTCGGATGGATCAAACATCGTCGGTATTGAGGCCAAACGGAATTGTCTAAATGCCTATGGCGGCTATACTTAAATTCATGAACAAGCATGATCCGAGCTGGGATTTTTACCGCACCTTTCTAATGGTCCTGAGCGAAGGGTCGCTGTCGGCTGCCGCGCGCGAACTTGGTCTGACGCAGCCGACCGTCGGCCGTCATATCGACGCGTTGGAAGAGGCGCTCCGTTTCACGCTGTTCACGCGCTCACCGCAGGGGCTGCTGCCGACCGATGCGGCCCTGGAGCTGAAGCCCTATGCCGAGACCATGGCGGCCACCTCCTCCGCCCTGCTTCGCGCCGCCTCCGGCCAGCATGGCGCGCTTGGCGGGACCGTGCGCATCAGCGCCAGCGAGGTGATCGGCATCGAGGTCTTGCCGCCGATCCTCGCCGAACTCAACCGAGAATATCCGGACCTCTCCATCGAGCTCTCCGCGTCCGACGCGGTGGAGGATCTTTTGCGCCAGGAAGCCGATATCGCCGTGCGTATGGTCAGGCCCGAGCAGGATGCGCTGGTCGCTCTTCATATCGGCGCGGTGCCGCTCGGCTTCCACGCGCATCGATCCTATCTCGAAAGACGCGGCCTGCCTGAAACGATCGATGATCTCGCCCGCCATAGCCTGATCGGTTTCGACCGGCAAACCGCTGCGATCCGCGCGATCATGGCAAGGACGCCGAACTTGCCATCAGCGCGCTTTGCATTGAAGACCGACAGCAATGTCGCGCAACTTGCGGCGATACGCGCCGGCTTCGGCATCGGCATCTGCCAGAACGTTCTTGCGACCCGCGATCCTCAGCTTGTCCATGTACTTCCCGACGCGTTCGAGATGACGCTCGAAACCTGGCTCGTGATGCACGAAAATCTGCGCGCAAGCCCGCGCTGCCGTGTTGCCTTCGACGTCTTGGCCAAGGGCCTAAAGGCCTACATCCGGCAATAACGCCGACGGATGGACGACAACGCAAAAGCCCGCCGGCGAGGGCGGGCTTTTCGAGTCAGATAAGTGCGATCAGTCCTCAGAAGCTTCGGGAGGCTCTGGCGCGATGGCTTCGCCAATCGCAGCATCCACAACCTCGTCCTCGCCGTCCGGCTCGCTGATCCGCTCGACCGACACGACCTTCTCATCCTTAGCCGTCGAGAAAATCGTAACGCCCTTTGTCGCGCGGCTGGCCAGACGGATGCCGTTGATGGGCACGCGAATGAGCTGGCCGCCATCGGAGACGAGCATGATCTGATCGTTGAGCTCGACCGGGAAGGCGGCGACCAGTTCGCCGATCTCGGCCGTCTTCGACGTGTCGGTGGCGCGGATGCCCTTGCCGCCGCGGCCCGAGGTGCGGAAGTCGTACGTAGACGAACGCTTGCCGAAGCCTTTCTCGGAGACCGTCAACACGAACTGTTCGCGTTCCTTCAGTTCCTCATAGCGCTCGTTGGAAAGCTCACCGCCGTCGGTAACTTCTTCGCCGACCAGTGCGATTTCCTCCTCCTCGCCGTTCGTCGTGCGCCGCTCGGCTGCTGCGCGCTTCAGATAGGCCGCACGTTCCCAAGGTTCGGCTTCGACATGGCCGACGATCGCCATCGAGATGATCCGGTCGTTGTCGCCGAGCGAGATGCCGCGTACGCCGATCGAATTGCGGCCGGCGAAGACGCGCACGTCGGAGACGGGGAAGCGGATGCATTGGCCGAGCGCCGTGGTCAGCAGCACGTCGTCGAACTCGGTGCAGGTGTCGACCGACAGGATCTGGTCGCCCTCTTCATCAAGCTTCATCGCGATCTTGCCATTGCGGTTGACCTGGACGAAATCCGAGAGCTTGTTGCGGCGGACCGTGCCACGCGTGGTCGAGAACATGACGTCCAGGTTTTCCCAGGTCGTTTCGTCCTCCGGCAGCGGCATGATCGTGGTGATGCGTTCGCCGGGTTCGAGCGGCAGCATGTTGATCAGCGCCTTGCCGCGCGATTGCGGCGTGCCGATCGGCAACCGCCAGACCTTCTCCTTGTAAACGATGCCGCGCGACGAGAAGAACAGCACCGGCGTATGGGTGTTTGCAACGAATAGCCGGGTAACGAAATCCTCGTCCCGCGTCGCCATGCCGGAGCGGCCCTTGCCGCCGCGACGCTGTGCCCGATAGGTCGTCAGCGGCACGCGCTTGATATAGCCGAGATGGGACACGGTGACGACCATGTCTTCCTGGGCGATCAGGTCTTCATCATCCATATCCGGACCGCCTTCGGCAATCTCGGTACGGCGCGGCGTCCCGAACTCGTCACGAACGGCTTCCAGTTCCTGCTTGACGATCGCCATGATGCGCAGGCGCGAGGAGAGGATATCGAGGTAGTCCTTGATTTCCTCGCCGATTTTGTTGAGTTCATCGCCGATTTCATCGCGGCCGAGCGCGGTCAGACGCTGCAGGCGCAGGTCGAGGATCGCGCGGGCCTGCTCTTCCGACAGGTTGTAGGTGCCGTCGTCGTTGATGCGATGACGCGGATCGTCGATCAGGCGGATCAGGGCATCGACGTCATGCGCCGGCCAGCGGCGCTCCATCAACTGCTCGCGCGCCGTCTGCGGATCGGGCGCGTGACGGATAAGCTTGATGACTTCGTCGATATTGGCGACCGAGATCGCGAGGCCGACCAACACATGCGCGCGCTCGCGTGCCTTGCGCAGCAGGTATTTCGTTCTCCGGCTAACCACTTCCTCGCGGAACGAGACGAAGGCGCGCAGCATGTCGAGCAGCGTCATCTGCTCCGGCTTGCCGCCATTGAGCGCCACCATGTTGCAGCCGAACGACGTCTGCAGCGGGGTGTAGCGGTAGAGCTGGTTGAGGATGACCTCGGCATTGGCGTCGCGCTTCAGTTCGATGACGACGCGATAGCCCTGGCGGTCGGATTCGTCGCGCAGGTCCGAGATGCCCTCTATGCGCTTCTCGCGCACCAGTTCGGCCATCTTCTCGATCATCGTCGCCTTGTTCACCTGATAGGGGATCTCGGTGATGATGATCTGCTCGCGATCGCCGCGCATCGGCTCGACATGGGCGCGTCCGCGCATGATGACGGAGCCGCGGCCGGTCTCATAGGCCTGGCGAATGCCCGAGCGACCGAGGATCAGCGCGCCGGTCGGAAAATCCGGCCCGGGAATGATCTGCATCAGTTCCGGCAGTTCGATCGCCGGATCGTCGATCAGCGCGATACAGCCGTTGATGACTTCGCCGAGATTGTGCGGCGGGATGTTTGTCGCCATGCCGACGGCAATGCCGCCCGCGCCATTTACCAGGAGATTCGGGAACTTCGCCGGGACGACGACCGGCTCGTGCAGCGTGCCGTCGTAGTTGTCGCGGAAATCGACCGTTTCCTTGTCGAGATCGTCGAGCAGCGAATGCGCCGCCTTCTGCAGCCGGCACTCGGTATAGCGTTCGGCTGCCGGCGGATCGCCGTCGACGGAACCGAAATTCCCCTGGCCGTCGATCAGTGGCAGTCTGAGCGACCAGTCCTGCGCCATGCGGGCCAGTGCGTCGTAGATCGCCATGTTGCCGTGCGGGTGATACTTACCCATCACGTCGCCGGTGACGCGGGCGCACTTGACGTATTTCTTGTTCCAGTCGATGCCGAGTTCGCTCATTCCGTAAAGGATGCGCCGGTGAACCGGTTTCAGACCGTCGCGCACATCGGGAAGCGCGCGGGAAACGATTACGCTCATGGCGTAATCGAGATAGGACCGCTGCATTTCCTCGATGATGGAAATCGGCTCGATGCCTGGCGGATTTTTTCCGCCGCCGGGATTGCTTTGTTCAGTCAATGTTGATCACGATCTTTGTTCAGAATCAGTCGATTTTTTATAGCCGAATGCGGCTCTAAGCGCCAATTTTTGCAGTTGGTTGTGAACAGTCTTTTGCCGCCAGAACAGGCTTTTCTAGGGCATTCGTCCGGAAATCGGAACGAGATCTGCGTCTGCCTCCCATGTGCGCTTGCGTCCCTGACGATCAAGGCCACAATCGACGCGCCCAGCCCGGTTTAAGCCATTGATCGACCGTTGGCTAGCCACCCCTTTCCAAGCTCGCTGCGCTTGCCTAACAATGCGTCCATGCCACCGGGAAAACCCGGGGTAGCAATCCGGAAGGGGAAACGGATGTTCAATGTCGATCTTTTGATCAATGCACTGACGACTTTGCTTGTCACGCTCGATCCGCCGGGCCTGGCGCCGATCTTCTTAAGTCTCACCGTGGGGCTCAGCCGTCAGGAGCGTTTTCAGGTCGCCACCCGTGGCTCGATGATCGCCTTCTTCATCCTTGCCGCCTTCGCCCTCTTCGGTGATGGCATCCTCGGCTTGCTCGGCATCTCGATCGGCGCCTTCCGTATCGCGGGCGGTCTGCTGCTGTTCTGGATCTCCTTCGAGATGATCTTCGAGAAGCGTCAGGAACGAAAGGAAAAGACCGGCGAAGTTGCAGTGACGAAGGACCATCTTCACAACATCGCGGTCTTTCCCCTCGCCTTGCCTTTGATCGCCGGCCCGGGCGCGATTTCGGCTACGATCCTGCTCGGCAGTTCGTTTCCCTCCGTCGTCGACCGAATCCAGCTTCTCCTCGTCATCGCCGCGTCGATGGCGCTCCTGTTTCTGGCACTCGTCATCGCCGAACGCATTGACCGCTTTCTCGGGGTCACCGGGCGCGCGATCCTCACGCGTCTCCTTGGTGTCATCCTGGCTGCACTGGCAGTGCAGTTCGTCGTCGACGGCGTGCGCTCGGCCTTTCTGGCGTAGCGCGCTTCTCGCATGGCAGAACCGAAGCCCTGTTGCGCAGCGATCCCGTGCGCACCAACAACTGGATTGTCTGCGCGCCGGCGCGCCCAAACGGCAATGGAGTGGAAAAGTCAAAAACGTCGAAAGCCGGCCCCTTTGGACCGGCTTTCTGATACCTCGACGCTTGCCGCGTTCAAACAGACGTGAGCCGCCCTTGCGAACGGCAACGCATCAGAACGGAATGTCGTCGTCGAGATCGCGCGAGAAGTTGCCGCCGCTTTGACCTCCCTGGTTGCCTTGGCCGCCAGAACGGCCGCCCGAAGACTGGCGCGGCTGATCGTAATCCTCATAGCCGCCGCCGTAGTCGCTGCCGCCGCCACGGCTGACACCGGAGCCGCCGCCCTCGCCCCTACCGTCGAGCATCGTCAGCGTCGAGTTGAAGCCCTGCAGTACGACTTCGGTCGAATAGCGATCGTTGCCGTTCTGATCCTGCCACTTGCGGGTCTGCAACTGGCCCTCGATATAGAGCTTCGCGCCCTTCTTCACATATTGCTCGACCACCTTGCAGAGGCCCTCGTTGAAGACGACGACCGTGTGCCATTCCGTCTTCTCGCGGCGCTCTCCGCTGTTGCGGTCGCGCCAGGTTTCCGAGGTGGCGATGCGCAGGTTGGCGATCGGGCGGCCATCCTGCGTGCGCCGGATTTCCGGGTCGGCCCCGACATTTCCGATCAAGATCACCTTGTTGACGCTACCAGCCATATCGCTTTTCCCGTGTTTTCCGCCGAACCGCCGGTCCGGCTCTCCAATATTTCAAGAACGCGCATCTTAGCGGCCTGCCGCCGTTGATACGCCCCGCATCGCGCATAATCCACAGCTGATTTGCAAGTTTACTTCTGACATTTGTTCTTTTTTTGTTCTATTATTCCCCTATTATCCTGTCAACCGAATCGCAATTGAGCTGCCTCTTTGCCGATTGCGCCTCGACATGGGCGTTGTCGTCATTACATAGGAGGCTTTCAACGACATGCAAAGCTGGCTTCCGATGAGCGAACTCAAGACCATCTCCATTCGCGGTGCGCGCGAGCACAATCTCAAGGGCATCGACCTTGATCTGCCGCGCAACAAGCTCATCGTGATGACCGGGCTTTCCGGATCCGGCAAGTCCTCGCTCGCCTTCGATACGATCTATGCCGAGGGCCAGCGCCGCTATGTCGAGAGTCTTTCGGCCTATGCCCGCCAGTTCCTCGAAATGATGCAGAAGCCGGATGTCGACCAGATCGACGGCCTGTCGCCGGCAATCTCGATCGAGCAGAAGACGACTTCGCGCAACCCGCGCTCGACGGTCGGTACGGTCACCGAGATCTACGATTATATGCGCCTTCTTTTCGCGCGCGTCGGCGTGCCCTATTCGCCGGCCACCGGCCTGCCGATCGAGAGCCAGACTGTAAGCCAGATGGTCGATCGCGTGCTGGAATTCGGCGAAGGAACACGACTCTATATCCTTGCGCCGCTCGTGCGCGGCCGTAAGGGCGAGTACAAGAAGGAACTGGCGGAGCTGATGAAGAAGGGCTTCCAGCGCGTCAAGGTGGATGGCCAATTCTATGAAATCGCCGACGTGCCGGCGCTCGACAAGAAATACAAGCACGATATCGATGTGGTCGTCGACCGTGTCGTGGTGCGGCCCGATCTCGCGACGCGTCTTGCCGACAGCCTCGAGACCTGCCTGACGCTTGCCGACGGCCTGGCGATCGCCGAATTCGCCGACAAGCCGCTGCCGCCGGAGGAAACCGCTGCCGGCGGCTCCGCCAACAAATCATTGAACGAGACGCACGAGCGGGTGCTGTTTTCGGAAAAATTCGCCTGCCCGGTCTCCGGGTTCACCATTCCGGAGATCGAGCCACGGCTCTTTTCGTTCAACAATCCCTTCGGCGCCTGCCCGACCTGCGATGGGCTCGGCAGCCAGCAGAAGATCGACGAAGCGTTGATCGTCCCGGAGCCGAACCGGACGTTGCGCGACGGCGCGATTGCGCCCTGGGCAAAATCCTCCTCGCCTTATTACAATCAAACGCTGGAGGCGCTGGGCAAGGTCTTCGATTTCAAGCTCGGCAGCCGCTGGAGCGAACTCTCCGGGGAGGCGCAGCGGGCGATCCTGCATGGCACGGAGGAAAAGATCGTCTTCCACTATGTAGACGGGGCGCGTTCCTACAACACGACGAAGACCTTCGAAGGCATCGTGCCCAATCTCGAGCGTCGCTGGAAGGAGACCGATAGCGCCTGGGCGCGCGAAGAGATCGAGCGCTTCATGTCGGCGGCCCCCTGCCCGGCCTGTGCCGGATATCGGCTGAAGCCGGAGGCGCTTGCCGTCAAGATCAACAAACTGCACATCGGCGAAGTCACCGAGATGTCGATCCGCGTCGCCCGCGACTGGTTCGATGCCCTGCCAGAGCACCTCAACGCCAAGCAGAACGAGATTGCCGTGCGCATCCTCAAGGAGATCCGCGAGCGGCTGCGCTTTCTCAACGATGTCGGGCTTGAATATCTCAGCCTCTCACGCAATTCCGGGACGCTCTCCGGTGGCGAAAGCCAGCGCATCCGACTTGCCTCCCAGATCGGTTCCGGTCTGACCGGCGTGCTCTATGTGCTCGATGAGCCCTCGATCGGTCTGCATCAACGCGACAATGCCCGCCTGCTCGACACGCTCCGGCATCTGCGCGACATCGGCAACACAGTCATTGTCGTGGAGCACGACGAGGACGCGATCCTGACCGCCGACTATGTCGTCGATATCGGCCCGGCGGCCGGCATCCACGGCGGCGAGATCGTCGCGGAAGGTGCACCGTCCGACATCATGGCCAATCCGAAATCGCTCACCGGAAAGTACCTCTCCGGAGAACTCGCTGTCGCCGTTCCGAGCGAACGGCGGAAGCCGAAAAAGAAGAAGGAAATTACGGTCGTAGGCGCGCGGGCTAACAACCTGAAAGACGTTTCAGCCTCGATCCCGCTCGGTGTCTTCACCGCGGTCACAGGCGTTTCGGGCGGCGGCAAGTCGACCTTCCTCATCGAAACGCTCTATAAGGCGGCGGCACGCCGCATCATGGGCGCACGCGAAAATCCTGCCGAGCACGACCGGATCGACGGCTTCGAGCATATCGACAAGGTGATCGATATCGACCAGTCGCCGATCGGCCGCACGCCGCGCTCGAACCCGGCGACCTATACCGGTGCCTTCACGCCGATTCGCGATTGGTTCGCAGGACTTCCGGAGGCGAAGGCACGCGGCTACCAGCCCGGGCGCTTCTCGTTCAACGTCAAGGGCGGCCGCTGCGAGGCCTGCCAGGGCGACGGCGTTATCAAGATCGAGATGCACTTCCTCCCGGACGTCTATGTCACTTGCGACGTCTGCCACGGCAAGCGCTACAATCGCGAAACGCTCGACGTGCATTTCAAGGGCAAGTCGATTGCCGACGTGCTCGACATGACCGTCGAGGAAGGCGTCGAATTCTTCTCGGCCGTGCCGTCCGTGCGCGACAAGCTCGTGACCCTGAACCAGGTGGGCCTTGGCTATATCAAGGTCGGCCAGCAGGCGAACACCCTTTCGGGCGGCGAAGCGCAGCGCGTGAAGCTCGCCAAGGAACTGTCGAAACGGTCGACCGGCCGCACGCTCTATATCCTCGACGAACCGACAACAGGCTTGCATTTCCACGACGTAGCGAAACTTCTTGAAGTTCTGCATGAGCTCGTCAACCAGGGAAACTCGGTCGTGGTCATCGAGCACAACCTGGAAGTCATCAAGACCGCCGACTGGATCATCGACTTCGGCCCGGAAGGCGGCGATGGCGGCGGCGAAGTGATCGCCAAGGGGACGCCGGAAGACGTGGTGAAGGAGCCCCGCTCCTACACCGGACAATTCCTGAAGGAGCTGTTGGAGCGCCGGCCGCTCAAGAAGGTCGAGGCGGCGGAGTGACCGGCTCACTGCCGATCCGCATCTCTGACAATTGCACGTGGCGGAACGCGGCGCTCCCTTAGGACCGATGCTCGCGCGGAAACGGGTAGCAGTGCTGACGGGAATTGGCGACGCTGGTTGCGAGGTCGTTGAGCCGATTGGAACACGAAACGAATCGCCCGGAAGGGCCTGAGGAGGAGACGATGACACAATCCGGGAAAATCCGCGTCGGCATCGGCGGCTGGACCTTCGAGCCCTGGGAAGGCACCTTCTATCCTTCCGATCTTCCGAAGAAGCGGCAGCTCGAATTCGCCGGCAAGGAGCTGCGGACGATCGAGATCAACGGTACCTATTACAGCTCGCAGAAGCCGGAAACCTTTGCCCGGTGGGCGGCGGAAGTCCCGGACGATTTTATCTTCTCGCTGAAAGCCAGCCGCTTCGTGACGAATCGCAAGATTCTCGCCGAAGCCGGTGAATCGATGGAGAGATTCCTGACCCAGGGCCTGACGGAACTGGGCGACCACCTCGGCCCTATTCTTTGGCAGTTCGCGCCAACCAAGAAATTCGAGCCGGACGATTTCGAAGGATTTCTCAAGCTCCTTCCTGAAAAGCAGGATGGGTTGAAGCTTCGCCATGTGGTCGAGGTCCGCAGTCCGTCCTTTCAAACGCCCGCCTTCATCGAACTGCTGAAGAAATACAAGGTGGCGGTCGTGCTCGCCGAACATGCGGACTATCCGATGATCGCCGACGTCACGGCAGACTTCGTCTATGCGAGGCTGCAGATCGGCAGCGATGACATAAAGACCTGTTATCCGCCAAAGGACCTGGATCTGTGGGCCGAACGGCTGAAAACCTTTGCGGCGGGCGGCGAGCCGGAAGGGCTCGAGAAGAGCGCGCCGGATCGCAAGGCAGACAAGCAGCCTCGCGACGTTTTTGCCTTTTTCATAACCTCGGGCAAGGTCAACGCGCCGAATGGTGCAAGGGAACTGCAGAAGCGGGTGAGTTAGCCCGCACCACCGCTGTCTCGAACGGCGTAGCGCCGAGCGCAAGTTGATTCGCTGCACATCACTGCGGTGACGCTAAAGCGGGTCGCGTTTAAATGGCCTCATGCGACGCGCTGTAGGGTCTTTGTTTCATGGATCTCGTTGTCCCAAAACCGCTGCACACTTTTGGGGGACATGCATTAGATGTAGTGGGCGCTCTCTCAAATCGCCACGGCGCCGCCTCTTCGGTGTCACCGCACAGCGAATCACTGAGGCGCGGTCACATCCAAACCGTCTTTGCAATCGCGGGTAGCGCTACGGCATAGTCTTCATCTGCTTTTTTACCCTTGAAAATTTTGATCTTGCGCCTGCCGTTGCGGCATCGTCGCAGGCAACCTGCTGAAGTCCCTGATTTTCAAAGGCTTGACCGATGTCCCCGTTTTCCACAGTCGATCCACACAACATATAGCGCTCAAACTTCCGTCACAAACCACCCCTTGACGCCTCGCGCCGATTCACGGTTAATGGATTTCACGTTGCGACGGCGGCGGACCGGGAAGTGTAAGAGGCCGGTTCATCCCCCCAAATCGTCGGTCCTGGCATGCGATCCGCACGGATGATCCGTTTGGCCGCGGCGGGGGAGTTTTGCGCGATTTTCGGGCCGCCGGGACAACATTCAGGCTGGCATAAATGACTTGTTAATACTATATTTAGTGTTTGCAGCCAGCATCATCACAAGATACAGGGTGACCCAGGGCATGGGTTTCCTTCAAATGACGGAAGCTGGAGCTGGCTGCGGGACCTCGCGGCCGGGCGGGGATATTTGCGCCTCAGGCGCATGGCAACAAAGGACACGGGAAAATGAAGATCGAACGCCGTTTCACGAAGGCCGGGCAATCCGCCTACGCCGAGATCGATTTCCGCAAGGCGACGAGTGAGATCAAGAACCCGGATGGGTCGATCGTTTTCCGCCTCGAGAACATCGATGTGCCCGCGCAGTTCTCCCAGGTCGCCGCCGACATTCTGGCGCAGAAATATTTCCGCAAGGCAGGCGTGCCGGCCAAGCTGAAGCGTGTCGAGGAAAACGACGTACCCTCCTTCCTGTGGCGCTCGGTGCCCGATACCGATGCGCTGAAGGCGCTGCCGAAGGATGAGCAGTACGGCTCCGAAACGGATGCACGCCAGGTTTTCGATCGCCTGGCCGGCACCTGGACCTATTGGGGCTGGAAGGGCGGCTACTTCGACACGGAAGAGGACGCTGCCGCGTTCCGTGACGAACTCGCCTACATGCTCGCCACCCAGCGCGTCGCGCCGAACTCGCCGCAATGGTTCAACACCGGCCTGCACTGGGCCTATGGCATCGACGGCCCCGGCCAGGGCCACTTCTATGTAGACCCCTTCACCGGCAAGCTGACGAAGTCGAAGTCCGCTTACGAGCACCCGCAGCCGCATGCCTGCTTCATCCAGTCCGTTGCCGACGACCTCGTCAACGAGGGCGGCATCATGGACCTCTGGGTGCGTGAGGCGCGGCTCTTCAAATACGGCTCCGGCACCGGCTCCAACTTCTCGCATCTGCGCGGTGAAGGCGAAAGGCTCTCGGGCGGCGGCAAGTCCTCCGGCCTCATGAGCTTCCTGAAGATCGGCGACCGCGCCGCCGGCGCCATCAAATCGGGCGGCACGACCCGCCGCGCCGCCAAGATGGTGGTCGTCGACATCGACCATCCGGATATCGAGGAATACATCAACTGGAAGGTCAAGGAAGAGCAGAAGGTCGCTGCCCTCGTCACCGGCTCCAAGATCGTCGCGAAGCACCTGAAGGCGATCATGAAGGCTTGCGTCAATTGCGACGGCAGCGACGACGCCTGCTTCGACCCGAAGCAGAACCCGGCGCTGAAGCGTGAGATCCGCGCCGCCAAGCAGGCGCTGGTTCCGGAAAACTACGTCAAGCGCGTCATCCAGTTTGCGCGCCAGGGCTACAAGGACATCGAGTTCAAGACCTATGACACGGACTGGGATTCGGAAGCCTATCTGACTGTCTCCGGCCAGAATTCCAACAACTCCGTCTCGATCAAGGACGACTTCCTGCGTGCCGTCGAAGCCGATGGTGAGTGGAACCTGACCGCCCGCAAGGACGGCCGCGTGCTGAAGACGCTGAAAGCCCGCGATCTCTGGGAATCGATCTCTTACGCCGCCTGGGCGTCGGCTGATCCGGGCCTGCACTTCAACACGACGATGAACGACTGGCACACCTGCCCGGCTGCCGGTCCGATCCGCGCATCGAACCCGTGCTCGGAATACATGTTCCTCGACGACACGGCCTGCAACCTCGCCTCGCTGAACCTGATGCAGTTCAAGGACGCCGCCACCAAGCGGATCAACATCGGCGATTACGAACATGCCGTCCGCCTCTGGACGCTCGTTCTCGAAATCTCGGTGATGATGGCGCAGTTCCCGTCCCGCGAGATCGCCGAGCTCTCCTATGAATACCGCACGCTCGGCCTCGGCTACGCCAATATCGGCGGCCTGCTCATGTCGTCCGGCATTCCCTATGACTCGACCGAAGGCCGCGCCATCGCTGGTGCGCTGACCGCGATCATGACCGGCATCGCCTACGCCACTTCGGCCGAGATCTCGGCCAAGCTCGGCCCCTTCCCGAGCTTTGCCCCGAACCGCGACAACATGCTGCGCGTCATGCGCAACCATCGCCGTGCCGCCTATGGCGAGGCGAAGGGCTATGAGAGCCTGTCGGTCAACCCGGTCGCACTCGTCCACGCAGATTGCCCGGATCAGGACCTGATCACCCACGCCAAGAGCGCCTGGGACAAGGCCGTCGAGCTCGGCGAGAAGCACGGCTACCGCAATGCCCAGGCAACCGTTATCGCGCCGACCGGCACGATCGGTCTCGTCATGGATTGCGACACCACCGGCATCGAGCCTGACTTCGCGCTGGTCAAGTTCAAGAAGCTCGCCGGCGGCGGCTACTTCAAGATCATCAACCGCGCCGTTCCGGAAGCACTGCGCACGCTCGGCTACTCGGAAAGCCAGATCGCCGAGATCGAGGCTTACGCCGTCGGCCACGGCAACCTCAACCAGGCACCGGCGATCAACCCGGCGACGCTCAGGGCCAAGGGCTTCACCGACGAGAAGGTCGAAGCCGTCAACGCCGCGCTGAAGTCCGCCTTCGACATCAAGTTCGTCTTCAACCAGTGGACGCTTGGTGCCGATTTCCTCAAGGGCACGCTGAAGGTCACCGACGAACAGCTCGCCTCGATGGACTTCAACCTGCTCGAGCACCTGGGCTTCTCCAAGAAGGACATCGAAGCCGCCAACATCCACGTCTGCGGCGCGATGACGCTCGAAGGCGCACCATTCCTGAAGGCCGAACACCTGCCGGTGTTCGATTGCGCCAACCCCTGCGGCAAGATCGGCAAGCGTTACCTTTCGGTCGAGAGCCACATCCGCATGATGGCGGCTGCCCAGCCGTTCATCTCCGGTGCGATCTCGAAGACGATCAACATGCCGAACGAGGCGACCGTCGAGGATTGCAAGAACGCCTACATGCTTTCCTGGAAGCTGGCGCTGAAGGCGAACGCCCTTTATCGCGATGGTTCGAAGCTGTCGCAGCCGCTGAACGCTTCGCTGATCGAGGACGACGAGGAAGAAGAAGCGATCGAAGAGCTGATGCAGGCGCCGGCCGCCGCCCAGGCTGTCGCAGTGACCGAGAAGATCGTCGAGCGCGTGATCGAGAAGGTCATCCGCGCCCGTGAAAAGCTGCCGAATCGCCGCCAGGGCTACACCCAGAAGGCGATCGTCGGCGGCCATAAGGTCTACCTCCGCACCGGCGAATTCGGCGATGGCCGCTTGGGCGAGATCTTCATCGACATGCACAAGGAAGGCGCCGCCTTCCGCGCGATGATGAACAACTTCGCCATCGCCATCTCGCTCGGCCTGCAATATGGCGTGCCGCTCGAAGAATATGTGGAGGCCTTCACCTTCACCAAGTTCGAGCCGGCCGGCATGGTCCAGGGCAATGACGCGATCAAGAACGCGACGTCGATCCTCGACTACGTGTTCCGCGAACTCGCCGTCTCCTATCTCGGCCGCCACGACCTTGCGCACGTCGACACCTCCGACTTCGGCAACACCGCACTCGGCCGCGGCATTCAGGAAGGCAAGACGAACCTCGTGTCGACCGGCTGGACCCGCGGCTACAAGCCGACCATCGTCGGCGGCACGGCCGATCGCACCCTCTCTGAGCCAAAGGGTGCCTCCACCGCCGCACCGGCGCGCGCCTCCGGCGGTGCCACGATCACCTCGATCGCCGGCAACGCCGCCCGCAAGCTGGAACCGGCCGTGGCGGCTGCTGCATCGGAAGCCCTGGCCTTCAAGCGCGACTATGAAGAACGCGCCGCGGAGCTTGCCGAGGACATCGCGGCCGAATCGGATGAGGGCGTAACCGCGCTCTTTTCCGACAAGGCCGCCGCCGAAGCCGCCTCCGCCAAGGCCGACGCCAAGAAGGTCGAAGCCGAGCGCCGCGCCCGCTCGATCATGCAGGGCTATACCGGCAACATGTGCTCCGAGTGCCAGAACTTCACGATGGTCCGCAACGGCACCTGCGAGAAGTGCGACACCTGCGGCGCGACCAGCGGGTGCAGCTGATTGCACTTGCGCCCCCGACTGCTGCTGCGGGACTGACTGAACACCTAGAAAGAAAGTCGGAGAGCGGCCACTTTGGCCGCTCTTATGCGTTTACATCGCATGTCTGGCTCAGATTGTTCGCCGCGCTACATATTCGTGCAGCCTGAGTCTGATCATGGAGCAGACGGCTCCAGGGGAGGACTTGCACCCGCCTGCGCCGGCAACGAATGCTTCCCTATCCAAATTCGCTGAATGGAGGTCCGCCCTCTAATCGCACGAGCCGTGGAAAGGAAAGAACGATGAGCGCTATCGACGGCAAAGAGTTCGTTCTTGCGGGCGTCGTCATGAAACGCCTGCTGTCCGGAGAACAGACAGCGGGGCAGTTCTGCCTCTTCGAGAACAACAGCGACGGAAACACGAGGACGCCGATCCATGTCCACGCCAAGGACGACGAGACCGTTTACATCATCGAAGGCGAACTGACTGCCGTGATCGACGGCCAGACTCGACGTCTGAGAGCAGGCGAGAGCATCTTCCTGCCGCGCGGCATTCCGCACCAACTGATGAACACGAGCGGCAATCCTTGCAGATACATCTTGATCGGGACGCCCGCCTTGTTCGACCGGTTTATCGAGGAAGCCGGCCACGAACTTCGACCGGGCGAAGTCGCAGGGCCGCCGACACCCGAGGAGATCGAGCGCTTGCGCGAGGCTTCGCCAAGGTTTGGCATCACTTTGCTCTCGGATTGGCCCCAGCCCAAGTGACTAAGCGTCCTGGGCATCAACGCATCTCCTGACGAAGAGACCAGTCTCGCTCACCTTCCTGTCACAGGACACTGGCGCCCCCCGCGGATTTCTCCTATACACTTCAGATGATGGGGTCGTAGCTCAGTTGGGAGAGCGCCGCAATCGCACTGCGGAGGTCGAGGGTTCGAATCCCTTCGACTCCACCAAATATTTCTTTGTCCGGCCCGGAGAGATAGGTAACGGTTTGTCCCTAAGACATGGGTGACAATCTCGCGTCGAGGGAAGCACGTGCCCCGGCACGCGCGGATGTCGATATATGACTTGACCCGCTCGCGTTTCGGACGCGGCTTCCATGAAAGCCCGACTTCGACGACTTCAGCGAAAGCGCCTTCTGGCCAAATACAGGCATTTGTGGTCTGAGAGGCTTTGCCGATTTACCCAGCCCCGCATGGCGGCCGCCGGAAATTCTGCCGATGCGGGCCAACAATCACCGCGGCGGAACGATACCCTGGTAGTACTCCCCTTCGCCTCCGACGTGGACGGTTTGCGAGCATGCCGCGAGAGTGGCGATTGCGAGCAACAACAGGATCTTGCGCATAGGTCTCGTACTTTTTGCTAACGGATTGACGATCATTGATATTCCGGCGTTGGCGCGGGATCAATTCCCTACCGGTGATCGCGACCTATTCTTTTAGGTGTGCTCACCCATCGGCCAAGCGAAGATTTGCGGCAGAGTATTCGCTGTGCCTCAAACGGGGCGCGTCCATTCAGGAGACGCGATAAGCGGGGCAGGAAGCCCGGCTGATGAGGCCTCCTGCGTGGCGACTTCCGTAACGTGAATGCGGGTGGCGTTCTAGAATGGGGTCGGCGGTACGATGCCCGGATAGTAATCCCCTTCCCCACGTTCGTACCGGTCGACCGTGGTCGACCTTGAGGTTTGCGAGCACGCGCACAGTGCAGAAAGCGCTACCAACAACACGATCACGCGCATAGACCTTCGTCCTTTCCTGGCTGAGTGACGTCCCCCGATGCTCTTGCATTTGCGCAGGATCTGGCGGCCTCTTCGTTGCGACTGTGATTGTACTATGTTGCTCAACCGAAGGTATAGAAATTATTGGGTGAATTCGGGCACCCATCGCAGCATGGTGCATGCGATGGCCTATTTCCCTTCGACCTCTTCCGCCCAGCTCTTCGCGCCGCTCTCGCCGTTGAGGAAGGGCAAGGCTGTTTCCAAAAGCTTCGGCGAGACGAAGATGTCGTAATGGGTGAGATCGGGCAGGATCGCGAGCCGGTTCTTCGACATGTTTTCGCGCATCCAGCCGGCGTCCCTCAGACCGCCGCCGAGCTTGTGGTAGAAATCGACGACGTGCTCAAGCCGGAACATGTCGCTGTCGCCATAAACGAGCATGACGGGCATGGTGAGCTTGGCCACGGCTGCGGATCCGTCATAGTCTCGTCGCATCAGGTCGCCCATCGCATCGAGCAGTTTCGGGAACTCCGACACGTCCGGCGCGACGGCAGCGTAGGACTTGTACATCGGCGTCTCCTTCATCATCTCGGCCGCGCCTGCGCCGACCTGTGCCTGTGCTGCGATCATTTCCGGATAAAAGCCGTCCTTGGCGTAGGGCGTCGAGACCAGCACCAGCCGCCGCACGCTTCCGGGCGCCTGCGCCGCCATCTGCAGGGCGACGCCGCCGCCCATCGAATAGCCGAGCACGTCGACCTGTTCGTAGCCGAGCTCCTTGACGAGAGCGCCCATGTCCGCGCCCATCGCGGCGAGATCGATCGGGCGGTTGCCGAGTGGCGTACGGCCGTGTCCCTGAAGATCGACGCCGATCACCTGTCGGCTCTCGGCAAGCTTAGCGAGATTGGGCCCGAACATTTCGATGATCCCGAGACCGCCATGGAGCAGTAGCACCGGCTCGCCCTCGCCATAGATCTGATAATAGTAGTTGATGTCGTTCAGCTTGAGGTGCCCGCTCCTCGTGGGCGCCGGGGTCGCCGCCTGTTCCAACGTCGCCTCCTCGGCGGCGCTTGTCGCGGGCGTGCAAAGTGCGCCCATCGCCGCAACGATCAGGCTGACCAAGGTCGTCTTCAGCATGTCTCATCCTCCAGTTCGGATCGCCGAAGTGGCGTGTCATCCCTCAAGGACGGCCCGGCGGATAATCTGCCGACAGCGCCGCGGAAACTTTTTTTGGCCGCCGCTGCCGTCGCTGCAAACGTTAAGATTTGCATAAAATCTGCCCACCCGATTTCACCGCCTCGCAAGCGAAATCTGGCACAGAAGAAGGATTGTTGAGGTTCGAAATGGCGCTTGGCGCTGAACGAGGCGGGATATCTTGACCCAGGTCGTCTCCATCTCCGCGACAACGGCGGCATACGCGGCGGAAGCCGTGAAGCCGTCGGCCCGCGTGCGTGGCGATGGCCCGACCGACGAGGCGATCACGCTGCTTTCGGTGCGCAGGCCGGAACAGGCCGCGCCGGCGCCAATTGCCAAGGCCAAGGGCGCCCTGCCCCTCGGGCTAATGCTGATCAGCGCCGATGGCCGCCCGCCGCAAGAGACGCAGGCCGAAGCGCTGCGCCGCTATCTCGAATACATGCAGGATGATGAACGCGGCGAGAAAGAGCAGAGCCGGCAGGACGATCCTGCCGGCGACGAAAAGGAAAATGACGATGAGATCGCCGCGATCCTGGATCAATTCATCCAGGGATCGTGACGGTCTGAGGCGGATGAGGTTCAGTTGTGCTTGTGGTCGCCGGTGGCGGCGCCGACTGGCAGCACATAATCGACCCTGCCCGCCTTCTCGAAGGTGAGCGTCACGGGCACCGTCTCGCCCTCGGCAAAGGGCTTCATCACCTCCATGAACATCAGGTGCAGGCCGCCGCTCTTGAGTTCGACCGTCGCGCCCGCCGGAATGGCAATGCCGTCATCGAGCTTGCGCATCTTCATGACGTCGTTCTCCATCTTCATTTCATGCAGTTCCACCCGCCCTGCGGCAGGGCTTTCGACAGCGAGCAGCCGATCGTCGCTGCCGCCGGTATTCTTCACGACAAAGCCGCCACCGCCGACCTTCGCGCCTGGCAGCATTGCCTTGACGGCACCCCCGGAGATTTCGAGGTTCCCGGCCCCGACCGGCCCGCCGGCCATCTGCTGGTTGCCCTGCTCGCCCTGTGCATGCGTGCTGCTTGCGAGCGTCTCAGTCGGCGCCGGGCTTTTCAGAGCATCGGCGCTCTGGCCTTCGGCTGCCACCTGGTCAATCTGGAGAACGGCCTTGAAAGTCGTTTCGGCAGCGGTTTGGAAGGTGGAATGGGCTTGCGCCACAGTGGCGGCGGTGAGGCTGAGGCCGGCGGCAAGCAGGGTCAATTTGGTCTTGGTCATGTCGTAATCTCCAAACCACGCGGGCTTCGAACCCTTGTGGTCAACACCGCCCTTGGCGGCTGAATGAAAAATGGAATGCGTCAGGAGAAAGTTACGACAGCTGTTGGCGGACCGCGTGACGGCGGCAGCAGCCGCAATAGGGGAAGCGCCACTTCGGTCTTGATGACTGGCGCCTTGGCAAGCCAGTTGCCGTTTTCAGCGGCGGCGCTTTCCTGGGGCGGCGCTGGCAGCAGGACCGATCCGGCGAGGCGGCAGGCTTCACAAACGGGGGCGATCGTGGGGGCTTTTTCCTGTCCGGCGTCATGATCGACACCGTCCGTGCCGAAGCAGATATCCGCGAATGTGCCGTCGGGCAAGAGATACTCGGCGGCAGCCGCTGGGCCCAGCGTTTTCGGGAAAGCCGGCTTGTGGGCGAAAGACAGGAAAACGAGCGCAAAGGCGGCGAGCACCCGCACCGCCATCCGCCATTTCTCCACGCGCCTTGCCATGATCGCCCCTTGGTCAGCCAATTCGTTATCCCTAGCCGACCTGAATTGCAAAGGCCGAATTGCCGCACGTTGTTAGCGGCGGTGATGAAGCTCACGCGACAAAAAGATGTTTGGTCGCGACATAGGCTCTTGCCAAGTTCCGGCCTTCGCCGTTATCTGGAGACGATCTTGTTGGGAGAAACCGGTTCAATCCGGTGCCGAAGGAGCAACCGCCCCGGAAACTCTCAGGCCAAAGGACCAGCAAGGTGCCGGTAGGACTCTGGAGAGAAGCGGTCACGCTCGCCGAAGGGATAACAATCTCAGGCAAAGGGACAGAGGGGGCTCAAATTTCTCGGCGTTTGACGCCGGTAGTGTGAGCCGGCGCGGGATGCGCCAGACCTGGAGGCCGGATTTGGAAGATATTTCCCATTTGAAGCACACGCCGCTTAACGCGTTGCACCTTTCGCTCGGTGCACGCATGGTGCCCTTTGCCGGCTACGACATGCCGGTGCAATACCCGGAAGGCGTGCTCAAGGAACACCTGCATACCCGCGCCGCAGCGGGCCTTTTCGACGTGTCGCACATGGGCCAGATCGTCGTCCGGCCGAAGTCCGGTCGTATAGAAGACGCAGCGCTGGCGCTCGAAAAATTGGTGCCGGTCGATGTCCTCGGCCTGGCGGAAGGCCGCCAACGCTATGGCTTGTTCACCAATGACGAAGGCGGCATCCTTGACGATCTGATGATCACCAATCTCGGCGATCATCTCTTCCTCGTCGTCAATGCCGCTTGCAAGGACGCGGATTTCGAGCACCTGAAGAAGGGCCTCGGCGATACTTGCGACGTCAAGATGCTCGATGACCGTGCCCTGGTTGCGCTGCAGGGGCCGCGCGCAGAAGCAGTGCTATGCGAGCTCTGGGCTGACGTCGCCTCCATGCGCTTCATGGATGTGGCGGAGGCCGACCTCCACGACGTGAGCTGCATCATTTCCCGGTCCGGCTATACCGGCGAGGACGGCTTTGAAATCTCGATCCCCGTTCAGTCGGCCGTCGACGTGACCCAGCGCCTGCTCGAACATCCGGACGTCATGCCGATCGGTCTCGGCGCGCGCGATTCGCTTCGCCTTGAGGCCGGCCTTTGCCTTTACGGCAACGACATCGACACCGGCACGACGCCGGTCGAGGCGGCGCTCGAATGGGCGATCCAGAAGAGCCGCCGTTCGGGCGGCGATCGGTCCGGCGGCTTCCCGGGTGCCGAGCGCATCCTCTCTGAATTCGCCAATGGAGCCAAGCGCCGCCGTGTGGGGTTGAAGCCCGAAGGCCGCGCGCCGGTTCGTGGCGGCGCCAAGGTTTTCGCTGATGCCGAAGGCAAGATGGCCGTCGGCACCGTCACCTCTGGCGGCTTCGGCCCGAGCGTCGATGGCCCCGTTGCCATGGGCTATGTCGACGCCGACCAGGCCGGAAACGGCACGAAACTGTACGCGGAGGTGCGGGGCAAATACCTGCCGCTTACCGTCACCGCCATGCCCTTTGTAAAACAAACCTACAAACGCTGATCAGGAGAGAGCGCCAATGCTGAAATTCACCGAGGAACACGAGTGGCTGAAGATCGAAGGTGACGTCGCGACCGTCGGCATCACCGAGCACGCAGCCGGGCAGCTCGGCGATCTCGTCTTCGTGGAACTGCCGGAAGCCGGTGCCTCCTTCGCCAAGGGCGATTCGGCCGCGACCGTCGAATCCGTCAAGGCGGCCTCCGATGTCTATTGTCCGCTCGACGGAGAGATCGTCGAGGTCAACCAGGCGATCGTCGACGACCCGTCGCTCGTCAACAGTGATCCGCAGGGTGCTGCCTGGTTCTTCAAGCTGAAGCTCGCCGATCCGAGCGCCGCCAACGCCCTTCTCGATGAAGCGGCCTACAAGGAGCTCGTCGCCTGATGAGCATGCCCAAGGACTTCACCTTTACCGACTACAAGCCTTACGACTTCGCCAATCGGCGTCACATCGGCCCCTCGCCCGCGGAAATGGAGGAGATGCTGAAGGTTGTCGGCTATCCAAGCCTCGACGCCCTCATCGACGATACGGTTCCGCCGGCGATCCGTCAAAAGACGCCGCTCGTCTGGGGCACGCCAATGACCGAGCGCGAGGCGCTCGACAAGCTGCGCGAAACGGCGAACCGCAACCAGAAACTCGTCTCGCTGATCGGTCAGGGCTATTACGGCACAATCACGCCGCCGGTCATCCAGCGCAATATTCTGGAAAATCCGGCCTGGTACACGGCCTACACGCCCTATCAGCCGGAAATCAGCCAGGGCCGGCTCGAGGCGCTGCTCAATTACCAGACCATGGTCTGCGACCTGACTGGCCTCGATGTCGCGAATGCTTCGCTGCTCGACGAGGCGACGGCGGCTGCGGAAGCCATGGCCATGGCCGAGCGCGTTGCGAAATCCAAGGTGAAGACCTTCTTCGTCGACGAGAATTGCCATCCCCAGACGATCGCGCTCCTGAAGACGCGCGCCGCGCCGCTCGGGTGGCGGATCGTTGTCGGTGATCCCTTCGCGGATCTCGATGCCGCCAATGTCTTCGGCGCGATCTTCCAGTATCCGGGCACCTATGGTCACGTTCGCGACTTCACCACGCTGATCGCCAAGCTGCACGAGCAGGGCGCGATCGCGGCTGTCGCGGCCGACCCGCTGGCGCTGGCGCTGCTTAAGTCTCCGGGTGAGATGGGCGCCGATATCGCCATCGGCTCGACGCAGCGCTTCGGCGTCCCCGTTGGTTATGGTGGCCCGCATGCAGCCTATATGGCCGTCAAGGATGCCTACAAGCGCTCGATGCCGGGCCGCCTTGTGGGCGTTTCGGTCGATTCGCGTGGCAACCGCGCCTACCGTCTGTCGCTGCAGACGCGCGAACAGCACATTCGCCGCGAAAAGGCGACGTCCAACATCTGCACGGCGCAGGTGCTGCTTGCCGTGATGGCGTCGATGTATGCCGTTTTCCACGGCCCGAAGGGCATCAAGGCGATTGCCCAGAGCGTTCACCAGAAGACCGTGCGCCTCGCCATGGGGCTGGAAAAGCTCGGCTACACCGTCGAGCCGGATGTCTTCTTCGACACGATCACGATCGAGGTCGGCAAGCTGCAGGGCATCATCCTGAAGACGGCGGTGGCGGAGGAAGTGAACCTTCGGAAGATCGGCAGCACGAAGATCGGCATCAGCCTCGACGAACGCTCGCGGCCGGTGACGCTCGAAGCCATCTGGCGCGCCTTCGGCGGTGATTTCAAGGTGGAAGAGTTCGAGCCGGGCTATCGCCTGCCGCAGCCGCTGTTGCGCACCAGCGAATACCTGACCCACCCGATCTTCCACATGAACCGCGCCGAAAGCGAGATGACGCGCTACATCCGTCGCCTCGCCGACCGCGACCTCGCGCTCGACCGGGCGATGATCCCGCTCGGCTCGTGCACGATGAAGCTCAACGCGACAGCGGAAATGCTGCCGATCAGCTGGCCGGAGTTCTCCGAAATCCATCCCTTCGCTCCGGCGGACCAGGCGCTCGGCTATCGCCACATGATCGAGGATCTGTCGCAAAAACTTTGCGCCGTCACCGGCTATGACGCGATTTCGATGCAGCCGAACTCGGGTGCGCAAGGTGAATATGCCGGTCTTTTGACGATTCGCGCCTATCACATCGCCAACGGCAACGACCATCGCGACGTTTGCCTCATTCCGACCTCGGCGCACGGCACCAACCCGGCCTCCGCGCAGATGGCGGGCATGAAGGTGGTGGTCGTCAAGGTCAGCGACATCGGCGAAATCGACATGGACGATTTCCGTGCAAAAGCCGAGCAACATGCCGACACTCTCTCCTGCTGCATGATCACCTACCCCTCCACGCATGGCGTGTTCGAGGAAAACGTGCGCGAAGTCTGCGAGATCGTTCACAAGCACGGCGGCCAGGTCTATATGGATGGTGCCAACATGAACGCCATGGTCGGCCTTGCCCGACCGGGTGACATCGGCTCCGACGTCAGCCACCTTAACCTGCACAAGACCTTCTGCATTCCGCACGGCGGCGGCGGCCCGGGCATGGGACCGATCGGCGTGAAGGCGCATCTTACTCCCTTCCTCCCCGGTCATCCGGAAACGGACGGTCATGAAGGCGCGGTGTCCGCGGCTCCCTTCGGTTCGGCCTCGATCCTTCCGATCTCCTGGAGCTACTGCCTCATGATGGGCGGCGAAGGCCTGACTCAGGCGACCAAGGTGGCGATCCTCAACGCCAACTATATCGCCGCGCGGCTGAAGGGTGCCTACGATGTGCTCTACAAGTCGGCTAAGGGCCGTGTCGCGCATGAATGCATCATCGACACGCGTCCTCTCGCCGACAGCGCAGGCGTAACGGTCGACGATGTCGCCAAGCGTCTGATCGACTGCGGCTTCCATGCGCCGACCATGAGCTGGCCGGTTGCCGGCACGCTGATGATCGAGCCGACGGAATCGGAAACCAAGGCCGAACTCGACCGGTTCTGCGATGCGATGCTCGCGATCCGCGAGGA
Source organism: Sinorhizobium sp. 6-70 (assembly GCF_030124375.1). GTDB lineage: Bacteria > Pseudomonadota > Alphaproteobacteria > Rhizobiales > Rhizobiaceae > Sinorhizobium. The sequence continues at coordinate 159,561 of NZ_JASKLS010000001.1, forward strand.
GGCCCGCGCCATCGAAGAAGGCCGGATGGACAAGGTCAACAATCCGCTGAAGAATGCGCCGCACACGGTGGAGGATCTCGTCGGCGACTGGGACCGGCCCTATTCGCGTGAGCAGGCCTGCTTCCCGCCGGGCGCCTTCCGGGTCGACAAATACTGGTCGCCGGTCAACCGCGTCGACAACGTCTATGGCGACCGCAATCTTGTCTGCACCTGCCCGCCGATCGAAAGCTACGCGGAAGCGGCCGAGTGATATGGGGCGGAGCGTGCCTCGCGCACGCCCGCGGCACATCAGAAGACATTGGCGGTGTTGAGAACGAAAAAGCCCGGCTTAAAACCGGGCTTTTGCGATTCGTTGGGTTTGCGAAGCGGTCAGTTCGCGCGAACGACGGCATCGCCGCGGGCCGCAAGCGCCGCCAAATCGGCCGGCTTGAGCTCGACGGACTCGCCGCAGCCGCAGGCCGACGTCTGGTTCGGGTTGTTGAAAGTGAAGCCGGAGCGCAGGGCCGTCACTTCGAAATCCATCTGAGTGCCGAGCAGATAAAGCACGGCCTCGGGCGCGACCCAGACCTTTGCTTCAAGATGCTCGACCAGGTCGTCCTTGCTGTTGGGCTCGGTCACCAGATCGACGGCATATTCCATGCCGGCGCAGCCGCCCTTCTTGATGCTTACGCGGATGCCCTTGGCATCGCCTCCAGCATTCTCGACGATCGCTCGCACGCGGCTCGCGGCCGCATCGGTCAAGCTCATCACGGCAAAGCCCATCGGCTTCTTCTCCTTCATGTCACCGGGGTAAAGGCCCGGCGCTTTCCAGAATCTAATGTAGTGCCCGCGTCCTAACGGATCAATATCAGGCTGAACTCAATACCAGCCAAGCGCAACCTGCGCCTCTTCCGACATGCGGTCCGGCGTCCACGGCGGGTCGAAGGTCATCGTCACCTCGACGCCGGAAACGCCTTCGACGGCGCCGACGGCGTTCTCGACCCAGCCCGGCATCTCACCCGCAACGGGGCAGCCAGGAGCGGTCAGCGTCATCTCGATCTTCACCATCCGGTCGTCCTCGATGTCGATCTTGTAGATGAGACCGAGTTCGAAAATATCGGCCGGGATCTCCGGGTCATAGACTGTCTTGAGCGCTGCAATGATGTCGTCGCTGAGGCGCGCCAATTCCTCGGCCGGAATGGCCGAGTGAACGATGCCTTCGCGGACATCGATCTTTTCTTGCGTTGCGTCCAGACTCATATCGGCCTCCTTGGATCACGATGCTGTGGTCGATCGACCCAAATCATGAACGTGATCGATTCTAATAGGTTAGAGCGAGATGCCGGCGGACAACCGCATGCACTTTTCCTCGTCCCGCTCTAGGCAAAAAACTTCCGCGCGTGGTCCAGCGCATCGGCCAGCGCATCGACCTCGGCCCGCGTGTTGTAGAGGCCGAAGGACGCACGGCATGTGGAGGTGACGCCGAAGCGTTTCAAGAGCGGCTGAGCACAATGCGTTCCTGCCCTGACGGCAACGCCGGCGCGGTCGATCACCATCGAAATGTCGTGGGCATGAACGCCGGCAATCTCGAAGGAAAAGATGCTGCCCTTGCCCGGTGCATCACCGAAAACCCTGAGCGAATTGATCGACGACAGCCGCTCGCGGGCGTAGGCGGTGAGATCCGCCTCGTGGGCGCGGATCGCTTCCCGGCCGACCTTATCCATATAATCGAGCGCATAGCCAAGCCCGATCGCCTGCACGATCGGCGGTGTACCGGCCTCGAAGCGGTGCGGCGGCTCGTTGTAGGTGACGCGGTCCTCGGTCACCTCCTCGATCATCTCGCCGCCGCCCATGAAAGGACGCATCTCCTTCAGGCGATCCATCCTGCCGTAGAGCACGCCGACGCCGGACGGACCGTAAAGCTTATGGCCGGTCATAACGTACCAGTCGCAGTCGATGTCCTGAACATCGACCGGCATATGCACAGCGCCCTGGCTACCGTCGATCAGCACCGGAATGCCGCGCTCACGGGCGATGCGGCAGATCTCCTTCACGGGCACGACCGTGCCGAGCGCGTTCGACATGTGGGTGATGGCGATCAGCTTTGTCCGGTCCGTCAGGCACTTGACGAAATCCTCGATGTGAAACGCGCCATCGTCGTCGATCGGCGCCCAGACGAGCTTCGCCCCCTGGCGTTCGCGGATGAAATGCCAGGGAACGATATTCGAATGGTGCTCCATGATCGAGAGCACGATCTCGTCGCCCTCGCTGAGCTTCGGCATGCCGTAGCCATAGGCGACCGTATTGATCGCCTCGGTCGAGGACTTGGTGAAGATGATGTTCTCGGCAGACGGCGCATTCAGGAAGCGGCGAACCTTCTCGCGCGCCGCCTCATAGGCTTCCGTCGCGGCGTTCGACAGGAAATGCAGGCCGCGATGGACGTTGGCATATTCATTGGCATAGGCATGGGCCACGGCGTCGATGACGAGCTGCGGCTTCTGCGCCGATGCGCCGTTGTCGAGGTAGACAAGCGGCTTGCCATAGACCGTCCGCGAAAGGATTGGGAAATCCTTTCTGATGGCTTCGACGTCATAGGCCGGCACCGGCACTATATGTTCCATGTCTTTCGTCCAATCAGGCGTGTTTTTCGAGCCAGGCCGAGATTATGCCTTCCAGCGCCTCAACCAGTTCCTCGTCGTCTTCCAGCTCTTCGACGATCTCGGCGACGAAGGCGTTGACGAGCATCGCGCGGGCCTTGTTCTCCGGAATGCCGCGCGCGAGCATGTAGAAGAGTTGGGTATGGTCGATATCGGTGACCGTCGCACCATGGCCGCATTGGACATCGTCAGCGAAGATTTCCAGCTCCGGCTTTGACGAAAAATCGGCATCGTCGGAAAGCAGCAACGTGTTGCACGACATCTTCGCGTCGGTCTTCTGCGCGTCCTTGGCGACCAGGATCTTGCCCTGGAAAACACCCTTCGCGCGGTCGAAAACGACGTTGCGGATGATCTCCGTCGAGGTCGTATGCGGCACGTCGTGACCAAGCGTGAACGTCACGTCCGTGTGGCTCTCGCCGCCGAGCAGGTTGATGCCGCGCAGCGTCAGGTCGGCGCCCTCCCCGCTGGTCCTGCCGTGGATTTCCTGGCGCACCAGCTTGCCGCCGGCATTGATGATGAAGAGGTGCAGCTTCGCGTCCTTGCCGAGGTCGAAGCGGATCTGGCCGAGATGCGTGTCGGCCGCGCCCTGCTGCTGCACGATGATCCAGATCACGTCGGCACCCTCGGCGAGCGTGACGTCGCTCACCGACGAAACGAAGCTCGGATCCGCATTCGTCGACAGGTGCCGTTCGATCACAGTCGCCTTTGAGCCGGCGCCGAAGGAAACAGGAAAGCGCGTGTGCACGTGGCCGTGACTCTGGACGACCTGAATCTCGAGCGGCGCTTCCAACTCGGTGCCTTCCGCAATCGCGATTTCGAGACCACCGCGAACAAGTCCGCCATTGATCCGGCCGATTGCGTCATCCGAACCGAGCACGGCGAGACCGGCGACAGCCGAACCATCGATCAAGCTTTCGGTGTAGGAGCGTGCCGTCACGCCTTTGGGAAGGCTCTTGAGATCGGCCTGGCCGCTGCGAACAGCAAGCACGGACGAACCCGGAACGACGGCATCGGCCCGATCGGCAAAGGCGGACGGATCGGCGGCAGGCACTGCACGCAGCAAGGTGCGCAGGTCGGTATAATGCCAGGACTCGACGCGACGCGTCGGCAATCCGGCGGTCCGCAGCTCATGAACGAGCGTGTCGCGGAGCGACAGCACAGCTCCGTCGCCGGGCAGATCGCCGATCTGCGCGGTATAGGCATCGACCAGCGCCGTTTCGGCGGCCGTCATCTTGATGGCCTGTTGCATATTCATTCGAACACTCCTTCAACAGGCGTCAGGCTGCTGCCTCGATGAGATCCGCATAACCCTTGGCTTCAAGCTCATGCGCCAGCGTCTTGTCGCCGGACTTGATGACCTGGCCCTTGTAGAGGACGTGGACGGTATCCGGAACGATATAGTCGAGCAGGCGCTGGTAGTGCGTGATCACGACAACGGCGCGATCCGGCGAACGCAGCGCATTGACGCCGTCGGCGACGACCTTGAGCGCGTCGATATCGAGACCGGAGTCGGTTTCGTCGAGCACGCAAAGCTTCGGCTGGAGCAGCGCCATCTGCAGGATTTCCGCGCGCTTCTTCTCACCGCCGGAGAAGCCGACGTTCAGCGGGCGACGCAGCATTTCAGGCGCGATCTTGAGGTCACCGGCCGCTTCCTTGACGAGGCGCATGAATTCCGGTGTCGTCAGTTCGTCCTCCCCGCGATACTTGCGCTGTTCGTTCATCGCCACCTTCAGGAACTGCATGGTGGCGACACCGGGGATCTCGACCGGATACTGGAAGGCGAGGAAAATGCCCTTGGCCGCACGCTCCGAAGCGTCGAGCTCCAGGATGCTTTCGCCGTTGTAAAGGATGTCGCCTTCGGTCACTTCATAGTCTTCGCGCCCTGAAAGCACGTAGGAGAGCGTCGACTTGCCGGAGCCGTTCGGTCCCATGATAGCGGCGACTTCGCCGGCCTTCACGGTGAGGTTCAGGCCGCGGATGATCTCGGTGCCGTCCTCGGCGATGCGTGCATGCAGGTTCTTGATTTCAAGCATTCAAATCGTCCTCTCGGGAAACGAATAATTGTCGCGCGCAGATTCTGGTGCGCGCCGGTTCCTTAATCAGTCCGCGCTTAGCCCACGCTGCCTTCAAGCGAGATGCCGATCAGCTTCTGCGCTTCGACCGCGAATTCCATCGGCAGCTCCTGGATGACTTCCTTGACGAAGCCGTTGACGATCAGCGCGATCGCCGCCTCTTCCGGAATGCCGCGCTGCAGGCAGTAGAACAGCTGGTCCTCGGAAATCTTGGACGTCGTTGCCTCGTGCTCGAACTGCGCCGTTGAATTCTTCGCTTCGATGTAGGGCACCGTATGGGCACCGCACTTGTCGCCGATCAAGAGCGAGTCGCACTGCGTGAAGTTGCGGGCGTTCTCGGCCTTGCGGTGGGCCGAAACCTGACCGCGATAGGTGTTGTCCGAAACGCCGGCGGCGATGCCTTTCGAGATGATGCGGCTCGACGTGTTCTTGCCGAGATGGATCATCTTGGTGCCGGAGTCGACCTGTTGGTGGCCGTTGGACACGGCGATCGAGTAGAACTCGCCGCGCGAGCCATCGCCACGCAGGATGCAGGACGGATATTTCCAGGTGATCGCCGATCCGGTCTCCACCTGAGTCCAGGAAATCTTCGAGTTCTTGCCGCGGCAATCGCCGCGCTTGGTGACGAAGTTGTAGACGCCGCCCTTGCCGTGCTTGTCGCCCGGATACCAGTTCTGCACCGTCGAATACTTGATCTCGGCGTCATCGAGCGCGATCAGCTCGACGACCGCGGCATGAAGCTGGTTCTCGTCGCGCTGCGGTGCGGTGCAGCCCTCGAGATAGGACACATAGGCGCCCTCGTCAGCGATGATCAGCGTGCGTTCGAACTGGCCCGTGTTCTTCTCGTTGATGCGGAAATAGGTCGAAAGCTCCATCGGGCACCGTACACCCTTCGGCACGTAGACGAAGGAGCCATCGGTGAAGACAGCGGAGTTCAGCGTCGCATAGAAGTTGTCCGTCGGCGGAACGACCGAGCCGAGGTACTTCCTGACCAGATCCGGATGCTCGCGGATCGCTTCCGAGATCGACATGAAGATCACGCCGGCCTTCTTCAGCTCTTCCTTGAAGGTTGTGACGACCGAAACCGAATCGAACACCGCATCGACGGCGATCTTCGACTTCTGTACGCCAGCAAGGATTTCCTGTTCCTTCAGCGGGATACCGAGTTTCTCGTAGACCGCAAGGAGCTCCGGGTCGACCTCGTCGAGCGACTTCGGACCCGTCGTGCCCTTCGGCGCGGCATAATAGTGAATGTCGTTGAAGTCGATCTTGGGGTAGCGGACGCGTGCCCAGCTCGGCTCGTCCATCGTCAGCCAGCGGCGATAGGCCTCAAGACGCCACTCCAGCATCCACTCCGGTTCGTTCTTCTTGGTCGAAATGAAACGGATGATCTCCTCGGACAGGCCCTTCGGCGCCTTCTCCATCTCGATATGCGTTTCAAAGCCGTATTTGTACTGGTCCACGTCGATCTTGCGGACCTGATCAATGGTCTCCTGCACGGCAGGCATGTCGTTCTCCAATCTTGCCGGATCCAAGGTCCGGTAGCTTGTCAACACGATGCGAACTTTGCGCACCGCTTATGTAATGGCTAAAAGGCGCTTTTCACCCCATTTGCCAAGCGGAAATTTGCTTTTCCGCAAATTCGTTCAACGTTTTGCCTCATGCGGCCTTTCCGCTTGAGCGACGGCGGGCCGCCACTTTCGCAAACACGGCCGCGCAACGCTGGATTTCGGCCTCCGTCGTTGCCTCGCCGATCGATATACGCAGCGCGCCCTGGCGAGGATCATAGCCCATTGCCGTTAGCACGTGGCTCTGCCCGACCTTGCCGGAGGAGCAGGCCGATCCCGCCGAAAGCGCCACGCCTTCGAGGTCGAAGGCAATCTGGCCGGTTTCCGCTTTCAGGCCCGGAAGCGTGAAAAAGGTCGTGTTGTCGATGCGCGAAACATCGCCTCCATAGATCACCACATCCGGCGCCGACGACCGCATTTCGGCCTCGAGTCGGTCGCGCAATGCGGCAATGGCGGCCATACGTCCGTCTATATTGCCGGCAACCACACGGGCCGCTGCTCCGAAGCCGGCAAGTGCGGGCGCATTTTCCGTACCCGAACGGTGACCTTTCTCCTGTCCGCCGCCGTGGATCAGCGCCGTAGGCATCATGACTTCGCCACGCGCCACGAGCGCACCCGCGCCTTTCGGCCCGCCGATCTTGTGCGAAGAGACGATGAGGAAATCCGCGCCAAGCGCTTCGATCGACAAAGGCAGACGTCCCGCCGCCTGTACGGCATCGACGACCAGGAGGCCGCCATGGGCGCGAACGATGGCGGCGACCTCGACGATGGGCTGGACGATGCCTGTCTCGTTGTTGGCAAGCATCACGGCGACCATCGGTAGTCCGGCCTGGCGATCATGGGCAACAAGCATTGCTTCCAGCGCAGCACAATCGATGACGCCAGCGCTCGTCACCGGCACCTCGCAAACGTCTTCGCGCGTGAAACGCCCGCCCTCGCGGATTGCCGGATGCTCGATCGCCGACGCGTAGAGCTTGGCGATCCTGAGCGGCGTCCGCCCCATGCGGAAATCCGGGGTCAGCACCATATTGGCGGCCTCGGTCGCGCCGCTGGTGAAGGTGACCGAGGCGGCTTGCGCGCCGCAAAGCGCAGCGACATCCCGCCGCGCGCTTTCGACAAGCGCGCGTGTTGCCCTACCCTCGCCGTGAACCGACGACGGGTTGCCGACCTGATCAAGCGCCGACAAGAAGGCCTCGCGCGCTTCAGCCAGAAGCGGCGCCGTGGCGTTCCAGTCCATATAAATGCGCGATCCCGACATCGTTTCTTTCGTTAGGGCAAACGGCTCGGCCGTTACAATCGGTGCTGTTGCATTTTCCTTGAATTTTCCGCGTCGCTTGCCTTATGAGACGAAGCACAAGGCGGAATGCCCGCACCGAAGTTTTGAACGGTTCTAAACTAGGTTTTAGAAAAGCTGACTGCTTTCGTCAAGACAAGATCGGCACTGAAACCGCAATTCGAACCAGAAACATTCCCGGAGAGCCAATGCCCGAGATTATCTTCAACGGACCAGCCGGTCGACTGGAAGGTCGCTACCAGCCTTCGAAGCAGAAGAGCGCCCCGATCGCCATCATCCTGCACCCGCACCCCCAGTTCGGCGGCACGATGAACAACCAGATCGTCTACCAGCTTTTCTACATGTTTCAGAAGCGAGGTTTCACGACGCTCCGGTTCAACTTCCGCGGTATCGGGCGAAGCCAGGGTGAGTTCGATCATGGTGCCGGCGAGCTTTCCGACGCGGCGTCTGCGCTCGACTGGGTGCAGAGCCTGCATCCCGATTCAAAGAGCTGCTGGGTTGCCGGTTACTCCTTCGGCGCCTGGATCGGCATGCAACTGCTGATGCGCCGTCCGGAAATCGAAGGCTTCATGGCGGTCGCGCCGCAGCCGAACATCTATGACTTCTCGTTCCTCGCTCCCTGCCCCTCGTCCGGTCTGATCATCAACGGCGATTCCGACAAGGTTGCCCCCGAGAAGGACGTCAACGGCCTCGTCGACAAGCTCAAGGCGCAGAAAGGCATCCTGATCACGCACAAGACCGTGCCCGGCGCGAACCATTTCTTCAACGGCCAGATCGAGAATCTGATGGCCGAATGCGAAGACTATCTCGATCGCCGCCTTAACGGCGAACTGACGCCGGAACCGGCCGCCAAGCGCATCCGCTGACAGATGGAATTGTACCAAGCCGCCTCGCGTGCGGATGAGCACGCGAGAACGCGCTTAACAATAGGCTCTAGCTCCGTCCGACCCAATGCGGGACCGCCGGCTTCACGACATGTGTCGGCGTGTCGGCACACTCAACCCTGTTCCGGCCAGCGGCCTTGGCGGCATAAAGCGCCTTGTCCGCACGTCGCATGGCCAATTCGAGCGGCTCGTTTACAACGACCGTAGCGACGCCGAAGCTGGCGGTAACCGTCGCGTTGTCAGGCAGGCCGTCAATCTGCATCGATGCCATCGCCGCGCGGATGCCGTGGGCGAGCACACGCGCCTCCGACAGGCTCGTCAGGGGAAGAAACACGGCAAATTCCTCGCCTCCGAGGCGCCCGGCAACGGCCCGGCTCGGCATCAGGTCGCGAAGGAGGCATGAAAACCGCCGGATCACCTCGTCTCCGGCATGATGGCCGTAACTGTCGTTCACCTGCTTGAAATGGTCGAGGTCGGTAAGGATGAGAGCGCCAGGATTTTCGGCGCCGCGTCGCTCCAGCATCGGAGCAAGACGCTCCATGAAGCCCCGGCGATTGTAGAGGCCCGAAAGGGCGTCGATTTCAGAGCTGGCCCGGGCGTCGTCGATGATATCCTTGACCATGACTCCGAGCATTGCGAGGCCGGTTCCGACGATCAGCATGGCTCCAAGAGCCTGCGAAATCAGCGCGAATGGACTTGAGACATAATCTGCTGCCGTTCTTCCTGCGCCTGCTGCCACCGCAGCATAGATCTTTGCAAGATAGTAGGCCGCGCTCAACACCAGAAGCCAGAGCAGAATCCGGTCGGCGTAATTTTTCCGCCGCGACCGGACGATCGCCGACGCGGACCACGCCTGTATCAGGAAGAACGGCATCTGGTAAAAGAAAGCATGCTGCAAGGTGCCGCGCGGAAGTTCGTATATCATGAGATCCACGGTGACCGAACCGATGAAGAAAGCTGCAAGCAGCGCCGGCCGGGCCGGCACCTGATAAAGCAGCCCTAGCCCGACGCGAAGCAGGCTGAATCCTCCGAGGACACTCGCAAAAGCGGCTATCGCGAACAGGCGGGGAAACGGGCTGAAAGGCAGAACGGCTTCAAACACAGCCGCCAAGGAGGCGACAGCGAAACACGCAGCTATCCAGATCGCCGGCCGGCCCGAGCGGCTTTTTGCCGCGACGATGACAAATGCGACCACAAAAATCTGGGCGACAATAAAATTCACGGCCAGAAGGGAAATCGCACCACCCATTCGACAGCTTCCGAACAGCTCCGATTGCGAATCACCGATCCGCGTAAGTCTCACACACGGAAAGCTATCCTACCGGCGGAGTACGAAGAAACAATTAGAACACAAGGAAAAGTGTGAAGTTGCTGTCAGGGCCGCTCGCCGTGTCTTGTCCCTTGATCAGCTTCGGCATCTGCAACCGTCGATGCAAATCGACCGCCACTCACGGGGCGATCGACGCCGGTCGTTTCGGGGTAGGTCAACGGCAAGCCGCGCAGTGACCTCACCGCCAGATAGGCCCACGCCTCGGCCTCCATCGAATCGCCGTTCAATTCCAGTGCTTCAGCAGTAAGCACCCGGCCGTGCGCGGTATCGGCGAGCGTCGTCAGATCCTTCATGATGACCGGATTGAGCCGGCCGCCGCCGCAGATCACATAGGTCGCCGGTGCCTCCGGAAGATGCCCTGCCGATTTGAAAATGGCTGCGGCGGTGACGTAGGCGAGCGTGCGCGCGCCGTCTTCCAGGCCTGCGTCGGCGCCTGAGGGTGGCGCGAAGTCGTTCCGGTCGAGCGAGCGGCGTTTCTCCGCGGTAAAGAACGGATGAGAAAGATACCGATCGGCGAGTTCTGGCACGATCGCGCCTTCGCTCGCGATCATGCCGCCCTGATCATAGGGGACACCGGCATGGGCCTCCACCCATTGGTCGATCAGCGTATTGCCGGGACCGCTGTCATAGGCGGCGATTCGCCGGTCGGCGCCAACGAAGGTGAGGTTGGAGATACCGCCGATGTTGACGAAGACAACCGGCGCGTCGATCTCCCGCTTTTCCGACAGGCCGTGGGCGAGCGCAGCGTGGTAGGCCGGAATGAGCGGCGCTCCCTGGCCGCCATGAACCATGTCGTTGGCCCGCATGTCGTAGACGACGTCGATGTGTGTTTCGCGCGCCAGCAAGTCTCCATCGCCGATCTGCACCGTCAATCCCTCGTCGGGGCGGTGCAGGACTGTTTGCCCATGGAAACCTATTACATCAATACTCTCCGGCAACAGATTGTTTTCACGCAAGAATGCCCTGACTGCCTCCGCATGGCGCAGCGTTAGGTCCCGCTCCAATTGGGCGAGTGTCCCCGGCCTTTCCGTCCGTGCGGTGATCGATCTGGCGTCTTCGAGCCCCTGTTTCAGCCGTGCTCGAAAACGCGCATCGTAGGCGTATCCGGCCGAAGGGCCTCTCTCAACGACGTTCTCGCCGTCGGTCCCGAGCAGTGCGACGTCGATGCCGTCCATGCTCGTGCCGCTCATCAGGCCGATTGCCGTCAAGAGCTTGCCCATTGATTTCCTCCGCGCTGGTCGCCTCGATCGATGCCGGCAGGAACGAGGCGCTGTCCCTCGTCCGCCTCGCCGTTCATAACAAAATGCACGCCAACCAAAAACGTGCACTTTCGACAAAACAATGATAAACGCCGGCCGCAGACGTCCTACCCAGCCGAAAGAAACAGGTCATGTCCGAGTTCAAGTCCGATTTCCTCCATACGCTCAGCGAGCGCGGTTTCATCCATCAGACCTCCGATGATGCCGGGCTCGACGATCTGCTGCGAAAGGAGACTGTAACTGCTTATATCGGATATGATCCCACGGCATCGAGCCTGCATGTTGGACACCTCACCCAGATCATGCTCCTGCACTGGTTTCAGGCAACGGGCCATCGGCCGATCTCGCTGATGGGCGGTGGTACCGGTATGGTCGGAGACCCGTCGTTCAAGGACGAAGCACGGCAACTGATGACAGTCGAGACGATCGAAAACAACATCGCCTCGATTAAGCGCGTTTTCGCCAACTACCTCGATTACGACAACGGTGCGAACCGAGCGTTGATGGTCAACAACGCTGAATGGCTGCGCTCGCTCAACTATCTCGAATTTCTGCGCGATGTCGGCCGCCACTTCTCGGTGAACCGCATGCTCTCCTTCGACAGCGTGAAGACGCGGCTCGATCGTGAACACTCGCTGTCATTCCTCGAATTCAACTACATGATCCTCCAAGCCTACGATTTCGTTGAGTTGAGTAAGCGTTATGATTGTCGCCTTCAGATGGGCGGCTCTGACCAGTGGGGCAACATCGTCAATGGCATCGATCTCGGCCACAGAATGAGCACTCCGCAGCTCTATGCCCTTACCTCGCCGTTGCTCACGACATCCTCGGGCGCGAAGATGGGCAAGTCTGCTTCGGGTGCGGTCTGGTTGAATGCCGAACTGCTATCCGTCTACGATTTCTGGCAGTATTGGCGAAACACAGAGGATGCCGACGTCATTCGATTTATGAAACTCTTTACGAAATTGCCGATGGCGGAAATCAACCGTCTCGCCGCCTTGGGAGGATCGGAGATCAATGAGGCGAAGAAAATCCTGGCAACTGAGGTGACTGCAATTCTTCATGGCCGAGATGCCGCGGAAAATGCAGCCGAAACGGCGCGCAAGACCTTCGAGGAAGGCGCGCTTGCCGAGAACCTGCCATCGGTCGAAGTTCCCGCCTCCGAGCTCGAGGCCGGCGTCGGGCTGCTGACGCTCATCGTGCGGGCCGGGCTGGCGGCCTCCAATGGCGAAGCGCGACGCCACGTCCAGGGCGGTGCTGTCAGAATCAACGATGAAGCGATCAGCGACGAACGTCGTGTCGTTGCATATGACGACATCGCCGGCGGTGTCATCAAGCTTTCGCTCGGCAAGAAGAAGCATATCCTGGTGCGGCCGGCCTGAGCCGCATGGGAGAGTCCTTGGCGCGTCTGATAAGACGCGCGCCGCTGTAGAAAGGGAGGGGAAGCATGCAGCTTCCCCTCCCTTTCTCGTTTTGCTTTTTGCCGTCGATGGACTCCGCGGCAATACCGCCGCGATCCGGATCGTCTTACTGAAACTCAAAAATGCTGCGGAACACGCCGGGCGCGATGATCGACAACGGGTTGATCGTGAGTTGGGGTTGCGTGAATTGGCCGGTCAGCTTGAACGTTATCCCGAGCAGGCCGCGATCGCGGCCATTGCCGAGGAGAACTCCGATCAGCGGCAGTTCGCCGAACAGCCGGTTCAGCCCATAGGCCGGCATGAAGGTACCCGTCATGTCCATCCGGTCCCGCGAGTCGCGCACGGTGCCCTGGAATGTCGCCCCGACATTGACGCCGCGCAGGATGCCGCTTTCGACGCGGATCGTACCCTGATCCAGGAAGAGTTGAGCGAAGCCGCGGTCGAACTGCGCCGTGCTCACGTCGATATCACGCCGAACCGCCTGGTTGAGGCTGCGGCCATCCTCTCCCGCTGGCGTCGAGACCATGGATTGCAGCCGCTGTTCACCGACGAGCGAGAATTTGCGCACATCCACTGCGCCGCGCCAGGAACGCGCGCCACGGTCGCGCAGCCTTAGATTCATCAGGCCGCCGCGCATGTTGCGATAGATATCGGCAAAGCGCGCCAGCGACCCCGCGTCACCGGTTGTCAGTTCCAGTATGTTGTCGGCGCCGGATTTGGCGGTCTTGGCGACGACCGCTTGCCCGCTTCCGGTCACAGCCGAAAAGTCGACATCGTCGATCTGTTGCCCGCGGGCCGAATAGAAGAAACGCACATTGGATAAGACTTCGCCGTTGAAGCCCGTGACCTGGTCAAGCCGGGCATTGACCGTGATATTGCCATTGTCAGCCGAACCGGATCCGGCTTTCGCACGTACGAGCGCCGGCCTGATGTCCGCGGCCCCGCCTCTCAAACCAACGGCATAACCGCCCTTGTTACGATCGATCGTGACGGCGAAATTGTCTCCGCCTGCAAGGCGCACGCCGTTCAACTCGGCCGATGCGAGGCCGGCGTCGTCGACGCGCAGACGACCTGCAGCGCCAAACCCGTCGCCAGCGATATCGAAATCGCCGATCTCCGTTACACCGCCGCTTGCCTTGACGGTGAATTGCGCTTTTGCGGGGATTCCGGCCCCCTTGCTCCAGCCGATCCAAGGCAGCGACAGCGACGCCTTGCCGAGGTCCGCCTTGACGGATTGGCTGCCGTCTTCTGCCATCGACACGTCGACACCGACCGGCCCGCTGACGATGCCGGACAAGGCCGGAGCGATCTTCCGTCGGGCGGCGTCGTCGAGCGTCCCGGAGATTTCGCGTGTTCGCTTCACGTTTGCCTTGCTGTCCACCGGCTCGGTCAGTGCGATCCGCATCCTGGAACCGTCGATCAGTGCATCGGCCTCTAGCACCGCCTGGGCGTTGTCGATCCGCATGGTGCCAGCCAGGTTGGCGATGGAACGACCGGAGATGGGACGGTTAATTGTCACGTCCTGTAGCTGCATCTCCGCCTGCCAGAGAGGCGACGGCGGCTTCTGATCCGAAATCAGACCGAACCGCGCGCCAACCAGGGCGGTCATCGGCCCGGTGAAATCCTGCGGCACGAACGGGGTCTTCTGAAGGGCACGGATCGGTTTGTAGGCGACCAGTTCGGCAATCGCGTCGGCCTGCCCGCCGACTTCGATCTTCATTTCCGCCATCAATGGCTTCGCATAGACGTCGGGGATGATGAAGTCGCCGCCGTTCAATGCGACCGAGCGCCCGGACGGGAAATAGGCGGCCCCTCGCTCGACGTCGACGACCATGCGCTCGCCGCTGAGCTTGAAATGCCCCGCCGTGTCGCGAAGCGGAGGGATATCGCCGGCGATATTGATCCGGGTGTCCTCGATGTCGAAGTTTATGTTGAGCTCATGTTCGTTGAGCCTGAGGTCGCCCTTGTTGTTGGCGATCCGTCCCTCGGCTATTGAAACCTCGATCCGCGCGTCGGTCACCGTGCCGCCGAAGAGATTGCCGATCGCCCATCGTCTCGCTCCCTTGGCAATCCACCAAGGCCACAATTGCTTGACGGCGGTGGAATGCATCTGATCGCTGAGCATGGCGAAGCTGATCTGCGGCGATGTCTTGCCGAAGGTGACCGAGAGTGAACCGGCCATGGAACCAAGCGGGCTCGATATCGCCAGCTGGTCGAAAATAAGCCGGTGGCTGCCGGCCTCGAACCGTCCGCTTGCCTTGGCGTCAAAGGCAAGCGGGCTCTCCTGTATGTCTTCTGGGTCCGTACTTGCGTTCCTCAAGAGAAGGTCGACGGCGAAGCCCTTTTGGCTGGCCTCTGCAACCTTGTCGAGATCGATGAGGGCGCCGGTAAAAGGAAAGCTCGAGCGTCCGATCTTGACGATGGATGGCAATATTTCGACCGAGGCGCGGTCAAAATCATAGGAGACGTTCAGTTCGGAGGGATTGAGAGCGGAAACAAGGCCACCGGCATGGAACGAACCTTGCGATGTCCTGACGCCGACGTCGAGCGCCGGCTTCTGTCCGTCAGCCGCGCGGGTGGCTTTCAGGCTGACGTCCGCCGCCGCCTCGACGCCGAAGGCTTCCTCGCTTCCCGATTTGCCGTGGTAGAGAAAGGGAGAGAGCGGCAAAGCGCTGACGGTCCCTTCGAAACCTCCGATGCGGCCGTTCTCACCGAGAGCCTTGGCGGTCAGTTTCGCTTCGATCCCGTCGATCGCGACCGTACCATCGACGCGCATGGAGCTGTCGGGGTCGTGCGTGAACTCCAGCGTTTTCACTTCGACGGGAACGACACGACCACGTGAGCCCGTGACCGACAGGCTGAAATCGGAGAGCAGCACGGTTTGAGTCGCCCTGCCCGCGGTCAGTCGCGACATGCGATCGGCCTGTGCAAACAATTTCTCGAGCGCATCGCCGACATCGGCGATGCGGATCGTCGTGAGGTCGATCGGTTCGCCGCGTGGCAGCAGACCCGTATCGAGTTGGCCCTCCTCCGCCTCGAGCCGCGACACGGCGATGCGGCCGGTCATCAGGGCGAAGGGATCGAGCGCAATCGAAATTGCGCCGAGCTTGGCGAGATGGCGGCCCGATACGCTTTCCTTGAGCGTCACCCCGCGCGCCTTTAGTGCAAGCGCACCGCCGCTGGTCATGCGGAGAACGGTGCTCTCGACATCGGCACGGTAGTTTTCGCCAAGAGCAGCGTTCAGCGCCGTGCGCGCTCGCCTGTTGAGCGGCCCGTCGACCAGGCCACCTTCGATGGCCGCGACAAGGGACGCCACGACGAGAAAAGCGAGCAACGAGCAGCACAGTATGATCTTGCCGAGAAAACGCATGGCGCCGCCCGGCCGAGGCGCATGCACGATCACGGGATCATGGGCTTGCGCCGAAGGCAGCTCGTGCAGCGCGATGATGTCTTCCTTGCGAAAGCAAACCCTTTCGCCGCGGATATCGCTCATCGGTGCGGGCGCCCTCCACCTAAGTGCGGCATTGCACATTTCCTTGTAAGACCAGTCGCCGCGCGCGAGGGCCGGACCTTTCGTTCACCCATGTAGATCACAATTTGTCGAGCCACGTCACCACGCGTCCCTGCCGATGCTGTGGAAAGGCTCGCTACCGCCCCGGTTTTTGCATGACGAAACGCCGACCAGACTCCTAGCCGGGGAAGCCGTCCGCCGCCTGTCAAATCTATCACAAAACCGCTGGACGGCCGTCGTCGATTTTCGATATGCCCTACAGCGCCGTGCGTCTTTTCAGACGCACAAAGGACGCTGTAGCACTTTGAATCGCTGCATGTTTTTATCCTTAAGTCGGCTGCGATTTCAGGAAACATGCAGTAGCTGCCGAATGTCTGCAAAACTTGGCGCAAGAAAGGTTAAATCATGGCACGATTGGGACCAGGTGATGTCGCACCCGACTTTGAGCTTCCTCGCGACGGCGGCGGTTCGATCTCGCTCTCCGCTCTTCGCGGCAAACCGGTGGTGCTCTTTTTCTATCCCAAGGATGATACCAAGGCCTGCACCGAGGAAGCGATCTCCTTCTCCGGCCTCGCCGACGATTTCGCGGCGGCGGGCGTCGTTCTGATCGGGCTCTCGCCCGATTCGGCCAAAAAGCACGACCGCTTCGCCAAGAAGCACAATCTCACGGTTGCGCTGGCGGCAGACGAAGAGAAGAGCGTCGTCAACGCCTACGGCGTCTGGGTGGAGAAGACGCTGTACGGGCGTAAGTACATGGGCGTCGAGCGTACGACATTCCTGATAAACGCGGACGGGACCATCAACCGGGTCTGGGAAAAGGTCAGGGTTGCCGGCCACGCGAGCGAGGTTCTGGCGGCCGCGAGGACGCTTTGAACCGAGAGGAGCGAGGGATGACCGACCTTCCGCAGTTCCACAGTTTGCGAGGCGCTGCCGTCGAGGCGATTCGCACGCCTGACCTCCACCTGAAGACCGAGTTGGCGCAGGCGGCGGCGCGACGTTGGCAGGGGAGGAAGCTGTCGTTGCGCTCCCCGCGGGATCGTCCGGTTCCTGAGCGGCCAGGACGGCCGGAGAGGCCCGTGCTCACGCCGCCGACCCAGGTCAAGCGGCGCTCGCTCGGTTCATTGAAGGGGCGCATCGCGCTCCTGCACGCGATCGCGCATATCGAATTGAATGCCGTCGACCTAGCGCTTGACATCGTCGCCCGCTTTGCCTCGGAACCCGTGCCCAATTCTTTCTTCGACGGATGGATGCAGGTCGCCTTCGAGGAGGCGAAACATTTTCGGATGGTGCGGCAGAGGCTGAACGACCTTGGCGCGGACTATGGCGATCTGCCCGCGCATGACGGGCTGTGGCAGGCCGCGCACGACACGCGGAACGACCTGACCGCGCGCCTCGCCGTCGTGCCGCTCATACTCGAAGCCCGCGGTCTTGATGTCACGCCGGCTCTGCAGGCGAAAATGCGCGAAACCGGCGATCATGAAAGTGCTGCCGTTCTCGATGTGATCTACGAGGACGAAAAGGGCCACGTCGCCGTCGGGGCAAAATGGTTCCGCTTCCTTTGCGCCCGGCAAAAGAAGGATCCGGCCGCAACGTTTCAGGCGCTCGTGCGGGCGAATTTTCGCGGACCGCTGAAGGCCCCGTTCAATGATATAGCGCGCGCGGAAGCCGGTTTGACGCCGTCCTTCTATCGCTCGATGACAGCGTCCACCAACATCTGATGCCGGCCTACGCTCAATGGTTTGTTAACCCTAATAAAGTGTAATTACTCCGGGCAACGCGAGTTAATTCGCATCCGGCTGGGGGTGATGTGGTGTCTGGTCGTTCGGCAAACGGTGCCTTTCGAAGGCGCAAGCAAAGCCATGTGCTTATCCTGGCGAGCGGCGACAAGGTCCGGCACATGACCATTCGCCCGTGGATGGCGGCGCTTGCTACCTCTGTCATCGGGATCTTCAGCATCGGCTATCTGGCGGCCACGACTTACCTAGTCCTGCGGGACGACCTCATCGGCGGCACGATCGCTCGCCAGGCCCGTATGCAGCACGAATACGAAGACCGAATCACTGCTCTCAGGGCGCAAGTAGACCGGGTGACGAGCCGGCAATTGCTGGATCAGCAAGTCGTCGAGGATAAAGTCGAGAAACTCCTGCAGCAGCAGTCGGCGCTATGGTCGCGCAGTGACAAGCTCGGTGCCTTGGCGGCAAGTGCCGACACCTCCGAAGATCTCGGCGACGAGGCATCTTCTGCGATTGACCCCCTCGCTTTCGAGAAGCCTGCGGATGCGAAGGGTGGCGCGGAGGCAATTGAAGAGATTATGGGGTTGAACAGAGAGGCCGGTGCAACGCCGTCACGCGTCAGCGCCCTCGCCTACGCACCTGCCCTGCCTGAAACCGTCTCGGATCGGGCGGACCGCATCTTTTCCAAAGTCACGCTTTCGCTCAAAGATGTCGAGCGCGATCAGATGGTGCGCATAGAGCATCTGACGAGCAGCGCGAACCGGGCGTCCGAAGCGATCAGGACGATCGTCGAACGCACCGGCGCCACACTGTCAGCCGGCACGAAGGAGGCTGCTGCGAGCAAGGCTGACGGAAACGCGATCGGCGGACCGTTCGTCGAACCGCAGGATGAGGATCCGTTCGGGAAATCGCTTGCTGTGCTCGATGGTGCGCTGTTGGAATTGGAGGAAACCCGCGACGCCGCCCGCAAGCTGCCGCTCCTGAGTCCGGCACCCACCAGCGATGTCACCAGCAATTTCGGCAATCGGCTGGATCCGTTTCTCGGGCGACTGGCGCTCCACGCGGGCATCGATTTTCGAGTATCGATCGGCACGCGCATTCGCTCTGCGGCCGCTGGGACCGTCACCACGGCCGGCCCGATGGGCGGGTACGGCAACATGGTCGAAATCGATCATGGCAACGGCGTCGTAACCCGTTATGCCCACCTGTCGGTCATCCTCGTCAATGTCGGCGACCATGTGCGAGCAGATGACGTCATCGCCAAGTCCGGAAGCACCGGGCGATCGACGGGTCCGCATCTGCATTATGAAGTTCGCTTGGACGGCCGCGCCGTCGATCCAGTGCATTTTCTTCGCGCCGGCACGAAGCTCGCGGGCTTGATGAACTGATGTTTACGGGAGCTAATGTCGTCTCCTTCCGCTTGACAAGAAATGGACAGATTCGCACTCGTTTACCTTTCATTGCTTCAACGTGCTGGATTTCTTGACTTTCGGCGCCTTTCGGCTTAAGAGCGCCGCCACGTGGTGGCGCATTTTCCATCGATCGAGCAGTGTTCTATTGAACCGGAACGGAAACAGTTTCCCCTTTGACCAATTTTGCTGACCTTGGCCTGAGCCAAAAAGTTCTCTCCGCCGTTACCGATGCGGGCTACGCAACTCCTACTCCGATCCAGGCCGGGGCCATCCCTCCGGCGCTGCAACGCCGTGACATTCTGGGTATCGCACAGACCGGAACCGGCAAGACGGCGTCCTTCGTTTTGCCGATGCTGACGCTGTTGGAAAAGGGTCGTGCCCGCGCCCGCATGCCGCGCACGCTGATCCTCGAGCCGACGCGCGAACTCGCCGCGCAGGTCGCCGAGAACTTCGATAAGTACGGCAAGAACCACAAGCTCAACATCGCGCTTTTGATCGGTGGTGTTTCCTTTGATGAACAGGACCGCAAACTCGAGCGCGGAGCCGATGTGCTGATTTGCACCCCCGGCCGGCTGCTCGACCATTTCGAGCGCGGCAAGCTGCTGATGACAGGCGTCGAGATCCTGGTCATCGACGAAGCCGACCGCATGCTCGACATGGGCTTCATCCCTGACATCGAACGAATCGCGAAGCTCATTCCCTTCACTCGCCAAACGCTGTTCTTCTCGGCCACGATGCCGCCGGAAATCCAGAAGCTTGCCGACCGCTTCCTGCAGAACCCGGAGCGTGTGGAGGTGGCCCGTCCCGCGTCTACCGCGAACACCGTGACGCAGCGGTTCGTTGCCTCGCATGCCAAGGACTATGAGAAACGCGCCGTCCTGCGCGATCTGATCCGCGCCCAGGACGAATTGAAGAACGCAATCATCTTCTGCAACCGCAAGAAGGACGTGGCCGATCTGTTCCGTTCGCTCGATCGCCACGGCTTCTCCGTCGGCGCACTGCATGGAGATATGGATCAGCGCTCGCGCATGACGATGCTTGCCAATTTCAAGGACGGCAATATCAAGCTGCTCGTCGCTTCGGATGTGGCCGCGCGTGGGCTGGATATTCCGGACGTCAGCCATGTCTTCAATTTCGACGTCCCGATTCACGCCGAAGACTATGTTCACCGTATTGGCCGCACCGGCCGCGCAGGCCGTTCCGGTGCTTCTTTCACGCTTGTCACGAAGCGCGACACGAAATTCTCGGATGCCATCGAGAAGCTGATCGGCCAGAAAGTCGAGTGGTTGAACGGCGATCTTTCCGAGCTTCCGGAACCGATGGAAAGCCATGACGCCGGCCGCAGGGATCGTGGCCGCGATCGTCATAAGGACCGCAAAAAAGATGTGGAACGTTCCGGCAGGGGCCGCTCCGAACATAGATCTGATACTGCCTATGCCGATAGTGCGGCTGAACTCGAACCAGTCGCGGAAAGGGCGGAAGCGGTGAAACCGGAACGCAATGCAGACAATGGGCGCGGCCATCCCGGCCGCAACGATCGGCCAGGCCGGGCGCAGAATGCCGCCAATGACGACAACCGCGACCGCCGCAACCGGCATCGTCGCGATCATGACGACGGTCCGACGCCCGTCGGTTTTGGCGATGAGATCCCGGCCTTCATGCTGATAGCAGGCAAGGCCTGACTTTCGGCCTCATGGCTCTTCCCGGCGTCGATTTCCCCGGTGTTGGTTGCGGCCTCGCGATCATGCGCGACGGCAAGATACTGCTTTGCCGGCGCCTCAAGGCGCCAGAGGCGGGTCACTGGAACATCGTCGGGGGCAAGGTCGACCATATGGAGTGCGCCGAGAATGCGGCGCGCCGAGAGGCGGAAGAGGAAAGCGGCCTTTCCATCCATTCGACCCGCTTTCTCTGCGTCAGCGAACAGGTGATCGAAGCCGACCAGCAGCACTGGATTTCGCTCATCTACGTCACGGAAGATTTTTCAGGTGAGCCGCATCTCACCGAACCGGACAAGCTCTCCGACATCGGCTGGTTTGATCTTTCCGCCCTGCCCCAGCCGCTCTCGCGTTTCGCCGCCGACGCCGTTCGGGCCCTCGCCTGAGCTCTTGGCCTCGTTAGTTCGGGCAGCACCACTCTACTTTCTTGTTCTGAGCGCCGCCGCGTAGGCGATCCTCACCCAGCGTGCCATCTCGTCCGAGTCGTCCAGCGCCGGATCGGGAATGCTCCAATAGGGCATCTTCACGCTCTTGCCTTTGCCGTCGTAGGCCCACTGACGGCAGCCCGCCTGCTCGTACTCGGGCGCCGATTCGGCGTCGCCTTTGAGAAGGATTTCGCCGCCGACTTCGAGGGCGAAGATGACGCCTTCGAAATAGATGCCCTTGCCGCCAAACATGCGGCGGATCGTCACCGGTCCCAGCGTTTCGAACATCTCCTCGATCGCCGCATTGTCCATCGTCACTCCTTCAATACGCCGCCTGCGGCTATGATCGCTTCCGGGGTGTCGAGATCAAGGCGCGCCGCTTCGCCGAGCTCGACGTCGATGACCGGGAGCCCGCATCGTTCGACGATATGCCGTGCTCCGACATCGCCGACGAGTTGCCTGACCGCGGCGAAGGTCTCTTTCGGCAGAATGACTGGATTGCCGCGCTGGCCTTCCGAAACGGCGCGCACGACCACATGCCTGCCTTCGCCGTCGAAGACTTCGATCATCTTGCGCAGGTGATCGGCGGTAACACCCGGCATGTCCGCCAGCATCACGAGAACGCCGCCTGCCTCCGTTCCGAGCGCGGTCACGCCTGCCACCAGTGAAGAGGCCATGCCGGCGGTGTAATCCGGATTCGAGACAAACTCCACAGGCAGACCTGCGAGCGCAGCGCGAATATCGTCTTCGCGGTATCCGGTTACGACGATCACCTTTCCGGCGTCGGCGGCGAGTGCGGTTTCGACTGTGCGCCGGACCAGTGGAACGCCGTCGAACTCGGCCAGGAGCTTGTGACCGCCGCTCGCCCCCATTCTGCTTGCCCGCCCCGCAGCCAGGACGGCGATCCGTGCCGGACCTCGCGGCGGACTGGCGGTTTGCTCCCGCGGTTGCGGCCGCGTCGGGATCTCGTTCAGCAGGCCGCCGACACCGAGGCCGGTGATATCCTCAGAACTCGGCCACTCGCCGGCAAGAAGGCGGTCGAGAATCCAGTCGAACCCGTTCTCCCTTGGACTTCGTGCGCAACCCGGTGCCCCGACGACAGGACTTTCGGCGATTCGGCCCAGAACCAGAAGATTGCCCGGATCGACCGGCATTCCGACATGCTCGACGACCCCGCCTGCGCGCCGGATTGCCGCTGGAATCACGTCGTCTGGATCGGAAACTGCCGAAGCGCCGAAGATGAGGAGCAGGTCATGGGCCGGCTTGAGATCGGCGATGGCGGCTGCAACGGCCGCCTCCGTATGCTCCACACGACGTTCCGTGACGAGATGGCTTCCGGAGCGCAAGAGCCGGGCTGCGAGAACCGCATGGGTCTTGTCCATCACCTGCTGCTTGAGCGATGGCAACTCGGTTGCGATCAGTGCCGCGCGGTGCGGTACGAAGGGCTTTACCTCGAAGGCTGCCTCGGCCCGCAGCATACCCTCCGCCTGCTCGACGAACCGCTCCGCTACCGCCAGCGGGATAATCTTGATTGTCGCCACCATGTCGCCCGTTTCGACCGCCGTGTGATCGGCGAGGCAGGCGAGCGTGATCGCCGGATCGATCCGGTTCAGCCGGTCGACGACGGTGCGATTTGCAACGAAAAGGCCAGAGACGGTGGCGTGGGCATTCACCCGGCCGGTCGCTGCTTTTGAAAAGCGCAGGTGGTCGGGAGCGATCGCCGCGGCGATGCGTGCCGCCGCCTCGTTTTCGAGCAGGTCATCGGCATCGAGCCGGGCGACGATGACCTCCTCAACACCGGTTTCGGCAAGCGTCGCAATGTCCGTGCGGCTCAGCCGGTGGCCCTTCGGCAATCGCTGCGCTCCTGTTTTTATTGCGTGCGCAAGAACAGCGCCCTCGGCATCGGCAAGCCGTACGGGACCGAACTTCATCGTGTACCTCCCGTCCGGCCGGTCGCATCACGGCTGCGCAGGGCTTCGATGATCTCGGCCAGGACGGCGACGGCGATTTCGGCGGGGCTCGCCGCGCCGATGTGGAGGCCGATCGGGGCCTTGATCCGACCGATGACGTCCGCAGGCACGCCTGCCTGACCCAATCTTTCGACGCGTGCTGCATGGGTCTTGCGGCTGCCGAGCGCACCCACATAGAAGCAGCCCGCTTCCAAAGCCGTCCGGATCGGATAATCGTCGATTTTCGGATCATGCGTGAGAGCGGCGAGTGCCGTGTAGCGGTCGAGTGGCCTCGAGGGCAGAACGTCTTCCGGCCATTCAGCCAAGAGTTCGACAGCACGGAACCGCTCAGGCGTTGCGAACGCAGTGCGTGGATCTATGATCGTCATGTCGAATCCGGCAACCGCCGCCAACTCGGCAAGCGCCTGGGAGATGTGAACGGCGCCGATCGCAACGATGCGCGGTGGCGGCAGGTGGACATTGACGAAGAGCGATCGTCCTTCCACCGCCGCAACGCCCGCGCGTCCCGAGCGCAATGCCTCGACGATCAGGCCGTCCCATTCCGGCTGAAGGCGCGCGCCCTCGAGAAAGACCTGACTGGCGCCGCCCGAAAGATCGGTGACGACCACAGCCGCCCGTCGCGCCGCACGTGCCACATTGATTGCTTGGAGGGTGGAGCGTTCCATCGTCAGCCGTCAATTCTTTCGACATAGACCCGGATGCGGCCACCGCAGGAAAGGCCGACGCGCCAGGCCGTCTCGTCGGCAACGCCGAATTCGAGGATCTTGGGTGTTCCTGATTCGATGATGTCCATTGCCTCGGCGATGACGGCGCCTTCGACGCATCCGCCGGAGACCGAGCCCTGGAAATTTCCTTCCTCATCGATCACCAGATGGCTGCCGATCGGTCGCGGCGCCGAGCCCCAGGTCTCGATGACAGTCGCAAGCGCCACTTTGCGTCCGTCACTGCACCAGGTTTCGGCGACCTCCAGCGGGTCGAGGATATTGGGCTCTTTCGACATGTTGGTTACCCGTTGTTTGTGTCTCATGCCGCTCGCGGGTGCAGAAAGCGCCGCGGATCGGCATCTTTTGTACCCTGGCCGGACAGCGATTTCACCAGTTCGGCCACAGACTCAAGATTGTGCACCGCCCGGAATTCGTCAACATGCGGCAGCATCGCCCTGACGCCACGGGCGCGCGCTTCAAAGCCGTCGAAGCGCAGCAGCGGGTTGAGCCAGATGAGGCGCCGGCAGGAGCGATGCAGGCGATCGATCTCGACTTCGAGTTCTGCCGTGTCATCGCGCTCGAGGCCGTCGGTGATCAGAAGGACGATGGCACCCTGCCCGAGCACCCGACGCGACCAACGCCGGTTGAATTCGTGAAGCGTTTCTCCAATGCGTGTGCCACCAGACCAATCCTTGACTGCCGCCACGCATTCGTCGAGCGCTTCGTCGGGATCGCGGTTGCGCATCTGGCGCGTGACATTCGTCAGCCGTGTCCCGAAAAGAAAGGTGTGAACGCGTTGTCGCTGTTCCGTCAGCGCGTGCAGGAAATGCAGGAAAATCCGCGTATACTGACTCATCGATCCAGAAATATCGGCGAGCACGACGAGCGGCGGATGAACAAGGCGCGGCTCGCGAAAGCGCGGCAGAATCAATTCGCCGCCAAAGTGCATTGCATCGCGCATGGTGGCGCGCGGATCGATCCGCGCCGGCCGATGGGCGGCGCGAAAGCGGCGGGTCCGCACACGATCCAGCGGCAATATCAGCGATGACAAGACCTTCCTCGCCTCGGCGATCTCCGCGGCGGTCATCTGGGCGAAGTCCGCCTTGCGGAACAGCTCGCGACCGGAGACCGTGTAGCGGGCATCGATCTCGATTTCCGGTTCGTCCCGCGGCGGACGGGTATCGTCCCTTCCTGCGAGGAGTGCCTCGCGGAGTCGCTCCGCGCCGGCGCGCCTGGCGCGATCTTCACCCTGCCGCTCGGGTGCAATCGGCGACAGAAGCGCGATCATCTTCTGGACGAGGTCGCGCGAGCGCCAGAACAGGTTGAACGCTTCGTCGAACAGAACCTGGTCCTCATGACGCTTTACGAACGTGCATTGAAGGGCTGCATAAAACTCGTTGCGGGACCCGATCCCGATCAAGGTAACGGCATCGATGGCGTCGGCAATAGCGGCGGGACCTATTCTCATTCCCGCCCTTCGAAGAGCGCGGGCAAAGAAGACGATGTTGTCGGCAAGTTTGCCGTCGCCCGGCGCGACCGAAGAAACTGTCTGCTCGTCCACCATCACGGTCAGCCCTGAGCCAGGAGTTCGGCCTTGACCTCGGCAAGCAGCTTGCGCCCCTCCGCACCCTCGATCCGGGCGATATCGTCCTGGTATTTGAGCAGTGTGCCGAGCGTGTCGGCTATCGTTTCCGGATCGAGCGCCAATCGGTCAAGTTCGGTGAGTGCCGTCGCCCAGTCGATCGTCTCCGCCACCCCGGGGTTCTTGAAAAGATCGATCGCCCGCAGTCTTTGGACATAGGCGACGACTTCCCGCGATAGAGTGGCGTTACAGCCGGGCACCTTGCGCCGGATGATCTCCAGTTCCTGTGCCGCCTTCGGATAGTCGACCCAGTGATAGAGGCAGCGTCGCTTCAGGGCGTCATGAATTTCGCGGGTGCGGTTGGTCGTGATAATGACGATCGGCGGCTCATCCGCTTTGATCGTCCCGAGCTCGGGGATGGTCACCTGAAAATCGGAAAGCACTTCCAGAAGAAAAGCCTCGAAAGCTTCGTCGGTGCGGTCGAGTTCATCGATAAGGAACACCGGCGCCCGGCCCACTCCAGCGGATATTGCCTGAAGGACCGGGCGGCGGATGAGAAATCGTTCGGAGAAGATGTCGCCCTCGATCCTTTGGCGATCGACCATGCCGGCCGCCTCCGAAAGGCGAATCTCCAGCATCTGCGCCGGATAGTTCCATTCATAGACGGCCGAGGAGACGTCGAGCCCTTCGTAGCATTGCAGCCGGATCAGCGGACGATCGAGCGAACGGGCAAGGACCTTGGCGATCTCGGTCTTACCGACGCCGGCCTCGCCTTCCAGAAACAGCGGGCGCTTCATTTTCAGCGCCAGGAAAAGCACCGTCGCAAGTTGAGTTCCGGCGAGGTAGTTCTGTGCCTCCAGCATTGCCATCGTCTGGTCGATGGATTGCGGCAGCTTTCCCGTCTCGTGTTTCGCCATGTTTCCTCCACAGCCGAAGAAAACTTATAGCGTGTGATACCCCCGGTCCACATAAATGAGCGGTGGGTGCTTCTCACCGAGGTGCATATCGACGACCTCGCCGAAGAGGATGAGATGGGTCGCCATGATCTTGACCTCGATGAGGCGGCAGTCGAAGGCGACGACGGCGTCGGTAAGAATGGGCGCGCCGGTGGTGAGCTGCGTCCATTGGCCGAACGCGAAGCGCCGTTCCATGTCCAGTTGGTCGCGGCCGGAGAAAGCATGAGCCAGCGCCCTGTGCGGCTCGCCAAGCACGTTAAGCGCGAAAGCACCGGAGCGTGCGAAGATATCGTTGCGGGGATTTGCTGCATTGAGGCAGGCAAGAATCGTCGGCGGATCGTCAGACACCGAGCAGGACGCAGTGATCGTGACGCCGCGCCGCGCGCGCCCATCGGCCGTGGTGATGAGGTGCACATGAGCGGACATGCGGCTCATCGCGTCGCGGTAAGTTATTGGGTCCAGTCGGGTCTTCTCCAACACATCTCTCTCCGGATCGATGTCTTGCACATACATAGACTCTCACGGAAAATATGAAACCCGGCGGCGCGAGATTCTTGCGGAGCAGCGGCATAGTCATGGCGTGATCGGAATGGCGAGCTCTTATTGTGCGATCTTTTCCTTTGACGGAGAGAGACACATCCTTAAAACATGGCGTCGTTGCGGGAAAAATGCATGTTTAGATTGATTGTTAAGAGCATCGTCGTTGCCGGATTGATATCGGCCTTCCCTGCCCTTGCGGCGGGCCTGAAAGTTGCCGTCGTCGCTCCCGCCGAAGGGCCCTTCGCGGCGCTTGGAAAGCAGATGGCGGACGGCGCCGCTTTTCAGGCGGAGGATCGTGGAAGTCAGATTATCCCGATCGCCGAAAGCTGCGATCCTGCCGGCGGCGAGGCGCTGACAAAGGCGCTGCTGGCGAGCGGCGCGGAAGCTGCGATCGGCTTTCTGTGCACGGAGAGCCTCGAAGCTGCCCTGCCGGCCCTGGCCGAGGCTCGCATTCCCGCCATCACGCTTAGCGTTCGCTCCGACATTCTGATGGAGGACGCGCTCAAAAAGAAGTGGCCGCTTTTCCGGCTGGCGCCGAGTGGAAAGGCCGAAGCCGCGGCGATCACCGACGTCATCGTCGCGAACTGGAAAGGCAAACCGCTCGCGCTGATCGACGACGGCACGATCCATAGCCGAGAACTCGTCGAAAGCGTTCGCAACGCGCTTGCCGAGATCGGGGTGACACCCGTGTTCACCGACACTTACCGCCCGGCGCAGGAGCAGCAGGTTGGCCTCGTCCGTCGACTGGCGAAGAGCGGCGCCACCCACGTCTTTACCGGAGGCGACCGCTACGACACCGCCGTGATCGCCCGTGATGCAAGGGCTGAAAATGTCCCCATAACACTGCTCGGCGGCGACGTACTGAATGCCGCCGACCTTGAGGTACCGCTAGAAGACGGAGTGCTTGCCGTGACGGTGCCGGAGGCGTCTCGGTCGAGCGAAGCGGAAGCCATCGCCAAGGCAATGCGCGCAAGCGGAATCGAACCCGAGGGTTATGTCCTGCCGGCCTTTGCCGCGATGTCGCTGCTCGAACAGGCGAAGGATCAGGCTGCCAAGGACGGCAGCGCGCTTCCCGAAGCCTTGCTGAAAGGGCCCTTTGCGACGATCCTGGGGCCGGTAAAGTTCAACGCCAGCCACGAGAGGACCGACACGCCCTATCGGCTGATGGAATGGCAGGATGGTCGTTTTGTCGCCGCCATGGGTGCAGGCGGTGCGGAATGATGCGCAAGGGGCCGAACAATCTGATTACCGATGTCGCTGGCCTGTTGGTCGGCAATGCAGAAGATCACCGGTTGAAGTCCGGTGTCTCGGTCGTGCTTTGCGAACGGCCGGCGACGGCCGCAGTTCAGGTTCTCGGCGGCGCGCCGGGCACACGGGAGACGGATCTGCTCGCGCCGGAAAACACCGTTCAGAGCGTGGATGCCGTCGTGCTGTCCGGCGGCTCAGCCTTCGGTCTGGACGCCGCCTCCGGCGTGCAGGCCGCCCTTCGGGAGATGGGACGCGGTTTTGAGGTCGGTCCCCACCGCATTCCGATCGTTCCGGCGGCAATTCTCTTTGATCTCGTCAACGGTGGCGACAAGGATTGGGGACGCTTTTCGCCCTATCGCGACCTCGGTTACGATGCCGTCCGGGCTGCCGGTGGCACATTTCTGACCGGGACAGCTGGTGCCGGCACGGGCGCGCTTACCGCAACCTTCAAAGGCGGCCTCGGCTCGGCATCGACTGTGCTGGCCAATGGCATCACGGTCGGCGCGCTCGTCGCCGTCAATGCGCTCGGGTCGGCGACGATCGGCAGCACCCGCCATTTTTGGGCCGCGCCCTTCGAGCTTGACGACGAGTTCGGCGGGCTCGGCTATCCGGCTCCGATGCCGCAGGATGCGGCGCTGCCGCGCCTTAAGTTCCGCGAGAAGCAATCGGCCACTGCGAATACGACGATCGCCGTCATCGCCACCGATGCGGTGCTCAGCAAGGCCGAGGCAAAGCGGCTCGCCATCGCCGCCCATGACGGCTTTTCTCGCGCGCTCTGGCCATCGCACACGCCGCTCGACGGCGACCTTGTCTTCGCCTTAGCGACTGGAGCGAGCGGCAAGGCACCTCTGCTTGAAGATTTCATCGATCTCGGCGCTGCCGCCGCCTCGACGATGGCGCGTGCGATCGCGCGCGGCGTTTACGATGCGGTTGCGGCCGACAACGATACGAAGCCGTCCTGGTCGCAATAGAGTGGGATGAGGCAAAGTGTGCGCGGTTTTCCGCCCGTACCCCGCGTCTCAACTTATTAGAATCGATAAGGCGCTGAGCCGCTGGCTTGTCTCAGATGTTGTTTGCGCGTCGGCGGAATGCTATGGCGCGGGAAACATCGGAGCCCGTCATGACCCATCCCATTCGCATTGCGCCGTCGATCCTGGCGTCGAACTTCTCCAAGCTCGGCCAGGAGGTTCGCGATGTCGTCGAAGCCGGCGCCGACTGGGTCCATCTTGATGTCATGGATGGTCATTTCGTGCCGAACATCACCTTCGGCCCGGACGTCATCAAGTCGCTGCGTCCCCACACGAATGCGATCTTCGACTGCCATCTGATGATCTCGCCCGCCGATCCCTATCTCGAAGCCTTCGCCAAGGCCGGCTGCGACATCCTGACGGTACATGCCGAGGCCGGTCCCCACTTGCACCGGTCGCTGCAAACCGTGAAGGCGCTCGGCAAGAAGGCCGGCGTCTCGCTCAATCCAGCCACTCCGGAAAGCGCTATCGAGTACGTTTTGGACACGGTCGATCTGATCCTGGTGATGACCGTCAATCCGGGCTTCGGCGGACAGAAGTTCATCCATGCCACCGAAGAGAAAATCCGGCGGATCAAGGCAATGGTTGGTGAGCGGCCGATCGAGATCGAGGTCGATGGCGGCATCACGCCCGAGACAGCCGCGCTTCCCGTCAAGGCCGGTGCCAACGTGCTGGTTGCGGGCTCGGCCGTCTTTAAGGGCGATTCCGTCGAGACCTATCGCAGCGCGATCGAGGCGATCCGCAAATCGGCGGAGAAGGCGCGCGGATGAGCGCGCGGGCGGTAGGCATCACAACGCTTCTGGCAGCGGCGACGATTGCGGCTGCCGAAGTGCGTGCTGGAGACTTTGCCGCCTTGCAGCCGATCGGATTTTCGTCTGATGGCAACGTCTTCGCCTTCGAGGAATATGGCGTCCAGGATGGTTCCGGCTATCCCTATTCGACGGTTTACGTCCTCGATACACGCAAGGACACCTTCCTCCCCGGCGCACCTGTCCGCGCCGTCATCGAGAAGGATGGTGCCGCAATGCACGAAGCGCGCCACGAGGCGCACCGCCGTGCCGCACCGCTGATCGATGCTTACCGCCTGCAAGAAACACCCGGGATACTGGCAGCATACAACCCTATAACCGAACGAAGCAGCGCGGCCCACACGCTGAGCTATGATGCGTTCCCCGCCAATGCGCCGTTCCAGAGGAGCTACGCGCTGAAGCTCGAGGAGAAGAGTTTCGAGCCACAGGGCGTGTGCAGCAGCTTCTTGCAGGAGGTCAAAGGCTTCCGGCTGGTGATGACGGAGAAGGCGGGCAAACCTGCAACGGACGTATTGCAGGAGGACGCACGCATTCCGGAGAGCCGTCGCTGCCCGACGGGTTATCGCATCGGTGGCGTCGTGACCCACATCAATGATGACGGCTCTGAAGTTCACGTGGTGATGGTCCTGGTCAAATCGCTCGGCTTCGAGGGCTCGACCGATGGCCGCTGGATTGCGCTGCCTGTCCGGCTTCCCAAATGACGGGTGACGAGCAGGCCGCCAAATCGCCAGCGCTCTTTTCGGGTGTCGCGCCATCGACACGATCGAGGTTTGTGCGGTCTCTCCCCAAACCGCAGGAAGTGCTGATCGGTGCCCCCGGCTGGGCCTTGGCAATGGCGATATCCGCCTGGCTGGCGCTTTGGCTGCGCGGAAACGAGGCGGCCTTCCACGTGAGGGACGTCCTGCTGCTCTACGCATTCGGCGGCCTGCTCGCCTGGCCGTTTTCGCTGTTTGCGGCGCGTTTTGCAGCACACGAACGAACGGCCGAGACCCGCTTCTCGGCTTTTCTACTGTGTCTCATCGCAGGTACGGTGGGTACGACAGCATGTCTCTTCGCGTTCGACTACCGGATATTCTATGCGCAGTGGCATGCGGCCACGGGCACGCGCACATGGCTCTTCCAGTTCCTGTTCACGTCGCTCGCCGCCCTGTATCAGTTTCTGGTCCTGGGTGTTCGGCTCTACCTGCCGTTCGGCCTCACCGCCCTTGTCGCTGCCAGTCTTTGGCTGGCGCGATCGGAGACGCGCTAACGGCGTTGAGCTTGAGCGCCATCTTTGATAGACGCACAGCCATCCTCCACTGACGACGAAAGCTTAAGCCCATGATCCCCCGTTACTCCCGGCCGGAAATGGTGGCCATCTGGTCGCCGGAAACGAAATTCCGCATCTGGTTCGAGATCGAGGCGCATGCCTGCGATGCCCTCGCCGAAATCGGTGTCATCCCCAAGGAAGCGGCGAAGACGATCTGGGAGAAGGGCGGCGCGGCAAACTTCGACGTTGCGCGGATCGATGAAATCGAGGCCGTCACCAAGCACGACGTCATCGCCTTCCTTACCCATCTTGCGGAATTCGTCGGGCCGGACAGCCGTTTCGTCCATCAGGGCATGACCTCGTCGGACGTTCTCGATACCTGCTTCAACGTGCAACTCGTTCGTGCGACGGACCTCTTGCTCGCTGACCTCGACAAACTGCTCGACGCCCTGAAACGGCGTGCTTTTGAGCACAAGGATACCATCACCATCGGGCGGTCTCACGGCATCCATGCCGAGCCCACCACGTTCGGCATCAAGCTGGCGCTTGCCTACGCGGAATTCGATCGCTGCAAACAGCGCCTCCTCGCTGCGCGCGAAGAAGTTGCGACCGGTGCCATTTCCGGCGCAGTCGGCACCTTTGCCAATATCGACCCACGGGTCGAGGAGCATGTCGCAAAGGCTCTCGGCCTGAAACCGGAACCGGTCTCGACGCAGGTCATTCCGCGCGACCGCCATGCCATGTATTTCGCGACGCTCGGCGTCATCGCCTCCTCGATAGAGCGTCTGGCGACGGAAATCCGTCATCTGCAGCGCACCGAGGTGCTGGAGGCCGAGGAATATTTCTCCCCGGGCCAGAAGGGCTCCTCGGCCATGCCACACAAGCGCAATCCGGTGCTGACGGAAAACCTGACCGGCCTTGCCCGCATGGTCCGCGCCTTCGTCGTGCCGGCCATGGAGAACGTGGCGCTCTGGCATGAACGCGATATTTCGCACTCCTCGGTCGAACGCATGATCGGACCGGACGCGACGGTGACACTCGATTTCGCCCTGGCGCGGCTGACCGGTGTGATCGACAAGTTGCTCGTCTATCCCGAGAACATGATGAAGAACTTGAACAAGTTCCGCGGTCTTGTTCACTCGCAGCGCGTGCTGCTCGCGCTCACCCAGGCCGGCGTTTCGCGCGAAGACGCCTACCGGCTCGTTCAACGCAACGCCATGAAGGTCTGGGAACAGGGCAAGGATTTCCTTGAGGAGTTGCTGGCCGACACTGAAGTTCGGGCCGCACTTTCGGAAGAGGAAATCCGCGAGAAGTTCGATCTGGGTTACCACACCAAGCACGTCGACACGATCTTCAAACGTGTCTTTGGCTGATGCGAACGGGCAGTCTGGTCCCGTTGCAGACACGGTGACGTTGTGGCGTGTTGTAAACGCTCGCATTCGATGCATTTTGTTCGAGTGCGGGCGAGCTTATTAGCAAGTTATTCATAAGTGGTGTGAGAGCCTCCCAATCTGTCTAATCAGGTTTCGGGGAAGCCATGACTTACAGGGACAGTGTTCAGCGCGCATCGCCGCGCACGCAGACGAAAATAACCGGCAAAGTTACGTGCAAATTCGGGTCGAGCAACGGGGTTGTTAGAGACCTCTCTGACGAGGGTATCTGTTTCCAGCTCCTGTTCGACATTGGTGCCCAGACGGGACAGGAAGTCACGATTCAGAGTGAAGAACTCGGCTATCTGACGGGAATTGTGCGCTGGTATCGCGGCGACAAGATCGGCATCAAGCTCAAGCTCTCGTCGAATACCGCGGCTCAGATTTCGTCTTACTATAAATTTTTCCGCCCGTGACCGCGGCCGCGGTCGGGCGGCGAGCCGGTAAATTCCCGTAAAACAATCGCGGCGATCTTGGGTCATTCAAGATCGCCGCGATGTCGTTGGAGGATCGCCGCTCAGGCCTTGCGGCCGGCAGGATCCGGTTCCACCAGCTTCCGATAGAGATGCCATGTGGCGTGGCCAAAGATCGGCATGATAACGGCCAGGCCGACGAAGACCGGAATCGAGCCGATCACCAGTCCAGCCGCGATGATGAGGCCCCAGCAGGCGACCGGCACCGGATTGGTGAGCGTCGCCCGGATAGAGGTCTCGACGGCCGCGACGGCGCCGATATCGCGATCAAGCAGCAACGGGAACGAAACCACGCTGATCGAGAGCACGATCACGGCGAAGACAAATCCGACGGCATTGCCGACAACGATGAGATTCCAACCCTCTTCCGTGCCGATAATGCTGTTCCAGAAGGCCGAAATCGAATTCGGCGGCACCGTTCCGAAAATTCTCACATAAAGCGCCTGTGCAACCAGAAGCCAGGCAATGAAGATAACGAACAGCATGGCGGCGACCGCCAAAATCGAGGGCAGCGCCGGCGAACGATGCAGCCGCAAGGCGTGCGGCCATGACGCATCCATGCCCAATTCACGGCGCCGGCTGATCTCGTAGAGGCCGATTGCGGCGACCGGACCGATGAGGGCGAAGCCGGAAGCAAGCGGATAGAGCAACGGCAGCATGTTTGCGCCCGCGCTCCAGGTTATCAGCACCGCACCGGCGATAGGGTATATCAAGCACAAGAAAACATAATGCGACGGCTTCTCGCGAAAATCATTCAGCCCGAGACGCAACGCATCGAACACATCCGCAATGCCAATCTTTCGTATACCGGGATGCGCCGCGCGCGCATTCGCCCCCGACAGGACATGGAAGGTTGTCATGGCTCACACTCCTCAACGAACCAGAGCGGCCACGGACCCGCGACAACGGCGAAACTAGCCGCTGTCAACCGCGACCGGCATTTTCGATTATACAGAAAATGCGGCCTCTGTCGCCTGTGCCTTGACTTCGGCGCTTTTCACCTCCAAATCGCCGCAATCATGAAGGTTTCAGAAGCTGACATCCTGATCGTGCCGGGCTACACCAATTCCGGCCCAGCCCATTGGCAAAGCCGCTGGGAGCGAAAGCTCTCGACGGCGCGCCGTGTCGAGCAGGCTGAATGGTCGAAACCTGTGCGTGAGGATTGGGTGGCGAGGATGGTCGAGGCAGTCAATGCCGGACAAAAGCCGGTCGTCATCATCGCCCATTCCCTGGGTGTCGCCACCGCGATCCATGCCCTGCCCCACTGCGCGAAGAAGATCGCAGGCGCTTTCCTCGTCGCGCCGCCGGACGTCGCCAATCCCAAGATCCGCCCGAAGCATCTGATGACCTTCGGCCCCTACCCGCGCGACCCTCTGCCCTTCCCGTCGCTGATGGTGGCAAGCCGCAACGACCCCTTCGGGTCTTACGAGCACGCAGGAGATATCGCCAACGCCTGGGGTTCGTTCCTGGTCGATGCCGGCGAGGCTGGACACATCAACGCCGAGTCCGGCCACGGCCCTTGGCCCGAGGGTACGATGGTCTTCGCTCAGTTCCTGAGCGGGCTGCGGCAGTAGCGCGCTGGCCGGCGAGCGCGCCATTAATCCGAATTTCATTGGTGCAGATCATCATCGGCTGGCAACCCTCAGGATCCGGGATAAGTGACCGAGCCGCACGAACCGATCGACACCGGCAATAGGCCGACGACACAAGACAGCCTGATGCCTGACGCAGTGGATCAAGTCCCGGCGGGTGTGATCCTTGTCGGCGCAGGCGATCTCATACGCGCCGTCAACGCGCCAGCACTCCGAATGCTCGGGCGGACGGCCGAAGAAGTCGTCGGCGCACCGATCACCGCATTGGTTCATGGTGGAGATCTTCCAACAGTCGGTGCATTGGAGGGAGCGAAGCCGGCGGTCATTCGCTTCCTCGGTATATCAGGCACGCTTTCCATGCTCGTGTCTCTGACCCGTCTGCCGGCACGGGGAACCGACGCGACGACGATACTGACAATGCTTCCGGCCGACAGCCTCGTTTCCGAAATCGCAAGCCTGCGAAAGGACGAGACACGTTGGAAATATGCCCTTGAAAGCGCCTTGGAAGGCGTCTGGGATCACGACTTCGAAACCGGCAATCTGTTCTATTCTTCGACGTGGCGGCGTCTGCGGGGGTTGCCAGATCACGCGGAGGTCGACGGCACGCTGGACAAATGGATCGAAAACGTCCATCCGGACGACCGCGCGCACGTTCTCGCCTGCATCGAGCGGCAAGACTCCGGTGAAGTCCAGTTCAACACGTTCCAATACCGGGAGCGCCATGCGGACGGACGCTGGGTCTGGATCGAGAGCCGCGGGGCATCGGTCTCTTACGGCCCTGACGGCAAGCCGAGTCGCATCATCGGCACCGATACCGACATAACCGCGCGCAAGGAAGCGGAGGCCCGGCTCGCGGAGGTTTCGCGCCGCCTGCAATTGGCGCTCGACATTTCGAAGATCGGCGTCTTCGAGCACAATCTCGATACCGGCGTTTCGCATTGGGACGAGACCATGTTCAGGATGTATGGCCTGGACCCTGCCGGCCAAGCGCCCTCGTCTGCCGGTTGGGAGAGCGTCTTGCACCCTGAGGACAAAGCCGCCGCGATCGGACGCGTCGACGACGCGATCGCCAACGGCATGCCTTTCACCAACGCGTTCCGCATCGTCAGGCCCGATGGAACAGTTCGCCACATTCGCTCCAATGCTGCTTTCCATACCGACCTGGACGGCGCAACGAGGCTCGTTGGCGCCAATTGGGACGTGACGGATGATATCGCCCTGCAGGAGGAATTGAGGCGGGCAAAATCCGTTGCCGAGGCGCGCAACTGTGAACTTGAGGCGGCGCGTGTCAGCATCGAGTACAACGCGCTGCACGATCATCTGACGGATTTGCCGAACCGCCGCTATCTCGATCGGATCCTGACCGAGGCGCCTGTCGTCAACGCCATTCTTCATCTCGACCTGGATCGCTTCAAGCAGATCAACGATACGCTCGGCCACCAAGCCGGAGACGCAATGCTCGTTCATGCTGCGACCGTACTGAGGTCACACGCCGAGAGCGACGATTTCATCGCCCGCATCGGTGGCGACGAATTCGTCATCGTATGCCGCAGCGGCCGCGATTCGACGCAGCTCGCAGAGCTTGCCCGAGGCATCATCCAGGCATTTCGCCGTCCCGTCCCCTACGCCGGTCAACTGTGCCGCCTCGGCGCGAGCATCGGCGTTGCCCTGGGCGAAGATAGGCTTACCGATCCCAGGCAACTCTTGATGGACGCCGACATCGCGCTTTATCGCGCCAAGAGCCTCGGACGAGACCGCTTCGAACTCTTTTCCGACGAGATGCAGAACCAGATTCTGACTGCAAAGCGGATCGGTGACGAGCTCCGCGAGGCGCTCGAAAAAAGGCAGTTCGTTCCCTATTACCAGCCCCAGTTCGACGCCCGAACTCTGGAAATCACAGGCGTCGAGACCCTGGTGCGCTGGGACCACCCGGAACGTGGCGTGCTGGCGCCGATGCAGTTCCTGAAAGTCGCCGAAGACATCAATCTTCTCGCAGTAATAGACCGGATGGTCGTCGAAATGGCCCATGCCGACTTTCAAAGCTGGCAGCGCCAGGGGCTCGCGGTCCCCAAGATTTCGGTCAATATCTCCTCACGCCGCCTGCGCGACCCTCAGCTCGTCTCTGACCTGCGACAGATGAACATCCCGCATGGCGTCATGTCGTTCGAGCTGCTCGAGTCGATCTTTCTCGACGAGTTCGAGGACGAAGTTGCGGAAACGATCGCGGCCTTGAACGCGCTCGGCATCGACATCGAGATCGATGATTTTGGTACCGGTCACGCGTCGATCATCGGACTCCTCAAACTCAACCCGGCGCGCCTGAAGATCGATCGCGCACTGGTCGGGCCGGTCACTGAAAACAGCAAACAGCAAAAGCTGGTGCGTGCCATCATCGATATCGGCCATTCGTTGAACATCAAGGTGGTCGCCGAAGGGGTCGAAACGTGGGCCCACGCCGCACTTCTCGCCGATCTCGGCTGCGACGTCCTGCAAGGCTATGCTCTGGCGAAACCAATGAGCCGGCAGGATTTCGAAAAATTTGCCCAAGGCGGCTTCAACGTGCCGCGCACCTTTTCTGAAGCGCGCCGGATACGGTGACGCGTCGGCACACTGCACTTCCAGCGTCACGCAGGGCACAAAAAAGCCGCCCGATTTTGCTGCCGGGCGGCGCGTTTCTTTTTCTTGGGTTGCAGGATCAGTTGTTCTGAACCTGCTCTATCGCTTGGGCGAGAAACTCCATCATCCGCAAGCGGATTTCTTCCTCCGACTTTAGGATGCCGGCAGCGTCGAAATCGGCCTTGATCTTGCGTACCACGTCTTCGTGGCCGGTCGCCGCGAGGTCGATGGTAATGATTTCCGTCGCGTAGGCTTCCGGATCGGCCTTGTTCAAGAGACCTGCGGCCCAAAGACCGAGCAGCCTGTTGCGGCGTGCTTCCGCCTTGAACTTCAGCTCTGCGTCCAGTGCAAACTTCGCTTCGAAGCCCTTTTCGCGGTCCTGCATCGTCGTCATAAGCAAATCTCCCTCAGAATTCCTTGCCGGAAACAGTTATCGCTATAAACCAAAACACAGTGCAAGGCGAAGTTTTCGCCTTGGTGACTTTCATGATACCCTAATCTAAATCGGGGGATGGGAAGATACGCCGATTGTGAAATGCGTTCTTTTCAGATATGGACCCGCTGAGAAAATTCCAATTGCGCGACCCGAGAGCGCCACCAACCACAGAGATAAACTCCATGAATCGTCGCCGCCGTATCTACGAGGGCAAGGCCAAGATCCTTTACGAGGGTCCGGAACCGGGCACGCTGATCCAGTTTTTCAAGGATGACGCGACCGCTTTCAACAAGAAGAAGCATGACGTCATCGACGGTAAGGGTGTGCTGAACAACCGGATCTCCGAGTACATCTTCACGCATCTGAACAAGATCGGCATTCCGACGCATTTCATCCGCCGCCTGAACATGCGCGAGCAGTTGATCAAGGAAGTGGAAATCATTCCGCTCGAGATCGTCGTGCGCAACGTCGCCGCCGGTTCGCTCGCAAAGCGCCTCGGCATCGAGGAAGGCACTGTGCTGCCGCGCTCGATCATCGAATTCTACTACAAGGCCGACGCGCTCGACGACCCGATGGTGTCCGAAGAGCACATCACCGCCTTCGGCTGGGCAAGCCCGCAGGAACTTGATGACATCATGGCGCTTGCCATCCGCATCAACGATTTCCTTTCCGGTCTCTTCCTCGGCGTTGGCATCCAACTCGTCGATTTCAAGATCGAATGCGGACGCCTGTTTGAAGGCGACATGATGCGCATCGTCCTTGCCGACGAGATTTCTCCGGATAGCTGCCGCCTCTGGGATGTCGAAACCAAGGAAAAAATGGACAAAGACCGGTTCCGCCGCGACATGGGCGGTCTCGTCGAAGCCTATCAGGAGGTGGCGCGCCGCCTCGGCATCATCAACGAGAACGAGCCGCCGCGCGGTTCTGGCCCGGTGTTGGTCAAGTAATTTCGGGGATAATCGAAGTGATCAAAGCACGCGTGACCGTGACGCTCAAAAACGGCGTTCTCGATCCTCAGGGCAAGGCAATCGAGGGTGCGCTCGGGGCGCTCGGGTTTAACGGCATCGGGCAGGTTCGCCAGGGCAAGGTCTTCGATCTGCAGATCGAAACGGCAGACAAGGCCAAGGCGGAAGCCGACCTCAAGGCCATGTGCGAGAAGCTGCTGGCCAATACTGTCATTGAAAACTACACCATCTCCCTCGCCTGACGGCGGGGGAATGGCCTCCGCTGGCGATCCGCTGGTCGCCTGCGTGCTGCATGTCGCCTTAAATCGACAGCGATTCAAGGACAAAGACATGCCAGCAAATCAAAGTGCTACAGCGACCTTTGCACGTCTGATAAGACGTGCGGCGCTGTAGGTCCACTGTGCATTGAAACCGCCTCGACCTGCTCAGGCGCCGAGGCCAAGGCAAGGTATGTACGTCCCATGAAGTCTGCCGTCGTCCAGCTCCCCGGTCTCAACCGCGATCGCGACATGATTGCGGCGCTCACCAAGATCTCCGGCCATAAGCCTGTGACCGTTTGGCAGACGGAAACGGAAATTCCGGATGTCGACCTGATCGTCATACCCGGTGGCTTTTCCTACGGCGACTATCTGCGCTGCGGTGCGATCGCCGCGCGCATGCCGGTAATGCAGGCGATTAAGGCCAAGGCCGATCAGGGCGTCAAGGTTCTCGGCGTCTGCAACGGGTTCCAGATCCTGCTTGAAGCGGGCCTCTTGCCTGGGGCCCTGATGCGCAATGCTTCGCTGAAGTTCGTCTGCCGTGAGGTCAAGCTCGAAGTCGTCAACGCCGACACGTATTTCACGCGCGCCTATTCGAAGGGCCAGGTCATCCGCAGCCCCGTTGCCCATCACGACGGCAACTATTTCGCCGATGCAGAGACACTGAAGGCGATCGAGGGCAGCGGCCAGGTTGTGTTCCGTTACGCAGAAGGCACCAATCCGAACGGATCGATCAACGACATTGCCGGCGTCATGAACGCGAAAGGCAACGTGCTCGGGATGATGCCGCATCCGGAAAACCTGATCGAGGCGGCACATGGCGGCTCGGACGGACGCGGGATATTCGCCTCCGCCCTCGACGTAATCGCTGCTTAACCATCGCGCTGATAGAAGACGGCCTCCCGCCACCGACCGACGATCGAGACCGCCGATGCCTTCATTTTCCTCCGCACGCCTCACCGCGCTTGCCTGTGCCGCCGCGAGCTTCACGCTTGTCGCCGGTTGCCAATCGAATCGTCCGGCAACGCCCGCGGCGAGTTCCGCCGCGTTGCCGACCATGGAGCGCGTGGCGCTCGGCGCCAATGGTTGCTGGTTCAAGTCGGGCGACCCGGCCTTCAAGGCCTATCGCCTCGCCCCGGAACTCAACTCCTTCTCGGGCCGTCCGCGCATCCTGATCGTGCCGCGCAAGTCGCCCGAGGCGCGTCCGCTCGCGGTCATTCAGGCAGAAGGGCACCCCGCCCGCCTGCAGGCTTTCGGTCCGCTCCTCAGCGAGTCTGTCGGCACGCGCATAACGACGGATGTGCGCCGTTGGGCGGCCGGCGATGAGGGCTGCAGTTGATCGTAGGTCGCCGGGATCCCGCTCAAGGACCTGGCGGCTATGGGTTGTCATAACCTTCGACGATCGCCAGATCCATCTCCGACTTGCCCTGCCTCAGCGCCATAGCTTTCGCATACTCGGGCGAACGATAGCACTCCAGCGCCGCGCTGTAGGTGGGGAACTCGATCAAGACAATGCGCGAACGCATCTTTCCCTCGGGCGTCTCGCGTTGACCACCGCGGGCGAGAAAGCGTGCACCATACTTTCGAAAGGCATTCGCATTCTCCGCAATGTAGGCCTTGTACCCCTCCGGGTCGGTAATATCGACGGAGGCAACCCAGTATCCTTTCGACATCGCTCTTCTCCCATTCCCCAAGGAAACATGCAGCAGACCGTGTGGGGAAGGAACAATACCATCCCGGCGGCCCTGGCGACATATGCCGCCGGAGGCCGAGAACCGCGTATCGCCTACAAGAATCGCGAGCGCCAGAATGGTAGGGCTGCCTCGCGCCGTGCTTCCTCTTCCGTCACGCCGATATCGTCGAGTTGGTGCCTGCTCAGTTCGTCAAGCGCGAGGCGACTGCGCCTCACCGCCGCCAGTGCGCAATAGCGGCGCCAGAGCCGCGAGAACACATTTCGTGCCTGCCGCTGATGCTCGCAGGCGAAGTGCGCGTTGGGGGGCGCCACCGCCCGCGGTCGCAAGGATTGAATCGCAACGATTGTATTCATTGTAAACATTGTCCATTGCCATTGTATCTATTTCACCTATCGATCTAGAGATAATTGACACGGATGGCGATGCAATATAGACAATTGTCACTATGACAACTTGGCTGCCCGATATACAGCAGGGCCAAGGCCCCCTCTACGCCCGGATCGCCGATCAGATCGAAGACGCGATCGGCAGCGGGACCTTGCCTGTGGGAACGAAGCTGCCGCCGCAGCGCAATCTTGCCTTCGACATAGGCGTGACGATCGGCACGATCGGTCGAGCCTACAACATTGTCCGCGAACGAGGACTCGTCAGCGGAGAAGTCGGCCGCGGCACCTATGTCCTCGATCGCCCGGAAAGCCGCCCACCCGAGCAGGCCGATCCCCTGACGACTTCGTTGGCCGGAACGCGGCCGATCAATGCGCCGCCGGGCAAGTTGCGGTTCGACAGCACGGCCGCGCCCGACGTCGGACAGGGTGACGTTCTGGCGAAATTGCTGGGTGACATCAGCCGCGAGCACCATGCGGACATTGCGAGTTATGCCCGCAATTTCCCCGACGATTGGTTCGAGGCGGGGTGCCAATGGCTCGCGCGCGGCAATTTCCGACCGGAACCCGACCGCATCGTGCCGACGCTCGGCGCCCATGCAGCCGTCATCGCCGTGATCTCCGCCGTCACCTCGCCTGGCGACCGGATTGCGTTCGAAACATTGACCTATTCGCAGGTCAGCCGCAGTGCGGGCCTGATCGGCCGTCGGACGGCACTGGTGGAAAGCGACGAATTCGGCCTCGTTCCGGACGATTTCGAACGCGTTTGCGCCCAGCAGCATCCGAAACTTGTCTTCCTCATGCCGAGCGCCCAGAACCCGACCGTGGCCGTCATGCCGTTGGACAGGCGCTTGGCGGTGGCCGAGATCGCGCGAAAGTACGGCGTCTGGCTCGTCGAGGATGAAGTTTACGGTTCGATGACCGGCGACCGGGTGCCGCTGCTGGCGGAACTGGCACCAGAGCGGACCTTCCTCGTTGGCGGCCTGTCGAAATCCGTCGCGGCCGGCGTGCGTGGCGGCTGGGTCGCCTGCCCGCCGAACTTCAGCCAGCGCATCCGCATCGCGCACAAGATGGTGAGCGGCGGTCTTCCCTTCATTCTCGCCGAGCTTTGCGCGCGCTTGGTTCTTTCCGGCGCCGCATCCGCCTTGCGCAACCGCGCCGTCGAGGAAATCACCGCGCGTGAAACGATGGCGCGCGAAATCTTCTCCGGACTCGATTTCACTTCCCATCCGAAGGTGCCCTTTCTCTGGCTGAAGCTGCCGGATCCCTGGCTTTCGGGAACCTTCAAGCAGGCGGCGCTGCAGGAGGGCGTGCTCGTCGACGACGAGGACGAGTTCAAGGCGGGGCGCGCCGAGCGCGCTTTCCACCGCATTCGCGTCGGCTTTTCTTCGCCGCCCGAGCGGTCCGAAGTGCAGAGAGGATTTCAGGTCCTGCGGCGGCTGCTCGACAGCGGCCGCACCGGCTACGACAGCTTTGATTGAAATCAATTTTTGGAGGTGACTTTCGCGCAAGCCGCGGCAATCTATTGCTGTGCTGCGTAAAATTGATTCGGTTGAAGGATTTTTACATGGCGCATCCACGCTCGTTCGCAGGTCAGGGCAAGTTTTCCCATTTCGCAGTTGCCCTGCTCTTTTCGACCGGGCTGGCAGGCGCATCCCAAGCGGAGGCGGCAGAAGGCATTTTCGATGAAATGCGCTTCGGCGCCACCACATCGATCGGCAACGGCGACAATCACGAAAGCGGCGTCTTTCCGTCCTTCACGATCTTCTTCGATCCTCTCGGGGCCGGCAGCGCCACCGGCATTGCGGAGAAGCTCCTGCGGCCGCGTATTCACGCCGGCGCGTCGATCGCAACCTCCTCCAGCGGCGTCAACGAGGTCTATGGCGGTTTCAGCTGGAATGCCGATCTCACTGAACGGCTTTTTCTCGAACTTGGCGTAGGTGCCACCGTTCACGATGGTGACTTGAACGATGACGGCACGAGCGGACCGAAGCTCGGCTGCCGTCTGCTGTTTCGCGAATACGCGGCTGCCGGCTATCGCTTCGACAATCATTGGAATCTCTCGG
Source organism: Sinorhizobium sp. 6-70 (assembly GCF_030124375.1). GTDB lineage: Bacteria > Pseudomonadota > Alphaproteobacteria > Rhizobiales > Rhizobiaceae > Sinorhizobium. The sequence goes on from NZ_JASKLS010000001.1 coordinate 202,819, forward strand.
CCACGCTTGAACACGCCTCGAATGCCGATCTTTGCAACGGTCCCAATGACGGCCTGACGCGTGCAGGCCTGATGCTCGGCTACAAATTTTGACGCTGCGAATTTTCTCCCGTCGTCCCCGGAAACGCGCTCCGGCGCCCTGTTGATCGACCTTATTTTTCTGTCGCGCCGCGTCGCAGCATAGGCTAAAGAAGCCGCAAAGCGCCCCCTGCAGTGCCGCGCGTCCTTATCAGACGCGCAAAGGTCGCTGTAGCAGTTGTGTCTGTTGCGGTTCGCACGCGCCGTATCCCTATGGAAGGGTTGCGCGCCGCCCGAAGGATTGACGGTCGACGATGACGATTTCCAACACCCGCCCCATCACCCCGGATCTTATCGCCTCGCACGGGCTGAAGCCCGATGAATACGAGCGCATTCTGAGCCTGATCGGGCGCGAGCCGACCTTTACCGAGCTTGGTATTTTCTCGGCGATGTGGAACGAGCACTGCTCCTACAAGTCTTCGAAGAAGTGGCTGCGGACACTTCCGACCAAAGGGCCGCGCGTCATTCAGGGGCCGGGCGAAAATGCCGGCGTTGTCGATATCGATGATGGCGACTGTGTCGTCTTCAAGATGGAGAGCCATAACCATCCCTCCTATATCGAACCCTACCAGGGGGCTGCGACCGGCGTCGGCGGCATCCTGCGCGACGTCTTCACCATGGGTGCTCGTCCGATCGCCGCGATGAACGCGCTGCGCTTCGGCTCGCCGGATCACCCCAAGACCCGCCATCTGGTGTCCGGCGTTGTGGCCGGTGTTGGCGGCTACGGCAACTCCTTCGGCGTCCCGACGGTCGGCGGCGAGGTTGAGTTCGACGCGCGTTACAATGGCAACATTCTCGTCAACGCCTTCGCCGCCGGTCTCGCGAAGAGCGATGCGATCTTCTATTCCAAGGCCGAAGGTGTAGGGCTGCCGGTGGTCTATCTCGGCGCCAAGACCGGCCGCGACGGCGTCGGCGGCGCGACCATGGCGTCGGCCGAATTCGACGAGTCGATCGAGGAGAAGCGCCCGACCGTGCAGGTCGGCGATCCCTTCACCGAAAAATGCCTGCTCGAAGCCTGCCTCGAACTGATGCAGACGGGCGCTGTGATCGCGATCCAGGACATGGGCGCGGCGGGCCTTACCTGCTCGGCGGTCGAGATGGGCGCCAAGGGCGACCTCGGTATCGAACTCGATCTCGACAAGGTGCCTGTGCGCGAAGAGCGCATGACGGCCTACGAGATGATGCTTTCGGAAAGCCAGGAGCGCATGCTGATGGTGCTGCGCCCCGAAAAGGAAGAGGAAGCCAAGGCGATCTTCGTCAAGTGGGGACTCGATTTCGCAATCGTCGGCAAGACCACGGACGACCTGCGCTTCCGCATCCTGCACCAGGGCGAAGAAGTGGCGAACCTGCCGATCAAGGAACTCGGCGACCAGGCGCCGGAATACGATCGTCCCTGGACGCCGGCAGCGACCGCCTCGCCGCTCGCCACCAACGACATCCCGCAGGCGGACGTCGCCGAAGCACTTCTTAAGCTTGTCGGCTCTGCCAATAATTCGTCGCGCCGCTGGGTGTACGAGCAATATGACACGCTGATCCAGGGCAATTCGCTGCAGCGCCCGGGTGGCGACGCCGGTGTCGTCCGCGTCGAAGGCCATGAGACGAAGGCGCTCGCTTTCTCCTCCGACGTCACGCCGCGTTATGTCGAGGCGGATCCGTTCGAGGGCGGCAAGCAGGCCGTGGCCGAGTGCTGGCGCAACCTCACGGCAACCGGCGCGCTGCCGCTCGCCGCGACCGACAACCTCAACTTCGGCAACCCCGAGCGGCCGGAAATCATGAGCCAGTTCGTCCATGCAATCAAAGGCATCGGCGAAGCCTGCCGCGCGCTCGACTTCCCGATCGTTTCGGGCAACGTGTCGCTCTACAACGAGACCAACGGCCAGGCGATCCTTCCGACCCCGACGATCGGCGGCGTCGGTCTCATCAAGGACTGGTCGAAGATGGCGCGCATCGGCTTTGCCGCGGCGGACGAGACCATCCTGCTCGCCGGTGCGCCGGAAGGCTGGGGTACGCATATCGCCCAATCGGTCTACATGCGCGACATCCATGGCCGCACCGACGGTCCGGCGCCGCATGTCGATCTCGCGCATGAACGCAAGGTGGGCGATTTCGTCCGCAGCCTGATCGAGGACGGATTGGTCACGGCCGTGCATGACTGCTCCTCGGGCGGCCTGGCGCTTGCCGTGGCGGAAATGGCGATCGCCTCGGGCATCGGCGCGACGGTCGAGGCACCCGCGGGACGCGATCCCATCCCGGTGTTCTACGGCGAGGACCAGGGCCGCTACGTCCTGACCGTCGCTGCCGGCAACGCCGAGGCGGTCGCGGCGCGGGCAAATGCCGCTGGCGTTGTCTTGCCGGTCATCGGCAAGACAGGCGGTACTGCGGTCAAGCTCGGCGACGCGAAGGCAGTGTCCATCGGCGAATTGCGCACCGCCCATGAAGCTTGGTTCCCCGAGTTCATGGCTGGCGAAATGGCGCCCGAGAACTGAGGAGCCTATCCGAGGCGGGAGAGTTCCAGACGCGCCATGTTCGATTGGAACGATCTGAAACATCTCCTCGCCTTTGTACGCGGGGGCTCCGCGGTCGCCGCCGCACGCGTCTCAACCTCAAGCAAACGACGGTGGCCCGACGCCCGGAGGCCCTGGAACGCGGCCTTTGTCTTTCTCTTTGTCCGGCACCCTGCGGCGGCATTGCCGCGGCCGGCTTCTGCATATTTGCAGACCGCGTAGGGTTCTGTGTGCAAGCAATTCAGTATTTGCTTTCCGCACCTGAATCGTGGTTCCCTGAAGCGATGAAAGGCGCCGGCAGCGGTGCAGAATAAGAAAGGGAGTTGGCGTACCATGCCCATGACACCAGGCGACATCGAAGACTTGATCAAGGCCGGGATCCCCGGTGCAAAGGTCACGATCCGCGATTTGGCCGGTGACGGCGACCACTATGCCGCCGAAGTCGTGGCCGAAGCGTTTCGTGGCAAGACTCGTGTGCAGCAGCACCAGATGGTCTACAACGCACTGAAGGGCAATATGGGTGGCGTGCTTCACGCACTCGCCCTCCAGACCAGCGCGCCGGAGTGAGCTGGAATGGCGGATCTGATCAAGGAGCTCGTCAGCGGTGTCGTCGACAGTGCGCTGAAGGAGATCCTGAAGAAGACTGGCGCGAGGCGTACCGCGACGAAGCGGACGAGGCGCCGGACCAGGAAAGCCAGTTCGGGCGGTGGTCTGCTCGCCGAGATCATCCAAGCTGCGGTCCGCAAACCCGCGAAGAAACAGGTGAGCCGTCGCCGCACGGCCGCCGCGAGGAGCAAGCTGCGCCGGCGCTCCTCGTAACGAGTGGTATCAAAGCCACATTTTGAGGACCATCAATATTTGTTGCGATTGGGTGGTGAAAATCACACGCACGCATGCTATCTAAGCCCCAATCGACATCCGGTCCTTGAAGCCGGCGCAGGAAGGAAGACAAAATGAGCGGAATTCACGATTTCATCGATAACGAAGTCAAGACGAACGACGTCGTTCTCTTCATGAAGGGCACGCCGCAGTTTCCGCAGTGTGGCTTCTCCGGCCAGGTTGTCCAGATCCTCGATTATATCGGCGTCGACTACAAGGGCATCAATGTGCTTGCCGATGCGGATCTTCGCCAGGGCATCAAGGACTATTCCAATTGGCCGACCATTCCGCAGCTCTATGTGAAGGGCGAATTTGTCGGCGGCTGTGACATCGTCCGCGAGATGTTCCAGGCGGGCGAATTGCAGTCGCATCTTCAGGGACAGGGTATTTCGGTGAAGGGTGCCGCCTGACCCGGACGGCATCTTTCCAAATATCGGGAAAGGCGGGCGACCGCCTTTTTTGATTCTGAAGCTATATTTCGATTGTCTAAATTCTAATGTGCTTCTTGAGCCACCGGCAATTTCCGGTTGCGGGGGAGCCTTCTCGATAGCCTGATATGAGCTGCCCGCGAGGGGCACCTTTCATTCAAGGGCAAAAGAAGCGGATACCGCTTCGCCCGGACCTCCGCTCGCCGCCCGTACTGACGAGCGAGCGCGTCCTACCTCCACACCCGACGTGACGACCGGCATTCGCCGGGCGTCAGTCTGTTCGGAACTTCCGACCGTATCGTTCGGGCCAGACGCGACCGGCTCCAGATGCGGAAATTCAAGCGTTGCAGCCCTTCCCCGCTCGGGGAAGCAAATCGTTTCAAGACCCGATTGCCATACCCCGGCCATCAGCAGGACAAATGAGATGACGAGGCCCATTGATCAGACCGCCACCCTCTCGGGACTGACGAAGTTCCAGTTCATCGCGCTGATGGCGATGCTGATGTCGATCAACGCGATTTCGATCGACATCATGCTGCCGGGCCTGCAGGAGATTGGCGCCAGCCTCGGCGTTGCTGACGAGAACCGTCGGCAATATGTCATCACGGCCTATCTGATTGGCATGGGCTTCGCGCAGTTGTTCTTTGGTCCGCTTTCCGATCGGCTTGGGCGTAAGGCGCCGCTGTTGGCGGGCCTCGCAATCTACGGTCTCTGTGCGCTTGCGATCGCGTTCGTGCCGACCTTCGGCGCGCTGCTCGCCTTGCGTTTTGCGCAGGGTGTCGGCGCTGCGGCGACCCGCGTGATCACGGTTTCCGTCGTGCGGGATGTTTACGGCGGTCGACAGATGGCAGAGATCATGTCCCTCGTGATGATGGTGTTCATGATCGTTCCGGTAATCGCCCCGAGCGTTGGGCAATTGATCATGATTTTTGCGGAGTGGCACATGATCTTCGTCGTCATTGCGCTCTTCGCCATGGCCGTTGCGGCGCCGGTGGTCTTGCGTCTCCGCGAGACATTGGCTCCAGCCAACCGGCGCCCTTTCACCGCTTCGGCGATACTGAACGGTTTCCGTGTCGTGCTGACGAACCGGCTCGCTCTTTGCTACACCTTGGCGACGTCGGTGTTGCTTGGAGCCCTTTTCGGCTTCGTCAATTCGGCGCAACAAATTCTCGTCGGCATCTACGGGCTCGGTATCTGGTTTCCCGCCGTATTCGCAGCCTTCGCCGGGATGATGGCGGTCGCCTCCTTTACCAATTCGCGCCTCGTCCAGCGGTTCGGCATGCGGGCACTCTCACACGCGGCGCTTATCGGTTTCACGCTGGCGAGCTTCGTCCTGATGTCCGTTTCGCTGATCGGGCCGATGCCGCTGGCGCTCTTCATGATCCTCTACGCGGGTGTGATGTTCCAGTTCGGCCTGATCGCCGCGAATTTCAACGCGATGGCGATGGAGCCGCTCGGTCATGTGGCCGGAACCGCGTCGTCCGTGCTGGGCTTCACCCAGACGATCGGCGGCGGGGTGATTGGCGCGTTCATCGGCCAGGCCTTCGACGAGACCGTGACGCCGCTTGCCGTCGGATGCTTTACCGTCGCCATTTTCGCCCTCGCATTCGTGCTGATCGCGGAGGGTGGTCGGCTTTTCAAACCACACCATCCAGCCAGTTAACCCGAAACGCGGCGTGGGGGCGTCACTCGCCCCATAGTCGACGCGCCGATATTTCCTCCCAAGCTCAGATTACGGTTATTCGACAATGTCCTCCGTCTCAGAACAATCTTCCATTCCCAAGCAAGCCGAGCATGTCGATGGGGTTTCGGGCGCGGCACGCATCCATATGGGGCTCGCCGAGTTCATCGTGACGATCGCCCTCATGACCGCCAGCGTGGCGCTTGCGATCGACAGCATGCTGCCTGCCCTTCAGAGCATTGGTCAATCGTTCGGTGTTGCAAATCCGAACGACGCGCAGCTTGTCATCGGCATCTTCCTGCTCGGATTCGGCCTCTCGCAGATCTTCTTCGGCAGCCTTTCCGACGCCTTCGGCCGGCGCATCGTGCTGCTCGGCGGCGTTGCGTTCTTCACGCTCACCTCGTTCACCGCGTCACAGGCCACGAGTTTCGAAGCGCTGCTTGTAATGCGCTTCGTCCAAGGCATCGGTGCAGCCGCCATCCGCATCACGACGATGGCAATCGTGCGCGATTGTTTCGGTGGCCGCGAGATGGCACGAGTCATGTCTTACGTGATGATCGTCTTCATGATCATTCCGATCGTCGCTCCGTCTCTCGGCCAGCTTGTGGTCGTCTCCGCAACCTGGCACTGGATCTTCATCCTGATAGGCGGCATCGGTGCAGTGCTCTTCATATGGGCGCTTACCCGGATGAAGGAGTCCCTGCCGCCAGAGGAGCGTCTGCCGCTTTCGGTCGGCGCCGTCCTCTCCGGATTCCGCACGGTACTAACGAACCGCATAACCTGCGGCTATATGATCGGGCTTACGCTCTTTTCCGCCGTGATCTGTGCCTATGTCGTCAGCGTTCAGCAGGTCTTCGGAGAGGTCTACGGTCTTGGCGAGTGGCTGCCGATTGCCTTTGCAGGGACCGCGGGCGGCATTGCAGTTGCCAATTTCGCCAACGGCTTCTTCGTCCGCAGCTTCGGGATGCGCCGCATCTCACATGCAGCGATGATCCTCTTCACGTCGCTGGCGTCGATCGGTTTCGTGCTGTCGCTCGCCGGCACGCCCGCCTTCGCGATCAGCTATCTGCTGTTTTCGATACTGCTGATGTTCTTCGCCGCCATCGCGACGAACTTCACAGCCATCAGTCTTGAGCCGATGGGGCATCTCGCAGGGACGGCGACCGCGATTACCGGCTTCGTGTCGACCACGGGCGGGACACTACTCGGCGCCGGCGTTGGCCAGCTCTTCAACGGCACGCTGCAGCCGTTGTTCGGTGGGTTCGCGCTGTTCGGCCTACTCACCATTCTCGCTACGCTCTGGGCGGAGAACGGCAAGCTCTTCACGCATCCGGGTGACAAGGACGTGGGGCACGACCACGGCGGCCACATCTAGCGCCTGTCGCCAACCCCGACTGGAAACAAGGAGCGTGGCCGGTTTGTACATTGCCACGCTCTCAGTTCACATCCAGGGGCGGCCCGGTGAACCGCAAATTATGCCGGCCAGCGGCCTCCACGATCGCTGGCATATCGTCGGGAATGGAGAACTGGCCCGCCGCCATTTCCGCGAAGAACTCCTCGAAGCCGCCGGGCGTCAGGATCACGAGATGGCGGCAGGGAGTATCCCCGATGACCTGGAAGGTGTGCTCCGATCCGCGGGCGATAAACACCGTCTCTCCCGGTCCTCGCATGAGCTCTTCGCCTCCCAGCCAGAATTTGCACCGGCCCGTGAGAATCACGAAGATCTCGTCTTCGGCCTCGTGGATGTGTCGCGGAGGTCCACTTCCGACCGGAGAAAGGCTGTCGACGATCGACATTTTGCCATCGGTCGCTTTGGTAGACAGAATTGTCCTATATTTGACGCCATTCCAATCGATGGCATCGGCGCAAAAGATCTCGCTATGCATGCTTAGCTCCGTCAAAGCATTCTGATTGACGCGAGCTTATGCTGTGGGGCATTATCGGTCTAACCGATTGTGCAGATACAAGCTATCGTGAAAATCAATTTCGCAACGTTCGACCTCAACCTGATGCGCGTGCTCGACGCCATACTGCGCGAGGGTTCGACTGTTCAGGCGGGTAAGCGGCTGAACATGTCCCAATCGGCAGTGTCGGGCGCGCTGGCCAGGCTCCGGCACGCACTGAAAGACGAACTGTTCGTGCGCCATGGCAACCGCCTGGTTCCGGCCGACTATGCAAGGTCCATCGAATTGCCGCTTAGGGAGGAATTGGACCGACTTGCAATCCTTTTTGCGCCACCGAGCATGTTCGATCCCACAACGGCGGAGGGAACCTTTCGGATCACGGCAAGTGATTTCTTCGCCGAGATGCTGATGCCGGCGCTCGCGGATCTGCTACGCAAGCAGGCGCCAAATATCAGGGCGCAACTGGTCGATCTCGTTCCGAGCAGCTATATCGATAGCCTTGAGAAGTATCATGCCGATTTAGCCTTGATCCCGAACCAGCCCTTTCCAGATTGGGCCAGCAGCCAGCCGCTCTTTTATTCGACCTTCGTCGTGATCACGCGGCGCAGCCATCCCCAACTGACAGCGGCGGGGTTGAGACCAGGCGAAATCGTTCCGATGGAGCTGTTCTGCGAGATTGGACACGTGCTTTTCTCGCCTGAGGGAAATTTCTCGGCCATGGGCGACGCCGCCCTGGCCAGGGTGGGCCGCCGCCGAAAGGTCATGATGACCTTGCCGGTATTCTCGGGGGTTTGCCGCGCAGTTGCGGAAAGCGACCTGATCGCGTTGGTGCCGCGCCAACTTGCCGAGCGAGTCGCTTCGCAGATCGGCCTAGAGACGTACTACCCGCCGATGCCGATTGAGCCACCCTTGATCATTGCAGTCTGGCACCGACGTTCGACATCCAGCCCGCTCCACAGATGGATAAGGGAGAGGATCATCGGGCTGATGCGCCCCCTCAACGAAGGCGAACGCACTGCCATCGCCTAGATGTTCAGACGGTGAAAACCTCACGACGCAACACCTCCCAGCTCTCCTTGTCGGTTGCCAGAAGCAGGCCCCCGTTCGTATGGGCGGGCAGATAGCGCGAGCCATCGAAGCGCGCTGCATAGGCGCCCGCCTCTTCGGCGATCAGCGTGCCGGCCAGGTGGTCCCACGGCATCAGCTTCTGGTACATCAGGAAATGCAGATGGCCGCCGGCAAAGATGCGATACTCGTGCGCCGCGCAGCGATAGCTGGTCGCGATCCTGACCTTGGCCAAATTGCCCATGACGATCCGGCGGTCGTCTTCCTTGTAGAAGCCTGTCGAAGCACCGCCGACCATGGCCTCGAGCGGTACGCCCGCGGTCACAGCCAACTTCTCTTGCGTTCCGTCTGGCCGGCACAGCCAGGCGCCCGCCCCCTTCTCGGCAATGACCCAGTCGTTGCCGAGCGGATCATAAATGATGCCGGCGACGGTCTCGCCCTTGGCGACCACGCTTGCCATCACGCCAAAGAGCGGCAGGCCAGCCGCGAAATTGAAGGTACCGTCGATCGGATCGACAACAATCGCCAAATCGGCACCGGCGAGCTTGTCGAGAAGCGCGGGGTCAGCGGCGACCGATTCCTCGCCGATGAAGACGGCGCCGGGCGCGATCGTCTCGATCCTTGCCTTGATCAGCCTTTCCGCCGCTTCGTCCCCCTCGGTGACGAGATCGATCGCCTCCGACTTCATCCGCACATCGCCCGAGCCAAGATTGCGGAAGCGCGGCAGGATTTCCTTAACCGCCGCCTCCTGCAGAAGGTTGGCAAGTGCGGCGATGTCGACGGAATGACTCATTCTCTGGGCTCCGGAGCAAGGGATTGGAAATCGAAAAGTTTTGGATCAAGCAGGTGCGACGGGTTCACGTGGCCAAGCGCGCGCAACATCGTGTCCTTGCGGCCGGGCATGCGCCGCTCGATGTCGGCAAGCATCGCCTTCATCGCATTGCGTTCGAGACCGTCCTGCGAACCGCAGAGGTCGCAGGGGATGATCGGAAATTCCATGGCCGCCGCAAACTTTGCGAGATCGTCTTCCGCCGCATAGGCAAGCGGCCTCAGCACCATGAGATCGCCTTCGTCGTTGAGAAGCTTGGCCGGCATCGAGGCAAGTCGCCCGCCATGGAAGAGATTCATGAAGAAGGTTTCGAGAATGTCCTCGCGATGGTGACCGAGGACCAGGGCATCACACCCCTCCTCCCGCGCGATGCGATAGAGGTTGCCGCGTCTCAGCCGCGAACAGAGCGAGCAGTAGGTCGCGCCAGTGGGCACTTTTTCCTTCACGATGGAATAGGTATCACGGTACTCGATGCGGTGCTCGACGCCGATCGAGGTCAGGTATTCCGGTAGGATATGCTTCGGGAAGTTCGGCTGGCCCTGATCGAGGTTGCAGGCGACGAGCTCGACCGGTAGAAGCCCGCGCCACTGCAGGTCCATCAGCAGGGCCAGCAGGCTGTAGCTGTCCTTGCCGCCGGAAAGACCGACCAGCCAGCGCTTCGCGCCCTTCAGCATGCCGAAATCGTCGAGTGCCTGGCGCGTTTGCCGCAACAGGCGCTTGCGAAGCTTGTTGAAGGATACGGACGACGGCATCCGGGCAAAAAGCGGATGGGCGCCGGCATCGAGGCCGTTGTTTTCCTCATCGACGATGATGTTCATCCCATCGTGCTCTGACGATCGTGCGAGTTCCATGGCGACAGTCTCGGATTAGGCGGACGGCAACAGCTGCGTCCAGGCGCATAAACCAGCACTTGCCCTGTCCGGCGCTGGAGATCAAGGGGAAACGGCCCGGAACGGCACTATCAAGGGCCGAAGACAGACCAGCCGGTGCGTGCGGCAAGCATTTCGAGAGCCAGCGAACCAAGCAGCGAATTGCCGTTCTCGTTGAGGCCCGGCGACCAGACGGCGATGGAGGCCCTGCCCGGCGCGACCGCCATAATCCCGCCGCCGACACCGCTCTTGCCTGGCAGGCCGACGCGATAGGCGAAATCGCCGGAGCCGTCATAATGGCCGCACGTCAGCATCAGGGCGTTGATGCGGCGCGCACGTTGACGCGAGACGACGGAATGCCCCGTCAGAGGATTGGCGCCGCCGGCTGCCAGGAACAGGCCGGCCTTGGCGAGCTGCACGCAGGTCATCGCCAGCGCGCAATGATGGAAATAGACGCCGAGCACGTGTTCGGCCGGATGATCGAGCCGGCCATAGGAACGCATGAAATTGGCAAGAGCGACATTGCGGAAACCGGTCGCCGTCTCCGAGCGCGCTACCTCGTGGTCGATCACGATCGCGTCGTCGTCGGCAAGATAGCGGACGAACTGCACGATCTCGCCGATCAGTTCCTTCGGCGTGTGGCCTGCGAGGATGAGGTCGCTGATGGTGATCGCACCGGCATTGATGAAGGGATTGCGCGGTTTGCCGCCTTCGTGCTCGAGCTGCACGATCGAATTGAAAGCCGATCCGGACGGCTCGCGCCCGACCCGGTGCCAGATGTTCTCCCCGTGCTTGCCGAGCGCCAGCGTCAGCGTGAACACCTTGGAAATGCTCTGGATCGAAAACGGCACCTCGGCATCGCCAACCCGATATATATGACCGCCCGTTGTTACGATCGCCATGCCGAAACGGCGAGAGTCGACGCGCGCGAGTTGCGGGATGTAGTCGGCCACCTTGCCCTCGCCGAGGCGCGGCGTCAGTTCGCGGTAAATGTCATCGATGATCGCCTGCAGATCTTGCGGCGCCTGCTGCTCCGGCATGCGGCATCCCTCGACACGGATTGATCGGCACATCGTACAAAAAAACCGCCCGTCGCCGGGCGGTTTTTCGAAAGCTCACAAGGCCAAAGCCCCGGATTAACGCGAATAGAATTCGACGACCAGATGCGGTTCCATGACGACCGGGTACGGAACGTCGGTGAGAACCGGAACGCGGACGTAGGTCGCGACCATCTTGTTGTGGTCGGCGTCGATGTAGTCCGGAACGTCGCGCTCAGCGAGCTGCACGGATTCGAGAACCGAAACGAGCTGCTTGGACTTTTCCTTGACTTCGATGACGTCGCCCGGCTTGCAACGGTAGGAACCGATGTTGACGCGGACACCGTTGACCTTGACGTGGCCATGGTTGACGAACTGGCGAGCGGCAAAGACGGTCGGAACGAACTTGGCGCGGTAGACGATCGCGTCGAGGCGCGATTCGAGCAGACCGATCAGGTTTTCCGGGGTATCACCCTTGCGGCGCGAAGCTTCGGCGAAGATCGCACGGAACTGCTTTTCACGGATGTCGCCGTAGTAGCCCTTCAGCTTCTGCTTGGCGCGCAGCTGCACGCCGAAGTCGGAAAGCTTGGACTTGCGGCGCTGACCATGCTGGCCCGGGCCGTATTCACGACGGTTGACCGGGGACTTCGGACGGCCCCAGATGTTTTCGCCCATGCGGCGGTCAATTTTGTACTTGGACGATTCGCGCTTGCTCATCGCATTTCCTTTCAAACGGTTACACCGGCCTGTTGCCAAGCCGGATCAAGGAAACACGCCCTCCTCTGAACCCATTTTGGGAGTTCTGACAGGCCTCTCACGATCACGCGGACGCAAGAAACCACGGGACATGTCAAATGAAACACCGGGCATCGCTGCCCGGCGTTGGGCGGGTCTTTACGCACCGGTCGGTGATTTGTCAACGGAATATGACAGGAATATAGCGATTTTCGCCAGATAGCCGTCACTCGGCGGCCGCCTGCTCCCCGCTGCCGATATCCGGGCCGTTTGCATCCCCCGGCGCAGTCTCGCTGCCGAGGTCGGGGAAAGCGACGATGCGCTTGCCGGAGAAATCCGCATGCACGACGATGAGCCCATGCTCCTCGAAATAGCCGAGCAGCCGCCGTGCACGGCGGGCGGAATGGGTGCCATAAGCGCGCGCGATCATCGCATCCGAAGGACACGGCAGGCCGCGCACCGCTGCCTGCGCCATCATCAGGAACACCGCCTGCAAGTCCTCGCTCACGCGGTCGGCAAGCCGGAGCGCCGATGCCCATGTCTCGGTCGCAGCCGTCTCGGCATCAACCCCTGACCGAGCGACGGCCATCTTGCGGCGGAATGCGCTTAACGAGAGTGCAGGCCCGGGCACCCGCCGGATACGGCAACGAACGAGAAAATCCTGGAAGAGTTCTGCGTCCGGCCGGAAGGCCGCATCCGGATTAGCGAGGATCTCGGCGAACAGGCTGTCGAGCAGCGCGTCGCGTTCCTCCGCCGACATTTCCGGCAGGGCGGGTTTGGTCTCTACCGGCGCCAAAGGCTCGGGGCGCGGCCGCGACAGCTCGGCGAGAATGTCGGTCGCCGGACGCGGCTGCGGGGCGGCCCTGCGCATGATAGGCCGAGTCAACTCTTCCGGATCCGGCGTGAAGATCAGGTCCTCGACATCCTGCGGCGCTTGCGGCAGCGGCATCAGCTTCGGGCTGGTGGAGCGTGCGGAGGTCTCGACGGAGCCGATCGTCACCTTCAGGGGCCGCCGCGACAGCGCGGGTCCGAGCGCGACGAAAGAGCCGCGTTTCAGGTCGCGGAACATCTCGGCGGTGCGGCGGTCCATACCGAGGAGATCGGCGGCGCGCAGCATATCGATATCGAGAAAGGTGCGCCCCATGAGGAAATTCGAGGCCTCGGCCGCGACGTTTTTAGCGAGCTTCGCGAGGCGCTGCGTGGCGATGACGCCGGCAAGCCCCCTCTTGCGGCCGCGGCACATGAGGTTGGTCATCGCGCCGAGCGATACCTTGCGGGCCTCTTCCGAGACGTCACCCCCGACCGATGGCGCGAACATCTGCGCCTCGTCGACGACGACCAGAACGGGGTACCAGTATTCGCGATCCGCATCGAACATCGCATTCAGAAAGACGCCGGCACTGCGCATCTGCTGTTCGATGTCGAGACCTTCCAGCGAAAGGACGCACGAGACGCGGTGCTGGCGGATGCGCGTCGCGATGCCGATCAGTTCTGCATCCGTGCGCTCGCCTTCGATGACCACATGACCGAACTTGTCGGCGAGCGTGACAAAATCGCCTTCGGGATCGATGATGCACTGCTGCACCCAGGGCGCGGACTGTTCGAGCAGACGGCGCAAGAGATGCGACTTTCCGGAGCCGGAATTGCCCTGCACCAGCAGGCGCGTTGCCAGAAGCTCCTCGATATCGAGCGAGGCCGAAGTCCCTTCGGACGTCGTTCCCATGTCGATGCCGACTTTCATTCCCACCTCTTCATTACATATTGATTCGCGTCACCGCCGACCGCCGGAAGCGTGCAGAGGTAGCATGGATCGCCTGTCGGCAAAGGCCGGTGATTGCGACAACCCACAAGGAATACTTTGTGCAAAGCTCGTGAGTGCCTCAGTCCACTTGCAATGAACAGTTGAGAAGGCCGAAGCAACCATTATTGTGCACAGCCATACCTCGCATAACGCGTGCGTTTCAACGAGTGGCTACGGACTGCGATGGGCCAGAACGAGATCAAGACCCAAGTCGAAATGCATGAACTCGATGAGCGCATGCGGAAGGCGCACAAGGACGCCTATCGAGTCCGATCGAAGAACGAGGCAGCGCAAATGAGGTCGCTTACCGCGGCACTCGCAAGCATCTTGATTGTGCTTCTCGCTGCCCTTTGGTTCCTGTTCGGGGCCTTTTAAGAAGCAATCGGCTCGTTCGCTCGCTCACGGAGAACCGTGTCTGATGTGACCGTCAGACCAAAGCCCTGCATCAGCCGCCGCGTGGCGAAGTCCGGCTTTCCCGAGGTGAAGACCGCCGGATCGAATCCGTTCAATGGCTCGAACCCGTTCGGCAGTGGCACGAGCGAGCGGGCGCGCCGCGCAATCGCTTCGGCTGGGTCGAGCCAATCGACCGGCCATGGCGCGAGCCGCCGGAAGCCGTTCGCCATGAAGGGGTAATGCGTGCAGGCAAGCACCACGATATCGGTCTTTTTCCCATCCCTTTCGACGAAACATGGCGCGATCTCAACCAGGATCGCCTCGTCATCGAGCTTCTCACCGCGGATATACGCTTCCGCCATGCGCGCCAGATTTTCCGAGCCGACGAGCCGGACATGGCATTGCGAAGCGAAGGACTGGATGAGATCGCGCGTATAGGCGCGTTTGACCGTGCCGGGTGTTGCGAGAACCGAGACCAGACCGGAACGCGTCCGCTCCGCTGCGGGCTTGATCGCCGGCACCGTGCCGACGAAGGTCATCCGCGGATAGGCGGCGCGAAGGTCGGCGCCGACGAGCGTGAAGGCGGTATTGCAGGCGATGATGCAGATTTCCGGGTCGTGCGCGGCGAGCAGTTCGCCGAAGAGCGCGATCACGCGCTCCTTCAACGCCTCCTCCTCCCAACCGCCATAAGGAAAACCGGCGTCGTCGGCGACGTAAATGAAATGCCGCTCCGGCATCAGCACGCGCGCCTCGCGCAGCACCGTCAGCCCACCGATCCCGCTGTCAAAGACGAGTATGGGTTTCAGTTCACTCGTTGTCACCGCCGCCTTGCACTTTCCTGTTGCGCCCTGCCGGTGCGCCGGAGCCGCGCGGATTTTCGCGCGTAAACCGGTCGAGCGAAGAGATGACGCCGCGCAGCACCTGGATTTCGGATTCGGTAAAGGATGGTCTCGTCAGAACAGCGCGGAGATTTTCGACCAATTTCGGCTTTTTGTCGGCGGAGCGGAAGTAATTGCGTGCTTCAAGGGCGTCTTCCAAATGATCGAACAGGCCTTGCAGATGTTCCTTGGTCGCCGGGCGCTGTGCGATCGCGTGGAACGACGTTTCGTCTTCCGACTCCATGCCGGTCTTCATCCACTCGTAGGACATCAGCAGCACGGCCTGCGCGAGGTTCAGTGAAGCGAATGCCGGATTGACCGGGAAGGTCACGATCTCGTCGGCGAGCGCCACCTCCTCGTTGGTGAGGCCCGTGCGTTCGCGGCCGAAGATGATGCCAACCGCCTCCCCGCCTTTAAACCGTTGGCGCAGTGTCCGTGCCGCGACGATCGGCGAGCGCACAGGTTTGTAGCCGTCACGATCGCGCGCCGTGGTCGCGTAGACAAAGTTCAAATCCGCGATCGCGTCCTCAAGCGAGCCGTAGAGCTTGGCGCCATCGATGACATGGTCGGCGCGGCTTGCGGCGGAGCGCGCCTTTTCACTCGGCCAGCCGTCGCGCGGATTGACGAGGCGCAGTTCCGACAGCCCGAAATTGGCCATGGCGCGCGCCACCATGCCGATATTCTCGCCGAGTTGGGGGTAAGCGAGGATGATCGCCGGACCTTCCGTCAAGAGTTCGCGCTCGCTGTTCGTACCTGCCATTGCCTAAGCCTTCGCCTTCTGTTCGGCGCTTCCTTGCACAATTGTCCGCGAAATTAAAGTCTGGCGTTGAGCCCCGGCGAGACGGCAAATGGCTGCCCGCCTCCCTCCAAAGTTTCACCCACGCATGCTTTGCCTTGCCGGTTCACAGTGCTATAGGGCTCTGGATTTCTCCCACCCGGGGGGCGTCGCGCGCGATGCTCCGCAAACTACGAGGCATATCCATGGCAAAGATCAAGGTCGCCAATCCGGTCGTCGAACTCGACGGCGACGAGATGACCCGCATCATCTGGCAGTTCATCAAGGACAAGCTGATCCATCCTTATCTCGACCTCGATCTCGAATATTATGACCTCAGTGTCGAGAACCGCGACGCGACCGAAGACCAGGTGACAGTCGACGCCGCCAACGCCATCAAGAAGCATGGCGTCGGCGTCAAGTGCGCGACGATCACGCCGGACGAGGCCCGTGTCGAGGAGTTCAAGCTGAAGAAGATGTGGAAGTCGCCGAACGGCACGATCCGCAACATTCTGGGCGGCGTTATCTTCCGCGAGCCGATCATCTGCAAGAACGTGCCGCGCCTCGTTCCCGGCTGGACCAAGCCGATCATCGTCGGACGTCACGCCTTCGGCGACCAGTATCGCGCGACGGACTTCAAGTTCCCGGGCAAGGGCAAGCTTTCGATCAAGTTCGTCGGCGAAGACGGCCAGACGATCGAGCACGACGTCTATGACGCCCCCGGCGCCGGCGTCGCGATGGCCATGTACAACCTCGACGAATCGATCACCGAGTTCGCCCGCGCTTCGTTCAACTATGGCCTGCAGCGCAAGGTTCCGGTCTACCTCTCGACCAAGAACACGATCCTGAAAGCCTATGACGGCCGCTTCAAGGACATCTTCCAGAAGGTGTTCGAAGAGGAATTCGCCGAACAGTTCAAGGCGGAGAAGCTCTGGTACGAACATCGCCTGATCGATGACATGGTGGCTTCGGCGCTCAAGTGGTCCGGCGGTTATGTCTGGGCGTGCAAGAACTATGACGGTGACGTCCAGTCCGATATCGTCGCCCAGGGCTTCGGCTCGCTCGGCCTGATGACCTCGGTGCTGATGACGCCGGACGGCAAGACGGTCGAAGCCGAAGCCGCGCACGGCACGGTGACGCGCCACTACCGCCAGCACCAGAAGGGCGAGGAAACCTCGACCAACTCGATCGCCTCGATCTTCGCCTGGACCCGTGGCCTTGCCCACCGCGCCAAGCTCGACGGCAATGCCGAACTCGCCAAGTTCGCCGAGACGCTCGAGCGCGTCTGCGTCGAAACGGTCGAAGCCGGCTTCATGACCAAGGACCTGGCCCTGCTGATCGGCCCCGACCAGCCGTGGCTTTCGACCACCGGTTTCCTCGACAAGATCGACGAGAACCTCAAGAAGGCAATGGCTGCGTAAGCAGCCAACCTGATAGGAAGTCTTGGAACCCGGCCATGCGCCGGGTTTCTTGTATTTATCGGTTCCTTTAGAACCGACGACCAGCCGGGTGTCCGGCACACGCATCATAACGCTCCCTCACCTTGCCTCTGCGCCTTCGCGCCGCAGCAGGGACCAAAAGGCGCCGGGATTCCCTTCGGCCCGGTGCCGGAGAGAGGGTGCCGCCAGGCGGGTGAGGGTAAATTGCCGATGGAACGCCTACAGCACTCGATAATTTCCCGATCGACGTTCCCAACTATGGGCATGAGCGGATGGACCGAGCGGCACCAAAGCCGGTAAGACTCGTCGCCTTCGATATAGACGGCACGCTTCTTGGCGATGATCGAGCTGCGAATCGCTTTCGCTTGGCCTGGCAGGCGCTCGACGACAATAAGAGGCCGCTGCTTATCTATAATAGTGGCCGACCGATCAACGACATATTGGCGCTCGTGGATGTCGATCAGTTGCCGCCGCCTGACTACGTGATTGGCGGCGTCGGTACGATGATAGCCGACGGGCGTAAAAGGAAACGGTTGCAGGCGTTCACCGAGGAACTTGGCCCTCCCATCGACGTCAAGGCGGTCACCGCGATCATGGAGACGGTGGAAGGCGCAGTTCCGCAAGCAGCCGTCGACCAACATGCTCACAAGGCGAGCTGGCGTTTGCCGGAGGCGCGAGAGGAGGAAATCTCTGCCATCGGGCAACGGCTGGCATCCGCAGGATTGGACGTGAAGCTGATCTATTCCAGCAGCTGGGATCTCGACATATTGCCGCGCGCCGGCGGCAAGGGCAGCGCGCTCGCCTGGATCTGCCGGGAGCTTGCTGTCGATCTCGACAAGGTGGCGGTCGCCGGCGACACCGGCAATGACCGCGAGATGTTCGACCTGCCGCGCGTGCGCGGGGTGGTGGTCGCCAATGCGCTTGCCGAACTACGCCAGGCCGTCGCGCACGAGAAGCGGCATTTTCTCGCGCGGAATTCCCATGCCGACGGCGTGCTCGAAGGCCTGCGCCATTGGGGCGTCATCGGATAGGTCCGGTCCTTCGGTCCGCGCTGGCGTCGCCAGTCATTCAGCGGAGAGACTTCCATGGCGAGTGAACCCAATAAAGCATAGATGGAATTGACAAATCCTGCGGACATCGAGCGCTCGATTGCAACCGCTTGTTCGGCGTAGCGACTCATATAGTCTGACGATGTCCAGTACGCGTTGCCCGCCAGAGTGGATTCCCGAAAGTCTCGTCGATGCCCGATTCTCTCGTCCCCAAAACGGTAAGCGTCTTTAGAGAAGGATATGGTGCTGCTCGCCTGAAGGCGGACGCCTTTGCCGGGTTGACCGTCGCTATCGTCGCCCTGCCGCTATCCATGGCGATCGCGATTGCCTCCGGCGTTACGCCTGATCGCGGGCTCTACACCGCGATTGTCGGCGGTTTCCTGGTTTCGCTGCTCGGCGGCAGCCGGGTGCAGATTGGTGGCCCTGCTGGCGCTTTCATCGTGCTCGTGGCTGCCACCGGTGCGAGGCACGGCCTCGACGGCCTGCTGTTGGCCACGGCGATGTCGGGCGTCATGCTCGTTGCCGCAGGGTACCTGCGGCTTGGCAACTACATCAAGTTCATCCCCTACCCGGTGACCGTGGGCTTTACAGCCGGGATCGCGGTGATCATCTTCGCCAGCCAATTACGCGACCTCTTCGGCCTGACACTCAGCGGCCGCGAGCCAGGGCCCATCATTGAGAAAGTCGCGACACTTGGACTTGCCGCCGGTACGGTCAACTGGGCAGCAGTTCTGACGGCCGCGCTAACGATCGGCATCATTCTCGCGCTGCGCAAGCTGCGACCGCATTGGCCCGGCATGCTGATTGCCGTTGCCGCCGCTTCTGCCTTCGTCGCTCTCCTGCAATTACCGACGGAAACGATCGGCACGCGTTTCGGCGGCATTCCACGTGGCCTTCCTTCACCGACCCTTCCGCCTTTCTCGCTCGAGAAGGCGGCCGCCGTCTTTCCGGATGCCGTCTCCTTTGCGCTCCTCGGTGCAATCGAGTCCTTGCTGTCGGCCGTTGTCGCCGACGGCATGACCGGGCGCCGCCACCGTTCGAGCATGGAATTGATCGCGCAGGGAACCGCGAACTTTTGCTCGGCGCTCTTCGGCGGGATCTGCGTGACCGGGACGATCGCCCGCACGGCGACGAATGTGCGAGCAGGCGGAACCAGCCCGGTCTCCGGCATGCTGCATTCCATCTTCCTCCTTCTATTCATGCTGCTCGCCGCTCCGCTCGCGAGCTACATCCCGCTCGCCTCGCTGGCCGGCGTGCTCGCCGTCGTTGCCTGGAACATGATCGAGAAGCCCGCGTTCATGGCGCTGCTGCGATCCTCCTACGGTGACGCGGTCGTGCTTCTGGCGACCTTCATCATCGTCGTCTTCCGCGAGCTGACGGAAGGCATCGTGATCGGCTTCGCGCTTGGCGCGGTTCTTTTCATCGACCGCATGGCAAAGAGCATCTCTGTCGGAGAAACAAAACCACTGGAGGCCCTGAAAGAGGAGAATGGAGAGGAAGAACATCCGGTCGTCGCGGATGATCCGGACACGGTCATCTATCGGATCTCGGGCATCTTCTTCTTCGGCTCGGCCGCAACCGTCGGCACTGTCCTCGACCGCATCGCCGACCAGCGCCGGAATTTCATTCTCGATTGCTCGGAAGTACCCTTCATGGACTCGACGGCCGCCAATGTCATCGAGGGAACGCTGCGGAAGGCAGAGCGGACGGGCGTCCGTTTCTTCATCACCGGCGCCAGGTCGCAGGTGCGCCGCACGCTCCGCCAGCATGACGTTCGCCCACCACGTGTCGTGATGCGTGCCTCGGTTCAGGCGGCGCTCGCCAGTATCCGCAGCGAAAAGAGTGCATGAAAAAAGGGCGCCGCAGCGCCCTTTCCTTGTTTGCTCAAGCGTAGGTCAACCGGCGAGCGCCACGGCGACCGCTTCGATCGCTTCAGCTGCACGATTACCATCCGGTCCGCCGGCCTGGGCCATGTCCGGGCGTCCACCGCCGCCCTTGCCGCCGAGTGCGGCCGAAGCGACGCGCACCAGATCGACGGCGCTAACCTTCGAGGTGAGGTCGTCGGTAACAGCCACCACCGCGCTCGCCTTACCGTCGCCGGAAACACCGACGAAGGCGACAACGCCCGAACCGAGCGTCTTCTTGCCGTCATCGGCGAGGCTCTTCAGGTCCTTCGGTTCGACGCCGGACACGACCCTGCCAAGGAAGCGGACGCCGGCGATATCACGGGCGGCATCGGCCGAACCATTCTGGCCATCGCCGACGAGAGCAAGCTTCTTCTTAGCCTCGGTCAGTTCCCGCTCTAACTTGCGGCGCTCGTCTAGCAGGGCCTCGACCCGGCCGAGAACATCCGCCGGCTGGACCTTGAGCGCGGATGCCAGCGTCTTCACCCGCTCATCCTGCTCGTTGAGGTAGGCGCGAGCCGCCTCGCCCGTCAGTGCCTCGATCCGACGCACGCCGGCACCGACCGCACTTTCAGAGACGACCCGTACGAGACCGATGTCTCCGGTCGCCGATACATGCGTGCCGCCGCAGAGTTCGACCGAATAAGGCTTTCCGGCCGTCGACCCGCGAACGCCCTGCCCCATCGAGACGACGCGGACCTCGTCGCCATATTTCTCCCCGAAGAGCGCCATGGCGCCTTCCGCAATCGCGTCGTCGACGGTCATCAGTCGCGTCGTCACCGGCGAATTCTGAACGATAATCTCGTTCGCCATCTCCTCGACGACCTTCAACTCGTCCGCCGTCATCGGCTTCGGATGCGATACGTCGAAGCGCAGCCGCTCCGGCGCGACAAGCGAGCCTTTCTGCGCCACATGCGTGCCGAGCACCTCGCGCAGCGCCTCATGCAGCAGGTGGGTCGCGGAGTGATTGGAGCGGAGCCGGGTGCGGCGCGCATGATCGACGGTCAGCGCGGCCGCCTCGCCGGTTTTCACGCTGCCTTCGGCGACAACGCAGTAGTGGACAAAGAGCCCCTCGCCGCGCTTCTGGGTGTCGGTGACCGTCAGCTTGCCAGTGTCGGTCGCGATGACGCCGGTATCGCCCATCTGACCGCCGGATTCGCCATAGAAGGGTGTCTGGTTCAGGATCACCTGAACGGTCTCGCCCTTCGCAGCGGATTCGACTACAGCACCATCGCGGACGATCGCCTGGATCACGCCTTCGGCGGCCTCGGTGTCATAGCCGAGGAATTCCGTCGTGCCGTGCTTTTCCTTGAGCTCAAACCAGATCGTCTCGGTTGCGGCTTCACCGGATCCGGCCCAGTTTGCGCGGGCCTCCGCCTTCTGCCGTTCCATTGCCGCGGAAAACGCATCGGTATCGACCGTGATGCCCTTGGCGCGCAGCGCGTCCTGCGTCAGGTCGAGCGGGAAGCCGTAGGTGTCGTAAAGCTTGAAGGCTGTCTCGCCGTTGAACTGATCGCCCTCGGAAAGATCTGCCGAGGCTTCTGAAAGGAGGTTCAGACCGCGCTCCAGCGTCTTGCGGAAACGGGTCTCTTCCAGTTTCAGCGTCTCCGAGATCAGCGCTTCGGCGCGGGCAAGTTCCGGATAGGCGCGGCCCATCTGGCCGACCAGCGCCGGCAGGAGCTTCCACATCAGCGGTTCCTGCGCGCCGAGCAACTGTGCGTGGCGCATGGCCCGACGCATGATACGGCGCAGCACATAGCCGCGGCCTTCGTTCGACGGCAGCACGCCGTCGGCGATCAGGAAGGCGGACGAACGCAGATGGTCGGCGATGACGCGGTGGCTGGCGCGGCGGTCGCCCTCCGCCTTCACGCCTGTTGCTTCTTCGGAAGCAGCTATCAGCGCGCGGAAAAGATCGATGTCATAGTTGTCGTGCTGGCCCTGCAGGACGGCCGCAACACGCTCCAGTCCCATGCCGGTATCGATCGACGGGCGCGGAAGATCAATGCGCTCTTCCTTGGTGACCTGCTCGTATTGCATAAATACGAGATTCCAGATCTCGATGAAGCGGTCGCCATCTTCTTCGGCCGAACCAGGTGGTCCGCCCCAGATCTGCTCGCCATGATCGTAGAAAATCTCTGAGCACGGGCCGCAAGGGCCGGTATCACCCATCGCCCAGAAGTTATCGCTGGTCGGAATGCGGATGATCCTGTCGTCGCTCAATCCGGCGATTTTCTTCCAGAGGCCGAAGGCTTCGTCGTCGGTATGATAGACGGTGACGAGCAACCGCTTGGCGTCGAGGCCGTATTCCTTGGTGATCAGGTTCCAGGCGAGCTCGATCGCGCGTTCCTTGAAATAGTCGCCGAACGAGAAGTTGCCGAGCATCTCGAAGAATGTATGGTGCCGGGCGGTGTAGCCGACATTGTCGAGGTCGTTGTGCTTGCCGCCGGCGCGCACGCATTTCTGCGCGGTCGCGGCCGTCGAATAGGGGCGCTGCTCCAGGCCGGTAAAGACGTTCTTGAACTGCACCATGCCGGCATTGGTGAACATCAGTGTCGGGTCGTTGCGCGGCACCAGGGGGCTCGACGGCACGATCTCGTGACCGTTCTTGCGGAAATAGTCGAGAAACATCGACCGGATTTCATTCACGCCGCTCATCTTGCGTCCTATCTGTGCACCATTCCCGGTCGCGACCACACTTTTGCCGGGCCGCGCACCGCAATCTTCAACCCCGCGTCTATCGGCAATAGACACGCCCTCCAGCAACGTCGGTCGCTGGAACCAAAGGCTTTTATCTTCCGTGTCTCACGCTGTCCAGACGGCAGCAAAAAACCGGCCGTCCGGAAAAACGACCGGCTTTATCCAAATCTTACCTGTCTCAGATCTTACATTTCGGCGGCTGCATCGCCGTCGTCATCGCTCTCCGGTCCGCCGTTCTCCAGGAACTTGTCGGCGATCAGGCCCGCATTCTGCCGCAGAGCCATCTCGATCTCGCGCAGAAGATCGGGATTGTCACGCAGGAAAAGTTTCGCGTTTTCCCGACCCTGGCCGAGGCGCTGGCTATTGTAGGAAAACCAGGCGCCGGATTTTTCGACGATGCCGGCCTTGACGCCAAGATCGATGAGTTCACCGGTCTTGGAAACGCCCTCGCCATACATGATGTCGAATTCCACCTGCTTGAAGGGTGGTGCCATCTTGTTCTTGACGACCTTGACGCGGGTCTGGTTGCCGACGACCTCTTCGCGCTCCTTGACTGAGCCGATGCGACGAATATCGAGGCGAACCGACGCATAGAACTTCAGCGCGTTGCCGCCCGTCGTCGTTTCCGGCGAACCGAACATGACGCCGATCTTCATGCGGATCTGGTTGATGAAGATCACCATGCAGTTGGACTTGGAGATCGACGCGGTGAGCTTACGCAGTGCCTGGCTCATCAGGCGGGCCTGCATGCCCGGCAGACTGTCGCCCATTTCGCCTTCGATTTCAGCGCGCGGCACGAGAGCTGCAACCGAATCGACGACGAGAACGTCGATCGCGCCGGAGCGGACCAGCGTGTCGGTGATTTCCAGCGCCTGTTCGCCGGTGTCCGGCTGCGAGATCAAGAGGTTTTCGAGATCGACGCCCAGCTTGCGCGCATAGACCGGATCGAGCGCATGTTCGGCGTCAACGAAGCCGCAAATGCCACCCTTCTTCTGTGCCTCGGCGATGGTCTGCAGCGCCAGCGTCGTCTTGCCCGAGCTTTCCGGGCCGTAGATTTCAATGATGCGCCCTTTCGGCAGGCCGCCAATGCCGAGCGCGATATCGAGGCCGAGCGAGCCGGTCGAAACAGTTTCGATCTCGATTACACTATCCTTCGAACCGAGCTTCATGATCGATCCCTTGCCGAACGACCGTTCGATCTGGGAGAGAGCCGCTTCAAGTGCCTTGCTTTTATCCACCGATTTGTCCTCTACGAGCCGCAAAGAGTTTTGTGCCATTTGGTCCCACCTTTAGGTTATTGAAGCTACCGAGGCAATGAAGCCGCCGCAGGAGTTTTTGTACATGGTTTGTTCCGCTTTGGCAATAGAGTGGCAACCAATTGAATGATAACGGTTATTCTCGTTACGTTCGATTCTTGTTCACGGGCATTGTACCACATTTCCACAAGGCCTTGCTGAGGCAGGGCCAGGCTTGGCGACACCAGTACGATTCGCGACGATGGCGCGTCTGTGAATTTGGATTGAAGCAGTCCAAAGAGGAGCTTTTATGAAGAAACGGGAAATCGCCGTGTTCGGCGGCGCCCACATCGACCGTCGTGGCCGCATCAGCGGCGTCACTGCGCCCGGCGCGAGCAATCCTGGTTCGTGGTTCGAGGAAGCGGGAGGCGGCGGTTTCAATGCGGCGAGAAACCTTGCCCGTCTTGGTCACAGCGTACGAATGATCAGCCCGCGCGGCGGCGACGCGGCAGGCGAGATGGTGGCGGCCGCCGCGGCCGAGGCCGGTGTAATCGATTGCCCCTTCACCTTTCTCGATCGGAAGACGCCGAGTTACACCGCAATTCTCGAAAACGACGGCAACCTGGTCATCGCGCTTGCCGACATGGAACTTTACCAGTTGTTTTCACCGCGCCGCCTGCAGCAGCGCGCGATACGCGAAATATTGGCGATAAGCGATTTGGTGCTCATGGATGCCAACCTCCCCGAGGAAACGCTTGTCGCCTTGGTCGACGCGGCATCCGGGGACGGCCGACTTGTGGCCGGCATCGCCGTGTCGCCGGCAAAGGTGATGCGCTTCAGGAAATGCCTCAGCGGGCTCAGTTTCCTGTTCATGAACGAAGCGGAAGCGCGTGCCCTGACCGGGATCGACGCCAGCGAGGCCAAAGACTGGCCAACGCTGTTGCGGGAGGCCGGTCTTACGGGTGGCGTCGTAACACGCGGCAGCGCCGCTGCGGTCGCCTTCGACCGCAGCAAGGCAAGCCTCATTGTCCCGCCGGCTCTCCCGGCGCTTGCGGATGTCACTGGCGCTGGCGACGCATTGGCCTCGGGATTCCTCACAGCGCGGCTTTCGGGTCTCGATCTTGCCGGATGCCTGCGCCATGGCATTGCCGCGGCGGGGATAGCGCTTCGCTCGTCTTTTGCCGTTTCGGAAGAGATGTCCCCGGGCAACCTCGAACAGGCGATTGCGCTTGTGCCGGCGCCGCAAATGCTGTCATGAGAACCGACGTTGAACGCCGGGCGGGACGAAAGCATGCGCAGCTTTCCGCCCGCTCTCACTTCCAACCTTTTTACAAACGATCTCGATGATTTTTGGTTTGATTCAGCCGAGCATGATCGCGATTTAAGGATAGATTCATGAGCAAGCCCTCCTCCCCGTCCCTGCCGATCGCATATTCCGACGAAGTCGCGGCCGCCAAGGCACGCGGCGCGCCGATCGTCGCGCTGGAATCGACGATCATCACCCATGGCATGCCCTACCCTGGCAACCTCAACATGGCCCGCAGCGTCGAGGCGATCATCCGTGAACAGGGCGCCGTGCCCGCAACGATTGCGGTCATCCACGGTGTCCTTCATATTGGCCTCGATGACGCGAAGCTGGAAGCACTTTCGAAAACGGAAGGCGCCATGAAGCTGTCGCGTGCCGATCTTGCCTTCGCGATCGCCGAACGTCGCACGGGCGCCACGACGGTGGCGGCGACGATGATCGCCGCGGCGCGCGCCGGTATCAGCGTCTTTGCCACCGGCGGGATCGGCGGCGTTCACCGCGGCGCGGAAGAGAGCTTCGACATTTCCGCCGATCTGGACGAACTCGCCCGCACCGGCGTGATCGTTGTCTGCGCCGGCGCAAAGGCCATTCTCGATATTCCGAAGACGCTCGAGGTGCTGGAGACTCGCGGCGTGCCGGTCGTCACCTATGACAGCGAAACCTTCCCGGCCTTCTGGTCGCGCGATTCCGGTATCAAGAGCCCGCTGATGCTGAACAGCCCCGCCGCGATCGCCAATTTCCAGAAGATGCGCGATCTGCTCGGCATCGAGGGCGGCATGCTAGTTGCCAATCCGGTTCCCGAGGGGAGCGAGATTCCGCGCGAGGAGATGGAAATCTACATTACCCGTGCTCTCGACAATGCCGCGAGCGACGAGATCGTCGGCAAGGCCGTCACGCCTTATCTGCTCGACAACCTCTTTCACATGACCGACGGCCGCAGCCTCGACACCAATATCGCGCTCGTGGAAAACAACGCCCGTCTCGCCGCCGAAATCGCGGTCGCACTGACGGCGAAGTAAGTAACGCAACGCGATCCGGACGAGAAACCGTTACACACTTTTCCAGGAATTTGCTCGAAGAAGGCCCGGCATTGGACCGGGCCTTTTTCATGAACGCGTCGGGTATCAGCGCTCGCTCATGAATCCAGCATCTCGCGAACGGCCACCGCCAGTTGCTTCAGCGAGAATGGCTTCGGCAGGAAACCGAATTTCGCATCGGCCGGGAGGTTGCGCGCAAAGGCGTCTTCTGCGTAACCCGACACGAAAATGAACTTCAAGTCCGGGTATTTCTTGCGCAGTTCGCGCAGCAGCGTCGGTCCGTCCATCTCCGGCATCACAACGTCCGATACGACGATGTCGACCGCGCCGTTGAGCTCATCCATGATGTCGAGCGCTTCAACGCCCGATCCGGCCTCGTGAACGGTGTAGCCGCGCGTTTCGAGCATGCGCTTGCCGCCGCGGCGCACCGCTTCCTCGTCCTCGACCAGCAGCACGACGGCGGAATCGCCGGTGAGGTCCGCGGGCTCCGATTCCGCCTTGGCCACCGGCGCCACGACCAGGTCACTGGCCGCCGGCATCGGCGCTTCGGCTGCCGACGACGCTTCGGCAGCGACCTCCTCGCGGACTTCCTCGACATGGCGCGGCAGCAGAATGCGGAAGGTGGTGCCCTTGCCGACTTCCGATTCCGGATAGATATAGCCGCCCGACTGCTTGACGATGCCGTAGACCATCGAAAGGCCGAGACCGGTGCCCTTGCCAACTTCCTTCGTCGTAAAGAAGGGCTCGAAGATCTTGTCCATGATCTCCTGCGGAATGCCGGTGCCCTGGTCGGCGACCTCGACCAGGACGAAGTCATCCTCCGGCAGCTCCCGTCGTCCGAGTGCCGCCACCTCGCTTGCCGGCAGATTTCGCGTCCGCAGCGTGATCGTCCCGCCTTCAGGCATGGCGTCGCGCGCATTGACGGCGAGATTGAGCAGGACCTGCTCGAACTGGCCGAGATCGGTCTTCACCGGCCAGAGGTCTCGGCCGTAGTCAACCTCGACCTTGACATTGGTACCGGTCATCCGGTCGACCAGCATGCGCAGATCGCCGATGACGTCGGTGAGGTTCAGCACCGTCGGGCGCATCGTCTGCTTGCGCGAAAAGGCAAGCAGTTGCCGCACGAGCACGGCGGCGCGATTCGCATTGCGCTTGATTTCCATCAGGTCGGCGAAGGTAGCATCTGCGGGCCGCGCCGAAAGCAGAAGGTGGTCGGACGAAAGCAGGATCGCGGTCAGCACATTGTTGAAATCGTGTGCGATGCCGCCTGCGAGCGTCCCCACGGCATTCATCTTCTGCGTTTGCGCCATCTGGGTCTCGAGCGCCTTTTGCTCGGTGATCTCCAGCGCATAGATGATCGCCGCCTCCTCCGGCGCCTGATCGCTCTGGTCGATCACCGCGTTGACATAGAAGCGAAAATGCCGCCCCTCGTCGCTCGGATGCAAGGCGTCGATCGGCGCGATGTCGCTCTGCCGGTCCTTCGCCGCCGCAAGTGCTTCCTGAAGGCGGCCCTTTTCGGATTCGTGCACGACCGTTTCGATCAGCATGCCGCGCTCGACGTCGTCCTGTGAAACAAGCCCAGCAAACAGCTTCAGGAACGGAGCGTTGGTCCTCAGGATCCGCCCGTCGCCGTCGACAGAGGCGATCGCCATCGGCGTGTTGTTGAAGAAGCGCGTGAAGCGCATGGCGGCGTTCGAGGCCGACTGATCGCCATCGTCGCCTTCACGCGACATGACAATCGTCCGGCTTTCGCCCGGCGCACCGTCACGGGTCGAAGAAACGCGGTGGATCAGGCGCACCGGCAGGCTCTGGCCGTTGGCCTTGCGCAGGTCGAGATCGAGCACCTTCGTCTTCTTGAAGCCCGGTTCCGCCTGGACCGACTGGACGAGTGCGAGGCCCTCGCCAGCGACCACATCGGCAATGCTGACCGATCCCGGTTGAAACTTGGTGAGATCGATGCCGAGCCAATCGGCAAGGGTCGCGTTGATATAAAAGATCTCGCCCTTGCGTCCGGCCGAGAAGAAGCCTGCAGGGGCGTGATCGAGATAGTCGATCGCGTTCTGCAGTTCCTTGAAGAAACGCTCTTGGTCGTCGCGCTCGGCCGTGATGTCGGCGATCTGCCAGAGATAGAGCGGGTTCTTGTCGGCGTCCTCCAAAGGCAGCACGCGAGCCTTCAGACGGAACCAGTGGGCGCCGGAGGCGATCGATGCACCGTTTGCGAGCGGCTTCAGCAACCGGAATTCCTCGTGCCCCTTCTTGCCTTCGTGGAGGCCGTTGGTGAGCCGATAGATCGCTTCGGTTGCCTCGCGGTTCCTGGAGAGAATGGTCTCGAGCGATTGGATGCCGGCGGCGCTCTTGGCACCGGTCAGAGCTCCGTAGGCGGCATTGGCATAGATGATCCGCCCCCTGCGGTCGGTGACGATCGTGCCATCCTCGTGGGCATCGAGAAAGGCGCGCGCGAGCTCGTCGGGGCGCGTCTGCGGCATGACTTCGATGAAACCGATCACCGACGAGACCAAGAAGAATATGCCGACCATCGCCAGCACGCCCAGGATGCCGAGGACGATTTCGTTTTCGAGCTGGTTCTTGAAGACGACGAAGGCGGCTGCCGACGCGGTGAGAACGATCGCCAGCAGGATGATCCGCAAGACCGTGCCGGGCCGGACGCCGCGGTCAACGACCGGCATCTGGTAGTCGCCTGACTGCCGCAATTTCGTCATCGGGTCCTCACCTGCCGCTGCGGCCGCGCGCTCCTTGTTCAGGCGTGCAAGACTCGCTGCAATCCTTTGCGTTGCTGCATAACTTATCCTCAAATCGATCCCGGCTTAAGGAATCATGCAGTAGCCGGCGTCCGACCAACGTTTCGCGAAATCCGCAGTTGCCTTTCCCGCGTTCGGATCATCGAACTGGAATCATCTTTAACAATCAGAGATAACAGCAAAAAGCGTCTCTGCGGAAGCATCGCGGTCAATTCACAGAGAATGTCGGGCGCGAGCTTGTACCGGCCTGAAAAAAGCCGTCAAATATTGACATGCGGGGGAGGCAGAAGGAGTTCAGCCTATGATCGAAACCATTGTCGGGGACAACGGCAGCCGATTCATCATCGCCGCTGCGGCCGTTGCCGTCGGGCTCTTGTGCCTTGTAGCCGTGCTCTGGATCATGCGCCACAGACCCTCCTCTCCCTTTGTGCGCGGCGGCAAGAACAGACAGCCGAGACTTGCCGTCCTCGATGCCGCTGCTGTCGATGCGCGCCGCCGCCTGGTGCTTGTTCGTCGCGACGACGTCGAACATCTCATCATGATCGGCGGCCCGACGGACATCGTCATCGAAAGCCGAATTGCGCCCGACGGGGCCCCGCCGGCAGAGACGAGCGCCGCCGTCGCCGCGGAGCAAAAGGCCGTTGAGGCGCCGAAGGCCGCCCCCAGTCCTGAACCGAGACCTGAACCGAGGCCTACCCCGGCGCCGATTCCGGCAGAAACCGCAGCCCCTGCCCAGGTGCGCGCAGCAGCACGCGTGGAAGAGCCGGTGCAACCAGCAGCGCCCCGAGTGGAGCCGGCACCGCCGATCCGTCTTGCCGCGGAGCAAAGACCCGCGATGGCGGCGCAGCCGCTCCAGCAACAGCCCCCCGTCAGGGTCACGCCGCCCGTGTCCCCGGTTCCCACCACCGCTGCCATAGAACGTGCGGAAGATATTTTCGACGTCGCTCGCGAGCGGGTGCTACCAGTCGCGCCACGGCGCGACCAGGCGCCAATGCAGCAGGGTTCAGTGCAAACGGCCTTCGTGCCGGCGGCGCCGATACAGGCGATGCCAATTCAACCGGCCGCGTCGGACAGGGTATCGGACTTCGAGCGGATTCTCGATGCGGAGATCAGCGGCGATCTTCAACGGCTGGCGCCCGCCGTTGGGCCTCAGGCCGAGAGCCGGCCGATCGCGGGTGGCCGTCAGGAACCCTTGCTCGGAGGCACTCCGGACAATGTCCGCAAGGAGCCGACGATCGAAGACGAAATGACACGCATGCTCGCCGACATTTCCGCCGGGCGTAAGCCCTGAGCGCGGCAGTGACCGTGTGAGGCGCTTCCAGTTGGGAGCGAACGGTCAGGATAATCCCGGGTTGCTCGAGGGCACGTTGGCCTGCGACAGGTCGCCTTAAATCGTAGCCGATTTTTAAGGCAACATGCCGCAATTCAAAGTGCTACAGCGTCCTTTGCACGTCCGATAAGACGCGCGGTGCTGCAAGTGGCTCTATAAAGAAAAACGGCGCAGTTAACCGCGCCGTTTTTTTCAGATCAGGAAGAACCTGTATCCGTTATTCGTCCCGATAGACCTTCTCGCGACGTTCGTGACGCTCCTGCGCCTCGATCGAAAGGGTTGCAATCGGCCGGGCGTCCAACCGTTTCAAACCGATCGGTTCGCCCGTTTCCTCACAGTAACCGTAGGTGCCTTCGTCAAGCCGCTGCAAGGCAGCATCGATCTTGGCGATCAGTTTCCGTTGCCGGTCCCTGGCGCGCAATTCGATGGCCCGGTCTGTTTCGGAAGAAGCTCGGTCCGCGAGGTCCGGATGGTTGGCGCTCTCCTCTGCCAAGTGGTCCAGTGTCTCGCGGGCTTCGCGAAGGATATCATTTTTCCAGGCATTCAACTTTGCACGAAAATATGCCCGGTGGTTTGCATTCATGAATTCCTCGTCCTCGGAGAGGACAAAGGTACTAAGATCGATCTTCTCACTCAACGCGATTCTCCTGAAGAACATCTCATTGCGGCGGTGTATAGACCTATGGAAGCTCTGATTCAAGCCTTGTGCCAGACACTCAACCGCATTTTAACAATGCTTGCATTTCAGGCTAACTGGCGAATATTTCATCAAAATTACACACGAAGTCTTGATCGCCGCTTAAGGCCGGCCGCTCTACCTCCAAACCGCCGGCCGATGCCGGCGAGATATCGGATCGCGACATCTGGTGTGCCTTGGGCGTCAATTCAATAGGCGTGGGTGCCACGGAAAACGTAAGCCGACGGCTTGATCTTTGCTGCGGCAGCGGGACAAGGTACCCACCCTGGCGGACTCGCGACTGGATCCGGCCACAATAGATGCCTCCAACCCTCGGGCGATTTGGCCGCCCCCGGAAGATATATGCAAGACAGCGTCGCCCCGGC
The DNA here is from genome assembly GCF_030124375.1 of Sinorhizobium sp. 6-70. GTDB lineage: Bacteria > Pseudomonadota > Alphaproteobacteria > Rhizobiales > Rhizobiaceae > Sinorhizobium. The sequence goes on from NZ_JASKLS010000001.1 coordinate 234,492, forward strand.
ATTTCGCCTCTTCCTTCTCCGCCACGCCCGTTCGGGCTGGGCGCTGCCGGGGCAGCGGGATTTCGACCGCACGCTTGACGATACCGGCTTTGCCGAGGCGGAACTGATCGCCCAGAGTGCTGCCGATCATGGCATTCGCCCGGACCTGATCCTTTGCTCGACCGCCGTACGGTGTCGCCAGACCGCCGAACCGCTCTACCGAACGCTCGGCGAAGACATCGACCTTCAATATATCGATGCGCTCTATACGGGGTCGATGAACGTCTACGCCGAACTTCTCGATGCAAATTCCACCGTGGCCTCGCTGATGCTCATCGGTCACAATCCGATGATCGAGGAGCTGTTTCGGCGACTGCTCGGCGACGACGCTGCGGACAGGGTCCTCGCGGACGGCTATCCTCCCGCCGCCTTGGCAGTCATCGACTTTTCGGCACCCCCGACCGCCGGCGCCAGGTGGTTGGCGCGGCTTTCGACGCTGTTGCTGCCCGTGCCGGGGGAGCCGGGAAGGTCGTGACGAAATCCGCCCCGCCACCCGAAAATCCGACTACGTCGTTGCAGTGGCGGAAAGATTTCCTATATCGCACCACGGCCAAAGCATGTGCGCGGCGTATTCAATGGCTGCAGGTGAGCAGAAGATTCTCATAGCGACGGAATCAATCCCGAGGAACGGATAGACTTGGCGCCCATTTTGAGCAGCTTCAAAGATGATGCCCTGATTGCGCTGGACAATCTTGCCGATCGCGCATCCGGGCTCGTCAATCCGGCAGTCCGCCTCGGAGTGACCGGCCTGTCGCGTGCCGGCAAGACAGTTTTCATTTCGTCGGTCGTCCATAATTTGCTGAATGGCGGTCGCCTGCCGGTGTTCGAACCCATCCGATCCGGGCGGGTCTCGAAGGTCCGTCTGGAGCCGCAGCCTGACGATGCGGTGCCACGCTTCCAATACGAGGATCATATCGCCGCTCTGGTCAGGGATCGGGTCTGGCCCGATTCGACGAGGGCGATTTCGCAGCTGCGCATCACGCTCGACTATGAAAGCGCCAGCGGCTGGAACCGGATGTTCTCGCCCGGGCGGCTCTCGATAGACATCGTCGACTATCCGGGGGAATGGCTGCTCGACCTGCCCCTGCTCGCGCAGGATTTCCGGCAGTTCAGCGAGAGTACGGTGCGGCGGGCGCGCACTGGCACGCGCGCAGGCCTGTCGCGTGAGTGGCTGGCGCTTGCGTCGGTGAGTGGTGCCACTGCGGCAGCCGACGAGGGCAGCGCCCGGCGGCTTGCCGAAAGCTTCACCGCCTATCTCCAAGCCTGCAAGGCTGACGAGCGATCCCTCTCGACGTTGCCGCCGGGCCGTTTCCTGATGCCCGGAGATCTCGAGGGTTCGCCGGCGCTGACCTTTTCGCCGCTTCCGGATCTGCCTGCTGGCCGCGCGCCGAAAGGGTCGCTCTGGGCGATGATGGAGCGCCGGTACGAGGCCTACAAGACCCACGTCGTCAGCCCGTTCTTCCGCGAGCACTTCGCCCGTCTCGACCGCCAGATCGTCCTTGTCGATGCTCTGCAAGCAATCAATCGCGGGCAGGAAGCGCTGAATGATCTGGAACAGGCACTTGCCGACGTGCTCGCCTGCTTCCGGCCCGGCACCAATTCCTGGCTTTCGTCGCTGTTCACGCGCCGGATCGACCGGGTCTTGATCGCCGCCACGAAGGCCGACCATCTGCATCACGAAAGCCACGACCGGCTCGAACGCATCACCGCCCGGCTCGTCAGCCGCGCGGCCGAACGGATCGGCATGAGCGGCGCAGGTCTTGAAGTGATGGCGCTTGCATCCGTACGCGCGACGCGCGAGGCGACGGTGAACCACGACGGCCACACGCTGCCGGTGATCGTCGGCATCCCGATCGCCGGCGAGAGGATCAATGGCGAAGTATTCGACGGAGAGAGAAAGACAGCGATATTTCCCGGTGACTTACCGGAAGATCCTGAAGTTCTTTTCGAGCCAGTGGACGGGCATCTTAAGGCCTCGAAACCCACGGAAGTGGAGCGCGCGATGCCTGAGCTGAACTTCGTGCGCTTCCGCCCACCGCATCTTGAAGAGACGCGCGGCGGATTGAAGCTCTCGGTCCCGCATATCCGGCTCGACCGTGCGATGCAGTTCCTGCTCGGAGATCGCCTGGCATGAGCGACGATTTCAAGAACCGCGGGCGCAAGCCGGCCTCCTTCTTCGTCGAGCCTGACGAACAGACGGAACATGCTGAGCGACAACAACAACGCCGCGCGCCGGCAAGCTTCAGCGACCGGGTCGTCATGACGCCTGATGCCGAAGACCCTTTCATCGAGACAACTGCGGCAATCGAGGCGCTCAATCTGCCGGAGGCAACGCCGCGCCGACGACGGTTTTCTTTTGGCAAGGTGGCCGCGGGTGCACTGGGGATACTGCTTTCGCTTGCCCTGGGGTTGTGGGTCGATCGCCTGGTTCGCGACCTGTTCTCTCGTGCCGATTGGCTTGGCTTCGGCGCGATCGCTATCGTCGCGATCGGCGCCCTCGCCTTCCTGGTCGTCGTCGTGCGGGAACTCTCCGGCATGATGCAACTGACGGCGATACAGCAGTTGAAAAAGGATGTCAGTGACTCTGCCGCCAGCGCCAAGACCGCGCGTGCCGCAACGGCGAGGCTTGTCCACCTGCTGGCCGCCAATCCCCGCACGGCGAAAGGACGGGCGCGGCTCGCGGAAACCGAGGGCGAGATCATCGACGGCCCTCACCTCATAGAGTTGACCGAGCGGGAATTGCTGACGCCGCTCGACCGCGAGGCGCGCCGGATCATTCTGGCCGCCTCAAAACGCGTGTCGATCGTCACAGCTGTAAGTCCACGCGCGCTCGTCGATCTTGGCTATGTCCTCTACGAGTCCGCCCGCATGATCCGTGCGATGGCGGAGCTCTACGGCGGTCGCCCGGGCACGCTCGGCATGCTGCGGCTCATGCGCGACGTCATTGCACATCTTGCCGTCACCGGCTCGATTGCCGCCGGCGACAGCCTCATCCAGCAGGTCTTGGGCCATGGCCTCGCATCCAAACTCTCCGCGCGGCTTGGCGAAGGGGTCATCAACGGACTGATGACCGCGCGCATCGGGATAGCGGCGATGGATCTGTGCCGCCCCATGCCATTCCGCGCGCTGAAGCGACCGGGGATCGGCGACTTCCTTTCCGATCTGGCGCCCGGTGCGTCGCGTTCGGCAGATCGACCCGAGAGCTGATCGCTGGCAGTGGTGGCCGCCTAACCATGCCTGTTCACGGATGACTGCAGCCCGCCGGCGCTATATGCCCGCATACCAGTCGTAGCCGAGGTCTTCCCAAAAGCCGCCGTTTCCCTGGCCGTAGGATGCAAGGTCCGAGGCCAGCTCGATCGAGCGAACGTATTTCGCCATCTTGTATCCGAGCTGACGCTCCACCCTCAGGCGCAACGGTGCGCCGTTCGCGATCGGGAGCGGCGCTCCGTTCAATCCATAGGCGAGAATCGTCTGCGGATGGCGGGCATCCAGCATATCGATCGACTCGTAATAGGCGACCTCCCCGGAGAGGCCGAGATTCATCGTATCGAAGCATCGAAACACGACGTAGCGTGCCTCCGCCTTTGCCCTCGCTTCGTCCAGCACGGCGGCGAGCGGAACGCCCGTCCACTTGGCGATGCAACTCCAGCCTTCGACGCAATCGTGCCGGGTAATTTGCGTGCGTGAAGGCATGTTGCGCAATTCGTCGAGCGACAGGCTGAGAGGCCGGTCGACAAGTCCACCCACGTCCAAACGGTAGCCGGCGAAAGCGCTATCCCGAAGCGCGATGTAGGTAACGTCCGTCGGATCGGTCGAGCCGTTCGGCCTTTGGCCCTGCCGGATTTCGCTCTCCGTATATTCTTTTGCCAGGCTGTCGGCACCGATCAGGAAGCGCTGGACGCGATAGGTCAGGTCATTCGCCTTGGCCATGGCATCACGCGCGGTCGCTCCGCTCGACAGCATGCCGTCCAACGCATCGCATCCGGCTAGGGGCAACGTCGAGGCTGCGACCCCTGTCACGGTCAAAAGCCGCCTGCGGTTGATGATGATCCGGCTCATCGTTCGGGTCCTCCCTCGGCTGCCTCCTGGTCGATGCGGTAGCGTCCGGTCACCATGGAGCGCAGCTCGTTGATCGGCCCGGCGGCAAGGACCATGAGGATATGGATGGCAAAGAAGCCGACGAGCAGCAGCATGACAACAAAATGGATGGTGCGTGCCGTCTGGCGGCCGCCGAAGATCTCCGTGAGCCAGGGCACGGCGGCGTTCATTCCCGGTGACATCGTCAGTCCCGTCAGGACCATAAGCGGGAAAAGCAACAGAAGAACAATCGCATAGGAGATTTTCTGAAGGCCGTTGTAAGAGCGGCCATGGTGGAAACGGAACCGCAAATGCTCGACGACACTCCCCGGCAAGCCGCGAATGTCCGAGAAGGTCGGCAGGATATCGCGCCGCAGGTGGCCGTTGATCAGGCTCGCAGCAAACCACGAGGCGAACGTGGCCGCGAATAGCCAGGCGAAGAAGAAGTGGACGACCCTGCCTGTCGCGAGATCATGATAGGACGGCACGGTCAGCCAGGCCGGAAATGCCTGGTACGCCCGGTCCTCCTCCGGTCCGCTGACACCGAGCAGACCGGTGGTGTCTACAGGCCGACCGAGCAGGGTCGTCAGACCCTCGGCGTTACCGTCAGTTCCCCTGACCGCGCGGATCGACAGCACACTGTTGTCGAATGCGAAACCGGATTGCTCCCCGATATAAAGCGATGGGTGGGCATTGAAGATCTGCAAACCGCTGAGGAGCAGGAAGAACAGCGCGACCGCCCATATCCAGTGCGTGATCCGCGTCGCGAGGCCATGCCGACGAATCGTCGTCCGCTGCAGGTTAATGTCGCGCTTTTGCTTGTCTATCGCCGTCGCCATGTCCGAGACCTCCCGCGATATGACAATGACGTAACAGGCGGTGATAAAGTTTCAAAAACACGTCTGCCCCCATCGACGCAATTCCCGGTGAGGCACGCGTGAGCCGCGCAAACAGCGTTTCTCATACGCCGCTGTCCAGGTGGATTGGCACGTATATGAGCAACAAAGAAACCGTCCATTAACCATTTCAGCGCAAATGTGGTTACCAGTTTCGGACGTTGACCCATCAAGGATCGATTATGTTCTCGCGCCCTTCTTTGATCGTTCGCGGCGTTGCCGCTTTTGCGCTTGCTGCCACTGTCGGCCTCGCGACGCCGGCGTCTTCCGGCGCCCGCGACAAGGCGTTTTTCGAGAGGGTGGCCGGCCAGTGGAAAGGTCCCGGCGAGATCGTCGCCGGCAAATACAAAGGCACGAAATTTACCTGCGACCTCACCGGCGAACCGACATCGGGTGCAGACGCCGGGATCAAGCTTGACGGCTTCTGCCGGGTCGGCGTCTTCAAGCAGCCGATGTCTGCAATGATTACGCAGAAGGGCAGCAGCTATACGGGCAAGTTCCTCGATGGCGCCGATGGCAAGGGGCTCGACGTGGTCTCCGGCAATGTCGCGAAGGACAAGGTCGTCGTCGGGATCAACCGCAAGCAGCTCAATGGCGCGATGATCGCCCGGCTGCAGGACGCGGAGACGATGAACATCACAATCTCCGTCAAGGTCGAGAACACGATGATCCCGGTCATAGGCGTCAACCTCAACCGGCAAATGGACAACATCGCCGTCGGCTCGATCAAGTAGCGCCGGAAGACGACGCAAACGGCCCGGCCTCAGCGCCGGGCTTTATTTTTTCTACGGGGGCGTTTTCCGCGTTCAATTGCGCCCCCGCCACCAATCGGCGTCGGCATCCGCCACTTCAATTCCGGCAACATCGGCATCGTTCAGCCATTCGCGGACCGTTCGCCCTTCTATGCAAAGGTCGGCCGCGAAGTCGGCAAGCGGCATCAGCACGAAACCGCGCATCGTCATGCGCGGATGCGGCAATTCGAGCTTTTCGCTCGCTGAGCTCATTCCGTCGAAGGTCAACAAGTCGATATCGATCGTGCGGGGGCCCCAGCGCTCCTTGCGGATCCGCTTCATCGCCCGCTCGATATCAAGGCAGGTGTCGAGCAGCGTTTCGGGATCGAGCGCCGTCTCCACCTCCGCGCAGGCGTTGAAGAACCAGGCCTGATCGGTCTTACCCCAAGGTGGTGTTCGGTAGAGCCGCGACGCGGCGGTAATCTTGCAGTCCGGTCTTTCATCGAGTGCGCGTAATGCCTGCGCCATGGCCCGCGGCGGATCGCCGAGATTGCCGCCCAGACCGAGCGTAGCGTGCCGCCAGGTCCTACTCTGCGACATGCTCGACCGTGACTTCCACGTAATCCAGCACGCCCGGGACCGGCGCGTTCGGCTTGCGGATGGAAACCTTCGCGCGCCGGATTTGCCGGAAGCGCGCGCAAAGGGTCTTTGCGACCTCAAGCGCCAGCGCCTCGATCAGGTAGCGCCGGCGCCCGGTGACGATTCTCTCGATTTCCGCAAAGGCGATGCCGTAATGCACGGTGTCGTCTATGCAATCCTCCGCGAGTGCCGTGCCCTGCTCTACCTCGAGTTCGGCATCAACGAAGAAGCGTTGCCCGAGAAACTCCTCCTCGTCGAGCACGCCGTGCCGGGCGAAGAAAGCGCAATTCTTCAAGGTGATAATGTAGGTCGCGGTCATGGCTTCATATCCCGTAGGCTGTTCTTTGCGGCCAGCATAGCATCTGCCATTAGCAGTGCATCCCTGTTGATTGCGACATCATGCACCCGAAATATCGCAGCGCCCGCAGCCCTGAGCAGCGCGGTTGTTACAGCCGTTCCGACGTCACGCGCCGGTGCATCACGCCCCGTGACCGCGCCGATGAAGCGCTTGCGCGACGTTCCGACCAGCATCGGCAAGCCGAAGCGATGCAACTCGCCGAAACGTGCCATCAGTTCCAGGTTCTCATCGGTGTCTTTGGCAAAGCCGAAACCTGGATCGAGAACGATTCTTTCCCGCGCGACGCCGGCCCGGGCCGCTATCTCAAGCGATCGGTCGAGAAAATGAAACTGATCATCGACGACATCATCGAGCTTCTGCCGGTCGCGGCCCGTATGCATGATGCAGAGCCCCGCGCCCGTTGCCGCCGCGACCTCGGCGATCGCCGGCTCGCGCTGCAGCCCGTGCACGTCATTGACGATGTGGGCGCCCGCTTCCACGGCGAGCCGCGCCGTTTCGGCGCGGTAGGTGTCGACGGAAATGATCGCGTCCGTTTCGCGAGCCAGCCCGGCGATCACCGGAAGGATGCGCGCTTGCTCCTCCTCGGCGGTCACTGGCGCGGCGTCCGGGCGAGTGGATTCACCGCCGATATCGAGGATTTCCGCGCCCTGCTCCACCGCACGCAGGCCTGCGCTTACGGCTGCAGCGGCATCGATGAAGCGCCCGCCGTCGGAGAACGAATCCGGAGTGATGTTGATGATCGCCATCAAAACGCCACGCGGCCCTAGTTCGAGACTGCGCCCGTGCGCCAATTTCCAGCGAAACACCTGAAATGGAGTGTTCGTCATGTCCACATGATCCCCGCGATGCCGAGAAGTGGGCCACATTCATGGCCTCACCGGGAATAGGTCAGCCTGTTCAATATCAACGAGTTGCGAAGCTTTCTTTAGGCTACTCCGAAAGCTCTGAGCGCCACGTCCAGTCGATTTGTGTTGCGCTCGCGCTGGCTATGCCCCAAGCTTCAACGAACTTCAACCAAAGAGAAACACCTATTGATGTACCGAGTACGCGTTCCGCTGAAAGCCGCTCTCGTCGCGCTCTTCGTCGGCCTTCCGCTGGGGAGCGCCGCCGCAGAGACCGTGTTCAGCAAGAGCTTCACCTACTTCTCGATCGGCGGCCGCACGGCTGCCGAACTCGACAAGGCGCTTGCTGCGGCCGGCCCGGTGATGACAAGCACGGGCGCGCGCCATCCCGGAGCGACGCGCATCAAGTTCGGTGGCACGATCACCTATGTCAGCCGCGGCGGGCGTTGTGCCATCGGCACGGCTCGCGTCACGCTCAGCACGCGTATCATCCTGCCGCGCTGGAAATATCGCAAGCAGGCGGGGCGTGATCTTGCGTTGGTTTGGGACACGCTTGCAAGCGACATAAAGCGCCATGAGGAGCGGCATGCGGAGATCGCCCGCAATCATGCGCGCCAGATGGAAAAGGCGTTCTTAGAGCTGAAACCGGAAGCGGATTGCGAGCGTATGCAGGCGAAAGTGGCCCGAACGAGTGCGACCGAAGTCGAAAGGCACGACAAGGATCAGGCACGCTTTGACCGCACCGAGGCCGCCAACTTCGATCGCCGCATGATCCGGTTGCTGCAATACCGTTTGGAAGGCCTCAAGGGCGGGCGCTGAGGTCATTTCCGGCTGCCCCGTGCACGCGCACGGCGATCCACAACGCGATTGTCCGGCTTGTTTAAGAAGCAAGAAATCGCCCCCCAAGAACAGGGTGACTACAGTCTGGAAGTGCGCAAGCCGGCTGCGCAAAACCCACGGTATTTTATTGGCGAATTCTAACGATGGCAGCGAGACGCCGACTCAGCTATATTGATACTATGAAGTGAGCGGTAGAATTGAAGTTCAACCTCTCGACGAGATAGACGTTTGGCTGTCGGCCGGTAGTAAGACGTCGCGCTCGTATTTGGCTTTATTTTGGTTTCGCATCGTTGCTTCAGGCTTTTAATTCAGCGCCGAAGCAATGAAGCAAAAACAGGTTCTCCTGGCGTGTCTTGGTGCAGCAGATGTTCCCTCCCTCATCTGTCTGCGATACGCCTCCTTGCCTCGCTCGTCGATGCGACCAGCGAGGCTTTTTTTTGTGCTGTATCGGAATAGCTGCTGAGTGTCCGGGGTCAGGCCTGGCGCTCCGGAACATGGACGACCAGTCCGTCGAGAGCCTCACTCATCTTGATCTGACAGGACAGGCGCGATGTCGGACGCACGTCGTAGGCGAAGTCCAGCATGTCTTCTTCCATTGCCTCCGGCGCGCCGACGGCAGCCGCCCATTCGTCGTCGACATAGACATGACAAGTCGCGCAGGCGCAGGCGCCGCCGCATTCGGCTTCAATGCCCGGCACGGAATTGCGAACCGCATTCTCCATGACCGTGGAGCCGTTCTCGACATCGAGTTCGTGGCGCGTGCCGTCAAAGGCTACGATCGTAAGTTTTGTCATTTCACTTTCCGGAATGGATTGGTAGGAGTGGCCGCCAGCGCAAGATCCTGCCGCTGCAGGCGGCGACGGCGCGAATTCAGCGCACGTTCTTCCAACAAATTGGCCAGCCAGTCAACAACAGCCGGCCGCGCCCCTTGGCACATGCCTGTCGGGGCGGCGACGGGAGGCGTCTAATAAGCGAGGCCCCGCAGGAGGATTGAAGTCAGCGGCAAAGCTTCAGAATGAAAAGCTCGGTGACGAGCACAGCTGCACCGAGCGCGCCGGCAAGGATCGCGTTCCCTGGTTCCCGCTCGATCGCGGCCGCCGCCTCCGCAACGTCAACGGCGCCGACAGCGAGCGCAGAACCCCTCAGCCGGTGCGCAGCCTGAACGCGCCGATCGGCGTCACTACCAGCGATCTCGCCGACCGCTTGCCGCGCTTGCCGCGCGAAAAGCTGCAGAACTTCGATCTCCAGTTCCTTGTCCCCCATCGTCTGCTTGCCGAGTTGGGCAAAGTCGATGGGCTTGCTGCCGAAGGAAGAACTTCCCGCGTTGTCCGGTGTCTCGAAGGCAATCTTGAGTGCCGCCATGGGTCAGATTCCTGTCAATAGAGTCACGCTCGCCGACGTTGTCGTGCCGCAAAGAGCATGCGTGGATCATCGACCGGCGCCGCTGCCATCGGCTTAAAGCGCGATGCAATTGACGCAGGAATCTGAAGAAATGGTTAATGGACGTTAAACGGGCTGATTTCCTTGGCTTTTCCTACCGGGAAGCCGTCATTCTGTTAAGAAATCATTAGGATTTTAATGAATGCGGATTGCGCTTAATTGTAAGAACCTGGCTAATGTGTCACTACGATACGGTCAGGAACGGGTTTGCGTACGAAAGTGGCAACTGTTCCGGTGGATAAGCTCTGTGCTTGGTGCCGAGAGGCCTTGGTTCCGGCTATCCATCGAGGCAATGGAATGGGTGATCAGGCAGGGTGTTGCGCGGATGTGGCGCGTGTCCCCTGGCGTCACCGCCCTGTTTCGGATGTCTTCGCGATCGCCGGTGCGGCGCCGTGGAGATGGCCATCGGCGGGCAATAGTAGTGAGGCGTATCCCTATGGCGACGAAAAAGAGCAGTGAGTCGATCGACGAAAAGGCGTTCCAGGCACTGGAAGCGGCCCTGAAGATCGACTTTGACGACCTTAAGTCGGCTCTGAATGACAAGACTTCCTTGGATGAACCGGAGGAGACTGTGTCTGAGCCCAGCAAGCAGGCGGCCGTATCTGATCAGGCGCAGGCTCCAAAGGCGCAGCCGGAAGCGCCAAAGGCAGTGCGCAGCCTCGCGCCCGAGCCCGCTCCGAAGCAGCCGCCGCTTTCGCCGGCAAATGACGATACGCGCCGATCGCCAGCCGCGATGCTGCGTTCCCTCGAAGTTCGCACCAGCCGCGCGGCAATCCGCACCGCTGCGCTTGTGTCGCTGCTTTGGGCCTTCGCTGGTCTCGCCGTCGCCCATCTCCTTTATGCGCCGCAGATCTGGCAAATCCGTTCGCCCGCCGACCTCGCCGCCACGCCGGGTGCAATAGGTGTTCTTATCGGCATCGCCCTGCCCGTGATGCTGTTCTTCTCCTTTGCCATCATGATCGCGAGAGCGCAGGATTTGCGGAATGCGGCACGCTCGATGGCGGAGGTCGCCCTCCGTCTTGCCGAGCCGGAAACAACCGCCGCAGACCGCGTGATGACCGTTGGCCAGGCTGTCCGTCGCGAAGTGTCGGCGATGAACGAAGGTATCGAGCGCACGATCGCACGCGCGACGGAACTCGAAACGCTGGTCCACTCCGAGGTAAATGCGCTTGAACGCAGCTACAGCGAAAACGAACTTCGCGTTCGAACGCTCGTGCAGGAACTGGGACTTGAGCGGGAAGCGATCATCGGGCACGCCGACCGTATCCGCACCTCGATCGCCGGTGCGCACACCAAGCTGAAGGACGATCTGGAACTGGCAAGCGAGGATATTGCCTCGCGCATCGCTTTGTCCGGCGAAGCCTTCGCTTCCTTGATCGATACGCGCTCCGCCGCCCTCACGGAAAGGTCGGAAAATTCGCTGCAGACCATCAGCACGATGCTGTCCACCCGCACCGATGCGCTCCTTTCCGGGCTGACGACGGCGGGCGTCGCGCTCAGCAATGAATTCGATGCACGCCTCGACGCTCTCAGCGAAACCCTGGAAAAACGCGGCGAGCAGCTGCTCGGCCAGTTCGAGACCCGCGCTTCGAGCCTGGATGCCAACACCGAGAAGCTGAACGCCGCCCTCAATGAGCGCGCGCGCCAGCTCAATGAAACGCTGATCGCACGGACCCGCGACCTCAACGAGAGCCTGAGTGTCGGCCAGCAGGCAATCGTAGGCGGGCTCGACGACATGCTTGCCTCGCTCAATGGCGCCCTCGACGAAAAGGGTGCAAGCTTCAGACAGAGCCTGAAGTCGAGCGCCGACGACGCAATCATGGATCTCGATCTTCGCGGCGGTTTCTTCGAAGAGAAGCTGCAGACTACGGTCGGCCAGTTGGCGACGGCCTTCGACGAACGCTTCCACGAGTTCGCCAGTGCTTTCGACAAGCGCGCGAACCTGCTCGACACCAAGCTGATGGAAAGCCTTCACCGGATCAACGAGACCGTCTCCGGCGGCTCGGACGCGATCGGCAACGCCCTCGACAGCGGTGTCGAGAAGATCGGTTCGGCCCTCTCCGACCAGTCACTGACGCTTGCCACGGCACTTGGCGCGACACAGGATTTCATCGAGGAAAGCATCGGCGGCCGTACGTCGGAGCTCAGCAATCTCATCGGCAGTGCACAGAACCGGATCGAGAGCGTGCTTTCCGACAAGACCGGTTCGCTGATGGGGGCGCTCACCGAGGCACAGGAACGGATCGAGAGTGGCTTCGGCCGCCGTGCCGATGCGCTTGCCGATGCCCTCACGACCAGCGAGCAGCGCCTCACCGAGGGGCTCGATTCGCGCACGTCCGCCTTCATCGACGGCCTGCAATCCGCGCATGCGCGGATTGAACAGACCCTCACAGGCACGACCGACGAAATCACCAGCGCAATCGCGGCAAGCCAACATCGCCTGGACAACACGCTTTCGGAGCGCACTGCCGCCATCTCGACCGCCCTCACCTCCGGCGCGAACCTCGTCGAGGGTGCTGTCGCCGGTACCGCTGATCGGCTGGAGCGCGTCCTCTCCGAGCGCGGAGAGGCGATCTCCGAAACGCTCAGCAGCCGGACCAAAGCGCTCGAGGGCGTGCTGTCGCAACGTGGGGACGCGATCACCGACGCGCTCACCAACCAGACGACTGCGCTCGATGGGGTCCTTTCGGAGCGTGCGACACAGATCAACTCGACGATGTCGGCCCGCGCCAATGAAATGGCGGACACGCTCAGCCGCCATGCCGAAGACGTTGCCGACAACCTGACGTTCCGCGCAATGGCCGTTGCCGAGACGATGACGGACCGCGTCGGCGAGATCGAGAACAAGCTTTCACAAAGCGTATCCGAGGTAGCCGAGAACCTCGGTAGCCGCGTCAGCCAGATCGCAGGCACGCTCACCGAAACAAGCGCTCGTATCGCTGAAGATCTGAGCGGCCGCGTCGGCAAGATTTCGGACGCATTGACTGGCACCAGCGCCGAGATCGCGGAAGCGCTTACTGCCCGCACGTCCGAGGCGACCGCCTCGCTCGCCGGCAAGGCTGCAGAAATCGAGCGGGCGCTTTCCGGCAAGACCGAGCATCTGCGCGACACGCTCACGACGACGCATGATCAGATTAGGACGACGCTCGATGATCGGATCCACGCGATCAATCTGGCCGTGGGCCAGGGCCGTGAACAGCTCGAGGATCTGCTGTCCGATCAGTCCATGGCGATCGCGACGACGCTCGCGACCAGCGCCAGCATGCTGGAAATGTCGCTCGAGGAGCGACAGTCGTCGATTGCCGGCGTCATTGACCGCGGCGCCGACGCGCTTGACGCGCGCATGCGCTCCACCACCGGCAATATCGCGGAGCGCCTTGCCGAGACGGCCGACCAGATCAGCCTTGCGGCCGACACGCTCACCAATCGCGTCGACATTTCGATCAACGGCATCAATAACCGTCTCGACGATACGGGCGCCCGCATCGAGGCGAGCCTCGGCTCGCTCGAAGAACGCGTTCAGGGCAGCGCTGGCAGCGTCAACGCATTCGTCGATGAAGCCGGCACGCGTATCGAAACGAGCCTCGGTTCGCTCGAGGAGCGTATTCGCGGCACCGTCGGTACCGTCAGCGGGATCGTCGACGATACGGGTATCCGCATCGAGAACCGCCTCGGCGCCGTGGAAGAGCGCATCCGCGGCAGCGTCGGCAACGTCAACGCGATCGTCGACGACACCGGCGCGCGCATCGAAACGAGCCTCGGTTCGCTCGAAGAGCGCATCCGCGGCAGCGTCGGCAACGTCAACGCCATCGTCGACGATACCGGTGCGCGCATCGAAACGAGCCTCGGTTCGCTCGAAGAGCGCATCCGCGACAGTGTCGGCAGCGTCAACGCCATCGTTGACAGTGCCGGGCAACGGATCGCTGATAGCCTTGGTGAGCGCGCCGGGGAAATTGATCGGGTCAGCGAGACGGCGGCAGCCCGCATCTCGACGGCGATCGAGGCCGGTACGGGCCGTATCGAAGAGCGGCTCGGTACGATGGATCGTGCCCTCAACATCGGTCTCGAAAACGTCAACCGGACGATCGAAGGCAAGGCCGCAGCCCTCGTCACGAGCCTGCGCGGCGCGGTAAGCAGCGCAGCGCAGGAGCTCGACGCGGAAGCTGCCCGTTCGGCCGATCTGTTGTCCAAGGCTGGCGTGGATTTCGCAGACGCGCTTGCCGCCCGCAACGCCGAATTCGCAACCTCGATCGAGCAGACCGCATCGACCACTGCTGCCCGCCATGCCGACCTCGCCCGCTCGGTTACCGACGCCGTGGATACGGCAACCGCCCGGCTTGCCTCCACCCATAACCAGGTTGCGAGCCACGCACTGGGCATCCAGCAGAGCCTCTCCGATGCGGAAAAGGCTCTCGATGCCCGCGGTCAGGCCATCCGCAGCACGCTCGACGAACGCACCCGCGAACTCAACTCGATGCTCGCCGGCCGGTCGCTCGAGCTGTCGCGCCTTCTCGACGAGCAGGCGCGGCCCGTCATCGAGCAGTATGCCGCAACCGGCAAGGAGGCGGCCGAACGGATCGCTGCCCTCACCCAGGAGAGCGCGGATCGCCTGCGCGCTGAAAACGCGGCGCTCATCAACGCCATTACTGAGCGGACCGACGAAACGCTCAACGCCATCACGTTGCGCGCAGAGGAAACGGCCAAGGCCATGAAGATGGTCGAAAACCGCCTCCAGTCGACGGCGATGGGTCTCATCGACCAGCTCGCCGCCAACAATTCGGCGATCGCGACCGTTATCGACCAGGCGAGCGACAATCTCGGCGACATGGATCAGCGCCTCGAGGCGACGGCATCGAAGTTCTCGGAAACGACACGGCAGGCGTCCGACATGCTGTCGAGTTCCGCGCGCCTCATCGAAGGCCGGGTCGACAAGCTGTCCGACATCGCCGGTTCGACGCTTTCTCAGATCGGCGGGATCGTCGGCCGCTTCGAGGATCATTCGAAGGTTCTCGGCCAGGCGTCCGACCTGCTGGCGGCCGCCCAGTCGAACCTGGTCAGCACGCTCGAAGAGCGTCAGGCCGCATTGCGGACCCTTTCCGTCGGTCTGGTGCAGCGCTCGGAGGAAATCGAGCGCACGATGCGTGCACTGGAAGGCTTCGTCGATGGCGCCTTCCAGCGTGCCGAAGAACGCTCCGGCCAGGTCGCCGGAAATCTTCGCAGCGGCATCCAGTCCTCCTTCGCGGACGTCGGTCGGCTGCTGTCGAGCACCGAACAGCGTGCGAACGAGGCTGCCGAAGCGATGCGCAACGCTCTGGCGCAGGCTGGCCAAGAAGCCGGCGCGTCGGTGGAGGGCGTCTTCACGCAGGCCGCGGAACGGACCCGCCAGATCGCCGATACGTTGCGCTCGGGCGTCGAGACCTCGTTCGCCGACGTCAACAAGACGCTGTCGCAGGTGGAAGGCCGCGCGCTCAGCGCCTCCGAGGCCCTTCGTCGCGCGATCGCCAAGGCTGGCGAGGATGCCGGTCAATCGATCGAGGGCGCCTTCACGAGTGCCGAGGAACGTTCGAAGGAAGTAGCGTCGCGCCTGCGCGGCAGCGTCGGTGCCTCGGTGTCCGACATCGAGCGCATGCTGGCTGAAAGCGGCAAGAAGTCTGACGGCGTCGCCGCCCAACTGCGCGAGGCCGTCCGCCAGGCAATCGATGAGGCGATCAACCGCTTCAGCGGTGCGACCGACGAAATCCGCCGTTCCGCCACCGAGATCCGCAAGGAACTCGATATGACTCGCGAGGAGCTGAAGCGCGGTGCCTTCGACCTGCCCGAAGAGGCAAAGGAGAACGCCTCGATGATGCGGCGCGCCGTCTCCGAACAGATCAAGGCGCTACAGGAGCTTTCCGAAATCATCGGCAAGTCCTCCACACAGCTCGAGGTCGCACAGCCGGTTCGCCAGCAGGCCGTTTCGAATACTCCGGCCACTGCCGCCCCTCGCCCCGCCGTCCAGCAACCCGTTGCGGAGCAGCGGCGCGAGCAGCCGGCTCCTGCACCAGCGCCGGCTCCGGCCCTGCGTGGAAGCCTCGGCCTGGAGCAAGCCACACGTCCGCAGCCGCCTGCCCGCCAGGATGTCGCCGAGGACCGCACGGAAGAAGGCGGCGGCTGGATGCGCGATCTGCTTCGCGCCGCCTCGCGTGAAGAAGCGCCCGCCACCGCGCGCCAGCGACCGGCGGAAAGCCAGCCTTCGGTGCGCGCCGGCGACAGCCGCAATCCGCGCCATGTGGTGGAGTCGTTGAACTCGCTCTCGGTCGACATCGCGCGGGCGATCGACCACGACGCGTCGGTGGATCTCTGGCGGCGCTATCAACGCGGCGAACGCGATGTGTTCACGCGCCGGCTGTACACGCTCAAGGGGCAGCAGACATTCGACGAGATCAAGCGCAAGTACGATCGCGAGCCGGAATTCCGGACTGCGGTGGACCGTTACATCGCGGATTTCGAAAAGCTCCTCGCTGATGTCGCACGAAACGATCCCGACAAGCGCATTACGCAGACCTATCTGACGTCCGATACGGGCAAGGTCTATACGATGCTCGCCCACGCGGCCGGTCGCTTCAGCTGATCCGGCATAGAGATCTGCAGGCAACGGCCCTGTCGAAAGACGGGGCCGTTTCATATTCGCCGCATCTGAAGCCGCCACACAGATCCTCGCAGCCGCGAGCGACCTGCGTCGGCAGTGGAGACCGTGGTTGCAAACTCCCCCAGATGATCTCTCGCTTCGCCCCTGACGCGCTTTGCGATGGCGCCCGCCAATCTCGCTCCTGGCAGCGCGCGCCGACTTGAAATCGGCGTTGCGGGACAGTCTACACCCGAGGAACGTGCCAATCGCGAAAAGATGCCTGGCGTCATCGAGTTGGACGACGCCCGGAGGACGCAAGGTCCTTAAATCGGCTCCGATTTGGGGACAGAATCGCGCGCAATTCAAATGCTGCAATGCGCTCTGCGCGTCGGATTGACGCGCGGCGTTCAAGGAGGCGGAAATGAAGCCGCGAATTAAGGTCCTTACCCTTGGCGTGAGCGATCTCGAAAAGTCTCTCGCCTTTTATCGCGACGGAATGGGACTGCCGACGGAGGGGATTGTCGGCCAGCAATTCGAAGATGGCGCGGTGGTCTTTTTCCATATGGGCGAGGACCTGATCCTGGCGCTATTCCCGACGACCTCACTTGCCAAGGATGCGAAGATAACCGCACCGCCAGTGCGGCTCGGTGCGGTGTCCATCGGCCACATCGTCAAATCGAAAGACGAGGTCGATGCCGTCATGAAGCAGGCCGAAAAGGCCGGCGCAATCATCACCGATGCGGCGCATGAACGCGTCTGGGGCGGGTATTCGGGTTATTTCCACGACCCGGACGGCCATCTCTGGGAGATCGTCTGGAATCCGCAATGGACGGTAGCCGATTGAATGCTGCCGAGACGCGCGCCGAGAAAGCCCGGCGGTTCGCTGGCGGGTTCGGAACCTGGCGGGGCCAGAACCATACTCGCGCAAAAAGAAAGGCCCCGAACCGGGGCCTTTCTAAATTCTGATGACCGAGCCGGCATTGCCGGATTTCGATCAATGCTCCTTGTTCGCGTAAACCGATTTCTTCGTCAGATAGATGAGGCCGGTGAAGATGAGCAGGAACACCATGACCATGAAGCCAGTGCGCTTGCGATCTTCGAGATGCGGCTCGGCCGCCCACATCAGGAATGCCCCGACGTCTTTGGCGTACTGGTCGACCGTCTGCGGCGTGCCGTCGTCATAAGTGACCTGGTCGTCGGAGATCGGCGGGGCCATGGCCAGCGCTGCCGCGTTCGCGAAGTACGGGTTGTAATGCGTTCCTTCAGCGACCTCGACGCCTTCCGGCGGCTCCTGGTAACCGGTCAGCAGCGCATGGATGTAGTCCGGTCCGCCTTCCTGATAGGGCCAGAACATGTCGAATACGAACTGCGGGAAGCCGCGCTCGATGCCGCGTGCCTTCGCGATCAGCGAAAAGTCCGGCGGTGCGGCGCCATTGTTGGCGGCAGCCGCTGCTTCCTTGTTCGGGAACGGCGACGGGAAGTGATCCGACGGAACGGCCTTGCGCGTGAACATCTCGCCGTCCGCGTTCGGTCCGTCCTGAACTTCGTAGTTTGCCGCGAACGCCTTCACCTGAGCCTCGGAATAGCCCAGATCTTCCAGGGTGCGGAAAGCGACGAGGTTCATCGAGTGGCAGGCAGAACAGACCTCGGTGTAGACCTTGAGGCCGCGCTGGAGCTGGCCCCGGTCGTAGTGGCCGAAGAGGCCGGCAAAGGTCCAATCCTGCTGTTCCGGCTTGTGGATCGGAAAGTGCGGCGTGCCGCTGGTGGCATGCTCCTCTCCGCCTGCCGGTTCCTGGGCGACGGCGGCGCCCAGGCCGAGACCGGCGACGACAGCGAGTGACAGAATGCCTGTAACAAGCTTTTTCATTGTTGTGGGTTCCTTATCAATCACTGTTCTGATCAAGCGCGTACGGTTGCCGGCTGCGCCTTTGCATTCTGCTTTTCCAGCACCGCTTCGGTGATGGAGTTCGGAATGCGCTTCGGCGTTTCGATCAGGCCGAGAACCGGCATGATGACGAGGAAGAAGGCGAAGTAGTACAGCGTGCCGAGCTGCGACATCACGACATAGAGGCCTTCTGCGGGGCGCGAACCCAGCCAGCCGAGCATGATAGCGTTAGCGACGAAGATCCAGAAGAACAGCTTGTACCACGGACGGTAGACGGCCGAACGGACCTTGGACGTGTCGAGCCAGGGCACGAAGAACAGGACGATGATCGAGCCGAACATCACCAGAACGCCACCAAGCTTGGAGTCGATCGGTCCAATGCTGAAGGTGATGGCGCGCAGCATTGCGTAGAACGGCAGGTAGTACCATTCCGGAACGATGTGTGCCGGGGTCTTCAGCGCGTCAGCCGGGATATAGTTGTCCGGATGGCCGAGGAAGTTCGGCATGTAGAAGACGAACCAGGCGTAAACGATCAGGAACACCGATACGCCGAGCGCATCCTTCAGCGTTGCATAGGGCGTGAAGGCGACGGTGTCGGTCTTCGACTTCACTTCGACGCCGGTCGGGTTGGTCTGGCCGACGACATGCAGAGCCCAGATGTGCAGGACCACGACGCCGGCGATCATGAAGGGCAGCAGATAGTGCAGCGAGAAGAAGCGGTTCAGCGTCGGCTGGTCGACGGCAAAGCCGCCAAGCAGGAACTGCTGGATCCACTCGCCGACCAACGGGAAGGCCGAGAAGAAGCCGGTGATAACGGTCGCACCCCAGAAGGACATCTGACCCCAGGGCAGAACGTAACCCATGAAGCCGGTTGCCATCATCAGGAGATAGATGACGACGCCGAGGATCCAGAGGATTTCACGCGGCGCCTTGTAGGAGCCGTAGTAGAGACCGCGGGCGATGTGGAGGTAAACCGCGATGAAGAAGAACGACGCGCCGTTGGCGTGCAGGTAGCGCAACAGCCAACCGTGGTTGACGTCGCGCATGATCTTTTCGACCGAGTTGAAGGCAACCGACGTTTCCGCCGCATAATGCATGGCCAGCACGACGCCGGTCAGGATCTGGACGATCAGCATCACCGACAGCATGGCGCCGAAGGTGTAGGCGTAGTTCAGGTTGCGCGGGACCGGATAAGAGACGAACGAGTCGTGGACGAGACGCGGCAGCGGAAGACGGGAATCAACCCACTTCTCGATGCCTGTCGTTGGCGTGTAGGTTGAATGATCAGCACTCATTATCAGTAGTCCCCTCAACCGATCTTGATAACTGTGTCGGAAACGAACGAGAAGGTCGGCACGGGGAGGTTTTCCGGTGCCGGGCCTTTGCGGATACGGCCGGCCGTATCGTAGTGCGAGCCGTGGCAGGGACAGAACCAGCCACCGAAATCACCGGCCTGACCGAGCGGAACGCAGCCGAGGTGGGTGCAGGAACCGATCATGACGATCCAGTTCTCCTTGCCCTCGCCGGCCGAGCGGTCGAGATCGTTGGCCTGGGCGTCAGCCGCGAGGTTGGCGTTGCGCGCAACCGGATCCTTGAGATCGCCCAGAGGAACGGCCTTGGCGTCTTCCACTTCCTTGTCCGTGCGGTTGCGGATGAAGATCGGCTTGCCGCGCCATTTCGCCGTCAGCGACATGCCGGGCTGCAGGCTGGAGACATCGACCTCGATCGAAGCGAGCGCGAGCGTCGATGCGTCGGGACGCATCTGGTCGATGAACGGCCAGGCAGCGGCAGCGGCGCCGACGACGCCGGCCATGCCCGTGGCCAGGTAAAGGAAATCGCGGCGAGTGGGCTCGCCCAAGGTCTCGCTTGAAGTGTCGTGTTCGCTCACGGCTAAACCATCCTCTCACGCAATGTGCGGAAACCGCATCCGCCCCGGCGAGATTCCTGTTCAGGCCATCGCCCGAGCCAAGGAACCACGCCCTCTCAATTCTCTGGCGCCCTGGCCGGCCTGCCGAGACAAGCATAGACCGGGCACCGGTATCCGGAAAATTATACGCACGCACTGCACGCAGATTCCCCGTCAATCGGGCGCGTTCTATGCTTGATCGCAAATTATGTCCAGCCTTGACAAGGGCATGTGGGCAGATTGTCGCGGGTAAAAGCGCGACCAATTGGCACAAGGACTTGACGGGGTTACGGGCCGTTTCCCGGGAGGTGTCGCGGACGGTCGGCGGGCGGCGTTCGAGCGCCCTATTCCGCCGCTTCTTCGCGCGCCAGAAAGCCGCCCGATTGACGCGACCAGAGGTCGGCGTAGAGTCCGCCGCGCGCGATCAGTTCCGCATGGGTGCCATCCTCGACGATGTGTCCCCTGTCCATCACGACAAGCCGGTCGAGCGCGGCGATCGTCGACAGCCGATGGGCGATCGCAAGCACCGTCTTGCCCTCCATCAGGCGCTCCAGGTTCGACTGGATGGCGGCTTCCACCTCGGAATCGAGCGCGGAGGTCGCCTCGTCGAGAACGAGAATCGGCGCATCCTTCAGCATGACGCGGGCAATGGCTATTCGCTGCCGCTGGCCGCCGGAAAGCTTGACGCCGCGTTCGCCGACATGTGCGTCGAACCCCCTTCGGCCACGCTGATCCTGGAGGTTCACGATGAAATCGTATGCCTCCGCCTTGCGGGCTGCGTCAATCAACTGCGGTTCATTCGCGTCGGGCCGGCCGAAGAGGATGTTGTCGCGGATCGACCGGTGCAGAAGTGAGGTGTCCTGGCTGACCATGCCGACATGGGCGCGCAAGGATTCCTGGCGGGCCGCCGCAATGTCCTGGCGGTCGATCAAGATGCGGCCGCCCTCGAGGTCGTAGAAGCGCAGCAGCAGGTTGACGAGCGTCGACTTCCCGGCCCCGGACCGACCGACGATCCCGACCTTTTCGCCTGGCCGAATGGTCAGCGAGAAATCGTCGATGACACCGCCGCCCTTTCCGTAGTGGAACTTCACGTGCTCGAAGCGGATCTCCGGTCTGTGGACCTTGAGATCGGTCGCACCCGGTCGATCGACGAGGCCGATCGGCTGGGAGACGAGCTCGGCAGAATTCTGGATCGTGCCGATATTGCGCATGATCGCGTTGAACTGCGACATCATGCGGCCGAGCAGCATGTTAAGGCGCAGCACCAGCGCCAGCGTGAACGCCACCGCGCCGGAACTGACGGAGCCGGCAAGCCACAGATGAATCGCATAGACGGCGATGGCCGTGATCATCAGGCCGGACAGCAGCGCCAACGACGAGCGCACGGCCGTCAGCAACCGTGTGAAGGGGATCACCGCTCCCTGGAACCGGTCGAAGCCGCTGCGAATGTAGCGGTCGTTCTCTTCGTCACTACCGAAGAGCTTCAGCGTCTGGATATTCGAATAGGCGTCGACCATGCGACCGTTGAGCATCGACGCCATCTCGGCCGTCTCGCGGGCGTGCTTGCGTACGCGGGGGACGAAATAGCGGGCAAGCGCAAGGAAGACGACAATCCAGAACGCCACCATTGCCGCAAGCCGCCAGTCGAGCTGCGCTATCAGTGCCATGGTCGACGCCGTGTAGATCACGATGAACCAGACGACCTGCAGCAGCGAGACGATGAGGTCGCTCGTGGCCTGCGCGCCGGACCATACCTTCGTGACGATGCGGCCGGAAAAGTCGTTCTGGAAGAAGGTCAGCGACTGGCGCGCGACGTGAACGTAGGATTGCCAGCGCACCAGGTTGAGAAAACCGGTGATGATCGCCTGTTCCTCGACGAGTGCGGCGAGCGCAACCGCAAGGAAGCGGAACACCAGCACCGTCAACAGCATGAAGAGCAGTTCCGGTCCATTGGCGGAAATCAGCCCGCTCCAGCCGGCCTCCGGCTTCACGGTATCGAGGACATCGACCAGTCGGCCGACGAAATAGAATAGCCCGGCTTCCAGCATCGCCACCAGACCGCCAAGCGCTGCCATGGCGAGGAACGGTCCCTTTGCCTGGCTCGCATAGAACCAGGCGAAACCCCACAGCGATTTTGGTGGCTGCAGCCTCTCCCGCGGCGCGAACGGCTTGATCCAGTTCTCGAAGATGGTGACGATGGCGCGCAGCATGTTTTCCGATATAGGTGGTTCTGAAACAGCGGCAAACGATTTCCGATGCCGGCTTTATTACAAATGCGTCATTTCCGGAGCGATCTCGCCCGAAAGAACTTGAGAAAAACGCCTCAACTGTTTGTTGCAAAAGGCCAATGGAAGCGGCGGATTACTCCGCCGCTTCTTCCTTCTCCAGATCGTCGGCAATGAAGCCGCCGGACTGGCGCGACCAGAGATCGGCATAAAGTCCGCCCTTGGCCACGAGCTCTTCATGGGAGCCGGTTTCGACGATTCGACCGGCCTCGAGGATCACCAGGCGATCCATCTCGGTCAAAGTCGAGAGCCTGTGCGCAATCGCGATCACCGTCTTGCCTGCCATCAGCGCGAACAGGTTTTCCTGGATCGCGGCCTCGACCTCGGAATCGAGCGCCGACGTTGCCTCGTCAAGGATCAGGATCGGTGCATCCTTGAGGAAGACGCGGGCGATCGCGATGCGCTGGCGCTGGCCTCCGGAAAGCTTGACGCCCCGCTCGCCGACCTGCGCGTCGAGGCCGTGCCTGCCAAGGTTGTCCTCCAGCGTCTGAATGAAGTCCCAGGCGTTCGCCTTCTTCGCCGCCGCGATGATGTCCGCATCGCTCGCTTCCGGGTGCCCATAGGCGATGTTGTCGCGGATAGAGCGATGCAACAGCGACGTGTCCTGCGTGACGACGCCGATCTGCGCGCGCAGGCTATTCTGGGTGACGGTGGAGATATCCTGGCCGTCAATGCGGATTGAGCCGGACTCAAGGTCGTAGAAGCGCAGCAGGAGGTTCATCAGCGTCGTCTTGCCGGCGCCCGACCGCCCGACGAGGCCGATCTTCTCGCCCGGGCGGATGTCGAGCGACAGCCGATCGATGACACCTTTCGCCTTGCCGTAGTGGAAGCGAACGTTGTCGTAGCTGATCGCGCCCTTGTCTGCCTCAAGCACGGTCGCGTTCGGCTGGTCGACGATGTCGTGCGCCTTGGTCATCATGCCCATGCCGTCATAGACCGTGCCGATGTTCTCGAACAGTGCCGAGACTTCCCACATGATCCATTGCGACATGCCGTTGATGCGCATCGCAAGGCCGACCGCGATGGCGATCGCGCCCACCGAGATCGCGCTCGTCAGCCACAAGTGGATGCCGAGGGCGCCGATGGCGAAAAGCGCCAGGCTGTTGTTCGTATAGACGAACACATGAAAGAGCGTCACCTTCCGCATCTGCCGGTGGACGGTATCGAGGAACTCGTCCATCGCCGCGCGGGCATAGGTCTCCTCGCGGCCGGCATGCGAGAACAGCTTGACGGTCCCAATATTGGTATAGCTGTCGACGATACGGCCCGTCATCATCGAGCGCGCATCGGCCTGCTCCTTCGAGATCTTCTGCAGCCGCGGCACGAAGTAGCTGACGATGGAGATATAGACCACGAGCCAGACGGCAAGCGGCGCAACCAGCCGCCAATCAGCCGTCGCGACGACGATCAGCATCGTCACGAAATAGCTGACGACATAGACGAAGACGTCGAGGATCTTCATCACCGTCTCGCGCACGGCAAGCGACGTCTGCATCACCTTCGTCGCTACGCGTCCTGCGAATTCGTTGGCGAAGAAGGTCATGCTCTGGCGCAAGAGGTAACGATGCATCTGCCAGCGCGCGATCATCGGGTAGTTGCCGAGCAATACCTGATGCATAACGAAAGAATCGAGAGCGACCAGACCCGGCAGACCGATGAGGACGAGCGCCGCCATCCAGAAGAGCTTGCCACCTTCGGCCGCCAGGAAGTTTTCACGGTTGGCGCTGGCGAGCCAATCGACCATGTTGCCGAGGAACTGGAACAGCGCCACCTCGCCGACAGCGATCAGCATCGTGCAGACCGACATGATCAGAAGCCATGGCACGGCAGGCTTCGTGTAGTGCCAGCAGAAGGCAAAAAGGCCCTTCGGCGGAAGTGTCGGCTCTTCCGTCGGATAGGGATTGAGGCGGGATTCAAACCAGCCAAACATTATCGAGCTCCTTCAGAGTATTTTTGAAGGAAGGCGGGTCGCCCCGCATTCTTATCTTGAAAAATCGAAACCGGAAATGGGCCCGCAAGACAGGCTACGACCTCCGGAGAACCGGAGCGCGCGTCAATCGATCGATAGAAAGAAAAGGCGCGGAACCGGTCAGACCAGGAAGGACCCGGCCCAGAGGCGTGTCATCACGGGAATATGCATGCATGCCTCCATGGGTTCGCGTTGAAGATGAGCGAGCTTTAAAACTATTCGCGCGCCCGCGCCAGATTGTCGCGGGTATTTTCTTCTCCATTTTATAATGACCATCCCGGCTGTTGCCGATACGGCACAAATTAGCGCGCCAAAAACCAGCGGCACGAAATGTGTCGTCCCACCGCCAGGCCACGGCTGGATCGCGGGACAATTCGCTGTCATAGAAGCCGTCGCTTTTGCATGCTCCCTTACGTTCCGGTGAAACCCTATGAACAATCTCCGCATCGCGCTCTATCAGCCGGACATTCCGGGCAATACCGGCACGATCCTGCGGCTCGCCGCCTGTCTCGGCGTCGCGGTGGATATCATCGAGCCAGCCGGCTTCGATCTGTCGGATCGCAACCTCAAACGTGCGGGCATGGACTACATTGCGGCGGTCACGCTCACCCGCCACCTCAACTGGGAGCGCTTCGAAGCCTGGCGGGCGACCAGCGGCCGGCGGCTCGTGCTGGCCTCGACCAAGGCGGCGCAGCCCTATACGCGCTTCAGCTTTCGCGCCGACGACATCCTGCTGTTCGGACGTGAAAGCGCCGGCGTGCCGGACCACGTGCACGAGCGGGCCGATGGCCGTGTCGTCATCCCGATGGCGCCCGGTCAGCGCTCGCTCAATATTGCCATGTCGGCTGCCATGATCGTCGGCGAAGCGATCCGCCAAACCAAGCCTGGCTGACAGGGCGGGGAACGTCATGCCCTGTCCTCTTGTTGCCGGGGACGCACGGCGAGCAGCATCCGGCTTACGAGGCAGACGAGCGCGAGCGCGCCGAGCAATGCACCCGCGCTCGTGAAGGCGGCTGCATAGCCCCAGTCACGGACGAGTGGCTGGCTTGCGAGCGGTGAGATGAACTGGCCGGCAAAGATTGCGGCGATCAGGGCTCCCGAAAGTCGCCCGCGCAGTGCCGGCGGCGCGATCGCCAGCAGCGAAGCCGAGAGGTTCGGCGTCATCATCCCCATGCTGATCCCGGTTATCGCGGTTGCGGCAAGGATGCCGGCATAGGATTGGGCACTTCCCAATCCGATGTAGCCAGCGCCGAGCGCTGCGAAACCGAGGGCAAAGACGCCCATCCGGCCGATCCGGCTCCTCACCCGCGAAAAGGAAAGTGCCGCGAGGACGCCAACCACCTGCCCTGCTCCGATCGCGATGCCGGCCCGGCTCGGCTGGGAGATGCCGAGGCTTTTCAGATAGAAAGGCAACTGTGTCGGCAGCATGTAGAAGATCGCAAAGTGCAGGCATGCCGCCAACAGGACGAGGGCAAGCGGCAATGCGAAACCATGGCGTATTCCCTGTTTGGTCTCTGTAACAGACCGTGCCGCAGCTCTTTGCGGTTCGGGAATGAGCGCCAGGACCGCCGGCAACAGCGCGAAAGCCAGGCAATAGATCGCAAAGGGCCCGCGCCAATGGATGTCGGCGAGCAGACCTCCGCCCGACAGGAAGATGGCTCCGCCGATACCGACGAAAGCGGCCTGGAACCCCATGTAACGGTCGCGCGCGACCCCTTCGAAGAAATCGCCGACCAGCGCGGTTGCCGTCGTCATGATGCCGGCGACGGAAACGCCGAGGACTGCGCGGCCGACAAGCAAGGCCGGCAGGCTGTCAAGGACGAGGCCCGACGATCCGGCCAGCGCGAAGACGACAAGAGACAGAAGCAAGAGCCGCTTTCGGCCGAACCGGTCGGCAATGACGCCGGCAACGGGTGCGAGTCCGGCGATGAAGATCGCCGGGAGCGTCAGCATCAACCGGCTGAGCAGCGCCGCGCCTTCGGTCTCGACGAAGTGAGCCTCGATGCCGGGCAAGGAAGCGGAGATCGTCGCGCCCGACATGATCGTCAAGGCGCTCACACACAGAAGCGTGAGATTGCGGCCCCTGGTTTCCGCGGAAAGCACGCCTTCTGTGGCCGCTGCTCCATGGAAGGTTGGGCCGCTCATGCCGCGATCTCGCTATAAGGCGTTGCCTTGCGGGCGCTTTTCAGAGTGCGTGCCCACCAGGTCAGCCGATCCATCATCAGGAACAACGGTGCTCGGATTTCGTCAGGCTTGTAGAGATTTCCGGCTGCATCGAATTTCGACCAGGCTTTCGGGAAAGTGATGCCGTCGCGCAAGGTGACCGTGTGCAGTTCGCCAAAAACCTGACGAAGCTGCTCAACCGCTCTGATCCCACCGGATGCGCCACCATAGGAAACGAAGGCAACCGGCTTCGCATGCCACGGTTCGTAAACGGAATCGATCAGCTCCTTCAGCGCGGCCGGATAACCGTGATTGTATTCGGGCGTGACAACAATGAAGGCATCCGCCTCGGCGACCTTCCGTTCCATCCATTCGGCAGGATCGACCGCTTTGTCGGCACCGCGAGAGGTCCTGAATCTCACCGGGTCGATAATCGTCAGGCTGAAGACGTTGGATTCCGAAAGCTCACGGATGAGCCAACTGGCGACGGTATCGCAAAACCGGCCCTGCCGTGCGCTGCCGTAGATCACAGCGAGGGTCATCTTCTCTGTCATGGGGAATCAGCTCCTTGTTGTCGCTATCAGGGAGCTCATGCTATAGAACCTCAAGTATAGTTGAGGTCAAGAGGATCCTATGGAAAAAGGCAAGGTCGGTGATATTGCGCGGGAGTTGACGGTCGGCGAGGTCGCCGAACGCAGCGGTCTCGCGGTGTCGACACTCCATTTTTACGAAACCAAGGGGCTGATCCGAAGCAACCGCAGCCGCGGCAACCAGCGGCGCTATCCGCGTACGGTGCTCAGGCGCGTTGCTGTGATCAAGGTCGCTCAGCGCACCGGCATTCCGCTGGCCGAAATCCAGTCGGCGCTTTCCGTCTTGCCACACGATCGACCGTTGACCGTCGAGGACTGGACGAAACTCTCCCTCACCTGGCGGCATCAGTTGGATGAGCGCATCGCCAAGCTGACTGCGCTGCGCGATCATCTGACGGGGTGTATCGGCTGCGGCTGTCTTTCGATGCGCGAGTGCCCCTTGCGCAACCCATACGACGTGCTCGGCGGCGAAGGAGCCGGCCCGCGCCTGATCGATCCGATGGATGGAACGGCTTAGCGCTGCGCCGGCCGCATGCCGTCGAGAGCAACCATGCTTGCCAGTGTGCCAAGCGAGCAGAGAAACGCGAAAGACAAGGCCCACCAATTTCCGGCCGAGCCGAGAATGAATGAAAAGAAAGGTGGAGCGGCGGCGAAGGCGAGATTGAGGGGGAGCCCAAGGCGGGCCATCACCGAAGCGTATTGTCCTGACGTGAAGAACACGAGCGGCATCGTTGCCCGGCTGACCGACATGGCGCCGCTTGAAAGGCCATAGAGCACGAGAAACAGGATGATCGACCACTCGGTTCCGTTGCCGAAAATCAACGCCAGCAAGGCGAGCGGCATGATTGCTGCCGCGACGAGGCCGGTGGTCAGGCCATCCCAGCGGTTACCGCCCAGAAAATCGAAAAGCCGCGCGGACAATTGGATGAAACCGATCGCTGAACCAAAGCCGACGGCGAGATAATCCGGCACCGCGAAGCTGCGGAAAAGGTCAATCGCCACCAGTTGGAAGCCCCAGGTGACAAATCCGTTTAGCGCGACGGCGGCCGTGATCAGCGCTGTGACGAGGCGGTTGCGTCTTGTTTCGTGCAGGAACGACGTTTCTGGCGATGGCCTCTTGGGTGCGTAGACATGAGCCCCAGTCCTTGGCAGGCCAAAGAAATGCAAGGGCGCGCAGACAAAAAGCATCACTGCGCCATAAAGCGCGAAGGTACCGCGCCAACCGAGCAGAGATTCCAGATAGACAGTGGCCGGCCAGGCAAGACTCGGCGCGAGCGCCATGGCAAGCATCTGCGCGCCGATCGCGCGGCGGGCGCCCTCACCGGCTATTTCGTTCAGGAAGACATGAGCGGAGGTCGTCAAGGTTGCCGCGCCAGCCATGCCAAGGACGGCCCACGCAGCAAAATAGGAAAACGCTCCTTCCGCTCCTGCAAGCAGCCAGAGGCCGGGGGCTGCGAAGAGCGAGCCGAGTGCCAACACCCGCCTGGCACCATGGCGCGGATAGAGTGAGGCGAGTGGCGGCGAACACAGCGCCATCGCCACCAGCATGACGGTCGGCCCAAGGTAGACGCTCGACGGGTTGAGACCAAGATCGCCGGCCATTTCTGCTGCCGTCACCGAAACGGCCATGAACATGACGCCCCAGGCAATGATCTGCGTCGCGGACAAAACAACGACCGAGCGGAAGACAAGCATGAAATACGACGCGGGAAGAGAGAGGACGAACGGCTTTGAGATGTGCCGTCTGCCTTTTAGCGCAGAGGTTGCGCTGTGGCGACCATGTTTCTAGATACGTCACTGGTTTTATGCGAACGCACCGCTCTCACGGCACGCAGAGACAAGGGGCCGATCAGTCGGCGCTTGGCAGCCGGCGCATGGTGAACTCGATCTCATCGCCGTCGAGCTGGCGCCAGCTCTCTACCTCGGTCCAATAGGCTGCCTTGGGCCAGGTCTCGAACCACTCGCGCGCCTTGGCGCGGGCCGCGCTTCGCTCGAGCCGAAACGTCTCTCGCACAAAGAGCTTGTCGCTCCGCGTGGGTTTTTCCCGGCGGTGCCGGGCAATCTGACGCCGCAAGCCTTCGAGCGGCGGTCCTGCGGGTATTCTTGCCATGGGCGATACCTCTGCAACGAAGATAGGATGACCGCGACGCCATTGCCAGCCCTCGCCGGAAGGCACGCCGATCTTTTCAGGCGCCGAGCCGGCGATCCTTTTGCGCCGGCGTTCTCGCACAACCGACAACGAGCCGACGACGATTCCGTCTTGGTCCAATCATTCCCATCCTGGGCTCATTCCTGCGGTAGACTGTCCATGGGGTCGCGCCGCCGTTGCCATTCGCGGAAAAATATGAACTGTGGCGAAACCACTCGAATCGGCGGCTTTTCCCGTGCGAGAAGCCGCGAATGGAAGCTGAATTCCCATGGAAAGACCGCAATTGCCGCAGGGTCTGCCTGCCGACATCGAAGACAAGAAGGCCGAGGCGAAGGCCTGGTTCGAAAGCCTGCGCAACACGATCTGCGCGGCCTTCGAGGCGCTCGAGGACGACCTGGCCGGACCGCTCTCCGACCAGCCGGCGGGCCGCTTCGTCGGCAAGGACTGGCTGCGCGAGGGGGGAGCCGGCGGTGGCGGCCGCATGTCGATGATGGAAGGTCGCGTCTTCGAAAAGGTCGGCGTCCACACATCGACCGTCTATGGCGAGTTTTCTCCTGAGTTTCGCGACCAGATTCCCGGTGCCAGCGAAGACCCGCGCTTCTGGGCATCCGGCATTTCGCTGATCGCCCATCCGGTCAACCCCAACGTCCCCGCCGTACACATGAATACCCGCATGGTCGTGACGACCAGTCACTGGTTCGGCGGCGGCGCCGACCTCACGCCGGTTCTCGATCGCCGGCGTGTGATGACCGATCCGGATACGATGCTCTTCCATCGGGCGATGGAAATCACCTGCAGCCGCCACGCGGTCGCCGATCACGCGAAGTTCAAGGCATGGTGCGACGAGTATTTCTTCCTGAAACACAGGAACGAACCGCGTGGTACCGGCGGCATCTTCTACGACTGGCTGCACTCACCCGAAGAACTCGGCGGCTGGCAGGCGGATTTCGCCTTTACCCGCGACGTAGGTAAAGCCTTTTCTCTCGTCTATCCGAAAATTGTCCGCGCGAATTTCAATTCTCCCTGGGCGGAAGCGGATCGTGACGAGCAGCTGGTCCGTCGTGGGCGTTACGTCGAATTCAACCTGCTTTACGACCGCGGCACGATTTTCGGCCTCAAGACCGGCGGTAACGTCGAATCGATCCTCTCCTCCCTGCCTCCAGTTGTGCGCTGGCCTTGACGCGAAACGGGCGCGCGAGCCCGTTTGAACAAATTTCCGCGACCAGCGTTCTTCCCGCGAGAGGGAGAGAAGGACGGGCGCATGATTTTCAAGAAACGGACGTTCTTCGGCGACGACCCGGAGCGGCAACCGGCTGAGCACCCCGCCGAACTCGAACGCCGCGTCGCGCACTATCTTGCTGTCTCGCCGGGGCTTGACGCGATCGACGTCACGGTCACCTGCAGGGGCAACACGGTCGTGCTCGGCGGAACAGTGGCGACAAGCGATGAAGTTGCCCGCGCCGAGGAAGCGGCAGCGGCCGTCGACGGCGTTGCCGAAGTGATCAACCAGATCGAGCTTTCGAAAGCCGGAACGGGCTGAGCGATGCACCAACCGAGCGCGTCATCCGCGTAAGTGGAGCGGCGAAGAACTGAATTTCAGCGATCAGATAGAGCTGAGCGTCCAGCCGACGATCTCGCCTGCGACCCGAGCAAAGGCCGCGTCGAGGGCGGCGACGAAGGCTGGGCTGCCTGCTCCCTGTACCGGCGCGACAGCCCGGAATGCCTTTTGTGTCCGAACCGTTCCGTCCCGATCGTTGAGCAGCTTGGCGAAGATCTCTACCACCGCCGCATCCGCCCCTTCGGTGGAAATTTCGAAGGAACGGATTTCCGTGATGAGCTGGTAGTCGATCGCCAGCCCCTGGCCCGGTCTGCCGACGCCTCCGACCTTGCCGGAATTGTCAAAGGTCTGGACGAGTTTGTCCTGCACCATCTTCGGGAGCCGGTCGCCCCATTGAGCCTTTGCGAGATATTGGAGTTCCGACCGAGACAGCCGGATTACGATCTGATCGTTGTTGAGGGTCTGCAGCGCGGCCGGCTCGGGCACGAGGATCTGTCTCTTGGTCGATGCCTGCCCTTGGACGATGGGCACCGATGCAAGACTGAACGTATCGTTGACGGCGGCGCGCGTGCCGCAACCCGCGAGCGCGATGGCCAATGAGAAGATTACGGCAGACCGGGTCGCCCTCCCCCTACGCACTACAAGCCCCCGAAAATCCATACTGCCAATATCCCCATCCACTCCGGCGCAATCCAGTCTACCCGTCGGGTGCATGCTGTTTGCAACACTCGATCGACGCGAATCACCGCCGCGTGCGGCCATCATACTGCTTTACCGTTTCGCCCCCGAAAAGCAGCCTCTGTGGATTTCTATCGAAGTTTGAAATCGTACTCTCCAGGCCCTGCACCGTACGGCGCGTCTCGGTGACCAGGGCCTCCACGTCGCGCAATCCCGAATTCGAGAAGCGTCTTATGTTCTCGGCGATCGGACCGATTTGTGCATTGAGGCTGTCGGCCACCTTGCGGAATGCCTCGAGCGTCGAACGCGCCTCGGCAGAAAGCGACGGTGCGTCAGCATCGCCAAGGAAGCCGTCGATCTTCACCAAAATGCCGTCGACCCGGTTCGATGCCGCGTTCAGCTTGTTCGACATCTGCGTGAAATCGGTAATCGTCTGGTCGATATCCTCCTGCCGCGCGGAGATTTTCGACGCGAAGTCCGATATCCGCGCCACGGTCTGGCGGGCATCGGCGCTCGCGGCCGAGATGTCGTTGACGACCAGTTCGACCTTCTGGGTATCGACGGCTGCGACCAGCGTATCGACGCGCTTCAGCGTCTGCTGGGCGTTCCTGCCCACCTCTTGATAGGTTTCCACCGTCCGCCGGAAAGCGGAAATCGTCTCGGAAACGCCGCCGGAGGCGGCCTTGAGGTCATTGCTCACCTGCTCGACATTGCTGACGATGCGGTCGATCTTCTTCGGGTCCACCGATTTGATCAACGCGTCGGCGCTTGCGAGCGTCGTGTCCAGCTTCTTCGATGCGGCGCTGATCGTTGTCGAGAGTTCCCCGACACTCTTCAGGAAATCGTCGATCGCCCCGGAATTGTCTGCAAGCGCCTTGGAAAAGCGCTCGGCATTGCCGATCGTCGTGGTGAGCGGGCCACGCACATCCGTGACGAAGCCCTGTATGTCACCAATAGCGCTGTTTGCGCGGTCGAGGATCGCGTCCGCGGTCGCAAGCAGGCTGGTAACGCTCGACTGATCGGCGAGAATGCGCGCCTGCGTTCCGTTTTCAAGAGCGGTTTTCAGGATGTTTTCGTCGCCCTTGTTGCCGCCACTGAGTTCGATATAGGCAGCACCGGTCAAGCCCTGCACCTCAAGCGTGGCCCTGGTGGATTTCAGCACGGGCGCGTCGGCGGAAACCTCGGTGATGGCGAGCGAAAAGCGCGGATCGTTCGCATCGATCGCGAGGTTGCGCACGGTGCCGACGTTGATGCCGTTGAATCGCACCGGGGAGCCGACCGAAAGGCCATTGGCCGAGCCTGGGATATTGACGATCAGCTCAACCATCTGGCCGCTTCGCCCATACTGTGACATCCAGTAGACGAATCCGAACGCGGCCGCGATGACGAGTACGGTGAAGAAGCCGACAATGGCATAGTTCGCTTTGGTTTCCATTGGCTCCGACTACCTTCGCGACTTCTAGAGCGCCGTGCGTTCAAATGAACGCACAAATGACGCTCTAGCACTTTGATTCCAGACCATCTTATCCGCTTTCCACGACTGGATTTGAAAGCGGGATGCTCTACTGCATATTTCCTTAAATCGTAGCCGATTTAAGGATAAGACATGCAGCAATTCAAAGCGTTACAGCGTCCCTTGCGCGTCTGATAAGACGCGCGGCGCTGTAGCCGCTCATTCACACTGCTTCGACAAGCGGGCTTGCCCGAAGCTTGTCACCATGCGCCTTGCGAACATCAATCATGTTCGCGAACGATCGACCTTGCGCGCTTGCCCCGGAAATAGGACTTCACCCATGGCTCTTCACAGGCAAGCATGTCCTCGATCGTGCCGGAAACCAGAACGCGCTTCTTTCCAAGAACCGCAATCCGGTCGCAGACCGAGAACAGGCTGTCCAGATCGTGAGTCACCATATACACGGTCAATCCAAGCGTGTCGCGCAACTTGGCAATCAACTCGTCGAACTCCGCAGCACCGATCGGATCGAGACCCGAGGTCGGCTCATCGAGAAAGACGAGATCCGGATCGAGGGCGAGCGCGCGCGCAAGTGCCGCGCGCTTGATCATGCCGCCTGACAGCTCCGACGGGTACTTATCCGCGGCCTCCGGCGCCAGGCCCACCAATTCGACCTTGAGCCGCGCAAGCTCGTCCATCAGGTCCTGCGGCAGATCGAGATATTCGCGCATCGGCACCTGGATATTCTCCCGCACCGTCAAGGCGGAGAAGAGCGCGCCATGCTGGAAAAGAACGCCGAGCCGCATGTCGAGTGCGATCCGATCGGCCTCGCTCATCTTGTCGTATTCGGCTCCAAGGATCTCGATCGTGCCGGAACGCTTCGGCAATAGCCTGAGCACTGTGCGCATCAGCACTGATTTGCCGGTACCCGAAGCGCCGACGAAGCCCAGAATCTCGCCGCGCAGCACTTCGAGATTGAGCTTGTCGAGGACGATATTGTCGCCGAAACCGACCGTAAGGTCGCGAACGGAAAGCACGGCTTCGCGCTGTTCCACCGCGTTGTCCGGTTGTTTTTCCATGACTGCCTGAACCATGTTCCGTCCGCCTCAGAAATCGATTGCCGCATAGAACATGGCGAACAACCCGTCGATCAGGATGACGACGAAGATCGATTTGACGACCGACGACGTCACGCGACGTCCCAGTGACTCGGCGCTGCCGCCGACCTTGAGCCCCTCGACGGCGGCAACGACGCCGATGATCAGTGCCATGAACGGCGCCTTGATCATGCCCGCCGCCACCGACGAGAAGTCGACGGCTTCCTGCAGCCGCGAGAGGAATGTCGCGAACGTGATGCCCGAGTAGCTCCACGCAACGAGGGCCGCACCGGCGAGCGCCGCGAAGTTCGCGATGATCGTGAGCAGCGGCAGTGCAATCGTCAGGGCCACGAGGCGCGGAAAGACCAGAACGCCGACGGGGCTCAAGCCCATGACCTTCAACGCATCCACTTCTTCGCGCATCTTCATCGAGCCGATTTCGGCGGTGATCGCACTGCCGGACCGGCCGGCGATCATGATCGCGGTCAGCAGCACGCCGATTTCGCGCAACTGCAGAATACCGACCAGGTCGACGACGAAGATCTCGGCGCCGAACGACCGGAGCTGGAAGGCTCCCTGCTGCGCGATGATGGCGCCGATCAGAAACGACATGAGCGTGATGATCGGCACGGCCATGACGCCCATGCGGTCGATCTGGTGCACGATCGCGGCAGGCGAAACCCCCGCATGGCGCCCGAGTTTGAGCTGGGCGCCCCGGACGGCCGAGCCTAGGATGAACATCGCCGCGACCGTATCCGTCCATATCGATACGACCACCTCGCCAAGCGGCGCGAACAGCCGCTGGAAAAGCGGAGGTCTCGCTGTGTCGCGCTCGGGAGAGCGCAACTTCGCCGGCAGCGCCTGCACCAGTTCGACATAACGCTGGCCGCCGCTCGCGAAATGCACGTCCGCACCCGCCTCACCGCTAATACCGTTCATAAAGCGGCGGATGATCCAGGCGCCCGCCGTATCCATCCCTGTGACGCCAGAAAAATCGAACTCATGCCGACCACCCGAGGGGCGCCCAAGCTTCTTCAGCTTCGCGGCCATCTTCTCCGCTGTCTCATGTCGCCAGTTGCCGCTGAAGACATACCGCCGGCCTTCTGCTCCAGCGCTCTCCTCGAGCGTGACATCTGCAACGATCTGGGATTGGGAACGCGTCACGTGATCTTGGTCTTCCCGGTTTGCTTCTGCATAATTCCTTAAACCAGATTCGATTTAAGGACCAAATCATGCAGAAATTCAAAGTCGTAAAGCGGGCTTTGTGCGGCGGAAAAGCTACACTGCTCAAATAAGTTCCCAAAATGCAGAGGGGCAATGGCGAAGATGCCGTCGATGGGCCCGTCGGAGAAGATCCAATGCCACTTTCGCTTACCGCAACCGTCCAACACTTTCCGATCGCCGGCGTCTTCACGATTTCCCGTGGTTCGAAGACGACGGCGAGCGTCGTCACCTGCCAGATCAGCGACGGCGAGGTGACCGGCTGGGGAGAATGCGTACCCTATGCCCGCTACGGCGAGTCGCTCGAATCGGTCCTGGCTGCCATCGAAGCGGTGCGTTCGTCGATCGAGGCCGGCCTGACTCGCGCCGGTCTCCAGCAGGCGATGCCGCCCGGCGCCGCCCGCAATGCGGTCGACTGCGCCCTTTGGGATCTTGAGGCGAAGCAAAGCGGCAAGCGCGTCCATGCACTGGCCGGCATCGCCGCCCCCAGCCCCCTCACGACCGCCTACACCCTCTCCCTCGGCGAGCCGGAGGAGATGATGAAGCAGGCACAAAAATATTCCCACCGCGCGCTGTTGAAGGTGAAGGTAGGCACTATCGACGACGTATCGCGCATTCGCGCTGTCCGCCAGGGGGCGCCGGAAAGTCGGATCATCCTCGACGCGAATGAGGGTTGGACGGAGGACAATCTCGCCGTCCACTTCGCCACCTGCGCGGAAAATGGCATCTCACTCATCGAGCAGCCGTTGCCGGCGGGACGCGACCAGGCGCTCGCCTCGATTGCGCGCCCGGTTCCAATCTGCGCCGACGAAAGCGTGCATGGAACAGACGATCTCAAGGCATTGGCCGGACGCTACGATGCGGTCAACATCAAGCTCGATAAGACCGGCGGCCTGACCGAGGCGCTTCGCATGCGCGCCGCAGCCGAGGCGCTTGGGCTCAAGATCATGGTCGGCTGCATGGTCGGCAGTTCGCTCGCCATGGCGCCGGCGATGCTCGTGGCCCAAGGCGTCGATTTCGTCGATCTCGATGGGCCGCTCCTGCTTGCGGAAGACCGCAAGCCCGGCCTGCGCTACGAAGCTTCTCTCGTCTTTCCGCCTGAGGCCAGCCTCTGGGGCTGAAGGTACCATCCGGCAAAGGCGAAGCAGCAGCCGGTGAAGGCGACGGCCGACATCGAATAGAAGCCGTTGACGCCGAACCAGGCGTAGAAATAACCCGAAAGGAACGTGAAGATCGCGGTGAAGAAGCCGGTGTAGAAGAAATAGAGGCCCTGCGCCGACGCCTCCTGCTCCTCCGCGACCCTCTCCACCAGCTTGTGCTGCATGCCCGTATGCACGATCGCATAGGTGAAGGCGTGGAAACACTGCAGGACGAAATACCCGGAGAAGCCGAGATCCATAGGGAAGATCAGCCAGCGCACGACGGCAAGTCCGCAGCCGGAGAAGATCATCGTCCATACGCTGAAGCGCCGGATGATGGCCTTGGCGAAAAAGAACATCAGCACTTCGGCTGCCACCCCGGCGCTCCACAGAGCCCCGATCTGCGTACCGCTGAAGCCAATGTGCTGCCAGTAGATGGCCGAGAAGGCGAAGAGCATGGCATGGCTGCTGTTGACCATTGTGACGCCGATCAGCAGCAATTGTAGGTCGGGCTGGCGCAGCGATTTCGGCGGCGGCTCTGTCAGCGCCGTGATCGGCGAAGGACGGCGCGGCCGGCCGACGCGCGGCGCCAAAAGAGCGATCACGATCATCAGTCCGAAGCCCGCGGCCATCGCCGGCAAGACCATGGGCCCACCAAATCTGCCGATCATCCAGCCGCCAAGCATGGTCGCACCGATAAAGGCGACCGATCCCCAGACGCGCATATGGGCATAGTCGAAGCCCCAGCGCCTGACGCCCGAAAGCGCGATCGCTTCGACGATCGGCACATAGGGCGAATAGACCGCCGATTGCAGAGCGTAGATGATGAGGACCGGCCAGAAGCTGTGCGCGTAGAAAAGAATGAAGGCCGTCGCGAGAGACAGGACGGCTGACCAGATCAGCACGATCGCCCGCTCGCCGATCCGGTCCGCCAGCACACCGGCGAGCGGCGCGGTGATGACGCGAATGAACATCGGGACGGCGAGAACGACACCGATCTCGAAATCGCTCATCGACATGGTGCTGAGCCAGACCGGGAAATACGGCATGGCAAAGCCGTTGACGATCAACGGGGCGCAAAAGAGCAGCGCTATGCGGAGCGCGAAACGACGCGGCGGAGGCCCCACATACGAGGGCGCAGATGAGGGAATCATGGAGTGACCTGATGGCTGTAGGCCATCCTCTAGCACAACCGCAGCGCAGCTCACCATAAGCTAGTTTTCGCCACAGGCGGTTCTCTGAAAAAGGGCGAGGAAAAAGATATGAAACGTCTTGCGCCGCATTCCGCTGCTGCATTTGTCCTTAAATCGCAGCCGATTTAGGAATCAGGCCGCCTGCGGTGCGAGGATATGCGCCAGCATCTTTTCAGCCTCATCCGAGCTTTCGACCTCGATTATGCCGCCGCGCATCCGGTGCCAGGTAATCAACTCCATCCTGCCGTCGTGATGCTCGGCGATTGCCGTGCAGCTTTCGACCCAGTCGCCGGTGTTGATGTAACGGACGTCGCCGATGTCCTCGATCACCGCGTGGTGAATGTGGCCACAGATGACGCCCTGCGCGTCGTGACGGCGCGCCTCGTCGGCTACCACCTTCTGGAACTCGCCGATGAAATTCACCGCGTGCTTGACCTGCAGCTTTGCCCAGGAGGAAAAGGACCAATACGGCATGCCGAGACGGCGGCGGATCGCCGCCAGCCCGATGTTGATGGCGATCGCCATGTCGTAGGCCCAGTCGCCGAGATAGGCGAGCACGCGCGCATTGCGCACCACGACGTCGAATTCGTCGCCGTGCAGAACGAGATAGGTGCGCCCGTCAGCGGCTTTGTGCATGTAGCGCTGGGCCACCTCGATGCCGCCGAAATGCACGCCCGGGAAATCCCGCATGAACTCGTCGTGATTACCGGGAATGTAGATGATGCGGGAGCCTTTGCGGGCCTTGCGCAACAGCTTCTGGACCACGTCGTTGCAGGGCTGCGGCCAATACCAACTGCGCTTCAGGCGCCAACCGTCGACGATGTCGCCGACGAGGATGATGGTTTCCGCCTCGTGATGGCGCAGGAAGTCGAGCAGGTAATCGGTCTTCGCCGCTTTTGAGCCCAGATGGACGTCGGAGATGAAGAGCGTCCGCAGTTTTCGGACCGAGTTCTGTTGGGATGCCGATGCCGCGGTCATGCGAGCCTCGTCTTGGTTGATCCTTTTGATGACCGTCAAAACCAGACTCGTGTTTCAGGAAGATGACACGGCATGTGCATGCGACAAATCGGGTGTCGGAAATGAACCAGTGCATAACTATACGCCGCCCGCAATTCATGCCAAAAGGCCCCGATCAAGAAGAAGGAATGCAAGGCATGAATACGGGCGACAAAGTGAAACCGGTACCGGCAAGCGGGGACATCGACCAGCAGGCGCTTTTCTTCCATCGCTACCCGCGCCCCGGCAAGCTTGAGATCCAGCCGACCAAACCGCTCGGCAACCAGCGCGATCTGGCGCTCGCCTATTCGCCCGGCGTCGCCGCGCCCTGTATCGCGATCAGGGACAATCCCGAAGCTGCCGCCGATTTCACCGCGCGCGCCAACCTCGTCGCAGTGATCTCCAACGGCTCGGCGGTTCTCGGCCTCGGCAACATCGGCCCGCTCGCCTCCAAGCCGGTCATGGAAGGTAAGGCCGTCCTGTTCAAGAAATTCGCCGGCATCGACGTCTTCGACATCGAGATCGACGCGCCGACCGTCGATCGCATGGTCGATGTCGTCTCGGCCTTGGAGCCGACCTTCGGCGGCATCAACCTCGAGGACATCAAGGCGCCGGAATGCTTCGAGGTGGAGCGGCGCCTGCGCGAAAAGATGGAGATACCCGTCTTCCACGACGACCAGCACGGGACCGCGATCATCGTTGCTGCCGCGGTTCTGAACGGCCTCGAACTTGCCGGAAAGGATATTGCCGAGGCGAAGATCGTCGCCTCCGGCGCGGGCGCGGCCGCCCTCGCCTGCCTGAACCTGCTCGTTACGCTCGGTGCCAAACGGGAAAACATCTGGGTGCATGATATCGAGGGTCTCGTCTACAAGGGACGTGAAGCGCTGATGGACGAGTGGAAGTCCGTCTATGCACAGGACAGCGACAAGCGCGTGCTCGCCGACAGCATCGGCGGGGCTGACGTCTTCCTCGGGCTTTCGGCCGCAGGTGTCCTGAAGCCCGAACTGCTTGCCCAGATGGCCGAGAAGCCGCTGATCATGGCGCTTGCCAACCCAACTCCCGAGATCATGCCGGAGGTGGCCCGCGCCGCCCGGCCCGACGCCATGATCTGCACCGGAAGATCCGATTTCCCGAACCAGGTCAACAACGTCCTCTGCTTCCCGCACATCTTCCGCGGCGCCCTCGACTGCGGCGCGCGCACGATCAACGAGGAGATGAAGATGGCTGCAGTGCGGGCAATTGCCGGCCTTGCGCGCGAGGAGCCGTCGGATGTCGCCGCCCGCGCCTATTCCGGCGAGACGCCGGTCTTCGGGCCTGACTACCTCATCCCTTCGCCGTTCGACCAGCGGTTGATCCTCCGCATCGCACCGGCCGTCGCCAAGGCTGCGGCCGAAAGCGGCGTCGCGACCCGCCCGATCCAGGATTTCGACGGCTATCTCGATAAATTGAACCGCTTCGTCTTCCGCTCCGGCTTCATCATGAAGCCGGTCTTCGCGGCGGCCAAGAACGCCGCAAAGAACCGAGTCATCTTCGCCGAAGGAGAAGATGAACGGGTGTTGCGCGCCGCTCAGGTGCTGCTGGAGGAAGGCACCGCCAATCCCATCCTGATCGGCCGCCCGCAGATCATCGAGACGCGTCTGCGGCGCTACGGTCTCCGGATCCGCCCGGATGTCGACTTCGAGGTCGTGAATCCCGAGGGCGACCCGCGTTACCGTGATTACGTCGACGACTATTTCGCACTTGTCGGCCGCCGCGGCGTCATTCCTGAAGCGGCACGTACGATCGTGCGCACGAACACGACGGTGATCGGCGCGCTTGCGGTCAAGCGCGGCGAAGCGGATTCGCTGATCTGCGGCGTGGAAGGACGCTACAGCAGGCACCTGCGCGATGTTTCGCAGATCATCGGCAAGCGTGCGGGTGTTCTCGACTTCTCGGCGCTGAGCCTGCTCATCTCGCAGCGCGGCGCGACCTTCTTCACAGACACCTATGTCAGCTACAATCCGAGCGCCGAGGAGATCGCGCAGACGACCGTGATGGCCGCCGGAGAAATCCGCCGCTTCGGCATCACGCCGCGTGCGGCACTCGTATCGCATTCGAATTTCGGTTCGCGCGACTCCGAAAGCGCTTCGAAAATGCGCGCGGCGCTGCAGCTCGTACGTGAACTTGCACCCGACCTCGAAGTCGACGGCGAAATGCACGGCGACTCCGCGATCTCCGAGATGCTACGTCAGCGTGTGATGCCGGATAGCGCGCTCAACGGCGAAGCCAACCTGCTCGTATTCCCCAATCTGGATGCGGCGAACATTACGCTCGGTGTGGTCAAGACCATGACGGACAGCCTGCACGTCGGGCCTATCCTCCTGGGCTCCGCCTTGCCGGCGCACATTCTCTCGCCGTCGGTCACGTCGCGCGGCGTAGTCAACATGGCCGCCCTTGCGGTCGTCGAGGCAAGCCATCCGGTGTAACGGATAGGCACACGCCGGCGCCGCCGACCGGGCGGCGCTGACGTTTATCCCGATCAAAATTCAACCATGAATTTAGAAAGGGCAATAGTTTGCAGCGTTTACGAAATATTGCACTAGACAAAGCATGCCCCCATTACCATGCTTATCTAGGGGCAAGATTCGGTGTTGGGCATGACGGATCAACAGGCTGTCCTCGATCTATTGGACATTGTGGAGTACGGGGGCTGCGCTGAACCCGAGCAATTCTTCGCGTTGATGCGCCGCACTTTCAAGATCGCGCACCTGCTATACCTGGAAGCTGAGCCCCTTGCCGACGGCCTGAAGGTCTGCCGCCTACACCACACGTTCGGCGCCTATGCCGCCGAAATCTATCGGACGAGAGCCCTCCACCGCATCGATCCCATCCTGCGGCTTGCGCTTGGCGGCGTGAGACCTGTCGAATGGACGACCGCGCGCCGACGCTTTCCGGAGTGCGAACCGCTCTTTCATGCTGCGGAGGAGATCGGGCTTTCGACGGAAGGCGTCGCGCTGCCGCTGCCGTCCCCCGCCGGACGCATGGCACTGCTCGCCATCAACGCCAACATGTCGCCCGTTGAATGGTCCATCTACCGACGTTGCCACCTGCGCGACTTTCAGCTGGCCGCCAACCTCTTCCACGCATCTATGTTGGAGCATGCGGCCACGGCCGGCGCGATCGACGAGCGCGACATGCGTCTGACGGGCCGCGAAACCGAGGTATTGACCTGGTCGGCGGCCGGCAAGAGTTATTGGGAAATCGCCACGATCCTCGGCATCTCCGAGCGTACGGTCCGCTTCTTCATGACCAATGCGCGCCGCAAGTTGAACGTCGTCTCCAACACGCAAGCCGTAGCACAGGCGGTTCGTCACGCCCTGATCCCTACCATCTGACTGGTCGATTTAACCATCTCCGCCGCCCTTCCGACAAAAGCCCCGCAAATTTAGTAGGAAAAAATCGGCTTTTGAACTGTCACTACCGACAGTTACATGTGTCACTTGAGCCTGACAGCATCGCCCCATATCGCGCAATAACGATGGAGCGAAAGATGATCAGGATTGTGAACGGTAACGCTCGCGGACGGCACCCGCAGGCCATCGACGAAATGTTCCGGCTGCGCAAGCGCGTATTCCACGACTTCCTGAAGTGGGATGTGAAGACGGACGGCGAGTGGGAAATCGACCACTACGACAAGGCGAACCCGCTCTATGTAATGTCCTACGCGCCGGACACCGGAAAATTGCGCGGATCGCTGCGGCTCCTGCCGACCCTTGGGCCGAACATGCTGGACGATACGTTTCCGATCCTGCTCGGCGACAATCCGGAAATCCGCAGCGCCTCCGTGTGGGAATCGAGCCGCTTCTGCATCGAACCGGATATCTCGCAGGATCGCTCGTCGAACCAGGTGACTGTCGCTGCCGCGGAACTGATGTGTGGCGTGGGCGAGCTTGGCCTTGCTTCCGGCATCAGCCATATCGTCACGGTCACCGACGTGTTCCTGGAAAGAATGTTCCGTCGGATGGGTTGCCCCGGAGAACGCATTGCCGACCCGCACCGGATCGGATCGGTCTACGCCGTGGCCGTAGCGTGGGAAGTGACCCGAGAACTGCTCGAAACGATGAAGCAGGTCGCTGCGATCGAGGGCACCGTGCTCGAGCGCCCGATGTCGCTCGAAACAGCACGGGCAGCTTGACACTTCCTGCCGGGCCGCGTTCGCGGCCCGGCCCTTCCGCCGCTCGCTGTTTGCCATGTTAACGTAAAACTTCGCCTTGAGTTGCGCTGTCACGTCAAGGCCTTATGATATGGAGAAACAGGAGTTGGCGGTCGCGAACGTCCTCAAAGAAGGGACCGCGCGCCAAAGCAGAAGAGACAAGCGCCAGTGTCCCGGAGTTTCGTGTACCGGAAGCTCACACGTGCGGCGGCCGCCTTGCTGCCGGCGCTGCTGGCAATCGCCGGTGGCGCGTCGGCGTCGACCGTTTGTGAG
Source organism: Sinorhizobium sp. 6-70 (assembly GCF_030124375.1). GTDB lineage: Bacteria > Pseudomonadota > Alphaproteobacteria > Rhizobiales > Rhizobiaceae > Sinorhizobium. The sequence goes on from NZ_JASKLS010000001.1 coordinate 277,708, forward strand.
CGTCTCAATGCACGGCTTACCGATCTTTCCACGGTCGTCACTCTGACCGCCAATCTGCGCGATTTCACCGGCGCCGTCTCCCGCCAGAACATCGAGCTCCGCCGGGCCAAGAACGAGCGACGCCGGATGGAATGCAGTCACGGCAGCGTCGTCGTCATTGGTGGCGACAACGACGATGCATGCACAGTGCTTGATGAGACCATCGCCCGCATGGAGGACAACCTTCAAAAGCTGAAGGCTCATCGCCGCTCGTTGATATCGGGCGACGCGGGCGACACGCGCCGGCGCATTCTCGCGGCGCTGGAACTGAACGGCTGCCACGACGAGGCCCGCGACGCCCCAGATCCAATCGAGGAACAGGACGAGTTCGCCAGCGCGGCAGTCGATGATGCCGAGTTCCACCGCAATATCCTCAGGGACCTTCCGCCGGATAGCGAGGATTATCCGCTGCTGAATGACGACAGCGACATGCAGGATTTTCCGCTGCTGCACGAGGAGCCGATTGGCAGCCTCAGGACAATGTGCGTGCGAACCTGCGATGGGGCCTTTTTCCCGATCTCGTCAAATGCGACGCCGTCCGATTTTGCCCGTGACGCCGAGCTTTGTCAGGCACGCTGCCCCGGTGCGGAGACGGAACTCTACTACCACGTCCTCGAGACGGAAGAGACCGACCAGATGGTCTCGGCCTCGACCGGAAGGCCCTATACCGAGTTGCCGACGGCCTTCGCCTACCGGGCGCGTGGCGTCGGCGCGCCAGGGGTTTGCGGCTGTCGGATTCCGAATGGTGTGGCAACACAAGATGGCGGCAGGGCGACGGCTGGCAGCGAGCCCTCGATCATCACGATCAATGGCGATCGGGAGCCGGCTCAGGGATCCGCACAGGCAAAACCAGGGCCAGAGAGACCTTACGACCCGGCGAACAGCAAAGTCCGCGTCGTGGGCCCAACATTCCTGCCGCAGGAAAAAAGCGCGATCGACCTGAAACATCCGCTCGGCCCAAGCTACCAGCCGACGCAGGGTAATTGAGCTTTCAGCGGCATCTCGATCGATCCAGCCCGCGCGACATTCCATGCTCCCAAGGCAATGCAGAGAAGACGCCTATCGTATTGAATTCACAAACTGTTTATCCTCGAATGCCCCACGCTTCCTCGAAGACAAGGTCCTCGAGAGGCAGGCGCTGACGCCATCCTTTGACCGCGAGTTCCGGCTGCTGATAGAGCCGGTCGACAAATCCGACGCAAAGCCAAGCGACGATTTCGACATGCTCGGGCACGCCGAGAATCGACTTGATCTCCTGCTCGTGAAAAATGCTGACCCAGCCGACGCCGACACCTTCCGCGCGTGCGGCAAGCCAGAGGTTCTGGACCGCGCAGACGGTTGAATAGACATCCATCTGCGGATTGTGCGTCCGTCCAAGCACGAGCGCTCCACCGCGCGTGCGATCGCAGGTCACGCAGATGCTGAGCGGTGCCTTGCGAATGCCTTCAAGTTTCAGCGAGCGGTATTGCGCCTGCCTGTCGCCGGAGAACATCAGCGCCGCTTCCTCATTGGCGCGCTCGAACGCCTTCCAGACCTTCTCTCGCGTCTCCTTTTGACGGACGACCACGAAGTTCCAAGGCTGCATGAAGCCGACCGAGGGCGCCCGGTGGGCTGCGCCAAGCAGGCGGGCGACGAGGTCGTCCGGCAGTGGATCGGGAAGGAATTCGTCACGCACGTCGCGGCGTGTTTCGATTGCGCGGTAGACGGCGGCACGCTCGTCCGGCGAAAAGGCTTCGGCCGCCGTCAGGCAGCCCTTCGGTTCAGGCAGCATCGTTCGATCCCCAACAATGCACAACCTCCCGCCGTCCGCGCGGGGCCGGTCTATCTTGCCAGGCCGGTCTTCTGACTCTGGATCATCCAGCCGCGCCGCCTTCCCAAACCACTTGAGGATTTAGTGGCAATGTCCTGAGAAAAATTCAGAACTTGTATTGGCGCGACCGTCCCCATCACAGCGTTGGGCACGTTCCGGGCTTGCACCGGATTCCCGATTCTCCCGCCGTGGCGGGCACCTGACGGCTGCATATGGGCACAGCCGCCGGCGAAAGGCAAGCAAGCCGAACGGCTCGCCTTACCCCGAGACTTCGCGCCGGATGGACAGTTCCCGTCAGAGCGGCGTCGCCGGATGCGGGGAGCCGTCGTAGGCGCCCCAGATCGATTGGTCGAAGCAGATCACCGAACCGGTCATCAGGCCGGATTCCGCCGAGGAGAGATAGGCGCAGGCGCGCGCGACCTCGGCCGGATCGACGAGGCGGCCGAAAGGCTGGTTCGCTGCCGCTTTCTCCAGCCAGTCCGCGGGTGCGTCATGGTATTCGCGCTGGATGCGATCCTCCCCCTCCGATGCCATCCAGCCGATGTTGAGGCCGTTGACGCGGATGCGGTTGCGCAGAAGCGCGTAGGCCGTGTTCTTGGTCAGCGTTTCCAGGGCGCCTTTCGACGCGCAGTAGGCGGCGATGAAAGGCTGGCCCGCCTTGGCCGACATCGAGCCGATATTGACGATTGTGCCCTCGATCTTCTCGCGCCGCATCAGCTTCACAGTTTCCTGCATGAGGAAGAAGGGCGCGCGGACGTTGATCGCAAACATGCGGTCGAAGAGTTCCGGAGTCGTGTCGAGGATCGTACCGCGGTCGGTGATGGCAGCGGCATTGACCAATGCGTCCACCCGGCCGAACTCCCTGTCGCAAGCATCGACAACCTTGTGGGCATCCTCGACCCGCTCGAGATCGGCCGCCACGTAAACCACCTTGGTGCCGGTCGCCTGACTGATTTCGGCTGCCTTCGCCTCGCCTTTGGCAGTGTTACGCCCACAGATGACGATACCGGTCGCACCCCGTTCGGCAAACAGCGCCGCGATCGTCGCACCGAGCCCCTGCGTGCCGCCGGTAACGATGGCGATTTTTCCGTCAAGACGGCCATAATCCGTGCTCATGAGATCCTCCCTGGATGATTGCGTTTCCAAACTGCCGCGCTCGAAGCGTCGGGGAGCGTAGCTCTGTGACGTTCCTCAGCTTCTCTTTTTCTCGGCTTGCGCGGCCAGTGCCTCCACGAAGGCCTCGGTCTCCCAGCCGGCCGCCAGAGCTTCATGCATTAGCTGTGCCTGCGTCTTCGGTGCCAGGCCGCCGAGCGGCGGGTCGCGATCGAGATTGGTCGGGAATGAATAGCCTTCGGCGCAGGAAGCAATCGCGTTGGCAATCTCGCCAGCCGAGAGCCTTCCGTCCGCTGCAAGCGTCTTCAGGGCCGGATAGAGCACGCCGCACATTCGCTCGCGATCGACCGTTTCCATTGCGCGTCCGAAGGCGGAGGAGACCTGGAGGAGATTTGCGACGCGCTTGATGTCCACCGAGCGGTTGGTCCCGGCCGCATGGAAGAGCGCAGGATTGAAGAACACCGCATCGCCCTTCGCCAGCGGAAGCTGGACGTGGTTTTCGTCGAAGTATGCTTTGAACTCGGGCCTTTTCAGCGCAAGATAGCCGGGCACATAGCTCTGGCTGTAGGGCAGGAACAAGGTCGGCCCGCTTTCGAGCGGCATGTCGCAATGGGCGATGGCGCCTTGCAACGTCAGGACGGGCGAGAGCTTGTGCACATGCGCCGGATATTGCTCGATGACCGCCGGGGTCTGGAAGCCGAGGTGATAGTCCCGATGCGCCGACTGTGCCGCTCCGCCCGGATTGACGCGGTTGACCTGCGCCGTCATCTGGTAATTTGGCCCGAGCCAGGCTTCGCTGACGAGCGCGATCACCGCGTTGGCGTAGTAGGCCGCGAAGTTTTCGGGAGAGCGGAGGCAATGCTTCTCCAGTGAATTCCAGATGCGGTCGTTGGCGCCGGGCTTGGCGAAATGGTCGCCGCCGCCACTGTTCGTGCGGTGTTGCTCCTCGATGATCTCATCGAAGATGCGGCTTGCCTGGTCGATGACACTCGTATCAGCGAAGGCGCGCTTGAACACCGCAACGCCAGGTCCTTCGGCCAGAACCTCGCAAATCTCCGTCAGCGCGGCGCGCCGGCCGTCGTCCGTCCTGCAATCGGCAAGAAGGCTGGCGCTGTCGTAGATCAGGATGTTCTTCTGGCAATCGGCCGCATGCGGGTAGTCGGCCGGGTCGGTGCGGCGCGCGACCTCGGCGCGGAACGCCTCGATGCTACAGGATTCCTCCGTCAGCCATACGCGCTCGAGGCGTTTCCTCGCCGTGTTGTCGGTTTTCATCGGGTCTCCTCCTCAAGAGCTGTGATGCCGACTATACGTCCCGCACGATCCTGATATAGAGCAGGAATCCATCAAAAAACCATCAAGAGGCTTGGTCGTGGCGCATCCGTTTCTTGCCCTCGCCGGTTCCGGATGCCAACGCCTTTCCGCGGTCGAAGTGATCACGCCCTATAATCTGCCGATTGGCTGAGGCCGCAGTCAGGCGGCGCCATGCAACGGAATCACTCCGGCTGATATCGCACGAACGCGAATGCCTCTCCGGTCGGCGACCAATTCGGGACGTTCATCGTCCCCTGCCCGCCGAAGAGTTCGAACAGCACGCGCGCGTTGCCGCCTTCCGGGTCCATCAGCCGAAGTCTGACGTCGAGATCACGCGGATGGTCGAAGACGTCGCCGTCGTAGGAGAGCACCAGCAGGTGTCGGCCATCGGGCGAAGGATGCGGGAACCAGTCGCCATAAGGGCTGTCGGTGATCCGTTGGACGTCACTGCCGTCTGGTCGAATCCGCCAGATCTGCATGCGGCCGGTGCGGCTTGAATTGAAATAGATCCAATGTCCGTCGGGCGACCAGTCCGGTCCGTCATTGCGACCCTCGCCCATCGTCAGCCGGCGCTCGCCGCCGCCATCGATCGCGATCGTGTAGATGTCGAACACCTGATCGCGGATGCCGCAATAGGCGAGTGTCCGCCCGTCCGGAGACCAGCCGTGCCAATAGGACGGCAGGTTCGGCGTGACCAGACGGGGGACGCCGCCCTCGATCGGCAGGACGTAGATCGCCGATTTGCCGAATTCTGTTTTGTCACTGATGACGAGCTTTTTGCCGTCCGGGGAAATGCCGTGGTCGTTGTTGCACTGGCGGGCAAAGCCCGTGTCGATCTCCACCGGTTCGGAGCCGTCGAGGGCGAGACGATAAAGCCGGCCGTCGCCGTTGATGACCAAGTAGCGCCCATCCGGCGACCAGTTGGGCGCCTCGACCAGTCGCTCCGTCTGCCAGACGATGCGCGTCTCGCCGCGGCCGATGTCGAAGATCTCCACCGAGCTGCGCATCGTTATCCCCTGTCGCGGAAGCGGTTGGTAATCGGGTAGCGCCGGTCGCGACCGAAGTTCTTCTTGGTGATCTTCACACCCGGAGCCGACTGCCGGCGCTTGTATTCGGCGATGTAAAGCAGGTGTTCGACGCGATGAACGGTCGGTTCGTCATGCCCGCGGGCGACGATCTCCTCCGTGCTCATCTCCTTTTCCACCAGGCATTCCAGAATGTCGTCGAGCACCGGATAGGGCGGCAACGAATCCTGGTCGGTTTGGTTCGGCCGAAGTTCAGCGGACGGCGCCTTGTCGATGATGTTCTGCGGAATGACTTCGCCGGAAGGCCCCAGCGCGCCCGGCGGCACGGCGCCGTTGCGCCAGCGCGAAAGCGCGTAGACCTGCATCTTGTAGAGGTCCTTGATCGGGTTGAAGCCGCCGTTCATGTCGCCGTAAAGCGTGGCATAGCCGACCGACATCTCGGACTTGTTGCCGGTCGTAACCACCATTGAGCCGAATTTGTTGGAGATCGCCATCAGGATCGTCCCGCGCGTGCGGCTCTGGAGGTTCTCCTCGGTGATCCCGGATTCAGTGCCCTCGAACGCATCGGAGAGCGCGCTGAGGAAGCCCTCGACGGGCTCTTCGATCGCAACGGTATCGTAGCGGCAGCCGAGCGCCCTGGCGCAGGCCTCGGCGTCCTTCAGTGATTCCTGCGAGGTGTATCGATACGGCAGCATTACAGTGCGCACCCGTTCCTCGCCTAGCGCGTCGACGGCGAGCGCCGTGCAAATCGCCGAGTCGATGCCGCCCGAAAGGCCGAGCACGATATTCTTGAAGCCGTTCTTGTTGACGTAGTCCCTGAGCCCGAGCATGCAGGCGCGATAATCCGCCTCGTCGCTCTCCGGTATGCGCGAATTGAGCCCGTTCGACGAGGCCCAACCATCTTCTCCACGCCTCCATTCGGAGATCGAGACCGCCTCCTCGAACTGGCTCATCTGGAAGGCGAGCGACTTATCCGCGTTGAAGGCGAAGCTTGCACCGTCGAAGATCAGTTCGTCCTGACCGCCAAGCTGGTTCGCATAGATCATCGGCAGGCCCGTCTCGATTACCTGCTTCAGGACGACCTGATGGCGGACATCGACCTTGCCGCGGTAATAGGGCGAACCGTTCGGCGAAAGCAGGATTTCGGCGCCGCTTTCCTTGAGTGTTTCGCAGACGCCGAGGTCACCCCAGATGTCTTCGCAGATCGGTATGCCGATACGAACGCCGCGGAAGTTGACGGGCCCGGGCATTGCGCCGGCGTCGAACACCCGCTTCTCGTCGAACTCGCCATAGTTCGGCAGGTCCACCTTGTCGCGGATCGCTACGATCTTGCCTCCGTCCAGGACCGCAATTGAATTGTGGCGGAGCGCTCCGGCCTGACGGGGAAAGCCGATGACGACGCCCGGGCCTTCATCAGCCGTGTCGGCGGCGAACCGTTCTACCGCCTGCAGGCAGGCTTTCAGAAATGCCGGTTTCAGGACGAGGTCTTCCGGTGGGTAACCGGAAATGAAGAGTTCGGTGAACAGGAGCAAATCGGCGCCCTGGCGCGTTGCGTCCGCGCGCGCCTCACGTGCCTTCGCCAGATTGCCGGCGATGTCGCCGACGGTCGGATTGAGCTGGGCCACGGCTATCCGTAGCGTTGAGGGAGCGGCTTTCGGTGCAGTCATGAGCGGGGCCTGTGGTCTTTCTCAGCGATTACTTCTGACGTACGCCCTGTTCTTACCGCATACCGCGACAAAAAACCCACAGCCAATCGCGATCAACCAAAAAATTCCGAAAAATTCTGCATTTCCCGCCCTTTACACGGCGCGGCAACGATCTTTTCGTGCGCGTGGAACTTGCGGCCGTCCAAGCTGGTTTAGCCATTCATCCCCTGTTCAAGATGACAGTCGTATGACAGTGGGACGACAGATTTATGAAATTGGAGACGCCGTTGGCCAGTATCGATTCCGCCGCCGCGAGACGCTCCCAGACCTTTATCGATAGGTCTGGGCCCTCCGTCAGAAACGCCAAGGCGCTGGCTGGCACGCGCAGCGCGTTCTTCTCTCTTTTTATTGCTGCCGCGCTTGTTTTCGCGATCGAACTGATCGTGCGCCAGTCCCTTGCCGAGACCGTCGCCTATTTCATCGATCCCATGCGTCCAGCCTGGACAACGATCGCTGTTTTCTTCCTGGTTCTGCTTGCCGTCGACGCACTCTTCGGCCGCGAGCACAAGGCGGCCCTCCTTGTCGTGCCGCTCGCCATTCTGCCGGCCTTCATCAGCGAGCAGAAGCAGGTCTTCCTTTCCGATCCGCTTTATCCGACCGATTTCCTTTTCGGTCGGCAGATCATGGAATTGATGCCCGTCCTTGTTAAGGACCGCCCGTGGACCGCCGTCGCGGTCGTGGTCGGATTGATCGCCATGATCGCCACCATCGGCCTTCTGCTGCGCTATGCCTGGCGGAATTTTCCCAAGCTGACGCGCAGGGAGCGTCTCATTCGCGTCGGCTTTGCCCTGCCGCTGCTCGTCGCCTTCTGGCACATCATGGACTACAACCAGTTCTCGTGGATCCGCGACCGCTTGCGGGTGATTCCGATCATGTGGGACCAGACCGAGAACTATCGCCACAACGGTTTTGCGCTCGCCTTCGCGATCAACCTGCCGATGGCCAATGTCAGCGCGCCGGCGGGCTACATGGCCGATGTGATCGACCGCATTCCGGTGAAGCCGCTGCCTGCCGGAACGACGCATCGCGGCAAGCCGGATGTGATCGTGGTCATGAGCGAATCCTTTTGGGATCCGACTCGCCTGCCGAACGTGAAGCTTTCGCCCGATCCGATGCCGACGGTCCGTGAAATGCAGGTGGGCAACGTCTTCTCGCCGGAATTCGGCGGCATGACCGCCAATATCGAATTCGAGGCGCTGACCGGCTTTTCGAATGCGTTCCTGCCCTATGGCAGCATTCCCTACCAGCAATATATCCGCAATCCGATCCCCTCGCTCGCAACCTTCTTCCGCAGCGAAGGCTATGTCTCGCGCGCGATCCATCCCTTCCAGGGCTGGTTCTGGAACCGCACCGCCGTCTACAAGGCCTTCGGCTTCGACACGTTCCGGTCGGAAGAGAACTTGCCGGCGATGCAGAAGCGCGGGATCTTCGCCTCGGATGAATCGCTGACGAAGGAAATCATCCGTCAGGCGGATGCCATGGAAGAGCCCTTCTTCTTCTTCACGGTAACCCTGCAGGGCCATGGCCCCTATGAGCCGAACCGCTACGCGAAAAACACGATCAAGGTCGAAGGCAATCTCCCGGAAGGCGATCGCCAGGTGCTCGCCACCTATGCCCAGGGCATCAAGGAAGCGGACGACAGCCTGAAGATGCTGATGGACTGGGCGAAGAAGCGCGACCGCGAGACGATCATCGTGCTCTTCGGCGACCATCTGCCGCCACTCAACACGGTCTACACCAGCACCGGTTACATGAACGACGTGACCGCCTCGCGCAAGGGTTCGAAGGAGCAGATGAAGGCACAGCACGAAACGCCGCTCGTCGTCTGGTCGAACAAGACGGGTCCGAAGAAGAACATCGGGACGATCAGTCCGGCCTTCCTTTCTTATCAGATCCTGAAGCAGGCGGGTTATGAGCACCCGTATTATACCGGCTTCCTGGGCAAGGTTTACGACCAGTACCGCATCGTCGACCGCTATATGGTGGTCCGCAAGAACGGCAAGGACATTGCGGAGTGGTCGCGTCAGCCGAAGATACCCGCGTCCTTGCGCGATTACCGCTTCCTCCAGCACGACATCATGTTCGGCAAGCGGTACAGCACGGAACGTTTCTTCAAGTCCCACGCCGAGCTCTTCCCCGCCGGTTCCTGAATCCCGACGGTCGGGCGCGAACTGCCCCGGCCGTCATCGTCCCGCCCTCTTCCGCGCAACGACTGGGCAACTGCTCTTTCCCGCATCACCGGGGCTGCTGATGGAAAACCGCTTCACAGCTTTCCGGCACCGTCCTAAATAGCCTCCGAGCCATTTCCGGAGGCCAGCATGCCGCATCTCAACGAAATTTCCCAAATCCTCTTCGGCAAACCCAGTAGCCAGTTGAGCGAAATCGAACGCCGCATCCTGACGCATGCGAAGGAGCGGCGGCCTCTTTCGACGGATACCCATGCGGCATTCGACACCAGCCTTGCCTTTGGCGCCCGGCTCGCCGATGCCATCGCACGCATCGGCGGTTCCTGGACCTTCATTCTCGGCTTCTGCGCCTTCCTCGTCGCCTGGGTCATGATCAACTCGATCCTCCTCGTACGGGGCGCATTCGACCCCTACCCGTACATCTTCCTCAATCTGGTGCTTTCGATGCTGGCGGCGCTGCAGGCGCCGGTCATCATGATGTCGCAGAACCGTCAGGCCGAACGCGACCGCTTTGCGGCCTCGAAGGACTACGAGGTCAATCTCAAGGCCGAAGTCGAGCTGATCGCGCTCCACCACAAGGTGGATGACGTGCTGCTCCGCGAAATCGCCGAACTGCGCTCCGAGCTTGCCAACCTCAATCGTCAAATAGCGCAGTCCATGCCCTCCACGCACCGCGGCGAGGAATCGGCGGGAAAATAGGGCGGCGTCGCCACAGGCACCTCAGGCCAGCCGGCTTTGGCCATGCTCCGGAAGCACAAACCTGCGCGCTCTCTAATTCAACGCGAAAATAGAGCCGCGGGACGGAGGGGTAAAGTTTCTCAACTTATTGGAGTATCAGAAAATTAACCTTTAAGGCGCACCCTCAAAATGCAGGGTATTAGAGATGCAGCGAGCATTACCCTTTAGAGCTGGTGTATCCTCCAATCTGGGGTACCTAATACGATTGCCTGCAAGCGGCCCGCGATAGAGCGGGACTATGAGAACATGACGAGCTCTCCGCCAGCTTAATGTGAATATCCGCCGCTGCGGTGCTCGTGGCGTGGATCTTCGCCTGAAACAAACAATCAACTTGCACGTTAAGTGCAAGGTTGAAATGCTATTGAATTGTCAGAGCAAGGCTGTGTGTTGCCCGGAACACGCGTCAATTGCCGTGTTCCGTTGCAGCGCCATTGGGGACATGCGCGCAGATGCAGCGGGTTGCGGGAAAGGAAAGCATTGAGCAAAAGAGCCCACCTGGTTTCACGGTGGAGGCGTTGCTGCAAAATCCGGAATTCCGCCCCGCCTTGCAGGTGGGCGCGCGCAACCTCATCTCGCTGAACGACCTCTTCCCGCGCGTTGCACGCATGGTGGCGGCCCACCAGAAGTGGATGCTCACCCAGGCCGCCTATGCCCTCCACCTTGAACGCGACCGCAACGATCCCGACTCCGGCGTCACCGCGGCGCGCTTGCTGAAGCTGATGCGTGAAACCGGTGGCGCGAGCCGAAACACCGCGACTGCATTTCTTGCAGAATTGCTCGCCTACAAACTGCTCCGGCCCGCCAGTGGCGGCCGCACCAGGAGGACGCGCCCGCTTGAGCCGACGGAGGTCAGTCAGCACGCTATGCAGCTCTGGTTCAAGAGCCAGATGAGAACGCTGGACCTTTTGGACGGAGGAACGAGAGTCGAGCGCATCGAGGCCGAGATCGCCATTTTCGAACGCGCTCAGCCGATTGCCGCACGGCGCCTCCTCGCCGACAGCAAATGGACGCAGCCTCCACAAGCCGTCGCCGTGTTCGTCTGGTCGGAGTCTGGCGGAATACTGCTTGACGATCTGATGGCGCGCCCGTCAAGCCTTGTTCCGGAGAGCGGAAAAGTATGGATCAACGTCAACCTGGCGGCACTCGCCGAGCACTACGCCATATCGAATACCCATGTTCGTCGCCTGTTTTCAAACGCGGAAAAGTCCGGCTTTATCGGTAGGCCCGATGACGGGACGCGTGGCCAGTTCTGGCTGAGCGAACGGCTGGTCGAGGAATATGCCCTCTGGCAGGCCGTGAAGTTCGAAGCTCTGGCAAGCGCTTTCGATCGGGCGGCCATGCGGGGACAATAGACAGGCGTCGTCAGGCGCGGCCCTGGTCAAACTTCGGCAGTTCGTCATCGATGTCGTAGTAGTCGCCCTTGTCGGCGCAATAGATGTGATAGCCGGGTTCAAGCCGCGTCGGCTCCTCGAAGGTGCCCGCAAGAATTGACGTATAGTCGAGTGCGTCGGCCTTCCAGAACAGCGCCGATCCGCAGGACCGGCAAAAGCCGCGCTGCGCCTCCGGGCTGGAACGATACCAGGTGATGTTGTCCGCGCCTTCGACATCGATATTGTTGTTCTGCACGTTCGTGGCGGCATAATAGAGGCCGGTTTGTTTGCGGCACTGCGAGCAATGGCAGAAGATGACCTCCCTGAGCTTGCCGCGCGTTTTGAACCGCACAGAGCCGCAAAGGCAGCCGCCTTCATGAATTTCCATTGTCGTCCTCCCGTCGTTCAAATCGCGCTACTGCATGTTTCCTTAGATCGGAGCCGATTTAAGGACAAAAACATGCAGCCATGCAAAGTGCTACAGCGACATTTGTGCGTCTGAAAAGACACGCGGCGCTGTAGAACAAAAAACCGGGCCAGCTTTGTCGGCTGGCCCGGTCCTGTCAAATTCAGATGACACGCGGATCGTTCAGAAATTTTGAACTACGCGCTTCTCTTTCCCAATCAACCGTTGACGACCATCTTCTTCTCGTCGCGACCGCCCTTCATGCGCTCGGCAAGCAGGAAGGCAAGTTCGAGTGCCTGGTCCGCATTCAGGCGCGGATCGCAGTGCGTGTGGTAGCGGTCGGCGAGATCGTCGCCGGAAAGCGCGCGCGCACCGCCGGTGCATTCGGTGACATCGTTGCCGGTCATCTCGATGTGGATGCCGCCCGGGTGCGTGCCTTCCGCACGGTGGATCTGGAAGAAGCTTTCGACTTCCGACAGGATGCGTTCGAAGGGCCGGGTCTTGTAGTTGTTGAGCGTGATCGTGTTGCCGTGCATCGGATCGCACGACCACACGACCTTCTTGCCCTCGCGTTCGACCGCGCGGATGAGGCGCGGCAGATGCTCGGCCACCTTGTCGTGACCGAAACGGCAGATCAGCGTCAGGCGGCCTGCTTCGTTTGCCGGGTTGAGGAGGTCGATCAGTTCCAGAAGGCCGTCCGCCGTCAGCGACGGACCGCACTTCAGGCCAAGCGGGTTCTTGATCCCACGGCAATATTCGACATGCGCATGGTCGGGCTGACGCGTGCGGTCGCCGATCCAGATCATATGGCCCGAGGTCGCATACCAGTCACCGGAGGTCGAGTCGACGCGAGTGAGCGCCTGCTCGTAGCCGAGCAGCAGCGCCTCGTGGCTGGTGAAGAAATCGGTTTCGCGCAGGCTCGGGTGGTTTTCCGAAGTGATGCCGATCGCCTTCATGAAATCCATGGTCTCGGAGATCCGGTCGGCGAGCTTGCGGTAGCGCTCGGCCTGCGGGCTGTCCTTGACGAAGCCCAGCATCCACTGATGCACGTTCTCGAGGTTGGCATAGCCGCCCATCGCGAAGGCACGCAGCAGGTTCAGCGTTGCGGCGGACTGGCGGTAGGCCATGATCTGCCGCTCCGGATTGGGCACGCGCGCCTCTTCCGTGAACTCGATGCCGTTGATGATGTCGCCGCGGTAGCTCGGCAGCGTCACGTCACCCTGCTTTTCGACGCCCGAGGAGCGCGGCTTGGCGAACTGGCCGGCGATGCGGCCGACTTTTACGACTGGTTGCTGTGCGCCGAAGGTTAGCACGACGGCCATTTGCAGGAAGGCGCGGAAGAAGTCGCGGATGGTGTCTGCGCCGTGCTCGGCGAAACTTTCCGCGCAGTCGCCGCCCTGAAGCAGGAAACCACGGCCCTCGGCAACGTTGGCAAGCGCAGTCTTCAGCCGCCGTGCCTCGCCGGCGAAGACGAGCGGCGGATACTTCGCGAGGCGTGTTTCCACCGCCTCGAGCGCTGCGAGGTCCGGATAATCCGGCACCTGCTGAATGGGTTTTTGCCGCCAGCTGTTCGGAGTCCAAGTCTGTGCCATTTCCATCACCTGTTGTCTGACGCGGGAGCCCCCGCGCACGTCGCGCCTGCGGTCTTAATAACCGCCCGGTATTCGGATTTCGATGATCCAAGCCGCCGCGCCCGCCCCCGAGCCGATGACTTCGCGGATGCGGGCTTATAAACGTTAACATGGGGCTTGGAAAGCCATTCTACCAGAAAACATCGGTGGTCGCGTACCGCCTGCAAGCAGCCTCAAGCGACCCGTTCGCCGTTTCTGATCCGGTAGGAAGGCTGATACATGGTCACCAATTCTTCTGAGGCGGTCGGATGGACGGCCATGGTGCGATCGAAGTCGTCCTTGGTGCATCCGGCCTTCAGCGAAATACCGAGCAGCTGCGCCATTTCGCCGGCATCGTGGCCGAGGATATGAGCACCCAGCACCTTGCGGTCGGCGGCATTGACCACAAGCTTCATGATCATCCTTTCCTTCCGTCCCGAAAGGGTCGCCTTCATCGGGCGGAACTCGGCGCGGTAGACTTCGAGCTCATCGAATTTGCGTGCCGCATCTTCCTCCGTCATTCCGACCGTACCGATCTCCGGCTGCGAGAAGACGGCCGTCGCGATCAGGTCGTGGTCGGGCGACGTCGGGTTGTTCTTGTATTCCGTCTCGATGAAGCACATCGCCTCGTGGATCGCTACCGGCGTCAGCTGTACGCGATCGGTCACGTCTCCGAGCGCGTAAATGCCCGGTGCGCTCGTGCGCGAGAAGGCGTCGACGATGATTGCGCCGCGCTCGTTGACCTTGACGCCCGCATTCTCGAGGCCGAGACCCTTGGTATTCGGCACGCGCCCCAGGGCGAGCATGACCTGGTCGACCACAAGCTCGCCGTGCTTCATCGTCTGAGCGACGCGCCGGCCGTGCGGATCAGTCGATACCGACTGGATGATGTCCTCGCAAAGGATGCGGATGCCCTTCTCTTCCATCGCCGCATGCAGGCCGCGCCGGAGGTCCTGGTCGAAGCGCGAGAGAATTTCCTTGCCACGATAGATCAACGTCGTCTCGACGCCCAAGCCGTGGAAAATGTTGGCAAATTCGATCGCAATATAGCCGCCGCCGGCGATGAGGATCGATTTCGGCAGTTCGGCGAGGTCGAAGGCCTCGTTGGAACTGATGCAGAGCTCGTGCCCCGGAAGCGCGTCGTGCGGGCTCGGATGCCCGCCGACTGCAATCACGATACGCTCGGCTGTGACGGTCTTGCCGCTCGCCATCAGTCGCACCGTGTTGGGCCCCGCGAGTTCGGCGCGAGTGTCGAGGATTTCCGCGGCAGCATTTGCCAGCCCCTTGCGGTAGAGGCCCTCGAGACGGGAGATCTCCTGTTCCTTCGCCGCGACCAGCTTCGCCCAGTCAAAGCGGCTTTCGCCAACGGTCCAGCCGAATCCCACCGCGTCCTCGAAATGCTCCGAATATTGCGAGGCATAAACATAGAGCTTCTTCGGCACGCAGCCGCGGATGACGCAGGTGCCGCCATAACGAAACTCCTCCGCAATCGCCACCTTCTTGCCGAGCGCCGCCGCCAGACGCCCGCTTCTGACGCCGCCCGAACCACCGCCGATCACGAAGAGGTCATAGTCGAAAGCGGTCATGGCGAACTCCTGGAGTGAAAATCGTATCAGTTGAAAATGTCGGATTGGAGGATGGGACCCGCCTCACCCTTCGCCACTGATATAGTATTGCGACGCAAAAAAAGAAAAGCCCGGATTGCTCCGGGCTTCGTAAGTGTGTCCGCTTGCGGCAATTTACTGCTGCGCCGGAGCAGCGGTACCAGCGTCGGCTGCGGGCGCGCCGCCGATCTTCGCATCCAGCGACTTGGTAGCGTCATTCGTCAGGTCGCGCGAAACGCCGGCCGCCCAGATATCGGCCGCCTTCAGTAACTCGCGGGAAGCGATCGGACCATTGTCCAGCAGCTTCTTGCCGGCGGGTGAACTGTAGAACTCGGTGATCGCGTTCAGTTCCTCGACCGAAAAGGTCTTGGCATAGATGGTTGCAGCCTCGCGCTCGAGATCCGCACGCCGTGCCGCAAGAGCCAGCGCCTTCTCGTCGACCGTGGCGGTGATCAGTTCCTGGTGGTTCGGCGAGGACTGGATCAGCGTATTCTTCAGTCGCTCGGCGAGACGCGGCAGAATGTTGTCGAAAGTGTTGGTCACGCCAAGCGCCGCGATGGTCGCGCGGGCAGCCTTGATCTGATCTTCCGTGACGTCCTGGGCGCGCACCGCCGGAACCCAAACCGAAACGAGAACGGCAGCAGCCGCGAAAGTGCGGGCAAGCCCTGTAAGTTTCTTCATTGTTATCCATGCTCCTGTGTTGGCACGTGTCGCCCGGCCGATCGCCGCCGCCAGGCAGACATGTGCGGAAACCTATTTTCTGCGCCGTCCGCAACGCTTCGTCAAAGCGGGGGGATCCGGTTCAGGACGCCGTCAGGGTACGGGCTCCCTCCGGACCGGCGATGATCGCCAATGACGCAATCCCGATGAACAGCCCGTGCTCGACCACCCCGGGGATGGCATTCAGCTCTGCCGCGAGCGCATCTGCATCAGGAATACGGCCAAAAGATGCATCGAGTATGAGGTGTCCCCCGTCGGTCTTGAAGGGACCGTCGCCCGACGCGCGAACGACGATATCGCCCGTCATTCCCATCCGGGCCGCCACCTTTTCGATCGCCAGGCGCGTCGCAACCTGGCCGAACGGATTTACTTCGATCGGCAGCTTGAAGGCGCCGAGCACGTCAACAACCTTCGATTCGTCGGCAATGACAATCATCCGCTTGGAGGCGCAGGCGACGATTTTCTCACGCAGCAGGGCACCGCCACCGCCTTTGATCAGCCTCAGCTGCCCGTCGACCTCGTCGGCACCGTCGATCGTCAGATCCAGTTCCGGCAGTTCGTCGAGCGACTTCAACGGCACGCCGAGCTCGAGGCAAAGCCGGGCCGTGCGCTCGGACGTCGGCACCCCGACGATTTGAAAACCCGACGCAACCTTTTCGGCGAGCAGCCGCACGAATTCTTCGGCGGTCGAACCGGTGCCGATTCCAAGCCGCATGCCGTTCTCGACATATTCAAGGGCCGCGGCGGCGGCCTTGATCTTCATTTGGCGGGCGTCCATGCGCCACTTGCTCCCTCGTGATCGTCAGATAGCAAGGCCAAGCCGGCCAGCCACTGTCCAATTTCCGCTGAGACACTTACACGCCCGTCGTCGCAAACAAAAGCCAAAATAAGAGTGCTTTGCCGGATTCCCGCGAGCAGCCTGCGCTGATGCGCGCCATTGCATTCCTCGCCTACTTCGCCTACCCGAAACAGCCAGTGCATGTCGCCCAAAAGTGCGCAGCGGTTTTGGGGCGACGACATGCATGAAACAAAGCCACCAGCGCGTTGCATGAAGGCGCATCCAACGCGACGTGCTCCAAGATTTCCGCCAACGCGAGGTTTCCAGTGTCTCCTCCCATTGTCGTCTTCGATCTCGACGGTACGCTTGTCGACACCGCTCCGGATCTCGTCGCCAGCCTCAATCACGCAGTCACACAGGCCGGAGTCGAGCCCGTTACCTATGCGGACCTGACTCATCTCGTCGGGCACGGCGCGCGGGCGATGATCGAGCGCACGTTCGCGCTTCGCGGCAAGGCACTCAGCGAAGAGGACCTTGCGTGGCAGATGCGGGAGTTCGTGAATTTCTACCACGGCTCGATGCCGGGGGATTCGCTGCCCTATCCAGGCCTCGTCTCGGCACTCGACCGCCTGCAGGACGCCGGCCTGACGCTCGCTGTCTGCACCAACAAACCGGAAGCGCTCGCGACGCGCCTTCTCGAAGGGCTTGGGCTGCACAGCCGGTTCGCAGCCATCTCCGGGGGCGACACCTTCTCGGTCCGCAAGCCGCATGCGGAACATCTGCTTTCGACGGTCGCCAATGCCGGCGGTATCGCCGAGCGCGCCGTGATGGTCGGCGACAGCCTCAACGACATCCTTGTCGCGCGAAACGCGTCAGTGCCCTCGATTGCAGTACCGTTCGGCTATTCCGACGTGCCGATCGAGAGCCTTGGTCCCGATCGCATCATCCAGCATTTCGATGAACTGACGCCCCATCTGGTCGAAACGCTTCTTTCGCGAAAGCACAAATGAGAAAGGGCCGCTTTTTGCGGCCCCTCCTTATCCCTCCGCGCGGCGGGCGTTGCGCGTCGCCTCCAGTGCGCGGTTCACATACATGTCGCGGTCATAGACATCGTTGAAATATTCAACGCTGCCGGCCTTGTTCGGCCATGCGGTAAAATAGGAAACGTAGACCGGTACTTTCTGCGGGACCTGCAAGGCCTTGTTGCGGCCGCTCGCTATTTCCTTGCCGACGTCGTCAATGTTCGTACCGAGAACCGCAGCGGCCATGCGGCGCGGATCGGCGAGACGCACGCATCCGTGGCTGAGCGCCCGCTGGTCGCGCTTGAAGAAGCTTTTCGACGGCGTGTCGTGCATGTAGATCGCATGGGCGTTCGGGAAGAGAATCTTCAGTTCGCCGAGCGCGTTGTCGCTGCTCGGCGGCTGGCGCACCGCGACTGAGGAGGTCGAACCGTACCAGTTGACGACCGACGACGACACGACGCGGCCACCGACTTCGACCTGATATCCCATGCGGTCGAGATAGCCCGGGTCGCTTCTGAGCTTCGGCAGCATCTCGTTGACGATGATCGACTGCGGCACGCCCCAGTAGGGATTGACCTCGACTGTCTGGATCTCGTCCTGGAAGAAGTAGGTCTGGTTCGTCTTCGAGCCGACGACCACGCGCATGGAGAACTGCTCCGTGCCCTGGTCCGCGTAGGTGGCCGTGAAGGCGGGCTGGTTGATGAAGACGTAGCGGCTGCCCAATCCATCCGGGAGCCAGCGCGCCTGCTCCATCGCGATTTCAAGCTTGTTGATCTTGCTGGCGGTCGTGTCGCCCCCCGTCAGCACGCGGATCGAGGCCTGGCCGACGACGCCATCGGCCTTCAGGCCATGTTCCTTCTGAAAGGCCTCGACGACGGAAACCAACTCGGGCGTGTAATCCGGCGTTCCCTGGTAGCTCGCGAGCACGACGGCGTGTTCGGTTTTCAGCGATTCGGACGCCTTGAGCTTGATACCGGCGATGACGTTGGCGAGTTCCGGATTGCTCTCGCCGGGCTTCAGCAGCGTACCCGGAGCGATTTCCACACGGGGGGTCGCTTCCGTTTGCGCGCGCAGGCGCTCCAGTTCCGACTTCAGAGCCAGGAATTGTTCACTCTTGGGGTTCTGGCTTTCAATCAGTGCCGCAACATCGTCGCTTCCCGCCATCTTGTCGAGGAATGCAAAGAGGTCGACACTCTTGCGCTTGAAATCGTGATAGCCCGAGATCTTGTTCGGGTCGATGCGGCCGCGGACCGTGTCCTGCACATAGGTCAGCGTCGCAACCGACATCGCCAGTTCGAACTGCACCAGTTCTTTTTCGCGGGCGATCATGTCGCCTCGATCGAAGGCGTCGGACGGTACCTGAACCGCATAGTCCTGTGGATCGAGCCCGACCTTTGCGGCCTGCGCGAGCACCGCAAGCGCCGATTTGGCGCGCGCGCTGACGCCGCTGCCATTAATCCACACGAAGTCCGTGCGGGCGCCATAGTAGTTCTCAACCGCCTTTGCGACGCCCTCCGTGGCGCGGACGTAGATTTGGGGGAGAAACTGCCGCGCGTCCGAAAGCGGCGGGCGCAGCATTGGGGGCAAGGCCCCGTTTTGAACCGAACCGGTCACGATGGGATCGAGCAAGTGGTCCGTGGCGATCCGGCGCAACGGTTCGGCCTTGTAGGTAAAGTACCGCGGACCGGTGACGCGCGGCGGCTTTGCCGCGGTTCTCGGATCTATCTGTTGCGGCATGAACATGCCGACGCCCGGCAGCGGCCGGGCAGGCTGGGCGTGTTCCGGCGATGTCCGCTTCTTGCCGCCGCGGATAAAGTCCATGAGGGTAAGTGCCGATGCCGGCCGTACATCCATGGTTGCAATCGCACACCCACCCATGAGTGCTACAATCGCTGCCGATCTGATAATTTTCATAAGAACAAAGATCCCCGTATCGCGTTGTCGCCGAATTCGGCCGCTGCCAGATTCTCGCCACGCCCTCGTGCTCCACGACTTATAGAAAAGGATGGTGAATGAAAAGGAAACGGCCCGCCTCCCCTCGGCCGAAACCTGTCTCAAAACATCTCGTTCGAGGGCTGCTGAAGCGCCATAAAAAATTGATTCGTATTCATTTTGCGCGCGTAGCGCCTGCATCGGTGTTTCCCCGGTTACAATTCGTCCTGCATGAGGAAAACGCGCAATGTGACGGAAAGGTCACAACTCGCGCGATCTTGAGTGCGTCGGATCCGCTGCTGCGGGCGGCAGATCGATTGCCGCGCTGCAACAATTCAAACGATTGTAGGTGCGGCCATACCTTTGCGGGCCTTTACAAGCTTGTGTGACCGGGGCAGAGAGGTGCCCGGCACCGGGGCGTAACGACCGGCTGAGACAACGCTTCTCGCCTCGGCTTCATGAACCGCAGACGAAGGCAGGTATCACGATGACATCGACCCGCACGGAAACAGATACGTTCGGCCCCATCGAAGTGGCGAGCGACCGCTATTGGGGCGCTCAGGCGCAACGCTCGCTTGGGAACTTCAAAATCGGCTGGGAAAAGCAGCCCGTCGCGATCGTCCGGGCCCTTGGCATCGTCAAACAGGCAGCGGCGCGCGCCAACATGGCGCTCGGCCGCCTCGACCCGGCGGTTGGCGATTCGATCGTCCAGGCAGCGCAGGAGGTCATCGACGGCAAGCTTAATGAGCATTTCCCGCTCGTCGTCTGGCAAACCGGTTCCGGCACGCAGTCGAACATGAATGCGAACGAGGTCATTTCCAACCGGGCGATCGAACTGCTCGGCGGCGTCATGGGTTCGAAGAAGCCCGTTCATCCGAACGACCACGTGAACATGAGCCAGTCGTCGAACGACACCTATCCGACGGCCATGCACATTGCCTGCGCCGAGCGCGTCATCCACGACCTGCTGCCGGCGCTGAAGCACCTGCACAAGGCGCTGGAAGAAAAGGTGAAGGCCTTCGATCACATCATCAAGATCGGCCGCACCCACACGCAGGATGCGACGCCGCTGACGCTCGGTCAGGAGTTCTCCGGCTATGCTGCCCAGGTCGCATCGTCGATCAAGCGCATCGAGATGACCCTCCCCGGCCTCTGCGAACTCGCCCAGGGCGGCACTGCCGTCGGCACCGGCCTTAACGCACCGATCGGTTTTGCCGAGAAGGTAGCTGAGGAGATCGCCGGCATTACCGGCATCGCCTTTACCTCGGCGCCGAACAAGTTCGAGGCGCTGGCGGCTCACGATTCGATGGTCTTCAGCCATGGCGCGATCAACGCTACGGCCGCCGCACTCTTCAAGATTGCCAACGACATCCGCTTCCTCGGCTCCGGACCGCGCTCCGGGCTCGGCGAACTGTCGCTGCCGGAAAACGAGCCGGGTTCATCGATCATGCCGGGCAAGGTCAACCCGACCCAGTGCGAAGCGCTGACTCAGGTCTGCGTCCAGGTGTTCGGCAACCACGCAGCCCTCACCTTCGCCGGCAGCCAGGGTCATTTCGAGCTTAACGTCTATAATCCGCTGATGGCCTACAACTTCCTTCAGTCGGTACAGCTTCTCGCCGACGCAGCGGTCTCCTTTACCGACAATTGCGTCGTCGGCATCGAGGCGCGCGAGGACAATATCAAGGCCGCGCTCGACCGCTCGCTGATGCTCGTCACCGCGCTGGCGCCGAAGATCGGCTACGACAACGCCGCAAAGATCGCCAAGACCGCACACAGGAACGGCACGACACTGCGCGAAGAAGCCGTCGGCGGCGGCTACGTGACGAACGAAGAGTTCGACGCGATCGTCCGCCCGGAAACGATGATCAGCCCTGCCTGATCGATCTCGATTGCCGCGGCGCGATCACCAGCGCCGCGGCACACTCGCCGTCGCCATCGTACGGCTACTGCAAGGTGCTGCAGCGTCCTTGGCGCGTCTGATAAGACGCGCTGCGCTATATGCGCATCAGCCCGAAATTGGTCGAATTGCATCGATGCGCTCAAGCAATTGTTAAGACTTCGCAAATCATTTGTTCCTAAAAATTACCTGACTTTAGAAGTGGATAAATAAAGGAGGTTTGCATATGCAAACGGCA
Organism: Sinorhizobium sp. 6-70; assembly: GCF_030124375.1. Lineage (GTDB taxonomy): Bacteria > Pseudomonadota > Alphaproteobacteria > Rhizobiales > Rhizobiaceae > Sinorhizobium. Next base: position 299,213 of record NZ_JASKLS010000001.1, read on the forward strand.
ACCTCGAATAAGGCGCCGGCGCCGGATATCGCCGCGCAGATAACCCACGCCATGCGGATGATGGGGGTGGCGCCGATACCGCGCAATTACGAGCTTTATTACGAGGCCTATCTTGGCTCGAACGCGCAATTGTCCAAGGAGCTTGCGGGACTTGGCAGCCGGGCGACGCAGGAAGAGCTTGACGCGATCGGCGCACAATATTTCAGCCACATTCACCATCCGCACGGCATCGAGCGGGCACACAACACGCTTGCTGCCAAGCTGACTGAGCTCGTCAACCTCTTGAAGGACGAGCAATATGCGCTCGAGAACTACAACAAGGTTCTCGACGAAGCCTATAGCAACATGACCAGCAAGAGCGCTGCGAGCGCCGACATTCTGCGCCACGCCATCGGCATCCTGACCGAAGCGACCGTCGACACCATGAACCAGGGCAAGGAGCGCGTTCAGACCGTCGTCCAGAAATCCTTCGAAATGGAGGTCATCCGACAGGAGCTCGACGAATATAAGCGCATCGCCAATACCGATTCGCTGACGCGTCTCGCTAACCGGCGGGCCTTCGATGATGCCCTGGCCGCCGTCTACAACAGCGAACATCGACGTAATTTCACCGGCCTGCTTGTCGCCGATATCGATCATTTCAAGAAGGTCAATGACACGTTCGGTCATCCCGTTGGCGACAAGATCCTTGCCACGGTCGGCAGTGTCATCCGCGCCAACTTGCGCCGGGACGCATTCGTCGCGCGCACCGGTGGCGAGGAATTCGCCGTCATTCTCCATGACATCACGCAGGAAGAATGCCTGCAGGCGGCTGACCGGATCCGCACCGTGCTTGCCGGAACGCCCTTCAAGAATTCCAAGACGGGTGTCAACTATGGCCCGATCACGCTGTCCGTCGGCGTCTGCATGGCGACCGAGGCAGACGATCCGGTCGACCTCTACAACAAGTCCGACATCGCCCTCTATTCCGCCAAGAATGCCGGCCGCAACCGCACGGTGCTATTCGAGGAGGGAATGCGCAAGGATTCCGGTCGCAACTGGCTGATCTATCGCCGGTAGGCACCGTTTCAGTGTCGCTTGTTGCCAAAAGGATCGGCGGCGCCTACCACATCGTCTTGGCGGCGCGCCCAGGCCATTCCCGATCGTAAGTCTCGTTGTCGAAATCCGCCTTCGCGGCTTTCAGCAGCGTGCCGGGGGTCGGTAACGACGCCGGATCGACGAAGCGATCCGAGTTCCAGAGCTGCGAACGGATCAGCGCCCGCGCGCATTGGAAATAGACCTCTCCGATCGTGATCACGATCACGCTGCGCGGATGCTTGCCGTCAACCTCGAAGGAACCGGTGAGTGCCGGATCGACGCTGACGACGGCAGTGCCGTTGATGCGCATCGCCGTATTCGAACCGGGGACGAGGAACATCAGCGCCACCCTCGGATCGCGGACTATGTTGAGCAGCGAATCGACGCGGTTATTGCCGCGCCAGTCCGGCATCAGCACGGTCCTGTCGTCCGCGATCCGGACGACACAATGATCGTCGCCGCGCGGAGAGCAATCGAGCCCTTCCGGCCCGACGGTCGCAAGCGCGGCGAACGGAGAGGCCTCGATCATCTGCCGATACTCCGCCGTCAGCGCGCTCGTCACTTTGACGATCGAGGCCTCGCTCGTCTCGCCATAGAGAGCCTTCAGTTCCTCGACCGTGCCGATGATTGTCATTCCATCCTCCGCGACGCCTGCTCTTGCATGCGCTTTCAACGGATAGCATGACATCCTGATGACAGCATCAGGCGATTCTTCTCAAGTGAGCAGCTTTCTCGCCTTCGCCAAGGAAGGCCTTGATCCTGTCGATGACCGGTTCGGCGGAAACGATACGGCGATGGCCGAAACCGTTCGCCCAATACAACTCGACGTTCGGCCCGGCCGCGCCGTAGCGGCGGGCGTGGGCTGCGGATACCTCTTTGTCGTCCTCCGCGTGGATGACGAGCACCGGCTTCCTCAGCATGCCGAGAATGCGGGCTGCGTCGAAGCCATCGACCCGGCGGCCGGAGAGGCGTTCGACCATGCCTTCGAAGGCGGCCTGGGCGGCTGGCGCGAGGGCCATCATCTTGCCGAAACCCTTGAAGAGCCAGGTCATTTCGCTCGGAGCGCCGATCAGAACCAGTTTTTCCGGAACCCGGGCCGGCACGTCGCAGACGACGGCGCCTGCCGCACAGGCGAGGCTCGCACCGCCGAAGGAATGGCCGATCGCGACGTCGAATCCATCGAAGTGGCGCCAGGCCGCATCGATCGCCCTCACCGCCTGCGGCATCGTCAGCGACCGTCCCGGCGAAGCGCCGTGCCCCGGCCAGTCGAGCGCAACCACCTCCGCGCCGGCAGCAAGCAGCCCATCGATCAAAGTGGCGAGATAGGCACTGCGCGCTCCCCAGCCGTGGGCGAGCAGGATACGCGGGCCCGCGGTGCCCGGGCGCCGGGCGAAATGATGCGCGGCAAACCAGCCACCGGCGAAAGACAGCGTGACCTTTCGCGAGCGCTCCATGGTCGACGCCGCCGCTTTCAGCAAGGCTGCTTCCTTGGCGTTTTTCGGCTTGCGGCTCGGCGTGCGACAGAAGATTCTGAAAGCGAGCCTGCCGGCCGCCTCGGCGGAGACGGCAGACACCGCCTTGAGCGCCGGACGGATGACCTTGACCCCGAAGGATGCCATAGTGAAACTCTCTTGAAATGTTCAGCTATGAACATAATTGTACAACGATGAACGAAAAGCAAGTGACAACAGAACAACACCATTTTCCCTGGGATCATCCGCGGTTTCGAAGCTGGATCGCCGTCGCCCGCGCCTGCCAACTGATGCAGCAGACATTGACCCGGGAACTCGCCCATCTCGACATCAAGCCGCCGCATCTCGATATCCTGATCAATCTCTATCGCTTCGACGGAATCACGCAGCAGGAACTCGCCCGCAAGTTGCTCGTCGGACGCTCCAACATGAGCATGCTGTTGCCGCAGCTCGAGAAGCGCGGCCTGATAGAACGGCGGGGAGACGAGCGCGACAAGCGCGTGCTGCGGCTCTCGCTGACGCCGGGCGGCCGTACGCTCACCGAGGAGGCAATGGAGATCCAGACGGCGCTTATCGAGAAGTCGCTGACAGGCTCGCCGATCGAGGACTGCATGACGGTCGCGCAGTCGATGGAGCGGATCATCGCCATCTTACTGAAGGAAGACAGCGATTGAGAACGCGGCTAGCGTAGCCTGAGCGTCTTATCGGCGCGCAGGGACGCTGTAGCACTTGGGATTGCGGCGTGTTTTTTCCGTGGTCAGCGCGGCTTTTCCGACTTGTCGCGCGACATGCCCTTTTCGGCCAGCTCCTGCTCATAGGCAGCGAAGAGTTCCGCGCCCTTCTCTCCCAGTTCGCGCAGGTAGCTCCAGGTGAAGATCCCGGTGTCATGGAAATCATCGAAACCGATGCGCACGGCGTAGTTACCGGTCGGCTGCATCGAAATGATCTGGACATTCCGCTTGCCGGGTACAGTCACCCTTTGACCCGGCCCGTGTCCCTGCACCTCGGCCGAAGGCGAAAGCACGCGCAGCAGTTCCGCTGACAGGTCGTAGGAGGCGCCGTCGTCGAAAGTGACAGTAAGGCGGTGACGATCTTTCGATACGCGCAACTCGGTCGGCCAGAATTCACTCATGATACTCACTCCGCATTCGTCCCCTCAGCACTACCCCAGTTCATGCCCATGGCCTATTAAAATTCGTCCGCCAGAGCAGATGTTCGCCTCTGAATGAATTAGGAAGAATAGGCTGAAAAAGCCGAAACATTTTCAAATCTTTCGAGCCTGTTCAGGCGCAAAAGCGCGGCTTCCTCCGGATTCGACCGACAACAACTCCGATCGATCGCGGCTTCACCGAAATTTGCGACAGTATGCGCCTTGACGCGGGGGTTTTTGCCCACGACATTGAAAGCCTTGGGAGAAAAGCCTTGAACAATGCCGCGATAGACAGAACCGGTGCCGAGCCGCTCGACAGTTCCACGACGCCGATGATCGATCCTTTCGGTCGAACGATCAGCTATCTGCGCGTGTCAGTCACCGACCGCTGCGACTTCCGCTGCACCTACTGCATGGCGGAGCACATGACCTTCCTGCCGAAGAAGGATCTGCTGACGCTGGAGGAGTTGCACCGGCTCTGTTCCGCCTTCATCGCCAAGGGCGTGCGCAAGCTCCGGCTTACCGGCGGCGAACCGCTGGTGCGCAAGAACATCATGTTCCTCGTCCGCGAACTCGGCAAGGAGATGCAGGTCGGCCGCCTCGACGAGCTGACGCTGACGACCAACGGTTCGCAACTGTCGAAATACGCGGCGGAACTTGCCGATTGCGGCGTGCGCCGCATCAACGTTTCGCTCGATACCCGCGACCATGACAAGTTCCGCCACATCACCCGCTGGGGCGAACTTTCAAAGGTGCTCGAGGGCATCGACGCGGCCCAGGCTGCCGGGCTCAAGGTGAAGATCAACACGGTCGCGCTCAAGGGCTTCAATGACGCAGAGATTCCCGAGCTGATGCGCTGGGCGCATGGGCGCGGCATGGAACTGACGCTGATCGAGACGATGCCGATGGGCGAAGTGGACGAGGACCGGACCGACCACTACCTGCCGCTTTCCGAAATGCGCGAGCGTCTGGAAAGCCAGTTCAGGCTCAAGGATATTCCCTACCGCACCGGTGGCCCTGCCCGCTACGTCGAGGTGGCGGAGACCGGCGGACGCCTCGGACTGATCACCCCGATGACCCACAATTTCTGCGAAAGCTGCAACCGCGTGCGGCTGACCTGCACCGGTACCCTCTATATGTGCCTCGGGCAAAACGATGCGGCTGATCTCCGCGCGGCACTGCGCTCGACGGACGACGACGCTTACCTCTCTCGCGTCATCGACGAGGCGATCTCCCGCAAGCCGAAGGGCCACGACTTCATCATCGATCGCGAACACAACCGCCCGGCCGTCGCGCGCCACATGAGCGTGACCGGCGGCTGACGCTCCGCGAAATCGAGAAAAGCAAAGGCCCCGCAGTCGCTACCGACCACGGGGCCTCTTCGTGCCGATAGTTCAGGCGGCGTAAGTCGAGCCGTACCGAACCTCACCGTAATCGCCCACGCCGCTGGTGCCGGTCTTGAAGCGTTCGATTTTTTCGTTGAGCGCTTCCACCTGCCGGCGCAGGCCATGGATTTCCGCCGTGTTCTCCTCGACCATGGCGGCGTTCTGCTGCGTGATCAGTTCGACCTCGTGAACGGCGGAATTGACCTCGTTGAGGCCGGTATACTGGTCAGCCGCAGAAGCCTCGATGTTGCTGACGAGCTGGTGAATGGTGGCGATATGCTCGTTGATGACCGTCAGCGCTTCGCCGGTCTCCTGCACCAGTGCCACGCCGCTGCGTACTTGAGCGGAACTTGCCGAAATCAGCCCCTTGATCTCGCGGGCGGCGCCCGCGCAACGCTGCGCCAGCTCGCGCACCTCCTGGGCGACGACCGCGAAGCCACGGCCCGCCTCGCCGGCGCGGGCCGCCTCGACGCCTGCGTTCAGTGCCAGGAGATTGGTCTGGAAGGCGATCTCGTCGATCACGCCGATGATCGTGCTGATCTTTTCGGACGAGCGATTGATTTCAGCCATGGCATCGATCGCCTTGGCGACCACGTGGCCGGAATGCTGCGCATAGTTGTTCGTCTCATCGACCGACACCGTCGTCCGGCGGGCGCTTTCGGCGGTCGAGCCCACGAGTTCGGTGAGTTGACGCAGCGCGCGAGAACTCTCTTCAAGCGCTGCTGCCTGCTGCTCGGTGCGGCGGGCAAGATCGTCGGCCGAGGCCGAGAGATTGCCCGTCCCGCCGGAGATCTCTCCCGCGACGAGACGCACATCTGTCAGCGTCGCACGCAGCGCCTCGACGGCATTGTTGTAGGTGCGGGCCATGATGACGTAGTCCGCCGGCAGGTCTTCCGCCATGCCTTCCTCGAGATTGCCGGCGGCAAGCTGGGCAAGAACATCGGAGAGAGCGTTGAGCGCCTGCATCTGCTCGGCTTCGATGCGCGCGCGTTCCCGAGAGCGCCGCGCCTCCTCTTCGGCAGACAATATGCGCGCTGCCTCCGCCTCGCGTTCCAGCCGCACGTTTTCGAGTGCATTATCGCGGAAGACGGCGACCGAGCGCACCATGTCGCCGATTTCGTCGCCGCGGTTGCGGCCTTCGATCGCCACTTCCAGGTCACCATTGGCAAGCCGCGTCATGGTTTCGGTGACGCGTTTCAGCGGGCCGCGCAGCGTCTCGACCAGCATCAGACCGCCAATAATCGAAAGCAGCGTTCCGGCGACCATAGCAATGATCGAGACGGTGGCGGAGCGTTGGCTGTCCTGCTTTCCGGCTTCCTGCGCGCTGCTGACGAAGCTTTCGAGCGTGCTGCTCGCGTCGGCTACAAGCGTTGCGGCCTCGCTCTTTGCGGCCTGCCAGCGACCGCCAACGTCGATCAACGCCGCTGTGCCCTTGTCGATGTTGTCGAGTGAAGGACCAAGCTTCGCCGGCAGATCGCGGAGCGCTGCGTTCTTGCCGCCGAGCTCGGAAAGCTTTCCGGCGGTCTCGCGTACGGCGTTTATATCCGCGATCACGAGATCGCGGCTCGCTGCATCGAGCGAGCGATGTAACTCGCTGATATGGAATCGGGTATTGTCGAGTCCTTTGAAAGTATCGCCCATCAAGGCGATCAGCGTCTTCAGCGTCGAGATTTCCTCATCCATGCCGACGAAGCGCTTGGCTGCGGTGTCCGAATTCTTGACCGCCTCCTTGGCAAAATCGGCTTCGTATTTGGAGAGCTTGCTGAGGATAGGCACGAGGGCGTTCTTCTTCGCCTCGTTGTCCTCGGCGCCTGCGAGGATCGCCTGGATCTTCAGCGCCTGTTCCTTGAGTTCGCCGATCGGCTTCTGGACCTTTTCGGACGCAATCTTTTCTGCTTCCCCGATCTGCTTCAGCAGATGCGGCAGCAGCTTGTTGCCCTGATCGATCTTGGCGTCGGGATTGACGGCCATGGTTACCGGCAGGCGGAATTTCTTGATGCGTTCGGCAACACCCTGGTAGGCGGCCGCATCGAAGAGCAGAGCCTTGGCGAACGCTTCCTTTTCACCCGATTCGCTCCGGATGATATCGATCTGCTTGTAGGCGCCGTTGCCCTTCTCGGTCATGTCGGCAAGCGCCGCTTCCAGCGACGTCGTTACCGAGTCCTGCTCGACCTTGACCGCCCAGAGCTTGTCGGTCTGGTTACGCATCTGGCCACCGAGTGCAACGACCGAGGCGATCTGTGCCTTGTCCGCATCACGCGCCAGCAGCCCTTCGAGGGTTCTGACCCCCTCTTCCTGCTCGCCGACCTCTTTCGCAAGGACATCGCGCGTTTCCTCGCTCGGGTTATCGGCGAAGGCCTGCAAGGCACTGCGCAAAGCCTGGAAATCCGAAAGATTGTTGATGGTCTCGCGGGTGACGGTCATATGCCCATTGAGCGTACGAGCGGTGAAAAAGCCGACGAGACCGAGCCCGGCGATCAGGGCCACCAGCGGAACCACGAAAAGGAGGACTTTTGTGACGATACGCAGGCGCTGTAGAAGGCGGTCGATCAAAGACATTGCGGACCCCAGGTTCTTATTATGAGGAACATGCCCGCACGGTGGCTTCTCTGGTGTTGAAATGCCGGCGGAAGCACCTCCCAGGCTCCGGCGGACACTTCGCGGATCGACGGTGCGAAAGAAGATCTGAAGCCCGTCATCCACCGATCGCTTCATGCGATTGCACTGCGGAATTATCGGGACGATAGGCAGCGAAACTTAAGATTCCGCGAATAACCCTCCGAGGGCACGATTGGCCTCGGATCTCGTGTCAGCGCGGCTAGCCCGTCAAATTGCACAAACGGTGCTTGAGTTTGCGTGAAATGGCAGTCAATGCTTGGACAAGGGGCGTACCTCCCTGGGAGGGATTCGCTCCGCCCGCCAAACACGGCATTTGGCCTCGGCCGAGGGCCACCAGGAAACACGAATGCACTCATCTGCCAATGTCCGCGGCATCGTTTTCATGTGCCTTGCCATGGTCAGCTTTGCCTGCAACGACGCGCTCGTAAAATCCGTAACGGGCGTCATGAACACGGGCCAGATCATGTTCGTCCGCGGTCTGCTCACCACTCTGATGGTACTGGGGTTCGCTGTCCACTTTCGCGCGTTCCGGCCGATCCGAACGATCCTGCGACCGGCGATCCTCCTGCGGATCGTCATGGAGGCGCTGGCGTCGATCACCTATATTTCCGCGCTCGGGCAGATACCGCTCGCAAACGCCTCGGCGATCATGCAGGCGCTGCCGCTGGCCGTCACCCTCGGCGCGGCGCTTTTCCTGCGCGAACCGGTCGGATGGCGTCGCTGGACGGCGATCGCCATCGGCTTCCTCGGCGTGCTGATCGTGCTGAGACCTGGGCCGGAAGGCTTCACACCGGCAGCCTTGACCGTCGTCGCCTGCGTTTTCTGCACCTCGACGCGCGATCTTTGCACCCGCCGCATCGGCAGCGACGTGCCCTCGCTCTTCATTACCGTCACCACCGCCATAGTAACGACGCTGGTCGGCCTCTTGCTGATCGTGCCGTTCGGCGGCTGGCAGCCGATGTCGAGCACCTCGCTGACCCATATTGCCGGTGCCAGCATCCTGTTGATGCTCGGCTACCAGACGATCGTGCTGGCGATGCGCGATGGCGATATCTCGGTCATTGCGCCGTTCCGCTACACGAGCCTGCTCTGGTCGATCGGAATCGGCATTTTCTTCTTTGCGGAGACACCGGATCGCTGGATGCTGACGGGGGTCGCCATCATCGTCGGCTCCGGCCTCTACACCTTCTATCGCGAGAGCCTGCGCGGGCGGAAGGCCGTCGCCCAACGCTCCCTGGCAGGCCCCCTCGAATAGAGGAACGCGTCGATGGTCACGAATGCGCCAGACACACCGCAACGCCCGCCCGCCGTCATTCTCGCCGGCGGACGATCCTCGCGCATGGGGCGCGCGAAGGCAGGCCTCGTGCTCGGTGGCCGGACCATGCTCGACCATATCGCCGAACGGCTCACGCCGCAGGTGGGCAGCATCGCGCTCAACCTCAATGCCGATCCTGGTATCGGGCTGCCGCCGGGCCTTCCGGTGCTGACCGACACGGTGCCCGGTTACTTCGGCCCCCTCGCCGGTGTGCTCACCGCCATGCGCCACGCTGCAGCGGTTGCTCCGCATGCGGCCCATGTTCTGACCGTGGCGACCGACACGCCATTTTTTCCCGATGATCTCGTTGTCCGGCTATCCTCCGTGCCTAATCTGGAAGGGACGATCGCCGTCGCTTGGTCCGGCGGCGAGATGCATCCGCTCTTCGCGCTCTGGCCAGTCACGATCGCCGATGATCTCGAAGCCTGGATCCGCACCGACACCAAGTTGCGCGTACGCGCTTTCATTGCGCGCCACCCATCGGTAGCGGTAGACTTCCCGATGATCGCGACGAAGGCAGGTCCGCTCGACCCCTTCTTCAATATCAACACGCCGGACGAGCTTCGAGAGGCCGAAGCATGGCTGCAACGCCTCAAGGATCCCAAAGCATGACCCAACCCAGGATATTCGGTATTGCCGGCTGGAAAAACTCGGGCAAGACCGGCCTTATGGTCCGTCTCGTCAGTGAAATGACACGGCGCGGCTATGTCTTGTCGACGATCAAGCACGCTCACCACGACTTCGACATCGACAAGGTCGGCGCCGACAGCTACCGGCACCGGGAGGCGGGTGCGCATGAGGTCACGATCGTCTCCTCGACGCGCTTCGCAATCATGCATGAACTGCGCGGTGCGCCGGAACCGTCCTTCGAGGAGATCCTGGCGCGGCTCGCTCCCTGCGATCTCGTGCTGATCGAAGGTTACAAGCGCGAGCCGATCCCGAAGATCGAAGCGCGACGGATGGCCTCGGCCAACCGTGAGCCTCTGGCGCCGAGCGACCCGCATATCGTTGCCGTTGCTGCGGATCACCCGGTGACCGACGCGGGCCTTGCGGTCTTCGATCTCGACGACACGGCTGCAATCGCCGATTTCGTCGAAAAGGTTACGGGATTGCGGAACTGAGCCTCTCGCTTACCGGTCGACTGCTACTGCATGTCTTTTGTCCTTTAATCGTAGCCGATTAAAGGACAAAAGACATGCAGCAATTCAAAGTGCTACAGCGTCCTTTGCGCGTCTGAAAACACGCGCGGCGCTGTAGGTCTGCGCTTCCAGGGACAAAAAAGCGGGGCCGGTCTCCCGGCCCCGTCTTTATCAAACAGCGGGAGCGCAGCAGCGAAACCCGCTGCGCCCGCGATCATCAGCGCTGCGCGACCGGCCGCACGAGCGGTGTCACGCGGCGAATGGTCACGCGCCGGTTCTCCTCCTCCGCATCCGGCGTGCGCACCTTGAGGAAGCGCTCGCCGTAGCCCTGCGTCACGAGGTTTTCGGCCGGGACGCCATAGACTTCGGTCAGGAGCACTGCGACCGATTCCGCACGCTGGTCTGAAAGAACCAGGTTGTCGCGATCGGAGCCGACGGCGTCCGTGTGGCCCTCGATGAAGAAGGTTTCACCCGGATCCTTCTTGAGGACCTTCGACATCGCGTCCGCGACGCCGCGTAGCGTCTTGGCCTGCGACATCGACACCTCGGCGCTGCCCGTCTCGAAGTGGATCGTGTCGAGGTCGATACGGCGAACCTTGTCACGCAGGCGGGCGGAGTTGCGCACCTCATCGATCGTGTAGACGCGCTCGACTTGCTCGACCGGCGGCTCGGACAGGAACTCGTAGTAATCGCGGTCCGGATCGTCAGCGTAGTCGACGATGTAATCCTCCACCGGAATGGTGAGGCGCATCGGCGGCAGGTCGTAACCGACGTCTACGATCGCCGGACGGTTATCATCTTCGTCGTACTCGGGCGCGTAGACCATCAGATATTCGTTGCCGTCGCTGTCAATCCGCGAGCGCTGTACAATGTCGCCGTAACGGTTGTAGATCGTAACGATTCGATAACCACCGGGGCGAACGATCGTCTCGCGAACGCGGTCGCGCGGCAGCTGGTCGTAGAAGGTTTCCTCCGAATCGCGCCGCAACCGTGGCCGGTCGTCGCCTCGGACGAAGATGCGGTCGCCGACACCCAGGATCACACGGTCCTCAACTTCTTCGACCACCTGCACTTCGGTGACTTCGTTCGTGTTATTGTTGATCGTCGTGTTATTGACCGTGGTGTTATTGATCACCGTGTTGTTGACGATGTTCGTCGTCTGAGGCACGGCGAAGGCCGGCGCTTCCTCGATGCGCTGTCCCTCTTCCGTCAGATTGGCCTCGATCCTCTTCGGAAGTTGTTCCCGGACCTCGGTCGATATTTCCGCCTGGGAGGAGGCATCGTCGGTCGGAGGTGCTACGCTTTCTGACTTGGCACGCAATTCCTCGCGCTGCTTGCGCCGCGCCTCGCGTGCACGGTTACCGCCGACATTGTCGGCATCCTTGTCGCTGTCGAGAATGGCTGCACCGTTTTCGACCGGAAGCACGACCGTGTCGTCTGTTGCGGCCGGGTCCTTGGCGATCTTGACCTTCTCTTCTTCCGTACGCTTATCGACCACTTCAGGCGCGGGTCGGGCCTGTGGCTGTTCGCCCGTGCCCTGCTCTGCCGTTGCCGGTGCTTCGGCGCCGGGAACAGGCTGCCTGCCCTCACCGGCCTGGTCGGCTGGCTGTTCGGTCTGGCGCTGCTCTTCAGCCTGTTGCTGGCGCTTCTTGCGCGGAACCTGCTGCTCCTCGGCTTGCTGCGGAGTGCCCTCCTCGGTGGCGGGCTGCTGTTCCTCAGCTTGCTGCTGACGCTTCTTGCGCGGGGTCTGCTGCTCCTCGGCCCGCTGCGGCGTGCCCTCCTCAGTGGCGGGCTGCTGTTCTTCAGCTTGCTGCTGGCGCTTCTTCCGCGCCGGAGCCTGTTGCTCTTCGGCTTGCTTCGGCGTGCCCTCTTCAGCGGCGGGCTGCTGTTCCTCAGCCTGTTGCTGGCGCTTCTTGCGCTTCGGAGCCGGCTGCTCCTCGGCTTGCTGCGGAGCGGACTCCTCAGTGGCGGGCTGCTGTTCTTCAACCTGCTGCTGACGCTTCTTGCGCCTCGGGGCCTGCTGCTCTTCGGCCTGCTGCGGAGCGGCCTCCTCGGCGGCCGGTTGCTGTTCCTCAGCCTGCTGCTGGCGCTTCTTGCGCCTCGGAGCTTGCGGCTCCTCGGCCTGCTGCGGAGCGCTTTCTTCGGCGGCCGGTTGTTGCTCTTCTACCTGCTGCTGGCGCTTCTTGCGCCTCGGGGTCTGCTGCTCTTCGGCGGCGGGCTGCTGTTCTTCAGCCTGTCCCTGTTCGGCTTGCTTCCTGCGCTTCTTGAGCAGCAGCAGATCTTCGGGCGACGGCTGGTCCGCACCTTCCTGAGCAACTTCGAACGGCGCCATCAGGCTCTCGGCAAGCGCAGGCTGCACGGCAAAGGTCGCCGCGAATACGGGCAAGGCCACCGTTGCGAAAAGTCTGGATCGAATCGACATTGTCTTCCTTCCTCTTATTGGGAGGCTCGGCTCGCTGCGCGTCCTGATCCGATTGAACGGTCACGCCTGCAAGCCTGCTCCCACAGGGCCATGATCCGCGGTTTCCGACTTTTTTGTGGTCAGTCGCGTTTGTAATCGCAACGCTGCAGCCGTGGATCGGTTCCGCTTCAAGGGCTATCGGACGCGACATTAACCTCGCCTGAACAAGCCGTTCATCTTTCTCTCGCGCCATGGAGGAGGACGAAAGACGCGTGATTCCCCTTTGGCGGTGGGCGATGACGCTTTCCAGTTGATTTTTACAGGAGAAGTACGAATATCCCGCCAACCGTGGCGGACGCCTCGGCCCTATTTGACACCCGCGAACAAGAAAAAAACGGGTGTCAGCCAACAGAGAGGATAATCATGCGTATTTCCAGACGGCTGGCGGCCGCCGCATCGGCTGCCCTTTTCGCGCTCATGGCAAGCACGGCCATGGCAGATGGCGAAAAGCTCGTCTTCGGCACCGAAGGCGCCTACCCGCCCTTCAACAATCTCGAAGCGGACGGCTCGTTGACAGGTTTCGACATCGACATCGCGAAGGCGCTTTGCGAAGAGATGAAGGCTGAGTGCACCTTTGTGACGCAGGAGTGGGACGGCGCCATTCCGGCGTTGATCGCCAAGAAGTTCGACGCGTTCATCGCTTCCATGTCGATCACCGAGGAGCGCAAGCAGAAGGTCGACTTCACCAACAAGTACTACAACACGCCGCCGGCGATCGTCGTTCCGAAAGACTCGCCGATCACCGAAGCAACCGAAGCCGCACTTGCCGGCAAGACGCTCGGTGCGCAGGGTTCCACCACCCACTCCAACTATGCCGAAGCGCACATGAAGGAGTCGGAACTGAAGCTCTACCCGACCGCGGATGAGTACAAGCTCGACATCGCCAATGGCCGTATCGATGCCGTCATCGACGACGTCGTCGTGCTTTCCGAATGGCTGAAGACCGAGGATGGCGCTTGCTGCAAGCTGCTCGGCACGCTGCCGATCGATCCGGTCATCAACGGCGAAGGCGCCGGCATCGCCGTTCGCAAGGGCGACGACGCGTTGCGCGAGAAGCTCAACAAGGCAATCGACGGCATCCGCGCGAGTGGCAAGTACAAGGAAATCAACGAAAAGTACTTCCCGTTCGACGTCTACGGCAGCTAATCGACGGTTTCGTGGCGATCATGCCGGGGAAATCTCGGTTGATGAAAAAAATGCAACGGCGGACGGCTTGCCCTTCCGCCGTTTTTGTTTGACAAGAACCCTCGAAAATAAGCGCAATTGGCGCATAAAAGAACGCTGCTAGGGGAATTTATTGGCATGAGCGGACTGTTCGCCGCCCTTTTCTCCGTTTTCGCCTGGATCGGGTCGATCATCGATCCGCTCTGCGGTCCGGTCGGAGTGTTTCGTTGGTTCGGCACAGGCACGCTCCTGGCGTGTGGCGATGCCGGATGGGGCGACGAGATCGCCTACGGATTCCTGGTGACGGCGAGCCTGGCGATCGCCACCCTGCCCGTAGGGCTCGCGGCCGGCTTTTTCATCGCGCTCGCCAAGCAGTCGAACGAAAGGTCGCTCCGCCTTGCGGCCAATATCTATACGACGATCTTTCGCGGCCTGCCCGAGCTCCTGACACTCTTCATCGTCTACTACGGCCTCCAGATCCTGGTGCAGCAGTTCCTTGCCGGGATCGGCTATGAAGGCCCGGTAGAGATCAACGCCTTCGTTGCAGGCATGATTGCGCTCGGGGTCGTCTTCTCCGCCTATTGCTCGGAAGTGCTGCTCTCGGCCTTCAAGGCGATCCCGCACGGACAGTATGAGGCCGGCGACGCGCTCGGCTTCCATCGCGGCAAAACGATGCGATTGATCATCCTGCCGCAGCTCGTGCGCATCGCGCTTCCAGGCCTCGGCAATCTCTGGATGGCACTCCTCAAGGACACTGCCCTCGTCTCGGTGGTCGGCCTGCCGGATATACTCCGCCAGACGGGCGTCGCCGCCCGCGTCACAAAGCACGCGTTCGAGTTCTTCGGCGTCGCCTGCATTCTCTTCCTGATCCTGGCGATGATTTCGTCCGTCGTCTTCTCGGCGCTTGAGCGCTGGACCAAACGCGCGGAGATGCGCCGATGAGCATTGCCGAAACCATGATCCCGCCTCAGGCACCGCCACCGGCTCCGCCGAGGCCCTACACGCTGTCACGCTTTATCGGCAGCGTCACGCTCGGCGTCTGGCTCGCGCTCGCCGTCGGCATCTTCCTCACCGTCGTCAACGGCTGGGACCCCGAGAAATTCTCGAAATACGGCCCGAGCTTCGTGTCCGGCCTCGGCGTCACGCTGATGCTCGTGATCTCTTCGATCGTTATGGGCGCCGTCCTGTCGCTGCCCGTGGCGATGGGACGGATGTCGAAGAACAAGATCTGGTCCTGGCTCTCCTATGCCTATGTCTATTTCTTCCGCGGTACGCCGCTGATTACCCAGCTCTTTCTCGTCTACTACGGGCTCGGCAGCTTCCGTCCGCAGCTCGAGGCGATGGGGCTCTGGTGGTTCTTCCGCGACGCCTGGAACTGCGCGCTTTTTACGTTCACGCTGAACACCGCCGCCTACCAGGCCGAAATCCTGCGTGGCGCCATCCAGAGCGTGCCGCGCGGGCAGCACGAAGGAGCCGCCGCACTCGGGCTGTCGCAGCGCGTCGCCTTCTTCAAGGTCATCCTGCCCCAGGCGATGATCGTCGCGCTCCGCCCCTATGGCAACGAGATCATCCTGATGATCAAGGGCTCGGCGATTGTGGCGATCGTGACCGTCTTCGACCTGATGGGCGAGACGCGCCGCGCCTTTTCCCGCACCTTCGACTACCAGATGTATGTCTGGGCCGCGGTTCTCTACCTGCTGATGGTCGAATTGCTGCGCAACGTCTGGGCCTTGCTGGAGGCGCGGCTGACGCGGCACCTGAAGCGATAGCGGGGACCGCTGGCAAGCGAAGGCTTGGCAGCAGTAATCGACGAGTGCTGCCAAGCCTTTGTTATCCTGCAGGAAATCCCGTTTCCGCACAAATATTAGGACTTGATTAATAGATCAAGCGTTTCATCATAGAGACCACCTTTGCGAGAAGTGAGGTCCTGATGACGAGTGAGATGGAACTGCAGCTCAAGGGTTACGGCCTGACGACGGCCCAAATTCTCTACCGGATGCCCGACCATCCGACCTTCCTCCAGACCTATATCTGGCAACACTACGACATCGCGCCGGACTTTCCGGAGATGCGCCACTTCCTGAAGTTCTGGCAGGAGAAGTTGGACGGACCGCTGCATTCGGTACGCTATGTTCATCGCAAGCTGATATCGGCCAGCGAATGGCGATCGCTCAAGGGAGAGTTCATTCTCCACTGAAGCGGTCGAAGCCGCACAGACTTCCGACTGAGCGTCCATTTTGCCGAACGGATGCAGTTGCGACGGTCGTTCTCGTTGCTCTCAAGCGCAAGTTTCCCACGGTGGTAAATGCTGCACCTTCAGACGTGCACCTCACCGTGCGCGAGTTCGCCCTCGTGCTGTTCCTTGTGCAGCGACGCATAAAGAACAAGGACGTAAAAGAGCGCGACGCCGATCATCACCGCCCAACCCGGCAGCGGCCCGAGCGCGGCTTTTTCAGTGAAGTCGGTCCAGGAACGAACGTGGCCGAAAGGTTCGCCATTGGCGGAAATCTTCGGTGACGAGATTTTCAGCGCCCAGGCCAAAAGCAGGATCAGATACATCCAGCAATAGTTGCGTTGAAGCCTCCGACAAACGGCCTCGCGGTAGGTCATCAGGAAGGCCGGCTTGCGCAGGCTCTTTGCGATCGATGCGGACCATTTGAGGCTTGGCGTCCCCTCCGGCGAAAGAATTTGAGCAAAATAGCCACGCTCGAGTTGGCGCACGCGAGCGCGGTAGACGTCGAAGAAGCGGTAACGCCTTGCCTCGATCAGCAGCAGCAAGGTGATCAAGAGCATCGCGAACAGCAGAACGCCATGATGCGAGGACGGCGTCGAGAGCGACACGGAAAGCATCGCGGCGACAACGGTGATCGCCCAGTTCGACGTCCGGTCGATGCGGTCCCGCCACCCCGCCATTCGTCCCAATTCGCCGCGATAATAATGGACGATCGTGTTGATCGTCTCCTGTGTCGTCTGCGGCAACGGCGGCCCCTGCCGCTCCGGCAGTTCCGTTTCCGTTTCCAATGTCAGCGGGCTCAGTTCAGCGGACATCGGCATTCCCTCCCGATTTCGTTGTTGAAGTGATGATGACTCCTTTCCAACCCACGATAAATCCCGCGAGGCTTGCACATCGTCATTTTTTACAGAACGCGAGATGTTCGCTTTTTGTTTCGAGGGAACCGCTCGGCGATGGATCGCCACCTTGCGCACGGCGGATTGCCAAAGGCTGCAGACGGTCGTAAGAAGCGCCCATGACCCAACAGAGCAAGAAGATCGACGAGGAAGCCCTGGCGGAGGCGTACAATCGCGCGCTTTCCTTCGAGAAATCCGGCAACCTCGACGCAGCCGCAACGGCTTACGCCGAAGTCCTGGCGCTCGACCCGGAGGATCACGGCGGCGCCGCCGTTCGCCTCGCCTCTATCGGACGCGGGGAAACGCCGTTGAAGGCGCCCGACGCCTACGTGGCGACGCTCTTCGACCAGCATGCCGATGTCTTCGAGAACGTCCTGGTCGACCAGCTCAATTATTGCGTGCCGCTGCTGGTTCGCCAGCGCCTGCAGGCACTGGGACTCGGCCCCTTCCAGCGCGCGCTCGATCTCGGCTGCGGCACGGGTCTCACCGGCGGCGCGCTGCGCGACATGGCGGAGGACATCACCGGCATCGACCTCTCCGAAAACATGGTCGAGATCGCGCACGAAAAGGATCTCTACGAGACGCTCTACGTCGCCGAGGCGGTCGATTTCCTGGACGACAACGACGAATCCCCCTTCGACCTCATCGTCGCGACCGACGTGCTGCCCTATATGGGCGCGCTCGAAGCGCTCTTCTTCGGCGCCGTCGACAATCTCGTACCGGGAGGTCTGCTGATCTTCTCCAGCGAAACCCTTCCGGCGGAAAGCTTTGCCGGCCGCGACTACATGGTCGGTCCGCATCAGCGTTTCGCCCATTCGGAAGCCTACCTGCGCGATCGCCTGACGGCGACCGGTTTCGAAATCATCGAGATCGGCGACATCACCGTGCGCATGGAAGAAGGCGAGCCGATCGTCGGGCAGTTGGTGGTGGCCCGCTTCAGGCCCTGAGACAAGCGGCCGCGAACCTGCCGATGTGCCGGGAATGCGCCCCGGCCCCTTTTCCCAACGCCGGCCATCGGTTACACCTGCCGCAAAGGAAAATTGGAGTCTGCAGGAAATGGCCAAAGTCGCATTCATCGGTCTCGGCGTCATGGGTTATCCCATGGCTGGTCACCTCAAGGTTCGCGGCGGACACGAGCTGACCGTCTATAACCGCACCGCAGAGAAGGCGCAAAAATGGGCGACCGAGTTCGGTGGCCGCACCGCCGCGACGCCAGCGGAGGCAGCGGACGGTCAGGACTTCGTCTTCACCTGCGTCGGCAACGACCACGACCTTCGGTCCGTGACAACCGGCAAGGATGGTGCCTTCGAAACCATCAAACCGGGCGCCGTCTTCATCGACAATACGACCGCTTCAGCCGAGGTCGCCCGCGAGCTCGACGGAGTGGTTCGCGCGAAGAACGCGCATTTTATCGATGCGCCGGTTTCCGGCGGACAGGCTGGCGCCGAAAATGGCGTGCTGACCGTGATGTGCGGCGGTGACGAAGACGCGTTCGACAGAGCCAAGCCGGTGATCGAGGCTTATGCCCGCATGGTCGGTCTGATGGGCCCCGTCGGAGCCGGGCAGCTTACCAAGATGATCAACCAGATCTGCATTGCCGGCCTCGTGCAGGGGCTGGCCGAAGGCATCCACTTCGGCAAGAAGGCCGGCCTCGATATCGAGAAAGTGATCGATGTCATATCCAAGGGTGCCGCCGGGTCCTGGCAGATGGAGAACCGCCACAAAACGATGAATGCCGGCAAATACGATTTCGGCTTCGCCGTCGACTGGATGCGCAAGGATCTCGATATCGTGCTGGCAGAAGCCCGCCGCAACGGCGCCAAGCTCCCGGTGACCGCCCTGGTCGATCAATTCTACGCCGACATCCAGGGGCGCGGCGGCAACCGCTGGGATACTTCGTCCTTGCTCGCCCGCCTAGAAAAATGACGCTTTCGCCCGCGTCCACGGCCAGCGAGATCATCGAGCATCTGAGGACACTCGGGTCGGAAGAAAACGTGGCCGGGATGGCGCGGTTCGGTATCGTCACGCAGACCGCGCTCGGCCTCTCCAATGTCGAGCTGCGGCGCATAGCCCGGCACGTGAGAGTCGATCACTCCCGGGCCATGGAGCTTTGGCAATCGGACATCCGCGAAGCGCGTCTGCTCGCCGCCTTCACAGCCTCCCCGAGCGCGCTGACATTGGAGGAGGCGCGCGAATGGGCGGGTGACTGCAATTCCTGGGAGCTTGCCGATACGGTCGCCGACCTGTTTGTCGCCGCTCGTTTCGAGCGGACGCTTATTCCGGAATTCGCCGCCGACGAACGGGAGTTCGTCCGCCGCATCGCCTTCGCGATGATCGCGACCGCGGCCGTCCACCTGAAGAAGGAGCCGGATTCGCGGCTCCTTGCGTGGCTGCCGCTTATCGAGGCGCATGCCGGCGACGAACGCAATTTCGTGAAGAAGGCGGTCAATTGGGCGCTGCGCCAGATCGGTAAACGCAGTTCTGCCTGCCACGGACCAGCGGTCATGCTGGCAGAAAAGCTCACCGCGAGCGACAGAGGCGCAGCACGGTGGATCGGGAAGGATGCGCTGCGCGAACTTCAAAGCGATCGCGTGCGTAGCCGGCTCGGCGCTCAGGCCTGACGCGGCGGTTTATTCCTCGCTCGCCTTTGCCTGGTCGATCACCATGTAATCGAGCGGCAGCTCGGTCGTGTACTTGATCTGCTCCATGGCGAAGGCCGAGGATACGTCCCGGATCTCGATCTTGGCGATCAACCGCTTGTAGAACGCGTCATAGGCGCCGATGTCGGGTACGACGACGCGAAGCAGGTAATCGACGTCGCCGCTCATGCGGTAGAATTCCACCACTTCCGGAAAGTCGGCGACCACTTCGGAGAAGCGGCGCAGCCACTCCATCGAGTGCGAATTGGTACGGATCGAAACGAACACCGTCACCTTGGTGTTGATCTTCACCGGGTCGAGCAGAGCGACGCGGCGGCGGATGACGCCATCCTCTTCCATCTTCTGGATACGCCGCCAGCAGGGCGTGGTCGAAAGACCGACCTTCTTGGCGAGGTCGGCAACGGCCAGAGTCGAGTCTTCCTGCAGAAGGCGCAGGATCTTGCGGTCTAGGCGATCCATGAAATGTCCTCTCGAATATTTTTCCCTTCATAACGTGGAATTTGTGAAAATAAAGAAAATTGTTTCAAGAAATCAACCGAGCGACACGGGTGCGCAGGAACGGCAGCAGGTCCGTTTCAAACCAGGGATTTCGTCGCAGCCAGCCGGTATTGCGCCAGCTTGGGTGGGGAATCGGCAGGACAGCCGGGCCCGCGTTGCGCATCACGTATCGTTGCCAGTTTTGCACCGTCTCGGTCATGGAGGCCGGACAGTCCGGCCCGAGATGCCAGCGCTGCGCATAGTGGCCGATCGCGAGCACGAGCTCGATCTGCGGCATGGCGTCCATCACCCGTTGCCGCCAGAGCGGCGCGCACTCACGCCGCGGCGGAAGGTCGCTCCCGTGTTGGTCGTAGCCCGGGAAGCAGAATCCCATGGGGACGATCGCGAATTTCTTCGCGTCGTAGAATGTCGGCCGGTCGACGGCGAGCCACTGGCGCAGCCGATCACCTGAGGCATCGTTGAAAGGTAGTCCGCTCTCATGGACGCGCAGTCCGGGCGCCTGGCCCGCGATCAATATCCGCGCCGAATCCGATATGACCGCGACGGGCCGCGGCTCGTGCGGCAGCCGATGGTCCTCGCCGCGCGCCGGGCTGTCGCGACAGATGCGGCACGCGGCAATGGCTGCGCGCAATACCACCAGATGATGCGCGCTACTGTCCGCCATTGACGAGCCTCTTGAAAATCACTCGGCCCTGCTCCTCTATCCATTGAAGAATGAGTCCCGACCAATTGTCCGCTTCATGTGGCGTTTCTTCGGCGCCACCATTCGACCGGCGCCACGCTTGCGGCCGAACGAAATCACCGCTCCAGACGCCGACGCCGCCCTCGCGCGCCGCTTCTTCCTCGTTCTGGTAGCGGCCATAACTGACCGCATAGCCAGAGAGAACCATCTCGCGGCCAACATCGCGCTGACCAGCCTCGCAGACGCCGAGGTCTCGGCCATAGCGGTCATGGCCATGCAGGCGGCATGCGGTCGTGAGCCCACTGGTAAGCGTCTTCAGGTACTGACGTGCCTCGCCGCCGCAATCCCATGTGGCTCCGCCCCGCCGGCAGGTCTGGCCGATCTCCGGCGCGTCGATGCCTTCGAGCCGTATGCGTCGCCCGTCGAGCCTCAGGCTGTCGCCATCGCTTGCGGTGGCTGCACCTTGCAGTTCGCCGGTCACCGTCCGTTCCGGCGGCGGTAGCTGCGCGGCCACATAGGCGCCGATACTGAGCAGAATGAGGAAGATCCAGCCGCCCGTCATTCCAGAGCCTCTCTTGGGCTCAACGGTCCCTGAACGGCTGAATCCGAACCGTCGCCTCGGCTGAGGCGGGCTTGCTCCCGCACCGCTAAGGATCCGGAACCTCCGCCTTCCCGACCTCACGCACGCACCTCATGACTCGACACTGCCAGCCTCACTCTGTCTCTCAAAAAAACGCAATCGCGCCACAATGGTTTTCGAATCCTTGCCGGGCAGCAACTTCTTAAGGATTGCATCCTAGACTGCAAGCTCGACACAATCCCTTGATCAAGAGCATGAGTATCGTCGCCAGCACATCGACAGATAAGATCATCGTCGACAAGTCGCGCAGTCATCGAAACAAGGCCGTTTCGAAGACTGTGCGGGCGACGCGCGAGCGGCTGCAGACCGGCTCCTCCGCACCGACAGGCTTCGAGCGGGAAATGCTTCTCCTGCATATCCATTCCGTCTTGCATGGGGCGATTGCCCTGCCGTTCCTCGTCGCACTGATCGCTGCCACCGGAGTCTACCTTTCTGGCGAGCCGGACATCCTCGCCTGGGCGTTGGCGACGCTCTCTGCCCATGCCGTGATCGTCTTCCTCGCCCGCAAGGCGAAGCGGGAGGACATCGGCGCCGACAAGGTCGCCGTCTGGCGCCGCCGCTTTCTGATCGGCCAGGTGTTGATGGGGCTTTGCTGGGCCATTTTCGCCACCCAGGACTGCGACGCCTGCGGCGATATCCGCTTTGGCTTCTTCGAAGGGACGGTCCTCCTGGTTGCGCTCGCGGCCACGGCCATGGGCACCTTCCTGTTGCGAAACGCCCTGCTCTACACATTTCTGCCGGTTGTTGCCGCGCTTGCCTTCTCGTCGGCGACCACCGGCGATCCTGTCCACATCGGCCTCACGGCAATCCTTTCGCTTTCGCTCGTCTTCCTCGTGTTCATGACCGGCCGCATGAACCGCGCCAACGTTCACATCCTTTCCGTCCAATCGGAAAAGGACGACCTCATCGCCGAGCTCGAAGTGGCAAAATCCATGTCCGACGAGGCCCGCCGGCGCGCCGAGGAAGCCAACCTCGCAAAATCCCGGTTCCTTGCCTCGATGTCGCACGAACTGCGCACGCCGCTGAATGCCATTCTCGGCTTTTCCGAGGTCATGTCGACCGAAGTGCTCGGGCCGCTCAGCAACCCGACCTATAAGGAATATACGTCGGATATCCACCGTTCCGGCGAGCATCTGCTCAACCTCATCAACGAGATCCTCGATCTCTCGCGTATCGAGGCCGGCAAGTACGATCTCAACGAGGAGGCGGTCAACCTTATAGAGATCGCAGAGGATTGCATCGGCATGGTGCAGCTTCGCGCCCGTTCGAAGAACATCACCATCGGTGAGCAGTTCGAACAGGGCATGCCCGCCGTCTGGGTCGACGAGAAGGCGATACGCCAGGTGACGCTTAACCTGCTTTCGAATGCGGTCAAGTTCACGCCCTCGGGCGGCGAGGTCACCGTCAAGGTGGGCTGGACCGCTGGCGGCGGACAATATCTGTCGATCAAGGACAATGGCCCCGGCATTCCCGAGGAGGAAATCCCGATCGTGCTTTCCGCCTTCGGTCAAGGCTCTATCGCGATCAAGAGCGCCGAACAGGGCACCGGGCTCGGCCTGCCGATCGTCCAGGCGATCCTCGCCAAGCACAATGGCCAGTTCATCCTGCGTTCGAAGCTTCGCGAAGGCACGGAAGCCATCGCGATCCTGCCGCCTCGTCGTGTGCTCGAGAGCGTTCCGCCGGTCGAGGATGTCCGGGCGCTGGAACCGCGCCGCAAGAGTTTCGCCTGATCGGGAACACACGCTGCGCGCAGGTCAGTTCATGAACCCGGCCAGAACCACCACGTAAAGGGCATAAGCCGCATTGGCGAGGATGAGGCAGAGGCAAGCGAAGGATCCGAGATCCTTGGCGTTCTTGCCCATTTCCGAGATTTCCGGAGACACGCGATCGACGATCTCCTCGATCGCCGTGTTGATTGCCTCGAAAGCCATCATCAGCAGGAACAGGATCGCCATCGCGACATATTGAAACAGCGTCGCGCCGGCGATGAAGAAGGCCACCATGGCGATGGCAAAGGCGATGAGCTCGTGCCTGAACGCCGCCTCCCCGATCAGCCGCCTTGCCCCGCCGAGCGAATAGCTGGCGGCGGCAAAGAGGTGCCGGATGCCGGTATGCTTGTCGACAGCTCCGGAGCGGCCGTTGCGCGGGGTAGTGTTGTTGGCGTCCATTTTATCTCGACAGGCTCAAAACTGCGGAACGTACGATATCGCGATTGAGGCGAATAAAAGGCCGCCCGGATTTTAGACCTGCAACCATCGCTCGTCGCGTGCCTCTGGATAGGAGAGCCGGCAGTTCGTATCAAGCCCACCGCCACAGAGCTTTCGGAGCCCGACAGCCTATCGACAGCAACCGTCGCATGTGGGCGCGCGGCGCGCAAGGCTGCCGCACGGAACCGTCAAGCGGACCGGAACGCGGTAGCCTCGCTATCTAAACGCGTGCGATTACTCTTTGTTGCTGACGCCGGCCTGAGCGAAGGTCGCCATGCCGCTGTGGCAGGCGGCCGCCGCCTTGACGATGCCCGCGGCGAGCGCGGCACCCGTGCCTTCGCCAAGCCGCATTCCGAGCGCGAGAAGCGGCGTCTTGCCGAGCTTGTCGATCGCGCGCATATGTCCCGGCTCTCCGGAAACATGGCCGATCAGGCAGTGGTCGAGCGCCGACGGATTGGCGGCCTTGAGGATCGCCGCCGCCGCCGTCGCGACGTAACCGTCGACGATCACAGGAACCTTCTGCATGCGCGCGGCGAGGATGGCACCGGCCATCGCCGCGATTTCCCGGCCGCCGAGCCGGCGCATCAGTTCGAGCGGATCGGAGAGGTGATCGCGATGGAGCGCCACCGCCTTCTCTACCGCAGCGATCTTGCGTTTCAGCACCTCGCCCTCCGAACCCGTTCCCGGCCCGACCCACTCTTCCGCCGTGCCGCCGTAAAGGCCGAGGTTGATCGCGGCCGCGATCGTCGTGTTGCCGATGCCCATCTCACCGATGCAGAGAAGATCCGTTCCGCCTGCTATCGCCTCCATGCCAAAGGCCATGGTCGCCGCGCAATCGCGCTCGGAAAGGGCAGCCTCCTCGGTGATGTCGCCGGTCGGATAGTCGAGCGCAAGGTCGAACACTTTCAGGCCGAGATCCTGGCTGACGCAGATCTGGTTGATCGCCGCGCCGCCGGCAGCGAAATTCTCTACCATCTGTTGCGTCACCGAGGGCGGAAAGGGCGTCACGCCCTGGCGTGTTACGCCATGGTTGCCGGCAAAGATCGCCACCAGCGGCCGAGTGACCGCAGGCGGGCGCCCGGTCCAGGCGGCAAGCCAGAAGGCGATTTCCTCGAGGCGGCCGAGCGCACCGGGTGGCTTCGTCAATTGCGCATCCCGTTCACGCGCCGCCACGAGCGCCGCCGAATCCGGACCTGGCAGGTTTCGCAACAATTCGCGGAAATCATCGAACGGAAGGCCGCTGGCACTCATGGAGAATCCTTGCAAGTAAAAAGCGTCGGTTGGCGCACGTCATAGAGCGTGGGGCCGCTCCCGGCAACGGCATTTGCGCCAAATGCTGTCGCCGGAGCATGATCGGGAGAAGCGCGATGATTCGGGCGGGAGGGGGAATGGCATCTATCGGCGATCTTTGGGACGACGTGGCGCGTGCGGTCGCCTTCCTTAGCCGCATTCCCGTGCCGCAACGCCATTTTGTGAACCATGACGGGCGCCTAGATCGTGCCGTGCGCGCCTTTCCCCTTGCCGGTGTATTGATCGCCCTGCCCGCAGCGGCGCTCGCGGGGCTCCTCGTTGCGCTTCAGGTGGGTTCGCTCTTCACCGCTTTCCTTGTCGTTGCCGTGCAAGCGCTCGTCACCGGAGCCCTGCACGAGGATGGCCTCGGCGATACCGCCGACGGCTTCGGCGGCGGACGTGACCGCGAAAGCGCCCTCGCGATCATGAAGGACAGCCGCGTTGGCACCTATGGTGCCTTGGCTCTGATCCTGTCAGTCGGCCTGCGTGTCTCGGCCCTCGCGTCTTTCCTGCCACTCTTCACGCCGATGGGTACCGGGCTCACGCTTCTCGGCGTGGCGGCGCTCACCCGGGCGGCCATGGTCTGGCACTGGTCTCGCCTGCCGGGTGCGCGCCCCGACGGTGTGGCCGCATCGGCGGGTACGCCCGATCCGCAAGCAACCTCCATCGCGCTCGGCTCCGCCGTTCTTTTCGCGCTGCTCCTGTTCTATGCGGCCGGCGTTCCTGCTGTCGCCGTGCTGCTCGCGCTTGCCGGCTTCGCGCTGACCGTAAAGGCCTTTGGAAAGATGGCATCGCGCAAGCTCGGCGGCCATACCGGCGATACGATCGGTGCGACGCAGCAACTGACGGAAATTGCCATTCTCGGCGCCCTTGCGCTGACGATCTGAAAGGCCAATATTATTTCGAAATCCGAAGTGAAACGGGATACTGGCCGGGGAACCACTTCCGGCGAAAAACGGAGTAAGCCCCGACCGTGGAATCCCCCTGTATTCTCGTTTGTTCGATCGACGAAAGAACCGGCTACTGTTTCGGCTGCGGCCGCACGCGTGAAGAGATAGGTGCCTGGACGCTTTACACTGATGCGGAGCGGCACAGCATCATGGTGGCCCTGCCCGCGCGGCTCGACACGGTGGAGCGCAAGCCGCGACGGGAAACGCGCCGATCGCGCATGGCGCGGGAACGAAACGGCGCATGAATCGTCTGATATTTTTGCTGGCAATCCTCGGCGTCGGCCTCGCGCTTCTGATGTTCAATCACGAGAGCGGCGAAACCTTCGGCATCAACAACGATGATTTCGGGAGGCTTGTCGCGCTCGGCGCCATCGCCGCACTCCTGAGCGCCGCCATTCTGCGCAGCCGCGGGCGCCTCGGTGAGGGTTTGCGCCAGATCTTCATCTGGTTCCTGATCGCGCTCGCGTTGATCGCCGTCTATGTCTATCGTTTCGAACTGCAATCCGTCGGCGACCGGCTGCTGGCGGCCGTGATGCCGGGACGCGCGATGGTGATCACCGACAGCGAGGGCCAACAGGAGGTGGTGCTGCACCGCCGGCTTGACGGCCATTTCGCCGCGGACGCGACGATCAACGGCCATAGCGTCAGCATGCTGGTCGATACCGGCGCAAGCAGCGTCGCGCTCACCTTTGAAGACGCCGAGAGGATCGGCCTCGATCCGGCGAACCTCAGCTACACCGTAACGGTGATTACGGCGAACGGTCGTGCGCTTGCCGCCCCGGTCACCTTGTCGGACATTGCCATCGGCCCGATCGAGCGCCGCAACATCCGGGCAATGGTCGCGGCGGAAGGAAAGCTCGACCGAAGCCTTCTCGGTATGAGCTTCATTTCGACTCTAGACTTCCTTCAGATGCGCACGGACCAACTCCGGCTACGCGACTAATCCTGTGAAATCGGATGGACCGGCCCGCAAAACCGCTGCACGCTTCTCGTCACCTTGTTCTTTGAAGCTGCGCAATTCCGGACGGAAAACCGTTTCACACTTTTCCTGGAATTGCTTTAGTTTCGAAGCCTGTAGCCGGTGTGGAAAATCCACGTCAGCACCGACATGCAGACCGTCAGGAAGACGAGGATGATGACGGCGCTCGCGACCGGATTGACGTCGGAAATCTCGAAGAAACTCCAGCGGAAGCCGCTGATCAGATAAAGTACCGGGTTGAAATGACTGACGGTCCGCCAGAACGGCGGCAGCATGTCGATCGAATAGAAACTGCCGCCAAGAAAGACAAGCGGCGGCACGACCAGCATCGGGATCAGGTTCAACTGCTCGAAATCCTTGGCCCAGATGCCGATGATGAAGCCGAACAGGCTGAAGGTTATCGCTGTCAGCACGAAGAAAAACAGCATTACGAAGGGATGGGCGATCGAAAGATCCACGAACAGCGAGGCTGTCACGAGGATGATCGTGCCGATCATCAGCCCCTTGGTCGCCGCCGCGCCGACATAACCGAGCACGATCTCCATCATCGATATGGGCGAGGACAACACCTCGTAGACCGTGCCGGTGAACTTCGGGAAATAAATGCCGAAGGAACCGTTGGCGATGCACTGGGTCAGAAGCGTCAACATCATCAGGCCGGGCGTGATGAAGGCGCCGTAGGAGACGCCGTTGATCTCCTGGATGCGTGCTCCGATCGCCGCACCGAAGACGATGAAGTAGAGCGACGTGGATATGACGGGCGACACGACGCTCTGCAGAAGCGTGCGGCGGGTCCGCGCCATCTCGAAGAAATAGATCGATTTGACCGCCTCGATATTCACCGCCCCGCCTCCACGATCTCGACGAAAATGTCCTCCAGCGAACTCTGTCGCGTGGAAATGTCCTTGAGCCTGATTCCTGCTTCCGCGAGCGCGGCAAGCAGCGCTGTGATACCGGTCCGCCCGGCGCTCGTATCATAATCAAAGATCAGACACTGGCCGTCGCCCTCGAGCGTGAGGTCGTAGGAGGACAAGATTTCGGGCACGCGGTCCAGCGGCTGGGCGAGATCGACGCGCAGTTGCTTGCGGCCGAGTTTCGTCATCAGCGCCGCCTTCTCCTCCACCAGCAGGATCTCCCCGCCGTTGATCACAGCGATCCGGTCGGCGATTTCCTCGGCCTCCTCGATGTAATGCGTCGTCAGGATGATCGTCACGCCGGAAGCGCGAAGCTCCCTCACCACGTCCCACATGCTCTTGCGCAGAGTGACGTCCACGCCGGCCGTCGGCTCGTCCAGGAAGAGTACGCGCGGCTCATGCGACAGCGCCTTGGCGATCAGTACGCGCCGCTTCATGCCGCCGGAAAGCTCGCGCAGCATGTTATCCTTCTTGTCCCAGAGCGACAGGTCCTTCAGCACTTTCTCGATGTGCGCAGGATCCGGCTTCTTGCCATGCAGCCCGCGCGAGAAGGAGACGGTATTCCAAACCGTCTCGAAGGCGTCGGTCGTGAGTTCCTGCGGAACCAGGCCGATCATTGCCCGGGTCTGGCGGAAATCGCGCACGACGTCATGCCCACCGACGGTGACCTCACCTCCGCTCGCATTGACGATGCCGCAAATGATCGAAATCATCGTCGTCTTGCCGGCCCCATTCGGCCCGAGCAAAGCGAGGATCTCGCCTTGCTCGATATCGAGGCTGACGCCTTTCAGCGCCGTGAACCCCGACGCATAGGTCTTCGAGAGATTGGAAACGGAAACGATGGGCGCCATGCAAACGGGTCCGGGAACGATGCGGGATTAGGCAGGATGCCGCTCTATATGGGCCAATTCGCGCGGAATTGCAGCCCATGCCGGTCAAAATTCCCCGCGACACACCGTAAACAAGTCGCGTTCGGGGAACCGGCACTTCTAAATAGGAGCGACGTATGCTGAAACTGGCCGACGTTACGCAGCCCGCCCCGCATCGCGCGGCGATTTCTGCAGCCAGGAGCGCGCCACCTCCAGACGATCATGCACCGTCATTCCGGCAAGCATTGCGGCAACGAACAGAAAGGTCGCGGGGAGACCAAGGGAAAGCGAGGCGAGCGCGGGACCGGGGCAAAGCCCCACCATGCCCCAGCCGATGCCAAAAATCGCCGACCCCGTAATCAGGCGGCGGTCGATGACAGGCGCCGTCGGTCGGTGAAAGCGCTCGTCGAACAACGGTTTCCGCATCCGGCGGGCAACCACAACGCCGATGGCAGCGACCGCAACGGCGCCGCCGAGCACGAAGGCGAGGCTCGGATTCCAGTCCCGCGCAATGTCTAGAAAACCGCGAACACGCGCAGGATCGAGCATGCCGGAGAGCGAGAGGCCGAAGCCGAAGATCACGCCCGAAACGAGCGCCGCGACGACGCGAACATAGTTGCCGTTCGTCATGCGAAAAATCCCATCACATAGACCGTCAGAATCGCCGTAGACATGAAGGTCGCGACTGCCACCATCGAGCGCTTTGAAAGCCGAGCCAATCCAACGACGCCGTGGCCGCTCGTGCACCCGGATCCCATGCGAGAACCGAAGCCGACCAGTAAGCCGCCGATTACAAGGATTGGCCACGAAGCCGTCAGCGTCACCTCCGGCCATTGCCCGGACAAGAAGCGGAACAGCACCGGGCCGAAGGCCAAACCGACGACAAAGGCGCCTCCGGTTAGCGGCTGCACGCCCTGCAAGAGCCGGCCAGCGATCCCGCTGATGCCTGCTACCCGGCCCGTGGCGAGCATCAGCATCGCCGCGGAAAGGCCGATCAGCATGCCGCCAGCAAGCGCACTCCAGTAATGGGTCATCGTTTCTCTCCATCGCGGCAGAAGATCTCGTAGAGCGCCAGCACCAGCCGCGAGGCTTTCTCCTCTGTGAGACGATAGAAAATCTGCTTGGCGTCCCGCCGCGTTGCGACGATGCCCGCCTCGCGCAGCACCGTCAGTTGCTGTGACAGGGTCGGCTGATGGATGCCGAGCATCTCCTCCAACTGGCCGACAGAATGCTCTCCCTCGACAAGGGCGCAAACGATCATCAGTCGGTTCTGGTTGGCAAGCGTCTTGAGCAGCGTCGCCGCCTCGCCCGCCCGCACGCCCATGTCCGGGCGAACGTTACGAAATTTCATCACGGTTCCCATCGCCTTCTCCCGTCAGTTCCACGCTGCGCCCAGCAGCGCATTGAGGGGAAACTTCAGATAGCGCGCGCCGTTCGATTCCGGCTCCGGCAGCCGGCCGCCGCAAATATTGACCTGCAACGCGTGCAGGATCAGCTTCGGCATCGGCAGCGTCTTGTCGCGCGCCTCGCGCAGTTGAACGAAGTTGTCCTCCGTCAGCCCGACCAAATGCGTATTGCAGCGCTTTTCTTCACCAACCGTACTTTCCCAACGCGCCTCGCGGCCGTTCGGCCGGTAGTCGTGGCCGGTGAAAACGCGGGTTTCGTCTGGCAAGGCAAGGATCGAATTGATCGAGCGCCATAACTGGCGCGCATCGCCGCCCGGAAAGTCCGTCCGGGCAGTGCCGCTATCCGGCATGAACATCGTGTCGTGCACGAAGGCCGCGTCGCCGATGACATAGGTCACGGACGCCAGCGTATGGCCCGGTGAATGGATGACGGAGGCCCCGATGGAGCCGATGGAAAAACGTTCGCCGTCGACGAAGAGATGATCCCACTGCGAACCATCTGTCGCCAGTTCCGGCCAGTTGTAGATCTTCTTCCAGCGACACTGCACCTGCCGGACCTCTGCGCCAATCGCCGTCGGCGCGCCGGTCTTTCCTTTCAGATAGGCGGCTGCGGAAAGATGGTCCGCGTGCGGATGGGTGTCCAGGATCCATTCGACGATCAGGTCGTTATCGCGGATATAGTCGAGGATCAGGTCTGCCTGCTCGGTCGCCGTGGCCCCCGATTTTTCATCGAAATCGAGCACGGGATCGATGATAGCGCAACGCCTCGTCGCGGGATCCGAAACCACATATTGGATGCTTCCCGTCCGGCATTCGTAGAAGCCTTTGACGTCCGGTTTTGCTGTCAGGTTCACAGGCATGGTCGCCCCCATAAAGTCATACAATATATAATTAAGTATATTATATATTGTTAGCGCGAACAAGTGGAATGCCGCGGCGCCCGCATGCGCGTTCACAAAGCATTGAAAACGTGACGTTCGTTTCCGTCAGCCGTAAAGGCTGTAGAAGAATCGTATGGCGATGAGCACCATGAAAATGCCGAACCCCGCCTCGAGCTGTCGCCTGCCCATCGCGTGGGCAAGGCGCACCCCGAGGGGCGCGACGAGCAAGGTTATCGGGATGATCAGCGCCACGGCAATCCAGTTGATGAAGCCGGTCGAAAGCGGCGGAAGGCCCGGTGCGCCCCACCCCGCCCAGACATAACCGAAGAGACCCGGAATGGAGATCAGCACGCCAACGCCGGCGGAGGTGGCGACTGCCTGGTGAATTGGTCGGTTGTGCAACGTCATGAAAGTGTTGTTGAGCACGCCGCCGCCGATCCCCATAAGGCCGGAAAGAATGCCGATCGCGACTCCGACCAGCCATTTGATCGGGTTCTTCGGCAGGTCCGTGCCGATGTGCCAGGTCGCACGGTTGAAGATCATCCGGAAGGCCAAGGCGAGCGCGATCACTGCGAAGATCAGACGCAACGTCTCGCTGCCGACATGGGCTGCGATCACCGAGGCGAGGATCGCTCCGAGCGGCACCGCCACGATCCAATTGCGCAACAGGTCGACATCGACCACCCCGCGGCGGTAGTGCGCCAGGAACGAACGCAGCGAAGTCGGAACGATGATCGCCAGCGACGTGCCAACGGAAAGATGCATCCTGACCGCGTCGTCTACGCCGAGCAGGCCGAAAACCTGATAGAAGACCGGCACGAGGATTGCCCCGCCACCGATGCCGAAGAGGCCGGCGAGCACGCCGGCAACGACGCCGGCGGCCGCCAGCGCCAATGCAAACATCATCAATTCCGAGACAGGCGGCATGAAGAAACTCGATTTTGCTGGAATCCGGCAAAGACGAATCCGGATCAGGGCTGCGTGCCTATCACTGTCATGAAACGGTGACCCTTTTCAATCACCTTGACCCGGCATGGAGCGCCCTCGCTCTCCGTGATTTGCACTCCGGAGCTCCCCCTATTCTCCGGTGTTTGGCCGGCTTTCCCCGCCGGCCTCTTTTTTTCCCGCCATCCCGCATTTCCGGAAAAGTGCATAGCGGTTTCGCGTCCGGAATTGCGTAACTTCAAAGGTCAGTCGCAATGCCGATAGCCGGACTTGCGCGTTCTCAGGTCGAAGTGGAAGTGGTCCTTGTGGAACGGATCGCTGCCGGGGCCGAGCACAGTGTTGAAATACTTGCAGCTGTCGGAGCGCACGGCCTTCAGCAGGCCGCGTTCGCGGAAAGCGAAGAAGCCCTTCCTGCGAACATCGATCTCCTTGCCGTTCTTCAGGACGAACTTGCCGACATCGATGGCATTGCCGTGCGCATGTTCCGACATCGGATTGCCGCGGCGCGAATTCATAGTGCGGCAGGAATAGCCGCCGAGCGGCTTGATCGTCTTGACGCCGGACCAGTAGCGATATCGCGATGACGGAGCGAGCTCGTATTTGACCCACTTGGCGAAGGCTTCGGTTACCTGGCAATTGAGCTTTACCGCGGGTTTGACGGTGATGCCGCCGGAAAGGCCGCTAAGCTCGATCGGATAGTCGATGCCGCAGGACGGTCCGTTGCTGATGCGCGGGATATCGCGGAAGACGACGCCGAGCTTCTTCAGGCGCTGGCGGCAGGCGATTTCCGCGCGAGGCATCTCACCAGTGAACTCCGGCGCGGACATCGGATTGCGCACGCGCGGCAGGAAGGCGACCTGCTGCGGCTCCCGCGTGGGCCGGCCGGTCCGTTGCGGCTCGATGTAGCGCGGTCTTTTCGCCTCCTCATTGGAGATCTGCTGCGGCGTCAGCGGAGGCAGATCAGGATCGCAGCCGACGTTCGGCTCGGATGCGGGCGCCGGACCGGCGGATCCGCCGAGTTGACGCACGTTTTCCTCGCCGATGCCGGCAACCACCGGCTGACTGGCGTTGCCCTCGGCAATCTCATTGCTCTGCTCTTCGGCAAGCCCGACGACGGGCTCGACTCCAAGCATGGAGTCCATATTGATCCCTTCGGGGGGTACCGTCATTGGAGCGGCGCTTGCCATCTGTGTTTCGGCCGCCGGCATCGGTTCGCTGTCGATCATCGGTAGATCGCCGCCCGCCTGGGCACCAGGGTTGGCGGGCACGACGTTGCCGCTCGAAGCCGCCACCGGCTCATCCGACGGGTAAGCCGCCGCCATTTCCTGCCGCGGCCGCGCAGCGGAACGCACGGGCTCTATGGCGCTGACACGAGCGCCGCCGTCGATCCGGGCCGAAGGCGCGAGCACGTCGGTTGTGCAAGCAACGAGGGAAGCAGACAGCACCAGCGCGGTCAGCGGTCGATGGAGAAGAGAAACACACGCCATACTCACTGCCGCCTTCGTCCACGACAAAACTGAAGCCTTGTCGATGCGCCGCCGTTCCTACAGCGCCGCCCGTCCAGTCGGACGCACAAAGGCCGCTGTAGCACTTTGAATTGCTGCATGTTTTATCCTCGATCGGCCATGATCCAAGGAACCATGCAGAGCCAAACCGTGGCTGCCGCCTGTGTCGTCAACCGGGCGCACGGCTGAAAAAATCGGATTTCGGTCGGACTTTAGATAAACAGGGTAAACGAAGCCTTTCCGGCGCCATACCAGATCCGGCAATCAACCCCGCGCGTTGATATGACTAATGGCCCGCATCCATTCGAATGCGGGCCGTAGAATTCCACTTCGGCATCCTACAGGCCGTCAGCGGCATTCCCCGCGATGGACAATGCTGAACCCGCCAGATTCTGCCTCGCAAGCATTTGCGAAGGTGCGCATGCGGCCTGCGCGCCGGCCGCAGACGGGGGCAAACTCCATCGTGCAGACCTGTTGCACAGGGGGACGGCTACCGGGGCGGCATTCGCCAGGCGCGATGACGCGGAAGCCTTCTGCACGGGCGAGGCAGGCATTCGAAAACGTCTGTGTCCGTCGGCCACGCTGACCGCAAACCGGCGCGAATTCGCGGGTGCAGACTTGCGGCGGGCGATTAGCGGGACGGCATTGACCGCGATGCACCACCCGGAAGCCGTCGGCCCGCGCCTGGCAAGCATTCGGGAAGGTCATCAGGCGATTGCCGCGTTGACCGCATACCGGGTCGAATTCCATTGTGCAGATTGGCGTCGGGCGGCCGGGCCTCGGCCCAGGGCGCGGTTCGTCGACGACGACCGTGCAGGCCGAAAGGAAGCATATCGCCATGAGCATGACAGCGGACGGCCGCGAGATGAAAAGCTTGAGAAACGACACAGGCATACTCCTCCCGATCGAATCGTCGGATCGCTTCATTGTCTTATCGGAACAGCGAAACGGTCTAACGCTTTGAAACGACACAATTTCGGACGGAAACCGTTACACACGTTTCCCGGGATTTCTTCAGCCCCAAGCGACCGGCCAGCCACGGCCAATGCCACGTCATCTGACGCCGCCCGCGGCACTACGTCAAGTCCCGCGAGTTGGGCGCCGTCGCATACAACCGGCGATAGGATCATGGCGGCATAAAAAAGCCCGCGTCCGTTTGAACGCGGGCCAGTCTTTGCTACTGCATGTCTCCTTAAATCGACCTCGGTTTAAGGACAAAGACATGCAGCAATTCAAAGTGCTACAGCGACCTTTGCGCGTCTGATAAGACGCGCGGCGCTGTAGGAGTCTTCTTCTCCGTCAGGCCGCCCTGCCGTAAGCCGCGCGACGATTCCTTTCCTGCAGGCAGAACTTTTCAAGCAGCGCCTTCAGCTCGCGGCTCTCGTGTGCGAGCGTCTGGCTCGCGGCAGTAGTCTCCTCCACCATCGCGGCATTCTGCTGGGTCATCTGGTCCATGCTGTTGACGGCGGTGTTGACCTCCTGAAGGCCCGTCGCCTGTTCGCGCGCGGCCGTCGCGATCGAGGCCACCTGTTCGTTCACGCGATTGACCAGGGTTTCGATCTCCATCAGAGCGTCACCGGTAGAGCGCACCAGTTCGACACCGGCGCCGACTTCCTTGACCGAGGCGCCGATCAAATCCTTGATCTCCTTGGCCGCACCGGCCGAGCGCTGGGCAAGCTCGCGCACTTCCTGGGCGACGACCGCGAAGCCGCGTCCCGCCTCGCCTGCCCGCGCGGCCTCGACGCCGGCATTGAGCGCAAGCAGGTTGGTCTGGAAGGCGATTTCGTCGATCACGCCGATGATCTGGCTGATCCGGCTGGAGGACGCTTCGATCCGCCCCATGGCATCGATCGCATTGCGCACGATGCCGCCGGATTTCGCCGCGCTCGCCTTCGTCTCATTGACCATGTCGCGCGCCTCGTGGGCACGGTCGGAGGCGTGGCGAACGGTCGAGGTGATCTCGTCGAGCGCCGCCGCAGTCTCTTCGAGCGCCGCCGCCTGCTGCTCCGTCCGGCGGGACAGGTTGTGGGCGGCCTCCGAAATATCCCCGGCGCTGCCGTGGACGATCTCGGTCGACTGCGAGATGGCGCCGATGACATCGCGAAGTGCCGCAACCGCCGTATTAAAGTCCTGCTGCAGCTTGGCATATTCGGGAGCGATCTCATCGACTTCGGCCGTCAGGTCGCCGCTCGCCAGCCGTTCCAGCGCCGCGCCGATCGTGTCCATCGCGTCCGCCTGCGCCTCGGCGGTCGCACGCTGGCGCTCCTCGTTGCCGCGCCGCTCCGCGTTCAGCCTGTGCTGCTGCTCCTCCTCGCGCGAGCGCAATTCAAGCCGCTCCCCGACCGAGTCGCGAAGCACGACCAG
The DNA here is from genome assembly GCF_030124375.1 of Sinorhizobium sp. 6-70. Lineage (GTDB taxonomy): Bacteria > Pseudomonadota > Alphaproteobacteria > Rhizobiales > Rhizobiaceae > Sinorhizobium. Next base: position 334,914 of record NZ_JASKLS010000001.1, read on the forward strand.
CACTTTGGCCATCTGGCCGATTTCGTCACCGCGATCGGTTTCCGGCACGTCGGAGGAAAGATCCTCGTCGGCAATCGCGCGCATCGAGATTTTCAACTTCTCGACGGGCCGCACGACGCTACGTACGATGGCCAGCGCCGCCGTCAGGATTGCCAGCGCCGCTGCGGCGAGAATGCCGGCCATCTGCCAGGCGCGCTCACGGAACATAGCAGCGAGATCGTCGGCATAGACGCCGGTGCCGACTACCCAGCCCCAGGGCTCGAAGCCGGCGACATGGGAATATTTCAACACCGGCTCGTCTGCCCCGGGCTTCGGCCAGTAGTAGTCGACGAAGCCCTTGCCCTGCGCCTGCACCGTCTTGACGAATTCGACGAAGAGATGCTTGCCGTTCGGGTCCTTGTTGGCGGTCAGGTCCGTGCCGTCGAGTTCCGGCTTGATCGGGTGCATGACCATCGTCGGGTGCATGTCGTTGACCCAGAAATAACCGCTGTCCTGATAGCGCATTGCCTTGACGGCTTCGAGCGCACGCTTCTGCGCCTCCTCGCGCGAAAGCGTTCCGGCCGTCTCCTGTTTGTAATAGGCCTCGAACACCGTCACGGCGTTCTCGTTCATCGCCGCAAGCATCGCCTTACGCTCCGCGACCAGCTTGTCCTGCGCCTGAACCAGACTAAATGTCAGTGCGGCCGCCATTGTCAGCAGCGCAAACCCCACCAGCGCGTAGAGACGCGCCGAAATCCGAAATTTTCTCATCCCCAGCCTCCACTTTGAGGCTGCAGGATAGGCGCAGGTCTTTGCAAAGCCCCTAACAACGGATCACTAATTTTCGCGGTACTCACCTAACGGTTTAAGAACCGCCGAATGCCTCCCCAGGTCTCTCGCTCCACACGGAATTGTCGGCAGGCACTCTTTCCTTGTCGACCGACCATGCGGTAGATCTTGTTCGCCAACAGGGAGACGGGCTGATGACCGAAGCGACCAAGCCGAATGGCGAGCTTACCTTGCGCACCCTCGCCATGCCCGGTGACGCCAATGCCGCCGGCGATATCTTCGGTGGCTGGGTTATGGCCCAGATGGACCTTTCCTGCGGCATCCGCGCCGCTGAACGCGCCAGGGGTCGCGTGGTGACGGCCGCCGTCAAGGAAATGGCCTTCGCCCTGCCGGTGAAGATCGGCGACACGCTTTGCATCTACACCGATATCGTCAAGGTCGGGCGTACATCGATGACGTTGAAGGTAGAGGCCTGGGCGCAGCGTTACCTCTCGCATGTCATGGACAAGGTCACGGACGCCATCTTCGTGATGGTGGCGCTCGATTCAACCGGCAAGCCGACGCCGGTACCGGAAGAATAGCCGGGCAGATGGAAGCGCCCGCGCCAGATCCAGCGATCTTCTCCCATATCCGCATCGTCATGGGCATGATCATCAGCCTGAGCCTGGCGCGGCTCTTGAGCGGTGTCGCACTTTTCGTCCAGCATCCCGGCAAGACCAAGGTCTACTGGATCCATCTTGGCTGGGTGCTGTTCATGTTCGTATTCCTGCTGCACTTCTGGTGGTGGGAATATTACCTGCACGCGCTCGCAGTGATCGATTTCAGCGTCTATCTCTTTGTCATTCTCTACGCCTGCATCTACTTTTTCCTCTGTGTGCTGCTCTTTCCGACTTCGCTGGACGAATATGCCGGCTACGAGGAATATTTCCTGTCGCGGCGCGCGTGGTTCTTCGGCTTCCTCGCGGTCGCCTTTGCCGTCGACCTCCTCGATACGGCACTCAAGGGCAAAGCCCATTTCGAAAGCTACGGCCTCGAATATCCGCTGCGCAACGCGACCTACATCATCCTGTGCGTCGTCGCCGCCTGGACGCCGAACAGGAGTTTTCACGCGATCTTCCTCGTCGGTGGTCTGGTCTACCAGCTGATCTGGATCTTTCGCGCCTTCGACCTGCTTAGCTGATCGAGCCGAACATGACGCCCCGCAACGAGCCCTCCAATAGCCGTCTGCTTTCGCCAACGTAGGCGCTCTTGCCCCTCACCCTGGCCCTCTCCCCGCTCGCGGGGAGAGGGGAATCTGGAGCGAGCCGCTTGTCCCTTCTCCCCGCCTGCGGGGAGAAGGTGCCGGCAGGCGGATGAGGGGCATTACTCACCCCTTGAAAATGAACGAGGCGCCAGCGGCGATCAGCGCGAAGCCGACGACGTGGTGCCAGCCGATCGATTCCTTCAGCCAGAAAACGGAGAAGATGACGAAGATGGTAAGCGTGATCACCTCCTGCATCGTCTTCAACTGCGCCGCCGAATAGACCGAGTGGCCAATGCGGTTGGCTGGCACCGCCAGCCAGTACTCGAAGAAGGCAATGCCCCAGCTCGCGACGATGACGATATAGAGCGGTGACGACGTGAACTTCAGGTGACCATACCAGGCAAAGGTCATGAAGACGTTGGAGACAAGCAGAAGCAGCACCGGCCAGACATAGGCGGGATTGATGGCGAACGGCATGGAGACCTCGGGAGAGCGCGAATCGTTTTCCCGAAGATGAGCCGATCGAGATCACCACCGCAAGCGCCCTTGCCGTGCTGAAACCGCGCTTTCCAGGATCTCCTCAGGCAAAACCCTTCCCGACCGATCTGGCCACTGGCAACCCTTGCATGCGGCATCGAGTGCCGAGCCAATCCAGGTTGCGCGAAACGCCGGTTTCGTTTCCCTTTTGTACTCGTTCCCCCTTCACATTCGGGCTGACTCTGTCCATATTCCGGCCATGGCCCAAAATCCGAAGAACTCCCCGAAGAAATCGTCAACACCGAGCGGTTTCGAAGAAGCCCCACAGGCGCCGCTTTCCGGCACGCCGCTGTCCGGCAATGTCTCCGATTGGGTGAAGCAACTCGAGGCGGAAGCGGAAGCAAGCACCTTCGAAAGCCAGCGGGAGATCGCCTCCAAGGCGGGCAAGCATCGCAAGAAGGTGGAAATTGCTGCTTCGAAATCCGCGGCCAAGGAAAAGTCGGCCGACGCAGCGCGCGGCGGCAAGGGCAAGCCGGAGATCGTCGGCGGCAAGACCGCCCGCGGCACGTCGATGGGCGGCAGCCATGATCCGAAGACGCGCGCCGCCGCGGGGCTCAATCCGGTGGCCGGCCTCGATGTCGCACTGGAGGATGCCGACAAGCTGACGGCCGGTTCCGGCGTCACCGCCACCGTGGAGGCGCTCGCCAAGCTGATCGAGAGCGGCAACCCGCTGTTCAAGGACGGCAAGCTCTGGACGCCGCACCGCCCTGCCCGGCCCGAGAAATCGGAAGGCGGCATTTCGCTGAACATGGTGACCGACTATCAGCCCTCCGGCGACCAGCCGACGGCGATCGCCGATCTGGTCGAAGGTCTCGGTTCCGGCGAGCGCAACCAGGTTCTGCTTGGCGTCACCGGCTCGGGAAAAACCTTCACCATGGCCAAGGTGATCGAGGCGACGCAGCGTCCGGCCGTCATCCTGGCTCCGAACAAGACGCTCGCCGCCCAGCTCTATTCCGAATTCAAGAACTTCTTCCCGGACAACGCGGTCGAGTATTTCGTCTCCTACTACGACTACTACCAGCCGGAAGCCTATGTGCCGCGCTCGGACACCTATATCGAGAAGGAATCCTCGATCAACGAACAGATCGACCGCATGCGCCACTCGGCGACGCGCTCGCTCCTCGAACGTGACGATGTGGTCATCGTCGCCTCGGTCTCCTGCATCTACGGTATCGGCTCGGTCGAAACCTATACGGCGATGACCTTCCAGATGAATGTCGGCGATCGGCTCGACCAGCGGCAATTGCTGGCCGACCTCGTGGCGCAGCAGTACAAGCGCCGCGACATGGATTTCCAGCGCGGCTCGTTCCGCGTGCGCGGCGACACCATCGAGATCTTCCCCGCCCACCTGGAGGATGCCGCCTGGCGCATCTCGATGTTCGGCGACGAGATCGACTCCATCACCGAGTTCGATCCGCTGACCGGCCAGAAGACCGGCGACCTGAAGTCCGTGAAGATCTACGCCAACTCGCACTATGTGACGCCGCGACCGACGCTGAACGCCGCCATCAAGGCAATCAAGGACGAGCTGACCTTCCGCCTGGCCGAACTGGAGCACGCCGGCCGCCTGCTGGAAGCGCAGCGGCTGGAGCAGCGCACCCGTTATGACCTCGAAATGCTGGAAGCCACCGGCTCCTGCCAGGGCATCGAGAACTATTCGCGTTACTTGACCGGCCGCAAGCCGGGCGAGCCGCCGCCGACGCTGTTCGAATATATTCCCGACAACGCGCTGATCTTCATCGACGAGAGCCACGTCACCATCCCGCAGATCGGTGGCATGTATCGCGGCGACTTCCGCCGCAAGGCGACGCTGGCCGAATACGGCTTCCGCCTGCCCTCCTGCATGGACAACCGGCCGCTGCGTTTCGAGGAATGGGACGCGATGCGCCCGGACACCATCGCCGTCTCCGCGACGCCCGGCGGCTGGGAGATGGAACAGTCCGGCGGTGTCTTTGCCGAACAGGTGATCCGCCCGACCGGCCTCATCGACCCGCCGGTCGAAGTGCGCTCGGCGAAGACCCAGGTCGACGACGTGCTCGGAGAAATCCGCGAGACGGCTGCCGCCGGCTATCGCACGCTCGTCACCGTGCTCACCAAGCGCATGGCCGAGGATCTCACCGAATACCTGCACGAGCAGGGCGTGCGGGTGCGCTACATGCACTCCGACATCGACACGCTGGAACGCATCGAGATCATCCGCGACCTCCGCCTCGGCGCCTTCGACGTGCTGGTCGGCATCAACCTGTTGCGCGAGGGCCTCGACATTCCCGAATGCGGCTTCGTCGCCATCCTAGACGCCGACAAGGAAGGGTTCCTGCGCTCGGAAACATCGCTGATCCAGACGATCGGCCGCGCCGCCCGCAACGTCGACGGCAAGGTCATCCTCTATGCCGACACCATCACCGGCTCCATGCAGCGCGCTATGGAGGAAACCGCCCGCCGCCGCGAGAAGCAGATGGCCTACAACCTCGAAAACGGCATCACGCCGGAATCGGTGAAGGCGAAGATCTCCGACATCCTCGATTCGGTCTACGAGCGCGACCACGTCCGCGCCGACATTTCCGGTGTCTCCGGCAAGGGGTTTGCCGACGGCGGCCACCTCGTCGGCAACAATCTGCAGGCGCATCTCAACGCGCTCGAAAAACAGATGCGCGACGCCGCCGCCGACCTCGACTTCGAAACCGCCGCACGACTGCGCGACGAGATCAAGCGCCTCAAGGCCGCCGAACTCGCCGCGCTGGACGATCCGCTGGCACGGGAAGAGGCGCGGAGTGCCGAAGGCGCGACAGGGAAACGAAAAGAAGAGGCGCGGAGTGCGGAGGTTCGCAAGGGTGCAGGCGGCTCAACGGGGGCTCCGTCATCCTCGGGTTCGACCCGAGGATCCACCGCGGCGGATTCCAAATCGCTCTTCCAGAAACCCTCGCTCGACGACATGGGGCCAGGCACCGACACCGAACGCCCGCTTTTCCGCAAGCCGGACCTCGACGAAATGGGCCGCGACGTGGCCGTCCCTACAGGCAAGGGCCAATCGCTGTTCCGCAAGAACACCCTCGACGAGATGACCGTCGGCCGAACGGAAAAGCCGGTGACAGGAAAGGTGCCCGAGAAGCCGCTGATCCGGGCGAAGCCAGGCGCCGGCTCCTATGAGGATCCGGCGGAGGAGAAGCGACGCAAGGGGCGGACGAAGGGCAAGACTGGGCGGCCGGGGCGGTAGCCGCCCGTGCACCGGGGTATCAGAAACCGACACAGCAGGACTGCCTCAGGTTGATGAGCGAGCTAATCCGAGTAGCCTTACCCTGCGGTTGGAAGAAATAATTCCGCAAAGCGTTGGTGGTCATGGCGAGCTAAAACCGCCGAGAATCGTCACTACTGTAGAACGATTTCCGCACATCAAACGCCCACCGATGATTCATCTTCAACGGTCATTTGGCAAAGTTGCTTCCCCGGTCGCCGCCCTGCCAAAACCCCTTATTTTTTATGGAACTTTCCTCCCTATTGCGGATTTGGTCATTGCCTCATTTAAGGCAATACTAAATTAGGGAGAAAAAAGACATGAAAACCCTACATGTACTTCTTACGGGCACCGGCCTGGCTCTTATGTCGGTCGGATTTTTTGCGTCGACAACGGTTCCCGCGCGCGCCCAGGGCGCCGAGCGGCCGATACTCACGGCTGATCAGTGTAGTCCGCTTACAGAGGGCAATTATCAGCTTTGCTGCATGGCGCGGAACCGCAACATGATCCTCACCGCAGAGCAAATCGAGCAATGTCCGCCCTTGTCTACAGCTGCGATCACGAGTGCCAACCCCTTCGGAACGACCGATAATACCTTCCCCAGCGGCGGTGCCTTCGGCGGCGGCGGCTCGAGTGGTGGCGGTGGTGCCAGCGGCGGCGGTAGCGGCGGTGGTGGTGCCGGCGGTAGCGTCGGTGGTGGTGCCGGTGGCGGCGGTGGTGTCGGCGTCGGCGGCGATGGTGGTGGTGGTAGTACCGGCGGCGATAGTGGCGGTAGTGCCGGCGGCGATACAGGTGGCGTCAGCGAGGACGGCGACCACGGCGCCGGCGGCGATGTTGGCAGTGCGTCCGCTTCAGCCGATGTATCCGCGACGGCCGGCGACTGATGACCACGCGCAGTCTCTCCGGGCCATTGCGGCCGGCGCGACTTTCGTCCTGACGATGGCGTAGCCGAGTGGACCAAGCCTCGGGATTGAGAAATCCGAGGAAGAGGTCAATAGCGTTCGTTGTGCTGCCGCAGCCGGCGCCAGTTCGCCTGGCGGACAAGGGTTGCTACCGGGCGTGGTTCGTGGCTCGTCGTTGGCCGCAGGACAATGGTCGCCGCAAACTCGCCCTGGCGGCCTTCGCCCAGCCAGCGGAATTGGCGTCGCGCGGCAGGAACAGTGCAGTGCCTGAATTCACCTCGGCCGTGCAGAGCGGATGATTCCTACCGTCGCATGATAGCGCCCTACTCCGCCGCGCGCGGCTTCGCCTCCAACGCCTCCAGCTCATACGAATACCCCTCCAGCATCGTATAGGCCTGCTCGATCGCCTCGATCTGCGATTCGGCGTTCTTGATCGCCTCGGCGATCGACTGGCTGCGCGCGCGCAGCATCGAGCCGAGCACGTCGGTTTCCGGCCGCCGGCCGAGGCGGTCGAGGTGTTTGCGGACGCGCGAGCGGTGGCGTTCGAGCTCGAGGATGTGGAAGCGGTTCTTGACGATGTCGTCGGAGAGTTTTCGGCGCATCGCCGCGACCGGATCGAAGGTGCCGGGCTCGCGCTCGTCGAGGATGAAGTCGTTGACCAGCGCTTCGAGCATCATCAGGCCCTTGAGGTCCCGGGGATCCGCGAGCTGCGGATCGTAGCCGGTGTCGTCATAGACCTTGCGGCGCACTGGATCCTTGAGCAGGTCATAGGCGGCCTGCAGCTTACCGAACTGCTCGGCATCGCCGCCGCGGTCCGGATGCGCGGTCTTTACGGCCTTTCGATAGGCAGTCCGGATCGCCCGCTCGTCGGCGTCGCGCTCAATTCCGAGGAGGACATAGGGATCGATCACGCCGGGCACCTGTTGTTCATCAATTGCAATGTTCCTCTCCGGCCAGACCTACCGGTTCGCCGCGTCGGCAGCAAGCCCGTGATGGTTGCATCCGGGCTCGCTACGCTCAGCCGAGCGTCGGGACGAAAATGTGGTCAGAAAGAGGCAATCCACGACATTTCGGGATCTGTGTGCCGCCGAGCGAAGCCGCGCAAGAGGCCGGGGCCAAGGCATTGCGCCCGGCTTTGCGGCATCCGGAAACTTCGCTTGCCTTTTTCTGCAAATACTGCCACTTCTAGCATTGTTCGGGCGTTTTCAATCCCGGAGACTGGACTTTCGTTTGAGCCCGGCCATTCCGCCGGGACTGCCGCAAGCGGCATCGTTGACGTCTTTTCCCCGATATCGTGACCACTCGACGCCTTTCAGTGCCGATAGCGCTGAAGACGACCCGTTCGCATCCCTCCGGGGGCGCGGACAACCAACTAAGACTGAAGGAAAAGGACTTCTTCCATGACCACCAAGGGCACCGTAAAATTCTTCAACCAGGACAAGGGTTTTGGTTTCATCACGCCGGAAGGCGGCGCGAAGGACGTTTTCGTCCACATTTCCGCCGTTCAGGCCGCTGGCCTCGCAACGCTGAAGGACGGCCAGCAGGTCTCCTTCGACACCGAGCCGGACCGCATGGGCAAAGGCCCGAAGGCCGTCAACCTCCAGGCTCTCTAAGCCGGACCTTTCGGTTGGATTTGAAGAACGGCGCTTCGCAAGAGGCGCCGTTTTTTTGTTGGGTAGCGTTCGGCAAAGCCCCTCATCCGGCCTGCCGGCCACCTTCTCCCCGCAAGCGGGGCGAAGGAAACGTGCGGCACGCTCTCAGTCCCCTCGCCCCGCTCGCGGGGAGAGGGCTAGGGTGAGGGGCATCCAGGAACGAAAGAGTCCTGATATGCCTACTCCGCCGCCTGCCGTGCCGTTGCCGCCTCGAACACCGCGTCGAAGGCGGCGTGGATCACCTCAGGGCCGGCGCCCTTGCGGGTAGCGTCGGCGGAGAGGAGCTGGCGGTAGCGTCGGGCGCCGGGCCAGCCCTGGAAAAGGCCGACCATGTGGCGGGTGACGTGGATCAGCCGGCCGCCGCGGGCGATATGGGTGGCGGCGTAGTCCGCCATGGCGTCACGCACGCCGGCCCAGTAATCGAGCGACAGGCGATGATCGCGATCATTGAAGGCGTGCGGCTCGATCGGCTCGGGCGCAGCACCCGTCAGGGGATGGGCAAAATGGCCGTCGGCGGCGGTTAGCAAGCCGCTGTCGTGATAGGCGGCCCGGCCGAGCATGACGCCGTCCAGGGCCGGGCCGTTTCCGGTTTCAACGGAAGGCTCGGCGGCCGCGCCCGGCGGCAGCTGGCGAGGATCCAGATGCGAAAGCGCCTGATCCAGCGTCTGAAGACCGCCGTTGAGACCGATGAAAAGGTTCGGATTTTCCGCTTTCAGCCGATGCACGAGGCCATAGTCGAGCGGCGGGACCTCGCGGTTCTCCCTTGGGCTCAGGCCTTTCAGCCAGGCCTTGCGTGCATGGACCCAGACGGCATCCGTGCCGGCTTCCTTCACGAGGGCGACAAGCTCGCGCAGCGCCTGTTCCGGGTCCTGGTCGTCGACGCCGATGCGGCATTTGACCGTGACGGGAATTCTGACGGCCGCCTTCATCGCCGCAACGCATTCGGCAACGAGCGCCGGCTCCTGCATGAGGCAGGCGCCGAAAGTGCCCGACTGCACCCGATCGGACGGGCAGCCGACATTCATGTTGATCTCGTCGTAGCCGAAGCCTTCGCCGATCCGCGCCGCCTCCGCCAACTTTACCGGATCGTTGCCGCCAAGCTGCAAGGCGACCGGGTTCTCCGCGGCATGGTAGTCGAGCAGCTTCTCGCGATCGCCCCGCAGGATCGCGTCGGCGACGATCATCTCGGTATAGAGCAGCGCATGGCGCGAGAGCTGGCGCGCGAAGAAGCGGTAGTGCCGGTCGGTCCAGTCGATCATCGGCGCCACGGCGAAGACCGGCGCCTTGAAGTATCGGGTATTTCCCGGATTTTCGGCCATTGGCGGCAACTTTCTCCACATCTCACGGGTGCGCACGACGCCTTCTGGCGTGCCGGGGCCATATCGGAGCGGCAGTACGGAACCACAGCGCCGCGCGTCTCTTAAGACGCGCAAAGGTCGCTGTAGCGCTTTGAACCGCTGCATGATCTTATCCTCAAATCGATTCCGATTTTAGGAACCCATGCAGTAGGGCGAGCCCTTATAGCGCGTGGATTCACATAAGGCGAGACTACCGCGCTCGCCGTTGCATCGACGCCGCCGCGCCATGGTAAATGGTCTTCGTGCGACAGACTCTTCAAACCACACCATCCCTGCAACCATCTCGCCATCGATCACGTATTGTCCAGCAAAAGAATTCTCCGTGATGGAACCACGCGGATGCTCCCGGAGTTGGTTTTCGGAGTGAGGAGGAACGATGTCTAAAGCGCTAGCACAAAACATTCGCAACGATCATCGCGACCGCGATCTCGAATGCCAACGTGCGATGGGTGACGATTTCGAGCTGCTGATCGCCGTCGCCGAAAGCGAAGGCTGGACGTGGCAGGAGATCGCACTGGCTTTGATGGAACTCACCGAAGAGTATGTGGCGGCGATGCGCGTCGATGCCCAATTGAAGGAGGAGGCCTCGGTGGGACTGCCGATTTCAAAGACGGTGCATTGACCAGCCGCGGTCGAGTTCCTGCGTCAGTTCCTCGGCGCATGATGATCTGCTGGCGTGGCGCTCCGGAAAAGCGCGAAGAACTCCGCCGGGCTCTTCGGTTCGTTCGCATGAAGTCTCACCGATCCATCCTTCCCTACAACCACAACGGTGAAGTCGCGAACCTCGTTGACATCGAGGTCCTCGCGGATCTGGCGAGCGTCGAGATCACCGCCGGCTCCATATAGCGGCACGGCGCAACCGTCCCTGACACGCAGGACGACGACATCGTGACGCGCAAGTTCGCGGTGCTTCGCAAGCAGCAGCTTCTCCTGACGTTCCGCTTTCTCGTTCGTGAGATCTGAGAAGATGACGATGACGCGATTTTTCCATTCGAATTGGGCGAGACTGCTGCCGGCGTACTGCGACAGCGAAGGCTCACCAATGATTTCGGCGACCAGCGATTTCGTCCACATTGTTCCTTCCTAACACGACAGAAGACCGCCGCGCCGTCCCAACTCGGCGCGCGATCGACCACAATGAACTCGTCAGGGGATTTGATCCGGTTCGCCAACGTCCAGGGCAATCGTCCGGCCGCTCCCCTCAGAGCATACGCAAGCGAAACCCCTGTGAAGCGCGATTGGTTCCTCCGGCGGACGAACGTCTGCAAAATAGCGGACAAACCGCAATTCCTGCGCTACATTGAAGCGCTTGGCTCAAGTTGCGCGCAAGAGGAGTACGGAACCTGGGCCCATCTTGCGACGTTGTTGTTCATGATCTCAAGGAGGAGAAGCATGCATCAAGTGTTGTGGAGCCATCCCATCGAGGTTGGATTGACCGGTAACGACGTGCGTATGGTCAAGGGACCGTCCGACGCGCTGAGGTGCCTGGCGGACCAGTGGCCCCACCGTGGACCTTACTACGTCGCCGCCCGCAGCGCCTGCCGTGCAGCAATTGATGGCCGCCGTACCGTCGAGGAGGCCCGCAAGCTCTTTATTTCCGCCGCCAAAGAGGCGCATCTAGAGACGCATTGAGGCACCGGCGCACGACGCCGGGATATTGCTCGCACCGGTCAAGGTATATTTTTTGTTTTCGGCGGTAGCCTTTTTCGGCTCCGCCATCCGTGTACAATATCCGTATCCGACCGAATTGATCGCGCGCGGAACCGGTACAGTTCATAGCTCATATCTCGAAATGACACAGAAATCTCCGCGAAACCGCCCGATTTCTGTCGCGAAGCGTTCATTTCTCTCAGTTATATTCTGAGGTGCCTCACAAAAACCAATTTCGGAGAGCTTTAGTCCACACCAAGGGGAAAAATAAGACGGGAGAGCCAGCATGAGCGAGAGCCATCTCTATCGCATAGTCGAAGTCAGCATGAAGCGCGAAAGCGGCCGCAAGGACATCGGCATCATGACAGTCCGACAGGCCCTTGAACTTCCCGAAGTACCCAGCCTCGAATACAGCCATCCGGAACTCAATTCGCGCTCGGACGGCCGGTTTCTGACACGCGACCAGCTTAAAGCCTATGTGCGCTGCGCCTGAGTGCAGCCGCGGCGTCGAACCATCGGCATAACTTTGCCTTTTGCGGCAGCCCTTCCGGCTGCTAACGTCCAGCTTCAGATTCGCCACAGTTCCGCGCGTCTATCGATGCGCAGGCCTGTGGCGTCTCGAACTTCCGTATGACGGCCCAGCGTTCGATAGTCGCCACCGGGTCGATCACGGTAGAAGGGGACGATCTTGGAAACAGTCATACCGCCCTCACCGCCCGTGCTGCTGCCGATTTCCGGCAGCCTCGTGGGCTTCCCCGTCCGGCGCGTCTACTGCGTCGGCCGCAACTACGCCGCTCACGCGATCGAGATGGGGCATGACCCCGACCGCGAGCCGCCCTTCTTTTTCCAGAAAAACCCGGACAACCTGCGGCCGCCGGGCGAGAACTTCCCCTACCCGCCACGCTCCTCCGATGTCCACCACGAGGTGGAACTGATCGTCGCCCTGCGCAGCGGCGGCGCCGACATTCCCGTCGAGGAAGCGCTCAATCATGTCTATGGATATGCGGTCGGCATCGATTTCACACGGCGTGACCTGCAGGCAGAAGCCAAGAAGGCCGGCAAGCCCTGGACGGCCGCCAAGGCCTTCGAGCATTCCGCACCTGTCTCGGAACTCGTACCGTCGGAGGCGATCGGCCATCCGAGCAATGGAAATATTTGGCTGAAGGTCAACGGCGAAACGCGCCAGCAGGGCGATCTCGACCAGATGATCTGGAAGGTGCCCGAGATCATCGCCGAGCTTTCAACGACCTTCACGCTTGCGCCGGGCGACGTGATCATGACCGGAACACCCGCGGGCGTCGGCGCGGTCCAGCGCGGCGACGTCGTCACTTGCGGCGTCGACGGCATCGCCGCACTCTCGGTCACCGTCGTCTAGCTCGATCCAGCGCTGCAGCACCGCGCGTCCTGACAGGCGCGCGAGGGACGCTGTCGCACTTTGAATTGCTGCATGTTTTGATCCTTAATCGGCTAGGATTGAAGGAAACATGCAGCAGGAGGGAAACACGCATGCCACTCTTCGCACTCGGATCGCTGCAGCCGCAAACGCCGGGGGAAGGCCGCTATTGGGTCGCCCCCGACGCTAATGTTATCGGCCAGGTGGAATTCGGCGAGGATGTCGGCATCTGGTTCGGCGCGACGCTACGCGGCGACAACGAGCCGATCCGCATCGGTGCACGCACCAACATCCAGGAAGCCGTGATCATCCATGTCGACCCCGGTTTTCCGACGACGATCGGAGAAGGTTGCACCATCGGCCACCGGGCGATCATCCACGGCTGCTCGATCGGCGACAATTCGCTGATCGGCATGGGCGCGACCGTGTTGAATGGAGCGCAGATCGGCAAGAACTGCCTTGTAGGTGCCAATGCACTCATCACCGAAGGCAAGCAATTTCCAGACAATTCGCTGATTGTCGGTGCACCAGCCAAGGCGATCCGTATCCTTGATGACGCCGCCGTCGAGAGGCTCAAGCGTTCCGCCGAACACTACGTGAAGAACTGGCAGCGCTATGCCGCCCAACTGACGCGGCTGGACTGATGGGCAGGCCGGAAATCAGGCGCAGCTCTTGCAGTGGCCGCGGATCTCGATCGTCGTCTTTTCGGTCTTGAAGCTCTGCGCGCGCACGAGCGCCGAAAGCCGCTCCTCGATCGCTGCGTCGTGGAACTCCGTCACCTGGCCGCAGCCCTCGCAGATGGTGAATGCGGTGACGCCGCGATCATGCTCATGCTCATGCGGGCAGGTGCAGGCCACGAAGGCGTTCAAACTTTCCAGCCGGTGGACGAGGCCGTATTCGAGCAGCTTGTCGAGCGCGCGGTAGACCTGCAGCGGCGCGCGAAAACCCTCATCGCGCAGTTTGTCGAGAATGGTATAGGCGCTCATAGGGCCTTCCGAATGGGCCAGCGCTCCCATCACCAGCGACTGGTTTTTCGTTAATTGCGGCGTGCCCATCAGCGATGCCCTCCGTACGAAGAATGTGAAGCGCTTTCGAGCCTTCTGCCGACCGGCAGCAGACTCAGCACGAACAGCGCCAGTGCCGCGACCACGATAGACGGCCCCGATGGCGTGTCGAAGTGAAGCGAGCCGAAAAGGCCGCCGGCGACGGCGAGCGCGCCTATCGCCGAAGCGAGAACAGCCATGATTTCCGGCGAGCCGGCAAAGCGGCGCGCGGTCGCCGCCGGGATGATCAGAAGCGACGTGATCAACAGGATGCCGACGATCTTCATGGCGATGGCAATCACCAGCGCCATCAGCAGCATGAAGAAAAGCCGTGCCCTCTCAGGCCGCAGGCCTTCGGCTTCCGCCAGTTCCGGATTGACGGTCGAGGCGAGCAGCGGCCGCCAGAGATAGACGAGCGCGAAGATCACCAGAATGCCGCCGCCCCAGATGATGTCGATGTCGGCCTCGGAGACGGCGAGAATATCACCGAAAAGAAAGCCGACGAGATCGATCCGAACCCAAGTCATGAAGGCGACGATAACGAGACCGATCGACAGTGCCGAATGCGAGAGGATGCCGAGCAGCGCGTCCGTCGACAGCGCACCGCGCTTCTGCAGGAAGAGCAGCAGCAGCGAGACGACAGAGGCGACAATGAAGACGCTGATCATCAGGTTGAGCTCGAGGAGCAACGACAGCGCCACGCCGAGTAGTGCCGAATGCGCCATAGTGTCCCCGAAGTAGGCCATGCGCCGCCAGATGACGAAGCAGCCGAGCGGGCCCGCAACCATGGCAATGCCGATGCCGGCGACCAGCGCGCGGATGAAGAAATCGTCAAGCATCGCGCTTCTCCGCCTGTTCGAAGCCTTGGAGCCGCGTGTGATGGCCGCAGCCGCAGTCCGGATCGTGATCGTGCACGTCCTCGGATTCCTCGTGATGATGATGCCCGTCACCCGGGAAACAGCTTTCGGTGATGCTGCCGTCCGCATGCAGCACGCGGCCGTCCGGCAGGTGCGTATGGTCGTGATGGTGGCTGTAGACCGCGAGCGTGCCGGCTGCCCGCCGACCGAAAAGCTTCAGATATTCCGGGCTGCGGCTCACCGCCTGCGGCGTGCCGCGGCAACAGACATGGCCGTTGAGGCAGACGACCGTATCCGTCTCGGCCATCACGATATGGAGATCGTGCGAGATCAGCAGGATGCCGCAGCCGGTGCGGTTGCGGATCTGTTTGATGAGTTCATAAAGCGCGATCTCGCCGGAGAAGTCTACGCCCTGGACCGGCTCGTCGAGAACGAGCAGATCGGGCTTGCGGGCGATCGCGCGGGCAAGCAGCGCCCGCTGGAACTCGCCACCCGAAAGATGCTGCACTTCCGCTTTCGCCATGTGCAGCATTCCGGTTGCGGCGAGCGCCTCCTCGATCTCACGGCCCTTCAAGGGTCCGGTCAGCGTCATCAGCCGCTCGACCGTCAAGGGCAAGGTCCAGTCGACGGCGAGCTTCTGCGGCACATAGCCGACCTTGAGCCCCGCGACCCGCTCGACGTGTCCCTCGTCTGGCTTCAGCACGCCGATCGCCGTCTTCGCCGTCGTCGATTTTCCCGACCCGTTCGGACCGATCAGAGTGACGATTTCGCCCCTGCTGATCGAGAACTCGACGCCGCGCACGAGCCATCGCCCGTTCCGGCGCACCCCGGCATTGTTGAGGCTGACGAGCGGCCTCGTTTCTGGCGATCGGTAATTCAGCATCAGAAAATTCCGGATGATGGTTGCCACTGGCTATCGCACACGTTATAGCATAACGCAATTGATGTAATAACATTACATGGCGGCGTTGCGCAAGGTCGGACGCGCAATGGCGACGCAACACTTTGAACCTGTGAAGCTCGGAGACCCCAATGAGATCGACGCCTGCCCTGCTTTTTGCATCCACCGTCCTTTTGTCCGCGCCGGCCTGGGCGGAAAGCCTCAATGTGGTGGCTTCCATCAAGCCTGTCCATTCGCTGGTTGCATCGATCATGGAGGGCGTCGGCGAACCGTCGCTCATCGTCGAGGGCGGCGCTTCGCCGCATACCTACAACATGAAACCCTCGAATGCCGCGGCGTTGCAGGCGGCGAACGTGGTGTTCTGGGTCGGCCACGGCCTCGAAGCCTTCCTGGACAAGCCGCTCGAAGCGCTTGGCAGCGGTGCCAAGGTGGTGGAACTCAGCGCAGCGCCCGGTCTTGAGAAGCTGACGTTCCGCGAAGGCGGTGCGTTCGAGGCGCACGGGCATGACGACGAAGGTGATGAAGCTGCCCACGATGGCCACGAACATGAAGAGCACGGCGCCGAACAGGAGCCGGCTCACGATCATGAGCACGACCATGCCGAGGGTGAATTCGACATGCATCTGTGGCTTGACCCGATGAACGCCAAGGCGATGGCCGCCGAGATCGAAAAAGCGCTCGCTGAAGCCGACCCCGACAACGCCTCTGCCTACGAAGCCAATCTGGCCAAGCTCAACCAAAGATTGGATGCGTTGGACACAAACCTTGCAGAGACCGTGGCGCCGGTCCGGGATAAGCCTTTCGTCGTCTTCCACGACGCCTATCAGTATTTCGAGCATCGCTACAAGGTACGTGTCGCCGGATCCATCACCGTCAGCCCCGAAGTGCTTCCCGGCGCCGAACGGCTTTCCGAAATCCGCGCCAAGATCAAGGAACTGGGCGCGACCTGCGTCTTTGCCGAACCGCAATTCGAGCCGAAGCTGATCAATGTCGTCATCGAAGGCACCCCGGCGAAATCCGGAACGCTCGACCCTGAGGCGGCAACGCTCGATGCCGGGCCAGACCTCTATTTCCAACTGATGGAGAATCTCGGCGCTTCGCTGAAATCCTGCCTCGCTTCGGCGAGCTAGAGCAAATCCAGGAAAAGTGTGAAAGGGTTTTCCGTCCGGAATTGCGTAGTTTCAAAGAGTTAGATTATTTCCCTGTTTCAATGAAACAATGAAATGATCTAGCGTCGTCCTCCGAGACGGCGAAGGCGGCCCTCGGGGACCTGCCTTTTCCCCCCTTGGTTACCTAAGAAGAAGGAGGCGGCCGACAGGCCGCCGCCTCTTCAAACTGCTGGAGATCAGTGCGCCGCGGCAAGGCCGACGATCACGCCGGTCGCCAGGCTGATGAGCAGGAAGTCATTGTCGACGCGCACCCATTGCTGGCCGCGTGGCGGCGTGCGCAGCTTGTACCGCCGGTAGTCACGGACATAGGCCATGTGGCGCCGCTCGGCCGGGCTCAAGCGATGGCCCCGCGCCCAGCGATGCTTCTTGATGATCACGCGCTTTTCGACGGTCTTGTCGACGTGCTTGTATACGTGGCGGTCGACAGACTTGGACCGGTAACGGTCATGCACCTGCGCAACCTCGAAAGATCTGGACGGTTGGGCGAAAGCCATGGGGCTTGCCAGGAAGGAACTGGCGACGAGGGCAATGATGAGACGTTTCATGAGGGGCTTCCTTTCGTTGTCTGCCCCTCGAAACTAAAGTTCGCTTCCTGAACCGAATATGAAACGCTGCATTACAATTATGTAATGATAACCGTCGTTTATGATTGTTTCCTTATAAATTTAATTCGCTTAAGACAGCGCCTGATAGCGAAAATGATCGAAATCGGCCGGCAGTGCGCTGCCCGACGTGTCGAAGGCGAACATGCCGACGAAAGCACCGGTGAACGAGCCGTGCTCGCCCCGCCCACCTTCGTCGGAAACCACGCCGGCGTCGAGCACCGGGCCGATCGCCTGCCATGTATCGCGCTCCGTCGCCCGCCAGAAGAACTGGAGATCGTTGTCGCGCACTTCCATCGCCAGGTGGATCGGTCCATCCGGAACCGCGACGCCGCTGCCCGCCGGGAACGCCAGGCGGCCATGCGGAAAATCGCCGGGGCACGAGAGAATGGTGACAACCCGTCCGAGCTTTTCGTGCCAGGTAACGCCCAGTGCGTGAAACTTGTGCCTGTTGTAGTAATGCGTCAGGCCGGCCACCTGCTGGTAGGTCTCGGGCGCAAACTCGACGACGGTCTCTGCCCGGAACGAATGGTGCTCCTGCCGCCGCGCCACCAACGCCTGCTCGAACCAACTGCCGATGCTTTCCCGGCCGAAGAGCCTCAGATGCCCCTCCCGCCACGTCAGCGAGAAGATGCGCTCAGCCACGGGCGTGCGCAGCCACTGGAACTCGGCGGGAAGCTCCGCCTCGTCGAAATCGGTCTCGACTACGCTTGGCTGAGCGACGACGCTCGTACTCGCCGGCGCTGGAACGGTCACGTCCGGGACCGTGCCGCCGTTTTCGAGGTAAAGCCAGCCATCCTCGCGCCAGACGCATTTCTGCAGCGCCGTTTCGCGGCCGAGGGTGCAGCGGCGCTGCGGCGGCAGCGGACGCCCGCAAAGATGGGTGTGGTAGGCCTGACCGTCCGGCGTCTCGACATATTGCCCGTGCCCTGCCCGCTGCAGCGCAGCCTCGGGATGATCCTTCGATGTGATGAGATGGGTGTTCGGATGCATCTCATAGGGCCCGTCGATGGTGCGCGAGCGCGCCATCGTCACCGCATGGTCATAGCCGGTACCCCCCTCGGCGGTCGTCAGGTAATACCAGCCGTTGCGCTTGAAGAGATGCGGCCCCTCGACCAGGCCGAGCGAACTGCCGGCGAAGATGTTCTTGACCGGGCCAACCAGCCGGCGCGTGCGCTCGTCCCACTCCTGAAGGAGAATGCCATCGAAAGCCGGGCTCTTCGGCGCGCCGCCGAAACTCTCGGTGCGATGGTTCCACTGCATGTTGATGAACCACTTGCGGCCGTCGTCGTCATGGAAGAGCGAGGGGTCGAAACCGGAGGAGTTGACATAGACCGGGTCGGACCAGGTCGCCTCCACCGCTTCCGCCGTGACGATGTAGTTGTGCGCATCCTTGAAGTTGCCGTCGAAGCGCTTGACGTCGGTATAGACCAGCCAGAACAGCCCGCCTGAATAGGATAGGCACGGCGCCCAGATACCGCAGCTATCGGGATTGCCGCGCATGTCGAGCTGGCTTGCCCGCTCCAGCGGCCGACGCACGAGCCGCCAGTTCACGAGATCGCGTGAGTGGTGGATCTGCACGCCCGGGTACCATTCGAAGGTCGAAGTGGCGATGTAATAATCGTCTCCAACGCGGCAGATCGACGGGTCCGGGTTGAAGCCCGGAAGGATCGGGTTGCGGATAGTCGCGACCATGGCTTGCCTCTTCCCTTAGAGCACGATGGTTTTGGGTCGAGACGACCCAAAACCATAAACGTGATCGATTCTTAATAAGTTAGAGCGGGATGCGGGCGGAAAACCGCACCCACTTTCCCTCATACCGCTCTAGATTCTCGGCGAGCGCATCCAGCCTGAAACTCCGAAGCGTTTCAAGACCCCGTCGCACGGTGCCTGTGCAGGAAGGAGCGGGTCGAAAGGTCCGGCTCCCGAATTGCCCTGAGCATGAAGGAAACCGATGACCATTCTGTGTTGCGCAACTGTGGAGGAAACGGCGGTCGCCGCGCTTGCCTGCCTAAGTCTTGGGCATTTCCTGCTGCCCCATATTCGACTTTGGTCTGAGACCCTCCCGCTATCCCGGAAAATCGGGCATCGGGCTTGAAAGGAGGCTTGAAATCGGCACTGTGACTGTGCTTGGCGAAAGATAAAAACAGCCATTGCGGGGAGGAACTTGATGAAACCGTTACTCGGCTTCAGCCGATTGATCGACACCATCACCGAGAATATCGGCAAGGCGGTCGGCTGGCTCATTCTGGTCGCCGTGCTCGTGAGCGCGGGCAATGCCGTCATCCGAAAAGTATTCAACATGTCGTCGAATGCCTGGCTCGAGGCGCAGTGGTATCTCTTCGGCGCTGCCTTCATGTTTGCTGCGGCCTATACGCTCAGCCAGAACGAGCACATTCGCATCGACGTCATCTACGGCAGTTTCTCGCGCCGCGTACAGCATTGGATCGACCTCTTCGGCCACGTCTTCTTCCTGATGCCGTTCGTCGTGCTCATGCTGTATTACCTCGTCCCCTACGTCCGCATGTCCTACGTGTCGGGTGAAGTCTCGTCGAGCGCAGGCGGCCTCATCATCTGGCCCGCCAAGGCCATCCTGCTCATCGGCTTCGTGCTCCTCGCCCTGCAGGGTGTTTCGGAAATCATCAAGAAAATCGCGATCATGACGGGAAATATGGAGGACCCTAGCCCCTATGTGCCGACGCACGCACCGCTTGACGAAGCTCCGGAGGTGCGCTCGTGATTGAGTTCATCGCTGAAAACCTGGCACCGATCATGTTCGTATCGCTGATCGTGTTCCTGATGCTGGGTTATCCCGTCGCCTTCTCGCTCGCCGCCAACGGTCTCCTGTTCTTCATCGTCGGCGTCGAACTCGCGCCGCTTTCGGATTCGATCAATCTTTCCTGGCCGCTTCTCAACGCACTGCCCGAACGTTTCTGGGGGGTGATGTCCAACGACACGTTGCTCGCGATCCCCTTCTTCACCTTCATGGGCATCGTGCTGGAAAAGTCAGGCATGGCCGAGGACCTGCTCGACACCATCGGCCAACTCTTCGGCCCCGTCCGCGGCGGTCTTGCCTATGCGGTCATCTTCGTCGGCGCACTGCTTGCGGCAACCACTGGCGTGGTCGCCGCCTCGGTCATCGCCATGGGGCTGATCTCGCTGCCCATCATGCTGCGCTACGGCTATGACCGGCGCGTGGCATCCGGCGTCATCGCCGCCTCCGGCACGCTCGCCCAGATCATCCCGCCCTCGCTCGTGCTGATCGTCCTTGCCGACCAGCTCGGCCGTTCCGTTGGCGACATGTATGCCGGCGCACTCATCCCGGGTCTGGTCCTGACCGGCCTGTACATGCTGTACATCCTGCTGATGTCGTTCCTCAATCGCGACTCCATGCCGGCGTTGCCGCTGGAAGCGCGCACGCTCGGATCCGGCGTCACCTCGCTCGCCATCGCGCTCATCGCCGCCGCCGGTATCGCCTATGCGGCGCACGTCTATCTCTCACCGACCCAAGGCGAGAACGCGGACATCCTCGGGGCGACGGTCGGCGTCGCGTTCATCTACGTCGTCGCTCTCATCGACCGGGCCCTCAAGATCAATGCGCTGTCCCGGCTGGCTCAGCAGGTCATCATCGTTCTTATCCCGCCACTGGCGCTGATCTTCCTCGTCCTCGGCACGATCTTCCTCGGCATCGCGACGCCGACGGAAGGCGGAGCGATGGGCGCGGTCGGCGCCCTGATCATGGCCGCCGCCAAGGGTCGCCTCAGTCTCGATGTCGTGCGCGGGGCGCTGACCTCAACGACGCGCCTTTCCGCCTTCGTGCTGTTCATCCTGATCGGCGCGCGCGTCTTCTCGCTGACCTTCTACGGCGTCAACGGGCATATCTGGGTGGAACACCTGCTGACGGCGATGCCGGGCGGCGAAGTCGGCTTCCTCATTGCGGTCAACCTGCTGGTCTTCTTCCTGGCGTTTTTCCTCGATTTCTTCGAGCTCGCCTTCATCATCGTGCCGCTGCTCGCACCGGCGGCCGACAAGCTCGGGATCGACCTGATCTGGTTCGGGGTGCTGCTCGGCATCAACATGCAGACGAGCTTCATGCACCCGCCCTTCGGCTTCGCGCTTTTCTACCTGCGCTCGGTCGCAGCCAGGGTGCCCTACCTCGACAAGGTGACCGGCAAAATCACCCAGCCGGTCACCACCGGCCAGATCTATTGGGGTGCGGTGCCTTTCGTCGGCATCCAGATCCTCATGGTGGCACTGACGATCATGTTCCCGCAGATGGTCATGCACTACAAGGGAAGCGGCGCCGCCGTCGATCCGTCCACCATCAAGATCGAGGTTCCGGGCTTCGGAACGGGTGGCGGTGGGCTGACCCTCCCCGACAACGGCGGCGGTCTCGGCCTCCCGGGCGGCCTGCAATTGCCGGGCGGCAGCCCGCTCGACAACGGTCAGCAGCCGGCCCAGCCGAACAATGCACCGGCCCAGCAGAACAAGCCGGCGACCGATCTCAGCGCGCCGCCTAAGTTCAATTAGAGCGGCAGAAGCTTCCGCGGTTTCGCCCCTCATCCGCCTGCCGGCACCTTCTCCCCGTCCCGACGGGGAGAAGGACTCGCGGCAGCCGTGGCCCCCGTCATCACAGTCGGGGACATACGCGCTGCTTCCCTCTCCCCGCACGCGGGGAGAGGGTTAGGGTGAGGGGCAAAATCGCCCAGGACTTGAACTACGGATCAAACAAAAACCCCGGAGCCAGGCCCCGGGGTTTTCGTTTCTGCGATGATGTGGAGCGGCTCAGACCTTGCCGTTCCGCTGCTGGATCATCATGAAGGTATCGTAGTTGTATTCGGCGATCTGCGCGTTGAGATAAAACTCGGCGCGGAAGGCCTTGATCGAGTCCCAGATCTTCTTGAAGGTCGGGTTCGACGCTTCCATCTCCGCATAGACTTCGTTCGACTTGTCGAAGCAGGCGGACAGGATTTCCGGGCTGAACGGGCTGAGCTTTGCGCCGGCGGCCACAAGGCGCTTGATCGCCGACGGGTTCAGGTAATCATACTTCTGCAGCATGTTCGCGTCGGTCGCCTGGCAGGCGGTGCGCAGCAGCGACTGATAGTTCTTCGGCAGGCCTTCGAAAGCCGCCTTGTTGAACATCGCGTGCACCGTCGGGCCGCCTTCCCACCAGCCGGGATAGTAGTAGTACGGCGCGACCTTGTAGAAGCCGAGCTTTTCATCGTCGTACGGACCGACCCACTCAGCGGCATCGATCGTGCCCTTTTCGAGAGCGGGATAGATATCGCCGCCGGCGATCTGCTGCGGCACCACGCCGAGCTTTTCGACGACCTTGCCGGCGAAGCCGCCGATACGCATCTTCAGGCCCTTCATGTCCTCAACGGTCTTGATCTCCTTGCGGAACCAGCCACCCATCTGGACGCCAGTGTTACCGCCCGGGAAGCCAATGAGGCCTTGGGTGGCGAGGAACTCGTTGAAGAGGTCGATGCCGCCGCCGTGATAATGCCAGGCGTTCATGCCGCGCGCGTTGAGCGCGAAAGGCACGGCAGCACCGAGTGCCCAGGTCGGGTCCTTGCCCCAGTAGTAGTAGGCGACCGTGTGGCAGGCTTCGACGGTTCCGGCAGCGGCGGCGTCAGCGGCCTGCAGACCGGGAACGATTTCACCGGCTGCGAAAACCTGGATCTGGAAATTGCCGTCCGTCGCTTCGGAAACGTATTTCGACAGCACTTCGCCGCCGCCGTAGATCGTGTCGAGCGACTTCGGGAACGACGAGGCCATACGCCAGTTGATCTTCGGGTTTGCCTGCGCGATGGCCGGCGATGCGAGCGCCGTGGCGGCAGCCGCACCCAGGCCGCCGATGCTCGCGTGTTTAATGAATGAACGGCGATCCATAATACCTCCCTATTGCCCGCCTTCACGGTTGGGTCGCGGTCGCGACATCTCCCGTCGAACTCTCCTTCGGCTCCTTCCGGCGCGTCGAGAGAGCTCACACCTCCTCGTTTTGCCGGCCGCGCGCAGGAAACATCTGGCAGGCGGGACCGGCACCACTGCACCATACATATTCACAAATGCATGTCCAGCAACGGTTTTCCGGCGCCTTCTTCGACTTTTGTCTAAGGCGCCGGGGATAAGTCAATATTGCCTAAAATCGAGGCAAATCAATGAATTCGCTCTGATCAGAGCTCCGCCGACTTGGCCCAGAGGTTGATATCGGCCTCGCGCGCATAGAGATCGATGTCTGCGAGTTCTTCCGCCGTGAAACTGTCGTTCTCGAGCGCCTTGACGCAATCGACGATCTGCGCGGAACGGCTGGCGCCGATCAGCGCCGAGGTTATACGGCCGCCGCGCAGTACCCAGGCAAGCGCCATCTGCGCCAGCGTCTGGCCCCGGCGCTCGGCAATGCCGTTCAACTTGCGGATATTGTCGATGATCGCCGGGCGGATGAAGTTCTTCTTGAGGAAATGGTTCTGGGCCGCGCGGCTGTCCTCAGGGATCCCGTTCAGATACTTCGTCGTCAGCATGCCCTGGGCAAGCGGCGAGAAGACGATCGAGCCGATGCCGAGATCTTCGAGCGTATCGACGAGCCCGTCGTCCTCGACCCAGCGGTTGAGCATGGAATAGCTCGGCTGGTGGATCAGGCACGGCGTGCCGAGATCCTTGAGGATCGCGGCCGCTTCGCGGGTGCGCTGCGAATTATAGGACGAAATGCCGACATAGAGCGCCCTGCCCGAGCGGACGATATGGTCGAGCGCGCCGCAGGTTTCCTCGAGCGGCGTGTCGGGATCGAAGCGATGGGAATAGAAGATGTCGACATAGTCGAGACCCATCCGCTTCAGGCTCTGGTCGCAGGAAGCGATCAGATACTTGCGGCTGCCCCATTCTCCATAGGGTCCCGGCCACATGTCGTAGCCGGCCTTGGAGGAGATGATCAATTCGTCGCGCAAGCCGGCGAAGTCGGTGCGCATGATTTCGCCGAAAGCGGTTTCTGCCGATCCGGGCGGCGGGCCGTAGTTGTTGGCGAGATCGAAATGGGTGATGCCGAGGTCGAACGCCGTGCGGCACATGTCGACCTTGCGATCATGCGGCGTGTCGCCACCGAAATTGTGCCAGAGGCCGAGCGAGATCGCCGGCAGCTTCAGCCCGCTCCTGCCGCAGCGGTTGTATTTCATCGTCTCATATCGGTTTTCCGCCGGGTGCCAGGCCATTGTCGTATTCCTCTGTTTCGGGTGGGTGTTTGGATACCCCTCACCACCCCTTCGCCACAAGAGGGAGGAGCTTGTCGCGCCGAACTTTTGCCTTTGGGCCTCTGGCTTCCTGGGTGGACCGCGGCGAAGGTGAAACGCCGCAGCCCTTTTTTCTCGGGTGTTCCTCGTACCGTGGATTTCTTGTTCAGCGCAGCAGTGCCTGTGCCTCTTCGATGCCGAGAGCGGCCGGCTGCGTGCAGGTGGTCGAAAGCGTCACGAACCGCCCCTCCTCGCCCGACTTCAGGATCGACACCATCACGTCGACGCCGTGAAGCGCGCGGTCCAGCGAGCAACGCGCGTCGCGGCCGTTGAGGATGGCATCCGCCATGTCGGCGAGGCCGGCCGTGCGGTAGTTGGCGATCGGGCCCGCCGGGTGATCCCAGTTGTCGCCCGCGAAGGGATGCTCCCACATTTCGACGGGCTGGATGTTCTTGTCACGCCCGCTCGCCTCGACCCTGCCGCCGAAGAAGTTGGGATCCGGAACGAACAGCGAGCCTTCGGTGCCATAGAGCTCCATGTTGGCGTGGCGATGCGACCAGACATCCCAACTTGCCGAAAGCGTGATCGTCGCGCCGTTCTGGAATTCGAGCAGCGCGTGGATGTTGGTCGGCGTCTTGACCGGAATGACCTCGCCATTGCGCGGAGCGCTGGTGATCGTCCGCGTCTCGTTGGCCATAGACGAGAGCGCAGCGACGCGCTTCACGGGGCCGATCAGGTTGATGAGGTTGGCGATGTAGTAGGGTCCGAGATCAAGCACCGGACCGCCGCCCGGCAGGAAGAAGAAATCCGGGTTCGGATGCCACATCTCCATGCCGGGGCTCATGACGTGGCAGGTTCCGGAGGTGATGCGGCCGATCTTGCCTGCGTCGATGTAGTCACGGGCGAGCTGGTGCGCACCACCGAGGAAGGTATCCGGTGCGCAGCCGACCGTGAGGCCCTTCGCCTTGGCGACAGCCCTGAGTTCCTCGCCCTGCTCCAGTGTCAGGACCAGAGGCTTTTCGGAATAGACATGTTTTCCCGCCTCGAGGATCGCCTTCGAGACCGGAAAATGCGCGTCCGGGATCGTCAAATTGACGATGATGTCCACCTCGGGATTGGCCAACAGCGCCTCGATGCTCTGTGCCGTCACGTCATATTCGGCGCCCCGCGCCTCGGCCGCCGCCGGATTGATGTCGGCGCAGGCGACCATTCTTATGCCCTTGAAGAGCGGTGCGAGCTTGAAATAGGTGGTGGAGATGTTGCCGCATCCGATGATGCCGACGCCAAGTTCCTTCGTCTTCATGGTTTTTCCGTTACTCAATAGGATTGGATGGAAGCCAGCGAACGTTCAGCAAAGCGCCGGAAGTCGCTGGGATTGTCATGTTCGGCAATGAAATACTTCACCGATGTTGCGGAGAGCGCCTTTGCCAGCCCCTTCCAGTCGATCGTGCCGTGGCCGACATCGGCCCAGCCGTCCTCATCCGTCTTCTCGCCCTTGGGCGCGATATCCTTGACATGGACGGCGGTGATACGGCTGCCATATTTAGCGATCCAGGCGAAGGGATCGGCGCCGCCGCGGACAATCCAGGCGATATCGGCTTCCCAGGAAAGATCCGGGCCGCCGGAGAATATGTGGTCCAGCGGTATCGAGCCGTCCGCAAGGGCATGGAACTCGAAGTCGTGATTGTGCCAGCCGAAGTCGAGTCCGGCATCCCGGAAAGGCTTGCCCGCCGCCTGTAGCCGCTGACCGAAGGCGCGCCAGCCGGCTGCGTCGCTCGGACGCTGGTCCGGCATCAGGTAAGGGCAGTAGATTGCCCGGATGCCGAGCGCGTTCGCGATCCGCAGTACCCGCGCCGGCTCCTGCTCCAGCATATCGATCCCGAAATGCGCGGTCGGCATGCTGACGCCGTTGCGTTCGAGGCCGCGCTTGAACTCTGCGACCTCTTCGTCGGTCAGCGATGCGTAAAGCGCGCCGTAGCCCTCGACCTGCGTATAGCCGGCCTTGCCGACGGTCGCGAGCACATCGGTAAGCGGCGGAAAATTGCGGGCGCTGTAGAGTTGGAAGCTGACGTCTTTCATCAAAAATTCTCCTCGTTGAATGCGCAGGATGGTTGTTGGGAGCAGGTTCGGGCGTTTCAGCCTGTTTCCCTCAGCCAGGTGTCGTAGTCGGAAACGAGGAGGTGGAGCGGATGTTCGTCCTCCTCGATTGCGGAAAAGCGACCCACCGGCTCGCGGAAATAGTTGTCGGTGAGGTCGTCGTTGACGGTCGAGACCTCGCCCATCAACACGTCGCCTCCCTCCGCCCAGAAGGCATGCCAGTTTCCGGGCAGCAACGTGACACTCTCGCCGGGTCCGAGCTTCAGGAATTCGCCCGCCTTCTGCCGGCGCAGGCGCGCATCGCACGCTACTTCGACGTCGCTTTCCTCGTCGACCGAGCCGTCGGGCAGCGAGTTGTACATCTCAAGCACCAGCGTCCCGCCGCCGCGATTGATGATGTCCTCCGTCTTCACCGCGTGTCGGTGCAGCGGGTTGACCTGGCCGGCACGCGTGATCATCAGCTTCTCGGCATAGACCATGCCCTTGCCGGTACCGAGATTGGCCGCCGCGCCGTTCCTCAACGTGAAGAGGACGAGACCGAATTCGTCGAAACGGCCCTTGCCGTAGTCGGTAATGTCCCAGCCGAGCCGTGCCTCGAAGATCGTCGGACTGTCGGATGCGATGCGTGTTTGCAACTCCTCCGGCGACCAGTAGGCAAAGGGTGGCAGCACGAAGCCGTGGCTGCGCATGAAGGCGTCGCTTTCGCGGATGATCTCGTTGACGTGGCTGCGTTTCATCCAGCTCACCCTTTTCCCTGGCAGGATTCGAGATCGTAGGCGCCGAAGCTTGGCACGATGCCTTCGGCGAGCGGCGCCTTCGGCGTGAAGCGGATCACCTTCGTCTCGCCGGCCGCCAGGTCGAAGGCATTGTCGGAATAGCGCCCATCGATATCCGCCTCGACCATCACGTGCAGCGCAAGACCGCTCGCCGTGACGACCACGTCGAAGGCGCCATCCGGTCGCGGCACGGTCTCCAGCGTGAGGCCGGACGGCAAAAGGTCGAGCGCCTTGTAGGTGCCCTGGACATGATGCCCCTCACCGGACATGCCGTTGGACGCTTCGAACGACCAGAAGAGCAATGTTCCCTCCGGGACTTCACTGCTCGCGATGCTGACGAGCGTGGCGGCGCGGTCCGGCGCGCAGGCACCGGCGGCGGCTGCCAGCGGGCGACGCTCGCCATCAAGTGAGACGAGGAAGATCTGGAGCTCGACCGTCACCGTCCCGGCGGTGTCGTTCACCATCGAGAAAGTGATTTCCTTGCCGTCCTTGGACGGGATAGCGGCGACGGCGACCGGCTGGAAGAAACGGCGGGCCATATAGTGCATGGCCTTCCAGTTGCCGCCGTAGTCCAGGCTCGACCAGGAGGCGACGGGCCAGGTGTCGTTGAGCTGCCAATAGAGTGTGCCCATGCAGTGCGGCTTCAGCGACCGCCAGTAGTCGACGGCGGTACCGATCGCGAGCCCCTGCTGGATCTGGCTCAGATAGACGAAGCTCGGGAAATCCTTCGGAAAACGGAAATAGCGGAACATCGTCCCGGCGATCCGCTCGTTGCCGCCGGCATTCTTCTGATGCGCCTCCATCACCGGCGAGGCGATGTTGAGATCGCGCGCTTCGGCGAACTGCCGGACGATCGCCATCGAAGTGTAGGACTGGAAGCCAAATTCCGAACAGAAGCGCGGGCGCACGGTGCGGTAATTGTCGAACGACTTGTTCTCGTGCCAGACGGACCAGTAGTGCATGTCGCCTGCACCGTCCGCATGCCAGGCATCGCCGAAATCGAGGTGGCCGACAGACGGGCTCGAGGGCCACCAGATCGCTTCCGGGCAAGCCGCTTTCATCGCTGTTTCGACCGTGCGGTTCAGCCGGTCGTAAGAGACAAGGTAACGGTCGCGGTCCTTGCGGCTTTCGTCGAACCAGGTGAGCGCGCCGACAAGTTCGTTGTCGCCGCACCAAAGCGCAATCGACGGGTGGGACGACAGGCGCTTGACCTGATAATCCACTTCGGCCGCGACATTATCGAGAAAATCCGGTGTCGAGGGGTAGAGATTGCAGGCGAACATGAAGTCCTGCCAGACGAGCAATCCCAGCCGATCGCAGAGATCGTAGAACCAGTCGGGCTCGTAGAAGCCACCGCCCCAGACGCGGATCATGTTCATGTTAGCATCGACGGCGGATTGGAGGAGGTCCTCGACCCCTTGCGGCGTCATCCGCGACATCAGCGCATCCGCCGGGATCCAGTTCGCCCCGCGGCAGAAGATCTCGCGGCCGTTGATGCGGAAGGCAAAACGGCTGCCCGCTTCGTCCTTGTCGGTGATAAGCTCGATCGTGCGGAAGCCGATCTGGCGCGTCACGCTCTCGTCCGGCAGTTCGACGTTGAGGACCGAAAGCGCCTGTTCCCCACTGCCCGCCGGCCACCACAATCTCGGCTTTGCGACCGCGAAGACGTGGGTGATCCGGGTCTCGCCGGCAGCAACCGCGCAGTCCAGGCGCTCCCGGACGCCGTCGAGTTCGAAATGAATGGGTACGATGCCCGGATCGCGGGCAAAAAGCGTGACGGTTACCTGCAGGTCGACGGAATCGTCGGTAAACCAGAGTTGACGC
Organism: Sinorhizobium sp. 6-70; assembly: GCF_030124375.1. Taxonomy (GTDB): domain Bacteria; phylum Pseudomonadota; class Alphaproteobacteria; order Rhizobiales; family Rhizobiaceae; genus Sinorhizobium. The sequence continues at coordinate 364,141 of NZ_JASKLS010000001.1, forward strand.
GTCGTGACGTGTTCGATGCGCGCCGTCTCAAGTCGGCAAAGTGCCAGCGAGCCATAGATGCCGAGCGGCGCGATGGCGATGTTCCAGTCCCAGCCGAAGTGGCACTGGGGCTTGCGCAGCATGTTGCCGTTGGCGATCGGCGAATTCCCATCGTGATAAGGCACGTAGAAAGGCTGCGCCGCCTGCCGGCGCGCGCCCTCGGCAATAGAGGAATGCAGCACGACGCGGATGCGGTTCTCGCCGACGATGAGCGCGCTCGATACATCGGGGCGATAGCGGCGAAAGCAGTTTTCCGCCTGCAGCACCAACCGATCGTTGACGAAGACCGAGGCGATCGTGTCGATGCTTTCGAAATCGAGATACCAGCACCCGTCGAGATCGTCCGCGTCGACGACAACCGTGCGCTCCAGCACCCAGTCCTTGTGCGCAACCCATTGCACCTCGGCCTCGTTCCGGCCGGCATAGGGATCTGCGATGATGCCCGCCTCCTGCAACGCGCTGTGGACATCGCCCGGAAGCGCGATGGTGAGCGCGTGGCTGTTGTCGGTCGAGGCAAGCAGCCAGTCACCGGACAAATCGATGCGGATGGCGTCGCGGTTCAAGGTTTCGGAGGGCATTTCCTCAAATCCATTCACGGGCCGGCGATCGAGGCCGACGTCATTCTTGTTTATTGCGAACCCGGACGGCGTCGCCCGGGTTCAATATCGGTCCTTAAAGACGGTTTTCGCTGGCAGCGTCGAAGATCGAGGCGACCCCCATGTCGAAGGAAAGGCGCACGTTGGTGCCCGGCTTGTAGCGCCGCTGGCCGGCGATGCGCACGGACATCGATTGACCGGCCAAAGTCAGCCACAAGAGGTTGTCGGCGCCCATCGGCTCTTCGATGTCGACGACAGCCTGATGGGCTGCATCTCCTGCCGCCGCCTCATCGATCTTGACGTGCTCCGGCCGGAGCCCGAGCACGACCTTCTGTCCCGGTTGCAATCCTGCGCGCGCCGGATAGGCGCTGACGTCGAAGGCCACGCCGTCGACCTGCACGAAGCTGCGGCCGTCCTTGGCGGCGACCTCGCCACGGAAGAAGTTCATCGACGGCGAACCGATGAAACCGGCAACGAAGAGGTTCTCCGGCGCGTTGTAAATGGTCATCGGATCCGCAAGCTGCTGGATGACGCCGCCCTTCATGACGGCGATGCGGTCGGCCAATGTCAGCGCCTCGATCTGGTCGTGCGTGACGTAGATCATCGTGTTCTTGAGAGATTGGTGCAGTCGCTTGATTTCGACCCGCAGTTCCGAACGCAGCTTGGCGTCGAGGTTCGACAGGGGTTCGTCGAAGAGGAAGACGTCGACGTCGCGCACAAGTGCGCGCCCGATCGCCACGCGCTGGCGCTGGCCGCCGGAAAGCTCGGCGGGCTTGCGCTTAAGAAGCGGCTGGATCTGCAGGATCTCCGACGCGCGCGCGACACGCTTGTCGATCTCGGCCTGTGGCACCCTGGCAACCTGGAGCCCGAAGGAAAGGTTCTTCTCGACCGACATCTGCGGGTAGAGCGCGTAGGACTGGAACACCATGCCGATGCCGCGATCCTTCGGCTCTTCCCATGTGACATTGCGGTCCTTGATGAAGATCTGGCCTTCCGAAACGTCAAGCAGGCCTGCGATGCAGTTCAAGAGCGTGGACTTGCCGCATCCGGACGAGCCAAGCAGGACAAGGAACTCGCCATGATTGATGTCGAGATTGAGCCTGTCGAGAACGGTGACGGCGCCGAAGTTCAGCGACAGGTCCCTGACTGAAACACTGGTCATGCTTGCTTATCCTTTCACTGCGCCGGCGGCGATGCCGCGCACGAACAGCCGGCCGGAGATGAAGTAGATCGTCAGCGGCACGAGGCCGGTCAGCAGCGTCGCCGCCATGTTGACGTTGTATTCCTTCACGCCCTGCACCGAGTTGACGATGTTGTTGAGCTGCACGGTCATCGGGTAGTACTCCGGCCGCGTGAAAACCACGCCGAACAGGAAGTCGTTCCAGATGCCGGTCACCTGAAGGATCATCGCAACAACGAAGATCGGCAGCGACATCGGCAGCATGATCTTGAAGTAGATCGTCCAGAACCCGGCGCCGTCGACGCGCGCCGCCTTGAAGAGCTCCTCCGGCAAACCGGCAAAATAGTTGCGGAACAAGAGGGTGAGAATCGGCATGCCGAAGATCGTATGCACCATGATGAGACCGGTCAGCGTCCCGTAAATACCCATCTCCCTGAGCACGATCACGATCGGATAAATCATCACCTGATAGGGAATGAAGGCGCCGATAATGAGGATGGCGAAGAACAGATCGGCCCCCTTGAAGCGCCAGTTTGCAAGCGCATAGCCATTAACCGAAGCGACCGCGATGGAGATAATCACCGAAGGGACGGTGATGCGCACCGAATTCCAGAAGCCGCGCGAAAGCCCGTCGCAATTGAGCCCGGTGCAGGCTTGGGCCCAGGCTTTTATCCACGGTTCGAAGGTGATCTCCACCGGCGGCGCGAAGATGTTGCCGATGCGAATTTCCGGCATGCCCTTGAGCGACGTCATGATCATGACGTAGAGCGGCAGCAGGTAATAGAGAGCGACCACGATCAACGTCCCGTAAACGACGATGTTGCGGCGGGAGAGTATACGGCGCGGCTTCGGGCCGTGCGGGCCGGACGTGACCCTGCCGGGAACCGCTTCGTACTCGGAAACGATGGTGTTGTTGGCGACGAGCTTAAGCACGCTTGCGACCTCCTCCGAATTCCAGATATGCCCACGGCACGATGATGATCGCGACCGTCACGAGCATCATGGTGGAGGCGGCAAAGCCTTGCCCCAGGTTCTGGGCCTGGAACATGTAATCGTAGACGTATTTGGCGGGCACTTCGGAGGCGATGCCGGGACCGCCGCTCGTCTGCGCCACGACGAGGTCGTAGACCTTGACGATGCCGCTCGCGATGATGACGAGCGTCGTGATGAAGACGCCACGCATCATCGGGATGATGACGAGCACGTAGGTCTTCCACATCGGGATGCCATCGACTCGCGCAGCCTTCCAGATATCCTCGTCGATGCCGCGCAGGCCCGCGAGCATCAGGCACATGACAAGGCCGGTGCCCTGCCAGAGCGCCGCGATCAGGATGCCGTAGATGACGATGTCGGAATTATAGAGCGGGTCGAAGTTGAAGTTCGTCCAGCCAAGCGAACGCACGATCGACTGTATTCCGTATTGCGGATTGAGCAGCCATTGCCAGACCAGGCCCGTGACGATGAACGACAGGGCGAACGGGTAGAGCATGATCGTTCGAAACGTATTCTCGAAACGGATCTTCTGATCCATCAGTGCGGCGAGCACAAAACCGATCACGAGGCTGAAAATCAGTGAGAAAAACCCGTAGATGGCGAGATTTTCGATCGAGATGAGCCAGCGCGGTGCCGCCCATAGCCGCACATACTGGTCGAGGCCGACGAAGGAAAGCCGTGGCAGCAGCTTCGAGTTGGTGAAGGAATAAAGCACCGTCCAGGATGTGCCGCCGACGAAGATGACCAAGGCTGTCAGGATCATCGGTATAGAGGCGATCTTCGCATTCAGGTTCCGCAACCACTGATTCGGGCGAGCCGAGCCGCGCGTTTGGCTTGTCATGTTTGCTCCTCCGGAACTGCAATGTTTTCGATGGGCGGTACTCGCAGCGAAACACGCTACCGATACCCGGCCGCCTCATCATCGTAATGGCCCCCTGCCCGGCACCCCCGTGTTCAAGTGAACGTACGACGAACGCTCAGAACACTTTGATTCCCGAACATCTTATCCGCATTCCGCAATTGAGCTCGAAAACGGATGCTCCCTTGCGTCGAGGCCAGCAGGCATCGACACGCGTGTCCGGCGCGAACACGTCGCGCCGAACGGGGCATGGGGCGGCCCCGCGCATGCGCGGGGCCTTCAGGCGGCAGTATCAGTCCGCTGCCGCGATGATTTCGGCGAAGCGCTTCTGCGCATCCTCCGGCGTCATCGACGCGTTGGCGAAGAACTCGGAGAAGAGGTCCTCCTTCTGCTTCTGGCTGTCGGCGGACAGAAGCTGGTCGGTACCCTTGATCACATTGCCCTTGGCAAGGATATCGAGCCCCTTCTTCATGCAATCATTGGCGGTTGCGAGGTCCACGTCGCCGCGGACCGGCAGCGAGCCCTTCTTCAGGTTGAAGGAGACCTGCGTCTCAGGCTTCAGCAGGGTCGATGCCAACGCCTCCTGCGCCTTCGACTTTTCCTCATCCTCCAGCAGCGGGAAGTAGAATGCGTCACCACCCGTCGAGATCACCTCGTTGACGCCAAGCCCCGGAAGGCAGGTGTAGTCGACGCCGGCCTTCTGGCCCGCAAGCTGGAATTCACCCTGAGCCCAGTCGCCCATGATCTGACCGCCGGCCTTGCCGGTGATGACGAGGTTCGTCGCCTGGTTCCAGTCCTGAACATTGCTGCCCTTCGACATGCGGCGCGCATCATCGGCAGCCTTGAAGACCTTGGCGATATCTGGGCCTGCAGCGACTTCTTCGTCCTTCTGGGCGAAGACCTTCTCGAAGGTGTCTTTCCCGGCGATCGCCACCATCAAAACGTCGAAGGCGCCCGCTGCCTGCCACGGCTGACCGCCGACGGCGAGCGGCACGATACCGGCCTTCTCGAGCGCCGGTGCCGCCGCGACAAATTCATCCCAGTTCTTCGGCACGGGAACGCCAGCCTGCTTGAAGGCGGCATTCGAGAGCCACAGCCACTGCCAGGAATGGATGTTGACGGGGGCGCAGTAGATCTTGCCCTCGATCGTGCAGGACTCGAGCAGACTTGCCGGCTTGATGATGTCCTTCCAGTGTTCGCGCTCGGCGACATCCGTCAGGTCGCGCATTAGGCCCGCTTGCACCAACTCCTCCGCCTGACGGCCATGGTTGAACTGGGTCGCCCCCATCGGATCGCCGCCGGTGATGCGGCTGATCATGATCGGACGCGCGGTCCCGCCCGAACCGGCGATTGCACCGTCGACCCACTTGTTGCCGGTCGCATCGAAAGCCTTGGCCAGTTCGGCGACCGCCGCGGCTTCACCGCCGGAAGTCCACCAATGCGTGACCTCGAGATCCGTGGCATTGGCCACGCCGAGCGGCAGGGCGACGGTTGCGGCCAGCACGGCGGCCATGGAACGCAATTTCATGAGTTCTCCTCCCTCACTGTAACGTTGCCGTAAAAACTTAGTTCAAACGATTTTCAGACGCAACACCCACAACGAATAATTCCAGATATAATTTCTTACACGCCTTATGCGTGTATCCGGCACACCTTTCAAGAGGATGATGTCTAGCCTCGGCATGGCCGTTTTGGCCTTCCAATGCTCTGCATAATGCGCTGATTTAAAAAGATTTTGGTTTACCTTCGCTCATGGAGCGCCAGGATGCGGCTTCGCAAACGCAACATTCAGCTTCGCGAATGCGAGATTCAACCAGACGGTTATGTTCTTCGCAGTGCAGCAACGAAATTGCTCGACATTGCTACTGTATCGTTACAGATTTTGTCTCGCGACACAGCTCCGACAAATCTGGCCACCGGTTACAATTCGTATATAAGGCGGGGCACCGAGACGGACCGGGCGTGTTCGCATCGAAGCTGCGAGCCAAAGCGGGGCGCTTGATCGTGGCAATTCGCGCAAGGTCTCAAATGTAGACGGGGGCTGGTGACGGGATGGACGGCAAAACGAAGAACAGGGCGGCGGCAGCACCGCCACCGGACGGCGCCAGGCCGACGCTGAAAACGATCGCCTTCATGACCGGTCTTGGGATCACCACGGTTTCCCGAGCATTGAAGGATGCGCCCGATATCGGCGCAGAAACCAAGGAAAGGGTGCGCCTCGTCGCCAAGCAGATCGGCTACCAGCCGAACCGCGCCGGCGTGCGTCTCAGGACTGGCAAGACCAACGTCATCAGCCTCGTGCTGACGCTTGAGGAAGAGATCATGGGCATCACCAGCCCCATGGTGGTCGGCATCAGCGAAATCCTCGCCGGCACGCAGTATCATCTCGTGGTTACCCCTTACAGTTCCACAAAGGACCCACTCGGGCCGATTCGTTATATCCTCGACACGGGCGCCGCCGATGGCGTCATCATCTCGCGGACAGAGCCGCACGACGCGCGCGTGACGCTGATGACCGAGCGGCGCCTGCCCTTTGTCACCCACGGCCGCACGGAAATGGGGATCGTGCATCCCTTCCATGACTTCGACAACGAACGTTTCGCCTATGAGGCGGTGCGCCGGCTCACCGAGCGCGGCCGACGCCGGCTGGTGCTGCTGGAGCCGCCACCGAACCTCACCTTCCACGCCCACATGCGCACCGGCTTCGAGCGCGGGCTCAAGGATTTCGGTGCGGAAGCGGTGAGCTTCCACCACGTCAATATCGATCACAGTCTTGTCGCCATCCGCGACGCCTTCGAGCAACTGATGCGCTCGGTGGAAGCCCCGGACGGCATCGTTTCAGGCAGCGGCGCCGGCGCGGTTGCATTGATCGCGGGGATCGAATCCGCCGGCAAGAAAGTCGGCCAGGATGTGGACATGGTCACCAAGGCGCCGAGCGACTTCCTGCGCTGGCTGCGCCCCGAAGTCATGACTATGTACGAGGATATCCGGCTTGCCGGTCGCGAGCTCGCCAAGGCTGTGATCGGCCACATCGAAGGCAAGCCGCCCGAGACGCTGCAAAGCCTCAGCCAGCCGGAATTCCAGCGACCGATGTCCAAGTCGCGCAAGGTGTAGCAGCGACGACCGAGGAAACATCTCGGCGTCGTTCGCCTTGGGTTCGACTATTGCGATCCCTTAGCGCCCCGGAAGCGGCAGACATTCCATGATTTCCACGGAGTTGCCCGGGAAGATCGTGAATGGGCGCGATCTCGGATAAATTGAGCTGTGGAACAGACTCCACCATTAATGGTATTCTGGTGCCCGAACGATGTGAACGGAGGGTGTCATGACAGCATACAACGTGGTTCGCTTCCGCACAAAACCGGGGCTGGAGGACGAGTTCGAGGACTGGTTCCGTAAACTTCGCCGCGACTTCGACGGTTTACGGAGAATGGCGCTCGTCAAGACCGGCGAGCGTTCCTATTGCTCGATCGGCGAGTGGGATAGCTTTGACCACATCGTGGCCGCGCGGCCGAAGATGATCAGCAATCTTGACAAGTTCCGCCACTCCCTCGAGGCGCAGGGAGAGAGCATAGATGTCACGGATGCTGTTTCGGGTGAGGCGATCTACGAGAGCACGCCGACCAAGTAGCGCGCCTGCCGTGCCGGGATGTCGCGGCAGGCGCTGTCGTCACGCCCCGGCAGTTGGCCAGTACTTGTCGTCGGTGAAATCACCGGGAATGGGATTAAGCTGCTCGAGTTTCCCGGCAACGAATTCGATCTGCATCTTCAAATACTGGATGGACCTTGGGATCGGCGAGCCGGTTGCGAGGCTGCGAACCCGCCATTGCTCGTAGCCGGTTGCCTTTATCCGTCGCTCCGCTTCGGCGCGGATGGTCGGACTATCGGCGGACACGGCTTCATTGACTTTGCCGCCGTCGATCACTCTGAACTTCATACTGGTTTTTCGATGGTTTTCTGAATGGAACTCTGAAGCAATTCGGTCCGGAATTGCGTAGTTGCAAAAAGTCTGGAGGGGGCGGCGAGAGCCGCCCCCGTTACGCGAAGACGATCCGGCCTATACGTTCAGCCCACTACCCCACGGACCGTGGTGGCTGTCGGCGCCGTCGACGCGGTCGAAGCCGTGGGCGCCGAAGAAGTCGCGCTGCGCCTGGATGACGTTGGCCGTGCCGCGGCCGCGGCGGTAGCTGTCGAAATAGCCGAGCGCGGAGGCGAGCGCCGGCACCGGCAGGCCGCCGAGCACGGCGGTAGAAACGACGCGGCGCAACGCTGCATCGGTCTCCTTGACCATCGCCGCAAAGGCGGGCGTCACGATCAGGTTGGCGGCGTCCGGCGCCTTGGTGAAGGCAGTGGTGATCTCGTCGAGGAACTGCGAGCGGATGATGCAGCCGGCGCGCCAGATCTTTGCGATCGCCGGCATCGGCAGGCTCCAGCCGAACTCCTCCGAGGCCGCCGACATCACCGCGAAGCCCTGCGCATAGGCGCCGATCTTGGCGGCGAGCAGCGCGTTTTCGAGATCCTTGAGGAAGGCGTCCCTGTCCGCCACCTTGAGCTCGCCGACCGGTGGCAGGCCGAGGACCTTCTCGGCTGCTTCACGCTCCTCCTTCATCGAGGAAATGCTGCGGGCAGCGACGGCCGCCTCGATGCCGGTCGCCGGGATGCCCATGTTCTGCGCCTCGATCACCGACCATTTGCCGGTGCCCTTCTGGCCGGCCTTGTCGAGGATCAGGTCGACCATCGGCTTGCCGGTCAAAGGATCGGCAGCCTTCAGCACCTTCTCGGTGATCTCGATCAGGTAGGAGTTCAGCCGGCCCTTGTTCCAGGCGCCGAAGACGTCGCCGATCTCGGCAGCGCTCATCTTCAGCCCGTCGCGCAGGATGCCGTAGATTTCGGCGATCATCTGCATGTCCGCATATTCGATGCCGTTGTGGATCGTCTTGACGAAGTGGCCGGCGCCGTTTTCACCGAGCCAGGCGACGCACGGGTCGTTCTCGTATTTCGCTGCGATCGAGGTCAGCACCTTCTCGACGCGGCGATAGGAGTCTTCCGTGCCGCCGACCATGATCGACGGGCCATGACGGGCGCCCTCCTCGCCACCGGAAACACCCATGCCGATGAAGGTGAGGCCGGAATCCTTCAGTGCGTCGAAGCGGCGCATCGTGTCGCGGAAATTGGCATTGCCGGCGTCGATCATGATGTCGCCCTTGGAAAGATAGGGCTTCAGTATATCCATCTGCTGGTCGACCGGATCGCCGGCCTTGATCATGATGATGATCGGCCGCGGCGGGCGGATGGCGGCGACAAACTCTTCGATGGTCTCGCAGGGAACGATCTGCTCCTTGAGCGCGCCGGCCTCGGCATAGAACTTGCGCGTCGCCTCGACCGTGCGGTTGAACACCGCGATCCTGTTGCCCTTTTCCGCGATGTTGAGCGCGAGGTTGGACCCCATGACGCCGAGGCCGATAAGCCCGATTTCCGCCTGTGACACGTGATTGCCTCCGTTGGAAGGAAGAGCCGCCGCGATCGGAACAGACGCGCGGACAGCCCCTCGATATTGATCTGCGCATGTTCGGCCCGGTCCGGGAAAGGATGGGCGGCTGGGGACATGCGGCGGCGGAGGTTCTTTTGGCACTCAAATCGATTTACGACAAGCCACTCCCGCGAAAATCAATCCTTTTCAGGCTTGCCGTCACCATCGTCGAGGATGCGCCAGGAGGCTCCGTCCAGGTCTTCGTATTGCCCGCTCTTCAGCGCCCAGAGAAACGCCGCAAGCCCCAGGGCGCCGAGAAAGAGCGCGATCGGGATGAGATAGATGAGCGTGTTCATGACGCACTCCGTACCGGCCGCAAGCCCGCCGCATGCGGCGGCGACTCTGGAGGGGCAGCAGTTCCAAGCCCCTTGAGCCGCAACGCATTGAACACCACGATCAGCGACGAGGTCGACATGGCGACGGCGGCAACGAGCGGCGTCGCATAGCCGAGAATCGCGACCGGCACGGCGATGACGTTGTAGCCGATCGCTAGCGCAAAATTCTGCCGGATCAGCCGGCCGGCGCGACGCGAGGTCTTAATGGCGAAGGGAACGGCGTTGAGGCTTTGATGCATGAAGACAAAATCCGCAGCCTGCCGGCCGACATCGGCCGCGGTCGCCGGCGCCATCGAGACATGGGCCGCCCGCAATGCCGGCGCGTCGTTGATACCGTCGCCGACCATCAGGACCCTGTGCCCCCCTTCGGCGGCAGCGGCACAGGCGTCGACCTTGCCGCGCGGCGAAAGCTCGGCGCGCCATTTCGCGATGCCGAGCCTGCGGGCGAGTGCGGCGACGACCGGCTCGCGGTCCCCGGAAAGGATGCCTGTCGTAAGCCCCAGGCGAGAGAGATCTTCGACGGTTTCGCGGGCGGCGGGACGCAGCCGGTCCTCGAAGCGGAAGCAGGCAAGCTCGCGGCCGTCGAGCGACAGGATCGCTTCCGACTGGCCGCTGGCGGCGCCGGCTTCGCTGCAGGCAAAGGCGCGACTGCCGAGCCGGTAGACACCGTCCCGGGTCTCCGCCTCGATACCGGCGCCCGGTATTTCGCGGATTTCGCCCACGAGCGGCTGCGCCGCGCCCGACGCCTCATGGAGCGCTGTCGCGATCGGATGACGTGAATGAAGAGCGAGTGCGGCGGCTGTCGCGAGCGCGCCCGGATCGACCTCGCCCGCATTGGTAAGCCGCGGCTCGCCCATGGTGAGCGTGCCGGTCTTGTCGAGCAGCACGGAGTCGATTTCGGCAAGGCGCTCCATCGCCGATCCGTCCTTGACCATGACGCCGCCCTGGAAAAGCCGGCCGGCGGCAACGACCTGAACCACGGGCACCGCGAGGCCGAGGGCGCAGGGGCATGTGATGATGAGAACCGCAACCGCGATCAGCATGGCGTGGCGGACATCACCCTCGACCAGCATCCAGCCGATGAAGGAAAGCAGCGCCAGCAGGTGGACGGCCGGCGAATAGTAGCGCGCCGCACGGTCGGCAATGCGGCGATAACGCGCCCTGCCCCCTTCGGCGGCCTCCATCAGCCCCGTGATCTCGGCCAGGAACGAGTCGCGCGCCGCCGCCGTCGCCTCAAGCGTCAGCGGGCCGGTGAGATTGAGCGTGCCGGCCTGCACGGCGTCACCAGCACCCACCGCGACCGGCGCGCTTTCGCCGTTGACGACCGAGCGGTCGAGATCGCTCGCACCCGAAAGCACGCGTCCATCGACCGGAACGCGCTCACCGGCGGCAACCAGCAGGCGCTCGCCGGGCTTGATCTCATCGACCGGGCGATAGTCGCGCGAGCCGTCGGAATTGACGACCGTCGCGCCGCGCGGCGAGAGCCGGGCAAGACCGCTGATCGCCGAGCGCGCCCGTCCGCGCATCATGTGATCGAGGGTGCGGCCGATCAACAGGAAGAACAGCAGCGTCACGGAGGCATCGAACCAGGCGTGTGCGCCATGGCTGATCGTCTCATGGAGCGACATGCCGTAGGAGAGCGTCACGGCAAGCGCGATCGGCACATCCATGTTGGTGCGGCCATGACGGAGCGCGTTCCAGGCCGACTGGTAAAAGAAACGCCCAGAATAGATCATCGCCGGCGCCGCGATCATTGCCGAGATCCAGTGAAAGAGATCACGGGTCGCGGCATCCGCACCGGACCAGACGGAAACGGACAGCAGCATGATGTTGGTCGCCGCGAAACCGGAAACGGCAACGGCACGGATCAGTTGCTTGAGCAGGACGTCGCCTTCCTCCTCGCCTGCGGCGAAGAGATGCGCTTCATAGCCGCAACCCCGGATGGCGTTCGCGATTTCGCGCGGGTCGCTGCGCCGGCCGGCGACCTCCTCCTTCCAGACGACGGACACGCGGCGCGACGAGAGATTGACGCGCGCCCGCTCGACCTCGGGCCTCTTGCGGAGCGCCCCTTCGATTGTCGTGATGCAGGCACCGCAGTGGACGCCGGGCACGCTGAGATCCGTTTGGCGCAGGCCGTCTCCAAGCGCGCGGCTCGCAAGCCACAGCTCGTCGGAAGCAGGCAGCCCCTGCCCGGCCCGTTCGATCTCAAGCACGCCTTCCACGCCTGCGGCACAGCAGCTCATTTGCGCTCTCCCGGGACGACGAACCGAATGGCCTGGCGATAGACGACTTCCTCGCCCGCCATCGCCGTCATGTCAGCGATCCACTGGCCGGGCTTGAGTGTCCGTGCGGCGACAAAGGCGCCGGGAGCCTCACGATCGAGTTCGACGCGCACGTCTTCATGTTCCTCGACGGGACGCTTGAACACCGCGAGCACCCTCTCGGCCGTCCGGTCTAACTCGCCGTTGCGGGTCAAAGTATAGCGGATGGAATTCGGCCCTGCGACGAGCGCGCCCTCAATGCCGCGCGCAGCGAAGGCGCGCGTCTCAGCCACCTTGCCGTTGAACTGTTGGCTGGCGATATAGGTGTTCTCGACGACAAGGCCGCTCCAGCTGCGGCTGGCGTTCCAGGCCATGACCAGATTGACGGAGATGATGGTGCCGAAGAAAAGGCCCATCACGCCCAGCATGTGCCAGCCAGTAAATTCCCGCGGCGCGCGCTGCTCCTTTGTCATCTTGCTGCTCCAGGGCGGTTGAAGTTGGCCTGATAGACATCGCGTTCATGGCTGGACGGATCTTCGGCGGTCAGTATGAAGCCCTCGTCCGCCTCGGCAAGCTTTTCCTTCGACAGGGTGACGAAAACCTTGAGCGCGGCGACCTTGTCCGGATCGACGCCGACCGCGAAACGGCGACCGTCGCCTGGCGCCTGTCCTGCGATCCGCATCGATGCTGACGGCATGCCTTCGAGCGTCAGTGTGATCGTGCGCTGCTCCGGTATCATGTTGAGAAGCTTGACCATGTAGCCGTTTCGTACCGAGCCGTCCGACTCGACCACGAATTGCGGATTGCGGTCGTGCAACACATTGAGCTCAAGTCGCTCACGCGACACCAGCGCATAGAGCAGGCCAATGCCGACCAGCGCCCAAACGCCGAAATAGAGAAGAACGCGCGGCCGGAAGATGATCCGCCAGTTGAAGTGACGAACTTTGTCGACGAAGGCGCCGTCGGCGTCGCGCACACGGGTCGGGTCAATCGCCGTCGTGCCGTTGTTTGTGGCGAGTGCCATGTTCGACGCATAGTCGCTGAGTGTCGCATAGGCGATCAGGCCGCGTTCGCGCCCGAGCTTGTCCATCACGCCGTCGCAAGCGTCGATGCAGAGCGCGCAGGTGATGCATTCGAGCTGCTGGCCGTCGCGAATATCGATGCCCATCGGACAGACGGCGACGCAGGCGTTGCAATCGACGCAATCGCCGACCACTTCACCCGCTGCCGCCGCCTTCTTGGCATGACGCGAGCGCGGCTCGCCGCGCCAGTCGTTATAGGTGACGACGAGCGAATTCTCGTCCAGCATCGCCGCCTGGATGCGCGGCCACGGGCACATGTAAGTGCAGACCTGCTCGCGCATCAGCCCTCCGAAGACGTAGGTCGTCGCCGTCAGGATCGCGACCGTCATGTAGGCGACCGCCGGCGCTTCCAGCATGACGAAGCTCTTCAGCAGCGAGGGCGCGTCGGCGAAATAGAAGATCCAGGCGCCACCGGTCGCGATGCCGATCAGCAGCCATATCGCGTGCTTGACGACGCGCTTCCAGATCTTGTCGAATGTCCAGGGTCCCGCATCGAGCCGCATGCGCGCGTTGCGGTCGCCCTCGATGAAGCGCTCGACCACAAGGAAAAGATCGACCCAGACGGTCTGCGGGCAGGTGTAGCCGCACCAGGCACGCCCGACGGCTGTGGTGACGAGGAAGAGGCCGAAGCCTGCCATGACGAGCAGCCCGGCGACGAAGAAGAATTCCTGCGGCCAGATCTCGATGAAGAAGAAATAGAAGCGGCGGGCGGCGAGATCGACGAGCACGGCCTGGTCCGGCGCATGCGCACCGCGGTCCCAACGGATCCACGGTGTCAGATAATAGATACTCAGCGTTACCAGCATCACCAGCCACTTGAACCGGCGGAAGCGGCCTTCGGCTCTCTTTGGAAAGATCTTCCGGCGCTTCTCGTAAAGCGGTTTGCGCTTATGCGCGGCATTGACGGGTTCGGCTTCGAGCCGCTCGACGGACGCAGCTTTGGTGACAGGCTGGGGACGCATTATTGGGAATCCGAAAATGGCTTGCTATTCGAGCAGCGTTTTGCCGGATCTGCCCGCGCCAAACCTTGATCTGCGTCAAGTTTGCGCCCTAATGCCGCACGGTGCGTCGAAACGTCCAAACCCGCGCATCCATTGCATTTTGCCTGCACGCTTTGTGCCCGATTTCCGGTGTAAGATTAAACGAGCTTTGTACGACGGATCGCTTCGCATGAAGGAAATCGCGCAAGATCAACCCGATAGTCCCGGCCTCGCCCAAAGCCGAGGCATCTATCGCGAGCAGGCGTCATCCGGAGCGTTGGCGGGCGATGTGAAGTGCTTCTGGACGCACCACTTGCCCGAGCCAGCGCGCGTCGCGGTGGTGCCGGATGGCTGCGTCGACATCATCTGGATTTCCGGCGGCCTTGCGGTTGTCGGGCCGGACAAGGTGGCAGCCTTTCCCGAGCTCGTCGCCGGCGAAACCGTCGTCGGCGTTCGCTTCCGCATTGGTTCGGCCGCCTCCTGGCTACGCACGCCGCTCGACGCGATCACCGGCAAGACCGTTCCGCTGGAGGTTTTCTGGGGCCGCGCGGCGCGCGCACTGGAGACGCAGATGGCGGACGCGACAGATCCCGCGGCCAGGATTGCCGTTCTCCATGCGGCCCTGCAAGGCCGGCTCGCCACGGTGAAGCCTCTATCGTCCGAGATCGCCGCCTGTGTCGCGCTTCTCGAAAACGGCCGAAGCGCCGTCGAGCCGATTCGCACGCTCGTGCAAGAGACCGGAACCACCGAACGGACGCTGCGTCGTCGCTGTCACGAACATTTCGGTTACGGCGCCAAGACGCTCGACCGCATCCTCCGGCTGCAGCGGTTTCTCCGCGCCTGCCGGGCCTGGCCCCAAAACACACTGGCGACGCTCGCACTCGACGCAGGCTACGCCGATCAGGCTCATCTCAGCCGCGAGGCGAAGGAACTGACGTCGTTGACGCCCAGCGCTATTCAGGAGCAGCTCGCATACTGATGCAGAACTTTAGAAAAGACCACCAACCTACTCATCAGGAACGGTGAAATGAGTTCCCAATCCGGGCGTCTGGACCGGCCGCGCCGCTGACTGCGGTTGGCCGTTTCGTTCAAGACGGCACCTCCGGGACGTGGTAGCGATAGCATCAAAGGAGTGAACGCATGGCAACCATGGCCACCATGATCATTCACACGTCGATCGCGCGCGACTGGCGCGAGGTCTATGCCTTCATGGCGGATCACGAGAAGATGTCGCTCTGGGCCTCCGGGCTTTCTTCCGGGCTCACGCGCGATGGCGACGAATGGATCGCGCCCGGCCCGCTTGGCAACGCGCGCGTACGCTTTGCGCCGGACAACGAATTCGGCGTGGTCGATCATCTCGTGACGCTCGAGAGCGGGCTGAAGGTGCACAACGCATTGCGGGTGGTACCGAACGGCGATGGTGCGGAGGTCATGTTCACCCTGCTCCGGCAACCGGACATGAGCGACGAGCAATTCGCCGCCGATGCGGCACATGTCGAGAAAGATCTCGCCACGCTCAAGTCCATCATGGAATCGAGTTAACTTACAGAAAGAACGGCACGGATATGAGCAACAAGGGCAACGATCGCCGCATCGACTATATCGAGTTCAATGTGGCAAGCATCGAAGCGAGCAAAGCCTTTTACGGCGGCGCTTTCGGCTGGACCTTTACCGACTACGGTCCGGAATATTGCGAATTCGCCGATGGCCGCCTGACGGGCGGCTTCACGACATTTGGACCCGTCAGAAGCGGTGGTCCACTCGTCATTGTCTACGCCGACGATCTTGAGGACGCGGCGCGGCGCGTCGAGGCAGCCGGCGGCAAGATCGTCAAGCCGATCTATTCCTTCCCCGGCGGCCGCCGCTTCCATTTCGCCGATCCGGACGGATACGAGCTCGCGGTCTGGTCGGCCCAGTAAGAGGGGAGCTACTCGCCGAACCGGATGAACAGCGCGCTGACGAGGCCGAAGACGACGATGCACTGTAGAATGAACATCGGCCACTCTGGTGACATCTCGATTCCTCCTCTCTACAGCGCCGAGCGTCCGGTTAGACGCGCACAGGTTGCTGTAGAACTTTGAACCTCTGCATGATTTTGTCCCCGATCGATTCCGATTTAGGGATCAGTAGCGGGGCATGCGTTTCTCGCGCCGCGCTCCGGCGCATAGCCAGAACGCCAATACCCGGTGAGGGTTCCCATTGATGATGAACCGAACCGGCAGCAATGGCGAGTCCAACGTCCCGGTTACGCTCGCAACAAAAAGGCCCAACGTCCTTGTAAGACGCGGGGCCCCTCGCCCCTCAGCCGTGAAGGCCTGCTCTATTCCCCGCCTCCAAGCGAGTGGACGAAGACGGCAAGCTGCTTGACCGTCGTATCGCCAATGCGAGGCAGCCAGGCGGGCATGACGCCGTGTTTCGGCGCCTTCATCTGGTTGATGATCGCCTGCTCGCCCTCGCCTTTCAGCCAGATCGCGTCCGCAAGATTGGGTGCGCCCATCTCGCGGCTGCCTTTCGCGTCGGTGCCGTGGCACGAAGCGCAATTGTCGGCGAAGAGCTGTTTGCCCGGCTCGACCAGCTCGGGGTTCGATGGGGTGGCTGTGAGGCTCACGACATAGGCCGCCGTCTGTTTCGTCTGCTCAGGGTCGAGCATCTCCGCAAAGGACGGCATCTCGGAGACGCGAGTCTCGCCGTCAGCGTCATGACGAATGCCGTGCGCGATCGTCTGGTAGATCTCATCGGGTTTGCCGCCCCAGAGCCAGTCGTCGTCGTTGAGGTTGGGGAAGCCTTTCCCGCCGGCGGCGCCCGAGCCGTGGCACTGCGCACAGTTCACCTTGAAGGCGGAAGCGCCGGCCGAAACGGCAAACTGCTGCAATTCCGGATCGGCAATGATTTCGTCGAGCGAACTCGAAGCGATCCGCACCAGGTTGCCCGCCTGTGCCGCCTTGGCGTTGGCGAGCTCGACGCTAACCTCGGAGCGGCTCGAATAGCCGAGCACGCCCTTAGTCGCTTCTGTCAGCATCGGCCACGAGGGGTAGGCGATTGCGTAGCCGATTGCCCAGAGGATCGTCGCATAGAAGCTGTAGACCCACCAGCGCGGCATCGGGTTGTTGAGTTCGCGAATGCCGTCCCACTCGTGACCGGTGGTCTCGACGCCGCTGATCTCGTCAATATGTTTGTCCGCCATCGGTCAATCCTCCTTTCGAGCGGCATGAGGAAAAGTGTGCAGCGGTTTTCCGCCCGCATGCCGCTCGGATCTTCGCGTGTCGATCACATCGTGATCGAAGGGTATGGAAGCGGCCCGATCGGCGGCATTCTTGGCACCCGGCCGGAAGACGAAAGCGACAACGCCGAGAAAGAAGACCACCATGGCGAGGAGGCCCCAGCTGTCGGCGAAATGACGCATGAACGTGTAGGTTTCCATGTCGGTTCCCTCCTTAGCGATAGCCGGTGGTGTCGTCGTAGGTGGAGAAGTCGACGAGCGTGCCGAGCATCTGGAGATAGGCAATGAGCGCATCCATCTCCGTCAGCCTTTGCGCGTCACCGTCGAAATCGCCGAGCTTGGCCTTCGGATAGCGCGCCTCGATGCCGGCCGTGTCGGCATTGGGATCGGCCTGCGCCTTGAGGTCCGCCGCCGCGTTGTCGATCATCTCGTCCGTATAGGGGACGCCGACCGCCCTGTTGGCCTTGAGGTTCATGGCGACGTTCGTCACCTCGAGCGGCGTTTCCTTCAGGAAGGCGTAGCTCGGCATCACCGATTCCGGAACAACCGAGCGCGGCTCGGTCATGTGCTGGACGTGCCATTCGTTGGAATAGCGATCGCCGACGCGGGCGAGGTCCGGCCCGGTGCGCTTCGAGCCCCACTGGAACGGGTGGTCGTACATCGACTCCGCGGCGAGCGAGTAATGCCCGTAGCGCTCGACCTCGTCGCGGAACGGCCGGATCATCTGGCTGTGGCAGACATAGCAGCCTTCGCGGACATAGATGTCGCGTCCGGCAAGCTCCAGCGGCGAATAGGGCCGCATGCCTTCAACCTTCTCGATGGTGTTTTCGAGATAGAAGAGCGGCGCAATTTCCACGATGCCGCCGATCGAGACGACGAGCAGCGAGCCGACCAGGAGGAGCGTGGCGTTGCGTTCGAGTATGGTGTGTTTGTCGAGAATGGACATGGGTCTGTCCTCCTATTCCGCAGGCTGCGGCACCGGCGTCGCACCGAGGATCGGGGCTTCGTCGCGCACGCGTCCGAGGATCGTCATTGTTACGTTGAAGGCCATGAGCAGCGCCCCGGCGAGGAACAGCCCACCGCCAGCGGCACGCAGCACATAGTAGGGGAACATGGCCGCGACCGATTCCGCGAAGGAATAGACGAGGAAGCCCTGGTCGTCGTATTCGCGCCACATCAGGCCCTGCTGGATGCCGGCAACCCACATGACGGAGGCGTAGACGACGATGCCGAGGGTGGCGAGCCAGAAGTGCCAGTTGACCATGCGCACGCTGTAGAGCCGCTCGCGGTTCCAGAGCTTCGGAACGAGGTAGTAGATCGCGCCGAAGGTGATGAGCCCGTTCCAGCCAAGCGCGCCGGAATGCACGTGGCCGATGGTCCAGTCCGTGTAGTGGCTGAGCGAGTTTATCGTCTTGATCGACATCATCGGACCTTCGAAGGTCGCCATGCCGTAGAAGGCGACGGCCATGATCAACATGCGCACGATGGGGTCGGTGCGGATCTTGTCCCAGGCGCCCGAAAGCGTCATCAGGCCGTTGATCATGCCGCCCCAGGAGGGCATCCAGAGCATCACGGAGAAGACCATGCCGAGCGTCTGCGCCCAGTCGGGCAGCGCGGTGAAGTGGAGGTGGTGCGGACCGGCCCAGATGTACATAAAGATCAGCGCCCAGAAGTGGATGATCGACAGCCGGTAGGAATAGATCGGGCGGTTCACCTGCTTGGGGATGAAGTAGTACATCATCGCCAGGAAGCCGGCCGTCAGGAAGAAGCCGACGGCGTTGTGCCCGTACCACCACTGCGTCAGCGCATCCTGGACGCCCGAGAAGGCCGAATAGCTCTTCGAGCCGAGGAAGGAGACCGGCACCGCCAGATTGTTGACGATGTGAAGCATGGCGATGGTGACGATGAAGGCGAGATAGAACCAGTTCGCCACGTAGATATGCGGTTCCTTGCGCACGAGGATCGTGCCGAGGAAGGCGATGAGATAGGCGACCCAGACGATCGTCAGCCAGAGATCGACATACCATTCAGGTTCGGCGTATTCGCGGCTCTGGGTGATGCCGAGCAGGTAGCCGGTTGCCGCCAGCACGATGAAGAGCTGATAGCCCCAGAACACGAACCAGCCGAGATTGCCGCCGAAGAGACGTGCACGGCTGGTGCGCTGGACGACATAGAAGGAGGTGGCGATCAGCGCGTTGCCGCCGAAGGCGAAGATGACAGCCGAAGTGTGGAGCGGCCGCATGCGGCCGAAGTTGAACCATGGCTCGATGTTGAGGTCCGGGAATGCGAGCTGCAGCGCCACGATGACGCCGACCAGGAAGCCGACGACGCCCCAGAATACCGTGGCGATGACGCCGTATTTCACGACTTCGTCGAAATATTCCGATTGCGGCGGCGCCCCACCCGCCACCGCCGGGCGGAACTCGATCCGCCGCAGGAGCACGATCGTTCCGCCAAGCAGCGCGAAGAACAATACCCACATATGCGCGCCGAAAAGGCGGTCTTGTGCGAAGCCGGCTCCAACCAGCGCCAGGAAGGCGCCGACCCCGAGCACGATCATCTCGAATGTATATTTCATGGTTGGATCCCCAACTTTCCCAAATCGTCGACGACAGCGCACCGAAATGCGCACGCCGCCGCAACCTGCCCTGATCTGTCAGAATCGCTCGTCGCCAACCTTGATTCAGATCAAGGCTGGCCCCGGCGCTTCGACGCATCCTTGCGAGCATGGAGGCTTGAACGTGAGGCGATGGTGGGAAGGGCCCGAACACATGAGAGTAAAGATCAACGGCCGAACGCTATCGAGCGGAGCGCGGCCTCCTGCATCAGGAGAACCGCCGGTCGAACCGCTGGCCTGGCTGGCCGGCGCTCATCATGACCAGCTGGCGCTCTGCGACAGCCTGGAAGCGATCGCCGACAGCCTCCCGGAAGAGATCAACCGCGAGACCTGTGCCTACGCGGCGAAGGTGATCGGACCGATGATCCGGGATCTCCATGCTGGCGAGGAACGGCGGGTTTTTGCCTGGATCGAGCAACGCTTCGCAGGCGACACGTCCGTGCAAGCTCTGCTGGAGCGCCTGAAATACGAGCATTGCGAAGATGAGTGTTTCGCCGAGGAACTGACCGAAATGCTCGATCGCCTGGGCGCGGCCGACAGGACGGTTAATGCGGAAACCGCCGGCTACATGTTGCGCGGCTTCTTCACCAGTGTGCGACGGCACATCAGCTTCGAGCAGGAATGCCTGCGGGGGATTCTCATCCAGCACCTCGGTGGCAAACCGGCGGTGTGATTCCTACCCGCCTGTTTCCCTACGGAGATGCGCGTCTCATCAGACGCGCAAAGGACGCTGTAGCCCTTTTACTTGCTGCGCTCAGGCCGCTATCGCCCTGCGTCGGTCCGCATGCTCCTGGATGACCAGGATCGCCCCGATCAGCTTGCCGTTGCTCGACAGGCACGGCGTCATGCGACAGCGAACGACCACGGTGCGCGCATCGACATTCTTGGCAAAAGTGTAGTCGACGACTTCGCCCCCGAAGCAACGGTCGAGATAAGACTTCACCCGCTGTTCGAAGCGCTGGAGACCGATGAATTCGACGATATGCCGCCCGATGAGGTCCATCGGCCTGCTTTCGAGATGGGTCGCATTCGCCGGGTTGGTGTAGAGATAGCGGTAGTCAGGCGTGATCACGGCGATTCGGTCAGTAAGGCAGTCGAGGATCGCCTCGTTGAGCAGTCCCTCGTCGGCGAGCCCCTTGCTGGGCAATCTCGCCCGGTGGTCGAGATCGAAACCGGCGAGATCCGCCACTCCTGTCGCCGCGAAATAGCGATCGATCAGGGATTGAAGCAACTTTGAATGGCGCAAAACGCTGGACATGTCGCCCGACTCGGCGCGCATGATGTCGATCAGGAAGTGAAATTGCAGGCGGGCGTCCTCTACGCTCGTCGCCCTCTGGTCGTAAACCGCCTTCAGAATAGGATCGAGCTCACGATCCAGAATCCCGATCAGATGTTCGTCCGCCGCTTTAACGGCATACTGCAACTGTGAATACTTGAACCAGAACAGCTCAATCAGTGCGTTCAATTCGAATCCCCATTCCCCACGGCAATGCCGCGTCGATGCACTTCAAGATAGTCGGTGTTGCAGATAGACTTAGGTTTTGATGATTTCCCCTCAATGCCACGCGAATCCGCGCTGCGCTCATTACCCAGAGCGCTTGCAGTAGCCCCAAACCACAACGATGAGTTTACACGCATTGCTGCATCGTTCAACAGGAGAAAGCCGGAACGAGCGAGCCCGGGCATCCTCGGATGATGGCAGCGTCGGGAGGCACCGGGCGCAGGGCGCGGGCCTTCGAAAGCGCGTCGGGACAGCGATATTTATCGCCACCTCCTCCAGTTGAAGATCGCGCTGGCGCGCGTGATCTTCCGTGGTACATTGCAAGCCGTGAATAAGTCCGGATCGAGGGGGCACGCATGACGCGGGAACTTCATCGGCATTGCATTCGGATTTCAGCGCTCGCGATATTTGTGCAGGCAACGCTGTGGTTCTTGCCGGCATCGGCGGCGGATCCATACGCCTCGAACAATGGTCTCTACCCTCAAGAAAGCGAATGGAGCGGTCCCTATCGCAGCTTGAACTACAACTATCCGGAAACGACCGACAACAAATGGTTCACGGTTGCGCCGCGCGCGCCGCTGAACATCCAAAACGCCAGCGACTATGTTGCAAAGCTGAAGGCCCACCTCGAGCCAAACATGCGGGCGATGATCGATGCGCCGGACACATGGGACCCGGCAGCCAACGGCTGGTACGGAATGATCTGGCAGGGCGCCGGCACGACAGGCCCGAACGGCGTCACCGATCCTGAGAGCGGACAGGAAGCCATCCTGGGCTCCTTTTCCGGCCAGATCATCACGAAGGAAACGTTTCAGGACTTCGGCCTGACGGTTAATCTGCAGAACCACACGGTCATCTACTACGATGCCCTCTCCGCCACGATGCTGAGGAAACTCTGGGACGATCCATTCAAGCCGAACCGAAAGGCGGTCTCCTTCCCCGAGGGCGGGATGGTGGTGAAGGCGGCGGCGGTGACACCGACGCCGCAGCAATGGCCTGTGGTGGAGGATTCCGCGATCTGGAACGTCTACCGTCCGACGGTCGAGTCACTCCAGGGACCTGACTACAATCCCTACACCAACGCCAAGGCGGTGGTCGTGCCACTCCGGGTGCTGCAGTTCGACATCATCGTGAAAGACACGATCGCCTCGCCGCAGACGGGCTGGGTCTTCGTCACCTATGTCTACGACAAGGACGCTCCCGGCGCGACCACCTGGGACAAGCTTGTCCCGCTCGGCGCCATGTGGGGTAACGATCCGGCTTTCGCGCGCGAACCGAACGGCACGGATCCGAAGGGCGGCCCCCTGCAGGAGACATGGATCAACCAGAAGGCGCCCGCCTACGCGATCTCTTCCCTCGGTTGGGGCGGCCGGTTATCCGGCCCGATCGATGTCTCGGAACGGCACAACGTACTTCTGACCAACGGCAATCTGGTTCCCGTGCAGCCGGCGTCGTCGTGTCTCAGCTGTCACGGCACCGCGCAGTTTCCATTTGTTGCCAACTTGTATCCGTCGCCGAACAAGGCATTTCCGCGCGAGGGAACACTCTTTCCGATGTATCCGCCGGGTTCCGAGATGTGGGCGCGCTGGTTCCAGAACAGGCCCGGCTCGAAGCCGCAGAATGACAACGAGAACGCGGTTGCCCTCGACTACGACATGTTGATCATGTTTGCCCTCAGCGCCTACGACGCCGCGGCGGGCAACGACCTCTTCGTTCAAGAACATGTCGACGTCCACTAGTCATCCGAGCGACCGGATCGGCGCGCTGATGGCCCTGGGAGCGGCGGAGCCGTCCGAGACGCCCTCGCAGCACCGGCAGCTGACCGTGATGTTCGCTGATCTCGTCGGTTCGACCGCGCTCCTCGAAGAACACGGGCCCGAGGCGTTCAGCGACCTCTTGCGCATCTACCACAACCTCTGCACCGAGGCGACGCGGACCCAGGACGGCACGGTCGCGAACTATCTCGGCGATGGCGTGATCAGCTATTTCGGCTATCCACGCGGCACGGAGGACGATCCGTTGCGGGCCGTACAGGCCGCATGGGCGATCCTGCAGAACCTCGAGCGGCTCAATCGCAAGCTCGCCGGCGCCCGGCTCGAGGCCCGGATCGGCATCGCGACGGGGCGCGTCATCATTCACCAGAAGCCGGGCGATCACTACGGCGAGAACGTCGTCGGCGCCTGCCTGAACAAGGCGGCACGCCTGCAGGTGCTTGCCTCGGCGAACACGGCGATCGTTTGCGCTGCCACGCGCAAGCTCGCAGGAAAGGCATTCGACTTCGAGGATCTCGGCCCGCAGAACCTGAAGGGGTTCGAGCAGCGGGAGACCGTCTTCAGGCTGCCGCCGCGGCAGCGCCAGGGGCCTGGCGGATTCGCAAGGCTGCGCGGCGAGCGTCGCACGCCGCTCGTCGGCCGCGACCGAGAACTCGCACTCTTGCGCCAGATGACAGCGCGCGCTGCCGGCGGGTCAGGTGGCGCCGCGGTTCTGGTCGGCGAACCCGGCATCGGCAAGTCGCGGCTGATCGACGTGCTCCGACACGACGAGGCACAGGAGAGCGTCCGCTATCTTTCGCTGCAGTGCTCGCCGGCCCATCAGTTTTCGTCGCTTCATCCGGTGAAGGACTATCTCGACTGGGTGTCCGGCGTGAACGCCGACGATCCGCGCGACGTCCGGCGCGACAAGCTTCGGCGGCTATTCCAATCGGCCTGGCAGACGGACGAGGAGCAGACCGCCGTGCTGATGGACGTCGTGGCGTCGAGCGGTCCGGAACAGGAAGCGAATGCCGATATCGGCATGCTGCTCAAGAGGCGCATGGCCTTCCAGATATTGTCGAAGAAAGTGTTCAGCACGGCGGTGCCCGGCCACCCGCTGCTGCTGGTCTTCGAGGACGTGCACTGGATCGATCCGACGTCGGCGCAGTTCCTGGAAAACCTGGTGAGGAACGCCGCGAACCATGCCTGCACGGTGCTCAGCACGACGCGGCCAGAGGGTCCATTCGCCGGTCGATTGAACGCACTCGGCGAGATCGTGCCACTTGACCGGTTGAGCGATGAGCAGTCCGTAGAACTCGCGAGGGCGACCGGCCTTGCTGCCGGCATGGATGACGAAACACTCAATGTCATCGTCGAAAAATCCGATGGGGTCCCGCTCTTCGTCGAGGAATATGCCTCGATGCTTGCGGAAAACCTCGGCGCCAGAGAGAAGGCCGAAGGCCCGGAGGAGCGGCGTGACGTACCCCTGACGCTCGGGGGGCTTGTGCAGAACAAGCTCGACCGCCTCAATCCTCACGCCCAGAAGGTCGCAAGGATCGGCGCGACTGTCGGACGCGTCTTCGACCTGCAACTGGTGCGCTCCCTGTCGGCCCTCGGTCGGACGACCTTCGACAAGGCGCTTGCCACCCTCGAAGCCGCCGACATCGCTCACCGCGGCGCGGGATCCGGAAGTCAGCCGGCCGCGAGCTTCAAGCATGCCTTGGTACAGGACGCCGTATACGGATCGCTGAGCACTGCCGAGCGGCGCCGGCTGCACGGCCGCGTGGCCGATGCAATGCTCTCGGACAAGGGCGGGCGCCGGATCAACGCCGAGGTGCTCGCCGAACACCTGCTTGCAGCCGCACGCAACCGGGAGTCGGCCGAGTGGCGCCTGACGGCCGCCATGGCAGCCGCCGGGGAAGGCAGTGCGGCGGAGGCGCTGGCGCATATCACCCGCGGCCTGGCAGCGACGGAGCTGTTGCCGGCTGGCGGCGAGCGCGACGATCTCGAACTGCGGCTCAGGGCTATCGAGGGTCCGACGCTGATGGTCACCCGCGGCCCGGGCAGCCCGGCCTTCGGCACCGCTCAGGCGCGTGCACTGGAACTGCTGCGCGGCCGCGACAAGCCGGACAACCTGATCCCTGTCATCTACAACACCGCCCTGCATGACTGGGCTTGCGGCAGGCTCGCCGAGGCCGACCGGGTAACGGACGAGATTTTCGCGATACTGGAAGCCGAGCCATCGGATGCAGCCTATCTCAGCGCGCATACGATGCGCGGCCTTGTCGCCTGGCATCGCGGCGACAATCCGGCGGCGCTCGAACACCTGAGCGCCACCGTCGGGCGCTACAGCCCGACGCTCCACCGCGAATTCTACATGCGCTTTCTCAAGGAATTCGGCGTTTTCGGCCAGTTCTATCTCGGGCTGACGCACACCGTCATGGGCAACGCGACCGCGGGCGCGGAGCATGCAAAGGCGGCGCTCGAACTCGCAAAGCTGGTCAGGCGCCCGCATGCCTACGGGTTCGCGCTGCTCGCCAACTTCGTCACCGCCATGCTGCGCGACGACGTGCGCACTGCGTCACGCTACAGCGAGGAGAGCATCGAATTCGCGAGCCAACAGGGCTTTCCCGAATTTCTTGCCATGTCGATGATCTGCCAGGGCTGGGCGAAGGTAAAACGAGGCGCCATCGATACGGGCATCCACCAGATGGAAGAAGGCGCCGGCCTCTGGGCGATGACCGGCTTCGAGAACTGGCAGGCCTATTTTGCCGGCCTGCTATCCGACGCCTACGTGGCGGTCGGGCGCCTGGCCGACGCAGGCGCGCTACTCGACCGCCATGACGAGCGGGTGGCGCGCTTTGGCGAGGCTCAGTTCGAGCCGCTACTGGCGAGGTCGCGGGCAATGCTCCTGTCTGCGGCGGGCGACGCCGAGGGCGCGGCCGCCTCGATGCGGACCGCACGGGACCGCGCGTTGCGAAACAAGGCGGCGCTTTGGGCGAGCGGGCGTTGACTAGAGACTGCGCTTGATGTTCCAGCGGTCGTGATACCAGAGCCATTGGCCCGGATATTCGCGGACCCAGCTCTCGACCTTGTCGTTCAGCATCTGCGCCGTCGCATTGACATCGACGCTGCCGTCCGCCCTGCGCGGGATCGCAATCGCCGGTTCGAGCTCCAGCCGAAACCGACCGCCGGGCAGACGGATGCAGCGAGCGGGATAGACCTCGCAGTTGAACTGACGGACGAGCTTGGCAAGCAGCGGGTTGGTCTGAACGTCGCGACCGAAGAACTTCGTCTTCAATCCCTTTCGGAACTTCTGGTCGACCAGAACGCCGACACCGTCACCGCGCTCAAGCTGACGGGCGAGCGCGAAGGAGGAACCGGCATGGGAGGGTACGAGATTGCCCATCCGCGCCTTGCGGAATTCAAACACCTTCTCGGCCATGTAGGGATTGTTCGGCGGGCGGAAGAGGACGGTGACCTCGAGCCCGAAAGCCGAGCCCGCAACGGGCAGCATTTCGAAGTTGCCGCTATGGGCGGTAAAGACGATGAAGGGGCGCGGATTGTCGCGCAGGTCAAGGAACAGCGGGATGCCAGAGACTTCCACCCTGCCCGGCTCCGGACGAAACGGGTCGAAATCGAAAAGCTGGTCGAGGAAGACGTATTCCGCCGCCATCCGACCCATATTGCCCCAACTGTCGAGCGCGATCTCCTGCAACTCAGCCTCGCTCTTTTCCGGAAAGGCGTTGCGCAGATTGGTGAGCGTCAGCTTGTACCTCCCGGTCTTCGGGCCGATCCAGCGAGCGACGCGGTCCATGAAGTTGATCGCCGCATCCGCCGGGAAGAGCTTAAGAACGGTCAGCAGCAGGAATACGAGCTGTGCAATCGTCCATTGCCGAAAATGGTTGGCGGCCAGCACCAGCCGTGTGATCAGCATCCGCACGATGTTCAGTCCATCCGAAGGATGATCTTGCCGAAGACCTGACGCGACTCCATCCGCTCCAGAGCGCGGTCGATATCGTTGAAGCCGACTTCCGTATCGATCACCGGATGCACCAGCCCACGGCCCATCTTCTGCATCGCGTTCGCCATGTTTTCCATGCGGCAGCCGAAGGAACCGAGCAGCTTCAACTGCTGCTGGAAGAGCATCATCAGGTTCATGTCGGTCGAGACACCGGACGTTGAGCCGCAGGTGACGAGGCGCCCGCCCCGCTTCATCGACAGCATCGAGCCTGCCCAGGTGTCCTTGCCGACATGTTCGAAGACCACGTCGACGCCCTTCTTCTTGGTGAGCTTGCGGACCACACCCTCGAAGCGGTCGGTGCGATAGTTGATCACATGATCGGCGCCGAGCGCCTTCGCCCTATCGATCTTGTCGTCCGAGCCGACCGTGGTGATGACCGTGCAGCCGATCTTCTTGGCAAGCTGGATCGCAGCCGTGCCGATGCCGGAGCCTCCGGCATGGACGAGGATCGTTTCGCCGGGTTCGAGCTTGGCATTGTCGAAGAGCATGTGCTCGACCGTACCGAAGGTGACGGGCGCGAGCGCCGCACCGACGGCATCGACGCCCGGAGGTGCCGGAACGAGCAGCCGCGACGGCAGGTTCACCAGTTCCTGCGCGAATCCGTCGAGATGGAAGCCGTGCACCCCGCCCACATGTTCGCAGAGATTGTCACGACCCTCGCGGCACGGGCGGCAGAGCCCACAGGTGCGCGCGCCGTAGATCGAGACGAGCTGTCCGGGCAGGACATTCGCAACGCCGGGGCCGATGCTCGCGACCACGCCGGACGCTTCCGCCCCGATCACCAGCGGCATCTTGCGCTTGGCAAAGGCCATGCCCCGCCAGCCCCAGACGTCGATATGGTTGAGCGCGACGGCCTTGACGCGAAGCGTAACTTCACCGGGACCCGGCGCTTCCGGCTCCGGAAGATCGGTGATTTCAAGCTTGCGGTCATCGAGCAGTTGCAGGGCGCGCATGGTCTTTCCTTTGCCGAAAACGGCATAGATTCCAAAGATTTTACGCGGGATGCAGGCGGAGAGCCGCTCGCACTTTCCTCATCCCGCGTTATTCGTTGTGGGCCGTGGGTTTACGCCGGCTCGGCAGTCATGACAAGGCTGGCGTTCTGACCACCGAAGCCGAAGGAGTTCGACAGCACGGCAGTGACCTGCTGGCTGCGCTTCACATTCGGCACGACATCGAGAACGATCGCCGGATCAGGGTTCTGGTAGTTGATCGTCGGCGGCAGCGTCCCGGTCAGCATCGTCTGCAGCGAGAAGACCGCCTCGACCGCACCGGCCGCCGTCAGCGTATGGCCGATCATCGACTTGTTCGACGAAACCGGGATCGTCGGCAGGCGCTCGCCGAAGACGGACGACATCGACAGATATTCCATCTTGTCGTTCTCCGGCGTCGAAGTGCCGTGGGCATTGATGTAGCCGATGCCGCTCTCGTCGATGCCGGCGTCCTCGAGTGCGGCGCGGATCGTCGCGATCGCCGGGCCGCCGTCCGGAGACGAGCGTGTGCGGTGGAAGAGGTCGGCCTTCTCCCCGCAACCCTTGAGGATGCCGTAGACGCGCGCACCGCGGGCAATCGCCGCCTCCAGTGATTCAAGCACGAGCGTCGCGGCCCCTTCCGCGATGACGAAGCCGTCGCGGTCCTTGGTGAAGGGTTTCGATGCTTTTTCCGGCGGATCGTTCTGGGTCGAGAGCGCGGAAAGCAGCGAGAAGCGGATCAGTGCTTCGGCGCTGACCGAGCCGTCCGTTGCGACCGTCAAGGCGCGATCGGTGCGGCCCTGGCGGATTGCTTCGACGCCGAGTTGGATCGCGGTCGCACCGGAAGCGCAGGCCGTCGAAAGCGTGACCGGCAGGCCGCGCGTACCAAAACGGTCGGCGAGACGCTCCGAGATCGAGCCGAAGAGTACGGCCTCGTGAAACACCGGATCCGCCTTCTGCCGCATTGCTGCGAGGAAGCGGTTGTAGGCGTCGCCCGGCCGCTCGGACGGTGGCGACCGGTCGGCAAGCTCGAAGCGTGCGCTCCATTCCGGTTCGATCGGCGGGGCAGCCAGGAACAGCGGACCGTTGAAATCGCCGGAGAGACCGGCCTGCGCCAGAGCCTCAAGTGTCGTCTCGCGCGCCATCGCATAGGAGCGCTCGACTGCGTTTTCCGCTGGCAGCTCGATGAAATCGACAGTGCCGCTGATGCGGGTCGAAAGGCCCTCGGTCGGGAAGCGGGTGATCTTGTGAATGCCGGAAACGCCGCCGGAAAGCGCCGCCCAGTTATCTTCGAGCCCTTGGCCCAGCGAGGTGATGACGCCCATGCCGGTAACGGCGACGATCGGGCGGCCGAGATGATCCGTATATGCCTTGCTCATGGTTCGAGCCCCCTTATTCCGCAGAAAGCACGGCGACACCTTCGCCGCGGGCGTGGCCGATCGTCGTCACGACCGCCGTCTTGGCCGGCACCGTCATCACGGTTTCAGCATCGGGATCGAAGGGCGGGACCTTGGCGGCGTGGCCGAGCGAGAGCGCCGCAAGCGCCAGGCCCACCGGAAACTGTGCCTCGATGCCATGCCCGACGAGACCGCCATAGGCGCGGATCGGCCGACCGGCGAGTTCGGTTTCCAGAAAGGCCTTCTCGCGGCGAGCAAGGTCGTGGAAACCGGTGGTGCCGGAAAAGACGATGGTGGACTGCGGATCGAACGCGGCCGCCGGTGCCGCGAGATCGGCAAGACGTGCCTCCAGCCTCCCATCCTGACGGCTGCCGCGATCGCCACTAACGGCCTCGATCGAGGCATAGATGCGGGCGCCGCGCGCCTCGGCATATTGGCGTGATTCGAGTACGAGGAATGCGCCAACCGAGCCGAGGATGAGGCCGCCGCCGTCCTCCGGCTTGCGCGACCAGATCGGATGCCAGTCGCCAACCGCGCAGCCCTGAATAGCTTCGATCAGCAGGATGATATCGATGCGCTCGGCCGAAAATGCGCCGCCCACGAGCGTATGGGTCGACTGGCCGGCCTTGATGCGCGCGAAGGCAGTTTCGAAGGCAGAAATGCCGGCGGCCTCCTCGCCCATGAAGGTGCGCGAAGAGCCCGTCACCTTGTGGACGATGGAAATATTGCCGGCGAGCAGGTTGGAGAGCTGGGCCAGGAAGAGCGTCGGACGCAGTTCCGTCGTCAGCTTCTCGTTGAGGAGCTGCTCTCGGTCGTTGCGCTTCAGGCCTTCGTCCACGATCAGCGAGTCGACGTTGATGTCGCGCTCGCCGCCGCCGGCTGCGACGATCATATCCATGCTGCCGCAGGCATCCAGATTGTCCTTGAGCCCTGCGTCGTCGAGTGCCAAACCGGCGGCAAAGACGCCGAGGCGCTGCCAGTTTTCCATCTGCCGCTGGTCGCCGCGCTTGACGATCTGCTGGGACCAGTCGATTTCCGGCAGCGGATGGACCGGATAGGGAGCGAAACGTTCGGCCTCGATGCGCACTCTCGGCGGTTCGGCGGCACTCAAGAACGTCACATGCGGCTCGACGCCTACCCCCTGGCTCGTCACGATGCCGACGCCGGTGATCACCACGTCGTTTGCGGATTTCGTCATCTTCACTTCTCCGAACCGGCCATGGCGGCCATCAGTCCCAGATCCTCGGCGCGCTTGCGAACGATATCGCCAAGAGGCACCTGATCGAACGGCATCGTCCTCAGCTTCAACTGGGCATCGCATATCTTCTTGCCGGCCGAGGTGATCTTCGCCTTCGTCACGGCAAAGCCGGATCCTTCATGCTCCAGCGACGCCTCGATCTCAAGCTCTGTGGAGGGCTCTACGAAAGTGCGCATCTTGGCGCCGTCGACCGACATCAGGAAGGGCATCGCCGCAAATTTCGTAGCGGCCAGCACGAGAAAGCCCGAGGCCTGCGCCATGGTCTCGATCAGGAGCACACCTGGAACCAGTGGATAACCCGGAAAATGCCCCTCGAACACGGGGCTCTTTTCCGGAACGACCGATCGCGCCGTCAGGCGGCCCGCCGCAAGATCCACCGTTTCGACGCGGTCGATCATCTGGAAGTACTCAAGGAGCATGAAGGCTGATCCCCGTTGGTTTCGGGCTCAAGTAAAAACGCCGATGCCGCCTGTCAAGCGCGGGACGCGACAGGCGGCATCGTGAAACGGGTCGAACCGCGTCAGCGGAAGGTCAATTAGGCCTTAGCTGCCCGAAGTTCGTCGATCTTCGCACAGAGGTTCTTCAGCACGAAGTACTCCTCGGTCGACACCTTGCCCTCGTTGACTTCCTGGGTCCATTGCTCGAGCGGGATCTTGATCCCGAATTCCTTGTCGATCGCAAAAACGATGTCGAGGAAGTCCAGGCTGTCGATGCCTAGATCATCGATCGTGTGGCTTTCCGGCTTGATCGTCTCGCGATCGATCTCGCTGGTTTCCGCAATAATATCGGCGACCTTGTCGAATGTTGCTGTCACGCGCATACCTCATGAAAATCGAGTCTTGGCGATCCCTATAGAAAAATGCACGGCAAAAGCCAATGCCTCTTGGCTTTTGCCATGCCGATTGCTTCAGCGATTCAAAATGCGGTGTTGCTAAACAGCGACCGAGTGACGCCCGCGCCCGTTGGAAAGATGGGCGTCGAAGGCGGCGGCAACCGAGCGGGCGAAGGGCCGACCACGCGCCGTCAGCTTGAAGACGCCGGCCTCGATCGTCGAAAAACCATCGGCATCGCGTGCACGAAAGAGCCGCGCCTCCTCGATGACCGATGCTGCGAGCACTGGGAACTCCGCTTCGATCCGCTCGAAGGAGAAGCCGAACTCGCACATGACGAGCGAGATCACCCGCGCCCGCAGCCGATCCTCCGGTGTCAGCGCGTAGCCGCGAACGGCGGCAAGCCCGCCCTGCTCCGCCCGGCGCAGGTATTCCCCGGTCGCCGGCATGTTCTGCACATAGCCCTCGCGGAACTGGCCGATCGCCGAAGCCCCGATGCCGATCAGCGTTTCTGCCGTGTCATCGGTGTAGCCCTGGAAATTTCGTCGCAAGCGCCCTTCCCGGCTGGCAGCGGCGAGCGTGTCCGAGGGCCGCGCGAAATGATCGATGCCGATCGCCTCGTAGCCGGCGGCGACGAGCATCTCCCCCGCCCGCGCCATCTGGGCGTAGCGGGCCACAACGCCCGGCAGGCTCTCCTCCGGGATCATCTGCTGATGCTTCTTCATCCACGGCACATGGGCATAACCGAACAGCGCAACCCGATCGGGGCCGAGCGACAACACGGCCTCGATCGTTCGCTCGAGCGTTGCCATCGTTTGATGCGGCAGACCATAGAGCACATCGCAATTGACGGAATGCACGCCGCGCGCCCGCGACGCCTCGATCGCGTCGCGCGTCTGCTCATAGGTCTGGATGCGGTTGATCGCCTTCTGCACGACCGGATCGAAATCCTGGATGCCGAAGCTCGCCCGGGTCATGCCGATCGCCGCAAGGGCATCATGGCGTGCCTCGTCGAGGTCGTTCGGGTCCATCTCGACGCTGATCTCGCAATCCCCGGCAAAGGTGAAATGCCGCGAGAACTGGCTCTTCAGCGTTATGAGATCGTCAGGCCGGACGAGCGTCGGCGACCCGCCGCCAAGGTGTAAGGCAGTGACGCGCGCGCCGCCTGTCACCTGTTTACCGATCGCCTCGATCTCCCGGTGCAGGCCCGTCAAATAGTCGGCCACCGGATCATAACGCAGCGTCTGCTTCGTATGGCAGGCGCAGAACCAGCAAAGACGATCGCAATAGGGAATATGTGCGTAAAGCGACAGGCTCTCGCCCTCGCCGATCGCGCCAAGCCAGCGTTCGTATTCCGCGTTACCGATCGCTTCGGAAAAATGCGGCGCCGTGGGATAACTGGTATAGCGCGGCACCGGCGCCGCATATTTCAGAACAAGTGCGTCTTCCATCTTTCTCTCCAAGCAGGTCACGGAGAGATAAGCCAGCGTGCCACAGCAGCCTTTGATTTTGATCAAGTGAGCCGCAAGACAGCTCTTAAATTGACGATTCGCAATTTTGTCTGAGACATAGTTTCGCGGTTCAGGAATTAGCACCCGTCAACTCTTGCTTTGCGGGCGTCAATCCTCTTTGGTCCTTTTGGGCACACAAACCGGGGCACTAGAAGAATTGCAGATCGTGAGCGAACAAAGCCGCAAGGACATCCATAATTCGGACATTCCGGTCGTCTGTGCCGCCTGCGAGGCGCGCCACGGCGGGGTCTGCAGCGCACTCACGCCGAGCCAGTTGACCGAACTCAGCCGCCATTCGACACGCCGGCGCGTCGATCCGGGCAGCGAGATGGTCGGCCAGGGCGAAACGACCAACAATTATGCGAACATCATTCGCGGCGTGGTAAAGCTCAGCAAGATGCTCTCCGACGGCCGCCAGCAGATCGTCGGTCTGCAGTTCGCGCCCGACTTCATGGGCCGGCCGTTCACTCGCGAAAGTGCGCTGAGCGCCGAGGCGGCAACCGGCATCGATATCTGCGCCTTCCCGCGCGCGGTGGTCGAGCGGCTCGTCGCGGAAGTGCCTGGCCTGGAGCACCGGCTGCACGAGCAGGCCCTGAAGGAGCTCGACGAGGCACGCGACTGGATGCTGACGCTCGGCCGCAAGACCGCGCAGGAAAAAGTGGCGAGCTTCCTCTACCTCATCGCCAGCCACATTGATCCCGAGCATGGCCGTGCGAGCGAATTCGACCTGCCACTCTCTCGCGCCGATATCGCCGACTATCTCGGCCTTACCATCGAGACGGTCAGCCGCCAGATCACCAAGCTGCGCAAGGAGGGGGTGATCCGCATCGAAAACAGCCGCCGGGTCATTGTGCCTGACACCGACCGATTGATGCGCTTCGCCGGGATGGATTGATGCACCGGCACTGGATTGCGCCGTCAGCCCCCTATCTGAAGACGCCTGCCGTGGCCAAACGTGGATCGTCGAGAAGAATTGCGTCCGGTGCTATCGTTCGCAGCCTTTCAAGCCCTTGCCGATCGACCTGACCGACAGGAAACGGCGGGTAATCGGCACGAGGGGTCATCCGCGGCTGACCAACCATCACGGCAAGGCGCATGCCCGCATTACGCACGGCCGCAGCGCGGTCGGCCGTCGCATCACCCTGCCACAGCCTGAACCAGCTTGCGCCCGCTCGCCGCGCCTCCGGCGCAGAGTCTGGCTTCTCTAGGAAGGCAAGGACAGCGATCTCCGCCATGATATCTTGCGCGGCACTGATGAGCCCTGTGTCACGTAATCCAAGCAGCGTCCGCTCGACCGCATTCGCCAGCACCACTTCGCCGATGATCTGCGGGAGATGTCGCTCCTCCATCAGCTTCACGTCCAGCAGGACGCCCAGCGGATGTGAGGCGGAAAGGGCTTCACTTAAAGTCGTTACTGCCGGGAGTAGGCTCCGGAGCGTCACCAGATCAAGATCTGCCACCGCGCGCGTGTCGCCGCACAGCCGCCGAAGATCGGCGTCGTGCACACAGACCAAGGTCCCATCTCTCGTCCGGCGGACATCCGTCTCGATCGCATCGGCGCCCGCCGCCGCTGCTGCACGGAGAGCACCGATGGTATTCTCACCGGCGAGTGCCGCACCCGCGCGATGAGCGACGATGAGCGGCCTGCGTTTGCACGTCTCGTTCCATAATTCGGTCATTACGGGTGCAACCGGGATCGAAGAAAGAAATTTAGAACGGCGACGCGACCAAAGCCGCGACGGCAAAGCTCAGCGCCATCGCCGAGCAGGCGCCATAAAAGACGGAAACCGCGGCATCGATATCCTCCGGCGTCGCGATCGATCGCCCCGGTTCGTTGATCATCGGTTCGTCGACCTTCACGCCGCCATAGGTTCGCGGCCCGGCAAGCTGGAGATCCAGCGCCCCCGCCATCGCCGCCTCGGGCCAACCGGAATTCGGTGACCGATGGAGGCCGTGGTCGCGTCGCGCGACATCCATCGCTGTCCGTGCCGCCTCCGCACCGCGCTTGAAATAGGCCCCGGCGGCTACCAGCAAAATCGAAAGGCGCGCAGCCGGCAGATTGGCGAGGTCGTCCAGCCGTGCCGAGGCCCAGCCGAAGTGCAGATATTTCGGGCTCTTGTGGCCGATCATCGAATCGGCCGTATTCAGCATCTTGTAGGCGAACAGGCCCGGAAGTCCGGCGATTGCGTACCAGAAGGCGGGCGCCACGACCCCATCGGAGAAATTCTCCGCAAGGCTTTCGATCGCGGCCCGGCAGACACCGGGCTCGTCGAGCGTCTTCGGATCGCGGCCGACGATCATCGACACGGCCGTCCTGCCGCCTTCAAGCCCGTCTTCACGCAGGGCCTGCGCCACGCACTTCACGTGATCGGCGAGGCTCTTCTGTGCAAGGAAGACGGCAACGACGATGGCCTCCAGCAGGAAGCCGATGGCACCTAGCACATCGAACAGGCGGTGAAACACGACACCGACCACGATGCTTGCCAAGAGCAGAAACAGGATCGCCGCGAGCCCCCTCATCTTCAGGGCCGCCGGCCCCGCGCTGCCGCGATTGAGCGCCTCGTCCAAAATCCCGATCCCCTTGCCGAAGAAGACGACCGGATGCGTCACACGCTCCCAGAGCCAGTCTGGATCGCCGACCAAGCGGTCGATGACCAGTGCAACCACGAGGATGAGGAAAATTTCAAAAGTCAATTACACACCTGTCCGCTGCAAAGCTTCGGCAAGGCGCCGATCGCTGTTTTCGTCCGGGGTGAGGCCGATCCTGAGCCAGTGCGGGTTGTAGTCGAACTTGCGCGTCAGGATGCGCGCTTTGCAAAGCGCGGTATGAAGCTCGCATGCCCTCTCGTTCTCGACCAGAGTGAAAAGGCCCGTACCGCCGGCGATCTTCAAGCCGGCTGCTCTGAGTACCACATCGAGCCCAGCCTTGCGCGCAGCAATGCTCCTCGCGGTTGCCTCGGTGTCACCTTCCATGAGTTTCGCCGAAATGGCGAGCGCCGGGCCGGAGACCGCCCAGGGACCGAGCCATTCGCGGAACGCTGCAAGGACCGAAGCGCGAGCGATGACGAAGCCGAGCCTCAGTCCTGCGAGGCCGAAAAACTTGCCGAAGGAACGGAACACGACGAGATTGTCGGAGGTCGCTGCATAGCGGGCGACGCTTGCATCCGGATCGAGATCACCGAAGGCCTCGTCGACCACGAGCAAGCCGCCATGCGTTTTCATGGCCTCCGCAATGGCAAGGGTTTCCTCTGGGGACAAGAGCCTCCCGGTCGGGTTGTTGGGATTGACGACCACGGCGACACCATGCGCGGCGGCAAGATCGTCGGCGCGCTGGACGGGATCGACCGCGAAGCCGGCAGCAGACAGCACGCGGGCGTATTCGCCATAGGTCGGCGCGAAGACGGCGGCACGCCTACCTGCGTCGACCAGTCGCGGCAGCAACTGGATTGCGGCCTGGGTGCCGGGCACCGGCAGCGGCATGGCGTCACCGCTTCCATAGTAGCGGCTCGCGGCAAGCCGCGCCGCCTCCTCGACATGCCGGTCCGGGAGGCGGTGCCAGACGCTGGGATCGATCTCCGGCAAGGAAACCGGGCACGGGTTGATGCCGGTCGAAAGGTCGAGCCAATCGGCCGGGGTACCGCCGAAACGCGCGGCGGCCTCGGTGATCCCGCCACCATGAAGGATGGGAGCGGTCATTGTCTGCCCGAGAGATCGATGAGATGCATGAAGGAGCCGGCGACATTCCCCCGCCTGAGGCCGGCATCACCGAGATCGCTGCCCGCAGCGTCACGGACCGCGAAGAGCGGTTCGGCCGCCCCTTCGGATACAATGGTCGCGTAGTGGAACTCGTGCGCCGTCATCGGTCCATCGAAAAATGCGTTGTCGAGCGGCGCGACGCGCCGGTAGCCGAGATGCCGCTTGCGCTCGGCAAAACTGGTCACGAGCGGCAAAAGGCCAAGCATTTCGTAACGCCTGCCATCCGCGGCGACAAGCCCTTCGCCGAGCGTCATGTAGCCACCGCACTCGCCGAAGATACGCACGCCCGCCTCCACGGCGCTTTGCAAGCCCTTGCGGAAGTGCGTCGCCCCGGCCAGTTTTTCGGCGTGCAGCTCGGGATAGCCGCCGGGGAGATAGATCGCGTCAACGCCCCTTTCGGGCGCTTCGTCGTCTAGCGGCGAGAAGAAGGAAATTTCCGCACCCTGCCCGCGCCAACCAGCAACGAGGTGCGCGTAGCAGAAGGCGAAGGCGACGTCGCGAGCGATGGTGATTCGTTGGCCGAGCGGCTTCAGAGTGGCGATTTCGGACTTGGCCGTCTGCGGTGGTGGCGAGGGCGTTGCGGCAGCCAGCATCGCATCGAGATCGCAGTTTGCCTCGACAAGGTCCGCCGCGTGGTCGATGAACGGTTCCAGTCCTCCGTGCTCGCCGGCCTGCACAAGGCCCAGGTGCCGCTCCGGCAGCTTCAACGAGCTATCTTGCCGAAGGACGCCGAAAATCGTCACACCTGCCCTGTCGAGCGCATCGCGCAGCATCATCTCGTGGCGGTCGCTGCCCACCTTGTTGAGGATGACGCCAGTGACGCGGATATCATCGCGGTAGTCGGCGTAACCACGCACCAGCGCCGCGACCGAATGGGACAAACGCGCACAATCGACGACGAGGATCACTCCCAAGCCGAGCGTGGCCGCAAGATCAGCCGGCGCCCCGGTGCCGTCCGCGGCGCCGTCGTGAAGCCCCATCATCGCCTCGACGACAAGCGTGCGGCCGCCGGACGCCGCCCGTGCGGCATTGGCAACGAGCAGCTCGGGGCGCATCGCCCAGGGATCATAGTTGAAGCAGGGTTCACCGCTTGCTGTGGTGTGGAAGGCCGGATCGATATAGTCGGGCCCGGCCTTGCCGGGTGCGATGGCGATCCCACGCCGCCTCAGTGCCCGCATCAGCCCGAGCGTCACCGTGGTCTTGCCCGAGCCAGAGCTCGGGGCCGCAATCAGAAGACCGCTCATGCCCGATCCCGCAGGACACGGTCTGCGAAGGGATCCGCCGCCAGCACGCGGCCATCACGTGCGCCGAGCCAGTCGAGCGCCGCACGCAGGCGAACGACCTCGCCGACGACGACGATTGCCGGCGGCTCGAGGCCAGAGGCCGCGACATCGGCTTCGGCGCGCGAAAGCGTCGTCTCCAGCACCAACTGCTCCGGTGTCGCTGCATTGCAGACGAAGGCCATCGGCTCTTCCGGCGAGCGGCCGCCAGCCATGAGGTTGGCGGTAATCTGGCCGATGTGCTTCATCGCCATATACATGACGATCACCGGCGAGCCCTTGGCGATGCCTTCCCAGTTGATCCGGTCCGGCACAACGCCCGAGGAATCATGCCCGGTCAGGAACGTCACCGCATGGTTGACCTCGCGGTGCGTCACCGGAATGCCGGCATAGGCAAGGCCACCGATGCCAGCGGTGATGCCCGGAACGATGCGGAACGGAATGTGATGCTCGGCGAGTGTCAAGGCCTCCTCGCCGCCCCGGCCGAAGACGAAGGGATCGCCGCCCTTGAGGCGGAGCACGCGGTTTCCGGCGCGTGCCAGCTCGACAAGCCGCAGCGAAATATCGCGCTGCTTCGGCGAAGGCTTGCCGCCGCGCTTTCCGGCATATTCGAGGGCAGCACCGGGTTTGGCGAGCTTCAGGCAATCGCCGTTCACCAGTGCGTCATGGACGATGACATCGGCCTGGCGCAAGGCATTGGCGGCATGCAGCGTCAAAAGCCCGGGATCGCCTGGTCCGGCGCCGACCAGCCAGACGGAACCGGGTTCGAGTTCTGGTAGACCGGCAAAAATTGCATCCGTCATGGCATGATCCTTGAGGTCCCGCTGGACAGCGGACCTGATTCAACCCGCGAGGCAGGTAATTTGCTTTGATAGAATTTGGCGACAGAGCATTGAATCTGCTCTTTAACCGAGACAGGAAATCGAAAGGGCGCAGCCATTATCCAGCCCCCGCACGGTTTGCCTTGACGTCGGCCGCTGCGGTCGCAGCGAAGGGACCGGCGATTGCCGCTGTCGCCCGAGCCGAACGGATTTTCGGCACGATCAGCACCGCATCCGGGCCTGCGCCGGCGAGCGCCGCGCCTTCCGCCACGCCGTGGCAGCCGGTATGGGCAAAGACGATGTCCGAGGGGTTTTGCAGCCGAGTGGTTTCCGCCGCCAATGTAGAGGCGTTGAAGAAGCGCGCCGGCACCGAAAAATGACGGGCGGCGGCATGAATCGCCGGCTCCTCGGCACGGGCATCGAGCGAGGCGACGAAGTCGACCTCACACCGGTCTAAGCCAGCCGCGGCAAGCGCCTGCTCGGCAAGCGCAATCACCTCCTCGGGCGCGGTGTTCCGCTCGCAGCCGAGGCCGAGCACAAGCTTGGTAACAGTTGGTCCTTTGACCGAAGGCATATGCTGCGCGGCTCCCCCTGCAGCGCCGCGCATCCGCCTCGATACGCAGAGCTGCTCCGTGATTTGCTGCGCAGCTTCCAGAGAACTTCCGGGTACCGGCAGCGGTCGGCGTTCCATACGAAGCGCCGGCCCGGGCCTATAGCCACACCGGTCTGGACAGCACCGGATCAGGTCCCCTGTATGGGTCGGCCGCACCGGACGCTCTTACAGTCCGCTCGAAGCAGACGCCGTCGCATGATTGTCATTTTTACCGGAGCCCATCCGGCCGGTCAAACCGGATTGCGCCATCGGCGTGTCGTAAACGGTGCAGGCCGGAGCGAACTGTACGAATTGATGGATGTGCTCGAATTCAAGAGGTTGGGCACCAAATCCGTAAAGGCGTGCGGCAAACCCGCAATCTGCCCTTTGCATTTCCGTTCCGGCTCTGACACAAGGCGGAAACAACTCCGCTGCCATTCCGCTTCCCGAGCCTCCCGTGCACGACCTCGCCCTTCAAATCCTTCTCTTCCTCTTCGCCGCAGCGTTCATTGCCGGGTTCATCGATTCGATTGCCGGCGGTGGCGGAATGATCACCATTCCCGCGATGCTGATCGCGGGCATTCCTCCGCTCGAAACGCTCGGCACCAACAAGCTGCAATCGCTCTTCGGCTCCGGTTCCGCAAGCCTTGCCTATGCGCGGTACGGCCATGTGAGCCTGAAGGAGCAGCTGCCGATGGCGGCGATGGCGACGCTCGGCTCCGTCTTCGGCGCCCTGCTCGCGACGGTCGTTCCCGCCGACGCGCTCAAGGCCGTTCTGCCCTTCCTGCTGATCGCGATCGCTGTCTATTTCGGTTGCAAGCCCAACATCGGCGACGTCGAAAGGCACCACCGAATTACGAAGCTCGCCTTCACGCTCACCTTTGTGCCGCTGATCGGCTTTTATGACGGTGTATTCGGCCCAGGTACCGGCTCCTTCTTCATGCTCGGTTTCGTCACCCTCGGCGGCTTCGGCATCATCAAGGCGACGGCCCACACGAAGTTTCTCAATTTCGGCTCCAATCTCGGCGCCTTCTTCGTCTTCCTTGCCTATGGCGTGGTGTTCTGGAAGGTCGGCCTGACGATGGGCGCGGGTCAGTTCCTCGGCGCGCAGGTCGGCTCACGCTTCGCGATGGCGAAGGGCGCGAAGATCATCAAGCCGCTGCTCGTCGTGGTCTCGATCGCCCTGGCAGTCCGTCTGCTGGCCGACCCAGCGCATCCGATCCGCATCTGGCTGGGGATGTGAAGCCTAAAACACCGCCAGCAAAAACGCGCCGGCGGCGATCAGGGCGACACCGAGCCAGTTCATCAGGTTGAGTTTCTCGCCCAGGAACAGCACGCCGAACACGGCCACGAAGACAATCGAGAGCTTGTCGATCGGGGCGACGCGGGCGGCGTCGCCCAGTTTCAGCGCACGGAAATAGGCAAGCCAGGAGGCGCCCGTGGCGAGGCCGGAAAGCGAGAGGAAAAGCCATGTGCGTCCGGAAATTTCGGCCGGCTTTTGCCATTGTCCGGTCGCAGCAACGATCGCGACCAGCACCGCAAGGATCACGACCGTGCGGATGAGCGTCGCAAAGTCGGAATTGACATTCGCGACGCCGACTTTCGCGAAGATGGCAGTGAGCGCCGCAAACACGGCTGAAAGCAGCGCCCAAAACTGCCAGCTTTGAACCATCAGAATTCGACGCCCTTCTGCGCCTTGATGCCGGAGCGGAACGGATGTTTGACAAGTTCCATCTCGGTCACCAGATCGGCGATCTCGATCAGATCTTCCTTGGCGTTGCGGCCGGTCAACACCACATGCGTCATGTGCGGCTTTTCTTCTTTCAGGAAGCGCACGACCTCAGCGACGTCGATGTAGTCGTAGCGCAGCGCGATATTGATCTCGTCGAGCAGCACCATGGAGTTGCGCTCGTCGCGGATCAGCTCCTTGGCCTTTTCCCAGGCCTTCTCGGCCGTCGCCACGTCGCGGGCGCGGTCCTGCGTTTCCCAGGTGAAGCCCTCGCCGAGCGTGTAGAACTGGCAGAGATCGCCGAAATGCTTTTCGATCAGGTCGCGCTCGCCGGTGTGCATGGCGCCCTTGATGAACTGCACGACGGCGCAGGGCATGCCGTGGGCGATGTGGCGGAAGATCATGCCGAAGCCGGCGGTCGACTTGCCCTTGCCCTTGCCGGTGTGGACGATGATCAGGCCCTTTTCGTCGGTCTTCGTCGCCATGATCTTTTCGCGCGCGGTCTTCTTCTTCGCCATCTTCATGGCGTGGCGGGCTTCGTCCTTTTCCGGCCCGGCTTCGCCGCTGGTTACCGTTTCGTCGCTCATGGTGATCTCTCCCTATTGGCTTCCAGCGCGCAGCCGACGGACGACCGCGTCACCGGACAGACTGTTCAGTTCAAAACGCGCCGAGTTGGAGCGAGGGGTCCAGAGGCCTCTTTCGATCGCCTCCAGGAAACGCTCCGACATTTCGGCAAGCGCGGCCGGGTTCTTGTCGCGCAGGAAATCGAGGACCTTCTCGTCGGTGATGAATGCCTGGTAGGCGGCCTCGAAATGGTAATCGCGCACAGCGCCGGTCGTCGCGGCGAAAGCGAACATGTAGTCGACCGTCGCGGCGATCTCGAAGGCACCCTTGTAGCCGTGGCGCAGGACACCATCGATCCACTTCGGGTTGACGACACGGGCGCGCACGACGCGGCCGATCTCCTCTTCCAGAGAGCGAATCACCGGTTTTTCCGGGCGCGAATGGTCGTTGTGGTAGATCGCCGGGCGCTGGCCGGCGAGGTGCTCCGCCGCAGCACTCATGCCGCCCTCAAACTGATAGTAGTCGTCGCTGTCGAGCAAGTCGTGTTCGCGATTGTCCTGATTCTGGACCACGGCTTCGATGGTTCGCAGCCGTTCCTCGAACAGTCCGCGCTCGGCCCTGCCATCCTCGCCGGCGCCATAGGCATAGCCGCCCCAGGTGAGATAGGCTTCGGCAAGATCGCCGCGCTTGTCCCAGCCCTTCTCGTCGATCAGCGCCTGCAGCCCGGCCCCATAGGCACCCGGCTTGGCGCCGAAGACGCGATAGGAGGCGCGCCGCGCCGCTTCCTTCGGCCCGACGCCGGTCTCTTCCAGCCGCCTCGTCTCGGCACGCATGCGCGCGGTGATCATGTTGTCGGCGTCGTCCTCTTCCAACGCCCCGACGGCGCGGATCGCCTTGTCGAAAAGCGCG
Organism: Sinorhizobium sp. 6-70; assembly: GCF_030124375.1. Taxonomy (GTDB): domain Bacteria; phylum Pseudomonadota; class Alphaproteobacteria; order Rhizobiales; family Rhizobiaceae; genus Sinorhizobium. Next base: position 406,724 of record NZ_JASKLS010000001.1, read on the forward strand.
ATCTGCTCCGGAAAAGCGTCGCGGAAGAAACCGGAAATACGGAGGGTGACATCGACGCGCGGACGACCTAGCACCGCGAGCGGTACGATCTCGTAGCCGGTCACGCGGCGCGAGGCCATGTCCCAGACGGGTTTGGCGCCGATCAGCGCCAGCGCCTGGGCGATGTCGTCGCCACCGGTGCGCATGTTGGAGGTACCCCAGGCGGTGAGCCCGAAGGAGGACGGCCATTCGCCGTGGTCCTGCAGATAGCGGCGGATGAGCAGCTCGGCCGATTTCTTGCCGAGTTCATAAGCCGCCGGCGTCGGTACGGCCCGGCTGTCAACGGAATAAAAATTGCGGCCGGTCGGCAGCACGTCCGGCCGCCCGCGCGTCGGCGCCCCGGACGGGCCCGGTGCCACGAAGCGGCCGTCGAGCCCGGTGAGCAGGCCTTTGATTTCCGCCTCCCCGGAGCCTTCGATCGAGGGCTTTAGGCGAGCGTCGACCTCGTCGAGAACGGCACGTGTCGCCACCCAGCCCGCCGGGCAGGCAATCTCGCCGGACACCAACTTCGCCGCGAGGAGTTCGATACGCTCGACCGTGTCGCCGGCGGTGCGCCAGGGTGCATCCAAGACGGCGGCGAGAGGCGCGGGCTTCGGGCCAGTCCACGGCTCGGACATGACGCAATCGAGGGGGTCGAAAGGTTGCGGGGAGTGAGAAGTATCCACGACCCCTAAATCCAGTGCAATCGCCCGCTGCAAGCTCTGGTCGCCGCCCTCGCCCAAGCCGCGCGGCACCCGCGCCAGTGCCACAGTGAGGTCGGTCAGCAAGCGCCCCTCCGGCGCGACGCCGAAGATGTGCAATCCGTCGCGGATCTGCATTTCCTTCAAGTCGCAGAGATAGGCGTCGAGCTTTTCTAGCGCCTTGTCGTCGCTGTCGGCCTTTTCGATGCCGGCATCTTGATCGAGGCCGATGTCGCGGACGAGATCGAGGATCTGTCGGCTCAACAGCCTGAGCCGTCGCGGGTCGCCGCCGGCGGCCTCGTAATATTCGTCGACCAGCGCTTCCAGGTCCTTGAGGGGCCCATAGGACTCCGCCCGCGTCAAAGGGGGCGTCAGATGGTCGATGATAACGGCGCTGGTGCGGCGCTTGGCTTGCGTGCCCTCGCCCGGATCGTTGACGATGAAGGGGTAAAGATGCGGCGTCGGGCCGAAGACCGCCTCGGGATAACAATTTTCCGAAAGCGCCAACGCCTTGCCGGGCAGCCATTCGAGATTGCCGTGCTTGCCCATGTGGACGATCGCGTCGGCTTTGAAAACCTGCCGGAGGAAGGCATAGAAAGCGAGATAGCCGTGCGGCGGAACGAGGTCCGGCGCGTGATAGGTTTCCTTCGGATCGATGTTGTAGCCGCGCGCCGGCTGGATGCCGACGAGGACCTCGCCGAAGCGCGCGAGCGGCAGCGCGAAGGCGCCGTTCAGGAAAAATGGATCGGCTTCTGGCTCGCCCCAGCGCGCCGTCACCTCCTCCTGAATCTGCTGCGGCAGGGAACCGAGGAAGTCCTTGTATTGTGCGAGCGAAATGACCTCACGGATTTCGCGGTCGCGGCTTGCCGCATTGGTCGGCCCGGCCATAAGGAAGCGCATCAGCGCGTCGCCGTCCTCGGGAAAACCGTCGATGGGATAGCCTTCCACCACCATCGCCTTAAGCACCTCAATGGTGCCGGCCGGCGTATCGAGGCCGACGCCGTTGCCGAGGCGCCCGTCGCGGTTTGGATAATTGGCCATGACGATCGCGACGCGACGCGCCTCCGGCCCCGCCCTGCGCAGCCGCGCCCAGTTGGCGGCAAGCCGCGCGGCAAAGCGGACGCGATCGGTAAGCGGCTCGTGCCCGACGATGTTGGCTTCCACCGCCGGATCATAGACGGATGCAGCCTTGAAGGAGACGGCGCGAGAGAGAATGCGGCCGTCCACCTCGGGCAACGCGACGTTCATGCCGAGATCGCGCGCCATCAGCCCCTGCGGCGAAGCCTCCCAGGCGGCGCGGGAGGAGCCGGAAAAGATGACTTGCAGCACCGGCGCGCCGGTCGATTCGAGCACCGTCGGCTGGCGGTCGGCACCAGGCGCGGAGACAGCAAAGCCGGTGGCGTTCATCACCACATCCGGAGCGGCTTCCGCGAAGATCGCCTGCAATGTGCCGATCGAGATCTGATCCTTGAGACTCGAAACGAAGAGCGGAAGCGCCCGCATGCCTTTGGCCGCAAGCGCGTCGATCAAGGCTTCGACGGGCTTGGTCTCCCCGCTCTGGACGAGGGCGCGATAGAAGCAGATGGCGACGGTGGATTCCTTCTTCACGTCTGCAGTGGTCGCTGCATCCGGACGGCCCGCAATCGCACGCCACCGGCCGACACCGATCACCCCCTCGCCCGGCCACCAGATACCCGCCTTCAAGAGCGGCCGCGCCGGCTGCGGCTTCTCGCCGCCGGAAATCAGCGCCTCGGCATAATCGAGGAAGAGTCCGGCATTGTCGGCGCCGCCCTCGGTGAAGTAGGCCCAGAGGCGCTCGCGGTCCTCCGCAGACACGGTGGAAAACGGGTCGAGACCCGGGTCCGGCTTGTCGTCGCCCGGCAGCACCGCGATCTGGAACTTGTTCGCAATCGCTGCCGCATGCAGCGCCTCGAGCACGTAACGGAAATAGCTGGCGCCACCGAGCGGGCGGACGACGATCAGCTTCGCGTGCCGTGCCGTGCGCTCGACATAGGTGTCGACCGACATCGGATGCATCAGGTTCATCAGGCTGGCGATGCGCAGTGTTCTCGCCCCCGTCCGCCGCCCGTAGGCCGCGGCGATCGAGGCAAGCTCCGTGTCGGCGGCCGAGAGGAACAGGATATCGGCGGGGCTTTGCCCGAGATCGATCGCCTCGTTGCCATCGGCAATCGTGCCTTTCTGGGCGAGAAGCAGATGCATTTTCTATCCGATCACACCAGCGCCGCGATCGCAGCGCGTACGGCGGCCTCGTCCATGTCGTGCAGACCGATGACGACGAGGCGCGTGCCGCGTGCCTCGCCGGCCGCCCAGGCCCGGTCGTAATATTGGTCGATGCGGCTGCCCACCGCCTGGATCAAAAGGCGCATCGGCTTGCCGGGGACGTCTGCAAAGCCCTTGAGACGCAGCACGTCGTGCTCCGCGATCACACGCTTCAGCCGGTCGATGAAGGCGGCGGGATCGCTGATCGCGCCGAGTTCGACGACGAAGCTATCGAATTCGTCGTGGTCGTGCTCTTCGCCGGCCTCATGCTCCATTTCGTGATGCGACTTGCGGTTGGCGATCTCTCCCTCGGTGCCGACGCCGAGGCCGAGCAGGATGGCGGCAGCAACCTCGCCGTTCTTCGCCTCGATCATCGTCGGCTTGCGATTGATGCGCGAAGCCACTTCGTCGCGAACGGACTTGAGGCCCGAGGCGTCGATCAGGTCGGTCTTGTTGAGGACGATGAGGTCGGCGGCGGTCAACTGGTCCTCGAAGAGCTCTTCGAGCGGGCTCTCATGGTCGAGGTTGTCGTCGTCGACGCGCAGCGCATCGACCTTGTCGTGGTCGTCCGCAAAGCGGCCGGCGGCGACCGCCGCACTGTCGACCACGGTCACGACGCCGTCGACCGTCACTTCGCTGCGAATATCCGGCCAATTGAAGGCGGCGACCAGCGGCTGCGGCAGGGCGAGACCCGAGGTCTCGATGACGATGTGGTCGGGCCGGTTCTCGCGTTCGAGCAGCTTGGTCATGGTCGGGATGAAATCGTCGGCCACCGTGCAGCAGATGCAGCCGTTGGTGAGTTCGATGATGTCGTCCTCCGAGCAGGCCTCCGCACCGCAGCCCTTCAGCACATCGCCGTCGACACCGAGATCGCCGAACTCGTTGATGATCAGCGCGATGCGCTTGCCGTCTGCGTTCTGCAGCAGATTGCGAATCATCGTCGTCTTGCCGGCGCCGAGGAACCCGGTGATGACGGTGGCCGGGATCTTGCCGTGGTTGGCTTTGGCGAGTGTCATGGATCAACCCTTCATTTTCAGCGGCAATCCGGCCGCGACAAAGTAAACTTCAGCGGATTTCTCCGCAACGATCTGGTGGAGGCGGCCGGCATGGTCGCGAAAATCACGCGCCATCCGGTTTTCCGGAACGATGCCAAGACCGACCTCATTGGAAACGAAGATGAGGCGCGCCCGCGCCTCGGGCAGGAAAGCGGCAAGCGCCGCGAATTCCGCAGTGATGTCGCGCTCTTCCATCATCAGGTTGGTGACCCAAAGCGTCAGGCAATCGACGAGGATCGCGCAAGCCGGATCGTCGATGCGGCGGAGCACCCCTACGAGATCGAGGGGCTCCTCATGCGTCGTCCATCCCTTGCCGCGCCGCGTCTCCTGGTGGTGGCGGATGCGATCGCGCATCTCGTCGTCCCAGGCTCGGCCCGTGGCGACGTAATGCAACGGCAGTCCGGAGGCTTCGGCGAGCTTTTCCGCGAAAGATGATTTGCCGGATCTGGCGCCGCCAAGCACGAGGATCGGTCCGGCATTGGGAATCGTCATGCGGCCGGCCTCAGTTCACGGACGGCTTCAACCGGAAATGGGTGGAGAACACGCTTGTCGCGCGTTCAAAAGACAAACTGTAAGCCACGACAACCTCCGTGCTGGCATCGGGGAATTGTGTCCCCTTCGGGCGGAATGCCCTGACGGATGGCAGGTCTCCTGGCTCACGGCGTCACGACCTTCAAGAAGATTGCGTTCAAGCGATTGCTGAACACAAGCTGCTGAAGGCCGAACGGGCCCGCCTCACCTTCCCGGCATATTCGGTATCGTGAAAGGCGGACGATTCGTAGAAGAAGAGGCGTCCAGCCCGGCTGATCACGATGCCATGCCAGTGGCTTTTCCGACCTGCCGTCCGATCCCGCGAGACTGCCCCACGCAGTTCGTCAGAAGAAGGCGACATGCCCGATGGCGAACCCTGACCGTTCTACAGTCGCGGGGTCGGCTGTGATAAGGGCGCCCGGCGTGGGTCCGCCCCGTCACATTCCCATTTACTCCCCCGCTCCGCTCCGGCGCGGGGGAACCATCCATTGACGTTAATTATGAAGCGGCACCGGCAAAGTCAATCGACGCGCTGCGACACATCGGCCCCGAAACACGCCAGCAACCATAACGGAGAACCGGAGGCCGCTTTCACCGTGTCCTGGCTCACCGGCACCGACATCGGCCTCCTCAATACGACCACATTCGAATACGACCACATTCGGCAGCGACGCGCTCGGCCGGCTGCTGTCCGGCATCCTCGGCGACCGCTACGGCCGGCGGATGATGCTCACGGTCAACCTTCTGCTCTTCATCATCCGCTCAGCCGCCCGCGCGCTTGCCCCTAATTTCGCGGCGCACACTTTTCCTCTCGCTGCCCTAGTCAACGTGCGGGAATCCCGCCTTGCGCAGCCCGGCGATGAGATGCGCATAGTGATCCGGATCGACATAGGGCGTGAGGATCTTCCAGTAATGCGCCATGTCGGCCGGCACGTTGGCCATAATTTCCGGAATGAGCTCGCGCGCCTCCTCGTCGCGGCCAAGCTGTCCGAGGCTCGCGAGAAGCACGACGCGGTTGAAATAGGCCCGACGGAGTGAGATGCCGTGTTCCGAATAGTGCAGCGCCTCCTCGTAGTTGCCGAGATGATAGTGAGCAAGCGCCATGTGGTTGAGGAACAGATAGGTCAGCGGATCGTGCGGACTGAGCCTCAGGGCCATGTGGAGCGGATCGAGCGCCTCCGCGAAATGTCCCGCGAAAATCCGGGCCCAGCCGAGTCCCATATGCGCGAGCGCCAGGTTGGGGTTTAGGTCGATCGCCCGCTGCGCCTCTTCCACGGCGGCGGGCGCTCGGTGCGCTACGAAATGGGCAAGGCACATGGTGTAGTGCGAATAGGGATCGCGCTCTTCCAGCGCGACAGCACGCTCGGCCGCCGCGTAAAGCTCGGCGCTGTCGCGGTCGACGTCGTCGCTGAAGCCGTGGAAGCAGCGTGCGTAAAGCGAGCGGGCGAGCATCATATGCGCGCGGCCGAAATCGGGGTCGAGAGCTATCGCCCGCCGATGCCAGACCAGCGCTTCCTTGAAGTGCTCTGCGGTATCCTGCGCATTGTGCAGCCACGTGCCGCGCATGTGACACTCATAGGCATCGAGGTTGTTGGTGGGACTGAACTGGGCACGCCGGCTCTCCCCGATGAGGATTTCCGGTTCGATTGCGCCGACGACGTTCTGTGTGAGTTCGTCCTGGATGGCGAAGATGTCCGCAAGTTCGCGGTCGTAGCGCTGGGCCCAGAGATGGACGCCGGTCTCGGCTTCGATGAGTTGCCCGGTCACGCGCAGACGATTCCCCGCCCGGCGCACGCTGCCCTCGACGATGTAGCGCACGCCAAGATCGCGGCCGACCTGCTTCACGTCGACGGCGCGCCCCTTGTAGGCGAAGGAAGAGTTACGGGCGATGACGAAGAACCAGCGGTAGAGCGACAGCGCGGTGATGATGTCCTCGGTCAGCCCGTCCGCAAAATACTCCTGCTCGGGGTCGCCCGACATGTTGACGAAGGGAAGGACGACGATCGAGGGCTTGTCCGGAAGGACGAGCGGCCCGCCGAGCACACCGGCCTCGACCGGGTCCTCGCGACGCCAGTCGACCCTGTGGACCGGCACGGGACGCGGAATGTTCTTGAGGTTGCGGTCGCCAAGGTGGACCAGCGGGAAATCGAGCTTACCCTCGATCTGGTCGTGAAGCGCGCCCGATATACAGATTCCTCCCGGCAGCGCGACTTCCTGCAACCGGGCAGCCACATTGACGCCGTCGCCGAGAAGATTGTCGCCCTCGACGACGACATCGCCAAGGTTGAGCCCGATGCGAAACTCCATCCGATGGTCCGGGGGAAGGTCGGCATTGCGGCGATATAGCACACGCTGGATCGCGACCGCGGCGCGCACGGCCTGCACGGCACTGTGGAACTCCGCCACGGCGCTGTCGCCGGCCGAACCGAATATGCGCCCACCATGCTCGGCGACGAGATCTTGTATCGCGGCACTGTAAGTGCCGAGCGTCGCAAGCGCCCCTTCCTCGTCGGCAGCGACAAGCCGGCTGTAACCAGCAACGTCGGCGGCAAGGATCACTGCAAGCTTCCGTTCCACGAGGACAGCCGCTCCTGCGGCATCTGGCCAGAACATTTTAAGCGTAGCTTAAATGCCAAAGGCGGAGAAGCAACAAATCGCTGCCGTGCAGCGCTGCGTCCGGTATCTTCGGCGCTCCGCCGCGGCTTCACGCCGTCTTGTACGCGCCGCCGAGCAGCCGGTCGAGCCAGCCAGGGTCGAGCACCGCTTCGAGTTCGGCGGCGATATCATCGAGTGCCGCATCGACCGATTGGCGATAATTGCCGCCGCCACCCTCGATGCCAAAGCTCTTGAGCAGTGCCGCCCGATAGGCGTCGCTGGCGAAAAGCCCGTGCAGATAAGTGCCCATAATCTTGCCGTCGGCGGACATCGCCCCGTCACGGCGACCGTCGATCGAGACCGGCGCGCGGGCGCAGTCGGTGCCGGTGGTTTTGCCGAGGTGGATCTCGTAGCCGTCGAGCGGGACGTCATGTTCCAGCGACCAGGCGCGGCTGTTGCGCACGGTCTTTTCCGGCGCCATTTCCGTTTCGACCGCAAGCAGGCCGAGGCCGGCGATCTCGCGCTCACCGCCTTCGATGCCGAGCGGATCGGTGACGCGCGCGCCGAGCATCTGGTAGCCGCCGCAAATTCCGATAACCCGGCCGCCGCGGCGCAGGTGACGCTCGAGGTCCCGGTCCCAGCCCCCGGCACGAAAATCCTTGAGGTCGGCAATTGTCGATTTCGAGCCGGGAATGACGACGAGCCCGGCATCGTCGGGAATCGGCGTGCCGGGCCGGACGAAGACGAGATCGACCTCCGGCTCGGCGATCAGCGGATCGAGGTCGTCAAAATTGGCGATACGCGACAGAACGGGCACAGCGACCTTCAGCGCCTTGCCGCCGCCGCGCGCGAGCTTTTCGAGCACCACGGAATCCTCGGCCGGCAGCCGCGCGGCGCTTTTCAGCCATGGCACCACGCCGAAGCAAGGCCATCCGGTGAAGCGGTGAACCGCCGCAATGCCATCGTCGAAGAGGGTCACGTCGCCGCGGAACTTGTTGATCAGATAGCCGCTGACCATGCGCCGATCTTCTTCCGGAAGGATCGCATGAGTGCCGACAAGCGAGGCGATGACGCCGCCGCGGTCGATGTCGCCGACAAGCACCACCGGCACACCCGCCCGCGTGGCGAAACCCATGTTGGCGATGTCGCCGGCCCGGAGATTGATTTCGGCCGGGGAACCCGCGCCTTCGACGATGACAAGATCGGCGCCGGCGGAGACCAGTTCGAAACTTTCCATCACCGCGCCGATGAGCTTCGGCTTCAGCGCCTGGTACTCCCTGCCCTTCGCCTGACCCGCCACCTTGCCCTGCAGGATGATCTGGCTGCCGACGTCCGATTGCGGTTTCAACAGCACCGGGTTCATATGCACGGAGGACGGCACGCGTGCGGCCAGCGACTGCAGCCATTGCGCCCGACCGATCTCGCCGCCGTCATCGGAAACGGCGGCGTTATTCGACATGTTCTGCGGCTTGAATGGCCTGACCTTCAGCCCGCGATTGGAGGCGAGCCGGCAGAGCCCGGCCACCAATACCGATTTTCCGACATCCGAGCCGGTTCCCTGCAGCATGATCGTCCGTGTCATGCGACCTCCCGTAACATCGAAACTGTCGCCGGCAAAGGCCCGATTTCGACGCGATTCAGCGTCATTTCGCCATGCGCAGTCACGGCCCGTTTCGGACGCTAATGAAGCTTGTTCGAAATTGCGACGGGACTAGCGGAATTGCGACATGCGATGGCGACATTGGCATTTAAATTCCACCCGCTCGCGCCTATATCGACGCCATCGAAACAACCCCGGGCGAGACCCGGACTCCCAAGGTAGAAAAGCCATGCTGTTCGTCTTCAGCAAACCCAATTTCGTTCAGATTGCCTGGAATTCCAAGGCGCCGTCTAGCCAGTCCCGCGTGCGCAATGTCGAGATGGATGCACCTCGCGGCCCGCTCGGCTTCATCCGGACGTCCAACATCGGATGATCAGGCGCTCTCCCGCTTCAAGCCGCTCCTTTCGGGGCGGCTTTTTGTTGGTTGATTTACTGGCGAATGGGTCCACAACGCGAAAGCCGCACCCGACCTCCTGCGAGGGGATGCGGCCGCCAAAATAACGCATGGTCTTTCCGGCATATAACACACCGGAAATCGCTGCACTCTTCCCGTCCCGGCACTGCTCAGAACGCGGGATCTCCAGGTCCGGTACGCAACACCTGATCCGGACCTGCGGCAGTCGCCCGCCGCAGGCAAACAATTAGCCTGACATCGTTACCGGATGGTTATTGATGGCTTAAGCAATGGTGAATCGCGGATTTTTTTGATTTTTTTCGCGACATCCTCGGGCGGAGATCCGGACGCAATCGCGACAGGAAACGTCCCGATTGAAACAGGCTCGGGTGAGACGCAACTCGCCGAGCCGCATTTTGCGGCAGTTTTGTCGTAAATGCTCAAATTTGTGGCCAAACCGGCAAGAAACAGCGCGAACGACGGCGGCGCCTTTCGACATGCCAATCTGATTGATGAGGTTGATTTATCTTCGGGAATACTTAGGCTTGCCACAGCGGTGAAGAGGAGATCCGGCCGGCGACAGGGTTCCGCGGCCAGGATTGGAAAGAACTCCCACGCTGCAGCAGCGGGGGCATGATTTTGGCCTTCCGATGTCGAACCTCAGGCTGCTCACTGGATAATCAGGTGTCTGCACGGCAGTAACCCTTGCGGCACCTTCGATCGTTGGCTGCACAAAGACTGGGAGGTCTTGCAAACATGAAGAAGCTCCTCGCGTCCACCTTTCTTGCCGTGGGCCTTTATGCCGTCGCGGGCTCGGCGCAAGCCGCGGAATGCGGCGAAGTCAGCATTGCCGAAATGAACTGGGCCTCGGCGGGCGTCGCCGCCCATGTCGACAAGTTCATCCTCGAAAACGGATATGGCTGCACCGTGGAACTCGTCACCGGCGACACGATGCCGACCTTCGCCTCCATGAATGAGAAGGCGCAGCCCGACATGGCGCCGGAACTCTGGGTCAACGCCGTGCGCACGCCGCTCGACGCAGCGATCAAGGAAGGCCGCCTTATCCAGGCCGCGCCTCTGCTGAGTGAAGGCGGCGTCGAGGGCTGGTGGATACCGAAGTTCCTCGCCGATGCACACCCCGACATCAAGACCGTGCAGGACGCTCTCAAACATCCGGATCTGTTCCCGGCACCGGAAGACCCGTCCAGGGGCGCAATCCACAACTGCCCCTCCGGGTGGAACTGTCAGGTCTCGACCGCCAATCTCTTCAAGGCGCTGGAAGCCGACAAAGCCGGCTTCGAACTGGTCGATACCGGCTCGGCCGCCGGCCTCGACGGCTCCATTGCCAACGCCTTCGAGAAGAAGACCGGCTGGCTGGGCTACTATTGGGCCCCGACCGCCATTCTCGGCAAATACGAAATGACCCGCCTCTCCTTCGGCGTCGACCATGACAAGAAGGAGTGGGACGCCTGCACCGCCGTTCCCGATTGCCCGACCCCGAAGGTCAATTCCTATCCGGTCTCGGACGTCTACACGGTCGTGACGAAGTCTTTCGCGGAAAAGGCCGGCGTCGCCATGGACTACGTCAAGGTACGCAAGTGGGATAACGGCACGGTCAACAAGGTTCTGGCCTGGATGGACCAGAACCAGGGCACCAACGAGGACGCGGCCAAGCACTTCCTGGAAGAGTTTCCCGAGATGTGGACGCAGTGGGTCGGCCCCGAGGTGGCCGAGAAGGTCAAGTCAGCCCTCTGACAAGGTAGGTCGCAGTGGACGGCTGCCGGACTTCCGGCCGCCGCGTCCCGCGCCTCGGCAAGCAATTGCCCGCTGATTGAGCTAACAGCGGCGAAGTGCTTGCTCTAACGTCGCAAACAGTAAAGCGGGACCGTCGTTCCGCTGTCACATTTCTCGCGCCGGGACACGTAAGAGGTCACGAGCAAGTCTGCGCAGGGCGACCGCATGCGGTCGTTTCAAGACGCAGCCGGCGGCATAAGACTTCCGGCCGGAAGGGGGAAAAATGGCTATCTGCAGTTTCTTGCCGGAACTGCTTTGCAAGTTCCCGGCCATCGACGATGGCACTATCCGCATGGCGCGCAAGAGCGTCGACGACGGATTCAAGGGATTCGTGCGCAGCTACGGCGATGCGATCGACGCAGTGGTCCAACCATTGCAATGGTTTCTGAACTACCTGGAACGGGCCTTCGTCAGTTCGCCCTGGATCCTGATACTGATTATTATGGTTGCCATCGTCTATCTCGGCAGCCGTAACGTGAAGATCACCGTTGGCACGGCGTTGTCGATGGTGTTGATCGGGCTCGTCGGGCTCTGGAACGACACGATGATCACGCTCGCCATGGTTACGGTCTGTACGCTGATTTCGATCGTGATCGGCATCCCGATCGGCATCCTGATGGCCCGCTCCGACCGAGTGCAGGCCTTCGTCAATCCGATCCTCGACGTCATGCAGACGATGCCGAGCTTCGTCTATCTCATTCCGGTGGTGATGATCTTCGGCATCGGCAAGGTGCCCGGGCTGATCGCCGTCGTCATCTACGCCGTGCCACCAATGATCCGGCTTACCAACCTCGGCATCCGGCTCGTCGACAAGGAAGTGCTGGAGGCCGCCGACGCCTTCGGCTCATCCGCCTGGCAGAAACTGAAGAACGTGCAAATGCCACTGGCGCTGCCGACCATCATGGCCGGCATCAACCAGACGATCATGATGTCGCTGGCAATGGTCGTCGTCGCCTCGATGATCGGCGTCGGCGGGCTCGGCAAGAACGTGCTCCAGGCGATCGCCAACCAGTTCTTCACCGTCGGTTTCCTCAACGGCTTTGCCCTCGTCGGCATCGCCATCATTTTCGATCGTACCAGCCAGGCCTTCGGAAGGCGGCTGCAAAAGCACTCGGAGGTTATTCATGGCTAGTCACGCAATCGAGGTGAAGAACCTCTACAAGATCTTCGGCCCCCGCGGCGAAGACTACGTCGATGTCGTCAAGAAGGGCATGGGCAAGGCCGAACTCAACGAGAAGCACGGTCACGTGCTTGGCCTGCAGGACATCAATATCCTCATGCCCGGCGGCTGCATCACGGTGGTCATGGGACTTTCCGGTTCCGGCAAGTCGACGCTGATCCGCCATATCAACCGGCTGATCGATCCGACGGCGGGCGAAGTGCTCTATGACGGCACCGACGTCTGCAAGATGAACGAAAACGACCTTCGCCAATTCCGTCGCCACAAGACGGCAATGGTGTTCCAGAAGTTCGCGCTGCTGCCGCACCGCACTGTGCTCGAAAACACCGTATACGGCCTGGAGATCCAGGGTATCGAGCGGCGCGAAAGCGAAAAGCGGGCGCGCGGCTGGATCGAGCGCGTCGGCCTCAAGGGGTTCGAGAACCATTATCCGAACCAGCTTTCGGGCGGCATGCAGCAGCGCGTGGGCCTCGCCCGCGCGCTCACCAACGACGCCGACATCCTGCTGATGGACGAGGCGTATTCGGCGCTCGATCCGCTGATCCGCATGGACATGCAGACGGTGCTGCTCGACCTGCAGAAGGAACTGAAAAAGACGGTCGTCTTCATCACGCATGACCTCGACGAAGCGCTACGGCTCGGCGACAAGATCGCGATCCTGCGCGACGGCCGTGTCGTGCAGCAGGGTACCGGCCAGCAGATCGTGCTTTCGCCGGCGGACGACTACATCACCGCCTTCGTCAAGGAAGTGAACCGTGGCCGCGTCGTGCATGTCGAGACGATCATGCGGCCGCTCTCCGGCAATCCGGAAGGCGTGTCGCTGACGGTCGGTACGGTTCTCGAAGCGGCTGCGCGGACGATGACCGGCGCGCACGTCGCCACGGGCCACGTCGTCGATGAGAACGGGAGAGCGATCGGCGCGATCGACCTCCAGACGATCATCGCTGCCATGGTGACGCCGACGAGCCACACAGACCGCCAGGCGGCATAGGCAGGATCATATCGCACACAAATAGACAGGGCGCTCGCGGGAGCGCCCTTTTCCTACTCGGTTTGACCCGCTACGCAGCCGACTTGAGCTTGCTGCTACTGCATGATTCCTTAGATCGGAATCGATTTAAGGATAAAATCACGCAGCAATTCAAAGCGTTACAGCGACCTTTGCGCGTCTGAAAAGACGCGCGGCGCTGTAATGAAGCGGAACTCCTGCGTCTTGCCGCCATAGCCATAGGCTGCTGCTGAGACCTCGTGAACTAGCACATAGCTCTCCGGGTGGACCTTTCCGAGGAGCTTCCCGAAGCCGCCGTAGATCGCTTCGATGTAGTCGGCCATTTCCTGCTTGGTATTGGTGCCGTCGACGACCTTGATATCCAGCCAGAAGCTCTGGGTCTCCTGCGACGCGATCGACCTTCCGCCGGCAGACCAGTGCTGTGGGTCTACATAACCGACCACGACCGCGGTGACGGTTGGGTCCTTGCGCAGATGCGCTCGTGTCAGTTCGCTGACCTCTGCCGCGATCCTTGCAGACATTTCCGGGTCCGCACGACCGGTGACGGTGACGTTGATGATTGGCATGGCAAGCTCCTTCCGACTGCAGTTGTTCTTCAGGTTCAGCTTGCCATCACAGACACATCAAGAAAATCAAATTGTATTGGATAAATACTTCGATATCATCAAAGTATGAACGCCATCGATCCTGATCTCCTGCGCACCTTCCTCGCCTTCGCCGATGGCGGCTCGCTTGCCCGCGCCGCAGCGGCCGTCAATCGGTCCCCCTCCGCCGTGACGGCGCAGATGCAGCGCCTCGAAACGATGATCGGCGAACCGCTTCTGGCTCCGGCCGGGCGTGGGCGGGCGCTGACGCCGACCGGCGAGGAACTCGTGGATCACGCCCGCCGCATCCTCGACGCGCATCGCGATGCCTGGCTGAGCCTCCGGGGGGCGCGCGCCGACGGGCGGATCTCGCTCGGCAGCACGCAGGATTTCGCCGATACGACGCTGCCCGACCTCTTGCGCCGGTTCGCACGTTCGCATCCGCGGGTTCGCCTCGACCTCAGGATCGGCAGATCGAAGGAACTGACGACGGCCTTCGATCAGGGCCAGGTCGACATTCTGCTGACCATGCGACAGGCGCCTGCGGCCGACGAACTCTTCGTGCTGAAAGAGGAGATGATCTGGCTTTGTGCCGACAAAGGTCTGGCGACGGCTGACGCGGACGTGCCGCTCGCCGTGCTCGACCCGCCCTGCGGGTTTCGGGCAGCGGCAATCTCTGCACTCGAGGCGGCCGGGCGCCCCTTCCGGATCGCGGCGACGAGCCCGAGCCTGTCGGGCCTGCGTGCCGCCGTCATGAGCGGCATCGCCGTCACGACGCGCACGGCGCGGTTTCTGGGGCCGGGAATAGAGCCAGCACCCGCACATCTTGACCTGCCGCCCCTGCCCGCGGCCGAATTCAGCCTGCGTTTGCGTGCCCATACGGACAAGCCTGCTGCGGATCTCGCCGCTCTTCTGGCGGATGAACTGCCGAAAGACGATCCCGCCCGCCGATGACATGCGCCCGGTCCACGCAGGGCGACACCGTGCCTACTTACCCGATGACGATACGGAAAGCTTTGCCATCACCTCGTCGAGATTGAAGCTTGCCGGTTTTTGCCGGATCGGGAACTCCTTGAAGCTTTCGATCCATCTCGCAACGAGCGCCTGCGATGGCACCAGGATGAAGGCGCGCTCCGCCATCCACCTGTCATATTCGAAGGACTCGTTGCCGCGCTCGAACGGGTCGGCGCGCATGTTGAAGATCCAGGGGACGCGCAGATTGGTGAACTCCCTTTGCCAGACCCCGATACCGGTGTGCTCCTGGACCTTGAAGTTGACCTTCCAATCCAGGGCGCGAATTGCCACCAGTTCACCGTCGTCGTTCCAGTAGAGGAATTCCCGCCGCGGCGAATCCGTTACCTCGCCGCGGAAGAACGGCATGAGGTTGTAGCCGTCGAGATGAACCTTGAAGGTCTTGGCACCGGCCTGATAACCCGCCAGGCATTTGGCCACGATGTCCGGCTCGCCGGCAGCAGCGCAGAACGTTGGTATCAGGTCGTAGTGCGAGAACGGCTCGTTGTAGATGGTGCCGGGCTTGATGACTCCCGGCCAGCGAATGCACATCGGCACGCGGAAACCGCCTTCCCAATTGGTCGCCTTTTCGCCGCGAAACGGCGTTGTGCCGCCATCCGGCCAACTCATCACCTCGGCGCCGTTGTCGGTGGTGTAGATGACGATCGTGTTTTCGGTGACGCCGAGATCGTCGAGCTTCTTCAGCAATTGCCCGACGTGGCCGTCATGCTCCACCATGCCGTCAGGATAGAGCCCCTTGCCGGTCTTGCCTTGCGACTCGGGCTTCAGGTGGGTGAAGATATGCATGCGTGTTGAGTTGAAGTAGCAGAACCAGGGCTTCTGGGCGTTCTGCTGGCGGTCGATGAAATTCAACGCGGCCGCAAGGAATTCCTGGTCCACCGTTTCCATGCGTTTCTTCGTCAGCGCGCCCGTATCCTCGATCCGGCCGTCGGCATAAGAGTGGATCACGCCGCGCGGGCCGAAGCGTTTGCGGAATTCCGGGTTTTTCGGATAGTCGGGGTTTTCCGGCTCCTCCTCCGCATTCAAGTGGTAGAGATTGCCGAAGAACTCGTCGAAGCCGTGATTGGTCGGCAGAAATTCGTCCTTGTCGCCCAAATGGTTCTTGCCGAATTGGCCGGTCGCATAACCGAGCGCCTTGAGGAATTCCGCGACCGTCGGGTCCTCGGGCTGCAGGCCGACATCGGCGCCCGGCAGCCCCACCTTGGTCAAGCCGGTGCGGATCGGCGATTGCCCGGTGATGAAGGCCGCGCGGCCCGCCGTGCAGCTCTGTTCTCCATACCAGTCGGTGAACATCGCACCTTCATTGCCGATCCGGTCGATGTTCGGCGTCCGGTATCCCATCATGCCGCGGTGGTAGATGCTCGGATTGTACCAGCCGATATCGTCGCCCATGATCATGAGAATGTTCGGCTTGGTGCCACCGGCGGCCGGTTGCGCCGCCTGCTGTGCCCTGGCGGATGTCGCAAGACTGGGCGCGGACAGGGCGGCTGCGGCAAGCGCGGTCCCGGTCAGGAGCACGTCACGGCGGCTGAGCCCCTGCTCTGAGCGAGTATCGCCTTTGCCCTTTTCAGATGCTGACGTTTCCTGCATCGTTCAATCTCCCTGGGCTGAAGCACCCCGCCTCCAGGCCAAGGCGCCGCAAGTCGTCAAGCTGTGCGAATTTGAAACTGTGAGCGCGATGTCGGCACGCCACTGAGGCGCGCGCCAATCGGTCGGTTATGGAAGAGGAAACGGTCTCACCGCGCCGGTCACCGCACAAGTACGTAACGGTTACGGCCGCGTGAACGGACCGGTTGACGGCGCGAGTGGGGGTCGGATACCGACTTTTCCGGCATACTCCGGCAAAGTCTGTTGCAATCACATAAAGATATCTTTATATCTTGTTGCAAATTTCATTCAGCCGGGAAAAACCGATGTCTGCTTCCGCCAATGCCCTTTCCGATCTCCTTGCCCAGAAGGGCGTTCTGCTTGCCGACGGCGCGACCGGAACGTCGCTCTTTGCCATGGGGCTCGAAGCCGGCGAAGCGCCGGAGCTCTGGAACGAGGCCAAGCCGGAGAACATCACCAAGCTGCATCAGGATTTCGTCGATGCCGGTGCCGACATTATCCTCACCAACTCCTTCGGCGGCACGCGCCATCGCTTGAAGCTGCACCAGGCCGAGGACCGCGTCCATGCGCTGAACAAGCGCGCAGCCGAAATCGCCCGCGCCGTTGCCGACAGGGCCCCGCGCAAGGTCATCACCGCCGGCTCCGTCGGCCCGACCGGCGAACTCCTGATCCCGCTCGGCGCGCTTTCCTATGAGGATGCGGTTGCGGCCTTTGCCGAGCAAATCGAGGGCCTGAAGGCGGGCGGCGCGGAAGTCGCCTGGATCGAGACCATGTCCTCGCCGGACGAAATCCGCGCGGCGGCGGAAGCGGCCACCAAGGTCGGCCTGCCTTACGTCTATACCGGCTCGTTCGACACCGCCGGCAAGACGATGATGGGTCTTCACCCCAAGGACATTCACACCGTCGCCGGCGACATCGGCGAAGGCCCGGTCGCAGTCGGCGCCAATTGCGGTGTCGGCGCCTCCGACATCCTGTCGTCGCTGCTCGACATGACCGCGGCCGCCCCGGAGGCCACCGTCGTCGTCAAGGGCAATTGCGGCATTCCGGAATTCCGCGGCTCCGAGATCCATTATTCCGGCACCCCACCGCTGATGGCGGAATATGTGCGGCTGGCGGTCGACGCCGGCGCGAAGATCATCGGCGGCTGCTGCGGCACCTCCTGCAACCATCTTGCCGCGATGCGCCTCGCGCTCGATAATCACGCCAAGGGCGAACGCCCGACGCTCGACGCTATCGTCGAGAAGATCGGCCCCTTCCGCAACAAGACCGCCGCCGAAGGCGCCTCCGCACCGACCCGCGAACGCAGCGGTCGCCGCCGGGCCTGAGACAGACCGTGCGGAACGAGGCGATAAACGCTCCGGAGCGGAATGCGTGGAGCGTTTTTCTTTTGCCTGTCAGGCGAAAGAACCGGCGCCGCGACGTGCAGCACCCGTCACGAACACCGGCGTCGAACCCCAGCCTCCGTATTCTTCGCCTCGCTTGCAGACTCCTGGCGCCTGCCCTATCCCCAAGAGAGTTTCGATTCGAGGGGACGATTCATGAACGCCGGGCCAGCCGCCTTTCCGGACAGGGACACGACCGCCGCCAAGCTTTCGAGCTTCGGCGAGGCCGACCAGGCCTTCGTCAAGCTGCTGATGGAAAACACCGAGCAGGACGAGAACCTGATGGAAGGCCTGCAGCGGTATCTGGACCTCGCCGCGGAGGCTCGCTTCCTGAACTCGCTGAAGCTTGAAAAGCTCGGCGAGTGGCTCGGCAACGAGGCGCCCTTCCGGCTGCAGATGCGCCTCATGGAGGCCGCGCGCTCCAGCCAGCATCCGGCCTACCAGGCGTTCCGGGTGGGGCTGGCGAAATCCGGGGGATTGCAACGGGCATTTCCGACGGCGTAGCAACTTCCATTCAGCAACAGGCTCCGGCTTCACTGACAGCGCTCCTTGCCCCTCACCCTGCCCTCTCCCCGCAAGCGGGGCGAGGGTGAGTCGCGCCCGCGGCTCGTGACTCACCCCTTCATCAGGTCTGACAGAGTGGCTTGAAATTTGGCGATGCCGGCGCGGCCTCGCCCTTCTCCCCGCCTGCGGGGAGAAGGTGCCGGCAGGCGGATGAGGGGCGGTTCCGCGGAGTCACTCGCCCGAAAGCCCCTTCGCCAGCCGCACCAGATTGACGAACTCGGCGCGATAACCGAAGGGGTCGTCCCCCTTGGCGCCTGCCGCGAGATCGGCGATCGCCGTGTAGGAATAGCCGGAAAGGGCTGAGTTCCCGACAAGCCTCTGGCCGAACGCCGCGACGGCGGTGGAGAATCGGACGTCCGTCGGGGCTTCGGCGAGCGACGGCACGGCATTCGCCTGCGTGACCGGAGTGGTGATCAACTCGCTCTTGTCGCCATCCGGCTTCTTGTAGCGCATCTTGAGATAGGCGAGTTCCCCCGAATGCGCTGTCGCATCCGCTGCCGGCTTTTCCGCCGTCGCATAGCGCAGGTCGTCGTTGAGGACCGCCGGGCTTCCCTTCGGCGTCACCTCGTAGATGGCGGTGACGCTGTGGCCCGAGCCGATATCGCCGGCATCCACCCGGTCGTTGCTGAAATCCTCGCGTTTCAGCGCCCGGGTCTCGTAGCCGATCAGGCGGTATTCGGCGATTGCCGCCGGATTGAACTCGACCTGCAGCTTGACGTCCTTGGCGATCGGGAAGAGCGACGAGCCTGCCTCCTCGACCAATGTCTTCTGGGCCTCCGCAAGCGTATCGATGTAGGCGGCAACGCCGTTGCCGTTCTGGGCGATCGCCTGCATCAGCGCGTCGTTGTAGTTGCCGCGGCCGAAGCCGAGCACCGAGAGGAAGACGCCGCTCCTGCGCTTTTCCTGGACCAGCCGCTTCAACTCCTCGTCGCTCGACGGGCCGACATTGAAGTCGCCGTCGGTCGCCAGCAGGATGCGGTTGACGCCGTCCATGACGCGAGCCTTTTCGGCCAGCTGATAGGCGGCTTCGATGCCGGCAGCGCCGGCCGTCGAGCCGCCGGGCATCAGCGTATCGATCGCCGCCAGGATCTTCGCCTTGTCCTTGACCGCCGTCGGCTCGAGCACGGTGCCGGCATTGCCGGCATAGGTGACGATCGACACCGTGTCTTCCGGCTTCAGCTTGTCCACCAGCAGCCGGAAAGCATTCTTCAACAGCGGCAGCTTGTCCGACTCATCCATGGAACCCGAAACGTCGATGAGGAACACGAGGTTGGCCTTCGGCGCCTCCGCCGGCACGACCTCATAGCCCTTGATCGCCACATGCATCAGGCGCGTGCCCGCGTTCCAAGGGGTCGGCGTGACGGTGACCGTCGCCTTGAACGGTTCCGCGGCCGAGGTCGGTCGCGGCCAGTCGTAGGGGAAATAATTGACCATTTCCTCGACCCGCACGGCCTCGGGATTGGGCATCTCGCCTGCCATCAGCGAGCGGCGGACGAACGAATAGGAGGCCGTGTCGACATCGGCGGAGAAGGTCGAGACCGGCTCGGTCGCCACGCTCTTCACCGGATTGGCATCGGCGTTGCCAAAACGCTCGCGATTTTCGACCGGCGGCGGAAGAACGTCGCCCGGTGTCGCCGGTGCCGGTATGATCTCCATGCGTCCCCGCGCCGCAAAGCCGACCGTCCCACCGAGCGTACTCATGGGTGCCGCCGCATCGGCGGCCGTTGGGCTCGCCATCGCGTCGGCTTCCGCGGCCGCCGGCGCCTCGCTTTTCACCTCTTCCGCAATTTTCGCAGCGGCCTGCGCCGGCTGCGACCGGGCAAGCGGCGCGGCGTTGTCGGCGACCGGCTTCGGTTCAGACTTCGCGGCGAACTCGGTTTCTTGTGTGGACGGCGCGTTGCTGCCGACGAATTCCAGCGTCAGGAAGGCAGCGGCGGGCACGACGATAAGTGTTGCCAGCGCCGATCCGGCAAGCAGTTTCCGGTTCATGATGGGGCTCCATATCCGGTTGAGGATGGAGCTTGGACGACCGGGCGTTGCTGTTCCTTGGGCGACGCTCGAATTTTCCGCCGTGTCAAAGGCTTCCATAGCCGCGGCAAGCGCGCGCGCCCGCGCCTCGCTCGAAGGTGTCGGCGGCAGCTTTCCGGCAAGCGTTTCGAAATCGTCGGTCATGATCACACAGCCTCCTTGCCGAGCATGGTCCGCAGACGCTTGCGCGCCTCATGGACATGCCAGGAAACGGTTGCTTCCGAGCAGCCAAGCACGTCTGCCGCCGCGGCGTGGCTCAGGCCCTCGGCGTAGACGAGCAGGACGGCATCGCATTGTTTCTCCGGCAGCGCCCGAACTGCCGTCCAGAGCGCTTCCTGCCGGTCCTCGTCCCCTCCGTCCGGTGTGCCCTGGGCCGCTTGATCCGACGCATAGGCTGCAATCTTGCGCTCGTCGCGCACGCGACGGCGGCGGTGGTCGCGCGCGGCATTGAGCGTCAGCGTGTAGAGCCAGGTTCGGAAGCGGCTGGTGCCACGAAAGCCGCGGATCGAGGAACCGAGCCGAATGCAGACATCCTGCGCGATATCCTCCGCGTCGGTCACGTTACCGGCCCAGCGCCAGGCAACAGCGTGGACGAAATCATAGTGGCGCTCGACCAGGAGGCTGAACGCCTCCCTGTCGCCCCTCACCGCCCTTTCAACGAGTTCCGCGTCCAAGTCCGTGCCCGCTTTTGACCTGTTTACCCGTTAGACGTCCGCTAGTAGCCGTTCCTTGGGGGCCACCCAAAAAAATTATTGCGGGAACGAAGCGACGACGGCGATGATCGGCCCGAGCGGAAACAGCCGGTCGTGGCGGTTGATCTCCGGCGCATAGAGGCTGGAAATCGTGCCATCGAGAAAGAGCGCATTCGGGCAGCCGAGCGCGTCGCGAAACAGCGTCGCAAAATCATGAAAGCGCACCGGCCGTTTCGACACCGCGAAGACGACCTCACCCGAAGTCGTCACGCCGACGCCGTTGCGGGTCTTGAAACTGTCGCTGTTCGGCAGGAAGCGCGGATGGAGCGCCCCGTCGATCACCAGCACCGGGCCGGACTGTGTCGCAAAGCGCGGCTTGATGCCAGCGGCGCGATAGGCCTCCGCCGCCATCACCCGGGCCTTGCCATCCCCGACATAAAAGACGCCGTTCGGCAACAGGTGGAAATTGCCCCAGCCGGAATTGGTGTTGAGCGGCGCCTGCTCCACACCCTCTTCCACATGCAGGCCGACCGGTGACAAGTCCTCGTGGTACATGCCGCCATTCATCGCGAAGACGAGATATTCGTCATGGTGGTGCAGTTCGAGCGACAGCGCCTTGAAGGACTTGAAGGGCACGCCCGCCTGATCCTTGTTGTAGAGGCGGATGTCGCTCGCCGCGGGGTCGAAGGAGCAGACGATGTAGTCCTGACCGAAGTGGGTGACGCTACGGCAGGCGGCGTCTATGGGTCCGGCCAGTGCCGGCTCGGCAAAACCCGCCGTGAGAATGGCAGCACCGACAAGGAAGGCTTTCGGAAACGACGGCATGATTTGCGACTCGCAGCGGATCGTGACACGTAACATCGCATGGATTGCGGCGAAAATTGATGCTTGCGTTGGCGATCCCGGAAAGCCCCTCATCCACCTGCCGGCACCTTCTCCCCGCAAGCGGGGCGAAGGGACTCGCCGCGCCCCTCGGCCAGCTAGCCGAACTGGAAGAGGGGACGCGCGGCGCCCCCTCTTATGTCGCCTCTCCCTGCCCGCGGGGAGAGGGTTAGTCCTCGGGTTAAACCCGAGGAGAGGGGCAATCAGTTCGGCTACAAACTCAGCGCCGCCATATGGAAACGCAGTTGCTGAGCCGGATAGCGGTAACCCCGCCCGACAGGACAGGCATCGCGCGAAAGACAGCCAAGAGCGAGGCATCCGCCCACCTGCCCCTCTGATCTCAGATGCGCGCGGCAGCGGCCGACATCGAACGTTCCGGAGGCCAAAGCGTCGGCAGGACAGGTCGAGATGCACGGCTTTTCCACACAGGCATCGCAAGGATGGGCGGCTGAGACTTTGCCTGTCCGCGGCAACACCCGATCAAAACCGAGCGCGCCGCGATAGCCGTGCCACAATCCGTAGTGCGGATGAATGAGGATGCCGAGCGGAGAAGCCTGCAGCCCCTCCGCCCGCATCGCCCATTGCTGAAAGGGTTGCCAGGGCGGATCGGAGGGGAAATAGACCGTCGCGCCCGCCGCCTCGCCGATCGGGCGGATCACCTGTTTCGACCAATTGTCGAGCGGATCGGCACCGCCGCGGTCCGGTTCACGCTCGCGCCAACACGAAAACGATTCCCACAGCGAGCCGCCGATATTGCCGATGAGCACGACGCTCGCGGCGGGCGTGCCGTCCGCAAGCGTCGGAGCGGCCTCGCCCGCAGGAAAATTCACCGTGCCGCGCAAAAAAAGACCGTGCGTCGCGAGCGTCGCACGGATCGTTTCAAGCAGTTCGTCAGCCGAAGGGACCGTCATTTCGGTTTCGGCCCCTGTAGTTCGTAATGCGGGCGCCAGACCTCCTTCTGGATCATGTCGGCCACCTGCGCCGCGCCGCCTTGCTCCCTGGCTCGCTCGGGAGCCTTTCAGGTGAAGGCGTCCGGCATCGAGTCCTTGCGCTTGGCAATGTACTCCTTCAGAGCGTCGTCGATCGCCGGATCGAGGTACGGTGCCTCATAGTGTTCGAGCCAGCTGCGGGCGAGCGCATTGGCGCGCTGCTCGATACGCTTTTCGCCCTCGATTTCCCACTGTTCGAAGGAATTGTTGTCGGCGAGCGGAGAGCGGTAGAAGGCGGTCTGGAAGTTCGCCTGTGTGTGCGCGCAGCCGAGATAATGACTGCCCGGACCGACCTCGCGGATGGCGTCGAGCGCCTGGGCGTTTTCGGAGAGGTCCACGCCTTCGGCCATCTTCTGCATCATGCCGAGCTGGTCCTGGTCGATCATGAACTTCTCGTAGGACGAGACGAGACCGCCTTCGAGCCAGCCGGCCGCGTGCAGCACGAAGTTGGTTCCGGCAAGCAGCGTCATGTTGAGCGTGTTCGCAGACTCATGCGCGGCCTGCGCATCGGGAACCTTGGAGCCGCAGAGCGAACCGCCTGTACGGAACGGCAGGCCGAGGCGGCGGGCAAGCTGCGCAGCGCCGTAGGAAACCAGGGACGGCTCCGGCGTGCCGAAGGTCGGCGCACCCGACTGCATCGAGATCGACGCGGCAAATGTGCCGAAGAGCACCGGCGCGCCCTTGCGGATGAGCTGGGTGAAGGAGGCGCCCGCAAGCACTTCGGCAAGGATCTGCGTCAGCGTGCCGGCGACGGTGACCGGGCTCATCGCGCCGGACAGGATGAACGGCGAAAGCACGCAGGCCTGGTTGTGGCGTGCATAGACCTTGAGCGCGCCCACCATGGTCTCGTCGAAAACCATCGGCGAGTTGGCGTTGATGAGGTTCAACGTCACTGTGTTCTTCTCGACGAAATCGTCACCGAAAACGATCTTCGCCATGGCGATCGTGTCTTCGGCGCGTTCCGGCGCCGTGACAGAGCCCATGAATGGTTTGTCGGAATATTTGATATGGCTGTAGACCATATCGAGATGGCGCTTGTTCACCGGAATGTCGACCGGCTCGCAGACGGTACCGCCGGACGAATGCATCGACGGCGCCATGTAGGCGAGCTTCACAAAATTGCGGAAGTCTTCGATCGTCGCATAACGGCGGTTGCCGTCGAGGTCGCGGACGAAGGGCGGGCCGTAGACCGGTGCAAAGATCGTTGCCTTGCCGCCGACATGCGCACTGCGCTCAGGATTGCGCGCATGCCAGGTGAAGTCCGACGGAGCGGTCTTCAGAAGTTCGCGGCAGAGCCCCTTCGGGAAATGGACGCGCTGGCCGCGCACGTCGGCGCCGGCTGCCTTCCAGAGATCGAGCGCTTCGGCGTCATCGCGAAATTCGATGCCGATTTCCTCGAGCACGGTGTCGGCGTTGCGCTCGATGAGCTGCAGGCCTTCCTCGTCGAGCACTTCGTATTCGCGAATCCTGCGCTGGATATAGGGCAGAGACGGTCCCGGGCCGCCGCCGGTGCGGGATGCACGGCGCGCCGCCGCTCCCCGTCCCTCGCCACGCGCACGGCGTCCGCCGCCTTCAACCGCGCCTTGATCTGTCACGTCGCTCATTCGCTCATTCCTCTCCCGCCGCGCCTTTCTGGCTCTCCAAGGGACGCGGCAACGCTTTGATTAAGTGGCGCATATTCCTTCCGAAGGTCGAGACCGATCGTCGAAACCATGCACCGGGATCGATTTTGAGCTAATGCTACCAAGCCGCCGAACCGGTACGGGTCTCAATGCGCCAACGCGTGGCGCATCTCAGACACTCAACCTTGAGATCCGTCAAGGACCGACAGGGCCCAAGAATGGTCGCCACGCACAACAAAAAACTCGTCCGAAGCCAATGTCGCCAAATGTAACATCTTGAACTGTTGCAGAATTTTACCGGGCACCCGATTCCGAATGCGGCTTTAATGCAGTAGGACTATGAAAGCGCGGGCGAACCGGCAGCGCCGTCGCTTTTCATCATATGCGACGTCGCTTTCAAAAAGAGATTTTTAGGTTTGGACCGCTAAGGATGGGCAACGCGTCCGGATCGTGCCCGACCGAGCCAGATCACCGCGAAGACTACCGTGCCAGGAACCGAGGAACCCTAATATGGCAGACGATGAAATCATTCTCGCGGACCTTTCCGACGAGGAACTCGTGCAGCAGATGCATGACGACCTTTACGACGGTCTCAAGGAGGAAATCGAGGAAGGGACGCGAATCCTCCTCGAACGGGGCTGGACGCCCTACGACATCCTGACCCAGGCGCTCGTCGAGGGCATGCGCATCGTCGGTATCGACTTCCGCGACGGCATTCTCTTCGTGCCGGAAGTTCTGCTTTCGGCCAATGCGATGAAGGCCGGCATGTTCATCCTCCGTCCTCTGCTTGCCGAAACCGGAGCGCCGAAGCTTGGCAAGATGGTCATTGGCACCGTCAAGGGCGATATCCACGACATCGGCAAGAACCTCGTCGGCATGATGATGGAAGGCGCGGGCTTCGATGTCGTCGACCTCGGCATCAACAACCCCGTCGAGAACTATCTGGAAGCGATCGAGCGCGAGCAGCCGGATATCCTCGGCATGTCCGCCCTGCTGACGACCACCATGCCGTACATGAAGGTCGTTATCGACACGATGAAGGAAAAGGGCATGCGCGACGATTACGTCGTCCTCGTCGGCGGCGCGCCGCTCAACGAGGAGTTCGGCAAGGCCGTCGGCGCAGACGCCTATTGCCGTGATGCCGCCGTCGCCGTCGAGACTGCCAAGGACTTCATGAAGCGCAAGCACAACCGGCTTGCTGCCGGCTAAGCCTGGAAGCCTTTCAAGAAGAAAGCCGGCTGCGCGGGATGAAAACGGCAGCCGGCTTTCCTATTTCAGGGTGATGCGGGAGGGCGCGTAGGCATCCTTCCCGGCCATGGAGCCGTCAGTTGGCGGCCCTGGCAACCCGGTGGCCGGCCCCCTGGGTGGCGTTCACGGCGTTTGCAGTATCCTGCCCCATGCCGCGGATGGTATTGGCGCAGGAACTCAGCGTTGTCAGCGCCACCAGCACGGCGGCGATCGTCGCGAGAGTTTTTGTCGTCATGACAATGATTCCTTCATATTGCTGCAAGGCGGAATAAAGATGGAAAACAGACCGTCGGCAAGAGAACGTGCACAACCAAAGAAAGTTCACGTCATTGGTTGTGGAGCGATCGCGCGCGAAATCCTTGCGATCTGCGAGGCCAATGGGCTCGATCACATCGATCTCCATTGCCTCCCCGCCATCTGGCACAACACCCCGGAAAAGATCACACCGGGCCTGCGCGAAGCGATCGCCCGGGCGCGTGAAGAGGGCTTCGAGCGGATCTTCATCGCCTATGCCGATTGCGGCACCGGCGGCCAGCTCGACCGGCTTTGCGAGGAGGAAGGCGTGACACGCATCCCCGGCCCGCACTGCTATTCCTTCTTCGCCGGCAACGCCGATTTCGCAAAGCGCTGGGACGACGATATCACCGCCTTCTTCCTCACCGACTTCCTCGCCCGCCAGTTCGAGGCCTTCGTCATCGAACCGCTCGGTCTCGACCGGCATCCGGAACTGCGCGACATGTATTTCGGCCACTACCACAAGCTCGTCTACCTCTCGCAGGTGGAGGACAAGGCGCTGCAGGAAAAAGCCCGCCGCGCCGCCGAGAGACTCGGCCTCGAATACGAATATCGCTTCACCGGCTACGGCGATCTGACCGGGTCGCTCATTGAGGCGTAACCGGTCAGCTGGGCACCCCCTGTGAACGGCCGTTCCCGGCGCGGAAGACTCCTGCAAACGCATTTTTGACGGCCCGCGTCACCATTAAGACGACAGCAACGTCTGCGTCGCCATGTCTGTTTCTGAGACACCACCATGCCCGCCGAAGCGTGCTAGCCGGAAACCCCCGGCCGATCGATGTCGCGGCTTCCTCGCGGCAACGGTACCATCAGTCGCTCAGGACTTGTGTTTGGAATGGCTTGCCACGCCGAATCGGGTAAACATCTGAGAAACTGGGGAGAACGCAATGTCACAAGAGCGCTATGAACTTGTTCTCGATCCGACCGACCATTGGACGGTGTGGGACAATGTGACCGGCGTGCCGGTTGTGTTTGGCGATCAAATCCTTGGAGGTCTCACCGAGGAAGAGGCAGAGGTCGCCCTGAGGGTGCTGGTGGAACTGGACCGGAATCGCGCAGCGACAGCCGTCGTGGACGCCGCTTAGCCAAAGGGAAAGGCCAAAAGCGCCTTTCGCCCGATCGGTGGACATTCTCCGGCCTAAACCTGCCCGCGCTACTGGGCACCTGCCCGCAAGACACGGTCTGTGGCACCTTCGACGGCAAGCCCGGTCTGCGTGCTGTCCTGGGCGAAACCGCGGACCGTGTTTGCGCAAGACGAAAGCGCGAGAAGGCCCAGGCACAACACTGCGATTACAGCTTTTGACATCGCCATCTCCGGAATGGACGGGTGATCCCCAATGAGATGATGCGGGCCGTCCCCAAATCAACCCCATCGCGAGGACATGGCGATCTTCCGGGCGCGTGACCGCTCCCACCTGCGCTGCGCCATGTTTTTGACCAGCAAGTGGCGGAACATTGCAGCATTCGCCATAGCCTCCATGATTGGAGAAGACCATGGACCGCAAACTTCTTTCCGTCGCGATTGCGACAGCTCTCCTGGCGGTCGCGGGATGCACGACCAGCCAAACCAATCAGACCAGCCAGAACACAGCCCCTCCTCCGCCAAGCCAGGCCGGCAGCGCCGGTTCCTCAGGAAGCGCCGGCTCCTCAGGAAGTGGCGGCATGGGCGGAGGCGGGAGCTCGGGCTACTGAGGTCGCCCGTGGCTCTATCGCATGCTTCCTTAAACCCAAGCCGGTTTCAGGATAAAAACATGCATCAATTCAAGGGGCTACAGCGTCCTTTGCGCGTCTCGCGAGGCGCGGCGCCGTAGGACCCGGCATCACTCTACGAGCGCCACGACGGCGAATACGAGGATTGCGACGATGATCGCCAGCACCACGATTGATAGCAAGTTCCCGTCACGCATGTTCAGAGCCTTCAGGCTCTAAACGAACGAGGCAATCCACTGTT
Source organism: Sinorhizobium sp. 6-70 (assembly GCF_030124375.1). GTDB lineage: Bacteria > Pseudomonadota > Alphaproteobacteria > Rhizobiales > Rhizobiaceae > Sinorhizobium. The sequence goes on from NZ_JASKLS010000001.1 coordinate 434,757, forward strand.
CCGTGCGCAACAGCGTTCACTGCGACCGCCTCTTCCGCGCGACGCACGCGGTCGCGACAGCCCGCAAATCACCGCCGATCCTTTCCACGACCGGCTCGAAGCCGGTGTCGCCGAAAGCACCGCGGTGCACCGGTCGCGACGAATGCGCAGCACGCGGATACACGATTGGGGAGCGTCGTTTTTGGACATATCCGACGTCGTGGCAAGGTGAGCGACGGCGGATGGACATGCGCATTGTCGGGTCTAGAGGAGAACAGGAATCCCATGGCAGATCGCATCATTGTCTACTGGCGCGACATTCCCGCCCAGGTCATCATCAAACAGGGTCGCAAAAGCGCCAAACGCGAACTGTCGCTGCGCTTTACCGAGGCGATCGACATGTGCGCAATGCGCACCGGCGCGGCCGAGACCGACGACTACCTTGCCGAATGGCGCAAGGCCGATCCGGTTCCGGTTTCCGACGACCTGGAGGCGGAGGCCGACAAGGCGGCGGCGGAACTCGAAGCCGCCTACGACCGGGAGCGCCTGGTCGCGCTCGTCAAGGCCGGAGGCCGGGACAATGCCTGACCCGAAGGTCGTCACCGGCAATGCCCAGCCCGCCAAGAAGGCGGCGACCGGCGCCTATACCCCGACGAACGTCTCGCCGAGCCGCCGCTCGCGTCACAAATATACCGTGCGGCTCTGGGCCGTGCGCAATTCGCGCTTCCTCGAATGGTTCTACAACCGCTTCGCCGACATGTTCCTGATGCTTCATCCGCTGTGGAACGCCATTGGCTATGGCCGCGTTGAACGGCCGGTGACCTTTGTCGAGCGCCACGTCAAGGGCTTCCTCTTCGACTGTCGCATGTGCGGCCAATGCGCGCTGTCCTCGACCGGCATGTCCTGCCCGATGAACTGCCCGAAGCAACTGAGGAACGGGCCCTGCGGCGGCGTGCGCGCCAACGGCAACTGCGAGGTGGAGCCGGACATGCCCTGTGTCTGGGTGCAGGCCTGGAAGGGCTCGCAGAACATGGTGAAGGGTAAGGCGATCATGAATGTGCAGAAGCCGGTCAACCAGTCGCTGCGCGAAACATCGTCCTGGTTGCGGGTGACGGCGGAAGCCGCAGCCGCCCGCGAAGCAGCGAAGAAGGAAGGCCAGCAGCAATGAGCCCGGATATCAATCCTCACGATCCCGGCGCGCCGCTCGATCCCCTGCCCGGCCATTCCTCTCGCGGAAGGCTGGAGCGCGTGCTGCGCCGCGGCGAATTCGCCGTGACCGCCGAACTCAACCCGCCGGACAGCGCCAATCCCGAAGACGTCTACGAACGCGCCGCGATCTTCGACGGTTGGGTCGACGGCATCAACGCGGTCGACGCCTCCGGTGCCAATTGCCATATGTCTTCGGTTGGCATCTGCGCGCTCTTAACGCGCATGGGCTATTCGCCGATCATGCAGATCGCCTGCCGCGACAAGAACCGTATCGCCATCCAGGGCGATGTGCTCGGCGCATCCGCCATGGGCGTGCAGAACATCATGTGCCTGACCGGTGACGGCGTGCAGGCCGGCGACCAGCCCGGCGCCAAGCCCGTCTTCGACCTCGACTGCATGTCGCTGCTCGAGGCCGTTCGCATCATGCGCGACAATTCGAAGTTCCTGTCCGGCCGCAAGCTGACGACGCCGCCGCATGTCTTTTTGGGCGCCGCGATCAACCCCTTCGCGCCACCGTATGATTTCCGCCCGTACCGGCTCGCCAAGAAGATCGAGGCCGGCGCGCAGTTCGTCCAGAGCCAGTACTGCTTCGACGTGCCGATGTTCCGCGAATACATGAAGAAGGTGCGCGATCTCGGTCTGCACGAGAAGTGCTTCATCCTCGTCGGCGTCGGGCCGATGGCCTCGGCCAAGACCGCCCGCTGGATCCGCTCCAACGTGCCGGGCATCCACATTCCCGACAGCGTTATTACGCGCCTCGAAGGCGCGCAGGATCAAAAGAAGGAAGGCAAGCAGCTCTGCATCGATATCATCAACGAGGTGAAGGAGATCGAGGGCGTCTCGGGCGTCCACGTCATGGCCTACCGCCAAGAAGAATATGTCGCCGAGATCGTGCATGAATCTGGCGTCCTGAAGGGCCGCAAGCCCTGGAAACGCGAAAGCCAGCCGGGCGATGCGCTGGTTGCCGAGCGGCTCGAACACATCCGCGAGGGCATCGAGGAGAACCAGCAGAAGATGGCGGAGGCCGCGGCGCACCACCCGCATTAGGACGTCGGGAGCACTCCCCGTTGGATATCAGAGGAAAACCGGCGCTTCGGCCAGTCCAGCGCCTTACAAACAAAGACCGGGCCCATTACATAGCCCCACGCTCAGGATCAAAGGATCTTACATGACCCGCACCATCGTCGCTTCCGCCACCCGCGAGATCGTCATCGGCTTCGACCAGCCCTTCTGCGTCATCGGCGAACGCATCAACCCGACCGGCCGCAAGAAGCTCGCCGCCGAGATGATCGAAGGCAACTTCGAAACCGTCATCAAGGACGCGCTGGAACAGGTCGCTGCCGGCGCGACGATGCTCGACGTCAATGCGGGCGTCACCGCCGTCAACCCGAACGAGACCGAACCGCCGCTGCTCGTCAAGACGCTGGAGATCGTCCAGGGCCTCGTCGACGTGCCGCTCTCGATCGACAGCTCGGTCACCGCCGCGATCGAGGCGGGCCTGCGCGTCGCCAAGGGCCGGCCGCTGGTGAATTCGGTCACCGGCGAAGAGGAAAAGCTCGAAGCGATCCTGCCGCTCGTCAAGAAGTACGACGTCCCGGTGGTGGCGATCTCCAACGACGAGACCGGTATCTCCATGGACCCGGACGTCCGCTTCGCTGTCGCCAAGAAGATCGTCGAGCGCGCCATGGATCACGGCATCAAGCCGCACGACATCGTCGTCGACCCGCTCGTCATGCCGATCGGCGCTCTGGGCGATGCCGGCCGGCAGGTTTTCGCGTTGCTTCGTCGTCTGCGCGAGGAGCTGAAGGTCAACACCACCTGCGGCCTCTCCAACATCTCCTTCGGCCTGCCGCACCGCCACGGCATCAATGCCGGCTTCATCCCGATGGTGATCGGCGCCGGCATGACCTCGGCGATCATGAACCCCTGCCGCCCGCAGGAAATGGAGGCAGTGCGCGCCGCGAACGTCTTGAACGGCACCGACGCGAACTGCACCAACTGGATCATGACCTATCGCGACCACAAGCCGGCCGAAGGCGGCCAAGCCGTGGCTGCTGCTCAGCCAGCTGCCGGCGGCGGACGGCGTGGCGGCCGCGCCGCTCGCGCAGGTGCTGGCGCAAGGGCGGAATAACCATGGCAAAAGGCGCCTCCATCGTCAGGGATCTGACGGCACTCTGGTTCCAGGCACCAATGGTCATCGCGGCGCGCACGCAGGCAATGACCGTGGCCGCCATGACCGGCTCCGCGACCGACTACGTGGAGGCGAGCCGCATGGTGACGGAGAAGATGGCGGCGGCAGCCGAAAGCGTCATCGCCGCCAATGTGGCGCTGATCAAGGAAGGCATGGGCGCGGCCGCGGCGCTTGCGGGCGGCAAGCTGCCGGCGACCGGCCACAAGCGGGTGACGGCGGCCGTGCTGCGCCCTTACGCCAAGCGCGTGCGGGCCAACGCCCGCCGGCTCTCGAAGTAATCCGTGGCGAGGCAGAAAGATGCTGAACGTGTCCTCGAAGGAAAACAAGGACGACCCGCTGGTGCTGTTCATGCCATCGGGCAAGCGCGGCCGCTTCCCGGTCGGCACGCCGATCCTCGATGCCGCGCGTTCGCTCGGGGTCTATGTCGAAAGCGTGTGCGGCGGGCGCGCGACCTGCGGGCGCTGCCAGGTTTCCGTGCAGGAAGGCAATTTCGCCAAGCATAAGATCGTCTCGTCGAACGACCACATCTCGCCGATCGGGCCTAAGGAACAACGCTATGCCACCGTACGCGAACTGCCGGACGGCCGCCGTCTTTCCTGCTCCTCCCAGATCCTCGGCGATCTCGTCATCGACGTGCCGCAGGACACCGTCATCAATGCGCAGGTTGTGCGCAAGGCCGCGACCGACCGTGTGATCGAGCGCAATGCCGCCGTACAGATGTGCTATGTCGAGGTAGACGAGCCGGACATGCACAAGCCGCTCGGCGATCTCGACCGGATGAAGGCAGTTCTGGAGAAGGACTGGGGCTGGAAAGATCTGCTGATCGCGCCGCACCTGATCCCGCAGGTGCAAGGGATCCTGCGCAAGGGCAACTGGGCGGTGACGGCCGCGATCCACCGCGACATGGATTCTTCGCGTCCCTTCATCGTCGGCCTCTGGCCTGGCCTCAAGAACGAGGCTTACGGCGTCGCCTGCGATATCGGCTCGACCACGATCGCCATGCATCTGGTGTCGCTCCTCTCGGGCCGCATCGTCGCCTCCTCGGGCGCGTCGAACCCGCAGATCCGCTTTGGCGAAGATCTGATGAGCCGCGTCTCCTACGTGATGATGAACCCGGACGGCCGCGAGGCGATGACCAAGGCCGTACGCGAAGCGGTGAACGGCTTGATCGGCAAGGTCTGCACGGAGGGCGAGGTCGACCGCCACGACATCCTCGACATGGTGGTCGTCTGCAACCCGATCATGCACCACCTGTTCCTCGGCATCGATCCGACCGAACTCGGCCAGGCGCCCTTCGCGCTCGCCGTGTCCGGCGCGCTGCAATATTGGGCGCACGAGATCGACATCGAGGTCAACCGCGGTGCGAGGCTCTACATGCTCCCCTGCATCGCCGGCCATGTCGGGGCGGACGCCGCGGGCGCCACGCTTTCCGAAGGCCCGCACCGGCAGGACAAGATGATGCTGCTCGTCGATGTCGGTACCAATGCCGAAATCGTGCTCGGCAACCGGCAGCGCGTCGTCGCCGCCTCCTCGCCAACCGGCCCGGCCTTCGAGGGTGCCGAGATTTCCTCCGGCCAGCGCGCGGCGCCCGGCGCGATCGAGCGCGTCCGCATCGACCCCGAGACGCTGGAGCCGCGCTTCCGCGTGATCGGCATCGACAAGTGGTCGGACGAGGAAGGTTTTGCCGAAGCCGCCGCCGCGGTCGGCGTCACCGGCATCTGCGGCTCGGCGATCATCGAGGTCGTCGCGGAGATGTATCTCAGCGGCATCATCTCGCAGGACGGCGTGGTCGACGGCGCCATGGCCGCGAAAAGCCCGCGCATCGTGCCGAACGGCCGCACATTCTCTTATCTCCTGCATGACGGCGAGCCCCGCATCACCGTGACGCAGAACGACATCCGCGCGATCCAGCTCGCCAAGGCCGCACTTTATGCGGGCATCAAACTGCTCATGGAAAAGCAGGGTGTCGATCATGTCGACACCATCCGCTTCGCCGGCGCCTTCGGCTCCTTCATCGATCCGAAATACGCCATGGTCCTGGGCCTGATCCCGGATTGCGACCTCGACGAGGTGAAGGCCGTCGGCAACGCCGCCGGCACCGGCGCACTGATGGCGCTCCTCAATCGCGGCCACCGCCGCGAGATCGAGGAAACGGTGAGGAAAATCGAGAAGATAGAGACGGCTCTTGAATCGAAATTTCAGGAGCATTTCGTCAACGCCATGGCGATGCCGAACAAGGTCGACGCTTTCCCCAAGCTCTCCGAGGTGGTCACGCTTCCGGAGCGGAAGGTGATGGCCGATGATGGTGAAGGTGGCGGCCGCAGGAGGCGCCGCGGCCGGGAATAGGCACGCTCGCCTTTCCCTCGCTGCCGCTGCCGTGCCGCTTTGAGCCTCAAAGCGGCACCGTCAGCCCCACCTTGACGCGATCCATGGCGACGAAGGTGCGGAATTTCTTGACATTGTTGTTGCCGAAAAAGAGGCGTCGCGTCAGCGCCTCGTAGTCGGCCATGGTCGCTGCGACGATGACCAGGATGAAATCCGCCTCGCCGGTGACGTAATAGCATTGCTGCACTTCGGGGGCCGCCGAAAACTCCGCCTTTGCCGCATCGATCAGCGCGGCCGTTTCGCTGATCACCTCGACCTCGACGAAGATCGTGATCGGCCGGCCGACCTTGGCCGGATCGACGATGGCGCAATTGGCCGCGATGACGCCCGCCTCCTCCATGCGCTTGATCCGCCGCTGCACCGCCGGCGCCGAGAGATTGACCGCCTCGCCGATCGTGCGCTGGGGCGTGGCATTGTCTTTCTGGAGGATCTTCAGGATCGCCAGGTCGAAGTCATCGAGAGCGATTTCGGGAGTGGTTCTTGCCAACTTAAGAAGCCTCGTGAAACAAACTTGCATTTCGAGGCCTGGAATACAGCGCAATTTTCGCGCTTCGTGCAATATATATTCGCCGACATAAGAGTTTGAAACCCGGATGCGGGCCGAAAACCCTGCACCCTTTCCTCACCCGCTTGAACGAGGACGGCCATGTTTCTTCTGAATACCCATCCCGACCACAACAGCCCGCTCGACCCCGTCGATGTGGAAACGCTTGGAGAAGGCGCGGCCGATACGGTCGAGCGCTTCCTCGCCCATCGCGCCAATCATGCCGAGACGCCGCTGCATGCGCTGCCGGCGCTCGCCGGCGAACTTGGCGTCGGCGCGGTCCATGTCAAGGATGAGGGCCATCGGCTCGGTCTCGGCAGCTTCAAGGCGCTCGGTGGCGCCTATGCGGTGATCCGGCTGGTGCTGGAAGAGGCGGAACGGCGCCTTGGGCGGCCGATCGATATCGCCGAACTGCATTCGCCGGAGGTCAAGACCGTGGCGGCGACGATGACCTTCGCCTGCGCGACCGACGGCAATCATGGCCGCTCGGTGGCACAAGGGGCCGAGCTCGTTGGCGCGAAGGCTGTGATCTTCGTTCACGGCGGCGTCAGCGAGAACCGCGTGGCGGCGATCGCCCGCTTCGGCGCCGAGATGGTCCGCGTCGAAGGCACCTATGACGATACCGTTGCCGAAGCGGCGCGGGTTGCGACCGAGAACCGCTGGACGATCGTCTCCGATACGTCCTGGGCAGGCTACGAGCGCATTCCTGGCCTGGTGATGCAGGGCTACACGGCAATGGTCCGGGAGGCGCTGCGCCGGCTGCCAGAGCCGCCGACGCATGTCTTCGTACAGGCGGGCGTCGGTGGCGTCGCCGCGGCCGTCAGCGGTCATCTCGCGCTGGCATTCGGCGACAGGCGGCCGATCTTCACCGTCGTCGACCCGGTGCGCGCCGCCTGCATCTTCGAGACGGCGCGTGCCGGGCATCCCGTCAAGATCGCCCACGGAGAGCCGACGGTGATGGCCATGCTCGAATGCTACGATCCCTCACTTGTCGCCTGGCGGGTGCTCAAGCATGTCGCCGATGTCTTCATGACCGTCGACGAGCAGCACGCCATCCAAGCGATGAACCGGCTGGCGCGCCCATCCGGCAACGATCCGGCGATCGTCGCCGGAGAAAGCGGCGGCGCGGGGCTCGCTGGCCTCCTCCGGGCGGCGATCACCCCCGCCATCAGGACGGCGGTCGGCCTCGATGAAACCTCTCGCGTCCTGCTGTTCAACACCGAGGGCGCCACTGACTCGGCGCGCTATGCCGAGCTTGTCGGCATGAGCCCGGCGGAGGTCATCGGTCGGCGGCAGGTCCAGGGAGAAACGGCATGAGCGCCGTTTCGATCAATGCGGACCGGCTGCTCAGCCGCATCCGCACCCTCGGCGAAATCGGTCGCGATAGCGATGGCAGATTGACCCGGCTCGCAGCCTCGGAGGCGGATAAGGCGGGCCGGGATCGGCTTGTTCGGTGGCTCCGTGAGGCGGATCTCGAGATCGTCGTCGACCGGATCGGCAATATCTTCGGCATCTGGCGCGACGCCGGCAATGCCGAGCATGCGCCCGTCCTCATCGGCTCGCATATCGACAGCGTCATCGACGCCGGCATTTACGACGGCTGCTACGGGGTGCTTTCCGGGCTGGAGGTGATCCAGACGCTGAGGGAGGCCGGTACCGCCCCCGCCCACCCGATTGCCGTCGCCGCCTTCACCAATGAGGAAGGCGTGCGCTATGCCCCCGATATGATGGGGTCGCTCGTCTATGCCGGCGGGCTTTCGGTCGACGAGGCGCTTGCGACGATCGGCACGGACGGCAGCGTGCTTGGCGAGGAATTGCGCCGCATCGGCTATGCCGGCACGGATGGGCCGGGCTTTGCGAAGCCGCATGCCTATGTCGAACTCCATGTCGAACAAGGCCCGGTCTTGGAGCGCGAAGGCGTGCCGATCGGAGCTGTCGAGAACCTGCAAGGCATTTCCTGGCAGCGGGTCACCATCGAGGGCGTCGCCAATCACGCCGGCACGACGCCGATGTCGATGCGGAGCGATGCCGGCCACGCGGCCGCCCGCGTGATCGTCTTCCTGCACGATCGCGCAATGACCTCCAATACACCGACCGTCGCCACCGTCGGCTGTATCGCCTTCGAGCCGAATGCCATCAACGTGATCCCGTCACGTGCCACGTTCACCGTCGACCTGCGCGATCCTGATGCCGAACGGCTAAGAGCCGAGGAGGCCGCGCTCGCCAGCTATCTCCACGACCTCGCGGCGGCCGAGGACATGGCGATTGCAACGGAGCGCCTGGCGCGGTTTGAGCCTGTGACCTTCAATGCAAGGATCGTCGGCCTCATCGAGGAGGCAGCCCGCATGCGCGGCCTCACCTCGAAGCGAATGACCTCCGGTGCCGGCCATGACGCACAGATGATCGCGCGGTTCGCGCCGGCCGCGATGATCTTCGTGCCAAGCGTCGGCGGCATCAGCCACAACCCGCGCGAATATACGGCCGACGGCGATCTTGTCGCCGGCGCCAATGTCCTGCTCGATGTCGTCCAGCGCCTTGCCGCAGACTGAGGAGAGTTCCAATGACCGATCTTGAGATGCTCGAAAGGCAGATGACGGAATGGCGGCGCGATCTTCACGCCCATCCCGAATTTGGTTTCGAGGAAAAGCGGACCTCCGCCTTCGTCGCGGCGAAGCTGAGGGAGTTCGGGCTTGATGTTGCCGAAGGCGTCGGCGGCACCGGCGTCGTCGGTACGCTGAAACGCGGCAACGGCAACCGAGCCATTGCGCTTCGCGCCGATATGGACGCGCTGCGCATTCCGGAACAGGGCGCGGTCGAGTATCGCTCGCAAAACCCGGGCGTGATGCATGCCTGCGGCCACGACGGCCACACGACCATGCTCCTCGGCGCCGCAAAGCTGCTCGCCGCAGACGGCGGTTTCGATGGCACCGTGCGCTTCGTCTTCCAGCCGGCGGAGGAATGGGGCAAGGGCGCGCTCGCCATGCTCAACGATAGCCTGATGGAGCGATTTCCCTTCGAGGAAATCTACGGGCTGCACAACATGCCGGGGCTTCCGGTCGGCCATTTCGAGACCCGTGCCGGCGCCATGATGTCGGCGGAAGACAATTTCGAAATCGTGCTCAAGGGCGTCGGCGGCCATGCCGCGCGTCCGCACGCCGGCAACGAAGTGCTGGTCGCCGCCTGCGCCCTCGTCACCAACCTGCAGACGATCGTCTCGCGTCGTCTGAGCCCGGCCGATATCGGCGTCGTCTCGGTCACCGAGCTCATCAGCGACGGCACGCGCAACGCCTTGCCCGGCCTTGCCCGCATCCTTGGCGACGCACGGAGCTTCCGCCCCGAGGTCAGTGCAGAGATCGAGAAGCAGATGCGCGTGATCGCGGAAGGCACGGCGCTGACTCACAACGTCTCCGCCGAGGTAACTTACACCCGCGAGTTCGTGCCCCTCCTCAACGATGCGGCTCTCGTCGAGGAGGCCTTCGCCGCCGCAAGGACCGTCTTCGAAACCGATGATGTCGGCACCGCCCGCGAACCGATGACTGGCTCGGAGGATTTCGCCCGCTTTCTTGAACACGTTCCCGGCTGCTTCGTCTTCCTCGGCAACGGCCACGACTCCGCGCCACTGCACAATCCGACCTACGATTTCAACGACGCCGGCCTCATTCACGGAACCCGTTTCCATGCCGCGATCGTCAGGCAGCGTCTGCCGGAGAAATAGAAAGGGTAGCCATCAGCGCCGAACAAGGCCGCCGCTAGTTCTCCGGCATGCCCGCCTTCTTCATGCCTGCCGCCATCGTCTCGCGGAAACGGCTGACGTCACGCAGCGACGGAAGCGCGATATATTTGGCGATCGTGTAGTCGGGCTGAATGGCGAGAAACCGCTCGGCTGCCCAACGGGCGGTCTTCATGTCGTCGTTCATGGCGGCCCAGGCAGCCAGTTGACGATAGGCCCAGGTGACGTTGGGATTGCGCGTAACCACGTCCCGGGCGATTGCCACCGACTCCGAAAACCGGCCGGCGAGCGCATAGGCGGCCCCGAGCCCCATACGCATGTTGAAGAGGAAGGGATCGAGCGGGCTCAGTCGTATCGCTCGCTCGAACCGCTCCTGCGCGTCGGCAGCCTCGTCCTGGTAGATCCCAACCCAGCCGTAACGCGTCCAGGCCCAGGCATTGTTCGGATCGAGCGCCAGTGCGCTCTCGATGAATGCTGCAGCCCTTTGCTGATCGCCAGAGAGGCTGGCCGCCGCTCCGCACGCGGTCAGCGCCGTCGGGTCGTCCTCGATGAGGCCGGATGCCCGATCGACGGCATCAAGCGTCGCCTGCAACTCGGCGGCCTGATCGGGCGACCAGAGATAGGTGATGTTCAGCGCGTGGCACCAGGCAAGCAGCGCATGCGCGCGACCATATTTCGGGTCGAGTTGCAACGCTTGCTGAAGCGTCTTCATCGCCTCCGCAATTGCCACGGCGTTCTGGCCCCAGAGCTTCGGGAAGGCGCGCATCACCAGATCGTAGGCTCTGAGGTTTGCGGGCGGCTTGCACGTCGCGGATTCGATCTCCGCGTGACGGACGGCTGGATGAATAGCGCCGGCGACCTGGGCTGCGATCCGGTCCTGGAACTCGAACAGATCCGCGCTCACCCCTTCGTAGCGATCCGACCACAATTGCTTGCGCGACTCCGCGTCGACCAGTTGCACGGAGATCCGCAGACGATCGCCACCGCGCCGAACCGTGCCCTCGACCACATAGGAAACGCCGAGTTCGGCTCCCACCTCGCGCACATCGATGAAGCGGCCCTTGTATGTAAAGGCCGACTGGCGGGCGATCACGAAGAAATCCCGAACGCGCGACAGCGCTGCCGTGATTTCCTCGACGACGCCATCGACGAAATAATCGTCCTCTTCGCTGCTCAGATTATCGAACGGCATGACGACGACGGAGGGCTGCTCCCTTTCGCGTGGCACCGCGGCAGGGGTGTCGTTTTTCACGGCCGCACCGGGTGACGCTTGCGGCGGCGCTTCCGGGGGCGTTTCGATCAATGCCCGCGTTGCTGCCTCCGGTTCGACGCCGAGTTCCCGCTGTAGCGCCTCGCGGCAGAGGAGATATTGCCGCATGGCGGCATTCGCCTGCCCGCGATGCTGATAGATGCGGATCATGGCACGGTGTGCTTCCTCGGCGGCGGGCTCGGAGGCCAGCAGCTGCTCGGCCAGGCGTTCGCAGGCCTGCACGCCCGCCGTATCGCCGTTTGCCCCCAGGTCACGGCTCAACCGATCAACGAGTTGCAGCGCCTTCTGCCAGTAGTTGCTGCGGTGCGGTTGAAACCATTGTTCGAGCTCGTCGGGAATCGAGATCTCCGAGAGGAGATCGCCGCGGTAAAGCCCGGCCGCAGCCGCAAGGTTACCCATCCCGCCCTCCTCGATCAGGTGATCGAAGACCCAAAGGTCTGCCTCGCCGGAGCCGGCGGCAAGGCTGACGGTCTCAAGGTCGGCCTCGATCTCGATCGCTGCGCTATTGCCCTCGGGGAAGGCGCGCCGGATATCCACGAGCGTCTGACGCAGGCTGTTGCGCGCCTGCGCCTCGCCACGGCCCGGCCAGAAGCCATCGGCCAGCAAGCCCCTTCGCACGCCGCGACGCCCCGCCAGCACCAGGGCGGCAAAAACGAGCGCGGTCTTGCGCGTCGTGAACCGGACCGGTTCATCGGACGGCGAAACGACAGTGAGCTCCCCCAGCAACCGAATGCGCATGCGCAGGCTCCACTTCACAAAATGCGAGCCACGTTAGCATCGACTGCGTTCGATTTAACGCAGATTTAGCGCTCGTCCCCTCGGCCTCACCTGCTTTTCACACCCGCCTGAACAGTGGCAAAACGCGGCCATGGCAAAGTCCCTCCATCAGTTCGAAGATGGAGACCGAGATGGCAACCGCAGGATATCACTCCGGATACGCAACCCACACCGGCGATATCGTCCACGCGCTCGCAGAGCGGCTTGCAAATATTGCGGCCGGTTTTGCGATGCAGCACCGGCACGCGCAGACACTGAAGGCACTCGAAAGCCTCAGCAGTGACGAGTTGGAAGACATCGGCTATCCGGCAAGCGCACGTGAAGCAAAACCCGCACTCGAAATCGCGGCGGGCCTGATGACCACCTTGATGTCCATGCGGTGAGTTGGGCGCAGGCGAGACTTACGCCACCTTGGCGGCATAGGAGGCCAGCAATCCGCCCCAGCCGGAATCGAGCATGCCGCTCGCATCCTGCGCCTTGGCGCCGTAATTGGCGAGCTGGCGATGTTCGAGGACGACCGTCGTCTCATTGTCGCTCTTCGCTTCGAACAGAACTTCCACCTCGGTGTGGAAGGCGGGATCGAAGGTGAAATCGGCGTTGAGCTGCCAGGCGAAGAGGATGCGGTTCGGCCGGTCGCAGGCAATCACGCGGCCCCAGTCCCGCTCCTCGCCGGCATTGCCGACCTCGTACCACCGGCCGCCGGCGACAGCCTCGACGACAACCGTCTTCTGGCCGGATTCGGTCAGGCTGTGACCCTTGATCCACCAGCTACCCATGTCGTTGACAAAAACGTCAAAGGCCTTTTCCGCCGAGGCGCGGACGGTGACGGACTTGCGAACCGGAGTGGGCTCGATCGTGTGCATGATGCTTTCCTCCCGTTGCATCGACGATTTCATATCTGTCCTCAAGAATCGTCCGCCGTCTCGACCGCGGCCTTGAAAGCGGCGAGCTGTTCGCTCCAGAAGCGGTCGAGCCAAGCCCGGAGTGGCCCTAACCCCTCCGGATCGATCGAATAGATCCGGCGCGCGCCCGAAGGCGCGTCACGCACGAGCCGCGCTGCCTTCAGAACCTTCAAATGCTGTGAAATCGCCGGCTGCGACACCGGCATCGTCCGCGCCAACTCGGCCACCGACTGCCGCCGCCCCGCGACACGCTCGAAGATCGCGCGCCGGGTCGGGTCGGCAAGGGCTGCGAACAATCTATCTTCATAAGTCATGGCTTATTATAAGCTAACGCTTATTATTGTCAATCGAACCGGCGGTGAACGATCCCGCAAACGAAACGCCGCGCATTCGACTGAACACGCGGCGCTCTGTTGAGGTTGAGGCGGTGAGCCAGGGACTCGCAGGTTCCCTCTGGCCGGTCCGATGCGATGCATCAAGCGGCTTGCATCTGCAGCTCGGCGAAGGCCTCGCGCACATGATCGGCGACCGCGAGCACCGGCGCCGGCGCGTCCTCGATAACCTTGAGCCCGATGTCGTAATGCCCGAGATCCGGCAAGCCGTCACGCTCACCGAGCTGGACCATCTCGCCCTGGACCAGGTAGCGCGGCAGCGGAGCGATGGCGAGGCCTGCGAGCACGGCAGCCCGCTGACCGGTCGTATAGGCGCTGAGGAAGGCAACGCGGAACTTGCGGCCGGCCCGTGACAGTTTCTCGACCGCATCGGCACGCCAGACGCAGCCGTCCTCCCACATGGAAACCGGCAAGGGATCGCGCAAATGCGCATTGCCGCATTTCGCGCCCGCCCAGACGAGTTTTTCCTGCAACAGGATTTCCGTGCCGTTCGGCGCTTCATCGGTCAGGCTGTTGAAGATGGCGATGTCCAGCCGGTGCTCGTCAACCCGCTTGCGCATGGCGTTGCTCATGCCGATCGATACGTCGACGGTGACGTTCGGATAGGATTCGGCGAAGCGCTTCAACACATCCGGCAGGATCCGCTCGCCGACGTCCTCGGGCGCACCGACGCGGACCACGCCGTTCATGTCGGGCAGAAGGAAGCGCGAGACCGTTTCATTGTTGAGCGACAAGAGCCGGCGGGCGAAACCGAGCAGCAGTTCACCCTTGGGCGTCAGTGACACCGAACGCGCGTCACGCAGGAAAAGCGTGCAGCCTAGCAGTTCTTCCAGCTTCTTGATCTGCATCGAGACGGCCGACGGCGTACGGTAGACCGTCTCCGCCGCGGTGGTGAAATTGCCGGTTTCGGCGATGGCGACGAAGGTCTTCAGCACGTCCATCTCGAGCAGCGGAAGCGCGTGGCGCAGCATCATGTTCATGGTGGAATCCTCATTCAGAAAATCTGAAAGATAACATGATTTCATTTCGTTTGATTGAACATCAAGCGTGAGCGATAGTCAAGATGCAAGGAAGATCCAGGGCAGGACGAGAAAAGGGCGGAGCGAATTTTCCGCCCTCATCCGTCGAAACCCACGAGGAACCGATCCCGTACATGCTTCTGGATCGCCAGCGCGATCTCGCAAAGGAGGAAGCTCATGTCCGCGTTGACACTGGTGATTACGCCCCGCGGCAACACCTCATACATGAAAGCCGACGGGCAGATGACCGTCGCCGCCAAACAGGACACCATCGTCCGGCTTCAGCCGGAGACAGTGGCCCTTTCCTCGAGCGATGGCGACATGGTCCTTGCGATCCTGTCGCACGCCCGGTCCTTGATCGACCGGATCGCCACGAGGCGACGCGCCAACAACGTCGCCAGGAATCGGGTGGAAACCCGCCGTGAATTGGCGAGACTCCCAGCGAGGGTCAGGAATGACCTGTTACTCGCGGAACAACAGCCGGCGGCGCTTTCGGATAGAGTTGCTGTGTGAGGCGGCAACCGATCACCATGTTTGATGAAAAACATCAAACATATTCGTTTGAATGATGAATGAGGTTGCGCCATATCTACCATCATGGTCGCGACCTTTTGAGAAGCTCAGAAGGAACCAGAAATGTCTACGAACCAGTTTTCATCGTCGAGCCACGGGCTGTCCGCCCTGCCCGGCCTTTTCAACCTGCGCGCACGCGCCTGGGCCGCATGGAAGCGGCACCGCAATGAAGTCGTGCTGGAGAGCCTGTCCTATGACACGCTGAAGGATATCGGCTTCCCGTCCGCTGACGACGAGGTCCACGAGGTCCAGAAGAACCAACAATGAACGCCGACGGCAAATATCCTCCCGCCCGATGTCGGGCAAGACTTGACCTCTAAAGGGCATTCCGCCAACGGAATGCCCTTTTTCTTTGCGGCTGCCGCGAACGATTTTCAGTCATGCAGGCGGGCAACGATCTGCGGTGAAAGTTCCCTGATGAGTTTCCTCCGGATGGCGGCCGAAAAATCGGCATCCTTCCGCACATCCATCACGAAGGCGCCGGCGCCGAGGATCACTTCGCGGGCATAGTAGTTTGCCAGGTCCTTCTGCTCATCGGAGATGGTCAGCGCATTGACGGTGACACCCATCCTCCGCGCGCGCAGCCGGGCCGCATAGAGCGAAGCACGCTGCCGCCGCTTCGGAGCGACAGTTTCCTTGCCGTCGCCCGAGATGTTGATGATCGATCGCTCGGCGCAAAAGCGCGGATCAGCCAACAGGTCCAGTGCCGACCACATGCCGCTGCCGATATCGGTATTGCCGAAAACGAGCCGCTGGTTACCTTCGACCTCGCGCGCGAAAGGTTCCGCACCGTCGCCGTCGAAGATCACAAACCACCTAAGCTGCTGGACCGCAAATTCGCCGTCGCCCCAAAAGACGGCCGACACTGCCACGGCCCCGGCCTTGTTCAAGGCCGAAAGGACGCCCCTGTCGCGGAAGGCCGCGGCGATCGCGGATTTCTGGAAAGCATATTCCTGGTCGGAAACGCTGCCGGATCCGTCGACAGCAAGCACCAGGGCAACGTCGACGCAAGCATGCGGCTCAGACACCGCCGGCGCGCAAAGGAACAGGGCCGACACGGCGGCCGCCAGCGTTTTGCGCATGTCCCCTCTTCCCTGCCCGCGTGCTCCCCAGCATCACCCGAATTGACTATGACAGACGAGCGCTTCCTTGCTGTTATATTGGCGTTACACCGTCCGTTAGAGGTAACTTAATTGACGTTCAGGTTACGCCTGCTTGGCCGTTTCCAACTGCTTTCGGCAACCGGCGAAAGCATCGCGATAACTTCGCGCAAGCATCAGGCCCTGATCGCCATGCTCGCGCTATCGAATGGAAAGCCGATTTCGAGGTCGAAGCTGGCCGGGCTCTTGTGGGCGGAACGGCCGGAAGATCAGGCCCGCAACAATCTCCGCCAGGCCTTCTTCACCATCAGGCATGCCGTCGAGGGGCATGGTCCCTCGCCGTTCATGATCGACAATGAGAGCGGCTGGATCGCGGACGGAGAAGTGGCAACCGACATCCAGGGACTTCTCGAGGGCGCAAGGATGGGCCTCGTCCCACCAGAACCGGACGCGTTCGACGGCGAATTCCTCGAAGGCGTGAGTTTCAAGGATGAAACGCTCGAGGCGTGGCTCCGCATCGAGCGTGACCGGCATCACAATTTGCTGGTCGACTGCCTCACCAGCCTGACCGAACGCCTGGAAAGGGCGGGCGATGCCGCTCAAGCGCTGTTGGCCGCACAATGCCTGCTGCGTCACGATCCCTATCACGAACCGTCCCATCGGGTCGTTCTACGCCATCATCTTGGGCGCGGCGACCGCGCCCGGGCAATCAGATATTACGACACCCTGAAGACACTTTTCGAGGTCCATCTGGGCGTGCTGCCGGATGCGGAAACGCAGCAGCTTGCCAATCGGATCCGCGACCCGCAGAGCTCATCGGTTGATCTCGCCAACAGCAAACCGAGGGTGGCGATCCTGCCGATCATCAGCCTGTCTGCCGGCGGCGACCACGATATTATCGACGAATCCCTGACCAGAAAGCTGATCGGTGAGCTCGGCCGCTTTTCGCCGATCTCCGTCGTGGCCGCGGCGACGATGCTTGCCGTCGGCGCGAGGCAGCACACGATCGCAGAGATCGGACAGCAGGTTGGCGCGGACTACGTCGTTGAAATCGCAGTCCAGGAGCGCGGGGGAACCGGATGGACCTTGGTGCAGCTTATCGCCGTGCAAAGCGGAACCCAGATATGGAGCAGGAAATATTCGAGCGTAGCGGCCGACCTGTCTGAAGCGTCTGAAGCCCAGGATGCTCTTGCGCGCCGGATCAGCGGCAATCTCTATCAGACGATAATGCGGCAAGCGGCGAACCAGTCGGCCACGGAGCCCGAAGAAACGATGGCCGGGGGGAAGCTCTACCTCCAGATCTTTTCTCATGTCGAACGGCCGACACTGAACGGCATGATCCGGGCACGGCGGCTATGCGACCGTCTGCTGGCGATCGATCCCAATCACGTGCTCGTTCGCGAAAGCCTCGCCTGGATATCCTTCCATTGCTGTTTCAACGGCTGGACCGATGATCCGCTGCGCGGCTTCTCCGAGGCGCGCGACGTGGCGCTGACCGGATTGGCCCTCGACGAGCGCGAACCCTACCTCCTGAGCGCTCTCGGGCTTGCCGAAACCTATCTCGGAAACATCCGCTCCGGCCTTGACAGCTTGAAAAGGGCCGTCGACCTCAATCCCAACGACGCCGAGTTTCACACGTGGCTTGGCATCGGGCTCACATTCGCCGGTCGCATCGACGAGGCGCAGGCCGCCTTCGACCAGGCGGACCAGGCGAGCCCCGACTATCCCCCGATCTTCCTGTTCCGCGGCGACGCTCATCTGGCCGCCGCGGACCACGAGGCAGCCGTTTCCTGTCTCGATCGCTTTCTGACCGTGCTTCCGGAATATAACTGGGGCCGCCTCCTCAGGGCAGCGGCGCACGAGGCGCTCGGCAATGCGGCAACGGCCCGACAGGAGGTGTCGCATGTCCGCGCGAATGCCGCACGGCTGGACGGCCATTACATCGAAAGACTGCTGCAGGCGCGCGCAACCGAATTCCGGCAGAAACTCTGGTCGCGGCTGGAGGTGGCCGGCCTACCCTGGTCCGGATGATCCCCGAGAGCGTGCGATCGGCCGGTGCTCAAGCCGCCAAGCGTTCGACTTCGACCGTCACATGGGAGAGTTCGTGCAGATGCGCGAGCTTGTCGCGGTAGAGCGACGGGCTTTGCGGGTTCGTCGTCACCAGCGAGACGATGGCGCCGTGATGACCGGGGCCGAGCTGCCAGACGTGCAGATCGGTGATGCGGTCGCCGTCCTTCTCGATCGCGGCACGGATCTCCTCCGGCAAGTCCTCGCCGGTTGGAATGTAATCCAGGAGGACGCTGCCGGCATCGCGGATCAAGCCGACGGACCAGCGTGCAATCACCAGAGCGCCGACCACGCCCATCAACGGATCGAGCCAGATCCAGCCATAGACGCTCCCCGCCGCCAGCGCGACGATTGCCAGAACCGAGGTCAGCGCGTCCGCGAGCACATGCAGGTAGGCGGCGCGCAGATTGTTGTCGCGGCCGTGGGCGGCAGCGCCGTGCCCGTGACGATAATTGTCGTGATCGTGATGATGATCGTGGGCGTGATGATGATGCGAGTGATCGTCGCTAAGCAGCCACGCGCTGGCGAGGTTGACGGCGAGGCCGAGGACGGCGACGGAAATCGCCTGCGGGAAGCTGATTGCAACCGGGTTCATCAGGCGGAGAAGGCTTTCCCAGCCGATCAACAACGCGATCAGCGCCAGCACGATCGCACTCGCAAAGCCGGCGAGATCGCCGAGCTTGCCGGTGCCGAAGGTAAAGCGACGGTTGCGGGCGTTGCGTCGGGCATAGAGGTAGGCGAGCGCCGCGATCAGCATGGCGGCGGCATGCGTGGACATATGCCAGCCATCGGCGACCAGCGCCATCGAGCCATAATACGTGCCCGCCGCAATCTCGGCGATCATCATGCCCGCTGTCAGCGCAATGACGAACCAGGTACGGCGCTCGTTGCGCCGGTGATTGTCGCCGAGAAAGACATGATCATGCCCGGTCGAGGCAGAAGCGTAGGCCTTGCTCATTTCAGGTATCTCCTGACCACTTCGATCAGTTCGTCGGCGCCCTGCTCGCGGGCGCGCTGCTCCTGCTCGCGATCATCGCCCGTTCCCGGGGCGGCAACATGCTCGCGAATATGATCTTCGATCAGCTCGACAGTGAGGCCCTGGACGGCGCCACGCACGGAGGCCGCCAGATTGAGTATTTCGCCGCAGGGCCGCTCAGCCTCGAGAGCACGCTCGATCGCCTCCATCTGCCCCTTGAGGCGGCGGACGCGGGCGAGCAGCTTGGCTTGGTTGCGTATCGTATGCATGGTATAGGGGAGTACCCTATATCGGCGCGATAGGCAAGCACGCCGGAAGCGAAGCTGCAGCCGGATATGAGCGGCCCAGCATATCGCCGGAAGCGCGAAGATCGCGGTCCACCTTTCGACACCACGCAGCCCTTGTCAAATACCGACACCGCCCACGCCTCCTTCGAGGACGTCGCAATCGACAACGCCGCAACCATAAGCGGTAGGCGAAACCACTACTCAGCCTGAGCGTCATTTGCCAGATTGCGCCACGCGCTCTGGGCATTGTGTCGCTTTTTCACAAAATTGCCGGAAAGCGGTCGAAACGGCGGGCATCGCCGCCATGTCGCAATGGGAAATCTCTTCCCAGTCGCGGGTTTCCATGTCAATGTCGCAAATTGACAAGCCGAGTGAGCTGTTCCACGCAACGAATATGCGCAGCGTAGAGCCTGGGAGGACTCATGAACAAACCCCTGACCAAAAAGCGTTCGCTCGTTTTCTTTCTGGTGCCGAACTTTTCCATGCTGCCCTTCTCGGCAGCGATCGAAACGCTCCGCATCGCCAACCGGATGCTCGGTTATGAGGCCTATACGTGGCGCCTCGCCTCGACCGATGGTCAGAAGGTCTTCTCCTCCGCCGGCATAGCCCTCGAGGTCAACACCTCGCTCGCCGACGAGCGCAAGTTCCTGGCCGGCGAGAACCGGCCTTCGATGGTGCTCGTCTGTTCCGGCATCTATGTCGAGGATTTCCAGAACAAGTCGGTCAATGCCTGGCTGCGCGAGGTCTATAACCGCGGTGTCGCCGTCGGCAGCCTCTGTACCGGCGCGCATGTGCTGGCGTCCGCCGGCCTCTTGACCGGCAAGCGCTGCGCCATCCATTGGGAGAACCTGCCGGGCTTCTCCGAAAGCTTCCCGCAGGCCGAGGTCTATGCCGACCTCTACGAGATCGACAGCAACATCTATACCTGCGCCGGCGGCACAGCCTCGCTCGACATGATGCTGAACCTGATCGACCAGGATTTCGGCGAGAATCTTGTCAACCGGGTCTGCGAACAGGCGCTGACCGACCGGGTGCGCGGGCCGCATGACCGCCAGCGCCTGCCGCTCCGGGCCCGTCTCGGCGTGCAGAATTCGAAGGTCCTGTCGATCATCGAGCTCATGGAGAGCAATCTCGCCGAGCCGCTGTCGCTCCTGGAGATCGCCGAGAACGCCGACCTTTCGCGCCGCCAGATCGAACGGCTTTTCCGCCAGGAAATGGGCCGGTCACCGGCGCGGTACTATCTGGAGATCCGGCTCGACCGCGCCCGCCACCTCTTGATCCAGTCGTCGATGCCGGTGGTGGAAGTGGCCGTTGCCTGCGGCTTCGTCTCGGCCTCGCACTTCTCCAAGTGTTATCGCGAACTCTACAACCGCTCGCCCCAGCAGGAGCGCGCCGAGCGCAAGCTGACGCTGCAGATGGCGCGCTAATTCCGCCACACTGCCCCTAAATCTCGCAGGTGGGTAGTGAAGCCAAGCCGTACGGCGATCTCTTTCAGGATGAAGAGATCGCCGTAATTACATTGAACGATCGCATTATTTCGCGCTTTGCAGCGATCGCTGCAAAAGCAAAGATCCGTTAATATTATTTTTACCCGCGGCTTCTCCCGCCGCCGGGCCCTGTCTATGCTCGTAGAACGCGAAAAGCGTTCGCCGATCGCTTCTGATTCCACATCCCACGAGGAATCGAACCTCCACCGCCGACCGTCGGCAAGGTCAGCACCGCGTCGGCCTCGCGGGCAATCAGGCCTTCACCTGGCGTGGTACGGGCGCGTTCACGCGCAAGGCCGGAGAGCTGATCTACAAGACCTTCGACGCCACCGGTACCGCCAACGACAAGACGATCGTCTACGGCGACGTCACCGGCGACGGCCGCGCCGACTTCCAGATCGAGCTTTCCGGGATCAAGGCGCTCGTTGCGGGCGACTTCCTTCTGTAAGGCGAGACGTGGGGGACGCCGGCAGGCATCGCGTGCTCGACCGCTCGGCAGGGAAAGCCCATCGGCAGTGCATGCGGCGTCGCGACTGAAATCAATCAACGCGCGTCGCGGCGATACTTCGGTCGCGTCCGGCAAAAGAGCGCGCCGAATTTGCAGCCATACGAGCTGAACACCGGACGATCCTAGGACGCCAGCGTGTCGAGCAGCGCCAGTTCGGACATCACCCGGTTTCGCCCGGCATGTTTCGCCATGTAGAGGAACTGGTCGGCCGCGTGCAGATAATTGTCGAAGGCTTCCGTGACCTCGATGGTCGCAAGGCCGATCGAGATCGTGATCGTCAGTTCCTCATCGTCTGCGACGATCTTCGAGCGTTCCAGTTCGACCCGCAGCCGCTCGCAGAAGTCATAGGCGCGCCGCGCGTTAAGCCCGTTGAAGAGAATACCGAATTCCTCGCCGCCGAGCCGCGCCAGCAGATGCTCCTCTCCAACGAGCGCCTTCAGACGCCGCGCCACGTGTTTCAGCACGATGTCGCCGATCTCGTGGCCGTAGGTGTCGTTAAGGCGCTTGAAATGGTCGATGTCGAGAACGGCGATCGAGGTGCTGTCGCCGCGCCTCAGGCATTGCTCGACAAGCCGCGGGCCGGTGAGGAAGAAGTGGCGGCGGTTGTAGATGTTCGTCAGATAGTCGCTCGCCGCGAGGCGGCGCAGCGCCTGCAAGCGCTTCTGCATGGCCGCGGCCTGCCCTACCCTGGCGCTGAATTCCGCCTCGAGGAATGGTTTGCGGATGAAATCCACCCCGCCCGCCTCGAGGAAACGCGCCGCCAGACGGGCGTCGCCGTCGTCGGAGAGACCGATGACCGGTGTGGCCTCCTCGCCCTGGCGACTGCGGATTTCGGCGATGAGTGCCGTGCCCGCCATGTCGTCCAGTTCGCTGTCCGTGACGATCAGATCGATCGCCTCGCCCGCATCGAGCAGCCGCAGCGCTTCGCCGGCCGCGGACGCCTCGATGACGGAGAATCGCTGCCGACGCAAGAGGCCGGCGAGATCGTAGCGCGACGCCTTGTTAGGATCGACGAGCAGCACCGTCGTCCGGCCGTCTGTCAGTGCCCGGTCGACGGCGGCGATCAGGCGCTCGATCGATTGCGGCTCGTGCTTGACGATGCAGCCCAGCACGTCCTTGCCCAGGATTTGCTCGCGCGTCCCGTCGTTGAAGGCACCCGTAAACACGATCGCCGGTATGTTGCTGGCGAGAACGAAATCAAGCGCCTCGCAATTCGGCGCGTCGGGCAGGTTGAGGTCGACCACTGCCAGCGAGAATTCGTCAGGCCCTGCGGCAAGCTCGGTCTTCACGGCCGCGAGCGTTCCGCAATGCGTGACCCGTGCACCGAGCGTGGTTTCCAGACCGTGTTTCAACGCCGTCGCGAACATGCGCGAATCTTCGACGAGCAGCAATCGCTTGTCGCGATGCTTCTGCGCGCTGTTCGCCTGCCCCGACGTGCGACGTAGTCTCACGGTCCCAGCAACCCCATCCCTACAGCAACGGTGTCTCGCCCCCGAGATGCCCGATAGCTGCAACCAATTGAATTCATGCACGCTTCCTGATTTCCATTCAGTGATTCATGCACTGGCCGCGGGCGTGCTCCCTGAGGGTGACGCTGGCCAACGTGTAACGATTGCACCGGCACGCACCAGCCGAGTTGCCATCCGGCAGCGCGCCATCTTCCCCATTATTTTAGGTGGATTGAAAGGCCTGCCGGTTGCGATTCCGTTAACGCAGCAACCGACAGTGCGAAATCCACAGCACGCAATCCTGCCGCGGAACCTGAATGTGGCGCGGGCTCAGGCCGGGATTTTCATCTTTCCGCTCAAGGTGCGGATCTTCGTCAGCGTGTCGAGGTTCTGGTTGACGCGGCAGTAGAATTCCTCGTTGATGAAGGGACGCACGACAAAATCGTTGCCGCCGGCCTTGAGGAAGCGTGCGGAAAGCAGCCGGTTGGTCGAGGACGAGACGCCGATGATGCGCAACTGATGCGGGCCGTGCGCCGCCCGGATCCGGCGTGTGAGCTCGAAACCGTCGATATCCGGCATGTTGTAGTCGGTGATGACGAGCGCGATGTCAGGATTGTTTTTCAGGATTTCGAGCGCTGCGGCACCGCTCTCGGCCGAACTGGTGCGGAAGTTGTAGCGTTTGAGTTGCGTCGTCAAAAGCGCCCGCGCGGTCGGGCTGTCGTCGACGATCAGCACGTGATGTTTCTGGTTGGTCAGGAACCGGCAGACAGACTCCGCCAGCATGTCGACCGCGAAGACGCTGTCCTTGATGACGTAATCGACAAGGTCCTTGGCAAGGATCGCCTCACGCGTGCTCTCCTGGAACGAGCCGGTGAAGACGATCGTCGGCACGCTCATGTCGATCAGATAGTTCAGCGCCTCGCCGTTTTCGGCACCGGGCAGATTGATGTTGGAGATCGCGAGCGAAGCCGGAAAGGAGGCATTCTCGACGGCGAACTGCAGATCCTCGTAGTCGCGGCAGACAATCACGTCGATGTCGAACAGCTCCTTCAGCCGCTTCGAAACCATCGAGGCAAAGAGGTTTGAGTCCTCGGCAAGCACGATGCGGTGTTCGCCGAGGGATTCGCCGGAATAGTACATCCCGGATACGCCGAAAAATGACATTGATCGCCTATGAGAAAGAGTGTCCCGGGACGCATGCTAGGGGGAAAAGACTTTATTGCGTGTTAATGCCGGCCGACACCAGCCCACCCTCTTCGTCTCAGCAGTGCCCCTCTCCAAAAGCATAAGTCACCTCCACTTTGTGGCAGTGAGTACGACCCTTGCCGTATGCATCAGAACGAATATCCGAATTTTCTCATTTGATGATCTGCGTCAGGATAGGCTGCGGTCGTTCTCGGAAACCGCGTGCTGGAAAGGCGGGAGAGAACCATGTCATCGCCCAGAGAGCAGCGCCCACGGATCAATCGGGCAAGACGTCATTTCCTCGGTCTAACTGCCGCGGCAGGCGCCAGAATTGCCGCAATGGGCACGCTGGCCCTGACGACTTTCTTTCCATCTTCGACAGCGCAGGCGAAACCGGGAAACGGACCGAAGCCCGGCAAAGGTTCTGGAACCAACCCCGGTCAAGGCCCCAAATGCCTTCTCCGTGGGACCGCCGTCATGACCCCGACAGGCGAGGTCCGGATCGAAGATCTCCGCATCGGTGATCTCGTAGAAACGGTGCGCGGCGAAGCCCACGCGATCAAATGGATCGGCCGTGATCGCTACCGGCGCAGCGGGTCCAACTGGAGCGACAGTGTCGTGCCGATCCGCATCTGCCGGCATGCCCTCGATGAGCATACGCCGCATCGGGATCTCTACCTCTCTCCCGGTCACGCCCTGTTCACCGACGGCGTCTTAATCAGAGTGCAGGATCTCATCAACGGAACGTCGATCGCACCTGCCCTTCCCGCCGACCAGTGCGAGATCGAGTATTTCCATATCCTGCTCGATACGCATGAAGCGATCCTGGCGGAGGGCGCCCCTGTCGAAACCTTCCTTCTCGAAGCCGGCCACCACGAGAGTTTCACGAATTTCGCGGAATTCGCGCGGCTCTATCCCGGGCCGCAGCCTGCCATGGCCCCCTTCGCACCGATCGTCGGCTATGGCGGGCGGGCGCATCTGAAGGCTCTTCTGCGCCTCGCAGCAGCCCGTTTCGCTCGGGTGCATGTGCCGATAGAAGAGACCTATGAGAGAATTGCCGCACGTGCCGCGCAATTCGTCGACTGATTGGGCGCACAGCTCTCTCTGACTGTACCTTTCCGCGCGCCTCCCGCTCCAACCCTTGGAATGATCGGATCTTGGAACTGCTCGACCCAGGATCGTGGCCAGCTAAGCGAATATGATATCGTCCGTCGAGAGATCGGACAGCGAAACGTCCTCGAGCATGAGCCCAAAGGTATTGGACCCGTTGAAGGCGATGTAGAGTCCATCGCCCGTCTCGGTCGCCGCCGCAACGAGGTCGGCGAAGCTGTCGATCCCGGTCACTGTGGAGGCATGGCCGATGAACCGCAGCAAGTCGCCGCCGTCAGCGTCGAAGTCGGTGATGTGGTCGATACCGTCGCGGGAAAGCGTATCGGACGACCAAAGGAAGGCATCGGCACCGACGCCGCCCGTCATGACGTCGTCTCCGACACCGCCCCAAAGCAGGTCGTTGCCGGCGCCGCCGTCCAGGCGGTCGTTGCCGTCGTTGCCCGTGAGGGTGTCGTTGCCGGCGAGAGTGCGGATAGTGTCGTCGGCCGCGCCGCCTGCCACGTTGAATGTCTCGATATTGGTGAATATCAGCGTCTTGCCGAGCACGCCCGTCGCCGCATCGAAGTTGGTCACGCCCGGAAGTGGCGCGGTGACGTGCAGCGTGTCGTTTCCGCGACCGCCATCGATGATCCCGGAGGGAGCGCTCACCAGGATCAGATCATCACCGGCGCCGCCGTCGATGATCGTCTCGCCGTCGTCGAAGCTCGTTCCCGCATCGTAGATCTCGTCGTTACCGGCGCCGCCCATCAGCACATCATTGCCGCCGACGCTGATCAGGATATCGTCGCCGGCGCCGCCGTAAAGGGCGTCGTCACCACCTCCGGAGGATATGTAGTCCCGGCCAGCGCTACCCAACGCGTAGTTATCGCCCTCGCCCATGTGGGCGCTCAGCGAGGACAGATTTCCGCCGATGAGCGTATCGTTGCCGCTGCCGAGATCCACGCTGGCGACCTCGATGCTGCTGATCAGCGTACCGGTCGAGGCAAAGCCCTGCGCGAAATCGACGGTCACATCCTCGGTCCTGCCTTCATCGGACAGCGTGAGCGTATCCCGGCCATTCCCGCCGTCGATAACCGCCGAGGAAAGAGTGGTGACGATGTTATCGTTGTCGTCGCCGGCGAAGATGCGGTTCGCGCCACTCGTGTCGACGATGATGTCGCCGCCGCTACCCGTATCGATCGTGTCGTCGCCGAACATGCTGGTGCCGTCGTCGAGGTCGGTGCCATAAGGACCGATAATGTCGTTTCCGGCGCCGGTCGAGATAACGTCGTCGCTTGCCGCACCGAAGATCCGGTCGTCGCCGCTTCCGGTGGTCAGCACGAGCCTCTCGATGCGGTTGAAGAAGATGTGCTCCCAATTGGATGTGTTGTAGCCGATGATGCCGTGGCCGTGCTCGCCACTGAATCGCACCGCGGTGCTGACGCTGGAGAGGTCGACCACCAGTGTATCGACGCCGGCCCCGCCGGTAACTGCGCCGCCGGTGCCGATCAGGGCGATCTGGTCGTCACCCTCGCCACCATCGAGGCGGTCGTAGCCGGCCCTGCTCGTCAGGCGGTCGTCTCCTGCGCCACCGTCGACCAGATCATCACCGTCACCCGCATCGATCTCGTCGGCCCCGATGAGACCCCAGATGCGATCCTTCTCGTCGGTTCCCAGTAACGCGTCACTTCCGACAGTACCCACAATAGTGGCCATGCTCCGCTCTCCCAGCCCAAAAATATAACGGCGAGTGCTCATTACTTTATCTTGAGTTGAAACGCTATACAGAATCGAGAAATACGTTTAAAAAACAATACAATAATTACTTTACTTCAAAACTTCAATTAGCATAACCAGATATATACTTTGCGGTCCGCCAAGCATCGTTACGCTTCGTAGCCAAGTCCCGTCGGGAGGAGCTTTCTGGGGCAACTCTTCGCGGAGGTCAGCATGGCGCCGATCAAATTGCCTGACCACGCGGTGAATTCCGTATAGAATGGCGCGATGAATGAAGCTCAGACTCTGTTCGATGCGCTGCGCCAGTCGGTGAAGCCGGAGATCGTCGATGCCTTCGAGCGGTTCGTACGGGATGCGCCGGACCGCAAGCTCTGCCGCATCAACGCGCTTGCTTTCGCAAAAGCCGAGGGGCTCGACGAGGAGCAGACGATCGCGGGCTTCCTGCACGCGTCCCATCACGGCATCTTCGAATTGTCCTGGAATGTTCTCTGCCCGGGCTGCGGCGGGGTGCTCGACGCCAATACGTCGCTCAAATCCCTGCAGCAGGAGGAATATATCTGCGCGCTCTGCGCCGCCGGCTACGAGCCGACGCTCGACGAAATGGTCGAGGTGACCTTTACGGTAAGCCCGCGCGTGCGCCACATCGAGGCACACAAGCCGCATGAACTGCCACCCGCCGAATATTTCCGCCAGATCTACTGGGGCTCGGGCATCGACCTGCCGGAAGAGGGTTTTGAGGAGAAGGTCGACGAGTTCATGATCGAGGCGCTGGAGTTGCCACCCGGCGAGAAGGCGGTCATCGCGCTGCAGCTTCCGGCGGAGTTCGTCATCATCTTCGAGCCCGTGACACATGCGGCGCAATTCCTGGAAGTGGCCGGAGAGCCGACCAAGGAGCGAAGGAACCTCGCCCTCGTCTTCGACCGCGGCCACCGCCACAACGAGACCTTGCGCCTCCAGCCGGGACCGCTGAGGATCCAGGTGGAAAACCACGCGGAAGTCCGCACCCTGCCCTCGGTCTGCATCGCGAACGACGCGCTCCATGGCATGCTCGGCCGCCGCCGGCCGTTCCTGACCGCCAAGCGCCTGCTTTCCAACCAGACGTTCCGCGACCTCTACCGCACCGACACGATCGACGTCGACCAGCGGCTGAAGATTACCAGCCTCACCTTCCTCTTCACGGATCTGCGCGGCTCGACCGAACTTTATGAGCGCGTCGGCGATCTTGCGGCCTTCGATCTGGTGCGCACCCATTTCAGCGTCCTGAACGAGATCGTAGCGACCGAGGCCGGCGCGGTCGTCAAGACGATTGGCGACGCGGTGATGGCGACCTTCCCGACACCGGACCGGGCAGTCGCCGCGGCGATGCGCATGCGCGATGCGATGCGCGAACTCAATGAAGAGCGCGGCAGTGAGGACCTGCTGTTGAAGATCGGCATCCACGAGGGGCCGTGCATCGCCGTCAACCTCAATGAGCGCCAGGACTATTTCGGCCAGACCGTCAACATCGCCTCGCGCGTCCAGCACCTCGCCACGTCACGCGAGATCTTCGCCACCGGTTCGGTGGTGGAGGATCCGCGCGCATCGAGCCTCCTCAGCGACCGCGGCCTCAACCCCATGTCGCACAATGTCACGCTTCGCGGCATCACCAACGAGATCAGCATTTTCGCGATCCCGTGAACGGGGACGCGCGCCGCTACAGCGCGCCGCGCCCAATTGGACGCGCTAAGGTCGCTGTAGCACGTTGAAGTGCTGCCCGTTCATCGCCAATTCAGGCGCGGTGGCTGACTATTATGGCGACGGAAGGAGAGCGATATGCGCATGGAGCTTATCCTGCTTGCTGCCGTGGCGATAACTGCCAGCGCGGCGATGGCCGGAAGCCAATCGTCGAATTCGAGTTCGAACAGTTCGACCAACAACGGCGTCGTCAGCGAGCGCGTCGTTGAAACCGATTGCGAAGATGGCCGTTGTCAGCGCTACCTCCTGCGACGGCTATATCGCGACGACGAAGGCGAGCGACGCTATCGCGAACGCTATTCCGATGACGATGGTTGAGGTTTCAGTCTGATCACCGGCCTTAGCCTTGAGCAGGGCTGTCAACAACGACTGACGAGGTGCATCATGCCTTCCCGAACAGCCTCCTGCTCCTGCGGCCAGTTGCGGATTGAAGTCCGGGGCGAACCGCTTGGCATTGGGGTTTGCCACTGCCTCGCCTGCCAGCGCCGAACGGGCAGCGTCTTTGCGGCCCTCGCCGCCTTCGCCGCCCCTTACGAGGTCACCGGCACCGCAACCGAATATGTGCGCGTCGGCGATCAGGGCGCGCGGTTCAGGTTCCGCTTCTGCCCCGTCTGCGGGACGAACCTCTTCCACACAGAAGAGGGCTACGAGGATTCCTCGGTGGCGGTCGCCGTCGGCGCATTCGCCGACCCCAACTTTCCTCCGCCCGGAGATTCGGTCTATGACTGCCGCCGCCATTCCTGGGTACAACTGCCGCCGGGAATAAGGACTTACGACAAGGATCCGACCTGATCGGCCCCTCATCCGGCCTGCCGGCCACCTTCTCCCCGCAAGCGGGACGAAGGGATCCGCGGAAACGTCGTCGCAACCGCAACCATAGGCATTGCGCCAAACTTGTCCCCTCTCCCCGCGGGGAGAGGGTTAGGGTGGGGAGGCATCCAACGACCGCGAGCGCTCTCGAACGCTGCCCTCAAGCTTTCGGCGTCGCTCCGCGCCGCTCGAGTGCGGTCTTGCGGATGATCTCGGCTATGTCCGGGTTGCTGACGGACAGCATCTGGAAGTCCTCCGCGTGGAGCGACAGCAGCGAGACTTCGGTCGCGGCGCTGACGGTCGCCGAGCGGGGCTCGCCGCTGATCAGCGCCATCTCGCCGAAGAAGCTGCCGGGACCGAGCTCGATCGGGGCGGGCGTCGCGACGCAGACGCGGCCCTCGACGATGAAGTACATCTGGTCGCCCGCCTCGCCCTTGCGGCAGATCGCGGCGCCGGCCGGCACGACACGTGGCCTGAGCGCCCTGACGATCTCGACCAGCGCCGACGAGCCGAGGTTCCGGAAGAGCGGCACGGCGGCGACCAGCTGCCAATTGCGCACGAAGTCCTGGCGGCGGACTTCGGCGTAAAAGCCGGTTGCGAGGAGGCCGGCCCAGAGCGCGAAGATGCCGATGCCGCACATCATGACCAGCCCGGCGAGCACACGGCCGGCGAAGCTCTGCGGAATCTCGTCGCCATAGCCGGTGGTCGACAGGGTGACGACGGCCCACCACATCGCCTGCGGGATACTGCCGAACTTGTCGGGCTGGACGTCGCGCTCGATGAGATAGCCAGCCAGCGCCGCAGCGAACAGCACGAGGCCGAAGACCGATGTGACGCCGATCAGGTTGCGTGCCTCGTTGGCAATCACCCTGCCCATCAACCGAAAGAAGGTGGAATTTCGCAACGGCTTCAGCAGCCAGATAGCACAGAAGAGCGCCTGATCGCGCGTGGAGGCAAACAGGAAGCCGGCAAGAGGCACCAGAACGGCCAGCACATCTATGACGATCGCCGGCGTGCTGTCCTGGGGCCCCTTCGCGCGGCGCAGCATGAGCGTCTCGATCAGTTGCAGGAGATAGACACCCCAGATGGCGACGAGCAGGAACTGCAAGCCGAGCCTCGCGCGCCCGGTGATATCGGGTGTGGTGAGGACCGCGACCGCGACGAGCCCGATCGCTGCGAGCAGCCCGTTGAACGGCGTGGAAAACTTCGAGAAAGGCCGTGCCGACATAAACGCCCCCGAACGGCGAACGACGCCCCGCTGCATGATTCCTCTAATCGGAATCAACGTAAGGACGAAATCATGCAGCAGTTCAAAGTGCTACAGCGACCTTTGCGCGTCCGATTGGACGCGCGGCGCTGTAGAATAGGCCGCCTTGGGGCCGAGCGCAAAGGCTACGAGGCTATCGGCGCCCTATCGCGTCAGCCGCGCCTCGGTCCAGCCCAATGCGTTGAGGTCCTCGACGCGCGCCTCGCCGTTGTCGGTGAGGATGAACTCGTCGATCTGCGGTGGCGGGACGCTCGTTCCCGATAGCATCGAATGGATCTGGCCGCGGTGGTGTTGGCCGTGCATGAAAACGTGAAGCAGTGTATCGGCGACAGTTTCGGTGAGCGTTCGTTCCGGCCAGGGAATGTTGATCGTGCGCAAGAGCCCCTCGGCCGTCAGGCTCTCGCTGAAGTTGACCAGCCATTCGTCGACCTCTGCCCGTTCGATCGAAAATTCCGCCGCCGTGCTCCGGCTGCCCGATGGTCTCGCCAGGCCTGGCCGCTCGCCGCGCAGCGTGTCGATATAATACCGATCGGCATTCAGGAGATGGACCATCGTCTCCTTGAGCGACGGGAAGAAGGACGTTCGGGGCGCTTCCCATTCGCCGGGCTTGAGCGCCATGCAGGCGCGATCGAGCCGCGCGTTGGCGAGACGAGCGTTGCGCGCAAGCTGGCGATAGGGCCGGCATATCAAGTCCTGCGGATGAGTCATGCCGCGCATAGTGAGATGTTTGCGACGGCGCGTCCAGCGGACTACACCGTGCCGCCCGATACCGGCCGCCACTTTTTGGTGGGGACGGCTGGAGCGCTTCACCGTTCTGTCGAAATGGCGAAACGCTCCGATCTTCATGACACTGCAGTTCCGCACCTGTTAGAGCAAATCCAGGAAAAGTGTGAAACGGTTTTCCGTCCGGAATTGCGTAGTTTCAAAGAGTTAGATCATTTCCCTGTTTCAATGAAACAATGAAATGATCTAGCGCCGCGCCTCGAGGATCAGGTTGAACGGCGTCTCCAGCGCCCGGCGGAAGCGGCTGAAGCCGGCCTTGCGGAAGACGTCCGCGAGCCGTACCTCGCCGGCCTGGGCGCCGAGCACCAGATGGCCGCCGTCCGAGATCGCATGGGCGCAGCAGATCGTCGTGGAGGCCGCGTAGTAGATCCGGGCGACCGGCGAGACGTTGTCTTCGACCCGGTCGTTGGCAAAGGGTTCCACCAGCATTACCGACCCCTCGCCTGCAATTGCCTTTGCCGCATGCGCCGCCGCGGCGACCGGATTGCCCATGTCATGCAGACAGTCGAAGAAGCAGATCAGGTCGTAGTCCGCGCCGGGGTAGTCGTCCGCTCGCGCGGTCGAAAAGGTGATCTGATCCGAAACGCCCGCTGCTTCCGCGACCTTGCGTGCCTCAACGATCGATTCCGGGTGGATGTCGAAGCCATGGAAGCGTGACGCCGGAAAGGCCTTCGCCATCAGCACCGTCGAGTGCCCGTGCCCGCAGCCGACATCGGCCACACGGGCGCCGGTCCTTAGCTTCTTCTCGATGCCGCTGCCGAGAGCCGGCAGCCACTCGGCAACCAGGCTTGCCTTGTAGGCGTTCCGGTAGAACGCGGCGACGCCGCAGTAAAGCCGGCCGTCGTGATCACCCCAGGCAATACCCCTGCCGGTGCGGAAGGCCTCCACCGCCTTGTTCTCATCCGCCCACATGGATGCAGGAACGGCCCAGGCATGGGGGATGAAGACGGGGCTGTCGTCCTCGGCCAGCACAAGCGCCTGCTCCGGCGTGAGTTCGTAGGTGCCGCTCTTTGCATGGTACGTGACATAACCGCCTGCCACTTGGGAGCCAAGCCATTCACGCACGTAACGTTCGGCGCAGTCCGCCCGGTTCGCCAGTTCATGCGAGGTCAGCGGACCGGCGCCGGCCATCGCCTTGTAGAGGCCGAGACGGTTGCCGAGGCTGACCATCACGCCGCCGTAACCCGCCGAAAGGTCGCCGATCGCCCGCGAGACGATCGCATCGAGCTTCGCCTGGTCGATCTTGTTGTTTGCTGCATCTGCCATGTTCGCGCTCCTGTCATCCACCTGAAGGTTCAAGGACTTGCAGAGGATCGCATCTGGCGTGACCGCGCGGCAGAGCGGAATTGTCCGGAACCGGGCCATTTGCGCCATAAGCGGTGTCGCGGTAGAACTCATTTGCCGACGTGGCGCCACCCGTCCGATGGGATTCGAGATGCCGCGCAACACCGCCGAGACCGGAACGCACCCGCTTCACGTGAGCCTCGTCGCCATCCCCGAGGCGGTGGTGTCGACGTTGAGCGGCATCTTCGACGTGATGAATGCTTTCGCCATCGTGCCGCCTTCTGGCCAAGCCTCGGTTTCCGCGCCGCCGTTCCGGGTCGAGATCGTGGGATTGTGGTCCGGCCCGCTGGAACTCGCCAGCGGCGTGCCTGTGATGGTACAGCGTGGTATCGCCGCCATCGAGACGACCGACATCGTCATCGTCCCCTCTGTCCTGCTCGGGCCGGACGGCTGGCAGAAGGGCCGGCATCCGGAACTGGTCGATTGGCTGAGCGCCATGCATCGCCGCGGCGCGCTGCTGTGCTCGGCCTGCTCGGGCCTCTTCCTGCTTGCCGAGACGGGGCTTTTCGACGGCGTCGATGCGACGGTGCATTTCGGTTATGCCCAGGCCTTTCATAACGCCTTCCCGAAAGTGACAATCCACCCCGAGCGCGTGCTGGTCGTCTCCGGCAAGCGCGAGGAGCTGATCACGTCGGGCGCCTCCATGACCTGGCACGATCTGGTGCTCTATCTGATCGCCCGCCACGCCGGCGCGACCGCAGCGCAGACCGTGGCCCGCTATTTCGCGTTGCAGTGGCATCAGGACGGGCTCGCGCCCTACATTGTCTTCGAAGGGCGAAACGACCACGGCGACGTCGCGATCCAGGCGGCGCAAGACTGGATCGCCACGCATTTCTCGGTCGCCAACCCGCTGGAGGAGATGGTCCGCCGCGCCGGGCTTGCCGAACGCACGTTCAAACGCCGCTTCACCGGTGCAACCGGCCTCAGCCCGATCTCCTACGTGCAGCGCCTGAGGATCGAGGACGCCAAGCGTCGGCTCGAACGAACGGAATCCCCGGTTGATGAGATAGCATGGCAGGTCGGCTATGAGGATCCCGCCTTCTTCCGCCGCCTGTTCAAGCGCGTCACCGGGCTGACGCCGGGAGCCTATCGCCGACGCTTCATGATTCCCGACTATGCCCGGCCCCAGCGGAAGGAATAGGCGCTTCGCGGAATTCCGCCACTGACGGTGCGCTCGCAACAATTTTTTTTGGACCATGTCGGTCTCGTCCGCTGCCGGGCGTCCTAGATACAGAAACAAGGAAACGAGGATGACGAAGGAGAGCGGCAATGAGAAAGATCGTCGTTGGTGCATTTGTAAGTCTTGACGGAATCATGCAGGCACCGGGCGGGCCGCACGAGGACCCGGTCGGCGGCTTCAAGTTTGGTGGATGGGTCGCCCCCTATTTCGACGAGACGATGGGCGCGGCGGTGGACGAGATGTTTGCCAAGCCCTTCGATCTTCTGCTCGGCCGAAAGACCTACGACATTTTCGCGGCGCACTGGCCCTATGCCGGCGCCGACGATCCGATCGGCACGTTGTTCGACCGCATCACCAAATTTGTCGCGACGCGCAATCCGGATTTCAAGCTCAGCTGGCAGAACAGCCAGAGCCTCGGGAGCGACGTCGTCGCCGCGTTGAGGAAGCTGAAGAGCCAGGACGGGCCGGATCTCCTGACGCAGGGTTCGACCGACCTGCTGCAGACGCTTTTCGGCAACGATCTGGTGGACGAGATGTATGTGTCGATCTTTCCGGTCGTGCTCGGAAAGGGAAAGAAACTGTTCGG
This sequence comes from Sinorhizobium sp. 6-70, assembly GCF_030124375.1. Classification (GTDB taxonomy): domain Bacteria; phylum Pseudomonadota; class Alphaproteobacteria; order Rhizobiales; family Rhizobiaceae; genus Sinorhizobium. The sequence continues at coordinate 469,316 of NZ_JASKLS010000001.1, forward strand.
TGACGGTGCCTCGCCGATGGCGCTGACGCTCGTCAGTTCGAAGGTTTCGGGGTCCGGCGTGACTGTGAACAAATACGTCCGTGCCGGCGAGATCGTCACCGGCTCGTTCGAATTCGAGCAGCCGACCGAAGCGGAACTGGAGCGGCGGCGGAACCTGACCTAAATGACGCGCGTGCCAGCCGCGCCACCCCTTTCGGACCGCTTGACGATCGTGTGAGCGGTCCTGTCCTGGCGAAAATGCGCCGGATATCAACGATTAGCCATGATTTCCGCCTATACTTCACCTTTGCCGAACAAGGGAGGTTACGATGCAAATTTCGGAAGCCATGCATTCTGGAGTACGTTGGATCTCGCCGGACACCGACCTGCGCACGGTGGCGCACATCATGAAGGACGAGGATATCGGCGCCCTGCCCGTCGGCGAAAACGACCGCCTGATCGGAATGGTCACGGACCGCGACATGGCGCTACGCGCCTTCGCCAACGGTCACGATGTTTCTGCGCTCACGGTACGCGACGTGATGACGAACCAGATCGTCTTCTGCCGCACGAGCGAATCCCTCGAGGATGCCATCCGCCTGATGGAGGAAAAGAAAATTCGGCGGCTGCCGGTGATCAACGATGACAAGCGGATGGTCGGCATGCTGTCGCTTGGTGATATTTCCCATAGCAGCAGCCGAGAAATGACGGGCGAACTGCTGAAGGCCGTCACCGGCCATCACAGCTGATAGACGCGGCTTATCGTGCAGACGCACCCTTGACGTGTCGATGGTAAGGAGACGGCGCGCAGTGCCGCCTCCCGCGGGACGGCGCACGGCGCTAACTGATCGCAAGAGTTTCGCGCCGGTGCCGCAGGACCGCTTGATCGCGCAAAGCGCGGCAACGATCGCCTATTTGAACAACATGGAGCCGTCGAGGATCTCGATCGTTTCGTCGCCCTGGAGCCCGATGCGGTCGCCGCTCGGCGCGGTGACGAAGCAGCCGCTCGGGCAGATCATTTCCGTCGCGCCGGAACCGATCGCAACTTCCATCCGGCTCTCGCCCTCGACGACGACCAGCACAGCGGTGTCGCCGTCCCTGTTCGTCACCGACGCAGCAAAAGCCGCTCCCGTCATAAGAATGCCGGAAAGCACCGCAAGCAGGATTGTCTTCATCGCCCACCGGCGCTGAGCGCCGCCCCTATACTGCCGGCCGCCGCGTCGTGTCGCGACCTCCGGCCCCCTCTTCAGCCCGCGCCAGCCTAAACTGGAGCGGGACGAATTGCATGCTTTTTATCCCCGAACGGCTGAATGTCTGCTGAACAGCGGATCGGCCCGCCGAATTCATGCCGGCGGAGCGCCGGCCCAATCGAGCCGCGTCGCCTAAAGCAAGATGCAAACCATTGATTTAACGAATACTTTTCGACTTCCGTTCTAGCCCCGTGTGGCTGTAACCCGAACGGATTAGGAGACACCGTGCCCTGCCGCATGGTACATAGTTAAGCAATTGCGAGCGGGGCATAAGAACAAATGCCTCAGATATTCAGTAAATCCCCGCTCTGGCGAGTGATCACGCAGAACGACTATAGATTGTTTCAATCCAAAGTCGCCGTGATCCAGGAGGGGTGCCATGTCCTATTTGCGTGGCGCTGCAATCGTTGCACTCGGCTTCATTTTTTACAGTCCGGTGTCAATGGCCGCTGAAGCGATCGGTGAGGCGGTTCGGATCAGGACTGAAGTCAGAGGTGCGAGCGGTCCGCTGGCGGTCAAAGACCCGGTTTATCGGGACGAACGGATTCTGACCTCGAAATCCGGGCTGGGACAATTCGTGTTCCGCGACGGCACCAAACTGGCCGTCGGCTGGGGCTCGTCCGTCGTCATCGACAAATTCGTCTTCGACGACTCCAACAACTTGCAAAAGCTCAGCCTGAGGGCGACGAAAGGCACGTTCCGCTGGGTCAGTGGAAAGTCGAAAAGTACCGCCTACGAGATCCTGACGCCGGCCGGAACGATCGGCGTCCGTGGCACCGCGTTCGATTTCTATGTCGGTGGCGACGGAACCACGGCTCTCGTTCTGCTCAACGGAGAGGCCAGTTTCTGCGGCCCCGGCGGTTGCAAACAACTGACAAGGCGTTGCGATTGCGTGATCGCCAACCGCAACGGTAACCTCACCGATGCGCGCCGCGTCAACAGCCGCGTCCTGGAGACCCTCGGAAACAAGGCGGCGTTGCCATTCCTTTCCGGCAACCAGCACCTTTCCGGCGGGCTGGGCTGGGTCGGCGGTGGTTGCAGCATTCGTGCAGCGCTCCCAATTCCACCAACACAGCCCGAGCGGGTAAGGCCCGAGAAAAAGCAGGCACAGCAGCAGAAGCCCCCGACTAAACCGGACAAACCGGACAAGCCGCCTCCGAAGCCGGACAAGCCTGACAAGCCGCCGCGCCCGGACAAGCCGCCGCGCCCGGACAAGCCGGAGACGCCACGCCCGGATAAGCCGGATAAGCCGGACAAGCCCCGCGAACCCGAGAAGCCGCGTCAGGAGCAGGACCGCCCGCGAGACGGCAGCCGCGACAACGGTTAGCAATTCTACGGCGCCGCGCGTCTTGCCAGACGCACAAAGGACGCTGTAGCACTTTGCATTGCTGCATGTTTGGTCCTTAAACCGGTTACGATTTAAGAAATGGCCCAACAGGTCATTCGGCTATTCCTGATTTGCCGTGATCTGCGAAGTGGTCCGCCCGGCGGGAAATCCGGCGGTAGAAGTCCGTCAATCCGTCCAGCCTTGCCGCCTTGAGCTTCACCGCGCTCAAGATCTTGCGGTTCGGCACGCGGGACCGCAGCGCATCGATAAGTTTCAGGTGGAGGCATCTGAGTTCGGCGAATTCGGCGGAGGCCCCGAGTTTTTCATCACCGACGACGGCGAAGAGCTTTGTCCGCGTGCTCTTTCCCTTGAGCGCCAGCATCCCCGCCTCGAGCAGGGCGTGACCCGGCAGCGCCTGAGCGGTCTCCTCAGATACCAGAATGTCGAAGTGGACATCCTTGCATGAGGATTCTATCCGCGCCGCGATGTTGACCGTATCGCCGACGGCCGAGTAGTTGAAGTGGGCCTCGGCGCCCATGTTGCCGACACAGGCGATGCCGGTGTGAATGCCGACGCCGATCGCGATGTTTTGCTCCTTGCCGAAGCCGAAGGCGTCGTCGGCATTGAGGCGGAGAAGCGTCTCGCGCATGCCGAGCGCGGCGCGAACCGCCTTGCCCGCATGGTCGGCGACGTCGACCGGGGCGTTCCAGAAGGCCATGATCGAATCCCCGATGAATTTGTCGAGCGTGCCTTCGTTGGCGATGACGTGGCGGCTCAGCGCATCGAGCAGCGTGTTCAGGAAGCCGACAACGGCAGTCGGGGCCATCTGTTCGCTGATTTCGGTGAAATTCCGGACGTCGACGAACATCACCGTCAGTTCGCGGTCGTCGCCGCCAAGCCGCAGCGCATCGCGCGTGTGCTCGATGCGGTAGAGCAGCGACGGCGAAAGATATTGGCCGAAGGCCCGTCGGACCGCGCGGCGTTCCCGGTCGGTGACGAGGAAGCGGAACGCCGTGGCCGCGAAATGCGTGACCGATGCGCTGACGATCGGGGCCAGCGGATCGAAGAGCAGCCCGCCATAGAGGAAGGCAAGCCAGGAGGCAATGAGGGCAAGCGCAGTGATGGCCAGGCCGCAGGCGAGTGCGACCGCGGGGCTGACGAAGGTGGTGAGCACCACGAGCAAGGTGCCGGCGGCAGCAATGGACAGGATCTCCAGTCCATCCGCCCAGTCGGGACGCGAGAGAAAATGGCCGGACAGGATCTGCTCCACCGTTTGCGCATGCAGCGAGACGCCGGGCACGTTCTGCCCGAGGGCGGTCGTGCGAATATCCTGCAATCCTGCCGCCGACGTGCCGACAAACACGATGCTGCCCTCGATGGCAGCCCTCACCTCCGGCGGCGCCCCGCCGGGGGCAAGCACGTGCCTGGCGGAGACGTAACGTTCTGCGTGATCCGGGCTGACATAGAGCCAGAGTTCGCCGGCCGCGGTCACCGGAATGATGAAGTCGCCGATCTTGGCGTCCGTCAACGTGTCGGCCACGTCCGGGGCGGCGGCGAGCACATAGGTGGAGGCGCCTTGCGCCACGCGCAGCGCTTCGAGCGCGAGGTTCGGATAAAACTGTTCGCCGTCGCTTAGGAAAAGCGGAACGGCGCGCACGACCGTCGACGTCGCGCCGGGATTGAGGCTGATGTGGCCGAGACCGGCGGCCTTCGCCTCGAGCTGCGGCCTGAGCGGCGTCGCCGCCTCGAGACGTGGAGGCGCGCCGAGCGGGCTTTCGCCGGTAAAGGCGAAGCCGGCCTTCACCGGCGGGCGATAGGTCCCTTCGTTGGAAATGCCGAAGCCCAGCACGACGGGTCTGTCCGCGATTGCCTGGGCGAAGATCTCGTCATTGTCGGGCAGTTGACGAAGCAGCGACGGGTCGATCCCGCCAACGTCGCGTACGACGTTGCGCGGCGACAGGCGATCCGGCTCGGCAAAGAGAATGTCGAATGCGATCGCCGACGCGCCCATCTCCGACAACCGGTCGACCAGGGCGGCGATGCGGTCTCTCGGCCACGGCCACTGACCAAGCTCCCGGAGCGACGCCTCGTCTATGTCGACGATCCGCACCGGCATGTTCTCGAAAGTGCGCGGCTTGATACGCTGATACTCGTCGAATGTCAGATTACGGGCAAGCCGCAGCAACGGCGGATCGCTTGCCCGCAGCATTGTCAGAGCCGCTACAATCGCCAAGCCGATAATGACGCCCACCTGCTGCGCGCGTGTCATGCAGCATCCGCCCCCCTACAGCGCCGCGTGTCTTATCAGACGCACAAAGGACGCCGTAGCACTTTGAACTGCTGCATGTTTGTATCCTCAAATCGGTTAGGATTTCAGGAAAACATGCAGTAGCGCGCGCAAGCTTACTGCATAATCCGGCAAATCGGAATCGGAAAGCTTGCGCCGATTCAAGGTCTTACGCGCCACGAGTCGCCTCGCCTGCGCCTTCAGCGCTTCTCGCCAAGATAGCTGAACAGGGTCTGCTTCCACTTCTCGCTGCGAATCGCCTCAAGGAGGGCCACGTCGGTCGCATTGCGGTAGCGGCTTCCTGTCGGCATGGCGATGCCGTAGCTCTGCGGTTCGAAAGTCACGTCGAGGACTCCGACCGAGTTCGAAAACTTCTGCGCAACGAGCCACGCAAGCAACGGCTTGTCATAGACGAAGGCGTCGATCGAGCCCGACGAGAGCATGTTCAACCCGTCCTCGACGCGGTCGAAATTGCGGTAGCCGATACGCTCGCGGACGAGAAAATCTAGCGTTGCCGATCCCGCCAATGCGCCGACGCGCACGCCGGGCAAGTCGTCGACGCTGCTTACGACGCCGCGAATCTGTCGCGTCGTGAGCGCCGACGTCACGCTCGCAGTAAAGATAGCGATAGTGATGATCGAGACCACCATCCAGATAATGGCAAGCGCCCGTCCCGCCAGAGTTCTCGGGCCACGGTGCCCGGTACTTGCCTGCGTCATCACCTCGGCAGACCACCAGATGCTGGCACCGAGCCCCTTGGCGGCGCTGCCTCCGAATTCCTCGTTATGTCGGCGTTCGAACAGCCAGATCAGCGCGCCGACCAGAAACGAAATGCCGATGAGCGCACCGGCAGCCTGAAGGAAACCCAGGGAGGTCATCGTCCGGATGATTTCGCGCCATATCGACATACGATTGAGCGAAACCGCGATGCCGAGCCCGGTGTTGTAGAACGGTTGTGAGAAGTCCACGCTGCGTTCGCGCTCGGGCGTGATGGTTATCGCCGCGACCGAGAGATCGTAATCACCACGTGCCGTCGCCTCGAGCAGACTCTGGACCGACGGCTCCTCGACCAGACGAAACTTGAGACCGAGTTCCTGAGCGATCTGCCGCCAAAGTTCTATGGAAATACCCGTCCAGCTACCGTCCGGTTGCTTCATCGAAAACGGCGATGCTTCCTTGGTGCCGACGACAAGTTCACGATCAGGGAAGTCCGCCGCGAGCCCGCTGGCCGGAGCGTGCCCTTGTGCGCTCTGTGCGACCTGCGGACTCTCATCCGGCGCCGGGCGGCTGCTTTGCGCCGCAGCCGTCGCCGCGATGACGGTCACCATCCCGAAAACGAGCGCCGGCAGAAAACGAGGGACATGTCCGCCCCCGAGTTGCCGATTTCTGGCGGTGTGCATCGTCACCCTCAATCCCATTCGACGGAATGCGCATAGTAACAGACGATAGAAACTCGATCCTCCCCTGCCCTTTGTGCGGACAGAACCTGATTGGCAGCGGTCACTTCCGTCCCTGCGGGTAGATCGTCTCGCCGCGCTTCAGCATTTCGACAAAGGCATCGATCTTCTTCTTCCGCCCGGCTTCCGTCTTCATGTTGTGGGTGCGGAAGGCGAGTGCGAAGCGGTTCTGCTCGCTGAGCCTGGCGAGCATTTCCCTCGCCTTGGGCTCGGCGTCGATGGCGGCCTGCAGATCGTCCGGGATCTTCATGTCCTTGCCGCTCGCATAGGCGCGCTCCCAGCGCCCGTCGGCCTTCGCCGCCTCCACCTGCTTCAACCCATGCTCGGTCATCCGGCCTTCCTCGATCAGCCGGGCGACATTGTCGACGTTGATCTGGCTCCAGGTGCTCTTCCTGCCGCGCGGCGTGTAGCGCTGCAGAAAGCTCTTGTCGTCGAGCCCCTTGCGCAGGCCGTCGATCCAGCCCCAGCACAGGACGACGTCGATCGCCTCCTTGGGCGTGATCGATTTGAGTCCAGAGCCGACCTTGTGAATCTTGATCCACACCTCATCCGCTGTGTCGTGGTGGCTACCCAGCCAGCGGTAGAAGCTCTCGGCGTCCTCGAACTCGCGAATCTTTTCCTGATCGACCGTCACCGGCGCCATCAGCGGACCTGCCCTTTTACTGCCATGTTGCGTATTGCCTCCGCCAAAAACCAGGCGCCGCTATCATCACGCAGCAAACGCCGGAGTGCAACGTATGGAGGCGATTGGCGGTGCAGGCGCTTGGCGCAGGTGGCTTCTCCGGCCTAAGATCATCGGAAGGAGCGGGAGCAAACCATGGACGATCTGCAAATCCGCATGATCAGCGACTGGCTGGTCGAACAGGGCCTCCTCGGCCTCGACGAGACCGGACTTCTCGAAGGCTTTTGCGAGCGCTGCCGTGAGCGGGGCCTCGATCTCGTCCAGGCGGCGCTCTTTCTCGACACGCTCCACCCCGTCCTCGAATCGCGCGGCTTCGTCTGGAATGCCGAAGAAACGGACGCGACGAGGCAGCGGGAATTTTCGCGCTACCAGTCGGAGCGCAATTCCCGTCTGTGGAGCGCCAGCCCCTTCAACCACATGCTGGAAAGCGGACTGTCGGAAATCCATCTGCCGCTCGACTACGCCGGAGAGGCGCGCTTCACGATCCTCGACGACCTTCGCCTCGAGGGGCACACCGACTATTTCGCGCTGATCCATCGACTGAGCGGCACGGATGCGATCGGCGAGATGGACAGCCTCTATTCGCGCTGGTCGACGGGGGCGCCGGGCGGCTTTTCGAGCGATGACCTGCAGGCGCTCCGCGGCCTGGTGCCGGCGCTGGCGCTCGCCATCAAGGCCGCTTCGCTGAAGCGGATCGCGCAATCGCTGGTCGAGGTCTATCTCGGGCGCGACGCCGGCCACCGCGTGCTCGAAGGCCGGATCGCCAGAGGCAAGGTCGAAAGCATCCACACGGTTCTCTGGTATTCGGACATGGCGAACTACACGGCCCTTTCCGAGCAGGTCCACAGCACCGACCTCATTCCCTTGCTGAACGATTATGCCGAAGCGGTGATCTCGTCGGTTCACGCAGCCGGAGGCGACGTGTTGAAGCTCGTCGGCGACGGGACACTCGCGATCTTCACCGGTGCAGACCGGTGCGAAGCGGCACTTGCCGCGCTCAAGGCTGAGGCTGAGCTCGAAGAGAGGATCGCCGCGCTGAACGCGGCGCGGCTCGCGCAGGAAACGGCGGTGACGTCCGTCTATCTCGCGCTCCATGTCGGCGAAGTATTCTACGGCAATGTCGGAAGCGACGAACGACTGGACTTCACAGTGATCGGCCCGGCCGTCAACGAGGTCTGCCGGATCGCGTCGACTTGCCGTCTCGCCAACCGGTCCCTGCTCGTCTCCTCAGCCTTTGTCGATCTGCTGCCGCCGGCGGAAACATCGAGTTTCGAGACGATCGGCTCGTTCCACCTGAAGGGTGTCCGCGAACCGCGGGAATTGTTTGCACGCCCTACAGCGCCGCGCGTCCTATCGGACGCGCAAAGGTCGCTGTAGGGAACATGCACCGGTCGAACGCGTCTTCTTCGTCAGGCGATCATATCCTCAATCCGGATCGGCAGCGTGCGCACCCGTATGCCGGTGGCATGGTAGACCGCGTTGGCGATGGCGGGCGCCATGCCGACGAGCGCGATTTCGCCGAGGCCCTTGACGCCGAGCGCGTTGACGTGCGGGTCCACCTCGTCGACGAAATGCGCCTCGATATTCGCGATATCGAGATTCACGGGCACGAGATAATCCGCCATATGCGCGTTGACCGGCCGGCCGTCACGCTGATCGAGCACGGTCCGCTCCATCAGCGCCATGCCGATGCCGCCGACCATGCCGCCGGTGCACTGGCTGGCAGCAAGGCGCGGATTGACGATACGACCTGCCCCATAGGTGCCCAGCGCGCGGCGCACCCGGATGGTCCCGACATCGGGATCGACGGCCACCTCGGCAAAAACAGCACCGAAAGCATGCATGGAATATCGGCTGGCGATGTCGGGATCGCGGCTGGCCGATGCATTCGCCTCGATCGGCGCGCCGGCGCTCGCCGCGATGTCACCGTAGGCCTGGCCGGGCGCTGTATCGCCGCGACGGCGCAGACGCCCCTCCTCCCACATGACCCCATCGATCGACGCGCCGAAGACCGGCGAGCGCTGGTCGGCGATGGCACGCCTTGCAGCCTCTTCCTGCACCGCGATGCAGGCGGCCCGGATCGCCGAGCCGACGGACGCCATCGTCCAGGAACCGCCATGGGAG
>NZ_JASKLS010000001.1:478431-540515 GCF_030124375.1 Sinorhizobium sp. 6-70
GGAGGGAGCCGGCGGAAAATCCGAGCGGCCGAGGCTGAAGCGGACGCTTTCGATCGGCAGGCCAAGCGTCTCGGCAGCGACCTGCGTCATCGACGTATAGGTCCCCGGCCCCATGTCGCTCGCCGCCACCTCGATTTCTGCAGTGCCGTCGGGAAGCAGGCGTGCGAGCGCGCTCGAGGGAGCGTGAAACGCCGGGTAACTCGCGGACGCGACACCCATGCCGATCAAGAGCCGCCCATCGCGCATCGAGCGCGGTTTCGGATCCCGCTTCGACCAGCCGAAGCGCTCGGCACCGGCATCGTAGCACTTCATCAGCGACCGGCTGGAAAACGGCTTGCCTGCGGCCTCGTCGATCTCGGGCTCGTTTAGGCGGCGCAGTTCGATCGGGTCGAGCCCGAGCTTGTAGGACAGCTCGTCCATGGCGCATTCGAGCGCGAAGACGCCACTCGCCTCGCCCGGGCCACGCATATAGGTCGGCGTGCCGGTGTCCAGCTTCACAAGGCGATAGCTGGTGCGCACATCGGCGCATGAATAGAGGAAACCGGAGACCGAGGTCAGCGCCTCGATGAACTCCTCGTAGCGGCTCGTCTCTCCGAAGCCCTCATGGATCAGGCTCTTGAGCTTGCCGTCTTTCGCAGCCCCGAGCGCGATGCGCTGGAGCGTGCGCGGACGGTGGCCGGTGATGTAGAACATCTGCTTGCGGGTCAGGACCAGCTTGACCGGCCGACCCACCTCACGCGCCGCGACGGCCGCGAGCGTGACATGCGGCCAGGTCCTGAGGCTCGTGCCGAAGGCGCCGCCGACGAAAGGACAGATCACCTGCACATTCTCCACCGGCAGGCCGAAGATCGCCGCGATCTCGGCCTGTTCGTTGATGACATACTGGCTCTTGCTCCAGAGCGTCAGCCGGTCGCCGTCCCAGGCCGCGATGGTCGCGTGCGGCTCCATCGGATTGTGGTTTTCCCGCGCGATGTCGTAGCTCTCGTCGACTTTCACCTCCGCGCTCTCAAGCGCGGCGTCCGCATCGCCCCGCGCAGCGTCGGCGAGCGTCCGCGCGCCCTCTCTGGTGGCCGCCTCCGGGACAACGGCAGCCGCGATCAGGCCCGTCGGATCGACCGTCGGCCGCTCGGCCGCGTAAGCAACATCAAGTGCCGCGGCGGCGCGTTCGGCATGGTCGAGCGAGTCCGCGACGACGATCGCCACCGGCTGGCCCCAGAAGCGCACCTGATCGTCCTGCAACACATGCAGTCGTTCGCCGATGGCGGGATCGATCACCCCCTTGTGCTCGCCATAGGCAAGGCGCGGCGCATTGAGATGGCTGATGACCGCGATTACGCCCGGCATGCCGGAGACGGCGTCCGCGCCGATCTCCGTGATGCGGCCAAGACCGGCCGTGGCGCTGACGATCACCGCATAGGCCTGGCCCTTCTGGTTGAAATCGGCCGCGTAGCGCGCGCCGCCGGTTACCTTGGCGCGGCCGTCGATGCGGGGAAGCGGTTGTCCGATGACGTTCGTCATGCCATTTCTCCGACCATTTCGAGCGTACGGACGATCGTCCGCTGCAGGAGTTCGACCTTGTAGTGATTGCCGGTAGCCGGCCGTGCGCCGTCGGCCGCCAGCCGCGCAGCCGCCTCGAAGACTGGGCGGGAGGGCTCCTTGCCGATCAGTTCCGCCTCCGAGGCGCGCATCCGCCACGGGCGGGTCCCGACCCCGCCGCAGGCGATCCGGGCCGAGCGGATCACGCCGCCCTCCGTCTCCATGGCAACGGCCGCCGAGACCAGGGCGAACTCGTAGGACTCGCGGTCACGCACCTTGAGGTATCGTGCGCGACGGCTGTGGGGACCGCTGGGGACGCGCACATCGAGGATCAGTTCGCCCGGCTCGAGCGTGTGTTCGAGATGCGGCGTATCGCCCGGCAGCCGGAAAAGCTCCTCGACGGGAAAGGTGCGCTCGCCTTCCGGTCCGCGCACGCGCATCGTCGCATCGAGCGCAATCAGCGCGACCGCAACATCCGACGGGTGGGTGGCGATGCAATGATCGCTGACGCCGAGGATGGCGTGACCTCCGTTGAGCCCATCGATCGCGGAGCAGCCCGAGCCCGGCTCGCGCTTGTTGCATGGTGCATCGAGCATGCGGAAGTAAGGACAGCGCACGCGCTGCAGGAGGTTTCCGCCGATCGAGGCGACGTTGCGCAACTGCGGCGATGCGCCTTCGATCAGGGATTCGGCGACGAGCGGCTGCAGACGCAAGGTGTCGGGATGGGCGGCGATCTCCGTCATCCGGGCAAGCGCCCCGATGACGAGATCGGAGCCTTCGACGCGAATGCCTCCGAGCGGAAGCGCGTTGATGTCGACGAGCCGTTCGGGACGCTCCACCTCCTCCCGCATGAGGTCGATGAGCGTTGTCCCGCCGGCGATATAGCGTGCGCCCGCGGCCGCGGCGGCGATCGCCTCCTGCTCGCTGCGGGCCTTTTCGTAACCGAATGGGAGCATGGTCAGGTCCTCCCGGCGGCATCAGCGACAGCGGCGACGATGCCCGGATATGCCCCGCACCGACAGATGTTGCCGCTCATCCAGAATCGGATCTCCTCCGGCAAATGGGCGTGGCCCTCGGCGATGCAGCCGACGCCGGACATGATCTGCCCGGAGGTGCAGAAGCCGCACTGGAGTCCGTCGTGCTCGATGAAGGCGGCCTGCAGCGGATGGAGCTCGTCGCCCTTCGACAGCCCCTCGATCGTCGTGATCGCGGCGCCGTCATGCATCACCGCGAGCGTCAGACAGGAATTGATCCGCTTGCCATCGACCAGGATGGTGCATGCTCCGCAGGCGCCCTGGTTGCAGCCCTTCTTCGTGCCAGTAAGGTCGAGCGTTTCGCGAAGGACGTCGAGCAGCGACTGGCGTCGATCGAGCTCCAGTTCGCGCAAATGTCCGTTGACTGTCAGTCTAATGCGCGCTGGCGTCACGCTCGTGCCCTCCTGGTTTGTGGGTGCGGTGGTCGACGACGCGGCCTCTGCCGTGCCGGGTGGAATGGCCGCTAGCGTCGCGGCCCCTGCGGCCATCTGCAGAACGTCGCGTCGGGAAAATTCGTAATGGACGGTCTCTGCGCCGCCCGATAATCGCGCTTCCCCGCTTTCGGGTGTGTCATCTTCGGACATGGTAACGCAGACTCCTTGCTGGGGAACGGCGTGTTCGCTTTCGGCCGATTAATCGATTTACGGGAGTGCGCGCACAAGCTTATGCAGGCGCGCCGAGCGCGCCAGCGCCTCTGTTGCTGCATTTTGTACGAAAGTGCTATGTTCTTGTGGGGCGTCTCAAGAACAAAACAACACCGAACCTCGACCAGAAATTTCTCTTATTGGGAGTTCGCGTATGGCCGGCGGAGCTTATGGCGAGCGGTTGGGCGAGGCTGTCGGGGCCGAAGCGCCGCCGAGCATTCTTGTGCAGCGACTGCAAAGGACAGACTTCGCCGCCACCCGCGTCAGTTGGGGGAAGAGGGAAAGCGGGCGCCTGGGCCGGATCGAACGGGAGGACGGCTATCTTGTCTGTCTGCAACTGCTCGATCTTGAGCCCCACCCCTACTGGGTGGAGGGTCGCCCGGTCACGATTGCGCCGATCAGAGGCGGGCAATTCACGCTGCTGGACCTGAATTGCGAGCACTCTTCCGTCCTCACCGACCCTATCGATTGCCTGGCGATCTATATATCGCGCCAGTCGCTCGACAGGATCGCCGAGGAACGCGGCGTTTCGCGGACGAGCACGATCGGCATTGCCCCGGGCGTTCCCCTCGACGACGTCGTCGTCCGGAGTCTCGGAACCAGCCTGCTGCCGTCACTTGAGGCACCCGAGCAGGCCAGTCAGCTTTTCCTCGATCATGTCGGCATGGCCCTGCTCGGCCATCTGGGCAGCGCCTACGGCGATATGCCGGGCGGGCGCAGGCCAAAGCGCGGTGGTCTCGCGCCCTGGCAGGAGCGGCGCGCCAAGGAGATCCTCATGGCGCATCTCGACGGCGACATCGCGCTCGAGGAACTCGCCCATGAATGCGGTCTCTCACGCAGCCATTTTGCCCGCGCCTTCAAGGAAACGACCGGCGCCCCGCCGCATCGATGGCTGCTGGCCCGTCGTATCGAGCGCGCCCAGGACCTGCTCTTGAACACGAGCCTGTCGATCACGGAGATCGCCAACAGCTGCGGCTTCGCCGACCAGAGCCACTTCACCCGGGTGTTCGCCAAAATGGTCGAGACGGGCCCCGGCGAATGGCGGCGATGCAGGCGGTGGTAGCAGGCGGTGGTAGCAGGCAGGGCCGGCTACCGCGCAGCCTTCGCGGGCGACCGTATCACGGCGCAGTCGACATGCACCCTGCCTCAGTTCGCGGCGAAGCAGTAGAAAAGGCCGTCGCCGCCGGTGCTCTTGAACGCCTCCACCGTGCAGCCGCCGCGCGTCTTGTGCGAGGAATTCCAGGACTTTGCCGGCGCGGACTCATCGAGACCTGCGCGGTCGCTGTGGCCGACCATTGCCGCCCCTTCGGCTGCGCCCATAGTCCAGTTGCCGCAGGTGTCAGCCGCAGCCGTACCGTCCGGGTTGGAGCCGGTCAGCATGTCGTGGCGATTCGGCGTGTCGCCGCGGCCGTTGATGACCTCGCCCTTCTCGTTGAGGGCCGTCTGCTTGGTCAGGTTGTTCTTGTCGCTGTGGAGCGACGCGACATCATCGGCGATCTTCTCGCCTTTGGCGTTGTACCATGGGCCGCTTCCGATGCGGTCCTTGGCGTTTTCCGCATCGGTGGAAAGATAGGCTTTCCAGGTCTTGCCGGTCGAACCGGTAGCCGTCGCGAGCTGGGCGCAATAGGCATCCGCCCCGGCAAGGCCGCCGAGATCGCCGCCCTTGCCGGGATTGGCGCTGGTGACGAAGAAGCTCATGCTTGTGTCCTGAGCGTGGGCGGACACGACCGAACAGGCCAAGGCGGCCGCGACAAGTGCAACTGCGCGTTTCATGGTCTCCTCCCTGATGTGGGCTTCAAACCCGCGACCAAGAGCGTATGGTGGCAAAGATAGGAGTAAAATCAAAACCTTGTGATGCGCGCTAAAGAAGCGTGCTGTCCATGACGAAGGAGCGGCCCCGATGGCGATGGCCACCAACGGTTCAAATTTCTTTCATGCGGTTGTGTGACAGTCGCAAGACACCGCGGTCCACGGTGAGACGCCGGAGAGATACCATGAAAAACTCAGAAGACGCCGCAGGCCCGGATTGGCTGGAAGCAGAACTGGCGGACACGCTCGACGAGGACTACGAGCTCGAGCTTTCCGAGCCAGCCCTTTCCGAAGAGATCCGCAAGGTCTACCGCAAGGCACACCCACCGTCGATCCCGCGCATCGAATACTTCCGCGCGCTGCTCAAGCTGCAGGCAGAGCTGATCAAGCTGCAGGATTGGGTCGCCTATCACAAGGAGAAGGTCGTCGTGATCTTCGAGGGGCGTGACTCCGCCGGCAAGGGCGGCGTGATCAAGCGCATCACCCAGCGTCTCAACCCGCGCATCGTGAAGGTCGTGGCGCTGCCGGCCCCTTCTGATCGAGAAAAGACGCAATGGTATTTCCAGCGTTACGTGCCGCATCTGCCGGCCGGCGGCGAGATCGTGCTCTTCGACCGGTCCTGGTACAACCGTTCCGGGGTCGAGCGCGTCATGGGTTTCGCCACCGAAGACCAAGTCGAACAATTCTTCCACGATGTGCCGGAGTTCGAGCGCATGCTTGTGCGCTCCGGCGTCCGGCTGGTCAAATACTGGTTCTCGATTACCGACGAGGAACAGCAGATGCGGTTCCTCGTGCGCATCCACGACCCGCTGAAGCAGTGGAAGCTGTCGCCCATGGACCTGCAGTCGCGGGTGCGATGGGAAGCCTACACCAAGGCCAAGGAAGAGACCTTCGCCCGCACCAACATCCCGGAAGCGCCGTGGTACATCGTCGAGGGCAACGACAAGAAACGCGCCCGGCTCAACTGCATCGACCACCTGCTCCACCAGATCCCCTACGAGGACGTGCCCCACGAGGACATCACCCTGCCCGAGCGTGTCTTCAATCCCGACTACGAGCGCAAAGTATTGCCGCCGGAGCTCTACGTTCCGTCAAAATACTAACAAGCAGCGACGCCCGCGCGTCTATGGACGCGCGGGGTGCTGTAGGCGGGCACGGCTGTCGGGGTGCCGCCGTGTCTTCTTATTGCTGCGCCGGTGCAGAATTCGGCTGCGCCGGGGCCGAGGTCTGGATCTTTTCCTGAACCTTCTTGGCCAAGGCCGGGTCGTTCTGGGCGGCAGTCAGAATGGACGTGTATTCCTCGACCGAGATTCCCTGAGAAGCTTCGACGGCCTGGACCATCTGCTGGCTGGCTTCGTTCTTCAGCTTCTCCTTGGCGGCCTGATCCGGGGTCGCTTCGATCTTGGCCGAATATTCCTGCCGGACCTTGTCGACTTGCAGATAAGCAACGGCAAAGGCCTCGATTTTCTGATCGCTTACGGCCGCGCCGCCGCTATCGGGCTGGCCTTGCATCGGCTGCGTCTGTTGCGGCTGCGTCTGTTGCGCTTGAGCCACTTCCAACGCGAACGCCGGGCTGTAGGTCATCATGCCGAAGACCGCAGCGGTCAACGTTGCAACGGCTTTATAACGAGTGATCATGTTCATTCCTCTGTAACGTGCATGACTTGATCGGCAGCAGTACCGCCTGACAGCGCCGCGCGTCTTCCCAGACGCATAAAGGTCGCTGCAACACTTGAATCGCTGCATGGTCTCGTCCTTGAAGCCGAATACGACTTCAGGACCCATGCAGCCGTCGCTCGTTCCTCGCGTAAAAACGCGATGACGAGCTGGTTACGATGGACCGCTTAAGAGTGCTCGATGGGGCGGTACCGGGGCGATTTGCTGACAATTGAGCGGCAGCTTTGTGGTGATCGACGCATGCGACACACAAGCACAGCGTGCACCTGCGCAATACACACCTCAAGCTACGGGGCTGAGGATCTATTGATGGCCCTGCCCCGGCAATTCAACTGAGAAGTGGGTGGGACCGCCGTGCGCGCAGTTCCACTGGCCCGCAACCGTCGGCCGCTCCTCACCCACCGCGCGATCCGCGCTTGGCGATGCTGCGCGGCTCGGTTTCCGACGCCTCTTCTACTTCGGCGGGAGGCTCGGGCTCTGCCCCGAGCGAGGGCTCGGCCTCGGTCGGCACCTCTTCCTCCGGCGTCGTATCCTCGATCTTCAGCGGGAATGGCGAGCCGATGCCCTCATCGCGGAAGCGCTCGTAGATCGTGACGCGGATATCGTTGCGCACGTTACCCGCAGTCAGCACGTCGGCGACATAGATGCGCAGTTCGAAGGTCATGCGCTCGTCCCCGAAGGCGGTGAAGCCGACAGACGGTGCCGGGTTCTTCAGCACCGTCGGATGGGCGGCGGCGATCTCCTGCAGGAGCTCGATCACCCGGCGCGGATCGCTGGCATAGGTGACGGTGACGGTTATTTCCGAACGGCCGAGCTTGTTGCGGTGCGTCCAGTTGCCGACCGACGCATTGATGAGCAGCGAATTCGGCATCATGATCGACTGATGCTGGAAAGTCTCGATCTCTGTCGCGCGGACCGAGATGCGACGGACAAAACCTTCGGTCGTGCCGCTGACGATCCAGTCGCCCACCTTGAAGGGCCGCTCGACGAGCAGGATCAGGCCCGAGACGAAGTTCGAGACGATGTTCTGCAAGCCGAAGCCGACGCCGAGGGAGAGAGCACCGGCGACGAGCGCGAGGCTCGAGAGGTCGATGCCGGCCGCCGACAGGCCGATGAGCCCGGCAAGTCCGACGCCAACATAGCCGATGCCGGTGCGGATCGAGTTGCGCACGCCCGCGTCGACGCGGCTGCGCGCCATGACGTTGCCGTCGATCCAGCGCTGCACCCAGCGTGTGACGACGAAGCCGAGCGCGAAGAACAGGAGGCCGGCAAGCAGGCCGACGAGCGAAATGGTGATCGTGCCGATCCTGATCTCGGTCAGCACGCGATAGGTCCACGACTCGATGTCGGCGATCTTGAAGCCCCACTGCATGAGGATCAGCGGAACGAAGAACAACAGCACCAGTGCATAGATGCCGAGGCCGGCCACAAGCCCGATCTGGTCGAGCCCCACCTGCTCCAGCTGGAAGCGCCGTTCGAGATAGCGCCCTACCCTGGTTTCCGCGAAGGCGCCCTGCTTGGAGACCGACCTGCCGGTGAGAATGCCGATATACATGGTCACCAGGATCGCGCCGGTGACGATGATCTGCGTGGCGATGAAGCGGGCAAGGCCGACGTAGCCGCCGAGCGCGATGGCGACAAGGAGCGCCCCCATGAGGAGAAGCGAAATCCAGACGATGCGCGGCCAGGACCGGCCCGGCGCATCGAAGGGCTCATCGGGCCGCAACATCGGCCGGATCCAGGCCATCGACATCAGGATCAGGCCGATGATGATCGAGGCCACGAAGCTCTTGGCGACGGTCAGGATGACCGGCGAACCGAGAGACTCGCTGATGCTTCCCGCGAGGTAATCGAGGACGTTGACCACCGCCATGGCGCAGATCGAAATGAACAGCATCCGGGCGCCGCGATCCGAAACGCGCACCAGACGCCAATTCGATTGCCGCGGAGACAGCACAGCCTGCGCCAGGCTGGTGATGAAGAGCAGCACCACGACGACCGCCAGCGTGATCGCCAGTATCGGCGCAATATCCGGCCGCAACACATTGAAGTTATTGAGGAAAAAGTAGCTCGACATTGCGAAGGCGGTTGCCGACACTGTCGGGATCACCGTGGACCAGAAGGCCACCGAAAGCTTCCTGAAATAGTTCGGCTCCTCCTCGTCGCCATCGTGGCGGAGGAAGGGCGCGAAGAGACGGCGGCTGCCGGCCAGAAAGATCAGCGCCGCACAGAGCGAGAGGAAAATCGCGATGAGAAGCGGCACACGCTTGTAGTTCCAGGCAAAGGTCAGCCAACTGCCAACGCTGCGCGACAACGCCTGGGTCTCCCCGATCGTCGTCGTTACCGCCACGGCGAGTGTCGTTGCCGAGATTTCCGTGTGCTTCAGCAGCGTGTTGGAGAAGAGCGCTCGCCTAGTCGCCGTAATGCCGTTGGCGAGTTTCTTCGCCTCGACCGAGAGGTTCTCCGCCGTTCCGGTGAATGCATTTATCGCCCCGCGCTCCGCGAGCAGGCGCTGCCTCTCCTCGGTGACGATCGGTTGCTCCGGTGGCGCCCCCGCGCCGGGCGGATCGCCAAGCTCGGTGAGCCTCGCCTTGATCTCATCGAGCCGCGGGCGGGTGGCGACCGACGCGGCGATGATCTGCTGCGAAAGCTCGTCCACCTGCACCTTGAGTTCGGCAAGCAGCGCATCGTCGTCCTTGGCGCTCTCGACACGTCCGGCGAGCCGCCTGAGATCGCCTTCAGCCTTGGCAAGCTGCTGGGTCGCCTGGTCCAGGACCGGTGACTCAACGGCCGCCTGCGACGGCGGGGCCGGCTGCGCTGGCTGGCCAGGCTGGGCCTGTTGCGGCTGCTGCGCCGGCGCCGGGGCCGGCTGCGTGGCTTGTGGCGCCTGCTGGCCCGGTTGCGCCGCCTGGGGGGCTTGCTGGGCCGGCTGCGCCTGCTGGGCGCTCGCGGGCCCGCCGCCGGTGAGCGCCATGGCTCCGGTCAGGATGGCAAGGGTAACGGCGGTCAATTTTCCAACGAAATGCAAATTCGATACCCTTCGAAGCCCGGGAATGAGGACACGGAATCACGTCGAGCACTAGATCACGATGATTTCGACTTGAATCAACCGAAAACCCGATAACGTGCCCTGCCCGTAGCGGTTCCCTCTCCATCACGCCGCGTGAAGATCCGCTTTGCATGCGCAACACGGCAAAAAGATGCGTTGCCGGAAGGTATCTAAGTGTTTTTTTGCTGAATCAAGCCGCGCGCTCGCTCGCGAAGGCACACCGGCAACGATCGGCGGAAGCGGCAGAACCATGAAACACTCCTGGGCGGACGGGCGCAAAGGCGCGGCTGGTCAGTTTTCGAGGGCATAAACGCAACTCGCTGCAAGGATGGCATTTCAGGTTTCGGGAACTGGTTTTGGCTTGACTCAAACAGGTTGCAGCGTCAATTATTTGTACAATCATAGGGAGCAACGACAGCCTCTCTACGCGCGCGCCCTCCCGTAGCGTAAGGCATCAGCGAGGTCGGGCCGCTCTTTTCTTGGGCCGCCACGGAATCCATCCGCATTAAAGCTATGAAATCCAAGTCTAATGCGTATGATGGGGGCCGTTGGGGTGTTCTGTATTTCGAGGGAAATGAAATGGCAGAAACGTTGCATCCGGCGGCAGTGGATCATCTGCCTGTCTTCATCACCGCGCCGGGGCAGACGGACGTCCTGTTCAATGTGATGATCGTCTTCGTGCTGGTCCTGGTCTTCCTAGTCGGGATATTCTACCTGCGTTTGCACGCGCTTCCCGAACACATGGCACACGGTGCCAGCAAGGCGCAGCTGCAGATCATCGGCGTTTTAGCGCTGATCGCGCTCTTCACCCACAATCACCTGTTCTGGATCGCAGCGCTGATCCTTGCCATGATCGAGTTTCCGGACTTTGCCTCGCCCATCAGGTCGATGGCCCGATCGCTCGCCAGGATTGCCCGCCGCGAAGATCGGGCGGACGAACGCGCGCCACTGCCGAGCGGAGAAACGATATCCGAGCCCCCGCCAGCAGTGCCTCCACCGGAAGCGCCAAGAGGGGAAGGCCCGGAATGGGTGCCGCTCGAAGTCGCCCAGGGCGACGACAAGATCGAGCGCAGGAGGTGAGCCATGCTGGAATTTCTGATTTGCTCGATGCTCACCATCTTTCCCGACTTTCTCTTCCGTCGCTTCGTCCAGGGCAAGCGCATCGGCCGCGAGATCAATCTCTATTCGATGTGGTTCGAGCTGCGCTACGGCATCACCGCCTGCGTGATCCTCACCGTGTCGCTGATCACGATGATCTTCTACTTCCACCCCTCGACGACGAATGTCACCGCGGTGTTCCGCACCGTCACGATCCTGCCGGAGTCGAACGGTCGCGTCGCCGAAGTCTTCGTCGGCACCAACGAGAAGGTCGCGGCCGGTGCGCCGCTTTTCCGTCTCGACAATACGGAGCAGCAGGCCGCACTTGAAACCGCACGTCGGCGCGTCGCGGAAATCGAAGCCGAGACAACTGTGGCGCAGAGCGAGCTCGCCTCCGCCGACGGCCTGATCGCGCAAGCCGAGGGCGCCTATCTCCAGGCGCAGAACGAACTGCAGACGCAGGTCGAATTGAACCAGCGGAACCCCAACATCGTCGCAAGACGCGAAATCGAGCGGCTGCAGGTCGCAGCCGACGGTCGCAAGGGCGCGCTCGCCGCCGCCGTTTCGAACAAGCAGACGCCTCGCTGCTGCCGGCGCAGAAGGCAAGCGCCGAGGCAGCGCTCGCCCAGGCACAGGTGGATCTGGACAAGACGACCGTGCGCGCCGGCGTGGCCGGGACCGTGCAGCAATTCTCGCTTCGACCCGGCGACGTCGTCAATCCGATGATCCGCTCGGCCGGCATCCTCGTGCCGGAAGAACGGCGCATCGGCCTGATTGCCGGCTTCGGCCAGATCGAGTCGCAGGTGATGAAGACGGGAATGATCGCCGAGGCCACCTGCATCGGCAAACCCTTTACCATCATTCCGATGGTGGTCACCGAGGTCCAGGACGTCATCGCCGCCGGCCAGTACCGGCCGACGGACCAGCTCATCGACGTCCAGCAACTGGCACGTCCCGGCACGCTGACGACCTATCTGGAGCCGCTCTTCCAGGGCCAGTTGTTCGACATCCCGCCCGGCAGCAGCTGCATCGCCAACGCCTACACCAGCAACCACGACGCGCTGCATGAGCCCGGTATCAGCACGTGGCGTTGGGCGTACCTGCATATCATCGACACGGTCGGTCTGGTGCATGCGGCGATCCTCCGGCTCCAGGCGCTGCTCCTGCCCGTCCAGACCCTGGTGCTCACGGGCCATTGATCCGGAGGTGATGGGGATGCAACTCACCCTCCCCCGTCTACCGCTGATTGCCAACCTTGCCGGCTACCAGGCGAGCTGGCTGCGCAACGACGTTTCCGCCGGGCTCGCCATCGCGGCGGTCGGCCTTCCGAGCGCCATCGCCTATCCGGCCATCGCCGGCCTGCCGCCGGAGACCGGGCTTTATGCCAGCATCACGCCGCTTATCGCCTATGCGCTCTTCGGCCCGTCGCAGCGCCTGATCGTCGGGCCGGACGCCGCGACCATGACGGTGCTGGCCGCGGTGCTGACCACGGTCTATGCAGCGCCTGGCGTCACCGAGGACCGGGTCACCGTGGCCGCGTTGCTGGCGCTCGCCGTTGGCGCCTTGTGCCTGATCGCCCGCGCCGTGCGGCTCGGCGTGCTCGCGACTTTTCTGTCGCGTCCCATCCTGATCGGCTTTTTTGCCGGCATCTCGCTTTCGATCCTGATCGGCCAGATCGACCGGGTCACCGGCATCGACATCGAGGCCGACGGCCTGATCGCCCCCGTCCTCGAGCTTGCCAGAAAGGCCGGGTCGATCCATTGGCCGTCGCTGCTGCTTGCCGCGGCGTCTTTTGCGCTCCTGCAGGCGGCGCGTGTCATGCAGTCGCGCATTCCCGGGCCGGTGCTGGTGGTCGCGCTCGCCGTGTTGCTGTCGGCGCTGTTCGATTTCGAAAGCTATGGCATCAAGGTCGTCGGCGACATCCCCAGCGGCCTGCCATCGCTGACGTTGCCGCCGGTCTCTGGCCTCCCCTTCCAGTCACTCCTACTCGGCGCCGGCGCCATCTTTCTGGTGAGCTTCGGCTCCGGCATCATCGGCGCCCGCAGTTTCGGAGCCAAGGGCGGCTACCTCGTCGATCCTAACCGCGAACTCGAGGGCTTCGGTGCGGCGAACATCGCTGCCGGGCTCTTCGGCACCTTTCCCATCACGGCTTCGGACTCGCGCACGGCGGTGAACTTCAGCGTCGGCGGCCGGTCGCAAATCGCAAGCATCGTGGCGGCCGCGGCGCTGATGGCGGTTCTCCTGTACTTCGGCGACGTCCTGCGCATCCTGCCGATTCCGACGCTTGGTGCGGTGCTGGTGGCAACTGCGCTCAGCCTGATCGATATTTCCGCCCTCAGAGAGATCTGGCGCATCAGCCGCATCGAATTCGTCTTCGCGCTGATCGCGATGTCCGGGCCGATCAGCTTCGGCGTTCTCGAGGGCGTGGTCACGGCAATCGCCGCGACACTGGTCTACGTATTGCACAAGACCATGTTTCCGCGCGACGCCCTGCTCGGCAGGCTTGCCGGTCACGAGGGCTTCTACAAGCTCCACCGCAACCCGGCGGCACGGCCGGTGCCCGGCTTCGCCGTATTCATCGTCCAGGGCAGCCTTCTCTTCTTCAACACCGACTATGTCCGGGAGCGCCTGCGCGCCGTGATCCATGAACTGCCCGCGGACACCCGCTGGTTTGTGATGGATGCGAGCGCCATCGCCCAGATCGACAGTTCGGCAGCGGCCATGCTCGACGAGGTCCATGACGACCTGGGAAAACGCGGCATCGCGCTCGCGATCGCCGAGCTGCATTTCGAAGCACGCGAGATCCTCGACCGAGCCGGCGTGATCGCAAAGATCGGCCCAAACATGATCTTCGAGGATCTCGATGACGCGCTGGACGCATTCGAGAAAAGCAATGCGGAGAAAGCCGCGCAGTAGAGCCGTCCTCCGCTGCGCCGACGTCACAACCGTTGAAAACAAGCATGCAACCGCCAGATGGGAGAGCAGCATGGCCAAGAACGGGAAGAACGGCAAAAAGGACAAGAATAAAAACAAGGACAAGGCAACGGACAGGAAAGTCGCCGAACTCCACGAGACGGCGACGAAGTCGAGCGGCGACTATGCCAGGGAACTCTCCCGGCTTCACGTCGAACTCGCCCATCTCCAGGCCTGGGTGAAGAAGACGGGAGCCCGCGTCGTCATCGTGTTCGAGGGGCGTGACGCGGCTGGCAAGGGCGGTGTGATCAAGCGGCTTACCGAGTGCGTCAGCCCGCGCGTCTTCCGGGTCGTCGCCCTGCCCGCTCCGACCGATCGGGAGAAGACGCAGATCTACATGCAGCGCTATATCCAGCACCTGCCGGCGGCAGGCGAGGTCGTGATCTTCGACCGCTCCTGGTACAACCGCCCCGGCGTCGAGCGCGTCATGGGCTTCTGCACCGAAGAGAAGGCGCGGCGCTTCCTCGAACTTGCGCCGCGCTTCGAGGCGGCAATGATCGAGAGCGGCATCGTGCTGCTCAAATATTTCCTCGATGTCAGCGAAGAGGAACAGGAACGGCGTTTCCGCCAGCGCGTCGACGACCCGACTCGCCAGTGGAAATTAAGCCCGATGGACGTCGAATCCTATCGCCGCTGGTGGGACTATACCCGCGCCTACGACGAGATGATCCGCATGACCGATACCGACTTTGCCCCCTGGTGGATCGTGCCCTCCAACGACAAGAAGCGGGCGCGCATCAACTGCATCTCGCACATCCTCGCCTCGATCCCCTATGAGCGGGTGAAGTTCCCGGAACCCGAGTTCGGCAAGCGGCAGAAGCGCCCGAACGACTACGTCGACGACACGCATATCCGCCGGACCGTGCCGGACGTTTTCTGAACGGAAGCGCCTGCTCGCCGCATCTGCGTGCAGGCGCGCCGCCTGCGGCGCCTCAGGCCTTGTCGGGCGACCAGTCCAGGAAGAAGCCGACATCGCCCGGCATGCCGCCGGGGAAATTGATGATCATCGCCTTCAGCTTGTAGCCCTGCGGCTTGCCGAATTCCTGATAGCGCTCGTAGAACTCCTTGGCCTTGCCCTGCAGCGTTTGTGGCCAGTCGCGATCAGCGCTGTTGATCGCCCGACCGCTGTCGGTGCAGAGCGAGGACGGGAAGCTATAGACCATCGCCTCGAACTTGCCGTCCTTGACCGCATTGGCGACCAGGCGGCGAACAACGGCGATTTCCTGCTCGGTGACATGCTTCTCAAGGAAATCGGCGGCGAAATCGGCAAGCTTCTGTTCCTGCAGCGAGCGGAGCTTTCGCTCCTTCTCCATTTCCGCCATCTCCCGCTCCAGCATTTGCATGCGAAGCTGCTCGGCGCTGATCGGTGCTTCGTTCGAAGCGGCTTCTTTGTTTTCCGGCATCCTGTTGATCCTCCTCAAGTCTATGGCGAACGCTGTCGAGGGTGAATTGCGGAACATCGGGCTACAGCGAATATGCTTTCCTACTCCTGGAAGTATATCCCTCATTTAAAGAGAGATATCTCGGTCACCTTCGGTGAGAACCCGCCAAAGAAGATTGATTGTTAAAAAAGTAAATCTGTCAATCGATAAGCTATTACAATCGAGCCGCTCCCACATCACCTTGGAGATAGTGAAGGATTTTGCCGACAACGCCTATGCGTTTTCTCTCGTCTTGTTAAGGCAGCAAAGCTCACAGAAAGAATTTGCACGAATACTAGCGCCACGCAGGCATCATGACAAGCATAGCGTCGACATTGGTTCCGCATCCTTGACATCGAGCGTTGTCAGGAATACCTTGACTGTCAGGGTATTCCTGACAGGAGGATGCAGCGATGAGTGTCAATCCGGAAGTGTCGGAACCGCGTGCCTCGATGGCGGATCTGCCGCAAACAGAACCCTACTATTGCTCGTTCTGCCTGCGGCCGAGTGAGGAGGTCGAAAAGCTGGTCGCGGGCCACGGCCGCATCTTCATCTGCGACGAGTGTGTCGCGACCTGCAACGACTACATCTTGACCGGAAAATCCGATCGACCGCCCCGCGCGTCCCTGGAGAAAGCGCCGACGGAGAGGCTGCTCGCCCTTCTGAAGCCGATCGAGGAAACGGTCGAGGGCAAGAGCAACCAGCTCCAATCCGTTGTGGAAACACTGCGGTCGCGGCGCGTCAGCTGGGCCCATATCGGCCAGGCGCTGGGCATATCTCGGCAAGCGGCGTGGGAGCGGTTTTCCTAAAGCGTTCCGCTTGCAGTCATTGCTTCCAACAAAACGCTTCCAACAAAACGGTAAACGCCCCAATGCCCCGCCCGTCCGCTTATGCCGCCGGGCTTCCGGCCTGCTTGCGATATTCTTCCAGCAACCCCTCATAGGCCTCCAGAGGCGGCAGCGCCGCGTAGCTGTGAACGGCGGGCGTCGTGGCCCAGGGGAGCTTCTCGCTCGTCCAGGTTTCGATGAACGGCGTGAACCAGCCCGTATCGTCGAGCATCGTTGCGCGGACGTTGACGAACCAGTCCATGCCCTCCGGCCGCGTGAACATCCAGCTCATGCAATGCGGGCAGAAATAATGCCGGGTCGCGCCGTGCAGGCCGCCAATCACAGGCTCGCCCTTCGTCGGGGTAAATCCTTCACTCGGGATCGCAACACTCAGCGAGAAGGCGCTGCCGGTCATCCGCTGGCAGCCGGTGCAATGGCAGGCCATGGTCAGCAGCGGCGGAGCACTGACCTTGAACCGCACGCCGCCGCAGCGGCATCCCCCCTCCCAGGGCAAACTGTTCTTGTTCATGGTTTCCTCCTTGATGTGGTTCGGCAGCAGGCGCTTAAAACCCCGCGCCCGGCTGCGCAAGGTAGGCTTCCTCGGCCGGTGTCGAGACCCGGCCGAGAATGGCGTTGCGGTGCGGAAAGCGGCCGAATTGCTCGATCACCTGGCGGTGGCGGATGGCATAATCGAGATAGTCGGCGTCGCCGAGCTCGGTGAAGAGTTTTACCGCCATCGTCTGGTCGGTCAGGTTTTCCGAATGCTCGAAAGGCAAGTAGAAGAAGGCGCGCCATTCCTTCGGCACGGCGAGATCCGCGCTAGCGCCGACGGCGAGCTTCGCCTCGCGCAGCGCCAGGCAATCGGTGGCGAAAGCGAGCGGCGAGGCGCGATACATGTTGCGCGGCAACTGGTCGAAGAGGAGAACAGCCGCCAGCCAGTGTTCGGGTGTTGCCCGCCAGGCGTCGTCGAGCTTTCTCGAAAGTGCCAGATGCGAGGTCTGGAAGCATTGCATGCATTGCCGGTCGAGCTCTGCATTCGGCGTAAACCACAGGTCGTAGGAAAGCTCCGTGAACCAAAACTTCAGGACCTCTTCCGGCGTGCAGATCGCGATCTCGTCAGTCATTCACTTCCTCTCGTCAATTCCGACCATCAGATAGGGGGCGATCATGCGGTTTCCACCGCCGATCGGCAATGCTCGCACCGATGGAACGCGAAGAATTGCGGGCGGCACGGCGCGGGCGGAGCCGGCTGTGTCAACGGACGCCGGAGACTCCAGGCCGCCGACGCAGCGTGAATGACTCTTGGAGGTGGATTAAAGCGCAGGCAAATCGCTACCTGCCATCGGCGGACATGCCACGCTCACCGCCGCTGCAGCAGCGCCCGGCCGATGGGCTTCGGCGGCTCGGCGCGCAGCACCAGCGAGGTCGTCACCGCCCCGAACCTTGCGATCGAGTCAACGATCGTTTCAAGCTCTCCGGGCGACGGCACAAGCACCTTCAGCAGGAAACAATCCTCCCCGGTCAGCCGCAGCACCTCGATGATATGCGGCATCTCGGCAAACTGCTTGAGACAGGGCCGGATGTTTTCGTGCGTGGTGCGCAGCCGGATGACCGCCATCATGCCCAGTCCGAGCGCACCGGCGTCGACGCGCGCTCCATAGCCGCTGATGAAACCACGCTCCTCCAGCCGCTTGACCCGTTCGGACGTTGCCGGCTGCGAGAGCCCCACCCGTCGCCCCAGTTCCGAGATCGCAATGCGCCCATCCTCCTGCAGTGTTTCCAGGATGGCGATGTCGGTTGGATCGAGCGCGCGATGATTTTCTACCAACGTCATACGGGGCCTTCAATTCATCGGAAACCGGAGCTGTTTTCCGATAGTTCTGCATTCCGAGTGAAAAGAAAAGCCGTCATCCTCGCCCTGCACAACCGTAGGAGAAACCATGACGAACATCATCATCTTGCCGGGCATCAGCGGCTCAGGCGAGGCCCATTGGCAGACGCTCTGGGAGAAAGAAGATCCGCGAATGCAGCGGTTCCGGCCGACGAACTGGAACGAGCCCCAGCTTCCCGACTGGATTTCCGCGCTGGAGCGTTCAGTCACCGCGGCGCCCGCGCCGCCAATCCTCGTGGCGCACAGCCTCGCCTGCCTTCTCGTTGCGCACTGGCAGCAGGTTTCCACGCTGCCAATCGCCGGCGCATTCCTCGTTGCG
The DNA here is from genome assembly GCF_030124375.1 of Sinorhizobium sp. 6-70. Taxonomy (GTDB): domain Bacteria; phylum Pseudomonadota; class Alphaproteobacteria; order Rhizobiales; family Rhizobiaceae; genus Sinorhizobium. The sequence continues at coordinate 496,710 of NZ_JASKLS010000001.1, forward strand.
GTGCCGGATCCACAAGGAGCCGCCTTTCCGAACGAGGCGAAGAGCTTCGCGAACCCGCCAACGGGGGCGCTTCGCTTCCCCTCCCTTATCGTGGCCAGCGCCGACGACCCTTACGGCACGCTCGACTATGCCCGCGCCCGTGCCGGCCAATGGCAAAGCCGCCTCGTCGAAATCGGCGCGTGCGGTCATATCAATGGCGAAAGCGGGTTGCGTGACTGGCCGGCAGGGCTGGATCTGCTGAGGTCGTTTGCTGCGGAATGCACGGAGATGGCGGGACGAAGGACATGACAAACCAACCGTTCGAAACTCATTGCGACGAGGCGCAGGATCCTCCTCACCGTCTCCTCATCCCTGGCCCCTTCTGCCGTCATTTCCAGCGCCATCTCCCGAGAAGGCACACGACGCCAGAAGCGAAGCTCACCCCCGCCGCTTGAGGATGGCGATAAACGCGATCCCGCCGGCAAGGCCGGTGACGACGCCGATCGGCATGTCCTCGGGCGCCATGACGATGCGGGCGACAAGGTCGGCAGCGATCAGCGCGAGCGCGCCGGCAAAGGCGGAAAGCGGGATGACGCGGACATTGTCGCTACCGGCGAAGAGGCGGACGAAATGCGGGATCATCAGCCCGACGAAGCCGATCGCGCCGGAGAATGCCACCATAACGCCGGTGAGAAGCGCGGTGATGACGAAGAGCATCAGGCGGAAGCCGCGCACCGGAATGCCGAGCGTCATCGCCGTCTCGTCGCCCATGGCGAGCGCATTGATCTCGCGCGCCCGCACGATCAGCCAGCCGAGTGAGACGGTGAGCGCCAGCGCCGGATAGATAAGATGCGGCCATTGCGCGAGGCCGAGGCCGCCGAGCATCCAGAAGATCACCGTGTGTACGGCGCGCGGATCGCCGAGGAAGATCAGGAGATTGCCGACCGCCGTCAGCGTGAAGGCGACGGCGACGCCGGAAAGCACGAGCCGATCGGCCCCGGTGCCGAGCACACGGGTGACGAGCGCCACCAGTGCGGTGGCGCCAAGCGCACCGGCGAAGGCGAAGAGCGGCACCGTCGCAAGGCCGAGGATAAGACCGGTATGGAGCAGCGCGACGATGGCACCGAGCGCCCCGCCGGCCGAGACGCCGAGCAGATGCGGATCGGCAAGCGGGTTACGCGTCACCGATTGCAACACCGCGCCGGTGACCGCAAGCCCGGCACCGACGAGCCCGGCAAGCGCCACGCGCGGCAGGCGCACGTCCCAGACGATGCTTTCGCGCCCGGCCGACCACAGGACCTCGACGCTGCCCGGCACGATCTTCGCGGCAATGATCGCCCAGACGGTCGCGACCGGAATCGGCGCCGAACCGAGCGAGACGCCGACGGTGACGGTGAGGCAAAGCACAAGCAGCGCCGCGAGGATGAAGAGTGTGGTTTTCACGAGGGGCTGGAGCTTCCGGGTTTCTCGGACTTGAAGGGACAATGCCACCTTGGCTGCAGCATCATCGTTGGAAATCATAGGGTTGCATAGCCTTCTTCATGCGGCCAAAGACGTAACGGGAGACGTCGCAGTCCGCCGCTCCCTGCCGCGACAACGTTCGGGAGCGTCGTGGTGCCGGCAGCAGGTGTGCCTCCTTTCTCCCGTCCAGCGGTTCCCGCGCACCTCATTCCTGTGCTTGTCACAGGAACGAGGTCAGTGTGGCCGCCCCTACGCAACTGACCTGGTAGGAGACCTCGACGCCACAGGCTCTCACATCGCCTCGGCATGAAAACTCTTGGCCAGCCGCCGGATCGCCTCGATATTGCGCGGGCCTGGGGTCGCCTCGACATAGTCGAGCACGACGAAGCGGTCGTTTTTCACCGCGTCCACGTTCTTGAAGGCCGGATTACTCTTCATGAAGGCGATCTTCTGCTCGGCGGTCACCTGCCCGTAATTGACGATCACCACAACTTCCGGATTGCGATCGATCACCGGCTCCCAGGAGATCTCCGTCCAGCTCTTCTCGACGTCGTCCATGATGTTGACGCCGCCGGCCGCTTCGATCATCGCGGTCGGGATGCCGTAGCGCCCGGAGGTGAAGGGCTTCTCCTCGCCGGAATCATAGACGAAGACACGCGCTGGCCGCCGCTGGGCGCCCTTGATCTCGGCAGTGATCTCGGCAAGCTCACCGCGATAGCCCGCGACCAGCGCTTCGGCGCTCTCCTCGACGCCGAAGATCCGGCCGAGGTTCAGGAGGTCGACGAACATGTCCTCCATCGTCGGCTTGCCCTTCGCCATGATGTGGATGCAGCTTTCGGTCAGCTCATAAACCTTGATGCCGAACGGCATGAGCGTTTCCGGGGTCACCTCGCCGCCGACCTTCATGCCGTAGTTCCAGCCAGCGAAGTAGAAATCGGCGTCGGCATTCAGCAGCACTTCCTTCGTCGGATATTTTTCCGCAAGCTCCGGCAGTTCCCTGACGCCCTCGCGCAAGCGCTCGTCCAGCGTCTTCCACCCCGAAACGCCGGTATAGCCGACCATCCGGTTCTGCAGCTTCAACGCCAGCATCATCTCGGTGAGATTGACGTCGTTGGAAACCGCCCGCTGCGGTGCCGCATCGAATGTGATCTCGCGGTCGCAGCTCTTGACAGTGACGGGATAAGCAAGCGCCGGGACGGCGGCGAGCACAAGCGCGCCGGCGGCAAAAAGAAGTCTCTTCATCGGGTGGCTCCTGTGGAACGGGAGGATCGCGCGGCGGGCATTGCGTCGGGCCGCGAGAGCGCGAAGGAAAAGCGGGAAACGTGGCCCGCGGCATCGGCATGCGCGGTGGCATGGACGCCGAAGGCGGCCGAAAGCGCCGCGGGCCTCAGCACGGTCTCCGGCGGGCCGAAAGCTGCAAGCCGCCCCTCCGTCAGGATCGCCACATCGGTCGCGAACTCGGCCGCGAGATTGATGTCGTGCAGCGTCGTGACGATCGTCAGCTTCAGCGTCTGCAACAGATCGAGGATTTCGAGCTGGTGGCGGATGTCGAGGTGGTTGGTCGGCTCGTCGAGGATGATGATCTTCGGTTCCTGGGCAAGCGCCCGGGCAATCAGCACGCGCTGCTTCTCGCCGCCCGAAAGCGTGGCGAACTGGCGGCGCGCAAGATGGGCAAGGTCGAGATGCTCGAGCGCATGCGCCACCCGCTCGCGGTCGCGATCGCTCCAGCCGCTGATCCCCTCGCGGCGCGGGATTCGCCCCATCATCACGACGTCGCGGACGCTGAAGGGAAAATCGCCCGGCATTTCCTGCAAGACGACGGCGATCGTCCTTGCCGCCTCACGCGCACTCATCCCCCAGAGGTTCACGCCGTCGACCTCGATACGACCGGCGACCGGCTCGACCGCCCGATAGAGGCAGCGCAGTAGTGAGGTCTTGCCGGCGCCGTTCGGGCCGATGATCGCGAGCCGGTTGCCCGGCGCGATGGAAAAGCCGATGTTGCGGACCAGCCGAAGGCCGGCGCGCGGTCCCCACTCCAGGCCTTCGACGCGCAGGCTGGCGCCTGCGCCCCGCTGCAAGCAACTGAATTCGTCGCTCATGAAAACGCCCTCCCCGTGCTCACTGCAGCCGCCCCGCGGTCTCCTCGGAAACGAGGAGCGCCGCCGGAATGCGCGCAAGGCCTTTGCCCGCCGGGCCCAAGGCGGGACGCGGAAAGGCATCAAACGCCTGACCTTCGGCACAGGCAGCGGCGAAGCTGACGAGATCGTCTATGTCTTCATCCGGCGAGATGTCGCCGAAGAGATAGGTCGCCCTGCCGGTCGCTTGGAAGGCGATCGTGCACGGCCGCGTGCAGGCCGTCATTGCCACCGTGCCGGCGATGGAGAAATCCTGGTCGAGAGGTCGGCCGAGCGCGGAAACGCTGCGGTTCAACTGCGCGAGCAGCTCGGCGCCGGGTCGGCACGGGCCTCCCGTGAAGCGGCAATCGGTGCAGAGGGTTATCTTGTGCTGTCGCAAGTCTGAATTCGCCATGGCTTGTCTCCGCCGGGCTGGGCCGGAGAGAAAATGGCGAAGATGCAAGGAGACGGTTGCCCGCCAAGCAGTAGCCAGTTCTTTTCCATCGGAACACCCCGTCCGTTGTGGTTGATCGGTTCGATGGCAGGTCTCCTGGCTCGCGGGTCGCCGCGCATCCACGTCTTCCCGGCTGTTCGCCAGTGACATGGTGTGAATGCGCTTTCCGCTCACAGTTGCGGGGGCAGCCACGGTTTCGGCCCCTCCTGGGTCGTCCTCACCGTGTTCCCTTTTCAGCCGCTTCCGGATCACGAAAGCAGCACCATCGCGCTCTTGGTGGCATGAATCGCGCCCCGAGGCAACCGGTGGACGAAGGGCGAAAGGAGATATCAACATGGGTGGGTAGCTCGTTGAGTGGCTGCGTTTCGTTACTAAATAACATTACATCACGCAAGACAGAAACGACGTCGCGAGCGCTTTGTCACAGAAATCCCGCGGCCGACGTCCTTGGGTGCCGGAGACGCTTGACAACGTGGGCCAAGCGCCCGCCTCACACCGAAAACAGGTTCTCCGCCATGAAATCCACGAAGACCCGAAGTTTGGGTGAAAGGTAGCGGCTCGAAGGCCAGAGGATCCGGAACGGTCCGGAATGTTCGACATGGTCGTCGAGCACGCTGACGAGCGTGCCGTCGCGAAGCTGGCGGCGGATGCCGACGTCCGGCAGGCAGGCGATGCCGAGCCCCTGCTCGGCCATGTAGATCAGCGGCTCGATGGTGTTGACGACCGCCGTCGTCGGCAACTCGATATCCCTCTCTCCGCGCCGGAGCGGCCAACGCTCGAACTTGCCGCTGGTCGCGTAGCGGTGCTGCAGGCACGCGTGGGATGTGAGGTCTTCCGGAGTTCGCGGCACGCCTCTTGCCGCAAAATAACCGGGCGAGCCGACGAGCATGAGCCGGAAGGTCCCAAGCGAGCGGATCATCAGCCGCGAGTCGCTGACCTCGCCGGCGCGCACGACCGCGTCGAAGCCTTCATCGATGACATCGACGAGCCGGTCGCTGAAATCGAGGTCGAGCTCGATCTCCGGATAGGCGCGCATGAAGGCCGTAAGCGCGGGCATCATCAGCATGCCGATGAGCGGCATGCTGACGCGCAGCTTGCCGCGTGGCGCGCCCTGCGTCTGGGCGATCTCCTGTTCGGCCGCCTCGACTTCCAGGAAGATGCGTCGGCAGCGTTCGAGGAAGAGCGCGCCTTCAGGCGTCAGCGTGATCGAGCGGGTGGAGCGATGGAAGAGCCGCACGCCGAGCCGTTCTTCCAACCGCGCCACCGCCTTGCCGATCGCCGATGACGATACGCCCAGTTGCCGCCCGGCGAGCGTGAAGCTGCGGGCGTCCGCCGCCTGGACGAAAGCGTTGAGAGATCCGAGACTGTCCATCCGCCAAACTCCATTTCGGACATTTTCGTCCGATGTGCTCGGAATTGTAGCGCATTTTTCCACGACTTCGAGTGGCTTACCTTCAACCAGCGCGGCAGATCGCCCTCTTCGGAAGGCCGCCTGCCGCCCATGATTTCACTGAAGGAGAAAGCCATGTCAGAGGTTTCAACGGCACCACAGCACCACGACCGTTTTGATTATTCCGCCATCATCGATCGTCCGCCGCTGCGCTGGCCGGGCGGTGCAAGGGTTGCGGTCTGGATCGTGCCCAATGTCGAGCACTTCCTGTTCGACCGTCCGTCCAGTTCGATCACGCAGTTGACCGCCGGCTTCGTGCCCGACGTGCTGAACTATTCGTGGCGCGATTTCGGCGCCCGCGTCGGCATCTGGCGGCTGATGGAGGTGATGGAGAAATACGGGATCAAGGGCACGGTGGCGCTCAATTCCGACGTCTGCGAGCAGTATCCGCGCATCATCGAGGCCGGCAAGGCGCTCGGTTGGGAATGGATGGGCCACGGCACCAACAACTCGACGATGATCAATGGCCAGCCGGAGGAAGAGGAGCGCCAGATCATAGGAACCGTGATCGAGACGATCGAGCGAAGCACCGGAAAGAAGCCGCGCGGCTGGCTGAGCCCGGGCCTCACGGAATCGCACCGCTCGCTCGACCTGCTTGCCGAAGCCGGCATCGAATATGTCGCCAACTGGGTCAACGACGAGCAGCCGTATCCGATGCGGGTGAAGAGCGGCTCGATCCTGTCGCTGCCCTATTCGGTCGAAATCAACGACTTTGCCGCCTTTCTCGAACAGGGTCAGAGCGGCGAGGCCTTTGCGCAGACGATCCGCGACCAGTTCGACGTGCTCTACGAGGACGGCGCGCAAACGGGGCGCGTGATGGCGATCTGCCTGCACCCGTTCCTGATCGGCCATCCTCACCGCAGCAAGCATTTCGCGAGCGCTCTGGCCCATATCACCTCGCGCCGCGAGGTGTGGCTGGCGACCGGCGGCGAGATCGCCGACTGGTACAGGAGGAACTATCTGAAGAACTGAGCCTGTTCCCGGACGGAACCCGCGACATACTTTCCCGGAATTAGTGCAGCGGCCAGACCAACATCAGCATCGGCACGGCGACGAGCACGATGACGATCGAAAGCGGCAGGCCGAGCCGCGGGTAGTCGCTGAAACGATAGCCGCCCGGCCCCATGACCAGCGTGTTGCACTGGTGGCCGATCGGGGTGAGGAAATCCGAGCCCGCGCCGATCGCCACCGCCATCAGGAACGCATCCGGCTTGTAGCCGAGGGCCGTCGCGAAGCTTGCGGCGATCGGCGCCATGACGAGCACGGTGGCGGCATTGTTGAGGAAGGGGGTGACCGCCATGGCGGCGATGAGGATGAGCGCAAGCGCGCCTGCGGGCGGCAGACTGGCGGCAATGCCGCTCAGCCAGCCGGCGATGAGATCCGAACCGCCAGTGGTGCGCAGCGTATCACTGACCGGGATCAGCGCGGCCAGCATGACCAGGATCGGCCCGTCGACAGCGCGGTAGACGTCGCGCAGCGGGATGACACGGAAGACGACCATGGCGAGAGCCGCCGCGAAGAAGGCGACCGGCACCGGCACGACGCCGACCGCCGTCGCCCCCATGGCGGCTGCGAGCACGAGCAGCGGCACGGTTGCGCGGCGAATGGTGCCGAGCAGGATTTCCCGCTGGGCGAGCGGCAGGCAGCCGAAATCCTGCAGGAAGGCCGGCAGGTCGCGCCGCGTCCCCTGCAGCACGACGATGTCGCCGGCCTGCAGCCGGATGCTGCCGAGGCGCTGCTTCAGCCGCTCGCCCTGGCGGCTGACGGCAAGCAGGTTGATGTTGTGATTGTTGAAGAGCGCGAGCCGCTGCGCCGACATGCCGATGAGCGGCGAGCCGCTGGCGATCACTGCCTCGATCGCTTCTATATCGGCCGGCGCCTTGCCGTTGGCGGATGCGGGCGAACGGTCGCCGGAAATCCTGAGCTTCGCCTGGGAGACGATACGGTCGAGCGCCGCCGGTCCACCTTCGAGCAGCAGGATATCGTCGGCCTCGATGATGGCGTCCGGCAGCGGTGCCAAATGCGTGCCGCGGCGGAAGATGGCGATGACGACCGCGCCGCCGTCGCCGAGCTTGACCAGGTTGACGAGCGGCTTGCCTATCATCGGCGAACCGGCCGCGACGACCGCCTCCGACGTATAGTCGGTGATCTCGATCGCCTGGTTGACGGAAACCTGCTGGCTCTTGCGCTCCGGCACCAGCCGATAGGCAAAAAGCAGAAACACCGCGCCGACGAGCGCCAACGACGCACCGACCGGGGTAAAGTCGAACATGGTGAAGCTCTCGCCGGTCAGGTCCTGCCGCATCCTCGACACGACGACATTGGGTGACGTGCCGACCTGGGTCATCAGCCCGCCGATCAGCGAGCCGAAAGCCATCGGCATCAGGAAAACCGAGGGCTGGACGCCTGACCGCCGGGCGAACTGGAAGGCGACCGGAATCATGATCGCCAGCGCTCCGATGTTCTTGATGAAGGCGGAAAGCACCGTGACGGTGACGACGAGAAGCGCGAGCTGCGACCTTACCGAGGTCAGGTCCGGCAGGAAGCGCTGGATCGCCGCATCGACAACGCCGGAGCGGGCGACGCCCGCGCTGACGATCAGGGCGCTACCGACGATGATGACGATATCGTCGCTGAAACCGGCAAAGGCGCGGTTGAATGGCACGATGCCGACCGCCACCGCAAGCATCAGCGCCGAACAGGCGATGATGTCGTAGCGGAAGCGGTCCCAGATGAAAAAAACCATCATGGCGCCGATGACGAGAAACGAAAGCGACTGTTCGGCGGTCATGAGCAATACCTGAAGCAACGCGGATCGTGCGAGAGCCTCTACTGCATTTTTCCTCCAATCGAAACCGATTGACGGAATAAAAACACGCAGCGGCGGGTCCGATCCACTACATCCTCCAAAGCGTCTATCGAACGCAATAGAGATCCCGACAAATTCGTGTCGCAGCGCCGTCCATCACCAGAAACTCAACCGAAACTCGTTGGTTCCTTTGACCGTTGTTGAAGAAAGAATAAGATGACGCAGCCAGTTTAACGTGTATCAACGGGCCTTCGCGCAACGGAGAGGGCGCAATCGCCGGAGCCAAGGAAAACGCAGCCATGCAGACCGCTCTGCACGCCATTTGCGCGGGTCTCCTGCTCGCCGCCTGCACCTCCACTGCCCCGCCGTCGGTCGGCTACTCTCGCAATCTCGAGCCCATTCCGGGCAGCATCACCTATGGCGGCCAGCCGCGTACGAAACTCACCAAGTCGCCGATCGGCAGCATCGTGCCGCACCGGTTCCGCGACAGTTTCGGCCGTCAGGTCTCCGAAACCTACGTCATCGAGCCTGACCGCTCCCTGCGTCTGATAAGCCGCCGCATCGACTATGACCTTTTGACCGACCGGTAAGAGGCTTGAGGAAATTGGGACGCAGTCCTCGCGCCGCGCCTCAAAGCATTGAGAGGATCGCCATGAAACATGCCTTGCCCGCCCTCTTTGCCGCCCTTCTGCTCGGCGCCTGCACGACCGCAACCACCCGACCGCCGTCTGTCGGCTACGGGCGCTATCTCGAGCCCATTCCCGGCAGCATCACCTATGGCGGCCAGCCGCGCACGAGGCTCACCAAGGCGCCGGTCGGCAGCATCGTGCCGCACCAGTTCTTCGACGATTTCGGCCACAAGGTCTACGAGACCTATGTGATCGAACCGGACCGCTCATTGCGGTTGGTCGGCCGCCGCATCGACTACGATATCTTCGGCGATATGGATCGTTGATTTCTCGGCACGGACAAGAGGACCGCATGATGAAAACAGCGTCTATCGCCTGCGCCGCCGCGCTCCTGCTTGCAGCCTGTACCACCACGGCACCCGAGGTGGAGCCGATTCCCGGCAGCATTACCTATGGTGGCCAGCCGCGCACGAAGCTCACCAAGGCGCCGGTCGGCAGCATCGTGCCGCACCAGTTCTTCACTGACGGCGGGCTGGCCCGGGAAACCTACGTGATCCAGCCGGACCGCTCGCTGAAGCTGATCCGCCGCCACATAGATTACGACTTCATCACGAGGCACTCCCGCTAGAGCGGGACGAGGAAAGGGGTATGCGGTCCTCCGGATCCCGCGTCTCCACTGCGCCTTAGAACGCGTTGTTTCGCGGCAGGCCGATGTTTAAGGCCTTCGGCGCTTCAACCGGGCCACATCGAGTAACGAGAAAAGACCATGAAGATCCCCCTGCCCGCGATGTCGCTTGCCATCCTGTCCACCATCCTGCTCGCTTCGAGCTTGAGCGGCTGCACCGCCACCGCCGTGACGGTCGGCTATTCGCCCTATCTCGAGCCGATACCCGGCAGCATCACCTACGGCGGCCAGCCGCGAACAAGGCTCAGGAGGGCGCCGGTCGGGAGCATCGTGCCGCATCAGTTCAACGATCGCGCGGGGCGCAGCGTCTACGAGACCTACGTGGTTGAGCCCGACGGCTCGCTGCGCCTCGTCGGCCGGCGTTACCGCTACGATTTCTTCGACTTCGACTGATTTCGCACGCCCGGCACCCCTCTCTGGAACCGCTGCCCGACGATGTGATTGCGCCCAAACGCGTCGCCGAACGCCAGGGCCACGCCGCATCCCAGAGGAAGCTCCGCCCCCGATCTTTCGGCGAAAGCCGTCTTCGCCGCCTCTTCGATGAAAGCGGGTCCGCGCCTGGCCAGGGAATGTCTGCCTCTGCTTACGAAAAGCCGGCCCGGCGGAACCAGTCCTTCACGCCCGCCAGCACGTTCGCCTGGGCCGCATCGAGCGTCGTGGCATGACGGAAATCGTCACTGCCGGTCCCGTTGCAATGCCAGATCGTCCAGGCCCAGTCTCCGCGCGCCTGGCGCTTCAGGACAAAGCCCATTTCATGGTCACCAAGTTTGGCGCAATAGGCATCCGCCCGTTTCTGCACCCATGTCAGATTGATGTCGGCGACAGTCACCATCCCCCTGGCCCTCCCCCCGGTGGAAAAGGTAACTGCAATCGCCTTGACCGCACCCATGAAATTTTAGGGAAACGGCATGTAGCCGGGGCGATATCCACAGCCATCGCGAGGCCAGCTAAGCCGCTGTTCGCGGCTTACGCTGGTTTCCAGGAAGACACAACCTGGACTATTGTTTTTCCGCGTTTTGCCGCAACCGCAGCACACGGCGCACCGGTCGCCGACGCGGCGGTATTCCTCCGAGTCGGCGACCCGGCACGCAACCGGATAACCAAGCCACCGGCATCACGATCTACCCGCCCCTGAGCAGCACAAGCATCCGCTTCGCCGCGTCCGCAAAGGTCACCCCGAGCGCAGCGCCACCGATGCCGATGACGCCGAGTGCGCCCATCCCCATCAGCTTCCATTTCCGCACATCCTCGGTCACCGGTTTCATGTCGGCGATGTCTTCCTTGGTCAGCGACATCGCGCCTTCGAGCGTGCCCACCCGCTCGAAGAGTTCGTCCATGCGGCGGATCGTCGAGGCGAGGCTTGCGTCCGCCCGGTCCTCAGCGCGCCGGAAATCCTCGCGCAGGTTCTTCACTTCGGCGATCAGCGTTCCGAGCTGCTGGTGAACGCCCGCATCAATCATCCCTGCCCCGCTCCATGTCTCTCGCATCATGTCTCTCGCATTCGGCCTTCGTCCACACGGCCGCGGCGCAAAGGCCGACCACGGTGCGGTCTATTCGGCTTTGGTCAGCAGGCGTTGCGCCGCGGGCGCCGGCAAGATCAGTGCCGACGACGCGTCTCAGGCCCGTCACATCGCCCGGCCCCGAAATCCCACACCCCGCCAGAACCAAGGCAGGCATCATAAGCGCGACGCTTCGCGTCAGCGCGGTCTGCTGCTTCATTGTTTTGCCTTTCGATTGCATGTCTCACTGTTTGCGCCCCCTCCTCGCGGATGGCGAGCACGGCCCAAAAGACGGCAGCAAGCACGAGACCGCCGCCAAGCATCTTTCCCCAGACCATCATCACTTGAGACCCAGCGCCTCACGCACGACCGGCATCGAGGAGATTGCGTAGACGGCGAAGCCTACGATCACCGTGAGGATCGCGAGTTGCACCCGCCAGTCGAGCGTCACGAGATTCAATTCCTTCAAGGCGGTGGCGACGCTGCCGCCGGCCGTCAGCAGCCAGGTCCAGAAGCGCCCCGATCTCGCGACGGCCTTGCGCGTCGAAGCTGGGCGCGATGCCGCCACCGGCACGGCTTCCTGCGTGACTGGCGCGGTCGAGGCTTCAGGCTTCGAGGGCCGTCGCGCCACGGCCAACACCTCCCGCAGCACGGCTTCGACCTTCTCTGGCCTGACCAGTGCCTCGTTGAGCCCATCACCGGCGTAATAGGATTGCCCGCGCTTCACTTCATGCTCATTGCCCCTGGTGTCGGCCAGCACCGGAAGCGACGCCCACTCCTGCGCCAGCCGTTTGCCGTAACCGGTGTCCCGGCTCCACGTTGTGGTCTTGGCCCTGATCTGTGATCGCCTATCCATGGACGCGCAACGGGAGTTTCTCCATGGAGACTACATGGGAGGTTCTCACGACCAGAAAGTCTGGACGTGAGGTGCATCGGCATTGGCCCGATGAAGTCAAGGCACAGATCGTTTCGGAGAGCCTTCGACCAGGCGCGATGGTGAATGAGGTCGCAGAGCGCCACGGCTTGAAGCCGAACCATCTCTCCACCTGGCGGACCATGGCGCGGCAGGGCAAGCTCGTTCTACCTGCACCCGAGGATGCGGTCGAATTCGCGGCCGTGATCGTTGATCCAACAGTTTCGGAGCCGCCGATCAAGAAGGCCAGCCGTCCCGAGATCATCGTCGGCTCTGTCACCATCCGTCTGGAAGAAGGCGCGTCCGTCGCCCGGATCGCCGCTGTAGCGCGTGCCTGCGCAGGTCCCGCATGATCTTTCCATCGAACCGCGTGCGGATCATGGTGGCGACCAAGCCTGTCGACTTCCGCAAAGGCCATGATGGATTGGCAGCGCTGGTAAAGAACGAGCTGCACAAGGACCCATTTACAGGGACAGTCTTCGTATTCCGGTCGCGGAAGGCAGACCGGCTGAAGCTGATCTACTGGGATGGCAGCGGTCTGGTGATGGCCTACAAGCGGCTGGAGGACCACACGTTCACTTGGCCAAGTATCCGGGACGGCCTGATAACCTTGGGACATGCCCAATTCGAGGCACTGTTTGCGGGGCTCGACTGGCGTCGGGTTCGTGCTGTTCAGGCAAGAGCGCCGACCGCAATCGAATAGGTGCGACACGATGACTCGGCTGGCAAATTCCGACGGTTAACCGAGACGGAATTTGATAACCTCCCACCATGTTGGAAGCGGTCGATCTGCCGGACGATATTGCTGCCCTGAAGGCGATGCTGATTGCGGCGCAGGCGCGTGAAGTCCGCAAGGATGAGCGGATCGAACGGCTGGAGAAGCTGGTCGCCGCCTTCAAGCAGACAGCCTTTGGCCGCAAATCCGAGAAGGCTGATCCCGAGCAATTCGATCTTGCGCTGGAAGACCTGGAAACGGCCATTGCGGCCGTCCATGCCGAAGACGATGCCGATGGCCCTTTGGGTAAACCGCACCCCAAACCACGCGCCGCCAATCGCGGCTCTCTTCCCGCCCACCTTCCTCGTATCGAGGAGATCATTGAGCCGGGAAGCTTAATCTGCCCCTGTGGTGGCGGCCTGCATTGCATCGGCGAGGACGTGTCCGAGCGGCTGGATGTCATCCCGACGCAGTTCCGTGTTATCGTCACCCGTCGTCCCAAATATGCCTGCCGTGCCTGCACCGACGGCGTAATTCAGGCTCCAGCACCTGCCCGACTGATTCACGCCGGGTTGCCGACCGAAGCGACTATCGCGCATGTGCTTGTGTCGAAGTACGCCGATCACCTGCCGCTCTACCGCCAAGCCCAGATAATGAGCCGACAGGGTATCGATCTTGACCGTTCCACGCTCGCCGATTGGGTCGGTCGGGCAGCGTTCGAACTACGTCCGATCTTCGCCGCTCTGATTGCCGATCTAAAACGGTCTTCGAAGCTGTTCATGGACGAGACCCGCGCACCGGTCCTCGATCCCGCCTCCCGCAAAACCAAAAACGGATACTTCTGGGCGCTGGCCCGCGATGACCGACCTTGGTGCGGTGGTGCTCCACCAGGTGTCGCCTTCACCTATGCTCCCGGCCGCAGCGGACTAAATGCTGAGCGGATATTACAAGGATTCACGGGCATCCTTCAGGTGGATGGCTACGCCGGATATAATCGCCTGATTGCTCCGGATCGCGTTGGACCGGACATCCGGCTCACCTATTGTTGGGCACACGCGCGGCGCAAGCTGGTCGAGATCACCCGCACTGGGTCTGCGCCGATTGCCGAGGAAGGCGTGAGGCGGATCGGCGAACTCTATCGGATCGAGGCGGAGCTGCGCTGCCTTCCCGCCGAAGCTCGGCTTGTAGGAAGGCAGGAGCGATCCGCGCCGTTGATCGCAGACATGCGAACCTGGCTCACTCAGCATCGTGCCCGCGTCGCTGTTAAGTCGCCGCTTGGCGAAGCGCTCGCCTATATCGTCAAATACTGGGACGGCCTTTGCAGCTTCCTGACCGACGGCCGTATCGAGATCGACAACAACGCGGTCGAGCGAACCATCCGTCCAATCGCGCTGAACCGCAAGAATGCTCTCTTCGCGGGACACGATGCCGGAGCAGAGAACTGGGCGACCATCGCCTCGCTGATTGAGACCTGCAAACTCAATGCCGTCGAACCGCTCGCTTATCTGGCCAGCACGCTTACTGCCATCGTTAGAGGCCACAAGCAGAACCAGATTGAGGAGCTATTACCGTGGAATCATGTGGTGGCATGACGTGCGCCCAACGACCCTGATCGGCCGATATGTTCTCCGGAGGTGGATCATTTGCCCCATTTAAACCGCCCGGCGGGGCGCGATAAGCGCCCACGCCAAACGTATTTCTTAGAGGTTCGCTTTGTAGAACGGTATCAGCTTGCCAAGCGCGATGGCGACGGGTTCGGGCTTGTCGTAGAGGTCATAGTGTGACCAGCCTTCCGCCACGATCAGTTCCTTCTTCTTCGAGGCGGCACGCTCGATGATCTCGCAGCCGTCGCGGTATGCCCCAAATGCCCCCACCTGATCGCCGACGACAATGCAGAGCGGTTGTGTCAAGAGCACTTCGGCGAGGTGGAAGGCATCCCAGCCAACAGCGGCGGCCTGATGCGATAGCACGGAACGGTTCAACCCGTTTGGTTTCTGTCCGCGCGAGGTGCGATAGTAATCGGTCGCTTCCAATGGGTCGCGGTCTGTAACCCCGGCGGCGCGGGCCTCGTCAACTGAACCTGCAAGCAAATCATCGACATGTACCGCTCCACCACGCGCTTCGGCTGTGCGCTGCTTCGCCATCTTTTCCAGAGCGCCAATCGGGTCGAGATTGGTGAAGTTGCCGCGCATCAATCGTCCGTAGTTAGCGCCCGTAACCGTACCAACAGCCTTAATACGTCGTTCAGTCATGGCTGCATTAATGGAGTAGCCTCCGCCGCCACAAATTCCGAGGACACCTATCCGGTCTTCGTCGATGTAAGGCAGGGTCACGAGGAAGTCGGTGACATGCCGGAAGTCCTCGACGCGCTGTACCGGGTCCTCGATGGAGCGCGGCTCGCCACCACTTGCTCCTTGGAAGCTGGCGTCGAAAGCAATGACGACGAAGCCTTCCTTTGCCAATGCGGGAGCATACACGTTGCCGGAAGTCTGCTCCTTGCAACTGCCAATGGGGTGGGCGCTGATGATTGCCGGGTACTTGCTCGATTTGTCAAAGTTCGGCGGGAAGTGAATATCTGCTGCGATATCCCAGTACATGTCGTAATTGCGGATTTTCACGCTTTCCATGACTCTCTCCTGTTCTGTGGGATTTTGTGGGAGCTTTCATCTCGCTTCATATGAATGAGGGCTTCTTGCCGTCGGTTCCGGGCTTGCTGACGCCGAGGTTGCGGTTGCCGAGGGGAGTGCCATCCGCAATCAACTTTGCCACCAGCGCCGCCACGCTCTTGCGTGAGACCTCGGTGCCTTTGAATGGTTCCCGGCGCTCGGTGGTTTCGTAGCTCACCTCATCCGTGTCCATCAGCCAGGCAGGCCGCAAGATTGCATAGTCGAGACCGGACGCTTCAATCGCATCGGCTGCCCGACGATATGGCGGCAAGTAGCTTCCGATTTCGCGACGATTCCATGCGCCGAATTCGCCCGGAACCTCGTCATAGATGCCGAGCGAGGTTACGAAGATCAGGTGGTTCACACCTGCGGATCGCATTGCTGAGATGATCGCTTCAGCCTGTTTGTCCACGTCCCCGGCGAGGTTGGCGTAGATTACGTCCTGACCGGTCATGATGTCCTCCAACAATCTTTTGTCGAGGACATCACCTTGGACAACGCGAGCGTTGGCGGGCGCGTCAACCTTACTCGCGTCTCTTACCAATAGGGTCTGATTGACCGACGTATCTTGGCCGAACATCTTGACGACCCAGCGAGCAATCTGCCCACTCGCGCCTAGAATGAGAATATTCGTCATCGTCGCCTCCGATCATTCAATAAAACGAAGATATACCTGTGTCTGGCGATGACAAATCGGGGTATCCTTCAATCAGTTTGAAGTTGGACTTCATAGTGTGATGGATCGAAACCTGCTTCCCGCCATTTCCGCCTTCGCAGAAGTTGTCCGCGAGGGCAGCTTTTCTCGCGCGGCTATACGACTTGGGATATCGCCCTCGGCCCTGTCCCAGTCGATCCGGGCGCTTGAGGACAAGTTGTCGGTAAGACTGCTCAATCGCTCCACCCGCTCACTGTCCGTTACCGAGGAAGGCCGCAATCTGCTCCGCAATGTCGAACCTGCGCTGGCAGTCATTGCCGATGCCGTCACGAAGCTTGCAGCGCCCCAGGACCAGCCCGCCGGAGAAGTCCGGATCGACAGCTCACACTTTGCAGCGCATCAATTCCTTGCGCCGCATGTAGGGGAGTTCAGTCGCCGATATCCGCAGATTCGACTTGAGATGGTACTGTCGGACACGTTTAGCGATATCATTAGCGAGGGGTGCGACGCAGGAATTCGGCTTCGTGAAGCCGTGCGTGACACAATGGTGGCCATACCGATCAGCCCACCTCTCTCCATGGCGGTCGTGGCAACTCCAGACTATTTTGCTACCAATCCGCCTCCGGAAAACCCGTTTGATCTCGAACGTCACAATTGTATTCGCTTTCGACCCGGTCTTGGAGGCATTGCACCGTGGGAGTTCACCGATCCTGTGAATGGTGACGACTTCGCCGTCGATCCGGCAGGCTCGCTCGTTTCGAACAGCGATTCAATAATGCTCAGTGCAGCATTACAGGGTGTAGGGATGATTATGCACTTCGATTTAGCGGTGCAAAAATACCTCGCCACCGGCGGTCTGATACGCGTGCTGGAAGCCTGGTGTCCGCCATTCGATGGTTTCGACCTCTACTTGCCGACACGTTTGCAGATGGCTCCAAAGCTGCGTGCCCTCATTGATTTCTTCGGCGAGAAACGCAGTGCCGTGCCGGGCACATGGCAACCGCGTCCGGCTCGAAACCGATCATAGAAATTCAGTCGAGGGTGTGAGTGCCACACCGCTTACCGTTTGCCGAATTCGATCAGCGACAATTCGCCAGCCACGAACGCCGGATAGCCGCGGCGTTTCAGGAGGTGAAACCCCAGCCGGTCCTGCAAATCCGGCGTGAAGATATCGCTTTCCTCGATCGAGGGGATTTCCTTCGCGAGACCGATCAGCGTGGCCCGCATGAACTGGTAGGCACCGGCGGCGCTGGAGCCATGGCTCTTCGACCAGGACTTTTGCGCCCCGACGATATCGCCGAAGCTCATCGTCGTCAGCGGCTGCTTCAGCCTGTTCTGCCTGTTGGCATAGATCACGTCATAAGAAGCGCGGTCCTTCCGCCCGACCTCGGTCTCCCGAATGAAGTCGAGCAGAACCGCCGCGCCGGCAGGCACGGTTTTGTTCATTTTGGTTTTTTCCTTCATTGGTAACAGGACCGGCCGTATTAGGCCGATTGTGTGCGTGGCCGTCGCTTGTGTCCCATCTCAGCCGTCGCGGCAGGGGAGGACGGTTAGAGCCTGGCGCCGTGCATCCACCGAGCGACAGGCCTCGCTGTCCCGCCAAAGGTTCGCAGCCTCCGACCACATAGCTCCAATCTGCTCGTCAGACCGGCGGGGTCCTTAAATTCACGAAAGACAAGCCTGACGTATCACCACGGATTAGCTGCCGAACGACACCAGTTCTTCGTTGAGCATCACAAGGCGATTTCGACTCTCTTGAGCCTCGATCCGCAGCGCATCGATAATCGTTGGAAAACGTCGGTGACGGCCGTCGCATTCCATTTGTGATGGCCTCCCGCTTAACGAGAAAATTTCGGTTAACTCAATGAATACGGTTAGCTGACAAGCATGTCCTGCTGCACTATCTGTGGTCGAAAGTTTCTGGGGCGATTGAAATGCACGATAGAGTGAAAAGACCTCTCTTTACAGTCGTAATCCCTACTCGCAACCGGCCCGAATACCTCCTAGACGCGGTCGCGAGTACCTGCAAGCAGACGTTCGACGACTGGGAAATTGTTCTGTCGGACAACTCTGATCCAGAGATCGCGGCGGAGAACCAGATTGCGATCGAGGCTATCAAAGACGCTCGCATCAGATACGTCCGCCCGCCATCGTTCCTCCCAATGGCTGATCATTGGGAATGGGCATTCGGGCAAACGCGCGGTCAATACGTTGGAGTGCTCACGGATCGAATGGCGCTGAGACTGTACGCGCTTGAGCGGCTGGCAAGCACCATACGCCGCCGGAGGCCGACAGCGATATGTTACCAGGGACAAAATGCGCAAGACCTGCCCCGCTATCGGTCCATAAGGACAAACCGCCACTCGGGAACCGAGCGTGAGATATCGAGCACTTCGAAGCTCCAAGAATTTTCGAGAGGCGAGATGAAGAAAGACTCGCCGCGGGGACTAAATTCCTTCATTCGCGCTGATGTTATCGATGGCATCCGCCAAAAACGCGGCAAGCTCTTCGGGGGCCTCGCGCCTGATTACTTCCTGACCTTCGTGCTGATGGATCACGTCGAAACGTATGTCTCTCTCGAGCTCCCTCTCCTCGTTGTCCAGGGCGAGCACCTGAGCAACGGCAAAGCCATCTCCACGGGGAACTCGAACGCAGCGACCACAGAATTTCTCTCCCTTGTGCAACGTGAGCAATCCGAATTTCTCAAATTTGGCCCCATCCCAGGCGATACCTCCCTGTTGCCAAACTGGATATTGCGCGAATACGTCGCGGTAGCATCTGAAAGTACGACGGGAAAGTTTGCGCCTATCTTGCCGGAAAGCTTCTACAAGGAGACGGTGAAGTATGCCGTCAACCTCGCCAACTCTGGCAACCTGTCCAGTGCAGCACGAAAAACACTCGACGCTTATGCTCGCGAGCATGGACTGTCGACGCTTGATATTCCGTCGAACAGTGAACGAAGGGTGAGTGAAGACGCCATCTCGGGCGGCGCGGCCATACTTACGGTCCGTCGCTGGTACGAAGCACTAATGCTGCGGCTACGGCTGAAGCGGACCGTCTCAGGCAAAGACCTACCGAGTGTCCTCGCCCGTGATTGCGACGTCTCTCGCCACCAAGTGATCAGAATGAAAAAGAGTGATCCCCGCGTAACTGCCGGCGCAACAACCTGAGAACGCTTTTTTCAGGCCAGGCCTGTACGCACCGATCCGTGAAAACGTCGCGTAACCTTTCCGGAGTAGAACACGGGGCGGGATTGCGGGGCACCGCAGTTCCGCAACTACCATTCAATCACGACTTGGGCCACCGAGGCGCCCAAAACCAAGCCAAAAAGGATTTTCACAACAAGCAAATCCGTCTGTAACCGTTCCTGCTTCTTGTGCATTCGTCGCAAAAGCTCGGCAAAAAGGTCGTCCTCCATTCCGGTTCCTCCTTCGGGGCGGTGCGGTTGGTCGCATCAGCGGCCTGCAACGCAAATCATTTTAGCGCAATGAGATCTCGCTGTTTGCCGTCAGCCACTTCTCTGACCAGGTCAAAGCCATTCAACGGCTCTCCTTCGGAGGTGTAGAAACGGGAGAAGTGTCGCTAAGATGTCTCCGATCTGCTTGACATCATACTTGCCTATGATCTGCGGTGTGATCTCGATACATAGCCCCTCGGCGTGGTTGGAGAGGTAGTCTGTCGCGCCGCGAAGAACGCTCAATTCAAATCCTTCTGTGTCGATCCACAAAAAGCCAGGTCTTTGTGGAAGGACGTCATCGAGTTTGACGACATCGACCTCTTCGACCCCATCGCCAAAGTTCTTCACGAAAGAGTGCCGGCCGATGCTCGAAAGGTTCAGGTTGATGGTGGCCTTCCCTGGAACCTCGCCTACCGCCTGCTTCCGTAAATCGATCGCCAGGCCCGAAAGGTTTTTCTCTAGGAGATCGAAGTTTCCCTTCACGGGCTCAAATGCGATGATGTCGCGAAAACCACAGGCATGCGCGTTAAGACAGCTTGTTCCGATGTTGGCGCCTACGTTAACAAAACAGACGTCTCGCCTGGAATAGAGTCTTTGAAGAACCTCAAACAACCCGAACTGGAAGCTGCCTTCTTCAAGAACGGCTTCCGATATGCTACGGCCTCTGACGTCCAGTAGGATGGGATATTTACCGAGATAGTCGAGCCGCAGCGCTGTAACGCCAGCAGATTTACACGCTGAAAGAAGAATGTCCGGCCGGCGACTTGAAAGCTCGACCCAAAGGCGGCCGATATACATGTCCCTCTTATGGGGAAACAGCAACGCCTTAAGTAGATCGGTTATCACGTCATGCCTCAGTTCGTTGACCTCATTTGCGGCGTGCTATCATCGCGGCCCCGCCGCCCCCCACAAGTCGGGTCAAAGCCGCGAAGCGGAATTATTCCCATTGTTGGAACGAAGACGCGGATGGTACCCCGGGTATTATGTGAATGAAAACGGATGATCGCCGCGCAACCGCTTGCGCAACAACCTGACAACGTTCTTCAGAGCTGGCCTGAATTCCTTTCGTCGATCGTAGCTCATCAGGGGGCTTTTCGTGAGCAGATCATGCTGGAACCGAGTTATCCATTCTTCAGTAATCGCATCACGCTGGATCTGATAAGACGAAGAATATTCCGGCAATTCGACCTCAAGTTGACGAGCAACTGCGCTCATGAACGGAGAGGCATCGCCAACAACTTCTTCATATATGAATGTCTGATGCTGCAGATCAGGGCTTAGTTCCAAATAGCTCCGCCAGAACGAATTGCTTTCTTTGATGTAGAAGAAGCAACGCGCCAGCTCATCGAAATCATATTCTGCTTTGCCTTCACTGGGGCGGCCGGAATGCCATTGCTTTGTCTGCCTGCCGCGCAAAAGCGAGACTGCTTGCCGCATGCTGTCGCGGCGCTCGAGGTGGAATACAGACACGTCGTGTTCAACTCGACAAACATTGACGAAATCGTCCCCGTAGCGCTCAGCGAAAGCAAACAGATGGCGGGGAAAGATCTTGATGGCAAAACGCCCGTTCTCGGTCGATGCTGCCTTGATCACAGCGTCCGCATATTCGATCTTTGACTTGGCCTTCATGCTCGACCCGAGGATGCGGGGGGAAAGCCACTCATTGGAACGGCCCATGACGCCCGTGCTATCGGTCAGCGAGCCCAGCCAACTCGATCCACTCCGGCCTTCTGTAAGTAAAAGATACCCACGCAATTCTTCACCTCTCACGACCACAACTCGCCTGCTTCGGCGAGTTTGTGGTTCTTGTCAAAAGCTACTACCAATCAGACCCGGGGAAACGAGGCAACAAAAAAGGCCCCACGGCCGAACCCGCGGGGCACGTCGCATTGACTTTTGGTCCCGACATGCGGGATATCGACAACCCACTCGCGAGATGAGCGATGACGTCCATGGCACGATGCCATTGGATTCCTGTCATCGAGAACTCGCCCGAATCAAGCGGGTCTTCGATCGCCCCGGCCATGTAGGCAAGCCCGATCAAGCCGGTGTGGCAGCCCCGGGGTATGGGCGGCATAATCGTCGTCAGCTTGTAGGTCACAGCGATGCCTCGTGAGGGCCGGAGGCTCAGAGGCCGAGAGCCGCCGTCCACATGGAGTCGATCCGTTCCTCGGTCAGGCCGAGAGCGGCGCCGACAGACGCGATCAGTGGGTGCATACGATTGAATATGGAGGCGAACTCCCATTCAATCCGGGCGGATTCTTTCTCCGCGCCGTCGGGCATTGCCTCGATGATGGCGCCAACTTGGCCCAAGGTGAACCTCGTTGTTGATCAGTCCGAAACGGAGCTGCCGCGCGGGGAGCGGCGGCATCCCGGCGCGGATCTCTTGCGGGGTCGGCGGAACGTAGTCCTGAATGGGAAAGTCAGGATTGTCGGCCATCCATTGCCGGAGAACAGGGTTTAGGCCGTGCGGATCGCGGGGCCCGACAAAGGAAACGGCATCGTAAGTGTCGCCTTCCAAGTCGGTCAGGTTGCAGAAGACGGCAAAATGTTCGGATCTTTCGTTTTCCTGATCGCAGAAACGGTGTGCACCTGCGGCTGTGCTGTCGTGATCATGGTTAGGCCACCCGTTGGAGGATTGATCGGTCGGCCGTGACGATGCCCCCGCGACCGCCAAGTTCCGGTCAGAGCAGTGCCAGCGCTGGCGAACCCGTCGTAGACGTATTGCGTGACGTCAGCGGTGTTCAGGCATGGAACGATTAACCCGTTCCGAGTTGGAAGAGCCGGTGTGTAGCAGCCGATGATATGGCCGAGCGGGAAGCTCGTCGTGTTCGCGCTCGTCGTCGTGGACACTTCGGCCGCGATGAACCCGAGCGAATGCGTGTGGCTCGCCGCGGTGACGGTATCCGTCGTGGAGTTTGTGATCGGAGAAGGCGTCCCGAGCGTGAGCGTCCGGTTTGCGGATAGATCGCCACCGCCGGTTAGGCCGTTACCAGCCGTGAGGGTCAGCGTGGTGGCTGGCGCCCCGATCGAGGCGCGGGCAGTTGCGCCGCTCTCCGCTACCCAAGTTGTGCCATTGCCGACGATGAAATTGCTGTTGGTCACCGCCAGGTTTGAAATGGCGGCAAGACCGGCATCATAGGCCTGGACGTTTGTACCGATCGCGAGGCCAAGCGTCGCTCGCGCCGTCGCCGCGTCGGCATCGTCGAGGAGCGTGCGGGAGAAAGCCGTGAGAGGGGTGACCGTATAGCTGTCTGCCGCCGTCGTATAGATCATGCGGTCGGCGGCCGTCGTCAGCGCGGCAATCGACTGAAGCCCGGCGTCGAACGCCTGGACGGCGGTGCCGATGGCGACGCCGAGGGTGGCCCGCGCGGTCGCCGCATCGGCGTCATCGATCAGCGATCGGCCGAACGGCGTCAGCGCCGTGGTCGCATAGGCGTCCGCCGCCGTCGTATAGATCGTCTTGTCGGCACCGGTCGCAAGCCCGGCGATAGAGCTCAGCGCCGCGCTTGCGGCCTGCGCGCCGAGTGCCGTGCGGGCGGCGCTGGCGCTTGTGGCGCCGGTGCCGCCCGCGGTGATCGGTCGCGCGGCATTGGCATCGGCCGTGAGGTCGTCGATCAGCGCATTATAAGGCACGCTTTGGATCGTCGTGTTCGGCACCCCCTTCGTGCCGGCCGGTGGGGAATAGACTCCGCCTGTTCTTGGCAAGATAGCCTCCATAAAAAAGCCTCCCGATGGGAGGCCGCAGAAAATGGAAATGGTTCGATTTCGGGCGGGATCGCCTTGAGGATATCGCGCCCGTCGTTGCGCGCGCAAAAGCGTCGGGTCAGGTGACGAACCCGAAAAGAACGTATGCAACGATACCGCAGATTACCGGATACAATTTCCCCGATATTCTTATGTTAAATTTGGCGAGCAGCCAGTCGATGAGCGTCAGCACGACGTAAATACCGATAGCTGCGTAAATCTTCTGCATATCGTCTCCGAAGAAATTTGAACGCTGATCCCCAAGAGAGATCATCGCAAGCCGCTGAGATCACCCTTGAAGCCGTTCCGAGCCCCAATCATGCCACCACCATAAGCTCCAGTATAGTAGCCCGCCAAACCACCTGCCGCGCCGCCAATTCGACTCGCGTGCGGGCCGTAGTGGCTGCCAATCGTCGCGCCGATAAGTCCACCGATCGCGCCCCCAATCCGCCCGAGATGTGGGCTCTCGCGCAGGCCGCCGCCTTGCGTTGTTTGCTCGCCTGGTTGTTGCTGCCGAGAAACTTCACGTCGTGGCTGGAAGTGTTCCCAGGCATTTGGCTGAAAGGCGCGAGTATCGTACAGCTCCGTGCCGGACTGAGGTTCCCCTCCAAAAGTCGGATCGAAATAAAAGCGGTTCCCCATCGAAGACCCGACGTTGGCAGGCGGCAACCTCTGGCTAGGCCACGGTTCTTCGTGGGAGACAGAAACGCTGCGCGGCATCACTGATTGGCGGAGCGCTGCAGCGCCTGTCTTGTCTTGAGCGCCAAGCCCCTCCCTTGCCGTGTTATCCCGGCGCCGCGGCGCATCCGCAAAGGCCGCACCGGCGACCGCATCGCTCAGCGAATGCATCGCGGTCGCCTGCGGCTTCCCCTCCATCAATCCTGCTCGGACAAAGTCCGCTTGCTGCCGCCTGCGCGGCAAATTGCCTTTCCTGTTTCCAAGTCTCGCCGGATCCACCGATATGCTCCTTGCTTGCGGCCGCAGGCTTAATTGCGGGCCGCCTGATTTTGATAAAGGCACGCGTGTTGCTGGCGTGAGTGGTCTTCCGAAATCCCGCGCCTGAGTTTGGGGAAACATCCTTACCGCTGCTTCCGATCCCTCTTCCCCGCCGAAAAAAGCCGGCCGTAGTCCACTCGGCGCATGCCGTCCGGCCCGCGGATCACCGCGTCGGGGCGGCTCTTCTCCACCTCCTGCGCCATCACGCCGATATGCTTCGGCCCGGATGTCGGTTCGCCCTTGTAGCGGAACTCGTAGAGGTTGTGCCCCTTGAGCTTGCCGACCTTCTCGATGTTCTTCTTGGCGCGACGGTCGGACTTCGGAAGAAAGCCGAGCAGGGAATCGATGAGATTGCCGCCCGCCTGCTGCCGGGCGTTATAGGTCGCCATCTGATTCTGATAGTTCTGCTGCACCAGCCCGGCATAGTCGACCGGCTGGATCGACTGGCCCTGTGTCGGCACGAAGTTCGGGCTCGTCACCTGCCCGCCTGCAAGCAGCGCCGAAATCTCGTTGATCGGCTGGTTGCGGCTCGCATACTGCTCGTTCAAATAGTTGGCGCGGGCCGTGTTCTGGGCGTTGATCCGCGCCTGCTCGGCATTGAAGCTCTGATCCTTCAGCGCATTGTTCGCGGCCGTCGCCGACTGGCTGTTCTGGTGCATCTGCTGCTTGGCGTTGTTGCCGAAATCGGCGTTTTGCAGTGCCTGACCATAGGCCTGCGCCTGCGCCGCATTCTCGAAGCTCGCCTTCTGGTTGGCGAGGTTGGCAAGCCGCGTCTGCTCCTGGCCGGCATTCAGCGCCGCGGCGATGCGGGCGTCATTGGACGTCCGGTTCGCCTCGTCGACCGCTCGGTTATAGGCCTCTGAGCCCGGCTGCAGGCCCTGGTTGGCAAGCCGCGTTTCCAGCGCCGCGCGGTCGCGATCGAGCTGCGGGTTGAGCCGCGCCATCAGGGCGTCTTCGTATTTCGAGGTGTCGAAATCCGTCTCGTAGCTGCGGGTAATGTTGCCGGCATTGCCGACGGAGGTTGCAAGCTCCGGTCCGCCGGAAAACTGCTGGTATTGCGGGAGCTGCAGCTTCGAAGAGTCACCGGCGGCCGGCGCCTTGGAAATATCCATCGGCTTGCCGAGCAGATCGTTGAGCCGGCTCGATTGCGAAGTGGCGAGCGTCGCAAGATTGAGGCTCGCCGCATCGTTCTGATCCTTGATCGCCTTCTGTGTCTTCGAGAGCGTCTGCGTCGCCGTCGCCACGGGCACGTCGTAGACATTCCCGCTCAAGGGATCGGTCCATTTCTGCTTCGTGTAGCTGTAGGTGAGGCTGCCATCCGGCGTCACCTGGTTGACATTGCCCATGTATCCGTTGGCAACCGCCGTGCCGATATTGGTCGCGGTCTGTGCCGCCGCCGTCGCCTTCGGATCGGGGGGCGTGGGAGCTTTTGATTTTCCGATAGCACACCTACCTTCGATTGACGGGATGCGCCCGCCAGTCGTTGTCTGTCAGAGTGAAGATGATTTCCGCCTCCTTCCGCCCGCGAAGCCGGGGGATGCGGTGGCTCGTGAATCCGAAGCGCCGGGCGATTGCGACCATACCGGTGTTCTCCTCCGAGACGCGCAGCACCGCCATTTGGCAGCCGATCTCGTCAAAGGGATAGCCGAACATGGCTTTCAGCACCGGCCGCGTCAGCCAGCGTTTGCTGGTAGCTGCAGCCGAAAGCTCGATGACACCCGCTTCGGGAGAATAATTGTGGTAGACGACGCCGGCGACGAGCCTGCCCTCCTCCGTCACGCCGAGCGTGGTGAAGTCGGCAAAGCCTCTTTCGCAGCCGTTGACATGGGCGGCGACGAAGCCGGCGATCGTTTCGTTCTTCGCAGGGTCGCCAGCCCCGCCCCAGATGATGTTCAAGCGCTCGCCTCCCCGGCCGCGACCTGCAGCGTGGCAAGATCCACTTCAATGTCGAGTTTCACCGCGCCGCCGGATGTAATGACACAGCCGACGGCCAGCATGTCGCCGCTGGCGCGGACGTTCTGGCGAAAATCGTAGCGCAGTGCCTCCGACACGCCATCCCAGCGCGCCACGTCCCAGAGGCCGACGTCCCATTCCGGTGAGGCCGTGTCGCCCTCCGTCACCCGGTCGAAGGGCGGTACCTTCCGGTCGAAGTCGGCGCGGGCGAAAAGCTGCACCTTCGGCTTCGTCTTGGCGCGAAAATGCATATGCGCCATCGTCGCCGCCATCCGCTGGCCGAATTGTCCGGCCGGCGTGAACTGCGAGAGATAGGTGGCGGCAAAGGTCAGCCCGTCGTCGGTGCCGCCGGTGTCGCCCTGCCAGCAATACCCCTCGCGCGAGCCGAAGAAGAGCCCGCCCTGCAGCGTCTCGAAGCAATTGGCCCGCCAGTTGCTGATCGTCGCCCACCGCCCGCTCAAGACATTCAGCACGAAGGTCCTGTCGCTAACGACGCTGTTGTCGGGAAAGGCGACGAAGACCAGGTTCTGCTCGGTCCAGGGTTTCAGCGTCCATCCGGATCCGGTGGCGTTTGCCGCCCGCCGCCAGTCGTCCTCGATCGGCCGAGATACCGAGACCTGGGTCAGCGCCTGCCGGTCGCGCTGGAACACCTCGGAGATCGGCGTCAGCCCGTCCGAGGTCGCGATCAGCACGTCGCCGCCGACGCGGATCCAGGCGTTCTTTCCGAGCGGCTTGCCGATCTGGTAGACGCCCTTCAGCGCGAAATCGCTGGCGCTCGAAGGGTCGGAGCCGGCATAGACCGCGACCTCGCCTTCCGTCGAAACGAAAACGCAGAGATCGGAAAGCCCGTCGCCGCTTTCGAGCGACCAGGAAAAGCCTGTGATGAGCGACCCGCCCTTCTTCATCACCCCGCCAAGCGGGAACACGGCCGCCGCGCCGCCGATCGCGTTCACCGGCAGGTAGTAGGCGTCGAGCGTCGCATTCTTCAGGAAGAACTCGCGGCTCTTGAACAGCCAGCCGTAGTTCAGCTGCGCCATCGTCGTCGTATCGGAAAAGGTGATCGTCGGTGTCGTCGTCCAGGCGGTGCCGTCATAGATGCGGCGCGTGTCGGCGCCATTCAGGCAGACGAGAAACGAGCCGCCGGCGGTCGTGTGCTGGAAGGCGCACCAGTCGCCGCCGGTAAGCCCGCTCACCGCCGCGACCGTCGTTGCCGGCGGGGCCGCGGGCGCGGTCATGTTGTAGATCGCGCTCGCCGTCGCCATGAACAGCTTTTCGTTGCTGCCGAACTTGTATTTGAAGGCGCTGCGGATGGCACCGCCGTCGGCCGCAAGCCCCACCTTGCGCGAGCCGCCACGGATCTTGCAGCCGGCAAGCGTCGGCAGGAAATTGGTAAGCACGGTCGCCGAGCCCGGCGTCTGCGACGCCATGTCGGCGGTCGTCACAAGACCTTGTTTCGGCGCCGGGAAGGTCATCGATTGCGAGGTCTGCGGCCGGCCGATACTCGCCTCGCCGCGGTTGGTCCGCGGCAGGCGGCCAAGGCGAACTGTGTTCGTGCGAACTGTAATCATGATGTGCCCCTGTCCGCATTGATCTCCTGCAGGAGATCCGCCTCGAACTCGGCGAGGTTGTCTTCGAAGGAGAGGCCCTTCTGGCGCTTCCAGCGCCAGATCAGCCCCTTCTTCAAAAGCCGTTCGGGAAAGAGCGTCGTGTCGTCGTCGGCCCGGAACGTATCGCGCTCCTCGTAAGGATCGCCGAGTACCCAGTTCTTCGAGACGTAGTCGATCGTCGCACCGGCGGCGGAAGCGGCCGGTAAGAAGAGCATCTCCCTGCCGCGGAGGTGGCAATAGCGTTCGACAGAGGCGACGCCGACGATCACGGCCCATTGCCCGCCGTTCGCCACCGACCGGAAGAAACGGCCGTCCGCCGCCCGCACCGCCCCTCCGGGCGCCAGCCGCTGGTAGTCGGCCGGCAGGATCTCCGGCGAAGCGGAGACGGCATGCGCCTTCAGCATCCGCCTCCAGTCGGCGCGCCGCGCGATCTCCGCGCCCGCCTCCTCGGCGAGCGCCACCATCGTCTGCGCATTTGGATCGTTCGTGCCGTAGACGCTGTCGAAACGGTCGAGCGAGACGATGTCGGCGACTTCGTTGATCACGGTCAGAAGCGTCATGGCGTCAGCCCTCCGATGACGATTTCGGCATTGCCCCAGCGCAGGCGCTCGTCGGCAAGTCCAATCCCCGCCATCGCCTGGCGCTTCAAAGCTTCGGCCGCGCCCGCCTTGGAAACGTCGCGCTCCCAGACGGCGATCTCCTCGACGAGTGCGTAGAGATAGATGTCCGGCGCCTTTTCGATCAGCCAGTTGCTTGGTGCTTCGGCCGTCAGCGGCGGGATTTTCGCGTAATAGGTCAGGTGGATGTTGTCGCCACCCTTCGGCCGCACCTCAATGGCGCTGCCGATGATCGCGTAGCCGATCGGCGCATCGGCAGATGTCCCGTGACTGCTGAGTTCCTGCAGCGGCAACGCCCGGAGCGCCCGGCCATCGGCGGCGAGCACCTGCCGCGCTTCCAGAAAATCCGGCGGCAGGCTGCCTTCGCCTTCGGCGAGCGGCACCGCCGTGGTCTTTTCCATGTCGGCAATGCGCATGACGCGGTTGAGCTTGAGCTCGGCCAGAGCAAGGAAGCGCGGGAAGAGATGAGCGACGTCATCGCGGCCGGCATAGTCGCCGGCGTCGATGAGCAGCGACGTATAGTCGGTTGTGGTCATAGATGTCCCTCGAAGCTGCGCCAGGCGCGGTTGTCGCCGTCGTTGAGCCAGCGCTTCACATAGCGGTCGTCACCTTCGGAATGGGCCCGCACCAGGTTTTCGGAATGGGCGAGGTTGAGCGGGATCGAGGCGACCTTGGTCCATTCGCCGAAAGCGTTGCCGGTGGTCGCATGGCGGGTGAATTCGTTCTGGCGAACGAGGTTTTCGACCGGATAGTCCGTCCGCCAATGGGTCCTGTTGCCGTCCTCCATCACCCATACGGAGCGGCCGGTCTGAAAATCATAATCGAAGAGCTTCCAGTCGCCGTCGCGGATCACCATGGTCACTCTCCCGGCAGCGGATCGGCTCGCTCGGCCTTGCCGTTGGCGATCAGCGCCTTGGCGTCAGCGAGGCTCAAGGATACGATCGTTCCGGCCGGCGTCCGCTCACCGTCGTTGAGCCAGACGTCATAGATCAGCCGGACCGGCACCGGCTTCTTTGTTTCGGACATTGCTTCCTCCAATGAAAAAGGCGGCTCCGAAGAACCGCCTTGCTAACAAGGTAGCGACACGCGCGGTCAGTACCGCCAGGGCTTGCCTTCGACGATATCCGGCCGAGGTGCCGGAACCGGCGTGCGCCACGGCGGAAAGTCGTAGGGAATGTCGTTCTGGTAGTCCGGGAGCTTCATCGCGTTTTTCGCTCCCGCCTGCCGTTTGCGCAGTTGAAGCTTCTCTGGATTGGGACGCAAATACCCTCGAGCTAACACTTCAGTCGCGTCGTCAACATTCGGGGTCGCGTAGAAGTCCGTGAGAGACAGACGTTCTTCACCTTTGTCGAATTCCTTACCTTCCTTGAATTCGTGCTCCATGAAGCCATAGTTCGCTTCATAAGAGTTCCGATCCAATCCGTTCTCGTCAGCCCATTCGAAGAAATCTCTCTTTCGCGAACCGTCCCACTGCATATGGCCGAACGCATCCTTATTTACACGCCCGTTCTGCCACAGATTGCCAAAAGTCCTGCCGAAACCGCCACTCTCGTGGTCGGCGTTTCCGACGATGGCAGCGGCCTGCTCCTCCCTCATCTTCAGTCTTTGCTGAAGATCGCGCTTCAGACGGGCGGCGAGATTGTCCGACAAGATGTCGGTCGCCTTCAACTTCTGAAAATGATCGACAGGCAGCTGCACCGCCGGATCGACGAACCTCGTCATTCCCGTCAGGGCCCCCCGGTAGTCCATCGGCGCCCTCGCAACGGGCTCGACGAGCGGGGCATGCTCCGGCGCGAAGGGTCGCGGGCGACCGTTGTCAGGATGGCGAATTTCCGTCATACGCCTTGGGTCAATGGTCGGGCGATCATCAAAATCGTCCATCGCGTCGCGCATGGAATAGCTCTCCATCGGAAATCCCATCCAATTGAGACTCGTGGATCTTTGGGCATTCTTCGACTTTCGTTTCGTCATCGGTTTCACCTTAAAAACTGGATTCAAACGACGGATCCCGGGCGCGTTCGGGCGGCCGGTCCAGACTTCTCAAGAGCAGAGACGTCACCTTTGCGAGTGCAACTCTCGAAAGGACCCGCCGGCTGATCGAAGACGATCCGTTTCAGAAATGCTCTTGGCGCCAATTGCTGCTTCGCCTATCCAATGCATGTCGCCTGAAAACGTGGCGCGGTTTCGGGACAACGACACGCATGTAAACAAAGACTTAATGCGTGTCGCATGACTCACAATGAATGCGACGCGCTAGGATTCACTGATTTACCGCGGCGCCGTCAGGAACAAGTCGGAGGGATCAGGCAGCGCCGCCGCGGTAAAATCATCCGAGTTGAATGAGCAGACCAAGCGTCCCCCCTCGCGGGAACCAGCATCGCGGATAGAGAAGTTCTGCGACGGCGTGTAGCCCGTTTCCTCCGTCTGCAGATCCACAATCCATCCCTGTCCTTCCACATATCCGCTTCCAGTGCGCTGCCTGATGGCGTACCAGAGTGGGTCCTCCCACTCTGCCGTTTCAAACCCCCACGAGATCCTTTCCCTGCCCGCCGATCGATCCACCCTTTGGAAATAGGCGGTGAGATCGAGCCCCCACGCGTGCACAATCGACGAAAACTCTACCCGCGTTTCAATCGGCTCATTCCTCTTGCCCCATAGAGATATGCGGCTGATTTTCACTGCTCCGAAGGCCTCTTGTTCGGCTTTCAACAGATCGAAGAATTCCGGCGTGCAGGCAAGCAACCCGTTCATCAGTCGGTCGGCGTCACCAAGCGGCAGCGGCTTCAGTTCCGGCGCCCCGAACAATGCCGTGATGTGGGGGGGCCGGAAGCCGGGCGTGTCCGCGTGACTGACCTGACATCGCAAGCTGGACTGTCCCTCAGGGGCATCTTCTCCTGTAATGCCAAAATCCGATGACACCCGCCCGTCTTCTACCGCCTCTTTGTTACTCCAGCCGAAGGACCTAAGCTCATCGAACTTGACCCCCAGCCGCGTTTCGAGCGCTTGGCCAACTCTTTCCGCAGGCCAAGCAACTTGAAGTTCAAAAATGTACCAGGACGGCGCCTCGCCTTCGCGAACTACGTAACGCTGGGAATAGCCGATGATCGGAAGTCCGCCGATCGCAATCGGCTTTGCGAAGATCGCCATTTGCACGTAGTAGTTTTCCCGTGGCGGACCATGTGGCGAGTTGCCCTCGTCTTCATCGAAATCGATCCTAACCGGCCCGAGCGCCGCCCTTTCCTCCTTCAGCACCGAAAAGAACTCCGGTTTGCAGGAAAGCAGCGCATCGAGCAGCCGGTCCGGCGCAGCAAGTGCCGGTGCGGCGAAATTGAGTGCGACGAAAGCGACCAGAGCCGCGATGAAACTCCTGAACAAGATTGCTCCTCTCGACGCAAAAGAATTCAACTGCTTGTTTCCGCGCTCGCTATCGCCCTTTGCCCTGACCGGCAGGAAACGCGTAAGATATCATTTCCGTTTGCGCGGTGGGTATCGCCAGTGTGCCGACGCCGTCTTCCAGATCGGAGGGCCCCGAGAACGCGCATCCGCCCGCCCCCTTCGTGCCACCAGCGGTTTAACAGTCCATGGCGCAACCCGTTTTGCTTAGAACAGATAGAGAACACACGCAAGAGTCGCGCGGAAATATTCGTAGCCAGACAAGGAGCGAGGCGCCGGAAGCGCACTCATGGCTCCCATCATGTCGGCGGTGGCGCCGCATTGCGCATTTGTGATCTTAGGCGTTCCAACGTCTCAATCGAGGAGGCCGCTTCGCCCGATGCCATCGTCAGGTCTAACGCCAATGATTACCCGCGGATTATCGGGCGAAGTCGGAAATCGTCTTCTCGAGCGAAGCAATGAACGCGTCGGATCTTTGGGCGAAACTGGTTAGAATCGACTTCCACAGGAACAACTCGTCGCTCCAGGCGGAACGTCCTTCGCTTTCAATATTTCCAGAGCAGGTCTTCCACGCTTGGCAAACCTTGCATAGGCTTCAGCGCCGCCGTCTCGGCAAAGCACCATATGCTGCTACCCATTCCATGCCTGTCCTGGTACCGGCGAACAAGAAGCAGGCTCCACGGGTCCGGTCGCTCCCAGTTTTCCGGGCTCATCATCCAACCGTCTGCAAGCGGCTCGAATTTCGCGCCCGGCACATTCGCTTCGAGCGATTTGATGACTTCTTGCGGCTCGCCCGGAACCAGAACCCCCCAAATATGCGTCCTCATATCGCCGGAGCCGGCGCTGGCACCAGAGATAACGGTCTGCAGGTAGACCTGGACGCGAAGCCCGCGAGCCACAATCGCTTGTTGGAAAGTTGCGACACTTGCCATGGACTCAACAAACTCGGAAACAGGAATGAGACGCTGCCTGAGCAGGGCAGGCATGAATGCCGATTTCTCAGTCTTTAGAACCTCGAAGAAATCCGGCTTGCATGTAAGGAGTGCATCGATAATTTTGTCGGGATCGGCCGCTGCCGGTGCAGCAAAAAGCGTCCCGACCAGCACCATCAAGGTGCCGAGTCTACTCAGAAACATTATCCCCTCGCGTTCTACGCGGCATTCGTCAAGTGTTGCCACCAACGGTTATGGACAATCGCCACAACACCTTTTCATTGTAGAACATAACACGAACATATGCAAGAGGAGTGCTGCTAGTATTCATGGCCCAGAACGGCTCAATCCAGCCAGTTCTTCAGGATGTCCTTCAATGATCCGCGGTTGCGAAACAGTCGATCCCAGAGTCGCTCCGCCTTTCAGGCTCACGTTTTTCTTCGTGACCATCGATCTGATCCTTTTGAAATAGGCAGCAAGAAGAACCACTGGGCTCTTCGACCTTGACCGAAGAGGCCCGGGCGGCCTCGGCCTGCTCGAATTACAAAGGGCGAGCCGAAGCCCGCCCCTCCCGTGTTCCCGCCAAGCTCAGCTTGCGTCGCTAAGCCCGAACAGATCGGCCGCAACCCCGAGCCCCTTTTCGTTGTGCACCTTCAGCGTGCCCTCGCCGATGATCACGCCCTTGTCGGCGTCGCCGGTCTTGGCAACGTCGCGGTCTTCCTGGATCTGGCGCAGCCACCGGAAGGAGAGCATGTCCGTGTCGATGAAGAAGGCGTTGCGGGCAAGCCCGGCGTTCACCGCCTGCACCCGGTTCGGGTGGATCATCACCGTGCCGAACGGGCCTTCGTAATAATCTGCGGTCGCGACGATGGTGTTGCGCTCGCCGCCCTGCGAGACCGCATAGCGGAAGGGCGCGACGTTGCTGTCGGACATGAAGGTGACGAAGACGGATTTGACGTAGGGCGAGACCGAGACATGGCGGAAGTTCGCGCCGTTCTGGTAGCCCTGCTGCATCACCGTGTCGAGGATCGCCTTGGTGAAGGGCCGCTGCGTGCCGTCGGTCGGCGCCACGGTCAGGCCTGTGGCGGCGTTGAAGCCGCCATTGGCGCCGCCGGCCCCGCGCGAGACGTTAGAGGTAAGCCAGGTGCTGAGGGAGCCGAACTCGCGGGTGGCGCCGCTGACGGAGGCATTGGTGTCGGCGATTGCGAATTCCACGTCCTTGCGGATCTCGACGCCCTTCTTCAGCTTCTGGTACTTGCGCTTCTGGACGTTGCCGGCCTCGGCTGTCACTTCCTGGGTGGCGGAGATGATCCAGTCCTTGCGCATGATCTGGGTGTAGTTGCCGAGCCGCGTCGGCGGGGTGATCGCGCCGAAGGCGTATTCCTCGCCTTCCTCGCGGATATTGGCGCCGGGCGCGGCCAGTTCGTCCGTCTCCCATTCCGGGTGATAGGTGGTGCACTTGCCCTTCTCGATCAGCGAATAGATCGGCGTGTCTTCCGGCGTGATGCGCGACACGACGTCGGAAAGCTCCTCGCGATTGCCGACGGCCTGGGTGGTCTGGAACGTATTGGTGAGAACTGCCATTTTCTGGTCCTTCTGTGAAAATGAGATCGGCCGCCCGCGCGTGGAGTTCACGCGAAAAAGCCTCTGTTGAAATGATCGGAGCCGCCCCGCACGCGGACGGAGGTGGCCGGCCGGGCGTCCGAAACCACCGGCGAGCAGCGCTACTCGAAATCGACAGCCATAGCGTCGCGGATCGAGCCGGTGCGCGTCAGCCGCTGCATCGCCTCGCGGCTTTCGCGCTGGTGGCGCCGTGTCTCGCTCCGCGCCTTCATGCGCGGTGCGGAAGCGGGTGCTGCCGCCACCTTCTGCAAGGCTCTCGCCCGCGAGCGTTCGGCGATGAGCCCGAGCCGGGCGTAGTGCGCCAGCTTGAAGAGCCGGTGGTCGACGACCTCGCGCACCTCCTCGTCGGAAAAGCCGAGCTCCCGCGCCGTCTCGAAGGCGTCGGCGAAGAAGGCCTGCCGCCCCTCATCCTGCCCCGTCTCGGGGAAGGCTTCGAGAAGCCTGGCATTTTCCGTCTCCAGCCTCTCCTCGCTCGCCGCTGCCTGAAGTTCCGCCGTCACCGCCGCCGGTTCGTCGCCGAGCGCCATCACCCGCGCGAGCTGTTCCAGCCCCGCCTGGTGCAGTGCCCATTGCCGCTGATAGGCTTGCGGATCGTAGAGCCTCAGTTCCTCCGGCGGCTCGTCGGGGATCTCCCCGGCGATGAGTTCGGCAACTGCGTTGGCGGTGGCCGCGATCCGACTGCTCATGCTTTCGAGCGTCCGCCGCCCATTGGCGAGGTCCTGGGTCTTGTGGCGGTAATCGCGGTCCCGCATGTAGCCGAGCTTCAGTTCCTCAAGCGGAACTTCTTCGCCGCCCTTGAGCGTGACGACCAGATCCTCGGCTTCATTGGCCGGCCCCTCGTCGGATAAGCCCGGCTCGTCGCCTTGGGTATCATGGTCGTCATACTCGCCGGGGTATTCGGTGGGCGTTGCATCCAACGCCTCTTCATCCTCGTCGCCTGCTTCATGCAACTCCCGAAAGTCGAGGTCGTCGAAGCCTGCGGGCTCGAGCGAGCCGTCAACGGTTTTGCTCCCGCCGAAGGGCAGGTTGGCACTATCGTTCATCATGGAATGACCTTTTCAGAGCATTTCGGCGAAGTGGGAATCGCCAAAAGATGCGGCAAACAGAGACACTTTCGGCGAAACGGAGAATGCCCCCTTCGCCAAAACTTTGCGAAATTCAAATGGTTGCATTGGCTTCCTGAATCAAATCATCAAGGAAACCGGCTAACGGAGGAGCGCTTGCGGCGCCCTCCTCATTGCGCACGCCCGCGTCACGCCGGCGCGCTCGTTCCCTCGGTCCTGGCTTGTTCCGTCAGGAACTTGAGCTTGCCGCGGAAATTGCGGATCGCCCGCGCCTCGGCGGCAAAGGCCGCGCGGCTCTCGTGGTCTGTAATCTTCGCATTGACGCAGCCGTTGATCGCCGCCGCTTCCAGTTCGTCCATCAGCCGGTCGAACAGCGGATTGTCGATGAGCGCCCGCGCCGCGGCCGTCCTTTCCTCTGGTTTCATGCCACGTTTTCTCCCGTGATAATTCGGACGGGCCGACCATCCCATGTCGGCGAAAAATCGTTACACGGAAGGATTGATTCCCGTTTTGTTCTGGACTACCCATTTGCATGCGCAGTATCGTCTTTGTGGAGAGGTCCCTCAAACCCCGACGACCGCTGGAAAGGAAACTTCGTATCCGGCAATTTCGCCAATGAGTCTCTGAAACCCCAATGCGTCTCTGAAACCAATGAGTCCCTGAAACATGAAGAAAATCGGCTTCGCATTCGATGCTGTCGTCGGCCTCATCCTCAATATCCTCGACCTTCTCATCTTCGAGTTTCTCCTGCATCGGACGGCGCGCATCGTCGTGCCGCTGGTCAGTTTCGGTCGAGTGAAAGTCGAAGAAATCTATACTGACGACATCGCCTTCAACTGGCTGGGTTTCAAGCGCCTTCCGTCCGGCCGCTTCCTTCTCAGTTCTACCATGAGCAAGTTTGCCGGTGCGCTCTTCTGGCTGCTTTGCCTTGTCGCCTATCTGAGCTTCACCCGCGGGGTCTAGTTCGAGGAAAAGCATGCGGTTCTCCGTGAACCCGCATTGGCATCATTCGCGCCAGTCGTCTTGCGCCCGCCTGAGGGAAACTCTGCCCGGAAACAGCTTATCCCAAATGCCGCTCTTCTCCGGGGAAGAGACGCCGTCGGGCGATACAGTCGCGGCAGGTAGTCGAGACGTACGCTCCGACCGTGCCATTGCCGGGCCGCTGGGGGAACCCACCGGATCTTCCTTGTAGGATTCCTCCCAAAACCGCGGGTTTTGACGGTACGCATCATAGGCATCGTGCCAGTTGATCCCAAAGTCTCTCGCTATGCGATCCGCATAGGCTTCATCTGGGTTGAGGGTGTCGTTGAACATAGACTTACCCAGCTTGCGGCCGACCCTCTTCAGTCCCTGCTTGATCAAGAAAGGATACATAAAACTCTCCCTGTCGCGCGAAGCCCACGCCCGGCCCGCATATGGAGGCGGGTGGGATTCTGGCTTCGCCACCGTTTGTTAGGATTGGAGCAATTCCAGGAAAAGTGTGTAACGGTTTTCCGTCCGGAATTGCGTAGTTTCAACGAGTTAGGTCATTTCACTGTTTCAATGAAACAATGAAATGGTCTAGCGACGTCACATGTCGCCACACACGACTCATTGGTCCTAGTACCGCTGAACCTGACGGGCTCGGACCGCAAAGGATGGAAAGCGGAAGTCCGGAGCGAACCTATGCGGAAGTTTGTGCCCGCGCCGCTTTCCTAAACAGCAAGGCCGACAGGAGCCACAGCGCGGCGAAGAAGCCGGCCAGAACCATGCTCGCCCCCGTAGAGCCTAATCCGCCGATCAGCGCGATGACGGCGACCGACGCCTGAGTGAGCGCCATCGCGATCAACGCGCGCACCATTCCACGTGGCTGGAAACGCGCGACGACGGCACCGATGAGCCCGACGGCAAGCACTCCGCCATACATCAGGTTGGCAGGGTTATCCTCGGTTCCGATGATGCCGACGGCAAGGTTTATCCATATGAGGAGGAATGACGCCGCGAGCGCTATGCCGACGGCGGCCCGGTACTCCGTGTTGCTCGTCATCCTCGCCGCCAGCTCCCAGGCCCCGCAAGCACCGAATAACATCGTGCCGAAGACAGTGAAATCGGTCACATCCCAGTTCACTTCATCGGTGAACTGCATTGCCAACAAAGGCAGCAGCCACAGGAGCACTGCGATTGCCCAGGGCGCCATCCTCCAGAAGCGCCCGCGCCGTCCGCCATTGATTTCCACCTTTCCTGCCATTGCCATACCTCGGTGACCGAGCGGATGAGATGAGCCGTCTTCAAGGAACCCAAGGGGCAGCTGGACCGCCGGGCCATTTTCCCGATGAAATACACCGCTATAGTCATGCCCGGTTTAGACGGCCGTCAAGGCGACAGCCGACACCGGCACCATCGCTTGCCTATTTGCCCGCCCGCTTGGTGCACTGGATCTTTTGCTTCACGCAGGCGATCTGCGGCGTCGAGCATTCGGCCGCGCCGTTCACCACCGCACAAAAAAAGCACTGGTCATTGAACTCCAGGCAATCCGGAATGGCCGCCATGAATTCCTTCAGGCTCTCGTCCTGCGTTTGAGCCGTGCCTGTCGTCGTCCCGATCTCGGCCGAAAGCGCGGCCGCGGCACTGGCAACGGCGAACGCAAATGAAAGGGCTAACTTACGGACGGCATACCTCATTGCATCCCCTCTCGCAGCGCCGACGATCTTGCCGCCATGCAATCACCCCACCAGGTTGCGGATCACCCGCATGAAGACGCGGGCACCGATCCCGATCAGCGCGTCGGGAAAATCATAATCAGGATTGTGCAGCCGAGGATGGTTCTCGCCGGCGCCGAGGAAAAACATCGCCGAGGGGGCGACGCGGCCAAAGAGGCCGAAATCCTCCGACGCCTTCATCGGCAGTGCGCCCGCGCCCCGATCGTGGCTGACGCCCTCTTCGTCGAGCGCCCGCCTGAGTTCCCCGACGGCAGATGCCGCATTGCTGCACTGATGGAACACGTCCTCGTAGCTGGTCGTCGCGTCAAGCTTCGCCGCCTCGGCCTCCCTGAGCACAAGAGCCTCCGCATTCGCCACCAGCCCCGCCATCCGCTCGTCCGTCAGCGTGCGCAGTGTTGCCCAGATTTCCGCGTGGCCGGGGCTGATGCCAAAGGCCTCCTCGCCGAGCTTCGCATGCGTCACCGTCACCAGCGTGAAGTTTTCCTCGAGCGCCCCGCCGGCACCAAGAGCGGTGAGGCCACCCAGGAGCTTTGCGAGCGCAAAAGTCGGCGCGATCCCGTCTTCGGGCGACGAGGCATGCGCCGTCTTGCCGGAAAGCGTAATTTTCATGCCGCGCGAGGCGCAGTTGACCGGGCCTTCCGCGAGCGCCACCTGGCCAAGCGGCAGCCCAGGAAAATTGTGCAGCGAAAACACGAAATCCGGTTTCAGCGCGGAAAATTTCGGATCGGCAAGGACTGCCGCCGCCCCTGCCCCGTTCTCCTCGGCCGGCTGGAAGAGCAAGATCGTCCGCCCGCGCGCCGGTCGCTCACGCGCGAGCCCTTTTGCGAGCGCCATCAGGATCGCCATGTGCCCGTCATGCCCGCAGAGGTGCCCCTTGCCGGCGATCTCGGAGCGATGCGGCAGATCGGAAACCTCCGTAATCGGCAGGCCGTCGAGCTCGGCGCGGATCATCACCGTCGGCCCCTCGCCTTTCCCCCGGTAGATGGCCGCCACACCATGCCCGCCAAGCCCGGTGACAATCTCGTCCGCCCCGGTTTCCTCAAGCGCCCGCTCGACCGCCCTTGCCGTCTCCGCCTCGGCGCCGGAAAGCTCGGGCCGACGATGCAGCGCGCGCCGAAACGCTGTGATCTTATCCAACTCGCCGCCGCTCAGAAACATGCTTCAACTCCCCGAATGCACGCACCGCGTTCGTTCCTATGTTACGCGTCTGCCACGGCAAATCTTCTCACGAGACGATGCTCTAAGCGATTGCGGTCTGCGTCGAGGCAAATTTTCTGATAATCAGGAACTCAAGTACAACATAGGTCAGAAGAAACACGGCGTATTGGGGACCAAGCAATCCAACAAGGAACACAATTTCCACTCCCTCCCAGAGAACATTGAGGCTACCAACTCTGTAGAAAATCATAGAATGCACCAGTGGCACGAGCATCAGCGGTACAGCGGCCAACGTGATGTATAGGAGGCGCTTCCGCAGTCGTGCCTTGGGAAGGGGGACGAAGGCAAACACATAGAGAAGTGAAAACAATGCGGCCACACCGAAGGTAAAGTGGCGGTTATAGGCCCATGCCGCAAATACAAACATACCGACGTAGCTGAGAAACACACGAATCGTATTTAGAACAACATACCGCATAAAATGCCCCCGAGAAGGATAGACTTCAGCTAGCGCTCATGCGTAGCAGATTGACTAGCCATCCATCCAGCAGAATTGTGGCACTTTTTCGCTCGCATTAGGTGCATCGTCTGAAAATAAAACAATAAGTGGCGATGTCCTTCATTTGGGCCGACCTCGATTATCAAAATCATACCTCGCAATTGAACCTACTTGAACAGCAACCGTCGTAAGCTCTCGACATCGTTGGCTTCACCCACATGTTTGCTCAAATCTTTGAGCTGATTGTCCAGCTTGGTCGGCCACATGGTTTGCTCCACACGGCGAAATGGCCCGACACCCTTGATCGCCTCGCTCACTCCTGTTGTGCAGCCCGTATCAATCCAATTGGCTGCTGGCGCGCCGCCAAGGTCGAAAGTCCGCCTCTTTATCTGCTCTTCTTCTTCCGGACTCGTTGCGTACTTACGCACAGTCACGTTTGGCCCATCTCGCAACTGATAGCGCACATAACCTTCGGGAGACACCTCTGGCCCATAGAGGGCGCGCCCGCTGCCCATCTCCTGGCTCATGTAGCTACCAGCCGGATCGTAGAGGAACTTTTTCTGCGGATCGCCATCGTCAGGGACGATGAACAAGCCGCTGTGCATGTTATTGCCAAGAAATGCCTGGAGTGGCCATCCGGTCGGGTTCGTGTTGGAGACCACATACGTCGCCGCCACCTCCGTTCCCTTGCCACGTTTGCGCGGGCGTGGGCTCGTTGCGTCGCGCGAAAGGCTGGTCGCCTCCTCGCCGAAGTCGCGCAGTTCCAGTGCCGAAGTCGTCGGAACGTCGGCGTAACCATCCTGCAGTCCACGAACTTGCTTTCTCATCCCGGAATCCCCTCGATTTGCGCCGCCGCCAGCGGCTCGCCGCCCATCATTTCCGCGGCGGTCTGTTGTCGTTTCAGGTTCTGTTCGGCGTTGATCTGGTAGCGTTTGACCGATCCCCGCGCCGTCATGTTCGTCAGCGCGTCCGGAGCACGCCCGCTCGAGGCATCGGAATGCCGGTGCGATCTGTCGCCTCCTGATCGAGATGGGAGAGCATCACGAAACACTCGTTCGCGACGAAGGGCACCATGGTGTAGCCGAGCGCCGCGCGCGTGCATCGATGCCCTGGCTGACGCGGATCGGCTGGCCGAAATTAGGGTTCAGCACGCTTTCAGGGTTGGCGATCGCGCCTTCCTGGACGATCGGCTGATATTGTTCTGCGAGTAGAGATTATCGAGCGTCTGGCGCATCAGCACGGATTTCACCGCTGGATTTCCGCCATTTTGATCACCGAGCCGCGTTCACGCTGTTGCTGCCGGCAAAAGCGAGGCGGCTTTCCTATTCCCGAATTCGCGCGTCCTCTTCACCGGGCCGTTCAATCGCCACGGCCTTCGCCCGGATGGTCGTTTTTACTGTGACGTATTTGCCGGCCTCGTCGCAGTGACCTAGTTCGATCATAACCGTGAAGCGATCGCCTTCGTAACCACGGAATTCGATGCCACCGATTTCGTCGTTCGGAATTCGGCCGGGCGGATCGAAGGAGACATGATCGACCCCTTCGAACACCAGAAAGCCGTCTTCCACGTCCTCGGCTGAATAGAAGTCCCATGTTTTGGACCGCTTTCGGGAGATCAGATCGATCTGGATCTTGACCTCATCCCGCCATCCGTCGAGCACGACGGCCTTGGATCCGCGATCGCCCAGATAGATCGTCCGGAAAATTCGTCAGGCTTCATTTCATTTCCTCATCGGCTAGTGCGCGTCAGGGCTGTTCCACGGGGACGATGTTGCCATGAATATCAAGCGATGGGCCTCGACCACTAGTCCCTGATCCGCGCGTCCTCCTCGCCCGGCTTCTCGATAGCAACTGCGGTCGCCCGAATTTTGGTTTTCACGGAACCGTAAACTCCAGCTTCGTCACAAAAACCCATATCGATCACCACTGTGAATCGACTGTCGTCGAAACCCAGAAATTCAATATCCCCGAAGTCGTCATTCGGAATGACGCCAGGTGGATCGAAGGAAATATGATCGACCCCCTCGAACACCAAGAAGCCATCCTCAATATCTTCGGCCGTATAGAAATCCCAGGTCTCTCCGCGAACCCGCGATATGGCGTCGACCTGGATCTTGACCTCTTTCTTCCAACCATCAAGCATGATGGTCTTGCAGGCGCGGTCGCCGAGATAGATCGTGTTCAGGAATTCGTCGGGCTTCATTCTCTTACCTCATCGGCCAATGTGCATCAGGGCTGTTGTACGGTACCACATTACCCCAAATGTCAATCGAAGGGCCCTGATGCGTCTTGCCTGTACCAGTGCCCAACAGGTGTCCATGTCCATGCGGCGTTTTTCTGGAGCCATGCCCCTCGGGGTTCATTCTGTGATAGTTCGAGCCATTCGGATAGCGCGTGTGTGTATCGACAGGATTTGCGCCAGGTACCGTACTTCCTCCCAGCGGTTCGAAGGCGATGTTGCCTCTCGGGTCGACGATGTAGCGTTGAATGGGTAGCCCGGTGCGGGGATCCACAATCTGAGCTCTTTGAAGCTGTTCCAGCCGCCGCTGCAAATTGTCTCTCGCCTGAATGGAAGAGGAGCCGCCCGGCGGCTCCAGAAACGTCTCGTTGGGGTTGAGGCGCCGTATCTGCCTCATGAGGACCCCTATTTGATCCGCCATCTGTTCTTGCGCCGGCGTTCTTGCCGGGAGGCCGCGCCTTGCAGGCGGCCGAGCCTGGGCAAATTCGGTGCCGCCCCAGCTGTGCCGGCTCTCGCTGCGACCCCACCTCGGTAAGTGGCTTCTCGCCGCCTCGCCGAAATCGCGCAGTTCTAGGGCGCCGCCGATTCCCATCGGCGCTTCGTAAAAGTCGTATAAGTCGCTAATTCTCCTCACCCCGGTATCCCCCCAATCCGCGCCGCCGCCAGCGGCTCGCCGCCCATCATTTCCGCTGCGTTCTGCTGTCGTTTCAGGTTCAGCTCGGCGTCGATCTGATAGCGTTTCAGCGCGCCTTTCTGCTGGATCTCGGCAAGCTTCAGCTCACGCTCGATCTCCAGCTTGCGCCGCTCGTTTTCCGCCGAAAGTCGCGCCTTCTCGGCGTCGGCCTGTGCCCGCATCTGCAGCTTCTGCATTTCCGGGTTCGGCTGCCCGGCGCTTGCTTGCATCCGGCGCTGGATCTCCTCCGGCGAAGGCTTGGTGAAATAGAGGTCGGGCGATTTCAGCCCCGCCGCCTCCACCGATTTGGCGATGCCGTTGTAGAGGTTGTCGGGCGAGACGTAGGGGTTGTCCGGGCCAAGCGTCATCAACAGCTTCTCCTGCAGCTGCTGGACCATCTGCACCATCATCATGTCACGCTCGCGCGTGCCGGCGCCGAGGCCGGTATTGACCGTCGCGTCCATCTCGGCGTTCCAGTGGCGCGGGTCGAAACTCACCCATTGCCCGCGCAGCCTGACGACGCGCGGCCGGTCCTGATGCTTGATCACGAGCCGCAGCAATCCCTTGAACACACGTCTCAAGCCCTGAGCGAAAGTGCGCACCATCAGCTCCGTCTGGCCGATACCC
Source organism: Sinorhizobium sp. 6-70 (assembly GCF_030124375.1). GTDB lineage: Bacteria > Pseudomonadota > Alphaproteobacteria > Rhizobiales > Rhizobiaceae > Sinorhizobium. The sequence goes on from NZ_JASKLS010000001.1 coordinate 540,023, forward strand.
GCCTGCTCGATCAGCGCCGTCGCCCGCGCCGTCATGTTCTGAAGCGCGTCCGGGGCGAGCCCGCTGGAAGCATCGGAAATGCCGGAGCGGTCGGTCGCCTCCTGGTCGAGATAGGAAAGCATCGCGAAGGACTCTTTCGCGACGAAGGGCACCATTGTGTAGCCGAGTGCCGCGCGCGCATCGATGCCCTGGCTGACGCGGATCGGCTGGCCGAATTTTGGGTTAAGCACGCTTTCAGGATTGGCGATCGCGCCTTCCTGGACGATCGGCTGCTGGTTGTTCTGCCAGTAGAGATTGTCGAGCGTCTGGCGCATCAGCACGGTCTTCACCCGCTGGATTTCCGCCATGTCGTCGGTCACCGAGCCGCCTTCGCGCTGGTGCGGCCGCCGCTCGACGATCAAGTCGGCAAAGGGCACCTCGTCCCATTCGTCGTTCGAAAGCAGGTTTTCTGCGCCCGTGCCGCCGGCAAAGACGAGCCGGCGCAGTTCCGCAA
>NZ_JASKLS010000001.1:540525-788699 GCF_030124375.1 Sinorhizobium sp. 6-70
CACGTAGAGCTCGTAATAATCCACCTCCTCCAGCGCCTTCGGCACCGCATCCCTTGCGGTGAAGGCATCACGCCTGCGGGTGATCTCCTCGTCGTCGCGGCCGCTGTCGCCGGCCGAGGCCGGCAGGCCTTCGATCAGGTCGCGGTCATGCCCCATGGCGATCAGGTCCGACCGGCGCATGCGCGTGGCAATGCCGGTGATGGGGCTCTCCTCGATCGAGAGCGCGTCCGGATGGATCAGGAATTCTTCGAGCGGCACCGCCGCCAGCCGCGGCGTGCCGCGCTCCACCTTGCGGCGGATCTTCACATTGTAGCTCGGCTGTTCGATCACGCCCTGAGGGGTCTGGATCTTCTCCGTCGTCTGCGACTGCTCCAGCACCTCCACGGCGTCGTCACTGACGATCTGCACCAATGCGGCCTCGTCGAGCCCGGTGTGGGTGGAGACAGCGACCGACACTTTGTTCTCGTACCACCAGCGGATCACACCGTTGCGGAGCTTCAAGGCGTCATGTGCGGCATCCTGCACGGCGTCATAGCCGTCGCTTTCGGGAAAGACGACGTAGTTGATGTAGTCGGTCGCCTGTTCCGCCGCCGCCTCGTCGCCCTCGTTGACGGGGGCGTATTCCACCACCTTGTCGTTGCCGAGGATGGTGCGGATCAGCGACGGCAGCACCTTCTTGATCGCCGCGCGGCAATCGCGCGAAACGACCTTCGAGCGGTTGGCATCCGCCGGCACGTCCTTCATCGTGCCGTCGTAATATTCCATCCCCTTGATGCGATCGACCGCGAGCACATCGCGATAGTCCTCGCAGTCCTTCACCAGTTGGCTGACAAGCTGCGCCAGCCGTTCATCGGTCATTGCGGCCATAGGAGAACCTTTCGGGCAGTAAATTTCTGATTGTCTTTGCTTGGTGTGCGCTCACGGCGCGTTTTCGCCGGCGCTGTAGGTCTTTGAAGCTACGTATCGTGCTTTCCGAAAATCGATTCCGATTTTCCGGCCGATGCGCGAGGCGGAGAGGAAGATGCGTTCAGCAAGGGACACCGGCTCACGCGGTCTCATCGCTGCAGCAGAGACCCCACTCTTCCCTGTGCGGCGAAAACGAAGTCTGCCCGGTTTGCTCTGGGAAGATGGCACGAAACTGGCTCGAAACGCGGCCGGCCTGATAAGCTAAAGTGCGATCGCAGGCCGGATGATGTTATATCTCAATGGACCGCAACATCAGAGAGGCTGATCCATGTGGCTCAAATTGCACGACAACAACGGACCGATCTTCATCAACATGGACAATGTTACGCACTTCCAGCGGGTAGAAGGGCAGCGGCGCACCACGCTCGTCACCTTCGCGCCCAACGGTGGAACCTCCGCGACGCTCCAGGTTCATGAATCACCTGACGACATCATGGAAATGCTTTGGGAAGAGTAACGCAGCTTTGCCAAGTGTCGGCATCGCCCACCGACAGATGGAGAGCGAACGAGAATGCCCCAGTCGCGCAGCGCCCGGCGCACGCGACCGGTCCATGGCAATACGCTCCGGGCTTCCAATGCAAGCGGGGGGCGCAGTGTCCCATCGCTGCGCAGCATCGGCGCAGTCAAACGTTGCCATCTTCGGTAGCAGACCTTCCCTTCCGCAAAACCTCCCATAGTTAAGCCTAATCGGAAGCTTTCATCGGGAGTACGAGGCCATGTCGATCCTCATCAGCATCTTGATCACGTTCCTGGTCGTCATCCTGGTGCTTTATCTCGTCAATCGGCTTCCGTTGGACGCACGTGCAAAACAGATCGTCCAGGCCATCGTGATCATCATCGGCATCCTGTCACTGCTCCGGTATCTGGCGGTCTTTTGATCGCGCCCACGACACGATTCGGCGCGCCGGGACTGTGCCTCGGATGGGGGACGCGCGGCGCTGCAGGCCTGTGCATTTGTATAGCTTGTGAGCCTTTGAAAAACGCGCTCGAATTGACCGGGATCGTACCGAACGTTCTCGACCGACCGACGGGCCGGTCTCGATGGGAACGCCGATTGGTCGCGCTTGCCCGCCGCCAAAAATAGCTACGAACAGACAGTGAACCGCCGGCGGCAGATGCCGCCCATCACCCGTAATCTCCGGCCATGAGCTGAGGAGCATGGTATAATGCCGTCACGTTACTACGCCTCGACCTTTGTTACCCTTGGCCACCCATCGCGCAGGAACCAGTTCCGCCGATGGCACGTTCTCGTATGTGCATAGAGTGGAGTTCGTTACGATGATTGGAAAAGATTATCGAGGGCCGGAATATCACGCTTCGACCGGCTTGCCCGTGGCCATCCTGTTGCTGTCCGTGCTCGGCATATCGGCCTATCTCTTCCTCGCAGGTTCTTTGACCAGCGAGGAGCACGCCGTTGCCAAGGTCTACTTGCCGGCGGCACAGATCCAGACGCGATGACAGGCCGTAGGCGCTTCTGCGTGATTCCTTAAATCGGGATCGATTCAGGGACAAGATCATGCAGAAACTCAAGGCTCTACAGCGGCCATTCCGCGTCCGATTGGACGCACGGCACTGTAGAGGCGAGGCTTTTGCTTCGCAGGTTCGCGAATGCCTCGAAATTCTCACATTTCGATTCCTCATGATGGGGAATGAACAAGACCGGCATCGCCTTTCTGGCGCTTATATTCATCCTTGTCGCTCTCGTTTTAAGTATCCTGGCGTTTAATCCCGAGGCAGTGGCGCCTCCGAGCAGACCGCCAATCGCTCCGAGCAACTAGAACCCAGGAAAGTGGGGCGCGGTTTTCCGTCTGGAATTGCCTGGTTCAAGGCAATTCCGGAAATGTGGGCAACGGTTCTCCATCAAGGCTGCCTACTGCATGTCTCCCAAATCAACCTCGATTTAAGGACAAAGACATGCAGCAATTCAAAGCGCTGCAGCGACCTGCGCGGCCGCTAAGACGCCCGGCGCCGTACGCCCGTTGACTGCCGCTTATGCAAACACCGGCTCAAGTAATTACGAACACCAGAGGAACGCTTGGCGAACGAAGCATGGATGTCTACTCCCTGCGGGCTAGACCCTCGTCCGCCACGCCGAAGGCGGAAATACCTCCTCCGGGTAGGGCTTATTCGGTAATCCGGAGGACCCGCCGCCAGGCATAAGCGGCAGTCGGCCGCGAGCGGCGCACCGCCCTAGCCGGTCTGCGCGGCGAAGGGAACCCCATCCCCCTCAAACAACCTTCCGGTCCGTGAATTTCCACGCCGCGGCATCGGTCTTCACCCGCGCGAACCGCTTCATCATCAGCGCATAGCGCGACGCCGAGAGAAGGTCGTCGCGTTCCTTGACGACCCGGCCGTCCTTGCGGTGGTAGAGGCGGAATTCCTCGAACCAGTCGCTCAGGGTAGAAAACACCTTCCAGCGCCCGGTCTGCATTCGCTGCAGCATGTCGGAAAGCCCGGCTTCCACGCCATTGGTGCCGTCGTCGAAGGTCGCCCGCTCGGCAAGCAGGGCCAGCCCCTGCCCGCGATATTGCGCGGCAAGCTGTTCGCCGCTCCCCTTGTCGTGCTGCAGGCCGTCATGCGGCCAGGCGAAGGGCAGCCACGCCCCCCAGGGTTTTAGCGCCGCCACATGGATGATCGGCGTCGCCTCGCGCTCGCGATAGGTTTTCGTCACATAGAAGATGTCGGCGTCCCGGTCCCAGGCGCAGGCGGCAGCGGCGAACGGATGGTCCCAGCCGAAGTCGAGCCCGCCGATCTGCACCCAGTGCTTCGGGATCTCGAAGGGATCGACGCGGATCGTCTCCTCCGTGACCGGGAAGATGCGCCCCGAACCGAGCGCCGGCACGCCCTTGGTGCGCGCCTCGCGCTCGTGCGCCGGGTAGCTGTCGATGATCCGCTGCCGCTCCTCCGCCGTGTAGTGCTCGGCATCCTCGATCGTCATGGTGATGACCTCGCGATCCGGCGACTTTTCCATCAGGTATCGCGCCACGACGCTGCTCAACCCTTTGAGCGGCGTGAAGGTGACGGCGACCGCGCCGCGCGTCGCATTGGTGCGGCTGATCCCCTCGAAATAGACATCCCCCGGCGGCTCCTCATCGAACCAGACATAGTCGACGGTGTTCGCCTGCCACTTGCCGCGACCCTGCTCGTAGGCCTTGAAGAGCAGCGTCGAGGCGCCTCCCGTGACATGGCGCACCGTCACGCTGTCGAGCGCGCCGGAAGCGCCGGAACGCCGCGTGGTCGCCTGGATCGCCGCCTTCGGAATGAAGCCAGTGCCCCAATCCTCCTCGTTGAGCGGCGGGCCGACCAGCAGCCGCTGCACACCGTCGCGCGTCAGCTCGTAGGATTCCGAGCCGGCCAGCATCACGACCGGCCTGTCGAACCGTCGCCCTCGCCACCAGTCCGGATAGCGCCCCGTCAGGTGCATCGCCGCCTCCGCCGCGCCGGCAAGCGTCTTGCCGAGCTGGTTGCCGGCCATGAACAGCCGTTCGCGCACCGTGGCACCCGCCGCATGGAATTCGCGCTGCTTCGCATAGGGCCGGTAGCCGGCGAGAATATTGGTGCGCCGCCGCCGGTCGAGTTCGGCCATCAGGACCGCCTGTTCTTTGAGCAACGCGTGGAGATCGCACGGTTGTCCGAAGGCGTCCGGTATCGCCGTCGATCGATTTGGCATTTTTTCTCCGCCGGTTCGCGCATTGTTCCATCATTGGCTCTTGCCTTTGACGAGCAGTCGTGGAAATTCCACCGAATGAGAATCAGCCGTACCTTATTGATTACGCTCTGCCTCTCGGCGCTGGCGTCCTCGTGCACCGAGACCGCCGAAGCGCCCGCACCCGTGCGCCGCTCGAAAGTGGCCGCCGCTGTCGTCGATAATTCGCCGCGCCAATGCACGACCCGCCTGACGCAGTGCTACTACGGCACCGGCCCAGCCGGCGAGCCTTGCTCCTGCTGGTCGAGCGAAGGCGCTCCCGACCACGGCATCACCACGAAGTAAACCTGCTGCAATTCAAAGTGCTACAGCGTCTTTTGCGCGTCTGATAAGACGCGCGGCGCTGTAGAGCTCGAACTGTCGCGAAAATTGCCAGGCCGTACTGCGGCCGGCGATCCCGTCACTGCAAAGATATCCAGGGAAACCGGAAACCGCACCGCGCCCCCGCGCGTCTCATCGGACGCACGGCATTTCGGCGCGCGACTGCCGCCATCAACCGGCCGTTAACCATATTTCACGTTACCGGGGGAACATCTCAATCGGCGCCACACGAATATCGTCATCGCACGCTCTGAAGGGACGGACGACAACAACGCGCTTGAAAGGGGATGGAGATGGTCAAAACTGGTCTTGGCGCTTCGATAGCTGCTCTCACCTTCTCCATTGCCGTGTCCGCGGTTCTTCATGTCGCCTTGGCCCAAAATCGAACAGAGGCCACCCCCGCCGTGTCGGCCGAGATAACCTCCTCGATCTCGAAATGAGGTGATTGCCCCGTCCGGGAAGGCCCGACTGGATGGGGCTGACGCGGTTGCCTGCGCGTCACGCGGCGCGATAGCCGCGCTGGGCCTTCGTACTTATCCTGGAAACGTCGCAACCCTCACCCCGGTTCCAATTCCGGGTTCGCTTCACACCCCTCTTGCGACACCCCTCTTGCGCTTCCTTCAGTGCTGGCCAATGCTTGAACGCGCCGGCTCACCGAAGGAGCACACCATGATCGAAGGTCATTGCCATTGCAGGTCGGTACGCATCACCGTCCCCATCCGCCCCGAGACGCTCGGTGATTGCAACTGTTCCATCTGCAGCCGGCTCGGCGCGCTCTGGGGTTATTATCCTGTTGACGACGTCACGGTCAGCGACGAGCAGAAAACGCTTGTCGGCTATGTCCAGGGCGACGCAACGCTCACCATGCATCATTGCGGGCGTTGCGGCTGCACGACCCATTGGTCGCCGCGCGGGCGCAACGCCTCGCGCATGGGTGTCAACATGCGGATGTTCGACCGGGCGGTCTGGGAGGAGATCCCACACCGATTGATCGACGGCGCAAGCTGGTAGAAGGCCCGCACCCCGCTTGTCCGCGCTCGCCGTATGCGGGCGCCCCTATCCCGGGCCTGCTCCGCGAGGCCGCTCAGATCCTTCCCATCAACAGGAGGACGACGAGCACGACCACAAGAACGCCGAGAATGCCGGAAGGGCCATAGCCCCAGGCGTTTGAATAGGGCCAGGCGGGAAAGGCGCCGATCAGAAGCAGAATCAGAATAACGAGAAGTACGGTTCCAAGCATATCGCAATCCTCCGCTTGCATAATTCGATCCGCGGATGAAATTATGCAGCAATGCAAGGTGCCGCTGTGCTATTGGCACGGGTGCGCTGACGCAGCGGGTGGTTTCTCCCTACCGAATTCCCGTAGCTGCAATAAGTTCCGCTGAAACCGCGTGACCGAGCGTCGGGTAAATCTTTTTCACCCCGCCTGCAATGCTGTCCAGTTCCGCCTCGTCCTGCAAATATTTCGATTTGTAACATCGGTAACAGCGCCGGCGCGCCAAAGATCCTTTGATGGCCTCGTTTTCAGGCCCTTGAGAACATGCTAAATTTCCGTCGGCTACAGAGGGGGAGCACCAATGCCACGCATCGCAAATCTTTACTTCAAGACCGCCATCATTTTTCTGATCGCCGGCATCTCGATCGGCCTTCACATGTCGATTTCGGGTAACCACGCGCCGACCGGTGCCCATGCACACGCCAACCTGCTCGGCTGGGTCACCATGGCGCTCTTCGGCGGCTACCACGCGCTCAACCCGCGCAAGGCCGAGAAGCGTCTGGCGATGATCCAGTATGTCGTCTACACCTTCGGCGTCGCGGTGCTGATCCCGTCGCTTTATCTGATGCTTTCCGGAAACGCGGCGATGGAACCGATCGTCGCCATTGCCTCGCTGATCGCCTTCGCCGGCGTGCTGATGTTCGCCGTCATCATCTTCTCGGGCAGCGAGGCCTCGGTTCCCGCCGGCGTCTCACGGGCGCGCTGATGCAATCGGGATGAGGTGGCCTCCACCTCATCCTACCGCAGCGGGACATCTTCCAGAATTCCAAAACTCCCTGCAACGCTTCGAATTTCTGCAGGAATCAACTCTGGTTCGACTTCGATCCGGGGCGCTGTCCGGACGATCGCCGGGTCGCCGCGGACTTCCGCGCCGCCCTGCCCTTCGCCGGCGCATCGATCAGCGGCCGGATCGTCGCGTCGAGCATGCGGATGCGCCGGACAAGCTCTTCGTCCGTCAGTTCGTCCAGCGCGTTGGCATTCGCCGAAAGGTCCTTGGGCAGGATCGAGGCCAGGAGCTTCAGATAGGACTCCGGCTTCTCCTCGCGCAGCCGCGCGATCACGTCGACACCATGCGCCTCGAAATCCGCCTGCACCGCCTCAAGGAAAGCACCGCCGAGCCGCGTGCGCGAGCCCTTCGCCGACGGACCGGCGGATTGGTCCCCATCATCGGCCGGCCCATCTGCTGGATCGTCCGGGCAAAACCCCGGGGCACTTGAAACATCATCTTCCATCACGTCCGTCGCCTCTCTTCCTTCGACTTTTGCATGGTGCGAACAGGCGCAGAAGCCGGCTCGAAGAGAAGCGTGCATCGACTATTTTCGCTACCCATAATTGCGCCAAAATCGCGACTCAGATTGCATCGCAAGCGCCCGCACGCCACGCCAAGCGTGTCACGATCCAGGAAAGCACCCCGGCACCATGCTGAAATTCATTGCCACGACCTTTCTCGCCGCCGCATCAGCCGTTTCAGCCTTCGCAGCCGGGCAGAGCGGCGAGCCGCGCTACCTCATCAAGGCGTGGATTCAGAAATACGACAAGAGCTTCGTACACGCGACCGGCTGGTGCGGCACTGGCTATCTCTGCACACTCAAGGTAGGCGAATACGATATCCGCATCCGCTTCTTCCTATCGGGTGAAAGTTACCGTTTGAGCGTGCGCGCCGCGCCCGACGACCCCGCCGCTTGCTGCGTGTTCGCCAACCGGTCGGAAGAGGTTTTCGTCAGCGGAGGATCGCCTCACGCCGAGAAGCTCTATTTTGAGCTCCCCGACGCGCTCGCGGACAAGGGCCGTGTGGAATTCGGCACGCTCTTCATCGCACTGGAGGATTTGCTATAGCGGCTACTTCATGCCTCCATCGCTCCGAAAGCTACTGCATGTCTTATTGAATCGACCTCGATTTAAGGACAAAGACATGCAGCAATTCAAAGTGCTGGAGCATCCTTTGCGCGTCTGATGAGACGCGCTGCGCTGTCGTGGTAAAGGTCGATCTCACTCCGCCCACTTAAGCAAAGCCTGCTTAAGCGTCATGGACGGGCCTTTGCCGCTGCGGACCTTTCCTTGATCCCACGAGGATTCGGCGCCGTCAACGAAACGCCCAGACGGCTCGCCGAATTTTTCGAACGTTGGCTCGTGCTCTTTGTAGAGGTTCGGCTCATTTTTGTAGGGTTCGTCGAAGACTCCCTTTCGCTCATCATCGTCCAGCCTGTTCTGCGTCGCCTGTATCGACGATATGATGCCATTCAAGGCCGATACGCCATCATTGTTGGAAACCTTCGGCACCAAGTGCTTAAGTTCCGTTTTTGCTTCTTCCAGATTCCTCTGTAAACCGCTCAGCCCCACTCGGGGACCCGCGGCGTATGCATCGTCACTCCAAGGTTCCTTCGAAAGCCTCCCAAGAGGTTTCCGTAGTCCTTCCGGAGAGTAGGCCTGCCGACCGTACAGGGCACCCTGAAGCAGACTCTCGGCATAAGCTCTCGCATCTTCCGGGCTAATGTGCCCGGCATTGGACACGGCCAGCGCCCGGCGCTCAACCTTGCCAGTCGGGGCGCCCGGCCCCAAAGAACGTTTCCAGTCACTCATAAACTTCTCCTTGATTTCCGTCCCGCACCCGCCCGGCCGTCGCGTTGCGCCTCTGGTCAGCGTCGTTCAAGCGTCTTGCGCCTTGCGATCGAGCCGGGCGGCTGCGGGGCGGCCGGTGACGCTGCCATGGCCCGGGCGCCGCGCATCCTTTCGGACGCTTCAAGGTCGCTGTTCCACGAAGGCGCATCACCGGCCGCCTACGGCGCCGCGCCGCGTCGTGGGACGCGCGGCGGCTGCCGTAATTCGTTGTTTGACGATGTTTGATAAGTTCGGGAATCGAAACGGCTGCCGAAGCAGCCGCCGCATCAGGACAAAATTCCTATCCTTGATTTACGGAATAATCCAACTCACCTGCGCGGCGCAAGAGCCGGCAAAGTGAAAAGCTTCCGATCGCCGATTTAGCGACAGCATTTTTCGCCGCCCCCGCCGCCACCGCATCCGTTCAGGCGCTCGCGGTCGGCGGCGGATGTCCATCACCTGCAGCCACCAGGCGCGGACCCATCGAGCCAGTCGGGCGGCGGCGTGCTATCAATCCCGTCACCCTGTGACGAGCACAAGACTGGTGAGTCTAGGGCATCGGCTGAGCGACAGCCGGCCATCCGAGGGACATTCGGCCGTTGATGTTCTTTGTGCGGCCGACCAAGAAGCCCTCATCCCTGTGCTCGTCACAGGGATCCAGCCACGGCGCGTCCGCGCGTGAATGACTCCGCCTCGCCGCAGATGTTGTAGCTGGCGTGGGGCGACCGTGCGCCACGGCTCAACGGACGTTACCGCGCGCGGAGACCTGTCGCTTTTTGCGCCCCTCCACTACCCCCGATCACTTCCACGCGAATCCGAAAATTTGGCTCAAACCCTTGCTATACAAACGTATATTATAATTTCCTTGCATAAGACAGAACCCTCTGCTTCAATCAAACCAGGTCGATGCTCAAGGGGCTTGGGCATGATTGGATTGGTGGCATTTCCGCAAGCAGAACGACGGGGACGAGACATCATCGCGCCTTTAGGCCGGTGGTTGGCCGTTGCGCACGCCGAGGAAAACCATTGCCTGACCTGCCGGTAAAAAAGACGTGAGCGAGGCTAGAAAAACCGGCAGGCCGACAAATATTTATACTGTAAACAGCAAGAAATGACGGTGCGGCGCATATTTTTTAGACTTTGACGAGCCCATGGCTCCCGGGCCGATACCGGGGAACCAGACAAGCCCTCACGCATTTGCCTTCCGACAGAAGGAGTTTCAGTCATGCGTAATCACTGGATCTATGTTGCCATCGGATTTCTTGCCGGCGCTGGCCTGTTTCTCACCACCTCCTGGCAGCAGCGCACGGCGCCAGCCGAAATGCCGACGGTAAAACTCGAAAAGACCGACCGCCTCCAAGGCCCCGCCGTCCAGACCTCGTTCATCATGGATCGCTTCGGCCCCGCGCACTCGGTGGAATAGGCGTCACGCACCTACAGCGCCGCGCGTCTTATTAGACGCGCAAAGGACGCTGTAGCACTTTGAATTGCGCATGTTTTTATCCTTAAATCGGCTACGATTTGAGGAAACATGCAGTATCCCCTGAATCCACAGCGATGTCGCCGGAAACGTCACACCGACTTCCGGCGGCATCGCCATTCGTTGCCTACAACCATGAAACGATCTATGGATTCCCCTACAACGCTGGGGGAATCATGGCGACGATCACTGTGAATAGCGAATACTGGCTGGATATGAGCGGCTACGACTTCAGCTGGCTCTACTACGGCGAATACTACGAATTCGGGACGACGCTCTATCTGGTCGACTACGGCGACGGCGGAGTCGACGCGTTCGGTGGCTACGGCCTCACCTACAGCGGCGCCGTTCCGATCGGCGGCACGGTCACGAGCTATGGCTATTATTACTATGGCGAGACCGCGTGGATTGCCGAAGGTATAAGCATCTCGGCCACGCGCATCGTCAATGTGGCAAGCACCTCTTCGACAGCGGACGACCTCGCCGTGATGGCTGCTGCGCTTGCCGGCAATGATACCATCCGAGGCGGCAACTACGCTGACCTTCTAGCGGGTTTCGGCGGTAACGACCTGATCTACGGTAATGGCGGCGATGACGCGCTCCGCGGCTTCAGCGGCAACGATACGCTTGATGGCGGAGTGGGCAACGACATGTTGCGCGGTGGCAGCGGCGCCGACAGGCTTTATGGCGGAGCCGGCACGGATACCGCCTCGTATATCGACGCGACAGCCGGCGTGACCGCCAATCTTGCGAGTGCAGCGGCCAACACCAACGACGCGAAGGGCGACACCTACTCCTCCATCGAGAACCTGATCGGATCAATCTACAACGACGCGCTCACGGGTAACGCCGGCGCCAACACTCTCGACGGCGACGCGGGTAACGACACGCTGGTCGGTGGCGCCGGTGCCGACAGGCTTTATGGCGGCACCGGTACGGACACTGCCTCCTATGCCGGCGCGTCGCTCGGCGTGGTCGCCAATCTTACAAGCGCTGCGGCAAACACCAACGACGCCAGGGGCGATACCTACTACGCGATCGAGAACCTCGTTGGATCGAGCTACAACGACGCGCTCACCGGCAATACCGGCGCCAACACGCTTGATGGCAGAGCTGGCAACGACACCCTCGACGGCGGGCTCGGCAACGACTCGCTGACGGGCGGCGCCGGTGCGGACAGGCTCTATGGCCGCGGCGGCACGGACACCGCCTCCTATGCCGGCGCGACCGCCGGGGTGGTCGCCAATCTCACCAGTACTGCGGCGAACACCAATGACGCCAAGGGCGACACCTATTCCGAGGTGGAAAGCCTCATCGGCACGAACTACGCGGACAAGCTCTATGGCAACGCGGTTGCCAACGGGCTGACCGGCGGCGCCGGCAACGATGCGCTAACGGGTTATGCCGGCAACGACCTTCTTTACGGCGGCGCGGGCCGCGACCTGCTTTATGGCGGCACCGGTGCGGACCGGTTCATCTTCAAGGGGACGACCGAGACCGCGGGCTCCTCCTTCGACTCGATCTACGATTTCCTTGCAAGCGAGCAGGACAGGATCGATCTTTCCGCCATCGACGCCAGCACGAAACTGGCGGGTAACCAGGCGTTCAGCTTCGTCGGAACGGCGGCCTTCAAGGGCGTGGCGGGCGAGCTTCGCTATGAAAAGCAGGCCTCCGACACCTACATCTACGCCGACGTCAACGGCGACAAGGTTGCCGATCTCAAGATCCACCTCGACGACGCCGTCACGCTGACGAGGGACTATTTCGTCCTGTAAGTTGAGGCGCCATCGCCAGACAGAACCCCGCCCCGGCGGGGTTTTTCATTGCTCGCTGCATGATTTCCTCAAACGCGGCCGAATAGAGCGCCACCCGGTCGACGGCCGGTAGCAGACGGGCCGGTATCACGATCGGAACTCCCGTCACCACGGGCTCGCGAGCGTTTGCCGGCTTCCGCGTGGTCGTGACCTGAACCTTTCCGCTCGCCAAACGTTTCCCTCCCTGCCGAAATAACGCGGAGGACTGGCAATGGTCCCTGCCCAGCGTGCCAAGATGATCGAGTGGATCGCGGTGATTGCCGCATGCGCTCTCGTTGCGGCGTTCATGGTCGCGACGCTGATCCCCTGATCAACGTCCTCATTCAGATAATGCCGGAAAATTTCCGCTGCTCGCGGATGTAGGCGATTGCAGCAGCTTGCAGAGCTCTGCACTCCTCCTCGAACCGGAGCAAGGTTTCATCGTCCTTGTCGGGAGCGCATCGCAGAGCATCGCGCCGCAAGCACGCGCGCTCGTATACCTCACATAAATGCAGAAACACGAGATCCTGCATCATCCAGGGGCTGTCCCTCAACTCCGGGGACGCCAAAAGCAGTCTGGCCATGCCTGCCTTTTGCTGATCCATGCCAAACGCCCGCATTCTTCGACGAGCCGCGAAGTGTTAACTGCCGACGCGGGAAGAAGGTTCCGGAAGCACCCAAATGCACCCGCTCAGGCGGAGGCCTTCTGCCCGCAAGGCGGGACGCTCCAAAGAAGAAAAGAAATCAAATGGATGGTTCCTTGAGACGCCCGGCGCTGCAGTCGATCGTCATTTGACAACCGCCGTGACGATAAAGGCGGCAATGGCGCCGCAAAGCGCTGCATAGGCGCAGGCGCGCAACATTTTCATTCGGCGCGTTCTCTCGCCGGTCCAATCGTAGCCCATCATGTGCTCCGAACCGCTTTACAGCGCCGCGCGTCTCATGACGCAGGAGGGTCGCCGTAATGCTTTGAATTGCCACATGATTCCGCAACCCAGCTTCGACTTGAGGAATCGTCCAGTAACTTGCCGGCTTCTTCTTAAAAAATGGAGAATCAAGGCGTGAAAATCTGCTTGATGCGTACAGTGCATTTCAGACGCGGAAAGACCGCTTCGCCCCGCGTAGCTTCGTCCTAAAATCGGCTGCAGCAATCACGCTTCAGCATTTCGCGACGGGCGCCATGCGGCCCTTCCCGTCTTGCCTTTCACCCGCGAATGCGCAAGTTACATCCAGACGGGCCCCGCCCAACGAAACTTTCGAGGATGCCGCTTTGAACTCCGACAACAAGCCCGATGCCACGATCAAGGTCGAGAAGCGATTGAACGGCCGCTGGGCCTTCGTGCTTACCTTCCGTGGCGTGACCTATCCCGCCGAGGGGCAGTTTGCCTCTGAGCTCCAGGCGCAGGCCGCGGCGCATGCGGCGAAGAAGATCCTCGAGCAGCGCCGCTGACTACCTTGACCCGACACGGCGCAGGCCTCACTCCGGCAGGCCCGCCAGTCGATAACCGTCGACAAAATACCGCCTGAGCTCTTCGTCCCGGAAGGGTTGCGATTCGGCCCACTGCCGTATCGTGAAGTTCGGGTTGTTCATCATGAACAGCTGCGCCTCCGTCCGTGCGTCATCCAGCCGTCCGAGCCGCGCCAGGCTTGCCGCGAGCAGGCGACGCGAAGTCGCCCGGTAAGTTTCCGGGCGACGCAATGTCTGGACCGCCGCCTCGTAGTCGCGGCTCGCATATTGGGCCTGCCCCAGCATCCAATAATACCAGCCCGGCGGGTGAGGATTGAGCCGGAGCGCCTTTCGGACGTGCTCGATAGCATCGCCGGGCCGGCCGGCGAGCACGATCAGGTCCGCCCGCATCGCCCAGGCGTCGGCATGGTTCGGATCGAGCCTCAGGGCGAGGTCGAACTCCGCGTCCGACTCCTCCCAGCGCCGCTCATGCCCGAGAATGATGCCGAGCACCCAGCGGTTCCCAGCGTCATTGGGGTCGAGCTCGACCGCCTTTTGTGCTTCCGCCACGGCTCGCGGCCGGTTGGGGTCGATCGGCTGATCCCAGAACTCCCAGCTCAGCCACAGGTTCAGCGCCAGCAGCCGATGTGCCTCCGCATAGTCCGGATCGCGTGCGATTACCCGCTGCAGCAGGAAGATCGCCTCCCTCGCGCTGCCGGCTGTATGCAGGCCGAGCGAACGCGCCCGGACGCAGAGGTCATAGGCCTCCATGTCCGTCGGCCTGTTTCGCGCCGGCGCGGTCGTCAATCGCCCGACCAGCGCCTCGACTATCTTGCTCGTCACCTCGTCCTGGACCGCAAAAATGTCCTCCAGGCCGCGGTCGAATCGTTCCGCCCACAGGTGGTCTCCCTGCATGGCGTCGATTAACTGGGCATTGATGCGAACGCGTCCGGCGGCGCGGCGGGCGCTGCCTTCCAGGACGTAACGAACGCCAAGCTCGCGGGCGATCCGGCGTACATCCGTGGGCCTGCCCTTGTAGGCGAAGACGGAATTGCTGGCGATGACGAACAGCCCGCTGGCCCTGGAGAGGTCGGTGATCAGGTCTTCGGTCAAGCCGTCGACAAAAACCTCCTGTTCCGGATCGTTGCTCATGTTCGCGAACGGCAGCACGGCAATGGACGGCTTGGTCGGCAGCGGCAACGGTGCCTTGGCGGCGCCATGCAGCCCCCAGCCCGAAGGCTCGATCCGGTAGACCGAAACCGGCTCGACCACATTCTTGATGGCATGCGGGCCAAGCTCGTCGAATTCGCAGTAGAGCCGCCGGCGGACCTGATCGTAGATGCTGCTCGAGACAAAGATCTCTCCCGGACCGGCCATCGCCTCCAACCGCGCGGCTATGATGACGCCATCGCCGTAGAGATCGCCGCCTTCGACGACGACGTCGCCGAGGTTGATACCGATTCTCAGAAGAATTTGCCGGTCGTCGGCCAGTCCCTCGTTGGCTGCCTGCATCCGCCGCTGGAATTCGATTGCACAGGTCACGGCGTTTACTGCGCTCGCGAACTCGACCAGCACGCCGTCGCCCATCGTCTTGACGACGCGGCCGTTGTTCTCGCGGACAAGTGGCTCCAGGATCTGCTTGCGGCGTTCCTTCAACGTCGCCAGCGTACCGCTCTCGTCGAGTTCGACGAGGCGGCTGTAACCGACCACATCGGCGGCCATTATCGCGGCAAGACGCCGTTGGGCGCGTTCTTCAGCCATTTCAAACGCCTTCGCAGAACGCAGTGCCCGGAATTGTAGGACGTCCCCGCGAAATGTCTATCAGGCGAATGGGACGGCGGCTGCTTGTGCTTGCCGGCTACGACGCCGCGCGCCTTATCAGAGGTGCAACAGGCGAACAGACCGGCCCGAGGATCGAGCGGGAGAGCGCAGCGGATCCCCGAGGGAGACCAAAACACCGTTCTACTTGCGAATGCCTAGAAGTTTTATGTTGTAGCAAATGGAAAATCTGATTTACTGCAGCCTCGCTACTTGGCTTTTCGGGGGATATTGCCGATGGGGTGGATGCGCAGGGATATTGTGCTTGGTGGTTTGGCGTCGCTTGGCACCGTGGCGGTCCAGAGACCCACATTCGCAGCGGCGTCTTCCTATTTTTCCGGCACCGCCGTCGACAACGGCGTGACCTTCCGAAGCACCAACTTTGCCAGGATCGACAACAAGTGGCGCCGCCAGGTCGTCAAGTATTTCAGCAGCGAGCCGATTGGCACCGTCGTTGTCGATACCAGGCACCATTTTCTCTACCTGATCATGGAGAACAAGACCGCCATCCGCTATGGCGTCGGCGTCGGCCGCGAGGGCTTCAAATGGTATGGCCGCGCCACGATCGACCGGAAATCGCTCTGGCCACGCTGGACGCCGCCGCCGGAGATGCGTGAGCGCCACCCCGAACTGCCTGAATCGGTCGAGGGCGGTTCGCCAAAGAACCCGCTTGGCCCGCGCGCCATGTACCTGCTTCGCGATGGTGTCGATACCGGCTATCGCCTACACGGTACGCTGGAGCCGGGCAGCATCGGCAGGGATGCCTCCAGCGGCTGCATCCGCATGTTCAACGAAGATGCAATCGATCTTTATCAGCGTTGCCCCATCGGCACCGCGGTGCAAGTCCTGCCGCACATTGCCGACCAGGCTGAAAGTGCTGCTGAGCTCAGCCAAGCAACTCCGGTCGAATGAGGCCCGGTCGAATGAGGAATGCCACCCTGATGTCTGCTTTGACCGGATACACGAGGCTGCTTGCCGCCGCGGCCATGCTCCTGACCCTCGCCGCCTGCGCCACCACTGAAATCGCCGCGCTGGAAGAGCCGGCCGCGGTACCGATGACCGGACAAACCAACGATCCGGCACCCGGTTTCGAGAATGTCGCCGCCGGCAGCGAAGAGGACTTCATCCTGAATGCCGGCCGGCGGACATACTTCACGCTGGACTCGGCCGCGCTCGACTCCGTCGCCATGGCAACGCTGGACAAGCAGGCCATCTGGCTCAACGAGAACCCGCGTTGGCTGGTCAAGCTGCAGGGATTTGCCGACGATTCCGGGTCCGCGTCAAATATGACCACGCTGTCGCAGAAACGCGCCGACGCGGCGATGGCCTATCTCGTCTCGAAGGGCGTAGATCCCAACCGCATGTGGGCCAAGGGTTACGGCAACGACCGCGAGGTGCGTGACTGCACGGACCGCTCCTGCAAGGTGCAGAACCGGCGCGTCGTCTCCAACCTGCGCACCGAGCGCGACGCCCTCTGATCGCAGGATGCCTTGCGGATAGGTCTGTGTTGCCTCCCGCAGCTTTCGCATTGTCGCGCCGCGAAAGCCGTCTGCCCGCGCGAGCCAGACCTCACCCGAGGGGCGCATCGCTGCATGTTTTTGTTCCTGAATCGGATACGATTGAGGGCACTGGGCGCATGAAGCCCGTCCGAGGGACCAGACTGTGAGCAAGCCGAATTATCGGGACATCGCCCGCCAGGCCGGAGTGGGAACGGCAACGGTCGAGCGGGTCCTGAACGGGCGGGGAGGCGTTCGCCCCGAACTGGTCGAGAAGGTAGTGGTTGCCGCGCGCACCTTGAACTATCCGCGCACGCTTCCCGACGCCCACCGGGGCCTGCTGCGCATAGAAGTGCTGATGGTTCGCCCCGAAACGACGTTCTATCGGCGGCTCTCCAAGGCGTTCGAGAGGATTGCCGCGACCATCGATCCTCTGGTGATCGTCCACCGCAGCTTCACCGAAGAGATGAAGCCGGACGAGATCGCAAGGCGCATCCAGTCCACCGACCTGCCGCGTGCCGGCCTTATACTTGCGGTTCCCAACAGCCCGCTGATCAGTGCGGCAGTGGAAGCGGTGGTCGCGCGAGGCGTGCCGGTCGTCCATGTCGTGACCCGAGCGTCCGAGAGCCAGGGGGAATTCGTCGGAATAGACAATTACGCCGCCGGGCGGACCGCCGCTCACTTCATGGCCCGAATGGCGCGGGCGGAAGGTCCGGTCATTGCGCTGTGTCATCCGATCTATCAGGTGCATCGCGATCGCATTCGCGGGTTCTCGGACTACTTTCATGAACACCCCGGCCCCATCGCCTTTGAATGGCTCGGCTTCAGTCGCGACGAAGAGCACTACAGCGCGGAATCATTGTCCATTGCGCTTGAAATGTATCCGCATCTCGTCGGGCTCTATAACGCCGGGGGCGCAAACTCTGCCCTGATAAAGGTACTGCGCCGTCATCCCCGCGGCCGGGACGTGTTGTTCATCGGGCACGAATTGACCGATTACACCAGCACCGCCTTGCGAGAGGGCATCATGGACGTGGTGCTGGATCAGGCTCCTGAGGCACAGGCCCAGCGAGCGCTCGATCTGATGCTGCGCCGCATCGGCCTGACTGCGATCGAACCGGATCACGCTCCCATTCGCTTCATCACCATCACCGCCGAAGCGCTTTGATCTGATTTGATCAAGGAAGGTTTCGGCGTCCGGAAGGCCACCTGATATTTTTCAAGTCAGGGAGGAGAGCCGGAGGGTCGATACGGATCGACACCGGATCACGGCGCGAAAGCGCGCTCTCCTTCATCCTGAAATTTGTGCGGGCGCGAGGACTTCCCTTCCGCCCAGGGAGAGCGCAATGGACGACCTGCAATATGGAACGCGCAACAAGCGCGGCGACTGGGCGCCGAACCAACCGGCTCAAACCGCGCCGCTATTCGCCTTTCCGCCCCGGCTGACGGCAATTCTGAAGTGGCTGCCACACTACTTCTTTCCGTGGAACGTGATCTTCGCAGCGTCGGCCGTGGCCTACTGGGCATGGCTGATCCCGCCGAAGGAAACAATGCAGAATTTCGCCATCGGCTGGATCGCCTGGCTCTACGCGATCAATGCGATTTGCGTCTTTTTCTTCTACGGCGCGTTCGAGCTCCATCTCTACGTCCTGAAGCGGCAGGAGAACCGCTTCAAGTACAACGGAAAGTTCCCGGCCGAGCAGAAGAGCAAGGCATTCTGGTTCGAGAGCCAGAACCTCGACAATATCCTGCGCACATTCCTGTCGGGCGTGACCGTCTGGACCGCGGTCGAGGTGGCGATGCTGTGGGCCTATGCCAATGGCTACGCGCCTTGGCTCGGTTTCGCGGAAAATCCGTGGACGCTTGCCGTGGTCGCGCTGGTGGTGCCGATCATTCACGAGTTTCACTTCTTCTGCATTCACAGG
Source organism: Sinorhizobium sp. 6-70 (assembly GCF_030124375.1). Classification (GTDB taxonomy): domain Bacteria; phylum Pseudomonadota; class Alphaproteobacteria; order Rhizobiales; family Rhizobiaceae; genus Sinorhizobium. Next base: position 559,352 of record NZ_JASKLS010000001.1, read on the forward strand.
CTCATCCACACCCCCTTCCTCTACAAGTGGGTGCATTCGGTCCACCACAATTCGGTCAACCCCTCGCCCTGGTCTTCGCTGTCGATGCATCCGGTCGAGCACCTGCTCTACTTCGGAACGGCGTTCTATCACCTGGTCCTGCCCTCCAACCCGATCCTCATGCTCTATCAGCTTCACTATGCGGGCTTCGGAGCCATTCCCGGCCATGTCGGCTTCGACAAGGTCGAGATCGGCGAGGACAAGCTGGTCGATAGCCATGCCTATGCTCATTACCTGCACCACAAGTACTTCGAGGTGAACTACGGCGACGCCCTGATCCCGCTCGATAAGTGGTTCGGCACCTGGCACGACGGCTCCCCGGAAGGCGAGGCCCGCATGCAGGAGCGCTATCGCAAGCGCAAGGAAAAACTCGCGGCCCGCAAGGCTCGCGTCGAAGTCGGGGGGACCGCCCAATGAGCTGGATCTCAGCCTGCAAGCTCGACGACATCGAACAGGAAGGCGCCATCCGCTTCGACCATGGCGGGCGCACCTACGCGATCTACCGCGGGCCAGACGACAGTGTCTACTGCACCGCCGGCCTCTGCACGCACGAGGCGATCCATCTCGCGGAGGGACTGGTCATGGATTTCGAGGTCGAATGTCCCAAGCACTCCGGCGCCTTCGATTATCGCACCGGCGAAGCGCTCAGGCTTCCCGCCTGCGAGAACCTGAAAACCTATCCGGCCGAGGTGGTCGACGGAGAAGTTCGCGTGGCCCTCGGCTAATGAGGGCAAAAAAAGCATCCGCCAAAAACAATTGAGCTGCTGTCGTGCACTGTGAATGAACGCACAGAGGACGCTCTGGCGAAAGTCGGCGCAGCGGGAGCCTATCCGCATCGGGCCGGCTGGTGCTATGAGTCAGCATCCTCACGCGTCTGATTAAGACGCGTGGCTCTGGCCCAACCGTTGACGGACGAGGCGTGGATGTCGACAGCAATTGCCATTCTCGGCGGCATCGGGCTGTTCCTGCTCGGGATGACCGTCATGACCGACGGCCTGAAGGCGCTGGCGGGATCCGCGCTGCGCACCGTTCTCGGCAAGGCGGCGGCGACGCCGCTTTCGGGTGCCCTCTGGGGCGCCGTCGTCACGCTGCTGGTGCAGTCGTCGAGTGCGGTGACGATGACGACGATCGGCCTCGTCAGCGCCGGGCTCATGACCTTTCCGCAGGGGCTCGGCCTCGTGTTCGGCGCCAATGTCGGCACGACAGGAACGGGCTGGCTCGTGGCGCTGATCGGTGTGCGCGTCTCGCTTTCGGCCTACGCGCTGCCGATGATCTTCGCTGGCGCGCTGGCCAAGTTGCTGGGCAGCGGCCGGATCGCCGCGTCGGGCGGCGCGCTCGCAGGCTTTGCGCTGGTGCTCTACGGGCTGACGACCCTCCAGCAGGGCATGGGAGGCCTTGCCGAGACCCTGCATCCGTCTGACCTCCCCGCGGTGCTCGGCATGCCGGAGGTCGGGTGGGCCGCGGGATCGGTTGGCCTCATGACCCTGATCATCGTCGGCCTGGCGATGACCGCGGTCATGCAGTCGTCCACCGCCGCCATTGCCGTCACCATTTCGGCTTATTACGCCGGGGCGGTGGGCCTGGAACAGGGCGCGGCACTGATCATCGGGCAGAATATCGGGACCGCGACGAGCTCGGCATTGGCGGCTATCGGTGCAAGCGCGACGGCCAAGCGCCTCGCGCTTGCCTATGTGCTGTTCAAGGTCATAGCGGCGATCATTGCGGTCGTCGCCTTTCCGCTCACGGCGGCGCTGATGAAGGCCGCCCTCGCGTCGGTCGACGGGATGACGCTCCTTGCCGCCTACCACACGGCCTATAACGTCGTGGGGGTGGCGGTGCTCCTGCCGGCGACGCAATCGTTCACCCGCGTCGTGGAGCGGCTCCTGCCCTCGAAGCAGACGGCACTCCAGCGCGCGCTCGATCCCAGCGCGCTTGCCAGTCCCGTGGTCGCGGTCGAGACCGCCCGCCGTGTCGTGGCCGACGTCCTCACGACAACAACCACCTCGGTCTCCGGGGCGCTTTCGGGCGGGGCTCGCCCCCCAGCGCAAGGCACTGCGGCGGCCGCCGCCGCACTCGAGGAGGTGCGCGACTTCCTCTCTGAATTGAAGGAACCGCCCGAGACGGAGGCCGAGCGGCATCGCATGACGAGCACGCTGCACGCGCTCGATCACGCCTCGCGCCTCGTGGAAGTCCTGGCGGACGGCAGCCTCACAGCCCAGCCAGCCGGAGCCCTCCATGACTTCCGCGCCGCCCAACTTTGTACGAAGGCGATGCGTGCGGCGCAGCTGGTCGGCGGCTCGATAACCTCCGAAAGCGCCCTCAGCGCGCAGGCCCCACCCATCGGCTGGAACGTCTCGCCGGAAGTCGCCGCGGCGCTCGCCGAGGTGGAGGACGCAGCGAGCAAGCTTGACGCGCTTCAGCGGGACTATCGCGCCGCCACCCTCGCCTCCGTCGCGCCGGGAAAGTTGACCGCTGCGGAAGCCCTGACGAGGATCGACGCCGCGAGACGGCTCGACCGGATCGTGAACCATGTCTGGCGTTCGGCGGCGCATCTTCTGGGCCGCGGCACGCCCGACAACGCGGAAGCCGGCCCGACCCCGTCGTCCCAACCGGAAAGCACCGCCGCCGGAAGGCACGAGGACGCAGCCAGCTGACGTAGCCGGCGCGCCAATGTTCGCTTCTTGCCTAGAGCGCCGTGCGTTCAAATGAACGCACAAAGGACGCTCTAGCACTTTGATTCTAGAGCATCTTATCCGCCTTCAGCGATGCCACTTGAAAGCGGGATGCTCTACAGCCCCGCGCGCCTTGTCAGACGAGCAAAGTCGGTTGTAGCCTCAGAACGGGCGCAGGTGCGGAAACTGGCCTTCCTTAAGATAGGCCTCTTCCTCGGGGGTCGAGGTTCTGCCGAGCGCCGCGTTGCGGTGCGGGTGGCGGCCGAAGGCTGCGATGACCTTGCGCACCTCCACGGGCTGTTCGGCAGCAAACGCGTAGCCCGCTCGCAGATGCGCCGGCGCCGTGGCGAGAATGTCCTCTGCCAGCGCAATCACCCGATCGAGCCGGTCGAGATGGTCCGGACCTTCGCAATGGCCGAGCGGCAGGTTGTAGAACGTCCTGTACCACGGCGTTTCCAAGGCTTCGTAGTGGCCATTGCCGTGGCCTTCGAGCGTCAGCGCCAGCGCCTTTTCGTCCTGGGCAAAAGCGCGCGGGGATTCCCGCCATAACGAGCGCGGGAACTGGTCGAGCACGACGATCAGCGCCAGCCGGCCCTGCGGATCGTTCGCCCAGTGGTCGAATTCGCCGCCGATCGCCCGTTCTGTGGTCTCGGTGAAGCGGGCGATGATCTCCGCGTCCGCGCCGCCGCGCATCCGCCACAGCCACCAGTCGCGGTGGGTATCCGCATCCACATCGAGGTTCGTTCCCTCGGGAAACCAGAATTCCAGAATGCTGTTCCAGTCGGCGATCTTGTTCATCGCGCCCCCCCGGGAACCGAATTTCGGCCGCCTTCAGGTTGCCGTCAAGGATTTTTGCCGCGGCCGGCCAGCCGGCCGCCTCCCCCGCCGCTACGGCGAGCCCTCCCGCATCAGCGCGGCGACGACCACCCCGGAAAGGAATGTGAGCCCGGCGACCGATGTGATCGCCGCGGCAAGGCCGAAACGGTCGGCGATCAGTCCCGCGGCCAGCGCCCCGATCGCGTAGCCGAGGTCGCGCCAGAAGCGGTAGACGCTGAGCGCGCGGGCGCGCCAGGCGGGATGCGCGGCATCCGAGACGGCGGCGATCAGGCTCGGATAGACCATCGCCGTGCCGAGGCCGAGGAGGAGGCTCGCGGCCAGCCACCATTCGAACGCACGGCTCCAGGCCGTGAGGAACAGCCCGGCGGCCTGCACCCACATGCCGCAGGCGATCAGCCCCTTGCGCCCCCAGCGGTCGCTCAAGGGGCCGGTCGCGATCTGGAGGATGCCCCAGGTCGCCGGGTAGACCGCCTTGAGAACGCCGATCCGCTCGACGCCGAGGCCGAAGGAGGCGAAGAACAGCGGGAAGATCCCCCAGCTCATGCCGTCGTTGAGGTTGTTGACGAGGCCGGCCTGCGAGGCGGCGAAGAGGTTGCGGTCCCGGAAGGAGGTCAGCGTGAAGACTTCGCGGAAACCGATCGAAGGCGGCTGTTCCGGGCGCGACGAAGCCTCGAGGCGCACGTGATCGCGCGTGTCACGAACGGCGAGGAGCGAAAGCAAGGTCCCGAGGACCGCGTAGCCGATGCCGAGATAGATCGGCGCCGGCCTGAGCCCATATTCCGACGCGAGATAACCCGTGGCGAATGCCGTCAGCCCGACGGCGAGATAGCCCGCGAACTCGTTCAACCCCACCGCGAGCCCGCGTGACCTCGGCCCGACCAGATCGACCTTCATGATTACCGTCATCGACCAGGCGAGCCCCTGGTTGATGCCGAGGAGCGCATTGGCGGCAATGATCCACTCCCAGCCTGGTGCTGCGATGAGGATGAACGGAACCGGCAGGCCGAAGAGCCATCCAAGCACGAGCACGCGCTTGCGCCCCCAGTGGTCGGCGAGCTGGCCCGAGACAAGATTGGCAAGGGCCTTCACCACGCCGAAGCTGACGATGAAGGAGACGACGAGCGTCGTCGAGGCAATGTGGAACTCTTCCGCGCCGATCAGCGGCACCACCGTGCGCTCGATCCCGACCATGCCGCCGACGAACGCGTTGATCAGCACGAGCAGCGCGAACTGCGGCCAGTTCTCCGCAAGGCCGAGCCGGATCCCTGGCGTGGTCGTCGCGTCTTTCTTCGTGGTCATGGTCACGCTCCGCTACAGCAAATCTCCTCTCCCCTCATTCCTGTGCCTGTCACAGGAATCCAGCCAGCCCAAGTCCTTGGGCTGAAAAAGACTCTCCCGCCCGCGGACTTGGCCCGCTGCGGGTTCCCTGTGACAAGGACAGAGGCGAGGACGAAAAAGCATCCGCCGAACCATTACGCCACCGCGATCGCCGGTCGGCAACTGCTCGCATGGTCGCGACTGCGGTCCCCTCAGGCAAGCCCGATCAGAACGCCGCCCACCGCGGCGACGACCACCACGATCCAGGGCGGACATTTCCAGGCCATGAGGAGTACAAAGCACGTCAGCGCCAGAGCGAATTCGTGCGGGCCGATGATCGCGCTCTGCCAGACCGGCTGGTAGAGCGCCGCCCCGAGCACGCCCACCACCGCGGCGTTGGCGCCGCGCATCAAGGCCTGCGCAGTCGGCCTTGTGCGAAACGAATCCCAGAATGGAATCGTACCGACCAGCAGCAGAAAGCCTGGCAGGAAGACGGCGACGAGGGCGATGACGGCGCCGAGGAGGCCGTTCGGCTCGGGGCCGAGCACCGTGCCGAGATAGGCGGCGAAGGTGAAGAGCGGCCCCGGCACCGCCTGCGCCGCGCCGTATCCCGCGAGGAACCGGTCGGCCGTCACCCATCCGGGCTGGACGACCTCCACCTGCAGCAGCGGCAGCACCACATGCCCTCCCCCGAAGACGAGCGATCCCGCACGGTAGAAAGCATCGAAGACTGCAAGGCCCTGCGACGAGGTGGCCGCGACCGCCACCGGCAGGCCGAAGAGCAGGCAGAAGAACAGGACGAGCGCCACCCAGCCCGTGGCATGCGAAACGGGGAAGCTGACACGTCCCGAAATCGCCTCGCCCTTCGTCCGGCAGAGCCACAGTCCGGCAAGCCCGCCGGCCAGGATCGCCGCCAGTTGGCCGATCGCGCCGGCAACGAGAACGACGATCAGCACCGCGGCAAGCGCGATGCTCGCGCGTTCCCTGTCCGGGCAGAGGTTCCTCGCCATGCCCCACACCGCCTGCGCCACGATGGCGACGGCGACGACCTTCAGGCCGTGGATGATGCCGGAGGCGATCGGCCCGCCGAAGGAGGCCGCGCCGAGGGCAAACAGCACGAGCAGGATCGCCGAAGGCAGCGTGAAGGCGGCCCACGCGGCGGCCGCACCCAGGGGCCCGCCACGCAGCAGCCCAAGCGCGAAGCCGGCCTGGCTGGAGGCGGGGCCGGGAAGAAACTGGCAGAGCGCCACGAGGTCCGCATAACCCTTCTCATCGATCCAGCGCCGCCGGACGACAAGCTCGTCGCGAAAATAGCCGAGATGCGCAATCGGACCGCCGAAGGAGGTCAAGCCGAGCTTCAGGAAGGCGGCAAAGACCTCGCCGGCACTCCCCTTCCGGTGCGCCGTGCCCTCGCTCGCCTCGATTGCCGTGTCATTCATCGATCGTCGTTCCCGTTCCGAATGGATGCTCGCGAGTCGCGCGAGCGCCGTCTCGACATTTCCCGATAAAGCGCCTCCGGCGAAACGCCAATCTCTTCCGCGAGCGCTCTCCAGTCGCCCTTGACCGGCAACCTGCCATCGTTCCATGTCATCCATGCGTCGAGCCGGGCGCTGACGGTGCGTAGCGCCACGATCTCGGCCCGCTTCCTTGCGCTCTGCAGCTCGCGCGAAAGATGGATCGTCCACGCCCGTGCAAAGGCTGGATCATCGTCCAGCAGTCGTCGGACCTCGGCAACGGGCACGACGAGCGCGCGCGTCGACGTTATTGCCACCGCATCGCAATGATAACGCTCCGAAAACACCGAGGCCTCGGCGAGCACCATGCCCGGTCCCGAGCGCTGCAAAACCGCCGTGTCTCCATCCGCCTGGTAACGCACGAGATGCACACCCCCGTCCGTGACCAGGAACAGGCTCAGCACCCGGTCGTCCCGGTTGAACAGGTGTTCGCCCTTCTCGAAGGACTTCTGCGCCGTGGCCCTCGGACGAAGCTGGCTGATAATTGTTTCGAACATGATAGCTATCATGTCGGACATAGCCACCCAATGGCAAGCTCGGGCCGCCCAACAAAAATAGAGCAAGCACATGAAATTCCTGATTCCGGTATTCCTTGCCGTGGTTCTTCCCCTGCCGGCCGCGGCGCAGTCCGAACACGCCCATATGTCGCCCTATGCCGGAGAGCAGCAGCGCGAGATCAAGAGCCTCTCGCACGAGGACATCGCCGAGCTCAGGGCGGGCGGCGGCTGGGGACTGGCGAAGCCGGCCGAGCTCAACGGCGTGCCGGGACCATCGCATGTCCTCAAGATGAAGCGAGAGCTGGCTTTGACGGCGGACCAGGAGAGATCCGTGCAACGCATCTTCGAGGAGATGCAGAGCGAAGCCGTGGCCGAAGGCAAACACCTTCTCGCCGGTGAAGCGGCGCTGGACGCAGCCTTCCGCGATGGCGGGATCGAGCCGGACCACTTGCGAATGCTGCTTCGCCGGACCGAAGCGAGCCGGGCCAACCTGCGTTACGTCCATCTTTCAGCTCATTTGAAGATGGCTCGAGTGCTCACCAAGGATCAGGTGAAACGCTACAACGAGCTGCGCGGATACGGCGCCCATCCGCAGCCATAGTCAATGCTGCCGATGGCAGGTGACTCCGACGCTTCCTTCGCCGCGTCCCGCCGCCGCGTCGCTCCGCCGCAAACCAACGTATACCTAGTCTCCGGCCACCTATTCATTGATTAGATCGCAGTTGGAGCCCTACTGCATGTTTCCTTAAACCGTCGCCGATTTAAGGACAAAAACATGCAGCGGTTCAAAGTGCTACAGCGTCCTTTTGCGCGTCCAAAGCGACGCACGACGCTGTAGGTTCCGGCCATGTAGAGGAGACACCTGATGTTCAGGCCCATTGCTGCTGCCTTTTCCTTCGCATTGTTCGCGGCCGCGCCCGCCTTTGCCGACGAACCGTACAATGCCAAGATCACGACGATATTCGACCACAAGCTGCCCCATGTTCCGGGCAAGAGCATGCGGGGCGTCCTGGTGGAATACGGACCTGGCGGACACAACCCGTCGCATACGCACGCCAAGACCGCCTTTATTTCTGCGACCGTGATCCAGGGGCGCATCAAGAGCCAGGTCAATGGTGGCGAGGTCAAGATCTACAACACCGGCGAAAACTGGATTGAAGTTCCCGGCGACCACCATCAGGTCAGCGCCAATGCCAGCGACACAGAAGATGCCAAGATCCTGGCAGTCTTCGTCGTGGACACGGACGAAACCGAACTGACGATCCCCGACGATTGATCGGAAACCGGCATCTTGCCGCAGGCTCTGGGGTGCTTCTTGCGCTGTTCGGCAAAACCCCAGAGCGGTATATCGCCCGGGAATGGCGTAGTCATCAGGGCGTCCTTACGCAGTGGTCTCCTTCAGGAAATCCATTGTCCGCTCCCACGCGAGTTTCGCGGCGTCCTTGGAGTAGGTGGAGGAGACGGTGTCGTCCTCAAAGCCGTGTTTGGCACCCTCATAAATGAACGCTTGATAGCTGACCCCTGCCTTCTTCAAGGCTTCCTCGAAAGCACGCCGCTGCGGGTTAACCAGGCGGTCGTCGGCTGCGTAGTTGAGCAACAGGGGGGCGGCAATTTTCGCGACGTTTTCGAGTGGCGGGGCACGCCCGTAGAAAATCACCCCGCTCGTCAGCTCGTTCAATTGGAACATCATTCGGCCGAGGGCGCTGCCGCCCAGTCCGAATCCAATCGCCGCCACCTTGCCATTGCTCCGAGGTTGCCGTGTCAGCCAGCCCAGCGCCGAGCGGGTGTCGGCCAGCCATTCATCCCAGGTGGTCATGCCGACAACCTCGTGAGCAGGCATCGGCTCGGCCGGGGTCCCGCCGTAGCGCGAGGCATAGTCCGGTACTATCACGGCAAAGGATCCCGCTGCCGCCAGGCGCCGTGCGACGTCCTCGAAATGTGGCGTCAAGCCCAGCGCGTCATGGGCTACGATGATGCTGGTGAGCTGCCCCCTGTCGGTTTTCGGCACCGCCACGTAGCTCTGCAACCCGCCCGCGCCGTTGTCGATGGTTAGGAGCTGAACATGAACGCGAGGGTCGTCGGCAGCAACGGCAGGAGCGGCCACGGCCAAGTGAGGCAGCAGACCAATGCCGGCTGGCACCCCGCACAGGGCCAGCAGGATCGTGCGGCGGCTTATAAGGACGCCTTCATGCAAAACCTCGTTTCTCATGACTTCCTCCCCTTTTGTGGGAGTAACATTAGACGCCCGTTTCTTGGGTGCGGCCAGCGCTGAAGAGGCCAAGACTCACGCGGCTCTGCCGTGTCGATGATGCGAGGCATCGCGATCGCCGGTCCGACGCCGCCCTCGTTAATACCGCCCCGGCCGAGTACCTGTCCTCCGCCGAAGCCAGTGCGCGCTTTCGTCACGCAATATTGACAGGGCGCGCCTCTCCCGGACGTGTGCCGCGGCTTGTGTTTCACCGAATTCGGCGCAATTGTCTCTCCTGTCATGCAGCACTGGTCCGTCCGAAGGTTGCGTGCCTCCTGGAAGCGCAGAGCGCTTTTGGGACAACGGCATGCACCAAGACAAATCGTCAGCTTTCTCCTCGCGGTTTTCCTCGCCACGGGCATGGGCCTGTCTTTCGCGCAGGCGAGCGGCGTGGCCGCCAGAATGGCGACGATGCCTGAAATGGCCCAGTCGGACGCGGTCAAGTCGGACGCGGTCAAGTCGAACACCGTGAAGTCGGACACGGTCACATCCGATATGATCATGCCGGATACGGCTCAGCATGGCGACTGCCAGGATTGCCCGGACCAGCCGGACGGCATGAAGGCCATGGCCTGCGGCAATGTCTGTGCTGCCGCCGTCATCGCGCCGCTTCCTCTTGCGGCACTCGTGCCGGACGGCGAGGACCCGACTTCGATCCTCGCCCCCGATCTGTCTCTCGACGGCCGGACCCTGCCCCCCGATCCCGACCCGCCACGAACCTCCGACATCGGCTGATCCCCGGCCGTCGCTCCCCGACCGGCCGGGACGAGCGAACGCGCGCGTTCTTCGTGCCGACACGGTCTCTGAGCCGAGAACGTCGCCTTCGCCGCCGACCGGATGCTGCACGGCCTGTCATCGATCACGAGACGGCCGCGCGGCGCATGAAGCAAACGGAAGATACACAGATTTACCCCATGGAGAATTGAAATGAACCGCATGATCCGCCTCACGAGCCTCGCCGCTCTCATCGCCTTCGCCACGCCGGCACTCGCGCAGTCGCTGGACGCAACACTCTACAAGAGCCCGGAGTGCGGCTGCTGCGAGGGCTATGTCGCCTATCTCCGCGACAACGGCTTCAAGGTCGATGTGAAGGAAACCGACGAACTCGCCGCGATCAGCCACAAGGCCGGCGTGCCGGAAGACATGCAAGGCTGCCACACCACCTTCATCGACGGCTATGTCATCGACGGCCACGTGCCGATCAACGTCGTGCGCAAGCTCCTCAAGGAGAAGCCCGCGATCGCCGGCATCACGCTCCCGGGAATGCCGATGGGTTCTCCCGGCATGTCCGGCACCAAGACGGAAAAATTCGTGATCTATACCGTGCCGAAGGACGGCAAGGCGCCGGAAGTCTACGCGACCGAATGACAATCGCATGTTTCCTGGCGTACCGCGCTTCGTCGGTTGCGGTGCGGCAGGGCTTCTCCTCCGCCTCCTCATTCCTGTGCTTGTCACAGGGATGAGGCGGGTGGGTCACCGCTCAGAGAGATCAATAGACAGATCAAATGGCCTTCAGGGACCGAGGAGAAGCTCCCCGTACCGCAACCGACGAGACAGCAGTAGACTGCTGTCGTGTACTTTCAGAAGACGCGCGTAGATTGAAGCAAGTGGTACCGCGATGAATGCTGTCGTTCTCGAATCCGTGCTGACCTGCCCCGATTGCGGTTTCGCCCGGCGGGAAACCATGCCGACCGATGCCTGCCGGTACTTCTATGAATGCGCCAACTGCAAGACACTGCTGCGCCCCCGCCCCGGAGACTGTTGCGTGTTCTGTTCGTTCGGTTCGGTGAAGTGTCCGCCAGTCCAACAGCAGCTTCGATGCTGCGAGTAGGCTCAAGCCTGTTGCGGGACGGCTATACCGCGAACCGAAGAAGCCTCTTGGTTCCATAGAGCGCCCAACCAAGGCAATGGCCGAGAAAGTAGATCGTCAGAACCGTATAGGTGATCATCACCACGGTGACCGTCGTGCCGGCGTCCAGCCTGTCAAACGGCGATACCTGACGGAGCAGATCGGCCCACCAGCCAAGCTTCGGGCTCCATTCGCAGGCAACCCCGTCACAGGCCGAAACAATAAACGGCAGGGTCATTGCCGACCAGGCGAGGAAAACAAGGCCGGCGCTCTTCCAGTTGTAGCTGCGGCTGCGAAGCAGCCTGTGCACCTGCCGTCCCTTGGCAATAGTCATGGCAATAGCGGCCAGTATATAAATTGATATCTGCATCTCAGCGCCCAAGCCCACCCATGAAGAGCCACCATTAGCGGAGAGATGTTGCTGCGCGGTTCAGTCGAAAGGTAAATGGTTTATGACGAAGCATGTTCGTCTGGCCCGAAACCCGGCACTGAGCGTGTTGCCCCGGCAAGGAGTCACGGCCGGGATGTCCGGTCACTTCGGCCGTGCGCTGCCTTCGTACATGAAGGTCATCGGCTTCGGCCCGCGCATATAGCCGGTATCGACCCGGTCGATCCGAAAGCCGCCATCCTCTATCAGCGACCGGATCGGACGGTTGAGATTGCAGCCGCCGGTGATGCGCCGCCAGATCGGGTTGAGGCAATCCTGGCACCAGCGCACGCCGCGGTCGGGCGAGCGCCCATGCTCGACGAACAGCAGCCTGCCCCCGGATTTCAGCACGCGGCGCATTTCCGAAAGTGCCGTCGCCGCCCCGGGAATGGTGCACAGCGTCCAGGTCGTCACCACGGTGTCGACGCTCCCGTCATCGAGCGGGATCGCCTCGGCGGAGGCTTCGATGAAGTTGACCGGGATCGCGGAATGCGGGACGCGACGTGCCATGGCCGCGAGACTTTGCGAAGGCTCGAGCGCCAGGATTTCCCGGACCGCCGGACGGTAGTGCGGCAGGTTGAGGCCGGATCCGCTGCCGATCTCCAGCACCCGCCCTTCCGCCGCGCCGATCACCCGTTCGCGATAGGGAAGCAGGCGCTCGTTGCGCATGGAGCAATCGCAGAGTTTCGGCAGGATGACGTCGCTGTAGATGCCCATCATTCCCTCCCCGGCTACTGCATGTTGTCCGGAACTCGGTAGCAATTGCGCCCATCAACAGAATGGAGTGGGTCCGCCCGCCTTCAGCGGAGCAAACTACGCCGAGTTCACTATCGCAAACTTTCTTCGCGTTTGTTTATCGTGCTCCATTGATCTCTACGACATTCAAGTCGGGGTCGCGGAGATAGAGTTGCGGGAAACCGGCCAGGCCAGAGCGGGAGACCAGCAGGCATTTCGGATCGCCTTGCGGCAGTTCCTCCGTAAAGCCGAGGGTCTTCAGGCGCTGCATGACGCCCTCGAAATCATCGGTGCGGAAGGCAAAGTGCCAATCGTTGCGGTCGATCGCGGGGCTCTTGCGGAACGTCCCTTCGGGATGGACAACCAGATGCACCTGCAGGTCGCCACAGGCCAGCCAAGCGCCGGCTACAGGAAAATTCGGCCGCGGAATTTCCGTGAGCCCGAATACATCACGATAGAAAGGCAGCGATTTGCTTAGGTCAGCGGTGATGATCGATACATGGTGCAAGGCAAGCAGAGACATTCGTCTTCCCCTAAACCGCGAGCAGTCTTACGGATAACAAAAGCGCCTCTGAAACGCCAGTTGAGCTTTTGCTGGCACCCCGTCCGCCCTGCCGGGCATCTCCACAAGGCGAGAGATTGGCCGGGAGTGCCGTCCTCCCCGACAGCAAACACGCAAACGCCGAAATCGCCTAAAGCCGCGCGCACGGGATAGTTGGCGGAGCGGGACCGCGCTCCTTGCCGATCTCCCCCCTTGTGGGGGAGATCCACCACTCCTGCTCGAGCATCCTCCACACCCACGGCCCCAGCGCCGCACATCCCTTCAGACGCACGACGCCGTGCCATCACTCAGCGACTTCACCCTGCCCTTGGCTCAACCGGCTGCCATATGCTGACCTGCCGCGTCTCGGGCATCAGGATCAGGGCGAGCACGAAGCAGATGGCGGGAACGACGATTGGATAGATCAACGCGTAGCCGACGCTGCCCGTGGCCGCGAAAGCCGCCGAGGTGACGAAGGGCACCAGGCCGCCGCCCCAGCCGTTGCCGATGTGATAGGGCACCGACACCGACGTGTAGCGGATCCTGCCGGGGAAATATTCCGCCAGGAACGCGCCGACCGGCCCATAGACCATCCCGACGTAGCAGACGAGGATGAAGATGATGAAGATCGCGGTCGGATAGTTGATGTTGTCCGGCTGCGTCACCGTTCCAAGCCACAGATACAGCGGATAGTAGGTGATCGCGGCGAGCAACATGCCTCCGAGGATCACCGGCTTGCGGCCGACGATGTCGGAGAGCCATCCGAAGAGGATCAGGCTCGGCGTGGCAAGGAGCAGCGCTGCGCCGACGATGTAGGCCGAGCTCAGCGGGTCCACCTTGGAAACCTGCTGCAGGAAGTAGAGCGCCCAGAACTGGCCGCTGTACCAGACCACCCCCTGCCCGATCAGCACGATGGTGGCGATCCCGACATATTTGGCGTTGGCGCTCAGGAAGGCTTCCTTCCAGGGGTTCTGGGTCATCTGTCCCCTCGCCTTGATCTCCGCGAACACCGGTGTCTCCTGGAGCTGGAGCCGGATGTAGATGGCGATGGCGACCAGCAGGAACGACAGCAGGAACGGCACCCGCCACGCCCATGCCTCGAAGACCTCATTGCCGAAATAGGTGCGCGTGGCGATGACCACCGCCAACGACACGACGATCCCGAGCGTCGGAGAGGTCTGTAGCCAGCCGGTGTAGTAGCCGCGGCTTTCATCGGGCACATGCTCGGCGACATAGGTGATGGCGCCGCCATACTCCCCGCCAAGGCACAGGCCCTGGATCATCCTGAGGCCGAAGAGCAGGAATGCGGCAGTGAGGCCTATCGCCTCGTAGGTCGGGATCAGGCCGATCGCGCCGGTGCCGAGCCCCATGCCGCTCAGCGTAATCAGGAACGTGTATTTGCGGCCGACCCTGTCACCCATCCAGCCGAAGAGAAACGCCCCCAGCGGACGGATCAGGAAGCCTGCGGTAAACAGCGCAATGGTGCTCAGGAGCGCCGCGACCGGGTGCGATGGTTCGAAGAACTTGACCGACAGCACTGCGGCCAGGCTGCCGAAAATATAAAAATCATACCATTCGATGATGTTTCCCACCGACGCGGCGACAATCACGCGGCGGAAATCCGTCGGGACCTGTATAGCCATGTTTCTTCCTCCCGTTTCAACACATGGCCCCCAAAATTTTTCGAGCATCCTAACACAAATCAGGGCAAGTAAAAACCGGTCTTGCTTCGCGAAGGCGGTACGTCCCGAAGTAACGGCATCGTCATTGCAAAGCGTTACTTCGTCTATTAATGGCGCCGGTGCCGGCTTATGGAGAAGTCCAAAACCAACTTCCACGCTGGCCTACAGCGCCGCGCGTCTTATCAGACGCGCAAAGCACGCTGTAGCACTTTGAATTGCTGCGCATCCGGCGAACATCAAGATTAACCACCTCCCCGCGATATGCTATATAGACTGCAACCAACTGGGAGGGAGCCCAACTGGGGGGAGCCATGTCGACTTTCCGAAATGCAGTTGTCTCGTTGCCTGGCAAGGAACGCACGGCAAGAACGCCTTTCGGCGCAAAGGTTGTGATCCATGTCACGGCTGCAGAGACCGGAGGCGCGTTCGCGATGTGGGAAACCTTCACTCCGCCTGGCGGGGGCCCGGCTCCTCATACGCACACACGCGAGACCGAGGTCTTTCGCGTCATACGCGGTCTCTATCGCTTCCAATGCGGTGACGACGAGTTCGACGCCCCTCCGGGTGCCGTCGTCGTTCTGCCACCGCATGTGCCACACGCCTGGCGAAATATAAGCGGCGAGCCGGGCCAGATGTTCGGCACCGTCACGCCAGGTGGTTTCGAGCAGCTGTTCATCGACATCGAGGCTTCCGGTGCAGATACACCCGAGAAGATTGCGGCGATTGAAGCGCGTCTCGGGATCATCAACGACATGACGCTCGCCCTCGGGCTGAGGGCATGACCAACTTCCCTCGCCGATCGGCCTACGAGATCTTCTTTCTCAGCGGCGGGCAGAAGTGGGACGTGGATCCCGTCAGTCTGAAATTCATGATTCCGTCGAAGTTCGCAGACTATGTTTGGAACGGCTTCAGATAGACCTGCCGGCATGACCGGTCTCGGGTTCGAGCACCAGTACCGAAGAGGAGACTGACTTGCCGCCCGGATCACGCAAGCCAGCGAATTGCCCGGCGAACGAATGTGACGAGCAGCGGTGATGACAAGAGCCGAGCTTTCCGACCTCTACCGAGGCTACATTCAGTGCCTGAACGACCAGGATTGGCCGAACCTCGGCAACTTCGTTCGTGACGACGTTCACTACAACGGCAAGCGGATCGGACTCTCAGGCTATCGCAGGATGCTCGAGGGCGATTTCAACGCGATACCCGACCTCCACTTCGACATAGAGCTCCTGGTTTCCGAGCCGCCCCTGATCGCGAGCCGGCTGCGTTTCGACTGCACGCCGAAAGGCGTGCTGTTCGGCCTCCCCGTCAACGGCCGGAAGGTCCGGTTCGCGGAAAATGTCTTCTACGAATTTGTGGAGGGGCGGATCGAAAGGGTCTGGTCGGTCATCGACAAGGCTGCGATTGAGTCTCAACTGAAGTAGCGAAAAGTGTGTAACGATCTTCCGACGCAGACTCCCCTCCCTCATTCCTGTGCTTGTCACAGGAATCCAGCCACGGCGCGTCCGCGCCGTGATTGACTCCTTCTGGCAGCAGCGCAGATGCTGCAATAGCGACGCCTGCGTTGCGCGGAAGAGTCTTTTTAGCCCAAGGACTTGGGCTGGCTGGATTCCTGTGACAAGCACAGGAATGAGGTGGAAGGAGACGCCTTGCCGTAGCACAACCGACGCGCCAGTTGTTGGCCGCTGCCGTGTACTGTGGTTTCAATGAAACAAGTTCGCGTGAAGGCGCGAGGCGAACGACAACAACCACGAAGAAAGGCGACCCGATGGACGGAAAAGCAGAAGACTCTCCCTCTCGGCTGATCGATGCCAGAATCGACGAGCTTGGCGATTGGCGGGGCGAGACGCTCGCCCGGGTTCGGGCACTTATCCGGCAGGCCGATCCCGAAGTCATCGAGGAGTGGAAATGGCGAGGCGTTCCGGTGTGGTCGCATGCCGGCATCATCTGCACCGGCGAGACCTACAAGCAGGTCGTGAAGCTGACCTTCGCCAAGGGCGCTTCGCTGGAGGACCCGGAAAGCCTCTTCAACTCGAGCCTCGAAGGCAACACCCGCCGTGCCATCGATATCCGCGAGGGCGAGAAGATCGATGAAGGGGCGCTGAAGGCGCTGATCCGCGCCGCGGTGGCGCTGAACACGTCGGCAAAGGCCGCCCGTTCGCAGAAGAAACCGAAGAGCGCCTGATCTGTCTGCGCGATGGGCGCAGCCATGATGAGTTGAGACGGGATGCGGGCGGAAAACCGCATACACTTTTCCTCACCCCGCTCTATTCCGCACGTTCGCGGCGCATCTTCCCTGAGATCAGGTCGAGCGCCGCGCCGCTGAGCTTGTCGAGTGCTTCTCGCGGCTCGCCGGCGCGCGCTCGAACGGCGAGCGAATGCATGATGGCCGAGGCCACGGATGCCAGGCCGGCGGCGTCGGCTTCCGGGCCGAGCTCGCCATCGGCAATTGCCTTGCGGATCCGCTCCTCCAGGATGGTATTGAAAGCGGCGAGGCTCTCCTGCAGCACGCGACGGACGGCCGGGCGATGCACGGCCTCGACCGACGCGGTTCCGATAAGCAGGCACCCGCGTGCGGCGTCAGTCGTGGCCATGTAGACGTCCGTCGATTTGCGCAAGACCTCTGCCAATTCCGTCCTGAGCGGCAGCTTGCCGCTCAGGGTTTCTCTTAAAGCATCCACACCGGCGTCGCGGTAACGTTCGAGCGCTGCAAGATAAAGAGCCTCCTTGTCGCCGAATGCTCCGGCGAGGCTCGGCCGCGTCATCTGTGTTGCCGCGCTGAGGTCATCAAGCGATGTCGCGGCGAAACCAGCCGACCAGAAGAGATCGCTCGCCCGCTGAAGTGCCTGTTCCCGATCGTATTGCACCGGCCGCCCGCGTTTCGCATTGGTCATTTTTATTCGAACTCGCATAAAAATATTGACGTTCCCTGAATTATATGCGATCTCGTATAAATGTCGAGCAGCAGTCAGGCCCGACCTATTCGAGATTGGAGGAAGCCATGAAGCTCTATATCCAGCAGGCCGCCTGTTCCCTGTCGCCGCACATCGTCGCGCGGGAACTCGAACTTGATATCGACATCGTCGAAGTCGACCGCGGAACGCACAGGACCAGCGACGGAGAGGACTTTCTTAGCCTCAACCCGAACGGATACGTGCCGGTGCTTATGCTGGACGACGGCGAGATCCTTATGGAAGGCCCGGCTATCGTCCAGCATCTGGCCGACATGAAGCCGTCCGGCGGCCTCGCGCCTCGCGATGCCCGTGAACGCCGGCGCATCCAGTCGCTGTTGAACTTCGTCTCGAGCGAACTCCACAAGCCGATGGTCCAGATGTTCTATCCCGATTATGCCGCGGTGAAGGATGTGCTTCGAAAGCATGTCACGGCACGTCTCGACTGGATATCGACACAATTTGCCGGAGACTTTCTGACCGGCGACAGCTTAAGCGTCGCGGATGTCTATCTCTTCGTCTGCCTCAACTGGTCGCCGTGGCTGGACATCGATCTGTCGCGCTGGCCAGGGCTCGAGGCGTTCATGCGCCGCGTCGGCGCCCGTCCCGCGGTGCGTGAAGCGCTCCGGGCCGAGCGGCTCACCCACCGCGCCAATGGCGTGTTCTTCGTGCCGCGCGAAGCTGCGTGAAGCGGAACAGGGAGGTCATGATGACAAGCGATAGCTTCAAAGACCCGGCCAGCTTCAAAGATCCGGAAAGCCTACGGACCGCCGAAATTCTGGAGCGCTTCAACCGTGTGTTCCTGGACCACGACCCTGCTGCCCTGCAGGATCTCGTTGCCGATGATTGCATCATCGAAAACACCCAGCCGGCACCGGACGGCTCCCGCCATGAGGGCAAGGCAGACTGCATAGAGCTTTGGACGAAAATCGCCACGATGTCCGATGCTTACTTCGAAACCGAAAGCATCATCGCGCACGGCGATCGCGGGGAAATCCGCTGGCGGCTGATCTGGGGGCCGGAGCACCAGGATTCCGTGCGCGGCGTGAACCTCATGCATGTACGCAACGGCCGGATCGTGGAAGCCCAGGGATATGTGAAGGGCGGCTGACCTCCACATAACCAGCGAAACCAAAGTCACGTTCGGTCCCGCCTGTCAGAGAGAGACAGGCGGGATTTCTTTTGGGCGGGTTAGTCCTCCGCGACCGCCAACGACAGATGGTCCGGCGCGAGCGCGTTGAGATAGTCGCGGGCATCGAAAATCGCGCCCGGCGCCTGGGCGCCACTGCCCCGCGCCCTGCCGTCGAGAATGCGCTGGACGGCCTCTGAGATGAGCGGCGCCGAGAAGGCATAGATGTCTCGCCCCTCCGCGGCGATCCGCCGGATCTGCTCGCCCTTTCGCACGGTCGCCTCGACCAGGAAGATCTGCGCGGATCGACCGTTCTCGTCCGCGGGCTCGGGCGCTGGCGTCGCCGGGTCCCGGACGTCACTCAGCGCAGTGCGATTGAGATAGGTGCGGAGCTCGGATGAGCGCGTATGCCGCGCAATCACGACGATCTCCGAAAACGGCAGTTCGACGACCTTCTGCTGCCCGAACGGCTCCGGGAAATTCCAGTCCGCCTCGGCGGCCGGCTGAACCACCGGCACAAGCGCACCGTTGGCAACGATCATGCGCCGGGCCGTGTTCTTCGCGCCCGTTATTCGCGTGCCTTCCGTCGGGTGCCAGCTGTCGAGCGCAATCCCTACCCTGATCTCGTCGGCGCTGTCCCAGTCGCCCATGGCTGTCGTAACGAGCAGGTCGGCAAAGCCGCCGTAAAAGCCCATTGCCGGAACGAAGAGCACGCCGGCATCGCGCGCCGCCTTGTCGAATTTGTCGTAGATCGCCTGCGCGCTCGGCTGCTCGGCCGTCACGTCGAGATAGTGGATCCCCGCACGAAGCGCTGCGGAAGCGACCGCATCGGCGGTGTCGAGAAAGGGCCCGGCACAGTTGATGACCGCGGCCGCGCCCTTGAATGCCTGATCGAGCGATTCCGGGTCGTCTATCGAAGTACCCCGCACCTCGATGCCGCGATCCGCGAACTCGGCCAGCTTCGCCACGTTGCGTGCGACGGCGATCGGAGTGATGCCGCGGCGCAAGAGTTCCGAGACGACGAAACGTCCCGTATGCCCGGCAGCCCCGAATACGGCGACAGCCCGATCCTTCTCCGAAGTTCCTGATGAGTGAACAGTCATCGCCTTCCTCCACGCTACAGACCTGTTTGTTCTATCGCTACAAACAAGTCTGTAGCGTGTCAAGCAGGCTTGTGCTAGGTTACGAAAATCGGAGGTAAGCGATGGCGAAAAGCGCGGCTAGGGCGAATAACCAAGATGCTGTCGACGTGAGGGACAGGATCCTTGAAACGGCGTCGACGCTTTTTTACGCGCGCGGCGTGCGTGCCGTCGGAGTCGACCTCGTGGTCGAGGAGGCCGGCGTCGCCAAGACCAGCCTCTACCGGCATTTCGGCACGAAGGACGATCTCGTCGCCGCCTTCCTCGCACGCGAGGACCAGGATTTCTGGAGCACATGGGACCACGTGGCTGAAAAGCACGAGGATGACGCGCGGGCGGAGCTTGACGCGCATCTGGAGTGGATCGGCGAGCGGGTCGGACGGCCACACTATCGCGGTTGCCCGCAGATCAACGTTGCCGCGGAGTTCCCGGAGGCAGACCACCCGGCGCGGAAGGTCGCGGCAGCCCACAAGCTTGAAATGCGGCGCCGGCTGAAGGGGATCGCGGAGCGGCTCGGGGTCGGCCGCCCGGACGAGCTTGCCGGTCAGCTCGCATTGCTGATCAACGGCGCATTCGTCAGCTCGCAGGTTCTTGAAGCAGGCGAAGCCATTCCGCTCCTGCGGCGAACCGCGGACGCGCTGATTGCCGCCGCTGGGTAAAAAGAAAGGTCGCAGCCACCTTTCGCTACGGCATTACATCCCGCTCAACAGCCTGTAGGCGATCATCCACATGACGGCGGCGATCACGAGATCCAGCACCCGCCATGCCGAGGGCCGCGAGAATATCGGGCGCAGCCACTTGGCGCCGTAGCCAAGCGCAAAGAAGAACAGGAACGAAGCCGACATCGCGCCGGCGGCGAACAGCATTTCCTGCCCCGGAAAGCGGGTCGCAATGGTGCCGAGAAGCACGACCGTATCCAGGTAGACATGCGGATTGAGCCAGGTGAGCGCCAGGCAGGTCGCAAACGTCGGCCAGAACCGCGAAGAGACTTCTTCTCCGACCGTCAGGGCTCCGGAAGATCGAATGGCGGAACGGAGGCTTTTTGCGCCGTACCAGATGAGGAAGGCGGCTCCCCCAAATCGCATGGCCGGATCGAGCCAGGGCAGCATCGCCGCAATCTGCCGGAGGCTGGTAACGCCGAGAAGGATCAGGATGGCATCGGACACGCCGCATGTAAGGCACACGGCGAATACATGCTCGCGCCGCAAGCCCTGGCGCAGAACGAAGGCGTTCTGCGCACCGATTGCGACGATCAGGCTCAAGCCCATCATCAGGCCAGTCATATAAATTGGAAGGTTCATGCTGACGAAATGCTCCGTGAACGAGTCGGCATTTCTCTAGCGGGCGCCACGAAGTTAGTATAATTAAATCAGGTAAACCAGATTAAGAAGAACTAACGAGATGCTCGATTATCCCGCGCTTCACGCCGTTGCAACCGTCGTCCAGACCGGCAGCTTCGAAAAGGCGGCCGCCGCGTTGAACGTGACGCCCTCGGCCGTCTCGCAGCGGGTGAAGCAGCTGGAAGAACGCCTCGGCGTGGTTTTGATCGTCCGGGGAAACCCGTGCACGGCCACCGAGAAGGGAGCGTGGCTCTGCCGCCACATGGAGAATGTCGGCATGCTGGAAGGCGAGTTGATGGAGCATCTGCCGTCGCTTGCCGATCCCGACAAGCCGCGCGAGCAAGTAACGCTGCACATTGCGACCAATGCCGACAGCCTCGGAACCTGGTTCCTGCCAGCCATATCGAATTTCTCCAGGAAATCCCGCTATCTGCTGAACCTTGCCATCGACGACCAGGATCATACAGCCGAATGGCTGCAACGCGGTCGCGTGCTCGCGGCTGTCACCAGCCTCGAGAAGCCGATCTCGGGTTGTCGGCGCACGTCACTCGGAGCGCTCCGCTATCATGCGACGGCAAGCCCCGAGTTCATGGCCAAATACTTCGCCGACGGCGTCACGGCCGAGGCGATCGGGCGCGCGCCCGCCTTGACCTTCAACCAGAAAGACAGGCTGCAAAGCCGCTGGATCCGCCAGGCTCTCGGCCAGGAGCTTGCCCATCCCACCCATTGGCTGCCATCGACGCAGAGTTTCCTCGATGCGAGCCTCGCCGGCATGGGCTGGTGCATGAACCCTGCCCTCCTCGCCGCGGAGCACCTGGCTTCCGGGCGGCTCGTCGAACTCATCCCGGATACCCCGCTCGACGTGCCGCTGTTCTGGCAGATCAACCGCCTCGCCGCCGACCGGCTGACGGACCTGACGCGCGAAGTGGTCGCAACGGCGAAGTCGCGACTGCTTGGGTGAGCGCCTTTGGCCCGAAGTGGACCTCGCACGTCAGGAGGCTGAGGTCCGCATTCGGTGGAATCCGGAAGTCGAGCGGCTGGGGAACTGAAGGGCACAATGCGCCAGAGCGGACATTGCGGATGTGCTCAATAGCTGGAAATCTGCTGCGCTGTTGCGTCTACGGCACTTTCAAGTACCCATACGGGCGCGCGCGTTTAGCCGCTCAAAAACTCTGGGCGGCAATAATCCTGCATAAAATCGAGCTGGCAAGCAAACCATGCGAATGTGGCTCCCGTCGCGACGAACACGAGCGATAGCAGCGCCAGCAACACCGCTGCGATGATAGCGAGGGATGCGCCAAATATGCTCCTGGTCTGGAGAAAGTGAACGACAAGTCCGATTGGACCTGTGAGTGCGACAAGCCATCTGAGCCAATTGGAAATTGAACGGCCGCGCTTCATGGCGTCCAACTGCGCCCACCACAGCATAATAAACGTCATGACCATGGCGTTTACCAAGTTCGTCACATAGCCAGCGCCCACCGGTGTAAGCGGCGTGAGAAAACCCCAAATGATACAATAACTATAGAGGGCGAGGAGCGCTGGATTGACGTACATGCAATAAAAAATACCTTTTTGAGGCGCTGTGAAAGTTGATCGGCTATGGGTCGCGTTTTATCGGAGGGAGGAAAAAGAGAGCGCACCTGTTCAGCAGGCTCTGAGGTTAGTAGCAAAGCAGGCCGGTTCAACCAATCGGGGAAAATACAATTTTCCGCAAGGGCTGTACGAGCTTCTTCAAAAAATCGTTTAAGGGCCAACTTAGCAAGGACGGCGCTGAGGAAAACGTAGAAAAGCTACCCGCCGCGTTGAGAAATGGCGGCCTCTCCTAAAGTTACTGGAGTCCGCATTGCGCCCCATTTCCGCCATTCAGACCACCGTTGCAGCTTCCCGAAAGCTGACGGTCTGCTAAGCCGGCACTAAGGCCTCGAATGGGGTGGTAGCGGTTACGCCGCCTGTCACAGGTCCTGGAACTCCGCCCAAGGCGTTGATGTCAATGCGGGCATCCAAAATATCAAGTACTCCTTCGCGGCCTCGTCTAGGCTATCCGCCCGCGTGGTCGCTGCCACCGTGCGCGGCGATGAACATGGCGACGGCCGACCGGCAATAGGATTCGATCTCGTTATCGTCCTCTGCTCTCGCCTCATCGAAGCGTGCGACAATCAGGAGATCGGAGCCTTTGAAAAGTGCGGCAAACAAGCGGGCGGACCGGAGAGGATCGGGCACGTTCAAAGCCGCCTTCGCGTCCAACTGACGCAACAGGGCCTCGATTTGGGCGGTGATATGGGCGGGGCCGGCTTCGTAATGGATCTTGCTCAACGACTTTTGGTTCGGCGTGTCGGCCATGACCATGGCTTCGACGTTGCGGACGTCCGGGCGCAACAGCGTGCGAAGCAGCGATGATCCCACCGCCATGAGCTGATCTTCGGCCGAGCCGTCGACGCCTTCAAAAAGGGCCTGTGGTATTAACTGCTGGCAGCGGGCCGCAAAGGCCGCTCCAAACAGCGCCTCTTTGTTCTCGAAGTGCCTGTAGATGCTGAGCTTGGATATCTTCGCTCGCTGGGCGACCTTGTCCAATGTCGTCGCTTGAAAGCCCAATTCCGCAAAGAGTTCGCCCGCGGCGTCGACTATGGTTTGGCCGAGCGCCTCATTGGCGGGCCGGCCTCTCCTGCCTCGACTATTTTCGCTCACGATAATTACAGTCCTTGACAGTATCGTTATTCGTGAATTACGATACTACGCAGTCTCGGAAATTCCAAGAGGTGATTTTATCGTGTCCTCCAGATCAGGTTTGCCTTGGCCGCAAGGCGATATCCAATGCGCATCGCTGGACGATATTGCGCGCCAGGCACAGCCTAAGTCCCTCCATCAGCAATACGGAGCCCATCACCATGGATGACGTCATCATCGTCGGCGGCAGCTTTGCCGGTCTCGCCGCCGCCCTGCAGCTCGGCCGTGCCCGTCGGAAGGTCACCGTTCTCGATACAGGCCTGCCGCGCAACCGCTTCGCCGGCCACTCGCATGGCCTGCTCGGCCACGATCACAAGCCACCGCCGGATATCCTAGCCGAGGCGCGGCGGCAGTTGGCGCGTTATCCTGCGATCAATTTGGTCAATGCCCGGGCTGACAGCGTTTCCGGCGCTCTCGACGATTTCTCTGTCGTCACCGGCGGTGGCGAACGCCTTGCGGCGCGCCGCCTGATCCTGAGCTATGGCATCACCGATCAGATGCCCGATGTGCCGGGCTTTGCCGAAAGCTGGGGCACGTCCATCGTGCCCTGTCCCTATTGCGATGGCTTTGAAGTCGCAGGCCAACATTGGGGCCTCGTCTGGTCCGGCCCGCAGTCACACAACCAGGTCAGGCTGTTCCACGATTGGACCGACAGGTTGACGGTCTTCGCCGATGGTCACGACATTCCGCCCGATACCCGGGCCGATCTGGAGCGTCGCAACACACCCATCGTCGACGGCCGGATCACTGAAATCACCCGTCATGGGGGCCATAACCCCACCCTCAAGCTCAATGTCGGCCCCGATGTCGCCGTCGACATTCTGTTCGCGCATCCGCGCAACAAGCCGTCCGCAAGCCTGCATGAATCACTGGGTCTCGCCACGGTCGATACGCCCCTCGGCATCGTCCTCAAGGTCGACGAGCGCCGCGAAACCAGCATGCCCGGCATCTACGCCGCCGGCGACCTCGCCAACCCCCTCATGGCCTCGGTCACCACGGCATCATGGCAAGGCGCGATGGCGGGTATCTTCGCCCAGCAGTCGATGCTGGTTTGAGAGCACAGATTGGAGATGAGCATGGCCGTCGAACCGGACAGCGCGGGTGTGCGCTTCCCTCCGCCCTTCGTCTATCTGGGAGCGCTGCTGTTGGGGCTGGCGGCGGAGCGGTTCGTCACCCTGCGCTCTTTCGGCATCGACTGGCGGTTGCTGGTCGCGACGGGCGCGCTGCTGTTCGTTGCCGGCGCGGCGATGATGCTTTTGGCGGCGGGGCTGTTCCGACGGCTGGGCACCAACATTCCGCCGTCGCAGCCAACGACCCTCATCGCAACAACCGGTCCTTATCGGTGGACCCGCAATCCCATGTATCTCGGCATGGCGCTTATCTATGCCGGGCTTGCGATCGGCTTCGACGGGCCGATCGCCTTCGCCTTGCTCCCGTTGGTGCTGATCGCGATCCAGACGCAGGTGATTGCCCGCGAGGAGCGCTATCTCGAAGCGAAGTTCGGCGACGACTACCGCAGCTACAAGGCCGAGGTTCGCCGCTGGCTCTGACTATTTGGTCACCGCTTGCCGCCACAAATGAGCCGTCGACGCACCGCACGCCGATGTCTGCTTTCGAGAAGCGGTAACCAAGAGCGGACAGACCGCCACCGGCCCCAAAGTGGACGTTCAATGCTCGATCAGAAAATCAGGGAACGGTTCACTGCCTGCTGCACGTCTCCTTAAATCGACTTCGAGGAGATATGCAGCAATTCAAAGTGCGTCAGCAGGTCGTCTTCAATCGGACTCTCGCGGAAATGGGCACTGGCCGCCTACAGCGTCGCGCGTCTTGTCAGACGCGCAAAGGACGCTGTAGCACTTTGAATTGCTGCATGTTCTTGTCCTTTAATCGGCTACGATTAAAGGCGACATGCAGTGGTCGTTCAGTCGCGCGGCACATAGATCAAGTGAACAGTATCGTCATCGATCAATGTGCTCGACACCAGTTGCAGCGGAGGCCTGGCCTCGTGAAAGAAAGGCTTGCCTCTGCCAAGCACGAACGGCCGTACGTGAAGGTGATATTCCTCGATCAGGCCCAGCTTGGTCATAAGGCCGGCCAGTTCCGGACCGGAAACGCTGATGGTGCCGTCTGTGCGGGCAATGATCTCGCGAATCTGCGTTTCAATATCGCCGGAGATGAGCGCGGCGTTCGGGCCGACCTCCGAAAGCGTGCGTGAAACGACCCACTTGGGCAACGCCCGCCAGAGTGCCGCGAACTCTCGCAGCGAAGCATCCCACTCCGCGTGATCATCGTCCCAGTAGCGCATGACCTCGTACATCCGCCGGCCATACACGGCGCCGGCATGGTTGCGAATTGTCTCGATCCAGTAGTCAAAATGCTTCTGGCTTGGCGCAGGCATGACCAGATTTCCGCCAAGATCGTCGACATAGCCATCGATCGAGACGTTCATTCCCAGGATAAGTTTGCCCATGACCGGCCCTTTCTCACAGCGGATCTACAGATTTCCGGTGCCTTCCAGCGCCGCGCGTCCTTGGACGCCAAAATACACGACAGCCCGGTGCTGCGCATTGTCGGTCGTGGTGCCACACCGCTCTCCTCGATCCTTGTTCCTGTGCTTGTCAAAGGAATCCGGCCAGCCAAGTCTCGGCGGGAATGTCCGATCCTCGGGCGCAAGGCGGCCGCATTCCTTGCAGTCGAGCGCCTGCTTCGGGCCGCCAGCCGCCTGGCCGCAATTCGCGCAGGCGATGAAGCGTCAGCCGCGCCGTGCCGCCTCGATCGCGGCGACGTCGATTTTCCCCATGTCCATCATGGCATCGAACGCGCGCTTTGCCTCGGCGCCACCGGCCGCCATCGCTTCAGTCAGCACGCGCGGCGTGATCTGCCAGGAAATCCCCCACTTGTCCTTGCACCAGCCGCACGCGCTCTCCTGGCCGCCGTTGCCGACGATGGCATTCCAGTAGCGGTCGGTCTCCTCCTGATCGTCGGTGGCGATCTGGAACGAGAAGGCTTCGTTATGCTTGAACATCGGCCCCCCATTGAGACCGAGGCAGGAAACGCCCGCAACCGTGAATTCGACCGTCAGCACGTCGCCCTCCTTGCCGGACGGGTAGTCGCTGGGTGCACGGTGCACGGCAGTCACCCTGCTGTCGGGAAAGACCTGTGCGTAGAAGCGAGCGGCATCCTCGGCGTCCTTGTCGAACCAGAGGCAAATCGTATTCTTCGACATTTCCGTGTTCCTTTCGCTTTGAAGCAGCTACCCTGCGAAATAGGCAGCGAACCGTTATTCTCCACCCCGGACGTGGCTGTGTCGCCTACTGCATGTCTCCTTAAATCGACCTCGGTTTAAGGACAAAGACATGCAGCAATTCGAAGTGCTACAGCGACCTTTCCGCGTCTGATAAGACGCGCGGCGCTGTAGTCGCCCCCTGAGGACGGATGAAGCGATCGGTTCCCGACAGGGCGGAGGTGAAATGCTGAAAAGTTTTGCAACGCGTCGGACTCTCACACTCCCCCGGCGTCGCAAATGTGTGGCGGTGTTATCGGGACCGTTCAGTCAAGGCAGCAGAAGCGTCCATCGCACGTGGGCGATCCGCCGACGCCGATAACTTTGACGTCGCCGTCCGCGAGGATTATCTCGAGCATGCGGTGTCGGAATCTCGTTTAGCCAGTCGTCTTCAAGATGGACATGCTACTGCATGTCTCCTTAAATCGACCTCGATTTAAGGACAAAGACATCAGCAATTCAAAGTACTACAGCGACCTTTGCGCGTCCGATAAGACGCGCGGCGCTGTAGGGAGAACAGCGATGACCATCACAATTACCGCCTTTGAACGGTCGCCCGACCGCGGCAAGGGTTTGGCGCGCGACATGCGCGTTCGCTGGGCGCTCGAAGAAGTGGGCCAGCCTTACGAGGTTCGTCTTCTCTCGTTCAAGGCGATGAAGGAAGCCGCCCATCTCGCGCTTCAACCTTTCGGCCAGATTCCGACCTACGAAGAAGGTGATCTCGCCCTGTTCGAGTCGGGGGCGATCGTGCTCCATATCGGGGAGCGCCATGGCGGCCTGCTGCCGGACGATGCGAATGCCCGGGCACGCGCGATCACGTGGATGTTCGCCGCGCTCAACACGGTGGAGCCGCCGATCTTCGACCGCGCCCTCGCCACGATCCTCGAGCGCGACGAGCCCTGGTACGATCAGCGCCTGCGTTTCCTCGAGGACAGCATCCGCAAACGGCTGGCTCACCTTTCCCGCCGCCTTGGCGATGCCGATTGGCTCGACGGCGCCTTCAGCGCCGGTGACCTTCTGATGGTGTCGGTGCTGCTCAGGCTGAAGGGATCGGATATGCTGGACGAACATCCGAACCTTTCCGCCTATGTCGCCCGCGGCGAGGCGCGGCCGGCATACAAGCGCGCTTTCGACGCTCAACTGGCAGTTTTCACCGCCGCATCGACCGGCTGACAAGCTCGGCTCCGGGCTAGGAATTTAAGGAAACATGCAGCAGGAGGTTTGTATGACGGAGGACGAACGAGCGATCCGAAAGGTGGTTGAGACCTGGATGGCCGCGAGCAAAGCCGCCGATCTCGAAACCGTCCTTTCTTTGATGGCCGACGATGTGATCTTCATGGTCCCCGGCCAAGAGCCATTCGGTAGGCAGGCATTCGCTGAGGCCTCGAAAGGAATGGCAGGCATGCGGATGGAGGGCACTTGCGAAATTGTGGAGCTCCAGGTGCTCGGTGATTGGGCATTCATCCGCAGCCACATCGACATGGTGGCCACCCCGCCCGAGGGCGACGGCATCCATCGATCGGGATACACGCTGACGCTGTTACGCAAGGAAGCCGATGGCCAATGGCGGCTGGCGCGGGATGCGAACCTTCTCACCGCAAGAAACTGAGATCAGGCCGGCCTTGGGTCGAGAGCAGAACTGGCCGTTCCATTGGGCCCCATCACGCCGAGAACGAGAGAGATAACCGGGAGCAAGCCATGTGCAGAAACATCAAACCCCTGTTCAATTTCGATCCGCCGGCGACGGACGAGGAAATTCATGATGCGGCGTTGCAGTTCGTGCGCAAACTGAGCGGAACGACCAGACCGTCGAAGCGGAATGAAGCGGCGTTCGATCGCGCGGTGCATTCGATCGCGCATTGCGCCCGCGAACTCATCGATTCGCTGGAGACATCGCAACCGCCCCGCGACCGTGAGGAGGAAGCCGCGAAGGCACGCGCGAGAAGCGCAGCCCGGTTCGCGTGAGCTGCTTGCGGTTCTGCGCCCCGCCGAGCTTCGCCTGCCCTATGGAAGTTCGATCTCGCCGTCCACCACGTGGTTGAGGCCGGTGCCTTCCGCCGTCAGCGTCATGCGGACCTTCAACTTCTTGCCGCCGGTCTGCCCTTCGCGCACGGTCTCCTCGATCTTGCGCTGCGACGTGACGCCGACTTCCTTCAGGAATTTGCGGATCGACATGTTGAAGGCGTCTTCACTCATGGCGGAACTCCTCTCTATCCGGAAGGGATTGTAAGGGAAGGCAAGCGGTCAAGGAAGGAGCACGCACCGTGCGACAGAAAAAGACCCCGAGCCGGGAGGAGGCCTCGGGGTCTCTTGATCGGCCCCTTGGGAGGAGGAGCGGAACCGATCGGTTGGCTCGCGCAGCGGGAGGGGTACTGCGCGCTGTCAATCTGAAGATAGTTCATGCCCCATCATCGAATAGTTCCCTGGGTAACATCGCAGGCTTGCGCCTGTAATGGGCGATTTCTTACGTTCTCTCAAAGATCCGGGTTGGGTGGAAAGCGATCCTAGAGCGCCCTGCGGACGAATTGTTGACATACTGTCGTGGGGCTGCAAGGAAATGTCGGACGCGCATTGATCGTAAGTGCAACCAAGCATAATTTGCCCGTGTTTCAGGAGCGTCTAGGACATGCCCCCCTCCAGGCTTGCCAGGCAATTCGGGCGACAAGCCTTCGGAGAAAATCCGGCCAGCTACCATAGTTCACGTCCCGAATATCCCGACTGGGTTTACCACACCCTTTGCTCACGATGCGGCCTGGGCAGCAACACTCGGACTTTCGAGATCGGCGCAGGCACGGGAACGGCGACACGCCGGCTGCTTGATCTTGGCGCCGATCCGTTGACGGCGATAGAGCCCGACCGTCGCCTCGCCGGCTTCCTGAGGAAGCATAATCCAGACAACGCATTAAACGTACTTGCCGCCGCATTCGAGGAGGCGATCCTTGACGAGGAAGCTTTCGACCTGGGTGTGTGTGCGACCGCGTTTCATTGGCTGGATGAAGACGCGGCTCTCGTGAAGGTCGCGCGCTTACTTCGGCCCGGCGGCTGGTGGGCGGCTGTATGGAACGTGTTTGGCGACGACAGCCTCCCCGATCCGTTTCATGAAGCCACAAAGGAACTGCTAGCGCCACTCTCCAGCCCTTCAGCCGGTGAAAGAGGGATACCATTCGGGCTCGATGCTGCGGCTCGAATGGCAGCCCTGAAGAGCACGAACGCGTTTGACATCGTCGACAATTTGACGAGCCGCTGGTCCCTGGTTCTCGATGCGGACCAGACCGTCGCCTTGTACTCGACCTATTCGAACGTGCTTGCCCTTCCTGATCGCGACACCGTGCTGACCGAGCTCGGTCGTATTGCGCGCGCTGAATTTGGAGGCCGCGTCGTGCGGAACATGATTACGAGCCTCTATATTGCGCGTCGAGCAGGTTAGACCGAGGCATTCTCACTCTGCCTGAATGAACGCATCGGGTCGCGAGCAGTGCGTCGCTCGTCCGCCGAATGCCTTGAACAGCGTGTAATCACGCGCCCTCGCCTCGCCAACAGCTCTTGGCGTGACGTCCGCAATGTCTATATAACGCGGGCCGCAGATGCGGCCGAACTACAGCGCTGCGCGTCTTATCGGACGCGCAGGGGAATTTGAATTGCTGCATGTTGTGCCATAGGTGATCGAATGAACGACGAATTGCAGGCGCGAGCTGCGCACTCCGCAGCGATCCGCGAACGCGCGGAAGCAGAGATGAACGCGATCGGGATCGACCATGCGTTCATTGGTCGGTTGGTCGACACGTTCTATGCCCGTGTGCTGGCGCATCCGGAGCTTGGACCCGTGTTCGACGCAAGGCTTTCGGGGCGCTGGCCGGAGCACATGGAGAAGATGAAAAGCTTCTGGTCTTCGGTTGCCTTCCGCAGCGGCGCCTATGGCGGGAAGCCGGTCCAGGCGCATTTTGGCATCGCCAACATGAAACCGGAGCTTTTCCCGAAATGGCTGGCGCTCTTTGCCGCGACGCTTGACGACATTGCACCGAACAACGACGCGAAGGCCTGGTTCATGACCACGGCAGAGCGCATTGCGCGAAGCTTGACCCTCTCACTCTTCTACAATCCGGCGCTCGACGACCCGGCACTCAAGCGTTCCTGAATTCGGCACTTTTGCCGATGACGGATGTCCCTTTCCGGCACTGAGCGGACCTTGCACCTGAGGTCCGCGTTGGGTGGGGCTTTGCCCTTCACCTCAACCGCCGGAGTGGCATGATCGCGCTGATTGCGCACCAGCGCATTGCGTCGACCGAGGTGGTTTTGAAAGCCGGCTGGCTAAGCTGGATGCCAGTGTCCGGATCAGAAGCAGCTCAATGGACTTCTATCCAAGGCGCAAATACCATAGCCGCAGTTCCACCTCCTCGGTAGAATGCCCGATGGCCGAAGAACGCGTCCAGCGCCGTCTTGCAGCAATCGTCGTCGCGGACGTGGTTGGCTACTCGCGATTGATGGAGGAGGACGAAGTTGCGACACTGGCAGTGCTGAAGGAGCGCCGGGCGACAATTCTCCAGCCTATCGTGCGCGCCCATGGCGGCCGCATCGTCAAAGTGATGGGAGACGGGGTCCTTCTGGAGTTCCCAAGCGCGGTCAACGCCATGTCTGGAGCGATCGAGTTGCAGCGGAAGATGCAGGCCTCAAACGCTGCCATGCCGGAGGCGCGCCGTATCGTCTTGCGCATCGGAATCAATCTCGGTGATGTCGTCATAGACGGCGGTGACGTCTATGGTGACGGCGTCAACATCGCCGCAAGGCTACAAAGCCTCGCCGAGCCGGGTGCCATCTACGTGTCGGCGGGCATCCGCGATCAAGTCAAGCGGAAGCTCGCGCTTGGCTTCGATGATCTCGGGCCGAAATCCCTGAAAAACATCGCCGAAGAAGTTCATGTCTATCGCGTACTCTCCGAGCCCGCAGCCACGAAGGACCACGCAGAAAAGGCGGAGCTACCGCTGCCTGCCAGGCCGTCCATCGCCGTGTTGCCGTTCACCAATCTGAGCGGGGAAGCCGAATACGACCTTTTCACAGACGGATTGACCGAAGACCTTATTACCGACCTCTCAAGAAATGCTGGCCTGTTTGTCATCGCGCGCCATTCGACCTTCGCCTACAAGGGGAAATCGGTCGACGTTCGATTGATCGCGCGCGAGTTGGGCGTTCGCTACCTCGTGGAGGGTAGTGCACGCCGCGCCGCCGGTCGCGTGCGCATCAATGTCCAGCTCATCGACGCCGTTGGCGCAGACCACCTCTGGGCCGAACGCTTCGACCGAAATCTCGAAGACATTTTCGGCGTACAGGACGAAGTCACAGGCAAGATCGTCGAAGCCTTGGTTGGACGCCTGGCGGAATCACCGTCACGCAACCGTCCGAAGAGCCTGGAAGCTTATGACCTTTGTGTCCGTGGGCGAAGTCTGGTCTCAGCGTTCAACAGTTCTCCAGAAGCACTGCGCGAGGCCCAGATACTGTTGAACCAGGCAGTCTCCATTGACCCCGAATATGCGGAGGCATTTCGCTGGCTGGCTTTTGTTCACTGGCAAATATGGGCACAGAGCATCGATCCCACCGAAGAGAACCGCTCGCGAGCCATTGAACTGGCCCGCCAGGCGGTGGCATTGGACGAGAACGACGCCGCCAATCATTGGTTTATCGGATTTTTGTTGGCCAATGAGAAACGCTGGCCCGAGTCCGATGAAGAGTTCGCAGCCGCCTTCACGCTGGAACCAAACAATGCGGATGCCTTGGCCATCTGTTCGGAACTTGCGGCGTTCGCAGGTCGCGCATCGGAAGCGATCGAAATGATGCAGAGGGCGCTTCGACTGAATCCGCACCCGGCTGGGTGGTATTATTGGCAGCTTGGCCTCGCGCATTACGCCGCCCGCCAATATGAAGAAGCCGTTAAG
Organism: Sinorhizobium sp. 6-70; assembly: GCF_030124375.1. GTDB lineage: Bacteria > Pseudomonadota > Alphaproteobacteria > Rhizobiales > Rhizobiaceae > Sinorhizobium. The sequence goes on from NZ_JASKLS010000001.1 coordinate 592,206, forward strand.
ATTTTGCGCATGGAGGCGATCTACCGCAGCCCCTCGCGCCGCATACTGGCGGCTAGCCTTGCCCAGCTCGGGCGCAGAGACGAGGCGATGCGCGAGGCAGCTCTTTTCATGGCGATGACCCCGAAATTCACCATCACCCACTGGGCCGCGGCACAACCCGCCCGCGATCCGGAGACAGTCCAGCGGTTCGTCGAAGGCTATCGCATGGCCGGATTGCCGGAATAGAAGCTAACGTCCAATTCCGTACGCTCTCTTGAATGAGCATCCCACAAAGCTGATCGCAAGGTCCGCTCTTGCGTCGGAAAGCGCCTTCTACAGCGCCGCGCGTCTTATCAGACGCGCAAAGGACGCTGTAGCACTTTGAAGTGCTGCATGTTTTTATCCTTAAATCGGCTACGATTTAAGGAAACATGTAGTAGGCAACGGGAGCCGACGTTAGAGATGGCTCGAGAGCGGAAACTGGCGCTTCCAGGATAACTTCCGCTCCGCGCGCAATTCGGACAACGCGCCGCCCGCCGAGTTCCCCTGCCCGCTCAATTATACGGCGAGTTGCAGGCGCGGCGCGGGCCCTCGTGCGGCTGGAAGGTATTGTCGGTCGAGCGGTAGGAAATGTAGCGCTGGCGGCACCAGCGGGCATGTGCATTGGCGTCGTAGCGGATCACCTGCTGCTGCCGGCGCACGCGTCCGGGGTCGAGCGCGGGCGGCTTCGGCCCGCCGACGGTCGCGCCCGGGCCGATGCCGATATCGTAGCGCTGGCCGCGATAGCGCGCGGCGGCGCCGGAGTTCGGATAACGGTTGACCTGGAAGTCCCGGTACTCCCGCTCGATGAAGAGCTCGTGGCGGGACATGCCCCGATAGCCGCTCCCGTAGTTGTTGCCATAGTTTCCCCTGAGCGGCACGCCCGTGCAGACGCCGATGCACGGCGTCTGGGCCGCGACCGGCGGCACGGCCGAAACTGCGGTCAGGAGCGCAAGTGCGATGGTGGCTGTAATCTTCACGGGCTTCACCTTTCCCTTCCTTCTTGAAGGAACGATTTTCGCGGAAGGATTGATCCCTTCATAATCATACACCATCACACAATGAAAGACGCGCGTTTCGGCAGCCTCTCTCGCATGGACGACCTGCTGCGTGTTTCCCCAAGTCCCACCCAGATCATAAACGTGCTCGATTCCGATAAGTTGCACGCGGGACGCGGGCGGAAAACCGTGCACACTTTTCCTCATCCCGCTCTAAGTTGCGCCGCGGGATGCTGGGCGGAAAACCGTGCACACTTTTCCTCATCCCGCTCTAGGTTGCGCCGCGGGATGCTGGGCGGAAAACCGCGCACACTTTTCCTCATCCCGCTCCAGTTTGGAAGTTTTGAGAACTATTTGGGTGAGCTTAATTACGACGCTGTTCGTATCCCGCAGAATTCAGCCTCTATCAGATCTGCTGTTTTGTTGGAGGCTGCCATGAACGATACTTGCACCCTTGCGCCGGCCTGGCATCAGGCAGCGCGGCCGGAAACGCCCGTGGGGCCGGCGGAAGTGTCGCGTCGGCAGGGCGGCCGGGCGACCCCGCGAGCCGTTGTCGTGACCCGGGACGAGCGGAAACGCCTTCGCCGGGACCTTGAGCCAAAGTCGAAGGCCAATCCCCATTTGGTCGACGATATCGGTCTCGAGCCAGAGGCCGCCGGGCCCTTCGCTGGACATGGAACGGCCAACGGTTTCCTGCGGCTTCTCGGAAGCCTCGGCACCTTGGCCGCCCGATGGAAAATGTCGGGGAGAATGCGGCGAGATGGCTCGGCAATCCCGATCGACGATTTGAGCGAAGGACAGTTGCGTGAACTGGGTATCAGCCGCGTTGCACGGAGGATGCGGTGGCTTGACGGCTGCGAGACGCAGTTCCTCATCGATTTCGAGTACCGCATCGATCCGGACGTCTCACGTGAAAGTGAGCGCTACCGCATGTATCCTTAAATCCCAGCCGATTTAAGGATAAAAACATCCAGCAATTCAAAGTGCTCCAGACGCTACCTCAGCGCGCTCGTTTGAACGCGCTGCACTCCCAGCATATGGGTCACCCATCCGCCGTCAATAGTAAGGCGAGACGCACACCTGGCGCGGACCGTAATAGGGCTGGAACGTGTTGTCGTAAGCCCGATAGGACCGGTAGCGCGCATAGCACCAGTTCGTGTGCGCGTTGCCGCCATAATAGGACTGGCGGTAATAGCGCGGCGCGTAATAGCGCGGGCGATAAGCCGGGGCATAGTAGCCCTCGTCGTAATAGGTCGGGCCGTAATAGCGCGGCTGCGCCAGCAGACCGCCGATGAGCGCACCGGCCGCGAGCCCACCGAGCGCCCAGCCCCAGTCGTCATTATCATTGTGGTGATGATGGCGGTGGCCGCCGTGATAACCGCCCCATCCACGGTTGTAGCCGCCGCGGTAACGCCTGTACTGGACCGGCTGCGCCTCCGGCACTTCGACCTTCGGCATCGCCGGCGCGGCAATGGTGGGAAACGCCATGGCCGGCGGAACGCTCGTCAGCGCCGTCGCCAGCGACAAGGCAATGATTGCTAGCCTCTTCATTGGCTTCACCTTTTCCTCCACAGCGCCGCGCATCAAACGCGATGCGCAAACGACGCTGCGGCACTTTAACCTGCTCGCATATTTTCGTCTTTAATCGGTTTTGATTCAAGGAATTACGCAAGCAGAAGGAAAGCATTCCTTTCAAATAATGGCCGAATCGCGGTGCTGTGAGACCCGCCGCGAAAAAAACATGATTTCTTGCTCGCGGGACGCCCACTCACGCCTTGCTTCCACATGCACTGGTAGAAACGGCCATCCTGTCATGGAAGGAACGCGGCACGCAAGTCGCGTGCCCCCGCGTCTCGGGCGCGCAAGGGACACTGCGGCACTTTGAATTGCTGCATGGTTTCTACCCTTGAATCGGCTAGGATTTAAGGAAACGTGCAATGCTCGACGTTCAGACGGGGCACGCGAAATGACGGTGTTAGGGATCCTGAAGAAAGCACTGCTCGCGGCGGCGCTCGTCCTCGCCGGTGCCGGAGGCTATACGCTCGCGGCAAGGCACAACGGCCCCGGCATCCCGCCGGAAATGGCGGCGCCCGAGTTGCAGGCCAAGGAAGTGGTGGTCGACAAGTCCGCACGCTCGCTCAAGCTCCTGCGCGATGGCACGGTGCTTGGCGAATATAGCGTGTCACTCGGCGGTAATCCTCTCGGCCACAAGGAGCGCGAGGGCGACCGGCGAACGCCGGAGGGCGACTACCGGATCGACTGGCGCAACCCGAATTCCGCCTTCCACCTGAGCCTCCACGTTTCCTACCCCGATGCCGCCGATGAGGCGCGCGCCGCGGCCGCAGGCGAAAGCCCCGGCGGCGACATCATGATCCACGGCCTGCCGAACGGCTGGGGCTTCCTCGGCTCGCTCCACCTCCTTCTCGACTGGACCAACGGCTGCATCGCCGTCACCGACGAGGAAATGCGCGAAATCTGGTCATTGGTCCCCGACGGCACCCCGATCCGCATCGAGGCGTGAGCGGGCGCCACCACGGCAACACTTTTTCCCCTCGCCTGGTCAAGCCGGCGCCAAGCCCACGGAACGCTCCGGGCGATACCGCGTTATTGTTTCAACCGCAGCGTTCGCCGCTCGCATGTTTGCTCGATCTGGAACCGAATTCGGGATAAACATTGAGTGGTCCGAAATGGTGCAGCGGCCTTTGCGCGAAGGCACGCGGGGCGCGCTGCAGAGCGTGCGCTCGATAGCATCCGGTGACCGGATGCTACATGGACACAGGAGTATGCCATGAGCGTTTCTCTTAAAACTATCGTCCTTTCATCCGCCCTCGTTGCAGCAGCCGCGCCGGCCTTTGCCGACGGCTACTACTATGTGGATCGCGCGCCGACAGGCAGCATCTACTACGCCGATCCGACACCGGACGTCGTCTACGTCGATCCCATGCCCACCGGCAGCATCTATTATCAGGGCTATAGTCGTCGGATACCGCCGGCGAACCTCGGCGCAGCCCGCGACCGCTACACCAACGAATACCAGGGTAGCCACCAGAACGATTATTACCTGGGCATCACACCCCCGCCGACAGCTCCCTGAGCGGGTCGTGGCGCGTTGCTAAGTATTGGATGACGCAGGCAGGTGTTTCACCGGTCCGCCGGCCTCCGCGATGCGATCTCATAGCGCGAGGCCGATGCGGTCGCCTTGCTGATTTCATTCTGGAGCTTTTTCCGCAAGGCAACGGCGTAATCATCCGCGGTCGCGGGTTCGAGCGCGAACGAGCCGCTGCCCCCGATCACATTGTCGATGAAATAGCCGAGCAGATGGTAGGCAACACCAGCTTTCGCCTGCGGTATGGCGATCGCGTTGATGATGTAGCCGCTTCTCAGCGCATCTAGCCTGCTCTGTGCGATTGGCGGGCCATCGTTGTTGGTTCCGCTGGCGGAGATGTCGATGACCTTGGTGAGCGCATGGCCGTTGTAGGCATCGAGAAGCATGCTGCCGGCGGCGATCGCCGAAGATATCGATGTCCCGCAATACGTCGAGCAACCGTCGCCGCCGGCCCCATCCCGTCGAATAACCTGGGCGGCCATCACCCCATCGGCGCGATTGCATATCACCGTCCACGGCAGCACCAGCCGCGCCAGCCCCGGGCTCGACCATTCCAGGTAGGCGATGGCGATGCAGCCGTTCAACCCCGTGGCAATGGCGGCGATCACCCTTGGCTCGGAAAGCGCGCGCGCATGCCCCTCGCGCTGCAGCCTTGCGATAGTCCGATCGATCGAGGCCGAGGCATCGACGGCAAACACGATCGCGGCATCGACGTCAGCGGCAAGCACAGGGCCGCAAGGCGCCGCAAGCAGCAGCGACAGGAAAACTAGCGCCCGCATGGTATCTCCCCCCGGGCCTGAGGCGGAATATTTTACGCCTGCGGGTCGCCGTCGCCAAGCGGCGGCGCCTTATGGAGAACACGCCGGTCAGACGCCTGTTGCGATCGACACCCGGCAGAGGGAGAACCTGAAGCTCGCACATGTCGCGCACAGCGTCGTCACTCCCCTGGTCCAGGCAATAGTTGACATCGAGCGTCACCACGTCGCGGACCGTTGCATCGCCGGCCGTGACCATGCCGATGCGGCGGCGAGCCTCAGACATGAAGCCAGCATCCTGATCCGCCGATGCGATCGCGGCATTTCGTGACATCGATCGCGTGTATTCGGACGGCCGTTCAGGCAACATCACGATTTTCTCGGATGTCTGGAACGCGGCCTCGGCGTTGCTCCCCGTCTGATGGGAGGCGCTCGGCCTGTTGCCGGCAAGGTTCGTCTGGGTCGACCAGAGGGACTGACTGTCGCTCCGCACATGGTTCGACTGAGCCACCATCACGCCGGTTGCGACCTGCGGCACCGGATTGACAGCCGGGAAGCGATCACCCTTCCTGGCGTAGGATGCCATGAGATAGGGCATATCGTTTCCGTCCGGGCGGGCGCGGCCCACATATTGCACCCGCACCGAAACCGTGCCGCGGCGCGTCAGGTCCAGCATGTCTGCTGCCTTGCCGGAAAGGTCGATGATGCGCCCCTTATGATAGGGACCGCGGTCGTTGACGCGTACGATGACCGACGAACCGTTCTCAAGATTGGTCACCCGCACGTAGCTCGGCAAAGGAAGGGTCGGATGCGCGGCGGAAAGATGATCCGGAAAGTAGACCTCGCCGTTCGCGGTCAGCCTCCCGCGAAACGCCGAGCTGTACCGCGAAGCGACGCCGTTCCTGTCGTAGTTCGGATCTTCCCTCGGATAGTAGCGCTTGCCTTTCACGACATAGGGCTTGCCGACCACATAACGGCCGCGGCCCCTCGGGCTCTTCTTGCCGTGGGCGACCCGCTGGCTCGCCTTCACGCCGTACAGCTTTTCGAGAGCATATCCCCTGCTGCTGCTCGTGTTCGGCACTTGCGTGGTGGTACAGGTGGCACAGCAGGCGCAAACCATGATGATCGCCAACCATCGTACGCCTTTGACGGCCGTACCTGCATCAATAGCCATCTGCCCAAAGCGACAGCCTTCCGTGCGTCTGCGGCAAGCCTCGACACAAACGCTCATGTAGGCTGGAGCGCCGCGCGTTCAAATGAACGCGCAAAAGACGAATCCGGAGCCTCTTTCTGCCTTAAGTGATTCCACTTGAAAGCACGATGCTCCAGGCGCTCGCAGTCTGCTGTGCATTGGGTCGAAAGACAGACGGAATAGCAGCCGAGGCACGCGTCGATGCATTGCAGCATTCTGGGACCGTGCCACGAAATTCGCTCCATCCGTGAAATGATTGCCAAATCGGCGTGGATGCCAAAAGTTCCCTCGGGATACAGGAATTTTTGCCAACGCCGCCGCCCTTTCATCCCCGGCCCTCTCCTTCCGTCATCCTCAGGCTTGCCCGGAGGATCCAAACACAGGTGGCGACCATCCCTCGCGCGGTAAAGTGGCGGCTCGGTTCTGGATCCTCGGGTCAAGCCCGAGGATGACCAAGCATGGGCGGAGCCGCCGTCAGCCGCCGGAAACTGCCGCGCGACTTTTCAGGACGACATCTCTATATTCGCGCAAGCCCTTCTCGAAGATGAGCGCAATCAGCCCCGCCTCGGCCACGCGAGTTGCAGCTCCGAACTCTCCTCCTCAGGCCTTCTCCTCCCATCCGTCATCCTGAAGCCTTCGCATTCCATCATCTTGGGCCTTCTCCTCGCGTCATCCTCGGGCTTGACCCGAGGATCCAAACACAGGCGACGGGAACCCTCGCGCGGTGCAGTGGCCCTCGATTCTGGATTCTCGGATCAACCGAGGATGACCGAGCATGGGCGGAACCGCCGTCAGTCGTCGGAAACTGCCGCGCGACTTTTCAGGACGACATCTCTATATTCGCGCAAGCCCTTCTTGAAGATGAGCGCAATCAGCCCCGCCTCGATCACGCGAGTTGCAGCTCCGAACTCTCCTCCTCAGGCCTTCTCCTCCCATCCATCATCCTGAAGCCTTCGCATTCCATCATCCTGGCCTTCTCCTCGCGTCATCCTCGGGCTTGACCCGAGGATCCAAACACAGGTGGCGACCATCCCTCGCGGTGAATTGGCCGCTCGGTTCTGGATCCTCGGGTCAAGCCCGAGGATGACCGAGCATGGGCGGAACCGCCGTCAGTCGTCAGAAACTGTCGATTCTAGGATATTATTCCTATTATCACTCAAACGGAGCACCGCCCTCCCCATATTCGCGCAGGCCCTTGTCGAAGAGGAGCGCATTCAGCCCGCGCCTCAGCCATGCGAGTTGCGGCCCCGGCATCAGCCTGAGGCCCTCATAGTCCATGACGCAGACATTGAAGACCGTGGTTTTGACCTGCCGCCCTTCCGCGCACCCGGAAAGCACGCCGTCGAGCCGCATCATCCGGTCGGCGGCCTTCAGCACCGTGCGGGCCCGCTCCTCGGTCGTCTCGCCCGGATGTCCCGCCACGCGGTCGAGCGCCTGGGCGCGCACGCTGGGATAAGGGATGCCGTTCAGGTGATAGTAGCGCGCCATCGCGATCGCATAGTCGTCGCCGGCCTCACGCTGCTCGGCGGTGATGCGCCCGTCGAGGAACAGGCGGCCGAGTGTGTAGCCGGCGAAGGCGCTCGTCGTGTCCAGCCCATGCATGCGCTTGCGCGCGGCGAGCGCCACCGCGATCGCTTGCCTCTCGCTCTCCTTTTTCGACCATTCCGGCCGGATCTTGCCGCAGGCGAAGCGCTCGGCATTCACCTTGCGCGGGCGTCCAAGCTGGGCCTTGCGCTTTGCACGCAGTTTCTGGGCTTTGCTCGTCATTTTCGGGTCCTTTCACAAGCGGGGTAGGAAAAGTGTGTGCGGTTTTCCGTCCACCCCCGCGCCAGCAAAGAAGCGGGGTAGGAAAAGTGTGAAGCGGTCTTCCGTCTGACCCCGCGCCAGCAAAGAAGCGGGGTGGGAAAAGTGTGTGCGGTCGTCGCCCGGTCGCGGTCGGAGAGCATGAATCGATTTCTCCGAAATCGCGCGCAAACGCTTGAAATGCTTGCACCAAACACCAGCGCCATAACCGGCTCAAGCATCCGCCGATCGCCGCTGCACCACACCGAGCACGGTCGTGTGCTTGCGGTGGAAGATGCGGCCGAGCAGCGGCAGCGAGAGGTCCTTGCGGGCGTCGTAGACCGCCCGCATACAGGCGTGCCTAGGTTCGACCAGCCTGCGCTCGCGGCGCACGCTGATGATGTCCTCCCAGGTGACACCGGGGAAGCGTTCGAGCACCACCGCAACGATCTCTTCTACCGGCGGCCGGTCGCCGTCCTCGGCCGCCTCGACCGGCCTTTGCCCGAGCAGCGCCTGTGCCTGGGCAATCAACCGCGCCCCGGCATCGGCAAGTTCCGTCTCGAGCGCCGCGATCCGCCGCGCCTTCGCCGCATTATCGCCCGCGAGCGCCTGAAGCCGCCTTTCGAGCTCCGCCGCCGCGGCCGCCGAAACAACCGCGTTTGCCGGCCTGACCAGCCGCTCGCGCACGGCGCTGTAATGCTGAGTGAGCCGCGCCAGTTGCGACTGCGTCCCTTCCAAATGGTTCGTCACTGCTTACTCCTGTTTTCCCTGCCGGCCTCGTTTCGCGTTTCGGCGCCTCTTGAGGACTCAATCATTTCGCCGGCTAATGTTTTTCAGTTCGGGCTGAACATCATCGGCGCCGTGGATGACTCCGTCTGGCCGCAACACAGACGCCACGAAACCGGCGCCACTATCCCGCTCCAACGCAAGATTCTCCCGCGCCCAAGGACTTGCGCGCGCTGGATTCCTGTGACAGGCACAGGAATGAGGGAGAGCGAGGCTGCGGCTGTGCAAGATCGAGCCAACCGAGGGCGCGGTGGTCGATGCTCCTTGTGTGGCCCCGTCACTCGTCATGTGTGGCACCTGAACTGCGATAGCCTGCACCTGTCTTGCGCGGCCAACCCAGCACGCCCTCATCCCTGTGCTCGTCACAGGGATCCAGCCACGGCGCGTCGGCGCCGTGAATGACTCCGTCCGGGCGCAACACGGACGCCGCGAAGCCGGCGCCGCCATCCCGCTCAACGCAAGATTCTCCCGCGCCCAAGGACTTGGGCGCACTGGATTCCTGTGACAGGCACAGGAATGAGGGAGAGCGAGGCTGACGCTGTGCAAGATCGAGCCAACCGAGGGTGCGGTGGTCGATGCTCCTTGTGTGGCCCCGTCACTCGTCATGTGTGGCACCTGAACTGCGATAGCCTCCACCTGTCTTGTGCGGCCAACCCAGCACTCCCTCATCCCTGTGCTCGTCACAGGGATCCAGCCACGGCGCGCCGGCGCCGTGAATGACTCCGTCCGGGCGCAACACGGACGCTGCGAAAGCGGCGCCACCATCCCGCTCGACGCAAGATTCCCCCGCGCGCAAGGACTTGGGCGCACTGGATTCCTGTGACGAGCACGGGAGGACGGTGCTATGGCTGAGCAAGATCGAGCCGGGGCATGTTCTGCGGTTGCTGCTCTCTGTGCAGCCAACCGGGACTCCGCCACCCCTGTGTTCGTCAAAGACATGAGGTTCCAGGTGTGAGCGGCGGCAGCCGCGCGCACCCCCATCATTGGCCCTGCTCCGGCAGGGGCGGCTCGGCCCGATCCGCGCTTACCTGCCCGCGAAAACGGGCGAGGATCGCCCGTACCCGCGCCTTGCTTTCCGGCGAAGGCTTGGGCCGCGAAAGCGCCTGCAGGGTCTCCGCCGTCGCCCGCGCCCGGGCCATGTCCTCCCTGGCGCCCAGCGCCTCCTTGCGGGCGAAGGCGGCGAGTTCTGCCGGCAATGGCATGAAGGCGGGCTTCGCGGTGGCATATTCGCCGCGCTTCAGTTTCACGATCGCCGCCATCAGCCCGCATGCCGGGACGTTCGAAAGCGCCAGCGTGTATTCGCGCAGGAAATCGGTGGGCGCGATCGCAGCCGGCGCCGCCATGCCGCCGCGCTTCAGCGCGTCCAGGCACTCGGCCACGCGCTCCGGCGGCGCCGGCCTCTGGCTATCGGCGAGCCTGCCAATCTCTTCGTTCAAGTTCGAAAGTCGTACCGGTAAAGTCGTCATTGCCTGCCCGTCCCAATGCCCTATCGAGTTCGCGCTGCACCTCGTCCTGGTGCGCCCTGAAATTGCCCTTCCCGCTCGCATCACCCGGCGGCGCCCGCCCGAAAAAGGCCCGCGGCCGGCCGGCATTGCGGATCCAGTTGCGCCAGGTCGCCTGCCAGTCGAGCTTGCTCGCCTCGCGCCCTGCCTTGGCGCGCCAGTAGTCGCGGAATTTCTCGAACTCGGCCTCCGCCTCCGCCCGGCCAAAGCCATTGCCCGCCGCGAAATCCCAGTCGGGCGCGAAAGCGTCGGGCAGCCGCGTCCCCCGCCGCCTTCCCCCGCTCCGGTTGGCCTCGCCGCGATAGGCCCGCCGATGCCCGGCCTCCCGGTAATCACCGTTGCCATGCCCCATCGGCGGATAGCCATGCCGGCACTCGGCGACCGGGCGCTCAGCTTGCGGAGACGCGCTTGGTCGTGGTTCGGCCGGCAAGATTCCGGCGGCATCGTCCCGCTCATCAGAACGCCAAAGACTTGGCCCAGCGGGACTTTGCCCCGCCTGGCCTGGAGCATTTGAGGCCCGGCGAGTGACGGCCGGCCCGGCGGCTATTGGGTTCGGGGTTGGGTTAATTTCTTTAGGGGGTGCGGGGGACCTTTCTTTATGGGGAAGGGGGGCGTCACGCTCCGTCACGCGGCTGTCACCGGCCGTCGCGTGACGCGGGCAAGCCTCGCCCTGAACTCCCTCCGCTTCCTCCCGCGCCAGCCGTTGCCGGCGGCGCTGCTGGCGGGCGCGGTCGGACGCTCGGCGCCGCTCAAGCGCGTCGAGCGCATGCGCCTCGGCGGTCGAAACCGCCGAAAGGATCATCTCCGGCGTCGCCCCTGCCTCCACCAGCGCCGCCACGATCGCCGAGATCCGCAATGCCGCTTCCCTCATCCTGCCTTCCGCCTCTCACGAACAGCGCCTTGCCGAACGCCGCTACCGTTTGAATTTCCACCTCACCCCTCGGACCGGCGCGCCGCTCCAGGAGATCACAAGAGATCACGCAAGCGCGCACCCGACCCGGGCCTGCACGGAATTCCCGTCGCGGCGCCGATTTCGCTGCGCATCCCATCGATGTTCTCGAATTCCCGCAGGCGCCGAACCGGCCGCAGGACCTCCTCCCTCACCCGCCCGGCCACGGCCGGACGACATTTGGTTCGGGTGCGAAGCCCTGTCGGTTGAGGTCCAGCCGACAGGGCTTCGCGCTGATCGCCGGGGAGGAGAGCGGCGATCAGTTCCTGCGGGGTGCAGGAAAAGTGCGGAGCGGTTTTCCGTTCGCACCCCGCATCCCAAGAACCCCCGGGGTGCAGGAAAAGTGCGAAGCGGTTTTCCGTCCGCACCCCGCATCCCAAGAACCCCGGGGTGCAGGAAAAGTGCGAAGCGGTTTTCCGTTCGCACCCCGCATCCCAAGAACCCCCGGGATGCAGGAAAGGTGCGAAGCGGTTTTCCGTCCGCACCCCGCATCCCCGTCCTCGGGAACGTGCGACGGCGCTTTCCGTTCACACCCGCACCCCGAGAAACTCGGGCGCGCGGATTTGCGAAGCGGACTTCCGCCTCCACCAGCACCTCAAAAACCGGGAAGATCGTGCGTCGCCCTTCTGCTGGCCCCGCCCAGTCCCCCGGGGCATCCAAGGGGATGCCCACAAGACTGATCTAGGGCACGGCCGAAGGCTTGAAAGGCGTAAGCCGGACGAAGGTCGGTAAAATCTTACGCTGCCGCCTCTTCATCCCTGCCTCCGTTGTTCGCGTTTCCATGTCGTCATGAATGACACCATTCGTGTTGCCATGTCAACATGATTTGTGTTATGCATGTCGCTATGTTCCGGACGACGAGCGAGGAATATGTTCCGATCCATGAGCGACAAAGCTGAAAGATTGCGCGAGGCGCGCCGCAAGGCCGGCTATCGGTTTGCCTCCGATGCCGCCAACGCGCTTGGCGTCATCGCCTCGACCTATCGCGCCCACGAAAACGGCCAGAACGACTTCGAACTCGCCGAGGCCAAGTTCTACGGCCGGCGCTTCGATGTCGATCCGCTGTGGCTGCTCGACGGCGATCGGCGGGCGGGCAGCGGCGCCGCGCCCGTGGAGCCCGTGGGCGTCGACGAGCCGAACGGCACGGATATCACCCCGGTCGTCGGCCAGGGCAAAAAGATCCCCGTCTTCGGCCAGGCCGTCGGCGGAGTGGACGGTGAATTCCTAATGAATGGCAATGTGTTGTACGAAGTCATGGCGCCGCCGATCCTCTCGGACATTTCCGGCGCCTATGCGGTCTCGGTTTCCGGCGATTCCATGTATCCGCGCTACGAGGACGGCGAGGTCTGCTTTGTCGACCCCAAACGCCCGGTGAGGCGCGGCGACTATGTGATCGCCCAGATCCGGCTCGAAGAAAACGGCGCGCTGCTCGCCTACGTCAAGAAGTTCGTCCGCCACAACACCGCCGAGCTGGTGCTCGAGCAGTTCAACCCGCCAAAGGAACTCCGCTTCGACGCCAACACCGTCCACTCGGTCCACTACATCGCGCTCGCCGGGAATGCGTGAGCGGGAGTTGGTGCGCGGCTGGGCTGCTCGGGCGCCTTCGCTCCAGCCACGGCGCCTTGGATATCAGACTCCCGCACTCGGCCGTCATCCTCGGGCTTGACCCGAGGCACCGTCATCCTCGGGCTTGACCCGAGGCACCGTCATCCTCGGGCTTGACCCGAGGATCCAAACACAGGCAGCCGATGGCGCCCTGTGAACCAAGTACGGTCGCTCGATTCTAGATCCTCGGGTCAAGCCCGAGGATGACGGAACAAGGGGAAAAGCCCGTCACCTCATCAAGCCAGTTGAGCGGCAGATAGCCGAACAATGCGCGCCTCATTCCGGTGCCCGTCACCAGCGCGCCCAAGTCCTTGGACACAAGAGACTTCCGGTTCCGCATCGTCACTGGACAATCCGTGGCGGCGGCGCGGAAGCCTCCATGCCCCCTCGCCCCGAATCCCGCATCAAACCCGAACCATGTCGGCAACACCAAAACAACACGGTACGTGTTGACACGATCCGTGTCGCGTGGAATGTTGAACTCAACACGAACAACACGCCGATGCCCGGCAGACCGGCCCATCGGAGACCGGGAGAGCGCGCGGCCGCATGTCCATCCTCACGATAAAATCCGGCCTGCACGGCCATATCGACGAACTCTTTGCCGCCGATCTCCGCCGGTCGAGTGACGCCGAGAACCAGCAGGCGCTGAAGACCTTTCTGGCGAGCGTCTATTCCAGCCTCGCCTCGCTCGCCTGGCATCTCGGCGCTGATGGCAACGTCTTCCAGCGCGAGGCCCTGCCCGCCTCCGAGCTCACCGACGACGCCTTCTTCGTGCTCAACCGCGAGCGCGAATTTTCCGGCGGCGGCACCGGCCACGGCCAGCGCCTCGTCGGTACCCACAATCACCGCCAGCAATTCTAGATTCTTTGATGACGCAATTCCGCACGGAAAACCGCTTCACACTTTTCCTGGAATTGCTTCTCAAACACACGCAATTCCGGACGGAAAACCGCTTCGCACTTTTCCTGGAATTGCTTCTCAAACATACGCAATTCCGGACGGAAAACCGCTTCGCACTTTTCCTGGAATTGCTTCTCAAACACACGCAATTCCGCACGGAAAACCGCTTCACACTTTTCCTGGAATTGCTTTGGAGTCCCCAATGCGCGCCGAAACCTATGCCGTCGTCAACCTCGCCGCCCTGAACCTGATCGAGGCGATGAGCGCCGCCTATTACGCGACCGAGGCCGAGGCCGCCGCGCGGCATGCCTTTCGGGTGAGGGAAATGCTGAAGAAGATCGCCGCCGCGCTGGAACAGGAGCACCGGCACGCCACCGTCGAGCCGGCACGCGGTGATGCCACAATCGGCGAGGCGACTAGGGGCGAGGCGGCGGCGGGCGACTAGGGGCGAGGCGACGACCGGCGCGGCGCATCTTCGAGCGACAAGAACCGCCTCCCCTTGCCTGACGCTCATATCGGACCTCCCGGCCGCCCCCGCAAGCCGGGCTGAACACAAGCCGGGCTGAACAGTAGCCGGCCCGAGGACGAGGCCCGCGATCAAGCGCCGCCGCAACCATTGCGCGCCTCTGCCGGGCCCTTCCCCAAAGAGGCCCCGCCCCACCTTGCGGCTTGACACTTGATCGGTATCAAGGCGCAAGCCTGCGGGCGGGCCTAAAAAACCTTCTTCATGGATGGTAGCCTGAGCATTCCCGGCAACGGCCGTCCGGAACCGCCCGCTGCAAGTTTCCTTAAATCCCGACCGATTTGAGGCAAGAAACACGCAGCAATTGAACGTGCTACAGTATCCTTCGCGCGGCCTCACGAGACGCGCGGCGCTGTCGTTCAGGAGGAAGTCATGTTCGTCAGGGAAATGACCGAGCAGGAATCAATCGCGCTCGTCGCCTCGGGCCGCCTCGGCCGGCTCGCCTGCTGCCGGGACGGCCGGCCCTACATCGTTCCGATCCACTACGCGCTTGCCGGCCGATGCCTCTACGGCTTCTCGATGCTCGGGCAGAAGATCGAGTGGATGCGCGACAATCCCTTGGTCTGCGTCGAGATCGACGAGCTTGTGAGCCATGACGAGTGGAAGAGCGTCGTCCTCTCAGGCCGCTACCAGGAATTGCCGGATACCGAGCAATGGCGCCGCGAGCGGCTGCACGCCTGGTCGCTGCTCGAAAAACACGTCAATTGGTGGGAGCCCGGCGGCCTGAAGCCCGGCCCGCAAGAGATCACCGATGCCGCGCCGCCCGTCTTCTATTGCATCGATATCGAGGAGATCACCGGCCGCGCGGCGATGCCGGGCGACCCGACATGACGAAAAGGGCTTGCAGAGCCCTTGCACCCTCCGGGTGGCGACACCAGCGCCCTACGCGATGGCGATGATCTCGAGCTCCTGATCGCCGACGCTCACGACATCGCCCACGGCCCTGCCCCTCAGAATCCTTGCCACCGGGGAAACATAGGAAATCGATCCGGCCTTGGGATCGGCCTCGTCCTCGCCGACGATCCGATAGGTCTGCACCCGCCCGTCATCACGGCTGAAGGTGACCGTGCTGCCAAAGGCGACCGTGTCGGTCGACGTCGGGTCAGCGACAAGCTCAGCCGTGCGAACGCGCTCCGCAAAGTAGCGCAAGTCACGCAAGGGGCTTGCGGCCTGCCGCCGCCGTTCGTTCACATCCTCGATCGCGCCTGTCGCATCATAGGCCTCGCGCGCCTGCTGCAGCTGCATTTCGAGCGCCTTCAACCCCGCTTCCGTCACGAGGTTCGGATGGGGTGAAATCGGACGGTCGGGCAGCAGGGTTTCCGCAGCCGTTTCGGCACTTTCTTCCTTGACGAAGGCAACGCTCAAGATCGGACTCCATTCAGACGCGGTGGGCTCTTGCAGCGGATGGTGCACAGCCCCTGTTGTAGCACCATGGTTGCGGCGACGATCGTCCACCTCTCGGCGGCCGGCGCCAATCAACCTTATACGATGTTTCCGATGGTCAGCGCGACTGGAATAACGCGTCCCTGGACAAGGCAGTGCCGAGCATTGTCTTCGCCCGATGGTCGATGTCCGCCTTGCGCCAGAGCGGAAGTTTGCGGCTGGGTGATCGATGACCGCTGTCGACCCGTTACTGTCGTCGGGGAAGTGCCCATTCAAAAGCCGCTTCGAGCCATTGCGGACAGATAGGCAGAGGGTTGTTCCCATTCTGTTTCAATCCGCTATTCTCACTCACGAAACCATGCGTCGGGGGAAGCGATGCTAGATCAAAACGCCAAGTTCGAGCGCCTGAAGGCACTTCATTACGGAGACAAGGCATTCGTCATCCCCAATCCGTGGGACGCCGGTTCTGCGCGCCTGCTAGCAAGTCTCGGCTTCGAGGCTCTTGCGACCACAAGCGCGGGCTATGCGTTCTCAAAAGGCAAGCTGGACTCCTTTGCCAGCCTCGGCAGGGGCGAGATTCTTGAGAACGCCGCCGAGATCGTCGGCGCGACCGATCTGCCTGTCTCGGCGGACCTTGAAGACGGCTTCGGCGCTGCGCCAGAGACTTGCGCCGAAACCATTCGTTTGGCCTGCGGAGTCGGGCTGGTCGGTGGATCAATCGAGGATGCGACAGGCAATCCCGATGCTCCGATCTACGAGCTTTCCCACGCGGTCGAACGCCTTCGGGCTGCGGCAGAAGCGGCCCGTGGTCTGCCCTTCCTGCTGACGGCACGAGCCGAGAACTACCTTTGGGAAAGGCCCGACCTGGAAGATACGATCAGGCGGCTTCAAGCCTTCTCGGCAGCGGGGGCTGATGTTCTTTACGCCCCGGGTCTGCCTGACATTGAGGCCATCCGGACCGTCTGCGCGGCCGTGGACAAACCCGTCAACGTGGTCATGGGGCTAAAAGGACGAAGCTACTCTGTTGCGGAGCTGTCGGATGCCGGGGTGCGCCGGGTCAGCGTCGGTGGTTCCTTCGCACGGGCCGCGCTCGGCGCGTTGATGCGCTCGGCCGAGGAGGTGAAATCGACCGGTACGTTCACCTATGCCGCCGATGCGCTCCCTGCCGCGATCATCGGCCAGCTCATGTCGCAAGAGAAGCGCGACGACAGGCGATGACTGCATTGTCTCACATAGCCGCCTCTCAGCACCTTCGCAACGGACTTCCGAATCCCACGCAATGCGGACCTCAGCATCCTGACGTGCGAAGTCTGCAATGGGCCAACAGCGGGAGACCTATTTGCAGCTCAATGTCGTAATCGAGCCAACAACGACCTAGCCCGGTAGGTAGCTTTGGGAGCGGAAACAATGGCAAAACACAGGATCTATACAACGAGCTTTGCAAGCGTTTACCCCCACTATGTCGCGAAGGCAGAGAAAAAAGGGCGGACCAAAGCGGAGGTCGATCAGGTCATCTCATGGCTGACCGGGTATGGTCCGAAAGAGTTCGAAGCTCAACTGGCTAGGAAAACCGACTTTGAGACGTTTTTTGCCGACGCGCCCAAAATGAATCCATCGCGAGCCTTGATCAAAGGCGTCGTCTGCGGTGTCCGCGTCGAGGACATAGAAGAGCCAACCATGCGGGAGATTCGCTACCTGGACAAGCTGATCGATGAGCTGGCGCGGGGCAAAGCGATGGACAAGATTCTGCGCGAGAATTGATGCGCCCGCCGATCTCTGTCCGCGTGACGTTCTTGCCGGCAAGGCGGGCACTCGCTTGGTGGAGACGACGCCCGCTACAATGTCAGGACGAGGAAGACCAGGAACGCGATGGGTATGGCGACCAACAAGGTGAGAAGCATCTCCGTGCCAACATTTTCCCAATAGCGCCGGCTCCAGTGTCTGCGAGGACGCCGCATCTCCGTGCCCTCCACTCTTCAGGGCATTCTACTGCGATCTCGACTGGAATTCACCGGCCTGGAGATCCCCGACGAACCGGATGGCCGCTGCGGTGGAGGTGCTTATCATTTCTTCTCAGCGGGAATGCTCGGCAGTGCGGCCGAGAATGCGCCAGAAAGGACGCTCTATTTCGACCAGCGGCCGACCGGGATCATCGGCCTTGAGACCATCCCGAACCAAAGCAGCCAGATCCTTTTGAACCGCAGGGTCGGACAGGAAATAGCTGTGCCCCGCAAAGCCGGAAATTCCCTTGTATTCGATAAAGTCGGCGATGCCCGACAGCTGCGAATTCTTCCACAGCGCGTTCGAGCCCGCCTCCTTGGAATTGATGCTCGCGCTGGTCAGACGCCCGAGTCGGACAACGCTTCCGAACAGCCCGCTTGAAATGGCAAGCGCCTGGTCGTTGGGGGATGAATATACGGTCAGATGCAGCGCACCGATGCGCGGCAACAGGCCGTAGGGGGTCGCCTTTGCTCCGAAGGGCGTATCGGGATCAGATATGAAGCCGAACAATTTTGTTGTGGCAACATCCAGATCGATGTCAGGAGCAAACAGCACGGCATTGGCGATTTTGTAGCGCTCGGCCGGCGAAGACCGCGCGGCATAGGCCTCCATTCCCAGTTGCCCAAGGGCGGACAATAGAACGTCTGCGCCGCGGCTGTGCGCGATGAAGTGGAGGCGTCTGACACCCTTGGTCGCAGAAATGATGCGAACCGCCTTCTTGACATCCGCCACTGCGAACTCGCCGGACTCGCGGTCGATATTGTAACCGTAGAACGCGCCGCCGGATCCGCCCGCCGGCCACGAAAGCGACACGCACACAAACTCCTCAGAAAGGGTGTTGCATATCTGGCCGGTGGCTTTGGCGGCATCGTCGAAACTATTGGCATAACCATGAACAAAGATGACCACTTCCTTGCGTTTCGCGGTCGCCAGCCGCCGGGCCAGCTCGCCCTGCAGCCCCGCGACCGCTCGCGCATGGGCATCTACCGTTGCGCGTGCCCGACGAGGCCCCTCAGGCGTCAGCTCGATTGGGTACGGCGATTGCGGAAATTCGCCGAGCTTGGTCGTACGTGAAACACGCAGCAATTGGTCATGCTGTCCGGCTGCCCCACCGTGGAAACGCGACCGGTCCCGAACAAGCGTGACCGAGCCGAAGCTCAGTGAATGACCCCGAAACGCGCCGTAGGAGAGTTCGCCATCGGCGGAAGCGGCAGGCGCTCGATCCGTGACGTAGAGGAGATCGAGGGGACTATCCTCTTTAACGCTGGGAGCCGCAGCCTCCGTCCCGACCCCCAGGTCGCGGACCATGTCCCTTTCGCTCAAGCAGGCCGAAAGGAGGAAAACGCAGAGTAATGTTAATAATAAAGCTGAGGCCTTTCGCAACAGCCGAGCGAATGAGTCGGAATTCGTCGACTTTATTTCGAAAAGTATCTTCATTTTTATTACAACATTACACTATACCTGCGGAGAATAGAAATTATGCAGAGCGAAAATTTACTATATGCAAAGCAGAGACATCACCTATACATTGGTTTAGCTCGCATTGAATGTTCCATCCTTGGGAGCGATGTCACGCCAACGGGGCGAGACACGACCTGCTCGTATGACATACGCGCCGGCCAATCGCCGAATGCCTACTCCGAAAGCGTTAGTTGCTAATTTAGCTAATCCTTAAGGGTAGCTTGAATAAAGCCTAAAGCAGGCGCTCCATAGTCACGACGCCGCCGCTATCTACCCAGCAAGGGGAGCAGGTAAAAGAGTCGGGGTGCGCTCCTATTCCGAGAGATGGCTGACGACCTCATCCAAGTGAGGGTGCCTTGCGCGGGATCCGCGTGAGGTAATTCAGCAATGGCAGCCGCTAAAAGTACCATCCGCGGATTATTTCAATCGTCACAGCGATTCGATTGCTGGGTTGCAATGATTTGCGGCCAGCAGCCTGCCACTGCCTCTTTCCACGATACATGACCCGTACGCGTGCGCCCCGGCGACTCCAGCGGTTCCCGCGGGAGGACCTGAACAACTGACGACCGTTGAGGCCGCTCTTTATGAGGGAGAAGAACCATGGCTATCACGATCACGCCGACTGGCGCGTTTGCCGTTCTCGATGAAACCGATGGTTTGCAAAACGCGACCGCTACACCGTCGCCCGCGGGCGACGCCGACGACAATGACATTTTGGCGAGCAGCCTGCCGACGGCATTTTCCGGCCGACTGAGCACCCTCGGCCTGACGGTGGACGAGGCCGCGCTCAGCGGCTACAACGGCGCCAACACCGGCAGTAACATCGTCAACGTCACCGGCGCCAACGCGACCAGCGACTTCTCGCTCACCGGCAGCGGTGGAGCCGCGTTCACGGACTACGAGACAGGCGCGACATCCACGTCCAGCAGCGGGTTGTTCGCGGTGGCTGATGACGGGACCGTCACGGAAGTCTTTCTCTTCGCCGATCCGACCAACAACAATATCGTGTACGGCGTGGCCGGCGACAGCGGCGACGATCCCATCGCGTTCGCGATCTATCTCGAAGAGGTCAAGACAGCCGGCATCACCACCGGCGCAAAGATGTGGACGGTGATCGCCGACGGCTACACGCTGGCGCACGGCACCGATGGCAGCAGCGTTGCCGATCATGACGATTTCGTCGACCTGACGAACAAGCTGTTCGTCGCCGCCATCTCGGAGAACGACTTCTCCTTCGCCAACGCGCCTTCCGGCCAGAACCTCTTCATGATGTTCGGAAACACGTCGCAGGCGATCCTTATCACCGGCGTGGATCCGGCCAACGAGTCGGCCGGTCAGAACGTGTCGAGTGGCAGCACCGTCAGCACAAGCCAAGGCGGCGGCCCCACCACGCTCGGCACGGACGGTCAACATATCAAGGCCCAAAAGGCTTTGGTCGTCACCTTCGTCACGGGGGCCAACGCGGACTATATCGCCGGGCCCAACGCCGGCAATAACCCTGGGCAACCTCTCAGCCCAACCGAGGCAAACGACGAGGCCAACATCGACTTCGGCGGCTATGCGCAGGACGTTACGGGCGGCTCGATCACCATCTCGCAGATGAATCCGGGCAGTGCCAACACAACCGCGACCGTGGAGATCCAGGCCTTTCTTACGACAGACGGAACCGGGAACAACTATATCGACAACGACCCGCTCGTGACCGGCGACACTGGGGTCAACATTGAGTCGGTGAGCGTTATCCGCGGAGGGGTCGACATCACCAACACTCTGGACATCGACATCGTGGGCAACTCGGCCACGATAGCGGGCGTGAAGGACGACGATGTCATCCAATATACGACCACTGACGACCACAACCGTGTGCTGGTCCGGAATGACGAGCCGGCAGGCAGCAACGTCTCCTTCGATCTCGGCGGCTTCTCGCTCAGACAGGTCGCGAGTGACGTCGAGGAGATCGGCTCGAAGGTCCGGTTCGAGGATGACGGGCCGGACGCGGTGGCGAAGGACGTGGCGGCGCCGACGGCGACGCTCGACGAGTCGCCACTGGCGCCCAACGGCGACGGAGTGAACTCGGTGACGATCACGGCGGCGACGATCGCCGCGCTCTTCGAGACCCCGGACTTCGGCGAGGACGGCGAGGGCAGCGTGAGCTACACGCTTTCGGGCACCGACGGCGCCAAGACCGGGCTGTGGCTCACCGGCGAGTCCGCGGCGGCCGACGAGATCCTGCTGGTCAAGGTCAGCGACACCCAATGGGAGGGCCGTAAAGGGGGCGGCACGGGCACCCTCGCGTTCACCGTCACGATCAATGGTTCGACCGGCGAAGTGACCGTCACCCGCAGCAGTGCGACACTCGAGCACACGACCGACGGCAGCACTGCGGCGGCGCATGACGACGCGTTGACGATGGCGGCCACCGCTAACCTGTTTGCGGTGCAGCACGTCACCGACGGCGACGGCGACACCGATAGCGCCACTGCCGTCAATCCGTTGACCCTCAAATTCGAGGATGACGGGCCGGATGTGGCGGCGAAGAACGTCGCGGGGCCGACGGCGACGCTCGACGAGTCGCCGCTGCCGCCCAACGGCGACGGCGTGAACTCGGTGACGATCCTGGCGGCAACGATCGCCGCCCTGTTCGAGACCCCGGACTTCGGCGCCGACGGCCAGGGCAGTTTGAGCTACACCTTATCGGGCACCGACAACGCGCAGACCGGGCTGTGGCTCACCGGCGAGTCCGGGGCTGCCAACGAGATCCTTTTGGTCAAGGTGAGCGACACCCAATGGGAAGGCCACAAGGGCGGCGCGGGCGGCACCCTCGCCTTCACCGTCTCGATCAACGGCACCACGGGCGAAGTGACAGTCACCCGCAGCAGCGCGACGCTCGAGCACACGACCGACAGCAGCACAGCGGCGGCGCATGACGACGCGCTGACGATGGCGGCCACCGCCAACCTGTTCGTGGTGCAGCACATCACCGACGGCGATGGCGACACCGACAGCGCCACCTCCGCCAATCCGTTGACGCTCAAGTTCGAGGACGACGGGCCGGACGCCGTGGCAAAGAACGTCGCAGGGCCGACGGCGACGGTCGATGAGTCGCCGCTGCCGGCCAACGGCGACGGCGTGAATACGGCGACGATCGCCGCGGCGACGATCGCTAACCTGTTCGAGGCCCCGGACCACGGCGCCGACGGCGCAGGCAGCGTAACCTACACCCTGTCGGGCACGGCCGGTGCAAGGACCGGGCTGTGGCTGACAGGCGAGTCCGCGGCGGCCGACGAGATCCTGCTGGTCAAGGTCAGTGACACCCAGTGGGAGGGCCGCAAGGGCGGCACGGGCGGCACCCTCGCCTTCACCGTCACGATTGACGGCTCGACCGGCGAAGTGACCCTCACCCGCAGCAGCGCGACACTCGAGCACACGACCGACGGCAGCACTGCGGCGGCGCATGATGACGCGTTGACGATGGCTTCCACCGCCAACCTGTTCGCGGTGCAGCACGTCACCGACGGCGACGGCGACAGCGACACCGCAACCGCGGTCAACCCGCTGACGCTCAAGTTCGAGGACGACGGGCCGACTGTCACCGTCGAGAACTCCAGCGGGACGTACGACGCGGGCGCCCAGGGAACCTGGAACGACAACGATCCCGGCAGCGACGGGTTCGCCTCGCTGAGCGTGAACTTTGACGGCTACGAGATCGACGACGACGGTCCCGTTACCGTCGACGCCGCGCTCACACAGACGGGCAACTTCACTTTCGACGGGTCGATCACCGATGACTTCAACGGCGACGGCACCGACGAGACCGTGGACTTCACTCTGACCTTCGATCCCGACAACGACAGCTATGCGATCGAGGTCACCACACCGCCCGGTTCGGTCAGCACATTCTCGACCGCGAACGGAAGCCTTGATGCGGGCGGGCCGGATCCCGTGCGGACGCTGACGGTCAACAGCACCGACATCGTCTTCTCCGCCGTCAATGCGACGACCAACACCAACGATATCAAGGCCTTCCTTGATGCAACCGAGGCTAACATAGAAGCAAACGCCAACTATCTCAGTTCGGCACAGATGAATGTCAGCACGGCGGGGATCGGTCTCGCCGACAACCTGTTCGAGGGTAACGCCAACGCCGGAATCGACGGTGCAACGACCCAGGGCGGCAAGATCGACGAGAGCTTCGTCGTCGACCCGCACGTTGATGTCAGCAGCATGAAGGTGATCATCAACGACCAGACGAACGGTGGCTACACCCCGGCGAGCGAGGACCTTTTCTATCGGATCTACTTCACCGATGGGACTGTCGGCACTACGACCAAGGTCGTCGCCGGAGACCTCACGGCCGCCGGCAAGGGTCTCGTCTCCTTCACGGTTGGCGATCCCGATGGACCCAACAACATCGACGCAATCCAGCTCGTGATGGGCACGGGCACCATCAAGGTTCCGGTCATAGAGTTCACCACCTCGGAGACGTTCAATCCGGAGTCGCTCCACCTCGACTTCACCGCGACGCTGTTCGACGGTGATGGCGACAGCAGTTCGGACGGGTTCTCGATAGACCTCGACCCCACGGTCGTCTGACGCGATCGCGAGCCCGCTCACGGGCGGGCTCGCATCCTTCCCAAAGGTTTCCAGTCACGGAAGGTAATCGATGCCACACGACTCCAGCACCACCCGGCTCGCGGAGGTCATGGGCGCCATACGCAGGCAGTTCCCGCTGCTGATCGTGCTGAGCTGCCTTCTCAACCTGCTGCTCCTCGCCGCCAGTATCTACATGCTGCAGGTCTATGACCGGGTGCTGTCGAGCGGGTCGCTGGACACGCTCCTGTGGCTGACGCTGATCGCGGTTTTTGCCGTCGTGATCTACGGTGCGCTCGAGCAGGCAAGGCGGGTGGTCCTCGGCCGGGCGGCCGGCTGGCTCGATGGCGAGCTCAACGTACCGATGCTGAGGCGCGCCATGGAAGTGCGGCTCGCCGGAAAGGAGGGCCGCGCCGGCACCCGTGACGTCACCGATCTGCGGACCTTCTATGCGGGCGACGCCGTGCTCGCCTTTCTCGACATGCCCTGGAGCGTGATCTTCCTCGCCTTCATCTGGGCCCTGCACCCGGCACTGGGCGTGGTTGCCACGGCCGGCGCCGTCCTCCTCGTGGGGCTCGCCCTGGCGAACGACGCACTGACACGGGACCGGCAGAAGCGCGTCAGCGCCGTCACCAAGACCCACCAGGAAAATGCCATGCGCTTTGTCGATGCCGGCGAGACGATCTCGCCTCTCGGCATGGCACGGGCAGTGCTCGAGCGCTGGCGCCGCCGCCAGGCCGAGGTGGTGGCCGAGCAGCAGCTATTGTCCGATCGGACGACCACGATCCTTTCGATTTCGCGCAGCCTCCGGCTGATCCTGCAAATCGCCATCCTGGCAGCCGGCGCCTATTTCGTCATTCGCGGCGAGATAACCGCGGGCGCCATGATTGCCGGCTCGATCGTCATGGGCCGGGCGCTCGCCCCGATCGAACGGGCGACCAGCGCCTGGCGCGCTTTCGTCGCCGCGAGGAACGCTCATGCGAACCTCAAGGAGCTCTTCGCCGGCACGTCACGCGATGCGCTTGATTGCATCTCCCTCCCCCGCCCCAAAGGCGGGCTTGCCTTCGAGACCGTGTTCTATGTCCCTCCCGGCTGCCAGGAGCCGGTGCTCAATGCCATCAGCTTCGCGATCGGCCCGGGCGAGAACTGTGCCGTGGTCGGGCCATCGGGCGCCGGCAAATCGACCCTCTGCCGCCTCGCCGTCGGCGCCTGGAAACCGAACAAGGGCCA
Organism: Sinorhizobium sp. 6-70; assembly: GCF_030124375.1. Taxonomy (GTDB): domain Bacteria; phylum Pseudomonadota; class Alphaproteobacteria; order Rhizobiales; family Rhizobiaceae; genus Sinorhizobium. The sequence continues at coordinate 616,990 of NZ_JASKLS010000001.1, forward strand.
TGTGCGCCTCGACGCGGCAGACGTTTTCGACTGGGATCCGGAGGATCTCGGGCCCCATATCGGCTATTTGCCGCAGCAGGTCGAGCTGTTGCCCGGCACGGTGGCCCAGAACATCGCACGTTTTCGGGAGGTGGATAGCAACGCGCTGATCCGCGCAGCGCAAGTCGCCGGCGTTCACGAACTCATCCTCTCGCTGCCGGACGGCTACGGAACCGAGATCGCGTTGCACTCGCAGCGGATCTCACTCGGCCAGCGGCAGCGCCTCGGTCTTGCGCGCGCCTTGTACGGCGACCCCGCCTTCGTCGTGCTGGACGAGCCGAATGCGAACATGGACGAGGCTGGCGATCGAGCCCTGATCGAAGTGTTGACGACCCTCAAGCAGCTTCGAACAACCGTACTGATCGTCACGCACCGGGCTTCGGTGCTGAAGTGTGCCGACAAGGTCCTGGCGCTTCACAACGGCACCGTTGCAGCCTTCGGCCCGCGCGAGCAAATGGTGCGGCAGGTACAGCCGGCCGGATCGACGGTCACGAGGCCCCTGCCAACTCCATTGCAAGCCGCTCGTCCCGGGGAGCCATCTGAGATCGTTGACCGTGAGAACCGCCTCAAAGCGGGGGAATGAAGCATGTCCGACAAGTTGGAATTGCTTGGCATTCTTGTTGGCCGCATCGAGATGCAGCTATCCCGTACCCTCGACCGGCTGCTGGCGGGCTACGCCGCGGTGGTCGCCGCAATCCATGATCAGTTGGCGCTTGCCGGCATCACATTGAGCGAGACAGCCATTGCATTCATCATCCCGGCGACCGCGGCTATCGCTTTCTTCGTCCTCGCGCGGCTGCTGCGCCCCAGCAGGCGGCCCGGCGCCGAGACGTCCTCGGATCCGCTCTCGGCCGCCACCAGAATGCCGCGACGTCTGGGGCTCCTGGCAATCGTGCTGTTCCTTGCGGTGTTGGGCGGCTGGTCCGTGCTCGCCCCGCTGGCAAGCGCAGCACTCGCCCCCGGCGTCGTCAGCCCGGACGGGTACCGCAAGACCATTCAGCATCTCGAAGGCGGGATCATCCGGTCGATCCACGTCCGCGAAGGTGACATGGTCCGTGCCGGAGATCCGCTGATTACCCTCGATAACACGAAGGCCCGGTCCCAGGACGCGGAAGTCCGGGAGCGACTTCTGCACGCCCTGGCGACCGAGGCCCGACTCGAGGCCGAGCGCACCGACGCTGCCGAAATCAGCTTCCCCGATTTTCTCGTTCACAGCAGTTCCGCGGACCTGCAGCCATTGATGGAGGGGCAGCGGCAATTGTTCGTGAGCCGGCAAGGAGCGCATCAGGGTCGCATCAAGATCCTCCAGGCGCGCATCCGCCAACTCGAGGAGCAGAACGCCGGTCTGCGGGAGGTGATCGCCGCCGAGGCCGATCAGATCGCATTGGTAGACGAAGAGATAATGGCCGCGCAGGAGCTCTTCGACAAGCATCTGGAGCGCAAGCCGCGAATACTGGCGCTCAAGCGTCATCGCGCCGATATCGCCGCCGCGAAGGCGGCCAACCGGGCGAAGATCGCCGAGAACGCGCAAGCCATGGGCGAAACCAATCTGCAACTGCTTACGATCGACGAAGAGCGCCAGGAAAAGCTCGGTTCGGAACTTGCCGAGATGCGCCGGATCCTGGCGGAGCTCAAAAGCCAGCTGCCGTCGCGCGAGGACATACTCCAGCGCACGGTCATCCGCGCTCCCGTTGCAGGCATCGTAATGAATCTCCACGTGACGACGGAGAGCGGCGTGATAGAGCCGGGACAGGCGCTGCTCGACCTCGTTCCGAATGACAGTGGAGTGGTCATCGACGCCCGGGTTCGACCGACCGACATCGAGCGCATCAGGCCCGGCATGTCCGCCCGCGTGATCCTCACGGCCTACCGGCAGCGCAGCCTGCCGCTCATTCATGGCCGGCTGCGCTCGATCTCAGCCGATGCGATCGCCGATGAACGCACGGGCGTGACCTATTTCCTCGCGAAAGTGGCGGTCGCTCCGGCGGATCTCGCAAAGCTCGACGATGTGCACCTCATTCCCGGCATGCCGGCCGAGGTGATGCTGATGGACGGCGAACAGAGCCTGTTCCACTATCTGCTTAACCCGATCCTCGACAGCCGCCGGCGAGGCCTCATCGAAAACTGAGACGCCACCTCGCAGCGACCGTTTTCCAAGGGCCAGCGCTGCTGCATGTTTCCTTGAATCGATTCCGATTTACGGAACCATGCAGGAGGCGCAAGCTGGTCGGATGATCGTGCTGTTTACGGATTTCGGCCTCAGCGGGCCCTATACGGGGCAGATGAAGGCCGTGCTGCATCGGGAAGCGCCAGGCATTCCCGTCATCGACCTCTTCGCCGATGCACCGGCCACCAATCCGGCAGCATCGGCCTATCTGCTGGCGGCCTATGCCGTGTGGTTTCCAGCCGATACGGTCTTTCTCTGCGTCGTCGACCCGGGCGTCGGCGGCAAGCGGCCGGCGGTGGTCGTGGAGGCCGATCAGCGATGGTATGTCGGCCCAGGAAACGGCCTGTTCGAACTGGTCCAGCGGCGCGCCGGAAAGACGCGCTCGTGGGAGATCGACTGGAGGCCTGAACAACTGTCGGCCAGCTTCCACGGGCGCGACCTGTTTGCGCCGGTGGCGGCGATGCTGGCGCGCGGCGAGCCGTCGCCCGCCCGGCCGCGCGACGATTTCGATCGGCGGCCGGACTGGCCGGACGACCTTGCCGAGATCATCTATCTTGATCACTACGGCAATGCCATGACCGGGCTCCGGGCGGCCATGCTGCCGCCCGATGCGAAACTTGCGGTATCCGGCCGAGAGTTGGAGCGGGCCGGAACGTTCAGCGACCGCTTGCAGGGCAGCGCGTTCTGGTACGAGAATTCGAACGGGCTTGCCGAGATCGCGGTGAACCAGGGCCGCGCGGACCGGGAGCTTGGCCTCGCGGTCGGCAGCCCGGTGGAAATCGCCTCTCCAGAAAGGAGGACCTTATGACCGAGAATATCGCTAAGAAGTCCTGCACGCCCTGCCGTGGCGGCATACCGCCGCTGACCAGGGACGAAGCCGCCGGCTATCTTTCGCAGACACCAGGCTGGGATCTCCTGGACGACGGACATCTGATCCGCCGCAAGTTCGAGTTCGACGATTTCAAACAGGCGCTGGCCTTCGTCGACGAAGTCGGCCGGCTGGCGGAGGACGAAGGGCATCACCCCGACGTCTGCTTCGGCTGGGGCCATGCGGAGGTCTCGCTGTGGACCCACAAGATCAAGGGCCTGCACGAGAACGATTTCATCATGGCGGCGAAGATCAACGAGCTGCAGAAGGCATCCTGAGTTTCCGGTGAGGCCGGCCAGTAAAAGTCGGCCTTTTCCGCGACTGCGCCCTTTCGGAAATTGCTGCAGCGTCCGTTGCGCGCCTGACAAGACAGCGCGGCGATGTCGCTCGCCCCAATTTGTGCGAAGACGCGGATCCGCAGGCCGGACGTTACCCCGGCGGCTATCACCCTGACCAGCCGGCGCGCGTCGCCGGGCGGTCGTTGGCGTGGCTCCAGAGTGCTTCACCAGGAAATGCTCCTCTGCGGACCAGTGACGCAAGTAGCACTCACATACCCGGCGGCAACCTGTCCCGCCCGAGAGCCCGCAGAGTGCGACCCCTAAGCCGCCGTTGCCACCACTGAACGTCCCAGTCTAAGTTTGGGCGTCGGAATTTGATTGGCAACCTTCCCAAGGAGGAAACTGATGGCCAAGCTTCTCGTCCTTTACAGAATGCCCAAGGACACTGCGGCTTTCGACCGATACTACCGCTCCACCCACATTCCCCTGGCCAAGAAGCTGCCTGGTCTCAGAAAATACGAAATCAGCAGTGGCGGGGTTTCGACCCCCGCCGGCGCGGCCGATCTCCACCTTGTCGCCACGCTTCATTTCGATTCGATACCCGACATCCAGCGCGCGTTCGCATCACCGGAGGGTCAGGCCGCGGCTGGAGATCTGGCGAACTTCGCAGACGGCGGCGTCGATCTTTATTTCTTTGATTCCGAAGAGGTTTGATTCATTTGCACGACGGCCGGGGCACCTACAGCGCCGCGCGTCTTATCAGACGCGCAAAGGTCGCTGTAGCACTTTGAATTGCTGCATGTCTGTCCTTAAACCGAGGTCGATTTAAGGAGACATGCAGTAGAAACTCCCCGAACCGGTATCGGTCAGCCTTCGGTTGGTCGCCGACCGACAGTCGCTGCCCGGTCGGCCCCTCCGAAGCGGCCTCGCTCGTCACTTCTTCTCCGCGTCCTGCTTGCGCATCGCCGCCTCGCCGGCGTCCGACACCTCGACCCATTTCCTGTCGGGCGCGGCATCGGCGACGTAGCTGTCGTGCCAGTTCCACCACTTGTAGGTCGGCGTCTGGGGATAGCCCTCGGGCGAGTCCTCCCAGACCTCCTGCCGGCCGAGCGGCGTGATGTCGAGGTAGTTCCAGGTGCTGCCCATCTGCTCGTCGCCGCGGTTGTTGATGAAATAGGTGCGGAAGATGCGCTCGCCGTCGCGGTAGAACACGTTGGTGCCGTGCCATTCGTCCACGCCGAAATCGGCGTCGAAGCTGTCGGTGATGGTGAACCACGGCATCTCCCAGCCCATCCGCGCCTTCAGCCGGGCGATTTCCGCCTGGGGTGCGCGCGAGACGAAGACGAGCGTCGTGTCGCGGGCGTTGAGGTGGGCGACGTGGGCCACCTGGTCGGCGACCAGGGAGCAGCCGCGACAGGCGTGCTCGGGCCAGCCGAACACGCCCGGCTCGTAGAAGGCGCGGTAGACGATCAACTGGTGCCGGCCGTCGAAAAGGTCGGCGAGGCTGACCTTGCCGTCAGGCCCCTCGAACACGTAATCCTTCGTCACGGCCATCCACGGCATGCGCCGGCGCTCGGCGGCGAGCGCATCGCGGGCGCGGGTCTGGGCCTTTTCCTTGACGAGCAGCTTCTGCCGGGCCGCCTCCCACGTCTCGGCCGGTACGACCGCTGGCGTGTGCATGGCAGGCTGTCCGTCTCTCCGTCCGTTCTCGGCTGGCGTAGTCATTGCTCTTGAACCTCCTGATCTTGGGGCGAGATCGCCCGTTGTTGTCCGTAGGGACAGTCTGGCTCCGGATCGCGAAGGGTGCGAGTAACAAGTGTGTCACCATTTTGATGGCGCCGATTTGCAACCGCGGCGCGTGCATAAGCGGCCCCCGGCGCCGGTAAGACGGCATTGGCGGGCTTGTCATCGCGCGTTCCGGCCATACCTTTATTAACGCACACAACCGGAAGAACGGCGCGTGTGACACACTGATTAATATTTTTAATAGCCAGCGCCCCGCACGAGAACGCATCATCTGGCCATCCGCGGGAATATTCAGGGCCCCGCTGATGTCATAGCGCTGTCGCGCCAACGGAGGAAGATGCGCTATGCCGATCCGACCCCACATTCCCCTGCACGATGTCGACATGCTCAGCGCGGTGTTCGAGGAGTTGCTGGAGGATCATCAGATACTCCGCGCCAGCACCGTGGCGGAGGGCACCCTAACCCGCCTGATCTTCAACTACGACCTCGGCATTCGCGATCCGGCGCTATTGAAAGTGCTCACCGTGCCTTTCCTGCGCCAGCGCCTCTCAGGAACGCAGTGATCGCAACAGGGATCGCCTCGACCTCCCCTGTCCAAAATCCAGGCAGGAGCGGGATACCTCTGCGCTCTCCGCCCGCCACCTTCATCCCAAGCGGCCATTACCGCACAAATCATGAGAAAAGTCCCGCTGACTATTGGGATGATATAGAGCACTACTAAAGGGAAATTCCTGGAAGCCGGACTGCACATCCCGCACAAGCGGGGTCCCGTGCGCTTTTTCTGCCGAAGGGCCCCCGCTCTAAATCAATTCTGAAATAAATTTAGGTTTGTGTCGGTGCATGCCGCCCGGCACCCTCCCAAAGATTGGGAAGTATCGTCCTCCATCACCCCGTGGTCCATGGACCTTAGTCCCAGCGCGATTGGACAAAGGTCCCATATTCGATTTTGGCATGAACTTGCAGGACGAGCCCGCCAGGGCGGCGGGCTCCGGTTGATGGCTACAGCGCCAACGCGACCTATCAGGCGCGCAAAGGACGCTGTAGCACTTTGGTTCGCTGCATGGTTTCGTCCTTAGATCGGCGACGATTTAAGGGAACATGCAGCAGAGGTTGTCCGGATGATCGCGCCGAACGCGGCGCTTCAGGTCGGTCGGTCAGTTGACGACCTGAACCACGGTGCGCGACCTGGGTTCGACGATCACGCGCTGATTGTTGACGACGGCCACCGAGTATTCCGGAGCGTCCGGGATGGGAGTCAGCACGACCGTCTCGGGAAGAGGCTGGCCGACAACGACCCGTTCCTGAACGACGACCGAAGGCGGCGGTGGCATCTGTTGGACCATGGTAATCACCTTCGGCGGTGGCGGTGCCAGCGCGCCGCCAAGTGCGCCGCCGACAACCGCGCCGACGCCTGCGCCGACCGGGCCGCCGATAATGGCGCCCGTCGCGGCGCCACCGACGATACCCGTAGCGGTGCTGCGATTACCGTCGTTATTGTTCTGAGCGATCGCGGGGCCGCCCAGCAGGGCAGCTGCCGCAGCGATGAGTATGAGTTTTCTCATTGGTCATCTCCTTCGTTGGATGAAGGGTCAACGACCTCCCGGGAAAACTGTTCCAGCCGCAGGACTTAAGTCCGACAGGGGATGCCAAAGGTCCTAGGACGGTTGCGGGCCTTCCGCATGAAACATATGGTGACAACAGAGCGTCGACGTCACCGATAGTCCCCGACACCGCAGTCGGCGCGAAAAGGTCCCAGAGCCACCGCGATTGTCCCTTCTTAACCGCTCTGGGACCCTCTTTTGCCTTACACGACAGCGCCGGCCGCCCTATTGGGCGCCACAAGTAGACGACTGTGGTAACGTTCTATGCAGCAGGCCCTTGAACAGTTGCAGTTCCGAGCCTGTCACAACCGGCGCAAAAATGATAGCTTCCCCGCCGTTCACCCTACAGGAGTGCCCTCCAGCTACAGGAGCGAGAAAGATGTGCGCAGGCGCGATGCTCGATGATGCTGCGACGGGCCCTTTCTGGACGCCGCCATTGCCTGTCGACCGGGACAAGCTCACCCCATCGATCCTGCGCGAGCTCGATCGGCGAGGCGAACGCCAGGCCTTCAAGGGTTACGTGCTGCAAATCTATGACGCACCGGACGGCAAACCGTCCGGCGTGTTCGAAATCGCCTTCTGTGCGAAGACCGGGATGGCATGCGCGGTTTACGAGTCCGAAGCGCCGGATAAGCGCGACGCGAAGCGGCGCGTCGTCGTGATGACGGAGCCTCACTGGCTCGCCGCCGCCACGCCGCGGGATGCCGCCGGGACTTTCTTCCAGTTGCTCGTGGACACCGCCCCGGAGGCTTGAACGCGGCCAGCACCCGAGACTTGCAGCCCCGCACATCCTATCGGTCGCTCAGAGGCGCTGCAGTACGGGCCGTATGTCGGCACGCCTTTATCCTGCCGCGGCATTCATTCGCGCCGCTTGCGCACGGCCAATCCTATCTCCGCAAGCGTTCCGAGCGCGACAGCGAACATGATCCAGTAAAGCCCTTCATCCAGGGCCTCGCCCAACGACGAAACCGTCGTGAACCACGACACGACATCCGGATCCAGATACCCCGTCGAGATGACCAGCCCCAGCACGATCTCCCAGACCCCGGCCACCAGCGTCACGATTGCCACAAGGCGAGCAGCGTATGAAAACACCGTTCCACCTCCTCCCTGTTGTCTCAGAAGAATACAGCGCCGCGCGTAGTTGCTGAACTCCACCCGGCGCTACCATAGCGCCCGGCATTGACTCGACACATAAATCCACTATTCTGGATTTATGGATGAACAACAAACGATCGCCGCGCTTGCGGCACTTGCGCAACCCACGCGCCTGAGGGTGTTCAGACTGCTGGTCGAGCGCGAACCCGACGGCATTGCCGCCGGCGAGCTGGCCAGGCTGGTTGACGTGCCGCAGAACACCATGTCGGCGCATCTTTCGACGCTCGCCCAGGCGGGACTGGTCCGAGGCGAGAGGCAAAGCCGGTCGATCATCTACCGCGTCGATCTCGACCGGTTCCGCGCGGTCGTGCTCTATCTGCTGCAGGACTGCTGCGGCGGCCACGCGAGCCTCTGCGCCCCTTTGATTTCCGATTTGACCCCATGCTGTCCTCCCGGGGAGGAGACGCGCACTCGTTGAGCCAGCTTGGAGAAAGCCGATGATCGACAAAGTCTACAACGTCCTCTTTCTATGCACGGGCAATTCGGCTCGCTCGATCATTGCCGAGACCATTCTCAACCGGCTCGGGATGGGCAGGTTCAAGGGCTATTCGGCAGGATCGCATCCCAAGGGAGAAGTTCACCCGTTCGCCTTGCAACTCCTCAAGGGACTGAATTTCGACACGTCCTTCGCACGCTCCAAGCCATGGGACGAGTTCGCGGCTCCCGATGCGCCGCAGATGGATTTCGTCTTCACCGTCTGCGACAAGGCGGCGGCCGAAGCCTGTCCGGTCTGGCCAGGGCAGCCGATGACCGCCCATTGGGGAGTCCCCGATCCGGCGTCGGCCGTGGGCAACGAGGCCGAGCGGCACTTTGCCTTCGCCGAGAGCTACCGGATGCTCAACAATCGCATTTCGATTTTCACCAGTCTGCCAATGACGAGCCTCGACAGGCTTGCCCTGCAGAGGCGACTTGACGAGATCGGCCGCGACATTCCGAAAGCAGGCTGAAGCATGGCATTCGACCTGAAACGCCGCGTCGCGGCAGAGGCCCTGGGAACGGCCATCCTGGTCGCTACTGTCGTCGGCTCCGGCATCATGGCAGATCGCCTGTCGGACGACGTAGCGGTTTCGCTGCTCGGCAATACCATACCGACGGGAGCGATCCTCGTCGTCCTGATCAGCATTCTCGGGCCGATCTCCGGCGCGCACTTCAATCCGGCAGTGACGCTGGTGTTCGCGGCCAGGCGGGAGATCGAAGCATACGCGGCGGCGCTTTATGTGGTTGGACAGGTTGCGGGCGGCATTGCAGGAACGCTGGTAGCCCATGCCATGTTCGACCTGCAGATGTTCCAGATCTCGGAAACGGTGCGGACCGGCACCGGCCAATGGATCGCCGAGGCTGTCGCCACCTTCGGCCTGGTCTTTACGATCCTCGCCGGACTGCGCTTCCGAGGCGATTCCATCCCTTGGCTCGTCGGCCTTTACATCACGGCAGCCTATTGGTTCACGGCTTCGACATCGTTTGCGAACCCCGCCGTCGCCATCGCCCGCGCCTTCTCCGCCACCTTTTCCGGCATCCGCCCGATGGATGTGCCGGGCTTCATCATCGCCGAAGTCCTCGGCGCGCTCGTCGCCACGGCCGTCGCCGCTTGGATGCTCACCGAGCGATCCTCTATTTCCGCAATAACGCCCAAGGGAGCCCAATGACCATGGACGTCACCATCTACCACAATCCCGCATGTGGGACTTCGCGCAACACCCTGGCGCTGATCCGCCACGCCGGCATCGAACCCACGGTCATCGAATATCTGAAGACGCCGCCGAGCCGGAAGGAGCTTGCCCAAATGATCCGTGATGCCGGCATTTCCGTCCGCGAGGCCATCCGGGAGAACGGAACCCCCTACCAGGAGCTGGGCCTCGACAACCCCGCGCTCTCCGACGACCAGCTTCTGGCCGCGATGCTCGAGCATCCGATCCTCATCAATCGGCCGTTTGTCATTACGCCGATCGGCACGCGGCTGGCGCGGCCGTCCGAAGCCGTGCTCGACATCCTGCCGGCCGACGCCTTCAAGGGGCCGTTTGTCAAGGAAGATGGCGAAGCAGTTCTTGACGCGGAGGGTCGGCGCATTGGCTGATCTTCCCTCCGCTGATCCGCGCCATCTCCGCATGCCGGACATCGATGCGCTGCGGCCGCCATTCTCGACCCATCCGCCGCGGATCCTGATCCTCTACGGGTCGCTCCGCGAGGTGTCGTATTCGAGGCTGCTCGCCGAGGAAGCTGGCCGCCTGCTGGAGCACTTCGGGGCCGAGGTGCGCTTCTTCAACCCCTCCGGGCTGCCGTTGCCGGACGACGCGCCGGCCAGCCATCCCAAGGTACAGGAACTGCGGGAACTCTCCGGATGGTCGGAAGGCCAGGTCTGGGTGAGCCCGGAGCGCCACGGGACGATCACCGGGATCATGAAAGCGCAGATCGACTGGATACCGCTCTCGATCGGCTCGATTCGGCCAACACAGGGCAAGACCCTCGCCGTCATGCAGGTGTCGGGCGGCTCTCAGTCCTTCAATGCGATCAACACGCTCCGCCTGCTCGGCCGCTGGATGCGCATGATCACCATCCCGAACCAGTCCTCGGTGGCCAAGGCCTTCCAGGAGTTCGACGCGAACGGACGCATGAAGCCGTCTTCCTACTACGACCGCGTCGTCGATGTCTGCGAGGAACTCGTGAAGTTCACGCTGCTTACCCGCGACGCCTCGGCGCACCTTACCGACCGCTACAGCGAACGGAAGGAAGACGCCGTCAAACTGGAAAAGCGGGTGGCGCTGAAATCGATCTGACGCGCACGCTCACGACGTTGCGGTGGCCGTGCGCTTGGCGGCAGACGCCACCGCGACAAAGGCCGCCATGCCGACTGCGCCAAGGCACGCATTGGCCATCAAGGCGACGTTGCTTCCGAAACGCTCCATCAACACGGAGAAAACGAACGGTGCCATTGCGCCCGCAGCCAGCCGTGCGGCGGCCATGCGGCCAGTTATCGCTCCGTAGCCCCCCGATCCGAACATCCAGAGTGGCAGGGAGCCCTGCGCGATGCTGTTGATGCCCGACCCAAGGCCAAGACAGATCGCGAAAGCCACGGCCCCGGGCAGCCAGGTTCCGGACAGGCCGAGGATAAGGACGCCGGCGACGATGAGCGCGGCGGACAGCGTCGCGAGCGCAGGTGGCGGCAGGTTTTTGCCGAATGCCATGTTGATCAGCCTGCTCAGGACCTGCGAGGGCCCGAACAGCGACCCGATCACGACCGCTGCCGTCCCGAAGCCGATCGCCCCCAGCATCGGAACCATGTGGGTCAGCATCGCCGAAAGCGTGAACCCCTGCAGGGCAAAAGCCAGTGACACAAGGAGCATGCCGCGTCGCCTGACCTCGACCGGAAGTGCGCCGACAACCACGTGCCCATCCCTGCCGGTGAATTTGGCCGCTTCGGACCTCCTGCTCCACATGATCCAGTAATGAAGCGGAAGGCAGACGATCAGATTCAACGCCGCGTAGGCGATGTAGATTTCCCGCCAGGAGAAATGCTCGTGAAGGCTCGCGGCGATCGGCCAGAAGATTGTCGAGGCGAAACCCCCGATCAGGGTGAGACAGGTGATGCTGCGTGAAGCCGCCATTGGGCGGCTTTCCACGAGCGCCGCGAAAGCCGCCTGGTACTGCACCATGCCGGATGCAACTTCCAAGAGGACGATGGAGAGTGCGAACACCGCGATCGAGGGCGACCAGGCGCACAGCAGGAGGGCGAGCGCCGAGATCGCCGAGCCGATAGTCATGACCATGGCCGCGCCCAACCGATCCATCCATCCCCCGACGAATGGAGCCGAAAGCCCGCCCGCAAACAGCGAGGCGGAAAAGACGCCGAACACCTGCTCGACGCTCAGCCCGAGGTCGCGCGCCATTCCTGGCGCGAGGATGCTGAAGCTGTAGTAGAGCGTGCCGTAGCCGATGATCTGGGTTAATCCGAGCGCGGCGACGATGGCCGCAGGGACGCCGGGCTTCATATCAGACATTCTTGCCTTCGGCCGACGCGGAAGACGGCGCACAGCAACCGTCGTCGGCGCCGGTCAATGGCGCGAGCACGCTGGGGTGCCCGACGCAGCAATCCTCCATCAGGAACTTCACAAGACCGGACAGCGCATCGTAGCTGGCTGTGTAGACGATCGAGCGGGCCTCCCGCCTCTGTGCGATCAATCCAGCCCGCTCCAGCTCCTTCAGGTGGAAGGAGACGTTCGAGGGCGAGACGCCCATCGTCTCCGCGATCGCGCCGGCGGCCATGCCCGCGGGCCCCGCCACGACGAGCGTCCTGACGATCCCCAACCGGGTCTCCTGAGACAATGCGGCGAATGACATCAGGGCTTGACGTTCTTCCATATTTCAAGAATCCTAAAAATGTTGAAACGAGGAATAACCGAAATGACGCTGATCGACAATAGCCCGCATGCGCAAAGCGACATCACACTTGGATCGCTGCTCGAGCGGCTGAAGGAAACCGCGGCGAAACCGCTCGTCTTCGAATATGACGGAAAGATCGTCCGCCCCGGATATCACGTCACGGAAGTAAAGGCCGGCCAGTTCTCCGCCCTCGACTGCGGCGCGAACCCCGAGGCATGGACGGAAATCTTCGTCCAGTTGTGGGACGTCGACGGCGGCGAACGCACGCACATGCCAGCGGGAAAGTTCTCGGCCATCATCAGGAAGGTCTCCGAACACGTCGCCCTCGACGGATCGGCCAGACTGACGTTCGAGGTCAGTGATGGCGTGAGCCCGATGCAGCTTTACTGCGCAGACGAGCCGGTCGAGCGGGACGACGTTCTTTTCATTCGCCTGTCGCCCCGACCCGCGAGTTGCAAGCCCCGCGACCGATGGCTCGCCGAGCAGGCCACACCCTCGCAATCGAGTTGCTGCGGCCCCTCGAACACGTCGAAGTGCTGCGCATAGCCGGGCGGCGCTGTAGCGTTGCCATCAGCGGAATTCGCTCCCTATACTCCGCCATGGAGAAGACCTTCGTCTCAGCACGGGAGGATCGGCCCGGGGAAGACTGGCTTTCCCGGTTCGCGGCGGGTCGGGCGGAAGCAGAAAGCTGGTATTTCGGCCGGGCGGTGACTTCGAGACCCATCGCCCCCAGCGTCAGGGAGTGTCGCGCTGCGCTTGCGCAGCACATGCCCGAGCTCATCCCGCACTATGAGCACGTCTGCGCCCTCGTCGGCGACGACGAGCTCGCCCATCGGGTGCTCAGCCACTACCGTCCCGCGCCGGAGGGCTATGGCTGCAGCCAGGCGGTCTGGCTCGGGGACGAAGGTCCGGCGCTCATCCGCAACTTCGACTATCCGCCCGACATCGTCTCGGATCGCTTCGAACTCACCGCATGGTCGGGCCTCAAGGTGATCGCGAAGGCGCAGCGGCCTTGGGGAGGCTGCGTCGACGGCATGAACGAGGAAGGGCTGGTCGCTAGCGTCACGCTCGGCGGCGGCCGCGTCCAGGGCCGCGGCTTCTCGATCATTCTCATGATCCGCTACGTGCTCGAAACCTGCTTCCGCGTCAGCCAGGCGGTCGACGCCCTTTGCCGCATCCCGGTGGCGCTTGCGCAGAACGTCACCCTGCTCGACCGATCGGGCACCTACGCCACCCTCCTCCTCGGTCCCGGCCAGCGGCCGGTCATCACCCGGCTCAAGGCCTGCGCCAACCATCAGCGCAGCGAACGGGGGTCGCCAAATTCGCTGGCGCGGCAACAGGCGCTCCTGCAGGCGCTCGCGGAACCCTCGATGTCGCTCGAGGGCCTGACCGACCGCTTCCTTCAGCCACCGGTCCATGCGCGAAATCCGCGCTTCCCGACCCTCTACACCGCCGTCTACCGGCCGGAGGAAGGCCGGGTGGATTATGTCTGGCCCGGCAAACGCTGGTCCCAGGGCTTTGCGCATTTTCAGCCGGGCGAGTACACGCATCACTATGGATGCTGAAAGCTCAGCATTCACGGCACCCGCGCGCCATGGCTCTCCGTCAATGCCGTACTCCACGGTCATTCCCATATTCCACCGTCATCCTCGGGCTTGACCCGAGGCACCGTCATCCTCGGGCTTGACCCGAGGATCCAAACACAGGCAGCCAGTGGCGCTCGCGAGACCGGAGTGGCGGCTCGCGTCTGGATCCTCGGGTCAAGCCCGAGGATGACGGACTTGGGGGGAAGGCCGGCGACCGAATGCGCCGCCAACCGGCCTCGAACCGGCGGCGACCTCGCCGCATATGCCGATGTCCGCTCGATCGCTGCACGACACTGGCAACCGTCCCCTTCGACACCAGGATACGACCACCTAATTTTCGCTGTTTGACCCCCTAATTTTTTCACTAATTCAACGGCGCTGCCTCGGTGGCAATATATTAGCGCCTGGAAATATTCTGCCCGCATTCGCCCGCGCCGCGTCCGGCCCCTCCCGAAACGGACGGCCTGCAGGGCGAACTTAGAGAAGCGCCGGCTTCCTGTGGTGATGGGGGCTTTTTCGTATCCTTAAAGCTTCGCAACGGCTCGCAGCGGCGCTGGCATTTCCTCCAGGAGGATCATTTCAAATGTGCAGCAAGGCAAACGATTCCTTGGAGAATTCCTGACGCCATAGCGCCTCGCAGATGCGTGTTCCGACCCACATCCCACGGTCCGCCGCAAGAGGAAAGCGCTCCAGCGAGGCACCGCTGGCGAACAAGAAATATGATTTCGATTCCGAAACGATCATGGCATTGTAGCGCAGCCGCGTAGCAGGTTGCGGCGCCATCCTTCCCTCCCCAGGAAACCGCGGAACCGCCAAAGGACGGGGGTTTGTCATGGACCAGCAGCACCTGCAACGACTCGAACGCAAGGTTTCCGACGCTTCTCTAAAGACGACTTCTGCGCTAGGTTAGCCGGGCCGGCCGCTCACAACAGGAGGTGGCCATGAAATGGCTCTTTACCCTCGCGTCGGTAACGTTAGCGTTCTCATCCCCCGGCCTCGCCGGTGAACTTACGGCGGAAGTTCCCAAGGGAGATCCCGAGTTCATAGCAAAGGCGATGTCCGCTGCCCCGGCGGATATCGGGAAGAATGCCACAATCATTCGGATAGGTGATGGCTTCAAGACCACCGCCATCAGGACCGGAACAAACGGGTGGACTTGCGCCGTCGATATGAGCGGCGAGCCGTGGTGTACCGATCCCGTCGGGCTTGAATGGTTCAGGGCGATTTTCACCAAGGCCGAGCCGCCGGACAAGACCGGCTTCGTCTACATGTTTGCCGGAGACCTGGGCACCAGCAACCATGATCCTTATGCGACTGACAAATCGCATTGGGTTCAGACGGGCCCGCATGTCATGATCGTCGGGAAGGCAGCGCACGAGATGGCGGCCAGTTATCCGCACGAGGTGGACGCCAATCCAGCGCATCCCTACGTGATGTTTCCGGGTACCAAATATCAGCACCTGATGCTCCCTGCCGACATGGGAACAGGCCACGGCCAGTAGCAGCCTCCACCGCCGCGTCCTGGCCGGCCGCGGCGGATTTCCTCGCCCTGCTCAGCCTTCGGCCCGATCACAGCAGCGACGGAAGAACCTGACGACCGGCGCCCGCGATGGTGTTGGCGTAGATGTTCAGGAGTGGCGGCAATATACGAATTTTCCTTCAAGCGGCGAACCGCAGACCGTCGCCTTCAACTTCGTCATGCCCTCATGCAGCTTCCGAAGCGCCGTGATGAAGCCGGGATCGATGGCGCAGGGACCTGCCTGTCGTTCAGGACCTGTGACAAGTACAGGAATGACGGGGGCTCTAGGGAAACCTGCAACAGGCAACGCATGGCCCGACCGGTCGCCGGGCCATGCGGTTGCCGGGCTTCAGGCCCAGTAGTTGTATTCGAGCTGAACGGCGACGGTGGAACCGTTCGCGACCTGCTGGCTGAACGTACCGTTGAAGGCAATCGTACCGTCTGCGAAATCGGTGTCGCTGAGGACCACTGTCTTCGAATAAGGGTTCAGCGTTTCCGTGGTGCTGCTGTTCGAGTCGCTGCCGACGATGCTGAACGAGCCACTGTCGACCGTGCCCCCGAGGCTCTCTCTTATGCTGTTCAGATCGGCATCCCCGCTCACGGTGACGATGCCATCGAAACCGTCCACATCGACAGTGAAAGAGCCCGAAAACGACCGTTCCGTGGTGTCGCCGCCGACTTTCTCGAAGGTGAAGGACTCGGTGCCGGTATAGATGTCCGCAGAACCGGCTATTTCGATCGTCAGCGCGTTGGTGGTGGTGCCGCCCTGGCCATCTTCGATCGTGTAATTGACGACGACGGTGAGCGTCTCGCCGAGCTTCAGATCGATTGCCCCTCCGGGCTGAAGATCCGGGTGCGACGTGTCGACCGTTACGATGTTGTCCACGACCGTGATGTAACCGGGAGGCGTGGTGGACCCGGTGCCGCCGTCAACGGTAAAGCTCAGGCTGCCACCGACGACGGAAAGCGTGTCGCCGTCCGGATCCGAAGCCGTTGCCAGGAGGTCGATCGGAGACGCCGCAACATCTTCGGTCAGCTCCTTCAGGATCGGTTCGGCACTCGGAGGCTGGTTGTCGACGGACCAACCGGCATCGTAGTCGGCCGGCTCGCGCGTGTCCGTGTAGAACTCCCGGGTGTGATAGATCGTGTCGAGCTTCTTGCCGCTCGCCTGCACCGTCGACCAGGTTTCCGTGTCGATCCCGGTGAGGATGGCGGTCAGGTCGATTTCAACGCCGTTGACCAGCATCGTCGGCGCCGGATTCGTGATGCTGGCGCCGTCGACAGCGCCGACCTTGCTCTGGGCGGCGGCGAAGAGGTCCGAAAGCGTGAAATCTCCGGCGATGACCGCGGCCTTTACCGCAAGCGCGTCATCGACCGAAAGGCCGCCCTGATTGGCCAGGAAGCCGATGTAGTCGGCGACGGTTACATCTTGCAGCGCTTCGGTAAGCGCCTCGGTGTAGCTGGACGAGAGCTGTCCCTGCGCGGATTGGCTGAGGCCGGAATCATAGGTTCCGTCCGTCATGAAGCTTGTCGTGAAGAAACTCATGCTACTTGCCCCCTGGCTCCGATGCTGGTGCATCGATCGATGCCTGTATGAGTGTGTTCAAAAAATTCAGTTACCTTTCCCGTCCTCTCGAGCGCCCCCGCGTTCTCTAAGATTTGGGAAATTCGTCGCGACTAATTCGCGTTCTCGAAAGGGTGGAAACCGGCCAATGGCGGCCGGTTTCCCCTCGCTGAAGCCGGAGCCCCTCATCGGGCGAATACTCTACACACGCTTTCGCCCTCCCCGACCAGCGCGTTCAAAATGGCTGGCCCGGCAAACATGTTGAAAATTTATCTTGATTCCCCCTCAGCCGCGCTCACGCTCGCGCGTCGGCTTCCGCAGTAGAATCCCCTATCCCCTTCTACCTCTTACCATATTCCATAGTTTAAGAAACGAATATTTCTGAGTAGTACTTTAATTCGAAAGGAGTAGATTTAAGCCGTCTCGCATTTCAACCATTTGACGGTGAGACAATCTATATCGAAGTGCTTTCCGCTTGTCGTTAGCTCTGCGTCCGGGAAATTATCGCCGCGTACATTATCGCTGTGACGACGGGAACATGGCTGGGGCCGGTCGGCCGCGCGGCGCCAGCAGTTGGTCACCGCGCATTCGTCCCTCCGGACGGCTGACCCGATACGATTGGCTGGGCCTGAGACATACGGAACGTTCCCGGCCCACATCCATCGCTGCGTGGCGCTACCAATTGCCGGGATCCGCCGTGTGGTCGACACTGGCAAACTCGTCGGCCTTTTCCCGGTCCAGCGTCAGACCGGTTGCGGTCCCTGTCTCATCCGCGACTGAATAGTTGAGCGGCGCCGGCGCTTTGGTCAGTTCCTGATACATCAGCAAGGCAGCCTCCTCGGCAGTGTCGGCCTCGAACTCTTGCCTGACGGTGACGGTGAACTTGTGCATGGCCTTGACCTCGCCTGTGCTGGTTGGACCGCTCGCGCTGGTGCCGATGATCCAGTTCTCGCTACTGCATGTTCCTTAAATCCTACCCGATTTAAGGAAACATGCAGTAGGCCGCATAGAGAAGCTGCTGCCGCATCACTCTTCAGTCGGTGAACTCGACGACGACGCCCGGCTTGACCATCGCCGCCAGTTCCTCGGCATCCCAGTTTGTAAGGCGTACGCATCCATGTGACCCCGCCTTGTCGACGAGCGACGGTTCCGGCGTGCCGTGGATCCCGTAGGTTGGTTCGGTCAGGTCGATCCAGACGCTTCCCACTGGGTTGTTGGGGCCGCTGGGCAGCGTCAGGCGCTTGGTGTTATCGCCCTGCTTGAAGTTGAGTTCGGGGTTGTAGACGTAGACGGGCTTTCGACCGACGCCTTTCACCTTGTGCGTGCCGGAAGGCGAAGGCGTCTCATCGCTGCCGATCGTGGCGGGATAGACTGCAATCAGCGAGCCGTCTTCCGCGAACGCCGCGACCTGGCCCGCGCGCCTGCGCGCCTCGATCCGTTTGACCCTGCCCTTGCCCTCCTTCGCGGCGCCGGGCATTGCAACCGACACCGTATCCCCAACGGCAAACGCCGAGCCCGGATTGAGCGCCTTCAAAAGGTCGATGTCCATGTGGAACCGCTCGGACAGCCTCTCCGCGACGCTCGTATAGCCAAGGTGCTTCATCTCGGCCTGCTTGGCGTAGTCTTCGGGGATGCGCTCGACCAGATCCTTGGCATCCTCTTCAGTGACTCGATAGGGCTCGATGGCGGGCTTGTCGTCCGGAAGGCGGCCGATGAGCTCGGGGTCCGGCTTTCCATCGACGGGAAGATGCTGCATGGCCTCGAACCCGGCGATCGCTTTGGTGACGTTCTCGCCATAGTAGCCGTCGATCACGCCGGGGGACGAACCCGCGCGGTCGAGAAGCACCTGGAGATGGACGATGGCGGGTTCCGGTTTGGGCGAGTCCTCGGCCGGCCGTTCCTGCGGGATCGAGGCGAGCGAAGCCTTGTTAATGGTTTCCGGCTGAAGCTCCTCAGCACCGGCGGTGCCGCAGAGACCCAATGTCAACGATGCTGCGAAGAAAGCCATGCTCTTCATGAACATCACAAATCCGCAGCGCCCGAACTTGTTCCACCGCGGGTTCTGGGGAGCGCGGCGCAGCGTCTCCCCGAAAACACGCGCTGGCCCGCCCCTCGCCCTTAAATCCTGGCGGATTTCAGGTTAGAAACATGCGGCAATTCGCAGTGCTCCAGCGCCCTTTGCGCGTCTCAACAAACGCGCGACGCTGGGGCGGACCCGAAGCGAGGACGAAGCCATCATGCCCGAGACCCGCCGCAAGCTGACGACGATCTTTTGCGCCGATGTGCAGGACTATTCGCGCCTGATGGGGGCGGACGAGGAAGGCACGCTCGCGACGCTGAAGCGCTATCGCGATGCCATGGCACGGCTGATCGAGACGCATCACGGCCGCATCGTCAACACCTGGGGCGACGGGCTGATCGCCGAATTCCCGAGCGTGGTCGAGGCGGTGCGCGCCGCGATCGACGTCCAGAACGAACTTGCGGGGCTGAATGCCGAGCGGCCGAGCGACACGCAGATGCTCCTTCGCATCGGCATCAATCTCGGCGACGTCATCGCCGAGGGTGACGACCTCTATGGCGACGGCGTCAACATCGCCGCCCGCCTGCAGGCCACGGCGCCGGCCGGCGGCATCGTCATCTCCAACACCGTCTACGACCAGGTACGCAACAAGGTCGCCGTCAGCTTCGATTTCCTGGGTCAGCTCGAGGTGAAGAACATCGAGGGCGGAGTCGCGAGCTACGCGGTCAGGATCGGTGCCCGCGATGACAGCAGGCAAGACGGCATTCGGGAGAGCGAGCCCGCGCGAGGAGGCACGCGGCAGGCTGGTCCGCCGCAAGACGCCTACGGGAACGGCGCGGCGGCGCCCGGACGCACCCGGGACCGACACCCGACTCCGGGCGCAGCACCGACGCAGCCGCCCGCCGGGGCAGGCGGTACACCCCGGCACGAAGCGTCAGCCGCATCTTCCGCCACCTGGGGCCGCGAACGCGCTCCCGGTGGCAACCGGCCGCAAGCCCCTTCCGGGACGACCTCCGCGGCAACGTTCGGCAACCGCAAACTCGCCGTCATCGCCGTGATCGCCGCCGCCCTCGTGGCGATAAACCTCCTCACCTGGGACGGTGTCCTCTGGGCCGTCTGGCCGCTGCTCGGCCTTGCGATCGTCTATGCCCTCTTCTGGCTGCGCCGGAGAAAGGACATCAACCGCACCCTCGGCCTGCTTGCCATCGCGGCCCTCACCGTCGTCGCCGTCAACCTCCTCACCTTCGACGGAATCTTCTGGGCCGTCTGGCCGCTCCTCGGCCTCGCCATCGCCGCCGCGCTCCGCTGGGTGCTGCGCCGGGGGTGAGCCGGTCACCTTACCCTCCCTCGTCCCTGTGCCGTCACAGGGATCCAGCCACGGCGCGTCGGCGCCGTGAATGACTCCGTCTCGCAGTGCAGATGCTGCGAGAACTGTGCCCGTTTCTAGAGCGTCTTTTGTGCGTTCATTTGAACGCACGGTAGGCTTTCGGCCCCAAAAGGGGACCGAGACTGAATCTCAAAGGGCACCGGTTAGAGAGGCAGCGGTATCTTCTTGAGAGCGTTCGCCAGCGATTGCATTGACGCGGGTCGAAAAGGCCCCATTCGAGTGAAGGCGTTGATTGTGAAAGACGGTGCGAGTTCGATAAGGCGCTTTGCCGCCGCTCGTGCCGCGTCGAAATTGCTCAACTCAACATATGCCGCCGCGAGGTAGGCGTAGGCGACGCTGAAGTTCGGGTTCGCGCCAGCGGCGAGCGCTGCATAGGTGGCGGCCTCCTCGAACCGGCCACTGAACCAGTAGGCCAACGTCAGCGCACAGTACGGGTGATAGTTCAAGGGATCGAACGGACTGAGCCTCAACGCAAGCAGTGCATGCTCGATGGCTCTTTCATTTCGCTGGCTATGGGCATTCACCAAGGCACTGAAGCCGTATGCGAGCGCCGAATTGTGATTGAGCTCCAGCGACCGATCCAGAACAATAATGGCCGCGTCGTAGTCATGCGTGAGATTGGCCTGGACAAAGGCGGCGATGCTTAGGACCTGCGGGTCATCGACGCCAAAGTTGAACGCAGCATTGCAGTGTTCTAGCGCGAGGGATTTATCTCGTTCATCGAGGCCACCGCGAAAGTAACTTTGCTCACGGCACCACGCCGCATAGGCATGTGCAAGTGCATAGTTCGGGTCGCGCTTCAGGGCCTCCTCCAACAGCTGCAGCGCTTTTTGGGTTTCAGCAGGTGAATTCGCATGGGTGTGGGGAAGTGCTTTCAAATACAGATCGTAGGCGTCTAGTGCATCTGGCCGTTTTCGGAGCGCGCGTTCAATTTCAGCGCGGCGCATTGACGGCTCCAACGCACCGACGATGCTCGTTACGAAATGGTCTTGAAGGTCAAACAAGTCCTCGGCGAAGCCCTCGAGCCTATCCGCCCATACATGAGTCGCACCCGTCCCCTCCACAAGCTGTCCCGTGATGCGGATTCGGTTGGCAGATTGTCGGACGCTGCCTTCAAGCACGTAGCGTACGCCCAGATCTCGTGCGACTTGCTTCACATCGACCGACCTGCCTTTGTAGGAAAAGCTCGAGTTACGCGCGATCACGAAGAGGCTGTGAATTTTGGCCAGTTCAGTAATGAGATCGTCGACCAGGCCGTCGGCAAAATAGTCTTGCCGCGGATCGCCGCTCATGTTTTCAAACGGCAACACCGCAATTGACGGTCGTTTCGGCAGAGCAAAGGGCGTGTCGATCAGGTTGGCTGCATTCGGCATCTGCGTCTCTAAATGAAGCTGATAGACGCGGATCGGTCGGGTGATGTTCTTGAGGTGCTGGTCTCCGGTGTCTTCGAACGCGATATCCAGCCGTTCTCGGACAAGATCGCGCACTGCGGCCGACACGGCGATGCCGCCTGGTCTTGCAATCCCCTCCAGCCTTGACGCAACGTTCACGCCGTCGCCGAAAATGTCACCGTTCTCCAGGATGACGTCTCCCAGATTGATGCCGATCCGAAATTCAATGCGGCGATCTGGTGGGATTGGGTCATTACGAACAATCATCGCGCGTTGTATGTCGACAGCGCACGCCACCGCGTCCAGTACACTTTGGAACTCGGCGAGAATGCCATCGCCGATGAGTTTGACCACCCGGCCGCTGTGCTCTGCAATCTTTGGGTTCAGGAGCTCGCCTTGGTGAGTCATCAACGAAGTGAGCGTGCCGGGTTCATCGGCCTCCATGAGCCGACTGAAGCCAACGACGTCAGCGGCGAGGATCGCTGCCAGCCTACGCTCCATAGACGCTCTCCTACGGATTGCATCAGGCAACATACCATAGAAGTAACGAAAAAGCCCCGGTAGGGGAACCCGGGGCTTAAGGTCTTTCGCCCATTGGGAGGGGGCCGGTGTGGGCGAAATGCGGGAAGAAAATTTCCCGTCTGACTTGAGTTTGCCACCGGGCCATCGCATCTCAAAGTAGCGAAAATTAGCCATGCCTTGCGCGTTCTCACCCCACCGCAACCTCCTCCAGCCGCTCGCGCAGGCGCGGTGCCGCAAAATCGAGGAAGCTGCGCATTTTGAACGGCAGTTCGCCTCGTCCCTGATAAAGAATATGGACCGGCAGCGGTGCCGGCTCGAAGGCCTGCAGCACCACCTGAAGCAGGCCCTCGTTCACCGCCCGCGCGGCCTGGTAGGAGAGAACGCGGGTCACGCCGACGCCGGCGATTGCTGCGTCCAGCGCCGCCTCCGCCGTATTGACGCAAAGGCGCGGACGGATCTCCGCGACCTGCTCGCGCGCGTTGCCGCCCTTGCCGAAGGGCCAGGGGTTCGGCGACCCCATCATGTCGAAGGTGACGCAGGGCAGCCGCTCGAGGTCCGCCGGGCTTGCCGGAACGCCATGGCGCTCGAAACAGCCGGGGCTTCCGCAAACCACGCGGCGCACGGAACCGACGCGCCTTGCGACCATCGTGCTGTCGGGCAGCGCGCCGATGCGAACCGCGAGGTCGATATCGTCCTCGAGCAGGTGCACGTTGCGGTCGGACAGCAGCATCCTGACATTGATGTCGGGATAGAGCGCCAGGAACGCGCTGACGACCGGCAGGACATGCAGCCGGCCGAACACGATCGGCGTCGTCACCACGAGTTCGCCCTTCGGCGCGCTCTGCTCGCCCGCCGCCTTCCGCTCCGCATCACCCACCTCTTCGAGGATGCGCTTGCAGGACTGGAAATAGTCATTGCCCGCATCGGTCAACGTCAGCTTGCGCGTGGTGCGCGTCAGCAGCCGGGTTCCGAGGTGGTCCTCGAGTTCGGCGAGCTTTCGGCTAACGCTCGGCAGCGGCATGTTCAGGCGGCGGCCGGCACCGGTGAGGCTGCCCGCCTCCACCGCCGCAACAAGGATCGACATCGCTTCGAAACGGTCCATGATTATCTCAATTTGTGAAACTATGCCTCTTGAACGTAGGCGATTATCGCACCTGCTGGAAGATCATATCTTGCCCGCATCCCTCAACGGCGCCCGGCAAAGTCCGGCCAGCAAGGAGAAAGACGATGACCGAGATCCACTATCGCAGCACCGACGTCGACGGGCTGAAGATCTTCTATCGCGAGGCAGGCGCGCCGGGTGCGCAGAAGCTGCTGCTGCTGCACGGCTTTCCGACGTCGAGCCATATGTTCCGGGACCTGATCCCGCTGCTTGCCGACCGCTACCACATCATTGCGCCCGACCTGCCGGGCTTCGGCCAGTCGGACGACCCGAAGACAAACAGCTTCGACTCGATCGCCGAGACGATCGAGCGTTTCACCGAGATCGTCGGCTTCGAGCGCTTTGCCGTCTACGTCTTCGACTATGGCGCGCCGACCGGCTTCCGCCTCGCCGTCCGCCATCCGGAGCGGATCACCGCAATCATTTCCCAGAACGGCAACGCCTATGTCGAGGGCCTTAGTGAGGACTGGAATCCGATCCGCGCCTATTGGCAGGAGGCCTCGGACGCCAATCGCAACGCACTCCGCATGATGCTGAGCCCGGAGACGACCCTCTGGCAATATACGCACGGCGTGCCGGACGCCACGAAGGTCTCGCCGGATGGCTACACGCTCGACGACCATTACCTCGGCCGCCCCGGCGCCGCCGATGTCCAGCTCGACCTCTTCGGCGACTACAAGAGCAATGTCGCGCTCTATCCGGTGTTCCAGGAGTATTTCCGCACTCACCGGCCGCGCTTCCTGGCGGCCTGGGGCCGCAACGACCCCTTCTTCCTGCCGCCCGGCGCCGAAGCCTTCAAGCGGGACAATCCGGAGGCACAGGTGATCTTCTTCGACACCGGCCACTTCGCATTGGAAACCCACGCCAGGGAAATCGCCGCCGCCATCCGGGACTTTCTCGGCTGACTGCTCGATTCGGTTGGCACAACCCGGCGCTGGCAGGTGCGGAGCAACACCCTCCCGGCACAATGCCGGCCGCTCGATCGCCCCTCTCCCCGGCCGTCTTCAGCGCCGCAGCGTCACCCACGGGCAACAAACTCTCCCTCATTCCTGTGCTTGTCACAGGAATCCAGCCGCGCCGCGTCGGCGGCGCGAAAGACTCGCAGCCACCAGTGTAAGCGAACGTGACGACACCGGACCGTCGCCAAGCGTCCTCCAACACACGACTGTTACAGCCACCCCTGATGTCTCACTTCCCGCCGCCATCGGCAACTTTTGCTTGCTTGTTCAAAACCACTCAATCACCATCAGCAACATGAAAGGCTATGTCTACATCCTCGCGTCGAAACGAAACGGCACGCTTTACACGGGCGTGACGCGCGACCTGGCCGGCCGTCTCTTTGAACACCAGAAGGAACTCACACCCGGCTTCACATCGAAATACGGGGTCAAAACGCTCGTCTGGTTCGAGGAATTCGACCTGTTGACGGCTGCCATCACGCGGGAAAAGACGATCAAGAAATGGCCGCGGCAATGGAAGCTGAATCTGATCGAGGCCACGAACCCGGAATGGCTGGACATTTCACATTACCTGCATGGTCTGTGAGGTCGGGCTTCACGTCGGTGCGCTAATGTACCGACGGCGCCGGAGTCTTCGGCGCCCAAGGACTTGGGCGCGGCTGGATTCTTGTGACGAGCACAGGAATGAGGGAGAGTTTGTTGTCCGTGGCTGTCAACCTCCGGCGCCGTCGGACGCGCCACCCCTCATTCCTGTGACGAGCACAGGAATGAGGGTGAGTGGGGACGGCCGCGCACAACAAACTCAACTGACTTGATGACGGGCGCCGCATCGGTTCATTGCGCTGCCCGTCTCGATACCGACGGCCCGCGCATCGCGCGGCAAAGGTCGCCGCCGAGGAACTCAGCTGGCAGTTGCCCGCTCAAGTGCACTCCAATCGTAGGCGCGCGCCCAGTCCGCAAAGCTCAGCCAGTGAACCTCCGGAAACTCCCGGCGCAGTGCCGCGATGTCGGCGTCGTAGCCGACGCGGTCGAACCATTCGAACATGAGCGCCGCATCCTCGCTTTGCTGGCGAGCCGTGGCGAGCGGGATTTCCTGGTAGTGGATGGGGCGGCCGATCGCCTGCGAGAGGATATCCGCCTGCTCTTCGCCGGTGAGCTCGTCCCCGGCGATATCGAAGCGCGTGCCGAAGACATGCCCGCGCCGCTCGACCAGGGCGGCGACGAAGGCCCCGATGTCCGCCAGCGCCACCAGCTGCAGGAGGCGGCGGGCGGGCATCGCAAAAGCATAGGTGCCCTGGCGCAGCGCACCGATCGACCACGGCGCGACGATATTCTCCATGAAGGCGACCGGCGCGCTGATCGTGTAAGGGATGCCGAGTTCGGCGACATGCTTCTCGACGCGATACTTGCTTTCGAAATGCGGGATGCCCGTCTTCTTGTCGGCATCGGCAACGGACGAATAGATCAGGTGCCCGACGCCGGCAGCCTTCGCCGCATCGGCGGCAATGATCCCCTGGCGGGTCTCCGCCTCCGTCCCGGCCTCGTAGCTGTTGCCCATCAGGTACATGGTATCGACGCCGCTTGCGGCCTTCACGATGGAGGCCGCGTCGCCGAGATCACCGGCCACGACCTCGGCACCGGCAGAGGCCAGTTGCCGCGCGGCATCGCTGTCGGGCTTTCGCGTCAACGCCTTGACGCGGTGTCCCCTCGACAGCAGCGCGTGCGCGACGGCGCCTCCCTGCTGGCCGGTGGCGCCGGTGACGAGAACGTTTCGCTTTGTGGTCATGTGTCTGCTCCTTGGTTTTCAATAGAGCGAAGTTAGGGTCTGCCGCTTTGGTCCATAATGGCCTATAATCGGGAAACTTTGTCCCGGATGCGGATACAATGCTCGACCTTAACGATATCGTGGTCTTCGCTCGCGTCGTCGAAGCCGGCAGTTTCACCGCTGCGGCGCGCCAGCTCGGCATGCCCAAGACAACCGTCAGCCGTCGCATTGCCGCGCTCGAGCGTGAGGTCGGGGTCCGCCTGCTCCAGCGCACGACGCGCAGCCTCAACATGACCGACGCCGGGCGTCTCTATTACGAGCAGAGCAGCCAGGCGCTGAGGACGATAGAGGAAGCCAATCTGCGCCTCGCGGAAGCGAGGGCGGAGCCGTCAGGCACAATTCGCATTTCCGCTCCCGTCGGCTTTGGCGGCCATTTCCTGACCCGCGCCGTGGTCGACTTTCTGGCAATCTATCCGAAAACCAAGGTCGAACTGCGCCTGACCGACGACAATCTCAACCTGGTCGAGCACGGCATAGACCTGGCTTTCCGTACCGGCATCCTCGCGGACTCCACGCTGATCGCCCGCAAGCTGGGATCCACGCACAGGCTGCTCTGCGCCAGTCCCAACTATGTTGCCCGCTCAGGGGTTCCGGACGGACCGGCAGATCTCGCCCGCCATGAGTGCGTCATCGCCGGCCCCTCCGCTGCCAGCGCCCACTGGCTGCTGGACGGGCCGCATGGCCAGGAAACAGTCACCGTGGCTGGACGCTTCGCCGCCAACGAGATGCAGGCGGTCGTTGCCGCGGCGATCGCTGGCTACGGCATCGCCCAGGTGCCGCAGGGGATGGCCGAGGCGCTTGTCACCGAGGGGCGATTGCGCCGCGTTCTCCACGATTACACGACGCCCGCCGGCGGCCTCTATGTCCTTTACCCGAGCAGTCGGCACCTTTCGCCGCTGGTCAAGGCATTCATCGAGCTTGCGGCCGAGCGATGGAGCGCCGCCCGAGCCGGCGAGACGGACAAGGCCGTGGCCGTCTTTACCTAGGCTGTCGTGGGCGTGAGCACGCCGGTCGCTCGAAAGCCCCCCGGCACAAGGTATGCGTGTCCACTTTTGCTCGACCGGGGCGCGCTGACGTTGTATATAGAAATGAGGTGGCTCCACGTGACGGGGAGGTTCGTCATGGCCTTAGAGGAAGAGAAGTCCAACCTGTTTTTCGGCAAGGTCGGCGGATTGATTTTCGTCGTAATCGGTTTCCTCCTGGCGGCGTCAGGCTACCGCTACGGGGCGGCAGGCTATATGACCGCAGGCGTCGTTTTCATCGCGATCGGGATCATGCTGCTGATGGGCAAGGTCCTCCGTCGCAATCAACACAAGTAGACCTACAGCGCGGCCTTTCATTTTCCTTGGATCGCACCGATTTAAGGACAAAAACATGCAGCAATTCAAAATGTTACAGCGCCCTGCGCGCGTCTGATCAGACGCGCGGCGCTGTAACGGGCTTGGCGGATGCTCCTGCGCCCTCAGGTGGAGGAGAAGCCTTGCCGTATCGCCACCGAAGGAAGCATGCAGGAGGGAGAACGGCATGTTTGACTGCTCGGCGGCAACGACGGCGACACCCGGCCACGTTGGATGCCTCTGCCACGGGCCCGAAATCCGATACATCGCCGAGCGCGTCAAACTTCGGTTTTCCCGGCGCGACTTCATGACCGGAATAGCCGCAGCGGCGACCGGCGTCGGCCTCGGAACCACCGCTTCGGCGCAACTGCAGCCGCCTCCCCCGGCAACGGCGCGGCCAATCCTCTTCACCAACATCCGCCTCTTCGATGGCACCTCTCCGACCCTTCGCGAGGGCGTGCGCGTGCTCGTCGAGGGCAACCGGATCAAATCGGTCGAGGATGGCGGGGCGGAGGCACCCGAGGAAGCGATGACGATCGACGGCGCCGGCGGGGTATTGATGCCGGGGCTGATCGACGCCCACACACATTTGACCTTCTCGTCCGTTCCCCTGGCGGTGGCGCTGACCGCCGATCCCAATTATCTGGCGTTGCGCTCGGCCCGGACTGCCGGCGATTACCTGATGCAGGGGTTCACCTCCGCGCGCGATGCCGGTGGACCCGTATTTGCGCTGCAGCGGGCGATCGACGATGGCACGATCGTCGGTCCCCGCATCTGGCCGGCCGGAGCGATGATCTCGCAGACGTCCGGCCACGGAGACTTTCGCACCCGTCACGATCTGCCCCGCGAAGACCGCGACCAGCTGCATTTTTCCGAGCGCAGCGGAGCGGCCGCGATCGCCGATGGGGTCGACGAGGTGCTGCGGCGAACGCGCGAGCAACTCTTCCTCGGCGCCAGCCACATCAAGGTGATGGCGGGCGGCGGCGTCACCTCCGACCATGATCCGCTCGACTCCACGCAATATACCGAAGCCGAGCTCCGCGCGGCAGTCGATGCGGCGGCGGGCTGGAACACTTACGTGACGGTGCACGCCTATACGCCAAAGGCGATCCGGCTGGCGATCGCGGCAGGCGTCAAATGCATCGAGCACGGGCACCTCGCCGACGAGGACACCGCGAGACTAATGGCGGAAAAAGGCATATGGTGGAGCCTTCAGCCTTTCCTGGATGACGAGGACGCCGCACCATTTCCGGAGGGGTCGCCGCAACGCTTTTCCCAGATGCAGGTCATCAGCGGCACGGACACCGCTTACGAACTGGCGAAGAAGCACGGGATCAGGACGGCGTTCGGGACCGACACGCTATTTTCGGAAAGGATCGCGGCCCGCCAGGGAGCGCAGCTCGCCAAGCTCACCCGGTGGCATGCGCCGGCGGAGGTGCTGAGGATGGCAACGGCGGACAATGCCGAACTGCTCGCACTTTCCGGGCCGCGCAGCCCCTACACCGGCAAGCTCGGCGTCATCGAAGCGGACGCGCTCGCCGATCTGCTGGTGGTCGGAGGAGACCCTCTGGCGGACATCTCGCTGATCGCCGACCGGAACAATCTGAAGCTCATCATGAAGGACGGAAAGATCTACAAGAATACGCTTTGACCGATGTCCTTCGTCGTCGGCGATGATGCTTTCCGTCTCAGTTTCCAGAGCTGTAATTTAGGCGACATACAATGTCTGGTAGTGTCTGTCAGCGCGTGCTACCGTCGAAAATGCCAAGAGGGAAATAGGAGGCGATTATGGAAATGGCCTATCCCGTTCGCACAGGTAGACACTTCCAATAGTGTATCGAGGGGAGCGGAATTCCATTCCCAAATCGAGGGAGGAGCGGCCCTCAGGCCGGAGACGGTGCAGTATCAACGAGGTTTGGATCAGGCCAGATTCGCCAAGCTATGTCGCGTCAGGCCGTTGCGATGGTCGACTGGTCCACAGATGTTCTCGGTGTCAGGTAGCAAACGCCACCAGCGCAGGGGGCAGCATTCGGCCCATTGCGGTCATTCCCATGTCACATGCCGCAAATAGGTGACGTCCTGACCTCCGGGAGATTGCGATGATTGCTATACTTGGCATACACGGTTCCGCGCAGCACCCGGAGGTCATTAGCGAATTCACCAATCGGCTTGCGCCACAGCAGCCACGTTGCAGCCCGCGAGGAACATTTGTGGATGGTGAAGGCTTCACTTTCTTCAAAAGGCGATCGGATCGCTCCATACCTCACGAAGAACTTATAGCTCTCGCTAGGAAAAGCATATCTGCCGACGGTTTCGTGGTCGCTTGCGGCCTAAAAGACATGCTCGTTGTCGGGTATTCCAGCGGAGCAATTTTCGGAACCGCACTTCTTGCGCTCGCACCAGAAAATTTCGTTGGAGCTATATTGCTGCGGCCCCAGCCAATCTCAGACGATTTCACTTTTCCAGAATTGTCAGGCAAGCCTGTGCTTATCATTTCGGGTCTGCATGACAACAGGAGAGAGCCACAGCACGCCTCCCAAGTAGCGGACCAGCTTATCGCCGCGAACGCAGTGGTTACCCACCACGCGCTCGATGCGGGCCATGGATGGGCCCCAAACGACGATGATCTTGTGCTCGCTCGTTCGTGGATGGATGAGTACTTCCCAACCTGAGTTTCCCCGTAACCTTCCGAGCGATGACTGCTGTTGGCCCATCTCTGCCATGGGGCCGAGGTGGGCCCTTTGCGCCATATCAGACACTGTCGGTTGCAGTAGTCAGGTCGCGTTCAACATACTGATCAAGATGCCGAAGCCACTTACGCTCGATGGCGGCTTCGATGTCGATATCATTTGCGCGCAGGTACAGGACGAATTGCCCGAACAAATCGGCGGCTTCGTTCTCCAATGCTTCGCGGGTGCCTCCTGATCCATCCGCGTTTGGTTTAGCTCTGCCGGCTGTCAGTTCGCCAAGTTCCTCCGTCAGCTTCAGCAGATACCAGTCCGCGCTACGCGGGATATTGTGCACTCGTGCGTAAAGCTCTCCGACTTGACCTATCCGGTCGCTCAGCTCTTTGAATGTGGCACTCATTCGATCCCCGGCAGCAGTGTAATGACTCAGTCGAGTGACGCTACCAAGGGTTTGCGACACGGCGGTTGCAATGGCCGCAAATGGCGCATTCCGGACGTCCCCACGTTTGGCGGAGATTGGAGGCATTTGCTACGTCAGTTCGGATGTTTTCCGTCGGGCTCCGGTAATCTTCGAGCCGATGGGGACGTGGCGGAGATAGCCTCTGGCGACGTCTTCGGGAGCCAGGCTCGGCGGATGAACATATCGGCGGGTGCTTCGCTCCTCGCCTGGCCGCCTGGGCGGAAGCGCAGGACGCCAGGGGTTCCGTCTCCCGTAGCGACGCCTCTTCTTTTGCATCACGCGTACGTGGCACCCGAATGCCGGCCATTTTCCTCGATCTGTTTGATCGAGAGCATATTCAAGTGAAGTCTCTGCTGGTAGACGGATGATCGATCGGAGCAAATGATGCTGAGGCACCTGCGCAGTAGAAAGAGCATATGGGTGGCGCTTGTCGCCGCCTGCCTGCTCGTTCTGCAGGCTGCGAGCGGAGTTGCGGCCAGCCCCGCACCGATCGGGGTGGATAGTTTCGGAAACCCGCTTTGCATCTCGGACGCGAACTCAGGGCACCACGGCCACGACGAGCAGGCGCCAGCGAACGATCACTCGGGAAAGCAGGACTGCTGCACCCTTGCTTGCGGGATGTTCGCCCATCCGGCTATCCCGGGGAGACAGCTTTACGCTTTTGACGCGCCGTCTGCGGCACTCGTCACTCTCCCTGTAGCAAGGGATGATCCCGACCTACGGCAACCGCTGGAAGAATTTCAGGGAAGCCCCAGGGCGCCTCCGCGCAAGGCGTAAAAATATCTGCACCACGCTGATTTCGCGAACGTATAGTCGCATCAGCGCATCCAATCCAATATGAAGCCGACCAACTGCGCCTGGCATCCGCAGGCGTAAGACGCTCGGCATCTTGTCAGGGCCTACTGCATGATTCCTTCAATCGGGATCGATTTGAGGAAAAATCATGCAGCATTTCAAAGTGTTACAGCGACCTTGGCGCGTCGTTTGGACGCGCGGCGCTGTAGGGCCGCTTAGATAACCGCCGGGCGCAACCGCCGGCGACATGGAGACGAAATATGTTCAAGACGTTCATTACGACCGCAGCCATTCTGGCTCTCGGAACCAGCGCGGCGCTGGCGCATGTCAGCCTGCAGGTCAAGGAAGCGCCTGTCGGCTCGACCTACAAGGCGATCCTGCAGGTGCCGCACGGTTGCGAGGGCAAGCCGACGACGACCGTCCGGGTGCAGATCCCCGAAGGCGTCATTGCGGTCAAGCCACAGCCGAAGGCCGGCTGGACCATCGAGAAGGTCACGGGCGCCTATGCGAAGTCCTATGACAACCACGGCACGCCGACCAGCGAGGGGGTGAAGCAGGTCATCTGGAGCGGTGGAAACCTGGCCGACGACGAGTATGACGAATTCACCCTGCGCGTCTTCCTGACGCCCGATCTCAAGGCCGGCGAAATGCTGTATTTCCCGGTTGTGCAGGAGTGCCCCGGTGGCCTCACCGAGCGTTGGATCGAGATTCCGGCTGCCGGCCAGTCGTCCGACGACCTCGAATTGCCGGCGCCGGGTCTGAAACTGCTTGAAAAAGCCGCTGGACACTGAGCACTTGTGCCAATGAGCCGGCGCTTCGACGCCGGCTCCCTTTCGACCTCAGGATCATCCGGTGAATACGCTCCCGGTCATCAAATTCCCGCCCGGCCTTGGCCGGGTAACGATCGCCGTCCTGGCCTGGCTTTTCCTGGCGACGGCGGCCCTTGCCCATGCGTCGCTGACCGCGACCGCCCCGCGAGACGGTGCCGTCCTTCCCACTGCCCCCGCAACGCTTGCGCTGTCGTTCAGCGAGCCGGTCTCTCCTCTGACACTGAAACTGGTCAAGCCGGATGGCTCCACGGTCGCACTCGAGCGGTTTACCCTCCGGGATCGCACGGTGGAGATCGAGGTACCGCCCGACCTTTCCACAGGCACGCACGTCCTTTCCTGGCGGGTCGTCTCCGAAGACGGACATCCGGTCGGCGGCTCGATCGTCTTTTCCATAGGTTCCCCAAGCAGGTCGGCGTATGCCGGCGAAGCGATCGACTGGCAGGTGCGCGCCGCGCTCTGGACGAGCCGGATAGCGCTTTATGCCGGCCTCTTTTTCGGCATCGGCGGCGTCTTCGCCTTGAGCTGGTTCCTGCAAGGCGCGCGAGCCGGGCTCCGGTTCATTGCGGCAATGCTTGGCATCGGGCTCGCAGGCATCGCTTTGTCCGCAGGCTTTCAGGGACTGGACGCGCTCGGCATGCCGCTCCCGGCCTTGGCCGAGCCTCGGGTGTGGTCGGCCGGGCTTGGAACGAGTTTCGGCAAGACCGTTATCGTGATGGCCGCCGCGCTCGCCCTTGCAGGCGTTGCGCTCGTCTCGCGCCGGCTGCAGCTCGCGCGGTGGATTTCACTCACGGCACTGATCGCGGGTTCGCTGGCGCTCTCCTTGAGCGGCCACGCCAGCGCCGCCGAGCCGCAATGGCTGATGCGCCCGAGCGTCTTCCTGCATGCAATCACGATCGCGCTCTGGGTCGGCGCCCTGGTGCCGATCGCAAGACTGCTCCAGGCCGGCCACGCACATGCGCTCAAGGCCCTACATCGCTTCTCGGTTTTCATTCCCTTCTCGGTCGCGCTTCTCGTGGCGGCGGGCCTCGTGCTGCTGATCGTACAGGTGGGGCATCCCTCGGCACTCCTCGACACGGCCTATGGCAATATCTTTCTGGTCAAGCTCGCTCTTCTCCTCGTTCTTTTCGCTCTGGCAGCAATCAACCGATGGCTGCTGACAGCCCGCGTCGAAGCCGGCGACCAAGGCGCCGCCCGGTATCTCGTGCGCTCGATCGCTGCCGAGACGCTGCTGGTGCTGCTGGTTTTCGGCGTGACGGCTTCGTGGCGTTTCACGCCGCCGCCGCGAGCGCTCGTGACGGTCGCCGCGGAGCCCGCCTCGGTCCACATTCACGGGGAAAAGGCGATGGCGGAAATAACGATCACGCCCGGCCGACCGGGACCGGTCGATGCCTCCGCCCTCGTCATGGACGGCGATTTCTCCGCCCTCGACCCGAAGGAGGTCACCTTCGTCTTTTCCAACCCCTCGGCCGGTGTCGCCGAGATAAAGCGCAAGGCCAGCAAGGCGGCGGACGGAACATGGCGCACCTCCGATCTCCTCCTGCCCCTCCCCGGCCTCTGGAAAATCAGGCTCGACATATTGATCAGCGATTTCGAGATCACCCGGATCGAGGGGGAGATCCAGATCGGGCCGTAGCTGCAAGCTGCCGATATTGGGCCACTTCCAGACCTCTACTGCTAACGCCACAA
The DNA here is from genome assembly GCF_030124375.1 of Sinorhizobium sp. 6-70. GTDB lineage: Bacteria > Pseudomonadota > Alphaproteobacteria > Rhizobiales > Rhizobiaceae > Sinorhizobium. The sequence goes on from NZ_JASKLS010000001.1 coordinate 650,954, forward strand.
AGGGCGCGTTTCGACCCTATGCGGACCTCGGTATGCCGCTCATGAATGACGCGGTTTGGCCCAATGCGGCCAATGGTGCTCATTGCGAGCGCTTGGTCTTCGGAGTTCTATTCGGCGGCCGGGGAGTTGGGGCTATTGTCGTTGACTCTTAAATCTGTAACAACTAGCCGCGATACTACTTTTCATACCCATACAGCTCGCATTGCAATTCACCGCAACTTACGCCGAGGAAGGATGCGTTCTATGTGCCGGATGAACAGAAAAACTTTGTTGCTTTCTTCAACAATCCTCGCCTTAGCCGCCACTTCCGTCGCCGCGCAGGAACGCCACGCTTTTTTTGGCCAGACCCACCAGCACACGAGCTGGTCGCTGGACGCGTATATCATCGGTAACACGGTCACCGGCCCCGAAGAAGCCTATCAATACTCCATGGGGCAGCCGATCAAACATCCGGCGGGCTACGACGTGCAGATCAAGACGCCGCTGGATTTCCAGGGAGTCACGGATCATTCGGAGTATGTCGGCGTCGTCCGACTTGCCAACGATCCAACCTCGTCGATCAGCAAACTTCCGGTTGCGGCGAAGCTGAAGGTCACCAAAGACAACGGTCCGATCAAGATCTTTCAATGGATGGCTGGAAGCATCGCCAGCGGCAAGCCGATCTCGGAGCTGTTGGACCCAAAGCTCACCGGTTCGGTGTGGAGCGAGAACACTGCCATCGCCGAAAAATACAACAAGCCAGGGCAATTCACGACCTTCTGTTCATACGAGTGGACGTCGATGCCTAATAACCAGAACATGCATCGGAACGTGTTCTTCAAGGATTGTGCAAAGCTTCCCGAGGCTCCGTTCACCGCGATTGAGTCCGACCATCCGGAGGACCTCTGGACCTGGATGGACGGTCAGCGCAAGGCCGGGAACGATGTGCTCGCCATCTCGCACAACGCCAACCTGTCCAACGGCATCATGTTCCCGACCGATGTGGACAGCAAGGGCAATCCGTTGGATGCGGCCTGGGCACAGCAGCGCATGACCAACGAGCCGCTGACGGAGATCAAACAGGTGAAGGGCGTCTCGGAAACGCATCCCGATCTCTCGCCCAATGATGAGTTCGCCAACTACGAGATCATGAACTACCTCATCGGGCTTGATAACAGCACGTCCAAGCTTCACGGCAGCTACACCCGCGAGGCCTATCAGAACGGCCTGGCGATGCAGGCGACACGTGGATACAACCCGTACAAATTCGGTGTGGTTGGCGCAGGGGATTCGCACAACACCGCCACCGCCTACTCGCAATCGAATTTCTTCGGTGCCCATGGCCTGACCGACGCGACGCCAGCGGCGAGATTGGCCGGGAAGGTCGAATCGGGCATGAACATCCTGCAAACCGGAACGTCGGGGCTCACCGTCGTCTGGGCAGAGGAGAACACCCGCGAGTCGATCTTCGCCGCGATGCAACGCAAAGAGGTCTATGGCACGAGCGGCGTCCGCATCCAGGCAAGGATGTTTGGTGGCTGGGAGTATGACAAGGGACTTCTGGCCGATGCCGACTGGGTGAAGACGGCCTATGCTGGTGGTGTGCCGATGGGCGGTGATCTGCCGGCGGCCGAGGGCAAGGTTCCCTCCTTCGTCGTAGCGGCGGTCAAAGACCCGGCGGACGGAAATCTCGACCGGATACAGATCATCAAGGGATGGACAAAACACGGTCAGATTTTCGAGAAGGTTTTCGACGTCGCCTGGTCTGGTGATCGCCAGCCCGATCCCGTGAGCGGCAAGCTGCCTCCAGTAGGCAGCACCGTCGATATCACCAAGGCAACCTACACGAACGACATCGGTTCGGTGGAACTCAAGGCGGTGTGGGCCGACCCGGACTTCGATCCCGGCCTGCACGCTTTCTACTATGCACGCGTCCTGCAGATTCCGACGCCCCGCTGGAGCACCTACGATGCCGTGAAACTCGGTATCCTGCCGCCAAGCAACGCGCCCGCCACCGTGCAGGAACGCGCCTGGACCACACCGATCTGGTACACGCCAACGCCAGCAGCAATCGCAAGAGGCGAACGAGGCCTGACCGTCGACGACTTGACCAAAGGGGGCTCCACGGCCCTGACCGACGATCAGCTAAAGCAACTCGTCGTCGGCAAGACTTTCAACGTACGTAATACGGTGACGGGCGAGAACCTCCAGGTCTTGTTCGGTGAAAACGGACAGCGCATCGTGACGCAACTCAACGATGGCCCGCCCAAAACGGAAGACCTGCTGCAGGTGATGCACACGCGTATTTCGGGATCGACGGCGGCCTACGAAATCCGTGATGGTCACATCGTCACGACCATCGAAGGGACACCGTTCGAACTGACCGTCTACACTTCCGGCGACAAATACATCGCTGCCCGCAGCAATGAGTTCGGCTACGCAAATTACGAGGTGCAGGCCGTGATGCAGTGAGGAAGGTGTCGGGAGGGGTTGCCATGAAACTGTTTCCGATTGCACCTGAACCCGCTGCTAAACAAGACGATGTCGACGACGTGGTGAAAACCAAGTGGCAAAACGTTCTCCGCGAACCGCTGCTGCACTTCCTCGTCGTCGGTTCCCTGCTGTTCGGCGGCTACCACTTCCTCAATCCCGGAGAGGAAGAGGGGGTAGATACGCGGAAGATCGTCTTGACCAAGGACGATGTGCGGCAACTGGCGATTAGCTGGCTGGCGCAGGGACGGTCGGCTCCCACGCCCGAGCAGATCATGGGTCTGGTGGATCAGAAGGTGACCCAGGAAATCCTGTTCCGCGAAGCCGTGGCCCTTGGGCTCGACCGCGACGACGAGGTGGTGAAACGCAGGCTCGCCCAGAAGATGGACTTCCTTGCCGCCGATGTGGCGGCATTGCAGGAGCCGACCACCGAGCAACTGAACACCTGGTTCACGGTCAACTCGGAGCGCTTCGCCCTGCCTGCACATGCAAGCTTCCGGCATTTGTATTTTTCGCCAGACAAGCATGGCAAGGCAGCCCGCGAGGCTGCGGCGGCCGCGCTCGCGACAGTCGGCGGGCGGCCGCCGGAGAATGTTGCCGCCGTCGGCGACACCTTTATGTTCCAGAACCATTACCGGGACGCCACCCCGGAACAGATGGCGAAGGAGTTCGGGCCAGCATTCTCCGAGGCGTTGTTCCAACTTACACCCGGCAAATGGGAGGGACCTATTCGATCTGGATATGGATGGCACCTCGTCTGGATCGACGCCATGGACCTCGGCCGCATTCCGGCGTTTACGGAGGTCATTCCCAGCGTCAAAGCCGGGTGGATAGAAGACCAATATCGCGAGATAAAGCGCATCGCGTTGGATGAGATGCGGTCCCGATATGTCGTCACCGTGCCTGAGATCAACGCCAGCGACCTCCGAGACCTGCAGGTATCTGCTGGAAGCAGCGCTCAGTTCGAGGTGCCCCCACAATGAGCTTCCGAACCGTGCTGCCATCGCCGCCATGGCGTTTGCTTGGCTGCCTCGCCCTGGCCGTTCTTGCATTGACGTTGAACGCTTCCGCCCACGAGATACGGCCCGCCTACCTCCAGATCGAAGAAACGGGGTCGAGTCGTTACACGGTCACCTGGCGCACGCCCATCCTCTCCGGAATGCGCCTTCCGGTCGTCCTGCGATTTCCGGCGGGCGTGCGCGACGTGACGGCTCCGGCTGTCCGCGCTCTTCCGGATTCGCTTGCCGAAACGCGTCTGATCGAGACGACCGATGGAAGTCTTTCCGGCAAGCGGATCGAGTTTGTCGGGCTCGAAGCGACAATCACCAACGTCTTGGTGCGCGTGCACGTGCGTGGAGGCCCGGCCGCCATCAAGATGGTCCACCCGTCCCAGCCCTGGGTCGAGATTGCCGCTCGGCCGGAACGTCTCCAGGTCGCCCGGTCCTTCATCCATCATGGCATAGAGCATATCCTGTTCGGCTACGATCATTTGCTGTTCGTTTTGGCACTGATGCTGATCGCCCGCGACTGGCGAGCGCTTCTTCTGACCGTCACAGCTTTTACGGTGGCGCATTCGATCACCCTCACGCTGGCAACGCTCGGGGTCGTTCACGTTCCGGGGCCGCCGGTCGAGGCGGCAATCGCCTTCAGCATCCTCCTTCTCGCTTGCGAGGTCATTCGCATCCAACGCGGTCAAACCAGCCTCTCCGCGCAACGTCCCTGGATGGTCGCCTTTGCTTTTGGTCTGTTGCATGGTCTTGGCTTTGCGGGAGCGCTCGCGGACCTGGAGGTTCCGGCAAGTGATATCCCTCTCGCCTTGCTGTTCTTTAATGTGGGTGTGGAGGTCGGACAGTTGATGTTTATCGCGGCGGTGATCGCGGCTGTTCGACTTGTGAGATTGGTACGATATCCAACTTACGTCGGCCGCCATGCGCTTTTAGCTGCGACGTACATGATTGGAGCGTTGGCATCGTTCTGGTTCGTTGAGCGCTTGGCGACATTCTGAGGAAAACTCTTCCCTATCACTGATTGCCGCCTAATGTCGGTTTGTGGAGCAAAGTCGTCGTCCGGCCGACCGGGACCGGTGGAAGCATCCGCCCTCGTCATGGACGGCGACTTCTCCGCCCTCGACCCGAAGGAGGTCACCTTCGTCTTTTCCAACCCCTCGGCCGGTGTCCCCGAGATAAAGCGCAAGGCCAGCAAGGCGGCGGACGGAACATGGCGCACCTCCGACCTCCTCCTGCCCCTCCCCGGCCTCTGGAAAATCAGGCTCGACATATTGATCAGCGATTTCGAGATCACCCGGATCGAGGGGGAGATCCAGATCGCGCCGTAGCCGCAAGCCGCCGATATTGGGTCCACTTCCAGACCTTTACCGTTAACGCCACAAAGCGCGCGTTTCGACCCGTTGCAGACCTTTCGAAGGGCTGACGGAAGGTCCGGACACAGCGACTTTCGGACCTTAGATCATTTCATTGTTTCATTGAAACAGTGAAATGATCTAACTCGTTGAAACTACGCAATTCCGGACGGAAAACCGTTAAACACTTTTCCTGGAACTGCTCTAACACCTCGCCACCCACCTTGTGCGGCTGGGCTCCGAAAATGCGAGGATCATGCTGAGACGGGGAGCGGTCCTCCGCAAAACCTCACTGCGCTCTGGTCATCGGCGGCTGCTTCCATGTGCCGTTGAGCGCCTCTTCCTTCGGCCAGTAGAGGCGCATCGAAATCCAGAACGGACCCTTGGGCGCAGGAAGCCAGTTCGGTTCCTTGTCCTTGCCGGGCGATTCGCGCTGCACATAGAAAGTAAGGCCGCCGTCGGCATCCGTCACGAAGTTCGGCATCATCGGGGAGTTCAGGAGATAGCGATCAACCGGGTTGTCGACGAGCAGGCTCGACGGAAGCTCGTACATGGTGATCGACCAGAACGCATGGACGGGGGGCAACTGGCCGGGCGCGAAGTGAAGGGTATAATCATGGGTACCGTCCAGCTTCTGCCCGTCGGCATCAACTGTATATACCGGGTACATCGCTTCTTCCTTGGCATTGCCGTAAATGCCCATGACGGCGCCTGCCATCCGATAGAGATAGTTGTTCTTCAGGAACTCCCGTGTGCCGAACAGATCACCGGCAGTCACCTCATCCGCATCGATCCGTACCTTCAGCTTTGCGAATTCCTCCCAGGCATCAGCCATCCCACCTTCCACAGCAGATTTCAGTTCCGGCGGCAGCTTGCCGACGTCAAACGTCTTGCCCGCGCCGACACCGACTTTGGCAAAACGTGCCATCAACTCGGTCTCGGAAGGATTTGTGGGGCAGAACTGCAGAATGAAGTTCAGGACGTTGAAAAATTCCGGTGACGTCCTCTGTTCGGCCGGGGTCAGCGGCTTGATGAAATCGATCGCCGGTGCCGCCGCCGGCGCGGGCTGGCCGAGGAAGGCGGAAAGCGGCTCCGCCTTATAGCCGGCCTGGATCTTCTTCACATTGTCGAGGTCGCCGGGACTAAAAAGCTGGGTTCGATAGCCGGCCAGCACGAATTCGGTCTCTGAGCGGATGACTTCTTTCACACCTTGGGGCTTTTCGCCCTTCCAGCCGGGTCCAGCGATCATGAAGCTGCCGCCATCATTGCCGGTAGCGCGGCTGCCGATATAGTCGAAGGAGAACGTGTACGCATCGATAAGCTGGATGCTGAAATAGCGGTCCTTCTCTATCGGCGGGACGGTGAGCACGATCGGTTCCGTGCGCAGGTCCATTCCGACAAACGAATAGGGCGTATCCGAATTGGGAGTCTGGATAGCCGTGTCGGCCGGTGTGTACACGCGGGGGATGTTGACGAGTTCGTTCCACGGCGCCTTGTATTCGGGACTTGTGGTATCCACGAAATAGGCATGCATGATGCGGTAACTGTCCACTATCGGGTAGCCGTAAATGTAGGCTTCCTTGGCGATGGCGCGGGCCTCGGTGGGCGTTACATCCTGGGCTTGAGCGCTGCCATATGCCAAGGCGAGGAAGCCAGCAGCGATTGCGACCGCGATCCTTGTGAATTGTGACATTGGCGTTCTCCTTTAGAAGCAAAGGACACCGCCGACTATCGGACCGTGTTGGACGACATTGTATACGAGGTCGTCATTGTCCCAGTCGACAGTTCGCGGCCGAAGACACCGACACCTTGCAAGCCGCCAATAACAGTGAAATGCAGCAGAGACTCCCCCCGGCAACGGCATCTGTCGGCATCCCTCGCGCCCAAGATGAAGCTAGGTCGCTTCCTCCGAACGCATCTTCACCGGCAGGATAATCGTGTCTCAATTACACCAGTTGCTTACATGCTAATACTCATCCTACACCGGGAGGAGAGGAGTTGAAATAAAAACACAACAGAGACACGGTAGCTCTTGTGAAATGCTTCGGATCGACCAGAAGTCGAATTGCAGGAGGCCCTGGCAGCCCCTGCTGCAGTCCGATGCGCTGACTTGCGGACGGCCCCGCAATCTTCTCCTTAAATCGGTCGCGATTTAAGGAAATGCAGTAGCCATACAAACCCAATTCCGTGGGAGCTTTTCGTGGCCACTTCTTCGAACAGACTGCGCCTTGCCGTGCTCTTCGGCGGGCGCTCCGCCGAGCATGACGTTTCGGTGCTTTCGGCGACCAATGTCATGCGCGCGCTGGAACCCGAAAAATATGACGCCGTTCCCATCTTCATCACCCGCGACGGGCAATGGCTGCTGAGCCGTTTCGAAAATGGCACGCTCTCAAAGCCATCAAGCGGCACGGAGGTCTCGCTCGTGCCGGGCGGCAAGGGACGCATGCTGGCGATCCCGGCCGATGGCGCGCCCCATGCGCTGCCGGAGATCGGTGCTCTCTTCCCGGTGCTGCATGGCCTCCATGGCGAGGACGGTGCCGTGCAGGGGCTTGCCGAGGTAGCCTGCGTGCCGCTCGTCGGCTGCGGCATCCTCGGTTCAGCCACCGCGCTCGACAAGGACATCGCCAAGCGGCTCCTCAACGAGGCGGACCTGCCGACCGCTCGGTCCGTCACCATCCACCAGGGCGCAGCACCCGCCTTTGCCGAGCTTCAACGCGCGCTCGGGCTTCCGCTTTTCATCAAGCCCGCACGCCAAGGCTCCTCCGTCGGCGTCAGCAAGGTTGCGACCGAACAAGACTACGCGACCGCACTCGAGGAGGGGTTCAGGCACGACCGCAAGCTCCTGGCCGAAGAGTTCATCCGCGGCCGCGAGATCGAGTTGAGCGTGCTGGAGGATCCGGAAGGCGGCCTCTTCGTCTCCCGTCCCGGCGAGATCGTGCCGGCCGAAAGCCACGGTTTCTACAGCTACGACGCCAAATATATCGACGAAGACGGCGCGGCGCTGAAAGTGCCGGCGGAGCTGCCGGAAGAGCTCGAAGTCCGCATCCGCGCGACGGCGGCAATGGCCTTCCGGGCGGTCGGCTGCGACGGCATGGCGCGCGTCGATTTCTTCCTGACGCCGGACATGCGCTTCCTCATCAACGAGCTCAACACCATTCCCGGATTCACCGATATCAGCATGTATCCGAAGGCGATGGCCGCAAGCGGCGTCGGCTATGCCGAGCTTATCGACCGGCTGGTCAAGCACGGGCTGGCACGCGCTGGTCTAACCCATTGAAATTGCGCAATTCCGTAACCGCTGTTGAGCCTTAATCGCTGCTTGGGATGCTGCGAGCATATCGAGCGGGTGGCATGCCTGCATATCGCGCAAAGGCAACGCTGAAAGCGCTTGCCGATCCGTAACCCACGCGTTCGGCCACCTGATCCATGCCCAATTCACGGCTGCGCAACAGCTGCTTTGCAAGAGCCATGCGCCAAGCCAATAGATATTCCATTGGAGGTAAGCCGACAATGCGGCTGAACCGGGCAAAGAAAGCCGAGCGGGACAGAGCCGCTTCGGCAGCGAGGTCCGAGACAGTCCAAGGATGTTCTGGGCGCGCATGCAGGGCATGAAGCGCGGCCGCCAAGCGTTCATCGGCAAGGCCGCGGCTCAAGCCCGGCGCGGCTGTCGTTTCCGTGCCGGATCGCAATGCCTCGATCAACAACACCTCCAACAGCCGTTCCAACACGAGTTCGCGCGCCGGCCGCCGTTCGCGCGTTTCCTCGCCCACCAACTGCATCAGCGTGGCAAGCCGGGGTTCGCCACGAACGAGAACCACATCCGGCAAGAGAGAGACAAGCAGGGCCGTATCCGGCGCGCCGAAGCTGCAATGCCCGATCCGCATGCGCAGATCGGCAGGCCCGTTGTGGCGTCCGACACGGAAATGCCCGTCGCGGACCTGCGTCGGGATCATGGTGGAGAGATCGGCCGGCGCATCGATACTCTCGTTGACCAGATCGCGCATCGCCGGCGCAAGGACGAAGTCACCGGCCTGGAGGACGAACGGTGGATGACTGCCGAACTTCACGCGGCAAGTCCCTTCGAGGATCGCGCAATAGAATGGCTCGCCGGTGGCTTCACGATGAATTCGCCAGGAGCCGGCACACTCCACCAATTTCGAAAAGCGGGCGGCAGGCTGTAGCAGCGTGACAATTTCTGCAAGCGGATCGACGGCCATATTCAGGACTAACGCTAAAGGAATGAAGACTATCGCCTATATTAAGTCCCGCATGCGGTCACTACCATAGGCTCATTCATTTTGTACGGAGATGCCTATGCCTACGATCTTGATTACCGGTTGCTCGTCCGGCTTCGGTCTGGAAACCGCGAAACTGTTTCTCGAACGGGGGTGGGACGTGATCGCGACGATGCGTACGCCCAACGCGGAGTTGCTGCCTGCCTCCGATCGCCTGCGGGTGCTAGCACTCGACGTCACCGATCCGGCAAGCATCGCGCAAGCTGTAGACGCGGCAGGCCGTATCGACGTGCTGGTCAACAACGCCGGCTTCGGTGCGCCATCACCGGTCGAATTGACGGCACCCGAGACAGTCCAGGCGCTTTTCCAGACCAATACGATCGGGACGCTGGCGATGGTTCAGGCCGTCTTGCCGCAGATGCGTCAACGGAGGTCAGGCGTTGTCATCAACGTCACGTCTACGGTGACGGTGAAGACGCTGCCGGTGGTCGGGGTGTACCGGGCGAGCAAAGCGGCGGTAAACGCCTTCACCGAGTCCCTTGGGGTGGAGGTGGAGCCATTCGGGATACGCGCGCATATCGTTCTACCGGGACGCTCACCGGAAACGCGCTTCGGGGCCAATGCCCGCCCACACCTGCGCGGTGTGAATGACCCTGACTACGCGTCGCTGATCCAGCAATTCGTGAAGAACGCGCAGGACGACACGGGTCCCGTAACCAATGCGCCCGACGTGGCGGAGGCGGTCTGGAAAGCTGCAACCGATCCGTCCGCCCCGTTGCGTATTCCGGGCGGTGCGGATGCCGAGCTTTGGATGGCCGAGGCAGGTATGTAACCGGAACGGCCGCCGCAGGAAAGGTTCCGTCATCGCGCGCGGCATACATCGAGAGGAATGCGCTGCCGCCTGGCGAAGCGCATTCCCCCCGGCGTTTGTGGACAATCGAACAGGTGGTTCTTCATTGCGCTCAGCCGAGTTCTTGGGCGAGTCCGATGAGAAGCCCTTCAGGCCCACGGATGTAGCAGAGCCGATAGGCGTCCTTGTACTGGACGACTTCGCCTACGAGCTGCGCGCCGCGCGTGCGGAGCCTTTCAAGCGTCTCGTCGATGTGGTCCACCGTGAACATGACGCGGAGGTAGCCCAAGGCGTTGACCGGGGCGTTCCGGTGATCTGCGACGACAGGCGGCGCGAGGAAGCGGGAAAGCTCGAGCCGGCTGTGGCCGTCCGGTGTGCGCATCATGGCGATCTCGACACGCTGATCGCCCAGTCCGGTGACACGCCCGGCCCATTCTCCTTCGATCGTGGCCCGCCCTTCGAGCTCGAGGCCGAGTTCGCGAAAGAAATCAATCGTCACTTCGAGGTCTTCGACGACGATCCCTACGTTGTCCATCCGCTTGAGCGCCATGTTTCCAATCTCCAGGGTGCAGTTTCGATCTACAAGGTGTCTCCTACAGCGCCGTGCGTCCTTCAGGACGCACAAAGGACGCTGTAAGTCTTTGAATCTACGCATCGTGCTTTCCGAAAATCGATTCCGATTTTCGGGCCGATGCGCTAGAGCAATTCCAGGAAAAGTGTGTAACGGTTTTCCGTCCGGAATTGCGTAGTTTCAAAGAGTTAGACCATTTCACTGTTTCAATGAAACAATGAAATGAGCTAAGGCAGTCTGCGCTATGTCATCCAGCCCGGCAGCTCGGATGCCTGCCGGATCCAGCTTGCGACCAGCTCCTCGTCGAGTTGCTCGCCCTCGTGGATGTGGAAATAGCGCGTGTTCTTGTCCTTGGACTCGACCGGAGGCAGAGGACTGAGCGACGCGCCGCGGAAGAACGTCACCTTGATGTACTTCGTGAAGCAATGATAGGCGAGGAACCAGCCCTGGCCCTCGACGCCATAGAAGGGCGAGTTCCATTTGACCGCCTTCTTTACGCCGGGGACCGTGCGCGCGATGAGCGCGTCGAGGCGGCGGCCGGTGTCGCTCTTCCAGCCCGGCATGGCGGCGATATAGGCCTGCACCGGAGCGTCGCCGTCGCCCTTCGGGATCTGCGGGTTGCCGCCTGAAAGCAGGGTCGGCTTCGCATCCTTGGTCGCTGCGGGCTTGCGGGCCGACGGCTTGGCGGCCGACTGGCGCGGCTTGGCGGCCGTCGTTGGCTTGCTGGAGGTCCTCTCGGCCATAACGTTCACTCCACTGATCGACGGAGGTTACTTTAGGGCGCGAACGCAATTTGCCCAGCGCCTTACGGTAAAGCGATCGAGCAATGATCCGAAATTTGCGCCAGTTTTCTCGCCGTGGGTCGGGAGCGAGCCCGATGATTCAGCGCCCAAGCTCATCGACCATGAGGTCGATGAAGCGTCTCACGCGCGGCTCCAGGAGACGCTTGCTGGGATAGATCGTCACGATCTTTGCATCGTCGGTCTCGAGATCGGATAGGACCGGCCGGAGGCGACCCGCAGCCATGTCCGCCGCGACCAGAAAGTCCGGAAGAAACGCGATGCCGAGGCCCGCAATGGCGGCATCCCGGATCGCCTCTCCGCTATCGAGCCTCAGGCGGCTGCGGCCCTGGGCCTTGACCCACGCACCTCCTTCCCCGCGCAAGCGCCAGCTTTGCCGCTGGTTGCGACTGCTGAAGATCAGGCAGTCGTGTGCTGCGAGATCGTCCATCACCAACGGCTCGCCGCGCTCGGCGATGTAGGACGGCGCGGCACAGAGCACCGCCTTGTATCTGGCGACCACCCGCGAGACGAGCCGCGTGTCCGAAGTCGTAACCCCGATCCTGACCGCCAGATCGAAGCCTTCCTCGACGATGTCCGCCACGCGATCGGTGAAGCTCACCTCGACCTGGATCTCGGGCCAGGCCGCAAGGTATTTTCCGATGAGAGGCAGAACCAGAAGCCGCCCGAAGGCATCGGGAACGGTGAGCCGCAGAACCCCGCGTGGCATGCCGCTCTGCCCGGCAACGCTCGCCTCCGCTTCGTCGATCGAGGCGAGAACCTGCAGCCCGCGTTCGTAGAACACCCGCCCTTCCTCCGTGAGGCTCAGCGTTCTCGTCGTGCGGTTCAGGAGGCGCGTACCGAGCCTGTTTTCCAGGCGGATGACGGCCTTTCCCGCCGCCGACCGGGACAGGCCCATAGCCTGCCCTCCGGCGACGAAGCTCCCTCCGTCGACGACGGCCATGAACACCTGAATGTCATTCAGATTCGCACGCTGCATGATGCAACTCCAAAGTCTCGACTACGGCAGAGGCTCATGCTGCCGCGCATGTCTCTAAAGCGCGTCGCGTTCAAACGGCCTCATGCGACGCGCTCTAGCTCTTTGTTTCATGCATGTCGTTGTCTCAAAACCGCTGCACACTTTTGAGCGACATGCATAGTACGACCTGTGGATGCAAGCGATTCAAGCTGTGACGTCGCCGGGCGGGCTTGGCGTCGCGCGTGTCGCTTCTGTGTGGACGTCCATTCGTCAATCAACCGGCTATAAGGACCGACGCCTCGTCGAGGGCTGCGGACCCGCCTGCCAACGGGTTGCTGCCTTCGAGCACGTCGCCGCCGAGGCAAGTCATTACCATAGGAAGGAAGCCGAAATGGCACAGTCACTGACGCGTTTGAATCCGCCTGCCCTGCCCGATGCGGGTGCGCTCGGCTACTCGCAGATCACAACCGTGGAGCCGGGCCGGCTTGCCTTCATTTCCGGGCAGGTCGCCTGGCGCCCAGGCGGCGAGCCGGCGCCGGATGGCCTCGCGGAACAGGCGGAACTCGTCGTCGCCAACGCGAAGGCGGCTCTCGACGCCATAGGCGCCTCGCCGGAAGACCTCGTCATGGTGCGCGTCTACATGGTTGATTTGACGCCCGGGCGCATCGAGGAGCTGATGCCATATCTGAGTGCGTTGTTCGACGGCGCGCAGCCGAGCCTCACGGGCGTCGGTGTCGCCGCTCTGGCCGCGCCCGACTTGCAGCTGGAAATGGAAATGATCGTTCGACTGCCGTCGTGAGCGGCCGCCTCGCATTGGGCAGGTTTGATCGCACCACGCCGCGCTGTCTTTGGCCCGCCGCCTTGAGTGCCCGGGTCTGCCTGTGGTAGCCCTTGGGAAACGAGAATGCGTCCCCGATGGCGCAGTCTTCGCGGCTTAAGCGGTTGATGCGCTGCCGCCTGTTTCCGTCGATTCCGCCCGGAGGCATCTTATGGCCGAGGTCCTGCTGTTTCATCACGCACAGGGGCTGACCCGCGGCGTCCGCGCCTTCGCCGAGGAGCTACGGCAGGCCGGGCACACCGTGCACACGCCGGACCTGTTCGACGGGCGCACGTTCCAGAGCATCCCAGAGGGTCTCGCCTACATCGAAGAGATCGGCTTCGACGAAATGCGCGAGCGCGGCGTCCGCATCGCCGACGACCTGCCCTTCGATCTCGTCTATGCCGGGTTCTCCTTCGGCGTGCTGCCGGCCCAGAAACTCGCACAAACCCGGCCCGGAGCCCGCGGAGCGCTGCTCTTCCACTCCTGCCTGCCGATCAGCGGCACCTGGGCCTTCGGGCCATGGCCGGACGGCGTCCCGGTTGAAATCCACGGCATGGACAACGACCCGATCTTCGTCGGCGAAGGCGACATCGACGCTGCCCGCGAGGTCGTCGAAAAGGCTAAGGACGCCGCGCTTTTCCTCTATCCCGGCGACCAGCACTACTTCGCCGACAGCTCGCTCCCGTCATACGACGCCGACGCCGCCGCGCTGCTGACCCGGCGGGTGCTTGAGTTCCTGAACCGGGTCTGAAGCGCCGGCGCCCTTATCCCGCGTCTCAACTTATTGGAATCGATCGCGCGCGCTCAGCACTATCTGAAAGCGCAGAGATGAATAGTGGCACCTGCGAACGTGCGGCGTCGCCGCCGGGAATGCACATCATGAAAGCACTGAAGGCGACAGGGTCTAACCATTCTCGAAGACGGATCGATCAGGTCTTCCCAACGGCTAGAGTTTTCTCCTGAACCAACCGGTCAAGTTCCATTTTGTGCGCAACGTACGATTGTTCGAATGTCTCAAGGACCTCATGTGCCAAGGAGGCATCCAAACCGTCCCGCTCAAGTTCGGCGACGATTCTGCGCTGGTTCTCGACGTGGCGGGAAGCTTCGGCCAAGTGCCGCTCTGCCTCCGCGAGATGGCGTTCGATGATGGCGAGTTCGTCCATGCTGCATTAACGCACGATCCGGGAAAAGGCTTCATCGGACAGTCGCCTGAGCAAGAACATTGACGAAGCGGTGGCCAGATGCACCGCCGGGACTGCACCGTTCCTGCATCGCGCCAGCCTACCGTCCCAGGAAGCCGTGAACCCTCCGCAGGAAGGCACGCTTACCCTCGGCAGGCCCATGGCCGACCCGCGCATCCCCCGCGAGGCCGCAAAGGTGGCGGGCAAGGTCGGTCTGGAGGTTTGGATTGTCTCGCAACAGGGACTTCACGGCCAGGCTGTCGATCTCATAGGCCTCGACCCCGGTCAGCGCTTCGAATGTTGTCGGTTCGCCGTCGATCGCGTCGGTCTGCCCGAATATCGCGCCGCATCCCAGTCGCGTGACCTCCGCGCCCTGGCGATAGGCCGCGACGGCTCCCGAGCGGACAAGCATCACGCTTGAGCTGCTTTCCGCTCGATCGAGCACGAGCTCTCCGGACCGGTATCGCCGCGCCCGCGCCGCGGCTTCAAGCTTCGCCAGCTCTTCCGGTTTCAGGTCGGCGAAGATCGGGCTGGTCTGAAGCAGGTCCTTCGCCGTCTCCGCGGATGCCGGCTTTGGAACGGCGCTCTCCGTGAGAACGCTGGCCGTTGTTGGCAGGGCGAGCGACAGGTCCATAGCCGCGCATTGCCGGTAGACGAGATCGATGAGTTCGTTTCGGGCAGGAGTCCGGTCGGCGGGATGCCTGACACGGTATTGCAGCTCGACCTCGACCGCCATGGCATCGACGCCCTTGAGAGCGACGATCGGAGCAGGATCGTGAACGATGTAGTTTGCGCCGATCATTGCCCGCCGCATGACCTCGGCGACAAAGGACGGCGGATGTGTCGCCCTCACGCGGAGCGTCAGGACCTGCTGGTGCGTCTCGTCAGGACGGGTGATGTTGGTGAGCCCGACCTTCGCCAGCACGCTGTTCGGCAAGACGACGATGTTGTTGGCCGGCGTCAGGACATGGGTCGAACGCCAGGTGTTCTCGACCACCCGCCCTTCAACGCCATCGGCAAGGATGATCCAGTCACCGATGCCGTAAGGGCGTCCCAGCGTCAAAGCCACGCCGGAAAAAACGTCGTTCAGCGTGCTCTGCAAGGCAAGCCCGAGTATGATCGCGATGACGCCCGAGGTCGCGACCAGTGTTCCGATCGCAATGCCGAACACGAAGGAGAGGATGGAGAGCGTCACCCCGAGATAGACGACGGCGACGAACAGGTCCTGAAGCAGCCGCGCTTCGAGCGGCCTGCCATCCAGCACGATGTAGATGCGGATAAAGCCGATGGTGGACCAGGCCAGATGGACCCACCACAAAATCTTGGCGGCGATGAGGGTACCGCCGACTTCCTGAATCGGCTGAGATTTGAACGGAGAAATGCCGTTTCCGACCATTATCGCCGTCATGGTCAGGAAAAATGCGATCTGAACCACCAGCCGCCCATTCGGACGGCCGCGCCCCTGCAGATGCCAGATAACAATGCTTGTGACACCCAGCGCGATAACCTGGACGAGAGGCGAGACAAGCAGATCGAACATTCGCGGAAATGCCTTCTGAAAGCGGGTCGGGCGGCTCGGCGCTTATGCGTGTCGACGGCGAAGATCGCAACCTATCCTTTTGCAGCACCGGTTGTCGTTCGCGCCTGCATATTGCGGGCAAGAATTCCTGGCAGGATGGCATGAACAAGATGGTTGACGCGAGCAGATGGAGGCGCGCTTGCGGGCGGGTATCATTCTACTTTCGGCCGGATTCACGCTTGCGGCCAGCATCGTGATCGCAGACGTTGCGGCACCCGGGCGACGGGTCGCGGCGGAATCGATACGGGAATTCGCGGTTCCCGAGGCCAACCAGGGGGTCGGCGTGGATGCGGATCACTTCTACGCCGTCGACAACCGCATGATCGCCAAATACGACAAGGCGAGCGGCGAGCGGGTCGCTGTTTTCGAAGATCAAAAGGATGGCCCGATCAAGCACCTCAACAGCGCCGTGGTGGTTGAAGGGGAAATATACGCGGCGCACTCGAACTTTCCCGATTGGCCGGCGGCCAACTCGGTCGAGGTCTTTGACGCAGCAACCATGCAGCACCTCGACACCTATGCCCTCGGAATCGATCGCGGCTTCTTTACATGGCTCGATTATCACGACGGCTCATGGTGGGGAGCATTCGCCAATTACAACCGGAAATTCGGCCACGGTCCTTTCGCCTATGGAAACAAGGACAACACGCAAGTCGTCCGCTTTGACCGGGACTGGCGGATCGCCGAGGCCTGGGTTCTGCCGCATGAAGTGCTTGAGAAGTTCGGGGACATGAGCAATTCGGGCGGATCCTGGGGACCCGGCGGCAGGCTCTATTTGACCGGGCACGATGCCGCTGAGGCGTACGTGATGGAGCGTCCGGAGACCGGCTCTGTCCTGAAATGGATCGCGACGGTGCCGCTGAAGAACACCGGCCAAGGCATTGCCTGGGACCGCTCGACGCCGGATGTGCTCTATGGCATCAGCCGCGGCGAAAGCCCCGCAGATAACCACGTGACGGTGAGCCGCATGGTGCTCGGGCAGCAAACAGCCAGATCTCATTAGCCGGTCGACGGGATCAGCCTGCGGACGGCTCCACGCTTCAGGCGTCATGGCTGCCGGAAGAAGCGGCGCCCGAGAGGCTAGCTGTTCTTCTGCCGCGCGTCTTCGATGTCTTCGGGTTCTGCGTCGTCGATCTCCGCAAGGCCGTCTGGAGCCCGGTGGTCGGAATGAAGCAGTCCGTCCAGTTTTGCGTGGATCGCCTGGGTGTCGCCGTGCTCGGCGCGCTGAATGATCAACGTCATGACCCACACGATAAGCGTCGCCAGGCTGTGCATGTCGAAGGTCTCGGGCTCAAGGATCAGCCACAGCACACCATAGGCTATGACAACCAGAAACGCCGCGGGCCGAGCGGTCGCAGCCGCCAGTACGCTGAGTGAACGTCGTATCGGATCCCGTATCATGGAGAATGCAACGGCCAAAGCCGGTATCGGGTTCCGAAAGATCCGCTTGCGAGCGTGGACAGCGCCGCCGGTGGCGCTACGTGCATGCTCCAACCTCATTCGGCACCACAGCTCCGACCTGGGCGCGTCACGGCGCAGCGACGCTCCCCGTCCTAGCCTTGTTTGATCAGCTCGACGCTGACCTCGCCATCCGCCGTCACCGTGCAGGCGATGGTGGCGGAGCGCGGCTCGATGCCGCCCTGGCGTAGGTAGTCGATCTTGACCGCCAGCGTAGCGGTCCGCGCGCCGCCCTCGCCTGCGCTCACCGGCTCGGTCAGGCTGGTTTCGATGGAAACTGGATTGTATTGCGAGGCCCATTGGGCGATCGCCTCGTTGCAGCGGGTGACGGTCGGCTGGTCAGCCGCCGAAATGCCGTGGCTAACCGGCGTCACCGGTTCCGGCAGCAAGTCGGCCGCGAAGGTTGGGACGGTAAGCAAAAGTATTGCTGCGCTGAGCACTCTGATCCTGTGCATGATCGGTCCCCCTCTTTTCGAGAGCGTGATCGTTCGCACCCGCGGCGCCCCTCGCCCCGGCAGCTCCGATGCTCTCTCCGGCACGATAAACCTTGACCGTGCCGATGGGAACGGCATTGGACAATTCGAGCATTTCTCGCGTCCGCCTGCGGCGCCAGCACCGGAGATGACGGCACAGATGGTGGCGGCACAGTTCCCGGCCGTATCGAGAGTCCGAGAAATGTTAAGCCACTGCCGATTGCCTGCCCGCTCCATGGAAGACCCGGACTGCGGTCAAGACACCGGCGGTCAGAATAGCTATTCCGGCAATCTCCAGCAGCGTTGGCGAACGGCCATGCACGGCAAGGCCGAATAGCGTACCGAAGACTGTTTCCGACACGATCAACTGGGCGGACAGAGCGACAGGCAGCCGCTGCGAGGCAATCGTCCACGCCCATGCAGCGCCGACCGAGGCCAGAAGCGCCAGACCCGTTCCCCACAGGTAGAGAGGAACAGCGACGTCCCAGCCGAGACCAAGCCGCGGTATCTCGAACACGCCCAAGGCAAGACCAACAGGCATGAAGGCAAGCGTCTCGATCCCGCCGCCGGTCATGATAAGTGCGGTCCAGAGGACTGGATCCATGCCTGGACGTTTGGCAAGGGCACTCTCATTGGCAATGCCGAACCACGTCCACAGCAATACGGCGGCGATCGCCAGCGGAATGCCGATCGCGAGTGATCCCGTCGTCGCTACACTAGCCAGATCGAACACACTGACGTTGACGAGGGACAAGCCGACGACAGCCAATGTGAGCGGCAGGATCAGGGAGCTCCAGCCCACGCTTCTCTGGCGCAAGTTGCCGACGATCGCCAGCACGACGGGCACGAATGCCAGAAATGCCGGCGCAATCACGGGACCCGCAAATATGGCCGCGCCGGCGACGGTCAGGAAATAGCCGAGATACCCGATGAAACCAAGCCAGGCTGTCGTCAACAGGTCGCGAAACCTTAGTCCGCGCAGGGCTTTTCTGGTGAATGCCAGAAATCCCAGGCCTAAAACGCCGGAGATCACGAACCGGAACAGCGCAAAGTCGAAAACCGAGTAGTCGCCTATGACGAAGGGGACGACAAAATTCAGCGACCACGCAAAGGCGGCAAAGAGCGCGGCGGCGACGCCGATCATCATGGAGCTCGTCATTGAAGCACCTGGGCTCAAGGATTGTTGCGTGTTTGTGGAGGAGGCAATTGCTCGAACTTTCGATCGAGCAATCGGTCTGTGGAGCAATTCCAGGAAAAGTGTGTAACGGCTTTCCGTCCGGAATTGCGTAGTTTCAAAGAGTTAGATCATTTCAATGATCTAATCTCTTAGGCTTCATCCGGGCCGGCGCGGAAGACGAGCAACTTGTTGCCGTCGAGATCGCGGAAATACGCGCAGTACGGACCATCCTCGTTCGGGCCACGCGGCCCCGGCTTGCCCTCGTCGGTCCCGCCAAGCTTCAAGGCAAGCGCGTGCACCTCATCGACGTGAGCACGAGAGCGGGCGCTGAGCGCAACCATGTTGCCGTTGCCGATCGTGGCGCCTTCGCCATTGAAGGGATTGGTCACGCCGAACTCGAGACCCGTCGTGCCGAAGTAGATTGCCCTGCCGGGCTGTTCCAGGATGCGTCCGACGCCGAACAGGGCGAACAGTTTGTCATAGAAGTTTGCGGCAGTGGCCAGATCGTTGGTCCCTACGACGGCGTGTCCCAACAACTGATGTGCGGCTTTGGCGGCCATGATTTCTTCCTTTGTGCGGTTCGTCTTCGCCGAGGCTTCCTGCCCTTTCGGCTGATGACGCACAAAAGCGCGCTGTTCGTGTCTGGGATGTTTCGCCGCTGCCGCCGTAATGTAGGAGAACGTCAAAACCGACGTATCTCGATACACTCTGGTACGAATAGTCCGGCACGCCAGCCGACCAACTCATTCCCTCTTCGTCACGTGAAGCGTCCGATGATCCCCTGCAGGCGCTCCCAGGATCTTGCGAGCTGCCGTTGCGGAGCCGTCGCGAGGCCCAGAAGCAAACCGGGTTTTGCAGAAGCCGGCGACGCATACCAGACCGAGAGCGGTGCCGGTGCCATTCCGAATGCCAGCGTTTCCCTGGCGATGGCAATGTCCGGCGCGCCGTCCGGCAGCCGCAGCAGCACGGCCAGGCCGGTAACAGTCGCCTCCGCGGCGCCCGGCGTGAGACACTTCAACAAGGCGTCGCGCTGGGCGGCATAGACGCGTTTCGTGCGCCTCAGATGCCGCATGTAGTGGCCTTCGCGCATGAACTCGGCGGTTGCGAGTTGCACCGCCGGCCCCGGAGGCGGCGCGAGGCACGCCGCGACCTCCGCGAAGCGAGGTGCCAGCGCGGGCGGCGCGACGAGGAAACCGAGTCTCAGCGCAGGGCTGATGGTCTTGCTGAAGGAACCGATGTGAATGACGCGCCCGGCGCGGTCTAGCGAGGCGAGCGCGGGTGCGGCGCGGCCATCGAGCTGCAATTCGCTCAAATAGTCGTCCTCGATCACCCAGGCTTCGCTCCGAGCCGCCCAGTCGAGGAGTCGCAGTCGCCTTGCCAGCGAAAGCGCAGGCCCGAGCGGCGCCTGCTGCCCCGGCGTCACCACGACCAGTGCCGCGTCCGGGGCATGGCGCATGCCATGGTCGACATCGATGCCGTCCTGATCGACGGGAATCGGCACGAGCGACAATCGCGCAAGTTCCAGCCCGCGCCGGCTGAACGGAAAACCGGGATCCTCAACCCAGGCCTTGCGCCCCTCGAGGCCGAGCACGCGGAGCGCCAGTCCGAGGCCGTTGGCGTAGCCGCCGGTAATGATGACCTCGGATGGCGAACACTCGATGCGGCGCGCGACAGCGACATAGGCGGCGATTTCCCGCCGCAGTTCCAGTTCGCCGCGCGGGTCCGGATAGATCGCGGGCGCGCTCGATTCCGCGCGGACGGCCTGCGAGCGGATTCTGGCAAAGAGCGTCGCGGGAAAGGTTTCCTGCGCAGGCACGCCCATCTGGAAGATCGCGGGGCCTGCCGTCATCTCCAGATACTGCTCCATGAACGAGCCGGGATCGGGCGGCTGTTCGACCCGGGCGATGGCGGCAGGCTGTTCCGCGACGCGGGTTCCAGCCGCGCGCGAGGCGACGATGAGTTGGGCGGCGGTGAGCTTTTCATACGCCGTTCGCACCGTGCCGCGGGCGACGCCGAGCTGGGCTGCAAGGTCCAGCCAGGACGGCAGACGAGCGCCGGGCGCAAGCACCCCGCTTTCGATCGCGGTGCTGATGCCTTTTCGTATCTGCTCTGCCAGTGGCGTCTTCGCAGACCGGTCGAGCTCCAGTTTCAGCGGCTGGTCCATGCTCTCTTGGTACACGATTTTTGCCGGTTCTTGGTGCTTTTTTTAGAACCAGAAGACCGTCATTTCTAGGCGGCAACGAAGAAACGTCATCATGACCATGAGCAAAGGAGAACCGTCATGACGATACGATCTGTAATTGGCGCTGCCGGCGCCGCCATCGCAATCGCCATCGCAATGCCTGCCGCAGCGCATGACCTCGGCGAAACCGTTACGCCCCATTTCGAGAAGGCGATACCCAACATTCCGGGCAAGACGCTGAGCGCACTGATTGTCGACTATGAGCCGGGTGGGACCTCGCTTCCGCACGACCACGCAAAGTCGGCTTTCATCTTCGCCTACGTAATCTCCGGAGAAATCGCGTCGAAGGTGAACGACGGCCCGACTGAGACCTTCCGCGCCGGCGAGAGCTGGTACGAACCGCCGGGGTCCGCCCATCTCGTCAGCCGCAATGCGAGCAAGACCAAGCCCGCAAAGCTGCTGGCGGTCATCGTCCACGACAGCGGTGAAAAGAACATCACCACCCCCCGCGACTGAACCGGCGTTCAAGAAACGAAACGCCTTTAAGGACAAAACACGTGAGCAAGCGCCTCGACTACAACCAGATCGCACCAGCCGGCGTCAAAGCCCTCGGCGGAGTCTACGGCTATATCATGCAGAGCAGCCTGCCTCCGGTGCTGGTCGATCTGGTCTATCTTCGTATCTCGCAGATCAACAACTGCGCCTACTGCCTCGACATGCACACGCGTGACCTCATCAAGAAAGGCCAGACAATCGAGAAGATCGCGCTGGTGCAGGCTTGGGCGGAAGCCGGCAATCTCTTCGACGAGCGCGAGCGGGCCGCCCTTGCCTGGGCCGAAACGGTGACGCGCGTGGCCGAGACCAACGTGCCGAACGACGCCTACGAAGCCGTGCGTGCGGTGTTCGACGAGCGCGAACTCGTCGATCTCACGATCGCGATCGGTCTGATGAACACCTACAATCGGCTGGCGATCAGTTTCCGCAATACGCCACAGGCTGCGCTGGAAAAGTAACCGGTGCCGCCATCGAGGCGCACCAGATCACCCACGACAAAGTGTCTAACGACTTTCCGTCAGGAACTGCGTTATTTCGATGCGTTAGATGCATTTCGCGGCCTCACCGTACAGCACGCGACCTAGCGTGAGGGGTTTGGCGCATGCCTTTCCGCCCTCATCCCTGTGCTTGTCACAGGGATCCAGCAGCGCCGCGTCCGCGGCGCGGAAGAGTCCCTTCGGCCCAAGGACTTGGGCCGGCTGGATTCCTGTGACAGGCACAGGAATGAGGGGTGGGAGACGCAGCAGTCTACGATGCAGCGGCAGGCTGCTACCGTGTACAGCGGCTCAGCTTGAAATGCCGTCAAACCAAGGAGTTGGCAATGAAAATATTCATCGCAGGTGCTACGGGTGCCGTCGGTTTGCCGCTGGTGCGGGCGCTCTTGACGCTGGGCCACCAGGTCACCGGCATGACGCGGCCCGGTCGGGGGGCGGATCGGCTACGCGAGCTCGGGGCCGGAGTGTCTTTCGCCGATGCGTTTGACCCCAAGGCGGTCCATCGCGCGATCGAGGCGGCAGCGCCGGACGTGGTGGTCGATCAGCTCACCTGGCTTCCGGCCGACCCCGCCGAGATCATCAAGGCCATGCCCAACGATACCCGCCTTCACCGCGAGGGCGGCGCCAATCTGCTCGCCGCGGCAGAGGAACTGGGCGTTCGCCGCTTCATGATGCAGTCTCGCGGGTTCTATCTGGAGGCTCCGGCAGGAGCGCTTGCCGACGAGACCGCCAGGCTGAGGTACGACGCGCCCGGCGAGATCGGTGAAAGCACGCGCACAATCGGCGCCTATGAGGACCGGGTGCTCGCCTCGCCATCGCTTGACGGCGTCGTGCTCCGCTACGGCTTCTTCTACGGCCCCGGTACCTGGTACCGGCCGAACGGGGCCATCGCCGAGCAGGCCCGCAAGGGCGAGTCGGCGATTATCGGCGAAGGAAACGGCGTCTGGTCGTTCGTGCACATCGACGACGCGATCGCCGCGACGGTCGCATCGCTTAACGCCGAGCCGGGCGTCTACAATGTCGTCGACGACGATCCCCTGCCCGTCGTCGAATGGCTGCCCGCCTTCGCCCGCTGGGTCGATGCGCCGGAGCCCAAGCGCGTGAGCGTGGAAGACGCGCTGACAGCGGCGGGCGAGGAAGCGGTCTACTACCATACCCGCCTGACCGGCGCCTCCAACAGCCAGGCGAAGACAAAACTCGGCTTCACGCCACGGCGGCTGCTGTGGAAGGACGCTTGACGCTTTGTCATTCCTGGAAGGCGTCGGTGGTATTGGATCGGCCTTGCTCCTACATAGCGATACAGTTTGCGAGCATCCGAACACATTCAAGATACGAGCATGCGTCAGTCTCGCCCAACGGTTCGGACCGACCCGCGAGCCGTGAGACCGAAGCATGACATGGGATCCTTCGCTCACAACGTGAAAGAGAGCCTCCCGAGACGTCACTATTCGGTCCTTCGCCTGCCGGGCCCATGTTTATGTCCGGCATGAGGAAATGGGTCTCTGAACCAGAGGAACGACTGAAATGATCCTGCTCATCAAGACCCTTGCCGCCGCCACCGCCGCTACCGTGCTCGCAACCGGCGCATTCGCCCAGAGCGCGCGGGAGATCCGCGGCCCTTCACCCTATGTTGCCGTCGAGAACGAACCCGCGCCTAAGCTGATCGTAGACCCCCCGCTTCCTGAAGGGATTGCCCAGGGCGTCTACTGGGCTCAGTACCGGGTGGAGAACCTACGCATCGTGCCGGTGTTTGGGGCGGGCGCCGTCGACGTGTCTCCACGCATCGGACATCTCCACGTTATCGTCGATGACCTGCCGTGGTGGTGGGCGGACGCGAGTGACAACAACACCGTCGATATAGCCAATTTCCCGCCCGGCCCGCACAAGGTGAATATCCGGTTGGTCGACGCCAATCACAACGTGATCCCCGGGCAGGAGGTGACGCACACGTTCACCGTCCCCGACACGGCGGCTCCTCACACGCACTGAGGATCGCTCTCCGATGCGCTGCCGCGCAGTTGACAACTGCGCGGCCCCTGAACGTGACGGCCTCCGGCACGTTGGTCGTCCTACAGCGCCGCGCGTCTTATCGGACGCGCAAAGGACGCTGTAGAACTTTGAATTGCTGCATGTCTTTGTCCTTAAATCGAGGTCGATTTAAGGAGACATGCAGTGGCTAAAGTGAGGTTATCATGCACGAGAACGAAGTCTTCGTTAGAACAGATTCGAAGCCGGCAGCGGAAGGGCTCACCGGGCTTGGCATCGTCGCAGCGGCTGCTGCCGTTCGTAACGGCGATATCTCGTCGGAGTCCTATACGGCCGCTCTCCTTAAGCGCGCCCGGACGCACTCCGATCTAAATGCGTTCATTACGGTAGACGAAGCAGCTGCGCTGGCGGCGGCCAGAAATGCGGACAAGGCACGCGCCGCTGGTTCCACTGCTCCCCTTCTCGGCGTTCCGTTGGCGATAAAGGACAGCTATCTGACTCAAGGACTGCGGACGACGCTTGGAGTGCGGAATCTGGAAGGTTTCGTGCCGGAAAAGGACGCCGAGGTCGTTGCCGCGATAAAGGATGCTGGCGGCATCGTGCTTGGCAAAAATAACCTCGTTGAAATGTCCTACGGCTTGACCGGCAACAACAGCACCTATGGTCAGGTGAAAAACCCCCATAACCGCAATCATGTCTCTGGGGGCTCCTCCAGCGGGGCGGGCGCGTCCGTCGCGGCTCGAATCGTCCCCGCCGCCTTGGGGGGCGATACGGTAGGTTCGATCCGAGTGCCTGCGTCGCTGTGTGGCGTGGTTGGCTTCAAGCCGACGACGGGGCGGTGGCCAGGGAACGGGGTCGCCCCGATCTCTCATACCCTCGATACGACGGGTGTGCTTGCGCGCAATGTCGAAGACTGCGCCCTGATCGATCAAATCGTCACGAAGGCTGAAGCGACCGCAGGCTCCGATCGGTCTGACCTGAAGGGTGTCAGGTTGGCCTATGCGCCTCGGCAATATCTTGATTTGGTCGAACCTGACGTCGAGGCGCATTTCAAAGACGCGGTACGGCGGCTACGCGAGGCTGGCGCCGAGATTATCGAGATTGACCTCGGAGAAGACTTCTCCTCGATCACCGAAAGGGCAACGTGGAACATCTTTTTCCATGAGACGATGGAAGCGGTCTCAGGATTTCTTCATCACAACGGCGTTCCAACTTCGTTCGACGCAATCTATAACGGCTTGAAACCCGGTCTGAGAGAAGCTTGGGGGCACGTCGTCTTGCCGATCGGACGTGGATATATTTCCCGCGAGACATATGAGGCAGCACTGACACGCGATCGTCCGGAAATCCAACGTCGATTCAGCGAAGCCTTTGCCCGCAGCGGGGCTGTCGCACTTCTCTTTCCAACGACACCCTGCACGGCACCATTGATCGAGCAGCAGTCGAAGTTCTCAATCGCGGATCAGGAGGTCAGCGATCTGGTTCTGGCAAAGAACACCGTCGCCGCGAGCCTGGCCGATTTGCCGGGCATCAGCATTCCTACGGGCCTGTCTAAAAACGGGCTTCCGCTAGGGCTCGAGATTGACGGTTCGCACGGGCGTGACAGCAGCCTCCTCGAACTCGCACGTCGTGTGGAAGCGGCCGTCGGGATGCTGCCATCACCTAGCTGAACGATCGGCGCTGCTCGATCAAGATCTAAACAACGGAGACAGGCAATGAGCTATAAGAAGACCGACGAAGCGGTCAGCAAGCTGACACCCGAGCAGTTTCGGGTGACCCAGCAGAACGGCACCGAGCGCCCCTTCACAGGCGAATATAATGACAACAAGCGGCCGGGGATCTATGTCGACATCGTTTCCGGCGAACCGCTGTTCGCCTCGGCCGACAAGTTCGATTCCGGTTGCGGCTGGCCGAGCTTCACCAAGCCGATCGTGTCGGCAAACGTCAAGGAACTGCGGGATGATTCCTATGGTATGATCCGCACCGAGGTGCGCTCTCTGCATGGCGACAGTCATCTCGGCCATGTGTTTCCCGATGGGCCCCGGGACCGGGGCGGCTTACGTTACTGCATCAATTCCGCCTCCCTGCGCTTCATTCCGCGTGAGGAAATGGAGGCGGAGGGCTATGGCGCCTATATCAACCAGGTAGAGGATATCTGAATGACCGAGAGAGCTGTTTTGGCCGGTGGCTGCTTCTGGGGGATGCAGGACTTGATCCGCAAGCTTCCCGGCGTCGTCGAAACCCGCGTCGGCTACACCGGCGGCGACGTGCCGAATGCGACCTACCGCAATCACGGCACCCACGCCGAGGGCATCGAGATCATCTTCGATCCCGAGAAGACCAGCTACAGGCGGATTCTGGAGTTCTTCTTCCAGATCCACGACCCGACCACGAAGAACCGGCAGGGCAACGACATCGGCATGTCCTACCGCTCGGCGATCTATTACACCGACGACGAGCAGAAGCGGATCGCCGAGGACACCATCGCAGACGTCGAGGCCTCGGGCCTGTGGCCGGGCAAGGTTGTGACCGAAGTCGAGCCGGTGGGAGATTTCTGGGAAGCGGAGCCGGAGCACCAGGATTACCTGGAGCGCTTCCCAAACGGCTACACCTGCCACTTCCCCCGCCCCAACTGGGTCTTGCCCCGGCGATCGGCGGCCGAATAACCGGCCGCCTGTCTCCGGCTGCGGAGATTGCTGTTGCGTTCAAGTCAACTCCAATGCCCGGCGGTGACGCCGGGCATTGGACGAGGCATGCGGATGCATTCTTCGCCCTCATCCCTGTGCCTGTCACAGGGATCCAGCCACGGCGCGTCCGCGGCGCGGAAGAGTCTTTTCGGCCCAAGGACTTGGGCCGGCTGGATTCCTGTGACAGGCACAGGAATGAGGAGGTTGGGGGGTAACGGCTGAGCAAACAACGAGAGATGTTCGGGCATCGATGCGCCAGCCACCAACCACCGGCGCTCCGTCATCGAGGCTACATGGATGCACTGCGCACCAACACGCTCCCTCATCCCTGTGCTCGTCACAGGGATCCAGCAGCGCCGCGTCCGCGGCGCGGAAGAGTCTTTTCGGCCCAAGGACTTGGGCCGGCTGGATTCCTGTGACAGGCACAGGAATGAGGATGCGACGAGAAGCCTTGTCGCACAGCAACCGACGAGCCAGCAGCAGGCTGCTGTCGCGTCCTGTAACGCCTGAAAAGAAGCGCAAAGGTGTAGGTACCCGGTCGCCCCGTTGCAGATGTAGAATGGGCATTTCCTTATAGCAAAGGAGCGCACCATGGCCTTCAACACGCAACGGCTCCAGTTTCCCGGTCATTCCGGCGCCACGCTTGCCGCCCGCCTCGATCTGCCCAACGGGCCATTGCGCGCCTACGCGCTTTTTGCCCATTGCTTCACCTGCTCCAAGGATTTTGTAGCAGCACGCCGCGTTGCGGCCGAGCTCGCGCGCGAAGGCGTCGCCGTTCTGCGCTTCGATTTCACAGGGCTCGGATCGAGCGGCGGCGAATTCGCCTCGACGAATTTCTCCTCCAATGTCGCCGACCTGCTTTCGGCCGCCGACTATCTCCGCCAACACTATGAGGCACCCTCGTTGCTGATCGGCCACTCGCTCGGCGGCGCAGCGGTGCTGGCCGTCGCCAGCAGCATTCCCGAAGTGCGCGCCGTAGCCACGATCGGCGCACCGGCCGATGTCGGCCACGTCTTGAAGAACTTCGGAGCAAGCCTCGAGGAAATCGAGACAAGCGGCGCGGCGCAAGTCGATCTTGCCGGGCGCACCTTCCTCATAAGAAAGCAATTTGTCGAGGACGCGCGTGCGCACCGCATCAAGGACGCTGTTGCGGCACTGAAAAAGCCCCTCCTCGTCCTTCACGCGCCGCTCGACCAGACGGTCGGAATCGAGAACGCCACCGAAATCTTCCTCGCGGCCAAACATCCCAAAAGCTTTGTCTCGCTCGACAAGGCCGACCACCTGCTCACCGACCCTGAGGACGCAGCCTTCGCGGGCCGAATGATTTCGGGTTGGCTGACGCGCTATCTCGCCGCCGACACGCCGCAGGGCACGGAGCCGATCGAACATGTCCGTGTGATGGAAACGGGCGAAGGCAAGTTCCAGAACGCGGTTCAAGCCGGCGGCCATCGGCTTTTTGCCGACGAACCCGAAACCGTGGGCGGGCTCGATTCCGGCCCCTCGCCCTATGATTTCCTGGCGATCGCGCTTGGCGCCTGCACCTCGATGACGCTGCGCCTCTATGCCGATCACAAAGGGCTCGCGCTCGGGCGCATCGGCGTCGACGTCTCGCACGCCAAGATCCACGCCAGGGACTGCGAGGAATGCACCGAGTCGGAGCGCAGCGGCAGCGCCAGGATCGACCATTTCGAGCGCGTCATTTCCGTCGGCGGCGAGGTCTCGGAGGAGCTTCGCGCCAAGATCGTCGAGATCGCCGGCAAATGCCCGGTGCATCGCACGCTCGAGGCTGTGGCGAAGATAAAGACCGTCGTGAAGTCATAAGCGCGTCTGATAAAACGCGCAGCGCCGTAGGCGACAGCACGATTGCTTCGGTTGGTGAACTGGTGTGGCTGCCGCTCTCCACGAACGGCATGGCATGTGGTTCCGTTCATCCGGCGGCTAACGCGCCCCGGCTATCCTGTGGTACTCTCCTGCGAGGACATGATGAGGGGGCCTGATGCGATGTTGCGCGTGTTGGCGTTGATCCTGTTTCTTGCCGGAATTGCGATGCAGGCGGCCGCCGCGCCTCCGGACGCGGCGCCTTCGGATGTCGACCTGGAACTGGTACTGGCGGTCGACATGTCGGGCTCGATGGACATGGAGGAGGCACGTGTGCAGCGCCTTGGCTACCTGGGGGCGCTGAGGCACCCGGACTTCATCAACGCCATCAAGGGCGGTTACCTCGGACGGATCGCCATCAGCTATTTTGAATGGGCGGGACTGGTGAACGAAGAGTCGGTGCTGGACTGGCAAGTGATCGCGGACGCCGCGGACGTCGAAGCCTTCACCGCCCGGCTCGAAAGCCGCCCGGTCGGCACGCGGCGCGGCACCTCCATCTCCAACGCCATCCTGTTCGGGACCAACCTGATCGAGTCCAACGCCTATTCCGGGGCGCGCCGTGTCCTTGACCTTTCCGGCGACGGGCAAAACAACACCGGACCGCTGGTAGCACCCGCACGGGCCGCCGCGCTGGAGCGCGGGATCATCATCAACGGATTGGCGATCGTGATCAGGCCCTCCAATTCGGGCGTTCCGCTCGATCAGTATTATTCGGAATGCGTCATCGGCGGCCCTGGCTCCTTCATGATTCCGGTGCACGAGACGGAAGACTTTGCGATCGCCGTTCGCCAGAAGCTGCTCCTGGAGGTGAGCGGCCGCACGCCCCGATGGGCTCCCCGGCTGGCCGCTGCGACACCCCCGGTCGATTGCCTGATCGGCGAGAAGCTCAATCCGAACTTCATCGAGCGGGTGTTTCCGGAACTGAATCGGTAGTCAGATGTCGCCGATCACCATCCAGACGATGAGAGCCGCGAGCAGAAGCCATATCGCGACGATCGCGACCAGCCCGCCTCGACTGGTGGGGCGCTCGGTGCGCTTCGTTGCCTCGACGCGCAATTGCGCCAGAACGTCGTCCGGGATCAGCCTGATGACGGCGATGATGCCGAGCGGGACTATGACAAGGTCGTCGAGATATCCGAGGACCGGAACGAAGTCGGGTATCAGGTCGATCGGCGACAGGGCATAGGCGGCGACCGCTCCGGCGGCAAGCTTCGCATACCAGGGAACGCGCCGGTCACGCGCCGCCAGCCACAGGACGACGACGTCCCGCTTGATGCCTTTTGCCCATTTCTTTGACCGGTCCAGCCACTGCATGTCGCTCCTGCATGCCCTCAAATCCTGGGCGATTCAAGGTTAAAAACATGCAGCAATTCAAAGTGCTACAGCGTCCTTTGATCGTCTCCGCACGGCCACCGGTTTCAGACGATGCCGAATATCACGTCGCCGGCCGTGAGAGCCCGAAGGGAAACGCCTTCGATCAGCAGCCCGTGGGTGTCGGAGCCATTGAAGGCGACGTACACGCCGGAGGCCGTGTCCGTCGAGGCTGCGAGAAAATCGGCGTAATTGCGGATGCCGGTATTTTCCTGCGCGGTATCAGAGAACGCCATCACGTCGCCGCTCCGGGTTTCGAAGTCGCGGATGCGGTCGATGCCCTGTTGATCCGGGCTTTCAGTGGACCAGAGAAACGTGTCCGCGCCGCTGCCGCCGACCAATATGTCGGCCCCGTTTCCGCCGCTCAACAGATCATCCTGGGTCCCGCCATCGAGAAAATCCTCGCCGTCGCCGCCGAACAGCCGATCGTTGTTCGAGTAGCCCCGCAGCTCATCGTTCCCGCCCCGACCTTCGAGAAGATCGTTGCCGCCGAGCGCATCGAAGGCATCGTCACCGTCTGCACCCCGCAACACGTCGTTCCCGATCCCGGTCGAGACCCTGAAGTTTTCGACATTGGCAAAGGTCAAGCCGGTCTGGGTCGCCCCCCGCATGGCGTCGAAATCGGTCGCATCCGGAGAAGCGCCAAGCTTCAATTCGAGCTGGTCGCGCCCGTCGCCGCCATCGACCTCTCCCCTGAAATAAGCGATGAACGAGTCATTGCCGGTCCCCCCGAGCATGACCGATCCATCGCCGAGACTGCCGCCGCCGGGAGTGGCGGCCCGGATCCAGTCGTCGCCGGCGCCGCCATCGAGGATGTCGTTGCCGCCATCGTTGGCGAGCGAGTCCTTGCCGTCGCCGCCGAAGGCAACGTCGTCGCCGACGCCGGTCGATATCGTGTCGTTTCCTTCGCCGCCGTCGATGCGGTCGTTGCCGCCTTCACCATTGAGCCGGTCACCGCCGGTACTGCCTTCGAGGCGGTCGTCGCCAGCGCCGGCATCCACCATCACATAGTCGAGATTACCGCCGATTACCGTGTCATTGCCGCTGCCGAGCCCGATGCTGGCACTCTCGATGCCGCGGAATATCGTGCCCGTGGATGTGCGGCCGATGCTGAAATCGATGGTGGCGTCGCTCAAGCGCACCCTTTCCTCGATCCGGACCCAGTCCTCGCCAAGCCCGCCATCGACCTCGGCGGAATAGAGCGTCGTCGTGATGCCGTCGTTGCCGGCACCGCCGAAAAGGCGGTTTGCGCCGCGCCCGTCGACGATCAAGTCGTCCCCTGCCCCCGCATCGACGAAGTCGTTTCCAGCTTGCGTCTGGATGACGTCTCTGCGGACGGTCCCCTGGATGCGATCGTTTCCGCTTCCCGTCATCAGTACGATCTCTTCGATATCGTAGTGCCGGACGAAAAGATGCCGCTCGTCGACCGTCTGGTATCCGATGATGCCGTGACCGTTCTCGCCGTTGAACACGACCTGGTCCGAAACCGCGGAGAGATCGATCGTCAGTCTATCGTCGCCGGTGCCGCCGAAGACGGTGCTGCCCGTTTCGACGAGGATAAAGCGGTCGTTTCCCTCGCCGCCGTCGAGGCGGTCATGGCCGCCCGTATTGGTGATGGTATCCTGCCCGGCTCCCCCTTCGACGACATCGTCGCCGGCGCCGGTCGAGATGGTGTCGCTGCCCACCGTTCCCCTGATGCGGTCGTTGCCGCTTCCCGCCGTGAGCCTCAACCACTCGGTATCGTGGAAGAAGATGTGCCGTTCGTTGGCGCTGCGGTACCCGATGATGCCGTGACCGCTCTGCCCGTTGAACTCCAGCCGATCGGAAGCCATCGAGAGATCGATGATCAACCCGTCAAAGCCAACCCCTCCGGTCACGGCGCCACCCGTGCCGACGAGGACGATCTGGTCGTCACCCGTGCCGCCATCGAGACGGTCGTAGCCGCTCGAGCTCGTCAGGATATCCCATCCGTCACCACCGTCGACAAAGTCATCGCCGCCGCCGGCATCGATATTGTCCCAGCCGGGAAGTCCCCAGATGTAGTCGGTGTCGTCCGAGCCTTGCAACACATCACCGGAATACGAGCCTTCGATCTTGGCCATGTCGCCATCCTCCGCGCCCTGCTCGCGCTGTAAATATAGTTTGCGAGTGCAAATATAATACAGCGCCGACGCAAAGGTATACATATGAGCGCAACGAAGCAACATTATATTATTTCACCAATTCGAGTAATTTGTTTCGAAAATAATATTAGCATTCGCGCAATACAAATAAGTCGAGCGGCGTGGCGGTAAAATCTGACGCTTGGTTGGCCTGGCGGATGCTTTATTCGCCTCATCCCTGTGCTTGTCACAGCGACGTCCGCAGCGCCGCGGTTGCGGCGCGGAAGAGTCTTTTCAGCCCATGCAGCAATTCGGAGTGCTACAGCGTCCTTTGCGCGTGATAAGCCGCGCGGCGCTGTAGGGCGCCATTCAGGGTGTCGCGAGGCCGCTACCGCGTCGAGCGGCATCCACGCTCCATGGCCCGCCGCCCGCGAAGAAGAAGTAGAGGAAGATGAAGCAGTAGAGGATCGCCGTATCGCCCTCGTTGATCACTGGATAGAAGTTCTGCGGTGCGTGGGCCATGAAATAGGCGACCGCCATATTGCCGGACAGAATGAACGCGACCGGCCGGGTGAAGAGTCCGATCGCCAGCAACATGCCGCCGACCACCTCGATGAGGCCCTGAACTAATAAGAGCCCCGATAGCTGCATTGGCTCCGGAGCAGGCGGGAAATTGAAAAGCTTCTGGGTGCCGTGCTCCAGGAACAGTAGCGCCGTCGTGATCCTCACGACACTTAACCATTGTGGCGCCCACCCTGAGATCCTGTCGAAATTCATCACATCGCCTTCCTCATGACCAACCGGAGGTCCTGGTCCGGTTGGGTGACTCCGCTCGCAGCGCCCACCCCGGGAAGACTATGATGCAGAGCGAGGCGCGAATCCAAGCAAACGCAAGTCACAGTCGCGTGACATCCGCGCAGCGCCAGGACCCGCGCTCTGGACATTCCTCGACACCTACCCCAGGGCCAGGCTCAGCAACGGGTCGAGGTGTTATTTCGTGCCCGGTGGCGCGAAGGGACAGCGTGTCCGCGCAGGCCCGTTCCGGACGTCTTGCTAGGGGACGCCTCAGCTTGGGCGGGCGATGGTGCGGCCTTCCCGAGTGCGATTTACGCGGCCACGCACTGTGCCACCGTCACTCCGGCAGCCCGGCCAACCGCAGCCCATCGGCGAGCCGCGCCAGATCCTCCGGGCGATGGATCGGCATCCAGTCCCGAATGTTGGAGACGCTGAGGGATGGGTCGAGCGCGCGCAGCCGCTGCATTGCCTGCCGTGCCTCCTCGGGGCGCCCGGCAAGCCCGTGGCTTGCCGCCACCACGACGGCCGCGGGGAGCAAGCTCGGCAGGTTCCCCAGCGCCTTCTCCGCCCAGGCCGAGGCGATATCGAAGCGCCCGGCAAAGAAATGTGCCAGCGCCATCCCAACCTGGATCCGGAACATTTCCGGATCCAAGGGACTGAGCCGCACGGCGTGTGCCAGGTGCTCGATTGCGGCGTCGGTTTCACCGCGAAGAGCCCGTAATGTGCCGCCGAGGAACCAGGCCGGGGCGAGGTTCGGATTGAGAAACCTTGCCCTGTCGAGGAAAGCAATGCCGCCGTCGAGGTCACCGGTGAGATGGGCGAGCGCATGCCCGCCTCTCGTCAGCGCCACCGCATCGTCGCGGCCGAGCTCCATCGCAAGCCGCGCCAGCCGCGCACCCTCGGCGATCTCTTGGCTGCGGTCGGTCATCCAGCCATTCACCTTGCGCCAGAAATGGCACCAGGCCGCCATGCCATAGGCGGACGCAAATTCCGGATCGAGCTCGGTCGCCCTGTAGAACAAGGGCAGCGCCGCCTCGATCGCCTCGCGGGTGCCGCTGTGCAGCTTTGCCATGCCGCGCAGGTAATAGTCGTAGGCGTCGAGGCTCTCCGTCGGCTTACGCTTGGCGCGCTCGATCTCCGCCCGCTCGAGCTGCGGCGCGATCGCGCCGACGACGCTTTCGGCGATCTGGTCCTGCAGCTCGAAAATGTCGTCGAGCATGCCTTCGAAGCGCTCCGCCCAGAGATTCGTGCCGGTCGTGGCGTCGATGAGCTGGCCGGTGATGCGCACCTTGTTGCCGGACTTGCGCACGCTCCCCTCCAGCACGTAGCGCACGCCAAGCTCCCGGCCGATTTCCTTCACATCCACCGCCCGGCCCTTGTAGGTAAAGCTCGAATTGCGCGCGATGACGAACAGCCAGCGCATGCGCGACAGGGCAGCAATGACGTCCTCCACCACGCCGTCGGCAAAATATTCCTGCTCGGGATCGCCGCTGAGGTTGAGGAACGGCAGGACGGTGATGGAGGGCTTGTCCGGCAGGACGAGTGCCGGCGGCGGTTCCCTCTGTTCGCTGGAGCCGTGCTCGATGACGCCTCGCCCGTCGGGCTGCCGGACGTCCCCGATCTCGTCGACGCTGATCTCGCCGACGAAGCGAAAGCCCTTGCGGGCGACGGTGCGGACCAGGCGCTGCTCCTCGCCGCTGTCGCCGATTGCCTTGCGAACCGCGTTGATGTGGCTGGTGATGGTCGATTCCGACACGATCCGGCCGCCCCACACAGCGGCGAGCAGGTCGTCCTTGCTGACGACTCGGTCGCGGTTCCTGACGAGATGCAGCAACAAATCGAAGACCTGCGGCCCGACGGCGACGACTTCCGCGCGCAACGTAAGCTCCCGGCGCTCCGGATCGAGCGCGTAGTCTCCAAACACGAACGGCACGTCGGTATCCCTCGGCGAATGCTTCCGTCTCTTGATAGCACGGCAGCGCGTGCTTAGGGCGATTCCGGGAGAAGTGTGTAGCGGTTTTCCGTCCGCAGCTCCGAAGATAAGAGCATCCGGTGCCCATCGAGCGACAGCAGGTAATTGGGTTTCGCGGATGCTCTTTTCGCCCTCATTAAGTCAGTTGAGTCGTGACGCACGGCCGTCCCCCATCCTCCCTCATTCCTGTGCTTGTCACAGGAATCCAGTGCGCCCAAGTCCTTGGGCGCGGGAGAACCGTGCGCGACTGAAGCGGAACCACAACTGTGGCAACATCTGTCTTGCTGCGAGACCGAGTCGTTCACGGCGCGGACGCGCCGTGCCTGGATTCCTGTGACAAGCACAGGAATGAGGGACGGAGGAGAACCTTGCCGTGGCACAACTGACGAGGCGCCGTACGCTGCTGTCGTGTGCTCTGCCATCCGGCAAAGCCGTCTTGGACGAATAACCAAGCTTCCCTCAAGCTCAATTCAAGCCCGCGGCAAGGACTTCCCTTAAGCGCCGAGGCACTCTCCACCCACATCGACGGCAATGGTTGCGGTCGGGAGAAAAGGAGAGAAGCCATGAAGATCGTCGTCATCGGGGGCACCGGCCTCATCGGATCGAAGCTTGTGAAGACCCTCAAGGAGCGCGGCCATGAGGCAATCGCCGCCTCCCCCAATACCGGCGTCAACACCATCACCCGCGAGGGCCTTGCCGAAGCGCTCGACGGCGCCGACATGGTCGTCGATGTGGCGAACGCCCCGGTATGGGAAGACAAGGCCGTGCTCGAGTTCTTCGAAACGTCGGGCCGCAACCTGCTGGTCGTGTAATGAGCCGGCGGCCACCGAGACCTAGTCGCAAGTTCCATCGTCGGCAGCGAGCGGCTTCCGGAGAACGGCTACTTCCGGGCGAAGGTCGCACAGGAGAACCTCATCAAGGCATCCCGCATTTCCTACACCATCCTGCGCGCCACGCAGTTCTTCGAGTTTGTCGGCGGCATTGCCCAGTCGGCCACCGTCGGCGAGGAGATCCGCGTATCGCCGGCGCTGTTCCAGCCGATCGCGTCCGACGACGTGGTGGCGGCGCTCGCCGAAGTCACGCTCGCAGCCCCGGTCAACGGCACCGTCGAAGTCGCCGGTCCAGAGGCGATCCCGCTCGACGAAGTGGTCAGGCGCTTCCTGAAGGCAACTGGGGACACGCGCAAGGTCGTGCCGGACGTCCACGCCCGCTACTTCGGCGCCGTCCTCGACGACCAATCGCTGACACCCGGCCAGAACCCCCGCCTCGGATCGATCCGCTTCGACGACTGGCTCGCCCAGCCAAAGGCTCAGTGAGCGGTCATTCGTGCATGTCGCCCAAACGTGCGCAGCGGTTGTGGGAAAAACAGGGGCTGACCACGTCCGCCACCGAGTGAGCAGGCCCCTCGAAGCAAAGCCCTGGCGGAAGGCTCCCGCCGCCAGGGCTGGTTCAGTGCCGGCGGCAGGGTCCGCTCCGTGCTCGCCTCAAAGCGCGCCTCCGCGAAGCGGCGTCAAACGCGCCGGCATTCGGCCGTCAACGCGCCTTAAAGCGCCGAAAGGCGTGTCGATTACGATGCCCTCCGCAGTTCTCCGCCATACCCCGTATGCCTGTCATCCTCGGGCTTGACCCGAGGATGACAAAGAGTGAAGCCCGAGGATGACAGGGCAAGACGCGCATCTCTCTTGGTCCTACGGCGAGCACAGAAATGAAGATCGGGTGGGCTTACCGCATCGATAACAGAAGCGTGGCGGAGATGATCGCAACACGTCCTCCCGCAACCAAAGCGTGGTATAGTCATGCTTTGCGGGGGGCCGATCCATGTTCACGCAAATGACCTTCAAGGCGCTCGAACATCGCGGCTGGAGCGAGCGCGCCCGGATCTATGATCACTATTCGGGCCGGTTCTGCCGCTTCGGCATAGCAGCGCTGATCGATGCGGCCAGGATCAGCCGCGGCCAGTCGACGCTCGATGTCTGTTGCGGCACCGGAGAGGCAAGCCTGGCGGCCGCCGCGCGCGGCGCGATCGTCACCGGCATCGACTTTTGCGAGGAAATGATCGCGGAGGCGAAAGCGAAGGGCAGCAACGTCAATTTCCAGGTCGGCGATGCCGAGGCGCTCATCTTCGAGGACGCTGCCTTCCATCGCGTCATCAACAATTTCGGAACACTGCATCTCGCCGACCCGGAC
Organism: Sinorhizobium sp. 6-70; assembly: GCF_030124375.1. Taxonomy (GTDB): domain Bacteria; phylum Pseudomonadota; class Alphaproteobacteria; order Rhizobiales; family Rhizobiaceae; genus Sinorhizobium. Next base: position 688,093 of record NZ_JASKLS010000001.1, read on the forward strand.
AAGGCGATCGCCGAGGCCGCGCGGGTGCTGAGGCCCGGCGGCCGCTACGCCTACACCGTCTGGCGCGGCCCAGACGTCTCGCCGCTGTTCCGCATCCTTCCGGAGGTCGTCAGCGCCCACGGCACGCTCGATGTCGACCTGCCGCCTGCGCCGCCCTTGTTCCGTTTCGCCGAGCGGGAGGAAGCGATGCGGGTGCTCTCGGCAGCGGGCTTCACCGACATCACCTTCGCCGGAATACCCGCCACCCTCGACTTCCCGCTCGCCGAGCTTTCCGACTTCTTCCACCACGCCTTTGTCCGCTCGACGATGGTGCTGGAAAGGCAGGAGCCGGCGGCACGGGCCCGGATAGAACAGGCGCTTGGAGAAAGCTTCCAGCCCTTCACCGAGAACGGCGTCGTCCACCTGCCGCTCCCTGCCCTCGTCGTCAGCGCCACGCGCGCCTGAACGACCCTGAACGAGCCCGCAAGCTGCCGCGCGAGAGGCCAGGACCCCCGCGCGTAACTGTTACGTACTTGGCTGCCCGCGATCGTTGCCTCACCATCCACCCGCCTGAATTGCGATCGCCTGACAAGGGAGAAAGCCATGAGCAAGCTCAACGGTAACAACAGCGGTGCCTCGGCACCGGGAAACGACCCCGATGCGCTCGGCGTCAGCCGCCGCGACCTTCTTCTCAGCGGAACGATATTCGCGGCCGCATCCGTTGTTGCCGCCGGGGCGACTACGGGCACCGCAAAGGCGCAGCAGCAGCCTGCGCCCTCTGGCGCCAAGCCGCCGAACATCCTGGTCATCTTCGGCGATGACATAGGCATCCCGCAGATCAGCGCCTACACCATGGGGCTGATGGGCTACCGCACGCCCAACATCGACCGCATCGCTGCCGAGGGCGCGATCTTCACCGATTCCTACGGCCAGCAGAGTTGCACGGCAGGGCGTGCTTCGTTCATCCTGGGGCAGGAACCGTTCCGGACAGGCCTGCTGACGATCGGCATGCCCGGCGATCCGCACGGCATCCAGGACTGGATGCCGACGATCGCCGACGTGGTGAAGACCAAGGGCTATGCGACTGGCCAGTTCGGGAAGAACCACCTGGGCGACCGCGACCAGCACCTGCCGACCAATCATGGCTTCGACGAATTCTTCGGCAACCTCTACCACCTCAACGCAGAAGAGGAGCCGGAAGGCTATTTCTATCCGAAGGATCCCGACTTCAAGAGGAAATACGGCCCCCGTGGCGTTATCCATTCCTATGCGGACGGCAAGGTCGAGGATACTGGGGCGCTCAATACCAAGCGCATGGAGACGGTCGACGAGGAGTTCCTGGCGGCCGCCAAGGACTTCATCGACCGTCAGGCCAAGGCGGACAAGCCGTTCTTTGTCTGGTTCAATTCGACGCGCATGCACGTCTTCACGCACCTGAAGCCGGACTCTTTAGGCAAGACCGGCAAGGGCATTCACGCCGACGGCATGGTCGAGCATGACGGCCATGTCGGACAACTGCTGCAGCAACTCGACGATTTGGGGATCGCCGATAATACGATCGTGCTCTACACCACGGACAACGGCGCCGAGATCGCGCTGTGGCCGGACGGCGCGATGACTGCGTTCCACGGCGAGAAGGGCACCACCTGGGAAGGCGGCATGCGCATTCCGATGATGGTCCGCTGGCCTGGCGTCGTCAAACCCGGAACCCAGATCAACGATCCCGTGACGCTGATGGACTGGATGCCGACATTGGCGACAGCAGTGGGCATCCCCGATCTCAAGGAGCAGATGAAACAGGGCTTCCAGTCCGGGACCAAGAATTTCAAGGTCCATCTGGATGGCTACGACCTCACCCCACTCCTCAAAGGCGAAGCCAAGACACCGCCGCGCGACACGGTCTATTATTTCGACCAGGGCGGCAATCTCAACGCCATCCGCTGGAACGACTGGAAACTGAGTTTCGCCACCGCCAGCCACGGCAATATCGCCACGGCGACACGCGAGGTGCCAAGCTGGGCCCTGATCTCGAACCTGCGAATGGATCCCTATGAGAGGGGCATGGAAGAGGGTGGCGGAGCCACCGACTTCCTCGCCCGGAACATCTGGCTGCTGGTTCCCATCCAGGGAAAGATCAAGGAGTTCTTCGCTGACTTCGACCAATACCCGTGGCAAGCGGGAAGCTCTCTCAACGCCAGCGGCATCAACTACGCGACCTTGCAGCAGCAGGCGGCGCTGAAGCGCCTCAACGAGCTGGAAAGCCTGATGCCGCGGTGAACCGGATCTCCATCCCGCCGACGGCATCTGCCGGCGGCGGGAAGCATTGACGTTGCGTGAACCGCCATACCGGCTTTTCACCGGCCACTGTCTACCCTCGTCGTCAGGGCCGCATTTGCCCTCGGCCGAGTCGGCACCCCGTTTCCGCCCGACGACCGATCGGCTATATTTTCGCGCATGATGGAGTCGCGGCGTGCCTTCGGCCAGTTTGTCCTCGATCCCGCCCGCGGCCGCCTGCTGCGGCATGGCGAATCCGTCGCTCTTGGCCAGCGGGGCCTCGCGCTTCTCGAAGCGCTGCTCGACGCCTCCGGCGGTATCGTCTCCAAGGCGGAGCTGATGGAGCGTGGCTGGCCCGGCACCATCGTGGAAGAAAGCAATCTCACCGTGCAGATCGCCGCACTTCGCAAGGCGCTCGGCCCAGCGCCGGGCGGGCAGGAATGGATCGCGACCGTACCACGCGTCGGCTATCGCCTTGTCCAGCCGCCGACGAGATCCGCCGGCGCGGAGGCCCTCCTGCCGGCCCGCCCTGCCCTCGCGGTCCTGCCATTTACAAACCTCGGCGGCGATCCCGGCCAGGACTATTTCGCCGACGGCGTCGTGGACGACATCATCACGGCGCTCAGCCGTTTCCGAAGCTTTGCGGTGATTTCCCGCAACTCCTTCTATGCCTACAAGGGCAGCGTCACCGATGTGCGCCAAGTGGCGAAAGACCTCGGCGTCGGCTACGTGCTCGAAGGCAGCATAAGGCGCTCGAGCAACCGGCTGAGGATCGCGGCGCAGTTCGTCGATGGCGGCAGCGGCGCGCATCTCTGGGCTGAGACGTTCGACGGCGAGCTCGACGATGTCTTCGAGTTCCAGGACCGGATCACCGAAAGCGTCGCGACGCTGATCGAGCCGCATATCCAGACGGCCGAGATCGAGCGTTCGCGGCGCGAGCGCCCGGGCAGCGTCGCCGCCTACGACATCTACCTGCAGGCGCTGGCAAAGATCTCCACCGAAACGGAGAAGGACAATGCCGAGGCCTATGCGCTGCTCAGGAAAGGCCTCGAACAGGATCCCGACAATGCGCTTCTGCTTGCCCATGCCGCCTGGGCGCTCGAACACCGGCACACCATGGGCTGGCCGCCGCTCGGCCCCGACGATGTAGCCGAATGCTCGGCACTCGCGCGCCGCGGCCTCGAACAGGCGGCCGGCGACGCCATGGTGATGGCGCATTGCGGCGTCGCCCTGCTCCAGACCGCGAGGGACTACGACTGGGGCGTGGCAGTGCTGCAATCGGCGGCCGAGGCCAACCCCAACAACCTGATGGTCGTGGTTCGGGCGGGCATCGGCCATCTTCACTGCGGCAGCCTCGATCAGGCGCTTGCCCATTTCCAGCGGGCGAACCGGTTGACCCCGGGTGATCGCGGCGCGCATTTCTCGCTTTGCGGCATCGCCTATGTCGAGATGATGCGCCGCAACTATCCCGAAGCGCTTGCCTGGGCCGCCCGTGCGCACGCCGGTAACCCGAATTTCGACCCGACCCTCTGGGCGCTGATCGCGGCCAACGCCCATCTCGGCCGCATGGAAGCGGCACATCGCTATCTCGACGAGCTGAGGAAGATCGCCCCCGGCATCACCATCGCCCGAATCCGCGCCGGCCAACCCGCCAAGGACGCCAGAATTACCCCAGTCTTCGAAGGCCTGAGCATAGCCGGCCTCGAGGAAGGCTGACGCGGCAGGTTCGTTGCGTTTCGCAACTTTTCGCAACTTTTTGGCGGCGGCCACAGGACCGGAAGCACTCGGCTGGCCGAAAATCTCCTCACAACCCCGACCGGCGCATGAGGAGAGCGAAAATGATCTCGACCTTGACGATCCTTTCCCTCGACCAGGGCAACATCTATTCGCCGCCGCCCGACCGGGACGATGAGACCACGGAGATTGAAGGTCCGCTGAATACGCCGGCGGCGGAACCGCTGCGTGTCTCCTTGAGAAACAGGATCACAACGCAATTTCAAATTCTTGCGGCGGCTTTCTCACACCTTGGAAGACGTAGCGCGTAGCAGGCGCAGCGCCGCTCGAGACTTTCATCATGGTCCACCGAGCGGCGGCTTTCGAGTGTTTTCCCGCCGTTCATCCCAGTGCCCATCCGGGCGGCAGCGTTGCAGCGCACGCATAGTGTGCCTACAGCACCTCCACCACCTAAGACGCATCGGTGGAGAACTTATGTATCGTTGTCGACTTCAGCGTCTCGCCCGGTTTCAGCACCGTCGTAGGAAAGGACGACTTGTTCGGCGAATCCGGGAAGTGCTGCGTCTCGAGGCAGAAGCCGTCGGTCTGGCGGTATTGCTGACCGGTCGGGCCAACAAGCGTCGAATCGAGGAAGTTGCCGCTGTAGAACTGGACGCCAGGCTCAGTGGTCGAGAGCTCCATGATCCGGCCAGAGCGCGGCTCGTAGACACGCGCGGCCAGCGAAAGCCCAGCACTCGATCGGTTCAGCACGTAGTTGTGATCGTATCCGCGGCCATAGACCATCTGCGGGTCTTTCGAGCGGATACGTGCGCCGATTGGCATTCCTTGGCGGAAGTCGAACGGCGTGCCGGTCACGGAGGCGAGCTCTCCGGTCGGGATCAAGGTCGCATCGACCGGCGTGTAGCGATCGGCGTTGATCGTAAGGATGTGATCGCCAATCCCACCCGCGCCGTCGCCGGCGAGATTGAAGTAGGAGTGACTCGTGAGATTGACTGCGGTCGGTTTGTCCGTCGTCGCCTCGTAGTCGATGCGCAGTTCATTGTCGTTGGTGAGGGTATAGACGACCTGGACCGTGAGCGTGCCGGGATAGCCTTCCTCGCCATCCTTGCTCGTGTAGCTGAGCCGCGCTGCGGCCCCGCTCACGTTGGTCAGCGGCTCGACCGCCCAAACGGCCTTGTCGAAGCCTTTGTTGCCGCCATGCAGGCTATTCGGCCCGTTATTGGCGGCGAGCTGGTACTGGGTGCCATCGAGCGTGAACTTCGCGCCGCCGATGCGATTGCCGTAGCGCCCGATCAAGGCGCCGAAATAGGGGTTCTTGGATTCATAGTCGGCGAGTTCCTTGAAGCCGAGCACGATGTTGTCGAGCTTGCTCCAGCGGTCGGGCACGTTGATTGCCGTGATGATGCCGCCATAGGCGATGAACTTGACGGACGCACCCTTGTCGTTGGTAAGCGTGTAGAGATCGACGGCTTTGCCGTCCTGCGTTTTTCCGAATGGCGTCTTGTCCACAGAGCCGGCTCCGGCGCTTGTTCCCGTCAGCAGCACCGACACTCCGAGCACGGCCGCGCTGAGCACTGATCTATGCCACGTACGCGACATGTTGGGATCGACATATGTCATGGTTTCCTCCCTCGATCCGCGCAAAAAACCAATTCTAAACTCATCGGGCTATCAAGGTAAGCGCGTCTTGGTAGAGGCTGTACAACAGACCGGTGCTTGAAAAGCGCGTGCAGCAAGCGCCCTTTCGCTCAACCGCCCTGCTGCTATCATCCGCGCATGACGAAAGAAACTGATGCCACGCCGCTTACCGGCGGCGAGAGAACCGCTGTCAGCCGACGAGGTGAAGTCGTCATCCGGGAGACCGGCCCCTGGGCCTGTTCCGTCCATTCTCTGCTGCGCCATCTGGAGGATGCCGGCTTCGCGGGCGCGCCCCGCGTCGTCGGAGACGGTTTTGACGAAAAAGGCCGTGAAGTCCTCACCTATGTCGAAGGCGATGTCATCAGCCCGGCCCCGTGGTCGGACGAGGCCATCCACGCGTTGGGCGAACTCGTGCGTCGGCTGCACGACGCGACCGCATCCTTCCGGCCCCCGGCTGATGCCCTCTGGCGCCCCTGGTTTGGCCGGATGGTCGGCACGCCGGACATCATCGGGCACTGCGATGCGGCGCCCTGGAACGTGGTTTCGCGGGACCGGAAACCGGTCGCGCTGATCGACTGGGAGGCGGCGGGGCCTGTCGACCGGCTGACCGAGATCGCCATGGCGGCCTGGAACAACGCGCAGCTCTACGATGACGACGTCGCCGAGATGAACGCCCTGCCCGACGCCGGGCATCGCATGCAGCAAGTGCGCCTCTTTGCCGACGGCTACGGGCTACCGGCCGACGCGCGGCATCGGCTCGGCTACAGGATCATCGAACTTGCGGCCGAGAGCGCTGCCAACGAGGTCGTCGAGCAGCAGATCACGCTGGGGACCGAAATCGCTCCGCGCGTCTGGGGCATCGCCTGGCAGACCCGCAGCGTCGCCTGGCTGATCCGCAACCGTGATGCCCTGGAGAAGGCGTTGCAGTGACGCCGTCAAGGTAGTCACACGATCGGGTTGAAGGCTCGACGTCGCCCGCATTACATCCGGTCGTCACGACTTCCAGGCACAAAACACTCAAACAGTGCCACTCTTCCGGGAGAAGCCACCCGCGACGGCTCGAGCGCCGGCGCCTGTGCGACGACTGCATGTTTCCTTAAATCGCAGGCGATTTAAGGAAACATGCAGTCATTCAAGCGGGCACATCAGTTCGTCTTGTGGGCGGCCCGATTAAGTGGAAGCGTCACGACAAAGCACGCGCCGCCGGTCGATGGGGCTTCGTAGCGGACCGCGCCGCCGTGGCGGTCGGCGATCTGGCGCACCAGCGCCAGCCCCAGGCCCCAGCCGCCCGCGGCCTCGCCGCGCCCTGAGGGCCGGTAGAACGGCTCGAAAACGCGCGTTCTCTCGCTGTCCGGTATGCCCGGGCCGTGGTCGCGGACGCTGAGTTCCACCTCGCTGCCCAACTGCGCGACGGTGGCTGTGACTGGCGGGCCCCCGTGGCGCAGCGCGTTCTGCATGAGATTACGCACGAGCCTGCCGAGCAGGCGCGCATCGCCCGTGACGGTCGCGGCCGTACCGGAGACCTCGACGCCATTGCGCGCCCCTTCTTCCGAGACGAGGGCCAGTAGGTCGACGGGCTCGGGCCCATCGAGCCGCTCGACGTGGTCGAGCCTGCTTGCCAGCAGGATCTCCTCGACAAGCGTGTCCAGCTCGGCGAGATTGCGGACGATCTCCTCCTTGCGGTTTTCGCCCGGCGCCTGCTCATAGAGGTCGATCGCGATCCGCAGGCGTGCAAGCGGCGAGCGCAATTCGTGACTGGCATTGGCGAGCAGGGAGCGGTGTGATTTGATTAATCGCTCGACATGATCGGCGGCCTTGTTGAAGCTCTTCGCCACTGCCGCCACTTCGTCGCTGCCGTCCGCCGGCACGCGCGCCACGAATTCGCCCCTTCCCCAGGCATCCACGCCCACCCGTAACCGCTCCAGCCGTCGCGTCAGGTGGCGCACGACTGGATAGGCGGCGAGCCCGATGACTCCAGCGATCAACGCCAGATAGGCGAGCGGATTACGGCCGGCCGGCCGGATGGGCCGCTCCATGCGGGCGGCCACTGCGCGGCCGTCGGGCAACTCGGCCACCGTGCTGTGAAAATTACCGCTACCGCGGCGCCAAGGCCCCTCGGAAAGCTCGCGCGGCAGCGGCTGGCCGGCGCTCGCGATCAGCCCGCCGCGCGGATCGTAGACCGCTATGTCGGCGTCGAAGGCCCGTGAAAAACGCTCCAGCGTCGCCTCGAGCGATCGCTGGTCCATGTCGGGCGGAATGAGCGCGGCGACGAACCGCGCGCGTTGGCTTTGCCAACTCAACTCCTCCTCTCCCTGCCCCAGCCACACGAAGGCCGCGCTGGCGACGGCGACCGCCGCAAGACTCGCCAGCAGCGTCAGGTAGATTTTCAGGAAGAGCCGGCTGCGCATTTCTCTAGTCTCTGGTTTGAATGCATGTCGTTGTCCCAAAACCGCTGCACACTTTTGGGCGACATGCTTTGTTTGAATCCATGTCGTTGTCCCAAAACCGCTGCACACTTTTGGGCGACATGCATCTTGGTTTCACGCATGTCGTTGTCCCAAAACCGCTGCACACTTTTGGGCGACATGCTTCTTGGTTTCACGCATGTCGTTGTCCCAAAACCGCTGCACACGTTTGGGCGACATGCTTTATCTCTCGTCGTCCTGGAAGCGGGCGAAGACATAGCCGGCACCGCGCACGGTGATGATACGCTTCGGATGCTTGGGATCACTCTCGATCGCCGCCCTGATGCGGGAGATATGGACGTCGATGGAGCGGTCGAAGGCCTCCAACTCCTCGCCCTTGACCGTATCCATCAACTGCTCGCGCGTAAGCGTGCGGCCGGCATTTTCCGCAAGTACCACAAGCAGGTCGAACTGGTAGCTGGTCAGCGCACATGCGCGCCCGTCGATCCTGACGGAGCGGGATCCCGGATCAATCTCCAGCCGACCGAAGCGCAAGATCCGCGAAACCGCCGTGCTGCCGTTGCGGCGGCGAAGGATCGCCTTCAGCCGCGCCAGCAATTCGCGCGGATTGAAGGGCTTGGGCAGATAATCGTCGGCCCCGAGTTCCAGCCCGACGATGCGGTCTGTCTCTTCGCCCTTGGCCGTGAGCATCAGGATCGGCACGTCTGACACCGCACGCATGCGTCGGCAGGTCTCGAAGCCGTCAAGGTCCGGCAGCATGACATCGAGGATCACGGCGTCCGGCGCACGGCGCCCGAGGTCGGCGAGACCCGCCGTGGCCGTCGCGGCGGTGTGGACCGTGTAGCCATTCCCGGAGAGATAGTCGGCAAGCATGGCGGACAGGCGCGTGTCGTCGTCAACGATCAAGACCCTTTCCGCCATTTCTTGCGCTCCTTTCAGCCGCCTAACCGACTCAGTCTTACCACCGCCCGTGGCCTCTGCGCTCCTTCAAATGCTTGACGAGCTTGGCGCGCTGCTCCGGCGTCAGCACTTCGGCAGCGTCGAGGAGCGCAGTCGTCATTTTGCGCGAGGCCTCGTCTATGGTCGCGATGCGCTCGCTGCGCAGCTTCTCGGCCGCGGCGCGATCCAGGGTCGGCGCGCCGAGGAGTTCGATAACTTCCTCACGCGTCTCGCGGAAGTCCCGGAAAGTCGGCCTGATCTCGCCGCGCGCCTTGTCGATAATGTCCCAAAGCTTGTCTTCCTGCTCGGGCGTCGTATCGAGTTCATCAAACATGGAGTCGATCCGGTGTTCCATAAAGCCGCCACCTCCCATATGCGCGTGCATCATGTGACCGCCCATGCCGAACCGGCCCATGCCGAAGCCGAAATCGTCGCTGCGCGCGGCGGCAAAACCGACCGCGCCGACAACAGCGACGGTTGCGAGGCCACCGATCGCGGCGCGCCGCCCCCATCCTTTCGAAGCGGGTTCGCCAGCGGTCGGGCTCACCAAGTTCTTGTCCTCGTTTTCCATAGTCAGTCTCCTTTCACTCCGCAGCACCTGCTGCAATGGAGCAAAGCTAACCGGGCAACGTTTCGAGCGTTCTCGGCGGATGTAAAGAAATGTAAAGCCCGAGCATTAGGTCAAATGCTTGAGCGTGTGTCCGAAGGCGGCGGCGTTGCGTGGAAATCGCCTACTCTTACCTCCGGCGTCCTCGCCCGCCGATCAACCCGCCCCTTGCCTGCCGCAAACCTCGCGCACGCATCCGCGCAGCCAGCGGTGGGCCGGGTCGGCGTCTAGCCGCGGGTGCCAGAGCATCGAAACCGTGATTTCCCGTGTGAACACCGGCAGCGGAAAGCTGTGCATCCCGGCCCTGAGCGCCCCGGTGTGGCGCTCGGGAACGCTGGCAATCATGTCGGAAGCGCGGGCGAGCGCCAGCGCTGCGGCAAAGCCGCCGACAATCGTGACGATTTCGCGTTGGAGCCCGAGCGCCTCCAGCGCTTCGTCGAGCGGCCCCTTGTCGAGACCTCGCCGCGAAACGAGGACATGGCGGCCGGCCGCGTAACGGGCGGCGGTCACCTCGCCCTCACAAAGCGGATGTCCCATGCGCACGACGCCGACGAACTTGTCCCGGAAGAGCGCCTGTGTGCGTACCTCCGGACTGGTCGCCTCCCCCACGACGCCGGTTTCGAGATCGACGGTCGCCTCGCGCAGCGGTCCGCTGCCCCGGTCCGGCTTCGGCACGAAGCAGAGCCGCACGCCGGGCGCCTCCCCGCCGACGCGGGAAATGAGATCCGGCCCGAAATTCTCCACGAAGCCATCGCTGGTCCTCAGAACGAAGGTTCGCGTCAGCCGTTTGAGATCGAGCTTTTCCTGGGGTCTCAGTACCGCTTCCGCCTCCTCGACCAGTCGCCCGACGCGCTCGCTGAGCTCGAGCGCGCGCGGTGTCGGCACCAGGCCGCGCCCGGCCCGGACAAGCAGCGGATCGCCCGTCGCCTCGCGCAGCCGCGCGAGCGCCCGGCTCATCGCCGACGGGCTGAGCCGCAGCCGCTTGGCCGCGCGGGCAACGCTGCCTTCCGAAAGCAGCACGTCGAGAGTGGAAAGGAGGTTGAGGTCGGGCTTCGTCATGGCCCGACTATAGCGGACAGTGACATGGCGTCAAACGCACGAATGAGGTGCAAATGATGCGCGTTCCGCTATGTCATGCGAAAAGCTACCTTCCAGCCAGCCGTTCTAAAGCCGGAAAAGGAGTTCATGCCGATGACAATCACGACGCGACCAATGGAGGCGATCGCCGAAGGGGGCGAACGGACGCCCTCCTTTCGCTGGGCGCTTGCCGCCCTTTCCCTCTCCATGCTGCTCTCTTCGCTCGGCACCAGCATCGCCAATGTCGGCCTGCCGGCTCTGGCCGAAGCGTTCGGCGCCTCATTCCAGGCGGTGCAATGGGTCGTGCTCGCCTATCTTCTCGCCATCACCACGCTCATCGTCAGTGTCGGGCGGCTCGGCGACATGGTCGGCCGCCGCCGTCTGCTCATCGCCGGCATCGCCCTCTTCACCTTTGCTTCCGTGCTTTGCGGCGTCGCGCCCACGCTCTGGATGCTGATCGCGGCGCGGGCCGTGCAGGGCCTCGGCGCCGCGATGATGATGGCGCTTGCGATGGCGCTCGTCGGCGAGACGGTGCCGAAGGCACGGACCGGCAGCGCCATGGGGCTGCTCGGAACGACATCGGCGATCGGCACCGCCCTCGGTCCCTCGCTCGGCGGCCTCCTGATCGCCGGCCTCGGCTGGCGGGCGATCTTCCTCGCCGGCGTGCCGCTCGGCGTCCTCGCATTCTTCCTCGCTTGCCGCAGCCTGCCCGCGGACCGCGAGAGACCCAAGGATCGGACGGGCTTCGACACCACCGGCACCGTGCTGCTGGCGCTGACGCTCGCCGCCTACGCGCTCGCCATGACGATCGGACACGGCAGTTTTGGTCCACTCAACATCGGCCTGCTGTTGGCGGCGATCTTCACCGGTGCCCTCTTCCTGTTTACCGAGACGAGAACGGCTTTCCCCCTGCTCCGCCTCGCAATGTTCCGCGATCCGGTGCTCTCCTCCGGCCTCGCCATGAGCGCGCTCGTCTCGACGGTGATGATGGCGACGCTGGTGGTCGGACCGTTCTATCTTTCCCGCGGGCTCGGGCTCGATGCCGCGCTCGTCGGCCTCGTCATGTCCGCTGGCCCAGTCGTTGCGGCACTTGCCGGCGTCCCCGCCGGCCGCCTTGTCGACCGGCTCGGCGCGCAGTCGACGACCGTCGCGGGGCTCGCCGCGATCGGCGCCGGCGCGTTCCTCCTCTCGCTGCTCCCGGCAGGGTTCGGCATCGCCGGCTATGTCGCGCCGATCATGATCGTTACCGCCGGCTATGCCCTGTTCCAGGCGGCCAACAACACCGGCGTCATGAAGGATGTCGGGCCTGGCGAGCGGGGCATCGTCTCCGGCATGCTCAACCTTTCGCGCAACCTCGGCCTCGTCACCGGCGCCTCCTTCATGGGCGCGGTGTTCGCGCTTGCCTCCGGCACGAGCGAGATCACCGCGGCAGCCCCGGAGGCCGTTGCCGCCGGCATGCGCATCACCTTCTCCGTCGCCGCGGTCCTGATCATCGCCGCACTCGTCGTCGCCGTCATCAGCCGCGCTTTCGCAAGCCGCGCTTCGGTTGCTGGCGATGCAGCATGAAGTCGCTCGGACGGAGGCTCGTCGGCTCCTTGATCACCTAATTTTCGCCATTTGCCCCTAATTTTCAGTATTTCAACGGCGCCGCCTCGGTGGCATTATATTAGCGTCGGGAAATATTCTGCCCGCATTCGCCCGCGCCGCGTCCGGCCCCTCCCGAAACGGACGGCCTGCAGGGCGAACCTAGAGAAGCCCCAGCTTCCCCTAATGGCTGGGGCTTTTTCCTATCCTTGAAACTCAGCAACCGGCTCGAACCGGCGCTGGCCCTCGGACCGGCGCTGGCCCTCGGACCGTCGTTACGGCCGCACCAAAAACGCCGGCGATGCCCGCCTGTCGATTGCGCGCCCGAGCGTCTGAAACACCCGATCGTCCAGGCACTGCGAAACATTGAACCGCATGAACGCCTCAGCGGACTGGGAAAGGCTGAAGGCATTGCCGGGCGCCAGCACCACGTTCTCGGTCAGGGCTTCCTGGGCAATGTCGGCGGCGTCGAGCCCCGCGGGCAGCCGGCACCAGAGAAACATGCCCGACTGCGGCTCCAGCCAAGGCTCGATGCCAAGCTTTCTCAGCCGGGAGCCGGTCTCGGCCATGGCGCGCGAGAGCCGCGAGCGAAGCGCCTCCATGTGCTTGCGATAGCCGCCATCCCTCAGCACGTTGTAGGTGAGCTCAGCCGAAAGGCGTCCGCCGCCGAACGCGGTGGCGATCTTCAGGTCCGCCAGTCCCTCGATCCATTCCGGACGCGCCGCGATGAAGCCGCAGCGCGCCGAGGCCGACAGTGTCTTCGAAAAGCTGCCGATGTGGACGACGCGGCTGAGGCCATCGAAGGCCGCCAGTCTTGGCGCGGGCGTCAGCTCGAAATCCGCAAAGATGTCGTCCTCGACGATGGTGAGGTCGAACTGGTCCGCGAGCTTCAGCACCCGGTGGGCAACGACGGGAGAAAGAACCGCACCGGTCGGATTGTGGATGGCGGAATTGGTGATGTAGAGGCGCGGCCGGTGCTCCGCGACCACCTTGGCGAATGCTTCGATGTCCGGCCCCGTGGGCGTATAGGGCACGCTGACGATCTTGGCGCGGTGGGCGCGCAGCAGCGCGTGGAAATTGAAGTAGCACGGGTCGTCGACAAGCACCGTATCGCCGGTTTCGAGGAAGAAGCGGCACAGGAGATCGATCGCCTGCGTGCCCGACTCCGCCAGCATGATGCAATCGGGCGAGGCTTCGATCCCGCGCTCCATCATGCGCCGCGCAAGCAGTTGCCGGAGCGGAGGAAATCCGAGCGGCGTCCCGTAGTCGGTGAGCGCGGCGTCCTCCGCCCGCGAAAGGCCGCGCAGCCCTTTGCGCAACGCCGCCTCCGGCATCCACGACGGCGGCAGCCAGCCGCAGCCGGGCTTGAGCGTCGCATCGCTGCTTTCGAGCGACTGCCGGGAAACCCATAGCGGGTCGACGGCACGGTCGAGCCGCGGTCCGATCTCCGCCAATGCCAGAGGCACGACCTGCCCGGAAACGTAAAAGCCGGAACCAGGTCTCGACGCAATCACCCCTTCGGCAACCAAGCGCTCGTACGCATCCACCACCGTCGAGGTCGAGACCTGCATGGTCGTGGCGAAGGCGCGGACCGACGGCAGCTTGCTCCCCGGCGTCAGGCTGCGATTGGCGATGCGCTGTCGGATCGCGCCCATCACCGCCGCAACGCGTGTGCCACCACCCTCGGCTGTCGCTGCGATGCCCATCTGTACTGCTCCACGATGCATAACAGTTTTGTCTAACTGTACTGGATTGTCTCTGGCGGCACCAGCCACTTCGGCGGATACCGGCATTGAAAAAGGAGAAGGCTATGGAAAAGACGACGAGCGGATGGATCAACGGGTTTCTCGGCGTGCTGATCTTCAGCGGCTCGCTGCCCGCGACCAGAGCCGCCGTGCTCGATTTCGACCCGGTGTTCCTGACCGTTGCGCGGGCCGGCATCGCGGGCCTGCTTGCCCTGTTCCTTCTTCTTGCCTTCAGGGAAAAGCGGCCCACAACCGACCAGCTCTTCTCCCTGGCAATCGTCTCCCTCGGCGTCGTCGTCGGGTTTCCCCTGCTGACCGCCTTCGCGCTTCAACACGTGACATCGGCGCACTCGATCGTTTTCGTCGGAATGCTGCCGCTCGCGACCGCGACTTTCGGCGTGCTTCGTGGCGGCGAGCGCCCTCGCCCCGCCTTCTGGATGTTTTCCGTCGCGGGAAGCCTGCTGGTTATCGGCTTCGCGCTCGCGCAGGGTCTCTCGGCCTCGCCCGTCGGTGACGCCCTCATGCTCGCTGCAATCGTCGCTTGCGGGCTCGGCTATGCCGAGGGGGCGAAACTGTCGCGCACCCTTGGCGGCTGGCAGGTGATCTCCTGGGCGCTCGTCCTGTCGCTCCCCGTCATGCTCTCGATCGCGCTCGCCCTGATGCCGTCGTCATTCGCTGAGGTGGGTATGCCCGGCTGGCTCGGTCTTGGCTATGTTTCCCTGTTCAGCATGCTGATCGGCTTCATCTTCTGGTACCGCGGCTTGGCGCAGGGCGGCATCGCGGCGGTCGGGCAATTGCAATTGCTGCAGCCGTTTTTCGGACTAGCCCTGGCCGCGACCTTGCTTCATGAAGAGGTGAGCCTCACGATGCTCGTGGTGACGGTCGCGGTCATCCTCTGCGTCGCCGGCGCACGCAAGTTCGCGAAATGAGCGATGCTGTGCTTGAATGCCGCCAGCAATAGGAACCGGACTCGATGTACACACCGCCAGCCTTCAGAGAGGATGATCGCGCCGCACTCCATAGGATGATGCGCGAGGCGCGGCTTTGCCACTTCGTGACGGCCACCGCAGATGGCCTGATCGCGACGCCGTTGCCGTTGATCCTCGATCCGGACGAAGGCGAGCATGGGACGCTGCATGGCCATCTCGCCAGGGCCAATCCGCAATGGAAGGCCCCGCCGATCGGCGATGCCATGGCGATCTTCATGGGGCCGGATGCCTATATCACCCCCTCCTGGTACGCGTCGAAACGCGAGCACGGCAAGGTCGTCCCGACCTGGAACTATGCGGCGGTGCATGCCTATGGACCGGTGGAGTTTTACGACGATGCTGAGCGCTTGCTCGAGGTCGTCACGCGGCTGACCGATCTTCACGAAGGGCCGCGCGCCGATCGGTGGGCCGTCACCAATGCGCCCGAAGCATTCGTTCAAGCACAGCTCAAGGGCATCGTCGGGCTTAGAATGCCGATCACCCGGATCGAGGGCAAAAGCAAGATGAGCCAGAACCGCCCCGCGGCGGACAGAGCCGGCGTTGCCGAGGGCCTGGCAGGCAGCGAACGAATTTCGGACAGGGCCGTCGCAGGTTTGATTCCGACTGACAGCGAATAAGACGCTCCGTAGTCACGGGTAAGCATTCCGCCGCGCTACTTCCGGTGGTATGTTGAGGCATGACCCGCGATGCAGCCATAGCGAGAGCAGAGGCCTACTTCGATTCCGGTGCTTTCCGCGATGATCTCGCGCGTCGCGTCACCATGCCGACGGAGAGCCAGAATCCGGATCGCGCTCCAGTGCTGGCGGACTATATCGAAGCCGAGATCAAGCCGGCCTTCGAAGCACTCGGCTTCGCCTGCCAGACACTGTCCGAGGGCAACTGGCCTTTTCTCTACGCCGAGCGCATCGAGGATCCGGCAAGGCCGACTGTGCTCGGCTACGGTCACGGCGACGTGGTTCGCGGCCTCGAAGATAGCTGGAACGAAGGCCTGTCCCCATGGCGGATGACGGAACACGACGGCCGATGGTACGGACGCGGCGTCGCCGACAACAAGGGGCAGCATTCGATCAACATCGGGGCGATCAAGGCTGTGCTGGAGACGCGCGGCAGACTTGGCTTCAACGCCAAATACCTGATCGAAATGGGGGAAGAGCGGATCTCGCCGGGCCTTCGCGAGCTGGCCGCCACCCACAAGGACTTGTTTCGAGCGGACGTTCTGATCGCCTCGGATGGACCACGTCTCTCAGCCGCGCGGCCAACGGTGTTCCTGGGGTCGCGCGGCGCCGTCAGCTTCGATGTCTGGATAGATGCGCGCGAGGGCAGCCATCACTCCGGCAACTGGGGCGGCCTTCTTTCCGACCCGGCGATTGAGCTTGCGCACGCTCTTGCAAGCATCACCACCCCGACGGGTGAGATTCTGATTCCAGAATGGCGTCCGGAGGGTATCCCCGAGGATGTCCGGCGCGTACTTGCCGATTGCCAGCTGGAACCGAGCGCCGGCGATCCCGACATCGATCCCGATTGGGGCGAACCCGGTTTGACGCCGGCGGAAAAGCTGTTCGCCTGGTGCTCCTTCGCGATCCTCGCCTTCGAAGCGGGGAACCCGAGGACGCCTGTCGGCGCCATTCCGCCGCGGGCCTGGGCGCGGTGCCAGTTGCGCTTCGTCGTTGGCGTCGATGCCGAAGATATCCTTCCGGCGCTCAGACGGCACTTCGACCGCCACGGCTTTTCCCATGTGCGCGTCGCTCAGTCGAACGACGCGGTTTTTCATGCGACACGGTTGGATCCCGGTCATCCATGGGTCAATTGGACGGTGGACTCGATTGTTCGCACCACCGGCAAGAGACCGGCCATCCTGCCGAACCTCGGCGCATCGCTGCCGAACGACATTTTCGCCGATATCCTGGAACTCCCGACCGTGTGGGTCCCGCGTTCCTATCCCGGGTGCTCCCAGCACGCGCCGAACGAGCATCTTCCGCTCGTGATCGCCCGCGAGGGTCTGGCGCTTATGGCCGGGATCTATTGGGATCTCGGCGAAGCGGGCGTGCCGGGACAACATCAGTAGCGGTTGCCGAGTGATGCCAGCCGACTTGGCGTGAAGCGGGCGCGGGTCATTGTGCGCCGTCCGCTGCGACGCCGATTGCTCATGCTGTCACCCGAGGCCGCCCCGTAACCTGATGGCGACATCAAGGTACGCGCATCTGCGGATTGGTTGATGCAGTGGTCTCATTTGATATGCCCGTCGCCGGCTCCAGCCAGTCGACCACAGCTATGGCGAGGGCGAGAGCAATGGCCGGCGCTGCGAGCGCTGCCAGGAACGCGAATCTCTTCATTGCCGGCATCCCGGAAAGGCATGGTACAACAAGATAGGCCGTGGTTGGGGAGGAACTCCTCGCTCGGTTGCAAGAAGGTTTAGGGCACTCATCCACCGAAAGTATCAGACCTAAGTCCGATGCGGCGTGCCAAAGGTCTGATACCCGTTGCCGAGTGTTTCTCCGGGTGCATATTGCGGCACGTAAACGCCTGCGGAATCAACGGCTAGCCCCCGCCGCCGTAGGCGTGAGAGGTCCCAGAGCGATGCTCCCCGCCCCCTTTTGCACCACTCTGGGACCTTCCATGTCTTGCGCTTCAGTGCCGAGCGTCTGTCAGGCGCGCAAAGACGCCGTAGCCCGTCCAATTGCTTCGTCGGTAATCGGGTAACGGCGCTGCAGTTGCTCCCTTCGCATGGGTCGGCCTGGCCTCGCCGGCCCGATGGCCCGAGACGAATGTTCTGACGCACGCCACATTTCGGGCGCATGCTATGAACATCGGTGGCAAATGACACGGGCGCCCACTGGCTGAGAGATACGTGCACTTTCGCCCCAACAGGAGCCGCGGCCATGTCTCCCTCTCGCGACTTTCAAACCGGCCTCATCCTACCGGCCGACATCGAATTTCTTCAGGGCGTTTTCAATTCCACACTGGAGGCGAAAAAACTCCCGTGCACCAGTCCTGAAGCAGAAGCGCTCGCCAAGAGGCTCTTTACCCTCTACCAGGCGGGCGTGAGGAGCCCTGCGGAACTGAGCGCGTTGGTGGCGTAGCCGAGAAGCTCCCTGCCTGACGGCATGATCGCAATGCGCCACAGCGTTTGTGCGTCTGATAAGACGCGCGGGGCCGGTTGCCGGCCCCGCGTGGGTAACGAAGATCAGCCCGCGATCGCCGCGACGACCGGGACGACGTGCGGCCAGACCTCGAGCGATCCGCGATAGATCATGTCGAGCGCGACATAGAGGATGATCGCCAGACCGATGTAGGCGATCCAGTGGTAACGGTTGAGCAGCTTGGCAATGAGGCCCGCGGCAACACCCATCATCGCGATCGAGAGGATGAGGCCGAACACCAGCACCGTCGGATGCTCGCGAGCAGCACCTGCAACCGCAAGCACGTTGTCGAGCGACATGGAGACGTCCGCAACGACGATCTGGATCGCCGCCTGCATGAAGGTCTTCTTATGCGGCTCTCCATTCCCCTCGTCCGCGCCTTCACCCTGGGCGGCACGCAGTTCGCGCCACATCTTCCAGCAGACCCAGAGCAGCAGGATGCCGCCGGCGAGCAGCAGGCCGATGATTTCGAGGAGCTGGACGGTCACACTGGCAAGCGCGATGCGGAGAACGGTCGCGGCGAGAATGCCGACCAGGATCGCCTTCTTGCGCTGCTCGGTCGGAAGCCCGGCGGCGGCAAGGCCGATGACGACGGCGTTATCCCCGGCAAGCACCAGGTCGATGACAATAACCTGCAGAAGCGCCAGCAAGCCGGCAGACGTAAAAATTTCCATGATGTGTTGATCCCCACTGAGCAAAGCGGCTCGGCATCGCTACGGATAAATCATCGATCGATCAAGTGGCGATGCCGGTCTCAATCAAAAAAACTGGAGTGCGCCGCCACGGACGCGCTCGCGCGGCTGGCGCGCGATGCTATTGCCGGGCTTTCCAAGGATGCCAGCAGTGAAGGCCGCTCCCGCGCGCTGTTGCGTGTTTGCGTCGATCAACGACTGCGCACCCGTTTTCTCCAGAGAATCGGACCGGGGCGGCAGAAAATTGCCCAGATTGACCCTTAGCCGCGCATTTCAGGTTTAGTGAGACATAATATAGGGGACCTGATGCGCGGATATTTGATCCTCTCCGAAGCAAGAAGCGGCTCCAGTTGGCTGAGCACTCTCCTCGGTCATTCCGGCGAAATGGGATTGCCGGCCGAGTGGCTGGCCCCGAAGGCCCATCGCCTCGATGTCAACGCCCTGCCTTTCGACGCGTTCTTCGGAGAAATCATCGGGAAATGCTCGACCGCGAACGGAGCGTTCGGCATGAAGATCTTCCCGAACCAGCTTTTCGTCACCCAGGAGCGCTGCGGCCGGGACTTCATCCGCCATTGCCTTTCCGAGCATGAGACGGCGCTGGTCTTCCTTCGGCGCAGGGACACGTTGAGGCAGGCGATTTCCTTCGCGCGGGCGCGGCAGACGCGGGCCTTTGCCGCCCACCACGGAGCAAAGGCGGAGCCGCGCTACGACTTCGAACAGATCGCCCGCTGCTTCTTCTATATCCGGGAAAGCTACAATTTCTGGCAGAGTTACCTGGAGCTCCTGGGCGCGCCGTTCACCGAATTTGCCTACGAGGATCTTGCCGCCGACCCGAACCCTTTCATCGCGCATATCGCGGAACACCTTGGCGTTACCGCTCCGGCGAGGGCCAAAACGACAATGGCCGTTCAACGCGACGGCCTGACGGAGGAATGGATCGCGCGCTTCAACGAAGATTGCCGGTCGGGAAACATGCTCAGGGCCTACGACCGTCGCGAGCACATTGCCGGCAAGATGCGCAACTTCGCGAAACTGGCGTCCGGCAAGCTCGAGCCGCGATATCCGTTCGCGTTTTAGCGGACTACAGCGCCGTGCGCCTTTTCAGACGCACGAAGGACGCTGTAGCACTTTGAATTGCTGTCCTTAATTCGGCTACGATTTAAGGAAACATGCAAGCAGGGCGGCGCGTCCGCGCCGCGATCGACGTGCGGTCGCTTCGACGCACGGCGGATGTTGCGGGCGGCTGGCGTCTCTGCAACACTTGACCGATTGCAGCCGGAGAGCGGGTATGACGCTTGGCGAAATTCGGGCATTGCTGCTTCAGCTCCGCTATTGGGGGCGCCTCGAGATCGGTGGCAAGTTCCGCATCGACGGAGGCATAATAAATCCGAACAGGGGCAAGATCCGCATCGGCCGCAAGGCGGAAATCAAGCGCGGCGCGATCATCGATGCCAATGACGGCTTCGTCACCATCGGCGATCATTTCAGCCTCAACCCGTATTCGATACTTTATGGCTCCGGCGGCCTGACGATCGGCAACTGGGTGCGGATCGCCGCCCATGTGGTCGTGGTCCCGGCCAATCACGGCTTCAGCGATCCCAATGTTCCGATTAAGAAGCAACGCGAGACGAGACTGGGGATCGTCATCGAGGACGACGTCTGGATCGGCGCCGGAACGGTGATCCTTGATGGCGCGCACATTTCCCGGGGGTGTGTGATCGGCGCGGGCAGCGTCGTGAGGGGCCGAACGGACCCGCTCGGCATCTATGCCGGAGTTCCCGCGCGAAAAGTGGGTGTCCGCGGAGAGAAAAGACCCATTGCCGATGCACGCGGAACGCCCCGGAATCCGACGCTATCGCGCAACAAGGACTAGATGAGGATTCATGCGTGGTTATCTCCTTCTGACCGAGGCACGAAGCGGATCGAACTGGCTCGGGTCGCTCATCAATCAGTCGCAGGACATGGGCAGATCCACCGAGTGGCTGTCGCCCAAGCTTCACGGTCTCGATATGGGCGCCCTCTCATGGGACGCCTTCTTCGCGGAAGTCATCCGGAAGTGCTCGACCCCGAACGGCGTGTTCGGCATGAAGATCTTTCCGAACCAGCTTTTCGTGACGCGCGAGCGTTACAGCCGGGATTTCATCCGCCATTGCCTTTGCGAACATGAGACAGCGATCGTCTTTCTCCGACGCAGAGACACGCTGAGGCAGGCGATCTCGTTTGCGCGGGCAAGACAGACACGCGCTTTCGCCGCCCACCACGGGGCAAAGGCCGAGCCGCGCTACGACTTCGAGCAGATCGCCCGGTGCTTCTTCTACATCCGCGAAAGCTACGGTTTCTGGCAGGGCTACCTGGATCTCCTCGGCGTGCCCTTCACCGAATTCGCCTATGAAGACCTCGCGAACGATCCGAGCCCCTTCATCGCGCATATCGCCGGGCAGTTGCGCGTCTCCCCGCCGGCCACGGCTGAGACGACGATGACCGTCCAGCGCGACGACCTGACGGAGGAATGGATCGCGCGCTTCAACGAGGATTGTAGCTCGGGGGATCTGCTCAAGGCTTACGATCGCCGCGAGCACATTCCGGGCAAGATGCGCAATTTCGCGAAACTGGCGACCGGGAAACTCAAGCCGCGCTATCCCTTCGCGTTTTAGATCATTTCATTGTTTCATTGAAACAGTGAAATGATCTAACTCGTTGAAACTACGCAATTCCGGACGGAAAACCGTTACACACTTTTCCTGGAATTGCTCTAGCCGACGGGGCGCGTGCTTCGCGTGCCGCCGCCTGCCACGCAACACGCGTGCTTGCGATGGTTGCGCGAGCTACCATTTTTCCCCAACTTTTCCGAGTTTCCCGAGCGCGCGCCCCGCTCGGGCCATGGCTTCGTTTCCAATGCCGTATTACGGGCGATAACCCCTCGGATACGGATCTCCCCCAGGAATGCAGTACAGACCTATGGTACCTGGCGATATGTCGAAACGCCCTTCCGCGATTGCCGCCGTTTTGGACGGCAACCTGTCTTTGCGATGACCTTGACGGCCGGTACCGCCGCGGTCATCGCGGAGACGGTTTTCCTTCGCGGCAAGGGCCGCACAGGTTCAAGCCCCGAGCTTGTCACGCAAAACTTCCAGTCGACGCTCGCCTGGCTGCGCTCGATCGGGCTCCAGCCCGTTGTCGTAAGTCCGCCTCCGAGGGACGGGCGCAATACCGGACTTTGCGTGGCGCGGGCACGCTTGCTTGGGCTGCCTTCCGGAGATTGCGATCTGCCGGTTGCGGCGGTCGAGGCACATGACAGGGAGGTCCGATCGGTGCTGGCCAGCGTGGCTGCGGACTTTCCCGTCCTGAATTCCACCGATTATCTTTGCGACGCCGTCAATTGCCGGGCGGAAGAGGACGGCGTCGCGATCTATGAGGACGACGGGCATTTTTCGCAGCAGGGCTCCCGGCATATCGGCGGAACGCTGGATTTCTCCCGGGCCTTCGCAGCCGCAGCCGAGCATGGCTGCGAGCAAAAGCCCGGCGACAACCGGTCCGCGCCGCGCGGGAATTGCGGATTTGAGCCGCCACGGGCTGCCGAGTTGAATTCCGGTCATGATCCCGATAAACGCAGCTATCGCAGCGGCACCTGGAGCGGATTTTGAAGGACCTTCACTACCCCTTTCGTCTTCTTGACCATGAGAGCGGGCGGGGCCAGCGAAGCCTTCTCGACCGGATCGTCACCCGGTATGAGACCTTCAAGCTGGCGGCGCGTGAGCGCAAGCGGAAGCGGGACATCGAAATGTCGTGCCTGAACGAGGGCGGCGCTCGGCCGCTCGGCCGCGACGACATTCCGGTCGTCTTCAACACGCACAACGACGTGAAGCTGATGCCGTCCTTTCTCGCTCACTACAGAAGGCTCGGCGTTTCGCGCTTCATCTGCATTGACGATGTGTCGTCCGACGGCACGCGCGAATATCTCAGCTCGCAGCCGGACGTTGACGTCTGGAGTTCGCCGTTGCGCTACCGGGACGCCCGGCGCGGGCGCGAATGGCGCCAGACGCTGTTCGCGCGCTACGGCAAGGACCGGTGGTATCTCAACGTCGATTCGGACGAATTCCTGATCTACGACGATTGCGAACGCCAGCCGCTCCGCAATCTCATCCGTGCGCTTGAAGCGCGCGGCGAGAAGCGCCTCGCTGCGCCCATGCTCGACATGTACCCGGTCGGCCCGCTCGGATCAGCGGCACTCGACAGCACGGATGCACGGATGCCTTGGGAGATCGCCGACCACTTCGATGGCGCCGGATACGAGATCACCTATACCAAGCGGGCGATCAGCATCACCGGCGGGCCGCGCAAGCGGAAGTTCGCGCACGTGCTGGAACTCATGAAATATCCGCTGATCTTCTGGGACAGGGAATGCAACCTCGGGGTCAGCATTCACCAGCCGCTTCCCTGCGAGCGGAATTTTCCGGCGATCTCCGGCGTGTTGCTGCACTTCAAGTTCTTCTCCGACTATAAGGAGAAGATCGAGCACGCGGTGACGGACGGACAATATTTCGACGGCGCCGCCGCCTATCGCAGGATGCTGGACGATCTGCAGAAATCCGGCGATTTCAACTTCCAGAGCCCGGATTCCGTGCGGTTTTCCGGCTCAAGGCAATTGCGCGACCTGGGTTTCATCGCCCCGATCGCGTTCACGTCGGACTAGCCGGCTGAGGCCTGCCTACAGCGCCGCGCGTCTTATCAGACGCGCAGAGGACGCTGTAGCACTTTGAATTGCTGCATGTTTTTATCCTTAAATCGGCGACGATTTAAGAAAACATGCAGTGGCCTCAACGGAATGGAAAGGACCGCAACAAGCAGTCAATCGTCTCGGCGGATGGGACCGCGGGCGCGTTGCCAGCCTTGTCTGCTCCGCCGGCCGTTAGCAGGCTATCGAAATCGACGGGACCGGGGAGAGGCGCGCCGCGAAAGCTGAAGTAATCCGCAAATTTGAAGCCGTCGCCCTTTATCTTGCCGTGGGGCTCCATCCAGATCGAGGGCACGCCATAGGCGTCGGCGACGATGAGGCCGTGGAGGCTGCTGGAGATCACCAGGTCGCTGGCGGAGATCGCCTCGCAAATCTTTTGCGGGTCTCCGAGGAGGTTGAGGACTCTCCAGTGGCTGGGCAGGGACGGTCCGTAGCGCTCCAGAAAGGTCTGGTATGTAACGAAGTGCGGGATGACCACGACTTCCGACGTCGCCGCATTCTTCTTGGGCCAGATCAGCGGCAGCAGGATCGCCGGATCTCCGAGCGCAATGTCGCGGTCGGGTGCAATTCTTGCCTTCGACAGTTCGCCGCGCACCGCGTCAAAGACGAGGCGCTGCGGCCACAGCGCCGGCGTTCCGGTGTCCATGAAACCGGAGCCCCAAACGCGCAGTGTTCGCCAGGGGCGCTTGCGCCAGAACGCGTATTTCTTGCGGTTGTACCGATAATAGGCGTCGATGATGCTGCCGACACCGATGAGTTCGGCCCGTGCCGGTTCGACATAGACCGGCTCGACGGAAAAAAGGTTCTGGAGAATATCGGCCATCAGGTTGTCGCCGAAGTTCTCGATGGTCTTGCCGAAGCTCTCGCCGACGGTGGCGGAGAAGACTTTCACTTTGCGCACGCGAACTCCCATGAGGCCAGATAAAGCGCGCCAAGGCGCGCGCAAACCTCCATTTCAGGATTGCTGATCGAGTCGTGATACCGGAATCTTGATCCCATAGGAAGGCTGAGGCCGAAGAGTGGCACCGACCCGCATGATGCTACCGGAACCTCTGACGTGATCGGGCGCTTCGCTTCCGCATTGCGGGATGCAGATCCATGCCGCTCTGACCGGGAGGGCGCGACATGCCGTTGCGGGATGGCTATGTGATCGTGATCGGGACGAAGCTCGATCATTTTCGGGACGACCCCGATGATTTGGGGCGCTATTATCACGGCAAGCTTTTGGAAATCGTCTGGGCACTGTTGTAGTAGGGAACTGCGATACTTGCGCGAGCCATGCTTTCCCTGTTGCACGCCCTTGTTGAGTTGCTTATATAAGCGGCGCTTGATCATCCGCTGCTCAGCCACACGCCGCCGGCGTTGATAAGCGTGTACGCCACCCGCCTCAACGCAAGGCTGCACCCATGCCGAAAATTGACGTTTGCATCGTCGCCGCCCGGCGCCCCGATCTGCTCGCCGCGACGCTCGAGAGCCTGTCTAAGCGGATGCTCGACCACTTCGAGATCGAAAACATCCATATGAACCTCGATCCGATCTTCGGGGACGACGACGCGCACGCCGCCTGCCTTGAACTGGTCCGGAAACAGTTTCCCGCGGCGATCGTCTTCGAGCCGGAAACCGCGAGCTTCGGCGGCGCCGTCCGGCGGCTCTGGTCGGCTACCAGGGCAGATTTCGTGCTGCACCTCGAAGACGATTGGGTCGCCCTGGCCGATATCGGCGCAAACGTCTTCGCTGCCTTCCGAGATCCCGCGATCGCGCAAGTGTCGTTCCACACCGCCGAGCAGAAATGGGACATCGCCAAGAAGGGCCATTTTCACAAGCGCAACGAATATATGCGGCTGTTCGGCATCAAGATCCCGAAGTTCACCGCCTTCCCGATCTTCACCACCTCGCCGTCGCTTCTCAGAGGTGAGTTCGCGCGGGATTGCGCGCGCCTCATGGACCCGGCGAAGGATCCCGAGAAACAATTCTACTACGGCGTGAACCCGACGCTGGAAAAATACGTCCGCAACAAGAAGAGCTATATTTTCTCTCCCGAGAAGCGCCCCGTCATCAAGGACATCGGCCGCGACTGGCAGAAGGAAAAGAACATCAAGAAGGTCATCCGCGACGCCCATTCGGTCTGGGAGACAATTGGATAGCCTTCCTCTCGCGGAAATGCGCGAGTTTTACGCGCCGCCGACTCAGCGCTTGGGATCGTTCCCGCTTGTGTTTATCAACCCGATGCCGCGTCTCCTCCGTGACACCGCCATTGCAACTCTATCCAGCCACGGCGCGTCGGCGCCGTGATCGAATCGGTCCAACCTGCAACTCCGCCCACCAGTTTGTTCCCTTGGAACGTTCGACAGCACCCGCCGTGACGTCTACTGACTCCCCGCCTTGCGTAACGCCGTCTTTGTACGTCCTGCCGTCCGGGGTTATCGTTACCCGGCGATGCGACTGCATCCTCTGTGGCGGACTGCGCAGCAAGACCTAATCTCCGGCGACGACGCGAGTGCTCACGATGGAAGACGTCAGCGAAAGATCCTACGAACGCTTGGCGCCGTCAGACTTGGAAAGGATCGCAGCCGTCGCGTTTCGCACGCTCAGCGCCATCTTCGATCGTGCGCCGGTCGCTGGGCTTTATCGCGACCGCCTGCTCCTCATCGCGCTGGCCCAGGGCAGTGCGCTGCATTATCTCAACGGCACGAACGGGCTGAAGGACATCGACGTCTGGGCCTTCTTCGCGGCGGGTCTTACCAAGCCGTTTCCGCACCGGAAGCGCTGGTGCGTGGATTTCGGCCCGTCCCGCTTCGGTCGGCACCCGGCCGATCTCGGCTACTCCGGCCGCCGTCTCGACCTCATGGGCCGGTCGATCGCCGCTACCGTCGGCGAGCCGCCCCAACAGTCCGTACAGCGATGGCTCGCTTCGAAAAACCGGTCCGCGATTGAACTTCGCAAGAAGCCGATGTTTTTGCTGTTTCCGGATGCGTTCTTCGGCGAGCGGCTCAATTGAGCAATTCCAGGAAAACTGCGAGTTATGTGGATGCCACATGGTCGCCGGTATGGCCATTGCGAACGTCAGCCGTCAATGCTTTCATGCGGTCATGAGCACCGCGTCCGCAAAAGCCGCGATTTTTTTAGCGAAATCATCGCTCAGGGCATCGTTTGGTCGATTCGAGATGACGGGGGATTCCCCACGTCAACGAGTCCGTTCGGCGTGACGGCAATACCGTTCTGGCCTTTGGAAAGCAGGGCTCAAAAAGTCATCGACAACGTTGGCGCGTATCGCGGCTTCCGAACGTGCCGACTTGAATTGTCAGAATTCATGGAGCGCTGGCTCCTCCCGGAAAAATGCCTAGCGATCTTCCGCCCAAGGTTTCAAGGAGTTGGAACCATTCCTTCAGCAAAGCATTGAAGTGACCTACCGGCCGATCGCGCGCTCCTGCAGTTCCTCGCCGATGAAGCAATTATAGGGTTGACCATACTGGACGGGGCTCAGCCTCGGCTCTTCCTGCCAGCTCACCTTCAGTCCGGAAATCTCGATCACGAGCTTGGCGAGGATCGCCGCCGCAAACTCGTCGATGTGCTTCACCTTCAGGAGAAAGGATCCAGGGCCGCCAATGACGCACTCGCGATAGTAGGCGTCGAGATCCGGGATCGACGTCGTGTCCGGGTCGCTCCGCAGCATGATCGGAAGGCCGTCGATCGTGATCCCCTGTCCGATGGTGTTGTTTCGCGCGAGAGGCGCCGGCGCGCCGGCATTGTTGGGTCCGTCGCCCGATATGTCGATAACGCGTCGCCTCGCCTGAAAGGGGCTTGTCTGGAAAAGCGCGCGGCCGACGGAGAGCGTGTTCGAGATCGAGGTGAAGCCGATGCGCCGCATCGGTTGGCGCTCTAGGGTCTCGGCGAATTCGTGCGCGGTCTCGGCGTCGTAAAGCAGCGTCCACGGCATCACCTGAACCGCCTTGCCGCCCCATTCGACATAGGTGACGGCAATCTTTCCAAGCGGCCCGCCACGCAACGCCGTGATGACCTCCGGACTGCGGAAGGCCTCCACATAGCCGGCCCGCTGGACGCTCAACTCCTCCGGCTCCATCGAATAGGAGACGTCGACCGCAACGACGAGCTCGAGATCGACGGTAACGGGTTCAGCGAGCCCGGGGCCGCCGAGAAGGCAGAGAGCAGCAGCAAGCGGCAATCGGCGTTTCGTCATGGCGGTTACCTACTGCTTGTTTCCTTAATCCTAGCCGATTGACGGATAAAAACATGCAGAAATTCAAGGTGCTACCGCGTCCTTGCGCCTATGATGAGACGCGCGGCGCTGTAGCCCCGATGGGATCCATTTGGATTACAGCACGAGCTTCAAATTTCAGGAAGCAGCAGTTGTCAACGGAACGGCTACGGACCTGCAGAAAAGACGATTTCCATGACGCTACTCACCGCCATTTCATATTCCGCCGTCCTCGCGCTTGACCTGGCTTGACCCGAGGATCCAGCGCCTCGGGAACCGAAAATGGGGTCGATTCTGGATCCCCCAGGCCAAGCCCGAGGAAGGCGGAACAAGAGGAAAGTCCAGCACCAAACAGCGGGCCGGAGGACCCGCCCGAGCCTGCATTCGCGCTCTCCGCCGGCGGAGCGTTCCGCCGCGCTGTGGGCAATCATCTGCCGCGTCCGGCGCGGGAAAAAACGCCCGTCAGTCGTCGTCGGCCGGGCACGGCCATTTGGCGGGAACTGCAAGGCCGGCCGGCAGCTTCGTCGCGGCGTCGCCGCAGGCAAGGTCGACCTGCTCCTGTTCGAGCCCGGTCGCGGCCGAAAGGTCGAGGCCTTCTATCCTGGTCAGGAACAGGAAGGCGCGGTCGAAATCGATCGGCCCTTCGAAGATCGCGCCGCTGAGATCGGCGCGAGAGAGATTGGCCATTGAAAAGCGGGTGCCCGTCAGCACGGCCTCATGGAAGTTGGCGCGCCCGAGCTCGGCTTTCTCGAAATCGGCGCCCGCCAGGCGCGCGCGGCTGAAGTCGGTGCGCTGCAATTCGGAGCTTACGAAGGTTGCACCCTCGGCGGAAATGCCGGAGAAATTGCCGCGGTAGGCCTCGACCCGGGTGAAATTCGCCTTGTCCGCGATAGCGCCGGCGAGCGAGGCGCGCATCAGCGTCGCCTTTTCGAGATTGGCGGAGCGAAGCGTGGCGCCCCTGAGGTCGGTCAGCGTGAAATCGGTGTTGGCCAGGTTGCTCCCCTCCAGATCGCTGCCGCCGAGCATCAGCAGCCGCTTGTTGCAGTCCTGCCAGTCCGTTTCCGGTCCGGCCGAACTCTTGCAGTCCGCTGCCCCGGCGAAGGTCGAAGCCGCCACAGCGAGAAGGAAAGCTGCCGCGCCAAGCAAAAGCGACGATGCGCGCCCCGCCGCTGTCGGATGGTCCGGTGCTCCTCCCATCGGCGAAATCAAACCGGCCGAACCTTCCAGCGTCTTACCAGCGATGTCCATCCCGTTGCTCCAACGCCCGCAGCGAAAAGAATTTTATAGCAATTCAAGGCGTTACGCCGGTCATTGCCCAACAGAAAAGACACGCAATGATCGCCTTCGTCAAGACCGCGCATGCGCCCGGACGCATGTCCCGGGCGGTGGCGGCGCGCCGAGCGCCGGCGCGATTTTACGCTCAAGCCGGGCCGGGCTTAAGCGAATAAGCGATCGACGGTTAACGAAATCGGGAATGCCGGCGCCGCTACAGCGCCGTGCGGTCGGAACGGCGAAGCCAGCCCTCAGGCCTGGACGCCCTGGATAGCCGAGACCTGCCATTCCCCGCCGGGCTTGCGCAGGAAGGTCCAGAGCTCGACCGCCTCGGTGAGCTTGTCGACGTCGCCGCTGACGACGCGGCCGGTCGAGCGGTCGCGCATCACGTCGATGCTCTCGTAGCGCATCGCGACGGTCGCATAGTCCATGCCGTTCTCGCGCCAGGCTTCGGCGACATCGCCCTGCACGAGATGAACGTCGCGAACCTCGTTCTTGACGCCGCTCGTCGCGTTCTCACTGAGTTCCTCGGCAAGATAGGACATTGCCTCCGGCGTGGTCAGTCGACGCAGCGCCGCATAGTCCTCGGCACCATAAGCCGCCTGCACCTCCTTCAGCATCGCCTCGAAGCGGTCGAGGTCGCGCTGGGTGACGCCGATTTCATCCGTTTCGCCGGAGGCGGCTGCGGACGATTGCGCGGAGCCGGAAGCCGCGGTCGCAGTCTGCCCGTTCGAGCTCGCGCCCCTGCCCGCTCCCTCGCCTATGGGCGGAATGCGGAAAGACGGCGCGCCCGAAGAGGCAGCGGCCGACGAGCGGGCCGAGGCGCCTGCGCCCGAATAGGCCGGGCGCTGGTTGCCACGGAAGAACCGCATTGCCAGCGAAACGAGAACGACGATCAGGCCCACCTGCAGGAGAAGGCCGAGGAAGCCGATGCCACCGCCAAGGCCGTGGCCGAGCAGCATGCCGATCAGGCCGCCCATCATCAGGCCGCCGAGCATCGAGCCGCCGAAGCTATTGAAGAAGCCCGGCCTCCGGTTCGTCATCGGGTTTTGCGCCGCGGGGTTGTTCGCGGGATTGGTCGCCGAATTCGGACGCGGCGTCATCGTCCGCTCGATCGGCGCGGCATTGGTCGGCGCCGTGCGCGTGACCGGCGCTGTGGAAAAGGTACGGCTGCCGCGCGAGCCGAAGCCGCCGCCGGCCCGCCGTGCCTCGGCCACGTCGACCACCGTCATCATGACCGTGAGGCCAACCGCGACCATCGCCAGAACTCGTCCAAAACGCTGCATGCCATTCATTCCCGTTGTTTCCTCCCCGCTGTTTCTTTGGCCGGTGTCCCGGCCACGAAAGGCCATATAGCGATTGCGGGCGCCAAGTTTAAGGGCCGCGCGCAGATTTCCATGCCCTACCGACTGCAGCACGGTGAAGCACAACGGTCGCTACAGCACGTCGACTGCTGCATGGTTTCGCCCTGGACCGCCCTGATTCATGTCACTACACCGGCAGCCATCGCCGCCTAGCGTGCCGCCCTTGCGGGCCGGGTCGTCTCTTGGCCCAAACAAGCGCGCTTTCGCATTTGTGGCGTCCAGAATTGCGCCTAGCGGGACTTCGCGCTCGACTTGCGACCGGTAAGACGCCGGACGACCGCGCTGAACCTCGAGGCAAGTCTTGCGTGCGAGAAAAGGGCATGGCCGTCCAGGGTATTGGCCGACTGCAACCGGGCGGCCTTCAGCACCTTCTCGGCCTGCTCGATCGTTAAGTCGGTGTTGCAATAGGTCGCCTGGAACAAATTCATGACCGCCGGCACG
Organism: Sinorhizobium sp. 6-70; assembly: GCF_030124375.1. GTDB lineage: Bacteria > Pseudomonadota > Alphaproteobacteria > Rhizobiales > Rhizobiaceae > Sinorhizobium. Next base: position 718,945 of record NZ_JASKLS010000001.1, read on the forward strand.
ATCATGTTCTGCAGGTGCCTGCCGTCTTCGACGAACCGGTTCGGAAACGTTTCGTTCACGATCTCGTAGGCGGGGAAATAGTAGAGGCGGCCCGCCCATTCGTCGCCGCGCTCTCGGACCGTCTCGTCGACGGCGGCCCGGATGATCGCCTTGGACGCCGAGTTGGCCGTCAGGCAGGCGACCGGTCGGAATGTGGCGACCAACGGAATCGGCGACACGGTGACGACGATCTTCGCCTGGGGCACGTGCTTGCCGATCAGGTCGATGATCTCCTGGATGCAGGCCTTCGTCTCGCCGAAGGTGCAAACGCGGAACTTGTGCCGGCTCGGATCGTAGTGCTTCATCGGAACAGCGCGCCAGAAAACGCCGCCGGTCACCTCGTCGTACCAGATCTCCGACAGGCCGAACGTCAAAATGAAAACGTCCGTCTTCAGGAACACGTCCCGGGTGCGCTCTCGGATTTCTTCCGTCAGGTCGAATTCCTCGGCCTTGTAGCCATGCCAGAGGTTTGTCGGCGGCGCTATGCCTTCGAGCGCCCAGCGGAATTGCTGGACAATCGAGTGGACATTGACCAGGCCCTCGCCCATCGACGAGATGTAGATGTCGCGATCTCGGTTCTTGGAGACGTCGAACCCCAGCTTCGCAAGATGCTTGCTGATGTTCTCGGCAAAGCACGATCCGAAGGCGGTAACGTTCGTCGTAGGAGAGATGAACGGCTTCTCCGGCGCCCAGCCCTTCAACAGGAAGCGCCACGCAAAATCATCCTTCACGTGATCGGAGCCATACGGATTGAAGTTGCTCGCACTGCCCCGGAAAAAGGATGACCCCATCTTCTTGGGAGCCTCACCCGCTGGGACGACGGAGACCGTCTCCTGGAAACCGGAATGGTCTATCGCCTTGATCGACATGATTGCCCTCTTGCCACGTGGCCGCGCGTGGAACTTATTAAAGTGGCCTTTGTGAGGCAACAGCCCTTGCGCAAGAATAGTAACGATCCGTATTGCATCTTGGCCGATCGAGGAAGATGGAGATTGGTGGATCCAGGTGGCGTAGGCACTCGACCCTAGCCACGGATAACCCAGGCCCCGAGCACAAGCAGGATAAGCGGCGGGCCTAGCAGCATCCCGCCGAAAAGCAAAGCCGCATTCTCGACCCGCCTGCCGGTTCGAAGTCGGCTGCTGATCTCGTCTGGCACGGCGACGCTGGCGCTTCCGGATGCGGCGGCCTTTTCCCTTATGGCCGTTGCCTCTTTCTCGGCTTTCCAGCCATCCGCGACCACTACCCAGGCCCTGACGAAGATGGAGCCTCCGTCTGTCACGTCACGGCGCCGTCCTTCAACTTCCACGTAGGCGACCAGTGTCAGCACCCAAAGCGCGGAAACGATCAACCACAGGCGAAAGAGGCCACGTAGGATAGTCATCTTGTGCCCTACCAATGAGCCCAAGAATACCAACAGTAGCGACAGATGGCGACTACTCGCATTCGGGAGTGAAGACGCAGGCGCGCATGCTCGGCTCGTCGCTGAAAACATGTCGGAGCGGGACAGAAAAGATCAAGCCGACAGAACATTCACCTCTGCCGCCGCGAGGCGACGATAAAGCCGGCGGCGGCGCACGATTGGCCACCAGTCATAGAGAAAGATTTCGAGAGCCCGCCAATTGGCCACCCAACCGAAAATGACCAGGCTTTCGCTGAACACGCGCGAAAAAGTGGCGGCCTCCGAGGCGTTGTCGACCAGTTTGCTCGCGATGAGACTGACGGCCAGGATCGGAATGCCGATGAACAAGGATCGCCGCCCCTCTCTGAGAAGGTCGCGCAGTTCCCGGCGCGCCTGATTGGCGCGGCTGTTGAAATTGTATCGAACTGCTTGCTGCACGGCATGCGTTTGGTCCGAATTCACGTCCCCAGGCGGCAATTGGACGACAATCTCGATGGGCAGGTTCCCCGGCGCTTCCTGGGCCCATTCGACGATGAACCGCTCGGCATCGTCGTCCAGATCGCGTTCCCGAAATGGCGTTGGATCGAGCGAATTGAAAAGGCGTGCTACCTGATCGACTCGAATTAGGATCGTGTAGCGGTGATCTGGCGTCGGCATGATGCTTTTGTATGCTCCTCCGCTCAACCAGAGCGTCATCCTCCTGCGGGTGCAGTGGCAGCGATGATAGCCGATAGCGCTGCCGCGTTGCAGACGCCAAAACGCAGCCTGATCCGGCAAACGCGAGAAGGCGAGATCGGAAATACACAAGTTGGGAGAACGTCCAGACGCAGCCCCTTCAAACAAGCCAGACAACAGCTCGAATGCCCTCATGGTCCTTGGGACTGGGTCTCGGCATCAGCACACACCTTTCAGCAAGAAAGAGTCGTGTGCTGCGCGCCTGAGCTGGTGCTCGACGGGGTCGGCGTCCTACTTCTCGTCAGTTGTTTTGGGTGTCGTCGTTCACGCTTTGCTTGCCTTTGGCGCGTGCCTGCGCGAACATCCCATGCCGGGCGTTTTTTGGAACTGGCATGAGTTAACCTTGGGAGATGCTCATGGATCTAAGCAAGATGATGCTTAGGTCTTCACTCGTCTCATTCGTGCTTGCTCTGGCGCTGGCGGTATCACCGGTAGCGGTTCCGCCTGACGCAAGCGCTCAAACCAACATCAACATCAACATCGGGATCGGCAGCAGCCTCGATCGAGGTCGAGGAATAACCTGCAGACAGGGGGAACGACTGCTCCGCAATCGCGGCTTCCATGATGTTCGTCGGATCGACTGCCGTGGCAGGTTCTTCATCTATCGCGCTTGGCGCGGCAACACACGCTTCGAGATCGCAGTTCGCCAACGCGACGGCCGCATCGTCGACATGGAGCGCATCGGACGCCGGAGATAGAAAGGATTGGCTTCTTTGAGGTTTTTGGTGGGTGATCACGGGCTCGAACCGTGGACCCGCTGATTAAGAGTCAGCTGCTCTACCAACTGAGCTAATCACCCGTCCAGAACCGCGTCGCTGCGGTCTGGTGGGGCGTATAATGGCGTTCGCCCGGCTTGTCCAGCACCCTTTGCAAAATTTTTGGGAAATTTTTCAACGGCTCACAGCGTAGCGGCGAAGCCGGTGCTGCGGGTGGCGTGCACGACGCCGGCTGGCCTTTTCCCGTCGTCGGGGCGGCGCGGCGCGTGCGCGAAATCGCTCACACTCATCCCCGTCCTGCTCTAGACCGCGTTCAGCGGGCCGGCGTTCTGGAGGAGCAAAAAATGGCGTCCATGACGGTTGAATTGCGCAATATCGAAGGCACGGAGGCGGCGATCGGCTGGGGCAGCAGCCACATGGTCGTGGTCGATCGGCCGGAGGGCAAGGCGGGCGGCCGCGGGCAAGGCCGCCCCGCGCTCCTCCTTGCTGTGACGAACACAGGAATAAGGGCCGGACGCAAAGCCTTACTGCACCGCAACCGAAGCGTAGTGGCCGCTGTCATATACCCGTGCCGCACCCGAAAGGACATGCGGCGCTCTCGCCCGCCGCTCGCCTACCCCACTTCGGCGAGCAGCGCCCGATGGTCGGAAACTTCCTGCTTGTCGACCACGTCGAAGCGGAGCACCTTCACCTCTGGCGTCACCAGCAGGTAGTCGGCGAAGCGGTTGTCCTTTTCATAGTAAGAGGTCCGGGTATCCGTGAAGCCGCGTGACGTCACGAGATCGGTAAGCCCGAGCTTTCCCAGCACGTCGAAGGTCTCGCTTCCCGGCAGGACGTTGAAGTCGCCGCAGACGACCAGCCGCTCGTTCTCGTGCCGGACCCGCTCCACCAGGCGCACCAGTGCCTCCGCCTGTGCCCGGCGTGCCGGCGTGTCCTCTTTGCCGGCAATGTCGCGCAGGCCATGCATATGGGCAACGGTAATGGTGAAGCCGTCCTCGTAGTTCATCAGCCGCAGGCAATGGGCGTTTCGCGCGCGTGGATGCGCGCCCCAGCCGTCGGCCGAAAAGCCGCCATGGACGAAGTCGAGCGCCTGGCCGATGACCGGCAAGGACTTGCGCACGAAGGTCGCGAGCCCGAACTCGGAGAGAACCACATCCTCGCCGTCGGAGAGCTCGCCCCTCGCAGTCGGGCAAAAGAACCCGTCATGCCCCGGAAGCACGGCGGCGATCGCGTCGAAGAGATTGGCGCGCTGCGGCAGTTCGAGCCCGCGATCCCGGTAGACCAGCCAGTCCGCCTTGGAGCCGGCCGTACGCGTCACCTCCTGCAGGCAGAGCACATCCGGGTCGATCTCCGCGAGATAGCGGATCAGCGGCGCATACACCCGGCCGCCCCACGCATTCAGCGAAACTATGCGCAATGCCATGCCCTTTTGCTCCTTCAGCGCACCGATGAGCCCGCGCCTTGCTGTGAGAGGAAAATCAGACCGCCAGCTCGCCGCCAGCGACCTTGACCGCATGCCCGCCGATGCGGGCGGTCGCGATCTTGCGGCCGGCTACGTCGAGATGGAGATGGATGAAGGACGGCCGCCCCATCTCCACCCCCTGCTCTATTAGGATCGGATGGTGCCCGTCGACCAACTCGTCGAAGAGGTTGATGGCGCCGGCAAGGGCAGCGACCGCCGAGCCGGTCGCCGGATCCTCCCGCATCTCGGCATTGAACATGCGGGCGTGGAAGCGCGCCATGTGGTTGACGCCGCCACGGCAGTAGAGATAGGCGCCGGCCAGCCTGCCCTCGGCCAGCGGTGCAAGCTGCTCCCAGCGTTGCGCGTCGAATTCTACCGCCGCCACCGCGCCGACGTCGTGCAGCGGCACCATGACGAAGGGCACGCCTGCGGTCCAGAACGAGATCACGTGGTTCTCGAAGCCGATCTGCGTTGCCTTCAGGCTCAGTGCGTCGGCGATCGCCTGCTTGTCGAAGCGCGCGTCGAGCCGGCCCGGCTTGCGCGGCAGGTCGAACTCGGCAAAGGTCGCCTCCCCCGGCTTCAGCCGCACCGCCGAGCGCACCGGACCCACCCGTTCCTCGAGCACCTGCATCAGGTCGAGCGGCTTGCCGTAGTCGCCATGGCTGGCTTCCGCCAACGCCACGGCGGCGCCGACGGTCGGATGGCCGGCAAAGGGCAGTTCATGCACGGGCGTGAAAATCTTCAGCCGCGCCGAATGGGCCGCACTTCCCGGCCGCTGCACGAACACCGTTTCCGAAAGATTGAATTCCTGGGCAATCGCCTGCATGGCGCCGTCGCTCAGGTCGTCGCCATCGAACACTACGGCGAGAGGATTGCCCTCCAGACGCTTCTCGGTGAAGACATCGTAGATCGCGTAGCGCCGTGTCATTCATCCCCCTCGCCGGTACCGCATGTTTTCCTAAATCGGAACGATTCAAGCAGAAAATCATGCAGAAATTCAAAATGCTACAGTTATGGAGAACCGACCGGCCCTGCGAAGGAAATCACGCGCATTTCAGTATCGTGTCGCACACACGAAGTCATCCGCAGGCATCGCGGCGCTCCACCACAGACCTTGCAATGCCATCGCGCGCGCGGCAAGGCAAAATTGCGCGCGAACAGGCGCCTCACTGCGGTCCGCGCGCCGCTGTATCAATCTTGATGGCGAACTCCTCGATATAGCTTAGCAAAGCTGCCGGGTCTTGCGCTTCAATCGCGACCGCCACGTGGCCGTCCGGGCGCAGCAGATAGGCGGCGTCGCGCGTCAGGCCCACCTCTCCCGCGGCCGGCGTCCAGGCGAAGGCGTGGATCGGAATCCCGGTCGCAGCCAGCGCCGCGCGGAAGGTCGGGCTTGCCGCGCCATAGACGTGGATTTGCCAGTCGAGCGAGCAAAGCGGCGCGAAGTTGTCGCCCGCCGACCCGTCGACATGAACCAGCCCCTCGACGTAGGGCAGCCGATCGCCGCCGCGCACGCGTCCGGCCGCGCCGCGGCTGAGGATGCTATTCCCATAGGCGATGCCGATCTGCGACACCGTCCTGAAGGCAAGCCGCGCGCCCGCCCTGTTCGCGACGAGGAGCGCGATCATCTTCGGCAGGAGGTAGCGCCGCCAGAGGCCGACGAGCGCCGAGCGGCTGGTGATCACCCGGAACACCTGGTCCGTGGTCTTGATCAGCCGCCGGGCAAACACGATCCGCTCCGGTTCGTAGCTGTTGAGCACCCGCGGGTCCCCGCGCCCGCCGAGGACGGCGGCGAGCTTCCAGCCGAGGTTCACCGCATCGCCGATGCCGGTGTTCATGCCCTGCCCGCCGGCCGGGCTGTGGATATGGCCGGCGTCACCGGCAAGGAATACCCGGCCCACGCGAAAATGCTCGGCAACCCGGTGGTGCAGCCGATAGGTCGAGAACCAGTTGACCGCCTTGACGGTGACACCGGTGATCCGCTCGACTTCGGCGCGGATCGTCTCGAAGCCTATCGCCTCGCTCGCCGCATGGTCGCCCGGCACGACGCCGATCAGCCGCACCGAGCCCGACTGGCGCACCGGCAGAACGATCGCGAAGCCGTGCGTATCGAGGCAGACGTTGAGACCGTTCGGAGCATTCCTCGCCTCGACGTCGGCGACATAAAAGCACTGCTCGTAGGTGCCGCCCGGAAAGCCGAGCTTCAGGCCGTGGCGCACCGTGCTGCTTGCGCCGTCCGCGCCACAGAGAAAAGCGGCCCGGATGACCTCGGTCTCGCCGTCCTTCATGACGGTCGCGCTCACGCCCGCGGCATCCTGCTCGAAGCCGACGAGTTCGGCCCGTCGCTCGACGGCAGCGCCTGCCTTTTCAAGATGGTCGATCAGGATGCGCTCGTGGATGTCCTGCGGCAGCGCGAAGGCGAAGGGATAGGGGCTGAGCCCGGCGCCGAAATCTCCGAGCTTCAACGTTGCGGCGGTCCCCGAGGGCGTGCGCACCGCCAGCCGCTCCACTCGGATGCCGGCCGCCAACACGTCGTCGGCGATGCCGAACTGGCGGTAGAATTCGAGCGTGCGCGCCTGCACCGCGATCGCCCGCGAGGTCTCGCCCGGCGCGGCCGCCTTGTCGATGATCTTCAAATCGACGCCGAGCCGCTTCAGCCACAGCGCCAGGACGAGCCCCGTGGGCCCGGCGCCGACGATCAGAACCTCAGTCTCGGAAGTCTTCATCGAACCTACCTTCCAAGGACTTGGGCTGGTTGGCAACTGTGACAAGTATAGAGATGAGGATGGGATGAGATGCCTTGCTGTACCGTAGCCGGCGGGGCAGCAGTAGGCCACTGTCGTGTACCGTGATCAGACGGCAAGGCACGGTGGCACTCCACGCACCCGCAAGCAACGAGTCTCGCCGCGGCTGAGCGACACTCGGGACTTTAGCGATTGCTCAACAATGGGATCACACATAAACTGCAGGCGCGAGATGAGGTAGTAACGGGGGCGATAATGGCCATCTTCATGGACCGGCATGACCTCAAGGGGTACACGGCGGCCGATGTCGCAGAGGCGCATCGCAAGGATCTCGAAATCCAGGACCAGTACGGCGTAAAATTCCTCACCTACTGGTTCGACCAGCAGCGAGGCACCACTTTCTGCCTCGTCGACGCCCCGGACAAGGAAACCGCCCAGTGCGTGCATCGCGAGGCGCATGGCCATGTTGCCGGCGAGATCGTCGAGGTCGCGCTTTCGGCGGTCGAGGCTTTCCTCGGTCGCATCCAGGATCCGGAGCCGCCCGCGGACCATCCGCAGGACAATAGCGACTGCGGGCATCGCGCCATCATGTTCACCGATATTGTCGGCTCCACGGAAATGACGGCGCGCCTCGGCGACCGCATGGCCACTGAACTGGTGAGGGCACACGATTCGATCGTGCGCAGGTGCCTGAACGACCTTGGCGGGCGCGAGGTGAAGCACACCGGCGACGGGATCATGGCGTCCTTCGCGTCGACGAAGCACGCCGTTGAGTGCGCCACCGCGATCCACCGGGATTTCCAGCGCTACAACAGCGGAAACGCCGAACCGATCCACATCCGCATCGGCATCGATAGCGGAGAGCCGGTCGAGGACAGCAACGACCTCTTCGGCACCACCGTACAACTCGCGGCCCGCCTGTGTTCGGCTGCCGCCGCGGACCAGACCCTTGTTTCGGAGAATGTCTACCGCGAGCTTGGCAGCCCTGACGCCTTCAGCGCGATGAAACGTCGGCGGCTCAAAGGCTTTTCCCGGCCCGTTGCCGCATTCGAATGCGCCCCGGCAGGGTCTGGAAAACGATAATTTTGAGCCGAATTGGCTCAAAATTACGTCGCGCGCATTAGTCTGGCGGGCTGCCGCGCGGCGGCCCCTCGATCGCCTTTCCAAGCCGATCCAACTCGAGTGAGTAACAGAACAGTCCGAATAAGACAGCCCCGACCCCAAGCGCCTTGATGAGTGCTTGTCCAAATGGAGGAAACACGGCCAACTCAGGCAAATGCCTGAAGAAAATCGCGGAAAAAAATGCCCCGCCGAACAAGAAACTCAAGCGACCGACAAAAAACAAGAGATGCGCAACAAAGATGTTGTGGAACGGGGCTTTGACATCGACCCAATGCAGCCTTGCCCAATAGCACGCCTGGAGAACAATAGCACCGGCAATTACGGAAATCTGAGTGGATGGAGCTATGTCCTGTTCCTGACCGAGATTGGTTACCAGGTTGTAGAAGATTGGAAATACCAGCCACAACAAGAGAAATGCGGCTACGGATTGAGCGATAAGAAGAAATAGATAGACGAAGGCATTTTGTGACCTGGACATCGGCAAGCGGCCACCCCCAACCTCTTCCTTATAGCCTGTGCGACGATCGCGCCAAAACGCTCGATTGGCAAAGCGATAGCTGCGGCGATGGCCACAGCGGAGGCTGCAATCCTGATGTTGTGCCGCGCAGGCCCTTTGTGGCATTGGAGCGCCGTGCGTTCAAGCGAACGCACAAAGGACGCTCTCGCACGTTGATTCGGGAGCATCTTATCCGCTTCAAGTGATTCCACTTGAAAGCGGGCTCTAGAAGCGCAGCACAAGCCCGAGAATCGGACCCTGCTGTACGACATCGAAGACGAATCCGTCGTTACTATAATCGACGCCCAGGGCCCGATAGCCTGCCACTGCCGAAAATCGATCGCTGAAACGGTAACCTATCGTCGCTGCAACGTCCCAGTCGATGTCGGCTCCGCCAGCACCAACAAGCCCCCACCCGGTCAAATAGATCTCAGGCGTGATCGAATAGGTCGCGCGCAGGCCGCCCACGGCATCCACCCATGTCGCGCCATCGCTGCGCGAAACTCCACCGCGGATACCCCCGTTGAGGGAGACTTCGGTGTCGACTGACCATACCCTGGCACCGCCGACGACCTCCAGACGGCCGGAACTGTCATCGATGAGCGCGTAGCCCGCGCCGAGCAGACCCGCGAATGTCTCTGTTGAGACCTCGACATTCGAAGCCAGAATGCCGAGCGGCGTGCCTTTCTCCCCGGAAATCTTTGCATAGATGAAATCGGCAAAGATGCTGTAACGGTCGTAGCGCGCTTCCGCGATCGCCATGGCGCCAAAGTCAAGATGGTCGAAGATATCGCTGAAACTCGCATCCACCTCGGTCGGCGGCAGCCCGAACACCCCGGCATCCCCCGATATTCCCGCCATCCAGAAATAAGGAGCGATGGTAAAGGTCCATCCCTGCTCGGTCTCAACCTGCTTCGCCGCTGGCGCAACCGGCGAGTAAATGTCGGCAGCAATGGCGCTCCCGGCGTGCAGAACACCTGCGACACAGGTCAGAGCAAAAGCAAAGCCAAGTTTCATCGTTCCCCTCCAATGGATCTTGCTTAAGCAGTCGGCCCCACTACCACTTCCCAGGTTTGATCATGGTCGAACGCACAGATTCTGCCAATTGTTTTCTCGCACCATCGTCCAGATCGGCGCGCGGATAGCGCTTTGCCGTATCACCTCCCGTCGGAGGCGACGGGCTGCGCCAGACAGAGGATCGTTGCCGTGCACTCCTGCCTATTTGCAATAGCTACTGTGCCGGCCTGTACCAGATCGGCGACGTGTAGGCCCGCTCCGTGACGGTCATCGACGTGCCCGGTAACGGCCTCACGCCGAATCGCTTTGCATCATAGGCGGTCCAGCGCGGCGTCGGAATCTCGATCACCCGGCCGTAGTAGAAGGCAGACTGGGTGGCGTCGAACTCCGGGTCCGTCCAGACTGCGATGAGTTCTGGGGCGCCGATCGTGTTGGTCCAGGTCGCGTTCGCCTCGTCCACGGTATTGCCGACCGGTGGAAGCTTGCCGTCGCCGCCCGGCTTGCGATCGCCGGACCAGGCGACGTCATAAATTTTCTCGTGCAGGTTGCCATCCTTGTCGAGCCAACCCTTGACGATCTGGTAGCGGTCGAGGTTCGCCCCGATCGGATCCTTCAACGCGGCAACAAGGAACGTCGGTGCCTTGCCTCCCGGCGCCGCGCGGAGGTCCCCACCCATCGGCACGCCCTTGCTATAACCGACCTGCGCCGGCAGGCGATTCTCGGCATCCTGCTGCACGAAATCCCAGCCGCCGAAGAAGCGCACGATCATGCGGGGCCCGTGGTGGCATAGGTCTCCTTGCGCTCCATCGCGTCCCACAAGGATTCACGGGTATTTTCGCTCGCCCAGACCGCCGCATAGCCGGAGGCGGAAACCTCCCAGTCCATGACTTTCACGCCGGTCTTGGGATTGTCGACAAACGCCTCCATCATCCGGCGCGGGCTCGGCTCCTGCGGCACGGTCTTGCCGAAGAAATTGTCCTCCTCAACCGTCTCGCGAGGAGTTGCGCGGCCTCGTCCTAGATCTCAAGGAAGAGCTGCTGGCCCGCGAGGCGCGGGAACTCGGCCTCGACGCGGACGATACCGTCGTGCGCCGCCGGCTCGCGCAGAAAATGACCTTTCTGATCGAGGGCACCGCGCGGATTGCCGAGCCGACGGAAGGCGAACTGCGGGCGTTCTACGATGCTCATCGGGAGAAGTTCGTCCGGCCGGGCCGGGTTTCCTTCGAGCATATCTTCTTCGACCGTCGCAAGCGAAGTGATGCCGCGGCCGACGCCCAGCGGCTGCTGGTAAGGCTTGCCGCGTCCGACGCGCTTGCGCCTGCGGCCGAGGAGGGCGACCGAGGGATGGGTTCAGGCACGGATCACGTTCAAACGGATCTCGTCAATGTAGCTTCGCGAATGCTGTCGCTTCCGTCACAGCGTCCCTGGGAACTGAACCAGTCAAGGATAAAGACAAACAGAAGATTTGAAATGTTGCGGCACTCATCGGGTCGATGAAGCGGCGCACCCGCAACAATACCGGATACGCGTGAAAATCTGATGTATTTCGTTTTTTTGCTATCGCTTATAGTGTACCAAACCACGGAAAAAGCCGAGTGCCTTTGACCTCTGAGCCGCTTTCATTGAAGCATGTCAAGGGGTTCGTGATCAGCGCCTGCTGCATGTCTTTGTCCTTAAATCGACCTCGATTTAAGGACAAAGACATGCAGCAATTCAAAAGTGCTACAGCGACCTTTGCGCGTCCGATAAGACGCGCGGCGCTGTAGGCCGCTTGTCTTCATCAACTCCCCGCTCGCGTCATGAACTTGGGCAACTGGGCCGCCAGCGCATCGACCGCAAATCGCACCTTCAGCGGCAGATGCGGCGTCTGCAGCCAGAGCGCATAGTTGTCGTAGTGCAGCCCGGGCTGGTCGGACAGCAACGGCACGAGCGCGCCCGCCTCAATGCGCTTGCGGACGAGCCAGCCGGGAAGCCAGGCAAGCCCCATGCCGGTGACGGCGGCATCGGCGATCGCATCGAGATCGTCGAGGCGCAGGCGGTTGAGCGGCGTCACCTCCGCCGGAGCCCCATCGTCGCGCGGGAACAGCCAGGGGTGAACACGGCCTGACCGGCTGTAGATGATGCCCTGGTGGCTGCCGAGATCCTCGATCAGCCGTGGCCGGCCGTGCCGGTCGAGATAGGATGGCGAGCCGCAGACGACCATGTGATGGCGCGCGATGCGGCGCATGATCGTCCCGGTGCGGTCGCCGAGATTGCCGCTGCCCGCCCCAAGGCTGCGGATTGCGAGGTCGTAGCCATCGCCCGCGAGGTCGGCGAAGCCATCGCTGAACGACAGGTCGAGTTCGAGCGCCGGATGTCGCTCGGCAAGCTTGAGGAGGATGGGGACGACACAGCACCGGCCGAACAGCGCCGGCATCGTGACCCGGAGCCGTCCGCGCGGCTCGGAAAGGTGGTCGGCCGCGAGCGCATCCGCGGCCTCGGCTTCGGCAAGCACCACGCGGCAGCGCTCGTAATAGGCGCGCCCGAAGTCCGTCAGGCTCTGGCGCCGCGTCGTGCGGTTGAGGAGGCGTACGCCGAGCCGCTCCTCGAGGAAGCGGACGTGCTTGCCGACCATCGGTCCAGACAGTTCGAGCGCGCTCGCGGCAGCCGCAAACGAGCCGAGGTCGACGGCTTTGACGAAGACGGCCATGCTCGCGAGGCGATCCATATTCAAAACTCCGGGTTTCTACTGTCCTGCACATCAAGCTATTTATCCGCCAAGAGCGCGTTGGCATAGCTCATTCAGTTCAATTGTTTTGGAGTTGTGCCGATGGTCCGTGTCGTCCGCTTTCATGAGCTTGGTGGTCCCGAAGTCCTGCGCATCGAGGACGTCGATGTTCCCGCGCCTGGCCCGGGCGAGGTCCAAATCCGGGTCAAGGCGCTTGGCCTCAATCGGGCCGAGGCGCTGATCCGCGCCGGCGCCTATATCGAGACGCCCACCCTGCCCTCCGGTCTCGGCCTCGAGGCGGCAGGCATCGTCGAAGCCCTCGGCGAAGGCGTGGAGGGTTTCGCACCGGGCGACGCCGTCAGCGTCGTCCCGCCGCCGTCGATGGTCCGCTGGCCCGCCTATGGCGAGCTTGGCAATTTTCCGGCGAGGCTCGTCGTCAAGCACCCGCCATCGCTCGGCTTCGAAGCGGCGGCCGCCGTCTGGATGCCCTATCTCACTGCCTATGGCGCGCTGATCGACATCGCCGGACTGCGCCGGGGAGACTTCGTCGTCATCACCGCCGCATCGAGCAGCGTCGGGCTCGCCGCGATCTCGATTGCCAACAGGGTTGGCGCCACCCCGATCGCCGTCACGCGGACCTCCGGCAAGAAGCAGGCCCTCATCGAATTCGGCGCCGCTCATGTCATCGCTTCCGTCGAGGAGGATCTGGGAGCCCGACTGGCAGAGATCGCCGGCCCGGCCGGCGTGCGCGTGGTGTTCGACGCTGTCGGCGGCCCGGCCTTCGAGCCGCTGACGGCCGCGATGTCACGCGGCGGCATCCTGATCGAATATGGCGGCCTGAGCCCCGAGCCCACGCCCTTCCCGCTCTTTGCCGCATTGAGCAAGAGCCTGACGCTGCGCGGCTATATCGTCCACGAGATCATCGGCGATCCGGCACGGCTGGACCTCGCCAAGGCCTTCATCCTGGACGGGCTGATGGACGGTTCGCTCCGGCCGGTGATCGCCAGGACCTTTCCGCTCGAAGAGATCGTCGATGCGCATCGCTTTCTCGAGTCGAACGAACAGTTCGGCAAGATCGTCGTGACGGTCTGATCGCGCGGCGGCGCGCCTCAATCGTCGGGAAAACACTCGTATTGCGGCAGGTCGTCGGTGATCTCAAACCATTCCGCCTTCGATCCGACGAAGATATGCGCCGAGGGCCGGATCGCCGGTGCGTCGACGAGCGTGCCGAGCGTCACATGCGCATAGGCGCCCTCGCGCACGACGGAATAAAGCAACGAGCCGCAGGCGGCACAGTGGACGTCGTGTGCCTCGCCCTCATCGCCAAAGATCAGGCGCGCGTCTTCGCCCCGAACGAGGCTGAGGTCGCCGCGCTTGACGCCGGCGAACGGCTTGAAGGCCGAACCGGTGGCCCGCCGGCAATTCGAGCAATGGCAGTTCATCGCATATTCGAACCGGTCCGCCACCCGGTATTCAATTGCCCCGCACAGGCATCTGCCGGTCAGCATCCGGGCGGTGCCGAAACTCGCGTCAGCCATGGCCTCCTCCTGTCTTCGGCCGGCAGGCTACATGACGCGGGCCCGGGTCGGCAACCGGGTCAGCCCGCTTGTTTCCAACCTCGCCATGCGGGCGTCAGTCGCGGGCGACGATCGCCGCTTCAAGCCCTCGGCGTCGGAACGGCTTGATCGGCGTCCACATCCTCGCCCAACAATTCCGAAACCCACTTGCTGGACGGATGCTGGCTGCAGAAGGTCAACAGCGCGATCGTTATGGGCACCCCGATGAAGGCGCCGAAGACGCCCCAGAGATAGCCCCATAACAGAACGGAAAACAGGACAATGACGGGTGAAACGGACAGCGCGCTGCCTGCGACTCGTGGCTCGACATAACTGCTCACAACGAACTGAATGAGATTCAGTCCCACGAAGACCAGCAAGACGCTTTCCGCGGTGCCGAACTGGATAAGGGCAAACAGCGTCGGGAACAGGGTGGCGAAGAGCGGTCCGAGAAACGGGATGTAGTTGAGAGCGAACGCAATGAAGCCCCACTCCTCGGCGAGATACAGCCCGACGGCGCGGGCGAAAAGCCAGACCAGAAGCCCGGTGACAACGCTCATCGCCGTCCTGATCATCATGTAGCGGCGGATCTTCAAGGCGGTTAGTCGGCTGCCATGAAGAAGCAATGCACTGGCGGTCCGGTTTCGCAGCGCCCCGATCCTGCGCTCGAACGCCTCGACCTCCATCAGCCCGAGCAGGACATAGACGAGAGCGATCAGCCAGAAACTGAAAGTGCTGTTAAGGCGGCCGCTTACCGTCTGTACCGTACGCAGAATCCAGCCAACGCCGAAGTTATCCGACCAAAGTACGGCAACGACGACGCCACGTTCCTCGAGCCAGAGGCGAACGTCGTCATAGAACTGCTGAAAACGCGCGGCATCCGCGATGATCCACCGGCCGACCTGCCCGAATGCCCAGGCTATGAGCCAGCCGAATGCGAGGAAGGCTAGCACGACCAGCAGGAAGCTGATGACGAACGCCAGATAGTGAGGGAGCACGACCTGCAGCCGGCGCTGCACCGGCCAAACCAGCGCAATGATGAACAGCGCGAAAGCAACTGGGGCAAAAACCGAGCTCGCCACCGAAAGCATCGCGACGAAGAGCACAGCCGCGATCAGAATTTGGGTGGTGTAAATTGCCTTGGATCCTGCGGCCCGCACGCTCTCCACCTTCCAGATAATTCCACTCGTCTGTCGCGACGTCAGGGCGATCGCTCTCCCGGAGGCGTACCGCATGTCGAAAGGACGCACCGGCTGCGGCGGTCACCGATGGAGCGCCAGATGCAAAGGAACGAGAGCGCGTGACAGCTCACAGCGTGTTCTTGTGGATCCTGCCATCTTTCATGATGACGACCAGGTTCTTTGCCGGGTCTTCGATCAGGTGAATGTCCTCGAGCGGATTGCCATCCAGAACCAGCATGTCCGCGAACGCGCCTTCCTCTATGACACCCAGTTTGCCGGTATAGGGTGTGCGAAGATTGGAAAGTGCAAGCAGCTCCGCATTGACCGATGTCGCCATCCGCAGCGTTTCGGCGTTTGTGTACCAGTTGCTGAGATGGGTCAGCATGATGCCCTGGCGCGGCGTTACTTCAGGCGAGAACAGGATATCCGACCCCCACGCCGCCTTGATCCCGTGCTTCCGAATAAAATCGTAGATCTTCGGAGTCCCGGCGAAGACCTGCAGCATCCGTTCGGCGGATGGTCCTGTCTGCTGGGCGACATCCTCCGTCGACAGGAAAGGCTGGGTGCTGAGCCAGACCCCCTTGTCGGCCATGATCCTTGCGGTCTCTTCGTCCATCAGATGGGCGTGCTCGATGCAGGCCGCTCCCGCCGCGATGGCGCGCTGGACGGTGTTCGGGGCATAGGCATGAACGGTGACGTAGGTGTTCCAGTCCCGGGCAACGTCGATCGCCGCACGGAGCTCTTCCTCGCTGAACGTGGACATGTCGAGCGGACTGCGCGGAGACGACACACCGCCGCCCCCTACGATTTTGACCTGCGAGGCGCCCTGGAGCAGTTGCTCCCGTACGCGTTGCTTCAAGCCTCCGATGCTGTCGGCGATCGCTGCGGCGCCCACCAGCTCGCTCACGCTGAGCCGCCCGGAGTCGGGCGGAATCTCGCTCGGCATGCGAAGGTCGCCATGCCCGCCGGAGGTGGTGATCATCGCACCTGACGGAAAGATGCGGGGACCAGGTATGACACCGCTGTCGATCGCTTGCTTGAAGGAAAAGACCGGACTGCCCAGGTCGCGTACGGTGGTAAAGCCGCGCATGAGGGTCCGCTCGGCTTCAGCCGTGGACGCGGAGAAGACGAAGCCGGGATCGCCGGTCGCTATGACCGCCAAAGGAACCGCTGCATACAACGTGTGCCAGTGCGCATCGATCATGCCTGGCATCAGAACGCGATCGCCGCAATCTATGACGGTTGCATCGGACGGCGGATCGTTGTTGGCCGTATCGATCGACGCGATCCGGTTGCCCTCGATCAGGATCTGAACCCCTGCCCGCAGTGAATCGGACTTGCCATCGAAGAGCCGGGCCTTGCTGAAGAAAACCTTGGAGGCCTGTCCTGACGCCTGAGCGAAGGATGCCCCGGGCACCACCCCGGCGATTGCCGCCGCTCCGGCCCCCGCGAGAAAGTTCCGTCGCGAAAACGCATCGAGACGACGTGAGGCTTGTTGGAGAACGGGACTGGAGCACCCGCAACCGGCGCCGTGAGCAAGGTGTTGATACTTCCTGCCTAACCGAAGCATGGCATCCCCCTCACTTGCGTGCTGCAAGAAGACGGCCAGCAATCTAACATTGTACTCGCGCGGAATCCACCAGAGCCGGCAACACTGACGCGTGATGTTTTGTCCGATCGAGCATCACGACTGTTTTGGGCGCGCCCATGGAGGCTTCTGACGCTCCGATCGCCGCGGCGCTTGCTACAGATTGCTCGAACCCGCGTCAACACCATTGCGATATAATCGGATCCGATTTATATAAGACCCGACAGCAAAGAAAGCGGATTGGATATGCTCATGACCCCTTCCCAGACAGCAAAGAAGCCGGGTGCGGCCACGACCGCTCACCCGCAAGTGGGCAAGGAAAAACCGAAACTGGCGAATTTTCTGTGCTTCGCGATCTACTCGGCAAATCTTGCCTTCGGCCGCGCCTACAAGCCGCTCCTGGATGAGCTTGGCCTCACCTACACCCAGTACATCGCCCTGGTGGCACTCTCGGAGAAGGACGACCAGACGGTCGGCGAGCTCGGTGAAAAGATGTTCCTCGAATCCAACACGTTGACGCCGATCCTCAAGAAGCTCGAGCAGATCGGCCTCATCAGCCGTCGCCGCGACCCGGAAGACGAGCGGCAGGTTCGGGTGAGCCTGACACCCGCCGGCCGCAGCCTTGCAGATGCCGATCCCGGCGCGTCGTTGACGGACGCCACCGGGCTCGGAGAAGACTTTGACGAGGTACAGCAAAGCGTGGCGAGACTGCGCGACAACCTGATGCGCGCCGCACAGGGCAAGCCGTAACCGGCCGATCGGCCGTTCCTTCCATGCCGCGGAACAAAGTGTGAGCTTCGGTATTTATAGGAGGTCGTCCTTTATCCGAGGTCGGCGTACACGTCACACCGAACAGCAGCAGTGTCCGCAATGCGGCGGGCACTGCCGGATTGCGGCAATGTCTCTAGTGCGCAACGGAAGAGCCAGACTCGCATTGGCTCTACCACGTCATCGACAGCAGCTTCGTGCCCTCAAGGACCGGGAAATGGAAGACCTGTTCGAGGCCTATGCTCTTGCTTCAGGGGCCATTGAAAGCTTGCGCAACGAGTATCCGCTACGGCAGGAACTGTTGCTCGAATACCAGAACCTGTGCCTCGACATGCAGGCCGAGGTCGTAGCCTTCCTGGAAGGCGGCCCCACTACCGCCAAAAGATGAGTGACAGCCCCTCCGGCGTGGACAAGCATCTATCAAGCCATCGGCAGATTTAACCCCAACGCGTTAGCAAACAGAGCCCCCAGTCATCTCTCAGGGGCTCTGCTCTAAATTGCTACTGAAAAGGAATGGGTAATGGTATGACGCTACAAAGTTGTAGCCGAATCATTTTGCCAAACTAAAATTGCATGTCTACTAGCCTATAAGGATTATTGCGCGAGAGCTGGCCGTGCCGAAGCTCGTCTGCGTTTGCGCCGCGGAAGTTGGGTGAAAAGGAGCCCGCCATTTGGAATGATCGGGAAACCGGCGGGCCCTGAGTTTGACGCCAATTATGTTGGCGACCCAATCGTGCCAGAATTGGCCGATTTGTCTACTAACCGATGGGGCTAGATCAACCCGTGCTTGCGTCGGCAATGGAGTTACCTACGCCAGCGTGCTCGCTGTTCGAGGCGACGAGAGCTATCATGCGAAAGAATGAAAGAAGCCCACCTCCGGGGAAGTGGGCCCTGAAAACGTTCTAAAACCACTTAACAATATGGCTACAACCTGCCAGATTTTTTCTCGTTTTCCAGTAACATTTTAGGGGTAATCGCAACCTGGCGTGCCCACCCGTCGGAGTGGCCGCTCACCTCTTCCCATATTCGATGAAGACGTAGTCCCTTGACTTCGCAACCTCACGACACGCACACCCGCACTTGGCGTCGTTGCTGTGCACGGAGGCGGTAGGTCTTAGCTCTCGGGGCCTCGTTGGACGGAGCCGGTTGCCTATGCCGCATGAGCCGGCTTTTGCGATCGCGCGACGATGATAATGCCGATCAGCGAAACGATCAGTCCGCCGGCCATCGCAAAGGACAAGGGTTCGCCGAACATCACCCAGGCCCAGATCATCGTCACCGGCGGGCTGAGATAGAGGATCGCGGTAACCCGGGCCGGAGAGGATTTGCGAAGCGCGATGTAATAGAGGCTCCATGCGCCGAAAGTCGCGACGAAGACGAGCCAGAGAATGCCGCCGATAAAGCCCGTGTCGAGCACGGGGAGAATGCCTCCTTCGTGCCAGGCGAACACGGCAAAGATCGCGGCCGCCGCAAGGCATTGGATGCACAGGCTCTGGTAGACGGGCATGGAATTGGTCGGACTGCGTTTCTGCAACAGCGTTGCCATTGCGAGCGAAAGCGTGCCGAGGACAGGCAGGCCATAGGCCCAGAGCGGTACGTCGCCCATATTGAGCGACCAGCCAGAGGCGATCAACACGCCGGCCATGCCGAGGATGGAGCCGAGCCACTGGCGCGCGGTCAACGCCTGCCCGAGCACCGGCCAGGACAATAGCGCTACCGCCAGCGGCAGCATGTCGGCAATGAGGGCGACGAGGCCCGTCGGCACGCCGTAGGAGATCGCAAGCGCGAACCCGGCGAGGTAACCGGACATCGCCAATGCGCCGAACAGCATCTGCGACAAGGCGTCTTTCCACCGGATCGCCGGCCCCGTGGTGAGTGCGAAGGGAAGCAAGAGCAGTCCTGAGACCAGGCTTCGCCACAAAAGGATCAGGAAGATCGGCGCGTGGTCGATCGCAAACCGGATGCCGACAAAGCCGGCGCTCCAGGAAATCACCAGAGCCGCTTCGAGGATGACCAGGATGAGAACGGCCGAGCTTCCCCTCCTCGGGCGGCACGGGGCCGTGACGACAGCTTCACTCATAGATTGGGGTCCGTTTCTGCCGGCAGCAGTTGTGAGAAATTCGGAGACCTGAGCGCAAGGGAAGAACGTCGCCCTCAGAGCCGTTCCAAAATCGAGTTGGCGATCTTGCGGGCCGTCTTCAGCCGTGCGTCATGCCCGTCGAGGCCGGCACGCGACATCGCGCCTTCGAGTAGAAAGGACAGATGTTGGGCGGTGTCGTCGATCGAGACGCTGGCTCCCGGCCGCATCTCGAGGAGGTGTTCCTTAAACAGCCGCTCCACCTCTTCCTTCTGGAAGGCGACCACCGCCCGGCCGGGATCGCCCACGGGAAGCTCCGCGGCGGCATTGAGAAGCCCGCAACCCCGAAATCCCCACTCATCGGCAAGCGCCGCGTGGTCCACATACGAGTCGAAGACCGCCAGGATACGCTCCTGCGGTGTCGTCGCATTCCTCAGCCGCTCCTGATAGACGTCCCGCCACTCATCGAGACGTCGCTGCATATACGCATTGACGAGATCGGCCTTGGACGAAAAATTGTTGTAGAGGCTCATTTTCGCGACGCCCGCATGGGCGGTGATCGCATCGATCCCCGTCGCCCCGACACCCTCACGGTAGAACAACTCCGCCGCGGCATTCAGCAGGCGCTCCTTGGCTGGCGTTTTCTCGGTCACGTCGTCTCTCCAGTTAATAGGTAGACCGATCTACCTATTTTGATGATCTGTCAAGCCTGTTGGATTGCAATTTGCCGGTGTCGCGGGGGGGACGAGAGCGAAACGAGGAGGCGGGGCATTCACAACCCCGCCTGTAACTCAGCGATCTACCGCTTGCCCCAACTATCGTTTGCCCAAGAGCGGAAGTGTCTGCAGCGACTTCGACAGTTGGATCGCACTCCACGGCATATATTCGGCGATCGCCAGCCCGACGACGTCGGCTTCGGCATCCACGGCCCTGAGAATCCTTGCGACCTCCTCGAAGCGCATCCGGCCCTTGGCGATGCCGTCAAAGGCATTCGGCTTGGCGGCGGGATCCTGGGAAAGAAGGAAGTCGTAGAGCGTAGGATCGAGCACATCCAGATCGAAATGCACCGCGACTTTCTTCGCACCGGAAGCGCGCAGCCAGTCAAGGACGGGCTCCGGAGAGCCGGCCAGGTCTTCCGGGCTGAGACGCGTCACACCATGCTTCGCAATGAAGTCTGTTTCGAACGGCGTGGTCTCGGTCAGACCGACATAGAGGATCTGGCGCGCTTGCGCCGGCTTCGGGACGGCGGCCACAAAATCGGGATCGCCTATCCCCATCAGCATGGCGAGCACATGCGCATGGGCATTTCGGAACTGCCCTGCCCCCATCACGTCGGGGTGCGCATCCACCCACAGAACCGCCAGATCGTCGCCATAGCGCTCGTTGAGATAGGCAACCGGCGCGAGATTCACGAGGCAGTCGCCTCCGAGAGTGACGACAGCATCGGGACTGTGTCGGCGGATGGCCGACGTGGCCGCCGCAACGAGATCCAGAAGCGGTTGGCGGGAAACGATGCCTTCATCGACCGGCCGCACATCGTCATGAGCTTCGGGCACCGCAACCGTTTCTTCCGGTCCAAGCGGTTCCGGGGCTATTGCCGCAAGAACACGCGCGCCTATTCTGTAATCGGGGTGGTCGCCGCCCTGCCATTGAGGCAGGTTCAGGCGCAGAACCTTCTTCGGATCGATTGTCATCGTCTCACTCTTTCCTGTCAGCATCGACACTCCCCTGTCGGGAGCAGGAAATAGCTGGTGATTGAAATCGGAAACAAAATGGCTCATCTGTGACATATCTGTCCACAAGCATGGACAATCCCCACCTGGAGAAACACGATGAACCAGTTGCTTGCGATGCGAGCCTTCGTGCGGGTCGTTGAATCCGGCTCTTTCCGGGGCGCTGCCAACCAGCTTCTGGTACCGCGCTCGACCGTCAGCAAACTTGTGACGGATCTCGAAAAGCATCTCGGGACCAAGCTGATGCACAGGACCACGCGCAGCATCGTGGTGACCCCGGAAGGCGAGGAATATTACCGATATGCCGCGCGTCTGGTCGCGGAAGTCGACGAGGCCGACAGCGCCGTGCGCGGCAAGAAGGTGACGCCCAGGGGCCATCTTCGCATCGAATCTCACCCGACATTCGCGCAGAATGTTCTGATACCGCATCTCCCGGATTTCCATCGGCAATATCCGCAGATTTCGATCGCGTTGGGCATTGGCAATCGAACTGCGAACATCATGGGCGAAGGCGTCGACTGCGCCATCCGGGCCGGCGACATCGGCGACGAGTCACTGGTCGCACGACATCTGTTCGATGCCGAGTTCGCCACATGTGCGTCGCCGGCCTACCTGGAGCGGATGGGGGTGCCCGCGTCTCCGGAAGATCTCGACAAAAAACACGTCAAGGTCGGCTTCTTCTCACACGCCGACGGCAGGATGAAGCCTCTGGTCTTCACCAAGCCGGACCGCAGATACGTCGTCAGCGATCTGCAATTCTCGGCCAATGAAGACAATGGCCAGATCGCAATGATGCTGGCCGGGATGGGCGTAGGCCAAAACCTGAGGCCGTTCCTGCTGCCCTATCTGCAGTCGGGTCAACTGGTCGAGGTCCTCAGCGAATGGAGCCAGCCGCCCCTGCCTTTCCATGTCGTTTATGCGTCCGGCAGGCATCAGAGCACCAGGCTGAAGGTCTTCATCCAGTGGCTCGTACAGCGCTTTGGAAAAACGAGCAGGTCTCCCGCAGCCAGCTCCGCCAGGTTAACTGCCTGATATCGCCTACCCGAAGGCACGGCGGGCCATGGAGCAAATTGTAACAATTGATGTTGCAAAAAGCTTCGCACGCGCTATACGCTCGCGGGCGAACGGAATTTTGATCGAGAGAGTGGTATGGACCTTGTTGTGGACGCGGCAATCGTCGGCGCGGGTGTCGGAGGCCTGAGCGCCGCTTTGTTCCTCGGCAGAGCGGGCCGGTCGGCGATCGTATTCGATGGAGGCACAACCCGAATCGAAAGCGTTGAGGAAGTCCGCGAATATCTCGGCTTCGACGGGTTGCCGCCCAAGGAACTTCTTTCCCGAGCCCGCGCCGAGGTTCACAAATATGGAATCGAGATCAAACGCGAGCGGGTAGCGTCCGTGACGCCACGCGCCGACGGACTTTTCGCGGTGTATCACGGCCATTCGGTGACGTTTGCTCGCACTGTTGTTCTTGCAACCGGGCTGATCGACAAGCTGCCTCCGCTTTCGGGATTGCCCAAGGCCTGGGGCCGAGATCTTCGCGTCTGCCCATGCTTCGATGGCTATGAGGTGCGAGGAAAACGCTTCGTGGTCTTCGGAGTGCCGAAAAGGCTGCTCCACCTGGCATCATGGGTTTGGATGTGGTCCCGCGATGTGACGTTGGTTTCGGAGCATGCGTTCACGGACCCCGAGCTCGATCGCCTGCGGCTTCTGGATATCGATGTGATCGTCGACGAGGTGACGGGACTGAGTCACAGCGGCGAGCGGCTTGAAGCGCTCATGACACGCAAGGGCAAATCGATCGCTTGCGACGCCGCCTGGATTGCCGCTGACATGGTAGCGGCGTCCGATCTCGCCGCGAGCTTGTGCGATGTCGACGAAATGGGATTGGCGCGGGTCGACGGCGCTGGACGGACAAGCAGACCGGGGATCTTTGCCGTCGGGAACGCTGTCGATCCCGCCGCCCATCTCGCTCACGCATCGGCTGCCGGCACAAATGTTGGCCCGCATATCGTCATGTATCTGCTGGAGAGAGAAATAGAGCGGCGAACGGCCAATCAGAAGGACGCCGATTCAGCTGACATTTCACAAAGCGTGCCATGAGAACCGACAGCCGCTTGTCTCACGTCTTTCACACGACGGCCGAAGACCATGAGCAGCCACTCCCCAGGCTTTCCACTTTGGGCGCGACATGCATTAGACGCGGACGGCAAGAATCCGTTTTCGAAACCGTCGCCTGATTTCGCGTATCGCCTGCGTCGTTTGGGAAGGCGAGAAAACCGCACGTTGTTTTTCCGCTCGCATCCCGCGCTCCAGCCTGATAAAATCAATCACGAGACGCACCGGTATCGGGCGCTTCGCTCTACACTGCATGCACATTGATGGCCGTTGGGCCTCAGATTTTTTATTTTAGCTTTATCATATTAGATCAACATTTTTTATTGGTCGGTATCGCGAGTACCGCCTCAGAGAGGCGAAAATGATAATAGATGTTATTGGCTATGCTAAAGAATTTGAGAAAATTCGGGAAAATTGGAACAGGGTATATCTTTCAGATCCAGAATTTCATCCCTTACTCTCCTGGGCCCGGCTGAACGAATACTTGTCCTGCCGGGAGCAATGGTTCATTCTGGCCTTCGGGCAGGAGCAGACTGACCAGCGCTACGACGCTTTTCTGCCGCTGGAGGTTACGACTCTCCAGGATAACGACACGGGGCTTTTCTCGGACCAGCTTCTGATAATCGGCAATCGCGACAGCGCCGAGAGTGGCTTCCTCTGCATGCCCGGCCTGGAGAACGAGGCGGCAGATGCCTTCGCCGGCTTCCTCATGAGCGAAAGTTGGACGAGCATGCGGTTCGAGCGTTGCGAGCCCTCTTCCGCCAGGCTCGAACACTTGCTGCAGGCGTTTCCCGACGGGCCGCTTGCCCGAAGCTCCGAGGATCGAGCGAGGGGCGAGATCGACAAGGATCCGGTTCACAGCGTGCTTATCAGAACCCGGACGGGCCGAAACCTGCATGACAGGCTGAACCGCCGCAGCGTCGGCTTCGTGTTCGAGCGGGCGATGGCGCTGCATGGCGAGGGCAAGCTCGACGCGGCGGAAGCGGGATATCGTCAAGTGATCCGTACCATCCCCGGCCATGTGCAAGCCCGCTACGCACTTGCGCAGCTCTGCAGCGACAGGGGCGACCACGCCGAGGCGGAATATCTCTATCGCGGGCTGTTGGCGGCGCTTCCCGACGCCGACGAAATCCTTCATCGGCTTGGCGACACGCAAATGGAGCAGGGCTCCTATGGCGAGGCAAGTAAAACCTTCGAGAAGCTCGTTGGGCGGCACCCCCATCGGGGCATCCTGCGCTACAAGCTCGCGGTCACGCGTCTTGCCGCCGGCCGCAGGGATGCCGCCATCGCAGCCTTTCTCAGTTTCGACGAGGTCGCGTCCGACGACTCGGACCACATTCGCTGCAAGCTGAAAGCACGCGAGGTCCTGCGCCGGCTGGAACCCGTCTGCGGCATGGAGGAGCAGGAAGAGGTGCAACAGCAGCGGATTTCGTTCGAGCCGACCGGCCTGCTGTTCGGCTACTCGGTTCCGGTCGCCGTGCCTTCGGCGCGCTTCCAGCCACTTGCGCCGTGGTTGCTCGAGCCTTCTCTTCCCAGCGGCGCCTGGGCGCACCTGCACACCCGATCATGTGAGCACGACTGCAAGGGCTCGAGGCTGAAGCATTAATGCATGTCGCCCAAAGTGTGTTGGGGCAACGGCATGCTCAAAAACAAAGATCTGAAGCGCGTCGCGTGAATACGTTTGAACGCGACGCGCTTTAGCATGTCCGGTACCGGGGCGCCATTAAGCCGTTCGGGGGAACCACGCCGCTTGGCCGTTCCCACCCGATTCCGGACGCGAGCGGCATGCTACCGAGCGGGGCGATCTCCTCCCAATTCGGCTCGCTCGCCCATGGCTTCACCTACCACGACAACGCCGCGGCAAGCTCGCCTGCCTCCATCATCTCGGCCGCCTTGGCGTAGCCGCCGTCCATGCCGTCGAGGAAGTGCAGGTGCGAATCCGGCCGGCCGGACGGCACGAGGCAGGTCATCAGCGCGTGGGACTGGCGATGCAGTCCGAAGTTGACCTCGCCGCGCGCCTTCGCCGCGGCAAGGATGGCCTCGACCGCATCGATCTGTTCGGCCGTGCAGTCGAGCGTCAGGCGCAAGCAATCGTCGTATTTGCGGAAGTCCGAGTTGGAGGCAACCTCCGACCATTGTTTCGGATCGACATAGGTCGTTTTGTCCTTGGGAACGCCCATGTCCTTGGGCACCGGATGCGATGCGTCGTCGAAAACCGCAAGCATGCGCCGCGCAAGCGCAGCAAAGACGTCGGGGCCCGTATGCTCATAAGGTTCGACCAGCAGCGACAGGATCTCGCCCTGCTGGCTCGCGAACGGAGTCCATTCGCACATGAGTCCGGTCAGGTCCGGCTTCGTCGTGTACCGGCCCGGCTTGACCAGATAGCGCCCGTTCTTGATCTGCTCTTCCGCCCATTTGAGCCCGCCACCCGAAAACATCGCATAGGTGGCTTTTTCCGAGGCGGCATATCGGGCGACACGCACGTCGCGCCCGCCGGCGCGGATTTCGCTGACCGGCAGCAAGCCAATTCGAAGATTGAGACCAAGATTGGCTCTGGCAAAGTCCGCGACCTGTCGCAATGCCGACGTGGCGACCATGAAGCCTTCTGGCGGCAAGGCAAATGCAGCGCCGTCGCCACGAAACACGAAGGGGAAATCGAAGGCGCCCCAGGCGTTGCCGAGTGCGGCAATGATCGACGCGCCGGCGTAGTTGACGTCCTCATAGCGGCCCGATCGGATCGCCGACGTCGAGCCGACAACATCTGTTATCCCGACCAGCCAATCATCGGGCAGCGGCTCGTAGATCGACGGATCGAGCACAAGCGAAAACTCGCGATAGGATTGCGGTGGCTCTGCGCGGCTGTCGGTCATTGCGTGTTTTTCCCTTGTGGTCGTATCAGCAAGGCGTCGGGTCCGCCTACGCGAGCGGTTCGCTGCTTCGTTGAACCAGCGAACCGCTCTATTCTTTGAACTCACGCAATTCCGGACGGAAAACCGCTACACACTTTTCCTGGAATTGCTTGAGAGGCACACCCGACCGATCCCGTTCAGATGAGGCTGGTGGTCACGTCGATGTTGCCGTGCGTCGCCTTGGAGTACGGGCAGATCCCATGCGCCGCCGCGAGCAACTCCTCACCCAACTCGCGATCGATACCCGGCAGGCTGACGTTGAGACGTGCCCGCAGGAAGTAGGAGCCGTCGTCGACATTCAGATCGATCTCGGCATCGACCTCGGGACCCGCCGGTAGCTTGACGTTTCTCTGCGAGGCGGCGAGCTCGATCGCTCCCATGTAACAGGCCGACCAGGCGGCGCCGAACAGCTGCTCGGCGGCGGGATGCGGCTGCGACAGCTTCAGGTCAAGCTTGCCGTCGCTGCTTCGTGTGCCGCCATTGCGGCCACTGGTGTTGTGGGTCTTGCCGGTGAAAATAAGCTTCTCGGTCATTGGGAAATCCTTTCTCTATCCACGTTAAATCGGATCCGCTTCAATCGGATGCGCTGTAAATACGTGAGAGGAATGCCCGTGTCAAGCGGTTTCGATTTACTCGGATACGATTTATTTATTGAATAGCATCGCGGGCTACGCACCAGCCCCCAGGCGTGCAAGGCCCGTTCGGATTTCTTCTGTGCCCGGAGCGCATTTTGTGCGAAATTGGCTCTGCCCATTCCGAAGGCATTACAGCTGCTGCATATTTCCTTAGATCGGAACTGAATTAAGGATAAAAACATGCAGCAATTCAACGTGCTACAGCGTCCCTTGCGCGTCTGATAAGGCGCGCGGCGCTGTAGGGGCCCGCAGCGGATATGGAGGATATGCCGCTGCCGCGCGTTGTGAGTTTCGACGTCCGCATCCCGTAAATCGTAGCACTGTCACATTCCGACTTTCGCTCAGGAGGGTTAGATGTCTACGCTTGAGACCGCACAAGAAATCCGAACGGAGACCCCGCTCTCGCCTGATGAGTTGCATCTCATCGATGCTTACTGGCGAGCTTCCAACTATCTCTCGGTCGGCCAGATATACCTGCTCGACAATCCGCTCCTCAAAGAGCCGCTGAAGCGCGAGCACATCAAGCCGCGGTTGCTCGGCCATTGGGGAACCTCCCCCGGCCTCAACATGCTCTATGTGCACCTGAACCGGGTGATCAAGCGCGACGACCTCAACATGATCTACATCATCGGCCCCGGCCATGGCGGGCCGTCACTCGTCGCTCATGCTTACCTCGAAGGCACCTACAGCGAGGTCTATCCCAATATCAGCCAGGATGCGGAGGGTTTGAAGCGGCTGTTCAAGCAGTTCAGCTTCCCCGGCGGCATACCGAGCCATGTCGCGCCTGAGACGCCCGGCAGCATCCACGAGGGCGGCGAGCTCGGATATGCGTTGAGCCATGCCTATGGCGCCGCGTTCGACAATCCCGACCTGATCGTCGCCTGCGTCGTCGGCGACGGGGAAGCCGAAACCGGGCCGCTCGCTACCGGATGGCAGGGCAACAAATTCCTCAATCCGGCCCGCGACGGCTGCGTGCTGCCGATCCTCCACCTGAACGGCTACAAGATCGCCAACCCCTGCTTCCTCGCCCGCATCCCAAAGGAGGAGTTGCAAAAGTTCTTCGAGGGCATGGGCTACAAGCCCTATTTCGTCGAAGGACGCGACCCGGAGGACGTGCACCGGCAACTGGCCGGCGTGCTCGACACCGCCACCGCCGAGATCCGGAAAATCTGGGCCGATGCGCGAACCAACGGCAATCTCAAGCGTCCGGCATGGCCGATGATCGTCTTCCGGACGCCAAAGGGCTGGACATGCCCGCCGGAGATTGACGGCAAGAAATGCGAGGACTACTGGCGGTCGCATCAGGTGCCCATGGGCGAGATGGACAAGCCGGAGCATCTCCGCATCCTCGAACAATGGATGAAGAGCTATCGGCCCGAGGAGCTTTTCGACGACGCCGGCCGGTTCAAGGCCGAGATCGCATCGCTCGCCCCGGCCGGCCGTCGCCGCATGAGCGACAATCCGCACGCCAACGGCGGACTGCTGCTGCGTGATCTGAAAATGCCGGATTTCCGCGACTATGCCGTCGAGTTTTCCGGCCACGGGGCGACGGTGGCCGAATCCGCCCGCGTGATGGGCACGTTCCTGCGCGACGTGATGAAGCTCAACATGGAAGCCAGGAACTTCCGCCTGTTCAGCCCGGACGAGAACAACTCCAATCGCTGGCAGGATGTGCTGCAGGTGACCAACCGCTGCTACATGGCGGACATCTATCCGGAGGACGACCATCTCTCGCCGGACGGCCGTGTCATGGAAGTGCTGAGCGAGCACCAATGCCAGGGATGGCTGGAAGGCTATCTGCTCACCGGCCGCCACGGCTTCTTCTCCTGCTACGAGGCCTTCATCCACATCATCGACTCGATGTTCAACCAGCACGCCAAGTGGCTGAAGGTGTGCAACGAGATCCCGTGGCGCAGACCCATCGGCTCCCTGAACTACTTCCTGAGCTCCCATGTCTGGCGGCAGGACCACAACGGCTTCAGCCATCAAGACCCCGGCTTCATCGACCACGTCGTCAACAAGAAGGCGGACGTGATCCGCGTCTACCTGCCGCCGGATGCAAACACCCTGCTCTGCGTGACGGACCACTGCCTGCGCAGCCGCGACTACGTCAACGTGGTCGTCGCCGGCAAGCAGCCGGCGCCGCAATGGCTGACCATGTCGGAGGCCGTGCGGCACTGCGCCATGGGCGTCAGCATCTGGGACTGGGCGAGCAGCGACCAGGGCAGCGAGCCCGATGTCGTCATGGCCTGCTGCGGCGACGTTCCGACGCTCGAAACGCTGGCGGCGGTGCAGCTGCTCCGCGAGCATCTGCCCGAATTGAAGGTCAGGGTCGTCAATGTCGTGAACCTGATGAAGCTGCAGCCGGAGAAAGAGCATCCGCATGGGCTGTCGGACCGCGATTTCGACGGGCTTTTCACCCGGGACAAGCCGATCATCTTCGCCTTCCACGGCTATCCGTGGTTGATCCATCGGCTCACCTATCGCAGAACGAACCATGACAATCTTCACGTGCGCGGCTACAAGGAAGAAGGCACGACGACGACCCCGTTCGACATGGTGGTGCTGAACGAGCTCGATCGCTTCCACCTCGTCGAGGACGTCATCGACCGGCTGCCGCAACTCGGTGCCCGTGCTGCCTATTTCAAGCAGGCGATCCACGCGAAGCTGATCGAGCATCGCGAGCATATCGAAAAGTACGGCGACGACATGCCCCAGATCAGCGGGTGGAAGTGGGGCGCGAAGAGCACCCCGCCGGCCCGCCCGAGGACATCGACCGAGGGAGACAACGTCTGAGCGATACTGTTGCCGTAGCGGACCAGCAATATGTCACGAATGCTCTCGATCGCCCCCAAGCTGCAGAGCATGCCGACCGAGCAGGACCTCGGTCGGCTGCAGTTCACTTCGCTCCTCTATTACCTCCACTCCACCAACCCGGATAACGGCCTCGTTCGCGACAAGACCGCGCCCGACGCGCCGGCGAGCATCGCGGCGATCGGCATGGCGCTGGCGACGCTTCCCGTGGTCGTCGAGCGCGGCGTCCTGATCCGCAAGTTCGCGGCCAAGCTCGCCCGCAAGAAGCTGGCGTTCCTGCTGGCATGCCCCCAGGGACCGGAGCCCGACGCGTCGGGCTACAAGGGCTTCTTCTATCATTTCCTCGACATCGAGACCGGCCGCCGGGTCTGGCAGTGCGAGCTGTCGACGATCGATTCGGCCTTCCTCTTCGCTGGAGCCCTGACGGTAGCCGCCTATTTCGACGGGGACAGCGCCGACGAGGTCGAGGTCCAGTGGCTTGCCAACACCCTCTACGAACGGGCCGACTGGAACTGGGCCTGCGACCACGGGCTTACCTTGACTCATGGATGGCGGCCGGAGAGCGGGTTCATCCCCTATCGCTGGCGCGGTTACGACGAGGGCCTGCTGCTCTACATCCTCGGATTGGGATCGCCGACGCATCCGCTGCCGCCCGAAGCCTACGCTGCCTATACGGAAAGCTACGAATGGCGAAACATCTATGGGCGCGAGCTGCTCTATTCGGGACCGCTCTTCACCCACCAGCTCTCGCACATGTGGATCGACTTCCGCGGCATCCGCGACGAATTCATGCGCCATCACGACAGCGACTACTTTCAGAACAGCCGCCACGCGACCTATGTCCAGCGCGAGTACGCCATCCGCAACCCGCTGAACTTTGAGGGCTACGGCGAGCACTGCTGGGGCTTCACCGCAAGCGACGGCCCCGGCTGGATCAAGAGAAATGTCGATGGCGGGGAAAGGGAGTTCTACGACTATATCGCCCGCGGCGCCCCCTTCGGACCGGACGACGGCACCGTCTCGCCCTGGGTAGTCGTGGCGTCCCTGCCCTTCGCTCCTGAGATCGTCATTCCGACCGTCTGGAATTTTGCGAGAATGCCGTTGGGAATGACCCGCCTCTACGGCTTCAAGCCATCCTTCAACCGGACTTTTGCAGTCGAAGACAGCGACCCGGGCTGGTGGGTAAGCCCTTACCACTTCGGCATAGACCAGGGCCCGGTCGTGCTGATGATCGAAAACTACCGCACCGGTCTCCTCTGGAACATCATGCGCCACTGCCATCCGATCGTCGCCGGACTGCGCCGGGCGGGATTTACCGGCGGCTGGCTCTGAGGGCCTGCGGGGTTGCCGGCTTGAATCTTTTACTTCGCAGTTTGCCACCACCTGCGAGCGGGTCCCTGAAGCGAACCTTGCCATAGGCGGACCGACCGAAGATTGGTATATTAGATATTCGGCAACCTTCGGGCGCCAAGGACCAACCGAAGCGTGCCGGGAGGGGGCTTTCATGGCTTTGGACATCATCGGGGCCGGCTTTGGCCGCACCGGCACGCATTCGCTCAAGCTGGCGCTGGAGCAGATCGGGTTCGGGCCATGTCACCACATGAGCGAGGTCGGCCGCAGCCCCGAGCAGAAAGCGCTATGGCGCGCCGCCGGCAAGGGTCAGTTGCCAGACTGGGACGAGGCCTATGCGGGCTATCGTTCGGCGGTTGACTGGCCGACAGCACATTTCTGGCGCGAACTCAGCGCCTATTATCCCGATGCGAAGTTCATACTCACCGTTCGCGACCCCGAAGCCTGGCACAGGAGCGTCATGCAGACGATCGGGCCCATGTCGGATCCGGCTACGAACGACCCGGCCTCCTTCGGAGTGGCGGTGGTTGGACAGACCGTTTTCGGCGGGCACATCGCCGACCGCAGTCACGCAATCTCCGTTTACCAGGCTCATAATGCGGCGGTGAGAAAAGCGCTGCCCGCGGGGCGCCTTCTCACCTACGAGGTTTCCGACGGTTGGGAGCCGCTTTGTTCCTTTCTCGAAGTGCCGGTTCCCTCCCAACCCTTTCCGCACAGCAATTCGACTTCGGAGTTCCGCTCGCAGTTGGCGCGATGAAGTGCACCGGAGACAGGTGCAATTGCCTTGGGCGGCCGGTGTTCCGCTGCACCTCCAGCAATTGCCAACGAGGCTCACTCCGGCAGGCCCGCCTTCAGCAGTCCCTCGCGGAACACTTCGCGCTGCTCGGGCCGCTCCAGGAGCAGACCGCGCATGATGAAGTCCTCAGTCGAAAAGTCCGGGCACAGCTTTAGAAGGCGCGCCTTCGCCGCGTCGGTCGCGGCCGCGTTCCCGGACTGCGCGTAGCAGGCGACCAGCCGTGCACAGGTGAAGGGGCCGGGATTGGGCAGTTCCTTGAGCGCTGCCGCCGCTTCGTCGTATCGCCCGAGAATGTAGAGGGCGTTGCCAAGGGTAGCGCTGTACCATGGCGGCGGGAACGGATTGAGCCGGAATCCCTCGTCGATCCATCGCATCGCCTCCTCGATCTTGCCGCGCCGCGCGAGCAGCCCGCCCATCTGCACCAGTGTGTTCGCATCATTGGGATTGAGTTGATAGGCGCGGCGATAGTGCCGTTCCGCCAGATCGAACTCTCGACGGTTCGTGTGAATGAGCCCCAGCAGGCGCTCGCAGCCGCTCTCGCCCTCGTCGAGCAGCACCGCCTTTCGCGCGAGCGCGAGCGCAGCATCGAGAATGTCGGGTGGCGCGTTGGCGTAGCCGTGAAGCGCGATCGTGCTCAGCGCCAGATAAGCGTGGGCGAGCGCAAATTGCGGGTCACGCTCAAGGGCCGCCTCGAACATCATGTGGGCCTGCCGGTTGTCGTCGGCGCCATAACCACGGATGTGCACGACGCCGCGCAGGAAGAATTCGTAGGCCGCAAGGCTCCTCGTCGGCTTGCGCAGCGCCTGTCGGACATCGGCACTCTCGATCTGCCCGACGAGGGTCGAGACGATCATCCTCGTCACCTCGTCCTGGACCGCGAAAATATCGGTGACGCTGCGGTCGTAGTGTTCAGACCACAGATGCTTCGCGCTGGCTGCCTCGACAAGCTGCGCCGTGATGCGGATCCGTTCGCCAGACCGTCGAACGCTGCCTTCGACCAGATAGGTGACGCCGAGCCTGATGCCGATCTCCCTGAGCCCCACCTCCTTGCCGCGAAAACTGAAGGAAGAACTGGCAGCGATGACGGAGAGCGAACGAAACCGGGCAAGGCCGCCGATGATATCCTCGGTAATGCCGTCGCTGAAGAAATCCTGGTCCGGCGAGCCGCTCAGGTTCTCGAACGGCAGGACCGCGATCGACGTTCTCGCCGCCGGCGATGACGTCGATGGCCCGGCCATCGGCGCGTGCCCCCAGTGCCAGACGTGGACGGGCCGCACAATGTTCTTCAGCGCTATCTCGCCGCCGTCCCGGAAATCCGAACGGCACCTTACGCCGAGTTGCCGGTGAACGATATCGGCGATGCAGATGCCGCCCGGCTCTGCGGAGGCCTCCAGGCGGGCGGCGACATTGACGCCGTCGCCGAACAGGTCGTCCCCCTCGATGACGACATCGGCAAGGTTGATCCCGATCCTGAAAAGGAGGCGATCGTCGAGCACGACGTCCTTCTGATCCGACACCAGTTCTTCCTGAAGCGATATCGCACAGTCCACCGCCTCGACGGCCGAGCTGAAGACGACGAGTGATCCGTCGCCCATCAGCTTCACGACGCGGCCGCCGCGTGCGGCGATGTTCGGCGAGAGAATGGAAGCCTGCAACCGCTTCACGGCCTCGATCGTGGCGGTTTCGTCGGCCTCCATCAGGCGGGAGTAGCCGACGATATCGGTAGCCATAATGACCGCAACTCGCCGTTCGACGCGCTCGTCCACCATCCCGCCTCCACACGCAGCACGTGACACCTTAGCCCGTCCTCACGGACGCCGGAAGAGGTAACGGAGCGGGGACCGAAGGTGCTGAGCCGATTGCTTCCGCGTACGGCGCGCTGCGTGCCTACCGCGTCTTCGCAAAGAGCCATTCAAGGATCGGCGGGATGAAGTCCGGATAGTTGTGCGCCTCGGGATCCGGCCCGCGGATCGCCACCGCCTCGTCGATTTCCGGATGCGGGTCGGTCGCGACATGCTCGGCCACCTTCGCCACGATTTCGTCGGCCGTCGCCGCCAGCCGGTGGATGCGGAAAACCGTGAGGGTGCCGTTCATGTGCACCGCCTGGTAGCCGGGCTCCGCTGTTGCGTCGGAGAGCTGGATGCCGGTCTCCTCCCGCACCTCGCGCGCAATGTTGCCGTCGAGGTCGCAGCGCCCGTCGATGATATCCTCGGGCTCCAAGGAGCCACCGGGGCTGTAGACGCGCCCCGGATTGGCCGTATGGCTGCCCATGCGAATGGCGATCATCGCACCGTCCGAGGAAAGGATGAGCGGCATGCCGAAGATGTGCAGGGCCCCGGGGCTGCGGCTCCTTCGCCACCAGAGAAAGGTGGAATACGGAACGACATGGCCGGTCGCGGCAATCCGCCCGTCCTCGATGCGGATCGCCCGCTGCAGCACCATCCTGCCGTCGAAGAGGTGCGGGTTGGCGGCAATCTCGTGCTGCCAGCTTTCCCGCGCGCGCTCCGCCTCGGTCACATGGTAGGGATGTTGCTCGGGGGAAACATCGATCCGGACTGCCGAGATCGGGAAGATCGTGCCCTCGGCGGGCCATTCGGCGCGGTTACTTTGAACAAGGCTCATGGTCAGATATCCAGTGTCATCGCGACCGGGCAATGGTCGGAGGCCTTCGGCCGGTCCCAACCGGTGCGCGGGTAGCGTTCCACCTCCTGCCCTTCCGGAAAGATCGTTCGGAACGGCTGGCCGGCGCGAATGATCTCCGGCGCCCGGCTCGCGTTGCGGCTGGCGAGCGCGGGCGACAGCCAGATGTAGTCGAGCTGGCAGAGGTGCCGCTCCGCCGGCCCACGGCTGTGGAACAGCGTCCAGCGGTCGAGTACCGGCCGGCGCAGCATCGGGTTTTCGACAAAGCCGTCGAACGAGAGGATGTCGAGCGCACTCTCTGTCTCCTCGCTCGGCACGAATTCGTAGCCGTCGCGTCGGTCGCCACGGATCTCCACCTTCTCCTGATAGTCGTTCATGTCGCCGCAGATCGCGAACATCTTGTCGGCAGTGCGGCCCCGCCCGAAGCGGCTTTCGATGATGTGGCGCACGGCCTTGGCCTCGGCAACGCGGAGCGGCATCGTCGCCTGCCGGCCGTCGAGCCCCTCGCGCGCCGGCCCCATCGACTTGAAGTGCACGACATAGAGCGTCAGCGGCCGGCCGCCGATCCTCAGGTCCACCTCCAGGCAGTCGCGCTTGAAGATGCGGTCGCCCGGCCGGTTGGTTTGCGCCAGCTCGTCGTTGAACAGGTCGAGATCGGCATAGGTGAGCCCCGCATGGCTCTTGACGTCGAGGCACTCGATCGGCTGCCCGTCGCGCGTCTCCTCGCGCATCAGCACGGCAACGTCGATGCCGCGCGAGTCATTACCCTCGATCAGGTATTTCTGCCGGTAGCCGTTGCCGACCATGCGGAAGAGATAGCCGTATTCGAAGGCCTGCAGCGCCGCCATGTTGTCGGCCTCCTGCAGGCAGAGGATATCCGCATCGCAGTCGGCGATCGCCAGCGCCGACATCTGCCGCGTGTCGTCCGTATGCGCGATCGTGCGCGCCTCCTCCAGCCGCTGATATTCCGCCTCGCTCCTGACGTCGAACAGCCTCAGCACCCGATCCTGCTTCAACTGGTTGCGAAAGCCGGAAAAATCGAAGCGGCTCATGAGGTTTTCGATATTGAAGGTGGCAAGGCGAAGCGACATCAGGCAATTCCGGTGTGAAATTGCCGCGGAGCTTACTGCATGA
This sequence comes from Sinorhizobium sp. 6-70, assembly GCF_030124375.1. Classification (GTDB taxonomy): domain Bacteria; phylum Pseudomonadota; class Alphaproteobacteria; order Rhizobiales; family Rhizobiaceae; genus Sinorhizobium. The sequence continues at coordinate 754,674 of NZ_JASKLS010000001.1, forward strand.
TTCTTTAAATCGGAATCGATTTAAGGACAAAATCATGCAGCAATTCAAAGTGCTACAGCGACCTTTGTGCGTCCGATCACTGTACACGACAGTAGCCAGCTTCTACCTCGTTGGTTGCGGTACGGTAACGCATCTCCTCCTGCCCTCATTCCTGTGCTTGTCACAGTTGCCAGCCAGCCCAAGTCCTTGGGCTGAAAAGACTCTTCCGCGCCGCAGACGCGACGCTGCTGGATTCCTGTGACAAGCACAGGAATGAGGGCGAAAAAAGCGTCCGCCAAGCCAATTGAACTACTGTCGTGTACTGTGGCGTCCGATTGGACGCGCGGCGCTGTAGAGCCCTCGCTCGCAGTGTATCCTAATCGAGCCAGCCGAACTTCTTGAGCCAGGTCGAATTCCATTCCATCAGCGCGTCCTGCGCCTCTTCATAGTAACGCGACGCGACCTCGTGATCCCGCGTCGCCCATTGCAGCTGATCACCTTCCGCCTCTGCCAGTCCACGAACAGCCTGCTCGTAAGCATCCTCCGCCTCTTCCAGATCCTCCTCGAGGTAGCGGGACGAACTGTAACCGGTGATATCGGCGATGTTGTGCAGGATCTTGCTATCGAAAATCTTGTAGCCGACGAAGATCTCACCTTCCGCAAAGCGGTCGCGATTGCTCCTGATCGTCATGGTGATCGCGTTGGCAATCGCTTCTTCCAGCGGCATTCCCGGCTGGTTCGCCTGCTGATCCATGATCCTCGCGGCAAAGGCCTCGCGATTGGACTCGATCACCTTCTTCAGCGTCTCCTTGATATTTGGATCGCTGGACTTGAACTTCTCGGAGTCGATGAATTTCATCGCGATCGAGACGAGGGAATCCTGCTTCTCTGCGAGATCCAGCAGCGCGCTGTTGACGGCTGCGACTGCTTGCGTCTGAGCGGCGCTCGGCTCGCTCGACACCTTGTTAGCCGCCTCCAGCAGCGGATCGGCCGCGCTCGGCGGCTTGTCATCCGCAACTCTGCTTTGCTGTAAAATCAGGAGGGCCGCGGTGTTGTCGGAGACGGATGATACTGAGGTCATTGCCTGTTCCCTGTTGTAGGGGACCAGTCCGCGCTCATGCGGGCGATTCCCACTCTACGAAACCGGCGTTCACGCAGGCATGGTTGCAGTGGAGCAACCCTAGATTGCTTTGGTTAACAAAGATTGAAGCGCAATCGAGGCTCCGCCGCCCCATCGCTACGGCCCCACTTGAACCGAAAAGGGGGCTCCTTACCGCGCCGGCGCGCCATTCGCGTAAAGATGGAGCGCCCGGTAAACCGCCGTATGCGCCGGAGTCGGCACGCCGAGTTCCTGACCAAGCGCGTGCATCCGGCCCGACAGCCATTCGAGCTCGATCCGCTTGCCGCGCTGAAGGTCACTGGCCATGGAGGACTGCGTTTCCGGCGGCAACATCTGCCACAACGACGTCGTCTGCTGCACGTAACCCTCCGGCATCGGGTGGCCCTTGGCCGCGGCGATCGCCATGCCCTCGTCGCGCAGTTGCTCCAAGAATTTCCGGCCCTCCGGGTCGGCGACGATCGCGCCGATGCCGGAGCGCATCAGGCTGGTGCCGCCGGCAAAGGCGGCAAGGGTCACGAACTTCATCCACAGCACCGGCTCGACATCGTCGACCACCTGGAGGGAGATTCCTTCGGCACGCGCGCAGGCGTCGCGGAAGGCGGCGATCATCAGGTCGCTGCGCCCGCCGACCGTCATCTGTGTCATCCCGCTTGTCTGCTTTATCAGGCCCGGCTCTTCCAGATAGGTGGAAATATAGATGGCGCCGCCGACGACCTGCGAGCGCGGCACCGAGCGCGCGAGGATATCGACCCCGTCGACGCCGTTCTGCAGCGTCAGGACGATCGTCTTCGGCCCGATCATGGGGACGATCGCGGCCGCCGCTTGCTCGCTGTCGTAGAGCTTGACCGCGAAGATCACGAGGTCGACGACGCCGACCTCGGCGGGATCGTCAGTGGCGTTGACGCTCGGCAGGCTGACATTGCCGAGCGGGCTTTCGAGCCTGAGCCCCCGGCTGCGCATCGCGTAAAGATGCTCGCCGCGCGCGATGAAAGTGACGTCCTCGCCCGCTTTTTGAAGCCGCAGGCCGATATAGCCCCCAATGCCGCCCGAGCCCATCACCGCGATCCGCATGGCTTTCCCTCCCCGCGCTCTTCTTCGCGCAAGATATCAGTTTCGCCTTTCGGCGGCACGGTCAAATTATGCCTCTCCTCAAGCGACGGACCAGCCACCATCGACAAGGAGATTAAGCCCTGTGATCAGCGAAGCGGCCGGCGAAGCCAGGAAGACGACGGCGCCGACGACGTCGTCCGTGTCGCCGATCCGGCCGAGTGGAATATGGCCGAGCGTCCGCTGGTAGAAGTCCTTGTCCGAGAGCGCCGGCTTCGTCCCGTCGGTCCAGATGAAGGTCGGGGCGACGGTGTTGACGGTGATGCCGTGGCGCGCCCATTCGGCGGCGAGGCAGCGGGAGAGATGGTTGATCGCCGCCTTGCTCGTGCAATAGATCGCCTCGCCGCGCAGCGTCACCGTGCCCGCCTGTGAGCTGATGCTGATGATGCGGCCGGCCTTCTGGGCGATCATCTGCCGGCCGACCGCCTGGGTCATCAGGAAGGTGCCCTTGACGTTGACGTTCAGGATCTCGTCGAGATCGGCCTCGACGACGTCCTCCGCCAGGTTGCCGGGCGCGACGCCGACATTGTTGACGAGCACGTCGATCCGCTCGAACATCGCGATCGCTTCGGCGACCGAGGCGTCGATGTCGGCGCGTTTCGAAAGATCGAGCCGCACGGGAAGGACTTTCCGTCCCATCTCCCGGATCTCGCCGATCAGTTCCGCGGACGCCGCGCTGTCGCGCAGGCCGAGCACGATGTCCGAGCCCGCGGCCGCACAGGCGAGCGCGCAGGCGCGGCCGATCCCGCGCGAAGCGCCCGTCACGAAAGTCACCTTGCCGGCAAGGCTGAAATCCGGCGCATGCTTGAGTTCGTTTCCCACGGTGCCCTCCTCCAGCAATTCGCGGGCAATGAATGGAGCGAAGCGGAGAAACTCCAGCGCCGGTCGAAATCGGCTGTGATCCCGCCCACAACATCGCTCACTGTTTCAGCGCGCCGCTCTTCTTCGCCACCCAGGTGGCGACGTAGTCCATCAGCTCGGGCGACAGGCAGTCATAGGGCTCCAGCCCGATCCGCCTCAAGTGATTGCGCACGCCGTTCATCTTCGCGGGATCGACGCCGCTTTCGATGATCGAGGAAACGAAGGCGGCAAAGCCCGGTTCCGGCCAGCCGCTCTCCTCGAAACGTTCGGGATGAATGAAGTCGAGACCCTGGAACGGGTGCTCGCGCTCCACCGGTCCGTACATGTGCACGCCGCATTCCTTGCAGGCGTGCCGCCGGATAAGCGCGCTCGGATCGACGATTTCGAGCTTGTCGCCGTTTTCGGCGACGGTGATGCTGTCATGCGGTGCAACCGCAACGATCGAGAAGGCCGCCCCCTTCGGCTTCCAGCACTTGGTGCAGCCGCAGGCGTGATTGTGGGCGATCCCGCCGTTGACGCGGACCCTGACGGGACGGTCCTTGCAGGCGCAGACCAGCGTCCCGCCGCTGAAGGTGGCGCTCCCCTTGGCCATGCCGGCGTCGAGATAAGGGTGCAGTGCAACGGGAATTTCCATGTTTTCCTCCCTTAGATCACGATGATTGTCTCGCCGGACGCCCCCCGTGCCGGCGGCAACCTCATGTTTCATTCTCCCCTTCTGGAATATACCACCGCATCTGCAAGATTGTCTCCGGGAGCGCAGGCGACGCGTGGCAATCCGGAGGGCTCGCCGTGGTAACCGCGAGGATTGCACCCCGCACACGACGCTTGCGTCTATTGGGGAACCGGCGCCGGGCAAAGCCTGCTGTCGTTGGAGGACATCGGCCCGAAACTCTCCTCGGGCTGGCGGCATTCGATCTTCGTGCCCACGACACTATCCCAGCCGTCCATGATGATCTGCCTCGCCCTTTTTTGCTCTTCGGCACTTGGAAAGGCAGGATCGGCATAGCCCACACCGCCCTCGAACGGCGGCAGGCGGTTGCGCAGTTCGGCCGGTACCTTTTCGTTGCGCACGAGGTCCGCAAGGCGGATCGGCGAACAATGGCCCTTCAGGAAGGCGAGCTGCGCCTCGTCCGAGTAGAGATATTCCATCCACAGCCGCGCCGCATGCGGGTGCAGAGCCCGGGCGCTGATCGCCTGCACGTAGATACCCGCGACGGCGCCGGTCTTCGGCTTGACGATTTCGACCTTGGTTTTCCCCGCAAGGCGGTCGCGGTCGCCGCGCGCCAGATAGTCCCATCGGATGAGGATCGGCGTACGGCCGTCGGCCAGCGAGCGGTAATCGCCGACGATCGGAACGAAATTGCCCTTGCCGTGGAGATTAGCGAAGAACTTGAGCCCCTGATTGGCGGCTTCCTCCCTATTCCCGTTCGCGGCCGAAAGACCCGCGGCGAACACGCCCTGGATCGCCTGGTTCGAGAAAATATCGCCGGCGAGGCCGACAGCGTTCCTGTATTCGGGGGCGAGAAGGTCGGACCAGTCCTTGGGCAGCTTGGCGACCAGGTTCGCGTTCACCTCGAAAGCGAGCACACCGTAGTAATCGCCGTACCAGTACCCGTCCGCGTCCTTGGCGGCCTCCGGGATCGTGTCCCAGGTAGAGACCTTGTAGGGCTGCAGCAGACCCTCGCTCTTCGCCGCCGGGGCGAAGGCGAGACCGATATCGATCACGTCCGGCATCTCCGCGCCGGCCTTGCCCGGCTGCGTCGTGATGGCCTCGATCTCCTTGGCGGACGGAGCGTCGGGCTGGAGCTCGTTGACGCTCAGCCCGTATTTCGCGGCAAAGCCATCGATGATGTCGCCGTATTCGCACCAGTCGCGCGGCAGCGCGATGACGGTGAGCTGCCCTTCTTTTTTGGCGGCCGCCACCAGTTCATCCATAGCGTCAGCGGACGCCGTCGGGGCGAATGCCACAAAGGCACGCGCCGCAGCCGCCGCCAGGATTATCGCATACCACCTTCGTCTCACGGCCCGTCCCTCCCCCGAGCTTATGGACAGCGGCTGGAAGAATTTTAGCACCTTCTAAAAGCCTCAGAAAGCGCTCGTCGCATCGTCCGCTTCGCACCAAACAAGGCATCTTCCCTGCAGCAACGGCCGTGCTACAGTTTGCGTTACAGCGCCGCGCGTCCAACCGGACGCGCAACGGTCGCTGTAGCACTTTGAATTGCTGCATGCGTCATGGGGCTGACGGGGGGTGAAATCCGGATGAAGGCTTTGGTTGCGAAGGTCGCTGCGGCTGCCTTCGTTCTGTTTGCCCGCGCGATAACCGCGGTTCGCGCCATCTGGCCGGAAGAAGGATTGCCGGCCAAGCCTTGCGTCTATTTTGCCAATCATTCGAGCCACGGCGATTTCGTCCTTGTCTGGGCCGTGCTGCCGCCGAGGCTCAGGCACCGGACCCGCCCGGTGGCAGGCGCCGAATACTGGCTGAAATCGCATACCAACGCCTTCATCGGGCGCGACGTCTTCAATGCAGTGCTGATCGAGCGTGAGCGGGAGAAGCGGACGCAGGATCCGGTCGCCCTGATGGTCTCGGCAATCGATGACGGCTCGTCGCTGATCCTCTTTCCCGAGGGCACGCGCAATCAGACCGAGGAAAGGCTGCTCCCCTTCAAGAGCGGCATTTTCCATCTGGTCGATCAGCGCCCGGAGGTCGATCTCGTGCCGGTATGGATCAACAATTTGAACCGCGTCATGCCGAAGGGCGAGATCGTGCCGATCCCGCTGATCTGCACCGTCACCTTCGGCAACACGCTCCGCGTCGCACCCGGCGAAGACAAGGAAGCATTTCTCGAACGGATGCGTGCCGCCCTCCTGGCGCTTGCTCCGAAACCGGCAGGGAGCGGCGAATGACTGCGGCAAGCTCCGATCTCGTCACCCTCGTCCTCGGCATCTTCGGCGTGCTGATCGTCGCCTCCGCGGTCGGCTGCCTGCTCGAGCGGCGTCTCGCGACCGACGGACCGAACGCGGCGGTCGAAAACCTCAATGCCCGCATCCGCGCCTGGTGGGCGATGGTCATCCTGATCGGCCTCGCCTTCATCGCCGGCCGCGTCGGCGTTCTCTTCCTCTTCGCCTTCTGCTCCTTTGCGGCGCTCAGGGAATTCATCACGCTGATCTACACCCGGCGCGCCGACCACTGGGCACTCGCCTCGGCCTTCTTCCTGGTCCTGCCGATCCAGTATTACCTGCTCTGGGCCGAGGAATACGGCATTTTCTCGATCTTCATCCCCGTCTATGCCTTCCTGCTGATGCCGATCGTTTCGGTGCTGCGGGGCGATACGGAGCGTTTCCTGCTTCGCGTCGCCGAAGTGCAATGGGCCCTGATGATCTGCGTCTTCTGCGTCTCGCACGTGCCGGCGTTGCTGACCCTCGACATACCCGGCTACGAAGGGCGCAACGTGCTGCTGATCGCCTTCCTGGTGATCGTCGTGCAACTGAGCGACGTGCTGCAATATGTCTGGGGCAAGCTCTTCGGCCGCACCAAGATCGCGCCGAATCTCTCGCCGTCGAAGACGGTCGAGGGCTTTGTCGGCGGCGTTGCCAGCGCCACGCTGATCGGGGCGGCCCTCTGGTGGATCACGCCGTTCACGCCGGTACAGGCGGGCCTCCTGTCGTTCATCATCACCCTCATGGGCTTTCTCGGAGGGCTGGTGATGTCGGCGATCAAGCGCGACCGCGGCGTCAAGGACTGGGGCCAGCTCATCGAGGGTCATGGCGGGCTGATCGACAGGCTGGATTCCGTCGTCTTCTCCGCGCCGATCTTCTTCCACGTCGTGCGCTACTGGTGGTCCCTCTCATGAGGGTGTTGAGCCGCTGGGCGAGAAGCAGCATGGTGCACGTGCTCTTCGCCTTTCTGGCCATGGGCGGCTGGGCGGTCTTCGCCAACAGCGGCCATCCCATGCCACAGCCGCTTATCTCGGGCTTTCTGCAAGGCGCTTTGTCGGCCGGCCTCACGCTTTTCCTCAAGTCCGTGATCGACGGGCTATCGAGGCGCTTCGGCGGGCCTTCGCGTTTCTGGGCGCCGCCGCTGATCGCCTGCCTCGGCTCGGCAAGCCTGCTGGTAACGCTCCACGCCCTTGGTAGAACGCCCGAAATACTGAAAACCGTCGCGGTTCCGCTGCTGGTCTCGACGACCTACGGGTGGACCTATGCGTATTCGATCTCCAGGAAGAGAGGCGAACCATGACCGAGACAGGCGACCGGCGGCCGCTTGCAAGCCGCAACACGCGCTGGGCTGGCACGATCGCCCGATGGATGGCGGCGCGGGCGATCACGCCCAATCAGATCTCGCAGGCGAGCATGGTGGCGGCCGCTCTCGCCGGCGGGGCGTTCCTCCTGGCGGGTCAGAGCATGGGCGCGACGCGGATCGTCTGCCTGCTTCTAGCAGCCCTGTTCTGCCAGCTCCGGCTGCTCTGCAACCTCTTCGACGGCATGGTCGCCGTCGAGGGCGGCAAGGGCGAGCCGGATGGCCCCTTCTGGAACGAGTTTCCCGATCGTGTCGCCGACATCCTGATATTCGCGGGGCTCGGCTACGGCATCGGCGCACCCGGCCTCGGCTGGGCGGCCGCCGCCTTCGCCGTGCTCACCGCCTATATCCGCGAGCTTGGCCGCGCCACCGGAAACCCGAGCGATTTTTCCGGGCCGATGGCCAAGCAGCACCGCATGGCGACGGTCACCGCCGCCGCGGCCATCTCCATCCTGGAGCCCGTATGGCAAGGCCATAACGAGGTGCTGGCGATCGGCCTCTGGGTTGTCGCACTCGGCGCGGCGCTGACGGCGTTCCGCCGCGGACAGACATTGGTGCGGCGGCTGAAAGAGCCGGGCAAACACTGATCCTGCCACTGCCGGCGAGCTGCGACGAAAGATTGGCTTCGATATAGCTGGTTGTCTTGCGCAGCCGCTACGGTGCAGGCGGCAGCGCCCGGGAACCTCCAGTTCAATCCTTTCCCGCGAGCAGCCGCCCCTCGACCCGCGCCAGTGCGCGTTCGAACACTGCCGTATCGTCGAGCGCGCGACCGAGAACCAGTGCGCCCTGAATGGCGATCACCGCCTCTTCGGCAAGCTCGCCCGCTCTGGCCGGGTCATTGCCAGCTTTTTCGAGAGCCGTGGCGAGCGCCGCCCGCCACTCGGCGAAATAGTCGCGCACCTGATCGGCGAAGCGGTCCCGGACATCGTCGAGCGCGAAGGCGCCGACGAGGCAGACGCGGCGGCCCGAGCGGAAATAGTCCGCCACCGACCGGCACATGGCGCTGATCGCCATGCGGGGATCCTCCGCCTCGCGAAGCGGCAGGTAGACGTGTTCCTCGAACCATTGGCCGATGTCGCGGAGCACCGTCGTCGCCATCTCCTCCTTCCCGCCCGGGAAGAAATGGTAGAGGCTGCCCTTGCCGAGCCCGGTCTTCTCGCTGATGACCGAAAGGCTCGCGCCTTCGAAGCCATGCTCCCGGAAAATCTCGGCGAGGACGGGAGTGACGTCCGAGCGCTCCGCGACGATCTTTGCCATGATGTTACAATCCGAGTTCCGAAAGGCCGGGATGATCCGCCGGCCGCGGCCCGGACCTGTCCCAGAAGAACTTCCGGTCCGCTTCCTTGATCGGCATGTCGTTGATCGAGGCGTGGCGCGTGTGCATCAGGCCGTTTTCATCGAACTCCCAGTTCTCGTTGCCATAGGCGCGATACCAGTTGCCGGCGTCATCGTGATACTCATAGGCGAAGCGCACCGCGATCCGGTTGCCGTCATGCGCCCAGAGCTCCTTGATCAGGCGATATTCGAGCTCCTTATTCCACTTGCGCGTCAGGAAAGCGACAATCGCCTCACGGCCCTCCACGAATTCAGCGCGGTTGCGCCAATGGCTGTCGACGGTATAGGCGCGCGACACTCTTTCCGGATCGCGGCTGTTCCATCCGTCTTCGGCAGCGCGGATCTTTTGAATGGCGGTCTCGCGGGTGAAGGGCGGCAGCGGCGGACGTTGTTCGGACATCTTCATCTCCTTCGTTAGCCAGTGTACTGATCGGTCAACTATGTTCCAATCGGTACAGCCAAGACGGAGGCACGTCAATGCCGACGTTTCGTGCACCGCCAATTTGCCGTGCGAATCTGAAAAACACGCGCAAAACCGCCCCCGTACCGTGATGCCGCCACTGGCCAGTTTTGCTGCACCATGGGTTCTGGTAAGTGTGTCGTACAATCGCCGGTGGAGGCGACTCAGGAGGAACTTGATTGCGTCTCGCAGCACGAATACTCGTCGCCGTCTTTCTCGCCCTTGCCACCGCGCTCGTTACCGTCTGGGCGGCGCTCGCCCTTTGGTACCGCCTTCCCTTTCCGGAGCTGGCGAAAGCCGTGGCGAGCGGTGCTTTTGTCCTGCTTGGCCTCGCCACGATCGTCGCGCTCTTCACCCGCTGGCGTTACCGCGCCGGCGCCGTATTTATCGTGGCGCTTGGCGTCATGCTCGGCTGGTGGAGCACGATCAGGCCGCCGAGGGACGCCGACTGGGCGCCGGACGTCGCGCGCCAGGTGACGGGCACGCTGAACGGCAATCTGCTGACGCTCACGAATGTCCGCGACTTCGAGTGGCGCAGCAATAGCGACTTCACCGAACGCTGGACGACCCGCACCTACGATCTCGACAAGCTGCGGTCGCTCGATCTCTTCATGTCCTACTGGGCCGGCCCGGAAATGGCGCATGTCATCATGAGCTTCGGCTTCGAGGGCGGCGACCAGCTCGCCTGGTCGATCGAGGTGAAGCGGCGCATCGGCGGCCAGTTCTCGCCCGTTGCCGATCTTTTCAAGAGCAATCCGCTGGTGATCGTCGCAGCCGATGAGCGCGACGTCGTCCGCGTGCGGTCGAACGTTCGCGGAGAGGACGTCCAGATCTATCGTCTCAGGGCCCCGCCGGAAGCCGCCAAGACACTGCTGCTCGAATATGTCCGGGACGCCAACGCGCTCGCCACGACGCCGGAGTTCTACAACTCGATCACCACCAACTGCACGACGACCATCGTCAAGATGATGCGCGCCGTCGGCGACGTCGTCCCCGGTGACTGGCGGCTGATCGTCAACGGCTATCTTCCCGACTATGCCTATGATCGCGGCGCGGTGGACACGAGCCTGCCGCTTGCCGAATTGCGGACGCTCGCCCACATCAAGGACCGAGCTCAGGCGGCCGGCCTGTCCCCGGACTTTTCCGGGCTGATCCGCGTCGGAGTGCCCTCCCCGCCGCCGCGCACGCCTTGATGCTGTTCGGCACGGTCGGCGCGACCTTGAAGAGCGCCGTCACGCCTTCCAGGCGGCCTCGCTCTTTTGTTCATAGTGGGTGAAGGCCTTGACCAGCCCGCCGAGCACCTCCGCCGAGGTCTCGAACATCGCCTTGAATTGCGGGTCGTCGACCTTGTCGATGTCCTCACGCAGGTGGACGATGAGGGCGTTCAGCTCGCCCTTCATCTTCTGCGTATGATGCGTCGCATTTGCATCGGTGTGAGCCATCTCTGCTCTCCCTTCGAAATCGGTTGGACGACGGCACCGCGCCCTCCTCAGACGCCGAAAAGCTCGCCGGTAACAGTTTGAATTTACGCACGATTCCTTCCAGTTTCCATTTGGATCAGGAAACCATGCCACAGGCTGAACGTTTCGGATTTCGCTTGGTTCCGGGAGCGACCGTCGTCGCACGGAAGACAATCGTGTTTCGTTACAGATCGCCCCTAAAAGTTACTGGACCGGGGCCTGGGATTTGGCAAATATGAGCACGCAAATCCGTGAGAATTCTTTTCAAAGAATTCATTTCAGTAGCCATTTAGATCAGAGCTCGCTGGTGTCAGTCGGGCTCTGATTGTGAGTGCGAACTCGCAGGAATGGCGGCGGTTCCCGGGGGGGGGGTGTAAACGGATTGGCCCCGAAGTTTTCGTCGGGCGGGCACGGCGTTTCTGGCAATAGATGAGCGCCAGTAGATTGGCAGGCATTTCGTCGCAGACTACCATCAGAGCCCGTTTCTTTTGGAGCGGGCTCTGTTTTTGCGTTTCGGGGCACGGCGCGATGCCAGGAACCAAAGATCGGGAGAAGCGTTCGGGGACTTCGGAAGGAGAGCATCCGATGGAACCGATTTTCACTCGATTTGCGAACAAGATGTCCGATCTCGCCGGGCGGCCGGCGACATTCGCCATCGCATTCCTGTCGATCGTCATCTGGGGCTTATGTGGGCCGGTATTCGATTTCTCGCAAAACTGGCAACTCGTAGTAAATACCACGACAACGATCACGACATTCCTGATGGTTTTCGTTCTGCAGAACTCGCAAAACCGCGATGGCCAGGCCCTTCAGGCCAAGCTCGATGAGTTGATCCGCACCAGCAGTGCCGAAAATCGCTTCATGGGCATCGAGGAACTCGACGGCAAGGAACTGAGGAAGGCTCGCGACGACATAAACGGCAAGGCTGAAGCGCAAGAGCGCTGCACCGGAAGCAGCGCCGAGTGAACCATGCCCGCATCAATCTCCAGTTCGGGAGATCGAAATGCGCATCCACGGAAACGCCTGCGGTCACAACCTCAACGACAACGCCCGCCTGTTGTCTGTCCCGTCGACGGCCCCTTCCGCCGCTTCCCGTAGGCCGGTGCCCGCGACCGCGATCCGCTCATCAACCCCGTTGAGAGGATCGCGCCGGATTGCGAGCATCGGTCAAGACCGGCGGACACCGCTTCGGCTGCTCGTGGCAAGCTTCAGCCATGGCGCCGTATGGAAGACGCTCATGAGCAGGTACATCAGCGCCATCCCGTCCAGGGGCAAACCGTCTGGCGTGGAGGAGCAGATCATGTCGGCGCCACCCGTTGCAGCCGTCAGCAGTGCCATGACCGCGAAAGTGGGGGCAGCGGCAAGGCACAGCCAGTCGGCTGCGCCTTTCGAGTTCTCGGGATGGCGCAACATCGGATGTCAGCCCCGGCCATAGGCGTCGCGGTGGCGCCACCAGATTCCGTGCTCGTTGCGCCCCAGGGGAGCCCGGTCGAGCCATTGGTACACACCCCAAAGCCCGTCCAGTCCGCGCGCATAGCTGGAATAGCTGTGATAGACGACGCCGTCGTCGAGCACGAAGGCGCTGACGCCCGGCCTGTCGCGCGTGTAAGTGGGCACATCGGTTCCCGTCATGGCCGCGATTTGGGCAACCGGTCCTTCGTCGCCGCGCCACTCCTGAACGGTCTTTCCGGCAAGCGGCTCCGGCGCCGGCGGCTCGCGGCGGAAGTTGTATTCTATCGTCCCCTTGCGCTGTTCTTCCTCCGTGAACCAGACGCTGAAGTCGCGGTTGAAATCGCCGTCGTTCGAGGAGGCCCAGGGAAAGGTCCAGCCCATCCGCTGCTTGAACGCCTGCAGTTTTGCAAGCGGCGCGCGCGACACCGCCGAGAAGGCGACATCGTGGTTCTCAAGATGGACGACGATGCCGTTGAACCCGTCCGCGATCGAGGAGCAGGACGGGCACCCGGCCGTGTAGTCGGGGCCGAACATGAAGTGGTAAACGAGGAGCTGCGAGCGCCCCTTGAAGAGGTCTTTCAGCGAGACGTTTCCTTCCTCGGTGTCGAACCGGTAATCCTTGTCGATCCGCACCCAGGGCAGCGCTTGGCGCCTCGTCGCCAGTTCGTCGCTGCGCCGCGTCAGCTCCTTCTCCTCCTGGAGCAGGTCGAGTCGCGCCGCCAGCCACTCTTCACGGGTTCCGGTTGCATGTGCCGTCATCACTCTTCTCCTTTAGCCATCTGTCGTCGTACCTTCCCGGCGCGACGTGTTGCTTCGTGAGCAAGGTTAGGAGCGGATTTCGAATGGTGAGAGTGACAAGTGTGACGGGATTCCGATGGACTCGCTGATCACGGCCGCGGCACGCGCGCTTGCGACGGGCGATCCCCTCGGTGCCTTGAAGCGGGTTGCGCTGCGCGACGACCCGCCCGCGCTCGCGCTTCGGGGCATCGCAATGGCGCAGCTCGGCGATCTTGTCCGGGCAAAGGCGCTGTTGAAGAGCGCCGCGCGCGCCTTCGGGCGGAGGGAAGCCGTGGCGCGCGCCCGCTGCGTCGTCGCCGAAGCCGAAATCGCGCTCGTCTCGCGCGATCTCACTTGGCCTGCAAGGGCCCTCGACGCCGCGCGCGCGACGCTCGAAGCGCATGGCGACCGGGTGAATGCCGCCCATGCACTGAACGTCGAGGTCCGGCGCCTGCTGCTGATCGGCCGCCTCGACGAGGCCGAGCGCATGCTCGCCGGGTTCGATCCCTCCCCGCTTCCGCCGGGCTTGCGGGCCGCCCATGAGCTGGCCGTTGCGGGCATCGCCGCCCGGCGCCTGCAGACGCAGGCCGCCCGCGCGGCGCTCACCCGCGCCGCCGAAGCCGCGCGCGTGGCGGATATCCCGGCGCTGACGGCGGAGGTCGAAAACGCATCGCTGGTGCTGAAGACGCCGGCGGCGCGGCTGATTGCGCGAGGCGACGAACGGCCCCTCCTGCTTGAGGAGGTCGAGGCGCTGCTTTCGTCCGGGGCCCTCGTCATCGACGCCTGCCGCAACGTCGTCAGGGACGAGAGGCTGGCGGTCTCGCTCGCGACGCGCCCGATCCTGTTCGCGCTGGCGCGTGCGCTCGCCGAAGCCTGGCCGGGAGACGTGACGAGAAGCACGCTCCTTTCCCGCGCCTTCCGCGCCAAACACGCCGACGAATCCCATCGCGCGCGGCTCCGGGTCGAAATCGGCCGGCTTCGCGCCGAGCTTCGGGCGCTCGCAGACATAAGCGCGACGAAACGAGGTTTTGCGCTGGCACCGCGCCACGCGCGCGAGGTCGTCGTGCTGGCGCCGCCCGTCGAAGAGCGGCACGCGGCGGTGCTCGCCTTCCTTGCCGACGGCGAGTCCTGGTCGAGCTCGGCACTGGCAATCGCGCTTGGCGCGAGCCCCCGCACGGTGCAACGAGCGCTCGAACAGCTCGCGGCGGACGGAAAGGTGCAGGCCTTCGGCCGCGGGCCGGCGCGCCGCTGGATGACCCCGCCGCTCACCGGTTTCCCGACAATCTTGTTACTCCCCGGCCCGCTGCCGAGCGACTAGTTTACCGCAACGGCGTCATCAGCCACGGCCGGATTGATGCAAGCTGGATAAAGACAGATACTTCCAGCAGCTGATAAGACGCGCGGCGCTGTAAGTGGGAGAGGCGCGATGGACATTCGATCGACACTGACGGAGCTGTGCGGAGCCTTCAACGCCCATGATCTCGATCGCATCATGACGTTCTTTTCTGACGATTGCGTCCTGGAGATGCCGAGAGGAAGCAAGCCCTGGGGCTCGCGTTTCGAGGGCAAACAGAACGTACGTGAAGCGCTGGCAACACGCTTCGAAGGCCTGCCTGATGTCCACTACGGCAACGACGAGCATTTTGTCGATGCCGCAGCCGATACCGGCATCTCGAAGTGGACCCTCACCGGCACGACCCGTGAGGGGACGAGAATCGAGGTCCGCGGTTGTGACTTCTACACGTTTCGCAACGGGAAGGTGATCCGCAAGGACTCCTATTGGAAAATCGTCGAGTAAACCGGCGATGCTGGCCGATCGGATCGATCGGCGCACCGCAAGCCAAATGCTGCAGAGAGCTTTGTACCGCGCTGCAGGAGATCATGCATCAGGAGGAAAGCATGAAACGATCCGCCGCCGAAATCCTTCGTGAATACGGCCCCTTCCCCGAAGCAGACAACGTGCACGGCGTCACCTTCGACGGCAGTCACCTCTGGTTCGCCTCCGGCGACCGGTTGAACGCCGTCGATCCGGCGAGCGGAGAACTGACGCGCTCGATCGATGTTGCCGCCCATGCGGGAACCGCTTTCGACGGCCGGCACCTGTTCCAGATCGCCGAGGACCGCATCCAGAAAATCGATCCGAAGACCGGCCGGGTGCTCGCGACCATCCCGGCGCCGGGCGGCGGCGGTGACTCGGGGCTCGCCTGGGCCGAAGGCACGCTCTGGGTGGGCCAGCACCGGGGCCGCAGGATCCACCAGATCGATCCCGAGACCGGCAAAATCCTCCGCACTATCGAATCCAACCGCGTCGTCACCGGCGTCACCTGGATCGACGGCGAGCTCTGGCACGGCACCTGGGAGGGCGACGAGAGCGATGTCAGGCATATCGATCCCAAAACGGGCGCGGTCCTGGAGCGACTCGACATGCCGCCTGGCGTGGGCGTGTCCGGGCTTGAGTCCGACGGCGGCGACCGCTTCTTCTGCGGCGGGGGGCGTGCCGGCAAGATCAGAGCCATCCGGAGGCCGAGGTAGGATGGGCGATCCGCCGCCGAACCCGCGCCGGACGCAATGACCGGCGACA
Organism: Sinorhizobium sp. 6-70; assembly: GCF_030124375.1. Lineage (GTDB taxonomy): Bacteria > Pseudomonadota > Alphaproteobacteria > Rhizobiales > Rhizobiaceae > Sinorhizobium. Next base: position 770,103 of record NZ_JASKLS010000001.1, read on the forward strand.
GGTGGAGGTCGCGCTACGCCAGCTACAGATTTTTTTCGAGGCATGTCGATTTTCAAGCAACTCGTTCGTCTTTGAAAAGCGCCGCTCATCTGAGGCCCGGCGTCGCCAATTTTTCCACGAGGTCTTTCCATGTCGAATGTGCAGGTTCAGACGCAAAGTTCATATCGCTGGGTGATTGTCGCCGCCGGTGGCCTGTTGGGCTGCATCGCGATCGGCGCCATGTTTTCGCTGCCGGTTTTCCTCCGGCCCATTTCCGAAGACACCGGGTGGTCCGTCACCGGTGTTTCCAGTGCCATGACCATCGGGTTTATCGCCATGGCGCTCGCAAGCATGATCTGGGGCAGTCTGTCGGACCGCTGGGGGCCGCGCGTTGTCGTGTCGATTGGCTCGGCCGTCCTGGCCGCAGCGCTGGCTCTCGCGAGCCAGGCGAGCTCGCTCATAGAGTTTCAGTTCGTCTTCGGGTTGGCTGTCGGTGGTGCGACCGCCGCGATCTTTGCGCCGATGATGGCCTGCGTGACCGGCTGGTTCGACACGCAACGCAGCCTTGCCGTGTCTCTCGTGTCAGCCGGCATGGGCATGGCGCCCATGACCATGTCTCCCTTCGCGGCCTGGCTCGTGACTATCTATGATTGGAGAACGTCCCTGCTGATCATCGCCGCCCTTACCGGGGCCGTGATGCTCCCCGTCGCGCTGCTCGTCCGCCGCCCGCCCGCTCTCGATGGCCCAAATGCCGTCGCCTCTTCGGATGGAGAGCAGCCCGACATGTCCGTCGGGCAGGCGATGCGGTCGCCCCAGTTCATCATCCTGTTTCTGACGAACTTCTTCTGTTGCGCCACCCACTCAGGCCCGATCTTCCACACGGTGAGCTACGCGATCAGTTGCGGCATCCCGATGATTGCGGCCGTCTCGATCTACAGCGTGGAAGGGCTTGCCGGCATGGGCGGTCGCGTCGCCTTCGGTATCTTCGGGGACCGGTTCGGCGCCAAGCGCGTCCTGGTCTCAGGGCTGTTGCTGCAGGCATTCGGCGCACTGGCCTATTTTTTCGTCCGCGATCTCGGCGCGTTTTATGCCGTGGCGGCCGTGTTCGGCTTCATCTACGCCGGCATCATGCCGCTCTATGCCGTCATCGCCCGCGAGAATTTCCCGCTGCGCATGATGGGCACCGTGATCGGCGGAACGGCAATGGCCGGTAGCCTGGGCATGGCAACCGGACCCTTGGCCGGAGGGCTGATCTACGACACCTTCGCGAGCTACGGCTGGCTCTATATCGGCGCCTGGGGCATCGGGATCGGCGCCTTCCTGATCGCCCTAACCTTCAGGCCCTTCCCCAAGGCCAAGGCCGAGCCCGCCCCATTGCCTGCGTAAGGGAGACGAATGCGGTCGGCCGCGACAGGGCGTGTCGCGGCCGCTTCGCTGCCCCGCTCGGCGCTCGCCTTTCAGTCGGTGTGCAATTTTTCGGTGACCAGCGTCTGCCGCATCGTGCAGTAGCGTCAGAACGGGTTGATATAGTTCGTGATCGCGATCTGCCGGAGCAGCACGCGGCGGATCACATGCGCGGGCTTGACCCGGTCGGTGAAGATCGCTGCGGCGCCGGTGGCGCCGGCCGGCAGGCGGTTGGCGAAATCCTGGTCGTCGAGCCGGACCCGAACGATGAAGGGCACACTCTTGATCGCCGTCGGCGCAACCGCCGCTCCCGATACTTGCGTCTGCCCGCTGGCAACGGCCTGCAGGACGCTTTCGACCTTGCCGGTGTAAACCTCGCCCGGCGCAAATTTGAACGTCGCCTCCACCCATTGCCCGGGTGCGATATAGCGCGCGTCGATCTGCGGGATCTCGACGCCGATGATGGTCTCGGACGTGTCGATGAACGCCATCACCGGCGACAGCGGCAGGTTGGAAACGCGCGCGCCCTTCCGGAGCGCCAGATTGGTCACGTAGCCGTCGGCCGGCGCGCGGACCGTCGTCTTGTCGAGATCCCAGCGGGCATTGGTGATCTGTGCCCTGAGATCGTCAACCTCGGCCTGCCGCTGCTGCACGTCGAAGGCCGGGCCGGCCCCGGTCGTCTCAAGTTGCGTCGTCTGCGCCAGCCGCAGTTCCTGGAACTTGAGCTCCGCCTGGAGCGCCTCGACCTTCGACTGGTAAGGCACCGGATCGATGCGGAAGAGCACGTCGCCGGCCTTGAGCGGGGCGTTCGCCGCCACTGGCACGTCGACCACCTCACCCGCGACGTTCGGCACGATGCCGATCGAATTGCGCACGACCAGCGCCAAGCCTTGCGGCGCGCCCCAGTTCATCGGGATGAACAGGCCGACCAGCAGCAGAAGCAGCACCAGGATCGGCGAGATCTTCCAGAACAGGTTGAATGGGATGATCCCGAACTTCACCAGGCAGAACAGGAGGAGGAGATAGACATTGAGGAGGACGACGATCATGGCTGCCGCTCCTTTGCAGCCGAGGCCGGAACGTCGACATAGGCCCAGATCAGCACAAGCGGCCAGAAGACGAAGCCGAAGAACAGCGTCACCCAGCCGCCGACCGTGACCGCTTCCGCCCAGGGATGGTTGCGCCGTTTCGCGATCATGCCCGGCAGCATGGCGAGGAAGACGATCACAAAGACCGTGCTCAACACGAGCACGATCAGCACGACCCAGGCAAAGATGTCGATCATGCTCACAGCCGGCCTCCCTCCCTCTATCGGCGATAGGATACGAAGTCCGGGGCCGAGAGATGAAGTACGTTACTGTTACATTCAGCCAAAGGCGCCGCCTCTACAGCGCCGCACTTCTTGTCAGACGCGCAAGGGACGCTGTAGCACTTTGAGTTGCTTCAGGTTTCTACCCTTAAATCGAGGATTTAAGGATCATGCAGTCGCTCAGCCGTAGAGATATTCCGGCAGCCAGAGCGTCATGCCGGGCCAGAGATACATGATGATCATGCAGAGGATGACGATCAGCATGTAAGGCATCATGCCGGCGAAGATCTGGTTCAACGTGACGTGCGGCGGCGACACGCCCTTGAGGTAGTAGGCCGACATCGCCACCGGCGGCGACAGGAAGGCCGCCTGCAGGTTGACGAAGACGAGCACGCCCCAGAGCACCGGGTCGATGTCGAAGTGCCTCAGCATCGGCAGGAAGATCGGCACGAAGATGATGATGATCTCCGTCCATTCGAGCGGCCAGCCAAGGATGAAGATGATCGCCTGCGACAGGATCATGAACTGAATTGGCGTGAGATCGAGCGCGAGCACCCATTGCTCGATCAGCGCCTGCCCGCCGAGGATGGCGAAGACGGCGGAGAAGAGCGCCGAACCAACGAAGAGCCAGCACACCATGGCCGTGGTCTTCGCGGTTAGGAACACCGCCTCCTTGGTGCGTTTCCAGTCGAGCGTGCGCGCCTGGAAGGCGAGCAGGAAGGCACCGGCGGCGCCGACGGCCGCGGACTCGGTCGCGGTCGTGATGCCGAACAGGATGACGGCGAGCACGACGACGGTGAGGATGCCGAGCGGCATGACGGAGGAGACGAGCAGCTTCATCACCTGAAGCCGCTCCGCGCCCATGTTGCGATAGTAGCGGATGAGGACCAGGGCGGAGATTGCTGCGGCGATAGCGAAGGACACATAAAAAGCGGTGCTCGGCCCGTTGACGACCGCCGGCCCGTTATCGACCGCAGGCGCGCCGAGCTGTTCCAGCCCCTCCGGCGCTTCGCTTTCGCCGGAGGCCTGCGGATGGATGACGGCATACCACCACACGAGCGCCAGCGTGAAGACGGTCAGCGAGAAGGGCACCAGAGCCGCGCCGAAATTCTTGACGAGCCGCCAATAGGTCAGCCGCCCCTCGCCCGTGTCCAGCGCCAGCGCCTTCGCCGGCGAGACCAGTGCCCGGAAAAGCCCCGCCAGCATGTTCGGCGAATAGGCTGCCTGCAGCTTGCTCATCCAGGAAGCGACCGGAACCCGTGTCTGCTCCTCGGGCAAAGCCGGCGCGATCTTGGGATTGATCGCCGCCCAGCCGAGAATATAGGCGAGATAGAGGAACGACAGAAAGAAGCCCGGCAGCATCGTCGCGGCATAGAGCTTGACGACGGACTGCCCCGCGACCGCTGCATAGACGATGATCATCACCGAGGGCGGGATCAGGATGCCGAGCGTGCCGCCCGCGGTGATCACGCCTGAGGCGAGCTTGACGTCGTAGCCGGCGCGCAGCATCGGGCTCATGGCGATCACGCCCATCAGCACCACCACGGCGCCGACAAGGCCGCTGGCGATGCCCCAGAAGGTGCAGACAATCAGCGTCGCGACAGCGAGCGACGCCGGCACCCGCCGGAACGAGAGCTGGATGCTATAGAACATCTTGTCTACGAGCGCCCCGCGCTCCATCACATAGCCCATCAGCACGAAAAGCGGGATCGAGATCAGCACGTCGTTGGTCATCGCTCCATAGGTGCGCTGGACCATCAGGTCGAAGACGCGGTTGTCGATCCAGTGCTCGGCCGGATTGTAGAAGGCATAGAAGCCGAAGAGCATGCCGAGCCCCATCAGCGTGAAGGCGGTCGGGAAGCCCATGATGATGACCACGACGATGAGCATCAGCATCGTCAGTCCCATAAACTGATCGCTCACGGTTCGACCTCTCCCCCCATTCCCCGTTGCCGGGCCGCCTTGTCGATGTTCTGCGCCCGTTCGATCGCCGCATCGCGGGCTTCGGCGTCGACATATTCGCTGCCGGCGAGCTGCTGGGCGACCACGTCGATCTCCTCGACGTCGCGCAGCCGCTCCGGCCACTCCCCGGTTCTGAGGCACAGGACGCAGCGCGCGATCTCGGCAAGTCCCTGAAGCATCACCAGCGCACCCGCGATCGGAATGACCGTCTTGAAATAGTAGATCGGCGGGCCTTCCGCCGTCACGGTCGAATGCTCGCCGATCCGCCAGGACAGCGCCGCATAGTCATAGCCGGCATAAACCAGGGCCGCGACGCCGGGCAGGAAGAACAGGATGTAGAGCAAAAGGTCGAGCGCCGCCTGCGTCCGGGGCCTAAGCGAACTGTAGAGAAAATCACCGCGCACATGGGCGTTCTGCGCCAGCGCATAGGCGCCGGCAAGCATGAACAGCGTGCCGTAGAACATGTTGCTGGCGTCGAAGATCCATGCCGTCGGCATGTTGAGGATGTAGCGCTTGAAGACCTCGACGCAGACAAGCGTCATCAGGCCGATGATCAGCCAGGCGGAAGCCTTGCCGATCCATACGCTGATCGCATCGACCCTCAGGAGAAAATGCTGAACGTTCACCCCGCGCCTCCCACCGGCGGCGGCAGACGCGGCCGTAGCCGCATCACCGCTCTATCTTTTTGCAATCGGTGACGTTTGCGGCCTTGGGCCTTCGGCCCAAGGCCTTGTCGAGCTAGAGCGGGATGAGGAAAAATGTGTGCGGTTTTCCGCCCGCATCCCGCTCTAACTGATTAGAATCGATCACGTTTATGATTTTAGGTCGATCCGACCTAAAATCATCGTGATCTAGAGTTCCTTGGCCACGCCCTCCTGGCCGAAATAGTGGTCGAACGCCAGCCGCCGGCCGACGACGGTGTCCTGCTCCCATCGCGTCGCCCGCTCGGCGAAAGCGATCTGGGATTGCAGGATCTCCTTGAACAGCGGGTTTTCCCCGGCCTTCTTCTTCGCGACCTCGTCATAAACTTCCAGCTGCTTCTTGAGGATCGCATCCGGTGTCTTGTAGAACTTGACCTGGTCCGTCGTTTGCATCGCCACATAGTCTTGCGAATAGCGGTCGATCGCCTTCCAGGCCATGTCCTGCGACGCCGCCTCGACCGCATTGGCGATGATTGCCTTCATCTGGTCGGGCAGTCCCTCGTATTTCGGCTTGTTGAACAGGATCTCGAACTGCTCGGCATTCTGGTGATAGCTCTGCAGCATGCAGATTTTCGACACGTCGGGGAAACCGAGCACCCTGTCGGAGGACGCATTGTTGAACTCTGCGGCATCCAGCAGGCCACGGTCGAGCGCCGCGACGATCTCGCCGCCCGGCAGGGCATTGACTGCCGCCCCGAGGCCGGTGAACACGTCGATCGAGATGCCGACGGTGCGGAACTTCAGGCCCTGCAGGTCCTCGGCCTTCGCCACCGGCTTCTTGAACCAGCCGAGCGGCTGCGTGGGCATCGGCCCATAGGGGAACGACACGACATTGGCGCCGATCGAGTCATAGAGCTTTGCCAGCAGTTCCTTGCCGCCGCCGTATTTGTGCCAGGCGAGCAGCATGTTGGCGTCCATGGCGAAGCCCGGGCCGGAGCCCCAGAGTGCCAGCGCGGTCTGTTTGCCGTAATGATAGACAAGCACGCCGTGGCCGCCGTCGAGCGTCCCTTCCGAAACGGCATCGAGCAGGCCGAAGGCCGGCACCACGGCTCCTGCTGGTAGCACCTCGATCTTGAGGTCGCCCCCGGTCATGTCGTTGACCTTCTTGGCGAAATCGAGTGCGAATTCGTGAAAGATATCCTTTGAGGGCCATGTGCTCTGCCAGCGCATGTTCACCGGCCCCTGTGCCTTGACGACACTCGGTGCAGCGACCATCGCCGCACCGGCCATTGCTGCGCCGCTCAGGAATTTGCGACGCGACGTCCTCCCCCCAAGTTGGGTTCTACGCTTCATCTTTACCTCCCGAAAACATAGGCTTTTTTCGCCTAAGCATTACAGAATACTCCTCCATGACGCCCCAAGCAAAGATTGCACGGAACGATGGTTGCGCACCCGTGTTAGGAGCGCATGATAAGTAATCTGGAGCGGATCGTAGTGTTGTGTAGGGGCACGAGGAATTTCCGCTCGAAGGACGCGAGATGAAAACCGGTTCGCCTGGAATTGTCGCTATCGTTACTATCATTCTTACCGGAGCGCTTGCCACCGGTTGCGCGGGCGTTTCGGCACAAGGACGTGCGGAGCAAAGCGGCGTCTATGGCCCCGATCCGAAGCTGCCGGCGCCCAGCCGCACACTGGTCCCGACCGTCAACATCGCCGAAGCCAAGGGCTGGCCAAATGGCGCCAAGCCGAGGGCGGCAAGCGGATTGGCGGTGAAGGCCTTCGCAAGCGGCCTCGATCATCCCCGCTGGCTGCACGTGCTGCCGAACGGCGACGTGCTGGTCGCCGAAAGCAATGCTCCCGCCAAACACGACGAATATTTCAGCCTCAAGAAGGTCTTCACGGACCAGGCCCAGAAGCGCGCCGGTGCCGCTACCGAGAGCGCCAACCGCATCACACTCCTGCGAGACACCAATGGCGATGGTGTCGCCGATCGGCGCAGTACCTTCGCCGAAGGCCTGAACTCGCCCTTCGGCATGACCCTGTCGAAAGGCAAACTCTATGTCGCCAACACCGATGCCCTCGTCGCCTTCCCCTATTCCGATGGCCAGGCCCGGGTTAAAGCCGCGCCCGAAAAGATCGTCGACCTGCCCGCGGGGGACCTCAATCATCACTGGACCAAGGATGTCATCGCCAGCCGCGATGGCCGCAAGCTTTATGCGACCGTCGGATCGAACAGCAATGTCGGCGAGAACGGCATCGAGGCGGAGCAGAATCGCGCTGCCGTTCTGGAGGTCGATCTCGCGAGCCACCGCACGCGCGTCTTTGCCTCGGGCCTCAGGAACCCGAACGGGCTTTCCTGGAATCCGGACGACGGCAGGCTCTGGGTTGCCGTCAACGAGTGCGACGAACTCGGCGACGACCTGGTGCCGGATTACATGACCTCCGTGCGTGCCGGCGGCTTCTACGGCTGGCCCTACAGCTATTTCGGCCAGAACGTCGACGAGCGCGTCAAGCCGCCGCGCCCGGACCTCGTCGAAAAGGCGATCAAGCCGGACTATGCGCTCGGCGCCCACACAGCCTCGCTGGGGCTGACCTTCGCCAACGGCGCGCAGCTCGGGCCGGGTTACGGCAACGGTGCCTTCGTCGGCCAGCACGGTTCGTGGAACCGCAGCGTGCGCAGCGGCTACAAGGTGATCTTCGTGCCCTTCCGGAACGGCAAGCCCGCCGGCCCGCCGAAGGACGTGCTGACCGGCTTCATCGACAGGGACGACAAGGCGTTGGGGCGCCCGGTCGGCGTGGCGATCGACAAGAAAGGCGCCCTGCTGGTGGCCGACGACGTCGGCAACACGATCTGGCGCGTAGCACCGGCAAGCGGGCGTTAGGCGCAAGGCGCCGAAACTGGATATCTCTGTGGCCGGCGGCTGATCGAGCGCGAGCGGCTGTTCTCGGCGATGGACACCTTCGATGGTGACAAGAAGCGTGGGCTGCGGCTGATCGAATAAGGGGCCGGCCTCGCTACGCCCGCGCGCTCGTCGGCGTGCCCCCAACAATGTTCACGCATGTAAGGATCAGGCTACTTGAAGGGTCGCAACCGCAGTCGGCTTCTATGGTCGTCCGGCCCGCTCTCTCCTGAAGGAAACTCGCCGCGAAAGTAGGATTTTTGCCATCGCGCCTGGGCAGCGGAGGAGTCCGGATTGGCAAGGTCCCGGTTGAAGTTGTTCCGGCTCTCCGACCAGAGCCGGTATTCGCGCTCGATCTCCGGAGCCTCGGCCAGCGGGAGAAGGGTGGGCGTGACGGTTTCGAGCGCGCCGCGTTTCACAGCAGAACGGCTCGTCGGCCGCGAAATGCACCCGGTGCGCCGGGCGGGTAAAGATCCAGTTCATCGTGAAGGTGTACGGCGACCAATCGGCCTCCACGATGCCGGTCAGCGGTGTTATTCCATCCTTCGGGTTGTTGATCGGCCCGGTGACGTAGAGGTCGAAGCCGGGCTCGGTCTTGAATATGCATGGCACGTGAAATGTCAGCACGCCCTCGCCGAAATGGCTGACGGCAAGTGGCGGCTTGTCCGACCGCGTCTTGATGCGAACCGCATCCAGTGCATAGCGCCCGTCCCAGATGGCGGAGAAGGCCGTGTTGCAGAGTATTTCCCAGCCATGTGTATTGGCGATGTTGAGTGGCAGGTATCGATAGGCGAAGCGTTGGTTCGTTCGGTCCATCCACTGGCGCTCGAGCGGCGCCGGACGGATGCGGACCTCGTGACCCTCAAGCACGTAAGCTGTCAGTTCTTTCATCCTTCACCTTGCCAACGCGCCAGAGCAATTCCGGGAAACTCCAGTGGGCCTCACCAATTCACCCTAAGCCCGATCTTACCGTCGAAACCACGGTTGTCGCCGTCAAAGGTCGTTTCATAGTTGACGTTGCCGTAGAGCGTGGTGGTTGCCGTCAGTTGCACGCTCGCTCCGATGCCGAACTCGATCCAGTTCTCGTCGAGTTTCGCGGAAAAGGCACGAATCCGTTGGCGGAGGATATTTCCGTCGTCGTCGTCGGTGCAAGTTTTCGAGATCGTGCCAACCGGCACGGCTGTTCGTAAATTCATTTGGCACCACCTTGATGGACTCGCGCCTTCGCGGTTGGTACTCTGCGCAGGCGGGATGGGGAACACCGCCGCGCGGGGCTTCCGCCTATCCCGCACTTCACTTCCAAAAGCCGGCCACGCCGATGATTTGGATTGGCTCGATCCAAAGCCGTTGTGTTCTAGAGTCACGGGAAACTGACGCATGAAGCGGCGGTTGGCAGCAATCCTGGACGCGGACTTTTCCGGCTACAGCCGGATGATGCGACATGACGAAGCCGGCACGTTCGCGGCGCTGAAGGCCCATCAGACGGAAGTCATTCTTCCCGCCATCGCCGGGCACGGCGGACGGGTTGTCAAGCACATCGGCGATGGTCTGCTCGCCGAGTTTTCGAGCGTCGTCGAGGCGGTCACTTCAGCGGTCGAGATCCAGCGGGCAATGCTCCGGCGCAATGAAACCGTGAACCCCGACCGGCACATGCACCTGCGCATCGGCATTCATCTCGGCGACGTGATTGTCGAGGAAGACGGCATCCATGGCGACGGCGTCATCGTCGCCGCGCGGCTTCAGGAAATCGCCCCGCCAGGCGGAATCTGCCTGTCGCAACAGGTCCACGACCATATCGGCGCAAAGCTCGATATTCCCATGACCGATCTCGGCCGCTGTCCGCTCGCCGACATTCGCCACCCCGTTCGCGCCTGGCGCTGGACGCCGGACGAAGCGTCCGGCACCCCGGCGGCGGCTCGAGCCGACAGAGGGGCGCGGTCCGACCGCCCGCCGTCCGCTCGCACCGTTCCCGACCGCAAGCGGCCGTCGATCGCGGTGCTGCCCTTCATCAACCTGTCGAGCGTCGACGAGCAGGAGCATTTTGCCGACGGCTTCACCGAGGAGCTCATCCACACGCTCGCACGCTGCCGCTGGCTGCAGGTCGTCGCCCGCAACTCCTCCTTCGCCTACAAGGGCAAGCCCGTCGACGTCCGGAAGGCCGCCGAAGACCTCGGCGTCAAATACGTGATCGAAGGCAGCGTGCGGCGCTCCGGCGACCGCATCCGCATAACCGCGCAGCTTCTGCGCGCGGAAAGCGCCACGCTTCTGTGGGCGGAGCGCTACGACCGGACGCTCGATGACCTCTTCGTGCTGCAGGACGAGATCGCCGGCGAGATCACCGGGACGGTCGAGCCCGAGCTCGGCATTATCGAATTCGCCGCGCTTCGCGGACAGACCGCCGCCGACATGGACGCCTGGGACATTTACCTGAAAGGCCTCTGGCATCTCTACAAGTTCAATCTCGACGACCTGAAGATCGCGAAGGACCTCTTCGAACGCGCAACCGGGGTCGATCCGACATTCGCGCAGGCCTATGCGCGCCTCGCCTATGTACACATCCAGCTCGGCTGGTACGGCGCCATGGACGAGCGGGGCACCCGGATCGCCGACGCCATCCGTCTCGCGGAGCGGGCGATCGCGCTCGACAGCCGGGAGCCCGCCGCCCATCTCGCGCTTGGCCGGGCACTGGCGTTGCGCGGCCAGCCGGAACGCGGCATCAGGTACCTGCGCACTGCGCTCGAACTCGATGCGAGCTTTGCGCAAGGCCATTTCGCCCTCGGCCAGGCGCTTTGCTACGTCGAGTGCCCCGAGGACGGCATCGCCGAAATCAACGAGGCGTTCCGGCTGAGCCCGCGCGATCCGCATCTGTGGACGTTCCACAACATGCTTGCGATCGCGCATTACCAGTCGGGCCGGCTCACGGAGGCCGAAGCCGCCGCTCGCGCATCGCTCAGGCAGGAGAACACGACCTTCTGGCCGGCGATGGTGCTGACCGCGGTCGTCGGCGCCCAGGGCAACGCCGAGGCGGCTCGTGCGGCGGTCTCCGAGCTTCTCAAGTTCCGGCCGGAGATGACGCTCGAAAAGGCGCGCGCCGAATTCTATTTCGGCGGTATTCCGGCCATGCCGGAACACTTCATCGACCGCTTCGCCACCGACCTCGAGCGGGCCGGGCTGGCGGGATAAGCATTTCCACGGCCGTGCGTTCTTTCAGACGCTAAATTACACGACAGTAACCGGCCGCTGCCTCGTCGGTTGCGGAGAGGCAAGTCATCTCCTCCCCACCTCATTCCTGTGTTTGTCACAGGAATCCAGCCAGCCCAAGTCCTTGGGCTGAAAAGATTCTTCCGCGTCGCAGACGCGCCGCTGCTGGATCCCTGTGACGAGCACAGGGATGAGGTGGGTGGGGACAGTCGTGCGCGACGGGTCATCCGACTTGATGAGGCGAAAAAATCGGCCACCCATTAGGCTGAGCCTGAGACAGTGCCGGAGAAGCCGCGGCGCGAGAAGACTCGCCTTTTCCCGCCTGCTTCTCCGGCTCCCCCGCCTAAGCAATTCCAGGAAAAGTGCGTAGCGGTTTTCCGTTCGGAATTGCGGAATTCAAAGCAATTCCAGTGCGTGACCGCCGGAATTGCATCAAAGAAACTATTGCGTCAAAGAACTATTGCAGTGTGCGCGACGCAGCCTGTGCCGGCTGGCCGTTGGCCATCTCCGGCTGGCCCTGGATGTCGCCGGTCGTGCGCGGACTGTCGAGACCCGTTGCCACCACCGAGACCCGGAAGGTGCCGTCGAGCGTGCGGTCGAAGATCGCGCCGACAACGATGTCAGCCTCGTCATAGACCTCCTCGCGGATGCGGGTCGCCGCCTCGTCGACCTCGAACAGCGTCATGTCCATGCCGCCGGAGATCGAGACCAGCACGCCCTTGGCACCGCGCATCGAGACCTCGTCGAGCAGCGGGTTGGCGATCGCCGCTTCCGCTGCCATCATCGCGCGGCTCTCGCCGGTGGCCTCGCCCGTTCCCATCATCGCCCGGCCCATGCCCTTCATCACCGTCTTCACGTCGGCGAAGTCGAGGTTCATCAAACCTTCCTTGACGATCAGGTCGGTGATGCAGCTGACGCCCGAATAGAGCACCCGGTCGGCGATCATGAAGGCGTCGGCAAAGGTGGTCTTCGCGTCGGCGATGCGGAAGAGGTTCTGGTTAGGGATGACGATCACCGTGTCGGCGCTCTCGCGCAGCCGCTCGATGCCCATCTCCGCCGTCTGCATGCGCCGCCGGCCCTCGAAGCTGAAGGGCTTGGTGACAACGGCCACCGTCAGGATGCCGGCCCGCCGCGCCGCCTCCGCAATCACCGGTGCCGCGCCGGTACCGGTGCCGCCGCCCATGCCGGCGGTGACGAAGCACATATGCGTGCCGCCCAGATGGTCCATGATCTCGTCGATCGACTCCTGCGCCGCCGCATTGCCGATATCCGGAAGCGAGCCGGCACCGAGGCCCTCGGTGACGGCAGTGCCGAGCTGGATACGCCGCTCCGCCTTCGACATCGAAAGCGCCTGCGCGTCGGTATTGGCGGCGATGAAATCGACCCCCTGCAGGTTCTCGGTGATCATGTTGTTGATGGCGTTGCCGCCCCCGCCGCCGACACCGATGACAGTGATTTTCGGACGCATCTCCGTGATGATCGGCTTCTTGTACTCTGTCATGGCTCTTCTCCTTGGGCAGTTCCGTGGGGTCGTCAGAGGCTGGTCAGTCCCCGGAAACTGCGACGAAAGCGGTGCGGGCGCGAATCAGTCACTCATTTTAGGAACTCAAAAAGGCCACGGAGAAGGCAAGAACGGCAAAAACGAGGCAAGTCCACAGTTACGTGCGGCCGGCCTCATATAATGGAGGGCACGTTTCGGCGGGGCCAAGCCACGCCGGGACTAGGTCTGCTCCATCGGCCGCGGCGCTGCCCATCGCCGAACCGGAGGATCGCGGTCGTCGAACGCCGCCTCGAAGCAGGCGGAGGCGAGCACCGCATGGATATGAAGCATTGCCGGACCTATATTACGGAAGCTGTGCCGGACCCCCGCGGGAACGATCAGCGATTGACCCGGCGTCAGAACTGCGCGCTCTCCGCCGAGGCGGATCTCCGCCTCGCCCGCCAGCACGGTCAGCACCTCCTCTACGAAATGGAAATGGTCGGGCGCGCCGGCGCCGGGCAAGACCCATTGCTCGAAGATGCAGAGCTCGCTTGCGCCCACGGTAGCGGCGACGTTCATCCGCGTCTGTACCCCCGGGCGCCATTCCTCGAGCGGCTGGTCGGCATGCGAGAGGATTTTCATTTGCAGCCCCTGTTACGCTAAAAATGGTGCAGCATAAGCGTTCGCAATTGCTACAGCAGGCGAAGAAAAGGCATGGCCGCGGGGTCAGTCCTACCCGGATGCGGGTGCGATGTAGCGGCGGCGCACGGCGTCGGCGATCCGGTCGCGACTCTCGGCGGCCGAGAGCGAGCGATCTTCCTCGATCCCTGCGGCGTCCTCTGCCAGCTCCGCGTCGCCGATGCTTTCCCCGAACCATTTCGAGTAGTCGCCGCCCCGCAAATGATGCTCCCAGGTCTCGTCGTTGATCCCCTCGGCAATCTGCAGGAAGATCATCAGGTTGTGGGCGCGCAGGTTCATCTCCTCGTCCGGACCGCGGAAATAGAAGCTCGCCTCCTCGTCCAGATGGCCTTCGGCATATTTCAGCGTGTGGCGCTTCCGGACCTGCCGCGGCTTCTCAACCCGGATACGCCGTGCGGGCGCGGCGCTCGATCGCTGCCAGAAAAGGACCTCATCGTGCGCCGCCGGTTCGTCAAGACCGTCCGGCGGCGCTTCTTCGACGGCCGCGCAGAGAGCCTCGATCGCCTCGCGCGCCTTCGGACCGAGTGCCGCGACGGCGGTGACTGCCGCAAGCACGTCCGGAGAGACGGAATCCGGATGAACGCTGATCATGATCATGCCCGAGCGATCGTCCGCAAGAGCGAGCGAAGCGCTGTCGCGTGACGCCGGCAGGGCGAGATGCGCCTCGTCGACGATCAGCCAGTGCGGCCTGCCTGTCTTGGCGCGAAAGGCCGACAGGGCCGGCATCAGCTCGGCGAAGAACTCCGGGCGTTCCTCGACGTCAAGGCCGAGCGCATTGATCACGACATTGTTGTCCGGATTGGCGAGGAGTTCCACGACCTCGCTGTCCGTGGGCGGTACCAGGCTGCTGCCCACGGTCACGGTACCTTCGAGGCCCTCATAGTCGCCTTCCGCATCGAAGACGCAGAACTGTGAGCGCCGCTCCTGCAGCCGCGCCGAAAGCGCCGTCACCAGCTTCGACTTGCCGCTGCCGGAGCTTCCGGCAATCAGCAGCACGTCGCGCGGGCCGATTTCGACCGACCCGTCGGCGTCCTCGCCGATCGGAACCCGATGCCGCTCGTTGATGCAAAGCGCGTGGTCGCGCTCGATGATCTCGGCGATCAGTTCCTCGACGCCTTCGCCGCGCGCGCCCACAAGCACGAGATCGGCGGTATCCTTCAGCGCCGGCAGGGCATTCGCGACTGCGGCGCCACAACCGACCGTCCTCAGCAATGCGTGGTCGTTCTCGGCATCGCCGACAGCCACGACATTCAGAAAGGAAAGCTGCATCTCCTCGAGTGCCGATTTGAGCCCGGTCGCCTTGTTGACGCCGGTCGGAAGCACCATCACCGCGCCCTTGTTGAAAATGATCTCGAGTTCGAGACCCAGTTCGTTGATTGCCTCGAGCGCGGCAGCCTGATGTGGCTCCCAGGTGGCGACGATCGAGCGCCCGACCGATATGTTGTCGACGCCCTTCTGCCGCAGCAATTCGACGAAAGCCGGCGGCGGTGCCGGGGCGACCGGCTTCTCCTCTTTGCTATCGGGCGAATAGAGCAAGGCGCCGTTCTCGACGACGATCTTGTCGAACAGATCCGTGTGAGGAAAGACGCGCTTCAAATCCGGCAGCTCACGCCCGGTGACGAGCAACAGCCTGCGCCCGGTCTCCTTCAGTCTCTTCAGGGCCTCAAGCGTTTCCTGCCGAACGACGCCGTCCTCTGCCAGCGTGCCGTCATAATCTGTCGCAAGGGCCATGAGATACATTTGCGCGCCGCCTCTGTTGGTGGCGGTGCGCAAGGTTCCTCCCGGGCGCCGCCATTTTCGTGCCGCCGAGAGGAACGTGCAGGCCCAGTACTGGTTCCCTGGCTACAGCGCCGCGCGTCTTGTCAGACGCGCCAAGGACGCTGTAGCACTTTGAACTGCTGCATGTTTTTATCCTTAGATCGGCTACGATTTAACGAACCATGCAGTAGGCCCTAAGTCCGATAGGCGTCGCTCAAGCATTCCAGCTCGGCCGGCTCCTGACCCGTTCGTTCCATCGCTTCACGTTCTCGAGCGAATCCGGGATTTCCATGCCGAAGGCTTCGCCCAGCCAACCGCAGACGCCGGCGGTAATGTCGGCGATCGAGAAATGCTCGCCGGCGAGGAACGGCCGGCCATCGGCAAGCTCGCGATCGAGCCAGGCCCATTTGTTCGGCACCGCCTTGCGCTCGGTTTCCGCGAAGGCGGGAAACTGCGTCAGCCGATCCTTGAAGAAATCTTCGGTGTGCAGCGCAACATTGCCGACTGTCGTGAAGATCACCAGCTCCGCCCGCCGGTTCCACATTTCGACCTTGGCGCGGCTGACGGCATCGGTGCCGAAGAGCGGCGGCTCGGGATGCGTCTCCTCGAGATACCGGCAGATCGCCACGCTCTCGGTGATGATCGTGCCGTCATCGAGCTCCAGCACCGGGATCTGCCCGAGCGAATTGAGCTTGAGGAATCCCGGCGCCCTGTGCTCGCCCTTGAAGAAATCGATGTCCACCATCGGCAGTGTGATGCCCTTTTCCGCCATGAAGATGCGCACGCGATAGGAGTTCGGGCCGATGCCCTGGTAGAGCTTCATTGTTTCCTCCCTTGTTTGGTCAAGCACCCGCATTATCGCACCATTGATTGCAAGTAGCAACCAGTTACCTTTTTGATCCAGTATCAGCGATCGAGCTCCATCCTCACGTCATCACGGACAGGCCGTTCCATCATCGTCGGCTGACCATCCGTATCTCTGCGTCAGGCTCAAACCCTACCCACTCCGTCATCCTCGGGCTTGACCCAAGGATCCAAACGCAAGGCATTCAAAACGCTGCCGATAAAATCCCTTGATGATGGATCCTCGGGTCAAGCCCGAGGATGACGACAGGAGAGATCATGCACCTGCTTGCGGCGCCCTCTCGCCACCAGGCCTGGCACCGCCCCCAGCGCCAACCTCAAAGCCGCCAGCCGCTCGCGATCACGAACGGCACCGTCTGCCCCTCCGCGATCGCCACGCTGCTGAAGGCCTTCAGCCGCTGGCCGTCGGGAAGCGCAAGGTCGAGCGCGAAACGCTCGCCTTCGAAGACGCACGACACGACCCGCATGAGGACACCGTCGGTGCGGCGGTGGACGTGTTCCGGCCGCACAAGCACATCGGCAACCGGCGCCTCGCCAGACGGCCTGCCTCCCGCCCCATTTGCTTCGCGCGACCCGAGCGCCTCGCGCAGCACCGGCCAGCCAAGCTGCCGCTCCCCGGTCTCCGCCAGCGGCAGCCGCAAAATGCTGCCGCGGCCGATCAGGCCGCCGACGACGCGGCCCTCGGGCCTGGCGTAAATCTCCGCCGGCGGCGCCACCTGCAGGAGCCGGCCTTCCGACATCACCGCGACGTCGGTCGCAAGCGCCATCGCCTCCGCCTGGTCGTGGGTGACGTAGACCATGGTGGCGCCGGAGCGCTCGTGGAAGGCGCGGAACGTCTCCTCCATCGCCTTCCTCAGGTGCTGGTCGAGATTGGCGAGCGGCTCGTCGAGCAGCACCACATCCGGCTGGGTGACGAGGCAGCGGGCGAGCGCCACCCGCTGGCGCTGGCCGCCGGAAAGCGCCGACGGCCGCCGCTCGGCAAGCTCGGTGAGTTTGACGAGCGACAGCGCCTCGCCCACGAGCTTCTGCCAGGCCGCACCGGAAATGCCCCTCACCTTCAACGGATAGCCGACATTCTCCGCGACCGTCATATGCGGCCAGAGCGCGTAGGACTGGAACACCATCGCCATGTTGCGCTTTTCCGGCGGCAGCGCACGCTCGGCATCCGAAAGCTGCCGCTCGCCATAGAAGATCGAGCCGTCCGTCGGCTGCTCGAAGCCGGCGATCATCCGGAGCACCGTCGTCTTGCCGCAGCCGGAGGGGCCGAGGAGCGCGAGGAACGCCTGCCGGCGCAGCGTCAGCGAGACGTCCGCCACCGCCGGCCTGCCATTCCCGAAAGACTTGGTGACATGATTGAGGATCAGTTGCGCCACGGCAGCACGCCCTCCGGCAGGTACTTTGCGAAGAATTCCAGCGCCGCCATCAGCGCGATCACCAGCACGACAACGAGCACCGAGAGCGCCGAGGCGAGATCGGAGGAGCCGCTGTCGTCGAGATTGAAGATCGCGACGCCGAGCGTCTGCGTGCCCGCCGACCAGAGCAGCGCCGAGACGGTCAGCTCGTTCGCCGCGATCAGGAAGACGAGGATGACGGAAGCGCCGGCCGCAGGCGCGATCAGCGGCAGCAGCACGTCGCGCATGCGGCGGGAAAAGCCCGCCCCGGCAAGCCGCGCCGCCTCCTCGAGCGAGGGATCCATCTGGAGAAACGCGCTCATGACAGGCTTCAGGCTGACGGCGAGGAAGGAGGAGAAATAGGCGGCGAGAATGATCCAGATCGTGCCGTAGAGCGACAGGCCGATGAGGGGCAGCGGCGCGGCGAAGGTGAGGATGAAGGCGACGGCGAGCACGATGCCGGGCAGCGCATAGGGGATCTCGATCAGGATGGCGATAAGATTGGCGAGCGCGCCCTTCCGACGCGTCAGGAGATAGGCTGCCGGCACGGTGACGGCAAGCAGCCCGAGGGCGGCGGCCGAGGCAAGGAACAGCGAATTCTTCAGCGCCGTCAGTGTGATCGACTGGCGGAACAGGATTTCGCCATAGGCGCTGAGCGACACGGTCTTGAGATTGAGCGGCACGCCGTAGGCCGGCACCAGCGAGCTTGCGACAAGCGCCAGCAGCGGAGCGACCAGCACCAGCGCCAGCACGGCCCAGAGCAGCGCTTCGACTGCGATGCGCAAGCGCCCGAGCGCGAAGGCGGCGCGTGCGCCGGTGTGGCCGATCAGGCGGTAGTCGCGGCCGGCGAGTGCCCGCTGCTGTACGAGAAGCCCGCCGGCGGAGATCGCCGCGATCAGCGTCGAGATCAGCGCGATCTCTCCGAAGGTGGCGGCGCCGAACCGAGATAGACGCGCGAGGCTCAGCGTCGGCAGCGTCTCGATCCCGGCGGGAATGCCGAGGATCGAGA
>NZ_JASKLS010000002.1:0-129112 GCF_030124375.1 Sinorhizobium sp. 6-70
AGGATGCGCTGGAACTAGCGGAGCATACAGAGATTTGAGCGAGTGCGGTCCCGCAACCAGCGGGGCCGTGCCTCTTGGGGAAAATGTTCCTGGTTCTTGGAGTTCGATCGAGCGGCTATGCGCCTTCTTCCCAGCCGCCGATCGGTCCGAGAGGCGCCCCCCAAACTGGTCGTGCATTCATTCGGGTTGTCAAAACAGGCGAGCCAACCCCTTTGGCGTTCATCCTTACCCGGTTATTTCGTGAATGAGGTCGATGAGCGCGCGCAGCCGAGCCGGAATATGCCTCCGGCCGGCGAAATAGAGGCAAAGGCCCGGATAGGCCGGCGTCCAGTCGCCGAGCACCTCCAGCAGGCGCCCGTCACGCAGATGCTCGGCGACCGAAAACTCGGACACATAGGCGAGGCCGGCACCGCCGAGCGCCGCGTCGACCATCAGGCCGCTTTCGTCGAGCGTCAGGATGCCGGGCGCATCGATCGTCATGCTTTCCCCGCGCCGCTCGAATTCCCAGTGATAGAGCTTGCCGCTTGCCATACGCGCGCGGATGCATCGGTGGCGCGCCAGATCGGTCGGCACGACGGGCGGCGGATGATCAGCGAAATAGGCGGGCGAGCCGACCACGATCGAGCGGATCGAAGGGATGATCGGGATCGCGATCATGTCGGGCGGAACGGCTTCGGCGATCCGGATGCCGGCATCGAAGCCCTGGCCCATGACGTCGACCAGGGCGCCCTCGGTGGCGATCTCCAGCTCGACCCTGGGATAACGCCGGCCATATTCGAGGATGAGCGGCCGCAGCAGCATCCGGGCGGCGCCGAGCGAAGTGTTGAGCCGGAGCGTGCCGGTCGGTTCGCCGCCATGCTCGCCCGCGGTTTCCACGGCTGCATCGATGGCGGCCAGTGCGGGCGTCACCTGGGCGAGGAACTGCTCACCCGCAGCGGTCAGCGCCACGCTCCGCGTCGTACGATTGAAGAGCCGGACGCCAATGCGCGCTTCGAGCCCGGCAATGGCGTGGCTGACGGCTGAGCTGGTCAATCCGAGCTCGCGTGCGGCCGAGCGGAAGCCACCGCTGCGGGCAACCGTCGCGACCGCCTCAAGCTCGATCATGCTCGCTTTGGGCATTGAATAATTTTTCTCACCAGACTGTGCAGGATTGAGTAGCTTATCAGATCAAGTGTGCCGGCGTATATCCCTGTTCCAACGTATCGACGGAGCACCCCCAATGCGTGACATCGACACCATCTACATCAACGGCGCTTTCGTGACACCCCATGGACAGGAGCGAGCGCTTCTCTTCAATCCCTCGACTGAGGAGCAGATCGGAACCGTCCGTCTGGGTGACGAGCAGGACGTGGACGTAGCGGTCGCGGCAGCCAAGCGCGCCTTCCCTGCCTTTTCGCGCACGACCAAGGCCGAGCGCATCGCGATGCTGGAGCGGCTGGCGGCGGCCGTGACCGCCCGGGCCGGCGATCTCACCGCGGCGATGGCCGAGGAATATGGCGCGCCGGTCATTTTCACCGACTTCTCCGTGCCGCACGCTGCGTCGGTCTTCCTCGCCATGGCGAAGACGCTCGACGAATATGAATTCCGCCGGACCATCGGGCGCGCCGAAGTCGAGATGAAGCCGGCAGGGGTCGCGGTCGCGATCACCCCGTGGAACAGCAATATCGGTTTCATCGCTTCGAAGCTCGCCACCGCAATCGCAGCCGGGACGACGATCGTCATCAAGCCCTCGGAAATGAGCGCGATCCAGACGCAGGTGTTGACCGAATGCCTGCATGCGGCCGGCCTGCCCGTCGGTGTGTTCAGCATCGTCAACGGCACCGGCGCCGTGGTGGGCGCGGCGCTCAGCGCTAATCCCGACATCGCCAAGATCAGCTTCACCGGCTCCACCACGACCGGTCGCGCGATCCTCGCGGCCGCCGCGCAGCGCCTGGCGCGCGTGACGCTGGAGCTGGGCGGCAAAAGCCCCTCGATCATCCTCGACGACGCGGATCTCGACACCGTCATCCCGCAGGCGTTGACGACCGGCTTCATGAACAGCGGACAGGCCTGCGTCGCGGGCACGCGGCTGCTGGTCCCGGCTACGCGCATGGAAGGGGTCGCCGAGCGCATCAAGGCGGCGGTCGTTGGGCTGAAGGTGGGGGCGCCGACCGATCCTGAAGCGATGATCGGCCCGATGGTGAGCCGGAAGCAGTGGGATCGTGTCCAGTCCTATATCCGCCTCGGCCAAGAGGAAGGCGCGACCTTGCTGGCCGGGGGCGAAGGCCGTCCGGAGGGCCTCGCCCAGGGCTGGTTCGTGCGGCCGACTGTCTTCAGCGGCGTGAGCAACCGGATGCGCATCGCGCGCGAGGAGATATTCGGCCCCGTCCTGTGCCTGATCCCCTACCGCGACGAGGCGGAGGCGATCGCAATCGCCAACGACACCGATTACGGCCTTTCGAGCTATGTCTTCGGCGCCGACACCAAGCGCGCGCGGCGGATCGCCGAGCAGTTGGAAGCGGGCCGCGTCGTTATCAACGGCGCACCGCACGAGCCGCTCGCGCCGTTCGGTGGTTTCAAACAGTCGGGGATCGGCCGGGAATTTGGCGTGTTCGGGCTCGAGTCCTTCCTCGAACCGCGTGCTGTCCTGATCTGAGGGCGGCGGATAGTGGGGCCGGCGCGCGAATGCTCGCCCGCCCCGATACGCATCGGATCTGTGACCCCCGGGCTGCGTGAAAGTCGGGGCACGCCAATGGCTGCTGTCGTCGATCCCGATCCTGAAAGCCGCTGGGCCACTTGCGGCCTCTCAGTGGCATCTCAAAGTTCTACACCGCAAATTCTATGAGTATAAAAACGCCTATGGTGCTAGGTGGTGATGCGGGGCCGTCTAGTCGAGGTCGGTCTGGATCCAATGCGGCGAATGGTGGACGTCTATAGTCTGTAAGCGCCCTGGTCCGAGATTTTCGAACCGGTGTGGGGTGCCAGCCGGGCCAAACACAACCTGACCGGCAGTCGCGTCGAGAACGGTGTCTCCAACGAAAAAGCGGGCCCGCCCCTCGATCACGACAAACACCTCATCATAGGGATGCACGTGAAGACGTGGGCCTTCGCCAGTGCGGTTAGTGCCGTAAGCGAGCACGGTCACCGGTGCTCCGAGTGCGTCACCCGGCAAAGAGCCACGCCAGGGACCTTCAGCACCTGGATCAAAAAGCGTTGCCTGAGCAGGCGCGCTGCCGCTTGGCCTGACCGAATTGACGTCGAAATCTTTGCGCGTCATGTCATCTCTCGCGAATTGTCCATCTCTGTGTCTCGCAGTTCAGTATGAAGCCCGCCGGCGTATCCAGGGCCGCAACCGAATTGCCCTGCATCGCGGTTCCAATCTCCGGAAATCTGGCGCAGCAAAGTGCGCTACGTGATCGTCCCTTCCTTACGTCGGTGGAGCCGCTCATGCGCTGTTCAGATGGAGGATGTTGCCGTCAGGATCCTTGAACCAGACCATCTTAAACCCGTTCGCATCGTGGAGCCCGTCCTTGTATGACACGCCCTCCATCTCATAGCGCTCGAACGTCACACCCTTGGAACCCAAGTCGGCAACGATGGCGTCGATGTCTGGTCCGCAGTCCCACACCACGGCATTGGCCTTGTTGGTGCCAGCAAATTCCGAAGGGTAGACGACGAGATACGTCGCACCCGTCTTGTAGACCAGCACGCCTTCCATGCCTTCGTCGTTGAGTTCAAGCCCCAGTATATCACTGTAGAAACGCCTCGCCCGATCGATGTCGCTCACCGCGACAATGGCCGAGGAAGACTTGTCGTTGAGTGCGTTCATGGAATGTCTCCTTGATTGACGTCCAAAGGACGCATGACCTGCTTCGGTTCCGACACCGAAGAGGCAGGTCTCGGCAAATATGCAGAAAGTCACACAAACAAACGAGGCTGCATCGGAGATGCCAAATGTCCGCTATTCGCCTCCCGGCCCCGAAAGCTGACGGTCAACTTACGGCCCCGAACACGACGCTAGAGGTCTCGATTGGCAACAACCGCTGCTGGCGCACTTTACTCGTTCCATGGACGGGTCGAACGGCAAAGTTCGCCCCTGAGACGATCGGAAGCCGCCAACATGACGCGGTGCTCCGCCCTCCGCGTGCCCCCCAAATGAGAATTCCGCGTGCCACGAGGTCGTTGATGTCGCGCAGTGCGGTGTCCGGTGAGGTCTGCGTTAGTTTGGCCCGCTTGGATGATCCTCAACGCCCTCGAGAGTCGATTAAGGACCTTGCGCTGACCCCCAGAAGCGCGCCTTGCGGAGCACATTGGCGAGAATTTTTTCCGCCCCGTCAAAGGCGCGATTGAGACAGCCAAGAAACCACAGAATCCAGCCGGTGAAGGCGAAAGGCCGCGAACCTGACGCAAGCGGACGTCGGCACAGCGGATCGACCAACCGCAAACCTGCCTCCAATTTTGAGCTCGAAGATCGTCGCCTAGACGCAGCCTTTTAGACGTCCAGAAAACCTTGCTCTCTGCGATAAATCGTAATAATTGAAGTTACATGAAACACGATAGTCGCCTCTCTTCAGTCCTCCATGCGCTCCTTCACATGGCCGAGCGCGAAGGCTCCATGACTTCGGAAGCGCTGGCGCAGTGCATGAACACCAATCCCGTCGTCGTGCGCCGCACGATGGGACTCCTGCGACAGGCAGGACTCGTCGCCTCCGCACGCGGGCCTGCCGGGGGCTGGACCATCACCGCCGATCTCGGCACCGTCACACTGCGCCAATTGCATGAGGTGTTGGGAGAGCCTGCCATCTTCGCCATCGGCAACCGGAACGAAACGCCGGATTGTCTCGTCGAGCAATCGGTGAACGCCGCGCTCGACGCCGCCTTCGCAGACGCAGAAGCGCTTCTGCTCGACCGTTTTGCCCATGTCACCCTGGCCGACCTCGCCGCCGACTTTGCCCGTCGGCACGCAGAGCGGCGCGCCAGATCACGATGATTCTAATAGTTGAGAGCGGGATGCGGGCGGAAAACCGCAAACCGTTTTCCTCATCCCGCGCGAGAAAGGAACAATCCATGCAGCATGACGTGATCATCGTCGGCGGCAGCTACGCCGGAATGGCCGCCGCCCTCCAGCTTCTGCGCGCCCGTCGCACGGTCCTGGTGATCGACGCGGGGCTCCGGCGCAACCGCTTCGCCAGCCATTCCCACGGATTTCTCGGGCAGGACGGCGTGGACCCGGCCGAAATTGCCGCGAAGGCGCGAGCGCAACTCTTCGCCTATCCGACGCTGACATGGATCGACGGCCGCGCAGAAGCCGCCAAGGGGGTCAAGGACGCCTTCAGCATCACGACCGCGGATGGCAACCGGCATGACGCGCGGCGGCTGCTGTTTGCCGTCGGCGTGACCGACCGTCTGCCTGAGATCGACGGCATGGCGGAACGCTGGGGGAGAAGCATTTTTCATTGCCCCTATTGCCACGGCTACGAACTGGAACGGGGTCGGATCGGGGTGATCGCGACGGGGCCGATGTCGGTGCATCAAGCGCAGCTCATTCCCGAATGGGGCGAGGTGACCTTTTTCACCAATGGTGCGCTGACGCTCGACGACGATGCCCGCGCCGACCTGAACTCACGGGGCGTCACGATAGAGGATAGGCCGATCGGGCGGATCGACGGCCATGCCGAGGTGCTTCTTGCGGACGGACGGGCCTTCTCGTTTGCCGGGCTCTTTACTGCTTCGCGCAACGCCCCTGCGACGCCGATCGCCGGAACGCTCGGTTGCGAGATCGAAGAAACACCATTCGGCACGCAGATCCGCACCGACGCCACGAAGGAAACCACGGTCTCCGGCGCTTTCGCCTGTGGCGACGCGGCGCGAATGCCCCATTCGGTCTCGCTCGCCGTCGCCGACGGAGCCTGGGCGGGCGCGCAGTTGCATCGTTCGCTGGTCTTTTGACAAAAGTCGACCCTGGAGTAAGCGGCAGTTCGGGACCCTTTGTTGACGATGCACGGCGCCCCGATGCGACCGCCATTTTCGGGAAGTCGACTGCGCATCCCTCGCCTTGATGGAAGCAGCACTGCAGACCCCGATGGGGTCCAGATTGCGCATTCCTCTCCTGTGACACGCAGACTGAACACCGTCCAGGACGAGTTTTTTGTTACATCGCCATCGGCTGATTGCTGCCTGCCTGAGTGAAGGATATCTTGAAGCATCCGCATATGGCGAGTTACTGAAAAGAATGAATGACGCGCAAGATTTTCAGCACTCTCGACTGCAGCGCATTCCAGTCGATGACGATTGGTTCGACGTTCTGAAGATCTTCGACCATCTGTTCGCAATTTCCGAGCCTCGTCATTACGAGCACACCGTCATTTATCTGGTGCTCGGCAGCGACCGTGCCGTGCTGATCGACACCGGCTGCGGTATTGGAAACCTGCGCCGCGTTGTAGAGCAACTGACCACACTTCCGATCACCGTCGTCAACACACATTCTCATCTGGACCATCTCGGCAGCAACCAGCAGTTTGCAGAGATTTTCATGTTCGATCATCCGCGCTCGCGCGATATATCGCGCTACGGCGCTCCACCTGAAGTCTTGCTGTGGGAGCTTCATAGGCAAGAGCTCGTGATACCGCCCTGGCCGCATGGCTTTCAGGGGGGAGCACTCCCGCCCTTCAATGTATCGCGGTGGCTCAAGCATGATGATGTTGTGGAGCGTGGCGGTCTTCGCTTGAGGGTACTGCATACGCCCGGCGAAGCGCCGGATCACATCTGCCTGCTCGATCAAACGCATCGAATCTTATTTAGCGGCGATATCCTGTTAAATGGCCCGGTATGGTCCCACCTGGATGGTGGCGATGTCGGCCAATTGTATCAGAGCTACGAGTTTCTGATGCGCCACTACGATGAGTTTGACCTTATCATGCCGAGCCATAATGCGCCGTGCCAGCACAAAGATCTTTTGCCGGTCGCATTGGCCGCATCGAAAGACGTGCTTTCCGGGAAAGCGCAAACCCAAGCCGGAATTGACCCGTGGGGCCGACATTACAAGAGGTATGATTTCAATAGGATATCGATCCTTTCAAAGTAGGCGCACTCTTTCGCTTCAGATCATGAACAAGATGTGGAATCAAACCACCGGCGCTGCCATTTTGCGGTCACACCTTCCTGAGATTCGAACCGGAGGTCCGTTTAGGAAACTGTCGAGTCTCCGGGAATGGTCAATCGCCGGGCTTCGGGAGAATTGAATGAAGCTTTTTTGGGCTGCAGCTGGGTAATGACTCGCCTTATGACGACTCTTGTCCCTGCACCAGATAGTAGTTACACCTCCTTACTTCAGAGCTGAAGGAACGAATCCGAGCCGCCCGGCTCAAGGCGGCTGTTGCCGTCAACCGAGAGCCGATCCTCCTCTATTGGAGCATCGGCCGCGACATCCTCGCCCGCCAGACGCGGAGGGATGGGGAGCTCGCGTGATCGATCGGCTGGCAGCAGACCTTCGACGCGATTTTCCCGAAATGACGGGCCTTTCGCCTCGAAACCTCAAATATATGCGTGCCTTTGCTGAGGCATTCCCTGACGAAGAAATCGTGCAACAGCTTGTTGCACACTTGCCCTGGGGCCATAACGTCTTGTGCCAGGCGGGATCAAGGGCAATGGCTTGGCGAGGGAAAACGGGTCGATGATGAAGCGGCCAAGGCCGCTGAAGCCGGCGTGCGCTTGGTCCCATTCAGCGAATTGCTCTTCAGCTTCCGCTCTCGACCCGTTCCGGAATTTCGGGTCGAGTGCACTACGCCGGAAGTCGGTCCCATTGCAGACGTTCCCGGACCGACTTCCCTCCTAAAGCCCGACATTGAATGCGACCAACTCTCATGACCCGATTCGGACCTCCTAATGGGCGAGATCACCGGTCTCAATGAGGTTTCACCCGCTGGGACAGACATGGACAAAGCTGCCGACCGATGCCACTAATACACGAGCTGTGGCTCTCGATCACGCTAACCTACCAGGGCCCGTCATGGGCGAGGGTTACCCGGCGAGGTGAACAGGATGCGGCGGCGTGAGGTTCTCGTCTTTCTCGGTAGTAGTGTCGCGTTTTGTCGCGTCGCCCCGGCTGGAGAACAAAGCCGTGTCCGTCGAATCGGCTTGTTAATGGCCAGCGCGGAGAGTGATCCAGACGGCCAAGACCGCATGAAAGCATTCCGAGATGCTCTCCAAGATTTAGGCTGGGTGGAGGGTCGCAATCTCCAACTTGATCGACGTTGGGCGGCAGGTAGCGTGGACCGTTTCCGGACGTATGCGGCTGAATTGGTCGCGCTGGCACCGGACCTAGTGCTTGGTGATGCGACACCATCTGTCGCCGCACTCCTCCGTGAGACAAAGACTATTCCAATCGTATTCTGCAGGGTTGGTGACCCGGTCGGATCGGGGTTTGTGGAAAGTTTGGCCCGACCCGGCGGGAACGTGACCGGCTTCACCGCCTTCGAGGCCTCCATGGGCCCGAAGTGGTTGGAACTCCTGAAGGACGCTTCGCCGGGTCTTGCACACGTTGCCCTCCTCTTCAATCCGAAGACAGCTCCACACGTCGAGTCGTTGTTCTTGCGCTCGATCGAGGCCGCTGCGCCTTCTCTCGGGATTGCCGCTGTGCCCGCACGTGTGCAGAGCAGCGCTGCGATTGAAGATGCGATCCGCGCCATCGGCCAAACGAACGGTGGGCTGGCTGCAATGCCGGATACGTTTTTGGTGGATCATCGTAGGCTCATCATCAAAATGGCCGCACAGCACCATGTGCCTGCGATATACACGAACCGGGTTTTTGCTGCTGAAGGCGGTCTCCTATCCTACGGATTTGATGTGCCTGACATGTATCGACGAGCTGCGTCTTATGCTGACCGGCTTCTGCGCGGCGCTCGTCCGAGTGAACTCCCAGTCCAGGCGCCCACTAGGTTTCAGCTCGTGATCAATCTCAAGACTGCGAATGCCCTTGGGCTCACAATTCCGCCGACACTCCTTGCTCGTGCCGATGAGGTGATCGAATGAGACAGCAGGGCAGGTCCTAGGCGGCCGAAGGCCGCTTGTCGAAGGATATGCCGAACACGGGCAGTTCCTCGTCATAACCCTTAAGAAGACGCGAACCGAGCGAGATCAAGGGGCGCTTGTCCCCCACGGTCTCCGCTACCTTCGCATCCATCAAGATCTCGCCGTCAGGAGCCGACGCGCACAGCCGGGCAGCCAGATTCACAACATTACCGATGGCCGTGTACTCGAACCGACTCTCATATCCAATCCGTCCAACTGTCGCCAGGCCCATCGCCATGCCCACTCCAAATCCAACTCGGTGGCCGCGCGCTCGCCAGCTGATGATGAGTTCCTGCACGCTCCTCTGCATCTCCACTGCCAAATCCACCGCCCGGAGCGCCGGCTCCCCAACCGGAACGGGCGCGTTAACGAGCACCATAAGGCCATCGCCCGAGAAGCTCGTGAGCGTCGCGGCATAGTCAGTGATGATCCTTCCGAGCGCTTGGTAGTACTCGGCGAGCACGCCGATGACCTCCTCAGGCGTGGCTCTTGCCGAGAAGGCAGTGAAGCCGCGCAAATCGCAGAACACCGCAACCACCTCGGCACGCCGGCCCTCCAGCACATCGTCGTCGCCTGTGCGGTCGACGAGCTCGGCGACCTGCGGCGCAAGAAACCGCTTGAGCTTAGCAATGCGCTCCTGGCGTTCCTGTGAGACGGCAAGTTCGGCGGCCATGGTGTTGAAACTGTCGGCGAGCAGCTGGAACTCGTCGCCCGTTCTGATTTCGATGCGGTGGTCGAACTGCCTGGCGCCAATGCGCTCGGTGCCTCGCTGGAGCAATTGGATCGGTTGGGTCATCCGGCGTGCCAAGGCGAAGGCGAGTAGGCCAGCAAGGATGCCGCCGGCCAGGAGAAGGCCTCCGGTCCGCCACAGGGCGGCATAGATAGGCCCAAAGGCCTCGGAGAGAAGCTGCTCGACGACGACCGTCCAGTCAGGTCCGGCCACCGGTGCGGCTGCGGCGGCGATGGCATTACCCTGGGCATCTTGAGCCGTTGCGACTGCCGCACCAGCGCGTACGACCGCCTCTCGGATCATCCGGAATGGTCTCAGCGTAGCCTCGTCCGCTCCCCGCAGGACAAGGCTGATGTCCGGGTGGGCAACGAGCCGGCCTGGGCCATCCAGTACAAAGGCGTAGCCTGTCTCGCCGACCTTGATGGCCGAAATCACGTCCCAGATCAGCTTCAGGTTGACCTCGGCAACAACGATTCCGACGGTCGGGCGATTCCCGGCGAGCGCGAGCGTCAGGTACGGCTCGGACCCGCGGTAGTATCTGACCTCGCCATACCAAATCCGCGCAGCACGAGCTCCCGCCACAGGCGCCTCACCGGAGCGATCCGTCCGGCTCTCGGTCCGGTTCAGACCAATTTGCGAGACGTACAGTCGCTCTCGTCCGGCATTGTCGACAAGTGTGAGACTGACAATGGCAGGTACCTGGTGGAGAAGGCGTAGGGTATCGATGCGTCGCTGCTCGTCCGGCTCCTCGCTCCAGGGGAACTGCACGAGCCAGCCGAGCTGATTGGTGATGCTTTCGAGAAATCCCTGGATTTTGGCGGAGGCTGACCTCGCCTCGATGCCGAGCAATTGGTCGAGTCTGGCGCGCTGGTCGCGATAACCGAACCAAGCCTCACTGGCGCCGTTGGCAGCGAGCGGAAGGACCACGGCGAGAAATAACACGACGAAGTACTTTTGGAACAGACCTCGGAATCGCGGACGCAGACCACTCATGGCCTGGCGCCCTTCAGCAGATCCGAATGATGCAATGCCTTTTCACACACCAACATCTCGCCACGAAGCGCCTGATGACGTCCGCACCTGGTACACGTCACATGTCGGCCTGCCATTTTGCTCGTACTACCAGCAATTATTGTAACCGTAGCATTTGCGAGATGTCGGGAACTCGGCACGACTGCGGATCGCAACATAAATAGCAGTCTGGCTGCTTCCGCACTTCGGACAACGGGTATTGGAAATCATCACCACCCTGCTTAGCACGGAAGAAAAATAGCACCATCCGATGTTGAACGCGAGTTGGTCGCATCCCACTGGCCGCGACCAGACCCCGCAGTGGGGGTGGCGAACCGGCGTGAGGGCTTCCATGAGAGCGGCCGTATACCAAGCGGCTTCCTTCACAATGGCAAGGAGATCGATGAGATCATGATGGCACGTCGCATCAGCGGCTGAAACGCGAAGCATCGTCACAGCAGGTTGATGTTTTCGCTCGGGGAACGGCAGCAACGGGTCGTCTCCTGCCGCGGGGCGAATCTCGGCTTCAGAGCAACGGTCGGAACGTCTGCAATTTGGCGTTTCGTGCTTGTACCTATCGGCGAGGCAGACGGCAAAGAACCACCCAATTTTCGAGTTCAGCGCGCCATCACAGAAGTTGTGAATGGGCTCGTTCGCGACCTCAATCCCAACAGGTTGAACGTATGCAATCGCCAATTCTGCCGAGCAGCTTGGCGCCCCCATGTCGGTCGTAGAGCTCAGCTTTGTCACTTCCCGTAAGTAGACATTGCCCGCGACGAAGCCGCAGCTCGGTTGCGGACTTCCAGACATTCGGATTCGCGATTGGTACGGACGCGTTCGACCCGAAGCGGTAGTTCGCTCAGTGAGCAGAACCGCTAGCTTGACCCCGGATCGGACGTTCAGGGGCTCTAATTCGTTTCCGGAAAGCGGACGGCTACTGAACGGTAACATTCCATCACACACACCCTTGCCGTCCCACGTGCTGTCAGCGCCGCCTAGGGTGAAACATTGCGACTCGGCTGACTAGTCGGATGACTTGGTCGTGCCGTTGAAACCGGCTGTCTCACGAAGCACCCGCTGAGCCGATTGCAGATCCGATGTCGCCAATCCCTCGGTAAATTTGTCGCAGAGTGGCGCAAGCAGATGATGAGCGTCGCCGAACCGGTTCTGCACGATCCATAGCCGTGCCAGGCTTGTCGCCGCGCGCAACTCCCACAAGCCAGCGCTTTGCCCTCGCGCCAGTTCGGCCGCTTGCTGGAGTTGTACTTCCACCTCGGCACGATCAAACGCGGGCAGCGTAAGCATCAGCTCGCCCGTCAACCGATGCAATTCCGCCTCGAACCACCGCTCGCCGGTTTCGCGCGCTCGGACCAGCGCGTCGGTCAGCAAATCCAAGCCCCGCCTTGCTCCCCCGGCATGGGTTTCGACGCTTGCGAGCAAGCTCAAAAAGAATGGAACCAGGAATCTCGCTCCAGTCATCTGCCACGACGCCAAGCCTTCTCGAACCTGCGTGATGGCCGCCGGTAATTCACCCATCTCTGCCAGCGTCCAGCCTCGAACGATCGTGCCTGCGCCGAGGAAGTGCGGAGAGCCCTGCGCTCTTGCGAGCGTGATCAGTGAATCCGCCCGATCTCGGGCTTCTCGCCAGTCGCCGCGAAGCTGCGACAGGATGCAGCCGTAAAGCAGCGCGTAACCGAGTGTGTTGCGGTGGGAAAGTTCCCTTGCGTCCGCCAATGCCTCATTGCTCCTGGCTTGGGCCTGCTCGGGATAACCAAGGGCGAAAAGGGTCCAGGAGAGGACCGACAGTCCCGCCACCCGAGGGTCCTGGGCGAACAGGAACGCGAGGGAGCGGTGTTGCTGCGGGTCATAAAGGGCGAGCGACCGTTCCAGATATTCACGGGCAGTAGCGATCTCGCCGCGAAGGAAGGCATCGGTTCCCACGATGCGGTTGCCGACGGTCTCACCGGATACCTCCCGTTCTTCCTGCGCGCGCCGGAGCAGTTCCTCTCCCGCTTTCCTCCCCGCCTCCAGTTCAGCGCGCACGACATGGAAGACCCACTCCCCGTAGAGGACAGGGAAGAGCCTGCTTTTATTCCCCATCCGCTCGCATAATTCGCGTGCTCGCGCGTTGGCCCGGCCGACCTCTGGCGCTGCCCAACCCTTGGCGGTCATCAGGGCGACGCTCAGAGCGACCTGCAATTCGAGTTCCTGCCCCCATCGTGCAGCATCATCAGGCAGTCCTTCAAGCAGCTCCAGCCCTCTTGTCAGATGGGTAATCGCTTCGGCCGTTGCGGAGCGCGCAATCTCTGCTTGCCCGGCCCTGAGCCAGTAATTAACCGCAGGTTCTAGCCGCCCCGCCTCCGCATAGTGCTGGGCTAGAAGTTCGGGCTGCGTCTGAACCGTTTCGGGGAAGCGTTGCTCGATCGCTGTGGCAATCGCCGCGTGCAACCGTTGTCGTTTCGTGCGCACAAGAGTCGCATAGGCGGCGTCGCGTACGAGCGCGTGCTTGAAGCTGTAGCTCACCTGCGGCGGAGTCCCGTGCCGGAATACCAATCCCGACGCAATGAGGTCGCCCAGTGCTTCCTCTACCTCGCTCGTCTGCAAAGGGGCGGCGGTCACGAGCAACTCATGCGAGAATTCTCGACCGATTGCGGCCGCCACCTGCGCTACCTCCCTGGCGGGCGCAAGTCGGTCGAGCCGGGCCAATAGCGACTCCTGAAGCGTAGCTGGAATTGCGATTGCCGACAGCGGGCTCGCGAGAGCGTAGTGATCACCCTCGTCTTTAAGCAAGTTGGTCTCCAAAAGCGCCCGCGTCAGCTCTTCCACGAAGAGCGGTACGCCATCTGTCTTTCCGACGATCACGTTGAGCACTTCGGTGGGCAGAGCCCTGCCGCCGGTCAGGCCCTTGACCATATCTGCGCCTTGCCGACGGCTCAAACGACCAAGCGTCAATGCTGTGACGTGGGGATAGCGTATCCACGGTGAGAGAAACTCGGAGCGGAATGTGATGAGCACCAGCACTGCCGATTCTTGCACGCGGTCAACAACAAGATCCAGCAGCTCGAGCGAAGTGGGATCTGCCCAATGCACGTCCTCGTATACTGCCAGGACCGGCCGATGTGCCGCGAGCCCGATGAGCTGATCGACGAGTACCTCCAGCGTCCGCTTCTTCTGCCGGTGCGGGCTTAACTCCAACGGCCGATAGCGATCGTCCGCTGGAACCGATAGCAACGCCGCGAGCAGCGGGGCCGCGTCGGCGACGTCTTCGGTCGACTGCGTGAGCAGCGCTTCGAGCTTGCTCAGTTTCACTTCGGGGGGATCCTCCGCCGCGAAGCCGGCTGCCCGCTCCAGAAGGCGGATAACGGGATGAAGCGGACTGGTCTGATGATAGGGCGAGCAGTAGTGACTTACAGTAGTATGCGGCTCGCCTTCCAGACGCCGCCGCAGGGCACGAACGAGGCGCGACTTGCCGATGCCGGGCTCGCCCGCTAGCAACACCACGCGGCCTTCCCCTTCCTTGACTGCTTCCCAGCGCTTCAGCAGGAGTCCGATCTCGTGCTCGCGACCGACGAGCGAGGTCAGGCTCGCCCCGTGCAGGGCTTCGAAACGGCTTTCCGCGGAGCTTTCACCGAGCACGCGCCAAGCGGGTACGGAAGCAGTAAAGCCCTTCAACGGGCGGAAGCCGAGCTCGGCGAGATCGAACAGGCCACGGATCAGCTGCCGGGTGGTGGATGCCACAACCACAGTTCCGGGCTCGGCGACACCTTGCAGTCGTGCCGCTAAATTGGGCGTCTGGCCGATTGCCGTCTCCTCACGCGCTGCACCTTCGCCAATCAGTTCGCCGACAACAACCAGGCCGGTCGCGATGCCGACGCGAGCTTGCAGCGTCTCCCCATGCGGTGGCTGCAGGTTCCGCACTGCGTCGATGGCCGCAAGCCCCGCTCGCACCGCTCGTTCGGCCTCATCCTCGTGAGCGCGCGGATAGCCAAAATAAGCGAGCACGCCATCGCCCATGTACTTAGCAATGTGGCCCTCGAATCGCGCGATAGCACCCGCCACCGCACCCTGATAGCCTCGCAGCAGTTCGCCCATCTCCTCTGGATCGAGTCGTGAGGAAAGCCTGGTCGAGTCGACAAGGTCGACGAACATCACGGTGAGCTGGCGGCGCTCCGCCTCCGGCAGGATTGAAGATGTCCCGCCAACCCCGGCTGAGCCGCTCGGCTGTTGAGCGACCTCTCGCAGTGCGGCGATGGCAGCAAGCAGTTTACGACGGTGCCCTACTGAAGCAACGCCAAGCCCAATCAGGTCCTCGGCCGTAAGATCTCTTAGGACTTCAGGATCGATGTCGTTTTGGCGGAACGTTTCTTGGTACTGTCCCAGCCCTTGATCGCGCAGCCAGGCACCGACGTCCATGGCTCCTCCTCCATCTACTCGGAGTCCAAGGTTCTTCAGCATACTCCACAAGTCTCTAAGCCGCACGACCCCAAGCAAAGAGGAACGCATGGACTGCGTCGTTCGACGGCGGGTTGAAATGGCCAACTGTGAGTCCGATGCTCGCGCGTCTATCGAGCGCGCGGCTGGTCCGAGGTGACCTTCTGGGGCGTTCGGGCATGGGGCGCGCGGCCAACGATGGATCAAGGCGTGTGGTTGGACTTTATCGATGGGATGCACCGGACGATCGATTCACGCCGTAGCAGTGAAGGTCCGGTGCAAATCAGTGCCTGGAACGGCTGCTCATGGCGCAACGTGTTCATTCTGGCAGACCAGCCGAACCGCAACTTTCCGCGCAATGCGGTCGCTCGTAGATACGGGCCGGAATTCCGGTGCCGGCCCTTCGCAGACCTTCCATCGGACCTGAGGCTAAGGCAAACTTCTGACCCAAACGGGCCGTTCCCGAACGCCTCCGGTCGCCCAGAGGAACCGGCCCCAAAGACTATCGGTCAGGCAGCACCGGTAGATGGCAGCACCTTCCATGGACGGAAGTGTTTTCGGTTTTCTTCGCCGTCTCCTTGTATTGTGCTGCGCGAGCCGCAGCGATGCTGTATGTTATTACCTTGAGGGTCGTTCTGGGAGGGGCGACGGTGAACGTCGGGTCATGGCTCGAGAGCTTGGGCTTTGGGCAGTATGCCGCAGCCTTCGACAGCAATGCCATCGACGCCGAGATGCTGCCGAAGCTCACGGCAGAAGACCTTAAAGAAATCGGCGTCAGCGCTCTCGCACACAGAAAGAAAATTCTCGAAGCAATCGCTGCACTCGGCGGTGGCCAGGCGACTGCATCCGTCATCAATCCCCCCCACCGACCGACGCCGACCCGCCCGCGCGAAGCCGAGAGACGCCAACTCACGGTAATGTTCGCCGATCTCGTCGGGTCGACAGGTCTGTCCACCCAGCTCGACCCGGAGGAAATGGGTGCATTACTGCGCCAGTTCCAAAACACAATAGCCGGCGAAGTTGTGCGTTTCGACGGATATGTCGCCAAACTGATGGGAGACGGCGTCTTAGCATATTTCGGCTGGCCGCAGGCGCATGAGGAAGATGCCGAACGCGCCGTCCGAGCAGGGCTGGCAGTCGTCGATTCCATCAAGGCGCTGTCTGAGAAGGACGGTCAGCAACTTTCTGTCCGCATCGGCATAGCGACTGGCCTGGTGGTCGTCGGGGATCTGGTCGGCGCGGGTGCCGCGCAGGAGAACGCTGTGGTCGGCGAAACACCAAATCTCGCTGCCCGCCTGCAGAAATTGGCCGAGCCGAACACGGTGGTGATTTCGGAGCTCACGTGTCGGCTGATCGGGAAGCTTTTTGAAGTGAAGCGAATCCGGCCGCAGAAGCTGCCGGGTTTCGAGACCCCCACCAGTTCGTACGTCGTCCTTGGGGAGGGCCGGGCTGAAGGCCGCTTCGAGGCTCTCCACTCCGGCGGTACAGCGCCGTTGGTGGGCCGCGATCTCGATATTGCACTGCTGATTGAACGATGGACCCTTTCTGCTTCCGGTGAAGGCCAAGTCGTCGAACTGTTCGGGGAGGCAGGAATAGGCAAGTCGCGAATTCTTCAGGAACTGCGCGAGCGGCTGAAACAGGAAGCCGTCACCTATTTGCGCTACTTCTGCTCGCCTTACCACGCGCAGAGCGCGCTTCATCCCGTCGCCGACCAGCTGCTCAGGGCCGCACGCATCGACCGAACCGACCCGCCGGACAAGCAGCTGGCATACCTGGAGGAGGTGCTTGCGGCGACGCGAGACCCGCAGGAGGCAATCCCCTTGATTGCGTCTCTGCTCTCAATCCCCACCGGTGACCGATACCCGAAGCTTGACCTGATGCCGCAGGTGCAAAAACGACGCACTTTCGAGGTGTTGATCGAACAACTTGAAGCACTGGCGAGGACCAAGCCGGTTCTCATGCTGCTTGAGGACGCCCACTATCTTGATCCGGTTTCGGCCGAACTGTTCGATATCATTGTCGATCGTATTCAACGGCTGCCCGTCATGCTGATCACCACGTCGCGTCCGGAAAGATCTCCTCGCTGGAATGGTTTCCCCCACGCCACGCTGCTGACGTTGAACCGCTTGAGCCGCTCCCAAGCGGCCTCAATCGTCACCGCGATGACTGGAGGAAAGCAGCTGCCGATATCCATGCTTGACCAAGTCCTCTCCAAGACAGAAGGCGTGCCGCTTTTTATAGAGGAGTTAACGAAGGTCGTAGTGGAATCAGGCCTGCTCAAGGAGAGCGGCCCGGATTACGTGTTGTCCGGGCCGTTGCCCCCACTTGCCGTCCCGGCGACACTGCACGACTCCTTGATGGCACGCCTCGACCGGCTCGCCTCCGTCAGGGAGGTTGCCCAGGTTGGCGCGGTCATGGGGCGGGAATTCAGTCACGAGCTGTTGGCATTGGCCGCCGGAATGGCGGAAGCCGAATTGGAGCGGGCGACGGAACAACTTGTCAATGCAGGCCTCGTGTTCCGCCGTGGAGGCGAAGGCCAAGTCACGTATGCATTTAAGCATGCTCTGGTGCGGGACGCGGCTTACGGGAGCCTGCTCTTGAGCAGGCGGCAGCAGCTGCATGCCCGCATTGCCCAGATCCTGGAAGACCGTTTCCCGGAGACGGTCGCCGCTGAACCGGAGTTGCTCGCCTATCATTTCAGCCAGGCTTCCCTCATCGAGAAGGCCGTTGAATACCACGAGCAGGCCGGACGGCGGGCACTGTCGCGTTCTGCCTTGTCGGAGGCCCTCCTGCGCTTTGAGAATGCATTGAATGGACTGGCTTCACTTCCGCCTTCTCGGCAGCGCTCGCGCCGCGAGCTTTCCCTGCAACTGGCCCTGGGCAGCGCACAAGTGGCGGCGCATGGGTTTGCAGCGCCGGAAACGGGGGCTACCTACGCAAGGGCAAAGGATCTGTGCGAGGAGTTGGGCGAAGTGCGGGAGGCGTTTCCGGTCCTCTACGGCCTTTGTTTGTACCATCTATACGCCGCCGAACTGACTGAGGCCCGTCGCGCCACCGACAGGCTGCTGGAGCTCGCCCGCAGCAGTAACGACCGGGGACTTTCCTTCTTCGCACACAGGGCCGCCGGGGTGAGCGCCGTTCCAGCCGGCGAATTTGTGCGTGCCCGTGCTCACTTGAAGGAAGCGCTGGCACTCTATGACCCGCAGGAGGATCGGTCGCCCGCATTCGTGTATGCCTTCGACCCGCGTGTCGTATGCCTGGATTATTTGGCGCGCACGCTGTTGGCACTCGGCTCGCCCGATCAGGCGCTTGCCACCAATGATGAGGCGGTGGCCGAAGCAAGAAGCATGGGGCACCGCAACAGTCTCGCCTTACCGCTGTTCTTCGGCGGTGTGATCCGCCAGATCATTGGCGACCGGGAAGCTGTGAAGCTTCGTGCCGCCGAACTATTCCAAATATCAGGAGAGGCAGGATTCCGGTTTTGGCAGGCGGGCGCGACAATCCTCCAGGCGTGGGTGGCCGCGGAGGATGGCGACATGCATTGTGCCCGGACGGAGTTGGAGAGGGGCATCGGCGGGTGGCTGGCCACCGGGGCGCGGTATATGTGCCCATACTTCGCGGCTCTTCGTGCTCAGATCGAAATGAAAGCCGAAAACCCAGAAGCGGCTCTCCGATTGCTCGAGGAAGCCGAGGAAATGATCGAGCGAACCAACGAGCGTTGGTTCGCGGCCGAAGTGTTCCGCCTTCAAGGGGAGGCGATCCTTTTAATCGGATCCGAGAAGGGAAAGGTGGCTACCGAACGCTTCCGCGACGCGCTGGCAACAGCGCGTGCACAGGGCGCACGGTTTTGGGAGCTTCGTGCAGCGATAGGACTGGCTCGCGCCGACCCTGAAGCGGATGCACGGGAAGACCTTGCCGAGATTTTGTCGAGCTTCACCGAAGGAGCAGGGTTACCGGATCTGCAAACCGCTCAAAAGCTCGTGGCAACGTTGGGGTAGTCAACATCCAGGGAGGATGTGATGTCGGAGATAGATGCCCGTGCGATTGTAAGAGCAGGTTCGCACTTCAGAAGAGTTCTTCCAGGAGCGGATCATTGCCGCCGTACAAGCCCTGCGCAGCGATGATCTTCAAAGAGTGGCGATCATGATCGAAGCTCTTGCCTCCGCGCGAAAAGACGCAGCCGGTTAGGCACGCAGTCCGGCGCAGTCTCTCTAGTTCCACACGATAGATTATGCAATAATTGTGTGCAGGGGCTATTTAGTAATGCGACA
This sequence comes from Sinorhizobium sp. 6-70, assembly GCF_030124375.1. Classification (GTDB taxonomy): domain Bacteria; phylum Pseudomonadota; class Alphaproteobacteria; order Rhizobiales; family Rhizobiaceae; genus Sinorhizobium. Next base: position 19,492 of record NZ_JASKLS010000002.1, read on the forward strand.
GTTGGGCCAGTTAGAGATGCGACACTCTCGCCTCTCGACGCGCTGGTCAAACGTCAACGTTGGGAGCAGGATCGCTACCTCCCGCCTAGTGCAGCATCGTCATCTTGGTACCCCAGTCGGTCGGCCAGCCGTCCATCGATTTCCAGATTCTGCGGAATGGCGAAGCGCTTGTCGTCAGCGACGCCGTTCCCGCTGCGAGGGTCGCTCTCGTGGACGAGCTACTGACCCCGGCGGCGTCCGAAAAGTGAGCATCAACACGGCCATTTAGGCGGTGTCAGCGCCGGACTTGTCCACGTCAGGTGCGATCAGTTCCACGCTGTTGTGCTGAGCCGCTATTGTGCCATGACCTAGCAGACTGTGCCCTGGATACAATCACCTCGGCTCTGGCGACGCATGGACAAGCCCGTGCGGTCAAAAACGTGCAGGCTCTCGCTGTTTACAGAGAAAGCGACTTGGGTACCGGGAGTTGGCGCTGTTGCTGCAGGCACCAATGCCCCGATTTCTCTTCCTGCGGCGTGGAAGGTTACCAGTGCGTCGTCCCCGTGGAACTCAACGAGATCGATCGCGCCGGATAACAAGTTCTCGGTCCCGACAACGTCGGGGCAGGAAACAAGTGCCGATGGACGTACGCCGAGCGTCAGATCTTGCCCGTCCCTCAGATCAAATACCTGGCGAGACGCGCGAAAGCGGAACCCGTCGCCTTCAAGCCTCCACGACTCCCCATCGGAGTGCGCCGTGACATCGAGAAAGTTCATGTTCGGCGTACCTATGAATCCCGCTACGAAAAGCGTACGCGGCCGTTCGTAGATTTCGGCGGGCGTGCCGACCTGTTCGATCGCGCCGCCCTTCATCAGGACGATGCGGTCGGCGAGCGTCATCGCCTCCAGTTGGTCATGCGTCACGTAGATCGTCGTCGTCTGCAGTTTCTGGTGCAGGCGGGCAATCTCGATGCGCATGTGGTTACGCAGCTTCGCGTCGAGGTTTGACAGGGGTTCGTCGAACAGGAACACCTTGGGCGTCTTGATCATGGCGCGGGCGATCGCCACGCGCTGCTGCTGGCCGCCGGATAGTTCTGTCGGCTTGCGTTCCAGGTACGCATCCAGGCCGAGCGTCGCCGAAACAGCGCGGATGCGCTGGTCGATCTCGACCTTCGGCACCTTCATGCGTTTCAAGCCGAAGGCGATGTTGTCGTAGATCGTCATGTGCGGGTAGAGCGCGTAATTCTGGAACACCATGGCAACGCCGCGATCACGCGGTTCCAGATCGTTGACGCGCGTTCCGCCGATCATGACGTCGCCGCCCGAGATCTCCTCGAGACCGGCGACCATGCGCAGAAGCGTGGACTTGCCGCAGCCGGACGGTCCGAGGAAGACGATGAACTCGCGATCGGCGACCTCGAGGTTGAAATCCTTGATGACGTTTATGGCGCCATAGTTCTTGTCGACGTTCGCGCAGACGATGTTCGACATCTCATTTGCCTCCACTTTCCATGAGGATCTGCAGCTTCACATCGCTGGGGATGGCAGAGGCCGCGCGCTCGAAGGCCTGGATACTGTCCTTGAAGTCATAGGTGTCGGTGATCAGCGGCTTCAGGTCTACCTTGCCGGATGCGATGAGCTGCAGGGCGCGGTCGAAGATGTTGGCGTAGCGGAACACGGTTTCGAGCCGCACTTCCTTGGCGATGGCGCCGGATACCTCGAAATTCACCGGCTCGACCGGCAGGCCGACCAGCACCAGGGTGCCGCCCGGTCGCACGAGGTCGAAGATGCCGTTATAGGCCTTGGCGCTGCCGCTGGCCTCGAACACGATGTCGGCGCCCCACATGTCGGTTTCGCGGGCAACGACGTCCTTCAGCGATTGCTCGCCGATATTGATTGGTGTGATGCCGGCATAGCCACCGGCGATCGCCAGCTTCTCGGCGCTGAAATCGGAGATGAACACGCGGCTGCAGCCGCCGGCGAGCGCGGCAAGCGCCACCATGATGCCGATCGGTCCACAGCCGATGACGACGGCGACATCGCCCGGGGCGATATGCGCCCGTGCGGCCGCCTGCATGCCGATGGCGAAGGGTTCGACCATGGCGCCTTCGGCGAAGCTGACATTATCGGGCAGCCTGTAGGTGAAGGCGGCGGGGTGAACCGTGTAGGGGGTCAGCACACCATGGATCGGCGGCGTTGCCCAGAAGCGTACGCTCGGATCGACGTTGTAGATGCCGAGCTTGGAGGCCCGCGAGGTGAGGTCTGGAATGCCAGGCTCCATGCAGACGCGGTCGCCCACGGCGAAACCCTTCACATTGCTGCCGACCTCGACGATCGTGCCTGCGGCCTCGTGGCCGAGCACCATGGGCTCGCGCACGACGAAGGGACCGATGGCGCCGTGCGTGTAATAGTGCACGTCGCTCCCGCAAACGCCGACGGTATTGATCCTGATCTTCACGTCATCGGGGCCGAGTTCGAGCGGCAGGTCGATGTCGCGCATCGAGAGGACGCCCTTTTGCTCAAGAACCAGAGCTTGCATCGAGAAATTCCTTTTTACGAAGACTTGCGCTTGAAGGCGCTGTTGAGCATTCCGCTGAGGACCCCGATGAAGAGCAGCGGAGGAATGGAGAGCAGCACGACCGAGGCGTTGAGGATGCCCCAGGGTACGTCACGGCCGAGCTGGGTTAGTTCGGAGGCGACGATCGGCAGCGTTTTGGCGTCGGAGGTCGTCAGCATCAATGCGATCAGGAATTCGTTCCAGACGAGCACGAAGGCAAAGGCCACGGCGCCGATCAGCGAGCGCGAGGCGATCGGCACCGCGATCAGGAAGAAGATCGCATAGGAGCTGTAGCCATCGACACGGGCAGCTTCCTCAACCTCCTTCGGTACGCGGGCAAAGGCCGGGACCGAAAGCCAGACGACGGTTGCAAGCGTCAGCAGCGTATAGGTGATGATAAGCGACAGCCTCGTGTCGTAAAGTTCAAGCTGCAGCCAGATCACCATCAGCGGAATGGCGATGGCAACCGGCGGCAGAAAGCGCAGCGACAGCACGAAGAACTGAATGTCCTTTGACCAACGGTTCGGATAGCGCGCGATCGCATAGGCGGCCGGCAGGCCGAGCACTGCGCCGATTACCACGGCGGCGCCCGAGGTCACCAACGAATTGAAGAGCCCGTCGAAGACGCTGTCGCGACCGAGCACGTAGGCGAAATTGTCGAGCGTCGGGGTGAAGATGAAGAGCGGCGTAGGCGTGACGATGTCCACGCGGTTCTTGAAGGCGTTGAGTGCGGTCCAGAACGCCGGGAACACGGCCGAGAGCGCTGCGAGGAAGAGGACGGCGCGGCCAACGAGGCGGCCGGTCGAACGGCGGCTCATATCTTCGCCCTCTTCCAGATGACGGTGAAGGCAATGGAGGTCGCGATCATCATCAGAACGGCCATGCCGGATGCATAGGAAATGCGGCCGGATTCGATGAAGCCTTGCGAGAATGCGTACATGTCGAGCGTCTCGGTGGAGATGCCGGGGCCGCCCCGGGTCATCACGTAGATGAGGTCGAAGGCACGCAGCGATTCGATCATCTTGACGAAGGCGAGCGAGATGAGCGGCGCCTTCAACATCGGCAGCGCCACATAGGCATAGACTTCCCAGGCGCGCGCATGGTCGAGCCGGGCGGCCTCGAACGGCTGCGGCGGCAGGGTCTCCAAAAGCTTCAGCACGATGACCGAGAAGAACAGGCCCCATTGCCAGACGTCGACGAGGGCGACCGTTCCGAGCGCTGTCAGCGGATTGGACAGGAGATCAAGCGGCTGGCCGGTGATCGCCTTGTAAGGATAGGTGGCGATGCCATAGAGCGGATGGAATGCGAACTTCCAGACGAAGGCGGCCGAGACGCGCGGCAGGATAACCGGCACGATGAACAGCACCGCCAGAATATTGCGGGTGCGCGGCGAGACGCATTCGAACAGCAGGATGCCGAGGCCGACCGCGATCAGCATGGTGAAGCCAACTGTGATGACCTCCCAGCTTAGCGAAACCGTAATGGCGTTGACGAAGCGCCGGTCCGAAAACAGCGCGAGATAGTTGTCGAAGCCGACGAAGTTTCCATCCGGTCTGCTGAGTTCGCGATCCTCGAAGGATATGACGATCGCGCAGACGGTCGGCACCAGCGCCAAGACGGCGAGCACGACCATGGCAGGCGTCAGGAACACCCAGGGCAATGTGGTTTTGTTCTTCATGAGGTCCCTCCGGCGACGCAGCGCGCGTCGCCTTGGATGGAAAGCCCCGACGCTGCCTAAGCCAGCGCCGGGACGGGAGGATATCTGTTCAGTCTGGATTACTGGCTGCGGGCGACGAGGTCGGTGGCAAAGCCGTTGAGCTCATCCAAGCCTTCCTTGATGTCCGTGCGGGTGCCGGTGATCAGTTCTTCCAGGATGATGCCCCAGCGGTCGCCCAGGTCCGGCCACGACGCGTTCTGCCAGAAGTTAACCGCCGTGACCTTGCCGGTGTCGGCGAGCGCCTTGCCGAGGTCGGGACCATAGAGCTCGGCGAACTTCGGGCTGGTCATGACGCTGGTGCGGTTGAGTTCGCTAAATTGGCCTTCTTCGAGACGGCGCTGTTCGTTTTCCTTCGAGGTTGCCCAGGCGATGAACAGGCCGGCGCACTGCTTGGCCTCTTCCGTCTTGTTCGCCTTGGTGCCGATGGCGAGGCCGTGGCCGTAGCCACCGCCGGTCAGCGGGGTCGGCGGCGGGAGGTAGCCGATCTTGTCGGCGACCTGCGAGGACTTCGGATCGAGCGCCATGCCGACCAGCGGCGTGGATTCGATGAGCAGGGCGACCTGGCCGGAGGTGAATGCGCCGACGGCCTCGTCCCAGCCGCCGGTCTGGCTGCCTGGTGCGGAATACTTGAAGATCTCGAGGTAGGTTTCGGTCGCCTTCACGGCCGCGTCGCCGTCGAAGACCGGCTTGTCCCCCTCGAACCAGTTACCACCAAAGCCCTTGAAGTAGGGCATCCAGCGCCACACATTGGCGCCCGAGCCGCGCTGGCCGCGCAGGGCGGTGCCGTAGATGCCCTTGTCGGGCTGATGCAGCGCCCTCACGGCAGCGATGTATTCGTCGAGCGTGGTCGGCGGCTTGATGCCGGCTGCTTCGAGCAGGTCCTTGCGGTAGACCATCAAGTCGCCTCCGCCGGTCAAAGGCGCGAACCAGACCTTGCCGTCATAGGTGGCGACCTTCTGGCGGCCCGGATCGAAATCGGCATAATCGTAGTCGGCCGGGTAGTAGTCGGTCAGCGGAGCGACCCAGCCGGACTTTGCGAAGAGCGCGACGTTGGCTTCGTCAATATAGTACACATTGTACTTGCCGATCGTCGATGCATCGGCCTTGGTCTTGGCCCGGCGATCGTTCTCGTTCAGATAGTCGATCTGGAAATCCGCACCGCCGGAGAGCTTGGCGAATTCATCCTTGTAGTTTTCAAGCAGCGTCAGCCCGTCTCGCGGCTGCGCGATAACCCGGATAGTGTCGGTGCATTGTGCAGCCGCAGCAATTGACGACGCCGAGCTCGCGAGAGCGCAAGCGATAGCAATGCTCGAAACGAGCGCTTTCAGGTCTTTCATGTTTTGAACCTCCCCTAAAGGTCTGCCGAGCAGGCTTCAGAATCTCCCGATTCCGCTCGCCTGCTCCTCCCGTGCGAGCTTGCTCGCTGAGGGGATCCTATGAAATACGGCGCCGTGAGCTAGCGCCCCTCATGCACCGAATCTATACTTTAATGCGAGTTGGCATGCTGGGCATCCAGTGTGCGGACCGGTCTCCTCTGTCCCGTCAACCGCCGATAGGCGGAGGGTGTCATCTTGTGATGACGCAGAAATGTGCGGTTGAAATTGGAAATGTTGAGATAGCCGACCTCGAAGCAGATGTCGGTGATCGGCATGTCGCTTTCGGCAAGCAGCTTGCAGGCCTGCCAGATGCGCAGCTTGTTGACGTGATCGGTGAAGCTGTTGCCGGTGTTCTTCTTGAAGAAGCGGGAAAACGCGCTCTCGCTCATGCCGGCGAGCGCCGCCACGTCGGCAAGGTGAATATCGGTCGCGATATGCTCGAAAATATAGATGAGCACGCGCTGCAGCACATCGAGGGTCTCTGCGTCGAGCTTCGGTGCGAATTCCGGCGACGACAGGATTTCATACTCGTGGCTGCCGGACAGGAGATCCAGGAGCTCGGCGAATGCGGCGAAGCGGGAGAAACCGCTGAGGGCGCCCATGCCCTCCATGAGCTCCGCGCCGCGCTGGCGCGTCTCGCCGTGAAAGACGAGGCCTTGTTCGGCGAGCCGGAAGAAGGCGTCGAGCTGGGCGAATTCCGGTGCCAATTTGCTGAGCTCGCCGAACCGCTCCTGGTCGAACTGGATGACGATATCGCGGCCCTCGATGATCTCGCCCGGCTCGGTGGCTGTTACCCAGTCATGCGGCAGGTTGCGGCCGACGACGGTGAGATAGCCGGGGCCGAATTCGCCTATGTAGTCACCGACAAAGGCCATGCCTGCGGCATTGCGGATCAGGTGGATTTCGATCTCGGGATGGAAGTTCCAGACATTGCGCTCCCAGGGATAGTTGTCCTTGCGCCAGAGAAAGGTCTCGTTCACGCCGGTGACGATATGCTCGAACGTCGGCGGGTTGTTGGCCATTGCCTCCGTCTTGACGCCAAGGGCCCTCCCCGCCTCCGTCCCTCTCGCATTCCGCAGCATTGTTCCTCGCAGCCTCCTTGCCGAGGGCGGATGCACCGCCATTGCAGTGTGTCTACGTTGCGGCCAGCCAAGTACTATGCCGTGCCCTTCGACGTGAGGGACGCTAGAGTCATAGACATGCAGATCATGGATTTCATGTTTAATTTGATTTGTTTTGACAAGCGGCCATCAGCCGTAGCTTCACGCCTGCGTGCTCATGTGGGCGAGCAAATCTCGCGCACCGTTGCGGCTTTCGTGAGAAAAGGCGCGAGCGATGTCCTTTGTCTATCCAAACCGCCCGCACTCGCTAAGAGCGTGCTTTTTCGTCCGGCTGCTCAGGATGGGCCTCCCAGCCAAAGATGCTGCGACCATCCCATTCGGGGGACCGGCGGAACTCCCCGGCGACAATTTCTTTTAGATCTGGGCCGGTAACGTATTTCTCCAACTGCCTGGCCTGATCGTCCAAGCGTCTCAGCGCTTGTAGCTCCTCATCACGGCCCAGCCGCGCCTTGGTCACGGCCGACTTCATGACTTGGATCGTCTGATCGTAGACTTTGAGCGGCACGGGAAACGGGTGGCGATCCTTTCCGCCGTGCGCAAGCGAGAATCGCGCGGGATCGGCAAAACGGCAGGGCGCGCCATGCACCACTTCTGCGACCATCGCGAGCGCGTTGACCGTTCGCGCACCGACGCCCGGGACGAGCAGGAGTTGTTCGAAATCTTCAGGCCCGCGGTCGGCGGCCGCTGCAAGCGTTGCATGCAACCGCTTCATGTTGATGTTTTCTTCTCTGACCTCATGATGCGCCGGCATTACAAGGTGCGGCAGCAGGGGTTGCGCGACTTCCTTCGTTCTGGCCTTCGGGTCAATCCGGACTATCTCGCGGACGATTTGGTCCGGCCCGAGCGTGGCCAGAAGGTCAAGCTGACTATCTCGCGATGCTGTGGCACGCCTGTCGGCGAGATTGACGATTTCGCCCTGGCGCTTTCCTTCTATCGCTGTATGGGGAGAATCGACGAAACTGGAAACGCCTTCCGATAGCCAATGGTAGCGCCGGGCCTGTCTTTTATCGCCATTCATGCCCTGCTGCACGACCACCCATTTGCCGTCGTCGGCCACGATGAAGCCGTGCAGGTAAAGATCGAATCCATCTTGAACCGCTGCGCTGTCAATCTTTGCGACGAGCCGGCTGGTGGTTGCAAGACGCCCGCCGTCGATGCCGACACGGTTGCCGATGTCGATCAATTCGCCAGGTGTCTGCCTCGAATTTCGCCCACGGCCTCCACACACATGAATACCTAGTTCCCGCGAAAGGGGCGCGAGACCGCGCTTCAGAGCGCCGATGACGCTGGTTGTGATTCCGGAAGAATGCCAATCCATGCCCATGACGCAGCCAAAGGACTGAAACCAGAAAGGATGCGCCAACCGCCGGAGAAACTCGTCGCGGCCATATTCGATCACGATCGCTTCAGTGATGACCGCGCCAAGCTTTGTCATACGGTCGCCCAGCCATCGGGGAACCTTGCCGCCATGAAGCGGGAGATCTGCACTGCCTGCTCTTTGAACCATGCGTTCCTTATAAACCGGCAGTCGCAGCTATGACAGGGAGAAGTTCTTCAAATGTTCTCTATTGTGCAGATTCATAAGGAACGGAACGTGCAAGTGGGTGCCTTGAAGGGGATCTATACCGACAAACAGCCAATCGAGCGCAGCGCTCCGCAAACGTTCGGGCAAGTTCCTGACTCCACTGCGGAATGCCTCGTTGTCACTTTTTGAGCGGCTGGCTTGGTGAAGCAGGTCACGCGCGTCTCGCGCCCATACATGGCGATGGTTCGACCCGGTCGGCAAGATCAGCGTGCAGGATGCCGCCCAAGCCGGCAGCCGAGACATTGTGAGTACCTTGCACCATGCACCGCCCTGCCGCCCGACGTCGTCCGACCGCCTGTCGAAACACGCTTCCTGTTTAATGGCCAGAGTGGCGACACTAGATGATCACCTGCTCGCCCATTTCGACAACGCGGTTTGCCGGAAGATGGAAGTAATCGGTCGGATCGATCGCCGATTCCGCCATGGCAATGAAAAGCTTGTCCTGCCACTTCGGCATGCCCGACTGGGGATCTGAGACTAGTTTGCGCCGTCCGAGATAGAAGGACGTCGTCATGATCTCGAACCTGAAGCCTTCCTTCCGACAGCGCGCCAGTGCCCTTGACACATTCGGATCATCCATGAATCCGAATCTGAGCTCCAGTTTGCTGAACCGATCGGTAAGCTTAGTAAGCGTGTAGCGGTTCGTTTCCGGGATATAAGGCACTTTGGCGGTCTTGATGGTTAGGATGACGTTCTGCTCATGCAGCACATGATTGTGCTTGAGGTTATGCAGGAGAACTCCTGGGGTGGTCTCAGGTGTCGCAGTGAGAAAGATCGCCGTTCCCGGTACGTCGACCGGGGCGTGCTCGGATTTTCGTTCGATCGCCGTTATGAACCGCTCGAGAGGGATGTCCTGGCGGCTCGTCTTTTCGCGAACGAGCCTAACGCCAGTTCGCCAGGTCCACATCAGCGTCATTAGCGAGCCAGCGAAGAGGATGGGCACGTAGCCCCCATGGTGGAGCTTGAACAAGTTGGCGCCGAGGAAAACCAGTTCGAGCAAGAACAGAGGAAGCAGGAAAGCGGTCGCGGCCAAAACGGGCCAGTTCCACAGATATCGGAGGAATGCGAAGGCGAGAATGGTATCGATCACCATGGCGCCGGTAATTGAGACACCATAGGCCGGGGCAAGAGCTTCGGAACTACCGAATACAAACATCAGCACAAGCACGCCGGCGAGCAGTGCGGAGTTGACCAAAGGCAGATAAATCTGCCCCGTTTGCGTCTCCGACGTGTAACAGATCTCAAATCTTGGCAGGAATCCGAGGTGGATCGCTTGCCGTACGAGTGAAAACGCTCCCGTGATCACTGACTGGCTGGCGATGATTGTTGCGGCCGTGGCGAGGATTACCACCGGCAGCAGCGCCCATTTCGGGAACATCAAGAAAAATGGATCCGAAATGGCGTCGGGATGCGACAGCACCATCGCGCCCTGTCCGAGATAGTTCAACGTCAGTGCGGGAAACACGATTGCAAACCAAGCCGCCTGGATAGGCTGGCGACCGAAGTGGCCGAGATCAGCATAAAGCGCCTCGGCTCCTGTCACTGTGAGGAAGATGGCGCCGAGCACGATGAAGCCAACAAGCCCGGCATTCCATAAAAAGGTGACAGCGTAGATAGGATTGAATGCAGCGAGGATTGCCATGTCATCACCGATATGGGCGACACCGGCGGCTCCCATGACAACAAACCAGACGAGAGTAACTGGGCCAAAGAAGCTCGAGACTGCGCCCGTACCGCGGGACTGCACTGCAAACAGCAGCACCATGATGGCGACGGAGATGAGCAGAACGTAATCTTGAAGTGTTGGCGTGACGAGTTTCAGCCCCTCAACGGCCGAGAACACTGAAAGCGCCGGAGTGATCATCGCATCGCCGATAAAAAGGGCGGCACCCAGGATACCTGCGACGAACATCCCCATCGTATGTCCTGACGCTCTTTTCATGAGCAAGGCGAGCAGGGACAGGGTACCACCCTCCCCGTCATTGTCGGCACGAAGCAGGAACAGGACATATTTGCACGTGACGATCATCGTCAGGGTCCAGATCACCAGTGAAATGAGCCCCACCACCTCATCGCGCCCCACACCGCCTGCCGCAAACGGGCGAAGCGCTTCGCGGAAGGCATAGAGCGGGCTCGTTCCAATGTCGCCGTATACCACCCCCACCGAACCGAGGACCATCGCCAGGAACTGGCGCGCATTGCTTGCCTGTGCAGGCACATGATCGAGAGAGGCGGTCATCGGTTCCCCTTTTGCCGCAGCCGGTCTGTTACAGCCCATACGCCTTTGAACGCTCAGTGTGACAGGAAGTTTCCGACTTTAAAGTGGGGCAGCCGGCTGCTGGAAAGAATTGTGCGAGATGTGCGGCGCCTCGGGCTGTGCTCGCCCGCCAAGGCCAACATGTCCGCTGGCTTGTTGACGAATGCGGTCGCTTCGGTTCCCTCCAGGGTCGGGGACAGCACAGAAAGTCAGATCAGCTGCCTGCAGCGGTTCGGGGATTGGCGGCAACGTCATGCGATCTCCCTTAGCGCCAACCGAGAACAATGAGCCGTTTGAGGCATAATGTGATTTATGCAACTAACGAGCTGATTCAGCAGACCATTTACAAGGGTGCCCTGGCTCACCGACGCCTTGAATCCTCCGCATTTGCTGCCTAGATAACCACCATCGCAGCACCAACAGGATGGTTGAACATGGATACTGCCCAGATCGCAATGCCGCTTCGCCTTGCAATCCGGGATTCTCTCCATGCCTTCCATCACCCTTGCCAATCTTTCGTGGTCAACGCCTGACGGCCGATCGCTCTTCTCAAACCTCGCTATCAGCTTCGGTCCCGAACGCACCGGGGTCGTCGGCCGCAACGGCGTCGGAAAAACGACGCTGCTGAAGCTCATTACCGGTGAACTTTCACCCGGATCCGGCACGGTGTCGGTCTCCGGCACGCTCGACGTGCTGCGCCAGAGTGTGCAGGTGGCAGCAGCCGAGACGATTGCTGACCTATTTGGAGTGCGCGACGCGCTCGCCTTGCTTTCCCGCGCCGGAAGGGGCAACGCGACGGCGCAAGAACTCGCCGATGCCGATTGGATGCTAGAAGCCCGCATAGCCGGGGCGCTGGCGCGCGCCGGGCTTGAGGCGACGGCCGAAACGCCGCTTTCAAAGCTGTCTGGCGGCCAACGCACCCGCGCGGCTCTCGCGGCACTGATCTTCCGCGAACCGGATTTCCTCATCCTAGACGAACCGACCAATAATCTCGACCGCAGTGGCAGGCGGGCAGTGATCGATCTTCTCGCCGGCTGGCAAGGTGGGGCGATCGTCGTCAGTCATGACCGTGAACTGCTCGACACCGTCGATGGGATCGTTGAGATGACCACCCTCGGCGCCACCCGCTACGGCGGCAACTGGAGCCGTTATCGGGAACGCAAGGCGGTGGAGTTGGCGGCCGCCAAGCACGATCTCGCGGATGCCGAAAAGCGGATCGCGGACGCGAACCGCTCTGCGCAAGAGACCGCCGAGCGCAAGGCTCGCAAAGACAGCACCGGCAATAAGAAGGCGGCCAGGGGCGACATGCCGCGCATCATCGCCGGCGGGCTGCGACGCAAGGCCGAGAACACCAGCGGCGCGAACGCGCGATTGGCCGAACGGATGAGAACACGCGCAATGGAGGATGTCGACGCCGCGCGGCAAAAGATCGAGATTCAGCAACCGCTGGCGGTGACCCTGGCGCCGACAGGGCTGCCAGCGAACCGCACCGTCCTGAGGATCGACGATGTCACGGCCGGCTATGATCCGCAAAAGCCGGTACTGCGAAACCTTTCGCTTGAGATCGTCGGACCGGAACGGATCGCCGTCACAGGAGCGAACGGATCTGGCAAGACCACGCTGCTTTCGATGTTGGCTGGGGCGTTGCAGCCGTTTGCTGGTGAGGTACGGGTGCCGGCGAAATCCGCCATGCTGGATCAGCGGGTAAGCCTGCTCGACCCAGCCCTCACAATCCGCGACAATTTTCAACGGCTCAACCCCGGCGCAGACGAAAATGCCAGCCGCGCGGCGCTGGCGCGCTTTATGTTCCGGGCCGACGCGGCGCTGCAGGTCGCCGGCACGCTTTCGGGCGGGCAGATGCTGCGCGCCGGCTTGGCTTGCGTGCTCGGCGGGCCGGAGCCGCCGTTACTCCTGATCCTCGACGAGCCGACCAACCATCTCGATATCGATTCCATATCAGCGGTGGAGGCGGGGATACGCGCTTATGACGGCGCACTCGTCGTCGTCAGTCATGACGAGCTGTTCCTCGAAGCGATCGGCATCACCCGTCGGCTGGAGCTCGGCGTCAGCAGCGCATGAGCTTCTCATGTTCCTGACTGCAGTCGGCGAAGGGGCGCACTACTCGATCGTAGCGGTAGGACATGGATTGTTGCGCGTGACCTTCGCTATCGATCTTAGCCACTCTCGCAGAATCAGCGTCGCAGACGAGAGCTCGCGATGCGAGTTCCATGTTAAGTAGTATCCGCCCGGCGAACGGATCACCAGATCGGTGAAGCGAACCAGGGTACCTTGCTCGACCAAGTCACCCACAATGCGGTGCCAGCCGATCACCACCCCCTGATCGGCCATCGCCGCTTGCAGGGCGACGTTGAACTTTCCGAACCGCTTTCCGTCGAACGCTGTGTGAGGAAGGCCCGCCCGGCGAAGCGCTTCCTCCCAACCAACCCAGTCAGGGCCAACCCAGTTGACGTCCAACAGCGGCAAGTCGGGAAGATCGGCCATGGTCGCGCCTTCGAAGCGCGCCGCAAAGTTGGGGCTGCAAACGGGATAGACGCATTCATCGAAGAGGAATTCCGAGGTCTCGTCGCTCCAGGCGCCAGGCCCGAAGCGAACCCTGAGTTCGACCTCGGCACGGCGAAAGTTCCGCATGTCGTCCGAGATCAAGTGATCGACCATTATGTCCGGATGGCGACGCCAGAAATCGGGCATCTGCGGGATCAGCCACATGGTTGCGAACACATCGCTGCAGGCGAACTTCACGTTTCGCGCTTTATCACGTCGCTTGATGGACCTGGCAATATCAGAGATGCGCGAAAACGAATTCGCGAGAACGTCGTAGAGCTCTTCTCCTTCGGCAGTCAGCGCCACGCCCTTTCCGCTGCGAACGAACAGCTGGACGCCAAGCTCCTCTTCGATCGCCTTTATCTGCCTGCTGACGGCACTGGGCGTCACATTGAGTTCGCTTGCAGCAAGTTTGAGACTGGAATGGCGCGCCGAGGCTTCGAAAACAGCCAGCGCAGTCAGCGACGGTAGCTCATAGTACCGACGAACCATCGGGAATTACCTACCTCCCTGCAAGAGCGCCCCAGCAGTCTTATTGCACATCCGGATAGATATCACACCCGGACCGGCCGGTCTGCCCGAAGCCGGACTTCGGATAATCCCCGGGTCGTGCTCGGGACAGAGAGGCCGGTCACGACCTGAGTGAACCTGAAGTCAATTGCGGATGAGAATTAAGCGCATTGTCATTCACGGCGGGATGGCCTCAGATTTAAGGACAAGGCAGGCAGTCAGCACCCAGTGAGACAACGACTGACACAGCCTGCATGACCGACATCACGAATAATACATTGCGGGAATCCAAGACGGTGAACAGAGTTTCTCTTCGCCCGGACGACACTCGTTTGTCCGCAATTCCAGAACGTATGAGCGGGGTCGTCCTCGTCGGTCACGGCGGATTCGACAAGCTCGAGTATCGCAATGACCTTCCGGTACCGAAGCCGGATCGAAACGAAGTTCTCATCAGGGTGGCGGGCGCCGCCGTCAACAACACCGACGTCAATACGCGCATCGGCTGGTATTCGAAGGTCGTGACGAGTGAAACCGGCCATGGCGCGGCACAGGGCATCGAAGACCTGCGCGATACGGACGCGAGCTGGTCTGGAGAAGCCATGAAATTTCCCCGCATCCAGGGTGCCGACTGCTGCGGCCACATCGCTGCCGTAGGATTAGACGTCGATCCGGCGCGGATCGGCGAACGGGTTATCGTTCGCAACATGCTTCGCTCGTACGTCGATTACCGACCGATGGAATGCTGGACGTTCGGGTCCGAGTGCGATGGCGCGTTCGCTCAGTATACGAAAGCACCTTCCCGCGAGACGTTCCGGGTCGATTGCGACTGGAGCGACCTCGAACTTGCTTCCCTCCCCTGCGCGTTTTCCACCGCCGAGGGCATGATGCACCGCGCAAATGTCGGCGCCGGTGAACATGTCCTGATCACCGGCGCTTCGGGTGGGGTCGGCTCCGCCGCCGTTCAGTTGGCCAAGCGTCGTGGCGCGATCGTGACTGCCATCGCCGGCGGGGAAAAGGCCGCCCATGTGCGCAGTCTTGGCGCAGACCGAGTTATTGATCGGCACGAAAGCCTGATCGAGAAGCTAGGCCCCATGAGCGTCGACGTCGCGATTGACGTCACGGCCGGCCCTGCCTTCCCCGAGGTCCTGGAGGTGCTCAGGAAGGGCGGGCGCTATGCCGTCGCCGGAGCGATCGCGGGCCCCATCGTGGAGCTCGATGTCCGAACCTTGTACCTCAAAGACCTCAGCTTCTTCGGCTGCACGTTTCAGGACGACGTCGTCTTCGAAAATCTCGTGCGCTACGTGGAACGAGGCGAGATCCGTCCGATGATCAGCAAGACCTACCCGCTCGAAAACATCGTCGAGGCGCAGAAAGACTTCATCTCAAAGAAGTTCAGCGGAAAGCTTGTCCTTACCATCTCGTGACGGAAGAACCATGGCAGATATTAAGATAAAACAGATAGATGTGTTTCGAGTGGACCTGCCCTACGCAGGTGGGGTCTACACCCTCTCTGGCGGGCGGGAGTACCGCAGCTTCGACGCTACCATCGTAAGGGTGACAACGGACAGCGGCCTTGAAGGCTGGGGTGAAAGCACGCCGTTTGGATCGACGTACATCGCATCTCACGCGCTCGGAGTTCGCGCGGGCATCGCGGAAATCGCGCCTCACCTGATTGGCCTCGATCCACGGCGCGTCGACCGCATCAATGAGACCATGGACGCGGCGCTTGTGGGGCACGAGCATGCGAAGACCGCAATCGACGTTGCCTGCTGGGACGTATTCGGAAAATCCGTTGGGCTTCCCATTTGCGACCTGTTGGGCGGACGCACGAATGTCCGCATGCCGGTCATTTCATCAATCTACATGGGCGATCCAGAGGACATGCGAAGGCGCATCGCCGAACATCGGGCGATGGGCTACGTGGGCCATTCCGTCAAGATTGGCGGAGAGCCAGCGGTCGACGCCGCTCGCATCGCCGCCGCACTGGCGGACAAGCAGCCAGGCGAGTTCTTCATCGTGGATGCAAATGGGGGAATGCTCGTCGAAAACGCTTTGCGCATGCTCAGGCTGCTGCCGCCTGGCCTGGATTTCGTGCTTGAGGCTCCCTGCGCGACCTGGCGGGAATGCGTGTCGCTGCGGCGGCGCACCGATGTCCCGATCATCTTTGATGAGCTCGCAACCAGCGATTCTTCGATCGCCCAACTCATCGGCGACGATGCAGCCGAGGGGATCGGCCTCAAGATCTCAAAGAACGGAGGCCTCACGAAAGGTCGTCGGCATCGGGATATGTGCCTGGCCGCCGGCTACACCGTCAGTGTCCAGGAGACGACGGGGTCCGACATAGCGTTTGCTGCGATCGTGCATCTGGGCCAGACCGTGCCCGAGCGAAATCTTCGATGTGTCCTGGAGAGCCGCGACATGGTGTCGGTGAAGACGGCTGACGGATCCTACGAGGTGGTTGAGGGACGTGTCGTGGCACCTGCCCTCCCCGGCCTCGGGATAACGCCACGGCTCGACGTGCTCGGGGAGCCAGTCGCGAGCTACGCCTAAGTCTTGAGGCTGAAATCCAGTCACGCGAACGAAAGCGGCAGCCCGCGTGAAGAAAGCGTGCCGCTGAAAAAGGGGAACGAAAAAATGAAAAAGTATTTGCTTTCGACATCGACGATCTTCGGACTGCTGTGGGGCATCACAGCAGCAAATGCCGCCGACTGCGGCGACGTCACCCTTGCGGTGCATAATGTCCAGAGCGCCGAAGTGCTCACCTTCGTCGACAAGTTCATCCTGGAAAACGGCTACGATTGTAATGTCCAAACCGTTCCCGGCGATACCGTGCCGACCACAACCTCGATGGTCGAAAAAGGGGATCCCGACGTGTCCTCGGAGACGTGGATCGACCTCTTGCCTGAGATCGTTCCGCGTGGCGTTGCCGATGGGAAGATTGTGCTGGGAGCGGCGGCACTACCGGATGGCGGTATTCAAGGCTTATGGATTCCAAAATATCTGGCAGATGCGCATCCTGACATCAAAACCATCGATGATGCGCTCAAACATCCTGAATTGTTTCCGGATCCGGAAGATGCAAGTAAGGGCGTGATCTTCAACGGCGCTGCCGGCTGGGGTGCGACAATCGTGACCGCGCAGTTGTTCAAGGCATACGATGCGAGCGAAAAGGGCTTCAGGCTTCTCGATCCTGGCTCTGCCGCAGGCCTCGACGGTGCCATTGCGAAGGCCTACGAGCGCAAGGAAGGCTTCATCACATACTACTGGGCTCCGACGGCGTTGCTCGGAAAGTATGAGATGGTGATGCTGCAGCCAACCGTCCCACACGATGCCGCGGAATGGAAGCGCTGCAACACCAACCTGGAATGCCCCGATCCCAAGGTAAATGCCTGGCCTGTCGACAAGGTCTATACCGTCGTGACCAAGGCATTCGCGGATCGAACCAGCCCGGAAGTCATGGCGTATTTCAATACGCGCGGTTGGAGTAACGATACCGTCGGCAAGCTGATGGCGTGGCAGACGGAAAATCAAGCGGCCGGAGAGGAAGGCGCTCAACACTTCCTGGAGCAAAACAAGGACATCTGGTCGAAATGGGTGCCGGCGGACGTCGCTGAAAAAGTCCAAGCGGCCCTCTGAACCGAGCTCGGGAAGCGCGTGGTTCTCAAACCGCGCGCTTCCTTTCGCTTCTTATGATCACGGCTGGACCAAGACTCGCGCCAAGGTTCCGTAGGCCCCCTCGGAGCGTGAAGAGTCACGATCGTGATCGATGCCATCCGAGTTCACCTCGATCCACTCACCATTCTCCTCCACTGTAGTGGAGGCCCGATGTTCAGATCCCTCGCCTCGAACTGCCGCCCTAAGCCAACGCTCATTGCCGATCTTTGGCTTTAGTACTCATACGAGTGTACGAGTGCTGAACGCCGCGAGAGAACATTCTTCGCTCGGGATCCTTCTTCACGCTAGCGTCGACCACGGACAAGCTGGGTCTGATAGCGCGGCGGTTCGACCCGTTCGAAGCCTGCCTTACGCTTGTTCCACTCCTCGGTCGGAAGAAACAGTGCGTCCGGTTCGCGCAGATTGGCCTTTACTGCCTCCAGATTGAGTTCGATGCCAAGCCCTGGCAGATCAGGAACCTTAACGTAGCCTTCGTCGAGATATTTGGGATCGAGACCCGTGACCAGTTCCTCCCAGAACGGCACGTCAAGGCCATGATGTTCGACCGCCAGCAGGCTGTTGATCGCAGCACCGCAGTGGACGTTCGCCATGAAGCCGATCGGCGAGCAGCACGAATGCAGTGCCGTAGCCAGGCCGTAGCGCGCGCCGTAGTCGGCGATGCGCTTTGTCTCCAGCATGCCGCCCGACGTCAGGAGATCGGGGTGCAGGATATCGAAGGCCTGGGTTTCGATCGCCTCGCGGAAACCGTCGACAAGATAGAGATCCTCACCGCCCGCGACCGGCGTCAGCAGGGCGTCCGCAACCTTTTTGTGTCCCTTGATATCGTGCCAGATGACCGGGTCCTCGATCCACGCAAGGTTGAACGGTTCAAGCGCCTTGCCGATGCGGATCGCCTCATCCGCAGTGACGTAGCCTTCGCCGAAGTGATCGACGCAGAGCGAGATCTCACTGCCGACCTCGGCACGAACCGCCCGCACGATTTCGACCGCGGTTTCGATCCCCTTTTCCGAAATCTTGGCGCCGCGTCCGGAGCCCGGCGCGCGGGTGCTCCTGCCGAGATCGTATTCGTGTTTCGTAGCCGAGCCGATGAGCGCACCTTCCGTCGTTTCGAAGAGCTTGGGCGGCAGGTCGAACTTGATGAAGGTGAGACCCATGTCGGCGCGCGCGCGGACAGCCTTGGCGTAGGCCTCGGGCGTCAGCTCTGCGGGCGCGGGCGTATCGCCGTAGATGCGGACGCTGTCGCGATACTTTCCTCCGAAGAACTGGTGGCAGGGCACGCCGTAGATCTTGCCGACAAGATCCCAGAGCGCGATCTCGATGCCTGAAATTCCGCCCCCTTCGCGCCCGTCACCGCCGTAGAGCCGCAGCGCGTTGAAGATCATGTCGACATTGCAGGGATTCTGGCCGAGCAGGAAATGCTTGAGCCGCAGCGCACTTTCCGGATGGCCGCCGTCGCGAACCTCGCCAAGCCCGTAGACGCCCTGATTGGTGTCGATGCGGATGATCGGGTAATAGCATATCCCCGTCACGACGGCGATGCGCATGTCGGTGATGCGGATGTCCGAGGGGCGAGAATGCGTCCGCACGGCATTCTCGACCGCCTCCAGCGTGGAGGCCGCGTTGATGGGCTTGTTCACTGTCAATCTCCTGGTTTGAAGGCCGACCTTCGGAACCGGCCCTTGAAATCGGTTTCGCCTCGAGGTTCCGGCTAGGCCGCGTTCAGTCGCATCCCGGACTGGCGATCAAAGACATGGACGAGTTCCGGCGCGACCGAAACCTCGAAAGCCTGGCCGGTCGCCACTTGATGCTCACCATCGATGACAGCGACGATATTGTGCCCGCCGACATCGAAGGTGACATGCGTCAGCGCCCCCGTGGGCTCCACGAAGCGCGCCGGGCCTTTAAGCCTGGCGCCGGCACCATGGGTCGCGAGATGCTCTGGACGGAATCCGAGTGTCACCGGCCTGCCCTCGTCCAGTCGCACGCCATCGACACGGATCGCTTCGCCGCCCGGCAGCTTCGCCAGGGGACCTCGATCGTCACTGCCACCGACGGCATCCACGAAATTCATTGCCGGAGTACCGATGAAGCCCGCAACGAACAGGTTGGCAGGCCTGCGATAAAGCTCCATCGGATGTCCCTGCTGCTCGATGCGGCCTCCATGCATGACGACGATATGGTCCGCGAGCGTCATTGCCTCGATCTGGTCGTGGGTGACATAGATGGAAGTTGTCCTGACCTTCTGGTGCAAGCCCTTGATCTCGGAACGCATTTGGACGCGCAGTTTGGCGTCGAGGTTGGATAGCGGTTCGTCGAACAGGAAGACTTGCGGTTTGCGCACCACGGCGCGCCCCATAGCGACGCGCTGGCGCTGGCCGCCGGACAGTTGCGAGGGGCGGCGGTCGAGCAGCGGGGTGAGGCCGAGCATCCTGGCCGCTTCGCTCACGCGAGCATCGATCTCGGCCTGCGGCTTCTTGGCGAGCTTCAGATTGAAGCCCATGTTTTCCGCAACCGTCATATGCGGATAGAGCGCATAATTCTGGAAAACCATCGCGATATTGCGCTCGCGAGGCGTCAGATCGTTGACCACCCGATTGCCGATGGCGATTTCCCCGCCCGACGTTTCCTCGAGCCCCGCGATCATCCGCAGAAGGGTCGACTTCCCGCAACCGGACGGACCGACCAACGCCACGAAGGCGCCATCCTCGATCATGAGATCAATACCATGAATGACATCCACCGCGCCGAAGCTCTTCCTGACATCTGTCATCTGAACGGAAGCCATGGCCCTCTCCTTTCTGTATGGGATGAGCCGGGCGGGCGATATTCCGCCCGGCTATTCGATCAGCCGGCGCGGCGCATCGTGCGCTCCCAGCCGGTCGCGACCTCGTCCATTGCGTCCTTCGGCGACGCCTCACCGAGCAGCGCTTTGGAAAGACCGGCGCGAAGCTGCGCCTCCACGGCGCCCCAGAACGCGTCGCGCGGATTGGCGATCGCGGTCTTCAGCTGGTCGGCCATCACGCTTGTGAAGCCGTAGGTGTTGACGACCTCCGGATCCGTGAGGACGGAAAGGCGTGCGGAGGCGTTGCCCTTTTCCATCGAACGCTTCGCCCATTCGCGGCTGGTGATGAACTGCACGAACTCGAAGGCCCAGCCGGTATGAGCACCCTTGGACGGAACCGCAAAACTCCAGCCGCCGAGCGAGGAGCGGCTGTCGGCCGCGCTCTCAAGACCCGGAACCATCGCCCATTTCCACTTGCCCTTGGTCTTGGACTTTTCGGATCTGTTGATGGGGGTGGCGGAGGCGTTGAGCGTGATCGCCATCGCGTAACGGTCGTTCTGGCCGTTGGCGATGATTTCATCCCATTCCCACGTGAGCGCGTCCTGCGGCACCACATTGTGCTTGTTGAGCAGGCTTGCGTAGAATTCGAGGCCGGCCAGCGACTTCGCGTTGTTGATCCAGATGTCCTTCGTCTTGCTGTCGTAAAAGCCGCCGCCTGCCGAGAGAAGGTAGGGACCGAAATGATCGACGATAGCGCCACCCTGGCGGGCGCAGTAGCCCACACCGAAACGGTTCGGCTTGCCTGCCTCGGTCAGCTTCTGGGCCGCATCGAGATATTCGGCGAATGTGGTCGGCGGGGTCTTGATGCCGACCGCTTCCAGGAGAGCCGGCTGGTAGTGCAGGATATAGGTGGTGCTGCGGTAGGGCACGCCGCGCAGCACGCCGTCGATGCTGGCGAGGTCGAGCGATGCCTGCGAGAATTCGTCCATGCCGAAATCGGCGGCGTACTTCCCGCCGGCCTTCTTCAGGAGCTCGTTGACGTCCTCCATATACGGATGCATCCAGCCGATCATCGAGGCGCCCATCTGCATAACGTCGAAGCTCGTCGTGCTCCCGCTGGTCAATTCGGCGCGAGCACGGGTAATGAGCGGCTCGTTCGGCAACTGGATGTATTCGACCTCGATGCCTGTCTCCTTGGTGAAGGCCGGAATCGCATCTTCAACGATCGTGCCCTTCCACGGCGCGCTGTCGCCGAGCACGGTGAGCTTCTGCGGCTTGCTCTGGGCAAGCGCCGGCGTGAAGAGCGCCGAGCGCATCAGCCCCGCGCCGGCGATGGTCGCCGCCGAACCGATCATCATGCTGCGGCGGTTGATAGCTGGTCCGCCGTACTTTCCCTTGTTCTTCTCCATTCCCATTTCCTCCTCCGTTGCTTGCAGACACATTCACTTCACGGTTCCCGACGACAGTCCCTGCACCAGGTGCTTCTGGACGATCAGCGAGAAGATGATGACGGGGATGACGACGAGCACGCCCGAGGCCGTGATCGCTCCCCAGTTGGTGCCGGTCTCCCCACCGGCATAGCTTGCGAGCAGCACCGGCGAGGTACGCGTCGCATTGTTTGTGAGGATCGCCGCAAAGATGAAGTCGTTCCAGGCGAGCAGCAGCGACAGGATCGCGGCGGTAACGATGCCCGGCCGGGCGAGCGGCAGCACGATTCTGCGGAAGGCGAGCATCCTCGAAGCGCCGTCGATATAGGCCGCCTCCTCAAGCTCCTTCGGCAGGTTGGCGAAATAGTCCTTCATCACCCAGACGATCAGCGGGAGACTGAAGGTCGTGTAGGCGATGATGACCGAAATGCGCGTGTTGGACAGTCCGACTGCCTTGAAGAGCACGAAGAGTGGAAGGAGGATCGCTACCGGCGGCAGCATCCGCATGATCAGGAGCGTGATCATCGCCACACCACGGCCCGGAAAATGGAAGCGCGCGAAGGTGTAGGACGCCGGGATTCCTATAAGCAGGGAAAGCGTCACCGAGGCCGTCGTGACGACGAGCGAATTGCCGAAGGACGCCAGGAAGTCCGACTGCGTCAGCACGTGCACATAGTTCTCAAAGGTCGGTATCCAGAAGAACACCGGCGGGTTGGTGAAGATCTGCTCGCGCGTCTTGAGCGAGATACCGACGATCCATAGAAGCGGGAAGACGAAAACCAGGAAAAGGCTTACGAGACCCGCGTAGGTCAGCACGTAGCTGGTGAACTTGCGGCGCTTGCCGCGGGCGAAACCGGACATCACTGGATCTCCTTCCGCTTGGTGGCGAGGATGAAGAAAACGCAGAAGATCAGCACGATGAAGAGCATGACCCAGGACGAGGCAGCCGCGAGCGTCAGATCGAAGGATAGGAACGACGCCTCGAAGGTGTAGACGGAGAGCAGCTTCGTCGCATTCGCCGGGCCGCCGCCCGTCATCACCCAGATGTTCTCGAAGGAGCGAAACTCGAAGATCGTGCGGAGAAGGACTGCCACGACCACATAGGGCATAAGGAGTGGCAGCGTCACGTGGCGGAAGGTCTGCCAGGAGTTCGCGCCATCGACGGCGGCCGCCTCGACCGGCTCACTCGGCAGCGACTGCAGCCCGGCGAGCAGCAGGATCGCGACGAAAGGCGTGTTCTGCCAGATGTTGACGATGCCGACGGCAATCAGTGCCAGATTGGGGTCTCCAAGCCAGACCGTCCTGGTGCCGAGGATGGCGTTGACTAGCCCGTAGCTCGGATCGAGTAGCAGCTTCCAGGTCAGTGCGGCCACGATCGGCGTGATCATCATGGGAATGATGAGCGCGGTGCGGAAGATGCGCACGAAAGGCACGCGGCTGTTGAGAAGAAGCGCCACGCCAAGACCGAAGAGCAGTTCCAGCGTCACTGTCGAGAGCGTGTAGCCAATCGTCAGCAGGAGGCTCGACCGAAACAGCGGATCGGTGAAGAGATCCTCGTAGTTGGCGAGACCGACGAATCTGCCGGCCAGCAGCGCGCTGTCGATTGTCCAGCCCTGAAAGCTCAGCAACAGCGAGAAAGTGAGCGGAATGCCGAAGACGAGAAGGCTGGCGATGATCGTCGGAACGGTCGTCAGCGGTACGAACATCCGGTCCTGAAATTTGATCCACGCATTGCGACGTTCGGACATGGCGTCCTCGCCGACCATGTCGACATATCCGCCTGTCGGCTCGAACTGCTGAGCCACCATTTTTTCCTCCTCCTACAGTCGGTCGCTCCAGACCGTCCGTCGCCTTCAGCTTACCTAACGTCCAGCGTCAACACTCAAACTATTTACCTAACAAAATGCAAGAAGAAATTTGCATTTTGTTATTTTATTTAGCGTTGCCCGCTCTTTTCCCAATGCTGATAGGCAGAAACCACGGTCACCGACGACTCGCCTCGCGTGAAAATACGTCGATAACGCAGTGAAGTGTGCCGAGTTTGTTAGGTTGTTAGGTTGCGTTTTGCGGTAATTCCGCCACCGCCTTTGTCAACGCGACAAAAGCCAACATGCCGGGATCGTCGAGACCCACACTTTTCTCGGCAAAGAACTTTGCCCGCCCCATACGACAAGGCCGGCCGCGGAACTCAAGTATAACCCGGTCGACCGCCTCCCGGGCGGCACGCGCAGCTCCTTCGGCATCGACCTCTCCGGCCACCGCGGCAGCAACGGCATCCAGCGCATCCAGCACCGTCTTGTCGCCGAGCTTGGCGTTGCCCCTCGCCATCATCCCGTCGCGCGCCGCGGCAAGGAGACTGGAAAGGTCCTCCCAATCGACGCGTTCCCATTCTCTTGTCTGCTTCGACAAACCTAGGAGCGAACTGGCGAAAAGCGTCCCCAGGCTGGAGCCCGTTGCCGACATGCCGGCGCGGGCAAGCCTGCCGAAGACGTCGCTCACCGATCCTGCCGCTTGCGGCTCCGATGCTGCCATGGCGCCAATAACGCGGGCGAGCATGGAGCCCGTGTCGCCATCACCCAGCTTCGCGTCGGCGGCGTTCAATTCCTGCTCCAGGCCGGCCATGGCCCGGGCGGCGCGGCTGACGCCCTCGGCGATCTGGAAAACTGTCAGTTCCATCAGGAGACCCTCCAGAACGGGCATTCAGCCGGGGCGCACAGCAGCGTCTTCAATTCCTCGTCCAGGTGGAAGAGGCTGACCGATGCTCCCTGCATTTCCATCGAAGTCACGTAGTTGCCGACGAGCGGCTGAAAGACGTTCAGCCTCGCATCGTCAAGCCGTTTCCTGACCCGCCGATAAAGGATGAAGAGTTCCTCCAGAGGAGTGGCGCCGAGACCGTTGACCAGAACCGACACCTCGCTGCCTGCATGCGCGGGCAGATCGGCCAGCAACCGATCCACCATTTCGTCGGCGATCGCATCCGCGGGCCGGAGTCTGTCGCGCCATATTCCCGGTTCTCCATGGATACCGATCCCCATTTCGATCTCGTCTTCCGCAAGCTCGAAGCTGGGCTTAGCCGCCGACGGCAGCCGGCAGGGAGCAAGCCCGACACCGATCGTGCGGGTCGCAGCGACCGCTTTTGCGGCGACCCGCGTCACCTCCTCCAGGTCGGCCCCTCTGTCGGCGGAGGCTCCGGCAGCCTTGTAGGCATAGATCAACCCGGCCACACCGCGCCGACGGCCGATCTCGTCTGGGCCGCCACTGGCGATGTCGTCAGTGCCGAGCACGGTCGTGCAACGGATGCCTTCGTCCTCGAGCACCTCGCCGGCCATGTCGAAATTCATCCTGTCGCCGCCGTAATTGCCGTAAAGCCGCAGCACACCCCGACCACCATCGGCGAGCCGGATCGCATCTACGCAGCTGTCGATGTTTGGCCCCTCGAAAACGTTGCCGATCGAGCAGGTGTCGATGAGGCCACGGCCAACATAGCCGGTGAAAAGCGGCAGATGGCCGAAGCCGCCACCGGAAGCTATGCCGACCTTCCCGCTGGTCACGCCTTCCGCGCGCCGTATGACCCGGCCAGCCGCGCCGTCGCGCGCGAGCGACGGAAATGCGAGCGTGAGGCCATCGAGAGCTTCGTCGACATAATGTGCGGGATCGTTGATGAGCTTCTTCATGAAACAGGTCTTTCAATCGAGATTGGCATAGAAATTCATGGCGTTGTCATGGAACAGCATCTGCCGCTCGGCGGGGGTCATCGGCATTACGATCGCACGCTGTGGATCGTCGAAGTCCCAATGCGGATAGTCGGTCGCAAACATCATGCGGTCGAAACCGATGAGGTCGAAGAGCAGGCGCAGTTCTTCGCGGCGCTCCGGCTCTTCGGCGGGCTGGGTGGTGAACCAGACGTTCTGCCTGAGATATTCGGAGGGTGGCCTTTTGCAGCGCGGTGTTTCGCTTCGCATCTTCCGCCAATGATTGTCGAGCCGCCAGCCTAGCGACGGCACCCAGGCAAAGCCGGCCTCGATCATCACTATGCGGAGCTTTGGGAAAAGCTCGAAAACGCCTTCGAGGATCATGCTCGCAACCTGCGCGTGGGCGCTATGGGTCAACACATGATGGTCTTCGATATAGTAATCAGGCCAGCCGCTTGGCGACGGCGCATAGGGCGACGGCCCACCGACATGGAAGCCGATCGGCATGTCGTTGCGCTCAGCGGCCTCGAAGATCGGCCAGTAGCGCTTGCGGCCGATCGGCTCGACGGAGCGCGAACCGAGCTGGATCTGGGCGAAATTCCTGTCTCCGGCCCGACGCTCGATTTCCTCGACGGCAAGTTCGGCGTCCTCCGCACCGATGTGGATCGATGCCTTCAGCCGCTTGTCCTTCGAAGTAAACTCGTCCACCTGCCAGTCGTTGGTTGCCGTGCAGAGTGCCGCCGACAGGTCCGTGTTGCGGGCATTGTTGGCGCCGACGATCGGTTGCAGGATGCCGAACTTGACGTTGTGCGCGTCGAGATGCTGGACCTGCATAAACTCCAGGTCAGAACCGGGCGGGTTGCCGTTCGGCGGCCACGCATCGCGGCGCGCCGTCTCGGGCGTGAAGCGCGGATAGGGACCGCCTCGTCCGGCATACACGCAATGCGCCAGGCTGCCATAGGCATCGAGGTGATCGCGCCAGTGCTTCTCGAGATAGGGGTGCAGCGCCTTTTTATGCTTCAGCGATGGATGAATATCGCAGTCGACTAACTGAAACCTCGTGTCGCCCTGTACCTGCCGCTCAAGGACTTGATCGACCGCACTCATTGGATCGTCTCCCTCAGTCTCGGGTAGGTTGCGAGCGGATTGTCACGCGCCATCTTCTCGACGAGGCGAGCCGGTACGCCCTCGGGAAGCACGCGATCGGCGTCGAACTGCCAGTGCGGGTAGTCGGTGGCGAAGAGCAGCATGTCGTCCGAGCCGATCTGGTCCAGCACCCGCTCAAGAACTGCCGGGTCGCCGGGGGCATCGATGGGCTGCGCCGTAAGGCGCACGTGCCGGCGCACGATGTCGATCGGGGATTCGTCCACCCACGGCACTTCCGGACGCACTGCGCGCCATGTCTTGCGCGCGCGCCAGAGGAAGCCTGGAAGCCAGGTCACGCCGCTTTCAATCAAAACGATCTTCAGTTCGGGGAACTTGACGAACACGCCCTGGAAAATGAGGCTGAGAAGCTGGCTCTCGAAGGCATGATTGTTGCTGACATAGTCCTGCAGATAGTGGCTCGGCCAGCCATTCGTCGTCGGGGCGTAACGGTAAAGGCTGCCGGCGTGGAGGCCGATCGGCAAGTCGTGGCGGGTCGCCGCCTCGAAAATGGGCCAGTAGTGCTGCTTGCCGAGCATCATGTCGAGCGCCACCGGCATCAGGACCTGTACGAAACGGCGATCCCCGGCCAATCGTTCGATTTCCTCGACAGCAAGCCGCGGGTTCTGGCTCGGCACCACGATCGACGCGCGCAGCCGGGGATCGCGCGCGAGCCATTCCGCCCTCACCCAGTCGTTGACTGCCGAGCAGATGGCGGCCCCCATCGTTTCGCTGATCGTGAAAGACCCGCCGTAAAGGACATTGCAGATCGCAAAGCGCGCACCGAAACCATCCAGGGCATGTTTTTGCAGGAGATCGAAATTGCTGCCGGGAATGGCGTCGCCATCACGCCAGTCGGGCCGGCAGGCAATCGGCGAGTTCGGCAGGTAGCTTGCCGGTTGGAAGTTATCCTGCCCGCGCGCAATGAACGCCTCTCGCCAATAGTCGTTCATGTAGGGCAGCAGCGCCTTGATCGTTGGCACCCCTGGATGAATATCGCAATCGATGGCATCGGAAATCGACAAAACGGAACCTCCTCATTCCGGGCCTGGTGGTCTAGAGTTCGACGACGATGTACTGGTCCTCGACGGAAACGCCGAACGTCTCGGCGACATACGGACCTGCGACCAGTGTCTCGCCGGACTCGACACTGAGGTCGTAGGGCCTCGCCCGGAATTTCCGCGGATCACACCAGGATTTCCCCGTGCGCAGATCGAATTCCCAGCTGTGCCATGGGCAGCGGATGAACTCTCCCGGACGGGAATGACAGAACTTTCCCGGTTCCGTCGAGGTCGTCAGCCCAACGGTCGCGCCGGCTGCGAGGCTGCCGCCCTGGTGAGGGCAGGTGTCGGAAATGCCGAACAGTTCGCCGTTGACGTTGAAGACGGCGATGGACCGCCCCTCAACATGGACAAGCTTCTGCGATCCCGAAGGGATCTCCGCCAAAGCGGCGACTATATGCCTCGCCACGATTTCCTCCCGGAATGGCAACCAGGACAGTCCTCCACCGAGGCCGCCCTTTAACTTTGTTAGGGGCGGAAGCTAACATTACAAAGCAAATAGCGCAACATTGTTTTGTACTTTGCTGCACACCTTGACGTTAAGCCTCTCCTGCGTCACAACAAAACCGACAAAGAACAGAGTTTGCCGATGGCTTCCAACCGCGTTACCATTCAGGACCTTGCCGACAGTCTCGGTCTTTCGAAGTTTTCCGTGTCGCGCGCCCTGTCGGGAAAACCCGGCGTTGGGGAGGCAACCCGGAACCGGGTGATCCGGGCCGCCCATTCGATGGGTTATCGCGTCAACCAGGACGTCAACTACACGGCAGGACACATTCTCTTCATCCGGCAGGAGATCGATCCCGTCAGCAGCGAGCTTTGGCTCAACATCATGCATGGCGCGGAACAGGAAGGAGAGAAGCTCGGATTTTCCATTCTTCCCCGCCAGGCGCGCCATCTGAACGACGCAGCGCCGCTGGATTCGTCAATCGTCGGCATCATACTGGCGGTGCCCCGCCCATCCGAATGGTCCGCCCTTGCCGCGCGGACCGGCTTGCCGGTTGTCTGCGCGAGCTATGCGAGCCCGATGGAGCAGATCGACCAGGTGGTGGGTGCCGACTGGGAATCCGGCTACGGGGTTGCACGGATGTTGGCCGGCCTCGGTCACCGCAACATGGCATTCGTGCATGGCAGCGCAACACCCATGGGCCGCGCGGAACGCTTTCGGGGCTTCCGTGACGGCGCCTCGACCGTGGAAGACGCCGTGGTAGACGATATCGTCTTCGACGAATCGGAAGGATTCCGCAGCACATTCTTCCGCTATCTTCGCTCCGGCAAGCAGCCGACAGCACTCTTTTGCGCCCATGACGGGATTGCGATCGCCGTGATATCTGAATTGCTGCGCCTCGGCATCCGGGTTCCGGAAGACGTTTCGGTCGTGGGTTTCAATGACTTCGCCTCCGCTACCCATATGTCGCCGCGCATGACAACGGTCAGGACGCCGCAGGTGGAGATGGGCGCCGCCATGGTGCGCTGCATCGCCGAGCGCATGGCAAGCGCCGACGCCCGCAACCGGCCGCCGGTGCGGCTTGCACTGGTTTCCGAAATCATCGAGCGTGAATCCGCAGCACAGGCGGGCAAGACCGATTGGCTTGCGCGCGTTCTTGAAGCGGCCGGGTGACTTGATCGCGCCCGCCCGCGCCCTTTCCTGCCAAACCTGCCCTACCCCAGCTTCACGAGGCGCTCTTGCGCCGTCGTTTGGCCTTGACAATTTTCGACACGCTTGCAATTCTAATCAGAATTGTTTCGGTTCATATTTGAACTAACTCAATACCCGCACGGAACGCCGCATCGGGCGATGCGGAGCGTGATGGGTGAAGTGGCGTCGAAGGAACCTAACGACTGTAGAAATTACCGCAATATTGTTGCGGTAAATATTGACTGAAAGGGCGAATGGAGCATACGCTGCCTACGGACGAGGAGGAGGAGAACCTTATCCACGACAGGTTCGACTAAAGCCCGGGCGCTGCCAGGTCAGCGTGCCGGCACGGCTATGGGAGAGGATAAAATGCTGCAGAAATATCGCGCCTTGATAGGCGCAAACGCCCTGGCACTCGCACTGGCTCAGTCCGCCTTTGCCGCCGAGAAGGCCGAGGTGCTGCATTGGTGGACGACGGAAGCGCAGTCGAAGGCGGTGAAGGTTTTTGCCGATGCGTTCAACGCTGCGGGCGGGGAATGGGTGGACAACGCGATCGTCAACGGCGATGTCGCGAAGCCGACCGGGATCAACCGGATCGTTGGCGGCAACCCGCCAACCGTGATGATGATGAATGCCGGCAAGCAGTTCGGCGAACTTGCCGACCAGGGGCTTCTCAACAATCTCGATGATGTTGCCGCCGCCGGCGACTGGAAGAAGTCGCTTCCGGCCGACGTGCTGGAGGCAGTAAGCCGCGACGGACACATCTATGCCGTCCCGGTGAACCTGCAGACCCCGAACTGGCTCTGGTACAACAAGGCACTGTTCGAGAAATTCGGCGTCCAGGAACCGAAAACCTGGGAGGACTTCTTCGCCGCGGCCGACAAGTTCCAGGCCGGCGGCATCATCCCGCTCGCCTTCGGCGCACAGCCCTGGCAGCAGCACCAGCTCTTCAATGGCGTGCTCGCGGGAGCCGGCGGTCGCGATCTCTACCTCTCGATCTTCCGCGACAAGAACCCGGAAGCGACCAAGACGCCGGAGTTCAAACGCGTCGCCGAAACCTATGCGAAGATCCGGAGCTATACGGATCCCGGCACGCCGAACCGTTCGTTCAACGAGGCCGCGTCGATGCTGACCACCGGCAAGGCGGCTATGCATATCATGGGCGACTGGGAAAAGGGCGAGTTCACCGCCGCCGGCTGGGTTGCGGGCGAGGACTATGGTTGTGTTCTAGGGCTGGGCCAGCAGAACTTCCTGATGGATTCCAACGTCTTCATCATGCCGAAAGGCGAGTCGGAAGCCGCCGCCAAGGCGCAAGCCCTTATGGCGGAAGTCATGCTGGACAAGGATGTGCAGGTCAAGTTCAACAACCTCAAGGGTTCCATGCCAGTCCGCAACGACGTTGACACGTCCGGCCTCGACGCCTGCTCCAAGGTGGGTCTCGAAGTGCTCGAGGACCCGGGCAAGCAACTCGCAGGCCCTGACTGGCTGGCAGGCGCCGACATGCTGAATTCGCTCGCCGACGTCGTAGTCGAATATTGGGCGACACCGTCAGAAACGCCGGACGAGTTCGCCGACAAATATGCGGCCGTGCTCTCCGAATTCCAGGAATAGAAACGTCCAGCCACGCGGGCGGCAGGACACCGCCGCCCGTTTTTTCTTACGCATATCCGGGAAATACCGATGAAACAGCGTCCAATCCGCTGGAGCGTTTATGCTGGCCTGACGCCCGCGATCCTGATCGTCGTGTTTGCCTACATTGGCACGATCATCTGGACAGTCGGCATTTCCTTCACCGATTCCCGTATGTTGCCCGTCGCCCGTTTTGCAGGCTTCAACCAGTATGTGCGCCTCTTCGCCACCGAGCGCTGGCTAACGTCAGTCCAGAACATGGTGATAGTCGGCGTGCTGATGATCGCCATCTCGCTCGCGCTGGGCTTCCTGCTTGCCGTCGCCTTGGATCAACGTATCCGGGCCGAGGGGTTTCTGCGCACCATCATTCTTTATCCCTATGCCATGAGCTTCATCGTCACCGGTCTCGTGTGGCAATGGATCCTAAACCCGACGCTCGGCATCGAGCAGACCGTTCGTGGCTGGGGTTTCGAGAACTTCCGCTTCGACTGGATCATCCAGAAGGAAACGGCGATCTATTGCGTCGTTCTCGCCGCCGTCTGGCATGCGGCCGGGCTTGTGATGGCGATCATGCTTGCGGGGCTTCGCGGCATCGATCAGGATCTCTGGAAGGCCTCGCGCATCGACGGCATAAAGCCCTGGCGCTTCTACTGGCACATCGTTGTGCCGATCCTGCGGCCGAGTTTCATTAGCGCGACCGTTCTACTTTCTCTCGGCGTCGTCAAATTGTACGACCTTGTGCTGGTGCTGACGGGGGGCGGGCCGGGATTCTCGTCCGACGTTCCGGCGAAATTCGTGATGGACTACCTTTTCCAACGCCAGAACATCGGGCTGGCGACTGCCGCCGCGACGACGCTGCTGATCACGGTGCTCTGCGCCCTCACCCCCTGGCTCTACGCGGAATATTTCCGCGCCGAAAAGCGGAAGGACTGAGCCGATGAGCACTCCACCGGCAAAGATCCATAACGTACCCATGGGCGAAGGCCCAAGCGGCCGAGCTCCCAAAGGCGTCGGTCCCGCCCGTATCGGCATCTATGCCTTTCTCGTCATTTCCGCATTGTTCTTCCTGTTGCCGCTCTACGTGATGATCGTCACCTCCATCAAGCCGATGGAGGAAATCCGTCTTGGCGGTCTTTTTACCCTGCCCACGACAATAACGTTCGAACCTTGGGCAAAGGCGTGGTCCAGCGCATGCACCGGTCTCGATTGCCGGGGCATCAGCCCGGGGTTCTGGAACTCCGTGAAAATACTTGTGCCGTCGGTGTTCTGCTCGATCTTCGTCGGCGCGCTAACGGGCTATGCGCTCTCGTTCTGGCGCGTCCGCTGTGCCAATCTGCTGTTTGCCGCTCTCCTGCTCGGAGCCTTCCTGCCCTATCAAGTCTTCATCTATCCGCTGGTGCGCATCTATTCTGCGACAGGCCTGTTCAGCACGATCTATGCATTGGTTCTGACGCATGTCATCTTCGGCCTCCCGGTGATGACTCTGCTCTTCCGCAACTATTATGCGGGAATACCGATCGATCTCTTCAAGGCGGCGCGCGTCGATGGCGGACGGTTCTTCTCGATCTTCTTCCGTTTGATGCTGCCGATGTCGATCCCCATGCTGGTGGTCGCGGTTATCCTGCAGGTCACCGGAATCTGGAACGATTTCATCATGGGGCTCACCTTCGGTGGCCTCGCCAATCGCCCGATGACGGTGCAGCTCACCAACCTCGTCGCGCCGACGGAGGGCGAGATCGCCTACAACGTCAACATGGCGGCCACAATCATGACCGCCGCCGTCCCGCTCATCGTCTATTTCGTTTCGGGCCGCTGGTTCGTGCGCGGCATCGCCGCTGGCGCAGTCAAAGGGTAAGCATTCATGTCCAGCGTTTCCATCCGGAATCTGCAGATCTCCTTCGGTGTCTTGAACGTCCTCGAAAAGCTCAACCTCGAGGTGGAAGAAGGCGAATTCCTCGTGCTTCTCGGCCCTTCCGGCTGCGGAAAATCCACACTGCTCAACGCCATCGCCGGGCTTCTCGATATCGCCGAGGGTCAAATCTGGATCGGCGACCGCAACGTCACCTGGTCCGAACCGCACGAACGCGGCATCGGTATGGTCTTCCAGTCCTATGCCCTTTATCCGCGCCTCACAGTGGAAGCAAACCTCTCCTTCGGGCTGAAAATGTCCGGAATGCCGAAAGCCGAGATCGCCCGGCGCGTCTCGGAGGCCGCGCGCATCCTCCAGCTCGAGCCGCTGCTGCAGCGCCAGCCGGCGCAGCTTTCAGGCGGACAGCGCCAGCGTGTCGCGATCGGCCGCGCGCTTGTGCGCGACGCGAAGGTGCTGCTCTTCGACGAGCCGCTTTCCAACCTCGATGCCAAGCTGCGGACGGAACTGCGCGTCGAAATCAAGCGGCTGCATAAGAGGCTGGGCTCGACGATGATCTTCGTCACCCACGACCAAGTGGAGGCGCTGACGCTCGCCGACCGCGTCGCGGTCATGCACAAGGGCGTCATCCAGCAACTCGCGACGCCGAAGGAAATCTACCAGCGCCCCGTCAACCGCTTCGTTGCGGGCTTCGTTGGTTCCCCGCAGATGAACTTCCTCCCTGGAACCCTGGTCCGAAAAGACGCCGGCGCAAGCTTCCGCCTTGCAGGCGGCAGTGAGATCGACCTGACCGGTTATGAGTTCTCCCGGCCGTTTCACGACAGGCAAAATGCGACGCTGGGGTTGCGCCCCGAACAGGCGCAGTTGCGTCGATCGGAACAGCATTCCGCAAGACTGGAGGCGATCTTTACCATCGAGGAGCCGATGGGGCCGGATACGCTCCTCTGGGGCACGCTCGCCGGCGAGAATTTTTCGGTGAGGATTTCCTCGGATCAGGCGGCCTCCATCGGCGCTCCTATCGGCATCCACGTGAACATCGCCCAGGCATCGCTGTTTGACGAGGCGGGGGACCGATTGTGAGCCCTCGCCCCCATACTCTCCAGTCCGGCCTGCCGCTGTCAGCGCAGCAGGCTCTGACCACCGTCGATCCAGACCGGCGATCCGGTAATGTGGCGCGCGTGGTCGGACGCCAGGAACGTTACGATTTCGGCGACGTCCTCGCTCGTTCCCGCCTTGCCGCCGGTAATAGGAATATCGCCTTCCGGCCAGACGACCGGAATGCGTACGGCGTCTTGATTGCGCTTGATCGTGCTGTCGGGAATGTTGGTGGCGATCAGGCCGGGGCAGACGGCGTTGATGCGGATGCGGGATTTGCCGAGCTCAAGCGCGAGCTGCTGCACCATGGCAAGCTGCGCCGCCTTGGTGGCGGAATATGCTGTCGCGCCCGCCGTCGTGAAGGTGCGGGTACCATTGATCGAGGAGATGACGACGATCGAGCCGCCGCCCGCCAGTTTCAAGTGCGGCACGGCGCAATGAATGGTGAGGTAGGTACCGCGCAGATTAACGGCGATCGTCTTGTCCCATTCATGCGGCTGCAGATCGTCGATTGGGGCCCACACTCCGTTGATGCCGGCATTAGCGACCACGATGTCGAGCCGTCCCCAGGTCGAGACGAGCGTTTCAACCGCGCCCTTCATGTCGTCCTCGAAGCTGACGTCGCCGGTGAGCGCCAGCGCCTCGCCCCCGGCCGCCTCAATCTCCTCCTTCGCCTTCAGTGTCTCGCTCCCGGTCCTGCTCAGCACCGCGACCCTCGCGCCTCGAGCAGCCAGCATGAGGGCCGATGCCTTTCCGATGCCGGAGCCTGCACCCGTCACGAGCGCCACCTTGCCTGTCAAATCCATAGCCGTTCCTCCATCCGGACCACGCGGAAACGCTGTTATTGCACTCCGCAACACATGAATGGTTTTACATAACAAAATTCTCGCTTTCCAGGGTAAGTTTTTGTTTCGGAAAGATTTTTTCACCAGTAGCTACGGCGTAGCCGCCTTATCACCATAGAGGAGACAGACAATGGCGCCAGCCACCCAGACTGCCAAGCCACCGAGGATCATGCACACGATGATCCGTGTCGGCGATCTGCAGCGATCGATCGGCTTCTACTCGAAGCACTTCGGCATGGATGTCATCCGCACGATCGATGTGCCGGAAGGCAACTACACCAACGTCTTCATCGGCTACGGTGCCGAAAAGACCGATCCGATGATCGAGCTGACCTACAACTACGGCGTCGCGAGCTACGAAAAGGGCAGCGGCTTCGGCCATCTCGCCGTCGGCGTTCCGGATATCTACGCCGCCTGCGAGGCCATGCGAAAGGAAGGGGTCAAGATCGTTCGCGAGCCCGGCCCGGTCAAATTCGGTACCACCGTGATCGCCTTCGTCGACGATCCGGATGGCTATCGCATCGAACTTATCCAGGAAAGCAAATAATCGGAGTCTTGACGATGGAATATACCAGACTGGGCAATTCGGGGCTCGAGGTCTCGCGCATCTGCCTCGGATGCATGACCTTCGGCGAACCCGATCGCGGCAATCCGAAATGGACACTCGTAGAAGAGGACAGCCGACCGCTGATCAAGAAGGCGATCGAGCTCGGCGTCAATTTCTTCGACACGGCCAACATCTACTCCAACGGCTCCAGCGAGGAGATTGTCGGCCGGGCCCTCAAGGACTTTGCCAAGCGTGATGAGATCGTGCTGGCAACCAAGATCAATTCTCCGCTGCGCGACGGCCCGAATGCAAAGGGCCTTTCGCGCAAGGCGATCATGCAAGAAATCGACCATAGCCTGCGCCGCCTCGGGACCGACTACGTGGATCTCTACCAGATCCATCGCTGGGATCCGGTAACGCCGATCGAAGAGACGCTCGAAGCCCTGACGGATCTCGTGAGGGTCGGAAAGGTTCGCTATATTGGCGCCTCTTCCATGCATGCCTGGAAGTTTGCTAAGTCGCTCTACCTTTCGGACCGCAAGGGTTGGGCGCGCTTCATCTCGATGCAGAATCATTACAACTTGCTCAACCGCGAGGAGGAGCGGGAAATGGTGCCGCTTTGCGCGGCGGAAGGTGTCGGCCTCATCCCATGGAGCCCGCTAGCCCGCGGCCTTCTCGCCCGCGAGGACGGGCACGAATCGCTCCGCAAGGGCACCGACATCCTACGACCGGTCCTGTATGGCGATACGGAAGAGGCCGATGCGAAGGTCATCAATGCGGTCGCCAATGTCGCCCGGCGCCATGGCGTGCCCCGCGCCCGCATCGCCATAGCGTGGCTTCTGTCCAACCCGGCCGTTGCTGCTCCGATCGTCGGCGTCAGCCGCGAGAGCCAGATCGTCGATGCCGCCGAGGCGGTCACGATCAAGCTGACGCCGGAAGACCTGAAGGAATTGACGGAGCATTATGTGCCCCACAAGATCATGGGCTTCGAATAGGAAGAAAGGCCGGCCACTCAGGTGGCCGGCCTCTCGCCAGATCGTCGAAGAAAACCGGCCTTGCGACCGGCTTTTTCATCAGATGTCTTCGTCGAAGAATGGCTCAGGCAGACCTGCAACCGGTGCCCGCATGGCAAACAGGCTGCCGGATGTGGGGAATTGGGACATCTCCTCTGGAGGTCTGCGGCTGCCCGCCGTCGTCACGAACAGGGTACGCATGTCCGGGCCGCCGAAGGCCGGCATCGTGGGGCACTTCACCGGCACAGGATATTCGGCCATCAACTCGCCCTTCGGCGAGAAGCGTCGGACCACGGCCGCGCCGAAGATCGCCACCCAGTAGCAGCCTTCCGCATCGATCACGCTGCCGTCCGGCCGCGCGGCCGGGTTGTCAGGGATCTCGATCAACAGACGCCCGCCTGAAATCGCACCCGCCGATTTGTCGAAATCATGGGCCGTGACCTTCGAAACGGGAGAGTCCACATGGTAAAGCGTCCCTCCGTCCGGCGAGAACGCAAGCCCATTGGAGGTCATGAGCCCGTCCATCAGGGGCGAAAGCCCGTTGCTGTCATAGCGATATAGCTTGGCCCTGTGCTGCCTGCTTTCATCCACCGTTCCCGCATAGAACCGGCCGTCCGGACCGACCCGGCCATCGTTGAAGCGGCTCGTTTCGGTGCCTTCCGGGTTGTCCGCAAGCTTCAGTATCGGCTTGCCAAGAGAGTCAAGCCGCCAGATGCCGGATCGCAGGCCGGCAATGAAGCCGCCGCCACGGACGAGACCGATACAACCGATCTCTTCGGACTGCATGAAGCGCTGGAGTTCTCCGGTCGCGGGGTCGAAGCGATTGATCGACGGCCCGCGGATGTCGACGAAGTAGAGCACCTGTTCGGCCTCGCTCCAGACTGGGCTCTCGCCGAGTTGCGAACGGCAGTCGCAGACCAGGCTGAACGTCCGGTCATCGAGTGTCGCCTTTTCCATGGGAGACGATCTCACTTCGCGTTTTTGTTGCGCAGCCACTGCTCGTATTCGGGCCGTGCGTCGTCATGTAGCGGGTAGTAGCGCTTGAGCTCGCCGCCGGCGAGCAGCTTCTCCTTGGAGAATTCCTCCCATTCGTGGTGGGTTGAGGCGCGTCTGATCAGCTCTTCCGCATGCGAAACGGGTACGACGACCGCACCGTCGTCATCGGCTATAATGATGTCGCCCGGCATGATGAACACGCCGCCGCAGGAGATCGGCACGTTGACGCCCCAGGGCATGAGATCCGTCTGGGTGTGGAAGTTCGGGGTGAGCCCGCGGATCCACATGCCGAGATCGAGATGCTTGGCGTTCGGATAATCTCGCAGGCACCCGTCGATCACTACGCCGGCACCGCCCTTGCCTTGGAAATAGGTGAGCATCATCTCCCCGAAGATGCCGCTCTTCATGTCGCCGCGCGCATCCACAACCACAACGTCACCCGGCTGGGTGTGGTAGAGGACATGCCTGTGCAGCTGTTTTTCCGGCTGGGCATACTCGTCCGCGTCCTGAAG
This sequence comes from Sinorhizobium sp. 6-70, assembly GCF_030124375.1. Classification (GTDB taxonomy): domain Bacteria; phylum Pseudomonadota; class Alphaproteobacteria; order Rhizobiales; family Rhizobiaceae; genus Sinorhizobium. Next base: position 57,075 of record NZ_JASKLS010000002.1, read on the forward strand.
GTCCTCGCGCTTGGGTACGAACTGGAGGGTGAGCGCTGGGCCGCACATCACTTGTCCTTCCCGGCGGGAAACCGGTCCGCAGATATGCGTGTTGCGGATGCCCATCTTGCTCAGCTGGCTGGAGGACGTGGCGGCGCCGATTTCTTTGATCGCCTCGACCCATTCGCGCGGCGGCCGTTTGATGTCCTGTGTCTGAATCATGGATGTTTTCCTGTATCTCGTCTTCGCCGGTCCGGCGGAGAGGCTGAAAATTTTTCATGTGGTTGAAAATCTTAAAGCCGCGGCATCCGCCGCCGGCGCCCGAGCGGCCGGAAAGCGGGCGCGGCGTGGCGTCACCATCGGCCTATTTCAATGTCATCCCTCCTCCAGACTGGCGCCCACCAGTCAGATCAGTTCATATTTAAACTGCATTAATTCATTTCAGAATGAATGTTGACAAAGCCGGTGTCAATGATGGAATGGTGTTGGTGATGAAAAAATCGGGTATTGCTCCAAATAGGAATTTATTTCATTCGTAACTGAATGAGGGCCAAGGATATTTGATGAGCGACGAAAATAGCCAAGACGACAAGGACAAGAACGGCGTCCCGGTGCTGGAGCGGATGATGGAGATCCTGTCTTCGCTCGAACTGCAGCCTGCCGGCGAAACTATTCGCGGCCTTTCCGAGCAACTTTCTGTGCCGCGTAGCACGGTCTATCGTATTCTGAACACGCTGCACGCCCACAATGTGGTCCAGCGCCGGCTCGACGGGACTTATGTCCTGGGGCCACGCCTGCTCAGCCTCGCCTCCAAGGTCCGCTCCGAAGCGACGTTCGATCTCTTGGCCGTGGCGCAGCCCACCATGAAGAAGCTGGCCGACTTGACCGGCGAGGCCAATAAGCTCTCCGTACTCGACAACCAAGCGGTCGTCGTGGTCTCAGCCTTTGCCGGACAGGGCCAATACGCCCTCAATCCGGCGGTCGGACAGGCGTTTCCTCTTCATGCCGGCGCAGCCAGCAAGCTGCTGCTCGCCCATATGGACCCCGACGCGATAGCCAAGTTCCTCGCAACACCCCTTCAGAAATACACACCCCGTACCATTACGGACGCGGCCAAGCTTTCGACCGAACTCAACCGCATTCGCAAGCAGGGATGGGCAAGCGACCGCGGCGAACATGGCGGCAGCGTCTGGGCGATCGCGGCGCCTATCACGGCACCATCGGGAAGCGTGATTGCCGCATTGAGCATCCCCTACCTGGCTGCCGACAAGGAAAATGACGAGCGCGACAGGCTGCGCGACCTGGTCATCGAGTCCGCCGCCGAAATTTCCAGCCGCATTCCGGATATCTGAGCACGCCACCAGCCGGTGGCAGCGGGAGGACGAATTTGAAGATCATCGATGTCAGATGCGCGCTTTTCGGGCGCCACCCTGTCGTGCGGCTCGTCACCGACGAGGGTCTTTCCGGCTACGGGCAAATCGAGTTCTGGAAACCTTACGCCAGGGAACACGTCCTACTCCTGCGCGACATGATCCTCGGCATGGATCCGACCGACGTGGAGCGCGTCATGCTGCGCATCCGCCACCGCGGCGCGTTCAAGCCCTGGGGTAGCGCCATCAGCGCCATCGAGATGGCCTGCTGGGATCTTGCCGGCAAGGCTGCGGGCATACCTGTCTACAAGCTGCTCGGCGGCAAGGTGCGTGACAGGGTTCGGGTCTATAATGGCGGCGTCCGCTTTCCGATGGCAGGCTGGGGACCGGAGGATTATGCCGCCGACTGCAGGAAGATGATGGCTTCACCCGAAGGCTTCACCATCATCAAGCAGCCAATCGCATTCCACAGCCCCATGGCTCGCCAGGTACCGGATTTTCACTACGGCGAGGTCACAACAAAGCCGATGCCGGGACTACGGGATACCGGCTATCTCACCGAAAAGGGTTTTAATCATGTGGTCGCCTGCGTCGAGGCGATGAAGGAGGTCACCGGCGACAAGGTAGGCCTCGCTCTCGACTGCGGCCCAGGTTGGACTCTGCCGGATGCGAAGAAATTCGCAAAGGCCGTGGAGCCGCTCAATCTGATGTGGATCGAGGATATCCTCACCGGCGACCAGTCGCCCTATGTCGGCGCGCCCGCCTACCGAGATCTCACCATAAGCACGTCGACGCCGATCCATACTGGCGAGCAGATCTATCTGCGCCAGAACTTTCGCGAACTTATCGAAACCCGTGCCGTCAACATTCTCGGGCCCGACCCTTGCGATGTCGGCGGCATCGCCGAACTGAAGCGCGTCGCGGAATATGCCGAGATCCATGGGCTGCTGTTCGCGCCGCATGGTACGGCCAACGGTCTGCTGGGACTTGCCGCGCTCGTGCAGGTGTCGGCCACCCTTCCGCAGAACTACATCGCCTTCGAAATACCGATGGGCGAACCGGACTGGTGGTACGAGATCGTCGAAGGGCTGCCGAACCCGATCGTCAGGGACGGTTTCGTGGAGGTCTGGGACAAGCCGGGAATGGGCGTCGACTTTATTGTAGACAAGGCGGTCGCCTACCTGGCGGAAGAGGACCGCAACTTCTTCGACTAGAGCGCCTTGCGTTCAAATGAACGCGCAAAGGACGCGCTCGGGGTTTATGCGCACAAGTCCGCATCTACGTGGCGCCGGTTGGCACCGCGGCAATCCTCCATTGCCCGCGCGGACAAGAAGGGTCTGGGGTTTTACCGCAGGCTTTTACGTCGTCGCTTTCCCGTCCGATACCGCTTGACAGATCAAAAATCCCACCTCATTCTTATTAGAACAATGCAAGTTCATATTTGAACTGCTTGGGATGCAAAGGAGGAATGCATGCCCATCCGAGTTGGGATGACGCTCTCGGGCGAACGGCTGAACCGCGACAACGCCAAGTTTGCGCAGCAGCTCGGCATAGAGGACGTCGTCGTTCATCTCGGCCGTTACAGTCGCGTCGAAGACCCGGCTCCCTATCTTGCCGGTGGCCGGCCGGGACCGATCCTCGGCGATTGCAGCGCTGAGACGCTCTGGAGCTACGACTACATGAAGAGCGTCGTCGACATACTCGGCGAGTACGGCCTGAAAATTGCTGCGATGGAGAATTTCGCGCCGAATTTCTGGTCCGACATCCTGCTGGATGGGCCGGCAAAGGTGCGGCAGATGGATGGATTGAAAAGGCTCGTCGAGGATGCCGCCCGCGCCGGGATCAAGATCATCGGCTATAACTTCTCGATCGCCGGTGTCTGGGGCTGGCGGCGCCTGCCAGTTGGCCGCGGCGGTGCGGTGACGTCCGTTTTCGATGCGTCGAGCTTCGATGCGCAGGCGCCGATCCCGGACGGCATGGTGTGGAACATGCGCTATCGCCCGGCCGTCGCGGGTGCGCCACCGCTGACGGTTTCCGACGCGGAACTTTGGCAGCGGCTCGAATGGTTCTTGAAGGAACTGGTGCCGGTGGCTGAAGCGGCGGGCGTGCGGCTGGCCGCCCATCCCGACGATCCGCCGGTGGAGACGCTGCGTGGCACCGCACGCCTCGTCAACCAGCCATCGAAATACGACCGGCTGGCTTCGATTGTCGACAGTCCCGCCAATGCGCTGGAATTCTGCGTCGGTTCGCTTCAGGAGATGACGATGGGCAACGTCTACGAGGCGACGCGCCGCTTCGCCCGCGCGAAAAAGATCGCCTATGTCCATTTCCGCAACGTGCGCGGCAAGGTTCCCCATTACGAGGAGACCTTCATCGACAACGGCGACGTCGATATGGCCGAGATCATCCGAATCCTGCGGGACGAGGACTTCGACGGCATCATGGTTCCCGACCACGTGCCGGATGTTCACAGCAACGCGCCTTGGCACGCCGGCATGGCCTACACCATCGGCTACATGCGCGCGCTCGTCGCCCAGGCGCATCTGCTCGGCGCGTCGAAGACGCCGGTTTCCATCTCGGACGCGATGACCAGGGAGGCGGTTTGAACGTTCGTTTCTGACGAAGAGCTAGGGAGAAGAATGACCATGAAACGCATGACGAAGACACTGGCAGCCGGCTTTGCCCTGCTGCTTTCGCAGGCAAGTCTGGCATCCGCAGCAGACCTCGTCTGGTGGACGATGAACTGGAACGAGCAGAAGGCGAAGGATTACGCCGCCGAATTCATGAAGGAGAACCCTGACGTCAAGATCCGCGTCGAGGCGAACGTCGCAGGCGGCCTTCAAAGCCGCATCCTCGTCGCGCTGCAATCCGGCAGCACGCCGGACCTGATCGACGTTCAGAACGGCGCCAACATTCCGCTCGCCCAGACGGGCAAGCTCGAGCCTCTGCGCGACAAGTTGACGGCGGCCGGCGTTGAGTTCGACAACATTCTTCCCGCAAGCCTCGATACAGCAACCTATGAAGGCCAGCTCTACGGCCTGCCCTTCCAGGCGGAAGCCCATGCACTGATCTATAACAAGGGCGCATTCAAGGAAGCAGGCCTCGACCCGGAAAAGCCGCCGCAGACCTGGACCGAGTTCATCGACTACGCCAAGAAGCTGACCCGTACGAACAGCAAGGGCCAGCAGGTCTTCGGTTATGGGGTTTCCGGCGGCGGCGCGGATCAACCCGGCAACGCGTTGTTCCGCTCCCTGCCATTCATGTGGATGAACGGTGGCGGGATACTCAGCCCCGACAACAAGGATGTTATCGTCAATTCGTCGGCCTCGGTGGAAGGCGTAAAGCTGTATGTCGATCTCTTCACGACCTACAAGGTTTCGCCGCCATCGACCCTGGAAAACGACTCCAACGGCCTCCGCCGCCTCTTCCAGGTCGGCAACGTGGCGATGATCCCGGGTGCGACCTCCGACATCGAGCGCATTCGCGCGGCGGCGCCAGACATCGAGATCGGTGTCGGTCAGCTCCCCCATCCAGAAGGAAAACAGACCGCCGTCATACTCGGCGGCTGGAACTTCATCATTCCAAAGGATGCGCCGAATAAGGAAGCCGCCATCAGGCTCGCCGCCTTTATGTCGAAGCCCGAGCGCCAGGCCCTCTATACGACGACGTTCCCCGCCGCCATGTCAGGCCTCGACGACAAACGTTTCGCCGACCCGATCATGAATGCGCATAAGGAGATGCTGAAACACGCCCGCCCGCAACCGACCATCCCCCAATGGGGACAGATCGGCCAGATCTACTACAACCACCTCCAGGAAGCGCTGCTGCAGAGCAGCACGGTCCAGGAGGCCATGGATTCCGCCGCAAGCGAGATCGAGACGCTGTTGTCGCAGTGAAGCCTGCCAACGGTCCACATGAACTGAGCTGGAGCGCCCTGGCCGTCTGGTGGGGGCGCGCAACATCCGGAATCTCCATGACAATGCGAAATATCAGCCCCGGCGTCTGGTTCATCCTGCCGACCATGCTGCTTCTTGCAGCGCTAATCGTCTATCCGATGCTGTCGACAGCCGAGCTCAGCGTAACGGACGCGAACGGCGCCTTCGCGGGCATGCGGAATTTCAACGTCGCGATCAGCGCGCCATCGACGAGGCTGATCCTCTTCAACACCGCCTACTATGTGATCGGTTCGGTGGTATTCCAGCTTCTGCTCGGCATTCTGGCCGGCATCCTGCTCAATCAGCATTTTGCCGGCCGCGCGCTCGTGCGCTCTCTCATGCTAATTCCCTGGGTCGTGCCCGGCATCGTTGCGGCCATGACCTGGGCCTGGATGTTCCATACCGACTACGGCATCATCAACTATATAATGACCCAGGTCGGCGTCATCTCCGAGCCGATCGGCTGGCTGACCAATCCCAACACTGTCATGCCCGCGCTCATCGCGGTGAACGCCTGGAAGATGTTCCCTTTTGTGGCGGTCATGGTACTCGCCGGCCTGCAATCCGTGCCGGAGGAACTTTATGAGGCGGTCCGTGTTGACGGCGCCAATTTCTGGCACGAGATCTGGCACATCATGCTGCCGCAACTGCGGCCGGTGCTCGTCTCGATCACGCTGCTCCTGACCATCTGGGCACTGGATGGCATCACGATCATCTACTCCATTACCGGTGGCGGCCCCGCCAACCGCTCGATGATCTTTCCGATCCAGATCTACGTTCAGGCTTTCGAGTATTTCGAATTCAACCGGGCGGCCGCACTTTCGGTCCTCTACTTCCTATTCCTCTCGGTGATCATCGTACTCTACATGCGCGTCTTCGCGGCGCAGGAAAAGGACTGAGCCATGCGCGACAGACGCCGCACGCTTCTCATCTCGCTGCCAGTCGCGATCCTGGTTATCGTCGCGGTCTTCCCGTTCCTCTGGATGGCAGTCTCGGCGTTCAAGCCGCTAGCGCAGCTTTATACGATCCCGCCGCAATGGCTGCCCGACCCACCGACGCTCGAGAACTTCAAGAACGTTGTCTTCCAGTCGAATATCCCGCGGTATTTTATCAACAGCCTGATCATCTCGATCGGCTCTACCTTCTTGGCGCTCGTCTTCGCGATCTTCGCCGCATATGGCTTCGCCCGGTTCGATTTCCGCGGCCGGTCGGCGGCGCTGGCCTTCGTGCTGATCGGCCAACTCCTGCCGACGGCGACCGTTATCGTTCCGCTTTACATCGTCCTGAACTACCTCGGGCTCATCAATACCTATCTTGGCCTGATCCTCGTCTATCTCATTCTTACGCTACCGTTGAGTGTCTGGATGCTGACGGGTTATTTCCGGGGGATTCCGAAGGAACTGGAGGACGCGGCCATCATTGACGGCGCGTCCCAGCTCGGTGTTCTGTTCCGCATCTCGCTGCCGCTCGTCACGCCGGGCATTATTGCGGTGACGCTCTATTCCTTCGTCGCCACCTGGAACGAGTTCGTGTTCGCCCTCTCCTTCGCCACGGAAAAGGAAATGAAGACGCTGCCGATCGGACTGGCGGAGTTCTCCACCGAATTCGATACGGACTGGGGCGCGGTCATGGCCGCATCCTTCGTCATGACACTGCCGATCGCGCTCATCTTCCTGGTGATGCAGCGCATGTTCGTCGGGGGTCTCATGTCCGGCGCCACCAAAGGCTGACGGATAACAAAGAATTGGAGGATAGATTTTGGCTCAGGTTGCATTGAACGGACTGGTGAAGAGGTACGGAGCCTATCAGGCGCTGCACGAGGTCGACATGACCGTGGAGGACGGCGAGTTCGTCGTGCTTGTCGGCCCCTCGGGCTGCGGAAAATCGACACTGCTCAGGATGATCGCCGGACTGGAGGAGATTTCGGACGGTACGATCAGCATCGACGGCCGCATCGTCAATACGGTCCGTCCCAAAGAACGCGACATCGCCATGGTCTTCCAGTCTTATGCACTCTATCCGCATATGACGGTCCGCAAGAACATGAGTTTCGCCCTGAAACTTGCAGGCACGGCCCAGTCGGAAATCGACAAAGCAGTCGAGCGGGCGGCCTCAATCCTCGGGCTCGAGCCTTTGCTCGACAGAAAGCCGAAGCAGCTTTCTGGCGGTCAGCGCCAACGCGTCGCCATGGGGCGCGCGATCGTTCGGAACCCTCGGGTCTTTCTGTTCGACGAACCGCTGTCCAACCTAGATGCCAAGCTCAGGGTGCAGATGCGTGCGGAGATCAAGGAACTGCACCAGAGACTCGGCGCGACCACCGTCTATGTCACTCATGACCAGATCGAAGCCATGACCATGGCAGACAAGATCGTTGTGATGCGTGACGGCCATATCGAACAGATGGGCCACCCGCTAGACCTTTACGACCGTCCGGCCAATCGCTTCGTGGCCGGCTTTATTGGTTCGCCAGCCATGAATTTCATCGACGGACGAATAGATGGTTCCGGTACGACCTGCTTTGTCGCATCCGATGGCACGACAATTCCGATTTCCGGCCGGCCAGGCCTATCGAAGGGCGTCGAAACTGTTCTGGCGATCCGTCCGGAGGATTTGACCATCGTACCGGAAAACCATAGTGGGGCCTTTCCCGCTCTTGTGTCGGTCGTGGAGTCCACGGGGCCGGAAACCATCGTAATCCTGGCAAGTTGCGGAACGCGTCTCTCCGTCGTCGTGAAGGAACGCTCTCACCTGAAGATTGGCGAGAAAGTCTGGCTGCACGCTGAGCCGGAGAAAATGCATTTCTTCGAATCCACGGGAGATGGTTGCAGGATGAATATTTGATACCAAATCAATACTCGGCGAGGGCAGATGCTTGTCAACCATGCGGGGCTCAGGCCGTGCGCCCTGCGGCCCAGGAGGGCTTACCCAAGGGCGCGCCGCCCTCTGGACCCCGCCTCCTTGCCATTAATGGCTGAGACATGCCATTAAAGTTTGACCCGCAAAGCGGCCGCAATGGAGGTTTTGCAGCGCACGCAGACATTGCAAGGTGCGCAGCGGGGCATGCGCCGGCTGTCTCTCCATCAAGCAGACCCACACATTTCAGGAGAACTCATGTTTGACCACGTCAAATTCGGCGTCAGCGACTATGAAGCCAGCAAGGCGTTCTTCCTCAAGGCACTTGAACCGCTCGGCGTAGCTGTTGTCTCGGAGGGGCCGCCGACGTACGGTGTCGAGCTTAGCTCTGACGGCAGGGTTTCATTGTGCCTATACCAAACCGAGGAGAAGCCGGCGCATCTTCACGTGGCGTTCACGGCCGAGACGCGCCAGCAAGTCGAAGCTTTCTATCGCGCGGCTCTGGAGGCGGGTGGCAACGACAATGGTGCGCCTGGTCTGCGCCCGCATTACCACGCGAACTACTATGCAGCTTTCGTCATTGGTCCGGACGGGCACAACATCGAAGCGGTTTGCCACGAATCTGAGGCCTAACCCTTCCATCAAGGACCTCTGCTTCCAGCGGGAAAAGTCCGCTCATGTCGCTGCAGCCCGGCGACATAGTCTCCACCGCCACGCCTCCGCGGATCGGCATGGAAGCCGCCGCGCCAGCTGGTGCCTGGTGACGTCGTTGAACTCGGCACACAGAAGCAGACCTTCAGGGCCGACGTCTGATCGAGATGAGATTTGAAGGAAGCGGTGGCGCGCCGCCCCTATTTTGGGGCCCTACCCCATCGCTCTTGGCTTTTGCGCAAACTTATAATACAGGTTTTCAAAAGTCATAGGATAGAGAATGAGCGAGAAGTTACCGACCACTCCGTCTTCCGGCGACCTCGTCGCAGGCGCGGTCTCGCAGATTTCCGCCTTCATCCGCAAAAACCAGCTGAAGCCAGGGGATCGCCTGCCCTCCGAAGCGGCCCTGACGGAGAGCCTTAACGTGTCCCGCACCGTGGTTCGCGAGGCTCTGCGTTCGCTCGCCGCGATGCGACTGATCGATCTCGGCGCCGGCAAGCGGCCCACCGTCGCCGAACTCGACGACAGTTCCATCGCCATGACCTTCCGGCACGGCCTGTTCACCGACCAGATCGACATCCGCCAGATCTATGACGCGCGCCGCACCATCGAGGGACGTACGGCAACGCTGGCCGCCCTGCTGCGCACCGAGAAGGAGGCGGACGAGATGCTCGGCTTCGCCCGCGCCATGCAGAACCGCCTCGACCAACCGGCCGTCGTCATGGAAAACGACCTCGCACTTCATCTGGCAATTGCGCGCGCCTCGAAGAACCCCGTCTTCGCCCTCATGATCGGCGCCTTTCAGGGCGTGATCGTCGAGAGTTGGCCGATCGGCTGGAGGGCCCGCGCCACCGACGACGAACGCGAAGCCATGAACCGCCTGCACCTCGACCTCGCCGAGGCGATCGCCGCCTCCGATCCCCAGGCGGCCTCGACCATCATGGACCGGCATTTCGACCAGAGCCTCAGGGCTCTCGCCCGTGCCGGCCTGACCTGAATCAAGAAACTGGAGTTCCCATGAAAATCACAGGTCTCGAAACCGTGCGCGTCGCCGAGCGCGCCAATCTCCTCTGGCTGCTCGTGCACACCGACGAAGGCATAACCGGCCTCGGGGAAACCTTCTTCGGCGCGGAGACCGTCGAAGCCTATATCCACGAATACATCGCGCCCCGCGTGATCGGCCGTGATCCGCTGGAGATCGACCGCCTCGCGGCCGACCTCGTCGGCTATATCGGCTTCCGTTCCTCCGGCGCCGAAGTGCGCGGCAACTCCGCCTTCGACATCGCGCTCTGGGACATTTTCGGAAAGGCGACCGGGCAGCCGATCGCCCAGCTTCTGGGCGGCTTCACGCGCCGGGAGATCCGCACCTACAACACCTGTGCCGGCACCGAATACATCAAGAAGGCGACCGGCCAGACGACCTCCAACTACGGCCTTTCGACCGGCAAGGACTATGACGACCTGAACGGTTTCCTGCACCGCGCCGACGAACTGGCGCTCTCGTTGCTCGAAGACGGCATCACCGCCATGAAGATCTGGCCGTTCGACGCGGCCGCCGAAAAGATGCGCGGCCAGTACATCTCGGTCCCCGATCTCAAGCAGGCGCTCGTTCCCTTCGAAAAGATCCGCGCAGCCGTCGGTGACAAGATGGACATCATGGTCGAGTTCCACTCCATGTGGCAGTTGCTGCCGGCCATGCAGATCGCCAAGGCGCTCGCTCCCTTCAACACCTTCTGGCATGAAGATCCGATCAAGATGGATAGCCTTTCGAGCCTGAAGCGCTATGCCGAGGTCTCCCCGGCCCCGATCTCGGCGTCCGAAACGCTCGCCACCCGGTGGGGTTTCCGCGACTACCTCGAGACTGGCGCGGCCGGCATCGTCATGCTCGACATATCCTGGTGCGGCGGGCTCTCGGAAGCCCGCAAGATCGCGTCGATGGCCGAAGCCTGGCACCTGCCTGTCGCTCCGCATGACTGCACCGGCCCGGTGGTGCTCTGCGCCTCGACCCATCTGTCGCTCAATGCCCCCAATGCGCTGGTCCAGGAAAGCGTGCGCGCCTTCTACAACACCTGGTATCGCGACCTGGTCACCGCACTGCCGGAGGTGAAGCACGGAATGATCACGGTGCCCCCCGGTCCAGGGCTTGGCATGGAGCTTCATCCCGACATAGAGAAGACGTTCACGGTCAGCCGCCGCATGTCCGACGCCTCGAGCCTCTGACGACGGCAAGCCAATAGAGCGTCGGCGGCAGCTCTTGAGCTCGCCGCCTTCGCCAGCGCTCCGCGGTAATGCTGCTCGGAAGGTGCTGTTCAGGCTGAACGACGCGATGCCAAAGCCGGCGCCGGCCTCCTCGGGAGACACAACATAAGAAAGTAGCCCGCAGCGGTCTCCACTGCGGGCTACTTTTTTGGCGCGGTCCCGAAGACCGCCGCTACAGCGCCGTGCGTCTTATCAGACGCGCCAAGGACGCTGTAGCACTTTGAATTGCCGCATGTTTCAAATCTTAAATCGGCTACGATTTAAGGAAACATGCAGTAGGGAGACTACTTGCGGATCTCGGTGAGTTCGGCAAGGACTGCGTCCACGACGTCAGCACCGATCTCGTCCATGTGCTTTTGGTAGACAACCATCGACTTCTCGCGGATGCGGGCCTGTTCTTCCGGAGACAGGACGTTCACTTCGAGGCCGGCAGCCTTGATCTTCTCCAGCGACTTCTTGTTCAGGTCGGCGATGACCTGACGCTCGACGTCGCGGCCGACGACCGCGCATTCACGAAGGGCCGCCTGCTCTTCCGGGGTGTAGGTGTCGAAGATGGCCTTCGAGAACAGGAAGAGGAACGGCGTGTAGGCGTGGTTGGTCTCGGTGACGTATTTCTGCACTTCGAAGAACTTCGAAGTGTCGATCGTCACATACGGGTTTTCCTGGGCGTCGATCGTTTTGGTTTCGAGAGCCGAGAACACTTCGCCGAATGCCATCGGCGTGGCGTTCGCACCAAGGTTCTGGAAGGTGTCGAGGAAGATGTTGTTCTGCATGACGCGAACCTTCAGGCCCTCGAAGTCTTCCCACTTGGTGACCGGGCGAACGGAGTTCGACAGGTTACGGAAGCCGTTTTCCCAGTAAGCAAGGTTGACGAGGCCGACGGCCGCCAGCTTCTCGTCCATCATCTTGCCGAACTTGCCGTCGAGAACCTTGTAGGCTTCCTGGGCATTGGCGAAGAGGAACGGCAGGTCGAAGACGCCGAGAGCCGGCTCGATGCCGACGAGCGGCGACGACGAGGTGACGACAGCTTCCTGAACGCCCGAACGGAGCGCCTGGGTGGCCTGCAGGTCGCCGCCGAGAGCGCCGCCCCAGAATGCCGTCAGCTTGAGCTTGCCGCCGGACTTTTCGTCCAGGCACTTCTGCATGGCCTCGATACCATTGCCGACCGGGTGGTCGGCGTTGATGCCGTTCGACACACGGATGTTGCGGTCATTGAATTCCGCGAGTGCCGGAGCCGAAGCCGTGCAGGCGAAAGCGATGGCAGTCGTGGCGAGTAGAAGTTTTCTCATATTTTCCTCCCAATGGATTGTTGAGTGAGAAGGTTGGACGTGCCGGCTGTCAGTGCAGCCAGCGCGCCGGTACGATGACCAGGTCCGGGAACAGGACCAGGAGAAAGAGCACGATCGTCTGCGCCGCGAGGAACGGCCACACACCCGCCGTGACCTTTCCGAGCGGGATACGGCCGACGCCGCTGACGACGTTGAGAACGACGCCGACCGGTGGGGTCAGAAGACCGATGCAGTTGTTCATGATGAACAGGACACCGAAGTAGACCGGATCGATACCCGCCTGTTTGATGATCGGCATGAGTACCGGCGTCAGGATCAGGATTGTCGGCGTCAGGTCCAGAGCGGTGCCGACGATCAGCACCAGGATCATGATAACGAACATCAGCAGGATCGGACGGTCGATCAGCGGTTCGATCAAGCCGGTGATTTCGCCCGGAATGTTCGCGGCGGTTATCAACCAGGCTGAAACCAGCGCGGCGCACACCAGGAACATGATCACGGACGTCGTCTTCGCTGCCTGCAGGATCACGCGCGGAAGCTCTTTCCATGTCAACTCACGGTAAATGAACAGGCCGACGAACAGCGCGTAGGCCGCGGCGATGACGGCCGCTTCCGTGGGGGTGACCATGCCCGCCTTGATGCCGCCGAGAATGATGACCGGCATGCCGAGCGCCCAGAGTGCCCGGCCGGTCACCTGGAGGCGTTCCTTCATCGACGCGCGCGGAAGGGCCTCGACCTTGTCCTTGCGCACCACGATCAGCCAGGTGCCGATCAATGCAAAGCCCATCATGAGGCCGGGAACGATGCCCGCCATGAAGAGCTGCGTGATCGAAACGTTGGCCGCGACGCCGAAGACGATGAAGGCCATGGACGGCGGAATGACCGGGGCGATGATGCCGCCGGCGGCAATGAGGCCGGCCGAACGCGGGACATTGTAGCCCGCCTTGGCCATCATCGGGATGAGGATGGCGGCGAGCGCGGCGGTGTCCGCGGCCGCGGAGCCGGAAATGCTGGCCATGATCAGCGCGGCGACGATCGCCACGATGCCGAGACCGCCGCGAATGTGGCCCACGCAGGCGATGGCGAAATCGATGATACGGCGCGAAAGGCCGCCGGCGTTCATCAGCTCGCCCGCCAGAATGAAGAAGGGAATGGCGAGCAGGGTGAAGGTGTCAGCCCCGGCGATCATGTTCTGGGCGATGATCTGGGTGTTGAACATACCCATGTACCACATGAGCACGACGCCGCAGAACATCAGCGAAAATGCAACCGGCACCCCGATCGCCATGGCTCCCAGCAGGGAACCAACAAAAACGAAAAGGGTCATCAGCTACGCTCCGCCATCTGTTCGAGAGTGAGGTTTTCGCCAGCGAAAGCCTCGATTTCTTCCTGGGTCACGCGACCGGTAAGGAGACGAACAAGACGTTCAAGCGCGATGATCACGCAGCCAGCGCCGGTAAAAAAGCCGATGCCGTAGACGAAGCCCATCGACAGGCCGGTCACAGGAGCCTTCATGCTCCAGTTGATCGGAAGCTGCTTCCAGGTGCCCCAGAAGAAGATCGCCGAACAGCCGATGATCACCAGGTTGCTCAGGATCATGCAGACGATGCGCCCCTTGCGACCGAGAAGCGCGACCAGCGTTTCGACGCCCAGGTGCCCGTGTTCGCGGAAGGTCACGACGGCACCGATGAAGGTTACCCAGACGAAGAAATAACGCGCCAGTTCGTCCGACACGGTCAGGCCGGAATTCATGGCGTAACGCATGACAACGTTAACGAAAACCATGATCGCCATTCCTGACATAAGGACGATCAGCAGGATTTCGAGAACCCTGTAGAATAGATCAGTTGCCTTTTGCACTCGTTCCTCTCCCGGTTGCTTTACAAGAGGCCGCGCTTGGCAAGATTTCGCATGAGGGCGCCGACCCCAAAGGTCCATTCCGGGCAGGCATCACAGCGATCAACCCAGTTCACCAGACGCCCGAGCTTCGACGTCGATATTTCCACCCGATCGCCCACTTCGTGCGTGAAGCCCTGTCCGGCGCCACGGCGATCCTTCACCGGCGCGAACATCGTGCCGAGGAAGAGCACCGCTCCGTCCGGATACTGGTGATTGCGGTTGCGCAGTTGTGACACCAGGTTTTCCGGGCTGCGGCTGATCGCTTCCATCGGGCTTTCGCCAGCCATCTCGAAACCGTCCTCGCCCTTGACCAGCAGCGAGACGCGAACCTTGCGCAGGTCGTCGATGGTGAAGTTGTCATCGAACAGGCGAATGAACGGGCCGATCGAGCAGGACGCATTGTTGTCCTTCGCCTTGCCGAGCAGCAGGGCAGAACGGCCTTCAACATCACGAAGGTTCACGTCGTTGCCGAGCGTGGCGCCGAGGATCGTACCGTCAGAACGAACGGCGAGCACGACTTCGGGCTCGGGATTGTTCCACTGCGAGATCGGATGAATGCCGACCGTGTCGCCACAGCCGACGGACGACATGGGCTGCGACTTGGTGAAGATTTCGGCATCGGGGCCGATTCCGACTTCGAGGTACTGCGACCAGAGGTTCATGTCCTGCAGCAGCGCCTTGACCTTCGCCGCCTGCTCCGAACCGGCAACGAGACCGCGCAAGCTATCGCCGAGCACCGGCGCCAGCCGTTCGCGGATTTCTTGTGCCCGGGAGGAATCGCCCTTGGCCTGCTCCTCGATCACGCGCTCGAGCATGCTGTCGGCGAAGGTGACGCCCGCCGCCTTGATCGACTGAAGGTCGATCGGCGCCAGAAGCTCGCCCGCCTTGCCGGAGAGGAAATCATCGAGAGAGCCGAGATCGGCAAGACCGGTCGCGGATTTCAGCCTGCCGACCAGCCCATCCTGCTCGAACAGGAAAGAAACGGTGGCAGCGATGGTTGTCAGGTCAAGCAAGCGTCCGTCGCGCAGCAGTACCGGGCAAGGGCCATCGATAGCCTTCGACCACACACGCCCGACCAGAACGGCCTGCGCTGCGTCTTCCGGCAAAATTGCGGCCGCGGATAGTGAATGCTTGGAAACCAAGTCCATCCTCCCTTTTCGAATGTCTCCCAGGCAGCGACCTCCCGCTACCTTGCCTTATTGTCTGGATGTCTGACAACGTTGCTCAATCGTTTTAATCGGACTCCGTCGCACTGTCCAGCGTCCAAATGACGGCTTGTTCAGAAAGCCACCACGATTGAGGTTCTCACCACCATTTCCTAGGATTCTCGACCATTCGGGGCTCGATATTAATAAAATGCGTCCTTAATAGGCCTCAAGCGTCAGGTCGAGCCGCTTCGCCGCCCCCAACAGGTGCGTCTTCATCGCCTCCCTCGCCCGTTTCGGATCCCGGCTGGCAATGGCGTCCCGCAAGGCGACATGCTCCTCGATCGTCACTTCGACGATCTCCTCGAGAACGGCGGCCGCGCGCGCCGCATTGATCGCCAAGCTGATGCGCTCCGCGATGAATCCGATGAAGACCGAGAAGTATTCGTTTCCGGTGGCGGCGGCGACTGCGCGGTGAAACGCAAGGTCGGCGACGATGCCTTCCGCTGTCCACTTTTCCGCGCCACTCATGCCGGCGAGCGTCTCGTCGATACGCTGAAGATCATCGGCCGTATGGTGCAGCGCGGCCAAGCCCGCAGCCTCGATCTCCAGCGGCACACGCAACTGAAAGAGATCGCGGAAACTTTGGTGGTCGGCCAGATCATCCTGCTCGATGCGAATCGGCCGTGCGTGGGGCTCGGTGACGAAGGCGCCGACACCCTGGCGCGTCTCGACCAGTCCTTCGTTGCGCAGCTGCGCAATCGCCTCACGCACCACGGAGCGGCTCACGCCCAGCGCCTTGGCCAGAAAGTGTTCGGTCGGCAGCTTTTCGCCGGGGCGCATCCGGCCTTCGGTGATGTCGCGCGCGATCTGAGCGGCAATACGCGCCGGCAGATGTTCACTTCGCCTGATGTGTCCGAATTCCATCGTCTTTACGCCCGCCTCCTCCGCGTCACGTGGGGGTTGTCTCTCAATCCCTCGCGAAACTCAATTGGCAACCGGGATTCATCCGAAGATCCGGATCGATCGCCGTCTTCGCCGCGGTCAGCAGCTTGCGCCGAACTTCGGACAGACGCGTATCGAAGTCGGACTTCTTCAAGCGACCGATGCCGTGCTCGGCGCTGATCGAGCCGTGATAACCGTCGAGCACTTCGTTGATGATCTTCTTCGCCTTGTAGATCCGCGCATCGGTCTCACTGCGCGGCAAGTCACTCGGCGGCAGCACGTTCAGGTGCACGTTGCCGTCGCCGACATGGCCGTAGGAGACGCAGACGCATTCCGGAAGCGCGTCGTAGACGGCCTTCTCAGCATCGCGGACGAAATTGGCAACCCGCGAAAGCGGAACAGAAACATCGGTGCGCAAGTGCGGACCGCGCTTCGCCTGCCCCTCGTTCATGCCCTCGCGGAAAAGCCAGAGATTGCGCGCCTGCGCCTTGGACGTGGCGACGACCCCGTCGATCACGAGACCGTCGCCCATGACACCTTCGAGGAAACGTTCCATCAGGTCCGCCACGTCGACCAGCCCCGAGCCCGAGATTTCGAGCAGCGCATAGGCCGCGTGGTCGCCCGACATCGGCATGGCGAGGTCCGGCATCGCCTCGCGCGCCAGTGTGAAGGCGAGCGGCGGCATGAACTCGAAGGCCGACAAAAGATCGCAGCAGTCGCGACGGGCGCGGCGGTAGAGCGCGATCACATCATCGAGCGCATTCAATCCCAGGAGGGCGGTGGCCACCTGATCCGGCATCGGCGCAAGCTTCACAGCGACTGCCGTGATGATCCCGAGCGTGCCTTCGGCGCCGATGAACAACTGCTTCAGATCAATGCCCCGATTGTCCTTGCGCAGTGTCGACAACCCGTCGAAAACCGAACCGTCGGGCAAAACGACTTCCAGCCCCAGCACCAGTTCGCGCGTCATGCCGTAGCGCAGGACATTGATGCCGCCGGCATTGGTGGAGACATTGCCGCCGATTCGGCAGGACCCTTGCGCACCGAGCGCGAGCGGGAAGAACATTCCAGCTTGCTCGACCTTGTCCTTGAATTCGGACAGAACGGCGCCCGCCTCGACGACGGCCGAGAAATCGTCGACGTCAAGCCGGCGGATGGCATTCATCCGCTCGAGGCTGAGCACGACCTGACTTTCCGGCGCATCCGGCGTAGCACCCAGCACGAGGCCAGTGTTGCCGCCCTGGGGCACGATTGCGACGCCGAGTTCGGCGCAGACGCGCACCGCCTTCGATACGTCATCGGTGGAGCGCGGACGAAGGACCGCGATCGCTCCTGTGGTCACATCGCCGTGCCAGTCGCGGCAATAGCGCGCTACCTCTTCCCCGAGGAGAACCAGGTCCGCCCCGAGGGCGTCCACGAATTTCTGCTGATATGACTGGATGCTCACGCTCACGTGTCCCTCCCGGCCGCGGCGCTCCAGGGCCCAGCCGAAACTGTGACGACCTGTGCGGGATGCCAACTATTCTGTTTTCAAACGCACCATATAAGGTTATCAGACAACCTTACAATGTCTTTTTTCGGCCGAATGGTTCGCATCTTCGTCGGAAGGTGGGAACAAAAGCATGGAGGAGGTAATCACGTGCATATTCTGATCATCGGCGCCGCCGGCATGGTGGGTCGCAAGCTCGCGGCACGTCTTGCGACGGACGGAAACCTCGACGGCCGCGCCATCGACGTGATGACGCTGGTCGACGTCGTCACCCCGGAAGCTCCGGCTGCTTTCACCGGCAAGGCCGTCCTTGAAACCGTCGACCTTTCGTCTGCCGGCGAAGCCGATCGCCTCGTCGCCGGACGGCCGGACGTGATCTTCCACCTCGCCGCCATCGTGTCGGGTGAAGCCGAACTCGACTTCGACAAGGGCTACCGAATCAACCTCGACGGCACCCGTTACCTGTTCGACGCGATCCGCATCGCCCACGGCCAGGACGGCTACAAGCCGCGCGTCGTCTTCACCTCGTCGATCGCCGTCTTCGGCGCTCCCCTGCCCTATCCGATCCCGGACGAGTTCCACACCACGCCGCTGACCAGCTACGGCACCCAGAAGGCCATCTGCGAACTCCTGCTGTCGGACTATTCGCGTCGCGGCTTCTTCGACGGCATCGGCATCCGCCTTCCGACCATCTGCATCCGTCCGGGTAAGCCGAACAAGGCTGCCTCCGGCTTCTTCTCCAACATCCTGCGCGAGCCGCTGGTCGGCCAGGAAGCCGTACTTCCGGTCTCTGAGGACGTCCGCCACTGGCACGCCTCGCCGCGCTCGGCCGTCGGCTTCCTGATCCACGGCGCGACCATCGGCGTCGAAAAGGTCGGCCCGCGCCGTAACCTATCGATGCCGGGCCTCAGCGCCACCGTCGGCGAACAGATCGAGGCTCTGCGCCGCGTCGCCGGCGAGAAGGCGGTGTCGCTCATCCGTCGCGAGCCCGACGAGATGATCATGCGTATGTGCGCCGGCTGGGCACCCGGTTTCGAAGCCAAGCGCGCTATCGAACTCGGCTTCACCGCTGAAAAATCCTTCGACGAGATCATCAAGGTCCACATCGAGGACGAACTGGGAGGCAAGTTCTGATGAACGCGGACAGACGGACTGCGTCCCGCCGCATTGCCTTTCTCGGCACCGGGCTCATGGGCGCGCCGATGGCACGCCGCCTGCTGAAGGCAGGTTTTTCCGTCACCGTCTGGAACCGTGACGCCTCCAAGGCCGAAGCCCTGGCGGCCGACGGCGCAAACCTCGCCGCCACGGCCGCCGACGCTGCGCGTGATGCCGATATCGTCTTCACCATGCTGAGCGACGGAAACGCGGTCGGCCAAGTTCTGTTCGAAGCCGGCGTCGCCGAAGTCCTGCAGGTCGGCGCAATCGTTGTCGATTCCTCGTCGATTACCCCGCCGATCG
Organism: Sinorhizobium sp. 6-70; assembly: GCF_030124375.1. Classification (GTDB taxonomy): domain Bacteria; phylum Pseudomonadota; class Alphaproteobacteria; order Rhizobiales; family Rhizobiaceae; genus Sinorhizobium. Next base: position 76,347 of record NZ_JASKLS010000002.1, read on the forward strand.
CCCGCGATCACGCCGCCCGCCTCGCTGAGCTCGACGTCGCCCACGTCGATGCCCCGGTTTCCGGCGGCGTCGTCGGCGCCGAAGCCGGGACACTCGCCATCATGGCCGGCGGCAAGGCCGAGGTTATCGCAGACCTTGCGGACGTCTTTGCCGCGCTTGGGCGCGTCACCCATGTCGGCCCCGCCGGCGCCGGTCAGATCTGCAAGCTCGCCAACCAGCAGATCGTTGCCATCACGATCGGCGCGGTCGCCGAGGCGATGATCCTCGTGGAAGCCGGCGGGGCGGATCGCGGCAGGTTCCGCGACGCCATTCGCGGCGGCTTCGCCGAGAGCCGGATTCTTGACCTGCACGGCGCCCGCATGGCGAACCGCACCTTCGCCCCCGGCGGTCCCTCCCGGCTGCAGCTGAAGGATCTGGATGCGGTTGCCGCCATGGCCGATCTCCTGGATCTGGAATTGCCGTTGACGGCCATGGTACGCAGCGAATTCCGTGACTTCGTCGCCGATGGCGGCGGCGAAAAGGATCATAGCGCGCTTCTATTGCATCTGGAGAAGGCCAACGGGAGCGAACGGAAGGAAGATCAATGACCGACGACAAGAAAGCCACCCGACGGCTGCGCTCGCAGGACTGGTTCGATAACCCCGAGCACCTGGACCTGACCGCGCTCTATCTGGAGCGCTTCATGAACTACGGCACCACACCGGAAGAATTGCGGTCCGGCAAGCCGATCATCGGCATCGCCCAGTCGGGCAGCGACCTCAACCCCTGCAACCGCCACCATCTGGAGCTGGCGAAGCGCCTGCGCGACGGCATTCGCGATGCGGGCGGCATTCCGATCGAGTTCCCGACCCATCCGCTGTTCGAGAACTGCAAGAGGCCGACGGCGGCGCTCGACCGCAACCTCGCCTATCTCGGACTGGTCGAGATCCTCTACGGCTATCCGCTCGACGGCGTGATTCTGACCACCGGCTGCGACAAGACCACTCCGTCGGCACTGATGGCCGCCTCGACGGTCGACATTCCGGCGATCGTCTTCTCCGGCGGGCCGATGCTCGACGGCTGGAACGACGGCGATCTCGTCGGCTCCGGCACCGTGATCTGGCGTTCGCGCCGCAAGTATGCCGCCGGCGAAATAACCCGCGAGCAGTTCCTCGAAGCAGCCTTGGATTCCGCTCCCTCGGTTGGCCATTGCAACACCATGGGCACGGCATCCACGATGAATGCCATGGCAGAAGCGCTCGGCATGTCGCTGACCGGCTGTGCGGCGATCCCGGCAGCTTACCGCGAACGCGGCCAAATGGCCTATCGCACCGGCCGCCGCGCCGTCGAGCTCGTAATGGAGGACGTCAAGCCGTCCGACATTCTGACGCGCGAGGCATTCCTGAACGCGATCAAGGTCAACTCCGCCATCGGTGGCTCGACCAATGCCCAGCCGCACCTGATGGCAATGGCCAAGCACGCGGGAGTGACGCTCAAGCCGGACGATTGGCAGGTACATGGCTACGACATACCGTTGCTCGCCAATGTCCAGCCGGCGGGTGCCTATCTCGGTGAACGTTTCCATCGTGCCGGCGGTGTGCCCGCCATCATGTGGGAACTGCTCAAGGCCGGCAAGATCGACGGCGGCTGTCCGACGGTGACCGGCAAGACAATGGCAGAAAACCTCGAAGGCCGCGAATCGGAAGATCGCGAAGTAATCAGGCCTTTTGCCGAGCCGCTGCGCGAACGCGCGGGCTTCCTCGTCCTCAAGGGTAATCTCTTCGACTTCGCCATCATGAAGATGAGCGTCGTTTCCGACAGCTTCCGCCAGCGCTACCTGCAGGAGCCGGGACGCGAGGGCGTGTTCGAGGGGCGCGCCATCGTTTTCGACGGGTCAGAGGACTACCACAAGCGGATCAACGACCCTTCGCTCGACATCGACGAGAACTGCATCCTGGTGATCCGCGGCGCCGGTCCCAAGGGTTGGCCGGGCTCGGCCGAAGTGGTCAACATGCAGCCACCGGATCACCTGCTGAAGCGCGGCATCATGAGCCTTCCTACGATCGGCGACGGCCGCCAGTCCGGCACGGCCGACAGCCCGTCGATCCTGAACGCCTCGCCCGAAAGCGCGGCCGGCGGCGGCCTTGCCTGGGTACGTACCGGCGACACCATCCGCATCGACTTCAACGAAGGCCTCTGCGACATGTTGGTGGACGGTGCCGAGATCGAGCGCCGCAAGGCCGAGGGTATTCCAAAGGTACCGGGTGACGCCACCCCTTGGCAGATGATCTACCGCCAGACCGTGACAGAGCTCGCCGACGGCGCGACGATCAGGGATGCGGACGCTTTCCGCCAGATCTCCAAGACACCACCGCGGCACAACCACTGACGATCTCGCGATCGCACGGGGCAAACCGCCCCCGTGCGATCGCCACTTCCAATCGACGGGCTTTTTGCTGTTTGATGTGCCCGGTGGCTACCCGATCGGCCAATAGCCCTATCTAGCCAAGCACGAACAGCGCCGGGCGAGGATACGGGTAATTCCTAAAAGCGTAGCACCAGCCCGAGGATCGGCCCCTGCTGGATGACGTCGAAAACGAATCCGTCATCACTGTAATCCACTCCTAATGCACGGTAGCCGGCAACGGCCGATACGCTGTTGCTGAACCGATAGCCGACCGCTGCGGCGACGTCCCAATCGAGATCGGCGCCACCGGCACCGACGAGCCCCCATCCCGTGAGGTAGATTTCGGGTGTGAGCGAATAAGTACCGCGAAAGCCGGCCAGACCGTCCACCCAGGTGGCATCGTCTTTTCTGGAGCGCCCATCGAGAATACCGCCGCGGAAGGAAAGCTCGCTCTCAACCGACCACACGCGCATGCCGCCGACGACGTCCAACCGGGCGGCACCGCTCTCGAAGACAGAGTATCCTGCGCCGAGCAGCCCGGCGAACGTCTCGGATGTGAGCTCCACGTCCGTGGCAAGGACGCCTCTTGGCGTGCCGGCCTGCCCCGAAATCTTCGTATAGATCGCATCACCGAAGATGCTGTACGGACCGTTGCGGGCTTCGCCTGTCGCCATCGCACCGAACTCGAGATGGTCGAAGAGGTCGCTGAAACTGGCATCGACATCCACCGCCGGCAGCCCGAACTGCGCGACGTCTCCCGACAATCCAGCCGCCCAGAAATAGGGAGCAAAGGACAAGCTCCATCCGCTTTCGGTGGTCGTCTGCTGAACCTCCGGCGTCATCGGGGAATAGATGTCCGCGGCCCAGGCGCTCCCAGCAACGAGGCAAGTTCCAACTGCGGCGAGCGTATGAATGACGCAGATCTTCATGATATCTCCCAATAGCGGCCGCTGTTGCGACCGATCTCGCTTCGCGGCCCCAGTTCAGACTCGGTTGAGGGCCGCAGGTTGGTCAAATGCACGATGGATGCCGTTTCCTGTCGGGCTATTGGCTACATCCAGACGTCGCACGGCTTCTTTTCCCGCACTCGCTGCCGGCCATGTTGGCTCCATTGGCCGGGCCGACGAGTGCCTCGATATGGTGGGCGTAGTTCTGCCGGGTGTTTTGATCGACTATTGCAGCCGGCGCCGAAACCACCAGGCCCGCAGCGGTTCCAACGGTCTGCGCGGCCCCGGCTGTCGCGGCCACGATATGATCGCCAAGGCCGAGCCTGCTGTCGGTCAAAGTCTGGCCGTCGGAGAGACGGTTACCAATCAGTTGGACGATCTCAGGCGATTCCGCGAACTTGGTGTGATGGAGACTGTCACCCTCTTTGATCTTGGTGAGATCGATGACGGAGATGTTATTCGCCGACAGTTCCTCTTTGTAGGGCGACTGCTCCGGATCGATCGCTCCCAACCGGGAGACATTGCCCCAGACGCGACGAGAAACTGCGAGCGCACGGTCATCACGAGAGACGAAGAGCGTGAAGCGCGGCCGTCGCTTGCCCATGTCGGCAATCTGCGATCGGAAAACGTCGACGTCGACGTCAGGCGCTGCCAACATGACGTTCTTGAACTTGGCCGGAAGTCCGTCATTGCGGATGGCCATCTGGCGCAAGGATTCCAGCGCCAGCCAGTTGCCCATGGAATGGGCCAGAATCGAGACTTCCTTGACCTCGGAGTCACGAGCTAGGTACTGGAACAAACGTTCTACCGCGTTTCGCGTATAGTTGGTGCTTTCGCGATCGTAGCCATAGGCCAGCAGACTCCCGCGTGACGGCCACGTCGCAAGGACTGGCACGCTGTGCGCGCCCGAATCGTGCATGATCTGCGCGAAACGGAAGACTGCATCCTCGAAATGGTTGTTGAACCCGTGGATAAAGACGAGAACGCTAGCGTCCGGGCTCTTGCGCACATGACTGCTCAACCATTTCTCGGCTGCAATGCGCTCGATCTCCTCAGCCTTGAGCGTCGCGAAATCCGTCGCGGGATTAGGCGGCAGCTTGCGTGGCCAAGCGACTTCGCCCGCCTTACGGACGGTGCCGGGCGGAATCGACACCGTGATGTCCGCGAAAGTCGGGCTGGGCGCGCGCTCGCCGCTGAACATCTCGCCCGGTGTTTCAGCGCGGTCTCGGGTCGTCGTGACCAGCATCTCAACTTGTGCGGCTGATGGAACGGCCGCTACCGGCTCCAGCACACCAGTCGGTCGACCTGCACATGCAGCGAGCAACGCCAGGCTCAAGCCCACGACGCCCGGCAAGTGCAGCCATGCTCCCATCGAAGAGGCTCGGCAAGCGGCGAAGATCATGCCTACGCGCGTGCGTTCGGCAGCGACTGTTCCCAAAGTCGATTCCAGAGTCACGCTTCCCCCTGACCCTCACGGCCACAACGCTCGATTACAGCGTTACAGCAAGCGCAATCGTGTCGCTTGCCATTTCATGCCACGCCGGCTTCGGAAATCCGCCAATGCAAGTCTGCCCAACCTTTGGATAATCGCAGGAGCCGATCGTTGCAGTTCTCCGCCGCCTTCGTCAGCCCGGACCTGGCGCTGCGGTCGTTCCTGGAAGCTGACGCGCCACGAGAGCGGCGGCTGTATCCTTGTCATCTCCGCTGACTTGAACCGTCGGCTGGGCGAAGTCGATCCCGTTGTCACGGAAAGCCTGCATCAGCATTGCGTAAGCCTTTCGACGGATCATGGTCTGTTCTCCGGGCTTGCAGGTAAAGGCCACGCCGAGTTCGATGCCGTATTCGCCGATCTGCTCCACGCCCTTGAGCTTGAGTGGCTCGATAAAGGACGAGCCGAATTCCGGATCCGCCTGCAACTGCCTGCCGATATCCTTGATGAGCTGGCGCACTCTATCGAGGTCGGTTTTGAAGGGGACACGGATGCGGAACTTATCGACTGTCCAGTCGCGGCTCGCATTCTTGATCGCACCAAGCGAACCGAAGGGTACCGTGAAGATGGGGCCACGGTGGTGTCGCAGTCGCACGGAACGAAGGCTGAAGGATTCTACGACGCCCGTGTAGCTTCCCGCCTCGATGTACTCGCCGACGCGGAACGCATCGTCCAGAAGGTAGAAAATGCCGCTGACAACGTCCTTGACGAGGGTCTGTGAGCCGAAGCCGATTGCAACGCCGAAGACGCCCGCGCCTGCGATTAATGGGCCGATTTGAACCCCCATCTGCGAAAGTACCGTAAGAACGGCTACAGAGAGAAGCCCCGCTGCCAAGCCGTTGCGGAAAACGGGCAGCAAGGTGCGAAGCCGGCTTTGTCGTGCGGCCTCATTCGGTGTGAGCGCTGCTTCATCACCGCGATCGCTGAGCTTGCGGGTAATATAAGCATTCGCAAGTTGCCAAGAGAGGTCGATGAGCAGCAGGATGACGATGCTGTTGAATGCCCCGCCGATGATCGTCTGGGCCAAGGTCATGTGACCGGCGAGGAACTGGAAATTATGTCGCCAGACGAATCCGACCCAATCGACCGCCGCGATAATAACGATCGCCCGCATGCCCCGCGCGAGCAGCACGGTCTTAGGGTCTGAAGCACGCTCTCCATCTCCGCGTGATGCCGCCCACGCATGGATCAAACTGTCGGTTGCTGACAAGGCGCGCGGCACAACGATGAGCATTATTCCAAGCCAGAACAGCGCCACGAAGCCACCGCACCAGAGCAGCCAGAGCAAGACGGCTCCGGTGATCCCGATTGCACGGGCGGCGCGACGCTGCGGCGGCTGCCCGCCATCCGAGCCGTTGCGCCAAATTCCGTCGATCGAGATCAGCAAAAGCAGGACCGAAAATCCAATTGCCAGAACTGAACGGACATCGGGGTCAACGCTGAGGCGCTGGCATATCGCTGAGAACGCCACCGCCATGAAGAGCACCGCGGCGAATATACGGACTCGTGAATAGGCCCGAGCCGATAGTACAGACGTAAACAAGGCGAGCCGGCAGAGCGCGGTCGCGAATCGATAGGCGATGATTGCTAGGAGAGAATGGAGCACGACCACACGTGCGAGCGGCGGCCAAGCGAAGAGGAGAAAGAGGACGGCAGCTGTCGCCGTGGATGCCAGTAGCGGCAAGAACTCGGCGTGGATTTGCATCAAAGGACGCTTGGGCAAGAGGGACTCTTGCACTGCAAGACGAACGAACCAGTCAGCGCCAAAGGCAATGCCTGCAATGATGCCGAGCATGAGTACTGCAGGTGCCAGACCGCTGTTGCGCGCCTCTTGCCGTAGCCCAGACGCGACGCGGGAGAGTTCATTGCCTACCCGCGGCACTGCAGAGAGCACTGCGTTGAGACGGTTGCGCGAGCGCGCTTCCCACTCTTCGATCAGCAGCACTGGAGCCGTATGCTCAAGAGCTTTCTCTGTCGGTGCTTGTGCATGCAATGTTGCCGCACCAGACAGACAGAAACACAAGACCAGCAATGGCGACAAGAACCGAAGGAAGGACATAGAGCTTCACCGCAACGGGATGGCAGATCTGGAGATACCAAGGTTGATTCAAGCTCGACTCGCCAGTGGCGCAGACTCGATATTCCGAGGCACTATAGGTAAGCCCCCACCCTCTTGGCAGCCGGTGAGGCATGTGACCTCCGCAGAGATCTGACCTACCGCGTTCGCCGGCGCGCAGAAAAGCCCGTGAACGAGGCGGGTCGGATCCGCCTCAGTTCCCGGGTGTAACTGATCATCCAGACTGGATGCGGACCTTCTTAGCGAATCAGCTCACCTTTCTGACTGGCGGTATCGTCCAGGAACCATCGATGATGGACGGATTGCTCTCGTTAGGCCAATACAGGCGCATCATGAGGATGAATTTTCCCTTGGGCGCTGGCAGCCAGTTTGATTCCATGTCCGCTCCGGGGGATTCATGCTGGATCAACAGGTCAATCGAGCCATCCGGATTGGCCTTGAGCGGTTGCCGTGCGCTGATCGAGTAGCGATTCAGCGGATTGTCGACAAAGAAGTAGTCCGCATCATACATGGTCAATGACCAGAAACCTGCGACGGGCGGTGTAAGACCCTTTTTGAATGTCAGTACGTATTTCTCGGATCCATTGTATGCCCGCTTGATCACGCCGCTGTCGGCCTTCTGCGATGTTGGGTAGATCGCATCCTGCGGCCGGTTTGCCCCCAGACCGATCGCGGTGACCAAGGCACGCTGGAGATAGTTGGTGCCGTAAAGACCGGTCTTTGTCGTGAAGCCCCAACCGTCAATATCCTGAACGTCGCCGTCGCTGAATTTGAAATGCATCATGATGCGTGCGAAACCGAGCTGCGGGACGCGCTTCGCAAACGCGGGATCGAACTTGGTCTTGTCGAAGTCCTGACCAGGAACGATGCCCAGTTCAGCGAGCTTGGCGACCATGGGCGCATCCGCGTCGGTCGGCGGATTTCTTTTCAGGAGCTCGGCGAACAGGCTGAAATATTCGATGGCGTCCATATTGTTGACCTGGTCGCGAACCGCGGTCTTCATGTCGATCGCCGGATCTACCTTGCCCTTGGGTGCCGTCCAGTCCTTCCCCCATGCGCTTAAGGGATAGAGCTTCACTTCATCCTGCAGCTTGTGGACTTCGGCGTAGTCTTCCGGGGTACCGGTGCAGTAGATGCGCCCAAGCAACCAGACGATGCTTGTCGGAGACTTGTATTGCTTAACTCCTTCCGGGAGCGTCCCTTCCCATCCGGGACCTGTAACCACGAAAGTCTGCGCCCCTGTGCCCGTCGTCCGCTTTCCGGGAACGTCGAACACGGTCGTCCAGCCATCGAGCATCGGAAACAAGGCATAGCGATCTTTCAGGTCCGGCAGGCTAACCACCCAAGGCTCATCACCCACGTCAAAGAAGGCGGTCGTGTAGAGCGTATCGGCATTGGGCGCCGTCACGTCTCGGAACTTGGCGTCCGGGTATTGGCGCAGCTTGATGACGTGCCCCATCGGGCCGCGGCTTCCTTCCGGCTCGGCGACGTTGGTGATCACGCGTCTGGTGATCTCCATTGTCACAAGAGGATAGGCGTAGATGTAGGCCTCCACGGCCAATGCGAACTCGTCGAGACCCTCTGGCAAATTCGCTACCAGCCCATCGCGGGCGGTCACCGGCGACACTATGGAGCCAGCTGCCATCAGGCCGAGACCGGCCACCGTCAAGTCACGGCGCGTAATGTTCATTCTATCCCTCCGAAAAAATCGATTTGTGACGAAATGCGTCCAGTTCAGTCGATGTAGACGACGACGTAACGGTCGCCATAAGGTTGGTAGTAGGCCCCGCCACAACGCCACACGACAGCGCCGCTGACGCTGGTCCTGACGCAGCCGGCAGGGAGAGCGGCGACATACACCGAGGAGCGGCGGATGACGCGGCGCGTGGTACGGCGGGCGACACCAGCGACACTTGCCGGCGTCAATGGTCGCCCTACGATCGCCTGCGCCTCGGATACGAACGAGCCGAATTGCATGGGAATGAGATCGTCTGCCGCGAGCACGGCTAGACAAGCTATTACAACTGAAAGGGCTTTGCGGTGCAGCTTGCGCATCTTCATTGGTCAGCCTCCAGCGAAAGTTCGCCGGTTACATCGGCGTGAACGTGTTCGAGCTTGGCCGCGTCCGCTGGCGGCGTGAACTTAAACTGGGCGGCTTCGAGCCCATCCGACTTCCAGTTGCTGAGCCGCAGCGAATACTGCGGCGCCCCCGTCACCCATTTGGTCGTGATGACATATTTGAGGGGCAACGGCTTACTGCCTTTGCTGATCCAGATTTGCCAGTCGACCAGATCAGCCCTGAAGGCGAGATGGTCACATTCGACCCCGTTGACGAAGGCCGTTCCAACTACGGCTCCGTCGGTCACGCCGTCGCTGAGGACGGCATATGGGTCGCTCGCCAACAGCTCGGCCCCCGGAGCATCAAGTCCGGTAACGGCGCGAAGCTCCTCGGTCGCGTCTTCAACGCCGCGGCCGGGACTTTGCAGTTGCGCGTAAGCGTTCCCGACTTTGTCATGGAGCGATATGGTCTTGCCGTCAAATATCACCTCCGCCTCACCAAAAGGCCCCATGCGCTTCATCCGGAAACCCTTCGCGCGATCGAGTACAATGGAGCCGGATGCGCTGTACTGGATCTTCTGGCCCTGAAGGCTGAGGACTTCCTGATCCGCGTCGAAGTCGACCCGAAGTGTCGGCATCGATTTGAGATTGTCGCTCATCGCAGCCAGAATCCGATTGGCCTCCGGATCGATCCTGTCTTGCGCGGCCGCCGGCCACGCAGCCGCGCTGACTGCGACCGTCAGAACTAGCATGTACCGGCGCCGTGCTGCACCAGGCCATCTCAGTATGGGTCCACTCATCTGCTCACCTAAAGAACCAGGTTCTCCCACCGACCAAAACGCCGCAGAGTTCTTGCTAGCTACGGACAACTTTATCGCGAAGGCCTTCCAAAGAAGTTGCATACTGCTATAGTGCGCGAACTTCGTCTTGCCTTTTCATGCCAACTTTGTTCTCCGGATGTTGAATCCCGCACCCTCGATCAGGATCAGGGCTTTCCTGCCGATAGCGCCCTATCTGGCCAAACGCGACGTCTCGGCGATCGAGTTCTGCGAACGCGTCGGCATCTCGCCAAACGTGTTCCAGAACGCGGATGGCTGGCTTCCGCGCGCGGAGTGCTTTCGTATGGCAAACGAGTTGGCGAATGTTGCGGGGGACCCGTTCGCGGGCGCGCATGTCGGCTTCATGACCGAACTCTGCGATCTCGGCGTGTGGGGGCAATCCGTTCTGGCAGCAGAGAATGTGGCCGCTGCATGCGCGCTCGCGACCGCCAACGCGCCGACGATTCACCGCGGATCGGAGGTGCGCTTGCTTGCGGAAGGCAAAACGGCTCGAATCGTCTTCCGCTTCGCTGACCGTTACGAGTTCGATCCCCGGCAGTTCATCTTCGGGAGCCTCGCGGTACTACGGAAAGTGCCGCTCATGGCGGGCGAACCCTCCGGAATAAGGGTTCGATTGACGGCGTCGAAGACGCAAGGAATCCAAGCGCTTGAGGAATTTCTGGGATCCAACATCGAACTGGGATGCGAGCATGACATGATCGAATTTGACCGTGAGTTACTCGAGCTCCCTCTCAAACATGCAACAAATCGGCCTTCGAAGGTGACAATCGCGTTAAACACGACGGTGGAGGCGGCAAAGCTGCTCAGCAGCAGGCTCTGCGATGATCAGGAACTTAAACTGGCTGCACTGGCACGAAGCGTTGGAGTATCGACCCGGACCCTGCAGAGGCGCCTGAAGTTTTGCGGCGTCGATTTCGAGGAGCTGCTCGACGAGACTCGTCGCAGTGAGGCGATCCGATTGATCTGCGAAGGCGTTCATAGCATGACCGAGATCGGCTTCAGGGTAGGCTACAGCGATCCCGCCCATTTCACGCGCGCGTTCAAGCGCTGGACGGGAATGTCGCCATCCGGCTTCCGAGCAATGAAAAGTCGGTAGCGGGTTGTACGGTTGTCTATGCTGGCAAGCCAATCGTCGGCGAGGCGCGCCTGTTCCAAGTCAGCTGCCGGCACGCAGCCGCGACCTCTCCAGCTCGTCGTCGCAATCCCCGCCAAACGCCAGGACGAGCGTCAGCTCCAATTCCTGACGCGAGATAGAAGTACCAAGCGCAACGATGCGTGGACATTTTTATCGCGATTCTAAGCGATACCGGGGGGCGCGTGCAAGGCGTGTCAGGTCGGCGTCGACCCCATGACCAAACCTTCAATATCATGCTTCTGCGTAACCGGGATCAACTCTTCGACAACCCTGCAGACCAGATGTTTCTTTACCGCTTCCGGCAGGGCGTCGTAATAGTCCTTGGTCACCATCATGTCGTGCAATTCCGCATGGCCTGCGCCGGGTGCATCGGCGCCGAGAACCATGACGGGGCGGGCGATCGGAGAGCCGTGTTCCGTCCCGCGATGGATGGTAAGCGCAGAGCGGCACGAAATATCGCCGAGCTTCGGGTACTTGCGGGTCGCGAGATTCTGAAACTCCGGCCACCCCTCCTTGGGCGGAAACATCTCGTGTTTCCATTCCCGACCGTCGAGCCACTGTGTGCCTGGAGCGATCTCGAACGGGCCCATATCCTCGGTGACGTCCACGCCCGTCAGATTGAAGGCAAGCGAGGTGATGTGGCGCCCGACATAGGTGTCGGGCGGCGAAGGGAAGTCGCGATGCCACGGCTGGTATTTGGCGCCCTGAAACGGCACGTCGAAACCGATCTCGACGATCTGGTAGTCGGGGCCGAGGACCGCTTCGCACATACCGACGACCCAGGGATGGGTGACGAGATCGACGAAGCCGGAAAAATCCTGCGGATGGATCTCGACATACCAACGCCGCGGGCCGCGACCGACGGCGCCGCCCGGCCGCTGGATGGCGGACCAGAAAGCGGTCATCATGTCTTCGCGCATCGCTTCCGCCCATTCACGCGAGAAGGCGCTCTTCAGCCCGGTGATGCCGTCGCGCTGCAGAACGTCGACGCAGGCGCCGAGGTCATAGTCGGCGCCTCGTGTTATTGCCGTTTGCATTGTATCTCCTCTTCGCTTGGGACCCACCCGACGGGGGACTCGGTATCGACTACGTCTCAGGCCTTTTCCTCGCGGCGCGACATCAACCGTGCCTGAAGCACGACGACGATCAGCAGGAAGCCGCCCCGGATGACGGATTGCCAATAGGCGGAAAGCGAAATCCACCCGAGGCCGTTCTCGAAATTCAGGATGTTGAACACCATCGCGAGGAGCAGCGCGCCCGCCAGCGTCGCGCCGATGGAACCGGATCCACCGGTCAGAAGCGTCCCGCCGACCACCACGGAAGCAATCGCAAAGAGTTCCCAGCCGACACCCTCAGTCGGCTGGCCGGCGCCGAACTGCGAGGCAAGAATGACTCCGGCAAGGCCGGCAAGCGCGCCGGAACCGAGATAGACGGCGATGAGCGTTCGCCTGACCTTGAGACCCATCAGCGCCGCCGTCGCCTCGCCGTCTCCGATCGCCAGCACGTGGCGGCCGATGGGCAGGCGCTCCAGCACCAGCCACCCCGCGACATAGGCCAGGAGGGCAATCCAGGCCGGAATCGGGAAGCCGAGAAAGTCGTCTTGGCCAATCGCCGTGAAGCCGCTGTCGTAGGAAACCGACACCGACTGATTGCCGGCAAGCAGCAAGGCGGTGCCATAGGCCGCGAGCATGGTCGCGAGCGTCGCGATGAAGGGCTGGATGCGCATGGCAGTGACGATGAAGCCGTTCAGCGCGCCGACAGCAAGACCCGCCGCGATACCGCCGACGAGACCCGCCGCCCAGTGATGGGGCGACAGAAGCGCTGCGATGACGCTCGCCATGGCCGCCGTTCCGCCGACGGAGAGATCGATGCCGCCGGTCATGATGACAAACGCCATGCCGAGCGCGATCAGGGCGAACATCGAATTGTAACGCAGGAAGCTCAGGATGTTATATTGAGACAGGAAATTGTCGTAGCGCAGCGCCCCGAACAGGATCAGGCCGAACAGCGCCAGGATGACGCCGAGGCGGGCCATGTCGCCGGGGGATCGGAGCGCAAGAGCCTTGAGCAACGCGTTCATCTACACCCCCTCACGACTTGCCGGCGCGCTGCTGGATGAACACCGCGAGCACGATCAGGGCCGCCTTGACGATCAGCGCGGCGGCATCAGGGACACCGTTTGCAAGCAGGGTGTAGCGCACGAGCTGGATGACCAGCGCGCCGATTACCGTACCGATGATATTCGCCCGGCCGCCGGTCAGTAGCGTGCCGCCGACGGCGACTGCGGCGATCGCATCGAGCTCCATGCCGAGGCCGACAAGGTTGGCGTCGCTTGCGGAATTGCGCGCGACGACGATCAGGCCGGCCACTCCCGCAAGGGCGCCGCTGATCATGTAGACGAGCAGCTTGACGCGGTGCACGGGCATGCCGGTCAGCCGGGCTGCCTTCTCGTTGCCGCCGACCGCGATGATCTGCCGCCCGAAGACCGTGTAGCGGATCGCTGCCCAGGCGATCGCCGCGATCACCACCATCAGGATCACCTGCGCGGGAATGCCGGCGACACGTCCCATTGCGACGAACTGGAATCCTTCATTCCTGAAGACCTGCAGGTTGCCGTTGGTCATGACTTGGGCAATGCCGCGCCCGGCGATAAAGAGCACGAGGGTCGCGATGATCGGCTGGATTGCGAAACGGGTGACCAGAAAACCGTTGAACAGGCCGAAGAGTCCGGTGACGGCGACAGGCAGAACGAGCGCAAGTGCCACGGCGACCGGCATGTTGGGAACCGGAAAGAGCGTTCCCATGAAGATCATCGGTGCAAGGGCGCCGGCAATCGCCATCAGGGAGCCGACGGAGAGATCGATACCGCCGGTGGCGATCACCAACGTCATGCCGATCGCGACGATCACAATGGTCGCAACCTGGGTGAGATTGACGTTGAGCGTCTGCAGCGACAGGAAGTTCGGCGTGAAGATGACGTTGAACAGGATCAGCGCCAGGAAGGCGACGAACGTGCCATAGCGCCCGGCCAAACTGAAGAAACGTTTGCCCGAGGGGACGGTGTTTGCGCCGGCCTGCGTCTCGATCGTCGTCATGCTATTCCACCTGGTGCGCCATGGCGGCGAAAAGTGCCGCCTCGCTCAAGTCCTTGCGTGGGAGGACGGCGACCGAGGCGCCGTCGCTGAGGACGGTGACCTGGTCGGCTGCGGCCAACAGCTCCTCAAGTTCCGACGAAATCATCAGGACCCCCAGACCCTCGTCGGCGAGCCGGCGTAAGAGGCGGAGAATTTCCGATTTCGCACCGATGTCGATGCCGCGGGTCGGCTCATCGACGATCAGGAGCTTGGGATCCGTGCAGAGCCATCGGCCAAGCAGGACCTTCTGCTGGTTCCCGCCGGAGAGTTCCTTGATCGGCTGGTCGGGGGAGACGCATTTGATCCCGAGCGCGGAGATATAGCGCTCGACGATTTCGTCCTGTCGCGCACGGTCGATGATGCCGGCGCGGTTCAGTTTCGGCAAAAGCGCGAGCGTCATGTTTTCGCGGATGCTCATGTCGGGGATGATGCCGTCGACCTTCCGGTCTTCGGAAAGAAGCCCGATGCCGTCGGCGATGGCGTCCGCGGGCTGGCGATACGAACGCGGTTCGCCATTGTACCGGATTTCGCCACGTTCCATCCGATCGGCGCCGAAGATCAGATTGGCGGTTTCTGTTCGGCCGGAGCCGAGCAAGCCGGCAAGGCCTGAGATTTCCCCTGCGCGAACGGTAAGACTGACGTCCCGGACACGGACGCCGGAGCCGGCATTCTCCACCGACAATCGCACGGATCTCTGCGTGCTTTCGTCGGCGTCCTTCGCAATCGCTTCGAAAGCCGCGAGTTCTTTTCCAAGCATGTGCCGCACCAGGGCCAGCTTCGGCATGTCCGCCATTGCGCTCGTGGCGACGGTCTTCCCGTCACGCATGATCGTCACTCGGTCGCAGATCCGGTAGAGCTCGTCGAGGCGATGGCCGATGAAGATGACCGACACGCCGCTGCGTTTCAGCGTTCGGATCGTGTCGAAAAGAATGGCCACTTCCCGTTCATCGAGAGACGAGGTTGGCTCGTCCATGATGACCAGCCGCGCGTTTTGCGTGACGGCCCGCGCGATCGCCACCATCTGACGGGTGGCGGCGCTGAAGCGTGCGACTGGCGCCTCGACATCGATCTCCAGATTGAAAGTTCGCAGGACGGCAGCCGCACCCTCTCGCATCGCCCGGCGATCGATCAAGCCGTACCGGCGCGGCTCACGCGATAGATAGATGTTCTCCGCAACGGAACGTTGCGGAGCGAGGTTGATCTCCTGGTAGATGGTCGCAATGCCCTGGGCCTGGCTCTCCGCCGGCATGGTGAAGGAGACCTCGTTTCCGCCAAGGAGAATCGAGCCCTCGTCCCGCCGGTAGGCGCCGGTGAGAATCTTGATCAATGTCGACTTGCCGGCACCGTTCTGGCCGACAAGCGCCATCACCTCCGCCTGTCCCACCTCGAGCGACGCCGAGCGTAGCGCGGGAATGCCGTTGAACGACTTGGAAATGCCCTGCATGGACAGAAGCATTAGTCCCTCCGGATGCCAATCTGTCTTCTGCCGCCGACCGCCGATAACTGCCGCCTGGGCATAGCTGATTGTATCACGCCGAGCTTCCATTACACCTCGCCAATGGCAGGAGCGGCGTTGCCGCCCCGGCCAGAGAAGGCATGTGTCAGTAAGCGTTGGCGAGTTCGGCAGCCGCGTTGGACGAGTCGTAGAACTTGTCCTCGTTTATGACCCAGGGATCGATCTTCTCACCCTTGGCATAGCGCAGCATCGTCTCGAAAGCCTTGGGTCCGAAGCGCGGGTTGCACTCGACGACCGCGGCGATCTTTCCGTCGATTACGGCCTGAACCGCCTCCTTGCCGCCGTCGATCGACAGGACCAACACGTCCTTGCCCGGGACCTTGCCGGCCGCTTCGATGGCGGCAATGGCGCCGATCGCCATCTCGTCATTGTGCGCATAGACGATATCGGCATCCGGGTGTGCCTGCAGCAGGGCTTCGGCGACCTGTCTGCCCTTGTCACGTGCGAAATCGCCCGTTTGAGAGGCAACAATCTCGAAGCCACCAGCCGTCTTGATGGCTTCGTCGAATCCTTTCTTGCGGTCATTGGCGGGTGACGAGCCGGTCGTCCCTTCAAGCTCGATGATCTTGGATTTGCCGTTGGCATTCTTGACCAGCCACTCGGCAACGCGCTTCCCCTCCTCGATGAAATCCGAGCCGATGAATGTGACGTAGTCCTCGCCGGCCTTGGCAAGCGCCGGGTCGACGCTGCGGTCGAGCAGGATGACGGGAATGCCGGCCTTCTTGGCGGCCATGACCGCCGGGATCAATGGCTTTTCTTCGCGCGGTGCGAGGAAGATCAGATCGACGCCCTGGGCGATCATCGAGTTGACGTCGGCCACCTGCTTGGCGGCGGATCCCGCGGCATCGGTGTAGACGAGTTGATGGCCGAGCTTCTCAGCCTCCGCTTTCATGCTGTTGGTCTGGGCGATGCGCCAGGG
This sequence comes from Sinorhizobium sp. 6-70, assembly GCF_030124375.1. Classification (GTDB taxonomy): domain Bacteria; phylum Pseudomonadota; class Alphaproteobacteria; order Rhizobiales; family Rhizobiaceae; genus Sinorhizobium. The sequence continues at coordinate 92,847 of NZ_JASKLS010000002.1, forward strand.
ATTGTTGGACTCCGTTTGTGCGAAGCCGACCTTATAGGTCTCCTTCTGTGCCAGCGTCGGCAGTTCAGCGAAGGCGACCGTGCCGGCAACGGCAATTGCGCCGGCCGCCGTAGCGGCAAGCATGAAGGCGCGACGTGAAATCCTGTTCATCGTGAGTTCTCCTCCCGGTTTGCCGGTACTCCTCTACCGGATGCGAGCACTTTGTGCTTCACATGGGCAAACCTTGCGCTAATAATATTAGCAGTCAAGGCTAAAGTTATTAGCGCTTGCAAAAAATCAATGCGGCGCTGCAGCGCCGGCAGGGGACCGAAATGGCAAAAGACAACGGACGCAACGTGACGCGGAAGGAAACGAGCGGTGGCCGGCCGACGATGACGGACGTGGCGCGCATCGCCGGTGTGTCGCAGTCAAGCGTGTCCCTTGTCCTCAATGACATGTCCGGTGCCCGCATCTCGGCCGAAACCAGGGAGCGTGTGCGCGAAGCGGCGCAAAAGATCGGTTACAGGCTGCCGAGTACCCGCCAGGACCCCGCCCAGGCACCGGCGATCGAGAAGGACACGATCGCTTTCATTGTCGACGAGATATCGACGAGCCCGCATCCGGTGGTCAGCCTCGACGGAATTCGCGACTATGCCTTCGAGCAGGGGCTGCTCGTCTCCGCCCATGCGACCCGATCCAATCCTGACCTCGAGAGCGCGGTATTACGCGCCGTCCTGCGCGACCCGGCAATCGCTGGCGTGATCTACGCAACCATCTTCACCCGCAAGGTGAGCGTCCCGCCTGAGCTCGAAGGCATTCCGACAGTGCTGTTGAACTGCTATGCCGAGCCGCGCCAGCATATGGCGATAGTGCCGGGAGAGGTGGCCGGCGGCTTCGCGGCAACGGCGCATCTGACGTCACTGGGGCATCGACGCATCGGCTTCATCAACGGCGAACCGTGGATGGACGCAGCGGTCGACCGCCTCAAAGGCTACAAGCAGGCGCTTGCCACGGCCGACATCGCCTTCGACGAGGCGTTGGTGCGCGACGGCGACTGGCTGCCGCTGCGCGGTTACCAGGCGGGCCTGGACCTGCTCGCCATGGAAAATCCCCCGACCGCGATCTTGTGCGGCAATGATCTGATGGCGATCGGAGTCCTCGAGGCAGCTTCCGAGCGCGGCCTGCGCGTACCCGAGGACCTGTCGGTGATGGGCTATGACGATCAGGAACTCGCGCGCTACACGCATCCGCCGCTTTCGACACTGGTGCTGCCGAACTACGAAATGGGTCAGAGGGCAGCGGAAATACTGATCGATATGGCGATCCACGGAAAAAGGCCGCGTCCCATGACGATCAAGATCGATGGGCCGCTGGTCCAGCGGGGGACGACCGCAATGATCTCGCACGTGGCTGCACGCGGGCGCTGACGCCGAGGAGCCGGACGTCACGTCACAGCCATCCCCCTCCACGCTCATAACTGACGCGCGGACGTTGCGGATTTCGGGCGCATGACGGTTTCGCTCCTTCCGCCTTGGACGCGGATAACATCCGTGCCGGACGACGGCCGGCGGGTGTTCCCGCCGGCGTAAAGTTCCCTGGCAAGAGCCACATGTCCATGAAGATACTGCTGGCTTCCACCGGTATGCCATTGAAGACGGTGGGCCATTTGCTCGAAAGCTGCCGGGTGGCTTAGATCCAACAACTCAATAGGTTAGAGATATCGCTTTAAGCTTTTGTTTGTCGCGACCTCATCCGAAAGGCCTCCAACTTTTCGGTAGATGTGCCAGTGACTGCTCCCGTCGGATCAAAATTCGATGCCGTCCATTCGAGCTACGAGAGCGACCGTACGGACTCCATCACGAAAATTCCAATCAACTTCAGGCCAAATTCATTTGCCTGCGAGCCGGAATAGCGGAAAATTCAAGGGAAGCTGCCCGCTAACCGCGCGTCGCAATGGGCGATACCGGCAGCTGCCCTTTGAGGGAGGAGAAAATGGCCGGTAACCATTCACACCCGAGCGGACCCGATCTGGCCCTCGGCATTGCGCTCGCCGATCTCCCCGATGGTGGAAAGCTGGTCGGCCATCGCGACGGCGAGCCCGTGCTTCTGGTGCGCCGCGGGACGGAGATATTCGCCGTTGCTGCCGCCTGTTCGCACTATGGTGGTCCGCTGGTCGACGGCCTCGTCGCCGATGACAGCGTCCGCTGCCCCTGGCATCACGCCTGCTTCGACCTGCGTACTGGAGAGGCTCTGCGCGCGCCTGCCCTGTCGCCGCTCACCTGCTGGTCCGTTGAGCAGCGAGGCGAAAGGATTTTCGTTGGCGAGAAACGCAAGAAACCGTCGCCGGCCTCGCGCGAAAGCGATACCGTAGCGTCTCCGGAAAGGATCGTCATCGTCGGCGGTGGTGCGGCGGGTTTTGCCGCCGCCGAAAGGTTGCGGCGTGAACAATATCAGGGCGCCATCGTCATGATCAGCGACGACGAGGCCCTGCCCGTCGACCGCCCCAACCTTTCGAAGGACTACCTCGCGGGCAAGGCTCCCGAAGACTGGATCCCGCTTCGCAAGGAAGGCTTTTATGCGAGGAACGGCATCGATCTGCGCCTCGGAACCAAGGTTGCCGCCATCGATGCCCGTGCCAGCGAGGTCGTGATCGCCGACGGGGCACGGGTCGCCTTCGACAAATTGCTGCTGGCGACCGGCGCAGAACCGGTGCGCCTGACCATACCCGGCGCCGACCAGCCTCACGTCCACACGCTGCGCTCGCTGGCCGATTGCCGCAGGATCATCGCGCAGAGCGGCGCGGCGCGCCACGCCGTCGTGCTCGGTGCCAGCTTCATCGGCCTCGAGGTTGCCGCCTCTCTTCGCAGCCGCGGTGTCGAAGTGCATGTGGTGGCGCCCGAGGAACGGCCGATGGAACGGGTGCTAGGCCCTGAAATGGGCGACTTCATCCGCTCCCTGCATGAGAAAAACGGCGTTGTCTTCCACCTTAGGGATACCGCGGCGAGCATCGGCGCGGGCGAGGTCATGCTGAGCAGCGGCAGTGCGCTCGCTGCCGAGATGGTCGTCGCCGGCATCGGCGTGCGGCCGCGCGTCGATCTCGCCGAGAGAGCCGGTCTCGCCATCGATCGGGGCGTCCGGGTCGATGCCTATCTCGAGACCAGCGTACCGGGGATATATGCTGCCGGCGATATCGCGCGATGGCCCGACCCCCACAGCGGCGAGAACATCCGGGTGGAGCACTGGGTGGTGGCACAGCGGCAGGGTGCTGCCGCTGCGCTCAACATGCTCGGACGCCGGAAGAAGTTCACGGACGTGCCGTTCTTCTGGAGCCAGCATTACGATATTCCGATCAACTATGTCGGACACGCCGAGGGATGGGACGCGATCGAGATTGACGGCGACGTTGCCGCGAGGGACTGCCTCCTACGCTTCAAGCGCGGCGGACGCGTTCTGGCGGTTGCCACGATCTTCCGCGATACCGAAAGCCTCGAGGCAGAGCTGGCGATGGAGCAAAGCGAGGCATAGAGCATGGTGGATCATGCCGCATGACCTCGGTCGGCAAATTGGCAATCCGAACAAACTTCAGGCGATGCGCGGAGCTAATGCACCGTGGACCGCGGCGTTCCACCTGGAAACAGCGACAGAAGCGCGATGCCGTGCTGCAAGAGAAGCTCAGCCGCAGGCAGGTTGCTTGTCACGACGTCGCCAGCGCAGCCGCTTATGATCCTGGCCAGACTGATCGAGTTCGCCGCAAACCTGTCATTCCCGATCTCGTGCGCCTTCTCGGCCGTCGCCTCAAGCGCATCAGCGACTGACATCATCAAATCCGAGCGCTCGCGGAGTGTCATTGCATTGTCGGTCCTGGCCGATTCCCGCATCGCTCCCCCTCTGTTCGTCGGGTGGGAATCGGTCGTCCGCGGCTAGTCAGCCGGGACGGACGTCTACCACCTTGATTGATCGATTATTGGAGTCCGGGAGTTCCAGAGCCGGATCCCCTAATAGATCGGGGTTCGGCACGGCTAATGCAAGGAATGGCTACTATGCGCATCCTGCATGCCAAGCAGTCCACACTTCTGAGAGCTTGGGTGTAAGCAGCCGGATCGCTGGGGCCACTTTTCGCCTTTTGATCTTGCTATCGTATATCCATGGTCCTTTAATGTTGAGAGGCCTGTCTGGCGGCCAACTGTCAGAGGAGGGTCCGCCCTCATGAAGCCAATGAACGAAGAGCACCTCGCAATTCTGCGCAGGCACATGGTCGAGGTGATTGCAATCTATGCCGACCTTGAAAGCGAAGAACTGGGCAAGGCGGCGCTCGATGAACGGGTTATGGCAGCGATGCTGCGGGTGCCCCGACACCTCTTCGTACCCGCTGCGGCGGCGCCCTTTGCCTACCAGGACATGCCACTGCCGATCGGCTTCGATAAAACCGTGTCGCAGCCCTTCATGGTCGCCCTCATGACCGATCTCCTTGCTCCCCAACCGCATGAGGCAGTGCTCGAGATCGGCACTGGCCTGGGCTACCAAACCGCAATTCTCGCGGAACTCGCCGGGCAAGTTTGGAGCGTCGAAATCATCGAAGAATTCGCAAGCCATGCCGAGGCTCTCCTGCAGGGGCTTGGCGTTTCAAATATCGGCATTCGTATCGGCGACGGGACGCGCGGCTGGCCTGAGCACGCGCCATTCGACAAGATCCTGGTCACGGCGGCGGCTGAGGAGGCACCCCCCGCTTTGCTTGAGCAGCTGAAGCCAATGGGTCGTCTGGTTCTTCCCGTGGGATCTGAAGAACAGGTGCTGACGATCATCGACAAGGATTCGGCAGGACAACTCGAGGCGCGGCAACTCATCCCGGTTCGGTTCAGCCGGCTCGAGGCGGCCTAACGCATGCGTGGACATCGGGCTCAAGAGCCATCATAGACTCCCCCCGCCGGCTTCGATACTGCCGCGGCGACATGCCCGTCACCCTTCGGAACATGGCGCTGAATCCGCTGTCCGTCGCAAATCCAAGTTCCATTGCGATGCTTGATATAGGGGCGTCACTTCTACGCAGCCGGGCAGTTGCCAATCGTACGCGCCAGCGCGCGAGATACTCGATAGGCGACAGCCCCACACGGGCGCGAAATCTGGCGGCAAATCCGGAGCGCGATTGCCCTGCGATACGCGCTAACTCGCTTACGGTCCAGGCGCGCATCGGCTCGGCATGAATGGCTTGCATTGCTGGCGCCAGGTTTCGGTCGATCAAGCCGTGCGGCCATCCAACACCCTCACCGAGTTTCGCCAAATGGGCGCGCAACCCGTGAATGAAGGCAAGGCGCATGAGGTCGTTGCTGGCCAACCGAGCTCCCGGCATGCCGCTGTTCCATTCGCGATCTAACTGTTCCAAAAGCCATCCGACCGGTGCCATTTCATCGGCTCGCATCACCGCGACCGAAGGCAGTACACCAGTTACAAAGAGACTATCGACGGCGTCGAGTTGAAGCGTTCCGCCGAGGACAGCGAAATCCGGCGTGTCGCCAATTTGTGCGATGCCGCCTGTCGCAAACAGCTCTTGCGCGGGGATCGCGGGTGTATCCGGATCACTCGCAAGCTCATAAGGCACACCTGCCACGATGACGCAATCACCGGCACCAATCCGCACTGGTTCGGCGTCCGAAAGGCGCAACCAGCATTCGCCGCGCCGGACCACGTCAAACTTCACCACCCGCGGGAGGGGAAAATGGATGGCCCATCTCCCGGCGGCCTCCAACCGCATCGAGCAAAGCGCCCGCGCGTGCAGGCATTCTAGAACGGACGAAAGTACATCTTCTTTAGGCTTTTGGACGATCACGACAGTAACTTGGCGTCTTGACGATGGATCCTCCAGACTTAGTGCCGATATGTGGGTGACACAAGCATCACGGAGATATCCATGCATAGTCAGCATTCCATTGCGACGCGTTTTGGCATCGCCAGCACCGCGAGCGAGGTGGTCACCGGGCTCGATCTCAACGGGACCACTGCGGTCATCACCGGCGGCTATTCGGGCCTTGGACTCGAGGCGACCCGGGCCCTTGCTGGCGCCGGCGCCGCTGTGATCGTTCCCGCCCGTGATCGGCTAAAGGCCGAGCGCAATCTCGCCGACCTGCCCAACGTTTCGATCGTCGATCTCGACCTCACCGATTCTGGCCAAATCGCAGCATTCGGAGCCGGGCTCGTCGCCTCTGGGCGCCCTGTATCGATGCTGATAAACAGCGCCGGCGTCATGGCGACACCATTGTGGCGTAACGCGGAGGGTCACGAGGGCCAGTTTGCGATCAATCACCTCGGCCACTTCCGGCTAACGGCTGCAGTATGGCCCGCGCTTGTGCGCGCCAACGGCGCGCGCGTCGTGAGCGTTTCCTCTCGGGCCCATCAGGCGGGAGGCATCGATTTCGAGGACATTCATTTCTTGCGCCGAGCCTATGACAGCGTGCTCGCGTACGGCCAGGCCAAAACGGCGAACGCGCTGTTCGCAGTTGAGCTCGACAGGCGCGGCCGCGACGTCGGCGTGCGTGCTTTCTCGCTCCACCCGGGTCAGATTCTGACGGATATCGTCAGACACCTGACACCCGAGCACCTGGCACGCTTTGATGCATATGACGAGCTTGGAAACTTGCGCATTGATCCGGCGAACGGACGCAAAACCCCTGAACAGGGTGCTGCGACCATGGTCTGGGCAGCAGTCAGCTCTGAACTCGATGGTCTTGGAGGCTACTATCTCGAAGACTTCGACGTCGCCCAACTCTACAGCGGCGAATTGGGCAGTAAGGGAGTTGCCAGTTGGGCAATCGATCCTGACGTCGCGCGGCGCCTCTGGGACGTTTCAGTCTCCATGACGGGAGCCTTCGCCTGATCCTCACAGGTTTCAGAACGCTATGCCTCACGAAATCGCCAATAGCCTTAGCAGCACGATCACATAAGGGGCTGCGATCGCGCTCTCTGACTGGCTTTCCCAGACCGTTGCGGCCTAGCGATCGGCCCGATGTCAATTCTTTCGTTCCCGAGGATTGGGCGGCGTGCGGTGCGCCGCCCTTCTTTCCGGTTAGGATACCCCGTCAAGCTTTACTCGGCAGAGGGGCCATTTGCTGCCCGCGAGTGCATGCCCAGGCCGTGGCTGCGATGCCAAAGAGTGCCGGCAGGCTCACGGCCGGAAAATCGCGCGCAATGACGGAGGCGGAGCATATCCCGACCGCCACTTCCCAGAAGTGAAAGATGGCGTGCGCGATCAGCCAGAGAGTGGCAGCTCCCCAAAGCTCAAGTCGCCGGCCTGGCTTGAACCAGCCGATCGCAAATGCCAGGGCGATGAATCCCTGGATGATGCCGATGTCACGAATAAAATGTTGGTTGTAGAAGCCCGTGTCGGTCACTCCAGGGACGAAGTAATACCATCCCTCCGGGTCGTAGAGCATGTGTATCGAGAGCCACGTCGCGAGTAACACATTAAACCAGACCATAATAAAGACAGCGTATCTCAAGGTTTGCACTTCTTGCCTCCTGCTTTCGGTAAAGCAACAGGGTAGCACCGAGATTTGGCTGAGGCCTCCCAAACCAAGGTTTAGGAGATGGTGGACTGATTTGGGCGCCGCCAAAGGGAGATGATTGAGAAGCTCGGCAAAAGAATGAGCGAGCATCGAAGCCGCCTGGTGCGATTTCACACGGTGGCTCCTTGCCACCGTTGATCCTCTTGCCCGCCCTGACAAACGCGGCCAAAAAGGACGACAGGGAGCAGATGAGGATTGCGATTATGGGTCGTTTAGAAGCGGAATTGACGCGAGCCGATTATGAGTCGCTGGCGACGCTTCGCTATACCTTGCGCAAGTTCCTGGATTTCAGCACTTCGGCTGCCCAGGAAGCGGGCTTACCACCGCAGCAGCATCAGGCGCTACTGGCGATCAAGGGCCTTCCCGTCGGCGAGACCATGACTGTGGGGATGCTTGCCGAGAAGCTGCTCATTGCGCCGCATACAGCAACGGAACTCGCGACCCGTCTCGTGAAGGCAGGTTACGTTTTGCGCACGACGGACGCTGCCGACAAGCGGCGGCAAACTCTCAATCTGACAGAGAAAGCGGAGGCGAGCCTCCGGCACTTGAGCGCCATTCACCTGCGCGAGATCAAGATCATGGCGCCAGAGTTGATCGCCTTGCTCGCGCGACTGAATGACAAGGCTTCCGCCCAAGAGTGACGTCGGGCGAACTCGTGCCAAATACTCGTTCTCCCCTCACCGCTCGCTGCCTTATGGATGGCACAGAAGACGTCATCCCCATCTGCGACTCTTGCCCGATATATCGTATTACGATATAAATTGGCTAATTGGAAAGGGAGAAATTACCTTGGACAATGAAATGCAGCATGCAAGAGCCGAGGGGAGAGCTCTGAATAAGGACTTGGCCCGTTTCCGCGGTGCCCGAGGGTACGTTGCAGCCCCGTCGTTTCGATTGCGGAGTGGCGACGCCCGGTCGGATGAGCTGAGGCAGAGGGTCGAAGCGGAACTTGCGTCTGGCGGAAGGGGCTGGCGCCTGCTCAAACTCGAATGGCAGTACGATCTGGTGATCCTGATCGACAACTTTCGTGCGTGGATGAATCGCCTGGACCAAGATTTTAACAAGGCAGCTTAGCCAAACTCCGCCCCGCGATCGCCACCCTCGCTGTTCCCATTGATGTACCATGGAACGGTTTGAGCGCCGCGAGACCTCGGGGGAGGAAACGCGACCGTACGCTCGCGCTTCCTCCGCGTGATGCTGATGCGCCATCGACAGAATGGCGCCCGGGAACGAGCTCCGGCTATTCGGGAGCCTCATCGGCGTAGGCTACGCCAGAAGCGAGCCAGGCGCTGACCTGTTCTTCCGCATAGCCGTATTCACGCAGGATCTCGCGGGTGTGCTGCCCTACCAGTGGCGCAGGTTTACGGATTGTCGCCGGCGTCTCCGAGAGACGTACCGGGGGCGCTATGACCTTGACAGTGCCCGCTCTAGGATGCTCGTAGCTTGTTACCAGCTCCATGTGGCGCACCTGCGGATCCTCGGCTGCCTGGAGATGCGATTTTACTTCGCCACACCAGATATCTGCCTCCAGCAGGGCCTCCATCAGCGCCGCCGTCGTCCATTTCCCGGTCTCCGCCGCCAGCTTGCGCCAGATCTCGTCGCGTTGCGCAAAGAGCTTTTCGGGTTCGTCGTAGACGAGCAGGTCGTCATTTCCAAGCACGCCAACGAGCGTCCGGTACGGGCTCATCGCAATGGTGACCCAGCCGTCCTGCGTCGGATAGGTGCCGAACGGCGCGTCCATGCCGGGGTGACCGATGCCCGATCGCGGGCGTTGGAAATCCTCGTTGAAGTTCAGCGCCATCACCATTTCCTGGTTCTGGTGGGCGAGCATCCCGGCCATCAGATTCACCTTGACCTCTTGCCCGAGCCCGGACTTCTCGCGCCAGTAAAGCGCCGAAAGGATGCCGTACACCATGTTCATCGCGCCGATCTGGTCCGAGAAGCCGGCCCCGACCGGCGTCGGCGGTGCATCGGCCTGCCCCGTCGCCGCCATGATGCCGGTCAACCCCTGCACCAGCATGTCCTGGCCGGGTCGGTCGACATAGGGGCCGTCCTCGCCATAACCCGAGCCGGAGCAATAGATGATGCGCGGATTGACAGCCCGGAAGTCCTCGTAGCCGTAGCCGAGCGCCTTGAGCACGCCGGGGCGGAAGTTCTGGACCACTATGTCGGCGGTCTTCGCCATCTCCATGATGACGGCTTTCGCCTCCGGCGATTTGAGGTTCAACGCGATCGAGCGCTTGTTGCGGTTCCAGGCAAGGAAGTTCGGGCTCTCGCTGCCGCCGACCCATTTGTTGCGGAAGGTGAGCGAACGGAACAGGTCGCCCTTGCCGGGGCGTTCGATCTTGAGGACATCCGCGCCCATGTCGGCCAGGAGCTGCGTGGCGAAGGGACCCTGCAGCAGATGCGAAAAATCGAGAATCCGGATGCCGGCAAGGGCGGCGGGTGCGGGGCTCTGAGTGTCAGTCATGATCATCCTCTGTGTCGTCGAGCTGTCCCCTTGCCCTCTGGCGCGCGCGGCGCCAGAGGATGCGAAGGGCGACAAGGGTGGTTTCGGGATCCTCGCGCTCATCGAGCGCCACGCGGATCCGGACGGACGCGGCCGTCTGGAAGGCGATGTAGCCATCGAAGCGGGGGCGCAGCAGCGCGGTCTCGGCGGTGGCAAGCGTGTTGCGATAGAAATCGCCCCATTTGCGGTTGACACCCCTATCCTGCCAGGCCGCGCGCGCCGACGGTTGGCCGCCGAAGGCAGGGAAGGTCTCGATCTGCGTCGATGCCGTCAGCAGCGATGCGATATGCGCGAGCAGCTCCGGTGTCGGCCGGCACCGGCGCGAGAAGGCGATGCCGGTACCGCCGATCACGCCGCCCTGGCCTCCGGACGCCCGGATCGTGTCCGAGAAAGTCACGATCCGGGGCGCATGGCCGGGTGCGGCATAGGTGACATAGCCGAAGACCAGCGGGATCAGCGCGATGTCCTCGCTTCGGGCCATGGTCTCGAGGAGCGCGATGGGATTGAGATTTTCGCTGCCGGCAGGCCGCAAGGCGTGAAGCCGCTGCATGGTCTCGAGCGCTGCGGCCGCCTCGGCCTGCGGGAGGAAGTCCTCGCCGCCGACCGAGGCGCCGGTGCCGGCCACCATCGACATCAGGCTGAGCACGGCATGCGGCCCGGCCAGCGACTGCGCCACCGGCAGGCGTGCCGCGACCCCGACCAGTCCCTCCCAGTCAGCCGGCGGCGCCGAGATCCGGTCCGCCCGGCGGGCCATGACCTGCGTTGCCACGTCCAGCGGCAGCGCCCATGTCCTGCCGTCCCAGCGGTAGCTGGCGGCCGAAGGGCCGATGCTGTCGCGCTGCCAGGCCTCAAGCAGTTCGGGCGGATAGAGGTCTTCAAGCGGCAGGAAGCAGCCCTCGGCGACAGCCTCGCCGATATGCGGATGGTCCATCACCAGAAGGTCGTTGCGCTCCGCCAGTTCGGCGATGGGAGCACTTTCGAAACCTTCAAGGGGTTGCTTGTTCCATTGGATCAGCGGCTGCGCGCGTTGCTGATTGATGCGCCGTGCCGTTTCCGCAAGCGCATTGTATCCGCGCGGGTGGTCCCAGGTCAGTCCGATGAACGTCATGCCGTCGCCTTCCAGAGAGGTGCCGCGCCGATGTCGCAATCGATGGCCGCTATGTGCCACCTGCCGAGATTGGCCGCGAACAGCCTTGTCCCGTCGAAGGCGATGTTGGTCGGATGGCAGAGCACATGCGCGGTCGGGTCCTCGGCAAGCACGCGCATGGAGCCGTCAAAACCGATCCGCAGGACGCGCGAGGGTTCGTAAAGCGATATCAGCATGTTGCCCGCCTCGTCGAAGGCGAGCCCGTCCGGATAGCCGGGCAAGTCGGTGACGAAAGGGTCGATCGCTCCCGGGCTGCCGTCGGGCTCGATCACAATCCGCGACACTCTCTGGGCGAAGGTCTCGCAGACGTAGAGCGCATCCAGCTGAGGCCGCATGGCAAGGCCGTTGGCGAAGGTGAAGTCGGCGTCGCACCACAGGCGGCCTGCCCCGCCCGACAAGTCGAAGGACCATATCCCGGGTCCCGGCCGCCCCGGGTCATGGCTGTCGGAGACGAGAAGCCGTCCCCGGCGCCCATCGACGACCGGATAGTTCGGAATACGCAGGCCCGGCGCTTCGAGCCGCTGAAGCTTGCCGCTTGCAAGGTCCAGCCGGAACACCGCGGCATGTTTCAGATCGCAGGCGTAAAGCGCCCGGCCGCCGTCGAAGGCGAGACCGAGGATGAAGCCGCCAGTCGAGGCAACGCGCTCGATGCGGCCGCCGTCGGGCGCGATACGGCAGATGTCGCCGTCCTGGTTGCCGCACCAGATCCAGCCGTCCGGCCCGATCGCCACGCCTTCCGGGTGGCTGAGCCGCGGCGCGCTCCAGATACCGTCGAAGAAGACCCGCATACGGTCCGGCGATAGGATAGGCGCGGCCATCATGCCTCGCCCCTCCGCTCGCCAGTCTCCGTGTCGAAGAGATGCATGCGCCCGGTCTCGAATTTCAGGCTGACCGGCCTGCCCATCTCAAGGCCTGCCTCCGGCGGAAGCTTGGCTGCGATCAACGCGTCGCCGGCCTTGGCGGTGAGGATGGTGCAGTCGCCAAGCAGTTCCGAGGCAAACACCGTGCCGGTGAAATGGCCGGCTCCGTCGGGCGCGAGGCTGACATGTTCGGGGCGAACGCCGAGCGTCAGTTCGCCCTCGGCGTGGTCCAGCCGGAACTTTCCACCCTCGCTCTCGAACGATCCGCCCTCGACGCGTCCGTGCAGGAGATTCATCGGGGGTGAGCCGATGAAGCCCGCAACGAAGGTATTGGCGGGACGGGCGTAGATTTCTGCCGGTGCGCCGATCTGCTGGATCACCGCCTTGTTCAGGACGACGATCCGGTCTGCCAGCGTCATGGCCTCAACCTGGTCATGGGTCACATAGATCGTCGTGACGCCGAGGTCGCGCTGCAGGTTTTTGAGCTCACCGCGCATCACCGTGCGCAGCTTGGCATCGAGGTTGGAGAGTGGCTCGTCCATCAGGAAGACCTGCGGCTTGCGGACGATGGCCCTTGCCAGTGCCACGCGCTGTCGCTGCCCGCCGGAAAGCTCCGCCGGACGCCGGGTCAAGAGATGCAGCATGTCCACCCGCTTCGCGGCGGCCCGGACCAGCTCTTCCCGTTCGGGTCGCGCGAGCTTCCGGAGCTTCAGCGGATAAGCGATATTCTCGCCGACGGTCATATGCGGATAGAGCGCATAGTTCTGAAATACCATGGCAAGGTCGCGGTCACGGGCGGGCACGTCGTTGACGCGGCGCCCGTCGATCAGTATCTCGCCGGAACTCGGTTCCTCCAGGCCAGCGACGATCCGCATGGTCGTCGACTTGCCGCATCCGGAGGGGCCTAGCAGAACCAGGAACTCGCCGTCGCGGATGGCGAGGTCCAGCTCACTGAGCGCGGTATAGGCGCCGAAATGCTTCGAGAGTTTTCGCAACTCGATTGCGGCCATTTCAATTCTGTCCTTTCAGGAAATCGCTGTGCCAGGGCAACGCCAGATGCCGCCCGGCTCCGTCCGCGATCGTGAGCCGATCGCCCTCGACGGAGATCGCGGCTATTTCGGTCCAGCCCGAGGGGCGCGGCACCGCACCCGTCACGTGCCGGACGACGTGTCGACGCTCGTCGGCGAGCGCCAGGCCGGTCGCCACACCCTCGGCGGAAATCGGGTTTACCCGCCCGGCCGCCGCTTCTCCGGCAAGCCCGGGGCAGCAGCCGTCCTCGATGCCGGTCACACCCAGATGCCGCCCATTCCACGGTGCGTAGTCGCGCCCGCCGTTCGAGAACCACAGCATCGTCACCGGGAGGATTGTGGGATCCTTGAGAAAGAAAATGATGTCGTCCTCGTCCTCGCGGATCACCGCCGTCCAGCCCATGTCGGCACCCGGCGCCTCGACGAGCGTCACGAAATCCTCATTGCGGCGACCGATCGGCCACCGCGTCAGGTCCACCGTGCCGCCCTCTGCACCGGCCGCTTTTGCCAGGTCGACCGCGCGCATCGGATAGGCAAGGCAGGACCGTCCCGGCTCCAGCGGCTGTTCGGGCGTGAGGATGGCGCGCTTCTTCGAGGTGAAGAACCGCCCTCGCCCGGAGAGATGCACCATCGGATGGTGGGCGACCGGTAGGATGCCCTGCCCGCCTTCGATCACATGCTCCTGATAGAGGAGCGGTGCATCCTCGGCGATCTCGAGGTTTTTCGTGACCCTTGCCCCGGCGACGTCGCGGGCAAGGACCAGACGCATCCTCCCCGCCTCGTGCTCTTCGAGAAGCCAGGGACTGTTGGCGGTCCAGCCATGGGCGGGCACCGTCGGATCGGCCGCGGCCGCGAAGGGAGCGCAGAAGAAGTCGCCCGCCAGCCGCCGTTCGGCGGGGATAAGAGCCGGGTCTGCCTTTGCCTCCGGCTCGTTCCTCCAAGGGGCGGCATGCAGCGGCTCGATCCGGCGTTCCGCCCATCGAAAGCTGAGCCGGGGAATGTTGCCGACAGCCGGATCGAACTGCAGCGTGCCGCAAGCGCTCGTTATGGCGATAAGATCCTGCATCATTCTCCCCGGATCGCGAGACCGCCGTCGCAACGCACGATCTCGCCGGTGATGAAGCTCGCCTTGTCCGAGGCGAGGAAAGCCACCAGTTCGGCGACTTCCTCCGGCTGGCCGAAGCGGCCGATCGGATGTGCCCGATTCCAGGTGTCGATCAGGGCCTGCGCATCCTCGACCTCGTCGAAGATCTTCTCGTTCATGGGCGTCATGATCGTGCCTGGCGCCACGGCGTTGACGCGGATGCCCGCCTTGGCGAGGTCGATGGCGCATTGCCGGGTGAGTGCGATGATCGCGCCCTTGGTCGCGGCATAGGCCGGCCAACCCTGAAAGCCGATCAGGCCCTGGACCGACGAGAGGTTGACCACCGCCCCACCGCCGCGCTTGCGCAGGAGCGGCACGCAGGCCTTCAGCGTCCGCCAGCAGCCAGTCAAGTTGGTGTCGATGACGGTCGTCCAGCGCTCCTCGTCGATCTCGTCGATGACGCCGTTGAGCGCGACCGCGGCATTGTTCACGACGACATCCAGTCCGCCGAAGCGCGCCTCGGCGAGCGCCGCCATGGCCTGCATGTCCTCGAGTTTTCGCACGTCGCCGCGAATGAAGGCCACGGCGTCGCCGAGCGAGGCGGCAAGCACCTCGCCGCCCGGCTCGTCGATGTCCGAGAACACCACCTGGCCGCCCCGCGCCGCGAACAGCTCGACGCAGGACCGGCCGATACCCTTGGCGCCGCCTGTCACGGCCACGACTTTACCCTTGAATTCCATCGCCTATTCCATCCTGAACTTAGGGTCACGTTTCTCGAGGAAGGCATCGATGCCTTCCTGTCCGTCGGCCGTCGAATAGAGCCGGAACAATGTTTCCTGCTCCAGGCTCTTGGCCGTCTCGATGCCGGCATCCGCGCCCTCGCGCAGCAGCCGCTTCATCTCGGCCGCGGCAAGCGGAGCGATCTTCAGGCAGGCGCGCGCCCGCCGCAGGATCGCCTCGTCCATCCCCTCCGCGGGTGCGACTTCGGCGGCAATTCCGAGGGCCAACGCGCGCTCGGCCGACATCCGCCAGCCCGCAAGCAGCAGATCGGAAGCGGCATATTTGCCGACAGCCCGCAGCAGCCTTTGCGTGCCGCCGCCGCCGGGGCAGAGACCCAGCCGCCCTTCGGGCAGGCCAAGCTGGGCGGTTTCTGAGAGGACGAGGATGTCGCAGCAGAGCGCGATCTCGAAGCCGCCTCCGAGCGCAAAACCGTCGATCGCACAGATCACCGGCTTCGGAATGCGCTCGAGCCGGTCGAAGACGCGGCGGGAGTTGAGCTGGTAGGCGATGAACTCCGCCCGCTTGTGCCCCTGATATTCGGCGATGTCCGCCCCGGCGACGAAGGCCTTGCCGCCCGCGCCGCGGAGCACGATGACCCGCACGTCGGAGTCGGCAGCGGCCTCCTCCAGCGCCGATTCGAATTCGCGCATGAGCGGCGTTGACAGCGCATTCAGCTTATCGGGCCGGTTGAAGAGTATCTGCCGGACGCCGGGGACGAGGTTCGAGGTTTCGATCAACGCCATGACTTATCCTTTCACCGCGCCGGCGGTGATCCCGGCGACGAAATAGCGTTGCAGGAAGAAGAAGACGGCCATGACCGGTAGCGACACCATCACCGAGGAGGCCATGAGTTCGCCGTATCGGATGCCGTATTGGCCGATGAAGTCGTTGAGGCCGACCGGCAGGGTGCGCATCTCCTTCGTCGACGTGAAGGACAGCGCGAAGAGGAACTCCTGCCAGGTGACGATCAGCACATAGACCGCGGTGGCGATCAGTCCGGGACGCGACAGCGGCACGACGATGTCCCAGAACACCCGAAGCGGCGTCGCCCCGTCGATCGCGGCGGATTCCTCCAGTGCTGCCGGAAGCTTGAGCAGGAAGCCCCGCAGCATCCAGATCGCCACCGGCAGCGTGACCGAGACATAGGCGAGGATCAGCGACCAGTAGGTGTTCAGGAGATCCGCGCTGCGCATCATCTTGTAGATCGGGATGATGATCGCGGAATGGGGAAACATCTGCGCCAGGACCACGAGCCCGACCAGTGCCGAGATCGCGACGATCTGTGCCCGGGTGAAGCTGTAGGCGGCAAGCAGGCCGAGCGTCACCGTGATGACCACAGTGGCGAGGGAAACCACCAGCGAGTTCAGGAAATAAGTGCGGAACTCCGGCCGGAAGGCGGAGACGTAGTTCCCGACCGTGGGATGGTCCGGCCAGAGCCTCGCCGGGATCGCGAAGGGCTCGGTCGGCGGTTTCAGGCTGACCGATACCATCCAGAAGAAGGGCAGCAAGACGACGATCGCCAGCAGCACTTGCATCAGCGTCAACA
Organism: Sinorhizobium sp. 6-70; assembly: GCF_030124375.1. Lineage (GTDB taxonomy): Bacteria > Pseudomonadota > Alphaproteobacteria > Rhizobiales > Rhizobiaceae > Sinorhizobium. Next base: position 109,336 of record NZ_JASKLS010000002.1, read on the forward strand.
CGAGGCGGGTCGATCTCTTTTGCTTCATGCCACCCCCCTCCTGCGGTTGGCCCGACCCTGAACGATCGCATAGAGCGCCACGAGCACAGCCAGCACGAGAATCGAGAACACACCGTAGGTCGCGGCCTCGCCGAAGCGGAACTGGCCGAAGCCGGTCTCGTAAATCTTGGTCGGGAAGATGTGGGTCGCCGATTGCGGCCCGCCGCGGGTCAGCACCCAGATGATGTCGAAATAGTTGAAGGTCAGGATCAGGGTCAGCACGACGTTGACGACGATGACGTCGCGGATCGCGGGCAGTGTGACATCGAGGAGCCGTCGGGTCGGACCTGCACCGTCTAGCGTCGCCGCTTCGATCTGGCTCTGGTCGACGTTCTGTAATGCCGCGAGATAGATCAGCATGGAGAAGGGAAAGCCCTTCCAGACTGCGGCGACGATCACCGAAGCCATGGCCATGCGGCTGTCCGCGAGCCAGGCGACGCTGTTCTCGATCAGGCCCGTTTGCAACAGCAGCGAGTTCACGAGGCCAAGCTGCGGATCGTACATGAAGCGCCATAGGATCGCGGCCACCACGCCCGGAAGGATGAAGGGCAGGAGCACGATAGCGCGCAGGACGCCCTGCATGGGCAGGTTCTGGTTCAAGAGAAGTGCGGTCAGGAAGCCGAGAATGTTCTGCAGCAGCACGACGCCGAAGGTCCAGACGATCGAATTTACCACGACTTCCGCGAACGTGCGGTCGGCGACGATGCGGCGATAGAGAGCGAGTCCGGCGAACTTCGGGTCCGGGCTCAGAAAGCTGGTCTCGTGAAAGCTCTCATAGACCGTTCCGAACATCGGATAGTAGAGCATGACCGCCATCAGTATGAGGGCGGGGGCGAGAAGAAGCCAGTGAAGCCGGCGATCTTTGCGCATCGGGAAAACCTTGTCCTATCGCCGCACCCCGGATCCGGGGTGCGGCAGGCAGTTGGGATCAGTCGAGGGCGTTGATGGCCTCGCAGGCCTTCGCTGCGGCCGCGGCGGGATCGCCGCCGGCATAGATCTCCTGGAACATGGCGATCTGCGCATCGGCGAGCTCGAGGTAGCGCGGAGACAGCGGCCGTGCCTTCGCGTTCTCAAGATGCGCCATGATGACCTTGGGATCCTTGCGGTTCTTCTCGAGGAAGGCCGTGGCGGCCTTCTTGTTCGCCGGGATGAGGTCTACTACGTCGCCGTTCACGTCCTCACGCACCATGAACTGGATGAATTTCCAGGCCGCGTCCTTGTTCGGCGAGGACTCGAAGATCGCGAGGTTCCAGCCGCCGAAGGTCCCGACCGGTGTCTTGCCCTCGGGCGCGGTTCCGCTTACGAAACCCCAGTCGAGCTTGCTTTTCTGCAGCGTCGGCTGTTCCAGCGCCGGCCAGAATTCGATGGCGAGCGAGCCGTTCAGGAACAGTTCGCGCATGTCGCCGGAGGAGGCGTTCAGAATGCCGCCCGGCGCGAACTTCGATAGCTGCTGCAGGTAGGTCAGCGCCTCGACGGCGGGCGCCTCGGTCAGGCCGCAACTGCCGTCGTCGTTCAAGACCTTGCCGCCGTTCGAGAAGATGAAGGAATCGCCGACGACGACCGTATCCTCGCCCTTGTGCCCGAACAGGCCGACACCGAACTTGCCGTTTGTGGTCAGCTTCTCGGCGGCAGCCTTCAGACCGTCAAAGGTGCTGAGGCTCGCCGGATCGATCTTTGCCGCGTCGAGGAGCGCCTTGTTGTAGTAGCTGAACTGCCAGACATCGACGTTGAACGGGATGCCATAGAGCTTTCCACCAAGCACCGCCGAATCCCAGGCTCCGCCGAAGAAGTTGTCGCGTGCGAGAGCCGCGGCACCGGCCTGCTCGGTAAGGTCTGCGACGGCACCGGCCTTGGCGAAGGCGCCGACCCAGATCTGGTCCAGCGTGGCAATGTCGGGCGCATTACCGCCCTGGACCGCCGTCAGCAATCGCTGCTGATATTCGGGATAGGGAACGGTGGTCACCTCGATCTTGATGTCGGGATTTTCCTTCATGAACCGCTCGACGGCGGCTTTCTGCACATCCGAAAGGCCGCTTTCGGTCTGCTGGTTATCCCAGAATTGCAGGGTGACCTGCTGTGCCAGAACCGAGCTGGTGCCAAGCAGCATTGCTCCCATCGTCACGGCCGTTAATAATGATCGCTTCATGGTTCTCCTCCCTCGCGATTGAATTGTTTCAGGGTTGGTTTCGATAATTCCCGACCGTGTCGAAGGCCGGTTCGGGAAGCACTTCGCCGGCGATCAGCACGTCGACGCCGACCGACCGGAAACGCTGGCGGTCCTCGGGCAAGGCGCCGTCGTCAGTCAGCACCGACCGGATCTGGGCGGCTCCGGCGATGCGATGGTTCGCATCCGAGCCGAGCGCCACGCTGTCCGCCAGAACGATGCTGACCTCAGCCGCGTCGATGAGCCGCTGGGCAGCAAGCGCTCGCCGTTCGTCGAGCGACGAGAGGCCGAAGCCCGGTGTCGCGCCGTCGACCGCGATGAAGGCGAGATGCGGGCGCACCCGCTCGAAGATCGCGCCGAGGCTCGGTCCGACAAGGCAGCGGTCGGCCTTCTGGTATTCACCGCCCGTCAGGATCACCTTGATCGTGGGGATATCCTCGAGCGCGTTGAGGACGTCGAAGGAATTGGTCACGACGGTAACGCCCTGCAGGCGCTCCGGCTTGCCGGCGGCAAGGCTTCTGAGCTCTTCGGCAAGGAAGAGGCTCGCCTGCCCCTCGTTGAGCGCGACCACCGTGCCGGGCCGGACGAGCTGCGTCGCGCTCTGGGCGATCTCGCGGCGCAGCCGGGCGATCTCGGCCGAGATCCCGTGGTGGGGTGGCGAGACCACGAGCGTTGCGCCATAATCCTGGCAGCGCGCCTGCATCGCGCTCGCCATGCTGCGGTACCAGTCATGCGCCGGGTAATGCGGCAGGAAACCGATCCGCCGTGAGCGCAAAAGCTTCGCATTGAACCCGAGCCGAACGCTGCTCAGTCGATCGAGGACATTTTCCTTGAGGCGCCACCCGTCCGAGCCGTCCTCGAAATAGTCGCCGAGGGTCCTCGGGGTGATGATCGCATGCGGCGTGACGGTGTCGGACAAGGACTGTCCAAGGATTCCGAGTACGGCCATGTCGATGCCGAGCCGGCCGACGACTTCGGGAAACAGCGCGCCGACCGCCTTGAGCGGGCCGGATTCGGCAAGCCGCGCCATGAAGCCCGCGCTCTCGCCTCCCATCGAATAGACGGCAACCTGCCTGTCGAGACGCTGGGCCGCCTCGATGCCTGCGATGGCCGCATGGTCGTTGACGGCGAAGACGAGGTTGATCGTCTCATCGGCGACGAAGGCGTCATGGGCGACGCGCAGGCCGATCCTGTAGCTGCCCTGGCCGTTGACCCGATGGATCGCCGCTGGCTTGACACCGGCCTCGGCGAGACCGGTCTCGAAGCCCGCCACGCGCTCACGCGTATTGGGAAGTTCGGCCACGCTGATCACCAGCATCGAGAACGGCCTGCCCTCGACCTCCCGCGCCGCCAGCCGGCCGAGTTCCACGCCCGCGGCAAAGTTGTCCGGACCGAGATAGACGCCGCCCGGCTGGGGAGCGCTTTCTGCGATGAAGGGAATGCCGCGCCGGATGATATCCCGCCGCAGCGCCTCGCTCCCCCTGCCCGAGATCGGCGGCAGGATGACCGCATTCAGGGAAGCGAGATCGGAGGCGAGCGGGCTCGCCTCCGCTCCCGGCAGTGGGCCCTTGGAGCGCACCAGCGACTCGTCTGGCAGCACGGCCCCGCCGTGACGTCTCCGGATCGCGCCGAGTTCGTCCAGCTGCGCAAGGTCGCGTCTGAGCGTCACCGCGGCGACATCGGGCATGCAACGGCGCAGTTCTTCCATACTCACGACGCCCTGCTTTCGGAGTATTGAGAGAATTCTTGCATGTCGCTGCTCTCTGATCATTCGATCTCCTTTGCACTCAGGTTTTGCGTAGTTTCGTTCGCGCATCAACGGACAAGGCGGTCATAGCACGCAGTACTGCGGATCATTCGAAGTAAAACGATCAAAAATGATCACCGGTCCTCAGGTCACACAGGCCCGTCCCGTAGAACGGTCGTTGCGCGCTCTGCGGTGGGGCTGGTCGCTCCGCCGGACGCAATTTCGAGCATTTCCTCAAATGGTCGGGTGAGGCAGAATCTCGGTGGGCCATGAGCGCACCGAGTTGTCTTCGCGTAGAAGGAGTTGCATCGTCGCTAATGCAGCCCAGCCGCGCTGAAAGCGCGAGCGGACACCTGAAGGAGCCACCCATGTTCGACCTGATCATCCGCAATGCGAACCTTCCGGACGGCCGCCAAGGAGTCGATCTGGGCCTTAAGGGCGGCAAGATCACCGCGATCGAGAAATCCATTCCCGCAACCGGCGGCAAGGAGATCGACGCGACCGGTCGATTGGTCAGTCCACCGTTCTGCGACCCGCATTTTCATATGGACGCGACGCTGTCGCTCGGCAGACCGCGAATGAACGTCTCCGGCACGTTGCTGGAGGGTATCTCGCTTTGGGGGGAATTGCGCCCACTGCTGACGAAGGAGGCGGTCGTCGGGCGGGCCCTGCGCTATTGTGATCTCGCCGTCAGTCAGGGCCTTCTTTACATCCGCAGCCACGTGGATACGTCCGATCCGCGCCTTGTGACGGCCGAAGCACTGCTGGAGGTCAAGGAGAAGGTCGCGCCCTATATTGATCTGCAACTCGTCGCCTTCCCGCAGGACGGCTATTACCGCGCCCCCGACAGCGTCCGCTCGCTCGAGCGTGCACTCGATATGGGCGTCGGCATCGTCGGCGGCATTCCGCATTTCGAACGGACGATGGAAGACGGCACCCGCTCGGTCGAGGCGCTGTGCCGGATCGCCGCCGACCGCGGTCTGCCGGTCGACATGCATTGCGACGAAACCGACGATCCGATGTCGCGCCACATCGAAACGCTGGCGGCCCAGACGGTGCGCTTCGGACTTAAGGGACGCGTTGCTGGTTCGCATCTCACCTCGATGCACTCGATGGACAACTATTACGTTTCGAAGCTCATCCCGCTTATGGCGGAGGCTGAGATCAACGTGATCCCCAATCCGCTGATCAACATCATCCTGCAGGGTCGTCACGACACTTATCCGAAGCGGCGCGGCATGACGCGGGTGCGGGAGTTGATGGCCGCCGGGCTCAACGTCTCCTTCGGGCATGACTGCGTCATGGACCCGTGGTACTCAATGGGCTCGGGTGACATGCTGGAGGTCGCCCACATGGCAATTCACGTCGCGCAGATGGCCGGTATCGAGGACAAGCACAAGATCTTCGACGCGATTACGGTCAATTCGGCGAAGACGATGGGGCTCGAAGGTTACGGGCTCGAAATCGGCTGCAAGGCAGATCTCATCGTGCTGCAGGCGGCCGACGTCACCGAAGCGCTAAGGCTGAAACCGAACCGGTTGTTCGTCATCAAGGCGGGCAAGGTGATCGCAAGGACCGCGCCGCGCATCGGCGAGTTGTTTCTAAACGGCCGTCCGGCTTCTATCGATGTCGCGCGAGATTACGTGCCGCAAACGCCGCAGCACTGAGCGGCATCTTCGTACGGCTCGCGCTGGGCCGCGACACTCATGGACGAGGACGTCGTCACGGGCGTCGCTCATCATCGCCCTCGGGGGATCGTACGTATCCGCCTTGCGAATATCCGCCGCAAGTGTCCTCTCCCCTACCCTTCCACGACGGTCAGGCGTTCAAGCAATCAGGCTACGTCGCGGCACGCATCGCCGCGGCTATCGAGTGCGCCGCCGCCTCGAAGCAACCTGGATTGCCAATAGTAGGCGCTGTAGGGGGCTGCAGTCGATTATACAAAAGATTGGATATCATTAGGCACGAATTTCAATCTTCATGGGAGATCCTGGAAGCATTACAGTCATGAAGGTCGCTGACTAGCGCCTTCATGGCTACCTGAAGGCTGTAGCAACAATGATTTCCCTCGACGTTACGGCGACGCAGAAGTCCCATCCCTTCGGCCACCTCTATGTCCAGGTGATAATCGCAATTATCGCCGGAATATTGCTGGGGTATTTCCATGCAGAGCTTGGAAGCAACCTAAAAATACTCGGGGACATGTTTATAAAACTGGTGAAATTGGTCATCACGCCAGTTATATTCCTGACCGTCACGACCGGTATCGCCGATATGTCCGATTTGCAGAAGCTCGGCCGTGTCGCGGGCAAGGCGATAGTGTATTTCCTTACATTTTCGACGCTTGCCCTGGTGATGGGCCTCAGCGTGGCCAACCTGGTTCAGCCCGGGGCCGGCATGCATATCAGTCCGACTTCCCTGGATGCGCAGGCGATTGAGGTTTACGCGACAAAATCTCACGAGATCAGCTTCATCGGCTTCGTGATCAACATCATACCGGACACGATCGTCGGAGCGTTTGCCCAGGGTGACATCCTGCAGGTCCTGTTCTTCTCGATACTGTTTGGAACTGCGCTCGGACTGGTGGGCGAACGGGGCCGCCCGGTGCTCGATTTGCTGCGCGCGATGTCGTTTCCCGTCTTCAAAATGACGGCGATGTTGATGAAGATGGCACCGGTCGGTGCTTTTGGCGCCATGGCTTTTACGATCGGCAAGTATGGCGTCGCCACCATAGCGAACCTCGCCGTTCTCGTTGGCACCTTCTACCTGACCGCAATCCTTTTCGTTGTGGTCGTCCTGGGCGCGGTGGCGCACTACAACGGATTTTCGATCCTCAGGCTTGTCCGCTATATCAAGGAAGAACTTTTGCTCGTCCTTGGCACGTCGTCGTCTGAAGCGGCACTGCCTGGTTTGATGGCAAAGTTGGAAAGGGCCGGCTGCGCGCGCCCTATCGTTGGGCTTGTGGTTCCGACTGGCTACTCCTTCAATCTGGATGGAACCAATATCTACATGACGCTTGCGGCGATGTTCATTGCCCAGGCAACCGACACGCCTCTCAGCCTCGGCGACCAGGTCCTGCTTTTCCTCGTCGCGATGTTGAGTTCAAAAGGTGCTGCCGGTGTCACGGGGGCAGGTTTTATAACTCTTGCCGCGACTTTGTCAGTCGTGCCTTCGGTGCCGGTTGCCGGCATGGCGCTGATACTCGGAGTGGACCGTTTCATGTCCGAATGCCGTGCGTTGACAAATCTCATGGGCAATGCGGTCGCGACCATTGTCGTTGCTCGTTGGGAGCGCGAACTCGATTTCGCGAAGCTGGAAGCTGCGTTGGCAGGCAAAGCCGATAGTTCGTGACCTGCCAGGAGTCCCTCCAATTTGGATTGATGTCCGATGCCCGCGATTTGGCTGCGCTGTTCGCGCCGCTCGGACAGCCTGAAATCAACGCGGCCAGATCGACTTCGCCACCAGCTCGCTTTTGATCAAGACCGGACCTGACGCGGCGCGCCAGTCACGTAAGCTTATTCGGTCGCGCGCACCTATGCGAAAGTATAGACAACACCTTCGTACAATAGATTTCTCTCCAGACTTGCTTGATCCTTGCCACAGCATCCAACCATCCAGATGCGCTCAGTGGAAAGGAAATCGTGTCATGAAACACCTGTTTCTCATCACGCACGTTCCGTCGAAGTTTCGCGAGCTCGTCGCATTTCTGTCCCTGGTCGCCGTGTTTTTCGTCGGTGCATGGGTGCTGCTCATAGCACCGAATGCCAGAGCGCATGACGCGCTGCCGACCGCCGCGCAACCGCATGGGTGGTCCTATCCCTTATCCTGTTGCTCCGGCTACGATTGCCGCGAAGTTGCATACAATGCTGTCGCAGAGCGGCGCGAGGGCTATGTTATCAAGGGTACGGGGGAAGTGATTACCTACACGGACAGCCGTATCAGGAACAGTCCCGACGGCCTCTTTCACTGGTGTTCGGCGGCCGGCGCGAGCGACGGGCACACCATCTGCCTGTTTGTACCGCCGCATGGATACTGACCGCCGCAGCGGCCCGCCGAGGATCGCGTCCGCACCGCTTGGGCACCACTCAGTTGCTTGGCTGAAGACGAAGAGTGAGCGGGCACCTCGATCGAGGTGCCCGCTCTGGCGTAGACTAAAACTGACGCGTATTCGTTGACCCCCGTTGGCACGTGAAAATGCGGTGGACGGGCTAGGAGCGTTACATGAACCCCCGCTGCTTGTTGCTGCTAATCTTCGCTTTGCTGACGCCTTGCCAATCAGCAATGGCTCAAGCGGGGCCTAATCCTGCCGCGCAGCCGACATCCGTCGCCGCGCCACCTCCGGAAGATTTGCGAAAGCTTGTCGACCTCTTGCAACGCCCCGACATTCAAGCGTGGTTTCAGTCTCAAACGGGAATCCGCCCGGTCGAAGCGCAAGTTTCAGTCGAAGCTGCGAACGCCAGCAAGATCATCGTTGACCGGTTGAATGCTGCGCGAGCCTTCGTTCATGACATGGCGACCGCCATTCCGACCCTGCCTGCTGAACTCGACAGCGCGCGTGTTGCATTGATGTCCGAGATGAGGGAACAGGGATCCTTCGACGCTATTCTGTCGCTGGTCTTCTTTGTGACGCTGGGGTTCGGCCTGGAGTGGCTCTATTGGTACGCCACGTCCGGTCTCCGCAAGCGGATAATCGTAACGCATCTGGAGACGATCGACGACCGGTTGCGCGTCGCAGGATTGCGTATGCTCTACGGCCTGGGCCTCCTTCTGGCCTTTGCCGTCGGAAGCATCGGCGCCTTCCTGCTGTTCGACTGGCCGCCGCTGTTGCAGCACACCGTTCTCACCTATCTTCTCGTATTTCTGGCCGTGCGCTTGACGTTGGTTGCGGGGCGCATCGTGCTTGCACCCGGCGCTGAACGGTTTCGGCTGATGCCCGTGGCGACAGTCACCGCCCGCTTCTGGTTTTTCTGGTCGGCAGCGCTGGTTGGCAGCTTCGCATTCGGGCATTTCACCTATCAGCTGTTGCCGATGCTCGGAGTAGGACGCGAAGCCACCTACATTGTTGCCCTTGCAGCGGGTTTGGTCCTGTTCGGCCTGGCCCTCGTCGCACTTTGGCGCTGTCCTACATTCGACGGTCTCGATTTGGTCAATCGTCGCCATCGCGTCGGCACCGTGCTTGCTACGCTCTATATCATCGCCAATTGGCTGGTCGCGCTCTCCGGCATCGCCGCCACGTTCTACATTGGGGTTATACTTCTGGTTTTACCGATCGCGATTTCGTCCGTGAGGCTTTCAGTCGAGCACATTATGCGTCCACCGGGCGCGATGGTCGCCGATGGAGGCGTTCCTTCGCTCACGGGAGCGGCACTGGAACGCGGTTTGCGCGCGCTCCTGCTGATCGGAGGCGCCTACCTCATTGCATCGCTGCTTGGGTTAGACTTCGGCACACTGGCGGCCAGGGATACTGTGGCGACCCGTTTTATTCGAGGGCTCCTGAATGCCTTCGTCGTCATCCTGCTGGCCGATTTTACATGGCGGATTACGAGTGCCTGGATAGATCGCAAGCTGATGCAGACAGAGGCGGGCCACGCGATCGACTCCGACGAGTTGCGACGGAGCGCCAGGCTCCGCACACTGCTTCCGGTCTTTCGCAACATATTGTTTGTTGTGCTGCTCGCTATGGCCATACTGATGGCGCTTTCCAGTCTGGGCGTGGAGATAGGTCCGCTTATCGCGGGTGCAGGCGTCGTTGGCATTGCTGTCGGTTTCGGTGCCCAGACGCTGGTCAAGGACATCATTTCCGGAATGTTCTTCCTCCTCGACGACGCCTTCCGGGTCGGCGAATACATCGAGAGCGGCAGCATCAAAGGCACGGTCGAATCCTTTTCGTTGCGCTCGATAAAGATCAGGCACCATCGTGGTGCGCTCCACACGATCCCGTTCGGCTCGCTCGACAAGATCACCAACTATTCGCGTGATTGGGCGATCGACAAGATCATGGTGAGCGTCACCTACGATACCGACCTGGACATCGTAAAAAATACCGTCAAGGAGGTCGGCAAGGAGTTGCTGACAGACGAGGAGATCGCGCCGCTCATCATGGAAACATTGAAGATGCAAGGCGTCGAGCAATTTGGCGACTTCGCCATACAGATTCGCATGAAGATCATGACCAAACCGGGCGAGCAGGCGGTGATCCGTCGCCGTGCCTATGCCTTGATCAAGAAGGCGTTCGATGCCAAAGGGATTAAATTTGCCGTTCCGACCGTCTCCGTCGCCGGCGGCGGGGATGCGAGCAACGCGGTTGCGCAGAAGGCGCTTGATCTCATCAAACCGCCGCCGCAGGCCGAGCAAGCAAACTCCAATGCGTAGACACCGCGTGCCCGCGGCGCCGAGTCCGCAAGCCCTTGCGAATCCTTGGTAGATCGCCGGTGCACCGTAGGTCCGGTGAACCCGTCATCGAGGCGCTCGATCATCGGCTAGCCATTCGCGCCCGCACAGAAAGCCTGCCGCACGGGCAGTGCCGGTGCGGGTAGTCCAGCGCTGGAAGCCAAGATTGAACCCGGCAAGATATTCGAACTCTGGCGTTTAGAATTTCGGTCGGGCGAAGTCGGGCGAATGGCTTAGCATTGGCAACACGGACGCGTCGGCTTCCTCTGCGTCGTTGAGGAGATCCGCGCATGGTGCAGCTTCGCGTGGCAAATCGACATTAACGATGGCACCATTGGCGCCATTCGTTGCGTTGATCGTGCCCCCATGCGCTTCGATGATGGAACGGGAGATCGACAATCCCATCCCCATGCCGGTCCGCTTGGTCGAAAAATAGGCGTCGAAGATCTGGTCGAGCAGCGGCTCGGGTATGCCCGCTCCATCGTCCTCAATCGAAATGCGGACACCATGGAAGTTCTGTTTTGACTTCACGCAGATTTCCCGGCGCCCGGACGAAGTCAGCTCGATAGCTTGCACGGCGTTGATGAGCAGGTTGACGATCACCTGCTGCAGCTGCAAGGCATCGCCACGGACCAGTGGGGTTGCGGAATCAAGTGAGCAATGGATCCGGATCGACCGTGACACGGTTTCGATAGCCATGAGTTCAATGGAATCCGATATTACGCCGTTGATGTCCACAGTGGTACAGATCGGATCGCGTTTCGCCGCCATCTGCTTGATCCGATGGACAAGCTCACTCGCACGCCAGGCGCAGTCTTTCATTCGAGCCATGTTGAAACGGAGTTTTTTCAGGTCCGGTGTGTCCTGCGACAGCAGTCGCAAACTCGTGTCTGTATCCATCACAATGGCCGACAGCGGCTGGCGGACCTCGTGGACGATCGAGCTCACCATCTCACCAAGCATGCACAGTCGTGCTGCATGCGCAAAATCCTCTTCAATCTGTCGCAACCGCGCTTCAGTTTGCGTAGGGTTCGGAAGAGCGTCGACCCTTAGAGCCACAGTACCCATGATTGCTACCCCTGCCTGACGAGCCTTCGGAAGATCATCATTCGCGAACACAACGCTTCTGCGGCCGTCGGCGCTGCGCGACCTTCAGCCGCCCCTACAGTGCCGCGCGTCTTATCATTGAGCAGAGTATTTGGGGCCGTCACGAAATTCGATAGCCTTGCAGGATTAATCGATCTATTCGCGGGTATAGGATGTCTCGACCACCGGTTGGTTCGCGTTTCGACGCGCCGGCAATGTTTGGTGAAGGCGCATCAGGTGCTCTTCAAGCGCGCCCCAACTTCCCTAGTTGATGTGAGCGAAAGGTTACCTACGTCGCTCAAACGGTTAGGCGCTCGGCCTCGTGAGGCGTTTTGCTGGCGACCAACGTGCCGACATCGATCGGCTTGCGCTCTCGCTCCGGCGATTGGACCGGCAGGCTGAAGATGACTGTAGCCCCGCGCCCAGCGGCATTCTCGGCCCAAACGCGGCCGCCATGCGTTTCGACGACAGAGCGGCAAATCGCCAAACCCATGCCGATACCATCCTTCTTTGTCGTGAAGAACGCTTCGAAAATCCTGTCGGAATCGGCGATTCCGTGGCCCCGATCGGAAACCGCCACTTCCAGCATGTCGGGATTGCGCAGGCGTGTCGCTATGCGAAGAATGCGGGCATGCACGGGGGTTTCGTGCATGGCTTCGATCGCGTTTCTGACGAGATTGATCACGACCTGCTCGATCTGAACGCGGTCCGCCCCAACGCTCGGCAGAGAGGGATCGAGGTCGATTTCCAACCTGATCTTACCCGCCTGAAGTTTGTCGGAGACCAGCTCGCATACCTCCTTGATGACCGTATTCAATTGGATCAGTTGTCGTGATTGGCCGGCCTGGGTAAACAGCGCCCGAATCCGATTAACCACATCGGCGGCCGCATCGACGTCTCGAATAATCCACTCGGCGGTGCGGCTCGCTCGTTCAAGGTTCGGCGGGTCTGCGCGTAGCCACCGCTGGAACGCATTGGCGTTTGCGACGATCGCTTGCAGTGGTTGATTGAGTTCGTGCGCGATCGAGACCGACATTTCAGAAAGACTTGCCGCACGCAGGGCACGAGCCAGCCTCTCGTCCGCAAGGCGGACAGCTTCCTGGGCCTGCATCTCGTCATGAATGTCAAGGCACACGCCATACCATTGAAGAATGCGACCATCGGTGTCGCGCAAGGGCTCGGCCTTGCCATCGATCCAGCGGTAGTTGCCGTCTGCCCTTCGCAGCCGGTACTTCAGCATGACCGGATCGCCGGACTTGAATGATTGGCTGAGAGCTGACTGAAACGAGGGCTGATCGTCCGGATGGACGGCTTCGATGATCGTCGCGGCCAACTGGCTGGCGGTTCCAGTTGTCTCTCCGCTCTGAGTCATGCCAGTCCAGCGCAGCAATGGTTGATTGAGGTAGGACGGCTTGCCGTCAGGAGTTGCGCACCAAATGAGTGCCGGCACAGTGTCGATGAGCTGGCGCAGTTGCTGCTCGCTCTCTCGCAAAGCGGCTTCCGCCTTGCGCTGGTCATCGATATCGACGGTGGTGCCGTACCAGGCGGTGATGTGCCCGTGCTCGTCTCGCGATGCCACTGCGGAGTCGCGAAACCATCGGTAAGTGCCATCGTGGCGGCGGACCCGCTGTTCGTCGATCAATGGCTCGCCGGTACTCAAACTGTGCTTCCACAGTGCTCGGCTTCGCTCGAGGTCATCGGGGTGTACAAAGCGTTGCCACCAAGCGGTGTCACCAGCCTCCATGAGTCTTTTCATTTCGTCGACTGTCAGCCCGACAAATTCCAATGCCTTCGGATTAACAAAACGCATCCGCCCATCGGGGTAGCAGGACCAGCCAAGACCGGGAATATCCTCCATGGTCGGCTGAGTTTTCTTGTAGACTTGCTCGTAGAAGCTGACGACCCTGAAAAGCTGCACCACAAGCCATAGACCGAATGCGCTGGCCACAAACACGGCGACGCGCAGCCGGCCGTCCGTGGCGATGGTGTCGGAAGCCGCCTCCATCGCGGCTGCCGCAAAGCCAGCCATCACGACTGCCAACAGTCCTGCCTTCCAGCCGATGCAAATGCAGGCGGCGGCAACCGCGATCAATAAGCTCGTCGGATCTGAAGAAACCCACGCCAGGAATGCGCCGATCGCACTTATGGCCGCTGCAAAAGCCCGCCGCTTTGTCGATGACATTGCCTCCATCGAACCCCCTCTGCGCCTTCAGGCCTTGCTCAATGTGTATAGGTCAATTCATCCTACCAACCAGGTGATGGCTCTGAAAACCTATGCCTTGGGACAGACGCCCCATCACTCGTCACCGCGCCGCACGCTTTCAGGCAGCGACTGCCACGCTGCGAACAGCTGTGTAATGGAGTTTGCGTGCATCTTCTTCATCATGTTGCTTCGATGAAGTTTGACGGTAATTTCGCTGATGCCGAGTTCGAAGGCGATCTGCTTGTTCAAGGAGCCGCCTACGACCAAGCGCAAGACCTGCCGTTCGCGCTGCGTCAGCGTCTCGTAGTTGTCAGCATGCTTGCGCGCCGCAAGGGTTGCCTCCCGCCGCGCGATGTCAGTCGCGATGGCGTTGGAGACCGCGTCGAGGAAAGTCTGGTCACGCACCGGCTTCGTCAGGAAGTCGACGGCACCTGCCTTCATCGCCTCCACGCTCATGGCAATGTCGCCATGTCCCGTCAGGAACACGATCGGTGTCTCGATGCCGTTGGTCTGGAGGTGACGCTGGAGGTCGAGCCCGCTCAATCCCGGCATGCGCACGTCGAGCACGAAACAGCTCGGCCGATCCGGAAGTTTGGCCTCGAGAACTTCCCGGGCCGAAGAGAATAAAATCGTTTCGATCCCAACTGAGTTGAGAAGGTTGCTCATGGCCTCACGGACCTTGACGTCATCATCAACCAACATCGCGATCGGTTTGTCTCCCGATCCGGAACATGATGCGTCCATGCCCTGCCCTTCAATTCAAGTTTCAAGCGACATGCGCCCTGTCGCAGCCGCACCCCAGCCCTCGCTCAGAAGATACTGAGGATGGTGATTCTCGGAAAATCGCCTGCAATATACAGTAAGAACGCAGGGGACCCGAACACGATTCTCGTCATGGCCGGCGCAAGCCTGGTCGCGATCGTGGCTTGATCGCGCAGACTGAGGTTTTGAAGGATCGCCCGTGGGCGTGGCCCGCCCTCGTTGCGCCCTTTGCAGGCGGATGGCGCGATGTACGCCAAGACCTTGTCCGGCGTCATCACAGTTCGATTCTTCAATATTTTCTTGCCCTCAGCCGCTACGCTTGAGGCGTCATGCCTCGCCGGAAAGGGTGCGCGGCGGCCGGGAAGAGAACACTGCCTGTCAAGCAGGTGGTCTCGTTTTGATAATGATCAAATTTCGGTGATGGCTGACATCGCCGATGAAAACAGGGCGTACGGGGACGAGGAATGAACCCTTCTGATGTTATTGGCCGAGCGGCAAAGTTTCGCCTTGGCGTTTTCGTGCTCGGGCTTTTTGCGGCGCTGCTGGCTCTGGTGATACCGGCCCATGCGGCAGAGATCTTGCGCATTCCGTATACCATCGACATCGGCACGTTCGATCCCGACAATGGTTTCGAGGTGGACGGAGTAAGTGCGATCAACAACGTCTATGAAGGTCTGGTCGAATATGCGCCAGGGTCCACTCAAATCGTCGGTTTGCTTGCCAGCCGTTGGGAGATTTCCAATGACGGGCTCAGCTATACTTTCCATCTCGAGGATGGCGTCAAATTCCATGACGGCACGGCCTTGACCGCGCAAGCGGTGGTCGGCTCCCTCAAACGCCGCCGTGATGGCGGGCTTGTGCTGAGCTACATGCTCGGCAATGTCGCCGATATCAGCGCACCGGATGAGGCCACCGTAGTCATACGACTGAAGCAGCCTCAACCCTCGTTCCTGGACGCGCTGGCGAGCGCTTGGGGGCCGAAGGTGATCAGTCCGTTGGCGCTCACCGAGCACGACAAGTCAGATAGGGCCACGAACTGGCTCGGTGAGCACGCAGTCGGCACCGGACCCTTCAAGCTCGTGGAATTCAAGCGCGGTGAGGGTTACGTCCTCGAACGCCATGCCGACTATTGGGGCAAGCGACCGCATTTCGACAACATCGAGATACCTGTGGTGCCGGATATTGGACAACAGATCCTCAAACTGAAAGCAGGCGAGATCGATGCCGTGCCAACCAACTTCCCGTTCGCGCAGTTGAGCCACTTGCCGCCTGGGCTTGAGGTCACCGCCGCTCCGAGCATGACGCAATACGCTTTGTTCATTAAGCCCGGCTCACCTCTCGACAATCCTGAAATTCGTCGTGCCGTCCTGAGCGCGATCAATCCCTCCCTATGGGTCAAGGATGTATTCGGTCCCTATGCAGAGTTGTCGAAGTCGGCGTATCAGAACCTGATGCTCGATCCCGCCGATCCAATCGAGTATCCGAGTGACATCGACGCTGCCAAGGCCGCGATCGCGAAACTTGGCGACGTCAATGTCGTGATAGGTTTGCACAGCACGAAGGCGACCTATACCCGCATCTCCGACCGTCTGATTGTCCAGCTTGCCCTGATCGGCGTGAAAGCAACGGCTCACGTCCTGCCGCCGGGAGCCGCCTATGCGTTGAAAGGCGACCCCAATGCACCTGACGCGTTGCTCACCATTTCGAGTCCGGACGCAGCCCATCCGGAGAACCAGGCGCGGGCTTTCTTCACCAAGGATGCACCGCTCAATTTTTATGGCAGGAGCCTGCCTGAGGCTGACGCCATTGTTGATGTAGCCGGCACAAAAACGGATGTTGCCGAGCGCAACGCCCTCTACGAAAAGGCCGGGCGTCTGTATGTCGAAGCCGGGCATCTCGTTCCTCTGGTCGATGTAAAAGATGTCGTGGTTCATGCCAAGGGGTTGACTGACCTCGGGCTGCGCCCTGCCTTTCCGCCCGGAAACATCGATTTTGCCACCGTGCGATGGGCACGCTGAATGTAACGTTTGGATGGGCAGTCAACGCGTGAGGCTCGGGACATGACCAGCGTTTTCAACCTTTGCAGTTCGCAGCCAGGCTGGCATGCTCCCGCCAATGCGCTTCGGGACGCCTCCTTTGCCGAGCTTAAATTCGCCGCGCAACGAGATGGTTGATCCAGTCCTCACCGTTGCCGGGCTCGGGGTCGTTCTCGCCAGGAACGGCCAACGGCATCGTGTCCTCGACGAGATCAGTTTCGCGGTAGCTCCGGGTGAAATCCTGGCCGTTGTCGGCGAAAGCGGTGCGGGAAAGTCGACGCTGGGCGCTGCGATCCAAGGTCTTCTTCCGAACGAGAGCGCGCCGGAAGTGAGCGGCTCGATCCGGCTCGCGGGCCTGGAAATAGTCGGCTCACCGCCGCACCTGTTGCGCTCAGCGCGACGTTTGCTCGTGCGCGCCGTCCCACAGGACCCGATGGGTGCACTCAATCCCACGATGACGATCCGTCGTCAGCTGCACGAATCCGCAGATGGGGACGAGACGCTGGTACTCGCCAGCCTGCGCCGCGCCGGCCTGAGCGACGAGACACGCATCGCGGGCGCGTTCCCCCATCGTCTGTCGGGCGGCGAGCGTCAACGGGTTTTGATTGCAATGGCGATGATGGCGCGGCCGAAGCTCCTGATAGCCGACGAGCCGACGACCGCGCTCGATGTCACGACACAAGCGCATTTGCTCCAAATCGTGCGCAATCTCGCCCGAGAAGAGCAGACTGCGATCATCTACATCACCCACGACCTCAATTTAGCGGCCGCCGTGGCGGACCGCGTAATGGTGCTTTTCGGCGGGCGAATGGCGGAGACTGGTACGCTGCGCGAGGTTGCGAGAAATCCGCAGCATCCCTACTCGGCCAGTCTCTTCGCCGCCCGCTACGATCTCGATTCCGACCGTTCACGTCCGTTGCCGGCCCGGCGCGCGGCATCCAGGATTGGCGAAACGAGTGATCGTGGCTGCGGCTATGTCTTACACTGCCAGATTGCCCGGACCGACTGTTCCAGCGTCCGCCCCCGGGAGCGCCGCACTCAAGCGCATTCTGGCCTGGTCGCATGCCATCGGTCGGACGAAACGCCCTTCCCTATCCTTCCGGTCGCGGCACCGGGCGAGGCATGGCCGAGCGAAAAGGTTACAGACGGACCGGTGGCACTCGAGCTTGTAGACGTTCACAAGCACTTCCCTGCGGACAGGCAACGGGTCTGGGGAAGGCCGCACCGGATCGCCGCGCTGAGAGGAGTGAACCTCTCAATCCCGCTCGGCCAATCAGTTGCCGTTGTCGGCGAAAGCGGCTCCGGAAAATCAACCCTGTTGAGGATTGCCGCCGGACTGATGGCTGCCGACAGCGGGCGCATCTCATGCCTTGACCGCCGGCCGCAGGTGATCTTTCAGGATCCGGTGTCGGCGCTGACACCCTGGTTGTCCGTCGGTGACCAGGTTGGTGAACGCCTGCGTCCACACGTCACCTCTGCCGCCGAGCGTCGGCGGAAGGTCGGTGAAGCCTTGCAGAGTGTCGGGCTTGATCCGTCGCTGATGCATGCCCTGCCGTCGGAGCTCTCGGTCGGCCAGTGCCAACGCGCCATCGTGGCCCGGGCCGTCGTGGTGCCACCCAAGCTGCTTCTGTGCGACGAGCCGATCAGCGCCATGGACGTCCCGCTGGCGGCGGCAACGCTCAATCTTCTTAATGATCTTCGCCGGCGCCTTGGACTCGCGATGCTGTTTGTCACCCATGACCTTGCCGCGGCAAGGATTATTGCCGACCGTATCATCGTGTTAAACAAGGGGACGGTCGTTGAGGAGTTTGAAGCCGACATGTTGCAGTCCCCTTCCCGTGGTGCTGTCACCCGTGCACTGATTGAAGCCTGTCCAAGCCTCGACGCGATGCTCGCTCGATGATCCGTGGGACGAATGAACAGACACATTCCCTTTCGCGCCTTCACGACGGCTTGCGCATGGTCGGCTGGTCGGGTTGGGTCGGCATCGTCGGCGTGTTGCTGATTACGGTGGTTGCCGTGTTGGCGACCTGGCTGACGCCTCATGATCCCTATTTGCGGATCGCAGAGGCTTATCTTCCTCCCTCGCAAGCACATTGGTTCGGTACGGACGAGGTCGGTCGCGATCTGTTCGCGCGGGTGCTTGTCGGCGCGCAGTCCACCTGGCTGGCAAGCCTTGCGGTGATCTTGTTCAGCCTCGTGCTTGGCTCCCTCATCGGGGTTGTGTCCGGCGCCATTGGCGGCAAGGTGGATTTCATCGTTCAGCGTGTCGTCGACTTGTTCTTGGTGCTGCCCAGCACCTTGATTGCGCTTGCGGCGGTTGCAGTTTTGGGGCCGAGCCTCCTTCACAGCATCATCGCGCTCGCTATCTTCTGGTGGCCCTGGTACGCCCGCGTCTCACGGGACGAAATTCGACGGCTATACGCGCGGCCGCATGTGGAGGCGGCACGCGCCGCCGGCGTGGCCGGCCCTCGCCTGATGCTACGCTATCTGCTTCCAGGAGCGGTCCCTGCTTTGATCATCGCAGCGACACTCGATGTCTCCAACATGGTCATGGCGCTCTCGGTGATGTCGTTTCTCGGCCTCGGCCAGCCCGCGCCATCGGCCGAACTCGGAGCCATGACAGCACGCTCGCTCGATAGTTTGACGGTTTTCTGGTGGATCCCGATGTTGCCGGCGGTTGCTCTCTTCCTTCTGTGCCTCTTCTCAAACCTCGCCGGCGATGGACTTCGCGCGGTGCTGAAGGGCACGTGAGCATGGCCTTTTATTTCGCGAAACGGGCGTGTGGTCTGGCCATCGTTCTCATGGTCATGAGCTTCATCGTCTTTTTGCTGCAAAGCGTCATCCCCTCCGACCCGGCGAGGGCCATGGCGGGCCCGTACGCGCCGTCGGCGACGATCGAGGCCGTGCGCGAGGAATTGGGCCTGAACGATCCGATTGCGGTGCAATACGGCCATTTTCTGATGCGTGTGAGCTCGGGAGACCTTGGAAAATCGGTTCGCACGCGCCAGCCGGTGGGCGACGACCTCCTGAGATACCTGCCCGCTACGCTGGAGCTCATTTTGGTGTCTACCGCCCTGGCGATGGGATTGGCGTTCAGCCTGACACTGCTTCTATTGGGCGGTGCGCGGTCACAAGTCCTGCGCCACGCCTTTGTTGCTCTGGGATCGATACCAATCATTTTGTTGGCTGTGTTACTGGCCTACGTCTTCTGGTTTCGTCTGGATTGGTTGCCAGGAAGCGGCCGGCTCCAACTTCGCGACTTCGTTGGAACCACGGGCTTTTACGTCATGGATGGTCTTCTTGCCGGCCGGCCGGACGTCAGCCTCAATGCCCTGGCACATCTGACG
>NZ_JASKLS010000002.1:129122-201791 GCF_030124375.1 Sinorhizobium sp. 6-70
GCCTGCAACAGCCTTGGCCCTGCCGTTTGCTGTGGCGATCGTGCGCAGCCTTTCAGGGTCACTGCACGATGTGATGCGACAACCCTATATCCGAACAGCGCGAGGCAAGGGTCTGAGCGAGGCGGCCGTTGTGTTGCGACATGGTCTCAGGAACGCAGCGTCCGCCCCATTGGCAATGACGGGCCTGCAGATAAGGCTGCTGTTCGGTAACCTGCTGGTGGTCGAATCGGTGTTTGGTTGGCCTGGCCTTGGCCTCTACATGACCCAATCTTTCGCCACTGCCGACCTGCCGGCGATACTCGGGGTCTCGATGGTGTTCGGGACGATCTATATCCTCGTCAGTATTGGCGTCGAGATCGCTCAATCGCTCACCGATCCGCGGATCGAACTGTAAGCGCTACCGCATAAATCGGGATTGATTTAAGGAATCATGCTGCAATTCAAAGTGCTACAGCGACGTTTGCACGTCCGTTTGGGCGCGCCGCGCTGTAGACAGCCGGCTCGCCAAATCTGTCGGCTGTCGCGACCGCCCCGATCTGTGAAGCAAAGGTGACCTATACCATCGTATAGGTCGACAGATACTACCATACGGTAGAACGCCGCCAGGATGTTGAGGTCTAATCACGTTTGCTTGGAGCCATATGCTTATGGTGCCGCCGCGAATGGAGCAACCATGGACCGTCTTGCCCAGCCCGAAAACGTGAATGAAACATCGATGGGGCGGCCGGATGGGCGCGAACGTGTCACAGTCGCGCCGGGCTGTGTACGCGTATTCTCGTCAATCGGGCTCGGATCCAAAATTTTGCGTGATGGCAAGAATGGTCCGACCGGGGCCGATACCAGCGAGCCGGTCGTCGGTATCTATATCTATCCCGAGGGCGACACGGCGCTCAGTGATCGCCACCTCAAGCGTGTCGTGGCCTACGTATTGCGCAATATGGACGGTCCGCTCAGGGTTCGTGAACTGGCTGCGGAGGTCGGGCTCAGCCCCAGCCACTTCACCCGCGCGTTCTCGGTGCGACTTGGAAAATCGCCCTACGCCTTCATCATGGAACAAAGAATGCGCCACGCCCGCAATCTGATGCTGAACACCGGTCAGACGCTCACCGAGATAGCCGGCAACTGCGGTCTGGCGGATCAAGCACATTTCACACGTATGTTCAGGCGGTTCGAAGGCACGACTCCGGCGAGATGGCGACGCCTTCGTCGGTCGGATCCGAAAGGGGATCGTCAAACAATGCATACCCCCGGCTAACCCGCCAGTCGCGACACGCATTCGTGTGGGAACCTGTCGGGCGGACATGGACGCTCCGGCTTCATGGAATTCCCAATCAGACCCGTTCGCGCACTGCCGAAAGCAACGTGGCTAACCGCTGCGTGAGCCGACCTATTCGACGCGGGAGTCATAAATGTGATCGGTTCTAATAAGTTAGAGCGGGATGCGGGCAGGCGCACGCCTTTTCCTCGTCCCGTTCCTAAGAGTAGCGCCGGTAGCGCCAGCTACAGAGACACTATACTTGTGTACACTGACTGCGATAGCCGAGAGATAGTATGTTTATCAAATCATCACTTGCCGCCGCTCCCAGCAGGTGATGGTGCCTCGGTCCTCCCTCCGCTGTGGCACGACAATCAAGACTGATCCGCTCTCTTGGGCCGTCTGCTTCCGCCGCAGACGGCCCATTTTTGTGAGATACGCGATGCGTGGCGCCGGCGGTACGACGCTCTTATCGCGTCCGGCGCTGCGTCGGCACTCTGGCAACGATCCGACCGGCGTCACGATCGGCGAGATTTTTGCGCCAGCAGCCTCGCCTGAAATAGACGGATTGGACAGGGCGCGCACGATGGCTATACTGCCGCCATCGTTGCTTGAGGGCGCAACCTGAGATCGAAGAGCCTCTCCCGAAGAGAATTCGTCGCGCTTGTCGCCGCTCTCATGGCTGTCGAGGCGTTGGCGCTTGACATTATGCTGCCGGCGCTGCCCGACATTGGCGCGGCATTCCAAGTGGCCGATCCGAACGACCGCTCTCTTGTCCTGACGGTGTTTCTCATCGGGTTCGGCTTGCCGCAGGTGGTGTTCGGACCGCTGTCCGATCGCTTCGGCCGCCGCCGGCCGATCTTGATAGGTCTCGCCGTCTATATTGCCTGCGCTCTGGCTTCCGCCGCCGTCCGGGACTTTGCAGAGCTGCTTTCGCTTCGTTTTGCCCAGGGTATGGCTGCGGCGGCTATCCGCGTCGGAATGATTTCGGCGATCCGCGACCGATACGAGGGCGCTGCGATGTCGGAGGTCGTGTCGGTCGCCTTGTCGATCTTCCTGCTCATTCCTTTATTTATGCCCGGTGTCGGGCAGATCATTCTTCTGGTGGGCCCGTGGGAGTTGATCTTCGTCGCCATGGGCGGGCTTGCGGCGATGATCGGTTTGTGGACCTTCCTGCGCATGCCGGAGACCCTTGCGCCCGGGAGCCGCCGACCACTCGACTTCACGAGCGTCGCGGATGGCTTCGCCATCGTGATCCGCAACCGGGCCGCGTTCAGCTACGGCCTGTCCGGTATGTTCCTGCTCGCAATAATCCTCGCGCTGATCAATACGTCGCAGCAGGTCTATGTCGATATCTATGGGCTGGGGCCCTACTATCCGCTCGCCTTCGCCGCCATGCCGGGCGCCGCCATCATCGGTTTCCTGGTCAATTCAGGTCTGGTGGCAAGGTTCGGAATGCGCCGGCTGGCGCACGGCGCGATGCTCCTCTTCCTTGCGGGGAGCGTTGCCTGGCTTGTCATGGTCCAGCTTGCAACACCGCCGCTCTGGCTGTTTTTGCTCATGGTCGTGCTAGTCACCCCCATGGTCTCATTTGGCTTTCCCAATACCGGGGCGCTCGCAATGGAACGGCTCGGGGAAGTCGCCGGCACGGCTTCCGCGATCTTCGGCGCCATCCAGACCGTTGGCGGCGCGATCCTGGGCTGGGCGGTGGCGCAATCCTTCGACGGAACACTGACACCGGTGATAGCGAGTCTTTGCATTTTCAGCACCTGCGTGCTTGCCTGCTTCCTGGCTGCGGAGAACGGCCGGCTGTTTGGCAACGGAGGGGCGCAGACGACATCTGCGGCGGACGCCTGATCCGTCCCAGGTCAGCAATTTCCCATTTATTAACCAAATTTGCTCATCGTCCGCACGTCAAACTAAAGGAATCTCGGAGCACATGATGAGCTACGATTGGAGCGGCGAGCGGACACGCCGAACGAGGATGCGAAGGATCAGCGGATTGGTCCTGATAACCGCCGCGATCATCGCCATTGTAGCGGCCCTGTCCATCTAGCAGCCGGTCGCGGCCCAGAGCACGACCGCGGACACCTTAAACGCCAGAAGTAGGCAGCGGAGGCAGTTAAGCATACTACGATATACCTTGTCCGGACGCGGCAAAGGAAAGACGTTGGGGCTTCTTGAGGCGCTCTTATGGGGCCAGATCGGAGAACCAGCATGTGCAACAATTGCAAAACCTGCAGACGTTCTTTCCTTGGCGCATTGGCGGGAACCGCTGCCGCCGGAGCCTTTGCGATTACGTCGTCGGGGACTGCTCGCGGCGCCGATGTTAGCGCCTACGCCGACCCGCCCAATGCGGCACTGCCGGCGACCGGTATGCAGCTTGATCTCAAACGCGTCGCGCTTGTCGTGATCGATCCGCAGGTCGACTTCATGAGCCCGAAAAGTCCCGCATGGCCTGTTGTCGGCGAGAGCGTGACTGAGCAAAAGACCGTTCCGAACCTCGTTCGTCTCTTTAAGGCCGCCAAAGGAACGGACATTCCGGTGGTAATCTCGCCCCACTACTACTACCCGCACGATCATCACTGGAAGGTGGAGGGGCCGCTTGAAATTTTCCAACACAAACTGGGCATGTTCGACCGGAAAGGACCGCTCACTCTTGACGGTTTCACGGGCTCCGGCGCCGAGTGGATGCCGGAGTTCAAAGAATATATCGAGGATGGCAAGACGATCGTCTGCTCCCCTCACAAGCTATACGGCCCCCAGGCGAACGACTTGGTGCTTCAGCTCGGAAAACAGGGTGTTAACCAGGTAATCCTGGCGGGCATGGCCGCAAATCTGTGCGTCGAGTCGCACCTTCGCCACCTTCTGGAGCAGGGATTTGAGGTGGCCGTGGTGCGAGACGCGATTGCTGCCGCCAAACTTCCGGATGGAGACGGGTACTTGGCGGCTCTGATCAATTTCAGATTCATCGCAAACGGTCTTTGGACAACCGACGATACGCTTAAGAGGCTTAGCGCCGTTTAAGTTTGGCGACGGGAGCGGGCCGGCCCGCTCCCGTTCACATGCCGATCCATCTTGGGTGCGGTCAATCCGGAAGCCCCGGCACCTCCTGCGGCTCAGGCTCGATCACGGTCTCCTCGCCGGTCGGTCCCGTGAAGGCGACGGCAGATTTAGGTCTGGTGTCGACCGATAGGGTGAAGACGTCTGGGCGCGCATAGTGGCCGACAACATCAAGGTCGTACTTGCCGCGCGCGATGATGCGTCGATCGATCTCCGCAACCTTGATCGCTTCGCCGGTGAAGTCCGGTTCGACAAGAACGTTACCGAGGGGATCGACGATACAGGAACCGCCCCTGATCAAGATGGTATCCGGATCGTCGCCCTGGATCGGCGCATAGCCGGCAGGCCCGTCTCCTCGCGTGAAATACTGGCAGGCCGAAATTACGAAGCACCGGCCTTCAAGCGCGATGGTGCGCATCGTCGGCAACCAGGTGTCGCGGTCATCGACCGTCGGTGCGCAATAGAGTTCGATGCCCTGGGCATACATGGCGGTTCGCAGCAGCGGCATGTAGTTCTCCCAGCAGATGACGCTGCCGATGCGGCCAAGCGGCGTGTCGACTACGCCGATCGTCGAGCCGTCGCCGAAGCCCCAGACCAGTCGTTCCAGCGCCGTCGGCATCAGCTTGCGATGCTTGGAGATGAGCTTGCCGGAGGGCGCATAGGTCACTGCGCTGCAGTACAGCGTCCCGCCATCACGTTCGATGATGCCGACGACGAGATGGATATTGTTGTCGCGGGCGATTTCGCCAATTCGTGCGGCCTCCGGGCCGGGCAGGTCGATGGCGCTCTCGTAGTAGCGCCGAAAGTCCTCGCGTCCCTCCGGGCTTCTCATGCCAAGACGTGCACCGAAGTCGATGCCCTTCGGATACCCGCCGAGAAACGCCTCGGGAAACACCACCAGCTCTGCGCCCTTTCCGGCCGCATCACGTGCGAGATCGGCAAGTTTCGCGACCGTCTTCGGGGTATCGAACAGAACAGGCCCGGCCTGGACGACGGCGGCTTTGATGGTCTTGGACATCGGATCAATCCTTACTGCATGTTTCCTTAAATCGTAGCCGATTTAAGGATAAAAACATGCGCAATTCAAAGTGCTACAGCGTCCTTTGCGCGTCTGATAAGACGCGCGGCGCTGTAGGAACTACACAACGGCTTTCGCGCCGACGGATGGTTGAGAAATCAGGCTCGCGAGCAGCGTCAGGCCGTCCTCGAGATCGCCTCGGTCGGGCGCGATGCCCAACGAAACTCTGACGGCTTCGATTGGATGGGCGACCGTAGCGAAAGCCGAGCTCGGCACGATCGAAACGCCCGCGCGATCGGCATGTTCTGCAAAGTCTGCTGCGCGCCAGTGGTCGGGTAGCCGGAGCCAGAGGTGATGACCATAGGGATCGGCGGCGAAATGCAGGCCTCCGAGGATCGACGATGCGAGCTTCTGGCGTTCGGCGTTCTCTGCACGGATCGACCTTGCGATCTCATCCAGAGCGCCGTCCGAGATCCAACGGCTCGCCAAGGCTGACATCAGCGGCGGAGCCATCAACATCGTGGCTCGCAGCACGCCGGCAAGGCGCAATGCTCTTGTCGCGCTCGGCGCCACCACATAGGCAACCCGAAGAGCCGGCGTTGCGCATTTAGACAGGGTTGCAATGTGCCATGTCATGTCAGGCGCAAGCTCCGCCAGGGAGACGGTTCGATCGGGTCTCAGTGGCGCATATGGATCGTCTTCGACGATTGTGACCGCATGCTTTCGCGCAATGGCCGCCAAAGTCCGGCGACGGTCTTCCGGGAGCGTCGCCGTCGTCGGATTGTCCATATTCGGAACGACGTAGAGCAGCTTCAGCGCACGGTCGCGGCAGGCCCTCTCGAAGGCATCGGGAACGATGCCGTTATCGTCCATGTCCAAAGGCTCGAGCACGAGCCCTTTCTGGATGGCGACCGCCTTCAGGCCTGGATAGGTCATCGCTCCAGCGGCCACGACATCGCCGCGATTGAGCAGCAGCTCACAAACAGCGAACAGCGCACATTGCGCTCCGCCGGTCACGACGATCCGGTCGGACGTTACGGCCTCGATCCGGGGACCGAGCCAGCTGGCGGCGGCCAGCCGATCGGGCTCTGAACCGGTGCTTTCCTGATAGTGGAGGTGCAACAGTCCCTTTGGACTTCCAAGAACACCCGCAACGCCGTTCGGAAAGATCTTCCGGAAGTCGAGATCCATGGGCTGCGGCGGAATGTTCATGCTGAGATCGATCAGCGGCTGCGCCCGATCGATCCCTTCGCCACCGGGCGTTTCGCTGATGAAGGTTCCGCGACCGGCCTGCGCCGCCACGAGCCCTCGACGGCGTGCCTCGTTGAAGGCCCGCGTCACCGTAGTCAGGTCGACCCCCAGTGCTTCTGCGATCGCGCGTTGTGCAGGCAGCCGGTCTCCCAGCGAAACGCGACCTGAGCGGATATCCGCCTCCAGCGCCTCGACGATGCCGAGGTACTTCATCCGAGCGCTCTCGATCAGTCTCGGCTTCCACATATCGCCTCTCTAGCTGTATGGCGCATTGACATACATTTTGACTAGCATGTATGGCTTGATGAGGGAAGTGAAGATTGCGTCTGGCGAGACGATCTCTGCAACTCCCCCAATGCCAGTTCCCGATCGACGTTACCGCCGTCAGGCCTGCCCCAGGAAAAGAACGCATGTCCTCCGTCGCCGCTTGCGAACACCCTATTGGACTTCCTCTTAGAAAAGTCAGGTGATGGAGATGCGCAAGCTCAATTGTCCATCTGAACACGCGGCGAAGCCACAAGGCGGATTTTACGCACTGGAGGTTACAGGAAAGGACATTGCACAAATCGAGGCCTCCGGGAGTGCGATTCCGCCGGGAACGCAGATCAACATCGCATTCCTCGGAAACGAGGACCACACTCAACGCATCAAGGCAGCGCGGATAATACGAGCATGCGGATTTGAGCCTGTCCCAATCATTTCATCGCGCCGGCTGCGCTCTGAACAGGACCGGGACTATCTTATCGGAGCCCTGATCGCCGAAGCGGCCCCGCAGCGGTTCATCCTTGTAGGCGGTGATCCCGCAATCCCCGCCGGCCCATTTGAGGACTCACTGGCACTCCTCAAGAGCAACGTCTTGCATCGTCATGCAATACGCCATGCGGGCATCGTGGCCTATCCGGAAGGACATCCGAAGATCGACTCGGAGACACTCTGGCGCGCACTCAAGTGGAAGGTCGGGTTTCTTCAGGATGCAGGGTGCTCGGTCGAGATTACGACACAGTTCGGATTTGACGCCGATGCCGTTGTGCAATGGATGGAGCGATTGCGCCAAGAAGGCATCGACGCACCCGTTCGTATCGGTGTGCCGGGTCCAACCGACGTCGGAAAGCTCCTCAGATTTGCCAAGCAATTTGGCGTGGTGACGTCCGCAGCGATCGCCCGGCGATATGGACTGTCGATGGTCAACCTTCTCCAGCGCGTCGGTCCGGAGCGCTATTGGGATCGACTTGCCGCCGGGATGAGCGGACGAAATCTCGGAACTGTCCTCTATCACCTCTATCCATTCGGAGGGATCATGGAGGGCGTTCGTTGGATGAACGGTCGCATGCCGAGCCACTATTCCATGCCGCCGACTGAGGCGTGAAATAACGGGCGCATCTCAGCGGCGCCGCGTAGGCCTTCGGTGGCTGCGGCAACAAGTCAATCTTGCCATGTATGGTATCGAAGCCTACATAACGACAGGAATGTATGGTCATGAGACGACTTGAGTTGATAAGCTCAGCCTGACAATAGAGGTGTGCGCGCACATGGACTACAGTGAACGGTTCCAAACCCTACTCTCGGAAATGAAGCTCGATGGTCGCTATCGGACTTTCGCAGAGCTCGAGCGCATCGCAGGTGAGTTTCCGACGGCGCTCCGGCATCGCCCGGACGGCCGGACGCAGCGCGTCACCGTCTGGTGCAGCAACGACTATCTCGGGATGGGACAGCACCCGGACGTCCTTAACGCGATGCACGCTGCCATCGACCTTTCTGGAGCCGGGACCGGGGGTACACGCAACATCTCCGGGACCAATCGGCAGCACGTCGCGCTGGAATCGGAGCTGGCTGACCTTCATGGCAAGGAAGCCGCTTTGATCTTCACCTCAGGGTGGATATCCAACCTCGCGGCTCTCGGCACGCTCGGCCGCGTACTGCCGGACTGCGCCATCTTCTCGGACGCACTGAACCACAACTCGATGATCGAGGGCATTCGCAGGTCGGGAGCCGAGCGCTTCATCTTCCGTCACAACGATGCTGCTCATCTGGACGAACTCATGAGTGGCATCGATCCCAGCCGACCCAAGATCGTCGCCTTCGAGAGCGTCTACAGCATGGATGGTGACATCGCGCCGATAGCTGAGATCTGCGATGTCGCGGAGAAGCACGGCGCTATCACCTATCTGGATGAAGTGCATGCCGTTGGCCTCTATGGCCCAGGCGGCGGTGGGATAGCCGAGCGCGATGGACTGGCTGAGCGCCTCACCATCATAGAGGGCACGCTTGCCAAGGCCTTTGGCGTGATGGGCGGTTACGTCTCCGGGCCGGCGCTGCTAATCGACGTCATCCGCAGCATGGCCGACAGCTTCATCTTCACGACCTCCCTCTGCCCGCATCTTGCGGCCGGAGCCCTGGCCGCCATCCAGCATGTCAGGCAGCATCCGGAAGAGCGCGGCCGCCAGGCGGCGAACGCGGCGCGGCTCAAGGGGATGCTGACCGATGCGGGATTGCCGGTGCTCGATACGCCAAGTCACATCCTTCCGGTCATCATCGGAAACGCACATCTATGCCGCAGGATCAGCGAGCGTCTTCTCGACGAACACAGCATCTACGTCCAGCCGATCAACTATCCGACAGTGGCAAGGGGACAGGAGCGGCTTCGGATCACGCCGACGCCGTTCCACACCGAAGACCACATGCGTTCGCTCGTCGAGGCGTTGCTCGCTGTCGGCAGTGATCTGGGGTCGGCCCTCGTGCGGCAGGTCGCCTGATCCATGTTCACGTCAGGAAAGCCTCTGGCCCGAGGGTGTGGCACCAGCGATTGCATTGATGTGGGCCGATATCGAGCGAGTTAAAGCATCAAAGCAAACGCCAGGCCGGGATTTTTCAGATATCGCGGGCCAGGCGACGCATGAGACCTCGCCGGCCGCGCTCCATGACAACCGCATGGTTCCAGCCGAAGACAGGCTTCAGGACGAATGAAAGTCTGATCATCCAAGGCTTCGTGACCCTGACGATCCAGTCATAGCGGACATTGCATTTCGAGCCCTCGGGTTGCAACGTCCATCGACCGATACCCTCGAGCTCGCCGCGGGCTCTCCCCTCGATGATTGACAACGGCACGATCCTGATCGTTTCGATTTCGAAGGAGAGGTCATATGGCAATGCAGTCGACCATTTCATCCGGTGGACGGCCCCGATGCCGTCCTCGTCGCCTTCGCGCAGAAGCGTGACCTCTTTGACTGAGGGCCACCATTCCGGCCAGGTTTCGGGGGCGTTCAGCACTCGCCAGACATCCTCGACCGAAGCGTCGATAGTCCATTCCGTAACAAGATTAAACTCGGTCGACGGCATTCAGAATCCCTTCCGGCAGGCGAGCTTCATTCTGACTTCATTGGCTCACTTGATCCAGCTTGATGGGTTCAGTTTCTAGTCGTCCAGCCAGCTTCGACCGTTCAGTCTGTTTGCGCGGGCACAAAGACGAGACGGCACCTTCTTCGACAGAATGACGAACATATTTAGCTGTTGGATCATCGCGCCGCCTCCAGCCCCGGCATCGTCGGCTCGAAAGATCCTGCCAACGGGATCAAGGAACACATCATGACCGGAATAAGCCTCGATAAGACCGTCACAACCATCGCCGCGGAGTTGCCGGGGGCCGCGGAACTCTTCCGCCGCCATGACATCAGCTTCTGTTGCGGCGGCAACGTGCGGCTCTCGGAAGCTGCCGTTAAGGCCGGCCTCGCGCCGTCGGCGCTGCTTTCCGAGCTTGAGGCGCTGGTCGACGCGGCAAGACGGGACGCACCTGAAGAGACACCTGACCTCATCGCGCATATCCTCGCCAGATATCACGAAACGCACCGCTCGGAACTCGCCTGGCTCATTCCCCTCGCGCAGAAGGTCGAGCGGGTTCATGCCGACCATCCGTCGGCTCCGATCGGTCTTTCGCAGACACTGGAGCACCTGCGGGACGAACTTCAGAGCCATATGGTGAAAGAGGAACTGGTTCTTTTCCCGATGATGCGGTCCGGCGGCAGCGAGACAATTGTCCATCCGATCGCGCAGATGCGGCATGAACATGATGACGAGGCGGAGCACCTCCGCACGATCGAACATCTCACCCATGGGCTTTCGCTGCCGGCCGGGGCCTGTGGCTCCTGGACTGCGCTTTATACGGGACTGCGCAAGTTCACCGACGACCTTGTAGCGCATATGCATCTCGAAAACGCCGTGCTGTTTCCGCGTTTCGAACCGGCATGACGGGCCTGGATGGGTGCCGCACCCAAGACTTGGATGTCCATCTGGCAGGCGCCGTACCGTCCCTTGTTTCTTCTGGCGGGACTATGGGCGTTGGTCGCGCCTGCCGTCTGGCTGCTTCCGGAGGGACCAGGTCCGGAGCCTATCGCCTGGCACCGCCATGAACTTCTCTTCGGTATGACCAGCGCTGCGGCCGGAGGCTATCTTCTGACAGCCTTGCCTGCCTGGACGAAAGGCGGCGCCCTCGCGCCAGCCGTCACAATCCTTGTCACCTGCCTCTGGTGTGCCGCCCGGCTGACGGCTGCATTTTCAGCCCAGCTGCCGTTCGTCATCGCGGCTATAGGGGCATCCGCCTATTTCGCATGCCTGACGGTGATCCTGGCGCATGGCGTGGCGTCCTCCGGGGCCTGGCACCGGCTCTGGGCACCGATTGGCATGGCCGTGCTCGGTGCCTACGCCCTGTTCCTTCTCGCTGAAGGTGTGGACACCACGATCACACCGCTCTTGTATATTGTCTTGATCATTCTGATCGGCGGGCGCGCCGTACCTGCCTTTACCCGTCGATGGCTCGACGGGATAGGTGCGAGCCCACTTCGCGATCGGCCCGCGCTTTCGTACCTGGCGATAATCGGCGTACTCGCGCCGGTCTTGATCGAGGCTTTCCGTCAGCATCCGGTAGCAGGTTATGTGCTGATGTTTTCGGGCGCTCTGTTGCTCGCGCAAATGAAGGGGTGGCAGAGCGTGAGGACCTACCGCTATCCTGCCTTGTTCATGTTGCATCTTGCTTTTGCCTGGACGCCGGCGGGTCTCGTTCTGTACGGTCTTGCGGTTGTCTTTCCCGAGCGGATCCTGCCTGCTGCCGCCCTGCATGCGCTGACCATGGGCGCAATGGGAGCGATGATGGTCGCCATCATGATGCGCTCGGCCATGAGACGAGATGGACAGACCCTGATCGCCAATGGGACTATGGCAGGCGCATTCGGCCTCGTATCTCTTTCGGCGCTGCTGCGCGTTTTTGGCGGATTGCCGGGAGAAGCGCATTTCGACGCCGTGGTTGCGGCTGCGATCTGCTGGATGGCGGGTTGGATGCTCTTCCTGGTCGCCTATATACCGGCCCTCATCGGTCCAATTCCGAGACCGGTGTTCAGCGCTGCAATCGGCAACCGCGGCGAGGCATCGACCGCAGGCGTTGGTCGACCCGATGCGCGCACGATTTTGTCACGTCGATCAGAATCGACGACAACAATCAATGGTAACGACTGAACCGCAGTGGAACGCCAATGTACATTGAACGCAATCAAACCGGGGACTTCATATTGGAATCCAACGAGCTCGCAGGTCGGTTTGGATTGTCGAGCGAGGAGTTCCGCCAACACATGAGAAGGGGTTCGGTGATGAGCATGGTCGAGCGTGGCGAGGCCGAGGATGCCGGCACCTGCCGCCTCAGCGTACGGCTCGGAAACCGGCTGTGGCGCGCTATCCTGGACGGCCAGGGTCTTGTCGCGAGCGAAGAAATGACAATTCTTCGCGGACGCGTGCGGCCTCGATCCTCGGTGTGATGAACCATGTCGACCGCACTCTCCCCGTTCCCGAACCGGGCGAGCCTATCCGAGGCGGCTGCGTTCACCTGAGATAGGGACGAGGTCGACGCCAAGATCAGGGTGTCCCTCGCAGACGCGTTGGATGTTGGACGTGTCCATCAGGCTGAATGCGGTCGAGAAGGCATCCGCCTCGGTCGCCGTCGGGGCTATGACACTGACCCTTTTGAAAAGTCTTGGCATTTCCCCGCTATGCGGATCGACGATGTGGCCGAAGCGGCCTGAATCGCCGAAAACAAAGCCGTCCTGGCTCGATGTGGCAACGGCCTTGTTGACAATGTCCAGAATGCTGTCCGGTGCCGGTGCGTCTTCCGTCGACGCAAGACCGACGCGCCATGGGGTGCCGTCGCTCTGCGCCCCGATTGCCCGTATTTCCCCCATGCTGACGAGACTGTTTGCGACACCCGCGTCCTTGAGCAATTCGACGATGCGGTCGGTTATGTAGCCTTGTGCGACGCCGTTGAGCGTCAGCGCCAATCCTGGCTGAGTAAACACTATGCGATCGCGGCCGAGCCTGACCTTCTCGAAACCGACCCGCGCCAACGCTCGTCGCTTCTCGTCGTCGGACGGGCCTGTGGGATCGGCGCCGTCGACGGAGAAATGCCGTGCGTAAAGCGCCCACAGCGGCTGGACGGTAGGGTCGAAGGCGCCATTCGTCGCCTCCCAGCAATTGCGGCACGCTTCAAGCAGATGCACCAGATCCGAAGGCGGGGCCGCAATCGCTCCCGTGCGGTTCAGTTCCGAGAGGACCGAGTCGCTCCGATAGAGGCTGAACACGCTCTCCAGCCGTGAAACTTCCGCGACAACGCGGTCGATCAGGCGTGCCGCCTGTGCCTCGTCATCAAGGCGCAGGATCAGTGTCGCCGGCGCTCCCAGGGCCTGCCCTTTCCAGGTAACCGCGGGTGCGGCGGCTTGGCACGTGTGCTTGGCCCCAACAGTGGAAGTCCGGCAGCGGCTGCCATAATGCAGATGGCCCGGCGGCGCGTAATCGGATTACCCATGAGTTTGCCCCTTGCCGTGGCTGTCCATTTCCAAGCCCACGTCCTGATCGCCAGCATCGGTTCCCAGCACGTAGTCCTCGGGAAGGTCGGTAAATCCTGTCACCTGCCCGCCGTTCTTCGCGGCGAAATCCCGTGCGGCGCCTTCGGTGAGGAACGGCACCGCTTCCTCTGCGCCCATGCCGCTCTTCACGCTGCTGCCGATGACGTAGAAAGCCTTCTTCGCGTCGATCCAATTCTCCGCACCAGGATCTTCCCAGCTCTGGGCAGCGCCCATGTCAGAAACATAGATCGCGGCGATGTCTTTCGGTTCGTCCGGCAGCATCGTGAACGCCACGGTGTCGCGCGCGGAGGAAAACCAGATCGGTTCAGGAATGTCCCGAAGGATGACCTGCCCCTTCGGCCCGGGATGTTCGAGCACATTCATGCCGCAATAGCGCCCCATGGCGTCGGCCGTAAGCGCGTAGGGAGCAGGCGTTCTCGCCTCCTCCTTTTCGCAACCGCCGAGGAGAAACATTGCGGTCAGCACAGCTGCCGTGAGCGCCAGCCTCATAATTCCCTCCTTGAGAAGATCACTGTGGCGAAGCCGAGCGGAGCAAGCGCCCAGAAACCGAGAGCGGCAAGCAGAACTGGCGAGGAAAGGCCCGTATACTCGGCGACGCCGCCCATGGCCGAAAGCGCGCTCGCGCCGCCGGAGCCAAGATTGAGCAGGCGATAGACGTCCGTGGGATTGGCGAGCAGGAACGCGTTGAGAACGCCCGCCGGGATTGTCTGCCCCTGAGCGGCAACGAGGCCACCAAGCAGCGCCATGTCATAGATCAGCACGAAGAACAGCCAGACGCCGATGGCGATGCCACCGGCCGTGCTCCGCTCGCTCGCCAAAGCACTCGTCAGGTATCCGATTGCGGCGAACACCGCACCGAGCAGGATCGACGATGCGATCATTGATGCGAAGGCGCGCCAGCTTTCCGCTCCTATCTGGCTTCCTGTCGCCATCAACGCGATGGCGGCCACGCCGTAGCCGAAGAGCGTCGCAAAGGCGAGTATAGCCAGGTGCCCGAGGAACTTGCCGAGGACGATCTCCCGGCGTCCGATGGGATAGCTGAGAAGAAGCTGCATCGTCCCCCGCTCCATCTCACCGACGATGGCGTCATGGGAAAGGAGGAGCGCAATCAGGGGTACGAGAAAGATCGTGAGGCTTGAAAGGCTGACGATGACGACATCGAGCCTGTTGACGCCGACGGTCCCGGTCGGCGCGCTTCCGAGAAACGTCAATGTCAAGGCAAGTGCCGCCATGAGCAGCGTCGTTGCGAGGACCCAGCGGTTGCGGGTGCCTTCCTGAATCTCCTTCCCGGCGATCGTCAGAACATTTCTCATTTCGTCACCTGGGCTTTGAGAAAATGGGCGTAGAGGTCATCGAGCGTCGGTTCCGTGATCGTCAAACCGGAGATAAGCGCCGCATCAGCGGTAATATCGTGCAGCAGGCGGATTTTCCGATCGGGCAATATTTCCGCGTCAAGGCCACCGTCCGCACCACGCCGCCAGTTCATGCCGCCATTCGCCCATTTGGGTGCTGCGTCGATTTGCGAAAGTCTAACGCTGATGCGCGTCGGCAGTTGAGCGATGTGACGCAAATCGTCGAGCGTGCCGTCGGCAATCGCGACGCCGTTGTTGATGATGATGACGCGATCCGTGCGCCCTTCGAGCTCGGTCAGCGCGTGCGACGAGAGCAGCACTGTCGTGCCCTTGCCTCGCAACTCCGTGATCAGATCGTAGAAATTCCGCCGCAAGGCGGGGTCGAGCCCGCTGGTCGGTTCGTCGAGCAACAGGATCCGAGGTGCTCCGAGCAAGGCCTGAGCAAGCCCGAGGCGCTGCCGCATGCCCTTCGAGTAGGTACGGACGGGTCGGTCGACGGCTTCCGCCGCGAGCCCCACGCGCTCGAAGAGTTGCTCTGCAGCGGTGGCTTCTACGCGCTTCAGTCGCGCGTAGAAGCGCAAGGTCTCGCGTCCCGACAGAGCCATGTTGAACGAGACGCTTTCCGGCAGGTAGCCGAGGCGCTGACGCACCGCAAAGTCGCCGGTGGCAGGATCCTCGCCGAGGACACGCACCGCGCCTGTCGTGGGACGGATCAAACCGAGCATCAGCTTGATGAGCGTCGTCTTGCCGGCCCCGTTGTGCCCGGCGAGCGCCACCGTCTCTCCCGCGCGGAGCGTGAAGGATACGTCCCGGACGACGGTGGACTTTCCATAGCGCTTGGCTATGCCTGAAACCAGGACGGTCTCATTCATTGTGTAGCTTCCTTGCTTTGGGGCGGGAGCATCAGCGGATGGCTGTCGATTACGCCACCGGGCAGAAGCGCCGGAAACTGTGCCTGGGCCCAGCGGATGACCTGAACGGCGGGGCTGCTCGTCAGTAGTTTGGCCTGGGGTGACGTCCAAAGAACCCTGTCGATGAGATCGTTGGGCCTATAGGAACTGTCGCCGACCCCGTCGCCGTTGAGATCGAACGCCGGATTGTCGGTCCAGTAGTTGCCCCTGCCGTCCGAAGACCAATCGAGGTGGCGCGTTCCGACATATTTGACCTGGTTGCGATTGTTTATGAACGCGTTGCCGCTGATGCTGTTGCCTTCCGATCCTGCCGTGAAGTGAATGCCGATCGCGCACCCCTCGAATAGGTTGTCCCGGAAGCGATTTTTGTTGGCGTTGTAGATGAAGACGCATTTTTCCGGTCCGAGACGATGGTCTCCGTCGGCGGCCGCGCTCCCCTTCTCTGTCTTGGGCATGCCGTGTTCGCTGGATCGGGTTCCCGCGGTCAACCAGCGCTCGGTCGGTTGCAGGCGGCCGACGACGATGTTGCCGGTGATTTCGGAACCGTTCGCGTAGTTCAGCAGAAGACCGTGGTCGCGGTCCCCATCCGAGCGATTGCCTTTTATTTTCAGGCGATTGGAAAACATAATCGCATAGCCGACGGTGTTGCCCGTCGAGACATTGTTGCTGATCTCGCTGTCGTTTGTGTACATGTAGTGAATTCCGAAACGCAGGTCGCTAAAGCGATTGCCACTGAAGACATTCCGCTTGCTCGCATTGGTCGAAATTCCGTCACGCCCCAAGCTGATATCGTTGTCGAGAACCATCGAGCCTGGCGCATTCCATACGGTGACGCCATTCCCCGATTCGCTCAGGCGGCCTTCCTTCAGGCCGGCAATCCGATTTCCCCTGACGACGCTGTCCACCGCTCCGTGAAGATAGACACCAAAGAGATTGCCGGTGATCGTGTTGTCCTCGATCACGGCGCGCTTGGCGGTTTTTGCCGCAAAAACTCCCGAATCGAGCTTTGCAAGATCGGTGCCGGAACCGCTCACCTGGAGGCGGCGGACCGTCACGCCCTCCGCGGTGATCGTGATGACGCTGCCCTTGCCATTTCCGATGACAGATACCTGCCCCTGCCCCACCAGCGACAAGGCCTTGTCGATCGTGACCGGCCCCTTGTAGTCGCCCGCCTGCAACGTGATGACGTCGCCGGGTGTCGCCGCGTCGATCACTGCTTGAAGGGGCCGTCCTTCGTCCGAAGCAACGACGCGGTTTTCCGCATGCGCAAGCGCGGGTAAGGCGGCCAATATGGCCGCCGTCCCGATTTGCGCTGTCAGGGCTCGCACGTTCATCATGCTGCCGTAGGTTCGACGAACATGCGTCCCTTCATTTCCATATGCATGGCGTGGCAGAACCACGAGCAGTAATACCAGTAGACGCCTGGCTTGCTGGCCTTGAAGGTTACGGAAGCGGTCGCCTGTGGAGCCACTTCCATGTTGACGCCGTAGTTGACGATGGCGAAGCCGTGGGTCAGGTCCTCGACCTCGTCGATATTGGTCACATAGACGGTGACCTCATCACCCTGCTTCACGCTGAAGGTTTCCAGGCCGAAGGCGGGAGCGGAGGATGTCATGTAGACGCGCACCTTGTTGCCGTCCCGAATGACTTCCGAATCGACCAGCAGATCGATGTTGTCCGCCTTGGCCTGAGCGACAGCGTCTGCGAAGAACGGGTCCTCGCGGTTCCAGACGTGCACAGGGTTGATTTTAGAGGCATGCACGATTGTCGCGTCATGCGGTTCGGCGAAGGTTGGGTTGTCGTGGACGATAACCATTTCGTCCCCGGAAATGTCGATCAACTGATCGTTCTCCGGCTTCAGCGGGCCGACGTTCAGATAGCGGTCCTTGGAGAACTTATTCAGCGAGATCAGCCATTTGCCGTCGGCGTCCTTGGTCTGTCCCATGGACGTATGGTTGTGGCCGGGCTGATAATGGACGTCGAGTTTTTGGCGAATGGGATCGACCTTTTCACCCTTGAAGGCACGCTTGGCGTCCTCGATGTTCCATTTGCAGATCTGGCTGTCGATGAACAGGGTCGTGTAGGCGTTGCCCTTGCCATCGTAGGCGGTGTGCAATGGGCCGAGGCCGAGTTCAAGTTCGGCGACGACCGTGTCGCGTGGCTTGATCTTGTCCTCGAAGAGATCGTCGAACTTGCGAACGTCGAAGACGGTCACGGTCGGCGACAGCTTGCCGTTCGCAACGACGTGGATGCCGTCGGGTGCCGTGTTGATGCCATGCGGACTGTTCGAAACCGGGATATAGCGCGTGTAGGGCGAGCCCTTGCGGCCATCGAGCACCGGCACGCCGCCGATTTCCTTGTAGTCGCCCGTGGCAACCGCTTCCTCGATGCGCTTGAGATTGAACACGACGACCCAGTCCTGCTCGCTGGCCATCATCTCCGCAAGGTTCACGCCCTCCTCGGAGTTATAGCAGGTCGCAAAGCAATACTTGCCCTGGTAGTCGGCATCGACGTTGTCGAGGTTGCCGTCGACCATGACCTGCCACGCCACTTTCATGGTTTCGCCATCGACGGCGGTGAAGATCGCGCTGTACTGCTTGTGGTCGTCCAGAATCTTGCCGTCGTTCGGGATCGGCACGCGATCCTCGCCGTTGCAGAAGACGTACCCGGTTTTCGGATACTTCTGAACCCGCATGCCGTGAACCGTGTGCTGGTTGGGAAGCTGGATGATCTTGTCGCACTTCATCACGTCGAGCCGGATGCGGCATATGCGCGTATTCGCCTTGTCGTTGGCGAAGAGATAGCGCCCGTCATAGGTCCCGTCGGTGAACGAAGGATGCGGGTGGTGAAGATCGCCGTTGAGATAGAGGCCGTCCCGCTCCTCCAGGAATTCTACCGACTCGGGAAGCAGCCCTTCCGTCAGGATCTTCCGGCTTTCATTCGTCTGGCCCCAGCCGGTGGCGCTGCACCGGTTGAATACGGGGATCCGCATCATTTCGCGCATGGAAGGTGCGCCGACGACGCGGACTTCGCCCGTCTGACCCGATGAGAAGAAGACGTAGTATTCGTCGAGTTCGCCGGGCTTGACCTCGTAGCTGGAACCGGATGCTTCCTGCGCCTTTGCCGGCGTTGCCGTTCCACCCGAGAGTGTCAGCGCACCACCGGCGCCCATTGCGCCGGCCGCCGCCACGAACGCGGACGTGCCCAGCATTTGTCGTCTGTTCAGACGCATTTTGGTTTCTTCGTTTGACATTATGCCTCTCCTTGGATGTTGGCGTCAGACGGGATTTCCGGTGTCTTCTCGGGTCTCCTGATCGGGACACCCTTGTGGGTCACGGCGGTTTTCGCCGGCGCCTGCCCCCGTGAAGCCGGGGTGGAAAGCGCCATGAACTTCTCGCGTTTCAGCCGCACCTGGATCATGTGCGGACAGCGCTGATCGTCGTGGTAAAGCTCCTGGCAGTGCATGCAGTAGATGCACTCGTTGACATTGATGCCGCCCTCCGGGTGAATGGACTGGACGGGGCATTCCTTCGCGCATCGCTGGCAGGGCGAACCGCATTCCGGCCACCGCTTCAGCCACTCGAACATGCGGATTCGACCCGGTATCGCGAGGGCGGCGCCCAGCGGGCAAAGGTAGCGGCAATAGAACCGTTCGATGAACAGCCCGGCGGTGAGCACGGTCAGCGCAAAGATGACGAAGGGCCATTCGCGCGCGAATTTCAGAATGATGGCCGTCTTGAACGGTTCCACTTCCGAGAACATTTCGGCAAGGGCGAGCGAATAGAGCGACAGGCCGAACAGTCCGAGGAAGATGATGTACTTGATCGGCCAGAGGCGTTCATGCAGTCCCCAGGGCACGCGGACCTGCGGCACTTTCAGCCACTGTGCAATGTTGTTGGTCAGTTCCTGCAAGGCGCCGAACGGGCATAGCCATCCGCAGAACGGACCGCGCCCCCAGAACAGCAACGCGGCGGCAACGCTTGCCCACAGGAGGAAGACCAAGGGGGCGGAGAGAAAGAACTCCCAGTGGAAACCCGTCACAAGAGAATTGAAGAATGTCAGGACGTTGACGACGGAGAGCTGGGCATTGGCGTACCACCCGAGCCAGACAAGCGTGAAGGTGAGATAGCCACGCCTCACCCACCCGAACAGCACCGGTCGTTTCACGAGCCAGTCCTGGAAGAAGAAGATGAGGGTGAGGACAAGCACCGCTGCGGCGGCAATCGCCACCGATGTGCGGTTCATATCCCACATCTTCATCCAGAGAGGCTCGCTTACAGCAAGCGGTTCGCCAGGCGCGGTCCGCTCGGCGGCACTCGGCTCAACAGGCCGCGGCGATGGCGGCGCAGCTTCGATCTTCACGTAAGCATCGGGGAGCGTGTAGCCGAGATTATAGGGAAGAACCGCCTTCTCGCGCCCTACCGAACTGCGCTGGACCAGCAACTGCAGTTCCCAGGGAGCCGTCACATCGAAGCCGAACTCCGCCGGAACCACGAAAAGCGCGATCTCGCGAAGATGCGGAGCGCCTGCGGCCGCAAGGGCGGGCAGCCGCGTGTGATAGCGGTCGCGGAACCGCAACCCCTGGCCATCCTGCAGAAGCTCGATCCGGTCGAAAATGCCGCCTCGAACGTAACCTGATCCCTTGAATGAATAGGCGCCATCCCCCGCCACGACGATTGCTTCTTCACCGGGCTTGAGTTTGGCGCGCATCTGCTCATAGCGCGCTTCGCCCAGCAGCGACCGCCCAATGCTCGGGACGCTGACTGGCGCGATGTAAAGATCGATAAACCTGTCACCTGACTTGCGCGTCTCCGGGTGCTCGGCTGCGCTTGACTGCCCCGCCTGCCGGAATGCGTCCGAGACCTCTCCGACCGTCAGCCGAAGGCTTCTGACCGAACCGTCGCCGACAAGGGTCTGCCAATCGCTCACGTTGCTTTTGCCAAGATCCACCCGGCGGATCTCGGAGGAAGGCCCGGCCAGGGCAGCGGTCTCCGCCCCGAGCCTGTTGCTGCGGATGAGCTTGAGAGCGGAGCGGACGATGCTGTCGCCCATGACGAGGACGGTTACGGTCGCGCCGCTGACGATGTCGACCTGCGGCGGCCGTTCGGCACCCGCCGAGACGCGGCCCAGATCTTTGCCTATCAATGAATTGACCGAAGCAACAACCTTGGCCTCAGGGATGCCGATGAGGACGATCGGCTCCTTGTGCTCGACCAGCTTCAGCCCGCGTACGATGCCCTTGGGATCAATACCGACGACGATATGGATGGGCTTGCCGGAATAGCCGACCGAGCTCGTAACTTCGGAGTTGAGGAAGGCGTATCCCAGCAACTCCTCGCCGCGGAAAATCGGCGCAATCGGCGGGT
This sequence comes from Sinorhizobium sp. 6-70, assembly GCF_030124375.1. Classification (GTDB taxonomy): domain Bacteria; phylum Pseudomonadota; class Alphaproteobacteria; order Rhizobiales; family Rhizobiaceae; genus Sinorhizobium. The sequence goes on from NZ_JASKLS010000002.1 coordinate 150,238, forward strand.
CGCCCGTGGTCTCGCCGAAACGGGTGGCTCCCGGGAAGATTTCCCCCGGCTGCACCTTTTGAAGCTTTTCGGACAGCTGGCCTGCCATGCTTGGAAAGGCCACAAGCAGGGCGATACAGAGAACGGTGAGAGCGCGGACAAGGCTTTGCAAAGGCATTTTATTGATCGCTGTCTGGCACATCGAGTTTTCTGGCCGTACGCGGCCACTGCATCGCAGCCATCTGACACGACCGAGACGGAGCTTCTTTGAGCTAAATCAACCCGATCAAATTCAATCTGGGCCAGTCTGCGCCGTCAGAGGAATCGTTTCGCGCGCGAGCCGGGAGAGCAGAAATGCCGGAGAAGAAGACGGAACCGTGGACAATGGCGTCGAAGGACGAATTGCTGGCCTTTGCGCGGGCCATGGAACAGGAGGCGATCGACGGCTACGTTTCGCTGGCGGCGCGCATGCGGGCGGAAAACCGTCCCGACCTGGCGGAAGTGTTCGATCGCCTGATCACCGAAGAAGAGGGGCATCTCGGGAATGTCGATCGGTGGCTTGGTGATCGGATGCCGCTCCCGGTCACGCTCCCCGAACCGCTCTTCGATGACGAGGGCGCCGGGCTCGTCGCTCCGGAGCTGCTGACCTCGTACCGCGCCTTTTCCATGGCGGTTCGCAACGAGGAAAGAGCATTCGTATTCTGGACCTATGCCGCCGCGCATGCGCCAAACGACGAGATAAGGCGCGCCGCGGAGCGGCTGGCCATGGAAGAACTGGGCCATGTCGCAACGCTCCGGCGAGAACGACGCCGGGCGTTCCACGCGATGCGCCACGCCGACGCGCAGGCCGCCAAGGGGAGTTTGCCGGCTCTGGAGCAACGACTTTCCAGCCTCCTGTTGAACCTGGCCGATTCAGTCGGGTCACTGGTCGCGGGGCAGTTGCGAGCCCAAGCGGCTGAAGCAGCAGCGCGGGCTCAGCATCTTTCGCGAGAAGCATCTGCCGAGGCGCCTCTTCTGCAGCACGTGCCGGACAATGTCACCGAGCGACTGGTCCCGCTTTGTGAGTTCCTCCTCGACTGCTACCTGGACTTGGCGGAACGAGAGCGCACGGAGGCAGGACGGAAGCGGGCGCAGACGTTTGCGGGCGATATGATCCGCTGTCTGCAGGATGTGCGGGCGCTTCCGACCCCCTAATGCCCGAGTGGCCTTCCCTCGACTATAGCGTCGCGCGTCTTATCAGACGCCCCAAGGACGCTGTAGCGCTCTGAATTGCCGCATGTTTTCATCCTCATATCGGCTACGATTCAACGAAACATGCGGTAGAGGCAGCGAGGATTGCGGCGTTCTGACGCGAGCGAAATTTGCGTTATGTCAAAGAAGGAGCGGCCGACACGGCTTAGTCATCGTCCTTGCAAGGCGCCCATGCGGGGTGTCTTCCAGCAAGGAGAATTCGCAATGCGTTCCATGACCAAGTTTCTCGTCGGTGCAGCGTTCCTGAGTGTCCTGAGCGTTCCCGCTTTTGCCGCCGACCATGAGATCAAGATGCTCAACAAGGGCACGGACGGCGTGATGGTCTTCGAACCGTCGGTACTCAAGGCCAACCCCGGAGATACCGTGACTTTTGTGCCTGCGGACAAGGGCCACAATGCCGAAACGGTCAAGGACATGATCCCGCAGGGTGCCGAACCGTTCAAAGGGAAGATAAACGAAACGGTTAAAGTGACCCTGACCCAGCAAGGCGTCTATGTGGTCAAGTGCACGCCGCACTTCAGCATGGGCATGGTTGCCGTCGTTGTCGTCGGCGAGGCACCAGCCAACGTCGAGCAAGTCAAGGCGGCAAAGTTCCCGAAGAAGGCACGTGAACGAATCGACGCCGCGCTCAGCAACCTTTGAGCCCCTCATAAAGATTGCGACTCACGGCGAAGCAAAGATGTCGCCGTGATCGCAGGGTTGGGCGCGGGGTCAGGCGGCATCGGCTTGCCGGTGCCTCTCCGCCCACCCCTGCCCCGTCTGGAAGGTCGCCAATTGATTGCGCAGCTTGCCAGCCTCGACTGCAAGACTTTCCGAGGCGGCTGTCGTCTCCTCGACCATGCCGGCATTCTGCTGGGTGATCTGGTCGAGTTGGCTGACCGTGGCGGTAATCTCGCCCAGCCCCGAGGCCTGCTCCTTGGCAGACTGTGCGATGGTGAGAACCTGCCGGCTGATCAGCTGCACGTGCCGGTCGATACCGGAAAGCGCGTCACCGGTCTTGCCCACCAGGGCGACGCCAGCCGAAACGTCGTTCGTCGCCTGGTCTACCAACGTCTTGATCTCCCGCGCTGCGGCGGCTGAGCGCTGTGCCAGCTCTCTAACCTCCTGCGCTACGACAGCAAATCCCTTGCCCGCTTCGCCTGCACGCGCCGCCTCGACCCCGGCATTGAGCGCCAGAAGATTGGTCTGGAAGGCGATCTCGTCGATCACACCGATGATCTGTCCGATCCGCTGCGAGGAATTGGCAATGTCGTGCATCGCGCCGACGGTTTCGGCCACGACACGGGTCGCCTCGGCGGCATCGCTGGTTGCGATGCCGACCGAGCGCTGCGCCTCGTCGGCGCCAACCGAGGACATCTTGACGGCGGCCGCGACCTCCTCCAGAGCGGCGGCGGCTTCCTCCAGTGCTGTCGCCTGGCTGCCCGTGCGCCGCGCGAGATCGTCCGCGGCCGTCCGCAACTCTGCACAACCGCCGTCGATGACACTCGCATTCTCCCCGGCGAGCGAAACGAGCCGCTCCAGCGTTTCGATGGACCCGTTGAAAGCCGTTCGAAGCGCGTCGAAGTCCGGGGCGAGCCTCTGGGCGATCCGGAAGCACAGGTTCCCCCGGGAAAGTTCGTCCAAACCGCAGTTTACATTTTCCAGCGCCTGTTCGAGATCTCTTGCCCGCGCTGCCCGTTCTTCATCGCGCGCCCGCGCCTCCGCCTGCCGCTCCGCCGCACGACGCTGATCTTCCTCGCGCTGCGCTTCCGCCTGGTGCCTGGCTGCCTCTACGGCCCGGGCGACTGCGCGCCCCATGGCTCCAACTTCGTCCTTGGCATCCGTCTGGCCCACTGTGGTTCCGGCGTCGCCGTCAGCGAGACGCTCGATTGCCGCGGTGAGTGCCCTGATCGGCCGGACCACTCCCAGCGCGATCAGCACAGATACAAAGGCGGCGGCGGAGAGCGCGGCGGTCATGCCACCACCAATCGCTAGCAGAGCCGTCATCTGCCGGCGGGCGAGTTCAGCCGCGTCCGCCCGCGTATCCTCGAGCAGCGCCTTCTCAACCTCGCGCATGGTGTCGATCCGTGCACTCGCCAGACGATACCATTCAGCGGCATCAAGGGCGGAGAGGTCTCCCCCTTCGCCGGCTGCCAACAGCGCCTGCCGTATTCCCGCCAGCGGTGTCGAGGCGCCTGGCGTAACGGCCTCCGCCCGATCAGCGAAAGCCGGCAGCTTGGTGACGAACTCATCGAACAGCGTCGTCTGCGCGCCGTAGAGCCTGGCCAAGCGGAGCAGGCCCTCGCGATCAGCCAGACCCGTGGCGATCAACGCATTACCTGCCGCCCGTTCCTGGCCCGCATATTCCTTCGCCAACGAGAAGAGGTTGTAGGCTTCGACCTCCCCGGCAAGTGCATTGTCGATGCGCCCGCCATTGGTGAGTTCGCGCAGCACGGCGAGCAAGCGGGAAACGCATTGGCTGTACTGCGCATTGCTCTCCGCCGGCGCCAACTCACGCCGGTCGACGCGCCCGCGCAGCCCCGCAAGCTGCTGCAACGCCTCTCGCAAGGGAGCATCCTGATCGATGGCGAGCTTCGACGCGGCAGCCAAAGCCGTTTCAGCGCGCCCGTCAAAGCCGCGCCGCGCGGCGGTGAGAGATGCGTCATCACCACTGGTATCATTCGCAAGGAAGAGAGCCGTCGCAGCGCGCTCCGTCTGCAGGGAGTGCACTGCGTCCCCAAGGATCGATATGTAATCGCTGATCTCCACCAGGCGCGCCGCGTCCCGGTAGCTCGCCAAGCTCTCCTCGACCCGCCCATAGGCGAGCCAGGCGGCGACGAGCGCCGGCAGGGCAACACACCAGAGGATCCGCTTGGTCAGTGAGACGTCCGACAAACGCATGAGGCAACGCTCCAGAGGAAGTTCGACCTCATGCCGACGCGCCGCAATTCATTTTCGGCCCGATGCACCTACACCGCTGCCGGGTGCATCTCTTTGATGCGGCACAAACAACACCGTTACCCTGCGAGGAAGACGAATCTTGAAAGCGGGCGGCGGTGTGTAGCGGCTTTCCGCCTGGAATTGGCTGATCTCAAAGCGTTAGATCATTCACGAAAGATGCCCTTGTAGTAGGAGCCGTTTCTTGGCGGGGCACCGCTTGCCCTGGGGTTGAGCGTCCCGTTCCGGTTCTCCGCATTGGGCGCTATCGATGCCGTGTCGGGGTTCTCTGACACGCAGGCTACGCTACCGACGCTGATTGCCACCGCCGTCAGTGCGAGAATAACAAACTTGCTCATCTCTACTTCCTCGGTTGAAGCTTGCCCGATAATTCCAATTCAAATCGGGTTCGGACGCCAGGATCATCCGCTCGTCGCCCTACTGCATATTTCCTTAAATCGTAGCCGATTTGCGGATGAAAACATGCGGCAATTCAAAGTGCTACAGCGTTCTTTGCGCGTCTGATAAGACGCGCGGCGCTGTAGAGACTGGGCCAGTCTGCGGTCGCGCCCCGGCTGCTGCCAAGTCGCGGACCTGCCTCGGATGCTTGTCGTCCAGATCCGCCGCACGAGGGATGTCCGGCACTACGGGGCCGGACGCCTCTGCCGGATCGACTGCGGCGTCAACGGCTTTTGAAGCGACCCTGCCAAATCCTGTCCATCATGGCCTGTGCTATGGAGCTACCCTCCAAGTTTCGGCGCAAAATGTAAAGGGTGTGTGACACCCATGCCAGACTCATCGGGCCTGCACCCAGATGAACCTTTCAATAACCATAGCGAGCCATCGTGGCGGCCAGAACTGGAATAAGCGCGAATACGCCGATCTGCGCCAGAATAGAGCCGCGCACCTTGGCAACGTCGTCGGGTAGCGGGGTGAACGCGCCTTCGTCCGCATTCTTTCGCCACTTGCGGATTTGCCGTGTGGGGCGGATGGAGAGCAACCCGACCATGACAAAGGCCGCCATCTTCAGCCAGAACGCCCAATTGTAAACATAGGCTTCCCATCCCTTGAGGCCAAAGAGCACGCGGGCGATCCCGATGAGGAGCACAAGCGCGGCGGTCGCGCCGTAATACGCATCGATACGGGAGAGGAACCTCGCGCCTCCCCCAGACATGTCCGGCCGCACAATCACTGCTTCCATCGCGATGATCGCCGCCAGCAAGAAGACCAGGAGGTGGTGGGCACTAGCGAGAACAAGATCCGTGAACATCTGAAATTCCCGTTTTTCTGACAAAAGACCGCGATCCGACATGGTGGGCTGACCTTGACTTTCATGTGGGCACGTCGATCTTAACGTCGTCAACATAGCGGCGTTCTTAACAGTGTCAAGATTACGGTCAGAGGAATGAACTCGAAAACACCAGCTCGAGGATATCACCACGGTGATCTACGCTCCGCGCTGATCGAGGCAGGATTAGTGCTGCTCGAGCGCGAAGGCCCAGCAGGAGTAAGTTTGCGTGCCGTGGCGCGCCAAGCTGGTGTCAGCCAGGCCGCCCCTTACGCGCACTTCGTCGGCAAGCGCGAACTGATGTCAGCCATTGCCGCCGTGGGGTTTTCTAGGCTACGCGAGATGCTTGCGCCGCTTGCATCCGATCCCGCACGCAGTATCGGTGACCTTGGCGTTACCTACATCGAATTCGCGAAAGCCAATCCTGGCCTTTACACGCTGATGTTCGGATCCCGCGAACACATCGACAGCGGGGACGTGCATTTGTCTCAAGCCAGTCGCCAAGCCTTTGAACTTCTTGCCATGAAGGCGGGGCGGAAAGGACCGAATGCAGTTGACGATCCCGGCCCGATCGCCGCCTGGTCCTTGGTGCATGGGCTCGTGATGCTTCTGATGAACGAGAAGATCCCAGCCGGAATTAACGAGCGCCTACCAGAAATCCTTCGGCTGCTGGAGCCGGGAATCGCCGAGCACACTCGCGCGTGAGGTCACTTGTCATCAGGTTCCGCCGGCCTATTTCCGCACGGATAGACGGATAGACGTTGACCGTGGACGGTGTCACGGATCGGTCGAGGGGCATCAAGGGCAGGCGATTTTCTCGGACGCTTCCGAGCGTGACGACAACCGTACGAAAAAATTTCTGGCACAATGTCACAATGTCGGTTCGCCCGATCGTCAAACGTCTAATTAACGACGATGCAGATCGCGATTGGTGTTGCTGGAGCCTTGCGATGCGCAAGCTGGATAGGCCGACGGCGGGAAAACTTCTTACCGACCGGATAAACCGCGTGTCGGTGACCGCGGAGAAGCTCGATTTCGGCGCGTTGAGGCCGCCCCGCAAAGCGCCTGCGAATGTCGCCCCTGCCTCTTTCCGGGTCGATGACAAGGTCGGACCGCGCGATATTCAACGATGCCATCGGCCGTTAACGGCCGGCGCGGCCTACGCTGGCGCCCGCGTCGTACATGGATTGATCGAGCCATGATCGAGTTCTTTATCCGCCGACCGATTTTCGCCTCTGCTATCGCCATCGTCATGACGCTTGCGGGCGCCATTTGCTATTTCCTGCTGCCGGTGTCGCAGTTCCCGGACATTACGCCGCCGCAGATCGTGGTCTCCGCCAACTATCCGGGCGCCAGCGCCCAGGTCGTCGCCGATACCGTCACTACACCGCTCGAGCAGCAGATCAACGGCGTGCCGGGCATGCTCTACATGTCTTCGACAAGCTCCAATGACGGCTCTTCGAGGATCATCATCTCCTTCGACGTCGGCTATCCGATCGACGTCGCGGCGCTCGACGTGCAGAACCGCGTTTCGCAAGCGGCGTCCTCGCTGCCGGCCCTGGTCAACCAGAGCGGGGTGACGATCGCCAAGCAGATACCGAACTTCACCGTGCTGGTCAGCCTCGATTCGCCCGATGACACCGTCGATTTCGCCTCCGTCAGCAACTATGCCTACCTGCAGATCCTCGATCCGCTCAAGCGCCTGCCGGGCGTCGGCGATGTCCAGCTCTTCGGCGAACGGCGTTACTCGATGCGAGTCTGGCTCGACCCGGACCGGATGGCCAATCTGGGCATCACCGCCGTCGACGTGCAGAACGTCATCGAGGAGCAGAACGTCCAGGTTGCCGGCGGAAAGATCGGGCAGTCCCCGGCGCGGGCCGGCACACCCTTCGAGATGCAGATCAATGCACTCGGGCGGCTGAGCGATCCTGAGCAATTCGGCGATATTGTGCTGCGGGCTGACCAAGACACGGGGGCGACGATCAGGCTGCGCGACGTGGCACGCATCGAGCTCGGCGCCCTGCTCTATTCGTCATCGGTAACCTTCAACGGCAAGGAGAGCGTCGTCCTGGCAGTGTTCCAGGCGCCTGGATCGAACGCACTCGATCTCCAGAGCCGGGTCAAGGCCAAGATGGACGAGCTGTCGCAGCGCTTCCCCGAAGGTATCGCCTATCACATGTTCTACGACACCACGCGCTTCGTGTCCGCGGCGATGCAGGATGTGGTGATCACGCTGGTCGAGGCCCTGGCCCTCGTCATCGCCGTCGTCTTCATCTTCCTCCAGAACGTGCGCACCACGATTATCCCGACGATCGCCATTCCGGTGTCGCTGATCGCGACGCTCATCGTCATGTACCTGCTCGGCTTCTCGCTGAACATGCTGAGCCTCCTCGGAATGGTGCTCGCCATCGGCCTTGTGGTCGACGATGCGATCGTGGTGGTCGAGAACGTCGAGCGACAGCTAGAGTCCGGCCTGCCACCGCTTGCCGCGACGCACAAGGCGATGCAGGAGGTGACGGGACCGATCATTGCGACGACCGCCGTGCTTCTGGCCGTCTTCGTGCCGGTCGCCTTCATTCCGGGCGTTGCGGGAAGCCTTTACAATCAGTTCGCCCTGACGGTCGCGATCTCGGTTGCGTTCTCCGCTTTCAATTCGCTGACGCTCAGTCCCGCGCTCAGCGCCGCGTTCCTGCGCCATCGCGGCGCGGCGCGGTTCGTGCTGTTCCGTTGGTTCAACACCGGTTTTCACTGGCTCTCGCATGCGTATGCGCACAGCATTGCGAGACTCGTCCGGTGGCGTTGGGCGCTGTTCGGGCTCTTCCTGATCGCCATCGGTTCCACCTACGCATTGTGGCAGCGCATCCCCTCAACCTTCCTGCCGGTCGAAGACCAAGGATATTTCTTCGTGGTCATCCAACTCCCCGACGGCGCATCGATAGAACGAACCGAAGCCGTCGCGAGGCAGTCGGAGAAAATCCTGCGCGGCACGGCCGGCGTGGATTTCGTCGGCTCGGTAGTGGGCTTCAATTTCCTGAGTTTCGCAAGTCAGTCGAATTCCGCGGTGCAGTTTGCGGTCCTGAAACCGTGGGACGAGCGGCCCCCCGAAGAGGGCGCGTCGGCGCTACGCGAAGCGGTACAGCCGCTTCTCTTGCAGATCCCCGACGCTCTCGTGCTCGCCTTCGATCCGCCGTCGATACAAGGGCTCGGCGCAACGGGCGGTTTCGAATTCCAGGTCGAGGACCTGGGCGGCCACAGCAGCGTGGCACTGAACGACGCCACGCAAGCCCTGATCGCCGAAGCGCGTAAGCAGCCGGAAATCAATCCGCACCAGCTCTTCACTGCGTTCAGCACGTCGAGCCCGCAATTCAACTATGACCTCGACCGGGACAAGGCAAAGCAGTTGGGTCTCAACCTGCCGGATATATTCAACACCTTGCAGATCTATTTCGGCTCGCTTTATGTCAACGACTTCAACCTGTTCGGTCGCACTTTTCGTGTAACGCTGCAGGCCGATCAAAGCGCTCGCTCCAATCCCGGCGACATTTCCCGGCTTTACGTGCGCAATTCGGCGGGCGACATGGTGCCGCTCAGCACGCTCGGCTCGCTGAAGCCGACCGTCGGCCCCGAGACCGTCAGCCACTACAACAACTACCCGGCGGCGCTCATAAATGGCGCGGCCGCGCCGGGCTACAGTTCGAGCCAGGCGGTGGCCGCGATGGAACGCGCGGCCGCGGCCACTCTCCCGCGGGACTTCGGCTTCGAATGGACGGGCATCACCTATCAGGAGATCAGGGCGGGATCGATCGCCGCGCTCGTCTTCGCGCTGGCAATCGTCTTTTGTTTCCTGATCCTGGCGGCGCAGTATGAAAGCTGGTCGATGCCCTTCATGGTGCTGCTTTCCGTGCCGCTCGCCCTCCTCGGCGCCCTGCTCGCCCTGTGGCTGCGCGCCATGCAGATCGACGTCTACTCGCAGATCGGCTTCGTGATGCTGGTTGGCCTTGCCGCGAAAAACGCTATTCTGATCGTCGAGTTCGCCAAGCGCCGCCGGCAGGAAGGCCTGGACATCATCACGGCCGCCGCCGAGGCGGCCCGCCTGCGGCTACGGCCGATTTTGATGACGGCATTCGCCTTCATTCTCGGCGTCGTCCCGCTGATGTACGCGACGGGTGCCGGTGCCGCCAGCCGGCAGTCGATCGGCACGACGGTGTTTGGCGGCATGCTCATGGCAACCGTCCTGACACTTATTTTTGTCCCGGTTTTCTATGCTGTCATTGAGCAATGGCGGGAGGGGTTTTCGGCGAGCCCTGCCAAGGGGCAGCGAGAGCCCGAAGCGGCGGAATAGGGACTGGAGCTTGATATGCGCGCTTTGAAACTTGGCCTTGCAGCAGCAGTCGCGATCGCGGCTCTGGCTGCGGCCTATTCGTACACTGGCGGCAGGTTTGACCTCAAAGGCGGTGACGCGGGGGCTGCGGTTGCGACGGCACCTCCTGCCATGCCCGTTCCCGTCGCCGCGGTCGTCAAGAAGACGATCCCCATTTACCTCGAATATTCCGCACGGACCGAATCAATCCGCAACGTGACGCTCCGGGCCAAGATCTCCGGCTATATACAGTCGCAGGAAGTTCCCGACGGGTCCGACGTCAGGCAGGGCGAGCTCCTCTACCGGATCGACCCGCGCGACTACGAGGCCGAGCTCGATCAGGCGAAAGCCCAGATCCAACGTGACGAGGCATCGCTCGCCTATCTTCGCAGCAATCTCACACGCGGCAACGAACTGGCCACGACAGGCTATCTGGACAAGGACAGCTTCGACCAACGCGCAAGCGCCGTGCGCCAGGCGGAGGCTGCCCTCGCCATGTCGCGGGCGGCGGTTCGCACCGCCGAGATCAACCTCGACTACACTGAAATCCGGGCGCCCTTTGCAGGGCGGCTCGGGCGAAACCTGGCTCCCGAGGGGACGCTGGTCAGCGACACGGCCGGCACGCCACTCAACAACCTCGTGCAACTTTCGCCAATCTATGTCTCCTTCAATCCGAGCGAACCCGAGCTCGCGGACATTCAGAAGGCACGGGCGGCCGGGCGGGTTCAGGCCGAAGTGTTTCTGCCGGGTGACAGCGAGCCGCGTAACCGCGGCGATCTGACCTTCATCAACAACGCGGTCGAGCGCAGTACCGGCACGGTCGTGGCGCGCGCGACGATCGACAACACCGATTTGACCTTGCTGCCCGGCCAGTACGTCCGCGTCCGCCTGCGCGTCCGGGACGAACCGAACGTGCTCATGGTGCCCGAGACCGCACTCGGGTCGAGCCAACTGGGGAAATATGTCTATGTCGTCGGCAAGGGCGACGTTGTCGAGCAGCGGCTGGTTTCCCTCGGCCCCAGCAATGGCGGCCTCGTGGGCCTGTCATCCGGCGTTTCGGAAGGTGACAAGGTGATCGCCGGCAACCTGCAGAAAATCTTCCCCGGTGCGCCGGTCAAGCCGATCCCGGCCGGCCAGGCGCAGAAATAGCCTGAATGAGCCTGTCGGCCGTTGGACTCTGTCCGCGATGGTCCCGGACCTATGGCTAGTAGCGAAGCCGACGTCTTCTCTGGCGTTATCGGACCCTTTCCTGGCGTGGATCATGAAGGAAAGGTTTGATCTGCTCCGCCACGAAGTCCATAAACAGTCGCGCCCGCAACGGTGGCGTCCTGCCAAATGCATGAAGAAAATGAAGTGGCACGCGTTTGAGCGGGCGTGAGGGCAAGACGACTTCCAACCGGCCCGCATTGATGTCGGCTTCGACGACGCAACGCAGGAGATAAGCCACTCCAACTCCGTTTAACGCCGCGACCCGAAGTGCGAACCCGCTGTCCAGATCAAGACGGCCCTCGGGTTCGATGATTTCACCGTCCAGAAACCGGATCAGAAAGGGCCGCCCGCCAAGGACGTAGCGTAAGTGATTTGCGCGACCGAGTTCATCGATGGAGGCGGGACGCCCGATCGCGCTCAAGTACTCCGGCGACGCCACCAGAACCATCGGCAGTTCGCCGAGCGTGCGGAGATTGAGTTCGCTGTCATCGGGCGAACCGGCGCGCAATGCCAGATCGTAGCCCTCGCGGATCAAGTCCACACGACGATCCGCCCACCCCACTTCCAGCCTGATCTCCGGGTGGGCGCGCAGAAAATCGGTTGTAAGCGCATCCATCAAAATTCTTCCGAGCTCGCTTGGCATCGTCACGCGCAGCGTGCCGCGAGCGGTGGAGGCCGAACGAACCACTTCCTCCGCATTGTCGAGGCCGCGAAGCAACGGTACGATTCGCTCGTAGTAGGCCGTCCCTTCGACGGTTAGCGTGAGCGATCGCGTGGAACGCCTGAAGAGTTTAGCTCCAAGGCGCTGTTCCAATCTGGCGACACTCTTTGAGATCGCAGATGGAGTGGTTCCCAGGAGCTTGGAAGCCGCGCTAAAGGAGCCGGTCTCGACGGCCAAAACGAAGGCCGACAACCCGGCAGTCTTATCACCAATAATCGCCATTACGGACATCCCAGCACAATTGCTGTGCTGACCTAGGCACTTATGAGCCGGATTGTCGAGGGTGTAATGAGTATTGGCTTCAAGCTCCGCGGGCGCACTGCCTAACCCACTCAGCAAAGGATGGCCGTGCCTGGAACGAAACAGATGAATGATTCCACTGACGTACAGCTATCAAATGCTCGCCCTATTCAATTGATCGGAGGTACAGAGCAGCGCCGCATTGAACAGCAGTTGAGACAGATAGAGACGGATTTCGCCCATGCGGCACGGGTGTCGGCACTCGGCGAACTCGTGACGTCGATAGCTCACGAAGTGCGCCAACCGCTCTCGGTCATCGTTACCGACGCTGACACAGGATTGAGATGGTTAGGAAGAACCGACCCCAACGTGGCGAAGCTTCAGCAACTTGTTACACGGATAAAGGAAAATGCGCTCCGCGCGAACCGCGTCATACAGCGCATCAAAGACATGGCGGTCCGCAGCGATCCAGTCAGACAGGCCATCGACATCAATGAGATCGTCAACGAGGCCGTTCTGTTTGTAAAAGCAGAGATCGAAGCCCGCTCTATCTCGCTGCGCCTTCAGTTGGCCGAGGAACTGCCGAGCATAACGGGCGATCGGGTTCAACTGCAGCAGGTTGCCGTCAATCTCCTGATCAACAGCATCCAGGCAATCACTCAACGGGCTGCGGAAGAGCGAGAAATCGTCGTCGACACCTCGCAAGCCGAAGGAGAGACCGTTTCGCTGACGATACGCGACACCGGCGGCGGTATACCCGCGGCAGTTCTCGAGCGGGTGTTCGAAGGCTTTTTCTCCACCAAGCCCGATGGCATGGGCATGGGTCTGGCAATTTGCCGCTCAATCATAACCGACCATGGTGGTATGATCAGGGCTGCCAACTGCGAGCCACATGGCGCAGTATTTCGGGTGCTGTTGCCTATGGGCGCGCCGACGGGGGCCTAATCGCTCCCGCAACCAACCCCCGGGCGGACTAAACCATTGTATACTTTGAAACAGGATGCCTCCCGAGACAATTCGAGGCAGAATGCAACTTCCGTTCCGGCATTCGAGGAGAACGCAAGATGTCGACCGCACGCAAAATCGAAGACGCCCCAGTCGAAGAACAAGTTGTGGTTGTGATTGACGACGATGCCGACATACGTCTCTCTATGACAGATCTATTTGAATCCGTGGGCATTACATCATCTTCTTTCCGCGATGCTCTGGATTTCATCGAGAATGGTTGCCTCAGTACTTCCGGTTGTATTGTTCTGGATGTTCGTATGCCAGGAATGAGCGGCATCGAGTTTCAATCCCGGTTGGAGGATCTGGGATGCCAGACTCCAGTCGTTTTCGTTACAGGCCATGGCGACGTGCCAATGAGCGTGACGGCAATGAAGGCGGGCGCGGTAGACTTTCTGCTAAAGCCCTTCACCAATGAGGAACTGCTTGACGCAATAGGCAGGGCTTTCGAGACGGATCGGTGCAGACGACAGGATGCCGTCGTCAGGAATGCTATCAAGCAGAAAGCATCGACGCTGACGCCTCGAGAAAAGGAAGTAATGCAGCACGTCACCGACGGCCTTATGAACAAGCAGATAGCCTATGAGCTCGGGATCAGTGAGATCATGGTCAAGATTCATAGAGCCAGCGTGATGCGAAAGATGGAAGCCCGCTCATTGGCCGACCTCGTGAAAAAATCAGAGCTTATCTAATCCTTGCCACCATAAAGACGACGTCCGAGAACAATTGCTCGGCATCACCGTTTTCTCGAGACGGCTGATTTACGCGACCCACAACGTGGCCCGTCGGAGACGCCGGCCAATCGGGCTTGACCCAACGATCCGTTGCGGAGCGCTGCAGCGCGCCTGATACGACACGCGGCGCTGCAGTCATTGGTCGGGATACCGAACCAAAGGCAACTGCTCTCATCACGCAATAATCACCTCCAGCCGCTGCAATCTCGTGTCCACGAAGGCCTGGAAAGTGGATCCTAAACCAATGTTTAGGATCCACGGGGAGAGCGTTCCAACTACTATCCGTAACGTTCCAAAAGCTCCCATGTGCCGGCCGGTATTCAGCCGGCATCCATAGGCGAATAAGCAAGGTAAGGTTTCAATGACACAGCGACTGAACTACGCACAGCAGTCCCCCGAGCTCTTCAAGAAGTTGATGGAGCTCAGCGCCGCAGTGAACAACAGCGTCATCGACCAGAAGACCCGAGACCTGGTGCAGATCCGGGCCTCGCAGTTGAACGGGTGCGCCTTCTGCCTGGACATGCACGTCAAGGAAGCAAAGATCCACGGCGAAAGCGAACTGCGCGTCCACCATGTTGCGATATGGCGCGAGTCCAACCTCTTTGCCCCTCGCGAACGGGCAGCGCTCGCCTGGACGGAAGTGCTGACGAACCTGCCAGCCGGCGGCGTTCCGGATGACATCTACGAGCGTGTCCGCGGCCAGCTCTCCGAGAAAGAGATTTCCGACCTGACATTTGCGGTCATGACTATCAATGCCTGGAACCGAGCCAGCATCGGGTTCAAGGCCGTGCCAGGATCAGCCGACAAGGCATTTGGCCTCGACAAGGCCGGCTTGAACTAGCTCGTCTCGCTCTCACTTGCTCGACTCCAAACGCGACTTGAGCTGCAACCGGAGGTACATTATGAAAATCGTCATTATTGGTGGGACCGGCCTTATCGGTTCGAAGACTGCCGATCGCTTGCGCAAGCGCGGTCACGAAGTCATCGCTGCGGCACCAAATACGGGCGTCAACACGATTACCGGCGAAGGGCTCGCCGGCGCACTTAAGAATGCCGAAGTCGTCCTTGACCTCGCAAACTCCCCATCATTCGAGGACAAGGCCGTACTCGAGTTCTTCGAGACATCGGGCAGGAACCTGTTGGCCGCGGAGCAAGTCGCAGGCGTGAAGCACCACATCGCTCTGTCCGTGGTCGGCACCGAACGCCTGCAAGAAAGCGGCTATTTCCGCGCCAAGCTGGCGCAGGAAAACCTGATCCGGGCATCCGGCATTCCTTATACGATCGTGCACTCCACGCAGTTCATGGAGTTCGTCAACGGGATCGCCCAATCGGGTACCGTCGGCGACACAGTACACTTGTCGCCCGCTGCCATACAGCCGATCGCCTCGGACGATGTCGCGGACGCAATGACCGACGTGGCGCTGGGCCAACCGCAGAACGGGATCGTCGAAATCGCCGGTCCTGAGCGTGTGAAGCTCAGTGATTTGATCGGGCGTTATCTCAAGAACATGAACGACCCGAGAAAGGTGGTAGCAGATCCGGAGGCACGCTATTTCGGCGCGCGTATCGACGACAATTCTCTCGTTTCGAACAAGAGTCCACGCCTTGGTCGGATTACATTCGAACAGTGGTTCGCCGCCCAACCGAAGAAAGTTGCATAGCGATCATGGTTCGAGAGCCCCGTGCGCTCAATTGAACGCACAAAGGATGCCCTAGAACTTTGATTCTATAGCATATTATCCGCTTTCAAGTAACTCCATTTGAAAACGGGATGCTCTCGACACGAACAGACGAGAACTGCTTGTCCAACGACGCGCTATTGGCCGCGAGCACAATGTTCGCGGCCAATTTCCTTCCTTCAACTATTCGGACGATGCACACGCGCCAATGCATCCAGTCACGCTGGGCAGGAAGGGAGGAGCCGATCTCAGACGACCGAAAGTCCTCCATCGACCGACAGAATTTGGCCGGTCGTCCATGCCGCCTCCGGGTTCGCAAACATTGCTATCCATTGCGCGACGTCGTGCGGTGTGCCGCGACGCTTCAATGGGATCAGATTGCGCTCATACTCCTTGACGTTCTCCGCCTCTTCGGCAGTCAATCCCATCATCCCCGTCAGCGCCCCGGATTCTGTCGGCCCGGCGGCAATTGCATTGACGCGCACTCCATGGGCTGCAAGTTCAAGCGCCCAGCAGCGCGTAAGATGCTCGAGCGCCGCCTTGCTCGCCGCATAGTGCGAGAAGCCCGCAGCAGCCTTGTGCCCATAGGTGCTGGAGATGTTGATGATCGCTCCGCCCTTCCCGCTCAAGTGCGGAACGGCTGCGGCGGTCAAAAGACTTGGACCCACCACGTTGACAGCGAAAATGTCGTTTATGCGCTCCTCCGTTGCCTCCGCGAGCGGCATAATGCCGCCTGCTCCGGCGTTGTTGATCAGAACGTCCAGCCTCCCCCAAAGACCGATTGCTTCGTCGATCGTCCGCTGGACGTCGGCCGCCTTCGCTACATCGGCAATAATGCCTCTGATATTTTCCGATTGGGCGCAGACTTCATCAATTCCTGGCTGACGCCGTGCCGTTATCAGGACACGGGCGCCGAGTTTTGCTAATGTAATAGCTACTTCGCGTCCGATGCCAGAACTGCCACCTGTTACGATTGCGACTAGATCGCGCATCACTAAACCTCTCAATTTGCTGAATCATGAACGTCATTGGCAACAATTGAGCTTTGCCAAATGAGCGATTTGCTGTTCATTCCTGCTGACAGGAGCCAGACTGATCTATCATAAGCAGGGGTTTTTATTAGCCGTCCGCTTGGCACGTCGCCTTTGCCGCTTTGTCTTGAATGACTTCGACTAAGCGGCGTGGCTCGGCTCTCCTCTTGGCGCAGTCTCGACGACGACACGCTGCAGCGACCTGGCCGAGATAAGGCGGGCTCACAGGGACTGTCGCTCGTCTCCATGGGTACCCAAACCTTTGTACATCTACAGTCGGCGAGCCCGGACGTTCATTTTCGCAAGCGCCAACGACGTCGTGGGCAGCATAAGCACGAAAACCGTCCAACATACATCGACGCTTTGTTTTGCCGATGTAGGAGAAAGCAATGGATCCCAATACCACCCAGACCACTCGCCGTGGGGCAATGACCGCCGGGCTCGCCCTCGCCACTGCAGCAGCTCTTCCCGTGACGTCGGCGACACCAGCCTCAGCAACAACAGCTTCTCCCTCGGGGAGCGGCACGTTGCGCGCGAACAGAGTCGCCACCGCCGACGGCGTCGAGATCTTCTACAAGGATTGGGGCCCGAGGAGCGGGCAACCGATCATGTTTCATCACGGTTGGCCGCTCAGCTCTGACGACTGGGATTCACAACTGCTTTTCTTCATGGAGAAGGGCTATCGAGTCGTCGCTCACGATCGACGTGGGCACGGCCGATCGAGCGACGTAAACGACGGCCATGATATGGACCATTACGCCAGCGACGCCGCGGCCGTGGTCGAGCATCTGGATCTTCGCGATACGATCCACGTCGGTCACTCGACGGGAGGTGGCGAAGCAACCCGCTACGTTGCCCGCCACGGCAATGGGCGCGCGGCCAAGCTGGTTCTCATTGGTGCAGTCCCCCCGCTTATGGTCAAGACGCCGGAAAACCCCGGTGGCCTGCCCATCGAAGTCTTCGACAGTTTCAGGAAGGCGCTGCTGGAGAACCGCAGCCAGCTTTACCGGGATTTCGCAAGCGGACCGTTCTACGGATACAACCGACCCGGCGCGATCCCGTCGAATTCGGTGGTCGAGAACTGGTGGCGGCAAGCAATGATGGGCAGCACAAAGGCCCAGTACGACGGAATCAAGGCATTCTCGGAGACCGATTTCACCGAAGACCTCAAGATCATCGACGTGCCGACACTCATCATGCACGGCGACGATGACCAGGTCGTTCCCGTCACCGACTCCGCCCTCTTGTCCGCCAAGCTTCTCAAGAACAACGTACTCAAGGTGTACAAAGGGCTTCCCCACGGTATGGCGACGACCCACGCCGAGATCATCAATCGGGACATCCTCGAATTTATCAGCGCGTAACTCGGCGATAGCGTAACTACAGCCCCCAGTGATGCTGGGGGCTCCGAATTACCGATGAACGCGATTTGCGGAGCACTCGAACCAGCCGAGATGCCAGTCAATCCGCTCCGCCAGTCACGCCAGGCGCCCCTTCTCGGGCGCGTTCAGTCAACTGTCTGACTGTCAATTCATCCTGGCTGTCACGTCATCCAGGCGAACGACCACTTTGCCTCGACGTCGACGATGATCGCAGGATCGAGAGCGAACGATCAATCGCCGCTTCTCCCCCCTCCCTCACGGCCGGCTATGCCGCCTGCAGCAACACCTGGAGGTCGCGTCTTCGTCGGAGAAGATCGGCGATGGTGTATTTCTCAAACACTGAGACAAAGGCTCTCGTTGCCTCCGAAAGTATTGGCGGGAGACTGCAGGCCGGAGCTATCACGCAGCCGAAACACTCAATGAGGTCAGTCAGGCCCTCGGTGTGTCTGAGGAGGGCGCCGAGGTTTATTTCGTCTGCGGCCCTGGCAAGCTGGATGCCACCATTCCTTCCGCGCGTCGATTTGATGAATCCGGCGTTCGCAAGGTCCTGCACGACCTTCATCAGGTGGTTCTGAGAGATGTCGAACGCTTCCGCGATCTCACGTATGGAGCAGACGTCGGCCTCGCGTGCGCCCAGGTATGTCAGCGTCCGGATCGCGTAGTCCGTATATCGCGTCAGCCTCATATCCCCACCTGCGTCAAAACGCCTGCCCGAAAAAGATGTATTTGGATAGCATCTTTTTGCGCGGCGCAATAGATGTATCTCAGAAGCATGTTATGGAGACTTGCGGTGGAAAGAGAAAAACTCGACGAGCGCGAAATTCCGAAAATTCTGGCGCGGTTTTACGAGCGCGTGCGAGCCGACGCCGAACTTGGACCGGTCTTCGCCGTCGTCGCGGATTGGGACGAGCACCTTGGCCGGCTGTCGGAATTCTGGTCGTCGGTGATGCTGACGACAGGCCGGTACAAAGGAAATCCAGTCTCCATGCACATGATCCACGCCGAACGGATCCGTCCGGACATGTTCGATCGCTGGCTGGCTCTGTGGCGTCTGACGACCTCCGAGATGTTGCCGCAGTCCCTGGCGATTGAGATGCAAGCCAAAGCCACGCGCATCGCATCGCGGCTGTTGCGCGCAATTTACCCGCAGGCACCACAAGCCCGCTCGAAGCAACCGACCAACGCGGAGGAGCCCTGCAGTCCGTACCGGATCACCTCCGCGTTCGACGAGGTTTCTTTACCTCAAGCCCTGCTTCGGTCGCATACGCTCAAACCCGGGACCTGGGGTGTAATTCGCGTCCACGGCGGCGCAGTGAAGTATCGCGCCGATGGCGCGACACACGCGATCCTTCTTGATCGCGACAGACCGGGGATCGTTCCCCCGGAAGTTCCCCATCGCCTTGAGCTTACGGGGCCCGTCAAGCTGCAGATCGAGTTCTACGATCGCAACCCAAGCATTTGAAATCCGCTAAGAGAAAGAAAGGACCTCTTATGCCACGTCCGCTGTCACCGCAGACAATCGAGCTCGTGAAACAGAGCGCGCCGGCGCTCGCCGCGCATGGCGCCGAAATCACCAAGCGCATGTATACGCTGCTCTTTCAGGATGAGCATATCCGAGCACTCTTCAATCACGCCAATCAAGGTGAGAAGGGATCGCAGGTGCACGCGCTTGCCGCCGCGATCCTCGCATACGCCGAGAACATCGAAAACCTGGCTGTACTCGGTTCGGCCATCGAGCGCATCGCGCACAAGCATATCGGCTATCACATCCTGCCCGAGCACTATCCGTTCGTGGCCAAGGCGCTGCTTTCGGCGATAGCAGATGTTCTTGGAGAAGCGGCCTCTCCTGCCTTGCTCGACGCCTGGGGCGAGGCCTATTGGTTCCTCGCCGATGTGCTGAAGGAGCGCGAAGCCGAGATCCGCACCGACCTCGACAGTAGGGTGGGCGGCTGGAATGGATGGCGAACATTCGCGATAGCCGAGAAGCGGAAGGAGAGCGACGTTGTGACGTCGTTCATACTTCGGCCGACGGACGGCCGACCGGTCGTCAGGCACAGGCCGGGTCAATACCTGACATTCCGTTTCCGCCTCGCCGACGGTTCGGACGTGAAGCGCAATTACTCGATTTCCTGTGGTCCCAACGACGAGTACTACCGGATTTCCGTGAAACGTGAAGCGCAGGGTCAGGGCGGTTCGAAATTTCTGCACGACCGCGCAGAGGTCGGCGCCGTGCTCGAGGTCACCCCTCCCGCAGGGGACTTCTTCCTTCCGGAAGAGCCGAGCCGGCCGGTTGTTCTTCTGTCGGGCGGAGTTGGACTCACGCCGATGGTGAGCATGCTCGAGGCAATTGCCTCGGACTATCCGGAGCTCGAGGCCCACTACGTTCACGGTGCGCTCAACAGCTCAACGCATGCGATGGACCGCCACGTTCGATCGCTCGCCAAAACACACGGCGGTGTCACGGTCCGGACATTCTATAGCGACCCCGGCGCGGCGGATGCTGTGGGCTATTCGCACGACCATGATGGCTTCATCACGGCAAGCTGGCTGCAGGAGAATACGCCCTTCGCGTCGGCGGACTTCTACCTCTGCGGCCCCAAGCCCTTCTTGCGCTCCCTGGTCGGTGATCTGGCCCGCGCTGGAGTTCCGAGTGAACGCGTTCACTTCGAGTTCTTCGGGCCCGCAGACGAACAGATCGCTGCCTGATGCCTCCGCCGGGGCTGCACAAGCCCCGGCGCCCCCGCAGGTCTTTATCACGTTCCCGGGACCGACGGTTCGGAACACCGCCGCGTTCGATATCTACGGATGGTCGGCCTGGACCTGAGCGGTGAAATGACTTCCCCCTAATCTCTCTTGCCCTTCGATCACGTCAGTGTTTTATCGCTGGCCCGTGTCCAGGACATGCCCGCTGGGAATGCGGCCGCATGAATTCAAGATGTGATTGTCGGAATCGGGCGCTCTCGATCGTCCAAGCCGTTGAACGCTAGGTTCCGAAACCAGAGGCTTCAGCTGCGCAAGTATAATCGTACCCTGAATGAAGCACCGCACTGGAGTAACCAGCGCTATTCGACGAGCAATTCCTGAGGAAAGCGAAATCGCTCCTCGAGATCCGTGAGGCAGGGTAATGACCAAAGTACTGATCGTTTTTTATTCGCGCAATGGTTCTACAGAAGCCTTGGCTAACGCAGTGGCCGAAGGCGCACGCCGGCAAGGCGCTGAGGTCCGCCTGCGGCGCGCCCGCGAGGTTGCCCCGCCGGAAGTGATCGCTTCAGTTCCTGGCTGGGCTGAAGCGGCAGGCGCTATGAACGACAGGTTCGAAGCCCCTACCGAGGCCGACGCCGAGTGGGCTGACGCGATCGTCTTCGGAACGCCGACACGCTTCGGGTCCATAGCGTCCGAATTGAAGGCATACATCGACAGCCTTGGCGGACTTTGGTTTCAGGGCAAGTTGAACGGCAAGGCCGGTTCCGTTTTTTGCTCGACGTCATCGAAGCACGGCGGAAACGAGGCGACATTGCTTTCGATTTACGCTCCCATGGCCCACCTCGGCCTCATCATCGTGCCGCTTGGTTATGCGGACCCGGCAATGTTCAAAGCCGGAACACCCTACGGTGCGACCCATGTATCCGCGCTCGATACGCTGAAGCCGGACGAGGAGCACCTTGCAGTTGCCGAGTTCCAGGGGCGGCGGGTCGCCGAGGTCGCTCGCGCGCTGATCGAAAATCGATCTCAGCAAGCCGAAGCCGCCGAGTGACGTTCGCTTAGGAGACGAACGCACCAACAAAAATCAAATGAGGTGGAACAAATGAACCAGATGGTTATCAATGGCGTAAACAGCCAAACATTCGTCGCGGCAAATATCCGGCGAACCGAAAAGTTCTACACGGATGCCCTCGGGCTCAAAGTGGTGAAGCGGACCGTCCATCATCTCGATGAGCGGCTGCCGGTGGTCACCTTCGGTTTTCCGGGCTTTCCCGGCGAGCCGGCCCGCGGCGAAACCATCACCTATATCGAGTGGAACCCGATTTTCTACATGATGCCGGAAAAGGGCTTCGTCGACCCGGAGGCAACACACCGCGGCGTCAGCTCGCCGCGCGTCGGGGATCCCAAGGGGCGCTGGGGGGCGGGCACGAACCATCACCTTGCGCTGCACGTTCCGGATCGAAACGGTCTGTTGAAATGGAAGCGCCGGCTCACCGATCTCGGCGTCCATGTCACCGGCCCGTACAACCGGCACTATTTCCACGCGATTTATCTTCGCGATCCCGATGGCGCAATCATCGAGATCGCCACCAGCGAGCCGGGCTTTGGCCATGACGAGGCGGTCCTCGGCTCGGGGTTCAGAGCGCAGCCCAAGGAGAATTTGATCGGAGGACGCGACGAACTCAGCGTGGCTGCGGAGACCTGGCCGGAACCTGTCGAAAGCATCACTCCGCATTTTGCGCTGAGGGGCTTCCATCACATCACGTCAATCTCGGGCAATGCGGAAAGAACCGAGAAATTCTTCGTCGAGACGGTCGGGTTGCGCCTCATCAAGAAGACCGATTACCTGGACGAAAAGGGCGGAACGCATTTCTACTACGCCTGTGACGACAACCTCTCGCCCGGCTCCGTTCTGACGTTCTTCGGCTTGCCAGGCTACAAGTCCGGACGCCTGGGGACCGGCCTTTCGCACCACTTCACGCTTCAGGTCGAAAACGACGCCGCACTGAAGCACGAGCACGGGAGGCTCCAAAGACTGGGGATCGACGTCTCCGGCATTCAGAACAGTCTCTATTCGACGCTCTTCCACTTCCGCGACCCCGACGGACACATCTGCGCGCTGTCTACTCCGTCGAACTATGCGACGGACGAAGATGCCGACAGGCTCGGTGAGAAGCTGTGCCTCAGCGAAGAGTTGGAGAAAGACCGGACGGCGATTGAGCGTCACATCGCCTACCGTCCGGCCCCTGTGCCGACCCTGGAAAATTGATCCAGGGCACACTCACTGCTCTATAGCGACAGGAAACTCGTCATGAATGAGCTGCGCCTTCTGCCGCAGGATGTCGTCTGCTGGGGACACGGCATACTTCCCAGCGCGCTCGCGAGCCTGAACAATAGGGGCGTACAGTCGCCGATCCTCTTCAGCATTCCGGAACTGGCGGACATAATAGAGGCCCGCATAAGGCCCGCACTGCCGGTCTCCTCCGGCCGCTACCTGGATTTTCCGCCGCATGTGCCGGACATCGCCGTGGAGGCGGCTCTGGATGCCGTCCGCCAGTGCCAAGCGAAATCAATCATCGCTCTCGGCGGGGGATCGGTTCTCGACGCCGCCAAGGCGGTTTCGCACATGCACTTCCTGCGGTTCGGCTCGTATCTGCCGATAGCAGCACTTCCGACGACCCTTTCGGGCTCGGAGTTCTCGCATTTCTTCGGCATCACCGAGACGAACCGTGAGGACAAGTTCAAGCGCAGCTACGCGGTGCGCGAGACGACGCCCAAGATGGTAATCCTGGATCCCATGTTGATCGTCGGAACACCCCGGTCCCTGCTTCTGTCGTCGGCGATCAAGGGTCTCGATCACGCGATCGAGGGCATGCGCAAAATCGATCCTGATCATCCACATGCCATAATTGCCGCGCGCGGCGTTTCCCGGTTCCTGGCGATTCTCAGGAGATGGCCGAAGGACGCTACGACTGCTGAGGCGCTCGCTTCCGGTTCCGTTTCGATGGAGGACCTGCTTCAGCTGCAGTTGAGCGCATGGCACTGCTATTTCTATCCTGCCTCGGTCGTTTACGGCTTGAGCCACCGCATCGGGCATATCCTGGGTGGGACGTTCGGCCTTCCGCACAGCATGACGTCCTGCATAACGCTCGCTCCGGTTATCGGGGCATGCGCGGAATACTACGGCGACAAGCTCGACGGTTTCACCCAACTGTCCAACAACCATTCCACCGCGGAAAGCCTGTCCGAGGCCATCGCCAGCGTTGTACGACACCTCGGCCTACCGAGCCGGATCGGCGATTTCGGACTTGAAAGTTGTGCGCTGCCAAAGGTTGTAGCGATGCTTCAGGAACATTACCGCGAAGAGGTCGGCGACCTGGGCGACCAAGCCGAGAGCAAGCTCTTCCGGCTGCTGGAGAACATGTGGTGAGCTCGGGCGCTCTTCAGCATATCCGATCAACTGAGCAACCGGTGGCGGCCGTTAAGATCGCGATGGAGCGCGCGCGGGCCTGTCGCGCCGAAATAAACGCATTTGTCACGCTATCCGACGTTGCCGAGGTTCAGGCTACCGAAAGCGAACGACGCCGAGCCGATGGAACGGCGCGCCTGCTCGAGGGAGTGCCGGTCGCGGTGAAGGACCTCATCGATACGAAGGATATCGAAACGAGCTATGGCTCGAAGGTTTACAGGGGCAACCACCCCACCCAGGATGCCGTCGTCGTGGATACATTGCGCCGAAATGGCGCGATCGTCATTGGCAAGACGACGACACACGAGTTTGCCTGGGGCGTCACGACAGAGAGCGACGAATTCGGGGATACGCTAAACCCGTGGGACCTGACGACCATCCCCGGAGGGTCGAGCGGCGGAGCCGCCGCGTCGATCGCCTTCGGCGCGGTCAGCGCAGGTCTTGGAACGGATACCGGTGGATCGGTTCGAATTCCGGCGTCCCTTTGCGGCGTTGTCGGTTTCAAGCCCTCCTTTGGCCGGCTGCCGACCACCGGGGTCTTTCCGCTCGCTCCCTCTCTGGATCATGTCGGCGTCTTGGGCGCGACAGTCGGAGACATCTCGCGACTGTCGGCTGCCTTCGGCATCGAGACGGCGCATCGGACGTCTGCGCCACCTGAATTGCTCGCGGTCAGAGAGATGCCAACGGTTCCGCTGGACGAAAGCGTAGCCCTTGCTTTCGATGTCGCCCTCGACCGCATCTCCGCACAGTTCCCGCTGGAGCTCGCGGCCTCAGCCACAGTATTCGACAACGCGTTCGACATATTTGCGCACATCGTTCGCTTTGAGGCGGGCGCGATACATCTTGCGCGTCATGACGTGGAATTCATCCGCGCCAACTACTCCGCCGAGAGCTGCGAGAGAGTGGAAGCGGCACTGGACCTCAAAATCCACGATTATGCCTATGCCCAAGGCCAGCGCCGCTGCTTCACCAACAGGCTATCGAATTTCCTGGACGACCGCGACTTCCTGCTGTTGCCGACGACGCCTTGCACCGCACCGAAGCTGCGCACGCGCACGATGGCTATCGGCGAATGGACCGGTACCGCACGGGAAGCGCTTATGACGTATACGTGCCCCTTCAACCTGTCCGGCTGTCCGGCGATGTCGGTGCCGCTTCGGCACCCATCACTGCGGCTGCCCGTAGGTATGCAGATTGTCGGAAAGCGCGGTCAGGACGAGAGTCTGCTCGAGTTCGCACGCTGCATCGAAAGCATCATCAAAGCCGAATGAGCAGGAACGCCAACGCGAGAGGAGACGCTATGTTGGACCATCTTGAAAATCGCAATTGGCCACAGGGCACTCCCGAGGGCCACACCCCTTACAGCGCATGGCTCAAAGTCGATGAACTACATGCCCTGCAGCAACCCGTGGGCGACCATCCCGGCGAGTATGGCTTCATTGTCACGGTCCATATCTCCGAGCTCTGCTGGATGTTGATCATCCGCGAAATCGAGGCGGCGCAACGGCAACTGCGCGAAGACAAGCTGAGCGACGCCATCAAGACATTGAAACGCGTGGTCAGCCACCACGCGCCACTCAATGCGACCTGGAAGTCAATCTCCTGGATGACGCCGGCGGACCTCCTTGCCATGTTGTCCATGGTGGTGGAGAAACACGGCCAGGATACCGCCCTGCAGGGCTGTACCTACCGCAGGATGGTCTATCTGCTCGGCATCAAGCAAGCGCACCATCTGCAGCACTTCGAGCCGCAGCCACATCGCTGGCAGGAACTGAAGGCAGTGCTCGAGTCACCCGGCCTTTACGATGATGTCCTCGCCTACCTCAACCGTCGCGGAAAAACGGTGTCCGCTTCCGTATTGGACCGCGATTTTTCGCAGCCCTACCAGCCAAGCAAGGACGTGGAAAAGATCTGGCGCGATATTTATTCTTCGCCGGAAGACGAGGACCTCTGCCAACTCGGCGAGGTACTGACTGACATCGCGGAAGAGTTCACCAACTGGAAGTACCACCACCTGATGGCCACGCGGCGGACGTTCGGCCAAAGAGCGGCATATTTTGGCGAGGAAGGCATCTCGTGGCTCACCCCGACACTGGAGGAGTTCCCATTCCCCGAGCTCTGGAGCGCCAGGACCTGCATCGGCGATCCACCAGTCGGATGCCCCCATCACAAGGCTTAAGCAAAAGCGCGAAGTGCTGAGCTTACCGCAAGTGAGATCTATCAGCGTCAGTTGAGTGCCGAAACCGGGAGGTTGGCAGATGTCAGTTCTTTCGATCCTGAGGGAGAAAAGCGGGTTGTCGTTACCGGAAAACCGCCCACCCCGGTCATAGAGATCTGCCAACTTCTTCGTGACCATCGGATCGGCGCGGTGGTCATCGTGGATAACGATAATCACATCGAGGGAATATTCACGGAAAGGGATGTCGTTGCATGCATTGCCGAGAACGGTATCGAGGCTCTGACGCAGCCGGTAAATACATACATGTGGCGCAACGTACATTCCTGTCAGCTTGATACGACCATCGGTGCCGCGATGGATACGATGAACCGGAAGCGCGCGCGGCATCTGCCCGTCGAGCACGATGGTAAGCTCGCCGGAATTGTTTCGATTGGTGACGTTGTGAAGCACCAGATACGCGCGATGGAATGCGAGGCCGAGTTCATTCGATCCTATATCGCCGGCTAGTTGGGCCGGCCAGCAACATTACTCAGATCCCGGCATCCGCCGTAGCCAACCGCTCGCGGAATCAATACATTGACGGGCCGAGCAATCTATTGCGAGGCCATCGATGCTACGCCTTTATGACAGCCGCTATTCCGGAAACTCATGGAAGATCCGGATCCTGCTGAATCAGTTGGCCATCCCGTTCGAGCGGATAACGCTGGACCTTGAAAAGGGTCACACGTCCGACCCGCAGTTCGTATCCAAGAGCAGATTTTCCAGGGTGCCTGTCCTGGAGCTCGAGGACGGGCGCACGATCGTCGAATCCGCGGCCATCCTCTTATACCTCGCGGAAGGCACAAAATACCTGCCGACTGACCGGTTGGAACGGGCCGAAGTTTTCACCTGGATGTCCTTCGAGCAATGCGACCTGCAGCGTGCCTTGCCGCTGCCCCGCATGTACCACCTGCGGGGACTGGCCGACCGGATGGCGCAGCAGATCGAGCGTCTCCAGGTCGACGGATATCATAGCCTCGAGAAGCTAGAGCGATGGCTGGGACAGCACGCCTGGCTCGTCGGCGATGGTTACACGGTCGCAGACCTCGCCGTCTTCACATATGTCAGTCTGGCCCATCAAGGCGGCTATGATATGGGCAGGTTTCCCGCCATTGCGCGGTGGCTTGCCGATGTCAGAAATGTCCCCGGGTGGATCGATCTCTTCGACGTATCAGCCTACTCGAAATCCCGGGAATGGAACTAGGCCTCCGCATCGTTCGCGATCCGTGGACAATGTGTGCAAGACGCAAACCTTCTCACTCCCCCCTTTGAATTTTACTCTTTGTTTGTCTCCCACAAGCAAGAAAACAAGGGGAATAGAGATGAATGCATCGCTTCAGCAGGCAAGCCTCGACCCAGCGTCTGCGGCCCATTTTGTCGACCAGGTCATGACCGCTCGGACCGCCAAACGCGGCTTCCTTGACACACCTGTCTCGATCGAGTTGGTTCGGGACATTCTTTCCGTCGCGCGCTATGCACCGAGCTCGAGCAATACGCAGCCTTGGCAATGCTATGTCCTTGTCGGCGAAGCTCGTGAGCGGATTACTTCGAAGGCGGTCGATATTTTCCGGGCTGGCCCCGAAAAGCTCCAGCCCGAGTATCCTTTCTTTCCTCAGCCGCTGCACGAACCCTTTGCCGCTCGATTTAATTGCTTCCGAGGGCGACTCGGTGACGCCGTCGGCGTGCCCCGCAGCGACAAATACGGCCGCCTGAAGGATGTTGAACGCCAGTTCCGCTTCTTCGAGGCTCCAGTCGGGTTGATCTTTACAATGGACCGCGGTCTGGAGTTGGCGAGCTTCATTTGCTACGGCTGCTTCCTCCAGAACATCATGCTTGCGGCCAAGGCGCGCGGGCTTGACACGTGCGCGCAGCAGATCTGGTCGTTGCAGCACGCCCTGCTGCGAGAGGAACTCAAGTTCGATGACGGCCAAATGGTGGTTGCGGGCATGTCGCTCGGCTACGCCAACAACGCACTTGCCGAGAACAATATGTGTCTTGAAAAGCTGCTCGTCGACGAATTCACGATGTTCGTAGAACAATAGCCAGACGCTACGCTACTACGGAGCCGATCGGCCTCCGTGGTAGCGGTAAATAAACGTACACGCGCCTTCACAAAATCGGGGAATGGACAATAATCCATCGGCTCAACTTTTGCCCGCAATGGGGAAAACGCCAGCCTCCGCTCCGAAACAGTGATGTTCTTTATGTTAGATCTTCGTGATGTATTCTATTACGTGCAGGTTGTTGATCGCCGGGGCTTCACGGCTGCTGGCAGAAGCCTACGGTTGCCGAAATCGACGCTGAGTCACCGGCTGCGTGAACTCGAGGCCTCCCTCGGCGTTCGTCTCCTCAACAGAAACTCCCGCCAGTTCGGAATGACCGAGGTGGGGAAGGAATTCTACCAATATGCCGTCCAGCTCTTGAAAAGCGCCGAAGTCGCCGAAGAGGCGATGCGCCAGCGCTTGAGCGAACCGAGCGGGACAATTCGGTTGACGACTGCCGTGGAGATCGCCCAGTTCGCTCTCAGGGACCTGCTCCCGGTCTTCCTCAACCGCTATCCCAGGGTGAACATCGTTGAGATCGCGACTGACCAATATGTGGACATCGTAGGAGAGGGGTTCGATCTGGCGCTCAGGGGTCACACCATGCCATTGCAGGACTCGACCTTGGTGCAACGAGCCATAGCGCACGTTCCGTGGTACCTGTTCGCCAGCCCGCAATACCTCGAGACGAACGGCACGCCTGCAGAGCCAGCGGCGCTATCGGACCACGCTACGATCTCGATCGTCAGCAGGACGTCCCAGACGTGGAACCTGCAGGGATCTCGGGGAGAACAGGTTTCATTGCCGGTTGAGTCCCGCTTCCTCAGCAACAACATGATTGCCCTGAAGGAAGCCGCGTGCGCTGGCCTGGGAGTTGCTGCGCTTCCGGGCTATATCTGTCGCGAAGAGTTGCAAGCCGGGCGGCTCACTCAAATTCTGCCGGGCTGGATTACCGCGGATGCTCGAATGTCGGCGCTCATTCCCTACCGCACCGGTCTGCTTCCCGCGGTTCGGTCGCTTGTAGACTTCCTGGCGGCAGAGGTTCCGAAGATTACGGCCTTCACGCCCTTCAAATCATAGCCCGCTCGATCTGCTTGAATGGCGCAGGCCCAACGGCGACAAGACGGGTGCCGCTCCCGGGACCCCAAACCAACGTTTAGTTACGCACGGATGCATTTCTACGTACTCTAGCAACGTGGCATGCACCATTGACCACAAGGACGGTTCCCCTCCCCGTCCTAAGGCGGCAAGTCCCTCCCCCTTCTCCCCGCCGCGGTGCAGCCAAACTGGCCGCCCCTCTTATAATAAGGGGCGGCCATTTTTCGGCGCCAGTGGGGCATCCGTCCCCGCGAGAAGCACGCTCACACGCAGATCAGCAAGCCACTCCCGAAGACTGCGTTACGCATGGTTCATCTACTCATTGGCACATGCCCGTCGGGATTGTCGTCACGATCGAATGCAGGCGGGCGCTGTTCCGTCAGCAGAGGTAGATCCGGAATCCCGGCATCGGCCTCGCCGAACTTGGATGGCGATCCGCGCATAGCTGCATGATGTCGAGGAATGGATGCGAGCCCATTCCGCACCGGGGTTTTCGGTTTGGGCCGAATGTCCGGCAATCGCCCATTGCCGCGGCGGCGAGGGAAATGCGGTCGGGGTGAGCGGCTAATCCGTATCCCCACCGCCGTTGTGGTCGCCGACTGCGGACTCGAGCAGCGCAACCAGTTGGTCGGAGTCAATGGGCTTGGACAGAACACCTCGGGCGCCACCCTGCCTGGCAGCCGTCGTTAACCGCTGATCACGAAAGGCCGTCATGAATATGAGCGGCGTTCGGACACCCTTACCGTTCAATATTTCCAACAGCTGCAACCCGTCGATGCCGGGCATTTTAACGTCGGAAATAATGCAGTGAATTGCGCACTGGCTATAAGACTCGAGGAACTCCGACGCGGACGGAAAAGCGACGGCTTCGTAGCCCAAGGACTCTAACATATCCTTCATCGATTCGCGGAGGGCGTCGTCGTCATCGATAACAGCGATGGTGCATGATTGACTCAAGAACCTAACTCTAATTCGAAAACTACTTAGGCAGAAGTCTAACCTTCATGCCGTGACCTTCTCAGGCGAAAGCTGCATTCCGTCCAGGCCGGAAGATACAACAAGTCGCCCCCATTTCGAAATGAGTGCTACATTCATCTCTCCGCTCGGGACATCCCTACCAATGGATATGCCGGAATGTGCTGACATCTCACGCCCCGCATGTTGACATGCAGGTCGAAACGATAACGCTGTTTGCCCGCTATTGTTCAGGGCATGGTGCGTTTATTTCCCGACATCCAGGAGACGCGATCAACCTATGCCATACTTCAATCATGTGAATTGCCGGGCGTCCTCCTTCAGTCCCGTCGTAAAACTATCACATCGAGACCCGTATTCCGACTAAACGAAAGTTTAGGTTGTCAAATTCCTGGCCCACACTCCGGCCGCCCATTTGCCCGGCCGACACATCGCCCGGCGCGCGACATACGTTCAGTTTCGTCACGTCGCCCCTGCCCTGCACGGATCCCATGTGGTGCGGCTGGACAACGTCGGGATCAAAACAAGTCGCGTGAGTTCGCCAACCCGGATATTGAAAACAGGTGTTATAAGAAACGCTGATGGGCCCGTAGCGCCAGCGTCTTTTCGAGCGCACAACGGTCGCCGCGGCCCTTCGAACCGCTGCACGTATCTATCCTTGAATCGGTCCCGGTCCAAGGAACCGTGCAAAAGGCTTCCTTGTCCGGCAGGAGCGGCCGATCATGATAACAATGCTTCCGCAACAGCGCGTCGCCCTCATGCTCACCGCATCCCTCGTCGGGATCGCTGTGTCCTGGCTGACGACGACACCATTTGGCCTGCTCGTTCCGGTTGCCGCGCTATTCTTCTATGCGCATCGCCGTGCGGCCCCGCTGCTGTTGGCGATATTGGGGATCGCCTTCGCCGGCTCGATACTGGCCGCTTTCTTCTTTTCGGACGGCATGCGCGATGTCGCATCGTCGTGGGCGGCGTTCTTTGCCGTGGCGCTTTGCATCGGAGCAGTCGTCGCAGCCAGCATGTCGGCGTCTTTCGACGCCGACGCAACGCGGGCGGTGATGCGGACCACGCCGGGCGACGGAGCTTCGGCTCGTGTCAGCAAGTGGATCTTGGGCATAGCCGGCGCCAGCTACGGGGAAGGGACTGCGCCTGACGGGCCGCCATCCCTGAGCATCAAGCAAGCCGAAGAGGCGTTGCATGCGCGAGAACGGGAGCTCTCGCAGCTCATCGACATGGTTCCAAGCCATCTCTGGCGGCTGACGCCCGACGGCGAGCCGACCTTCTTCAACAAGCGGATGGTGGACTTTCTCGGCATGGATGTGGCGGATACGGACAAGTCGGGCACGAGCCGACTGGAGGTGGTCATAGGGAGCGTCCATCCGGACGACGCAGCGAAATTTAGGGACGCCCTTAACCGTTGCCTCGTCAGCGGCGAGGGCTTCGCCATGCGGTATCGCCTGCGCCGCGCCGACGGGGTTTATCGCTGGATGTCGAGCCGCGCCGAGCCATTGCGGGATCAGGACGGGCGCATCGTCCAATGGTACGGTCTCTGCCACGACATAGACGACCAGATGCACGCTGAGGACGCACTGCGGCGCAGCGAGCGCCAGTTGCAGCAGCTGATAGACGCCGTGCCAGCACTCATCTGGTGCACGACGCCGGAAGGAATACCTTGCTATCTCAACAAGCGAGTCACGGATGTGACCGGCATCGGTCTGGAGGATTTGATTGCAGCTGACGGGTCGCGATACCTGAAGGTCGTTCACCCGGATGACCGGGACGCGGTGGACCGCGGGCTCGCCCGTTCATTCGAGACGGGCGTGCCCTTCGTGGGGAGATATCGTCAGCGCCGATCCAACGGCCCCCATCGTTGGGTCGAGAGCCGCGCGGAGCCCCTGCGTGACGAGTCCGGCGCGATCATCCAGTGGTATGGCGTGTCCGTCGACATCGAAGACCTGATACGCGCGCAGGAGGCGTTGCGGGACCGCGAGCGCGAGCTTTCGCAGCTCGTCGACATGGTTCCAAGTCTCCTTTGGCGGCTGACTGCGGATGGCGAGCCAACCTTCTTCAACGAGCGTATGGTCGATTTCCTCGGCATGGACGTATCGGATACGGACAAACCGGGGATGAGCCGACTGGAAGCGATCATAGAGACCGTCATCCATCCAGATGAAAAAGCCGAACTTAGGAATGTCCTCGGCCGTTGCTTCGTGACCGGCAAGGGCTTTGCCATGCGGTATCGTCTGCGTCGTGCGGATGGGGTGTATCGCTGGATGTCCGGCCGCGCCGAGCCACTGCGAGATGACAGCGGAGATATTGTCCAGTGGTTCGGTCTCTGTCACGACATCGACGATCAGTTCCTCGCCGAAGAGACGCTGCGGCGCACCTCCGGCAGGCTCGCGCAGGCGACCCGGGTGGCAAGCCTAGCCGAGCTCTCCGCCTCGCTCGCTCACGAAATGAATCAGCCGCTGG
This sequence comes from Sinorhizobium sp. 6-70, assembly GCF_030124375.1. Lineage (GTDB taxonomy): Bacteria > Pseudomonadota > Alphaproteobacteria > Rhizobiales > Rhizobiaceae > Sinorhizobium. The sequence continues at coordinate 183,007 of NZ_JASKLS010000002.1, forward strand.
CCGCGATCGTCGCCAGTTCCCACGCATGCCATCACTGGCTGTCCGCCGAACCTCCGAACGTCGCGCGTGCGAAGGTCACGGTCGAGCGCATCATCCGGAGTGCCGGCTCGGCGGCGGACGTCATTAGCCGCATTCGCGCTCTCTTCCGTCCGGCGCCGCAGAACAGGTCATCGGAAGACGTCAACCATCTGATCGGCGAAGTGTGCCGGCTGATGGCGGACGAGATCGCCGCGAAGCGCGTTCACATCACGACGAATCTCGAGCCGAACCTACCGTCGGTCGCGCTCGATCGCGTCCAGGTGCAGCAGGTCTTGGTGAACCTGATCCGGAACGCGATCGAGGCGATGGACGCCGTGGTTGACGCCTCTCGCGCACTCCAGATACGCTCATGCCGTGACGGCTTGAACGCGATTCGCGTCGAGGTTCGCGATGCCGGCACGGGTTTCAAGGACGCCGAGCGCGCCTTCGAACCGTTCTTTACGACCAAGCCGCACGGAATGGGTATGGGGCTTTCGATCTGCCGCTCGATCATAGACGTGCATGGCGGCCGCCTTTGGTCGGCCGATAACGAGACGCACGGGGCGACCGTCGCCTTCACGCTTCCGTTGGCAGTGGCCGAGGCGTCATGAGCCCGCGCGACGAAATGGTCTTCGTGGTGGACGACGACGCCAGAGTGCGCGAGGCGCTCGGCGAGTTGCTGGAGTCCCTGGGATGGCGGGCCGAAACATTCGCCGCCGCCGCGGACTATCTCGCCTATGCGAAGCCCGATCTCCCCGCGTGCCTGATCCTCGACGTCGAGCTGCCCGGCATCAACGGCCTCGAGCTTCAGAAACAGCTGTCCCGGGATGTCCATCCCCCGATCGTTTTCCTTACCGGGCATGACGACATTCCATCGTCGGTCTTCGCCACTGAGGACGGCACCATCGGCTTTCTGAGGAAACCGGTCGGGGAGCACGATCTGGTCGCAGCGGTTCGAGCGGCGATCGACCGGGACCGCGTTCAACGATCGGCACGCGAGGAGCTTGCCGAGTTCGAACGCCGCTTGGCGGCGCTTACACCGCAGGAGCGCGAGGTGGTGCCGCTTGTGGTCAGCGGGTTCCTGAACAAGCAGGCGGCAGCCGAGCTCGGCATCAGCGAGAGCACCGTTGAAATGCTCCGCAGCGAGATCATGCAGAAGATGCAGGCGACCTCACTTGCAGATCTGGCGCGAATTGCCGAAAGTTTGCACCTTCCAGTCATTCGTTCCAGGCGTTGAGGAAGTTTGTCCGTATGTCCAACTCAAAGTCCGTGGTGGCGATCGTCGATGATGACCAGCGCGTGCTCGATTCGCTCGAGGATCTTCTCGAGTCGGCGGAGTACACCGTACGGGCATTCTCTTCGGCCCATACGCTCCTGAACAGCACTGCTTTGCCGGAGATCGACTGTCTGATCACCGACATTGGCATGCCCGGCATGGACGGCTTCGAGTTGAAGCGCTTGATGAGCGAGAGGCGCCCCGGTTTGCCGGTGATCCTGATCACCGGCCGCCATGAGATCCCTGAGCCGCAGGAGACAAAGCACAACCGGTTCTTCCGCAAGCCTTTCGACGGGCAGGCGCTGCTCGCAGCGATCGGCGATGCCCTTTCTGGAAAGGCGAACCCGCCATGAGCGCGAGCAGTCAGAGGAGAATGCGCAACCGCTCCCGGCGCGCCGGCAATCGAGCCGAGAGCTTTGCTCTCAGACCTGCGATCTCTTTTGCATTGAGCCCGCTATGCGGTGTACAAAAGGACCGTCTCACAACAGCAAAAAACAATATCACTGGATGGTTCACTGCGTCGGTCGACATCGGCGTGTTTCAACGGAACTGGGCTCCGCGTGCGCGAGTGGGAGCGAGAGCGCTCACAGGTCATCGGCATGGCTCGAGCCATGACATAGGGGAGCGAGTTCACATCTTCGTGCGCTACGTGTCCCGGCGACGCGCGGATTCCATCAGGTGTGGCTCGTGCCTTTGGGGGGTAGGGCGTGGGTGCGATTTCGCCATCCCGGATATCGAGGAAAAGAGCTACACGAAGCGCTGTAGTCCCCAGGCTTATTTTGTCCGGTAGGAGCAACCAATGATAGGCGTCTGGTTGCACCGGCCTCGATTTTTGCATCTGGCGCTCTTTGTAGCCGCCTATGTCTTGGGCTGCGCATTCGCACATGTGCTTGGGATCGTACCCGGAACAAGCATTTCGATATGGACGCCGGGCGGGCTTTTCATGGCTACGCTTATGCTCGCCGCCACACCGAGCTGGCCGTGGTGGGTGCTGGCGGGCTGCGTCGGTGAGCTGATCGGTCAGTTCTTGTGGTTCCATAGCCCGCTGCCTGCTTCCCTTCTGATGTATGTGGGCAACGCTCTTGAAGCGATGGCCGGCGCATGGCTCGTGACGCGGACATGCGGGCGGCCGGTTCGGCTGGAAACCTTGAAGGAAGTTCTCGCATTCGTCGTACTGGGCGCTGGAATTGCGCCAGCCATAAGCGCGACGGTGGGAAGTGCGACACTGGCGTGGTTTGGCATATTGTCGCAGACTTTTACTGCGGCTTGGCCACTATGGTGGATAGGCGACGCCACCGGGGTATTGATCGTGGCGCCGTTGGCGCTCGACGTGTTCCAAAACTGGCATGGGAATTCCCAGCTCTCCGCCGCGCGATGGGTCGAGGCCAGCGTCCTTGGGCTGATCTTTCTCGGTGTCGCCGCCCTTTCCTTGAGCGGTTACCTCCCCTTCGCCTATATCATCATGCCGCCTCTTCTTTGGGCGGCAGTGCGCTTTGAACTCAGAGGTGCCGCCGTCACCCTGATCGTCCTCGCTCTGATCACCGCGGTATTCACAATATCCGGAGCCAGCCAATTTGCCGGCGATCCCGAGTCCCAGAGGCAGAGGCAGATCATGCTGCAGCTCTTCCTGGCGATCTCGGCACTATCAGCGCTTATCGTGGCCGCCATATCCCGGCAGCACCAGCTGGCGGTGCTCAAACTACGGCAAAGCGAGCGCTCGCTACGAGATCTCGTCGAGACGCTGCCTGCGCTCATCTGGTGTGCCGCGCCGGACGGCAGGCCTATATACTTCAGTCAGCAACTAAGTAGTTTCATCGGCTTCAACGTCGAGGACAAGGATGTGACCGACAATTCGCGCCTGGCGAACGTGCTGGACGCGATCATTCATCCTGACGATCTGGCCGCAGTAAAGAAACTGTTCTCGCACTCCTTGGCCACTGGCGAACCCTATGCGCAGAAGCATCGCCTGCGTCGCTTCGACGGCGAGTACCGATGGGTTGAAATACGCGCCGCCGCAATGCGCAATGGCGCCGGCGCGATTGTGCAATGGAACGGCGTTTGCCTCGATATTGAAGATCAGGTCCGTGCTCGGGATGATTTGCGGCTCGCCCAGGAGAACCTCGCCCGTGCGAGCCAGGCGGCCAGCCTTGCCGAACTCTCCGCATCCATCGCGCACGAAGTCAACCAGCCGCTGGCGGCCATCGTGGCAAACTCGCACGCCTGCCAACGCTGGCTCACGGCCGAACCGCCAAATATCGAGCGGGCGCAGAAGAGGATTGAGCGCATCATCCAGGATGCGAACTCGGCGGCGGACGTCGTCAGCCACATCCGCGCCTTGTTCAAGCATTCCATAGAACCGAGGACCAGTACGACGTTCTCCAGCGTCATTGCGGAAGCGCGCGATCTCATGGCCGAGGAGGCGGCGCGGCGGCGTGTTCGCATGGATGTTGACGTTGAAAGCAACCTTCCATTTGTCACGTTGGATCGCGTCCAAATCCAGCAGGTTCTGATCAATCTCATCCGCAACGGCATGGATGCGATGGATTCCACTGCGGGCGAGAGAGTCTTTGGAATACGCGTGCGCCGTATCGGGGATGTGATCCAGATCGAAATCAGTGACCGCGGCCCCGGCGTCGAGTTTCCCGAAAAGATATTCGAGCCGTTCTTTACGACGAAGGAGCACGGGATGGGCATGGGGCTCGCGATCTGTCGCTCGATCGTCGAGTCCCACGGCGGACAATTATGGGCGGAGAACAACGAACCGCATGGAGCGACGTTTATCTTCACTTTGCCGGTTGACGCGACGATGGAAGCGACGACCTCCCGCGCCGCAGGCAATCAGGATCGTGCCCTTTGATCTGCGCGATAGCCGTGCATGCGCAGGCTGCATGTTTCCTTAAATCGGCTTAAGGAAACATGCAGTCGCCTTGTTCAAGAAGGCTTCGGCCGCACCCGAAAAGGGCTTCGCTGGTGATCTTTCAACCGCGCTGACTTTGCTGCAACCACAGCCTTCAACCCCTTGAAATTCGGGCTCAATACTAGCCAACCTTTGTATAGTCGACTGCCCCTCGTTCAGCCATTACGCTCCTCAGAACAGGAAAAGCGAACGCAAGTTAAGTCGATGGGCGATGCGCCCACTTGACTGGTAACGGCTATTACCGTAGATGTCCATGGTAACGAACATTACCGGAGATCGTCGTGGCGCAACTTAACAAGAAAAAGATGGTCGGATTGGCGCTGTGCCTCGGCGCCGTGGTCGTCGTGGCGGCCGGTTGGGCCTGGGCCCGTTCGACCGGCTCGACGTCGACCGATAATGCTTATGTCCGCGGCGATGTCACCTCGCTCGCCCCGAAGGTCGCGGGCTACGTCACGGCGGTAGAAGTCAAGGACAACCAGACAGTCCGGACGGGTGACGTCCTGTTCCGGATCGACGATCGCGACTATCGCGCGCGGCTTGCGCAAGCGGTGGCCAATGTCGATGCCGCCCAGGCTCGGCTTGTCAATGCCGATGCGGAGACGGAGCTGCAGCATGCCCTCATCCGGCAGGCCGAAGCCCAGAGGCGTTCGGCCGTGGCCGAATTGAATTTGGCGATCAAGGCCTATGATCGCCGCCGCGAACTAATCCGCAGCAACACCATCAGCCAGGCCCATGTCGACGAGAGCGACGCGGCGCGAACGAGAGCCGAGGCGAGCGTGTCGGCCGCCTCCGCAACGCTGGAAGCCCAGCAGCAGCGCATCGCCGTCCTTGCCGCCCAGCGCGAAGCTGCCGTTGCTGCCGTGGCACAGGCAGAGGCGGCGCGCGATCTCGCGCAGATCGATCTCGAGAGCACGGTGGTGCATGCGCCTGTCGGCGGCGTTATCGGCAACCGCCAGGTCCGTGTCGGCCGGCTTGTGGCGCCGGGCGTCTCCCTGCTCGATATCGTTCCGGTAGACGACCTATGGCTGGTGGCGAATTTCAAGGAAACCCAACTCGAAAACATACAGCCCGGCCAGCGCGCCCGCATCACCATTGACGGCTACCCGAACGGGACGCTTGAAGGCGTGGTCGACAGCTTTGCGCCCGGCAGCGGCTCCGCCTTCAGCTTGCTGCCCGCCGACAATGCAACGGGGAACTTCGTCCGCGTCGTGCAGCGGGTTCCGGTCAAGATCCGGTTTGCCAGCAATCCGCTGGCTGGCCGCCTCGTACCCGGCCTGTCGGCGCGTGTCACCGTCGACACGGGAAGCGGCTCGTGACCACCACCGTTGCCATCGCGCCGAGCCGCGGCAGATCCGAGACAGGGGCCCTTCTCGTCGCGGGCATCGTGCTTGCCACGCTGACGGAGGCGATCGCGAGCACCGTGCTGTCGCTCGGGCGCGGTGATATCATCGGCGACACATATGCCACTCCCGATGAGTTCGCCTGGCTGGATGTCGGATACACCGCTCTGAAACTTATCGGATTCATGGCCGTCCCCTGGCTGATGAGTCGTATCAATCCGCTGGGTCTGATCATCGCTTCGACGCTCGCCATGGGCGCGGCGTGCGGCATCGCTGCCGTCACATTCCGGCTGGATCTGCTGGTCGCGCTGCGCATGGTTCAAGGTTTCTCCGGCGCCACCCTGCTCGTCAGTGGCCAGGCGGTCATCTTTCTCGCCTATCCGCGATCCCGCCAGCCCATCCTTCAGGCCTTGTTTGCGATGGGGTCCGTCGTCGCCCCCGCGACGATCGCCCCTGCCCTTCAGGGGTGGTTGCTCGATAGCCAATCCTGGACATGGATCTTCTTCAGCATCATTCCGGTCGCGCTGGCGGCTGTTGGGCTCCTGCTTATGGCGGATGGCCCGATGCCCGCCGGAACCGCGCGGCGTCCATTTGACTGGATCGGCTTCTCGCTCATCTCCGTCGCGCTTTTCTGCTTGACCTACGTCTTCAGCCAGGGCAGCCGATGGGACTGGTTCGAGGAACCGCGCATCCTGTGGCTGACAGTGATCGGTGTGGCCGCTCTGCTTACATTTCTCGGTCAACAGCTGTTGGCAAAGGGCCAGGGCCTGCTCGACTTTACCTTGTTCAGATCGGACGATTTTCTCTTCGCCTTTATCGTCAGTTTTGTCGCCGGCGCGGCATTGTTCGGGAGCGCCTTTCTGATCCCGTCGTTTGCAGTGTCCGTCCTCGCCTTCACGCCCACCGATGCCGGGCAGTTGCTGTTGCCGAGCGGCGCGCTTTTTGTCGGCGCGCTGCTCATTGCCGCCTTTCTCATGCAGGTTCGCCGCGTTCCTCCCTTCGCAACCGTACCCTTTGGCATCCTGATGATCATGGTTGCGATGTGGATGCTCTCCGGATCGACCAGCGAAAGCGGCGCAGACGACATGATGGCAGCGATCCTGTTGCGCGGGTTCGGCCTTGGCTTCCTGTTTCTGTCGATCACCCTCATCGCTTTCAGCAATCTCGACAGCCGAAATCTCGCCTCCGGGATTGGCCTCTTCAACACGGGTCGCCAGCTTGGTGGCCTTGCGGGGGTCGCCGCCCTCCAGACGCTGATTGATCATAACGTCGCTGGCAATGTCGCGGTCCTCGGCGCCAATGTCACCGCAGGGGGTCACGCGGTCATCGACCGGCTGACGGCGACGGCAGCGATGCTCGCGGCGAAAGGAATGGACGCCGCTGCCGCCGGCCGGGCCGCGACAAGCCTGCTGGGCCGGGCCGTGACGGGCCAGTCCACCGTGATCGCCTTCGACACGGCGTTCAACGCGGTCGCCCTGCTCTTTGTATTCGCGGCACCCGTGCTGGTGGCCATCAAGATCGGCATCGCCCGGTATGCGAAGGTGCGCGCAGCACGGTTGCTCGATGCGCAGGGGCGCAGCCACGAGCCGCAGTCAGGCGTTGAACCCGACGGCGGCTCAGGCGTAATCCCCTTTTTCGCGGAAGTATCAGAACGAGCCGAAAATCGTCCCCAAAACGATGACCAGGCTCAGGGCGAGGAGCGCTCCGATGATTCCGACAATAACGATGTCGCGGTAGCTCTCTCCGTGGGTTGAGCCGCACACGGCCAGCAGGGTAACGACTGCCCCGTTGTGAGGCAGGCTATCAAGGGTACCCGCCCCGATGACCGCGACACGGTGCAACAGGGCCGGGTCGAGACCCGTTTCCTGCGCGCGCATCAGGTAGGTGCTACCAAGCGCGTCGAGGGCGATCGTGAGACCGCCGGAAGCGGAGCCGGTGAGCGCCGCCAGGATATTCGTGGCCACAGCGATCGAAACGAGTGGTCCGCCACCGATGCCGAGCACCCAGTCGCGTACGACCTCAAAGGCGGGCATCGCCGCGACAACCGCTCCGAAGCCTACCAGGCTGGCGACGGCAACCGCCGGAAGGACGGACGCGTTGGCACCTGCGTCCATCGTCGCGCGCAGTGCCGGCAGTCGCCGGAAATTCAACACGACGACGGTCGCGACCGCGGCTGCCAGCGCCGTGACGACGGCCCACACGCCGCTGACTGCGGAGCGGGAGACCCCGCCCCAGCGATCATCCGCAAGAAAACCGAGGTCAAGCGCCGGCAGGATCAGCAGCGTCATGCTGAGATTGACGACGACAACCACAGCGAGCGGCAGCACCGCGATCATGATCGGCGGCCCAGCCTCGGCATGTCGGCCGCGTGCGATTTCGGCCGGGTCGAATTCCCTGCCGACCGTGGCGCGTTCGCGGAGCCGGTCGTCGGAAGCGAGACCTTCGGCTGTCGCGGAGGCGCCCTCCCCGAACCCTTCGCCGGCCCTGCGCGCGGCGGCCGCGACGCGCCGAAGCCACCATATGCCGAAGCAAAGCATGATCACCGAAGCGACGATGCCGAGCCCCGGCGCCGCAAACGGCGTGGTGCCGAAGAAAGGCATCGGGATGGCATTCTGTATCGATGGCGTTCCCGGTAATGCCGACATGGTGAAGGTAGATGTTCCAAGAACGATCGCCGCAGGTATCAGCCGCCGCGGAATGCCGGTCGACCGGAATAACTCCTGCGCCATCGGCACGAGGACGAAGAAGGCAACAAAGAGGCTGACGCCGCCATAGGTGATCAGCGCACCGGCGATGACGACGGCGAGGATCGCGTGGTCCTTTCCCAGCCGCCGCATCATGAAATCGGCAATGGCGGTTACTGAACCACTGTCCTCCATCAGCTTGCCGAAGAGGGCGCCGAGTAGGAATAATGGAAAGAACTGGGCGAAGAAACCTGCGGCGCTGTTCATGAAGGTCTGCGTCCAGTGCGCCAGCACTGGTTCGCGGGCAAAGAGCGCGGCGACGAGGGCGCCAAGCGGCGCCAGCAGCAGCACGCTCCAGCCGCGGAAGGCGAGCCAGATCAGCACCCCGAGCCCAATCAGAATGCCGAGAAGGCCCACCCGTCAGACCCCTTCCAGCAAGATACCGAGATCGAGCGACGAGCGTTGGCCGAGATCGTCGCCATGGGCGGCGAGGAAGGCGTCGGCGGAGCTGCGCCCCTCGTTGTGCAGCATGGTAAGGAACTCCCATTCGGCGTTGAGCTTTGAAGAGTAGCCGAGGTCGGTCATGGTGTCGCTTGCGACCCTGTGGATGCGCATCGACGCCCAGCGCGCGCCCTCGTCATCCTCCAGCTGCGCTACCTTCCGAAGCAGGGCGATCATCTTCAATTCCTTCAGAAGGACCGCGTTGAACGAGACTTCGTTGATGCGATTGAGGATCTCCCGCGCGGACCGAGGTGTGCCCGGCCTTTCAACCGGGTTGATCTGCACGAGGATGGTGTCCTGCGAGGTGCATTCCCGAACCAGCGGCGTGATCGTCGGGTTGCCGGCGTAGCCGCCGTCCCAATAGGCTTCACCATCGATTTCGACTGCTTGAAAGAGCGTCGGCAGGCATGCGGAAGCAAGCAGTACGTCCGGGGTCAGCTCGCCGTTACGGAACACGCGCCCGCGGCCGGTGCGGACATTCGTCGCCGTCACGAACAGCTTGATCGGACTGGACGAGAGCCGCCCGAAATCGACGGTCTCCGCCAGTATGGCGCGGAGCGGGTTGGCGCCGGTAGGATTGAGATTGTAGGGCGAGAACACCCGCGCCATCATATCCATCGCCACGAAAACCGGCGAGTGGTCGAGCGTCCAGCGGCCGAGCAGGACATCGAGGGGGCCACGCTGGAAGGGACTGAAGCGCGCCGCCTCCGATACCTTGCGCCAGAATACCCGCAACGCCTCGCGAGCGCCTGCGGCGCCGTCGACGGCATAACCGTGCGCCATGACCGCCGCGTTCATCGCTCCCGCCGAGGTGCCGGAAATTCCCTCGATTGCCAGCCATGGCTCTTGCAGAAGGCGATCGAGCACGCCCCAGGAAAAAGCACCATGGGCGCCACCGCCCTGAAGGGCAAGGTCGACGCGGAGTGGGGCTCGTTGCATTGCCTTCGCGGTTGCCAGCATCAGCCTTGCCTGTTTCGGGATTGTGCGGCGCACAAATAATATCGCAGAATTGTGCACCAGTCACCCTCTCCCGTAATGAGGGCAGGCAGACAGAGGTGACCTGCAAAATCCGCAAGTCCGAGACCTGCCTCGGATTGGACGTCTCCATCGCAGGATGCGGAACTTCGCGGTGGCAGGCGAGCCGCTTTGGTGGTGTTCCATTCAGCATGGCATCAGGTATTGACAGTATGCTGCATATGCACCATATTGGCAATGTTGTATATGCACCATTGAGAGGGTCATGATGACCAGCACCGAGATCGAGACGGCCGATGCAGGCGTGGTAGGTGAAGTCACCCGCAATTGCGTGATGACGCGCGCACGTCGGATTTCGCGCGTCATAACCGGCATTTATGATCAGGTGCTTCGGCCGCATGGTGTCAATGCCTCGCAGTTCTCGCTGCTGGTCCTGATCGCGAAACTGGGTGGTGCAAGCCGCGCCGAGATTGGGCGGGCCAACTACCAGGACCGCTCGACGCTCACGCGCAATCTGGCGCCACTCCTGTCGGAGGGGTGGGTCGAGGAGATGGCTTCCGAAGCGGGCGGCCGGAGCCGTCCAGTCTTCATATCGGAAACGGGCAAGGAATTATTGGTTTCCGCGACGCCCGCGTGGCGATCGGCGCAGGCGAAGGCGAAGGAATTGCTCGGCGAGGAAGGTGTCACCGCCATCGTCGGCGTGGCCGACGGCCTCCCTCCCGACGAGCTTGCAAGCCTCTGACGTTCAAACAACTACGGACCGCCACATGCTTCCTCGAATTACGCCGAGCGCAATGTTGCATATACACCAACTTGCCAGAACTCATAGCGTCAACCTCCAGACACTCGCACCTCACGTTCACGAGCGCAAGACCATCGAGATCGTCTGAACAAACGGATCCAACAAATTGTAACTGAAAGGAAATCAACATGACTGCTACATCCGCGAATGAAAGGCCGATCCTGGTCACCGGAGCCGCCGGGGACCTCGGCGCCATCGGCCGCAACGTCACCGAAATGCTGCTCGCCAAGGGCAAGAAGGTGCGCGCGCTGGTGCGCAAGGAGGACGAGCGTGCGGAGAGCCTGAGGCGGCTCGGCGCAGAAGTCGTGCGCGGGGACCTGACCGATCTTCGATCGATGCACCGCGCCATCGAGGGCGTTTCCCGCATCTACTTCGGAATGTCGGTTTCGCCGGCCTATCTTGAAGCCACCGTCAACACGGCCGCCGTGGCGCGGCACCACGGTGTCGAAGCATTCGTGAACATGTCGCAGATGACGGTGACACAGATGAGCATCACCGAAACCACCGACAGTCCGCAGCACAAACTGCACTGGCTTGCGGAACAGGCCCTGGCCTGGTCGGGGCTTCCGGTCGTGACCGTGCGGCCGACGGTGTTCCTCGAGGGCTTCTTCCTGCGGCTGGCCGCCGCAGGCGTCAAGCAGCGCGACGAACTGGCGCTGCCGCTCGGCGACAGCAAGACCTCGCCGGTTTCGGCCGTCGACGTGGCGCACGCAGTGTCGGTCATCCTCGGCGATCCGGCGCCTCACATCGGCAAGATCTACAATCTGACCGGTCACGAGTCGGCGAACCTGGAACACTACGCACAGGTGTTCTCCGAGGCATTGGGTCGCAAGATAACCTATCGCAACGTGCCGCTTGCCGGCTGGATGGAGGCGCTGCGCGGCTTTGGTGTCCCCGATCACCTTGCCAGCCACCTTTCCGTGATGTCGAAGCTTCACGCGGAGGGGCGGTACGACCGCATGACGGATGACCTGTTCAAGCTCACCGGCAGGACGCCGACGAGCGTGCATGACTTCGTCAAGCTCCATGCCGCTGAATTCACGCAGCGTGATGCTTCAGCCTGAGGGTAAGTCCAGTGCCGGCCGGGTACTCGCCCGGCCCGCCGAAGCGAAGGCGGTATGTCAGCGCGGTGTGCGAATACATGTGCTTACAAATCTCCCGCGCGTCCGACACATCGCCAATACACGCCCGCGCTGAAATCGACGCATGCCTCGAAGACGAGGGCTCGATGACAGCTGTGAAAGGATGACCTTATGAAAACCACTCGGATCATGGCGGCTGCGCTGCTGATCGTTGGCGGCGGATGGACACTCAATGTTGCTGAGGCGCAGCAGCCGGGAATTCACCGCACCGATGTCCTCAAGGACGATCTTGGCACGCCCGGACGCGAGGCCGTGCAGGTGCGTGTCGACATCGAGCGGGGCGTGGCCTCGATCAAGCATGCCCATCCGGGCGAGGAAATCGCCTATGTCCTTGAAGGCTCGCTCGAGTATCGCCTCGAAGGCAGGGCACCTGTGATTCTTCATGCCGGCGAGGCCCTGTTCATTCCGGACGGCGTGGCCCACGTGGCGAGGAATGTCGGCAGCGGCAAGGCCTCGGAACTCGCGACCTATATCGTCGACAAGGGCGAGCCGCTCGTCGTTCCGGTCAAGTGAGCCTTCTTGCGATGAAATGGATACTGGGAACCATGGGTAAACGGGATGCGAACTTGACGACACCGAACTCGACCAACGCCTTCGCTCTTTCCCGGCGGGCCTTGCTCGTAAACGGAGCGGTTGCGGCAGGCCTTGCAGCAACGATGCATCCCGTAATGGCTGCCGCCAAGCCGCCTCTCGCGGCAGACGCCGTCCGCCCTTTCCGCGTCGATGTGCCTGAAGCAGAACTCGTCGATCTCCGCAGGCGCCTTGCCGCGACGCGCTGGCCCGACCCGGAAACGGTCACTGACCGTTCCCAGGGCGTGCAACTCGACAAGCTTCAGGCACTCGTGCGCTATTGGAAGACCGGCTACGACTGGCGCCAGGCGGAGGCGAAACTCAATGCCTTGCCGCAGTTCCAGACGAACATCGACGGCCTGGACATTCATTTCATCCACGTTCGCTCCCGTCACGCGAACGCCTTGCCGCTGATCATGACCCACGGTTGGCCCGGCTCGATCTTCGAGTTGCTGAAAACCATTGGGCCGCTGACGGATCCGACCGCGCACGGAGGGACCGCGGAAGACGCCTTCCATCTCGTGCTCCCATCCATTCCAGGCTTCGGCTTTTCGGAGAAACCCAAGGGCGCCGGCTGGAACCCGGCCCGCGTCGCCAACGCCTGGGACATCCTCATGAAGCGCCTCGGTTACAGCCGTTATGTGTCGCAAGGCGGCGACTGGGGCGCCATCATTTCTGATGCCATGGGACGCCAGGCGCCCCCCGGTCTGCTCGGCATCCATGTCAACAGGATCGAGCGCTCCACCACTCTGCCGCCGGACGTTGCGAAGGCTCTTAAGAACGGGAGTCCCGCGCCGGCTGAGCTCACCGCAGAGGAACGGGCGGTGTTTGATGAGGCCAGGGAGTTCCTCAACAAGGGATTCGGCTATGCCGCCATCATGGGCACGCGTCCGCAGACCGTCGGCTACGGCCTCGCCGACTCGCCAGTCGGCCTGGCGGCATGGTTCTATGACAAGATCGCTGACTGGGTGTTTACCCGTGGCGAACCGGAGCGGTCGCTTAGCCATGATGAGATCCTCGACAACATCACGCTGTACTGGCTGACGAATACAGGGCCCTCGAGCGCCCGGATTTATTGGGAGAACAATGCCGGCAACAACAAGCTGGCCGCTATCTCGATCCCGGCAGCAGTGACGATTTTCCCGGGCGAGGTCTACAGGCCGCCGAAGAGCTGGGCGGCACGGGCGTATCACAATCTGATTTACTACAACCACGTGGACAAGGGCGGACACTTCGCCGCGTGGGAAGAGGCGGATCTGTTCAGCGCAGAGTTGCGCGCTGCTTTCCGTCCCTTGCGTCGGCTCTAGCGCTTCACTTCGGCACAGGCGCAGGAGCCGGGTGAGTACCCCTACCGCGGCATGCTCATTTTGATAATAAATGACAGTTCAACGGTGGAGATCGCCTCATGGAGCACATAGATCACATCCTGATCGTCGACGACGATCGGGAAATCCGGGAGCTGGTCTCGGCATACTTGACGAAGAACGGTTTGCGCGTCACCGCCGTCGCCGACGGACGCCAGATGCGCACATTTCTCGAGGCCAATACGGTCGATCTGATCATTCTCGATCTCATGATGCCGGGCGACGACGGCCTTGTGTTGAGCCGCGAGTTGCGCGTGGGCAGACACAAGGCGACGCCCATCGTCATGCTGACCGCCCGCTCCGACGAGATGGATCGCATCATCGGGCTGGAAATGGGCGCCGACGACTACGTCGCCAAGCCGTTCTCGGCGCGCGAACTGCTCGCCCGTATCAAGGCGGTCCTGCGGCGCGCGCGCATGCTGCCTCCGAATCTGCAGGTTTCCGAGGCCGGTCAACTGCTGCGTTTCGGCCAATGGAAGCTCGACACCACGGCACGGCACCTCGTGGATGCCGACGGTACGGCGGTTGCGCTGAGCGGCGCCGAATACCGGCTGCTGCGTGTGTTCGTCGATCACCCGCAACGTGTCCTCAACCGCGATCAGCTGCTCAATCTCACACAGGGACGCGATGCCGAGCTCTTCGACCGCTCCATCGATCTTCTGGTCAGCCGGGTTCGCCAGCGCCTCGGCGACGATGCCCGGGAACCGGCCTACATCAAGACCGTCCGAAGCGAAGGCTATGTTTTTTCGATGCCGGTCGAGATCGTGGAGCCCCGCTGATGGCGCCCACCGTTCTCAACGGAATTCGCCTCTGGCCGCGCACACTCAGAGCGCGGCTGTTCGTCATTCTGCTTGCCGGCCTGGCGGTTGCCCACGCCATGTCGTTTGCGGTGCTGTTTTCGGAGCGCTACATCGCCGCCAGGTCGGTGATGTTCAATACGCTTGAAAATGACGTCGCGACGTCGATCGCCATCCTCGACCGGCTCCCGGCTGCCGAACGTGCCGCCTGGCTCGATCAACTTGGTCGCGGATCCTATCGGTTCGTTCTGGGGGAAGGCACTCCCGGCAATCCCGTGCTTGAGCCGGACGACGCCGAGGTGGCCTCCAGGATCCGGACCGCGCTCGGTGCGAAATATCCGATCGAAGTTAAATCGATCTCCGGCGGAGGCCGCCATTTTCAGGCGCATCTCCGCTTAAGCGACGGTGAACCGCTGACAATAGACGTCACGCCAAGGGGTGTCATGCCAGTGGCTGACTGGCTGCCCTACGTACTCATCGCGCAGCTTTCGCTCTTGGTGCTGTGCAGCTGGCTCGCCATGCGCCAGGCCGTCCGTCCCCTCGCCAATCTCGCGAGAGCCGTCGACACGCTTGACCCGAACAGCAACACGCCGCGGCTCAGCGAGGCTGGGCCAAGGGAAGTCGCCTATGCTGCTACCGCCTTCAATGCGATGCGGGATCGCATCGCGCAGTACCTGGAGGAGCGCGTGCAGATCCTCGCGGCGATCTCACATGATCTTCAGACGCCGATCACACGCATGAAGCTCCGTGCCGAAATGGCCGAAGAATCCGGCGACAGGGACAAGCTCATTCAGGACCTCGACGAAGTCGAACGTCTCGTCAAGGAAGGCGTCGCCTATGCGCGCAGCGCCCACGGCAAAGAGGAAAAGGCCACACGCATCGATCTCGCATCGTTCATCGAGAGTCTCGCTTATGACTATCAGGATACAGGTAAGGCGGTGACGGTCGGCGAGTTAGGAGACGGGGCAATTGTAACCCGCCCGCACGCCTTGCGACGGATTCTCACCAACCTGATCGATAATGCGCTCAAATTCGGCGGCAACGCGGAGATCGAGGTCCAGCGCCGCACCGACGACACGGTGCTGATTAGAGTGCTCGATCGTGGTCCCGGTATTCCGGAAAGCCAGCTGGAAGCCGTGATGGAACCCTTCTTCCGCTTGGAGCAGTCGCGCAACCGCGACACGGGCGGGACCGGTCTCGGCCTTGCCATCGCCCAACAACTCGCAGCAGCAATCGGTGCCTCGCTGACCTTGCGGAACCGCGAAGGTGGTGGTCTGACGGCAGAAATCGCCATCCGCTAGTCGCACACATGTGGAATGTCTGAAGTTCAATGCGTTAGGCATCTTAACATCACGTAAAGCGTGAGCTGGCGCTCTCCACGGCAGCAGGGCGCCCTCGGCCGCCCTGCTCTCGCATTCATTCATGCGGCGGTCGCCGCTATGCTGGTTTCCGCTCGCCGGCCTGTTCCCGGACGATGTACTCGGCATACCAGTTAGGCCAGTCCTCGTCGCGGTGGCCGAGTTGCTTCTCGTATTCGCCGTGAGCTGCCTCCGCACGCCGGAAGGCGCTCGCAAGATCCGCCGCCGAGGTAAATGTCGTGGCGCCCGCATCGACGCGGCCCGGCAAGCGCTCGGTGACCTCCTGCAGGAGCCAGCCGTTACCGTCCGGATCGCTGAATGTCGCGTAGGAGCGATAGCTGCCCCGCTCGGGGTGCCGTCCGCTCACCGGCGGTTGTCCGGGGCCGGTGCGATGGAACATTTCGCTCACCTCGGCGCCGTGTCTGATGAGTTCGGCGCGCGCCGCCTCGATGTCCGCCACGATCAGGTACATCCCGCTTGCCGAGCCGGGCGCGGCCGAGGTGATCCCCCTACCGAAGTGAATCGAGCTCGGCGATCCTGGGGGTGTGAACTGCACGACGCGGAACGCGTCACCGACGGCGAAGTCGGCGTCCAGCCTCCAACCGAGGTTGCCGTAAAAGCTCTTGGCACGATCGACGTCGGAAACGGGGATGACGACCACCTCGAGCTTCAGGTCGACCGTTGGTGCTCTCTCGGTGCTGGTTTCATTCGTCATGGCTTTCTCCTTGCTTTGAAAGAGCAACGCTCGCCGGCGCGCCCTTGTTTCTTTTCAATCGACTAACGCAATGACTTGAACGAGGCTCTGAGCCCACGCACTAAGATTTCGGGCCGCTCCCCGGGGGCGGCAACATGCCCGCCCTTCACGAGCCGGTTGTCGTGAATGACCTTGGGGAGCGCTTTCGCCCCCAAGGAACGCAGTGCCTGATGACGTTCGTCCCGAACGACGCCGACGGCAACCGAAATCGAGGATATCCTTCGCAGCGTTGTGCCGGGTCGCCGCCCGCATAGCGCCGGGTTCATCCCTCACCACCCGCTGATGAAGCTGATCAGAAACGATCGACGTCGACGACGGCCTGGGCAAAGGCCTGCGGTGCCTCCTGTGGCAGGTTGTGGCCGATGCCACCCGTGATCAAGCGGTGATCATACTTGCCCGAGAATTTTTTGGCGTAGGTTGCGGGGTCCGGGTGCGGGGCACCGTTGGCATCGCCCTCCAGCGTGATCGTCGGCACATTGATCGCAGGAAATTTGGCGAGCCGCTCTTCCAGATCGTCATATTTCCGCTCGCCGTCCGCGAGACTGATCCGCCACCGGTAATTGTGGATCGTGATATCGACATGGTCCGGGTTCTCGAAGGCCGACGCGCTGCGGTTGAAGGTAGCGTCGTCGAAGTTCCATTTCGGCGATGCCAGCTGCCAGATGAGCCTTGCGAACTCATTCCGGTTTTGCTCGTAGCCTGCACGGCCGCGTTCGGTAGCGAAGTAGAACTGGTACCACCATGCAAATTCCGCCTTCGGAGGCAGGGGGTTCTTGTTGGCTTCACGGCTGCCGATCAGGTAGCCGCTCACCGAAACCAGGGCCTTGCAGCGCTCCGGCCAGAGAGCGGCGATGATGTTGGCGGTTCGTGCTCCCCAATCGCAGCCGGCGATGACGGCCTTCTCGATCCGAAGCGCATCCATCACGGCGATGATGTCGGCGGCGACCGCCGACTGTTGACCGTTGCGTGGCGTATCGGCCGAAAGGAAGCGCGTCGTGCCGTAGCCCCGCAGATAGGGAACGATCACCCGATAGCCGGCATCCGCCAAAAGCGGCGCCACATCGACATAGGTGTGGATGTCGTAGGGCCAGCCATGCAGGAGAATGACCGGGGGCGCATCGCTCGCGCCGAGCTCGGCATAGCCGACATTGAGGACTCCCGCATTGATCTGCTTGAGCGAGGCAAACGATGTGTTCGTCCCAGGCGCGGTCGCGGGAATGCGGACGCGGCTGGCTGACTGTGCCTGGGCGAGACCTGTCACGCCGAACTGCGCGGCAGCGACGGTCAGTGCCGCCATTCCCATGAAACGCCGCCGCTGCTGATTGATTTCCTCTGTCATCGACTTCTTCCCCGATTGTGTGAAGACAGCGACAGATGGAGGCACCCACTTATCTCCACTGTGTCCTACGCCGATGAAATTGAAAGCCCGTGTAGAAAACAGGCGGGCAGACACAGTGAGATACAATTTCGTACCGCCGCACCGGTACGCGCACGGTCGGGTGAAGCACGCAATCCGGTATCCCCGGCCGCTTCGTGCCTATGCGCTCTCGCGTGCATTCCGTCGGATCGTTTGCGGCGGCTGGCCGAGGGTACGAAGGAAGGCCCGGCGCATGCGATCGCGATCTGCAAAGCCCGTTTCCTCGGCGATCACGTCCATGGAATGCCGGCCCTGCTCCATCAACAGCCGGGCCGCCTCGACGCGAAGGTTCTCCACGGCTTTGGCTGGCGATTGTCCCGTCTCGGACCGGAAGGCCCGGCTGAACTGGCGCGCGCTCAGGCCAGCCGCATCCGCCAGCTCTTCGACGGATAGGACTCCGCGCAGGTTCGCCTTAGCGTAATCGATCGATCGCTGGATCCGGTCAGACTTCGGATCGAGCTCGAGCAATGCGGAGAATTGCGACTGGCCGCCGGCGCGTCGATGATAGACGACGAGCTTGCGGGCGGCCGAGCGTGCAACGTCCTGGCCGTGGTCCTTCTCGATCATCGCAAGCGCAAGGTCGATGCTCGCAGTCATCCCGGCGGACGTCCAGACGCTGCCGTCGACGATGAAGATGCGGTCCTCCTCGAGCTTGACCGTCGGGAACCGCTCCTGGAACTGGCGTGCGAAGGCCCAGTGAGTGGTCGCCCGGCGCCCTTCCAGCAGGCCGGCTTCCGCCAGGACGAAGGCGCCCGTGCATGGCGCGGCTACGCGCCGCGCCGTTTGGAGTGCATGACGCGCGAACTTGACCAGTCCCGGCGTCATCGGCTCGATGGTCGAGCTGGCGCCGAACATCACGGTGTCATAAGG
>NZ_JASKLS010000002.1:201801-743620 GCF_030124375.1 Sinorhizobium sp. 6-70
AGTATCGTCGAAGGCCTTCGTAAGGACGCCGAAGCCAGCGGACGATTTGACCTCGCCGCCCATTTCCGAAAGCAGCTCTATCTCATAGGCCGGTTGTCCGAGCGCGATATTGGCCATCTCGAAGGCGGTGACCGCCGCGAAGCCCATAAGCTGGAACCCTGGAAAGACAACAAAGCCGATGCGATGCATGACGCAAATCCCTGGCCGGAATTGCTGTATATATGGCATTTGCGACATAGTATAAACCTCTGCGCTGCGAAAGTAGAATGCCCCTCGACCGGGACACCCGCTCCCGCGCCGGCACTTGATTAACGAACGCTCGATGTCCCGGCGGCGGACACGTCGCTCCCAGCACTCTCGCTCGCTGCCGGTGAGACACTGCCGGATGAAGCAATCACCACCGCCGACATGCCGGGCCTCAGGCGGTCGAGGCCCGTCTGGCCCTCATCGAGCGCGATCTTCACCGGGACTCGTTGCGCGATGCGGGTGAAGTTGCCGGTCGCGTTGTCAGGAGGCAGCAGCGCAAACTGCGCTCCCGTGGCGGGCGACAGGCTCTCGATACGCCCGCGCAAATTCGCATCCGGAACCCCGTCTACGGCCACGGTGACGGCGTCGCCTGCCTGCAGGTCGGGCATCTGTGTTTCCTTGAAATTGGCGACGATCCAGAAATCTCGCGAGACAACGGGCACTAGTAGAGTGCCGGGACGCACGTATTGCCCGACTCTCGCCTGTCTCTCGCCGACCCAACCGTCGGAGGGCGACCGGATGACTGTGCTTGCAAGTTCGATCTCGGCCAGTCTCAGTGCGGCGTCCGCCGCGGCAATATCGGCCTCCAGTTGCGGACGCTGGCTTTCCAGTACGTCCGTCTGCCGAAGCGCGGCGCTGACACTCGCCTGCGCCTCGGCAATCTTCGCAACGGTGCGCAAATGGTCCGCTTCCGACTCGTCGCGGCTTGCGCCCGACACCCAGCCATGCCCATTCAATGCATGAATACGCTCGAATTCACGCGTCGCTCGTTTGGCGTCGGCCTCCGCTGCCTTCAGCGCCGCGCCGGCCTGCTCGACGACGGCCCTTTGGAATTCAATTTGACGGCCCAGAGTTTCGAGCAAGGCCCGACGCGTCGCGACGTTCGCCGAAGCCTGGTCGACACGTGCCCGGTAGTCGCTGTCATCGATCCGGAACAACACGTCGCCGGTCTTGACCGCCTGGTTGTCCCGAATGGCGACCTCGGTGATGTAGCCGCTGATCTTCGGGCTGATCGGAGTGACATCGCCGCGCACATAGGCGTTGTCGGTCGATCCTGCGTTCAATCGTGCCAACAAGCCCCCTGGCGAGATTGCGGTCGAGGCGGCCGCAAACACGAACCCCGCGACAAGCACGCTTCCCAATCCGGCGCTTAACAGTTTCATGGCTTTTTTCCTTGCGAGAGCTTGAGCGGACGGGGCAATGCCGGTGAGCGGCCGATTGCGACGACCGCAACGGTGCTGAGCATCAACATGATGGCAACGACGAAGAAGCCGTCGTCGAAGGCGAGCGTCCAAGCCTGCCGGCGTGCTGCGACGGCAATCTGCGCAACCGCCCGGGCGGTCGCGCCGGCATCGTCGGCAACCCGGCTCGCGAGAGCTCCCGCGAGGCTGGAGATCCGGTCTGCATCCAGGACGTGGTAGAGCGACACGCTTTCGGTCAGGACGTTGGAATGGAACTTCTGGCGCTCGGTAACGAAGTTCGAAACGATGCCGACCCCGAACGTCGTGCCCGCCAGGTTGCTGATATTGAAGGCGAGCGATGCCGTCGGAAGGTTATGAGGCTGCAGGCTGCCCGTGCCGATGACCATGGCGGGGGCCAGCAGCAGGAGCTGCCCGGCCGAATAGATGGCGAGCGCCAGGCGGAACTCCGCCGCTGCGGAAAGTGCCGTCTCATTGATCATGAGCGCCGCTCCGGAAGCCAGGAGGAGGACGCCAAGCCCCATGGCGACGCGCAGATCCCATCGACGCAGCAACCACCAAACCAGCGGGAACGCGAGCAATTGCGCAACCGCCGCCCACAGCATCAGCCCGGAGATTTCGAGTGGGCGATACCCCTGCACGACGGCGAGGAACTGCGGTGCGAGATACGAAGGTACCGCGAAGCCGGAGCGCAGCACAAAATTGAGCCCCAGAGGAATGCCGAACTTTTGGATGAGCAGCAGCCGAGGCGTTATGAGCGGCAGCGGCGAGAAGCGAACCGCGAACACGAACCCTGCCCAGGCGGCAACGGAGAGAAGCGTGCCCCGGACGATCACTTCGTTTTCGAACCAGAAACGCCGCGTTCCCTGGTTGAAAACCAGCATCAGGCTCGCAAGAGCGAGCGACAACAGCGTGACGGCCACCCAGTCGGCTTTCAGCGCCGACCAGTTGGGCGCTTTGTGGGGCACCCAAAGACGGGCGGCAAGTGCCAGCAGCGCGCCGATGATTGCCTGGATCAAGAAGAGGGCTCTCCAGCCGAGGCTGTCCTCGACGAACCCGGAAATCAAGGGTCCTGCCGTCGCAGGGAAGAGAAGCGTGAATGCCAATATGATCACCGCATAGGGCAGCCGCGGACCGCCCGCGACCATGAAGGTAGCCGCGAACGCCGCCGGACCGAAACCGCCGGCTGCGAAGCCCTGGACGGCACGAAAGGCGACCATGGCGCCAAGATCCGTCGTCGTGGCGCAGGCGATCGCGAGGGCAGCGAACAGAATGGAGCTGATGACCAGATAGCGGCCGATGCTCAATGCCCCGATCAACAATCCGGAAGTGACGATCCCGGCGCAATTGCCCATGGTATAGGTCGTGAGTATCCAGGAACCTTCGTCCGCGGTGGAGAAGAGCCCTGCCTGGATGTCGGCGATGTTGGCCGAGGGAAATTGCGCCGACAGGCTCACCAGGAATGAGCCCGCAAGTCCGGTGGAGAGAAAAAGAACCTTTTGTGGTGTTAGAGCCGGCTCGATCATCTCGCTTCTCCTGCAGCGCCGCGCGTCTCATCAGACGCGCTACGAACGCTGTAACACTTTGAATTGGCGCATCTTTTCCCGTTGAATTGGCTACAAATTCAAGGAAACATGCATTGGGCCTCTCGGATAGCCGTTGCGCCCTGGACGAGCGCTGATGCATTCATCGAAGGCGGTACGCGCCCGACCGTGGAGCGCGTAGCGTGTCGCTTTCGTACCGGCACTAGCCGGCCGCGGCCCGATAGCGAGCGGCGGGCACGCTGCGGGAAAGGTTCGGCATGAGCTTCTGACGCGCCGCCTCGTAGGCATCCCAATCGGCGGGATCCGGAAGCGCCGGAATGGTGATCCGCTCGCCCATGTCGAAGCCGGCGAGTGCCGCGTCCACCATGTCCTCGGCGGGCATGACCAGTTCGCTTGGGACATGCTCTATCGGCGTGCCGGCGATAGCCCAGAAGTCGGTGGCGGTCGCGCCCGGAAGCACGGCTTGAATGCGGATGTTCTTATCGGCCAGTTCGCTCTGGAGCGACTGCGTGAAGGCGAGCACGAAAGCCTTGCTTCCGCCGTAGACGCCATTCAGCCTTTCCGGCGCAATGCCGACAATCGAAGCGATGTTGATGATCTCACCGGTCCCGCGGGCAACGAAGCCGGGGACCACCGCGTAGGTCAACCGCGTCAGCGCGCTGACGTTCAGCGTGATCATCTCTTCCATCTTGTCGACATCAGACGCGAGCAACGGCGCAGTCGCGCCGACGCCGGCGTTGTTGACCAGCAGGGTTATGCTGGCATCGGCCTGAAGTATGCGTTCGATGCGGCCGAGATCGGCCTTGTTGCCGAGGTCCGCCTGAACGACCTCGATCGAGCGGCCGGTCTCGTCGGTGAGGCGCCTGGCGAGTTCGTTGAGGCGGGCCTGGTTACGGGCCACGAGGATCAGATCATACCCCCTGCGCGCCAGGCGATCGGCATAGATCGCACCAATGCCGGAGGAAGCGCCGGTGATCAGCGCGGTGCCTTTCGAGTGCTGGTTCATAACAGGCTCCATTGCGTTGGATTTGGAGCCTGATATTAGGCCGAACCGGCTATGTCTCAAATGTCATATATCCAGCAATTTCGGCCATGACGCAAAGTGATGTGCCTCTGTCCGGTATTCGACGCACTGAGATGGCAACGGTCCGCCGGCATCAGCGTCGGGCGTCAATGGGAACTATCGACCCGCCGAAGAGCGCGGCGATTGCGGACGGCTCCCGCGGATCGCTGTCCCAGGCGCAGGGCGTGGCAGCGAGCGCAAGGATGGCAATGCCCATCACTAGAAGGCGCATTTGAACTCTCCTCTTTTGACCAGAGTGATCGTGATCCTTGCGAGGCGCTTGAACTCTTCGCCGGTTCCGTTGAAGCAACCAGACCACGCCCTTGCTATTCCGGGTTCCTGTCGGCTCATCCAAACGTGAAGACAAAGGCTTCGACGCCCGGATCAAGGAAGCGGATCTCGAACGTCCGCTCCCGCACCTCGCCTGACTGGCGAACCAGTTGGTAGAGCCGCGTTTCCGAGACCGTGCCGCTTCCATTGCTATCGATGTCCGAGCCGTGATCCGGACCTGGTGCAACACCGTCGACCTTCACCTGAAAGCGCAGCTTCCTGCCGTCAGTCCCTGGTCCAAGGACAAGGTGCAGATCCCGCGCGCTGAAGCGGTAGGTGATGCTTCCGCCGGAACGATTGAGCGTCGCTTGCTCGGGTCCCACGGTCCAGTTGCCCCTGAGGCCCCACTGATTGAGGTCGAGGTCCCCGACCGAGTAGTCGCGCGCCTCATCGGCCGCAACACCTTCGGGCGATACGAAGTTCCCGGCACGCATGTAGCCGACATAGTCCTCGCCTGATTGGAGGTTGGCGAAATCGGGGGCGGATTCGGCGCCTTTGGCCTCCGGCTTCACAATCCCGCCATCGTTCCTGCGGCTACCCGCAGCTTCGGCCAGGAGTTCCTGGATGACGCGCTCCGACTCCTCGTAATCACCCTCCCCGAAATGATGGTGCCGGATGTGTCCCTCGGCATCGATGAAATAATGCGCCGGCCAGTAGCTGTTCCCGAAGGCGCGCCAGATCGCGAAGTCGTTGTCGATCGCGACAGGATAGCCGATCTTGAAGTCCCGGACCGCCCGCTTGACGTTGTCGATGCGCTTCTCGAAGGCGAATTCGGGTGCATGAATTCCGATCACGATCAACCCCTGATCGCGGTACTTCTCTGCCCAGGCCCGAACATAGGGGATCGTCCGGATGCAGTTGATGCAGGAGTAGGTCCAGAAATCGACGAGCACGACCTTGCCGCGAAGCTCTTCCACAGTCAGCGGCTCGGAATTGAGCCACTCGACGGCTCCGTCGAGCGAAGGAAAGGTCCCCTCCACCGGCAAGCTGCTCCGATAGGCTTGCCGCGCGTCATCCGTGGCCGGCCCCTTGCCGTTGCTCGCTATCGTGCGGTTGGCTCCAGCGGGGGCGCCACGCAGGCGATTGAGGAGCGATTGTTCGAGGTTCGTCGTGCCCGCATAGGACAGGCGTGCCAGCAGCCCTGTATCGAGGCCAAGCGCAATCGCCGCGACTCCCGCGAGCACGGCAACGCCGAGGCCCTGACGAAGGCGCTCGCCCACGCCGAGCGATCGCTTCATCGCCGCGAAAATCTTTCCTCCGGCCAGAACAGCAAGGGCAAGCGAGGTGGCCGCGCCCGCGGCATAGGCCGTCAATAGAAACGTGGTCGCGACGTTGGCGCCATGGAGGGCGGCGCCGGTCAGCACCAGCCCCAGAATCGGGCCGGCGCAGGGCGCCCAAAGGAGGCCGGTAGCGACGCCAAGAAGCAGGGATGCTCCGACACTCGTCTTCTGCCCGACCGCTCTCTGCGAGAGGCGGTTGCCAAGAGCGACCACCGGCCGGGTGACCACGGCCGCGACTTGCGGCGAGAGCAGCATTACGCCGAAGACCGCGAGCATTGCGATCGCCACATAGCGGCCGGCCTCGTTCGCTTGTACCGCCCAATCTCCGCCGAGCGCGGCAAGCGTTGCCACACCCGCGAATGTCACGACCTTTCCGATGAGCATCGGAAGAACGCTCGTCGCGAATGGCTGACCGGCCCGAGAAAACACAAAGGGCAGGACAGGAAGGATGCAGGGGCTGACAATGGTCAGCACGCCTGCGACATAGGCAATAATGAATAGGATCATTGTCGTCCCTCTACCGTGGACCGACGCCTTATCCGGTGTCGGTCGCGCTTGACACGCGCAGCAAGGGACCAGAGGGAAGTATCTCGCTTGTGTCCTCTTCCAAGCGGATCTGTATCAAAGTGCAGGAGGCCCGTGGGACCTCCTGTGCCTGCAAGGATCGGCAGCCGGCAAAGCCGCCCGCGCCAGCGACGGCTATCGCAGAAGTTTGAGAAGTTCCTTGGCGGCCGATGTCGACGAAGATGGGTTCTGCCCGGTGACCAGCCGGCCGTCCACGACCGTGAAATCAGCCCAATCCGCGGCCTTTTCGAAGCGCCCGCCCAGGCGCTTCAGCTCGTCCTCGACGAGGAACGGCACGACGTCGGTCAGTTGCACCGCCGCCTCCTCGGAATTGGTGAAGCCGGTGACGCGCTTCCCCTTGACGATAGGCTGCCCCTGATGAGTAACCTCTTTGAGAACGGCCGGGCCGTGGCAGACGGCCGCGACCGGCTTGCCGGCGTTGTAGAAGCCTTCGATAAGGGCGATCGAGTTCCTGTCGTTGGCCAGATCCCACAGCGGGCCGTGGCCGCCCGGGTAGAAGATCGCATCGAAGCCGTCCGCTTTGACGTCGCCGAGTTTTACGGTGTTTCCCAGTGCCTTCTGGGCCGCCGGATCTTTCCTGAATCGCTCCATCGCCTCGGTCTGGTTGCCCGGCTCGTCGCTCTTGGGATCGATCGGCGGCTGGCCACCCTTCGGCGAAGCGAGCGTGACCTCGGCCCCGGTATCCTTGAAAACATAATAGGGTGCCGCGAACTCCTCGAGCCAGAAACCGGTCGGCTTGCCCGTATTCCCAAGCTGGTTGTGCGAAGTCAAAACCATCAGGATTTTCATCGTCATTCTCCCTCTCTTGAGGCGTGCCCAAACTCGGGATCGCCGGGATTATTCTCGAACTCGGATGTGGCCTGACATCCTTGCTTCGCAGCCTATCCCCGGTACTTGGCGGTATATTGGCCGACTGCGGCTGGCTCTTTCTGCTTGCAGATTTACTTCTTGCCGTTTTCGCGTGAATACTTGTCGGTCGATAATGACTCTCCCACAAAGCGGCAGAATAAAATGGATCGCATCGATGCAATGAAGGTTTTCGTCACGGCGGTCGACGAGGGCAGCCTCGCCGGCGCGGCCCGGCGGCTGAAGCGATCGCCAACGGCAGTCAGTCGGGCGCTGAGCTTCCTGGAAGCCCATGTGGGCGTCGAACTCCTGCACCGGACGACACGCACACTCAAGCTCAGCGAGGCCGGGCAACGCTACGCAGCCGCCTGTCGGCGCGTGCTGACCGACCTCGAGGAGGCCGACATGCTCGCAGGAGGGGAGCGCTCCGCGCCCCGTGGGATGTTGACGGTTTCGGCACCGCCGATCCTTGGCGAAGAGGTGCTTCGCCCTGTCCTGGACGATTTCCTCGATCGCTACCCCGCCGTGTCAGCACAACTTCTCCTTCTCGATCGGTTCGTCAATCTGGTGGACGAAGGAGTCGATATCGCCTTGCGCATCGGCCATCTGGCGGATTCGTCGCTTATCTCCACCCGGCTTGGCGGCGAAGTCCGGCGTGTCGTGGTCGCCTCACCCCGATACCTTGCCAATCATCCCCGGATTGAAGAGCCGGCGGACCTTGCCAAGCATCAGATCGTGGCATTCACCAATTTCGGCCTTGACTCCTGGAGCTTTACGCCGGCGAAGGGCTCGTCCATCCCCCGAACCGTCCAATTTGCGCCGAGGTGCATCGTCAACAGCGTCCGCGCGGCCGCGGCCTCCGCGTGTGCCGGGCACGGTCTGACCCGGCTCTATTCCTATCATGTCGCCGAATATGTCAGGGACGGACGCCTCAAGATCGTGCTCGCCGACGCCGAGCATCCGCCGCTGCCGACGCATATGCTCGCCCCTCAAGGCCGTATGTCGGTGCCGAAGGTCCGCGCCTTCGTCGATTTCGCCGCGCCGCGGCTGCGCTCCGAATTTGCTCGTCTGGCGGCAGAAGCCGGTACGCTCGACTGATTATGCCGATTTGCGGTTGAGTGTCTGCCAAACGCCGGTAATTCTCTCAAATGCCGGATGGATCTAACTTCCATTGCACCAACGCCGAGGGCGGAGGGCGGCCGCAGAAAGCAGCCGCTGCAATTGAGAAAGGATCGCATCCATGAGTACCGAACAGAAAGTCGTCATCATCACCGGTGCGTCGCAAGGCATCGGCGCCGGATTGGTTCGCGCCTATCGCGACCGGAATTACCGCGTCGTCGCCACTTCCCGGTCGATCAAGCCGAGCGTGGACCCGGACATTCTTGCCGTCGCAGGCGACATCAGCAAGCCGGAAACCGCGGAGCGGATCGTGCGCGAGACGCTCCAACGCTTCGGCCGCATCGACTCGCTGGTCAATAATGCCGGCGTCTTCCTCGCCAAGCCGTTTGTCGAAATGACCCAGGAAGACTACGACAACAACCTCGACGTCAACGTGGCCGGCTTCTTCCACATCACCCAGCGCGCCGCCCAGGAGATGCTGAAGCAGGGCTCGGGCCATATCGTCAGCATTACCACCAGCCTGGTCGATCAACCGATTGCTGGCGTACCGTCCGCGCTCGCTTCGCTGACCAAGGGTGGCCTGAATGCGGTGACCCGGTCGCTCGCCATGGAGTTCTCGAAGAGTGGCGTTCGTGTGAACGCGGTCTCTCCGGGAATTATCAAGACGCCGATGCATCCGGTCGAGTCGCATTCGATGCTGGCTGGACTGCACCCCGTCGGCCGCATGGGCGACATTCGCGACATCGTCGACGCCGTTCTTTACCTCGAGAACGCCGGCTTCATCACCGGCGAGATCCTCCACGTCGATGGCGGCCAGAACGCCGGACGCTGGTAAGCGCGAACATCAGAGAGCAGTCGCGCCGTGGCGGCACGGCTGCCGTCAGCGACCCAGACAATTCTCACAAAGGAGACAGCAATGCCTGTCGTCACCGTACAGGTTACCCGCGAAGGAAGCGCACCGGGCCGCAATTCGGTTACCGCCGAGGAGAAGGCCGCAATCATCAAGGGCGTCAGCGAGGTGCTCCTCAACGTCCTGAACAAGCCGCTTGAATCGACCTATGTCGTGATCGAGGAAGTCGACCTCGACAATTGGGGCTGGGGCGGGCTGCCCACGGTTCAATACCGCCAAAAACGGGCCGCAGGGACAAAGTCCTGAGCCGCAAGCTTGCATTCTTGCCGCCTGCCGGTGCGCCGCGCAGGCGGCAAGTTTCTCGAAATGAACGAACACTCACCGACGGCACGGCCCGATCACCGCTCGCGTAAGCTGGGCGATCTTGATGGTCAGAGGCAGGTCGTGATCCCGCCGTCGACATAAAGCGTGTGTCCATTGACAAAGGATGATGCACGGCTGGCGAGGAAGACAGCCGCGCCGACGAGTTCATCGACCTCGCCCCAGCGCGCCGCCGGCGTCCGCTTTTCCAACCACGAAGAAAATTCTTCGCTGTCGACAAGGGCCTGGTTCAACGGCGTCTTGAAATAGCCCGGCGCAATGGCGTTCACCTGCAAGCCATGCTTCGCCCAGTCGGCGCACATGCCGCGCGTCAGGTTTTTCAAGGCGCCCTTGGTGGCCGTATAGGGGGCGATCCCGGGACGCGCCAGTTCGCTTTGCACCGAGGCAATGTTGATGATCTTGCCTGCACCGCGCTTGATCATATGCCGGGCGACCGCCTGGCCGACATAGAAGGCGCTGGAGACGTTGGTCTTCAACAGTTGCTCCCAGCGGTCGGCAGGAAATTCCTCGAGCGGCGTGCGAAACTGCATGCCGGCGTTGTTGACCAGGATGTCGATCGGCCCGATGTCCCGCTCGATCGCTTCGACGCCGTTCTTCACTGCATCATAGTCGGTCACGTCGAAATCCGAGATGGCAACGTGATGAGCGGCATCCTTGAGAGACCCGGCAGCAGCGTCCAGCTTCGAGCGGTCGCGGCCATTGAGCACGATTGAGGCGCCGTGCTCGGCCAGACCGCGCGCCAGCGCAAAGCCGATGCCTTGCGACGAGCCTGTCACAAGGGCCCGTCTGCCTGCGAGATCAAAAAGTGGAAAAGCCATAGCGTTGGTCCCTGCATGTTCGAGCGGAATACGCTCACGTATGTTCGCGCCATCGCTCTATCACTTGGTTTTTGCCGCATTTACGCGACGTCAGGTGATTCCACCCGACTGCAAGATACTCCAACTGTCGATGCAGGGACTACGTGTCAGTCTTCGACCACGAGACTCTTTGCTTTGGGATGGCTTCCTCGACGGCCGACTGGCCGGCGTCGTACGCGCCGCCGCTTCGGCTCTTCCTTGGCCTCCGACGTGATGACCTAGACCT
This sequence comes from Sinorhizobium sp. 6-70, assembly GCF_030124375.1. GTDB lineage: Bacteria > Pseudomonadota > Alphaproteobacteria > Rhizobiales > Rhizobiaceae > Sinorhizobium. The sequence continues at coordinate 212,328 of NZ_JASKLS010000002.1, forward strand.
GGACGAAATGATCCTGTGCGACCTGTTGATAGCGGCGGACCTCCGGAACGTAGTCTGGCGCTCGCAAGGGGCTCTTCAACTCGTCGCTCGCAACGTTCCGACGCCTGTGACGACGGGTCGGATCGGCGATCGGTACAGCGGCCATGAGCTTCTTCGTATAGGGATGCTGCGGGTTCTCGAAGACCTGTGCGCGCGGGCCGATCTCGACGATCTCGCCGAGATACATGACCGCAACCCGATGGCTGACGCGTTCGACGACCGCCATGTCGTGGGAGATGAAGAGATAGGCAAGCCCAAGGCTCGCCTGCAGTTCAAGCAGGAGATTGATGACCTGCGCCTTGATCGACACGTCCAGAGCGGACACGGACTCATCGGCGACGATGACCTTGGGATCGAGCGCCAGGGCCCGCGCGATGCAGACGCGTTGGCGCTGGCCGCCGGAAAATTCATGCGGGTAACGCGATGCCATGTCCGGCTGCAGTCCGACGCGCTCGAGCAGGTCGACGACCTTTTCGCGCGCCTGTTTCGCAGAGCCGAGCTTGTGCTCCAGATAGGGCTCGGCGATCGCCGCGCCGACGGTCATGCGCGGGTTGAGGCTGGCGAAGGGATCCTGGAAGATCATCTGCATGGTTCGGCGCATTTCGCGGAGCGCCTTGCGGTCCATGGCGAGCACGTCCTTGCCGTCGAGCATGACGGAGCCGCTCTGCGGCTCGATCAGGCGCATGATCGCCCGGCCCGTCGTCGACTTGCCGCAGCCGGATTCGCCGACGAGCGAAAGCGTCTCGCCCTGCTGGAGGCTAAAGGAAACATTCTCGATCGCGTGTACCCGGCCCTGCAGCTTGCCGAGCAGGCCGGCATGGACGTCAAAGCGCTTGACGAGGTTCTTCACCTCCAGGATTGGCTTCCGATCCGTCGCAACGGTGTTGGCGCCCTCTCCCAGCACATCCGGCAGGCCGGTGGCGCTGTCGATCTTCGGAAAGCGCAGAGGCTGCGCTTCACCCTTCATGGAGCCCAGCATTGGCACGGCGGAGAGCAGCGCCCGGGTATAGGGATGCTTGGGTCGAACGAAGATGTCCTCGGTCCTGCCGGTCTCGACCGCGTCGCCGCGATACATGACGACCGTACGGTCGGCAATCTCGGCGACGACACCCATGTCGTGGGTGATGAAGAGCACGGATGTCCCCTCTTCTTCCTGCAGCACCTTGATCAGGTCGAGGATCTGCCCCTGGATCGTCACGTCGAGGGCCGTGGTCGGCTCGTCGGCGATCAGCAGCTTCGGCCGGCTGGCCAGTGCCATGGCGATCATCACGCGCTGCCGCATGCCGCCGGAGAGGCGATGCGGATACTCGTCGAAACGCGAGGCCGCCGATGGGATGCGCACCTTGTCGAGCAGGCGGATGGTCTCGGCCCTACCCTCGGCTTTGGTCATCGGCCGATGACACAGGAGGGCCTCGGAGATCTGGTCACCGATCGTGAACAGCGGATTGAGGCTGGTCATCGGCTCCTGGAAGATCATCGCGACGTCATTGCCGCGCACCTTGCGCATCTCGCTTTCGGGAAGCTCGAGGATGTTGCGGCCACCGAGGATCACGCGCCCCTCGGTGCGGCTCGTGTCCTTCTGCAAGAGGCGCATGACCGACAGCGACGTGACGCTTTTGCCGGAACCCGATTCGCCGACGATAGCGACCGTCTCGCAGGGCGCCACCGAGAAAGAAATGTCGCGAACCACCGGCTTCCAGGCGCCGTCGACCAGAAACGAGGTCGTCAGGTTCTCGACAGAAAGAACGGGCGCCGTCGGGCGGACAGTCTGCGTGTCGGAGTGGGCCATGTCTAACATCCCTTGAGGTTCTGCTCGGTGGTCGCGACGCTTCAATCGGGCCAGCGCTTGAGGCTTGCGAAGCGGCGCGCGTTGCGTTCGGCAAGGGACGTCGCGATGATCTCGTTCGAATTCCTCGCCTTGGTGAGCTCGGCCGTGAGCCGCTCGGCAACAACCGTCTCCTGCCCCGGATGCAGGTTGCAGGGGTCCAGGTAGAAATAATTGTGCTCGACCTCGTGATCGCGCACGATCACCGGTGGCGTGCCGCGGGCGAGCGCATCCGCGAGATCCCAGGCGGTGATATGGGCCTCCTCCGGCGTGATGCTGACGCACAGGCGGTCGAGCGGATTCCCGGTCGGGTCAGGTTCGATCACCGGCTTGACACCGGGGAGGCTCTCGAGCGTGTCGCGCCAGAGGTGCAGGTAGCCGGTCTCGCGTGCGCGGATGCCGGCGTGATCGCGCTTCTCCCAGGCTTCGAGCGCAGCCATGACGCCAAGCATGCTTTCCTTGCCGACCTTCATGCCGCGGCCAATGCCTAGGTTCTGCAGGAAGGCGTTGCGCACCAGTCGCTTCGAGCCGGCGACGATGCCCGAGGTCGGCCCGCCCAGGAACTTGTGACCGGAATAAAGTGCAATGTCCGCGCCCGCCGCGAGGAAGCCCCTGAGATCGTACTCGGAGGCCGCGTCGACGATGACCGGCACGCCCTTGGCATGGCAGACTTCGACGAATTCGCTGAGGCCGACCAGACCGTATTGCACGACGTGGTGGGAAACGACGTACACAGCGGCGGCGGTGCGCTCATTGATAGCGCCTTCGACATGATGGCGATGGGTCGAGGTGGCCTGGCCGACGAGTACGGGCTTGGCTCCGGCGAGGCGGATTGCCTGGTCCACGGGCGCTCCGTAGCTAACGACGTGGCCCATCTGGATGATGACCTCGTTCTTGAGCCCCGCCGTATCCGGCAGGCGCTCGATCGCGGCGATGTCGTCGCCCGTCATCGCGCCGGCGACGGCGAGGCTGATGCCGGCGGAGCAGGAGGCGGTAACGAACCCCGCCTCGCCGCCCGTCAGTCGCGCGATCGCCGGGCTTACCTTGCGTTGCAGGTCGTTGATCTCCACGAATTGCGGCAGTATGGCTGTCATCGCGGCGATCGCTTCCGGAACCACGATCGATGCGCCGAGGCTGGTCATCGTGCCGGATACGTTGATAACGGGACGAAGTCCGAGGGCGTCGCGGATGTCGCGGTCAGGCATAGTGATCTCCATCAGATTTTCTCGCATGCGAGGCACAAAGAGTATTCCGTTTTTGCGGAATATCTACCATAATAATGTTACTTAAGCGATCGCCCCGCGCCCGTCGGTCAGGCATTCCGCCATCCGCGGCGGGGCGCATCTGACGCGGTACGGGAGCAGAGTCGTGGACAGCAACGCAATTGAAGCCGAACGCAATTCCGGGCCGACTGGCAAGGCGCGCCGCTCGCGCGTCAGCGGCATGGACCGGGCGCTGCAGGTGCTCGATTTCCTTTATGAAACCGGTTCGCCAAGCAGCGTCTATGCGATCGCCAAGGCTGTCGGTGCACCGCTTTCCACCATCTACGTAACCGTCGATGACATGGTGGAGAAGAACCTTCTCAGTCGCGATGCCGATGGGGCGGTCTGGCTCGGCGACCGCCTTTACCACTATGGCCTCGCCTATGCCCGCTCGCTCGATTTCCTGGGTGTCGCCACCCGCGAGATGCATGATCTCGGCCGCGAGGTTTCCGAAACCATCCAGCTCTGCGGCCGCGACGGCGACTATATGCAGGTGCTCGCCATGGCGGACGGCCCGGGCCATTTCCAGGTCACGTCTCGCGTCGGCACGCGTGTGCCGCTCAACTGGACCGCATCGGGCCGGCTGCTGGTCGGGCATCTTCCGGCCGACGAGCGGCTCGAACTCTTTCGCCGCTGTGCCCGCTCCTCGCCGACCGGCCGTGCCGACATCGACCCGGCGATCCTTTCGACACAGGCGGAAAGCGCCCTTGCGGCGAAACTCTCGATCCAGGCCGGCGAATCCGATTATGCCGTTGCCTGCGTCGCCGCACCGATCCTCGACGACAAGGGAAGTTGCGTCGCGACCATCTCCATTGTCCTGCCCGAGCAGAAGGTCCTCGACGACCGGGACCACTACGCCCGGCACGTCCAGGTTTCCGCCGAGCGGATCGAGAAGATGATGGGCTGGCGCAGCCATTGATCGCTTCCTCCGCAGTCAGTCGTGAAGTGCGACGATCGCTTCGATCTCGACGGTGATGTTGCCTGGCAGCGAGCCGAAGCCGACCGCCGAGCGCGCATGTTGACCCGCCTCGCCGAAAACGTCGATCATCAGGTCCGAGCAGCCATTGATCACCCGCGGGTGTTCGCGGAATTCCGGCACGGCGTTGACCATGCCGAGGATCTTGACGATGCGTTTGACCCGGCCGAGATCGCCGAGCGCGTCGTGCATCACCGCCAGCAGGTTGATGCCCGTCAGCCGGGCATGGTCGTAGGCGCTTTCGACGTCCACCTCGGCGCCGACCTTGCCGGAATGCAGGTGGCCGTTGACCTCGCGCGGACCCTGGCCGGAAAGGTAGAGGATGTTGCCTTCCCGGACATACGTCACGAAATTGGCGATCGGCGGCGGCGCCGGAGGAAGATCGATGCCGAGGACGGCCAGGCGCTCATAGGGTGAGGCCGGCGAACGATCCGCTTTCTTGTCCAAGCTGTTCACGCGAATTCCTGTCAGGTTTCTATTCTTCTGTCTGCTTCAACGGTAGCTGAAGCCGTGGCTGTGGTCGGGGCATTCGACATGCTGCGGCTGGTAGCGGTTGGCCGCGACGAGATGGCTGCCCATCACGGCAAAACGCGGCTCGAAAAGGCGGCTGAGATGAGCCTCGGCGCCGAGCGAATCGAAGACCTTCAGATCGGAGTCAACGAGGTCGAAAATGGTGAATTCGGCGCGGGCGCCGACGTGCAGGAGGTCGTTCATCGGCAGGCGGATGACCGAGGCCGGCGCATGGGTCACAGCCTCGACGACCTTTTCGAAGGGCATGCCAACGCTCAGGAGCTTCGACATGGTGGTGCCGAGGTCCCAGACCGACTGGTTCATGCTGCGCAGATGCACGTCGGTGGAGATTGAGAAAGGCATGAGGCCGCGCTCGATGGCGACCTCGGCAACCCGGAAGGAGAACGAGGCGCCGCCGTGGCCGATGTCGAGGCGGATGCCTTCACCGGCGCAGCGTTCGGCGAGCGCAAACAGATCCTCGTCTTCGATGATGCTGCTGCCGGCCTTGCCGTTGAAGCAGTGCGTGACGATGTCGCCAGGTCCGAGGATTTCGAGCACCTCGTCGTAGAGCGCCGGCGGCTCGCCGACATGCACCATCATCGGAATCTTCAGGATCTTGGCGATCTTCTTGCCGAGCTTGACCGGGGTCACGCCCCAGGAGCCGGTGATCACGTGGCTCGCGCGCACCTTGAGCCCGACGATGTGCTCGCGGTTCGCCTCGTAGCAGGCAATAATGCGGTCGATGTCGATCGAGCGGATGTCGCTGAGTTCGCTCACCCGGTTGCAGGCAACGAGACCAATCGAGCCGAGATTGAGGAACGCCTTGATGCGCTCTCGCGACGGCTCGATGATATATTCGCGGAAGCCGTGGAAGTTCGCCTCTCCCGCAGAGCCGGCATCGACGATCGTCGTGACGCCGCGCTCCAGGCCGCAGACCTGCGGACGCACGGAGATATCGGTGCCACCGTGCCAGACGTGGGCATGAAGATCGATCCAACCGGGCGAGATCCAGGCGCCTTTGCCGTCGACGCGGCGAGCGCCTTCCGGCGCCGAAAGGCCTTTTCCGACCGTCGCGATCTTCCCATCGGCGCCGACGAGAATGTCGATCGTTTCGGCGGGCGACGGCGTGCCGAGGGCGACGGGTTTGACGTTGCTGATGAGAATGGGCTCAGCGGTACCGTTTGGCATGGATCAGAGGTCCTTTCTGAGGCGGGGGTCGAGCAGGTCGCGCAGACCATCGCCAACCATCTGGAGGGACAAGACCGAGAGCACGATGGCAATACCGGGAAACAGCGTCACCCAGTCGGCTTGTCCGATATATTGACGGCCTGCGGCGATCATCGTGCCCCAGGTCGGGATTTCAGGGCTCACGCCGACGCCGAGGAAAGAGAGCCCGGCTTCAGCGAGCATGGCGTGGGCGAAAAGGAAGGTGCCCTGCACCAGGATCGGCGAGACGAGATTACGCAGCACGTGCCGTGTCATGATATGAGGCGTCGAGATGCCGAGCGCCCGGGCCGCCTCGATATAGGGCAGTTCGCGGATCACCAGCGTGGAAGCGCGCACCACACGTGCAAGCCTCGGCGCATAGACGACGCTCAACGCGACGATGACGGTCGTCAGCGACGGGCCGAGGGCGGCGACGAGCGCGATCGCGAGCAGGATGTCCGGAAAGGCCATCATGGCGTCGATCAGCCGGGCGATCGGCGTGTCGAGCCTGGGGAAAAAGCCGGCCACGAGCCCCATGACCACCCCGATCACGGTTGCAAGCGCCACCACCGCGGCGCCGACGAGAAGCGAAAGCCGACCGGCATAGATAGTGCGTGAGAACACGTCGCGGCCGAACTCGTCCGTGCCGAAGAACCACTGCAGGCTTGGCGGCGACAGCCGGTTGACGATCGAGAGCTTGCCGGGCGCATAAGGCGCGACAAGCGGCGCGAAGACGGCAAGCAGCACGAAGACGGCGAGGACGATAAGCCCGAAGGCGACCGTCTTGCGTTTGAAAAGGCGCCGCAGGAATTTCTGGCCTTCGCTCGGCGCGGGGTTTGATACGGTGGCGGACATCAGTAGCGCACCCTTGGGTCGACGAGGAGATAGAGCATGTCGATCGCGAAATTGATGAGCACGTAGAGCGCGGCGATCACCAGCAGCGCGCCCTGGATCACCGGATAGTCGCGCCTGAGCACAGCGGAGACGACGAGATTGCCCACGCCCGGCAGGCCGAAGACGGTTTCGGTGACGACAGCGCCGGAGATCAGGACCGCCGCGGTGAGCCCGATGATGGTGAGGATCGGTATCAGCGCGTTCTTCAGTGCATGCTTCATTACCACGCGCCGTTCGCCAAGGCCCTTGGCACGGGCGGTGCGGATGAAATCGTCGCCGAGTACGTCTAGCATCGAGGCACGGGTAAAGCGCAGAATGAGCGCCGAGGAGACGACGCCGAGCGCGATCGCCGGCAGTGTCAGATGATACATGCGCTCCAGGAACGATGCGCCGGGTCCGCCATAGCCCGAGACCGGGAACCAGCCGAGCCGCACGGCGAGCACCTGGATCAGGATGAGGCCGAGCCAGAAGCTCGGCACGCTGGCGGCAAGCATCGCCAGCGTCGTCGCCGCCTGGTCGACGAGCGAGCCGCGCCGATAGGCGGCATAAATGCCGATCGGCAGCGCGATGGCGCTCGCGATGAGAATGGAGAACAGCGTGAGGAAGAAGGTCGGCTCGGCCCGTTCGGCGAGCGCCGACGTCACCGGCTGGTTGAGGAAGATCGACTGGCCGAGATCCCCCTGGAGCAACTGGCCTATGTAATAGACATATTGCAGGACCAGCGACTGGTCGAGGCCGAGCCGGCTGCGCAGTGCGGCGATGTCTTCCTGCGTCGCTTCCGGCCCGAGCATCACGGCGGCGGGGTCGCCCGGCGTCACGCGCACGATGACGAACACGATCGTGACGACGAGCGCCATGACGACGATCATGCCGAAAAGGCGCTGAAGGATGTAGCGTATCATGGTGACCTCGAACTTCTCTCAGGCGCACGCCGCATTCCGGCGAGCACGAGGCTCGCCGGAGGGTTCTGGTGCGAGCATCACTTCTTGATCGAAGCGTTCCAGAAGTAGGGCCAGGGCGCCGGAGAAACGCCATCGAGCGTCTTCGACTTCGCGGACAAGGCGTTGAAGTCGCCGATCTTGATGAAGGGCACTTCTTCGAAGATCACCTTCTGCACGTCCGCCCACAGCGCCACGCGCTTGGCCGGGTCGGACTCCGCGTTGAAGGCATCGACGGCCTTGGCGCGCGCCGGCGTGTCCCACTGGCCCGGCGCCTTGGTCGACATCATGCCGATGAGTGCCGGCTCCGGCAGGAAGGGGCTGTGAGTGATGTAGATGTCCCAGAGCGTCGGATCGGCGCGGCGCTGGGTGAGCGTCGCCCAGTCGACCACCTGCAGGTCCACGGTGAAGCCGGCCAGTTTCAGATATTCCGCCGCGACCTGCGCCATCTTGTAATGGAACTCGTACTGCCGGCTCGTCAGGATCCTCAGGGGTTCACCTTTGTAGCCCGCCGCCGTCAGAAGCTCAGCCGCCTTCTCGGGATCAGCAATATTGTAGTTGCCGTCGGTTCCCGCATCGGTGCGCCAGGAATATTGCGCCGGGTAGAGTGCCGCGTCGAGCGCGTAGAAATCAGTGCTGCCGAAGGCGGCCGCCATCATGTCTTCCATGCTGAGCGCCGCGCGGATCGCCTTGCGCAACTCCTGGTTCTTGGTGATGCCGTTGCCGGAATTCAGAACGAAGACCGGCCAGCCGAAGGGTTGCAGCATCACCGGCTCGGAAGCACTGGAGCCTTTCACGCGTTCGAGCGATTCGACGGGAAGCGAATCGACATAGTCGTACTGTCCGGAAACGGCGGCCTCGATGCGCGTGTTCGGATCCGGCACGGGGACGAAACGGATCTCGTCGGCATATTGATGGCGTGCGCCTCCATAACCGTTACTTTCACCGTCGGGCGAAGCGTAAGCGTCAAAGCGTTCGAGTTGGATATATTGGTCGGCCTTGCGTTCCTTGAGCTTGTAGGGGCCGGTTCCGACGAAATCGACCATCGGCTCGGCCTGCTTCTCCGAGGGAAGCACGATCGCCGCCGAATTGTTGAAGGCGAGCAGGGAGACGAGCGGCGCATAGGGCGCGTTGAGCGAAATCTTGACGGTCAGCGGGTCGACCGCTTCGACGCCGGCAATCGTCGCTGCGGTCTGCTTGCCGCGTGATGCCGTCTTCATCCAGCGATCGAGCGAGGCGACGACGTCCTTGGCATCCAGGTCGGTGCCGTCGTGGAACTTGACACCGGAGCGCAGCTTGATCGTGTAGGTTTTGCCGTCGGCACTGATGTCCGGCATGCCGGCCGCGAGTAGCGGCGTCGGCTTCCAGTCCTTGTCGAAGGTATAGAGTGTTTCGAAGATGTGCTGTGAGACAATGCCGACGAGATCGGCGGTCGAGGCCATCGGATCGAGTGTCGGCGGCTCACCCACCGTCGCTACATTGATCACCCCTCCCCTTTCCTGATCAGCGAAGGCGAATGACGCCGACGCGACGAGCGCCGTGCCGAGAAGCAGTGCAAGCTTAGCTGACTTCATGTCCGTTCCTCTCTTATTATTCCATAATTATGTTGTATGATGTGTTATATTGGAATACATGAAGGGCAGGATGTCAAGGCACTCCTACGCAGCTCAGAAAGGGGAGCCCAGGATGTCGGGTTCTGCCGAAGCGTTCGCACAGTAAGCGGAGGACGAATTCCAGCGTTAGCGCCCGCTTCTGAGGTGTCATCCAACCTCCGCAGGTTGACATCAGCGATGGCACAAACGGCTTTGCGCGCGACGTGAAGCCTGCGCTAACCGGAACAGAAATTCCGCATCGCGATTTTCATTGCGTATTCATTCCATTTCGTTTCTACTGCGCAGGCTTTCGCAGCGAAAGGCGGATGTGGACGAAGTCGAGGAGGGACTGTCCCGTCAAGCGCCTGTATTTCTTAGCTTGCACGAACTGGGAGGATTGATCTTGAAACGATTCAGCTGGACGCTCACGGCTACTTCGGCGCTTTCGGTTTTTCTTGGAACCGAAGCTTTTGCAGCAACTGAGCTTGCCTGGTGGCACGCGATGACTGGTGCCAACAACGAAGTGGTCGAGCAGCTTGCCAAAGAGTTCAATGAGAGCCAAAGCACCTACAAGGTGGTTCCCGTTTTCAAGGGCACCTATCCGGAAACGCTGAACGCCGGTATCGCGGCATTTCGTTCGAAACAGGCACCGGCAATCCTGCAAGTCTTCGACGCGGGCAGCGGTGTGATGCTGGGCGCTGAAGGTGCGGTCGTCCCAGTCGCCGACGTGTTGCGGAAGGGCGGATACGAATTCAACAAGGACGAGTATCTCCCCGGTATCGTCTCCTACTATTCCAAGGCCGACGGCACGATGCTGTCGTTCCCCTACAATTCATCGTCGCCGATCCTCTACTACAACAAGGACGCGTTCACGAAGGCGGGGCTCGACTCCGAGAAGCCGCCGGCAACCTGGCCCGAGGTTTTCGAAGCGGCCAAGAAGATCAAGGCTAGTGGCGCCTCCGCCTGCGGCATCACCTCCACCTGGTTGACCTGGATCCAGACCGAGAATTTTGCCGCCTGGAACAATGTGCCCTATGGCACGAACGAGAACGGGCTTGCGGGTCTTAATGTCGAACTCGAGATCGACGCGCCATTGTTCGTCCAGCATTTCCAGGCCATCGCCGACTTGGCCAAGGACGGCACGTTCCGCTATGGCGGGCGGACCTCGGAGGCAAAGCAGCTGTTCACCTCGGGTGAATGCGCGATCCTGACCGAGTCGTCCGGCGGTCTCGGCGACATCATCAAATCGGGCGTCAATTACGGCATCGGGCAACTCCCCTATTACGAGGGCAGCGGTCCGCAGAACACGATTCCTGGCGGCGCGAGCCTTTGGGTCTTCGCCGGCAAATCGGACGACGAATACAAGGGCGTTGCCGAGTTCTTCCACTTCCTTTCGCGGACCGAAATCCAGGCGCGTTTGCATCAGGTCTCGGGTTATTTGCCGGTGACTCTGGCAGCTTACGACGAGACGAAGAAGTCCGGTTTTTATGAAAAGAATCCGGGCCGCGAAACGCCGATCAAGCAGATGATGGGCAAAGCACCGACCGAAAACTCGAAGGGTGTGCGCCTCGTCAACCTCCCCCAGGTCAGAGACATCCTCAATGAAGAATTTGAGGCAATGCTCTCCGGCCAGAAGGACGCCCAGAGTGCCTTGAGCGAGGGCGTCAAGAAAGCCAACGCGGCGATCGCTGCGGCGGTCAGCAATTGACACCAGGTGCACCCTGCCCGCGTCGTTCACCGCCGCGGGCACTCATCTTTCAAGGAAGGGGCGCACGTTGCAGCCTGTCGTCTTTCCCAACAAGATCCTGCCCTATGTTCTGTTGGCGCCGCAGATCATTCTGACGGTGGTCTTCTTCTTCTGGCCGGCGAGCCAGGCGCTCTATCAGTCGGTCCTGCGCGAGGATCCGTTCGGCCTCAAGTCGGGCTTCGTCGGGCTCGCCAACTTTCGGACCATTCTCTCCGACCCGGCCTACCTGCATTCCTTGGAGGTCACGGTGGTCTTCAGTGCGGCGACGGCACTCCTGTCGATGGCGGTGGCGCTTCTGCTGGCAGCGTCGGCGGATCGCGTCGTGCGGGGGAGGAATGTCTATCGCACCCTTCTGATCTGGCCCTATGCCGTAGCTCCGGCGGTTGCCGGAATGCTGTGGCTTTTCATGTTCAACCCGGCGATGGGGACATTCGCCTACCTGCTTCGGCGCAACGGCCTCGTTTGGGATCCGCTCCTCAATGGCAACCAGGCGATGCTGCTCGTCATCATCGCGGCCGCCTGGAAGCAGATCAGCTACAATTTCCTGTTTTTCGTCGCAGGCCTGCAGGCCATCCCGAAATCGCTGATCGAAGCGGCATCGATCGACGGCGCCCGCGGCGCCAAACGTTTCTGGACGATCGTCTTCCCTCTGCTTGCACCGACAACGTTCTTCCTGCTTGTCGTCAACACGGTCTACGCGTTCTTCGACACCTTCGGGATCATCCACGCCGTAACCGGCGGCGGGCCGGCAAGGGCGACAGAGACGCTGGTCTACAAGGTGTACAACGATGGTTTCGTCAATCTCGATCTCGGTGGGTCCGCCGCCCAATCGGTGATCCTCATGGCGATCGTTGTTGCGCTCACGGCGTTCCAGTTCCGCTTCGTCGAAAAGCGCGTCCACTATTCGTGAGTTGCCGACATGATCGAAAACCGTCCCATATCGAACCTGGTCGGGCATCTTGTGCTCGTCATCGGTATCCTGATCGTCGTATTTCCGATCTACTACACGTTCGTGGCTTCGACGCGAACGTCCGTAGAAATCATCCGCCCGCCAATGTCGCTCTCAATCGGCTCCCAGTTCGTGGAGAACTATCGCGAGGCCATGGCGGGCGGTGTCGAGCGCGTTGTGGGCGTCAGCCTCGAGCGGCTGCTTCTCAACTCGACGATCGTGGCGCTCGCGATCGCCGTCGGCAAGATCGTCATCTCGTTTCTCTCCGCTTTCGCGATCGTCTTCTTCCGCTTTCCTATGAAGATGGTCTGCTTTTGGATGATCTTCATCACACTGATGCTGCCGGTGGAGGTTCGGATACTGCCGACCTACAAGGTGATCGTCGACCTCGGATTGATCGATACCTATGCCGGATTGACCCTGCCGCTGATGGCCTCGGCAACGGCGACATTCCTGTTCCGCCAGTTCTTCCTGACGATTCCGGGCGAATTGGTCGAAGCAGCGCGCATCGACAATGCCGGTCCCTTTCGCTTCATGCGTGACATCCTACTTCCGCTTTCGAGAACGAACATCGCAGCCCTGTTTGTCATCCTCTTTATTTATGGCTGGACACAGTATCTCTGGCCGCTTTTGGTCACGAACGATGCCAAGATGAATACGATCATTATCGGACTGCGACGAATGGTCGATTTCACGGACGCGTCGACTCCGTGGAACTACGTCATGGTGACCGCGATCCTCGCGATCATTCCTCCCGTTCTTGTCGTTGTGTTGATGCAGCGCTGGTTCGTCAAAGGCCTCGTGGAGACGGAGAAGTAATGGCTGAAATCATCCTCAAGGATATTCGCAAGACCTATGCTGGCGCCGTCGAGGCGATCCAGGGCGTCTCGCTCGAGATAAAGGATGGCGAACTCGTCGTGCTTGTCGGCCCTTCCGGCTGCGGCAAGTCAACGCTTCTGCGCATGATCGCGGGGCTGGAAGGCATAACGTCCGGCGAGATCCTGATCGGAGATCGACGCGTCAATGAACTGGACCCGGCCGAACGCGACATCGCCATGGTGTTTCAGAATTATGCGCTGTATCCGCATATGACGGTTCGTCAGAACCTCGCCTATGGCCTCAAAAATCGCAAGACGCCGAAAGACGAGATCGAACGACGTATCGCAAAGGCCGCGAAAACGCTCGAAATCGAACCCTATCTTGACCGCAAGCCGCGCCAGCTTTCGGGCGGGCAACGCCAACGCGTCGCGATGGGACGCGCGATCGTTCGCGAACCGGCCGCCTTTCTCTTCGATGAGCCGCTGTCGAACCTCGACGCCAAGCTCAGGGGGCAGATGCGCATCGAGATCAAACGGTTGCAGCGTTCGCTTGGAACCACAAGCGTCTACGTGACACACGATCAGATGGAAGCGATGACGCTCGCCGACAAGCTGGTCGTCGTCAACGCCGGACGCATCGAGCAGGTGGGCACGCCAATTGAACTCTATGAGAAGCCAGCGACCGTGTTCGTCGCGACCTTCATTGGTTCGCCGTCCATGAATCTGCTCGGCGGCGACTCCGCCACCGATGGCTGGTCGCTGGCGCCCAATTTCCCAAGGCCATCCGGATCGTTCACGATCGGGGTCAGGCCGGAGGACCTGACGGTCGTCGCGGAGCACGCCGGGGTCGGCGACTTTGAAGCGACGGTGCGCGTCGACGGTATCGAGCTGGTGGGCGCCGAGAGTCTGTTGCACGGCAGGCTCGCGAGCGGGCATGACCTCGTCTTTCGTGTCTCGGGACGAGCTGCCTTTCAGATCGGCGATGAGGTTAAAGTGGCCGCCGGCCGCGAAACCCTCCATCTTTTCGACGCGCAGGGCAGACGAGCCACGCTCGGCTCTTGACCGGCCACTTTGCGGCGAGCGGGTATTCGTTGGGTCGTGTCAACGAGGACTGGGCGAATTGCGCCCCGGGATGCCTGCAAGCGTTCGAGAGTTCAATCGTGAACTGGAAGATTGTACGTCCTCCATTCGGCTCGAAGGCAGCTGAGGCAGCGTCTGTCGCATGTCGGTATCGACAACAGAAAGCGGTTCTGGATTCTTCCGTGTCGCTGGAGCTTGGGGTTTAAGACCTCGCATACCGTTCAACACCGTGAGCAGATCGTAGCCATGGGCCCAGCGGCCGAAGCCGCTCGCGACGTTGATGTGGCCTGCGTGGCCGAGATCGATGGGCCCGCTGCCCCATTTTCCGGAAAGCGACTTCAAGCGATCGAACGGCATGTAAGGATCGTTGAGACTACCCACGATAAGGCTGGGGAATGGCAGCACAAGCTTCGGCATCGCTCCGAAGTCGATAGCGCCGGGATGCAGCCGCTCCGTTTCGTCGAGGTCGCACGGCGCGACCAGGAGGGCACTCCTCACGCGTTTGGCGAGAGGCCTGTCGGCCAAGGCTGCCACGGGAACCGAACCGAGGCTGTGCGCCACCAGGTCGACCGTTTCATGTCTCGCGATTTCCACCTCCAGCGCCGCCCGCCAACGCGCAAGCGTCGGGTAGTTCCAATCCTGCTGTTCGATGATGGCGCGCCCGGATGATCGGCGAGCCAGTAACGTTGCCAATGCCCGTCGCCCGAGCCGAAAAGTCCTGGAACGATCACTGTTTTCGCCATGCTTTCCGCCTCTCAGCGCTCGCAAACGTTCGGTCGCCGGTTCGACGCCACAGTTTGCGATTGTGCCCGATGGCGAATGCCGCAGTAAGGAAAGAAGATTTATGGTCTATAATATTTATAGAATATATTGCCGCAAGACGGGCGGCGGCGTCGCGGCCGCGCATCCGAGAGGCTGTGCTTTATGAAAAACGACCCAACGCGTCAGCGATTAAACCGATGTAGCGACAGCCGTCCGTCATCGCCGAGGCGGGCTTCGACATCGGCGTAGTGCGCGAGCGTAAGATGGGGCGTATCGGCAGCTGCCACATGGGCGCCGGTGATGACCGCGACCTCCGCCCCCGCGGCCCTTCCTGCAAGAATGCCGGCAGGAGCGTCCTCGAAGACGAGACAGTCCTCCGCGCTGACGCCGAGCCTTCCAGCGGCAAGAAGGTAGCCTTGCGGGTCTGGCTTGCCGGCCGATACGTCCTCACCGGTTATCATCAGCTGCGGCATCGGTATTCCCGCAGCGGCTAGGCGACGAACGGCGAGTTCGAGCGGCGCCGAGGTGACGATCGCCCATTTCTCTGGTGGCAGGGTGTTCAGAAAAGCGACGGCGCCCGGAATTTCGACGATGCCTTCGACGTCCGCAATTTCCGCTGCAGCCAGTTCGCGCGCTTCATGTTCCGCATCGACGGCGAGGCCCAGCTTGCGGATGGTGTCGACGGCCCGTACGCCATGCACTGACTTCATCAGGATGTCGCGATCAACACCGTTGCGAACGGCCCAGGCTCCCCAGACCCGTTCGACGACGGCCATCGAATTGAGCAACGTTCCATCCATGTCGAACAAAAGGGCGGAAAATCTTTTCGTGAAAAGCGATGAATTCAAATGATCCAAGCCTGTCCCCTTAAGTTGATTGGGTTGCCCCTTGCGGCTCCCTGCAGCAGGCGCACAAGTATCGCCTTGCGCACTGCAGCACAATCCTTGTTCACGGATATGGCCGCCTTGTTCACGCGGATATGACCGGCGTAATGACCTAGCCGTCCACGCTCTCGGCCACGAGAAAGCCGATCGGCCCGCCCGCCTGGTCGTCGTCGAAGACGGCGCAGGAAAGCACGCCGCCGAAGACGGCTCCGGAATCGACATTGGTCCGATTGCCGACGGTCCTGGGGTTGCTTCGGCTCGGCGTATGGCCGTGGCACAGATGCTTGCCCCAGTATCCGCCGGAATGGTTCGGCGGCGTTCTGATCCAAAGCAGGATGTCGTCCCCCTGCTGGTCCAGCGGCATAGTCTCGTCGACCCCCGCATGCACGAAGATTCGATAATGATCGACGATGATCGACGGCCTCTCCGCCATCCAGACAAGATGGCTCAAGGGTATTGCTCCGCCATAGGATGCCATGGTCTCGTCGCCGCCGTTCATGAGCCAAGTGCTCATCTCGGCATGGCCTCTTCGGGCGGCCAGCAGCATTTCTTCATGATTGCCCTTGAGCGTCAGCCATTCCCAACCGGGCTTGGTCGGCCCCGCCATTATCCGCTCGACCACACCGCGGCTCTCCGGCCCCCGGTCGATCAGATCGCCAAGGAATATGATCCTGCCGCTCGGCACGGCGGATTCGATACTTGCCAGCAAGGCTTCGAGCTGTGCCAGGCATCCGTGAATGTCACCGACCGCGAAGGTAAGACGTCGGGCATTCATGCATTGGATCTCCTGCACTCGTCCAGGGCGGCGTTCTCCGCTGGATGAGAAGCGACCGTCGCTGGTGATGGGGCTGCCAATGTGGTGGCGCCGATTGTGGGGCACAAGCTTTAGCGCATATTTTTCCCGAAGAGAATCCAAATTCCGGAAAAAATGCACGGAACTCAAAGTGTTACCGCAGCCTTCGCAAGTCGCCTGAGGCCGTCAACCGTGCGAGGAGCCCTTCGGGATAGCCGAACTGACGATGGACACGGGGTCACTTGCAGGAAACGTGTCTTCGAGTCCCTCCTCCAGTTGCTCTTCCATGGCGCGCTGATCATGTGTCTGGCGCGCATTGGCAAGCGCACCTTCCGGGACTGAGGGAGATCGTCTCGTCCCGGTGATACCGGGAAGAGCCTCGTCCGCCTCGATGGCCGCGGCGAGAATCTGTTTTGCCCGTGCGACGACATTAAGTCGATTGAGGGTGCCTTCGGCATTCTGCGGGCAGGAAACCGACACGATCTCTCCGGTGGCGCCTACGAATTCGACCGTGAACCCCGTCTTGCCGCCGCGCTCCGCATAGACCTGAATTCCGACGAACTGCATCGATTCCTCCTTCCGCGCAGATGCCGCGAAGGTCGCGATGAAACTGAATCACGCGCCGGCGGCCAGTTACAAACGCTCGGGTGGCGTCTTTGTTGGCTGAGTCTAACAGATTTGCAGTCCCGCCAACAGCTTCGCGCGGGGAGTGATGGTCACCGTTGGTGCGTCAGAGTACGCCGGAAGCCGGATCAACGATCGATTGGCTGTCCACGGCGTGGAATCCAGGCGCAGCTTTTCCGGCGTCGGGGCGCGTGCACGAGGCGAACGCGTCGAGCGTGCGGTTGTAGACCTTGGTCTCAACGTCCATCATCCCGAGTACCGTGTGGAACAGATTGTCGTGCGATCTCGGTTGGTCGCTCTCCTTGGCGAGGCAGCCAGTATCGACCCCCATCGCGGCCTGATACGGTTTGGAGAACCAGGCGATGAAGGGTACCTGGGTCTGTTCCTTCGGCGCGATGGCATAGGGCGCGCCGTGCAGATAGATGCCATTTTCGCCGAGCGACTCGCCGTGATCGGACATGTAGATCATCGCACCGGCAAGCCGATCCTGATACTTTTCCAAGAGCTTCGCGACGCTTGCGAGCACGTGATCGGTATAAAGGATGCTGTTGTCATAGGCGTTGACGATCTCCGCTTTGGAGCAGCGCATCAGCTCCGCCGTGCGGCAGTCGGGCGTAAAGCGGCGGAACGCCTCGGGATAACGCCGATAATAAGACGGCCCATGGCTGCCGAGCTGGTGCAGGACGATCACGCTGTTTTTCGTCGTGGCGCCGAGCTTGCGATCCAGTTCCCCGAGGAAGATTTCATCGAGGCATTCGCCCTTGCTGCAGAGCGGGCTGTTCTTCTGGTTCGTCATGCTGGCAAAGCTGATGAGGTCGGCAATGCCTTTGCTGCCTGTGTTGTTGTCCCACCAGCTTACGGAAACACCGGCGTGGGTCAGGACGTTGACGAGGTTCTCGGTCGAGCGCGCCTTCCAGTCGCTGTATTCGTTACGCGGGTAGACGGAAAACATGCAAGGCAGCGAGACCGCCGTCGCCGTGCCGCAACTCGTCGTCTTGGCGTAGCTGACGACACCGAGCGCCTTCAGTTCCGGATTGGTCTCGCGGCCGTAACCGTCGAGCGAAAAGTTCATCGCCCGCGCCGTCTCCCCGGCAACAACGACAACGACCACAGGCTTTGCGACTTGCGCAATACGGCTGCCTTGGTGTGCATCGGTGCCGAGTGGTTGAACGACAAGATTGCGCTCCCGATAGGTCGACAGGCCGTAGCGTGTCGCCGCGACAAGCGGCCCGGTGGGATTGAACCGCTTCATCAGATCCGTGTGCTCACGCAGCACGTAGGCAAATGTCGCGAAGTTGGAATAGACCAGCCCACCGGCGGCGAAGAGCGCGACAGTCACGAAAAGAAAATTAACGGCAAACTTTGGCAGGAAGCGACGATGGCGAACCTTGACCCACGCCACGATCAGCGAAGGAACGAGGGCATAGACCAGCAGGTGCTGCGCAAGACTGCCCGTCAGGAGATGGCTGGCCTCGGCCGGGGTCGTGACCACGGCGCTGCCGATCATGTCCCTGTCGATGATGATCCCGAATGCGTCGGCGAAATAGGACGCGGAAGCCGATACGAGGATGAAGAAAATGAGCGCGGGCTTCATCAGGTATTTGACTGACATCGGGATCAGTATGGAAAACAGCGCCAGGTAGAGCGCCGCACCGAAGACCAGCAAGCTCAGTTTCGAAGTACCGAAATAACGCGTCGCATGGGTCCAGAAGGAATTGTTGGTCGCCAGAAGCAAATAAGCGGCGGCGATGGCGCTCAAGGCTACGCTGCCGATCTCGGGCCGGCGGATTCTTGAAAAGGTCAAAACACTTGTCTCCAAAACGGCGAACAGCCCCACAGGCGCCCCGCAAGTGCGCACCAGCTGTCGTTGGCGGCGTGCAGCCGAATCGCCGCCACGTCTCAAGTCCACCGGCAGTACTGCGGGCAAGCTGTCGAAGTCCTGTCGGGAGAGTGCGGTGTGAGCGGCGGGGAGCGCGGAGCGCGCATTTTGCGGCACAGACAGTTGTTAGACAGCAAGCCAAGGGCACGGTCGCCGCCACCACTGCTGGTTTGCCAACGGATGGAGCTGTTTATGAGAACGATTCTTGTCTGCGCCCTCGCGGCCACTGCCCTTCCCGTCTTCGCGCTGGCGGACGACGACAGCGCGTCCTGCACCACGAAGCCGCAATCCGCCTGGATGAAACCTGAGGCCGCCGCCTCCAAGATTGAGGAAGCAGGCTATTCCGATGTGCGCAACATCAAGGTGGCCGGCTCCTGCTACGAAATATATGCCTTCACGGCAAAGCATCAGCGTGCCGAGGTTTACATGAATCCCGTAACTGCCGAGATCGTCAAAGCCGAGGTAGACGATTGACTTCGCCGGCCGAAAGTCGGGAGGTGGCGGCCTCCCGCGCCGGCGAAGTTCTCGTCTTGGATCCGGTCGTGCGGCTTTTCCACTGGGGCATCGTTCTGTGCTGCACCCTCAATCTCTTCCTGCTGGAGCCGGGAAAAGCGGTACATCGTTACATCGGCTATGCAGCACTGGCATTGCTCGCCGTTCGTTTCGTCTGGGGCTTCATCGGCACCAGACATGCGCGCTTCGCAGACTTCGTTCGCGCACCTGCGGCGGTTCTCCGGTATGGGCGCGCCGTTGCCACCGGCACAGCCGAACGACACATCGGCCACAACCCTGCCGCCGGCTGGATGATGGTGTTGCTAATGGTCTTGCTGGCGGTCGTCATCGTGTCCGGATGGCTGACGACGCTCGATGCTTTCTGGGGTAACGATACGCTCGAAGAGGCACATGAACTCGTCGCGAATTTCATCATGGTCCTTGCCGGTGTGCATGCCGCCGCAGCCATCTTCGAAAGTTGGCACCTCAAGCAAAACCTCATATGGTCGATGGTGACCGGTCGTAAGAAGGCTTGATCCAGGAAACCATATGCGCCTCCTGCTCGTGGAAGACAGTCCCCGCCTCATCGAGCTCGTGGGCGAGACGATGCGTGACGCCGGCTGGCGACTTGATGCGGTTTCGACACTTCACGAGGCCGAGGCGGCGATCGCCGCACGGGAGCACGATCTCGTGCTCCTCGACCTCGGTCTGCCGGACGGCGACGGTCTCGATCTGCTGAAGTGGATCCGGCATGAACATCCCGGGCTCCCGGTGTTGATCATAACCGCCCGCGGATCGGTCGATGAACGCATCATGGGCCTCGACGCCGGCGCCGACGATTATCTCGTCAAACCCTTCCATCACCGCGAACTGCTCTCGCGCTGCCGGGCCATGCTGAGGCGCAATCCCCATGCGATACAGCCGATATTGGAGGCCGGTGCCTTGCGCTACGATCCGGCGACGGCCGATCTTACCTGTGACGGCGCCGTCGTGCCGCTGCCTCCGCGCGAGCGCTCGCTGATCGAGATCCTGATGCGCGAGGTGGGCCGCGTCGTTCCGAAGCGCCGGCTTGAGACGGCGCTTTCGGAGTACGGGCAGGAGATCAGTTCCAACGCGCTGGAACTTGCCGTTTCCAGGGTGCGCAAACGACTGCAGTCGCTCGAAACGGGCGTGCAGATCGAAACTGTGCGCGGAATTGGCTACCTTCTCAGGACGGGTTTATGAAAAGAAGAAATCCGTCGCTGATCGGCATCGTCGCACGCCGCATCATCGCGTTCTCGCTGCTCGCGATGGCGCTGCAGATCGGCGTGGTCTTCGCCGACTATTGGTTCGATGATGACAAGCTCAGCGTGCTCATGCTGCAGCAGGAGACCGAGATCCTATCAAGGGGGATCGTGAACCGGGACGGCGTCCTGACCTACAAGCCGGACCATGAATTGCGCGAGCGTTATCTGGAAAGCCACAGCGGAGATGGCGCGATCTATGTCCGGGTGCGCACAGCCTCCGGCTCGGTGCTCTTTTCCAATTGCACGACGGAGTGCGCCGCGCATTTTCTACCATTGAGCGTCAACGCCCCGAATTTCTGGAAGCGGTTGATCGAGCCGGGCAAGCCCTTCAGCGTCGCCGGAGGCCAGTCCTTCGAACAGGGAGGCGTGCCGGTTGTTGTCGAGCTGGCGATCCTCAACGACCCCAACGGCTTCATGTTCAGCGCCCTGCTTCATGAAATGTTCGATTCGATGATCGTACCGATGACGCTGATGTTCTGCCTGGTCATCTGCGCAACCATCTGGTCGATACGCAGCGCTCTGCGCCCCGTGGCCGTGGCCGTCAGGGCGGCTGATGCGATCGACCCGCGCGACAGCGGCGCGCGCCTGCCGGCGGCCCGCATGCCGCAGGAAATCGAACGCCTTGTCAGCGCCGTCAATCGGCTGCTCACCCGTGTTGCCGATCTGATCCAGTCGCAAAAGGTATTCTCGTCCTCGATCGCCCACGAGATACGCACACCCGTCTCGATCGCCAAGATGGAACTGAGCCGCATCGCCGACCCGCGTGCACGCAATGCCGAGCGCGATCTCGATGCGCTCACGCATATCCTCGAGCAATTGACGTCGCTCGCACGTGCCGACGCCGTCGACCCCTCCGCCTATCAGCGTGCGAATCTCTCCCTGATCGGAGCCGAGGTCACGGAGATGACGGCGCCATTCGTGTTCGATCAGGACAAGTCGATCGAGTTCGTCGACCACGGCACGACGCCGGTCACCGTCATCCCCGCACTCGTCGAAAACATGCTGCGCAACCTGATCGAGAACGCCGTAAAGCATAATCCGCCGGGCACCCGCATCGTAGTGACCTGCGGCCCCGGGCCTCTGGTCTCGGTCGAGGACAACGGCAAGGGACTGGTCGATTTGCCGGAGCATCACGAGGATCTCGGCTACGTCAAGCGCTCGGGCCAGATCGGTCTCGGCTTGAAGATCGTTCACCGGATCAGCGAGTTGCACCAGGCAAAGATCGCGATCGACACCGCGCCCGACCAGGGAACGAAGGTGACGATCGATTTCGCTGCCGCAGCATAAGCTCCGTTTGGTGAACTGACTCGGCCACGGATATTTCCTAGGCACGATGCATATTTTTAATCCGCTGATTTTTGCAAATGGGAATTTCGCGCTCAATACACGATCAAGTGCTACGCTCGAATTCATTCGATTGACTTAATCGCTTGAATGGGGTAATTTAAGCATATGATGAAAGACAGCACCCCTTCTTCGCAACCTCGAGTGGACCGCGGCGACGCCACGCGGGAGAAGCTCCTCAACGCCTCCATCGACGTTTTCGGACGCTATGGTTTCGATGGCGCGACGACCCGCATGCTCGCCGACAAGGCGCGCGTCAACCTACAGGCGATCCCCTATTATTTTGGCGGCAAGGAAGGCCTCTACATCGCCGCCGCCGAGCACCTCGCCTCGATCATTGGCGGACATGTCGCCGATCTGAGGAGCGCCATTCTTACGCGCTTCGCAGAACTCGATGCAGATGGAAAGGAAATGGCGCCGGCGGAAGCACGCGCGTTTCTGACCCAGATGGTTCAGAGGATGATCGTGCTGTTCGTCAGCGAGCAATCGGAAAGCTGGGCGCGCTTCATCATTCGCGAGCAGATGGAGCCGACCGAGGCGTTTACACGCATCTACGGCAGCATCATGCGGCCGATGATCGAGATGGCGCGGCGGCTGATCGGCGTCATTCTCGCCGACGACCCCGCCTCGGAACGCATTCGCCTGAGGACGCTGTCCTTTGTTGGAAGCGTGCTCATCTTCCGGATGGCCCATGCTGCCGTCTATGCCCAGCTCGAATGGGAAACCGCCGGACCGGACGAGCTCGAAATCCTGCGCCAGCACGCGGCCGACCTCGTTGCCGCACTCGGCGCTGAAAGGGACTACACGTCATGAAGAAAATAGCTGTTCCCGCTCTCCTTCTGGCCGCGGTTGCGGCCGGGGGCTGGTGGTTCGACCTGCCGGCACGGATCGGCTGGGCCGAGGACAATCGCCAGGCGGTGCTTTACGGCAATGTCGATATCCGACAGGTGTTGCTCGGCTTCCGCGTCAGCGGCCGCATCGCGGAGCTGCGCGTCGACGAGGGCGATGCCGTGAAAGCTGGCGATGTGATCGCCAGGCTTGATGCCGAGCCTTTCAAGCAGGCGGTCGACGCAGCCAACGCGGAGGTGGAGGCCTTGAGCGCCACGCTCACCAAGCTTAAGGCTGGTGCGCGGGCCACGGAAATCGCACAGGCGCGCGCCGTCCATGAAGAACGTGTCGCCGAGCTCGAAAACGCCAAACTCGCCTATGAGCGCGCTCGGCAATTGCGGCCGAACGGCACGATCTCCCAGGCAGAGCTTGACCAGGCGAGTGCCGCGCGCGCCGCCGCGACCGCACGCGCAACCTCGGCGCGCGAGGCTCTGGCGCTGCTCGAAGAGGGTAGCCGTGTGGAGGACATAGCCACGGCGCAAGCACAGGTGAATGCGGCAACTGCGAAGCTTGCCAGTGCCCGGACGTCGCTCAAGGACACCGAGCTCGTCGCGCCAAGCGCCGGCGTCGTCCTCTCGCGCGTCCGCGAGACCGGTGCCATCGTTTCCCCGGCCGATAATGTCTATGTGCTCTCGCTGACCGAACCGGTCTGGGTCCGCGCCTATGTCGCAGAACCCGACCTCGGCCGCGTTCACCCCGGCATGAAAGTCAAGGTGACGTCGGATACCGCGCCTGACAGGGCCTATGATGCGACCGTCGGCTTCATCTCGCCCGTTGCGGAATTTACGCCGAAATCCGTCGAGACACCTGAACTCCGGACAGACCTCGTCTATCGGCTGAGGATCGTGGTCACCAATCCTGGCGCGGACCTGCGCCAGGGCATGCCGGTCACCATTCATCTGCCGGCGGCCGGAGAGGCAATGTCATGACGGCCGCTGCCCCCGATGTTACTACCTCCTCCGAACCCTTCGTCCGGTTGACAGGCGTCACCAAGCGGTTCGGCGCCCCGGCGCCTGCCCTCGACGCCATCGACGGTACGATCGCTGGCGGGCGGATCACCGGCCTCGTCGGCCCCGACGGCGCCGGCAAGACGACGCTGATCCGCCTGATGACCGGACTCATGCTGCCGGATGCGGGTACTGTCCAGGTGCTTGACTACGACACGCGCACGGATCCGGTGAGCATCCAGGCGGCAATCGGCTACATGCCGCAACGCTTCGGCCTCTACGAAGACCTTTCCGTCCAGGAAAATATCGACCTCTATGCCGACCTGCGAGGCCTGCCGCAAGCCGAGCGCGCTGCGACGTTCGGCGAACTGCTCGAATTTACCGATCTCAAACGCTTCACGACGCGCCTTGCCGGAAAGCTTTCCGGCGGCATGAAGCAGAAGCTCGGTCTTGCTTGCGCGCTGCTGCGCAAGCCGCGCCTGCTGCTGCTCGACGAGCCCGGCGTCGGCGTCGATCCGATTTCCCGGCGCGATCTCTGGAAGATGGTCGAAAACCTGACAACCGAAGGGGTTGGTGTCGTCTGGTCGACGGCCTATCTCGAAGAGGCGGAGGCCTGCGACCACGTCTTCCTGCTCAATCAGGGCAAACTGCTTTTCGCCGGCGCGCCGCAGGAAATGACAAGCCGCGTGGCGGAGCGCGTGTTTCGGGTGAGCGGCATAGAAGGTCGCCGCCGCGAGAAGCTGGCGCGCCTTCTCGACGACGAAGGCGTGGTCGATGGCGTCATTCAGGGCGAGGCGATCCGCCTCGTGATGAAAGCGGGTCTGGAGCCTCCGCCGCTTGCCGGCAACGGCGCCGCGACGGCATCGCGTGCCGACATAACGCCGCCGCGCTTCGAGGACGCCTTTGTCGACATGCTCGGCGGTGGCCCCGGTGGCCGCTCGCGGCTTGCGGAGACGCAGAGGACCTTTGCCGCAGACGAGGGCAAGGCGGTGATCGAGGCGCGCGGGCTGACGAAACGCTTCGGCGACTTCACCGCCGCCGACAACATTACCTTCGACATCCCGCGGGGCCAGATTTTCGGCCTCTTGGGTCCGAACGGCGCCGGCAAGTCGACCACATTCAAGATGCTGTGCGGGCTGCTGAAGCCGACCGCCGGCGAAGGCCGCGTCGCTGGCTTCGACCTCAGGCGCGATGCTGCAGAAGCACGCAACCGGCTCGGCTACATGGCGCAGAAATTCTCCCTCTATGGCGATCTCAGCGTCATCCAGAACCTTAATTTCTTTGCAGGCGTCTACGGGCTTTCCGGCGCGAAGCGACGCGAGCGCATCGAACTGATGACGCAGATCTTCGATTTTCGCCCGACCGAGGACATGTCGGCCAAGGACCTGCCGCTCGGCCTCAAGCAGCGCCTGGCGCTTGCCTGCGCCGTGCTGCACGAACCGGAGGTGCTCTTTCTCGACGAACCGACTTCGGGTGTCGATCCGATCACCCGGCGCGAGTTCTGGACACACATCAACGGCCTCGTGGAAAAGGGCGTGACCGTTCTCGTCACCACCCACTTCATGGACGAGGCGGAATATTGCGACCGCATCTCGCTCATTTATCGCGGCCGGTCGATCGCGCTCGGCTCCCCGGACGAGATGAAGGCGCGCGTCGCCAACAAGGACCTCCCGGACCCGACAATGGAAGACGCCTTCATCGCGCTCATCCAGGATTCGGAGGCGAAGGAAGCGGCATGAACGTGATCGGGAAGAGCAGCACTACTCAGGAGGGTGGCGGCAGGGCAAGACGCTTCACGGCCCTCGTGCGCAAGGAAAGCTATCAGATCGTGCGCGACCCGAGCAGCATCCTGATCGCCTTCGTACTGCCGCTGATCCTGCTCTTCCTCTTCGGCTACGGCGTTTCCCTCGACACGACGCGGACGCGGGTCGCACTGGTGGTCGAGGAAGCAACGCCATTGACGCGCGATCTCGCCGCAAGCTTTCAGGGGTCGCGCTATTTCGCGGTCGTCAACGGCCATGACCGCCGCGAATTCGAGGACGATCTCGTGCTCGGCCGGGTGCGCGGCATCCTGGTGATTCCGGCGGGCTTTGCGGCCGACCACGCCGCGGGACGCCATCCGGCGATCCAGGTCATCGTCGATGGCTCGGATCCGAACACGGCGAATTTCGTTCAGAACTACGCGCAGGGTACCGTCGCCAACTGGGAGCGTCAGCGTTTCAGCGAGGGCGTGGGGCGCTCGCCGGCGATTGCTGCCGAACAACGCTTCTGGTTCAATCCGGAACTGACAAGCCGCAATTTCCTTGTTCCCGGATCGATCGCCATCGTCATGACGCTCGTCGGCACGCTGCTAACTTCGCTGGTCGTCGCGCGGGAATGGGAGCGAGGCACGATGGAAGCGATGATGGCGACACCCGTCTCCGCCGCCGAGCTCCTTGCCGGCAAGCTCCTGCCCTATTTCATTCTCGGGCTCACCTCGATGACGCTCTGCGTGCTGCTCGCCGTCTTCCTGTTCGGCGTGCCTTTCCGCGGCTCGGTGGCGGCGCTCTACGCACTCTCCGCCACGTTCCTCATGCCGGCGCTCGGCCAGGGATTGCTGATCTCGGCGGCGACCAAGAACCAGTTCCTCGCCTCGCAGCTCGCGTTGATAACGGCATTCCTGCCGGCTTTCCTGCTTTCCGGCTTCCTCTTCGAGATCAATTCCATGCCGACAGTCATCCAGTGGATCACCTTCATCGTGCCGGCACGCTATCTGATCCCCAGCCTCCAGTCCGTCTTTTTGGCCGGGGATATCTGGCCGATGTTCGCACGCGCGATCGCAGTCATGCTTCTGATCGGCAGCGTCTTCTTCGCGCTTGCCGCACGCAGCACCAGAAAGAGGATCGGCTAAAATGTGGTGGACGCGGCTGAAGGCGCTGATCATCAAGGAGCTTCTGGCGGTGCTGCGCGACCCGAAGGGCCGCGCCATCCTCATCGGTCCGCCGATCATCCAGCTGCTCGTCTTTTCCTATGCGGCAACGTTGGAGGTGAAGAACGTCGACCTGATGGTGCTCGATCGCGATACGGGCCAATGGAGCCAGGAACTGGTCCAGCGGATCGGCGGCTCTCCGACCTTCCGAACGATCACCGGGGCGAGCAGCCCGGCTGAAATCCGGCTTGCCCTAGATACGCAGCGTGTGCTTGCCGCATTGGAAATCGGTCCGACCTTCTCCCGAGACATCGAAGCGGGACGGCCGGCCGAAGTGCAGGTGATCCTCGACGGGCGGCGTTCCAACGCCTCCCAGATCGTTTCCGGTTATTTGAGCCAGATCGTCGGCATACTGGCCTCGGAAACTCCCGCCGGAAAACGCGCGGCATCCCATGTGGTCCGGGTCGAGGCGCGCAACTGGTTCAATCCAAACCTCACCTACCAATGGTTCATGGTGCCTAACCTCGTGGCAAGCATTGCGCTCCTGATCGGGCTCATCGTTACCGCGCTGTCGGTTGCCCGCGAGCGTGAACTTGGCACCTTCGACCAACTCATCGTCTCGCCGTTGCGCACCCACGAAATCCTCATCGGCAAGCTGATACCGCCGATGATGATCGGGCTCTTCCATATCACGGTCTATATTCTCGCCGCCGTCTTCATCTTCGGCGTGCCGTTGCGCGGTTCGCTCATCCTGCTCTACGGCAGCGCGATTTTCTATCTCGCCTCCGTCGTCGGCCTTGGCCTTTTCATCTCGGCGCTGTCGATGACACAGCAGCAAGCGATTCTAGGAGCCTTCCTGTTCATGGTTCCAGCCATGCTCCTGTCGGGTTTCGCGACGCCGATCGAGAACATGCCGTCCTGGCTGCAGCCGATCACGCTCATCAATCCGCTGCGTTATTTCCTGGTGATCGTGAAGGGGGTATTCCTCAAGGACATTCCGCTTGCAGAGGTGGTGCACCAGACCCTGCCGCTCTGCCTGATCGCCGTCGTGACACTTTCCGCCGCCGCCTGGCTCTTCCGCAGCAGGCTGGAGTGACGCGGTCAGACGAGCCGAATCGGCCCCGGGTACTGTCCGACGATCTCATCCGCTGTCAGCAGTGTCACGCCCTCGACTATCGACTGGGCGACCAGAATGCGATCGAAGGGGTCCTTGTGGATTGGCGGGAGTTGATCGATTTCCACCGCATGGGCACTGCTGACAGGCAGTTCCTTATAGCCGTTGTCCAACAGGCCTCGGCGCAGCAGCCGAGGATTGGCCTCGAAATCGGCGCGCCCAAGGCTGCACTTGATGGCAATTTCGCAAAGGCTCGCCGCACTGAAAAAGAGCGCGTTCTCCTGATTCTCGATGAGCGCCCGGGCTTCTCGCGGCAACCGGTCGGGAGCGCCGGCTACCCAGAGGAGGATGTGCGTGTCGAGCAGTATGTTCATACGCCGGTGCCGAAAAGATTTTCAATCTCATCGCTGGCCATACGATCGAAATCGTCCGGCACCACGATCTCGCCGGTCATAAAGCCGATCCGCTGCCTTTCGGTTTCGGAAGGCTGATCGAGGGCCACCACCTTCACCAAGGGCTTTCCCGCCTTGGCGATGATGAACGGCTCTCCCCTCGCCGCCTTTTCGACCAGCCGGGACAGATGGGTCTTGGCCTCGTGAATATTGACGGTTTCCACCGCAGCCTCTTGATTGAACTTAGTTTATCAGACTTAGTTCAATCAGGTGCGTTTTTCAAGCTTTCACGAACCGCTCGACCGCGGCAATCTCGTTCTGCCGGATATCATGGCCGCCGGGATGCCACTCCACGGTGACTGTCGCCTTTTGAGCCTTGAAGTAGTCGGCGAGCGACTGCGTCAGCGGTGCCGGGCAGATCGGATCGCGCTCTCCGGCAGTGATCAATATGCCTCGGCCTTCGAGCTTCGGGTTGTCTTTCGGCTTGAACGGGATCAGCGGGTGCATCAGGACAGCCTTGTCAAAGACGCCTTCTTCGATCAGCACGTTCGCAATGATATTCGCACCGTTGGAATAGCCGAGGCCGATGATTTCCGAGGCCTCATGCTCAGCTGCAAGCGTCCTGGCGAAGTTTGCCAGCTTTGTGGTGGCGCGCGCGAGATCCGCCATGTCGTAGACGCCCTCGCCGGTGCGCCTGAAGAAGCGGGCCGCGCCGTGTTCCGAAACGTCGCCGCGCGGCGACACGATCGTCGCCTCCGGCAAAAGTTGCGAGCCGAAGCTGAAAAACTGGTTCTCGTCGCCTCCGGTGCCGTGAAGAACGAAAAGGATCGGGCTGCCGGGCTTGCCGGCTTTCAATTTATGCACATAGCCGTGGTCGACCATCGAAACTCTCCTTGGCAGGCGGCCTGCGCCTGCAGGCGGTGCCGTCACTGTTCGTCATATCAATGCCCAGCCCCTCCCCCGCGTGAGACGGAGGAGGAAATCTCGGCCGCAGAGATACCGGAAATTTATCCTTCCAGGTTCTGCAGGTGGCTTTCGAGGATCGGACGCAGGTGCTTGTGCTGCTGCGGCAGTTTCAGCGCCTCGCCGAGATGGGCAATCTCCTCGTCACGGTCAAAGCCGGGCTCGTTCGTGGCGATCTCGAAGAGCACACCACCCGGTGTCCGGAAATAGATCGCCCAGAAATAGTCACGATCGATGACCGGAGTGACATGATAGCCGGTGTCCATCAGCGCCTTGCGCACTTCCAACTGCTTTTCGCGATTGTCGACCGCGAAGGCGACATGGTGTACGGAGCCGGCGCCCTGCCCCGCGCGATTGACGTTGGGCAGCGTTTCGAGGTCGACGAGGCCCGCGCCATTGCCGCCCGGCACGATCAGCCGGGTAACGCCATCCTTGCGGTCGAACTCCTGATAGCCCATGAACTTGAGCAATTCGGAGGTGGCGCCCTCATCGCGCAGCCGCATGGCGACCGAATGGAAGCCACGGATCGCGTGGTCTGCGGAAATGCCGCCCTCGGTCCACGGGGCACGCGGATCGTCCTTCACTTCGACCAGAGCGAAGCCGTCGCCGTCCGGGCCGGCAAAGTTCAGCCGCTTCTCGCCGAAGGTTTCTTCGTCCTTGAGGCCGGTGACGCCGAGCTTGCCCAGGCGATCACGCCAGAAACCCAGCGAACCGACCGGGACGGCGAAGACGGTGGTTCCAACCTCTCCCGTGCCGGCACGGCCGCGCGGCATCTGCGGAAATGGGAAATAGGTCATCACGGTGCCAGGCGTGCCGGTCTCGTCACCATAGTAGAGGTGGTAGACGTCCGGTGAATCGAAGTTCACGGTCTTCTTGACGCGGCGCAAGCCGAGGGTGTTGGTGAAAAACTGGTTGTTGGTACGGGCGTCGTCCGCCATCGACGTGACGTGATGCAGGCCTTTGATCTGGTCGAGCATTGTCCGGTTCCTTTCTGCCCGTCTCAAGCCGGGCTCGTTGATGGCGTATAGATGCGCTCTTCCCTTGCTTTGCGAAAGGCTGGCGCAGCCAAACGCATTGTCAACGCAACGTTGACACCTTGAGCCTCTCGTTAAGAAAAATCGACTGCTATGAGCGGCTTGTCACCGGTTGAGCGGATCCCTACCATCGATTAAATCGGTCATCCAAGGGGAACGCATGGGGGGAGGAGCCGGGCATTCCGTGAAATATCGTCTTGCGCTTGTGCTCTGCCTGCTGCCGCTCATCGCCGTGCCTGTTGCCTGGCAGGGCAATCTCGTCGCTACGCGCCGTTATATGCAGGAGGCCTCCGCGCAGGCGACCACGACGCTGAGGCTTGCCGTCTCCGCCTTGAGCGGCCACCTCAATCGCTACCAGGTGCTTCCGGCCCTGATCGCCGATCACGATGACGTCAAGGAACTCGCCACGCGGCCGCAGGACCGGCGCCTCCGCGAGACCGTCAACACCTACCTGAAGGAAATCAACGCACTCCTCAGGTCCTCGGACATCTATGTCATCACTCCGGATGGCGACACAATCGCGGCAAGCAACTACGACGGCCCCGCTAGCTTCGTCGGTGAGAACTTCAGCTATCGTCCCTATTTTCAGGATGCCTTGAAGGGCATGCAGTCCCGCTTCTATGCGCTCGGCACGACGTCGCTCAAGCGCGGCTATTATTTCGGCTCGCCGATCCGCGTCGGCGATGAAATTCGCGGCGTCATTGTCTTCAAGGTCGACATCGAAACGATCGAAGCCTCCTGGCAGGGAGGCGAGTACAAGCTGTTCGTCTCCGATCCCGAAGGCATCATCTTCATGAGCGGCAGTCCGGAATGGCTCTATGCGAGCATCCTGCCGTTGACGCCTGACCGTCTCTCTCGCACCGAGACTTCGCGCCGCTATGCAAATGCGGTTCTCCGTCCGCTGCCGGTGTCGCGCAGCACGCTCTTCGATCACCAATTGATGCGGATTGCGACCGGTGACGCGAACCGCGAATACCTCGTTCTTTCGCAATATATGCCCGAGGCCGATTGGACGGTGAACGTCCTGATCGACACGGCGTCGGTCAAGACACAGGCGCTGACCGCGGTGGCGGCCGCGATGCTGCTTTGCGGGCTTGCCGGCCTTGCAGTTGCCGTGCTCTGGCAGCGTCGCGCGCGTCTCCGGGAGCGCCTGTTGATGCAGGCGCAAGCCCAGAGCGAGCTTGAGCACCGGGTCGAAGAACGCACTGCGGACCTCGCGCGCGTCAATGCCCAGATCGAGGAGGAGATCGCCGAGCGGAGGCTCACGGAGCAGCAATTGCGCCAGACCCAGGCCGATCTCATCCAGGCTGGCAAGCTCGCCGGACTCGGCCAGATGTCGGCAGCACTCTCGCATGAATTCAACCAGCCGCTTGCCGCTGCCAAGACCTATGCGGACAGTGCAGCTCTCCTGATCGAGCGGGGGCGTACCACCGAGGCGAGCGACAATGTCAGGCGCATTTCCGGCCTGATCGACCGCATGGCGTCCATCAGCCGGCATCTGCGCAATTTTGCACGCAAGCCCAATGAGAAGCTTGGCCCTGTGCCTCTCGACGAGGTCATGCGCGACACGATGGAAATCGTTGCCGCCCGGATCAAGGCAGCCAACGCCGCTGTCAACATCGATCTCGGCGAGGCGCCACTTGTTGTCCGGGCGGGTTCCGTCCGGCTTCAGCAGGTTCTCGTCAACGTCATCTCCAACGCCGTCGACGCGGTCGAGGGCCTCGATGATCGCGCGATATCCGTCAACGCCTGGCGCGAAGGCGACAAGGTGGTTCTCACGGTCCGCGACCGCGGGCTCGGTGTGGCATCCGCCATCGCCGAACGCATTTTCGACCCGTTCTTCAGCACCAAGGGTGTGGGCAAGGGACTGGGCCTCGGACTTTCGATCTCCTACAACATCATCAAGGATTTCGGCGGCAACCTGACCGTTTCGAACCACCCTGAAGGAGGTGCCGTGTTTCGCATCGACCTTGCGACAAGCCGGAACGAGCGTGAGGCCGCCGAATGAGCGAAAGCCGTGTCCTGCTCGTCGACGACGAAGAGGAGCTTCGCCATTCGAGTGCACAGGCGCTCGAGCTTGCGGGATTTCGCGTCGACACATTCGCCAGCGCCGAACACGCGCTCGAGTTCATCGGCTTCAGCTTTTCCGGCGTGGTGATCAGCGACATTCGCATGCCGGGTATGGACGGCATGACCTTCCTTCAGCGTATTCGCGAAATCGACGCCGAGGTCCCGGTGATCCTGGTGACCGGTCACGGCGACGTCCAGCTCGCCGTTCGAGCAATGCGCGAAGGTGCTTACGATTTCGTCGAAAAACCCTTCATGGCGCAAACGCTCGCGGGCACCATTCGCCGCGCGCTCGAGTGGCGCGGCCTCGTGCTTGAAAACCGCCGCCTGAGAGCGGTTGCAGGAAAGCGCGACGACATCGAGCAGCGGCTGCCGGGGCGAAGCCAGGCGATGGTCGACCTGCGTTACAAGGTTCGCGCCATCGGCGCGTCCGACGCCGATACGTTGATCATTGGCGAGACCGGGGTCGGCAAGGAAGTCGTGGCGCGCGCACTCCATGACTTGAGCAGCCGCGCCAACAGCCCCTTTATCGCCATCAATTGCGCCGCTCTTCCGCAGACGCTGATCGAGAGTGAACTTTTCGGCCACGAGGCCGGCGCCTTTCCGGGCGCGTTGCGGCCGCGCTATGGCAAGTTCGAGCACGGGCGCGGCGGCACCATCCTGCTCGACGAGATCGGCTCCTTGCCATTCGACCTCCAGGCGAAATTCCTGCGCGTGCTGCAGGAGCGGGTCATAACCCGGCTCGGCTCCAATGAAATCGTGCCGCTGGACGTCCGCTTCGTCGCCACCAGCAAGGTCGATCTGGAGCCCGAGGTTGCCGCCGGTCGCTTTCGCGCGGATCTGCTCTATCGCTTGAACGTCGCGACGCTGCGTGTACCGCCGCTTGCACAACGCCGTTCCGACATTCCGCTGCTTTTCATGCAGCTCGTGCGCGAATCCGCCGCGCGCTACGGCCGCGATGATGTCGAGATCTCTCCTGCTCTGGCGTCGGAAATCGCGGAACGCGACTGGCCTGGCAACGTTCGCGAGCTGCGCAATGCGGCCGAACGGTTCGTGCTCGGGCTCGAAGCGGAACAGGACGACGCCACGTCCTCGCGGCCGAACGGCGCGCGCCTCGCCGACAAGGTTGCCGCGTTCGAAAAGAGCCTTATCGCCGGCGCACTTGCGGCCCACGGCGGAGCGTTGAAGCCCGTTTACGAGTCTCTCGGGATCTCGCGCAAGACGCTCTATGAGAAGATGCAGAAGTTCGGCCTCGACAAAAGGCTTCTGGCGGCGGAGGCACAACGCGACGACGACGCGTGATGGCCTCACAAGTTGGAACGGGATGCGGGTGCTGGACCGGTTCGCATTTCGTCGCCGCGTTCAAGTGAATCCACGACTTCGACAGGTGTCTTCATGATGATTTCGCGATGCGGGAACGGGATTGAAATACCGGCCGCCTTGAACGCATCCCACAATGCCATGAGGACCTCGCCACGGACGTTGGTCAGCCCGTTGCTCGGATCGGAAATCCAGAACCTCAGTTTGAAATCGAGCGACGATGACCCGAAGGCTGTCATCCAGCAGACCGGTTGGGCATAGACACTGGAAACCCGCGGAATGCTTTTCGCGGCCTCGATCGCTATCCGAACAACCTCGTGCGGATCACTGTCATATGAGGTTCCGAAGCTAACCTCGATGCGGACATATTCACTGGAAAAGGACCAGTTCACGACCTGCTGGGAAATAAAATCCTCGTTTGGGATGAGATATTCCTTTCCATCTCTCGTGATGACGGAGACGAAGCGGGAGCGCAGGTCGCGGATCGCGCCGAAGGTTTCTCCAAGCGTAATCGTGTCGCCCGGTTTGATCGACTTGTCGAGAAGGATGATGATTCCGGATATGAAATTGGAGACCACTTTCTGCAGGCCGAAACCGATACCGACGCCGACAGCACCCGAGAAGACCGTGAGGGCCGTCAGGTCGATGCCTGTTGCAGATAGCGCGACGGCGCCCGCCAATCCGATCAAGGTGATCTTGATGAGCTTGCTGATGAGGACCTTAAGCGATGGCGTAAGATCCGCTGACTTCTGTATCCAATGGGACGACATGTTGCCCATCAGGACGGCCAGCCAGATCAACGCCGCAGAAAGAACGATGGCCTTCAAGACCAGCAACATCGAAAGACGGGCAGCACCGAGGTTGACGGCAATGTTATCGAGGGCCGTCAGGATCGTGCCATCCAGTCCAAGTGCGTAAAGTGCAAAATAGAGCCAACCGGCGACCGCAACGACCCGCGCGAGCATTTGGTTTCTGATTATGCGCGTGAGCACCGCGATCA
This sequence comes from Sinorhizobium sp. 6-70, assembly GCF_030124375.1. GTDB lineage: Bacteria > Pseudomonadota > Alphaproteobacteria > Rhizobiales > Rhizobiaceae > Sinorhizobium. Next base: position 246,861 of record NZ_JASKLS010000002.1, read on the forward strand.
CAAACCACGCCGCCACGAGCGTAAGGGCTGTGGCCACCAGCCACCGATACGACGGCCATCCGAATCGCGACAGCACCACATCCGCGATCCAGAGCCACACGATCAAGAAAAGCCATCGCAGCCGCCGCATGAAGGCGATGATGACGCGGAGCAGATCGGGATTTCCCTTGATGGTGCGCGCGCGGGTCTCCAGTGCCGGCTCTATCCGTTTTGCCAGGAAACCGCAAAACAGGTAACCGGTCGCAATCACGACAGACTGATAGACCGTCCATTCGTTCAGAAGGGCAGTCTGCAGCCAAGATCCGGCAGCGTTGACCGCTTCTACGAAATCCATCGCCTTTCTCGTCGAATCCGCTGGGGGAGCCAGCAGATTCGAGTGTTCTCAATACCGAATGCTCGGACATTATTGAAAACTCGAATCAGGCAAGGATGGTTCCTGCCGTGGGCGAGCCGTGGGAAATTCGGGAAGATCGGGCTTCCGGCGGAAATACCGGATCGGCTCCGGGCCGCTTTCACCGGGCTGGTTTTGGCCCTCGCGCTGTGGTCAATGGCTTCCCGACTACCCGGCCGAAGGGGGTAGACAACACGAAAAAGGCAGGGACGCGGATGTCGCGCCCCTGCCATTCAAGCTGCGGATATCAGACGTTGAAGGCAGCGCCGATCAGCGTCTTGGTATAGGGCTCCTTCGGCGCCTCGAAGATCGCGTCCGTTTCGCCCTCCTCGACGATGCGGCCGTTCTTCATCACGATCACGTAGTCCGACATCGCCTTCACGACGGAAAGATCGTGGCTGATGAAGATGTAGGAGAGCCCGTACGAACGCTGCAGGTCGCGCAGAAGCTCGATGACCTGCCCCTGCACCGAACGGTCGAGCGCCGAGGTCGGTTCGTCGAGGATCACGACTTTCGGCTTCAGGATCATGGCGCGGGCGATCGCGATGCGCTGGCGCTGGCCGCCAGAGAACTCGTGCGGGTAGCGGTTGCGCGATGCTGGATCGAGGCCGACTTCCTTCAGTGCGGCGATTGCGCGGCGGTCCCGCTCTGCCCGGTTGAGCTCGGGCTCGTGCACGTAAAGGCCTTCGGTGATGATCTCGCCGACCGTCCGGCGCGGCGACAGCGAACCGTAGGGATCCTGGAAAACGAGCTGGAGTTGGCGACGCAGGGGCCGCATCGCGCCCCGGTCGAAACCTGATATATCGGTTGCGCCGAAGCGATAGTGCCCCTTGCTCGGCAGCAGTCTCAGCAGCGCACGGCCTAATGTCGATTTTCCCGACCCGGACTCACCGACGATGCCGATCGTCTGGCCTTGCCTCAGGCGCAGATTGACACCGTCGACAGCCCGGAACACCGAAGAACCACCACGGAACAGCCCGCCGCCGATCGAATAATCGACCGAAACGTCACGGCCTTCCAGAATGATCGGCGCGTTTTCCGGCGGCGATGCCTTGCGTCCGCTCGGCTCGGCTGCAAGCAGCATCTTCGTATAGTCGGCCTTCGGCCGCTCGAAGATCTCGGCCGTCCTGCCATGCTCGACCACCTCGCCCCGGCGCATCACCGCGACCCGCTCGGCGAAATGCTTCACGATGCCGAGGTCGTGCGTAATCAGCACGATTGCCATGCCGAAACGCTTCTGCAGCGACTTTAGGAGATCGAGAATCTGCGCCTGGATGGTCACATCCAGCGCGGTCGTCGGTTCGTCCGCGATCAGGATGTCCGGCTCGTTGGCAAGCGCCATGGCGATCATCACGCGTTGCCGCTGGCCGCCGGACAGTTCATGCGGATAGCTGTCGACGCGACGCGCCGGCTCGGGGATGCCCACGAGCTCCAACAGTTCGAGCACCCGCTTGCGCGCCTGCTTGAACGTTCCGCCGCGGTGGTGGACGATCGGCTCGGCGATCTGTCGACCGATCGTGTAGAGCGGGTCGAGCGACGTCATCGGCTCCTGGAAGATCATCGTGATCTTCGAGCCCCTGACGTCGTTCAATGCCTTGGGTGCAAGTCCGATAAGGTCCCGGCCGCGATAACGGGCCGAGCCGGTCACGGTGCCGTTCTTCGCCAACAGTCCCATGATGCCCATCATGGTCTGGCTCTTGCCAGACCCGGACTCGCCGACGACGGCCAGCGTTTCGCCGGCACGGACGTCGAGATCGATGCCTTTGACGGCCTCGACGGTACCGTCCGGGGTCGAAAAGTCCACTTTGAGGCCGCGGACGGCAAGAATGGATTCCTTCATATCTGCCATGTCAGCGATCCTTCGGGTCGAGCGCATCGCGCAGGCCGTCGCCGACGAAATTCAGCGAAAACAGCGTGACGACGAAGAAGATGGCCGGGAAGATGAGCAGCCACGGCGCCGACTGGATATTGTTTGCTCCTTCGGAGATCAGCGCGCCCCAGCTTGTCAGCGGCGCCTGCACGCCGAGGCCGAGGAAGGAAAGAAAGCTCTCCAGCAGGATGACCTTCGGCACGACCACGGTGACGAAGACGATGACCGGCCCGATCGTGTTCGGAATGATGTGACGACGGATGATCTGCCAATCGGTAAGGCCAAGCGCCTGTGCCGCGCCGACGAACTCGCGCCGTTTGAGTGCAAGCGTCTGCCCCCGCACGATACGCGCCATGTCCAGCCATTCGACTGCGCCGATCACCAGGAAGATAAGGATGAAGCTGCGGCCGAAGAAAACGACGAGCACGACGACGAGAAAGACGAAGGGCAGCGAATAGAGGATCTCGACCAGACGCATCATGACGTTGTCGACGCGCCCGCCGATATAGCCCGAGGTCGCCCCGTAGACGACGCCGATGCCGAGCGAGACGAGGCTCGCGAGCAGCCCGACGGCGATCGAAATCTGTCCGCCAAGCATAACGCGAACGAGCAGGTCGCGACCGTTCGAGTCAGTGCCGAACGGGAAATATTCGCGGTCCACCTGGCCCTCGACCTTCAGGGTACGGCCATCGTCTTCGGTCGCGACCACCTTCGTGCCCTCGAACTCGTTGGCCCTGTCGAAGTAGCGCGTCGCGCGGGGGTCGATAGGCTGATCCGACGTAATGGTGGCGGTGAACCGCTGGCCCTCAACGGCGAATTCCTTGAGCGTTACGCGGGCGCGTGTGGCAACGCCTTCCATCACGTCCTGCAGCGTCGACGCATCCGGCCTTGGCTCCAGGCTCGGACCGATCGAGACGTAGGACGGGAAGACCTGATCGTAGGTGTGCGGCGAAAACAGCGGTCCAAGGAACGAAAACAGCGCGATGAGCACGAGCATGATGCAGCCGGCCATGGCGGCGCGGTTGCGGCGGAAGCGGAGCGCAGCAAGCTGAAAGAGGCTGCGTCCCTTGGTCTCCGGCGTGGACGCCGGTGCTTGGACGATATCAGTCATGGCGGACCCTCGGATCGAGCAGGCCGTAGAGAATATCGACCAATAAATTGAAGACGATGACGAAAATGGCGACCAGGATGACGGTGCCCATGACCAGCGTGTAGTCGCGGTTGATCGCGCCGAGAACGAAGTAGCGACCGACGCCGGGAATGGTGAAGATCGTTTCGACGACCGCCGAGCCGGTAAGAAGTGCAGCCGCACAGGGTGCGAGATAGGAAACGACCGGAAGCATCGCGCCGCGCATCGCGTGCGTGACGACGACCGCGCGGGACGGCAGGCCATAGGCCTTGGCGGTACGGATGTGGTCGGTGTGGAGCGCTTCGATCATCGAGCCGCGGGTAAGCCGGGCGAAGACGGCGAGCTGCGGCAATGCGAGAGCGATCATCGGCAGGATCAGGAAACGGAACGATCCGTCGCCCCAGCCGCCGGCCGGCAGCCATGACAGAACGATTGCGAAAACGAGCGTCAGCACCGGGCCGACGACGAAGTTCGGAACGGTGACGCCGATCGTCGAGACTGCCATGATCCCGAAGTCGAGGACGCTGTTCTGCCTGAGGGCCGCGATCGTGCCGGCGATCACGCCGCCGATCACAGCCAGAAGCAGTGCATAGAAACCCAGCTCCATCGAATAGGGCAAGCCCTTGCCGATCAGCTGCGCGACGTTGTTATCCTTGTAGATGTAGCTCGGACCGAAGTCGCCCGTCACCGCATTGCTGAGATAGTGAACGTATTGGCGCCAGAGCGGCTGATCGAGGTGATAGGTCCTCATCAGGTTCTCCATCGTGGAGGGAGGGAGAGGACGCTCGAGATTGAAGGGGCCGCCGGGGGCAAACCGCATCAGAAAGAAGGATATGGTGACGACGATGAAGAGGGTCGGCACCGCACTCGCCAGTCGGCGAAGGATGAAGGGGATCATGGATGTGCTCCGGAGGCGACGCGCGGCAGACCAGCCGCGCGTCGCCTCAGTTCGTTATTCGGCGACGCTCAGGAACTTGCTCAGGTGCGCGTTCGGTCCGTTGTCCTGCCAGCCCTTGACGCGGCTCGAGACGAGCCACAGGTCCGCTTGGGTGAGGAACGGCGCGATCGGCTGTTCCTTCATCAGCAGGGCCTCGGCTTCGTGGAGAAGCTTCGCGCGTGCTGCCGGATCCTGTTCTTCATAGGACTTCTTCATCAACGCGTCGTATTCGGCGTTTTCGAAGTGGCCATAGTTGAAGGTCTTGTTGCTGCTGAGGCTCAGCGCCAGGAAGTTTTCGGCGTCGGCATAGTCGGCAACCCAGCCGGCGCGCGCGACGTTGAACTTGCCGCCTTCCTGCAGGTAGGCGTAGTGCGACGAAACGTCGAGGTTCACCAGCGAAACCTTTGCGCCGAAGGTGTTCTTCCACATGTCGGCGACAGCCGTTGCAACACGCTCGTGGTTCGGGTTGGTGTTGTAGCGGATTTCGATGTTGAGCGGCTTGCCGCCCTCACCGTAGCCGGCTTCCTTCATCAGCGCGATCGCCTGATCTTCGCGGTCGAGCTGCGACAGGTTTGCAAAGTCGGCCTTCGCCGGTTCGCCATAGCTCTCGAGGCCCGGCGGCACCATCGAATAGGACGGCAGCTGCGAGCCGCTGTAGATCTCCTTGGCGAGGAAGTCGCGATCGACCGCCATCGACAGCGCGCGGCGAACGCGGACGTCGCTGTAGGGCTCCTGCCGCGTGTCGAAGGCGTAATAGTAGGTCGCAAGCGTCGGCGAGACGTGGACCTGGTCACCATAGGACTTGCGCAGGCGCTCGATCTGGTCGGCCGAGAAGTTGTAGGCGAGGTCCATTTCCTTTGCTTCGAAGCGGCGGACCGAGGCCGCCTGGTCGTCGATCGGATAGAAGATCACCTTGTCGAGCTTGACGTTGGCTGCGTCCCAGTAATTCGCGTTTTTCTCGACCGTCAGGCTGTCGTTCGGCACATGGGCGGTCAGCTTGAACGCGCCGTTCGAGACCATTACGCCCGGCTTGACGAAATCGGCAGCGTTCTTCTCGACGCTTGCCTTGCTGACCGGAAGTGCGGTCTGGTGCGCGAGCAGTTCCAGGAAGAACGGCGTCGGGCGTTCAAGCGTGATTTCCAGCGTCTTTTCGTCGACAGCCTTCACACCGAGCTGGTCGACCGGCGCTTCACCCTTGTTGACCTTCTCGGCATTCTTGATCGGGAAGAGAATGTTGGCGTATTCGGCCGCCGTCTTCGGGTCTTCCACACGACGGAACGAGAAGGCGAAATCTTCGGCGGTTACCGGCGAGCCGTCCGACCACTTGGCATCGGCGCGCAGCTTGAAGGTATAGACGGTTCCGTCGTCCGAAAGCTCCCAGGTTTCGGCTGCACCGGGGATGATCTTGCCCGCGGCATCGTAAATCGTCAGGCCTTCATAGAGATCCTTCAGGATGAACTCTTCGATGTTGATCGACGTGTGTGCTTGGTCGAGCGTCTGCGGCTCGCCGGCGTTGCCGCGGTGAAGGACCGCTTCCGCAAGCGCCGGGCTTGCGCCGATCAGCAGCGAGCCAAGCAACGCTGCGGCGCTGAGTTTAAGCTTCAGTGAGGTCATTGTTTTTTCTCCTTCCCCTCTTTTTGGGTTGTGATCGCAGGAGAGAAGGGCAAATTCTCAACAAAGGCAAGGCGCTTTGTGCGGAAAATTGCATCCTCCTCTATAGGCCATGATTTTCATATCCGCATAGGTTGTATTTCGTTTGCGGTGGATTTCGTCTCCTTTGCGACTTTGGTCAGGCTGGACAGCAACAGGCCGAACGGCAAACTGTAACGTTTTAGATCGAATTCAGGGATCGCCCGTTCGGTCCCAAAAACCGACCCGGAAAGGCCGATATGCAAAGTTTGTGAATTGAAGTGGCACTTTACGTAATATGCAAAAAAATATGCGGCTCCTGTCGCAATTTTTTTGCAATTCGCAGGTATGCATCGACTGAGCCACCGCGTCGTTAAGGAGCGATTTCGTCCCTCGTAGCCTACCGGCATATGCGCCTTTACCCTCCTCTCCGCACCAGCCTGCCAGCACCACCAGAAAGCGAAAGCCGCTAATTTTGACCGTGCGATTTCTCATCCACAGCAAAATCCGCTGACGCACGTCAATCAAGTGTTCGACCGTCCCGCCGTCCCCGTTGCCAAAAGACCCGCATGAATTATTGTGCCTTTGACTTGGTTCGGCCGCGTCGGCTCCAGGTCCGCCGAAGCGCGGTCGATCCATCTTCAGCGCCCTCGCGAACAAGACTCATCGGGTACTGAACCCGTGTCCGCCTATCCACGGCGCCTGGAGTAGGGCGTCCAGTATCAGGGAGATTTCGAATGGCATTGATCACATTGCGGCAACTGCTCGACCACGCGGCGCAGAACAATTACGCGCTGCCAGCCTTCAATGTGAACAATCTCGAATATATTCAGGCAGTCATGCGAGCCGCCGATGCGACGGATTCTCCGGTGATCCTGCAGGCGAGCCGCGGCGCGCGCGCCTATGCCGGGGACGCCTTCCTCCGTCACCTGATCCTCGGCGCAGCCGAGGAATACCCGCATATCCCCGTCTGTCTGCATCTCGACCACGGCGACCAGCCGTCGACCTGCATTTCCGCCATCACCAACGGCTTCACCTCGGTGATGATGGACGGCTCGCTCGAAAAGGACGGCAGGACCGTTGCTAGCTATGAATACAATGTCGCGGTGACCGCGGAAGTCGTGAAGATCGCCCATGCGGCCGGCGTTTCCGTCGAAGGCGAACTCGGTTGCCTCGGCAACCTTGAAACAGGCGCTGGCGACAAGGAGGACGGCCACGGCTTCGAGGGTAAGCTGTCGCGGGAGGAGTTGCTGACGGATCCGGAGCAGGCGTTCGATTTCGTTTCCAAGACCGGCGTCGATGCACTTGCCGTCGCGATCGGCACCAGCCACGGCGCCTACAAGTTCACGCGAGAGCCGGACGGCGAGATCCTTTCGATCGACACGATCGCCAAGATCAACCGGCGGCTGCCGAACACCCACCTTGTCATGCATGGCTCGTCGTCCGTGCCGGCCAATCTCCAGGAACTCTTCAATGCCTACGGCGGCAAGATGAAGAAGACTTGGGGCGTGCCGGTCGCCGAGATCCAGAAGGCAATCCCGCTCGGCGTCCGTAAGGTCAACATCGACACCGATCTCCGGCTCGCCTTCACAGGCGAGATCCGCAAGCACCACCTCGAGCATCCGGACAATTTCGACCCGCGCAACTACCTGAAGCCAGCGATCGCGCGTATGACCGAGGTCTGCAAGGAACGCTTCGAGGCCTTCCGCGCCGCCGGCCAAGCCTCGAAGATCAGGGTGCTGCGCCTGCCGGAAATGGCCAGGCATTACGCCAAGGCGGCCTGACCGGGAGGCGCCCGGGGCCCCTCCTCGCAACAATCACAATGTGGCGCGTCTGAAGGGCGCGCATCACATTGCATTTTGCTCAGCCGTGGTGCTCCACGCGTGCCTCGTGCTCGTAGAGCTGGTCCATGCTCAACGACGCCACCTCAGCCAGCGGAATCTGGCTTTTCACGCGGCCGCTGCCGAGAACCACCACGTCGTCGCAGAACGAAATCGTGCTGCGGTGGTGGCTGATCACGATGGTCGTGCGACGGCCAGCCCTTAGTCTCAGCGTTTCGACGATCGCGGCCTCCGACAGGCCGTCAACGGCGTTCGTGGCTTCGTCGAGGATCAGGATTTCGGGGTCGCGCACCAGCGCCCTGGCAAGCGCAATGCGCTGCCGCTGCCCCGCCGAGAGACTCGCGCCGCGATAACCGACGATGGTCGCGTATCCTTGAGGCAGCTTTTCCACGAAACTGTGCGCCTCGGCCAGTTTGGCTGCCTGCTCCACTTCGGCGATCGTAGCGTTCTGGCCGTAGGTAATGTTTTCGAAGATGCTGCCGTCCACCAGTTCGAGATCCTGGCTGGCGACGGCAATCTGGCGCCGCCACTGAGCGGGATCGATCTGATCGAGCGGCATGCCGTCGACGAGGATGTGTCCTTCGTCAGGCTCCACAAAGCGGCACAGGAGATTGACGATCGTGGTCTTGCCGGCACCCGACCGTCCGATGATCGCCGTCGAGCGGCCGCTGCGAATTGCGAAGGTCGCCGAACTGAGCACGATGGGGCGCGCCTCGGAGCCCGGATACCGGAACGTCACGTGATCGAATTTCATGCCCTCGCGCAAACCGGCGAACGGTTCATGACCGGCCGGAGGCTTCGGCTTGTCCGACGGATCGAGGAGCCAGCGCACCTCTTCCAGCGACCCGCTCCAGCCCTGAATCTGCCCCCAGGACATTTGCAGGGCGCGCACGTGCGGCTGCAAGCGATAGAGCAGCACGACGAAGGCGACGATGACCGGAAAGCTGACGCCGACAGACCAGGCACTGACGACCGCCCCCAGGAACAGGGCGGAATGCAGCACTTCCGTGAGCGGCGGCAACGAGCCCTGGCGGCTCTGCAGGACGAATCCGGCCCGGCGGACGGCATCCGAAGCGGCGTCGAATACCGCCTTCTCGCGCTCCTCCTGGCCGAACACGCGGATCAGCCGGCCGGCATGGACGAGATGAAGCATCCTCGCGGCAAGCTCGCTGTTGAAGGACGTCACGTCCCGGCTCGGGCCTCTAAGAGTGGCCGACAAAACGGCGTGCGCGAGCTGGACGAGGACGAGGCCAAGCGCGACGAACAGCGTCATCTGCCAGGAAAGCAGCAGCAGAAACGCCAGCAGGATGACGGCAGCGGAACCGTTCACCAGGGCCGCGAGCACGGTCTGTATTGCGTCGGAGGCCCGCCATGACTCGTTGGAGATGATGTTGAGCAGGCGACCGGGATTTTGCTGCAGGAAGAAAGGATAGCCGATCCTCAAGAGTTGGTCCGAGAGCGCACTTCGGATCGCGTGACTTGCCTTTCCATAGATAAAGGTCGTCAGCAGAGTGTTCGCAAAGGCGAGAACATTCTTCAGCGTGATCAGCGCAAGAACGCCCGCTGCGATCACCAGCAGTCTTTGGCCGTCATCGAGCCCCGCGCCCACCTGCTGGAAGAAGGCAGAAATCCCCTGTAGTCCGCCGGCATCCTGATTTCCGGCAATGATGCCAAGCATTGGGATGATGAGGCCAATGCCGGCGCCTTCGAGCGCGGTACCGGCGAGGCCCAGAACCACGACGATCGGCAGCAGACGCAACTGCCGCCCCATTGCGTTGTGCAGAACGTGAAAACCCGGCAATAGGAAACGCAACATGACGGCCCTCACCTTAATTTTGCCGCGGTCTGGTCGATCTGACGCAGCTCTGCCCGCGGCGTGGGGCCGGTCACGGCGAGGCGCGCGAACCTTGCGGCGCCAAGCAGGTTCATCGACACGATCGGCCAGTGGGATAGCTGGAGTTCGGGATCGAACCTCTCCCCGCCGAAGGCTTGGCCGCAGGCGGACCTTACGGTCCAGCAGAAGTGCTTGAGCAGCCATGGCGCCCTGAAGAAATGCTTCAGGCAAAGAGCGCCGTTGCCGAGGCTGTAGTTGCGGTGCAGCTTCTCGATCGCCTCGCGAGCCTTCCGGCCGTGGTGGTGATAGACGGTCATGTCGGGAACGTATTCGACCGGGATATCAAGCTGAAACGCGCGTACGAGATAGTCGGTATCCTCCGCCGATTGCAGCGGCGCGCCGGCCCCGAAGCGCTCGTCGAAGGGGCCGACGAGCGCCGCGACATCCCGGTGCATCGTCATGTTGCACCCCAGCACGAAGCCGCCCGGATGGACGTCGCGGGTCAATCGCGCAGGAACGCTCGATCGTTTGATTGTGAATGGCAGATCGGACGGATCACCAAGCTCGACGCGACCGCCGCGGATGATGCGCCGTTCGCCATCGGCGTAATGCCGCGCGAGATCGGCGAGATAGCGGCGGTGCACTTCGCAGTCATCGTCGACGAAAACGAGAATCCGGCCGCGGGCCCGCTCCATTCCTGCGTTGCGCGCCGCCGCCAGGCCCGGGCGCGGCTCGGCGACGAGCGCCATCGCGACAGGCGACGCCGCCGCTATCCGGATAAGCTCGTCCGGCGTCCCGTCCGTCGAGCCGTTATCGACGATCACCAGCTCGCTGGTGATGGCAGCATATGCAAGACATGCGGTCTCGATCGAACGGATGCAGGCGGCAATTCCCTGAACGCGATTTCGCGTGCAGACGATAAAGCTCGCGAATGGCCGCGACCCGCCGGAAATCGAAGTGGCGGAGATCGGCCGTGCGACCACTGCGTCTCGATGCTCTTGTGCGGTTGCAGAACGTTCGGACGCCATCTTAGGCCATGCCATTCTGGGGAAGAACCGTCGCAGCGGGCACCGATTGCAGGTACCGCGCAATCCCGTCCACCCGCCTCGTGGCGGCAAGCGAAATGCGGCTACACCACGGGGCACGGGCACCGGCGAGCAAACCGTATCGCTCGCGACGCCGAATTAAGCCCCATTTTCCCGTCCGGGTCAGGAAAGCGTGGGTCAGTTCCGGTCGCTCTTCATCGGCTATGAGCTGATAGAGAAAATAGAAGAAACAGAGGGCTCCATCCGCATGGGCCTGCCGTACCTCCACCGGGAGAGACGAAATTTTCCGTTCGAGCGTCAGGATGAATTCGGCGAGATTTCGGATCGTCTCCATCGTGACCGCGACACCAATCTCGCCGAGCGCGCGCGTGTCGTCGACAAGACATTCCCGCTCAAGGTTTTCGGCCGCGATCTGCAGATGGGTCTGGCGCATCCGGCGCTTGTGCTTGTTTGTAACGCTGTCGCCATGGATCCGGTAGGCGACCAGGGCCTCATCGATAATCGTTACCGGCAAGCGATCGGCAATGCGCCTGAACAGATCGAAATCCTCGGCATGCACGTAGCTTGGATCGTAAACGAGCATCGGCTCCGGTATTACTTTCCGATTGTAGACCACGGTCGAGTGCATGAAGATCGTGAAGAACATCGACAATGTGCGCAGGCTTCCGGATCGAAAAATCGGGTTGGGCGTACCGCGAATGATGCGATTGCCGATCAACGTATCGATACCCGTGCCACAAAGCGCGAGCTCCGGCCGCTGGCTGAACACCGCGACCTGACGCGAAAAGCGGGACGGATAGGAAATGTCGTCGGCGTCCATTCTGGCGACGAGATCGCCTCTCGCCAGCGCCAGGCCCTCGTTCAAGGTGGCGATAAGGCCGCGGTTTTCGCGCGAGACGATGACGATACGACGGTCACTTTTCCGATACCCCTCCAGGATCTCCAACGAACGATCCGTCGACCCGTCGTCGATGGCAATGATTTCGACATGCCTGTAGTCCTGGCGCAGGATGCTTTCGAGCGCCGCGGGAAGATAGGGTTCGGCGTTGTAGACGGGCAGCAGGACGGAGACCAATGGCGTGGGCATTGTTCAGCTCGCGTAGTTATTGAAAATCGGAAGTTTGAAGGGATTTGCGAGAGCTGATCGGTTCGGGGAAATAGGCGGCGGACTCGGCGTCCCTGCCCCCAACCCGAGCGCCTGCATTTGTGAAAGCCGGCACAGCTCCGGATGCCCTCGGCCGGACATATGGAAAATGCCGTTTCAGTGCATTGAGCGGCTTCTCGAAGACCAGCCAGGAGATCGACGCAATCAGCAACGTGGCGGCACCGGCGACAAGGAACCGCCCGACTCCCTGCTCGGAGACGTTGACGGGAAGCCAGGGCTGAGCCTTGACGGCCAGCGCGAGTACGATCGCATGATAGAGATAGACGCCATAACTGATGCGCCCGAGCGCAGTCAGGGGCGGAAATTCGGTCAGCCGGCCGAGGTGCCCGCAGATGCCCGTTGAGCAATTGCCAACCAGCATCGTCAGGGGCAGAAGCGGAAAGACCTCCAGCCCGATCCAGCCCAGCCATTCCAGCATCGGCGTCAACGTTGCCGGCCTGAGCCAAAACAGGAAGACGGATGCGCCAAGGAGCGGCATCCAGCTCAATCTGGCCCATTGCGGCCAGGCCGCGTTCTCCGACCGGTAGGCAGCGAGCAGAGCGCCGGAGGCGAGTGCGTCCATCGAGGCGGGGGGAAGCAGGTCGCGAGCCAGCGAGGGCTCACTCGTGAACGGCCAGTAAAAGCGGTAGGCGACGGAGCAGACGATGACGCCGACGCATATTGCTGCGATCGAGCGTCTCGGTGCGATGAGGACGATCAGCGGCCAGACGACGTAGAATTGCTCCTCAATGCTGAGGCTCCAAGTATGACAGAGGACCCACGGCGTCCACGCATCTTGGAGCGCATACCAGAAATTCGAAAGGTAAAGCGCGTGCCACGCCAGCACCGTCTTGGAACTCTCCAGATCGATCAGCCAGACGATGCCGAGGACCGCGAAATAGGGCGGAAAGATGCGAAGCGCCCTGCGCGCATAAAAGGATTTCAGCGCCGTCGCCGGCTCGAATCGGGCATCTTCGCGTGCGTCGAGTAGCAGCCGGGTTATCAGGAACCCGCTCAGCACGAAGAACAGCCGCACGCCCATATGGCCCCAATAGGACCCGTCGGCCGCGTAAAAATGCCCATAGAGCACCATCGTGACAGCGATGGCTCGGAGCCCATCCAACTGCCGGTCGCGCGCAATCCGCATCGAACATCCCCCTCCGAGTTCAAAATCTTTGTGGGATACTCTCCTGGTGGCACCAGCTCCCTACGCAATCATGATTTTTGCCGCCGGTTTCGATGAAAGTACTCTGGCGAGAGCTTCAAATTTATGCAGGTAAACGAATTGTTAAGGGGCAGCCTGGGCGACAGTAAGAGCGAATAGGGCCAAACTTTGGCGGGGGAGAACCGAAGATAACGCAGCCGCAGCCGAGAAATCTGCCGTGTGTCTTTGCGGCAATATCGGACCAAAGTCTGATTAGACCTCAGTCAGAGCGCAGATGCGGCGACGTTAGTTGTATAAATCTTGACAATACATCCAACAATCCGCACAACGATAAGAATATACTAATTCAACCATCCCGCGTGAGCGTCTGTAGACTAGAATGTCGGCGGCGTGTTGATCCACAGCAGAACGGTTTCGCCGTCGTGGCGATTGGACCAGGCATGTCGCCGTCGGCTCTCGAAATAGAGCGAGTCGCCCGGATGAAGGTCGTAGAACTGATCGGAGTCCAATATGAATTCGACGTGACCGGCGAGGACATAGACGAACTCCTCGCCGTCGTGCCGATATGCGCCCTCGCTCGAGGCGCCCGGCGCCAGCACGAAACGGTGGCAGTCCATCTGGTTCCTGCCCTCGGCGAGCAATTGCACTGTCACCCCCGGTGTCGTGCGCGGCCAGTTGCGCCACTCGCCGGCCCTGACGAGCGCCCGTACTTCAGGCTCCTCCTCGCCGGAGAGGCTGGAAACCGTCGTGCCGAAATATTCCGCGAGGTTATGGAGAACAGCGACCGAGACGCCCTGTGACGTACGTTCCAAGGTCGAGAGTACCGATGCGGCAATGCCGATATCGCTGGCCACCTGCTCGAGCGTCTTGCCCGCCGCATGCCTCAGGCTCCGCAACTTTCGTCCGACCTGGAGATCGGCGTTGCTCTCCTGCAATATGGCCGGGCCGCTTTCGTCGTTCGCGCCCTCTGCCTCCAAGGCCTCGCGAATGGCGGCCGGGTTCAGGCCGCGCTCGGCGCGAAACCAGGAAATGCGTTTTAGCCGCGCAAGATCCGCCTCGGTATATTGCCGATGGCCAGTCGGCGAACGCTCCGGCACCACGAGGCCTTGCGTTTCCCACAGCCTGAGAGTCGACGCGGACACGCCGGCCAGCCTCGCCGCCTCGGCGACCTTGTAGCGTACATCGCCAGCTCCGCTCATCGATCCGCTTCCTCTTTCCGGCATCGGCGCTCCAGGCGATTCCAGCCTATCGGGACTTCTGGCAATCTAGCCGCCGCGCTCATGCAATTACAAGAAGCGCCCATCAGTGGCGGTGTTGTCTCGATCACCAAATTTGATTTGCAATCCATCTGAAAAGATGTACCTCTTCCGGAGAGATCTTGCAGAAAAAATGCAATATATTCCTCTCCTCGTAAACAGGACGACGACGATGACCAGCCTCACCGATCGCAAGAACGCAGCCATTTCCCGCGGCGTCGGAATGACCACGCAGGTCTACGCCGACCGCGCCGAAAATGCCGAGATCTGGGACAAGGAGGGCAACCGCTACATCGACTTCGCCTCGGGTATCGCCGTCGTCAATACCGGTCATCGCCACCCGAAGGTCATCGCCGCCGTCAAGGCGCAGCTGGACCGCTTCACCCACACCTGCCACCAGGTCGTGCCCTACGAGAATTATGTCCATCTCGCCGAGCGCCTGAACGCGCTCACCCCCGGCAACTTCGCCAAGAAGACGATCTTCGTTACCACCGGCGCCGAAGCCGTCGAAAACGCGGTCAAGATCGCCCGCGCCGCGACGGGGCGCCAGGCGATCATCGCCTTTGGCGGCGGTTTCCACGGCCGCACCTTCATGGGCATGGCGCTGACCGGCAAGGTCGTGCCCTACAAGGTCGGCTTCGGCGCGATGCCAGGAGACGTCTTCCACGCCCCCTTCCCGATCGAGCTTCACGGCGTAAGCGTCGAACAGTCGCTCGCGGCTCTGAAGAAACTCTTCGCAGCCGATGTCGATCCGGCCCGCGTTGCCGCGATCATCCTCGAGCCGGTCCAGGGCGAAGGCGGCTTCTATCCCGCGCCGACCGCGTTCATGAAGGCGCTGCGTGAAATCTGCGACCAGCACGGCATCCTGCTGATCGCGGATGAGGTCCAGACCGGCTTTGCCCGCACCGGCAAGCTGTTCGCGATGGAGCATCATGACGTGGCGCCCGACCTGATGACGATGGCGAAGAGCCTCGCCGGCGGCTTCCCGCTTGCCGCGGTCACCGGCCGCGCCGAGATCATGGATGCACCCGGACCGGGCGGCCTCGGCGGCACCTATGGCGGCAATCCGCTTGGCATCGCCGCCGCCCATGCGGTCCTCGATGTCATCGAGGAGGAGAAGCTGTGCGAGCGCGCGAACCAGCTTGGCAATCGCCTGAAGCAACGCCTCGCCGCAATCCGCGAAAAGGCACCGGAGATTGTCGATATCCGCGGCCCGGGCTTCATGAATGCGGTTGAATTCAACGACGTGAAAACCAATCTGCCGAGCGCCGAATTCGCCAACAAGATCCGCCTCATCGCGTTGGAAAAGGGCTTGATCCTGCTGACCTGCGGCGTCCATGGCAACGTTATCCGCTTCCTGGCGCCAATCACGATCCAGGACGAAGTCTTCGCGGAAGCACTCGATATTCTCGAAGCATCGATCCTCGAGGCGCGTGGTTGACGGCAACTCGGGTGCCCGCTATCGCGGGCGTCCGGCCGACGATGCCGGCTCGGGGTGCGCACCGCCGCTCCGCAGAAAAAGAAGCAGGCTTGGCCTTACGACAACAGGCCTCGCCGGAGGACGGGCCATGGGATTGACAGCCGCACTAACCAAACACCTTCGCGCCGCCGACCTGTTTGCCGCGCTCGCAAGCGTTACCCGCCCCTCCGCCCAGTGGACCGGCGCGACATTCGATGTCTTCAATCCGTCGACCGGCGAATTGCTTGCGACATTGCCCGACATGGGAATCGAAGAGGCACATGCTGCGATCGAGGCTGCCGCTGCGGCGCAGGGCCGCTGGGCCGCAAAGCCAGCGAAAGACCGAAGCACGATCCTGCGGCGCTGGCATGACCTGATCGTCGAGCATGCCGACGATCTTGCCGCAATCCTCACCGCCGAAATGGGCAAGCCGCTGGTGGAAGCGAAGGGCGAAGTTCTTCACGCGGCATCCTATGTCGAATGGTATGCGGAGGAAGCCAAGCGCGTCTATGGGGAGACCTTCCCGGCGCCAGCCAACGACCGCCGCATGCTCGTCATCAAGCAGCCCGTCGGCGTCGTCGGCACCATCACGCCCTGGAATTTCCCGGCTTCCATGGTGGCGCGCAAGATCTCGCCGGCGCTCGCCGCCGGATGCGCGGTCGTATTGAAACCGGCGGAACAGACGCCGCTCGTGGCCGGCGCGATGTTCGTGCTCGCGCAAAAGGCAGGGTTTCCGACAGGCGTCGTCAA
Organism: Sinorhizobium sp. 6-70; assembly: GCF_030124375.1. Classification (GTDB taxonomy): domain Bacteria; phylum Pseudomonadota; class Alphaproteobacteria; order Rhizobiales; family Rhizobiaceae; genus Sinorhizobium. The sequence goes on from NZ_JASKLS010000002.1 coordinate 263,312, forward strand.
TCTGCTTTACGCCTCGGAAGGCGCCCCGATCGGCCGCGAACTCTGCAGCAATCCGAAAGTTCGCAAGATCAGCTTCACCGGCTCCACCGAGGTCGGGCGGCTCCTGATGCGGCAATGTTCCGACCAGATCAAGAAAGTCAGTCTGGAACTGGGCGGCAATGCTCCCTTCATCGTTTTCGACGACGCCGATATCGACGAGGCAGTGGAAGGCGCCGTTCAGGCCAAGTTCCGCAATGCGGGCCAGACCTGCGTTTCGGCCAACCGCATCTATGTGCAATCCGCCGTGCACGACGCTTTTGCGGAGAAATTCGTCGCCCGCGTGCGCGAGCTCACTGTCGGCGACGGGTTCTCTGCCGGTGCCGCGATCGGCCCGATGATCGACAGCCATGCGATCGAGAAGATCGAGGCGCATGTCGCCGATGCCTTGGCCAAGGGCGGAAAAGTACGATGCGGCGGCAGGCGCATCGGCACCAGGGGCACTTTCTTCGAGCCAACGGTTCTGACCGGCATTTCGCACCAGATGCGCGTCGCCCAGGAAGAAACGTTCGGCCCGATCGCGCCGATCATCCGTTTCGAAACGGCCGAGCAGGTGGTGGCCGAGGCGAACGACACGATCTACGGCCTCGCCGCCTATTTCTACGCCGAGAACCTGAAGCGGGTCTGGCACGTCGCGGAGGCGCTGGAATACGGAATGGTGGGCATCAATACCGGGCGGATGTCATCCGAGGCTGCTCCCTTCGGCGGCATCAAGCAATCGGGCATCGGCCGCGAAGGCTCCCGCCATGGGCTCGAGGACTACCTCGAGATGAAGTATCTCTGCATGGGCAACATCTGAGCGACAACAGCGAGCCCGCGTCGCTAGATCACGATGATTTTAGGTCGGATCGACCTAAAATCATCGTGATCTATTCCAAGAAGTTAACGCGGGATGCGGGCGGAAACGCACACACTTTCCTCATCCCGCGCTGGATCCTCTGAAAACTACGCAATTCCGGACGGAAAACCGTTACACACTTTCCTGGAATTGCTCTAGTCGACGATGTGGTAGCCACCGTCGACGTAAAGCACCTGGCCGGTTATGAGCCGCGCTGCGTCGTGGGCGAGAAACGCCGTCGCCATGCCGACGTCATCGATGTCGACGAGCTCGTGGGCCGGCGCCTTCAGCTTCGTCTTTTCGAGCAGCGCGTCAAATTCAGGAATGCCGGATGCGGCGCGGGTCGCAAGGGCACCGGGCGAAATGGCGTGGACGCGAATACCCTTGGGGCCAAGCTCGGCAGCCATGTAGCGCACGGCGCTTTCAAGCGCCGCCTTGGCGACGCCCATGATGTTGTAGTTCTCCACCACCACCTGTGAGCCGTAATAGGTCATGGTGAAGAGCGTGCCGCCGTTCTTCATCAGCGGCTCCGCGAGCTGGGCCATGCGGATGAAGGACCAGCAGGATATCTCCATCGTCGTCAGGAACCCCTCGCGCGGCGCGTCGGTCACGCGCCCGCCGAGCGTGTCCTTCGGAGAGAAGGCGATCGAATGGACGAGGAAGTCGAGCTCTCCCCATGTCTCACCGATGCGCTCGAAGACCGTTTCGATCTGGCCGGGCACCGCCATGTCCAGCGGCAGGAAGATCGGCGCATCGAGCTCGCGCGCCAGCGGCTCGACATGTGGCTTTGCCTTGTCGTTGAGATAGGTCACCGCCAGTTCCGCGCCCAAGGCACGAAACGCGCGGGCACAACCCCAGGCAATGGAGCGGTCGTTGGCAATGCCGACGATCAGGCCTTTGCGACCTTCGAGCAGCTTGGCCTTCACAGTGGGGATGGACATGCGCGCGGTCTCCGGGTCAGGCGTTGGGAGCGCTGATGAGGGCCAAGGTATGGCGCGCGATCATCAGCTCTTCGTCGGTCGGGAGGACATGAACAGCGACCTGGCTCGCGGCCGCAGAGATCAACATTGCGCCGGCCTCGTTCGCTGCCGGATCGAGCTCTGCCCCGAGCCAGGCGAGGCCTTCGACGATGCGTGCGCGGATCGGTGCGGAGTTTTCGCCGACGCCCGCGGTGAAGACGAAGGCGTCGACCCCTCCCAATGCCGCCGTGAGCATCCCCGCATTGAGCACACACCGATAGACGAAATGTGCGACGGCAAGCGCGGCATGGGGGTCGTCGCTCGCGAGAAGATCGCGCATGTCGTTTGAGAGTCCGGACAACCCCTTGAGGCCGGCGTCATGGTAGAGGAGATCCGAGACGGCTTGTGCCTTCATGCCCTTCTGAAGGATCAGGTAGAGGACGACACCCGGATCGAGCTGACCCGGCCGCGTCCCCATCGGCAGGCCGTCGAGCGCCGTGAAGCCCATCGTACTCTCGACGCTGCGACCGTCTCGCAACGCGCACATTGAAGCGCCGCTACCGAGATGAGCGACGATGACGCGCCCTCGGGCCGCTTGCGGCGCCACCTCCCGGAGTCGCTCGGCGATATATTCGTATGAAAGGCCATGAAAGCCGTAGCGCCGGACACCCTCATCATAGAAGGCTCGTGGCAAAGCATAGCAATCGGTGTGCTCGGCATGGCCGCGATGAAAGGCGGTGTCGAAGCAGGCGACCTGTGGCACATCCGGATTGATCTCCATGGCCATGCGGATCGGCGCCAGGTTGTTCGGCTGATGCAAAGGTGCGAGATCCTGGTAGCTCGCAAGGCGGTCGAGCACCCCCGCATCGATCAGAGCCGGCCGCACGTAGTCCGGACCGCCGTGCACGACCCGGTGACCGACAGCCCGCAACTTGAAGCCCTCGAGCGTCAGAAGCCAACGTCTGGCCTCGGCAATGGCGGTCGGAAGATCGCGAATAACTTTCGCGTCATAGGTCTGGTCGATGAGCCGGGTGCCGTCGGCCGCCGTCGCCTGCAGACGCGGCCGGGTGCCGATGCCGTCGATTTTCCCGCGAACCTGGCGCGTCAGGTCCATGCCGGCGATGCCGAAGACTTGGAATTTCAGGCTCGAAGAACCGGCGTTGACGACAAGGAGAGCGTCCATGGTGCTAAACCGCTGCCAGTTGTGCGGCTCGTCGCCGTGCCGCGTAGAGCGCAGCGACGGCGCATGACGCAAGGCGTGTGCGCACCGAATCCGCCCGTGAGGTGAGCACGATCGGCACACGGGCACCAAGGACGATTCCCGCCGCGTCCGCATGGGAAAGGAAAGTCAGGTTCTTCGCGAGCATGTTCCCGGCCTCGAGGTCAGGCACGACGAGGATCTCGGCATGGCCCGCAACCGGTGAATTGATGCCCTTGATGCGCGCGGCTTCCGGATCGATCGCGTTGTCGAAGGCGAGTGGCCCTTCGAGCAGGCCGCCTGTGATCTGGCCGCGCTCGGCCATCTTGCAAAGCGCAGCCGCCTCGATCGTCGACGGAATCTTCGTCGTCACCGTCTCCACCGCCGAAAGGATGGCCACACGCGGCTCGCCGAGACCGATCGTGACCCACAGGTCGATCGCGTTCTGGACGATATCACGCTTGGCCTCGAGGTCCGGGAAGATGTTGATCGCGGCGTCCGTGATGAACAGCGTCTCGGCGTGGCCGGGCACATCCATCACGAACACGTGGCTGATCCGCCGCTCGGTTCGAAGACCGGTGGCAGATGCGGCAACCTCGTGCATCAGTTCGTCGGTATGCAGGCTGCCCTTCATCAGGAGTTCGCCCTTGCCTTCGCGGATCAACGCGACGGCCTTGGCGGCCGCGGCATGGCTGTGCGGTACATCGACGATTTGCCAGCGCCCTAGATCAAGCCCATGTTCCGCCGCGACATTGCGAATTTTGGCTTCCGGCCCGACCAGTATGGGCGTGATCAGCCCCATCCCGGCGGCTTCGAGGGCGCCGCCCAGCGACGTTTCATCGCAAGGATGCGCCACGATGGTGACCGCGGGCGCCTCGGCTCGCGCGGCGGCGATCAGGCGGTCGTATTTGGACGGCTGGGTCGCCAGCGTGGTCACCTCGGACACTCGGAACTCCTTTCCCAGTCAGGATGCGTTGCGATCACGTGCGCCATTGCGATCACGCGCGGCCTTGCGAACCATGAGAGGCACTGGTGCTTCACTGTTCAGGCCAAAAAGCGCTGTGACCGTTTGCAGCCGCTCAGCGGCAATGCCAGTCAGCGGTCCGGGAGCCTCCAACACCTCTCTAAGGGCGGCAAAGGCAGCGCGGCGTTCCTCGATTTTCTCCGGCAGCAATTTTGGAACGGCTGCAAGCGCCGCCTCCTCGTCTACCAGCAACACGAAATACTGCGTGCGCATCAGCGCCTTGAATTCGGCAAGCGTCAATTGCTTAGCGGAGGGATGAGCGCGCCGAAGCCGGCGGACCGCTTCGAAACCACGCTCGTCGACCTTGCCGCGCGCCATGCCGACAAAGAGCAGCGCCCGGGCGAGAGCCTCCTGAAGGCCGCCCTTGGCCATGTCAGCTTTCAGCGCCGCGATCCTGTTCTCGAGGAGCGCATGGTGCAGCAGGTTTTTTGCCGCCTTGCGCGGAGCGCGGTCAGACTTCGTGTCGATACCGAGCGCCGCTTGCAAGGCGGGCGCGCCGTAGACTGCGTGAAAAGTCTGCTCCGAAAGGTGCTCGACCATCTGGCGCCAGGCTTCCAACCCGTCGACCACCTGCCGGGACATGTTCTCTTGCAGCGCCAGGAGCGGGTTGTCGGGTGCGGCCGGTTGGCGCTCGTCGCGGACGTTCCTGGCGATCGCCTCGATCCATGCCATGACGGGATTGCGTGGACCGAACACTTCATATTGCAGGCGAAGCGGATGCATGTTCCGCATCGCCTCCGCCATCGGTGGCGTCACCATCGCTTTGATCCAAGGCTGCAGATAGGTGCGGTAGAGCGCCAGGTTGATCTCGGAGACCCTGGCGGCCGTAGCGAAGCGACGGTCATCCTCGAGATCATTGCCACCGAAGGCGCGGATATCATCAAGCGTGCGCGCCTCGCAGCGCATGACCCATTCGCCGGTGACCAAATCACTGTTCTCTATCGCCGGTCCCACCGGCTCCAGCACGGCTTCGTAAAGGCCGGGCGGCAGCACGTCGATCAGGTCGATATTGGATGCGAACTCGTCGTGTTCCTTGCGGGCAACACCGGCGGAGACGAAGATGCCGAGATGGCCGATCTTTTCGTGCACCGTGTAGACGATGGTCTGGCCGTGCGCGCGGATCTCGTCGACGCTGTCGTAAAGATCCAGGATCCAGTCGAGCGCCTGCGCAGGCGGCGTGATATTGTCGCCCTTCGAGCAGAAGACGACGATCGGCGAGCGGATGTTGCGCATATCGATGGTCGTGCCGTCGGACGTCTGGATCTCGCCCGCGGCAAGTTTGTTTCCGACGAAGAGCTCATCGACGATGAACTGCATCTCCTCGGCGTTCAGCTTCACATGGCCGCCCCACCAGCGCTCGAAGCCCAGATAGCGGCCAGCCTCCGTATCGATCTTCGAATAGAGGTTATATTGCTTGGTCCAGAGCGTATTGGCGGGGTTCTGGTTCTCGAAATTCTGCACCAGCCAGGCGCCGTCGAATATGCCGGCGCCGAGATCGCCGGTGAGCGCCGTCAGCCAGCTGCCGCCGAGCAGCCCCCCCGAATAGCGCATCGGATACTGGCCCGTGAGACCCGCCCAGTAGGAAAGCGGCGCGCCCGCGATGATGATCGGCCCGAACAGTTCCGGACGCAAAGAGGCGAGGATCATCACGGCCCAGCCGGCCTGGCAATTGCCGATGACACAGGGCTTGCCATCTGCATCGGGGTGGCGGGCGATCACGGTTTCGAGGAAGACGGCCTCGGCGCGGGCGATGTCCTCGATCGTCTGGCCCGCGACGGGCTCGGGAAGGAAGCCGATGAAATAGCAGGCGTGCCCCGCCTTCATCGCGACACCGATCTCGCTGTCCGCCTTGAAGCCGCCGATGCCCGGCCCGTGGCCGGCGCGCGGATCGACGACGACGAACGGCCTTTTCAACGGATCGATCGCCGTGCCGGCGGGCGGCACGATCCGCACGAGTGCATAGTTGACGGGGCGATCGAGCTTGCGGCCATCGCAGACGAGTTCCGCTTCGTAATCGAGCACGTGGGGCGCCGCGCGTGCCGCATGCTCTTCGTACTGGATGCCACGCTGCCGCATCACGTCCAGAAACAGGATGGAGCGCTGCCAGCCGTCGAGCGCATAAGCATAGGCATCGGCAAAGGTTGGTATTGTCGGGATGGTGGATTGCTCAGGCATGACGTCCACTCCGCGTGCGACCGAAGGTCGGTCCCATTCCTATCGGCAAATATGAGCAACCGTCTTTGTCGAGCGTTGATCTGCGTCAAAGAAGGCAGGCGGCAAGGCCGCAACATTATCCATCGTTGAAAAACCTGCGGATGTCTTTGATTTTACGCTCTTTTATTTTGCAGGTCGGATGAGCGTAGCAACGCCGTGTTACGGTGATTTGACACTCCGCACAAAAAATTGCGCCGATCCCTTTCCGCCCTCGGCGGTCGCGCAGGCAGGATGGCACTGAACGACACCGGTCGCAAGACTACCCTTGAAATTCAACGCGCGGGCTGCCAATTGGGGCAAAAGCCAAGGAGGTCTGCAACGCGATGAGTGAAGTCGAAATGTCCGTCGAAAAACATGTGTTCGAAGCCGACGTGGCGCGGCTGCTCCATTTGATGGTGCACTCGGTCTACTCGGACAAGAACATCTTTCTCCGCGAACTGATTTCGAATGCGGCGGACGCCTGCGAAAAGCTGCGCTACGAGGCGATCGTAGCACCTGAGCTGCTCGCCAACGATCCCGCACCGCGCATCACGTTGACGCTGGACGAGGACAAGGCGCGTCTCATCGTCGAGGACAACGGCATCGGCATGAGCCGCGACGAACTGGTCGAATCCCTCGGCACGATTGCCCGTTCCGGCACGCGCGCCTTCATGGAGCGGATCGAGGCGGCCCAGGGCAAGGAAGGCGCACAGCTGATCGGCCAGTTCGGCGTCGGCTTCTATTCGGCCTTCATGGTTGCCGACAATGTCGACGTCGTCTCCCGCCGTGCGGGCTCCGACAAGGCCTGGCACTGGGCGTCGGACGGCAAGGGCAGCTACACGGTTTCCGCGGTCGAACTCGCCGATGCTCCGGCGCGCGGCACGCGAATCACGCTGCATCTCATGGACGACGCCAAGAGCTACACGTCGCGCTGGACCGTCGAGCGGATCGTCAAAGAGCAATCCGGCCACGTGCCCGTCCCGATCTCGATCGTCGAAAAACCGGGCGAAGAGCCCGCCCAGGTCGCGGACGGCACGGCTCTCTGGACCAAGCAGAAGAGCGAGATTTCCAAGGAAGACTATGCGGATTTCTACCGCAGCGTCGCCGGGCAGTATGACGAACCGGCGGCCACCGTTCACTTCCGGGCTGAAGGTCGCCACGAATATACGGCGCTCGCCTTCGTACCCGGCTCCAAGCCGTTCGATCTCTTCGACCCGGATCGCAAGGGGCGCATGAAACTCTATGTCAAGCGCGTCTTCATCACCGACGAGGCCGAATTGCTGCCGCGTTACCTGCGTTTCGTACGCGGGCTTATCGACACGGCCGATCTGCCGCTCAATGTCTCGCGCGAAATGATCCAGGAAAGCCCGCTCCTCGCCAGCATCCGCAAGGGGCTCACGAACCGCGTGCTGACCAGCATCGAGAAGCTGGCGGAAAGCGAACCCGAGACCTTCGCCAAGGTCTGGGAAAACTTCGGCAGCGTCATCAAGGAAGGCATCTACGAAGATTTCGAGCGACGGGCACAGCTCATTGCGCTTTCGCGCTTCCGCACCACTGCGTCTGACGAAAATCCGCGCGCCTTGAACGACTACGTCAAGGACATGAAGGATGGCCAGACGGCGATCTACTATCTGACCGGCGACAACCTTGCGCAGTTGAAGGCTTCGCCGCAGCTTGAAGGGTTCCGCGCCCGCGGCATCGAAGTGTTGCTGCTCACCGATCCGGTCGACAGCTTCTGGGTGACCTCGGCGCCGGATTTCGAAGGCAAGCCGTTCAAGTCGATCACGCAAGGGGCGGCGGATCTCGCCGGCATCGCCAAGCAAGCTTCCGACGATGCGACGTCCACGGAAGCGAGCCAGGCCGTGGCCGAATTCGTGGCCTTCGCCAAGGCGACGCTCGGTGACGTGGTTTCCGACGTCAGGACCTCGGAGCGGTTGACGGAAAGCGCGGTCTGTCTGGTAGCACCCGAGCACGGACCCGATCGCCAGCTCGAGAAGATGCTGCAGGGTGCGGGCCGCATCGACGGCGCGGCAAAGCCGATCCTGGAGATCAATCCCGGCCACAGCCTGATCACGGCCATTGCTGCCTGCCCCGCCGAGGACGACGCGTTCCGCGAGGACGCGGTGAGGCTCTTGCTCGACCAGGCGCGTGTCCTCGACGGCGACAAGCCGGAAGATCCGCGCGCCTTCGCGGAGCGGCTGTCGCGCGTCTTCAGCCGGGCTTTGAAAAGTTAAGAAACTTAGCGGATATGCCCCTCATCCGGCCTGCCGGCCACCTTCTCCCCGCAAGCGGGGCGAGGAACAAGCGGCGCGGCCTTGCGCTCATCCCTTCCCCGCGCTCGGGCGCAAATAGGTGAAGGAGCCAGCGGCAAGCTCCCAGTCCCCTCGCCCCGCTTGCGGGGAGAGGGCTAGGGTGAGGGGCAAAAGCCGCAAACTCGCAACGTGAAGCCTGGCCGATCTCACCCTTTTGCTTTCGGGACGGCCATGCCGATCTCGGCCAACACTTCCGCCGTGTGCTCCCCAAGCCGGGGCACGCCGCGCTCGAGTGCGAGGGACGCGCCCGAGAAGCGAAGCGGTGTCCTGACACCGGGCGACGTACCGGCCGCCGCGCCGGTGTGCGGCGTAACCACCCGCATCTGCCGGTGAAGGATCTGTGGATCGGCAAAGACGTCGGCGACCGTATTGATGGGCCCGCCGGGGACGCCTGCCGCTTCGAGCTTCGCCAGAAGCGCATCCCGCGCGAACTTCACCGTTTCCGCGGCGAGCTCGGGTGTGAGAGTCTCGCGATATTGAACACGGCCCGCATTGGTCAGATATCGTTCGTCTGACGCCAGATCCGCGCGACCGAGCAGGTGGCAGAACTTGACGAACTGCCGGTCGTTTCCGACAGCGACGATCAAATGGCCATCGGCGGTCGGAAAGACCTGGTAGGGCGCGATGTTCGGATGCGCATTACCGAGACGCCGCGGCGCCTTTCCCGAGACGAGAAAATTCAGCGCCTGGTTGGCGAGCACGCCGGTCATGCAATCGAGTAGCGCCATATCGATCTGCTGCCCCTCGCCGGTGCGTTCGCGCTGTGCGAGCGCCGCCTGTACGGCAATCACGCCGTAAAGCCCGGTGAAAATGTCGGCGAAGGCAACGCCGATCTTCTGCGGCTCGCGATCCGGCTCGCCGGTGAGATCCATGATCCCGCTCATGCCCTGGACGATGTAGTCGTAGCCGGCGCGGTGGGCATAGGGACCGTCCTGGCCGAAGCCGGTCACCGAACAATAGATGAGCCGCGGATTGATCTTCTTGAGGCTCTCATAGTCAAGCCCGTATTTGGCGAGACCACCGACCTTGAAGTTTTCGAGGAGCACGTCGGATTGCGCAGCCAGCCGCCGTACCGCTTCCTGCCCCTCTTCCGTCGTGAAGTCGAGCACGACCGAACGCTTGCCCCGGTTGCAGGCGTGGAAATAGGCGGCGTCGAGCTTTTCCCCACCCTCGCCTTCGACAAAGGGTGGCCCCCAGGTTCGGGTATCGTCGCCGGCTGGGCTTTCGACCTTGACGACATCGGCGCCGAGATCGGCAAGCGTCTGGCCGATCCAGGGGCCAGCCAGAATGCGGGCGAGTTCGAGAACGCGAATACCCTTCAGCGGCGCTTCCATGACGGCGACACTCAGAAGAAGGCCTGGAGCCCGGTCTGGGCGCGGCCGAGGATCAGGGCGTGTACGTCGTGCGTACCCTCATAGGTATTGACCGTTTCCAGATTGAGCATGTGGCGCATCACTTGGTATTCCTCGGAAATGCCATTGCCGCCGTGCATGTCGCGGGCCATCCGGGCGATGTCGAGCGCCTTGCCGCAATTGTTGCGCTTGACGATCGAGATCATTTCCGGCGCCATCCGGCCTTCGTCCATCAGCCGGCCGACACGGAGCGACCCCTGCAGTCCGAGCGTGATCTCGGTCTGCATATCCGCGAGCTTCTTCTGGAAAAGCTGTGTCTGGGCGAGCGGACGGTTGAACTGCTTGCGGTCGAGGCCGTATTGGCGCGCCGCGTGCCAGCAGAATTCAGCCGCACCGAGCGCGCCCCAGGAGATGCCGTAGCGGGCGCGATTGAGGCAGCCGAAGGGACCCTTGAGCCCTTCGACATTCGGCAGCAGGGCCTCCTCGCCAACCTCGACATTGTCGAGGACGATCTCGCCGGTGATCGACGCGCGCAGCGAAAGCTTGCCGGCGATCTTCGGCGCCGAAAGCCCCTTCATGCCCTTTTCCAGCACGAAGCCGCGGATCGCGTTCCCATGGGCCTCCGATTTCGCCCAGACGACAAAGACGTCCGCCAGCGGCGCGTTGGAAATCCACATCTTCGAACCGATCAGGCGGTAGCCGCCGTCGGTCTTGATCGCCCGTGTCTTCATGCCCGCGGGATCGGAGCCTGCGTCCGGCTCGGTCAGGCCGAAGCAGCCGATCCATTCGCCGCTGATGAGCTTCGGAAGATACTTCCGCTTCTGATCCTCCGAACCGTAGGCGAAGATCGGATAGATCACGAGCGAGGACTGGACGCTCATCATCGAGCGATAACCCGAATCGACGCGTTCGACTTCACGCGCGACGAGGCCGTAGGCGACATAGGATGCGCCTACGCCGCCGTAGGTGTCCGGGACGGTCACGCCGAGCAAGCCGAGCTCGCCCATCTCGCGGAAGATCGACGGATCGGTTTTTTCCTCGCGATAGGCCTCGATCACGCGGGGCTGCAGCTTCTCCTGGGCGTAGGCGCGAGCCGTATCGCGGATCATCCGCTCGTCTTCGCTCAGTTGATCCTCGAGCAGAAACGGATCGTCCCATTGGAACTGGATCTTTTCGGCCATGTCTCTCTCCCGTCGTATTTTTCCGCCTGTGGTTATGGCAAGCGGGCTCAGCGGTTTCAAACGAAATTGAGGCACTGCCTCATGCGTCTGGGGAATGGACCTTGCGCCCGGGACGGTTCTGCGGATTATTCGCAAACGCGATACAGAGATCGACAAGCCCGCCGCCATGACTAATAATCGCCTCGAACGTTTTGCCCACAATCTGGACTGGAACCTGCTGCGCACCTTCGTCGTCGTTGTCGAGGAGGGCAGCATCACGGCGGCGGCCAACCGGCTGCTTCTGCAGCAGCCCGCCGTCAGCATGGCGTTGAAGCGGCTGGAGCAGACCGTGGGCCAAAAATTGATCGACCGGCGGCCGGGTCGGTTCAATCTCACCGAAGCGGGTGAGAAATTGCACGGCCAGTGTCGGGACATCTTCGCAGCGGTGGTCCGTCTGCCCAATGTGCTGGAGACCGCGGGGGAAGAGGTGACCGGCCATCTCAACATCCATTCAGTCAGCCACGCGCACAATCCGGCCTGGGATCGCAAGCTCGATACTTTCTTCCGAGTGCATCCGAAAGTGACCCTGTCGGTGACGATCGCGACGACGGTCGATGTGCTCAGTGCCGTCGAGCGCAACATCGCCACAATGGGCCTTTGCGACGGCGTCATCCCCGACGGATTGAACAAGAGCTTCCATATTCGTGAGCGTTACGCACTTTATTGCGGGCGCGGCCATCCGCTGTTCGGCGTCGAAGGCGTCGATTTCAACGACCTGCGTGGCAACCCCTACATCGCCTTCATTGCCGACGTCCTTGGCGGGCAGCACATGAATTCGGTGACGGCCGTTCGCGCACTCGGCTCCTTCGGCCAGCAGGTTCGGGGCGTTTCCTGCAATGTCGAGGAGGTGATGCGGCTGATTTGCGCCAATGTCGGTATCGGCATGCTGCCCGATCATCTCGCGGGCCCTGCAGCCAAAGCCGGGCAGTTATGGCAGTTGCCGCCCTACGGCGACCTTCCGACGGCGGAGGTCTTTCGTATCTCGAACCCCAACTCGATCCTCAATCCGGCGGAAGCAGCCTTTCTCGCGCATGTCGCGGACACGGAACCGCTGGATCACTGCCTGGGTCATCATCAGGATTGATAACGACATTTCCAACTATAAATTTGAACGGCCCCACTCGTCGTCTTATGGTCCGAGCTTATGGTCCGAGCGAACGACCTACTGCATGTTGTGTCCTTAAATCGTACCCGATTTAAGGACACAACATGCAGCAATTCAAAGCGTTACAGCGACCTTTGTGCGTCTGAAAAGACGCACGGCGCTGTAGGGAGCCGGGGAACAATGCGGAAATACGATGTGGTCATCATTGGCGGCGGAATTGCGGGCTTGTCGCTCGCCTACTTCCTGAGCCAGCACCGCTCGGTTGCCGTCATCGAGCGGGAGGACGCGTTTGGTTACCACAGCACCGGCCGTTCCGCCGCCGAGTTCGTCCTGAGGTACAATGCGCCGGAAGTGTGCGCGCTGGCAAAGATCGCCAAGGTTTTCTTCGATCGACCGCCACAGGGCTTCACCGATGTGCCGCTCTTGAAGCAGCGCGGCGGCGTGATGATCGCCAGCGCCGACAAAATCGCGCGGTTCGAAACGGTTCTGGCCGAGGAGCGCGCGTTCACGCCGGAAATCGAGCGCGTGACACCGGACGAGGCAATATCGCGCGTTCCGATCCTCAAGCCCGACTACCTTGCTGCGGCTTACTATGACCCGAATTTTTGGGACATCGAGGTGGAAAACCTGCTTCAGGGCTACGTCAAGGGCGCCCGGCGGAATGGAAGCGAGATCCTGGAACGCCATGAGATCTTGTCGGCCGAACATGATGGAGCCGCCTGGATCCTGACGACGACCGCCGGCGAGATCAGCGCGAGGGTTGTCGTCAATGCCGCCGGCGCTTGGGCCGATCCGGTGGCCGCGCTCTTCGGTGTCGACCCGATCGGCATCGTCCCGCATCGCCGCACCGCCATTACCGTCGATCTCCCGGACGGCGTGGACGCCACGACCTTGCCGGAAATCAACGAGATAGACGAGGATTTTTACATGAAGCCGGAAGGCGGGCGACTGCTCGCCTCTCCGGCGGACGCCACGCCCTGCGAGCCGTCCGATGTCCAGCCGGAGGAGATCGATATCGCCTGGGCTGCACACTACGTGGAAGAGGCCACCACGATCTCCGTGCGGAGGATCGCCAAGAGCTGGGCGGGCCTGCGCAGTTTTTCCGCCGACAAGCTACCCGTCGTCGGCTTTCCGCAAGGGCGGCCGGATTTCTTCTGGCTTGCCGGACAGGGTGGCTACGGCATCCTCACGTCGCCGGCGCTGGGAGCGCTCGCGGCCAGTTTCCTTGCCGATAGGCCTCGGCCGGAAGCGTTCAAGAGCGAAGCACTCGATCCGCAATCCTTCTCCCCTGCCCGCTTCCAAAAATAGCAAGAGCATCAACTCCGTCGCAGACGGCGCTCGGTCGATCGTCGCGGCCCATGGCGGGGCTATGGCATGTGCCTTAGCTCTACGCGGGACATGATAGAGCCTCAGATTTGGAAACGGCCGTGACGCCCCGGACCTAGATCCCCGCAAATCCTTGTTCGTCGATGTCGCCGGCGCCCAGCGCCACGAACTGATCCAAAAGCCACGACGCGGCCGGCCCCGGCGGTGTGTCGCGCCGCCAGACGCCGGCGAAACGATAGATCCCGCCATTGTGGTCGGGGATCGCGAGTCGCATCAGCGTGCCGTCATCGAGATCGGGCTGGACCAGAGGCAGGGGCATGTTGCCCCAGCCAAGCCCTTGGCGCAGCAGCGCATGCTTCGCACCGAGGTCGGCAAGCCTCCAGGTGCGGGGACTGAGCACGGCGAAGTCCTGCCCCTCGGTCAAGGAAGAGCGATCCGTCAAGACGAGCTGGACATGGTTGCGCGCCTCCCCCGGCTCGATCCTCTCCATCCGCCCGAGCGGATGGTCGGGCGCAGCCACCGGGATCGTCGCCACCGCCCCTGCCGCAATACAACTCACTCCCTCGACGGCCGTTGCCAGTGGGCCGGAAATGCCGATCACCGCCTTGCGTTCCAGCACCGCCGCAGTAACCGCGCCAAGGGCCTCGACATGCAGGCACAGCGCCACCGTCGGAAACGCCTCGGCGAAGGCGTGCAACGCCTTTCCAATCCTCTCCGCCGGCACCATCACGTCGACGGCGATGTCGACCTCCGCCTCCAATCCGTCGAGTAGACCCTTCACCTTGGCGCGCAGGCCGTCGACGCCTTGAGCCAGCGCCCGCGCCTCCGCGAGCACCGTACGTCCTGCAGCCGTCAGCTTGGGCTTTCGCGTGCCGTCGCGTTCGAACAACTCGAGCCCGAGCTGCGCCTCCAGATTGGCGATTGCGTAACTGACGACGGAGACGGCGCGATTGAGATTACGGGCCGCTCCTGCGAAACTCCCGGCATCGACCACGGCCAAAAACACCCGAAGCTGCTCGAAAGTTGGCGTGCCGGGATTGGACATAGTTCAACTTTCTCGAACAAATATGTCACAATTATCCCACTATCTAAGAAAGCCCGCAAGCCTATATACACGATCGAGAGGACCAAGCCGGCAGGAACTAGACGGGGATCCGGATCATTCGCCACCCACAGAAAAGAGCCGCCGCACTGGCGAGCCGTTTCCGAAGCCGCTGCCGCTCTCGGCACTGAACGAAAGAAGGGAGGATGCTCATGTCAATCGGACCGCAAGTAGCCGTTCTTCGATCAGACTCCGTGTCGGTTGCTCGCGTTCGCAGCGATCGTGTTGTCCAGACGGAGAGCATCGCAATCCCGAATTCGGACTCGTTCAGCACCATCGTTCAACTTCGCCCCTTCAAGGACCACCGTTTGTGGCGAAACGGAAGACTGGTCCATGACGGATGCCACTCACAGGGGGCGTTGTCGATCACCCACCTTGTCGAGGACTGGCGCTGCGAGCATCGCTCGGCGTTTGACAACATCCGCTTTACGATCGACCGTGGAGCCTTGCGCGATTTTTTGCTCGATAACGGAAAGGCCGACCTGCCCCGCCTGAAATGCGAGCCCGACCTGGTCGATTCAGTGGTGTATCACCTTGGCCAGGCACTCTTGCCGGCCCTTGCAGATCCTGAGAACGCCGACAACCTGTATGTGGACCACGTCCTGCTCGCTTTTCAGGCTCACCTTCTAAGCCGCTACGGCGGCGTTGATCTGGCGCCGGCCCGGCAACACGGCCTTTCCAGACACCAATTGGCGGCTGCGACGGCATATCTCGCGGAACATGCGTCGCGCAAAATATCAATGACCGAGGTCGCGTCGATATGCGACCTTTCGACAAGCCACTTCATTCGGGCATTCAAGAAATCGACGGGGCGCACGCCTCACCGCTGGCTGACCGAGCACCGAATCCAGATGGCCCAGGACCTGCTGTTGAGTGAGACGCCCATCGCAGAGATCGCGGTCAGCTGTGGGTTTACCGATCAAAGCCATCTGACACATGTGTTTTCGTCCATTTGCGGCGCGTCACCGGCCGCTTGGCGGCGGATGCAGCGCAAATGAGGCCCCGGCAGCAGACAACTTCTGGAGGATCTTCGGTTTTTCATCACGGCCGTTTGCGCGAGGTCGATGAAAAAAATCGATCCATCGGAGCAATTTTCGACAACGAGCGCAGTTATCTACAATCAGCATCCTTTCGCATATCTACAATCAGCATTCTTCCCATATCTACAATCGACATTCTCTCGCACGTACGCGCAACATTATGGAGGTCTCAATGCCGACGAACGCCACCCCGACCCCTGGCTCTCTTCTGATATCACCGAAGGACCACACGCTGATCATGATCGATTTCCAGTCGCAGATGGCCTTTGCGACAAAGTCGATCGACGCGGTATTGCTGCGTAACAACGCCGCGCTTGTGGCGCACGCCGCCGCCGGCTTCGGTGTTTCCACCATTCTGACGACCGTCGCCGAAAAAACCTTCTCGGGCCCGATGTTCGGCGAGATCACCGAGGCCTTCCCGGGCCAGGCGCTGCTCGACCGCACGTCGATGAACACCTGGGAGGACGCCGCCGTCATCGAGCAGGTCAATGCCATCGGCAAGCCGCGGCTGGTCTTCTGCGGACTGTGGACCTCCGTCTGCATCGTCGGACCGACGCTCTCGGCGCTCGACCAGGGCTTCGAAGTCTATGTGATCGCCGACGCCTGCGGCGACGTCTCGGAAGAGGCGCACGAGCGCGCCATGGAACGCATGGTCCAGGCCGGCGTCAGGCCGATGACCTCGCTGCAATACATGTTGGAACTGCAGCGCGACTGGGCCCGCACCGAGACCTACGACATGACGACGGGCATCGCCAAAAGGTTCGGCGGCTCCTATGGCCTCGGCATCATTTACGCAAAGAGCATGTTCGGCGCGTCCGAAGGACACTGAACGCCGCCAGTTGCTCCAACCGTTCCGTCCGCATCGGGCGGAACGGCTCGTCTCGCCGAAAGGACCATGCCGATGAAAATGTACCTGCTGTCGCTCGGCGCCGGGCTGCTCGTGGGCGTCATCTACAGCCTGCTTAACGTTCGCTCGCCGGCTCCGCCGGTCATCGCGCTGGTGGGGCTTTTGGGCATCCTCATCGGCGAACAGGCGGTGCCGGTCATCAAGCGCCTGATGTCGGGCCATCCGGTGAACGTTTCGTGGTTCAACAGCCGCTGTGTCCCGCACGTTTTCGGGGAACTGCCGACTGGGGTCAATCACAACGGTGTGGCCGATCAGCCGCCGACGCGGGAGATCGGCTGATGCCGACCCGCCGCGGCTTTCTGGGAGCGGCATCCGCCCTGGCGCTCCCGGGGCTGTTTTCACCGGCGCGCGCCGCCAATTCCGTTTCGAATTCTGGAGACACGCCAATGAGCGCCGATCTGATCCTCCATCATGGCCAGGTGACCACGCTCGACCGGACGAACCCGAACGCAACCGCCGTTGCAGTCAAGGACGGCAAGTTTCTCGCCGTCGGCGGCGATAGCGAGATCATGGCGCTCGCCGGACCCGGCACGAAGGTTATCGACCTCAAGGGCCGGCGCGTGTTGCCGGGACTTATCGACAACCACACCCACGTCGTGCGCGGCGGCCTGAACTTCAATATGGAACTACGCTGGGATGGCGTCCGCTCGCTGGCCGATGCGATGGACATGCTGAAACGGCAAGTAGCGATCACGCCAGCGCCGCAATGGGTGCGCGTCGTCGGTGGTTTCACCGAGCACCAGTTCGAGGAAAAGCGGCTGCCGACCCTGGAAGAGATCAACGCGATCGCCCCCGACACGCCGGTCTTCCTCCTGCATCTTTACGATCGCGCGCTCCTTAACGCCGCCGCGCTGCGTGCCGTCGGCTACACCAAGGAAACACCGAACCCGCCGGGTGGCGAGATCGCCCGCGACGCCAACGGCAACCCGACCGGCATGCTCATTGCCAGGCCGAATGCCGGCATTCTCTATGCGACGCTCGCCAAGGGCCCGAAGCTGCCCTTCGAGTACCAGGTCAACTCCACGCGCCATTTCATGCGCGAGCTGAACCGGCTGGGCGTCACCGGCGTCATCGACGCAGGCGGCGGCTTCCAGAACTATCCGGACGACTATGCGGTGATCCAGAAGCTCGCCGACGACGACCAGATGACCGTTCGCCTCGCCTACAATCTCTTCACCCAGAAGCCGAAGCAGGAGAAGGAAGATTTCCTCAACTGGACGAAGTCGGTGAAATACAAGCAGGGCGACGACTATTTCCGCCACAACGGCGCCGGCGAGATGCTTGTCTTTTCGGCCGCCGACTTTGAGGACTTCCGCGAGCCGC
Organism: Sinorhizobium sp. 6-70; assembly: GCF_030124375.1. Lineage (GTDB taxonomy): Bacteria > Pseudomonadota > Alphaproteobacteria > Rhizobiales > Rhizobiaceae > Sinorhizobium. The sequence goes on from NZ_JASKLS010000002.1 coordinate 281,247, forward strand.
GACCCGACATGCCGCCGGAGATGGAGGGAGAGCTCGAGGCGGTTGTACGTATCCTCGCCTCGAATCGCTGGCCCTGGCGCCTGCATGCGACCTATGACGAGACCATCTCGCGCGCCCTCAACGTCTTCGAAAAGGTCAACCAGGATATCCCGCTCGAAGGCCTCAACTGGTTCTTCGACCATGCCGAGACAATCTCGGAACGTTCGATCGACCGCATCGCCGCCCTCGGCGGCGGCATCGCCGTCCAGCATCGCATGGCCTATCAGGGCGAATATTTCGTCGAGCGCTACGGCCTGGGTGCCGCCGAAGCCACGCCGCCGGTTGCACGCATGTTGGAAAAGGGCGTCAAGACATCGGCGGGTACCGACGCCACGCGCGTCGCCTCCTACAACCCCTGGGTCTCTCTGTCCTGGATGATCACCGGCCGCACGGTCGGCGGCATGCGGATCTATCCGCAGCGCAATTGCCTCGACCGCGAAACGGCGCTCAGAATGTGGACCGAAAATGTCACCTGGTTCTCCAACGAGGAAGGCAAGAAGGGTCGCATCGAGAAAGGCCAGTTCGCAGACTTGATCGTCCCGGACAAGGACTTCTTCGCCTGCGCCGAGGACGAGATTTCGTTCCTGACCTCCGATCTGACGGTCGTCGGCGGCAAGGTCGTCTATGCGGCGGGAACCTTTGCCGACCACGACGAAAGCGAAGTCCCACCGGCCATGCCCGACTGGTCGCCGGTCAGGACCTATGCAGGCTACGCTGCCTGGGGCGAACCGGATGGCGCCGGCAAGCGCTCGCTGCGGCGGACGGCGATCGCCACTTGCGGCTGCGCCAACAGCTGCGGTGTCCATGGTCACGATCATGCCGGCGCCTGGACGTCGAAGCTGCCGGTCGCCGATCTCAAAGGTTTCTGGGGCGCGCTCGGCTGCTCCTGCTGGGCTGTCTGACGAAGGGAGTCGCCATGACATCGGCTTCCACGCTCGAAAACCGGCTCGCGGCCCGCGCAAGGCCGCTGTTCGGCGCACCGGTCCTGCGGTTCGTGGCGCTGCTTGCTCTCTGTTCCGCCTATATCCAGGGGCCCTTGACGAAGATCTTCGACTTCGGCGGGGCGATCGCGGAGATGAACCATTTCGGCCTGCATCCCGCACCCTTCTTCGCCGTAGCGGTAATCGTCTTCGAACTCGCCGCCTCGGCGATGGTTCTGAGCGGCTTCTTCCGCTGGCTCGCGGCCCTTGCGCTCGCCGCCTTCACGCTGGTGGCGACTTTCGTCGCCCTGCGCTTCTGGGAACTCGCCCCGGGACCGGAACGTCTCATGGCGACCAATGCGTTCTTCGAGCATCTGGGCCTCGTCGGCGCGTTCCTGATCGTCGCATGGCAAGACCTTCATGAGCGGAGGTCTGGCCAGCCATGACGGATGCGACGGCCCCTTCCAGCGGCTTCGCACCGCTTCGCCAGAAGGTCTTTGCGACGCTCTGGATTGCGACCGTTATCGGCAACACCGGCAGCTTCATCCGTGATGTCGCGAGCGCGTGGCTGGTGACCGACCTTTCGCCCGCGCCCGCCGCCGTCGCCACGATCCAGGCGGCCGCCACGCTTCCGATCTTCCTCCTGGCGATACCGGCCGGTGTCCTGTCGGACATCCTCGACCGCCGTAAATTTCTGATCGTCATCCAGCTGATGCTTGCCTGCGTCAGCGTCTGCCTGCTGCTCCTCTCGGCAACCGGGCTCCAGTCGGTAAGCTCGCTGATCGCGCTCACCTTCGCAGGCGGTATCGGGGCTGCGCTCATCGCGCCAACCTGGCAGGCGATCGTGCCCGAACTGGTCGAGCGGAAGGACGTCAAGAGCGCCGTCGCACTGAATTCGCTTGGCATCAACATCGCGCGGTCGATCGGGCCTGCGGCGGGCGGCCTGCTGCTCGCATGGTTCGGCGCCGCTGTGACCTACGGCGTCGACGTCATCAGCTATCTTTTCGTTATCGCCGCGCTCCTCTGGTGGAAACGGCCGCCGGATATCGAGGACGCGCTTTCGGAAAAATTCGCGGGCGCCTTCCGCGCCGGCTTGCGCTACGCCAGGGCCAGCCACGAGCTACACGTCGTCTTGCTGCGGGCCGCGGTCTTTTTCGCCTTCTCGAGTGCCGTGTGGGCGCTGCTGCCGCTGGTTGCCCGCAATCTCCTCGGTGGCGACGCAGGTTACTACGGCATTCTGCTTGGCGCCGTCGGCGCCGGCGCAATCGGGGGTGCCATCGTGATGCCGACACTGCGCGCCCGCTTCGATGCCGACACGCTAATTCTCGGTGCCGTGATCGTTACGGCTGCGGTCATGACGGGCCTCTCGTTCGCGCCCCCGCAATGGCTGGCGCCCGTGGTGCTTCTCGCCCTCGGTGCCGCCTGGATTACCGCCCTGACGACACTCAACGGCGCCGCACAATCGATCCTGCCCAACTGGGTACGCGGCCGTTCCCTGGCAGTCTACCTGACCGTGTTCAACGGAGCGATGACCGCCGGCAGCCTTATTTGGGGCGTTGTCGCCGAGGCAGCTGGTGTTCCGCTCACCTTGTTGATCGGCGCTGCCGGACTGTTCGCCGTGGGCCTTCTGTTCCATCCGCTCAAGCTGCCGAGAGGCGAGGCCGATCTTGTCGCCTCCAACCACTGGCCGGAGCCGCTGACGGCCGAGCCCGTCGAGAATGACCGAGGCCCGGTGATGATCCTCATCGAATATCGGGTCGCAAAAGCGGACAGGGATGGATTTCTCGATGCCATCCATCGCCTGTCGCAGGAGCGGCGGCGAGACGGCGCCTATGGCTGGGGTGTGACGGAAGATGCGGCTGATCCGGAACGGATCGTCGAATGGTTCATGGTCGAGTCCTGGGCCGAGCACCTCAGGCAGCATCGGCGCGTATCAAAGGCGGACGCCGATGTGCAGCAGGAAGTCCGGCGCTTCCAGCAAGGGCCGGAGACGCCGGTCGTGAGCCACTTCCTCGCTCTCAACCGACCACGCGCCAGTCGCCGCAGTTAGTCGGCGACGATTCACCGCGAATTTGCATTAGCCCAGGGCACGGTGGCCGGAGACTTCCGCGCCGGCGTCAGACGGCAATGCGAGGAAGCGCAATGCCGAAACAAGGCCGATCACCGCGATGACCACGAAGGCGACGCGGATGTCCGCGAGGCCCGCGTGGTCACCCTCGGCGACATGCCGTGCGAAAGCGGAAAACCTGATCACGGCGGCGGCAACGGCGACGCCGAGAAGTTGGGAAAGCTGTTGTAGCATGGCCGAGATGGTCGTGGCCGCGCTGCGCTGGTCGGTGGTCACGTCGGCAAAGGAGATCGTGTTGAGCGCGGTGAACTGCATCGATCGCGAGAGGCCGGCGGCAAGCAACAGGGCAAGCAGCAAGATGCGCGGCGTTTCGTGCCCGACCGCAGTGAAGGCCGCAAGCGACGCAGAGGCGATGACGCCGTTGACCACCAGAAGCGTGCGGAAGCCATAGCGGCGGAGCAGCGGCGTTGTCACGCTCTTCATCAAGAGGTTGCCGAGAAAATACGCAAGCACCAGCGTCCCGGTCTCGACGGCACTGAAGCCGAGGCCAACCTGAAAGAGCAAGGGGAGCAGGAACGGCGTGGCGTTTATGGCGAGCCGTCCGGCAGTTCCCGATGAAAGCGTCGCCAGCGCGAAGGTCGGGATTTTCAACACCGAAAGGTCGAGCAGTCCGGCCCTGTTGCGATTGAGATGCCGAACAGCGAAGACCGACAGGACGCCTCCTGCGACCACCAGAGCAGCGGCGACGCCGCTGCCATTCGGCGAAGAGGAGAGTTCAAGCCCCGCGAGGATCGAGGCAAGCGCTCCGCTCGTCAGGAAGAAGCCCTTGAAGTCGAAGGGCCGAGCACGCTGCGCCGGCTCGCGCGGGACAAAAGTAGCGACCAACAACACGCCGGCTAGCCCGAGCGGCACGTTGATGAAGAAGTTCCATTGCCATCCGATGTTGGTGGTGATCCACGCGCCGATAAGCGGTCCGAGCACGGGCGCGATCAGCGCCGGCCATGTGATCGTCGCGATGGCATGCACCAGCTCGGCCTTCGGCGCATTGCGCAGGACCAGTTGCCGTCCAACTGGTGTCATCAGCGCGGCCGAGGCGCCCTGCACGAGGCGAGCGGCGGTGAATTCGCCGAGGCTCGAGACGGCGCCGCAGGCGACGGAGGAAATCGTGAAAAGAGCGATGGCGGAGAGAAAGACGCTACGCGCGCCAAACCGATCGGCAAGCCAACCCGCAGGCGGAATGAACACGGCCATGGCCAGAAGATAGGCCGTGAATCCGACGTTCAACGAGACGACGTCCGTTGAAAAGGCCGACGCCATCGCCGGCAGCGAAGTCGTGATGATGGTGCTGTCGAGCATCTGCATGAAGAAGGCGACAGCCACAATGCCGGAAACCAGGCGTGAACGATGCAGAGGCTGGGAAATCGAGGAGATGGAGGACATAGGGGAATGGCTAAAGGAAGAGAAAACGCCGGCCTCTGGGGGTTGGCGTCATAATAGGGCTTCAGTTGCTTGCCGCAACCTTCTTCACCGCCGCGTTGTAGAAGGACCGGTCGATCCAGCTGTCGTAGTCGACCTTGCCCTTGAGAAGGCCGGCTTCCGCCATGAAGGCTTCCTCGCCCTGGAGCGCCCTGACGGCTTCCTCGGTGATTTCGGGATTTTGCCAGAACTTGCCATTCGAATAGGTCGAACGGACTGCCGCCTCGCTGTTGCCGGTCTCCTTGACGAAGATCTTGATGGTCTCCTCCGGATTTCCATCGACCCAGCGCGACAGGGCAAGGTCGGCGGCAAGCACACGCGCCACAATCTCGGGATATTTCCGGGCGAATTCGCCATTGACGCTGAGGAGGTGGGGCACCGCCCATTCGGGGCTGCCGGAAACGCCGGCATCGTAAATCAGCCGCGCCTGCCCCGCATCGACGAGCTTCTGCACCGGACCATTGCTTTCGACGATCGCGTCGACATCGCCTCTCGCGAGCGCCGGATCCGAGTTCTCGATACCAAGGTTCAGGCTCTCGACATCGGCGATGCCGAGATTGACCGATTTCAGCGCCGTGGCGAACGTCGAATGGCGGACGGTGCCCGAGAGATAGGCAACCTTCTTGCCCTTCAGGTCTTCAAGCTTCCGGATCGGCGAGTCCGGGCGTACGACGATCTGCGTCTCGTTCGACCTGGCCCAGTTCGAGAGGCCGATCAGCTTGACGTCGGCACCCGTGGCCGCGAGGCGCAAGGATGGATTGTTGCCGATATAGGTGAAGTCGAGCGCGCCGGACCTGAGCGCGACGGAGGCGGCAGAGCCGCCGTCGAAGGTCGTCAGTTCGACCTTGATGCCGTCCTTGGCGAATTCCTCCTCGAGGATCTTCTTGTTGCGGAAGAGAATGAACTTCAGATGTCCCGGCGCGGTCGAGCCGATGCGGATGGTGTCGGGCTTGGCGCCGTCCGCGAGAGCGGACGCGTACCCAGCGATAGGGGTGACGGATAGCGCAAGGGCGAGCTTCAGGAAGGTGCGGCGCAAGGAATTGCGAACGGTGCGTGCCATGGGCGGGTCCTTTTCGGAGTGCAATCGGGTTAGCGTTGGAAATGCGGCTTCGTGCGTCTGGCTCAGCTCGGTCCGCCTTCGCCCGTGCCGCGCCAGCGCGTGGCGCGCCGTTCGGCGGCGACGAGGCCGTAGTTGAGCAGGAGACCGATGATCGTCAGCGTCAGGATGCCGGCATACATGCGGTCGGTCTCAAGCATCAGCGAGGAATGCTGGATCAGGTAACCGATGCCGGATTGGGCGGCGAGCATTTCGGCGGCGATGACCGAAAAGAGCGAGGTCTTAACGCCGAGCCGCGCCCCGGCCACGATCGACGGGATCGCCGAAGGGAAGATGACTTTCTTGAACAGATCCCAGTCGGAGGTTCCCATCGAGCGGGCAGCCTTCACGAGCAGCGGATCGACCGACTTCACCCCGACGATCGTGTTGATAAGGAGAAAGAAAACCGCCGCGTAAAAGGTGATCGCGATCTTGGAGGCCTCGCCAATGCCGAGGACGAGGATGAAGACGGGTAGCAGCGCAAACTGCGACGTATTCCTGAGGGTCTGGACGAGAAAATCGCTGACCTTTTCGAAAACGGTGTACCTCCCCATGAGAAAGCCGAGCGGAACCGCAGTGACCACCGCGAGGACGAACCCGATCGCGGCACGCTGCAGGCTGATGCCGATGTGGGCGGCAAGCTGCCGAAATCATTCGAACGCTGACCCGACAGAGCGCCGTTGCGTGGAAAAGTCTTGATTCCCGTTCACGGTCGGGCGTGGCGCGAAGCCACGTTGCCAACAGTCGAACAGCGGGCGAAACGTGTTCTGTATCGCCGCCAGCCGTTCGACCGGATCCCCGCCTTCAAAGCGGTTCTACGGCTCTAATCTCTGAGGCCGCCCGCGACCGAGCGCGCCTTCGGCGCGGGCCTGCAGATAGGCGTAGATGTCGTCGATATAGGGAGCGAAGTTGGGATCGTCGCCGAAGCCCTTCATCACCGAAGCGCCGCCACTGCTCCGTCCGTTGCGCACGACGCGCCTGAACTCCTCGATGCCGAGCGGCCGGTCCACGAGCGAGGATGCGAAGCTCGAGCCTATTCCATCGGGGCCGTGGCAATGGTTGCAGCCGGCATTATAGCGCCGATAGCCGTTATAGGTCCGCGCGTCGGCCTTGCCGTCGACGACTCTGTAGAATCCGTCGGCGGCTGCATGCTCTGCGAAGGTTCCCCCGCCCGCAAGGCCAAAGAAGACGACAGCAAACCAAACCAGATACTGCAACCGATGCATGTCCCGTTGCCTTGACAGCGCCTCGCGGTGTGACCGCGATGCGATTGGCTTTTGGACCTGTGTGGAAAGCCTCAGACCCTCAGGTCCGGCAAAAGCCTCCACCGTTGCACGAAACGACCGGGATGCTCCTCGATCCAACGCGCGACATGTGCTTGCGCCTGCATGAAGGCGACGCCTGGATTCGCGGCCAGATCCCAAACGACTTCTTCGCGGACCTCGCAAGCGTCAGGCGTGTTCGACAGGCAAACCAACATAGTGAGCGTGTAGAGCATCGTTCCCCCCCTTCCGAAGCTCTCGTGCTGGCGGCGTTCACACCCCGAAATGTCAGTGATCGCCCAAGGATTCTGGACCGATCAATAGGATCGGTCACTTCTCGAGTATGGCGCTGGTCGTCACGCTGTCGAACCGATTGGTGCCCGGCTCGTTTACGACAAGGACTTCGCCATCGCGTATGATCTCCAAGTCGGCAGAAGGCTGGCCGATCGCTTGAGGCACGGAGATCAGCAGCCGCTGACCCGGTCCGAGCGTAGATACGAAGCGGATCGGCTGCTCGTCTGCTCCCGAGGCCACGGTCGCAACCACCCGGTAGCCGCCCTTTTCGACCGTGTAATACACAGCGCCATCGAAGCGGCCGAGATGAACGCTGTGGCCATTCCCTGCCTTCAGGTCCGACGCCGCCGCCGCGCCTGTCATGGCGAGCAAGGCCGTTGCAAATGCTATAGAATGTTTGGTCATAGCTGTCCCTCCTCCGTGAGCCATCAACTGCCCAATTCAAAGGGCTACTTAGTCCTTTGGAGATCTTATAAGACGCGCAGCGCGGCAGATTGTCTGTTCCAATGGTGACACGCTCAGCCTATGCGCGGATGAGTTCGGGCAAAAGCGGTGCGGTCCCCCAATTTCCCGTGGCCGATGCCCTAATTTTCGCGAGCTTGCCCACTGCATATTTCTTAAATCGTAGCCGATGTAAGGACAGAAACATGCAGCAACTCAAAGTGCTACAGCGACCTTTTGCGCGTCTGATACGACGCGCGGCGCTGTAGTTGTTGAGAATTCACGGCACATCGCTGGCCGACAGCAGCCACGGCTCGCCGCGCAGGCGCAGGAGGACTTCCATCCGGTTGGCGGCGTGGAACTTGCCGAGCACGGAGGAAACCTGATGCTCGATCGTGCGCGGCGAGCGCGACAAACGCCGGGCAGCTTCCTTGTTGCTCATGCCTTCTGCCATCAAGGCGAGCACCTGTTGTTCGTGCCGCGTCAAGCCAAGGGGGTGGCGGCGGGCCGCCGCGTATGGCCCTCTGCGGCTCTTCGGCAACTGATCTGCAACACCCAGTCGCTGCGCCTGTTTTCGCGCCAGCGCCGCAGCGGGACGCGCCTCCAGCGACTCGAATATGGTCACGGCACGCGCCAATGCCGGCCCGGCTTCGGCTCCGCGAACCTGCATCAGGGCAAGCGCCGCTTCATAGGGAAGCCCCAAGCGTTCCCATTCCTTAGCCGCCGCCATCGGATTGCCACGGAGTTCGCAGGATCGCCGTAAGGGAATCCGCGCGACCGACGTCGGCAGCGGCATAGCCATGCCGCAACGCTGCCACCAGACGGCCAATTCGCCCAGATCCCAGGCGCGGAAGTTGTCAAGATCCATCGCAGCGAGCGCGGTCAGCTGTTCGTCGCTGGCACTCTGGTCTTCGGCAAGCCAGGCGGCTTCTGCCAACGCCATGCGGACTGGCACGATCCGTTGGAGCTCGCCGGTCGCCAGTCCTTCCTGGAGCGCTTGCTGGAGCAGATCCAAGCCACCGGCCTCACCCAGTCGCACGCGTACCCTTCCGAGTACCGTAAGGGCCGGCAGATGCATGACCATCGCCAAGCGCTCCAGATTCATGACGCCCTGCGCAATGGTTTCTGCTTCTCTGAACCGCCCCTGCTCCAGGCGAAGTTGCGCCTGCCGCCCGAGCAGGTATTGTGCCGCTGAATCGAGATCGTGTTTGGTCGCGAGCGCGATGCCTTCGGCCAGCAAGCGTTCAGCCAGGGCAAAGTCCTTGGAGGCAACGGCGCACTCCGCAAAATTGGTGTAGGCCCGCACGGCATGGTCGTGAAATCCATGCTCAAGCGCCAGCGCCAAGCTTTCCTCCAGCCGCTCGCGACCGCCCGGACGGTCGGCGAAAAGGAGCGCGGTGCCGATATTGTTCAAAGCGTGGACGCGCGTTTCGACCTCGCCAAGTTGATCGGCGAGGGCGATGGCGCGCAAGCCCCAGTCTATCGCTTCGTCGAAGCGGTAATGCAGCATATGGAACTGAGAGCGCGTGCTGTAAGCCATCGCCAATTCCGAGCCGGGCGACAGTTTTTCCATTTCGCGTACCGCCTGGTCCGCGTAATCCTCCGCTGGCTTGCCCTCGCCGCGGCGCCAGTGCAGCCGCGACAACCGGCACAGATTGGGACCGATCCTGTCGGTGCGCCCCAGTTCGCGCCAGATCTCGATAGCGCGATGGTGCGCCTCGATCACCGGCTCGTAGACGAGCAGCGCCAGTCCCGCCTCGTAGGCCCAGGCCTCGTAAAGCTGAGCGGCCTGCTCCGGTGTGGCCTGCGCAACGTATTTCAGGGCCGTCGCCAAATGCGATGCGGCTTCCCGATGGGCGCCGAGACGGGCTGCGTGAGCCGCAGCCCGTGGCGCAAGTTCGAGGACGCGTGCCCCGTCTTCGGCTCCGGCTGCGTGATGGACCCGGCGCGAAAGCAGGGCCGACGCATGCGCCGTCGGGAGTTGCGATATCGCCGCCTCCGCCTTCGCATGGAGTGACCTCTGAAGGCTCGGCGGCAGTCGGTCGAGTGTCGCCTGCCGGGCAAGTTCATGCCGAAACATCAGGGCGTCCTGATTGTCTCGCTGCAACAATCCGCGCGCCACGCACTGGTCCACCAGTGCTTCGGCCTCGGAACCCAGCAGAGCCTGGATCAGCCACCGCTCTACGCTGCCCGGTATGATGCTGATCACCTCAAGCACGTCCCGTTGACCAGCGGTCAGCCGTGAGAGACGCGCCCAGACCGCATCGCGTATGGAATCCGGCACGCGCCCGGGCTCGGTTTCGCCGCTTGCCAGAAGTTCGGTGATGAAAAAGGGATTGCCCTCCGTGACGTGGTAAAGATCAGCGCCACAGCGACCCGCCTGTTCAGCCAGTACCGTCACGGCTTCGGGAGACAGCGGTTCCAAGGCTATGCGGGTGACCGACGCGGACGGCAGGTCGCCGAGTACGTGCGTCAGCGGATGATCGGCGCCGATTTCATCGCTGCGCAGACTGAGCACGAGCACGGCGGGCAGCAGAGAGATGCGGCGACCGAGGTATTTTACGAGGTCGAGCGTGGCGTTGTCGGCCCAGTGCACATCTTCGAAGATGAGTACGATCGCGTCACCCGCGTGCTGGAGCGCATTCAAGAGTGCCGGAAACAGTCGCTCGGGCGGAGCCGCCTGATCGAGCAGTGCTGCGACACGGGGGTCAAGCAGTTCCCTCATGTCCTGCAAGGGTCCGAGCGGGCACGGCGTAAAAAGCGCCTCGCACCAACCCCACAGCACCCGACGGCCCTTGTCCACATGCTCCGCGAACTCGCGCAGGAGGGCGGTCTTGCCAATTCCCGCTTCGCCTTCGAGCAGCACAGCGCTGCCGCGTCCGGCCGCGGCGCTCCGCACCGCACTCAGCAAAGCCTCGAGTGGACCCTCTCGATCGAGCAGCATCATGAAACCCCCTCGAGAGTATAACAAGTCGATCGGATTTACACGATGAGTTTTGTGCGAGTTGATGACCGTATTTCGGTAATAATAAGGAAACCATCTCAATTTTTTCTTCGAAAAAATCGAGTAATCCCCTTGTGGTTGCTTGGATACAACGTTGAAACCGGAGCGCGCGCAAGGTTGAAAACGCCGAACTTATTGCCGCCCTTGAACCGGCAGGTTGCAATTAACACAGTATTGGACTGAACCGCGGGTTGTGCAGGGTTTAAGAGTCCCTGGTTCTTGGGCACTGCGGCCAGGGCCGCGTCGGGTCGCGTGCCAGCAATGTGCCCAGCTATGAGAAACTCACCGGATGCGCGTGAACGAGTGACGGTATCGCGAGTGATCGACGCTCGGAACTCTCAGACAGGACTCGTCCCATTGGTCTTCCGCCACCATTGAACGGCCCGCTCCGCTATCGCCTCTAGCGGCAGACTTGCGTCCACGGCAAGTGTCAGCGGCTCCTGATGGGGAGGCTCGAGCGTCCGGTATTGGCTCTCGACCAGGCTTGCCGGCATGAAGTGGCCCGGACGCTTGGCAACGCGTGCACCGGCCAGATCCCGTGCCAGATCGAGAAAGACGAAGCCAAGCCCTGGCTCCCCCTGCCGAAGCAGGTCACGATAGCTTTTCCTGAGCGCTGAGCAGGTGAGAACCGGGCGCTCCCCGGCAGCAAGTGCCGCGGCGACTTCCTCGCTGAGGCGGCAGAGCCAACCGTGCCGATCTTCGTCCGTAAGGGGAACGCCTGCACTCATCTTGGCAATGTTGGCGACGGGATGAAAAGCATCCCCCTCGATCAAGCGACCTTGGTACAGATCGGCGATGGCGGCGCCGACGCTGCTCTTTCCGCAGCCCGCAACGCCCATGACGACGATACCGCGTATTTGCTCGGCCATATTCACCCTCCTCAAGATAGCGCTGTCTCATCCAGCAAAAAACCTCCATGCCGATGAGTGCGGAGGTGACTGGAGAAACCTCCTCGAAATCGCCGGTCTTAAATCGGCTAGGATTTCGGGAAACATACAATAGCGGCGAGATCGCATTCCTCGTAAGATAGCGCTGTCTTATCGAAGCACATCCATATTGGCAAGTATCGAACCATCATGCGTAAAGAGGCCTCCCGCGCCACCGGCCGCCCCACCCTCGCTGAAGTTGCACGGCTTGCCGGCGTCTCGCAGATCACCGCGTCACGCGCCTTGCGCGACGTCCCTACGGTCGATCCGGTGCTGGTGTCGAAGGTGCGTGAAGCCTCGAAGGCGTTAGGCTATGTACCGAACCCGGCCGCGCGCACGCTGGCCTCGGCGCGAAGCCAATCGGTCGTCGTGCTTGTTCCCGCGCTCTCGAACCACTTGTTCATCGAGACGCTCGAAGCCATTCATAACGTCCTTCGTCCGCGCGGCTATGACGTCTTGATCGGAAACTTCCACTATTCCCGGAAAGAGGAAGAGGAACTCATCCGCAATTATCTTGCCATCCAGCCGTGCGGCATCCTACTCACCGGCTTCGATCGCACAGAGGCATCCCGGCGTCTGCTCGAAGCGAACAAGGTTCCCTGCGTCCACATGATGGAACTCACGAAAGCCGAGGACATCTTTTCGGTTGGTTTCTCGCAGGAAGACGCCGGAGCCGTGATAGCGCGGCACCTTCTGGCGAGGGGAAAGCGCCGGCTCGCCTATGTCGCGGCCCAGCTCGACGCCCGCGTCATACGACGCGGCGAAGGGTTCAAGCGCGCACTAGCCGAAGCGGGCGTGGATGCATCACTGGAGTTGGTGGTGCCCGACCCCTCGTCAGTTGGGCTCGGCGGTGAACTCTTCGACAGGCTGCTGCGCCAGCATCCGGAGGTTGACGGCATTTTCTTTTGCAACGACGACCTGGCGCACGGCGCGATTTTCGAGGCCCAACGGCAGGGCATATCCGTCCCAGGCCGCATCGCTTTCGTCGGCTTCAACGACCTGCCGATGTCCGCCCACATCGTTCCGCGGCTGACCTCGATCCGCACCCCTCGAGAAGATGTCGGCAAACATGCAGCGCATCTGATGCTGGCGCTGCTTGCGGGCGCAGAGGTCCGCGACAGGACGATCGACCTCGGTTTCGAACTCGTCGTTCGCGAGAGCAGTTGACGACAGTTGAGAGGCGCCCAAACCGTTCGAGCGAATTCGAACGATCGCTGCTCTTTTCCCGCGCCGGGCGACGTCCTATTTGATCAAGGTCAACACGGCACTTGCAACCGCACGGCACTGTGTTTGAATAGGTAAACGTTCGAGTGGAATCGTGATCGCGATGGGCCAAACGACCTGGAGATGCGCGAGAGGATTGCTGACCATGCTGGTCGCGATCATGTTCCTTGCCGCGCCCATGGCTGGCGCGACTGCCTCGACATGCGATGACCACGCTGCCCAGCTCGAACATAGCGAAACGTCAGGGGACTTGACCCACTCGGGCGACCATCATCGCCCTGACGACCACAAGGCTTGCTGCCACAGCGCCTGCACCTGGTGCAGTATCGTGCTTCCGGCCGCCAATTCCGTCGTCCTGTCGCTGGACTCCAATGGTGAGCGATATCTCGACCCTCAGAGCTCCATCACAGGCGTAATCTCGCCTCCCGCTCTCGGCCCTCCCCGATCCCAAGCCTGAACGTGTGCTCCGCTCGCCCAGCGGAATGATCGTCGGTTGCCTGCGGTTCGCGCATGGCGACCGTTTCGTCGGCGTTGCCGACGCGGGAAAGAGGTTCAAACGAGATATGAAACGTCGTCAATTCTTAGGCCGGTTGCTTTCGGGCGCCACACTTATCGGTTCGGCGCCGCTATGGCTCCCGGCGCCAGCATGGCCGCAACGGGCAACGGACCCGTCATCGCACGCGGATGCCCTTCCGCTTACAATCTCCACACGCGTGATAGAAGTGAGAGGGAAGGCCGCGAACGTCTTCGGCCTCGTCCAGCCGAACGGAAGACATGGCCTCACGCTCGACGCGAATGGCCAGTTCGACGTCGCCCTTGGCAACGACGGCGGCGAGCCCACGCTCATTCACTGGCACGGCCTGACGCCACCTTGGGAGCTGGATGGCGTGCCGGATAATCCGGCCGCACTGCTGATGCCGGGTGAGACGCGGCGCTACACTTTCCCGGCAGGGCAAGGAGGCACGCACTGGATGCATGCGCATACGCTGCAGGAACAGCATCTGCTGGCCGCCCCGCTGATCATCAGGACGGCCGAGGACTTGAAGCGCGACGAGCAGGAGGTCGTCATCTTGCTTCACGACTTCTCCTTCACGCCCGCCGAGGAACTGCTCGCCAAGCTCAAGGGCGCCGCTGCGATGGGAGGCATGCCGATGGACCACGGTTCGATGCATGCTGGGCACATGTCCGGCGCGGCAATGTCGGGAATGGCTGGCATGGACCTCAACGACATCGAGTATGACGCCTATCTTGCCAATGATCGAACGCTCGATGATCCCGAAGTCGTTGCGGTCGAAAGCGGCGGCCGGGTTCGGCTGCGCATCATAAACGGCGCGACGGCGACGGCATTCACGATCGATACCGGACCGATCGTCGGACAACTGATTGCGGCGGACGGACAGGCGATCCGGCCGATTGCGGGAAGCCGCTTCCCCATCTCCATGGGCCAGCGCCTCGATATCCGTCTGGAACTCCCGAAGACGGGTGAGGCGCACCCTGTCCTCGCCTTGCGCGAAGGATCCAATGAGCGCATCGGCGTGATCCTCGCCCCGCCCGGTGCGACGGTACGCAGGCTCGCGTCCCGGGGGCACGACGCAGGTCCGGTGGTCGGCCTCGAGCTAGAGCGGAGCCTGACGGCAGTCGCGACGCTCCCGAAACGCTCGGCAGACCAGCGCTTCGCGCTCACGCTGACCGGCGACATGGCAGGCTACGACTGGCAGATTGGTGGTGACGCCTTGAGCGTGAAGCAGGGCGACAGGGTGGAGGTCGTCATGCAGAACATGTCGATGATGGCGCACCCGATGCATCTGCACGGGCACCATTTTCAAGTGGTCGGAATCGACGGCCTGCCCCTTCGGGGCGGAGCCGTGCGGGATACCGTTGTCGTGCCGCCGATGACAAGCGTGGCGATTGCTTTCGACGCGAACAATCCCGGGCGCTGGCCTCTCCACTGCCATCACCTCTATCACATGGCATCCGGGATGATGTCCTTCGTTAGTTATCGGAACTGAGCACCAGAGCACCGCGCGTCCCGACGCGCGATGCTGTAACGCGTTGAATTGCTACATAACCTTCCGCTTGATCGCTTCGAATTAGGGAACGGTGCAGCGGGGCCAGTATTCCGCTTCGGCGTTCGCCCGCAACGGCATCGCCGAACATGTTGGGAGCCGCGCCAAGCTCGCGGGCGACCAACGGGCGCTACCAACGGAGTCGTATCCAATGGACGAGCATGAGCATCACGAGCATCACCACCATCCCGTGCAGGAGAGCGCGACGAAGCCGAGTGATGGGGCAACTCCTCAGACGGAACAGGCCGACGGCGTCGTCTACACCTGCCCCATGCATCCGCAGGTGCGCCAGATCGGCCCGGGCAATTGCCCGATCTGCGGCATGGCGCTCGAGCCGGAAGTGACGACGGCGGAAACCGGACCGAGCGCGGAACTCATCGACGTGAGGCGCCGGTTCTGGGTCGGCCTGATGTCGACGATACCGGTGCTTGCTCTCGAGATGGGCGGCCATGTCGCCGATCTGCACATGCTGCTTGGGGCGCAGACATCGAACTGGCTCCAGCTCCTCTTTGCAACACCAGTGGTGCTGTGGGCAGGTGCGCCGTTCTTCGAACGGGCATGGCGATCCATCGTCAACCGACACCTCAACATGTTCACGCTGATCGCGATGGGAACCGGCGTTGCCTGGGTCTACAGCGTGGTTGCCACCGCTGCGCCCGGCCTCTTCCCGACAACCTTCAGCGCCGTGGATGGCTCGATCGCGGTCTATTTCGAGGCCGCCGCCGTCATTACAGTGCTTGTCCTGCTCGGGCAGGTGCTGGAATTGCAGGCGCGTGAACAGACGGGAGGCGCGATCCGCGCGCTTCTGGATCTCGCCCCGAAAACAGCCCGTCGCATCCGCGATGACGGCGTAGACGAGGACGTGCAACTCGAAGCCGTTGTCGTCGGAGATCGGCTGCGGGTTCGTCCCGGCGAGAAAGTCCCGGTCGACGGCGTCCTCGTCGAGGGCCGCAGTTCGGTCGATGAATCGATGATTACGGGAGAGTCGATGCCCGTTACCAAGGAGGTCGGCGCCAGCCTCATTGGCGGCACGATGAACCGCACAGGCGGGTTCGTCATGAAAGCGGGGAAGGTCGGGCGCGATACCATGCTGTCGCAGATCGTGCACATGGTTGCGGATGCCCAGCGCTCGCGCGCACCGATCCAGCGCCTTGCCGACCAGGTCTCCGGCTGGTTCGTGCCCGTCGTGATTGCCATTGCCGTGATTGCGTTTGCGACATGGATGGCGGTCGGACCCGAGCCCCGCTTTGCGCACGGGCTCGTCGCCGCAGTCGCCGTGCTCATCATCGCCTGCCCCTGCGCTCTTGGCCTCGCCACCCCGATGTCGATCATGGTCGGCGTCGGACGCGGCGCGCGGCTCGGCGTGCTGATCAAGAATGCCGAGGCACTGGAGCGCTTCGAAAAGGTCGACACGCTGGTGGTCGACAAGACCGGGACGCTGACGGAGGGCAAACCCAAGGTGACAGCGATCGAGGTCGCCAACGGATTTGCCGAGACCGAGTTGCTCCGCCTCGCCGCTACCCTGGAACGCGCAAGCGAGCATCCCCTCGCGGCGGCGATTGTGGAAGCCGCTCATGAGCGCGGCCTCAGCCTCGGCACAGCGAAGGATTTCGACAGTCCGGTCGGCAAAGGCGTGACCGGCTCCGTCGACGGGCGCAAGCTCGTCATCGGCAGCCACCGCATAATGGTCGAGGGAAAAGTGGACGTTTCCTCTCTCAGCGAAAAGGCCGAAGCGTTACGAGGCGAAGGGGCGACGGTGATCTTTGCCGCCGTCGATGGCCGCGTCGGCGGACTTTTTGCGATCTCCGATCCGATCAAGTCGACGACGACCCCTGCCGTCGAGGCGCTCGTCAAGGAAGGTGTGCGGGTGGTCATGCTGACCGGAGACAACAAGACTACGGCACATGCGGTCGCGAGGAGGCTCGGGATCAAAGAAGTCGAGGCCGAAATTCTGCCGGAGCACAAGAGCGAAATCGTTGCGCGATTGCGCCGGGAGGGCCGGATCGTTGCCATGGCCGGGGACGGGGTGAATGATGCCCCTGCGCTTGCCGCGGCCGATGTCGGTATTGCCATGGGGACCGGAACGGACGTTGCGATCGAGAGCGCCGGTGTGACGTTGCTCAAGGGCGATCTTCAGGGCATCGCACGAGCGCGGCAGCTCAGCCACGCCACGATGAAGAACATCAGGCAAAACCTGTTCTTTGCCTTCATCTACAACGCCGCCGGCGTGCCGGTTGCCGCCGGCGTCCTTTATCCGGCCTTCGGGCTCCTTCTTTCACCGATAATCGCGGCCGCGGCCATGGCTCTGTCTTCCGTCAGCGTCATCGGCAACGCCTTAAGGTTGAGGCGTGCCCAGATATGAGATGGGAAGATTCAAGATCTCCGCGGCGATTTGCTCGGCGCCGCGGGCGGCATCGATCCGCCTCCAGCCCCTCTCGCCGCTGTCGCGGGCCAGTTGTCCGGACAGAACGTCGACGTCCGCATCCGAAGGCCCGCCGCTTCGGGAGGCAACGCGGTCACACAGAAGCGTCGCCTCGGCATCCAGCCACACGGCGGTGAGCGGAATGCCGAGCTCGCCTGCAAGCTTTTCCATCAGGTTGCGATTTTCCGGCTTGTCGAACACCGCATCGACAATCACAGTGCCACCTGCGGCCAGGAGCGGGCGGGCTCTCTCTGCCATTTCGCGATAGACCTTTTCCGATACCTCGGGACGGTAGGCCGAGGGCGGCAGTCTGGTTTCCGCGGAAACGCGGTGCATAGCCTTTCTGACGCGATCGCTTTCGACAATCCTGGCCCCCGGCGCCGCACCCACCCGCGCAGCCAATGTCTCTGCCACCGTCGTCTTGCCGGAGCCGCTGAATCCACCGATGGCGATCAGCCGTACCGGCACCGGTTGGATCAGCAGGCGTGCCAAGTCGAAGTAGGATCTCGCTTCGGCGACGAGTTTCGCTGAAGCTTCCCCGCTTTCTTCCACCTGTGTTGCGGTGACGTGCGCCCTGACGGCGGCGCGAATTGCCATCAGGTACGGCAGAAGCACGAAACCGTCCTCGTCATCCGATTCGTCCAGATAACGATTCATGACCAGGTTTGCGAGATCCGGGAAGCCACGATGCCAGAGATCCATCAGCAGAAAGGCGAGGTCATAAAGTGTATCAACCGTAGCGATCTGATCGTTGAACTCGATGCAATCGAACAACCGCGGCGCACCCTCGAAAAGGCAGATGTTACGCAGATGCAGGTCGCCATGGCAGCGCCTGACCTTTCCCGCCGCCTCGCGCCGGTCGAGCAGCGTCGCATGGCGCGCGAGCCCTCTATCGAATGCCAGAGTGAAGGCGCCGAGCTCGGCCGGTTGAAAGACCCGGCTCGTTGCAAATCCCGCGGCGTTGATGCGGAGGACTCCGGCGATATTGGCAGCGCCTCCCCCTTCATGAACGACAGGCGCCGCGCGGTGAAAGCGTGCGATCATCTGCGCGGCCACAGTCATGAGCTCAGGGGTGAGCCTGCCCTCGACAGCCATTCGGTCGAAGAGCGCTTGCTGATCGAAGCGCGCCATTTCAACCACTGCGTCCAGCAATTCTCCATGGCCGTCGAACGCCAGGGTACCATCCTTCTCGCGGGTAATTCGCCGGACGCCGAGATACAGCCCTGGCGCGGTCGCGGAATTGAGCTCCACCTCCTTCTGGCAGGCATCGAGCCGGAGCCTCGCGGTCGAGAAATCGACGTAGGGCAGCTTGACCGCTCGTTTCATTTTGAAGGCCCGCCGGCCGACGAGGAAGATACGGGAAATATGCGTTTCCATCGTCTCGATCGGCTCGGTGATGCCATAAGAGGCAGGAGCGCTGAGAAACGCGACCGCCGCGGTCTGGTCTTCCGCTATCACGCATTCCTCCTGTTTTCTCCGACTTGCCATGGAACACCGTTTGGGCATCGTTCTCATTGATACCGATCAACCAAGGCATCAAGGAAGGAAACCCTCAAGCGGCGAAAGCGTTTCACCAAGTAGCCACGCCGCAGCCAGATCGCTCGGCCATGCAGTTTGATTCAGCTCAATGAAGGATGCGGTCACTCGCCTAGGCTGACATGCGGTAAGCGCAACCAACTCTTCGAGGGAGAAAGCTCATGCCCTTCAAGACAATTCTCACCGTCACAGGAGTCGACGGCTCAGATAGCGATCTGCAAACCGCAGCCGATCTCTGCGGCCAAGCGGGTGCTCATCTTTCTGTCCTGGTCGTCGCGATGGCTCCGCCACCGCCGATCGGAGAGTATGCGACCGCTTCCACGATATGGCTGGAGCAACGCGATCGCGATCGCGAGAAGCTTGAAGCATCCGTGAACCATGCCCGCGAAACAGTTTCTCGCGCCGAAATCTCCTTCGAGATCGATGGCATCTACGCCGAAGCCGGGACGGCAGATCGCGAAATTGGCCACCGCGCGCTTTACGCCGATCTCGTCTTGATCGGGCCAAGCGTTCTTGACCAGGCGGATTTCAAGCGGCAGGTGATCAACGGCAGCCTCTTTCAGGCGACGCGACCGATCCTGCTCAACCCGACCGGCAGCAAGCCGAGTCTCCGGCCGAAGACGGTCCTGCTTGCCTGGGACTCGCGCGCGGAAGCTGCCCGTGCGGCGTGCGAGGCTCTCGAACTCATGGCGAAGGCGACGTCGGTCCACGTAACCTTGGTCGACCCGGAGGCAGTTCGCGGGGAAAACGGCGAGGAACCTGGCGCCGATATCGCCGCCTATCTCGCTCGCCACGGCATCAACGTAACGGTCGATCAGCTACCGAGCGCGGGCCGTCCTGTGGCGAGCGTGCTGCAGCAGCATGCCGTCGACATTGCCGCCGACATGATCGTCATGGGCGCATACGGGCATTCGCGAGTGCGCGAGCTGATCTTCGGTGGGGTTACAAGGACAATGCTCGACGATGCTGTCATCCCGATCCTGATGGCCCGCTGAGCGCCCCCGCCGTCAACGCAGTAGCCGGCCGTTCGCAGAGCGGATCGAGGGGGACCGAACACCAATCGGAAGACGGCAATGCGCCAAGATCGGGAAGGATCTGGTAAAGTTGCCGATATGGGGGACCGAATGATACTTCTCGGATGGGGCATCCGCCCCTCCCGACGGAGATCGCAACAGACGACGCCAATTGGAGGTTTCACCAATGAGCGAAGCTTGGGACCTGTCGATTTCACCCGAAAAAGTCTGCTATTTCATAGTCAAGGCCCGCGAATTCGACGTCAAGGATGCCGTGACCGACCCCGACCCGGCATCCAACGCATCCGACGACAACATGGCCTCGGTGCTTGAGGATCAACCGGACGATCCCGTCGAGGCTGAACTTGCGAGCGCCATCTGGGCGCTCAACGAAGACGAGCAGATCGATCTCGTCGCTTTGACTTGGCTCGGCCGCGGCGACGGCAAGCTGGAAGACTGGAACGACATTCGTGCCCAGGCTGCCGACGCACACAACAACCGAACGGCCGCCTATCTGCTCGGTATACCGCTGTTGGCGGACTACCTGGAGGAGGCGATGGCGCAATTCGGCGAGTCCTGCCAGGATTACGAAACAGGCCGCCTCTGAAGTACCTTGTGCGCCCTGACGAGGCGAATGCGTCTGCTTGGGGAAGCCAGGCCAGCCGCCGCTCGAAATCAAGAGAGCGTTTGATTTATGTCAATAATTACAAACCTTTAACTCTCCGTCCACCACTTGGGCGCGCTAGTATTCGCCGCAGGACAACAGAAATCGGAGATGTCCGTGAAAGCCATCCTGCAGCGATATGCGACGCCCTTCATCACAGGTCTATTTCTCGTTTCGCTCATTTCGGGAATCGCGCTGTTTTTCCACGTGGGCAACGGCGTTTTCAACGAGATGCATGAATGGCTGAGCATCGCGCTCATCCTGCCGTTCGCGCTGCACGTTTGGAGGAACTGGCGACCGATGACGCATTACCTCGAACGTCTTCCGATGACGCTTACGCTCTTGGTCTCGACCGGAGCGGCCGTTGCCATGGCCTGGCCGAGCAGTGAAGGTCGCAGCAGCGGGCCACCGCAGATCGCCTTCAGCCGGCAGATCATCGCCAACACCGCCGGCGAGATCGCACCGCTTCTGGGTCTGACGAGCGAGAGCCTGGTCGAAACGCTCAAGGCGCGCGGATTCGCGGCAGCGGCACCCGATATGGCCTTGATCGAGATTGCCACGAAATCGGGCAAGAACGAATCCCAGCTGGTGCGGGCCCTTTTGCCGGGCCAACCGTGACAAACAGGCAATAGCGCGCAACGTTATTCTACAAGTCTGCAATACAAACACATGCTAGCGTCTCCCGTAGCGCCGATCGATAATTGCCGCGCATTTCAGTTCGTCGGGCAACGGGAGAGCATTGAATGGAACCATCGCCTCCGGGCCAATATGACCCGCTACCGCTCGTGCTTATTGTCCTTTCGGCGGTGACCGGTCTTGTCGACGCGGTCAGTGTGCTCGGGCTCGGCCAGGTTTTTGTCGCCAACATGACCGGCAACACAGTCTTCCTGGGCTTTGCCATCGGCGGAGCCCCCGGCTTCGATGTTGCGCGAAACCTGACCGCGTTGATTGCCTTCTTAGTCGGGGCATGGGCCGGCGGGCTTATTGCTGTACGCCATGCAAAGGCCAGTCGCCGGCGTTGCCTGCTGACCGTTGCGACGGGTGAAGCGTTGCTCTTCTGGATCTCCGCCTTTCTTGCGATCGGATTTGACACGAACGCACTCGCGCCTACCCGCAGTCTTTATCTGCTGATCATCCTTACCGCCATTGCCATGGGGCTGCGAAATGCGACAGTTCGCGCGCTCAAGGTGCCGGATCTCACCACGACGGTTCTTACACTGACTATCACTGGCCTTGCCGCGGATTCCTCGCTTGCCGGCGGCAGCAACAAGAACTGGCAGCGCCGCGTTGCAGCCGTGCTCGCCATCCTGATCGGCGCCGCTATCGGCGCTGCCTTGATGCGGTGGGTCGGGCTCGCGCCGACATTGCTCGTGACTGGCGCCATCGTGCTGGGCGTAACGATCGCTTATGCCCTCCACCCTGCATCTCGCCAACTCGCGAGTGACGCTGCATGAGCACTGCGATCGAACGAGGCGAGTTGGCGAGTTTGGTGGCGCCGCTGATGGAGCCATTGGCATCCGCGCTGGAGGCCTTCGGCGTCGCGGTCATCATCATCGGCGTGATCTTCGCCACCGTCCGCTATGTGCGGGACTTGGCCGCAGGTCTCGGCGATCTCGCCTACGACCGCTACCGCGCCAACCTGGGGCGCGGGATCCTGCTTGGCCTCGAACTTCTGATCGGCGCGGATATCATCGCGACCATCACGTCGCCCCTCACCTGGGAGAGTGTCGGCTTGCTGGGGCTGATCGTGCTGATACGGACCTTCTTGAGCTTCTCGCTGGAGGCGGAGATCGAAGGCGAATGGCCCTGGCAAAGGCAGCGGCGCAACAGGGCAGCGGGTCCGAAAGGCCCGAACGATTAAGCAGGGCTCAAAAACTCCGACGCGAATGGCGGGGGTCAACACGAATGGCGGGCGAGCCAACTCCCCGCGGCGGTTGTCTCGGCCGCTCCGTCGCGGCCGAGACTATCGGGGCTTGCCGGCCTAGGTCTGTCAGGCCGCCCGGACGCTTGCGTCGAGCGGGATCTCGATATCGACCTCAAGCGTCGAGACCTGTTCGCCGCGGTCCATCTTCACGTTCACTTTGTCGCGGTCGACCTGAACGTGCTTCGCAATGACCGCGAGAATTTCCTCCCGCAGCTGCGCGACCAGGTCCGAGTGACCGACCGAGGCGCGCTCATGTGCGAGCAGGATCTGGAGGCGTTCGCGCGCCGTCGGCGCCGAAGTTTGTTTACTGAAGAAGCTGAAAATACTCATGCTGCCCTCCGTCCGAATATTTTTCCGAACAAACCGCCGCGCTTTTCACCGGGAATGGTGATCGGGACCGTTTCGCCGGCAAGCCGGCGTGCGGCATCGAGGTAAGCGAGCGCCGGTGCGCTGCGGCTGTCGGCGATCGTGACAGGTGCACCGATGTTGGAGGCGCGCAGCACGTCCATGCTTTCCGGAACGATCCCAAGCAGCGGGATCGAGAGGATCTCGAGCACGTCATCGACCTTCAGCATGTCGCCCCGCTCTGCGCGGTTTGCATCGTAGCGGGTGAGCAGCAGATGCTTTTCCACCCGTTCGCCGCGTTCCGCTCTCTCCGTCTTGGAGTCGAGAAGACCGATGATGCGATCCGAGTCGCGAACGGACGAGACTTCCGGGTTGGTGACGATGACGGCAACGTCGGCATGGCGCATGGCGAGCGTGGCGCCGCGCTCGATCCCGGCCGGGCTGTCGCAGATGATCCAGTCGAAATGCTTTTTCAGCTCGGCCATCACCTTTTCGACGCCCTCGGGCGTCAGGCTGTCCTTGTCACGCGTCTGCGATGCCGGCAGCAGGAAAAGGGTTTCGAGCCGCTTGTCGCGGATCAGCGCCTGCGGCAGCTTGGCGTCGCCCTGTATGACATTGACCAGGTCATAAACGACTCGCCGCTCGGCTCCCATGACGAGGTCGAGATTGCGCAGGCCGACGTCAAAATCGACGACGACCGTCTTCTCGTTCCTCTGCGCCAATGCCGCACCGAGTGCGGCGGTAGACGTCGTCTTGCCGACGCCGCCTTTACCCGATGTAACCACGATTACTTTCGCCATCTTGCACTCCTGTTTCCCGGCCGGCAGCCGGCTCAATTAAGTCTCTCTGCCATGATTGAATCGCCTTCGAGCCAGAGCTGCACCGCCTGACCGCGAAGGTGTGGCGCCATGTCGTCGGCCGTCTTGTAGACACCGTCGATTGCCAGCAATTCTGCTTCAAGCTTGCGGCAGAAGATGCGCGCCGAGGCATTACCCACGGATCCCGCCAGCGCCCGTCCCCGCAGCGTTCCGTAGATGTGAACCGAACCACCCGCGATGATTTCCGCGCCCGAGGCGACCGACCCGACGACGGTGACGTCACCCTCGGGAAAGATCACCGATTGCCCGGAGCGGACGGGCTCCTTGATGATGATCGAAGGCATTGCCCTGACCAACTGCGGCTCTGGACGAACGGCAGGTTCTGCCGCCTTGCCGTTGCCGGATTTGGCCGCCTCGGCGGTCGATTCGGCCGGCGGAACCTCGAAGTCGGGGGCCGGCCGGCCGCCCTTCATGGCCGGCGGCATGCCGGGTTCGAACAGTGAAGGTCGCCCGCCTTCGATGCCCATGATGCGCACGTTGCGTTTCGCAAGCTCGCCGATCAGCGCCTTCAGTTGCGTCCGGTCGATCTCGATGTCTTCCACGTCGAGAACGACCGGCCTGCCCAGGAAAAACCCCGCCGAGCGCGAGGCCAAATCGTCGAGCCGGGTAAGCCATCCATCGAGTGGCAGTTCCGGAGAAAGCACGAGCGCCAGGAATGAGCGGCCCTTGATACGGATCGAGCGAGTATCTGTTAGCACTTTGGTCATCTACGTTAATTTTTGGTTGCCAAGATTTACGTGAATCGCGGTTAACAAATGGTTAACCCGGGCACCCTGCATGAAGCTGGAGAGCCGGATTTGGAAGCAAGAAAAATGCCTCTGAGATGCGACGGCAGGCCCGGAAAGAGCTGATGATTTGCCGGGGCCGCAGCGCGCGCCAAAGTGGAGCGCCGCGTCGGGCCGGTGATCGACTTCGTCCCGAAATTCGACGTGCTCCGATTCGCTACCCGTCATCCGCCGCCGAATCGCCGCCGCCCGTCGGCGCCTGTTTGCAGGGCAACCGCCCCATGGAAGACGCCTGCCTACATTGTCAGTCTGTCCAGCCAGCTCGCCATCGAGCCGTCGCATGTTCCGCTTGAGGGCCACGACTGCTTGCAGCTGTGCACTGTTACAGAAACGATAAGAAACTGACATTTGGCGTTCATGAAGCGCCGCTATGGCAGGTGTCATACCGATGACCGGTCTCCCCGAAAGAGGATCTGCTGCCAATGTTTCAGTTGAAGAATGTAACCCGCCGATTCGGCACGAAAACAGCCGTCAGCTCGGTTACCTTCGACATCCCGCAGGGCCAGATGGTCGGCATCATCGGCCGCTCGGGCGCCGGCAAGTCGACGCTGCTGCGCATGATCAACCGGCTCGTCGATCTCTCGTCCGGCTCGATCGAATTCGCCGGCACGGAAGTGTCCTCGCTCCGCGGTGCGCCCTTGCGCAACTGGCAGCGCGATTGCGCGATGATCTTCCAGCAGTTCAACCTCGTGCCGAGGCTCGACGTCCTGACCAATGTCCTGCTCGGACGCCTCAATCACCGCTCGACCGCGCTCAGCATCCTCAACATGTTTACCCGCGAAGAGCGGATCATGGCGATCGGTGCGCTCGAACGCCTCGGCATCGAGCAGACGGCATTGCAACCCGCCGGCACGCTTTCCGGCGGACAGCAGCAGCGCGTCGCGATTGCCCGCGCGCTGATGCAGCAGCCGAAGGTGCTCTTGGCCGATGAACCGATCGCCTCGCTCGACCCGCTCAACGCCAAGATCGTCATGGATGCCCTGCGCGACATCAACGAGCGCGACGGCATCACCGTCATCACGAACCTGCATACGCTCGACACCGCCCGGAACTATTGCGAACGGATCATCGGGATGGCGCATGGGCGCGTCGTATTCGACGGACAACCGAAGGATCTGACCGCCGCGGCCGTCGCCGAGATTTACGGCGCAGACACCGCAATCGAAGAATCGATGACCTCGACAAGCATCAATATTCCCGCGGCACTCCCGCGGGAAAACACCGCATCGGCTGGCCTCAAGCCGCTGGCATTGGCCGGTCTCTGACGACCCGCCACGATCGAGCGCCCGCGTCAAGGGCACCTCTTTGCAACCGATATCGATCCGGCACGGCCGGATAAACGGGAGACGAACCTTATGTTGAAGAAAGCTCTTTTGGGCGCTGTCGCGCTCTTCGCCCTCGTCGGCCATGCTCAGGCCGAAGACCTCAAGGAATTCCGCATCGGCATCCTTGGCGGCGAGAACGAAGCCGACCGCCTGCGCAACTTTCAGTGCCTCGTCGACAAGCTCCCGGCCGCGATCGGCGTCGAAAAGGTCTCGCTGTTCCCGGCCGCGGACTATGACGGCGTTATCCAGGGCCTGCTCGGCGGTACGCTTGACTACGCAGAGCTCGGCGCTTCCGGCTATGCCAAGATCTACCTCGCCAAGGCAGACGCGGTCGAGCCGATCCTGACGACGGTCCAGACCGACGGTTCGACCGGCTATCACTCGATCATGGTTGCCCGCAAGGACTCCGGCATCACCAAGCTCGAGGACCTCAAGGGCAAGAAGCTCGGCTTCGCCGATCCGGATTCGACCTCCGGCTACCTCGTCCCGCTCGTCACGCTTCCCGAAGCGATCGGCGCACCGGTCAAGGAATTCTTCGGTGAGACCGGCTTCGGCGGCGGCCACGAGAACCTGGTGCTCGAAGTCGTCAAGGGTACGTTCGACGCCGGCACGACCTTCGGTTCGGGCATCGGCGAGTTCAAGGACGGCTACACGTCGGGCAACCTGCGCAAGATGGTCGACAAGGGCATCGTCGACATGAACGACCTCGTCGAGCTCTGGAAGTCGCCGCTGATCCCGAACGGCCCGATCGTCGTGCGCACCACCATGAACGACGACATGAAGGCGAAGTTCAAGCAGTTCATGATGGATCTGCCGAAGACCGACGCCGCTTGCTTCTCGGCCATCCAGGGCGGCGACTTCACGGGCTACACCGAAGTCAATGCGGACTTCTACAAGCCGATCATCGACGCTCGCAAGGCAACGATCGGCGGCTGATCGCCAAACCCTTGGTATCCAGCCGGCCGCGCAAGCGGCCGGCATTTGATTGCCCGGGACTGCCGCAGGCACCCATTTCGAGAGGCCGGCTCCGCCGGAAATCCCATGGCCACTTCCGTGCTTTCCCGACAGCTGAGCGAGAGCGGCGCTCTGGTGGAGCGTCACTGGCAGGAGCTCAACACCCGCCGCCGGCTTTACACCTTCCTGGGCCTGGCGCTCCTCGTTCTGACGCTGTGCGCCTCGCTCTGGTTCGCAAACGACTCGAATGCCGGCAAGTTTTTCGACCGCCTGCCGCATTTCTTCGATTTCGTCGGCGATCTGGTCCCGCGCGACGCCATGGAAATCGTACGTGCCATGTTCGACCTGCCCTCGCCCTATGACGACGGCAGCTTCAAGTACAACTATACGGACGGCCGGCTTTACTTCACCGAAAGCCTCTACATACCGGAATATTTTCACAAGATGCTGGAGACGGTGAACATCGCCATCTTCTCGACAGTGGTCGGCGTCTTCTTCGGCTTCATCCTCTCGTTCCTTGCCGCGCGCAATCTCATGCCCAATCCCTGGATCAGGGGTACGGTGCGCCGCCTCATGGAGATCCTGCGCGCCTTCCCGGAAGTGGTCATCGCCGGCTTCTTCCTGGCGATCCTCTCGCTTGGCCCCATCCCCGCGATTGCGGCGGTATCGATCCATACGATCGGCGCGCTTGGCAAGCTGTTCTTCGAGGTCGTCGAAAATGCCGACATGAAGCCGGAAGAGGGTTTGCGCGCCGTCGGCGCCAACTGGATCGAGCGTGTCTGGTTCGGTATCGTTCCGCAGGTTCTTCCAAACTTCACCAGTTACTTCCTGCTTCGCCTCGAGATCAATGTGCGTGCCTCGACGATCATCGGCGCCGTCGGCGGCGGCGGTATCGGTGAGCTGCTGCGCCTCGCGATCGGCCAGGGTCACGAGGCAAAGACGATCGCGATCGTGATCCTGTTGTTCACGACGATCTTCGCCGTTGATCAGTTTTCCGCATGGCTCCGCCGCCGCCTCGTCGGCGATCAGGCCTTCCAGCTTGCCCAGTAGGAGCGCACCATGACCGCCTCGACCAAGCCGAGCCTCCTTGAAATGCAAGCGATCGCCGAGCGCCATCCGCACCTGTTGCAGTCTTCTTCAACAAAGAGGTTGAAAACAACCTTGATCGGTATCGGCGTGATGCTCTACCTCGTTTTCAGCTGGTGGTTCTTTTCGATCGGCCACGTGCTTGCCAACGCCAATTGGGGTATCGCCGGCACCTATCTCGCCGACTGGGTCTCCTATGAGGTCCGGCCGGAGATCGCGATTGCCGCCGATGGCACGATGGCCCTCTCCTATGCGCGCAATTCGCCGCTCGGCACCAATCCCAACCCGGATTGGGTTACGCTCGAGAAGAAGACCGTGACCCGAACGATAGAGGCGCCAGCCGCGGCACAGGCGTCGAAGCCGAAGGGAAGTTCGTCCTTCAATTTCATGGCGCCGAATGCTGCGCTCGGCGAAAGCCCAACGGCCCAAGCACCGGACCGCATCGAAACCCGCAGCGAAGAGGTCGTCACGCGCGCACTCATCGCATTCGATCGGTCGACGAACATCGAGGTCGCCAGCGGCGTGGTAAAGGCAACGCACGGCGGCGAGACACTGATAATGACGGTCGACGGCGCCGATACGGCAACGCCGCAAGGTCCGCTGCCCCGCTGGGCCAGACAGAAGCGGCCGGGCGAAAAGATCACGCTCTCCTTCGGTCTCACCGGCTGGGCGGAGGTCGAAGGCGACGAAGTCTCGATCCGGAACCGCTTCTTCGGCTGGGCGAACTTCCTCTTCGACACCAACTCGCCGTTCTTCGGAAAGCCCTATGGCGAAGTGGTCTCGCTGATCGTCTCGGGCGAGCGGATCGATCCGGCACGCTCCAATCTTTCGCTTGCCTGGAACAACATTCTCTACAATGCGGAGTGGCAGCATCTCGACGTCTGGACCAAACTGTTGCAGACGATCATCATGGCTTTCGTCGGCACTCTCTTCGCATCGCTGATCGCCTTTCCGCTCTGCTTCCTCGCCGCGCGCAACATCACGCCGAACTTTTTCGCCAACCAACTCGCCAAGCGCTTCTTCGATTTCTTGAGGTCGGTGGACATGTTCATCTGGGCGCTGTTCTTCACGCGCGCCTTCGGCCCCGGGCCGCTTGCCGGCATCTCGGCGATCTTCTTCACCGACACCGGTACGCTCGGCAAGCTCTATTCCGAGGCGCTCGAAAACATCGATGACAAGCAGCGCGAAGGCGTGAAATCGGTCGGCGCGACGCCGATCGCGGTACAGCGCTTCGGCGTGCTTCCGCAGGTCCTGCCGGTCTTTGCGAGCCAGGCACTCTATTTCTGGGAATCGAACACCCGCTCCGCGACGATCATCGGCGCTGTCGGCGCCGGCGGCATCGGGCTTAAATTGTGGGAAGCGATGCGCACCAACTCCGATTGGGAGAATGTCGCCTACATGGTGCTTCTGATCTTGATGGTTGTCTTCATTTTCGACAGCATCTCAAACGCGCTCCGCACGCGGCTGATGGGACGCAAAACGCATTAGAATGGAGCGGGGGCGGTGAACCGCACACACTTTTCCTCAGCCCGCTCTGACCCGAATTGCGTTTCGCACCGAAGTCATCATGATGTTGTCATGCAAATCGGTTAGCTGCGCATCGCACCCCGCGAACATCGACCCGCCGGACGGCGGGCCGGTCGATACAGAAAGTGAGACCCGTGCGTTATGCAATCTATTTCGCGCCGCCGGCCGATGACCGGCTGACGCAGACGGCAGCCCGTTGGCTTGGCCGTGACGCCTTTGTCGACGGGGCACTCAGCTGGCCGGAAGTGCCGGCGCTCGGGCGCGAAAATCAGATGGCACTGACGGCGGACCCGCGCCGATACGGCTTTCACGGAACGCTGAAGGCGCCGTTCGAACTTGCGCAAGGCAAGAGTGAAGCGGATCTGCTGGCGGCCTTTGACGAGTTTGCGGCGGAGATCGAACCCTTCGACGTGCCGCGGATCGTGCTGCACCAGATCGGCCCCTTTTTCGCGCTGGTCCCCGCCGAAGACTGCCCGCCGCTCCGAAACCTGGCGGAACAGGCCGTTCGCCGCTTCGAGCCGTTCCGGGCGCCGCTGGCGGACGCAGACATCGCTCGCCGCAATCCGGAAAAGCTCCCGCTGCGTCAGCGGGAATACCTTACGGCGTGGGGCTACCCCTACGTCTTTGAGGAATTTCAGTTCCACCTGACGCTGACGGGACCGGTGCCGACGGAAACGCAAGGCGTGATGCGCGAGACGCTCACCGCCGCCTTCGAGGAGTTCGTCGGCAAGCCGCTCGACGTCTCGACCATTGCACTTTTCGTCGAGCCCCATCGCGGCGCGCCGTTTACCGTCCATTCCCTACTGCCGCTTGGCGGCGCATCCGAACGAAAGATCGCATGAGATGAGCAAAGAACAGGTTTTGAGCAACGCCCGCATCGTCCTGGAGGACAGGATCATCAACGGTTCCGTCCTTATCCGCGACGGCCGGATCGCCGATATTTCGGAAGGAGCGAGCCGCGCGGGCGAAGATTTCGAAGGCGACTACCTGCTGCCTGGCCTGATCGAACTCCACACCGATCACCTGGAGGCGCACTACTCGCCGCGCCCGGGCGTGCGCTGGCTGAAGATCGCGGCGATCCAGGCCCATGACGCCCAGGTCGTCACCTCCGGCATCACCACGGTCTTCGACTGCCTCCGCCTGGGTTCGGACGAGGACGGCGGCTTCCAGAAGGGAGAGATGCGCAGCATGGCCGACGCCTTGGCACAGGCCAAGGAGGAAGGACGCCTGCGCGCCGATCACCTCATCCACCTGCGTTGCGAAGTTTCGACCTCCGACGTTCTCGAACATTACGAAGATTTTCAAGACGACCCGCAAGTCCGGCTCGTCTCCCTGATGGACCATGCGCCGGGACAGCGCCAGTTCCAGACGATGGATCAGTACACGCTCTACTACAAGACGAAGCGCGGCCTCTCGGACGAGGCTTTCGCCGAGTTCGTCGAGCGTCAGCAGGCGCTTTCCGCTCGCTACGCTGCGCCTCATCGTACGGCGCTGGCAAAGGCGTGCACCGAACGCGGCATCACCATTGCCAGCCATGACGATGCGACGGTCACGCATGTCGAGGAATCGATCGGCTACGGTATCCGTTTGGCAGAATTCCCGACGAGCTTCGAGGCGGCCGAAGCCTCGCATCGCGCCGGCCTGAGCGTTCTGATGGGCGCGCCCAATATCGTGCGCGGCAAGTCGCATTCCGGCAACATCGCCGCCCGCGATCTCGCGGAGCGCGGCGTGCTCGACGTGCTTTCCTCCGATTATGTGCCTTTCAGCCTCATCCATGCGCCGTTCATTCTGGCCGACGAGGTCGAGGCGATCGATCTTCCGCAGGCTATCGCCATGGTGACGGCGACGCCGGCGCGCACCGTCAGCCTCGATGATCGCGGCCGGATTGCCGTCGGACTGCGCGCCGACATCGCGCGTGTCCACCGCCCTGAGGGAATTCCGGTCGTTCGCTCCGTCTGGCGCGAAGGACGGCGTGTCGCATGACGGCGGCAGGACAGGGGCGCGGCGCGCTCATCGTCGTCGTCGGCCCGAGCGGGGCAGGCAAGGACAGTGTCATGGGCTTCGCCGCGCACCATTTCGCGCATCGCCCGGATATCCTCTTCGTGCGGCGCGTGATCACGCGTCCATCGGATGCCGGCAGCGAAGTGCATGAAAGCGTCTCGACTGCGGAATTCGAGGGCATGAGCCGAAACGGCGCCTTTGCCGTGTCGTGGCAGGCCCATGGCTTGAGCTACGGCGTTCCAATCGAGATCGCCGACAGGGTCGCAAGCGGCATGACAGCGATCGTCAACGGCAGCCGCGCCGCCCTCCCCGCAATTCGCTCGGCTTTCGGCACCATCGCCGTCGCGCTCGTGACCGCGGACCCGGCGGTGCTGGCGAAGCGCTTGGCCGAACGCGGGCGCGAGAGCGAAGAGGACGTGTTGCGCCGCCTCCAGCGACAGACACCCGACGTCGTCGCCGGACCCGACGTGACGGTGATCGACAACAGCGGCCGGCTC
This sequence comes from Sinorhizobium sp. 6-70, assembly GCF_030124375.1. Lineage (GTDB taxonomy): Bacteria > Pseudomonadota > Alphaproteobacteria > Rhizobiales > Rhizobiaceae > Sinorhizobium. The sequence goes on from NZ_JASKLS010000002.1 coordinate 313,020, forward strand.
GACGTGGCCGGGCAGCGCTTCGTCGCGCTCGTCGAGCGGCATTGTGCGGCGTTGCATCATACGGCCTGAGCAGGAACGAAGCATCGCGAACGTTCTCGACGGCCACGGGGCCCAACAGTCCGGGGCTTTTTGCGCTGCGCACGTCGACAGGCAACAGATCTTGCGCACCTACAGCGTTGTCGGAACCAATACGACCGATGCGCCCACAGGATCTTGCTATCGCGGGTCGCCCTGCGCCAGCGCCTCCTCCGCCGCTTCCTCGATCTTCTTCACCATCGGCAGGTCCACCGCGGCGGCGATGACGGAATCGAGAAGGCCCGGAAAGCGACTGTCGAGGTCGTCGCTCCGCAGCGTAATCAGTCGGCTGGTGCCGGAGACCTCCGTGCGGGTGATGCCCGCCTCGCGCAATTTGGCCAGGTGGTAGCTAATGTTGGTCTTGGAGCCGAAGTCCGTGAAGTTCAGGCACATGGTCGGGCGTCCGTCGCGGCGGGCGAGATAACCGACGATCGCCAGGCGTGTCGGGTCGCCGAGGGCGGCGAGCACGTTGGACAGGGTGATCTGATCGGCGGTGGGATGAGGCAGGGTCATGGTCCGAACATAGCTGCGCCGCCACTCCAGTTCAACGCGGCAGGCTGTCCCGTCCCTTATGCTGGAACGGCAGAACGCGTATATTGACATGGCCCCCGGTCATGTTCAATAGTTCAATATATTTTGAACAAAGGATCTCCTATGGACAAGCGCCTCATCTGGCTCGCTGTTGGCTCCTTCACGATGAGCACGGTCGGCTTCGTCTTCTCGAGCCTTCTGCCATCGATCGCGGCCGACACGCACACGACCATCCCGCATGCGGGGCACCTGATCACTGTGTTCTCGCTTTCCTACGCCATCGGCGCGCCGCTGCTTTCGGCGCTGGCCGGGGCGGCCGACAGGCGGCGGCTGCTGGTCGTCGCGATGCTTGCCTTCGTGGCGGGTAACGGTATCGCTGCGACAAGCGTCACGTTCACCACGCTGCTGCTTGCACAGATCGTGATGGGAATGGCGAGCGGATTGTTTGCTGCCACCGCCCAGGCGACGGCGGTTTCGCTCGCCGGATCGGAGCACCGCGCGCTGGCAATCTCGATCGTCGTGGGCGGCACCACGTTCGCAGTGGCGCTGGGCGCCCCGCTTGGCGCACTGATCGCCGCCTTCTGGGGCTGGCGTGGCACGTTCGGGGCGGTCGCCCTGCTCGGGCTCGCCTGCGCCACCGTGCTGTGGCTGCGCCTGCCGCGCGGCCTCAGCGGAACGAAACTGACGCTTTCCGAGCGCTTCAACGCCGTCGGCCTCCCGGGTGTCGCCTCCTCGCTGATGGTGACCTATCTTTACCTTGCGGGCGGGTTCATGATCATCTCCTACCTCGCGCCCCTGGCGATCGACGGGGCGGGGCTTTCGAAAATGGCGCTGCCGGGCCTGCTGCTTGCTTTCGGTGTGGGGGCCGTGATCGGCAATCTTTCCAGCGGCTATTTGGCCGACCGGGTCGGCGCGACGCGGATGGTGGTGCTGTCGCTGATGTCAGCACTGATCGTGTCGCTGGTCATTGCCTTCGGGCTGCATCTCCTCCCGCGCAACCTCGCCGGCCTGCTGCTGATCGGCATCATGGTGCCGTGGGGCATCATCGGCTGGGCGTTTCCGCCGGCTCAGGCCAGTCGCATCGTCGGCTTCGCGCCGGAGGTGGCGCATCTGACGCTGTCGCTCAACGCCTCGGCGATCTATCTCGGCATCGCCAGTGGCACCGCGATCGGCGGGCGGGTGTTGGAAAACACCGCCGCAGCCAACCTCGGCTTCTTCGCGGCGCTGTTTCCGGTGGCCGCCCTCGCCGTGCTCTATGCGGGCCTGCGCTCCTACCGGCGGCGCTTCGCGGCCGGCCTGGCGGAATAGGTTCAGCCGTAATTAGGCCGGCGCGCGGCATCGACGCTTTCGCGCCGGCCGACTCAATGCAGTCGGCGACGCCGATCTCAGTGGAATCGCTGAGCGGGTCCAATTCCTCCGGCCGCTACCCGTACCGACAGAGCTGGCCCCAACGCATTCTGGCCAAGCGCGTCGGCGCGCTCGCCTCCTTGCCGATAAGCGCACGGCATTGAACGGTCTCATCCGGAGGCCGTGCCTCCTGGCTGCGCCCCCACCGAGCGAACGATCCGACTGCGCTGTCGACATGTTCAAATAAGTCCGCGGTCGCCGAGGTCGCTGGTCCCTCGACGGCGCCCCCTAGGGTCGGCTATCGCGCCACTCCGGCGGCAGCGGTGCCCCTAACCGATGGCCAAATCTCGGGCACGTGCTGCCGGGATCTACCATGCTGCAAGATCACCCTATCTTCTCTGTCATCTGGCCGATCCGGCACCTTCGTGTCGCGACGACGCGAATTTTTGCTTGCTATCGGCGTCATTATGTATATACATTATCGCAAGAGAAGGGCGGAAACTTATGGACGGAAATAAGAACGCGAGTTCAGGCAGAACCAGCCTTTGGCGCAATGCGCGCCTTGCGACGCTTCGCGAGGACATGGGACCGCTCGGCATTATCGAGAAAGGCGCCGTTGCCGCCCGCGGCGACCGGATCGTCTACGCGGGTGCAGAAAAAGACCTGCCCCAGGACCTGGGCCAAGCCGACGAGGCAATCGATTGTGAAGGCCGCTGGATGACGCCGGCGCTGATCGATTGCCACACCCATATCGTCCATGGCGGCAACCGCGCGCGTGAATTCCAGCTTCGGCTCGAAGGCGCCACCTACGAGGAAATCGCACGCGCAGGCGGGGGCATTGCCTCGACGGTAAAAGCGACCAATGCCCTTTCGGTCGAGGAACTGGTGGAAGCAGCACTTCCACGGCTCGACACGCTGCTTGGCGAAGGGGTCGCGACGGTCGAGGTAAAGTCTGGCTATGGCCTGAATATCGAGGCTGAGTTGAAGATGCTGCGCGCCGCGCGCCGGCTACAAGAGTTGCGTCCCGTGCGCATCGTCACGAGCTATCTCGCCGCGCACGCAACGCCCCCCGAATACAAGGGCCGCAACGGCGACTATATCGCCGATGTCGTGCTGCCGGGCTTGAAAGCCGCGCACGCCGAGGGCCTCGTCGACGCCGTCGACGGCTTCTGTGAAGGCATCGCCTTCTCTCCGAGCGAGATCGGTCGCGTGTTTGACGCCGCGAAGGCGCTCGGCCTGCCGGTCAAGCTTCACGCCGAGCAGCTCTCGGATCTCGGCGGCGCCAGACTCGCGGCCTCCTACGGCGCGCTTTCGGCCGATCATCTCGAATATCTCGACGCGGAAGGCGCGGCCACCATGGCAAAGGCCGGGACGGTCGCCGTGCTCCTGCCCGGTGCGTTTTATACGCTGCGGGAAAAGCAGTTGCCGCCGGTTCAGGCTCTTCGTGATGCCGGAACGCGCATCGCCATTGCAACGGACTGCAACCCCGGCACTTCTCCGCTGACGTCGCTGCTTCTGACCATGAACATGTCGGCGACGCTCTTCCGGCTGACCGTCGACGAATGTCTCGCGGGTGTCACGCGCGAAGCCGCACGCGCGCTCGGAATCCTCGACAAGACCGGCACGATCGAGGTCGGCAAATCCGCGGACCTCGCAATCTGGAACATCGATGAGCCTGCCGAACTTATCTACCGGATAGGCTTCAATCCGCTGCATCAGCGCATCTTTGGAGGCGAAAGAATCGGCCAATGACCATCGTACTTAAGCCAGGCTCCGTTCCGCTCAAGGATCTGGAAACGATCTACTGGACGCGGGAACCGGCCCGCCTCGATCTCGCCTTCGACGCCGCCATTGCCAAAGGCGCCGCGCGCATCGCCGAAATCGCCGCCGGCAATGCCCCGGTTTACGGCATCAACACCGGCTTCGGCAAACTGGCCTCGATCAAGATCGACAGCGCCGATGTGGAAACGCTGCAGCGCAACCTCATCCTGTCGCATTGCTGCGGTGTAGGTGCCCCGCTGCCGGAAAATATCGTCCGGCTGATCATGGCGCTGAAGCTCGTCTCGCTCGGCCGCGGCGCCTCGGGCGTTCGCCTCGAGCTCGTCCGCCTGATCGAGGCGATGCAGGAACGGGGTGTGATCCCGCTGATCCCGGAAAAGGGATCGGTCGGCGCATCGGGCGACCTTGCACCGCTTGCGCACATGGCGGCCGTGATGATGGGCCACGGCGAAGCCTTCTTCGATGGCGTCCGCATGCCGGGTGGTGCCGCGCTTGAAAGGGCCGGTCTTTCGCCTCTGACGCTCGCCGCGAAAGAAGGCCTCGCCCTGATTAACGGCACGCAAGCGTCCACCGCTCTGGCGCTCGCCGGCCTCTTCCGCGCCCATCGCGCGGCACAGGCAGCACTCATCACCGGGGCGCTTTCGACCGATGCCGCGATGGGATCGTCGGCACCATTCCATCCCGACATCCATACATTGCGCGGTCATCGCGGCCAGATCGATACCGCCGCCGCCCTTCGGCAATTGCTCGAAGGATCCGTGATCCGGCAGAGCCACATCGAGGGCGACGAACGGGTGCAGGATCCCTACTGCATCCGCTGCCAGCCGCAGGTCGACGGCGCTTGCCTCGACCTCCTGCGCTCGGTCGCCGCATCGCTCACGATCGAGGCCAACGCCGTCACCGACAATCCGCTGGTGCTTTCCGACAGCTCGGTCGTCTCGGGCGGCAATTTCCACGCCGAGCCGGTGGCCTTCGCCGCCGACCAGATCGCGCTCGCGGTTTGCGAAATCGGCGCGATCGCGCAGCGCCGCATCGCGCTTCTTGTCGATCCGGCGCTCAGCTACGGCCTGCCGGCGTTCCTGGCCAAGAAGCCGGGGCTCAATTCGGGCCTGATGATCGCCGAAGTCACCTCGGCCGCGCTGATGTCGGAAAACAAGCAACTCGCGCATCCGGCTTCCGTCGACTCGACGCCGACATCCGCCAACCAGGAAGACCACGTATCGATGGCCTGCCATGGCGCGCGCCGCTTGCTGCAGATGACCGACAACCTGTTCTCGATCATCGGTATCGAGGCGCTGACGGCCGTCCAGGGCGTCGAGTTCCGGGCGCCCCTGACGACGAGCACGGAACTGTCGAAGGCAGTGGCTGCCGTACGCGGCGTGTCGCCGACGATCGAAGAGGACCGCTACATGGCCGACGATCTCAAGGCGGCCGGCGAACTCGTCGCGTCCGGAGCGCTCAACGCCGCCGTCTCCGATGGCATCCTTCCGAAGCTGGATATCTGACATGGCCGTTTTCGAAGTCCATCGGGGCACCTCCCCCGTCATCCTCGGCTTTCCCCACACGGGCACCGACGTGCCCGCACCCATCTGGGAACGGCTCAACGACAACGGTCGCGTCCTCGCCGACACCGACTGGCACATCCACGAGCTCTATGAGGGGCTTCTTCCGGAAGCCACGACCGTGCGCGCGACCTTCCACCGCTACGTCATCGACGCCAACCGCGACCCGGAAGGCGTGAGCCTCTATCCCGGCCAGAACACCACCGGCCTGGTGCCCGAGACCGACTTCGACGGCGTGTCGATCTGGAGGGAGGAGCAGGCACCGACCGAGGCCGACATTGCGACGAGGCTCCGCGATTTCCATGCTCCCTATCACGCGGCGCTCGCCGCGGAGATCGAGCGCGTCAAGGCGATCCATGGGGTGGCGGTGCTCTATGATTGCCACTCGATCCGCTCGCATATTCCCTTCCTCTTCGAAGGCAAGCTTCCCGACTTCAATATCGGCACGGACATGGGCAAGACCTGTGCTGCCGAAATAGAACAGACGACGGCAGAAATCGCAGCTTTGGCAGAGGGTTACACCAGTATCCTGAACGGCCGCTTCAAGGGCGGCTGGACCACCCGTCACTATGGCAGACCGGAGACGGGCGTCCATGCGGTCCAGATGGAACTTGCGCAGTCCACGCATCTGACAACGGAAACGCCACCCTTCGCGCTGGATTCCGCCAAGGCCGAACGCCTTCGCGCCCATCTCAAAGCCATCCTGAAACGCATCGAAACAACGGCATTCGCCCTCAAACTGACAGGGAGTGAGGCATGAACGTGAACAATCCGCGCCACAATATCCGCGAGGTGCGCAGCCCGCGTGGCACCGAGATCAGCGCCAAGAGCTGGCTGACCGAGGCGCCGCTGCGCATGCTGATGAACAATCTCGATCCGGATGTTGCCGAGAATCCGCACGAACTCGTCGTCTATGGCGGCATCGGCCGCGCCGCCCGTACCTGGGCGGACTTCGACCGGATCGTTGCGACGCTCAAGGATCTCAACGAGGACGAAACGCTGCTCGTCCAGTCCGGTAAGCCGGTCGGTGTCTTCCGCACCCACAAGGATGCGCCGCGCGTGCTGATCGCCAACTCCAACCTCGTGCCGCACTGGGCGACCTGGGACCATTTCAACGAGCTGGATAAGAAGGGTCTCGCCATGTACGGCCAGATGACCGCCGGCTCGTGGATTTATATCGGCTCGCAGGGCATCGTCCAGGGCACCTACGAGACCTTCGTCGAGGCCGGTCGCCAGCACTATGGCGGCAACCTCAAGGGCAAGTGGGTGCTGACCGGCGGCCTCGGTGGCATGGGCGGCGCACAGCCGCTCGCCGCGGTGATGGCCGGCGCCTGCTGCCTTGCCGTCGAATGCAATCCGGACTCGATCGATTTCCGCCTGCGCACCCGCTATGTCGACGCCAAGGCCGAGACGCTGGACGAGGCCATGGAGATGATCGATCGCTGGACCAAGGCGGGCGAAGCAAAATCGGTCGGTCTGCTCGGCAACACGGCGGAAATCCTGCCCGAAATGGTTCGCCGCGGCATCCGCCCAGACTTGGTCACCGACCAGACCTCCGCCCACGACCCGGTCAACGGCTACCTGCCGAAGGGCTGGACGATGGGCCAGTGGAAGGAAAAGCGCGTCAGCGACCCGAAGGCCGTCGAAAAGGCGGCACGCGCATCGATGCGCGAGCACGTCGAGGCGATGATCGCGTTCCAGAACATGGGCGTCCCCACCTTCGACTACGGCAACAACATCCGTCAGATGGCCAAGGACGAGGGCCTTGAAAACGCCTTTGCCTTTCCGGGCTTCGTGCCGGCTTATATCCGCCCACTCTTCTGCCGCGGCATCGGCCCGTTCCGCTGGGCGGCGCTGTCCGGCGACCCGGAGGACATCCGCAAGACCGACGCCAAGGTGAAGGAACTGCTGCCGGACAACAAGAATCTGCACAACTGGCTGGACATGGCCAAGGAACGCATCGCCTATCAGGGCCTGCCCGCGCGCATCTGCTGGGTCGGCCTCGGCGATCGTCACCGCCTCGGCCTCGCCTTCAACGAAATGGTTCGCAATGGCGAGCTGAGCGCTCCGATCGTCATCGGTCGCGACCACCTCGATTCCGGCTCGGTCGCTTCGCCGAACCGCGAGACGGAAGCGATGAAGGACGGTTCCGATGCCGTTTCCGACTGGCCGCTCCTGAACGCGCTGTTGAATACGGCCTCCGGCGCGACCTGGGTCTCGCTCCACCACGGTGGCGGCGTCGGCATGGGCTTCTCGCAGCATTCAGGCGTCGTCATCTGCTGCGACGGTAGCGAGGACGCCGACAGGCGGATCGAGCGCGTGCTGTGGAACGATCCGGCGACCGGCGTCATGCGCCATGCCGATGCTGGCTACGACGTTGCGCTCGACTGCGCCAAGGAGAAGGGCCTGCGCCTGCCCGGCATTCTCGGGAACTGACGAAGGATTGTGGGAGGCCTGCGCGGCCTCCCCCATACCGGCAATTACGACATGGAAATCGCCCTGCGGCGGGCTCCGTCGAGGAACAGCAGCAAGGCGCAGCCCGCCACCCCCGCGAGTGCGCCTAGAAGCGCGGTTCCGGAATAATCGCTGATGCGTGTGCCGAGCGCGAAAAGCGCCGCGCTCAACGCGCCGCCCAGAAAGATGTTCACCGCGATCAGTGAACTTCCAAGTCCCGGACGGTCGGCAATCAGCTCTTGCAGATAGGTGATCGGGATGCTGATCAGCGCTGCCGCACCGAAACCGCTGATGAGTGTTAACGCGTAAATATGCCAGGGCCGGGACGAAAGGCCGAGCAGCGCCATATAGACCACGTAGATGGCCGTTCCGAGCGCAAGTGCGTCGACGTGGTTAAGGCGATACTGGATCCGTCCCCAGACCAGAATGAAGATCACCTCCAGCAGCGCCACGACTCCGACGACAATGCCGATATCGGTAGCCGAGCCGCCGGCAGCACCGGTGACGATCAGCGGCAGCACGGCGGCGTTGACATGCAGAGTGGAGCAGATGAGCGCCACGGCGGCGATCCGCGCGAGAACACGCGGCGAAAGAATTTCGGCAAGGGACGCGAGATAGGAAAGCCGCTTGCTGAGGACGGGATCGACGCCGCGTCGGGCCGGCAGCAGGAAGAAGACCAGCAGCAGATTAGCGATACAGCCGAGGCTCGCCAGCAGATAGGCAGGAAGCATGCTGCCCCGCGCCGACAGTACGAAGCCGACCAACCCCGGAACAAGAACCCACGAGAGCGATATAGCCGCCCTCACGCCGGAATTGACCGCTGCCGCGTCCTTGCCGCCCATGCCGTTCGCGGCGGTGCGGACATTGGCGAACAGGAGCGAGTTCAGTGCGCCATGGACCGGCAGCAGCGCCAACGTGGCGATAACGAAACTCGTCTTTGTCGGCAGGGCGTAGACCAGGCCGTAACCGATCGCGCCAGAAAGGATCACCGCCAACATCAGTGTCCGGTAGTTGCCGACGCGGTCGGCAACGATGCCGACAGTGACGCTAACGGCGACATTCACCAGTGCCGCAACGAAGATCAGCGCCGAATAGAACCCGTCGCTCAAGCCAAGCTCGATGATCCCGACCACCGATTGATAGGGCGAGGTCGCGGCACCCGAGAAACCGAACAGGAAGATGGCAAGCACGCTCGTCCGGATGACCGGGTTACGCATGGCAAAGAGCAACGAGGAAGACATGGTTCCATCCGCGAGTGCGAAGTCTTGTGAGAGGCCGCCGCCGAGACAGGCGGTCGTTGCAGGGAAGGTCGGTGAGCTTCGGCTCAGGTCCAACGGGTCGAGAACCGCGCCCTCGGCTTGAAATCGAAATCGCGGTCGAACGGGAAGATCGGCCGCTGGCGGCGTTCGCTCGCAAGATTTTCGATGTCCTGATTGACGACACCATCGGTGAGCGCCATCAGGTTGGGATTGGCAATCGGTGCAAGCTCCGGCGACAGATAGCCGGACTTGACGACCAGCAGGCGCACGGTGCCCGGATCGAGGCCAAGGCGACGGAAGTCCTCGATGTTATGGTATGGGCGCCGGCGCGCCGACAGCACCACTTCGATCCCGCCGACACCGATGACGGCCTGGCGCTCGGCAATCGGTCCCGGATCGTCCAGCCGCATGACAACAGCGGTGACCTCCGCCACGGGGCTCGACGGATCGAGACTGCCGCCGACCCGCAATGCGAGCGTCGCGCCTTCACCGGCTGCGAAACAGGCATCCACCGCCGGCCGGTCAGCGATGCCGGCAATCAGCGCATCCCGCCATCCGCGCGCGAGAAGAGCCCTCGACACGTCGGCGCGGTCGCCGACGCCGCCCCCGGTGGGATTGTCACCGGAATCGGCAAGGATGGCGGGCCTCGTCTCCGCCACCTCGGCAATGTCGAGCATCGCCTCGAGCGGACCGGTGACCGGGCCGAAACGGAACTTTTCCCGCTCATTCCAGTAGCTTGCGGCGATTTCTTCTGCCGCCATCGAGGCGGCTGCCTTGTCCGATCCGGTCACCACTGCGCAAGCGGTCGCCCGCGGCTCGTCGGCCCAGACGTAGCCCACCATCAGGTTGGCATCGAGAATGCCGGGGCGCTGATCGAAGTCCGGCAGGCGCCGGTAAAGGCTGCCGGCGGGCTCGTCCTCGGTGGACGTGCATTCTCCGGGCAGCAGCAGCGGCACAGGCGCCCAGGCGACGCCTGGACGCGTTCCGTCGCGAAGGGCTGTGACCAGCATCGACCAGGCCCGCACCATCGTCTCGCGCGTATCGATGTGCGGCGCGGTGCGGTAGCCGGCAAAGATGTCGATCTGGTCGATGATCTTCTGGCTAACATTGCCGTGGAGATCGTAGCTCGTTGCGATCGGGCAGTCCGGGCCGATGACTGCGCGGGCGGCGGAAATCCAGTCGCCTTCGGCGTCGTCCATGCCGTCGACCTTGATCGCCCCATGCATCGCGAGATAGAGACCGTCGAGCGGCAGTGCGGCGCGAAGTCGCTCGAGGAACTCGGTCTTGAAGGCGTCGTAAGCCGCACGAGAAACGGGGCCTCCGGGCACGGCCCGTGCATGAAGGAGCGGGACATGCTCGAAGCCGTCGGCCTCGAGGAAGCTGAAATAGTCCGCCTTAAGGAGTTCGGCCCCCCTCAGCACCCGGAAGTCCTCCGCCGTCATCAGGACAGGCGAATAGGTGCTGCACTCCGTATGGATTCCACCGACGGCGATCCGCATGGCTTCAAACTCACAAAATCGGGCTCAGAGGAGCGATTGCGGCGAAACGCAGCCAATCCTTTTGCGCCTTCGGCGTCCAGGCCGCTTCGGCGATGGCGGGGAGACGCGGGAAGACGAGACGGTTGAAATAGCCGCGCGACAGGAAATGCTCCGACCAGATGCAGGCCTGCACGCCCTTCATGCGGCTCTTCAGTTCTTCCGGGAATTCGCCTTCCGCCTCGTAGGCGTAGGTGTGCGCCGGCGTAGCCGTGCCGGCCCAGCTCGCGCCCGGCTCCTGGAACGCTTCGGCCTGCGCCATGTCGAGGTAGTAGGCCTGGCCGGGCGTCATCACGACGTCGTAGCCTTCGCGCGCCAGCTCGATCCCGACCTTGGGGTTTTCCCAGGCCATCAACAGCGTGCCCTCGGTGCCGACGCCGCCGCCATGGGCGACCTCGTTCCAGCCGACGAGCTTGCGGCCGCGTGCCGTCAGCATCCGCTTCACTTTCTTCAGGAAGTAGGACTGCAGCGCAAAGGTTCCGGAAATGCTCTCCTGCTCCATGAGTTTGCGCGCCAACGGCGACGCCAGCCACGAACCATTGGCCACCTCGTCGCCGCCGACATGGATATATTGGCTCGGAAAAAGCTCGACCATTTCGTCGAAGACCTTTTCGAGGAACTCGTATGTCAGCGGAATCGCCGGGTTCAGCGCGTTGTTGGGGTAGCCCTGGACGGAATGATAGCTTTCCGGGGCCTCCTGACCGTCGGAGAGCTCGGGCAGCGCGACAAGCGCGGCCGTGCTATGGCCGGGAATGTCTATCTCCGGCACGATCTCGACATTGAGCGCGCCGGCATGGGCGACGATCGCCCTCACCTCGTCCTGGCTGTAGAAGCCACCCACCGGTTCGGCGCCGTTGCCGAGCTGCGGCAGCATCGGCTCGTCCGGCCCGCGCAGCACGCCGAGCGTCGTCAGCGTGGCATAGGCCTTGATCTCCAGCCGCCAGGCTTCGTCGTCGGTCAGATGCCAATGGAAGATGTTGAGCTTGAACCAGGCGAGGATATCGATGAGCCGCACGATATCGGCAGTCGGATAGAACTGGCGCGAGACATCGAGATGGCAACCGCGCCAGCCGTAGCGCGGCCGGTCGGAAATCGTGCCCGACACAGGAAAACGGAACCTGCCCCCGTCCCTGCGCGCGCCGTCAAGCAGTTGCGCCAGCGTCGTCAGCCCATATTGCCGACCTGCGGCCGCGCCATATTCCAGCTGGATCTCCCGCTCGGAGAAGGCCAGTGCATAGGCCTCGGGACCGAGTTCGGGCTTCGCGGCGAAGACGATCGGACGACCCTGCGGGGACGAGGCGAGCGTGAAGGGAGCGTGGCCTGCCGAGAAGAGACGATGGAAGAGGGAAAGCACCGTGTCGACCGCCCTGATGTCATCCTTGCTGGTCCCGGGGGCCGGATAGAGAACGACCGGGAATCCATCGCCCGGCACGGCGTCGAACTTCGCCGGCCACGGCTGCAGGGCGAAAGGCAGATCGAGCTTGCCCTCCGGCAGGCGCTGCGGCGGAGGTTCGCTCGTTGCCCCTTCGAGGAGAAGATCTGACACGGCCACCGGCACATGCCGGCCGTCGGCAAGCGTCAGATAGGCGGACTTTGCGCCATCCGTGCAGTGCTTTGCTTCCCTGTGCAGCCCGCTAACGGTAAACGTCCAGCTTTCGTCCGCGCCAAGGACAAATCCCTTTGGCGGTGCGAATTCGTGAAAATTGGCATTGCGGCGCAGAAAGATGGCGTTTTCGCAAGCGGCCGCATCGATAACGCGGGTCAGCGACGTGTAGACGAGGCGAAAGTCCCTGAGCGGGGACTGGGAGAGATTGACGAGGGTGAAGGTGAAGCGTCCCAACGGGCCCCCATCCGGTTGCCAGGCAGATTCGAGGCGATAAGAAACCGGCTGCATGAGCGTCCTCCCGATATGGCTTTGTCAGTAATGGCTGGATTGCGAAAAGGTGCGTGCGAGTTCGGCCTGGCCTGCGGTGAGCCCGCAATCAACCGGCAGGCAGACGCCGGATATTGCGCTGGCCAGAGGACCTGCCAGGAACTGGACCGCATTGGCGACGTCTTCCGGATTGACGATGCGCTGCAGCGGATACCAGCGCTTCGCCTCCTCGAAGACCTGCGGGTTGGCCGCCGCACGTGCTTCCCAGGCTTGAGTGCGCACAGTGCCCGGCGCCACCGCATTGGCGCGGATTCCGAATTTGCCGTACTCGACCGCGATCAGCCGGGTCAGATGCAGGAGACCGGCTTTGGCAGCGCTATAGGCCGGATGGCCGAAAACATTCATGCCGTTGACGGATGCGATGTTGACCACCGATCCCCCGCTCTCCTTCAGCATGTCCTCGACGGCGCGGAAGCAAAGGAACGCCGCCTCGAGATTAAGCGCATTGTCCATGCGCCAGATCTCCGGCGTCGTGTCGTGCAGGCTGACGGCGCGGGCAGCACCTGCATTGTTGACGAGCGTGCGTACCGCTCCGAGCGATCCGGCCGCCGCCGCCATCGACGCAACGCTCGCGGCATCCGTGACATCGCAGGCGATGGCTGCGAAGCACTCTTGCGCGCCAAGGTCACGCGCGACCTTCTCCGCCGCGTCGCCGTCGATGTCCGCGAGCACGACCACCTCATGGTCATCGGCCAGGCGACCGGCGATCGCACGGCCGATATCGCCCGCTGCTCCGGTGACGATCGCGACGGACTTCTTCAGGCGGGATTCTTGCGGCACATCAGTCTCCGAGAAGCTGGCGGTCGTCGCCATCCCTGTGCGCCACCAATTGCTGCTTGATGCGCCTCAGCGTCGCCGTCGCCTGTGGCTGGACGCGGTAGGCGACGAGACTGGCGATGATATCAAGCAAGGCCAGATAGGCGATGCGCGTGGATGTCGGCCGATAGATGTTGTTGCCCTCCGGCAGGTCGACCGGAACAGTGATGTCTGCGGCAAGCGCGACGGGGCTGCCACTCTGGGTCAGCGCGATCGTCGGGACCCTGGCTTCGCGCGCTAGCGTGAACGCACGCACGAGTTCCGCGTTGCGCCCCGACAACGAGGAACCGATCAGCACGTCCGTCGGCTTGGCCGCGGCCGCCATCATCAATTGCATGCTGTGGTCGGAACTCGAGGTGATGCGCAGGCCGAGCCGAAAGAGCCGGTTCTGCAGTTCGCTGGCAACCATCGACGAATTGCCGCCCGAACCGAAGGCGTAAATCATTTCCGCTTTGGCCAGCCGCCCGGCCGTCTCTTCGACCGCGGCGAGATCGAGCGAGCGGTGCAACAGGAAGAGGGCGTTCTGCGCCTTGGTAATGATGTCCTGCGCGACGTCGGCCGGCTCCTGGCTCTTCGGCTCGGGCTTTAGGTAGCGCATGCCGATATAGGCCGTGCGGGCCAGTTGCACCTTGAAGTCGGAGAAACTCTCGCAGCCGAGACGCCGGCAAAAACGGGTCACCGTCGGCGGCGACACATCGGCCTTGCCCGCAAGCTCTATGATCGAGGCGTTCACGGCAAATTCGAAGTCATTGAGCAGGATATCGGCAATGCGGCTCTCCGATTGGGACAGCCGCCCCTTTTCCTCCTGCAGTGTCGCGAAAATGTCCATCGAACGCCCACCCCTTATGATCAGGCGTCCTTCGGCTTGTAGGCGACGCAGTCGATCTCAACCTTGCAGTCGACCATCATCGAAGACTGCACGCAGGCGCGCGCAGGGGGATGAGCGCCGAAATACTCCTGATAGATCTTGTTGAAGCTCCAAAAATCACGCGGATCATCCAGCCAGACACCGACCCTGACCACGTGTTCGACACCGTAACCGGCCTCCTTCAAAATGGCCAGAAGATTGCCGATTGCCTTATGCGTCTGCGCGACGATGTTGCCTTCGATGATCTCACCGTTTTCCATGGCGACCTGACCGGAGACGTGCAGCCAGCCATCGGCCTCGACGGCTCGCGCGAACGGCAGTGACTTGCCACCCGCTCCGACCTGCTCCGCGCCATAACGTTTGATGGACATAGGGACCTTCGTGCAAATTATTTTCTTTATCCGTTGACAAGTCACCACAGAATACGGAATTTGACCAGAGAAAATCCAGATTTATGAAAAGAATTTCAATCCAAGGCGAAGCGATGCGGGATCCCTTCCAGAATCCGTTCCCCACCTCCGATGTTGCCCGGCATCAAATCTGGGACATGCTGGTGACGCGAGATATCGACGCTTTCCTGGCTGCGGACTGGTCGCTGGTCGCGGAAGATTTCGTCGAGGACGGCTTCATCGGCATCGACGGGAGGCGCGAGGGGAGCCCGGACAATTGGCGCCTCTCCTTTCCCTCGCTTGCCGCCTATCGCGACGAATGGCTGCGCCAGGCGAAGGACTTCGCCGGCGAATCCTTCGCCGAGGATCCGCGCGCAGCGATCTTCGCGACGACCACGCTGGAAGACATCGAGATCAACGGAGAGCTGGCGCTGGCGCGCAAGAAGTTCGACGGCG
Organism: Sinorhizobium sp. 6-70; assembly: GCF_030124375.1. Taxonomy (GTDB): domain Bacteria; phylum Pseudomonadota; class Alphaproteobacteria; order Rhizobiales; family Rhizobiaceae; genus Sinorhizobium. The sequence continues at coordinate 328,024 of NZ_JASKLS010000002.1, forward strand.
GCCTGAAGAAGGCCGATGGCAGCTTTGATGTCATGAAGTGGCAGACGGTCTATTATTGCCGGCTGCATCAAGGCCGCTGGAAGATCTGCGGGTTTACCGGCTACCTGCCCAACCCGATGGGATCGAACTAGGCGGAAAAAGGCGACAGCATTGCGAATTTTTACGGCGGCCCTGGCGACCGAAACCAACACCTTCTCGCCGATCTGCATCGACAAGCGAGCCTTCGAGGCTTCGCTTTATGCCCCGCCAGGCAGCCACCCGGAGACACCTACGCTCTGCACCGCACCGATCACCGTCGGCCGGCAAGTCGTGGCAGAAAAAGGCTGGCAGTTGATCGAGGGGACGGCCGCCTGGGCGGACCCGGCGGGCCTCGTCAATCGGCAGACCTACGAAAACCTGCGCGACGAGATCCTCGGTCAGTTGCAGGCCGCTCTTCCAGTGCACGCCGTCGTCCTCGGCTTGCACGGCGCCATGGTTGCCGATGGCTACGAAGACACCGAGGGTGACCTGCTGGCGCGCATCCGCGAACTCATCGGACCGGACGTGCTTCTCTGCGCCGAACTCGATCCGCACAGCCATCTGACCGAAAAGCGCGTCGCCGCGGCCGATTTCTTTGTTTTCTTCAAGGAATTTCCACACACCGATTTCGTCGATCGCGCCAAGGATCTGTGGCGGATCGCCGTCGATGCAATCGAGGGCCGCGTCAAGCCTGTCATGTCGGTCTTCGACTGCCGGATGATCGACGTATTTCCGACATCCCGCGAACCGATGCGCAGTTTCGTCGACAAGCTCATGCGGATCGAGCGGGAGGACGCCGACGTGCTCTCGCTCTCGGTGGTGCACGGCTTCATGGCCGGCGACGTGCCGGAGATGGGCACGAAGATGATCGCCGTGACCGACGGTAACCGGGAGAAGGGCCAGGCACTTGCCCGCGACCTCGGGTTGGAGCTCTTCGCCCGACGCGGCACGTTCCGAATGCCGGAACTCGACGAGCGCCAAGCGGTCGCCGAGGCGATCGCCGCGACCGCCGGTCCGGTGGTGATCGCCGACATGTGGGACAATCCAGGCGGTGGAACGGCGGGTGACGCAACCGTGGTGCTGGAAGAACTGCTCGCCAATGCCGTCACCGACGCGGCCGTCGGCACGATCTGGGATCCGATGGCCGTGCAGATCTGCATGGCCGCGGGTGAAGGCGCAGAGATCCCGCTGCGTTTCGGCGCAAAATCCGCGCCCGGTACCGGCAATCCAATTGATGGGACGGTCAAGGTCATAAAGCTGGTGCGAAACGCTGAAATGCGGTTCGGAGAAAGCTTCGCGCCCTTCGGCGACGCCGCGCACATCCAGCACCGCGGCATCGACATCGTCCTGAATTCCACGCGCGCGCAGAGCTTCGACCCGACTCTGTTCTCCGTGATGGGAATTGATCCGCGATCAAAGAAAATCTTGGTCATCAAGTCGACGAACCATTTCTTCGCATCGTTCTCGAAGATTGCGTCGAATATCCTCTATTGCTCGGCGGGAACGCCCTACCCCAACGATCCAGCGAAGACGCCCTACAGGCGTGCGCGACGCGACATCTGGCCGATGATCACGGATCCCCACGCGCCGGAACGAGGCGCGGCCTGAACCGCCACCCCGAGGCCATCGGCCCCCTGTTCTCGCTCAGCGAGACCAGATTCACCCCATCCGTTCGGAGGCATAGCTGCCCGGGCTCGGCGGGAAGACGACGACGCGGTTGCCGTTGATGAAGCAGCGGTGGTGGATATGGGCGTGGACGGCCCGCGCCAGCACCTGGCTCTCGACGTCGCGGCCGATCGAGACATAGTCGTCGGCGCTTTGCGCATGGGTGATGCGGGCGATGTCCTGTTCGATGATCGGCCCCTCGTCGAGATCGGCGGTGACGTAATGCGCTGTCGCGCCGATCAGTTTTACGCCGCGCTCATAGGCCTGCTTGTAAGGGTTCGCCCCTTTGAAGCTCGGCAGGAACGAGTGATGGATGTTGATGATCCGGCCCGACATCTTCTTGCAGAGCGCATCGGACAAGACCTGCATGTAGCGGGCCAGCACGATCAGTTCGGCGCCGGTCTGCTCGACGAGTTCCATCAGTTGCGCTTCCGCCTTCGGCTTCAACTCCTTCGTCACCTTGATGCAGTGGAACGGGATGTCGTGGTTGACGACCACCTTCTGGTAGTCGAAGTGGTTGGAGACGACGCCGACGATGTCGATCGGCAGCGCGCCGATCTTCCAGCGGTAGAGCAGGTCGTTCAGGCAATGGCCGAAACGCGACACCATCAGCAGCACCTTCATGCGCTCTTCGGAGGCGCGGATCTCCGCGGTCATCGCGAACCGTTCGGCGACCGGCTGGAAGCCTTCGCGCAATTCGTCAAGCTTCACGCCTTCCTCGCTGATGAAGACCAGTCGCATGAAGAACAGGCCCGTTTCGAGATCGTCGAACTGCGAGCTGTCGATGATGTTGCAGCCCTTTTCGGCGAGATAGCCCGAAACGGCCGCAATGATGCCGGTCGTCGACCTGCACGTTATTGTAAGGATGTGCGATTTCACGACTATCTTCCTTGGAATATCATGTAGGTCAGATGAGCTACACTGCGACGACGGCTACACAGTCGCCTGGCTTGACCAGACCTGGAAAGTGCCGCGCAGCCAGCAGGCCATCCATTTTCGCCTTTATCGTGACAGCCTCAGCGCCGGTACGCCCGATGGGGTAAATGCGGGCGACCGCGTCGCCCTTGCGCACCTTGTCCCCAAGATCGACAAGCGGCTCGATCAGGCCTCCATCCTCCGCGAACGAGAAGCAGTCCCCGTCCGGCATGTCCAGCCATTCGGTCTTCGATATCTCGACTGCACCTTTGAGGATGCCGGCGGCGCGAAGCACGTTCCTGACGCCGCGCTTGGCAATGCCGGCGCTCCTGGCGGTTGCCGTTCCGCCGCCGCCAAGCTCCGTGGTGATGAACACCTTGCCCATCTCCTCGGCCGCGGTGTCGTACATTCCGACGGCGTCGATCTCCAGCATCTTCATCGACCAGGGCGCGCCGAACGCCTTGACCAGTTCGAAGGCCCTTGCCTCCTGCTCCTTGTCGGGCAGGATGTGCGCCGCGCAGAACGGCAGGAAGTCAAGCGTCTTTCCGCCCGAGTGGAAGTCGAGCACGATGTCGGCGATCGGCAGCAACTCACGTTGGAAATAATCGGCGATCTTCTGCGTCACAGTGCCGTCCGGCCTTCCCGGAAAGCTGCGGTTCATGTTGCCCTTGTCGATCGGCGACGTGCGGGTGCCGGCGGCAAAGGCCGGATAGTTCATGGCAGGAACGATGATCACCCGTCCCGTCACCTCATCCGGCTCCAGTGTCCGGGCGAGATCGAAGAGCGCGATCGGCCCTTCGTATTCGTCGCCGTGGTTGCCGCCCGTAAGAAGGGCTGTCGGCCCACTCCCATTCTTGACGACGGTGATCGGGATCATCACCGATCCCCAGGCGGAGTCATCGCGGCTGTAAGGCAACCGCAGGAAACCGTGCTGGATGCCCTCGGCCGAAAAATCGACGCTTGCTGAGATCGGCGATGGCCGCAATATCGTCTCGGTCATTTGATGCTAGTCCTTGATAAAGAGCTGGCGTGGCACGTTGGCGAAGCACTCGACACCCGTTTCGGTGATAAGAATGCTTTCCGTCGTCTCGAAGCCCATGTCCTCGAGCCAGAGCCCCGTCATGAAGTGGAAGGTCATGCCCGGCTTCAGTTCTGTCCTGTCCCCGGGACGCAGGCTCATGGTGCGCTCGCCCCAGTCCGGCGGATAGGAAAGCCCGATCGGATAGCCGGTGCGGTTGTCCTTGACGATGCCGTATTTCTTCAGGACCGCGAAAAAGGCTTTGGCGATGTCCTCGCAGGTGTTGCCCGGTTTGGCGACTGCAAGTCCCGCCTCCATTCCTTCGAGGGTCGCCTTTTCCGCGTCGAGGAAGGCCTGGGTCGGCTTGCCCAGGAAGACCGTGCGCGACAGCGGCAGATGATAGCGGTTGTAGCAGCCGGCGATCTCGAAGAAGGTCCCCTCGCCGCTCTTCATCGGCCGATCGTCCCAGGTCAGGTGCGGCGCGGAGGCTTCTACGCCCGAGGGCAGCAGCGGCACGATTGCCGGGTAATCGCCGCCGATTCCGTCGACCCCGCGCGTTCCGGCATCGTAGATCTCCGCGACGAGATCGCATTTGCGCATGCCGACCTCGATCTTGTCGAAGATGCGGCGATGCATGCCCTCGACGATGCGGGCCGCGTTGCGCATATACTTGATCTCGGTCTCGCTCTTGACCGCGCGCTGCCAGTTGACGAGCGCCGTGGCGTCGACAAAGCGGGCATTCGGCAGGTGCTTTTGCAGCGAGGCGAAGGCGGCGGCGGAGAACCAGTAGTTGTCCATCTCGACGCCGATCCTGAGCGAACCCCAGCCACGGTCGGCAAGGATGCCGGAGAGATAGTCCATCGGGTGGCGTTCGGTCGACTGCACGTAGTGGTCGGGATAGCCGATGATGTTCTCGTGCTTGAGATAGGCGGTCAGCTTCGCCCCATTGGCGTCCTGACCGCGGCCGAACCAGATCGGCTCGCCCGACGGCGGCACGATCACGGCCTGGTGCACATAGAAGGACCAGCCGTCATAGCCCGTCAGCCAGGCCATGTTCGAAGGGTCGCTGACGATCAGCAGCTCAACGCCCTTGGCCTCCATCGACTGGCGCGTCTTCTTCAGCCGCGCTTCATATTCCCCAAGGGAGAATTTGAGGTTGGATTGGGTCATGGTTCTTCCTCGTTTTTCCGGCAACGCCGGTGGTCAGCTCTCGAATGTCGTTCCGGCGTTTGCCGCCTTGGCCCGTGCGAAGGCGAGCGTGGCGATGGCGGTGTCCTGAATGCCGGTGCCGGTGAGGTCGGCGATGGTGATCTCGTCGGGTCCCGTTCGTCCGGCCTTCAGCCCGGCGATCACCTGGCCGAGCGCCGCGAACTCGGCATCCGGGGCGACGAGGCCTGCGGCAATCGCATGGTGTAGCTCGCCGAGCCGGCGCGTCTGATTCAGGCTGTCGGCGACATAGGTTGCACGGGCGATCGCCTGCGGGTCCAGCTCGTTCTTGTGTTCGGCGTCCGATCCCATGGCGGTGACATGCTGCCCCGGCTGCAGCCAATCAGCCTTGAGGATCGGCTTCTCGGAAGGAGTAGTGGTGACGACGATGTCGGCGCCGGTGACGGCTGCCTTCGGATCGATTGCTGCCTTGACCGGGAAGCCGAGCTTTTCGGCAAGCGCCTTCGCCGCTGCTTCGGCCTTCGCCGCGTCGCGCGCCCAGATGCGCGCTTCGCGGATCGGCCGCACCAGAGCGAGCGCTTCGAGCTGCAGCCTTGCCTGCATCCCGGCGCCGAAGATCGCCGCCACCGAGGAATCCTCCCGCGACAGATACTTCGCCGCCACCGCGCCGGCCGCGGCCGTACGGACGTCGGTCAGATAGCCGTTATCGAGCAGCAGCGCCTGGACGAGGCCGGTGCGGCTCGACAGGAGCACCATCATGCCGTTGGTGCTCGGCAACCCGATCTTCGGATTGTCGAAGAAGCCGGGGCTGATCTTGATCGCAAACCCGTCGATGCCGGGCACATAGGCGGTCTTGACGTCGACTTCGCCGCGATGCTCGGGAATGTCGAGCCTCAGAATGGGTGGCATCGCCACGGCCTTGGTGGCAAGCGCATGGAATGCATCCTCGACGCAGGCGACCGCCGCACGGTCGAGCGATACGACCGCCCTCAGATCAGCCTCTGTGAGAATCTTCATTTGTCTCATGTTCTACCACCCTCCCGAAGGGCATCCGTTTCGCCGTTTATCACGCGCAAATGCAGGCCCATGTCGACGTTGCGGCCGGAAAGAATGACCGCGATCGGGCCTCCGATGTTCTTGATCTTGCCGGCAAGAAGCGCTGCGAAGCCGACGGCCCCTGCCCCCTCGACGATCTCGCGCTCCTCTTCGTAGGCGTGACGAATGCCGGCGGCGATCTCTTCTTCGGAAAGCAGCACGACGTCATCGAGAAGGTCGCGGCACATGGCGAATGTGACCCGGTTGTCGAGTCCGATCCCCCCGCCGAGCGAATCCGCAAGGCTTGGCTCTTCCTCGACTTGCACGGGCCGCCCGGCCTCGAGGCTCGCCTTCATCGCCGCACCGCGCTCCATCGTCAGCCCGATCACGCGCGCCTTCGGTCGGCGCGCTTTGACCGCGGCGGCGACGCCCGCCGCGAGCCCGCCGCCCGATAGCGGCACCAGCACCGTCGACACGTCCGGCATGTCGTCGACAATCTCCAGCCCCAAGGTACCCTGGCCTGCAACGATCGCCGGATGGTCGAACGGTGGCACCATAACCAGCCCCTCCTCGCTGACCAGGCGATCGACCTCCTCCTGGGCCTCGTCTTGCGATCTGCCGACGATCCTCACATTCGCGCCGAGGCGCCGGATCTCCGAGACCTTGTTCTCCGGCACCAGCCGCGACATGCAGATCGTCGCGCGCGATCCTTCGGCTTTCGCCGCATGGGCGAGCGCCCGGCCGTGATTTCCCGTCGAGGCGGCCACGACGCCGCGGGCCCGCTCCTCAGGGCTCAGCGACAGCACGGCGTTGGTGGCGCCGCGCAGCTTGAAGCTGCCGGTCGTCTGGTGGTGTTCGAGTTTCAGGCCGACAGACACGCCACAACGCTCGGAAAGCGACGCGGAAAGGACGAGCGGCGTGCGCAGGACCCGGCCGGCGATCCGTTGGCGGGCAGCCAGGATAGTGTCGAGTTCCATCACTGACATCCCTCCAGCCATTCAGAGATGCTTCTGGCGAAGCTTCGCGGTACGACGAACGCGCCATCGCGCTCGGAGGAACGCGTGAACATGACCGGGATACGGTGCAGCGAGGAAAAGGTCGCAACGCCGAGCGTCCGTTCCCAGTCGATTGCCAGGCACTTGGAGACGACGTCGCGCAGATCAGGCGAGGTCACCTCGATGCGTATCCGCCCTTCGCTGAGGTCGAGCCTGCAGCCCAATTCGGGCGGAATGCCGGAAGCGATCGCCGACGCGCGCTCTGCCGGGAAGATCCAGAAGCGGCGTGGTCCCGCACGGACGACCCTCAGGCCGTCGCGGCCGGCAATCTCCCCGACCTGCGTCGGCAGGGGACCTCCGATCTCACGGGCAAGCGCCGGCTCGAATGCCGCAAGTGCGCCCGCCCATGCATCACATTGAATGAGCGGGCATGGCAGTTGCTTCAGCACCATGCGCTCGGTGGATAACGTCTCAGCCATGCATGCGTTCTCCGGCGGGATCGAGGAAGACGGGCGAAACGACGCGCGCCCGCACGACTTCATTTTTCATGGGATAGGAAGCAATCACCTCGTCGCCCTCGAAGTCCGCGGCGAGGAGGCCGAGACCAACGTAGCAGTCCAGTTCCGGACTGTAGGTGATCGACGTCATGCGGCCGTGGCCGTGGCCCTCCAGCGGCTCGCCGGGCGCAAACAGAAGCGCCCCACCGCGAAGGCGTTTGCCGGGTTCGATGCATTTCAGGCCGACCAGCCGCTGGCGATTTGCAGCCGTAAACGCCTCCCGACGGCTCAGGGCCTCTCCGACATAGCCGCTGCGCTTGGCGACCATCCGTCCCATGCCGAGGTCCGAGAGGGTCGTTCTGCCGTCGATTTCAGGGCCGGCCACGTGGCCCTTTTCGACGCGCAACGCACCGAGCGCCTCGACGCCGTAAGGTTTCAGGCCGTAAGGTGCGCCGGCGTCGATGAGATGCCGCCAGGCGGCTTCTCCATTCGAGGCTCCGACATAGATCTCATAGGCGCGCTCGCCGGAGTAGCTAAGGCGTATGATCCTCAGCGGACTGTCCCTGAACGCTCCCTCGGCCAGCCCCATATGCGGGAAAGCTTCGTTGGAGAAACCGATATCCGGAAAAGCGGCCGCGAGTATTTTTCCGCTCTCGGGTCCAGCGACCGACATTCCCGCCCATTCGTCGCTGACCGACGAAACGGAGACGCGCAGATCGGGCCACGCCGTATCCAGAAGGAATTCCAGCCAGGAAAGGACGTCTGCCGCCTTGGCGGTCGATGTCGTCATGAAGAAGCGGTCTGGTCCCAGGCGTGTCGTCGTTCCATCGTCGAAGACGATGCCGTCGTCGCGCAGCATGACGCCGTAACGCGCCCGCCCGACCTTGAGGCTGGCGAAGCCATTGGCGTAGACCCTGTCGAGAAAGGTGGCCGCGTCCGGTCCCTGGATGTCGATCTTACCGAGCGTCGAGATATCCATGATCCCCGCCGCGGACCGCACGTGGCGCATTTCGTTGACGTAAGCCGCATTCACGTCCTTGCCGGAGGCCTCGAAGAACCACGGCCGCATCCAGAGCCCGACTTCGAGCATTTGCGCGCCGTTCGCCGTGTGCCAGTCGTGGATCGGCGTGAGACGGTAGGGACGGAAGTGGTGACCTCTCGCACGTCCGGCAACCGCCCCGATCGCCACCGGCGTGTAAGGTGGCCGGAACGTTGTCGTTCCGGCCACAGGGATCGAAATCCCGCGCAATTTGGCCATCGCCTTCAAGGCGTTGATATTGCTCGTCTTGCCCTGGTCCGTTCCCATCCCGAGCGTCGTATAGCGCTTGAGATGTTCGACCGACTCGTAGCCTTCCCGCTGGGCCAGCTGGATGTCGTCGAGCGTCACGTCCATCTGGAAGTCGACGAATGCCTTTCGCTGACCGAAGATCGGCTTGTAGACGGTCGTCGGGCCGGCCGTTTCCTCGATCTCCAACGCGGGCGCTTCGGCTACCGTCCCCACCTTTCCAGCGACGGCGGCCGCCGCGCGGCCGACGGTGGCACCCTCGGCGATCGCCGCCGAGACACCCGAGCTTCCGGTCGCCGCACCGGCGACGAACTGGGTTTCAGGGAGCGGTCCCGGAACAAAGGCGTCGATGTCTGGACGGTAAACCGGCTTCACTCCCTGGTGCGACGTCAAATGCAGCACCGGAGACCAGCCGGCCGACATGCCGACCAGATCGCAGCTGACGCCGGTCGTGCCTGCCTTCCCGGCGAGGACGACGCCCTCTACCGCATATTTGCCTTTCACGTTCGCCACATTCGTCGCGAGATGAACCTCGGCGCCCATTTGCTTGGCTCTCGTCAACAGCGTCGGCTCCGCCATCGGCCTTGCATCGGCGATCGTGACGCGTGCCCCATGGGCGAGGAGATCGAAAGCGGTGAGATAGGCGCTGTCGTCGGCGGTCGCGATGACGATATTCCTGCCCGGCAGAACCGCGTAGCGATTGACATAGGCCCTGATCGCCGAGTTCAGCATGACGCCAGGCCTGTCATTGTTCGCGAAGACCATTGGCCGCTCGATCGCGCCGGTGGCAAAGACGATGCTTTGCGCGTGCAGCAACGTGAAAGTCTTCCGTGCCGCACCCATGTCGCGCCCGGCGAACGGGTCCGCATCCTCGATCAACGCGAGCGTATTCCCGTCATAGAGCCCGAAGGCGGTCGTGCGGCGCATGATGCGCAGGTTCGGCATGCTTTCCAGCTCTGTCCGCATCGCCTGCAGCCATGCCGCTCCGGCAGGCTCGGAAAGCAGGCGGCCGCCGATTTCGAAGTCCTGCTCGATCAGCAGCACGCGCGCTCCGGCTTGCGCGGCGGCTCGCGCGGCGGAAAGTCCGGCCGCTCCACCGCCAACGACCGCCACGTCCGTGAAATCGTCACGGGAGTCGTACACATCTGGGTCCGGCATCATTGTCGCTTTGCCGAGACCCGCAGCCCTGCGGATGAAGTATTCATAGAACATCCAGGCCCGGCGGCTCGGTCCCATGAAGGTCTTGTAATAGAACCCGGAGGAAAGAAGCGGACTGAACAGGCTGTTGACGCTCTGGACATCGAAACGCAACGACGGCCAGTTGTTCTGGCTTGCCGCGTCCAGGCCAGGTGCCAGTTCCAGCATCGTGGCCGGCAGGTTCGGTTCCCGGCGCGCGCCCGTGCCGACCGTCACCAGCGCGTTCGGCTCTTCCGCGCCGGCAGAGAGAATGCCGCGAGGGCGATGATACTTGAAACTCCTGCCGACCAGCGAGACTCCGCTTGCGAGCAGAGCGGAAGCGAGCGTGTCTCCCTTGAACCCGGCGTACTGACGGCCATCGAACGTAAACTTGAGAACTTGCGAGCGGTCCAGATAGCCGCCTGACGCAAGGCGCTTTTCGGTGGGTGTCATGCCCGTTGCCTTCTTGAAAAATTGACCGAATGGATCGAATGCGTGACCGTGTCGCGCTCGACGACGAGCCATTGGCGGCAGCCGAGAACGTGCTGCCAAAATTCGCGATGCAGTCCCTTGGGATTGGCCCGCACGTAGACATAGCGGTACCAGGCATCGAGATCCGGATTGTCGTGAGCGGGCCGCTCGGCGGTGGCATCGCCGCCGTAACGGAATTCGCTGTGGTCACGCACGCCGCAGCAGGGGCAGTCGATACGAAGCATCTCGCTCTCCTATTGAAGCCAGGCGAAGGGGCCGGCGCCCGCTTCATCGATCATGTGCCCGCTGCGGAAGCGCCCCAGCCCGTAACCGCGGATAAGGGCGGGTGTCTCGCCGGTCGCCAGCATCTCGGCGAAGCACCAGCCGGATGCCGGGGTCGCCTTGAACCCGCCGTAACACCAGCCGCCGTTCAGATAGAGGCCATCGACGGGCGTCAGCGAGATGATCGGACTTGCGTCCGGCGTCATGTCCATGATGCCGCCCCAATGGCGCAGCAGGCGCAGGCGCGAGATGTTCGGCATCAGCGCAATTGCGGCCTCGCAGACCTCGCGCAGCACGCCGGTGTTGCCGCGCTGGGAGTAGGAGTTGTAGCCGTCGAGATTGCCGCCAAAGACGAGCCCACCCTTGTCCGACTGGCTGAGATAGAAGTGGTCCGCCCCGTAGGCGACGACATGGTCGACCAACGGCTTGACCGGCTCCGTCACGAAGGCCTGGAGCAGATGGCTCTCGATCGGGAGTTCGAGCCCAGCTTTCTGGGCAAGGACGGACGTATGGCCGGCCACCGCGAGACCGACCCGGCCGGCCCCGATACGGCCGCGGGTGGTTTCAACGCCGACGATCCGATCACCCTGCCGGACAAAGTCCGTAACCTCGCAGCCCTCGATGATATCGACACCGTGGCCGCTCGCCCCGCGCGCATAGCCCCATGCCACCGCGTCGTGGCGGGCCGTGCCGGCGCGCCCCTGGAAGATCGCGCCGTGGATCGGAAACCGGGCGGTGTCGGAGAAGTCGAGATAGGGCACGAGTTTGCGCACGGCATCCCGGTCGAGAATCTCCGCATCGATGCCATTCGAGCGCATGACATTGGCGCGGTGGCTGAACGTATCGAGCTGGTCCGCCGAATGTGCCGTCACGAGTTGGCCGCGCTGCGAGAACATGACGTTGAAGTTGAGCGCCGCCGACATTCCCTCCCAGAGCTTCATCGAGAACTCGTAGAACTGGGTATTGCCGTCGAGCAGGTAGTTCGACCGGATGACCGTGGTATTGCGGCCCACATTGCCGCCGCCGATATAGCCCTTCTCAAGCACCGCGACGTTGCGGATGCCGTGGTTCTCGGCGAGATAGAAGGCCGTTGCGAGGCCGTGCCCGCCGCCGCCGATGATGACGACGTCATAGGAGGCCTTTGGACTGGCTGCGCGCCAGGCGCGTTGCCATCCCCTGTTGCCTGTGGCTGCGTGGCGCAGCAGCGAGAAGACCGAATAACGGCTCATGACAAAGTCCTATCGAACGATCGGGCCGAGCGGCGTGCGTGTCAGCACCTCCGGGCCGGTCTCCGTCAGCAACACGGTATTGGAGACGAAATCGTCCCCCTTGCCGGTCCCCATCAGCCAGGAAAGGATGTGGAAGCTCATCCCCGTGCGGATCTCGAGATCGGAATCGTGCCTGAGACCGGTCACCGTGTTTCCGCCGGTCCACGACGGAGGCTGGCCGACGCCCACGCAGTAGCCGCAGTGATGGCGGCGGTAATGGGAAAGGCCTGCATCATCGACGACAGCCTGCCAGGCGGCGTAGACATCGCGGGCGCGCGCGCCGGGTCTGAGCGCCACGACAACGGCGTTGAAGGCCGCCGCCGTCACTTCCGCCATGCGCGCATCGGCGTCGCTGATGCCTCCAAGCCGGATCAGGCGCCCGAGCGGCGCGTGATAGCGTGAGATGCACCCGGAAAGCTCGATGAAGACCGGCTCCCCCTGGCGGTAGTTTCCGGATCCCCATGTCGTGTGCTCCTCGCCAAGCCGGGAGGCCGGACGAATGAAAGGGCCGAAGCCCGGCACATGACCTCCTGCGCGGGTCATCGCCGCGATGCACTCGGCAGCAACGTCGCGCTCCCGTGCACCGTCGGCGATCATCCCGATTGCGGCGCCGGCTGCCGCGTCGGTGACCGCAGCGGCCCGCCGCATGAGGACTTGCTCCTCGGCGCTCTTCACCAATCTCAGGCGATCCACGAGATTGGAGACGTCGCTCCACTCGGCGGACACCAGCGACTCCAGCCGCCGCGCAAGCCCATGGCTCAACCCTGACGTCCATTGCTCGAGCCCGAGGCGCTTTCCCGCAAAACCCTGCTCATTGAGAATGCGCGACGCGAGGTCGGCCGCGGTTTCGCTGTCGCTGTGACCGCGGAACTCGGCGGCACGGACATGATTTTCGATCGTCACACGCTCCATCGCACGGGTGACGAGCGTCGGTTTGCCCTGGAGCGGGACGATGAGAAGATGCGGCGCAAAGTAGCCCCAGTGGTCGAGGCCGGTCAGATAAAAGACATTTTCCGGCGACGCGAAAACCGCCGCATCAAGTCCGTGATCGACGAGCCCAGCTCTTACAGCATCAAGACGGCGCGCGATCTCGCCATCGGTAAAGGGATTACCGTCCATGGTCTCTCTCTTGTCTTCCGCCCTCAGTCGGCGGCGCTTCGAATGGATATCAACGGGCGTCTATCCGACGACGATCAGTTCCCGGGGCGACGTGCAAAGCTTCTCCCCGCCCTTGTCCGTGACGACGAAGGACTCGGATATCGCCAGGCCGAAATCGCCAAGCCAGACACCCGCCATCATGTGAAAGCACATGCCCGGCTGCAGCGCCGTCCGGTCACCCGGCCGGAGACTGACCGTGCGCTCGCCCCAGTCCGGCGGATAGGCCAGGCCGATCGGATAACCGACGCGGCTTTCCTTCTTCAGTCCCCGGCTGCGCAGAACGGCCTGCCACGCGGCCTCGACCTCTTCGGCGGTGTTGCCGGAACGCGCCTTTTCGAGCCCGGCGTCCACACCATCGACAATGGCCTTGGCGATATCGACGTAGGTCTGCGGCGGCCGGCCAAAGTGCACCGTGCGGGTAAGCGCTGCATGGTAACGCCGCCTCACGCCGGCAATTTCGAGGATCGCGAGGCCGGACTGCGGCAGAGGATCCTCGGTCCAGGTCAGATGCGGCGTGGCAGTGCCTTCGCCGACCGGCATCAGCGGGCAGATCGCTGCATAGTCGCCGCCGAGACCGTCCACGCCCATGATCTGAGCGTGATAGAGCTCGGCGATGACCTCGTTCTGCGGCACCCCGGGGCTCATCTTCGAGATGGCCCGCTCCATCGCATGTGAGCAAATGGCGCCGGCCTCGCGCATCAAGGCGAGTTCGGGCTCAGATTTGATCAGGCGCGCCCAATTGACCAGGTCGCCGTTGTTGGAAAAGCTGGCCTCCGGAAGCCCTTTGACGAGATGGGCGTGGCAGCGCGCCGTGTAGTAGTGCGCATCCATCTCCACACCGATGCGCGCCTTCCCCCAGCCACGGGCGCGGACCAGCTCGGCAAGCTCATCGAAGGGGTGGCCCTCCGGGTTCTGCACCAGATACTCCGAAAACGGCACGACGTTGCCTTGAGGCAAGCCGGTTGTCAGAAGGGCGCTCTTCTCGTCCTGCGCCCGACCGAACCAGATCGGCTGCTCCTCGTCGACGTGCACGAGGACACATTGCGGCACATAGAACGACCAGCCGTCGTAGCCGGTGAGCCAGCCCATGTTCGCAGGATCCTGGCAGATAATGAGGTCGAAGCCCGCCCGTTCCATGCGTTTCTTCACATCACGGATCCGGCGGGAATACTCCGCCGCGGTAAAAACAGCCGACCTGCTCACGACATCTCCTCCATCGTGTACGACGCCTTAGATGTGTACATCATTTTCTACGACACGCAACGGGGTATCGAAATTTTCGTATTTATTGCAGGCCATCTTGCCAAAACGAGAGTCAGATGTATACTTCTACTCTCTCGCGAGGCATCCAGGCTGTGCGAGGCGAACACCAGCTTCAAAAAAAGGGGAACCCATGTTCAAATCTCTCATTTCCCGCAGGAATGCACTGAGGGCCGCAGCTTTCACCGTCGCCGCCGTATCCTTCTGCGGCTACGCCCACGCAGAATCGACCCTCGAGAAAGCAAAGGCCGCCGGCTATATCCGCATCGGGTTTGCCAACGAAGCGCCCTTCGGCTTCGCCACTCCGGACGGAAAGCTCACCGGAGAGGCGCCGGAAGTCGCCAAGGCCGTGCTCAAGAAGATGGGTATCGCAGAGGTGGACGGCGTCCTCACCGAATTCGGCTCGCTCATTCCCGGCTTGAAGGCAGGCCGCTTCGACATCATCGCGGCGGGCATGTTCATCAATCCCAAGCGCTGCGCCGAGATCGCCTTCTCCGAGCCCTCTTATGGCATCGGCCAGGCCATGCTGGTTGCGAAGGGCAACCCTAAGGCCGTCAAGGACTACTCCACCTTCTCGACCAACAAGGACCTGAAGCTCGCCGTGATGGCGGGTGCCGTGGAAAGCGGCTACGCCAAGGATGCCGGCCTCTCCGCCGAGCAGGTCATCTCACTGCCCGATCAGTCCAGCCTTGTCGCTGCCGTCCAAGCCGGCCGCGCCGATGCGGCAGCCCTCACCGCACTGTCGATCGCCGAAATGGCCAAGAAGGCGGAAGGGGTAGAGTCGACGGAGCCCTTCGGTGAAGTTGCCGGAAAGTCGGTCAAGGGTCACGGCGGCTTCGGCTTCCGCAAGGAAGACAAGGATCTCGTCGAGGCCTTCAACAAGGAGCTCACCGCCTTCCTGGGCACCCCGGAACACATCGCCCTCGTCGAACCGCTGGGCTTTGGCAAGGGCTATCTGCCCAACAAGACGACCGCGCAGCTTTGCGCAGGCGAGTAACGCCTTCTGGCCGGCGGCGCGAAAGCGCCGCACTTCCAATCCCTGCGTTCATGAGGGACCCAGATGTGGATTCGCATGCTCACCGCGATGCTCGCGGCAACGTTGCTGCTGATTGCGCTGCTTTCGGCCAACCCTGAATACCGGCTCTTCATGCCGGGCTTGCTCGAAGGCGCCGTCCTGACGGTGGAGATTACGCTTCTGGGTGCCGTGCTCGCTGTATTCATGGCGCTGATAGCGGCACTCGCAAAGCTCTACGGCCCGCTGCCGATAAGGTGGCTGTCGACGACCTACATTGAAATCTTCCGCGGGACTTCCGCGCTGGTGCAGCTCTTCTGGCTCTATTTCGTCCTGCCGCAATTCGGCATCTTCCTTGACGCCTTCCTGGTGGCGGTTCTGGCGCTCGGCCTGAACATTGGAGCCTATGGGGCGGAGGTGGTCCGAGGCGCCATCGTTTCCGTGGCGCGCGGACAGTGGGAGGCTTCGATCGCGCTCAACATGTCGAAAGCACAAATGCTGCGTCGGATCATTCTGCCTCAGGCCTTTACGGCCATGATTCCTCCCTGGGGCAACCTCTTTATCGAACTGGTGAAGTCTACCTCGCTCGTTTCGCTGATTACGCTGGCGGACCTCACCTTCAAGGCCCAGCAAATGAACCAGTCAACGCTGAAGACGGTACCTGTGTTTACCCTCGTGCTGCTTATCTATCTGGCCATTTCTCTAACCGTCACCATTGCCATGCGCCTGCTTGAGCAGCGTACGTCGAGGGGACTGACACGCGGAAGGGTCGCCTGATGTGGGATTGGACATTCACGTTCGAGATTCTGCCGGTCCTTGCTCGGGCAGCGATCATGACGATCGAGGCGACCGCCCTCGGCTTCGCCATAGCGGCGACACTCGGGCTTGTGCTCGCCTCCATCAGGCTGGCCTTTCCGGCCGCCGGCGTCGTGGTCACGGTGTTGGTGGAACTCATCCGGTCGACGCCCCTGCTCATCCAGATATTCTTCCTCTACTTCGTCTTGCCGAAGGCAGGAATCGTGCTGGATGCGTTTACGGCGGGTGTGGCAGCCATAGGCGTTCACTATGCCGCCTATTGCTCCGAGGTCTACCGTGCGGGATTCGAGAACGTTCCGAGGGGCCAATGGGAGGCATCGATCGCTCTCAACCTGTCTCCGTGGAACACCTTCAAGGACATAATCCTGCCTCAGGCGCTGCCTCCGGTCGTTCCTGCGCTCGGAAACTATCTGATAGCGCTTTTCAAGGAGACGCCATTGCTCTCGGCCATTGCCGTCCTTGAGCTCATGCAGACCGCGAAGAACATCGGATCCGAGACCTTCCGCTATACCGAGCCCGTGACGCTCGTCGGGGTGTTCTTCCTGGTTATGAGTCTCGTTTCAGCGGGCATGGTCCGGATGCTCGAATCGTGGTTGCAGCGGAGATAAAAGATGAACGACATGCCAATGGTACGCTTCGAGAACGTTTCAAAACGCTACGGCCCGCTCACCGTTCTCGACAATCTCAATCTCGATATCGGCCGTGGCGAGAAGGTATCGATCATCGGTCCCTCGGGCTCCGGCAAGACCACCGTGCTGCGCATGCTCATGACGCTGGAGGCCATCAACGACGGTGTCCTCTGGGTCGACGGCGAACCCATGACGCACATGATGCAGAACGGCAAGCTTGTGCCCGCGACCATCAAGCACATACGCCGGATCCGCGCAAAAATCGGCATGGTGTTCCAGTCCTTCAACCTGTTCCCGCACATGACGGCGATGGGAAACTGCATCGAAGCTCCGATAACCGTGCTCGGAATGAAGCGCTCGGAGGCTGAGGAACGGGCGGCGGAGCTCCTCGACATGGTCGGCCTATCCGCCAAGAAGGATCACTATCCGTCACAGCTATCGGGCGGTCAGCAGCAGCGCGTGGCAATCGCGCGGGCGCTTGCAATGCGGCCGAAGATCATGCTGTTCGACGAAGTCACGTCGGCGCTCGATCCGGAACTTGTGGGCGAAGTGCTGCAGGTTATAAGGAAGATCGGCCGTGAGCACGACCTGACCATGCTCATGGTGACCCACCAAATGGGTTTCGCCAAGGAGTTTTCGGACAGGGTGTGCTTCTTCTATCAAGGTAAGATTTGCGAACAGGGCGCTCCTGCGGAAATCTTTGGAAACCCCAAGAACGAAAGGACAAGACAGTTTCTCAACGCTGTCTTGGAAGCAGGATAACCTTGCACCCTGAATTGCCCGACAATGTCGAAACCAGCGCCGCCTTTCAGCCGGTATCGGCTCGAGAGCGGTTCGACCGCATATACCACACTCTCAGGGACCGCATCTGCATGCTCGAGTACGCGCCGAGCAGCCGCCTGTCCGAGGAAGAGTTGGCGAAAGAATTCTCCACCAGCCGCACGCCTGTGAGACGGGTGCTGGCAAGGCTGGAGTCCGAGGGGCTGGTGGAATCGGTGCATGGTGTCGGGACGATCGTGACCGACCCTGATATCGGCGAATTGGTGCAGATCTATCATTTGCGCATGGAACTTGCGCTTCTGGTCGGCAAGCTTTCCCCGATCCCACGCAGCGCGGAGGATCTGGAACGGATCAGGGCGCTGATAGCCCGCTGCGACCAGGAGATGAAAAATCCGACGCAAAAGGCCTTCCTGCACCTGAATATGGCGTTCTTTACCGAAATCAGGGCATTCACCGGAAACCTCCCGCTGCGGGAGATCAGCGAGCGGCTGTACTATCAGGTCGTTCGCGTCGTGCTGAAAATGATGCCGAAGCTCGGACTGGCGGAAGAGTACTCGGCCTTTCGCAACGAGATGCAGGCCGTCCTGTCTGCCGCCGAAATCGGCGACTGGGAGGCGATCGGATATATTCGGCGAGCCCACATCTCGATGAGCTTCCACCGCATGATGGCCTATGCCGACAGGTCGGAACTGTCCGAAGAGCGCACCAAGGCATGATCAAGCTTGACGCCATTGATTTGCGCATCCTGGAAGCGATCCAGAAGGATGGAAGAATTACCAAGCTGGCGCTTGCCGAGAAGGCGGGGCTGTCGCCAACACCCTGCTGGCTGAGGCTGAGGAAACTGGAAAAGGCCGGCATCGTGACGGGCTATCACGCACGGCTCGCCATGCGCCGGGTCGCCCCGGTCACAAGCGTTCTCACCGAGATCACGCTCGGCAACCACCGCCAGACCGATTTCGAACGCTTCGAACGCGTGGTCGCCGCGATCCCGGAAATCGTCGCCTGCTGGTCGGTCGGCGGCGGCGTCGATTATATTTTGAAGATCATGACAGCCGACGTCGACGCCTACCAGCGGCTTATCGATGGCTTGCTAGATCGCGAGTTGGGCATAGACCGCTATTTCACCTACATCGTCACCAAGACGGTCAAGGAAGAGACCCAGCTCCCGCTCACCAGCCTGCTCCCTGATACGCCGTAGACCGGGACGCGGCGGATCGGGACGCATAGACAATCCGGCTCTCCAGTCCCGGTTATTTAGTCCAACTCTCTGCCGGACGTGCCCGGAATAGACAACTTCTCTCCCCTTTGCGGTCCAGACTACCCGCAACAAGAGAGGAGATCGGATATGACTGCTGTTTTCGCGCGCACGACCTTCCACGACGCATTGAACCACCTGAATGACCGGCAGCTCCTGCGGGAGCTCGCTTATGTTGGAGGGCGGTGGGTTGCCGGGCGTGATGGCAAGGCCTTCGAGGTCTCAGACCCGGCAACGGGCGCGACGCTTGCCTGGGTCGCCTCGCTCGAGGCCACCCAAGCTTCGGAAGCCGTCGATGCCGCTGCCAAGGCTTTTCCGGCATGGCGCAGCATGCTGCCGCAAGCACGCGCCGCCATTCTGCGCAAGTGGTACGAGCTGATGCTTGCCGCCAAGGAGGATCTCGCCCTGCTGATGACGCTCGAGCAGGGCAAACCGCTTGCGGAATCCCGCGGAGAAATCGACTACGCCGCGTCCTTCATCGAGTGGTACGCCGAAGAAGGCAAGCGGCTCAACGCCGAGAGCGTGACGAGCCACCTGCCGGGCGCGGAGATGATCGTACGCCGCGAGGCGCTCGGGGTCGTCGGTGTCGTCACGCCCTGGAACTTCCCCTCGGCGATGATCACCCGAAAGGCGGCCGCTGCACTTGCCGCCGGCTGCACGGTCGTTGCTCACCCCTCCTCCGAGACGCCGCTTTCTGCCCTGGCGCTTGCAGAGCTTGGCGAGCGCGCCGGTCTTCCGGCCGGTGTCTTCAACGTCGTCACCGGTGATGCCGCGACCATCGTCGGCCGCCTGTGCGAGGAGCCCCGCGTCCGCGCCATGAGCTTTACCGGCTCGACCGAGATCGGTAAGCTGATCGCCCGCCAGTGCGCTCCGACGATGAAGCGGCTGGTGATGGAACTCGGCGGCCATGCGCCGCTCATCGTGTTCGCCGATGCCGATGTGGAGAAGGCGGCGGACATCGCGATCGCCGCAAAATTCGCGACCTCCGGGCAAGACTGCCTCGCGGCGAACCGGATCTATGTCGAGCGACCGATCCTCAAAGCCTTCAACGAGGCCTTCGCTGCACGCGTTTCCCGCCTCAAGGTCGGCGCGGGCCTGGCACAAGACACGGACATCGGACCGCTCATGCATGAGCGAGCGATCGCCAAGGTCGAGGAGCAGGTAACCGACGCGCTGAAGCGCGGCGCGAAACTCGCGATCGGCGGCAAGCGGCACGCCGCGGGACCGCTGTTCTTCCAACCGACCGTGCTCACCGACGTAGCGGACGACGCGCTGATCATGCGCGAGGAGACATTCGGCCCCGTGGCCGCCGTCACCGCATTCGACAGCGAGGATGAGGTGATCGCCCGGGCGAACGACACCGAATATGGCCTCGTGGCCTACGTCGTCACCGAAAACGGCGCTCGCCAGCTGCGGCTCGCACGAGCCCTCGAATACGGCATGGTGGCAATCAACCGGGTGAAGATCACCGGCGGACCGATCCCCTTCGGCGGCTGGAAGCAGTCCGGCCTGGCACGCGAAGGCTCACGCCATGGCATGGAGGCCTTCACCGAACTCAAATATCTCTGCATCGACACCGCCGCCTGAACGGATTTCATGAAAGGAAAGACCATGCTCGAAAAAAGCAACGAACTCACCGCCTGGGACCGCGACCATTTCTTCCATCCGTCCACGCATATGGGCATGCATGCGCGCGGCGAAACGCCGACGCGGGTCATCGGCGGCGGCGAAGGCGTTTACATCACCGACATTGCCGGCAAGCGCAGCCTCGACGCCTTCGCCGGCCTCTACTGCGTCAATGTCGGCTATGGCCGGCAGAAGATTGCCGAGGCGATCGCCGAACAGGCGAAGAACCTCGCCTACTACCACGCCTATGTCGGCCACGGCACCGAGGCGTCGATCCGGCTCTCCAAGATGATCATCGATCGCGCGCCGGAGGGCATGAGCCGCGTCTATTTCGGCCTTTCCGGGTCGGACGCCAACGAGACCAACATCAAGCTCATCTGGTACTACAACAACATTCTGGGCAGGCCCGAGAAAAAGAAGATCATTTCCCGCTGGCGCGGCTATCACGGTTCCGGCGTGATGACCGGCTCGCTGACCGGCCTGCAGCTTTTCCACAATGCCTTCGATCTGCCGCGCGCACCGATCCTGCACACCGAGGCGCCCTACTATTTCCGCCGTCCGGACCGCTCGATGAACGAAGAGCAGTTCTCGCAATATTGCGCCGACAAGCTGGAGGAGATGATTCTTGCCGAAGGGCCGGACACGGTCGCAGCCTTCATCGGCGAGCCGATCCTTGGTACGGGCGGCATCGTGCCGCCGCCGAAGGGCTATTGGCAGAAGATCCAGGCGGTGCTCGAGAAATACGACATCCTGCTCGTCGCCGACGAGGTCGTCACCGGCTTCGGTCGCCTGGGGACAATGTTTGGTTCCGATCACTACGGCATCAAGCCGGACCTCATCACCATCGCCAAGGGCCTGACCTCGGCCTACGCGCCGCTTTCCGGCAGCATCGTCTCGGAAAAGATGTGGCAGGTGCTGGTGCAGGGTTCGGACGAACTCGGCCCGATCGGCCATGGCTGGACCTATTCCGCCCATCCGATCTGCGCAGCCGCCGGCATCGCCAATCTCGAACTGATCGACGAACTCGGCATTGTCGAGAATGCCGGCTCGACCGGCGCCTATTTCCGATCCGAACTTGCAAAGGCACTCTCGGAGCACCGGCACGTCGGCGAAGTGCGCGGAGATGGGCTGATGGCGGCGGTCGAGTTCGTTGAAGACCGGGACGACCGGAAGTTCTTCGATCCCGCCCAAAAGGTCGGCCCAAGAGTGGCGGCTGCGCTGGCAGAGCGTGGCGTCCTCGGCCGGGCGATGCCGCAGGGTGACATCCTGGGCTTTGCCCCGCCGCTCTGCCTGACGCGCGATGAGGCCGATATCGTCGTGACGGCGGCAGTCGGCGCCATCTCCGAAGTCCTCGGCAGCAAATAACGACTTGAATTTCGGTCTTTCAGATCGGGTGGAGCGCCATTTTTTTCTATGGCGCTCCGTAAGCATTCCCGCCTTTGCTGGTTCGCCATCACCAGTCAGCGACCGGCCGGCTGGAACAGCTCGACAAAGTTGCCCGATGGGTCAATCAACAGGATTTGCGACCCGCCGGGGCCGGTCACCATGTCGTTGCGGAACTTGGCGCCGGCGGCTTGCAGGCGCGCGACCTCGGCAGCGAGATCATCGACAATGAGGTGGATCCGATTCCAGCCGCCGGGCGCGGGACGCTCGCCGTCAGGCATCGGCCGTCCCGCAGAGCTCATGGGGCCGCTAAGCAATAGCCGCAACGCCCCCCGCTTGACGTCTGCGAAGGCCGGAGCATGGTTGGAGAGAAGTGAAAATCCGAGGTGTTTCGTGTACCACTCGATGGCGGCCTCGACGTCATCGACCATGTAACGCACGTTGACCGTTACTTCCGACATTCCTGCCTCCCAATGTGAGTTCCACGAGCCAGAATGACGTTCGCATTCTACGCCAACGATCACGGAAGAGAAATCTTCCGCCGCGCATGACCAAAACCGCAGCCAAGAGCTTCCGGTGACAACCAGGCACCGCCGGCCGTCAGGCCGCTGCTGGATCGAAAAGCGCCATGTCGATATCGGTCATCTCGACGCGACGCTCGAAGGCAATGCCGCTTTCATCGAACAGGTGACAGTCAGCGGCACGAATGCCGGTCCTGACCTCTTCGTCCGCCCGGACGACAACGGTGCCGGGCAGCATGGCGCAATAATTCTCCCCCTCGCCTCCGAGCGACGCATAGGCAACCGTATGCGCGCCGAGACGCTCGATGACGGAGGGTGTAACCGTTAGCGTCAGGTCGCCGGAACCGATCTGGATATGCTCGGGGCGCACGCCAAGGGTCAAGGTCGCACCGGCCATGCCGCTGCGCGGCTTGACCGGAATGACCACCGTCTGCCCCTTGTATTCGACCTCGACGCCGGCGTCGCTGACGCCCCTGCATGTAACCGGCAGGAAGTTCATCTTCGGGTTGCCGATGAAGCCGGCCACGAAGGTGTTGGCCGGCTTATGATAGAGTTCAAGCGGCGCGCCCGTCTGAGCGATCTCTCCGGCGTTCAGCACGACGATCCGGTCCGCCATCGTCATCGCTTCTACCTGGTCGTGCGTGACGTAGATCATCGTTGCCTTCAGTTGCCGGTGCAGCTTCGCCAGTTCGATGCGCATGTCGGCACGCAAGGCCGCGTCGAGGTTCGACAACGGCTCGTCGAAGAGAAAGATCTTCGGCTCGCGCACGATCGCCCGGCCGATCGCGACGCGCTGGCGCTGGCCGCCCGAGAGCATGCCGGGCTTCTGCTGCAGCCGCTGATCGAGATGGAGAATGCGCGCCGCATGCTCGACCTTGGCCTTGAGCTTCTCCTCGGGCATCTTTTCCACGCGCAGAGGGAATGCGATGTTCTCGAACACGGTCATGTGCGGATAGAGCGCATAGGACTGGAAGACCATGGCGATTCCGCGCTTGACTGGCGGCAGGTCGTTGACACGCTTGCCGTTGATAAGGATGTCGCCGGCCGTCGTTTCGTCGAGCCCCGCAATCATTCTCAAGAGCGTGGACTTGCCGCACCCGGAAGGACCGACAAAGACCACGAATTCGCCGTTCTTGACCTCGAGTTGCACGCTCTTCAGCACTTCGAAGGTACCGTAGAATTTCTGAACCTGGTTGAGAATGAGCTGTCCCAAGAATCTGTCTCCGGCCACCGGCGAGAAGCGGCTTTTTCATGAGCGGAAGAAGGACCGCGAACCATTAGCTCGCGGTCCTCGTCGGGCCTACTTGTACTGCTCGAGGTCGGCAGCCGCCTTTTTCAGCGCATCAGCCGGTTCGGCCTTGCCGGTGACGACCGACTGGACCATCTCGATCATCGCATTCTGAAGGCCCTTGTAGTCGGTGAACAGCGGCTCCGGTCCACCGAAGGAGATGCCGTCGATAAACGGCTTCCAATAGGGGTTGGCGGCAACCATATCGTCCACCGCCTTGCCCGGACGCAGCGGCGTCAGGCCTTCCTGCGCTTCGTAGATCGGCTGGTTTTCGGCATTGGTCAGGAATTTGGCGAATTCGACCGCTTTTTCCTCGACACCGGTTCCGCTGAAAACGGCAAGGCTGTCGGTGATCAGAAGCGTGCCCGGCCCCTTGGCGCTCGGTCCGAGCGGCAGCGGCGCGACGCCCCAGTTGATTTTCGTTTCCTTGAGGCGGTTCACCGCACCGACCGAGGCATGGATCATGCCGAGCTTGCCGTCGAGGAAGATCGCCCGCACTTCGTTCTGCTCATAGGAGGTCGGCCCTTCCTCGGCGTAGGGGACGATATCCTTCAGCGCCGTCAGCGCCTCCAGATTCTCCTTGCTGTCCAGGGTGATGTTGCCGTTGGCATCGATCACCGAGCCGTTGTTGGTGTAAACCCAATGCAGGAACTGGTGCATGGTGTTGTCGAAGGTCTTGGCGACCACGCCGAAGCCGGCGGTGCCCGTCTTCTCCTTGATGGTCTTGGCGTATTCGAGTTCCTCCGCCCACGTCTGCGGCGGCTTTTCCGGATCGAGGCCGGCCTGCTTGAAGAGGTCCTTGTTCCAGTAGAGCGACTTCGTGGAGAAGGCGACGGGAATGCCCCATTGCTTGCCCGCGGTCGTCACCGTGTCCATGATGTAGGGATAGTAGGAGGCCTTCTCCTCTTCCGAGAACGTGATCGGCACGATCAGTTCGTTGTCGGCGAATTCCTTGAGCGTGCGCGACCCCACATAGGCAAGAGCAACTGGCGTGCCGGAAGCCGCAAGCGTCGTCACCTTGTCCTGGCACTGACCCCAGCCGACCACTTCGGCCGCGATCTTGTAGCCCGGGTTCGCCTCCTCCCATTTCTTGATGAAGTCGGCATGGGCCGGCTGCATCTTGTCGCCGCAGGCGATGAAGCTGATCTCGGTGTCGGCGAGTGCCGGCAGCGCCGTGCTGGCGAGAAGCGCGAAAGTTCCGGCAATCAATGAGGCATGCTTTGTCATGGTAGTTCCCCTCGCTTATGAGCTCGTTGTTGCGGGTTACTGTTTCACGGCGCCGGCTGTCAGGCCGGCGACGAGATAGCGTTGCATCAGGAAGATCAGGATGACGGCTGGTGCGATGCCGACGAAGCTCGCCGCCATCAGTTCGTTCCAGATCACTTCCTGCCGGCCGAAATAGGCAAAAAGGCCGATCGGCAGCGGCATGTATTCGGTCTTCGAGTTGAAGGTCAGCGCGAAGATGAATTGCTGGGCGTAGGATCCGATGAATGTGGTGATCGCGACGACGGTGATGCCGGGCATGGCGATGGGCAGGATGACGCGGCGAAGCGTGTAGAAATGGCTCGCGCCGTCGACGAAAGCGGCCTCATCCAGTTCGCGCGGAATGCGCATCATGTAGGTGCGCAACAGCCAGATCGCCGAGGGAATAAGGAAGGCGACGCCGGGCACGATCATTGCGAAATAGGTGTTGAGCACGCCGAAGCTGCGCATCAGGCGGAAGAGCGGAATGAGCAGCACCGCGCCGGAAAACATGTTGACCGCCAGAAAGGCCGCAAGCAGCGGCCCGCTGCCACGGAACCTGAACCGCGCGAATGCGTAGGCGGCCGGTACGACCAGCGAAAGGACGACCACGGTGACGATCGTGGAGATGAAGAAGGAATTGAAAATATAGCGGGCAAAGCCCGGCACGCTCACCCACATGCTGCGATAGGCGGCGAAGGAGCCATTCTCCGGCCAGAAGCGGTAGGGGGAGGAAAAAAGGAGCCCGAGCGGCTTCAACGACACCAGGAAGCCTTCGACAAAGGGGGCGAGAATGAAGGTCAGGAAGACGAAGATCCCCGCATAGATACCGATGAGCTCGTACCAGCGATAGCGATTGATCAGGGCCGGTTGGCTCATCGGCTTTCTCCCGAGGCGAGGCGGTGGGTGACGCGGAAGTAGAGCAGGCAGAAAATCGACAGGAAGATGCAGATCACCACGGCACGCGCAGCACCCTCGCCGTATTTCTTCGAGCCGATGGCCGTCCGATAGGTGTCGATGATCATCGTCGTCGTGTCACCGTTCGGGCCGCCTTGCGTGAGGATCCAGATGATGTCGAACGAGTTGAAGGTGGCGATCAGCGACAGCATCGACATGGTGATCATCGCCGGAACAAGAAGCGGGAGCGTGATGCGGCGAAAGCGGTAGAAGCGGCCCGCCCCATCCGTCCATGCGGCCTCGTAGAGATCCTGCGGGATCGCCTGGATCGAGGCCAGAAGATAGAGCGTCACCAGCGGCACGCCGATCCAGACATCGGTGATGATCGTTGCCCAGAAGGCGGTTGAACCATGGGCGAGGAAGGCGACAGGACCGTCGACAAGGCCCCAGTTCTGCAGCATGCCCGAAATCATCCCGAACTGGCCGTTGTACATCCAGCCCCACATGAAGATGCCGATTGCCATCGGCACGATCCACGGCGGCATGGTCAGCACGCGAAACAGTGCGCGTCCCGGTACGGCGGCATTCAGCATGACGGCGCCGAAGGTGCCGATGATCATCTTGATCGAGACGGAAAAGAAGGTCCAAACGAAGGTTCGGATGATCACTTCCGCGAAGGTGCTGTTGAAGATCTTGTCGTAGTTGACCGCGCCCACCCACTTGGTCGTCTTCTTCAGCGAAGCATCCGTAAACGACAGGATAAATGTATCCACCAGCGGATAGGCGACGATGACCGACACATAGAGCAAGGCGGGAAGAAGCAGGATCCAGGCGAAGATGATGGTGCTGCGCCGAACGCTCATCCTCCTGCCCCTCTCAGGCCGCGCGGGCGTGAAGCGCTTCGTCGAAACGGTCCCAGAGCGGACGCAGGTCGACGACCGTTCGCTTCATTCGCGCCTCGTCCATGGAGAGCGCGAGAATACCCGCCTCCAGGGCGTCGAGCGGCGAGACCGGCAGCGGGCCGCCATCCTTGACATGCGCCAGAATATCAGTCGCCATCTGCTCATCGGCGCCGTAATGCTGCGAAAGCACCGTCGCGGTATAGCGCTTCTCGACGACCTTCTTGCCGGAAAGCATTTCGTGGACGTCGAGATAGCCGCGAATGAAGTCGCCTTCAGCCATGCCGCGCGACCCCATCACGCAGAAGCGGCGGAACTGGTCCGGCACGTTCAGGTTGGTGTGGAAATTCATCGCAACGCCATTGGCGTATTCGATGATCGCAACCTGATAGTCGATGATGTCGCCGTCGCTGTCGAACACCTTGTCCGATCCGAGCCAACCGCTCGGCTTGCGGTGGAAGAGTTGCAGATCGTTGATGCCCTCGCGCGCGGGATCGTTGGCGGGAATGAAGCTCTTGCGACCGCCGAAGCTTGCGACCCGCTCGGGCCGGGCGCCGACGACGCCGTTATAGAGATCGAGATCATGGCAGCATTTTTCGAGCATGAAGCTGCCGGCGTAGCGTCCATAGCGGCGCCAGTCACGCATGAAAAATGCGCCATGATAGGGTTCGATATGTTCCGCCGCCTCGATCGAAACGACTTGGCCGAGCGTTCCCGCAGCCTGGGCGGCGCGAAGGTCGCGATAAAGCGGCGCGTAGCGGAGCACGAGGCCGACCATCAGGCGGTCGTGACCGTGCTTCGCCAGAAGCCCTGCAAGCTCCAGGCTCTGCTCGATCGTGCTGACGATCGGTTTCTCGCAGAAAATCTTGAGACCGGCCTCAAGGCCGATGCGGATATGATCGAGATGCATGTGGTTCGGCGAGCCGATCATAAGAAGATCGAGCTTCTCGCTGGCGATCAGTTCCTCGGGCGAGGCATAGGCCTTGCCGGCGGACATGCCTCTTTCGGTAAGGGTCGCAAGCCCGGCAGGCGCCGGGTCGACATAGCCCGCAATCTCGAAGCTTTCGTCGATCGCCTTGAATACGTAGCCCAGATAGCCAAGGCGGAATCCGAGTCCGATTATACCGACTTTCATGCTCGCGCTGTTCCCTTGCCTTTTTGGCGTAATTTATTTTCGCAGACTGAGATAGAATTTTCAGGGCGTCAACAAAAAATCGACCAATCCGGCAAAATGTGAAATTCATTTTCACAAACCGGGCCAAACAGGTTCAGCTTGCTTTCTTAAAAGGCTAGGACTTCTGCGAGCAGTGAGGCCGTCGGGACGGTCTAGGCGCGCACTCTGCCGGAAAGAAACCGTTCGAGTGCCTGAAGCGCGTCATGGATGAGGACGGCCAGCGCGGCCACGATGAGGCCACCCTGAAGCACGAAGGCGAGGTTGTTCGACTGAAGGCCCGCGATGATGACTTCTCCGAGCGTCTTGGCCGCTACGGTCGAACCGATCGTTGCGGTCGCGAGACTGATGACGACGGACAATCGAATCCCGGTCAGGATGACCGGCAGCGCCAAGGGAAGCTCAATGTTGATGAGCCGCTGGCGCTCCGTCATACCCGCGCCGCGTGCGG
This sequence comes from Sinorhizobium sp. 6-70, assembly GCF_030124375.1. GTDB lineage: Bacteria > Pseudomonadota > Alphaproteobacteria > Rhizobiales > Rhizobiaceae > Sinorhizobium. The sequence goes on from NZ_JASKLS010000002.1 coordinate 356,204, forward strand.
CCTCCATCACAGTAGGTGGCAGGGTCGTCAAACCTGTCAGCGCATTTTCGAAGATCGGCAGCAGGCCATAAAGGAAGAGCGCGATCAGCGTCGGCTTCTCCCCGAAGCCGAAAATCGGCACCGCCAGCGCCAGAACAGCCACCGGCGGAAAGGTCTGGCCGATGTTCACGAGGCTGCGCGAAAGCGGGAGAAACTCGGCCCCGGCCCTCCGCGTCACGAGGATCGCCAGCGCCACGGCGACGACCGCCGCGGCAAGCGTTGCGACAAAAACCGTCCTGAGATGCAGCACGGTCAGCCAGAACAGACTGCCCTGGTTATAGATCGCCGGCGCATTTTGCTGGACCAGCGGCCTCAGCAAGGGTTCGAACCAGGAGGGCTGCAGCAGAAAGACGAGCAACAGCAGCAGGACCGCCGTCCGGGCGAGCTTGGGAAGCCACGCCATCACCTTGGCCTCGCCGCCCGTTTTGCCAAGCCTTCGAGGCTTACCTTGCCGAGGATCGCGCCGTCCGGCGCGGCAACCGGTAGCGCAGATCGCCCGGACCACAGGAGCTCGGAGAGCGCCTCGCGCTGGCTGAGCGTCGCCGGTATCGGCGCGCCCTCGGCCGCGCCGGGCTCGAGCGCGTCAGCGGCCGTGTCGATCGCCAGCAGTCGGAACGGCCTCTCGCTGGTGCCGATCAGCGTTTCGACGAAGGGTGTCGCGGGTTTGACCAGCATCTCGGCTGGTGTCGCGTATTGCACGACCTCGCCCTTGTCCATCACGGCGATCCGGTCGGCGAGATGAAAGGCTTCTTCCATGTCATGGGTGACGAGGATGATCGTCGTGCCGAAATGTCTCTGGATGGCGACGAGATCGTCCTGCGCCTTGGAGCGGATGATCGGATCGAGAGCGCCGAAGGGTTCGTCCATCAACAGTACGTTCGGTTCGGCGGCGAGCGCGCGCGCAACGCCGACCCTCTGCTGCTGGCCGCCGGAAAGCTCATGCGGATAGCGCGGGCCGAAGGCCGCGGGATCGAGCTGGAAAAGCGTCAGCAGTTCCTCGACCTTCGCGTCGATGCGCTTCCTGTCCCAGCCGAGGAGCGTCGGCACAGTGGCGATGTTCTGGGCGACCGTGCGGTGCGGAAACAGCCCGTGGCCCTGGATGGCATAGCCGATCCTGCGCCGAAGCTCGAAATCCGGCAGGGCGCGGTTATCCTGACCATCGATCCTGATCGTGCCCGAGGTCGGCTCGACCAGCCGGTTGACCATCCTGATCAACGTCGTCTTGCCCGAGCCGGAGGTGCCGACGATCACCGTGATCGTGTGCGGTTCGACGGTCAGCGACACGTCGTCGACAACGGTCGTGTTGCCGTAGCGCTTGGTGACATGTTCGATTTCGATCATGCGGCATTGCCCTGGTTGCGGTCAGTTACGGTCATTTCGATCAAGGCGTCGAGCACGATCGCCGCCGCGAAAGCCAGGACGACGGTCGGCACAGCCCCGAGCAGCACGAGGTCCATCGCCGTCTGGCCTATGCCCTGGAAGACGAAGACGCCGAAGCCGCCGCCGCCGATGAGGGCAGCGATCGTTGCGAGCCCGATGTTCTGGACGAGCACGATGCGGATGCCGGTGAGGATCACCGGAAAGGCGAGCGGAAACTCGATGCCGGCAAGCCGCTGCCAGTCGGTCATGCCGATGCCGCGCGCCGCGTCGTTGGCGTCACGCGGAACGCCGGCGAGCCCGACCACCGTGTTGGCGACGACGGGCAACAACGAATAGAGAAACAGCGCAACGAAAGCGGGAGCCACGCCAATGCCGCGAATGCCGATTGCCGCTGCGCCCGGCACATGCGTGGCGATCCAGCCGAGCGGCGCGATCAGTATGCCGAAAAGCGCAATCGACGGAATTGTCTGGATGGCGTTGAGGACGTTCAACACGCCGGCACGCAGCTGCTCTACCCGATGGCAGAGCACGCCAAGCGGCAAACCGATCACGGTCGCCGCTGCGAGCGACCCGAGCGCGAGTGTCACGTGTCGCCCCGCCTCCTTCCAGAAGGTGTCGGCGCGGCTCGCATATTCCCTCAGCATGGAAAGCCCGTCCCAGCCTCCGGCGATCAGCATCGCACCGGCGGCTGCAAGAACGGCGGCAAGGAACAGGAGTCGGATGACCGGCCCGGGGTTCATGCGTGTCAGCGCATCGGCAACCAGAAGTGAAAAGGCAAAAACCATGACCCAGAAGCCGGAGGCCGGCGAAACGCGGGCGTAGGTATTTTCCGGCGGCGTCAGATGATTGGCGGCCATTCCGATCAAAACGCCAAGCGCGACGAGAGCGGCAAAAGCCACCATCATTCGCACCAGGTTCGGCGTCTTGAAGAAGGCAATTGCGGCAGCCAGTGCGACGAGGGCGAGAAGCGCGTATCCGAGCGATGGCGGCAAGGCGTCCAGAATTGCCTTCGCTTCACCCTGGACGATCCGGTTGGCCCTAAATGTTGCAAATGGCGCGAGAAGCGCGCCGTAGACAGCAAGCGCGGCAATGACGACGCCGAGCTTGTCGAGGCGGAAGGGCACGCGTTCCTTTCCTTGGATCATGCCATCACCCATGGCGTTTCAGGAGTTGCCCGTCCGACCGGATGGACGAGGGGGCGCCTGTCCGAGCAAGCGCCCCTTCTCACATCATTTCAGAAAGCCATTCTTCTTCAAGAAGTCTTCAGCAACGCCCTTGGCCGGTTCGCCGCCAACCTGGACGCGCCCGTTAAGCTCCTGCAGCGTCACGAGGTCGAGCTTTTCGAAGACCGGTTTCAGGAGTTCTTCGATCTGCGGATTTTCCTTGAGCACAGCCTCGCGGATGATCGGCGACGGCTGATAGACCGGCTGGACGTTCTTGTCGTCTTCGAGCACGACAAGGCCCGAGGGCGCGATACCTCCATCGGTGCCATAGACCATCGCGGCGTTGGCGCCGTTCGTCTGGTTCGCGGCCGCGGCAATCGTCGCCGCCGTGTCACCGCCGGAAAGCGTGATAAGTTGTTCCGGCTTCAGCTTGAAGGAATAGGTCGTCTGGAACGCCGGTAGTGCTGCGGCCGAGTTGACGAATTCGGACGAAGCCGCAAGCTTGACCTCGCCACCGCCCGAGACATATTTGCCGAAGTCGGAGAGTGTCTTGAGCTTGTTGGCCTCCACGACATCCTTGCGCAAGGCGATCGCCCAGGTGTTGTTGGCGGGCGACGGCGTCAGCCAAACGATCTTGTTGGCGTCGTAGTCGAGCTTCTTTGCCTGCTCATAGGCCTTGCCAGCATCCTTCCAGGCCGGGTCGTCCGCCTTCTCGAAGAAGAAGGCCGCATTGCCGGTATATTCCGGATAGATGTCGATCTCCCCGGCGGTAATCGCCTTGCGCACGACGGGTGTTGCGCCAAGCTGAACACGATCCGTGGTCTTGATGCCGTTGGCATTGAGCACGGCGAGAATGATATTGCCGAGCACGCCCCCCTCCGTGTCGATCTTTGAAGAAACGACGACATCGGCCTCAGCCGCGGCAGCGGTGAGCACAATGGCAAAGGCGGTACCGATAACAGTCTTGATCAGGCGCATGATTGTCTCCCTCGGATTGGTCTCGCAGTTTGATCACGGATTCTCCGCCGCGTCGGGGTAAGCCATTCCATATATGTCAGGGTTCGGCGAAAAATAGAGCGAGTCGGGCGCCCGTACCTGCGGTTGAATTCTCCGGCGCGCGCACCCTTCTATTGGACATTGCAATCGACGCCGTTCTCGGCCACTCTTCGGTCTGCGCATGGAATTGTTTCGGGGGAAACATGTCCGTCTATATTCTCGCGCTTTTCATCGGTGTGGTGGCGGGGCTTCGGGCCATGACCGCGCCAGCGGCCGTCAGCATCGCCGCGGCCGCCGGCTGGCTTCCTGTCGCCAATAGCTGGGCGGCTTTCATGGGCTTCCGGTTCACGCCCTATGTCTTCGGTCTGCTCGCCCTCGTCGAATATGTCACCGACCAGCTTCCGAGCACGCCGAGCCGCAAGGTGCCGCGGCAGTTCGGCGCGCGCATCGTCAGCGGCGGCTTCTGCGGCACGGTGATCGGCACTGCGGCCGGATCACTCATTGGCGGCGCGGTCGCCGGCGCGATCGGGGCCATCATCGGCACGCTCGGCGGCTACGAGGCGCGAAAGCGACTTGGCCTTGCCATTGGCAAGGACCTCCCGGCCGCCCTTCTCGAAGATCTGATATCAATTCTGCTAGCCTTCTGGGTGGTGTCCTCCGTGTCATGAGCAAGCACTTCGACGCAATCATCATCGGCGCCGGCCAAGCGGGACCATCGCTCGCCGGGCGGCTGACCGCTGCCGGCAAAACCGTTGCGCTCATCGAACGCAAACTCTTCGGCGGCACCTGCGTCAACACCGGCTGCATGCCGACCAAGGCCATGGTCGCCAGCGCCTACGCAATCCACACGGCCCGCCGCGGCGCCGATTACGGCATGACGACCGGCGCCGTTTCCGTCGACTTCGCCCGCGTCATGGCGCGCAAGGAAAAGGTTCGGCTCGATGCGCGCTCGGGCGTGGAAAGCTGGCTCAAGAGCATGAAGAACTGCACGGTCTTCGAAGGCCATGCGCGCTTCGAAAGCCCGACGGAGGTCCGCGTCGGCGATCAACTGATTTCCGGCGATGAGATTTTCATCAACACCGGCGGACGTGCCGCGGTTCCGGATTTTCCGGGCGTCGACGAGGTTCCCTATCTCACCAACACGTCGATGATGGACCTCAGCGAACTCCCGGAGCATCTCGTCATCATCGGCGGCAGTTATATCGGGCTCGAATTCGCCCAGATGTTCCGTCGCTTCGGTTCGGACGTCACGGTCATCGAGAAGGCGCCACGCCTGATCGGGCGGGAAGATCCTGACGTATCCGATGCGATCCGCGACATTCTCGAAAAGGAAGGCATCCATATCCGCCTCAATGCCGAATGCATCCGTTTCGCCAGGCACAAAGACGGGGTCGCCGCCGGCGTCGATTGCACGTCAGGGGCGCCGGAAGTCATCGGTTCGCATGTGCTGCTCGCCACAGGCCGCCGGCCGAACACCGATGATCTCGCACTCGACAAGGCTGGCGTGAAGACCGACGCGCGGGGCAATATCGACGTCGACGATTTCCTGCGATCGAACGTTCCGCATATTTTTGCGATGGGCGATTGCAACGGCCGCGGCGCCTTCACTCACACCGCCTACAATGACTTCGAGATCGTCGCCGCCAACCTCCTCGACAACGACCCGCGCCGGGTGACGGACCGCATTCCGACCTACGCGCTTTATATCGACCCGCCGCTCGGTCGCGCCGGGATGACCGAAAGCGACGCCCGCAAGTCCGGCCGCAAGCTCTTGATCGGCACACGACCGATGACGCGGGTTGGGCGTGCCGTCGAGAAGGGCGAAACGCAAGGCTTCATGAAGGTGATCGTCGACGCAGACACTGAGGAAATCCTCGGTGCATCGATCCTCGGCACCGGCGGCGACGAGGCGATCCAGAGCATTCTCGACGTCATGTATGCAAAGCGGCCCTATACGATGATCACCCGCGCCGTGCACATTCACCCGACAGTGTCGGAACTGATCCCGACGGTGTTCGGAGATTTGTCACCTGCCTAGGGGGGCAGAGAACCGACGTCGTCTCAGACCGCCTCGCTGAACCACCTCAACGACATGCAAGACAGCCCTGCATCGATCTTGCCGATTTCCGTGGTCTTCAGCGGTACGACCCTGAAACCCGCCCTGTCGAGCATGTCGATGGTGCGCGGGAAGTCGGAGCCGACCATGACGACGTCGTTGACGCGAAGGGCGTTGGCGGCCGCCTCCTCGCCCTCCGGAATGATCACCTGCTTGAATTTCCTGAAGACACCCGAGCGCGCCAGGCGGTTGGTGGAGAGCACCGTTTCGTCGTCGAGAAGCGAGCAATCGGTCTTGAAATGCAAAACGCCTTCGGGCGTCGCGACGATCTCGCTCTTACGGCCGAGCCTGTCGAGGCAGTTCTGAAGCGCTTCGGCGCCTGCCTTGTCGGTGCGGGCCGAGAGACCGATCATCACGCTTTCGCGCGTCGTCAGCACGTCGCCGCCATCGGCATAGCCGGCGCCCGGCAGGCCGAGAACGGTCTCGAACATTTCTCGCAGCGTCGGCTCGATTTCCGCGGTCTCCTTGACGCGGGTCGCCGCACCCGGGCGCAGAAGGATCGCGCCTTCGGTGAAGACCAGCGCCGGGTCCTCGACGAAGATCGAGTCCGGGAAGGTTTCGAGTGCCGGCAGAACGGTCACCTTGACGCCAGCTTCGCGCATGGCGCCGATATAGGCGTCGTGCTCGGCCTTCACGCCCTCAAAGGTCGGGTTGCCACGATCGTCAGCACGCAGACCGTTGACGACGGATTGAGACGGCGTGCGGACAATAATGGAGTTGAACTCGTAAGCGGGGCGTGGCTGCGGCATTCGTTGCACCCTTTGGTTGGGACCAACCCTTTCTAAAGCCGGGTGAGCAAAGGTGTAAAGCGGTTCTCTGGTTGCGGGCGCTCAGCGCGAAAGTTAAATACCAGCTGAAGTGTAAGGGCGCGACAACATCGCGATGACGTCCGTCGGTGCGGCGCCGCCAGTCTCCTCACAGCAACAGGAAAATATCGTGAGCCACATTCCGCAGATCGATTATGACACCGCGTCCGATGCGATCCGCGCGGCGTACGACGAGGAGATCTTCCTTCGCGGGCGCATGACGAATATGAAGCGCACGCTGCTTCATTCGCCGACGGCACACCGCATCTACGCAGAATGGTTCACGCTGCGAGAGGAATTGCGGCCGGCGCTCGACGACCGTGCCGTCTGGCTGCTCTGCCACGCGATCTCCGAGGCCATGCGTTCCCGCATCGCAACGGGGTTCTTTCGCCGCGCCTTTGCCAATGCGGGGATTGATTTCAAGTCGATCGCGCCGAGCGAGGACGAGGAGCGCCTGATCGCGTTCGGCCGAGCGATCGTTGCGGATTCCAACAATGTTCCCGCTGCGATCTGGGACCGGTTGAAGGTGCGCTACGACAGCGCCACGCTCGTCAACCTCGTCGCCTTTGCCGGCATCATGGTTGCAACCGCGTTGTTCAACAATGTCGTCGAAGTGGATTTCGACCCGGAACTGCTGCCTTACGCGGACCCATCATCCGCCTGACGAGGCCAGCACTGGCCGCGGTGTCAATGCGATACTCTGCTCGTGAAAGCGGGATTGCCGCGCAGCGTATTGCTGACTGTGCAGATCTCGTTTTCCGCGGCCTCCGCGATCGCGTGGCGAACGGTATCGTCGAAATCGCCCTTGATGGAAAATTCGATGTCGAAGCGTGCAACACGTGACGGCTCGTCATGGGCTTTCTCGCCAGTGACCTTCGCGGAAACTTCCGTCAGCCTGTCGAGCACACCGAAGCGGCTTGCCGCGATGCGGGCGCTGAGCACCAGGCAGCTCGCCAGCGAAGCATAGAGAAGATCGAGCGGACCGTAGCCCGGCTGTGATGGGCCGGTGACGATGTCCAACTCGGCGCCGGTGACCGACATGACGTGCGGGAAACCCGTCCGCCCCACGACAGCGGTCGCCCCCGTCTCCCTCGTCCTTACCTTCAACTCAGCCATTCACCATCCCCTTCCCGCTCCGCATGCGACCGGCGCAATATCAACGCAAAGCCCCGCTCCCGCAACAACGCCGCGGACCTTATGAGGGCCCGCGGGACTTGTTCCCAAAGAGATGGACGTGGATCGCACAGCGATCCGCGGCGTCGCTCAGTTCTTCTTCACCAGGCGGTAGAAGACAAAGTCGGACGTGGCGCCGTTGACGTAGCCGGCGACCTTGTTGTTCATCGCCACCTGGGTCGCCGCCTGGAACATGATCACGATCGGCGACTTCTCCTGCACCTTCTTCTGCAGCTCGACATACATCGCGTTGCGCTTGGCGGGATCGGCCTCGGCTTTTGCCGCCTTGGTGGCCGCGTTGAGCTCGGCCGGCACGGCCCAGCCATTCCGCCAGGTCGTCGTCGACTGGTAATGATCGTCGGAGTTGTCCTCGTTGAAGGCGAAGGCAGCGGCGTTGGAATCCGGATCCATGAAATCGGGACCCCAATAGAGCAGCATCGCTTCATGGGTGCGGGCACGGTACTTGGTGATCACCTGGCTCCCGGTTCCCGGAATGATCTCGAAGTCGATCCCGGCTTCGGCGAACGAAGCCTGCAGCGACTGCGCCATGTCGGTAAACGGCGTCGAGTTGATGACATCGAGCGTCACCTTGATCGGCGTCTTGATGCCGGCGTCGGCAAGAATTTTCTTCGCCTTCTCGACATCGTATCCATAGGGCGTCTCGTCGAGCGAGCCGGGGAAGCCTTTCGGCCAGAAGGCCTGGTGCACTTCCATCTGGCCCTTGAGGAAGCTGTCGGTCATGCCCTTGTAGTCGACGAGATAGCGCGCGGCCTCCCAGACGGCTTCCGGCTGCAGGGCGGTGGTCCTCTGGTTGAAGGAGAGGAAGTGAACGGCCGCCTGCGGATAAGATTCGACCTTCATGTTTTCCTTGCCGGTGATGCCGGCGACCTGATCGGGCGTCAGGTTCTTCGCCATGTCGACGTCGCCGGTCTCGAGCAGGAGCTGCTGCGTCGCCGCCTCCGCAACATGGCGGATGATTACGCCTTTGATTGCCGGGGCGCCGCCGAAATAGTTCGGATTGCTCTGAAGGTTCAGCAGTTCGCCGGCGCGGAAGGCGCGCAGCACAAAGGGCCCGGTTCCGGCGGAGTTGGCCTTGAGCCAGGCATTGCCGAAGTCACCGTTCTGCTCGTTCGCCTTGACCGCCTCGGCATCGACGACCGATGCCGGGCGGGCGGCGAGAACGTTGAGCACGAAGGCGGACGAGAAGTCGCCTTCATACTTGACGACAACCTTGTTGCCGTCGGCGGTCACCATCTTCTCGATATTTTCCGGTGTCCAGCCGAGCTGCGTCAAGATGAAGGCCGGCGCCTTGTTCAGCGCCACGACACGCTTGAACGAGTAGACCACGTCTTCCGCGCGCAGCGGATTGCCGGACGAGAAGGTCACACCGTCACGCAAGGTGAAGGTGATCGTCTTGGAGGCATCGTCCGCTGTCCACTCGCTGGCGAGGCCGGGCGCCAGTTTTTGAACGTCGGGAGCGTCATACTGCACGAGGCGGTCATAGGTTTGCGTGACATATTCGCCTGACGAGAACTCGTAAGCCTCAGCCGGATCGATGCTGACGATGTCGTCGATGTTCTGGGCGACGACCAGGACGTCCGCCGGCGTTTCTGCCAATGCGGCGGGCGAAACGCTCAACGCCAGTGATGCCGCGAACACCGCGGCCTTGAAGATTTTCATCATCGCTTCTCCTGTTTTCGATGAGGCTTGGTTTTTGCAGGCAGTGCCGGTGTTCCCGTGGTCTCGGCGCCGCCTGCTTCCTTCGATGCGGCTGTTCGCGGCCTGAAAAGCGGCAGCGTTCCGGTCCAGAGGAGGCGCGTCGCCCTGTCGGTCCTGTTCCACCAGTAATGCGGCTGGATGCCCCTGAAATGAAGCCCGTCGCCGTTCGTCAGCGTCGTCTGCTCGCCATCAAGGCCGAAGAGGATCTCGCCATCGAGGATGAAGACGATCTCCTCCCCTTCATGGCTGAATACTTCCGACCGGTGGCCCGGCGGGATCGTGATGACGAAGCTCGAAAGCTGGTTGCCGGCGAAGTCTGCGCCGATGCGCTCGTAGGCGACCGGTGAGCCACCGACGGAAAAGACCATTCGATCTTCAGCGCGCGAAAGACCGGTGTCGATTGCCGGGGCCAGGATGAAATGGCTGATCTCGGTGTCGAGGCCACGTGCGATCTGGGCGAGCGTGCCGAGCGAGGGCATGGCGAGGTCCCGCTCGACCTGGCTGAGATAGCCGACCGAAACACCGGCAGCGTCACTCAATTCCTGGAGCGTCATGTGCATCTGCCGCCGGCGCGCACGCACGAGCGCACCGATCCTCGGCTGCGACGCGGAATTTGCGCTTCCTTGTGCGGCACGTGCATCGTCCGATGCGGTCACGACCGACTCTCCTCCCGCAGTAAAATTTTTTTGATTTAAGCAAATTAATTTATATACTCCAAGCGAATTGTTGCGCTGTGGGCGTGGCCCAATGCAGGACAATGAGGGATGGAGCCGCCGTGGCAAATGACAGCACGACCACCGTCGCCGGACCGGCGCGTCGCCGCGGAGCGATCGGCTCGGGCCACCGTCGGCTCGTCGCAGCTGCCGGCTTTCTCGTCACGCTGGCCGTAACGTTCCTCGGGCTTCTCGCGATCACGTTTTTCATCGGCCGGATCGTGCCGATCGATCCGGTGCTCGCGGTCGTCGGTGACCGCGCCCCGGCCGCGGTCTATGAGCGCGTGCGCGTGGAAATGGGCCTCGATCGTCCCTTGACGACACAGTTCGCAAGCTATGTCGGCGACGTGCTGACCGGCAATTTCGGCACGTCGGTTTCCACCGGCAGGCCAGTTCTCGAGGATCTTGCCCGCGTCTTCCCGGCGACGCTCGAGATGGCAACGCTCGGCATCATCATCGGTGTCCTGCTCGGCGTTCCCCTCGGCGTCATTGCCGCAAGCCGGCGCGGCTCCTGGCTCGACCAGGCAATCCGCGTCGTCGGCCTGCTCGGCTATTCCGTTCCCGCCTTCTGGCTCGGCCTCGTCGGGCTCGCGGTGTTCTATGCCCGGCTCAACTGGGTCGGCGGTCCCGGCCGCGTGGAGATTTTCCTCGACGGCCTCGTGCAGCCAGTGACCGGCCTGCTTTTGATCGACAGCATCATCGCCGGCGATTGGGAAGTCTTCGGCAACGCTGCATGGCATCTCATATTGCCGGCCTCCTGCCTCGGATTTTTCTCATTGGCCTATATCGCCCGCATGACGCGCTCGTTCATGCTCGACCAGCTGAGCCAAGAATATGTCACGACCGCCAGGGTCAAGGGTGTCCCGGAGCGGCTGGTCATCTGGCGCCACGCGTTCCGGCCGATCCGCGTCCCGCTGATCACCGTCATCGGGCTTTCCTATGCCGGCCTGCTCGAAGGCTCGGTGATGATCGAGACCATCTTCTCCTGGCCCGGCATCGGCAACTATCTGACCGTGGCGCTGCTCAACGCCGACATGTCCGCGGTGCTCGGTTCGACCCTCGTGGTCGGTGCGGTCTTCATCGGCATCAACAAGATTTCGGACGTGCTCTATCGCGTGCTCGATCCACGTGCGCGCTAGGGAGGTGTGGGACATGGCAACGCTTCGCGACTGGCTGATCGACGACAGCCCCGCTTCCCCGATGCAGGCCCGGCTCGGGCGGCTCTACCGCATCCTCGGCGCGCTGATGCACAATCCGCTGGCGGTGGTCGGCGCAATCATCATCGTCGCCCTGATACTCGCGGCACTTTTTGCGCCCTGGCTCGCGACGCACGATCCGCTACGCCAGGCGCTTGCCGAACGGCTGCTGCCGCCGAGCGCCGCGCACTGGATGGGCACCGACGAACTGGGGCGCGATATCTGGTCGCGCGTCGTCTATGGCGCTCGCATCACCCTGGTGATCGTCGCACTCGTCGCCGTCCTTGCGGCGCCGGCCGGTCTCATCATCGGCGTTGTCTCCGGCTATTGCGGCGGTTGGGTCGATCGCGTCCTGATGGGCATCACCGATATCTTCCTGTCGCTGCCGAAGCTGATCCTGGCGCTCGCCTTCGTCGCCGCGCTCGGCCCGGGGATCGAGAACGCCATCATCGCCATCGCGATCACCTCCTGGCCCGGCTATGCCCGCGTCGCACGCGCCGAAACGCTCACGTTCAAGAATTCCGAGTTCATCGCCGCCGTGCGCCTGCTCGGCGCGTCGAGCCTCAGGGTCAATCTCGGCCATGTGCTGCCCCTCTGCACCTCGTCGATGATCATCCGCGTCACCCTCGACATGGCGGGCATCATCCTGACGGCCGCCGGCCTCGGCTTCATCGGCCTCGGCGCTCAGCCTCCGCTGCCGGAATGGGGCGCGATGATCTCGCGCGGACGCTCCTTCATTCTCGATCAATGGTGGGTCGCAACGATGCCGGGCTTCGCGATCATCCTCGTCAGCCTCGGCTTCTGCTTCCTCGGCGATGGTCTGCGCGACGTGCTCGACCCGAAGAGCGGAGAACAGCGCTGATGAAACCGCTTCTCGAAATTGAAAACCTGCGCATCACCTTCCCGACGGCACGCGGCGACATCGACGTCGTGCGCGGCATATCCTTCACGCTTGGGCGCGAGCGCCTCGGCATCGTCGGCGAAAGCGGCTCCGGCAAATCGATGACCGGTCGCTCGATCCTGAAGCTCGTACGCGCACCCGGCCGCGTGACCGCCGACAAGCTCGCCTTCGACGGCATCGATCTTCGCACCCGCTCGGAGAGAGAGATGCGCGCCATCCGCGGCGCCCGCATCTCGATGGTGATGCAGGATCCGAAATTTTCGCTCAATCCGGTGATGACCATCGGCGAGCAGATTGCCGAGGCGCTGCTGACGCACAAACGTCTGCCGCGGCGGGAAGTGAACGACCGCATGCACGCCATGCTCGAATCGGTGCGCATCACCGATCCGGAGCGCGTCGCCCGACTTCACCCGCACGAGGTTTCCGGCGGCATGGGGCAGCGGGTGATGATCGCGATGATGCTCATTCCCGAACCGGACCTGCTCATTGCCGACGAGCCGACTTCGGCGCTCGACGTCTCAGTGCAGGCACAGGTGCTCGACATCATCGACGAACTCGTCAGGCGCAAGGGCATGGGGCTGATCTTCATCAGCCACGACCTCAATCTCGTCTCGAGCTATTGCGACCGGATCCTGGTGATGAACGCCGGCGAAGTGGTGGAAGAATGCACGGCCGGCGAATTGATGAAGGCCACGCACCCCTATACCCGTGGCCTCATCGCCTCCATTCCGCGGCTCGATGAAACAAGGGACGAGCTGCCCGTGCTCGACCGCAGCGCATGGGCCAAAGCATGACCGCGCTTTCTCTCAAAGACCTCGACATTTCCTACGGCGACACGCAGATCACCCACAAGGTGAGCCTCGACATCGCCGAGGGCGAAAGCTTCGCGCTCGTCGGCGAAAGCGGCTCGGGCAAGTCCACCGTCTTGAAGGCGATCGCCGGGCTAGCGTCTCAATGGACCGGCGAGATCCTCGTTCTCGGCAAACCACGCAGCCACGGCGTCGACCGCGACTTCTCGCGGGTATGCCAGATGGTGTTCCAGGATCCCTATGGTTCGCTGCATCCGCGAAAAACCGTCGATGCGACGCTTGGCGAAGCCCTGACGATCCATGGCATTGGCGACCGCAGCACCCGGGTCGAGGAGGTCATGGCCTCCGTCGGCCTCGACCGGAAATTCCGCTTCCGCTTTCCGCACCAGCTCTCCGGTGGCCAGCGCCAACGCGTGGCGATTGCCCGTGCACTGATGCTGAAACCGAAGATCCTGCTGCTCGACGAGCCGACCTCAGCGCTCGATGTTTCGGTCCAGGCGGAAATCCTCAACCTGCTCAAGCGACTGCGCCGCGAGCAGAATCTGACCTTCCTGCTGGTCACCCACAATCTGCCGGTCGTCTCTTTCCTCTGCGACCGGCTGGCGGTCATGCGCCAGGGCCGCATCATTGAAGTGGCCAGCGTCGACGAACTGAAGCACGGCGACCTCAGGGAACCCTATTCGCGCGAGCTGATGCAGATCAGCGCCGCACACGCCACCTAGATCCGTTCATTGTTTCATTGAAACAGTGAAACGATCTAACCCTTTGAAACTTACGCAATTCCGCACGGAAAACCGTTACACACTTTTCCTGGATTTGCTCCAACCCTCCTCACACAAATCCTCCCAAGGACACAGAATGAATACCGAGCATATTGCCGCCCTGGCGGAATTCGACGCGACCATTGCCAACGACGCCGGCACGGAGGCGGCCTATCGCGCTCTGCAGACGCTCAGCCGAAAGCTGATCGGCGCCAAGCTGTTCACGATCATGACAGTGGACATGGCCAACGAGCTGGCGCGCCGCGCCTATACTTCGCATCCCGACGAATACCCGGTCTACGGCACCAAGCCGATCCACTACGATCGCTGGTTCGACACGGTTCACAAGGCGCGGGAAACCTTCGTTGCCAATACGATCGCCGACATTTCGACCGTCTTCGGCGACTACGAAACGATCGCCGCCCTCGGCTGCGGATCGGTCGTGAACATTCCCGTCGTCGTCGGCGGCGAACTGCTCGGCACCGTCAACTGTCTGGACGTCGAGCAGCACTACACGCCGGAGAGGGTCGCACTTTCAAAGCTCATCGAGATGCCGGCGAAGCTCGCATTCCTCGCAGCCGCGCGGACCGCGGCAAAGTAAGCGGCGCGGCCCCTCACCAGGCTGTGATCGGGTCGCGGCGCATTTACGACCGCGACCCTTCGCCTTGGTCACGCCGACGCGTCAGGCGGATTCCGGCGAAATGACGCCCTTGGTGAACAGGAAGCAACCGTAGAAACGCGTCTCGCCCGTGGTGATGACGCAATAGGCCTTCTTCGCCTCCTCGTAGAAAGCGAAACGCTCGATGCCGTACATCGGCGCCGGCTTGCCCTCTGCACGATCGATTTCGGCCTGAACCTCGTGCTGCACCGCCGGAAGCTCGTCGGGCGCTCCCATGACTTCCATGCGCCCGGCGGAAGGTTGCAGCGGCGTATCGAGCGGCAGCACCGAAAGCACCGCCTTCACCGCGCGCGCGGCCGAGACATTGTCGATATGCAGCAATTTTCCGATCGTCGTCTGGCGCGCGATCGCGTCGGACGGGAAATTGGTGTCCGAGATGACCAGCGTGTCACCGTGCCCCATCGAACGCAGCGCGTGCAGTACGTCGGCGTTGAGAGCCGGGTCGATATTCTTGAGCATTCCTGTTCTCCTCCCCTGCATGATTCCTCGCAGCCGGACCTAAGGAATCATGCCGCAATTCACAGATCTATAGCGAGCTTTTGCACGTCCGATCAACGCATGGCGCCATAGGCAACCGCCCACAAAGGTCCGGCGGCGCATGGCCGCATGCCGTTTCCAGCGCCGGTCGTCAACAGGTTGTTGTTATTTCTCCGCTCTTTCGGCCGAGCCCCCCCGGCCGAAAGATGCTTGGTCCCCTACTCGCCGTAGGGGATCCAGATGTTCTTGACGTCGACGGCACGACGCAGGAATGCCGGACCTTCGGCGGCCGTCCGGTCCATCCAGTCGATCGCCTTGCCGTAGTCGACAAAGGTGCGCTTGAGGTTGCCGACGGAAACCTTCTCGACCAGCGTCGAGAGCTCCGGCGAGCCGAAGGCCCAGAGCGCATCGACGTCGTTGTGGGCGGCAAGCGTCTTGGCGAGTTCGACCGCCGATCCGGTGACGATGTTGACGACGCCGGCCGGTACATCGGATGTTTCAAGCACGGAATAGAAATCCGTTGCCGCCAGCGGATGCTGCTCGCTCGGAACGGCGACGACACGATTGCCGACGGCGATCAACGGCGCGACCAGGCTGATGAAACCGAGCAGCGGTGCCTCGGGCGGGCAGATGACGCCGACGACGCCCTGCGGCTCCGGCATCGCCAGCGCAACGCCGCGCAGCGGCGGCTGGTGCACGACGCCCTCGTATTTGTCCGCCCAGGCACCATACGTGAAAAGACGCGCGATCGCGGCGTCGACCTCAGCCCTCGCACCGGCTGCCGAAGCGCCGGTCATGGCGGCGATGCGATCGGCAAATTCCGCCGCGCGGCCGCTCAGGTTTTCGGCGATGTAATAGAGGATCTGCGCGCGGTTGTGCGTCGTTGCGGAAGACCAGGCCGACGCGGCCTGCGCCGCGACGACGGCGTTGCGGATATCCTTGCGATTGCCCTCGCCGACCTCGCCGATCACCTTGCCCTTGGAGGAAAGCACCGGCCGCGAATAGTTTCCATCCGGCCGCGCCTGCTTGCCACCGATGAAGAGCTTGGCGGTGCGGTCGAGCGCCGGCATGGAGAAGTCGCCCGCGGCCGCTTTCACGACCGGCTCGGCCGGAACAGCACGGAGCTTGCGCCCGACCCAGGCCTTCGGCTTCAGGTATTCATAGCAGCCCTCGCGACCGCCTTCACGGCCGAAGCCGGACTCGCGTTTTCCGCCAAAACCGGCCGCGGCATCGAAGAGGTTGGTGGCATTGACCCAGACCACGCCGGCCGCAAGCTTCGCGGCTACATGCAGCGCGAGCCCGATCGTTTCGCTCCAAATGCTGGCAGCGAGGCCGTAGCGCGAATGATTGGCGAGCTGGATCGCCTCCTCCGGCGTGCGGAAGGTCATGGAAACCGCCACTGGCCCGAAGATTTCCTCGGTGGCAACGATCGATGTCGGCTGGACATTGGTGAGCAGCGTCGGCGGGTAGAAACTGCCGCCCTTCGGCAGCTCGATCTTGGGCTGATGCAGCGACGCGCCCTCGGTCACACCCTGGGCGACCAGGCTTTCGATCCGCCGCAACTGCACCGGCGCGACGATTGCCGCCATGTCGATCGCCTTGTCGAGCGGATGCCCGACGCGCAAGGTCCCCATGCGCCGCGTCAGGCGTTCATGGAAAAGCGGCGCGATGCCCTCTTGGACGAGGAGGCGCGAACCGGCACAGCATACCTGGCCCTGATTGAACCAGATGGCATCGACCACGCCTTCGACCGCGCCATCGATATCGGCATCGTCGAAGATGATGAAGGGCGACTTGCCGCCGAGTTCCAGCGTCAGCGACTTGCCGGTTCCGGCGATCTTCTCGCGGATGAGGCGCCCGACCTCTGTCGAACCGGTGAAGGCGATCTTGTCGATATCGTCATGCTCGACGATCAGCGCGCCTGTTTCCCCCTCGCCCGTCACCACATTCAGGACGCCCGGCGGCAGCCCGGCCGCGGAGGCGAGTTCGGCGAAGAGCAGCGCCGTCAGCGGCGTGAATTCGGCCGGCTTCAGGATGACGGTGTTGCCGAGCGCCAGCGCCGGCGCGACCTTCCAGGCCAGCATCAGGAAGGGGAAGTTCCATGGGATGACCTGGCCGACGACGCCGACCGGCACCTGATCGGCGAACTCGGTCTCCTGCAGCTGCGCCCAGCCGGCATGGTGATAGAAGTGACGGGCGGCAAGCGGGATGTCGATGTCGCGTGTCTCGCGGATCGGCTTGCCGTTGTCGATCGCCTCGACCACCGCAATCAGTCGCGCATGGCGCTGGATCATACGTGCCAGCGCATAGAGATGACGCGCGCGAGCATGGCCGGGCAACTTCGCCCAGGCGCCCTGCGCCTTGCGAGCGGCAGCAACCGCGCTGCTGACGTCCTCACGGCCACCGAGCGCGATCTTGGCGAGCAAGGCACCGGTCGCCGGCTCGTAGGTATCGAACGTCTTTCCAGACGCCGAAGCGACAAAGGCGCCGTTGATGAAGTGGCCGAACTCGCCCTTGTGGCGCGCGAGCCACTGGCGTGCTTCCGTATCGCCCTCGGGTGCGGGACCGTAGGACATTTCGTCAAAATACCTGGCAACCGTCATCGGGATTATCCTATCGGGTGTCTGTTGAGGGCCGAGTAGGCGCCGCTGACATGATGCTCGAGCTGGCGTTCGATGTCGGCGAGCAGGCTCGATGCCCCGATGCGGAAGAGATCGGGTTCCAGCCATTCACGGCCAAGTTCGTCCTTCATGAGGAACTGATAGTTCAGCACGTCTTTTGCCGCCGAGATGCCGCCGGCCGGCTTGTAGCCGACCTTGCGCCCGGTGCGCTCCTGATAGGCGCGGATCATCCTCAGCATGACGAGCGTTACGAGCAGCGTCGCGTTGACGCCCTCCTTGCCCGTCGAGGTCTTGATGAAGTCAGCGCCGGCCATCATGCAAACGAGCGATGCGCGAGCCACGTTACGCAAAGTCTTGAGATCGCCGGTCGCGAGGATGGCCTTGACATGGGCGTCGCCGCACGCGGCGCGGAAATCCCGCATTTCGTCGTAAAGCGCCTGCCAATTGCCGGTCAGCACATGCTCGCGCGTGATGACGATATCGATCTCGCGCGCACCGTCGGCGACCGAGGCCTCGATTTCCTTCAGCTTCACGTCGTGCGGTACAAGACCCGCCGGAAAGCCGGTGGAGACGGCGGCAACCGGGATGCCGGAACCTTCAAGCGCCTCGACGGCGGTCGAAACGAAGCGATGATAGACGCAGACGGCGCCGGTCGTGATGCCGCGACCACCCATGCCGAGCGCCTCGAGAATGTCCTGGCGCACCGGCTGGCGCGCCTTGGCGCAGAGGCGCTTGACGCGCTCGGTGGTATCGTCGCCATTGAGGGTGGTGAGATCGATGCAGGTCACGGCCTTCAGCAGCCAGGCGGCCTGGGCATCCTTCTTGACCGTACGCCGCCCCGGCAGCGTTGCGACGCGCCGCTCCGCCGCAGACAGATTGACGCGCTGATCGACGACCCACGAAAGGTCGAGCTCGATGCCGTCATTGCGCGGCCAATTGTGGCCTACGCCGGCGGTCTCAGCGGGTCCCGCCGCCGTGCTCTTCACAGCAAGGTCTTGCAACCGACTACTCCCTGGTATCGCCGATGTCGCCCTCGGCGCGCATCTTCGCAGCTTTTGTCCGCCTTGGCGATATTGTTATCTTTCTATCTAATTGTGTTAGAATTCCACCAAATGGTTTATCTGTCAAGCAAAGAGCGCCGTCCGCGAAAGCCGCCCTATGCGACCGTCGTCTCGCCGTCTTCGGTGATGACGGCTCGAAAGGCACCTGTGGGCGCGAAGAAGGCCGGCTTCAGCTTGCCCATCTTGCTGCGATCGACGACGAGGTAATTTTCCCGGGCGAGCGAAATCACCTTCTGCTTGATCGGCACCTCGTGGAAATGAACACAGGTCGCACCCCGCTGGCGGTCGATCCCGGCGGCGGAGAGAAACGCGACATTGATGCCGAGCCTGTCCAGCGTTTCCAGGCCGGCGTCGCCGGAAAAGGATGCCGAAGATGGATGGTAGACGCCGCCCAGCATGACGATCCGCACATTGGGCTTGCGGGTCAGGCGGTCGGCCGCATTCAAGGAATAACAGACTGCCGTTATTGAATAATTTTCCGGAATCAGGTCGACGAGATATTCAAGCGTCGTGCCGCAGTCGATGAAGATCGTCTCATCGGGACGAATATATCGGGCAGCATGGACGCAGGCTTCAAGCTTGGCAGCCGCATGGCTGTCGGCCGCGCGCGCAAGCTCATAGGGCACGTCACTGTCGATATCGGCCGCGGGAACGATGTGGCCACCGAGATAGCCAAAAAGCCCGGGATTGTCGGCGATGTCCCGGCGCACCGTCATCTCCGACACGCCAAGCAGAGCGGCGGCGTCTTTCAGGTGTAGCACGCGCCGCGCCGAAAGCGCGTCGGTCAAGGTCGTTATGCGCGTCGACTTGCGGTTGGCCATTGGTCCCGGTTTCCGCGATCCATAGTGTGAGCGAGAGCCGCTCAGAAACGATATTTGTGATAATTATCACAGAAATTATCCCGCGAGCAAGCGGGCTCGGTCGGGCGCAGGCGGGGTCGGCAGCCGCGGTATCCCCGTCTCCAACGCGTCGATCATAAAGCGCAACGACCAGCGAGGACCGAGCAATGAGCTCGTCCATGATATGCTGACGAATGGCATTCCCGGTGATTGTTGGCGAACTCTCCTGGCCCCCTCAGTTCCCCTCTCCCCCAATCGCTCCGGTTGCAGCGGCCCGCAAGCGGTCTCTGCGGGCTGCTTGCCGCATGCGCGATTGACAAGCCCTCGAGAACGTTGACAAAGTGACGCTCGATCGAGACGGGCAGCATTGGGAGGACTTAAGTCTATGCGCGCGCTTGTCGGCCTTTTCCCCCTTCTTCTCACGCTCGCCTCCCTCGGCTCACCGGCTGTGGCGGCGGAAACGAACCGCACCGTCGAGATTACGCAAGACGGCGACTATTTCGGGTTCGATCTCCGCACCGAGCAGAACGTTTCGCTTCAGCAATGTGAGACCGCCTGCATCGCCGACCAGGCCTGCCGCGCCTTCACCTACAATCCAAAGGTGAAGTGGTGCTTCCTGAAATCCGACTTCAATCAGTTGAACACCTTCAAAGGCGCGATCGCAGGCAAGGTTGTCGAGACAGGCAGCGGCGAGCCCGATATCGGCGCGCCGCCACGTCTCTCCTTCATCTCGGACGATCTCCTGCAGCAGGCGCGTGACGTCAAGGCGAACCTTGCGCTCACCGAAGATCAGCAGGGTTTCGGTGTCAACGGCCTGATCGAAGCAGGACGGAGCGAGTTGACAGCCGGCAACGTCGAAAACGCGCTGAAGGCCTTTCGCGGCGCGGTGGCAATAACGCCAGATGACGGCGAGTTGTGGCTGGAGACGGCGCGTGCAGCCAACCGGATCACCGGCAACACCGAGATCGCCGGCCAGGCAGCGCTTGCCGCCCTCAACGGCTACCAACTTACCCGCACGACTCAGAGCCGGGCAGACGCGCTTGCGGTTCTCGCCAGGGCACTCGAAAACGCGGAGAACTATCGCGCTGCGCTCCAGGCATACAAGGCGAGCCTCGAACTCGTGCAGGCGAATACGGTCGAAACGGCTTACCTCGACCTCAAGGCACGGCAGGGTTTCCGCGTCACCGACCATACGATCGATGCCGACAGCGCCAGCCCACGCGCCTGCGTCCAGTTCTCCGAGCAACTCGTCAAGAGTGGAGCGGACTATTCCTCTTTCGTCACCCTCGACGGCAAGGCGCCGAAAGCGGTCGAAGCCAAGGGAAACCAGATCTGCGTCGAGGGGCTGGCCCATGGACAGCGCTACAAGCTGGTGCTGAGGCAGGGCCTGCCCTCCTCCGTCGACGAGGTCATCGAAACGCCCGTCAGCCTCGATATCTATGTCAAGGATCGCTCGCCGATGGTGCGCTTTACCGGCGACAGCTTCGTCCTGCCGTCGACCGCCCGGCGCGGCATTCCGATCGTCTCGGTCAATACCGAGAGCGCCAACCTCAAGCTCTATCGGGTCGGCGACCGCAGCATTTCTTCGCTGCTCGTGAATTCGCAGTTCCTGACCCAGCTCGACGGCTATAGCGAGGAACTCATTAAGGATCAAAGCGGCGAACTCGTCTGGCAGGGCAGCATCGACATCGCCACCGAACTCAACAAGGAAGTGGTGACCAGCTTTCCGGTGGACGAGGCGCTCCCTCAACGCAAGCCCGGCGTCTACGTCCTGACGGCGGTCTCGGGTACCGGCCTCAGTCAGGATTGGGACGCTCGCGCCACCCAATGGTTCGTGGTCTCCGACATCGGCATCTCGAGCTATGCCGGGACGGATGGGCTCACTGTCTTTGCCCGCTCGCTCGCAAGCGCAAAACCGCTCGAGGGCGTACAACTGCAACTCGTCGCGAAGAACAACGAAGTGCTCGGCACCGCAACGAGCGATGCGGAGGGCAAAGCGACCTTCGCCGCCGGCCTGATGCGCGGCACGGCAAGCATGACGCCCGCAGTCATCACGGCGAAGAAGGCCGACGCGGACTACGTCTTCCTCGATATGACCCGCGCCGGATTCGATCTTTCCGACCGTGGTGTCACCGGCCGCGCTGCGCCCGGCGCAATCGACCTTTTCGCCTGGACCGAACGCGGCATCTACCGCGTCGGCGAGACGGTGCATGCGGCAGCGCTTGCCCGCGACGTGAACGGCGCTGCGATCGAGAACCTGCCGCTGACCTTCGTCTTCCTGCGCCCGGATGGCGTCGAGGACCGGCGCATGGTCAGCAATGGCGGCAAGCTCGGCGGCCACACGCTCGACCTGCCGATTCCGGAAAACGCGATGCGCGGCACCTGGACCATGCAGATCTTCGCCGATCCGAGAGGGTCCGCGATCGGTGAAAAGCAATTTCTCGTCGACGACTTCGTACCGGACCGCACCGAGTTCGATCTGACGAGCAAGGCAAGCGAGATCACCGTCGGCACACCGGTGCCTGTCTCGGTTGAAGGCCGCTATCTCTATGGCGCGCCCGCGGCGGGCCTCACGCTCGAGGGGGAAGTCTCGATCAAGCCGACGCGCGAGAGCCCCGCCTTCAAGGGCTACGTCTTCGGCCTTGCCGACGAGGAGGCGAGCGAAGACACCCGCCTGCCGCTCGAGGCGCTGGAGCCGCTGGACGAGAACGGCAGATCCGTGTTCGACGTCGATCTGACCGAGGTCCCTTCGACCACGCAATTGCTCAACGCCAATGTCACCGTGCGCATGCGGGAAGCCGGCGGCCGCGCCGTGGAGCGCTCGCTGACGCTGCCGGTCAAGCCGGAGGGACCGATGGTCGGCATCAAGCCGGAGTTTTCGGGGGATCTTGCCGAAAATTCGGTCGGGCGGTTCCACGTGATCGCGGTCGGAGAGGATGGCACGAAAATGCCGATGCCCGGCCTGCTCTGGAAGCTGATCAGCGTCGAACGCAATTACCAATGGTATCGGGACGGAAGCGCCTGGAAATACGAGCCAGTCATTTCTACGAAACAGGTGGCGAACGGCACCATCGACGTAACCGCAGACGGTGCCACGATCGCCGTGCCGGTCGGCTGGGGCCGCTACCGCCTCGAGATCGAGACGGCTGCGATCGACGGTCCCGCCTCCAGCGTCGAGTTCGATGCCGGCTGGTATGTCGAGGCTACCTCGACTGAAACGCCGGACGGGCTAGAGATCGCGCTCGACAAGGAGAGCTACACGATCGGCGAGACCGCGAGACTCAAGGTCTCGCCGCGCTTTGCCGGCGAATTGCTGGTCACGGTCGGCACGGAAAACCTGATCACGACGAAGACGGCGACCATTGCCGAGACCGGCGGCGAGGTGGAATTGCCCGTGGCCGCCGGGTGGGGCGGCGGTGCCTATGTCACCGCGACGCTCTATCGTCCTGGAGAAGCCCAGGAGAGCCGCATGCCGATGCGGGCCATCGGCATCAAGTGGCTCGCCGTCGATCCGGCGGAGCGCAAGCTCGCAGTCACGCTCGACGCACCGGAGAAGATGCAGCCGCGCCAGCCTCTCGGCGTCAACCTCAAGGTGCGCGGCGCAGGCGCGAACGAGGACGCATACATCACAATCGCCGCCGTTGACTTGGGCATTCTGAACCTCACACGCTATGAGGCACCCGATCCGGACGGCTGGTACTTCGGCCAAAGGCAGCTCGGTCTCGAAATCCGCGACCTCTACGGCCGCCTGATCGACGGCTCGCTCGGAGCCACCGGCCGGCTGCGCACCGGCGGAGACGGCGGGCAAATGCCGCTGCAAGGCAGCCCGCCGACCGAAAAGCTGGTTGCCTTCTTCTCGGGGCCTGTGAAGCTCGATGCGGACGGCGAAGCAAAGGTCAGCTTCGATATCCCGCAGTTCAACGGCACGGCGCGGGTCATGGCCGTTACCTGGACGAAATCCGGCGTCGGCCATGCGGTCAAGGACGTCGTGATCCGCGATCCGGTCGTGGTGACCGCAAGTCTGCCGAAATTCCTGGCCCCGGGAGACCGCGCGGGGCTCAGGCTCGACATCGCCAACACGGATGCACCGGCCGGCGACTACCAATTGCAGGTGACGACAAACGGGCCCGTAACCGTCGAACAGACCGGCGCAGCCGAAACCGTGCATCTTGACGCCGGCGGCAAGACCGCCGTCACGCTGCCGCTGGCGGGCCAATATCCCGGAGACGGGCTCGTCACCGTGGCACTTTCCAATGCCTCCGGCTTGATGATCGAGCAGCCATTGAACGTTGCAGTCCGGCCGGCCGCCTTGCCGGTCACCCAGCGGCAGGTGGTCAATATCGCCGCCGGCAGCAGTCTGACGGTCGATGACCAGCTGCTCGCCGACAGCCTGCTGCAGGGCGCGTCCGTCAGTCTCAACGTCACCCGCTCGGCCGCCTTCGACATTCCGGCGCTGTTGATGACGCTCGACCGCTATCCCTATGGCTGCGCGGAACAGACGACGAGCCGGGCCCTGCCGCTCCTCTATCTCAGCGAACTCGCCAAACAGTCCGGCCTTGCCGACGACGGCGAGGTCACGAAGCGGGTGCAGGAGGCGATCTACCGCGTGCTTTCCTATCAGTCCTCCTCCGGCAGCTTCGGCCTTTGGGGACCCGGTTCGGGCGACCTCTGGCTCGACGCCTATGTGAGCGACTTCCTGACGCGGGCGCGCGAACAGAAATACGACGTGCCGGAACAGGCGATGGTGCAGGCGCTCGAAAATCTCCAGAATGCGCTGAGCTACGAGACCAGCGTCAAGGACCGCGGCAACGAGATCGCTTATGCGCTCTATGTGCTCGCCCGCAATCGCAAGGCGGCGATCAGCGACCTTCGCTATTACGCCGACACGATGCTCGATGATTTCCCGACGCCACTCGCCAAGGCGCATATCGCCGCGGCGCTGGGACTTTATGGCGATGCCGCGCGCTCGCAGGATATCTTCGCGGCGTCCTTGAACATGTCGACCGGTTCCGGGCTCGTCAAAGTCAGCCTCGCCCGGTCCGACTACGGCTCGTCGCTGCGCGACGATGCGGCGGTGCTGGCGCTGGCCGCCGAAAGCCGTCCCGTACCGGCGATCATTCCGGAGCTTTCGAAGATCGTCGCGAGGGAGTGGCAACAGGCGCAATACACGAGCACGCAGGAACAGACCTGGCTGCTGCTTGCAGCACGTGCGATCCAGGGCGGCGACGAGGACATGAAACTCGACATCAACGGCGCGCCGCGCACCGGGAGTTATGCCGCACGCATAACCGGGGACGCCCTCATCGAGCACCCGGTCGTCATTCGCAATAACGGCGCCGAAGCGATCTCCGCCGTGGTGACGACCGTCGCGGCTCCCGCCCAGCCACTGTCGGCGGGTGGTGATGGCTTCACGATCGAGCGCACCTACTACACGCTCGACGGCGCCGAGGCCAATGTCAGCGAAGCGCGGCAGAACGAGCGTTATGTCGTCGTGCTCAAGGTCACCGAAAGCAATGACTGGCCGTCGCGCGTGCTGATCACCGACCTGTTGCCGGCCGGGTTCGAGATCGACAATCCGAGCCTTGTCGATAGCGCGCAGCTTACGAATTTCGAATGGATCGGCGAAGTCGAGGCTGCCCACACCGAGTTCCGCAGCGATCGCTTTGTCGCGGCCTTCGATCGGTCGACCGGCGACAACCGGGAGATCACGCTTGCCTATGTCGTGCGCGCCGTGACCCCCGGCACCTATGATCATCCGGCCGCAAGCGTGGAGGATATGTACCGGCCGCAATTCTCGGCGAGAACGGCAACCGGCCGCATGGAGGTGCTGGCAGCCCAGTAGACGCGCGATGACTCTCTGGCGAAAGCTTTTCATCGGCTTGCGAAAGCCGTTACGTGAACGGACAAGGGTGCGCGGAAAAGGCGCTGTCCCGGCGTCACCCCCCTCTGCCGCCAATTCTGATCGTTCCCGACACTTCCCACGTCTTCAAGCGGCTGTCCTGATAGCCTTGCCCATCTGCCTGGTCCTGGCCGTGATCGCAGTCGTCGGCCTACAATGGGCGGACAAGGCCTTTCCGCCGCCGCTCGATGAGGCTGGCACCGTCTCAGCCGAGGTGCTGGACAAGGACGGGCGCCTGCTGCGCGCCTTCGCGACCAAGGATGGTCTGTGGCGGCTGAAGACCACCGTGGACGATGTCGACCCACGCTTTCTGAACATGTTGATCGCCTATGAGGACCAGCGCTTTCGGGAGCACCACGGTGTCGACCCCTTGGCGCTCGGCCGTGCGGCGCTGCAGTTCGTCACGAACGGCCGCATCGTGTCCGGCGCATCGACGCTCTCTATGCAGGTGGCAAGGCTGATCGAACCTCGCCGGGAGCGGACGCTGGCAGCGAAACTCCTGCAGCTCTTTCGCGCCATCCAGATCGAGCGTCGCCTCAGCAAGGACCAGATCCTTGATCTCTACCTCACCCATGCGCCCTATGGCGGCAATCTCGAAGGCGTGCGCGCCGCGAGCCTCGCCTGGTTCGGCAAGGAACCGCGCCGTCTCTCGGTTGCCGAGGCGGCGCTTCTCGTCGCGCTGCCGCAACTGCCGGAAAAGCGCCGTCCCGACCGCAATCTCGGCGCCGCCGAAGCTGCCCGCAAACGGGTCCTCGGCCGCGCGGCGGTTGCCAACGCGATCGGGGACGGCGAGGCGGAACGGGCGGCTGTGGCGGCCATACCGACGCGGCGGCTCCAGCTTCCCGCCTATGCAGCACATCTTGCCGAAGTGGCGCGTCGCAAGGAGCCGAAGATCCTTCAACACCATACGACGCTGCGACGCGACATTCAGCGCGGGCTCGAAACCGTCGCGCGCGAGGGGGCGGCGAAGCTCGGGCCGAAGGTCTCCGTCGCCATGGTAATGGCCGATGTCCGCACCGGCGAGATCGTCGGCGAAGTCGGTTCGGCCGACTACTTCGACACAAGCCGCGCCGGCTGGATCGACATGACGCGGATCACCCGTTCACCGGGATCGACGTTGAAGCCCTTCATCTACGGGCTTGCCTTCGAAGAGGGACTGGTCGCCCAGGAAACTATCATCGAGGACCGGCCGGCGGATTTCTTCGGCTATCGCCCGCGCAACTTCGACATGAGTTACCAGGGCGATGTCAGCATCCGGCAGGCGCTGCAGCTCTCCCTCAATGTGCCGGCGATCCGCCTGCTCGATGCTGTCGGCCCCGCCCGACTGATGGTGCGCTTCCGCCGGGCCGATGTGCGCCCTGCCCTGCCGCCGAATGAGGCACCGGGGCTCGCGATTGGCCTCGGCGGCCTCGGCATCACCTTGCGTGACCTCGTTCAGCTTTACGCGGGCCTGGCCAATCGCGGCTGGCCGGTGCGGCTCGGCGACGGCATTGAGGGCAAGGCGGGCCTGATCGACGGCGAGCCGCTGCTCTCGACCGTTGCCGCCTGGCAGGTCGCCGATATCCTCTCAGACGTATTGCCGCCCGCCGGCAGCCGGCAGCGCGGCATCGCCTACAAGACAGGTACCAGCTACGGCTATCGCGATGCCTGGTCCGTCGGTTTCGACGGCCGCTACGTTCTCGGCGTGTGGGTCGGGCGCCCGGACAACGGCGCAGTACCAGGTCTGACCGGTTACGGTGCCGCCGCACCGATCCTGTTCGAAGGCTTTGCTAAATCGGGGATTGCCATCACGCCGCTGCCGGATCCTCCGGCTGGTGCGGTGCGACTTGCGCAGTCCGACCTGCCGATCAGCCAGCGGCGCTTTTCGATGACAGCGAGCGGCCTGCTTTCGGCATCGGCCCGCGAGCCGGCCCCGCAGATCGTCTTTCCGCCGGAGGGCGCGCGCGTCGAGCTTGGCGGGACCAACGGTGAAATGCTGATGCCGTTGACCCTCAAGCTGCAAGGCGGTCGCGCCCCGTTCCGATGGCTCGCCAATGGCCGGCCGTTACCCGATGTCACTCGCCGCCGCACTAGCCAGTGGCTCCCCGACGGCGGCGGCTATTCCACTCTCACGGTCATCGATGCTGCGGGGCGGGCGGCAAGCGTTCGCGTTTTTGTAGAGTAATTCCGTTTCTGGACCACTGAACGGCATCAGGCGCGGCGGGTTTCGGACGACTTTGCGCCCGTCCGCCGATCGTCCATTTAGATCGGCGGACGGCACTTCACTCTTCTTCACGCACGCCGGGTTGATTTGCCTTCACCCGCCTGCTGATGCGATGGATGGCCGGTCATCACGATCGGCATTTCCGCTTCAAGGCAGGCGGCGACGAAAGCCTCTCGGGCGATCGCGGCCGGCGTCATCCGGTTGAGCGCGCCGCGGCATGTGCGTACCGCACGTTCGTAACGCTGGCCATTGCGCAGCGGCCACTCGTTTTCAAGAAAATCCAGGGCTTCGTATACGGAATTGAAGGTGTGCTTGATACCACTTGAAAGGCGTACGGTGAGGGGATTTGTCCACGGAATCTCATTGAGAAGCATTGCTTCCTCCTTTCAGGCGCCATCAATGGATCGATGACACAGATATTGGCCCCGATCCCGGAAAATCAAGGCGCGAACGCGTCGAATTTTTTCACGATATTACAAAGACTTGCATCCCACTCCTTCAGTGCCGTCGGATCATCCCGGCTGCGGCTCGCACAACCCCTTGAAACCGCTGCGGAAGTCACTAAATCGCAATTGCGGGCCGCCTTTCGGGGCTCGCAGTCGAGGGGCATCGTCCTCTTCGACGCTGCTCCTCATCGTCCATGTTGCTCAAGGAGGATATGGCCATGAGAACAACACTCGACTTTTCGCCCCTGTCCCGGTCAAGCGTGGGATTTGACCACGTTTTCGACCTGCTTGACGCAGCGAGCCGTCTGGCGCCAACCGACAATTGGCCGCCCTACGACATCCTCCGCGTCGGCGATAACCAGTATCGCATCATCATGTCAGTCGCCGGCTTCGCGCCCGACGAGATAACGGTTACGCACGAGCCGCAGCTTCTTGTCGTTCGCGGTGAAAAAGCCGGAGAAGACAAGGCGGAATATCTCTATCGCGGCATTGCTGGCCGCAATTTCGACCGCCGCTTCCAACTGGCTGATCATGTGACGGTCACAGGTGCCAACCTCGCCAACGGTCTGTTGGCAGTCGATCTCGTCCGCGAGTTGCCCGAGCAGATGAAGCCACATCGGATCGAGATTCATCAGGCCGACGCACTGCCTCCGATCGAGGACCGCGAGCGGGCCGAAGGCGGCAAGCACGCCGCCTAGGGCGTGCTGGGTAGCTGCCCTAATCGCCGAAGGCCGGCAAGCTCCGGCGCTTTGGCGGACGGCCATAAAAGACAAAAGAAAAAGGAGCTGAACAATGAACGTACGTGATCTCATTCCATGGGGCCGCGCCCAGGAGCACGTGCCGGCATCCTATCCCGATGTCGACCGCAATCCATTCCTGATGCTTCACCGGGAAATGAACCGCCTGTTCGACGACGTCTTCCGCAACTTCGATCAACGCATGCCGTTTGCGTTTTCGAACCAGCCGGGCTTCGGCTTCGGTTGGCCCAATGTCGAAGTCACCGACCGTGATAACGAGATCAAGGTCACGGCGGAACTGCCCGGGCTCGAAGACAAGGATATCGAGCTGTCCTTCTCCGAGGGCGTCCTGACGCTGCGCGGCGAAAAGCGCGCCGAGAGCGAGGACAAGGAAAAGCAGTTTTCCGAACGCTACTACGGCCGCTTCGAACGGCGTATTCCGCTCGCATACGACATCGACGAAGGCCAGGTCAAAGCGACGTTCAAGAACGGCGTGCTGAGCGTCACGCTTCCGAAAACGGAGCAGAGCCAGAGCAAGTCCAAGCGTATTGCGATCGGGACCGAGTAGAAGCCGGTAGCGCTTATCAGCCTCGGCGGCGGCTCAGCGGCCGCCGAGGCGCTTGAGCACCACACTACTGCACGAGGATCGCTCGGAAATCGTTGACATTGGTGCCCGTCGGTCCCGGCTTGAATATATCGTCAAGTGCATCGAAAGCCGTCCAGCTATCGTTGCATTGGAGCAGTGCTGTCGGGTCCAGCCGATGCCCCCTGAGCCGGGCAATCGTCGTGCCGTCGGCAAAGGCGCCGGCATTGTCTTCCGAGCCGTCGATCCCATCGGTGTCGGCAGCCAGTGCAGAAACGCCATGGACGCCGTCAATACCGAGCGCCAGCGACAGCAGGAATTCGCCGTTGCGCCCGCCCTTTCCTTCACCTTTGATGGTCACCGTCGTTTCGCCACCCGAAAGGACGACGACCGGCTTCGAGAACGGGCGGCTGCGGAAGGCAACTTCGCGCGCGATCGCGGCATGGACGCGCCCCACCTCGCGCGCTTCGCCTTCAATCGCGTCGGAAAGGATGATCGCGTCGATCCCGGCCTCGCGGGCGCGCGCGGCCGCAGCCTCCAGCGAGACGGTCGCCGAGGCGATCAGGCGTACTTCGTTTCGGAGAAACCTCGGATCGGACGGCGTCGGCGCGTCCGCAGCATCCGCCGCCAGCCACTCAATGACCTTTTCCGGCAATGACAACCCGTAACGCTCGACAATTTTCAAGGCGTCCCCGCGCGTGCTTTCGTCGGCGATCGTCGGGCCGGAGGCGACCAGCGCCGGATCGTCGCCCGGGATGTCGGAGACGACAAGCGAAACGACTTTTGCAGGATAGGCCGCCGCCGCGAGCCTGCCGCCCTTGATCGTCGATACATGCTTACGCACGCAGTTCATGGCGCTGATCGGCGCGCCGGAGGCGAGAAGAGCGCGATTGACGGCGATTTCATCCTGCAACGACAGGCCGGACGGTGGCGAAGGCAGGAGCGCGGAGCCGCCGCCGCTGATCAGCGCCACCACGAGATCGTCCTTGGTCAGGCCGCGAACCTCGGCGAGAAGGCGTTTCGAGGCGTGCAGGCCGCTTTCGTCCGGCACGGGATGGGCGGCCTCCAGCACCTCGATGCGTTCGCAATGAACGCCGAAACCGTAACGCGTGACGACGGCACCGCTCAGCGGACCGCGCCACACATTCTCGAAGGCCCGCGCCATTTGCGCGGCGCCCTTCCCTGCTCCGACGACAATCGTCCGCCCCTTCGGCCTTTCCGGCAGGTTGGAGGCGATGACGAGGGCAGGATCGGCAGCGGCAACGGCCGAAGTGAACAGCGTTTCGAGAAAGGCGCGCGGGTCGGCGATCGGTGCCACGTGTATGTCTCCCTGAAAATGAAGGGCGGCGGCCTCCTCACCGCCGCCCCACGGATGAACGTTCAACGGCTTCTTCGAAGCCCGTGAAACGCTCTGCCCCTTGAACCTACGCAACCTGATGGTTGGCCATCCGCTCGAGCGCCCGAACGAGGCCGGAATGGTCGAGCCCGCTGTCGCCGTTAGCGGCGCAATTGTTGAAGAGCTCCTGGGTGGCCGCCGTGTTCGGCAGCGAAATGCCGAGGCTCTTTGCTCCCTGCAGCGCCAGATTGAGATCTTTCTGGTGCAGCGAGATGCGGAAGCCGGGATCGAAGGTGCGCTTGATCATCCGGTCGCCATGGACCTCGAGAATGCGCGAGGAGGCAAAGCCGCCCATCAGCGCCTCGCGCACCCGCGCCGGATCGGCGCCGGCCTTGGAGGCGAAAACCAATGCTTCAGAGACCGCCTCGATCGTCAGAGCAACGATGATCTGGTTGGCAACCTTGGTGACCTGGCCGTCGCCGCAATCGCCGACAAGGGTGATGTTCTTGCCCATTAGCTTGAACAGCGGCAGGGCACGATCGAACGATTCCTGCGAGCCACCGGCCATGATGCTGAGCGAGGCATTCCTTGCCCCGACTTCACCGCCGGAAACCGGAGCGTCGATGTATTCCGCCCCCGTTTCGCGAACCTTCCTGGCGAATTCCTTCGTTTCGATCGGTGAGATCGAGCTCATGTCGATGACGAGCTTGCCCCTGCCGAGACCGTAGAAGACGCCATTCTCGCCGAAGAGGACATCCTTCACTTCCGGCGTGTCCGGCAGCATCAGAATGATCGTATCGACGGTCTCGGCGAGCGCCTTCGGCGTCTCGACAAATCTGAGGCCGTTATCGACGAGCTCCTGGCGCGGCGGGATGGCGAATTTCGACGTGATGATCGTATGTCCGGCATCCTGCAGGTGACGCGCCATCGGCGTGCCCATGATACCCAGTCCAATGAAACCGATAGATGCCATCGTGCTTAGCTCCTGATTTTGATGATGTCTGCGGACTGCTTGCACTCGGCACTCCGCCAGCCCAGCCCCTCGGCCGTCGTCGTCCGCGGCTTGTATTCGCAACCGACCCAGCCGTCGTAGCCGGCCGCCTCCAGCGCGTCGAAGACGAAGGGATAGTTGATCTCACCGGTGCCAGGCTCATTACGACCCGGATTGTCGGCAAGCTGGACGTGGACGATACGGTCAGCGAAGCGCTTGTAGGTGCCAACCAATTCACCCTGCGTGCGCTGCTGGTGATAAAGATCGTACTGGATGAAGAGGTTGTCGCTGCCGACCTCGGCGATGATCGAGGCCGCCTGCTCGACGGTGTTGAGATAAAAGCCCGGAATATCGAAGCGGTTGATCGGCTCGATCAGGAGGCGGATGCCGTGCTTGCCGAGTTCGGTTGCCGCGAGCTTCAGGTTCGCAACCAGCGTCGTGCGCAGGATATTGTCGGAAACGCCGTCCGGCGCGATGCCGACGAGGCAATTGACCTGCCTGCAATCGAGCGCGGTCGCGTAGTCGATAGCGGTCGCAACGCCCTTGCGGAATTCGTCGATCCGGTCCGGAAGAATGGCGATGCCGCGCTCGCCGCGCGCCCAGTTGCCGGCGGGCAGGTTGTGCAGAACCTGGATCAAGCCATTGCGGTCGAGCGCGGCACGCAGCGCCATCTTCTCGAACTCATAGGGGAAAAGATACTCCACCCCCTCGAAACCCGCCTTGGCGGCCAGCGCAAAGCGATCGAGGAACGGCGCCTCGTTGAACAGCATGGTCAGGTTCGCAGCGAATCTCGGCATGCGATTGTTCCTCCTGGAAGTTGGTACGGGACGCGGGCGGAAAAACCGCGCACACTTTCGTGATTTTTTCAGTCGAGAAGGGCGGCGATGGCCGTCGGCACGTCCTCACCGCGCGCGGCGAGTTCCTCGAACTCGACGACGGCGTTGATGTCAGCGCCCATGGCGATGTTCGTCACGCGCTCGAGGATGAACTCGATGACGACCGGGACTCGATGTTCGTCCATCAGCGCCCGCGCCTTTTCGAAGGCTTCGGCGAATTCATTGGGGCTGCGGACGCGGATCGCCTTGCAGCCGAGGCCTTCGGCGACTGCGACGTGGTCGACGCCGTAACCTTTCTGTGCATCGCCGTTGGCATTGATGTTGTCGAAGGCGAGGCTCACCTCGAAATCCATATTGAAGCCACGCTGCGCCTGCCGGATGAGGCCGAGATAGGAGTTGTTCACGACCACATGCAGGTAGGGCAGCTTGTGCTGCGCACCGACGGCCAACTCCTCGATCAGGAACTGGAAATCATAGTCACCGGAGAGCGCGACGATCGGCCGATCCGGATCCGCAGCCCTGACACCGAGTGCCGCCGGCAGCGTCCAGCCGAGCGGACCCGCCTGGCCGCAATTGATCCAGTTGCGCGGCTTATAGACGTGCAGGAACTGCGCACCGGCGATCTGGCTGAGGCCGATGGTCGAAACGTAGCAAGTGTCGCGGCCAAAGGCGCGGTTCATTTCCTCGTAAACGCGCTGCGGCTTGAGCGGCGTCTGGTCGAAGTGGGTTTTGCGCAGCATGGTGCGCTTGCGCTCGCGGCACTCTTCCGCCCAGCCCGACCAGTCGCACAATTTGCCGGCGGTCTTCCATTCGGTGGCAACGTCGAGGAAGAGCTTGAGCGCCGCGCCCGCATCCGAAACGATGCCGAAATCCGGGGCGAAGACACGGCCGATCTGCGTCGGCTCGATATCGACATGAATGAACTTGCGGCCTTCGGTATAGGTCGGGACATTGCCCGTGTGGCGGTTGGCCCAGCGATTGCCGACGCCGAGCACGAAGTCGGATGCGAGCAGCGTCGCGTTGCCGTAGCGATGCGACGTCTGCAGGCCGCACATGCCGGCCATCAGCGGGTGGTCGTCCGGGATCGTGCCCCAGCCCATCAATGTCGGAATGACCGGGATGCCGGTGATCTCGGCGAATTCGACCAGAAGGTCCGAGGCGTCGGCATTGATGATGCCGCCACCCGCGACGATCAGCGGCCGCTCAGCCTCGTTCAGCATCGCGATCGCCCTTTCGGCCTGCGCGCGGGTCGCCGACGGCTTGTAGGGCTCCAGCGGCGAATAGGTTTCCGGATCGAACTCGATCTCAGCAAGCTGAATGTCGACCGGCAGGTCGATGAGAACCGGACCCGGCCGGCCGGAACGCATCAGATGGAACGCCTTCTGGAAGACGAACGGGACCAGCGCCGGCTCCATGACCGTGACCGCCCATTTCGTGACAGGGCCTGCGATCGAGGCGATGTCGACGGCCTGGAAATCCTCCTTGTCGAGGCGGGCGCGCGGCGCCTGGCCGGTGATGCAGAGGATCGGGATCGAGTCGGCGGAGGCCGAGTAGAGGCCGGTGATCATGTCCGTGCCGGCCGGGCCCGAGGTGCCGATGCACACACCGATATTGCCGTGCCTGGCCCGCGTATAGCCTTCCGCCATATGCGAGGCGCCTTCGACGTGACGGGCAAGAATGTGACGGATCGACCCGCGGGCCTTCAAGGCCGAATAGAACGGGTTGATCGCGGCGCCCGGAACACCGAAGGCACAATCGATCCCCTCCTTTTCCAGAACATAAACTGCCGCGTCGACAGCGCGCATCTTGGCCATGGAAACTCCTCCTGTTTGAATTAGGACGATAATCCATTTTCTGATTTACTCAATTCACAAATGGAAATAATTTCCATGATATGGAAATAAAGATTTTCAACAAAATGGAGAAAATCGAAGGCAATCGCGGTAGAGGAAGATGGATCGAGGCAACCGATTTGGAGAATGATTCATGGAGTCGACGGGCAAGGGAAAGCGCGGCCGCAAGGCCGCCGAGAATGCCGCACCTTCGTCCGTGCAAGTGCTCGATCGCAGCCTGACGCTCCTGGCGATCGTTGCCAAAAACGACAACTCGACGCTGACCTCGCTTTCGGAGCGCACCGGCATGGCGCCCTCGACCGTGCACCGGCTGCTCACCTCGCTCTCCTCCCACGGCATGGTGATGAACGACAGCGACACGGGGGTGTGGACCGTCGGCCTCAAGGCCTTCGAAATCGGCAATGCCTTCCTGCGCTTCCGCAAACTCGGGACGATCAGCCGCCCGTTCCTCAAGCAGCTGATGGAGGCCAGCGGCGAAACGGCCAATATCGCCATCGAGGAAGGCGGCGATGTCGTCTTCATCTCCCAGGTCGAAAGCCATGCGCCGATGCGGGCTTTCTTCCGGCCGGGGCGGCGTGGTCCGGTCCACGCGTCGGGCATCGGCAAGGCGATCCTGTCGACGTGGTCCGACAAGGAAATCGGCCAGTTGATGTCCGGCCGACCCCTCACCCACTTTACCGAGAAGACACGTGATACGCTGCCCGGCCTGTTGCGGGACATTCAGGAAATACGGCTCAGGGGCTGGTCGATAGACGACGAGGAGCACACGCTCGGCATGCGCTGTGTCGCGGCGCCGATCTTCAACGAATACGGCGAGACGATCGCCGGCATAT
This sequence comes from Sinorhizobium sp. 6-70, assembly GCF_030124375.1. Taxonomy (GTDB): domain Bacteria; phylum Pseudomonadota; class Alphaproteobacteria; order Rhizobiales; family Rhizobiaceae; genus Sinorhizobium. The sequence continues at coordinate 391,370 of NZ_JASKLS010000002.1, forward strand.
CGATCTCGGGCCCCTCGGTCCGAGTGACAGACGAGAAGCTCGCCATCCTCGGGCCGATGGTCAGAGAGACAGCCGACGCCCTGACACGCGCGATGGGCGGCAAGCGGCCGGAAGAACTGTAGCGGCCGGAAGGCAAATTCCGGCGGCTGCGTCTTATTGGCGAGCACCGCCGCCCCGCGGGCCGTCAATCATGCAACTGTACTATGAGAGCAGTCGTGCCCATGGTTTGACCAAGCTCAGATAGACATCCATTAGCCTCTGGAGATGATGGATCACACGCTGATCATCCAAAACCGGCACTTCGGAATGTCGACGAACCATGTAGAGCGTGCGCGTGAGGGCAGGCTTAATTATGCGGCGAGCGGCGAGCGTTCCTTCGCGCACTTCTTTAGCGATCAAGCCATAGGGCATGATCATCGCCGCGGTGCCAGACGCGATTGAATCGATCGAATGAACCTCATGGGCAATGCGAATATCGAGCGACAATCTCCTGGCTTCGCTTTCGACAATATGACGCAGAACGCCGCGTTCGCCACCAATTGCAAGGTCGTATTGCAGAGCCTCTGTAAATTCGATGCTTTCTTCCTGTGCGGCTTGGCTCGAGGCGGTGACGAACAGAAGATCCTCCTCCAGCACCGCTTTTCGTTTCAAGCCGGACCATTCACCGACATTGTTGAGGAATGCGACATCGACTTGCCCCTCCTCCAAAGCATGCAACAGATCCGGTGGCCGCTCTTCAATGACGTGGATCGTGACATCTGGCATTGTTTGATTCGCATCGGCCAAGAGGTCTTGGCCGAGTAGCTTTGACATTGTTCGACCGACGCCGAGCCGCAGTTCAATCCGCTTGGCAGCCGTGAGCGCACGGACTTCGTTGGCCGCCGTCGCGACATCATCGAGAATATGCTGCGCATGCGTATAGAGAAGTCTGCCCGCCGGGGTTGGAGTGATGCCGCGCGAATGCCGCACAAGCAATTCGATGCCAAGCTCACCTTCGAGCTGCTTGATCTGCGAGCCGAGCGCAGGTTGCGCGACGTTCAGCGTTTCGGCCGCAGCTGTCATGTTGCCAAGCTCGACAACCTTGCGGAAATAGGTCAACTGCCGAAAATTTATCTGACGTTCCTCCCAAAGTGTGACGACATTGCTTCTCGTCCGCACTTGAGGGATCAGTTCGCCCCTTTTTACCAAGACTACGGCGCATGCGTACCTTTTCACGCATGCGCCTTTCTTGACAAGCGTCAAGCGGTTGTTCAACCGGTGAATTGAGTAATCGTGTCGATCAGGGCGGGAACGCCGCTTTTCACTTTGGCAATGGCACGTTCCAGTGCCGGACCGATGTCCGCCGGATCCTCGATCGGGCCCTCCGCATACCAGCCGCATCCTCGGGCCAGCGTTGCGAAATCGGGGGCGGGATCAAACAAGTCCATGCCGATATGAGCGCGGCTGACCGGCGTCCCACGCTGTTCTGCGACTGTCACCTGGTGTTCCCAATCATTGTAATAGGCGCGGTTGTTGTGCATGACGCAGAGGAACGGCACTTTGTGCTTGGCGGCGAACCAAAGCGCGCCGACATCGAAGAGCAGATCGCCATCCGTCTGGCAGTTGACGACGAGGCGACCCGTGCCGCGATGCGCAAGCGCGATGCCAAGAGAAATGCCGATCTGTGTTCCCGGACCGAGACCTCGGCCTGCCCAGCGATAATGCCTGTCGAAATCCCAGAGCTTGGGTGCCCAGTCCTCGAACGGGTTCGTAGTCAGGACCCAATCCTCATGTCTGATCTTCTCCCAGACCTCGCTGGCAAGGCGCGGCAGTGAAATCGGGCTGGCATTCCAGTTCTCACGCGCTTCCTCGCGCCATTTCGCGCGCTGGGCATCATGCATCCCGGCCACCGCATGCGATCGTTCCTCTATACGCCTTGCGAGCCTTGCATCGTCCCTGGAACGTCTTGAAATCAGCGAGGTGAGCGCCGGCATTGCAAGGGCCGGATCGGCAAGCAGCCGCTGCGAACAGTCCGGATAGCGCTGATAATCGGCTGCCCATTTTGAAATTTCGATATCGGCGAAGCCGATGTCCAGCCACTCGCACCCCTTCGGGTAAAGAGGTTGCAGTGTACGGTTGATCCGGTCGTTCACATGGGTCGGTCGCTCCCAGTCCCGACAATCGAGCAAGGTAATAAGATCGGCCTGCTTGAAGACCTCTTTGCTCATGCGCATGTCGAGTGGATGCTCGGTCGGGAAGTTCAGACGCCATTGCGTGTCGACGACAGGCGCACCGAGCGCCTCGGCAAGCGCGACAGTATTGGAAAAGCCATTCGGATCGCAACCGACGTATTGCGGCAGCAACACCGGCCATTCGGCCGAAACGAGGCGGTCCGCGGCTTCTTCCAGCGCTTTCGGATCGGGTGCTATGCGGCTCGGTACCGTTGCCGAAGCGGGTGACGGCAAGGTAACCGGTGCGGCAAGCGGCGCTTCCTGCAGCGCGGCATCATAGACCATGTAGATCGGACCGCGCGGCTCCGTCATCATGATCGAATAGGCGCGGGCAAAGCTGTCGACGACACCGTCGATGCCACCTGGCTGGTAATCCCATTTGACGTAATCGCGCACCTGGGTGCCCTGCACATTGGCCGTATGAGCCCAATCGACACGGGGACGGCGCTTTCCTTCGTCCATCGGGCCGGTGGCGCCGATCAAGAAAACCGGCGCACGGTCCGTATAGGCGGTATAAACGCCGAGCGTCGCATGAAGCAGACCGACAACGTTGTGGACGATCACGGCGAGCGGCTTACCTGTCGCCTTGGCATAACCATGCGCGATCTCAACCGCGATTTTCTCATGCTGACAAACCAGCATTTCCGGCTCATTGCCATTGTGATTGACAAGCGAGTCGTGCAGGCCGCGATAACTGGCGCCTGGATTTAGCGTGATGAAGGGAAAACCGTATTGCTTGATCAGATCGGCGATCACATCGGACTGCCATCCGAACGGTGCCGAACCTTCGCTCTCCTCCAGCGCCTTGGCCTTCGGGTCAGCCTTCTCCTGCATCGTCATGCATTCCGCTCCTTGGGTAAGAAAATGAGCGGCGGAGGCCGCCGCCCGACAGAGGCGTTTGCCGATCAGTCTTTCTTTAAAGCCTGCTTCAAAAACCCGACCATTTCCGGCGATTGGTCGAGTGCCTTCTTGACCAGATCGGCGACTTCATCACCAACGGCCGGGTCGAGCGGCAGGCCGAGCTTATCGGCTTTGGCGATGAATTCCGGATCGGATATTGCTGCGGAATAGGCGTCCCGCAACGTCTTCAGGATGTCGTCAGGAATTCCCTCCGGACCGACGGTGAGGCGCGAGATGTCGCTCTGCGATTCAACGAGTGCGATGGCCTTTTGCGCTTCTTCGTTGTCAACCAACGTTGCCAACTGAGGAACATCGGTATCCGAGCCACCAATCTGCGCAAGGAACTTGCCATGGCCTTCCTTGACGAAGGGCTCGAAGCTCGACCGCGAACTGATCACACCCTGCACTTCGCCCCGCATGATGGCGAGCTGGTCGTCATTGCCGCTGTAGCCGCTGATGACATCAATCGGCAGCTTCAATGCGCTAACCAGGATCGTTGTGTTGACCTCCGACGCACTGCCTGCTCCCGACGTGGAGAACTTCAGCTTCTTGTCGAGACTCTGCAGTTCCTTGAAATCCTTGATATCGGCGTCAGCCGCTACGACAACCACACGCGGATCCGAGGCTGCCTTGCCGATCCACGACATCTTCGTGAGGTCGAACCTGACGCCTTCGTTCCCAGAGAGCTGGCTATAGACCAGCCCCGTGTTGAAGCTACCGATCGTCAGTCCGTCCGGGGTCGACGCAGCGATGTAATTTGCGCCAAGGAGGTTGCCGGCCCCTGGCATGTTGCGCACGACAAAGGTCGAGCCCGGCAGGTGCTTCTGCATGAACTCGCAGACCAGTCGGCCATAGGTGTCATAACCACCGCCGGGTTCGGTCGCGATGATGTAATTCACCGTTTTACCGTTGAAGTATTCTGGCCCCGATTGCGCCATGGCAACCGTTGCCCATCCACATGCAAGAAGAGCGGCACCAGCTGCGATGCCTCTCGAAAAAATAGTCATTGAACTCCTCCCTTTCGCTCTACACTGTTGCCGAGAACCCTCGGCAACGTGGCTGCCCAGCCAGCCAATTCCTCCAAACGACAAGCCTCCCCGGCCGCGCAGACCCGATCCGACCGCGCGGCACATTCACGTCTTTTCAGATGATGATGGACACGTCCTCTGCTGTGCCGCTCACCACCAGGGGCAACTGCTCACGACGCCGTTTGCGCCCGCGCCCCGGAGAAGTGGATGTTGATGTTCTTCTCCTGTGTCGCGGCAAGGAGTTCCTCGAGACACTCCTCGCGGCCCAGACCAGACTGTTTGTAGCCGCCGAAGGGCGCCCCGAGCACGTGCCGGCTGGTGCTGTTTACCCAGATATAACCCGCCTGAACTGCCGCCGCCGTCCGATGCGCCTTTTCCAGGTCGTTGGTGTAGATCGACGAGGTCAGCCCGTATTCGACGCAATTGACGTCCTTCAGCATGGCGTGTTCATCAGACCACCGGATAACCGACTGCACGGGGCCGAAGATCTCTTCCATGGCGATGCGCATCGATTGCTTCACGTCGACGAAGACTGTCGGCTCGATAAAACAGCCCTCTGCAAGCTCCGGATCATCGGGTCGCTTACCGCCATAGACGACGCGCGCTCCCTCCCGCTTGCCGGTTTCGATATACCCGAGAACCTTTTCGTAGTGCGCGCGGCTGATCAGCGATCCCATAGTCGTTGCAGGGTCGGTTGGCAGGCCGGGCTTGAAACGGCTGATATATTTGCCGATGCGCTCAACAACTTCGTCATGAATGGCATCATGCAGGAAGAGGCGACTCATCGAGCCGCAGGATTGACCGCACCAAGCGTAGTTCATGCCGCTGACGGCTGCCGCCGCAACACGGTCCGGATCGGCATCCGGAAAGGCGATGAGCGCATTCTTGCCTCCAAGCTCCAGCGCCACCTTCTTCAGAGTATCGGCTGCCGAACGCATCACCGCTCGGCCAGTCGGAACGCTGCCGGCGACCAAGACGGCCGCAATCGACGGATGCGATGACAAGACCTGGCCGAGCTCGCGACCGCCTGTCAGCACATTGAGCGTCCCGGCAGGGAAAAGCGGACCGATCAGCTCTGCAAGGCGGAGCCCTGACAGTGGCGCCTGTTCGGACGGCTTCAGGATGACGGCGTTGCCGGCTGCCAGGGCGGAGGCGATCTTGCTCGCGCAGAACTGGAATGGATGATTGAACGCCGTAATTCTGGCCACGATACCGAGCGGTTCTCGTACGGAGAAATTGATGGCATCCGGCCCGACCGGTATCGAAGCTCCCTTCATCTCCGTCACGAGACCTGCAAAATATTCAAATCTCTGGACAGCCGAGACCGCATCCTTGACCATCGGTGTCATCGGATTGCCGCCATCGACCGCATCGAGCAAAGTCAGTTCCGGCCCGTGGCGGCGAATGACGGCCGCCGCTTCCTTCATGATCTTGCCCCGCTCAAGCGGCAGGACTTTGCGCCATTCCTCAAAACCCTTCTGCGCCGCAGCAATCGCCCGTTCCGCATCTTCCAAGGTCGCTTCCGGAACCGGGCCGAGGTCCTCGCCGGTTGCCGGGCTGATGCTGTGCTTCACTCCGCCCCTGACGGGAGCGTGCCAGCCACCGCCGTAGAAGAGCGCGCGCTCCGCCGGGAAAACGATATCTCCCATTACTTCCATTCCTTCCACATCAGCCCGACCGATGGTCGTCGGTACGTCTTTCCTCAAAGAGCGGGTTCGGGCGGCGTCGACTCCCGCGCCGGTGCGGCGGTCGAACCCCGATAGTTTCCATATTTGATCAGGTTCTGCCGTTGAGCCTCATTGCGTGGCTCCAGTTTGAAGAGGCGGGCCGCCGTTCCACCGATGATGTTGTGCTTCGCCCTGTCGCTCAGGAAAGGCAGGTCCCAGATGGTCGACGGCAAGTCGAAATCCCAGTGAGGGTAATCCGAGGCATACATCAGCTGCGTCTCGGCATTCATCATCCGAAACGTCGTTTCCAAGGCCTGCATATCCTGGATTTCCATCGGCTGCGTGGAATAGAACATGTCCCGCATGTAGTCCGACGGCTTCTTCTTCAGAAGCGGACATTCCGAGGGGCGGAGCATGAATTCATGATCGAGCTTCTGCATGAGGAAGGGGATCCATGCCAGTCCGGATTCAATCCAGATGACCGGCAGCTTGGGGAAACGCTCGCCCATGCCGTTCACAACCCAGTTGGTGCAGTGCAGAATGCTGAACCAGCTAAAGCCGAGTGCGTGCGCGGAGATAAAGCGATTGCAGCTTTGGAAGGTCGAGGAGTTCCAGTTCGGCCCCGAATGGAAGGCAAGCGCAAGTCCACGCTCTTCCAGAGCCCGGTAGAGCTTCATATAGGCGTTGTCGTAGACGGCCATCTTCTCTCGGACGGAAGTGACCATGAAACCGCCCACGCCTTTGCGGTCGCCGAAGGTCTCCACCATGCGTAGACAGCCCTCCGGATCGCTGAAAGGCAGGCCCAGCATCGTATACATACGACCCTGCGATTCCGGCAGGACCTTCTCGGTCACCCAGCGGGCATAGGCCCAGGACAGTTCGAACTCCATCTCCTTCTGGGGATGCAGGCCGATATTCAGCATGCCCGTCGGAAAGAGGCATGAATAATCGACCCCCATTGCGTCCATCCAGCGGAAGCCGAGCTCGACATCCCGCTTCGGCCCCTTCTCGACAGGCGTCTTCTCTGACGACCGCATGGGATAGCGGGTTACGCGCCCACCCATATCCTGCCACCCGTAGCCGACCGGCGAAATATGGCCGCGTCCTTTCGTGCGGCTGGAAAGCGAGAGCTGCTTGAAGACCTCGTTTTCCATAAAGGGGATGATCTCGGAGAGGTTCTCATTCTCGTAGTGATGCGCATCGCAATCTACGATCAGCACATCTTCATATCTGCGGTCACGCGCCTGCTTGGCGGCATGATCGAGAAGCCTGGTCGTGTTGAGGTCTTCGATAGGGACGCGGCGGCCGCGATCGGAAATAAGGTCCATGGTGGCTTTGCTTTCAATGAGATTATCTGGCTGAGGCAAGCTGCGGGTTATCGCGAACTCCAGCTCTGCCAGAGAGCGAGCTCGAACACCTGCAGATCGACGGCTTTGAGCAACGCACCGCACAGAACCATCGCATCGGTTGCCGTCACGGTCGTCTGTTCGCTAAGCACGTCGAAATGATTGCCTCGTTCGTCATTTGCCGCGTAGAGCCGACAAAGCGCGCTCATAAGCGCCTGTTGCGCGCGAACATCGATGCGGCCAGGATCATCGTCGGAAACGGCCGCCTCGATCTCGGCCGCCACTGCCAGCATGGAAGCAGACAACTGATGGAGAGGCTGAGATTCAGGCGACGGTTGCGCCGGAATCCGGCGCAATAGCTCCACCTGCGGCGCTGCTGCCTCACCCTGCTTTTTGCGCTCGACGATCCGCGCCGCTTCGGTTCCCGATTCGATGCCTTTGAAAACAGCCTTCACGAAGGCCACCTTTTCCGCCGCATCGGGTTCACAGGCCGAGACCATGCGTTCAGACGACGACATAGATATCCTCCCCCTTCTGCAAGACTTGATATTTGCGCAGGCGGACTCTGCGATCGGCAATGTGCTGGCCGGTGCGCATGTCGTATTCATAGCCATGCCAGGGACAGGCGAAGCTCATGTCCTTCTCGGAAAAGAAGAGACCCATTGATGTCTTGTCAGGCCGAAGGCGCTCCTCGACCCGCGCGATAATCAGCCCTTCGCAAGCCGGGCCACCCTGGTGAACGCAGTAATTGCTATAGGCGAAAAATTCGCCCTCATGCCTGAACACCCCGATTTCATCATCGCCGATCCGAATGATCCGCCGTTCACCGTCCTTGAATTCGAACGACTTACAGACGTATTGCTCGCCCAAAATTGACCTCCCTTGACCGCATGCTTTGGAGCATCGTGCATTGGCGACGTACTCGGCTTTGCTGCGATACTCTGTTGGGCGCAGCATTCGACGGCACCGCCGTCGCGTCCAGAACATTCGCTTTAGCTTAGCGATAGCTTTTTCTTTGGTCTGGTTTAGGCTTTTGAATTCATTGTGACATTACAGCGAACTTCAGCTTCGGCCGCACGTCTATCCGTGAATATGACGACGGTTCTTGCCGGTGCAGAGCACTCCTTCAAGCCACGAGCGGCGCTCTGTTGCGATCGTGAGAGTCGATGGCCTCGCGGCACCGGTCTTCAAAATATGGGGTGACAGTCGCCGGCATATCGATGTCGGCCTTCCCGTAGGGATGACGGATGAAAAGCCCGCTATTCGCGCGCTGATGGCGCGAGAAAGCGCCGACGCCTTGGCCGGTGCCGTGGGCGGCAAGCGGCCGGAAGAACTGTAGCCGGCCGGAACGCGAGTCCCAACCGCCGCGGTCGTTTTTAAGATCGAGTCAGGCCGTTTCAAACATCCTCGCCGAAGGGGCGGCGACAGGTGCCTCGCGGGCACCGTGCTTCATCGGCTTGCCGGCGACATAGACTTCGGCCACCGAGCGATCGTCACCCATCGTCTGCAGGACGAAAAGCTCTTCGACCAATGAAGTGGCCACTTGCATCCGCAACTCCATCGCGGGCTTCGCGCGGCTGTCGAGAACGACGATGTCCGCATCGGCACCGACATGCAGCGAGCCTATCGAATGTTCAAGCTCGAGCGCGCGGGCGTTACCCAGGGTCATCATGTAGAACGAGTTTAGCGGCGATAACCGCTGGCCCTGCAGGTGCAGTACCTTATAGGCCTCGTCCATGGTTTCCAGCATCGAGAAGCTCGTCCCGGCGCCGACATCGGTCGCAACCGAATGGCGAGCGCCGAGGCTGTCGAAACGGTCGCGGTCGAACAAGCCGCTGCCCAAGAAGAGGTTGGACGTCGGGCAGAACACACCGACCGCTCCGGTCTCGGCAAGCACGGATATCTCGCGGTCGCTCAGATAGATGCAATGGCCGAGCAGCGTCTTGCGACCGAGAAGACCATAACGCGCGTAAATATCCGTGTAGTCCTTCGCCTGCGGGTAAAGCGAGGTCGCGAAGGCGATCTCGTCCTTGTTTTCCGAAAGATGCGTCTGGACGTAGCAGTCGGGATGCTCGGCCACGAGCGCCCGGCTCATCTCCATCTGTTCCGGCGTCGAGGTAATGGCGAAACGCGGGCTGATCGCATAATGCGCCCGGCCACGGCCATGCCACCTGTCGATCAGGCACTTGGTCTCCTCATAGCCCTTCTCGGGCGTGTCTCGCAGCGCCTCCGGCGCATTGCGGTCCATCATTACCTTGCCGCCGACCATCAGCATGTTGCGCGCCTCGGCCGCTCTGAAGAAGGCGTCGACGCTTTCCGGATGCACGGAGCAATAGGCGACCGCCGTCGTGGTGCCGTTGGCGAGCAATTCGTCCAGGAAACGGCCGGCGATGAAGGCGGCGTGCTCAGGCGCACGGAATTTCTGTTCCTCGACGAAGATGTAGGTGTTCAGCCACTCGAGAAGCTGCGCGCCATAGGAGGCGATCGCCTGCGTCTGCGGAAAGTGCAGGTGCGTATCAATGAGTCCCGGCAGGACGAGATGGGGACGATGATCGGCGACCTTCACGCCCTCGCCGGCCTGTCTGGCGACATCAGCATAGGTACCAACACCTGCGACCTTGCCGTTCCGGACAAGCACGGCGCCGTCCTCGAAAAAGCGGTAGGAGGCCGTATCGTCGATGCCTTCGGGTTGCCTGACGAAGGTCAGCACCCGGCCGCGGATCAGCAACTCATTCATTGAAGCTTTCCTTCCTTCACCGCCGTTTCATACCAGGAGACCAGCAGGCGGCGTTCTTCTTCGGTTACACCAGTGACATTGGCGGGTGGCATGGCATGCGAGCGGCCGGCCTGCAGATAGATTTCGCGGGCATGCGCGACGATGTCGCTATCGCTTTCGAGGACGACACCCTTCGGTGGCACGATGAGCCCCTCCCAGCCAGGTTCCTTGGCATGGCACATGGAGCAACGGCCGAGCACGGTGTCGCGTACATTGTCGAAGTCCGCCGACGCGACAACGGCCTGTTCGGCCGTCGAAGCTCGGGCTTCGCCGCCCTCGGAAAGAACCTTGGGTACGGTCGAGAGCCACATGATCACGATGAAAAGCACCGCCGTGACGAGCCACGTCCAGGTCGGGTTGCCCTTGCGGGCGTGCCGGGTGTTGAACCAGTGGCGGATCGTGACCCCCATCAGGAAGACGAGCGAGGCGATCATCCAGTTGTACTGGGTGCCGAAGGCCAGCGGATAGTGGTTCGACAGCATCAGGAACAGGACGGGCAGCGTCAGGTAGTTGTTGTGGGTCGAGCGCTGCTTTGCCTGCTTGCCGAGCGCCGGATCGGGTATCCGGCCCGCGATCAGATCGGCGACGACCTTCTTCTGGTTCGGAATGATGATGAAGAACACGTTCGCCGACATGATCGTCGCGGTGAAGGCGCCGAGATGCAGATAGGCGGCACGGCCGGTGAAGAGCTGGGTGTAGCCCCACGCGACGCCCACAAGCACGAAATAGAGCAGCACCATCAGCCGGGTGTTGTCGTTGCCGAGCGGCGAGCGACAGACCCTATCATAGGCGAGCCAGCCGAAGGCAAGCGAAGCAAGCGAAATGGCAATCGCCGTCGACTTCGACACATCGAGTACGTTGGGATCGATCAGATAGAGGTCGGCACCGGCATAATAGACAAGGGCAAGCATGCCGAAGCCGGAGAGCCAGGTGACATAGGACTCCCATTTGAACCAGATCAGATGCTCGGGCATGTTTTCCGGCGCCACCAGATATTTCTGGATGTGATAGAAGCCTCCGCCGTGGACCTGCCATTCCTCGCCATAGGCCCCGACCGGCAGGCCCTGCCTCTGTCTCAAACCCAGGTCGAGCGCGACGAAGTAGAAGGACGAACCGATCCAGGCGATGCCGGTGATGACATGCAGCCATCTCACGGCAAATGTCAGCCAGTCCCAGGCAATGGCAAATTCATACATGCGGCTCTCCCATTTTTCTGGGCGGCATTATGTGTCATTGCTTGGGCAGGGGAGAACGCCGCGCGGGCACCAACTCTTTCAAAAAAATCTATAAAATCGAAGGAGCGTGGGTGCTTTATTGGATAGCCCGTTAAATCGGGGTCGATTTTGGAATGAAATTATGCAGAAATTCAAGGCGTTAAAGCGACTGTTTGCGCGCTGAAGCACGCCGGTCGGCATTGGAGGAGCATAGGCGGGAGGCATGTCTTATCTCGATAATGTACGCGTTTTCGTGCGTGTCGTGGAACTCGGAACGCTGTCAGCGGCGGGGCGCGACCAGCGTGTGACGCCCGCGGTTGCCAGCAACCGGATCAAGGAGTTGGAGCGGCATATGGGCGTCCGCCTGTTCAACCGCACCACCCGCAAGCTGACGCCGACCGAGCACGGCCGCGTCTTCTACGATGGCGCGGTCAAAATTCTGGAAGCCGTGAACGAGGCCGAAAGCGCCATCGCCGATCTTTCGCGCAATCCGAAGGGCGCGCTTCGCATCACCGCTCCGCTCGGCATCGGCCGTCGGCTGATCGCGTCCGGGATTCCGGAGTTCCACGACAAATATCCGGATATCGAAGTGCGCCTGCGCCTCTCCGACCACAATGTCGATATCTTGAGCGAAGGCGTCGACGTCGCGTTCAAGCTCGGCGTTCTGGAGGATTCGAACCTGCGTATGCGCGGCATCATGAACTGCGAGCGGGTGGTCTGCGGCGCGCCGGCTTATTTCGAGCGGCACGGCACACCGGCCACTCCCGATGAACTCATCACCGACCATCACGACTGTCTGCTGCTGCGCTATCCCGGCTCCAAGGAATATTACTGGACGCTGCAGACGACCGACGGTGTGCGCAAGTTCGAGGTAACCGGCCCTTACGATTCCGACGACGGCGACGTGCTGACGCAATGGGCGCTCGATGGTCGCGGCATCATCAACAAACCGTTGTTCGAGGTGAAGCAGTATATAAACGAGGGCGGCCTGATCCCGATCCTGCAGGATACGCCACCGCTTAGCGCGCAGCTTGCGGCAATCTATCCGCACAAGCGCTTCCAGGACCCGAAGGTGCGGCTGATGATCGACTTCATGGCCGAGCGCTGTCAGCGGCTGATCGGCAAATTGCTCGCCTGACGTTTCGACACGCCTTATCCGCGCTCGCTGCGGTGCTCTTGAAGTTCAGAAGGGCGGGCGGGCAAGGCCGCTTCGCTCGTCTTCGGTGCTTCGAACAAAGGAGGGCGGCCCTCCTGCAAGCAGCCGCCCTCACATTGCTATACGTCAGCGGTTAGCGTCGCTCTTCCCGGATTTTCCGGGCACGCCGTCCCCTCCGCCATTGCCGAAGCCGTTGTTACCCTTCGGGCCCTTGCCATTGCCGTCGCCGTCGCCGTCGCCGTCACCATCGCCGTCGCCGTCGCCGTCGCCGTCGCCGTCACCATCGCCGTCGCCGTCACCATCGCCGTTGTCGCCGCCGTCACCGCTGTCGCCGCTGTCACCGCCGTCGCCGCTGTCGCCGCCGTCACCACTGTCTCCGGCCTTCGCAACATCGATCGTGAAAGGAGCAGCGAATGTCGCCAGCAATGCTGCCGCTGTGGAGATGGTCAGAATACGCCGCAGTTTGTCTACTGTATCTTCGCTGTTTCTGTTCATAACGTTCTCCCTTTCTCCTTGATTGCAGGATCCGGAAAAGTAAAACTCGCTTTCCAGGAACCTGTTTTATGTATTCTTTAGGCGCGGTTGCGACTTTGGACGATACAACCAAAACACTCCATCACCTTACGCTAGGTTATCGTAGGATGTTCCGGCTACGCACAGGCAATTCCAGAATCTCAGAAAGGATTTTCCTGACAAACCTGTCGCTATTTCATAATCATCCTTCCGGATTAATTCTTTCAGCAATTGTGAATGCGCCGGCCTACGCCGAATCACTGCGAGGGTTTGATCTGCACAGCACCGATCGGTTCGGGCGGAACGGCACGCCTTGAGGCATGCCTCGCCAACCACCACCGGACCTGCCCGCTGCTGCGCTTGTGCTGGCCTGAGCTCGGCACGCGGATTATCAAAGCGCTTGGGAACAAAGGGCGATGAATCGTGTTGAGCCGGCACAGGATTCAGATCACCCGCAATGCAGCCGCCCAACGCAACCTACCGCCTGCAATTTCGAAACGGGATGGACTTCGCAAAAGCCGTGGAGTTGGTCCCTCATCTCGTCCGCCTCGGCATATCCCATCTTTACGCCTCGCCGATATTTTCTGCCGTGCGCGGCTCGACGCATGGCTACGACGTCATCGACTTTAACGAGATCGAGCCCGCACTCGGCGGTCGCGAGGGTTTCTCGCGGCTGGTCCGCGAGTTGAACGCGCAAGGGCTCGGGATAATCCTGGACATCGTCCCGAACCACATGGCTGCGAGCCTCGATAACGAATGGTGGCATAGCGTCATCGAATCGGGCCGCTCCAGTGCCTTCGCCGATCATTTTGACATCGACTGGCAGTCGCCTCTCACCCTACCCTTTCTGGGGCGGTCTTTTGAGGAAGAGCTCGCCGCCGGGAACATCCGGCTCGCCCTCGACCGCAAGCGCAATTGCCTGGCGCTCATGTATTACGACGCGCTCTATCCGCTCAATCCGGCCACCTATCCGGCAATTCTCAAGGAAGCGAACCCCGCTCTCGAACGGATCTGTGCCATTGCCGCAGCGGCCGGACCAACGGGTATCGCACATCTTCATTCCGCAGTTTCTTCGATTGTGAAGACGCCCGCGGTCGCCGCCGAAGTCGACGAATTTCTTCAACGGCTCTCCGCCGACAAAGATCTCCTGCTGCGCCTGCATCGGATGCAGGGTTGGCGGCTTACGAGCTGGAATACTGCGCGGGACGAGCTGAGCTATCGCCGATTCTTCGAGATAGCCGGTCTCATCGGCATGCGGGTCGAAGATCCATCCGTTTTCGAGGACACCCATCGACTGACTCTGGACCTCGTCCAGGGGGGCCTGGTTGACGGACTTCGGGTCGATCACATCGACGGTCTCGCCGATCCCGATGCTTATCTTCACAGGCTGCGGCAACGCGCAGGCAACAGCACCTACATCGTCGTCGAGAAGATATTAGGGGCGAGCGAAACGCTGCCGCAGGATTGGCCCGTCGACGGCACCACAGGCTACGAGTTCATCTCCGCGCTCGCGGAACTCCTGACCAACGAGCAGCCTTCTCCCCGGCTTTCGAGCAAGGCGCAACGATCGGCGGCGGAAAAGGCGGTCCTCGATTGCAAGCTGCAACTGCTGAGCCATAATTTCAACGCCGAAGTCATGCGGCTCGCCAGGCTTGCCGCGCGCATCGAAGACAACGGCGGCTCCTCACACGCCAACGGCCGCATCATCGAAGCCGTTCGTCGGTTGCTCGTAGCACTGCCCGTCTACCGGACCTATGTCAGCGACCGCGGCGTAGCCGAGCGCGACAGCCGGATCCTCGACGAAATGGAGTTGAAAGCATTGACCGCAGCGCCCGTTGCCGGCGCCGAAATTGCCCTCATCATTGCCGCGCTGAAATCAAGGAGTGGTCTGGCGAACCGAAAACCGCAATCCGAGTTCCGTACGCGCTTTCAGCAATTGAGCGGCGCCGCCATGGCCAAGGCGGTCGAGGATACCTTCTTCTACAGAAGGACCGACTATCTCGCGGCGAATGAGGTGGGAGCCGATCCAGTCTGGAGGCCGGGGGGCACCGACCGCTTTCATGAGCTGATGCAGGATCGCGCCCGTGACATGCCAAACGGCCTGTCGGCAACGTCGACGCATGACACCAAGCGCGGTGAGGACGCACGCGCCCGTCTCTATGCCATCAGCGAGGCACCGGACGTCTGGACAGCCTCGGTCGCGCGCTGGCACGACATAAATGCCGCACGGATCCGCCGTCTCCCGGGCGGCGGCGCGCCGGAGGCCACCGTGGAGCAGTTCCTTTACCAGAGCCTGCTTGGCATCTGGCCTATCGACCCCTCTTTCGACGAAGACGAATTTTCCGCTTTACGCGAGCGTCTCTGCGGATTTGCCGTTAAGGCGCTCCGAGAAGCAAAACTCAGGACGAGCTGGGAGTCTCCGGATGAGCACTACGAAACGGCAGTGACCGCGTTTCTCTCTGACCTCCTCGATTTGCGGAACCGAACCTTTCTCGAAAACTTCGGGAGAACGGCGAGGCCATTCATCCAGGCCGGCTTGATCAACAGCCTCTCGCAAACCCTGGTCAAACTCACCGCACCGGGCGTTCCGGATATTTATCAAGGCAGCGAGCGTCTCGACTTCAGTCTCGTCGATCCTGATAACCGCCGGCCTTTTTCACCGCACCCGTCGCCGCCAGCACTTCCGCGCGTGCCGACCACGAGCAATTTCGAAGACTGCAAGCAAGCGCTGATCGAAATATGCCTGAATTATCGTCGAAACAGGGGCTCGGACCTGCTGATGAGAGGCGGCTATCTTCCCTTGCAAGTGCGAGGCCCCGCCTTCCGCCACGCCGCCGCTTTCATGCGCCACACCGAGAATGACTTTTCGATCACGGTGATCCCGCGCCTCATATTCCGCCATACGGACGGGGACCGGCTGTCCGTTCTCCCGGGTCTCTGGCACGACACCTGTCTCGTATGGCCCGACGGCCGCGATCTCATGCGCTTGCGAAATCTCGCCACCGGCGACCTCGTCGAGCCTCACCGCCATCTTCCTGTGGCAGACCTGCTGCGCGGCTTCGCCGTTGCCTTCATCGTTCCGGCGTGATCGGGGCAGACTGCAGCGCCGCGCGTCTTAGCAGACGCGCAAAGGACGCTGTAGCACTTTGAATTGCTGCATGTTTTTATCCCTAAATCGGCTACGATTTAAGGAAACATGCAGGAGTTCAAGAGATCGACGCAATTCCGGACGGAAAGGCCGTTACGCGCCTTTCCTGAAATTGCGTTAGCCGCCATTTAGGCCTACGGTCCATGAGGGATCTACACACTCTTTTGTTCCATACTGACCAGCTGGTAACAATGGCCGAGATCATCAAGAAATTGCCGGTTCTGCCTTCCGAGCGGGCCTTGAAAGTGATCTCCGGGCGCTGGAAGGCCGTCATCCTCTATCACCTGTTCGACGCGCCAAAGCGGCTGTCCGAGCTCAAGAGACTGGTGCCGGCCGTCAGTCAAAAGGTTCTGATCCAGCAACTCCGCGAGATGGAGGAGCATGGCCTTGTCCATAGGGAGATCTTTCGCGAGGTCCCGCCGCGCGTGGAATATTCGGCAACGGCACTCGGCCTCAGCCTCGAACCCGTACTGCTCGCGCTCTGCGAATGGGGTCAGCGCCACGCGGCGGAGTTGAACGAGCTTGACCGTCTTGCGGATTGCGTCATCAGGCCGCGGTCCGGCGCTGAGAGCGAGAGCACCGGTTGACGTGCCTTACGCCCTGACCGGCTTTCCGCGTTTGCGCGACGGGAGACCGTCCTTCGGGTGATCATGGTTCAGGGCAGCCGTCATGATTTCGGCGGCGGCAAGCGCTGCGATGACGGCCGGTCGCTTGTCCTTCACGGTCGTCCCGCCGATCGGACAAACCAGCCTTTCGAGGAGCTCCGGGCGTTCTATTTCCCGCGAAAGCCAGCTCTTGAACGTGGCGCGCTTGGTCTTCGAGCCGATCATGCCGACGTAGCAGGCATCCTCGCGGCCGAGCGCTTCGGCGGCGATCAGGAAATCCAGCGCATGGTCATGGGTGAGAATGACGAACGCGCTTCCCGCCGGGGCATCGCGCACGACCGCCTCCGGCATCGCCGTGAGGCAGGTCTCGATCCCGGGCACATCGACGGCCGAAAGCTCCTGCTCGCGCGTATCGACGAGGATGGTTCGAAGCGGCACCAGCGAAAGCGCCAATGCGAGCGCATCGCCGACATGGCCTGCGCCGAAGACATAGACATGCGGTCGGCGGGCGATCTCGCTTTCGCTGCGCTCGATCAGTGCTGCACGGGTTTCCTTGTCGACCGGCTCGAAGGCGAGCGCCACGCGCCCGCCACAGCATTGGCCGATCTCCGGGCCGAGCGGGATCGTCAGCGTCTGATCCACGCTCGCTCCCTGAAGGAGCTTCCGCGCGTGATCGATCGCCATATATTCCAGCTGGCCGCCGCCGATCGTGGCGAACGTGCGGTCTTTCGACACGAGCATCCAGGCATCCGTATCGCGCGGCGTCGAACCGGCTGCGACGGCCACCTCGACGAGGACGCACGCCGCTTCTTGGTTCAGGAAAGCCCGGATATCCTCTCTGCTCGCCAGCATGATCGTGGGTCCTGTTTCCGCGCATGGTCCGACGCCCGGTCGGCCATGCGCCGCCTTAAAATGCTACCGCGTTGTCTCCGTTGCCTGCCCGCGCAGCCGCTCGACCGCCATCAGCACGCGCTCGGGTGTCGCCGGGGCGTCGATACGCGGCGGGATACGATATCCCGCAACACTCGCCGCTGCCATTGATATAGCTTCGAGAACGGAAATGCCCAACATGAAGGGCGGTTCGCCGACCGCCTTGGAACGGCGGATCGTTTCTTCCCGGTTGATCGACCATTCCGCCAGACG
Source organism: Sinorhizobium sp. 6-70 (assembly GCF_030124375.1). GTDB lineage: Bacteria > Pseudomonadota > Alphaproteobacteria > Rhizobiales > Rhizobiaceae > Sinorhizobium. Next base: position 409,076 of record NZ_JASKLS010000002.1, read on the forward strand.
TACGTTGAAGACACGCGGCCGGTCTGAGGCGAGCGGGATCTTGTAGGTGGAAGGCGCATGGGTGCGTAGCCGCCCGTTGGCATCCCACCAGAGTTCTTCCGTCGTCAGCCAGCCCATGCCCTGCACGAAGGCGCCCTCGACCTGGCCGAGGTCGAGCGCCGGATTGAGCGACTTGCCGACATCGTGGATGATGTCGGTGCGATCGACCTGGTATTCGCCGGTCAGTGTGTCGACGCTGACCTCCGAGCAGGATGCCCCATAGGCATAGTAGTAGAACGGGCGTCCCCTGCCCTCGGAGCGGTTCCAGTGGATCTTAGGCGTCTTGTAGAAGCCAGCGGCGGAAAGCTGCACACGCGCCGTATAGGCCGTCTTGATGAACTCGGGGAAGGAAACGCGCTCACTGCCGATCCGCACCACATTCGGCTCGAAAGCGACATCCGCTTCGCTGACGCCATAGCGTTCCGCCGCAAAGCTGACGAGCCGCGCCTTGATCTGCTGGGCCGCATTGGCGGCCGCCATGCCGTTCAGGTCCGAGCCGGACGAGGCGGCGGTCGCCGATGTGTTCGGCACCTTACCGGTGGAGGTCGCGGTCACCTTGATCCGGTCGAGGTCGACCTGGAACTCGTCGGCCACGACCTGGGCGACCTTGGTGTAAAGCCCCTGCCCCATCTCGGTGCCGCCGTGGTTCAGATGGATCGAGCCGTCGGTGTAGACATGAACCAGAGCGCCGGCCTGGTTGTATTCCGTCTTGGTGAAGGAGATGCCGAACTTCACCGGCGTCAGCGCGATGCCGCGCTTGATCACGTGGTTCTCGCGGTTGAAAGCGAGAACGGCCTCACGCCGGGCGGCATAATCCGCCGACGTTTCGAGTTCCTCGATGATCCGCCCGATGATGTTGTCTTCCACCGTCTGGTGATAGGGCGTCAGGTTTCGCCCCTCGCCGCCGTAGAAGTTGAGCTTGCGGATCTCGAGCGGATCCTTGCCAAGCGTGTAGGCGATATCCTCGATCATCCGCTCGCCGCCGACCATGCCCTGCGGTCCGCCGAAGCCACGGAAGGCGGTGTTCGACACGGTGTTGGTCTTCATCGGCCGCGAGCGCAGCCGGACGTTCGGATAGAAATAGCAATTGTCGGCGTGGAAAAGCGCACGGTCCGTCACCGGACCCGAGAGGTCCGCCGAGAAGCCGCAGCGCGCGGCAAAGACCGCGTCGACCGCCTCGATCAGACCGTCATCGTCGAAGCCGATCTTGTAGTCGACATGGAAGTCGTGGCGCTTGCCGGTCGCCGTCATGTCGTCGTCGCGGTCAGGACGGATCTTGACGGCACGGCGATACTTTTGCGCCGCCATGGCAGCAACCGCCGCAAAGAGGTTCGCCTGCGTCTCCTTGCCGCCGAAGCCGCCACCCATGCGCCGGACATTGACCGTCACGGCGTTGGAGGGAACGCCGAGCACCTGGGCGACCATATGCTGCGTCTCACTCGGATGCTGGGTCGAGGCGAACACGGTCACCTCGTCGTCTTCGCCGGGGATCGCAAAGGAAATATGGCCTTCCAGGTAGAAATGGTCCTGACCGCCGATCCGCATCTCGCCCTGAATGACGTTCTTCGCCTTGGCGAAGCCGGCGTCGATGTCGCCACGTTCGAGCTTCAGCGGATCGATCACCAGTGGGTAGTTCGCTGCCACGGCCTCCTTGACGTCCGTGACATGCGGCAGGTCGCGATAGTCGATCTTGACCTTTGCAGCCGCCCGCCGCGCCGCATCGCGCGACGTGGCGATCACGGCGAAGATCGGCTGGCCGTGAAACTCGACCTTGCCGGTCGCAAAAACCGGATCGTCATGCTTGTGCGCCGGGCTGATATCGTTTTCCCCGGGAATGTCATCGCCTGTCAGAATGCCGACGACGCCGGCGCTGGCGCTCACATCCGCAAAGTCGATCGACAGGATTTCCGCATGCGCCCGCGCCGACAGGCCGAGATAGCCGTGCAATGTCCCGGCAGGCTCGGGAATGTCGTCGATATATTCGGCCGTGCCCGAGACATGCTTGTGGCCCGACTCGTGCTTTTCCTTCTCGTGAACGCCGCCTCGGATGCGGTCGATGGGCTGCATGACATTCATGGCTCAAACCTCCTCTAGATCACGATGATTTTGGGTCGAATCGACCCAAAAATCATAATCGTGATCGATTCTAATAAGTTAGAGCGGGATGCGGGCGGAAAACCGCGCACACTTTTCCTCATCCCGCTCTAAACCGCGACGGCAATGGCGCGATCGAGCCGGACGTGCCCGGCTTCCTGCGTTTCGAGATGAAAGCGGCGGAGCAGGTTCTTCGCCACGAGCATGCGGTATTCGGCAGAGGCGCGCCAATCGGTCAAAGGCGTGAAGTCCTCGGCAAACGCGGCGACGGCGGCCTCAACCGTCGCGTCGGTCCAATCGGCTCCTATGAGCACCGCCTCCACCTTCGAGGCACGCTTCGGTGTGCCGGCCATTCCGCCGAAGGCGACCGCCGCTTCGGCAACCTTGCCCCGTCCGTCGAGCGTCACACGAAAGGCACCGCAAACGGCGGAAATGTCCTCGTCCAGGCGCTTCGTCACCTTGTAGACGGCAAAACGAGTTCCTTCGTCGAGGAAGGGGATGCATACGGTTTCGACAAATTCGCCGGGTTCGCGATCTTGCTTCCCGTATTCGATGAAGAATGCTTCGAGCGGCAGCGTCCGACGCCGCGCGCCCTTGCGCAGCGTCACCGATGCGCCGAGAGCGATCAGCGCCGGAGGTGTGTCGCCGATCGGCGAACCATTGGCGATGTTGCCGCCGACGGTGCCCATGTTGCGCACCTGCTGGCCACCGATCCTGTCCCAGAGTTCCCGCATCTGCGGGAAGTGTTCCACGATCACCGGATAGGCTTCGGTGTAGCTGACACCGGCCCCGAGCGTGATGCTGTCAGCACCGACGGAAATTCGGCGCAGTTCTTCGAGATGCGAGATGTGCACCACCGGCGCAATGTCGCGCATGAACTTCGTTACCCAGAGACCGACGTCGGTCGAGCCCGCGACGATCGTCGCCTTCGGGTCGGCTTCGAGGATGGCGGCAAAGTCTTCGACAGAGGCCGGCAGCACGAAGCGTTCAGCCTCGTTGCCGATCACGACGCGGCGGCCATCCTGGAGCGCGGCAAGTTGCCTGCCGATATTTTCACGCTCCGCGAGGAGCGGATCCTTTCCGACCTCGCCGATCGACGAAATCGCTTCCGCCGCACGGATGATCGCGGCGTAGCCGGTGCAGCGACAGAGATTGCCCTGCAGCGCCTTTTCGATCTCCTGAACGCTCGGCTTCGGATTCTCCATCCAGAGGCCATAGAGCGACATGACGAAGCCCGGCGTGCAGAAGCCGCACTGCGAGGCGTGCGTGTCGACCATCGCCTGCTGCACCGGATGAAGCGGGCCGTTCGGCTGGGCCAGTGCATCGACGGTGACGACGTGACAGCCGTCGAGCGAACCGACGAAGCGGATGCAGGCATTGATGGATTCGTACGTTAGTTGACCGTTTAGAAGTCGGCCGACAAGCACGGTGCAGGCACCGCAGTCGCCCTCGGCGCAGCCTTCCTTGGTTCCGCGCAGGTTGCGGTCGATGCGTAGGAAATCGAGCAGGGTCTGGACCGGCGAAACATCGGCGAGCTCGACAAGCCGGTCGTTCAGAAGGAAGCGGATCGTGTTGCGGATTTCAATCGTCATGGCCGGTCAGCTCCCCCGGTAGGTCGAGTAGCCATAGGGCGAAAGCAGGAGCGGCACGTGATAATGCGCCAGTTGGTCGGCGATCCCGAAGCGGATCGGGATGACGTCGAGAAAGGGATTGGCGCCGCGTTCCGCAGCCCGGCCGAGATACTCGCCGGCGTGGAAACGCAGCTCGTAGGTCCCGCTTTCCATGCGCTCGCCGGCAAGCAGCGGCTGGTCGCAGCGGCCATCGTCGTTGGTCCTCGCGGAGACGAGATGCTCCGCCCGCCCGCCATCGAACCGGTAGAGCTCGATGCGCAAGTTGCTGGCCGGCTTGCCGCTTGCAGTATCCAGCACATGGGTGGTCAGGCGGCCGGTGTTTCCACCTTGAGATTGCATGCGTTCGCTCCTCCCGAAGTCAGCTTTCCACTGCACAGTATCCAGAGGGGAGATGGGCTTGTGTAGCGGCCTCAGCCTTCGAGACTTTCAAATTTTTCGGGGGGAATGAGGACGCGGCTTTCTCGCTACGAATTGTGCTGAGAGACACTGTCTGGAGGAGCCCATTTCATGAGATACCCCCGCGATCTTCACGGCCATGGCCCAAGTCCCCGAGCCGTCTGGCCGGACGGAGCGCGGATCGCCGTCCAGTTCGTCATCAATTACGAGGAGGGTGGCGAAAACTGCGTGCTGCATGGCGATGCGGCATCGGAGGCCTTCCTTTCGGAGATCGTCGGCGCGCAAGCCTGGCCGGGTCAGCGGCATTGGAACATGGAGTCGATCTACGAATATGGCGCGCGTGCCGGTTTCTGGCGCCTGCACCGCCTGTTCACGGATCGTGACGTGCCCGCCACCGTCTATGGCGTGGCAACCGCGCTCAAGCGCTCACCCGCCCAGGTCGCGGCGATGCAGGAGGCCGGCTGGGAGATTGCCTCGCACGGGCTGAAATGGATCGAGCACAAGGATTTCAGCGTCGACAGGGAGCGAGCCGAAATCGCCGAGGCGATCCGCCTCCACACGATCGTCACCGGCGAACCGCCGCGCGGCTGGTACACCGGCCGCTGCTCGGAAAATACGCTCGATCTGGTGACCGAGGCCGGCGGCTTCGACTATGTCTCCGATTCCTATGCCGACGACCTTCCCTACTGGCATGAGCACGGCGGCAAGCACCAGCTCGTCATTCCCTACACGCTCGACGCCAACGACATGCGCTTTGCGACGGCGCAGGGATTCAACAGCGGCGACCAGTTCTTCAGTTACCTGAAGGACAGTTTTGACGTTCTCTACGCCGAAGGCGCCGCCGGTTCGCCTAAAATGATGAGCATCGGGCTCCACTGCCGCCTCGTCGGTCGGCCGGGCCGGATCGCCGCGCTCGCCCGGTTCCTCGATTATGTGAAGAGGCATGAGAAGGTCTGGCTTGCCCGCCGCATCGACATTGCCCGCTACTGGGCGCAAGCTTATCCTTTCCAGCCCAATGGCGACCGTCCGTCCCGGCTTTCCGAAGAGGCCTTCATTGCCCGTTTCGGCGGCGTCTTCGAACATTCGAAGTGGATTGCCAAACGCGCCTTCGCCGATGAACTTTCCCCCGCCAACGACACGGCGATCGGCCTTCACGCCGCGCTCGTCCACGCATTTCGTAGCGCCACGGATGAGGAGCGGTTCGCGGTCCTCAACGCGCATCCGGACCTTGCCGGCAAGCTCGCAGAGGCCAAGCGCCTGACCGAGAGCTCCACCAACGAACAGGCTTCAGCCGGTCTCGACGCGCTGACGGACAGCGAGCGCGAGCGGTTCACGGCGCTCAACAGCACCTATGTCGAAACGTTCGGCTTCCCCTTCATCATGGCGGTCAAGGGACGGCGCAAGGATGAGATCCTCGCCGCCTTCGAAAACCGGATCGGCAACGAACGCGAAACCGAATTCGAGACCGCATGTCGCCAGGTGGAAAGGATCGCGCTCCTCCGCCTGCAGGACATGCTGCCAAACTGAGGGACATGCGATGACGACCGGAAGGCGGCGTCAGCCGTCTGTGCCTCTTTGGGCGGATTGTGGAGGCCACAAGTTGAAGGAGATCGCCATCCAGCCGTTGACCCGCGAGGCCTTTGCGCCTTTCGGCGACGTCATCGAGACGGAAAACGCCCACGGGTTTCCGATCAATGGCGGCCGGTGCATGCGCTTTCACGATCTCGCCAGGATCGAGACCACCGGCGAAAACGCCCGCCCGATGATCAGCATCGTGCGCGGCGAGCCCTACGCCCTGCCCCTGACACTAACCATGGTGGAGCGTCACCCGCTCGGCAGCCAGGCTTTCATCCCGCTCGGCTGCAGCCCGTTCCTGGTCGTGGTTTCCGAGGAGACGGCCGCTGGACCCGGCGAGCCGCGCGCCTTCCTGACGGCACCGGGCCAGGGGGTCAACATAGCCCGCAACGTCTGGCACGGCATCCTGACGCCCCTGGAGGAGGTTTCCGATTTCGCCGTGATCGACCGCGGCGGCGAAGGCGTGAACCTGGAAGAACATTTCTTCGAGGAGCCGTTCCTCCTGCGGTAGCTCGCCATCGTGATCGGAATGAACGCGAAGGTCCGTCCCCGCGGTGTCGCCAGCGATTGCTCACCCCACTTCGGCGCCAACCCGCGCGCTTGGCATTCGCCTCGCTGCCTGGACGCGCGGATCGGGGTCGAGACCGGCATCCAGCAAGCGGCGGGTATAGTCGCGCTGCGGGTTCTCGAAAATCTGCCTGACCGTGCCGACTTCGACGCATTCGCCCGCCTGCATCACCATCACATGATCGGCGAAATCGCGCACAACCGGCAGGTCGTGGGCGATGAAGATGAAGGCGATGCCGAGTTCACGCCGGAGCTTGTCGAGGAGCGCGATCACCTGCGCCTGGATGGACACGTCGAGCGCGGAGACCGCCTCGTCGCAAACGATGAGGTCGGGCCGGAGAGCCAGCGCGCGGGCGATCGCGATCCTCTGGCGCTGGCCGCCGGAGAACTGGTGCGGATAGCGTTCGGCATGGACGGGCGACAGGCCCACTTGCGTCAGCAGTTCCTCCACCCGTGCGCGCCATTGCGCCTTCGGCAGGATCTCGGGGTGGATGACCCAGGCCTCGGAGATCAGCTGGTAGACCGTCATGCGGGGATTGAGCGACTGGGTCGGATCCTGAAACACCATCTGCAGCTGGCGTCGGAGCTGGTAGAGCTCCTTGGCCGGCATTTTCAGAAGATCCCGGCCCTTCCAATAGGCGTGTCCCGAGTCCGCCTCATCGAGCCGCAGGAGCGCGCGCGCCAGCGTCGATTTTCCCGATCCGCTTTCGCCGACGACCGCCATCGTCTCACCCGGCTGCAGCGTGAAGGATACGCCATTCAATGCCGTGAAGGAGCCATAGGACTTGCAGAGATTTTCGACCTTCAGAAGCGGCTCGCCGGTGGCATTCGGTTCATGCATCTCGCCCCGGCCGGGAGCCGCGGAAATAAGCTTGCGCGTGTAGGGGTGCTTGGGATTGTGATAGACCTCGTCCGGCGTTCCGGTCTCCACGATCTCGCCGGCATTCATCACGACCACCCGATCGGCGATGTCGGCCACGACACCGAGGTCGTGGGTGATCAGCAACAGTCCGAGGCCGGTTTCCTTCTGCAGCTCGCCGAGAAGAGCAAGCACTTCGGCCTGCACCGTCACATCGAGCGCGGTCGTCGGCTCGTCGGCAATCACGATGTCGGGTTTGAGCGCAAGCGCCATGGCGATCATCAGACGCTGGCGCTGACCGCCGGAAAACTGGTGCGGATACTTGCGCATCGCCGTCTCCGGGGCGGGAATGCCGACGCGCGTCAGAAGATCGAGCGCGCGTGCGCGCGCCGCATCTGCCGATACTCCATGAATACGCATGACCTCGATGATCTGCCAGCCGACGGTGAAAACCGGGTTCAAGTGGCTGAGCGGGTCCTGAAAGATCATTGCGATCCGCTTGCCGTTGATCGCGCGGCGCTCGTCGTCGGACATGGCGAGCAGGTCCCTGCCGGCGAAGATGACCTCGCCGCTGGTGATCTCGCCCGGCGGCATATCGATTAGGTTCATGATCGCGGAGGCGGAGACGGATTTGCCCGAGCCGCTTTCACCCAGGATTGCCAGCGTCTCGCCGCGGTCGAGATGCCAGCTTATGTTGCGCACTGCGTGCACCGTGCTGCCAGCCGTGTGGAACTGAACGGACAGGTTTCGCACTTCAAGCAGATGCTCAGCCATTCTTGCGGCCTCCGATTTCGAGTCTCCAGCGCTGTGCCGGATCGAGGGCGACACGCATCCAGTTCGACAGCAGGTTGAGCGACAACGTCGTCAGAATGATCGCCAGGCCCGGCCAGAACGCCAGCCACCAGGCGTTGGTGAGGTATTGCTTGCCTTGCGCGACCATCAGGCCCCAAGTCACCTCGGGCGGCTGAATGCCGATGCCGAGGAAGGAGAGAGAGGACTCGGCCAGCATGACGAAGGCGAAGTCCAGCGTCGCTATGGTCACGAGCGTCGGGACGACCATAGGCAGAATGTGACGGAAGACGATCCGCAGGGACGAGGCCCCCATGACCTTCGCCGCCTGCACGAACATGCGCTGGCGGATTTCGAGGACCTCGGCCCGCGTCGTGCGCAGATAGACCGGGATCCGTGTGACGGCGAGAACGATCACGATGTTACCGACCGATGGCGCCAGCATGTAGAGCACGATTACCGCGAGGAGCAGCGACGGAAACGACATGATTACGTCCGCAAGCCGCATGATCACGTTCGACACCCGCTCCGACGCGTAGCCGGCAACGAGGCCGAGCAACGCTCCGACGACACCGGAACAGACGACCGCTCCAGCGGCGATCATCAACGTGTTCTGCGCGGCCACGACGATGCGGGCGAGCAACGGCCGGCCGAGAGCGTCGGCTCCGAGCAGGAAGAGCCAGCCCCTATCGACCGTAAACGGCGCCAAGTTGCGGGCGCGCAGATTCTGGGCGACGGCGGCTTCGCGCAGCAAGATCGGCCCGAAGAGCGCGCACAGGACCGCAATAATGAGGAAGATCGCCGCGAAAAACGCGAACTTGTCGCGCCAAAGCATGCCGAGGAGCACATGCGCCTTGCCGCGCTGCTTGGTCGAGATCTGCGTGGATGGCAAAGTACTGGACATGGTCATGGCCTTCAGGTCCTGAGGCGCGGATCGAGCAATGCGTAGGCAATGTCGATCAGCAGGTTCATGACGAAGATCGCAAGCGCGGTGACCATGATCGCCGCCAGGATCACGTTGAAGTCGCGCTGCAGGATGGAATCGATCATCAGCTTGCCGACGCCGGGGAAGCCGAAGATCGTCTCGACGACAACCGCACCGTTAAGCATCGCGGCCGCCTGGTCGCCGATGACCGTGATGACCGGCAGCATGGCGTTGCGCAGCGTATGGACGAAAATGATCGATCGATTTCCGACGCCCTTGGCGCGAGCCGTCTTGACATAGGCGGATCCAAAAGCCGTCAGCATCGATCCGCGCACCACCTGAAGAATCAAGCCGAATGGTCGGATGAAGAGCACCGCGACCGGCAGAATCCAGTGCCAGACCGTCCCGGTGCCGGAGGTCGGAACCCAGCCGAACGTGATGGAAAAAATGACGATGCCGACAATTGCGATCCAGAAATCGGGCGCCGAGGCGCCGACCAGTGAAACCAGCGAGACGAAACGATCGAACAGGCCGCCGGGGCGGAAGGCTGCTATCGAGCCGATGGTGATGGCGAGCGCCGTCACCAGCGCGATGGTGATCAACGCCAGTTGCAGCGTCCAGGTGAAGGACTCCAGAACCACCTCGATCGCAGGACGTGCCTTGCGGATCGAGTCGCCGAAGTCGAGGTGCAGGACGTCCCATACATAACGTCCGAACTGCTGGATAAGAGGATCGTTCAATCCATGCAGTTCGCGGAACTGATCGAGCATTTCCTGCGTCGCATCGATCGGCAGGAACAAGGCTGCCGGATCGCCCGTCAGCCGCGACAGGAAGAACACCATCACCACGAGCGCGACGAGCGAGAAGAAACTCGACACGATGCGCCTCATCATCTTTTTTCCCATCGGTCCAACTCCCGATTGTCTACTGCATGTTGCCCTAAGTCGGAGCCGATTTAAGGAAGAAATATGCAGTAATTCAAAGTGCTACAGCGACCTTTTGTGAGCCTGAAGACGCACAGCGCTGTAGGGAAGGGCGGAGTTTCCGCCACCCTTCCCATTTCACAATCCGCTTACTTGAAGTGGATCTCCGACAATTGCAGCTGCGAATTGGTTGCGATCGTCGGCGTGAAGTCGACACGCGGATTGACCCGTGCGAAGCCCACCATGTGGAACAGCAGCACATCGGCAACCACATCGTCATGGAGGTAGGCGATAAGCTTCTTCCAGTCGGCCGCGCGTGCCTCACCCGTCGCCGCGGTTGCTTCGGCGATCATCTTGTCGACAGCCGGATTGGCGATGCCCGATTGACGGCCGTTGCTGTCGTACTTGAAGTACATTGAGAAAACCGGATCGCCACGCGCATTGTCGTGCTGGGCTGCGACAAGCAGCGGCCCGCGGTTTTCCGGATAGGGCTTGGAGTACTGCTTCTCGAACTCCGCGACTTCGTACATCTGCAGTTTCGTCTTGAAGCCGACCTCTTCGAACATCTGCTGGGCGGCCTCGAGCACTTCCACCACGTTCGGGAAGTTGCTGGTGCGTCCGACGATGGTGATCGGCGTTTCGACCGGAACGCCATCGGCCTTCGCCTCGGCAAGCAGCTTCTTGGCGCCGTCCGGATCGTAGGGCGCTACCTTCACGTCGGGGTTCCAGCCAAGCGTCGTCGGCGGCACGATTGCCGTCGCCTTGATCGCACCCTTCGGCAGCAGCGTGCCGATGAAGGCATCGCGATCGAGCGCCATGTTGAGCGCTTGGCGCACGCGCTTGTCGTTGAGCGGCGGGATGGAATGGTCGAGCCGCATGTAGAAGGTTTCGGAGTTGGGATAGCTGAAATCCATCTCCGCATCATTGGCGTCGAGTTCCGAGATCAGCGGCGCGATGTCGGCCTCGCCGGCTGCCACCATGGCCGCCCGCACGGAAGGATCCGCCCGGAACACATAGGTCGCCTTCGTCACTTCCGGCGCGCTTCCCCAGTAGTCGTCACGACGCGTCAGCGTGATGCTCTGGCCTGCCTTCCACTCCGTGAGCTTGTAAGGCCCCGTACCGATCGGCTCACGCGTGAATTCGATCGGCGTTTCAGCAGGAACGACCGTCACCAGCGTCATCAGCAGCGGCAGGATGGGCTGCGCCGGCGTCGCGGTGATATCGATCGTATTGTCGTCGACGACCTTGGTCTCCAGCTTGGTATCGCCGAAGTAGCGCGGGCTTTCGCATGAGATCTTGTCGCTCATCGCGCGTTCGATCGAGTGCTTGACGTCGCCGGCGTCAAAGGCGGATCCGTCGGAGAACTTCGCATCCTTGCGCAGATGGAAGCGCCAGGTGCCGGGGCTCGCCTCCTCCCAGCTTTCGGCCAGGCGCGGCATCAGCCCCTTGTTGTTGCGAACGTCGAGTTCCGTCAGTGTCTCGGAAACATTCTGCAGGATAATGCGCCCGATGTTCGAACGCGTCGCCATGCAAGGCTCCACGAGGTCGACCTCTTCGTCGAGAACGACCGTGATGTCCTTTGCCTCCTGGGCCCAGGCCGACGCTGCCGCCGACGCGGTCATCATCAAGCCCAACAACAGTCTCTTGCCCTTCATCTGCTCCTCCCTGATGAGCCAGCGCTTTCAAAATTCCGTGTCCGGCCGCGCTGCGGAGCCGTCGCTATCGGTTGCCGCCAACTGGCGACAGGTTGTATCAATCCTCCGCCACCCGCCGCCTCAGGCGCCCTCCTCCGACGACGATCATCGTCGCGACGAAGATGATCGCGGCGCCAAGCCAGGTGGAGAGCCCTGCGACCTCGCCGAACAGGATCCAGGCCATGACGGCAACAAGCGGCAGGCGGAGAAAGTCCATGGGCGCAATCTGCGATGCATCCGCGATGCTGAACGCCTTGGTCATCAACGCCATGTTGGCGGCTCCCATCGCGCCCTGCAGTGCGAGCAAGGCGAACTCGCGCAGGTCGGGCGTCGTCCAGTAGAGTGCCGCAGGCACAGCCGCCAATGGCACGGTCACGATGAGGTTCCAGACCACCAGCGTCTCGGTCGAATCGAGATCCGACATGCGCTTCAGCATGAGCTGAACGAGTGCCTGAAGTGCGGCGCCGGCGAGCGCCAGAAGCAAGGCCGGCGCCATGCCGCCGCGGCCGGCAGGATCGATGATGATCAGCGCACCGGCAAAGCCCGCGACGAGCGCGAAAACGAGGCCCGGCGTCAGCTTTTCGCCGAGCCACAGCCAAGCGCCCAGCATCAGGAAAATCGGCGCCGTGAACATGATCGCCATCGCATCGGCGAGCGGCGCGGCAGCGAAGGCCATAAAAAAACAAACGAGCGCGGCAAGCTTCAGCGCCGCACGAGTGACATGCTGAAGCCGATAGCCGGATTTCAGGACACGAGGGCGCGCCACGATCAACGGAACGATTGCCGCAAGGCCGAAAAGGCTGCGAAAAAAGCCGATGACAAACGCATGCACTTCGCCCGCAAGAAGGCGGACTATGGCCGCATCCGCCGCGGCCAGCGCGGCGGCGGCAGCAACGCACCACAGAGCCGTGGCCGTCGGTCGCTCACCCTGATGATTGACGATTGCGGCCATGCGTCTCCCGCTACGCTCCTCTCGTTCCTTGAAGCCAGACTGGAGCAACACCATCAATTTGTCAACTCGCACCTCATCGATTTCCGCAATTGCATATTTTGCAGCACGCTATCTCTTTGTATATAAAGCATATATTATGCGAATTAGGCAAATATCGCGCTCCGCTTTTATCATATTCAACTTGACAACATGTGATTTGTTTGAATTCTTTTTGCGTATTGACGGGAGAAGGAGGAGCGAAATTGACGCCGGACGAGATCGGAAGACGCATGGACGGGCACCTCGCCCGCACGGAGGCGGATCGCGAAGAGGCCTTTCTGCCCTCTCCCAAGATTCACAATCACGCGTCGTTCCTGGCGTTCCTGCCGGATGGTTCGCTGGCCTGCGCCTGGTTTGCCGGAACGCTTGAGGGCAAATCGGACATTTCCATTCACCTCTCAACGCTTGCGCCCGGGAGCAGCACCTGGTCGGAGACGGTCCAGGTCAGCGACGATCCGGAGCGCTCCGAACAAAACCCGATGATCTTTGTTCGTCCGGACGGCGGCGTCAGCCTGTTTCACACGGCACAGCCCTCGGGAAACCAGGACGAGAGCCGCGTGCGCGAGAGGTCCTTGACGTTTGAGAACGGAAGGATCGCTTCCGGGCCGGCGCGTGATCTTGGACTGGCGGCAGGGACGTTCATCCGGGCGACGATTGTCCGGCGTGACGATGGCGCCTGGATGCTGCCGTTGTTTCTGTGCAACCCTCGCCCCGGCGCACGCTGGACCGGCACGCACGACACCGCGGCCGTGGCAGTCAGCAACAGCGAAGGCGCGAACTGGTCGGTCATCGAGGTTCCGCAGTCCCACGGCTGCGTCCACATGACGATCGTGCCGCTCGATGGCAATGAGATGGCCGCGTTCTACCGCCGCCGCCAGGCGGACTTCGTCTACCGTTCGACGAGCGGCGATGGCGGACGGAGCTGGACGGCCCCGGAGGCGACGGACGTGCCCAATAACAATTCCTCGATCGCGGCCGTCCGTCTCGCCGACGGACGAGTGGCGTTGCTCTGCAATCCGGTCTCCGCGGCAACATCGAACGATCGGCGCGATTCGCTCTATGATGAACTTGGCGAGGAGGATCATCGTCCGAACGCCGACGGTGGCATAAAACCGATCTGGGGCGTTCCCCGGGCGCCGCTGACACTTTGCGTTTCGACGGACGGCGGCAGGACGTTTCCGCTTCGGCGCATCGTGGAAGACGGCCCGGGCACCTGCCTTTCGAACAATTCGCTCGATGGCCGGAATCATGAGCTTTCCTATCCGGCGCTTCTCGAAGACGGTGAAGGCCGCCTTCACATCGCCTTCACCTTCCATCGACGCGCGATCAAATACGTCCGGCTCGCCAAGGGCTGGATCGACGGAGACCCGAAATGAGCAATATCGTTGGCATAACCATGGGCGATCCGGCAGGCGTCGGACCGGAGATCATCGTCAAGTCTCTTGCCGAGATGAGTGCAGCCGACCGGGCCGCAACGCGCGTGTTCGGGAACCTGGCACAGCTCGAGGCCGCCAAGGCACTTCTCGGTATCGAGTTAGCCCTTTGTGACATCGTCGAGGACGTTCCGGTCGAAGGGGCACCGCTGCCATGGGGTAAGCTCAGCGCGGTCTCCGGCGACGCGTCCTTTCGTTTCATCGACCTCGCAGTCAAGTCGGCCATGGCCGGGAAGATCGGCTGCATGGTCACCGCCCCGATCAACAAGGAGGCCCTCAATTCGGCCGGACACCACTATGACGGTCACACCGGCATGCTGACCGCGCTGACCGGCTCGAAATCCGCCTTCATGCTGCTCGCGTCAGATCGGCTCAAGGTCATCCATGTCTCGACCCATGTTTCACTGAAGGACGCGATCGGGCGCGCCAGGCCCGAGCGCATTCTGGCGACGATCAGGGCGGGCAACGAGCATTTGAAACGCATCGGCTATGAGAGCCCCAGGATCGCGGTCGCCGGCATCAACCCTCATTGCGGCGAAAACGGCCTCTTCGGGACGGAGGATGACGAGCACATCGCGCCAGCCGTGGCCGAAGCGCGCGCAGAGGGCATCGACGTCCAGGGTCCGATCTCGGCGGACACGGTTTTCCATCGCGCCTATCAGGGCGGCTTCGATCTCGTCATCGCGCAATATCACGATCAGGGTCACATCCCGATCAAGCTCGTCGCCTTCGATACGGCGGTCAATGTGTCGGTGGGCTTACCGATCGATCGGACTTCGGTCGATCACGGGACCGCCTTCGACATCGCCGGTACAGGCAAGGCCAAGCATGTCAACATGAACGCCGCCATTACCTACGCGCGCAAGCTCATCGCTGGGAGAAACGCAAATGTCTGATTTCGAAATCGGCGGCGTATTTTGCGCCGCAACTACGGCCATAACGACCGATGGCAGGCCGGATTTCCGCCTGTTCATAGACCATTGCCGGAAGCTTCTGGAAGAAGGCTGCCACGGCATAGCCCTCTTGGGCACGACCGGAGAAGCCAATTCCTTCGGATTGAAGGACCGCATGGAAATTCTTGACCGGGCCATTGCCGGTGGCATCCGCGCGGAGCAACTCCTGCCGGGAACCGCCCAGTCGGCTGTTGCCGACACCATCGAACTTACCCGCCACGCCGTCCGGGCCGGCGTTCGCGGCGTCGTCATGCTGCCGCCCTTCTACTACAAGGGTGTCAGCCCAGAGGGCATATATCGCGCCTATGCACGCATCATCGACGGCGTCGGCGACGACCGGCTGAGGGTGGTGCTGTACCACATCCCGCAGGTCTCCGGCGTGGCGATTCCGCATGAAGTCATCGGCCGCCTTCGCGAGAATTTCCCGGGCATCGTCGTCGGCATCAAGGACAGTTCGGGCGATCTCGAAAACATGAAGGCCATGGTCAAGGCCTTCCCGGGCTTCGGTGTTCTGGCTGGCGCCGATCCGCTGCTGCTGCCATTGCTGCAGGCGGGCGGCGCCGGTTGCATCACGGCGAGCTCGAACCTGGTGGCTGGCGACCTCCGCCTCGTCTTCGACGAGTGGAACGTCGCCAGCAAGGAGACGGAGGTGAAAGCCGCCCAGGAGAGGATCGTCGCCTGGCGCGAACTAACCAACGCCTATGTCCAGCTTCCGACCGTCAAGGCAATGGTCGCGCGCCGGCGCGGCGACGATGGCTGGCTGCGCGTCAATCCCCCGCTCGTGGAACTGACCGACGCGGAACGCGAGTCGGTCTGGGCACGCATGGCACAGCTGGAAGAGGCGTGAGGTGGCGAACATGGACGGAATGGCGAGACCGATTACGCTCCACCAACCGAAGCGCCTGGAGATCGGCGCAGGCGCTTCGGCGCGGCTCGGCGCATGGGCCGAGAACGCCCAGCGCGTGCTGATCATCGCGTCGGAACACACGATCGGCTTTGCGGAAAGGCTCGGTCTCGGCAACAAGGCATCGGTCTTTTCCGACGTTCCGGCCGAACCGGACGCCAGGGCACTCGGCGCCGCCCGGGAGGCGGCTCGCGTGCTCAGGCCCGACCTCGTCGTCGGGCTCGGCGGCGGCTCGGTGCTGGACGTCGCCAAGCTCGTCGCCGCCCTGTGGGATGGATCGCAGTCGCTCGACGATGTCGTCGGACCGGACAAGGTCGAAGGCCGCCGGACCCGGCTGGCGCAGGTGCCGACAACCGCCGGAACAGGATCGGAAGCGGGCATCCGGGCACTGATCACCGACAGCACCACGCATTCCAAGAAAGCGGTCGAAAGCCCGCACCTGCTTGCGGATATCGCGATCCTTGATCCGGAACTGACCTGGTCCGTGCCGCCGGCGGTGACCGCTGCTACCGGCATCGACGCGATGGCGCACTGCGTAGAGGCCTTCACCAATATCCGCGCCCATGACCTCATCGACGGCTATGCCCGCATGGGCATTCGCCTTGTCGGCAAATATCTCGCGCGGGCCGTGGAGAACGGCCGCGACACGGAAGCGCGCGCCGGCATGATGCTCGCATCCTACTACGGCGGCATTTGCCTGGGCCCGGTCAACACCGCTGCAGGCCATGCACTTGCCTATCCGCTCGGCACGCGTCTGGGGCTGCCGCACGGACTGGCGAACGCGATCATCTTCCCGCACGTGCTTGCCTATAACGCGCCGGTGCGCAAGGAGAAGACGGCGGAAATTCTTCAGGCGCTCGGCCTTCCGGTCTTTGACGATGAGTCGCGGGTCCTGAACGCTGCGCATCGCTTCTGCGAGGATCTCGGCGTCGAAATGCGGCTGTCGGCTCACGGGGCCGATCCTGCCGCGCTGGAGAGCTGGGCAGGAGAGGCCCACGCCATCCGCAGATTGATGGACAACAATCCGCGCGACATGTCCGCAAGCGACGTGCTCGGCATCTATCGGGCGACGCTCTGAGGGCCGCCGGCTCACATGAATTTGCGCCATAGATGGCGTGACGGTTCAGTTATCCTTAGCCATCGGCCAGCGGCAGACGCTGGCAGGTGCGCCTGCTGTGCCTGATCGATCAGCGCGCGTTTGCGGTCCGTCGCGAAAGCGAGGTGAAAGGCCAACTGCCCTAGATCATTTCATTGTTTCCTTGAAACAGTGAAATGATCCAACTCTTTGAAACTACGCAATTCCGGACGGGAAACCGTTACACACTTTTCCTGGAATTGCTCTAAGTGATGTCCGGCCGGCGGCCCTCGAAAAGCCGATCGCGGGAGCCACGGATATGCTGGCGCATGAGCTCTCGCGCCTGGTTTGGTTTCCGGTCGCGAATGGCTTCGTAAATCGCTGCGTGCTCGTCATAGACGTGGCGCAGGCCGGCGACGGAGTTTTTCAGCGACAGGCCGTGGAACTGCATGCCGATGGCGATGTGTTCCTTGAGCGCTTCCATGGCGGTCGAGAAGTAATTGTTTCCGGACGCCTGCGCGATTGCCAGATGGAACATGAAATCGGCATCCTCCCGGTGGCGGTGCCGATTGGTCGCATCCTGCAGGGTTTCAAGCGCAAGCCTGATCACGCGAATCTGCGTTTCGCTGTGCCGCTCGGCCGCGAGTGCCGCCGCCTCGGGTTCCATCGTCATCCGGAACTCGTAACAGTTCTGCAGGTCGGCGATGTTTTCGAGCGGCCCGAAGCCAAGCGGCTGCCGCAACCCCTGTATTCGAACAAAACTGCCGGCGCCCTGCCGCGAATAGACAAGGCCCTGATCGCGAAGCCTCTTCAAGGCATCACGCACGACCGGGCGGGAGACCTGGAACTCCGCTGCCAGCTCGTGCTCTGTCGGCAGACGCTCATCGCTCTGGTAGGCACCCGATTTGATCGCGTGCTGCAGCCGTTCGAAGACGACTTCGCTCAGGCTCTTGCGGTGCGAAAGCTGCTCTCCGGCGCGCATCAGGCCAATACCTCTTTCCTCGTCATGGCGCGGACGACCCTGCAAAGCGTGTCGGAATCCCCAAAGCCGCCCGATTTGGTAATGTAGAATTGGCCGCCATGCTCGGCAACCGGCAGGCCCGGCAGCACTTCTCCGACCAGGCGGAGAACGCGAATGCCCTGCCGGTCGAAGTAGGCTTCCGCCGTCGCACCGCCCGAGAGCAGCATCGTCCGGCACTCGCCGGCAAACGCGGCCGCAGATTCGGCGAGCGCCGCAGCCACGTCCGACGCCGTCGCCGGCAGCGCGCCCTCCACCGCCTGCACCAAGGTCACATCGTCAGCGCGTTCGGAGCGGTGACGGGCCTGCTCCACCTGTCCCGCAGGTGCTGCGAGATAGCGGAGATCCGGCACGGCTCGCCGCAATTCTTCGACCTGCGATACCGTTATCGGATCCCGGGAACCGATTGCCATCAGCAGGCGCCCTTCTCGCGCAGCAAAGGGCTCGGCATGCGATCTTCCCGTTCTGCTTGCCAACGCATTTGCGAGCGACAGGGCGCCGACAAGAAGGTCGCCAGGCGTAATCGCTTCGACGGCGGTCCGCATCTCCTCGACCGTCTCCGTGTCCGGAATGACGGCGCGATCGGCGATGGCGCCCAGACGTCCGGCAACGGAGATCGGTTGATCGACCCCGAACCCACGGATCTGGCCCCCGCGGACGACCCGGCCGAATTCCGGGATCGCCGGCAAGACGACGGCCCGTGCAAAATCCAGGACGGAGAGCTCCGCCTCGACGTTGCCTTTCAAACGCGAGTCGACCTTCTTGAAAAGGCGCATGCCTGGCGTCATCGCCTGTTGCGCAAGGAGGACGCGTCTTGCGGCCTCGGCCGGCTCGATTTCGCGGCTCCTCGTCGTCACGGCGATCACATCGGAGCCACCCGCGATCGCCTCGTCGAGCGCGCTCTGGTCCGCGACGACGTCGACCGAAAAGCCATGGACAGCGAAAGGGGCCGCCGTATCGAGCGCGCCGGTGAGGTCATCGGCAACGATCAGGAGCCTGTTCTGCACAACATCCATGCGGCATCCAATTTTACAAATTCTCAAGTGAGGAACGCGGAATCGCGCCAATTTTTTCTTTTCAAATCATGGCAGAACCTGCGACGAAGGCAACATATTTTTTACAACTATCGGACAAGTCAAAACTCCTCCGTTGTCGGGTCCCGGGAGCGTGGATCGATGCCGGAGGACGGACAAGTCGTGCGCCGGATATCGCCAGGCGATGTCACCGATGACTATAGCGCCGCGCGGTCTCATGAGACGCACAAAGGACGTCTTGAACCGGCCAGGATGCAAGGAAACATGCGGTAGCCCCGGCCCCACGTCGTTGAACAACAGAAAAGGCCGGACCTACAGAAGCAGACCCGGCCCTTATGGTTGTCGCGGTCGTCGAGGCGGAAACCACCGCGACGACGTCAATCGGTCAGCTGCCGAAGAATGCGAAGCGAACGACGAACAGCGCCGCCACGATCTGTGTCGCGGGGTGGATGACGCTCCACTTGCCGGTGCATACCTTGAGCACGACGTAGCTCACGAAGCCGAAGGCAAGGCCGTTGGCGATCGAATAGGTGAAGGGCATGGCGATCGCGGTCAAGGCTGCCGGTGCCGCTTCGGTCAGGTCGTCCCATTCGACTTCGGTGAGTTCGCGCATCATCAGGCCGGCCACATAGAGCAGCGCGGGCGCCGTTGCATAGGACGGAACAGCGGCAGCGAGCGGCGAGATGAACAGAGCAGCGAGGAACAGTACGGCGATGGTCAGCGCGGTGAGGCCGGTGCGGCCGCCGGCCTGGACGCCGGAAGCGCTCTCCACATAGGCCGTGGTGCTGCTCGTGCCCATCAGCGAGCCGGCGATGATCGCCGAGCTGTCGGCAAGCAGAGCGCGGCCAAGACGGCTGGGCTTACCTTCCTCGACCAGTTTCGCGCGCTTGGCGACGCCGATCAACGTGCCGGTGGCGTCGAACACTTCGACGAGCACGAAGACGAGGATGACATGCAGCAAACCGCCGTGCAGCGCACCCACGATGTCGAGTTGCAGGAAGGTGGGGGCGATGCTCGGCGGCGCCGAAACGATACCCTTGAACTCGCTGACACCAAGCAGCATCGACAGGATCGTGACGACCAGGATGCCGATCAGGATCGCGCCGCGGATCTTAAGCGAATCCAGTACGGCGATGACGAAGAAGCCGAGGATCGCGAGCAACGGCCCGGTCTGCTTGAGATCGCCGAGACCGACGAGCGTTGCCGGATTGTCGACGACGATACCGGCGTTCTTGAGCGCGATGATGCCGAGGAACAGGCCGATACCGGTCGCGATAGCGCTGCGCAGCGAATGCGGGATGCCGGCAATCAGCCAGCTCCGCACGCCCGTGACCGTCAGCAACAGGAAGATGAGACCGGAGATGAATACGGCCCCGAGCGCTTGTTGCCATGTGAAGCCGAGGGCGGCAACCACGGTGAAGGCGAAGAAGGCGTTAAGCCCCATGCCCGGCGCCATGCCGATCGGCCAATTGGCAACGAGGGCCATCACGATCGAGCCGAGTGCGGCGGCAAGACAGGTCGCAACGAAGATCGCGTCGCGATCCATGCCGGTCGTCGACAGAATGTCGGGGTTGACGAAGATGATGTACGACATCGTCAGGAATGTCGTGAGGCCGGCAACCACCTCGGTGCGGGCAGTCGTCCCATGCTCTTTCAGTTTGAAAAGTCGTTCAAACATTTTTCCTCCCTTGGCAGACGCCGTCACGACGCAGCCGAACGACAGAGACCGGGCAGATGCTCCTCCAACTTCCCGACCATTTTGCTTTTTTGGCCAGTCCCGGATTCATGACGTCGGGCGGCCATCTCGGCCCTTCGGCCCGCCCCGGATAAGCGCGGCGATTGCCTCATGCAGAGCGACATGATTGTGCGTCTTCGCGCGAATGATCGCTAGCCACCCATTCCAACGCTGCAGGCGAAAGACTTTCAAATTTTCCAGGACAGTGGGACCGCCGCTCGCCGGCGCTCGGCGCTCGGTGAGGGAGGGCTGCGCGCCAACTCGGCGTCGATCTGCTCCACCTCGTCGACGCCAGACAGCAGCCTGATGCGGGTCCGATCAACGATCGATGAATGGGGACGGGGAGTATCCGGGAAACAGATAACGTCGATCACGCTCAAGGTCGAGCTCCCGGTCTTGAGCCGTCAGAGAACGGGGCGGCAAGCGGGCGGTCAGCGATCAGTGCCGCTCTTTCAAACTCCGGAATCGCGCGGCCGCTTCCGTTCTGTTGTGCGCGCCCAGTTTTGTTATGATGTTGTGCAGATGTATCTTCACCGTATGTTCGGACAGCCGAAACTCCGCGGCAATCAGTTTGTTTTGCAGCCCACGGGAGACCATTTCGAGAATCTGCAGTTCGCGAGCAGTCAACTCTGCGAAACGCGCCTCGTCGCTGCGGGGCCGAGGTGACATAGCGCCATTCCCCGACGGCAGGCGCGTGCTATGGCCATTCTTCCTCGCACGCAGGATCAATCCGGGTGGAAGATACTCGCCGCCGCAGAGCATCAGCCTGATCACCGACAGCCATAGATCGAGCCTGAGGTTCATCGGAAGCACACTGCGAACCAATGGCGAGTCGGGCACATTGATGAAGGACGCGTCCAAGCTCTGGTCATGCGGCTCGATAACGGCGGTAAGAGCCTGAGGGTGGGCAAGGAGGAGTTCGGCCGATCTCTCTTCGGCTTCATTTACCAGTGCGACGTCGACGAGGATCAGCGACACGGGATGGGAAAAGACGTCGAGTGCCGCCCCGACATGCCCGACCTGTTCGACAACGACCCATGGAAACTCTCCTTCGAGAGCGTGGATCAGCCTCTCCGAAATTGTCCCGGCGTTGGCTATGATCAAGACGACGCGTTGTGGCTCTCGCCGACGCTCGGTATCCGTGTGTCTCCCCATGCTGACACCGTCGTAATTACCCCTGCTCATCAAGGCGTGCCCCTCTCTGCGGAATTGCGTTGATCGGCAGGGTCATTGCCGAGCAGGGCAAACCGCATGTCTGCTACACGGCAAACGAGCTTAGCCCACACAGCGCGCGATCGCGACGGCGCAAAAGGGTTGAGGCATGCCTAGAAGGGCGCCCCGCAACAAAATGTCTTTCCGCCTGCCCTATCCGAAGGAACTAGTTCAATGTGACGATCACCCTCCATCTATTGATAGGGTCAACAATCCTCTTCTGCCTTCACTTTGCTCGTATCATCCAAATGTCGGACAAGGGCGAGCGACAACAACGCCCCTTGGTTTCGGATGAATCGGCCGTCACCCTGCTTCACCAATATTGATGAAGCCGAACCACGGCGCTTCCTCTTTCAAATATTCGCAAAATTTGCACACTTGCTATTGCAGCGTCGAAATCCGGCAGACATGCGTGTTATGCGATTCAGGTGACGATAAGCTTGTCGGTCGGGAATTGTTCTTCTCCGTTCGACAGTACGACGAAGACGCTGCTTTGCAGGTTGGAGAATTACATGAGTGCATCCTGCCGCACTTGCCGCAATTTCCTTCGAACCCTTTCCTTTGCGGCTGCGCTCGCCGTCGCCGGCTCTGTATTGACACCAGCCTGGGCCGATGCACCCGAACTTGCGCCTCGAACGAAAATTCGCCTGACGATCATGCAGTGGATGCCTACCAAGGGCGAATACGTGCCATGGGCGCTCGGCGGCGAATTCGTTGTCTCCGAAGCGGGTGCCATCTCGGTGCCCGTCATCGGAACCGTGACCGTCGGCAATCTCGACAAGGCTGCGCTTGCTGCCGAAATCGCCAAGCGCCTGCAAACCAAGATCGGGCTGGTGGAAGCGCCGGAGACGACCGTCGAGATCGTCGAGTACCCGCCAGTCTATGTCGTCGGAGACGTGACGACGCCAGGAGAATATAAATTCCGCCCCGGGCTCACCGCGCTGCAGGCCTTGGCCATGAGCGGGGGCGCGCTGCGCGAGACCGGCTCCGAGCCGTCGCAGGACAATATAACGCTCACCGGTGAACTACGGGGGATAGACAATGCACAGTTGCGCAGCAACGCGAGGATAGCGCGGCTGCAGGCGGAAATGTCGGGTGCAAAGGAAATAGCTTTCGCCCAGCCCTTGAACGCCGACAGTGCGCTTGTCGCGGCGATCCAGGACCAGGAACGGATCATCTTTTCCACACGTGCAAACGTGCTCGCTCGGCAATCGAAGTCCTTCTCCGAACTGCGCGATCTGCTCAACCAGGAAATCCGGGTCCTCGAAGAAAAGGTGAAATCCGCGGAGGCCAACATCGAAGCGGCGGCGCGAGAGCTCAAAGGCGTGAAAACGCTCGTCGAACGAGGCGTCGCGGTCGCATCGCGACAGTCGGACCTGGAGCGTGAACTTGCCGGCGATCGCGCCAATCGCCTGGATTTCGTGACCGCTATCATGCGTGCGCGCCAGAATATCAGCGAAACGACACGGAGCCTCGAGGGGCTTTATGACAATCGTCAGGCGGAAATCGCCAGCGAACTGCAATCGGAACAAGCGACGCTCGAACAACTGAAACTGAAACGTGCCACCGCGGAGAGGCTGCTGCTCGACAAGCTCTCCGCCACCGAGGACTCGGTGCAGCGCGGTGGAGAGGCAACCAGTTTCGTCATTATCCGCCGCGCCGACGGCAAGGTTGGCGAGTTTCCGGCGTCCGAGACCACGGCGCTGATGCCCGGCGACGTTATCAAGGTCGTCCTTCGACGGATGGCGATAATGTCCGAGCAGCCTACCTCGTCTCGTTCAACCGACCCGCAACCGAGCCAGGCCAGCCAATGATCGACGGGACATCGCCTCGGTCACGGCCGGCTGCAGTTCCATGCAATCGGTGCAGATTCAAAGGGGGAGGCAAAATGAAGGGGATCATCCTGGCGGGAGGAAGCGGTACCCGTCTCTACCCGCTCACCATCGCCGTCTCCAAGCAGATCCTGCCGATCTATGACAAGCCGATGGTCTACTATCCGCTGAGCGTGTTGATGCTCGCAGGAATCCGGGAGATTCTCATCATCTCCACGCCGCGCGACCTGCCCTGCTTCGAGGCACTCCTCGGGGACGGCTCCGCTTTCGGGCTCAACCTGTCCTATGCCGAGCAGCCGCATCCCAATGGGCTCGCCGAGGCTTTCATCATCGGCCGCGAGTTCATCGGCAACGGCAATGTCGCTATGATCCTCGGCGACAACATCTTCTTCGGTAACGGCCTGCCGAATGTCTGCCGGCAGGCCGCATCCCGTGAAACGGGCGCCTCCGTGTTTGCCTATCGCGTCGACGATCCGGAGCGTTACGGCGTCGTCACCTTCGACCAGAGGACCGGCAAGGCGAAGACGATCGACGAGAAGCCGGCACGGCCGAAATCCAACTGGGCGGTGACAGGCCTGTATTTCTACGACAACGACGTCGTGGACATTGCTGCTTCGATCGAGCCCTCGGCGCGAGGCGAACTCGAAATCACCACGGTCAACAACATCTATCTCGCACGGGAGCAATTGCATGTTTGTCAGCTCGGACGCGGCTATGCCTGGCTCGACACCGGCACCTATGACAGCTTGCACGACGCCTCGTCCTTCGTGCGGACGGTCGAACGCAGACAGGGCGTCCAGATAGCCTGTCCGGAAGAGATCGCCCTCGACATGGGCTGGCTTGGGCCTGAGGACGTCCTGAGGCGCGCCAGCATGCTCGGAAGAACGACTTACGCCTCCTATCTCCGCCGCCTCGTGGAGGAACACGCTGCATGAGCCTGGAGGTCAGACCGCTCGACCTTGCCGGAGTCCTGGAGATCCTGCCACGCAGGATAGGAGACGAGCGCGGCTTCTTTTCCGAAACCTGGAGCGCCCGGCAATTCGCCGAACACGGCGTCGCACTCCATTTTGTCCAGGACAACCACTCCTATTCCGCCTCGCGAGGCGTCCTGCGGGGACTTCACTACCAGCTTCCGCCCTACGCACAGGACAAGCTGGTGAGGGTGGTCAAAGGTGCCGTCTTCGACGTCGCAGTCGATATCCGTCGCGGCTCGCCCAGCTTCGCAAAATGGGTCGCCATCGAGATATCCGCCCGCAAATGGAACCAGCTCCTGGTTCCCAAGGGGTTCGCCCACGGCTTTCTGACACTCGAGCCGGACACGGAGGTGATCTACAAGGTCACAAATCCCTATTCGCCCGCTCATGACCGCGCGATCCGTTTCGACGACCCCGACATCGCCATAGCCTGGCCGCTGCCCGTCGCGCAACTTCAGCTGTCCGAGAAGGATCGCGCGGCTCCACAGCTTAGGCAGGCCGATGTGTTCGACTTCGTTGGAGGGGAAGAGTGTCCATGAACATCCTCGTCACCGGTGGTGCCGGGTTCATCGGTTCCGCGCTTTGCCGGCATCTTGTGGCGGATCCGGAGAACCGCGTAATCAACCTCGACAAGCTCACCTATGCCGGCAATCCGGCCTCGCTCCGGCAGATCGAGAACCTCCCCAACTACCGCTTCATCCAGGGCGACATCTGCAACGAGGAGGCCGTTGCTTGCATCCTCCGTGCCGAAAAGATCGGCCGCATCATGCATCTTGCGGCAGAGACACATGTCGACCGGTCGATCGACGGCCCCGGCTCGTTCATCGAGACGAACATCCTCGGCACCTTCAGGTTGCTTCAGGCTGCGCTGAAATTCTGGCGCAGCCTTCCCGAAGCGGTGGCCGAACGGTTCCGCTTCCACCATGTGTCCACCGACGAGGTGTTCGGCGATCTTCCCTTTGATGACAGCGCCTTCGACGAAGATATGCGCTATGCCCCCTCCTCACCCTATTCCGCCTCGAAGGCAGCGTCCGATCACCTTGTCCGCGCCTGGCACCACACCTTTGGCCTGCCGGTGGTGATCACCAACTGCTCCAACAACTACGGTCCGTTTCACTTCCCGGAGAAGCTGGTGCCCCTGATCATCCTCAACGCATTGGAAGAAAGGCCGCTGCCGGTTTACGGCACCGGCGCCAACGTCCGCGATTGGCTGTATGTCGACGACCACGCGCGAGCGCTGGAGCTCGTCGCCGCCAAAGGCGCGACCGGCGAAAGCTACAATATCGGCGGAAGCTCCGAACGCACCAATTTGGGCGTCGTCGAGACGATATGCGATATCCTCGACCACAAGAGGCCCCGACGAAACCTGAAGAGCTATCGCGAACTCATCGCATTCGTGGACGATCGGCCAGGTCACGACCGGCGTTACGCCATGGACACGGCCAAAATCGAGCGTGAACTCGGCTGGCGGCCGAGGGAAAGTTTCGAAACGGGACTGGCGCGGACGATCGACTGGTATCTCGATAACGGCTGGTGGTGGCAGCCGATTCGCCAGCGCAGCTATCGGGGCGAGCGCCTCGGCAAGTCGGTGGCGGCGCGATGAAAGTGCTTGTCACCGGTACGACCGGCCAGCTCGTAAGCAGCCTGATCGAGCGTGCGGCACCGTTGCGCGACGTCAAACTGATTGCCATCGGCCGCCCCGAATTCGACCTTACGCAGCCGATCCCGATGAGAGAGGCGATCGTTGCAGCAAGGCCCGACGTGATCATCTCGGCCGCCGCCTACACGGCAGTCGATCGTGCAGAGGACGAGCCCGCGCTGGCTCATGCCGTCAACGTGGTGGGCGCCGCATGCGTTGCCGAAGCAGCGGCAAAGCTCGGCGTACCCGTCATCCATCTGTCGACCGACTACGTCTTTTCCGGCGACGACCGCCGCCCACGCAGGGAGTACGACGAGACAAGACCTCGCACGTTCTACGGCGCCACCAAGCTCGAAGGCGAACGGACGGTGGCAAGCATAACGCCTCGACACATCATCCTGCGGACAAGCTGGGTCTACAGTCCGTTCGGCAACAACTTCGTCAAGACGATGCTGAGGCTCGCCGAAAGCCGGGACACCTTGACTGTGGTCTCCGACCAATACGGCAATCCCACTTCGGCACTGGATTTGGCGACCGCCATACTGGAGATCGCCACCCAGCCGCACAAGGATCGCTTCGGCCTCTATCACCTTGCGGGAACAGGCGAGACCAACTGGTCGGGCTTTGCGAGGCACATTCTTGCGGTCAGCCGCGCAAATGGCGGCCCGTCCGCGACCGTGCGGGACATCGCCAGCGCCGATTATCCGACAAGAGCCCGGCGCCCACAGGACTCGCGCCTCTGCACCGACAAGTTCGAGAAAACATTCGGCCGACGCTTGCCCGCCTGGCAAACGAGCGCGGAAACAGTCGTCCGTCGCCTCCTCTATGCTGGTCAATGGCCGAAAATCCCTGAGAGCCGACAGGCCATGGGAAGCGAGTGACGCCGATGGAAGCGCGCGCGAGCCCTGACCGTGGACCGAGCTACAGCCAGATCCTCAGGTCGACGGCCCTGATCGGCGGCTCGTCTGTCATCACCGTGCTATTTTCCATCATCCGCAACAAGGCAATGGCTCTGCTTCTCGGTCCTGCAGGCGTCGGGCTGATCGGCCTCTACAGTTCCATCGCCGATATTGCTTGTGCGCTCGCCGGGCTCGGGATCCAGGCAAGCGGCGTACGCCAGATTGCCGAAGCGGCCGGCAGCGGCGACGCGGACAGGGTTGCCCGAACGGCGACCGTGTTGAGGCGGACGTCGTTGGTGCTCGGGCTTCTCGGCGCCCTTCTGCTCGCAACACTCGCCTATCCAATCGCGGATTTCACCTTCGGCGGTCCCGGCTACGCCGGTGGCGTCGCGCTGCTTTCCGCAGCGATCCTCTTCCGCCTGCTTGCAGACGGCCAGACCGCCTTGATCCAAGGCATGCGCGACATTGCCAGCCTAGCCCGCATCAATGTCCTTGCAGCGTTCTTCAGCACCGCGATCAGCATCCCGCTGATCTATCTGTTCGGCGCGTCGGGAATCGTGCCTTCGCTCGTCGCCGCCGGAGCGGCCACGCTTGCGACCTGCTGGTGGTATCGCAGGCAGATACGTATCGGCCCACGGCCAGTATCCACCCGGCAGATTTCCGAGGAAACCGCTGCCCTTCTGAAGCTCGGCGTCGTTTTCATGGCCAGCGGTTTCCTGACGCTGGGGGCGGCCTACGCAATTCGCCTCATCGTGATGAGAACGGAAGGCATCGTGGCAGCGGGGCTATACCAGGCAGCCTGGACGCTCGGCGGTTTCTATGCCAGCTTCGTCCTGCAGGCGATGGGCACCGACTTCTATCCGCGCCTGACTGCGGTCGCGCAAGACGATGCCGAATGTAACCGCCTCGTCAATGAGCAGGCGCAGATCAGCATGCTTCTCGCCGGGCCCGGGCTCATCGCCACCCTGACCGCCGCCCCACTGGTCATGAGGCTGCTTTACTCGCCTGAGTTTTACGCCGCAGTGGACCTGCTTCGCTGGATCTGCCTCGGCATGATGCTGCGTGTCATTGCTTGGCCGATGGGGTTCATCGTCCTCGCCAAGGGAGCAAAAAAAGCCTTCTTCTGGACGGAGGTCGCAGCGACCGTGGTGCATGTCGGTCTCGCGTGGCTGCTGGTCGGCTCGTTCGGTTCAATCGGCGCAGGTGCTGCGTTTTTCGGCCTTTATGTCTGGCACGGCCTGCTGATCTTCGCGATCGTTCGGCACCTCTCGGGCTTCCGCTGGTCCGCGACCAATCGCAAACTCGCCCTGGTCTTCCTGCCTGCGTCGGTGCTCGTCTTCGGTGCCCTCTTCGTGCTGCCGCCCTGGCCTGCGGCTGTCCTCGGCATAGTAACGGCGATGCTGAGCGGAGCCTATTCCCTGCGCATGCTCGCAGAACTCGTACCGCGCGCTTCATTGCCCGCGGCGCTGCGGGCCTGGCGCTCGAGATCCGTGTGACCTCGCGAAACGAGGGGAGATGCCTGCACGTCATACCGCCCGCAGCGCCGCGGGTTCGGCGATCGCCGGAATGGACAGGAGCTCCTCGACGACCCACGCCACATCGGCATCGGTCATCTGCGCAAAGAACGGCAAGATCACCGACCGCTGTTGTGCGGAAACGCTTCGCGCCAGGTCGGTGGCAGCCCTGTGCGTGTCGCTTCCGGCATAGGCTTCCTCCAGGTGGATATTCATGACGCCGCGTCGGGTCGAGATGCCGCAATTGAGCAGGGCCTGCATCGTCTGCCGCTGGTCGATCCAGGCGGGCAATGTCACGCAATAGCTCTGCCAGTTGCTCCGGGCCCAACGCGGCTCAACCGGCGCCTGCAGTTCCGCAACTTCCGAAAGGCGTCTTGTATATTGTCTGGCCAGTCCCCTTCGCCGCTTGACGAGTGCTGGAAGCCGCTTCAGCTGTTCCCGCCCGATCGCCGCCTGGACATCGGTCATGCGGTAGTTGTAACCGATTTCCGGATAATCCTCTGAGATCACCTGCTTCGCGCCGTGCCGGACGGTATCTGGAACACTCATGCTGTGCTGGCGCCACAGCCGGAATTTTCGGTCGTATTCGTCGCTTGCTGTCGTCAGCATGCCGCCGTCGCCGGTGGTAACGACCTTGCGCGGGTGGAATGAAAAGCAAGCGATATCCCCGTGCGGCTTGCCGATTCTTTGCCAGTGCCCATCCCACAGTATCTCGCTTCCGGCAGCACAGGCGGCATCCTCGATAACCGGAATGGAGTATCGTTTGCCGATTTCCACGATGCGGCGAAGATCGCAGGGCATGCCGAGCTGGTGCACGCACAGGATTGCCCTTGTGCGCGGCGTGATCGCTGCCTCGATGAGCTCGGCATCCATGTTGTAGCCGCCGGCCTCGATGTCGACGAAGACCGGTAGCGCCCCGCAATAGCGGATGGCGTTCGCTGTCGCGATGAATGAATGGCTGACCGTCACCACTTCATCGCCGGCACCGACGCCAACGCAACGCAAGGCCAGATGAAGCGCCGTGGTGCAGTTCGAGACGGCACAGGCATGGGCCGCCCCAACGAAGGCGGCGAACTCCCGTTCGAACGTCGCAACCTCGGGACCTTGCGTCACCCATCCCGAAAGTATAACCCGCCGCACCGCCTCGACTTCCCGTTCGTCGAGAACGGGTTTGGCAACCGGGATCTGGCGAGGTGCCTCACTCATGCGGCTTCTCCACCTGTCGAGGCCCGCTCGCGGCGCCACCAGGCGACGAGATCGCGCAGTCCCTCCTCGAGCGTGATTTCTGTCTTGAACCCCAGGAGCCGCTCCGCCTTGCTTGTATCCGCCAGCCGGCGCGTGACCGCGTTCACTTTGCGCGCCGGCTCAAGCTGCGGTTCGAGCGAGGGCCCCATGACACGGGTGAGCAGTTGCGCCAGCGCCCGCAGACTTGTTTCCGCACCGCTTGCAACGTTGAACACCTCGTCCGTCACATCCGACTTTGCAGCCATGAGATTTGCCCGTGCGATATCGCGCACATGCACGAAATCCATCGTCTGCGTGCCGTCGCCAAAGATGATCGGCGGTCGTCCCGTCGCAATGCGCTCCATCCAGCGGATCAGGACCTCGGTATAGGCGCCGTAGACATCCATGCGCGGCCCGTAGACGTTGAAGTATCGGAGCGCGACATAGTTGAGCCCGTACATCTCCGCGAAACTGCGCAGCAGCCCCTCGTTGAATGCCTTGGCCGCGCCGTAGATCGTGCGGTTGTTGTAGGGATGGTGCTCCTCGGTGGTCGGGAAGCTTTCTGCAAGGCCGAGCACGGAGGCCGAGGAGGCTGCGATCACCTTCGACACACCGGCTGCAACCGCAGCCTCGAGCACATCGAACGTGCCTTGCGCCAGGACATCGAAGGCAAGCCTCGGCTCCTCGGCGCATTGGGTGATTCGAATCGCTGCCTGATGAAAGACGACGTCGACCCCTTCGAACGACTTGGCCAGAAGCGCCCGGTCCCTGATGTCGCCTTCGATGATCCTGAGAGGGCCAGTGCTCGCCGCCTCACGGAGATTTTCGCGGCGCCCGCGCACGAAATTGTCGAGGATCAGGATTTCCCGTGGTCCTTCACGCGCAACGAGATCGGCAATATGTGAGCCTATGAGACCTGCTCCGCCCGTGATCAGAATCCGCTTGTCTTTCATCGCCCGCCCCTTCGTTCATTGTTCCGCCGGCGCCGGTGAGCAATCCGTTCGCCAGTGCAGGAATTTCGCGGGCACGCCCGCAACAACAGCAAAGGGCTCGACGTCCGAGACGACCACCGCGCCCGCGCCCACGACGGCGCCTTTGCCGATCGTGACGCCCGGCAATATCGTCGCATTGGTCCCGATATCGGCCCACGCGCCGATGCGAACCGGCTTGATTTCGAGGTCTGTGCGGATGATCGGCACGTCGACGGGAAGGCCGGTGTGGCTTGAGCCGAGAATCTTGGCGCCCGGCCCCCATCCCACGAACTCCTCCATGACAAGATCTCGGGCATCGAGATAGGCTTGCGGGCCGATCCAGACATTGTCGCCGATCACGCATCTGCCGTCATGGCGGCCCTGGATGTAAGCCTGTGCGCCGATGAAGACGCTGTTGCCGATCTCGAACGTTTCGGGATGCTTGAAACCGGCGCCGCTACCGACCTGCAGGCCGGAGCCGCAGCTCTTCGCAACGCCTTGCCAGATCGCCTTGCGCATCAGCAGGTCGACGAAGCCGTCGCCAGGCATGAAGCGGCCGTAGAGCTCGACCAGCCCCTCCGTGCCGTAGGATTGTTTCAGCGCGTCGGCCAGCGCCGGCTGATAGCTCGGATCGGCAACGGCTTCTCGGCGGCCGTGCACCGCATGGACAATTCGGATGCCCGCAGAGCGATCAGTGGACATGGGCCTCCTGCTCCACTACGGACACCACCTGCTCGACCTGCCGGACCGTCATTTCCGGATAGATTGGGAGCGACAGAACCGACCGGGCGGCGGCCTCTGATCTCGGAAAATCGCCCGGCGCGTAACCGAGGTCGGCATGGGCCTTCTGCAGATGCACCGGAATGGGATAGTGCAGGCCGAACTGTATGCCTTCGATGCTGAGGGCGTGCTGCAGCGCCTCGCGATCCCGGCACCGGACGGTATAGATGTGGTAGACATGACGCCTATCGGCGACCTCGAGTGGCGCCTTCACAAGGTCGGAGCCCGCAAGCAGCGCAGAGTAGCGCGCCGCATGCGCGCGGCGCGCTTGCGTCCAGGCATCGAGATGCCTGAGCTTTACCCGCAGGATGGCCCCCTGGATGCCGTCCATCCGGTAATTGAAGCCCTTGAGCACGTGGTGATACCGGCTTTCCTGACCCCAGTCCCTCAGCATGCGCATCGTGCGCGCCTGGCTGTCATCGCTGGTAACGACCATGCCGCCTTCGCCGCAGGCGCCCAAGTTCTTCCCCGGATAGAAACTGAAGCAGCCCGATACCCCGATGCTTCCGGCTCGGCGGCCCTTGTATTCGGCGCCGTGGGCCTGACAGGCATCCTCGATGATGGCGATGCCATGCCGGTCCGCAACGGCCTTGATGGCGTTCATGTCAGCCATTTGTCCATAAAGATGGACCGGCACGATCGCCTTGGTTCGAGACGTGATTGCCGCCTCGAGCTTCGTTGCGTCCATGGTCAGCGTCACCGGCTCGACATCGACAAAGACCGGCAGCGCGCCGGTGTAGCAGATCGCCGAAACGGTGGCGACGAACGTGAAAGGCACGGTAATCACTTCGTCGCCGGGGCCCACGCCAAGTGCGAGCAGCGCAAGATGGAGGGCACTGGTGCCCGTGTTGACGGCGATTGCGTGCCGCGTGCCGCAATAGGAGGCGAACTCCCGTTCAAGCTCAGCGACCTCCTCGCCCAGAACATATTGCGCCGACGCGAGCACGCGCAGTGCTGCCGCATCGATCTCGTCCTTGATCGATGCGTACTGCGCCCGGAGATCGAGAAAGGGGATCATGCGATACGCCTCATATGCTCCAGTTCGATGACCCGGCCGCGCTCGGCGAGCGACTGGGTGGCGGCTTCGAGGATTCTCACCACGCGCAGCCCTGCGTTTCCGTCGGCAACCGGCTTTTCATTTCGCTCGATGCAAGCGATGAACTGGCGCAGTTCGACGCCGAGCGCCTCGGCGACATCGAGATGGGGGGCGTACATATCGCCGGTGCGATAGCCGACCAGCATCTGGTAGACCTTTTCGCCGTTCTTCTGCGGGTTGCCGTTCAGCGTTATGCCCTTGTCGTAGACCTTGATCTTCTCGCTGGGCTCCAGATCGTCGTAGAGGATCATCTTGCTGCTGCCGCCGATCAACGTCCGGCGCACCTTGACCGGGGCGAGCCAGTTGACGTGGATGTGAGCGATGAGCTGGCTTTCGAAGAAGAGATTGAGATAGGCGATATTTGCCGGCTCGCCGGCAACGTGGCTCATGCCCGTGGCCGACACCGCCACCGGTCGCTCCGGCAGTACGTAATCCATGATCGACAGATCGTGCACGGCAAGGTCCCAGATGACGCTGACATCGTGCTGGAAGATGCCGAGATTGACCCTGACCGAGTCGTAGTAATAGACGTCGCCGAGCCCGTCTTCGACGAGCTCCCGCATCTTGCGGACGGCGCCCGTATGCACGAAGGTGTGGTCGACGGCGAGCACGAGGCGGCGACGCGCCGCCTCCTCGACCATGCGACGAGCCTCGTCCGACGTTGCTGCCATCGGTTTTTCGACGAGCACGTGCTTTCCCGCCATCAGCGCTTTCATGGCGAGCTTGAAATGCGCGGCAGCCGGCGTCGCGATCGCAATGGCATCGACCCGCGGGTCGCGAAGCACCTCTTCAAAATCGTCCGTGATGTCAACGGCCGGATAACGGGTCTGGACCGTCGCCAATCGCTCCTTGCGCAGATCGCATACGGAGATGAGGCGCGCGCCGGGCGTTTCCCAGAAGTTGCGCACGAGGTTTGGTCCCCAGTAACCGTAGCCGACGACAGCAACGCCGATCATCTCACCCCTCCGCAGTCTCGATCGTGGCATCCTTGACGCGGCCGATGATCCGGGCGGGCACGCCGGCAACGATCGCGAAGTTCGGTACATCCCTGGTCACCACGGCGCCGGCGCCCACCTGGGCGGCCTCCCCGATCGTGACGCCTGCCAGAATGGTGGCATTGCTGCCGATCGAGGCGCGCCGCCTGACCCGTGTCGGCACGACCGTCCAATCGGCCTGCGATTGGAGACCACCATCCGCATTCACTGCACGTGGATAGATGTCGTTGGTGAACATGACGCCGTGACCGATGAAGACACCGTCCTCGAGCGTCACCCCTTCGCAGATGAAGGAATGGCTGGAGATCTTGCAGTTCCGGCCGATCGCCGCGTTCTTCTGAATTTCCACGAACGTGCCGATCCGCGTGCCCGCGCCGACCGCACAACCATAGAGATTGACGAGATCCGGATGATGGATGACAACATCCTCATGCAGCGTGACATCGGACGCGATCATGCCGACAAGCCCCTATGCTCTTCCTACAGCGGCCTTGGCGCGTCCACTCGGACGCGCCAAGGCCGCTGTAGCACTTTGAAGTGCTGCATGATTTTCCTTAAACCGCTTCCGATTTAAGGAATCATGCAGTAGCGGCCGTTGAACTCATATGAACCTGTGAATCTGGCCGGGCCCCCTTTCGCGCTTCTTCTCGGAGCAAAGAGCCAAACCTTCGAAATTTAAAAGAATTCTTTTTCGCCTAGGCAGTAAAGAAAACAATATTAAGTATTTAAGCCATCGAAAGAGGTATTCGCGTGCACAACTTTGATGATCACGCGCTGCAACTCTCATCGGTGGAGCCGAATTTGTATCTTGGCTCTAGCCCAAAATAGTCATTATGCGGGCTACCAGCCGAGTTGACGATCGGCGGCGGAGAACATGTCGCTCAATGAAGGGCGACATCCGCGGCCTCGGCCTCAACCAGCAGACCATGTGGCGCGGCAAATGTCCGCGCTCGATGTTCGGCAAGCGGCCGAGGGGAATGCCGGATGTAGAAAATCCCGTGTTACTCGCCCGTTCGATGCAACACGTCCAACGTTTGGGTATGTGGCCCGGTCGTATTTCAGCGAATAAACTGGTTGTCGCAAATGGATGAACGGGGCGCGGATCGCTAACAATGCATCGTGCGGCAGTAGACTTATCGGCAGAACTCGCCACGAGCGCGTTTCAGCAAATCGCGGCGCTAAGAAGAGCGTGGCAAAGTCGGATGCGCGTTGTCACCGGGCCGCAGCGCTCGGTAAGGCCGACCATTTATTTCCTGACCCCGGACTACCAGCGGCCCTCGGGCGGCATCAGAGTTATATACCGGCATGTGGACATGCTGAATTCAGCCGGCATGGACGCGTTCGTGCTGCATCAACGACGGGGATTCCGCTGCACGTGGTTCGAAAATCGGAGCCGCATCGCCTATGTCGGGGATACGATGGTTCTGCGGGGAGATATCCTCGTGATCCCGGAAGTGTGCGTTGACATCCTGGACCGTCTTCCTCCCGGCACCGAATACGTAATATTCAACCAGAATGTACATCTCACCTGGGATGCCAAGACGCGTTTTACCGCAAAGCATTACGCACCCGGCAGCGGCTTGAAGGGTGTTATCGCCGTTTCCAAGCACAACCAAGAGGCGCTGGGCTATGCGTTCGAGCACGTTGATGTTCGCCGAGTCCACGTCGGCATAGATTCTGGGATGTTTCATCCGGCCGAGGGCCCTCGAACAAACCGCATCGCCTATATGCCACGGAGGATGCCCGGCGATGCCTTCAAGGTGCTGGAACTTTTACGCGGGCGCGGACTTCTCGATGGCTGGGACGTGGTGCCGCTGGACCGTATTCCCCAGTCAGAAGTTGCCATGCAATTGCAGACAACGAAAATGTTTCTGGCCGTCTCCCACCAGGAAGGTCTGGGTCTCCCGCCCGCCGAAGCGATGGCCTGCGGAAACTATGTGGTTGGTTACCACGGTTTTGGCGGGCGAGAATTCTTCCGCCCGGACTTCAGTGCCCCCATCGAAGCTGGTGACCTCCTCGGCCTCGCGCAAGCGATCGAGCATGCGATAACGATGGAACATGCGCATCCGGGCTGGTGCCAGGCGCGGGGCGCCAAGGCATCCAGGTTTATCTCGTCAGAGTATTCGCTTGAACGGGAGCAGGAAGAGGTGACGCAGATTTACGCGGATTTCCTGGAGGCGACATGATCCGTTGCGCCTCACGTCCGATCGTGCCGGACATTCAGTCGAAAGACCTTTACCAAGATGGCGTATCGCTGGAACAGCGGTTGATGTCGCGTTCCGAAGGCACTGGAGGCCTACCTTATGACACGATCGACGCTGGGTGTGTTCAACACTCTGTTGGTGACGTTGACAAAGGGCCGGCGCCGGAAGCCTGTTCCGCTGCAGCGCGTCCCTCGCGTCAGCGTTGTGATCCCGTGCTACAATTATGGCCGCTATCTGCGCCAATGCGTCGAAAGTGTCACGCAGAACCAGCCAGGCATCGAAGTCGAGGTGATCATAGTCGATGACAGGTCGACAGACGACAGCCTCGCTGTCGCGTTATCGCTCCAGGGCCGCGACACACGCATACGTGTGATCCAGCACCAGCAAAACAAGGGCCATATCGCGACTTACAATGAGGGCCTGAATGCGGCAACCGGGGAGTTCGTGTTGCTGTTATCGGCCGATGACCTCGTGACGCCGGGCGCGCTTCCCAGAGCTGCCGCACTTTTGATTGCCGAGCCATCCGTCGGAATGGTCTACGGCAACGCCATTCACTTCAGCAAGGACTTGCCAGAGAGTCGCAGCGAAGGAACCGACTGGATCATTTGGTCCGGCGCGACCTGGCTGCAGGGCCGTTGTCGCTCGGGATATAACGTCATCGCGTCGCCGGAGGCCGTGATGCGAACTGCTGTGCTGCGCGAAATCGGCGGATATCGCGCGGACCTGCCGCACGCGGGTGACTTCGAGATGTGGCTACGGACCTCTGCGGTTTCCGACATTGGCTTTGTGGTCGGCGTGGATCAGGCCTATTACCGGCACCACGCAACCAACATGAACAAACAGGACTTCAGTTCCGGCACCGCGCTCGGTCAGTTGATCGATCTCAAGCAGCGCTGGCAGTCCTTCGAAGCCGTGTTCGCGGGGGTCGGGCGCGGCCTGACGGAAGGATCACAACTTTTGGAACTTGCTCGCCGCACCATGGCACGCCAAGCGCTTGAGAACGTCAACTATGCGTATGCCAGGGGCTTCCGTGACTTTCCGGTTGACGCGTTCGAGGCCCTTGCAAACGAAATCCACCGGGATACGGGAAACACGAAAACAGGTCGAGCGCTTGCCAGACGCAAGCGGCTGGGAATGACCGCGCTGCCGCTGCACCCGCTGTGGGCCGCCTCCGCACTCCGTTGGCGCCTGGAGGAATTGTGTCGGCGATGGCGACGCGCTCAAATCGGGATCTGAGACTCTCCGTAGCAGAACTTTCTAAAACCACGGCTCTGTAGGTCAGTAGCCACCGATCGGTCCGAGCGCGGGCCAGTTGCCATCAGCTTTCGGCGGTCTGTCGCCCGGTTCGCACACATCTCGGGCGACATCCTATCGTCCAGCTACTGCATGTCGCCTTTAATCGTAGCCGATTAAAGGACAGAACATGCAACAATTCAAAGTGCTACAGCCTTTTTTGCGCGTCTGAAAAGACGCGCGGCGCTGTAGTGAACAACCGTGCTCAGTTTTCCACGTCGACAATATGCCGCCGCGATTCGGTCGCGAGATGAAGATATCACAGCCAGGAATGCTCAAAAGAGGTATCGGCTATAATAACACGCTATACTACATATGTATGATTTTTCGAAATTACATCGCCGTCGTGTAAGTGCTTATACTCCTTTTTTCAGTCATAATGCCCCAATTTGGTCGTTTCGTCCTCGATGCCATTATAGTAGCCTAATTTTTATTAGTTTTTACTTAAGTATATATTCGGCGAAATTTTGGTGATGAAGTCGGTGCGCACAGTCATCGGTCGGATGCCTCGAATGACTTTCACTGCGCGCCAAGGGGGCTAAGGCCATGAACTCAGCGCGATCAGTTAGCTGCAGCAAATTCGCTGCCTCGATTATCCGTCGGCGGATGATGCACCCGTACCGCAAAAGAGGTACGTCTACTATAAGATTTTGGGGGTCTTTACCCTACATTGGAATAGGGCAGACTGCGAATGACGGCCTGGATCTGCCTGGGGGCAGCGGCCGAGGCCCTTAGGCCACCTCGGCGTCATAACTTCAAGCATTACTTATGTAGTGAATTTCGCTTCAAAGGCAGGGTATATTTGCCACGTTTTCAGTTGAAATCTGCAAAGTAGAATCTCGCGCAAGCAAGAAATATCAATACACCGAAAAATATTGCGACGAGATTGCTATTGGGGAGACGTATAACTATGAAATTGATAGCCAATGGAAAAGATATACAAAACGAAATTTCCGCGCAAGTCGACAACAATATTGGCACAAGCACGGAGCAACCTTCGGTTCCGGAACGCTTGCTTGTGATTATCGACAGTCGGGCGCTTGATCGCCAATGCCTGGCGCAAAGCATAGTGTCCCACAAGGCGGACATGCGCGTCCTGGCATTCGGTTCGATCGAAGAATGGCGGCAACAGCGACACCAACATCCGCCGCTGTCCTCGATCCTGCTGAACGTCGGCGGAAGAAAGATCGTTGATCCGGCCGTTGCCGAGGAAATAAGGAGGCTCGCATCCGAGTTCGAACCGGCGCCGGTGGTCGTACTGGCCGATACGGACGAGCTCGCCCAGATAATGAAGGCGCTCGAGTATGGCGCCAAGGGCTATATTCCTTCCTCGGTCAGCATAGATGTGTGCATCGAGGCAATCGATCTCGCCGTGGCAGGTGGGACCTTCGTTCCGGCAAGCAGCGTATTCGCAATGCGTCGGCTGCTCGAAACGGGCAATACGGTTGCGCGTCCCTTGGCCGGCATGTTCACGGCGCGTCAAGCCGAAGTGGTGGAGGCTCTGCGGCGCGGAAAAGCGAACAAGATCATTGCCTATGAGCTCAACCTTCGAGAAAGCACCGTCAAGGTTCACATCCGCAACATCATGAAGAAGGTCAAGGCCACGAACAGGACGGAAGTCGCCTATAAGATCAATGATCTGTTTCCCAGCGATCCTTCAAGCGACGAAACGAACTGGCCAGATCACTGAACAGGGGACCGGCGGGCGCCTAACGATCGTCCTCCGGCCCCTTGCGCGTGGCGCTGTCAGACAACGCCGACCTTCGTGTGCGCGAGAATGGTTGTCAAACCCCCGTCCCGCGCACAACCACAAAGATTGTCCTCGACAGAATTGAAAGATCAGTGCCGAAGGACACAATGCCAGCATAGCGTGTGTCGTATATTGCGCGCTGGGCAAATGTAGACATGTTACGCTCGCTGACCTGCCAGAGCCCGGTGATCCCAGGTCGTAAAGTGAAGTATGCACTGCCGGGGTAATTTGGCCGCTGCTCCGGCAGCATCGGCCGTGGGCCAACGAGGCTCATGTCGCCAAGAAGGACATTCAAGAGCTGCGGCAACTCGTCGATAGAATATTTGCGCAGATATTTGCCGAGCGACGTCACACGAGGATCATTTTGAAGCTTCTGCGTCTGATCCCACTCGACGCGAGCCGGGGGGTTGGCCTCCAGATATTCCTCCAGCCTCCGTTCCGCGTCGGGAACCATGGTGCGAAGTTTCCAGAGTTTGAAAACTCTTCCTCCCTTGCCAAGCCGTGGCTGACAAAAAAATGCTTTCTCGCCATCCAGGCGAATGAGCAACGCCAGGACGCCGATGATGGCCAAGGCTAATGGTCCGATTATCAATGTCGCCAAGATGTCAAAACCGCGTTTGGCGGTCAGATAGAAGGGCCGGGTGCCTATCGCCGAATCGCGCGATAGCGGCCGCGCAATGAGCCAGTGCGGGTATATCCTAGGATTTTTCGACATCGCGCCCCTCCACGATTAATAGTGGACTCGCCGCAAGCGCAGATATCTCTGCCCTAGTCTCGGAATGAAAACCCGATGCAGGATAAATATATATGACTTTTAACTCAAATAACCTATGTATTTCGCTTACGGCATTATAATTTTATTAAGTAAACTATTGTGATATCAATAGATCGTCTTTAGATAATTTGATTTAGTATTACAACAACGCGGTTATATTATTTTGCACTTTGCACGTCAGAAAATGTTCTACTCCAGCCCTCTGCAGCAGTTGCTTCATGGGTAGCGCGGCAATCGAAACCTGACCTGCTCCCCTGCTCCGGTTCTTCGACGAGGAAGCTGCGTCTCGGTGAGACCACAGCCGCGCCAGCTCCGCGACGACTTCCGCAAGGAAGCTGACCCCCGATCGAAGACAGCATGACCGCGCTTGCCCGGTTCTTGGAAGACATCCGACCTGCTGACGTGGGCAGCAGATTGAGTGAGAATGTCAGCCTGCAGCGCTGCCGGTGAGGTATGGAATACCCTCTTTCGTTGGAGGCCACTGGTAAGCAGTCGGTGCCCTGGTCGAATTGACCACGATTTCTACCACATCCGGCCTCGGGTCCGCGGCAAACGCACGCCACGCCGACAGGGATGTCACCCGCCTGAGGAAGCCATAGGATAAAGAGCCATGCAGGCAGCCGAACCAATCCACTTGGTGCCGTGAGGGGGCCGCAGTCGGCCGCTACGACCGATCACGAGGCGGAGCAGACGGCGCTGCTAGGTTCCATCCGCCATTCAGCTCAGACGCGCGTACGCCCGCCGCAAGCGCAAGCATGATCCCAGATCTGTAGAAGCGAATGAGAACGACGCCAAGAAATGCGAGTGCACGCGGCCGCCAGCCTTTCAGTCGCTCCGAGGAGGCAATCCGGACCAACTCTGCCGGGGGAGAGAGCGCAACGGCAACGCTGCGAAGGACCCAGCGCAGTCGCCAGCCGGATTTGGACTGAATGCGCGCAAAATCATGTATTGTGTGGCGTCGCCATTTCCTTGCGAGATCGCCAAAGGTTCTCCGCGCCGGATGGTAGACGATCATGTTGGGACAATAGTGTGTGCGATAACCCTGACCCAATGCCCGCTGACCCCAATCGCGATCCTCCGCGATCTCTATCCCCCCAAATGGGCCAACTGCCAAAAAGACCTCCCTACGAACGGCAAGATTACCGGTTCCAGTGAACCCTTGCCGGGCGATGTACTCCTTCATGCGATAGGCGAATACGCTCTCATAGGCTTCCAGGAGGGTAAGCCGGCAGGGATCCTGATACGCGATCCGCACATCGCCACCGAGGACTGCAATCTGGGGATCTTGCAAAAAACGGCGCTCGATCTCGCCCAGCCAGTTGGCGTCGGCAATGCAATCGGCATCGATAAACGCAAGGATCTCCCCGTTCGCATATGATGCCCCGAGGTTGCGTGCCGGTCCCGGACCAGGGATCGGTTGAGACAAGAGTCGAACTGCAGGGAAGCTCGAGCAAATCGCCGTTGGTTTTGCCTTCGAGCCGTTGTCTACGACGATGAACTCGACCGGCTGTCGGACACCTTCCTGGCCGCAAAGGGATCTGAGGCAAAATCTCAGTGCCTCTGGCTGATTAAGATGCGGGATAATGACGCTGATCATTGACGCTCAATCCCGGCCGGAACAGGGTTCGATACATGTCGAGATACTGCCGGGCCTCGCCCGGCCATTGAAAGCGGCGTTCGGCGACAGCGCGGCCTAAGACGCCCATGCGCTTACGTCGGTCCGGGTCGTCGATCAGGCCGACTATGCCGCTCGCGAGGGCTTGCGGCGTGTGCTCCGGGACGACAAGCGCCGCACCTTCCGCTTCACGTGTCGCCTGGCCCAGACTAAACTGGACGATCGGCAAGCCTAACATCATGTATTCAAATACCTTGTTCATGGAGAGCTTGTCGTTAAACTCGTTCGGCGGATCCGGGATGATCCCGAGACTAAGGGCCGACAGATGCGCCATGAGCCGGGGACCACTGAGATAACCGGTAAAGCGCAACGAGCTTTCCAGCTTGAACTCGGCAGAAAGCGCCTTCAGCCGGTTGAGTTCGGGTCCATCGCCGATGATGACGCAATGAATGTCGTCACGCTTTCGAACACGGACGACCTCGTCCATGGCGCGTACAAGGGTTTCCACACCGTCCTGTGCACCCATGATGCCGATGTATCCCACGAGATGCTTTCCTGGGACCATGAGCGACGGCTCAGCCTCCGTGCGGTGAAACCTGGAGGCTTCAGGATAGCTCTTCACAACGACTACCCGGTCAGGAGGCATGCCGCCGCGTGCAACGGCGATATCGCGAAAGCTTTCATTCGTGGCGATGCTCGCATCCGCGACGCGGAAAGTCTGCCTTTCGAAGAAGCAGAGCAACCGATAGAGGAGGTCTTTGCGGCCGAACTTCGTGTAGTAGAGCTCCGGTCCGAGATCATGGTGGTCGAACACGAAGAAGGTACCAAAAAGCAGCTTGTGCAGCAGCGCGATGAGGAACATCAGGTCCGGCGGGTTGCACGCCTGTATGACGTCGATCCGCCTGCGTCGCCGTGCACGGAATGAAAGGAGGCCGTGATGGACAAGGGCGGAGAAATACTCCCGCAGATATCCTGCAATCGAAGCTGCTTCATGTAGCGGATACCGATAGATATGTATGCCGTCGATCACCTCGTACGCTTCGTCGTAGCCCTTGCCCGCGGGACAGATCACGGACACCTCGTAGCCAGCTCCGTGCAGCGCCTGCGCTTCTTGCCAGACCCGCCGATCAAAGGGAACGGGTAGGTTTTCGACAAGGATCAGGACATGGCGGCATTGTGACATGCTGGCCCCGCGAAGATTTCGAGAACGGCGTCGAAGCTCACCATACGTTTGGTCGTCCATAAGCCTCCAGTCGGCAAACTGGATAGCTCCTTGCGCCTTTTGTTGAGGTACTCTCGCTCGGGCGGCGGGGTTAATAATCTTAGGAATTCTTTGCGGGCGCTTCTGGAACGTACGGGAGACTGGTGGGCAGTCGTTACTCGGACTTACGGCCGGCCCGACCGCATTTCTCGGGTATCCGCTTCCGTTGGAGGTGCTGACTTAGCGATTTCTTGCAGAAATGTTTCAGGGTGGTGAATGACATGACATCATCGACGCTTGAAGGTTTGGAGGAAGCCATCGCTCAGACGCTTGGCATCGAGGCTGCAGGCAGGATTGCTGACGGCCCCGTGGAATCAGGGAAGCAGCCGGATCACGAGGGTCGGCCGGCCGCCACGGTGTCAGTCGTCATTGTCACATACAACAGCGCTTCGGTGCTGCCTTCCCTGCTGGACTCACTTCCAGAAGGCTTGGCGGGCATCGAGCGGTTCGAGGTCATTGTCGTCGACAATGATTCTCGCGATGGATCGGCCGAATTGGCAGAAGCCCACCCCCTCGGGCCCAGCGTGAGACGCATGGGCCGCAACGCTGGTTACGCGGCGGCCATCAATGTGGCAGCGGCGACGGTGTATCAGGACTCGCACATCCTCATCCTGAATCCCGATCTTCGGCTCTGCCCCGGAGCTGTTGCACCGCTTGTCGAACGCGCTGCAATGCCATCGGTGGGTATCGCCGTTCCCCGAAATTACGGGCAGGACGGAAAGACCGATCCGACACAACGACGAGAACCCTCCATCCTCACCGCTTGGGCCGAGGCCATTCTAGGAGGAAAACTGGCCGCGCGACTTGGTTGGGGGGAGGTAATCAGCGAGCCGACCCGATATGAATGCGCGGGACCGGTGGAGTGGGCGACCGGTGCGGCGCTGTTGGTTTCAGCGCGGGCGCGCCGTGCGGTCGGCGGATGGGACGAGTCGTTTTTTCTCTACAGTGAAGAAGTGGATTATCAGAGGCGTGTCCGCAAGGCGGGTTTCGAGATCGTCTACGAGCCAAGGTCGCAGGTCATCCATGCCGGTGGAGAATCCGGAACGGATCCGCGGCTGTTCGCGCTGATGACGGCCAATAAGATACGCTACTACCAACGGCATCACGGGCCTTTGCAGACCGCGTTGTTCAGGTTGGCGATTGCCGTTGGAGAAGCAGCCCGATCCTGCCGGGGATCGATACACCGAGCAGGGCTGCGTAGTGCCGTGATGCCGCTGAAGCAGGCATCCGATTCATCAGCGAGATAGTCGAGGTGGGAGCGGCCACAGAAAAATGCCGGATCGTAAATTTTCATGGCATAGGGAAGCCATCTCGTGTGCTCGACGCAGGCGAAGCCGATTACTGGATCGACGTAGACCGTTTCCGTCAGGTGCTCGACCGCATCGCTAACCATCCACACCGCGAACGGCTATCCATCACTTTCGATGATGGTAACATATCCGACCTGCTGGTCGCAGCGCCTGAACTGGATCGGCGCGGCCTAAAGGCGGAGTTTTTCGTTCTGGCGGGTCGCATTGGCCAGCCAGGATCCCTGGGGCCTGACGACATCCGCGCACTGATGAAGATGGGGATGCCCGTCGGTAGCCATGGCGTCGCTCATTGCGATTGGTCCAAGCTTTCGGCGACAGAGTTGAACTACGAACTGGACGTGTCAAAGAGGATCCTGGAGGAAATTTGCCGAGTACCTATTCGGTCCGCGTCGATCCCGTTCGGGCGGTACAATGGTACTGTGTTGCTGGGCTTGCGGAGGGCCGGTTATGCGACCGCCTATTCAAGCGACGGGGGGCATTTTGTTGATGCGCCTTTTCTCAGACCGCGAACCTCGGTTCGCCGGGATGCAACCGATAGCGCAATCGAGCAGATCTTGTCCGGTGAACTACCGATCTGGCGCCGCCTGCGCAGAGCTGTTCGTATGACGATCACAGCACGAACCTGGGGCAGGTTTCGTTAACCTGG
The DNA here is from genome assembly GCF_030124375.1 of Sinorhizobium sp. 6-70. Lineage (GTDB taxonomy): Bacteria > Pseudomonadota > Alphaproteobacteria > Rhizobiales > Rhizobiaceae > Sinorhizobium. Next base: position 453,701 of record NZ_JASKLS010000002.1, read on the forward strand.
CGACGATTCAAGGAAGGGTAAATTAAAGCGTTACGGCGGCGGGCAAGGACCACGGCACTGTATCACGGCACCAAAGCCTTCCACCCGGAAGGGTTCGTATCGCTCGCAAGGGAGGCTGGAGGCAGCGGCGGAGGATCCTCATTCGGCAGGAATGCCATGACGTCGTCATTCATCTGCTTTGCATCCGCCTAGCCCATACGTAGGCACGCTCCGCCCAAGAAGCGATGCGTGCGCGAGCGCCTTCCGGCGATTTTAGAAAAGGACCCGCGGCTGTAACGTCAATGCCATTGGTCCGTAGTTTGAAAGAGCTCACCCCGGGATTGGCAGAGAGGTCTATTCCCCCCAAGTCGTACCAACGCGAGCCGCGTGTTCGCACGACTTCAATCGTTCGCCAATGCAGGATATAGGAAGCCCTCAACTCACGCCCGACGTCGGTGCTTGCCCCGGCAAGATATACCGCCACATCACCATGAATGGCTATAATGCTTCCGGCAACCGGTGCGTTGTTCTGCTGAGCCAGCCCAACAATCAACCTGTCCTGAGCCGATAGCTTCTCCTGAATATCTGCAAAGAATTTGGCATTGAGACCAGCAGTGAAGCCCTTTCTCACCTCAAGAGCCTCAAGCATATGGCCAACTTGCTCGAAGCGACACAGGTCCGTGCCAAAGCTCACCTCGAGGCCGTTGCGCTCGGCAGTATTGAGGTTCCGCCGCCAATGGCTGTGAAGTGACGACCGCAAACCTTCTGAAGATCGATCAAGATCGATGAGCACTGTTCGGTATTGCCCGCTTCCATCACATGCACGGAATCCAGCGCGCTCGAATCGCTGGGCGACAGCGTGGTTTCGCTCAGGCAGATCGATTGGCGCCGCAATGCGAAGCGCAAGACCGCGACGCTGAACGTACTCTCGATCCAGCGCCTCAAGGCATATTTCAAGGCGTTCAAGGTCGTTGTCAGGGCCATGGTTCTTCCGAACAAGGGGGCCGCCACTAATATAAGCCAGTCCTCCGCCTATGACTGGTAGCGCTTTGATGCGAACGTTTGCCAGCGCAAGGACTTCACCGCCACTTTGGACAGCCACGTGTTCGCTTACCGCGCCACGCTTTTTCGCCAACGCCTCGCTGTACGGCCACGTTTGACGGTAGTTGAAGTCCAAAAAGGTCCGGACTGCACACTCCCATTGTGAGCGATCAAGATGCCTGATGCTGGCACGCGCGCCTGACACCGAACTTTCGCCGAGCAACGCGTTCATCGCTACTGTTTGATTCACCTGATCCATCCAACTCTGTGCCGACGCAATCGTTGCCGGCGTTTTGGTCAAAGTCGTCTCAAGCCTTTGGGCGACCTTGCGGCGCCGCGCGTCCGATCGGACCCGCTAAGGTTGCGGCAGCACTTTGAAATGCTGCATGCAAATTCGACACTTCGCGAAAGAGGCAAAGGCACTTCAGTAGCCATATTTTTCGGGAGCAAATCGGCACTTGTTCAAAACGACACCGAGCACGTTGGTCCTCTCAGATAGTTCGTGTTCGCAGATATCGAGTTCGCCAAGGGTGCTCTGCTCGGCTGCCGCGACAAGAATGACGCAATCGACATTCGGCAGGAATGCCATGACGTCGTCATTCGAAAGCATCGGCGGCATGTCGAACAGGACGACGTCCGGGCACATCCTTTGCCGCATCTCCTGAAGCACCTTTACTGTCTCGCGGCTTTGCAATAGCTCCGCCGAAAACGACACGGCCTGGCTGTTGGCGCCAATTGCGAGATTGTCGTTGTGGCGCAGAAAAACGTCGGCGATCTCGCCCTCACCCTTCAGGAAATTCTCGATCGTTGTCGGGGCCCCTACACCAAGCATCTTGGCAACCTGCGGTCGCTTCAGATCCAGATCGACGAGTACCGTGCGACACTCCCGCTGGTTCGCCAGGCTGAAGGCCAGATTCAAGGCGACGAAGGTCTTGCCGCATCCGGGTGTCGGCGACGTGATGGCAACCGTCGTCCAGTTGTTCTGCTGTAACTGCTGCAGCAGTTTGGTTCGCATCATGTCGAATACCGTATGTGCCGGGTTCAGCCGGCTCGTTGTGACGATCCGGTTGGCAGTTATGACACGTGGGTCGGTTCGCAACGGTGCCAACTTCCCCCACAGCGCCTCGCTTCCCGCCCGGCCCGGTCGTTCTGACGCGCTTCGCTCCTGCAGGGATACTTTACGGTGTTCCATATCTCACACCCCGAATTCGCATAAACGGTACAGCTGTTCCTGGCTTTCCTCCGCTAGACCAGCGCGGTAAGCCACTGATAGACGTTCTGAAATACAAGCGGCAGTGGCATATAGAAGTAGTGCGCGGCCACAAGCGCCACCGGAGCGGCGGCGCCGGAGAACACCGCTGCCACGGTTCGCCTGAAGCGGTTGCGGATCGCGTCTGCCGTCGAGATATACGGAATGGTGGCGAGCGGCTGGCGGTCGAGCATCCGCACGAGCTCGATGGGCCTGCGCACCGTCCCGTTGAAAAACTCAAGCAGCCCGATGAGCGCCACGGCCAAGCCCAATCCGCCGATCGCACCGAGGAGCACGATCCGGCGGCGTTTCGGACTTTCCGGATCCTGAGGAGGAGTCGCCCGCTCGAGGACGGAGAAGCGACCTCCGTCGGCTCGTCTCTCGATCTGTTCACCGATCATCGCCTCTGCGCGTCTGGCGATTGCGGTATTGTATTGCGTCTGCAGATTTGTGCGGTTCCGCTCAAGCGAATAGAGAACGGTTTCGCTGTCGGGCGTCGCGCTAATCGATTTCGTCAACTCGGCAATGCGCTGCGTGATCGCTGCCTTCTCGCGGTCGATCACCCGCAGACGCTCGTCGATAAATGACAGTTGCAGGTCGAGCCCGGAACGCTCTCCCGTATCACTGGCCGAGCGACCTTCAGTGGCAGGCCGCGAGCGCATCGCGGCCTGCAGTGAGGCGATGCGCGCACGAAGGGCCACGATATTCTGGCTGTTTTCCGAAAAGATCGCGAGCTGCTCCGCAAGGGCGCGGTTCAGTTCCACAAGCATCTGCTGTTCCGGTGTCGCCACGCCACCATCGACGGTCTGTCCTGTAAGGGCATAACTCTCGACAAGGTTGCTGCGCCTGGCGCGGAGATCGGACTCTTCGCGCTCGAGCACAATCAATCTCTCCTGCTGGCTGGTTTGCAGGCTGCGCCGAAACTCAAGGCTTTCTGGGAGCGTGTCCGCGTTCTCGTTCTTGTATCTCAGAATCTCGGCTTCGAGGCGATTCAAGTCCGAGCCAAGCCTTGCGACCTCCTGGTCGAAGAATTTCACGGTGTCGGCAGCACGACCGGTTCGTTGTTGCTGCTGCTTGAGCAGGATCAGGTCGACAAACTCGTTGGCAACCCTTGCCGCCAGATCAGGATCGGCTGCCGTGAAGCTGACGCTTGCCACCGACGGCCCCGGGTCGCCATAGGGCGAGCTCAGTCCGATTTCTTCGAAGGTGATGCGGGACCGCATGTCGTCAACGATGTCTTGGTCCGAAAGTTCGGCTTCTTCCGTGCCGTAGACCTCAAGTTTCCTGGCAAGCGCGAGAAGGTCGTCCCGCGCGGTGATCTGCTGCCGAATGATCTGCAATTGTTGGGTGGCCTGTATCGGGACCGTCGATCGTGCCAGTTCCGCGGGGATCTGCGGAGCCTCTACAAGGATCTTGGCACTGGCGCGATAAAGGGGTGGCAGGATGCTGGCTACAATGACGGCAAGCGCCAGCGCGGAACTGACGATCGCCACCAGATAAGGCAATCTTCTCAAAAGGATCGAAATATAAAAGCGTGCATCCACGTCACTCATTCGAACACCCGAATCTGAACCAGACGCCCGGTGTCATTGTCAGGCGGTTATGGCTGATACGATAGATCGTCAATGGTGCATGACCTGTACCCAGCCAACTGCGGAGCTAGTCCTTTTGGCTAGGGCATATTCATTTGCGTTCGAGGGCGGTTCGCCTGAAAAACGACGGTGTCAGGCCGATCCCGGCGGGCACGCGAGCGTGGACAGCCTATCGAGGTCAGTTTCGGGGAGCCAGATGACGACGGCGCGAGCTGCGGCTGGGTTGAGCCACGTGGCGCCGCCGAGCACCCGCCGTAGCAGAGCCTCGCGTCCACAGCGGTTCCTCAAGGGCACGTCGCGCCGACTCATCTGACTGCGTCGCTGCAACGCTGTCACGATTCCCGTTGCCGAAAAACCAGACGCCGCTGCCCATCAGGTACAGGAACCATGCATACGGGGCAGCCCATAAATGAACTGTGGTTCCGCCGACGAAGAAGGTCGTCATGCAGATGAGATATGCAACGCGGTATTCGCGCGAAATTTCGTCGCCGGTTTTCTCGTACGCGACTTTGAAGACAATCCAGAAAAACGATCCGAGAATGAAAATCAAGGCCGGCAGCCCGTACCTCATCGCGGTCAGAAGCCAGAAATTGTCGACGCTGTCGGGAGCCATCCAATTCGGCCGCACCCAATCACCGAAGCCAATTCCGAAGAGCGGGTGATTGAGCACCGAAGCGGATCCGTACTCCCATATCCAGAGACGGAACCAGCCCGTCTGCCTATCTAATGTGAACTTGGAAATGTAGAATTGGATGGGTGTCTGGTTGGATCCGAACTCAACCACGAGATATCCCGCGAAGATAAGGAGCTGCAGAAGCTTCCATCTGTTTTCGTACGCTCTCAGGAAAGAGTTCCACGATATAAGCGCGCCCTGCAGGAAAACTGTTGCGATGGTGGCCGACGACATTGACAATACGGCCGCCCCGGCGACGAGGGGTGCGAGCAGCCTCCGCCAGCCGCTGCCCTCGACGAAATGGGCCAACGCAATCATGCTGCCGCAAAAAAGACCAAACATGATGGAGTGGGCGAACGGACCCTGGACCCGCCAGAACCCCAGCCGCGGCTCCATCATCGTAATCTCGACTGTGCGGGAAAAGAAACCGAAGGCGGACAGGATCGGCTTGCTGCCGGTAATCCATTCGTAAACTGCGAATGGAAAGAGCAAGAGTATGAGCTTGACCATCAGATTGGTCATGTTCCTGAAGCTCTCGGCGTCGCGGACGTAACACCGCGCCAGGAGGTAGGCTCCGAGGGTCTCGACAAGCAGGATACCGCCGGGTTCGACCGCTGCCGAGAAGCCGTGATTAACCGCCACACTGACCCATGCCCAAAGGCAAAATAGGGAAACCCCGATATCGGCCGCATTGATGCGTCCCGCTCCGCCGCGCAGCCACGTGACCACGCAGGGTACCAGCGCGATCATGAGAATGGCGCGGTAGGCCGCGATGCTTAGCGGGCCCACCTCCACGATCGATGGAACGATGAGGCTGACGAGAAAAACCGTGGCAGGCCACGGTAACTTTGTACCGTGCGGCTGGGCGGTCGCAACAAGGAGCGTTGGTGCTCTCCGCTCGACGCTTGTGAAGGGCGCGCGCCGCAAAGTGCCTGCCAGTTCACCGGCCTTGGGCCGCCGATACAGTCTTGACATCGCCGCACTTCCCGACAGCAACAGGCGGAATGTTCCCCGACCTTCCCGAGCAGTGCTTCCCATCCGTCATTCAGGATGGCCGGTGAGGCCATCGAGATTATACACACGGGGGCTGCCGGCGCGATTGAACCATCTAGCGCATTCCGGCTCATCCGAACGGAGAAACCCCCTCACCTTTCCATGCTCCGCTGGACCGTTATGATGAAAACCGGGCCGCACGTATGTCGAGCGAGTGCCCGAGGTCGGCACGAAGGGAGGCTGGCTTGTTTGTAACCCGGGATCTGACCGTCGCCGCCGCCTGGATCGGCCTTGCTTTGGCGCTCGCGCCGCGGGCCTCCGGTCAGGATCTTTACCCGACGCTTGCTTCGGCCGGAACCCCGCCGGGCTGGACGCCGACCCGCTCGATTACCGGCGACTACTGGGTTCGCAGCGCGGGGGCCATTGTCGAAGATCTGCGGATCACCGACGGGAACCTGATGATCGGCGCCCCGAATGTCACCGTGCGACGCGTGGAGATCCGCGGTGGCCGCATCGACAATGTCCCGGGCGACCGATGCAACAACGGCCTGGTCATCGAGGATACAACGATAACGCGGTCCGCCCGGCAAACACGAGATACGGACCCGCCGGTGATCGGCATCGGAGGTTACACGGCGCGCAACGTGAAGATCGACAATGTACCAGAGGGGTTTCGCGTCGGCGGACGCAGTAACGATTGCGGACCGGTCGTCATCGAGAACTCCTATGTACGCATCGTCCCCCCGGACATATGCCAAGACTGGCACGGTGACGGGATCCAAGGGTATGACGGACCGCCAGTAATGGTCCGCAACGTTGTGCTGAAGCTCGTTGAAACGCGCGCCTGTGGGGGCACCGCTCCCTTCTTCTACCCCGATGCCCAAGGTAATTCCTCCGTGGACATCAACCGGATGATGGTTGAGGGCGGCGGCTACCCGTTCCGCCTCGGCATGACCGGGTCCGTGAGAGACCTGAAGATCGTCAACGAGTCCTGGGGATATGGGCCGATCGACGTCAAATGTACTCTCGTGCCCACATGGAGCGCCAAGATTGTCAGTATCGACGCGGACGGCCAACCCGTCGATCTGCGCGCCCAGACCTGCAGCACCGGTTGAGCCGACGACGGCTCCCGAAAGTCCTGGCATCCACTCCAGCTAGCGCAATTCCAGGAAAAGTGTGTAACGGTTTTCCGTCCGGAATTGCGTAGTTTCAAAGAGTTAGATCATTTCACGGTTTCAATGAAACAATGAAATGATCTAACGGCGACGAGGCGCGCGCGTCAGATCAAGCGCTCTGCGTTTGTGCCATCGTCTCCCGAGACGTTCCAGGGCCCCACCGAACGATATAGCTCTTCGGGAGGACATAGCGTTCGACAAAGATCTCCTCGTCTGGAAACAAGGACTTAACTTCGCCGAACGAGAGCAGGTTGATGCGATCGGTGTGATAGCGTCGGCCTTTGATGTCCAAGGTCCCATAGTCCCTTGATGCTCTAAGAACAGCCCGTCGAATCGGCGCCGCGAACCAGTGCAAAAAGGGAAGGCGGAAATGCGGTTCGATGGGGAATTCCCATGCCGGAGTCTGAACCCAACCGGAAAGTCCAACCCGAAGCAATTCAGAAGCCATGGCACTTACATCGGGCCACGCGCCAACATGCTCAATCACTGAGTTGGAATGCACCAGGTCCACGGATTTATCAGCGTAGTCCTTCAAATTGCGGGCGTCGCCGATTTCGCTCACGAACAGTTTGGAAATTCCCACGCGGTCGAATTCTTCCTCGTCAATGTTGAGGAGACGGATTTGGGAGATGTTTTCGTATCCGACATTTCCCCAGTAGTCAGGACGTCCCCCCACGTCCAGAATAACCACCGGGCGCCCGAGATGGCTGGCGAGCCGTTCGATCTGCATCCGTAGAATTCTGCCGCGAGCGGTTCGAAAGCGGTTGATCGTCAAATCGTGCATCCCCGCCGCACTCCATTTCCGGCTGTCCCAATCCCGTTCACCCTAGAATGCTGAAATCGCTCCGGCTGGTGAACCCGAATTTTGGCTTCGACACATCGGAGCTTAGGGGGACGACCTACTTCTTTTGGAGATCAGTGGTCTCGGGCGGCGGCTTCGGGTTCCACCGTTGTTAGTAGGGTGGACACGACGCACGAGGCGGAAATTCGATTAGCTGGAGCTTCTGAAAGTCTTCCGGACGCATCATTGCCTGCGCCGTCCGGCTCGCAGGCCGCCTTCCCGCGCGCCTCAACGGTGAAGTCAACTTGCGACACGCTGGAGAGCTGCTCCGGTGACGGCCTGACAGCGTATGGCACCAGCGCAGGTTATTGGCCGAGTGGAGCGGCTGTCGCGAGCGGCATCGCGAAGCGGTAATCACATCGGTGGAGGGACGCGTCCGCGGCTACCGACTTTGGCAGAAGCGTACACCACGGATTGGTATCGTTCACTGAACGCCAAAAGCTGGCAAAATCAGCCTTTGCAAAGACTTAGGTCCATTCGATTGCAAAGGGCTATCGGGGCGGTGCGCTATGCTCAGGATGCATCTCAAGAACCATGAATACTTGAGCGTTTTCAGTGGTGCGAGCAGGGTCTACACGACCCCCGCCTCATATCATGCGAACCTGGATGCTGCGCCTGCCATCTCCGTGGCGGTGATGCCCGGCGCAGGGGTCAATATTGAGCATGACGGCCCGTCGCGCAGACGGAAAAGGCGCGATGCGGATTCCGCGCAGGATGCCGGTGGGGCCGTGTCGCACCCGCAGGATGCAGAAACAATCAACGCGTTGCAGGACGCCGGGCCCGACACGCCTCACCAGGACCACGATGGAGAGGCAGCCCCACAAGACACCGGTGGTGCGAGCGAATTCCCGCAGGACACCGGCGGATTGGGCGATTTCCCGAGGGACGACCAGGATCCGAACGAGTCTCGCAACGACGGCGACCGGCTCCGCAGAGACCGACGCGAAACCGGTCTCGACAAGGCACCGCAAGACACCGGCGGACTCGGCAAGTTGCTTGGCGAAAACATCGCGACCGGCATTTCCGTGGAGAAGTCGGTTCCCGATACCGACGGCGGCACACAGGCATCCACGGCCTCCTACCCGTCATGGACCGTGGGGGCCGCATCCAATCTTGCAACAGGAACATGGCTGGTCGGGGGTGGATCCAGCCTCTCGCCAAGTGCGTTGCTCAGTGGGATCTCCCAGCAGGCCACGACGACGACCGCCGCAGTGACGACGGCTCTCGCTGCGACGCCGAACAAGGTCGTCCTTGAAAACATGAAGCAGGGAAATCCCGTCAGCGAATGGGGTATCGACGGTGATGGCGACGGCAATATCCAAGGCTTTGCCACGCAGATCAGCACCAATATCGGTCAGACGGTCGATTTCAAGATCGCAACCGATTCGACCGATTACCGGATCGAAATCTATCGTCTCGGCTATTACGGCGGCGACGGCGCCCGCAGAGTGGCGACGATCGACGTGAATCTTGCACAGGCGCAGCTGCAACCGCATCCGATCGTGGACATGGCGCGTGGGCTGATCGACTGCGGCAACTGGTCGGTTTCGGCAAGTTGGACGATCCCCGACGACATGGTGTCGGGCGTCTACATCGCCAAGCTTGTTCGCGAGGATGGAACCGCGGGCTCAAGCCACATCCCGTTCATCGTCCGCGACGACAGCTCCACCAGCGACATTGTCTTCCAGACGTCCGATACGACCTGGCAGGCCTATAACGCCTGGGGCGGTGCCAGTCTCTATTATGGAGAGGTCCCGGTCGATCCCAACGACATGATCGGCTACATGCCCCCCAACTGCAATTGCGGCCTGACTGCGATCGGGCGAGCCTCCGCGGTCAGCTACAATCGGCCGATCATCACCAATACGAGCCCCGTCGGCGGCACGCACGACTTCATTTTCGGGGCTGAGCATTCGGCGATCCGCTGGCTCGAGCAGAATGGCTACGATGTTTCCTACATCTCCGGCGTCGATGCGACGCGAAACGGCACGCTGCTGCTCAATCACGATGCCTTCCTTTCGGTCGGGCATGACGAGTACTGGTCGGCCGAACAGCGGGCCAACGTCGAAGCCGCGCGAGATGCGGGCGTCAATCTCGCCTTCTGGAGCGGCAACGAATGCTACTGGAAGGTTCGCTGGGAAACGAGCATCGACGGCAACGGCACGCCCTACCGGACGATGGTCTGTTACAAGGAGACCTGGGGCACCAGCACCGATCCGAGCACGGTCGGCACGGGCACATGGCGTGACCCGCGATTTGCCGACCCGGGACAGGAGCCGGAAAACTCGCTGACCGGCACGATGTTCACGGTGGACAGCTATCGCCAGGACACGATCACCATTCCTTACGATTATTCCAACCTGCGCTTCTGGCGCAACACGGATGTCGCGAACCTCCAGCCAGGCCAGACCTATTCCCTGGTGCAGAACCTGTTGGGATATGAGTGGGATTCCGATGTCGAAAACGGTTTCAGGCCGGCTGGACTGGTAAACCTCTCACTCTCGACGGTTTCAGTCGATACGTATCTACGCGATTACGGTGCATCGATCGGTTCCGCCGATGTGACTCATAGCTTGACGATGTACCGGGCCGAGAGCGGGGCCCTCGTCTTCGGGGCTGGCACGGTATTCTGGTCCTGGGGCCTCGATTCCAACCATGAGGGGGCGCCGACACCGACCGATCCGAATGTACAGCAGGCGATGGTCAACATGTTCGCCGACATGGGTATCCAGCCTCAGACGCTCGATGCGAGCCTGATCCTGGCGGCGCAATCGACGGATACGGCCAAACCGACCTCGACGATCACGTCCCCCAGTGTCGGCGCGACCTTCGTGGAGGGGCAGCGGGTCACAGTCACGGGCACGGCGCAGGATTTCGGCGGCGGCATCATTGCCGGCATCGAAGTCTCCACGGACGGCGGCCAGCACTGGTTCAAGGCGACCGGCAGGGAAAACTGGACCTACAGCTGGGTCGTGCAAGCAAGCGGCACCTACACGATCATGTCGCGCGCCGTCGACGACAGCCTCAATCTCGAGACGCCGTCGGCCGGCAAGCAGGTTACCGTAACGCTACCGCAGACGTCGAGCCTGTGGAGCTTGGCGTCCAGGCCGACGGTAGAGACCGTGGTCGATCGGGACGGCGTGGAGCTCGGCGTCCGCTTTCAATCTACCACCAACGGCACCGTGGAGGGCATCCGCTTTTACAAGGGGTTCTACAATGCAGGCGAGCACGTCGTCAGCCTGTGGAGCGCGAACGGTACTCTCCTTGGCACCGGCGTCTCGACCGCAGAACCGATTTCCGGATGGCAGACGGTAACCTTCGCCAGCCCGATCCAGATCACGGCGGGAACGACCTACGTCGCATCCTACCACAGCGGCGGCTTCTACTCGTGGACCGAGGGGTATTTCAACGGAGCCTACGCCAACGGTCCCCTGAAGATCGTCGACAACGGCGGCGTCTTTGCCTACAGCAATGCCAGCACTTTCCCGGGAACCAGCTCTAACGGCATCAATTACTGGGTGGACGTGGTCTTCGACCCCGGCCCGAATGCGTTGCCGGTGGCAACCGACGACAGCGGCTTCACAGGCTACCGCAACGGAATCGTATCGATTTCCTTCGCCGCCCTGCTTGCAAACGACACGGACGCCAATGGCGATGCCTTGACGATCACCGCCGTCGGCAACGCCGTCAACGGCACGGTGACGCTGGATACCCAAACCGGCAATGTCATTTTCACGCCGACCGCCGGCTACGCTGGTCCGGCAAGTTTCAGCTACACGATATCCGACGGCCGCGGCGGTGCGGACCAAGGCAGCGTCAGCCTCACGATCGACGACGGACCTGCGGGCGTATCGCTGTTCGGACCGGATGAGGGGCCGACGGGTGGCAGTTTCAGCGACAATACCGGGCTCGAACTGGGAATGAAATTCGTTGCCTCCAGCAGCGGCACGGTTACCGGCATCCGCTATTACAAGGCGGCGGGCGACACCGGTTCTCACACCGGTTCCATCTGGACGGCGAGCGGCACGCTCCTGGCAACGGTGACCTTCACCAATGAGTCGTTCAGCGGCTGGCAGACGGCCAAGTTCTCCAGCCCGATCCAGATTACCGCGGGCACGACCTACGTCGCCTCCTACCACACGAACGGCACCTATGTGGCGAGTTCGAACTATTTTACGACCGCGCACGCCAATGGTCCGCTGACGGCGCTGGCGTCGACAACGAGCGGCGGAAACGGTGTCTATGCCTATGGTGCAGGCACTGCCTTCCCGACATCCAGTTATCAAGCCTCCAACTATTGGGTCGACGTCGTCTTCGATTATGCGACTGGCAACGTCGCACCGGTCGCCGCCAACGACAACGGGATCACCGTCTATCACAACACGCCGTTGTGGATCGCTGCATCCACGGTGCTCGCCAACGATACCGATGCCAACGGCGACATCCTCTCGATCACACGTGCGACGGGGGCGACGAATGGCACTGTGACCTTCGACAGCCAGGCCAACGCGTTCATCTTCACGCCAACGGCCGGTTATAGCGGGTCAGCCAGCTTCTCCTACAGCGTATCGGACGGCCGCGGCGGGACATCATCGGCGACGGTGAACCTGGCGGTGAAGCCCCCCTCGACGGCGACCACTCTGTTCGCCGCCTCCGACACGCCGAGTATCGCGGCAGTCAGCGACCCTAGCTCCATCGAACTCGGTGTCAAATTCACGGCTTCCGCTCGCGGAGCGATCGTTGGTCTGCGCTACTATAAGAGTGCGCAGGACACGGGCACGCATGTCGGCTCTCTTTGGAGCAGCACGGGCACGCTGCTTGCTTCGGCAACATTCACCAACGAATCCCCCAGCGGTTGGCAGACGGTGACCTTCGCCCAGCCTGTCAACATTTCAGCGGGTACGACATACGTGGCGAGCTATCATTCCAATGGTTTCTACGCCGCAAGCCCGAACTACTTCACCAACAGCCATTCAAACGGCGCTCTGACCGCGCCGTCCAGTGCGACGGGCGGGGGTAACGGCGTCTACGCCTATGGAACGAGCAGCTTGTTTCCGACGGCGAGCTACAATGCCACCAACTACTGGGTCGACGTCCTCTACGATCAGCCGACGCAAAATACGGCTCCGGTAGCCAACAATGATTCCGGCTTTTCGGTGAACTATAACAGCCCATCGGCAATCCAGACATCGGCCTTGCTTGCCAATGACAGCGACCCGGACGGCGATCCGATATCCGTCACAGCGGTCGGCAACGCGGTCAACGGCTCCGTGACTTTCGACAGCCAGTCGAACGTCGTCACATTCACTCCCACAAACGGCTATTCCGGCCCGGCAAGCTTCTCCTACACCATTGCAGACGCCCTGGGCCAGACCGCTTCAGCCCAGGTCTCGCTCGACGTCATTCAGCAGGGTGCCGAGCAGAACGTGTTCGCCGCAAACAGCGCGCCCGCGATCACTTCGGTGAACGATCCGAGCGCCGTCAATCTCGGCATGAAGTTCCAGGCGGACGTGGCCGGCTGGATCACCGGGTTCCGCTTTTACAAGGGCGCGAACAACACGGGCCCGCATACCGGCTATCTGTGGACAGCGTCCGGAACGCTGCTCGCAAGCGCCACCTTCACGAATGAAACCGCAAGCGGCTGGCAGTCGGTCAACCTCGCCGAGCAGGTCGCGATCCAGCCGGATACGACCTACGTCGTCTCCTACAGCACCAACGGGTTCTATTCGGCGACGAGCAATTTCTTCAGTTCCGAGGTTGCCAACGACAATCTGCATGCGCTGTCGTCGGCGCTGAGCGGTGGCAACGGCGTGTATCGGTATGGCGCAAGCGGGCTGTTCCCGACCAGCAGCTTCAACAGCACCAACTATTACGTGGATGTGGCGTTCAGGCCGCAACTCGTGGCGTAGGGGCGGGCATGGAGAGAGGAACGACGCGTGACGATCGACTGCCGGTTACGGTGCTTGCGGGCTTTCTGGGCGCAGGCAAGACGACGCTGCTGAGCCATATTCTTCGCAACCGCGAGGGCTATCGCGTCGCGGTGATCATCAACGACATGAGCGAGATCAGCATCGATGCGGACCTCGTTCGCGACGGGGGCGCCGACCTTTCGCGCACCGACGAGACGCTGGTCGAACTGACCAACGGATGCATATGCTGCACGCTTCGCGCGGACCTGCTTGCCGAGGTGCGCCGCCTGGCGGCGGAAGGACGCTTCGACTATCTGCTGATCGAGGGCACGGGGATTGCCGAGCCGTTGCCGATCGCCGCAACGTTCTCCTTCAGGGATGAAGCAGGCGCCGCACTTTGTGACGTCGCCCGGCTCGATACGATGGTCTCGGTGGTCGATGCGATGAACCTGCTTTCCGACTACGCGAGCACGGATTTCCTCGCCGACCGCGGCGAGGCCCGCGACGAGGACGACAAACGCACCCTGATCGATCTTCTCGTCGACCAGATCGAGTTCGCCGACGTCGTGGTGATCAACAAGATCTCGGAAGTGACCGTCGAAACGCGAGCGACGGTACGCCGGATCATCGCCGCGCTTAACCCCGACGCACGCGTCATAGAAACCGACTTCGGTTGCCTGCCGCCCGCCACGGTCCTCGATACCGGCCTTTTCAGCGAGACGAAGTCGGCGCGACACCCGCTGTGGCACAAGGAACTCTATGGCTGGGGCGACCATGTCCCCGAAACCGAGGAATACGGGATCACGAGTTTCGTCTACCGGGCACGGCGTCCCTTCGATCCCGCGAAGTTTGAGGATTTCCTCGCGAAAAAATGGACAGGCCTCATCCGAGCCAAAGGGCATTTCTGGCTGGCAACGCGCCCCGACTGGATCGGCCAGCTTTCGATCGCGGGGACCCAGTGCCGCACCGAGGCAAAGGGCGTTTGGTGGGCGTCGGTGCCGAAGGCGCACTGGCCCCGTTTTCCGCAATTCCGCGAATTGCTCGATCGGCATTGGAGCGCCGTCTGGGGCGATCGCCGGCAGGAACTCGTCTTCATCGGCGCGGACCTTGCCGAAGCTGCGATCCGCGCCGCGCTCGACGACTGCCTGATCGGCGAGGAGACCGGCTTCGATCCGCAGCTTGCGCGCGGTCTGCGTGATCCGTTTCCAACATGGCAGCACGCGCCTGCCGCATGATGAGCTCAAAAGTAGGGAGTAGAAGATGAGCACCGAACTTTATTCAGACGGCATAGGCGAGATCACTGTCACCGGAACGATTGTCAGGATCGACTTGATGTCTCTCTCCGCCACCGAACGGGATGAGAAGAACAATCCGAAGCCGGTGTTCCGGCAGCGGATCATCATGCCGGTGGACGCGTTCGCCAATGCGGTGGACCTCATGCAGAAGGCGCTTGCCGGCCTCGTCGAAGCGGGCGCGGTGCGGCGGATCGGCGATATCCAGAAACTTCCGGCGGGCGACACCCAACAGGGGCAGATTGCGACCAACGCGTCACCGAACTTCAATTGATCCGAAGCGCAGCTATTTCTGGGGCGGGTGATGAGTACCAATCCGCATACCAGTCTTCAGTGTCTGGTCCTTGTCGCCCGTCATCATGGCATCGACCTTTCGCCCGAACGGCTGCTGCATGACTACGCATTGGGGGACCAGCCGGTCGCGACCCGGCAGCTCCTTCGCATGGCGAAAGATGCCGGCCTGCGGGCCCGGCACGTGCATCTGACCTGGCGGTCGCTCTTTCAGATGGGCGGCGCCTATCCCGTGCTTGCCGAACTCGAGAATGGCAACTGGGTCGTCATCGCCGGTGTTGCGACCGACAGCGAGGAGGAGGCGATCCGGATTCTCGATCCGCTGGCGGCGCGGCCCGAATTCATCGTCCTGAATGAAAGCCAGTTTTCCAAGGCCTGGCGCGGCTCGGCGGTCCTCCTGAAACGCAACTACCGTCTCGGCGACGATGACCAGCCCTTCGGCTTTCGCTGGTTCTTGCCGGAGATCGTACGCCAGCGTGGGCTTTTCCGGGACGTCGCCTTGGCGGCCGTCGCCCTTTACGGGCTTGGCCTCACCACGCCGATCTTCTTCCAGCTGGTCATCGACAAGGTGCTGGTGCATCAGAGCTACGCAACACTGACGGTTCTCACCATCGGCATCGCGGTCGCACTGGTCTTCGATGCCGCCTTTTCCTTCCTGCGCCGCTATCTCCTGCTCTATGCGACCAACAAGATTGA
This sequence comes from Sinorhizobium sp. 6-70, assembly GCF_030124375.1. Taxonomy (GTDB): domain Bacteria; phylum Pseudomonadota; class Alphaproteobacteria; order Rhizobiales; family Rhizobiaceae; genus Sinorhizobium. Next base: position 469,432 of record NZ_JASKLS010000002.1, read on the forward strand.
TATCAGGATAGCGACGCGCACCTTCGGGCATCTCCTGAACCTGCCGATCGCGCTTTTCGAACAGGCGTCCGCCGGTGTCCTGGTGAAGCACATGCAGCAGACCGGGCGCATTCGCGAATTCCTGACCGGCAGGCTCTTCCTCACCCTGCTCGACGGCCTGTCGCTTCTGGTGTTCGTTCCGATCCTCGCCCTCTACAGCGTCAAGCTTACCTTCGTGGTGCTCGGCTTTGCCGCGCTGGTGGGCCTCGTGGTGATGATGCTCGTGGGACCATTCCAGCAACGGCTCCAGGCTCTCTACCAGGCCGAAGGCGATCGACAGGCGATGCTCGTGGAAACGGTCCACGGCATGCGCACAGTCAAGTCGCTGGCGCTCGAACCGCGCCAGCGCCGGGTGTGGGACGACCATTCGGCCCGGTCGATCTCGGTGCGCTTCCGCGTCGAGAAGATTTCGACCTTCGCGCAGGCGATAACGGGGCTCCTGGAAAAACTGATGAGCGTCACGATCGTCGGACTGGGCGCGCTCGACGTGTTCAGCGGCACAATGACAATCGGCGCGCTCGTTGCCTTCAACATGCTGGCCGGCCGGGTTTCCGGACCGCTCGTCCAGATCGTCACCATGATCCACGAATATCAGGAAGTGGCGCTTTCCGTGCGCATGCTCGGCGAGATCATGAACCAGCGCCCGGAGCAATTCGGGCGTGGACGCGGGCTCAGGCCGGATCTCAAGGGACTGATCGAGTTCGACAGGGTGACTTTCCGGTACGGGCCCGACGGCGCCCCTGCACTCGACGATGTCTCCTTCACGGTTCCCGCGGGCTCCGTCTTCGGCATCGTCGGCAAGAGCGGCTCGGGAAAGACGACCGTCACCCGGCTCATCCAAGGTCTCTATCAAAACCAGCAGGGGCTCGTGCGCATAGACGGTCACGACAGCCGCGAGATCGATCTCGTTCACTTGAGAAAGAGCATCGGCGTCGTGCTGCAGGACAACTTCCTGTTCCGGGGAACGGTTCGCGAAAACATCGCGGCGGCAAGGACGGATGCAAGCATCGAGGAAATCGCCGCCGCCGCACGCATTGCCGGCGCCGAGGAGTTCATCGAGCGACTGCCGCGCGGCTTCGAAACCTTGCTCGAGGAAAATGCCTCCAATCTCTCCGGAGGCCAGAAGCAGCGCCTTGCCATCGCCCGCGCGCTGATCACCGATCCCAGATTGCTTATTCTCGACGAGGCGACGAGCGCTCTCGACCCCGACAGCGAGGCAATCGTCAGGCAGAACCTCTCCAAGATCGCCGAGGGACGCACCGTCATCATCGTCTCGCACCGTCTGTCCACGCTCGTCGATGCCGATGCGATCCTCGTCATCGAGCGCGGCAAGATCGCCGATATCGGTCGCCATGACCAGCTCGTTTCACGCTGCATGACCTATCGCCACCTGTGGTCACAGCAGACGAGGCAGTCCGCATGAGCGCCCGCAACCCGCAACCCGCAAACATCATTTCCGACCGCGACCTCGCGGGAAGACCGCCGCTGCCGCCGGTCATTGCGGAATTTCAATCCGACGCGGTGGAACTGGAGGAGCGCGTACCGCCGAAGATCGCTCGGCTGACGCTCTACGGCGTTGCGGCCCTTATTGCCGCCGCGGTTCTGTGGGCGTCGATCTCATCGATCGACGAAGTCGTCGTTGCTCCCGGCAAGCTGGTCACGACCCGGCCGACCATTATCCTGCAGCCGCTGGAAACCTCCATCGTTCGTTCGATCGACGTGACGACCGGAGAGGTGGTTCGCGCTGGCCAAGCGCTCGTGATGCTTGATGCGACATTCAGCCAGTCGGACTTCGACCAGCAGAGGGTAAAGCTCGCGGCATTCGATGCGCAGATAGAGCGCATCGAGGCGGAACTCGACAACGCCGATTATTCCTTAATCGCGGGCAATTCGCCCGAGGAACGGCTGCAGTTGCAGCTCTTTGGTCAGCGGCGTGCATTTTACGTCGCTCAGCTCCAGAATTTCGACCAGCAGATTGCGGGACAGCTTGCCGCAATCGAGGCGGGCAAGAACCAGGAGGTCATCCTGCTCGACCGGCGCGAGAGCCTCACCCGGATCGAGAACGCGCGCGAGACGCTCTACAAAAAAGAGAAGGGTTCGCTCATCAATTTCCTCAGCTCGCGCGATGCACGCCTCGACGTCGACGCCAATCTGTCGCAACTGCGCGGCAAGTCAGCCGAAGCCGAACATGCCCTGGCCAGGCTCAGGGCGGATCGACAGGCGTTCATCGAGGACTTCCGCCGCACATCGACGGAGCAGCTTGTAGAGTTGCGCGGCCAGCGCGATACGGCGAGCACGGAAGTAAAGAAGATGGAGCTGCGGCGGGAAATGGTGGCCTTGACGGCGCCGGCCGATGCGGTCGTCCTCGATCTTGCGCAACGTTCGGTCGGTTCGGTCGTGCGCGAGGCGGAGCCGATTGTCACGCTCGTACCGCTCAACGTGCCCCTGGAAGCCGAGGTCGAGATCAATGCCCGCGATATCGGGCGCGTGACTGCCGACGAGGAGGTCCGCATCAAATTCGATGCCTACCCGTTCCAGAAATACGGCACCGCGTCCGGCTCGATCCGGACGATCAGCCGCGACGCCTTCACGCCAAGCCAGCAGGAAGCGTCAGCGGTTCACGCGGCCGCTCCGTTCTTCAAGGCGCGTGTTACGCTTGGCGACACCGAGCTTCGCGCGCCGCCCGGGACCGTCCGTCTGCTGCCCGGCATGACCGTATCTGCAGAGATCAAGGTCGGCCGTCGAACCGTCATTTCCTATTTCCTCTATCCGCTGCTGCGAGGTCTCGACGACGCCATCCGCGAGCCTTGACCGAGGCTCGGCATGGAATCGGCGAGAACCGTCGAAGCCGTCCGCGAGGTCGGCAATGCCGAAGGTGAACCCCTCCGCCAGCTCTGTATGTGCCTGCCGACGAGGCCTAGCAGGAGCTCACGATCGCCTTGCCGATTGAGCCTCGACGCGTAGTCGTTGACGTTGGAAAGGCGACTTGGCCCCGCGCCCGTATATACGCCCGATGCGGTCGTCGGGATCGACTGGCCTATTGCAGATCGCTCGCCTCGGCGTAGATCGCAGCGAGCGCCTCAAACCCAGCCTGATCCTCGGCATCGAAACGGCCGGATATCGGGCTGTCGAGATCGAGCACGCCGAAAATTCTGCCGTCCTTGATCAGCGGCACCACCAGCTCCGAACGGGAGGCAGCGTCACAGGCGATATGTCCGGGAAATTCATGAACGTCCGGAACCAGCATCGCTCGTGCTTCCGCGACCGCGGTGCCGCAAACGCCCTTGCCCACCGCTATGCGCACACAGGCGACTTTCCCCTGAAACGGGCCGAGCACCAGCTCGTTTTCGGATTTCAGGAAATAGAAGCCTGCCCAGTTCAGGTCGGGTACCAGGTCGAAAATCAACGCGGAGAGGTTGGCAGCGTTGGCGATCGCGTCGCGCTCCCCTTCAAGAAGGCCGCGCAGTTGGCTTGCGAGCTCGCGATAGAAGGAGCCCTTGTCGTCCTGAGCGATGCTTCTCGTAACATACATGTTGCTGTCCTCAATCCTTCGGCTGCGACTATGCCATCTGACAAACTTGCACGCTATCAGATCGCTCTTCAATGCCCGGCAACCAGCTTCTCGGCCTTCCGCGCATCCTTTCTCGCCTGGAGGACTACGAGGGCATGCTCGCGGCAGTCGACTTGCACGCGAATGGCGTGACGTTCTGCACCGGATCCCTCGGTGCTCGTGCCGCCAATGACTTGCCGGCCATGATCCGAAAGCTTGCGCCACGCATACACTTCCTTCACCTGCGCAACGTGACGCGCGACGATGAGACAACGCCATGTTCGTTCTTCGAGGACGAGCATCTCGAGGGGAACACCGACATGGTGGCGGTGATCGCGGCTGTGCTCGAAGAGGAAAGGCGCCGTAAGGCCGAGGGGCGGGCCGATCATCAGATTCCCATGCGTCCGGACCATGGCCAGGAAATCCTCGACGACGTGACCCGCGGTGCGCAGCCCGGCTATCCGGTAATTGGCCGGCTCAAGGGCCTGGCGGAATTGCGAGGCATCGAACGGGCGCTCTCTCACGCAACCTACGGAATGAAGTGATGATGCAGCCTCTATCGCATCGTCCTGCCGCACATATCAGAGGCTAAGGCAAAGATATTTGATCTCCACATAGTCTTCGATGCCGTACTTTGAGCCTTCACGGCCCTGGCCGGACTGCTTGATGCCGCCGAAGGGTGCCATCTCGGTGGAGATCAGGCCGGTATTGATGCCGACCATACCGTATTCCAGCGCTTCCGCCACGCGGAATATCTTGCTCACATCCCTCGAGTAGAAGTAGGACGCCAAGCCGAACTCGGTATTGTTGGCCATTTCAATGACCTCTTCCTCCGTCTCGAATTTGAAGAGCGGCGCAACAGGTCCGAAGGTTTCCTCGCGAGCGATCTTCATGTCGACGGTGACGCCCGTCAGCACGGTCGGCTCGAAAAACAGCCCGCCTTGGGCATTGCCGCCGAGAACCACTTCCGCGCCCTTTGCCACAGCGTCACCGATATGTTCCTCGACCTTGGCAAGCGCCTTTTCCGAGATCAGCGGGCCGGCGTCGATACCGGCTTCGAATCCGTCGCCAACCTTCATCTCCCGAACCTTGGCGGCAAGCTTCGCGGCAAAAGCGTCGTATACGTCGGCGTGTACGTAGAGCCTGTTGGCGCAGACGCAGGTCTGACCGTTGTTGCGGTACTTGGAAATCATGGCGCCTTCGACCGCCGCGTCGAGGTCCGCATCATCAAAGACGATGAAGGGCGCGTTGCCGCCGAGCTCGAGGCCAAGCTTCATGATCTGATCGGCGCCCTGGCGCATCAGGATCTTGCCGACATTGGTCGAGCCGGTGAAGGTAAGCTTGCGCACCTTGTCGTTCGCACACATCTCCTTGCCAACACTGACCGAGTCGGTCGACAGGAGGACGTTGAAAAGACCCGCCGGCAGGCCGGCGCGCTCCGCCAAAACCGCAATCGCCAACGCCGAGAGTGGCGTTTCTGCCGCCGGCTTCGAGACCATGGCACAGCCGGCTGCGAGCGCCGGCGCCATCTTGCGGGCGAGCATCGCGTTCGGAAAATTCCACGGCGTGATCGCAGCCACGACCCCGACCGGCTGCTTGATCACGATGATGCGCTTGTCCGGCTGGTGTCCGGGAATGGTGTCGCCATAGACGCGCTTTGCTTCCTCGCCGAACCATTCGACGTAAGACGCACCGTAAAGGATTTCGCCCCTCGCCTCCGCGAGCGGCTTTCCCATTTCCATCGTCAGGATGGTGGCAAGGTCGTCGACATTGGCAACCATCAGGTCGTAGAGGTTGCGCAGCACCGCGGCGCGTTCCTTGCCGGTCTTTTTCGCCCATGCCTTTTGCGCTGCGTGCGCCGCATCGATCGCGTGCGCGGTTTCGGCCCGGCCCATGTCGGGCAATGTGGCGATAAACTCGCCTGTCGCCGGATTGGTGACGTCGAATGTCTTGCCACTGTCGCTTCTCGCGAGCCACTCGGCGCCCACCAACCCCTTGTCAACGGCAAGGCTGGTATCCTTCAGTTTGACGAGCAGGGTTTCCGAAATCGTCATTCACAGGCCTCCTCGCGCGAACGTGCGCGTCTTGCTCCCCAAGTGCCAGATTTCTGTCGTCCAGATGCCGCGTCGGCTACCTTCATTGACCGAAAACGTGGGCCGATCCGGCATCGAACCTCAACCAAACGGCATCACCGCGAGCGAGTCCCGAGATCGCCTCGTGTCCAAACGGAAGGCGGACAGACAGGTCGTTGCCCTTGTTGGTCTTTGTTGCGACGTGGACGTTATTGCCGAGGAAGGTGATATCGCTGACCGTGGCGGGCAACCCGGTGTCCGAACGCGTTTTAGACAAGAGCAGGCGCTCCGGTCTCAGCATGAGGGAAGCCTTGGTCCCCGAGGATACAGTTCCATGCAGGGGAACGTTGGCCACTCTCATTGTGTCACAGATCGCAACTTCCGCCCGGCCGTTCGCCGTGGAGACCACATTGCAAGGCAGGAAATCGCTGTCTCCGATGAACTCGGCGACGAACCGGGTGGCGGGATTGGCGTAGAGCTCCGGCCCGGTACCAATCTGGTCGATCACGCCCTTCGAGAAGACGGCGATCCGATCGGAAAGGCGAAGCGCTTCCTCCTGGTCATGCGTGACATAGAGGATCGTCACTTCCGTCTGCTGGTGTATCCGGCGGATTTCGTGCTGGATTTCCTCGCGGAGCTTCTTGTCGAGCGCCGAAAGCGGCTCGTCCATCAGCAGCACAGGCGGATCATAGGCGAGTGCGCGCGCCAAAGCGACGCGCTGCTGTTGACCGCCGGACATCTGCGCCGGCTTACGGTCCTCGAAGCCCTCGAGCCGGACGAGCTTCAGCATCTCTCGCACCTTGGCGTCGATTTCCGCCTTCGGCCGTCGGCGGACCGTCAGCGGAAAGGCGATGTTTTCGCCGACGGTGAGATGCGGGAACAGCGTGTAGCGCTGGAACACCATGCCGATGTTGCGTTTGTGCGAAGGTGTCGCCAGCAGGGATTGGCCGTTCAGCAGGATGTCGCCGCGCGTCGGATTCTCAAAGCCGGCCAGGATGTAAAGCGTCGTGCTCTTGCCCGATCCGGACGGCCCGAGAAAGGTCAGGAACTCCCCCTGGGCCACGTCGAGATTGACGTCCTGGACGGCGACCACCGGACCGTATTCCTTGCGGATACCCCGGATTTGCAAAAAGGGTTTGCTCATGATTTCAATCCTTTGCGAACGATGGCGACGAACACCATCAAGAGCACGGTCAACAGGATGAGAAGCGTGGAAGCCGCAGCGACGACCGGTGTCAGATCCTGCCGAAGCGTCGCCCAGATCTTGACGGGCAACGTCTGAAGTGTCGGGCTCGACATGAAGATCGCGACGACCACCTCGTCCCAGGAGGTGAGGAACGAGAAGATCGCTGCCGAGAAAATGCCGTGGCTGATCGCCGGCAGCGTCACCCGGATTTTGGCTTCGAGCGGTGAGGCCCCGCAAAGCACGGCGGCATCCTCGATCGACTTGTCAAACCCTTCGAGCGCACCAGCAATCGACAGGATCGAGAACGGCAGCGCCAGCACCAGATGGGAGATGACGAAGCCGGTCATGGTTCCGTTGAGGCCGATCTGCAGGAAGAATGCGTAGAGCGCGACGGCGAGCACGACGACCGGCAGGATCATCGGCGTCAGGAACAGCGCCCTCAATGCCTCCCGGAATATGAACCGTCCTCGCGTAAGACCGAACGACGTGAGCAGGCCGAGGAGAACCGAGAGGGCGGTGACGATGATGGCGATCTGGAAGCTCGTCCAGGCGGACTCGAGCCAACGCGGATCGGCGAGAAGCTCCTGATACCATTTCAGCGTCCAGCCGGGCGGCGGAAAGATCAGCCATTGCGACGATCCGAAGGACAATGCCGCGATGAAAAGGATCGGCAGAAGCAGAAATACCGTCGTCAGCAACGTGATGCCGAGGAGAACGAGCTTCCACCAGCCGAGGCGATCGAAGTTCAAAAGCATCTCAGCGCCCTCCCATCCGATCGGTGCCGAAGAAGCGGAGTTGGACGGCGTAAAGCGCCAGTGTGACGACCAGCAGCACAAGGGCGGCGGCACCACCCATGCCCCAGTTGACGAGAGACTGGACGAACTGCGCAATGAGTTCGGCGAGCATCATGTTCGCAGTACCGCCGAGCAGGGCCGGGGTGACGAAGTAGCCTAGCGACATCACGAAGACCATGAGAGCGCCCGCCGCCATGCCTGGCATCGCGAGCGGCAGCAGGACGCGCACGAGCGACTGCCAGCGATTGGCACCGCAGAGCGCAGCCGCCTGCAGGATAGCTGGGTCGATCTTCCGGATGACGCCATAGAGCGGCAGGATGATGAAGGGCAGCATGATATAGGTCATGCCGATCGTCACACCCGTCAGGTTGTTGACGAGTGGAAGCGGCTTGTCGATGAGCCCCATTCCGATCAGCACCTTGTTGATGACGCCGGTGCGCTGCAGCAGCACCATCCAGGCATAGGTGCGTGCAAGGAGGTTCGTCCACATCGACAGCAGCAGAATGGCGAAAACCACGGAAGCGACGCGGCTGGGCATGATGGCGAGCGCCCACGCGACCGGAAAGCCAACCAGCAATGAGACGAGCGTGACCAGGCCGGATACGATGAAGGTGTTTGCGAATATCCGCAAATAGGTCGAAGAGCCCAGCAGTTCGGCATAGTTGCCGAGGCCCGGCACGGGTTCCGTGACGCTGCGCGTCAGTAGGATGGCAACCGGCAGAACGAAGAACAGGATCAGCAGGCCGAGCGCCGGCAATGTCAAATCAAAGTCGGTCGGCCGCCGGGCGCGCACGGACGGCGCATACGGTCTCCCGCTTTCGGTTTCGGTCTGCGTAGCCATTGTCATCTCTCCTCCTAACGAGGCAAGGCGCCGTCGAAAGCGGACGGCGCGCCGCATTCAGGCCGCCGGAGCAACCGGAAGAACGGTGTACCGTCCTCCCGGCCCGTTCCGGTGGTCACTTAGCCTGCCAGGCGTACCAGCGCTCACCGATCGCATCGCGGTTTTCCGCCCAGTAATTCATGTCGGCGTTGACCTGGCTTGCCGTTTGCGCGTCCGGCAGCGTCTTGGCCAGCTCCTCGTCCATCATTTTGGGGGAATCCAAGTTGATGGGCGCGTAGCCGGTCAAATTGGCGAGTTCGGCCTGAGCCTCGGCCGATGTCGCAAGCGCGATGAACTGCATAGCGGCATCCTTGTTCTTTGCGCCTTTGGGCACGACGAGCGAGTCGGCCGCCGTGATGTTCTGTTCCCAGGATGTCTCGACATTGATGCCGCTTTGCGCGAGAGCCGTCATGCGGCCGTTCCAGAGACTGCCGAAGGGCGCCTCGGCAGAGGCGAGGAGCTGCTGCGACTGCGCGCCGCCTGACCACCATATGATGTCGCCCTTGATCGTATCGAGCTTCTTGAAGGCGCGGTCGAGATCAAGCGGATAGAGCTTATCGGCCGGCACGCCATCGGCGAGCAGTGCCGCCTCGATGACGCCCGGCGCCGACCACTTGTAGAAGGTACGCTTGCCCGGAAACTTCTCGGTGTCGAACAGGTCCGACCAGGTCTTCGGGCAGGCATCGACGATGTCCTTGTTGCAGCCGATGACGAAGGAATAATAGAAGCTGCCGACCGAATAGTCGGTGACGAAGCGCGGATCGAGCTTGGATTTGTCGATGACGGAGAAGTCGAGCTTTTCCAGCAGACCGTTCTTGCCGGCCTGCGCGGCGTAGTCGCCCTCCACGTCGACAACATCCCAGGTGACGGCATTCGCCTCGACCATGGCCTTGAGCTTGCCGTAGTCGGTCGGCCCGTCCTGCAGCACATTGGTGCCGGACTTCTCCGCGAACTTGTCGGCCCAGGCAGCCTTCTGGGCGTCCTGCGTCGTGCCGCCCCAGCTCGAAAAAACGAGATCGGCGGCAGATGCCGGCACTGCTGTTGTGATAGTTGCGGCGGCGGCCGCCAAAATGAGTATCTTTCTCATGTTCCCTTGCTCCGTGGTTCCGGTTTTGCTTGTTGTTCTATGACGCGCTGCCGCCGATCGGCGAAAAGCGCGCCGCCTTCATGATCTTGTTTTCCGCGACTTCTATGAGATCGCGTATCTTGGGGAGGAACGCCCGCCAGTCCGGGTCGTCCATGAGTGCGGCCCGTCGCCGCTCGCGGTCGTCGAGGCTCGAATAGGCCCATATGTGGACTATCTCGTTGATCGGCCCGATCTCGGAGAAGAAGTAGGCGACCAGTTCGCCGAGATGCTTGCGCTGAATGGCGATCCCTTCTTCCTCCACGACCTCCAGGTAGGTGGGGATCGCGCCGTTCTTCAGCCGGTATGTGCGGATTTCGTAGAACATTGCCGTCACCGCATCACGAACGGATCGGGGATCGGATCGTCCGAGGTCCTGAGCCAGACGGTCTTGGTCCGCGTGTAGTCGAGCGCCGCCTCGAGGCCGCCCTCGCGTCCGTGGCCGGAGAGCCCGAAGCCGCCGAAGGGCGCTATAGGGGAGACTGCCCGGTAGGTGTTGACCCAGACGATCCCTGCGCGGATTCCCTTCATCAGCCGGTGCGCCCGGGTGAGGTTCTGGGTGAAGACCCCGGCTGCAAGGCCGAAACGCGTGTCGTTGGCAAGACGAAGCGCTTCGGCCTCCGTCTCGAAGGAGACAACCGAGAGCACAGGCCCGAAGAATTCGCTTTCAAGTGACGGCGATGCGCTGCCGTCGCAATCGAGAATGGTCGGCCGATAATAGAAGCCGGCGCCTTCCGGCGCAGTGCCGCCGGTCACCAGCCTGGCGCCGGCGGTTAGCGAGCGCGCGACCAGGGCCTTGACGTGATCGCATTGGCGCTGAGTTGCAAGCGGCCCGACCTCTGTCGACATATCGAGCGGGCTTCCGATCCGGATTGCCTCGGCCTTCATCCTGAGGATCTCAAGGAAGCGGTCCTTGACGCTCCTTTCGACGATCAACCGCGAGCCCGCCACGCAGCTCTGGCCGGTCGCGGCAAAGATACCGGCAACCTGTGCGTTCGCGGCGCTTTCGAGGTCGGCGTCGGCAAAGACGATGAACGGCGATTTACCGCCGAGCTCCAGCGAAGTCGATGCGAGATTCTCCGCCGAGTTGCGCACGATGTGGCGTGCGGTCTCCGGCCCGCCAGTAAACGCTATGTGGTCCACCCCGTGATGACGGCTGAGTGCCGCGCCGCAGGATGCGCCGAAGCCGGTGATGATGTTGACGACACCGGCGGGAAAGCCCGCCTCGTGCACCAGGCGGGCAAATTCGAGAAGCGGAGCCGGCCCATCCTCCGAGGCCTTCACCACCATGGTGCAGCCGGCCGCAAGCGCCGGGCCGATCTTCACCGCCGACAGGAAAAGCTGGCTGTTCCAGGGCACGACCATGGCGACGACGCCGATCGGTTCGCGGCGGAGCCATACGTCCATGTCTGGCCTGTCGATCGGCAGATAGGAACCCTCGATCTTGTCGGCAATCCCGGCGTAATAGCGGTAATAATCGGCCACATAGGCAATCTGCGCCGAGGTCTCGCGGATGATCTTGCCGGTGTCACGAGTCTCGAGCTCGGCAAGCTTTCCGGCATTCTCAGCGACGAGATCGGCAAGTCTGTAAAGAAGCTTGCCTCTCTGAGTGGCGGTGAGCCTCGGCCACGGCCCATCGTGAAGGGCGTTGCGTGCGGCTTCAACGGCGCGATCGACATCCGCTTCCCGTGCCTCCGGCATCTCCGCCCAGGCAAGGCCGGTGGCGGGATCGATGCTTTCGAACCGGGATTCGCCACTTAAGAATTCACCATTGATGTAACATTGGAAGCGCTGCATGTGCCCTACTCCGCAAATGCCGGCATGACCTCGGCGATGAAGCGTTCGAGCGAGGCCTTCTTGCGCTCGAAGGTCATGCCCGTATCGATCCAGAAGGAGTATTCGTCGTAGCCCATCGCCTCGTAGCTCTTGATGCGGGCGATAACCTCGTCCGCCTCGCCGACGACATTGTTGCGTCGCATCGCATCGGCCGAGAGCATGGCGTTGGCGGCAATCTCCTCTTGCGGAATCCGTTCGATAAGGCCTTGTTTGATCGGCCGTTCGTTCTTGAACCAGGCGAAGAAGTAGTTGTAATAGACGCTCATCTCGTGAGCTGCCTGCGCGATATCCGCCTCGTCGGAGCCGACATAGGTGTGGCGCAGCAGCATGATCTTCGGCCGCTCGACCTCAGGATTCTTGCCACAGGCGTCGTTGAAGCGCGCCATCAGGCTTCGGACTTCATCGTCGTCCTGCCAGAGCGGCGTCACCTGCACGTTGCAACCATTCGCAACGGCAAATTCGTGCGAGTTGGGATCGCGTGCGGCGACCCAAATCGGCGGACAGGGTTTCTGCAGCGGCTTCGGCGACGAGGTCGTAGCCGGAAATTTGAAGAACTCGCCGTCATGGGCGTAATCACCCGCCCAGATCCCCTTCACCGCCGGAATGAGCTCGCGCATACGTTGACCCGCGCTCCAGGCGTCGAGACCCGGCAGCAGCCGCTCGTATTCGAAGGAATAGGCGCCGCGGGCGATGCCGACGTCGAGGCGGCCGTCACAGATGAGATCCGTCATCGCGGCTTCGCCGGCAAGCTTGATCGGGTGCCAGAAGGGTGCGATCACCGTGCCGGTGCCAAGCCGCGCGCGCTTGGTGCGGCGGGCAAGGTCGGCAATCGTTACGAAGGGGTTCGGTGCAATGGTGAACTCCATTCCATGGTGTTCGCCGGTCCAGATCGCATGCATGCCGCCCCTGTCGGCGATCTCGCAGAGCGTCACGAATTCCTCATAGAGCGTCTTATGATCCTGCGAGGCATCCAGGCGTTCCATGTGAACAAAAAGCGAGAACTTCATGAGTGTGCGTCCTTCTTCGCGATCGGATGAACCGTGCCGCCGGTCTCGTCGCCGAAATACATGCCGAAATTGCCGATTGAGCTTTCCAGCACAAATCGATTGACGATGTCGCCGGTGGCGCTGTTGCTGAATTTTGCCCCGGCAAGGTCGTCGGGCGTCAGAAACCTGCCTTCTCGTGGGGCGCCATCGCTGGCGAGCGCGTGATAGACGATATGCTGCCGGCCGTCGGTCTTGTCCTCATAGACTGAATAGAGGAAGCCGATGGTGATGCTCAGGCCCGTCAATTGCTCGAGATGCGTCGCCAACGTCGTTGCCGGGTCGCCGCCCTCGCCAGTGCAGCTCGGAAGGGAAAGGGTTTCCTCGCCCAGGAGGAACACCGAGCCCTGCCGCTCAAGCACCGCGCCGAGGCGAATTTCGCCCTCCACGGCTGCGGAAACGGCCTTGCCCGCCAGCCTGGGCGTGAAATAGCCGCCACGGGCATAGCCGAGCCCGTTCAGCCCGCTATTCTCGAAGGCGGTGACGCGCCCGACCATTATCACATGATCGCCAGCCTCGATGAGGTCCTGCATCGAACACTCGAACCACGCCGCCACCTGCGAAAAGATCGGGCAACCGTTCGGCCCTTTCCTCCAATCGACGGCTGCGAACCGATCCTCGACTGGCCGGGCGAAGGTGTTGGAGACGTCTTTTTGTGTTTCGGACAAGATGTTGACGGCGAAACGCTCGGCTCCGGTCATCGTCGCATAATTGCGCGAGGTTTTGGCGATGCACACGAGCAGCAGGGGCGGATCCAGCGAGACCGACGTAAAGGAATTGGCCGTAAACCCGATCGGCCTGCCCGCGGGATCGTTCGTCGTCACCACTGTCACTCCGGTCGCAAAGGCGCCAAATGCGTCGCGCAAGGCTCTTGGATCTTCCACACTCATGCCGACTCCTCCCTGCAATTCAGCCACTCCGCCATCAGCACATTGACGCTGTCAGGCGCTGTCAGATTGACCATATGTCTGTGACCATCGACGACGCGGGCCCATCCGTTCGGCGTCAGGGATGCCATCTGCTCAGCCATTTCCGGCGTCGAATTCGGGTCTCCCGAGCCGGTGAGGAAAAGGGCGGGGCAAGTGACGGAAGGCCAGCAATCGGCATAGGTCTCGTCGCCGTTTGCAAAGGCGGTATAGGCGATCGCGTAGCCTTCCGGATCGACCGCCTCCAACCACGCGCGGGTCAACTCCCGTGCCCGCTGGCTCTGCGGATCATCACCGAACCATCGCAGCAACGGTCCCGCCGTGTCCACACCGCTTGTCCGGATCGCCGCTGCGCGTGCCAGGACCGCCGCCTTTGCCGCGGGATCGCGGCGGTGGACGCCGTTGAGATAAGCGACACGCTTAATCCGGTTGGCGAAGGTTGCCGCCGCGCCGCCCGAAATGAGCGCACCCATCGAGTGCCCCGCGATATTCGCACGCGCGATGCCGATGTCGTCCAGAAAGCGGCCGAACCAGCCAACGAAGTCCCGCACCGTGCTGCCCGCCGCGATTTTCACGCTCCCGCCATGCCCGGGCATGTCCACCGCGATAACGCGGTGGGTCGTGGCGAAGGCTTCGATCTGCGGCGCCCAGGCCTCGAGGCGCATGCCGACGCCGTGAATGAGGATCAGCGGCTCACCCTCGCCGACTTCGAAGTAGGCGGCTCCGCACGCAGTCGTCTTGCGCGGCAGCTGAGTGCCGTTCTCCGTGGACTTATTTGATGTGCCCGTCTGCATCGAAGCACCCGCCGCTTAGACGCCGGCCGGATTGGTGACATCCTGGCCAAGGTCCTTCAGATCCTGATAGCGGTCGCCGATCCGATGGTGCGGGCGTCCGCCAACCGATGCGCCAAGGGCCACGACGATCTCATCGGCGGCCGGCGCATCGGGAATCGCGGTCTGGATCGTCAGGTAGTGCGAACGGCGCCCCTCGTCGTTCTTGTCCATCAGGGGAATCACGACAGGGGCATTGGCGGGGCCGCGTGTATTGCTGAAGGCAAGATATGACTTGGCGCCAACCGCCTGGCGATAATGGTTGCCGAAGCGCAACGTGTGGATGAGCGCCGAGGCATGCTCGATTTCGCCGTCGAGCCCGACAACCGCGGCCTTGCCATAAGCTTCGACCGCCTCGCCGGAGCCGACGGCATCAATGATCATCTTGGTCAGAAGCTCGCCTAGAACGGGCGCTGCCGAATGGATCTCGGGCTTGAGATTTTCCGCGAAGCCCCGCCCCGCCCACGGATTTTTCACCACCGCCAGCGCCGAAAACAGCTTCAACGGCTGCGGGGCGGCCTTGCCTCCCTCGATCAGGGTCGTTTCGATCTGGAGCAGCGTCTTGCGGATCTGAACGGGCATCGGGACATCCTTCCTATGGGCTATTAGCTCTTATGGTATACCATAATATCAGGCTGTCAACTGTCGCTTCGAAGCGGATGCGAGGACACCGGCGAGCGTCGGATTTTTACCAAGGAAAGGAATAGGTTAGCCGACTTGGCCCGCGAGCGGACAAGCTCGTAAGCTGCATCTTTCCATTGGGCGGAATGTGGGACCAAGGGGTCGATGCGAGAACGACCGATGTTCGGCACCAGGATTTTCAGGGTGGGATTGGGCCGCGTGGACGAAGGACTGCGACGCCGCCGTCACGACAGAGGCGATCCGTTGGCAACTGAAGCTCAAGGTAGCGCTTGCCGCGCGCCAGGTTTACGGCGTACGGGCTATTCGGCCGTCTGCTGGGCGGCGAGGAGTGCCTCCGCGATGGCACCGGCACGGGCGACGTGGTCAAGGGCAGCCTTGTAGGCCGCTTCGCCATCACCCTCTCTGATAGCCTCGACAATCTTTTCCATCTGCGCGGGTCCTTCGACATCGCGATTCTTGGTCTTGATCGTCATCGAGCGCAGATGATTGATCCGGACTGTCAGAAGGTTCACGACACCCCAGGCAACATCTCGATCGACCTTGGTGAACAATGTCTGGTAAAATCCGGAGGTCTGGCTGAGGACGCCCGACATGTCTTTCGCGGCATAGCTTTCGCGGATACCCTTCAACGATGCTTCAAGGGCCTCGACAATGGCGGGGTCGCGTCGCTCCGCGCAAAGCCGCGCAGCCATGCCTTCAAGGGCGCCGCGGATTTCATAAATCTGCTTTGCCTCGTTCAAGTCCAGACGAGCAACGATCGGCCCCTTGTTCGGCAAGTTCGCGACAAGCCCCTCGGACTCGAGATGCCGCAGCACCTCCCGGACGATCGTACGGCTAACGCCGAGTTGTGCGCAAAGATCGCGCTCGACCAGACGGTCACCTGGTTTGAAATAACCGTCGACAATGGCATCGCGGACCTTATCGAGCGCCAGTTCTCTCAAGGTCTTGTTCGGGCGCTCTACTCGAATGGCCGTGCTCGGCAAATCAGCATTCATAATCCTACCTCGTCCCGATCCGCCGACCAGATGTCAACCAAGCGGAGAACAAGCTGGTCCGATGTATTATGGCGTACCAGAATATAGCTGCCTGCCACCTTTAAAGCAATGCGGTGACCATCGACCTTGCGACACCGACGTTCGCGCAACGACGCGCACTGCCGCCGAGTTGATGACGACCAAGGCGGGAAGGTCTAGAGACGATAGAGGCTGATGAATAACTTTCAGCTAGGCAGCGGTATCAGTTCAAGGTCGCTGGCTTCTGCGTCCGTCCCGCAGATAAGGAGGAAGGCGTGCCTAATCAGAAATGCGCCAGGAGCTGACTATGAGTTCGCATATGGACCGCGGTTCTTTTCGCTGGCGTAAAGCGCAACAGCCATGGCGCGGTTGCGGACGTCGAGCTTGTCGTAGAGATTTTTGAGGTGGTACTTGACCGTATTTTCCGAGATCCCCGTGCGCGTAGCAATCTGGAGGTTAGTCCAACCGTCGGCAAGCACCGAAAGGAGCTCGCGTTCGCGCGTCGTCAGGCGTGAAAGGGGAGTATCGTTGACCTTAGACACGTCGATATAGGGAATGCAGATTCTGCCGCGGGCGACCGCGATCAGCGTGTCGAACAGAATCGACGGATTGTCGAACTGGTAACAATAACCCTGCGCTCCAAGCCGGACACAGCGCTTGAGAATGCCAACATCATGGTCGTTGGAGAAAATGACGATGCGCGCATGCAGGCCGCGTCGCTGCATCTCGGCGAGCACGTCACCGCTGTCCATGTCGGACAGCCTCCAGCCGAGCACGGCGAGATCGAAGTCCGGATCGGCGACCGCCGCCGCCCGAAGAAAGGCGTCCCCGGTTTCGATGCTGGCGACGAGATCGAAGCGGCCGTCGTCATTGATCATGTCACCTAGCTTCGCAACCACCAGAGGATTGCGTTCCGCTACCAGAACCCTAAACCTGCTTTCCGGGGTCGTCGGCATTGTGTCGATCCCGATTCCCTGGCGCTGACTTGTCCGTTCCGCGTTCATGTGCCTCCCGATTGCGGCGCGTGCCACCTCTCTCCCGACTTCTTACGGTTTGTCCACTTGTGCGTTCCGGCGGGCCTCCATTCCCGCTGTTTCGTTTCGGCGCACCTGACGCGCCTATTCATATCAAGAATTATTTTTTCCTTCCAGTATATTTTTGATTTGAACGTTGCGGTTCCGGACGCACAATGACCTTCCACACGACCGCCGAAATTTATGACCACCTTCGGCTGCACATTGGCCGGCCCGCGCTGTTTCCCAGCCAAGCACCGACTTTCGACGCACATTGTCAGATCAAAGGCAATTGTTCGGATGCGACAGGGGCTGCGACGACCAGGCATCCCTGCAACGCACGCCTATGCCCGCGTCGGGCCTTTAAGGATAAAGCATGCGGCAATTCAAAGTGCGACGGCGACCGCTGCAGAAGACCCGCGCGCAGGAAAGCTCAGACGAGGGCAGACAGGCAAGAGCCATGCTCGGCCGTGTCGTCCTCAGTCCTCTCCGTGGCCGCGCGGATAGGAAATGATCGAGAGAAACCGGATCGGCAGACGTGTCAGCTCTTCCGGCCCGTGCGGCGCGTCGGCGTCGAAGAACAGACTGTCGCCCGCAGTCATGCGGTAAAGATTGTTGCCGTGCCGATAAACGACCTCGCCTTCCAGCATGTAGAGGAATTCCAGGCCGCCATGCTGAAACGCGGGGAACACGTCCGAATCTTCTGTCAACGTGATGAGATAGGGCTCTACAACAACTCCAGCGGTATTCGAGCCGATGTGACCGAGCAGGTTGTACTGGTGGCCGGCGCGGGTACCGCGACGCTCGACGTCAACCCCCTCCCCCGCCTTGACGAATACGGCGCTATGTTCCTCTTCGAAACGGCGGAAGAAGGAGGTGATTGGTACACCGAGCGCCCGCGACAGCGTCTGCAGTGTCGTCAATGACGGCGACGTGTTGCCATTTTCGATCTTCGACAGCATGCCGACCGAAATGTCGGTCGCGGCGGCAACGTCAGCCACTGTGATGCCGAGCTTTTTGCGGAAGGCGCGCACTTCGTGGCCGATCGCTACCTCGAGCACCTTTTCACGGTTGTCGCGAATGGCGTGCGGATCCTGGGTCAGCGGCGAGACACGCGCCAAACCTGCCGCCGTCTTGTGGGCGGCGGCCGCAACCGCTGCCGCCTTGCCATTCTTCTTCGACTGCCCGTGCTTTTCCGCCTTTTCCTTCATCATGCCGATCTCGCTTCAATTTTTTACTGATAGTAAACATTTTTGCGTGCCATCACAATGGTGTGGCCGACGAATTATTCTGCCCTGAGTAGAAGATCACCGCCCACCACAGCCTGTCCCCGCCATGACGACCGCTGTCCCGGAAAAGGAGATTTAAAGGATCCGGCGTCGCGCGCCGGAGGACGCGCGGCGCTGTGGGTTAAACGGGTTCGCGCGTCCAGAAGGACCTGTCTTTATCGCATCAGCAGGATTTGCAGGTCTGCGACGTTGGTGCCGGTGGCGGCGGTAATCAAGAGATCTCCCGACGATTCCAGAGCACGGTAGGAGTCGTTGTTCTCAAGAAGTGCGCGAGGATTGCAACCGATCGTACGCATCCGGCTCATCGAGCTCGGATCGACGATGCCGCCCGCAGCGTCAGTGGGGCCGTCGCGGCCATCGGTGCCAGCGCTCAGGAAAGCCCAAGGGCGCTTGATCGGCGCCGATTCGGCAAGCAAGGCAAAGCGCAGCACCAGCTCCTGGTTGCGTCCGCCGGTGCCGCTGCCGGCGACGCGCACGGTCGGCCCGCCTCCGGCGACAATGGCGACGGAGCCGCGCTGGTTCGACGCATCGAGGGCCATGCGGTGCAGCGTGTGAGCGACCTTCGCAACATCCCCGCTCAGCCAGTCGCTCGCCTTGAGGACCGTCGGATAGTTCGCCCCGGCGTTCTCGATCACCTGCCGCAGGCTGATGCGGTTGGAGCCTATTAGCACGTTCTCGACGTGATCGGGTCTTCCGGCTTCGTCGCGGACGAGATGGTTGACTTGAGAACGAATGGCGTCAGGCAGGCGGTCGCGCAATCCATAGCGATCGAGAACAGCAAGCGCGTCCGCGGCCGTCGATTTGGGCTGCGCCGTCGGGCCGCTGGCGATGATGCCGATATCGTCGCCCGGCACGTCCGAGAGAATGAGCGACAGCATTCTGGCACCGGAAGCAAGTTGGGCCAGCCGCCCGCCCTTGAGGCGCGAGAATTGCTGGCGCACCGCGTTGATTTCGTTGATCTCCGCACCGGAGCGGATCAGTGCGTCGTTGAGCGCGATCTTGTCGGCGAGGGAGAGGCCGGGCACGGGCGCGCAGATCAACGCCGACCCGCCGCCACTGACAAGTGCCAGAACCAGGTCACCGGGTTCGGCCGCCCGCGCTGCCCTTTCGATGGCATAGGCACCCGCAATGCTACCCTCGTTGGGCAGGGGATGACCGCCGGCGATAACGTGAACGTCTTCGATACTCTCCAGGTTCTCCTGGTTGGTGACGGCGCGCGCGTAATGCAGCTTGTCTCGGACGAAGGGTAGAGCCGCACGTGTCATCGGGCAGGCCGCTTTGCCGAAGGCGATCAGGATCACGCGCCGTGCTGCTGCAATTGCGTCGCGCCTCCCCTCGAGCGCTGACGTGACTGCGCTCGAGGGGTCCGATGCGGCGACGCCTTCGCGAAACAGGGCGATCGCCTGTTCGCGGAGCATAGACACCAAAGGAGCCGGACGGTCGGGGATCATCATACGACCTTGTCGGGAGGGGGAGCCCCCTCGAAGAAGGCGGTGAGGTTCTCGATGGCCCGCATTCCCATGTCCACCCGGGTTTCCTCTGTCGCGCTGCCGAGATGCGGCAACAGCACCACATTCTCCATGTGCATCAAGGCAGATGGCACATCCGGCTCGCCGTCATAGACGTCGAGGCCCGCGCCGGCGATCTTGCCGGTTTCGAGCGCCTCGATCAGCGCCTTCGGATCGACCACGTCGCCTCGGGCGGTGTTGATGAGGAAAGCGCCTCGCTTCATCGTACCGAGCCGTGCCGCACTGATGAGGTGCCTGTTTTCGGCGCCGCCGGGGCAATGCAGTGACACGAAATCGGCTTGCACGAGCAGGTCGTCGATCGTCGGCAGCTGCCGTGCGCCCATGGCGCGGGTTTCCTCGTCGTCGACCTTCGAGCGGTTGTAGAAGATGACATCCATGTCGAAGCCGAAATGCGCACGTTTGGCGGTCGCCTTGCCGATGCGGCCCATGCCGATAATGCCGATGGTCTTGCCGGTCACCTTGGCACCGATCATGTGGGTGGGGCACCATCCCGCCCACCGGCCGGCGCGCAATTGGCGTTCGCCCTCGCCCACTCTGCGGCAAACCGAGAGCAAAAGGCTCATGGCGATGTCGGCGGTGCAGTCTGTCAGCACACCCGGCGTATTGGTCACCGTGATGGCGCGTGCGCGCGCGGCCTCGATATCGATATGCCGAAACCGACGCCGAAATTGGCCAGCAGCTTGGTCCGGATGTCAGCCTCTGGAAAGACGGCGGCCGGCAGCTTGTCGCTGACTGTTGGCAGGATCGCGTCGAAGTCCAGGAACGCGGCCTGGAGTTGCGCCAGGCTCATCGGTGCGTCGCTTTGATTGAAGGTCGTATCGAACCGCTCGGCAAGCACCCGTTCTACAGCCGCGGGCCAGCGGCGCGTAACGATAACGCGTGGTTTCATCGTATTTCCCTAATATGAAACGCCATGCGTGACCGCGTGGCTCAACGTAGGGCGACGGGAGCCGGCGCCGCCGGCTCCCGTCAAGGCAGAGTCAGGCGGCCTTCATCCCCTGCTCGAGCACGCCTGCGACGGTCGGGCCGAAGGCAGCCGGAGTCGGCACGATCGTGACGCCTGCATCGCGCAGGATCTCGACCTTTTCCTGGGCGGATTCGCCGAAGGCGGAGATGATGGCGCCTGCGTGGCCCATGCGCTTGCCTTTTGGCGCCGAGAGGCCAGCGATGTAAGCGATCAACGGCTTGCGCATGTGGTGCCTCGCCCATTCCGCAGCTTCCGCTTCCTGCGGGCCGCCGATCTCGCCGATCATCACCACGGCGTCAGTGTCGGGGTCTTCCTCGAACAGCTTGAGGATGTCCTTGAAAGAAGAGCCGTTGATCGGATCGCCGCCGATGCCGACGCTGGTCGAAACGCCGATCCCAAGCGCCTTCATCTGAGACGCCGCCTCGTAGCCGAGGGTTCCCGAGCGCCCCACGATGCCGACGCGGCCGGGCAGGTAGATGTGGCCGGGCATGATACCCATCAGGGCCTGGCCGGGAGTGATCACTCCGGCGCAGTTGGGGCCGATCAGGCGCATGCGGTCTTCATAGCGGAAGCGGCGCATATAGCGCTTGACCCGCATCATGTCCTGCGAGGGGATGCCGTCGGTGATGCAGACGCAGAGCTTCACACCGGCTTCGGCCGCCTCCATGATCGAGTCGGCGGCGAAGGGCGGCGGCACGAATACGATCGAGGCTTCCGTCCCGGTTTCGCGCACTGCGCCCTTGACCGTGTTGAACACAGGGATGCCGTTGTGCACCTGCCCGCCCTTGCCGGGGGTGACACCGCCGACGACGTTGGTGCCGTAGCGCTTCATGTCCTGCGCATGGAAGGAGCCGATCTTGCCGGTCAGGCCCTGGACGATGACGCGCGTCCTGCGATTCAAGAGAACTGCCATTTCGACCTCCCGTTAGTGCTTCTTCGACTTGCCAAAGGCGCGCATCGCCTCGACCGATTTCTCGGCCGCTTCGGCCAGTGTGTCGGTCACGATTACCTTCTCGCCTGACTCGGCGAGGATGCGGCGGCCCTCCTCGACATTGGTTCCGGCGAGGCGCACCACCAGCGGCACGTTGACGCCAACCTCGCGGATTGCCTTGATGACGCCCTCGGCCACCCAGTCGCAGCGGTTGATGCCGGCAAAGATGTTGACCAGGATGGTCTCGACTTGTCTGTCGGCAAGCACGGCGCGAAAGGCCTTGGCTACGCGCTCGGGCGAGGCGCCGCCGCCGATGTCGAGAAAGTTGGCGGGCTCGCCGCCAGCGATCTTGATCATGTCCAATGTCGCCATTGCCAGGCCGGCGCCGTTGATGATGCAGCCGATGTTGCCGTCGAGGCCGACATAGGAGAGACCACGATCACTGGCGAAGGTCTCGCGCGGATCTTCCTGCGATTTGTCGCGCAGCTCCGAGATTTCGGGCCGACGGTATAGGGCGTTCTCGTCGAAGGACATCTTGGCGTCGAGCGCAATCAGGTTGCCGTCGCGGGTGACGACCAGCGGGTTGATCTCCAGCATCGAGGCGTCGAAGTCGCGAAACACACGGTAACAGCCGAGCAGCGTGTCCACTGCCTTGCCGATCAAAGCGTTCTCCAGTCCAAGGCCGAAGGCGATCTCGCGCGCCTGGAATTCCTGCATGCCCGCGCCCGGATCGACGATCGCACGGATGATCGAGTCGGGCTGTTTCTCGGCGATCTCCTCGATTTCCATGCCGCCCGAGGCGGAGGCCACGATCATGACGCGCTCCGATTTGCGGTCGAGCACAATGCCGAGATAAAGCTCCTGCCGGATATCGACGGTTTCCTCGATGTAAAGGCGCGACACGAGCTTTCCTTTTGGGCCGGTCTGGTGCGTTACCAGCTTGCGGCCGAGCATGTATTCGGCGGCTTCGGACACTTCGCCGTCGGACTTGCAGATGCGGATGCCGCCCGCTTTGCCGCGAGCACCGGAATGGATCTGCGCCTTGACCACCCATGTGTCGCCGCCGATCTCACTGGCACGGTAGGTCGCCTGCTCCGGGCTGTAGGCAAGGCCGCCACGCGGGATATGCACCGAGTAGCGCGAGAGCAGTTCCTTCGCCTGGTATTCATGGATGTCCATGTGGTGTTCCTCCTCAGTTTGGCGGGCTTGTGCGCGACCGCGCCGAACGCTCGATTGCCTCATGCATGACGAGCACGTTGCGGGCCATGCGCTCGGATGCGGCGTCGATCATCTTGCCGTCGAGGGCGGCGGCACCCTTGCCCTTTTCCTCGGCCTCCTTCAGCACTTCGATGATGCGGCGCGCGCGCGTGACTTCCTTCTCCAGCGGCGAGAACACGGCATTGGCGAGGTCGATCTGCGAAGGGTGGATCGCCCACTTGCCTTCGATACCGAGCGCGGCCGCACGCTTGGCGGCGGCCATGTAGCCGTCCGCATCGGAAAAGTCGCCGAACGGTCCATCGATGGCGCGCAAGCCATAGGCACGGCAGGCGACCGTCATGCGCGACAGTGCTGCGTGCCACTGGTCGCCCGGATAGTCGGGATTGAGGCCGCCGATGTTGACGGTGCGCGCCTTGCAGCTCGCGGCATAGTCGGCGACGCCGAAATGCAGCGCCTCGAGCCGGCCGCCATAGGCGGCGATGGCCTCGACGTTGGCCATGCCGAGAGCCGTTTCGATCAGGGCCTCCAGGCCGACGCGGGTCTTGAAGCCCTTGGCGGCCTCGATCTGGCTGACCATCGCCTCGACCATGTAGAGGTCGGCCGGAACGCCGACCTTGGGCACCAGGATGGTGTCGAGCCGATCGCCGGCCTGCTCCATTACGTCGACCACGTCGCGATACATATAGTGGGTGTCGAGGCCGTTGATGCGCACCGAAATCGTCTTGCCGCGGGCACGCCAGTCGATCTCGTTGAGCGCCTCGATGATGTTCTTGCGCGCCCGCTCCTTGTCAGGCGGAGCGACCGCGTCCTCGATGTCGAGGAAGACGTAATCGGCAGCGCAGTCGGCGGCTTTCCGGATCATTTCCGGGTTGGAGCCCGGCACTGCGAGTTCGCTGCGCTGAAGGCGCAGCTTGCGCAGGTGGTGAATTGTATGGCTCATGTTGTCTCCTCCCTTGGAGCGCCGCGCGTCCGATGGAACAGCGGCGTTGGAGCGTCAGGCGACCTTGGCGATCGGCGGCTGCGCCGACAGACGGTAGTGCTCAAGCGCCGCGCCCACACCGGACCCTGGCCGCACCTTCACACCGCAATCGCGCAGCGCCATTTCGGCCGCCGAGATCGCGCCGCAGATCATGACTTCGTTGACCCAGCCAAGATGGCCGATGCGGAACACCTTGCCGGCGACCTTATTCAGGCCGACGCCGAGTGAGGTCTGGTAGCCGTAATAGGCACGGCGCACGACCTCGGCGCTGTCGATGCCCTCCGGCACCACGACCGCGCTGACTGTATCGGAATGCCACTTGGCTTCCTTGGCGCAGAGCTTCAGGCCCCAGGCTTCGACCGCGTGGCGGACACCGGTCGCCAGCCGGTTGTGGCGCTCGAAGATGCCTTCAAGACCCTCTTCGTGAATAAGGTCGAGGGCGGCGCGCAGACCGCGTAGCAACTGTACCGCCGGCGTGTAGGGGAAGTAGCCGGTGTCATTGGCGCGGATCTGATCCTCGAAGGAGAAGTAGCAACGATTGTGCTTGGCGCTCCGGGAGGCAGCGAGCGCCTTCTGGCTGACCGACAGAAAGCCGAGCCCCGGCGGCAGCATGAAGCCCTTCTGCGAGCCGGAGACGGCGCAATCCACGCCCCACTCCTCTTGGCGGAAGTCGATCGAGCCGACTGAGGAGACGCCGTCGACGAAGAGCAGTGCCGGGTGCTTGGCGGCGTTGAGGGCGGCGCGCACGGCGCTGACATCGCTCGTTACGCCGGTTGCGGTTTCGTTGTGAGTGACAAATACCGCCTTGATACGATGCTCCCGGTCCTGAGCGAGCCGCTCGGCATAGATCTCGACCGGGCAGCCGGCGCCCCACTCGACATCGACCACATCGACGTCGAGCCCGAAGCGTACGCACATGTCGACCCACAGGTGCGAGAACTGACCGAATCGCGACATCAGCACCCGGTCGCCGGGGCCAAGGGTGTTGGCGATTGCCGATTCCCATGCGCCGGTGCCAGAGGACGGAAAAACAAAGACGCGGCCGGTCTCGTTGCGGAACACCTTCATCAGGTCGGTGAAGAGGCCGCGCGTGAAGGTCGGGTAGTCTGGAGCGCGCATGTCCTCCATCGGCATGTTCATTGCCTGCCGGACGACCTCCGGAATATTGGTCGGTCCTGGAACGAAAAGCTGGGTGAAGCCGGCCATGTAATCCTCCCGAAGGCTCTCAAGGGCGCCGTGCCCTTCCGTGACTTTCGACGGGATGATCGGGTCACCGTCGCCGACCGACAACACTCTTCAGGATAGAAATCCCGACCTTTGGGCGTTGGGCCGCGCCCACCCTTTCAGGCGTCCCATCGGATAGGATGAACCCTACCCCCGCGCGTCATGGGTGTCCGTTGCCGCCGCATTGATCCTGTGCGCGGCAATGCCCTCCGACAGTGGCGATGGAGAACAGAGCGCAAGTCGACGGCAGTACATTTAGCAATGATGTCGCGATTTGGCAGGCAGCTGTGCGCTCAGGAAAACTCCATGCGCAAGGGCGATATCGTAGCGTCGAAAAACAAGTCTTTAAAAACAAAAGCCCCGTCCTGGTCGCAGGACGGGGCTCTTCATTTTGTCGCTCTTGCGACGATCTTAAGGATCGGTGCCGCAATGCATGGCAAGCAGCGGCGGCGATCCGTGTCGTGCAACGTCGAAAACGATCTATGCCTCGACGCCGGCCTTGCGTGGCGGGATCGCCGACGATGTCGGGCGTAGCAGTGACAGCGTCAGTCGCTCGACGCAAAGTGGCATAACGAGCTTGGCGCCGTCGGCATAGAGCGAACCGCCTGAAGCGCGAAATGACCCCTTGTCGACGAAGGATTCGAGCACGTCCCGCGTCCTGAGCGGCAGCAGGTCGCCGCAGGCGCTCATGTGGGCGAAGATCCGACTGATTGGGACGCCGCGCCCTTCCACGGCCACGACAGGTTCCTCGTTTCCTTCTTCCCACTCCTCCAGCGCTTCAAGCGCGTCATGGAAGGCGTTCTGGAGGGTGATGGGCGCATGGCCCTCGTAAAGCTCCGGAAGCACTTTCTGCATGTGCATGTCCTTTCAGGCTCAGTTTGGATTGCGCTGCGACTATGCGCGTTGCGCTGTTGAATCTCGCATCCCGCCACCCTGTCAGGAAATATATTTGCACATTGGTGAACTTTTCTGCAATTAAAATCGCGCAAGGATGAACGCCCGGACAGCGCCCATGCCGATCGCAGACCTGCCATCGACGCTTCGCTCGCTCCGGATCGCAACGTCGATGCCAAGTCCTAGCGACAGAAAAATCACTCGTAGATTCTGAAACGACCGACCAGTTCGTGCACCTCCTCGCGCACGGCCGTCTCGATCGCCGTATTGCAGGCTTCGCCATAGGCCGCCAGGCCGTCGATGACACTCATCGTCAGGCGCCCAACCTGGCGGAATTCTTCCGGGAGGAACCCGCGGGTCGTGCAGGCCGGGGTACCAAGACGGACGCCCGATGTGACCATCGGGCCTTGCGGGTCGAACGGGATCCCGTTCTTGTTGCAGGTGATGTGGGCGCGGCCGAGTGCCGCCTCCACCGCCTTGCCGGTGAGGTTCTTGCGCCGCAGATCGACCAGCATCAGATGCGTATCGGTGCCGCCCGAGACGATATCCACCCCACCTTCGGACAGGGTTTCGGCAAGAGCCTTGGCGTTGGCCACGACGTTTGCGGCGTAGACCTTGAATTCAGGCGTCAGTGCCTCGCCGAATGTGACCGCCTTTGCGGCAATGACATGCATCAGCGGACCGCCCTGCAGCCCTGGGAACACGGCCGAGTTGATCTTCTTGCCGATCTCCTCGTCGTTGGACAGCACCATGCCACCGCGCGGGCCGCGCAGCGTCTTGTGCGTGGTGGTGGTTACGACATGGGCGTGCTCAAGCGGATTCGGATGCACGCCACCCGCAACCAGCCCCGCAAAATGTGCCATGTCGACGAAGAGCTTTGCGCCCACTTCGTCGGCGATTTCGCGGAATGCCTTGAAGTCTATGACGCGCGGATAGGCCGAGCCACCGGCGAGGATCACCTTTGGCTGATGTTTCCTGGCCAGATCGCGCACTTCGTCCATATCGATGCGGTGGGTGTCGGGGCGAACACCGTACGAAACGACGTTGAACCACTTGCCCGACTGGTTGACCGGCGCGCCATGGGTGAGGTGTCCGCCGGCGGCGAGGTTTAGGCCAAGGAAGGTGTCTCGCGGCTGCATCAGCGCCATGAACACCGCTTGGTTGGCTTGGCTTCCGGAATTAGGCTGCACGTTGGCGAAGGTGCAGTTGAACATCGTCCTGGCGCGTTCGCGGGCGAGTTCCTCGACCTCGTCGACATACTGGCAGCCGCCATAATAGCGACGGCCGGGATAGCCCTCGGCATATTTGTTGGTCAGCACCGAGCCCTGTGCCTCGAGCACTGCCCTGGACACGATGTTTTCCGAGGCGATCAGTTCGATTTCATCGCGCTGGCGGTTGAGTTCGCGGTCAATCATGCCGCTCACGGCTGGATCAGCCTGAGCTAGGCCGCTGCGGAAGAAATGGCTAGCACTGCCGATGCCGGGTCTGGTGGGAATATTCATTTGGCTCCTCCCTTGCGGCGCTTCACTGCGCCGTGAATGCACGTCAGCCGGTCCACCCGAGGCCGGCCGAGATGCAATTGATCGAAAGCAGCAGTGCATTGACCACCCGCTTCGGGCGAGCGGAAGCGCCGTCCTGGGCGCGCACTTCGCGCAGCAGTTGCACCTGCAGGCGATGGATCGAATCCATCTGCGGACGTATGCGGTCGAAATGGCGCTTGAAGGCGGGGAACCGTTCAGAGAGGTCCAGGTGGCCATTGACTTCCGAGATCATCTTGCGTGTCAGCGCGCATTCCGCAGCGATCTTGCAGTAGATGCGCTCGCCGATCTCACGGTCTTGCACGAGGCCGGCATAAAGGCGGCCAATCTCCATGTCGGACTGGTAGAGGCCCTTGTCGACCTCGTCGATGACGAGCCGGAAGAAGCGCGAACGCTCGAACATTTGCCGAAGCAGGTCTAGCCCCGCCTCTCCGCGTATATTGACGAAGGAATTCAGCGCGCTACCGATGCCGTACCAATTGGTGATCAGATGCCGGTTCTGGCTCCAGGCGAAGACCCAGGGAATAGCGCGCAGGTCGGAGATATCGCGAGCGCCAAATCGGCGCGCCGGGCGGGAGCCAATCTTGAGCAGCGACAGCTCTTCAACCGGGCTCGCCTGGTTGAAGTAGGCGATGAAACCAGGCTCGCGGATCAGTCCCGAATAGGAAGCCTGCGACATGCCGGTCAGCGCTTCCAATGCTTCGCTGAATTCCGGATTATCCTTAAGCTCGACCTCGTTGCGCGACTTGACCGAGTGGGCGAAGACGCTGGCGGCGAGGATCTCGAGCTGGTAAAGGCCCGTGCCGCGGTTGGCGAACTTCGACGATACCACCTCGCCCTGTTCGGTGACACGCATGACCCCGCCGATTGTGCCGGCGGGCTGGGCTGCGATCGCCCGGCCGGTCGGCGCACCGCCACGGCTGACCGAACCGCCGCGTCCATGGAAGAAGCTGATCTTGACTTTGCGCTTTTGGCCAAGCGCGGTGATGCGCCCCTGCGCCTTGTTGAGCTCCCAATTGGAGGCGAGAAAGCCGCCGTCCTTGTTGGAGTCGGAATAACCGAGCATGACCTCCTGGCGATTGCCGAACTCGCGGACCGAGCGGCGGACGATCGACACGCCGAGCAACTGGTCGAGAATCTCGGGCGCGGCACGCAGGTCGGCGATCGTCTCGAACAGCGGCACGACACGCAGATTGATGGTACCGCTGCCGTCGAGCGCAGTGGCGAGGCGCAATACTGGGCGAGCACATAAACGGCGAGCAGGTCGTCGCTCGACCGCGTCATGGACAGGATGAAGGCACCGATCGCGCCGCCGTTCGGATCCGACGAAGCCGCGCGAATGACATCGAACAGATCGAGCAATTCCTGCGCTTCATCGGACAGGGTGTTGCGGTCGGCTGCCAGTTGTTCGCCGGAATGCAGCACCGTCCGGATGCGCGCGGTCCATTGCGGCGTGTCTGGGGCTGGAGCATCGACTCCATCCGCATCCCTGAACAATTCTGCCAGGACGCGATTGACGACGGTAGAATTCTGCCTGATGTCGAGCGAGACGGTGCGGAAGCCAAAGCTCTCGACCTGCCGGCGCAGCGGACGGACAAAGCGCCCTGCTGCCAGATTGGCGCAGAGTTCAACGAGGACGTTTTCCAGATCGCTCAGGTCGGTCCTGAAGGCGGCCGCACGTGTATAGGGCCTGGCCGGCGCTTCGCCGCGCATCGCCTGCAGACGTGCCAGCATTGCCGCCGCGAACTGGCGCAGCGGCTCGTCGGGATTGCGCGCGACAATTTCGGAAGCACAGCCGGTACGATGCAGCACCCGGGCCAGCGCTTTGCTGAAGTCGTCCGGAACATCGACAACGTTGGCACTGACACTGAGTACAGTGACCAGTCGGCGAACCTGCTGGATGTACCAGCCGATGATTGCCTGGCGGCATTCGTTCAACGCATAGGCAGTTATTTTCGCAGTGACGTTCGGGTTGCCGTCACGATCGCCGCCGATCCACGACGCATAACGCATGAATGACGGCACCTTGAAGTCGTAGTCGGGATAGTGACGCGCCAGCGCCTCCTCAGCTGCACCATAGAGTTTCGGCGTTGCTTCGAAGATGACTTCGCGGAAGAAATGCAGGCCCCAGGCGATCTCGCGCTCAACCGACGGACGTTCAAGCCGCAGTTCACCGGACATCCACAGGAGCTCGATCTCGCTTTGAAGCTCGTTGATGTGCTGGTCGCGCTCGCGCGGCGCCCAGCGCCGCTGTTCGAGTTCGGTCAGCTTGCGGTAGATACGCCGGTGGATTTCGAGGACGGTGACACGCTTGGCCTCGGTCGGATGGGCGGTCATCGTAGGCCCGACGCAGAGATTGCCAAGTGTGGCCTGAATATCCTCGGCCGGGTAGCCGGCCGCCGCAATTTCACCGATGACGTTGGAGAAGGAGCCGACAATCTCGTCCGCGCCGCCCATCTGCTCGAGTTCGCGGCGTGAACGCATCGCCAGCAGTTCGTTGGCGATGGCGACGAGCTGGAACCAGATGCCGGTCGCTTGCAGCGCGCAGATGCGCTGCTCGCTGGGCAGGGCGTCCAACGGCACTGCGCCAGTAAGGACCGACGCCAATGCGGGCTCGCGCTCACTGACGACCGACAGCAGTAGCCTGAACAGCAGGCTACGCACGTCCTCACGAAAGTTGAGCGGTCTGCACTCCTCCACAGCGACACCCGTTTATCTAGCTGTTGTTCCCAGGAGCAGCCGAAGCAGGCCACCCGCGTGCCCCACAAGCGCCTTTCGTGGGAAACAAATCTGAGCAGCAGCAGAGTGCTTTTCGCCGCCGTTGAAAACGCCCGGTCGGGTAGAAATCGGGTGCGTTCGGGTAGTGTCGGACTGATCGAAGGATAGTCGACTTGTGTAGTGTGGCAGCTACCCTTTCGAACCAATTCCGCGTCCCTTGCCGTGCCGGCTTTGCCTGAGAGGGGGACCGGCACTCAATCATTTCTTCGAGACCTCACGCGCCAGGCGGGCGCAATGCATGAGCGCATCTTTGCTCATGGCTCTCTGTGGCATCGGCGTATTTCGACCTGCCGGATATGCACCACCCGCGTCGCTGCGCTTCAATTCTTGCCAGACTGGTAAGAATTTTGAACGCGGCTCGGATTGATAAAGATCAATCTATTCAAGGTCATTGTGTCCGGATCTCGAAACGCAGCGGCGGCAAGCGGGACAGCTTCACTTGACAGTGATTTCACTTTGCCTAACATTCCTGAGAGGCAAATATTTTCGCCGTGCAGAAAATTTTGCCTATCCAAAAACAAGAATGGACCCAAAACGGGCCGGAGGAGGAACCCCATTGGAGGAGGAAACTCAATGGAAGCAACGCTCAGCAAGCCTCTTGAAGACGCGACTCTCAGTCAGCGCATCCATGCCATGCATAGACGCGACCGTGCCTGTCTAACGACGTTCGTCGTGGTGCTGTGGGCCACGCTACTGTTCGCACTGTTCACCGTCTGGCCCTACATATCGCTGCCCCCAATCGGCATCATCCTGACCGTGGCGTGCGTGTTGGTCCTGGTCTTCAACACAGCCGCGATCGTGGCCATGCTGCGCCACTACGAGGAAGACAAGCACTTTATCTACGGCCTCGATCTCAAGCATCTCGACGAGATGCGCCGCCACAAGTTCTAGGAGTGGCACCATGGCATATGAACCCCCCAAACAAAGCATGGCGGGCCAGATCTTCGACGTGATCACTTTGCTCGTGCTCACTATCGGCGCGCTCTACATACCGCTCTATCTGGGCCTTGCCGGAGCAGCCAAGGTGCCGAACCCGATCACCAATCCGACCTGGGAATCGCTCGGCCAGAACGCCACGGAACAGCAGCAGTGGGCGGCACTGGGCATCACCGATCCGGCCGCCGCAAACGAAATCATCACCGCCCGCTTCGACTACAGCTTCAGCTGGACTGCGCTCATCGTCATGGCCGTGCTCGTCATCGGCTATTTCGTGATGGTGGTTCGGCTTTCCGACAGGGAATACCGCGAGGTCATCGAAGAACGCTTCGGCACGAAGCGGCGCTAGGGAGGCTAGCTTACCAATGTGGAACCTACTCGAATACGCGGCCTGGGCACTGTCGGCGCTGTTCGGCGTGCTGATGGTCGCCGATCTCATCCGCATCGACATCACCTATGACAACGAACTGCTGATCTCTTCTCGCGAAGGCGAGATCGAGGCGACTGCAGAACGCCACGAGATCTAGGGGGGAACAGCAATGCAAGATCTCGCATCAACCGCAGCCGGGACCGACAGGATTCGCCTGCTGCGAGTGCTCGGGCCCTCGCACGTCTGGGCACTCGGCGTCGGTATCGTTCTCGTCGGCGAATATATGGGCTGGAACTTTTCCGTCGGCAAAGGCGGCATGATCGCCGGCCTGATGGCCTGTTGGGTGGCCGGCCTGCTCTACACCTGCGTCGCCATGATCGACTCGGAGGTGACGTCGACGGTTGCCGCAGCCGGTGGCCAATACGCCCAAGCCAAGCACATCGTCGGGCCCCTGATGGCCTTCAACGTCGGCCTCTTCCTGGTGATGGCCTACACCATGCTTGAGGCCGCCAACGCCATCACCGTCGGCTTTCTTCTCGATACGGTGGCGGGTATGCAGGGCCAGGCGGGGCTCCACCAGCAACCCTTCATCGTCCTCGCCATCATGTTCCTGGCGTGGCTCAACTATCGCGGCGTGCTTGCGACCCTGACCTTCAACCTGGTCATCACCGCCATCGCCTTCATTGCGATCGTAGCCTTGTTCGTGTCGGTGCAATTCGGTGCCTCGGCAGTACCGCTCGACTTCTCGGCGATCACATCGGATCCCCTGCCCTATGGCTGGGTCGGCATCGTCGCATCGCTGCATTTCGGCCTCTGGTACTATCTGGGGATTGAGGGCACCTGTCAGGCGGCTGAGGAAGTGCGCTCACCTGCCCGCTCGCTGCCCTATGGCACAATGGCCGGCATCATGACGCTGCTGATCGCAGCCACCATGACCTGGTACATCTGTTCTGGGCTGATGCCGTGGGAATATCTCGGCCAGGCCGGCACACCATTGTTTGACGCCGCGCGCGTCACCGGCAACACCTCGTTGATGGTCCTGCTCTTCGTCGGCACGGCGTTCGCCACGCTTGCCTCGGCGAACGGCTGCATCAACGACGCTTCCCGCGCCTGGTTCTCGATGAGCCGCGACCGTTATCTGCCAAGCTGGTTCGGCGCGGTCCATCCGGTCTATCGCACGCCCTATCGCGCGATCGTGTTCCTGGTTCCCATCGCGCTCATCTTCGCGCTCGGTGCACCGCTTGACCAGGTTGTGACCTTCTCGATCCTGTCGGGCCTGCTCGGCTACACCTTCATGACCTTCAACATGGTGATGTTCCGAAACAAATGGCCGCTCGACAGGATCAAGCGCGGCTACGTGCATCCGTTCCATCCCTTGCCGACGATCGTGCTGCTCATTCTGTGCTCCACCGCCTACTTCGCCGTGTTCCTCGGCTACGGTACGCAGCTGAGCGCGATGATGTGCTTCTACATCGTGGCTTCCCTCTGGTTTCACTTCCGACGCTACAAGTTCGTGCGCCGTGGCGACCAGTTCACCATGCCGTGGCCGAAGCCACAGGGCTATTGAGCGACAAAGTCGGCGGCGCCTTCGCGTCGCCGACGCTTACGGGCGCGTTGCCGGTCTCGGATCCCGCGCTCTATCCTTTTATTCCGTCCATCGCGCTTGACGCGGCAAAGTGACGGCAAAGCCAAGGTGCTCGCGGTGATCACCACTTTTGTATTTTCGCTCTTCGTCGTGGCTTCCGGATCATGGATGGGCGCGCGCGCGATCCGTGACCACAGGGCGGCCATGGCGGAGCGCCGCAGTCTCCTGGACGGCGCGGCGCTGCTGCTTCCGCTCGCACGCATCACCCACGGGGCAGATCAGTTCCCAATTCTCTCCGGCATCCTCGGCGATGGCAGAAAGATAAGGATCGAACTCGTCGCCGACACAATGGTCTGCCGGCGGCTACCGCAACTTTGGCTGAAGGTCACTCTACTCGAAGCCGCCGCATGCCACCGGCCCAAGCTCGGTGCGCTGGCCCGGCCGACCGGCGCCGAATTCTATTCGCTCGTCCATGAGATGCCGCACTGGTTCACGCCTCCGCCCACCGAGGCCGCCCTCTTGATGCGCGGCGACGACAGCGCCTCGCCCGAGCACGTCGAGCGCGCTAGAGCGATGTTCGGCAGCCTGTTTTCGGATCCGACGCTCAAGGAGGCCGCGATTACGCCGCGCGGCGTGCGGCTCGTCCGGCAGTTTGCGCAGGGCGAGCGCGGCGCACATCTGCTCTTACGGCAGGCGCGCTTTGCAGTCACCGCGATTGCGCCTGACCTCATACGGCGGACGATCGTCGAGGCAGAGGCCTTGAGCGGTTGCCTGGCCGACGACACCCCCATCTCTCCTGCTCCCGCCGCTGTCTGAGGAGGTCGCTGTGACCAGACCGATCAATCCCTATCTGGTGCTCGCGCTGGCCGCGACGCTTCCCGGTGCCGGCCATGTGGCGGCGCGTAATGCCGCGCGCGGCCTCGTCTTCGCCTTCTTCGCGGTATTCTTCTCGGTCATCACCTACAAGACGACGCCCCCTGATCGTTCCTTTCTCGGGCGGCATGCGGGCGGCTTGTTCGTCTGGGCGCTTTCGATCCCCGACGCTTATCGCCGGGCCCGCATCCGCACAACCATGGCCCGGAATACCGGGCTTTGATCTAGAGCCCGTGCGTTCAAATGAACGGACAAGGGACGCTCCAGTACTTTGATTCTAGAGCATCTTATCCGCCTTCAACGATGCCATTGAAAGCGGGGTGCTCTATTGAGTTGGTCCCGGTGGTTGAGTTGATCCTGCGCGGAGTGGGCGGCTGCTCGATGCACGGCGTCCGGGCTTGTCGGAAGCAGCCGCGGATCGCCGTGTGACAGACGGCTCAAAACGATCTTCCGTGGCGTGAACGTCCCGGCCTGCGCGATATCGTCACCGCGCAAACTCCCCTGCTGAGTCCGAAACGGCCGTCAAACGGGCAGGGCTGCAGCTCTCTTGCGTCACCCCATCCGTTCCGACGCATAAGAACCGGGGCTTGGGGGAAACACCACGGTACGGGCACCATTCAGAAACACGCGACGGTGAATATGAGCATGGATGGCGCGGGCAAGCACCTGTGCTTCGACGTCCCGGCCGAGCGATACATAGTCCTCCGCGCTCTGGGCATGGGTGATCCGGACGGTATCCTGCTCGATGATAGGTCCTTCATCGAGGTCGGCCGTCACGTAATGCGCCGTGGCACCTATCAGC
The DNA here is from genome assembly GCF_030124375.1 of Sinorhizobium sp. 6-70. Classification (GTDB taxonomy): domain Bacteria; phylum Pseudomonadota; class Alphaproteobacteria; order Rhizobiales; family Rhizobiaceae; genus Sinorhizobium. The sequence goes on from NZ_JASKLS010000002.1 coordinate 504,292, forward strand.
TTCACACCACGCTGATAGGCCTGCTTGTACGGGTTGGCACCCTTGAAGCTCGGCAGGAAGGAATGGTGAATATTGATGATCTTGCCGGACATAGTCTCACACATCCGGTCCGACAGAACCTGCATGTAGCGCGCAAGGACGATCAGTTCCGTCCCGGTGCTTTCCACCAGTTCCATGATTCTCCCTTCCGCCTGGGGCTTGTTCTCCTTCGTCACCGGAATGTGGTGAAACGGGATGTCATGGTTGACGACCACCTTCTGATAATCGAAGTGGTTCGAGACGACCCCGACGATATCGATGGGCAGAGCGCCGATCCGCCAGCGGTAGAGCAGGTCGTTGAGGCAATGACCGAAACGAGAGACCATCAGCAGCACCTTCATGCGCTCCGACTGGTCGTGGAGGGTGGTCTCCATCTCGAACTTCTCGGCGATCGGCTTCAGCCCCGCAGCCAGATCCCCACGCGTCGCTCCCTTTTCCGAGACGAATCCGACACGCATGAAGAACCTGCCGGTGCCAAGGTCGTCGAACTGCGAGCTGTCGGTGATGTTACAGCCCATTTCCGCCAGATATCCCGATATGGCAGCAACGATGCCCCGGGTGGACTTGCAGGTTACGGTCAAGACACAGTTCGTCATGGGGCGCTCTCTTCGTAAAGACGGTAAAATTCCCCGTGCCGAAGCACGGGGAAGGGCCGCAAAGCGGCTGGGGAAAATCTTAGACGTCGAGTGTCGTCTGACGCTCCCACTCGGTGAACTGCGAGCAATAGGTGTTCCACTCGCCTTGCTTGAGTTTCAGATAGGCGTCCGAGAACTCTCTTCCGAGTGCCTCCTGCAGTTCCTCGTCTCGACTGTACTCTCGCAGTGCATCGAGCAGGTTGAGCGGAAGTTTCGGCGCATCGGTCACCTTGTGGCCGTCCTTGTACATGTCGATGTCGTAGTGGCGGCCGGGATCGGCCCTTGAACGCATGCCGGAAAGGCCAGCGGCGATAATGATCGCCTGCAAGAGATAAGGATTGACCGCACCGTCGGGCAGGCGGAGTTCGAACCGTCCGGGGCCCGGTACACGCACCATGTGGGTGCGGTTGTTGCCGGTCCAGGTGACGGAGTTCGGCGCCCAGGTCGCGCCGGAGATGGTGCGCGGCGCGTTGATGCGCTTGTAGGAATTTACCGTCGGATTGGTGATGGCGGCAAGGGCGCTTGCATGCTTCATGATGCCACCGAGAAAGTGGCGTCCGTCGTCCGAGAGGCCGAACTCTGCCCTCTTGTCGGCAAAGGCATTCACCTCGCCTTCGAGGTCCCAGACGGAGATATGGCAATGGCAGCCGTTACCGGTCAGACCTTTGAACGGCTTCGGCATGAAGGTCGCCCTGAGGCCGTGCTTCTCGGCGACGGATTTCACCATGAACTTGAAGAACGAGTGCTTGTCGGCGGTCTTCAGTGCGTCGTCATATTCCCAGTTCATCTCGAACTGGCCGTTCGCGTCTTCGTGGTCGTTCTGGTAGGGCTTCCATCCCAACTCGAGCATGTAGTCGCAGATCTCGGCAATCACGTCGTAGCGACGCATCACCGCCTGTTGGTCGTAGCAGGGCTTTTCTGCCGTGTCGAAACTGTCGGAAATCTGCGAGCCGTCCGGCGAGATCAGGAAGAATTCGGGCTCGACACCGGTCTTGACGCGAAGGCCTTCCTTGGCGGCTTCGGTGATCAGCTTCTTCAGCACCACGCGCGGCGCCTGCTCGACCGGCATGTCGTCCATGAAGCAGTCGGCGGCAACCCAGGCAACATCCTTCTTCCATGGAAGCTGGATGACAGAGGAAGCATCCGGCAATGCGAAAAGATCCGGATGAGCAGGAGTGAGATCGAACCAGGTAGCAAAGCCTGCAAAGCCCGCGCCGCCCTTCTGCATGTCGGCGATCGCTTCCGCCGGAACCAGCTTGGCGCGCTGGCCGCCGAAGAGGTCGGTGTAGCTGATCATGAAGTACTTGATGCCCTTGTCGCGAGCAAATGTGGAGAGATCCAGTGTCACGTCGTTCCCCTTTTTTGGATTCAGACACTCAATTTCAAAACAGGCCGCACCCTCTCAAGTGCGGCCTGTCATTCTTTCATTCAAAAGCTGCCCTTGCCGGGGTACCAGCTCGTTCCCGCGAGCGGCACCTGCGCCATGGCGGCGGCCTCCATCGTAAGCGCACAAAGGTCCTCCGGTTCGAGGTTGTGGAGGTGGTTCTTGCCGCAGGCGCGCGCGATGGTCTGGGCCTCCAGGGTCATCACCTTCAGATAGTTGGCGAGACGACGGCCGGCCGCGACCGGATCAAGGCGCTGCATCAGCTCGGGATCCTGCGTCGTGATGCCCGCCGGGTCCTTGCCTTCGTGCCAGTCATCATAGGAGCCGGCCGTCGTGCCGAGCTTCCGGTATTCGTCCTCCCATTTCGGATCATTATCGCCGATGGCAACAAGCGCCGCTGTCCCGATCGCAACGGCGTCCGCTCCCAGCGCGAGTGCCTTCGCGACGTCCGCGCCCGAGCGGATGCCCCCGGATACGATGAGCTGGACCTTGCGGTGCATGCCGAGATCCTGGAGCGCCTGGACAGCAGGGCGGATGCATGCGAGCGTCGGCATGCCGACATTCTCGATGAACACATCCTGGGTGGCGGCCGTACCGCCCTGCATGCCGTCGAGCACGACGACATCGGCTCCGGCTTTCACCGCGAGGGCCGTGTCATAATAGGGTCGCGCGCCGCCGACCTTCACATAGATCGGCTTCTCCCAGTCGGTGATCTCGCGCAGTTCCATGATCTTGATCTCGAGATCGTCAGGGCCGGTCCAGTCCGGATGGCGGCAGGCCGAGCGCTGGTCTATGCCCTTCGGCAGATTGCGCATGTTGGCGACGCGGTCGGAAATCTTCTGGCCAAGCAGCATGCCGCCGCCGCCGGGCTTGGCCCCCTGCCCCACGACCACCTCGATCGCGTCGGCGCGGCGCAAATCCTTCGGGTTCATGCCGTAGCGGGACGGCAGGTATTGATAGACGAGGGTCTCGGAATGGCCGCGCTCCTCGTCGGTCATACCGCCGTCACCGGTGGTGGTCGAGGTCCCGGAAATCGTCGCGCCGCGGCCGAGCGATTCCTTGGCCGGGCCGGAGAGCGCACCGAAGCTCATGCCGGCGATGGTGATCGGAATCTTCAAATGGATTGGCTTCTTGGCGAAGCGTGTGCCGAGAACGACCGAGGTATCGCATTTCTCGCGGTAGCCTTCGAGCGGATAGCGGGAGATCGACGCCCCGAGAAAGAGGAGATCGTCGAAGTGCGGAACCTTGCGCTTGGTACCGGCACCGCGAATGTCGTAGATACCGGTCGCGGCCGCCCGGCGGATTTCCGCAAGCGTATAGTCGTCGAAAGTCGCGGACTTGCGCGGCGGGGTATAGGGGTTGTGATAGCTCATAATGGTCCCTTGCCTTTAGTACGCGTCGGCGTTGTCGATGTTGAAGTTGTAAAGCTTGCGAGCCGAGCCGTAACGCTTGAACTCTTCCGGCCGGACATTCTTGACGCCGGCCCTGTCCAAAAGCTCGCCGAGCTTCTGCAGGTGCTCCGGACGCATCTCCTTCTCGATGCAATCTGCGCCGAGGCTCTTGACCTTGCCGCGCACGAAAAGCTTGGCCTCATACAGACTGTCGCCCAGTGCATCGCCCGCATCGCCGAGCACAACGAGGTGGCCGGACTGGCCCATGAAGGCCGACATGTGGCCGATATTGCCCTGCACGACGATATCGATGCCCTTCATCGAGATACCGCAACGCGAGGCGGCATTGCCCTTGATGACGAGCAAGCCACCGCGTCCCGTGGCGCCAGCGTACTGCGAGGCATCGCCTTCGATGACGACCGTGCCGGACATCATGTTTTCGGCGACACCCGGACCTGCCGAGCCATGGACGGTTACGGTTCCGCCGTCGTTCATGCCGGCGCAATAATAGCCGACGCTGCCGCGCACATCGACGCTGACCGGTTGGTCGATCCCGACGGCAACGGCATGGCTGCCGCGCGGATTGACGACTTCGAAGTTCGTGTCATTCGCGCCTGGGCCAATCGCGTGCAGCGCGCTGTTCAGCTCGCGCAATGGTGTGCTGGCAAGATCGAAAACGCGCGTCGCTTCCAGACTTTCTCGTTTTACACTGGCGTCCATGGTTATGCAGCCTTCTCATGATCCCAGAAATAGACGGTGGCGGGCTCGGGCTCCCAGACGCGCGCGTCTTCGATGCCCGGCAGGTTGACGAGTGCCCGGTATTCGGAACCGAAAGCGACATACTGGTCCGTTTCGGCCATGACCGCCGGCTTGCAGGCAATCGGGTCGCGCACGACGCCGAAGCCGGACTTGGTGCCGACCACGAAGGTGAAAAAGCCGTCGAGATCGTCCAGCGCGGTCGTCAAGGCCTCGCCCAGGTCCTTGCCCTTGGCCATTTCCGCCGTCAGGTAGGCGGCAGCGACTTCCGTGTCGTTCTGCGTCTCGAAGGCCATGCCCTCGCGGATCAGCTCGCGGCGCAGATTGTTGTGGTTCGACAGTGAGCCATTGTGCACGAGGCACTGGTCCGACCCCGTCGAGAACGGGTGCGCACCGAGCGTCGTGACCGCAGATTCCGTCGCCATGCGGGTATGGCCGATGCCATGCGTACCGCTCATGGAGCGCAGGTCGAAGCGGGCAACGACGTCCTTTGGCAGGCCGACCTCCTTGTAGATCTCGACACTGTCGCCAGCGCCCATGATGCGCACATGCGGGCGAATGGAGGCAAGAACGGAGCGAACATCGGCGAGCCTTGCCGCTGCAACCGCAATGACAGCGTGGGTGCTCTTCACAGTCACGCGCGCCGGCAGACCCGCGTCTGCGAGGTCCCGTTCAAGGTCTGCGAAATCGACAGCGGGTTTCGCCGACTGGATCGTTACCTTCGCCCGGCCCTCTGTCGCGGGTCCATAGATGGCTATCCCGGCGGAGTCGGGACCCCGGTCAGTCATGGTAATCAGCATGTCCGAAAGCAGCTGGCCAAGCTGTGGCTCAAGCCTGCTGTCTTTCAGAAACAAACCAACAATGCCGCACATCGCGCAGTCCCTCCGTTTTGTCCATGAAAAATTGGTACCACGTTGCCTGACCACGATCAACTGTGAAGAATATTTTTTTCTTATGAGGCAATATCGCTGATTACGCAGGGCCGTCTGGGTAACAGGTTTTTCCTCTGGCAAAGATGCGTGATTTCGCCAATGCTCAGCTAGGTAGGGCTAATGGCACGCACTCGTGCGCAGCGCCCGCAGTTCACGTTTTCGTCTGGCAATGGCACGCCTTCACTGGAGCGAGGGGCTGATGCCTAGCCTCCAGCACGCCAAGCGACGGCGTCCGATGACAGTCCAGATACACGCGATTCAGACATCGCGCGCGGATCGTTGCCCGCATGAATAACGTTACGCGCGACTCCGGCGGCGCAGGCTTCCCGGCGTCTCCGCAAACAAGCGCCTGAACGCGTTCGAAAAATGTGCGGGGCTGGAAAAACCGGTGGCGTAGGCGATCTCCGGAATGGAGAGCGGACTCTGCTGCAACAGCCGGCGGGCGTGGCGCAGCCGGACCTCGCGGTAGGTCTCAAGAAAGCCGATCCCGCGATGTTCCTTGAAAAGCCGATCGAGATGCCGAGGGCTGACACCGGCCAGCCGAGCCATGTTGGTCCGGTCGAGTGGCCGTTCGATTGCCGTTTCCATCTTCTCGAGTACTGCAAGCAGGGCAGGATGATTGGTCCCGAAGCGCTCTGCGACCGAACCCCGCTGCGGGGCTGCTGGCTCGGCGACGGCCGCGTGCAGATACCAGTCGCTGACCCGGCGGGCAAAATCGGCGCCGAGCCGTTCGGTGATCATCGCATGCATCATATCGAGCGGCGCCACCCCGCCGCCACAGGTGGCAATTGCGCCATCCAGCACGAAGCGCGCGTGTCGCGGGTTGAGATGCGGAAAGGCTTCTTTCAGCGCAGGCGCGTGTTCCCAATGAATTGTGAAGTCGCGATTGTCGAGTAACCCTGCAGCCGCGAGCACGAAGGCCCCGCTGGATATACCGCCGATCCGAACACCGAGACGCGATAGCCGCCTTAGTGTCGTGTGCGACGCAGAAGTGTTCGCCCAGTCGGAAGGCTCGCCGCCTGCGCATACGAAGACGGTATGACAAGTCTCGCCCTCGCTCTCCATATCCCCACAGCCGATCGCCACGCCGGAGGATGAAGTGACGGTCCCTCCCCCCTGCGCGAGTGGCACGATCTGGTAGAGCGCGCGACCGGCGAGAAGATTGGCCGCACGCAGCGGCTCCGTCGCCGCTGCGTAGCTCATCAGCGCAAAGTTCCGAACCAGCAGAAAGCCGATTCTCTGAGTATTCCTGCTGTCGGAAGATGCCGCCATGGCCGATTCTTACATCAAATGGTCCCACTCTTGCAACGCATTGGGTTATTCAGGTGCTAACCTGCCTTCATTGACTTCTTATGGGGCGGCATCCATGCGCTACTCTGCACTTTCCATCCTTCTCAATGGCCTGCGCGGCAACCGGAACTGGACGCCGGCATGGCGCCAGCCCGACCCGAAGCCACATTACGACGTGATCATCGTCGGCGGCGGCGGTCATGGCCTTGCGACGGCCTACTATCTCGCCAAGGAATTCGGCATCACCAATGTCGCCGTACTGGAAAAGAATTACATCGGCTCGGGCAATGTCGGCCGCAACACGACCATCATCCGCTCCAACTACCTCCTTCCAGGCAACAATCCGTTCTACGAGCTTTCCATGAAGCTCTGGGAGGGGCTCGAGCAGGATTTCAACTTCAACGCCATGGTCTCGCAGCGGGGCGTGCTCAACCTCTACCATTCCGACGCCCAGCGCGACGCCTACACGCGGCGCGGCAACGCCATGCGGCTGCACGGGGTGGACGCTGAACTCCTCGACCGCGCGGCCGTGCGCAAGATGCTGCCCTTTCTCGATTTCGACAATGCCCGCTTCCCGATCCAGGGCGGGCTTCTGCAGCGGCGCGGCGGCACGGTGCGGCACGATGCCGTCGCCTGGGGCTACGCCCGCGGCGCCGACAACCGTGGCGTCGATATCATTCAGAATTGCGAAGTGACCGGCATACGACGAGAAAACGGGCGCGTCATCGGCGTCGAGACGAGCCGCGGCATCATCGGCTGTGGAAAGCTCGCACTCGCGGCGGCCGGCAATTCATCGCGGGTAGCGGAAATGGCAGGACTCAAGTTGCCGATCGAAAGCCACGTGCTCCAGGCCTTCGTGTCGGAAGGCCTGAAGCCTTTCATCGACGGGGTCGTCACCTTCGGAGCCGGGCATTTCTACGTTTCGCAATCGGACAAGGGTGGCCTCGTTTTCGGTGGCGATCTCGATGGCTACAATTCCTACGCCCAGCGCGGCAATCTCGCGACGGTCGAACATGTGGCCGAAGCCGGCAAGGCGATGATCCCGGCGCTCTCGCGCGTGCGCGTCCTGCGCTCCTGGGGCGGAATCATGGATATGTCGATGGACGGCTCGCCGATCATCGATCGGACGCCGATCGACAATCTCTATCTGAATGCCGGCTGGTGCTATGGCGGTTTCAAGGCGACCCCTGCCTCCGGGTTCTGCTTCGCGCATCTCGTCGCCCGCGGCACGCCGCAAAAGACTGCCGCCGCCTTCCGGCTCGATCGTTTCGCGCGCGGCTATCTCGTCGACGAAAAGGGGCAAGGCGCCCAGCCCAACCTTCACTGATTTCGCGGACCAAGGAACATCCGAAATGGCAAGTCTCGTGCCCTGCCCGAATTGCGGGCGAAGACCCAAGGAAGAATTCACAATCAAGGGCGCAGCCCTGTCGCGTCCTGCGGCTGGCGCGGATGCCGCCGACTGGTTCGACTACGTCTACCTGCGCGATAACCCGCGCGGCGCCTATGAGGAATACTGGCACCACACTTCCGGTTGTCGCCGCTGGCTCGTTGTGAGCCGGGACACCCAGACGCATGAGGTTGCAGCCTGCCGCGATGCGGCGGACGGCTCTCGCTTGGAGGAGCGTGCATGACTTCCTATCGCTTGCCGAAAGGCGGCCTCATCGATCGCCAGGCGCCACTTTCCTTCACCTTCGACGGCACGCCGCTACAGGGTCTTGCGGGCGACAGCCTTGCCTCGGCCCTGCTTGCCAATGGCCAGCTGCTCGTCGGCCGCAGCTTCAAATATCACCGGCCGCGCGGCATCCTGACGGCAGGCGCGGCCGAACCGAACGCGCTGGTCACCATCGGACGCGGCGGTCGCACCGAGCCGAACACACGCGCCACCATGCAGGAGCTCTACGAGGGCCTGGAGGCGCAGAGCCAGAACCGCTGGCCATCTCTGAATTTCGACGTCGGTGCGCTGAACGGCCTCCTGTCGCCCTTCCTCGGCGCGGGCTTCTACTACAAGACCTTCATGTGGCCGGCGCCACTCTGGGAGAAACTCTACGAGCCTTTCATCCGCAGGGCCGCCGGCCTCGGCAAGGCAAGCTACGAAGCCGATCCCGACGCTTACGAGAAGAGCTGGGCGCATTGCGACCTGCTCGTCATTGGCGCTGGTCCGACGGGGCTTGCCGCGGCGCTCACCGCGGGACGTGCTGGTGCACGGGTCATTCTCGTCGACGAGGGCTCGCTGCCTGGCGGCTCGCTCTTGTTCGATACGGCGACGATAGACGGCAAGGCGGCAGCCGATTTCGCCCGCGATGCGAGCGGCGAGCTGCAGTCGATGCCCAACCTTCGGGTGATGATGCGGACGACCGCCTTCGGCTGGTACGACGGCAATGTCTTCGGCGCAGTCGAGCGCGTGCAGAAGCACGTGCGCGACCCTGTGAACCATGTGCCGGTCGAGCGGCTGTGGCGCATCGTCGCCAGGCAGGCGTTGCTTGCGACCGGCGCGGAAGAGCGACCGCTCGTTTTCGGCGGCAACGACCGGCCCGGCGTGATGATGGCGAGCGCCATGCGCGCATATCTCAACCGCTACGGCGTCGCGCCCGGCAAGGCGACTGCCATCTTCACCATGAACGACAGCGGCTATGCCCTCGCGCGCGATCTCGAGGCCGCGGGCGTCGACGTCGTTGCCATCGTCGACAGCCGGCCGTCGGCCGGCGTGGAATACCACGGCAAGGCGCGCCTGGTCCGAGAGGCGGTTGTTTGCGGCACGAAGGGCCGCAAGACGATTTCGGCGATCGAAGTCTACCGCGACGGTCGAAAGGAAACGATTGCGATCGACGCGCTCGCCATGGCGGGCGGCGGTAGCCCGATCATCCATCTTGCCTGTCATCGCGGCGGCAAGCCCGTCTGGTCGCCGGAAAAGGCGGCGTTTCTTGCGCCCGAGGGGTTGAAAGACCTCGCCGTTGCCGGCGCTGTTGCGGCGACGACAGGCCTTGCTGCCTGCCTCGGAGAAGGGGCCGCCAAGGCTCAGGCAATTGTCAAAGATCTCGGTTTGTCCTGCCCGCCGGTTGCCATTCCGAATGTCGATGGAGACGAGGGCGCAGATCCCGGAAGGCCGCTTTGGTCGATCCCGGGCGTCAAGGGCAAGGCCTTCGTCGACTTCCAGAACGACGTGAATCTCAAGGATATCGGGCTCGCCGTGCGCGAAGGCTACAGTCATGTCGAACTTGCCAAGCGCTACACCACCAGCGGCATGGCCACCGACCAGGGCAAGCTTTCGAACGTCAACGCGATCGGGCTGATCGCCAAGGCACGCGGCGTCTCGCCGGCCGAGGTCGGGACAACAACCTTCCGCCCCTTCTATACGCCGGTATCCTTCGGTGCGCTGACCGGCGCCCATACCGGTCATCATTTCCAGCCGGTTCGCAAGTCGCCACTCCACGACTGGGCGAAGAAGCACGGCGCCGTCTTCGTGGAAACTGGTCTCTGGTATCGTTCTTCCTGGTTCCCGCGGACCGGTGAAAGGACCTGGCGGGAAAGCGTCGAGCGGGAAGTGCTGAACGTTCGAAAGAATGCCGGCCTCTGCGACGTATCGATGCTCGGCAAAATCGAGATCTCAGGGCGCGACGCCGCTGAATTCCTGAACCGGGTTTATTGCAACGCCTTCCTCAAACTGCCCGTCGGCAGGGCGCGTTACGGCCTGATGCTGCGCGAAGACGGGATGATCTACGACGATGGCACGACGAGCCGTCTCGAGGAGAACCGCTTTTTCATGACGACGACGACCGCCTATGCGGCCGGCGTAATGAACCACCTCGAATTCTGCGCGCAGGCACTCTGGCCGGATCTGGAGGTGCGTCTCGCGTCCATCACCGACCAGTGGGCGCAGATGGCGATTGCCGGTCCGAAAGCACGCACGATCCTGCAGAAGGTCGTCGATGAGGATATCTCCGACGCGGCCTTCCCGTTTCTCGCGGCGAAAGAGGTTTCGCTGTTCGGCGGCGCGCTTCACGGTTGCCTCTTCCGGATTTCCTTCTCGGGCGAGCTCGCCTACGAGCTTGCGGTTCCGGCCGGCTACGGCGAAAGCGTCGCCGATGCGTTGATGGAAGCGGGAAAGGACCACGGCATCATGCCCTACGGCGTCGAGACGCTCAGCGTGCTGCGGATCGAGAAAGGCCATGTGACGCACAACGAGATCAACGGTACTGTCGTGCCGGCCGATCTCGGCTTCGGAAAAATGGTCTCCGCGACCAAGCCCGATTTCATCGGCAAGGCGATGCTTCAGCGCGAGGGGCTGGCCGCGCCCGATCGGCCCCAACTGGTCGGCGTCGTGCCGTTCAACCCGGAACAGTCGTTCCGCACCGGCTCGCACATCCTCGCCAAGGGAGCTGCGGCCACGCTCGAAAACGACCAGGGCTATGTGACCTCGAGTGCCTATTCGCCGCATATCGGATCGACCATCGCTTTGGCGTTGGTCAAGAACGGTCCCGACCGGCACGGCGAGGAGGTGGTCGTGTGGAACGGCCTTTATGGCGAGTCCACCCCCGCGCGTCTGTGCAACCCGGTTTTCTTCGACCCTCAGAACGAGAGGCTCCATGTCTGAATTCCGCCCGACCCATCGCCCGGCGCTTGGCACCAAGCAGACGGTTTCTTCTGCCGCTCTCAGGCTCTCGCCACTGCCGGAAGGCACAATCATCCATGTGCTCGCCCAGCCGGGAGAACAGGATGTCGTGTCCTTCCTCGGCAGATTTACCAAATCGCCTGCGCATGCCGTGCGCCCGGTTTCGCCCGGGCAGTGGTTCATCGTTCATGATGAGCCAATGCCCCACCAGGAGATGAAGAGCCTCTTTGCCACTCTCGAACCGCGCGCCACCGGCGTCGATCAGAGCCACGGCCGCGTACGCATCCGGATCGAGGGAAAGATGGCCTCCCGTGCGCTTTCAAAAGGCACCGCAATCGACCTTGACCCATCCGTATTCCCGATCGGGCAATCCGCGGTGACGCTGATCGGCCATATCGCAGCCCACATCACCCGCGTCGGCTCCGAAGCCTTCGAAATCATCGTGCTGCGCGGCTTTGCCGAAAGCCTCTGGGACGATCTCGCCCGCATGAGCCTGGAATTCAGTTGAACCCAAACATCCTGTCCAAGAGCGAACATGACGACGATCATCGACGGTAAAGCCGTTGCCGCTACCATCATCGACGCGATAAAAGATGCAAATGCCGAGCTACAGGCGCAGACCGGCAAGAAAACCGGGCTTGCGGTCATTATCGTTGGCGACGATCCCGCAAGTCATGCCTATGTGGGCGCAAAAGGCCGCATGGCCAAGGAGTGCGGTTTCTTTTCGCTCCAGTACACGCTACCGCAAGAGACGACGCAGCATGAGCTTGCGGCATTGGTGGATGAACTGAACGGCGATGACAGCATCCATGGAATTCTCGTGCAACTGCCTTTGCCGCAACATCTCGATGCAGAAGCCATCATTCAGTCGATCCTGCCTGAAAAGGACGTTGACGGCCTGCATGTTGCCAATGCCGGAAAGCTGGCAACCGGCGACCTGAAGAGCGGGTTGATGTCCTGCACGCCCGCAGGCGCGATGGTATTCGTGCGGAACACGCATGGCAGTGACCTCTCCGGCCTGAATGCGCTGGTCATTGGTCGTTCCAATCTCTTCGGCAAGCCGATGGCGCAATTGCTGCTGAATGCCAATGCGACCGTGACGATCGCCCATTCGCGCACGAGTGATCTACCCGCGGCCTGCCGGAATGCCGATATCTTGGTCGCGGCGGTTGGCAGGCCCGAAATGGTCAAGGCGAACTGGGTGAAGCCGGGAGCGACAATCATCGATGTCGGGATCAACCGGGTTCCCGCACCGGAGAACGGCGAGAAGAAGACGAAGTTGGTCGGAGACGTCGCGTTCGCGGAATGCGCACCGATCGCGTCCGTCATTACGCCCGTTCCGGGTGGCGTAGGACCGATGACCATCTCCATGTTGATGGCCAACAGCGTGATCGCCGCTCACAGAGCGATGGGCTCCAAGGTCTCCGAGAAGCTTACGACACTGATATTCGCTTGAGGACTGGCGTCCGGAAAACAGCCTCGCCTCGCGCGCATAATAGTCGACGGCCGCTTCGACATCACTACAGGCCAGTTCCCTGGGAGCAATCGCTTTGTTCTTCACTTGCTCTGTCGACCACCAACTCGATCGCGCAGACTGGTGAAATATTCCGCGTCGACCGGATCGGTCGGTGCGGACGAAGCTCCGTCAAGCAATAGAGCAATTCCAGGAAAAGTGTGTAACGTTTTCCGTCCGGAATTGCGCAGTTTCAGAGAGTTAGATCAGTTCAGTGTTTCAATGAAACAATGAACTGATCTAGCCGATGTAACGCGAGACAGTCCTGATCTCGACGTATCAATTCCCGGATATACTCGCTGCTCGTCCCATAGCCCCTTCCGGCGACTTGCTCATCGACGAAGCTCTTAAGATGGTCCGGCAGAGAAATGAATCTTCGCTAATCGGGCAGGCAATCACATAGGCCGTACCGTCCTAACTCATTCGTGAACGCACCCACCCGGATCATTCCGTCGGTTCGATCGTTCCGCCCTCTGTGGCTTATCGATAGTCGCGTCGCTCTGGACCGTCATCAAAACAGGGAGCTGGACATGCAAACTCCTGGCGCACTCGACATCTCGCGGCGCGACCTGCTGGTCGCTTCGGCCGCCACCGTCACCGTGGCGGGCGCAGGATCGCTCGCTCACGCCAAGACCAATACCTCCGCAGCGCCTGCGGGCACGAAAGTTTCCTTCACGGTAAACGGCGAGCGCCGCGAGCTCGAGCTCGACAATCGCACGACGCTTCTCGACGCACTCCGCGAGCATCTGCATCTGACGGGCACGAAGAAGGGATGCGACCACGGCCAGTGCGGAGCCTGCACGGTCCTCGTCGACGGCCGCCGGGTAAACGCCTGCCTGACGCTCGCCGTGATGCATGATGGAGACGAGATCACCACGATCGAAGGATTGGGACAGCCGGACAACCTTCACCCGATGCAGGCTGCATTCGTCAAGCACGATGGATTCCAGTGCGGCTTTTGTACCCCTGGTCAAATCTGCTCCTCCGTCGCCATGCTCGATGAGATCAAGGCTAACATTCCGAGCCATGTGACCGCCGATTTGACGGCGCCGTCCGAAATCACGCCCGCCGAAATCCGTGAGCGCATGAGCGGCAATATCTGTCGTTGCGGCGCCTACTCGAACATCGTCGAAGCGATCACCGAAGTCGCGGGGAGGAAGGCATGAGAGCGTTCAGTTACCAGCGCGCCTCGTCGATCGAGGAGGCGGCGAAGGCCGCGGTCGGCACAGAGGGCGCGAAATTCATCGCCGGCGGCACGAATCTCCTCGATCTGATGAAGCTCGAGATCGAGACCCCGACCCATCTGATCGACGTCAACGGGTTGGGGCTGGACAGGGTCGAACCGACGCCGGAAGGTGGCCTCAGGATCGGCGCCCTCGTCCGCAATACCGACCTTGCCGCCGACGAACGGATCCGCCGCGATTACGCCCTGTTGTCGCGAGCTCTCCTTGCCGGAGCGTCAGCACAATTGCGAAACAGGGCGACGACCGCCGGCAATCTGCTTCAGCGCACGCGCTGTCCCTATTTTTACGACACCAACCAGCCCTGCAACAAAAGGCAGCCCGGCAGCGGCTGCGCGGCGCTCGCCGGCTTCAGCCGCCAGCTTGCGGTGGTTGGGGTCAGCGATGCCTGCATCGCCAGCCACCCGAGCGACATGGCGGTCGCGATGCGCGTGCTCGACGCCGCGGTCGAGACGGTTCGAGCCGATGGTACGAGGCGCAGCATTCCGATTGCGGAGCTCCATCGCTTGCCCGGCGACACGCCGCATATCGAGCATGTCCTCGAGCGGAGCGAGCTGATCACGGCGGTCGTCCTGCCTAAGCCGCTTGGTGGCAAGCAGATCTATCGCAAAGTTCGCGACCGCGCGTCCTACGCCTTTGCGCTCGTCTCCATCGGTGCCGTCGTGCAGCCGGATGGAACGGGCCGCGTTGCGATAGGCGGCATCGCTCCCAAGCCGTGGCGTGAGGAGGCGGTCGACAACGAGCTTGCGAACGGAGCAAAGGCGGCAGCCGCCAAGCTTCTCGCGAATGCCCGCCCGACGGAACAGAACGCTTTCAAGCTCACACTCGTCGAACGCACGCTGAGTGCGGTTCTTGCCGAAGCGAGGGGATGAGGAAATGAGATTTGACAAACCAGCAACGACGAATCCGATTGACCAACTCAAGGTCGTCGGCCAGCCGATCCATCGCGTCGACGGTCCGCTCAAGACCACCGGCCGGGCGGTCTATGCCTACGAATGGCACGATCCGAATAACCGCTATGCCTACGGCTATGTCGTCGGCTCGGCGATCGCCAAGGGCAGGATCAAGTCAATCGATGTTACCGCCGCAAGACGCGCGCCCGGCGTGATTGCGGTCGTCACGTCCGACGGCGTGGGAGAATTGAAGAAGGGCAAGTACAATACCGCCAAGCTCTTCGGCGGCAGGGAAATCCAGCATTATCATCAGGCGATTGCGGTCGTGGTGGCGGAAACATTCGAAGAGGCCCGCGCGGCCGCCGCGCTCGTCAAGGTTGACTATATCGAGGAAAAGGGCGCCTTCGACCTGGCGGCGGCGAAGGACACTGCCGTCAAACCGGAGGAAGGCGGGTCGGATTCCGCGGCAGGCGACTTCGATGCCGCCTTCGAGACAGCGCCCGTCAAGCTCGATCAAGTCTACACCACCCCGGACCAGTCGCATGCAATGATGGAGCCGCATGCCTCCATCGCCGCCTGGAACGGCGAAGAACTGACGGTCTGGACGTCGAGCCAGATGATCGACTGGTGGCGGACAGACCTCGCAACGACCCTCGGGATCGACAAAGCGAAGGTCCATGTCATGTCGCCGTTTGTTGGCGGAGGCTTCGGAGCCAAGCTGTTCCTGCGCGCAGACGCGGTGCTCGCGGCGCTTGCCGCGCGCGAAGCCAAGCGCCCGGTGAAAGTCGCCCTCCCTCGTCCGTTTCTGATGAACAACACCACGCATCGCCCGGCGACGATCCAGAGGATCCGCATCGGCGCCGAGCGTGACGGCAGGATCACCGCGATCGCGCATGAAAGCTGGTCCGGGGACCTTCCGGGCGGTGGGCCCGAAGTGGCGGTCCAGCAGACGCGTCTGCTTTATGCCGGTGAAAACCGGATGACCGCCATGCGGCTAGCCACGCTCGACCTTCCGGAAGGAAACGCCATGCGTGCTCCCGGCGAAGCGCCGGGCATGATGGCGCTGGAGATCGCGATCGACGAGATGGCCGAGCGGCTCGGGCATGACCCCGTTGAGTTCCGGATCGTCAACGACACACAGGTCGACCCCGAAAACCCCGAGAGGCCCTTCTCGCACCGCAATCTCGTCGCGTGCCTCCGAACAGGCGCGGAGCGCTTCGGGTGGCAAGACCGAAGCAAGCAACCTGGAGGCAGGCGCGAAGGCAATTGGCTGGTCGGCATGGGAGTCGCCTCGGCGTTCCGCAACAATCTACTGGTGCCCTCTGGAGCCCGCGTCCGCCTCGATCGCGAGGGCATCGTCACGGTGGAAACCGATATGACGGACATCGGCACGGGCAGTTACACGATCATTGCCCAGACTGCTGCGGAAATGCTCGGCGTACCGATCGACAAGGTCGCCGTCAGGCTGGGCGACTCGCGCTTCCCCGTTTCATCGGGCTCGGGCGGGCAGTTCGGAGGAAACTGCTCCACGGCAGGCGTTTACGCCGCCTGCATCAAGCTGCGTGAGGCTGTGGCGCAGAGGCTCGGCTTCAACAATGCCGAGGGTCTCGTCTTCGCCCGTGGCGAAGTGCGGGCCGGCGAGCGCAGCATGTCGCTCGCGCAGGCTGCAAGCGATGAGGTGCTCGTGGCCGAGGACCGCATCGAGTTCGGCAAGCTCGCCGAGACCCATCAACAGTCCACCTTCGGCGCGCATTTCGTCGAGGTCGGCGTCGATGTGGCGACGGGCGAGACACGAATACGGCGGATGCTGGCTGTGTGCGCCGCGGGCCGCATCCTCAATCCGATCACCGCACGCAGTCAGGTGATCGGCGCGATGACGATGGGGGTCGGTGCCGCGCTGTCCGAGGAGCTCGTCGTGGACAAGGAACGCGGCTTCTTCGTCAACCACGACCTCGCCGCCTACGAGGTGCCGGTGCATGCCGACGTTCCGCATCAGGAAGTCGCCTTCCTGGACGAAACCGATCCGATATCGTCGCCGATGAAGGCCAAGGGCATCGCCGAGCTTGGTCTATGCGGCGTCGCGGCGGCTGCCGCCAATGCCATCTATAACGCAACCGGCATCCGCGTGCGCGACTATCCGATCACGCTCGACAAGCTTATCAAAGGACTTCCGGAACTCAGCTAGCGCCTGCGCTAGAGCAATTCCAGGAAAAGTGTGCAGCGGTTTTCCGTCCGGAATTGCGTAGTTTCAACGAGTTAGATCATTTCAGTGTTTCAATGAAACAATGAAATGATCTAAAGGACTAAAAGTGGTCGACGGCCGCAGTCGTCTTTTGCGCCACTCGAATGTTCGTGGATGGTAAGACGGCAAGATGAAGCGGCGCGTGCCAGCAGCCTGCAGCAAAACGACGGTGAGATCGGCTCGAGCTCAGTCGAAGAGCGTGCCCTTGGCACCCTCATATTCCCGAGCAAGAGTTTCGATCGCCGCCGATGCCTCATCGAAGGTCCAGCCCGCCTCTTCCGCTCTGTGGGCAAGCGCGAGCAACCCGTCGTTCATCTTTCCGCCGATTGCCGCAACAATACTGTCCTGAGAGGTTGCGGTCAGATCGGATACGGCTGGCCTCAGCGCTGCAATGCAGTCTGTCTGGCGCCCCGGATAATCGGAAGTCTGCCGAGGCCGGGAAATCGCTTGTGAGTCCTCCATCACTCTCTCCATTGCTGTTGGTATTCGAGAGCAGTCACGGCAGAGATCATGGCCTTTGCTCTCGCTTCAGGCGCGTCCCTACTTCAGCTTGACCGAAGGCTCTCTCGCCCAAACACGCAAGCTGCCGAGACTTTTGATAAAGGCTTCGACACTCCTGGCATCTCCGAGGCTGATCGTCCCCTCGTCGAGCGCGTCGGTGATGCCGGCTTTCGCCAGAAGGGGCACGGCCGCCTCGACGTATCCGATGTACTTGCAATGGGCGAAGGCGTCGGCAACGAAATCCCGCGCCGCTGCAACATCGACCAGTTCCGAGACCACTTCAGGCGACGGCAGGAGAGCAACCGCATCGTAAAGGACCGACGGCCCTCCCTCGATCATTTGATGCGCCTGTACCCATTTGCCATCCGACGCTGCCGCCGACCCTCGGGGCGACGAGCTCGAACACGGCCCCTTCTTTCGTGACCGCTGTCGTCACGGCTTTCAAGGTCGATGCATCGGTCCCGTCGGTTACCAGTACCCCCAGCTTGCGACCTTCGAAGCGTTTTGGCCCGCGCTCGACAATGCTCAGCGCTGGCGAGGGGGCGAGATCCTGGCGTGTCGGAACGGCGGCATCCGCCGGTTTCGGAACCGACTTGAGGCCCAACGCGTGCGCAACTTTTTTCCCGAGGGTTTCGTCGATATTGAGGAGATGCGACACCATGCGTTCGCGTATTGCGGGGGTCTGGACCTTGCTCAATTCGAAGGTGAGCGCGTCTGTGATGTGGCGTTGCTCGGGCGGCGTCTGGCTGACGAAGAACAGGCGGGCCTGGCTGTAGTGATCGGCAAAGCTCTCGGCGCGAAGACGGGCCTTGGCGCCCTTTTCGTCGGAAGCGTAGTGCCGGAATCCATCCTCCGGTGACTCGCGCGGTCCCTCGCCCCAGGAGTTCGGCTGATAGTTCACGCGCCCCACCGGGTTGCGCATCGCCATGTGCCCGTCCTGCTGGAAGTGGTGGAAGGGACATTTCGGCGCATTGATCGGAATGTGCGTGAAGTTGGGACTGCCAAGCCGCTTGAGCTGCGTGTCGAGGTAGGAGAAGTTTCGCCCCTGCAACAAAGGATCATTGCTGAAATCGATACCAGGCGGCACATTCTGGGTCATGAAGGCGACCTGCTCGGTCTCGGCGAAGAAATTGTCCGGCATCCGGTCCAGGACCAATCGTCCCACCGCCTTCGGCGGCAAAATCTCTTCCGGAATGATCTTGGTGGGGTCCAGGACGTCGAAGTCGAAGGCGTCGGCAAAATCCTGATCGAAAAGCTGGACCTGCAGTTCCCATTCGGGGAAATTGCCGGCCTGTATCGCCTCCCAAAGATCGCGCCGATGAAAATCGGGGTCGGCTCCATTGATCTTCACCGCTTCGTTCCAAGCAACCGATTGGAGGCCGAGCTTCGGCTTCCAGTGAAACTTGACGAAGGTCGATTCGTCCTTGGCGTTGACGAAACGGAAGGTGTGGACGCCAAACCCCTCCATGAATCGGAACGATCGTGGGATCGCACGGTCCGACATGACCCACATGATCATGTGCATGCTTTCCGGGGTGAGACTGATAAAGTCCCAAAAATTGTCATGCGCCGACTGCGCCTGCGGAAAGCCTCTGTCCGGTTCCGGCTTTACGGAATGGATGACGTCAGGGAACTTGATCGCGTCCTGGATGAAGAAGACCGGAATATTGTTGCCGACGATGTCCCAGTTTCCCTCCTTGGTATAGATCTTGACCGCGAACCCCCGAACGTCGCGCGCGAGATCGACAGATCCCTTGCTGCCGGCGACCGTCGAAAATCGCACGAAGGCAGGCGTTCGCTCTCCGGCGCGCTGGAAGACATCCGCGCGCGTTATAGCGGAAAGCGGTTCATAAGTCTCAAAGTAGCCATGTGCGCCATAACCGCGCGCATGCACGACGCGCTCGGGAATGCGCTCGTGGTCGAAATGGAAGATTTTTTCGCGGAAATGAAAATCCTCGATGAGCGTCGGGCCGCGCTCGCCCACGCGCAGGCTGTTTTGGTCGTCCGTAACCGGGCCCCCTTGCGCAGTCGTCAGAACGGGAGTGCCGTCTTCGGCAATCTGATGAAGCTCCCCTCCGTTGCCGCGCGTCAGCTTCTGTTCGTGAATTATGGCCGACCTGGAATTTGCCGGGTGCGCATTTCTCTTGGCCATGGGAATTTCTCCGTCGATCGGACATGGGAACGAACGACAAACCGATGCGTGGATGCTTGGTTCCCCAGAAAGAGCGCGGAGGGGTAAAAACTGCTGCTCTGGCTTCCAGGCTACGCAAAAGCGGCCAGGTGTTTGCCCGTTTACATACGGATGTCGCGGGAAATCGGCGCGAAGAACAGTGCCGCAGGGTACCTGCGAATGGATTCTCTCGGCCTCCATCACGCATGGCCCACTTGGGAGAGGAACGCACCGTCTCGAGATGATGATGCGCGGAACATTCGCGCTCTTCACTGGTTCCCGACTGAACCGCGAAAACCGCCACACGCCGTCGGACACATTCGGCGGGCACCCGCCGCACCGTTAAGGGGATCTCTCATGACACTTGATCTATCCCGTGCTCGCGACCGGATGGTGGATCTTCATATCATCCGCCGTGGGATCGATGATTCCCGTGTCGTCGAAGCCATGCGGATTGTTCCTCGCGAGACGTTTGTCGATCCGGGATTCGAGGAGTTCGCCTATGAAGACGCTCCGCTCGCGATCGGCGAAGGACAGACAATCTCGCAGCCCTACATCGTCGCGCTGATGGTCGCGCAGGCCGAGATCGAGGCCGGCGATACGGTGCTCGAAGTCGGAACCGGCTCCGGTTACGCAGCTGCCGTTTTGAGCAGGATCGCCGGACACGTCTACACCGTCGAACGTCATGCGCCTCTCGCAAACGAGGCCAAGCGGCGATTTACCAAACTCGGCTACGGCAATATCGATGTTCGCATCGGCGATGGAACGAAGGGTTGGCCGGAAGCGGGCCCCTTCGATGCCATTCTCGTTGCGGCAGGTAGCCCTAGCGTGCCTCAAGCGCTGAAGGAGCAGCTCGATCTTGGCGGTCACATGGTCATACCGATCGGATCGGAGCGCGAGCAGCGTTTGCTCAAGGTGACGCGAGTCAACGCCACGACCTTCGAGGAGCATGACCTTGGCGGCGTCCGCTTCGTCCCGCTGATCGGCGAGCACGCCCGCAAAGACGAAAGGTTACAACCTGCCCGCTCGACCCCTCGTCCGCCTTCGCGGACGCTCCCGGAAATGGTGGCCGACGTCGCCGAGCCGTTGCCTGATCTTGACGATCCAGCCTTCGGGCGGCTCTTCGATCGTTTCGGCGAGCGTCGCGTGGTGCTGCTCGGCGAATCCAGTCATGGGACCTCGGAATTCTATCGCGCGCGCGCCGTCATCACCCGCAGGCTGATCGAGGAGCACGGTTTTACGATCGTTGCGGTGGAGGCCGACTGGCCGGACGCGGCAGCTGTTGATCGGTATGTTCGGCACCGCCCCCACAGGCGTGGCATGGACGCTCCCTTCCAGCGCTTTCCGACGTGGATGTGGCGAAACCGCGAGGTCATGGCCTTCGTCGACTGGATGCGCAGACACAACGACGGCCCCGCGGCTCAGGACCAGGCCGGGTTCTACGGACTCGACATCTACAACATGCGCGAATCCATTGCCGCCGTTCTGGACTATCTCGACAAGACCGATCCGGCCGCGGCGGCCGTCGCGAGGGAACGCTACGGATGTCTAACCCCATGGCAAAACGATCCGTCTACCTACGGTCGAGCTGTGCTGACCGCGAGCTACAACAAATGCGAGGAGGCCGTGGTGCGTCAATGCCGGGAGCTGCTCGAGCGGCGCCTCCAAGCAACCGACAGTGACGGGGAGCAGCTTTTCGACGCGGCGCAGAATGCCCGGCTGATTGCGTCGGCCGAACGATACTACCGAACCATGTACTACGCCGGTGCCGGATCGTGGAACTTGCGCGACAAGCACATGTTCGAGACGCTCGAACACCTCCTGGGGTCGCGCGGTTCCGGTTCGAAGGCGGTTGTGTGGGCGCACAATTCCCATATCGGCGACGCGCGCCATACGGAGATGGGAGCAGCTCGTGAGGAGTTGAACATCGGACAGCTTTGCCGTGAACGTTTCGGGGAACAGGCTGCATTGATCGGTTTCGGAACGCACGGCGGCAAGGTGGCGGCGGCAAGCGACTGGGATGGGCAGATCGAGATGAAGGAGATCCGGCCTTCCCTGCCTGGCAGCTACGAACGAGTCTTTCATGACTCGCATGTCGATCGCTTCCTGCTCGATTTCTCGCGCGACGACGCTTTGCGCCAGCGCCTCGACGAGCCGAAGCTCGAACGATTCATCGGTGTCATCTACAAACCAGAGACCGAACGCATGAGCCACTATGCCCACGCGTCGTTGCCGCATCAGTTCGATGCGTTTGTCTGGTTCGACCAGACGACACCGGTAACCCCTCTGATGCCGGAGCATGTAAGCCCAGGCGTCCCGGAGACATTCCCCTTCGGGCTCTGAGGCGAGCAGCGGATCTTTGACGTGATCCTTTTGCGCGGCTATGCCTCGACCGGGCGAGGCGGCCTCTTCACCTGCTTCCAACGAGTTTCCGGAACTTCCCCAAGTCTACCGTGTTTTCGTAGGAGATTCTGTCGGTTTGGAGAAGAGCATGGCGTCAGTCATATCGCCACAAAAGAATTCCAGTCGAGCGGCCGGACCTCTCGCCATGCCGCAGCTCGTCGACGAGGAAGCCGAGGCGTTCGTCGCCGAAGCACTTGCGGAGCTGGTTCGCTCGAAAATTCCCTTCCTGATCGCCGGCACGTTTGCCGTCAGCGCCTATACCGGCATATCGCGGCCGACGAAGGATCTCGATGTCTTTTGCAAGGCGGGCGATTCCGCACGTATCCTCAAGCACTTTAAGTCCCGCGGATATGCGGTCGAAATCGAAGACGACCGCTGGCTGGGCAAAGTGTTCAAGGGCAGATTTTTCTTCGACGTTATCTTCGCCTCGCCAAACGGGACGATGCTGGTCAACGACGGCTGGTTTGCGCATGCGCTGCCGGTGGAAATCAGCGGGTGCCCGGTCTCGATCGCCGCGCCGACCGAATTGGTCTGGTCGAAGTCCTTCATCCAGCTTCGCGAACGCTACGACGGTGCCGACATTGCGCACGTGATCCTGAAGGCGCACGACCGGATCGATTGGGCAAGATTGCTTGAATACATGGAGGTTCACTGGGAAGTCCTGCTCATCCACCTCCTCAATTTCCGATGGATCTACCCTTCCGAGCGCGACAAGGTTCCGCAGTGGTTGTTGGACGAGCTCCTGAGCAGGCTTTCGGCGCAAAGGGACTTGCCGCTGCCCCAGACGAAGATCTGCCGCGGGCGCATATATTCGCGTCCCGACTACGAGATCGACGTCAGAAAATGGGGATTTGCCGATGTCGGCGGCGATGGCGAGATGCGCGAAGGCACAGAGGAGCAGACCCCATGAGCAAGCTGAAAGTCGCCGCGGTCGCGGACCTCCACGTGAAGGAGGACGGATCCGCCTCCTATACGGAACTGTTTTCCGAGATTTCGCAAGCCGCTGACGTGCTCGTCATTGCCGGCGATTTGACGGACCTGGGCAAGCCGGTTGAAGCCGAACTCCTGGCGGACGACCTGAAGTCCTGCGCGGTTCCCGTCGTTGCCGTTCTTGGAAACCACGACCACCAGGGCGATGCGACGGAGGAAATCTCGTCCATTCTCGTTAAGGCCGGCGTCCACCTCCTAAATGGCCAGGCGGTCGAGATCGCGGGCGTGGGATTTGCCGGAACCAAGGGCTTCATCGGCGGCTTCGGCCGGCACATGCTGGGCTCCTTCGGCGAGACTGCCATCAAATCCATGGTCTCGGAGAGCGTCGAAGAGGCCATGCGCCTGGAGAATGCCTTGAGGAACACCAGGGCAAAGCGCGCCCTTGTCGTTCTGCATTATGCCCCGATCGCCGAAACCGTTGCGGGCGAACCCAAGGAAATATATCCGTTTCTCGGTTCATCCCGCCTGGCCGAGACCATCGACCGCTTCAAGGTGAGTGCGGTCGTTCATGGCCATGCGCACCAAGGGACCTATGAAGGGCAAACGCCGGGCGGCGCTCCGGTGTTCAATGTCGCGGCCCACATCGAAAAGCCGACGGGCCGACCCTACGCCATTCTCGAGCTTTGACCGCGCGACGACGGGCACGTGTGGCACACATCAGGCTCACAAGATCGCTTCCGCACGCCTCGGGGCTTGTTGGGCAGCAGCGGCTCAATCACACGCCATTGGAAGTCGGTCAGATCATATCGACTCATGCCGACTCTGAATCACAACTTGGCGCGCTACGAGGGTCACGGGGTCCTTCCGCAATGGCTGCCGGCTCCTGCATCGGCCTCTCACAATTAATGAGTTGACGGCTTAGTTTGATGGCAAGATCGCAATGCTCGGAAGACACGGGCAATACCCGCCTTTGTATCCTTCTACTGGAGTTAAGGAACCGCCGTCCCTCCACAACAAGGACCACGCCAATGAAACTGACTGATTTCAAAGCGCTCACCTTCGACTGCTACGGTACGCTCATCGACTGGGAATCGGGCATGTTCGAGGGCCTCCAGCCGCTGACCGGCCGGCTTGCCACGCCGCTGTCGCGCAACCAGGTGCTCGAGGCACATGCCCGGCATGAATCGTCGCAGCAGCTTCAGACGCCAGGCAAGAACTATCGCGATCTGCTTCCGATCGTCTACAAGCGGCTCGCTGAGGAATGGGGCATCGCTGTTTCCTGGAAGGAATGCGTCGCTTATGGCCAATCCGTGAAAAACTGGCCGGCATTCCCCGATTCCGCCGGTGCTCTCCAGTACCTGAAGCGCCACTACAAGCTCGTCATCCTGTCGAATGTCGACAACGAGAGCTTCGCCGCCAGCAACGAGAAGCTCCAGGTCGAATTCGACGCCATCTACACGGCCGAAGATTGCGGCTCCTACAAGCCCTCCGACCGCAATTTCGAGTACATGCTGAAGAAGCTCGAGAGCCTGGGCATCCAGAAGCACGAGATCCTGCACACTGCGGAAAGCATGTTCCACGACCATGGTCCGGCCAATCGTCACGGCCTTGCATCGTGCTGGATCTATCGCCGCTACGACCAGGAGGGTTTCGGCGCAACGATGCATCCGGGCGATATGCCGAAATACGACTTCCGCTTCGACAGCATGGCCGACCTCGCGAAGGCACACCAGGAAGCATTGCGCGGCTAACTCGAGGAAAGGCGCAGGGAAACGGCGGGATTACCGAAGCTTGACAGGATCGATATCAACATTCTTTCGCAGCTGCAGCAAAACGGCCGCGTTTCGAATGCCGACCTTGGCGAGGCAGCAGGCCTTCGCCAAGGTGCGCCGGCTCGACGAAGCCCGCATCAAGGATCATATAGCTTTGCGACCGTTCCGTCCGTCAGATATCGGCCGAGTTCAGCATGCACAAACACAGGATCGGAGTCTCGCACCGTAGGCAGATTGCTCCGCGCCGGGATCACCTTCGCCAAATCGAGTTCCGCACACAACAATGCGGGAGCGTCCCCAGCGCGCGCCAGTTCTACTCCATTCTCGTCGAGAATACGTGAACCGCCCCAAAAATCGAGGCTCGCCCGTCGCCCGCAGTGGTTTACCATGACTGTCGGTAAACTATAGGTCATCGCCGTATGCCGCAGGTTGATATCCCAGCCGCGCGGATTGTCAAAACCACCGTCGACGACGCCTCTAGCTGAGCCGATTGGCTGAATAAGCAAGTTTGCACCATTGAGTGCAGCCAGCCAGGGCAATGCAGGCGACCAACTGTCGGCGCATATCAAGGTAGCCGCTTTCCATTGACCGCCTAACTCGGCCAAAGTCAGGTTTGAACCTTTGGTATAGAACTCCCCTTCCCGCAAAAGTCCGTAGGTGGGGATGTTGATCTTGCGGTGGACGTGCAAGATTTTCCCGCCGGCAGCAATAACCTGCGAATTATAGTTGAGGCCGTCGTCACCCCGTTCGATAAGGCCGAACGAAATCATGATTTGCCGTGACGCATCAACGATGGTGCCGACATCGGGGGCGCGCACCGACCGACCGAGCTCGTTTACGTCTGGCGCTGAAAGATAATCCGTCAGCGAAAGTTCGGGAAAGACGACCAGATCCGCTCCTCGGGATTTTGCATCGTGAATCGCTGCAAGATGAAGGTTGATATTGGCGGCGATATCACCTGGGGCACTTTCGATCTGTGCGGCCGCAACCGTGAGCTTGGACATAAGGTTCACCAACTTGATCTGATCGCACATCGCCCCAACGTCTCGTTGGGGCGACTGTTCACGATGGGTGTTCTTAGATCATGCCTTGCGATTTCAGGAATTCGGTCGCCACGTCTTCCACTGTTCGCTTGTCGACATCGACAGATGCGTTGAGTTTTGCCATCGTCGCGTCATCCAGTTTAGCGGACAGGCCGTTGAGGATCTCCGTCAGTTCCGGCGAACCGTCGAGCACCTCTTTGCGGATAACCGGCGTCAGCGCATAGTCCGGGAAATATCCCTTGTCATCCTTGAGGACCACGAAATTGAAGGCCGGAACACGGCCGTCCGTTGCGAAGACCAGGGCGGTGTCTATCTGGGAGTCCCGAAGCGCCTGGTAGACGAGGCCGGTATCCATTCGCTTTACGTTCTCGCGTCCGAACTCGAAGCCGTAGGCCTGTTCCAGTGGCTTGAGACCGTCGGCGCGAGCATAGAATTCAGCGTTGCACCCGAAGGTGATTATGTCGCCGCCGCCGATCTTTGAAGCGAGTTCCGACAGGGTCGAAATACCCTTGGCGGACGCGTCGTCCTTCCGCATCGCGATCGCATAGGTATTGTTGGCCTTGGAGGGATTCAACCAGACGAGGCCTTTGGCGGCGTCAAGCTCCTTGACCTTCGCGTAGGTCGCGTTCGCATCGAGTTTGTCTGTGATCTTGTTGAAGGTAATCAGCGACGTACCGGTGTACTCCCAATAGACATCGATCTGTCCGGCCTCCTGGGCCTGGCGCAGCGGTGCAGTGCCGAGGCCGTCACGCTTGTCGACCGTGAACCCCTTCGCGCGCAGGAGCTGGCTCGTCATCTCGGCCATGATCTGTTGCTCGGTAAAGTTCTTGCCGCCGACGACGACGTCCTTGGCGGTGGCGACGACTGCTGTCATGGCGAACGCAATTCCCGCGACCAGACAGGTCAATCCCAGTTTCTTCATGTTGTATTCCCCTTTCTAGTTAATGTGCGCCCGTTCAACGAAGCGGGTTTACTCCCCTGGGTATCAGCCAGTACTGACATTGGCCGATGACGAAATCAGCGACGATGGCAAGGATCGCGGTTGGGATCGCGCCAGCGAGCAGCATTGACGAATCCATCAGATCAATGCCGGTAAAGATTAATTCTCCTAGCCCGCCGCCACCGACGAGGAAGGCAAGGGGCGCGGTACCGACGTTGATCGCAATTGCCGTCCTGACCCCGGCCAGGATGACGAACAGGGCGTTCGGCAACTCCACGCGAAACAGGATTTGGCTGTCGGTCATGCCCATGCCAGAGGCAGCCTCGATGAGGTGACGCGGAACCATGCTGAGCCCTGCGATGGTGTTGAGCACGATCGGCAGAAGTGTGAGAACCGTGAGGCCGAACACCGCGGATGGTGCGCCAATTCCAAGGAATGTCATCGCGAGCGCCAGCACGGCGAGCGTTGGGATCGTTGTCCCAAGATTGATGACCTGAGTGATCGCGTCCGCATGATAAAGCAAGGGCTTGCGGGTCAACGCAATCCCGAGCGGCAGGCCGATCGCGAGAGCCAGAGCACAGGAATAGAATACAAGCTGGAGATGCTGGCCGGCCAGATAGACGATATCACCCCAGTAGCTCAAAATCGCGTTGAGCAGACCCGAGGATGCCGCCCAGGCGCCGAGTGCGAATATCGCGACCAGGGTTGTCAGCCTGCCATAGGATGCCAGAGGAGAGCGTGTGATCGTATTCATTCGCGGTAACTCGCGCCAAGAAGTTGGGTGATGCCGCGCTGAGTCACATAGCCCTTGTAGAATCCGTCGTGATCGACACAGGCGAGCCAGGTCACGCCATGCGAGAACATGACCGATACTGCGTTTCTCAAGTCGTCCTCGATGTTGATCAGCCCTGGCAACGCCTCGACATGGTCGCCGACATTGCCTTTCTTGCCGCGAATTTCGTTCAGGTGCAGGAACCCGCGCGCCCGGCCTTGCGGGCCGACCATGACGATCGTGCTATGGTCATTGGCTTCCATCCTGGAAACCGCGGTTTCGAGCGAATCGCCGGCGACGACGCTGACCGGCGCCGGTTGCATTGCGTCCTTGACGTTCAGCAGCCGAAGTCGCTTCAGCGTCCTATCGCTGCCGACGAAGTCGGCGACAAAATTATCGATCGGATTTGCAAGGATCGTATCCGGCTTGTCGAACTGGACGAGCTTGCCATCCCGGAAAATGGCGATATGGCTTGCCATCTTCACGGCCTCGTCGATATCGTGACTGACGAACACGACGGTCTTCTTGAGTTCGGCCTGGAGCTTCATGAACTCGTCCTGAATCACTTCCCGATTGATCGGGTCGATCGCACCGAACGGCTCATCCATCAGCAACACGGGCGGATCTGCCGCAAGCGCTCGCACCACGCCCACGCGCTGCTGCTGACCACCGGATAGTTCCTTGGGGTAGCGGCGCAGGAAAATGGCAGGATCGAGGTTGACCAGTTCGAGCAGTTCCGCTGCACGAGAACGAGACTTCTTCCGATCCCATCCAAGAAGGTCTGGAACGACGCAGATGTTGTCTTCTATGGTCTTGTTGGGAAAGAGGCCGATCTGTTGGATAACGTAGCCAATCGAGCGCCGTAGCGTGACCGCGTCCAACATCGAGGTGTCGCGGCCGTCGATGAAAATCTTTCCGGAGGACGGCGCAATCAACCGGTTGATCATTTTCATTGTGGTTGTCTTGCCACAGCCGGACGGGCCAAGCAGGACACACACAGCGCCAGCCGGGACCTCCATGCTCACGCCGTCCACAGCGGTGGTGGAGCCGAATACTTTTGTGAGGCGGTCAAGTCTAATCATCAGTTCATCCGCAAGCCTGGAGAGGTGAGAGTTCGCCTGAGCGCAAGCAGCGCGAAGTCTGCGAGGATGGCGAGAACACTGACGGCGATCGCGCCCGTCACCAGTTGGCGCGGATCGGTCTGGCTGATGCCTCGAGATATGAAGGTCCCAAGCCCGCCGGCACCGATATATGTCGCAATGGCCGCTACAGCGATGTTGAGCACAACGGCATTTCGAACGCCGTTGATGATGACCGGGAGGGCTATCGGCAACTCAACGTGCCTGAGGCGTTGGGGGAATGTCATGCCCATCCCGACAGCGGCCTCCCGCAACGACGGATCGACATTCATGATCGCTGTGTAGGTGTTACGGATGATCGGCAACTGAGCGTAGATAACAAGCGCGATAACGGCGGGCAGGAAGCCGATACCCTGGCCAATGGTCGAAAGTATCGGAATGAGCATGCCGAAAAGTGCGATCGACGGGATCGTCATCATGGCTGCAGCGACGTAGAGCACGCGATCAGCAACGGCCTGGCTTCGGGTGATGAAGATGCCGATCGGCACGCCTGTCAGGATCGCGATCGCAACAGCAACGCCCACCAGCACGATGTGCTCGATCATGCGAAACCAGATCAGCGGCAAGTTATCGCCGATGAAATGAACAGTTTCCATACATGTGTCCTCCCTCCTCTTCTTTTAAGAGGTTTCGGAGACAGTAAGCAAAGCGCGCCGGCATTCGAACCTAATGTTCGACGAGAAGTATCAAAAATCCGCCATCGCTGATGCGCACGGGTGGTGATAGCCCGCCGATCGAGGTTTTAGGCTTCGCATTTAGCATTGGGTGCTGTCGGATTTCCGACGTTCCTCACCAGGACTGTGGCCATAAAGGCTGCGATAGGCGCTGCCTAGATGTGATGCTGAAACGAACCCGCAACGAAGCGCGATCGAGGCGATCGCTTCCGTGCTTTCTCTCAGGAGGCGGCGGGCCTCGTTCAAGCGAACGTTCAAATAGAACCGCTGTGGCGTCATTCCGAAATGCTGGTGCCAGAGCCGCTCGAGCTGTCGCATTGAGAGAGTACAGCGTTTGGCGACCTCATCTATCGGGACGAGATATTCGAGATTCTGTTCCATGCAGGCAATGGCGGCGGCGACGCGTGCATCGTGAATGTCGTAGCGCCACTGGATCGCCATTCGCTGGTGCTCTTCCGGGCCCCGGATACGGGTATGAAGAAACTGTTCCGCCGTATCGGCCGCGAGCTGGATACTGTGGTCACCGGAAATCTGCGCCAGCATAAGGTCGATGGCCGCCGTGCCGCCGGCGCAAGTCCAGCGATTCCCGTCACGGACATACAACTCGCGTGTCACTTCGATGTCAGGAAATTCCTCGGCAAACTGGCGGATCGATTCCCAGTGAAGAGTGCAGCGCTTGCCGAGCAGAAGGCCCGCGCGGGCCAGGATGAATGTGCCGGTGCTGAGCGCCCCGAGCGGCATGCCGCTGACCGCCAGCCGCTGAAGAAAGTGAAAGATTTTCTTCGGGCGCTTAGTCTCGATATCGAGACTGGCCACGACGAACAGTCGGTCCAAAGGCGGCGCCTCATCAATCGAGGCGGTGCTCGTATCGAAGCCGCTGCTCGAACTGATCACCCCGCCATCTTCTGAAAGAAGACTCCACTCATAAAGCGTGCGGCCTGATAGCCGGTTCGCCGCACGTAGGGGTTCGCTGGCCGAGGCGAGCGCCATCATCGAGAACTGCGGCAACAGCAAAAGACCGACGCGTATTGGACGCTCTCGATCCCTCAATTCATGCCGCATCATCTCGTCATAATTCCTTACCCGCGGTCCTTTGAGCCGAATGCCGGGAATCTAGCTAATCCTCCGCGGAATGTGAACTGATCAAGAGGCCGTATGGGTTTGGCGTAGCTCGGCGAATAGTGCCTGCACGGGATGGGACAGCTGCACACCGTCAACACTGGCCGCCTGTGCCCGGCAGGAGAATCCGTCTGCCAGCAATGGTGCGGGTCCCGCGTTGGCGACATGAACAGCCCAACTCTGGCTGTAGATCCGCTCCGAAACGTTGCGATGTTCGGCCTCATGGCCGAACGTGCCCGCCATGCCGCAGCAGCCTGCGGACTCGACTTTCAGGGCCAGACCGCAGGTGCTGAACACCTTCTGCCAAGCAGCGACCGCCAATTGCGCCGTGCTCCGCTCCGTACAATGTGGGATGAACCGAAACTCACGCGGTCTTTTGACATGAGGCAGAATTTCGGGGCGCGCCAGCAGCCATTCCTGGATCAGGCCAATCTTGGGGACGGCCTGACCGGGCAGCGCAGCCGGATATTCGGAGCGATAGGTCAGGGTCATGGAGGGATCGATGCCGATCAATTCGACGCCGGTCGAAGCAAGCGCGCCGAGGTCCTGGCTGTTCAATGCTGCGATCCGCGCAAACTCCCCCAGGAACCCATGAACATGCAGCGGCTTTCCGTTCGGTTTGAAGGGAGCGAGCCACGGCCGGATACCGATCAGTCGCAGGAGGTCCAGAACCGCCAGAAGCACTTCGGGTTCGTAATAGCTCGTGAAGGCATCCTGTACGATTACGACGCTGGCCGCCCGTTCATCCGGAGTGAGTGCCGAGAGAACTGCGGGCGTCGCTATGCCCACCCCACGTCGGCGCAATTCATGCGAAAGCCTGAGATATGAGAGTTTTGGCGTATGAACCAACCCGAGCAGCCGCAGGAGACCCGAGCCGGTGAGAGCGTTCACCAGGCGGGGAAACTGCGCCATCAGCGGCATAAGTTGTTCCAGACGCCCGATCGCATGGTGACGCAGCGGCCGCAGGTAGCGTCCGTGGTACAACTCCAGAAATTTCGCCCGGAATGTTGGTACATCGACCTTGATCGGACACTGGCCGGTGCAGGATTTGCACGCGAGGCAGCCTGACATCGCCTCATGGACCTGATGCGAGAAATCCCCCTTGTCACGGCGCAGCGTCGCCATCAGCCGGGCCGGGAAGTTGCGCCATGGCGAAACACGGCGCAGCGCGCGCGCCTCCTCAAGCGGATTGACACCCTCGTCGGCGAGACGGCGCAACCAGTCTCGCATGAGTTGCGCACGCCCTTTCGGAGAATGACGGCGATCGCGCGTTCCCTTCCAGGAGGGGCACATCGCCTCGTCCGGGTCCCAGGAAAAACACGCACCGTTGCCGTTGCAGTGAAGCGCCTCGTCATAGCCGACGCGGACCGCAGGTGGAATTTGGCGATCATGCGACCCCTTTGTGGGCACGCCATCGATCCGCAGGAGCGCTTCATCCGCTGGAGCAGCAATCTTGCCGGGATTGAATTGGTTGCGCGGATCGAACGCGGCCTTCACCGCTTGCAACACCGGATAAAGTGACCCGAAAACCTGCGGCGAAAACTCCGACCGCATCCCCTTGCCATGTTCGCCCCAGAGCAAGCCGCCATGGTGACGCGTCAAGGCGACGACTTCCTCGGTGATCTCGCGAACCAAGCCTCCCGCCCCTTCGGCCTTCATATCAAGCGCCGGGCGGACGTGCAGCACGCCCGCGTCCACATGGCCGAACATCCCGTAATCCAGGCCACGGCGATCGAGCAAAGCGCGAAACTCCGCGATGAAATCTGCAAGGTTCTCAGGCGGAACGGCGGTGTCCTCGACAAACGCGATCGGGCGTTTTTCGCCTTTCATATTCCCAAGGAGGCCCACGGCCTTCTTGCGCATGTCCCAAAGGCGCCGCACTTCTGC
The DNA here is from genome assembly GCF_030124375.1 of Sinorhizobium sp. 6-70. Taxonomy (GTDB): domain Bacteria; phylum Pseudomonadota; class Alphaproteobacteria; order Rhizobiales; family Rhizobiaceae; genus Sinorhizobium. The sequence goes on from NZ_JASKLS010000002.1 coordinate 536,567, forward strand.
CGCTCCGCGCGCGGTGGTATAACCGCGCCGTCCTGCTTGTCCTTCGGACTTATCGAAATGGCGGGTCAAATTCGCCAGGGCATTCTCTACGCCGTCTTCGCTGTCGCCGACGAATTCGATCAGATTGACGCCCTTTACGGGCCCAGCGCCGTCATCAGGGAAGTAGCGCTGTACCTGCTCCCAGATCGGGTCGCCCTGCGCCAGTGCCAGCACCCTTGAGTCCACCGTCTCAATCGAGGCGGGGCTATAGTGCATCAGCGCCTGCGCATCGCGCAGGGCCGCATCGAAACTGTCGTAGCGCTGCACGACCAAGGCCTCGTGAGCAGGGATTGGCAAGAGGTTCAGCACGGCCTCAGCGAGAAAGCCGAGCGTGCCCTCGGAACCGCAAAGAATCGAGTTCAGGTCGAAGCGTCCGTCATCCCGACGAATATGCGCAAGGTCGTAGCCGGTCAGGCAGCGATTGAGTTTGGGAAATCGCTCAGCGATCTCCACGGCATGGGCCCGTTGCAACTGGTCAACAACACTGTGGATCGCCCCAGGCAGATCGCCCCTGGCGCTGACCTTGGCGAGTTGGGTCTCATCCATCGGGTTGGATCGCCAAACCGTGCCGTCAGAAAGCACCGTCGTCAGCTCCAAGACATGATCACGCGTCTTCCCGTACAGGCACGAGCCCTGACCACAGGCGTCAGTCGAAATCATGCCGCCAATGGTAGCCCGGTTCGATGTCGAGAGCTCCGGCGCAAAGAACAAACCATGCGACTTCAGCGCAGCATTGAGCTGATCCTTGACCACCCCCGTCTCCACCCGGGCCGTGCGGCGGACCGGATCGATTTCCAGTATCCGGTTCATGTGACGGGACAGATCGACAACCAGTCCGCCGTTCAGGGACTGGCCATTCGTGCCCGTGCCGCCGCCACGAGGTGCGACGACGACCTTGGCGAAGCCCGGCTCAGCAAGAAGCTTGGCGATTCGCACCAGATCGTCGCGATTTTTTGGAAAGGCCACCGCTTCGGGGCGCAACTGATAGATCGAATTGTCGGTCGCAAGAACAACCCGATCTGCAGGTCTCAGCGACAGGTCTCCAGTAAAACCCCGCACCTGAAGCTCAGCGCAAAAAGCCGCATAGAGCGGCAATGGTTCGGGTTCAGATGTCAGCTTGGGGATCATGGCGTAGACTTGGAATCTGCACGGTCTCTAAAGCACGTCGCATTCAATCGGAGCCATGCGACATGCTTCAGGTTTTTGTTTTCATGCATGTCGTTGTCCCGAAACGGCTGCGCACTTTCGGGCGACATGCACTACAGCGCCGCGCGTCCAATCGGACGCGCCAAGGACGCTGTAGCACTTTGAGTTGCTGCATGTTTTTATCCTCAAATCGGCTACGATTAAGGAAACATGCAGTAGGTGAGACCGTGCAACGGTTGACCGAATTAGGCGGCGCGTATCGATCGGTCGATGGTGTCGACCAACTGGCGAAACACCGGATGATCCGCCTGGTTCTGCTGGCCGTGCATCATTCCCTCGACGATCAGCGGCTGGTCGCCGACGCTGCCGGGATAGACCTTGTGCAGGCGAATGGATTCCTCCGGCATATGCAAGGTATTGTCGGCACCATGGACGATCAATGCGGGCGGGAAGCCTTTCGCACCGGCAAGGCCTGCTTCCGGGTCAAAGGCCACGTATTCCTTGTAGGATTTTGCGGTGACATGGCTGCAGCCTGGCCAGCGATCCACACCGCCTGCTTCGGTATAGCCGCCAAGCTGTTGGTCGACATAGCCCTGCGTTGCGGGATCCAGCGGGTAGTAGCCGAGCTTCGTCGCCTCGGTGCCGGTATCGAAAGGCGGGATTGCGGCATTGTCGGCCAAGGCCTTGATGGCAGCATCAGCTGCGGTTTTGTCGGCGCGCAGATCCTGTAGCGCTGCGATGCTGGTGTAGCTCATCGGCACCCAGAAGGCGACCTGCGGACCGCCCGCCTTGGCGAGCTCAGCAATAGCCGCGAGACTTGCGAGCGAGCCCATGGCCCAGGACGCGACCACAGGCATGGCACCAAACTGCTTGCGTGCCCAGGCTACAGCGCCGAGCACCTCGTCCTTCTGGTCCTGGAGGCTGACATTCGTGACGGTGACTCCATCCTGCGCGGCCGTGTTGCGCACATTCTTGTTGGTAAAGAAGCCGGCGACATCATAGGTCATGACCCGGTAGCCGCGTTCTGCCAATGCGCGGCCGAATAGTTGACCATACATGGACACACCCCCGGTAAATCCGGAGTTGAACACGACCGGGGGCAAGCCCGCGTCCGGCGTGGCGGGCCGGAAAACGCGACCGGCCAAGGTAAGGCTTGCATCGCAGTAGGCGACGGCAAAGGTGATATTTTCGACAATGATGTCCGTCATGGCTTCGCTTTCTTTAGGACAGGGAAAATTTCATCGGCCGCCTGGCGCAGCAGCCGATCGGCGGGAATGCCCGTCACTTGCGCTGCGGCCTGTGCAAGGCTTTCGGTGAACTGAAGAGCTGACGCGGCAGTAAAATGGGCGGCAAAGTTTCGGCCCTCGGCGTCCGTCCCGACGTGAGGCGCATCGCTCGCCTGTAGAAGCAGCCGCCCATGACCGAGCGTTTCGATGATCGCCGCAACAAACGGTAGCGCGGTCTCTATCTCAATCGAGGTGCGGTAGCCCGGCCCCTTGAACCAGACGTTGCCGCGCCGCCTTGCTTCAGCGAGCAGCGCCCGATAGGCCGGTTCATCAATCCCACGCTCGGCATGGCAAGTACCCAGATGATCGATGAGCACGCGCACACTTGCAGGAATCTGACGCAGAACACGCAGATTGGTCTCTGCCTCCTGCGCATAGACATGGACATGCTGATCCGGTCGCAGCCGGCCGAACAGCGCTTTCCATTCTGCGCTGGAAAATGCATCGCTGGAGACGCGATCGGGCGGCGCGTCATGGAGGACAATGCGGACACCCACCACCTGCGGGTGCGACAGGTGTTCGGCGTCCGCATAAGCGGGATCGGCCTTTATCGTGCCTACCAGCCGTACCGAACCGTAACGCTCCGGCTCCCGCCTCGTAAGGGCCGCCAGTTCCTCAAAGGATGCAAAAACATTAGCTGAGTCCGGCAGTATGCTCAGATGGACGTTGTTTAACAGCGTCGGAATCGTGCCGCTATCTTTGAGGCCCGCGAGGTAATCGGTTAGCGTGTGAGGATCCGGGAGGGTATAAGGCAGTTGACCTGCTACGCGGGCGAGATCTGCGGCTGTAAAAAAATGGACATGCCCATCAATTACAGTGCCTGTTTCCGTCATGATCTCGCTCCCTATGTTGTGGGAGACGATATCTCAGAGCCGTTCCACCGCGGCCTTACAACCCGACGACTAATATCAAAACTTCGCCATTTCACGATCCAGCGAAACGCGGGCTTGGCCGGAGAGCGAACTGTCACCTCCCTCGATCAGCATCAGTATCTCAGCGCACTTGCGTCGGGAAAACAGCCTCGCCTTGAGGGACTCGAACTGCCAGCCTCCGTGAGCCAACGCTCATTGCCGATCTTTGGCTTTAAGGCCGATACTTGTTACTAGATCCAAGAGCGTGCGCTTCAGTACTTCAAACGGCGCAGTGGTCTCTATAGCCTTGTGGTAGAGAATTCCCGCGTCGAAGCTCCAAATCTCGCGCTCTGTCGGTATCTGGCGAATGCCGATATCGCGAAACCTTCCAAACAACGGCGCAGCCAGACAAGCCAGGAAATCACCGGCTCGCACAAGCTCGACAACAGCCATCAACGAGCTGGATTCAATCGCTATCCTTGGCGGCCCCATACCCATCGACTTTAGAAATGCACTTAGACGCTCAATCGCATCGGTGTCGGCCTGATACAAAACCCATTGAAACTCCGACAGTTTGTTTATGTTCAGCGGAGCCTGCGCGAACACGGGATGTGCCTCGCGTGCAAATATGCCACTTTCGATCGTGATGAGTGGAAAAAACCCGATATGATCCGGAAGCGTGGAAAGGTCATGCGGACTGGCCGAAACCACAAGGTCGAGCTCGCCGGCAAACAGCTTTGGATGAACGATCGTGTTGACCCCGACATCAAGCGTGGTGCGAACGGCCGGGAATCGCTGGTGCAGCGTCACGAGGGCCCTCGGCAGCAATGTACCGCCCCAGAATGGGCCGCCTCCAATCCTCAAATGGCCACGATGGCCACTGCGCAACGCTTCGAGCTCGGAGGATGCAAATCGGCATTCCGTCTCGATCATCTGCGCGTAGCGCAGAAGGGCCTGACCGTACACCGTGAGGGACACTCCCCGCGTATGCCGATCGAACAGGGTAATCCCGCACTCCTCTTCAAGACGCCGGATGTTTCTCGTAAGAGCGGGCTGGCTGATCCCGAGCTTTTCGGCAGCTGCGGTCACATTTCCTTCTCTCGCAACGATCAAGAAGGACCGTAGCAGGCCGACGTTGCGCAGCAGATCCATAACTCCTCCGTATCGTTTTTCACGTTTTAAGTATTTTGCAGCATAGCCTGTAATCGCTAGGATCGCGCAATAGGCACCCTCGCCTCGCGTGCGGCGGCGCCGGCATAGAGGTCGGCCCCCTTCGGAGGACTCTCGGCCGCGGAGCAACATGGAAGACAGATCTGAAAATCAGCGAAGCTGCTGTAGCTTACCGCAACGCGAGAAAAGCGGCGACGCGTCGGCGCGAATCCTACCGTCCGCTCCAGCTGCTCCGACCGCTGGCACAGACATAGCCTGGTTTGATGCCGCAACAGCATTCGTCGGCACCAATAAGCCGGTTATCGATGCCGATGGAGAAGGCCCGGCGCGCAAGGTGAGCGTCCGAGCGTATGGCATTGATAGACATGCCGTTTCAAACGAGCGTTTCGCCAGCTTCGTGTCGGAGACGGGTTATGTCACGGATGCGGAGCGCTTCGGCTGGAGTTTTGTGTTCAAGGATTTCGTTGCTCCGCGAACCTTGACCTCGCGACCGATCGGGTTGCCATGGTGGCATCGGGTTGATGGTGCCACATGGCGCACACCAGGCGGTCCCGGCAGCAGCTTGACAGCAAGCGATCGGCATCCGGTTGTTCACGTCTCCTGGAACGACGCAAATGCCTTTGCACAGTGGGCTCGTGGCCGGCTACCTACGGAGGCTGAATGGGAGCACGCAGCGAAAGCGGGCCGAGCGGACGCGAAATATCCGTGGGGCGACATGGAACCCAGCGATCAGGACATCTACTGCAACATCTGGCAGGGGCGATTTCCGGACTTTAACTCGCTCGCCGACGGCTACGGCGGCACGGCTCCCGTGGACGCGTTCGAGGCAAATCCGACAGGGGTCTTCAACATGTGCGGAAACACTTGGGAATGGTGTGCTGACACATTCCATGTTCGGTCCCTGGCACGCGCGGCGAAAGCGCGAAACGCTGCATCGCGCAAAAGCAACGAGCGTCTTTTGAAGGGGGGATCCTATCTATGCCACATCAGCTATTGCTACCGTTACCGCATCGCCGCTCGAATGGGCCATAGCGCCGATACCTCGACCGGGCATATCGGCTTCCGCCTTGCTTACGATCGCACGTGACCAGCCCCACGGAGAATATCGGGGTGCTCCAGGTGCCTTTCGGCACTTGTCCTAATGCATGTCTCCTTAAATCGACCTCGATTTAGGGACAGAGACATGCAGCAATTCAAAGTGCTACAGCGACACAAACCTGTGCTATTGATTGCGCGCGAGGTCGTCACGAAACATCTTCCTGAAATCCCGAAATGATCGGTAACCCAGGAAATTCGCCAGTCGTGATACCGTCGTCGCTGAAACGCCTGCACGACGCGCGATAGAGGAACAGGTCCCGAAGGCTACGATATCCGGATACCGCAACGTAAACTCCGCAAGCACGGCAAGCTGTCTTGGAAAGACGCAGCCCCTTCCCGCAACGCACGCATGCAACTCTTCCCAGCTTCCCGGGGGCTTGTTTCCACAGTTCACGAACCACTCCTTGCTCCATAGACACGGCGACGGCTGCTACGCCCGGCCGAACGCTGCGCTCGCGATCCATCCCGTGATGACGGCGAGAAGCACCGCCGATCCGCCATAGGCGAGCGAATAGTTGTGGGCGGCATTCGAGATCATCTCCTCGAAACCGGTCTTCATCACCATTTCTTCGAAGGGCAAGGCCCCGGCTAAAGGCGCCGCTCATCAGCGGGATCAAACAGATGGATGCGGTTCGGATCGGGTGACAGCCGGACTTCGTCGCCGGCTTTGACCTCCAGGCGATCACGCACGACGCAAGTGACCTCCTGACGATCGACTTCGAGCACCAGGTGGGTTTCAGAACCGGTCGGCTCCACCACCTGAACTTGCGCGGCGATACCATCTTCGGCAATGCTTAGATGCTCCGGTCGAATACCGTAAATCGCGCGGCGGCCACGCAACTCCGACGCTATTTCAGGAAGGGGAAAGCGGACGTCGCCAACGAAAAATCCGTCCGCCTGAATTTCTCCCGTCAGAAAGTTCATCGCCGGTGATCCGATAAAGCCGGCGACGAACATGTTGACCGGGCTGTCATAGAGCTCCAGCGGTGAACCAATCTGCTCCACGGCTCCATCCCGCATGACGACGATCTTGTCGGCCATGGTCATCGCCTCCACTTGATCGTGCGTCACATAAACGGTTGTCGTGCCCAGTCTCTGATGTAGCCCCTTGATCTCTGCACGCATGGAAACGCGCAATTTCGCATCGAGGTTTGAGAGCGGCTCGTCGAACAGGAAGACCTTAGGGTCACGCACAATCGCCCGCCCCATGGCGACGCGTTGACGCTGCCCCCCGGAAAGCTGGCGCGGATATCGATCGAGCAGCTTGTCGAGATTGAGGATTCTTGCGGCCCGCTCGACCTTGACGTTGATTTCCCGCTTGTCTGCATTCTTGAGCTTCAACGCAAAGCCCATGTTCTCCGCAACTGTCATATGGGGATAGAGCGCGTAGTTCTGGAAAACCATCGCGATGTCGCGGTCTTTGGGAGGCAGATCATTAACAACGGTATCGGCGATGCGTATCGTGCCGCCGCTGATTTCCTCAAGGCCGGCCAGCATCCTGAGAAGGGTCGACTTCCCGCACCCCGACGGACCGACGAGTGTGACGAACTCGCCGTCTTCAATCTGAATGGAAATGCCGTGCAATGCCTGCAGCGTTCCATAGGACTTCTTGACATTGTGAATTTCGACTGAGGCCATCGTTATAACTTTCCTTGACAGGCGAACGGGGGAGGCTGATCGCGCGATCAGGGATCAGCCTCAGTTCGTCGCGAATAACTAACCGGCCGCCCAGGTGGGGTGCAGGCCGCGCTCGACGTAAATACTGACGGTGACGTCCCAGGGAATGACGCCCACCCGTGTCGCCCACGCCTGCCACTTGGCCGCAAGATCGGCCACGATTTCCGGATTGCTCGCGGCAAGGTCGTTGAGTTCGGTGCGGTCGACCGCAAGGTCGTAGAGCTCCCAGTCATTGGGCTCTTCGCGAACGAGCTTCCACCGGCCGATACGGATCGCGGCATTGCCTGTGTGCTCCCAGTAAAGCGGATTTTCGGGAAGCGTCTCGCCCTTCAATGCGGGCAGCAGGCTTCGCCCTTCCAGCGGCGCAACCTCACGGCCGAGAGCCGGCGGCGGATAGCTGGCCCCGGTCACCTCCAGAACCGTCGGAACTATATCGACAAGCTGAGCAGGCACATCGAGGATTGCCCCACTCTCAAGTCCTCCGGCAGGCCAGTGAACGATCAATGGGGTTGCTATGCCGCCTTCATGTACCCAACGTTTGTAAAAGCGAAACGGCGTGTTGGACAGGTTTGCCCACGCGCGGCCATAACTGGCGTAGGTATCCTCCGCACCCGGAATGATGTCCGGCGTATTGCCGACGCGCATCGGCCACCCGTCACGCGTTGCCCTCGGAAGGATGTCAGCTCGCTGCATGAATTTCTCCACGTCGAACTGCGGCAAGTCCTCCGGCGATGCCCCGTTGTCGGAAAGGAAGATGAAGAGCGTGTTTTCGAACACGCCGCTGCCTTTGAGCGCCTCGACGATCTTGCCGATGCCGCGGTCCATGCCCTCGATTTGAGCCGCGTAGGCTTCCATTCGCCTCGCCTGCCACGCTTTCTCTTCGGTGTCGGCCCAAGCGGGCTGTGTGGGGTCGCGCTCGCTCAGCGCGGTATCGGCCGGGAGAATTCCCTCTTCGACGAGCCGTTTCAGGCGCTTCTCGCGAAGCGCATCCCAGCCCTCGTCGAAACGCCCTTCATAACGAGCAATGTCCTCCGCCGGCGCATGAAGCGGCCAGTGTGGCGCGGTAAAGGCCGCATAGAGGAAGAACGGATTGCCGACGGCGGCCTGCTCCTCAACGAATTCTGCCGCATGCGCCGCGATGGCATCCGTATAGAAGAACGTGGGGTCAAGCGCTTCCGCCGTAGCGTCGCTTTCGCCGCGTGTCAGGGTACCAGGGGTGTAGAAGCTGCCGCAGCCAGTCAACGTGCCAAAGAAGCGATCGAAGCCTCGCCGCGTTGGCCAGGTATCGTTCGGCGTGTGCATGTCGGTCGCCAGATGCCATTTCCCTGACAGGCACGTCGAATATCCAGCCACCTTCAGCGTTTCCGCGAGGGTCGCGCAACGGCGATTGAGGTTCCCTGCGTATCCACGCGGCAAGTCATTGTTTGTGAGGATGCCGATCCCGGTTTGGTGCGGATGAAGGCCCGTCAAAAGCGAGGCACGCGACGGACTGCAGCGCGCGGTGTTATAGAACTGCGAAAAGCGCGCGCCGTCACGAGCGAGGCTGTCCAAATTCGGGGTGAAGATTTCTCCGCCATAGCAGCCGAGGTCGGAAAAACCCATGTCATCAGCAAGTACGAGGACAATATTGGGGCGCTTGGTCATCGAGGTTCTCTCAGTTGGTTACGTCACTGCCGGAGAGATCCGGCGTCAAGTTCTGGGCACGTCAAGGCGGCTCTGCCTGTCCGCGAACCGGCAGTTGAAGGACGTCGGATCGGTTCTCTTCAGTAGGGCTGATTTGGTGAGGCCGGTATCGCATCCCGTCGGGCGAACCGGCCCCACCAGATGATCATACGCCCGCTACTTTGCGAAGCCGCTCGATTTGGCAATCTCCGCGAGCTTCCCTTGCAACTCGTCCAGTGCGGCTGCCACTTCGAGATCGCCCGAGCCGATCTGACCCAAGACAGGTTCGACCGCTTCGAGCATCTGGGCGGAGAAAACATAGCGGATCGAGCCGCGCGCAAGGGGCGCGGAATCGCGCGCTGCTTCCATGATCGGCCGCAGCGGGCCAGCACCCGAGACATCAACATCCCTGCGCGTCGGAATACCGCCGCTGCCTGCAAAAACCTCCTGCTGTTTCTTTTCCAGCATCCAGGCAATGAATTCGGCGGCCGCGCGCTGCCGTTCCGGCGCCTGCCCGGCCGGCACGCAAAGGGACCAGACACCGCTTGCCGGAACAGGATTGTCGAGCGAGCCCGCGGGCACGACCGTGTAACCGCATTTTCCAACGACCGAGGACCGAGCCTCGTCCTCGAGCTGCGGCATACCGGCAGCGACAAAGTGCCCTTGCAGTGCCTGGCCGCTTTGCATCAGCGCAATGCAGTCCGCCTGTCCGACGGTTTGAGACCGGGACGGTCCAAGTTCCAGGAGCCGGCGGAATGTCGTTGCAGCCGCCTTGGCCGCATCACTGTTGATTGTCGGCACGAGCGAAGCGCCATCGGCCTTGAACCAGTCGCCGCCAAAGGCGTAGAGCACATGCATGAACTCGTAACTGACCGATTGACCGCCAGTCGTCGGCTGGCCGCGCGTGACATATCCGTATCTCACCTCGCCGGCTTCGACGGCCTTCTTTCCGTTCTCGATAGCCTCGTCCCAGCTGCGCGGCACCTTAAGCCCCAACTTTTCGTATATGTCCTTGCGATATACGAAGAGGTCGACGTTGCCGTTCATCGGTAGACCCATCACCCGACCGCCGGACGCGCTGCGTCTTTGCTGCCTATCCCATAGAGGCAGGTTGTCATAGGTCAGAATGTTCGGGTCAAGCTTGAATCCCTCGAGGATCTCATCGATCGGCTTGACCCAGCCGTTGTCGTAAAACTGGCCAGTCCAGGGCTCGTCCAGCTGAAAAATGTCGAAGGCGGCGTTCTTGCTCTGGATCGCATTCGTCATCTGGGTGCGCATCCCCCCATAGGGGAAAGGCCGGAAGGTAATCTTGACACCCCTCTCCGCTTCATAAGCCGCCGCAGCCCTCTGGTACGCCGGCAGCCACGGCGTCGTACCCGTCAGCACGATGAGTTCCTTGACGGGGCCCGAGGCTACGCTTCGCCCGGGAAAGCCTGACACGCCAACCGCTCCGGCAGCCGCCATACCTTTCAGGACTTGGCGTCGGGTCAAGGATAGGCACGAGGTTTCGTTTCGCCTGATCATCTGTTCCTCCCTGTGATCAATCGGTCTATTTATTTGACAGCGCCGCGCGTCATGCCGGCGATGATCCGTTTGCTGGCCAGAACGCTGGCGACCATGATGGGCACCACGGCGAGGCTGCCGACGGCGGCGAGTTGTCCCCATCGCACCTCGTACGGCTGCACGAGGGAGGCGATCCCTACGGACAGCGGCGAGGTGGTGCCACCGGATGTCATTGTCAGCCCCATGAGAAACTCGTTCCACGTCATGATGGCCGTGAAGAGCGAGCTGGTGATCAGGCTTGGCGCGACGAGCGGAAGCATGATCGTCCAGCAGGTCCGCGCCTCGCCCGCGCCCTCGATCGAGGCCGCTTCCTGCAGGGCGGGCGGAACCTCATCAAAGCCGATCTTCATGAGCACGGTGGCAAACGGCAGATTGAGGATCGTATTCAGAATGATGAGCCCCGTGAGCGAGCCTAGCAGGCCCGTCTGGATCAACGTCACGTAGAAGCCCGGCACGAGCGCCATTGGTGGAAGCAGCGGAACCACGGCGCAAGAGGCACCTACGCTGGCGTTCAGCCACCACGGAAGCTTCAGCTTGGACAGGCCATAGGCCGCAAGCGTGGACGCTGTGCCGCACAAAGCGACCGTCCCTGCCACGATGGCGATGCTGTTTACGAGCTGTGCGCGGAAAGGCTGATCCTCCGCCAGAATGCCGGCGATGTTGGCGAGTGTCAGATCCAGTTCCCAGAACATGGAGATGATCGCCCGATCCGACTGGAAGGAAAGTACGATCATCCAGGCGATGGGGGCCACGAAGACAAGCAGCAGCAAGGCCAGAACAGCATCGCACGATACGTCAACCAGGCTCTTGCGCCGACGGAGCTTCGCCCCGGCAAGGGTTTCAGTCGTGATGGCGTGGCTTCCAACGATCATGGTTGCACCTTTCGGGCAGCGGAGAACGGTCGGTTGCGGCGCAGGCGCTGAACGACAAGCGCCACACCGATTATCAAGGACATCAGAGCGACGATCAGCACGCTGAAGGCGGAGCCGTAGCCGTAGTTCAACTGATCGAAGAAGACGTCGCGGATATGGAGCGATACCAACGTCGTGGCACTGTTGGGGCCGCCGGCAGTCAAGAGATACATCTCGTCGAAGGCTTTGACCCCCATGACGGCACGAATGAAGATCGTTCCGAGAATTGCCGGCATGAGCATGGGAATCTTGATGTAGCGGATAACCTGCCACTCGTTGGCGCCATCGCAACGCGCTGCTTCAACGGCTTCTTCGTCTACCGCACAGAGGGCCGTGTACAGCATCAGGAATGCAACCGGCGTCCAATGCCAAACATCGACGATGATGATGGCGACGATCGCACCGACCTCCGTGCCAAGCCAATCCTGTGTCGGAAGCATCACCGTATCGAGCAGTTTGTTCAGGACGCCGATATTCGGGCTCAGGATCAAGAGCCAGATGAGACTCACCACCACGGGCGCCACGATCGCCGGCCACAACAAAACAACTTGCGAGATGCGGTTTAGACGCTGACTCCGTTGGACAAGGAGCGCCATTACCAATCCAAACACAACTGACAAGGCGACCGTTGCGACCACAAAGATGGTCGTGACCGCAAGTGAGTACAGCGCCACCTCGTTGGTCAGAATGTCTCGAAAGTTATCCAGCCCAGCCGGCGTCCATACAAAGTTTCCCGACTCGATCCGGAGGTGGGAAAATGCCATGACCACCACCTGCGCCCAGGAGTAGCCACCGAACCCGACTATCAAAATCAGAAAGGGGATTGTGGCGGCCTTAGCGAAGAAGCTGGACCGGCGTCCAAGGGTCGATGCCATGTCGTCAAATGCCTCTGTCACCTACGTGCACGCCCACGTGGAGGGGACTGTTGTTCGGGTGCCCCTTCTGCGATTTCAACGCACGTTCGGTGTCTTCCGGGCATTCCATTTCCTCCAACTTCGCTCCCAAATATGATGCTAGCAGCACGGTCGCCATAATCTGAAATGCTTTTCTTGACAAAAGTCATAACTCTGGCGCATGGCGGAGCGCGGCCAAAAAGTATGGCGCGGGCGTCCGTTTTCCCGTGCCGATCATGAGTGGCGATCCGGTTTCATCCTTATGGTGATGAACATGACGCCCGTGGCCGAACCGGTGCGTTGGCGAACGAGCACGAGGCCGGCTGCTTAGAGCCACTTGCCATCGTTCACAGGCGGGGTGCTCTTCCTATATCGGTAGTTGGCGGACTCACCGACGTTGATCATGTCATTCCCCGCAAGCGCTCAAGCAACACGTCTTTCCGCGATTGGCTTGAAAAACCGGAAGCGGCAGCGCCCATCAAGCAAAGGTGCGACGTCGCGATGGCGACCCAGTGTTTGCCGCCGCTTCGTCTATGACTTGTTGTTCGAGCAGTCCGCATCCAGTGACTGGGCCACCAGCTCCGAGGACATCTTCATAAATGCATCGATCGAAGGGAGCGTCCGCCGCTCCTTGAGACAGGCCGCGAACGAGCGCGTGCACGGGCTGTATCTTGCGATCGACAAGGTGCGAAGCCTCTGGTCCCGCGAGAACTCGAAATTCGAGATGATGCCGAGGCCCAATCCAGCCGCCGTCGCCTCGAGTACCGAGTCGCGCGGCAATTCCATGACGACGTTCGGGCGGATGCTGTTTGCGGCGAGGACCTCCTCGAGCGCACGCCGGGTCATCGACCCTTTCTCGCGCATAATGAGCCGCTGGCCATCGAGTTCCTCGATGTTGACCTGGCTGCGATGCGCCCAGGGGTGTGAGACGGGAACGGCGATGACAACTTCGTGCTTGCCGAGACAGACCAGGTCCAGACGCGGATCACTGTAGTCGCTGCCGATGATGCCGACATCGACTTCGTAATTCAGCAGCTTCTGATATATGGAGTCGGAGTTGGCGCTCTCCACGGTCACATGCATGAGCGGATAGCGGTCGATGTATTTGGACAGTTGCTTCATCACGAAGAAGGGACCGACCGTACCGATGTGGAGGCGACCTGCGAACTGGTTGCCGACCGTGTTCAGCAGCGAATGCGCCCGCTCTTCAAGGGAAAATATCTGTCTGGCGACCGCGAGCAGCGCCTCGCCTGCATCGGTCAGAGTGAGGTCGTTCGGCCCGCGGACGAAGAGCTGAAGATTATAGGTCTCCTCCAGCGCTTTCACCTGAGTAGTCACGGTCGGCTGGCCTATGCAAAGCAGTTCGGCCGCCTTGGTGAAGCTCAGCTCGCGCGCAACCGCGTAAAACGAGCGCAGCTGGTTAAAGTTGACGTAGTTTATTCTGTTTCTTGTAATCGTCTCGCCTGCCGGCACAATCTCCCCCCATGCCAACCATCCCTTCAAGCACTCGAGCTATAGCCGAGTTCGCGGAAAGAAGATCCATTAGAATTGTATAATGGTTCAGTCCAGTCAGTTCGAACAAGGCTGCATCGTGTTCAGCAGCTTGCAAACCACGGGTGAAATGCGCCGCCTGCCGGAGAAAACCAAGGGTTTCGTCCGCACCGACGAATATACGATACTGGTTTTCCGGCAGCTCATGGTGGATCGGACTGAGCCTTGTGGCCCTGCGAACTGTCAGCTTCAGCGCCTTGTTCAGACTGGTGCCGACCAGCGGTCGCACATCGAAGATGCCGCTGATCGGCACCATCCCCGCGAAGGGAACGGACGCGACGACGGGATCCTCCGAGGCATGCATGCCTGCCCAGATCGAAAGATGCCCGCCGGCCGAATGTCCGGTGGTCAGAAATGACGACGGCGGCGATCCGGCCTGTCGAGTGACCGCCGCGAAAATCGCCGGCAGACACGACCTCGCAGCGGCGGCGATCGCTTCGGTCGGCATCTCGGGCGCGAGCGGGTAGTTCGGCAAGGCGACCGAAAAACCTCGTGCCAAGAGCGGCCCTGCGACAAAACTGAAGCGCTGCTTATCCAGGCTCTGCCAATAGCCGCCATGGAAGAAAACCGCCAAGGGCGCATCGTTTTCGCCCGGAAAGAGGTCGAAGGTCATGCGCGGATGACGCCCATAGGGCAGATCGAGCAGACAGAAAGCCTCTCTGCGCATACGCTCGCTCTCTTTATCGTAGAGCGCATAGACATCGCGGCGCTCCGGATGGCGGTCGCGGAAAACGTAATCTGGTTCGTCCAGCCGTGCCACGCCAGCCGTCCTACTCGAACATCACGACGCTTCGCACCGAGACGCCGTTTCGCATGAGGTCGAAGCCTTCATTGACCTGCCGAAGCACCAAGCGGTGGGTAATCTGCCTGTCGATGTCGATTTCGCCTTGCATGAAGCGATCGATGAGTGCGGGCAGCTCGCTTCGTCCCTTTATCCCGCCGAAATAGCTGCCCAGGATAGACTTTCCGTACCGCACCTGTACGGGAGGAAACGACAATTCGGCACCCGCCGGCTCGACACCGAGCAGCACGCTCGTGCCCCAGGCCGGCTTGCAGCAATCCAGAGACTGCCGCATGACCTTAAGCACGCCGGTGCATTCGAAAGCGACATCGACACCACCTGCAGTCAGGTCCCTGATTGCGGCTACCGGATCGGGCACGTCCTCCCCGGGGACGATGAAGTCGGTCATCCCGTAGATCTTTGCGAGCTCGGTCTTGCTGCGGCTGATATCGATGCCGATGATCCGCGAGGCACCCGCGATCCTTGCGCCCTGTATGATGTTCACGCCGATGCCGCCGAGTCCGAACACTGCGACAGCGTCGCCTTCGCGCACATGTGCGAGCGCGGCGCCGACCCCGGTCGTCACGCCGCAGCCGAACAGACAGACTTTGTCGAGCGGCGCATCCTTGCGTATCTTCGCCAGCGCGATTTCAGGCACAACCGTATAGCGCGAAAACGTAGACGTCCCCATGAAGTGATGGACGGCTTCCCGTCCGCGCCGAAAGCGAGGCGACCCGTTGGGCATGACGCCACGGTCCCGCGTCGGCTTGATGGTCCAACAGAGATTGGTCCGCTTCGAACGGCACATGCTGCATTCGCCGCATTCGGGGCCGTAGAGCGGAATGACGTGATCGCCGGGCACGAGGCTCGTCACGCCTTTGCCGACTTCGACCACCCGGCCTGCACCTTCATGGCCCGGTATCAGCGGATAGACACTGCTCGCATTGATCCCCTCAAGGGCAGTCAAGTCCGTGTGGCAGAGCCCGCTCGCCACGATCTCGACGAGTACCTCTCCCGCCTGGGGGCCATCGACGGTCACCGTATCGACTTCGAGCGGTTCGTTGGGCGCCACGCAGATCGCCGCTTGCGAATTGATCATGATCGGTTCACCTCATGCATCGGCAGTTTCACGGGCAGCCAGGAATCCGGCGGCGCGCAATTCGTCGCGGGTCGCTACGGCGCCGCCGCGGAACAGCTTCTGGGCCTTTCGAAAGGCTTTGCCGGCATCGATACCGAATAGCCCTCTCAGCTTTCCGTCCACCACGAAACAGGCGAGATAGCCGCTTTCGCCGGCGACGCCCTGCTCGTAGATTTCCGCTTGCGGCTCCAGCAGCCCGGCGATCTGGTATCGGCGGTCGAACTGGTCGGTCCAGAAATACGGCACGGAGGCCTCGTTCGGCGGCTGATCGCATATCGCTCTCGCCGCGTTCGACGCCATTTCTTCGGCATTCATCCAGGATTCGAGCCGCCAGCGGCGGTCGTAGTGGGGATTGCGGTGCGAGGCGGCATCGCCGATCGCATAGACGTCCGGGTCGCTTGTGCGGCAGTGACCGTCGACTTCGATACCGTTGCCAACCTGCAATCCCGCTGACCGGGCGAGTTCGTCATTCGGCATGCCGCCGATACCGACAAGAACCAGATCAGGGTGGATCGTCTCGCCGCCACGCAACGTTATGGAGATCCGCTCGGGCGTCTGGACGATTTCCTCCATGGCCTCATTGCAGAGTATTTTGACGCCAGCGCGCTCATGACGTTCCGTTACCAGATCGGCCATGCGCGCGGGCAGAACACGTCCGAGCGGTCGCGGCGCAGCTTCAATGACTGTCACCTCGGCGCCCAGTTTGCGCGCACTCGCGGCCACTTCCAGACCGATGAAGCCGGCTCCCACAATCAGCAACTTGGCACCCGGCTTGATGGCACTTCTGAGCGTCCGAGCCTCCTCGAGCTTGTGGAGATAGCAGACGCGCGAACCAAGCACATCCAACATGGGCACCCGGCGCGGGGTCAGCCCCGTCGCGAGGACCAGCTTGCCATAGCCGACCTGCCTTTCGTCAGCGAGACGCACTGTCCTGTTGCGCAGATCAATGGACCGGACGACTTGGCCCGCCACATGCTCGATGTCGAGCGCCGCCAGCATTTCTGGATCGATCACGAAGGAGGGCGAAGGCTCGGCCTCTTCGAGCAGCACCGCTTTGGAAAGCGGCGGCCGTTCATAGGGAAGGCAGGGCTCGTCTCCGACGAGAATGATTTTGCCCTGCCAGCCGAAATGCCTCAGTCGTTCGGCACATCTGCCGCCGGCATGTCCGGCCCCGACGATCACGACAGGAAGATTTGACCCTGTCATGCCGCCCGCCGCGCTTCGCGTTGGAGACGGAGCACCTCGCCGAGGATCTCCCGATGGACCTGGATATAGCCCTTGCTGACGTGCTTCAGGTGCGGCTCGACATGGTCATGCAGCTTGCCCAGAGCATGGAACGGCACGGAGGATGCAAGATGGTGCTCGGCATGGAAAGGCATGTTCCAGTACAACTGCCGGATAATGGGATTGACCAAAGTCGTTCTCGTATTGGCGAGAAGATCGGGGCTCTCGTCCGCACCGGTATGCTCCGCCATGCGGATCGCACGCAGAACCGGCTCCCCGATAACCCGAGGAAGAAACCAGTAGATGAGAGCGATCGGGCTCGCGAAATAGATCGAGGCGGCGGCGATGACCACGTAGAGCAGGACCAGCAGTCGGATTTCGAGAGACACCTGCCCCTGTACCGATGCGGGCAGGAACGTCTTTTCTTCTTCGTTGTAGTTGCCCGTGGAGCCGCGGACCAGCGTGCCGACAAGCTTCGGCCAGAACGACGCGCCGAGAATCATCGAGAAATATTCCCTCAGGCTCGTCGGGAACGGCACGATATCCGGGTCACGTTCGTCGTGCTGGGTATAGGTGTGGTGCGCCGCGTGCCGGTACTTGAAGTAGAGGAATGGGCGCATGGTGATCGCGCCGATCGCGAATCCGACGACATGGTTGAGCCAGCGGGACCGGAAAGCGGTGCCATGCGAGCATTCGTGCAACGGCGCAAACATCAGTACGATGACCGTTCCGTAGAGCAGCATCGCGGGCACCTGCAGCCAAGGATTACCCGACGCTAAATAAATGAGAGACGCCGTCACCGCCAGAGCAAGAACATGTACGGCAAGATTATAAAGTCCAGGGCCATTCGTCCGTACGCGCAGTTCCTTGAGTTTCTCGCGAGAGACGACTTCCGGCCCCGTCAGTGGCCAGATATTACTTCCCACGCCGCCAATGCCAGCGTAACTAGCTGAAGAATTTCCTTCCATGATGTCCTCTACCTCGGAGTTATATTCGCCTTATTCTACCGGTTGATCTGCGGCGGGAAAAATTCATTGTTCCGATAGGGTCATTGACTTGCCGCTAGGGCCCGGGCAGGCCCAAGGGAGTGTTCCTGCCCGGGCGACGCGGTTCGTCGCTTACGCGAAGAACCGCTGTGTAATGGCCTCGGCCGAGAACTCGGATCGTTGGAACTCCCCGGTGATGCGGCCGCGGCTCATAACGATGATGCGGTCGCAGACATGCAGCATTTCCTGCAGCTCCGTTGTCAGCAGGATGAGCGCCTTGCCCTCTTCCGCCAACGTCTGCAGGGCATCCCAGATTTCAGCCTTTGCGCCGATGTCCACGCCGCGGGTCGGGTCCTCGGCGATGACGATCCCGCTCTTTCTGGCGATCCATTTGCCGATGACGATTTTTTGCTGATTACCGCCCGAAAGCTGGGAGGCCTTCTGCGAAAGCCCGCTCACCTTGATCGAAAGCAGCCGGACCAGATCCGATGCCAGGCGGCGGACCTGTCCTCGACGAAGCACGCCCCACTTTCCGACCGAGCGGAGGGTAGTCATCGACGCGTTGTCCGCGACATTCATCCCCAGAGCGAGACCCTCGTTTTTCCGGTCTGCCGGCATATAGGCGACGCCCAGCCGTATCGCGTCATGCGGAGTCTTCAGCTTCACTGCAGCGTTGCCGATGACAATCCTGCCGCCATCGGTTTCCGTCGCGCCAAACAGGGCCTGGGCAACGACCTCGCGATTGCAGCCGAGAAGTCCGGCTACCCCCAAGATCTCACCCTTCCTGAGTTCGAACGAGACATCCTTGAACTTCCCCGCCTTGGACAGGCCGTCGACCTTGAGCAGCGTCTCTCCCTGCCGACGTGGCCGATAGACGCTGTGTGCGTCGGCCTTGGCCTTGCCGACCATGTGAGAGACCAGTACCGGTTCGGTCAAACCCGCCGCAGGAAGCACCGTCACGACCCGGCCGTCCCTGAGAACCGTGATGCGGTCCGAAATCTCCAGCACCTCATTGAGGCGATGGGATACATAGACGATCCCCAGGCCCCGCGATTTCAGCATTTTGACGATGCCGAGCAGATGCGCCACCTGGTCGTCGTTCAGCGAAGCGGTCGGTTCGTCAAGCACGATCACTTTGGGTTCGGTTGCCAAGGCCCGGCAGATCTCGACGATCTGCTGCTCGTTGAGACTGAGCGTCCCGAGCTTCCGGTTCGGGTCGATGCGCACTCCGATTGTTTCGAGCAGTTGCCTTGCCTTGCGATTCATCGTTGCTCGGTCGATCGTGCCGAGGCTGCCGCGCGGCTCGCGCCCCAGAAACATATTCTGTGCAGCAGTGAGATTCGGGCAGAGGACGAGCTCCTGATGGACCATTGCCAGATGGTGGTCGATTGCGACGCTAGGCGTAGCGAGCGTGACCTGCCGGCCGTCGATCAGGATCTGGCCCTCGTTCGGTTGCTGCAGTCCATTCATGCAGGACAGCAGCGTCGATTTCCCCGCGCCGTTTTCACCGACAAGCGCGTGGACTTCCCCGGCCTTGAGGTCAAAGGACACGTTCGATAGGGCCCGGACGCCCGGAAAGCTCTTGCTGAGGTTGCGAAGCTCGAGAATTGGCGCGCTGTTTTCCATGACCTCAGCTCACCGAATATTTTTCAAGCAGACTGCGATGTCGGTCCATTGAGCCAACCAGGCTCTGATAGACAGAGCGCCACTCCTCGAAGAAATCGACGTAGCGACGGTTCGCGACGGGATCGGGATCGATCGTTTCCTTGATCTTCACGATATCCGCGAGCGGAGCGACGGGGTCGGAATATATTCCGGCGGCCACAGCAGCCAGAACCGCGTCGCCGATCGGGGCCGCCTCTCCGATATCCGGAACCTTCAGCGGCCGGTTGACCACGTTCGCAGTAATCTGGTTCCAGAACCGGCTCTTGGTCGGCCCGCCATTCAGAACGAGCGTGTCGATCTTGGCGCCGGCCGCTTCAGCGATACGGAAATTGGAGAGGAGATCGAACGCGACACCTTCGATCAGCGCACGGATCATCGTCGCCCGCGTCGTGGTTGGCTGGACACCGAAGAAGACGCCGGTCGCCCTGCTGTTCCAGTTGGGCGCCAGCGAATTGCCGAGATAGGGCAGGTAGAGCAGTCCGTTCGAGCATGCCGGTACATGCTTTGCCTGTTCCGTGAAAAGATCGAATACGTTCTGGCCCATGCGCTCGGCAAGACGGAACTCGCCATCGCCGAACTGGTCCCGGAACCACTTGAGAGAGGCTCCCGTGAACGCCATCGGAGCGTCGAACATGGTCAAGCCCGGCAGCACGTGCGGCCATTTCAGGATACGGTATTCGTCCACCGTCTGTTCCGTCGGGATCATGATGCCGAGGTTTGACCCCGTTCCCATCGAATAGAAGGCCTCCCCGGCCTTCGTGACGCCGACGCCCAGCGCCGCCGAGCTGATGTCGGTGCCGCCTGCGGCAACGACGGTCCCCGGGCGCAGGCCGGTCTCCTCGGCAGCCTTGCTGGTGATCTCGCCGACGATTTCGTGCGACCTGTAGAGCCTGGGGAACTTCTCGATCGGGATGCCGATCGCGTTGGCGACCGCGGGGTTCCAGGCCTCCTTCTGGTATTCATAGGCATAAGCGAGGCCCGCATCGCCGGTGTTCATCGTGAAGTTGCCGCACATCCGGTAGGTGCAATAGCCGGCGGGCGACAGGAACTTGTGGGTCGCGGCAAAGACATGCGGTTCATGCTTGGCAATCCAGAGCGCCTTCGGGTCGATGAACCAGGGCGCGACGCGATTGCCATTGTTGCGGTTGATCTCCTTCTCGCCGATCGTGTTGCGGATGTCGGTGCATTCCTCCTCGGAACGTGAATCCATCCAGATCATCGCGGGGCGGAGCGGCCTGCCCTTGTCGTTGACCGGAAGCGTGACGCCGACGAGCCCCGAAATCGCCACGCCGGCGATCTGGTCGGCAAAATTGCCCTGCTCGAGACATTGCCGGATCGACGAAGTGACGGCCTGCCAGTAGTTGTCTGCCTCCTGCTCCGCCCAGCCCGGCTTGGGGTGGAAGAGCGGATGCTCCTGCGATCCGAAGGCCACAACCTTTCCCGTCTGCGTGTTGAGCACGCAGGCCTTCACATTGGTGGTGCCTATGTCGATTCCGAGTGTGAGATGCCTAGCCAACAAACTTCCTCCCATGCCAGACGATTTTCGTAACTAGTTTTTGTGGTTAAGACGGGTCAGGCTCACCGCCAGGATCAATACCGCGCCGATTGCGAGGTTCTGGTACCATGTCGGCACGCCCCAAATCGCCAGCAGGTTGAGCCCCGCGGAAAAGCCCACGGCTGCAGTCAGGACGCGCCAAAGCGATCCCGTACCGCCCGCGAGCGCCACGCCTCCGAGCACTGCGATCGCAATCGCAGTCAGTTCATAGCCCTGCGCGAGCGCTGCCTCGACCGACTTCAGCCGCGCAGTAAAAACCAACCCGCCCACCGCCGCGAACAGCCCGCTCAACGCGAATGACGCCACGATGTATCTGTTCGTCGTAATGCCGGAATAGAGCGTCGCGGTTTCGTTGCCGCCGATCGCGAACAGCCGATTCCCGGCGACAGTTCTGGACAGGAAGGCATGCGCGAACAGGACCAGGACCACGAGAAGCACGAAGCTGACAGGTACGCCGAGCCAGAGCTCGTCGCTCAGCCAATTGAAGAACGCGCCCTTGAGATAGAACGGTGCGCCGTTGGTGGCGAGGTAGCTCAGGCCGCGCAGCGCCGTCAGCGATACGAGGGTCATGATGAAGGAGGCCACCTTGAAATAGGCGACGCCTACTCCGTTGAGCGCGCCGATCGCGGTGCCGGTCAACAAGGAGATGACGACGAAAATCAGAGGTGATCCTGCGAACGTATTGCCCTTTACGATCCACCGTAATCCCAGCTCGCGACCTATCCAGGATGTGACCACGACAGCGATGATCACCGAGAAAACCATGTTCGCGGCGACCGACAGGTCGATCCGGCCGGTGATCAGGACGATGGTCATTCCGGTCGCCAGCAGTCCGACGAGGGCAGCATTGCGCAACAGGTTCTGGATGTTGAGCGCCGAGAGATAATGCGGCGACGTCAGCGCTCCGAGGACCAGGATGGACAGGACGAGCCACAGCATCGGCTCTCTGATGATTTGCGCGAGTCCGGACGCCCGAACGGCCGGCGCAGACGTTGCTTCGGCAATGATCACTTCACGAACCTCCGATTGCGCATGCCGGGCACGACGACGACAAGGATGACAAGTGCGGTGACGACCTGTTGCATGTAGAAACTGACACCCATCTGGTTGAGCAGGTTGTTGACGACCCCGATGATGAGCGTCGCGACGAGCGTCCCGAATACCGAGCCAGTGCCGCCTGCAAGCGCCGCGCCGCCAAGAACGGTGACCGCCAGAACCTTGAGTTCAAGACCGGGAAAGGCAGCAGGATTGATGTAGCCGAGCCTGGCGCTCTCGATGAGCCCGGTGATTGCCGCACAGAGGCCACAGAATGCGAAGACCACGATCTTCACGCGATCGATCCTGATGCCTGACAGCAGCGCGGCGCGGGCATTGCCGCCCGTAGCGTAGAGCTTGCGGCCAAAGGTCGAGCTTCTCGTCATGAAAACGCAGGCGAGTGCCATGACAGCGAGAAGGAAGATCGGCACCGGCACGCCGAGAAGTGCTCCGCGCCCGAACCACATATATTCCGCGATCTTCTCCGGGTAGGTCGCCTGACCCGCCGAGAAAATATTGGCGAGCGCGCTTGCGATCCCCAGCATCGCGAGCGTCGAGATCAGGGATGACACGCCGAGCTTCGCTACGAAGATCCCGTTGACGAGCCCAAGACAGAGACCGCAAAGCAGTGTGGCGCCAATGATCAAGGCGGGGGAACCGGTGGGCAGCAGCAAGCCGCCGATGACGATGGAGAGCACCGCGACTCCAGCCACCGAGAGATCGATTTCCCCGGTTATGACGACCATCGTCATCCCGAAAGCCAGGATCCCGATTCCTGCAACGGCGGTGAGCACCACGCGCAGATTTTCCGGCGACAGGAAGCCGGGATAAAGGATCTGGCCTGCGACGACCAGTACGCCAAGGACGACGATGCGGCTGAGATCGCCGATCTCGGGCAGGAAACGCATCTGCGCCCAGCCGCCAGCAGCATTGATGGAGGACTTCTCTTCTACGATGGTCATTGAACGATCCAGTCGGAATATCTGGCGGTCGCACCGCAGCCGATGAAGGCTGCGGGCCACGGTCTTGAATACAGATCACCGATCAGTTGACGGCGGGTCCGTAGGCATAGGGCCATTCGTCCGGCGTCATCGTCTCCACCCCTTCGATGACCATCTTGGTCTTCGTGATCATCGGCAGATTGGGTGTCATGATCAGCTTGGGCGGAGCGTCGTTGAGACCTTCCTTCGCGCCGATATGCTTGATCACGGCGCGGATACCGATATCGCCGATCAGCGGCGTATAGGGCGAGACCATGTCGATGTTGCCATCGGCGATCTCCTTCAGAACTTCCTTCGCGTCGTCATTGGCGAGGATGACGATCTTCTTCCCGTCCGGCGCGGAATTCAGCCGTTTTGCCTCGCGGATGGCGTCGAGAGCGCCCATCGCCTCCTCGCCGCCCGTATTGAAGCTGACGGAAATGTCGTTGAAGGCCTGCAGGGCATCCGCAGTCGACTGGAATGCCAGAGTTCGCTGACTGTTGGTATGGTAGTTGCCCTGGATGTTGAAACCATCGACATTGCCGATCACCTCAAGGAAGGCACCCGTCCGGATCGAGTCCGCCGTGCTGCCGAGATCCTTGCGGTTGAGGACCATGTTGCCGGCCTTCAGTACCTCTTTAAGATAGAGGCCCTCCTGCAGGCCGTTGGCGTAGAAGTTTCCGAGAACTTCGGAACTGATCTTTTCCGACGAAGTCCGGCGGTCGACGCTGACGACCGGAATGCCGGCATCGATGGCGCGGTCGACCGGCGGCCCCATCGGCGCTTCACGCGACGGCCAGAGCACAATTCCATCGTATTTCTTGGCAACCCAGGTATCGATGACCTGGCCCATCTTGTTGTCGTCGAATTCGGCGTCGATCACCTCGATCTCGACATTCGGATGGCGGGCGGCCTCCCATGCGGCGGTATCGGCAAGGCTGATCAGCCAGGGATGGTTGAACCCGTGGAAGACGAAGCCGATCTTGTAGGTCTTCTTGGGATCGAGCACCGGTCCCTCGGGAAGCGGAATGTAGTCGGTGAAGGGCGCCTTGATCTCGAGCTTGCTGTAGGGCCCGGTGAAGGTGGCTCCCATGCCCGGCTTCCAGACGAAGCCGTCGGCGAGCCCGCCCACCGGGTAGGCGTCGAGATAGTCGCGGAAACCATCTTTTTCGAAGAGTTCACCAACGCTCTTGTTGCTCATTCCTTCCTTGGCATGCTCGGAATAGGACGCGATCAGGCCGTTCAGCACGTCATGGACGCCGTCCGCGTGGGCCTGGGCGGTCAGACAGCCCTGGGTTGCGGCGAAGACAGCGACGCTCATCACGCCACCGATGGCGGCGCGCCTTGTGAATTTCAGCATTATTTCCTCCCATGATTGGACAATATTGTCCTATTCGGTCGTGCCATTTCCTCCGGGCACGAACCGACCTCCCCCTACGTGTCGTCTAGTCGACCAACACGTAGACCTGACCGTTCTCAATCTTAGTCTTGAAGGTTTTCAGGTTCTTGGTGACGGGCGGCGAAAGCGCGGCACCCGTGCGAATGTTGAACAGCCCCTGATGCAGCGGACACTCGACGGTTTCGCCATCGATGTATCCTTCGGACATGAAGGCATGCTCGTGTGTGCAGATTCCGGAAGTCGCGTAGAACTCGCCGGACAGGTTATAGACAGCGATGCACCTTCCCTTGTGGGTAAACCGCATTGCATCCTCCGATGCCAATGCGCTTGCCTCTACCGCCATGACCCACTCAGCGGCGGCTACGCTGGTATTCTCCTCACTCATAACGTTCTTTCGCTTATCTTCGCTTCGTCAGCAGTTTAGGTTCGCTCCAATCTTTTTGACGACTTGATAAATCTCAAATTCATTCTTTGAATGGGGTCATTGGCGACTGCCGTCTGCTCCGGATTCGCTGCCTTGGTTGGACCGGGAGAGCGAGCGGAGAACGTGCCGCTCATCACGTGGCGGATGCAGTTCTGCAGCATTACCCAGATACGATCCCGACCCGTTGGCAGGCGAGGGTTTCTCGCGACCTGGCAAGTGCGACGGGGACAGCAAAAGGCTGTTCTTTCCTCTTTTGCTTGAGTTAGGTTAAGGGGAGAGAGGCTGAAACAATGCAGCAGTGGAGAGCCAGATGAGGCCGAAGCAGAGTTCCGCCAACGCATCGGCCACAGTTGCGTTCATAGACCTTGCCGGATTTAGCGCGATTGCGGACGTTTATGGGGACGCGGTTGCTATCGACATTCTCGAGGTGTTCGAGAGCATGGTCCATGAGAACCTTAGCGGCTATCCATCGCCGATCAAATGGATTGGCGATGAGGCAATGCTCGCTTTTCCCGAGCCCGAAATTGCGATCCAGGTACTCGGCACGCTGTTGCAGGCATGCCGCAAACAACCGCTGCTCCCGCTTACACGGACGGGGCTGAATCACGGGCCGGTCGTCCGCCGGGGCGGCGACCTCTTTGGATCGACGGTCAACATAGCAGCGCGGGTTGCGGCGCTCGCATCCCCCGGTCAACTGCTCGCCACTCGCCCGATTGCCGAGGCGGCCGTCGCCAGGGGCATCCTCGTCCGGGACCTTGGCCCAGTCGCACTTCGGTCGGTTGCCGGGGAAGTCGATCTCTATGAGATCGAACTTGCTCCGTCGACTGACGCGGCCTGGATTGACCCGGTGTGCAAAATGCATGCACCCTATTCATCCTATAGACGGTCCGCCCCGCAGGGGCCGTGGTTCTGTTCGCCACTTTGCGAGGAAGCTTATCGAAGATCGCCGCAGACCTACTCTGCTGCTGCGGCGAAAGGGCCGATCAGAAGAACGACAAACTAAGCCCTGCTCTGGCGCCCGCGGATGCGCGCGTCGAACTGGCGGGTGGCAAGCATGAACGCGGCGACGGCTCTCCGATCGGGCAGTTCGCTTCCGAGCTTCCAATCATTCGAGTTCGTTGAGAGCGCGTCCGTCCAGGCGCCCCCTCATCAGGGCTCGGAGTGGCAACTAGGAGCAGAATAGGGCCGCATCATCACTGCCGCCCTACCTTACCAACGTCGTCGTGATGGCGAGTGGTTGTCGTCAAAGCGGTCTTATCCGGCCAAGGCGTATTTCGATGCGAGGAGCGCCGCGAGTTCCTGTCGGCAGTCGCGGAGTGGGCGAACCTCTTGGCTGGCTTTTGCAATCGCCATGGCCCCGGAGTAGGCGGCGACTACCAGCGTCGCAAGGCTGCCCGGATCTATGCCGATAGCGCGTTTCAAGTCGACATCCGCCTGAAACTTTGCCGACAGCGCGTCGTGCCAGCCGGTGAAAACACCGCTGAGCGCCTCGCGCATCTCTTCATCATGCGGCGAAACCTCCATCGCCATGTTATTGAGGGGGCAGCCGGAGACCGAGCCTTTACGCGATAGGTCGCTGATGATGTTTTCAAAGATGAGATCGATGGCCGTTGGCGCGTCCGCGCAGGCTTGAAGCGGCTCGATCCAGGTCTGCCGAACGGCGTCGGCCACCCGATCGCGGATAACCGCCAATCCGAGTTCGCGCTTTGCGGGAAAATGATGCGCCATGGCCCCGCCAGATACCGAAGCCTTTTCACGCAATTCCATCATTCCCGTTGCGAGATAGCCCTGGGCAACAAAGGCATCATAAGCTGCATCGACAATCCTGCGACGCACTGCCTGGGGGTCATTGGTTCTTCTGTTTCCGGTCACGGTCACCACCTGCAAACTCGAGCAACAATAGCGCCTTGACAAAACAGGTCAATCATCCTGTTATTAAAACAGGACAATCGACCTGTTTGGAGGCATCATGGAACCGCATACCGTTTTCGAACTCCGCCGCTACCGCCTCCGTCCAGGCGGCAGGGAACCCCTAATCCGACTGTTTGACAGCGAATTCGTTGAACCACAGGAAGCGCTGGGTATGCGCATCGTCGGCGAGTTCCGCGACCTCGAAGATCCCGATGCCTTCGTCTGGGTTCGGTCCTTTGCGGACATGGAAGTCCGAACGGAAGCGCTCAAGTCCTTCTATACGAGCGCGATCTGGAAGGAACATGGACCGGCAGCCAACGACACGATGCTCAACTCGGATAACGTGTTGCTCCTGAAACCCGTTCGCGGCGTGCAGCCGTTCAGTCACAATCTGCCGAGGAAAGGCGAGGAGCTCAATACTGGAGGCCTCATCGTCGTGAATATCTGCTCGCTCGCCCCCAGAACAGAGGACGAATTCGCCATGTTCTTCGTGCAGAATGCGCTGCCGATTTTGCAGGATACCGGCGCTCGCGTTGATGCCCTTTTTGTCACCGAGCGTAGCGTAAATGGTTTTCCGAGGCTTCCCGTCCGTGAGGGGGAGGCTGTGCTTGTCTGGTTCGAATGCCATGAAAACGACGACAGCTTTTTACACCATCGAGAGCGCTTGAGACGGAACCTCAAGTGGACCGATGACGTCTATCCACGAATCGACGGGCAATGTTGGCGAAGAATCGAGGTCGCACGCCTGACACCGACGTCGCGGTCGCTTTGCACCTGGTAGTTGGTGCGTCCGCTCTCTGGCGCATTCCAGCCGGGTGGCCACACGACCTGTTCATTCGACTCGAACGGCAGCCGGGCAGGGCACATTTCGCACGGCCCAGCGGTTGCGCGGCGTTCCCGATCAGTTTAGTCGCAGGCCTGACTCGCTGTCGAAAAGATGAAGTGTTTCCGGATTGCCGCGCAAGTGAATACGTTCGCCCACCCGGATCGCGGCATTCCGGGGGAATTCGACGGTCAGCATCTGTCCCTCGCCGATTTCGACATAGGCGTAGGTCTGGCTGCCCAGCCGTTCGGCGACCGCCAACTCGCCGCTGAACCAGGCCTCTTCCGCCGGACAGGGTGACAGGTCCTCCGGCCTGATGCCCAGGACCACGGGTCCGTCCCGCGACAGATCGATGTCCGAGACGGGCAACTCGCGACCACGCCGGCGAATTGTGCGCCGCCCGCTACCGTCGCCGACCACATCCGCTGCCATGGTGTTCATGGTCGGGCTGCCGATGAAGCGGGCGACGAAGAGGCTTGCCGGACGATGATAGAGTTCGAGCGGCGGGCCGATCTGCTCGATGGCGCCGGAGTTCAGCACCACGATCCGGTCAGCGAGCGTCATCGCCTCCACCTGGTCATGCGTGACATAGATGGTCGTCGCCTTCATCCGGTTATGCAGCTTGGCAATCTCCAGGCGCATCTCCACGCGCAAGGCGGCATCGAGATTGGAGAGCGGCTCGTCGAACAGGAAGGCACACGGCTCGCGCACGATCGCGCGCCCCATCGCGACACGCTGGCGCTGGCCGCCGGAAAGCTGGGCCGGGCGGCGATCGAGGAAAGGCTGGATCTTGAGGATATCCGCGGCCTGCGAAACGCGCCGGTCGATCGTTTCTTCGCTCGCGCCGCGCATCTTGAGTCCGAAGGCCATGTTCTCGCGCACGCTCATGTGCGGATAGAGCGCATAGTCTTGGAACACCATGGCGATGTCGCGATCGGACGGCGGCAGCGCGTTCACCACCTTGCCGCCGATGTCGAGCACGCCGCCCGAGATCTCCTCCAGCCCGGCGATCATGCGCAACAAGGTGGACTTGCCGCAGCCGGATGGGCCGACCAGCACGAGGAACTCTCCGCTCGCGATCTCGATGTCGACGTCGTGGATGACCTGCAGCGAGCCATAGGTTTTCCGGATCTGCGTCAATGCGATTGCGGTCACGAATTCTCCTCCAGCGGGCCAATCGGTCCTTGACCATCATTATCGATATCAATATCAATAATGATGCAGACGACAATTGGCAACTCCACAGGTCGCAGCCATGACTCATTTTCCCGCCGCGCCGCATGGCCGAAATGCCGGAAAGCCGGCGAAATCGACTGCTGCGTTCAATGCGCTGAAACGGGACATCATGCTCGGCGTATTGCCCGCCGGGACCGCGCTGACGGAACTGGATCTGGCCGCCCATTTCTCCTGCAGCCAAGGCACGGTTCGCGAAGCGCTGCTGCAATTGCAGGAAGAGGGCCTTGTCCGTCGCCAGGGCCATCGCGGCACGCAGGTCTCCGAATGCACGGCGGCCGAAGCCATCGAGATGTTCCGGGTGCGTCAGCAGATCGAGTGCAATGGCATCATCCGCGTGCTGCGGGCCCCGAGCCGCAATCTCGTCCCGGACCTCAGGGCGCTGCTCGCCGAAATGATGGAAGCCGCCGGGTCGGGTGACGAGCTCGAACTCGCCTCCTTCGACCGGGACTTTCACCGCCGCATCTTCCAGGACGCACGCCTGCCGGCCCTGGATCCGATCCTGCACCGCTGCCTCGTGCATAACCATCGCTTCAAGATCTCGCGCAGCACGACGCCGCGCGACCTCATGGCGACCGCACAACGCCACGGCTCGATCATCGATGCGATCGAGAGCGGCGATGTCGCCAGGACGAGCGCTGCGCTGCGCCATCACATCGCGACGATCGTCGATCTGGGACCGGACGTCTTTCCGGATGCCAGCCAATGAACGACACGACGAACATGTCGCGGCTCTCTCCGGAAATGGCAGCGCTGCTTGCCCGCGTCGCGGCGGAGACGGGGCCTCAGGTCGACCCGACGCTGATGCCCCCTGCCGAAGGACGCCTGTTGTCCGAAGAAAGCAACCGTCGCTGGAACCGTGAGCTGCCCGCGATGGCACGGGTCACGGAGGCATGGATCGAGCCGATCGCAGAACTTGGCTCCGAGAAGGCGCGCGTCAAGGTCCTCGTGCCCGATCGTCCGTTGGCAGGCGCGATCGTCTTCGCGCATGGCGGCGGTTTCGCCTTCTGCAGCCCGGAAACGCACGAGCGTTGCGCCCGGGTGCTGGCGCTCGAATCCGGCTTGCCGGTTCTCATGCCGGACTATCGGTTGGCACCGGAAAATCCATACCCGGCCGGGCTCAAGGATGTCATCGCGACGGTCCGCCAGGTCCCCCTCGTCGTGAACGCTGTCGGCCTCGAAGCCGGTCCGCTGATCCTTGCCGGCGATTCCGCCGGCGCCAATCTGGCGCTCGCCGCGATGCTGCACGAGCAGGCGATCGGACTGCGGTCAGCAGCGGGCGCGCTTCTCTTCTACGGCACCTATGCCGGCGACTTCGAGACCGCATCCTACCGGGAATTCGAGAACGGACCGGGCCTGACCACCGGCAAGATGCAGCGCTACTGGTACTGGTATGTCGGCGATCGCGATGTCTCCGCCGACCCCTTGGCCTGCCCGCTCTTCGCCAAGGACGCGGCGCTCGCCGCCCTCCCGCCGCTTCACTTGATGGCCGCGGGCGTCGATCCCCTGCTGTCGGATACGCTTGCACTCGAGAAGCGCCTTCGCGGGCTCGGCCGCAGCGAGACGGCGACGGTCATACCGGGCGTCACGCATGGTTTTCTTCAGAACACGCTCGACCTTGCGGCAGCGCGGGAGGCGCTGGCGCAGGCCGGGCGAGCGGCGGCTCGAATGGCCGCAAACACCTGAATTCGATTTTCAGAGGAGGAGACAATGAAAATCTGGAGGACATTCACCATCGGCGCCGCGCTTGCGGCGTCGCTCGTCGCGAGCGCCGCATCGGCGGAGACCGTTCGCTTCTGGTATCACTTCGACAATCCGGAAAACCCGATGGACGAACTGGTCGCCAAGTTCGAGGCCGCCAATCCCGGCATCGAGGTCGAGGCGGAAAACGTTCCGTGGAACAGCTACTACGACAACCTCTATACCGCCCTCGTCGGCGGCAGTGCGCCCGATGCGGCAATGGTCAAGCTCTTCGCCCAGCCGCGACTGATCGAAATGGGTGCGCTCGAACCGATCGGTGAGCGTATCGCCGCCTGGCCCGGGAAGGCGGATCTGCTCGACAATCTTCTCGAACTCAACAAAGGCCCGGACGGCAAGCAATACTACCTTCCGATCCAGTATGTGGTGCTTTACCTCTACTATCGCACCGATCTCTTCGAGCAGGCCGGCCTGAAGCCGCCGACGACCTGCGACGAGTTCCGCAATGCCGCGATCAAGCTGACCAAGGCGCCCGACACCTACGGCTTCGGCCTGCGAGGCGGCAAGGGCGGCTGGGACCAGTGGGGCGCCTTCGTGCTGTCACAGGGTGCGAAGCTCGAGCCCGGCGGCCTGACGACCCCGCAGGCGATCGCCGCCAACCAGTGGCTGATCGACCTCTTCCAGAAAGACAAGGCGATCCCGCCGTCGGCGCCGAACGACGGCTTCCAGGAGATCACCGGCGCCTTCAAGAACGGCACGACGGCGATGACCATCCATCACATCGGCTCGTCCAAGGACATGGTGAAGGCTCTGGGTGACAAGGTCTCCGCCGTGCCCGTGCCGGAATGCGGCGGCGGCCACTGGACATCCTACGGCGATGAATCTCTGGCGATCTTCTCTTCGTCCGAGGTCAAGGACGCAGCCTGGAAATGGGTCTCGTTCCTCGCGGAGGCCGAGAACAATGTCGAGTTCAACAAGGCGACCGGCCAGTTGACCGTAACCAAGAGCGGCTCGGCGAACTGGAACCTGCATGAGCGCCGCTTCGTCGACGCCACCGTGCAGTCGCTGCCCTTCGCACATGTGCTGCCGCAGAACACGGCGACCTCCGAGTTCGTCAACACCGCCTGGCAGACTGCCATGCAGCAGGCCCTGACGGGCCAGATCACCTCCGAGCAAATGATGCAGCAGCTCGAGTCGCTCTTCGCGCAATAACACCCCGAGGACTGGCCGGGATGCTGGCCAGTCCCGCCCTCCGAATTCCGTTTTGCCAAGCACCGGCGGACCGGACCAGTTTTGAGAGCCTTTGCCGGCCGGGAAATGACCGCCCATGACCGTGACAACCGCCCGTCACCCAACCGATATCGCCATTCCCACGCCCTGGAGCGTGCGGCTGATGCCTTACATGCTGCTGGCGCCCGCGGTGCTCGTCACGGTCTTCATTGTCTTCTTTCCGATGCTGCAGGCGGTCGTCACCAGCTTCTACGACCTGATCCTGTGGAAGCCGAATGCCAGCCGCTTCGTCGGCTTCGGCAACTATCTGAAGCTCTTTGCCGACCCGGTCTTCTGGACGGCGCTCGCAAACACGGCGATCTGGATCGGACTTACCGTGCCGCTGCAAATGGGCCTGGGCCTGGCGACGGCCCTGCTTCTCAACCGCGAGTTTCCATGGCGTGGGCTGGCCCGTGCGCTCATCATCATCCCGTGGGCCCTGCCGAGCGTCGTGATCGCGCTCATGTGGCGCTGGATCTACGACCCCAACACCGGCGTGCTGAACGACATCCTCATCCATCTCTCCATCGTGCGGTCCGCCGTGCCCTGGCTTGCCGATCCCGACCTCGCGCTCTACGCGATCATTGCGACGCTCACCTGGCAGGGCTTTCCCTTCTTCGCCGTCATGATCCTCGCCGGGCTTCAGGGCATTCCGAAGAGCCACTACGAGGCCGCCTCCATCGACGGCGCGACGCCATGGCGAAAATT
Organism: Sinorhizobium sp. 6-70; assembly: GCF_030124375.1. GTDB lineage: Bacteria > Pseudomonadota > Alphaproteobacteria > Rhizobiales > Rhizobiaceae > Sinorhizobium. Next base: position 569,243 of record NZ_JASKLS010000002.1, read on the forward strand.
CGTCCACATCACCCTGCCGGGCATCGCGCCGGTTCTGGCGACGGCGGGACTGCTCCGCGTGATCTGGGTTGCCAACTCGATGGACGTGATCTTTGTCATGACCGGAGGCGGGCCGGGCTACGCCACCCACACACTGCCGCTCTACGCCTTCGTCCGCGCCCGTCAGAACCTCGACTTCGGCTACGGCACCGCGATCGCAGTGACCTTCACGATCCTGCTCGGGGCGGTCGTCGCCGTCTATCTCAGCCGCACCATGCGCGAGGTGGAACGATGAACAGGCCGAGCACCCTGCGCCGCATCCTCACCACGGACCTGCCGGTGTTCCTGATCGTGCTCTTCGCGATGGGGCCCTTCGCCTGGATGGTCCTGACCTCGCTGACGCCGACGGCAACGCTCAACGCAACCGGCGTCTCTGTTTCGCCCGCGGGCTGGAGCCTCGACAATTATGTGCGGCTTCTGCGGCAGACGTCCTTCCTCGACAACATGCTGGACAGCCTGATCATCGCCTGCGGCACGGTCGCGCTCGGACTGGCGGTCGCCGTGACCGCTGCCTACGCCTTCTCGCGCTTCCGCTTCGCGGGCCGCAAGCTGCTGATGCTGCAGTTCCTGCTGATCAACATGTTCCCGGTCGTGCTGCTCATCCTGCCGCTCTTCATCCTGATGCGGCGGATCGGCATCCTCGATACACATTTCGGGCTTGTGCTCGCCAATGCGACGGTCGCCATTCCCTTCGCCGTCTGGATGCTGACGAGCTATGTCGGCGCGATCCCGAAGAGCCTCGACGAGGCGGCGATGATCGACGGCTGCTCGCGGATGACCGCACTCCGCCGCGTCGTGCTGCCGCTCACCATGCCCGGCATCATTTCGACCGGCATCTACATCTTCATCACCGCCTGGAACGAATATCTCTACGCCTTGACGCTCGGCGGCCGCAATGTGCGGCCCGTCACCGTCGCCATCCAGACGCTGATCGGCGAATACCAGATCGAATGGGGCCTTCTCGCTGCCGGCGCGGTGGTTGGCGCCATGCCGGCAACAATCCTCTTCCTCCTCGTCCAGCGCCGGCTGATCGGCGGCCTGACGCAGGGCGCGGTGAAGGGGTGACGCTAATGCATATCGCTCAAAGTGTGCAGCGGTTTGGGACAACGACATGCACAAAACAAGGACCCAAAGCGCGTTGCACGAATTCGATCGAATGCGACCCGCTTTAATGAAAGAGGACAGGCAATGAACCCCGTCGGGTTGATCTCCATGCAATATGCGCGGCCCTTCACGGCCGAGCACTTTCCGCTTTTCCGCGAGATGCGCAGGCTCGGTTACGACTTCGTCGAGCTCCTGGTGCCCGAGCCCGGCGAACTCGATCTTGTCGAGACCCGCAAGGCTCTGGAAGCGGCCGAGCTTTCAGTCGTGCTCGCCGCCCGCGTGAACCTCCAGCGCAACCTTTGCTCCGACGACCCCGCGGCCCACCGCGCAGGCATCGATTACCTGAAATACGCTGCCGACTGCGCCGCTGCGCTCGGCGCCACGATCGTCGGCGGTCCGCTGACCGGCAACCCCCTCGTCTTCGCCGGACGTCCGCCGCAGCCCGTCACGGAAGAGGAACGCCTCGCCCGCAAGGCCCGCTCTGTCGCCGGACTGAAGGAGGCCGGCGACCACGCCGCGATGCTCGGCGTCACGCTTGCGGTCGAGCCGCTCAACCGCTTCGAAAGCGACGTGCTCTGCACGACGAAGCAGGCGATCGAGCTCCTCGATGCGGTCGACCACCCGGCGGTGCAACTGATGCTCGACACCTTCCACATGCATATGGAGGAGGCTTCGATCGCCGAGGCAATCCGGCTCGGCGGCAGGCGCGTCGTGCATTTCCAGGCAAACGAGAACCATCGCGGCTTTCCGGGAACTGGCGCCACCGTCTGGGTCGAGGTGTTCCGCGCGTTGCGCGAGATCGGCTACGAGGGGCCGGTGTCGCTGGAACCCTTCCGCCGCGACGATGACCGGTTCGGCGTGCCGCTTGCCCAGTGGCGGCCGCCGCACGAAGACGAGAGCGCACGCCTCAGAGCCAGCGCCGAATTCATCAAATCCCACATCCTGCTTACGGAATATCGTCGATGACACTCAAGATCGGTTGGATCGGGTGCGGTGTACACGCCACCCAAATGCTGCTCCCGCAACTCGTTCGCCATGACGTTGAGCTTGCGGCACTCTGCGACATCGATGGCAAGCGCCTGGCCTCGGCCGGCCGGCAGTTCGGCGTGTCGCGGCTGACAAGCGACGCCGCCGAGCTCATCTCCATGTCGGGCATCGACGCGATCGGCATGGCTGTCGGGCCCGACCAGCATCTTGCCTTCGGCAAGGCGGCGCTCGCGCGCGGTCTCCCCGTCTTCATGGAGAAGCCGCCCTCAGGCAGCGCCGCCGGCGCGCGGGAACTGCTGGCTGCCTCCGAGAAATCCGGCAAGCCGCTCCTGGTCGGCTTCATGAAACGCTATTCCGCCGGCAACAAGATTGCCGCGAACATTCTGCGCTCCGGCCGCTTCGGCGAGATCTACGGCCTGACCGGCTACTACATGACCGCCCCCGGCTATTTCGCTGGCGACGTGGACTACACCGGCTTCTTCCTGCACCATTGCGTGCACTACATGGACCTCGTTTCCTTCCTGGTGTCGCCGGTCTCCAGACTTTCGGCCCGAAAGGTGGAGAAGCAGCCCGGCAAGGTGCTGTTCCATGTCCATTTCGACTTCGAATGTGGCGCGATCGGCACGATTGCCATGGGCACCGCACAATCGCGCGGGGCGCCGGTCGAGCGGATCGAGATCATGGGCGACCACCAGCGCATCGAGATCGACAACGTCATCGAAGTGCGCTGGAACCGCAATCCGGCCTTCAAGGTGGACGATCCGGCGGCGGCGCTTTCCGAGACCGTTGACAGTCTCACCTGGAAGCCGAACTTCACGGCGGCGGCGAACGAGGACCCGAAGGGCTACCATTCGCTCCTCGCCGACGCCGTTCCGGCGCTCGCAGGAGCGACGACCGCAGCCCCAACCATCCGCGACGGCGTCGTCGCCATGGAGCGTCTGGAGGCGCTCCGGCGTGAACTCGCCCTTTAAACGCTCAGGAAGTTGCTACCGTAATGGCGCCAACGGTAACACAGACCGCGCAAGGGGTATTTACAATCGTCTGTTCAGCAGATCGAACCAGAGCAGCCTCGCTGGTTGTGGTTCCCGTTGATAGATTCTGCGCCAAACGCTCATAATCTTACGGCTGTTCTCGACCCGTTGCTGCCGCTCATGGATACGGACCGGAATTTCCGGTGCCGGCCCGTTCCAGACTTTGTGTCCACCCGCCGGAGCGTATGCAGCGGGGTGTAAAGCCGCCATGGAACCTGCTCGACGCCTGGTTCATGCCATTGAACCCGTCACAATAGTCGTCATTGCCGGTTCCCGGCACCCAGCGTCGTTTCATCCTGTTCCGCTTTCGCATCCATGATCACGCCGAGGCTGACGCGAAGGCGTTAAGGAGCGTTTTGAGGCTGTGCTACAGCCTCTCGATAACGACACTGTTCATCCGCAGCGCCTTGCGTCCATCGATTAGGCGCGACATTCCTAATCGTGTTTCGTCCAGATCGCGGTAGAATTGCCGGGCGGTCTGGCTGCCGAAAAGATCGGAGCTAGGCCGGAGGATTCTGCGGTGGACATCGCTGCTTGGCTGCGCAAATTAGGACTGGAGGAATACGCCTCGGCGTTTCGCGACAACCACATCGACGCCGAGCTTCTTCTTAAGCTAACTGGCGAGGATCTCAAGGAACTTGGCGTCGCTTCGATTGGGCATCGCCGCAAGCTCATTGATGCAATTGCGGACCTGCAAAACCAGCGCGCCAGTTCAACGATCAACCCGCCGGAGGATCGGCCTCGACCAGGGCCGACCGCTGTCTCGTCGGAGTCCGATGCAGAGCGTCGGCAACTGACTGTCATGTTTTGCGATCTCGTCGGCTCGACAGCGCTGGCATCGCGACTCGACGTCGAGGATCTTCGCGAGGTCATCGGTGCGTATCAGCAATGCGTATCCGATACGATCAGGCGGTTCGGGGGCTACGTGGCCAAATACATGGGCGACGGTGTGCTCGTCTATTTCGGCTACCCGCAAGCTCATGAAGATGACGCTGAACGGGCCGTAAGAGCGGGCTTGGCGCTGATCGAAATTGTCAGCGAGCTTGAACTAGCCGATCCGCTGCAAGTGCGTATCGGCATCGGTACCGGAATCGTTGTCGTCGGTGACGTTGTCGGTTCTGGTGAGGCTCGCGAACGAGGCGTGATCGGTGAGACGCCAAATCTCGCAGCCCGACTGCAGGGCCTGGCCGAGCCGAGCACGGTTGTGATCGAAAAGAGAACGCGTCACTTGCTCGCCCACCTCTTCGATTTTCGTGATTTCGGCCCCGTCGAAGTCAAGGGCTATTCCGAGCCAATCCGCGCCTATCAGGTGCTTCGACCGAGCGCTCTCGACAGCCGCTTCGAGGCACTGCATGGTGAGCGACTCACGCCCTTGGTGGGCCGCGAGGAAGAAGTCGAAGCCTTGCGCCGCCACTGGCAGTGCGCAAAGGGCATGGAGGGCCAGGTGCTCCTGCTGTCGGGAGAACCGGGCATCGGCAAGTCGCGCATCACCGTTGCCATCCTGGAGGACATTGCGAACGAGCAGCATGCGCACCTTTGCTATTTCTGCTCACCGCATCATGTCGGTAGCGCGCTCTATCCGATCATCCGCCAGATTGAGCGCGCTGCTGAAATGAACCAAGATGATGAAGCGCTGGCGAAGCTCGACAAGTTGGAAACACTGCTCGCGGCCACCTCGACTACGGCGGAAGATTGCAGCCTCCTCGCAGATCTGCTCTCCCTGCCCAGCCTCGGACGCTTCCCGACATTGGATCTCAGCCCGCAGCAACGAAAATCGCGGACACTGCAGGCACTCGTCCGGCAACTGGAAGCGCTCGCCCGCCAGGAACCCGTTTTGATGATTTTCGAGGACGTGCATTGGATCGATCCGACCAGCCTGGAACTCCTGGATCGAATCGTCGAACGCATCCGGCCGCTGCCCGTGCTGCTCATTACGACGTTCCGTCCCGAGTTCACCCCGTCCTGGATCGGGCAGCCGCACGCCTCGATAATGACGCTCAGCCGCCTGGGACAGCGCGACGGTACCGCCCTGGTCAAACGTGTTCTCGGCAAACGAGGCTTGCCTGCCGAAGCCATCAGAGAAATCGTCGAGCGCACAGACGGCGTGCCGCTTTATATCGAGGAGTTTACGAAAGCGGTGGTAGAGACCCGCGACGAGAAAGACTACGCGCCGTCGACAGCACCAGCGGCGGGTCTTGGCATTCCGGCCACCCTACACGCGTCCCTCATGGCCCGTCTCGATCGACTGGGCGCCGCGAAATACGTGGCGCAGATGGGCGCAGCTATCGGGCGTGAGTTCTCGCATGAACTGTTGGCCGCGGTAGTACCCTATTCGGCAACTGAGCTGCAGGTTTTCCTGGATCAGCTGACCTCGTCCGGGTTGGTCTTCCGGCGCGGAACGACGAGCGATGCATTGTATCTCTTCAAGCATGCGCTTGTGCAGGACGCGGCCTATAACACGCTGTTGCGCCATCCGAGGCAACAGTTGCATGCCAAGATCGCCAAAGCGCTGGAAGAGCGGTTCCCGGACCGGGCTGCCCGCGAACCGGAGGTACTGGCCCATCATTTCGCAGAAGCAGGGCAGGCGGCCCGCGCGATCGAGTCCTGGCTCATAGCAGGCAAGCAGGCAGCCCAACGTTCCGCAAATCTGGAGGCCATCGGTCACTTTTCCAGGGGTTTGAAGGCACTGGCATCACTTCCGCCAGGGCCAGAGAAAGACCGGAAGGAACTCGCTCTGCAGACGGCAATCGGAACACCGCTGATTTCCGTCCACGGCTATGCTGCCCCGCAGATTGGGGCAGCATATGGCCGGGCGCGCGCGCTTTGTCAGCAGTTTGGCGATGCCGCCGCCCTGCACGCGACGCTGAGCGGAGAGTTTGTTTATCACTTCGTGCGAGGCGACTACGCAATGATGCAGCAATTGACCGACGAAGCGTGGCGGGCTGCCGAGCGAACCGGCAACGACGCATTTCAGTTGGCCGGACACCGCATGGGCGGCATGACGGCGATGTACTTCGGCCGCTTCATCGAGGCTGATCGCGAATTTGAGACGATCCTGCGCCTCTATGATCCCGACCGACACCGTCCTCCGCCCGTTCTGTATATCCATGACCCGAAAATTTCAGCACTTGCCTACCTGGCGATCATCAAGTGGATACTTGGTTGTCCGCATCAGGCACGAATGTTGGCCATCGAGGCGCTCCACTATGCCGAAGAATTGGACCAGGCTAACCTCAGCGCCCACGTCAGAACATACGCTGGGGCAGGGCTCGACGAGCTTCTTGGCGAAACATCGGCCGTGCGCGGGCATGCTGACGCAATCGTTGCTCTTGCCGATCAACACAGTCTGCACTACTGGCGATTGAACGGGCTGTTCTTACAAGGTTGGGCGATTGCCCAGCACGAATCCGCCAAGGAAGGCTTGGCGCTCATGCGTCAGAGTTTGACGGGCCGATCTGCAATGGGTGTCAGTTGGTATCATGTTCGATATCTTTGCATGCTGGCGACAACGCTCCAAGACTCGGGCGCGGCTGAAGCTGGCTTGCGCGTCGTCGCGGAGGCTAAAGACTGCGCCGCCTGCCACGACGAGCACATGTGGGATGCCGAACTCGAGCGGACCGAGGCCGAGCTTTTGGGCGCGCGCGCCCGTTCCGATAAGGAGTGTGAAGCCTTCTTCCTGTCAGCGCTCGCTGCGGCGCGACGCCAGAGCGCCAAGTCGTTCGAGCTGCGCGCTGCGGTCGGCCTCGCTAAGTTTTGGGCTGAGCAAGGCCGCTGCGCCGATTCTCGGAATTTGCTTGGGCCACTCTATGAGTCGTTCACCGAGGGGCATAATACGCGCGACCTGATTCAAGCTAGGCAGCTGCTTGACAGGTTACAGTGAAACTCAGGCTGGCAACAATGTGACCACACCTCGGCTTTTGTCGGGAGCGGAAGTTCGATCGAGTACGCCGGAACTGTTTCCCACCCGTTGCTGACCTCCCGGTCCAGAGGCAAGATTCGTTCAGTTGACGTTCGACAAGGCTATCCGCTGGAGGTCATCTGAGAAGGGCTCCCCTCACCTGCCGCGATATCGCGCCCTGCTGTACCGGATAAGTCGAGGAAGGCTCAGCCGGCGCGACCGGCGCGCTTGACGAGCATGGCGATGAACGGCACGTCGTCACCCGAGATCGTGTCGATGAGGCCGTCGGCAATCCATTGCACGAGCTCCGGCAGGGGATCGCGTCCGCCACGCCAATATTCGGCGAGCACATCAGGGCGAGGCACGTGTACCCGGTTGCTGAAGCCTGCTTCGTGCAATGCCTTTGCATCGTCGGGGTGGAACATGTCGAGCTCGATCGAAACCGAGTTCGCCCTGCACGCTTTCAAAACCCCGACGAGATCGGCGTGGCGAGCGTGGGTGATGGCTTCGGTTCTGAGGTCCGGATGGCGCTCGACGGCATGCTTCAGCATCACATGGTCGAAACCGATGACAGTGACCAGGTCGAGATTACCCGTCGATCGCAGCAAGGCTGCCACCTGATCGACGGCGAAATCCGGGCGCTCCGCCTCCTTGATCTCGAGCACGACACCCATGTCATCCGCCTTCGCCCAATCGAGCGCCTCCGCCACGGTCGGAATCTGCGTTCCGGCGAAGGCGGGATGATACCAGCCCCCCGCATCCAATCTGCGGATCTGCTCGAGGCTGAGGTCTGCCGCAAAGCCGTGTCCGTTCGTTGTCCTGTCGACAGTCAGGTCGTGCAGGATGATCGGCTCACCGTCCGCGGTCAGCACGACGTCGATCTCGACCGTGGTCGCCCCTGCAGCCTTTGCCGCTTTCAACGCCAGCAACGTATTTTCCGGGTAATGGAGGCTGTAGCCGCGGTGGCCACAGACATGGACACGTCCCGCTTCGCGGGCAAGGAAGCTGAAAGCCATTTTCGATCTGACCCTCTACCGTGATTGCGCGACTTCTCGACCGCGCGCCCTGACTGTTTCGCGAACGATGAGCTCGACCGGCACGTAGACCGAAATCGGCGGCGCGTCGGGATCGGCGAGGCGCCGGTCGAGTATCGATACGACATCCCGGGCAATTCGCCGGGGATCTTGCCGCAGCGTGGTCAGACCGTAGGAAGACCATGCGGCGATGGGCACATCGTCAAAGCCGATGACCGAAACGTCGTCCGGCACGCGCAAGCCCGCACGACGAAAGTGGTCGAGCGTTCCGAACGCCATGAGATCATTCACACAAAAGACCGCGTCTGGCGCGGGCCCGCTCGCCAGCAGCTGTCGCGCCGCCTCCTGCCCGCCATCATAGTCGGCGAGGCCGGCCCGAACGATCTTCGCCTCGAACCCCGACGCCGTAGCAAATTGAGTGAAGGCGTGCTCGCGGGCGCGGAGGCAGGGACTCGGGTTCACCCTGTTGATCACGGCGAAACGGGAGGCGCCTGCCAGGCGGAGGGCCTCGAAGGCCTGCTGCGCTCCGTCCCTGTCATCACAATGCACGCTGTCGACGCCGGTCTCGGCCCGATTGATCAGGATCAGCGGCTGTCCATTTCGCCGGGTGAGCTCGACAAGGCTGGTCGGCGGCGAACCCGAGAGGAAGACGGTCGCCTCCGCTCGATAGCGTAGCAGCTGCCGGGTTGCATTTGCGACGTCCTCCGCAGTGGGGCCGATGCTGATGATCGCCGGCACGTTGGAGCGCTCGATCAAGGCCTGCGAGAGGGCCGCGATCATCTGGGCCCGGAATGGAGTATCGGCATCGGAGGTCACGAGACCGACCAGCCGGCTCCGGTTGGCGAGAAGCCCGCGCGCGAGATCGTTGACCTGATATCCGAGCGCCGCGGCTGCCTCGTGCACCCGCGCCAGCGTTGCTGGCGCGATGCTTGCGCCAGGAGTGAAGGCCCGCGAAACCGCCGACCGGGACACACCGGCAAGCTCGGCGACTGCGTGGGCGCTCACAAAGCGGCCTTGGTTGCTGTCTCTCGTATCCGACACCGCTCGACTCCGCTGGACATTCCCCAAAGCGCATTCATAATCGTGTTGCACAGCATTGCAACAATCAATGACGACACGATGCAAGCGTGTCGCGGCTGGGAGGGAAATCAGATGATTCACTGGAAAATCGGAACGGCTGCGCTTTTGAGCGCAGCATTGGCGGCCGGCAGTGCCGCCTTCCTTGCAGCAACGCCTCTGTTGGCGCAAGAAACCGTGAAGCTGGAACTCTGGTCACGCCAGGATCCATCAGGGCCGCTGCGCCCGGGCAATGTGGTCAAGGCTGCCGAGCGGTTGAACAAGGAGCTCGAGGCCGAGGGCTCCCCCAAGCGCGTCGAGGTTACCGTGCGCGAGAGCCCTGCCAAGGGCTTCGACGACGATGCACTACAGCTTCTCAAGGTGTTCGGCATCGGCGAAGGCCCCGATATGTTCATCGCCGCGCACGAATGGATCTGCGCCTTCCAGGAGGATGGCTTCGTTCTCAAGCTCGATGATTATATCGCAAAATACCCTCAGCACTTCGGCACGATCTTTCCGTCGCTCTGGTCATCGGCCAAATGTCCCGACGGCACCTATGCCATTCCGCAGGATGCCGAGGCGAGAATGTTCTTCTACAACAAGAAGCTCCTGCGCGAGGCCGGCTACGACGCCGCCTTCGTCGATGCCATGCCGCAGCGGGCGTTGGCGGGCGACCTGACGATGGATGAGGTGCTGGAGATCGCCAAGCAGGTCGTCGACAAGACGAAGGCGCAATACGGTGTGCTTCACCGGCCGAACAAGGGCCCGGATTACATCATGGTCTTTCAGGCCTACGGCAACGACTTCGTCGATCCGGCGACCGGCAAACTGCTGCTCGAGCGCGACAAGCTCGCTGCCGCTTTCGGCTGGTTCGAGCGCGGCGTGAAGGAAAAGGTCATCCCGGCCAATAACACGGCGATGGAATTCGATGCGCTGCGCAAGGAATTCTACACCGGCAACGCCGCATTCTGGATGTACGGCATCTGGGATCTCGGCAGCGTCGCGTTCCCGACCTACGGGCTGCCGCAGGACGAGAAGGCCTTCTTCGCGGATTGGGGCTGGATTACCGGGCCGGCACCTGAGAAGGGCGGCGCGCCGGTCAGTCTGACCCATCCGATCGTCTATGCGATCGCCGCCGACACGAAGGAGCCGGAACTCGCGGTCCGTCTGCTTGGTCACGCTTCAGCGGTCGATCTCAACACGGATCACGCGGTCACAACGACACATCTCGGAATCAAACCCGAGCAACTCCAGGACCCGCGCTATGCCAAGGCCTGGCCGCTCGCCAAGGCAACGGAACTGCTGAAGATCACCAAGTTCCTGCCCAACAACTCGCAGTTCGGCGAGCTCAACGGCATCATCTTCGCCGGAATTCAAGGCATAGAATCGGGGCGGCTGTCGGCGCAGCAAGCAGCCGATTTCGTCATCGAGGAGGCGTCTGCCACCCTCGAAGACGTGACCGTCAAATAGGTCCGAGCAGTTTCGCGACCGTCGACATGGCGCGCGCCGGTCGACGGTCGCGAGACGCCGTCCTTACGAGCCCAAACGATGACGACCATAGCAGATGAACTGACGATCGAGCGACGCGGCCATGCGAGGTCGGCGGCCCGCAGGCGCACCAACTTCGTGATCTTTCTCGGTCCCGCGATCATCCTCACGGTCCTCTTCTTCGTCGTCCCGGTGATCATCGATATCACCGTGTCGTTCACCGACCTCAGCCGCTCGCTCCGCATCAGCGAGTTCACCACAGAGCAGTACCAGAAGGTCTTTCGAACCGATCGCCGCTTGTCGCAGGTCATCGGACTGACCTTCATCTATGTCTTCGGCACGCTGGCGATCTTCAACGTGACCTTTGGCCTGATCCTCGCCATCACCACCACCGCGATCAGAAATGTGTCCGGCAGTTTCTTCCGCGGTGTGTGGCTGCTGCCGCGGATGAGTCCGTCTGTCCTTTACATCCTGCTCTGGCTGTGGGCGGTGAGCCCAACGGAAGCCGGCCTCGTAAACCAGGTGCTCATGCAGGCGTTCGGTCTCGACGCGCCGCTCGACCTTCTGACTTCGGCGCCGATTGCGCTCATCATCATCTCGAACGGCTTCATCGGCGCCTCGATGGGCATGATCATCTTCACCGCCGCGATCCGCGGGATCCCCGAGCACCTGTTCCACGCGGCGGCAGTGGACGGCGCGGGAACCCTTGCACAGGTCCGCTTTATCACACTGCCGGCGCTGCGTTGGCCGATCAGCTTCGTGACGATCTATCAGACTCTCTCGCTGCTGGTCAGCTTCGAGTACATCCTGCTCCTCACCAGGGGCGGTCCCTTCTACGACACCACCGTCTATGCGCTCTACGTGTACCGCCGCGCCTTCGAGAGCGGCCAATACGGCTACGGGGCCGCGCTGGCACTATTTCTCATCGTCATCGGCGTCGTCGTCGCCCTCATCGGCTGGCGCTTCTTCGACATGGAGCGCCTGCTGCAGCGCCCGCGTATCGAGGTGCATTGAGATGGTCGCACGGACAACGGTCGACTGGGATGCATTGGCAACGCGGGCGCGTGTCGCCCGGCGCAGCAGGGCGGTCGTTCTCTACGCCTTCCTGATCGCGGTGTCGCTGCCGATCATCCTTCCCTACTTCTGGCTCGTCACGATCGCCTTCTCGGCCAGGACCGGCGTTGCCGACACGGCGGTTCTGTGGCGCTCGATGGCCGTGGTCATCCCCACCGTCGTCGCCCTCTGGCTCGCTGCCGCGCTCGCGCAAAGCCGGCGCCAGTTATGGATGGGGCTTACCGCAGTCGCCGCGATCGCCGCCGTCGCCTTCGCCTTGCTGGTAGGCCCCGACCTGCACCTCGGGAATTTCATCTTCCTGTGGGAGCCGGACTTCGCCTCGGTCGTGCGATCGCGGATCGGGGAAGTGAAGGGAGCGGTCCAGTTTCCCAACGTCTGGCATGCCTTCGGCAACTCGATCCTGATCGCCGGCGCGCAGACGACGATCGTCGTCACCGTCGCCTCGTTGGCAGCCTATTACCTGTCACGCTTCCAGTTCCCCGGCCGCTCCTCGATGCTGCGCTCGCTTCTGGTGCTTCACGCCTTCCCCGTGCTGACGCTGATCGTGCCGATGTTCCTGATGCTTTACTGGATCGGGCTCCTCGACACGCTTTCCGGCGTCATAATCGTGCTTGTCGCCTTCGAGCTCCCATTTGCGATTTTTATCATGAAGGGCTTCTTCGATGCAGTGCCGTGGGACATCGAGATGAGCGCGCTGACCGACGGCGCTTCACGGCGGCAGGCATTCGTGAGCGTGGTTCTGCCGCAGGTGAGGAACGGTATTCTTGCGATCGCAGTCTTCACGTTCATCCGCGGCTGGGAAGAGTACATCTTCGTGTTCACGTTCCTGATCAGGAACAGCAATTGGACGATGAGCCTTTACATGTACTGGGTGCGCGATGATGTCATGGGCGTCGACTATGGCGTTGTTTCTGCAGTCGGCGTCTTCTACCTTGTCCCGAGCCTCATCCTTTACATGGGCGCGCAGCGCTATCTCATGCAGATGTCGATCGGCGGCGTGAAGGGCTGACGACGATGGCGAAGATTGAATTTCGTAACGTGGTCAAGCGCTTCGGTGCTGTCGAGGTGATCCCCGACATGAACCTCGTCATAGAGGACGGCGAGTTCGTCGCGCTGCTCGGCCCCTCCGGCTGCGGCAAGTCGACGAGCCTGTTCATGCTCGCCGGCATCTATCTTCCCAGCGGCGGCGAGCTCCTCTTCGACGGGCATGTCGTCAACGAGGTGGAGGCACGCGACCGCAATGTCGGCATTGTCTTTCAATCCTACGCGCTCTACCCGCACATGAGCGTGCGCGACAACATCCTGTTTCCACTGCGCTTCAAGAAAACCCCGCGCGACGAGGCCCTCACCCGGGTGAAGGCGGCCGCGAACCTCGTCCGGGTCGAGGAACTCCTCGACCGTCGCCCCAGCGAGCTTTCCGGCGGCCAGCAGCAGCGCGTCGCCCTCGCGCGCGCCCTGGTGAAGGAGCCGCAGTTGCTGCTCCTCGACGAGCCGCTCTCCAACCTCGATGCTTCGCTTCGTCTTTCGATGCGGACCGAGATCAAATCGCTGCACGCGCAGCTCGGCGTCACGACCGTGCTCGTCACGCATGATCAGATCGAGGCGACGACGATGGCCGACCGCATCATCTGCATGCGCGCCGGCCAGATCGAACAGGTCGGGACGCCGGACGACCTCTATCTCAAACCATCGAGCCTGTTCGTCGCCGGCTTTATTGGCTCACCGCCCATCAATCTTGTTGCCGGCAAAGCCGAAGGCGGCACGATCACCGTGGATGGCGTCAGATTCCCGGTTGAAGGCGCGTCGGGATCGGTGACTGTCGGGCTGAGGCCGGAGCACCTCAGATTTGGCAATACCGGCTTTGCCGGCCGCATCGCGCAGATCGAGCCGATGGGCCGCGAGATCCTTTATGTCGTCGAAACCGGCATGGGCGCCCTTCGCGTACTCGAACAGGGTTCCTCGGCCGGGCACTCGACAGGCGAAGAGGTAAGGATCGGTTTCCAGCCCGAGAATTCGCTCGTCTTCGAGACGGCGCAACAGAAGCTCGTCGCCGGCGCGCATGTCCGTGCACCCATTTGACAGAGTCGAGCGACAGTCGCCTGGAGCGGAAAGGACGCGCGGTGACAGCCTTTGATCCGAGCAACCGGACATCGACCACGCCGACGGCAGTCGAGGGTCCACATGGCCCTATCCGGCTCAAGTGGCACAAGCTGCGCACTGAGCTCGCCGAGGCGCCCTTCAAACGTTCCAATCTCGCCCTCGGCTGGCGGCTCGGCGCGAGTCTCGAGATCGACATACTCGCCGCCGCCGAAGGCCGTTTCGCAGTCCTCCACGATCCGACGCTCGGCCCCTCGACAACCGGGAACGGTCGCGTTCCGCGCATGCCGATCGCATCGATGAGAGGGCTTTTCCACCGCGATGCCGGGGGCGCCCCCGACCCCGATGCGCCGGTGCTATCGCTCGCCGAGCTGGTGGCTCCGCTGCGAAGCCTGCCGAGAGCGCCGTCGGCCAACCTTCAGCTCGACCTCAAGCTGCTCGAAGGACACACGCTTCCGGATTCGGCGGTCGCGGATGTGGCCGCCGCTGTCGCCGGGCTTTCGGATGCTATCGTCGTCGGATCGCATCATCTGAATGAGGCACGCCGCCTCGTCGCCGCCCTTCCTGGAGCTCGGCTCGGCTACGACCCGATGTTGGCGGTGTCCCGCCAACCTGCCCTGCGTGATCCGGAGCGGCTCCTGCGCCACATGGAACGGCACAGGACCGGCGTGAGCCTTGCCTATCTTCGCTTCGATGCCATTGTCGCTGCGGAAACCCGAGGCTTCCCGCTCGTTGCGCGCCTGTTGGACCTCGGGATCGAGACAGACGCCTGGACGGTCAATCCCGGCCCGGCCATCAGCGACGGCATCCTGCGTACGCTTATGGAGGCCAAAGTGCGCCAAGTCACGACGGATGCTCCGAGGGACATCTTCCGACAGATGCAGTCGCGTTGACGCCGATGCCTCGGTCGAGCCGATCCTATCGATTTTGGAGATGTGGATCACCCCAGCAGGGGAGCCTATCAAAGGTCGGGCCGGCCGTACCGGTCCCAATGACCGAGATTTTCGTCATGGCGCGAACCTCCTTCATCGGTCGTCACCGACATCCAAGCAACTGTCAGCGAGCACGTCGCGTCCCCATCGCCGACAGCATCGCGATGCAGCGGAGCTTGTCGTGGCTGAGGCCGATATCGGCGAGCGTGCGGTCATCGAGCTTCATCAAGCTTTCAAGTTCGCGGCGCATGCGAACCTCCTCGCGAATCCGAGTGAACCAACGCCTGTACGGCTTTCGCGGGAGCGCGGCGCCTCTCCGCATCCCGAAGCTGATTGCTGAACTGCTCATCGTGATGTTTCCCTATCTCGGTACGCCAAAATCACTCCGGCGGTGGCAAAAGGCCGATCGGTGCGTTCTCCTCGGGCGGCGCGTTCCGGTAGCCGTATCGCGCGCCCGACTTGAGCGGGGTCAGATATTCGATCGCCGGGCCGAGCACGTTGAACACCGTGAGGCGCGTCCACGCGGCAGGCACGGGGTCCGCGGGAGTTTGCATCGAGCATGGTTTCCTCCTTCTGATTGCCTCGGCTATGCGGGAGCGCGCGTCCACGCACCGATAAAAAGCGGCAGCATGATACGGGCCTCGCGGGCGAGGCAGTCCTTGCGCAGGCGCTCGCCCAGGGTGTCGATCCCCACTTCGGCCGCCGAGGCGATACCCACGCGTTCGATTGCCGGCAGGAGACTGCGTACGGTCTCGGCGATATAGTCGTAGACTGGCGATTGCAGCCCGCCTTCAGCGCGCCCGGCCACGATCGGTCAACGGCGCTACGGAATGATTTCAGGAGCGGAGAATCCGGTTACGGATGAAACAGAGCTAGAGCGCCACCGAGGCGGCCGCCCATCCGGCGGCGAACACTTGATCGCCGTGAGTTCGGCCAGGGCTGGGTTCGGTGTATCCCCGCCGAAGCCAATGGCCGGGGACCGTTACGGTTTTGGCGGTTGCGGCACCATGACGATGTGTGGTGTGGTCGGCCGGCGATCCGGCGGCACATGGTCCGGGACCGGGGCATCGTTCGGCGGCAGCGAACGAACAAAGCGGTGCATCGCGCGCAGATCATCCTCGGCGAACGCACGCACATTGAACCATGGCATGGGCGGCCGCGTCTCAAGCGTGCGCGCGTGGCGAACCCAGTCGTCCTCGCTCATCGTGGCGAGCAGCCTGCGCAGGTTCGAAGGATAGGTCGTGCCCCATGGCCCGCTGTAGCCGACCGCGTCGCCAATCAGCCATCGATCTTCCGGCACCTTGCCGGCGTTTGCCGTATAGCCGGGTGTATGACAGTCGTTGCAGCCGCCGATCGTCACAAGGTAACGGCCACGTTCGGTATCCGCCGTGCCGCCTGAGCCAGGGTCAACGAGCGCGGTTACGGCGGCAGCGGCCATGCCAAGCGTGGCGGTTCCAATCACAATAGGCCTCATCGCAGGCTCCTCCTCATCATGACCATTGAGAAGACGCGACCGAATCTCGGCGGGCGGCGTTACGAGATGATTTCAGGAAAGGAGGATCCGATTACGGATGAAACAAGGGCGGCCGCCCTGCCTTAACATCTGGGAGCAGTTCCAGGAAAAGTGTGTAACGGTTTTCCGTCCGGAATTGCGTAGTTTCAACGAGTTAGATCATTTCAGTGTTTCAATGAAACAATGAAATGATCTATTCAGCCTGATGCGAGCTGCCGAGCCAGACAGTCCGCCAGTGCCCGCGACAGCAGGGGCTTCTTGAGGACCTCGCTGATGCCGGTTGCCTGAAGTCGATCCGGCCGCAGCGTGTGGGTGTAGCCGGTCATCAGCACGATCGGGATGTCCGGGCGCAACGCACGGATCGCGTCCGCGAATTCGGTGCCTGTCATCTCCGCCATGACCTCATCCACGAGCACCAGGTCGAAGCGCGTCGGCTTGGTGCGGAATGCGGCGAGAGCGGCCAGGCCGCCGTCGAAGCCGACCGGCTCGTAACCGAGGGCCGCGAGCATCTCTTCGCCGAGAAGGACGAGCGGCTTCTCGTCATCGACGATAAGGATCGTCTCGCCTTGCCCGGTGCGCAATGGCGGCTCCGGGGGCCGATCCGCCTTCGGGGCGGCATCTTCTGTCCGCGGCAGATAGACCTCGAACGTGGCGCCTTCCCCCGGCCGACTCTTCACGTTGAGAGCGCCGCCGTGTCCGCCAACGATTCCGTGGACGGTGGAAAGCCCCAGCCCGGTGCCCTGCCCTGCCGGCTTGGTCGTGAAAAAGGGCTCGAAGATGCGCTCCAGGGCGGCCCGGTCGATGCCGCGTCCGGTATCCCTGACGGTGATGCGCACATAGCGCCTGGCAGGCAAACTGCCGTGGGATAGCTTCATGACGTTCTTGGCATCGACGGTATCGACAACGAGCGTCAGCGTGCCCCGCCCCTCCATGGCCTGCGCGGCATTGGCGCAGAGGTTCATGATCACCTGCTGCAACTCGGTTGCGTCGCCCATCACGGAGACGCCCTCGGCCTCAAGGCGCGTGCGTACCGCGAGCGTCGCTGGAAGGGAGGCCCGGACGAGGTCTATCGCCTCGGCAACCACGGGCACAATGCCGATCGGCCGAAGCTGCCGTTCTCGGCGCCGCCCGAAGGCAAGTACCTGCTCGATGACGTCCTGTGCCCGCTCTCCCGCCTTCATGATCTGCTCAAGATAGCGCCGTGCGCGCGACTCCTTTAGGAGCACCGCGAGCGCCATCTCGCTATAGCCGCGGATGGCGCCCAGAATATTGTTGAACTCATGCGCAATGCCACCGGCGAGGGTGCCGATCGCCTCGAGCCGCTGCGACTGGTAGAGACGGGCCTGAAGCGCCTCGCGCTCGGCTTCTCCCCGCTCGCGGGCGATTGCGTTGGCGAAGATCTCCGCTGCGGTTCTAATGAGCGCTATGTCGTCGTCCCGCCAATGTTTTTTCCCGGCGGTGGCTTCGAGGCCAAGCACGCCCAGAGGTTTGCCGGCAACACGCATCGGGATGGTCAGCCACGATCGGACGTGCCGCGCCATGAGCGAAGCTTTCTGCCGGCTGTCCGCCAAGGCCCCGACGTCGGGTACGCAGATGCATCCGTCAAGCTCATACCCCTCCGGTCTCCAGTTCAGGACGAGGTCGGCCACCTCGGTCGGCGGAGCATTCGCTGTGCCGAGAGCCTGTCGCCGGTACCAGTAGCTGCCGTCGAGGTCAGGTCCACCGTCGTCGACGACGATGATCTGCGCTCCGTCGAGGCCAGCAAATTCAACCAGCCGGGCAAGCGCTTCGCCAATTGCAGCACGGATTTCTTCCCGCGGCAGGTTGATGAAGTGCGTGGAGATGGAGGCGATCAGAGCCTCGAAGCCGAGCCGCTGTTTGAGCGTCTGCGCATTGGCCCTCAAGCGGACGAAGAGGTAGGCCACATAGGCGACCAAGGCGAGCGCAGCAACATAGAGCAGCCTCAGAAAGAGGTCGGCGCGTGCCGCGGCGCGCTCATAGGCAGCGAAATAGACATCCTGCAATGCCTGCGTCCGTCCGCTCGTCGGTGCGGATTGCACGCGCGCAACGAGATCGTCAACCGCCGGGAGCGCGGTAACGACGAGCCCGGCATGGGCGATCAGCGAGCGGACGTCCTCGGCAAGCGCCGCATCGACGGGCAGAGTAGCGATCCGATCGAGCGAACGCTCCACCTCCGCGGCCGCACCGGATTGCGGTGCATTCGTGAAGCGGAGCATCGCCGCCGTCAATGCGCCGATTTCGGCATTCAACTCTGTTCGCTGCCCAACGGTTGCGGCCGCCAGCCGACCGCTCAGGTGGTTGAAATACGCGAGCGAGTTCTGCAACACCGCATTTTGCGACTTGAAGATCTCGACAAGCGCCTCCTGATCGCGCACGGCGGCCGTGACCTCGGAAAGTTTCCGATCGATCTCCACCTTCGTCTCTCCGCGCGCGACCTCTCTGATGGCAGGCAGCGCGGCCGTCGCCGCCAGGAGGCTTTCCATGGACTGGACGAGCGGGTCATAGCTGCGCAGGAGCCCGGCCCGCGCGCGCAATACGTCGCGTTGGAGCGCCGCGCTGTGCAGAATGACCGTCTGCAGCGCATCCGCACGCTGGCGGTGCGGGGTGTCGGGAGCGAGGCCCT
This sequence comes from Sinorhizobium sp. 6-70, assembly GCF_030124375.1. GTDB lineage: Bacteria > Pseudomonadota > Alphaproteobacteria > Rhizobiales > Rhizobiaceae > Sinorhizobium. The sequence goes on from NZ_JASKLS010000002.1 coordinate 588,140, forward strand.
GAAACAGGAAATAGGTCAGGACGATGAAAAGGCCGGCGACAACCAGTGCCAGGGCGTGAAGCCGTCTCATTGCGGTGCCCGCTCGGCCTCGCCTGCCAACGAATGGCCTTCATGCTCGCCCGTCAGCGTGCCGAGGAACTTGACGATCAAGTCGACGTCGCGCTCGGCGATCTCGCGCCTAAGCTGGCTGCGCCCCATGATCTCGACCGCTTCTTGCAGCGACGCCGCATGCCCGTCATGGAAATAGGGCGCGGTGACAGCGACGTTGCGCAGGCTCGGAACGCGGAACACGTGGCGATCGCTCTCGACACCGGTCACTGTGAAGCGACCGAGATCACCGTCTGATGGGGGCTTGCCGTCGAACGGGTTTGCGAAGACACCGAACTTCTGGAACAGGTTGCCGCCTACGTTGACGCCCTGATGGCAGGCGGTGCAGCCGAAATCCTTGAATAGACGGTAGCCCTCTTCCTCCTCCGCCGAGATCGCACCGGCCTCGCCACGAAGATAGCGGTCGAAGCGCGCATCGGGCGTGACGAGCGAGCGCTGGTAGACGGCCAGCGCGTCAAGCACGTTTTCCCTGTCCGGCTGGGCGCGATAGGCCTCCGCGAAGGTTCTCAGGTAGTCGGCGTCAGTGCCGAGCTTGGCCAGGAGCTCCTCCCAGTTGGTGCCCATGAGTTGCGCATCGAGCAGCACCGCCGCGTTCTGCTCCTCGAGCGTGCGGAAATTGCCGCGCCAGTTGAGCCGGAAATTGAGCGCGACGTTGAAGACAGTGGGGGCGTTGAAATCAAGCAGCGCGCCGTTGGCGGCGACGGAGCGGGTGCGGCCGTCGTCGCCGCCCTCTGCGAGGATGTGGCAGGAGGCGCAGGCGACGACATCGCCATGCGATAGCCGAGGATCGTGGAACAGGCGCTCACCAAGCGCTGCTTTTGCCGCGTCAATGGGCTGCTCGGCCGGAATCGGAGCGATCGGTTCGTCTTCGGACGCGGCGAGCGCGCCTGCGACCACGATCGCGGAGCATAGCAATACTGCGAGGCAAAGCGGGAGCCCGGCATGAAGCATGTGAATCTGCGCTCGGCGCATCGGATCAGCCTCGGTACTTCGGCCTCCGACCTGCCGTTCACCAAACCGCCCAAATTTGGCGCTTTGATGAACGACGGGGTGGACGAGGGTAGGCAGACCGCTTGCAGATGGTCCAAATGCTGGCCGACGAAAACACCCACGATCCGGAAGGGCAAAAGCACGGAACGCCCGGTGCTGCGGCGATGAGGCATATCCTCGTGGTCGACGATGATCCGGCAATGCGCGCCATGATCGCCGACTACCTGAGGAGCCAGAACTTCACCGTCAGCCCGGTGGCGGACGGCGCAGGCATGTCGCGGGTGCTTCGTGGGGCCGCCGTGGACCTGATCATCCTTGACATGAAGCTTGCCCATGAGGACGGACTCGAACTCATGCGCTGGCTCGGCAGCCCGCCGGTGGCGCCAATCATCATCGTGACCGGCCACCGGCGAGACGAGGCGGATCGCGTCGTCGGCCTGGAACTCGGCGCCGATGACTACGTGACGAAGCCCTTCAGCCTGCGCGAGCTTCTAGCGCGCATCCGCGCCATCTTGCGTCGGTCGGAGGCGGCGGGCCGCCACCCGCGCGGCAAGGTCCGGGGCTACCGTTTCTCCGGTTGGGAACTCGACATGCGGACGCGGAGGCTCACGTCGTCCGCCGGCGAGACCCTGCCGCTGACAGCGGGGGAGTTCAACCTGCTGGTCGCCTTCCTGCGTTCCCCGCAGCAGGTCCTGAGCCGCGAGCAACTGCTTGCAGCAAGTCGCTTACACGACGAGGAGGTCTTCGACCGCAGCATCGACGTGCAGATCCTGCGCTTGCGACGCAAACTGGAGGCCAACCCGAGCGAGCCGAAGCTGATCGTGACGGAGCGGGGCACGGGCTACCTGTTCACAACGCCAGTGGACATGTTCTAAGGGTGCCGGACCCGTTATCGAGGCCAGGGCGGTTATACGAAGAGATCCGTCCGTGTCACGTATCAGAGCACCTTGCCCTTGGTGCGTGCGGCGATGCAGCGCGCAAGCAGCGCGGGCAGCCGAGCCGTCGATTGCGCCATTGCCTCCGCCGTCGACCACATGCAGCGCGCTAGGGCCAACCGCCTCCACGCATGCGAAATGACACCTCCTTAAGCCATTGCAACGATTGGAACTGCTGATATGTTTCCTATTTGTTCTCACCTCGCGTTCGCCTACGAAAACAGCGGCATTGCGAAACGAGGACCTGCGTGGCGTCGAAACTTTCACAGTGACAGGGGCATGTACTCGTTCGCAATGTCGGATAGTCCGGTTACTGGCTGGCCAATCCTGGTGCAGTTTCGGATAAGCAAAATGAGGGGAAATGGATGATCGCGCGTGGGCCCGAAGTTGACGGCAGGAGCGGGGCGGAGGCGCCCTCCCTTCGCCGTCACGCGCGCAAAATCATCCATATCGACATGGACGCGTTCTATGCGTCGGTCGAACAGCGCGACAACCCGGCGCTCCGTGACAAACCGGTCGCCGTCGGCTATCCGGAAGCGCGCGGCGTGGTCGCGGCCGCGAGCTACGAGGCCCGCAAATTCGGCGTCCATTCGGCGATGCCGTCGGTCACCGCCAAGCGCAAATGCCCTGATCTGATTTTCGTGCCGCACCGCTTCGACGTCTATCGGTCGGTGTCGCGGCAGATTCACGCGATCTTTGCCGAATACACGCCGCTGATCGAGCCATTATCGCTCGACGAAGCTTATCTCGACGTCACCGAAAACCTAAAAGGCTTGGAGTTCGCAACCGAGATTGCCGAGGAGCTTCGTGCCCGCATCAGGGCCGAGACCGGGCTGACTGCGTCGGCCGGCGTTTCCTACAACAAGTTCCTCGCCAAGATGGCCTCGGACCAGCGCAAGCCCGATGGCCTCTTCGTTATCACGCCGAAGAACGGTCCTGCCTTTGTCGAGGCTCTTCCCGTCAAGAAGTTCCATGGTGTCGGACCGGCGACCGCGGAGAAGATGCTAAGGCTTGGGATTGAGACCGGCGCTGACCTCAAATCCCGTGACCTCGCATTCCTGCAGCAGCATTTCGGGAAGTCCGGCCCATATTTCTACTGGATTGCCCGAGGCGTCGATGAGCGCGAGGTCAAGCCCGACCGCATCCGCAAATCGATCGGCGCCGAGGATACGTTCCGGGAGGACATCCATGATCTCGAAACCGCCCGCGCGGGCCTCAAGCCGCTGATTGAGAAGGTCTGGCGCTACTGCGAAGCCAACGGCATTCGCGGCAAGACAGTGACGCTCAAGGTGAAGTGGGCAGATTTCACGCAGATCACCCGAAGCAAAACGATCGTTGCGCCGATGGCGAGCGCTACTGAGATCGCTGAAATCGTCGACTTGCTGCTATCGCCGATCTTTCCTGTCCCGAGGGGTATTCGCTTGTTGGGCGTGACGCTTTCGTCTCTCGATCCTTTGGACGATGGAGATAAGCCGCAACTCGCCTTTGCGCTCTGATGCAATCTGCCGGATCAGACGCGAAAAAGAGGGCCGACAGTCGCTGGTGAAAAAGAAACTCGTTTCAATCGCTGCCGGCCCGGACCCGTTCGACGCGAAGAATGCCAGCCGGAGAAGGTGCCAGCAATTCATTCTCCGGTCTTGAAAGATAGATCCAGTCCGCCCATCGCTGAGGTGGAACAACGACGACCTGCCGGTCATGGATCGGCGCCACGTCCGGCCCCGGCTCGGTCGTCAGCATCGCGAAGGACGGCGGCTGGTTTGCCTCGCCGTCGCGCCACAGGCCGGCAATCGCCATGATCGGGTAATCCGCGAGCGTGAACCGATGTTTGGCTTTGGGATATTTCTTGCCGGTGAACTCGAAAAAGGCGCTCGCCGGGACCAGGCAACGCCTGCTGTCGGAGAAATCCCGCCCCTCGGAGCGGAAATTGAAAACCGGACCACCCCGGCCTTTAGGCGGAAAGCCGAACCGCATCTGGGTGAGTTCGATTACATTGCCGCTCGCCCGCATTACCGGGCCGAGGTCACCGATCCTGATGTCATCGGCTTGCGGCAGGTCAGCCTCGCCTTGATGTGCAGGCATGCCAAGCGCCAACTCCTGCATCATCTTGCAGTATTCGGCATACCGGACGTGTTGTTCGTAGTCATTGCACAATGTCGATCGCTCCGCAGTCTCTTTCGACGGTAACGCTTCACTGATGCGATCATTACATAGGGCGGCTCTCGCGCACTTCAGCGGCTTGAACGATCGCGCGGCGACCGGCGGAGCAGCGCGTGCCTGCGGGAAAAACTATGAGGAGGCGCGGCGAGCACACGCTTGCTTGAGTGTCGGCGATCAGATTGATACTTCTCAAAGACAATTGCTGTGTGGCGGGCCGGTGGCACCCTGTATGATTTGACGCTACGAAACGGCAGCAGGACGTGGGAGGAATAGCGCTATGGCCGAAGGCCCGCTTTACGACATTCGCGACGAACGATTCGAGGCCCTGATCGTTGGCAGCGCCGCACTTGAAGAGCTCTATCGCGGCTGCCGTTGGGCGGAAGGGCCGGTCTGGTTTTCCGACCTCAACATCCTGATCTGGAGCGATATTCCGAACGAACGCATGATGCGCTGGTCGCCAGACGGCGGCGCCTCGGTCTTCCGCTCACCCTCGAATTACGTGAACGGCAATACCCGCGACCTCCAGGGCCGGCTTATCTCGTGCGAACACGGCGGCCGGCGCGTGACGCGCACCGAGTATGACGGCCGCATTACCGTGCTCGCCGACAGCCACCAGGGCAAGCGGCTGAACTCGCCAAATGACGTTGTGGTGCGCTCGGACGGCTCGATCTGGTTCACCGACCCGACCTACGGCATCGTCTCGGACTATGAAGGCCACAAAGGAGAGCCCGAACAGAAGACGCGTAATGTCTATCGCATCGACCCCCTGTCGGGCGCAATCCTTGCGGTGGTCACCGATTTCATTCAGCCGAACGGCCTCGCCTTCTCCCCGGATGAAAAGCGCCTTTTTATCGCCGACTCGGGATCGGCTAAGCATGAGGTCCCGAGCCATATCCGCGTTTTTGATGTGGCCGAAGACGGCACACTGAGAAACGGCAGCTATTTCTGCTCAATCGACAACGGCAATCCGGACGGCTTCCGCTTTGACGTTATCGGAAACCTGTGGTGCAGCGCCGCTGACGGGGTCCATTGCTTTGCACCGGATGGCAAGCTGCTTGGCAAGATCCTTGTGCCACAGACGGTGTCAAACCTGACTTTCGGCGGCCCGAAGAAGAACCGCCTCTTCATCACCGCCACCCAGTCGCTCTACTCGATCTATGTGAAGGCGAACGGAGCGCAGCACCCCTAATCCCATCGGGTAACCGTCCTCAGCCCAACTGCCGGGTGTAAATCACAAGCGGCTTCGGCTGGTGTGGCTCTGACGAAAATCATCAAACCACAAAATGCCGGCGAGTTCTGCCGGCGGCTCGGGTAGTAGAGCCAATAGCCCGCGAACATAGGCGAGCAGTCGTCGAGCACCTGCACAAGCCGCCCGACCGGATGTGCCCGGTCACCAGATTCTCTGGAACATATGCGATACCCAAACCGCTGAGAACGGCGTCGATCATCGGTAGAGTTGTGTTGAATCTCAGTTGCCCCGTCGACGCGTACCCGCAACTCCGCTCGTCCCATGCGAACTCCCAAGCATGAAGCCCGCCCGATCGCGCCTGGTTGATGCAGTTGTGTTGGAACAGGTCCTGCGGCGTCTGGGGTACAGGATGCTGGGAAAAATAATCCGGCGCGGCAACCGCGGCGAGCCGCCACTTGGACGCGATGTGGGCGGCGATGCATATTTTTGCAAATCGTTTTGCAAAACGATTTGCAAAACGATTTGTGATCGCTTATCCAGTCTACATGACGACGATTGCGAAAGTTGCAAAACGAGCTGGCGTATCTCTGACCACGGTCTCGCACGTATTGAACCACGCGGACCGTGTGTCGGTCGAAATGCGTCGAAGAGTGGAGGCGGCCATAGCCGAGCTGGGTTACGTGCCGAACCCTCAGGCCCAGAGCCTGCGCACGGGGCGAACCAACCTGGTGGCAATGCTGATCCCGGATATCCGCAACCCTTTCTATCCGGAACTCGTGAGAGCCGCGCAATCCGATCTCGAGGCGACGGGGCTGGATCTTTTGATCTTCAACACCGACGTTCCCGGCGGTCACTCGCAGGAACACAGCCACCAATATCTGAAACAGATACGCAACCGTCGGATCGATGGATTGATCGTCGGCGATTTTGCCCTGCATGGCATGCACGACACATTGATCGGCATTGACATCCCCACCGTCTTCATCGGTGACCTGCCCAACGCTGCGGTCGACAGCGTCAAGATCGACGATTTCGGCGGCGGCTACCAGATGGGCGCTTACCTCGCCAAGAAAGGCCACAAGCGCGTCGCGCAGGTCACGGGCCCGTCCTTCTTTGCCGAGGCCATGGCAAGGGCGGCGGGTTTCGAGCAGGGACTGCGCGATCACGGGGTGGAACCGATTGCCGAGTTGCGGCGAGAAGGCACCTATCTCAGCCCGTCGGGACAGGAAGCCGTGGGCTGGCTGGTGGAAACCCATGGCGACCGCCTGCCTTCAGTCATCTTTTTCGGCAATTATCTCATGGCGGCGGGTGCAATCGCCGAATTCCATGACCGCGGCATTCGCATTCCCGACGACGTTGCGATTGCCGTTTTCGGCGACCAGCCACAGCTGGAATATGTGCGGCCGCGGATCGCGCGTGTCGGCAACACCCCTTCGCTGCTTGCCCATAGAGCAACCGCCATGCTGCTCGAGCGGTTGTCGGGCGAGTATTCTGGGCCGCCTCGCTCGGAGGTGGTCCCCTGCATCCTTCACGCCTTCGATACGGCGTGAGGCGGAGCCGCCCCCGGAAGAGGAACCGGGGCGTTACCAGCAAACCCGGGAGGAAGTAAATGAGTGACAATAAGAAGGCTTTTCCGACACTGACGCGCCGTGGGCTGCTCAAGGGCGGTGCGGCGGTGGCCGGCGGCATCGCTGGCCTCGGCGGATTTCCCTACATCAACCGCCTGGCGGTGCGGGCACAGGAAACGCCGCTGAAATTCTGGCAGTTCTATGCGCCGGGTGGACCGGTGCCGAGCCAAGTCGCGTGGTTCGAGAAGACGGTCGCGGACTGGAACGACAGCCATCCGCAGAAGATCGAACTCGAGTTCATTCCGAACTCCGAGTATATCAGCGGTCCGAAATTGGCCACCGCCTTTGCCTCCGGCGAAGGACCCGACATCTTCATCATCTCGCCGGGCGACTTCCTGCGCTACTACAATGGCGGTGTCCTCAAGGACCTGACCCCCTTCATCGATGACGCCGCCAAGGCGGACTTTCCCGGAAGCGTCATCGCCAACCGCATGGTGGACGACAAGATCTTCGGCATCCCGATGGAGGTCGAGCCGATGGCCATGTACTATTCGGTCAAGGCTTTCGAAGAGGCTGGCCTCAACGAGAACGATGTTCCCAAGACATGGGAGGAGTTGCTGGAGGTCGCCAAGAAGCTCACGACACCCGAGCGCTTCGGGGTGATGTTCGAGACCCAGCCGGGATATTACCAGAACTTCACATGGTATCCCTTCCTGTGGCAGGGCGGCGGCGACTTCCAGACGCCGGAGGGCAAGAGCAGCTTCGATTCGCCGGCAACGGTGCAGGCGCTCAAATTCTGGCAGGATGCGATCAACAGCGGCGTGGCGCCCCGCCAGATCATGGGCGCGGGCGGCCATGACACCATCGCCAACCTCGCATCCGGCTATGTCGCCATGCAGAACGTCGGCATCTGGGGCATTTCGCAGCTTCAGAGCAATGCCAAGGATTTCCAGTATGGCGTCTTCCCGCTGCCCACGCCGCCGAACGGCAAATATGTGACCGTCGGTGGCGGATGGGCATTCGTCGCCAATGCCAAGGGCCGCAACTCCGACGCTGCGGGCGAATTCTGCGCCTGGGCACTCGCCTCTATGGACCAGGGCTCGGTCGACAGGGTCGCCACCTGGTGCACCAAGGGGAAATCGGACATGCCGCCGCGCAACAGCGCACTGAAGGCCGGCGGCGAGGCCTTCTCGACCGGCATGATCGGCAAATTCGCCAAGGAGATCCATCCCGGAACCCGGGCGGAACCGCGCGTGCCGCCGGAGGTCTACAAGATCATCTCCGACGCGATCCAGCAGACGCAGTTGGGCGGCGCCGACCCGCAAGCCACGGCGACGGCCGCCTCCCAGCAGCTCGACGCGTTCCTTTCGAACTACCAGGGCGCGCCGCTCCTTTGACGGCCAAACCGGCGGCCGCACCGCATGCGGCCGCCTCAGCAAGCTGGACATAACGCCATGACAACGATTGCCGAAACGGCCGCGCGGCGCAGACACGCCGGCCGAACCCGTCTTTCCGCCAAGCATCGCGAATGGATCGCGGGTTATCTGTTCGTGTTGCCCGATGCGCTGGGGCTGCTCGTCTTTCTCGGCGTGCCGATGGCGCTATCCCTCGTGCTCAGTGTCTACGAGGTAAACGGTTTTGGCGGTTATTCCTTCGTCGGCGCCAAGAATTATCTCCGCATGTGGAACGACCCCCTGTTCTGGAAGGGAGCGAAGGTCACCGCACTCTACGCGGTCATGCTGGTCCCGCTGCTCTACGTCTGCGGACTGGGCCTTGCCCTGCTCGTCCAGCGCACCGATCGCTTCAACGCCGTTATGCGTTCGATGTTCTTTGCACCGCATATGGTCAGCCTCGTCGTCGTCGCGCTGGTCTGGCAATTCATGGTGGTCGACAAGATCGGCGTGATCAGCAAGCTGACCGCTGCACTCGGTATCGGCGGCTTCTCTTTCCTCGGCGATCCCAACTTCGCGCTCATCACCATTGTCCTGGTCAGCGTCTGGTTCCTGATGGGGTTCTACATGCTGATTTTCCTGGGCGGTCTGCAGGACATTCCCCGGCAATATTACGAAGCAGCGATGATCGACGGGGCCGGCGCCATCGCCCGCTTCTGGTTCATCACGCTGCCGCTTCTCAAACCCACAAGCTTCTTCGTGATCATGGTGTCGATGGTTGCGGCCGTCGCAGGCGCACAGGCCTTCGACATCATCTACGTCATGACCAAGGGCGGGCCAGCCAACGCCACATCGGTGCTGATCGTCTACATCTACCAGCAGGCCTTCGGCTTCGGCGCCTTCGGCTATGCGGCGGCCATGGCCTCCATCCTGGTCGTGGCGCTCATGATCGTGACGGCGCTGTTCTTTGCCCTGACGCGAGGAGGGCGTTTCCATCATGAGCAGTAAGCGCCCCCAGCCCTATTTTTCCCGCTCTCAGGTCACGCTGGTACGTGGCCTCTGGATGGTGGTAACGGCCATCCTCGCCTTCATGACGCTCTTTCCGCTCCTCTGGATGGTGTCGATCGCTTTCAAGCCGGCGGCAGAGTCGTTCTCTTCGAACCTCATCCCGCAATCGCCGACCCTCGACAATTTCATCTACGTGCTGACCGGCGTTCCGTTCATCCGCTACATGGTCAACAGCTTCTTCGTGTCGGCGACGGTGACGATCGTGGCGCTCTTCTTCCATACCATGGCCGGCTACGCGCTGGCGCGACTGAGATTTCCCGGCCGCGAGGTGATGTTTCTCTCGATCTTCTCGACATTCCTCGTCTCGCTCCCCGTCATCATCGTGCCGCTCTTCGTCATCGTCAAAGCGATGGGCATGCTCAATTCCTACGCGGGGCTGATCATTCCGGCGATTTTCAATGCCTTTGGTATCTTCCTTCTCAGACAGTACTATCTGTCGCTGCCGAAGGAGATCGAGGAGGCCGCGCGCATCGACGGTGCGGGCTACTGGCGCATCTACTGGAGCGTCATCCTCCCGCTCAGCCGCCCCATCATGTCGGCGCTGGCGATCCTGTTCTTCCTGGCCAACTGGAATTCCTTCCTATGGCCGCTCACCATCACCTCCGACCCCAATCTCTGGGTCGTCCAGCTCGGGATTGCTAACTTCAAGAGCCAATATTCCGCATCCTGGAACTACATGATGGCCGCTTCCACGATCGTCGCCATCCCGACCCTCATCCTCTTTGTGATCTTCCAGAGGCAGATCATGGATTCCCTCAAGACCAGCGGACTGAAGTGAGCCGCAATAGCAAATTGCACAGGAGAAATTCGAATGACCAATGCCGGCCTCTCGCCCCTTCGCGGTCTCGCGAAGCTGCGCAACGCGAAAACGCGCCGCTTCTCCAGCTACGACCGCACCGGCGGCAATGACGACAGGCTGCATATCGAACCCGGCAAGACGGTGGTGATCGGCGAATACGAAGGCGCCGGCATCATCACCCATATCTGGGCGACGCTCGCATGCGAGAGCGAGGATTTCCTGCGCAAGATCGTTCTCAGGGCCTATTGGGACGGAGAGACCGAACCGAGCGTCGAGGCGCCCATTGGCGACTTCTTCGGCATGGGCCACGCCCGCACCGCCAACTATGCCAGCCTGCCGATGCAGGCGAGCCCGGAGGACGGCAAGGCCTTCAACTGCTACTTGCCGATGCCCTTCGGCTCGCACATGAAATTCACCGTCACCAACGAGGCCGAACACGATCTTCTCTTCTACTACTATATCGACTTCGAGCTTCACGATGTGCTCGAGGAGGACATGGGTCGTTTCCACGCCCAATACCGCCAGGCCCGGCCAGAGGGCATGAGCGAAGCCGGGCTGACCAATGAACAGTTCCTCTTCGGTGGCGAGAACGTCGACGGCCGGCAGAACTACACGATCCTCGAAGCAGAGGGCCGCGGCCACTACGTCGGTGTCCTCTACAGCGTCTACTCACGCCGTCGTTCCGAAATCTGGGATTGGTACGGCGAAGGCGACGACATGATCTTCATCGATGGCGAACAGGGGTTATCGGTGCCGGATACGGTCCGCAAGCCCGATCCGCGCATCGGTCCGAAGGCGGCTCTGATCGAACCGCGCCTGGAGTCTGAACCAGGCGTCAATGATGCCTGGCCGCCGACCCTGCACGGCACGGGCACGGAAGACTATTTCAACACCGCCTGGTGTCCGACGCAGGCGTATAGCGCGCCCTATCACGGCATTATCGCTGCCGGCGGCCCCAACTGGACGGAGCCGGTGACGCTTTACCGATGGCATATCGAAGATCCAGCGATCTTCCAGAAGAGCATCCGGGTGACGATTGAGCACGGTCACGCCAACCGCCGCGCCGACGATATCTCCTCCGTCGCCTTCTGGTACCAGGCAGAGCCGCACAAGCCCTTCGGCAAGCTCCCCGACGTCGCGCACCGGGTGCCGACCTATCGCCGACCGTTCCACAACATGGAAGCGGCAATGAAGAAAGCGGGAGGCTGAGATGGCGAGCGTCGAAATCAGAAATGTAGTCAAGCGCTATGGTGCGCTGGAAATCGTCCATGGTGTCTCGGCCGAGATCGCCGACGGTGAATTCGTCGCGCTGGTAGGGCCCTCCGGTTGCGGCAAGTCCACGCTTCTGCGCATGATCGCGGGCCTTGAGGAAATCTCCGACGGAGCGGTCGTGATCGGAGGCGATATCGTCAACGAGGTCGCTCCGAAGGACCGCAACATATCGATGGTCTTTCAAAACTATGCGCTCTATCCGCACATGACCGTTGCCGAGAACATGGCCTTCGCGCTTCGCCTCGCCCGACTTCCCAAGGACGAGCAGAAGAAGAAGGTCGGCGAAGCGGCAACCATGCTCGGTCTTGAGGGTCTGCTCGACCGTTATCCCGGCCAGCTCTCGGGCGGCCAGCGTCAGCGCGTCGCCATGGGGAGGGCCATCGTCCGCCGCCCCGAGGTTTTCCTTTTTGACGAACCCCTCTCAAATCTCGACGCCAAGCTCAGGGTGCAGATGCGTGCCGAGATCAAAGGTCTGCACCAACGCCTGCGCACCACCAGCATCTATGTGACGCACGACCAGATCGAAGCGATGACGATGGCCGACCGCATCGTCGTGATGCGCGACGGCAATGTCGAGCAGATCGGCACGCCACTAGAGCTTTTCGACAATCCCCGCAATCTCTTCGTCGCGAGCTTCATCGGCAGCCCTTCGATGAACTTCATCAAGGGTGAGGTCATCGATGGCACGTTCCGAGCTCCCGGCGGCATCGCCATCCCTGTCGGCAATCTGGGTCACAAAGGAACAGCCGTCGCGGGAATAAGGCCCAACAGGCTGCAGATCGGCGCCACCGGCCCTTCCGCCAAGGTGCTGATCGTGGAGCCGACCGGCGACGAGACACATCTTCTGGTGGAGCTTGGTGGAACGCAACTGGCGATGTTGCTTCGCGAGCGCATCAGTCTCGCACCCGGCGACCGGATCGGTCTCGCCTTCGCTTCCGCCGATGTCCACTTTTTTGACAGCCAAAGTACCTTGCGGCTTGGCAGGGGCGACGCGACGACAGGCAGTCTCAAGGCATGAGCCGCTTTTCATCAGCGCACTGACGCACCTCCTTCTGCCGACGCCGCGAAGCATACCAGGCGCAGGCGCTTAAAGCGCCGACGCCCGTTCGGGCAAAGCTTGAGCGGCTCCTGGGTAACTACCGGTCCGTAACATCGTTTGGAAAGCTCAGTGGCTGCAGGCTGCGGGAGGAGTGTGCGCCGAGGCAATAAGTAATACTTAGTTTATTTCTTGCTTAATTAGACTTTAGTAGCATAGTCTGGTCTCCTTCGCTTTGGGAGGAGCATGATGGTTGAACGCGTTGAAGCCGATAAAATTTCTAAGAAACCTGCTACTAAGGTGTGGAATATTCACGTTTTTTGCCAACGGCAACGCTTGTGCCAAGAGGAAGAAAAGCGTTTGACCAGCCTCTTTGGCGATTTCGCCACGGCGTCCGAGTTGCTTCACAATGTGAAGCGCGCCCCGAAGTGGCGATATTAGCCAGCTGGCGCACCCCATTGAGGTTCCGCACTCCTTTCTGGCGCGGGATCGGTTGCACATGAGCTGCGCACCGAAAAAAGATACCCGGCGCTGGGGCCGGGTCAAATTACTTATCTAGAATACAAGTGCAGCAATTACGTCCGGCGATCTCCAGAGACCTATGCCGCGACGCGCGTGAGCCTGTGCGCGATTATCCCGGACGGGGTTTGCACGTGTTCGCGCGCGCCTCGATCTTCGCGCGGTTTGCGCCGGCCGAGTATGATTATTTTCCGTCCGGGGGTTCCGATTGTTTTGTGGCCGCCTTCAGCGCGCCTTCCCGCAAGTCCGCCTCATCGGCAAGAATGGCGGCGGCCTCGTGCAGCAAGACGTCCTTTGCGTTCTTGCGGGCATTCTCAAGCGCAATATCAGCACTCAGGCTGCGCTCATCTGCCTCCAGGCCGTCATCTCCACCAGGATCTTCACCATCGCTTGCTTGCGCTCGAGACTTGAGTCGGTTTTCTCGAGCAGTCAATTCCCTACGACGTTCGGCTTCATTGAGGGAGACAACCCCTTTCTCGCGCAGGGCCTTCATGTCCGCTATGTCTTTTGACAGGCGTTGGAAATCCGGATCGCTCTCAGCCCGTGCATCATGCCGGCTTTGCAGTGTCGGCAGCAACACCCTTACAGCGTCGGCCGGCGCATAGTTCGCGGGCTTGATCTCCGCCCACGGCAGGGCATTGTCATAACTGGTCTCGCCAAATCTTGTCGGATCAGAAAGTCCCGGCAAGCTGATATCAGGCGTCACGCCACGCAGTTGCGTCGTACCGCCGCTGATCCGGAAGAACTGGGCAATCGTCACTTTCAGCTCGCCGAATTCGGGTTTGCTGTTGCGAACCACCTGATCAAGATCCACGACGGTCTGAACGGTGCCTTTACCGAAACTGGGTTCGCCAACGATCACGCCTCGACCGTAATCCTGGATTGCCGCGGCAAAGATCTCCGAAGCCGATGCCGACCCGCGGTTGATTAGGACACCTACCGGGCCGGTCCAGACAGGCTCTGGAAAATCAGCGCTTCTTATCGCAACCTTGCCGTCGCTATCGCGTTGCTGGACGACCGGGCCATTGCCGATGAACAGGCCGGTCAAAGCAATCGCCTCGTCCAACGAACCCCCGCCATTGTTGCGCACGTCAATGAGAACGCTGTCGACCTGTTCCTGCTTCAGTTCGCTGAGAAGCTTTCCAACATCGCGGCTCGCGCTTCTATAGTCCTTGTCTCCTTTCAGCCGCGCTTCAAAATCCTCATAGAATGCCGGCAGAGTAATCACCCCAATTTTACGCGTGGCTTCGCCCACTTTCACAGAGAGCACGGCCTTCTGGGCTGCCTGCTTTTCTAGGCTGATTTTATCGCGCACCAGGGTGACAACGCGATGGGTGGCATCTGCTCCGGCATCCGCCGGCAGGATGTCCAAGCGCACGACGGACCCTTTTTTCCCTCGTATCATTTGCACGACTTCATCAACCCGCGTGCCGACCACTTCTTTGATCGCCCCATGCCTGCCCTGACCAACGCCGGTAATGCGGTCTCCGACCGAGAGCTTGCCGGACAATTGCGCCGGGCCGCCAGGCACGAGCTCACGGATCGTCGTGTAGTCGTCGCGTTCCTGCAGGACCGCGCCGATACCGACCAGCGAAAGCTTCATCGCGATATTGAAATCAGCCGAGGCGGTCGCGCCGAAGTAGTCCGTGTGCGGGTCGACCGACGTCGTGTAGGCGTTCATGAACGACTGGAAGACGTCATCGCTTTTATACTTGTGAGCTCGCTCCAGAGCGTTTGCATATCGTTTGTCGAGCGTTTCGCGAATAGCCGCGTCGGCCTTGCCGCCCAGTTTCAACCGCAACCAGTCACTCTTTACGCGCTTGCGCCAAAGCTCATCGCTCTCGGCTTGCGACTGCGGCCAAGGCGCTTTATCGCGCAGCACGAGATAGTCTTCCTGCGCACCGAAGTCGAAGTCCTCTTTCAGGAGGTTGCGCGCGTAGTTCATGCGGTCGACAATGCGCTTCCCAAACACGTTGAAGATCGCAAACGGGATCTTCAAGTCCCTCCGTTCGATGGCGTCGTCGATCTCACTGCGGTCAGACATGAACCTGTCGATGTCCGCTTGCAGGAAAAGCATGCGGTCCGGATCGAGTGATTTGATGAACCGATCCATGATCCTGGCCGACAAGGCGTCGTCGAGTGGAACGGGCCTGTAGCTGAAACGCGTGAGAAATTTTGCACTCAACTGAGCGGCTTGTGCCTGTTGCTTCAGCGGCTTCAAAACAGGCGGCGAGGCGACCTCAGCATATGCCGACTGGACAATTGCAAGGAATGCACCGAGGAAGACGTATGATATGCGCATTCAGCGTTGGTCCAATTCTTTAAGGCCGAGTGTCGATGCACGATCTAGGTGAAGCAATTATGGCTTTTTGGCAACTGGGTGGATCGCAAGGTTGCTGCAAGCCCGCAATATCGTATGCGGCGGCCTCGTATTTGCATAAGGGATGGATGCCGAAGACCTGAGTCCGCCGGCGCCACAATCGAAGCGAAGGCGATGCGACTTCACGAGGCGCGGCTTCTGATGGCGCGCCAGAACAAAACCATAGCGGAGGTCGCATTGTCGGTCGGCTATCTCAGTCCCGCGCCGTTCAGCCGCGATTTCAAACGTCATTTTCGCCGCACCGCATCGGACGAGGTGAAATGGGCCCGTCAGCATTTGGGAGAGCTGATTTCAGAGGCGTGACACGGCGCGCGCTGTTGTCACGTCGTTTGCCGTTTGTCAGCAGGCTGCCGTGTTTCTCGACGCGGTCAAGCTACGCATTTCTCTCCCAATACCAAGCGACATACATCTTCTTGCGATCATGTTGCCGCGCTTTGAGGAACGTCCGGATGGCTCGTATGTCTCCTTTTTCGCACGCAGCCCAGACAAATGTTTCGTCATCGGCGGTTTGTATCGCTGTTTTCGCTTCGGACACGAGGACATTGGCAGCACCTTCCGGATAGCTACTCCGATGCAGCCAACGCACGTCAAGCACGCCATCGGTCGGAAGCGGCTGCTCTTCTGCCTGGTCCTCAACCTCGATGATGGCCCGCATACGCGTTTCAGCCGGAACCTCGGCCGCGATCCGTGCTATGGCCGGCAACGCGCTCTCGTCGCCGATCAGCAAAATGGATCGCTCCGCTGGCAGACCGCCTGCGCCTGGCCCGAGAAGTGCCGCCACGTCTCCGGGCTGCGCGTCGCGCGCAAAATCGGCGCCGGGTGTCGATACTCCTGGGGCCGGATGCTGCAAGAAGTCGACCCACAACTCACCGCGATCGTGATCGACGGCGCGGATGGTATAGACACGAACCACAAGCTCGTTCTCGCCTTCTGGCCAAGCGATGCGGCCATCTTCACGAAAGCCGGGCCAGACCGGCGGTTTGCCTTTCGGCGGCACCAGCAGGCGGACATGCATGTCGCCTCCCACAAAAGGCGTGACGTCCGCGCAGGAAAATATCACGCGGCGCATATGCGGAGTGACATCTTGCGCCGAGACGACTGTCACCTCATGAAGATTCGGCAGCACCGACAAAGACGTCGGTTCCGACCAGGTCAATTCGAACGGGTGGTCTTCGGCAAAATAGAAAAGATGTTCCGCCAGGATCGTACGGCTCATATGCAGCGTTTCAGGGGTCGGACAGTCGAGATCGATCAACAAGCGAGGGTTTTCGAGCCGGATGCGCGCGACACCGACCTTGCTCCGCAGCACAGCCAGGTCGTCAATCCGTTCCACCTCGGCATGTTCGACAAAATGCTCGCAAATCTCGTCGAGCATGTCGGCAGCACTGCTGGAAACTGCCACGCCGGACAGCTTGAATGAAGGTACCGCGTTCATGCGATCTTCTCCTTTTGTGACATGTCGCTCATGTCATCGGCGGCTGCCATCCGGTGACGCCCGATCGGCAGCATGATTGGCCGACCCGACGTGGGATCACTGATGATGCGACTGTCGAGGCCGAAAACATGCCGCACGGTATCTTCGGTAAGCACCTCCGCTGACGTGCCCGAAATGTGCACGCGCCCTTCGGCAATCGCGACCAGATGGTCGGCATAGCGGGCTGCAAGGTTGAGATCGTGCAGGACCATGACAACTGTCGTGCCACGCATGCTGTTCAGATCGGTCAGAAGATCGAGCACCTCGATCTGATGGCTGATGTCGAGAAAGGTCGTCGGCTCGTCGAGCAACAGGATGTCTGTCTGCTGCGCGAGTGCCATGGCGATCCAGACCCGCTGCCGCTGGCCGCCGGACAGCTCGTCTATCGGCCGATCGGCAAGGTCGAACGTCTTTGTCGCCGCAAGCGCACTGTCGACGGCCTCGTCGTCCTGTCGCGTCCAGCGGGAAAACAGGCTTTGATGCGGATGCCGCCCCCGGCTGACGAGGTCGGCCACAGTGATGCCTTCCGGCGCGATCGGCGACTGCGGCAGCAGACCCAGCGTCCGGGCGAGGTCTCGCGAAGGTGTCCGGTGGATGGATTTGCCGTCGAGGAGTACCTGCCCGTCGCTGGGCACGATCAATCGCGAAAGCGTCCGAAGAAACGTGGACTTGCCACAGGCGTTGGCGCCGACGATCACGGTGATCTTCCCCGGGGGAACGATGAGGTCGAGCCCATGCAGGATCTCGGTATTGTTATAGCCGGCCGACAGTCCGCTGGCGACGAGCAGATGATCGGTCATAACGAGCCTCCGGTCCGGTTGATGCGAACGATCAGGTATATCAGGTAGGGAGCACCAAGCGCGCCGGTTACGACACCGACCGGGTAGCGGCCCGGCAGAAAATGCTGCCCGACATAGTCGGCGGCGAGCACGAGAACGGCGCCCGTCAGCGCAGACGGCATCAGCAGCGACCCGTCGTTTCGAATGATCCGGCCGGCGATCGGCCCCGACAGGAAAGCGACGAAGGCGATCGGTCCCGTTGCTGCGGTCGCCGACGCGATCAGACCGACCGCTGCCAAAATCACCAGCATCCGGGTTTGCGAGACCCTCGTACCAAGGCCGGCCGCCATATCGTCACCCAAGCGCAATGTCTCGAGATCGCGACCGCGACTGAGCAGAAGCCCACCGAAAAACAGGAGGGCAAGCAGAAGCGGTAGCGCCTGATCGAGCTGAGCGCCGTTGACGCTGCCAGTCAGCCAGCGCATCGCCTCCTGCAAATTCCAGGCGGGCGCCGATTGCAAGATGTAGGCGACGACACTTTGCAGCATGGCGGAAACGCCAATGCCGACAAGGATCAGCCGGGTGCCGGCGATCCCATTGCGGAAAGAAAGGCCGTAGACGAGCAGCGCCACACCGAGGCCCGCCACAACAGCGATAACTGAAACCATCGGTCCGTTTATCGCCAGGACGACAATAGCGAAAACGGCAGCCGCCCCTGCCCCGGAGGTGATCCCGATAATGTCGGGACTGGCGAGCGGATTGCGCAACATGAGCTGAAACGCAACACCGCCCAGTCCGAAGCACAATCCGGCAAGGATCGACAACGCGGCGCGTGGCAACCTCAGTTGTCCCACATTGAAGGATGCGCCCGGAACCGTTTCGCCGATCAGCACGCGCAAAACGTCGCCCGGCGGCGTGATGGATTGCCCAACCGACAACGTGACGGCGAAGATCACTGCGACGAGGGTTAGCAACACCGCAAGAATGACAGCGTGCCTGCGCGCGCGTCTGCGACGTTTTGCGATGACGACATCAATGGTGGCCGAGTGAATTGTCACAGGTCCCTCACACGCTGGCGCCTGACGATCCAGATGAAGAATGGCGCACCGATCAGCGCAGTGACGATGCCGACATCGATCTCTGCAGGGCGTGCGACGATGCGTCCGAGAACATCCGCCGCGAGCAGGAGACATGCGCCGCCAAGCGTCGAAAAGGACAGCAACCACCGATGGTCAACGCCGATCAAAAGGCGGCAGAGATGCGGCACGACCAGCCCGAGGAAACCGATCGGCCCGCACACGGCTGTCTTCGCACCGCAGAGAAGGATAGCGCCGAGGGACGCAACGGCACGCGCGGCTGCGACGCTTTCGCCGAGCCCGGTCGCCAGCTCGTCACCGAGCGCAAGAGAATTGAGCTTTCTGGCGGACAGCAGGCTGATGACATAACCTGCGAGAAGAAACGGCAAGACGGGACGGATTCGCTCGTAAGTCGCGCCGCCGACACCGCCGACCTGCCAGGAATGAATACCGCCTGCGATATCGCCCCGCGGCAGCACGACGGCGATAACCATGGACGCAAGCGCGACCGACGTCGCCGCGCCTGCAAGCGCCATTTTCAGAGGCGTTGCGCCGCCTCTCCCCAGCGAACCGATGGCGTAGACGAAGATCGCGGCGCATCCGGCACCCAAAATCGCGACCCAGATATAGGCATAAACGGATGACATTCCGAACCAGGCGACGCCAACGACGACCGCGAGAGATGCCCCCATGTTGACGCCGAGAATGCCGGGATCCGCAAGCGGATTACGGGTCACGCCTTGCATGATCGCTCCGGCCAACCCCAAAGCGCCCCCTGCGAGCAGTGCCAGCAAGGTCCGCGGAATGCGCAGCGCGACCGATGCCCGACCAATGTTATCCTGCGCACCGCCCAGCGCCGCGGCGATATCGTTCCACCCGACGTTGCGCGTGCCAACGGTAACAGAGGTGACAAGCAAGATCGCCAGGAGTGCGAAAAGCGCGGCCAGCCAAAGGCTTCGCATTCGGTTGGAACGGGACACGGCCGACCAACGCCCGTCCGATGTCTTGATGATTCCGGCGGTCATTTCGGCTTCTTGGCTGCCTCGCTCAGCAGCTTCACGTAGTCCTTCAAGATCCATCTGATCGACAGCGGCGTCGGATTCGCGGCGTTACCAACCGCGTTGTTGCCGAGCATGACAATAGATTCCCGCGCAACGGCTGGCATATGCAGCATCAGCGGGTTGGCTTTCAAAGCATCGAAAAGCATCCCGTCGCCGTAGGTAACGAGAATATCGACATCGTCGAAGGCATCGATCTGCTCGGCGCTGACGGAGCCCGAGAACTTCCCGGGTTGCGATGCCTGCACGACACTTTTCGGCGATGCGAGCCCGAGATCGGCAAAGAATTTCACGCGCGTGTCGTTGATCGTGTAGAAATTGACGACGCTGAGGTCCCATGCGCTGAGATGCGTAATGAACATCGCCGATTTGCCCTTGAGCTCGGGATGCCCATCAAGTGTGCGGGCGATGTCGGCCTCGATATCGGCGATTAGCGCCTCGCCTTCTGCAGTCATCCCAAGCCCGGCACTGTTCAATCGGGTTGTCTCGCGCCAATCCGTCGACCAGGGCGCCTGGGGATAAGCAACAACAGGCGCGATCTCGCTCAAGGTGTCAAAGTCCGCCTGGCTGAGGCCAGAATAGGCAGCAAGGATGACGTCCGGTTGGGTGGCGGCGACCGCCTCGAAATCGATGCCATCGCCCTCGTCGAAAAGCACCGGCTTTTCGGCCTTGAGCTCGTCCAGCCGTGCGGCGACCCACGGCAGGATGCCATCACCATCGTCGTCACCGAAGTTGGCGCGCGCCATGCCAACCGGAACGACGCCAAGAGCCAGCGGTACTTCGTGGTTTGCCCAGGCGACGGTTGCCACCCGCTGCGGCTTCTTCTCGATGATGGTAGTGCCGAAGGCATGCTTGATGGTGATGGGATACGAAGCGCTCTCGGCGGCGAACACGGTTTCGTGCCTGCCTGTCAAAACGAGGGCCATCATTGCCAGCACGGCGAAACGAAACAGCTTCATCGCCACACTCCATTCAACGTTATAAGTTGACCCCCAGTCTCAGGTTAATTACCCGACGTCAACGGCAAAGCAGCCATTATCCAGAAAGTGCGCGGAGATTTCCGGCGGATCGTACAAAACCGGGGAAATATACAATACTAGACAAATCCGCTCCAGTTAATGGCGGACCGTGGGACAACGACTTCAAGCCGGGGGCCGGTTGGGCGCTGCTTTCATGCGCGGCGGACGGCCAGACGCGATGCAGTTCGGCGGCCTCCAACGGCATTGGTAATGAGGCCGATCGCTTTCAGCATTTACGTCAATTGGAATATGAACATGGACATCGATCAAACATGCCGCTGGCCAACGCGGGCGCCGATCCGTTACCGAAACGCATTTCTCCTGGGTTGCACGGCACTCATTGCGTTGACGCCTGCCCTTTCGTTTGCACAGGAAGCAGGCACTGAAGGCGGCGCAACCGCGCTGGAGGAGATTGTGGCCCAGGGCGCTGGTAGCGGAAGCGTGCTCAATACCGATGACGATTCAAAGTCGATCGTTGCCAGAGAAACGACCGGCCTCGGCAAGATGCCGACCGATATCCTGGTAGCCCCCGCCTCGGTTTCCGTCATTACCGCCAAGGAAATTGAAGAACGCGCCGCCGACACTGTCGAGCAAGTCGTACAATATACGGCGGGTGTGGTGACCGACTTCTATGGTTCGGACGACCGTTTCGACTACTTCGACATTCGCGGCTTCACCCCGTACACGTATCGCGACGGATTGGCCATCGGCAGGACCTTTGCAGGGGTTAGGGAAGAGCCCTATGCTTTCGAGCGCATCGAGGTGTTGAAGGGCGCCAGTTCCTCAAGCTTTGGAGCGGCGGAACCCGGCGGATCGGTGAACTATGTCACGAAAACGCCGAAGAGTGATCGTTTCGGTGAAGTCTATGGCACGGGCGGCTCTTTCTCACATAAGGAACTGGGCTTCGATTTCGGTGACAACCTCACGGAGGACGACACCCTATCCTACCGTTTGACCGGCAAATTCCAGCGCTCCGACGCCGAATACGATTATTCTCAGGATGACGAGAACTTCATCATGGGCGGCGTGACGTGGCGCCCCACCGACGCGACAAGCCTGACATTTGTCTTCGATCATCTCGACAAGGACGGAGTCCCCGGTAGCGGTGGTCACCCGCTCGGTACTGATTTCGACAGGGACCAGTTTTTCGGGGAGCCGGACTATTACTTCAGCGAGACGAACCGCAATACCTACAGCGTCCTGTTCGACCACGATTTCGGCAACGGCCTGAGTTTCAGTTCCAACGCCCGCTACAGCAATCTGAACGACGGGTTCGGCAGCGCCTATATTGGCAGCACACCGACCGACGGCTCGACCGTGGCGGGTCGCTATTTCTTCGGAAACGAGAAATCGACCGAACAATTCGTCATCGATGCGCACCTGGTTTACGAAGCAAGTTTCGACAATGTGGAGAGCCGCACGCTTTTCGGTGCCGATTACAATAAATACGAGTCGGACAGCGACAACTTTTATGCGCCTGCGCCTTCGATCGACTGGGAAAACCCGATCTATTCAGGCGGGCCTGGCGCGCTGGCGCCTTATGCCAGCACCAACAACGACCAGCAGACCAATGCGATCTATCTGCAGCAGGATCTGACCTTCTTCGACAAGCTGACTGTGAGCGTCGGCTTGCGCAATGACTGGCTTGACCTTAGCGAGACAAATCTGCTTGCAGGTACCACACAGGCCGGCAACCACAGCGAATTCACGACGCGGGTCGGTGTGAGCTACAAGATTACCGAGGAACTGGCTCCTTATATCAGCTACGCCGAGTCGGCCGCGCCGCCTGCCGCAGGTAGCGAACCTACAACGGGGAAGCAGTATGAAGCCGGGATTAAATATCGCCCGGATGCTTTTCCGGCATTGTTCACTGCTTCCGTCTACGACCTGACGAAGGGCAACATTACCGTCTTTGATCAGGTCACCTATCTGCCGCAAACGGTCGAAAAGGTCAGACATCGTGGCTTCGAACTCGAAGCCAAGGCGGAGGTGACGAATAATATCACCGTGATTGCCGCCTACAGCTACATCGACTCCAAGATTGAAGAACCTGGCGGAGCCAATGATGGCAACCGCCTGATGCGTGTTCCCAAGAATATCGCTTCGGTGTGGGGCACCTACACACTGGAGGGCGAAGGCGCGAGGGGCGACATGATGTTCGGGCTCGGAGCTCGCTACACGGACGCGTATTACACCAACATCACCAACACCACATCGTCGGACAGCGCAGTCGTGTTCGATGCAGCCTTCACCTACAAGGTCCAGGAAAACACGACATTCCAGCTAAACGTCAACAATGTATTCGACGAGAAACACGTGGCGAGTAAGGACTCCGGCGCGGTGTACTACAATCCGGGACGCACCATCCTCGCGACGCTGCGCCAGACCTGGTAAGGACAAGTCGTCCCGCCCGCGATTCGCAGGGCGGGATTTTCACGATTGCCGGAGATGCCGCATCCGCCGCCAGGCCGCCGGAGTTTCGCCAACGATCTGGCGGAAGACCTTGGTCAGGTGTGCCTGATCGGAAAATCCGAGCTGCGCGGCGATGCTGGCAACCGGAAGGTCGCTTTCGCCGAGCAACTGTTTCGAAAGCTCGACACGCTTTGCAAGCTGCCATTGCAGCGGTGTGTTACCCGTCGTTTGCTTGAAGACATTTGCAAACCAGCTTTCGGACAGGCCGACGACCGCGGCCATGTCGGCGACAGACATACGATAATCGCCAAGCGCGTCGATATGCGAGATGAGCTTGTTCATCTGTGCCTGTGTCAGCCTGCCGCCAGCCCTCTCCTCCCTTTCGGCGGGAATATCCAGAAGCCCCGCGACGATGCTCCCTATAAGGCTCTCCGCATAGACTGCATGCTTGGAAGGCGTTTTTATTTCGTCGGCCAACAGCTTCGCCAACGCGTCGATTGCCGCCACGTCTTTGAGTTCGACCGGACGGCGCAACGCCGCCTGCGCCGCGGAGTTCCCGACCGATGAAACCAGATACCGCAACACCCGATCCTTGTGCAGGTGCAGGTTAAGGTGACTGAAGCTATGCGTCTTTCGACTGCCGGTCCACAACGGGACACCGGCAGGAATATACACGGCACGCGCCATGGGACGCGAATTCCTCGTCAGATCATTGTCCTGGTTCGAAATGCGAACGTTCGACGAGACGTCGTTGAAGAAAAACATGATGCGCGGATCGTCCGCGAGATAGTAGCCACTGGCACCAGCTTGACTTTCCGCCTCCCAAAGGACGCTGACCATCCCATCGTATTGGCGCCATTGGACGGGAGCTGTGACGCGAATGCCTTCGGTTTTCCAAGACATGGAATGCCAGAAGTTCATTTGTAGATCAGTTCTTCCTTTTTTAGGTGTCAGACGTTCATTGCCAGCACGGAAATTGCACCGTCGTTTGGTGCTGTCACACATCACAGCCCGGTAAGTTGACCGGTATTGTCATATTTTTCGTTAAGTGGCAAGCTGGCTTCAAAAGGAGCTTAGAAGTGCTTGGCATCGAAGAGATACACTTAAGTGCCTTTTGCCATCATGAATCCGAGCAGCGAAATGGCACCCGAGTTTCTTCCAGTTGCAGATTGTGAAGCGCCACGCCTTTTCCCGGCAGTTAAAGCTCAAACGTCGTGCTCGATCATGTAGACGACGTCCTCGATACTGCGGGCTTGCATACCCAGTTCTTGGAGGCCCGGCAGATCGTTTGCCGCGACATTGTCGCAACGCATGAGATCGACTTGATTGCGCGTCAAGAATACGCCGGGAAGGCACTCCGTAGCAGTCGCCAACATGCTCCACAGCGGGAATGGCACGGGCACAAACCTGATTGGCAACTTGAGTTGCGTGGCTATCTGCCCGACGAGTTCCCGATACGAATAAATGCGCGGACCGGCGCACTCGAAAATCGAGGCATCGGTGGAATTCTGCCCCAAGGCCAGGCGGCTCACGGCTTCTGCCACGTCCTCGACATAAACCGGTTGCAGCCGCGTGCCGCCGTTGCCGAACAGCGGATAGATCGGGAGGAGCCGTACCAGCCTCGAGATCGTTGTGATGAACGCGTCATCGGGCCCAGTCATAACAGCGGGACGGACGATCACTGCGCCTTGAAATGTCGCCTTCACCGCCTCCTCGCCGCGGCCCCGGGCCCGAATGTAATTCGAACGCGATTTTGCATCCGATCCGATACCCGAAATCTGTATGAAGCTCTCGACGCCTGCATCCCGCGAAGCGGTCGCCAGATCGGCCGCGGCTTGTACATGGACACGCTCGAAGGTCTGCTCACCGTGCTCGACATAAAGGCTTACCGCATTCACAACCACGCGAGATCCACCAACGACAGCGGCGATCGAGGATGCATTCAGTATGTCCGCCTCGATCTGCTGAATTCGCCCCTTACCGGACGCGTTGTCGCATTTGTTCTTGTGCGGATGGCGCGAGACGGCACGTACATCGACGGCTTTCTCCAGAAGCCTGCACACGATCCGCCGCCCAAGGAAACCCGTTCCGCCGAACACCGTCACGATTTTCTCGCCGCCTGGATCATCTCGGCCAGATCGGTTGGTCATTGTGCTTCTAAGGACCTCCTCATCTACCGACGCGTTATCGGCCGCGTTCCAAATCGAACGACCGCATCAGGCGCTTGATCCGCTCGGCGGAACAAATGTTGCCGGTTCCGCCAGTCCTCGCTGGCTGTCGGACCTGTTACGGCCGCATCCCGCAGCCGATTTGAAGGCAACGCATTTGAGGGAACGTTTTCCAATTAGCATCCGTTCCCGCGGCTGATCGCAGTACCAAGTTTGCGGTTGGGAGGGCGCTTTTCGCCGATGTCATAGGCGTGCCTTACAGCCGAAGCGATCCTATCCGATCCGATCGAAGACCCACTAAACGCACATGCCCACCGCCACTTCCAAGCAATCGGCCAGCGCCAGAGCATTTGGTCAACTGGTTCGGGAGTGGTTAACGTCAAGCTCATTGGATACTGAGCAGGATCAATCCAGGTTGGAGGGAATTGACGACGACGCTCGCTGGAACTGATCGCAGGCGAAGGCATTCCAGCCAGTATGGGTATGATGGATTTAAGGAACGGGTCCCATGCGCCCGCACACTTTCCGACGCGACACAATCACCAAGCCGCTCTTCAAATGGGCCGCTCACGTCATGCCGCCGATCTCGGAGACCGAGCGCGACGCGATCGAGGCGGGTACGGTATGGTGGGACCGCGAGCTATTCACCGGGAATCCGGACTGGAACAGACTTCTCGCCATACCGCCAACGAGACTTTCCGCAGAGGAGCAGGCCTTCATGGACGGGCCGGTGCGCGAACTCTGTGCCATGATCGACGATTGGAAGATCAACTGGGAAGACCGCGACCTGCCGTGTGACGTCTGGGACTTCCTGCGCAAGAAGAAATTCTTCGGCATGATCATCCCAAAAAAATATGGCGGCCTCGGCTTTTCAAACACCGCGCATTCGGAAGTCGTGCGCACCGTCTCTTCCTGCAGCGTCGTGGCCGGCGTGACGGTGATGGTGCCGAATTCCCTCGGCCCCGCCGAATTGCTGATGCATTTCGGCACCGACGAACAGCGTGATTACTGGCTGCCCAGGCTCGCCGACGGGCGCGAGATTCCCTGCTTCGCCCTGACTTCGCCGGACGCCGGCTCGGATGCGGCAGCGATGACCGACGCGGGCATCGTCGAATTTGGCGCCTGGGAGGGAGAGAAAGTACTGGGCGTCAGGCTCAACTTCCACAAGCGCTACATCACGCTCGGTCCGATCGCCACCGTGGTGGGTCTCGCCTTCAAGATGTACGACCCGGAAAATCATCTCGGCCGCGGGAATGAACTCGGCATCACGCTCGCGCTGCTACCGACATCAGCGCCGGGCGTCACCCATGGCGAGCGGCACATACCGCAATTCACCCATTTCCAGAACGGTCCGCTTTACGGGAGGGATGTGTTTCTGCCGCTCGACCTGATCCTGGGCGGCGAGAAGCAGATCGGAGAAGGCTGGAAGATGCTGATGACGGCGCTTGCCGCCGGCCGCGGCATTTCGCTGCCGGCGCAGTCGGCGGCGGCCGCTGCCATGTGTGCGCGCGCAACCGGCGCCCACGCGCGGGTCCGGACCCAGTTCGACGTTCCGATCGGCGTGTTCGAGGGCATCCGGAAGCCCCTCGCCGACCTTGCCGCGAACATCTATCTGATCGATGCCGCAAGGCGGCTCACCATCGCCGCTCTCGATCAGGGACACAGGCCGTCCGTGATCTCGGCCATCATGAAATTCCACGCCACCGAGCGCATGCGCGATTCTGTCTGCAAGGCGATGGACATTCACGGCGGCAAGGCGATCATCGACGGTCCAAGGAATTATCTCGGCAGCCAATACAGGTCGGCGCCGATCGGAATCACGGTCGAAGGCGCGAATATCCTCACGCGGAGCCTAATGATCTTCGGCCAGGGTGCGGTGCGCTCGCATCCCTACATGCTGAAGGAAATGCTGGCGCTGTCCGACCAGGACGGGAAGAAGGGCCTGGACACCTTCGACAAGATACTCTGGCGCCATGTCGGACATGCTTTCGCTACGCTTTGGCGCACCTTTGTGCGCGGCTGGTCGGGCGGGCGCATCGGTCCGGCCCCGGATGGGGCGGCGATGCCCGGGTTCTGGAAACAGCTTTCACGCAACGCCGCTGCCTTCGCGCTGCTTGCCGACCTCTCGCTGCTGACGCTGGGCGGAGCGCTCAAGCGCAAGGAGATGATCTCAGCCAGGCTGGGCGACATCCTGTCGGAACTCTATCTGCTCGGCGCGGTGCTGACCCGTTACGAGGCAGAGGGGCGGCAACAAGAAGACCAGCCGATCGTCGACTATCTGATGCGCCAGGGTCAGGGTCGTATCGCGGCCGCTTTTGCCGGCGTGCTCGACAATTTGCCGGCGCGCTGGGCGGCGATCCTTGTCAGACTGGCCGCCTTCCCCATGGGGATTTCCGCTCCGGCGCCGTCGGACGAACTCACAGGCGCGGTGGCCGAGACGCTGATGAACGATTCGCCCCAGCGCGAACGGCTGACGCCGGACATCTATCTGGGCGAAGGGCACGAACAGCACCCGTTCAAGGATCTCGAGCGCGCTTTCAGGCTGGTCACCGCCGCGGCGCCCATCGAGAAGAAGATGCGTGACAAGCACCTCCATGATCCGGAAGAGGCGCGCGACAAGGGCGTCATCAGCGGCGAGGAATTCGAGCAACTTGCCGAAGCCAAGGCGGCCGTGGACCGCGTGGTCGCCGTCGACGCGTTTCCCATGGAAGAGATCTCGCCGATCGCCGCGCAGCATTCGAAGAAAAAGGAAGACGGCGGCGACAAGCGCGCCGGGAGCTCTGAGGCCGCGGAGTATAGAAGCGGCGGCTGAACTCTGCCCCGGTGCCATGAACGCTATTTGCCGCGTCTGAGCGCCCGGAGAAGCAGTTTCGCATAAAGCCTTTCGCGCAGGTTCGCTGGAGCGGCGAGGTGCATCCTTTCAAGCGCGGCGCGCTCTGCTTGGTCAGGGCGGGCTTCGGCGAGCGACACAAGGACGGCGCGCGCAAGCGATCGCCTGGAAGCAGTTCTATGCTTCAGATAGCGCAGCGCCGGAACCAGGTGCTGTTCCTCCTCGGTGAACTCCGTGCCGAATGGAAACGTGGCGCACCAGCCTTCCTTGCGCAGCGGGAGAAGCGCTTCCGCAACAGCCTCTGGGGTATTCCGGCGGAAGGCAGTCGGAACGGTAAAATCCCTCTCGATCTTGCCGGCGGTTTTGGCCGCGTCGAGCAGTTCGTCCTGAAAGGCCGAATCGGTGACTGCCAGCATCGCGGCTATGCAGTCGCGGTCGGATTTGCCGCGTAGATCGGCAATGCCGTATTCGGTCACGACGATGTCGCGCAGATGCCGCGGCAGCGTCGTGTGTCCGTAGGACCAGACGAGGCGCGATTGACGACGCCCGCGATGCCAGCGCGCCGCGTTGAGGGTGATGATGGAGCGCGCGCCTTCGAGGGCGAAGGCCTGGGCGACGAAGTTGTACTCCCCGCCGACGCCGGAGACGACGCGGCCGTCTGCAAGCGCGTCCGATACCGTTGCTCCCATGAGCGTCACCATCATTGCATTGTTGACGAAGCGCGCGTTCACCCGGTCGGCGCGCTTCTTCTCCTCCTCGCCGTAAAGCTCGTTGACGAAGGAAATGCCCCGCATCTGGAAAAGCGCGCGCTCCTCCTCGGGCAGGTCGCGGAGGAATTGGTAGAGCGCCTTGCTGCCAACGAAGAAGCCGGAATGGAGTATCGCCCCGTCCGAGGCGCGGCGCTTGAGGATGCCTGCCCGGAATAGATCCGTGAAACCGTCGACAAACATCTCACTGGCGGCGTAGAGACCGCTCTCGAAGGCTCTCGTCTCCCGCCTTGCGGTCTCGTGGGGAGCAAGGCGATGCAGCGCGTCGGCAAAAACCTCGGGCCGGCGCTGTCGCAGGATGAGGCCCGCCGTCAACGCATCGCCCAGTGATCCGATGCCGATCTGCAGCGTTCCGCCATCCTTCACCAGGCTCGCCGCACGGATGCCGATAGCGTGATCGGCCAGCGATACCGGTTCCCGGGGCACGACGAAGAGCGGTCGGTCGCGATCGGGTCCGTCGAGGATGAAATCGAACTCGCCGGCCGGCAGCACCGCCTCGCCAGGCATGAAGGGCAATTGGGAGCTGACCTCGCCTACAAGAAGAAACGGCTCGTGCCGGGCCTTCAGCGCCGGCAGAATGTCGAGCGTGATGTCGGCGTTGCAGGACAGGCTATATTCGGCGTCGGCGCCGTCGCGGCGCTTTGCCACAAGTTGCGCGAGGACGTTGATGCCGCGTTCGAGCGCGTATCGGCCCGCATGCGTGTAATTGGCCGAGACATAGTTCTGCTGGGCGATCTCGATCGAGAGCCAGCGCCCGGCGACGAAAAAGAACTCGCTGATGCGGACGTTTTCCGGCAGCGACCCTTCGCGCAGCGCTTTGGCATAGGTGAGCCCCGGGTAACCCGAATACAGCCGCTCGGTCATAGGTTGAAGGAAGCGGCGTTCCATCTCGCTTGACCAGGCAGGCGTTTCCAGCGTCAGCGCGGTGAGTATTTCGAGATCGACCGTTCTGTCCAGGGCCGCCCGCTCGAACAGTGCATTTGCGACGAGATTGGCCTTGCCAAGCCCGAGCGGAAGCGCAAGCACAATGTGCCCGCCGAGACACGCTATGATGCGGTCGGCGACGCTTTCGGCCCGTTGATGCTGGTCCGGCTTGCCCGTCACGTTTCTCCGCTCATTGCGTCCCAGCCCTTGTCGGGGGCAAACCGAGGCCCGTGCTGCTGTTCGAGCCGCCTCAACGTCTCCAGAATGTCTGACGCGCCGCGCCTGCGCGCGTAATGCATCGGCCCGCCACGGAACGGCGCGAAACCGGTCGCAAAGATCATCGCGCCATCGAGCGTATCCTCGTCTTCGACGATGCCCTCGCGCAGACAGCGCACGCAGGTATTGAGCATGGGCAGAAGAAGGCGCTCCGCCATCTCCGGGCCGGGTCCCGGCGCACCGGATCCCTTTTTTGGCTTGCGCTTGCCGTCATAGCCGTAAAGTCCCTTGCCCGCCTTTCGGCCGGTCTCGCCACGGTCAACCTTCTTTTCCAGCCACGCCGGAATGTCGGCGATGGGATCATCGAGCCTGTCCTTGAGCATCCTGACGACCTCGAGGCCGATGTCGAGCCCGATGCGGTCGGCGAGCTCGATCGGACCCATCGGCATGCCGAACTCCTCCGCCGCCCGGTCGATCGTCTCCTTGGGCGTTCCCTCGTCGAGCATGACGAAAGCCTCGGTCAGATACGGCGTCAGTGCACGGTTGACTAGGAACCCGGGCGCGCTCTTCACGGCGGCGGGCAACCTGTCGATCGCGCCGCAGAAGGCATGCGCCCTGTCGAGCGTCGCCTTACTCGCCTGGTCATGAGCAACAACCTCGACGAGCTCCATTTTTGCGACCGGATTGAAGAAATGCAGGCCGACGAGCCGATCCGGAAAGGTCAGGCCCTCGCGCAACGCCTCGAGCGGAATGCTCGACGTGTTGGTGGCGAGGATCGCGTCCTTGCGCATTTTCGGCTCGATCCCGTCAAACACCTTGCGTTTGACATCCAACTTTTCCACGACGGCCTCGATGACGAGATCAGCCTTGGCGGCCCCTGCCCCCTCGAAATCGGGGATCAGGCGGTCGAGCGCGTCGCGCCGCTCGATGCTCGAATGAAGCTTCTGGTCGTAAAACGCCGCGGCGCGGCCAATCGCCCTGGCGATGGCGTTGCGGTCGAGGTCGGCGAGCGTGACACGCAGTCCCCGCGCCGCGCACCAGGCTGCGATGTCGCCGCCCATCGTGCCCGCGCCGATGACGTGGACGTGCCGAATGCCGCTTTCGCCCTTAGCGGAGCCCTTCAGCTTCTCACGCAGGAAGAAGACACGGATAAGGTTCTGCGCGGTCTCGCTGACAAGCAGTTCCGAGAACGACGCGATCTCGGCTTCTTGCATTGCCTTGCTGTCGCCGCCGTGCTCCTCCCAGAGGTCGATGAGGCGGTAGGGTGCCGGGTAATATCGCTTCGGCGCGCGTTTCTCCGCCTCGCCCCGCATCTGCCGGGCGGCCAACTGGCGTGCCGGCCGCAGGCCGAACACGCTGGATTTCCAGTTGCCGCCGTCCTTCTTCATCTTGCCGGCGACGGCCGCGCGCACGGCGTTTTCAACATGGCGCTCCTCGATAACGGCGTCGACGAGACCGAGCGCCTTCGCCTTCTTCCCATGCACCGTCTTTCCCATCAGCATCATCGTCATCGCCTCGACAGGGTCGATCAGCGCCGTCAGCCGGAACGTCCCGCCAAGCCCCGGATGCAGGCCAAGCATGATTTCGGGGAAGCCCAGCTTCGCGTCGCCCAAAGCCATGCGGTATTTGCAGGCGAGCGCTAGTTCGAGCCCACCGCCGAGGCAGTAGCCGTGGATCAAGGCCACCGTCGGTATCCTGAGTGCCGCAAGACGATCGACGATTTCGTGCGCCCGCCTCATGCGCTTCTCGACCTCGCGCGCCTCGGTCACGCCCTTGAAGTCGTGGATGTCCGCGCCGGCGATAAAGCCGCCTTTCTTGGTCGAGCGGATGACGAGCCCCTTGGCGCCCATGCCTTCAATATCGCCAAGCGCCATGTCCAGTTCGGCGAGAACCGATTCCGACAGCGTGTTCGTGCTTTCGCTGGACCTGTCGAGCAAAAGCCAGGCGATGTCGTCCGGCCCCATGCTCAGCCGCCAGTGCGTGAAAACCTTCGCGGCGTCGCGCGGTCCGAACTCCATCTTGCGGGGGGCGGGCGTTTTCCAGACGGACGCATTTGTGGCTGGCATCATGCGACCTCCACGAGCATGGCGCCGCCTTGCCCGCCGCCGATGCACTCGGTCGCGATACCGCGCCTCAAGCCACGATGATGCATGGCGTTGACGAGATGAAGCACGAGGCGGTTTCCGCTCGTGCCGACCGGATGCCCGAGGCTGATCGCCCCTCCATCCACATTGAGCCGGTCGCGTTCGATGCGCCCGAAGACGCCGTCGAGGCCGAGCACGTCTCGGCAATATTCCTCATCCTGCCATGCGGCAAGACAGGCGAGCACCTGCGCGGCGAAGGCTTCGTTGAGTTCCCACAGGTCGATGTCCTCAAGGGAGAGATCTCGGCGTTTCATGATTTCAGTGGAACACAATGTCGGGGCCAGCCCCATGATCGAAGGATGGAGCGCCGACCATTCGCTGTCGATTATGCGGGCGAGCGGCGTGAGCCTGTGCTTGCTCATCGCCTCTTCCGATGCAAGGACGACCCAGCACGCGCCGTCCGTGATCTGGCAGGAATTGCCGGCGGTGATGTTGCCGTAAGGTTTTTCGAAAACAGGGTCCAACTTCGCGAGCTTCTCCATCGACGTGTCAGGCCGCACACCGTCGTCATGGTCGTAGAGCATGCCGGCGCGGCAAGTCGCCGGAACGATCTCGCCGTCGAGCAAGCCGTTGTTTTGCGCGCGTGCCAGGCGTTGATGGCTTTCAAGGGCATAGGCGTCGGCCGCTTCACGCGTGATGCCGAAGAGGTGGCCGATGACTTCCGCCGTCTGGCCCATGTTGAGTTCGGTGATCGGATCGGTGAGCCCACGTTCAAGGCCAACCACCGGCTTCGCCATCTCCGGCCGAAAGCCAGCCAACGCGGTGGTTTTCTCCCAGGATGTCTTTGCCGTTGCGACGGTACCGAACCATTCGACCGCTTGCTCGCGAAGCACCAGCGGCGCATGCGACAGCGCTTCCGCGCCGCCCGCCATGATGAGTTCGGCCTCGCCCGTTTCGATCATCCGGAAGGCGCTATCGATCGACTGCATGCCCGAGCCGCAGTTGATCTGGACGGTGAAGGCCGTGATCGCCGCACCCATGCCGAGCCTGAGCGCGGCGACGCGCGCCGGATTCATCTCGTCGGCGATGACGTTGACGCATCCGAGAATGACGGCGTCGAATTCGTCCGGAGGGAAAGGCAGGCGCATGAGCAGCGGGCGCCCGCATTGCACAGCAAGATCGACCGGCGTGAACGGCCCCGGCTTGTTGCGGGCCCGGAGAAAAGGGGTGCGCGCACCGTCGACCAGATAGACGGGACGCCCAGAACTCGCCGCTGTCCGCTTGGGGGATCTCGATCCGCCGGCGATCGGCTTCCCGGATGTGGACGCCTTCGCCGTGCGAGCCGGGCTCTTTGCCTTGGTCGCTGCAGCAGAGTTCGGCGCCTTCGCCATTCGCTAAGCTCCCCATATTCGTCGACGGGATGTCAGCCGACTTTCTCCTCGGAGAAGACAACGCTCCTACCGCGGGGATGCCGTGTTGACCGAACGTTCAAAGCCGGTGATCGTTCCGCGTGCAAGCGGAGATCCTCTCGTCCGTGCCTACTTGTTCGAGGCCGCAATCACCTTGTTGGACGCGCGTCGGGAAATGGTCGGCACTCAACCACCCAGGCTGGCAATCTCCTATTGAACGGCTGTCGTCCCATAAACGAGGTTCGGCAGCCAGAGCGAAAGTTGCGGGAACATGCTGAGCATCAGCAGCAACACCATCATCATCGCGAGATAGGGCAACACCTCGCGCGCATAGGCCATCATTGGAACCTTCAGCACCATCGACGAGATGTACATCAGGCCGCCGACCGGCGGCGTGATGCCGGCGATGGTCAGGTTGGTGATGAAGACGATGCCGAAATGCACACGATCGATACCGACGCCGTCGATAATCGGGATCAACATCGGCGTCAGGATAATCAACGCCGCCGAGCCCTCGATCGCTGTACCGATGACGATCAGAAGCACGTTGATCAGCAGCAGCATCAGCAGCGGGTTGTCGGTCGCGCCACCGAGCCAGCTCGACATCGCCTGCGGCACCTGTTCCCAGGCGAGGTAAAAACCGAAGGCCGCAGCCGCGCAGATCATGATCATGACCACGGCTGAATCGCGCACGGACTCGGCAAGTACCTCGGGGATCTGACGGATGGTGAACTCGCGGTAACCGAAGACTGCAACGAACAGCACGTAGACGACGACGACCGCGCCAGCCTCTGTGGTCGTGAACAGCCCATAGCGGGTGCCGACGAAGATGACCACCGGGATCGAAAGCGCCCAGATGCCATCGACAAGCGCCTTCACGCCTTCGGCGCGCGTTGCCCGCTCCTTGCGCAGCGGCTTGTAACCTCGCTTCCTGGCAATGAAATAGGTGGTGATCATCAGCCCACCGGCAAGCACGAGGCCGGGCACGACGCCGGCCGCAAACAGCCGACCGATCGAGGTTTCGGCAAGGAATCCATAGACGATGAGGCCGATCGACGGTGGTATGAGGCTGGTGATGATGGCGGCTGACGAGGTGATGACCGCGGCGAAAGCACGGCTGTATCCCCTCTCCGACATCTCGACGCCGAGGGTCTTCGCCAGCATCGCCGCGTCCGCATTCGCGGACGCAGTCAAGCCGCCGAGCAGGGTGCCGAGGACCGTGCACATCTGAGCGAGCGCGCCGGTCATATGGCCGACGAGGACGTCGGCGAGGTTGAGTAACCGACGCGTGATGCCCGAGGCGTTCATGATGCAGCCCGCGAGCACGAAAAGCGGCAGCGCCAGCAGAGACACGGACTGACTTCCTTCGGCCATCTCCTGGGCGAAGTTGGCAAGCGGAATCATATCCATGTTGAGCAGGAAGAAGGCCAGCGCTCCGATCGCCATCGCCCAGGTGATCGGAGTCGACAGCAGGAAGAGCACGACGACGAGCAACGATGGGCCGGCAAGATGAAAGAAGGTCATATCAGCGATTCCGCATTGCGATGCACCCGGACGGTCCACGGTCTTTCGACGATGAGGTGCTGGATGAACATGCCGGCAGATGCCACGCCGAGCGGGCCGTAGGAGAGGCTGCGCGACAGGTCGAGCGCGATGGTGTGGACCTGGCGCGACGTCCAGGCCTGCCACGCAAACAGCACCGTCATCACCACGAAGAAGACGGCGAGCAACAGGTAATTGAACCAAGCAATCGCCTTTTGCCAGCTCGCAGGCAACGCCGTGACCAGCACATCGATCGCCGCATGCGTTCCCAGACGGACGCCGGCAACGGCGCCGAAAAAGACGAGATAAGCGAAGGCCATGACCGCCAGCTCGTAGGTCCAGGCGGCCGGTTGAGGGAAAATGTAGCGGCTGACAACGCCCCAGAGGATCGAGAAGACGATGACGATGAGCGCGGCAACGCCGATCGCCTCGTCGGCGCGGCGAAAACTGAGAAGAGGAATGGTCTCTTCCCGCAAGAGTGAGGTTTCCATGGCGGCCTCAGTCATTTGGAGAGAAGGAGATGGGTGGCTCAATGTGCCACCCATTTTCGGCTCGGCTGTGCCCGTCTCACATTCTGCGTCAGTCAAGTCACCGATGCGGTGTCGCCGTCAGGCCAGCGCCGGGTTGCCGGAGTAGGGCGGCTTCGTCGCCCTACTGCGCCATCGCCTTCTGCACGCGGTCGTAGATGCCCGGGGTAATATTCGGCACCTTGTCATAGGCGACGCGCGAGGCTTCGACGAAAGCCGGAATGTCGACGTCTGTTACGATCTCGACACCGGAATCGGTCAACTGCTTTGCATAGGCATCGTCGGTTTCAAGGGTCATCTGCGTCAGTTCCTTGGCGATCGTCTGCCCCTCCTCCAGAAGGATCTTCTGCAGGTCTTCGGGCAGGCCGTTGAAAAACTGGGTGGATGCGACCCAAGCGGTGAACATGATCTGATGGCCAGTCTTCGAGATGACCTTGCGGGTTTCGTTCAACTTCGCCCCGGCGATCGATCCGAATGGCCCCTCAGCGGCGTCGACGACGCCGGTCTGCAGCGCATTGTAGACATCGCCCCACGGCAGTTCCGTCGGGCGCGCGCCGTAGCCGCCGAAGGTCGCCATCATGATCGGCGAGGACGGCACGCGGATCGTCACGCCGGAAAGATCAGCCGGGGTGCGGACCGGTTTGTTGGAGATGATGTGGCGGTATCCGAAGAGACCGTTGGGCATGATGATCTTGATGCCCTGCGCCTCGAGCTTGCTGGACAATTCCTTGTAGAGATCGGATGCGAACAGGCGATCCGTGGCCTGGAGGCTCGGATAGACGTAAGGTCCGGCCAGGATCGACATGTCGGGCACGAACTGGCCGAGCTGGCCGTAGTCGGTGGCGCTGAGCAGGCTGGCACCGCTCATCACCATTTCGTTGACCTTCTTCTGGGCGCCGAGCTGATCACCGGTCATTACGGTAATGGCGATTCGGCCATCCGAGCGCTTCTCGACGCGTTCGGAGAAGGTCTTCATCGCCTTGACGATCGGCTCGTTGGGATTCACCTGCGAGGTCGAGAAACGCAGGCTGTATTCCTGCGCGTTCGCGCCGACATAGGATAAAGCGGCCATGGCGGCGGCGAGCATGAACTTCTTCATTGGTCCTCCTCTTCCGGACTCCCCTCCGGATTTCATTCATAAGCGAATGAATAAGTTATTTACAAATGATCCTCGGGCGTCAAGAGGAATGTCGCAAGGTGGCGATGATACGGTGCAGGGACCGTAAATCGCGGCAACTTCGAAAAAACATAGGGCCGCCGCAGGATTCCTGCGACGGCCCACAAAATAGAGTGAATAGGTGCGTTATATATGAATATGTGCGGAGTTTAACCTCGGAAGGTGTAGTCCTCGATGGATTGCGGCTTCATCTCGATCGAAAAGCCCGGCCGCAGCGGCGGCATGTAGGCCGCATCGCGGATGACGCAAGGTTCAAGGAAGTGTTCATGCAAGTGGTCGACATATTCGATCACCCGGCCATCCTTGGTCCCTGACACGGCGACATAGTCGATCATCGACAGGTGCTGGACGTATTCGCAGAGCCCCACCCCGCCCGCATGCGGCCAGACCGGAAGCTCATACTTCGCCGCTACCAGCAAGACCGCCAGCACCTCGTTGAGACCGCCCATGCGGCAGGAATCGATCTGCACGATGTCGATCGCACCTCCTGCGATGAATTGCTTAAACATAATCCGGTTCTGGCACATCTCGCCGGTCGCGACTTTCACCGGGCCGATTGCCTCGCGGATCTTGCGATGGCCGGCGACGTCGTCGGGGCTCGTCGGTTCCTCGATGAAAAACGGCTCGGCAAAGGCCAATTGCTTGATCCAGTCGATCGCTTCGCCGACTTCCCAGACCTGATTGGCATCGATCATCAGATAGCGGTCCGGACCGATTACCTCTCGGGCGATCGTCAAGCGGCGAATGTCGTCGGCGAGATCGCGCCCGACTTTCATCTTGATGTGGTTGAAGCCCTGATCGATCGCTTCTTGAGCGAGCCGCCGCAGCTTGTCGTCGTCATAACCAAGCCAGCCGGCCGAGGTCGTGTAGCAGGCATACCCTTCCCTCTCGAGCGTCGCGATGCGCTCGGACTTGCCTCGCTCCGCTTTCCGCAGAATTGTGATCGCCTCGTCGCGGGTCAGCACATCGGTCAGGTAGCGATAGTCGACGATGTCGGCGATCTGTTCCGGCGTCATCTCGGCGACCAGCCGCCAGACGGGCTTGCCCGCTTCCTTGGCCAGGAGGTCCCAGATCGCGTTCACGATGGCACCCGTCGCAAGGTGGATCGCTCCCTTCTCCGGGCCGATCCAGCGCAACTGGCTGTCACCAGTCAGATGCCGCCAGAACCGACCCGGATTGGCCAGAATGTCCGCGGTGTTCTGGCCGACGACGAGGTGACGCATGGCCTTGATGGCCATGCAGCAGATGTCATTACCCCGTCCGATCGTGAAAGTCAGGCCATGCCCTGCCAATGCCGGATCGTCAGTGTCGAGGATGACATACGCCGCGGAATAGTCGGGATCCGGGTTCATGGCATCGGATCCGTCGAGGCTCTGCGAAGTGGGAAAGCGTAGATCGAAGACGCGCAGATCGGTGATGCGGGTCATGTTTTGCTCCAATCAGTACGCGTTCAGGCGTCGGCGCGAACGCGTTGCTTCTGAGTGCCGAGGCCCTCGATGCCGAGTTCGACGACGTCGCCGGCCTTCAGATAGCGCGGCGGCTTCATGCCCATGCCGACGCCCGGCGGCGTGCCGGTCGAGATGATATCGCCCGGCTGCAGCGACATGAACTGCGAGAGATACGAAACGAGGTAGGCAACGCCAAAGACCATGGTCTTGGACGAGCCGTTCTGCATCGTCTCGCCGTTGACCTTCAGCCACATCGGCAGGTTCTGCGGATCCGGCACCTCGTCCTTGGTGACGAGCCAGGGTCCGGTCGGCCCGAACGTGTCGCAGGACTTGCCCTTCGTCCATTGGCCATGGCGCTCGGTCTGGAAGGCGCGTTCGGAAACATCGTGGATGGTGCAATAACCGGCGACATGGTCGAGTGCATCGGCTTCGCTGACATATTTGGCCGTGCGGCCGATGACGATGCCGAGTTCTACTTCCCAGTCGGTCTTTTCCGAGCCGCGCGGCAGGACGAGATCGTCGTTCGGGCCGCCGATCGCCGACGTCGCCTTCATGAAGATGATCGGCTCGGGCGGCACCGTCGCTCCGGTCTCGGCGGCGTGATCGGAATAATTGAGGCCGATGCAGATGAACTTGCCGGTACCTGCCACGCAGGGACCGAGCCGCGGATCGCCGGCGACCGCCGGCAAGGTCTCTGGGTTGAGCCTGGAGAGCTTTGCCAGCCTTTCGGGGTCGAGGATATCGCCGGCCAGATCCGCCACTTCTCCGGAAAGGTCGCGGATTGTGCCGTCGGAGTCGATGAGGCCCGGCTTTTCGCGGCCCGGTTCGCCATAACGAAGAAATTTCATGTGCTGTTTCCTTGGATAGAGGTCAGATGGTCCAGCCGCCGTCAATGGCGTAGGCCTGCCCGGAGGTATAGGTCGCGCCGGCGAGGTAGAGAGCGAGATCGGCGATCTCTTCCGGCGTGCCGATCCGTCCCATCGGCTGGCGGGCGATGAATGCGGCCCGTGCCGTCTCGAAGTCGCCCTGGGCGCGCATGCGCTCATGCAAGGACGGACTTTCCACGGTGCCCGGGCAAATGGCGTTGCAGCGAATACCCTCCGCGACATAGTCGGCGGCGACCGATTTCGTAAGGCCGATCACCGCCGCCTTGGTGACGCCATAGGCGAAGCGGTTGGGCACGCCTTTGATGCTCGAGGCGACCGAAGCCATGTTGATGATCGAGCCGTCCTTGCGCGCAAGCATGCCCGGCAATACAGCGCGGATGGTGCGGATCATCGCCTTGACATTGAGGTCGAAGGCGAATTCGAGATCGGCATCCTTCATCTCGAGGATCGAGCCCGCGTGCACGAAACCGGCGCAATTGAAGAGTACGTCCACTCGGCCGATCTTCGCAACCAGCGCCTCGACCGCGCTACCGTCGAGAACGTCGAGCCGATGGGTTTCGACATTACCCTCCGTCGCCAGCGTTGCGAGCGCGTCGACATTGATATCGGTGGCATGCACCGTCGCGCCGGCCTTGGCAAAGGCGAGCGCGGTGGCGCGGCCGATGCCCTGGGCTGCGGCGGTGACAAGGACGACCTTGCCAGAAAGATCCGTTGTCATAGTTGAACCCTTATGCTTTGCGTTCGACGATCAGGATATGGTCGGCGGCAAGGACGACCTCGCCACACTGGTTGATAACTTCGCATCGTTCGACGACGCGCCCCGCCGTCGGTCGCTTCGGATCGTCCTCCTTGGCTGAGATCGTCACGCGGGTGCGGATGGTGTCGCCGATATGGACCGGACGCACGAACCGCAGCCGATCATAGCCATAGGAAAAGGCGACCGGATTGATCAGCGACGCCGTGAGGCCGACGCCGATCGAAAAGATCATGGTGCCGTGGGCGATGCGCTGCCCGCCCGGCAGGGTCTTGGCGAATTCAGCATCCATGTGATGCGGGAAGAAGTCGCCCGTGTGTCCGGCATGGACCACGAAATCGGTTTCCGTGATCGTCCGGCCCGTTGTCAGTCTGACATGGCCGAGCTCATAGTCTTCGAAGTGGATTGTCTGTTCTGCCATCGTCAACGTCCGGGAAGTGGCGCGATCGGGGTTGCGGGCCGCGCGCTGGATTGATAGGCCGCCTCGACCAGCGCCATGGTCTGCCAGGCGTCGTCGACCGGGCCGGTCAACTGCTCGTCCTCGCCGCTGGCGAAGCGTTGCAGGTTCGCCATGCGATTGGCAAAAGCGTCCGGGAACCAGGCGCCCTTGAGCGGTACCTCAACCCATTCCATGCCGCCGGCAGGACGGATCCAGAGTTCGTCGGGCTCGCCGCGTGGGTAGTCGAGATTGACACCAAGCTTGACGTATGCGGCGCCCTCCGTCCCCGAAATGCGGAACTCGCAAGCCTGGAACTTGCGGCCGAAATCGTGATCGTGATTGACCGAAAGCACACAGCGCACGCTGTCTCCGTAGTCGAGGATTGCGGCCGTGCGGGTCTGCGCCACCTCATGGTTGGGGTGGCCTATCGTCTTTGCGTGCACACCGTTCGGATTGCCAAGGAGCCCACGGATCAGGTCGAGATAGTGGATCGAGTGCATTGCGATCTCGATCCGCGGCAGCCCTTTCAGAAATGGCCAGAGGCCCCAGGGCGTGGCGAGAGCAAGCCATGCATCGAAATCGACAACCTGGCCGAGGTAGCCTTTGCCGATTGCGTCGCGCAGCGCCAGCATCATCGGGGCAAAGCGCAGCTGGAAATTGACAGCCGCCTTCAGTTGCCGCTCGCGGCAGACGTTGAGGATCTCCGTCGCGGCTGCGAGATCCCCGCCCATCGGCTTCTGGATCAGCGCGGCCGAGCCGGTCGGCAGTTTCGACAGGATCGAGGCATGCGCGGCCGGCGGCGTTGCCAGGTCGAAAATCGCATCTGGACTGGCCAGGGCCTCCGCTTCGGTGGCAAACGCCCGAATGCCCCAGTCGGCAGCAAGCGAAGCTGCCTTCTCGCCGTTCGGGTCGAAGATGCCGGCAACAGGAAAGCCCGCCTTTCGGTAGGCCGGAAGATGCGCGTCGCCAACAATACTGCCGGCGCCGAAGATGACGATCGGCCGCGGGTTTTCAGGTGCCGGCCACCATTGCCGCAGGGACGTGGGGTCGAAGCGGTCAGCCATGATGGAAGACTTCCTCCATCATCGCCCACCATTCGCCGTCCTTGCGCGTTTCAAGCGGCTTCTGGCAAGGCATGCACACCGACCACCATTCCCGGTTCTTCGGGTGCGCTGCCATCTTGGCCATATCGGCGGCGAAATCTTCGCCGACATATTCCCAATAGCCAAACAGCAGGTTCTCCGGTTCCTTCAAGAAGATGGAGTAATTCGTGACGTTGCAATCGGAGATCAGCGCTAGGATCTCCGGCCAGACGGCAGCGTGCAGTTTCTTGTATTCGGCGATCTTTTCGGGCTCGAGGCCGATCACCATTCCCATCCGTTGCATGGCGGGCCTCCCTATTTCGTAAATTCGCGGGTGAACTCGTCGATAGAGCGCGCGCTGACCGCATCCCAGTCCCAGGCAATACCGATACCGGCTTCCGACGGCGCGATCGCGCGTCCGTCGCGGATCTCCATGCCCTTCGTCGTCAGTTCATCAAGCTGCGGAATGTATTCGACATATTTGCCATTCGGCACGGCGCAGACGAGGCTGACATGCAGTTCCATCAGGAAGTGCGGGCAGACCGGAATATCGAACGCCTCGGCAGCATGCGCAACTTTCAGCCACGGGGTAATGCCGCCAATGCGGGCGACGTCGACCTGCACGATCGAGCAGGCCCCCTTCTGCATATACTCCCGGAAATGCCGAATCGAATACATGGATTCGCCGACGGCGATCGGGGTCGGCGTCGAACGGGTCAGGCGGATGTGGCCGTCGAGGTCGTCGGCCGGCAACGGCTCCTCGATCCAGGCCAGATCCAGCTCCTTCAGGCGCGCGGCGCGGCGGATCGCCTCGTCGACGGAGAACCCCTGGTTGCAATCGGTCATGATCTCGAAGCAATCGCCGAGTGCCTTGCGCATGGCCGAAAGGCGGTCATAGTCTTCGGATCCGTGCGGCTTGCCGATCTTGACTTTGGAGCCGGAAAAACCCTTGGCCTTGGCCTGGAGCGCATCCTCGACGAGGGCTTCCTTTTCGATATGCAGCCAGCCGCCTTCGGTGGTGTAGAGCGGGCAATTGTCCTTGGCGCCACCGGCGAGCTTCCAGAGCGGCAGCTTCTGCTTGCGGGCGCGCAGGTCCCAAAGGGCGGTGTCAACGGCGGCCAGCGCCAGCGCCGTTATCGCGCCGATCGTCGTGGCATGGGTGGCAAACTCCATCTTGTGCCATATGGCCTCGATGCAATCGGCGTCCTCGCCGATCAGGATCGGAACGAGGTGATCGGACAACAGGCGCATGACGGAGGATCCGCCGGTGCCGATCGTGTAACTGTAGCCGGTGCCGGTCGCGCCATCGGAATCCGTTATCGTGACGATCGGCGTTTCCTGACTGACGAAGCTCTGGATCGCGTCGGTCCGCTTCACCTTCGGCTGCAGATCGACCATGCGCAGCTCAATTTTCTCGATCCTTGCCATGTCAGCCTCCCATCGCCTTTCCGGTCTCGATATCGAAGAGATGGGCGCGCGAAAGGTCGAAGCTCATGCGCACACTTTCGCCGGAGCGCAGGGGACGCGGATTGAGCATGCGCGAAACCCAGTCGCGACCATTGAATTGGGTAAACACCAAAGTCTCGTTGCCGAGCGGCTCGGTAATTGTGACGGGCAGATCGACCTCATGCACGGCAGCGGCATCGCCGGCATGAAGACCGTGCCCCGACGGATAGATGTCATCCGGGCGCAGACCGAAGGTGACCTTCTGTCCTGCACGAACAGCACCGACAAATCGGGGCGGAATCGGCAGGCGGATCCCGGTCGCAAAGACCAACTGTCCTTGATCGACGATGGCTTCGTCCATGTTCATCGGCGGCGAACCGATGAAGCCGGCGACGAATTTCGTGGCGGGCCGCTGGAACACTTCCTCCGGCGTCCCGACCTGCTCGATATGACCGTCGCGCATGATGACGATGCGATCGGAGAGCGTCATCGCCTCGACCTGGTCATGGGTCACATAGAT
The DNA here is from genome assembly GCF_030124375.1 of Sinorhizobium sp. 6-70. Classification (GTDB taxonomy): domain Bacteria; phylum Pseudomonadota; class Alphaproteobacteria; order Rhizobiales; family Rhizobiaceae; genus Sinorhizobium. The sequence goes on from NZ_JASKLS010000002.1 coordinate 631,590, forward strand.
CATCGTCGCCTGCATGCGTGCATGCAGCTTCTTGATTTCGGTGCGGACCTGGGTTCGCAGCTTCGCGTCGAGGTTCGACAGCGGCTCGTCAAACAGGAAGACATCGGGCTGACGCACGATCGCACGCCCCATGGCCACGCGTTGACGCTGGCCGCCCGACAGTTGCGACGGACGGCGCTCCAGCAGATGGCCAAGGTCGAGAATGGTTGCAGCCTCTTCGACGCGCGCCTTGATTTCATCCACAGAGCGGCCGGCGATCTTCAGCGAGAAACCCATGTTCTCCGCGACAGTCATATGCGGATAGAGCGCGTAGGACTGGAATACCATCGAGATGTTGCGGGCGCGCGGCGGCAGGTCGTTGACCTTGCGGCCGCCGATCTCGATGGCACCGGCGCTTACGTCCTCGAGGCCAGCGATCATGCGCAGTGTCGTCGATTTTCCGCAACCGGAGGGGCCGACGAGCGCCATGAACTCGCGGTCCTTCACCTCGAGATCGATGCCGTGAACGACGTCGAGCGCGCCATAGCGTTTGACAAGTTTCCTGAGGGTGACAGGAGCCATGAATGTTATCCTTTCACCGCGCCGAAGGTGAGGCCCGAAACGAGGTGCTTTTGAATGATGAAGGTGAGCGTGAGCGCCGGAACGATCATGACCACGGCGAGCGCGCACATGCCGCGCCAATCGATCGTGAACTCGGCGGTATAGTCGAGCAGGCCAACGGGCAAGGTTTTCGAATTGACCGAGCGGGTGATTTGCGAGGCCAGGGCATATTCGTTCCAGGAAGTTAGGAAAGCGAAGATGCCGGCGGACGCGATTCCGGGACCGGCAAGCGGAAATTCCACTTGCCAGAAGGCCTGCCAGGGCGTGCAACCGTCGATCTGCGCGGCTTCGGCGAGATCCTTTGGAACCTGGCGGAAGAAACCGTCGATCAACCAGATGGTGAAGGGCACGTTCAGCGCGACATAGGTCAGGATCAGGCTGAAATGGGTATCGATGATGCCGGTGCGGGCATAGATCATGAAGAGCGGGAGCGAGAGCGCGATGCCTGGCACCGCTCGCGTCAGCATGAAGCCGAGAAAGATCGCCGACTTTGCCTTGAAGCGATAGCGGGCAAAAGAGTAACCGCCCGCCATGCCGATCGCCAGAGCAACCACCGTCGACGTGACGGAAATGATCAGTGAGTTGCGGAAATAATCCCAGACGGGAACCCCGCCCTGCCCGGCTCCGGAAAACATGGCTCGATAGGCATCGAGTGACAGGCTTTCCGGGATCCAGACCGGCGGTTTTGCCATGATCTCGACCGTTGGACGCAGCGACGACAGCACGATCCACAGGCCAGGCAGGCAGATCACGGCCATAGCAATAAACAGCCCGATCAGATGCGCCGTTTTCAGGAGGCGCCGGCGCAGGCGATGCGACGAATTGATATCCATTACCACTCGGCTCCGATCTGCTGGCGCGCGGCGGCGAGCTTGCGGAAGAAATAGACGGTGAAGACGATCGAAAGCAGAATGGCGACGTAGGCCATGGCGTTCGCCATCCCCATGCGTGCGTCGGCATAGGCCGTACGGCCGATCAAGGTCCACAGAAGCTCGGTGCGCTTGGCCGGTCCGCCATCGGTCATGATTTTCACGATGTCATAGGCGCGCGCGACGTCGAGCGAGCGGATCGTCATGGCGATGAAGGCAAACGGCATAAGATAGGGCCAGGTGACGTAGCGGAAGGTCTGCCACGGCGTGCAACCGTCAACATGCGCTGCCTCGACCGGATCCTTCGGCATGGCCAGAAGTCCCGCAAGGATGAGAATGGCGAAGACTGCAGTCGATGACCAGACCTCGGCAATGATGATCGAGACCAGCGCAAGATTGCCGTCGATCAGCCACGGGATCGCTCGATCCGTCAGCCCGAGCGACTGCAGCGCGTTGTTCACGAAACCGATGTTGTCGTTGAACATGAACTTGAATTGGAAGCCGACGAGCACAGGTGAAAACATCATCGGGAACATCATCACCGTGCGCAGCAGCCGCTGGCCGTGGGTGGCCTTGTTGACGAGGAGCGCCAGGCCCAGGCCAAGCAGCATCTCCGTGTTCAGGGCGATGGTGAGCAGGAGGACGGTACGGCCGAAGGCAATCCAAAAATCCCAGTTGCTCAACACCGCGATGTAATTGCGCAGACCGACGAAGATCCACAGGGATTCAGGCTTGGTCAGCCGAAACGGCGTGAAGCTCGAATAGAATGAAAAGACAAGCGGCAGCACGATGACCGCTGCCAGCACGACAAAGGCCGGCAGCAGCAGAAGGACCGGTGCAGACAGTTTCTTGAGCTTCATCAGGCAGTCCTGAGGGATGACATGACAACGCCGCGCGTCAGGCGCGCCGCGCAAGCGGCGCTGCAAGGCATGAAACTTGCGGCATGATTTTCCCTCGGATCGCTTTGATCCGAGGAGCTATGCAGGAATAGGCGAAGGGGGCGCCGACACCTTGGTATCGGCGCCGCCTTCCTTTACTTACAATCAGAGCTTTCCAGCATCTTCCAGGATGCCGGTTGCCTTTTCGGCTGCGGCGTCGAGCGCCTCCTTCGACGTCTTGTCGCCGAGGATGGCGGCCTGGAGTTCAGGATAGACGGCGTTGGAGATTTCGATCCATTCCGCCGTCTGCGGAACCGGGAATGCGTGTTTGGCCGCTTCCTGGAAGGCCTGCAATACTTCCGTCTTGTAGGCGTCGCCTTCGGCGGCCTTGATGTTGTACTCCCACACGGCCGTGCGCGTCGGCAGCGGACCGGCCGCCGATTCCAGTTTCTGGCTGTCCTCGTTGGTCAGCCACCAGACGAGCGATGCGGCCGCCTCCTTGTTGGCGCAATCCTCCGTAACCGAGAAGCCATGGTGACCGGACCAGCCTGTGCGCTTGCCCGAGGAGCCTGCCGGTTGAACCTTGACGCCGACATTGCCAGCAATCTTCGATGACTTCGGATCGTTGAAGAAGCCTGCCCAGCCAGGCCAGTCGAGATTGACGGCGATCGAGCCGGACGCAAAGCCCTGGCCGAGATCGTCCCAGAGATAGTTCGTCGTGCCCGGGGGGACAGCCTTGTCCTTATAGAGCTTGACGAACCAGTCGAGTGCCTTGACACCCGCCTCCGAGTTGAAGGCCGGACGACCATCCTTGTCGAGGTATTCGCCGCCCTCGGCGACCAGCATTTCATAAAAGCGGCCATTGATGGCCTCTTCCTTGCCAGCAAACTGCGTGCCGTAGAAATTCGGAGGGGCTGCGAAGAATTCGGCCTGGTCGCTGACCTGGGCCCAGGTGTCCGGCGGCGCAAGGTCGTAGCCATACTTTTCCTTGAAGGCGGCCTTCTTGGCGTCGTCCTGATAGAGGCTCTTTTGATAGTAGAGCGCTGATACATCGAACTGCGCGCGCGGAAGCATGACGAGCTTGCCGCCGAGCGTCGAAGCGTCGATTACGGCCGGAACGAACTTCGCGATCTCGTCCGACGGAAGCAGGGCCAAGAGATCGGTGTAGATATCGGGATACTGCGGGGCGAAGGAGGAGTGGTTCGAGCCGACGCACCAGCTGACGCCGCCCGTGGCGATATCCGACTTGATCTCCTTGTCGAGTTCGAAGTGGTTCTTCTTCGACAGGATGTTGACCTTGGCGCCGGTCGCCTTCTCCCATTCCGCGATCCGCTCATAGAGCTTTTCGTATTGCTGTCCGCCGATCAGCTTGGCGTCGATGGTGACGCCCTCGAACTTGCCGGGCAGTTCCGCGGCGCTGGCCGCTCCCGCTGCGCAAGCAAGCATGATGACTCCGGCCGAGACGCCGGAAAGCAGCCTGTTCATAACCTCTCCTCCACAGAAGCGCCCCTAGTCCCGGCGCGCATTTCTCATTTGTGAGAAACTAATTTATATACAAACAATCATTTTATCGCTCGTCAAGGGCAAACTTTCCTTTGTCGGCGGCTTTCTCTGCGTATATGGATATTTCTATTCACCAAGGAGGACGCTCATGGACATCGAAGAGTCCGATCGCTACCGCGCCCCCGCGCTGGACAAGGGACTTGACATTCTCGAACTGCTGGCGAGCGTCGATGGCGGCCTGACGCAGGCTGAGATATCGAAGAGGCTCAATCGCAGCCCGAACGAATTCTACCGGATGCTCGACCGGCTCGTGCGCCGTGGCTATGTCACCCGAATCGATGGCGACCGCTATGCCCTGACACTGAAGCTTTTCGGTCTAGCCCAGTTGCACGCGCCGGTGCGGCGCCTCGTCTCCTACGCGACGCCCTTGATGCGCGACCTTGCGCAAAAGTCCAAGCAGGCAAACCAGTTGACGGTGTTCGATCGAGGGTCGGCCGTGGTCATTGCCCAGCAGGAAGCTCCGGACTATTGGGGTATCTCGATCAGGGTCGGCTCACATATCAGCCTGTTCGACACCGGTTCCGGGCATGTTCTGCTTGCCTTCCGCACCCCTGAGGAGCGTGAGATGATGATTTCCGAGCACGCTCGCAGCAAGGACGAGATCTCGCTCGGGCCGGAATTCTATGCGCGTCTCGACCAAATCCGCGAGCGTGGCTACGAAATGATGGCGAGCGCGCAGACGGCGGGCGTCTACAACCTTTCGGCTCCCATACTTGGCCCCGACGGACGCGGTATCGCAGCCCTGACCATTCCCTATATTGCGCTAGTCAACGCGCCATCTGCTCCCGATATCACCGAGACCATATCGCTCTTGCGCAACGCGGCGACACAGCTTTCGGTGCTCGCTGGATCGGACGTGGCGCAAGCGTCTGAATGAGCAGGTGCCGACAAAGCGTCGGCGCTTGGCTTCACGATCAATCCGTCAATTTCTTATTTGAATGGGTTCTTCTTATGTGAGAGGGTGAGACATACGGAGGAGGCCTGATCTTGATCGTCGACACCCATCTGCATCTCATCAACAAGTCCGCGCTGACCTATCCTTGGCTAGCAGGTGTTCCCGCCCTGGATCGGGACTTTCTCTATTCGACTTATGAGGCGGAAGCTCGGCGTGTGGGCATCGATACCGCGTTGCACATGGAAGTCGATGTCGATCCGCGAGAGATCGAGATCGAGACCAGTGAAGTTAGGCAGCTTTCACGACGGGAGGGCAGTCTGCTCACGGGCGCGATTGCCGCGTGCCGTCCCGAAGAGGATGGCTTCGCCGCCTATCTCGAACGGCAGCAGGGCGATCCTCTCGTCAAGGGTTTTCGTCGCGTCTTGCACGTCGTCCCCGACGATCTGTCCGACGGTGCCGTGTTCCGCGAGAACCTCAAGCGGCTTGCCGGCAGCCGCTTTACCTTCGATCTCTGCGTCTTGCCGCACCAGATCCCAAAGGCCATCGCTCTTGCCGATCTCGTGCCCGATCTGCAGTTCGTGCTCGACCATTGCGGTGTTCCCGATATTCGCAGCGGCGCCGAGCATCCCTGGCGCGAGCACATAAGCGAGATCGCACGACGGCCGAACGTGGTCGCCAAGATTTCCGGCGTCGTCGCCTATGCCGATGAAAGCTGGAATGCCGAGACGCTACGACCTTACGTCGAACATACGATCGCCGCCTTCGGCTGGGACCGCGTCGTCTGGGGCAGCGATTGGCCGGTCTGCACCCTCGGCGGCAACCTCTCCACCTGGGTCGCGACTACCCACGCGCTGCTTGACGGCTGCAGCCTTGAAGAACGGACAAAGCTGCTTTCGGCAAACGCGCGTCGGATCTGGAACCTGGCTTAAGGCGCCGCGCGGCCGATCGTGGCCGCACACCCGCAAGACAATGACTAAAGCCGCCGGCTGCGGACATATTGTCGAAGCGTCGGAGACGGGCCTACCCACATCTCCGACGTTTATCCTTACACTTTGGCGAAGCTTTCGACGAAGAGCCGGTTGAGATCGTCTACGACCTGCCTCGCCTTTTCCTTGCGCAGCAGCCCGTCATTGATGCGATCCGAGGCCGCCTGCTGGAATGGCATGTAGCCATCGTGTCGCGGACGCACCCAGGCGGTTTCCAGCGTCGCGCGCGTCGCGCGGTAAAAGTCGGCCGTTGCCGCGTTCACCGCATCATCGTCCCAGGCGTCGCCGTGTCCGGCTTGTCCACCGCCAAAGGCGTAGGCCTGGCGCTGCACCTCTCCGCTTGCAACCCAATAGGCAAAATCGCTCGCTTGCCTGATGGACGACGAGAAGGCGGAGACGGCAATTCCTGTTCCGCCAAGCGCAGAACCGCTCGGGCCATTCTGGCCAGCAACCGGGATGTCGCCAAAGCGGATGAGCGATGGCCGGAAACCGGCAATGGAATAGCTGACATAGCCGTAGATCAACGGCGCGCAGGCGGTCGTTGCCTCCGGGCCTGACATCGCCTCCAATACCGCGATCGGATCCATCTCGAAGCAGGCTGGATCGATAAGCGAGACAAGCTCACGAAGCATCTCGAAGGCGGCCACGCCCCCTTCATGGTCGACGAGGTCCGCTTGTCCGTCCACCGCGCAGGGATGACCGAGATTGCCGCAGAGAGTATAGACGCTCATCAGCGAATGCGGCGGCCGCAGCGGCAGCAGCACTGCACCCGTGCGGGCGAGGTAAAGCAGGTCGGACCAGCTCGAAACACGGTCGCCAAGGTCCGGGCGCCAGGCCTGGACCTGTGTCGCAGCATCGATCGGAAAGGCCCATTGGCGCCCGTTCCAGGCGTAGCTCGGATAGGATTGCCCGACTGAGCTCGCAGCCAGTGCCTGACGTTCGGCCTCCCGGCCGGCCACGTCGAGGGGCGCGAGGGACCCTTCGTTGGTGATCTGCCCGACATGCGGGTGATCGATAACGATCAGGTCATAAGCCTTGGCCAGTTCCTCGACCGGATAGGTCTCGAAATCCTGCAGCGAGCGCTTCTCCCAATGGATGGCAACCCCGGTCTTTTCCTGCCAGAGCCGGGAACACGCCACCAGGGGATCGTAGCCGCGCGGATGGCTCCACGTCATGCCTTTCAAGGTGACGCTCATAGGCCGAACTCCTCGCGAATGGATGCACTGTGTTCGCCGATCCGTGGGGCCGCGCGGTCGACCTGAGCCCGCCGACCGTTGACCCGCAGCGGCGACCGCGTCGTCAGGATCGACACGTCGTCTTCGCGGTTCACGGTCTGCAGCATGTCGAGGATACGAAAACCATCGCTCTCAAGCAATTCGTTCCAGTTGAGCACGCGAGCGCACCAGATGTCGGCCGGCTCGAGCACTGCCAACCAATGGTCAACGGTGTTCTCGCCGATGCGCTCCGCGATCAGGGTCTTGATCTCGTCGCGCGCGGAGAACCACGAAGACGGGTTGTCGCAATAGGGTGCGAGCTGCGGCATCTCCAGCAGTTGGGCAAGTTTTGAGATCGGCGTCATCGCGATGGCGAGATAGCCATCCTTGGCGGGATAGACCCCATAAGGTGCGGACAGATAAGCGTGAGCGCTGCGGAAATCGGAGCGCTTCGGCAGCCGTCTGCCATCGTTGAGGTGGGTCGTCAGCACCTCGAACTGGAAATCGACCAGGGCTTCGAGCAGGCTCGTTTCAACGAGGCTGCCTTTGCCGGATATGCCGCGGCGGACGAGGGCAGCGAGAATGCCCTGCGCGGCGGCGGCGCCGGCAAGCATGTCGCCAACGGCAAGACCGAAAGGGACCGGTCCTTGCGCTTCGTCGCCGTTCAGCCACATCACGCCGGAGCGAGCCTGCGCCAGAAGGTCTTGACCGGGGCGCGTGACCCAGGGACCTTCTTCCCCATAGCCGCTGATCGAAGCGTAGACGATGCGTGGATTGATCGCCCGAACGGCCTCGTAGTCGAGCCCGAGCCGTTGGATGACGCCGGGTCGGAAGTTCTGGATCAAGACGTCGGCCCTGGCGAGCAGCGCCCTCAGTGCCGCCACATCCGCCTCGTCCTTGAGATCGATTGCCAAGCTCTCCTTGGCCCGATTGATTGCGTGGAAAATCGTGGAGTCGCCACCGATCTCGGTGTCGCTGAGATAGAGGCGGCGCGAAAGATCGCCACCGTCCGGGCGCTCGATCTTGATGACGCGCGCACCGAGGTCCATCAGCCTCAGGGAGCAATAAGGACCGGAGAGAAACTGGCTCATGTCGACGACGACAAGACCGGCAAGTGGCAGTTCGTTTTCCTCGTGCATCGCTGTTCTTATTTCTCTGTCTTGCCGGCGAAGTCGGCCGGATTCTTGTATTTCACCGTCTGCAGGTGCTCGCAGTAGAGCACCAGTTCGCCCTCGTTCTTGAAGACCTGGTAGCTGGCTCGGATCAGGCCCAACTCCTTGTAGCGCGGTGTTTTGTCCATGTTGGTGCGGATCGTGTAGATCGTGTCGCCCAGAAAGACCGGCTTGATGAAGCGCAGCTTGTCGTAGCCATAGGAAAAGGCGTTGACACAGTTCGTGGCAACGAGGCCGAGACCGGCCGAGAAGACAAAGGCGCCAGCCACCAGGCGACGGCCGAAGATTCCTTCGCGCTCCGCGAACATCTGGTCCTGGACGTAAGGGTGAATGTCGACGACCAGCGTGTTGAACAGGTGGCTGTCGCTCTCCGAGATCGTCCTGCGCAACGAACGGATGCGCTGACCGACCGGCCAATCCTCGTAGAACCAATTCTCCGCATTCCAGACCGGAAGGGCCGCATGATCCTCCGGCATGTCGGAGGGGCGCGTCGTCGAGACGCCGACGGTCGGTGCGAATTCATTCATCAGGAAATCCTGCACAGATTCGTGCCAGCAGCTGCAACTGGCCATGATTGGTCGTGCTTATCAAACGGGCGCGACCGCGGTCGTCGAGCATTATCTCCTCCTCCATTTTTCTTATGTAAAGATATTGTTCACATATGGAGTTCGTTTGCAAGACGCAAATGGCCGTTCGCGGCCAGGCTCGCCTCCAACATTCGGCACCGACCGCAACCTGACACGCGATCCGCTGCGGGATGGCCTGTTCAAACTCAGAAATCCACTTGCCAGACACTGGCGAGATGCTCGAGCGATGGCGCCGGCCAGCAATACAATGAGCAGACCAGGCGCTTCAGCGCCGGAGCCAATTCGCGCGCAGTTCGACTGGTTGCCGAGGCGGGGCGCGGAGCGACCCTCGACATGGCGAAGATTGATACCTCCCTGCCTGGCCAGCGCCACTCGCTAAAGGAAGCCGACAGCACGGCTCTTCCGCCGTTACGCAACGTATACGATATTCTATCTGATCAGGAGAGAATGCCGTCCATTCGATTGGAGGACGATGGAAAGAGAGTCAGTTTTGGAAAGCGCCGCAGAGTCAGTGAGTTACTCGGAAACGCAAATCTTGTAACCACACATCGTCTACGATATATACCGGCTTTGGCGGCGAGTTAAAAGGTTCCGAATGCCCCTCAAATCAGAGCAGGTTCCCAACCTCGGCGCGGCGCCGACTGCATCCGATGTCATCCTCAAGTTCATCCGGGAGTCGATCATCGACGGAACGCTGGACGAGGGAGAGCCCATCCGACAGGACGACGTCGCTCGACTGTTTAACGTCTCTAAAATCCCCGTGCGCGAAGCCTTGAAGCGGCTTGAAGCAGAAGGGCTCGTCGCGTTCCAACGAAACAAGGGGGCTGTCGTAACTTCGGTGTCGGAACCGGAGATTGTCCAGATTTTCGAGGTCCGAGCGATCCTGGAATCCAGTGCGATCAGGTTCTCGGTGCCTCATATGACCGAAGCTACGTTCGAGCGCGCGCAAGCCTACTGCGATGCCTTTGGGCGGGAAACCAACGTCGCCCGTTGGGCGGAACTCAACTGGCAGTTCCACTCATGCCTCTACGAGGATGCGGCCCGGCCATTTCTTTTGAACATGATTCGATCGGTCAACGACCGGATCGAGCGATATCTCAGAGTCCAACTCTCGCTCTCAAAAGGCCAAGAGACTGCTGATCGCGAGCATCGGCAAATTCTTGAGGCATGCCGTCGCCATGATGGTGACCAGGCTGCGGCGCTCGTCCATACGCACATCATGCATGCCTGCGACTCGCTGTTGAAGCATCGACCAAAGGCCACCCCGGCTTAATCGGGTCACCAGAGAATCCAAGGCCGTCCGCGAGCACTGTCCACTCGCCCAGTTCTCTTTGACCAATTCCATAAGCGGCGTTCGCCGAGGTGCCGGCGACGAATGGCGGGCAACCGTTATGCGCCCGCAATGTTCGCTATCGTCTCATATACGGCGCGTGGTATTTTCAGGGCTTCCGACGGCGACTTCGGGTATTCGATGCCGCTTACACCAGGCACAAATACGCCGTGTTTCCGTAGGCGGGCGGCTTGGCCACGCGCGCGTTCAATGTGACCGTCTCCGGGGCGCCCAGGCATCAGCGCGATGACCGTTAGTCCGACGGCGGGGCTGGCGCTACCTGATCTGAAGTCCGGCGTGTCCAGCGACCAAGGCCCTCCGGATAAGCCGGCCGAAAGCATTTCCACCATCAAAGCCACATTGGCGCCCTTGCGCCCACCGAAAGGAAGGAGCGCTCCGCCAAGAGCCTTTGCAGGGTCTTGGGTGTCCATCCCCATTTCGTCCACTGCCCATCCCTCCGGGATGCTGCGACCCTCCGCGGCGGCTGCGACAATGTTGACGTATGCCGTCGCGCTCGACGCCTGGTCGATGATCAACGGCAGCGATCCTTCTCCCAGCGGAAAGCCGAACGCCATCGGGTTGGTGCTGTAGACGGCGGGGCCCCCCGGCTTTGCGACCACCATTGCGTTTGCGTTGGTAGCGGCAATACCGACTATTCCTTCCACTGCCAGCCTGCGAACGTAGTAGCCCAGTTCTCCGGTTGTGTAGCTGTTCGTCTGAGTGAAGATGGCGACCCCGAATTGACGCACCGCGTCGACTAGGTTTTCGAACGCAATGTCGAAACCGAGCTGCGCGATTCCTCCGTCGGCATCCGAAACAACGAAAGCCGGGTAAGGACGCTCAGAAGTGGGTGCGGCATCGCAATTGATTCGTCCTTCGCGAAAGCTGTTAAGGTAATCCACCAAGTGCGGAAATCCGAGCGTGGAAGGTCCATAAAGCGCTGCCGACAAGGTGGCGTCCACGAGCGAGCGGGCGGTGGTTTCCTTTGCACCGACGGCCAGACAGGCCCGTGTGGCCAACTTTTCGGCTTCTACCTGATTGAGTACGACTTCATCTGACATCTTCAATCTCGATCCTGTTCTCTTGCTTCATAGAATGCTTATGGTGCCCGGCAGGATGCCGCAAAGACTCTGGCGTGTGGATGCATCCGGTTGGATCGTCCCGGCACTGCGCTGTGAAAAGCGTGCGGTGCTATGTTAAAGCTACCGCACGCAACAAGTGCTTATAGGGCAGCCTCGACCTTGCCGGCGACTTCAGCGGGAACCCATTTGGTCCAGATGTCCTTACTTTCCTCGAGGAAATGCTTGGCGCCCTCCTCACCCGTTGCCTGGTTTTCGGTTTCCCAAGCCATCAGCTTGGCGACGGTTTCATTGCTCCAGCCGCGCTTGTTGAGGTACTCCATGACCTCCGGGCTGGTACGGTCGGCGAATTGCTTGGTCACGACCGTATAGACCTTGTCGACCGGCCAAGCGTTCACCTTGGGATCTGGGCACGCCAGATTGGTGATGCAGCGTTTCCATTCCGCGGCGTCGTGCGGCACAGAGGCACCGAGCATCACCATATCGTATTTGCCCAGCAGCGATGTGGGCGCCCAGTAATAGGTGATAAAGCCTTCCTTCCGCTCATAGGCCTTGGCGATCGCGCCGTCGAGGCCCGCGGCGGAGCCCGGATCGAGGAGGCTGAAGCCCTTTTCCTCAGCCTTGTAGGCCTTGAAAAGCTGCGCGGTAACGACCGTCGCACCCCAGCCTGCTGCACCGTTGAAGATAACACCCTTGCTCGAGTCCTCGGGGTCGGGGAAAAGCTCCGGGTGCTTGAGCGCGTCGTCGACGGTCTTGATGTCGGGATGGGCGTCGGCCACGTATTTCGGAATCCACCAGCCCTGTACGCCGCCGTCAGGCAAGGCCGGAGCTGCAAATACGATTTTGCCTTCCTTGACGCCGCGCGGAACGACTTCGGGCAAGAGGTCAACCCAGGTTTCCGGGGAGACGTCGGGATCACCCTTTTCGACCATGGACGTGGTCGTCGGGACGGTGTCACCAGGTACGGTTTCGACGTTGCAGCCGTATCCCTCGGTCAGAATGAATTTGTCCACGTATGCGAGGACTTCGGCGCTTTGGACATTATGGATGACGATACTGACATCACCGCATTCTGCGGCGTTGGCAGATATCACTCCACCGGCGAGACCGGCCAGCAGACATGTAGACGCAAGCATTCTTCTCATTCTCGTTCCCTTTTATTAGCGGCATGAAAAAGAGACGGGCGCCGCGTTATCCCGTCCCACGTCTGGATTGTCATTCCCCGCGCCGCTCTCGCGGCCGCGAAGCGACCACCTCGATGCCCAAGGCATCTTCCCAGGACATCTTTCCACCGACAGCGGACAAGCCCGTTGACAGGATCGCCGCTTCGGATAATAAATATCGTATACTAAATTCCTTTCTCGTTGGGAAGCCCCGAATTGGTCTCGCCGGTCCAGAGCACTCTTTCGGGCAATGGCGTTGGGGCTGGCTAAACGAGGCAAGTGGAGAATGCGCATGTCCAACGTCGCTGACGTTGAATCGAAGCCATACTGATCGACGGCGGCGGTGTTCCCGGCGACGCAGGCGCTCCAATCGTCGCCTTGCGCTGCCGAGCAGCAATTGGACGCACAACTGAACTGAACAACTTTAAGAGGAAGTCAGATATGGCCTTCAAGAGAACAATTCATGCTGTCGATACGCATGCCGGCACTCCGATGCGCGTCGTCACGGGAGGGATTCCGCATATCCCCGGAAACTCCGTCTACGACAAAATGAAATGGCTCGAGACAAATGACGATCAGTTGCGCAAGCTTCTGCTTCGCGAGCCGCGTGGGTACCCGGCGCATTGCTGCAACATCATCGTGCCGCCCACCCATGCCGAGGCCGATGCCGGCTACATCATCCTGGAGCAGATCGAATATCCGGTGATGTCGGGAGGCAATACGATCTCGGTGGTCACGGTGCTCCTGGAAATGGGCATGCTCCCGATGAAGGAACCCGTCACCGAGCTTGTCCTTGAGGCGCCCGCCGGTTTGATCCGAATAAGGGCCCAGTGCGAAAACGGCAAGGTCAAGAGCGTCACGTTCAAGAACGTGCCCGCCTTTGCGGCCCATTTGGACGCCGTTATTGACGTGCCGCAGCTTGGAAAGGTGACCGTGGATGTCGGCTGGGGCGGCATGTTCTACGTCATCGCGGATGTCCGGCAGTTCCGCGGCCTTGAACTGATCCCGGAGCATGGCAGGGAGATCGCCCGCGTTTCGTCGATGATCAGGCAGGCGGCGATCGAGCAACTTCCCGTTGTCCACCCGGATTATCCGGGCGTAGGCATCACGATCTCTCAGCTGTCGGGGCCAACGGATGATCCGCGAGCCGACTGGAAGAACACGGTGACCATGGCGTCGGGTGATTTCTCCTGGGACAATCCCGCTACCTGGACGGGGGCCCTTGATCGTTGCCCTTGTGGCACAGGCACGTGCGCAAAGATGGCCGTCCTGCATGCAAAGGGCGAACTGCCGCTCAACCAGGATTTCCGGCACCAGGGTATTCTGGGTAACATATACACGGGCAGGCTCGTCGACGAGGCAATAATCGGAGGCAACCCCGCCGTCGTTCCGACCCTCACCGGCACCAGTTGGATCTATGGCCTGAATACGATTGTGCTCGATAATGATGATCCGTTCACCGAAGGTTTCACAGTCGGGGATACCTGGGCGTGAACGTCGGTGTTGGCCAATATACGATTGTGGCGAGAGCTTGCCAGCACGCATGGACGGCGATGCGGCAGTGTGAAACCATATGGCGATGCCCATTGCTTCTATCATAGGAGGAACCGGTCAGATCGGCCTTGCCGTGGCGGAGCGTCTTGCTCGCGACGGTTGGGAGGTCCGGTTGGTCAGTCGAGCGCCGCCGCCAATCGCTGGCCCGTGGCAGCACGTTGCCGTAGATCGCGAGGACCGCGATGCATTTCGCAAAGCGCTTGCGGGCGGAGCGGATTTGTTACTCGACTGCGTCGCCTTTGACGAGCGACACGCTGATCAGTTGCTGGACGTGCAGGATAGTGTCGGGCACCTGGGTGTGATCTCCAGCGCCAGCGTTTACTGCGATGCGCAGGGGCGGACGCTAGACGAGGCAGGCCAGTGCGGCTTTCCCGTGTTCCCGGTGCCGATCCACGAGGATCACCGCACCGTGGAGCCCGGGCCACAGACCTATTCAACGAGAAAGGCCGCGATCGAACGTCGTATCCTGGATGGAGCAAGGGCCAAGGTCACTATCCTGCGACCCTGCGCGATCCACGGCCCTTACAGCAAGCACGCCAGGGAATGGTGGTTCGTAAAGCGCCTGCTCGATGGTCGCACGCGCATCCCGCTGGCCTATGGCGGCCGTAGCCGGTTTCAGACGACTTCGACGCAGGCGATCGCCGAGGCGCTGCGCTTCTCGCTGAGCTCCGATCAGTCGCAGGTGCTGAACGTCGTGGACGCCGACGCGCCGACGGTCGCCGAAATTGCCCGCGCGATCATGGATTCGATGGGGCGGCATGCCGATCTCCTGGGGCTTCCCGACGCGCCCTATCCTCCAGCACTCGGCGCAACGCCGTGGTCGGTCGAAAAGCCGATCGTGTGTGCTTCCTCTGTTCCGAGCACCACAACCTACGCAGAAGGGGTCGGGCGCGCCGTGCGCTGGCTGATCGCAGCGACGCAACACCGGGATTGGCGGGAGGTCCTTCCCCAGCTCGCCGCATATCCTGCGCGCCACTTCGACTATGCTGTTGATGATCAAGCGCTTGCAACGGCCGGCGCGAAACACATTTCCATCTGATGCTCTCGCGTCCACTTCGCCGGCGGCGAGGTGGCGCACACGAACGCCAGTCGATCGCGTGATCTCGACATTTGTCGAGTTCAGCGCAATACCTCTCAAAGAACAGTCCGATGATGCGAACATCGCAGGAGACGCGACACTGCAACCCCACCGGCCGTTACGCAGTTCGAGTTTTGCGTTCCTTCGCCCTCGCCCTCCTCCTGGCCTCACGCAGTTCCTCGATCGTTGGCTGCCACCAGCCGCGTTCAACCTCATAGGCACCCGGTCGGGTTTTCGAAGGCCAGCTTCGGACGAGTTCGTTAAGACCGGGGACACGCCATCTTCCCCAAATGGACCCATCCGTGGCGTCCGGATAGACATCGGCGACAAGCTCTGCATCGACGACTTCGCCGGTGATCTCCGTGACGATGATGATCCCGTATGTCGTCGTGGAGATCGGTCTCCCGATCGGCGGCAGATCGTCGGCCCACAGCGGAATGCGGCGACGCCTTCGCTCCGCAGATCGGCGTCGTGCCGTCCGCTCCTCCTCTGTTCCCTTGCGTGCCTCGGCGCGCTTGCGCCGCTCCTCGGGTTCATTGCGTCTCGCGGCCTCCTCGATCGCCTGCCAATGCCTCCGGAGGTCGTCGTAGGAGGCGAACGGTACACGCCAGACTTTGAGTTCCGGCTGCCACTGGGCGAAGGGCACCTGACGAAGCTCTTCAACGATCGTCGGCGAATACGGCGTGCGGATCCGGAAGCCACTGTTGTCGATACTTAGGTAAGGGCTGAGAATGGGCTCGAACGCGTAGGCATCACGGCCCTTCTGATCCGCAAAGACATCTCTTCTCGACGCCTCGCGGGCGAGCCAGCGATCGATCCTGCGCCCTGCGGTGGATCCGGGTACAAACCAGGCCTTGCGCTCCTCACTCCATCGAGCCCGCGGAAACGTCTCGCGAAAGCGCTGGACGGTCATCCGGTCAAATGGAAAGCTGACGGTCTCGCCAATCTTGCCGTCGTCTTCCTGATGGTGCGTGTCCGGCCAGTCCTCCACGTTGTCACTGCCTTCATCTATTCCTTTGTCATATTCAGAACGCACGGTCTGAGAAAAGGATGCTTGATGCGACGGGGAAGCCTCGCCGCGGTCGTTGAACTCGTACCCTATCTTGACGCCGTTCTCGCTGTTGCAGGAAATAGCGATGTACGCGCCAAGACGGTTCTACAGCGCCGCGCGTCTTATCAGACGCGCAAAGGACGCTGCAGCACTTTGAATTGCTGCATGTTTTTATCCTTAAATCGCCTACGATTTAAGGAAACATGCAGTAGGTAGCTTGGATGATCGTGTTCCTGGACTTCGAAGCATCGTCGCTTGCCAAAGCAAGCTTTCCCGTTGAGGTCGCTTGGGTGTTCGAGAATGGCGACGCGCGGACGAGCCTTATCCGACCAGCTCCCGGCTGGGACGATTGGTCCACGGCGGCTGAAGCCGTCCACGGGATATCGAGAAGCCGGCTCGAGACAGAAGGTGTGTCTGTCGACGTCATCGCAGCCGAAATGGTGGAAAGCCTGTCCGGCCACCAGCTGTATGCGAGCGCACCGTCGTGGGACGGCAAGTGGCTCAGCGTACTCCTGCGAGCCGCGGGTTATCCGCGGCATGCTCTTCGGCTCAGTGTTTCCGATGACGCCTTTACCGACGCCGCAAGAGCTGTGCTTGGCCACGACGCAGCCGAGACGATTGTTGCTGAGATCGTTTCAGCGGTCACGGCGCGTACGGAGCCAGCGATCAGATCCCATCGTGCCCTGCCCGACGCCATGCTCGAGTTAGAGCGCTGGCGGCTCGTACGACAGGAGGCGGCTGCTCTGGCATCGAAGTCGTAACGGTGTCGAGAAACTCGTTCCTCGCGACAGCACTCACGCGATTTTGGCACGCCACGCTTCATCGCCTTTCGACGTAAAACTGGGCGAGATGCCCGAACCACGCCCGCGCCAACAATACAATGAGCATACCAGGCGCCAGTTCGCGCGCAGCGTGACCGGTTAAAAGATTAGCCGCAGGAGGTTTGGCCGTGAGGGCGGAAACCGGGGACGATTGCCCGCAAGCTGCTCTGCTTTTCGCGGGCGGGCCCGCTCCTCGCTCCACATCCCACGTTGCAGTCGATACATGATGCGAGCCGCACACGAGGTTCGTGCTGAACCGCTACCCAATGGCGGTTCACGTCGCCTCGGCCGTATCGGCAATGTAGCCACCCGTCTGACGCTTCCATAACCGCGCGTAAAGTCCATCTCGTTCGAGCAGCACCGACGGCCTTCCCTCTTCGACAATGCGGCCTTTATCGAGCACGACGATGCGGTCCATGCTGGCGATGGTGGAAAGGCGATGTGCTATGGCGATCACCGTTTTTCCCTCCATCAGCAGGGCGAGCTTGTCCTGCACCGCGGCCTCGGCTTCGCTGTCCAACGCCGACGTCGCCTCGTCGAGCACAAGGATCGGCGCGTCCTTAAGTAGGACGCGGGCGATAGCGACGCGCTGGCGTTGGCCTCCGGACAGTTTTACGCCGCGATCGCCGACGAACGCGTCATAGCCAGTGCGGCCTTCGCTGTCCTTGAGGTTTGCGATGAAGCCATCTGCCTCGGCCAGCCTGGCGGCATGTGCCACCTCTTCCCACGAGGAACTTGGCCGGCCGTAGCGGATATTGTCGCCGACAGACCGATGCAGCAGCGACACGTCCTGGGTGACCACGCCGATGCTCTCACGCAGGCTCGCCTGCGTGACGCTGCGTATATCCTGCCCGTCTATGCAGATCGCGCCGCCCTTCAGATCGAAGAAGCGGAGGAGAAGGCTGACCAGGGTCGACTTGCCGGCGCCGGACAGGCCGACCAGCCCTACCTTTTCACCGGCGCGCACGGTGAGCGACAAGTTTTCGATCACCCCCTGTCCCTGCCGGTATTCAAATTGCACGTTCCTGAACTCAACCTCGCCGGTCGTCACCGTGAGCGAGCTCGCGTTCGGCGTGTCGATGATGGTGGGCGGTGTGGTGACGACAGGCATCGCGTCGCGGATCGTCCCCACCGCCTGAAAAATCTGCTGTCCCATCTGCAGGAAGGCACGGGAGTTCGCGTTGAGCCGCAGCACGATAGCGATCGAGGCGACGAACTGGCCGATGGTGACGAAACCGTCCACAAGTCCCCAGAAGCCTATGAGCGAATTAGCGAGTATGAGGACGGTATTGAGCAGGACGACGCTCGTATCAGTCGTCAAATGGATGCGCCTTTCGCGCTGCTGGCTCTCGACGGCGTTCTCCATGATCTTGCGCATCGCGCCCGCCTCGCTGTCCTCCGCTGCGAACAGCTTCACCATCTGGATATTGCTGTAGAGGTCGGTCATGGCGCCGACGACGAGGCTGCGCGCGCGAGCGGTCTTGCGCGAACGCTCGGAAAAATGCGGCACCGCCGCCACTGCCAGCGCGATGTTGGCCGCAATCCAGACGAAAACCGGGAGCGCCAACGGCCAGGAGAGCGCGCTGAGGAGAACGAGCGAGCCAAGAAACTGCACCAGGAAGAGCGGTACTTGGTAAAAGGCCACGACGATCTGCTGCTGCACGGCGGACGCGACCTGGGAAATGCGCGTAGCCACCTGGCCGGCAAAGAGATCGTGGAAGAAAGCGAGGTCCTGGCGCTCCACCGCCTTGTGCCCCTGCCATTGCATCGCGGCCGGCATACATACCGCCACCGTCTGCGAGTTCAGTGTGTTGCCGAGGAAGATCAGCAGCGGCAGCACCGGGAAAACCAGCATACCGAGGACGGCCAGCGTCGGCCAATTCTCCTTGAGGAAAGCGGCTGCGCCCTTGGCGGCCACACCGTCCACGACAAAGGAAATGCCCCAGATCGTCGCGAGATTGATGCCTTCGATGGCGACCATGAGGATGGCCACGGCCGCGAGCACGCCGCGGAATATCCGCGCAAAATGCAAAAGCAGCGCGAAAGGACCGCGTGATGGGAGCGGTCCGTAAGGAATATCGAGCGGACGAATGAGCGTCTCGAAGGGACGATAGATGAGATCCGAAAGCAACATAGCGGCTCCGGCTAGCTGTTCAAAACGATGATCATGCGTTGTACTCTCCAATGAAGCTCGTCTGATGCACGGTCCGTCGTTGGGAACCTGACCAACGCATGCGGGTCGAGCTTTCACGCGAGTCCGCCTGAGCTCAGCGTTGGTTCAAAGTCGCTCCAATCCACCGGCGCGGCGAACGGCGGATTCACTCGAAGGCGACGCCCCACACTTCAGATTCTGAACGGCCGCTTCGTGCCGTATCTCTGCCGTTGAGATCAGCTTGGCCGGTTGCTGAAAGCAGACATAGCCAGTGTCTGCGCTGGAGTGAGGTGATCAGCCGTCAACATCGTCTTCGAGATGAGTTCTTGTCGTCAGCCGTCGGCCTTGGCCCTTTAATACATAACTGTGTTGAGTGTCACGTTGACAGGCGAACCAGCCTTGAACTGTATGCTGCCGCGCGCCACCAGCCAGCCATCCGCACGCTCCAAGCGCGCAACGATCCGCAGCGTTGGCGAAGCCGTCGAGCTTGCGGGCGGGGACAAGGAGAAGGCTACTGTCTTTGAGTTGCCGTCGCTTCTGATGCGCGTTTGCGCGGCGCGACGTCGCGCGCCGTTTTGAATGGCAGGGTCCTCGAGATAAATCTCGAGATGACCCTTCGGTATAACCGTGCCGCCCTCGAACCTGACCACGCCGCGAATATCTGTCGATTGCGCAGCGACTGGCCCGGCGACCGCCGCGACGGCCGCAGCTCCTACGGTCTTCAATACTGTGCGGCGGTCGGTCGGCCGCTTCATCACGCTCTCCATGATTGACTCGTGCGGTGGCGGCATTGCCGCTCAGCTAACGGTTCGAAAGAGAAACCAACTGCAAACATAGTATTAGGTGGGGCGTCTGAAAGCGCCCCACCTATGGTCGAGTTAGATGATAATGAAGTCGGCCGCCGAAAGCCTCAGATTTGTGCTCAGCTGCGCAAACTGAATGGCTGCAACGGCTCCGCCGCCATCGGCGTCATAGGACAAGGCCCCGCTATCGGTATCGTAGATAATGCGGTCGTCTGCGTCGTGAGCGACGCCCGCCGCACTTCCGTAAAACGCGCTCAAGGCGAGAGCACCCTCGCCACCCACGCTCTCAAAGATGAGGTTATCCAGCAGGATCGTGTCATCGATGACCTTGAAGTCCTCGATCCAGTCGACATTCCCGTTTCCAAGCTCTGTCGAGAAGCGGAATGTATCCTCTCCCTCGCCGCCGGTGAGCGTGTCGGCCGCCAGACCGCCATCCAGCAGATCGCTGCCTGCGCCGCCATTGAGCGTGTCGGATCCCGCGGCGCCCGGCTGGGCAGGCGCCGGTGGGAATTCGACCGATACGTTCAACTCATAGGTCGAGCCTGCCGGCACGGCCTCCGCCCAGCCATCGCCCGGCGCCGTCGGTGACCAGCTGCCTTCCAGTATGTAATAGGTTCCGGTCTCCTGAGCGACGAATACCAGGCTGGAATCCCGGTTGCTTGCAGAGCCGGGGTCGCCGCCGCCATCATCGTTCTGGGCGACGATGTTGCCGGCGCTGTCGAGCAGCCTGACCCAACTGTCGTGGACATTCGGATCGGCAATTCCGTCAATGTCGATCGTGATGACCGTCCCGGCTGCCAGATCGATCTTGTAATATCCGCCCTGGCCGTTGCCGGTGGCGTTGACGGTTGTGTGAAGGACCGTCGTCGAATCGAAGATATCGGGGTCACTGGCGAGGGAAAAGTTGTTGGAGATGTCGAACGCGGCTGTGATCGAGTTGTTCGTCGCGTCCGGTCCGAGCGTGGCGTAGCCGGTACCCATGCCCGGACGTGGCGGCGCGTCGCCCTGATAGGCGAAATCGCCGAGCAGGGTGTCATCGCCGCGACCGCCGTCGATCATGTCGTTGCCGCCTTGGCCAGTCAACACATTGGCTGCGCCGTTGCCGGTCAGTCGGTCATTGAATCCCGAACCTGCGAGATTTTCGATGGAGACATATGTATCTCCGCCGGACTTGCCTCCCGCAAGACTAAGTCCGACGCCGCGCGTTGCGTCAGCGTAGTCTGCCGTGTCGCTGCCGACGCCGCCGTTCAATGTGTCGGCCCCGCCGCCGCCGGTCAGCGTGTCGTCGCCGGTCCCGCCGGAGAGCTCATTGGCGAGCGCGTTGCCGATGAGATGGTCATTAAAAGACGAACCGACGGCATTTTCAAAGCCCACGAGCATATCGTGCCGGATCACTGCGCCGCGGCCGACGATTTGCACCGGACCATCGCCGTCGCCACCTTTGGCCGTGCCGCTGGCAAGGTCGATCGTCACACCGCCGGAGCTACCCGCGTAGACGACCGTGTCAACACCGGAACCCCCATCCAGATAGTCTTGACCGGCGCCACCGATGACCGTGTCGTTACCGGCTTCGCCATAGAGGATGTCGCCATCGTTGCCGCCATCCAGGATGTCATTGCCGCCGCCGCCATTGAAATAATCCCCGCCGCCCTGGCCCCAGAAATGATTTGCAGCGGCTGTGCCGATGAAGCGGTCGATGCGGTCATCGGAACCAATCAGGTTTTCGATGCTGTAGAACGTGTCCCCCGAGGCGGTGCCGCCGCTGGCGACATTCGTGGCGAGGTTGACGAGCAGTTGGAAAGGGCTCTCCTTGCTGAAATCGACTGTGTCGACGCCCGCGCCGCCCCTGAATATATCCACTCCGTCCTGGCCGCTCAGCGTATCGTCGCCGGAGCCGCCGTCGAGAATATCGTTGCCCTGGCCGCCAAGAATCGTGTCGTTGCCGCCGCCGCCGTAGAGCGTGTCGTTACCGTCATCGCTTTCGGTCTGGTCTTCCAGGTCTTCGACATCGATCGTGTTGTTGATGTCGCGGCTGGCGAGCGAGTCGCGGCCGCCGATGATCAGATCGTCACCTCCCTGGCCGAAGATCGTGTCGTCGCCGGCGCCGCCGTCAAGCGTATCATTTCCGTCGCTGCCGAAGATGATACTGGTCATCGTGTTGTCGCCAACGCTGGGCGGTGTCTCGCCGCCGCCAGGCTGCATCGTCGGCTCGTCGGCGTAGATGATGTTTTCGACGTTGGCGATTTTCCTGATTTTCAGGTTTCTGGAAAGGAGGATGACCGTGTCGTTCCCGCCGTTGGCCTCCTCACGAACGATGTCCTCCAATGAATCGACGAAATAAATATCGTCGCCGCCGTTACCAGCCATGCGGTCTCCGCCGCCGCGGCCGTCCAGGGTGTTGGCGCCGTCATTGCCGATCAGGATATCGTCATACCTGCTGCCGATGCCGTTCTCGACGTAATAGTCGGTCCCATCCGCGTTATGTCCGGCAAAGATCGACACATTGTTGCTATGACCGTTGACGCTGGAGAACTGTCCGGCGCGCAAGTCAAGGATCGTACCGGCCGTCGAGCCGGAGAAGTCGATCGTATCGGTCCCGCCGGTGTCATGGATCACAAAGCCGATGTCATGCTGCATGCCCGAGGAGGTCAACTGGTAGCCATACTGCGTGCTTCCGAAGCCGTAGACATTGTCCCCGGTGTTGAGGTCGATGTGCTGATAGGTGCGCACTCCATTCGCGTCGACGGTTGAGAAAAAGCGGCGAATGACGGCCTCGATGTCGGCCATAAGCGGCGTCGACGCAGACCAGCGGCTGGTTTCGCCGACATCGATCCCATCGAAATAGGACATGACGCTGTATTGCTGGCGGTCATAAGTCCAGGTCGCATTGTTGAGATAGTTGATCTGCACGCCGCCGGGACCGCTGTAGTTGTAGAGCCCGGGATGGTTCAGGCCAAATTCATGGCCGAATTCATGGATGAAGGAATCGAAGACATACCCGCCGATATCCGTCTTATTGGGTTCCGTGTCGTGGAAACGCTGACCGATGCTGACATAACGATTGCTCGAATAGGCGCTGCCATCGTCCTGCTCGCCGAGTTCGGGGCTGACAACCTCCATCCAGTCAGTTGTGCTGTCGAACGGCGCGTTGTCGACGATCTCGAATTTCAGAGGGGTGACAGACGCCCACATCTGTAAGGCGCCGATCGCGGCGGCCTTGTAGTCGGGGTGGTCGTTGAGCTCGTAAACGTTGATCCTCAGCGTTCCCGCAGCGATCTCTGGCGTCAGGCTACGGGGCAATGCCCCAAGGTAGTCGAGAAAGGACTCATAATCCTCGCTCTTGCCATAAGGGTTGTCCGGGGTCTGATCGTTGACCCACCATTCGTCGCTAGTCTGGCTTGGATGCGGCATCGTGAGGTTCCTCTCTGACGATTGTGCGCAGTTACGGCTATACCGTTCTGCAACTGCCAATTTTCCGCGACAGGCATCGCGTGCCTGTCAGCCCCGTCACCCTTCCCAAATAATGTTATTGCAACCTCTGATTTGTCACCCCCATAAAGACGGGGGTCACGTCGCGTTAGCGATTGGAAGCGCGGCGGCCGTCCTGAAGGGCAAATGAGCCGCAACATCGGTTGCTCTCACTGGCAACCTTTCCCGCCGGAGCTTAACGCCCAAGATCGCGGCCCTTCCTCAGACCGATCGATGCCCGAAGCGGGCAACTCGCGACCACCTTGGCGAATTGTGCTCTGCCGGAACCGTCGCCGATCACATCTACCGTCATGGTGCTCATAGAGGCGAGGATCCGGTGCCACTCGATACATTTATGCCGCGCCACGAAGCGCTTGCCCGCGGGAGCTGTTTCAGAGACGTTGCGGCTGGCCGCTTACGGCGGCGGCGAGAATTGCGTTGATCAGGCGGTGAACCTTCAGCGCCTCGCGCCCGTTCACACGTGGCTCTCGTCCAGCATCGACGGCATCGAGGAAATCGGCGAGCACCGCGCGATGATGGTGGTGCGAGAAGGCCATGGGATCGGCGCCGGCACCACCGGCCATTTCGTCTTCGATTAGTAATTCCGTCCCATCGTGGAAGAAGGCGGCAAGGCTTCGCCCGCCGAGACGGGCCATACCGTGCGTAGCGATGATGTCGATCT
This sequence comes from Sinorhizobium sp. 6-70, assembly GCF_030124375.1. Lineage (GTDB taxonomy): Bacteria > Pseudomonadota > Alphaproteobacteria > Rhizobiales > Rhizobiaceae > Sinorhizobium. The sequence goes on from NZ_JASKLS010000002.1 coordinate 655,535, forward strand.
CATCCGGATAACCGGGATAGGCGCAGGTGGTAGCACTCACGGTCCCTATCGCTCCGCTTCCAAAACGGATGGCCGCCATTGCCAGGTCTTCGGTCTCCATGCGGTGCACCTTGCTGGTTGCTGCATAGGCTCTGACCTCCTCCGGAAGGCCGGCGAGCGAGACCAGAAGGTCAAGTGTGTGGATCGCCTGGGTGAGGAGTACGCCGCCGCCATCGCGAGCCAACGTGCCGCGTCCCGGCTGGTCGTAATAGCTTTGCGGCCGCCAGTTGTGGAGGCGGGCCGAAGCACTGACGATCTCGCCGAGGCGGCCCTCATCGATCAGTTTCGCAAGCGCCTCGCTGACAGGGCGGAAGCGATGCTGGAACACGATGCCGAGCTTGATGCCGGCGCGCTCCGCCGCCTCGACCAGCGCCTCTGCTCGCGCCTGTGTGATTTCGAGCGGCTTTTCGAGAAGCACATGCTTGCCCGCTCTAGCTGCCTCCCGCACCAATTCGAGATGTGTATTGGGCGGCGTTAGGATCATGACGGCGGCTATCGACGGGTCAGCGAATATCGTTTCGGCCTCGTCACGAATTGCAAAACCGTACGTCTCCGCAAAAGCTTTCCGTCTTGCCGCCGTAGGGCTGAAAGCGGCAGCGACCTCGACCCTGTCCTTGAGGTCGAGCAGGCCTCGAGCATGCGGCGCCGACGCCATGCCGAGACCGATTACACCAATGCGCAGCTTTGCCATCTCGGTCTCCCCTCAGCCAAAGATCCGGAGCATACACATGATTTCCTCCAAGCCGTCATCCTCCGAGTCCTGCCTACACCGACGAGACCGCATAGCACAAAAAATTCATCATACAACCTGATCAATTTTGTCTGTTGACAATATATCTGACAAGCTCTAGCGATAAAAGGCCTGATGGGAGGAGCGTGCCGAAATGAAGGGCCCACCAACCTGGATTTTCTGTTTCCGAGGAGAAGCACGCGCTGCTTACATGCAAGGCGAGGTCACCGTCGTGTCACGACATTGCGCGCAGAGCAGGCTGTGCATTTCTCGGGACGCTTCGTCGCGGAATGCCGCCTGCGAGAGGACAGGCGTACGCGGTCGCACATTTGCCTATGGCCTCGCAACGGGGGCGTACCGGCCCTGAGACATCAATCGTTCATGCGAAAAGGGAGGAGAGCATGAAAACCTTAGTCAAGCTGGCGGCGAGTCTGTTGGCTGCCGCTTCATTCATTGCCAATGCAGCCAGCGCTCAGACGGTGCTGCGCTCGTCCGACACGCATCCAGACGGCTATCCGACGGTCGAGGCGGTCGAATTTTTCGGTGGACTGGTCAAGGAGCGCACGGGTGGTCGCTACGCGGTCGAGGTCTACCATTCCGCGCAGCTCGGGGAGGAAAAGGACACAATCGAGCAAGTGCGCTCTGGCGTCATCGAGTTGAACCGCGTTTCGATGGCGCCCTTCAACGGGACGGTGAAGGAATCGATCGTTCCGGCCCTCCCCTACCTCTTCCGTTCGGAAGAACATATGCACAAGGTCATGGACGGGCCGATCGGGGACCAGATCAAAACGGCCTTTGAAGGCGCCGGTTTGGTCGTGCTCGCCTATTACGACGCCGGCTCGCGCTCCTTCTATAATAAGCAGAAGCCGATCGCGTCGGTCGCCGACATGAAGGGGCTCAAGTTCCGTGTCATCCAGTCCGACATCTTCGTGGACATGGTCGCGGCGCTCGGCGCGAACGCCACTCCAATGCCTTACGGCGAAGTCTATTCCGCGATCGAAACAGGCGTCATCGACGGCGCCGAGAACAACTTTCCGAGCTATGACACTGCCAAGCATTTCGAGGTAGCCAAGAACTTCTCGCTCGACGAGCACACCATTCTTCCGGAGGTGTTCGTGATGAACAAGGCCGCCTTCGACAAGCTGACCCCGGAAGACCAGGAGATCTTCAGACAGGCCGCCAAGGATAGTGTCGCCAAGCAGCGGGAGCTCTGGGCTGCCAAGGTCAGCGAGTCGCGCGCGAAGATCGAGGCGGCAGGCGCCAAGATCACCACCCCCGACAAGCAGGGTTTCATCGATGCGATGAAGCCGGTTTACGAAAAGCACGTCACCGATCCGGTTCTAAAGAAGATGGTCGAGGACGTGCAGGCGGTTCAGTGAGGAGACCGACGGGCAGGCCTACAGCGCCGCGCTGCAGAGCCGGCCCGTCCCTTTTGAGGGAATGACCGTGTCTACCACATTGGTGAAAACAGGCCGCGCGCTGTCCTGGCTCAGCACGCTTTCGCTGTGGCTCGCGGGCACCGGCCTCGTCGTGATGACGGCCATCGTCGCGTGGCAGGTGTTCTGCCGCTACATCCTGAACGATTCGCCGAGCTGGACCGAGCCCGGCGCGGTCATGCTAATGAGCTGGTTTATTTTCCTGGGCGCTGCGGTTGGCGTGCGCGAGAATTACCATCTCGGCTTCGACGTGCTTCTCTATGTGGTGCCCAAAAGCGGCAAGAAGTGGCTGCGCATGATTTCGGATCTCGTCGCGCTCGCCTTCGGCGCCGGCATGATCTGGTACGGGGTTCAGCTCGTCCGCCTCACCTGGGACACCGTTCTGCCGTCGCTGCACATCTCCGGCGGCTGGAACTACGTGCCGCTGGTTGCGGGCGGTGTTCTCATCAGCCTGTTTGCCCTGGAGCGCATTGTTCTGCGGCTCGCCGGCGAACCGATCGACGACCTTCTCGACGAAATGCCACCGGCGGAGGTTGCCGCCGAATTCGACACTGCGGAAGTAAAGGCCTGAAGCGATGGATATCCTGATTCTCTTCGGCGTGTTCACGGCTCTGATGCTGATCGGCACCCCGATCGCCTTCTGCCTTGGCGTCGCGTCCTTCGCGACCGTGCTCTACATGGGGCTGCCGCCGCTGGTAATCTTTCAGCGGCTGAATTCCGGCATGAGCGTGTTCTCGCTGCTCGCCATTCCCTTCTTCATCTATGCCGGCGACCTGATGGTGCGCGGCGGCATCGCCCAGAAGATCGTCGCCTTCGCTGCGTCGCTGGTCGGACATATCCGCGGCGGCCTGGGTCAGGTGAACATCGTCACCGCGACGTTGTTCGGCGGCATTTCCGGTTCCGCGGTCGCAGAAGCCGCGGCGGTGGGCGGGCTCATGATCCCGCAGATGAAAGAGCGTGGCTACGGCGCCGACTATGCCGTCAACGTCACCTCCATGGCGGCACTGATCGCCCTGTTGCTCCCCCCTTCGCACAACATGATCATTTATTCGATCTCGGCGGGCGGGAAGATTTCGATCGCGGACCTCTTCACCGCCGGCGTCATTCCCGGCCTCCTCTATGCGGCCGCGCTGATGGTGACCGCGTATTTCGTGGCGCGCCGGCGCGGCTATCCGACCGAGGTCTTTCCCGGCTTCGCCCGGATTGGCCGCTACCTCGTGGTGTCGATTCCCGGGCTCATGCTCATTGCGATCATCTTCGGCGGTGTCCGTTCGGGCGTATTCACGGCGACCGAGAGCTCCTGCATCGCCGTCCTCTATGCGTTCGCGGTAACCGTCTTCGTCTACCGGCAAATGACCTGGCGGGATTTCGTCCACGCCACCTTCGGCGCCGTGCGCACGACTGCCATGGTCCTGCTCATCATCGGCATGGCGGCTGCCTTCTCATGGTTGATGGCATTTCTAAGAGTGCCTGCCTCGCTGATCGACTGGATGAACACGGTCTCGGACAATCCGATCATCGTGCTCCTCCTGATCAACATCCTGATGCTGTTCCTCGGCACCTTCATGGACATGGGACCGACGATCATCATCTGCACACCGATCTTCCTGCCGGTGGCCTTGGCCTATGGCGTCGATCCGGTCCATTTCGGGGTGATCATGATCCTGAACTTCGGCATAGGGCTCAACACGCCACCCGTCGGCGCTGTGCAGTTCGTGGCTTGCGCGGTCGGGAAGATCTCCGTCTGGGAGGCCATGCGCAGCATCTGGCCCTTCTATCTGGCGGGGTTGATTGTGCTTGGGCTCGTCACCTATGTTCCGGCCCTTTCGCTCTGGCTGCCGAGCGTGTTCAAAGGGTAATCGCATCATGGGCTCACTGGCCGAATTCAAGATGGAACGCAAACCGAAGCTTTCCGAGCGCGTCGCGAGCGCGATCCGCCAGCAGGTGCTGAAAGGCGAAATCCCGCCGGGCGAGAAGCTGCCGACGGAGAGCCGGATGCGGGAGGTCTTCGGCGTCAGCCGCACCGTAATACGCGAGGCGATAGCAACGCTTGCCGCCGACGGCCTCGTCGAGGCGCGGCAGGGTGCCGGCGTCTTCGTCAAGGAACATCCGACCCTCGCCTTCGGCTCGATCGGCCTCGATGCCGGCAACAAGATCTCCCACGCGCTAAACGTGCTCGAAGTGCGGATGGGGCTCGAGATCGAAAGCGCAGGGCTTGCTGCGCTCCGGCGGAACGCTGCCCAGGAGGCGCAGATCCAGGAGGCTTTCTTCGAGTTCGACCGAATGCTCGAGCGCGGCGAGCCGACCGGCAAGAGTGATTTCGCCTTCCACCGAGCAATCGCGGTCGCTACCAACAATCCCTACTACGTGGAGGTTCTCGATGCCCTTGGCATGCGAGCGATCCCATGCGACGTCGCCTCGCCCTGGGGCACCGACAGCGTGCTGACGCGAGAATATCAGGAAAGCCTGCAGCGCGAGCATCTGGCGATCCTGAAGGCGATTTCCGCCAGCGACCCCGAAGCTGCCCGCGCCGCCATGCGCGCCCATCTGACCGCCAGCCAGCAGCGATATCGCGCTCGGCTGAGCGGCCAGCAGGCAGAATGGGGCACGACCGGGCGCAAGGTTTGATCTCCTTTTCATCACTACAAGGGCAGTGAGCGATGACCGCAAACCATATCGAATACGCCATCCGTCACGCAGTTGACCCGGCGGCCGCCGCACGCATGGATACCGAAACGCTGCGCGCGAACTTTCACATATCGGGGCTGTTCCGGCCGGGGCGCATCGCCCTCACCTACAGCCATTACGACCGTATGATCGTCGGCGGCGCAATGCCGGTAAATGGGTCCTTGGCGCTCGAGACCATCCGCCCGACCGGCACGCCGCGCTTTCTTGACCGGCGCGAGCTCATCGCCGTCAATATCGGCGGCCCAGGCCGCGTCGATGTCGGCGAGGAAAGCTTCCGCCTCGAGCCACGCGATATGGTCTACGTGGGCTTGGGCGAAGAGGTCACCTTCTCGTCCGAAGACCCCGGCGCCCCTGCCAAGTTCTACCTGCTCAGTGCACCTGCTCACCAGGCGCTGCCGAGGCAGCATATCCGCATCGGCGATGCCAAGCGGCTCGATCTCGGCAGTGCCGCCACCTCGAACGAGCGCTCGATCTTCCAGTTCATTCACCCCGAAGGGGTGAAAACCTGCCAACTCGTCGTCGGGATGACGCAGCTTGCTGCGGGTTCGGTCTGGAACACCATGCCCTGCCACGTGCACGACCGGCGCATGGAGGCCTATCTTTATTTCGACCTCGCTGAAGGCGCACGCGTCCTGCATCTCATGGGTGAACCGGCAGAAACCCGCCATATCGTGATGGCGAAGGAAGAAGCGGTGCTTTCACCGCCCTGGTCGATCCACTCCGGCTGCGGAACGTCGAGCTACGCGTTCATATGGGCCATGGCCGGCGACAATGTCGACTACACGGATGTGGACATGGTGCCAATGGAGGCACTCAGATGAGCGTGCCGTCTGCCTTCAGCCTTGTCGGACGCCGCATCGTCGTCACCGGTGCCAATACGGGAATCGGGCAGGGAATTGCGGTGGCGATCGCCCGCGCCGGTGGCACCGTGATCGGCGTCGGTCGCTCAGCCATGAACGAGACCGGGGAAAGGGTCGCAGACGCTGGCGGGGCTTTCATTTCGGCCTACGCCGATCTTTCGGATCGTGAAGCAACCCGCTCGCTCATCGATCAACTGTGGAATGAACATGGTCCGGTGGATGGCCTCGTCAACAATGCCGGGATAATCCGCCGCGCCGACGCGGTGGATTTCACCGAAGCCGACTGGGACGACGTGATCGACGTCAATCTCAGGTCGTCGTTCTTCCTGAGCCAGGCCTACGGCCGCCGCCTGCTTGCCGAGCGAAGACGGGGCAAGATCGTCAATATCGCTTCCTTGCTTTCCTTCCAGGGCGGCATACGCGTTGCGTCCTATACGGCGTCCAAACACGGCGCGCTCGGCATCACGAGGATCCTCGCCTGCGAATGGGCTGCCAGGGGCATCAACGTGAATGCGGTGGCACCTGGTTATATCATCACGAACAATACCGAGGCGCTCCGTGCAGACGCAAAGCGCAGTGCCGCCATTCTGGAGCGCATTCCGGCCGGTCGCTGGGGCACGCCGGATGACATCGGAGATGCGACGGTATTCCTGCTCGCCCCGGCCTCGGACTACATGCATGGCGCCATTATTCCGGTGGATGGCGGCTGGCTCGCGAGATGAGGAGACGATGATGGATACGAAACTTTTCGCCCGACGTCATGAAGGTGAATGGACCGATCTCGGACAGGGCAACCGCCGGCGGGTGATCCTGCACACCGACGAGCTGATGATGGTCGAATTTGCCTTCGAAAAGGGCGGCATCGGCGCACCACACTCTCACCCGCACATTCAGGCGAGCTATGTGGCGGAAGGCAAGTTCGAAGTCACGGTCAGCGGACACAGCGAGGTTCTTTCCGCGGGCGACAGCTTCATCGCACCGTCGGGCGTGGTTCATGGCGTCGTGGCGCTGGAGGCAGGCCGGCTCATTGACAGCTTTACGCCGCATCGCGCCGATTTCCTGAAATAGGACACTGAACCGCGACGCCGGCTTCCTGGACCTGAGCTTTCATTTGCGACGCCGTGCTTCGCAACAACGATCTTCCAGAGTGGCGATAGAACCACGCGGCTTGAATCTGCTATCCCGGCCGTTCTCCGCTATTCCCGTTGATATCTTATGCGATCCTGCAGAATGAGACAGCCCCCGGCTAGCGTGTGGCAGCGCGGAAGTAGCGGCAACCGTAGTTGCACGTAGAGCATTTCCGCCTCGACAAGTTGCATATTTTAACGCATGCTCATGAATGAATTCAGCTTGCGCGTCATGGGGGCAACGATGCGGTTGATCGTCGTATCCGGGGTACTTGCCACCACCATCTCGGCTTCATATGCAACCGATTTTTCTGAAGACTTCAGCGCTGGCAAGCTCGATAGCAAATGGTGCTCCTGCCAGATCGCTGAAGATCGGCCCGTCACGTTCGATTCAGATCCGCAAGAAGCCGGCGACAAGCACGCCCAGATCACTGTTGATCCGTCGATCGGCGACAACACGTGCGAGGAAAACGAATGTGAACCCGCCGAGAGCGCCAAATCCGCAGTTGCGACAACCGTCAAAAGCGACGACGATTTCCCGGAGGACTTGGGACCCTCCTTCATAGAGGGACTGTCGGATCACACCGTCCTCAAACTCGGCACCCCGGTCATTCAACGCCAAGAAGTGCGGATTGCCGAGGACCTGCAGCACGACAGTGCGGCGACGCATGAATATGCGATCACGTTCCGAATTTCGAAACCCAACACCAGCACCAGGACGCGCTGGATTACGGCTCAATGGAAGCAGGAACCGCTCCCCTCATATGGGAAAGGATGGAGCCCCAGCCCGTTTCTCGCACAGCGCTACGATGGCGGGGTTCTCTATCTCACTGTTCAAGACGAAAACTGCAGATGTTTGATAGCTTCTGCCGAGGCCCCCAACCAAACTTTCAAATGGGAGGAAGGGGCTCTGTCGAAATGCAAGCTGACCTATCCGAAGAAGGACGAGGATCAGGCGTGCACCAGCACGCTCGTCGCGCACTATGGTGCGGATCCGTGGTTGAAGTCACCATCACCCGGGTGGACGGAAATCCGTTACCTCATCAAAGCCGGAAGAGAAAAGGGCGACTTCATCGAGGTCCATCAGGACGGCCGCTTCATTGTACGAATATCCGGTAAGATCGGATATGTGCCAGCCGCGGGCACGACGATGAAAACCAAATTCAAGATGGGTCACTATCGGAACTATATGCCCAGCAAAGACGTGCTTGAGGTCGATTCGATCAAGGTGTCGCCCAAATGAGACCGCTGGGCTAGCGCCAGTCCGCAATGGACCAGCGAGGGAGTGTCTGACCTTCCAGGCCCAAGATGCGTTGGCGCGCGCCGCCGTGAACGCGCAGGAAGGCGCTCATACCGAATCTTCTGCGCCGAAATAGTTATCGTTCAAATCAACTGCAACGTTTGGAAAGGGCATCCGCATGACTGAAACGCCCGGGAAGTCCAAAAGAGCTCCGACGAAGCTGGCAAGCGCTACCGCGAAGACCAAGACCGCGAAGACCAAGACCCCAAAGACGAATGCACCTTCCCCCCCATCCACTGGGACGGTGGGCTCGTGGGAGGACGATCCCGCAACGGCCGTGGGTCTGACGGTGCCGACACCAGATCTATCCAAGCTTCCCCTTGCGTTCTCGTTCCCAGCGGGGGGGCCGCCGCCTGCCATCTACGCACAAGGGACGTCTGAGTTCCGTTACTGGGCCACCGCGGCCGCGTTGAGGCGCTGCGCCGACTATTGGGCGCAGCGGGTACCGCTGACGCAATGGTACGGAGGGCCAAGCCTCAACGTCGTGCTCGACAACGGATTCGAACTCGGCGCAAACTACGACCGAGCCGCGTTGAACTTCTATCACGGTCCGGGTGTGACAGGAACGGTATTCACCTGCGAGAGCCCCGACGTAAGCTGTCACGAGATGGGGCACGCTGTGCTTGACGCTTTCAAGCCGGGGCTGTGGGGCGCCGCCAGCCAAGAGGCCGCGGCCTTTCACGAGTCTTTTGGCGACATCAGTGCCTTGATGTCGGCGATCCAGATTCCGTCGCTGCGGACCACGATCCTCACCGTCACAGGCGGGAACCTTTACACCAAGTCGCGTCTATCGAGACTCGCGGAGCAGCTCGGAAGCGCTCTTCGCGCCCAGGATCCCGACCTGGCCGAGGCGGACTGCCTGCGCAATGCGGCCAACTGTTTCAATTACCAGGATCCGACGACGCTCCCGAACATGGCCCCCATGTCGCAACTCTCTTCGGAGCCGCACTCCTTCTCGCGTATTTTCACTGGCGCCTTCTACGAAATCCTCGGAGCCTCGCTCGCCGCGAAGGCGGCCAACCCGGGGACACCGACCGAGGCGGAACTGCTTGCCGTCGCAAACGACCTCGCCGGGTTTCTCGTTCAAGGTGTGAAGTGGTCGTCACCAATCGTCACCAACTGCTACGCCCATGTCGCTGCTAACATGGTGATCGCGGCCCAGGCTGACCCTACTTATTCGTCGATCGCCAAGGGCGTGTTCGTGGGGAGAAGCATCCTTTCCCTGCAATCCGCGTCCTCGCTCCCAATGATGGCGAAGGTCAAGTCGCTCACCGCGGCGGCGAAATCGGCTACGCCCGAGCGAGAGCCGCTTCCGATGGTCGGGCTGCCGGCGTCCCAGTATGGCATCGACGGCGTGCTCTTCGTGGAGGCCGCGGCCGAGCCGCGCGATTTTATCGTCACCTCCGCCGGCTTCAATGCCGAGCCAATCACCCCCCCGAGCGGAACTGCGGCGGCCATGGCCTTCGTCGACGACCTCTTCATGCGTGGCCAGATCGACTACGGCGCGGTCGTTGACCCGGAACGCCGGCTGGTGCGCAACCACAAGAGCAAGACCCACGCACTCGTCAAGGTCGACGGGGGCGCGCGCCTTGAGCGCCGACTTTTCGACTGCGGCCTCTGCGCGCGCGGCGTCAGCCACTAGATCAATTCATTGTTTCATTGAAACGGCGAAATGATCTAACTCTTTGAAACTACGCAATTCCGGACGGAAAACCGTTACACACTTTTCCTGGAATTGCTCTAGAAAGGAGACGACGGCAGTGACGCAGAAGGAAATCCCGCCGGACCCTGACGTCGTCGTCCCCGATGACGAGCCATCAAAGGCGTTCGTCAGGGGACTCGTCGAGCGGGGAGAAGCGGTGCCGCCCACTCCCGACGGCAAGCTTCCGCCGCGCGCCACCCACATCATCGTCGGCGTGACCAGCGAAGGCCTGCCGATCGTGAAGCGGATGCGCTTCAGCGCGTAGTAGCTGCACCGACGGCGGCCACAACTCAGACCGTCGCCCTTACGGCCGATTACAAGTCGCAAGCGCTGGCGTGGAGTCGAGGGCGTTGTTGCCCAACAGGTCGGCCCGCAACGCTCCTCCCATCGCTCGGACGGCACAGGCATCGACCGATCCGTCAGCGAACCGCTCGGATTGACCGTTTGGTCGTCGCAGAACCCGAGATTGCTTCAAGTTGAGTGCTCGGCGACGGTATAACCACCGCCGTACCAAGGTCGTACATCCTTTATCCCTGGGGCGGATCCCATGAAAGCAGATCAAGTGACTGCTTAGCTCTCGCCTCCCATGCCTTTGCCCCCTGATCGCGTGCGAAAAAGATGGCCTCCTGAAACGATGCTTTAGCATCGGCGAGCCGGTCCGTCTGCCTTAGTAGTTCTCCGCGCAGACGAAGCAACTCGGCCGTGTAGTAATGCTCACCGGTACGGCCCGCGAGCTTCAGCCCCTGGTCGAGGACCGCCGTCGCCTCGTCAGTCCGTCCCATTCGAAGGTAGCTATCGGCGAGCACGCCAAGATAGTATGTCTTATCGACCTCCTGCTCTCCCATGTTGTCGCATATGTGCTTCATTTGCGCGAGGCCGGAGGCGTCTTGGAGACTTGCCGCCTTGGCCCACCCCGAAAAGAACGACGCGAAGTTGAGCCAAAGCTGGAACCCATTGCGTGTCGCGAGCGGCACGAGCTCGTCCACCAGCCTCTGAAGCGTCGCTACATCCTGGCGAAGAGACATCAGTATGCAGCCGTTACCCAGGCACGCAGCGAGGCGGTAGTCCGTTTGTTCGCGGGTCTCCATTTCAGCCGCGTGGAACAACTCAATGGCCGCGTCGGCCTCCCCAAGTATTTGCAGCGTCCACGAGAGATAGAGCATCGACATGCTTGGAAAGTCGCTTCCGACCTCATCAGCATGCTCGCGGTGCTCGAGGGCCTCCAGCAGCACCTCTCGCGCCTCCGGAAACCTGCCGCGCGCGAAGGCGCACATGCCTCCGAACTGCAGTCCGAGCACGAGGGCCTTCACATTACCATCCCTGCTGCCAATCTCCTTGAGCCGGTTGCTCGCCCATTCCGCGTCCGAGAACCGGGCCGAGTTGAACGAAGTTCCGAACAGGCCGTCCAGGGCCCGGATCGCTGCCTCCGGATCTCCGGTCGCCTCACTGAGCCGCATGACGTTCCGGTACGCGTCGCTGCCGTCCCCGGTCATGTAGCCGTATGCCGCGTAGAGGACGTCGCCCCTTTCGAGTTCAAGGGTCAGCTCTCTGCTGTCGCGCATCGTCGACGGCGGCATTCTGCGGACACATTCGATCCCTTTCGCGAACATGTTCGCAGCCTCGACCTTCGCCCACGTCGCCCCCAGCTTCCTGCCGGCCCTGAGCCAGTAGTCGGCGGCGCGCTCGAACTGCGTCGCCTCGTCGTAGTGCTGGGCGAGGATCTCGGGATGCTCCACGACCGTCCTCGGCTGGACGACCTCGATCGCCTTGGCGACGAGACCATGAAGCTCCCGCCGCCTCCCCCGAAGCAGCGCCCCGCGGGCGGCCTCCTGTAGCAGACTGTGAGCGAAGGAGTAGCGGGGCCAGTTGCTGAAGGGCTGCGGCGCGACGAGCCCGACGGCGACAAGACGTTCTATCTGCGGCCGCAGAACCTCGCTCGAGAGACCCACGACATGGGCGAGCGTCATCAAGTCGAATTCCCGGCCGATCACAGCGGCGGTCTGCGCGACCGTCTTGACGGCACCGAGCTTGTCGAGACGGGCCATGAGCGCGGACTGAAGGGAGACGGGGACATCAACGTCGCTCTCGGCCTTCGCCCCGGACCGACCCGACGTACAGGGAGCAAGCATGAGGGCCGATCGGGCGAGTTCCTCAAGATAGAGAGGAACGCCTTCGGCCTTGCTAAGAAGCGTCGAGACGACGCCGGGAGGCAGATGGCCCTCATCGACGACGTTCTGGACGAACTCGCCAGCCTCCTCGCGGGAGAACCGCTCGAGGGCAAGATGCACCGCGACGGCGTTGTCGAACGCAGCCTTGGTCTGCCTCTCGCGCGAGGTCACGAGGAGGAGCACCGGAAACTGCGCGACGTCATGCGCGAGCGTCTGGAGGAGCTTGCCGGAGGACGGGTCGATCCATTGCTCGTCCTCCACGAAGAGCATCAGGGGTCCGGCGCTCGCCAATTGCCGGAGCCAGTCCGAAAACACTTGGCTGATCGCGACCTCCTGCTGTGACGATGCCAGCCTGGACGGCTCGTAGTCCGGTTCGACCGCCAGAAGCCGTGTGAAGATCGGATACGAGACCGACAAGGGGACGGTGCTCGCCGACAGAGCGGCCCGCAGCCTTTCCGACGGCAACGGCGCGTCCTCGGTAATGCCAGCCTCCTGCCTGAGCAGCCTCAGGAACGGATAGAGTGCGCTGTTGGTGAAGGCGGAGGCGCACTGCGCAATGAGTGTCTTCGCTCCGGGAAAGCGCCTCCCAAGCTCGAAGAGCAGCCGCGACTTCCCTATTCCCGGCTCGCCACTTATCAACGCGACGCGCCCATGGCGGTCGGCTCGCACGGCGTGCCAGAGGGCCTCGACTGCCTGCAGCTCGCTTTTCCTACCCACCAGCGGTGTCGATCGGAGTTCACCCGCAAAGCGGTATCCCCTTGCGGTCGGCTTGAGGGCGCGCCGGATGTGGACGAGACTGCTGAAACCCTTCAGCGTCTTCCCGCCGACATCGGCGTAATCGAAGACGCCCGACGTCGCCTGGAACGTGTTCTCGTCGACGTAGATGCTATTCGGTTCGGCTATGGCCTGAAGTCGTTGGGCGAGATTTGGGACATGGCCAAACGCCACCGTCGAAATCCCGGCAGGCGCGCCCTCGATGTCGCCGACGACGACTAGGCCGCTCGCGACCCCAATCCTCACCCCGAGACGCGAACTGTCCGGCGTCTCTATCTGTGGCACCGCTGCCACGATGTCGAACGCCAATTGCATCGCCCGCTCGGCGTCGTTCTCCTCGGCCGCTGGAAAGCCGAACAGGACCTGCAGCGCGTCGCCGACATAGTTGGCGACGAAGCCCCCGTGCGATCTTGCAAGCGCGCTGCATCGCGAGAGGAATGTCTGCGTGAGCTGGCTAACGTCCTCGGGGTCGAGCCTGGAGGCATACTCGGTCGAACCGACCATGTCGCCAATCAGGATCGTTAGCTGGCGGCGTTCGACTGGAGTCCGATCACTGCCATGGGGCGGCACCGACCTGCCGAGCGCAGCGATCGCAGCGAGCAGCTTGCGGCGCGGGCCCAAGGGGATGCCTAGTTCGCGCAGATCCTGGTCGGATAGCAGCGCAAGCGTGTCGAAATCGATCTGCGCGTCGACGAATTTGTCCGCCAAATGCCGCAACCCGATCTCGGCCAGCCATGTGGTGACGTCGTTCATCGCCGGGTCCACCCAGTTGAAACGGAGCTGCAACTCAACTTGCGCATTTCTTCAGTTCAAGCTACTCTCCTAACCGATGTCATTCAACAACTTGAGTTTATTCTAGGCGCGGCCGCATGGTGCGACCGCGTATACTTGCAGTGCTGCGAGAACGTTTGGTGCGGTCCGTTGGTAGTGCATGGTATGGAATGGCGTAGGCGACGGGCCGGACCCTCGGCGGGCAGCACAGAGGGGGTCAACGTGAAAGCATGTAGGTTTTACTGGGCTATAGCCCTTTTCTCGTTGCTTGCGGCCTCGCCTGCATTCGCGGCCAACGAATGCCCCGGGGCAAGCCAGATGCCCTGGAGGGACTACCGCGGCGGGTCATTGGTCGCGCCCACGCCGGAGGAACGGCGCGACGTGATAGACCTGCTTTCCCAATATGCATGGACGATGGACAACCGCGATTTCAACGGACTGGCCGCTTTGTTCGTAGACACGGGGCAATACTTTCACTGCGACCCGGGCAATGTGAATGCCGTGCTCGCTATTTCGGCAGGATCGCTGGCCAAGCAATTCCAGACGATGTTCGCGAACCTCGCCGCTACGAACTCCAGCGCCACCCGGGTGCTTAGCAACATCCTGATTGGGAAGAGGGAAGACGGCACCTTCGAGGTTGCTCTGACGGTCCAGGTGAGCATTCAGACGATCGGGGTCAGCGCGGCACAACTCGACTACATGGCCAAGCTATACGCGACGATAACAAAGGACGGCGATCTGATGAAGTTCGTTATCCTCAAGGTCGCCCCGCTCCAGTCCGGGATCCAGGCCAGCGCGCGTTGACCATCTGCGCGGGCGGCAAACGAGGGAAGGCAACGTGGGGCGCCTCGTCCATCTCGCCGCAGCGATTGCGGTCGCTGTTTCTCTGCCGGATGGCCGGGAGATCCCAGCTCCGCGGGAGCTGCACGCCGGGCACATCGAGGAAGCGGGACCCTACTCAGCGCCTGGCCCAAAAGCCGCCACGGACGGTATCCGAACCGTGTCGCCATACGATCTTCTTCTTCGTTGGAACGGCGAGGTGTTGTGGGCCCCGGCGACGGCGAGTACCAATCCGGTGACGAAATTCGGTGACGAGGCCAGATCGGTGTTCGGCCCCATGCCGGACGGGGTCTGCACGGGGCCGAACTCGAGACCGATCGGTCTCGAGGTTGACGGAAACGCCGTAAGGCTTGAACCAAATCCCTCCAAGGCAGGCGCTCCGCTCGAATTTGTCCACCGTGACGTCGAAGGTCGCCTGGTGAAGTGGACGACTACCATCGATCGGTGCGACAAGCCTTCGCTCGCAGGCGACGTGACTTTCTGCGCAATGAACTCGCGGGTCGGCCGGGTCGCGCGTAGCCATGTACAGTGGTTGTTCCTCTGTCGGAAGTCGTCCGAGAGCCTGGAAATCGAGGCGGAGTCCTACTGGACGGAAACGGATCCGCGGTTCTCCCGGTACAGCGCGATCGGATTCAACGACGTCACGGGTGAAATCGCATTTCTCGACGGACGGAAGGACCGCTCCGCCTTCGACTGGAGGGAGCGCTTCCCCCCACCCGGCGGAGCGTCCTACGGCGACACCGTGGGGCGGCGCGCTGCTGAGGACCTGTACGACGGAGGCGCCAAGGTCGATTGCGTACTCTGTCATGACAACAAGAAGCCCACCGTCATCGATCCGCACATGCAACAGGCGAGGGTCGGCTATGTCGAGGGCAGACACGATCCGCGCGCCGTGTTCAGCATGGGCAACTTCCTTCCGGGGCGCGTCGCAAGGCAGGACCTGCCGTTTCGCGTGATCGGTTCGGGATATGCGGCCGTCCATGCCGGCACGCTACTTGACGCCAGGTCCGTCTTGATCAACGGCCATCCGTGCTCGGGCTGCCACAGCCTCACGACGCTGGAGTCGGGCCGCCGCTTCGCCGCCGACGCGACCGGAAAGACGCCTGTCATTCCGAACGCGACGGTGATGCAGAACGCGGCCCTCTTCGCGCAAAAGGTAGCGCTTGGGCTCGTGCAGAACCATAGGACCGAATGGGCCTCCGCCTCTGGAGCGGGCAGGATCAGTCCGTGGATGACACCCGAGCATGGTGGCAACTTGTGGAAAGGCGTGCGAGCACTCGATGACGAGGAATGGTTGCGTCTCAGCCAATGCGCCTGGGGCCTCGGTGGAAGCGAATGTAGATACAGGCCGCTGTTCACGCAGTGCCCGCCCCCGGGCGGCGGCGGCGACACCTTCGTGCCAGCGGGCTTTTCGGCCGATGTACTTTCTCATCCTGTCACTAAGAGCGGCGCGCAAAAGGTATTGCGCCTTTCCTGGAAGTACCTGAACGGTTACGGCTACGTGCCGGCCCGCGACGACGTACGCTTCAACGTGGCATTCGCGACGACGGACGTCCCGCTGGACCGCGGCCCACCGGCTCAGCAAGAATATCCAACGATTGACGAGGCGAAGGGCATTGGCTTCGTCGCAGCGGCAGGAGGCGTCGGCCGCTCGGGATCGGCGACGCTCCTGAAAGACGTTTCCTTCGCCGGACATAAAAAATGGACAGACCCCGTGCCGTCCAACATGGCGCGATTGTATACGGTGGATGTCCCGGCGGCCTGCGGGAAACGGTATCTTTTCAGAATTCTGCCCAAGCGGTTCTGCTTCGACCATTCGGGTGTCCGGTTCAGTGAAGCAGAATACCTACTCTACAAGGACATTGATTGCGGCAGATAGACCAGACGAGGTTGCTATCGCGTCGCAGCCTCTCGCCAGCCTTTCAGTGATGGAGAAGCAGGCTTTGGCACCGCTTCATTTTAGGTTTGCCCATCACCTGTCCAGCAGCAGAAATTTCCTGTGCTGCGCCCCTTGACCTTCCAACGATGGGAAGCCCCATGTTTCTCCTATCACGAAGCCAAGGAGACAAGCATGCAACGGTACAAGATTGACGAGATGAGCTGTGGCCACTGTGTCGGCACGATTGAAAAAGCCATCAGGGCGATCGATCCGGTGGCCAACGTCGAAGCCAACCTCGGAACGAAGGAAGTGCGTGTCGAAACGACCGCAGACCGCGGCGTCATCGTGGAGGCCTTGAAGGCAGCCGGTTACGATAGCCTGCCGCTGTAGAGGGTTCGGCGCCGGTCGCCCGACTAGCCCCGGGCGATCGTGCTCACCGTTTCAATGAAATGATCTAGTTCGCAGGTGCATTGCAAGGAGCGCGATCATGGGATCCGCGACAATAGTCCAAACGAAAAATGCCGAACCGATTGCCGGTGCCGCACGTACGGCCAGCATCGCCGTGGAGGGCATGACCTGTGCCTCCTGCGTCGCGAGAGTGGAAAAGGCCATACGCGCGGTGCCGGGCGTCGTGTCGGCTTCCGTAAACCTCGCGACGGAGCGGGCCGATATACGCTTCGGCGCGGCAGCGAACCCCGCCGATATCGTCAAGGCAATCGAGAATACGGGCTATGGGGCCTCTGAAGAGCTCATCGAGCTCGCGATTGACGGCATGACTTGCGCATCCTGCGTCGCCCGCATCGAGAAGGCGCTCAGGGTTGTGCCCGGAACCCTGGAAGCAAGCGTCAATCTTGCCACCGAGAAGGCTGCCGTTCGTGTCGTCAAAGGGCTTGCCTCGGTGGACATGCTGGTCGAAGCCGTACGGGGCGCCGGCTACGACGCGAGGCGCATCGCCGACAGGCAGGGCGTCGTCCAGGAAGCGGAGAAACGCGAACGGGAAGGCCGTCGCCTGAAGCTGTCGCTTACGATCGCCGCCCTTCTGACGCTCCCTATCTTCGTGCTCGAGATGGGATCGCATTTCGTTCCGGCAATCCACGATTTCGTCATGATCCGCATCGGCATGCAGGAAAGCTGGTATCTGCAATTCGTGCTCGCCTCGCTTACTCTCTTCGGGCCGGGTCTTCGCTTTTTCCAGAAAGGCGTTCCGGCGCTATTGAGAGCGGCGCCGGACATGAACTCACTGGTCGCGATCGGCGCGTTTGCGGCATGGGGTTACTCCGTGGTTGCAACCTTTGCGCCCGGTCTGCTGCCGGTCGACACCGCCAATGTCTACTATGAGGCGGCGGCCGTGATCGTCACGCTGATCCTGCTTGGCCGCTTTCTTGAAGCGCGCGCCAAAGGTCGTACGTCGGAGGCAATCAGGCACCTCATGGGGCTGCAGCCGAAGACGGCTCGCGTCATCCGCAATGGCGAGACGGTGGAGATTGCGATTGCCTATGTGCGTGCGGGCGACGTCGTTGTCGTCAGACCCGGCGAAAAGATCGCCGTCGATGGCGTGGTCGTCGAGGGCAGTTCCTATGTCGATGAATCGATGATCACCGGCGAACCGGTCCCCGTTCTGAAAGCGAACGGCGCCGAAGTCGTCGGCGGTACGATCAACAAGACCGGGGCCTTCAGCTTCCGCGCCACCAAGGTCGGAGCGGACACGGTGCTGGCGCAGATCATTCGCATGGTCGAACAGGCCCAAGGTGCAAAGCTGCCGATCCAGTCGCTTGTCGACCGCGTCACCGCCTGGTTCGTGCCCGCGGTCATGGCAATCGCCCTTGCAACAATCCTCGTCTGGCTCGTCTTCGGCCCGGATCCTGCGCTGACCTTCGCGCTCGTCAATGGCGTCGCCGTCCTGATCATCGCCTGCCCGTGCGCGATGGGGCTCGCAACCCCCACCTCCATCATGGTCGGAACCGGCCGTGCTGCCGAAATGGGCGTGCTCTTCCGAAAGGGAGAAGCGTTGCAGACGCTGCGCAACGCCGAAATCATCGCGATCGACAAGACCGGTACCCTGACCCGGGGCCGACCCGAACTGACCGATCTCGAAGCGGCTGCGGGCTTTGAAAGCAACGCTGTCCTTGCCCTCATCGCCAGCGTCGAAGCACGCTCGGAACATCCGATCGCGGAAGCCATCGTATCCGCGGCAAGGAACGCGGGTCTGACGATCGGCGAAGCGGAGCAATTCGAAGCGATCCCCGGTTTCGGGACCCGCGCCAAGGTTTCCGGCCACACCGTCCATATCGGGGCCGACCGGTTGATGGCGCGCGAGGGTATCGACGTCGCCGTCTTCGCCGATCCCGCCCGCCGCCTCGGTAACGAAGGCAAGAGCCCGCTTTACGCGGCGATCGACGGCAAGCTCGCGGCGATCATCGCCGTTGCCGATCCGATCAAGGAGACGACGCCGCAGGCGATCCGCATGCTACATCAGCTCGGCCTCAAAATCGCGATGGTCACTGGCGACAACCGCCGCACGGCAGAGGCGATCGCCCGCAAGCTCGGTATCGACGAGGTCGTCGCCGAGGTCCTGCCGGACGGAAAGGTCGCGACTCTGATGCGGCTGAAGGCGGAAGGACGCAACGTCGCCTTCGTCGGCGACGGCATCAACGACGCGCCGGCGCTCGCGGCCGCCGATGTCGGGCTGGCGATCGGCACGGGAACGGATGTCGCCATCGAGAGCGCCGACGTCGTGCTGATGTCCGGCGACCTCCTCGGGGTGCCGAATGCCATCGCACTTTCGAAGGCGACGATCCGCAACATCAAGGAGAACCTGTTCTGGGCCTTCGCCTATAACGTGGTGCTGATACCTGTCGCCGCCGGTGCGCTTTATCCGGCCTATGGCGTGCTGCTTTCGCCGATCTTTGCAGCCGGCGCCATGGCGCTTTCCAGCGTCTTTGTGGTCGGCAATGCGCTGCGGCTCAAGCGGTTCAGAAGCCTTCGCGGGAACCTGCCGCTTGTCGATAGCGCCGGGCAGGCCCTTGGCGCCTCGCAAGCGAAATTCCTATATCAGCGGCATACGCTGCCGCTAGAAGAAGGGTGATGTCATGAATATCGGCGATGTCGCGCGCGCCTCCGGCGTCTCGACGAAGATGATCCGCTACTACGAGACGATCGGGCTTATTCCTCCGGCGAGCCGCAGCGAATCCGGTTACCGCAACTATGGCGACAAGGACGTCCATACGCTGCGCTTCATCCGCCGCGCCCGCGATCTCGGCTTCACGGTCGAGCAAATGGTGGACTTGCTGGCGCTTTGGCGCGACCGCTCGCGCGCCAGCAGCGAGGTCAAGAAGATCGCGCTCGATCAAGTGGAAATCCTGGAACGCAAAGCCGAGGAACTGAAGGCGATGAGCCGGACGCTCAAGCACCTTGCCGCCCATTGCCACGGCGACGAGCGGCCGGATTGCCCGATCCTCGATGACCTCGCCGAAGCGAAAGTGAACTCCGCCAAGGCCCAGGAACCCGCCCGCTTCGGCCGAAACGGCATCGACCCGGTGCGGGTCAGATCACGATGATTCTGAGCCGCTGGTGAGGGGAATCATTTCGCGACAAAGAGTAGATCGAAGCCCCTGAACTCACGCCGGGATACCGACTTGCGCATCGCCGCCCAAATGGCGGACCGATTTTCGAGCCTGAAGCCGCGGAAGCTCCGGATCAGGCGCGCCGTGGCGGCGATCGTTCGCACAGCGCGGACAAAAGGCGGACCGGAGAGCGAGGCGGCGAGGATCTGCGGATGCACCGCGATCAGCACACCCGCGGTTCTCTTGCGGTCGATCGCCCGAAACTGGTCGAGCGCCTTGTATTCGTAGCCTTCGATGTCGATCTTGAAACAGAGCCGCTCCGTCCGTGCCATTCCCTGAAGGCCCGCGATGGTGACCGTTTGCGCCGTGACCGCCAGGCCGGTGTCGTCGGCAATCAGCGCAGAGGTTTCCGAACTGCCGAAGCCGCCGCCGACCGAGTGCAGCACCAGGCATTCGTCCTCTGAGAGAGCCGCGTTGAGTAGCTTCACGTCGCCCGCATTCTCGCGCTGCATCTCGGTGAGGATCTCGAAGCACACCGGATCAGGCTCGACGGTAATGACATTGTCTGCGATCTGCGCCGCCCAGTAGGGCGTTACCCCGATCCAGCCGCCGATATCGATGAAGGTGGTGGTAGCGTCGACGAGTCGCTCGATGTTGCGAAATGTGCCGGGCTCCCATTGTCCGCCTTGCAGTCGGGCAAAGAAGCGCGCCTTCTCCGGCTTGTCGGGAAAATAAACGGTTTTCTGAAAATAGGTTATCGCACGCATCGCGCCTCTTTAATGCATTTCGGGGCGACGTGTGAAGCGGCTCGCGCTCGGAACGTGGGTAAACAAAGTGTTAGGGCAACACCGCCCAGGCGTGAGGTTTAACGGCCCAATAGCGCTTACGCCTCCGCCCGCTGGGCACGGCTGCGCGCTTCGGTGAGTTCGGAGGTTGTCTGGCTGAGGCGGTCGGCGAGCACACGCATGATTTCCACCGCCATCTCCGGGAAGTCCGCCAGCAGTTTCAGGAAATCGTCCTTGCGAATGCGCAGCGCCTCAAGCGCCGTGCTGGTCTTGACAGTCGCTGTGCGGGGCGTGTTGCAGAGAATGGCGATCTCGCCGACGATCGAATTCTGCTCCACCTCGGCGACCTTCAATTGTCCGGTTGGCGTCGCAACCAAGACATCGGCTCTGCCGGAGAGGATCACGTAGGCCGCATCGCCGATATCGCCCTGATGAAACAGACTTTCTCCTGCGCTGTACATTACCCTGTCGGAGGTGAATGCCAGAAGTTTGAGCTTGGCTGGCGGCAAGCCGGAAAACAGTGTGATCCGGCGCAGCATTTCCACTTCGTCTTTTAGGAGCATGACAGTCCGTTTCTCCGAGTGTGTCGCGAGCATAAGCACCTCCCTCCCCTTGCGAACGGGAAAATATGCTTGCGCCCTCACATTAATATTACATCAAGATGCCAGTTCCTTGTAGTCGCTGTCTTTCGCAGCTGTTTCCACAGCTTCGTCGCTCACGAGATGGCCGTTTTCGAAGTGCGCCTGGCGGTCGAACAACTCGGAGAGAGCCGGATTGGCGAGAACCCAGACGATCGCCGGTTTGCGATCGTCCTGCCTCAGGAACGCAAAGACGTTGCGGGTGATCTGCTCCTGTGCCCGCTGGTCGAGAGCGAGCAGCGGTTGATTGAAGATGTAGAAATCGGACATGCGAATCAACGCACGCGCAAGGTTGAGCTTCTGCCGCTGGCCCGCCGTCAGCCGCTTGCCGCCGGCGCCGACGTCGAAGTCAAGTCCGAAGGCAAGCACGTTGTTGTAAAGTCCGAGCGATTCGAAGAGGTCGCGCACGATCGCGCGGATCCTCTCGGAGCCGTCGGTGTGCCTGTGGCCGATGCGGCCGAAAAGCACGTTATCGATGATGCTGGCCGACGCGATATAACGGTTCGGCTGATAGTGCTCGATGATACCGACGAGATCCTCGGGCAGGCCTTCGCTGAACTCCCGCCGCGCCTCGACGATCTGAGCCATCAATTCTTCGGACAGCAGACCGAAGCGATGGCGTGGCTCGATATAGCCGAAGCACAGCCGGATGATCTTGATGGCATCATCCTCGGAAACGTCGTCGATTGCCCGTCCCCTCACCTTCTGGAGAAGCGCTTCATAGGTCGGGATCTCTTCCGCCGCCATAAAGGTGAGTTGCTGGAAGAACGGGTGGTCGGGAGGCAGGTCACGGAACAGTTCGACGACGTTGCCGGCGATTTCCAGCCCCATTTCGTAGAAGTTCTCGTGCAGGCCGGCCCTTTTTAAGACCGTCTTGAAGAACGGGTGGCTTTCAAGTGCCTTTTCCCAACGCGCCTGATTGGTCACCGTCCCGAAGAGCAAGTTTTCGCCGACCGTCGCCTCGACATTGTAGGAGCCAGGCTCGAAGAACACGACGAGATCACTGAGTTTCTCGGCCTCGAGGCGCCTGCGAAGGGCCCCGCGCATGTCCACGATTTCACCCGCAAAAGCTTCGTGCTGCGCGGGATTGATGGTCGAGCGGACGGCAAGCGCCATGATGTCGTTTGTGAGAAGCGCCGTGTCGAGCACCTCTCTGACTTTTGCGAAGAGATCATCCGGCCCAGTCGCACCTGCGGCCCCGTAATCGATCCAGTCACTGTTGACGTCGAGCGAGGGATTGCCGGCAAGTTTTGCTTCCAGCAATTCCCACCGACGGTGGGCGGCCTTGTCGCCCTCGTAAACCACCTCTGTGAGCGGCGCGTGCTTGAGGCCGTAAAGCAGATTGTCGCCGAGGCTCCCGTGGAAGATGTAGACCTCCGACGAGGCGTAGGAGATTCGCCGTCCGACGACCGATTCCGGCAGGTCGTGGATATCGTCGTCGCCGACGACGATCCTGCCGGTTTCCGGCCACGTCAGCCGCCCGAAGGCCTCGGCGAGGGCCTCTCCTCCGCCGGTAGAGCCGCCCGTGATCGCGATGGCCTCGCCGGGATGCACCTGCAGCGATACGTGTTCCACGACCTTCGAACCGCCGTCGTCGGACACGGAAAGATTGACGGCTGCAAGAGCCCCGGTGATCGGCGCCACGGAGGTTACCGCGATCGCCTGGACACTGGGATCGATCAGCGGCTCGACGCTGAACTGGTCCACGACCTGGGCGTATTTGACCTGCACGTCCTGGCGCGCCTGATCCCAATCGATGAGTTCTTTCAGCGGTCCCGGCAGGTCCTTGTAGGCACCGATCACCGCAACAAGCTGGCCAATATCGAGCCGGCCCTGGAGCGCAAAGTAGCCTCCGATTGAGTAGAACAGGAACGGTGTGACCTGCGCCAGGAAGTTGTTCAGGAACTTGACCAGGAACTTCCACTGATAGAGATCGTAGCGGATCTTGAATATCCGGCCGAGGCGGGCAGCAATGTCGGCTCTTTCATAGTTGGACGTGTCGTGCCCGCGAATGGTGCCGATGCCGTCAACGATCTCGCTGACCCGGCCCGACAATTCACGCGCCGTCAACTGGCGCTCGCGGCCGAGCACGAGCAGGCGCCGGCGCATCCGTGGAATGATCACCGCCTGTATCGCGACTATGAAGGCGGCCACGAGACCCAGCCACAGGCTCTGGAGCAGGATGAAAATCAGCGCCGTCAAAGCCTGGCCGCCGAGGAGCGCCGGCTGCACGAAGGCATCGCCGGTGAACCCGCCAAGAGGCTCGACCTCGTCCTTGATCATGGTCGAGATTTCGGCGGGCTTCACGCGCTTGAAGTGGCTCGGCGGGAAGCGCAGCACGCGGTCGACGAGCTCGAAGCGGATGCGCCGCAGGAGGCGCTCGCCGAGCCGGCCCTTGTAGGTATTGATGTAGAACTTGAAGAGTCCGTTGATGATGACGAGCAGCAGGAAGACAAGGCTGAGGGCAAGCAGCATTCCCTCTCGCTCAAGTTGAAAGCCCGAAAACAGATTGACTTCGCCGAAACCTGGCAGGCTGAAGGAAATCGGCAGGAAGGCCTGGGTCGCCTCGGGCCCTTCGAAACCCTCGCCCTGAATCGGCCCGTTGACGATCTGCTTGGGAAGGTCGAAGGACAGGAAATAGGGTACCATCGACAGCGCGACGACCAGCAGGATCCAAAGCTGCTGCTTGCGCGTGTGAGTCCAGATGTAGCGGGAAAGACGTGTTTCCATGTGCTGGCAATGTGACCTAACTTAAATACGGGATCGCCGGGCCGGTAGGGTCGGCAGACTCCTGTCGCAAATGGTTCCAGTCCATCAAGTCTTCAATGGACTCGCGCTTCATCCACGGAATCGTGACTGCCCGGCATGAGAGCAGAGCCTTGCTCCATGTCAAGCGGACGCGAACCACGAGTAACATCCGTCGAACAGATCGCCCCTTCCGCAAGGCCCGAACGGTTCCTTGCAGATGTCGCGAGCATCCGCCGCCCGAGGTTCACTCGCGCGTGGCTTGCACTCGCCTACCCGTAAGCTTACAACAGCCTCATGATGCATGCCACCCATACTCCCCCCGAAGATTGGCACGAGAACGCCTATGATCTCGTGCGCGGGATCGCCGCCTACTCCGGCAGCGCCGTGGTGGCGGGTATAAGCAGGGTGATCGCCATGCACCGGGACGCGGACATCGCCAACGCGTTCAACTACAAGCAGGTCGGCTGCAAGATCTGGGCGCGGGACAAGCTGCTCGAAAGCGCCGGCCCGGCCTTCAACCGTATAGCAGTGCTTGGCGGCTGGTACGGCATTCTGCCCGCGATGCTCTTCGAAGACGCGCGTTTCAACATCGGCGCCATTGACAGCTATGACATCGATCCTGCCGTGGAGGAGGTCGCACGCACGCTGAATTCAGCCCATGGCGATCGTTTCCGCGCGATCACGGCGGACATGTATGCGCTCGACTATCGGACAATCGGAGCCGACCTGATCGTCAACACGAGTTGCGAACACATTGGCGATCTCAAGCGCTGGCTTGCGCTCCTTCCTTCGGGCACTCGCGTCCTGCTTCAGTCAAACGACTATTTCAGCGAACCGACGCATATAAGCTGCGTCTCCTCGCTCGAGGAATTCCAGATGCGGGCCGGTCTTGCGACGCTCGATTTCGCAGGCGCGTTGCCGATGAAGAAATACAATCGCTTCATGCTGATCGGGACGGTCTGACCTCCCGCCGTTGCAGCTCTTCCCTGAGGATCGTCGCCGTCCTGGCAGCGCCGGTGAGATCGAGCGGCGGAATCTGCGGCTTTGGCCGGATCAGCATCGCCTCGATGTCCAGTGCGAGGCGTTCGGACGTTATGCCTTCCTCCGGCAGAACACCCGCAAGGCCGAGCCTTTCGAGCCTTGCTGCGCGTGTGCTCTGCTCGGTTTCACCGCCCGCGGTGAAGGGGATAAGCAGCGAGCCGCAGCCGGCGCGAAGAATGTCGCACACGGTGTTGTATCCCGCCTGCGAGACGGAGAGCCTGGCGCCCGCGAGCAGGCTTGCAAAATCCTGGCGAAAGCGGAAGAGGCTGACCCCGTCGGGCGCCGCAGCGGCGAGAGCATCGAAATCGCTCTGCGGCAGGTTGGGCCCGGTTACGAGACACCAGCGAAGCGTTTTCGGCAGCACCGTTGCGGCCCCAAGCGCCGCACTGATCAGATCCTTACCGACAGCGCCACCACCCGCCGAGACCACGATGTCGAATTTCTCATTCGCTTCAGCCGGCGGCGCTGGTGCGACGAGCCCCGTGTAGGCAACCTTTTCGGCGATCTCGTCCGCAAGCGGGAAGGTCTCCTCGAGACGGGCAAAGGCCGGGTCGCCGTGAACGAGCACAAGATCGAAATGCGTCTTGACCAGTTCCACGGTCTCCTCGGCACGGCCGGGTTTGACCCGTTCCTGCAGAATATCGCGCAGCGAGGTCGCCACCAGCGGCCGCGACTCCATTGCCGCAATGGAATCGAGCAGCGGCAGCAATTCGAAGCGCATCTGCCTGCGCCCGAACGGGAAGGCCTCGATGATGACGACATCGGGCTTCGAGGCATGCAGCGCTTCGATCAACAGATTTTTGCGGCGCTGCTGGAAAGCGTCCGTGACCGGATTACCGTCGGCATCGCTGAGACCGGAGAAGCCCTTGTCGCCGGCCGCGACCGGCGGCAGCGCGATCGTCGCCAGGCCCTCGCCCGGAAACCCGGGAATGGGTGCGCCGCCCGTTACCATCGTTACATCGAACCCATCCGCGGACAACGCCTTCGCGATGCGGCTCGCCCGCGCCAGATGCCCGATGCCAAGCAGATGCTGCACGTAAAAGAAGACGCGACGCTTGCTCACGAGGCTTTGCTCCACTCGCTTTGAAAGAGCCCGATCAGTTGGCTGACGCTCGAATGATGGTCGAACTCGGCGCGAACGCGCTGTTCGGCAGCATCGCCAAGCCGCCGCCTGAGATCCGGATCGCGCACCAGCCGTTCGAGCGCCAGGGCAAGCGCCCGCGGATCCTCGGGCGGCACGAGCAGACCGTTCTGATGGTCCGTCAGCAATTCCGGAACGCCCGAGACGGATGTCGAGACGCAAGGCAGCCGCTGGCTCGACGCTTCCACCAGAACGTTCGGCAGGCCGTCGCGATCACCGTTGGCCGCAACCCGACACGCCAGCGCGAAGATGTCGCTGTCGCGGTAATGCTGCAGCACGTCGGTCTGGTCGAGCGCACCCTTCCAGCGGACCCGTTCGGCAAGACCAAGTTCGGTCGCAAGCGTCTTGAGGTCGCCGGCCAGTTCGCCTGCGCCGATATGATCGAAGCGCCAGTTGAGATCTTCCGGCAGCAGCGACAGCGCCTTCAGCAGGATGTCGTAGCCCTTCTTGGCGACGGCGCGTCCGACGCTGACGATTCTGACAGGGTCGGCCGGGTCGGAGCCGTCGCGACGGGAGTGATCGCCGCCAAAGACCGGGAAGCGGTCGAGATCGAGGCCATGATAGCTCAGGTGCACCCGGGCTTTCTCGAGTGTCAGACTTTGCAGGTGCTCAAAGCCGCTGCGCGTACAGGTAACGGTCCAGCGGGCGCGGTCGAGTTTTCCGGAAAGCTCCCAGTTGGACGACGTCCAGATGTCCTTGGCATGCGCAGAGCAGGTCCAGGGGATGCCTGCGATGATGCTGGCATAGGCGGTCACCGAAGCGGGCGTGTGAATGAAATGCGCGTGAAGCCAGGTCGCCGCGCCCGGCCATTCGGCGACCAGCACCAGCGCCTGACCGAACCGCCGGAAGCGGTTGCGCGATGGATCACGCACGAGATCCGCGAGGAATGGGCCAAGCGCGCACCAGAAGCCAGCCTTCGGCATCAACCGGAGCATGGCGCGAAGCACGCGCCATGGCTCCTCATGCAGATATTCCGGCAAATAGTGGACGTCGGCACGGATTTCGTCGTGCACGGGATGACGCTTGCCATCGGTCGGACGGCGGAGCGCGACGAGAACCAGTTCGTGCCCGGCCTTTTCGAGGCCCAGCAGTTCCTGTGCTATGAAGGTTTCCGACAGGCGCGGATAGCCTTTCAGGATGACGGCAATCTTGCGATTTCGCGACACTAGCTCAGCTCGTCTGCTTCACGATGCTCAGGTGCTCTTTCGATCGGTGATCGAGCCAGCTGCCGACGAGCTCGGAGATGTGGACAAGGCCTTCCAGCCTCAGGCCATTGGCGGCGCGCGAGGGGGGCGCACGCCCCGGCAAAGCCTTCAACGCGGCCGCGAACCGCAGCGGATCCTCGGCCTCATGGGGAAGCAGCATCTGGACGAGGCCAAGCTCAGATGCGCGTCGAGCCCGGATCAACTGCTCCTCCCGCGGCTCGAGACGCGGCACGATCAAGGCCGGCTTGTCGAAGGAGAGAATCTCGCAATAGGTGTTGTAGCCGCCCATCGAGACGACCCCTCTGGCGCCGGCGATCAGTTCCTCCATGCGGTTGTCGAACTCGATTATCTTGATAAAAGGGATGCGACCGCCCTTCTTGATCAGCTTGTTGCGCTGCTTGGCGGGCATGTAGGGTCCGAGCACCACGAGGGCGTTGTGCGTCAGTTCGGGGTCCTGCTGATAGGCGTGGATCACATCATGAATGAGCTCGGCGCCGTCGCCGCCGCCACCGGTGGTGACGAGGATATAGTCGCCCTCCGGCCTGTGGTCAGGCAGTCCGTCATGCGGCACGCCTCGCTGCAGAAAACCGACGAAGTTCATGCGTTCGCGCACCGCCGTGGGCACGTCAAGGCCCACAAGCGGATCGTAAAAATCCGGCGGACCATAGACCCAGATCGTATCGTAGAACTGCTCGATCTTGCGCATGGTGTCGCGACGCTTCCATTCGACTTCGAGCAGGTGCGGTGCGTCCATGATCTCCCGCAGCCCAAGCACCAGCTTCGTCCCATGGGTCTTCAGGTAGGTGAGCGTATCCTCGACCTCGCCGCGCAGGCCCATGGGCTCCTTGTCGACGATGAAGATGTCCGGTTTGAACGTCTCGGCCGTCGAGCGGATGATCGACTGGCGCATCTTCAGCGTCTCGTGCAGTTCGATGTGCCGGTCGAGCGAGGTGTACTCACCGTTTCTGAGCTTGATGACGCTCGGAATCTTCACGAAGTCGACGCGCGCACGATAATCGAAAGCCCCCGCGATCGTGGCGCCGGAGATGATCAGGACCTGCAACCCGCTATAGTCTTCCACGAGCGCATGCGCGATCGTCCGACAACGCCTGAGGTGACCGAGGCCGAAAGTGTCGTGGCTGTACATGAGGATCCGGGCATCCTCGAAACGCCGTACCATGCGAAGAACCTTTCGCTCATTATTGGAAGGGCCTGCAACAGGATGCAGGGCCCGCGGGCAGTCAAAGGAAAATGTGCCGGCCTTATTTGTAGGGATCGGCGGCGTCGCGCAACCCATCTCCCAGGAAGTTGAACGCCAAAATCACAAGAATGACTGGTATAGTCGGAAACAGCAGCCAGGGATAGAAAGCAATAACGCTGACGCTCTTTGCCTCCGTCAGAAGGATGCCCCAACTCGTTATCGGCGGGCGCAAGCCCAACCCGAGGAAGCTCAGCGCTGTTTCGCCAAGGATCATGCCGGGAATCGAGATCGTCGCCGTTGCAATAAGATGGGACATGAACCCCGGCACGAGGTGGCGCCCGATAATGCGGCTGCTTCTTGCGCCCATCAGCTGCGCCGCAAGCACATAGTCCTCCTCGCGCAGCGCAAGCAGCTTGGAGCGGACGGCACGTGCGAGCCCGGTCCAATCGAGAAGCCCCAGGATCACGGTGATACCGAGATAGATGAGCAGCGGACTCCATGTGGCCGGCATGATCGCCGCAAGCGACAGCCATAGGGGAATGCTCGGAATCGACTGGAGCACCTCGATCAATCTCTGGACCAACAGATCGAAAACGCCGCCGTGATAGCCGGCAAGCCCGCCGATGACGATGCCGAGCACGAAGCTCACGGTAATGCCGAGAAGGCCGATCGTCAGTGAGATCCGCGCGCCGTAGATGATACGCGACAGCACGTCGCGCCCGAGCCTGTCGGTGCCCAGAAGGAAGAGCTGACCGCCCTCTGCAGGACAGATGAGATGCAGGTTGCTCTCGAAGAGTCCCCAGAAACGATACGTGTCGCCGCGGCAGAAGAATCGGATCTGCTGGATGTCCGAAGGATTGTCGGCATAGTTCCGCCTCAGCGTTTCCATGTCCAGCGTCATCGTCCGGCCATAGACGAAGGGGCCGACAAATGCGCCGTCATGGAAAAGGCGGACAGCCTGCGGCGGCGCGTAGATGAAATCGACGTTGCGCGTATGCAGGTTGTAGGGCGCCAGAAACTCGCAAAAGAGGATCATGACGTAGAGAGCTGCCAGGAAAATGCCGGAGGCGAGCGCGACCTTGTGACGCTTGAACTTCCACCACATCAGGCGCAACTGCGACGCCTGGTTCACGCGCACCTGCTCCTCCGTCATCACCTCGACGGAATAGGGATCGAACGGGGCGGTCGACACATAATGCGGCAGGGGTTCGCCGGGCGCCGGTATCGGTGACGTCACTTCGTACTCCTGCCTTGCAGACGGATTCTGGGATCGAGAACGGCGAGCGCAAGATCGGATATGAGCACGCCGATGACCGTGAGAAATGCGAGAAACATCAGGAACGAGCCGGCGAGATACATGTCCTGGCTCTGCAGCGCCTTGATCAACATCGGTCCCGTCGTTTCAAGTGACAGGACGATCGCCGTGATTTCCGCGCCGGAGATGATTGCCGGCAGAATCGAGCCGATATCGGAGATGAAGAAGTTGAGCGCCATGCGCAACGGATATTTGAGCAGGGTCCGTGTAGGCGACAGTCCCTTCGCCCGAGCGGTGACGACATATTGCTTTTGAAGCTCGTCGAGCAGATTGGCCCTGAGCCGCCGGATCATGCCGGCCGTTCCCGCCGCACCTATGATGATCACCGGTATCCACATGTGCTCGAGCATCGACCTGGCCTTCGCCCAGCTCATCGGCTCCGAAAGAAATTTCTGGTCCATGAGATGGCCGATCGAGGTACCGAACCAGATATTGGCGAAATACATGAGAATCAGCGCCAGCATGAAGTTGGGCACGGCGATGCCGATGAGGCCGATCAGCGACAGCCCGTAATCCCCCCAGCTGTATTGGTGCGTCGCGGCGTAGATGCCGATCGGAAATGCTATTATCCAGGTCAGGATAATGGTGAAGAAGGAGACAAGGATCGTCAGCCACAGCCGGTCTCCGACGACTTCGCTCACCGGCAGTTCATATTCGAACGAATAGCCGAAGTCGCCCTGCAGCATGCCGCCGACCCAATAGATGTAGCGAAGCAGCGGCGGTTGATCGAAGCCGTATTCTTTGCGCAGAGCTTCGATCTGCTCCATGTTGACGCCTTCGCCCTGCGCCCTGATCTCCGCGACGTAACTCTCGAAATAGTCTCCCGGCGGCAGTTCGATGATGGTGAACACCAGGGCCGAGATAATGAGGAGGGTCGGGACCATCGCCGCAATACGCCAAAGAATGTATCGCAGCATGTCAGGTGTCCTGTTCAAGCCAGAAGGTGTCGGGATTGTAAACGCCGAAATAGCTCGTCGGGTCGAAGCCGAAGAGCGCCTTTTCCGGCACATTGCGAAGTTTCGTGGAGACGACGATCGGCTGCAGCGATGCATTGACGAGACCGATCGAGAAGACCTGGTCGGTGTAGATCGATAGCATCGATTTCCAGATCTCTGTCCGCTCCGCGTCGGTGCTCGAATGCCGCCAGCGCTTGAGCAGGTCGAGGAGCTCGACCACAGGCGGCAGCTCCGGCGCCTCTCCCATTTCGCCGTGCGACAGGTAATTGAGCCCCCAGACGGGCCACTGCAACTGGTCGTCCGCCGTCGGTGCAAGCTGGCCGGGATTCATGTCCGCGGTCGGAACGCCGTTGTCGATGCCGAACCACATGGACATGATGATCTCGCCACCGACCGCACGGCTGCGGAAGGTGTCGCGCTGGGAGGTGCGGATAAAGAGCGAAATGCCGATCTTGTGCCAGTAGTCGGTTATCAGCTGCAGAACATCCGTCTCGAGCGTGCTTTCACCTGCCGTCTCCACGACGATTTGCGCCGCCCGTCCGTCCGGCAGGATGCGAATCCCGTCACTGCCGCGCTTTGCCAGCCCCGCCTCGTCGAGCAGGCTGTTGGCTTGGTCCGGATCGTGGGCTACCCAGGCGCTTGCAAATTCGGGACGGAACAGCGGGCTATCCGGCAGCACCGTATCGGCGCTCTCCTTGGTCAGGCCGTAGAAGACCGCCATATTGATTTCGCGCCGGTCGATCGCCAGCGACAACGCTCGCCTGACGCGGACGTCCTGCAGCAGCGGACGCCATACCGGATCGGAAGCATTGAGATTGGGAAGCAGTGCCAGACGCGACCCCTGCGTCTTCTTCCACAGCTTGACCGTTATCGGATAGCGCTTCTCGGCATCCTTCAGGAAAGTGTAGTCGACAAAATCGATGCCCGCCGCCTGGAGATCGCTTTCACCCGTGCCGGTTTTCGCCGGGATGAGCGATGAGGAGCTAACGTTCAACACGAACTTGTCGATGTAGGGCAATTGCAGGCCGTTTTCGTCGACCCGGTGGAAATACGGATTGCGCTCGAAGATGAACTGCTCGGCGGGAAGCGGCGTGGTGTTCCGCCAGGGATCGAGCGTCGGCAAGTCGGGGTTTTCCGGACGATAGGAGCGTGCCATGCGCATGTGCAATTGGCTCCACTTCTTGACCCGCTCTTCCTTCATCGTTGCCTTGAGCTTGTCCTCTTCCTGGTACTTCTTGTGGAACTGCTTGAGGTAAGCGGACGGCATGGCGATGACCAACGGCTGCGGAGCGGCGAGCTTCTGCAGGAAATCCGGGTTCGGCTTCGTCCAGGAATAACGCACCGTCCGGTCGTCGATGATCTCGAACTTGCCCGCCTCGCCATCCATGACCAGCGCCGTCGGGAGCCCCGCCGGAGAGAGGTCCTCGTTGAGCAGCACGTCCTCCCAGCAGTAGCGGAAGTCTTCCGTCGTTAGCGGCGTTCCATCCGACCACTTATGGCCCTCGCGCAGACGCAGGGTAAAGATGCGGTCCTCGACCGTTTCGTAGCTTTCGAGAACGTCGGCCTGAAGGTTCAGCTGCTCGTCGAAGCCGACCAGCCGGGAATAGCCGTTGACCGTCATCAGGCGGATGTCCTTGGCGCTGCCGATGAGGCTGCGGATCTCGCCGCCATGCCTGCCGGGCCTGCGCCCCATGGCCGCAACATTGATCACGCGCGGCGTTTTCGGCAGCCGCTCATTGAGCGGAGGCAGCTTGCCTTCCGCGACCAGCGGCGCGAGCGCCTCAGCCTCGGTCCCCGCCGCCAGCAACCGCGGCGGCAGAACAGTGGAAGCCAGCATCGCCAGCGCGGTTCTTCGGGTGATCATGGGCGTAGCTCCCTTGCATCCACCGACTTTCGGGCAAGGACGAAATGCTCGCCGCCGAGATTCGCAGGAAAGAGGGCGTCTTCCTCACCATCGTCCGAGAACTGTACTCCCCACCGGCGCTTGTCCGAGCCTCCGCTTGCCTGAAGGGCGTCGAAATCGAGCTTCCGGTCGAGATCGGGATAGGGCACGGCCGCCAGCAAGGACTTGGTATAGGGGTGTACGGGATTGCGCATCAGCGCCTCACGCGGCGCCAGCTCGACGATCCGGCCGGCGCACATCACCGCGATCCGATCCGCCATATAGTCCACCACCGCCAGATTGTGCGAAATGAAAAGCGACGTCAGCCCCAATTCCTTCTGCAAATCCTTGAGAAGGTTGAGAATCTGGGCCTGCACCGAAACATCGAGCGCCGAAACGGGCTCGTCGCAGATCAAGAGCTCCGGAACGAGCGCGAGCGCGCGGGCGATGCCGATGCGCTGCCTCTGGCCGCCGGAGAAACTGTGCGGATAGCGGTTGATGAAACGCTGGTCGAGGCCGACGGCCTGAAGCAGCGAGCGAACGGTCTCGATCCGCGACTTCGCCGTTCCACGCCCGTGGATCTCGAGCGGCTCACTGAGAATGTTCTTGACCGTCATGCGCGGCGACAGCGACGAGACCGGGTCCTGGAAGACCATCTGGATTTTCGCGCGCAGCTCCTTCAGCGCCGTGCCGTCGAGCTTCAGCACGTCGACCGCCCCGCCGCCGTCATTGTAGGTTATCGACCCTGAATCCGGCGTCACCGCCCGCATCAGGATCTTGCTCACCGTCGTCTTGCCGCAGCCGCTTTCGCCGACGAGGCCGAGGCATTCGCCGCGGCGAATATCGAAGCTGACATTGTCGACGGCGCGGTGCTGGGAAGCGCCGCCCTTGCCGCCGAACCAACCCGAGCTGCGGGTGGTGAAGGTTTTCGACAGGTTACGGACGGAGATGAGAACGTCGGAGTTGGAGGTCTTTCGCGCCGGTCGATTTCCGAGAAGGTTTTCAGCCTTGACCGGCACCTCGCGCAGCGCCTTCAACCGCTCGCCGGGCTTCATGTCGAAGTGCGGCACAGCAGCCATCAGTCCCTTCAGATACGGATGCTGCGGGTTGCGGAAGATCGCATCGACGGGCCCCGCCTCGACGATATCGCCGTGATAGATGACGACGACTTCGTCGGCCATATTGGCGACGACCCCGAGATCGTGCGTGATCAGCAGCATGGCCATGTTGAGCTTGGCCTGAAGCTCGCGCAGGAGCTGCAGAATTTGCGCCTGCACCGTAACGTCGAGTGCGGTTGTCGGCTCATCGGCAATCAAGAGCGCCGGCCGGCAGATCAACGCCATGGCGATCATCGCGCGCTGGCGCATCCCGCCGGAAAGCTCGAACGGGTACATATCGTAGGCGCGCGGCGGGTTGGAGAATCCGACATAGCCCAGTAGCT
Organism: Sinorhizobium sp. 6-70; assembly: GCF_030124375.1. Taxonomy (GTDB): domain Bacteria; phylum Pseudomonadota; class Alphaproteobacteria; order Rhizobiales; family Rhizobiaceae; genus Sinorhizobium. The sequence goes on from NZ_JASKLS010000002.1 coordinate 689,765, forward strand.
GCTCGGTCCTCGCTCTCCGCTCTTCCTTGTCCGCGTCCGTATGTATCGCCAGCACCTCGGAAATCTGGTTCCCGATCGTGTGGAGCGGCGACAGCGAGGTCATCGGCTCCTGAAAGATCTTGCTGATGCGCGCGCCGCGAACGGCCTGGATATCGCGCCCGTCAGGCTCGAGCGAGAGCAGATCGACAGGCTTGCCCGCGACCGCGGGGTCGTTGAACAGGACTCGTCCGCCAACCCTCGCAACGCTTGGCAAAATGCCCATGATGGCCTGGCTGATCGCCGACTTGCCGGATCCGGACTCACCGACGAGCGCAGTGACCTTCCCTGGAAGAATCCTGAAATTTGCTCCCCTGACGGCTTCCACTTCACCGCCGAGCACCGAGAATGTGATCCGCAGACCCTCAACCCGCAGCAGGTCCGCCCCTGATGTCATTGCAGCACGCTTCCCTCACTACCCCAGAGCGCCGTACGTTGTCCCAAAACGCACATGGACGCTCTCCTTCTTTGGTTCTACGCATCGTTTCCATCGAAGGGCGTTTCCACCCTCCGGCGATGCTATAGCGTCCGACACCAAAAAAAGAGTAGCCTAGCTTCAGCAGGCTGTCCAGCACGCCCCCGGAAGCGTCAGAAGGGCCGCTGCTGCGCGGCCAAGGCGACTTATGAGAACGGGCAAATGCCGTTCGTCAGGACGTCGGCACACCGTGTCGACCGGCGGAAATCATCGTAGTAAAGCGTCCAGTCGGTCTTGTCCGCCGCCCGATATGGCCCGAACTTGAAATACTGATTCTGGCCGAGCCCCTTATCCGCATGGCCGATATGTCCCTTCACTGTAATGACCGGCTGACCATTGGCGAACAGCTCGATGTGTCCGGACCCGTCGGGACCCGGCTTGGTGAAGACAGCGAAGTCGATCCAGCCGGACTTCGGATCGGGAAGGGGATTGCCGTGATTGGTGACGGTAACCCCAGTTGTGCATGAATTGAAAAGTCGGCCGTCTTCGGGCTTCCAGTTTGCATCGGCCGCGACCAGCATGCGCATCTGATTGAGGTCGGGTCGCAACCACACGGGAACCTGGCCTGGCGCGCAGTTCGCCGGCGTGTTCTGCGGTCCGGTGGACACCGGCGGCAGATAATTGGTCTCAACGGTAACGAAGAGCTTACCCAAGCTCATACGGAACGCCAGAAAGGGGCTGAAGTCTCCATTGGCACCGTGGTCGATTTCGCGTTTCCATTGCGCAATGAGGTAGCGATGGTCTCCACTCGGTACCGGATCGGCGAACTTGACCGAAAAGCCGTACCAGACACCCTGGTCGTAAGGCACACGCAACGCGGTCTTCTCCCAGATCTCCGCCCGCTCGCTGCACCCGTCGTCCGACGGCGGGCATTTCGGTACGATGGACAGTTTCAGACCACCATTTCCGGTGCGTTTGACGTCGCTCTGGAACACATAGGAACCGGCGCTCTGTTCGAAGTTGTCGCGATAGTAGAGCCCGCCTTCGGGGGCGAAATCCTCACCCTCGAACCCGTCGACCAGCATCTGTCCCGGGGTCGCTTGCTGTTCCGTCGATTGGGCATGCGCAACACTTGTCGCAGCAAGGGCTGCGGCCAGAAAAACCACGCGGAACATCGAACCTCCTTAAACCAAGCATCTTGTCGAGCTATTGCAGCATCTTGTCGATGAGGCCGCGCGGCCCCGGCGACTGCTTCGTATTGCGATAGAGCAACATGACATGCTCCGCCTCGGAAAGTCCATCCTGAGTTGCATCGTCGGGGCGCTCCTCCGCGATCGCCGCAAGCGCCGCATCCTTGGGATAGAGGATGGTGAACTTTTGCCGCACGCCGCGCAATTTCTCCTGTCCGAGCGTCGCCCAATCGCCGCCGCAATAATTGACGAAGGCCTCGCTGGCGACGACGTTATGAGCGTATTTCTTCGTCAGGTTCTGGAGCCGCTGCACCTCGTTCACCGCCGAGCCGAAGACCGAAAAGGTCAGCCGGTCGCGAAGCCCGACATTGCCGAACATGACGTTACCGACATGGAGACCGATTCCGTAGCCGATCGGATCGCGCCCCTGTTTCTTTCTTTCCGCGTTCAGCGCCGCCACACGGGCCGTCGCCGCGCTCACCGCCGCGAGCGCCTCGCGGCTGGCAATTTCCGACGGTTCCTTGTGACGGCCGCATGGGTAGACGGCAATGAACCCGTCTCCGACGAAGCTCAGGATCTGCCCGCCGTTTCGATTGAACGGCGTCGCGATCGCATCGAAGAAACCGTTGAGCGTCTCGATATAGGCCTGGCGACCCTCCTTCTCCGCGAGCATGGTCGATCCCCGCATGTCCGCCATCACCAGAACGGCGCGAACCGTCTCGCCGTCGCCGCGCCGGACCTGCCCGCTCATCACGCGCCGTCCGGCATTGGCGCCGAGATACGTCGTCAGCATGTTGTCGGCGAGCTTGCCGAGGACGGCGACCTTGGCAGCAACCGCAAGATGGTTCTGAAGCTTGAGCAGCGCCGCGATCACGTCGTCGGTGAAGCCGCCATGGCGATCCGTCGTCCAGGACCCCACCATGCCGTGCTCGGAGTCGGTCCCGAGCGGCTGCATAAAGGCGAGATAGTCGGTGGCTCCATGCTCCTTCAGCTCATCGAAAATCGGAAACTCCGAGGGCTCTGACGGATCGATGCGCCGCCTCACGTGGTCGAGGTTGTTGTTGAGCAGATAATAATAGGGGCTGCGCAGAAACCGGTCGGGATTGAGAGCCAACTCCTCATGGCGCAAACCGCTGACCTCGACGCCCTTGCCGCGCCACCAGGTAAAACCGAGCGCGTCGTAGAGCGGATGGAGCATCGAGAAGGATAGATGGACGCGCATGAGCGGCAGGCCGGCGGCGGCCAGCCGCTCGCAGAAGCCTCGCACGAGGGTTTCGAGCGTCTCGTCGCTCAAGGAGGCTCGCATGAGCCAGGCTGCGACCTTGTCCAGAAGAATCTCGGAAACGCTGTTGTTGATCGGGCCCATGGCATTCCTCACTATCGGCATGACGGTCAACACCGACGGCTATCGCGCGGGCCCTGCAATCAAGGCCGCGTCCACCTGTGATGCCCGTTGTAACGAACGGCGTGTGCCGCGCCTGGCGGCAGTTGTTGCGGCGATTGAATCGCTGCACTTCCTGCCTGGAGATATTCACCGGCGAGCGCGATTTCCAGAGACGTTCGAAATTTTTGATCATGCATCGATGGTACACGGGATTGATCGCATAATTGCACCCTGCAATTGTTGGGGTTGCCTACGGCTCCCCGCCCCTGCGCTTGACTTGCGACGCCTTTCTCGCCAACAAAACGGCGACATTTTCCGGCAATCGGGATCGTTGCAATCGCCCGCCCTGCCCCTGACAGATGGAACCCTATCTTGACCTCCCTTCCTCACGACAGGCTGCTTGAATCGATCTCAGCGCGCCAGGCACGCGTCGGCGTCATCGGCCTCGGCTATGTCGGCCTGCCGCTCGCCGTCGCGGTGGCACGCTCCGGCTTTCCGGTGACCGGTTTCGACATCGATCCCGCGAAGATCGTCGCCCTGGACGGCGGCCGCTCCTATATCGAGGCGGTGACCGATGAGGCGCTTGGCCGCGAGATCACCGCGGGACGGTTCCGTTCGACGACCGATTTCTCCGATCTTGCCCTGTGCGACGTGATCGTCATCTGCGTGCCGACGCCTTTGACCAAACATCGCGATCCCGACCTCTCTTTTGTAGAGGGGACGGCACGCTCGATCGCCGCCACGCTGAGGCCCGGCCAGCTCGTCGTTCTCGAATCAACCACCTATCCCGGCACGACCGACGGCGTCGTCCGTTCGATCCTGGAAGAAACGGGGCTGAAGTCCGGCGAGGACTTCTTCATCGGCTTCTCGCCGGAGCGCGAAGACCCGGGCAACCGCGCCTTTGAAACCGCGAGCATCCCGAAAATCGTCGCCGGTGACGGCTCGCTGGCCGCGGCCCTGATGCAGCAATTCTACGGCGCCGTGATCAAAACCGTCGTCCCGGTCTCCTCGAACGCCACGGCCGAAGCCGTAAAGCTTACCGAAAACATCTTCCGCGCCGTCAACATTGCCCTCGTCAACGAGCTCAAGGTTGTCTACGAGGCCATGGGGATCGACATCTGGGAAGTCATCGAAGCGGCCAAGACGAAGCCGTTCGGCTATATGCCCTTCTACCCGGGACCGGGGCTCGGCGGCCATTGCATCCCGATCGACCCCTTCTACCTCACCTGGAAATCCCGCGAATACGAGCTGCCGACCCGCTTCATCGAACTCGCCGGCGAGATCAATTCGGCAATGCCGCGCCATGTCGTTAGCCGGCTCGCCGAGGCGCTCGACAGGCGGCAGGGCAAGGCGCTGAGCCGCTCGAACGTTCTCGTCATTGGTCTCGCCTACAAAAAGAACGTGCCGGATATTCGCGAAAGCCCCTCGCTGAGACTGATCGAGCTCATCGAGGAGCGCGGCGGCAGCGCTGCCTTCTACGATCCGCATGTCGAAGAGATCCCCCCGACCCGCGAGCATCTCGCCTTGAAGGGCCGGCGATCGATCCCCTTCGACAATGATAGCGTACGCCGGTTCGATGCCGTGCTTATCGCGACGGACCATGACGGGATCGACTACAAGGCGCTGGCGGATTGGGCACCGCTGATCGTCGATACGCGCAACATTTTTGCGCGGCTCGGCATTGTTGCGGACCACGTGGTCAAGGCCTGATCCCTCGCGAGCGGCCGGTCGCCTTCAGCCAACTGGAGCGAGCGCCGCCTTGAGGTTCTTCGCCGCCATGGCGTAGCCGCCGGCTGCCCCGTCGATGAAATGCACGTGATCGCGGCTCATGGCCGCCGGTACGATACAGGTCATCAGCGCGGAATCCTGCTGATGCAAGCCGTAGCTCGAGACACCGGCCTCGGCAGCCCTCTTCAGCCGTTCCTCGATCTGGCGCAGCCGCTCGATGCCGATATCGATCGTCATCTTCAGCCCGTCGTCGAATTTGCGGAAATCGGAGTTTCTGACCAGGTCGCGCTTGTATTGCGTCGTATCGAACTTGCCGATGTTCCACCCCAACTTGAAGCACACGAACAGCATCACGCTCTGCAGGGTGATCCACGACCAGGCGAGAAGACGTCGGCCTTTCCGCGCCACGGCGCGCGACTCGACTGCAACCCCTTGCATCGACAGCCGAGGCTCGGGACCGTTTTCCGGCACCGGATGCCCGCCTCGTTCCTCGCCTTCGGCCAATGCCACGATGTCGCCAACAAGTGCCTGGAATTCCGGACCATTGCCAAGCAGACCCGGGACCGCAATGATCGACACGATGGCCCCATGGCGGGAGACAATCGGATTCCAACGGCAGGACAGCCCCGTCAGATCCGGCCTGCTTCCGGCCGCCGCGGCCTCGATCTGGTAGCGTCCGGCCTTCATTTCCGCCTCTGCCCAACTGGCACCGCCGCCGGAAAACATCGCGTAGGAGACCTCCTCGCTCGCCTTGAAGCGCGCGACGCGCATGTCGCGCCCGCTGGCGCGGATGTCGGCGACCGGAACAAGTGCTGCCCGCAGTTCGAGGCCAAGCTCTTCCGCGACCCAGGTCTTCGCGGCGGCCAATGCTGCACGCGCCTTAGGCGCCATTGACGCGGGTATTGCCGCAAGCGCCCCGTCGCCTCCGAAAACGAAAGGCAGGTTTCTTTCGTCGAGCGCATTCATCAACGCCGATATGACGCTTGCGCCCGCCATGTTGACGCTTTTGTAACGACCCTCCGCAATGGCGCTGGTCGAATCGACGATGTCAGCGACCGCCAGCACCCATCCATCCGGCAAGGGCCGATAGTTGGCCTCGTCGGCAACCCCCTCGAATGCCTCGAAAAGGGGCAGGCCGTCGTAGAACTGCATACCAGTCGCCTGCGCCATGACCGCGTCCAACCTTTCGACTTTAGCCCAATGCGCTCGGGAATCGCTTTATTCTTCTTCGCTTCGCTCTAAATCACGTTAGATCGGAAGATAAAGTTTCAAAACAGTCTTTGGAGAGCAGGACTTAGAAATAAAGCAACCCCTACAATCTAATTGGACCTTATGCCGTTGCAGGACCCTTATGATCTGTGCTTGTCTAAGGAAATGCACGCAGGCAAAAGCGCCGAGGCGAGCAGGACGAAGCCAAAACGGGAATGCAGGAAAACACCTTTCGAGTGCGGTTCTGGGGAGTGCGAGGCAGTTTGCCGGTATCCGGCGAACAATTTCTACGCTATGGAGGCAATACACCCTGCATCGAAGTCCGTTGCGGCAGCGAAGTTCTGCTGTTCGACGCCGGCTCAGGGTTGCGCGAAGCCGGCGTGGCGCTCACGTTGGAGGGCGTCTCGGCATTCGACCTCTTCTTCACGCATAGCCACTACGATCACATCATCGGCCTCCCCTATTTCAAACCGATCTATAATTGCAGCACGGCCGTGCGTTTCTGGTCCGGCCATCTTTACGGCCGGATGAGCACCAAGAGAATGGTCGGCGAGTTCATGCGGCCTCCTTGGTTCCCGGTCGATACCGGCATCTGCCAGGCGAGCATGGACACTGTCGACTTTCGCCCGGGAGACGTGCTCGCGCCCCGCAAAGGCGTTACCATCCGCACGATGAGCCTCAATCACCCGGGCGGGTGCGTCGGGTACAGGATCGACTGGGGCGGCCGTGCCGTCGCCTTGATCTATGACACCGAACACGAGGCCGGCATTCTCGATCCCGCACTCCTCGAGTTCATCGCCGGTGCCGACCTTATGGTCTACGACTGCACCTATCTCGAGTCGGAAATGCCAACCTATCGCGGCTATGGACACTCGACCGGCATGCACGGCGCCAAGCTGGCGCAAGCGGCCGGCGTGCGGCGCCTGGCAATGTTCCATCACGATCCGTCACGGACGGATCTCGAGCTCGCGGCGATGGAACAGGAGGTGCAGGGCTTTTTCGACGGCGCCTTCGCAGCCCGCGACCACCAGATCATCGAGCTATGAGGTCGCCTCCCCTGCGCCAGCGGCAGGCGGGGTGCACGGCGGTCAGCTCGAACAATCGCGACAAAAACTGCCATACGCTCTCGTCATGGACCAGATGGTGCGTGAGAATGCCGACCGTCTCCTCGTCGAGGTTCATCTCGTCCAGGCGCCGTACGATGTCGTGAATGATTTCCCGGTGATCCCGACAGCCGCGCGTTCCGTGCCAGTCCATCACGTCGACATGCGTGTTGACGAGGCTGAGACCGGGTCGGGGAAAAGCCGATGCGATCGAACCGGGCTTCATGGTCTTTGCACCATCCGGATTGCTCGGGCTCCTTTCGGGGCCGAAGACCGAAAGGGCCGTGAAGCCGATGTCGGGCAGCCCCGCGAGAAGCGCCAGATCGATCCGGTTCCATGGCGGGACGAGAAGCGGGACGAAAGAGGACGGATGGAGCGCGCTGAGACGGGAGTACCCCTTGTCCAGTTCGTCAAGAACGGCCTCTCGCGGCCGGTGGCCGCCGAGCTCCTGCCGCTTTTCCGCCGGCGGCGCATGGTTTTGATGCGTCCAGCCGTGAACGGCAATGCTGATATCGTCACGGCTGGCGAGGTAATGCGAGAGCTCGCCGCTCGTGTGCGCCGGGATCACGGCCAAGGTGATCGGCACAGAAAAACGATCCGCCAAATCCACCAGCCGGTCGAGCGCCGCCGTCGGCGCAACAGCATCGTCGTCGCGCAGCCAAAAATCGGCGCGCCGCCCGGCGGCCCGCAAACGATCCAGCCTGTCGACCATCGGCTGCCAGATCGACGTGTCCATTATGCCGTCTCCTCCACGAAATCCTTGAAGATGTCGCCAAGGCGCGTTGCGGCCGCCTGCAACGAGCGTTGCTCGACAACGAAGCGGCGCGCGCTTGCTCCAAACAGGGTGCGCAGGCCCCTGTCGCTGATAAGGCACCGGATCGCCGCAGCGAACAGGTCGACATCACCGGCGGCCGTCAACAATCCCGTTTCTCGGTCCCTGACCACTTCCGGGACGCCGGCAGTTCGTTGCGCGACGACCGGCAGGCCGGCCGCCTGCGCCTCCAGATAGGAGAGGCCATAAGCCTCGCCGCAGCCCGGCCAGACATAGACATCGCCGCGCGCAAGAATCTCGGCGATCGCGCCGGGCTCTTTCTCGCCGAGCCAATCCAGCCTCCCGGCCGGAAGCGAGGCGAAGGCTTCCTGCACGTCCGCCCGGGCCGGGCCATCGCCGACGATCGACATCCTCCAAGGCAGATCGACCACAAGCGCCAGAGCCTTGGCGAGCATCCGGTAGCTCGCCATCTTGTCGCCCGGCCGCATCATCGCCACGGCCAGCAGCCGGCACATGTCGGCATCGGCTTGTCGAGGTTCGTGAAACGGCGCCACGTCTATGAACGGTGCGAGCATGGCATAGCGGCCACCCGGCATGGCCTCTTCCAGCCCTTCGCGGTCGCGCTGCGTAAAGCAGATGTTGACTGCGGCATGCCTGGCGCCGGCCGCAACGTCATCCTGGGCCGGCTTCCTGGCGCCGACGTTGCGGCGGTACGAGTAGGAGGTTTCGGCGGTGATGTAGGGAATGGAAAATTCCGCCGAAATGCGGGGACCGATGAGGTCCGGTGCCTTGTAGTAGGGATGGTAGCAGAACCACGCGTCGGGCGGCCCCTCGGTACGCCAGAGGTGTCGAAGACGGCGAACCTCGAGATCGGCTTCCGCGCGAAGCGACGAAAGCTGCTCGTCGGATGCCTCGCGTGAAAAGCTGCGCAGTTGCGACGCGATGCCGATGTCATGGCCGCCCAGCCGAAGCGCCTCGATCAGCAGGCGCGCCATCTGCCTGTCACCGGAGGGGACGGGATGATCAGGCGATTTCAAAGGCGCGTAAAAAGCGATCTTCATTCGACGCGAGCTATCCCGCCTTCGCGATCGGATGTCAACATGCGCCGGAACGCGCCTGCGCAGCGGCTGGCATTATCGAGACGCTAACGGGCCTGAAGTCCGTGAGCGGCTCTCGTTCCGCGTTGTCGTGGCTTATTCCGCCGCCGCTTCGCCGGCCTGCGCCAAGGCAGCATTCTTCTTGGCAATTGCATCGCGTGTCGCAGCGGCCGCGGCCGTCGTCGATTGCGCCTCGTCGCCCGCGACCTGCACCGTCGGCGAGGCAAACGAGATGCCGTTCGTCTTGAAGGCATCCTTGATCAGGGCCTGCGCCCGCCGCCGCACCTGGGTCTGGTTTCCCGGCTTCGTCTTCATCGCGAAGCTCAGCGTGACGCCGTAGTCGCCGAACTGCTCGACGCCCTTCATCTTCACCGTTTCAATGATCAACGGCGCGAGTTCCGGGTCCTCGAGCAGCGCGGCGCCGACACCCTTGACCACCTTCTTCACCTTGGCGACATCGGTATCGTAGGAAACGTTGATCTTGAATTTGTCGATTACCCAGTCGCGGCTCATGTTCTGAACAGCGCCGAGCGAGCCGAACGGCACGGTAAACACCGGTCCGCGGTGGTGGCGGAGCTTGACGGAGCGAATGCTGAAGGATTCGACGGTCCCCATATAGCTGCCGCTCTGGATGTATTCCCCGATCCGGAACGCATCGTCCATCATGTAGAACACGCCGCTGATGACGTCCTTGACCAAGCTCTGAGAACCGAAGCCGAGCGCCACGCCGAAGACCCCGGCACCGGCAATGAGCGGCCCGATCGCAACCCCGAGCCCGGAAAGAACCATGAGAACTGCGACCACCGCTATGGAGACTGCGAGGAAATTGCGCAGAATCGGCAGCAGCGTGAGTAGCCGCGTGTTACGCGCAAGCACCACCGGATCCGCGGCCTCGACGCTCGCCTGGCTGATGCGCAGATTGATCAACTCCTTCGCCAGTTGCCAGATAAGATCTGCCGCGAGCAGGATGACCACCCCGGCAAGAACGCCGCGGAAGATGCGGTTGAAGACATCGTCCTGCATCATGGCGGCTCCGTTGAAACGGAAGACGACGGCGAGCCAGGCGGCCGCCAGCGCGATGATCGCCAGCCGGGCGCCCCGTTCGATCAACACGTTGCGCAGCACCCGCATGCCGTCGGCTGCTGAAGTGTCGAGCGTCGCTCTCGTCGTCGCGCTGGTGAAACGCAAGAGCGGCGGCAAGCCGAGAACATAGATACCGATCCAGAACAGAACCTTCATGTCGGCCACCCAAAGGAGCCAGAGCAGCAGCAGGAAGGCGACAAGCATCGCGTTGCGGAGCATCCGGCGCGCACCCGTCAGGGCCTGCGCAGGGCGGCGAAGTGCCGTGTCGATCGCCAGACCGAGAATGACCAGTCCGAGAGTGGCGGTAACGAGTTTGCCGACATCTTCGGGAAACGAAAGCGCCTGCATCAGATCGGCAACCGCCCACATGAAGGCCAGCCCGCAAATGAACAGCACCGATCGATTGAACCAGAAGCGCGCAGCAGCCGGAGCGAGCGCGGCATGTCCCTCCTGCGAGTCCGGTATCACCGCCGACTCGGCCGCCGGCTTGAACACAGCCGAAGCAACGGCAATCAGCAAACGGGCAACGATCCAGGCGATGAGCAGCGGCGCGACCGCTGCCTCAAGTCTGGGTGGCCAATTGGAAAGCACGAAGGCGGCAATACCCCCGATTGCAAAGGCGACGAGAGGTGCGATGCGGATGAAAGCGCCAAGGCCGCCTCCGTACTGGGCCGCATTGCGCTCAGCATTGCGACGCAGGAAATAGCGTAGCAAGTATTCGGCGCCGTAGCCGACGAGCAATATGAAGGCGAACCCCCGCAGAATGGGCATCGTTCCCTGGCTCTGCATATCGCTGGTGATGCGATCCTTCGCGGCCTGCCACTCGGGAACCATCCGTGGAGCCGCGTTCCGCATGCCACCCAGGTGCTTCTTGATTTCCGCGACCCATTGAGAGGCAAGCCCGGTTGACGGCGCGGGCGCCGCGGGCGTCGCCGTCTGCTTGGCCGCCAGCCATTGGCGAACCGCTGGGTCGTCGAGCAATTCGATCAGTTGCTGCACCTTGGCCGGCGGCGCCGCGGCCGTCGGCTGCTGTGCGGCTAGAGGCCCTGTCAGCGCGAAAATCAACTGGAGAGCTAGGACAAGGAAGACGAGAATTGCGCCTTTCCTGCAATGACTTGAAGCTGCGTGCATAAAACCAGCCTTTCCCATTGCGACGATGACCCCCTACGCGCCGCGCGCCTGTCAGACGCACAAAGGACGCTGCATGTTTTTGTGCCTAAATCGGCTACGATTTAACGAAACATGCAGTAGGCCGTTAGTCTACACCTTATCCTACATAGCAGATGACTAATAAAAGTGTCACAGCGCACGGCCATCCTGCGCGATCTGATCTGTCATTGATCGAATTCGGGATCCGCTCGTGCAAAGCAGTTCTGTGTTTCGCTCGCCTGCCCTGCGATATCCGCGGTCCCCGCTGCGTGTGGCCCTCGGGGACTTGAAACCGGCCATTGCACGCATAGTTTTTCCGGAAGGGAATTTGGCGATCAAAGAGGGGAAAGCCGCGATGCCGATGAAGATTGCGAATACGGGCGCCATCCATGGAGGCCACATCGCCTCGGCGCGGCTGCTGACCGGCGCCCTGGCGACGGCCCTCGTCCTTTTCTCTGCCGGCGGCATGTCGGCTAAGGACGGCAGGCTTTCGGGTCTGCCTTCCCTGATCCTCGGCGGCCAGACCGCCGAGGCGCCGACGTATAATTTCGAGCAGCCATTCGTGGAGGAGGTCAAGGCGCCGGCCATCACCATCGTCCTCGACAAGACGACGCTCGATGACATCAAGGCTGCATTCGGCGGCGAAGTTCGGATGCGCTCGGCCGGGGAGATTGCGGTCGGGTGGCTGTGTTACACCTTTACCTCGCAATCCGGTCAGCGCGATGTCTGGTTCATTGCCAACGACATGCAGACCGCATCCGCAGCGGGACAGGTCGTCAATATGATTGCGATCGAGGAGACGTCCGAGGATCAACCCGATTGCGACAAGGGGCAGTTCGATGTTCAGGACTGGACAATTCCCATCCCGACGCTCGGCGACGACAAGGCATCCCTCCAACAACGCTTCGGCAACGCTCCGGAGAGCGGCCTGGTGCGCTACGCTCATGAAGGAGCCAGCGCAGATGCGCAAATATCGCAGTCGCTGGTCTATCGCTTGAAGGACGGCAAGATCGATGCTGTCGCTTTCACCCAGGTCAAATCGAAATAGTTGCGATCGCTGCAGCAATCCTTGCGCGTCTGAAAAGACGCGCAAGGTAGCCGCGGTGCGATCTGGCGAGGACCGGAGGGCTCTCACACCCTCGCTCGACCGCGCCTCTTGAAGGCCGGCAGGCCGCCTGCGGGCAGGTGCCGGAACTTGTTGCGAATTTGTGACCACAGGGACTTGAGGGATTCGGGCCGCCAGGTTTTCGGACCGGCGCCGCGGCGACCGGCGAAATTCAGGATACTGCCGACTATAGGCGCGCGGCCAATGTTCAGGCGCTCGACCGATTCAAGCAATTCGGTCTCCTGTGTTCTTCCGGCCGCCACCATCACCAGAACCGCATCGACCTGGGATGACAGCCACACGGAGTCGTCGTCGTGTGCGATCGCCGGCGGGTCGATTATGACAAGATCGAAGCGACGGCGCAGTTCCTGGAAAAGCCGTTCATGGTCATGCAGGCCGAGGCGTGAGTTGATGACACGCAGGAACGGATATTCGGGAGCGACGCTTATGATCGACTCAAGGTCGGTCGTGCCGTCCAGAAACATGCCGAGCGTTGGATTTCTGTTGCTGATGCCGAGCATACCGGCCGCGCCGTTCGGCTTGGGATCGATATCGAGAATAACGGCCCGCAGGCCGCTGAGAGTGGCCGTTGCCGCCATTCCAAGGGCGCAGGTCGTCTTGCCCTCGGCCGCACCCGCGGAAAAGAACATGACGACCTTCACGTCCGCGCCAAACTCCAGCGCGCGCCAGGCAAGGCACAGGGAACGCATCGAGCGCGCAAAAGGCGAATGGGGACTGGCGAGCATATGCTGATAGGGCGTCTGTCCCGGCTCCAGAATCCCTTCCACGTCCGGGATCGAGATGATGTTCGGGCGCTTGATGATGCTCTCAACCTTTCGCGCCGTGCGAATACGGGTGTCCAGCCCATCCATGATGAACATCGCGACGACGGCCAGCAGGAGAGAAGCGACCGCGGCGATCGGAATGATGAGTGCGGGCCGCGGAAAGGATGGCTCGCGGAGAATTTCAGCAAAGGACGCGATACGCGCCGTGGCCTTGACCTCTTCCTGCTCCGGATCGAAGGAACCGAGCCGAAGCACCACCTCGTCATAGCGCTTTTGTTCCGAGAGCAGGTCACGCTCGAGCTCGCGACGGCGAATTTCATCAAGATTGCGGACCTGCATCTCCTTTTGCAGTTGGCTGACCTCCTGCTGGAACTTCTTCACTCTTATGGTCGCAACCTCGGCGTCATTCTCCAGTTCCCGCAGAATTCGCCCGACCTCCTCATTGATCAGACGCCGATTGGAGACGATCTGCGCATCAGATTCCACCACGAGAGGGTGGTTTCGCCCAAACTTCGCGGTGAGCTGCGCCCGTTCGCGCAGAAGGCGACCCTCCTCTTTTCTCAAGGTAATGAGCAATTCCGAGGTCACGACCTTTCCGGCAGAATCGATACCCGTCGAAGCGAGCAACTGCTTGGCCTCGTTATATTTTGCCCATGCGCCCGCCTCATCGACGCGCGCGACGGTAAACTGGGTATTCAACTGCTCGGTACGAGCACGCAGCACATCGTCGCGCGGATCGAAAGCCAGATCGCTTCTGGCCGCAAACTCCGCCATCTCGCGCTCTTTTTTCGCGATCGATGTCGCCAGGCCGCCGGCTTGCAGGCGCAGATAATTCACGGTGTTTTGCGCGGCGGACTCCTTTAGGCGCGATGTCCAGGCCACGTAATTTGACGCTACGCCGTTGGCGACCTCGGCCGCTCTGGCCGGGAACTCGTGATGAACGGAGATGGTCATCGCCAGGCTGTCGCCCCTGCGGTCAGCGGCCACGGAAGCCTGCAGCCTCGTAATCGCACGGTCTCGCGACCGTCCCCCGGCGGCAATGTTTGCCCGCAGGTCCTCGCGACCACGCGAACTGCTGGCATTGGAAGTGGAAGAGTCTCCGAAAAGAGCCTTCAGAGCGGTCCACGTCGATTCAGAGGAAGCCTGTTTTTCAGCAAGACGCAGGTTGAAATAAGGGTCTTCCTGAAGTCTCAGATCGTCGACGACAAATCCCAGGAATTCGCGCGATCTGACCAGATCCATCTCCGTATCCATCGCGGATTTGTCACGCTCGAGTTTCTGCAACTCGAGCACCGACTCGTAGGGACGTGTGTCGTTGCGGTCGAACACCAGCGTCGACGACGCCGTATAAACCTTGTCGAGCGAGTAGGTGACTATAGTGGCGAGCAGCGTGCCGACGACGACGACCGCGGCGATCAGCTTGGCGTAGCGCCGCAAGAGATCCAAAACGTCATGGAGGCTCTGAATCGATGCCTCTCGTTGGCCCGCGCCGCCCAGGTTTGCAAGCCTCCTGGCTTCTTCGCGAACTTCGAAATCCCGATCAAAAGTAAGCATCATGCCCCTCTTCCAACCCCGTCGGACACCGAAGCCCAGACTGAAAATTGGGGTCAAATTTCTAATGTGAAAAGGTTGCTGCTATGCAATATTTACTCAGCGGCCAAATGCGTGCAAAGTTAGAAAGCTTTAAGTACTTAACACACATCTCATCCGCGGGATGAGCAAGTAAATTTTTATATCTCGCAAAATCGTGCTTCGCGCGATTTTGCCATATTGGCTTTCTTCGCGCGATTTATTTTTGACGGATGTTAGCGGACGTCCGGGGGCAAAAGCAAGAGTTTACGCGGGCCGACAATGATAAGTGCGGTTGACTCCAGATTCGCAGTCCCGGCCAGATCCAAGCGAGAGGTCTGGCAACGCATCGAATTCCTGACTGTGGGCGCTGCGATCTTTTTTTCGCCCGTCAATGTTTTGCGGCTCAATCAGTTCTACTTCACGCTCAGCGATGCATTGTTCAGCCTGGCGTTGATCCTCGGCCTGATCAACGGACGCATCCCCTTGCGACCGCTCGGCCGCGTCAGCACGGTCGTCTGGTTGTCGGGGCTTTGCTGCATCGCATTCGGTCTCCTGATCAGCAGCCTCGTCAGCCCGGATCCGATAAGAGGTCTGGTCGTTCCCGGTCAGTACATATTTGCATACTTCATCGTCCTTCTTATCATCGCCGGTCGCCCGGTGGAGGAAACGATCAAGCTGGCGAAGTTTTATGTCCTCTCCGTATTCTTGATGTGCGTCCACGCGATCTATCTCATCCACTGGGATGGACAGAAGAACACGACCTTCGTGAGCGGCAGCGGCCGATTTACGGGCTTTGTCGAACGAGAAAACGAATGCGCGGCACTGATCGCTTTGGCTGTGCCGATACTGCTGCTTGCCGCCACGACGGGCAAACTGAGGAAGATCTATGTCGCCATTGCGGTCCCGGTCATGGGCTACGGCATCATGTTGACCGGATCCAACAGCGGCCTCGCCTGCCTTGCTTACGGACTGATGGTCTTCCTGTTGATCACGGCCAATTGGAAGCGCCTGTTGGCCGGCGCCGGCGTCGCCCTTGCGGCAGCGGCGATTATGTTGGACGCAGGCCGCGAATATCTACCCGCGATCTTCCAGAAGCGGGTGCTCGGTGCGCTGGAAACGGGCGACTTGAGTCAGGCAGGGACCTTCGACCACCGTCTTGAGCTCATTCATGAAGCCATGAGCCTCGTCGAATCCAATTTCTGGATCGGGCTCGGCGCCGATCAATACATGGTCGTGAGCTACATCGGGCGGCCGGTGCACAACGTTTATCTCCTCATGTGGAACGAAGGGGGGATCGTGGCCGTGAGTGGCTTTCTGATCATGCTCCTTGCAGGACTCGGGCCGATTGCTCGGGCGTTCAAATTGCCGGGTGGGCTTCCCTTTGCCGCCTGCGGCTTCGTCTGCGTGAGCATGTTCCTGTTGGCGGTCAATGCTTTCACACATGTCTATGGCCGGTTCTGGTCCGTGCCGATCATCCTTTCGGTCACATTGGCGCAGGCTTACTGCCAGAGCTGGCATAACCGGTTCTCACAGCCGCGCTTCTTCGGGCCGGAGCGTAGATAACGAGCATCAGACCTGTAGCATGGGCGGAAAATCGCGGCGTCGTCGCTCGTCCGATTCTATCGAGAAAGCCGGACAACAGGCTCGTCTTTTCGGGCACGGGCCGGTCGCGCGCGGCGGCTATCGCTGCGCCGATGCCGCCTGCCTCGTTTACTCGGCGCTGGCGCTTGCGAGCACGTCGCGCATCACATGCGCGCTCCTCTCCATCGCGACGGTATCGAGGGCAGGATCGACGAGAAAGGCGAGACTCGTGTCACCGAGTTCTCGTGCATTGGACAGCCTCTCGCTCGGGCCCATGCCGATATCGGTGAACGCCTTCTCCAAATAGATCTCGGAACAACTTCCGCTGAAACAGGCGACGCCGGCGGCATTGATCTCACTGATAATCCGGTCCCGGCTCCACCCGGATTTGAGATATTCAGGCCGTACGAAGGTGTAGAAGCGGTACCAGGCATGCTGGAGGTGGCTGGGCGGCGACGGTGTCCGCAGCGCTTCAATGCCCTCGGTCGCCTTTGCAAGAATTGCCGCGTTATGGGCGCGTATGTCACGCCACTTCAAAAGGCGCTGGAGTTGGCGCAGGCCCAAAACAGCCTGGATGGACGTCATTCGCCAGTTGGTTCCTATGGATTCGTGCAGCCAGCGAAAGCCGGGCGGATGCTGCTTGTTGAAGACCGTGTCATAGGACTTCCCATGGTCCTTGCGGCTCCACGCACGCTTCCAGAGACCCTCGTCGTTCATGGCGACAAGGCCGCCCTCCCCGCCGGTGGTGATGATCTTGTCCTGACAGAAGGAGAATGCGGCAATATCTGCAAAACTGCCGACGGGCCGGCCATCGATCTCAGCGCCATGCGCTTGCGCACAATCCTCGATAACCCAAAGGCCCTTTTCCCGCGCCAGCGCCATGATCGCCGGCATGTCACATGGCCAACCGGCAAGATGGACGACGATGACACCCTTCGTCCGCGGCGTGAGTTTCGCCCTTATGGTTTCGGCGGTGATGTTCTGGCTGTCGCGATCGACGTCGGCGAATACCGCGACGCCACCGGCCATGGGCACGGTGGAGGCCGATGCTATGAAGCTGCGCGGCGTCACGATGACCTCGTCGCCCGGTTGAAGGTCCAGCGCGTAGAGCGCAAGATCCAGCGCGACGGTTCCATTCGCCAGCGCGATGGCGTGTTTTACTCCCAGGAACCGCTCATAGGCGGCCTCAAAGTTGCGTACATGTGGCCCCGTCCAGGCGTTCACCTCACCCGACCTTAAGACCGACACGACATCTTCGATCTGTTCTTCGTCGTAAACTGGCCAGCGTCCCATTCTGTCTCTCCAAGCCGCTTTCGGGTTTCATTGCATCGGGTACCGGCCAAATGCCGGCACATCCTACCGCCCGTTTTCGAGGTCGCGCCGTGTGGCCTCACGCGACGTGCCGGACCAAAACAAATGCCTCCGCCGCTTGCCGCAAGATCGTCGCGCCGCGCAGAGTGGCGAGCGCCCGTAATGCGGCCAGCGATCGCTCGTGTGGCGGTTGGCGCAACTGAGAAGCAAAGGCCTGCATCGCCTCCAATTTGGTTTCGATCTGCGCGGCGATATCGATGAAGACATTCGGTACGAAGGTCGGCGACAGGTAGGGCGCGTTCCAATTCGTTTCGGACAGGGTTTCATAGGCGAGAATGCGCGTGGGAAACTCGGCTTGGTGCGGCCTGCAGGCCACCAGCGAGGAGGTGAAGGTGAGCTGATGGTCGATATGCATGTCGCCCACGAACGGCACGAAGACCGTCTGAGGCGCAAGGCGGCGCACGAGCTCGGAAAGCGTGCCGTTCAAGCTGGTGTGCGGCGTCTCAGACAGCCCGGCCGCCGGAAGTCCGAGCCAGAACGTATCCTTTACGCCAAGAACAGCGTGAGCCATCCTTGCCTCTGCCTGTACCCTGGCCACCGCATCGGGCGCAAATGCCGGCGGCTTGCCCTCGGTGACAATCGCAACAAACACATCCTCGCCTTCCGCGGCAAGCCTTGCGATTGTCCCGCCGGCACCGAGCACTTCATCGTCCGGATGAGGGGCGATCACGAGGGTGCGTCCAAACGCCAATCTTAACCCCTGCATCGCACGTCCTTAACAAAGCTGGTTTTCTTCATCAGAAATATCCCTGCATTCAATGGTTTCGCTCGAACTGCCATATCGGGGCCGCGGCCGCCATCGCCGGCTAGCCCGGCAAATTGGCGCGCCTGGCTGCCAAATACTCCTCCGCTATTCTCAGATGCTCGCAGTGCACCTTTTCGCCAAGGACGATCGTTTTCAATGTCATGAGGACAATAAGCCCATCGAGGCGCAAGCTGGCATGTCCGACGTACCAGAGATCCAGAGCGATCTTCTGGTCGTCCGACAGACGCGTGTTGCCATTGACTTGCGCCCAGCCTGTCAGCCCCGGCGGGACCAAGCAACGAAGACGGCCAAATTCGCCGAAGGCGGCAAGAGTTGCCACGGGCAGCGGCCGCGGCCCTACCAACGACATGTCGCCGCGCAGGATCGACAGCAGTTGCGGCAGTTCATCGAAGCGCAACCGCCGCAAAAGGGCCGTCAGCTTCGTTTGCCGCAATTCGTCGGCCAGCAGTTCGCCGTCCGGTCCTCGCGCGTCCGTCATGGTGCGAAACTTCAATATCGTGAAGGCACGCATCCCGACGCCAGCACGCACCTGCGTGAAAAACAGCGGCCGGCCAAGGTTGATCCAGACGACGATCGCCGTCAGAGCCATCAAGGGCAGGCACGGGACAAGCGCGACAGCCGCAAACAGGGACTCGATGGCGCGCCTGAAAGCGGCCGACCGTCGCAGCAGCGGCCAGGCGGGAACAGAAACCACGCGATCAAGGTTCGCCTTCAACTCAAAATTCCCTTGGAAGGATGAGAGTCCGACTGAAAAGTGACGTGACGACGCCGACGCGGGCGTCGCTAAATTCCGGCAATGGCGACGACCAGAACGTCGCCAGGCAGCATTTCTGTCAAAGTCGACGCCTTTATGCTGGTCGGCGTTCCTGCCACCGGATTGCGCCTTATCTCATAAGTATATGAAATCTTTTTTTGTTTCGATGCATCGGCGTCCACGGCAGCCATGAGCAGCATTTGCTCTTCTGCCGACTGCCGTTCTGCGATGAGTTTCTTGATGGCAATATCTCGCTCTTGCAGCAGGGTCAGGACTTCCTTCTCCCTGTCGGCGCTGAGTTTCGACAGTTGCAGCTTCATCTCGCTCAACTCCTGGCGCGACCGCGCAAGCGTTGCAAACGTCTGAAGAAGCTGCGCCTTCTCCGCAAGGGCATTGTTCTTTGCTCGAGAAAGATCGCTTTCCGTGTTCAGTTCTCGCTTGCGCAGGGAACTGATGCGTTCCAGGTCCTTCTCGTTGTTCGAGACAACCTCCTTCTGCTGCGCCACCAGTTCGTTCAGGATGTCGACCCCGCCTTCGGCCTGCACGATGCCATCCGCCAGGATCTGGAGTTGAGACTTTCGGGCCGCCAGGTCGGCCGTCAGAATTTTCTCCTGAAGCTCGATGACGCCTCGCACCGAAGCATCCTTGATGTAGTCCTGGGCGATTTCGGGCACATCGTTCAGGTCGACTTTGGGCTTGGATTTCAGTTGAGCCACGAGCCTGGCTGCATAGATGCCCTCATGGATGATCTCTGCGTCGGCACCCTCGATCTCTGCGCGAAGGCGCGCGCGCGCCACGATCCGTTCCGACGGGTTCGAGGTGATGACCTGCGTGCCGCCCGCCAAACCGATGGCTTGCTCGACGGTCAGGCCGCTGTAGTACGGAAATGAACCAGGCGTCTTCACTTCCCCGAGCACGAAGACCGGCCTGAAACTCGCGATGTTCAACGACAGCTTCGGGTCGACCAGTATCTCGCGTCGCCGGTATTCGTCCTTCAGCTTTTGCATGGCCTCCGTCACCGTGAGGCCGACCACGTCGACGGCGCCGATCAGCGGGAACGGTGCTTCGCCATCGTTGGAAATCGTCGCATTGACCGGCAGTTCGGCGTCATCGAGAAAGTCGAAGGTCAGCACGTCGCCGATGGCAAGCCGGTACTCTGCCGCTTGCACTCGCGGTTCGCCGATCGCCGCGACCATGATCGCCAAGAATGCGACAGCCAGAAGCGCGATCAGCGAGCGCGCTCCCCAGTCGGACAGCGACGCACTCATTCTCTTTGTTGCACGGAGGGTACCCATCTCAAACAGTCCCCCAAAAAAACAAATTAAGAAAACGCTACCAAAAAATATTGGCCAACTATATTCTTCCTGCCGCTGCCGCGTCAAAGGAAATTGGCAGTACTCTTCAACGCTGGGGGCAATCGGCGATTAATACTGTCTGGCGGCAGTCTCGTTCGGCCTGCCACCGAAGGTGCGTGTCATTCAAAGTTTTTCGGCGGGGCGCCAACCGCCATGCATTTTATTTATTATCGATAAGAAATCGCCGGCAACCCGGCAACAGCTTTTTCTCAAACGAAATCATAGTCCTGCTTCCACCATTGAGATGTAGGAAGGTTCCTTTGACGATAAGAAAAAGGCTCGGCAAAAAACTCGGTATCCTGCACCAACTCCTCGACCGCGAAACGAATCTCAGGACGCGTCTCGAGAATGTCGCGCATCTGCTGACCGGGAATGTACTGAGCTCCGTGCTCGGGCTCATTGGCTTTGCGCTGACGGCAAGGGCGCTCGGCCCGTCGGATTACGGAGCTCTCGCCCTTTGCTTCACCTACGTCAGTGTCATCGAAAGGCTCATCAGCTTCCAGTCGTGGCTCCCGCTGATCAAGTATGGCGCGGAAGCGCAGAATGCGGGCGAGACTGCGCAATTCCAGTCCCTGCTCAAGTTCGGACTGCTGCTCGATATTTCGGCGGCGACGGCCGGCTGGCCGATCGCGGTCGCTCTCCTTTTGATCGGCGCTCCCTGGTTCGGTGTGTCTCCTGAGATGTCCGGGCTGGTCATGCTCTATTGCGCCGTCCTGCCGTTCCAGATCTCCGGAATGCCGATGGCGGTGCTGCGGCTGTTCGGCCGGTTCAGGACAATTGCCTACGGCAATGTTGCGACGAGCATCTTGCGCGTCGTGCTTTGTGCGATCGGCATCATGACCGGCGGTGGTTTTTTTGAGTTCATGCTGATCTGGATGACGTCGCAAATCGTCGGCCCGCTCACCGTGCTCGGGCTCGCCTGCGTGGAACTGCACAGGCAGGGACTTCTCGCGGGACTGCTTTCCGCTCCGCTCAAGGGTGTGACATCGAAATTTCCGGGCATCTGGAGATTCGCGATCTCGACGAATATATCGCTGACCATCCGCTCGAGCGCCAACCAGATCGATACCCTTCTGGTCGGTTATCTGGCCGATCCCGCCGCGGCGGGTCTTTACCACATCGCCAAACGCATCGGGCGAATAGCGCAGCAGGCCGGCGACCAGCTTCAGACCGTCGTTTATCCCGAACTCGCCAGGGCCTGGGCGTCAAAGGCGATAGCCGAATTCCGCCACGCGATCGTGCAGACGCAAACCCTTCTTCTGGGCTTCGGACTGCTCCTGACCGGCGGACTTTACATCGCGATCGAGCCGCTGCTGAGATTGGCGGCAGGTCCGGAGTTTGTCGCCGCCGCCCCGCTGGTTATCGTCCAGTCCATTGCGGTGACGATGACGCTTTGCGGCACGGTCATCCGATCGGCGCTTCTTGCGATGGGCCGCGAGGACCAGGTTCTTCGCGGTGTGCTGATCGCCACCGCGGCATTCCACGCAACCGCTCTGCTGCTCGTCCCCGTCATGGGCGCCATGGGCGCGAACGTGGCTCATATCGTCATGGCGACGATCTGGCTTTCGGCGATGATGATCGTCTATCGTCGCCAGCCGAAACAATAGCGCCTTGCGACACCGTCTCATCGGAAGTGCTTACGATGCGGATCAGCGGCTTACTGCGGATACCTCCCGGCGGTGCGTTCCTCCGAAAGCCACTGCATGAAATCGTCGAAATTGGACCAACCGTTCTCATCCGAATCTTCCCACGCGTCGCTCTTCGCGGGATTTGCTCCGAAGCGCGGCTCGACGCTGTCGGCCAGCCCGTCGCCATCGGCGTCGATGTAAGGTTCCGCAGAGGCGATATCAGGCAAGGGGCCAGGCTCCTTCACCATTTCTCCACCGCCTTCGGCGCCCATTTGCCCCACTTCATTGATGAGCCTTTGATCGACGGCATCGCGCGGAAAGGCGCCGGCACTCCGGATTATTTCTTCATAGGCCTGCTCGGCCGTCAAAACCTCTGAAACGGCCAGGGCACAGGGCGGCTTGTCGACGAGGACATCTTCGGTCTCAGGGGAGAGGAGAACGACAGATTTGTTGCTCGGGCTCCACGTCACATTGCCGGTCTGATAGATGTGCGGTTTGTCGACACTGGCAGCTTGGTCCCAGGCCATCGCATAGGTAAGGTCGTTGGTGCTTGCGCCCGCCTTGAAATAGTTGCCGACAAACGCGATCGGCGTGCCGCCCGGATACTGCGAGAAGATTTCGCCCCACTCGGACAAGGCGTTGAAAAACAGGTTGTTGACGATCTCGACGCACGAGTTGGCGTAGTGGTTGTTGTCGGGATTGCGGTCCCGGTTGGAAATGCAGGCATTCCGCATGAAGGTGATGTTCTGGGGCACCCGCGGGTCGGAGCCGATGAGCGCGCACTTGCTGTGCTTGTTGAGCCCCTCGCCAAAGATCGAGTTTGCCACAGTCAGGTCGCTGGTATTGGAATGCGAATTGAAGTTTTCGTCTGTCGACCACGACGTGGACACATGGTCGATGTAGACCTTCTTGCTATCCTCGACCGTCACGCCATCGATGTTGGAGATCGTGTTGGGCAGGCGGGGACGGACGCGCAGGTGGCGAATGATGACGTCGTCGGCTCTCTTCACGACGAGAGGCGTGTGTTTCTTTTCGTCATTGCGCTCATCGATCGTCAGGAGAACTCCCCCACCCGGCGCGGTCTGGCCGAGAATCGACACTTGTCCGCTTCCCTTGCCGATGACCAGGGACTTCTTTAGCCGGATGACGCCGGAGACGCGAAAGATGCATGTGCGCGGGCCTCGCATCTCCGCGCAAGCCCGCAGGCTGCCGGGGCCGGCGTCATCGAGATTTGTAACGGGCACCACCGCCCCGTTCCTTCCGCCGGCAGCGTGTCTGCCATAGCCCTGTGCTCCCGGGAACGCCGTCTGAGCAGCGTCCTCGGCGTGAACCCGGGCCCCGTCAACAGCAATCGGAGAAAAAGCAAGTAAAAGCAAGGCAGGGAAGGTCTTTGCGATGCAGGCTCGCCCCGCCGACGCGCCTCTCCATTTCAAGAAACCGTGTTGAGAAACGGAACATCTTGCCTCCGACCACTTTTTCATGTGAAATCTCCTAAAAGCTCGGTGTCCAGTTTTTGCTTGGCCAGACATTTGGAGAGCGGTTCCGCGCGTGGATTATAAGCGCAATGCCGCAATTTCGCTACCAGGGATTGCCCTGCAGCAGCCGAAGCAACTGAGCAAACGGGACGTCCGCGTTTTTAAATTCAATTATTTTATATTTTCGAGAATGAAAGACAATTTAAATTTATAACGAAGGCAGGGAATAATGCAATGGATTCCCAAAAGATTGTTATCGCGTTTCCATTTACTGGCGGAGAACTGGGCGGCAGCCATATTTCTGCAACGGGACTAATCTGCGGGCTCGATCGCGAGAAATTCAAACCGATAATTATTCTTCATAAGAAGGGCCTAATACTAGAGGAATACCTGAGGAAGTTCGGGTTGCCTTTTATGCTTGCTCCCGACGTCAGTATTATTTCAGCGGATTCCGACCTCGGATTCGCAGCCAGTGTAGCGAACGGTTTGAGCCTGGTTCGGGCGACAGCAAAACTCGCCCCCTTCTTGAGGCGCCAGCGGGTGGACATCGTTCATACCAATGACGGCCGCATGCATGCGACCTGGGCGTTGGCCGCCAGGCTATCGGGCGCAAAGCTTCTCTGGCATCACCGGGGAGACCCGATGGCAAGGGGCGTGAATATAATTGCGCCATTGTTGGCCAATCACATCGTAACGGTCTCGCACTTCGTCCGACCGGCGAAGCCGATCGTGCCGGTGACCCACAAGATCACCGTACTGCACAGCCCGTTCGATCATCCCAGTGATCTTCCGGATCGCAACGCCTGCCGACGACGGTTCGTCGAGGAATTGGGCCTTCGGCCGGACACGCGGTTTGTCGGCTATGTCGGCGGATTGATAGATCGAAAGCGCCCGGTGAAGTTTGTCGAAGCGGTGCACGCCTTTCTGCAACATCATCCGGAGTTTCCCCTGGCGGGTCTGCTGTTCGGTACAAATGCCGCCAATGGGCCGGACCTCGACGGCGCGGTGAAGTGCCGCGCCCAGGAGCTCGGGATTTCCGACCGGATTCACCTGATGGGCTTTCGTGCGCCCATTGCCCCTTGCATGGGTGCGCTCGATGCATTGCTCGTAACGGCTGTCAATGAGCCGTTCGGGCGCACGCTCATCGAGGCCATGCTCTTGAAAACGCCGGTCGTCGCGACAAATCACGGAGGGAATCCGGAGGCAATCGACGATGGATTGACGGGCTATCTGGTGAAGCCCGAATGTCCGGAAGCCTTTGTGCGGCCGCTGGAACGGCTGTTGTTCGATGACCGTCAGTGGGAAGCGATAAGTTCGACCGCCTTGGAGAACGCGCGCGCCAAATACGGCAACAAAGCGCATATCGAAGGGATCAGCCGACTATACGAGGCGCTTGTCCCCCGGCGACCGCCGGCCATGCACGGGCAATTGGTTTCTCGACACTAATGCATGTCGCCCGAAAGTGTGCAGCGGTTTTGGGACAACGACATGCATGAAAACAAAGACCTGAAGCGCGTCGCAGGAGGCCGTTTGAATGCGGCGTGCTTTAGAGCGTCCGGCTTTGAAAGCGGATACGAGCCTATAGCCAAAGTGCTGACGCATCCTTTGCATTGAATTGAGGATGCGGCGCTCTGGACATTCGTTCACTACGAACTTGAGGGGTCGACAATGGAAATGCATGAGATTGATTTCCTGATCATCGGCGCGGCCAAGAGCGCAACGACTTGGCTTCAGCAGTCGTTGCAGCAGGATCCAAATATTTACATGCCCAGTCCCGAGCTCCACTATTTCAGCCGCGATTACGATCGCGGCGACCGGTGGTATTTGTCGAATTTTTCCGAGGAGAAGAACGGCCGGCTCGTGGGCGAAAAATCAAACTCCTACATGGACACGCAGGAAGCGTGCAGCCGTATATGGGAGAAGCTACCCAAGGCACGGCTGATCGCACAGCTGCGCAATCCCGTAGATCGCGCTTATTCGGACTACTGCATGCTCTATCGCCGGGGCGAGGTCGGTCGCGACATCGCCCGATACCTCGACCCTCGGCAAGGGGCCGGCGGACGCTTCCTGGATGGCGGACTTTATTTCCAACAGCTGCAGCGATATCTGGACCGATTTCCTGGCGACCAGCTGCTCGTGCTGCTCTATGAGGATTTGAAAACCGATGCGCATACACAACTTTCCCGTGTTCGCGACTTCCTGAAGCTCGACGGCAACATGACGCCTGTCCCGTTATCCAAGAAGGTCAAGGACAAGGCGGAGCCGGTGGTCAACCCAACCCTACGCCGCCTCCTGCGCCCCTTGAAACCTGTCGTTGCCCGGTTCAGAGACAATACCGGATTCAAAAACATCAGGTCGCTGTTTGTCGGCGAGGTCCAATACGCACCTTTGAGTACAGAGCTTCGCGACAGGATGGCCGACTACTATGCCGCCGAATCGGAAAAGCTCGGTGCTTTGATCGGGCGGGATCTCACAGGCTGGCTGAGGGGCCATCCCCACGAAGGCGCCCGCCAGGGCAACGCGGGCGCATTGCACCCTTCATGATAGCGCGACGAGCCACGGAGCGGCCAAGTTGACGCCTAGGCACTATCTGTTATTTTAGGCTTCTGAAAAGAACTGGCATTACTTTGATTTTTTAACGATCCTGATTGTCGGGACCTGATATTTTAGCCGACCCGCTCCTGCCGGGCGATTGTCACCTGTTGTATATCCTGGCGAGGTCTCTTGCATGACTAAGTCACGAAAAGACTTTTCAAGCCGTGTTGCGGTTCGCCTTCCGGTTGTCGCGTTCGAAAATGACGTCCGCCTGAAGCACGCTCGCATGGAAATCTCCGGCGGGAGCGACGTTTCCGCGGTACCCGAACTCGATCACTACCGTCTGACGGCAAGTGCTGTGGAGCGGGAGCGGCGACGGCTGGCACGCGACATCCATGATCTTTCCGGCCAGTATATCGTTGCGGCCCTCTTTCGCCTGGACGCGCTGGAACGCGCGAGTGGGGACGGGGTCCTGTCGCGCCACTGCAATGACGTTCGCGAGATGCTGGTGCAACTCAGCCGGGAACTGGAGAAGGTGACGTCCGGTTCAGAGGGCACAACGCCGGATGGATCCGATCTGATTACGGCACTTTCGGACACAATCGGACGATGGGAAAATCACATAGGGATCGCCACGCGTTTCCTGCACGAGGCCGCCAAGGATTTCCGGATCGACAACGCGACTGCGGGGACGCTCTTCCGGATCACCCAGGAGGGGCTCACCAATATCGCCAAGCACGCTGCTACGGCATCGCTCGTGACAATTCGCCTGCGGCAGATAGCAACCTGCCTGGTTCTAACAATCGAGGACGATGGCACTGGTAAAGGGCGACGGCCAATGCCAGACGATCGGGGCTTCCACCGGCCCTCCGGGATCGCGGGCATGCGGGAGCGTGTTGCCGAGCTTGGCGGCACGCTGACGCTCGAGCGGACCGCACGGGGCACGCGTCTCACTGTCGCAGTTCCGACGGAGCGTTCGAGCGCTCAGCAGTGCGAGAGGGGGCTGGCATGACCTCGCCAATTCGAACAGTCATCGTTGATGACCATCCAATTATCGTAGCAGGCGTCCGCGCCTTGATCGACACGTGCGACGACATCGTCTGCGTCGGCGAAGCGAATACTGGCGCCGACGCGCTGACGGTCATCACTCGGCAGGCGCCGGACGTCTCCATCCTGGACGTCTCGCTGCCGGACATGAATGGTCTCGCGCTGGCCGAGAAGATCATCGCGAGCGGATATTCGGGCCGCATCGTCATCATGACCCAGTACCACGACCGCTCCTATGTCCAGCAAGCACTGCAGGCCGGGGCAAAGGGCTTCGTTCAGAAATGCTCAGCCGGACAGAATCTGCTTCTGGCCATTCGCTCAGTCATGCTGGGCGGGCTGTTTTTCGATCCTCCGACAGCGCGGGAGATGACCGCGCCGCCGACCGATCAACACGCCACCCGTTCGACTTCCGCCGACGCTTCGGGGCTGACCGCGCGGGAGCGGGATGTGCTGAGGCTGGTTGCGCTCGGCTACTCCAACAAGGAAATAGGCGCCCGCGCCAATATCAGCGTCAAGTCGATCGAAACGTACAAGGCGCGTGCCATCGAAAAACTGAACCTGCATTCACGCGCGCAGATCGTTCACTTTGCTCTGACGCATGGCTGGATGAGCGTCAACTGAATGCACGATCGGCGCGCTGCGGTCCGGCGGCCGCGCTTCACCTGAACCGGCGCGATGGCGCAGCGCCCGTCAACGCGAGGCAGCGGCGACCGCGCGCGCCTCGCTCGAGGGCTCGTTCGCACGCCGTCGCCGAAACGAGGGGGATCCTGTGAAAATAGTGTTCGTCCTGTCCGGACTAGGCGCCGGCGGCGCCGAGAAAATCGTCAACCTCGTAGCGCATCACCGGCTCGCTCGCGGGGATACTGTCCATGTGATCCCCGTCAACGCGACAGGGCCGGAGTCCTATTTTCCATACGACGGTGCGATCAGCGTCGAACCCCTTGTAGCCGAACCCCTTGTAGACGAGAAACGCCAGCCTCTGCCGGCTTCCGGAATGGGGTGGCGGCTGCTGGCGCTTCGCCGCCGCCTGCAGGCCCTTCAGCCCGATCTCGTGATCTCGTTTCTGACCAAGATCAACATATTGGTCGGGCTGGCGACGTGGGGCCTCAACACAGCGGTCATCATGTCGGAGCGCAACAATTTCAGGTCGCAGGAGATGCATGTGTTCTGGCGGCTTGCACGGCCGTTCGCGGCGCGTCTTGCAACAAGCCTCGTCATGCAGACGAACGAAGCCTGCCGCTGCCTGCCGGAAAAGCTGAAAGCCAAGGCCGTCATCATCCCAAATCCTGTCGCCCTGCCGGCTGCCTGCGCGCGTGCCCCCGGCGACGGCACGAGGCTTATTGCCGTCGGCCGATTGGACAAACAGAAGGGTTTCGATCTCCTGCTCCAGGCCTTTCGAAGCGTCGCCGCAGCGACGCCGACTGCGACGCTCACGATTTTCGGCGAGGGGCCGCAGCGCCCCGCCCTGGAACAGCAGGTGCGCGACCTCGGCCTCGGCGATCGCGTCCGGATGCCCGGCGTCACCAAGTCTCCCGCTGACTGGACCAGCGCCGGGGATATCTTCGTTCTCAGTTCTCGTTTCGAGGGCTTTCCGAACGTGCTTCTCGAAGCGATGACGGCCGGGCTCGCCGTCATCGCGTTCAACTGCCCCTGGGGTCCATCGGAAATCCTGAGCAGCCCCGATACCGGCTTGCTCGTGCCTGCGGCAGACGTGGAACGGCTCGCCGATGCAATTCGCCGCTTGATCACGGACCGAACACTGAGGGAAAAGCTCGCAAGCGCTGCAGCCGTCGCCGCGACGACGCGCTACGCAACGTCATCGGTACTGCAGCTCTGGGACGACACCATCGCCGCATCGGTCGCGCGGCGCCCATCGCTAAGCGCCCGGAGATCGATCGAAGATACGCACGCTCCCGCACAATCCTGAATGCTTCCGCCGCAGGTGCACTCGTGAAACGAACGCAGCTCAATCCGCCTGGGGCCTGACGTACAGGACCGGCATCCCATACCGATCCTTGATCCCGAGGTCGGACGAAACCACGTAGCGGTTGCGTTGTGCATAGGCGAGCATCGGCCGCTCCAGAACCTCGTCAAAGCCGAGCAGCAACGCTGCAGGCGGATCGGCCTCGAACAACGCGCCAATCGTCGTCGGAGACGTCATCTTGTAGAAAGCGGCAAGTTTCGGGTCGGCAATATCCGCAATCCGATAGGCGAAAGGCCCGGTGGCAAGCTCCTGGTAGACCGGGAGCCCGCCTTCGAGCGGATAGATGGGCGACAGCGTCGCGACCTTGCCGCTGACGCCTGAGGCCGCAAGGCGCCCGGCAATAGTCTTGCCCGCCTCATGGACCCGCAACACGGTCCATCGCTCCGGATGCGCGAGCGTCGACAGATGCTGCACGAGGCGAGGCGCTGCGACAGCGAGCACGACAATGGTCGCAGCGACGAGGCCCGGTTGCATGTAACGGCGCGTTTCGGGGCCGAGGCCGGCATAAAGCAGCGCGAGGGCCAGCGGCAAACATATCAGCGGCGGTCCGAAATATTGCGGGAAGCTGGGCGTCGGTATCAGGCTCAGCGCGACGCTGCAAACAAAGGCTCCCGCGACCACGAGCAGCGGGGCAACCAGCAGCCGCTCATTCCCGGCCGGCGACAAAAGCCAGGCAAGAAATAGCGTGAGGACGGCGGAAAGCGCGACGGCGACCGTCGCCGACAGCCAGACACTTTGCGCGAGCAGCAACTTGGCAGCCGACGAGACCGACGCGCCCTCCGACTCGACCGCCGGGTCCTGCCAGTATTGCAGATGCGGACCGGTATGGTAGCCGAGCACATGGGCGAGGAACATCTGCGGGTCGGAGACCAGCGGAACAAGGATCGGAAGTCCACCGAGCAATCCCCCCAGCGCAAGCGGCAGGACGACGCGCAGGAGGTGTTGGCGAAAATCGTAACCGCGCGGCAGGAAAAAGGCGGCGATCGCGACAGGGGGGATGAAGGCGACGGCGCTGATCTTGAAACTCGCCGCAATCGACAAACAGAAACCTGCTGCGCCAACCACCGCCGGCGAGGCGCGCCGATCCTTGACCGCAAGCACGAAGAGCCCGACGCCGAGAAGCGAGAAGGGCAGCGGCAGCAAATTGTTTGTCGCCGTCATCCCGGTCTGCGACAGGAAGAGCTCATTCGTAACCGTCAGGACGGCGGCGCACCAGGCGACGAGCGCCGATCGAGTGAGTGTGTGGGTGATCCAGCCGATGACCGCCAGGAGCAGAAGCCAGGTCAGGAAGATCGAAACTCGGCCTGCGAGCATGAGATGATCCGAACCGACGATTTTGCCGATCCCGTAGAACAACCACGCCGAACCGGGCGGATGGTTGTAAAAGAAGTCTGTGTAAATCTGATATTGATCAAGCAGCCGGATTGGCGGGACGTACAGCTGCTCGTCCTTACGCACCTCGTAGTTCACGATGCGAAGCAGCAAGCAGCATAAAAGCAGCCCGGAGAGAACAACAACCCCGGTGCTGAACAACAGCGCTCTCGGCTTTACTGATTGCCCGGTGATCTTCGAAACGGAAATCTCTTCAACATTTGTCATAAAGATACGCCGAACAGAAAAATCTGTGGCGAACGCGTGTTGTACCGGGAAACACGGCTCGCGTTTTCAATCGTCGAAAATGGCTGTTTCAACGGCCGCCCGGCCTAATCCTGACAAGGTCGCAAGGTTTATCCTGACACCTCTGTGGCTTGCGGATTTACCGAAGGTCAGATAGCATATTCATCATATATCAAGTTACCGAGTATTATTCAGCGAAATTTAGCTTAAGTACAGTCATATTTATACAAAAATCTGCGCGCCTTTCCGGCTTTCAGCTGCTTTTGACTTACTTGCCGATAAAGGCGTCTTTGCGCGCGTGTTCAAGAAACACGTGCACGGCACCGATTGGATGACCCAACCGGAATTCCACTACTGACCTGTTGGAGGCCGTCATGAAAGTCGTACTTTTCGCCGGGGGCTTTGGATCGCGCCTCGCGGAAGAAACCACCCGCATTCCGAAACCGATGGTGGAGGTCGGCGGAAAGCCCATCATTCTCCACGTGATGGATATCTACAGCCACTGGGGCTACCACGATTTCGTCGTGGCGGGCGGCTACAAATGCATGTCCATCAAGAACTTCTTCCACAATTTCCATTTGTCGACCGCGGACTTCACGGTTGCGCTTGGAAGCGGGTCGATGGTTCTTCGCCCCGTTCATCCGTTGGACTGGAACGTCTCGGTTGTCGACACCGGCCTTTCGACCATGACCGGCGGACGGTTGTTGCGCCTGCGCGACTGGCTGGACGGCGATACGTTCATGGTCACCTATTCCGACGGTGTCGGCAACATCGACATCGAGGCGCTTCTCGCCTTCCACCGTTCTCACGGGCGCCTCGCCACCGTGACAGCCGTGCAACCGCCGGCGCGTTTCGGCAACCTGGAGCTCGAAGGCGATCAGGTCGTCGAGTTCACCGAAAAGGTGCGCAGGCACGAAACCTGGATCAATGGCGGCTTCTTTGTCTTCGAGCCCGGCGTCCTGGACTATATTCCCGGTGCAGCGGAGCCGCTTGAAATGTCGCCGCTGACAAACCTTGCCAAGGACGGCCAGCTCTTTGCGTACAAGCACAAGGGTTTTTGGCATCCGATGGACACGGTACGCGACCGCGACTACCTCAACGGCCTCGCCGAAACGGACGACCCGCCGTGGCTGCAGTTTGAACGAAGCCTCGTTTCCGCGACCGCTTCGCCCCAGCAGCCACAGGCAACGGCCTAGAGTGCGGAGGTCGCCGTGGACGAGGTCTACCTTTCACAGGTGCTGCGCAACCGCCGTGTGCTGGTTACCGGACATACCGGTTTCAAGGGCGGATGGCTGTCGCTCTGGCTCCGGCGTCTCGGCGCGAACGTCGTGGGCGTCGCGCTGCCGGCGACGGCTCCCTCCTTCTGCAAAGCGGTGGATCTCGAGGGCCTTGTCGATGGGCGCATCGGCGACATCCGTACGGAAACCGGGTTCAGCCAAAGCGTTGACGGCCAGGATTTCGACCTCGTCATCCATATGGCCGCCCAAGCGGTCGTCCGCGCGTCCTACGAGACACCGGTCGACACCTATCTAACCAATGTGGTGGGGACAGCCGTCGTGCTCGACGCGGCTCGCCGCATGCCTTCGCTTCGGGGAGTTGTCGTCGTCACCAGCGACAAGTGCTACGAGAACCGCGAATGGGTCTGGGGCTACAGGGAAACTGACCCGATGGGCGGGCGTGATCCCTACAGTTCTTCCAAGGGCTGCGCCGAGCTCGTCGCCGCCGCCTATCGCGCCTCCTTCTTCAGCAATCCCGAGGGACCGCAGCTTGCCACGGTGCGTGCCGGCAATGTCATCGGCGGTGGCGACTGGGGCGCGGATCGGCTGATCCCGGATCTGGTGCGCGCAGTGGAAACCGGCACACCGGCGCGGCTACGAAACCCAAAGAACATCAGGCCCTGGCAGCATGTGCTGGAGCCGATCCGCGGCTATCTCATGCTCGCCGCCGGCTTGATGGACGACGGTCAGCGCTTTGCCGGCGGTTGGAACTTCGGCCCTGAAAAGGAGGCAACCGTCGACGTCGGCACGCTCGCCGAACTGGTTGTCACCCACTGGGGCGCGGCCGCGCCCGAATATGTCGTGGAACGCCGTGCCGACGAACCGAAAGAATCTATCGTCCTGCGGCTGGACAGCACGAAATCGCACGTCGGACTTGGCTGGAAGCCCTTGCTCCGCCTCGACGAGGCGGTCGCCATGACAGTCGCCTGGTACCGGAAATACTTGGAACACCCGACCGACATACGTCGGTTCTCACAACAGCAGCTTGACGAATACGCAGCAGCGTGGGGCCACACAGTCTGAGTTTGGCGCCCGACGAACCGTGGATGGGGAGTGTGAAATGCGTGTTAACTATGGGCAGGCCGTTTACGGCGAGGAAGAGATCGCAGCCGTCGCCGACACCATGCGCAGATCGACCCAGATGGGTCAGTCCGTGAGGGAAATGGAGGAGCGCGTAGCGGCGCACTTCGGCAAGCGACATGGCATCATGGTCAACTCCGGATCGTCCGCCAATTATATTGCGATCGAGATGTTGAACCTCCCGAAGGGCGCTGAGGTCATTACGCCGGCGCTGACCTTCGCGACAACCATCGCGCCGCTCGTAAGGGCAGGTCTTGTACCCGTCCTCGTCGATGCGGCGGAAGCCACCTACAACATCGATGTCGATCTCATCGAGCGGATGATCTCGCCGCAGACGCGCGCTCTGATGATCCCCTCCCTGATCGGCAACCTTCCGGATTGGGATCGCATCCGCTCGATTGCCGACGCGCACGGCCTGGTCGTTATCGAGGATAGTTGCGACACGCTCGGCGCCACGCTGCATGGCACGAGCACCGGCCAACGCTCCGAGGTCAGCACGACCAGCTTTTACGGCTCACATGTCATCACCGCGGCCGGAAACGGCGGCATGCTCTGCGTGAACGACGACGAACTGGCGCGCCGCGCGCGGCTGCTGCGCTCCTGGGGGCGCACCTCGTCGCTCTTTGTCGATTCCGAACTCATCGAAAACCGCTTCAACATCGATCTTGATGGCATCTCCTACGATGCGAAATTCGTGTTCGAGATGCTCGGCTTCAATTTGGAGCCGTCCGAGCTGGGCGCCGCCTTCGGCCTCGTCCAGCTCAACAGGCTCAAGGAGAACATTGCCGCGCGGGAACGCAACTTCGCCGCTCAGTATGCCTTCTTTGAGGAATACGAGGACTGGTTCCTGCTGCCGCGGCAACTGCCCGGCTCGAAGACGGGATGGCTTGCGTTTCCGCTCACGATCCGGCCCGACGCGCCGTTCACAAGGCGCGACATGCAGATTTTCCTGGAGCGCCGGGACATTCAGACGCGCCCGGTCTTTACGGGCAACATTCTGCGCCAGCCAGCGATGAAAGGCGTGAAATGCCGCATTGCCGACGACGGATATCCTGTTGCTGATGATGTCACCCGCGGCGGCATCTTGCTCGCGTGCCATCACGGCCTCACGCAAGAGCAACTCGACCATATACATGCGTCCTTCTGCGAATTCGCGGACAGCTTTTCGGCCACGCCAAAGACGCGGACGCCGCTACGAGCGAGCGCTGCCGTTTCGCACGGAACGAGCTGAAGCGCATTACCGAATTCGGTCGAATGTGACGCGTTCTGAATGCGGAAGGGCGGGAGGATCTCCGTCCTCCGCCTCAAGAACGGGATTGCGCCGCCGAAGTCGGAGGTGGAGCCGTTCGAAAAGAGACCGTAGCGCTTCGCGGCGGCTGAGCGACATGCATATCGCTCAGCAGCCGCTTGGAGCGATAACACAGTAAGGTCCACGTCAATGTCGCGAATACTCATTACCGGTGGCGCAGGCTTCGTTGGCTCTCATCTCGCGAGGGCTTGCGTTGCGGCTGGTCACGAGGTTCATCTCATCATCCGGCCGGGCTCAGACGACCGCCGGATTGAGGACTTGCGCGGCGAGATCATTCGGCACAATTTCGACCTGCAGTCCGAGACGGCGCTCAAGCATTGTTTCTCCGACGTCTCCCCCGAACAAATCTTCCATCTCGCGGCCCGGCCGCGCAGGGCCGAGGCTGCGGACCTCTCCGACGTCCGCGACGGCATGCGCGAGCAGGTGCAGGTTTTGATCGGGCTGCTCAGCGCAGCGGCAGGCGCCGCCCGCCCTCCGAAAACCATGATCCGCACCGGCTCGCTTGCGGAATATGGCGCCGCGTCCGCACCCTTTCAGGAGGATATGCGCGAAATTCCGGTAAATGCCTACGGCGCCGAACTCGTCGCTGCCACGCACTTGCTCGGCGCGCTCCAGCGACGGCTACCGTTTCCAGTCGTCACCGCCCGCCTCGCTTTGGTCTACGGCGCTTCACAGTCCACTGCGTATCTGCTGCCGTGGCTGATCACACGATGCCTGGCCGGAGAGGCTTCGATGGTGCGGAACCCGCAGGATCGGCGCGATCTGATCCATGTCGACGATGCGGTCGGCGGGCTTCTCCGTTTGGCAGAGGCGCAACTGCCCGGCGGCACGATCATCAACATCGCCACGGGCTTTGCGCCCGCTATGCGCGATGTCGCCAGGCTTATAATCGCCGAAACGGGTGCTGATCCGATGCTCGTCAGCTATGGCCCGGCAGACGGTTCGTCAGGCATTCCGGACTTCCGCGCTGCCACCGCATTGGCTCGCAGCCTCCTCGGATGGAGCGCATCCACACCGCTGGCGGAAGGTCTCGTAGAGACCGTCGCATGGTATCGCGAGCAGACGCGCTCGCAAGAGCCGCTAGCCCAAATGCCGGCTGTCTCACGCCGGGAAAGAACGGGAGCTCCATAAGTGGCCGATCTGAAGCCGTTGATTTCTGTCCTGGTGCCGGCGCTCAACGAAGAGGCGAACGTCAGGCGAGCCTATGCCGCGATTGTGGATACGTTTCGCGACCTGCCAGGCTATGATTACGAGATCATCTTCACCGACAATCATTCCACGGACCGCACGTTCCAGATACTCCAGGAGATTGCCCGCGAGGATCGCCGCGTCCGCGTCATCCGCTTTAGCCGCAACGTGGGCTACCAACACTCGCTCCTCGTGGCCTACAAAGCCGCGACCGGCGATTGCTCGGTCCAGATCGACTGTGATCTGCAGGATCCTCCCCACCTCATTCCGCAGATGGTCGCGCTCTGGCGCCAGGGTCACCAGGTCGTCTATGGAATCCGCCGCTCGCTGACGGACGGCTGGTTCACGGCCCTCATAAGGCGCAGCTTCTATCGGTGCATCAATGCGCTGAGCGAAGACGACCTTCCTCTGAACGCCGGCGAATTCCGTCTTGTCGACCGGCGCATCCTCGACGAATTGCGCAGGGTCGACGACACCTCGCCCTATCTGCGCGGGCTGATCAGCGCCATGGGCTTCTCGCAGATCGGCTTCGAGTACGACCGCGAGGCGCGGGTGGCTGGCGAAAGCAAATTCCCGTTCCGGGCGATGTTTACACTGGCCATGGACGGTATTCTCAATCACTCGCTGACGCCGTTGCGGATGGCGTCAATGACCAGCCTGATCATGGGTACCGCAACCTTTGTGATGCTGATCGGCTACGTGATCGGAAAACTGATCTTCGGACAGGACTGGCCGGCGGGTTTTGCCACGACAACGATCCTCATCCTGCTCTCGATCACGTTGAACGCGATCTTCCTTGGGATCATAGGCGAATATATCGGGCGGATATTCATGCAGTCGAAGCGACGGCCGGCGCCGATAATCGAAGCGAGCCTGAACGACGACGTGCACCCCCGTCACGAGCGGGCTGCTTCGAAACTGGGTTCAAGCTGACGCGGGATCTCCCGGCCTTGTCCGCACATGAAGCGCGACTTCCGCGGTAATTCCAAAAGCTCGCTGTCTATGGACGGGCACTTGGCTACAGCACCGCGCGTCCTGTCGGACGCGCAAAGGTCGCTGTAGCACTCTGAATTGCTGCATATGACACCGAGCTTATCTTTCGCCGGCATCCCAAACGTTTGAATCTCTAGCTTCCGCTCATTGTGGTGCCAAACCCGCCGGGTCGGCCTTGGCCGGAGGCTCACTTGCTGCCGGCGCGGAGCCGACCGGACGGACATAGAGGATGCTGCCACCGTAGCGGTCGGTGCCGATAGGCTCCGGCACTCTCACGTAGCCATGCGCCAAGGCATAGGCCTTCAGGGGCTCGTCGAGCTCGCCCTCATGGCCGATCAAGATCGCGTCCGGCGGAGCGGCATCGAACAGGACGTGGACGGTGCTTGGGGAGGTGATGTTGTAGGCGGCGCGCTGCTCCGGGGAAAGATAATCACCGACCCTGAAAAAGAACGGGCCCGAGGCGAGTTGCGGATAAATTTCGAGCCCGGCATCTATCGCGTAGATCGGCGAGAGCGTCGCAACGCGCGGGCGTCCGGCATTGGTTCCGAGATGTTCGCGCATACGCGTAGCCGTGTTGTGTACCTGGATGCCGGTCCAGGTCGAAGGCGCTGCAAGCTTCGGCAAGTCCTGAAGCAACTGCGGCGCGCCGAGGAGGAAGGCACTGACGGCCAAAGCGGCGATGAGCGGACGGGCGTGCTGACGCTGTTCGGCTGTCATAGCCGCCAGCAGGCAGACCAACAGCAGGATCATGAAGGGGATGGGCGGCATATAATATTGCGGGAAGGCCGGCTTTACGACGAAAGAGATCAGCACGCCAAGTGCTGTCAATGCCAGCGTGATAGGCACTGGATAGACAGCGAGCTGCCGCCAGGCAGCACTCCGGTCGCGCGACAGTGCAAGCGCCGCAAAGCAATAGCAAAGCCCGACCAGGATAACCACTGAAGCACCGGTACCCCAAAGTTGGTATGCGAAGATGATCCGGCTGCGCAGAGAGAGACCCGTGACCGTCGAAGCGCGCGCCGGCTCGTTCCAATAGGCGCGGTGCGGGCCGGTAAAATATTCCACCGTGTTGAACAGGAAAGCGTCAGTGTGGGTCAAAAAATAGTAAATCGAAGGCAGGCCTGCGATGAGGCCGCCGAGCGCCATGGGCACGACCACGCGCCGGAGCCGGTCCGAGGCTTTCAAGGAGCGCGGGAGGAGAAAGGCGGCGACGACGAACGGCGGAACCACGATCACGTAGTTTACCTTGAACCCAACCGCCAGTGACAAAGATGCGCCGCACAGGAAGACATAAAGGGAGCGCCGGCGCTCGCGCTCCATAGCCAGCACGAAGAACAGAAAGCCGAAAGTCGCGAGACAAACCGGAAAGAGGTGACTGGCCACCAGCATTGGCGCGTGATCGATGAACAGCGGATTGGACACGATCAAAAGTATTGCCAGCACGGTGATCGGCAGGCTCTTGGACA
The DNA here is from genome assembly GCF_030124375.1 of Sinorhizobium sp. 6-70. GTDB lineage: Bacteria > Pseudomonadota > Alphaproteobacteria > Rhizobiales > Rhizobiaceae > Sinorhizobium. Next base: position 727,819 of record NZ_JASKLS010000002.1, read on the forward strand.
ATCGCCAGGAAAGCGCTCCGAATGCCCCCAGGAAAGCCATCCAGCAAAGGAATACGGTGAAGCGTGCGGCGAGGAAATGATAGCCGGGTGAATCCCCTACGACCAAGCTCAAGAGGATCGGCAGGTTGGGGAAATGGGCGTAGCTGACGTCCTGATAGAGTGTATACCGATCGATCAGTGCCCCAGCGCCCATGTAGATCTGCTCGTCATGTCCAATTGCCTCGGACATGACACGGGCGAATATCGCAAGGCCGAGGAGGGCGGCCGCGCCGCTAAGTGCACACCAAAGCGGAACTGACCTGCCGGCGACGTTGAGGCCAAGAGCTGCCGGTAAAGACCCGGCCTGCCGCGGGATGGATTGGTCGCCAGATGTGCTGGTCAAGGTTGCGTTATCCCTTGTTCGGCCGGGACACCAAACGATTCCCGGCGGCTGCGCCATTTACGCCGGCCCCCAACTTCGAGCGAAGTTCCTCGACGAGGAGCCCCGCTACGAGACGTCCTTCCCGAATGGCATGGTTCGTGCCGCGATCTTCGGGATAGATCTGGGCCATCGAGGCGATCTTAAAACCTTCGATGGGGGTGTCGTTGTCGGGGATCAGCTCGGCGTAACCGGTGACTGCCAACGGCTGGGCATAGTCCGCTCTCCACACATGGTGATCGATGATCCAATCGCGGTTGAAACTAGGAAACATCCTCTGGATATGCGGGAGGGCGAAGTGGAGCAGGTCCAAGTCGCTCATCGCGTAGACAGGGTCGTCTGTCGACAGGTACTTGGAGAGATATACGATGTGCCGGTTCTTGCCCGGCCACAAGGGCTCGAAGTTCGTGTGCTCAATAATGCCGACGAACGGAAATGATGGGTCATTGACGTTCATCCAGTAGAGTTCGGACAGGCTGTGCTTCAGCTCCAGTACCAGGCACACATTGCCGAGATAGCCGATCTTCCGCAGCCGCGCGCCATAGTCACGATCGACATGGCCCTCGATCACATCCGCAATGATCGGCAATGCCGTCGTCGCGATGACGCCGTCACAGGGCAAGAGTCCGTCGGCGCAGCGTACACCGGTGACAACACCATCTCGGACCTCCAGGCCCGTTGCCGGCATCCCGTAGCGGACATTGCCACCGCGCCGCCGGATCTCGGCGACGAGGTAATCGACCAGCGCTTTGAAGCCACCCTTGAAATACATCAGGTTCTCAGCACCGCCCTTGCCCCGGCTGCCACCGCGCAGCAACAGCTTCGCCCAGAACCAAGCTGCCGAGACATCATAGGCATGCTTACCGAACTTGCCGAGCAGCAGCGGCTCCCAGACAACGCGGAACACCTCCTTGCCGCACAGCTTGGAGAGCCATTCCGCCGCGCTGACATGATCCAGATCCCTCCACGACTTGATGCGCCGGGCGGCCAGAACGAGCAGCCCCAATCGAAGCCGATTGATCAATGAGAGTGGCTTGAAGCGCAGCACATCGAGTGGCGTGGCAAGGCGGAACAGGCTCCCCGCATAGTACATTCCCGTCGCAGACGGTCGAACAACCACTTCCTCGTTGAGCTCAAGCTCATCCACCAGACGCAGCAGGTGCTGATCCGTGTTGTACCAGAAGTGGTAGAAGCGCTCCAGCTGCTCGCCCTTGACCTCGAAGCAGGCGGCTAGCCCGCCAGCGACCCGATCTGCTTCCAGGACCGTTACCTGCGCGCCCTGCTTGAGCGCCTCATAGGCCGCGGCAAGACCCGTAAAACCGCCCCCGATCACGACGATCCGAGGGCTTTGGTTCGCTTGATCAGGACTTGTCGCCGCGCTCTGGACCGGTCTGTATCGTGCGCCGGTTGGCTTCGCTGTCTTCACGTCTTCGCCCTGCGTCATCTGACCCCCGATCGTCATCAACGTAGAACCTGACCGGCCGCCCATGCTTTTGCGTCCGGCCGGAAAACTATGTATTTGGAGGCTAAGTAGTTCCAAAGGAAAACTATCGGTATCGACGCCAGCTTTGCCGGCACCTTCTCCGCGAACTGCATGAACACGAGCACCAGCCCGGTCGATATCGTCAGCCCGATGACATTGATGGTTATAAACAGGACAAACCGCCGCGAGTGCCCTCGCCTGTGGCCCGGGCTGCGGAAGGTCCAGAAATTGTTCAGCATGTAACTCGTCACAATGGCCGCCGAAAAGGAAACCATGTTGGCGAGTGGCCCTGACAGCCCGAATCCTGTAGCCAAAAGGATAAAGCCACCGAGGTCGACGGCGACATTGATCACCCCCACAATGCCGAAACGGATCAGCATGGGCGAAGGCAGCCAACCCCAACGCCAGCGGCGACCGTCATGCCTGGTTGAGGGATGAAGACCGACGGCGGTCAGTGGCGACGTGTGCTGATCAGTGTCCGCCATCACGCGCCCCCCGCACCCGTTCTAGCCCTTGCTGCGAATATGCCTTCGGGCAAATTGTTGACAACCTGTTTCAGGTTTTAAAATAACTGACTTCAAACTTTTAAAAACTTAAACGTTGCTGATCGGTGCAAGTCGTCGTTGAACCGCTATACGATACTTTATTTGAATTGCAGGGAGTCCGCAATTTATTCGACTGTCAGGTAAATCCCTAATTATGTCCGCGATACGCAGAAGCGCCGGGAACCCTCCCCCCCGTCCCTCAATCTGTCACTAACCTTTCCGCCCAGGGTCGTGACGATTTTTGAATCGGTGCTGTGGACACGGCTGCCGTTATTGTGTTTGATAGTTCAATATTAGCGTTCAAAAATTGTAATATTTGCTGTTGCCGGTCACAAAAGCGAAAGTTGCACTGTGACCCCTTTGAAGTTTTCGAGCGACGTAGTCGCGACAGCGGCTGCAATATACGTCGCCTTCGATCCGTTGTCCCTGGTGCATAGAACATGCGTATCGTTTTCGTCGGTGCCGTCGAGGGCTCTCAAATTGCGCTGGATGCCCTTATCAAGGCGGGGCGCGTCCCATCACTGGTGATAACCCTCCCATTGGACGCGGCGGGACGCCACTCCGATTTTGTAGACATCGCGGGTCCAGCGCGGACAGCCGGAAGCGCAGTCCACTTCGCCACGGATATCAATGCGCCTGGGACGCTGGACGCCATCGCTGCGGTCGATCCGGATCTGACGTTGGTGGTCGGTTGGTCGCAGATCTGCAAGCAGCCCTTTCGCGATATTGCGGCAAAAGGCACCATCGGCTTCCATCCGGCCGCGCTGCCACGGCTTCGGGGTCGCGCCGTCATTCCCTGGACGATCTTGCACCAGGAAGACACGACCGGCTCTACTCTCTTCTGGCTGGACGATGGCGTGGATTCCGGACCGATCGTGTTGCAGCGCCTGTTCGCCGTTGCGCCCGACGAGACCGCGCGCAGTCTCTACGCGAAACACACGGCCAACCTCGCCGAAATGGTGGTGCAAGCCGTGGCACTTGTCGAGGGCGGAGACGCGCCCCGGGCCGAGCAGGACCACGCGCAGGCAAGCTATTGCGCCAAGCGCACGGCCGATGACGGCCTCATCGACTGGCGCAGCCCGGCCGCAGCGGTATTGCGTCTGATCCGCGCCGTCGGCGAACCCTATCCCGGGGCTTTCACCTTTCTACGCGGCGAGAAAATCCGCATCGACGCCGCCACGGCCTTCGACAATCGCGGGCGCTATATCGGTCTCGTCGGCCAGGTCCAGGCCCACACGGAACATGGTTTCGTGGTTCTTTGTGGCGACGACCAGTGCATCGAGGTGTCGGCCTGGACGTCGCCGTCCGGCAAGCGCCCGCCAGTTCACAGCAAGTTCAGCGGAGGTGCATAGATGAGGGGCACATCTCTGGCGATACTGGTTTCCTCCGCCGGCAGGCGCGTCGGCCTGATCGAGTGCTTCCGCCGGGCGGCCCGCGAGATCGATCACGATCTCAAAGTACTGGCCTGCGACGCCGATCCCGATTTGAGTGCGGCCTGCCAGGTCGCCGACAAGGCCTTCAAGGTACCCAGGATCGATCACCCGGACTTCGCCGCCAGCCTACTCGACATCGCCTCGCGCCACGAGGTGCGGCTCGTGGTGCCGACGATCGATCCGGAACTGCTGCCGCTCGCGCTTGCGGCCGGTGAATTCGAGGCCATCGGCGCCCGTGTCCACGTCAGTCCGCCGTCGGTCATCAATATTGCGCGCGACAAGGCGGAGACCATGCGGGTGCTCGGCGCGGCCGGTGTGCCGGTGCCGGCCACAAGCACGTACGAGGATGTGCGCGAGCGGCCCGGCGAATGGCCATGGCCGCTCTTCATGAAGCCACGCAACGGCAGCGCGAGCCGGCTTATCCGGCTTGTGCGCACACCCGACGAGCTGCCCCAGGACGTCGAGGAACCGATGATCGTGCAAGAGTTTCTGGATGGGCCGGAATACACGATCAATGCCTTCATCGATGCGACAGGCATGCTGAAAGCCGCCGTCGCCCATCATCGTCTGAGCATCCGGGCGGGTGAAGTGGAAAAGGGCAGGACGGTCCGCGATCCGCGTTTCACCGAAATCGCCCACCGGCTTGCCGACGCCTTGCCGGAAGCGCGCGGTGTCCTGTGCTTCCAGATTATCGCCGACCGCCAGAACGGACCGAAGGTCATCGAAATCAATGCCCGGTTCGGCGGCGGTTACCCGCTGGTCGATCGTGCCGGCGCAACCTTTGCGCGCTGGCTTCTCGAAGAAGTCGCCGGCCTGCCGAGCAGCGCGCATGATGACTGGCGCGAGGGCGTATTGATGCTGCGCTACGATGCAGCGGTCTATGGAGGGTAGGGCAGTGTCCGGCCGCGAAGGCGTTCTGGTATTCGACCTGGACGACACACTCTATCTCGAGCGGGATTTCGCCTTCAGCGGCTTCAGGGCCGCCGGCGATTGGTACGCCGGCCGGAGCGGCTTGCACGGGCTGGCAGAACGCTGCGAGGCCCTTTTCAACGAGGGTCACAGGACGAAGATCTTCGACGAGGCGCTCTGCGAGCTCGGCGTGGCTTTCGACGAGGCTCTCGTTGGCGAACTCGTTGCCGTCTATCGTGGCCACAAACCCACAATCGCGCTTGCGCCCGATGCCGAGCGCTTCTTTCGCGGACGCCGCCTCGGGCAAAGGCTTGCCATGATTACCGATGGGCCGTCTGCAACACAACTGGCGAAAGTGCAGGCACTCGGCCTCGACCGGTTGGTCGAACACATCATCTACACGGATGCCTGGGGAGCTGAATTCTGGAAGCCGCACCCGCGCGCCTTTGCGGCGATCGAGGCGTGGTCTGAAGCGCCCCCTTCACGCATCGTCTACGTGGCGGACAATCCTCGCAAGGATTTCGTGACCCCCCGTGCGCGTGGATGGTGGACGGTTCAAGTGGCTCGGGCCGATAGAATTCACCTCCGTGAAGCCCCCGAGGACGCCTACAAGCCGCACATTGTTTTACCCGATCTCGACGCACTGGAGGCCGGCCTGGCGGGACTGCAATCCGGTTGAAGGAAGGCCCAAGTCGGAATTCGCTCTCATATCAACCTTTTAGGCGCATCTTGCACGGTTAGCAACTTATCGATGCACCGGCCGTAACCGCTAAACTCTAGCAATCAAATAGGAAATTATATTTAGCTTGACACGCGAAATCTATTTACAACTCGTTAATTACGTGCTTTTTTATTACGGAATTCGAATATGACTTGTATAGTTTTGCGCCGAGATTTGACCATCGCGGGGCAACCATTTTTTGTTGAAAATGAATATTAGCCTTTCGACCCTGTCGACCAGACAAAACTCACAGGCGACGACCCTCCCACAGTAATGGGGCGCGAGGGCAATTGCGGTCGTCGCGCGGCTGGGCGGTAAGGCTTGCACTTGTTAGGAAGGGGCCGTCATGCTGCGTATATACGCCGCCGCGAAGGCGTTTCGTGACAATTTCCTAGAGTGGCCACCGCTATCGCGGAAGGACCCATCAGCAAAATCCTTCGGAAAAATGATTTGGGCCATCGCGGACACCGCTCGCGACATCGGTCTGCGGCGTCTCTCGACCGCGGCTCGGAGCGCTCAAAAATGCTCGGCGCTTTATCTTGTGGACCTTGGGTCGGCGGCGATCGCGCTCGCCGTGGCGCTGCTGTTGCGTTATGGCGTCACCGGCCTCAACGCCCGGCCGGAAACCGCCTCCGTGCTGGTATGGTCGGGCCTGCAATATGTGGCAATCTGCGCCTTCGTCTTCCCGTTGTCCGGCTTGTACAGCCGAAACTGGAAATACGGTTCCATTTCAGATCTGTTCACCATCCTTCGGGCAGCCTTGCTGACCTCCTTGCTGCTCGTCTCGCTGCTGTTCTTCTCAACGCGGCTGAGCGAAATTCCGAGAACGGTCGTCCCGCTGCAATCGCTGCTCTTGATCGCCTGCCTGGCCGCCTCTCGCCTGAGCTTTCGCGCGGATGAGATTTCACTGGCGCGACCGGCTTTCAGAATTGCCCGCAACGGCGCGGCAAAGGCGGACCACCGGACACCGCTGCTGATCGTCGGGGCGGGTGACGCGGCCGACCTCTATCTGCGCGCGCTCGCTCGGGATCCAAATACCACATACTTGCCCGTCGCCTGCCTCGACAAGACAGCCGACCACATCGGCATGACGCTTCGCGGCGTTCCGATTGCCGGCCGGATCGAGGATTTCGAGAATGTCGTGAGCGAACTGCAGCGGGTGAACCGGCAGCCGCGGCACGTCGTCTTCACCGAAGCGCCTTCGACGTTCGGGGACGCGGCGTCCGACGAACTGTTGAAATCGGCCGAGAGGCTGGGGATCGCGGTGTCGCGCCTGTCTCAAATGACCGAGCTCAAGCGTGCAAAAACGGAAAATCCCTACGAGCTTCGATCGATCGAGTTGACCGACCTTCTGGAGCGCCCACAGGCGGCGCTCGACAAGGAGGCCATTCGACGTCTCGTCAGCGGCCGGCGCGTGTTGATAACCGGAGCCGGCGGCTCGATCGGCAGTGAGCTAACCACCCAGATCGCCGCCTGCGCGCCGGCGGAGATCGTGCTGATCGACAACACAGAATACAATCTCTACGCGATCGACATGACGCTCAGCGAGAATTTCGCCACCGTCCCGCGCTTCAGCTATCTTTGCAGCGTCAGACGGAGCCAGCGCGTCGATGAAATCTTCGACAGGCACCGGCCGGAACTGGTGTTCCATGCGGCTGCCTTGAAACATGTGCCGATGGTGCAGATGAATCCGTGCGAAGGCGTGCTGACCAACGTCATCGGAACGATGAACGTTGCCAATGCGGCGAAGAAATTCGGCACGCTTGCAATGGTCCAGATCTCGACCGACAAGGTTGTGAACTCGACAAGCGTCATGGGTGCGACCAAGCGCCTGGCGGAACTTTATTGCCAGGCGCTCGACCTGGATGGCGTCGAAACCGGCAAGGGTCCGCGTTTCATGACCGTGCGCTTCGGAAACGTCCTCGGATCGAGCGGTTCGCTGATCCCGCTTTTCAAACGCCAGCTCGCACGCGGTGGCCCGCTGACCGTCACCGACCCCTGCATGACACGCTTCTTCATGACCATTCGCGAAGCGGTCGAATTGACGCTGCAGGCCTCTGCATACGGCTTCGAAAAGCAACTCGGCCAAGGGGAAATCTTCGTTCTCGACATGGGCGAGCCGATCAAGATCATCGATATCGCCCGCCGCATGATCCAGTTGGCAGGGTTCACGCCCGATCGCGAGATCGAGATCAAGATCATCGGATGCCGGCCGGGAGAGAAGCTCTTCGAGGAACTGTTCGACGAAACGGACAAGCGCATCGATTCGCCGGTGCCGGGTGTCCTCGGGGCGGTTCCGGATCCGATATCCCTGCCGACGCTGAGCGACGCATTCACCCGGCTGCAGCGTCATGCCGAGCGAGGCAACGAGAAGGGCCTGAAGGCGGTCATGCGCGAGTTGCTTCCCCGCTATGAGCCGGAACCGGTGAACGCGAACTCCCATCCCTTCCAGGAACCTACGCCGCTTCGGCGACGGAATTTTGCGAAGGGACGTCCGCGGCGCAACGGCTACGACAAGGGCGCGCGGAAGGAGCTAGGCCTGCCGGGATCTTGAACTGATAAGCCGCGAAAGCTGGCCTGCTGTCGCATGCAATGCGTGGCTCGTGTCGGGCGGCACGACGCAGGTCAGGATGGGCGGTCGTCAAAGGCGCAGAGCTGCAACATTGTTTGTGGTCTGATAGCAGGCCGAGCGCGGAGACTGGGATGCACAACCGAACTCCATCACTCCAGGCTGACGGCACATGTCGCTCCATGCCGTTTCCCGCGGCATCAGGAAGAAACTCTCGCGGGGGACGGCCGTGAACCCGACCATGTCAACTTCGCGCCCCTACGTTGAACGCGGCGACATCCGACTCTCCTTCCCTGCCGACTCCTGCCACCCGCAACAGGCGCCGGCACAGAGGCGCGTGATAGCGGTCGTTGCGAGCCTGACCGCTTCGCTGACGAATTTCCGGCTGGAGCTGCTGAAGAGATTGGTCAAAGCCGGGCACGAGGTCGTTGCCTTTGCTCCGGAAAACGACGAACGGGTCGAACAGCACCTGGCGCAGATCGGCGTCCGTTTCGTGCAGATCCCGATGGCTCGCACCGGGCTCAATCCTCTGGATGACCTGCGCACGCTTTGGTCGCTGAGGCAACATTTCAAGCGGCTGAAGCCGGACGTGATCCTGCCCTATACGATGAAGCCAATCATCTACGGGGGGATTGCCGCCCGGATGCTCGGGATCAAGGACCGCTGCTTCCTCGTCACCGGCCTCGGGCATGTCTTTTCGAACGAGACACCCGCCACGTTGAAGTCGAGCCTGGTTAGGCACTTGTGCGTCTGGCTGTATCGCATTGCCTTCCGCGGCGCGAAGGCCGTGTTCGTCTACAACGAGGCCGATCGCGCGGACATTTGCAAATACCAGATGCTCGACAGCACTGCCGTGCTCAGTCTGATCCCGGGATCGGGGGTTGACCTCGAGCATTTCGCTTTTTCGTCGCCACCTCAGCGCGGACCGGTCTTTCTTCTCGTCGCTCGCCTTTTGCGCGACAAGGGTATCGTGGAGTACGTCGAGGCGGCCCGAATCGTGCGTCGCACGTTCCCGGATGCGAAGTTCCAACTGCTCGGCAGCTTCGACAGCAATCCGGCCGCCATCTCGCGTGACGAGATCGACGGATGGGTCCGCGAAGGCATCCTGGACTACCTCGGATATACGCAGGACGTACGTCCTTACCTTGCGGCGTGCAGCGTCTTCGTTCTGCCCTCCTATTATCGGGAGGGCATTCCACGAAGCATACTCGAGGCCCTCGCAACCGGCCGGCCGATCGTCACGACCGACCTGCCGGGCTGCCGCGACACGGTGCAACCCGGCGTGAACGGATTGGTCGTCAAACCTCGGGATCCGCTCGGCCTGGCCGAAGCCATGTCGGTTTTTGCCCGCAATACGAGACTGGCCGCGGAAATGGGTCGGCAGTCGCGCTACATCGCGCAAGCCCGGTTTGACGTCCATATGGTCAACCAGATGCTGCTCGATCGCATGCGTCTGGCCTGAACCTGGACTGTCCCAGTGCCACCGCCGCTCCCCCGCCCCTGGTGCATCAAAGCCCGACTGGACCTCTCCGGATGGCCCGGTCCGCCAAGTCGAACGAGCCAGCTTCCAGGGAGTGAACAGGCTGCGCCAACAAGGTCGCCGCCATGATCATGCATGTCATCACCAATTTCACGGCCAGCGCGGGCGCCGAGACGATGCTGGCACGACTGCTCAAGATCTCCAGCGATGAACGCATCGTCGTTGCCTCTCTGCGTGGCATATCGGAACGGAACCGCGGTCTCGCCGACAATCCCAGGGTCGTTTACGCGCCGCTGGGGGCTGCATCCCCTGCCGGCCTGCCCGGCGCCCTGGTCAAGCTTGCGAAACTGATCCGCAAGGAAGAACCCGACGTCATTCTGTGCTGGATGTATCACGCGATGATCGCCGGCACGATCGCGGCGCGCATTGCACGCACCCGGACGCCCGTGTTCTGGAACATTCGGCAATCGCTCGACGATCCTGCTTGCCTGTCCCGCAGTTCGCGCATCGCGATCGCTGCGGGCCGGCTGCTATCGGCCAGGGCATCCGGCGTGATCTACAACAGTTCGCGCGCCCGTGACCTGCATGAGGCTTACGGCTACCACAATCGTCACGTCGCGGTCATTCCAAACGGCTTCGAACTGCCGCCGCTCGTTGCCGGCGAGGCGACGTCTGCCAGGCGGATCGGTATCGCGGGCCGCTTCCACCCACAAAAGGACCACGCCACATTCTTCCGCGCGGCCGCTCGTGTGCTTGAGACGCACCCGCAGGCGACCTTTGCGGCCGCCGGCTTCGGGCTTTCCCGCGACAATCCGGAGGTCATGAAGCTGATGGCGGAAGCAGGGCTTCCTCCCCAGTCGATAGATCTCAGAGGCGAGGTCTCCGATATGGCCGGCTTTTACCGCGGCATCGATCTCCTGGTCCTGTCATCCAGGACAGAGGGCTTCCCCAACGTCATCGCCGAGGCGATGAGCTATTCCAAACCGATCGTCACCACGAATGTCGGTGATGCCGCCGTCGTCGCGGGAAACGCCGGAATCGCCGTGCCGGCTCGCAATCCCGACGCCCTCGCCGAGGCGATGTGTGCAATCCTCGATCTCGCCCCGAATGAATATGCGCGCTATGCTCGCAACGCCCGCGAACGCATCGAGAGCGAATACACGCTCGCCGCGATCGAACGAAAATATTCAAATTTTCTGGGAGCTTACAAATAGGTCGGGCGCCGAATTATGATAATAAATCGCCGGCGAAGGAACATTAGCCCGCCACCCAAAAAGGTAACTCCGCTCGCCGCCAATTCCGATAATCGGTTGAATCCGCGATATAAATTTCGCGTCCGAACGGATATTCAAATTTTTCCTTAATCAGATCAACGCCATACTATTTAGATCGGTCGCGGGACACCTTTGTGCCTTATTCCGACTTTACCCGCTCCCCCCGCTAACAGCTAGAGGAGTTATTTATGGCTATCAACGGAACCAGCGCGGCTAACAAGCTCTATGGCACGAATTCCGTGGACACCATCAATGGATACGATGGTGACGACTTCATTTGGGGTTACGCCGGAAACGATTACCTCGACGGTGGTGCCGGCAACGACACTTTCTACGGTGGGCTCGGTAACGACTTCTTCAAAATGTCGATCGGCAACGATTACGCCGACGGGGGCGACGGCAATGACAGCTTTGACGGCGGCGCCGGCGACGACAGGATGCTCGGCGGCCTCGGAAACGACATCCTCGAGGGTGGTGACGGCCACGACATCATGGAAGGCGGCGACGGCCACGATCATTTCCAGGGCGATGCCGGCAACGACAAGATCTACGGTGGCGCTGGCGAGGAATGGATCGACGCCGGCCTCGGCGACGACATCATCTATGCCGGCGACGGCAATGACGGCTTCAACAACCGCATCGATCCTGCGACCGGCAAGTTGACCCAGCAGGCTGTCAGCGGCGGTGCGGGCAACGACACGATCTACGGCGAAGGCGGTGATGACGCGCTGAAGGGCCAGTCAGGCAACGACCGGGTTTACGGCGGCATCGGCCACGACAAGGTCGACGGCGGCGATGGCAACAACTACCTCGACGGCGGCGACGGCAATGACGTCCTCGATTCCGAGATCGGCATCGACGAGGCCCATGGCGGAAACGGCAACGACAAGATCGAAGTCGGCGGCGGCAACGATGTGGCTTACGGCGACGCCGGCGACGACAGCATTAGCGGCGAAGCCGGCGCCGACATCCTTTGGGGCGGCATCGGAAACGATCGCTTCTATGGCGGCGACGGCAATGACACGATCCACGGTGACGCAGGCCAGGACACGATCATCAGCGAAGCCGGCGCGGACATCCTCTGGGGCGGTGCTGATGCCGACCGCTTCGCCTTCAAGGGAGCGGCCGCCTATTCCGGGCAGGATACCGTCATGGACTTCCAGGACGGTGTTGATCGCCTCGTGCTCGAAAACCTCGGGATAACGAAGTATTCGAACTCAGGCGCGGCAGGTACGGTGTACGCCTACGAAACGTCCGGCGGCGATATCCTGATTAAGGGACACGGCTCGGGCGGCACCATTTCGGTGCTCATCGATGATCCCTCCAACCACCTGAGCGTGTCGAGCTTCAGCAGCGCGGACTTCATTTTCGCGTAAGCCGACGGGCCCGTCGCTGTATTCCGCGTCGGCACTGATGCACAGCCGGGCAGCTTTCTAAAGCATTCCACTTTCAAGTGGTATCGGTGAAGGCGTGAAACTCGCCTAGAACCAGAGTATTGGAGAGCCATGTGTTCGTACGAACGCACGGCTCTCCAAGTGTTGACGTGCGTGGAAAACATCACGGCCGATGGCGATTGCCTGCAGCTCTCGCCATAGCGGGCAGCTTCAAACAACAGCTTTTGCGCCGCCAAACGGATCGTATCCTCTAGATCATTTCATTGTTTCATTGAAACAGTGACTTGGTCTAACTCTTTGAAACTACGCAATTCCGGACGGAAAACCGTTACACACTTTTCCTGGAATTGCTCTAAAGACCCATCCACCGTTCAAGCCAGGCATTGAACATCAGCACCGTCCAGAGTTGCGGCCCCCAGTCGCGGTTCCCTGAAAGATGCGCCTTCCAACGGCTCAGTATCGGCTCGACCTTGAACATCCCGTCGCGGCGCATGCGGGATGGCGATAGCATGTCGCTGGCCCATTCACGCAATGGGCCTCGCAGCCAGGCGTTCAAGGGCACGCCGAAACCCCGCTTGTTGGCACTGATGAGCTTGTCGGGCAGCCGTCGCGACAGCAGTTTGCGCAGCGCCGGCTTGCTATGGTTGTCTGCGAAGCAAAGTGTCCGCGGAGACCGCCATGCCAATTCTATGAACCGATAATCAAGCAGCGGCGTCCGCATCTCAAGTCCGACGGCCATCGACGCGCGATCGACCTTCACGAGGATATTGTCGGGAAGATACGCGACCATGTCGCAAAACATCATTCTGTCGACCGAGCCGAGACCACCGGGAATTCTCTTCGACGAGAACGCCGTGCTCGGTTCCTTTCCGCCCAGCACCACATCGGTTGGACGGGTCCATTGGGACACGAAGTTCAAATACCGGTCGTCTGGATCCTGGATCTGCAGCAGTTCCGCGAGTCTTCGGAGGCGACCGCCGGTCACCTCGTCCCGAAGCGGTGCGGCAATCATCGATCGACCAAGGCTTGATGCTATATCGAGCAACCAGTCCGGTGCGCCTCTTGCTGCGTGAAGGGCGACCGAAGGCATTGTCTTGGCAAGGCGATCGAATGCCATCATCTGCTGGTAGCGCTTGTAGCCACCGAAAAATTCGTCGCCACCATCGCCGGAAAGTGCGACCGTCACGGTCTTTCGCGCGAGCTTCGCGACCATCAAGGTCGGGATTTGCGACGGATCGGCGAAAGGCTCGTCATAGATATCCGGCAAACTGGAAATGATTCCGAAGGCGGTTTCGGGCTCGGCCGTGATTTCCGTATGGTCCGTCTTCAGATAAGCCGCCACCTCCGCCGCCGCATCCGCCTCGTTGTAGTCCTCTTCCAGGAAGCGAACGGTGTAAGTCTTGACAGGTGTCGGCGACACTTCCTGCATGACCGCCGACACCAGGGATGAGTCGATGCCGCTGGAGAGCAAGACGCCGACCGGCACATCGGAGACGATGCGTTCGCGAACAGCCGCTTTCAGCGTGTTGTCGAGAAGAAGCAGGGCCTCTTCCGCAGACTCGATCCGATCGGCATAGCCTCGCTCCACGACCTCGAAGGCATCCCAATAAGGTCGGACCGATCCCAGAGCCGCAGCCATGGAGGCCGGTGGTTCATCAACGGAAATGCTCAGCCAGCAGCCATGCGGCAGCTTGAAGATACCGCGGTATATCGTATAGGGCGTCGGCACGTAATTGTGCCGGAGATAAAGCGCCAGGGCATCGCGATCCAATTCCGGATGGGCAAAGGCTGGATGCTTTCTGAGACTCTTCAGTTCGGATCCGAAGGCGACAGCGCCGTCGTTCACGCCTATGTAAAGCGGCTTTTCCCCCATTCGATCACGCGCAAACAGGACCTTCCGCTCCACCTTGTCGTAAAGAGCGAAGGCGAACATGCCGTTGCAGCGGCGCAATGCACCTTCCAAGCCATAGACCTCGATGGCCTCCAGCAGGATTTCGGTGTCGGAATGTCCGCGAAAGCGGGAGCCGCGTGCCTCCAGTTCATCACGCAGTTCGAGAAATCCATAGACCTCGCCGTTGTAGACAATGGAGTACCGGCCGCTGGCGGATTGCATCGGCTGGGCCCCTAACGGGGAGAGGTCGATGATCGACAACCGGCGGTGACAAAGCCCGACGCGGTTGTCCTGATCGAGCCATATGCCGGCATCGTCAGGTCCGCGATGCGCCAAGGCAGACGCCATCTGCCGCAAGATGGCGGCCAATTCGTCGCGCTGACCGCGCCTGTAATTTATCAGCCCTGCAAGTCCGCACATCGCAAGTACTTCAAGAACGTGGCCATCAATGCGCCGATCAAGTTGGGATCTCGTGTGGCAGGTAACGGGCTGTCACCGACTGGGTGAGTCCCTCCTGGCCAAATAAGCATTTCATTGAAAGAAAACCGAAAGCGCGCCGTCAACTCTCGCACGAATGAAAATAGCCTTTGGGCGATCGGGTTGACACTCATCCAAATGTCGGTGCTTTCGAAAATTCGTGTCAGCACCAAACTTTAATGCGAAAGTTCTTCGAGGCGTCGATGATCTTAAAGCCCGAGACTGAACGAAGCCTTTCACCTCGTCAACGCAAAAGTTACCGGGGCACTACCATCAATTGCGCCGCATCGCCATTGACTTGGCGAAAAAATTATGCCGGGGGCGCCGCTACAGCCGGCTGCCATCGCGAAACCGTCACCGAGCCCGATGTCGCGCGGCCTGAACTTCACAGCGCCGAGGGGCATTTCGCCCAGGCAATGAAATGCGGATTTGCGAAATCGCAGTCATCCGCCTGCATCCTCTTGCCGTAGGCCAGCTGTGAGCCGTTCAGGCGAACGACCGAACCGCCCGCGGCCCTGAGGACCGCGTCGCCGGCGGCCGTATCCCACTCCATCGTGCGGCCAAAGCGCGGATAGACATCGGCCTTACCTTCGGCAACGAGGCAGAACTTCAGCGAAGACCCGATGGACATGCAATCCTTGACGCCATGCCCGACTAGAAATGCCTCGGTTTCGGAACTGCTGTGCGAGCGGCTGGCAACGGCCGTCAGCACCGTACCCCTCGGCCTGACCCTTATCGTTTCCCGTTTCTCGATCGTGCCATCGTTGCCGAAAAGCAGTTTCTCGGCCCTGCCGTCGGCTGCCACATAGGCACAACGCTGGGCCGGCGCATAGACGATGCCAGCAACCGGGACGTCCCGCTCTATCAGCGCGATATTGACGGTGAAGTCATTCCGTCGATTGATGAACTCCTTCGTGCCATCCAGGGGGTCGACCAGAAAGAAGGAACCGCCGCTGATGTCGGGAACCTTGCCGCAGGCGACCGCCTCTTCCGCGATCACCGGAACACGGGGGAAAAAGCGCAAGAGCCGTTCGAGGATGATGACCTCGGCTCGTTCGTCCGCCTCGGTAACGGGGGACTGATCGTCCTTGTAACAGACACTAGGACCGGCGTCGTAGACACCAAGGATCGCCTCGCCGGCATCAATGGCGATGCGTTCGAGCACCTCACACAAGGCCGTCATTTCTCCTCCGTCATCTGGTCGAGAT
>NZ_JASKLS010000011.1 GCF_030124375.1 Sinorhizobium sp. 6-70
GGTATGAATGCCGAAGCGCGTGCGGAATTCCGGAAGACCCTTTGCCTTCTGTTTCTCGTTGAACGCCTGCAGCCTCTCCTTGACGGCGAGCGCGCAGCGACAGGCGTGTTCGGCATGTCGTTCGTCGGCGACCGGTGCGTTCCACATGGCGAAGACCGAGTCGCCGAGGAACTGGATGATCGTGCCGTCGTGGGCGTGGACGGTTTCGCTGAAAATATCGAAATACTCCGAAAGCATCGCCACCACCTCCTCCGGCGCGTGACGCTCGCTGATGGTGGTGAAATCGTAGATATCGGTGAAAAGCGCCGTCACTTCCTGACGCCAGGCTGCCCGGCCGCCGAACTGCCCGGATTCGATGCCTCGGCGCACCAGTTCCTTGGGCACGTAGAGCGCGAAGGTGAAGATGGCGTCGCGGGCCTTGTTCATCGCGCCGTTGAGCGTCGAGATTTCGGTCACGTGCGAGGGGACGTCGATCGGCGTGGTGAAGTCCAGGTCCTGCAGCCGGTTGGCGCTGGCGGTAAGCTGGTGCAGGGACTTCGTGATCAGGTGCGCGAGAACGAGAGCGCTGAGGACGGCGAGCACCACGACGGCGCCTGAAACCGCAAGACCCTCGAGCAGGGCGGCGTTGGCGGTCGCCATCAGTTCGTCGAGAGGGGCAGCGACCACCACCCGATGCCCCGAAAGCAGCACGGCCGAGGCTAGCGGCGTCACCACGACGAGATAGGTGCGATCGCCGACATCGACGAAGCTTGCCTTGCCCGGGGCAGGCGGGTTGAGGCGGATGCTTTCGATGAGCGGATCGTTTTGCGGCGCAGCGACCGGATCGTACTTCTGCTTTGCCGCCATGATACGCTGCATCATGGCGGGATCAGAGTGGATGATCGGCCGTCCGACCGCGTCGAGAATGAATGAAACGGAACCCTCGGTGAGTCGCTCGCGCGACAGGAAGTCGGTAATCGTGTCGAGCACGACGTCTGCGCCGATGACAATCTTTCCGTTTCCGTGATGGGCTTGCGATATCGTCATTCCGAGCTTGCCGGTCGTGGCCATTTCGTAGGGCCCGGTCGATACGGGAGCTTTCCCGTCGACGGCGGCCTGGTACCAGGGGCGAGTTTCCGGGTCGAAGCCGGTTGATGTCAGCCGGCGCTCGGCGAACTGCATGCCGGCTTCATCGAGAAACAGGACGCGGTTGACCGGCTTTCCTTCGGCGTCCTTTTCCATCGAGCGCGCGGCAATCGCTGCACCGCGCGGCGCGTCGAGCGCCATTCGCCACGCGGGCATTGCCAGATCGACGACCTGGAAGAACGCCCCATCCGGATAGCCGACATAGACGCCATCGATGTGCGGAGACCGCATGATGCCTTCACGCAGGATCGCGATCTTGTCGTTCAGGCGTTCCGGCGGGGGCACGAGGAAGGAATTGGCTACCGATGCCACGAGGCCGACCAACGCCGAAGTGTCGCCGGAAAGGACCCCGAGCCGGTCGACGAGACGGCCGACGAAGGCGCGCATGCTGGCTTCGGCATCTTCGATCGCGGCATTGCGCGACCGGCGGTAATCAAGACCGACCAGGGTGGCGGATACCACGATGAGCATGGCAACCATCACGAGGGCAAATAGCGACCGGAGCGAATGCGTCCAGATCGCGGGATGCCTGTTTTCGTCGGAGCCGCGCATGCGTCTGTGTCCCCGTCAGTACGTTCGCCGTCAATCTTTGCAGCATTGCACGGTGTTTGCCTAGAACTTGTTAATTGGCGAGCCGCAGCAGTTGAAGAGACCAAATACTGCCTCGGTTCGATCCATAGTCGGTAAGCAAGTGCTTACATCGCATCACGTGAGCTTACCGCTTCATCGGGCGAACCGGCGATGATCGGTTGCCCCGCCGAAACAAGATGCGGCGGGCTAATAGTTCAGACCACGCTTCTGCCGTTCGAGCGAGGGCGGCAATCGACTTCCCCGAAAGACCGGGCCGCCGTCGCCCTCGCGGCACTTGTAGACCGTGTCGTAGCCCGGTCCGCGCGAGGACTCGAATGGCGCCCAGCGGTCGACGAAGACCTGCTCGCAAGCCACCCTCGGCGGATCCCGCAGCGGATCCTCGTCGCGCACACCCGGAAGGTCATAGAAGGCTTGGGCGAACTGTTGCGCGCTTTGTGCTGCGAGCGCGGCGCCTGTCGAGAGTCCCAGCAGGAAGGCGGTGCAGGCAGGCACCCGGACGGATCGAAGCGAAATCATGCTCTCGGGCTTTCTCAAGAAGGGGATCGGTAAGACCGGAGGGGAGAACGTACGGTATTGCCTCCGGCAAACTTGCGCTATAGGCCAACTGTGTTCCAATTCACTTGGCTAGTTGATCTGGGGATTTTCGATGGCGAATGCAATACGATTCCACGAAGGCGATATTTCCGCGGCCGATGCGGCCCGCTACACGGGCGCTATCGCCATCGATACGGAAACGCTCGGCCTCGTTCCCCGCCGCGACCGGTTGTGCGTGGTGCAGCTTTCACCGGGTGACGGCACCGCCGACGTGATCCGCATTGCTGCCGGGCAGAGGGAAGCGCCGAACCTCGTTGCAATGCTCGCCGATCCGGCGCGCCAGAAGATCTTCCACTTCGGCCGCTTCGATATCGCCGTGCTCTTCCACACCTTCGGCGTCACGGCAACACCGGTTTTCTGCACCAAGATCGCCTCGCGGCTGACGCGCACCTACACCGACCGGCACGGGCTCAAGGATAATCTCAAGGAACTGCTCGACGTCGATATTTCCAAGCAGCAGCAGTCATCGGACTGGGCGGCCGATATCCTTTCGCCGGCACAGCTCGAATACGCCGCTTCCGACGTGCTCTACCTGCATGCGCTGCGCGACAAGCTGACCGCGCGCCTCCTGCGCGATGGCCGCATGGAGCACGCCGAAGCCTGCTTCGCCTTCCTGCCGACACGGGCGAAGCTCGACCTGCTCGGCTGGGAAGAAACGGATATTTTCGCGCATAGCTGACCTTCACGGCGTCAGCCACAGAACGGCGGCGTAGCGCGCCGCCTTGCCGAGCGTCACGAAGACGAGAAACAGCGTGAGCGGGGTCCTCAGCAGCCCGGCGACGAGCGTCAGCGGATCACCGACAACCGGCAGCCAGGAGAAAAGCAGGACGGGCCGGCCATAGCGCTGAAAGAGTGCCTCGGCCTTTTGCCGCGCGGGCGGCGAAACCGGAAACCAACGGCGGTCCTCGAAACGGATGAGAAAGCGGCCGAGCGCGAAATTGACAACGGCGCCAAGCACGTTGCCCGCGGTCGCCGCCACGAAGAGCGTTGTGCGGCTCGTCTCGCCCGCAAGCGCCGCCGCGACGATTGCGGCCTCCGAAAGGCCGAAGAGCAAGGTCGCCGACAGGAAGGCCGCGGCAAAAACGCCGGAAAGCATACCGAAGTCCAGGCTCAGCTCCTGTCGACATGGCCGAGATCACGCTCGGGCCCGATGCACTCGTGCTTACATGGCGCGCGGCGTCGGAAAATCCGCCTGCATGCACCCGCCACCAAAGCGTTCAGATCGCTGATGCCTACCTTCATTATTCGAAAATCCGCACAGCCTGTGCGGGTTGTATCAGGTAGTCGCACATTCGAACAACGCCTATCTGCGTTTCGTCAGATAGGGGAAAGATCATGACCATCAACGACCAAACTGGAACATTCAAGCTCGGCAATCGCATCCTGAAGCGTGTTGGCTATGGCGCAATGCAGCTCGCCGGGCCCGGCGTGTTCGGCCCGCCCAGGGACCATGACGCGGCCGTGGCCGTGCTGCGCGCGGCCGTTAATGCCGGCGTGGACCACATCGACACCAGCGACTTCTATGGCCCGCATGTCACCAACCGGTTGATCCGCGAGGCGCTTGCGCCCTATCCCGACGACCTCGTTATCGTCACGAAGATCGGCGCCCGACGCGGTGAGGATGGAGCGTGGCTCCCGGCCTTCTCAAGGGAGGAATTGAAGCAGGCGGTACATGATAACCTGCGCAATCTCGGGCTCGACGTGTTAGAGGTGGTGAACCTCCGCATCATGTTCGATGCGCACGGCCCTGCTGAAGGGTCGATCGAGGCACCGCTTACCGTCTTGGCCGAGCTTCAGCAACAGGGCCTGGTGCGCCACATCGGACTGAGCAACGTTACGGCTGCACAGGTTAGCGAAGGACGCCGGATCTGCGACATCGCCTGCGTGCAGAACCACTATAACCTGGCGCATCGCGCTGATGACGTCCTGATCGACGATCTCGCTCGCGACGGCATCGCCTATGTCCCTTTCTTCCCGCTCGGCGGGTTCACTCCATTGCAATCGTCCACCTTGTCCGATGTCGCAAAGCGCCTTGATGCGACACCTATGCAGGTCGCACTCGCATGGCTGCTTCATCGCGGGCCTAACATTCTTCTGATCCCCGGCACATCGTCCGTCGCGCATCTGCGTGAGAACATCGCCGCGGCCGACATCGCTCTCTCGGATGATACGCTCAAGGCGCTGGACGGCATGGCGGAAAGCTCCAGCTTCGGCTGATAATGTGAAGCGCGAAAGCGATCCACTGCTTCGCAACGGCTTCCCACATTGCCGGGCGACTACGCTCCACAGGCGCGTCGAATGCCACGCCGTACGTCGCCGTGATAGCGCTGGAGCAACTGGCTCAGCTCCTGTCGACGTGGCCGAGATCGCGCTCCGGCTCGATCACGTCGCGGATCCGCTGCTTCAGCTCCTTCGGCCCGGGGAAGCCGCCGTCGCGCTTGCGCTCCCAGACGAGGTCGCCATCGACGCGGATCTCGAAATTGCCGCCGGTTCCGGGGATCAGCGCGACTTCGCCGAGCGAATCGCCAAACGTCGACAACAGCTCCTGCGCCATCCAGCCGGCGCGAAGCAGCCAGTTGCATTGGGTGCAATAAAGGATTGTGACGCGGGGCTTTTCGCTCATCTCATGTTTCCTGATTGTGCTCGGACAATAGTGGCGGTTCATAGCCATAACAACGGCCTCTTCACGCACACATCACACACATGTCAACTTTCATAGTCATGTTTTTATCTGAGGGAGCCTTGTATTGCGAACGGCGCCCGGCAAGAGAACTGCTGCAGTGCAACCAGTCCAGAGGAAATCATGACCGACACCACCGTTACGACCGCCCGCCCGCGCGCGATCCTGCCGGCACTCGAAAAGATCTACCTGCCGCTCGGCAACGTCGCCGAGACGCTGCTGCGTGCGCTTGCCGGTGCGCTGCTCGTCACCCATGGCTACGGCAAGATCCTCGATCCCTTCGGTGCCGTTGGCATGGTGGAAGGCCTGGGCTTTTATCCGGGCGTCTTTTGGTCGCCGCTCCTCTCTGCCACCGAATTCTTCGGCGGCATCTTCCTCGCCATCGGCTTCCTGACCCGCCCGGCCGCGTTCGCGACCACCATCGTGTTGCTGGTCACCGTCTATTTCCACGGCATCGTGCAGGGTCAGGGGCTCGGCGGCGCCGAGAAATCAATCCTTTGGGCCGCAATCACCTTCTTCTTTGCCATCCGCGGCGCCAACAGCCAATCGGTCGACGCCAAGCTTGGCAAGCAGTTCTGACCTCCTGCTTTTTGACGCGGCCGCTTGTCGGCCGCATCTCTCCTTCTCACGATCAATACTATCGGGCGACGCTGCGGATCGTCATGCGATGCGCCTTTCCCGCCCGGTCGAGCCAGTCGATCGACTGTCCGACGGAAAGCCCGATCAGCGCCGCGCCGATCGGCGTCAACACCGAAATCCTGCCCGCTTCGATGTCGGCTTCGCCGGGATAGACCAGCGTCACTTCCTTGGCAAAACCGTTGTCGGCATCGAAGGCGACGGTCGAGCCCATCTGCACGCTGTCCTTCGGCAGATCATGTGCGGCGACGCGCGCCCGTTCGAGTTCCGAAAGCAGCGCTTCGGCGACGTCGGGTACGCGGTCGAGTGCCGACATGGCGAGTGCGGTAAGGCGCGCATGGTCCTCGGCATTGATGACGATCGGTGGAAGTTTCTTGCGGTTTACTGTGTCCGCCATGATGATATCCGTGCTTGTGCGCATAGCTGCCTGCGCGCATGTTTCCTCGAATCCGAACCGATTTGAGGAAACACGCAGCAATTCAAAGTGCTGCAGCGTCCTTGCGCGCCTAACGCGGCGCGCGGCGCTGCAGAGGCGCCATGATCGCGATTGTTCCTGTGAAATGTCTTTGCGCTCGCCGCACCTAAAGTCTGTGGATCGCCGCAGACGGTCTTGATGCGAAAGGCTCCCCTTCCCCGGAGAGCGCACGCATCCGGGCCGGGGTCAGGTTCCTGCGATAGGGCAGACCCGGAAAGAACAACAGAAATGGATCGCAAGCGTCGACATGGCCCAAAGGTCGGAAAGTTCGCCCGCGAAGTCAAGGCCGACGATCGTCTCTTGAACGGTGGCGGCGGCCGTGGTCAACCTAGCCCACAGAATGATCTTGACGGAACAGCAGGGTCTCGCGCCGACGCGCCGGCAGGCTTTGCGATCTCGTGATGGAGGAGGTTTGGTCATGAACGAAGCAATCGAGGGCGGCTGTTTTTGCGGGCGCATTCGCTACCGGCTGAAGGCGCGGCCGATGTTCGTCCATTGTTGCCACTGCAGCGATTGCCAGCGGCAGGTGGGAAGCGCTTTCGCGATCAACGGCATCGTCGAGGCGGAAAACGTCGAACTGCTCAACGGCGAGCCCGTGATGGTCACGTTGCCGACCGACAGCGGCCGCCCGCACGACGTTTATCGCTGTGCCGACTGCCAGTCGGCGCTCTGGAGCGACTACGGCCGGCGCAAATGGCTTTCTTTCGTGCGCGTCGCAACGCTCGACCGGCCGTCGGATTTTCCGCCGGACGTACACATCTATACGCGCTCGAAACTCGACTGGGTGACGCTGCCGGCGGGCGCCAAGGCTTTCGAGGAATATTACGACATGCAGGCGTTGTGGCCGAAGGAGAGCCTGGAGCGACGCGATCGCGCCTATGCCAAGTCGAAAGGACAGGCGCAGTCATGACGGGAAGCGAGCGTGAAAAGATGGCGGCGGGCGCATGGTATCGCTGCCTCGATCCGGAACTGGATGAATTGCGCGCCCGCGCCCGCAGGGCGGTCCACCAGCACAACACCCTGCCGCCGGATGAGCGGGGCAGTCTGGCCCCGGCCTTGAGGACGCTGTTTGCCGATGTTGCTGCCGACGCCTTCGTCGAGGCGCCGTTCCATTGTTCCTACGGCATGAACATAACGCTCGGCGCCCGCGTCTACCTGAACGCCGGATGCACCATCCTCGACAGTGCACCCGTCACCATCGGCAGCGATACGATGCTCGGACCGCGCGTGCAGATCTATTGCGCCGAACACCACAAGGATCCGGCGCTGCGCCGGGAGGGACTGGAAATCGCCCGTCCCGTGACGATCAGCCAGAACGTCTGGATCGGCGGCGGCGCAATCATTCTCGCCGGCGTGACGATCGGCGACGGCGCGATCGTCGGCGCGGGCGCGGTTGTGACGCGCGACGTGGCCCCGGGCGCGACGGTGGTGGGGAATCCGGCGCGGGTGCTTGGGAGCCGGTAGCGGCTACCGCACTCTCTCCTCCCCGCCAACATTCCAACTACATCGATCTCGTGTCGATTGCGCGCCAACCCCTCCGCTTGTCATCCTCGGGTCAAGCCCGAGGATGACACAATAGAGAGGGTCAAGAATGCCAGCGCCTACCGGCGCTGGCTCTGCCGCCCGCCCCTGTTACGCGGCACGCTTCTTGAGGGCCGCATCCCGGCTGCCGACGTGCTTGCGTTCAGAATTTCGTTCACGCGACCGGGATTGACGTCGAAGCTGGCGGCAATGCGATTTTTGAACTCGCCGTTCCAGTGCCGGAGCCAGTTTTCGACAGCGTCGTCAAAAGTGAGCGTATAGCTCGGTTTACTATTGTCGTTAGCGAGGAAAGCTTCGAGGATTTACTTGATTGGCTTGAACTGATGAAGCGCAAGTTGCAACGCACTCTAAAGAAGGCAGCTAGCTAATCGCGCCATTCCTCTCACTCATCGCCCATCTTCAGCGCCGCGATAAACGCCTCCTGCGGTATCTCCACCTTGCCGAACTGGCGCATGCGCTTCTTGCCTTCCTTCTGCTTTTCCAGAAGCTTGCGCTTGCGGGTGGCGTCGCCGCCGTAGCACTTCGCTGTCACGTCCTTCCTCAGCGCCCGCACGGTTTCGCGGGCGATGATGCGGCCGCCGATTGCGGCCTGGATCGGGATCTGGAACATGTGCTGCGGGATCAGGTCTTTCAGCTTTTCGCACATGACGCGGCCGCGCTTTTCCGCGGCCGAGCGGTGAACGAGCATCGACAGCGCGTCGACCGGCTCGCCATTGACGAGGATCGACATCTTGACGAGGTCGCTCTCGCGATAGTCCGAGAGGTTGTAGTCGAACGAGGCGTAGCCCTTGGAGATCGACTTCAGGCGATCGTAGAAATCGAAGACCACTTCATTGAGCGGCAGGTCGTAGGTCAGCATCGCCCGGTTGCCGACATAGGTCAGTTCCGTCTGGATGCCGCGCCGGTCCTGGCAGAGCTTCAGGATGCCGCCGAGATATTCGTCCGGCGTCAGGATCGTTGCCCGGATCCAGGGTTCGCGGAATTCGGAGATCTTGACGACGTCCGGCATGTCGGCCGGGTTGTGCAGCTCCTTCTCGGTGCCGTCGGTCATGGTCAGCTGATAGACGACCGAGGGGGCGGTCGCGATGAGGTCGAGATCGAATTCGCGCGACAGCCGTTCCTGGATGATCTCGAGATGCAGCAGCCCGAGGAAGCCGCAGCGGAAGCCGAAGCCGAGGGCGGCGGAGGATTCCATTTCGAACGAGAACGAGGCGTCGTTGAGCCTGAGCTTGCCCATGGCGCCGCGCAGTTCCTCGAAATCGGCGGCATCGACCGGGAAGAGGCCGCAGAAGACGACCGGCTGCGCCGGCTTGAAGCCCGGCAGCGCCTCCGACGTCGGACGCTTGTCTTCTGTGATCGTATCGCCGACGCGGGTATCGGCCACTTCCTTGATCGAGGCGGTGATGAAGCCGATCTCGCCGGGGCCGAGTGAATCCATCGCGACCATCTTCGGCGTCAGCACGCCGACGCGCTCGATCGTGTATTTCGCCCCGGTACCCATCATGCGGATCGTCTGGCCCTTGGTCAGCACCCCGTCGATGATGCGCACGAGAACCATGACGCCGAGATAGGTGTCATACCAGCTGTCGACGAGCAGCGCCTTCAGCGCTGCCTTTTCGCCGCCAGCGCTCTTCGGGGCCGGCAGCTTGTGGACGATCGCTTCGAGCACGTCCGGAATGCCGAGGCCGGTCTTGGCCGAGATCAGCACGGCGTCGGAAGCGTCGATGCCGATCACTTCCTCGATCTGCTCCTTGATCCGCTCCGGTTCGGCCGCAGGCAGGTCGATCTTGTTGAGCACGGTGACGAGCTCGTGGTTGTTGTCGATCGCCTGATAGACGTTGGCGAGCGTCTGGGCTTCGACCCCCTGGCTGGCGTCGACGACGAGCAGCGAGCCCTCGCAAGCCGAAAGCGAGCGCGAGACTTCATAGGCGAAGTCGACGTGGCCGGGCGTGTCGATGAGGTTCAGCACATAGGTCTCGCCGTCATTGGCCTTGTAGTGCAGGCGCACCGTCTGGGCCTTGATGGTGATGCCGCGCTCGCGCTCGATATCCATGCTGTCCAGCACCTGCTCGGACATTTCGCGCTCGGCAAGACCACCGGTCGACTGGATCAGCCGGTCGGCGAGCGTCGATTTGCCGTGGTCGATATGGGCCACGATCGAGAAGTTGCGGATATGCGACAGGGGCGTCTTGGAAGATGTTGTGCTCATGGGCCGCATATAGCAGCGCGATCAAACGGCGCAAAGCGGGAAATGAAGGCTTCGTTCGCTATGTTTGGCCGCGACCGCCGCCTATTCGGAGCGTGCTTCCGCCTCGATCAGTGCGCCGGCATTCGGCACCTGCGCACTCTTGAGTTCGAAACCTTCGCAGAGTTGCGGCGGTACTCTTTCGCGGCTGCGGAGACGCAAGAGCACGAAGGCCGCATAGAGGAGCGCCACAGTCATTGCGGCGTAAATGAAGGTGCGCTGCCCCAGGACGGGCGTCAGCATGGTGACAAGCATCGGAACGATGGTTGCCGACGTCGACCAGGCAACGAGCATGGTGCTGGCGAGCGGCACGAAATCAGACGGATCGGCGCGGTCGTTGGCATGCGCATTGGCGATCGAGTAGACCGTCTCGACCGCGCCGGCGAAGAGCGCGAAGACCAGCATCAGCAGGATGAGATTGGCGAAGGAAACGCTGAGCGCCGCAAGTCCGGCGGCGACGATCAGCGCGCAAGTGGCAATCAAGACAATGCGGCGATCGATACGGTCGGAGAGCGCGCCCATCGGATACTGGATGAACATCAGCCCGAACTGCATGACGAACATAAGCGCCGCTACATCTTTCTGGCCGACATCGTTGGCGGCGGCATAGATCGGCGTGAAGCCCTGCACGACCATCGAAAGGCCGCCGGCCGCAAGGATGCCGACGAAGGCGACGGGAGAATTCCGCCACGCCATCGGAATGTCGATGCTGACCTTGGCGGGCGCTGGCGGCGTCGGCAGGCGGGTGAGGCCGATCGGCAGGATCGCGATTGTGGTGAAGAAGATCGTGATGATCGGCGCGAGGTTGCCTTCCGTGGGGATCTGGCCGAAGAGCCAGGCGCCGGCGCCGAGGCCGATGACATAGGCCATGTAGAAAAGCGCCATCGCCTTGCCGCGCCAGTGGTTTTCGCTGGCGTGGTTCAGCCAGCTCTGGCTGATGATGAAATTCGTATTGCCGGCGGCGCCGTAGAGGCAGCGTGCGAATACCCACAGAAGCGGATGGACGCCAAGACTGATCATCAGTGCAGCGAGAATGACGAGGGCCATCGAACAGGAGAATGCGCGCGCATGGCCGACGCGGCGGATGAGGGGGCCGGCGATCACGCAGCCGACGAGGCCGCCGAAGGCGATGGCAGTGACCGCGGCGCCCGGAACCCAGTCCGGTGCCGCGGACCGTGTCAGCACGAACGGAACATAGGCGAGCATCATGCCGTTGCCGATCGCGACCGCCGTCATCGAGACGACGATGCTGGCGATCGACAGCAGCGAGGAAGGAGACCTGTACCTGGCTTCCGCGACGTCCATGCCGTCCCCCTCGACAAGAGATTTCTAAACTATTGAAGAAGAATGCTTTTGCGAACTAGCGCAGTTTCGCGACCATAGCGCCTGACGCGCCGCCGTGTTGTCGTCAAAACGGCATGGGCGAAATTTTTTTTGGCGGTTCGCCGGCGCCTTGACTCCACTATATGAGAAATGCAATCTCAGATAATGGAACATGTCAACGACCCCCTTGAACGGGCCATCGGCGAACGGGTGCGGCAACTGCGAGCCGGACAGGCGCTGACCCTCGACGATCTCGCGATGCGCTCTGGCGTCAGCCGGGCCATGATATCGCGCATCGAACGCGGTGAAACGAGCCCGACGGCGCAGCTCCTGGCGAAGCTCTGCAGCGCGCTCGGCACGACGCTTTCGGCGCTCTTCGCCTTCGAGGTGAAGGATGCCTCACCGGTCGCGCGGCGGGCGGATCAGCGGCTCTGGCGCGATCCGGAAAGCGGTTACCTGCGCCGCTCTGTTTCGCCGGAAGGCGTCGGCTCGCCGGTCGATATCGTCGAGGTCGAGTTTCCGCCGCAGGCCCGGGTCGTCTTCGAGCGCCAGCCGGCGGACCGCGGCATCACGCAGCACCTCTGGCTCTTTTCGGGCCGGCTCGAACTGACGATGGAGGACGGACCCCATCTGCTCGAGGCGGGCGACTGCCTCTTCATGGGGCTTGAGGAGGCGCATGTCTTTCACAATCCCTATGACGAACCGGCCCACTACGCCGTCATTCTCTGCCGCACCAAGGTGTAGAGCCTTTCATGGTGAACTGGAAACAATTCTGTTGGCTCAAGCGGAGCGGAATGTTTGCTCGGCTGGCGCGCGCCGTAGCCAACGCATACCGCCAAGCCGGCCGAGGAAGCAGGTCGCCCGCTTCAGCCAACCCGAAGGACCGGGCATCTTTCCGCCAGGATCAGAGGCGATCGCCTCGGCCGTGCGTGCGGGTACGACGCTCGCCAATCGCCTCTGCCCTAACGCAAACCTGCTCCGGCAGAATGTTTCCAGTTCACCATGAAAGGCCCTAGCCATGCCTGAGATAAACATCCGTGTGCTCTGCGAAGAAGAAACCCGTGCCGCTCTGCCCGCGCTTGCCGAGATCCTTTCCGAGTGCGTCGAGGGCGGCGCGTCGGTCGGGTTCATGCAGCCTTTCGCGCCGAAGGATGCCTTGCCTTTCTGGGAGGCGGTTTGCGCCTCCGTCGCCCGAGACGAAACGGTACTGATCGTTGCCGATGTCGATGGCCGCTTCGTTGGTACCGTGCAGCTCGGCATCGGCACGATGCCCAACCAGCCGCACCGCGCCGACATCAAGAAGCTGCTTGTCCGCCGGGATGCGCGCGGCCTCGGTCTTGCGCGCCGGCTGATGGAGAAAGCGGAAACCGAGGCCGTGAAGCGCAGCCGCCGCGTGCTGGTGCTCGACACCGCCACCGGTGAACCGGCGGAGGCGATTTATGAGCGCCTCGGCTGGATGCGCGCCGGCGTCGTCCCCGATTACGCGCTGATGCCGGACGGTCGCTATTGCAGTACGACCTTCTTCTACAAGCATCTCGCGCTATAGAGTAGTTCCGGGCGGGCAACGGTTATCTGCCTGAAATTGCATCGGTTCTAAGCCGCGCCGGTTGCGGATCGCCAGGCTGCCGCACGCGTCGGCGCTGCATGGACCGAGACGATGTCGACGGGTCCCCGGCTGGAACTGCCTCCTGTCCCCGTCGCTTACGAAACGAAGAAGCTCGAGAGTCCTTCGCCGGCGGCAAGGGCCAGATAGGCGAGAACAGCGAAATAGACCGTTGTCGCGACAAGAAACAGATAGCCAGCGGCCACCATCAGGCCGTCGCGCTGGATGATTCCGAGCGATAAGAGCAGGATCGCGATGCCGGGCAGCGTGTTCGACAGCGGGATCAGTCCGAGCGGAAACATCAGGAGCACGCCGCCGGCCATGATCATCAGGCCGTTGAAGCGGTTCATGAAGGCGCCCTGCGTCAGGAAGCGCAGCCTTGGCCGCACGAAGCGGTCGAGCTTGGAGACGAGCGCGGCTCCCTTTTGGAGCGTCGGCACGAGCTTCTCGGTTTCGATCTGCCGATCAAGGATGCGTTGCGGCAGCCAGGGCAGGCGATTGAGTGTGATCGCCATTGAGATAAGGATGATTGCGGCACCGAACACGGTGCTGACGCCCGGAATCGAAACCGGAATCAAAAACGGCAGCGTCAGCAGCGCGCAAAGCAGCAGAAAGCCTTGCTCGCCGATTCCGATCATAAGCTCGCGCAGCGTGATCGTATTGCCTCTGATCGAGGCGATCATGTCGTTCAGCGTGTCGCTGAGATTGCGTTCCGTGTCGCCGAACTCGACCGCCATGCTGTCGTCCCCGCTTGTCTGACCCCTTATAGCGCCGTGCGTCTTTCAGACGCACAAAGGTCGCTGCAAGGCTCTCATCTGCTGCATGGCTTTGTTCTTAAATCGGTTCCGATCAAGGAACCATGCAGTGGCCCATGTAACACAGGCATGTGAAGGATCGGTTAGCGGCTGCTCTGGACAGCAATGTGGCGGAGGATGGCCATTTTGTCACGCTGACGAGACCGTTGCCGGCGTACAACATTAAGCTGCACATTGCTGGTTGCAGCTTGAATGGAATGCCTCTTCATCTTCCTGCCTTAATCGATAGTATGAAGCAATTTCGAGCACCAATGGGGACAATCGATTCGATGATCAAGAAATGCGCCATCCTGGCCATTGCGGCCGTTTACCTTTCCGGATGCACCACCACCGATCCCTACACAGGCGAGCAGAAGATGTCGAATACGGCGGGCGGTGCACTGCTCGGCGCGGGCCTTGGTGCCGCAACCGGCCTTCTGGTCGGCGGCAGCGCCGCGGGACGACGTGATGCCGCGCTTGTCGGTGCCGGTATTGGCGCGCTCGGCGGCGGCCTTGTCGGCAACTACATGGACCAGCAGGAATCGGAACTGCGCGCCCAGTTGCAGGGCACGGGCGTGTCGGTGACGCGTGCGGGCGACCGCATCATCCTCAACATGCCCTCGAACATCACCTTTGCGACCGACCGCGACCAGGTGGTCCCGGACTTCTATTCGACGCTCGACTCGGTTGCGATCGTGCTGCGCAAGTTCAACCGGACGCTGATCGACGTCGACGGCCACACCGATTCGACCGGCAGTGCGGCCCACAACCAGGCCCTCTCCGAGCGCCGCGCGGCTTCGGTTGCCAACTTCCTCGGCGGCCGCGGCATCGACCAGCGCCGCATCTCGACCATGGGCTATGGAATGGAGCGGCCGATTGCATCGAACGCCACCGAGGCCGGCCGTGCGCAAAACCGCCGTGTCGAAATCTCGATCGCGCCGATCAAGCAGGGCTGATCCGCAAGATCACGGATACGACGGGGGCCGCCGGCGTGCCGAGCGGCCCTTTTTCTTTCGGGGATGCAGACCATCTTCGCCGAAGCCACTGCAAAATCGCGGCGCGTCTGCCGTGTTCGAGTTCTCGACTCTAATGCATGTCTTGGTTCTGCATATGTCGGTTGGCGCCCGCGCCAACCGCCCTCCGGGCAGAGACCACGCCCAGGGCCGGTGCGAGTGCAAAGAGCCCAAAGAGCCAGATCGCGGCCGAGGTAGCGCCTGCCGCCGTGCCCTCGCCAATGCCGGCAAGGTTGGCTGTCATGCCGGCAAGTGCGGCGCCGAGGGATGCGGCGAAGAGCTGGATCGTCGTAATCGACGCTGCCGCCTTTTCCTCTTCGCCAGCCGGTGCGGCGGCGTAGACGGCCGTGACGATGTGCGGCCATGCGAGCCCGATGCCGAAGCCGACCGCGGCGACCCCGAGGCACAGCGGCACCGCGATCGCGGCGAAGCCAGCCGAGATGAGCGGCATGAAAGCGGCGATGGTCAGGAGACCGACGAGGCCGAAGAACGGGCCGGCGGTAATCGTCTTGCGCGCGCGGTGGCCCTCCCAATGGGCGCTGGTCATCGAGCCGGCTGTCCAGCCGAGCGCCATCAGGGCGGCGATATAACCGGCAACGAGGGGAGACTGTTCGTGCAGTTCCTGCAACAGATAGGCAACGTAAATCTCCGGCTGCATGCCGATCATCGCCAATGCAATGGTGGCATAGAGCGCCGCCAGCGGCGAGCGCGGGCTGAGGGCGCCCTGTGGCAACAGCTGGGCAGTCGCGCGGCGCTCGCTGGCGACGAGCATTGCAAAGAGGACGAGCGCGGCACCGACGCCGGCGATCTGTTCGCCGGTCGTCGTGAGGGTTCCGCTCACCGAGAGCACCAGGACGATGCCGATGAGAAGCGTGAGCTGCGTCAGCGGCAACGGACCGCGCGTGCCTGATGTCGTCCGCGGCAGGATCGAGAGCGCGAGGATCGCGAGCACTGCCGTCAGCGGCAGCAGCGACCAGAAGGCAACCCGCCACGCACCAAATTCGGCAAACCCGCCGCCAATGGCCGGACCGACGAGCGTCGCCGTTCCCCAGGTGGCGGATATGAGCCCGATCGCGCGGGCCCAGAGTGCGGCCGGGAAAACCATGCGGATGACGCCATAGGCCAGCGCGTAAAGAAGCCCGCCGCCGAAGCCCTGGATGGAGCGGCCGGCAAGCAGCAATGCCATGTTTGGCGCCACGGCGCAGGCGAGCGACCCAAGTCCGAAGACCAGCGCAGCGACGGCGTAGGCGCCTCCGGCACCGGCCCGATTGAGCAGCCGCGCCGAGAGCGCCGCACCGAGAATGGACGCGGCCACGAAAAGCGTCGTGCTCCAGGCATAATAGTCGAGCCCGCCGATGTCCCGCACGATGGAAGGCATGACGGTCGTGACGATATAGATGTTGAGTGCATGCAGCGCGACGCCGCCGCTGAGCACAAGCGAATGGATGGCGTTTCCGCCGGAAAAAAGGGCGAGCCAGCCGGCATCGGATGCGGCCGAAGCGTTGTTGGTCTTGTCGAGCATGTGGGCCTCGTTGATCGGCAACCGTTTCAATGGACGGTTGCGTCGTCAAGATGAGCGAGCTTGTCCGGATTGCGGACGATGAAAATATCGGCGACCCGGCCGTCGTTGTCGTAGCCGAACGAAACCGTTGCGGCGATATCGCCGCCTTCGCTGCGCAGGAGGATGCCGCGTCCGCCGTTGAGCTCCGCGGTTTCCCACCGGTAGTGCGACCAGTATTCGGTGAGCCGCTCGGTAATGAAGGCCATGACGGTCTCCTTGCCGGAAAGGATGCCGAGCACGGTCGCGGCCTTGCCGCCGCCATCTGCGGTGAGCTTCACGTCAGCCGACAGCAGCGCCGAAAGGCCGGCGATGTCGCCGCCCTGAATGGCGCCGTGGAAGGCTGCAAGGAGTTCCTCCTGGCGTTCGCGCGGCGTCGTATGCCGGGTCTGAACCACACCGATGTTGGATTTCGCGCGTGACACCAGCTTGCGGGTAGCCGACTCCTGCATGTCGAGCGTTTCGGCAATCTCGTCATAGGGTTGGCCGAAAATCTCGCGCAGCAGATAGGCAGCTCGCTCCTTGGGCGTCAGCCGTTCGAGCATCAGCAGGAATGCGGTCGTAAGCGACGCGGTGAGCGCGAGCCTCTCCTCCACGTTATCGTCGCTTGCGGTGTGGATCGGTTCCGGCAGCCACGCGCCGACATAGTCGACGCGTTTGCGGTGCGCGGATTTGAGCAGATCGAGGCAGCGGCGGGTGCAGGCGGTGGTGAGCCAGGCGGCCGCACTTTCGATCGCGGAAAGATCGGCCGCCTGCCATTTCAGGAACGTGTCCTGCACGGCATCATCGGCATCGGCACGCGAACCCAGGATACGGTAGGCGAGACCGAGGAGGCGGGGGCGCGCCTCCTCGAACATGCCGCTCTTGTCGTTGTGAACCATGTCAGTGCCTCGAAATCTGGATGCGGTTCCAAAGGTTGATCATCGCGACGGTCGAAGTGATGACGCTGATCTCGTTGTCGCTGAAGTGCGCGCGAAGCCGCGCACGCAGGCTTGCGAAATCCGTCCGGGGCTCGAGTTCCGTCAAGGCCTCGGTCCAGGCGAGGGCGGCCTTTTCGCGCTCGGAGAAATCGCCGACCTGATCCCAGACGATGATGCGGTCGAGCCGTTCGCTCGTCTCGCCGTCGGCACGGGCTTCTTTCGTATGCATCTTCACACAGAAGCCGCAACGGTTGATCTGTGAGGCACGAAGCTGGACGAGGTGGTGGATCGTCCGGTCGAGGCCGTGGCTGTCCATCTTGTTGTGCACGTCGGCAAGGGCGTCGAGCACATCCGGGATTTCCTGTTCGTAGCGCACGGCTTTGATATCGGTCATGGTCTGTCTCCATCGCTGGGGGTCAATTGATGCTTTCGATCAGTTGACGATTGACCATGGACGCCTGTGACGCGGGTTCGGAATGTTTTTCCGCAAGTCATCCCTTGGGCGGATAGGCGTGCTCGTTTCCGCGGAAATCGGTGACGGTATAGCAGCCACCCCCTTCCGCAGCGATCGTGCTCGCGCTGACGACGGCCTTGCCGTGGCCGCCGGGGATGTCGAGGATGTAGGTCGGCTGGCAGAGACCGGAAACACGGCCGCGAAGCGCGGCGACGAGTTTCTGCCCCTCCTCGATCGACAGCCGGAAATGGCCGGTGCCGGGGGCAAGATCGGGGTGATGCAGATAATAGGGCTTGATCCGCGTTTCGACGAAGGCGCGCATCAGGTCCGCAAGCACGGCCGCATCGTCGTTGATGCCCTTGAGCAGCACCGACTGGCTTACCATGACGATGCCCGCGTCGATGAGGCGGGCCGAAGCGGCGCGCGCCTCGGGCGTCAGCTCGCGCGGGTGGTTGGCATGCAGCGCCACATAAGTCGCCTTGCCGCTCGCCTTCAATGCCGCGACGAGATCGGCGTCGACGCGCTCCGGCTCGACGACGGGCACGCGTGTGTGGAAGCGGACGATCCTGACATGGTCGATCGCGCCGAGTCGCTCCATGATTTCGCCGAGCCGACGGGGTGAAAGCACCAGCGGATCGCCGCCGGTCAGGATCACCTCCCAGATCTCGGAATGGTCTGCAATGTAAGCGACCGCGGCGTCGAGCTCGGCAGGCGTCAAGGTGCCGAGCCCCTGCGGCCCGACCATTTCGCGACGGAAACAGAAGCGGCAATAGACCGGGCACACATGCACCGCCTTGAGCAGCACGCGGTCGGGATAGCGGTGAACGATCCCGCTAACCGGGCTGTGCGAACCGTCGCCGATCGGATCGGCGCGCTCTTCCGGCGTGAGCGTCAGCTCGGCTGCGTCCGGCACGAACTGCCGGGCGATGGGGTCGTCCTTGTCCTGGCGGTCGATGAGATCCGCAACGGCCGGGCTGATCGAAACCGCATAGCGCGATGCAACATGCGATATGGCCTGTTCGTCCGCCGGTGCGATGAGGCCGGTATCGACAAGCTCGCGCGCGGTTCTGATGGAGCGTTGTGCCGTCATGCGCCCGCCTCCGCGACCGGCGCCCAAAGCACCTGATCGATGCGCGAAGCGCCCGTCGCCAGCATCACCAGCCGATCGAAGCCGAGAGCGATGCCGCTCGCCTCGGGCATGATCGCGAGAGCCGACAGGAAGTCTTCGTCGAGCGGATAGGTTTCGCCATAGACGCGCGCCTTCTCCGCCATTTCGAGTTCGAAGCGGCGGCGCTGTTCTGCGGCATCCGTCAGTTCGCCGAAGGCATTGGCAAGCTCGACGCCGCAGGCATAGAGCTCGAAACGCTCGGCGACACGGCGGTCCCGTGCCGTCGGCCTGGCGAGCGCCGCCTCGGCGACCGGGTATTCGTCGAGGACCGTCGGCCGACCGAAACCGAGATTGGGTTCGACCTTTTCCACGAGCACGCGGCTGAAGAGATCAGCCCAGGTGTCATCGTCGGCGACGCGCAAGCCGGAAACTCTCATGGCCGCCGCCAACTGGTCGCGATCCGTCGCGCCGTCCTCGGCGATCGAGGCGAGCAGGTCGATGCCTGCAAAGCGCTCGAAGGCTTCGGCCAGGGAAAGCCGCTCGGGTTCGATAAACGGGTCCGTGCTTCTGCCCTGATAGGTGAGGGATCGGATGCCCGTCGTCTCGGCGGCGAGCGCGAGCATTTCGCCACAGTCGCGCATCAGCGCCTCGTAGCTCTCGCCGGCGCGATACCATTCGAGCATGGTGAATTCGGGATGGTGCAGCGGCCCGCGCTCCCGGTTGCGGTAGACATGGGCAAAACAGGCGATCCGCGTTTCGCCGGCCGCCAGCAGTTTCTTGCAGGCGAATTCCGGCGAGGTATGGAGATAAAGCGGCTGGGCGGAGCCGTCGTGGCCGAGCGCTTGCGTTGCAAAGGCATGCAGGTGTGCCTCGTTGCCCGGCGACACCTGCAGGCTGGCCGTATCGACCTCGACGAAATCGCGCTCGTCGAAGAACCGCCGCAAGGCCGATTGGATCCGGTTGCGTCCGATGAGAAACGGGCGCCGGTCGGCATGGACATCCGGTGTCCACCAGGGAGAAGCATGCGGCATGATCGGTCGGTCCAAACTTTCTTCGCCTGCCAAGTTTCTTCGCGTGCCAGTTTCTTCGCGTGCCAGTTTCTTCGCGTGAATGCCGGCGCAGGCTGGCTATTTGCGCGAAATTAGGGTAGTTGCGGCGCGAAATCCTAGTTTTCGCGTCCTTCAGGGCCGGGTTTCCCGGTCCGAGGTGTCGCGCATACCTCTGTTACAAGGAAGACTAATGGTCAAGGTCATCGCCTCTTCTGTCCGCAAGGGCAACGTGCTCGACGTCGACGGCAAGCTCTATGTCGTGCTTACCGCACAGAACTTCCACCCGGGCAAGGGCACGCCGGTCACGCAGGTCGACATGCGCCGCATTTCCGACGGTGTAAAGGTTTCGGAGCGCTACCGCACGACCGAGCAGGTCGAGCGCGCTTTCGTCGAAGACCGCGAACACACGTTCCTCTACGAGGACGGCGAAGGGTTCCACTTCATGAACCCGGAATCCTATGATCAGCTCGTCATGTCGTCCGACGACATCGGCGACCAGAAGGCCTATCTCCAGGAAGGCATGGCGGTGATGCTGTCGATCCACGAAGGCGTTGCGATCGCCATCGACCTGCCGCGCCACGTCATCCTCGAGATCACCGAGACCGAGCCGGTGGTCAAGGGCCAGACCGCGTCGTCCTCCTACAAGCCGGCCCTGCTTTCGAACGGCGTTCGCACCTCGGTGCCGCCGCACATCCAGGCCGGCACCCGCGTCGTCATCGCGACGGAAGACGGCTCCTACGTCGAGCGCGCCAAGGACTGAGTTGCGCTCAGGGGGTAGAAGCCCAGTCCGTGCTTTTGCCCCTCACCCTAACCCTCTCCCCGTCACGACGGGGAGAGGGGACTGACGCCGGCACGGTTTGCGCCTTCTCCCCGCGAGCGGGGAGAAGGTCGCGGCAGCGGAATGAGGGGCCGCGCGAGCGTCAGGTCTGGCAGCAATCCGTGCGATCGTCGGGGTGGCAGGTGAGCACCTGCTGCTCCTTTCATTGCCGACCGGAACCACATACGAAAATCAGGGGAGCAATTTCCGAGCCGGGTGCTAGGATGCCGCCGTTTTCGAGAGAGAGGCATTGCATGTTCCCACTGTCGCATATGATGAAGTCCTTCATTCGCAAGGGTCGCCTGACGGTGATCGATGCCGATGGCAAACGCCACGTCTTCTCCGGCGAGCCCGGGCCACACGTGACGATGCGGCTGACGGACAAGCGGCTTTATCGCAGCCTCGTCTTCAACGCCGAGCTTGCCGCCGGCGAGGCCTATATGGATGGCACGATGCGCTTCGAGGAAGGCTCGACGCTCCGGGATTTCCTCCAGCTGTTCTCGATCAACCGGCTCTCGCTCGGTTCCTATCCGATCCAGAAGCTGTTGCGCGCGGTCAAGATGCGCTTCCGCAAGCGCCAGCAGGCAAACCCGAAGGGCAAGGCGCAGCAGAACGTCGCGCATCACTACGATCTCGGCAATGATTTCTACAAGCTCTTCCTCGACGAGAACATGCTCTATTCCTGCGCCTATTTCCGCGCGCCCGACGAGACGCTGGAGGCGGCGCAGCGCAACAAGCTGAGGCTGCTCGCCGCGAAGCTCTGCCTGAAGCCGGGGATGCGTGTGCTCGATATCGGCTGCGGCTGGGGCGATCTGGCGCTCTACCTAGCGGCGCTCGAGAATGTCGAGGTCTTGGGGGTGACGCTTTCGAAGGAGCAACAGGCGCTCGCTTCCGAGCGGGCCCGCAAGGCAGGCATGGCCGACCGCGTGCGTTTCGAGCTGAAGGATTACCGCGACGTTCAGGGTCCCTTCGACCGCATCGTCTCGGTCGGTATGTTCGAGCATGTCGGCGTTCACCACTACGACGAGTTCTTCAAGAAGCTGAATGCTTTGATGCCTGATGACGGGCTCGCCGTGCTGCACTCGATCGGACACATGAGCCCGCCCGGTATGGCGAGTTCGTGGCTGCGCAAGTACATCTTCCCCGGCGCCTATTCGCCGGCACTGTCGGAGGTCTTCTCTGTCGTTGAGCAGAACAGCCTGTGGGTGACTGATCTCGAATTCCTGCGGGTGCACTATGCGACGACGCTGGCACACTGGGGCAAGCGCTTCGAGGAAAACCGCGACAAGGTGATCGCGATGTACGACGAGCGCTTCGCCAGGATGTGGGAGTTCTACCTGATCAGTGCGGAGATGATGTTCCGCACCGGCAGCCAGCTTGTCTTCCACATGCAGTTGTCGCGCTCGCGCGACGCAGCCCCGATCGTGCGCGACTACATCACGGACCAGCAGCGCGCTTATATCGAGCAGGAAAAGGCGCTCAGCCTCTCGATCTGAGCCATCATTTTCCCCTCAACTTCCCCCTCATCCTGGCCCTCTCCCCGCAAGCGGGGAGAGGGGATTTGAGCGCCCCGCACGGTTCCTTCTGCGCGCGTGCGGGGAGAAGGTCGCGGGGCGGCGCACTGTATCGCTATTTGCCGCCAACCCGCAGACTTGACGCCCGTCGCAACGCTTCCTATTTTTAGAATCATTCTAAAAAGGTTCTTGTCGATGTTTTTTCGCCTTTTCTCCCGTTTCAAGCGCCCGTTTCTTTCTTTAAGCGAGCAGGAAATCCTCGCGCTGGCGATCTCTTCCGAGGAGGACGACGGCCGCATCTATCTCGCCTATGCGGATGCGCTGCGCGAAAAATATCCGCATTCCGCCAAGGTATTCGAGGATATGGCGGAAGAGGAAAGCCATCATCGCCAGGCACTGATCGACCTGCATGTCGCCCGTTTCGGCAACCGCATCCCGCTGATCCGGCGCGAGCATGTGCGCGACTTCCCGGAGCGCAAGCCCGATTGGCTGATCGCCGAGATGCCGATCGAAAAAGCGCGCGAAGAAGCGGAGGCGATGGAGGAGGCGGCCCACCGTTTCTATGTTGAGGCGGCCGCACGTACACAGGATGCGGCGACGCGGAAGTTGCTCGGCGACCTGGCGATTGCCGAAAAGTCGCATGAATCGCTCGCCCGCCGGCTGGGCGAGAAGCATACGCCTGAAGACGTGCGCGCTGAGGAAGAGCAGACGTCGCGCCGGCAGTTCATCCTTACTTACGTACAGCCGGGCCTTGCCGGCCTGATGGACGGATCGGTCTCGACGCTGGCGCCGATCTTTGCCGCCGCCTTCGCAACCCAGGACACGTGGCAGACCTTTCTCGTCGGCCTTTCGGCCTCGGTCGGCGCCGGCATTTCGATGGGTTTCACCGAGGCCGCCCATGACGACGGCAAGCTTTCCGGACG
The DNA here is from genome assembly GCF_030124375.1 of Sinorhizobium sp. 6-70. Classification (GTDB taxonomy): domain Bacteria; phylum Pseudomonadota; class Alphaproteobacteria; order Rhizobiales; family Rhizobiaceae; genus Sinorhizobium. Next base: position 22,965 of record NZ_JASKLS010000011.1, read on the forward strand.
CGGCTCACCGATCAAGCGCGGACTTGCGTCGGGCATCATGACGGCGCTCGGGGGGCTCGGCCACGCGCTGCCTTATCTGATCCCGCACTTCTGGACGGCGACGGCGACGGCGGCGGCAATCGTCTTCTTCGAACTTTGGGCGATCGCCTTCATCCAGAACCGCTACATGGAAACGCCATTCCTCAGGGCAGCCTTCCAAGTCGTCCTTGGCGGCAGTCTGGTGCTCGCCGCCGGCGTCCTGATCGGCAATGCCTGATGCATGTCGCCCAAAAGTGCGCAGCGGTTTTGGGATAACGACATGCATCGAAAAAGGCACATGCATGTCGCCCAAAAGTGCGCAGCGGTTTTGGGATGACGACATGCATCGAAAAAGGCACACGCATGTCGCCCAAAAAGTGCGCAGCGGTTTTGGGATGACGACATGCATCGAAAAAAGCACATGCATGTCGCCCAAAAAGTGCGCAGCGGGATAACGACATGCAGCGAAAACCGGCATGAAAAAAGGGCCTCAGACCGGGCCCTTTTTTTGATAACTCGCCGCTACCTTGGTCAGTTGCCGACCGAGCCGACGACGATCTCCCCGCCGTTGTCGATGGTCACCCAGCGGCCGCTGTTGTAGGAGGCCTGGCGCTTGAGATAGCGATAGGGTGTTTGGGTCCAGAGCTTCACCCTGTTCTCGAGGTTGTCGAGGATAAAGTCGCCCTGCGCGGTGCGGACGGTTAGGACCGCATGGCCCTCGCCATCAGGCTTGCGCACGACAGTCATTAGCAACTGACTGGCAGAAAAGCCTCGCTTCATCAGCCGGCGGCGTTTTTCGAGCGCGAAGTCTTCGCAATCTCCGGTGGTAGTCGGATAGGACCAGACTTCGTCCCTGCCGAAAACCTGCTGGTCGGTTACGGGCGTGAACTCGCGGTTGACCTGGGCATTGACCTGGCGGATGACGGCCCAGCCACGGTCGGTAACACGCGGCGCGACGGTGGTCTTGGACCGCGCACCGCACTCACCGCGATACTTCTGGCAAAACTCGTAATGCCCGATCGGCTGGGAGGTTACCGAGCCGGTCTGCATCCATGGAGAGGGCCCCGCCTGGGCGGGTATTGCCGTGTTTGCTGAAATGAAAACTGCGCAGAAAGCCGCAATGCTTGCCTTAACCCCTGTCCAAGACGCCATACAGATCCCCTGCAACGCGGCGTACCGGTTCTTCCTGTCCGGACCTATCCGCGCAATCCTGAGTTGACGACAGCTTCTGTAGGATTTCCCCCGAGCGCTGCTCTAATCGTTAACAAAGAGTTAATATTGTTAGATCGTTGGAGTCAATCTTCTGATTCGCGGATCAGCCTTTATGGTTAAAAACGCCGAGAATTGGCGGCAATAACGCTTGCGCCGCAACAGCGTTGCACGGCGCGCAATGAAAAGAAGGCTGGCGGCGTGGTCGTCAGGCTTGCGTCAGCATCGCGCCGATCGCCTGTTTCAATTTGGCAATATCCTCGTCGCGCGAGAGCCGATGGTCGCCGTCGCGAATGAGGGTCATCACGACATCGTCCGCGGGCATGTGCTCCATCAGCTTCAGTGCATGGGTATAGGGCACATCGGGATCGCGCATGCCCTGGAGGATATGGACCGGACAGCCCGTTTCGACCGGGCCCGAAAGCACGCGATTGGCGCGGCCGTCATCGATCAGAGCACGGGTGAAGATGTTGGGCTCGGGACTGTACTGCGACGGCTCCTCGAAATAGCCGCGTTCGGCAAGCGAGGTTTTCTCGGCTCTCGTGAGATTGGGTTCGATCAGCTCCGCGGTGAAGTCCGGAGCGGGGGCGATCAGCACGAGTCCTGCGACGCGGTGCGTCTCGCCTCCCCGTTTGAGCTCCTGAATGAGCCGCAACGCGACCCAGCCGCCCATCGAGGAGCCGACGAGGATCAGGCGCGAGGCCGGCGCGGCGTGATCGATGACGGCAAGGCTTTCCTCGATCCAGCGCGAGATCGTGCCGTCCCGGAAGTCGCCGCCGGAGGAGCCGTGACCGGAATAGTCGAAACGGATGCAATCGGTTCCGGCCGCGCGGGCATAGTGCTCGACCTCGACGGCCTTCGTGCCGGTCATGTCGGAGCGATAGCCGCCGAGCCACATGAGGGTGGGGCGCTTCGAGCCCGCGTCCGTGCGAAAGATCCGCATGGCGATCGAGCGCGCGGCCGCGCCGCTGCCCACCTCGATCCGCGTGATTTCAGTTTCGGCTGATGCTGTTGACATCGGAGATCCTCTTGAAAGACGGCGGCCGGCGGCAAGTTCCTTCTAAAACAGATTCGCCTATGCTTCGACAGAGGGTGATTTTCCTTGCGAGCCATGCTATTGACTCTGGCGCCGCAATTCACACATTGCCGTCAGTGACAGTTTCAAGCGCTTCGTTTGAGATCGCGCTGACCGTTCAAGCAGACCAAATATACGTAAATAGCTCGAGGAGAGTACGACCATTCGCAGACCGTTCAAAGCGGACGCCCCAGTTAAAGAGGGGCCGCGCTCAAACAAGGAAATCCGGGTCCCCCGGGTTCAGCTTATCGATGCCGAAGGCCAGAATATCGGCGTCGTTCCGATCGACCAGGCGCTCCGCATGGCGGACGAAGCCGGTCTTGATCTGGTAGAGATCGCACCGAACTCAGAACCGCCGGTGTGCAAGATTCTCGATCTGGGCAAGCTGAAATACGCCAACCAGAAGAAGGCCGCCGAAGCGCGCAAGAAGCAGAAGATCGTCGAGATCAAAGAGATCAAGATGCGTCCGAACATCGACACCCACGATTACGAGGTGAAGATGAAGGCGATGAACCGCTTCTTCGAGGAAGGCGACAAGGTCAAGGTGACGCTGAAGTTCCGCGGTCGCGAAATGGCTCACCAGGAACTCGGCATGAAGCTTCTGCTTCAGGTGAAGGACGACACCCAGGCGATCGCCAAGGTGGAAGCCGAGCCGAAGCTCGAAGGCCGCCAGATGATGATGGTGCTGGCGCCGAAGTGACCGGGCACGCCCACGCATGGTGAATATGACGGGAAGCCGCCGCTTGAGGCGGCTTTTTGTTGGATGAGCATCGCGCCGGCGGCGTTGGTTGCCGAGCGAAGCGACGGTGCTTCGGGTCGCGGCCGGCTCCTTTGTCTCCCCGCTTGCGTTTTTCAAGACGTGCGGGTATAAGCCCCCGTCCGAACGGTCCGGCAGGGCATGCCGTGGCCGTTCTTAACGCTGGAAATAGGCCTCGTCTGCCTGTTTCGCACTATTAAGAACAATGGAGTAGCAAAATGCCCAAGATGAAGACGAAATCGTCTGCCAAGAAGCGGTTCAAAGTCACCGCCACCGGCAAGGTTCGTGCTGCCGCCGCTGGCAAGCGTCACGGCATGATCAAACGTACCAATAAGTTCATCCGCGACGCGCGTGGAACCATGGTTCTCGCCGAGCCCGATGGCAAGAAGGTCGTCAAGAACTACCTGCCGAACGGTCTCTAAGACTTTCAGGCATATTGGACACGTTAAGGAGATCATGACATGGCACGTGTAAAACGCGGTGTGACCGCCCACGCCAAGCACAAGAAGACGCTCAAGGCCGCCAAGGGTTTCTACGGCCGCCGCAAGAACACCATTCGCGCCGCCAAGGCAGCGGTGGACCGTTCGAAGCAGTACGCCTACCGCGACCGCAAGGTTAACAAGCGCAACTTCCGCGCTCTCTGGATCCAGCGCATCAATGCTGCTGTCCGTGAATTCGGCCTGACCTACGGTCGCTTCATCGACGGCCTCAACAAGGCCGGTATCGAAGTCGACCGCAAGGTTCTGTCCGACATGGCGATCCATGAGCCGGCAGCATTCGGCGCTCTCGTCGAAGCTTCCAAGAAGGCGCTCGCCTATCTCAAGGAAGCCGGCACGGCAAACGAGTTTGAAAGCGCTGTCCGTTAAGCCAGCGTTTTCCCAAAACCGTTCTTGAAATTTGTTGGGAAACCCGCGCTGGCAGGGCTGGCGCGGGTTTTTCTATTCGGCGCGTCAAAAAAGAAGCGCGCCGACGGCAGTGACAGATCTCGTCCACGTCCCGGCGCGACGCGATCACATTCTTGAAGATTTGAATCGGTAAGAACCGACATTCCCGCATCGAGGCTGCACGGATGAGTGAACTGGAAACATTGGAACGAACATTGCTGGCGGATATCGATGCCGCCGGCGACGAGGGAGCGATCGAGGCGGTGCGCGTCGGTGCGCTCGGCAAGAAGGGCTCCATTTCCGAACTCTTGAAGACGCTCGGCACGATGTCGCCGGAGGAGCGCCAGACGCGCGGCGCCCAGATCAATGCGCTGAAGAACACCGTGACGGATGCGATCTCCGCCCGGAAGCTGGCGCTCAAGGATGCCGCAATCGCCGAGCGGCTGGCGCGCGAAACGGTGGACATCAGCCTGCCGGTCCGCTCCTCGCCGGCCGAGCGTGGCCGTATCCATCCGATCAGCCAGATCGTCGACGAGATCACCGCGATCTTCGGCGACATGGGCTTCTCGATTGCCGAAGGGCCGGATATCGAGACGGATTACTACAACTTCACGGCGCTGAACTTCCCGGAAGGCCATCCGGCCCGCGAGATGCACGACACCTTCTTCTTCCAGCCGGACGAGAAGGGCGAGCGCAAGGTGCTGCGCACGCACACCTCGCCGGTGCAAATTCGCACGATGGAAGCGCAGAAGCCGCCGATCCGCATCATCATCCCCGGCAAGACCTATCGGCAGGACTCGGATGCCACCCACTCGCCGATGTTCCACCAGGTCGAGGGCCTGGTGATCGACAGGACGGCGAATGTCGCCAACATGCGTTGGGTGCTCGAAGAATTCTGCAAGGCGTTCTTCGAGGTGGATCAGGTGACGATGCGTTTCCGCCCGTCCTTCTTCCCCTTCACCGAGCCGTCCTTCGAGGTCGACATCCAGTGCGACCGTTCCGGGCCGATCGTCAAGTTCGGGGAAGGCACCGACTGGATGGAAATCCTCGGTTGCGGCATGGTCCATCCGAACGTGCTGCGCGCCGGCGGTCTCGATCCGGACGAGTACCAGGGCTTTGCCTGGGGCATGGGCCTCGACCGCATCGCCATGCTGAAATACGGCATGCCGGACCTGCGCGACTTCTTCAACGCCGACGTACGCTGGATGACGCATTACGGCTTTCGCCCGCTCGACATGCCGACGCTCTTCGGCGGTCTTTCCGCTTGATCGCGCGCTGATATTTTTGGGACACAGGTGAAAACATGAAATTCACGCTTTCCTGGCTGAAGGACCATCTGGAAACCGACGCCTCGCTCGAGGAAATCTGCGCCCGCCTGACGATGATCGGGCTGGAAGTGGAGGACGTCGATGACAAGGCGGCCTTCAAGCCCTTCGTCATCGCCAAGGTCGTCTCGGCCGAGCAGCACCCGAACGCCGACAAGCTGAAGGTGCTGATGGTCGACACCGGCAACGGCCAGCCGGTTCAGGTCGTCTGCGGTGCGCCGAACGCACGCAAGGGTCTTGTCGGCGCCTTCGCGGCTCCCGGCACCTATGTGCCCGGCATCGATGTCACGCTCTCGGTCGGCAATATCCGCGGCGTCGAAAGTCGCGGCATGATGTGCTCGGAAAAGGAGCTGGAAATCTCCGACGACCACACCGGCATCATCGATCTGCCGGAGGATGCGCCGCTCGGTACGAGCTACGCGGCTTACGCCGGTCTCGACGATCCGGTCATCGAGATCAACCTGACGCCGAACCGGCCGGATTGCACGAGCGTTCACGGCATCGCCCGTGACCTCGCGGCCTCCGGCTTGGGCACTTTGAAGACGCGCCCCGCGCCGTCCTTCGCGGTCGAAGGCAATACGCCAGTTAAGGTGACGCTCGACCTCGGCGAGGACAAGCATCTCTGCCCCGGCTTCGCGCTCCGCGTCGTGCGCGGCGTCAAGAATGGCCCGAGCCCGGCCTGGGTGCGCCAGCGGTTGAACGCGATCGGTCTGCGGCCGATCAACGCGCTGGTCGACATCACCAATTACCTGACCTTCGACCAGGGTCGGCCGCTGCACGTCTTCGATGCAGCGAAGGTCACCGGCAACCTCACGGTTCGCCGGGCGAAGGAGGGCGAGAAGGTGCTGGCGCTCGATACGCGCGAATACACGCTGTCGCCGGCCAATGTGGTGATTGCGGACGAAGACGGGATCGAGTCGATCGGCGGCGTCATGGGCGGCGAGCATTCCGGCTGCGACGAGAATACCACCGACGTGCTGATCGAATCGGCGCTCTGGGATCCGATGAACATCGCCAAGACCGGCCGCACCCTCGGCATCATCACCGATGCGCGCTATCGTTTTGAGCGCGGCGTCGATCCGGAATACATGGTGCCGGGCCTGGAGCGCGCGACCGAACTGGTGCTGGAACTGTGCGGCGGTACACCTGCCAAGCTGGATGTCGTCGGCTATGAGGGGCATGCGCCCAAGGTGGTCGACTTCCCGGTCTCGGAGGTGAAGCGGCTAACGGGGCTTGAAGTTTCCACGGAAGAGAGTGTTTCGATCCTGATGAAGCTCGGCTTCGGCGTCGAGGGCTCCGGCGAGCGCTTCCGCGTCACCGTGCCCTCCTGGCGCCCGGACGTGGACGGCAAGGCGGATCTCGTCGAGGAAGTCATGCGCATTCACGGCGTCGACAACATCGTTGCGGCTCCGCTCGAAAGCCACAATGTCGTCAACGGCAAGATCCTGACGACGCTGCAGATCCGCACGCGCCAGGCCAAGCGCGCGCTCGCAAGCCGCGGCATGCTCGAAGCCGTTACCTGGTCCTTCATCTCGGAGGAGCAGGCGAAGCTCTTCGGCGGCGGTTCGCCGGCGCTGAAACTCGCCAACCCGATCGCCGCCGACATGTCGGACATGCGGCCTTCGCTGCTGCCGGGGCTCTTGACCGCTGCGCAGCGCAATGCCGACAAGGGCTATGGCGACGTCGCGATCTTCGAGGTCTCCGGGACCTATGAAGGGGATACGCCGGAAGCCCAGCGCCGTGTCGCCGGTGGCGTCCGCCGCGGTACCGCTTCGCTGAACGGCGCTGGCCGGCTCTGGTCGAATGCGGCGAAGGGCGGCGGCAAGCCGGTCGATGTCTTCGACGCCAAGGCCGATGCCATCGCCGTGCTCGAGGCTTGCGGCGTGCCGATGGGCAATGTCCAGTTCGAGGCCGGTGGTCCGGCCTGGTATCACCCCGGCCGTTCCGGCACGATCAAGCTCGGTCCGAAGATCGTTCTCGGCAGCTTCGGCGAGTTCCACCCGAAGACGCTCGATGCACTCGACGTGTCGGGCGCGCTTTGTGGTTTCGAGATCTATATCGACGCCATGCCCGAGCCGAAGAAGAAGGCAACGCGCACCAAGCCGGCGCTGGAGTTGTCGCCCTTCCAGGCGGTCAAACGCGATTTCGCCTTCGTCGTCGACAAGACGGTCGAGGCGGCAGCGATTCTGCGGGCCGCATCCGGTGCCGACCGCAAGCTGGTCACCGGCGTCAACGTCTTCGACGTGTTCGAGGGAGCATCGCTTGGCGAAGGCAAGAAGTCGGTGGCGATCGAGGTGACGATCCAGCCGGTGGAACGTACGCTGACCGACGAGGATTTCGAGGCGCTGACGTCGAAGATCATCGCCAATGTGGCCAAGAGCACTGGCGGCGTGCTTCGCGCCTGACGAAAAATGAGGGCCGCTGCCCGGCAGCGGCCTTCTCCATCGGGATCAGCCCGCGGGTTGCAGCAAGTGCACCGAATGGACCGCTTGCTGTGGATAGGTCTACGAATGGGCGTGCCAGACCTTGTTGACGATCAGCCACCGTCCGTCGATTTTCAGCAGCGACAGGTAATCCGTATAGCGTGAGCCGGCGAATTCATCGACGACCTTCACGCTCGCCGCGTCGCCGGTGATGTGGATCATCTCCACGTCCATGAGAGGCTGTGTTTCCGGCGGTGCCGAGCCTTCCTTCAGGATCGTCGCGATGAAGGCGTCGCGGGTCAGCCATTCGACGGCGTCATCATAATTGCCGACGATCGAGGCGTTCGGGTGGAAGGCCTTGCGCAGCGCCGCCTCGTTGGCGAAGGCCATGCCGTCGACATAGAGGTGGATCACTGCGCTGATCGCCTGCTCTTCGGACATTCCTCATTCCTCCTCTTTTACAGCGCCGCGCGTCCAACCGGACGCGCTAAGGTCGCTGTAGCACCTTGAATTGCTGCATGACTTTGTCCTTAAATCGATTCCGATTTAAGGAATCGTGCAGTAGGCCGACTGCAATACAAGTAGGGCATCGCAGGCGAAATGCGATGCCCTCCCGCATGCCGGAATGTCCGGGTGGCGCCAGAATGTCCGCGAGGCGAATGCGTGTTACTGGTTCGTCAGCGCCAGGGACGCCTCGGCGTAGCGCTTGCCGGCAACAAGGGCCGGCGACAGGATCTCAGCGAGTTTGCTGAGCTCGGCGTCGGAAAGCACGATATCCGCGGCGGCAGCATTCTCTTCCAGGTGCCGGATCCTGCGGGCGCCCGGAATCGGCACGATGAAATCGCCCTGGTTGATGACCCAGGCGAGCGCGAGTTGGGCGGTGGTGATGCCTTTTTGCGCCGCCAGCGTTTCGAGCGTCGAGACCAGGGCCGCGTTGGCGCTCAGGTTTTCTGCCTGGAAGCGCGGCAGCGATCGGCGGAAATCATCGGCGGCGAGATCATCCATCTTGGCGATCGTGCCGGTCAGCATGCCGCGCCCCAGCGGACTGTAGGGAACGAAGCCGATGCCGAGTTCGCGGCAGGTGGCGAGCACTTCCTCTTCCGGATCGCGCGACCACAGCGAATACTCGCTCTGCACCGCCGCGATCGGGTGGACCGCGTGGGCGCGGCGAATGGTGGCGGCACTCGCCTCGGAAAGGCCAAGGGCGCGTACCTTGCCCTGCTTCACGAGCTCCGCCATCGCGCCGACCGTCTCCTCGATCGGCACATTCGGGTCGACGCGGTGCTGGTAGTAAAGGTCGATGACATCGGTCCCAAGCCGCTTCAACGAGGCTTCGGCGACGGCTCTAGCGTTTTCCGGCCGCCCATCGACGCCCTTGATCGCTTCGGCCGCCGGTTTGCCCGGCTCGATGCGGAAGCCGAACTTCGTCGCGATCGTTACCCGGTCGCGCCGGTCCTTCAATGCCTTGCCGAGCAGTTTTTCGTTTTCATAGGGGCCATAAACTTCGGCCGTGTCAAAGAAGGTCACGCCGAGTTCGACGGCGCGATGGAGCGTCCGGATCGATTCTTGCTCGTCCGCCTCGCCATAGGCGAAGCTCATGCCCATGCAGCCAAGGCCGATGGCAGAGACAGTTAGTTCATTTCCGAGCTTGCGGGTTTTCATGGGAGGTCCTTTCAGGCTTAAACGCCGATTTCCGGGCGCGGGAGGCGGCCAGGCTGGCGTCGAAGGATGGTCGTCGGGTGTCGCGTGCGCGCCGGGTTCCGACAACGAGGGGAAAGATAGGGCGACCGTTCGCAGTAGAAAATCTCTGTCAATTCTCACGGGTTGTTCTATTATTTCGATCAATGAACCGTACGCAGTTTTCCCAACTCGCCGTCCTCTCCGCCGTTGCCGCGCATGGCAGCTTCCGCGGCGCGGCAAAGGAACTCGGTGTCGCCCCATCTGCCGTCAGTCATGCCGTCGGCAGTCTCGAGGCAAGTCTCGGCGTGCGACTGCTCTCCCGCACCACGCGCAGCGTCGCACCGACGGAAGAAGGGCGGCGGCTCCTGGAACGGCTGCGTCCGGCACTCGACGAAATCGCCCATGCGCTGGAGGCCGCGGCGGAGGCGCGCGAGCGAGCCGCCGGGAACCTGCGCATCACCGCGCCGCGCTTTGCCGCCGATCTCATCCTTGCACCCCGTCTTGGCGCCTTTCTGGATCGCTTTCCCGATATCGTTCTGGAGATCGCCAACGAAGACGGCTTCACCGACATTGTCGAACAGGGTTATGACGCCGGGATCAGGCTCGGCGAGAGCCTGGAAGCCGACATGATCGCGGTGAAAGTCGGCCCGGACCTCACAAGCGCCGTGGTCGCCGCGCCGTCCTATTTCGAGCGCCACGGAAGGCCGTCGCACCCGCGCGATCTTGCCGCGCACCGCTGCATCCGCCGGCGCTTTTCGAATGGCACGCTCTATCGGTGGGAATTCGAGAAGGAGGGGGAGGAGCTAACCGTCTCGGTGGCTGGCCCCTTGATCCTCGGCGAGGATCGCCCGATCATCAAGGCGGCGCTTGGCGGGGCCGGCCTCGCTTACCTCTTCGAAACGCGGGTGGCTGAATACGTCGCTGCCGGCAGACTGGAGCGTGTGCTCGAAGATTGGTGCGCCCCCTATGCCGGCCCCTATCTTTATTACCCCAGCCGTCGTCAGATGCGCCCGGCGCTCCGGGCCTTCATCGATTTCTTCCGGCACGTCGAGTGACGGCGACCGGCGGCTACAGCGCCGCGCGTCTTATCAGACGCGCAAAGGACGCTGTAGCGCTTTGAATTGCTGCATGCTTTTATCCTTAAGTCGGCTACGATTTAAGGAAACATGCAGTTGTGCCGGCCGCTGCGAACGATCATGCGGCCTTCTTGTTCGCTTGCGCCATGGCGAGTTTCGTCAGTTCCTCGTCGGTGACGAATTCTTCCTTCAGCGTCTTGTCGAGGAGCGATACGGCGTCCTTCAGGCCGATCGTTTGCGCCCAGGTCTTCAAGGTGCCGTAGCGAGCGATCTCGTAGTGCTCGACCGACTGCGCGGCGGAGATCAGGCCGGCGTCGAGTGCAGGAGTGCCTTTGAACTCGTCCATGATCTCCTCGCCTTCGGCAATAATGCCTTCGATCGCCTCGCAGGTTTTGCCCTGTGCGCGCTTGCCGATCATGTCGAACACCTGCTGCAGCCGCTCGACATGGGTTTCCGTCTGTTCCCGGTGCTTCTCGAAAGCAGCCTTGAGTTCCGGTGCCTGCGCGCCGCGCGCCATCTTCGGCAAGGCCCTCAGGATCTTTCGTTCGGCGTAATAGATGTCCTTCAGGGTATCGTGGAACAGATCGTTCAGGTTTTTTTCCTTGGCCATAGTTCGGCGTCCCTTTCGCATCGTGTTTACGGTAGCGCCAACGAAACACCGTCGAACCGCGTTTGTTCCGAGCGTGCGAAATTGCCGCGTAGCCGTGCTCCTCACCTCGAATGTCCGGAGGGAACGGCCTTCTCGCGGCCTCGGGAATCGGGTGGCCGCTTGGCGCCGGATCTGGGATTCCTTTGTCGCTATCGAGAAAGGAACCCGTGATGCCAAGACTTGAAGGAAAGATCGCGATCATAACCGGGGCAAGCTCGGGTATCGGCCGCGCCGCCGCCATGCTTTTTGCCTGTGAAGGCGCAAAGCTCGTCGTTACCGCGCGGCGCGAGCGCGAACTTAAGCAACTCGCGCAGGAAATCGAGGACGCGGGCGGCGAGGCGGCAATCCTCGCCGGCGACATCCGCGACGAGGCGCTGAACGAGGCGCTGGTCGATCTGGCGGTCGCCGCTTCGGCGGGCTGGATATCGCCTTCAACAATGCGGGGACGGTGGGCGCGATGGGCGAACTGCCATCGCTCTCCATCGAGGACTGGCGGAAGACGCTCGACACGAACCTAACGAGCGCTTTCCTTGCAACCAAGCATCAGATACCTGCGATGGTGGCCCGTGGCGGTGGCTCGCTCGTCTTCACGTCGAGTTTCGTCGGACATGCTGCTGGCTTTCCCGGCACCACCGCCTATGCGGCGAGCAAGGCCGGTCTTGTTGGCCTCACACAGTCGCTGGCGGTCGAATTCGGGGCGCGGGGCGTGCGCGTCAATGCGCTGCTGCCGGGCGGGACCGATACGCCGTCCAACCACGCGAACCTGCCGGGTGCGGCACCGGAAACGCGCGGCTTTATCGAGAGCCTGCATGCGCTGAAACGATTGGCGCGGCCCGAGGAAATCGCTGAAGCCGCGCTCTATCTCGCGTCCGACGCGGCGAGCTTTGTCACCGGAGCGGCGCTGTTCGTCGATGGCGGCGTCTCGATCAACCGAACCTGATCTTGCAATCGTCGCGCGCACGGTCACAGTGCGGTCTCGCAAAGGAGGTCGGAGCATGAAGAAACCCGGATCGATGAAATCGCTCGAGGACCTTGGCCGCGTCAGGCTCTCGCAAAACTTCTTCCTGCGGGACTTCCTGCATTCCGAGATTGCCGACTTTTATCGCATTCCGAACATTCCGGACGATCCGGATCTCGCCATCGAGGCGGGGAGGAAGTTGTGCGAGGAACTGCTTGAACCGCTGCAGGCGACCTTCGGTCGCCTCCACATCCGCTCCGCCTATCGAAACCGGGCGGTCAACGCCTTCGGTAATGCCAACAAGCTCAATTGCTCCACCAATGCGGCGACGGCGGCGGACCACATATGGGACATGCGGGACGCCGACGGATGCATGGGCGCAACCGCCTGCATCGTCATTCCCTGGGTTTGGGATCGGGAGCGTGAGGCCGGCGGCTGGCAGAGCCTGGCCTGGTGGATCCACGACCACCTGCCTTATGCCTCGCTCTGCTTCTTTCCAAAACTCTGGGCCTTCAACATCCAGTGGTACGAGAGGCCGCGCCGCACCATCCGAAGCTATGCCGAGCCGCGTGGGCTTTTGACGAAGCCGGGCATGGCCAATCACGAGGGCAGCCACGCGCAGCACTATGCCGGCTTTCCACCGCTCGTGAAGGCAGCGGGCTCATAGTTCATGCCGCCGCAAAACCCTTCTTCGCAAGGGCGAGGGCGTTGTTGCCGCCCCCCCGCCCTCTGTGCCTGGGTCCGCTTTCCGCTATTCGCTCACGTCGTTCAGCCTGCCGATCGCCTCGCCGGAAAGCTTGAGTTCGGCAGACTTCACGAGGCTCGCCAGTTGATCGAGATTGGTCGCGCTGGCGATCGGCGCGGTCACGCCTTTGCGGGCGATGATCCACGCAAGCGCGACTTCCGCCTGTTTCGCCCCGGTTTCCTCGGCAATTTCATCCAGGACGCCGAGTATGCGCATGCCGCGCCCGTCGAGGTATTTTTCGACGCCGCCGCCACGCGCCGAGCCCTCGAGGTCCATGTGCGAACGGTATTTACCGGAGAGGAACCCCCTCGCCAGGCTGAAATAGGTGATGACACCGATTTCCTCGGCGATGCAGAGCTCGCGCAATGGGCCGTCATAGGACGCCCGGTCGTAGACATTATACTCCGGCTGCAGCACGGCGTAGCGTGGCAGTCCCTCCGCCGCCGAAACGTCGAGGGCGTTGCGCAGTTGCGTGGCATCGAGGTTCGATGCGCCGATGGCGCGGATCTTGCCTTGAGCGAGAAGCGCATCATAGGCGGCAAGCGTTTCCTCATAAGGCGTTTCTGGGTCAGGCCAATGCGACAGGTAGAGGTCGATGTGGTCGGTCTGCAGACGGCGCAGCGAATCCTCGACCGCCTGCATGATCCAGCGCCGCGAAAGGCCCTTGCGGTCCGGCCCCAGTTCCGAACCCACCTTGGTGACGATGACGGCCTCGTCGCGCGCACGGCCTGACTGCTTCAGCCACTTGCCGATGATCGTTTCGGATTCTCCGCCCTTGTTTCCGGGCACCCATGAGGAATAGACGTCCGCCGTGTCGACGGCGTTGAAGCCGGCGTCGAAAAAGGCATCGAGCAAGGCGAAGGATGTCTTCTCGTCCGCTGTCCAGCCGAACACGTTGCCGCCGAAAACGAGCGGCGCAATCGAGAGGCCGGTGCGGCCAAGTCTGCGCTTTTCCATGGTTTCGCTCCACAAGGTTGGATGAAAACAAGTCTGCGATTGGGAGGATTGCGGGCTGAAAGATAGGCCACCACTGCGCAGAATGACACCTGCCGGCAGACGTTTTTCTGCGCGTCGCATAGTTGCTAGGTACGTACCTCGGAGCTAGAGCGCCGTGCATTCAAATGAACGCGCAAAGGACGCTCTGGAATCTAGAGCATCTCTTCTGCTTTCGGTAATTCCACTCGAAAGCAGGATGCTCTAGTGTCGGCGCAGCCAAGAAGGAGACTAGCCATGCTGCGTTTCGGAATTCTGTCGACGGCCAAGATCGGCCGCGAACTCGTCGTGCCTGCCATTCAGGATGCGGAAAACTGCGTGGTCTCGGCGATCGCCAGCCGCGATTTCGCCAAGGCGAGAGCGATGGCCGATCGTTTCTCCGTGCCGCATGCGTTTGGATCCTATGAGGAAATGCTGGCATCCGACGTGATCGATGCCGTCTATATTCCGCTGCCGACCTCGCAGCACGTGGATTGGACGATCAAGGCCGCCGATGCCGGCAAGCACGTGCTCTGCGAGAAGCCGATCGCGCTCAAGGCGGAGGAGATCGATGCGCTGATTGCGGCGCGCGACCGCAACAAGGTGCTGGTTTCGGAAGCCTTCATGGTGACCTACAGCCCGGTGTGGCGGAAGGTACGCTCGCTGCTTGCGGAAGGGGCGATCGGCAAGCTCAGGCATGTGCAAGGGGCGTTTACCTATTACAATCGCGATCCCGGCAACATGCGCAACGTCCCCGAACTCGGAGGCGGGGGCCTGCCGGATATCGGCGTCTATCCGACGATCACGACCCGATTCGTGACCGGCAAGGAGCCGGTTCGCGTCCAGGCCGATACCGATCGCGACCCGGAATTCGGCACGGACATCTATTCGAGCGTGCGCGCCGATTTCGGTGATTTCGAGCTGAGCTTCTACATCTCGACCCAGCTTGCCGCCCGCCAGGTCATGGTCTTTCACGGCGACAAGGGCTACATCGAGGTGAAGTCGCCCTTCAATGCGGACCGCTACGGCCGCGAGGAAGTGGAGCTCACCAGCCAGAACCACGGCCAGTCGCAGCTCTTCCGTTTCCAGGATGCGCGCCAGTACAAGCTCGAGGCCGAGGCATTCTCGCGCGCCTCAACCGGCCAGCCGGAAGAAGTGGTGACGCTCGAGAACTCACGCCTCAATCAGAAGCTCATCGATGCCATCTACCGGGCGAGCGAAAAGGATGGCTGGGAGACGGTCTGAATCCATAGCATTAGCCGGCGAATGATGGCCCGCCTCGCGCGGGCCATTTGTTGGAAGCGTTCTCCTGCAACTGGTCAACATCAGACCGGTTACCTCCGAGGTAATGGATTTTGCGCTTCCGTCGGACCAATCTGCCGGCGCAACGGAGGAAAGGTTAATGGAGTTCGGTCGTCACCTGAAGGAATGGCGCGGGCACCGCCGCATGAGCCAGCTCGATCTCGCCGTTGCCGCGGGAATTTCCGCGCGCCATCTTTCGTTCCTGGAAACCGGACGCTCGAAACCGTCCGAAGGGATGATCCTGCGGCTGGCGTCGGTGCTCGATATCCCGGCCCGGGATCAGGGCTCGCTCTTTACCGCCGCAGGCTACCGGCCGCGGATGACGACGCGTCCGGCTCGCGGGCTCGACGCCATGCCTTCCGCCGTCGCAAGCGCGATCCGGCTGATGCTCGAGCGCCATGCTCCCTATCCCGGTCTCGTCTTTGACCATGAATACACCGTGCTGCTCACGACTCCCGCCTTTGCCGCACTTGCGGAAGCCACGAAGGTTCCCGTCAACCCCGGCCAGAACTTCCTCGACGCCTTCCTCGGATCGGAGAACATCCGCGCGCTCGTCATCAACTGGGAGGCGGCTGCCGCGGACCTGGTCCAGCGCGTCCGCATGGAGGCATGGCTGCAGGGGCCACGCAGCCCGCTGCAAAGGCGGCTGGAACGTCTCGTCCTCGATCCGGCAGTCGCCCGGGCAATCGACAACTATCCCGACACCGACCGGCTGCCGGTGCTGCCGATCGAACTGCGCGTCGGCGCGGCTGAACTACGCTTCATCACCACGCTTTCGACCTTCGGCTCGACTCAGGACGCGCTCGTCGAAGGCGTGCTGATCGAATCCTTCTTCCCGGCCGACGACGCGACGCGGCGCTTCTTCGAACATCCGGTTTGATGGTTGGCGGCAGCGAGGACGGATTTGTTGACCGCGACGGGCTTCCTCGAGCCATTGCCGGTTACGGCCGGGACGGGCGTGAAACTCTTCCGCTTCAAGGCAAATATTCTACCGCAGGTCGCGGACTGAGCCGCAATTGGCAGAAAAACGGTAGAAAGGCAGCGTGCGGCTGCTGATCTTCGCGGCGCTGTCGGTTACAAAGGGCGCATGAACTCGTTCTTCGATTCTCCTGCGCCGTCCAATCTCGCCGAATATTCGGTCTCGGAGCTTTCCGGCTCGATCAAGCGCACGGTCGAGCAGGCGTTCGACCAGGTTCGGGTGCGCGGCGAGATCTCCGGTTATCGCGGTCCGCACTCGTCGGGTCACGCCTATTTTTCGCTGAAGGATGATCGCGCCCGCATCGACGCGGTGATCTGGAAAAGCGCGTTTTCGCGGCTGAAGTTCCGCCCGGAAGAGGGGATGGAGGTCATCGCGACAGGCAAAGTCACGACCTTCCCCGGTTCGTCCAAATATCAGATCGTCATCGAATCGCTGGAGCCGGCCGGCGCCGGCGCGTTGATGGCGCTGCTTGAGGAACGCAAGCGCAAGCTCGCAGCCGAGGGTCTGTTCGATGCCGGGCGCAAACGGCCGCTGCCCTTCATGCCCAAGGTGATCGGCGTGGTGACCTCGCCGACCGGCGCCGTCATCCGCGATATTCTCCACCGCATTGCCGATCGTTTCCCGGTTCATGTCGTCGTCTGGCCGGTGCGTGTGCAGGGCGACGGATCGGGCGAGGAAGTGGCAGCCGCCATTCAAGGCTTCAATGCGTTCGAAATCGGCGGGCCCATTCCACGGCCGGACGTGCTGATCGTCGCCCGCGGCGGCGGGAGCCTTGAGGACCTCTGGAGCTTCAACGACGAGGCCGTCGTGCGTGCGGCCGCTGCATCCGATATTCCGCTGATCTCGGCCGTCGGCCATGAGACGGACTGGACCCTGATCGACTATGCCGCCGACCAGCGGGCGCCGACGCCGACCGGCGCCGCCGAAATGGCCGTACCGGTGAAAGCCGACCTCGAGGCGGAGGTGTCGGCGCTGTCGGCACGGCTGAAGGCGGCCGCGGTACGGCAGATGGAGAACCGCCGGCAGGCGGTGCGTTCGCTTTCCCGGGCTCTGCCTTCGCTCGATCAGCTGCTGGCTCTGCCCCGACGCCGTTTCGATGAGGCGTCGGCCGGCCTTGGCCGCGGCTTGCAAATGAATACCGCCAACAAGCGCCGTGCCTTCGAGCGGATAGGTGCGCATCTCCGCTCGGATCTGCTGACGACGCGGATCAGCGATCGCCGGCGGCGCCTCTCGGAGGCGATGAACCGTGCCGAGCGGATCGTCGAGCGTGAGGTCCATCGCGGCCAGTCGCGCGTCTCCGCCGCCGACGCCTCGCTTCGCGCCCTGCCGTCGCGGCTCATCGGACAGATCCACCGTGCCTCGGATCGCGTCGCGGGCCTTCGCGCACGGTCTGATGCTGCTATCGCCGGCGAAATGCGCAGGCTCAAGGGCGTGCTCACCGCGCAGGATAGGGTGCTGCAATCGCTGTCTTATCGCAATGTGCTCAAGCGCGGCTTCGCACTCGTGCGCGATGCGGCGGGCCAGCCGGTGAAACAGGCGGCGACGGTCGCGCCCGGCATGGCGCTTTCCCTGGAATTCGCGGATGGCAGCGTGTCGGCGGTCGCAGGCGAGGGCGGTGCGCCCCCGTCGCCGCAAGAGCCGAAAAAACGTCCGTCACGGTCGCCGGAGCCGGCTTCGGGACCGCCCAAGCAGGGCAGCCTGTTTTAGGGAAGGCACGATGCGCATCCTGATCGTGCTCGCCCATCCCATCGAAGACAGCTTTGCGGCGAGCGTCGCGCGGACAGCCAAGGAAACCCTGGAAGCGAATGGGCATGCGGTCGATCTGCTCGATCTTTATCGCGAGGATTTCGATCCTCGGCTGAGTGCGAAAGAGCGCGCCAGCTATTTCTCCGATCGCTACGACTCTTCGACGGCAGCCTCGTGGATTGGTCGATTGCAATCCGCCGATGGACTCGTGCTCGTCTTTCCGCAGTGGTGGTTCAATTTTCCGGCGATCCTCAAGGGCTTTTTCGACCGGGTCTTCGCGCCCGGCGTGGCCTTCGATCATGATGAGGCAGGCGGTCGCATCGTCCCGCGGCTCGACAACATCAGGCTGTTCTGGGCGCTGACCAGCACGGGTTCACCGTGGTGGGTCGTGCATCTCTACATGGGCAACCCGGTACGGCGGCTGCTCAGGCGCGGCATCGCCGCCTTCTGCGCCAAGGGTCTCGACTTCCGCATGATCAGCCTGCACGACATGGACCGGGCGACGGAGGCGAAGCGTAAGCGCCATATTGAGCGCGTGCGCGCTCTGCTGGGCCGGATCTGATCAACTCATTCAAACGTCGCCAGGAACTTCCGGAGCAGCACGTCGAGCGTTTCCCGCTCCTCGGGCCGCAGATCCGCAACCAGGCGCTGCTGGTTGGCGACATGGGCCGTCACCGCCGCGTCGATGCGTTTTCTCCCCTCCGGCGTCAGGGCGATGATCACCCCGCGCCGGTCTTCGGGATTGTCGAGTCGCTCGACGAGGCCGGCCTTCTCAAGCTGGTCGATACGGTTGGTCATGGTGCCCGAGGTGACCATCGTTGCGGCAAGTAATTCCCCGGGCGAAAGCTGAAAAGGCGGGCCGGAGCGCCGAAGCGTCGCCAGCACGTCGAAGCTCGCCGATGTCAGCTCATATTTGGCGAAGACCGTTTCCTGTTCGCGGGCGATATGGGCCCTCAGCCGTCCGAGGCGACCGAGAAGGCCCATCGCCGAAACGTCCAGTTCCGGCCGCTCCCGGCGCCACTGCGCCAGGATCTTGTCCACATGGTCCTTGTCTGGCTCTTCCATATCGATCCGCAACAGCGAGGCAGCGCCGAACCGTTCCACGCCGTCATGTCCGCTCTAATCCTCAGATATCTTGACGTCAAGACAAATGCGGTTAGAATGCATATCTCTTGACGTAAAGATACTTGAGATAAAGACATGAGCGCGCGCAACTTCGACATCGGCCTCACGGCGGTAGCACCGGCGATCTGGGGCAGCACCTATCTGGTCACGACGGAATTCCTGCCCCCCGGCTATCCGCTCACCGTCGCGATGTTGAGGGCTCTGCCGGCGGGGCTTCTTCTGCTGCTCCTCGTCCGGCAAATGCCGAAGGGGATCTGGTGGCTGCGCAGCTTTCTGCTGGGGGCACTCAACTTCTCGTTCTTCTGGGCCATGCTCTTCGTCTCCGCCTATCGCCTCCCCGGCGGCGTCGCCGCAACGGTCGGCGCCATTCAGCCGCTGATTGTCATCGTGCTGTCGCGGATCGTTCTCGGCTCGCCGATCCGGGCGCTCAGCGTCGGCGCAGGCGTGGCCGGCATGGCAGGCGTGGCGCTGCTCGTGCTGACGCCAAACGCAGCGCTGGATCCGGTAGGTGTTTTCGCCGGTATGGCGGGGGCCGTCTCCATGGCCTTCGGCACCGTGCTCAGCCGTCACTGGGCACCGCCGGTCTCGCCGCTCACCTTCACCGCCTGGCAATTGACCGCCGGCGGCCTGCTGCTGGTGCCGGTCGCGCTCCTGCTGGAGCCCGCCTTGCCGCCGCTCACCACGGCGAACCTCGCGGGTTTCGCCTATCTCGGCCTCATCGGTGCCGCCTTCACTTACGTTCTCTGGCTTCGCGGGCTCTCACGTCTGGAGCCGGCGCAAGTCTCGCCGCTCGGTTTCTTAAGCCCCGTCACAGCGATCCTGCTCGGCTGGGGCGTGCTCGATCAGCAGCTCACGCCGGTGCAACTGATCGGCATCGCCGTCGTCTTCGCGAGCGTCTGGATGAGTCAGCAGGCACAAATGCCGCGCCGTGCCGCTCCCGTCCGAGCGTAGCAGGCGAGGAGAGGGAGATCTGGGCGGCGCAGCGAGTCTCCTTCGCCCCGCTTGCGGGGAGAAGGTGGCCGGCAGGCCGGATGAGGGGGCGGGCCTGCTATTGCATGTTTCCTTAAATCGTAGCCGATTTAAGGATGAGAACATGCAGCAATTCAAAGTGCCACAGTGTCCTTTGCGCGTCTGATAACGCGCGGCGCTGCAGGTCGAAACGGATCAGGCCCACTCGCCCTTCCGCATGACCGGCACGCGGCTGCCGTCCGCCCGTACACCGTCGATATCCACCTTGCCCGAGCCGATCATCCAGTCGATGTGGATCAGGCTCGAATTGCCGCCCTGTGCGCGGATCTGTTCCTGGCTGAGGTTGGCGCCATCGAGGAAGCACTTCGAGTAGCATTGGCCAAGCGCAATGTGGCAGGAGGCGTTTTCATCAAAAAGGGTATTGTAGAAGAGGATGCCGCTTGCCGAGATCGGCGAGGAATGCGGCACCAGCGCCACTTCGCCGAGGCGGCGCGCGCCCTCGTCGGTATCGAGAACCTTCTTCAGCACTTCCTCGCCGCGCGAGGCCTTGGCCTCGACGATCCGGCCGCCTTCGAAGCGCACCTGGATATCGTCGATCAACGTGCCCTGGTGCGATAGCGGCTTCGTGCTCGACACGTGGCCTTCGACGCGCAGCGCATGCGGCGTCGTGAACACTTCTTCGGTCGGGATGTTCGGGTTGCAGGTAATGCCGTTCTTGGCGGTCGAGGCGCCGCCGTGCCATTCGTGGCCATCCGCCAGCCCGACGGTCAGGTCGGTCCCCGGGCCGGTGAAATGCAGCGCGGCGAAGCGCTCGCCGTTCAGCCATGCCGAGCGCCTGCTGAGGTTGGTGTTGTGCTCCTTCCAGGCGGCGATCGGGTCGTCGACGTCGACCCGTGAGGCGGCGAAAATAGCGTTTGCCAGCTTCTCGACGGCGACCGTCTCCGGATCGTCCGGAAACATCTGCTTTGCCCAGGACGGATTCGGATAGGAGACGATGTTCCAGTTGATGTCGAAGTTTGAGATCTTTTCGAGCGCCGGCTTGTAGGCGATCGAGTTCGCCTTGTTGGCGCGCGCGACCTTTGCCGGGTCCTGGGCCGAAAGCATCATCGGGTTGTCGCCGGCAACAGCCAGCCGCGCGGCGCCGCCGGCATAGGCTTTCGCCATGCCTTCGTAGAGCCAGTCGCTCGCGCGGTCGAAACTCTCGTCCGGCGCATGGGCGTAACGGGCGAGCGTTGTCTCCTCATCCGAATAGAACGTCGTCACCAGACCAGCGCCGGCGATATAGGCATGCTTCGTGATGAGGCGGACGAGCGGCAGCGCCGCGATCGGTGAGGTCACCACCAGGTCCTGGCCCCTCTGCAACTGTAGGCCGACCTTGACGGCGACCTCCGCGAGCTTTTCGAGTTTTACGGGATCGACGGGATTCCTTGCGGATTGAAGGGGGGCGTTCATCGCGGCTCCTGCTGTCCTCTCGCGCCGTTTCCTGAGGTCAACGGCGGTTGCCGGTGGAAGCGAGCGCATGCCTGGCTTACGGTGCCGTCGCCGCTGCGCCCATCTGGGCGCGCGCGGTCGGGCGGCGCGTCCGTTTTAGACCGGTTCAGCCGAAAACAGAAGGCCTTTGCGATGTAGCCCCCGTGTCATGCGGCGGCGCGCTGGGAGCGAAGAAGCGCGGCCTCGTGCTTCTTGAGAAACGCCATCAATCGCTCAGGATAGTCTTCCGTCACCGCGGCTTTCACGCTTGCCCGTGCCGCAAGTGCCTTCCGCCAGGCTCTGACCCGCGGCAGGCCGTCGAAGATGCCCATGTCCGAGATCGTGTCGAACAGGTCGAAATAGCGGAAGATCGGCGCGAAGACGGCATCGACCAGGCTGAAATCCGCGCCCGCAAAATAGGGGCCATCGCCGAGCTCTGCTTCGACGGTCGCGAATTTCGTCTTGAGCACGCCGCGCCTGGTTTCGAGCACTTCGGCATCCTGGGTCGTTTCATAGATCCAGAGATCGGAAAGAATCGCCGAGCCGAACTCCATCCAGCCACGATGGCGCGCCCGCGTCAGCGGATCGGAGGGGTGCAGTTTCGCTCCCGGCTGGGTCTCTTCGAGATATTCGCAGATCACCGTGCTTTCGAAGAGGATCGCTTCTCCGCCGTCCTGAGGAACGCGGAGCAGGGGTACCTTGCCGAGCGGCGAGATTTTCAGGAACCACTCCGGCTTGTTGGCGAGATCGATATAGACGCGTTCGAACGGCACGCCTTTTTCGGCGAGCGCGATCGCAGCGCGCTGGACGTATGGGCAGAGGTGGTGGCTGATCAGGGTCAGTGGCGCGGTCATCGATATTTCTCCCTGCTTTGGGTAATGTAGATGCAATTGCATATATATCGACTTGCAAAATCCGTCAAGATAGATGTAATTGCATCTATGAAAGATGAAAAATCAGCAGGCTACGCGCCGACATTGGCGACCACGCGGGCATGGGTCGCTCTCATGCGGGCGCAGCGGCGGGTGCTCTCGGCGATCGAGAAGGATTTTAAAGAGGCGGGCCTGCCTCCGCTCGGCTGGTACGACGTGCTTTGGGAGCTGGTGCGCGCCGAAGCCGGCAGGCTCAGGCCATTCGAGATCGAGGCCCGCACGCTGCTTGCGCAATACAATCTTTCGCGCCTGATCGATCGGCTGGAAAAGGAGGGCCTGGTGCGCCGGGAGGCCTTCGACGAGGACGCACGAGGCTGCTGGGTCGTCGTGACCGAAGCGGGCTGCCAGATGCGGGCGCGCATGTGGCAAACCTATGCGCGATCGATCGAAAGGCACGTCGGCGCGAAGCTCGGCGAGCCTGAGGCAGGCAAGCTCGCCGAATTGCTTTCGCGCCTGACCTGAGACGGCCGGATCAGGCTATCAGCGGGGCGGCGATCGCTTTCAGTGCCGCCTGCGCATCGTTCGGCCGGAGCCGTACCTGCAGTCCCCGCTGGCCGCCGTTGATATAGACCAGCGTCTCAACCAGCGCTGCTTCCTCGATCGCGGTCGGCACGATCTTCTTCTGGCCGAAGGGGCTGATGCCGCCGACATGGTAACCGGTCAGGCGCTCGGCGTCGGCGGGCTTCATCATGTTGGCCGACTTGCCACCGAAGGCGGCAGCCAGTTTCTTCATGCTGACTTCTCTGTCGGAAGGCACGATGCAGCAGACCGGCTTGCCATCCACCTCGGCCATCAGAGTCTTCAATACGCGGGAAGGATCCTCCCCAAGCGCCTCGGCCGCCTGCAGGCCGACGCGCTCGGCGCCGGGATCGTAGTCGTAGCTGTGCACGGTGAAGGAAACGCCGGCTTTGGCGAGCGTCTGCGTGGCGCGGGTCGTCTTGGACATCCCCGGCCTCTTACGCGCCGAACCGGGCTTCGTAGAGCTCCGGCTTGAAGCCGATCATGAGCTTGCCGTCGGCATCGAGCACCGGGCGCTTGATCATCGACGGCTGCTTGAGCATGAGTTCGATCGCCTTGTTGGCCGTTATGTCCTGCTTGTCCGCCCCCGGCAGATTGCGGAAGGTCGTGCCCGCGCGATTGAGCACGGTTTCCCAGCCGAATTCGTCGCACCAGCGCTGAAGAAGCGCACGGTCGATCCCTTCTTGCTTGTAGTCATGGAACTTGTAAGCGATGCCGCGGCCTTCGAGCCAACTGCGTGCCTTCTTCATCGTGTCGCAGTTCTTGATGCCGTAGATCGTAACCGCCATCCCGAATCTCTCCCCGTCTCCGCCAATGCAGGCAACACATAGCGGCGCACTGGCCCGGAGGAAAGCCCGGAGCGGCCGCTTCAGGTTATGCCGACGTAACGGCCGGGCTTGTGGTTGATCGCGAGGATCATGTTGACGACGCAAGCGCCAAGGATCGAGAGCACGAGGTTCGCCGGCGGCAGCACGAAGAAGGCGGCGGCGAGGATCGCCAGATCGACGGCAAGCTGGAAATAGCCGGCGCGGATTCCCCATTTCTCCTGCAGATAGATCGCCAGGATGTTGATGCCGCCGAGGCCGGTGCGGTGCCGGAAGAGAACGAGCAGGCCCATCCCCATCAACCCGCCGCCGACAACGGCAGCGTAGACCGGATCAATCCGCGCGAACTCCACCCATTGCGCCGTCAGCCGGGAAAACAGCGCGACCAGGCTGACGGCGAGGAAGGTGCGCAACGCGAACGGCCAGCCGAGCCGCCGGACGGCAAGAACGTAAAAGGGCAGGTTCACGAGCGAGAAGACCAGCCAGAAATCCGCGCCGGTTGCGTATTGCAGAAGCAGCGCGAGCCCGGCGGTGCTGCCGGTCAAAAGCATCGCCTTGCTATAGATCACCACGCCCAGCGAGACGACGAGCGTGCCGGTAAGGATAGCAAGTGCATCCTCATAGAGCCTGTGGCGCTCGGCGGGCGCAGCGGCAATGCGGGCCTCTCCGTCGACCTTCATCCTGCTGTTTCCGTCAGAGGCCCGTGAAATTGCGGACGACGCTGGCGACTTCCGCCGTCTTCAGCCCGGCGATGTTGATGCGGCCCGATGTCGGCATGTAGATGCCGTGATCGCTTCTGAGCCGCAGCACCTCCGCTTCCGAGAGCGGCAGCATCGAGAACATACCCTCCTGACCGGCGATCGCGCCGAGCGCCTGCCAGCGGGTTCTCAGTCCTTCCGCAAGCGCCCGGCGGATGCCGGTCATGCGCTGGCGCATCGCCTCGAGTTCCTCCGCCCAGTCGCGAGCGAGCTCCTTGTCGGCGAGGATCGTGCGCACGACGGCAGCGCCATGATCCGGCGGCATGGAATAGCTGGTGCGGGCGAGCCCGGCGAGATTCGACCGCACGGTGTCCGCGGAGTTCGGCGAGGCGGTGACTGCGTAGATGGCGCCAGTGCGCTCTCGGTAGAGACCGAAGGATTTCGAGCAGGAAACGGCGACGAGCGCTTCGGGAACGACGCCGATGAGATGCCTCAGGCCGGCAACGTCCTCGTTGAGGCCGCGGCCGAAGCCCTGGTAGGCGAGATCGACCAACGGCAAGAGGCCGCGCTCCGCGACGAGCGCAGCGATTTCCAGCCATTGCGGTTCCGTCAGCGCGCCGCCGGTCGGGTTGTGGCAGCTTGCATGCAGCAGCACGGCGTCACCGGCCGCCGCACCCTCGAGCGCGCTGACGACATTGTCGAAGAGCACTGTCTGCGACGGAATGTCGAAGAAGTCGTAGCTTGCG
This sequence comes from Sinorhizobium sp. 6-70, assembly GCF_030124375.1. Lineage (GTDB taxonomy): Bacteria > Pseudomonadota > Alphaproteobacteria > Rhizobiales > Rhizobiaceae > Sinorhizobium. Next base: position 48,046 of record NZ_JASKLS010000011.1, read on the forward strand.
GTTTCGAGGCCCACCGCCTTGAAGATCGCCGCATGGTTCGGCCAGCTTGGCAGGCCGAGCCAGATCCGGCGGCCGCCGACGCGGTGGATAAGGTCGGCCGCGAGCCTGAGCGCGCCCGAACCACCAGGCGTCTGCACGCTTGCGATATGGCTCCGCTCGACCGTGTCGCCGCCGACGAGCGTCCAGAGATGGTCCAGGAACACGTGGTCCCCTTCGGGCCCGACATAGGCTTTGGTGTCCTGGGTTTCGAGCAGCCGCTTCTCCGCCGCCTTCACGGCTCGGAAGATCGGCGTATGGCCGGTCTCGTCGCGGTAGACTCCAACGCCAAGGTCGACCTTGCCGGGGCGGTCGTCCTTTCGGTAGAGGCCGATCAGGGCCAGCAACGGGTCGTCGGGTTGACGGGCGAGAGCATCGAACATGCCAGGGGTCCCTCTGGTGCTAACAATCGAGGAATAGTCGGTTTGGGCAGGCGGAAAGGCAAGCCGCATGCGCGACTTGTTTGTAACCTGTCTAAGACAGTTCGAACGCAAATTCGATGCTGCATTTGCGGATGGACCGAAGAAGGTTTACATGTATTTGCGTGAAGAGCACAATATTCGCTTCGAGTTTGCGCATTTGTAGGTTGGAGCGAATTCGCGATGGAGCGCGGAAAAATGGAGCTGGATGCGATCGACCGGCGGATCATCCGCCTGCTCGTCGAGGACGCATCGAGAAGCAACAACGAACTGGCGCAAAAGGTCGGTCTCTCGCCGGCGCCACTGTCGCGGCGGTTGGCGCGCCTCTATTCGGCAGGCGTCGTCCGCCAGACGGTCGTTGTGGATCCGCGGGCCACCGGCATCGGCTTCCAGGCCTTTGTCGAGGTGACGCTTGAGCGCACCGCGAGCAAGGTGGGACAGCGTTTCATCGAGTTGGTCTCGCGCATGCCGGAGGTGGTCGAATGCCATACCGTTGCCGGCGATTTCGATTTTCTGCTGAAGATCGCCGTGCGCGATGTTGCGGACTACAAGCGTCTGCTCTGGAGCGAGTTCGAACAGATCGCCGAAATCAAGACGCTCCGCTCGACGATTCTTCTCGACAGTCCGAAGATGAAGGCGGGTGTCGCGCTGTAGACGGTAAAAGTAGCTCAACGGCCCCTCATCCGCCTGCCGGCACCTTCTCCCCGCAAGCGGGGCGAAGGGACTTGCGGCGGCCGCTCAGTCCACTCCTCCACGGCGGCGGAGAATGGGGATTTGGGGAGCGGGGGGCGTTGCTGCGAGTCTCCTTCGCCCCGCTTGCGGGGAGAAGGTGGCCGGCAGGCCGGATGAGGGGTCATTTCAGAGGGTTACGCCTCCAGCGTGCCGGGCTTGCGGACTGCGCTCGAGGGTCCCGCGCAGGCGATCTTCATCAGGTCCGACCGGCGGCGCGCGAGGCGGGTGGAGACCCGGGTGACAATCAGCCCGTCCTGCGGAGCTCTCACCTCCACCACGCCGTCCGGCATGCCGGGCTTGGCGAGGATCGTCGCGAGCAGGTCTCCGGACTTCACGCTTTCGCCGATATCGCGATGGAACAGGATCGCGCCAGCTGCGGGCGCGCGGATCATCTCGATGTTGTCGAGCGGCACGGCCTTGCCCGCAAAGGCCGGAAGATCGGCGCGCGACCCGGCCACCACGCCGCGGGCGAGAAGAAACTGCCAGACGCCGTCGGCATCATTCCGGGCAGTTTCCGGGCAGACGTCGCGCGTGCCGCGCAGTTCGACGGTTACGGAGAGCCGGCCGGGCAGGGTGGTCCTCTTCCGGCCGTCGGCCTCGTTTTTCCAGGCGTAGCCAACCGCTTCCTCGAAAGCGGAGCTTTCGCCGTCGGAGAGAAACACGGCTTTCATGTCGAGCGCCGCGGCGAGGTCCGTTGCTTCCGGCCAGAAAGCCTCGTCGATATAGGCGTATTGCAGGCCCTCGTCGTCGCAATGGAGGTCGAGCACCAGCTCGGCACCAAGCGCCATATGGAGCAGTTGCCGCTTCAACCTGTCGGTCGCCGAATACCGGTCAAGGTCTTCGAGAAGGGTGTCGCGTTCGCCAATGGAAATCAGCGGGAAATCACGGTTGAAATTGGTGCGCGAGCCGAGATCGAAGCGACCTTGCAACTCGCCGAAGTGCGACTGCGCCGAACCGATCGGGTTTGCTTGCGGAACGACAGTGATATCGCCGAGGATTGCGCCGTCGGCATCCGCCCGGCGCAGCTTCTCCAAAAGGAAATGCAAGAGCGCCGTGCCCGGCAGCTCGTTGGCGTGGAGCGCCGCCTGGATATAGGTCCGCGGTGCTTCCGGTTTCGTCCCTTTGAACCGGAAGACCGGCATCCGCCATTCGACGCCCGGCGTATCGCCGGCGATGATGATTTCGGAAATTTCCAATTTTGCTGTCCCTCGATAATGCAACAGGCGATCCGTCCGAGCGGTTTATGGGACTTTGAAAAGGTCAGCGCAAGCTAAAGCCGATGCGAATGAATCGCGTGCGGCGCTTCAGCTCGTGAGCTGCCGACGATGAAGATGGCGACGACGTCCCGGGCCGTAGAGGCCATGCACCAGGACAACCTCGTGCATGGTGCATCGCGCAAGGCGCGGTAGCACGCCGGGCGCAACTCACCGAGCCGCTTCCGTTAGTCGGACGCTGAAATGTCTGGCGCGCGACGCGACAGGTGCTGGCTCATCGATGCTCCGTTGAGAGCAGTTTTATTCCCACTCGATCGTGCCCGGCGGCTTCGAGGTCACGTCGTAGACGACGCGGTTGATGCCGCGGACCTCGTTGATGATCCGCGTTGCGGCGCGGCCGAGGAATTCCATGTCGTAGTGGTAGAAGTCCGCTGTCATGCCGTCGACCGAGGTGACGGCGCGGAGCGCACAGACGAATTCGTAGGTACGACCGTCGCCCATGACGCCGACCGTCTGCACCGGCAGGAGCACGGCGAAGGCCTGCCAGATGGCGTCGTAGAGACCCGCCTTGCGGATCTCGTCGAGATAGATCGCGTCGGCCTCGCGCAGGATTTCAAGCTTCTCGCGGGTGATGCCACCGGGGCAGCGGATCGCAAGGCCGGGTCCGGGGAAGGGATGGCGGCCGATGAAGCTGTCGGGCAGGCCGAGCTCGCGGCCGAGCACGCGCACCTCGTCCTTGAAAAGTTCGCGCAGCGGCTCGACCAACTGCATGTTCATGCGCTCCGGCAGGCCGCCGACATTGTGGTGCGACTTGATCGTCACCGATGGGCCGCCGGTGAAGGAAACGCTTTCGATCACGTCCGGATAAAGCGTGCCCTGCGCGAGGAAGTCGGCGCCGCCGAGCTTCTTTGCTTCTTCCTCGAAGACCTCGATGAAGAGGCGGCCGATGATCTTGCGCTTGGTCTCCGGATCGCTGACGCCCTCCAGTTCGCCGATGAAGCGGTCGGAGGCGTCGATGTGGAGAAGGTGGAGGTTGTAGTGTTCCTGGAACATGGCGACGACGTTCGCCGCCTCGTCCTTCCGCATCAGGCCATGGTCGACGAGGATGCAGGTGAGCTGGTCGCCGACGGCTTCATGGATGAGCAGGGCTGCGACGGAGGAATCGACGCCTCCGGAAAGCGCACAGATCACCTTCTTGTCGCCGACCTGTTCGCGGATCGCCTCGACCGCCTTGGCGCGATAGGCGGACATCGTCCAGTCGCTCTTGATGCCGGCGATCTTGTGCACGAAGTTTGCGATCAGCTTGGCACCGTCCGGCGTGTGGACCACTTCCGGGTGGAACTGCACCGCATAATATTTGCGCTTCTCATCGGCGATGAAGGCGAAGGGCGCGTTCGACGAGGTCGCGACCACCTCGAAGCCTTCCGGGATCGCCGTGACGCGATCGCCATGCGACATCCAGACCTGATGGCGGGAGCCGACCGGCCACAGACCGTCGAAAAGCGCGCATTCCTTCTCGACTTCCAGGAAAGCGCGGCCGAATTCGCGGTGATGCCCTCCTTCCACCTTGCCGCCGAGCTGGGCGCATATGGTTTGCTGGCCATAGCAGATGCCGAAGACCGGCAGACCGCTGTCGAAGATGACCGAGGGCGCACGGGGCGAGCCGATCTCAAGCGTCGAGGCCGGGCTGCCGGACAGGATCACCGCCTTCGGCTTCAGGCGCTTGAAGCCCTCCTCGGCCGACTGGAACGGCACGATTTCGCAATAGACGCCGGATTCGCGTACGCGCCGGGCGATGAGCTGGGTCACCTGGCTGCCGAAATCGATGATGAGGACGGTGTCGGGATGGGCTGTCTCAGTCATGGCGGGCCTTCAAGCTTGATCATGGCGAGCCTTTAATGAAAGCCCGCCTTTGGCGCAACGATTACATTGCACCCCGACAATTTAGGACTTTCAGAGCCTGATTTCACCGGCTTCTATCGCTGCTTCGAGCCGGTCGACCGTCGCCGCCAGCTTCTCGTCGATGACGTGCAGATACTCCATCCAGTCGTCGACGTGCTTCAACTCCGCCTTGCCGTCCGAAATGCCGCGCAGGCCGATCAGCGGCAGGCCGAAGGACTGGCAGGCGCGCAGGTCCGCGAAGGTTTCCATCTCGACCATATCGGCGTCGATGCCGTCATAGGCCTTGCCGGAGACGATGTTGGCGCCGGTCGAAAGCCGCGCCTCCTTTACGCCCGGGATGCGCAGCGGCAGTTTGACAACCGCGGGAAGATCGAGGAACGGTGTTGCGCCCTTCTCGAAACCGAGCGCGGACGCGTCCATGTCGCGATAGCCGACCGACGTCGCCTGGTAGACTTCGGTCTGTTCGAGTGTGGCGGATCCCGCCGAGCCAAGCGAAACGACGAGATTGGGCAGGCTGCTGCTGGCATCGAGCCTGGCGAGCGCCCTCGTCAATGTGACGGCGGCTTCGATCGGGCCGACCCCGGTCATCAGCGGCGCAATCCGGGCACGCAGGCTCGGCCCGTATTCCGCATCGACCGCCATCACGTAGAGGATCGTCTTGCCCGCCACGGGCTTCAGTTCAAAGCTCATCCCTCGATCCCCTCGCGTCCGCGCACCACCATCATCGTCCCCGTCATCGAGGCGATCAGCTTGGCCGGCCCGTCCGGCCGGATGGCATAGGCCCGCCCGTCTGAAACGATGATGGTCGTGCCGGGCTTCGTCACCTCGCCGCGAAACAGGAAACGGTCGCCGCGGCCGGGCGAAAGCAGGTTCACCTTGAACTCGATGGTCAGCAACGACGCGTCGGGGTCGATGACGGAATAGGCGGCATAGGTCCCGGCGGCATCGAGCGCGGCGGAAATCACGCCGGCATGCAGCAGGCCGTGCTGCTGCGTCAGCTTGGGATCGAAGGGCAGTTCGATCTCGACCGTCCCCTGCTCGATGCGCGTCAGCTCCGCGCCGATCGTGTGCATCGCCGCCTGGCGGTCGAAGCTTTCCCGGATACGGGTGCGGAAATCCTGCAGCTCGCTGTCGTCAATCAATGGAAAAAGCCTTTCCGAGGCGGGGGACCGTCCGCCCGCGTCGGGCCGACAGTGGCATGCGCGCGGAATGAGGACAAGCGCGGGCGAGGCGGAAAATCGACGCGCTGGGAGGCCATCGGCCCGACAGACGGCAATACGAACCACATCCACATCCGGGCGAAATATGCGCCAATTGCAGTGCGCGCTTGCTTTCGCGAAACCCGGCTGATCCTTATATATCTACGATGAGGAACATCAGACGCATTGAAATCCGGCCGGCCGACCCCGACGATGTCCTGATGATGGCATCTGTGCTCGTCGAAACCTGGCGGTCGACGTTTCGGGGCATCATCTCCGACGCGTATCTCGATGCGATGACGGTCGAGGATCAGGCGATCCGGCACGCGCGCCGAATGCGCGCCGCGGGCGTTTTCCATATGGTCGCGGCCGATATGGTCACGAAGACGGTGATCGGCCTGGCGAGCTACGGGCAAGCACGAGGGATGCCGCCGGCCTTCGACCGCGAGCTCTACACGCTCTACCTGCTGGAAGAGTTCCAGGGCGCCGGCATCGGCTCCGCGCTCGTACGCACGGTTGCAACGCATTGCCGCGATGCGGGCGCTTCGTCGCTCTTCGCCTGGGTGCTGGCGGGCAATCCAAACCGCGTTTTCTATGAACGGCTCGGGGCGCGTGTCGTCGGGCGAGGGCGTGTCAGCGTCGGTCGGGAAAGCTATGATCAGGTCGCCTACCGCTGGGACGATCTCGCAATGCTCTCAGGCGCCGGAAATGCCGCGATGTGACGTCGGCGGCGCTTCTACCCTATCCGGACAATATGCTGGTCCCAGGCAACGGCGCTTTTGCGCTCCTCGAAGCGCCCGTCGTAGGAGGAGACGGCGAAGCCCTGCGCGGACGCAGCGACGCCTGCGGCCTCCGCGACGAATTCTTCATTCAAGACGGCGCCCGTACGGGCATCGAGCGTGACGGCGACATTGCCCTTCGGCGATGTCAGTCCGACGAGCCCTTCGCGACGATTGACGGCGATCGCGCCGACATAGTTGGCGAGCGCCTCGGTCGTTCGCTCGGGAAGGGTGACAAAGGCAAGGTCCTCACCGCGCGAGAAATGCCCGACGAGCGGCGGCAGGTCGTTGCGCGGCCCTTCATATTGGCAGGCGAACCAGATCTTTCCGTCGTTCCCGATGTCGAGATGGCGTATCGATAGCCGACTAAGATCATTGGGCAGCACATGCTTTTCGATGAGTGCACCCGTGACGGTGTCGACCAGCGTCAGACTCGGCTCCATATGGTCGAGATTGAGCTTGGTGCGGCCGAAGTCCGGATGGGTCTCGATGCCGCCATTGGCGATCGCGAGCGTCCGCCGGTCGGCCGCAAGCGTCATGTCATGCGGCCCGATGCCGTAGGTCGGAAATTCGCCGATCCGGGCAAATCCCCTCGTGCCGTCGTAAATGCCGATCATGCCGCGATTGGCGGAAAAGTCGTTCTCGGTCGCATAGAGCAGGCGCCCGTCGGCGGAAAAGCAGCCGTGGCCGAAGAAGTGGCGGCCTTCGGCGGCTGTAATCACGACGGGTTCGGCAGCACCATCGGCCGAAAGGATCATCGCGTATGTGCCCGGCCGGCGGGCAAAGGCGACGGCCCGGCGGCTTTCCGTTGAGAAGGCCATGCCGTGCGCCCGCGCCGGCAGCAGCGTCCGGTCGATGATTTCGCCCTCGTCCGTGAGGGTCGCGACGCCATAGCTGCCGTCCGGCGCCATGAAGGCCGAGGCGAAGACGGCATCCGCTCTGTCAAGCGCGAAAGCGCCACGCGGGGTTAGCGTCGCCATCCAGGCAGCGCCCGCCATTGTGACGAAGCTGCGTCGATCGATAAGTGTTTTCGCGGTCATGCGCGTCTTGCCGTAAACGGGACGATGACGGCGGCGATGCCCGCCGCCGGTCTCGATTGGGTTTAGCAGATTATCGTCTCAGAGCCAGCCACGGCGCTTGAAATAGAGAAAGGGCAACAGCGCCGACAGCACCATCATCGATAGGGCGTAGGGGTAGCCGAGCTGCCATTTCAACTCCGGCATGACGTCGAAATTCATGCCGTAGACCGAGGCGACCAGCGTCGGCGGCAGGAACACGACCGCTGCGACCGAGAAGATCTTGATGATCTGGTTCTGTTCGAGATTGATGAGGCCGAGCGTCGCGTCGAGCAGGAAATTGATCTTGTTCGACAGGAACAGCGCGTGATCGCCGAGCGAGGCTGCGTCGCGCTGGATCAGCTTGATCCGCTGCCGGCTCTCCTTGGCTGCCTTGCGCTGACTGTTTCCCTCGGTCGCAACGTGGTAGGCGACGAGCCTGCCGACGCTGACCAGACTTTCACGGATGATCGTCAAGAGGTCGCCTTTTTGGCCGATCTGCTCGATCAGGGACTGCAGGTCGCGCGTTTTCTTGGTGGCGCTGGCGTTCGACTTGCGGAAGACCTCGCGCGAGATCGCGTCGACCTCGTTGCCGGCGCGCTCCAGCGCATCCGCGGTGCGGTCGATCATCGCCTCGAGCAACCCCAGCATCACCAGCTCGCCGGTGTCGCACGCAGCTCCGTTCGGCTTCTGGATCCGGTTGGCATAGACCTGGAACGGCTTCGGATCGGCATGACGCACCGTGACGAGACAGGTTCCCTTGAGAATGAACGTCACCGGCACTTTTGCCGGATAGTCACTGTCGAGTTTGGCTGCGGCGGTCATCGTCATGAATTCCGCGCCGTCCTCCTGGTAGAGGCGGTCGGAAAGCTCGATTTCCTGCATCTCGTCGCGTGTCGGAATGGCGATCGCCAACTTGTCTTCGACCAGCCGCGTTTCCTCGGCGGAAGGATTGAAGAGGTCGAACCAGATCACCGGCTCGGGCGAAGCCAGGCTGTTGAGGATATCGAAAAGCGCGAGATGGTTGTTCTGGCTTTTGTAGATGCGCAGCATGTGGGGCTCCATGGGGCGAGTCATCCGACCGCCTGAAGCCCTGATCAATCAGGACCGGACGGCCGTGAGCGTGAAGGCTCGACTTCGACTGTCGGGGTTCATTCCGGTTGATCCTTGGTAGGTGAAACATGCCCGCGAAATGCGGACACGAATTGCGCTTTGCGCCCAAAAGAGCGCCTTGTCAACCGCCGGGCGGCGGCGCCCCTTCACGTTGCCGTGTCAACCTGCCATGTCAATCGCCGTCGGCAAAGGAAAAGCCGGCGCCAAGGCCGATTGCGCCGCCGAATTCGCGGTTGAACCGATCGAGGAGATCGGCTGTGTTGAGCGTGATGAAGTCGAGGGCGGCGCGCTGGTTCTCGTCCGCAAGCGCCGCATCGATCGGTCCCTCGATGCGGTCCGCCGCGCGGATCAGCGCCTTGAAAAGGAAATTGATCGAGCCGGCGATCGAGCGGCTGTCGGCTGGAAGCAGGCTTTCCATGCCGGCCGTATTGAAGAGCTTCTGCAGAGCCCGCAGATTCGCGGAAATGGATGGCATCGTATTGACCGAGCGCCAATAGATGGCGAGCCGTGGATGTCCCTTGTCGGACTTTCCGTCGACGGTGCCGGGGTAGAACGGCCGCAGCCGCTGGTCCTTCACCATCTCAACGCTATGGACAAGGATGCCGAGGAGTTCGGTTGCGGCTTCCTTGCTGTCGCGGAAGAGCGGATTGTCCGGACCCGGATTCCTCCAGGCGGCTTGGATTCCCTCCGGCCTTTCCCATTCGGCGAGGATCTCGCCGGCGATCTGCCTCAGGTTCTCCGATATCGCGACGCCGTAGTGGCAGCGAAAGGCCCCGTCATTCCCTGCAAGCGTTTCTGCCCCGGTGCCGTAGAGTACGTATTCGAGCGCGCCGAGGCCCTGGACAGCGACGCTTTTCGTCTTGAGGCTCTCGGCGTGCGTTGCGCGTTCGTCTTTCTTGGCGAGAATCGCCTGCACCTGCTTCAGGCCGGTGCTCTTGCGGTCGGGATAAAAGAGGAAGCGTTCGAAGCGGTTCTGTTCGAGGGCTGGGCCGAGGCGGATGATCTCGATCGCCGACCAGCTCTGCACGACGCCCGAAAAGGCTGAGCGGGCGGCCTCGAGCGCCGCTGCCGAAGGTGCCTTGCAAAGCGCAGCGCTCGTTTCCGCGAGGCCGACCGTCGCCTCCGCGAGGCCGCGATAGCCGGGGATGATGAAGCCGTCCACGGCTTTTGCCATGACGCCCGGCACGGCGGCCTCGTCGACGACACGCGGCGAAAGCGCTCCACCTTCCTGCGCGGCCGTCGGGGTTGCGATCGCCGCGAACAGGATGACGGCCAGGGTAAGGGGAAGGCTCGGGCGCATCAGAGTGACTCCAGGAATGTGATCAGTGCTTTTCGGTCGTCCTTCGGCAAGGCGGCGAAGGCGTTGCGCGCCTTTTCCGCTTCACCGCCGTGCCAAAGGATGGCCTCGGTAAGATTACGGGCGCGGCCGTCGTGAAGGAAGAAGGTGTGGCCGCTGACGGTGTGTGTCAGTCCGATCCCCCAGAGCGGTGGCGTGCGCCACTCGCGGCCATCGGCGACGCCGACTTGCTGGCCGTCGGCAAGACCCTCGCCCATATCGTGCAGCAGGAAATCCGAGTAGGGCCAGATCAACTGGAACGCCTGTTCCTTGTGCGGCGCATCGCGCCGGGTCACGAATTTCGGCGCATGGCACGCCGCGCAGCCGGATTGGTAGAAGAGCCGCTTGCCCCGCAAGGTTTCGGGGAAGCTCGCCTTGCGGCGGGCGGGCACGGCGAGGTTGGAGGCATAGAAGGCGACGAGGCCAAGCACCGGATCGGGCGCTTCGACCGGGCCGAGCCGTTCCTGAACGCCGGTCGGAAGCGCCAGGCATTCCGTCTGCGCCTCGGTGCAATCACCGTGGCTGCGGTCGTTGCCCGGACTGGATAGGCCGATGTCGATGGCGAAAGCGTCGGCGGCCTGTCGGCCGAGCGTCGTGCTTTGTGCCTTCCAGCCGAAACGGCCAAGCATCATGTCTCCGGTCGCGGCGCCGCGGATCAGCGCAGGCCGCCCGCTGATACCGTCCCCGTCGCGGTCCTCAGGATCCGCGTGCGCGAAAATGTCGGCCTCGTGGATCGCCTCGATCAGTCCGAGACCGATCATCGGCGAAGCGACGCGCGGTGAGAGCGTCGTTGTCGGATCGAGCGGGCCATAGCCGAGGTCGGCGACCGTATAATGGGGCTTCCGCAGGGAAACCGTCTCGCCGTCCGCAAAGCTCACCTGCTCGTCCCTGTAGGTGATCGTTACGCGCCCTTCGGCCGCAAGCCCCGGCACGGCACTGTCCTGAAGCTGCACACCATAGACGGGATCGGGAAAATTGAGCGCGGCATGGGAGGCGAGCATTTCCCGTTCGGCGTCGTCATGCGGCGCACGCGCAAGGCGATAGAACATCGACGTCGAGTCGGACGCGCCTTCCGGGGGATGGCCCCGCCCGTCGCGCGGATGACAGCTCTCGCAGGAACGGGCGTTGTAGAGCGGGCCGAGCCCGTCGGAGGCTTGCGTGGAGGAGGGCGACGAAACCCAGAGCTTCTCGAAGAGCGCCTTGCCGAGCTTGAAGTTCTGTTCGGCCTCGAAGGGCAGGTTCGCCGAAAACTGGGAGAAGATTTGCCGGTCGATCGGCGCAATCGTCGTTGCCGCGCCGGCGGAAAGCGCCTCGAACTGTTCCGCCTTGGAGAAATCCGTCGTCGGCCGGGTGACGGTCAGCACACGCGCGCGGTCGTACTCGGAAAGATCTTCGCGTACGGGGAAGAGGGGGGAGCCCACACCCGCGCCCCCGCCTTCAGCCGTTGCAACCTGGTTGGATTCCGCCCTAGCGACAAGATTTATGTCGCCGCTCATCGCCGCTGCGGTGAAACCAAGGGCGGCGAGCGGCAGCGCTAGGAGGCGGGAGGTCATATGCATTGGACTTGGGCCGGGCCGCACCCTTTTCGAGGCGGCCCGCCTTTCGGCTTATTGGAAGACGGCGCTAGGATTATCCAGGCTGTCGGAACCTTCAAGCTCGATCGTGCCGAGATCGAGCGACGCGATGACGCGTTCGACGGTCTTCGCTTGCGCGATCAAACCGTCGATGGCGGCCTGGACGGTGGCGTTACCCTCGGCATTGCCTTCGCCGATCATCTGGTCATAGGCCTCGACCGTTTCGGCGCGCTTCGCCATCGCCTGCATCTTTTCGACGGTGGCGGCAAGATTGTCCTTCAGTTCCTTGTCCAGTGCCGCGTCCTTCGCGGCAACGAGTTCGGAAAGTGAGGGGCCGGTGAGCTTCGTGCCGTCGACGCGGGTATATTCGCCGGTATAGGCGGACTGGATGCCGATCGCGTCATGGAGATGCGAGTTGTGCGTGTTGTCCGAGAAGCAATCGTGCTCTTCTTCCGGGTCATGCAGCAGCAGGCCGAGCTTCATGCGCTCGCCGGCGAGTTCTCCGTAGGAAAGAGAACCCATGCCGGTGAGGATGGTGGCGAGACCGACCTTTGGGTCGGCTTCGACGGCCTTGGCGGCGGCGCCATCCGGTGTCCAGTTGGAGACCATCTCCTTGAGATCGGAAACGAGCAGGCTGGAGGCTGCCTTCAGATAGCCGGCGCGGCGGTCGCAGTTGCCGTTCGTGCAGGCCTTGGTATCGAAGTCGGTATGGGAGCGGTTGCCGGCGCCCGCGCCGGTGCCGTTCAGGTCCTGTCCCCAGAGCAGGAATTCGATCGCGTGGTAGCCGGTTGCGACGTTCGCCTCGATGCCACCGGCTTCCTGCAGTGTGCCGGACAGGAATTCCGGCGTGATGTTCGTCGCGTCGACGTCCTTGCCGTCGATCTTGGTCGTCTTGTTGGCGATCACGTTGGCAACGAAAAGAGCGTTCTCATCGCTTTCCGTGCCGTAGCTCGTATCGACATAGTCGATCAAACCCTCGTCGAGCGGCCAGGCATTCACCTTGCCTTCCCATTCGTCGACGATCGTATTGCCGAAACGATAGACCTCGGTCTCCTGATAGGGGTTTCGCGCCTTGAGCCAGGCGTCACGCGCGGCCTTCAAGGTCTCTTCGCTCGGGCTTGCGATCAGCGCGTCGACCGCCTTGTCGAGTGCTTCGGCCGTCGTCAGCGCGTCTTCGTATTTGGCGTGTGCAACGGCGGCGTAGTGCTTGACGACCTGAGCGGCGTCGGTGGCGGCATTCGCCGGTTGCAAGGCCAGCGCCGACGTTGCGGCCATGAGCGCCAGCGCGGCGGCGCGGATGAAATTCTTGGTCACGACCCTCTCCTTTGCTTCTCCTCCAGCGCCGTGCGTCTTTACGTGACGCACAAAGGTCGCTGCAGCACTTTGCATCGCTGCGTGTTTCTGCCCTTCAATCGGGTCCGTTCGGAAACCTGCAGTGGGCGGCGAGCAAACGTCTCGGAGCCCGCTAAAGCCCACTTCTCATGGACCAAAAGTAAACTTGTGTCAAAGTGTATAGTTTAGAATGTTTTCAAACTTTCCCGGGGCGGCACGCGCAAACGTCGGCCTGCGATCCGGCACTAAGGTGCGTCGCGTTCAAACGGCCTCACACGGCGCGTTTAGGTCTTCGTGTTCATGCCTGTCGTCCACCCAAAACCGCTGCACACTTTTGGGGGGCATGCATCAGCTCTTTCGGCCCATAAGGCAGAAAAAGAAGCCGTCGGTTCCCGTCGAGGCGGGCGTCAGAGTGACCGTCTTCATGTCGGCGGACCACGGCTGCGGCTTGTCGGTGCCGAAGAGCGTGGCCCATATGTCGGCGGCCGAGAGAATCTCGAATTCCGGATTGTCCTCGCAGAAACCGTAGACCTGCGACTCGTTCTCCTCGGGAAGCACCGAGCAGGTCACGTAGATCAGATGTCCGCCCGGCCGCACGAACTGGGCGGCGCTAGCAAGCGCCTCTTCTTGCTGCGCCAGCCTCTCCTCCAGGTTCTTCTGCGTGAGCCGCCATTTCGTGTCCGGGCGCCGCCGCCACGTGCCGGTCCCGGTGCAGGGCGCATCCACAAGCACGCGATCGAAGCGCCCGGTAAGCGGCGCCAGGGATTCCGCCGATTCATGCACCTGCACATTGCGGGTGCCGGCGCGCTTCAGCCGCTCGATGATCGGCGCCAGCCGCTTGCGATCGGTGTCGTAGGCGTGGACCTGGCCCTTGTTGTTCATCGCGGCCGACATGGCAAGCGTCTTGCCGCCGCCGCCGGCGCAGTAGTCGAGAACCTGCTCGCCTTCCTGCGGGAAAACCAGATCGGCGACGATCTGCGAACCTTCGTCCTGAACTTCGAACCAGCCCTTCTGGAACGAGATCTCCGCGGTGACGTTCGGGAGGCGCGAAGCGCCTTCGCCGGCCGGGATGCGCAAGCCGTGGCGCGCGATTGTCGCCGGTTCGGCGCCGCTTCGGTCGAGCGCCTTCAACACCTTGTCGCGGCTTGCCTTCAGGGTGTTGACGCGCAGGTCCAGTGTCGGCCGCCCGGCAAGCGCCTGGGCTTCCTCGAGCCAGTGGTCGGAGAAGTTCTCCTCGAAAGAGGCCTCAGTCCACTCCGGAATATCCGCCTGCACATGCTTGGGCGCATCGTCGAGCCGGTGCTCGGCAAAGACCTTCATCATTTCCGCCGAGGGAGCCTCGGGCGCGAACTTGTCGTCGGCGAGCTCCGCGGCAAGCGTCGCGGGGGTAAAGCCCCATTGCCGATACATGACCGCGTGGCCAAGCGCGGTCGCGCTGTCGCTGTCCATCAGATAGGCGTGGGAGAGCTTCATCCGCAGCGCGTCGTAAACGATGTTACCGATGGCGGAGCGGTCGCCCGATCCGGCGAAGCGGTGGGAAAGGCCCCAGTCCTTGAGCGCGTCAGCGACGGGCCGTTTCCGTTTTTCTATGTCGTCAAGAACCTCAATGGCTCCTGCGAGCCTTCCGCCCAAGCGCATCTTCGATGAACTCCTTTTTCGCCGTGGTAACGGCGAAGACACCGAAGAGCAAGACGGAAGCGGTAGAAATGGCGGAAGCCGCCCACTGCATGTTTCCTTAAATCGGAGCCGATCAAGGATATTGGCGGATCAGGAATTGATGACCTGGTAACAGATGCTGGCGGTTCCCGAGCGGATCATGCCGATTTGCGAGGCGGCCGCCTTCGACAGATCGAGCACGCGGCCGCGAATGAACGGGCCGCGATCGTTGATGCGGACGACGACCGTCTTGCCATTGCGCTTGTTGGTGACCGCGACCTTCGTGCCGAACTTGAGGTTGCGGTGGGCAGCGGTGAGGCGCGCGGCGTTCATTCGCTCGCCGGACGCGGTCTTGGAGGTCAGCGCGTACCAGGATGCACCGCCGCAAGCGGACCCTGCTGCCTGACTATCGGATGCCGAGACCAACCCCATCCCGACGGTGAATAGCACTGCTGCGGCAGCAGTTTTAATGTTCGCTGGTTTCAAGCGACGGCCCCCACGGTTTGAAAGTTTAGTTAATTTTCCCTGCTGATTGACCTAATTGAGGCGAAAAATGGCAAAACCGTGCTTCAACCGTTAACTGTCTATTAGGTATTGTTGAAAAGCGGTGAAATTTTAAAATGGAAGTTTGTTTGAATTATTTTAGATCGCCGCGTGAAGTTCTTTGGAATCATGGGTTAGACGTCGGACGGGGCCCCGGGCCGAGGGCAGACTCCCCGTGTTCAAAAAAAATCATTTAAAAATTTCGATTCGCATGAATTTCCGTGAATCCTGTTCGTGAAAATCTTCTAACTAGCGCCTAGGTTGTGCAATCCGGCGAAGTATAGACCAAATATGGGCAAGCGTTAGGCAGTCAAACGAAAGTCGTGCTCACCGTTACTATCGGATGATCTGAAGACATGCTTTCATCCGAATGGAGGTATTCTGGCTGCACGAATTGTGGTGGAGTCTACTTGCCGCGCCAGATGCCTGTTTCCCACAACTGTGCAAGCGACACGCGATAGTTCGGGAAGGCAAATTGGAAGCCGGTCCCGCGAAGGCGGGCATTCGAGACGCGCTTGTTCTCGCCGTAGAAGGAGCGCGCCATTGGCGACAATTCGGCGGTCTCGAAGGGAATTTCCGGTGGCGGCTCGACGCCCATCAGCCGGGCGGCTTCCGCCACCACATCTTGCGGCGGGGCCGGTTCATCGTCGGTGACGTTGAAGATCCCACCCATGCTGCGGTTGGCAAGGAAGGCGGTAGCCGATCCGATATCTTCGACGCGAATGCGGTTGAAGACCTGGTTGGGCTTCACCAGCCTGCGTGCCGTGCCTTCGGCGAGGTTGCGAAAGGCATTGCGGCCCGGGCCATAAATCCCGGCAAGGCGCAGGATAGCGACGGGAATGCCGCGCTCAGCGCCGAGGGCAAGCCAGGCATTCTCAGCCCCGACCCTTTCGATCGAACGCTGGGAAACAGGCTCGTAGGGCGTGTCCTCCGTCACCCAGGCACCCTTGTGGTCGCCATAGACGCCGACGGTGGAGAGATAGCCGATCCAGCGAAGATTGGGGAGAAGTTCGGGCAACGCCTGGACACCGGTGCGAAACATCGGGTCGCCGTCCTGGCCCGGGGCAATCGACTGGACGAGATGGGTTGCCTGGTGCATCGCGTCCGCGAGCTCGGCGGATATCGCCGTTCCATCGAAAAGGAGCGGACGAATCCCGGCTTGCGCAAGATCGGCGAGCCTTTCGGGCGAGCGGGTGGTGCCGGCCACGGACTGGGCCGCAGGCACCAGTGCCTTCGCAATCGCCGTGCCGGAATAGCCGGCGCCAAGAATCAGGACATGCATCGGCTTACTCCTGCCATTTCCCATTCGAAAAGTACGTCTTTGTCGCTTTCCGGCGCACACTGCCCGGCGAACGCGGCAAGTTCGTCGCGCGGCAAAAGCCGCGAGAGGGCCCAGACAGCCATACCCCTCACCGTTGGGGAAGCGTCGAGCGCCAACGCCTTGCAATGCGGTACCAGGTCTCTTTCACCGGAGTTGCCGGCCGCGATCAAGGCGTTTCTGACGAAACGGTCGCGACCGATCCGTTTGACCGGAGAACCGGAGAAGAAGGCGCGGAACGCCGCATCGTCCAAGGTCAGCAGGAAGTTCAGCGCCGGCTCTTTCAGGTCGTCGCGCGGCCGGAGTTTCATTTCGGAGGCCGAACGCGCGAACTTGTTCCACGGACAGGCGGCAAGACAGTCGTCGCAGCCATAGATCCGGTTGCCGATCAGAGGTCGGAGCTCGGGCTCGATCGAGCCTTTGTGCTCGATCGTCAGGTAGGAAATACAGCGCCGTGCGTCGATCTGATAGGGCGCCGGAAAGGCGCCGGTCGGGCAGGCGTCGAGACAGGCGCGGCAGGAGCCGCAATGGTCGCGCTCCGACTCGTCGAGGTCGAGGTCGGCGGTCGTGAACAGGCTACCGAGAAATAGCCACGAACCGTATTCGCGGCTGACGAGATTGGTATGCTTACCCTGCCAGCCGATGCCGGCCTTTTCGGCGAGCGGCTTTTCCATGACCGGGGCCGTGTCCACGAAGACTTTCACGTCCTCGCCGAAGCGGGCGGCAAAGCGCGTCGCGACCTCCTTGAGCCGCCCCTTGACGACATCATGATAGTCGCGGTTCTGCGCATAGACCGAAATCGCCCCGCGGTCCCGCTTGGTGAGGATCGCGCGCGGATCGTCCTCGGGACCGTAGTTCATGCCGAACATGACGATCGAGCGGACGTCGCTCCACAGCACACGTGGATCGGACCGGCGTTCTGCCGTTTCGGCGAGCCATTCCATCGTGCCGTGAGCTCCTTCGGCCAGAAACTGTCTCAGCCGCTCGGGCGCCTCCGGAATGGCGTCCGGCCGCGTGATGCGACAGATATCGAAGCCCTTGTCCGCCGCCTCGCTCTTCAGAAACGCGGTCAGTGTGCTGCGCTTCCTGTCCTGGTTCTCCGCTCTTACGGCGCCGCCAGGCATTGCATTGTCCTCAGAAGTCGAGGTCCGCATAGTGCGAGACCGGTGTGATGCCGCGCACGCGCTCGCCGAGCAGCGGCCGGAAAGACGGGCGGGATTTCAATCGCTGGTACCACTCTTTCGCCGTCGGCGCCTCGGACCAGTCGATCTCGCCGAGGTAATCGAGCACTGAGATTGCGGCGGCCGCGGCAAGATCGGCGTAGGAGATGCGGTCGCCCGCAAGCCACGGGCGCGAGCCGGCGAGCCAGGAGAGATATTTCATGTGCTGGCGGATATTTGCGCGCGACGTACGCAGGATTTTCGAATCCGGCGCGCCACCGCCCTGATCCGGGGTCATCTGCAGCTTGAAGATGCGCTCGCGCACCAGCGGGCGCGTCACATCGGCTTCCATCTTGTGCAGGAACCATTCGGTGAGCCGGCGAATCTCCGCTCGTTGGAACGGATCCTCCGCCAGGAGGCGGCGGTCGCGCTTCATGATGCCGCTGGTTTCATCGAGATATTCCGAAATGATCGTCGCGCCGCAAAGCGCGCGCATGCTGTCGTCGACATAGACGGGCAGCGTGCCCGCCGGATTGAGGGCCAGAAAGTCCCGCCGGTTCTCCCACGGCTGCTCCTCGCTGAGCTCGGTCTGGTAGCCGTATTCCGAAAGGATCAGGCGTACGAACCGGGAGGCGGAGGACATGGGGTGATGATAGAGTGTCGGCATCGAGGATCGGCTTCGTGGATCTGTTTTTGCGGGAGCGCTACAGTGCCGCGCGTCTTGTCAGACGCGCAAGGACGCTGCAGCTGTTTGCTGCATGTTTCCTTAAATCGGCTACGATTTAAGGAAACATGCAGTAACGTCGCGGCACATGTGTCTGGCCACGGCTTGTTGTTACGAGCTATAGGTAGTTCAGGTGGCAAACACAAGCGAATCGACCTTCTCCTCCCAAATCCCAACACGTCAGGAACATCTTATTTATGGCGGATCAATCGATCATCAGCGCGCTCGTGCTCGGTCTTGTCGAAGGACTGACCGAGTTCATCCCCGTGTCGTCGACGGCGCATGTTCTTCTTGCCGGCCACTTCCTTGGTTTCAGGTCACCCGGAAATACCTTCGCCGTTCTCATACAACTCGGTGCGATCCTTGCGATCCTGCTGGTCTATTCCCACCGGCTGCTCAAGATTGCGCTGGCTTTGCCGTCGAGCGCTCTCGCACGCCGCTTCGTGCTCTCGGTGCTTATCGCCTTTCTTCCCGCGGCCGTCATTGGTGCGGCGGCCCATGGCTTCATCAAGTCGGTGCTTTTTGAAACACCGATGCTGATCTGCATCGTGCTGATCGTCGGCGGCGCCATCCTTTACGCGATCGACCATCTGCCGCTTAAACCCCGCTATACCGACGTGATGGATTATCCGCCGTCGCTGGCCTTCAAGATCGGCCTCTTCCAGTGCCTTGCGATGATTCCGGGCACGTCGCGTTCCGGCGCCACGATTGCCGGTGCTTTGCTGATGGGAACCGACAAGCGTTCCGCGGCGGAGTTTTCGTTCTTTCTCGCCATGCCGACAATGGTCGGTGCCTTCACCATCGATCTCTACAAGAACCGTGACGCGCTTTCCTTCGACGATATGACGCTGATTGCGGTCGGGTTCCTCGCCGCCTTCGTGGCCGGGGTGTTCGTTGTGCGCTCGCTGCTCGATTTCGTCTCGTACCGCGGCTTTACGCCCTTCGCGATCTGGCGGATCATCGTCGGGGTAGCCGGCCTCATCGGCCTGTGGCTTCTTGGCTAGAGCAATTCCAGGAAAAGTGTGTAACGGCTTTCCGTCAGGACTTGTGTCAAATCAACAAGCTAGATCGTTTCACTGTTTCAATGAAACGATCTAGGCCAAAAATAAAGCCGCATGCGCTCTTTCGAAACGCATGCGGCTCCCTGGCCCCCGCCAAAACTGAAATATCACCGCCGCAGTGCCGTCCGAGAGGACTGGTGCGCTTATGCGACAGGTGCCGGCTTACTCGCCGGAAAACTCGATCGACGCGGTCGTGCAGGGGTCGACGCCATAGGCGGGCGCGCATCCCTTGCTGCTGCTTGCCACGGTACTCGGAGCCATGAACGAGCCAGCCAGAATGATCAGTGCCGCAGACGCAAAAAAGATTGCGATCGACTTGCCCATGGGACGTTATGCCTTTCGAGTGTGATGTTGGCACCGACTGCGCTCGCCGAGCGATGTGGCGCGAGGGGTGTTTATTCGCTGGACATGTCATGATCAATATCAGGACATGCTGAATCCGCGGTAAATGCTATTCGTGTTTTGCAACTGCGGCAGAACTGCAACGGTGTTGCACCATTACCACAAACAAGAACCGCCGGCGGAGCCGGCGGTCACATCGAACGGGATGAGGAGTCAGGCCGCGCGTCCGCCGCGCGTATATTGTCCATGCGGGCGATAGCGCACAAGATAGGTCGGCAGAATCGAATCGAGCATCGTCGGGTCGATTCCGATTCCGGCGAGCGTCCGCCCCTCCGCTTCGGCTTGTTCGGAGACGACATTGTCGGATTTGAGCAACACCACCTGATCGGCCGTGAGCGGCGGCGTGATGAACGGCACCATCGAAGCGACGCCCCCGATGAGGGAAGCGACGCCGAACGGCAGCGGCACGAGGCGGCGCTTGCGGTCGATCGTCTTCAGCATGAGCTCGAGACATTCGCGGAACGACAGGACCTGCGGTCCCCCGAGTTCGTAGATCTTGCCTTTCTCGACCTTGCCGTCGACCGCGCGGGCGACCGCCTCGGCAACGTCGGTCACATAGACCGGCTGGAATTTCGTGCGACCGCCGCCGACGAGCGGCAGGAATGGCGAAAACCGGGACATTTCTGCGAACTTGTTGAAGAAGCCGTCCTCGGGCCCGAAAATGATCGAAGGCCGCATGATGATCGCTTCGGGAAGCGTTTCGAGGATCGCCACCTCGGCGCGGCCCTTGGTGCGTGCATAGCTCGACTCGGACTTGGTGTCGGCGCCGATCGCCGAGATATGGGTCAGTGTCGCCCCGGCAGCGCGCGCCGCTTCGGCGACTGCCCGCGCTCCGAAATCCTGAACCGCGTCGAAGGTGTTGCGGCCGCTCTGGAACAGGATGCCGACACAGTTGATCACATGGTCAGCGCCTTCGACGGCGCGGTCGATCGATTTGCGATAGCGCAGATTGGCCTGGACGAAGGAAATCTGACCGACATTCCCGAGCGGCTGGAGATGGCCGGCGAGGTCCGGACGACGGACCGCAACGCGAATGCGATAGCCGCGCTTGGCGAGCGCGCGCACCACATGACGGCCGACAAATCCGGATCCGCCGAAAATCGTCACCAGCGGCGGAAGGTTGGACAAGGTCATGGGAAACGCACTCCTGATATCATTGGGAAGAATTGCTTGCTACATAGCCCAAGCGGCGGGAGAGGTGAAGGCCAATCCACGATCGCTGCACCGGCACTTTCGCGCCGCCTTCTGCGGGCCTCAGACGCCTTCCACCACCACCATCTCGGCGTCGGCCACTTCCTGCCGGATCGCCGCGGCAATCTGGTATTCGGGCGAGTTGTAACAGTCGACAGCAGCCTGAAGGGAGGGAAACTCGATGACGACGTTGCGGGCGCGAACCGCGCCTTCCAGCCGATGGAAGTTGCCACCGCGCGCGAGGAACTTGGCGCCGTATTTCTCGAAGGCCGGCTTTGCCGCCGCCACATAGTCCTTGTAGCGTTCAGGGTCCCGTATATCGACCCGAGCGATCCAATATCCCTTGGCCATGATAAGCTCCTCGTCTTTCGGTAGAATACACAGACGGGATCGTTACTTCCGGCAATTTGCGGTCAACGTCAAGCGTAGCGTCCGTCCAATGGACGGCAGCCTGCAAAATAGCCGGAGAGCCTTCGGCGCCGGCGGGTCAACCGGAAAGCGCGCTCTCCATCTCGGCCAGTATCGCACGGGCAGCAGTCAACGGCTCTGCAGCCTGGACGACCGGCCGCGCGACCACGAGATGGCTCGATCCCGCACGAAGCGCGTCAGCCGGCATCATCACACGCTTCTGGTCACCCTTGTCGGCGCCGGCAGGCCGGATGCCGGGCGTGACGAGCGCCATGTCCGTTCCGACGATCTTGCGCACGGCAGCAGCCTCTTCGGCGGAGCAGACGATGCCGCCCATTCCCGCAGCACGCGCCTGTTCCGCGCGGCGCAGCACCAGCGTGTGCGGATCGTACTCGTAACCGGCATCGATGACGTCCTGCTCGTCCATGGAGGTGAGGACCGTGACGCCGAGCAGGCAGAGGTCGGATCCGCGCGCCGCCTCGACGGCCGCCTTCATCGCCTTGGGATAGGCGTGCAGCGTCAGCATCGACACGCCCATCTTCACGATGTTCTCGACGCCCTTCGCCACCGTGTTGTCGATGTCGAGCAGCTTCATGTCGAGGAATACCTTCCTGCCGCTCGCGGCAAGATCGCGTGCGAATTCGAGCCCGCCGGCGAAAGCAAGCTGGTAGCCGATCTTGTAGAAGACGATGCTGTCACCAAGTGTCGAGACGATCTTTTCCGCCTCGGCGACCGTCGGTAGATCAAGGCCGACGATCAGCCGGTCGCGCGCGCTCATGGTCATGTCGAGATCACCCCTGCCAGAACTCCATCGGCGTCCAGTCGCACGTGACGGCGCGATCCGCAAGGCGAAAAGCAAAGAGGTTGCCGCCCCCCGCCGGCTGGTCCGCGTTGCGCGCGATCGCGGCGCCGGTCATGCGACATTTGAGCAGCGTCCCGACGCCACCGTGCCCGATGAAGGCGATCGGAACCGCGGGGTCATGGCGATCGAGAATGTAGGAAACGGCGTTCCAGATGCGCGTCTGGGCGTCGATCGCCCGCTCCCAGCCTTTGAAGCTTTCGTTCGGATGGGCGAAAAACCAGTCGGCGGCCTCCTCGAACGCCGGTGGCGGCAGGAACCCTGTCGCGGAGCGGTCGTTCTCGCCCATCTCTTCGTCAGTCTCGACGGGGATGCCTGCCGCACGCGCCAGTATGGCCGCGGTCTCCAGGGCTTTCGTCTCATGGCTGGATATGATGCGGCCGAGGGACCGGACCCAAGGATTCGAAGCCGCCGCGCGGGCGCGATCCCTGCCGAGCTCGGACAATCCCCATTTCGGCACGGCGATTGCCGGGTCGATCGTAACCTGCGGATGGGTCAGATAGACGCCGAACACGCGACGCCTCAGTGCGCCTTGCGATAGACCCAGAGCTGAGCGGGCGGAATGTTGCGCACGACGAAGTCGAGATGCTGGATGCTGTAGCGATCGGGCATGGCGACGACCGGCGAGAGCGCGCCATAGGAAATCTGCACGACGGGCCGTCCGACCGGGATGCGCGAAAGCAGGTCTTCGATAAGTTCTACCCGGCGGTGCATTGGAAAGTTCAACAGCGGCACCGCGGACACGACACTGTCGAACTGCCGGTCCTTCAGCGATCCGAGGGTGTGCTCGAGGTCGAACGCGTCGCCGTTGATGAACTGCACGCCGGCGAAACGAGCCTTCAGCTGGTTGAAGAAATCAGTCGAATATTCGACCGAGACCAGTTTTGCCGGCGCGATGCCGCGCTCCAGGATCGCCTTGGTGATCACGCCGGTCCCGGGGCCAAGTTCCAGCACCGGCAGGCCCGAATAGGGATTGACCACGCTCGCCATCCGTCGCGCCGTGATCGAGGACGTTGGCAGGATCGCTCCGACGGCACGGGTGTTGTTCATCCAACCCTTGAAGAAGCGGATTTCCTCGTCGAACTTCCGACCGAACTTTTCCTTCACCTTCAAGCGCAAACTCATCGAACCCCCTCGAAAAATCGTTCTCATTTCGGTTGCGCGCGGCCCATGCTGCGTTCTGATTCGGCCGGGTCGCGCAAACATATGGAGCATAATGTGCTCCCATCTGCGGCAAAAACAAGTCTGTCCGCGTCCAAAAGCAACAGCTTATCAACAAGACGCGACCGCAGGTTTCGTGAAAAACCCGCCGTCCAGTGGCGGCGGGTCAGCTTTTTCATGCCGCTGTCGAGGCGAACCCTCACACGCGCATCGGCATGAGGACATAGAGCGCGTCCTCGGCGGCAAGGTCACGCACCAGCGTCGGCGAACCGGGATCCGCAAGCATGAAGACCGCATCGTTGCCGGTGAGCTGGGCGGTGATGTCGAGCAGGTACTTGGCGTTGAAGCCGATTTCCAGAGGATCGCTTTCATAGCCAACTGGCAGTTCTTCCGTAGCGCTGCCCGAATCCGGATTGTTGACGGTTAGCGTCATCTGTCCGTCGGTGAGCGCGAGCTTCACCGCGCGGCCGCGCTCGGACGAAATGGTCGAGACGCGATCGACGGCCTGGGCAAAGGACTGGCAATCGACGCGCAGTTCCTTCTCGTTGTTGGCCGGGATCACCCGCTGGTAGTCGGGGAAAGTCCCATCGATCAGTTTCGAGGTCATGATGATGGAGCCGATCGTCAAGCGGATCTTGGCGTCCGAGACCTCGACCGTGACGACGATGTCGGGATTGTCGAGCAGCTTCTGCAACTCGCTGACGGTCTTGCGCGGAATGATGATGCCCGGCATGCCTTCGGAACCGGCCGGAGCCTCGACATCAGCGCGGGCAAGACGATGGCCGTCGGTCGCAACCGCACGCAGCTTCAACTGGCCGTTGCTCTCGACCGTGTGCACGAAAATGCCGTTGAGGTAGTACCGGGTCTCCTCCGTCGAGATCGCGAACTGCGTCCGGTCGATCAGCATCTTGAGGTCCGTCGCCTTCAGCCGGAAGGAATGCGAGAAGCTGCCGGCCGTCAGATCCGGGAAATCCGATTGCGGCAGGCACTGCAGCGAAAACTTGGAGCGGCCGGAGGCAACCGTCATCGCCGTGCCCTCGGCATTGGTCGCAAGCAGCACTTCCGCCCCATCCGGGAGCTTGCGAACGATATCGTAGAGGAGATGCGCCGGAACGGTGGTGGCGCCCGCTTGTTCCACCTGCGCCGGCGTCGCCTCGGTGATCTCGAGATCGAGGTCGGTCGCCTTCATCTCGAGGCTCGCTCCATCGGAGCGCAGCAGCACGTTCGAGAGGATCGGGATCGTGTTTCGCCGTTCGACCACGCGGTGAACATGGTTCAGCGATTTCAGGAGATTGGACCGCTCGAGAGTAATGCGCATGGGATGCTACCGCTTTCAACCATTGCCCGGCGGGCGAACCCGCCGCGGCGTCAACTGCGAGTGTCCCGGCCGCTCGGCCGGAAGGATGTGGACGGGCAAAATGGCAGAAAGAGAACCGCAAAAGCAAGGGGTTTCGCGGGGAGTTTCCCCAATTGCACAAGGGGACGATCGTGACCCGTCCTTGCCTCACGCCATCAGCTCGCCCATAAAGGCTCAAGCCGGCTCGATGGACATAGGCGGCGGGAAGATAAGCAATTGGAAAAGCACGAAATGGCCGAAGCGGCGGACAGGGAGAAACAGCGCGGCTACCGGTTGCACAATGCGACCATACCGGCCCGCCCGCTGGAGCCGGCGCTCTATCTCGTCGCCACGCCGATCGGCAATCTCGCCGACATCACCCTCAGAGCCCTGGAGACGCTTGCCGGCGCCGACGTTCTCGCCTGCGAAGACACGCGCGTCACCCGTGTGCTGCTTGATCGCTACGGCATCGTCAACCGCCCCTTCGCCTATCACGAGCACAATGCTGACGAGGCCGGCCCGCGGCTGCTGGCAGCGCTCGGCGAGGGCAAATCGGTGGCGCTCGTTTCCGATGCCGGCACGCCGCTCGTCTCCGATCCCGGCTATCGCCTGGCGCAGCAAGCGATTGAGGCGGGCCACCGCGTCGTGCCGATCCCGGGGCCGTCGGCTCCGCTTGCTGCCCTCGTCGGCTCGGGCCTTCCGAGCGATGCTTTCCTTTTTGCCGGCTTCCTGCCCGTAAAGGACAAGGCGAGGCGTGATCGCATCAGCGAGCTTGCCGCGGTGCCCGCGACGCTGCTCTTCTTCGAGTCGCCGCACCGGATCGCGGCAACGGTCGCCGCTGCTGCAGATGTTCTCGGCACGGAGAGGAAAGCGGTCGTCTGCCGCGAGCTGACCAAGACCTTCGAGGAATTCCGGCGCGGCACGCTCGGGGAGCTCTGCGCCTTCTACGCCGACGGCGCGAACGTGAAGGGCGAAATCGTTCTGGTCGTCGGTCCGCCGGATGCGAAGCCGGTTCCAAAGGAGGCGGATGTGGACGCGCTCTTGAGCGCGCTCGCAAAGGACATGCCGATGGGCAAGGCCGCAACGGAAGCTGCCCGCCGCACCGGCCTGCCGCGCAAGGAACTCTACGACCGGCTTCTCGCTCGCAAGGAACGCGATGAAGGTTGACCCGCCGGACAGTCGCAAGCTGAAGGCTCTGAAGCGCGGCCATGTCGCCGAATACCGCGCGGCGCTCTGCTTGATCCTCAAAGGCTATCGCATCGTGGCGATGCGCTATCGCACCAGGCTCGGCGAGATCGACATCATCGCCCGTCGCGGCGATCTCATCGCCTGCGTCGAAGTGAAGGCCCGCCGCGGCTTTGACGAGGCGATCTTTGCCGTCTCCGACACGGCGCAGCGGCGGATCAGGGCCGCGAGCGATATCTGGCTGGCGCGCCAGGCGGATTTCCACCGTCTCTCCGTTCGCTACGATATTGTTGCCGTTACCCCCTGGCGCTGGCCGCGACATCTGCCGGATGCATTTTGACACGCGGGCGCATTTTGACCAAACGGGCAAATTTGTAATCGTTCCGACATAAAAGCGTTACCCCACTGTCATCGAAGGTCACTAGTCCACTGCCATTCCCAACGAAGGTGGAGAGGGCAATCGACCATGATCAGGACTTTCATAACTGCCGGTTTCATGCTGGCGCTTTCGGCATCCTCCTCGCTCGCAGCGACAGAAATCACTTGGTGGCATGCCATGAGCGCGGAGCTTGGGCAGAAGCTCGAGGCGATCGCCACGAAGTTCAATGAAAGCCAGACCGACTATGTTGTGAAGCCGGTCTACAAGGGAACTTATCCTGAGACGCTGACGGCGACGATTGCCGCCTTCCGCGCCGGCCAGCAACCGGCCATCGTGCAGGTCTTCGAAGTCGGCACCGGAACGATGATGGCTGCCAAGGGTGCGGTTTATCCGGTCTACAAGCTGATGGCGGATCAGGGCGAGACCTTCGATCCCAAATCCTTCATCGCACCGGTCGTCGGTTATTATACCGATACCGAGGGCAACATCCTTTCGATGCCGTTCAACTCCTCGACGCCGATCCTCTATTACAACAAGGACGTGTTCAAGAAGGCCGGTCTCGACCCCGAAGTCGCCCCGAAGACCTGGGCCGAAGTCGAGGACTTCTCCCGCAAGATCGTCACCTCCGGCGCGGCGAAATGCGGCCTCACCAGCGCCTGGATCACCTGGATCCAGACGGAAAACCTTTCCGCCATCCATGACCAGCCGTTCGGCACGCTGGAAAATGGCTTCGGCGGCACCGGGACGGAATTCACCTTCAACGGCCCGGTCCAGGTCAAGCATTGGGCCAATCTGAAGAAATGGGCCGACGAGGGCCTGTTCCAGTATGGCGGCCCTGTCGGCGGCGATGACGCCGCCACGAAGTTCTATGCGCAGGAATGCGCCATGACGATGAACTCCTCG
Organism: Sinorhizobium sp. 6-70; assembly: GCF_030124375.1. Classification (GTDB taxonomy): domain Bacteria; phylum Pseudomonadota; class Alphaproteobacteria; order Rhizobiales; family Rhizobiaceae; genus Sinorhizobium. Next base: position 75,023 of record NZ_JASKLS010000011.1, read on the forward strand.
GCCGGTCGCGCCGGCGTCATCAAGAACGCGAAGGACTTCACGCCCGGTTTCGCGCCGCTTCCCTACTACGACGACGTGACGAAGGAGCCGAAGAACTCGATCATCGGCGGCGCGACGTTGTGGGTTCTGAACGGTCAGAGCGACGACGTCTACAAGGGTGTCGCGAAGTTCTTCACCTATCTATCGCGGCCGGAGCTCCAGGCCGATTGGCATCAGTTCACCGGCTATCTGCCGATCACCAATGCAGCCTACGAGCTCGGCCAGAAGCAGGGCTACTACGAGAAGAACCCCGGTTCCGACGTGGCGATCCAGCAGATCACCCGCGGCACGCCCTCTGCAAACTCGAAGGGCGTACGCTTCGGTAACCTCACGCAGGCACGCGCCATCCTCGACGAGGAGTTCCAGGCGCTGCTCGCCGGCAGCAAGACCGCCCAGCAGGCGCTCGATTCCGCCGTCCAGCGCGGCAACGAACTCCTGCGCGAGTTCGAAGCGGCCAACTAGGGTTGCGCCTTACCAACGGAAGGCCGGCGATACTGCCGGCTTTTCGCCTTTTGGCGGGCCGAAGCGAAAGACTATGATGGACACGAAACGCACGATCTTTCCAAACCGGGTGATGCCCTATCTGCTTCTGGCGCCGCAACTCGTCATCACGCTGGTGTTCTTCATCTGGCCCGCGGGACAGGCGGTGAAGTCGTCCTTCGAGCGGGAGGACCCGTTCGGGCTATCGACGAGCTTCGTCGGGTTTCAGCATTATGTCCGGCTTCTCAGGGATCCGCTCTATCTCGACTCGCTCGCGCGGACGGCCGTCTTCGCCGTCGCCGTGACCGCGCTTTCGATGGCCTTCGGTCTGGCGCTTGCGGTGGCGGTCAATCGCCTGGTGAGAAGCGGGCGCATCTATACGACGCTTCTCGTCTGGCCCTATGCCGTGGCGCCGGTGATTGCCGGCCTGCTCTGGTGGTTCCTGTTCAATTCGACGACCGGCGTGCTTGCCTATTTTCTCGGGCAGCTCGGCATCCGGTGGGACCACAATCTGAATGGCACGCATGCGATGATCCTGATCATCATCGCCGCCGCCTGGAAGCAGGTCTCGTATAATTTCCTCTTCTTCCTCGCCGGCCTGCAGTCCGTGCCGCATTCACTGATCGAGGCCGCGGCGATCGATGGCTCAGGCCCGGTCAAGCGGTTCTTCACGATCGTCCTGCCGCTCCTGTCGCCTACCACCTTTTTTCTGTTCATCGTCAACGTCAACTACACGATGTTCGATACGTTCGGCATCGTCGACGCCACAACGGCGGGCGGCCCGGCCCAGGCGACCAATATCCTCGTCTACAAGGTCTATAACGACGGATATCTCGGCCTCAACCTCGGCTCGTCCTCGGCGCAGTCGGTGCTTCTGATGTTGATCGTGGTCGTGCTCACCGTCATCCAGTTCCGCTATGTCGAGCGGCGCGTGCAATATTGAGGCGATGGCGATGGTCGAAAACCGCCCGTTTCTCACCTTCCTGACGCATCTGGTCCTGGTCGCCGGCGTCGTGATTGTGGCCTTTCCTGTCTATGTCGCCTTCATCGCGTCCACCCACACAAGCGAGGTGCTGGTCGGCGGCATAATTCCGCTCCTGCCCGGCGGGCACCTGATCGAGAACTACACGCAAGTGCTGAGCGCCAGCTCTGCCGCCAACGGCCTGCCGTCCTACCCGCTGATGGCGCTGAATTCGCTCGGCATGGCGCTGATCATCACCTTCGGCAAGATCGCGATTTCGATCCTCTCGGCCTTCGCCATCGTCTATTTCCGCTTCCGTTTCCGCCTGCTCGCCTTCTGGATCATCTTCATCACGCTGATGCTTCCCGTCGAGGTGCGCATCATTCCGACCTACAAGGTGGTGGCCGATCTCGGCATGCTGAATTCCTATCCCGGCCTCACGGTGCCGCTGATCGCTTCGGCAACCGCTACCTTCCTCTTCCGGCAATTCTTCATGACGGTGCCGGACGAACTCATGGAGGCCGCGCGCGTCGACGGTTCCGGCCCGCTCAAGTTCTTCCGCGACATCTTGCTGCCCTTGAGCCGCACCAACATCGCCGCCCTCTGCGTTATCCTCTTCATCTATGGATGGATCCAGTATCTCTGGCCGCTGCTGGTCACCACCGATCCCGGCTACTACACGCTGATGATGGGGCTGAAGCGCATGGTCGCCATCCAGGACGGCGAGGTGCAGTGGCACCTGGTCATGGCCGGCGCCATCCTTGCGATGCTTCCGCCCGTTCTCGTCGTCATCCTCATGCAGCGCCTCTTCATCCGGGGCCTCACCGAAACGGAGAAGTGACATGGCCGCTATCGAAATCCGCGATGTCCGCAAGATCTATGCCGGCGGCGTCGAGGCGGTGAAATCCGTCTCGATCGATATCGCCGACGGTGAGTTCATCGTGCTCGTAGGCCCGTCCGGCTGCGGCAAGTCCACGCTCTTGCGCATGGTCGCGGGACTGGAGACGATCAGCGCCGGCACCGTGTCGATTGGCGGCCGCGTCGTGAACGCGATCGAGCCGGCCGAGCGCGACATTGCCATGGTCTTCCAGAATTATGCGCTCTATCCGCACATGACGGTCTACGAAAACCTCGCCTACGGCCTGAAGAACCGCAAGACGCCAAAGGCCGAAATCGATGCGCGCGTCGCCGAGGCAGCGCGCATGCTCGAAATCGAGCCCTATCTCGACCGCAAGCCGCGGGCGCTTTCCGGCGGTCAACGCCAGCGCGTCGCCATGGGACGGGCGATCGTCCGCAAGCCGGCCGCCTTCCTCTTCGACGAGCCGCTGTCGAACCTCGATGCCAAGCTCCGGGTGTCCATGCGCGGCGAGATCAAGCGGCTGCAGAAGCGCCTCGGCACGACCTCGCTCTACGTCACCCACGATCAACTCGAGGCAATGACGCTCGCCGATCGACTCGTCGTTTTGAACGGTGGCCGGATCGAACAGATCGGTCGCTCGCTCGACGTCTATCACACACCGGCCTCGACCTTCGTCGCGAGCTTCATCGGCTCACCGGCGATGAACCTCGTCAAGGGCGTTCTCGACAGCGGGCGCCTTCAGATAGGCACGCAGTCGATCGACATCGGCCATCGGGCGCCGTCGAGCGGACCGGTAACTGTCGGCTTGCGCGCGGAGGATCTGCGTCTTGCAAGCGTTGGCGAGCGGGCTCTGCTCTTCCGGGTCGATTACGTCGAGGAACTGGGAGCGCAACGCCTCGTTCACGGCGCAATCGGCGATCATGTTGTCACCGTCGCGCTTGCGCCGGAGACGCCGCTTTCGGACGGTCTCGCCATTACCATCGCGCCCGAGCGCTTGCATTTCTTCGCGCCTGACGACGGCAGGAGGATCGGCGGACCAAGATCGGCGGCGGGCAGCGCCCCGGCCACTGTGCGAACTGTAAGCCTGGAGCCGGCATTGTGATTGAAACGACCGCAGCAAGACTTGCCGCACCTTCGCAGGAGGCCCGGACGGATTTTGCCCAGGCCGAACATACCGTTGCAGCCCACGACGCCATCATGGGAAGGCTCGAGGCGATGAACACGATCGAGATCGGCGGCGCGCTCCCCGTCCACGGGGCGCTGGCCTTTCCGTTCGCCGTCGCGGCATGGAATCTCGAACGCTGTCTGTTCGCCAAGGACAGCGCCGCCCATCTTCGCGCCACCGGCGCCGCGCTTGTTCTGCTCTCGGAGATGGACAACGGCATGGCGCGCACCGGCCAGCGGCACCCGACGGCAGAGATCGCCGACGCACTCGGCATGCGATATGCCTACGGCGTCGAATTCGTCGAACTCGGACTGGGCTCCGACACGGAGCGCGAATTCTGCAAGGACGACTTCAACGAGAAGGGCTTCCACGGCAATGCGCTATTGTCGGCGGCGCCGCTTGCCCGCCCGTTCATGCTGCGGCTCTGGGGCGAGAGGCCGTGGTTCATGGACGGCGGCGACCAGCCGCGCGTCGGCGAGCGCCTTGCTATCGGTGCCGTGATCGAGACCCCGGCGGGCCGTTTCGTCGCCGTTTCCACCCATCTCGAAAGCGCCGCTAAGCCCGCCTACCGCGAGCGGCAGGCCAAGGAACTGATCGATGCGCTGGAGGCGGCCTTTCCGGGGCTCCCGATCCTGATCGGCGGCGATCTCAACACCGGCAATCACACCGGCGGCGATTTCGAGGCCGAGGGGCTATTTGCGATGAGCGCCGCGCGCGGCTTTACGCGGCACGGCGGTCCGATCGATGGCATGACGACGCGCCCGAGCCTGATCACCCGCCGGCCGAAACGGGCGATGAAATACGACTGGTTTCTCTCGCGCGGTTTAAGGGTGGGCGAAAGCCGGATCATTCCTTCCCTCGATCCTTCGGGCCGGCCGCTGTCCGACCACGATCTCATCACCTGTGTCGTTGAGGGCTTCGAATAGCGTCCAGAACGCGCGCGACGATGACGCATCAAGGTGGAGTATGTCTCGTTTCGCTCTCCTGAAGGCCCCTGCCACGCATTTGTTCTATTATTGTTCTTGTTTTTGAGCGTAGTCCGTGCAAGATTTGATGCTGCAACCGGCGTCGGTTGTGGCGGCGCGAATGCGGCCGCCGTGACGAGGGGGCATTATGGTCGCGCGTGTCAGCACGGTTGCATTCCAGGGGATCGAAGGTGTTCCGGTCGACGTACAGGTGATGGTCGCACCCGGCAAGGTCGGCATGCAGATCGTCGGCCTGCCGGACAAGGCGGTCGCCGAAAGCCGTGAGCGCGTCCAGGCGGCGCTGCATGCCTCGGGACTGGCGCTGCCGGCCAAGCGGGTCACGGTCAATCTGGCGCCGGCCGACCTGCCGAAGGAAGGCAGCCATTTCGACCTCGCCATCGCCCTCGGGCTGATGGCGGCGCTCGGCGCCGTCCCGGCCGATGCGCTCACCGGCTACGTCGTCATCGGTGAACTCAATCTGGACGGCACCATTGCCGCTGTCGCCGGCGCGCTGCCGGCCGCCATTGGCGCCAACGCGCTCGGCAAGGGTTTGATCTGCCCGGCGGAAAGCGGGCCGGAAGCCGCCTGGGCCGGATCGGAAATCGACATCCTCGCGCCGCGCAGCCTGATCGCCATCGCGAATCATTTTCGCGGCACGCAGGTGCTCTCCCGCCCGGAGCCCGCCATACGGGCCGCCGCTGCCAACCTGCCCGATCTCGCCGACATCAAGGGCCAGGAGAGCGCCAAGCGGGCGCTCGAAGTGGCCGCCGCCGGCAATCATAATCTCCTGATGGTCGGTCCTCCCGGCTCCGGCAAGTCGATGCTTGCCGCACGCCTGCCGTCGATCCTGCCGCCGCTTTCCCCGGCTGAATTGCTCGAAGTCTCGATGGTCCATTCGATCGCCGGTCAGCTGCCGGGCGGCAAGCTTTCCGATCGGCGGCCGTTCCGCGCGCCGCACCATTCGGCCACCATGGCAGCCCTGATCGGCGGCGGGCTCAGGGCGAAGCCCGGTGAGGCGTCGCTCGCCCACCACGGTGTTTTGTTCCTCGACGAGTTTCCGGAGTTTTCGCCGCAGGTCCTCGACGCGCTGCGCCAACCGCTCGAAACCGCCGAATGCATCATCGCGCGCGCCAACCACCGTGTCAGCTATCCCGCGGCGATCCAACTCGTCGCGGCGATGAACCCTTGCCGCTGCGGCATGGCGGGTGAACCGGGGCGTACATGCGCCCGCGGCCCGCGTTGCATGGCCGATTATCAGGCGCGGATTTCCGGCCCCCTGATGGACCGCATCGATATCCGCATCGACGTGCCGGCCGTCAGCGCTGCGGACCTCCTCCGCCCGGTGGCGGCCGAACCGAGCGCAGCCGTTGCCAAGCGCGTCGCTCGCGCCCGCGCGCTGCAGGCGGACCGTTTCGCTGCCCTCGGCCATTCGGAGCTGACGAGCAATGCCCGTGCATCGACGACGATGATCGAGAAGATCGCGGAACCGGACGCCGCGGGCCTGCAGCTCTTGAGGGATGCGGCGGAGAAGATGAAGTTCTCGGCGCGCGGCTATCACCGGGTGCTGAAGGTGGCCCGCACGCTGGCGGACCTCGACGAGGCGGCGACCGTCGGCCGGATCCATCTTGCCGAGGCGATTTCCTATCGCGTCGCCGGTGAGCGATTGCCGGTGGCTGCCTAGATCACGATGAGTTGGGGGAAGCGGGCGGAAAACCGCGCACACTTTGCCTCATCCCGCTTCAGTTCCGCGGCGCTATGGTATGATTCCTCACATCGGCTGCGATCCGGGGACGAAATCATTTTGGCAGTTCCGGGTGCCCAGCGATCTTTGCACGTAGGCGCGACGCTGTGGCTCTCCATTGTCGGAACGCACGTGCGGCAGAGCCAGGTCAACCATGACGGATGAAGCGGCCAGAGGAAGAACGGACACCGCTTCGCGGGCAGTCAGGGCCCCCGTGCAAACGATCTATCGGGCGCTGCTCGACCCGGCGGCCGTGGCCGTATGGCTGCCGCCCGACGGAATGCGGGGCAAGATCGAAAGGTTCGAGGCGCGAGAAGGCGGCGTCTACCGCATGGCGCTTATCTATGAGGAACCTAGCCTCTCGACGCGCGGCAAGACGTCGGCGAGCACCGATATCGTCGAAGGGCGCTTCGTGCAGTTGGTCCCCGACGAACGCGTGGTGCAGCGGGTGGAATTCGAATCCGACGATCCTGCATTTGCTGGCATGATGACGATCACCTGGACCCTCGCAACCATCCCAGACGGCACACTGGTGACGGTGACTTGCGAGAGCGTACCCAGTGGCATCTCGAAGCAGGATCACGATAAAGGCCTCAGATCGACGCTTGCCAATCTTGCCGCCTTCACGGAGACGGAATAGAGCTCCCGCCCACACCAAAGCGCCACGCGTCTGATCGGACGCGCAAAGGTCACTGTAGCGCTTTGAATCACGGCAGAGTTTCTTCGGCACAAACTGCCTGATTACGCCCCCAGGCCCTCGAACAGCACCGTCGAAAGATAACGCTCCGCAAACGAGGGAATGATCACGACAATATTCTTGCCGGCGTTCTCTTCGCGTTGGCCAACCTCGATTGCGGCCTGGAGCGCAGCGCCGGCTGAAATGCCGACCGGCACGCCCTCGAGCCTCGCGACGAGGCGGGCGGCTTCCACCGCTTCGCCCGCATTCACGGTGATCACCTCGTCATAGATGCTCGTATCGAGGATCGCCGGCGCGAACCCGGCGCCGATACCCTGGATCTTGTGCGGACCGGGTTCGCCACCGGAAAGTACAGGAGACTCTTCAGGCTCCACGGCAATGACCTTGACCGACGGCTTGCGTGCCTTCAGGACCTGGCCGGCGCCTGTGATCGTGCCGCCAGTGCCGATGCCCGAGACCAGGATGTCGACGCCGCCTTCGGTGTCGTTCCAGATTTCCTCGGCCGTCGTCTTGCGGTGGATCTCCGGATTGGCCGGATTTTCGAACTGCTGCGGAATGATCGCGTCGGGAAGCGTCTCGGTGAGCTCCTGCGCCTTGGCGATCGCGCCCTTCATGCCCTTCGCGCCTTCCGTCAGAACGAGCTCCGCGCCAAGCAGATAGAGCATCTTGCGCCGCTCGACTGACATCGTCTCGGGCATGGTGAGGATCAGTTTATAGCCCTTGGCGGCTGCAACGAAGGCGAGCGCAATGCCCGTATTGCCCGAGGTCGGCTCGATGAGGGTCGTGCGGCCGGGCGCGATCTTGCCCTCCGCCTCGAGCGACTCGATCATGGAGACGCCGATACGGTCCTTGACCGAGGCGATCGGATTGAAGAATTCGAGCTTGGCGAGGAGATTCGCCTTTACGCCCTTCTCTTTTGCGAGCTTGTCCAGGCGCACGATGGGAGTGTCGCCGATCGTTTCTGTGATCGATGAAAAGACGCGGCCGCGGCCGGGCTTGCGCGTTTCGGACATGTGTTTCTCCCTTGATTGAAATCGTTGCGGCGAGAATACGGGCAATAACAAGCCCGTTCCAGGGTGAGACGGGCCTCGGAGCGTGCCAGCCGGAGGAAAAAAGCGTCTACACGGCACCCCGCGGCGAAATCTTTTTTCAGCTCGCGCGGGTCGCGATATAGGCCGCCGTTCCGGCAAGAATGCCGGCGGCGGCGCGGTTCAATGCCTTGAGCGCCCTCGGCTGCTTCAGAAGCGAACGGGCGCGGGCCGCGAGCAGCATGTAAGGCACCAGCACCGTGAGAAGGACGAGGAAGGTTGCCGCCAAAAGCAGGCTGTAATCCTCGGGGCCGATCGCGGCGAGATCGATGAGCGTCGGCACGAGGGCAACATAGAACAGCATCGTCTTGGGATTGCCGAGCGTCACCATCAGCCCCGACAGAAAAGACATCGCCGCGCTCGCCGACTTTTTCGCCTTTATGTCCTGCGATAACAGGCCGGCGGTCCAAAGCTTCCAGGCGATGTAACCGAGGTAGAGCGCGCCCGCGATCTTCACGATCAGAAAGGCCGCGGTGAAGGTCTGGGCGACGAAGGCGAGTCCGAGCACCACGGCCGTCAGATAGGTCATGTCGCCAAGAATCAGTCCGAGGCCCATGAAGAAGGTTTCACGAAAGCCGGAGCCGAGTGCCCGCGCAACCAGCGCCGTTATCCCGGGGCCGGGAATGGCTGCGGCGATGAAGAGGGCGCCGCTATAGGCGAGAAGGGCCGCGAGTGTCACGATGTCTTTCCTCCTGGACGGGTGATTTGTTTAGCGCAAAGCGTGGCGAAGGAGAACCTGCGTCGATCCCTATCGACGCTTCTCGCGAGAAAATTGATCGGGTGACAAGAACGCCGTTGCTCCGGTCCGGAGCGCCGTGCACCTTCCGGAAGAATCGCGGAAGGCCATCTCCATGCCGGAAATTCAGAACCTTGTCGGTTTTGCCCTGATCGCGCTCGGCATGGTGCTGACGCCCGGGCCGAACATGATCTACCTGATCTCCCGCTCCATCTGCCAGGGACCGGCGGCGGGCCTCATCTCGCTCGGCGGCGTCGCGCTCGGCTTCGTCTTCTACATGGTCTTTGCCGCGCTCGGCATCACCGCATTGCTGCTGGCGGTTCCTTTCGCCTATGACGCCTTGCGTTTTGCCGGAGCGCTTTATCTGCTCTATCTCGCATGGCAGGCGGTCCGGCCCGGCGGCCGCTCGCCCTTCCAGGTGCGCGACCTGCCGAAGGACGGGCCGCGCAAGCTCTTTCTGATGGGGCTTGTCACCAACCTGCTCAACCCGAAGGTGGCAGTCCTCTACCTTTCGCTGCTGCCGCAATTCATCCGCCCCGAACAGGGCGATGTCCTTCTCCAGTCGCTCGTCTTTGGCAGCCTGCAGATCATGATCAGCGTCACCGTTAACGCCTTGATCGCGGTGACGGCGGGCTCGATCGCCGCCTTCCTTGCCGGTCGCCCGCTCTTCATGCTCGTGCAGCGGTGGTTGATGAGCACCGTGCTTGCGAGCCTTGCCGTCAGCATGGCGGCGGAGGCGCGCAGATAAAGCGGGACGCGCGGGCCATAACCTGCTTCCGGGTGGCTGGTGCGCGATCTTCTACAGCGCCGCGCGTCTTTCAGATGCGCAAAGGTCGCTGTAGCACTTTGAATTGCTGCATGTTTTTATCCTAAATCGGGTACGATTTGAGGAAACATGCGTGGCGGAGATGATGACCACACCCGGCAAACCAAGACCGCTCAGCTTGACCCCGGCCCACGTCGCAAAGGTTCACCGGGCGATTGCGGACGGCGGCCCGGGGCCGGGCGCCGTACTACACAGCGATGCGGACTACGACGAATGGGTGGCGCGGATGATGAGGAGCCATCCGGCTCCGGGGTCGCCAACGATGCTCTTCGCCTATGGATCGTTGATCTGGAGGCCGGAGATCGAACATGTCGGCGAAACGGTCGGCGTTGCCCGGGGCTGGCATCGCTCCTTCTGTTTCCGCATGATCCGCTTCCGGGGGACGCCCGAACAGCCGGGCCTCATGATGGCGCTCGATCGCGGGGGGCAATGCCGAGGCGTGCTCTACGAATTGCCGGACGATGACCTCGAGGGGCAATTCGGAAAACTCTTCCGGCGCGAATTCACCTATAAGCCGCCCAACAGCATGCCGCGCTGGATCAAGGTCGAGACGGCCTGCGGGCCGGTGCCGGCCCTGGCCTTCGTCATGAACCGCGCTTCGCCGCTCTATGCCGGACGTCTCTCTCTCGAAGCCGTCGCCGAGGTCCTGGCATGCGCCTGCGGTCATGTCGGCTCGGGAGCGGAGTATCTGCTCAACACCGTGGCGCATCTCGAGGCCAGGGGCATTCGGGACCGTAATCTATGGCGCCTGCAAGCGCTCGTCGCAGAGTGCATCGAGCGCAACAATGGAACGGTGCCTGCGAACGAGACCGCCGAACGCCTGATGATCAGGCGCTCGGTCTGATTGCGCGCTTGAAAAACGGGACCGACCGAAGGCTCCAGCCGAGATTCATGCCGGCCGCGGCCAAGAGGATCGCCGCCGAGCCGGCGATCTGTATCGCCTGCAGTTCGTGGCCGAAAGCCACCCGATCGACGAGGATCGCGGCGATCGGATAGATGAAGGAGAGCGCGCCGGTCATATGGGTCGGCAGCCGCTGGATCGCTCCGTAGAGCAGGATATACATGATGCCGGTATGAACCACGCCGACGGCGACGAGCAGCGTCCATTGCCACGCGCCCTCCGGCAGCGGCGCGGAGAGAGCGAAGGGCGCCAGCATGATCGCCCCGGTGATGACCTGGATGAGCGCGATCAGATGTGGCGGCGTGCCGGTGAGAAGCTTGGTGACGAGCGCGGCGACGGCGTAGAAGAAGGCCGCGCCGATCGCAAGCGCGATGCCGGCCAGATAATGGTCGGGATCGAATCCGCCGCCGGGTTTGGCGGAGACGATCGCCATCATTCCCGCGAAGGAGACCGAAAGCCAGAAAAGCTTGGTAACGGTGATGCGCTCACCCAGAAACAGGGCGCCGAGGCCGAGCAGCATGAAGGGCTGCGTGTTGTAGACCATCGTTGCGATTGAAATCGATGCGCGCGAATAGGCGGCAAAAAGCAGGAGCCAGTTGACGACGATGGCCACGCCACCAAGCGTGGAAAGAAAGACGATGCGCGGCTTCAAGTGGCGAAGGTCAATGAGCCCGAGCATTGCCGCGAGCGCGATCAGCGTCAGCGCCCCGAAGACGCAACGCCAGAATACAACACCTGTGACCGGCTGGCCGGACATCAGCACGAACCAGCCGATGGTCCCCGAAATCAACATCGCCGCCGTCATCTCAACGCTTCCGCGCTTCAGTTCGCTATCCATCGCTGGTCTCCTTTTCCGATTGCATAACAATAGTCGGCTGCCGGGCGATTTTATATGGATTCAGGAAGGCGTGCGGAGTACGATGCCTAATTATGAAAGGCGAAGTTGCTGGTTTGTCTTATTGAGGGTGGATAGATGCTGGATGATGTCGATTGCCGCATTCTCGAGATTCTCGCGGCCAACGCCCGCGTGTCGCTGAAGGAGCTTGCGCAGGAGGCGGGGCTGTCCTCGCCGAGCGCGGCCGACAGGCTGCGCAAGCTCGAGGAACGCGGCGTCATCAACGGCTTCACCGTCTCCGTCGATCCGGCGCGACTTGGCTATCCGTTGCAGGCGGTCGTGCGCGTCAGGCCGATGCCCGGCATGCTGCACATCGTCGAAAAGCTCATTCAGGAAACGCCGGAGATTGTCGAATGTGACAAGATCACCGGCGACGACTGCTTCATTGCCAAGATGCTGGTGCGGGACATGGAGGAACTGGACACGATCCTCGACCGTATCGCCGAAAAGGCACAGACCAACACTTCGATCGTCAAGTCGACGCCAGTCAAGCGCCGGCTGCCGCCGCTTTAGATTCTACAGCGCCATGCGTCTTCCCAGACGTACAAAGAACGCTGTAGCACTTTGAATTGGTGCATGTTTTTGCATGCCGTTAGCCCAAAACCTCTCCACACTTTTGGGCCGCATGCATTACTTGGATCCGGTAGAACCGAAGCCGCCGGCGCCGCGTGCTGTCGTGCTCGCCCCGTCCGCCTCGCGGATCGCCACCTGCGTCACGGGTGCGATCACCATTTGGGCGATGCGCATGCCGCGCTCGACGACGAAGTCCTCCTCGCCGAGATTGATGAGCAGCACCTTCACTTCGCCGCGATAGTCGCTGTCGATCGTTCCCGGCGTGTTGAGGCAGGTGATGCCGTGCTTGAAGGCAAGACCCGAGCGCGGCCTGACCTGACCTTCGTAGCCGGGAGGAATCTCGAAGATGAAACCGGTCGGCACCAAGGCGCGCGCGCCCGGCTTGATCGTCATCGGCCCGCCAGCGGGAACAGCCGCGCGCAAATCCATGCCTGCGGCCCCGGCCGTCTCATAGGCGGGCAGGTCGAGATCCTGCGCATGCGGCAGGCGGACAAGAGTGAGGGCAGGGCGGTTTTCGAGCGGGTGCATGGTCATTCCGTCATAAGCGCCAGCGGTCTTGTCGCAGTCAATTGCATATTGGCCTGCGAGCCTGTAAAGACGCCGCAACTCACAGGATACTCGAATATGGCCGAAAGCATTGCCGAGGCGGTTTCCCGCCGCCGCACATTTGCGATCATTTCGCACCCGGACGCCGGTAAAACGACGCTCACCGAAAAGCTCCTCCTCTTCGGCGGTGCGATCCAGCTCGCCGGTGAGGTCAAGGCTAAGAAGGACCGCATCCAGACCCGCTCGGACTGGATGAAGATCGAGCGTGAGCGCGGCATTTCGGTCGTCACCTCGGTGATGACCTTCGAATATGACGACACCGTCTTCAACCTGCTCGACACGCCCGGCCACGAGGACTTCGCCGACGATACCTATCGCACGCTGACGGCGGTCGATGCGGCCGTCATGGTGATCGACGCCGCCAAGGGCATCGAGCCGCGCACGCTGAAGCTCTTTGAAGTTTGCCGCCTGCGCGACATTCCGATCATCACCTTCGTCAACAAGATGGACCGCGAGAGCCGCGATCCCTTCGAGATCCTCGACGAGGTCGAACACAAGCTGGCGCTCGACTGCGCGCCGGTCACCTGGCCGATCGGCCGCTCGAAGACCTTCTGCGGCACCTATCACCTCGCCACCAACGAGGTGCGCGGCGCCGACACGCAGGAACGCCTGACCAAGGTCAACGATCCGGAAATGGCTTCGCACCGCCTGCCGGAAAACGAGCGTGACGCCTTCATCGAGGAAACGACACTGGCGATCGAGGCCTGCAAGCCGTTCGATCACAAGGCCTTCCTTGAAGGCCATCTGACGCCGGTCTTCTTCGGCTCGGCGCTCAGGAATTTTGGCGTGCGTGACCTCATCAACGCGTTGAGCGAGTTCGCGCCGGCGCCGCGCGCCCAGGTCGCCGATATTCGCACCGTCGAGGCGACGGACGAAAAGATGACGGCCTTCGTCTTCAAGATCCAGGCGAACATGGATCCGAACCATCGTGACCGCATCGCCTTCGTCCGAGTCTGCTCGGGCAAGCTGGAGCGCGGCATGAAGGCACGGCTCTCGCGCACCGGCAAGCAGATGGGCCTGTCGGCACCGCAGTTCTTCTTCGCCTCGCAGCGCCAGCTCGCCGACACCGCCTTTGCCGGCGACGTCGTCGGCATCCCGAACCACGGCACGCTCCGCATCGGCGATACGCTCACCGAGGGTGAGCCGCTCGTCTTCCAGGGCGTGCCGAACTTCGCGCCGGAAATTCTCCGCCGCGTTCGGCTTGAGGACGCGATGAAGGCGAAAAAGCTCAAGGAAGCGCTGCAGCAGATGGCGGAAGAGGGCGTTGTGCAGCTCTTCTCGCCGGAGGACGGCTCGCCGGCAATCGTCGGCGTCGTCGGCGCACTGCAGCTCGACGTCCTGAAGGAGCGGCTGCAGGCGGAATACGGCCTGCCGGTCTCCTTCGAGATGTCGCGCTTCTCTGTCTGCCGCTGGATTTCCGCCGATCATCCGGGTGAGCTCGACAAGTTCATCACGGCCCGCCGCGGCGACATCGCGCGCGATCTCGACGGCGATCCGGTGTTCATGGCGCAGGACAGCTTCTCGCTGCGCTACGAGGCGGAACGCTATCCGGCGATCAGGATGGTGGCGATCAAGGAATATCACGTCGCCAAGGCGGCGTGATCGATCCACGCTAGCCGGCGCCCGCACGGCGCCGGCTAAGACGGTGTCATCCGGAGTGCCAGGATTAGCTGGGCGATACGGACGGTGACCAACACGTACACGGCCACCAGCAGCAGCTGCAGGGCGACGTGCCGCTTGATCTTCCCAAGTCGATGAAGTCCGTCTGCGAAGTTGAGGAAAAACAGCGCAATCCCGGTCGAGAAGACGAAGTAGCCGGCGATCGGGATACTCAACAGCCCCTTCACATCGATGATGTCGGGATGCTCGACGGCATGCAGGCCGGCCGCCGTGACCAGAGTCGCGACAACCAGATTGCGGACGTGGCGAAAGATTTCCTCGAGACCGCCTCGATCGAGAAGCGCCTCCTTGAGGTTCAGAAGCCATGGGGTGGCGCGTTCGTGGGGCATCGCCGCTTTCGTCTCGCATTGTGATCTGGCGCGGATGATATTGGCCTCGCGCTTACGTCGTCAAAGAATTTCGGCCTGTCGCGCGGACATCGGGGGCTTTTTGGGGAGGCGGTGCGCCCGGGCGCCTCAAATATCGAAGCGCGGGGCCGATCGATCCAAAACGGCGCTGCGAGGAGTGACGGCCCAGACCGCGCCCACGGTTTCCGCCAGTTCATGGACGAGCCGGCCAACGTCCGTCGCCGCGCCGACGTGCAACGCTTCGGCAACGATGAGCACAGCCGTCGTCTCGTCACCGACTGCCGAATAGCCGCTTTGGCGGTTCGTCCAGCGGCGCGCATGGGCGCGCCCTTCCTCGTCCGCGAAGATCACTTCGTGCTGCTCGGGATGTTCGGTTTCGCCGGAAAACGTGGTGTAGATCTCGCTGTCGGAGGCGTAACGAACCTCGAGATGACCGACCACTTTGGAGAGATCGAAAACAGCGATCGGAATGGCAAAGGCAAGCGATGCCGCATTGAAAAGGTCGATCACCGGATGGATCCGTGGCAGCGATCCATCCTTGCGGAACCGCCGGAGCAGCGCTTCGGAGGCCGAACGGTATTGCGTCGGCTTCAATCCCAGGCGCGAGAAGGCGCGTCGCCAGGCCTGGATCTCCGGAAATTCGCCCTCCGAGCTTGCCGCGAGCCGTGCCTTCGCCGCGGCCTCGAAAGCAGCGATATGCGCATTGACAGAGACGTCTCGGTGAATGCCTTCGGCGTGAAGAATACCCGCGGAAAGTGCGGGAAAATCCCTCCAGATGTCGCTTGAATGGCGGAAATGCATTGTTGCTGCTCTCTGGTGTGAATGGTGTTTTTCGAACGGAGGCTGCTTCATCCGGCCTCAGAGCGGTTTCGATGGGCGCTCGGCAACCGTAAACCCAGGCTGAGGACGGCGGCGAGCACACAAGCAATGCCGATCAGCTGATTGGCGGAAATCGGCTCTCCAAGCATTACAGAGGCAAGGAGAACTGCTGAGACAGGGGCGATCGCCGTGAACACCGAGGCCTCCGTGCCGCTCACTCTTGCCAGTCCTGCGTACCAGAGCAGGAAGCCACCGACTGTCGGGACAAGAGCGTAGTAGGCGACCGCGATGATCGATTGCGTGGTTACCGCAGCTGCCTGCGGAAATTCGAGGAGGGCAATCGGTGCTGAGACAGCGACGCCCAGGCCGGCCATCAGCGTCGACAGGGCGAGGGGCGAAGTAGCGGTTGTCAGGCGCTTGTTGATGAGGATGAAGAGACCTTCGCAGATGACGGCGCCGAAGACCAGGGTGTTGCCGAGGAGCGAATGCGCGCCGCCGGCGCTTGCCCGGAAGACGATCGAAAGAACGCCCCCAGCGGCGAGGGTGATCGCCAGCAGGATGGAACGATCCGGTCGTTCGCCGAGAACGACAATCGCAATCACCGCCGAAACGATGGGGAGGGTACCGATGATGACTCCGGCATCGGCGGCTGACGTCAGCCGCAGACCGGAAATCAGGAGCGTCGTATATCCGACGCTGCCTGCACCCGCCTGGATGAACAGGATGAGCCAATCGCGCCGTTGCTGCCTCGGACATGCCGTCGCGGTCGCGCGCATCAGCAAGAGGAAGAGCGGAAAGGCAAGCGCGAAGCGCAAGGCCGTGGCAGTGAACGGCGGCAGTCCGGACGCGATGACCTTGCTCGCGATAACCGTGCTGCCGACCAGTGCCATCGCGAGGGACAGATAGATATAACCCTGAAATTGCCTCGACATGACCGCCAACCCTCTTGTGAGGGCTGCAGAAAACCCGATCGACGATCGGCGGTCTTGAACGGAATTGCAGGTATCAGCCCAAGGCTGCGACATAGGCGCCGGGCGAAACGCCATAGGTGCGCACGAAGACGCGTGTCATGTGGCTCTGGTCGGCGAAGCCGCCGGCGATCGCCGCTTCAGCGAGTGGGGTGCCTTCGGCAATCAGGCGCCGGACGATGTCGATCCGCCGCTGAACCAGATAAGCGTGGGGCGTGAGGCCGGTTGCCTTCGCAAATCCCCGCACCAGCTGGAATCGACTGAGGCTGCTTTCGCGCGCCAGATCAGCCAGAGTGATGGCAGCCAGCGGGTCGTCATCGATCAGGCCGCGCGCTGCGGCGATCGATTTCGGCACCTTGGGTGCGTCACGTGGGATGACCTGCATTGCCTCGGCAAAAAGCATCAGCACGAGCTCGTCCCAGCGAACGGTCGCGTCGCCGCCCTCCGAGGTCGTCGCGATTGCGAAAAGTTCGCGGAACCGCGCAGCAAGTGCGGCATTCCGGATGACCGGGTCGGCGAACTCGCACATTCGTCGTCCGCCTTCGCTGATATCGATGACGGCGGTTTCAACGATCGCCGGATCGAGATAGAGCATACGCCAGGAGCGACCGGCATCGCCGATCGGCGTGCCGTCGTGGACCTCGCCGGGATTGACGGTGATCACGTCGCCGCGCTCGGCCTCCACCAGCCCGCGTCCGCTCAGGGACTTTTGCGCCCCTTGGTGGATGAGGCCGATCCCGAACTGGTCATGCGTGTGGCGCGGAAAGCTGTGGAGCGTGGTCGCTTCGACCGCATCCACGCCGGCGATCCGGCGACGCAGCATTTGGAACTGGCCCTTCGTCACGTCTCTAGTCTCGCGGCTTGCCGGGTAGCTTGCCAACGTCCCCGATCCAGGGCAGGGCGGACGAGCACCAGATCTGCGAACGCGGCGCAAGCGCGCGCCGCTGGTTGATCGTGCCGAGGCGGATGCCGATCTCCTCGGCGTCCTCGTCCGTACCCGTCGTGTAGATCGGCGAGCCGCATTCAGGGCAGAAGAACTGCAGCCGTTTTCGCCCGTTCTCGGCGATCTTGACGTAAAGTTTCGGCTCAGCGCCCGTCAGGCGGAAGGACGCCCGCGACGTGCTCGTGGTGACCCGATAGGCCGAGCCTGTCAGTTGCTGGCAATCGGTGCAATGGCAGATCGACACGTCGTCCGGGTCGATCTCCGCCTCGTAGGTGACATGGCCGCAGTGGCATTGACCATCGATCCGCATTGGCCGCTCCTCGCACATCTTCCGCTACTGCATGATTCCTTAAGATCGTAGCCGATTGAAGGAACATGCAGAAAATCAAAGTGCTACAGCGTCCTTGCGTCTACGAGCGTCGCTGTAGAGGAATACGATAGACCAGCCGCGGCAAACGTCCAGAGTCTCCTCAAATCCCGGTGAACAGCCACTCATGTTCCTTGGCGTTGTGGAACTTCCAGATCCGCTTCGGTCCCGCCATGACGTTCAAATAATAGACGTCGTAGCCGTGGACGGCGGCAACCGGGTGGTAGCCCTTCGGAACGAGGGTCACATCGCCGTCTTCCACCGCCATGGTTTCGTCGAGCGAGCGATCGTCCGTGTAGACACGCTGCATCGCAAAACCCTGCGGCGGGTTGAGGCGGTGGTAATAGGTTTCCTCGAGATAGCTTTCGGCCGGCAGATCGTCCTGATCGTGCTTGTGCGGCGGGTAGGACGAGGTGTGCCCGCCCGGGGTGATCACCTCGACGACGAGCAGCGACTGCGCCGATCCGTCATCCTCCGGCATGATGTTGGTGACGTAACGGGTGTTGGTGCCCTTGCCGCGCGTCATCTGAGGATGCGTGCCCGGGCGGATGACCTTGGCCTCGAAGCCTTCGCCACCGGGCGCCGAGCATACGGCAAGATCGAGATCGGTCGTCGCCTCAGCCTGCCATTTGCTGCCCTTCGGCACATAGACCGCGTAGGGCTGGCCCTCGAACGGTGTCATGCGTTCGCCGAGTTCGCCGAGGTCTTCGCCGTCGACGGAAATCTTCGCCTTCCCGCTGACGAGAACGAGGCAGAGCTCCTTTTCACCGGCTTCGCCCGCCGTCCTTTCGCCGGGCTTCAATCGGTTGAGCGCGAAACCGACATAGGTCCAGCCGGCGCTCTCGGGCGTGATCTCCTGCATCAGACCGGATTGTGCCTTCGGTTTGACGAGCAGTTTGGACATTTCGACGGTCTCCTGATCTCGATGACTAGAGGCTGCCCCTCACCCTAACCTCTCCCCGCTCGCGGGGAGAGGGGATTCTGGAACTTGCCGTTACACCTTCTCGCGTTCGCTCAGGGAGGCGGATCTGGGGCGCGGCATATCCCTTCTCCCCGTCCTTACGGGGAGAAGGTGGCGGCAGCCGGATGAGGGGCGAGCTATACCCGGTCCAGCCCCGCGTCCTTCGCGAAAGCCTTCAGCGACTTCAGCCCCAGCGACTGGTATTCGAACGGATTGCGCACAGCTGAATCCTGTTCCGCCTCGATCACCAACCAACCATCATACCCATGTTCGGCGGCGATTTTCAGGACGGGCAGAAAGTCGACGCCGCCTTCCTTGTCGCCTGGAACGGTGAAGACGCCGCGGCGCACCCCCTCAAGGAAGGAGAGGCCCTGGCTCTCCACGTCCTTGCGGATGGCCGGACGGACATTCTTGCAGTGGATATGGCGAACGCGGTGCATGTATTTCCGCGCGACTTCCGCCGGATCGGAACCACCGAACCAGGCGTGACCGGTGTCGAGCAAGAGCTTCGTCGCCGGGCCTGTGTTCTGCATCAGCAGATCGATCTCCTCACCGGTCTGGACGATCGTACCCATGTGATGGTGATAGACGAGATCGATGCCCTGGTCGGCGCAATACTGAGCGATCGCCTCTAGGTCGGCGCCGAATTTCTTCCAATCACCGGCCGGCAGCACCGGCTTGTCGTTGGCGACGGATTTCGAATCGTCGCCATGAATGGCATTGGAGGTCTCGCAGACGATCGCCACCTTGCAGCTATTGTGCTTCAGGAGGTCGAGGTGCGGCTGGATTGCCTTCTTCTCGGCTTCGACATTATGCGTCAGCAGATTGGTGGAGTGCCAGCCGGAAACGAAGACGAGGTCGTAAGAGGCGAGCTTCTGCTTCAGCGCCTCCGGATCGGACGGCATTTTGTGACCCTTCTCGATGCCGTCGAAGCCGATCTTCTGGCAATCGGAAAGGCAATCCTCGAGCGTCAGATGCGCGCCGATCGAATGGTCGTCGTCATTGCTCCAGGCAATCGGGTTGGTTCCGTAGCGGATCATGTCTTTCACTTTCTCTGGCATCATCCGCTTGGGGCGGACGGTTGTTGTCTCTCCGGTGCAGAATGGGTGCAAGGGCCCCTCATCCGGCTGCCGCCACCTTCTCCCCGCTTGCAGGGAGAAGGGATTTGCCGCGCCCGCGCAAGTCCCCTCTCCCCGCCTGCGGGGAGAGGGCTAGGGTGAGGGGCACCAGACGTAAAGCGGCGCCCACAGGAACGCGAGTGCCGGTCGTTGCTTTCACCCGAAGCGCTGCGATTGGAGCGCCTTCTCGTAGCCTTCGCGGGCCGTTTTCACCTGCGCGCGTTCCGACACTTCCGGAACTGCGACATCCCACCAGTGTCCGCCGGCTTCTGTGGTGATCAGCGGGTCCGTATCGATGACGATGACGGTCGTGCGCTGTTCCTCCGCCGTTTCGGCGAGTGCGGCCTCAAGCTCCGGGATCGAGGCGACCTTGCGCGTGACGGCACCCATGGCGCCGGCATGGGCGGCAAAATCGATGCCTGGCAAGGTCACGTGATGCGTGTCCTTCAAGAGGTTGTTGAAGTTGGCGCCGCCCGTTTCCATCTGTAGCCGGTTGATGCAGCCGTAACCGGCATTGTCGAGGAGCACGATCGTCACCTTGGCGCCGAGCATCACCGAGGAGGCAATCTCGGAGTTCAGCATCATGTAACTGCCGTCGCCGACCATGACGATCACGTCGCTGTCGGGCTTGGCGAGCTTGACCCCGAGGCCGCCGGCCACTTCATAGCCCATGGTCGAGAAGCCGTATTCCATGTGGTAGCCGCCGGGCGCTTCCGCCTGCCACAGCTTGTGCAGTTCGCCGGGGAGACCTCCGGCAGCGCAGACGAGCGTCGTCTTCCTGCCGCCGCGGGCGCGCTGGACGGCTCCGATCACCTGGGCATCGGAGGGGAGCGCCGCATTGGTCGTGGCGGTGGCCTTATCGGCCGCGGCCAGCCACTCGGCCTTGCCGGCCTTCGCCTTCTCGGTCCAGGCGCTGTCGGCCTTGTAGCCGCCGAGCCCGCCGGAGATCCGGTTGAGACCGGCCCGCGCATCGGAAATCAGCGGCAGGCCATCGTGCTTGCCGGCATCGAAGGGCTGGACGTTGAGGCCGATGATCTTCAACGCATCGTTCTTGAAGAGCGCCCAGGAGCCGGTGGTGAAATCCTGGAGCCGCGAGCCGACGGCGAGGACAACGTCGGCCTCCTCCGCAAGCGCGTTGGAAGCGGAGGTGCCCGTCACGCCGACCGAGCCCATGTTGAGGGGGTGCGAATGCGGCAGCGCGGACTTGCCGGCCTGGGTCTCGACGACCGGAATGCCGTGCTTCTCGGCAAAATCCGCGAGCTCCGCGCTTGCTTCCGAATAAAGCACGCCGCCGCCGGCGATGATGATCGGCTTCTTCGCCGACTTGAGCAACGCGATCGCGGCGGCGAGCTCGTCGAGGTCGGGCTCGATCCGCCGGGGTACCCACACCTTCTCTTCGAAAAAGTTTTCCGGATAGTCATAGGCTTCCGCCTGCACGTCCTGGCAGAGCGAGAGCGTCACCGGGCCGCAATCGGCCGGATCGGTCAGAACCTGCATGGCGCGACGCAGCGCCGGGATGATCTGTTCCGGCCGGGTGATGCGGTCGAAGTAGCGCGAGACCGGGCGGAAGCAGTCGTTTGCCGAGATCGTGCCGTCACCGAAGCCTTCCACCTGCTGCAGCACCGGATCGGGCCGACGGTTGGCGAAGACGTCGCCGGGCAAGAGCAGGACCGGCAGGCGGTTGACATGGGCGAGCGCCGCCGAGGTGACCATGTTGAGTGCGCCGGGGCCGATCGAGGTCGTGCAGGCCATGAAGCGGCGGCGGACGCTTGCCTTGGCGAAGGCGATCGCGGCATTCGCCATGCCCTGCTCGTTCTGCCCGCGGTAGGTCGGCAGTGTTTCCCGCACGGCGTAAAGCGCCTCGCCGACGCCGGCGACGTTGCCGTGACCGAAAATGGCGAAGACGCCGCCGAAGATCGGCACGCGCTTGCCGTCGATGATTGTCATCTGTTTGGTCAGGAACCGCGCCACGGCCTGGGCCATGGTGAGGCGCACGGTCTTCTGGCTCATTTTCTGTTTCCTCCTCGCGGGCGAAGTGCTTGTTCGCCCATTCCGCTGCACTGTCGCACGCGCGATCCTATGCAGCCTTTGTTTCACCCAGTTGCAGCCAGAGATCCACCAGCGCTTTGAACCTTGCCGCCATGTCGGCGATTGCCTGCTCGTCGGTCATGGTGCCGGCGAGCCAGGCCTTGCTGGCGTCGGCGAAGATCGTCCGGCCGACGGCAAAACCCTTGACCGTCTTCGACGTCCGGGCGGCGGCAAAGCCCTCCTTCAACACCTCGTAGGGCGCCTCGAGGCCGAGCAGGACGACGCCGCGGCAGAGCGGGTCGCGCGTTTCGATCACGGCGTCGATCGCCGCCCAGGCACCGCGGCTTGCCTGTGGCTCCAGTTTCCACCAATCGGGCTTCAAACCGGCATCGTAAAGCTCGCCGAGTGCCCGCGGAACGGTCAGATCGTCGAGCTTGCCGTGTTTGCCGGCAATGACCTCGATCAGGATCTCGCGGCCGACCTTGCGCGCTGCTTCGAAGGCGGAGCGAAGCTTGGCGATCTGCGCGGCCTTGAGCTCGGCCGGATCATCGGGATGGAAGAAGGAGAGCACCTTGATGCAATGGTCGACCGGCCAGTCGATGAGGCGGCTGCCGAGGTCCTGGCTGAATTCGAACTGCAGCGGACGCGAGCCGGGAAGCTCGATCGGCTTGCCGATCCAGAAATCGCGATAGGCGCCGGCGGCATAAAGCGCGTCGCGACCATATTTGTCGTCGATCAGCATGCCGAAGCCCGGCCGGCCGGAGGCGACCTGGGCGGCGGCCTTGACCGCAAGCACCTTGAAAGCGGGGATGCGGGCCAGAAGTTCCGGCTTGCCGTCCGCAATATCTTCGAGCTGGCTGCGGTGATCGATCGCAAGCGCCATCAGGAGCGGAATATCGCGGCGGCGGGTTGTCGCCCAATGAACGTGGTTGATCGCCTCGTCCTTGCGGAGCGCTTTTTCCTTGCTGCCGTTTTCGAGAAAGAACGTAAGTTCGGTCCAGGTGGGGATTTCCGGCGCGCAAAGCAGGCGCGACACCGCGAAGGCGCCGCAGGCATTGGCCCAGGTGGCCGATGTCGCGTGCGGCTCGCCGGTCAGCCAGCCGCGCAGGAAGCCGGACATGAAGGCATCGCCCGCGCCGAGCACGTTGTAGACCTCGATCGGAAAACCCTTGCCGACGATGCCGTCCTCGAGATTGTCGGAGATCGGGCCGTCATAAACGATGCAGCCCATCGGTCCGCGCTTCAAAACGATCGTGGCTTTGGACAGCGAGCGGATGGTCTTCAGCGCCTTCAGCAGATCGCTCTCGCCGGATGCGATCAGAACCTCTTCCTCCGTGCCGACGATGAGATCGCAGTCGCCGAGAACGGTCTTCAGGTGGGCGGAGACGCGGTCGGAGGCGATATAGCGGCTTTCGCCCGCGTCGTGGCCGGCAAGGCCCCAGAGATTGGGGCGATAATCGATGTCGAAGACGACCTTCGCGCCCGCTTCCTTGGCGATGCGTATCGCCTTGCGCTGTGCAGCATCGGTATTCGGCTTGGAAAAATGCGTCCCCGAAACGAGGACTGCGCGCGCGGACCGGATGAAGTCTTCCGCGACATCGTCCTCGCAAAGCGCGTTGTCCGCGCAATTGTCGCGATAGAAGAGCAGCGGGAAGGACTTATCGTTTTCGACGGAAAGGATCGCGAGCGCCGTCAACCGCTCCGGATCGGTGACGATGCCGCGGGTTTCGACACCCTCGCGTTGAAGCTGTTCGCGGATGAAGCGGCCCATCTGCTCGTCGCCGACGCGTGTCAGCAGTGCCGATTTCAGCCCGAGGCGCGCGGTGCCGACGGAGATGTTGCAGGGGCAGCCGCCGACGGATTTGGCAAAGCTTGCCACGTCTTCAAGCCGTGTGCCGATCTGCTGGCCGTAGAGATCGACCGAGGCCCGGCCGATCGTGATGAGGTCGAGGGGCTTGGCTCCCATTGCCGACGTGCTTTGGGCCGACGGGCTTTGGGCCGATGGACTCTGGCTCACTGCTTCCTCCCCGCGGACGCCGCGCCGGCGCCGACAATTATGATGATGTCATGGGCGATGAGGTTATGAAACATAAATTCCGTCATTTCGTCAATATGGAATTTTCATTCTATTGAGCGTCCGCCAGGCGCTGCCGCTTCTCGGCGATCGCCACCGTCAGCGCCATCGCAAAGGCCATGCTTGCGGAAAGGGAACGAAAACCGGCGTGGTCGGCCTCGACCAGTTCGAACCAGACCTTCGATGACTCGGCGAGCGGCGAGAAGGCCGAATCGGTAAGCGAGACGACCGGCACCTTGCGGCTGGCGAGCAGGCGCGCCTGGCTGGCGCTTTCCGAGGCGTAGGGCGAAAAGCTGACCGCGAAGGCCGCATCCTGCTTCGTCGCCATCGCGAGCATGTCGTCGTCGATCCCGGCTGCCGTTCCGATATGCTGATACTTCACTTTCAGCTTGCCGAAGGCGTAAGCCATGTAACTGGAAATAGGGTAGGAGCGGCGCTTGGCGATGAGAAAGATCGTGTCGGCCTTGGCGAGGATGTCGACGGCACGCTCGAAGGCCTCCGGGTCGACGGATGTGGCGACGTTGTCCAGCGATCGATGGGCTGCGGCGACGAAGCCGTTGAAGATCGAGCCGCTCTCGAGCTTGCTGTGTTCGTTCTGGCTCAGCGCTTTCAGCCGCTCTTCGTAGCCGGGGGTGCGTTCCCTGAGCCGCGCTCGAAAAATCTGCTGCAGGCTCGAAAAGCCCTCGAAACCGAAATGCTGCGCGAAGCGCACGAGCGTCGACGGCTGGACATCGGCGGATGTCGCAATGCTCGCCGCCGTGCCGAAGGCGATCTCGTCCGGATTGTCGAGCGAATAGGCGGCGACCTGTTTCAGCCGCTTCGGCAGTTGCGCCTTGCGCTCGAGGATGACGGCCTTCAGCGCCTCGAAATCCTGAGGGACGTCCATGGTCGTCTCCGGCGTTGGCATCGTTCAGAATCTCCGGCCTCTGGTTTCACTGCCTCATTCTAATCGATTGATGACGGTCAGGGTAGAATGGATGTTCCATTTTCCGTCATGTCCGCCCCTCATCCGGCCTGCCGGCCACCTTCTCCCCGCAAGCGGGGAGAAGGACACCCGCGGAGCTCGCTTCAGTCCCCTTTCCCCGCTCGCGGGGAGAGGGTTAGGGTGAGGGGCAAAAAATGTACAGACCGGATAACCGGCCGAATGCACTCAGCCGATTTCGATCCATTTGTTCGTCCGGGCCGACTGGTAGGTTGCCGACAGCACCTTCTGGACCTCGTGGCCCTCGCGGAAATCGGTTGAGGGCTTGCCACCCTTGGCGATCGCGTCGAGAAATTCGTGGACCTCGATCGCCTTCAGATCGTTGAAGCCGATCTGGTGGCCCGGCGCCACGCAGAAGGCGCCGTAGGGCGGGTGCTCCGGTCCGGCCCAGATCGTGCGGAAGCCACGACTGCGAACGTCGTCGCCGGCATAATAGACCTTGATTTCGTTCAGCCGTTCCTGGGTGAAGACAATGCTGCCCTTCGATCCGTAGATTTCGAAGTCATGCTGCATCTTGCGGCCGGTGGCGATCCAGCTTGCCTCGAAGCTGCCGGTCGCGCCGTTCTCGAAGCGGACAAAAGCACGGGTGATGTCGTCGACGTCGACGGTACGCGTCTCGGCAGCGCCGCGCGAGACCGGGCGTTCGGGGATCTGGATGATCGTTTCCGCGAGTACCGACCTGATCGGACCGACGAGGTGGCGCATGGAGGCGATGATGTGGCTGCCGATATCGGCAAGCGCGCCGCCGCCGCTTCGCGGATCGAGCCGCCAGCCCCACGGAACATTGGCATCGGCCATGAAGTCCTCGGCGTGAATCCCGCGCATCGATCGGATTTCGCCGATCTCGCCGCTATCTATGATGTCCTTGGCGAGGAAGATCAGCGGATTCTTGAGATAGTTGAAGCCGACCTGGGTGACGATGCCGGCCTTCTCGGCCGCGGCGACCATTTCCGCGCAGTCGGCGACGGTCGGCGCCAGAGGCTTCTCGCAATAGACGTGCTTGCCGTGGGCGATCGCCGCAAGCGCCATCTCCTTGTGCAGAAGGTTCGGCGTGGTGATATCGATGATGTCGATGTCGGCATCGGTCAAGAGATCCCGCCAGTCCGCCGTTGCCTTGCGGAACCCAAGACGCTGGCGCGCGCCTTCGGCGCTTTCCTCGCTCACGTCAGCGACGGAAACCAGGTCCAGTTCGAAGGGAAGATCGAATACGCGCGCTGCAGTCGTAAAGCCAAGAGCGTGGGCCTTGCCCATGAAACCCGTGCCGATCAGGCCGACGCCCAGTTTGCGTTTGCCGCTCATGTCATTCCTCCCGGGCATGGCCCCTTGCGCTTCGGGGAAATGAAATGAAATGTGCGAATGTTGTCAATATGGAATATTTGTTCGAAATGTCCCTGGCGGCAATGTGCCGCGAGAAACAGCGCCGGAACGGCCAATCCGCTACAAGGGACGGGCCGAGGGTGAATTTGTTAACGCATTTTTACCATGTTTCATTGGAACATCGCCGGTAACGATGGTTAACGAATCGCCCCGAAAAGCCGGAGTGAAGAAAGCATGTGCCGTTGGGCAGCCTATCGCGGAGAGCCGCTTTATCTCGAGGAACTCGTAACCTCTCCGGCGCACTCGCTGATCGAACAGTCCCATTGCGCAACGCGCGCGAAAACCGCGACCAACGGTGACGGCTTCGGTATTGCCTGGTACGGCGATCGTCCGGAGCCTGGCCGCTACCGCGACATCCTTCCCGCCTGGTCCGATTGCAATCTCAGGAGCATCGCCCGGCAGATCCGCTCGCCGCTGTTCCTTGCCCACGTCCGCGCAGCGACCGGCGGCGGTACGCGCCGCGACAATTGCCATCCCTTCGTTTTCGGACGCTGGTCCTTCATGCACAACGGTCAGATCAGCGATTTCGAGCATCTGCGCCGGCCAATGGAGAGCATGCTCGACAACGATCTCTATGCGGCGCGCACCGGGACGACCGACTCGGAGTTGCTCTTTCTCCTGGCCCTGCAGTTCGGCCTCGATCGCAATCCGCTCGGCGCGATTGCCGAGGCGCTTGCCTTCGTCGAGCGGCTTGCCGATCGTCTTGGTTGCCAGCAGCTCGTCCGCTTCACGGCCGCCTTGTCCGATGGCCGCAATCTCTACGCGATACGTTATGCCACCGACTGGAAGGCGCCGACGCTCTATGCGGCGCCGATGGGGCCGAGCGGCGGCTACTGTCTGGTCTCCGAACCGCTCAACGACGACGACAATGCCTGGGTCGAGATCCCCGACGGTGCCGCGGTCATCGTCGGCGAGAACGGCGTCGACGTGCGGCTTTTCGGTACCGCCGAGGTCGAGATACGCGAATGCCCGTTGGCGGACGCGCCACGCGCCGAATTGAGCGCGTAAGCGCGGCAGTACATTTTGATCTCTCGAGTGGCTACTGCGACAACGCGTCGGCGATGCGCGCGGCGAGCTTTGCCGCCACGTCTTCCTTGTCCATGTCCGGCCAGTCTTCGACGCCGTTGCGGCCGATCAGCTTCACCCGGTTGCGATCGCCGCCCATGATACCGGTCGCGGGCGAGACGTCGTTCGCGAGAATGTAATCGGCGCCTTTCCTTTCCAGCTTGGCGCGGCCGTTTTCGGCGACGTTTTCCGTCTCGGCGGCGAAGCCGATCACCAGCTTTGGCCGCGAGGGATGGTGCCCGACCGTTTTCAGAATATCGGGGTTCTCCGCAAGCTGGAGCGGGGGAGGGGCTTCGCCCGGTTTCTTCTTGATCTTGTTGCCAGCGGCGGAGGCGACGCGCCAGTCCGCGACCGCCGCCACCATGACGGCCACGTCGGCCGGAAGCGCCGCAAGTACCGCATCGCGCATTTCCTCGGCGCGCTCGACATGGACGACGCGGATGCCCGCGGGATCGGAAATCGTCACCGGACCGGAAACAAGCGTGACCTCCGCGCCAAGTTTCGCGAGCGCCGCGGCGATCGCGTGACCCTGCTTGCCGGAGGAGCGGTTGGCGATATAGCGCACCGGGTCGATCGGCTCGTGCGTCGGTCCGGATGTGACGATGGCCTTTCGCCCCGCCAAGGGTTTTTGTCCGCCATTCAAGAGTTCCTCGACGGCGGCGACGATCTCGAGCGGCTCGACCATCCTGCCTTCGCCGGCTTCACCGCTTTCGGCCATTTCGCCCGCGGCCGGCCCGACGAAACGAACGCCGTCCCCGGTCAGCGTTTTGCGGTTTCGGCGTGTCGCCGGATGCGCCCACATTTTCGGGTTCATCGCCGGAGCGAGCAACACGGGCCGGTCGGTCGCAAGCAGGATGGTCGAGGCGAGGTCGTTGGCATGACCGTTCGCCATCTTGGCCATCAGGTCGGCGGTTGCCGGCGCCGCGACGACGAGATCGCACTCGCGCGCCAGCCGGATATGGCCGACATCTTGCTCGTCCTCGCGCGAGAAAAGGTCGCTGAAGACATGGGAAGCGGAAAGGGCGCCGACGGCAAGCGGCGTCACGAATTCCTGCGCAGCCGCCGTCATCACCGGCCGGACTTCGGCGCCGCGCTCGCGCAGGCGGCGGATGAGGTCGAGGCTCTTGTAGGCGGCGATTCCGCCCGAAATGATGAGAAGTATGCGCTTGCCGGAAAGTGTCATTCCGCTTCGGCTCTTGGCCGCTCCTGGTTCTTTGACGGCGACCCTAGAGCATCCCGCTTTCAAATGGAATCGAAAGCGGACAAGATGCTCTAGTTTCAAAGTCCTAGAGCGTCCTTTGCGCGTTCGTTTGAACCGCGGCGCTCTACCCGACGGGCCTGCCGCATGTAATTGGAGCCGGTGCGGCGGCTAACCTGCCTGTTGCCGTTTCTGCCACTCGGCGTAAAGCGGCATCTGCTCCTGTGCTTCAAGGGGCACATGGCGAAACCGCATGGCCTGTTCCGTGATCGGCCTGGCCAGTTCCGCGTAGATCGCCGAGGTCGACAGTCCGTAAGGCTCCGCTTGCGCATTTGAATGCGCATAGGCGATCTCGTTGATGCCGGCCATGCGCATCGCGGCAAGGCACATCGGGCATGGCTGACCGCTGGCGTAGACGACGCAGCCCTCGAGCCGCAGCGACTGAAGAGCCTTGGCCGCGTCACGCAGTGCGTTGAGCTCGGCATGGGAAGTCGGGTCGCCCGTCCGGGCCATCTCGTTGACGCCGGTCGCAATCACTGCGCCGTCCTTGACCACGACCGCGCCGAACGGGCGGCCGCCCTTTTCCATATTGCTGCGCGCAAGCGACACGGCCTCGCTCAGAAAGCGTTGTTCCTCATCCATATTCCTGCTCCTACCCCAGTGCTCGCTGCGCGGCCGCGAGAGCGCTCACAGCATCGACCGGCTGAGACCGCCGTCCACCGGCAGCGCGATGCCCGTGACATAGGCCGCCTGGCGGCTCGCAAGGAAAGCGGCGGCCGCACCGAATTCGGCGGGCGTGCCGTAGCGGCCGATCGGAATATCGGACTGGCTGCGCGCGGCGACGGTTTCGACGCTGACGCCCTCGCTTTCGGCATCCATACGGTCGAAGGAGAGTGTGCGATCGGTCGCCAGCCGGCCCGGCAGCAGCATGTTGACCGTGACGCCGTCGGGCGCGACTTCGCCCGCGAGCGTCTTCATCCAGCCGGCAAGCGCGCTGCGCAAGGCATTGGAGGCAGTGAGGCCCGGTATCGGCTCGCGAATGCTGGTCGAGGCAACCGCGATGATGCGGCCGAAGCGGCGCTCGCGCATGGCCGGCAGCAGGCGATGGGTGATGCGCATGCCTGCGAGCACCATCGCCTCGAATTGTGTCCGCCAGAAATCGGGATCGATATCGGCCGCACGCGTCGGCGGCGGTCCGCCGCCGTTCAGCACGAGAATGTCGACCGAGCCGAATTCGGCGGTCAAACTATCCAGAAAAGCGTCGATCGTCTCGGGTTTCGCAAGGTCCAGCGAAAATCCCGCGGCGGTGGGACCGATCTCGGTGGCGACCTTGCCGGCTGCCTGCGCGTTCCGGCCAGTCAGCGCAACTGCAACGCCTTCGGCGGCAAGCGCTTCAGCGATACCGCGCCCAAGTCCCTTGCTCCCGCCGAGTACGAGCGCCCGTTTTCCTTCGATCCCGAGATCCATGATCCAGTCCTCTTATCCATTGCTCGTGCTGTTGGAGCGCGCCTGAGCGCTGTCGTCAATAGGGCGAAGTTGCGTCGGGTTGGGGGCAATTCCACCATTAAATCGAGAACAAGAGCCCGGGCGCATGCACTGCAGCAGTCAGGCGCGAAGGCGCGCCATGGCCAGCACATCGGCAAGCACGCCGTCCCGCAGCGCGTAGGATTTCAGCACGCCCTCGGTTATGAACCCCGCCTGGCGGTAGAGTCCGATCGCCGCTTCGTTGTCGGTAAAGACTGTCAACTCGACGCGGGAAATGCCGAGCCAGCGGTCGGCCGCATCGATCAGCGCGTTCAGCAGCGCCCTGCCGATGCCGCGCCGCCGGTAGTCGTCGTGCACGCTCATGCCGAGATCCGCCGCATGCTGCCGCCGTCCCTTGTGACGATGCAGTCCGGCCAGCCCGACGATACGCCCTTCAAGTTCTGCGACGATAACCATGTCGGTTTCGGTGAGGTTTTCGAGCCACTTCCGCGTCTGTTCCGGCGGTGCGAATGGCAGCCGCAACGTGCCGGCGCGAACGCCTGGCAAGTCCCTGAAGGCGGCGAGCGCCTCCCAATCGGTGGCGGACGCGGCGCGGATATGGAGTTCGGGTGAAGCGGCGTCATCGTTTCCTCTCTCGTTGGGGAACCGAGGAAACAGAGCCGAACCCTGCTCGCCTCGGCAGGGTTTGCTGGAAGACGGTCCGCTTAGCGCAACGGGTCCCCCGCACACCCTGGGGTCTGCGTGGTCACCATCATCACGAGCGAAAAACGACTGTCCATGGGTGGATGCTATTCCAGGATGCGCAGAATCGGAAGAGGCTTTTGGCGGCGGTTATAGTAGCCCCTCATCCGCCTGCCGGCACACTCTCCCCGCCGGCGGGGCGAAGGACTATGCCGCGCCGCCCAAGTTTCCTCTCTCCGCGTGCGGGGAGAGGGTTAGTCCTCGGGTTAAACCCGAGGAGAGGGGCAATCAAGTCAACCCTCTATCGCAGGCTGCCACTCAGCTAAGCTGCCAGGCGATGTAGACGAGCGTCGCGGCGATGATCCAAAGCGCAACGCGGCCAGAGCGCGTATGGCGCGCCTCGGCCTTTCCGATCGCCTGCGCTGTCTCTGGATCGAAGCGCAGACCGTTTTCGCTCATCGCCATGATTTCCGCCGAGAAGCGCTCGGTCCGGGCGGCGATCTCGGGGACCGCCTCGGCAACCCTCAGCGCCGCATGCAGGCCGTCGCGCAGATCGGCGACGATGCGTTTCGGCCCGAGATTGTCGCGAATCCACTTGCCGACGACCGGCTCCGACGCTTTCCACATGTTGAAGCGCGGGTTGAGCGTGCGGGCAACACCTTCGACGACGACCATGGTCTTTTGCAGCATGACGAGCTCCGGCCGCGTCTGCATGTCGAAAAGCTCGGTAACCTCGAACAAGAGTGTCAGCAGTTTCGCCATCGAGATGGTCTCGGCCGGCTGACCATGGATCGGCTCGCCGATCGCCCGGATCGCCTGGGCAAAGCTCGCGGCATCATGATGCGAGGGCACGTAGCCAGCCTCGAAATGGACATCCGCGACACGCTGGTAGTCGCGGGTGATGAAGCCGAAAAGGATCTCGGCGAGGAAACGGCGTTCCTTCTTGCCGAGCCGCCCGACGATGCCCATGTCGACGGCGACGATGTGGCCGGCGTCATCGACGAACAGATTGCCCTGGTGCATGTCGGCGTGGAAAAACCCATCGCGCAGCGTATGGCGCAGGAAGGACTGGATCAGCGTTTCTGCGAGCCGGTTGAGATCGTGGCCGGCCCGCTTCAGACCGTCGATGTCCGACATCTTCACGCCGTCGATCCATTCCATCGTGACGACGTCGCGGCCGGTGCGCTCCCAGTCGACCTTGGGCACGCGGAAACCGGAATCTTCCTTGGTGTTTTCTCCGAGTTCGGAAAGTGCTGCCGCCTCGAGCCTCAGGTCCATTTCGACCTTGGTCGTCTGCTCCAGCGTCTTTGTCACCTCGACCGGCCTCAACCGCCGCGTATAGGGAAGAAACCGCTCCTGCATGCGCGAAACCAGGTACATGGCTTCGATGTCGGCGGCAAAGCGCTGGCGCACGCCCGGGCGGATAACCTTGACGGCCACCCTTTCGCGCCTGCCGTCGCGCAGGACGACGGCGGGGTGGACCTGGGCGATCGAGGCGGCCGCCATCGGCTCGGAAAATTCGGCAAAAAGCGCGTCGACCGGCCGCCCGAGCGAGCCTTCGATCGCGGCCCTGGCGTCGCTTTCCGGGAACGTGGCCATCCGGTCCTGCAAGAGCGAGAGATCGGCGGCGAGCTCGGCTCCCACGACATCAGGGCGCGTTGCCAGAAATTGGCCGATCTTGACATAGGAGGGGCCAAGCCGCTCGACGGCGCGGGCAAGCCGGCCGCTGCGCGCTTCAAGCCGGGCCCGGCGGCGGGCAAGCAAGCCGGCGAGCCTCTGCACGAAACGCGCAAGCGGAGGAAGGTGCTCGGACGGGACGGCAGAAAAAGCGTCCTCGCGCGCGAGGACCCAGCCGATCCGCACGAGGCGGAAATATGCTCCAGGCGTGCTCATTGTGGTCAGATTTTCCAGCCGGAATGAAGCGCCGCGATACCGCCGGTGTAATTGGTGAAGCTTACGCGTGAAAAGCCGGCGTCCTTGATCATCGCAGCGAAATCCCGCTGGTTCGGGAACTTCCGGATCGATTCGACCAGATACTGGTAGGGCGCATCGTCACCCGTGATCAGCTTGCCGAACTTCGGGATCGCATTGAACGACCAGGCATCATAGAAACGATCGAGCAGCGGCATCTCGACCTCGGAAAACTCGAGCACCAGCAGCCGTCCGCCGCGCTTCAACACGCGATAGGCCTCCTTGAGTGCCACGTCGATGCGCGGCACGTTGCGGATGCCGAAGGCGATCGTATAGGCATCGAAGGAATTCGAAGCGAAAGGCAGGTCCTCGGCATTGGCCTCGACGAAGTCGAGATTGGCCGAAAGCTTCTTCTTGCTTGCCCGTTCGGCGCCGACGGCGAGCATCGAGCCGTTGATATCAAGCACCGTCGCATGGGCCTTGCGATCAGAGGCTTCGACGATGCGAAACGCGATATCGCCGGTACCGCCGGCCACATCGAGCACCCGATAATCCTCCCGCCGCGGCGGATTGAGCGCGGCGATCATCGCATCCTTCCAGACACGGTGAAGCCCGGCCGACATCACGTCGTTCATGATGTCGTAGCGCTTGGCGACCTTGTGGAAGACATCGTTGACGAGCGGCTGCTTTTCGCCCGCGCCGACCTCGCGGAAACCGAAGGAGGTCTCCATGCCGCCATTGGCCGATACGCGCTCATCCGTCATTACGAAAACTCCACTTCAACCAATTTTGGCGGCACCATAGCGAAATCGCCCCGTCCGCGCTATCTCAGCGGTGAGGATGGGCCGGAGCCTACGGCGCCGTGCGTCTTTCGGACGCATAAGGGTCGCTGTAACGCTTTGGAATCGCCGCATCCCTATAGGACATCGATGCCGTGAAGGGAATGCCGCGCACGACCGCTGCGCGAGCGCAAGAAGGAAGACGAACAATGCCGGAATTGCCCGAGGTCGAGACAGTGAGGCGGGGGCTGGCGCCGACCATGGAGGGGGCGCTCCTCGTGCGGGCCGAGTTGCGCAGACCGGACCTGCGTTTTCCCTTTCCGGACAATTTTTCAGCTTCCGTCTCCGGGCGTCGCATCGTTTCCCTGTCGCGCCGGGCCAAATATCTGATGATCGATCTCGAAGGCGGCGATGTGATTATCGCGCATCTCGGCATGTCCGGTTCTTTCCGGATCGAGGCCGGCGACGATCCTGCCGCACCGGGCAAGTTCCATCATCCGCGCGGCAAGGACGAGAAGCACGATCACGTGATCTTTCACCTCGACGGCCGGTCCGGCCCCGCGCGCGTGATCTACAACGACCCGCGCCGCTTCGGCTTCATGGATCTCGCCCGGCGCGACGCGATCGCCGATCACATGTTCTTCCGCGACCTCGGCCAGGAGCCGACGGGTAATGCGCTTGATGCCGACTATCTCGCCCGGCGCTTTGCCGGCAAGGCACAGCCGCTCAAGGCAGCGCTTCTGGATCAAAGGATCGTTGCCGGCCTTGGCAATATCTACGTTTGCGAAGCGCTGTGGCGGTCGGACCTGTCGCCCTCCCGTCCGGCCGGCTCGCTGGTGGACAAGCGCGGGCACGCGAAGCAAGGCCTGGTAACGTTGACGGAGACGATCCGCGCGGTGATCGCGGACGCGATTGCCGCCGGCGGCTCGTCCTTGAAGGACCACATCCAGGCGGACGGCTCGCTCGGCTACTTCCAGCATTCCTTTTCGGTCTACGATCGTGAAGGCGAGGCTTGCCGCAAGCCGGGCTGCGGCGGTACCGTCGCCCGCATCGTTCATGCCGGGCGTTCGACCTTCTACTGCCCGCGCTGCCAGAAATAGGACGCTCGATCGGGCGCATCCGAATGGAGGAGATCAAGAATGAGTTACGAGACGTTGCTGGTCGAAACACGTGGACGCGTGGGCCTGATTACGCTCAATCGCCCCCAGGCGCTGAACGCGCTGAATTCGACCGTGATGCGGGAGCTCGATGCGGCGTTTAAGGCATACGACGCCGACAAGAATATCGGCGCGATCGTGCTGACGGGTTCGGAGCGTGCGTTCGCGGCCGGCGCCGACATCAAGGAGATGCAGGCGCTCGATTTCGTCGATTCCTATCTTGGCGATTTTCTGGGCGGCTGGGAGCGGGTGGCCGGCGCCCGCAAGCCAGTGATTGCCGCGGTTTCCGGCTTTGCGCTCGGCGGCGGCTGTGAACTCGCGATGATGTGCGACATCATCATTGCGTCGGAGACGGCGAAGTTCGGCCAGCCGGAGATTACCCTCGGCGTCATTCCGGGCATGGGCGGTTCGCAGCGCCTCACCCGCGCCGTCGGCAAGGCGAAGGCCATGGATCTGGTGCTGACCGGGCGGATGATGGAAGCGGCGGAAGCCGAGCGGTCGGGACTCGTATCGCGTGTGGTGGCGCCTGAAAAATTGATGGAAGAGGCGCTCGCCGCGGCCGAAAAGATCGCCGCCTTCTCGCTGCCGGCGGTGATGATGGCCAAGGAGGCGGTCAACCGCTCGCTGGAGGTTACCCTGGCCGAAGGCTTGCGCTTCGAGCGGCGGCTTTTCCAGTCGCTCTTTGCGACCGAGGATCAGAAGGAGGGGATGGCCGCCTTCGTTGGAAAGCGCAAAGCCGAATTCAGGCACAAGTGACGCGCAAAGCCGCGCAGTTTTCTCAAATTTGCGCGTTGACGAGAGGGCGGTTTCCAGCTATACGCCGCCCTCAGTTTGGAACGCCGCTTCCTGAGGCTTTCCGATAATGCTCCGAATTGCTTTGGATGACAGGTCGCAGTGACCCGGCACGGCGAAGGCGGAGTTCATGTCAGTTTTCGAAGAGAGGCATCAATGGCCAATACAACTTCGGCGAAAAAGGCGACCCGCAAGATCGCACGCCGCACCGCAGTGAACAAGGCCCGTCGTTCGCGCGTCCGCAACTTCATCCGCAAGGTCGAAGAAGCCATCGCTTCCGGCGATCAGGCAGTCGCCGCCGCTGCCCTCAAGGCAGCGCAGCCGGAACTGATGCGCGCCGCCACGAAGGGTGTGCTGCATGCCAACACGGCATCGCGCAAGGTTTCCCGCCTTGCACAGCGCGTGAAGGCCCTTTCGGCCTAATCCGGCTAATTAAAAAATTTGTTGATGAAAGGCCCGGCCCTTGCGCCGGGCTTTTCGGATTCATACTTCTGTCACGGCGGCCGACAAATAGCCGGCTTCGACGTGTGTCACTGCGATGACAAATTTTTTTAAGTAATTTCAATGGGTTGCACGAGGTCTTTGCGCGAGTGTCATCGAGCGTCGGGGACGAGCGGGGTCCGAAGCGAGTCAAGCGAATTTTTATTTTTTTTCTTTTTCGCCAGCTAAGCAAGCGCTTGGAAATCAAAACCCTTGATTCAAAAGCGATTCTTGATGGACTCAGAATGCGGCAAGCAAAAGGCGCTGAGAGAGTCAACCGGCGGCGTTTAACGGTCGGTAAAATTCGCGATTGATCTTGCGGATCGATCCTGCCTAAATGCCTCGCACAGGGGACACGGATCATATCTGTAAAGGGAAGAACAGGGCCATTTCGCTGAAGTGGCTTCGGGCTTTCTGTTCCCTGTGGCGGGGTCATTCCACGTCGTTCAATCAAACAAGTCGACTTAGAGAAACCGGACCGATGCTTCGTTCCGGAACGAGGATCTTTCGTCTTGTGGTTGCGCGGGTGAGTGGGTGGCTGGGCAATGGGAGGACGCCGGGAGGCGCTCCGGGAAAGAAGGAGGGAAGGTGGCTGTCCGCTTCGTACGAGGGTGCGGCGCAGCCGGTGAGAAATTTGACCTCACGTGGCTTGAAAGCAGCCGGGTGGAGTCGGTAAAGGCGAGGCGCGAGGGGACATTCGCTCACGAAAGCGAGCGGATGAGCGCAGCGCGCACCGGAAACGGGATATGAGGAGCCCGGCTTCGGTGCGACAGGAGCGTCCGTCGGACGCGGCATGGCTTTGAAGGCGGCCGTGGCAGACGGGCATAAGAGATGACGCCGGCAGCAATGACGGCATCGGAGCATGAATTTGGAAGGCGGCAACATGCAGATGAATTTGGCGACGGCACCTGACGCGCGTCAGGCCGGAAGCAATCAGTCTCAGGCGGCGGGGGAAAAACAGGACATGCGGCATGACGCACTTTTTGAGCGGGTAAGTGCGCGTTTGAAAGCTCAAGTCGGTCCGGATGTCTTCGCAAGCTGGTTTGGACGTCTCAAGCTCCATTCGATTTCCAAGAGCGTTGTACGTCTTTCGGTGCCCACGACGTTTTTGAAGTCGTGGATCAACAACCGGTATCTCGATCTCATCACCAGCCTGTTCCAGCAGGAAGACGGCGAAATTCTGAAGGTGGAAATACTTGTCCGCACCGCGACGCGCGGTGCGCGGCCGGTTGCCCACGAAGAAGCGATGCCGGTGGCGGCAGAAACTCCGGCGGCCCCGGCGCGCCGTCCGGCAGCGGCCCAGCCGATTGCCTCGGTCGCCGCGTCGGCGGTGGCAGCCGTCCAGAAACCGGCCCAGGCACCGCTTTTCGGCTCGCCGCTTGACCAGCGCTACAACTTCGACAGTTTTGTCGAAGGTTCGTCCAACCGGGTGGCGCTCGCCGCCGCCCGCACGATCGCCGAGGCCGGTGCCGGCGCGGTGCGTTTCAATCCGCTCTTCATCCATTCGAGCGTCGGGCTCGGCAAGACGCATCTCCTGCAGGCGATCGCGATTGCCGCGCTCCAGAGCGCGCGGGCGCCGCGCGTCGTCTACCTGACGGCCGAATACTTCATGTGGCGCTTCGCGACAGCGATCCGCGACAATGATGCCCTGTCTCTCAAGGAATCGCTGCGCAATATCGATCTTCTGGTGATCGATGACATGCAGTTCCTGCAGGGCAAGTCGATCCAGCACGAGTTCTGCCATCTCCTGAACATGCTGCTCGACTCGGCCAAGCAAGTCGTCGTCGCGGCCGACCGTGCACCGTGGGAGTTGGAATCGCTCGACAGCCGCGTTCGCTCGCGGCTCCAGGGCGGCGTCGCGATCGAGATGGAAGGTCCGGATTACGAGATGCGTCTGGAGATGCTGAAGCGGCGGCTCGAGGCCGCGCGCCAGGATGACGCATCGCTCGATATCCCGACCGATATCTTGTGTCATGTCGCGCGTAACGTCACGGCCAGCGGCCGCGAACTGGAGGGCGCCTTCAACCAGTTGCTGTTCCGCCGCTCCTTCGAACCTCAGCTCTCGATCGAGCGCGTCGACGAACTGCTCGGCCACCTGGTCAACGCCGGTGAACCGCGGCGCGTGCGCATTGAAGACATCCAGCGCGTCGTCGCCAAGCACTACAACGTCTCGCGCCAGGAACTGGTCTCGAACCGCCGCACGCGCGTCATCGTCAAGCCGCGCCAGATCGCCATGTACCTGTCAAAGACCCTGACGCCGCGCTCCTTCCCGGAAATCGGCCGGCGCTTTGGCGGCCGCGATCACACGACCGTCCTGCATGCGGTGCGCAAGATCGAGGAGTTGATCGCGGCGGATACGAAGCTCAGCCATGAGATCGAACTCTTGAAGCGGCTGATCAACGAATAGCCATCCATGGATGGATAGGCTGACGCCTACGAATTGGCCCGGTTCCGCCGGGCCTTTTTGTTGTGCGCATGCCGCAGGCATAGGCTTTTTTCACGCTGAAGCCGGATGCGGGCGCAAGACTATGCGCATTTTCCTGACCCGCCGGCGGGTTGATTCCGCAACTGGTACATTTTTTTCGCCTCGCTTGTCGGCTATCACTAGCTCCATCCGTCTTCAGACCAGCCGAGGAGTTTTCAATGCTTTATGCGGTGCTTTGCTACAACGATGAAAGTGTCACGAGTGCCTGGAGCAAGGAGGAGGACGACAAGGTCATGCGCGATCTTACCGCCGTCCAGCGCAAGTATGTCGAAGCCGGCAAGCTCGGGCCAGTCGCGCGCCTCTTGCCGACGACGGCGGCGACCACGCTGCGCCACGCCACGGGCGAGACAATCGTCATCGACGGCCCCTTCGCCGAAACCAAGGAGCAGTTGCTCGGCTTCTACCTGATCGATTGCGGATCGCTCGACGAGGCGCTCGACTTCGCTCGCGAGCTGAGTTCCGCCAATCCAAGCTCGGGTTCCTACGAGATCCGCCCCCTCGCTCTCTTTAAGCCCGGTGAGCTTCCCTCATGACAGACACTGCCTGGATCGACCTCGCTCTCGTTTCCGCCCGGCCACAGGCGATGGGCGCGCTTCTGCGCTATTTTCGCAATCTCGACCTGGCCGAGGAAGCCTTCCAGGAGGCCTGCCTCCGGGCACTGAAAACCTGGCCGAAGAGTGGTCCGCCGCGGGATCCCGCGGCCTGGCTGATCTTCGTCGGTCGCAACAGCGGCATCGACAAGGTGCGGCGCCAAGCGCGCGAAACGGCGCTGCCGCCGGAGGAATTGCTTTCCGACCTCGAAGATCGGGAGAGCGAACTCGCCGACCGCCTCGACGGCTCGCATTATCGCGATGACATCCTGCGGCTGCTGTTCGTCTGCAGCAATCCGGCCCTGCCGGCGACGCAGCAGATCGCACTGGCGCTCCGGATCGTCTCCGGCCTCTCCGTCAGACAGATCGCGCGCGCCTTTCTTGTCAGCGAAGCGGCGATGGAGCAGCGTATTACCCGGGCCAAGGCGCGCGTCGCGGCGGCGGGCATTCCCTTCGAAACGCCCGATGCCGCCGATCGCGCCGAACGGCTCGCGGCCGTCGCGACGATGATCTACCTCGTCTTCAACGAAGGCTATTCGGCGATGAATGGCCCCGAGGGCGTATCGGCAGATCTCTGCGACGAAGCGATCCGGCTCTCCCGGCTGCTTCTCAGGTTGTTTCCGGCCGAACCGGAAATCATGGGACTGGCCGCGCTGCTCTTGCTTCAGCATTCGCGCGCCAGGGCGCGCTTCGATGCTCACGGCGCCCTCGTTCTGCTCGAAGATCAGGACCGGCGGCTATGGAACAGGGGAATGATCACCGAGGCGCTCGCGATGATCGACAAGGCCATGCGCCACCGCCGCCCCGGCCCCTATCAGGTCCAGGCGGCCATTGCGGCGCTTCATGCCCGCGCCGAGCGTCCCGAGTTGACGGACTGGGAGGAAATCGACCTGCTCTATCAGGCGCTTGAACGCCTGCAACCGTCGCCCGTCGTCACTCTCAATCGCGCCGTCGCAGTGTCGAAGCGCGAGGGACCGGAAGCGGCCTTGGCATTGGTCGAGCCGCTTGGCGAAAGGCTCTCGGGCTATTTCTACTATCACGGCCTGCGTGGGGCCCTGCTCAAGCAGATGGGACGCGTCGGCGAGGCGCGCATCGCGTTCGACCGCGCCATTGCACTTGCGACCAACGCGGCGGAGGCCGCCTATATCCGCATGCAGCTCGACCATCTTGCCGCAGAACCCGGTCGCCCGGACCTCGTCGCGGAAAAACAATAAAATTATCGGCTGTCGCTGTCGGAATCCGATTTCCCCGTTCGTCCTTGGACTGACACCACCACGGAGGAATAGGAAATGACTGCAGCGACCGACCTCAAGCCCGCCGACGAGCGCGAACTGGTGCTCACCCGCCTCATCGATGCGCCACGCGAAAAGGTTTACCGCGCCTTCACGGACGCGGAACTCCTGAAGCAATGGTTTGCGCCCTTGCCGTGGACGATCACGGAAGCGGAGCTCGATGTGAGGTCAGGCGGTACCAACCGCTTCGTCATGCGCTCCCCGGAGGGCGAACTCTATCCCAATCAAGGCGTCTATCTGGAAGTTGTTCCGAACGAGAAGCTGGTCGTGACCGATGCATATACCGAAGCCTGGAAGCCTTCGGAGAAACCCTTCATGACCGCGATCCTGACCTTCGAGGACGAGGGCGGCAAGACCCGCTACACGGCCCGCGCCCGCCACTGGAGCGCGGCGGATCGCGAGGCCCACGAAAAGATGGGCTTTCATGAGGGCTGGGGCCAATGCGCCGACCAGCTCGCCGCGCTTGTCGCAAAGCTTTGACACGAGCGGCGGCGGCCGACAGCGCCGTGCGTCCTTCAGACGCATAAAGGTGGCTGTAGAACTTTGAATTTGCTGCATGTTTTTGTCTCTGAATCGGCTCCGATTCAAGGACACATGCAGGCGGCTTCCGCCTTCACATCGATCAAGGAGGTGAACCATGTCCGACATCGAGAAGACCGACTCCGTCGAGGAGATACGCGCGGTGATCGACGATTGGGTTGAGGCGATGCGCCAGAAGGATGCGCGCCGCGTGCTTGTCCACAGTACGGAAAATTGTCTCGTCTATTCGCTGGCGCCGCCTCTCAAGGAGACAGGCGCGGGTGCCGAGGGCCTCGAGCAGTGGTTTTCCACCTGGAGAGGGCCGCTCGGCTACCGGCTTCATGAACTGGAGATGTCGGCAGGCGGCGACGTCGCCTTCGTGACGGCGCTCACCCATCTCTCCGGCGAAAAGCTCGGCGGTGAAAAGCCGGCGCTCTGGTTTCGCCAGACGCTGGGTTTGAGGCGCACGGAGAAAGGATGGAAGATCGCCCATCAGCACGAATCCGTACCCTTCTACATGGACGGGAGCTTCAAGGCGGCAATCGATCTTGAGCCGACGTCAGAGGTCGATTGGCAGGCGCCGTCGCGCCCGCCAATGGCCGGCGTCATCGCCTATCTCAACGTCCAGGACGCGAATGCCACGGCGGAATTCTACAGCCGTGCCTTCGGCGCCAAGAAAGTGGACCGCAGATATGCCGAGGACGGCAAACGCCTCATTCACTGTCATCTGACGATCAATGGCGGTGCGCTGATGTTGAACGATCCGTTCCCGGAATTCGGTTACCCCTGGAAGCCGCAGGAGGGCGTCGTTCTGCATCTCGTCGTCGATGACGCGGATTTCTGGTGGAAGCGCGCCGTCGCCGCGGGTGCGGAGGTGACGATGCCGCTGGAGGTCGCCTTCTGGGGCGATTATTACGGGCAGCTTCGCGATCCCTTCGGCATCAGCTGGGCGATCGTCGCGCCGGTGAAAAAGGATTGAACTTACCGGGCTTGATGATTCCGGCCGACCAGTAGGCAACGTGCGGGACAGGGATCACACTTGTCCCGCACGAAACAAACTTGCAAAGCGGGCGCCGCATCAGAGCGCAATTCTCGCCACTTATGCACTATCCTCGCGAGCAGCTCTACGATCCCTGCCGTGCGAGGCAATATGATCCTTTACTACCAATCACATTCGCCCTTTGCCCGAAAGGCACTCGTGTTCGCTCACGAAGCCGGGCTTGCGGGCCGGCTTGAGGTCATTCACCACGAAACAAGCCCGACACAACGCAACGAGCGGGTTTATGCCGAAAACCCACTCGGGAAGGTTCCGGTTTTGCTTCGCGCGGACGGGCCGGCAATCTTCGATTCCGACGTGATATGCGCCTATCTCGACACGCTTCACGACGGCAGGAAACTCATTCCTGGAAGCGGCGAGGCGCGCTGGCATGCCTTGGTTCTGCAATCCGTCGCGCAAGGGCTGGCGCAAACGGGCATCAATCTCCGTTGGGAGACCGTGCGACGGCCGGAACGGCTGCGCTACGCTCCACTTCGCGACGGTTTCATCGAAAAAATCGAAGCTACCTATGACTGGCTGGATGCCACGCTGGACCTGACGGCGCCGCTTCATGTCGGCCATATCGCTCTCGCGACGACCCTCTCCTGGATGGAGTTCCGCGACTTGCCGTCGTTTCGCGCTCGACCGACGCTAACGCGATGGTTCAATGAATTCGAGCAAAGGCCTTCGATGCTGGCGACGCCGCTCTTCGGCGAGACACATGATTGACCGCCGTCGCATCCCCGTCCCGTGTCAGCAGGCGAGGTCTGCCACGACCGCGTCGAGGATCAGCATGCCGGCGGGCGTGCAGCGCAGCCGTGAATTGCCGAGCCGTTCGATGAAGCCGTGATCGATCAGGAACTGTTCGCGGTCCGGATCGGGGTCGCGGCCGGAAAGGCTTTGCCAGCGGGCCAGATCGACACCTTCCTTGAGCCGAAGGCCCATCAGCAGGAGTTCGTCGGCCTGCGCTTCGGAGTCCAGGAGCTCGCGCTCGATCATGCCATGGCCATGTTCTTCGACGAGGCGCAACCATTCTTCGGGCTTGCGTTCCGTCGCTGTCGCCACCTTGGCGCCGCCGATTGTTAGGCGCCCATGGGCGCCGGGGCCGATGCCCGCATAGTCGCCATAGCGCCAATAGGTGAGATTGTGCCGGCTTTCCGCACCCGGCCGTGCATGATTGGACACCTCATAGGCCGGCATGCCGATCGCCGCGGTGATCTCTTGCGTCGCCTCATAGAGCGTCGCCGACTGTTCGCCATCCGGGACGACGAGCTTGCCGGCCTTGTGCAGCCCGTAGAAGGGCGTGCCTTCCTCGATCGTCAGTTGATAGAGCGAGAGATGGTCGACCGCATAGGAGACCGCCTCCTTCAGTTCGCGCTCCCAGTCCTCGACGGTCTGGTTCGGGCGGGCATAGATCAGGTCGAACGACATGCGCGGAAAAATTTCCCGCGCCAGCCGGACGGCCTTCAACGCGTCTTCAACGTTGTGCAGACGCCCCAGGAACTTCAGGTCGCGATCGTTCAGCGCCTGGACGCCAAGCGAGACGCGGTTGACGCCCGCTGCGCGATAACCGTGGAAGCGCGTCGCCTCGACGCTCGATGGGTTGGCTTCCATGGTGATCTCGATGCCATCCGGCACGTGCCAGTGAGCGGCGATGCCGTTAAGGATCGCATCGACGGTGGCCGGATCCATCAGCGAGGGCGTGCCGCCGCCCATGAAAATGCTGGTGACCGTCCGCGGACCGGAGAGTTCGCGAGCTTCTGCCATTTCCCGCAGGAAGGCCGTGACGAAGCGCGGCTGGTCGACGGGCTGATGGCGGACATGGCTGTTGAAGTCGCAATAGGGGCACTTCGCCGCGCAAAACGGCCAGTGCACATAGACCCCGAAGCCGGGGCCCATGCCGTCACCGATCGCCGAGAGCGGAGTCACATGCATTGCATTCGTCTTTCAGGCGCCGAGGCAGGTTTCGGCGAACAGCTTGAAGGCGCGGGCGCGGTGCGAAAGCGCGCTCGCGTCGCCGGGCTTCCAGCCGTGCTTCTCTTCCGCGGTCATCTCGCCAAAGGTGGTGTCGTAGCCTTTCGGTTGAAAGACCGGGTCATAGCCGAAACCGCTCGTTCCGCGCGGCGGCCAGACGACCTGGCCTTCGACCTCACCGCGAAAGAGCTCGACATGGCCATCCGGCCAGGCGAGGCAGAGCACGGAGACGAAGCGTGCGGTTCGGCTCTCGGGCGTCATCGCGCCCTTCTCGTTGAGCGCCCTTTCCACCTTTTCCATCGCCATGGCAAAGTCGCGGCTGCGGTCTTCGCGCTCGGCCCAGTTGGCCGTGTAGACGCCCGGTGCGCCATCGAGGGCATCGATCGCGAGACCGGAATCGTCCGAAAGCGCCGGCAGACCGGAGGCCCTTGCGGAGGCGAGCGCCTTGATTGTCGCGTTTTCCTCGAACGTCGTGCCGGTTTCCTCCGGCTCGACGAAATTGAGATCGGCGGCCGATTTCGCCTCGAAGCCGAGCGGGCCGATCAGGTCGCGGATTTCGCGGATCTTGCCGGCATTGTGGCTCGCGACGACGAGCGTCTTGTCATCCAGTTTGCGCATGCTCTTCTGTTCCATTCCGGCGGCGGCGGCCGCATTCAATCAATCGCCCAAAGACCCGGCTCCGCGCATTCCAGGCTGTTGCCGGCCGGATCGCGGAAGTAGAAGGAGCGGGCGCCGTTGGGCCAGCGGATATCCGCTTCGATCGCAACCCCGGCGGCTTCGAGCTTCTCCTTCCACGCGTCGAGCGCCTGCGCCGCGACGCGGAAGCACATGTGTCCCTTGCCCGTCGTCCCGTGCGGCGGCACGGGGAGCCCTCCCGCCGCAGGTGGCTTGATCGTCTCGGCGGGATTGAAGATCAGGAGTATGCCTGCGCCACAGCGGAAGAACACGTGCCGATTGCCGGCGCGGGTGATCTGCTGCAAGCCGAGCACCGTGCCATAGAAGGCCTCGGCGCGGTCGAGATCCTCCGCGTAGAGCGCAGTTTCGAGAATACCTTCCAGCGCCGGGGTCAAATCTCGTCCTTCCTATCAGCCAGCGATTGCCTGC
This sequence comes from Sinorhizobium sp. 6-70, assembly GCF_030124375.1. Taxonomy (GTDB): domain Bacteria; phylum Pseudomonadota; class Alphaproteobacteria; order Rhizobiales; family Rhizobiaceae; genus Sinorhizobium. Next base: position 119,767 of record NZ_JASKLS010000011.1, read on the forward strand.
TTCTGCAGCGCAATGAGCTCGGCAATGCCGTTCTTGGCGAGCGACATCAGGCTTGCGAATTCCTCTTCGCTGAAAGGCTTGCCCTCGGCCGTTCCCTGGATTTCGACGAGGCCACCGCTGCCGGTCATGACGAAATTGGCATCCGTCTCGGCGGCGGAGTCTTCGAGATAGTCGAGGTCGATCACCGCCTGGTTGGCGAAGATTCCGCAGGAAATGGCAGCGACGTGGTCCTTGAGCACGCGCTCGACCTTGACCATGTTGCGCGCCTCCATCCACTTCAGACAGTCGTGGAGCGCGATCCAGGCCCCGGTAATCGAGGCCGTACGCGTGCCGCCATCCGCCTGGATGACGTCGCAATCGACCGAAATCTGGCGTTCGCCGAGCGCCGGCAGATCGACGACGGCCCTCAGCGACCGTCCGATCAGCCGCTGGATCTCCTGCGTGCGGCCGCTCTGCTTTCCGCTTGCCGCCTCGCGTTTCATCCGCTCGCCGGTTGCACGCGGCAGCATGCCGTATTCGGCCGTAACCCACCCCTTGCCGCCGTTGCGCAGCCAGGCGGGAACCTTTTCCTCAAGGCTCGCGGTGCACAGCACATGCGTGTCGCCGAAGCGCACGAGGCAGGAACCTTCCGCATGCTTGGAAAAATTGCGCTCGAAGGAAACCTTGCGCATTTGGTCGGTTTTTCTGCCGGATGGCCGCATCGTCAACTCCTATTTTCTCTGCTGAGCCTTCTAGAGCATGGCGAACGCAAAGGGAACCGGCAGATATCGGCTGGGGGGATCGATTTTTCCCTTTTGCCATCGCCGATGCGGGCCACTATATTTCGCATGGATGGGAATGACTGCTGCACGGAGTGATATGGTACTGCGCAATTCCGAAGCGAAGGAGATCGCAGCGGCGCTGGATGAGCGTTCCGGTGAAATCTTTCGCCGCATTGTGGAGACCTATCTGGAGAGCGGCGAGCCGCTCGGGTCGCGCAACCTTTCAAGGCTGCTGCCGATGTCGCTTTCGCCGGCTTCCGTGCGCAACGTGATGAGCGACCTCGAGCATCTTGGGCTCATCTATTCGCCCCATGTCAGCGCCGGCCGCCTTCCAACTCAAACGGGTCTGCGCTTCTTCGTCGACGCCTTCATGCAGGTCGGCAACCTTTCGCCGGAGGAGCGCGCCTCGATCGAACGCCAGGTCCGCCGGGGCGACCGGGACCAGCCGGTGGAAAGCCTGCTCACCGAGGCGAGCCAGATGCTTTCGGGCATGTCGCGCGGCGCCGGCCTGGTCATCACCACCAAGAGCGATCCGGTGCTGAAGCACGTCGAATTTATCCGGCTGGCGCCAACCAAGGCGCTGGCGGTCCTCGTCGGCGAACATGACCAGGTCGAGAACCGCATCATCGAGCTGCCGGCGGGCGTCACAAGCGCGCAACTGACCGAGGCCGCCAATTTCTTGAATGCCCATCTTGGCGGGCAAACCATCGCCGAGGTGCGCGCGCAACTGCAAAAGGTCAAGGCGACCGTACGCGGCGAACTCGATATCCTGTCGCAGGACCTCGTCGAGCGCGGGCTTGCGATCTGGTCCGGCAGCGAGGGCGACGAAAAGCCGACGCGCCTTATCGTTCGCGGCCGTGCCAACCTGCTCGAGGGGCTGGAAGGGGCCGAGGATATCGACCGCCTTCGGATGCTTTTCGACGATCTTGAAAAAAAGGACAGCCTGATCGAGTTGCTCGACCTCGCCGAGAGCGGCCCAGGGGTGCGCATCTTCATCGGATCGGAAAACAAGCTCTTTTCGCTCTCCGGCTCGTCGTTGATCGTCGCGCCCTATCGCGACAGCGATGACCGCATCGTCGGTGCCGTCGGCGTCATCGGCCCGACCCGGCTCAACTATTCGCGCATCGTCCCTATGGTCGATTACACCGCGCAGCTCATGTCGCGCCTGTCGCGCTGAAGCGGCAATTACCGAGTAACGGCATTCCGCCCTTGATTTTTCGGCCCCAAACCTCGATATCGGCTTCAAATCCAGACACCACCAAGATCGAGCAACGCGACTTGCGCTTGCTTGGCGATGTCGAAGACAAAGAGAGACATTCCGGAGAACGTCATGACCGACGACACGAACAAACACGGACCTGAGGCGACTGCGGCAGAAGAACCTGCAAACACCGCTGCGCCGGAGGCTGCGGAGGCGCAAGAGGTTGAGGCTCCTGCGCGCGCACCGGATCCGCTGGAGCTCGCCAAGGCGGAGAATGCTGACCTGCGCGACAAGTATCTGCGCCTGGCCGCCGAGATGGACAATCTGCGCCGTCGCACCGAGCGTGACGTCAAGGATGCCAAGGCCTATTCCGTCGCCGGTTTCGCGCGCGACATGCTGGCCGTGTCCGATAACCTGCGCCGCGCCCTCGATGCGATCCCGGCCGAAGCGAAGGAAGCCGGTGAAGCGGGTCTCAATGCCCTGATCGAAGGCGTGGAAATGACCGAACGCTCGATGCTCGCAGCGCTGGAGCGTCATGGTGTGAAGAAGCTCGAGCCGGTCGGTCAGAAATTCGACCCGAATTTCCATCAGGCAATGTTCGAAGTTCCGAACGCTGAGGTTCCGAACAACACGGTCGTCCAGGTCATCCAGGCGGGCTATGTCATCGGCGAGCGCGTGCTGCGCCCGGCGATGGTCGGCGTTTCCAAGGGCGGTCCCAAGACTGCCGCGACTGAAAATGGGACGCCGTCGGCCTGACGCTGCCAGCACGGTAAAGGGAAATTGAAACGCCGTGCCTCTCTTCGGAGGCGCGGCGTTTCCTCATTTGGCCGGCCCGCCAGAGCGGGACGGGGAAAAGTGTGCGCGGTTTTCCGCCCGCATCCCGCTCGAACTCATTAGAATCGACACGATGAATTTGGGTCGATTCGACCCAAATTCATCGTGATCTAGGCAAAGAGCTGCCGGAGATGATCGTTGAGGAAGCAGCCTTCGGGATCGACCCGGGCTCGAAGCGCCCGAAAATCGCCGGCGCGCGGATAGAGCGCCGTCACGTCCTCCGCACCAAGGAAGTGCATTTTGCCCCAATGCGGGCGCGAGCCGTACTGGCGCAGGATCGTGTCGACGTCCTTCAGGTACTCCCAGTAGTCGGTGCCGGGCTCGCCCGAGACCGAAAGCGTGATCGAATCCTGCTGATAGAACGGGCTGATCCAGCCGGAATCGCCTGCCGTGAAGCGATACTCGATCGGATAGATGCAGGTCGGATGCTTTTCGAGCATCAGCTTGCGCACCGCCCGGACGGCATCCTTGCCGTGGGCGACCGGGACCGCATATTCGAGTTCGTGGAAGTTGGGTATGTATTCGATCGGGTAGATTTCGGAGGAATAGGCGATCTTTTCGAATGCCTGCTCCATTGGCGGCCGGTCGGTGATGTCGATCACCTTCATCTCGCAGACATCGGATGTTTGGCTGGTGGTCGAGACCGATGACGTGTCCGGCAGGCAGTAGCAATGCCGGCTTTCGGGCACCGGGCACCAGAAGAAGCCGAAATGGCGGTGCTTGGCGGCGAGCTCGTCGTGCTGCTCCATGCACTCGTCGAAGTCGCAGCGCCAGAGTTTTTCATGCAGATTGTAGGCGTCCATCGTCTGGAGGGTGATTTCGGAGATCACCCCGAGCATGCCGACGGAGACACGCGCGGCTTCCAGTAGGTCGGGCGTCGTCTCGTCGACGACGAGAACGCTGCCGTCGGGTTGGACGAGCCGCATGCCGACGATCTGCGATGCCATGTTGCCGAGTTTGGCGCCGGTGCCGTGCGTGCCTGTCGTCAGCGCGCCGGCAAGAGCCTGGCTGTCGATATCGCCCTGGTTGATGAGTGAAAGCCCGCTCGATTTCAACACTTTGCCAAGCTGGTTGATCGTCGTCCCCGCCCTGACGGAGACCCGCTTGCGTGCCTGGTCGATGTTGACCACGCCTTGCATGCCGGAAAGGCTGAGCAGGAGCCCGCTCGTTGCGACCACAGGGGTGAATGAATGGCCCGAACCGGCACAGCGCACATTGAGCCCTTGGGCGGTTGCCTCCCGGACCATTTCAGCGAGCGCTGCTTCGCTCTCCGGCGCGCCCTTGTGGCGCACGATGCATGATTGATTTCCGACCCAGTTGCGCCAGTGGCCGCCCGCCTGCAGCATTCCCGTCTCCCTCTCTTTCAGACTGCCGTAAAGCAATTGTCGACGAACAGGTGCGTACCGTTGACGAAGCTCGCCTCGTCGCTTGCCAGGAACAGCGCAGCGTTGGCAACCTCCATTGGGTCGCACATCCGCCCCTGCTGGGCGGCGATCGCCGCCTCGGACACGTCGACGCCGTATTTGCTCAGGCCCGCGATCTCGCGCTTGCCGTGGTCGGTCGCGATGAAGCCGGGGCAGACGGCATTGCAGCGGATGCCCCGGTCGCGGAATTCGACGGCGATCGCACGGGCGAACATGTGGCAGGCGCCTTTGGTGGTGTCATAGAGCACCTCCATCGGCGTTGCCGCGACCGCGGAGATCGACGAGGTGCAGATGATGCTGCCGCCGCCCGCCTTGAGCATGCCGGGGAGAACCGCCTTGGTCATCAGGAACATGCTCTTCACGTTCACCGCCATCAGCCGGTCCCACTCCCCCTCTTCCGTTTCAAGGAAGGGGCCGACCGCAAGAATGCCGGCATGGTTGAAGAGCACGGTGATCGGACCGAAGGCGCTCTCCACGGCATTGACCGCGGCGGTGACCTCGGCGGACACAGAAGCGTCGGCGGCGGCAAAGACGGCTTCGCCGCCCTCGGCGCGGATCGCTGCCGCGAGCTCCTCGCCCTTGCTCCTCGGCAGGTCGACAATGCCGACCTTGGCGCCCTCGCGGGCAAAGAGTTGTGACGCGGCCAGCCCGCATCCGCCGGCGCCGCCGCTGATAAGGGCAATCTTGCCAGAAAGCCTGCCTGCCATCACGCTTCCCCTTTCCGCCCGCCTGAGCTCGGCGCTGCCGGCAGGCCATCCTCGCATGTTTAAGGAATTATTGTTGACGAAGCGGGAACTGTCGATATCCCATGGGGGATATGGCGAGGGGGAACGCTCAAAGCGATGCGGGCAAGGGAATCGGCGGACATCTCCGCAATGATCAGGTTTATCGGCACGCCGGATTTCGGCACGGCGCTCGACACCATGCTGCGCGCGGTCGCCGCTTTCGACCTGTCGGTCGTTTTCGCCTTTCCCTATGACGCGCGCCCGATCCTGCTGCACGACGGCTACACGCATGGGGTCTCGCCGCAAGCGTTACAGGCCTATCTTGGCGGCGCCTATCTGCTCGATCCGTTCTACGTTGCCTGCAACAACGGCCAGCCGGGAGGTCTGTGGCGGATGCGAGAGCTTGCGCCCGACCGGTTCTTCCAGTCGAACTTTTCCTCGTCGAGCGAGGTCCATCCCTGTGTGTCGATGGAGTCCGGATCACTGATCGAGGAGGTGGGCTTCATCGTTCCGCTCGAAGAGGGGATGCAGGCGACCTATTCGCTGATGCGCTGCCGCGATGGAGCGCCATTCAGCGATCAGGAACTGGAGCGCCTGAGGCTCTACGAGCCGATCGTGCGTGAGGCGATCCGGTCGAACTGGCGTCAAAGGGGCATGGCGGTCGCAAGCGTGACAGGAGCCGGATCCGACGCCATGGAGGCGGCCTTCGACAGTCTTTGCGCCGACCGGCTCACCAGGCAGCAGCGTACGATCGTCCGGCTGATCCTGCGCGGCCACAGCAATCTCTCGATCGGGAAGACGATGAACATCGCCGAAGGCACGGTGCGGATCCACCGCAAGAACATCTATCGCCGCCTCGGCATTTCCAGCCAAGGCGCATTGTTCCGGATTTTCATCGATCATTTGAACCGCCGTCAGCTTTATTGACGGCGGCTGGTCATGCCGCGTGCGAGGTCGTGTCGTCGTTGAGCAGCGTGTAGATCGCGCTGGCGGAATCACTCGCCCTGATCTTCGCGACCATGTCGTGATCGCGAAGCACGCGGGCAATGCGTGACAACGCCTTCAGGTGGTCGGCGCCGGCGCCCTCGGGCGCGAGCAGCAGGAAGACGAGGTCGACCGGCTGGTCGTCCAGCGCCTCGAAGTCGACGGGCGTGTCGAGTCGCGCGAAGATGCCGACGATCAAGGGAAGGTTGTTGAGCTTTCCGTGCGGAATGGCGATGCCGTTGCCGACGCCGGTGGAACCGAGCCGTTCCCGCTGCAGAATGACGTCGAAGATGTCACGCTCCGGAAGTCCGGTAAGTTTGGATGCTTTTGCCGCCAATTCCTGAAGGAGTTGTTTTTTCGAGTTGGCCCTCATGGCCGGGATAATTGCATTTTGATGCAGCAAACCTGCCAATGCCATTCTTTTGTCCTCGTTCGCCGGTTAGAGCCCGACAACATCATCACAAATGCGTCTTGGTGGCTCCAACCATCTTTATATTGGCGGTCACCATGCACAGAAAAGTCGGGCTTTTCCGGCTGTCCGCGTATCTGAGCGGCGGGGAATGCCGGCTTCCCCGACATCCCCCTGTCCCGCTCATGCCTTGATATTGGCGGCGTCAATCCAGCCAATGTTTCCATCGTTACGCCGATAGACGATGTTGAGGTCGTCCTTGCCCGGGCTGCGGAACATCAGCACCGGTTCGTCCGTCATGTCGAGTGCCATGACGGCGCTCGCGACGGACATCGTCCTCAACTGTTTCGTGCTTTCGGCAACGATGGTTGGTGCATAATCCTCCGGAACTTCTTCGTCCTCGTAGGGCACCGAGTCCATCACCGTGTAGGCCACTTCGGCGGCATTCTGCCCGTTGCCGTTGTGGTGGTCCTTGAGCTTACGCTTGTAGCGCCGGAGCCGCTTCTCAATCCGGTCCGATGCCGCATCAAAGGCCGCCTGCGGCTCATTCGCCTGGCCATTCGCCTGCAAGACCACGCCCGTATCGAGATGAAGTTTGCAGTCGGCGCTGAAACGCGACCCAGACTTTTCCACAGTGACCAGGCTTGAATATCCTCCATCGAAATATTTGGTAACCGCTTGGTCGATCTGCTCCCCGATGCGGGCGCGGAACGAATCGCCGATTTCCATATGTTTGCCGGATACACGCACACTCATGGAGTTTCCTCTCTCGTTCGTGATTTGCGCGTCCAGTCTATTCCAAGCGCCTTCGTCATCCAAGCTTTTCACGCAAGGGCGACGCAGTCGCGCCGCGGTCGGCCGCTCGGGAACCACCGAAGTGGAGTAGGTCCTCGGCAATTGCGGCGCGCTCATATCGCTTGTGTCGCAGGGAGTCAATTGCGGGTCGCAAAAAATCCGCATTTACGGTCAAAAGGCGCGCCTAGAGGATCCCGCTTTGAACTTTGAAGTGGATCACCGAAGCGGATGAGATGCCCTAGCATCGGGGTGCTCTAGACGCCTCCCGCCTTGGCAAGCGCTCGCTTTTCGCGGCGCCGCTGAACCGAGGAGGGGATATTCATCGCCTCGCGATATTTGGCCACGGTGCGCCGGGCTATGTCGACGCCGGCCTGCTTGAGCCGATCGACGATGTCGTCGTCGGAAAGCACCGCATCTGCACTCTCCTGCTGGATCATGGCGCGGATGCGGTGACGGACCGATTCCGCCGAGTGGGCGTCACCGTTCTCGGCCGAGCCGATCGAGACGGTGAAGAAGTATTTCAGTTCGAAAAGCCCGCGCGGCGTCAGCATGTACTTGTTCGAGGTGACGCGGCTGACCGTCGATTCATGCATCTTGATCGCGTCGGCCACCATCCTGAGATTGAGCGGGCGGAGATGATCGACGCCATTGACGAGAAAGCCGTCCTGCTGGCGGACGATCTCGCTTGCCACCTTCATGATCGTGCGGGCCCGTTGGTCGAGGCTGCGCGTCAGCCAGTTGGCGTTTTGCAGGCAGTCACTGAGGAAGGCCTGGTCGGCGCTGTTCTTCTGGGTCCCGCGCGAGATCTCGGCGAAATAGTCGTGGTTGACGAGAACGCGGGGCAGGGCGTCGGGATTGAGCTCGACCAGCCAGCCGCCATCGGGCCCGGCGCGCACGATGACGTCCGGAACGATCGCCTCGGTGACGCTCGTCTCGAAGCTGGTGCCGGGCTTCGGATCGAGCTTGCGGATTTCGGCGAGCATGTCGATCAGATCTTCCTCGTCGACGCCGCAGATCTTCTTGAGGCTTGCGAAGTCGCGCCGTGCCAGGAGCTCGAGGTTGTCGATCAACGCCTCCATCGCCGGATCGAGGCGATCGCGTGCGCGCAACTGGATGGCAAGGCATTCGCTGAGCGTGCGTGCGAAGATGCCCGGGGGATCGAATTGTTGCAGGCTGAGAAGCACGCGCATCACATCTTCGCCGGTCGCGCCGAGCCTGGCTGCCGTATCGGCGAGGTCTGCGTGGAGGTAACCCGCCTCATCGAGCTGGTCGATGAGGTGCTGCGCGATAAGCCGGTCACCGGGGGCGGTCAATGCGAGGGGCAGTTGTTCCAGGAGCACGTCCCGCAAGGTTTTTCGGCTGGCGACGAAATCGTCGAGGTCGTATTCCTCGCTGCCCTCACCTTCGCCGCCGCCGGGCATCGACTTCCACTGACCGAGCAGTTCCGGCGCATCGGGGCGTTGCGGTGGCGTGTCGTCCGGGAAGACGTTGGCGAAATCGGCGTCGAGCTGTTCGTTGAGCCTCTCGCCCGGGCTCGATGTCGCACTGTCGTAAAGGTCGCCCTGGCCGACACCCTCATCTGCCTCGCCGGACGTGGGCGCGGGATCCTCGTGCGTGGAGCGGTCCGGGGCGGCGACCATCTCGTCGCCCGCTTGAAATTCGAGCAGCGGATTTTTTTCGACTTCCTGGGCGATGAACTGATTGAGTTCCAGATGCGTCATCTGAAGCAGTTGGATCGACTGCATCAGCTGCGGCGTCATCACCAGCGACTGAGACTGGCGCAGATATAGGCTGGCGGACAAAGCCATGCTGACGCGTAACCCCCGTCACGATCTCCGAGGCCGTGTCCGCAGGTGGTCCTCGACAGGCCTTTTATTACTGCATGTATCCTCAAATCCTAGCCGATTTAAGGATAAAACACGCGGCACTTCAAAGTGCTACAGCGTCCTTTGCGCGTCTGATAGGACGCTCGGCGCTGTAGTTGGCCCAAAAATTGCTTATCAGGGAGTTTTGGTCAAGCGCAGTTGCGGGCGGAAGCAGCGGATTCGCCCGCAATGTCGCCTACAGGCTGAAATTATCGCCGAGATAGAGGCGGCGGACATCCGGATTGGTGACGATGTCGTTGGCGCGGCCGTGCGTCAGAACCTCGCCGGCATGGATGATATAGGCTCGGTCGATGAGTCCGAGGGTCTCGCGGACATTGTGGTCGGTGATGAGCACGCCAATGCCGCGCGAGGTCAGGTGTCGCACGAGTGCCTGGATGTCGGCGACCGAGATCGGGTCGACGCCTGCGAAGGGCTCGTCGAGCAACATGAACGTCGGATCGGTGGCAAGCGCCCGCGCGATTTCCAGGCGCCGGCGCTCACCGCCCGACAGGGCGATGGCGGGCGATTTGCGTAGATGTGTGATCGAAAATTCGCCGAGCAGGTCGTTGAGCTTGCTTTCGCGCCGCTCGAGATTCTCGTCGTGGATCTCCAGCACTGCGCGGATGTTCTCCTCGACGGTCAGGCCGCGGAAGATCGAGGCTTCCTGTGGCAGATAGCCGACGCCGAGACGGGCGCGGCGGTACATCGGCATCGTCGTGACGTCGTTGCCGTTGATCTCGATCGAACCCTCGTCGACCGGCACAAGGCCGGTAATCATGTAGAAGCAGGTGGTCTTGCCGGCGCCGTTCGGACCGAGCAGGCCAACGGCCTCCCCGCGGCGCACGACGAGCGAGACCCCGTTGACGACGCAGCGCGACCGATAGGATTTCGTCAAGCCGCGGGCGATCAGGGTGCCGTCGTAGCGTGCCTTGTCGACCACATGAACGGGGTTGAGGCCCGCCGACGGCTTTTTGACCCGTTTGCGTTTGTGAAGAAAAGGAATCTGCACGAGCGGTCTACGTCAGTTCTGCTTGCGGGACTGCGGGTCAAGTTGAATCTGCACGCGGCCGCCGCAGGCTTCGAGCTGCGCTTCGCCTGTATCCATCTGTACGTTCAACTGGCAGCCGACGAAGACGTTCTTGCCTTCCGAGAGAACCACCTTCTCGCCCTTGAGCACGAGCGTCTGCTCGGTCATGTTGACAAGCCCGCTGTCGCCCGTCGCCTGCTGCGCTCCGGAGCTGAGGAACACCTTGTTACTGACCTCGATCCGGTCGATATCGGCATTGCCGCTCGTCACCGTGGCACCGCCTTCCGTCTTGTAAAAGACGGTCATGCTGCCGGCCTGCAGCGTGGTCGTGCCCTGGACCACCTTCACGTTGCCGGTGAAGATCGCCTTGCTCTCGGGATCCTTGATCTCGAGCTTGTCGCTCTCGATCTGGATCGGCTTGTCGTTCGAAAGCTGAAGGCCCCTCATCCGGCTGGAGGTGGCCTGTGCCGAAGCGCTGGTAACAATCATCAACGCACCGAGCCCGGCAACCGCGAGACTGGCTGAAATTCTAAAAAAAACGGCAGGTTTGACCGACATGGGTGCACCAGGTCCTATTTTGCGTTCTTGCGGATGGCGCTCGGGTCGACATTGACCTTGACCATGCCCTCAAATGTTACAATACGTCCCTTATCTGTCATTCGCAGCGTCTGCGCAATGATCGATCCGCCCTCCATACTGATCGCGATAGGGCGCTTCGTTTCCATCTCGCCGGCATTGATGTCCAGATAGGCCGACTGAAAATCGGCGTTAACGCCATTATTCATGGAAATCGTGAACGGTGCGTTCATATCGAGCGTGTTTGCGCCGCGATCGTAAATGCCGCTTGCCGCATCCACCGTGGCGATCAACGTGTCGTTCACCGGCATCTCGGCGTGAATGGTTTCGAGCGTGATGAGGTCCGGGTTGGCTATGTCCTGCAGCGCACGCTGCGCTTTCATGGAATAGCTGATGTCCTGCTTGTTGCGACCGGAGATCGCAGGATTCTGCATGACGATCTTGCCGTTCTCGATCGTTGCCGTCTCGAGTTGCAACTCTTCCGGCAGGAAGGCGCGCACGAAGGAGACGGCCACGAAGATCATGGCGATAACGCTGGCGACAAGCGGCAATATGACCTTGAGGCGTCTCACCCGCGCGGAGTGCCGCGCCGCCGAAGCGTAGGCATCGGAGGAACTCGCGCCAGAATCGGCAAAGATTCCGGGGAATCGTGCTTCGTTCAGCATGGAGAGGCCTGTTGGTTCCCTTGAGTCTCGGCGGAGCCGGACGACCCGCATTTACATACAACGGTGTAAGTCACGGCGAATATGGTTATTTTCTTGCCGTCCGACAATGGAGCGACAAAAACTTTGAAAGGCTGCGAAAAAAACGGTTGCGGCTTTTAACGGCCATCAACCGCCGCTATCTAATTTGCCGCGGCTCGCGCAGATAGCATGTTCCTTTGGAAACTGACAGAACCTCGAGCCAAGAAAACGCGAGCCAAGAAGAACGGGAGAGACCCATGGACGAACTTGCCATAGCCGATCGTCGCAGCCTGCGTCGCAAGGTGAGCTTCTGGCGTTGGGCGACTGCCGCAATCCTCGTGGGCGTGGGCCTCGCGTTGTATGCCTTCTCGGGCTGGAGCGAGGTGACCGGGCGCGCGCGCCACCACGTTGCACGCGTTGCCGTCTCGGGCTTGATCCAGGACGACCGGGAGCTGGTCGAGCGGCTGGAACGGATCGCCGACAACGATTCGGTCAAGGCGCTTATCGTGACCATCTCGTCGCCGGGCGGCACCACCTATGGCGGCGAGGTCATCTACAAGGCGATCCGCAAGGTCGCCGCGAAGAAGCCGGTGGTCTCGGACGTCCGCACGCTCGCCGCCTCGGCCGGTTACATGATCGCGCTTGCCGGTGACCACATCGTCGCCGGAGAGACGTCGATCACCGGTTCGATCGGCGTGATCTTCCAGTACCCGCAGGTCAAGGCCTTGATGGACAAGCTCGGTGTGTCGCTCGAGTCGATAAAATCGCGACCGCTCAAGGCCGAACCCTCTCCCTTCCACCCGCCGAGCGACGAGGCGAGGGCGATGATCCAGGCGATGATCGATGACAGCTACGGCTGGTTCGTCGATCTCGTGGCCGAACGGCGCAAGATCCCGCGGCCGGAGGCGCTCGCCCTTGCCGATGGCCGCATCTTCACCGGGCGGCAGGCGCTGAAGGACAGGCTCATCGATACACTCGGCGGCGACGACGAGATCCGGGCCTTCCTTGCCAGCCGCAACGTCCCGAAGGACCTACCGGTGGTGGACTGGGAGGGGCCGCGCGGAACATTGCCTTTCGGCCTCGGTGGCGCCGCCGCCGAGTGGATCAAGGCTTTGGGATATGACGCTTTTCCGGCGATGAGGGGACTCGAAAAAATCGGTGGCGAGAAGTTGTTTCTTGACGGTCTTGTTTCGGTTTGGCAGGTTGATGAACAATAGGAGAAGGCGCCATATGTTGTCCTGAGCCGGAGGCTCGTTTGGCTCAGAATGCGCGTTGTGACGCCTGTCGAAGCCACGAAGCGAACAGAAAAAGCAAAAAATCAAGGGGGCGACAGTGATCAAGTCAGAACTGGTGCAGATTGTGGCCGCACGCAATCCGCATCTCTACCACCGCGACGTCGAAAATATCGTCAATGCGGTTCTTGATGAGATCACGGATGCACTGGCGGCGGGAAACCGCGTCGAGTTACGCGGCTTCGGCGCCTTCTCGGTCAAGAACAGGCCGTCGCGCTCGGGGCGCAATCCGCGCACGGGCGACTCCGTCTTCGTCGAGGAGAAATGGGTGCCCTTCTTCAAGACCGGCAAGGAACTGCGCGAGCGGCTCAATCCCGGTATGAACGGCAACGACGACGACTAGAGCGTCCGCTTTCAAATGAAAGCGCTGGACCGTCCTTGCGTTCACTTGAATGCACGGCGCTCTAGATCGCGATAATTTCGGATCAATGGAGCGGGTGCAGTCTTTCCGGCGCACGAGAAAGGCTCCAAATCCTTGAACGTGGGCGTCGTGCCTTGCGAAAATCGTCGCGGGTTTCGGGCCGATGCAACAGCCGGAGCGAATGCATGCTCAAGAAACTGATCAATATCGTTGTGCTCGTGCCCCTCGGGATCATCCTTATCGTACTGAGCGTTGCCAATCGTCAGGCGGTGACTCTGGCGTTCAATCCGTTCAATCCGGCCGACAGCGTACTTTCCGTTTCGGCTCCATTTTTCGTGTTCCTGTTTCTCGCCGTCATTGTCGGGTTGATTCTCGGAGCCGGGGTGACCTGGCTCCGCCAGGGAAAATACCGCCGCCGCGCCCGCAACGAGGCGAACGAGGCAATGAAGTGGCATCGTGAGGCGGAAAAGCACCGCAGCCAGGCCGAAAAACTGGCATCGCAGACAACGCTGCCTGCGCCGCAGAACTGACCCATCGTGTCTTGTATTGGGTGTGCTCGGCTTGTCTAGCTCGCCGCTTCCGCCGACCCGCTGACTGCCAGGTTGAAATCCGCAAAGAACTGTTGCGCGAGTTTCTTCGATGTCGAATCGATCAGGCGCGACCCGAGTTGGGCGATTTTGCCGCCGACCTCGGCCTTGACGTCATAGCGCAGCACCGTCTCATCGCCGTCCTCGACAAGCGTGACATCTGCGCCGCCCTTGGCAAAACCGGCGACACCGCCCTTGCCTTCGCCCGATATCGTGTAGCTCTGAGGTGGATTGAGGTTGGAAAGCACGACGGTGCCGTTGAAGGTCGCAGAAACGGGTCCGATCTTCACCTTGACCACGGCCGTCAGCTCCGTTGGCGATTTCATTTCGAGCGACTGACACCCCGGAATGCATCGCTTCAGGATTTCCGGATCATTCAAGTATTGCCAAACGGCGTCGCGCCGCGCCGCGATGCGTTCTTCGCCCGTCATGTCCATGCCTGTTCCTCCCGTCCTGATCCCGGCTTCGATCTTGGCAAATCGGAAACGGCTTTGCCAAGAGCATCGGCAGTGCTATTTGCACGGTTTGAGCGTGTCGTCCGCCCGACGGAGGGTGTGAAGGGCCGGCTGGCTGCGGCCTCGGTTCACGAGCGGATACGCCGAATGGTTTGATTAAAGTCCAAGGATCAGCGCGTGAAAGAAAAAGATCGGCGGTCGAAGAACGCCTCGGTCACGGCGGCGAAAGGCCGGGGCGCTGAGGCGCGGGGCGGCCGCCACGAGCAAAAGCACCCACCCCTGAAGGGGGCCGGCTTCAAGGGCAGGAGCGGTGGACCGCCCGCAAAAGCTGCGCCGGAGAAAGGCGAGCGGCAGCGATCCGCCCAGGAGGCGCTCCCAATGCGCCCCGTCCGGCAAAGAACTGGCGACAAGCCAGGCGAGACCGTGCCGCTCATCCTCGAGACGGCGGCGACGGCAGGCTACCATCTGATCGACAGCGGCAACGGTGAGAAGCTCGAACAATACGGACCCTATCGCATCGTCCGCCCCGAGGCGCAGGCGCTTTGGCCGAAGGCGCTGCCGGCCTCGATCTGGGACAAGGCCGATGCCGTCTTCACGGGCGATACCGACGAAGACGGGATGGGGCGCTGGCGGTTTCCGCAGGAGGTGCTGGGCGAAACCTGGCCGATGCAGCTTCTCGATACGGATTTTCTCGGCCGCTTCACCTCGTTTCGCCACGTCGGCGTTTTCCCCGAGCAGCTCGCCCATTGGTCTTGGGTGAAGGACCAGGTGGCGACGGCCGGGCGGCCGCTCAAGGTTCTCAATCTCTTCGGTTACACCGGCGTCGCTTCGCTGATTGCCGCCAAGGCGGGCGCCGAGGTGACGCATGTCGACGCGTCCAAGAAGGCGATCGGCTGGGCGCGCGAAAACCAGACCCTGGCGCGTGCCGAAAAACTGCCGATCCGCTGGATCTGCGACGATGCGATGAAATTCATCCAGCGCGAAGAACGGCGCGGCAGTCGCTATGACATCATCCTGACCGACCCGCCCAAGTTCGGGCGTGGCCCGAACGGCGAGGTTTGGCAGCTCTTCGACCATCTGGCGGCAATGCTGGACATCTGCCGCGAAATCCTGTCGCCTGAGGCGCGCGGGCTCGTCCTCACGGCCTATTCCATCCGCGCGAGCTTCTATTCGATCCACGAGCTCATGCGCGAAACGATGCGCGGACGCGGCGGCCGGGTCGAGTCGGGAGAGCTCATCATCCGCGAAGGCGGTCTCGACGGCAAGGAGCCGGGGCGGGCGCTTTCCACTTCCCTCTTCAGCCGCTGGGTACCCAAATGAACACTGACAGAAGCGATCACGGCACGCCGCGCGTCGGCCATGTGAAGGAGGTCACCAGCCTCACCAACCCGATCATCAAGGACATCCGCTCGCTTGCGCAGAAGAAGCATCGCGACGAGACGCGTTCCTTCATGGCGGAGGGTCTGAAGCTGGTGATCGATGCCCTCGATCTCGGCTGGAAGATCAAGACCCTCGTCTACGCCAAGGCGGCAAAGAGTAAGCCGCAGGTCGAGCAGGTGGCGGCCAAGACGGTCGCCAAGGGAGGTCTGGTGCTCGAGGTCAGCGAGAAGGTGCTCTCGACGATCACCCGGCGCGATAATCCGCAGATGGTGGTCGGCATCTTCGAACAGCGTTATCGCGCGCTGAAGGACGTTCGACCCGAGGACGGCGAAACCTATGTGGCGCTCGACCGCGTTCGCGATCCCGGCAATCTCGGCACGATCATCCGGACGGCGGATGCGGCCGGCGCCTCCGGCATCATCCTTGTCGGCGAGACCACCGATCCCTTCTCGCTCGAGACCGTCAGGGCGACGATGGGCTCGGTCTTTGCCATGCCCGTCGCGCGTGCCAGCGCGGAAGAGTTCGTCAGGTGGCAAAAGGCGGCCGGCGTCCGGGTCGTGGCTACGCATCTGGCAGGCTCGGTCGACTACCGGACCATCGACTACAGGTCGAAGCCGGTCGTGCTCCTGATGGGCAACGAACAGGCGGGCCTGCCCGAGGAGCTTGCCCGCGAAGCGGGGGCGCTTGCCCGCATCCCGCAGGCTGGCCGGGCGGATTCGCTCAATCTCGCGATCGCCACCGGGATCATGCTGTTCGAAGCGCGCCGCCACCTGTTGTCGCTGGATGCCGGCGCATGAGCGAGCGGCAGGTTCTGTTTTCGAGGCCGCTGCCGATCACGGTCTTCATTCTGCTGGCGCTCGTCGCCGACCAGATCATCAAATATCTGGTCGAGACATTCCTGCCCTTCCAGCAGGCGGTCGCCGTCATCCCCATGCTTGCCCTCTACCGGACCTACAACTACGGCGTGGCCTTCTCCATGCTTTCGGGGATGGAAGACTGGTTCATCGTCGGCATGCGCCTGGCCGTCGTCGGCTTCGTGCTCTGGCTCTGGCGCCGCACGCCGAAGGACCGGTTCTTCGCTCACTTCGGCTATGCGATGATCATCGCCGGCGCGCTCGGCAACCTCGTCGACCGGCTGCTCTTCGGCTACGTCATCGACTATATCCTGTTTCACACGGCCAATTGGTCCTTCGCGGTTTTCAACCTCGCGGACAGCTTCATCACGGTCGGCGCAGGCGCGATCATCCTCGACGAACTGCTGCTGGCGAAAAGGCGCGATCGCTAAAACTTTAAAAACGGGCTGAAGGCATTCGGAAGGCTTGTCATGCTACGTCGATGGCATGAGCGAAGCGTCACGACTGCAGCGGCGGATCGAGTCCGGTTTCGGCACGGGAGCCCGTGCGGGCCGGCCCGCACCGTTGGCGGCTGACGCCGGAGGCTATTGGCCGGCGCGCGCCGCCTTGGCCGTCGCAGGCATCGCCGCTGCGGTGATCCTCTTTGCGGCGGGCGCGGCGAACGGCTTTCCCCTCTATTCGGCATTTGTCGCTGTGGGCGGCCTCGCCGGGGCCTTCCTGCTTCTCGCCGACGGCCTCGAGACGTGCGGCGGGCGAAGCGGAACGCTACGTGAAGCCGCCTCTGACGAAGACTGGCAGTGGTTTGAAACCTCGGCCCTGCTTTCGACAATTCATGACGGACTTGGCGATCTTGCCGTCGTGCGCACCATGGACGGCCAGATCGTCTACGCCAACACCGTTCTTCACGAAGTCTGTGCCCGCGCCGACGTGCGCGGACTGACCTGCGCGGCGATAGGCCTGAGCTTCGAGCCGAAGCCCGGGCCAAACCACTATCTCGTGCGAATCTCAACGCCGAGGGGAATCCGCCTTTATGACTGGCATGACGTGATCGCCCGCGAGCCGGCGACAGGCAGGCTGATGCGTCACAGCATCGCCCGCGACGTGACCGAGGAGGCGCGCGCCGCGCGCGAAAGGGAGGAGGCCCGCCGCCGCGCCGAGGAGGCAAGCCGAGCGAAGTCGCGCCTCCTTGCTACCGTCAGCCATGAGATCCGCACGCCGCTCTCCGGTATTCTGGGCATGAGTCACCTGCTCGGCCAGACCCGGCTGTCGGCCGAGCAGAAAAACTACCTCGCCGGCATGCAGCAGTCCGGTCACGCATTGGTTCAACTGGTCGAGGATCTGATCGACTTTTCTTCGCTTTCGGCCGGGCGGTTTCAGTTGCGCCCCTCGCAGCAGGACCTGCGCCTCGTCATCGAGAGCGTGGTGGAGATGCTCGCGCATCGCGCGCACGAGAAAGGCATAGAGATCGCCGCCACCGTTGCAGCCGACGTGCCGGCAGGGCTGGTGTTCGATGCTGCACGTCTCAGGCAGGTGCTCTTCAACGTGATTGGCAATGCCGTGAAATTCACCGAGACCGGTGGTGTCCTCGTTGCCGCCGACATTGCCGATGGCGGCGTCAGAATCCGGATCGACGACACCGGCCCCGGCATGTCGGCCGATGAGCTCGGGCGCGTCTTCGAGGAATTCGAGCAGGCCGGGGACGATAGTCAGCGCGCCAAGGGAACCGGCCTGGGGCTGGCGATTTCACGCAGGATCGTGGAGGCCTTCGGCGGCAGCCTGACCGCTTCAAGCGCCTCCGATCGAGGAAGCCGGTTCGAAGTCCGCTTTCCGTTGATCGGGGGCGGTCCGTCGGCCGCCGAACGAGATGGCGTGCTATCTGGCGCACAGGTGCTGGCGTTGGCTCCCGATGGTCCGGTCTCGAACGCGCTCGCCGCAACGATTACGAGCCTTGGCGGCGTGTGTCATCGTGCACCGACGCTTGCCGCCGCCGACGCGATCATCGCCGCCGTTTTGTCGAACGGCCTGCCGCTGACCGACATCATCGTCGACCATCGCCATTCGGAGCAGTTCCGCCGCCTCCTTGCGCTACGACCGGAGATCGCCGGCCTCAAGCTGCGCCGGACCTACCTTATCAACCCGGAGGAGCGTACCGCTCATCCGGTCAACCAGATCGACGGCTATGAGGCATGGCTTATCCGCCCCTTGCGCGAAAAGTCGCTGGTGGAGGTTCTGCTCGGGAGGCTGAAGGGCATCGAGAAGCGTGACGCGTTCAACGACAACCGGCCGATCCTCCGAGAGGCGCTGCCGCCGGGTGAGGCGGGCGAACAGGGCGATCACGATATTCTCCTTGCCGAGGACGATCCGGTCAATGCGCTCATCTTGCGGACAATTCTTCGGCGGGCAGGCTATCTGGTCCGCCACGTTGGCGATTTCACCAGCCTGGATCGCGCGTTGCACGATCCTGACGAAGCCGTGCGCAAGACGCCACGCCTGATCCTCACCGACCTCAACATGCCAGGTGGCGATGGCCTGGCGATGCTGAAGCGCCTGCGCGAGCAGGAAACGGCCGGGCGCGGCCGCTTGCCCGTTATCGTCTTGACGTCGGATACCCGCGGAGACCTGCACGAGCTGCTGCTCGCAGCGGGCGCGGACTCGGTATTGCCGAAGCCGCCGGAACCAGGGCGCCTCACGGTCGAAATCGCACGTCTTCTCGAAGCCTGAAGAGCGACTGCATGTGTCCCTAAATCCCAGCCGAGGATCAAAACATGCAGCAATTCAAAATGCTGCAGTGTCCCTTACGCAGCGGATAAGGCGCGCTGTGCTGTAGGATCCGGCACGCCGGCCATCCCCCGCGGTGCCGGGGTTGTAAGCGGCCTTGGTGTCACTATCTTGTAGCACAAACGTGGTTTAAGCCCGGCAGGCACACACAGGCGATTCGGGATAACACGGATGACGATCGAACTTCTGGATTCGACGAACGTGATTGACACTTCACAGGCTTGCATCCGCAAGACGATTGCGACCCCGGCAACCGAGGTTCTCGGGCGGATCGCCAATCTCGAGACGCGGCTTGCCCGCTCCGCCGCCGAGGTCGATGCCGCACAGGCGGTACGCTACAAGGTCTTCGTCGAGGAGATGAAGGCGCAGGTGGGGCCGGATGCCGAGCGGCGCAAGCGCGACGTCGACAGCTGGGATTCGATTTGCGATCATCTGCTGGTTCTCGATACGTCGATCGAGGGCGACCCGGAAGACCAGATCGTCGGCACATATCGGCTGTTGCGGCACGACGTCGCAGAGCGGACCGGCGGCTTCTACTCGGCTTCGGAATTTGCGATCGCCGAACTGCTTGCGCGCCATCCGGGCAAGCGTTTCATGGAACTCGGCCGCTCCTGCGTGCTGCCGGAATATCGGACGAAGCGGACCGTCGAACTGCTCTGGCAGGGAAATTGGGCCTACGCGCTTAAACATGGCGTCGACGCGATGTTCGGATGCGGCTCGTTCCCGGGTGTCGTTCCGGAAGAGCACGCATTGGCGCTCTCCTTCCTCCACCACAATGTTCTTGCCCACGGTGAATGGGCGGTTTCCGCCCGGCCGGAGCTTCATCGGACCATGGACCTGATGCCCTCGGAAGCGATCAACCCAAAGAAGGCGCTTTCCGCTCTTCCGCCGTTGATCAAGGGCTACATGCGGCTCGGCGCGATGGTCGGCGACGGTGCCGTCGTCGATCATGCTTTCCGCACGACCGACGTGCTGATTGTGTTGCCCATCAGCAATATTTCCGGCCGCTACCTCAACTACTACGGCGCGGACGCCGGACGGTTTTCCTAACCGTCTCCTGATCGGCGGCTTGCAGTATTAACCAGTTGTTAAGGATGTGTTTGACTTTCATCAATGAAAGATCAAAGTGTATTTCCATGGTTGATCTGGATTTCATGACGAAGGAATGTAAAAAATAAAGGGAAAGATTTGCAGTGCGTCTGGGGGCGCGTATATTGCAGTCAATTTCCTCTCATTTTTATAACCTAAGAGATGGATCTGCCATAAAGTATTGAGCCCACTTCCTTTGCCGGAGAAGTGGGCTCTTGTTTTATTAAGGAGCAGTGTGCCATTGCTGTACGGGCCACCAAGCAATGTTTGCAGCCGAAGCAGAAACTGTCTCGAAATGATGCGCGGTTTATCGCGCGTCAGGTCCCGGCATTGTAGGCGGCGATTGCGGCCATGTTGACGATATCCGAATCCTTCGCCGACATGGATGCGATCTGCACCGACTTGTCGAGGCCGACGAGCAGCGGGCCGATGACAGTCGAACCGCCGAGTTCCTGGAGCATCTTGGTCGAGATCGAGGCGGAGTGGAACGCCGGCATGACCAAGACGTTGGCGGTGCCGGAAAGCCGGCAGAACGGATATTGCTCCATGACTCGGGCATTGAGCGCCACGTCGGCCGCCATTTCGCCGTCGTATTCGAAATCGACGCGGCGCTTGTCGAGAATCTTCACCGCTTCGCGCACTCTTTCGGAGCGTTCGCCCGAGGGATGTCCGAAGGTCGAATAGGCGAGCATCGCGACGCGCGGCACATAGCCAAGGCGCTTGGCGAGGCCGGCGGCCTCCTCGGCGATGTCTGCCAGTTCCTCGGCCGTCGGCATGTCGTGGACCGCGGTGTCGGCGACGAGGACCGTGCGGCCGCGGCAAAGCGCGATCGATACGCCGATGACCCGGTGGCCGGGCTTGGCGTCGATGCAGCGGCGCACATCTTCGAGCGCCGTCGAATAATTGCGCGTCAGGCCCGTCACCATGCCGTCGGCGTCGCCGAGCGCCACCATGCAGGCGGCGAAGTGGTTACGGTCGTTGTTGATCAGTCGCTGTACGTCGCGGAAAAGGTAACCCTTGCGCTGCAGCCGGGCATAAAGGAAATCGGTATAGGCGCCGACGCGCTTGGAGAGGCGTGCGTTGACGATCTGGATGCCGGCGCGGTTGAGGTCGATGCCTTCCCGCTCGGCGGTTTCGCGCATCTGCTCCTCGCGCCCGAGCAGGATTGCCGTGCCGAGCTGCTGGTTGGCATAGGCGATGGCGGAGCGCATCATCTGCACTTCCTCGCCTTCGGCAAAGACGATGCGCTTCGGCTGGCGGCGGACGCGTTCGAAGATGCGCTGCAGCGTCGAGGCGATCGGGTCGCGCCGCGCCGAAAGCTGCTGCCCATAGGCATCGAGATCGGTTATCGGCTTGCGCGCGACGCCCGTTTCCATGGCCGCCTTCGCAACGGCAATCGGGATCGCCGAGATGAGGCGCGGATCGAAGGGAACCGGAATGATGTATTGCGGCCCGAAGCGTGGCCGGTTGCCCTGGTAGGCGGCGGCGACGTCGTCCGGCACGTCTTCCTTCGCAAGGCTCGCAAGGGCTTCCGCCGCGGCGATCTTCATGGCGTCGTTGATTGTCGAGGCGCGCACGTCGAGGGCGCCGCGGAAGATATAGGGGAAGCCGAGAACGTTGTTGACCTGGTTCGGGTAGTCGGAGCGGCCGGTCGCGACGATCGCATCGTCGCGGATGCGGGCGACTTCCTCGGGGGTGATTTCGGGATCCGGATTGGCCATGGCGAAGATGATCGGTTTC
This sequence comes from Sinorhizobium sp. 6-70, assembly GCF_030124375.1. Classification (GTDB taxonomy): domain Bacteria; phylum Pseudomonadota; class Alphaproteobacteria; order Rhizobiales; family Rhizobiaceae; genus Sinorhizobium. The sequence continues at coordinate 141,587 of NZ_JASKLS010000011.1, forward strand.
GGCGCCATGGAAAGCACCATCTCCGTCGAAAGCGCGCCCTTCGCCGACAGTCCGAAGAACACGTCAGCGCCCTCCAGCGCCTCGGCGAGCGTCCGGCGGTCGGTATCGACCGCGTGCGCCGATTTCCACTGGTTCATCCCGTCCGTGCGGCCCGTGTGGATCACGCCCTTGGTATCGCAGAGAATGACGTTTTCCCCGTTGAAACCCATCGCCTTGATGAGCTCAATGCAGGCGATGGCCGCGGCGCCCGCGCCGTTGCAGACGAGCCTGGTCGTCTTGAAGTCACGCCCGGTGAGCGCCAGTGCGTTGATGAGGCCGGCAGCGGCGATGATCGCGGTGCCATGCTGGTCGTCATGGAACACGGGGATGTCCATGACCTCGCGCAGCCGCTGCTCGATGATGAAGCAGTCCGGCGCCTTGATGTCCTCGAGGTTGATGCCCCCGAAAGACGGGCCGAGAAAGCGCACGCAGTTGACGAATTCGTCGACATTCTCCGTGTCGACTTCCAGGTCGATCGAATCGACATCGGCAAACCGCTTGAACAGGACGGATTTGCCCTCCATGACCGGCTTCGAGGCAAGCGCACCGAGATTGCCGAGGCCGAGGATCGCCGTGCCATTGGAAATCACTGCGACCATGTTGCCGCGCGTCGTGTAGTCATAGGCGGTTGCCGGGTCTTCGGCGATCGCCTTAACGGGCACGGCGACGCCGGGCGAGTAGGCGAGCGACAGGTCGCGCTGGGTCGCCATCGCCTTTGTCGGGGCGATCTCCAGCTTTCCGGGTCGACCTTGTGAATGAAAATCGAGCGCTTCCTGGGCGGTGACGCTCGTCATCGTACGGTCGGTCTTGTCGATACCCGGCATATTCCCTCAACCTCCTGTGGGCGACCGTCGAGGTCAGCCTCTTTGTTATTGTCGTCTATAAATGCTTGCGGATAGTGTGACATCTCTTTTTTTGGAACAATCATGAATTTCGTGACAGACCCATCGAGCCGCACGGGCGATGTCCTTTCCGTGTCCGATCTGGCAAGCGAGGAAAGCCGCTCGACCGCGACTCCGATGATGGAGCAGTACATCGAGATCAAGGCGAACAATCCGGATTCGCTGTTGTTCTACCGGATGGGCGACTTCTATGAGCTGTTCTTCCAGGATGCGGTCGAAGCCTCGCGCGCGCTCGGGATCACACTGACGAAGCGCGGCCAGCACTTGGGCCAGGAGATCCCGATGTGCGGCGTGCCGGTTCACGCGGCAGACGACTATCTGCAGAAGCTGATCGCCCTTGGTTTCCGGGTCGCCGTCTGCGAGCAGGTCGAGGACCCGGCCGAAGCGAAGAAGCGCGGCAGCAAGTCGGTCGTGCGCCGCGACGTTGTCCGGCTGGTGACGCCCGGAACGATCACCGAGGACAAGCTGCTTTCGCCGGCAGAATCGAACTACCTGATGGCGCTTGCTCGTATCCGCAGCGGCTCGGAGCCGGCCTATGCGCTCGCCTGGATCGACATATCGACGGGCATCTTCCGCCTAGCCGAGACGGCCGAGGGCCGCCTGCTTGCCGACATTCTGCGCATCGAGCCGCGTGAACTGATCCTGCCGGACACGGTCTTTCACGATCCGGAGCTTCGGCCGGTCTTCGACGTGCTCGGCCGGGTGGCGGTGCCGCAGCCAGCCGTACTGTTCGACAGCGCGACGGCGGAAGGCCGTATATCGCGCTATTACGGCGTGAAGACACTCGACGGCTTCGGTAGCTTTTCGCGCGCCGAGCTCGCGGCGGCCTCGGCGGCGATCTCCTATGTGGAGAAGACCCAGCTGGCCGAACGCCCGGCGCTCGGGAATCCTGAGCGGGAAAGTGCCGCCTCGACGCTCTTCATCGATCCGGCGACCCGCGCCAACCTCGAACTGGTCAAGACGCTCTCCGGTGCCCGCGAGGGAACGTTGCTGAGAGCCCTCGACCGAACGGTGACGAGCGGCGGCGCACGGCTCCTCGCGGAGCGGCTGATGTCGCCGCTGACCGATCCCGATCTGATCAACGCCCGGCTCGATTCGATCGAGGTCCTGGCCGACCAGTCGAGTTTTGCGACGGACCTGCGCGACGCCTTGCGGCGTGCGCCCGACATGCCGCGGGCGTTATCGCGGCTGGCGCTCGGCCGCGGCGGCCCGCGCGATCTCGGCGCGATCCAGGCCGGGCTTCGGGCCGCAGCAGCGATATCGGCGCTGTTGTCCCGCGGCAGCCTGTCGACGGAACTGACCGAGGCGCATGCCGCGATCAAGGCATTGCCGGAGGCGTTGCTGACGAGACTCGAGTCGATGCTCGCCGAAGAACTCCCACTGTTGAAACGCGACGGCGGCTTCGTGCGCGAGGGAGCGCATGCCGAACTCGACGAGATGCGAGCACTGCGTGACCAGTCGCGCCGCGTGATCGCCGGCCTGCAATTGCAATATTGCGACGAAACCGGGATCAAATCGCTGAAGATCAAGCACAATAATGTGCTTGGTTATTTCATCGAGGTGACGGCGGGAAATGCCGGCGCGATGACCGACACGGACGCCGGGCGCGCGCGCTTCATACACCGCCAGACCATGGCGAATGCCATGCGGTTCACGACGACCGAACTTGCCGAGCTCGAAACCAAGATCGCCAATGCGGCGGACCGGGCCCTTGCGATCGAGCTCGAAGCGTTCGAGGCGATGACGGGCGAGGTCGTCGCGCATGCCGAGGCGATCAAGGCCGCGGCGCTGGCGCTTGCAACCCTCGATGTCTCGACCGGCCTCGCCGTCCTTGCCGAAGAGCAGAACTACGCGCGCCCCGTCGTCGACCGCTCGCGGATGTTTACGATCGACGGCGGGCGCCATCCGGTCGTCGAGCAGGCGCTCCGGCGTCAGGCAGCCAGCGCCTTCGTTGCCAACGGCTGCGACCTGTCGCCTCCGGACGGTTACGACGGCGGGGCGATCTGGCTGCTGACCGGCCCCAACATGGGCGGTAAATCGACCTTCCTGCGCCAGAACGCGCTGATCGCGATCATGGCGCAGATGGGGTCGTTCGTTCCGGCAGCGGCAGCGCATATCGGCATCGTCGACCGGCTCTTTTCCCGCGTCGGCGCGTCCGATGATCTCGCGCGCGGCCGCTCGACCTTCATGGTCGAAATGGTCGAGACGGCGGCGATCCTCAACCAGGCGACGGACCGCTCGCTGGTGATCCTCGACGAGATCGGCCGCGGCACCGCGACCTTCGACGGCCTGTCGATTGCCTGGGCGGCGGTCGAGCACCTGCACGAGGTCAATCGATGCCGCGGGCTTTTTGCCACCCATTTCCACGAGCTGACGGTGCTTTCCGAAAAGCTCGGCCGTCTCTCGAACGCCACGATGCGGGTCAAGGAATGGGACGGTGACGTGATCTTCCTGCACGAGGTCGGTCCCGGTGCCGCCGACCGGTCTTACGGGATCCAGGTCGCTCGCCTTGCCGGGCTGCCGGCGTCGGTCGTCGCGCGGGCGAAGGACGTGCTTGCCAAGCTCGAGGACGCCGACCGCAAGAACCCGGCGAGTCAGCTGATCGACGACCTGCCGCTTTTCCAGGTGGCGATACGGCGCGAGGAAGCGGCAACGAAGGTTGGCCCGTCGAAGATCGAAGAGGCATTGAAGGCGCTCAATCCCGACGACATGACGCCGCGCGACGCCCTCGACGCACTCTATTCGCTGAAGAAACAGCTGGGAGCCCGCTGACCTTCCTTTGAAGCGGCATCGATCGGCTCTTGCATACCAGGCCGATTTTTCCTGTCATTTGCCGGATAGAAAGGCTATACAGCGCCGCGTGTCTTCTACAGCGCCGCGCGTCTTTCAGACGCGCAAAGGTCGCTGTAGCACTTTGAGTAGCTGCATGGTTTTATCCTTAAATCGCTCTGATTTAAGGAAACATGCAGTAGGCGCACAAAGGACGTGGCATTTTGAAATGCTGCATGTTTCCGGCCGGTCCAACGGCGACATGCAGGAGCGCTGGCAGATGCAGCGGAATACCCAACCAGTCGGACAGGACGCCCCTCGGCACTTCATGGCCAGACACGAACCTTTCTTTCCCGAAATTCTCGATGTTGCGACGCTGCGCGCGAGATTGAGCTTCATTGCGTCTGCTCATGCGGAGCAGCGAGAGCCGATGCGCCAGGCCTTGCTCGCCGCATTCAAGCAGGCCAACTTTGCAGGCCGCACCAAGGCACGCGAGTTGCTGGCCGTCGACGGCGCCGGGATCAAATGCGCCGAACGCATCTCCTGGCTCCAGGACCAGCTCATCGCCCTTCTGCATGATTTCGTGCTGAACGAGGTTTTCGACGCGGCGAAGGCGCCGGAGGCGTCTCGCATAGCGGTGACGGCCGTCGGCGGCTACGGCCGCGGAACGCTGGCGCCGGGGTCGGACATCGACCTCCTGTTTCTGCTGCCAGCGAAAAAAGCAGTCTGGGCCGAGCCGGCGATCGAGTTCATGCTCTATATCCTCTGGGACCTGGGCTTCAAGGTCGGTCATGCGACGCGCACGATCGAGGAATGCATCCGGCTGTCACGTGCCGACATGACAATTCGCACGGCGATCCTCGAATGCCGCTACATCTGCGGTTCCGAGGTGCTGGCGAACGAACTCGAAACGCGGTTCGACCACGAGATCGTCCGCAATACCGGCCCCGATTTCATCGCCGCCAAGCTCGCCGAGCGCGATCAGCGCCATCGCAAGGCGGGCGACACACGCTATCTTGTCGAGCCGAACATCAAGGAGGGCAAGGGCGGGCTTCGCGATCTGCACACGCTGTTCTGGATCGCCAAGTATTTCTACCGGGTCAAGGACTCGGCCGATCTCGTCAAGCACGGCGTTCTGTCGCGACAGGAATACAAGCTTTTCCAGAAATCGGAGGATTTCCTCTGGGCCGTGCGTTGCCACATGCATTTCCTGACCGGCAAGGCAGAAGAACGGCTGTCCTTCGACATACAGCGCGAAATCGCCGAGGCGCTTGGCTATCACGATCACCCCGGTCTCTCGGCGGTCGAGCGCTTCATGAAGCACTATTTCCTCGTCGCCAAGGACGTGGGTGATTTGACCCGCATTTTCTGCGCCGCGCTTGAGGACCAGCAGGCGAAGGACGCACCGGGGATTTCCGGGGTGATCAGCCGTTTCAAGCATCGCACCCGCAAGATCGCCGGCACGCTCGACTTCGTCGACGATGGCGGACGCATCACGCTGTCGAGCCCCGATGTCTTCAAGCGCGATCCGATAAACCTTCTGCGGCTCTTCCACGTGGCCGACATAAACGGTCTGGAGTTCCATCCGGCCGCGCTGAAGCAGGTGACCCGCTCGCTGAGCCTGATCACGCCGCAACTGCGTGAAGACGAAGAAGCCAACAGGCTGTTCCTCTCGATCCTGACGTCCAGGCGCAATCCGGAACTGATCCTGAGGCGCATGAACGAGTCCGGCGTCCTCGGCCGCTTCATCCCGGATTTCGGCAAGATCGTGTCGATGATGCAGTTCAACATGTATCACCACTATACGGTCGATGAGCATCTGCTGCGCACCGTCGATATCCTCTCGCGGGTCGAGCGCGGCATCGAGGAGGAGGCGCATCCGCTTTCGGCGACGCTGATGCCAGGCATCGAGGATCGCGAGGCTCTCTATGTCGCCGTGCTGCTGCACGACATTGCCAAGGGCCGACCGGAGGACCACTCGGTCGCCGGCGCGAAAGTGGCGCGCAAGCTCTGCCCGCGTCTGGGGCTTTCGCCGAAGCAGACCGAAACCGTTGTCTGGCTGGTCGAGGAGCACCTCACCATGTCGATGGTGGCCCAGACCCGTGACCTCAACGATCGCAAGACCATCGTCGACTTCGCCGAGCGCGTGCAGTCGCTCGACCGCCTGAAAATGCTGCTCATCCTGACGGTCTGCGACATCCGCGCGGTGGGGCCGGGTGTGTGGAACGGCTGGAAGGGGCAATTGCTGCGCACGCTCTACTACGAGACCGAGCTTCTGCTCTCCGGCGGCTTCTCGGAATTGTCGCGAAAGGAGCGGGCAAAACATGCGGCCCACATGCTGGGGGAGGCGCTGACCGATTGGTCCGAAGCGGACCGCGAGGCCTATGTGCGGCTGCATTATCAGCCCTATCTTCTTTCGGTGGCGCTCGAGGATCAGGTTCGGCACGCGGAGTTCATTCGCGATGCGGATCGGGCCGGCAAGACACTTGCGACCATGGTGCGCACGCACCAGTTCCATGCCATCACCGAAATCACCGTGCTTTCCCCGGACCATCCGCGCCTGCTGACGGTGATCGCGGGAGCCTGCGCCGCGGCGGGCGCCAACATCGTCGACGCCCAGATCTTCACGACGTCCGATGGGCGGGCGCTGGACACGATTCTCGTCAATCGGGAATTTCCGGTCGACGAGGATGAGATGCGCCGGGCAGCGAGCATCGGCAAGCTGATCGAGGATGTGCTGTCCGGCCGCAAGCGGCTGCCCGAAGTTATCGCCAGCCGCACGCGGGTGAAGAAGCGCAGCAAGGCCTTCACTGTCACGCCGGAAGTGACGATCAGCAACACGCTGTCGAACAAGTTCACCGTGATCGAGGTCGAGGGCCTCGACCGGCCCGGCCTCCTTTCCGAGGTGACGGCGGTGCTTTCCGACCTCTCGCTCGATATCGCCTCGGCCCATATCACCACGTTCGGCGAGAAGGTGATCGACACCTTCTACGTGACCGATCTGGTTGGGTCGAAGATCACCAGCGAGAACCGGCAGACACACATCGCGGCGCGCCTCAAGGCTGTGCTGGCGGGCGAGGTCGACGAAGTCCGTGACCGCATGCCCTCCGGCATCATCGCGCCGGCCCCCGCGCCGCGCGCCTCGCACGCTTCCAAAACGACAAAAGCCGAAACATGAGTCTGGTCAAGAAATTTGCAACCGTCGGCGGCGCGACGCTCGGAAGCCGCATCTTCGGCTTCATCCGTGAAACCTTCATGGCGGCGGCGCTCGGCACCGGGCCGGTCGCCGACGCCTTCAATACCGCCTTCCGCCTGCCCAATACCTTCCGCCGGCTTTTTGCCGAAGGCGCCTTCAACTCCGCCTTCGTGCCACTCTTTGCCAGGGAGATCGAAGCCCGCGGCATGGACGGCGCGCGTCGCTTTTCGGAAGAGGTTTTCGGTGTGCTCTTCACCGTCCTCCTGTTTCTGACGATCGCCATGGAGCTGGCGATGCCCTTCATCGTGCGGGAGTTGATAGCCCCGGGCTTTGCCAATGATCCGTCGAAGTTCGCAAGCACCGTAACCTTCGCGACGATCATGTTCCCCTATCTCGCCTGCATGTCGCTGGCGGCGATGATGGCGGGCATGCTGAACTCGCTGCACCGCTACTTCGCTGCCGCGATTGCGCCGGTGTTTCTGAACGTCATCCTGATCGGCGTTCTTGCCTATGCCTGGTATGGCGGCCAAGACGCGATTGCGGTCGGCTACGGCCTTTCCTGGGGTGTCCTGGCTGCCGGGCTGGTACAGCTCGCGATCGTCTGGTTCGCCGTGCGCAGTGCCGGGATCCGGATCGGGCTCCGGCGCCCGCGGCTGACGGCAAACGTCAGGCGGCTGCTGGTGCTGGCGCTGCCGGCGGCAATCACCGGCGGCATCACCCAGATCAACCTTCTGATCAACACCAATATCGCTTCGGCAAAGTCGGGAGCCGTGTCGTCGCTTGTCTATGCCGACCGTATCTATCAGCTTCCGCTCGGCGTCGTCGGTATCGCAGTCGCGACCGTGCTGCTGCCTGAACTGGCGCGGGCGTTGCGGGCCGGCAATCTCAACGAAGCGTCGAACCTGCAGAACCGCTCCGTCGAATTCACGCTGTTCCTGACGCTGCCGGCAGCCGCCGCGCTGCTTGTCATGTCGGAACCGATCGTTCGGCTGCTCTTCGAGCGTGGCAAGTTTTCACCGGAATCGACTGTCGTGGTCGGCCATATCCTGGCGATCTACGGCCTTGGCCTGCCGGCTTTCGTGCTGATCAAGGCGTTCATTCCGGGGTTCTTCGCACGGGAAGACACGCGCACGCCGATGATCTTCGCCGCCATTTCCGTGGTGGTGAACGTGTCGCTGGCGCTCACGTTGTTTCCGACGCTTGCCGCGAGCGGCATCGCGATCGCCGAGATCGTCGCCGGCTGGGTGAATGCCATTTTGCTGTTCGCAACCCTCGTCTGGCGTGGCCATTGGGGCCGCGACATTCCGCTTTTGACCCGGATTCCGCGCTTGGTGATTGCCGCGGCGATCATGGCGATCGCGCTGCATTTTGCGGTCCAGTGGCTGGCGTTCCCGCTGTCCTCCGCCGCGCCGCTTTTGACCCGGGCTGTAACCCTCTGCGGGTTGGTGGCGGCGGCGATGGTGATCTATTTCGCCTTCGCATTCGGTCTCGGCGGCGCGAGCCTCGGCATGATTCGCCGCAACCTGAAGCGCAAGGCCACTGGCGCTCCGGTCGAAGCTGCGGCCAGCCAGGAGCCTGACGCGTCATGAAGCAGACGGTCGCGCGGGTCACGATCGTCGTGCCGGATTACGACGACGGCATCGCCTTTTATTGCGGCAAGCTCGGCTTCGATCTGATCGAGGATACGGACCTCGGCAGCGGCAAGCGCTGGGTTCTCCTGCGGCCGAAAGGTGCCGTGGAGACAGCCCTGGTTCTCGCCAAGGCCGACGGTGAACGACAGCGGGCCGCGATCGGCAACCAGACCGGCGGCCGCGTCGGCTTTTTTCTATTCACCGACGACTTTGCCCGCGATCACGCCACGATGCTGGCCGCCGGCGTCGAATTCCGCGAGGCGCCACGCCACGAGGCCTACGGTTCGGTCGCGGTGTTTGCCGACCCGTTCGGCAACCTTTGGGATCTGTTGCAACCGGCGTCCTGATCCGCTGCACGCCCGCACCCCCTTGATTGCATTTTGCCTGCCGTGCATAAGCGCGGCGGATATCAACTGGAGACGGGCCCTCCACAAGCCCGATTTGAGGACGACATGAACGAATTCAAGCCGCTCGTATTTTCCGGCGTACAACCGACCGGCAACCTGCATCTCGGCAATTACCTCGGCGCGATCCGCAAGTTCGTCGCCCTGCAGGAAAACAACGACTGCATCTATTGCGTTGTCGACCTGCATTCGATCACCGCGCAGCTCGTGCACGAAGACCTGCCGGGCCAGATCCGCTCGATCGCTGCCGCCTTCATCGCGTCGGGCATCGACCCTGAGAAGCACATCGTCTTCAACCAGTCGGCCGTGCCGCAGCACGCCGAGCTTGCCTGGATCTTCAACTGTGTCGCGCGCATCGGCTGGATGAACCGGATGACCCAGTTCAAGGACAAGGCCGGCAAGGATCGCGAAAACGCCTCGCTCGGCCTGCTCGCCTATCCGAGCCTGATGGCGGCTGACATCCTCGTCTACCGTGCCACGCATGTCCCGGTCGGCGACGACCAGAAGCAGCACCTGGAACTGACGCGCGACATCGCCCAGAAGTTCAACATCGACTTCATGGAGCATATCCGGGCGCGCGGCTACGGTGTCGACATCGTCGTCGGCGAAGAACCGATCCATGCCTACTTCCCGCCCGTCGAGCCCTTGATCGGCGGACCGGCGCCACGCGTGATGTCGCTGCGCGACGGCACGAAGAAAATGTCGAAGTCCGATCCCTCCGATCTGTCGCGCATCAATCTGATGGATGATGCCGAGACGATCTCGAAGAAGATCCGCAAGGCCAAGACCGACCCGGATGCGCTTCCGAGCGAAGTCGACGGCCTCGCCGGCCGGCCGGAGGCCGAAAACCTCGTCGGCATCTATGCGGCACTCTCCGACAGGACGAAGGATGAGGTTCTCGCCGAGTTCGGCGGCCAGCAGTTCTCCGTCTTCAAGCCGGCTCTGGTCGATCTCGCCGTCAATGTGCTGTCGCCGATCACCGGCGAGATGCGTCGCCTGATGGATGATACCGCGCACATAGACGCAATCCTGAGGCGTGGCGGCGAGCGGGCGCGGGCGCGTGCCGAAAAGACGATGCGCGAGGTTCGCGAAATCATCGGGTTTTTGCAGTAGCGGGCAAAAATGAGACCTTGCGGGCAGCGAACGGCAATGTAATGTTCGCCGCATGGTATCAACCCGACTCTCACGACTGGAAGGTCACCGCCGCAAGTTCATGGCGGTGATCGACGATACGCCCGAATGCGGCCGCGCCGTGCATTATGCCGGGATGCGCGCGAAGAACTCGAACGGCGGCCTGGTGCTGCTCTACGTGATCGCCGATGGCGACTTCCAGCAATGGCTGGGGGTCGAGGAGATCATGCGGGCGGAGGCGCGCGAAGAGGCCGAGGCGACGCTGGCGAAGGTGGCCCAGACGGTGCGCGAAAGCATCGGCATCGAGCCGGAAATCGTCATTCGCGAAGGGATCGCCACCGAGCAGATCCACGCCGTGATCGAGGATGACCGTGACATTGCCATCTTGGTGCTTGCAGCGGGGTCGGCGAAGGAAGGGCCGGGACCGTTGGTGTCGTCCATCGCCGGAAAGGCCGCGGCCTTTCCGATCCCCGTGACCGTCATTCCCGATATGCTGACGGACGAGGAAATAGACGCACTGAGTTAAGACAATTCCATGGAGGGCGCGACGGATTCCGTCCGCAAATTGCGCCGTTTCCAAGTCGGGAAGAGGCGGTCTTGCGCACGCTTCCCGGGTCCCGATCATCAAGGTTGAGGTGCGACGGCTTGCGCCCTTGCGAGCGCGGCGCGAAGCACCTATATTTTTGAACAATTCTAAAGAGCCGGTCGGGAAGCGCTTCCGGCGAAACGGAGAGAGAGATGTTCATCCAGACGGAAGCCACGCCAAATCCGGCCACGCTCAAGTTCCTGCCGGGCAAGGTGGTGATGGAGAACGGTACGGCCGAATTCCGGAGCGAAGAAGAAGCCCGTGCAGGATCGCCGTTGGCGGCCCGGCTCTTCTCGATCCCGGGTGTAACCGGCGTCTATTTCGGTTACGACTTCGTCACGGTCAGCAAGGAAGGGCAGGAGTGGCAACACCTGAAACCCGCCATCCTGGGCTCGATCATGGAGCATTTCATGTCCGGCCAGCCGGTTATGTCGGGTGCCGGGCGCGCCGAGGAGACGGACCAGGAAGGCGAGTTCTTCGACGAGGGCGACGAAGCCATCGTCGCCACGATCAAGGAATTGCTTGAAACCCGTGTTCGTCCGGCCGTTGCCCAGGACGGCGGCGACATCACCTTCCGTGGCTTCAAGGATGGCACCGTATTCCTGAACATGAAAGGCGCATGCTCGGGCTGCCCGTCCTCGACCGCAACGTTGAGGCACGGTGTCCAGAACCTGCTGCGCCACTTCGTTCCGGAAGTCGAAGCAGTCGAATCCGTCTGATCCGGGCGTCCCGTCCCGCCGCGGCCGCCGCGCGGGAGCGGGTGCCACTGCATGTCTTAAACATGCAGCAATTCCAGTGCTACAGCGTCCTTTGCCCGTCTGAAGGACGCGCGGCGCTGTAGGGCACTTCGCGCCGGATCTGCGCGAAGCAATGGAGGGAGGCCATTGCGGCTGACATGTTAGTGCTTGCCATCGATACATCGGGCAGCGGTTGCTCCGCTGCGGTTTATGACAGCGCCTCCGCCGAGGTTCTGGCCCGCGCAGGTGCGAACATTGGGCGCGGCCACGCCGAGCGCTTGATGGAGTTCGTCGACGAGGCGCTTATCGCGGCCGACTGGAAACTTGCAGATATCGACCGTATCGCAGTCACGATCGGCCCCGGATCCTTCACCGGAATTCGCGTCGGCGTCGCGGCCGCGCGTGGCCTCGCGCTCGCCCTTGGCAAACCGGCTGTCGGGATCACCACGCTTGAGGTCGCCGCCGAAAGCGCCAGGCTGGCGACGTCCGGCGAGGCGGTTCTCGTCATCATCGACGCGAAGCGGGACGAAGTCTATGCCCAGGTTTTCGCCGCCTCCGGTGAAGCAAGGGGCGAGCCCGAAATTCTATCGGTCACGGCGGCGCGCGAGCGGTTTTCCAGCTTCGAGGGCATCGTTTGCGGGTCTGGCGCTTCGCTCGCTGGCCATGCGCAGCCAGGTGGAATGCCGGACGATATCGACATTGCCGTCGTCGGCCGACTGGGTGCCGGCGCCGATCCAGCTTCAGCCAAGCCGAAGCCGCTATACTTGCGTGGACCGGATGCGAAGCCTCAGGCCGGTTTCGCCGTAACCCGAGCCTAGACCACGATGAGTTTGACCGATTATTTCACCCGTCGGACGGAGTTCGATATTTTCCCGCTCGAGGAGGGCGACCTCGTTGCCGCCGCGGCGCTGCATAGCCAGCGCTTCGCATCACCCTGGAGCGACGGTGAAATTCACGCATTGCTGTCGCAGGAGACCGTCTTCGGCTTCGTGGCGCGCCAGACGAACGGCGCCTTCCGTCCTGCGTTCGGCGGTTTTGTGCTATCGCGCGCCGTGGCCGGTGAAGCCGAAATCCTGACCATCGGCGTCGACCCGCGTTTCGCCCGGTCCGGCCTCGGTTGGCGCCTGATGCAGGCAGCCATGCGTGAGGCGGTCGTCAAAGGTTCCGAGGCGCTCTTCCTCGAAGTCGACGAAACGAACCAGGCCGCACTCGGCCTCTATCAGAAACTCGGCTTCCTCAAGGTTGGCGAACGCCGAGCCTATTACCAGGGTTCGACCGGAGCGCGCACGGCGGCGCTTGTCATGCGACTCGATCTTCGCTAGTCCGATTCATCACATGGTCCGGCTTTGCGGGACCTCCCGTTCGGATGCGCATGGCTGCGCTTCGAAAGTGGCGGGGGCGCTGCCCTGCGGGGGCCGAACGGTGAAGGAAAGATGAGCGGCTTGGAAAGCCTTCGCGGATGATCAATTGGGTCCGGGTTGCCCTGTGCGGCGCGCTGCTGGTGCTGGTCTCGCTGGTGCTGATGCCGGTGCAGATCTTTTGCCTGTGGCTGGATTTGAAGCCCCGGCGGTGGCTGCCGCGGTTCTGGCACCGCGTGGCTTGCCTGTTGCTCGGCCTTCACGTTCGCGTTCATGGCGAGCCGGAACGCCGGCGTCCGTTGCTGCTCAGCGCCAATCACGTGTCCTGGAAGGATATTCTGGTGCTGTCCTCCGTGACCGACGTGGTCTTCGTCGCGAAATCCGAGGTGAAGACCTGGCCTGTCTTCGGGCTCCTCGCCCGCCTGCAGGCCTCCGTTTTCATCGAGCGCGACCAGAAGCGCACGACCGGCCATCAGGTGAGCGAGATCGGCCGAAGGCTCGCCGATGGAGAGATCGTCGTGCTCTTCCCGGAAGGCACCACCTCCGACGGCAACCGGTTGCTGGACATCAAGACTTCGCTGTTCGGCGCTGCTGCCTCTGCCGTTCCGCACTCGCCGACCGGGGTGGTCCATGTCCAGCCGCTCGCCATTTCCTACACCGGCATCCACGGCATGCCCATGGGGCGCTACAACAGGCCGATCGCCGCTTGGCCGGGCGACATCGGACTCCTGCCGCACCTTCTTGGCGTGCTGCGGGAAGGTGCGCTCGACGTGGATGTCGATTTCGGCGAGGCGGTGGACTATGACCGCCATGCCAATCGGAAAGACGTAAGCCGCACGATAGAGCAGCGCATTCGCAGCATGCTGTCCGATCGTCTGAGGGGGCGACCGCGGCTGGATCGGGACGTCGCGCGAGCCGAACGATAGGGAGCCGTGCCAAAAATGCTTCAACTTTGAGCCGCCATGCACTAAAGAACCCCGCATGACCCAGGAAACAGCTCTTCTGTCGAAAACGCCGGTGCCGGGCGAGGAACACGCATCCTCGCGCAAGGTCTTCGTCAAGACCTATGGCTGCCAGATGAACGTCTACGATTCCGACCGCATGTCGGATGCGCTCTCGCGCGACGGCTACGTTTCGACCGACGTCCTGGAGGAAGCCGATTTCGTTCTGCTCAACACCTGCCACATCCGCGAGAAGGCGGCTGAAAAGGTTTATTCCGAGCTTGGCCGGCTGCGCGAGCTGAAAAAGGAGAGGGCACGCGCCGGCCGCGAAATGGTCATCGGCGTCGCCGGCTGTGTCGCGCAGGCTGAAGGCGACGAAATCCTTCGCCGCGCGCCGGCAGTCGACCTCGTCATCGGCCCGCAGACCTATCACCGCCTTCCCGAGGCGCTGAAGCGCGCGCGGGGTGGCGAGCGTGTTGTCGAAACGGATTATGCGATCGAGGACAAGTTTGAGCACCTGCCCGCGCCGGACAGGGCGAAGACGCGCGCCCGCGGCGTGACCGCCTTTCTGACGGTGCAGGAGGGATGCGACAAGTTCTGCACTTTCTGCGTCGTGCCCTATACGCGCGGCTCTGAAGTGTCGCGACCGGTGGCTCAGATCGTCGCCGAGGCCGAAAAGCTGGTCGAAGGCGGGGTGCGCGAAATCACCCTGCTCGGGCAGAACGTCAATGCCTGGCATGGCACCGGCCCGGATGGCCGCGACTGGGGCTTGGGCGATCTTCTCGTCCGGCTTGCCGAAATCGAGGGCCTCAAGCGTCTGCGTTATACGACCAGCCATCCGCGCGACATGGATGACAGCCTGATCGAGGCGCATCGGTCGATGGCGAAGCTGATGCCTTATCTGCATCTGCCGGTCCAGTCGGGATCCGACCGCATCCTGAAGGCGATGAACCGGCGTCATACGGCGGCCGAGTACCTCGCGCTGATCGATCGTATCCGCGCGGCTCAGCCCGACCTTGCCCTATCCGGCGATTTCATCGTAGGCTTTCCGGGTGAAACCGACGAGGATTTCGAAGATACCATGCGTCTCGTCGAGGCGGTGGGTTATGCACAGGCATTTTCCTTCAAGTATTCGACCCGTCCCGGCACGCCGGGGGCCGAACTCAAGGATCAGGTTCCCGAGGACGTGAAAGCCAAGCGTTTGGAAAGATTGCAGACTTTGCTCATCAAGCAGCAGCGGGACTTCGCAGAGGCCTGCATCGGACGCGAGATCGATCTGCTTCTGGAGAAACCCGGCCGCATGCCCGGCCAGCTCGTAGGTCGTTCACCGTGGCTGCAGCCGGTGAATGTTGATGCAAAAACATCGCAAATCGGTGACATTATCAAAGTACGAATCATCAAAGCGGGCTCCAACAGCCTCTTTGCCGAGATGATCGGATAGCGCTGTAAACCGAGAGCGAGGAGCCTAACCGCTTGGACGGACACGAATTGATTTCTTCATCACCGCGCCAGTCAAAAACATCTGCGACAGACGTCAATCACTTCGTGCTCACTTTCGAGAACAACCGCTTTGCCAGCGAACTCTTCGGCCAATTCGACCAGAATCTGAAGTTGCTCGAAGAGCGACTGCGCATCGACGCGCGACCGCGCGGAAATTCCGTGGCCATCTCGGGCGATGTGGTGGCGACAAACCAGGCGCGGCGTGCCCTCGACTATCTCTACGGAAGATTGCAGAGTGGCGGATCGATCGATACGTCCGATGTCGAGGGAGCGATCCGTATGGCGGTCGCTGCCGACGAGCAGTTGCAGTTGCCGACCATGGAACGCAAAGCCAAGTTGACGATGGCGCAGATTTCGACGCGCAAGAAGACCATCGCTGCGCGGACGCCGATGCAGGATGCCTATATCCGCGCGATGGAGCGGGCGGAACTCGTCTTCGGCATCGGCCCGGCCGGTACCGGCAAGACCTATCTTGCCGTCGCTCATGCCGCTCAGCTTCTCGAGCGCGGCGCGGTCGATCGCATCGTCTTGTCGCGGCCGGCGGTCGAGGCCGGTGAGCGCCTGGGCTTCCTGCCTGGCGACATGAAGGAAAAGGTCGATCCCTATCTGAGGCCGCTCTACGACGCGCTCTACGACATGATGCCCGGCGACAAGGTCGAGCGGGCGATCACAGCAGGCGTGATCGAGATCGCGCCGCTCGCTTTCATGCGTGGGCGCACGCTCGCCAATGCCGCCGTAATCCTCGACGAGGCGCAGAACACGACATCGATGCAGATGAAGATGTTCCTGACCCGTCTGGGCGAAAACGGCCGGATGATCGTCACCGGCGATCCGAGCCAGATCGACCTGCCGCGCGGCGTCAAGTCGGGCCTCGTGGAGGCGCTGCAGATCCTCCATGGCGTGGAGGGCGTTTCGGTAATCCGCTTCAAGGATGTCGATGTCGTCCGCCATCCGATGGTGGCGAGGATCGTCAGGGCCTATGAAGCCCACACCGCGGTTCACGACGAGAGCGAGCAGAGCGATCGCTGACCGGCGGTTCGTTGCGACCATGACGGCTTTGGATATTCAGATCAGCGTCGAAGAAGGCGATTGGCCATCGGAAGATGAGCTGCAATCCTTCTCGGCACGCATTCTCGAGGCGGCGGCCGACTTCCTCGTGCGCGAGGAAAAGCAGCCCTTTCCGCCGGACGTGCCGGAAGTCTCTCTGGTCTTCACCGATGATGCGTCGATGCGGGCGATCAACGCGGAATGGCGAAACCAGGACAAGCCGACCAATGTGCTGTCTTTTCCGGCCTTTCCTGTGATGCCGGGCAAGATGCCGGGGCCGATGCTCGGCGATATCATCGTTGCTTATGAAACGCTGAAGCGCGAGGCGGCCGAGATGGAGAAGCCTTTTGAAGCGCATCTGACGCATCTTCTCGTGCATGGATTCCTCCATCTTTTCGGGTATGATCACCTGGAAGACGACGAGGCGGAAAGAATGGAAGGTCTGGAGACTCGCATTTTGGCGCGTCTTGGCCTATCTGATCCCTACGGGGACCGGTCCCCGGATTAACAGTTTGGAACGATGAGCGACACCAACACACAGCCGGCTGCCGTTGCGGCCGAGGAAGCAGAAGCTTCCGGAGAGGCCGAGGCGGGCAGTAGTAGCACCGCCACTCCCCGACAGGAGGGCAGCAAATCCACAACCTCGTTCTGGAGCCGTGCGGCGCGCCTGCTGCGCGGGGCAAGCCCGTCCAGCCTGCGTGAAGATCTCGCCGACGCTCTCATGACGGATGCGGACAGCAACGCCGCGTTCTCGCCCGAAGAGCGGGCAATGCTCAACAACATCCTGCGTTTTCGCGAGGTTCGGGTCGAGGACGTGATGGTGCCGCGCGCCGATATCGAGGCCGTGGACCAGAGCATCACGATCGGTGAGCTCATGGTCATTTTCGAGGAGTCGGGACGCTCGCGCATGCCGGTCTACAACGAGGGCCTGGATGACCCCCGCGGCATGATCCATATCCGCGACCTGCTCGCCTATGTCACAAAGCAGGCCCGCAACCGGCGCCGCAACGGCAAGGCACAGCCGACGCCCCTCACCGGGGCGGAAAAGACACCACGACAGCAGAGGGTGGGCTTCGACTTCTCGCGCGTCGATCTCGGCAAGACGGTCGAAGAGGCTGGGATCGTCCGCCAGGTCCTGTTCGTGCCGCCGTCGATGCTGGCCTCGGATCTCATGCAGCGCATGCAGGCCGCGCGCATCCAGATGGCGCTCGTCATCGATGAATATGGCGGCACCGACGGTCTCGTATCTCTCGAGGATATCGTCGAGATGGTCGTTGGCGACATCGAGGACGAGCACGACGACGAGGAGGTGATGTTCGCCCGCTCGTCGGACGACGTTTTCGTCGCCGATGCCCGCGTTGAACTCGAGGAGATCGCCGAAGCGATCGGTCCGGATTTCGATGTGCGCGAGCAGCTTGAGGATGTCGACACGCTCGGCGGACTGGTTTTCGCCTCGCTCGGACGCATTCCCGTTCGCGGCGAGGTGGTTCAGGCCATCCCCGGTTTTGAGTTTCAGATCCTTGATGCCGACCCGCGGCGCGTCAAACGGGTGCGCATCATGCGCAAGCGCCCGCTGGCCCGTCGTCGGGTGGTGAAGACGGAGCGCGAGACGTCGTCTGAAACGCCGCCCGCCGGTCGCGACACCGAGGCCGGTGCCGGATCACAGCCGGCGTCGGAACAATAGCCGGTCCATCGGCGCCGCCGCCTTCCCGATTTCAAAGAGTTAGACCGTTTCACGGTTTAGGCGAAACCGTGAAACGATAAAGACGTGCAGCAATTCAAAGCGCCATGGCGTCCTGTAAGACGCGCGGCGCTGCAGGGATCTCTTCCGATTTCCGGCGCAGCGCGATGCTGTGCAACGTATGGGATCGGGACAAGCAGCCGCTTTTTTGGAAGACTGCCGCTGAATGATTCGGTCGTTTTTCCTGCGCGGCGTCGACATGTGATTCCGCGTCTATTTGGAGGCTGTATGGCAGGGCTGGCAGGCAGGATTATGCTTCTCTCCGGGGTGTCGCGGGTATTTATCGCCTTCCTCGCAGGGCTCTTGACGGTTCTCGCCCAACCGCCGTTCGGTATCTTTGCGGCAGTCTTCGTCTCGTTTCCCGTCCTTGTCTGGCTGATCGATGGCGCACCGGGGGATCCTGAAAAAGGCCGGCTCGCAAGGCTTTGGCCGGCCTTGTCGGTCGGCTGGAGCTTCGGTTTCGGCTATTTCCTTGGCGGCCTCTGGTGGCTTGGCAACGCCTTGCTGATCGAGGCGGATCTTTTTGCCTGGGCGCTGCCGCTCGCCGTTGTCGGCCTGCCCGCCTTTCTCGCGCTCTTTTACGGTCTCGCGGTCGCGCTGGCGCGCTGTCTCTGGTCCGATGGCCTGGGCAGGATCGCCGCCCTTGCATTCGGCTTCGGCATTGCGGAATGGCTCCGCGGGTTTCTGTTCACGGGCTTTCCCTGGAATGCCATCGGCTATGCCTTGATGCCGATGCCCCTGATGATGCAGTCGGCGAGCGTCGTGAACCTTGCGACGATCAACATGCTCGCGGTCTTCGTGTTTGCGGCACCCGCGCTCATCGCCACCGGGAAGGGCGCGCGTACGGGCCTCGCGATCGCCGTCGTGCTCTTTGCCGCGCATCTCGGCTTCGGCTTCTATCGCCTTGCTCAGCCGGCGCCCCAACCGCTGGCGCCCCCGTTGACGGTGCGTCTGGTTCAGCCGGTGGTCGACCAGGCGAAAAAGCTCGATGACCGCGAACGCTCATCGGTCTTCGAGGAGCATCTC
Source organism: Sinorhizobium sp. 6-70 (assembly GCF_030124375.1). Lineage (GTDB taxonomy): Bacteria > Pseudomonadota > Alphaproteobacteria > Rhizobiales > Rhizobiaceae > Sinorhizobium. The sequence continues at coordinate 160,595 of NZ_JASKLS010000011.1, forward strand.
GCTCTGACGACCGCGCCGGTGGAGGACGGCGGCAAACGGCCGGACATCATTGTTTGGCCGGAAACGTCGATCCCGTTCATACTCACCGACAACCCGGACGCGCTGGCCCGCATCGCAGAGGTCTTGGACGACGGGCAGGTCCTCATTGCCGGCGCCGTGCGCGTCGAGGATGCGGGGGCCGGCCTGCCGCGGCGCTATTACAACTCGATCTATGTTATCGACGATCGCGGCCAGATCGTCGGGGCCGCAGACAAGGTTCACCTTGTCCCCTTTGGCGAATATCTGCCGTTCGAGGATGTTCTTGCCTCCTGGGGGCTGAGCGCTGTCGCCGCCTCGATGCCTGGCGGCTTTTCGCCTGCCCAAAGCCGCGCGCTTCTCACTCTGCCGGGCGGCAGGACGGCTTACCCGCTTATCTGCTACGAAGCGATCTTCCCCGACGAGATCGATGGCAACGCCCCTCTTGCCGATTTCCTGCTGAACATCACCAACGACGCCTGGTTCGGCGATACGCCCGGTCCGCGCCAGCATTTTCATCAGGCGCAGTTGCGCGCCGTCGAGACCGGACGGCCGATGATCCGGTCAGCCAATAACGGTATATCAGCAATTGTTGATGCACGTGGTGTTTTAGTGGTAGGATTGGGATACAATTACAAGGGGGTTACAGACACAATTCTGCCGGGAAAAATGCTTAGCGTAACTGATACCGCCACGCGCGGCCGAATCTTCTGGTCCATGGCCGGAATACTCTTTTTAGTTGCAGCATTTTCGCGCGCCGGTTTTAATATTAGGAAGAATTGACCTAAAACCCCTAAAATTGCATAGTGGCCGAATCCATCAACCTTCACCTGAGGGTGGAGCTCTTGTTTGTCGGTAAGGTTGCGACATAACGCTCCACTTGATGTCAGGTTGTGGGTAACCGAAACAGCGTGTTTAGGAACGCGGACATGATTGAAAACAAGAAAAAGCCGAACCCGATCGACATACATGTCGGGAGCAGGATTCGCCTCCGCCGGACGATGCTGGGTATGAGCCAGGAAAAGCTCGGTGAGGCCCTAGGGATCACCTTCCAGCAGATCCAGAAATACGAGAAGGGAACGAACCGCGTCGGCGCGAGCCGGTTGCAGAACATTTCTGCAATTCTCAACGTCCCGGTGTCGTTCTTCTTCGAGGATGCTCCGGGGGAAGGTCCTGGCGGCGCATCCGGCATGGCCGAGGCCTCCAGCTCCAACTACGTGGTTGATTTCCTGTCGTCCTCCGAAGGGCTTCAGCTCAACCGTGCCTTCGTCAAGATTTCCGACCCGAAGGTACGCCGGAAGCTGGTGGATCTGGTAAAGGCATTGGCCGCCGAGGCGGAAAGCGAATAATCAGGGCGGTCCACCGACCACAAAAACAAAGCGGCCTGAGTGCCGCTTTTTTTGCGCGCTTCCCCGGAGCGCCGCGCGTCTTGCCAGACGCGCCAAGGGCGCTGCATCGCTTTGATTTGCCGCAGGAGGAATCCAGGGTGGCAGTATCGATATAAAGATATATTTATGTCGTTGTTCGCTTGTTTTTCGGCGGCAAAACCACTAACACGTTCGCACCGCTTCTTTCATTGAGGGGACTTCCCGCATGCGCGCAAACTACCTGTTCACGAGTGAATCCGTAGCCGAAGGTCATCCGGACAAAGTGTGTGACCGTATTTCCGACGAAATCGTCGATCTGGTTTACCGCGAAGCGGCGAAGACGGGTGTTGATCCCTGGGGTGTGCGCATTGCCTGTGAAACGCTGGCAACGACGAACCGCGTCGTGATCGCGGGTGAAGTCCGTCTGCCTCCGAGCCTTCTGAAGAAGGACAAGAACGGCAACGAAGTCATCAATCCGTCGAAGTTCAAGTCCGCTGCCCGCAAGGCGATCCGCGACATCGGCTACGAGCAGGACGGTTTCCACTGGAAGACGGCGAAGATCGACGTGCTCTTGCACTTCCAGTCCGCCCACATCGCACAAGGCGTCGACAGCGCTTCGGACAAGCAGGGCGAGGAGGGTGCCGGCGACCAGGGCATCATGTTCGGCTATGCCTGCCGCGAGACGTCCGAACTGATGCCGGCGCCGCTCTACTACTCGCACCGCATCCTGCAGACGCTTGCTGCTGCCCGCAAGAAGGGCGAAGGCGAAGTCGCCAAGCTCGGCCCCGACGCCAAGAGCCAGGTGACCGTGCGCTATGTCGATGGCAAGCCGGCCGAAGTCACCTCGATCGTGCTTTCGACGCAGCACCTCGATGACAGCTGGGATTCCGCCAAGGTCCGCTCCGTCGTCGAACCCTATATCCGCGAAGCGCTCGCCGATCTGAAGATATCCGACGATTGCACCTGGTACATCAACCCGACCGGCAAGTTCGTCATCGGCGGACCGGACGGCGACGCCGGCCTGACCGGCCGCAAGATCATCGTCGACACCTATGGTGGCGCGGCCCCGCATGGCGGCGGCGCCTTCTCGGGCAAGGACACGACCAAGGTCGACCGCTCGGCTGCCTACGCCGCGCGCTATCTGGCGAAGAACGTCGTTGCCGCCGGCCTTTCCGACCGCTGCACGATCCAGCTCTCCTATGCGATCGGTGTCGCCCAGCCGCTGTCGATCTACGTCGATCTGCACGGCACCGGCAAGGTCACGGAAGATCAGGTCGAAAACGCCATCCGCAAGACGATGGATCTTTCGCCGACAGGCATCCGCCGTCACCTCGACCTCAACAAGCCGATCTATGCCAAGACTGCCGCCTACGGCCATTTCGGTCGCAAGGCCGGCCGCGATGGTTCGTTCTCCTGGGAGAAGCTCGATCTCGTCAAGCCGCTGAAGGAAGCGATCGAGCTTGACGCGGCTGCCTACTCCGAGCCGAGAGCATCCGGCCGCGCTGCCTAAAGCCGCTGTAGCACGTTGAATTGCTGCATGTTTTATCCTTAACGCGGCTACGGTTTAAGGAAACATGCAGCAGCGCAGCCGCGAGCGTTGAAAAATATTGCAATGGTCCGGTGCGCTGCTATTCAGGCGCACCACATTGCGGGATCAAGAGCGGATGCTCCCGGTGGAGCGTCCGCTTTGCTGTTTGAAGGAAGATCGTGATGACTGAACCGCGCCGCGCCAGAGCCACGGAGGCCTTCTTTGGCCGCCGCAAGGGCAAGCCCTTGCGCGAACGCCAGGCTGCCCATCTCGAGCATCTGCTGCCCGCGCTCCGGCTCGATCTCGCCGAGCCTGCGCCGGCTGACCTGACGACGCTTTTCCCGCAGCCGGTGAAGCGCATTCGCTTGGAAATCGGCTTCGGTGGCGGGGAGCATCTCGTTCACCGCGCCGCGGAGGATCCCGCGACCGGCTTCATCGGCGTCGAGCCCTTCGTCAACTCGATGGCGAAGTTGCTCGGACAGATCGAGGCGCGAAGGCTCGCCAATGTCCGGCTCTACGATGACGACGCGACGCAGGTGCTGGACTGGCTGCCGGAGGCGTCCGTCGACCAGATCGATCTGCTCTATCCCGATCCTTGGCCGAAGCGAAAGCACTGGAAGCGGCGCTTCGTTTCCAAGGTCAACCTGGATCGGTTTGCGCGCATCCTGAAGCCCGGTGGGCACTTCTGCTTCGCCTCGGATATCGACACCTATGTCAATTGGACGCTGCTTCACTGCCGCGACCACGCGGCCTTCGCGTGGACGGCGGAGAAATCAGCTGACTGGCTTACGCCATTCGCAGGTTGGCCGAGCACGCGCTACGAGGCCAAGGCGCGTCGGGAAGGGCGGAGCTCCGCCTACCTCACCTTTCGCCGTGTTTGAGATAGCTGCGGCCCCAACGCCGTAAGCGGACGCCAAACGTGGCCTCGCCCCGCGGGGCGTTAAGGAAATAGTCGGCAGGCGCCGCCGTTCGGCGGTGATGTCATGATGCGGGCGCAGCGAGGCGCCCGCACGTGTGCCTTGCCTTCAATGAAGGCTGACGGTGCGAAGATCGTCCTCGGCCGCCTTGAAGAAGGTGCTGGACCGATTGTCGGTCAAGAGGATCGGCGTGCCGTCGGCGCCGAACAGGGCCCACAGGTCGATTCCGGGCCCCATTTCGGGCGCTTCCGGGAAACAACGGGAGACCTCCTCCGAACGCATCTTGCGGATATAGCCGACTTCGCCCTCGCCGAGATGCGCGAGGTCGTTCTTCGACAGCGATGTGTTGATGGCTTTCAGTCCCATGGTGACACTCCGTGGTCGCCGGACAGGGGTGAATCCCGCCGGTTATCCTACTCTGGGACGGAAATGTTAATTTTCTTTACCATACGGACCGGTTCGGGCCGCACGAGGTCGACGGAAAGAAGACCGTTGCGCAGTTCGGCTCCGAGAACCTTCATGCCGTCGGCGAGAACAAAGGTGCGCTGGAACTGCCGGGCGGCAATGCCGCGGTGCAGGTACTCCCGCTCGCCCATATCGACCTGGCGGCCGCGAATGACCAACTGGTTTTCTTCGGTCGTGACGTCCAGGTCCTCCTCGGAGAAACCGGCGACGGCGAGTGTTATCCGCAGCCGCTCCGGCGCGTCCGAAGATGCGTCGCCGCGAATGCGCTCGATATTGTAGGGTGGATATCCGTCATTGCCCTTGGCGATGCGCTCAAGGGTCTTTTCCATCGTGTCAAAGCCCAGCAGAAGCGGGCTGGTAAAGGGCGTGATCCTGCTCATGTCCCAAGTCCTTGCAGCTCAAGCGACCATGTCTTGCGGACCTGTCAAGCAGCATCCACGCCGCAATATGGTAGCTGTGAGCAACGAGTGCAAGCCGCTTGCCTCGGCGGCGCACGCAAATCATAGTTCGCTGCGATAAAATCGGAGCAAGGTGAGGAAAGAGGGAACCGCGAAGCGGTTTTCAGCCGAATCCTGCGTCAATATCTCAGGATCGGTCACGTTCGTGTTTGGATCGGCGAGATCCGCCACCCCGGTGACCAAGGAGGATCGAGAAAGTGTCAAACGCGAGAAAGATTATCATCGACACCGATCCCGGGCAGGACGACGCAGCCGCCATCATGCTTGCCTTCGGTAGTCCAGAGGAGATCGACCTTCTGGGCATCACCACAGTCGCCGGCAACGTCCCGCTTTCTCTGACAGCCCGCAACGCCCGCATCATTTGCGAGCTTTGCAACAGGACGGATGTGAAGGTCTTCGCGGGGGCGGAGCGGCCGGTCGCGCGCCCGCTGGTCACGGCCGAGCATGTCCATGGCAAGACGGGACTCGACGGGCCGGCACTGGCGGAGCCGACGATGCCGCTGCAGGAGCAGGAAGCCGTCGATTTCATCATCGAGACGCTGCTCGCCGAAAAAGAGGGGACTGTTACGCTCTGCACGCTCGGCCCCCTGACCAATATCGCGCTTGCCCTGACGAAGGCGCCGGAAGTCGCACCGCGGGTACGCGAGCTCGTGATGATGGGCGGCGGGTTCTTCGAGGGCGGCAACATCACACCGGCGGCAGAATTCAATGTTTACGTCGATCCGGAAGCCGCCGAAATCGTTTTCCGCTCCGGCATCCCGATCGTGATGATGCCGCTTGACGTGACGCATCGCGTCCTGACCCACAAGGCCCGCGTCCAGAAGATCCGCGAGATTGGCAGTCCCGCGGCGATCGCGATGGCCGAAATGCTGGAGTTCTTCGAGCGCTTCGACATCGAAAAATACGGCACGGACGGCGGGCCGCTGCATGACCCGACGGTGATCGCCTACCTGCTGCGGCCGGACCTGTTCACCGGGCGCGACTGCAATGTCGAGATCGAGACGACCTCCGCCTTGACGGCGGGCATGACCGTCGTCGACTGGTGGCAGGTGACCGGCCGCAAGCACAATGCCAAGGTGATGCGCCACGTCGACGACGAGGGCTTTTTCGATCTCCTGACGGAGCGTCTGGCGCGCATCTGACCGGCGCGCCGTCACGAACAACCAGGTCCAGCAAATGAAGACGGCGCCTCTTGGGGCGCCGTCTTGTTGTTCGTTCCTATCGCGGGCTCAGAACTCTTCCCAATTGTCCTGAGCGAGCGCATTGGCACCGGATGTCTGGCCAAGCACGCGCTGCGTCGATGCCGAATAGCCGCCGCTGCGCGCCGTTGCCGGTCGGCTGTCCTTGGCGGCAGACGGAGCAGTGGCGGGACGTTCCGCCACGCGCATCCGCTCGGCTGCACCGCGCAACATCTCGGATGAGGACTGGGCAGGCGCCTGCTGCGCGACACGGAAGCGGGAAACCAGCGTGCTCAATGCGCCGGCTTCGTCGTTCAGCGCCATGCTGGCGGCCGTCGTTTCTTCGACCATCGCCGCGTTCTGCTGCGTCACCTGATCCATCTGGTTGACGGCGGAGTTGATCTCCTTGAGACCGACCGCCTGTTCCGACGCGGAACTTGAGATCTGGCGGATCAGGCTGTTGATCTGCACCACCTGCTCGGCAATCTTCTCGAGTGCGCTACCCGCCTTGCCGACGAGATCCACGCCCTCGCGGACCTGGCCCGCGGAGGTGTTGATCAACGTCTTGATCTCCTTCGCAGCGTTTGCCGAGCGTTGTGCAAGCTCGCGGACCTCCTGCGCGACGACGGCGAAGCCCTTGCCGGCGTCTCCGGCGCGGGCAGCCTCGACGCCCGCGTTGAGCGCCAGCAGGTTCGTCTGGAAAGCGATCTCATCGATGACGCCGATGATCCGGCTGACCTCGTGCGAGGATTGCTCGATACCCTGCATGGCCGCGATGGCCTTCTGCACGACCTCGCCGGATTGCTCGGCATCGCTGCTCGCCACCTCGACCGACTTTGCCGCAACCTTGGCATTCTCGGCGCTTGCGTTCACCTGCGAGGTAAGCTGGTCGAGGGCGGCCGCGGTTTCCTCGAGGCTCGCTGCCTGCTGTTCGGTCCGGTGCGAGAGGTCGTTGGCGGCATTGCTGATCTCGGAGGTGCCGCTGCCGATATTGACGACCGAGTGATTGACAGTCCGGATCGTCTCTTCGAGGCTCTCCATCGTCGCGTTGAAATCACGCTTCAGTTGCGCGTATTCGCCCGGGAATTCGTCGGTGATGCGGAAGGCGAGGTCACCGGCCGACAAATGCGACAGGCCCTTGCCGAGGCGGGCGACGATATCGCGCTGCAGGGCATTGCTTTCTGCGCGCTCTGTTTCCGATTGATTGCGCTGCATCTCTGCCTGTTCACGCTGGTGGCGGGCTTCTCCTTCGAGACGCTTGGTGTCGGCGAGCTGATGGCGGAAACCTTCGAGCGCCTTGGCAACGGAGCCGGTTTCGTCCGAGCGATCCTGGCCGGCGATCGGCTTGGAATAGTCGCCGTCGCTAAGCGTCTGAACGTCGCTGACAAGCCCGGCCAGCGGTTTCTGCACGAAGCCGCGAACTGCGAAGTAAAGGCCGGCGAGGACCGCACCGAGGACGACAAGGCCGCCGACGATCATCATATAGGTCTGATCGCGGACCGGCGCGTTGATTACCGCACGCGGCACGTCGACGAGCACGACCCAGTTGGCGTTTACGTTCGGCAGCTTGAAGGGATAGACGACGCGATCGAAGGGCTCGTTTCCGTCATAGGTGAGATTCTTGATCGTGCCGGACGCCGCCGCCGACAGGGCGTTCTTGACGATATCGGCGCCTTCGCCGTCATAATCTTTCATCAACAGATCCGGGATCGGCGCCACGAGCCATTTGCCGCTCTGCGACAGCAGGTAGACCCGGCCCGAGCCGAAAGGCTTGACCTTTGCGAGGTCGTCGGCGAGCGAGGCGAGCGAAATGTCGACGCCGGAGACGCCGATCAGCTTGCCGTTGGACATCACCGGATAGGCGATCGAACTCATCGTGGTGGGCACGTCGGTGCCTTCGGCGAGATACGGCTGGGTGATTGCCCCCTTGCCGCTCTTGGCGGCTAGACTGTACCACTCGGCGGCGTAGTCGGCCTTGAAGGTCGAGAGCTGCGCTTCGCCGTTGCGGTCCTTCGACCAATAGGGTGTGAATGCGCCCTCTGCGTTACCGCCAAGCTCCGCGTTGTTGACGACGTCCTTCCCATCGAAGGCCTTCGGTTCCTCGGCGAACCAGCTTCCGAAGGCGAACTGGTGCTGCTCCAGGTTCGCTTTCAGCAGATTGACGGCGCCGGCGCGATCGACGGACTGCCCGGCGTGACCCCGGCCGAGAACGCCCGACATCGTGCGCGCGGCGGCCGCGAGTTCACCGACGCTGCCCGCGATCTCGGAAGCGATGGCGTGTGCTTCGCTGTCCGCGTCGTCGAGGACAAGCGTCTCGACGCGGTTCTGTGTCTGGGAGATGAGAACGAAATTCGAGGCGAGCAGCACGAGTGCGATCGTACCGCCTGTCACAGCGATCAGTTTGGTCGCCAGCGATTTGGCTTGGAACTTGAACATGAAATCCTCACATACTGAGAGGTCCGCGGGCTTGTCGCCCACGGCGTGACGCATTCCGAATTGTGGGGTGAAACTCCGTCATGGAGCGCCATGATGCCAACCGGCACGAAGGAGGCAGCCAAACCTTACTGCATGTTTCCTTAAATCGTAGCCGATTTAAGGAAAAAACATGCAGCACTTCAAAGTGCTACAGCGTCCTTTGCGCGTCTGATTAGACGTGCGGCGCTGTAGGACGTTCGACCTTCTCACGCGTCTGAATAGAGGATCAAATCTTAAGATCCAGCCAACGCCGAGGCTAAATCATGGTCGCGACACGCAAGTTTTGCCCGCCGAGTTTAATCGACGCGACATAAACTATCGGGTTTGCGAAATGGGCCGAAATGGGAGGCAAAACGCGGGATTGCCGCTTACAGACGGGCGGCGACCTCGGATGCCAGCGGTATGGCCGGTTGCGCACCGGGCTTGAGGCATGCCAGCGATCCGGCGACCGCCGCTTGCCGCAACGCGTCGGGAAATGGGAGGCCGGCGTCGAGGCCCGCGGCCAGGTAGCCGCAGAACGTATCGCCGGCGCCGACCGTGTCGATGGGTTCGATGGTCAGGCCCTTGGCGCGATGAACGGCACCGTCGTGAATGGCGATCACGCCCTCGGCGCCAAGCGTCACGATCACGCTCCGGCCGGTTTCGTCGTGGAGCCGTTTCATCGCCGCCTCGCGCTCGGCCCCGTCGATGCCGCTCTTGCCGGCCAGCAGTTCGAATTCGGTTTCGTTGGCAATCACGATATCGGCCATTCGGCCGAGACGCGCGGCCTCGGGCGTCAGTGGGGCGATGTTGACGATCGAACGAATACCGCGGCGTTTGGCTTCCACAAGCGCCTTTTCGACGGAGGCGGCCGGGATTTCGAGCTGCAGCATCAGCGTGTCGCCAGGCGACATCGCATCGAGCGCCGCCGTTGCGTCGCTCTCGCTCACCGTTGCATTGGCGCTGGCGACGACAACGATGACGTTTTCGCCGTCGCCACCGACGATGATATGTGCCGTGCCGGTAGGCTCATCCACCGTCTTGATAAGGGCAAGATCGGCTCCCCCTTCCTTGAGCAGCGCCAGCGCACCCTCCGCAAAACTATCCCATCCGACGGCGCCGGCCATGCGCACTGACGCGCCGGCGCGGCGGGCAGCCAGCGCCTGGTTTGCGCCCTTGCCGCCGGCGGCGGTCGAAAAGCCGGTCCCGGCAACGGTTTCGCCGGGCTTCGGCAGGCGTGTGGTCGTGGCGATCAGGTCCATGTTGATGGACCCAAGGACAGTGATCATGTGAAGGTGCCCCGTCGGATTGCTGATTTTCGCGAACAGTGCCCGACCGCGTCAGTCCTCGTCAACCACCCGCAGCTTCAATTGCCCCATCCGGTTGTCCAGCGGCCGCCCGCCGCTGTCGCCCTCTGCGGGGGCGGCTTCGGCCGCGAGTTCCAAGGCCTCGATCTTGGCGCCGCGCCGGGTCAGCTTGTCCGACGAGATGAGGATGTCCTCGACGTCCTTCTGCGTCATGGCGAAATGGCCCTGGAGCTTGCGCACACGCTCGTCGAGCCGTGAAAGGTCGTCCATCAGGCGCGCGACTTCGCCCTGGATCAGGTGCGCCTGCTCGCGCATGCGCGCATCCTTCAGGATCGCCTGGATCACCTGGATCGACAAAAGCAGCAGCGACGGCGAGACGATGACAATGCGCTGGCGATGCGCTTTCTGCACGATCGCTTCGAAGTGCTCGTGGATCTCGGCGAAGATCGATTCGGAGGGAACAAAGAGGAAGGCCGTTTCCTGCGTTTCTCCCGGCAGGAGATACTTGCCGGCGATATCGCGGATATGCACCTCCATGTCGCGGCGGAAGGTCTGTGCCGCCTGCTGCCGCCGTTCGGCCGTCGCGGCGTCGCGCATCGCGTTCCATCCTTCGAGCGGAAACTTCGCGTCGATGACGAGCGGCGGCTGGCCGTTCGGCATGCGGATCGTGCAATCCGGGCGTGCGCCGTTCGAAAGCGTTGCCTGGAAGGCGAAGGCGCCCATCGGCAACCCGTCGGCAACGATTGCTTCCATGCGCGACTGGCCGAAGGCCCCGCGGGTCTGCTTGTTCGCCAGAATGTTCTGCAGCCCGGCCATATCCTTGGCCAGTGATTGAATGTTGTTCTGGGCGTTGTCGATCACGGCAAGCCGTTCCTGCAGGCGTCGGAGGTTCTCGTGGGTCGCTTTCGTCTGCTCGCTGATCGAGGCGCCGATTCGGTGCGTCATGCCGTCGATTCGCTGGCTGATGGACTGGTTGAGTTCCGCCTGGCGGGTGCCGAAAACGTCCGCCATGGCGGCAATGCGGCCCTGTAATTCCGTCTGCGCGGCAAGAAGCGTCGCCATCTGCTCGTCTCGCTCGTCAGCGCGGGCAGATCTCGCTCGGCGCGCAAGCGTGAGGCTCGCAAGCGTCATGAGAAGTGCGGCGATCGTGACGAGATGACCGGCCGTGACGGGCAGGGCGCCGAGCAGGAACAAGGGATGGTCGAAGGAAAAGGCGATGGGCTCCATGGCGGCAGCCTAACAGATTCGCGCCCGAAAACCAGATCAAAACAAGAACAAACCTATCTCGGTCGTTACGGGCAACAAGCGCGGCGTGTGCGATCTTCGCCAGAGGCAATGTCCTTGCGTGCAAGCGGAAAGATCGGCTATGGGATCAGCATGACGATCAAGCCGCTAATCATCCTTCCTGATCCGGTTCTGCGCCAGGTGTCCAAGCCGGTGGAGACCATTGACGACGACATCCGCCGCCTCGCCGACGACATGCTGGAAACCATGTACGACGCGCCGGGCATCGGGCTTGCGGCAATCCAGATCGGCGTGCCGAAGCGTCTCCTGGTTCTCGACGTGTCGAAAGAGGGCGAGGAGAAGACCCCGCTCGTCTTCATCAACCCGAAAATCGTCAGATCCACCGATGAGCGCTCGGTCTACGAGGAAGGCTGTCTGTCGATTCCGGACTACTACGCCGAAGTGGAGCGTCCGGCGGCGATTACCGTCGAATATCTCGATCGTCACGGCAAGGAGCATACGCTCGAGGCGGATGGCTTGCTTGCTACCTGCCTGCAGCACGAGATCGATCATCTGAACGGCGTCCTGTTCATCGACCATATCTCCAAGCTCAAGCGGGATATGGTGATCCGCAAGTTCACAAAGGCAGCCAAGACCCGCGGCGCCAAAGCGATCTGAGATCGCGAGCGGGATGAGGCGAGCATCCCGCTCTAACTCATTATCGAGAGTGCCGCGCGCCGGTGCCGGAAACCGCAGGCGCAGGCCTGATTTCAAGAGACGGAGTTTGCCGCCTTGCCGCTTCGCATCATTTTCATGGGAACGCCGGAATTCTCTGTGCCGACGCTTGTCGCACTCGCCGAGGCAGGCCATGAGATCGCCGCCGTCTATACGCAGCCCCCGCGTCCCGGCGGGCGGCGCGGTCTCGATCTGCAGAAGTCTCCGGTTCATCAGGCAGCCGAACTTCTCGGCATCCCCGTTCTGACCCCGCCGAACTTCAAGGATGCCGGCGATCGCGAGACCTTCATCAAGTTCAATGCCGACGTCGCCGTCGTCGTCGCCTACGGCCTGCTGCTGCCTGAGGAGATTCTCCAGGGAACACGGCACGGCTGCTACAACGGACATGCCTCGCTGCTGCCGCGCTGGCGGGGGGCGGCCCCCATCCAGCGCGCGATCATGGCCGGCGACCACGAGACCGGCATGATGGTGATGGAGATGGACAAGGGGCTCGACACCGGCCCGGTCGCGCTCGCCAAGGCCGTTGCGATCGGCGAGACGATGACGGCTGGCGAGCTGCACGACAAGCTGATGCAGGTCGGGGCTGCCTTGATGAAAGAGGCGATGGCGAAGCTCGAAGTGGGCGAGTTGCCGCTGACGCCGCAACCCGAAGAGGGAGCCGTCTACGCTGCCAAGATCAGCAAAGCGGAGACCCGGATCGATTTCAGCAAGCCGGCGGGCGAGGTTCACAATCACATTCGTGGCCTTTCGCCTTTTCCCGGAGCCTGGTTCGAACTGACGATTGCTGGAAAGCCGGAACGCATAAAGGTACTGAATTCCGAGAAAGCCGCCGGCGCCGGCGAAGCCGGCACCGTCCTGGACGAGACATTGACCATTGCCTGCGGCGAGGGGGCGGTGCGGCCGACCCGGTTGCAGAAGGCCGGCGGCAAGCCGCTCGCCGTCGCCGAGTTCCTGCGCGGAACGCCCGTCGCCCGCGGCACGAGGATCGCCTGATGCCGCGCTATCGCCTCACCGTCGAATACGACGGCTCAGACTATGTCGGCTGGCAGCGTCAGGAAAACGGTCCGTCCGTCCAGGGCGCGATCGAGAAGGCGATCCTGTCGCTGACCGGCGAGACGGTGTCCGTCCGCGGGGCGGGGCGCACCGATTCCGGCGTCCATGCCATGGGCCAGGTGGCGCATGCGGATCTCACGCGCGAGTGGAAGACGCACACCTTGCGCAACGCGCTCAATGCACATCTCACGCTTGCCGGCGAACGTGTCTCGATACTCGACGCACTCGAGGCGCCGCCAGATTTCGACGCGCGTTTCTCGGCAGTCCGCCGCCACTATCTCTATCGCATCATCTCCCGCCGTTCGCCGCTGGCGCTTGAAGCAAGACGCGCCTGGTGGGTGCCGAAAACGCTCGACCATGAGGCCATGCATGAGGCCGCACAACGACTGGTCGGCCACCACGATTTCACCACCTTCCGCTCCGCCCACTGCCAGGCGACGAGCCCGCTGCGTACTCTTGATCGGCTCGACGTGACGCGGGTGGGGGACCTCATCGAGATCCGTGCCACCGCCCAGAGCTTTCTGCACAACCAGATCCGCTCCTTCGCCGGTTCGCTGAAGCTGGTGGGCGAGGGCAAGTGGACGCCGGACGAGTTGCAGGCGGCGCTCGAAGCGCGCGATCGGAAGGCCTGCGGACCGGTCGCGCCTCCTGACGGTCTCTACTTCATGCAGGTCGATTATTGATCTTCGCTAGAGCGCCGCGCGCAGTAGGCGCAGCGCCTCGCTAGACTAGTCTAGCTCGGAACAAGACCAAAGAAACGCTGCAGAACCTCGCCGATCATCATCGACGGCAGCAGGAAGAGTGCCGTCAACGCGGCCGCCAACAAGGTCTGGTTGCCGGTGATCGTGCGCAGAAGCCGGAAGAGCAGGCCAACGCTGACGACCAGCAGCAGGAGCCAGATCAGGCTTGTCAGCCCCTGACTGCCCGGGATCAGCAGACGGATCGCAGCGGGCAGCGCCATGGCGTAGGACAGCGGTACCGAGAGCCAGTTGGTGGTAACGATCACCGGCACCACAAAAATCGTAAAACCCAGCGGCCGGGACAGGACGACGATCAGGACGATCGGCAGCAGCCAGCTGGCGAGGTCGACGACAAGCAGCTTCAGGATGAAGCCGAAGCCGATCGTCGTGCCGGCCGGCATGGCCGAAAGGTAATAGAGCCGCCAGGATGCCCAGGTCACGGCGATCGCCGGCAGGGACCACAGTATTGCTGCGAACGAGCGCCACAGGCCGCCTTCGCTGATATCCAGCCAGCGAAAGCCCTCACGGTTGCCCTGGATGAGCAGCCATAACCCCTTGACGTAGGTGAGGACCTCCTCAAGCAGCGGCATGACCGAACCAGCGGGCTATGAAAGTCTCGTAGATCCCGGTCAAGGTTTCGAGATCGGCGACGGCAACGCGCTCGTCGACCATATGCATCGTCTGCCCGACGAGGCCGAATTCGACGACGGGGCAATAATCCTTGATGAAGCGCGCATCCGAGGTGCCGCCGGTGGTCGAGAGCTTCGGCTGGCGCCCGAGCACGGCCTCGACCGCGCCGGAAAGCGAATCGATGAGGGCGTTGTTGCGCGTGAGGAACACGTGGCTCGGGCGCTCGTTCCAGACGATGTCGTAGCGGACCGGCGCGCGGCCGGGTCTGAGCTTGTCGCTCGCTGCGGCACGATCGAGCCTAGCGACAATCTCCGCCATCAGGCTTTCGGCGGTCCAATTGTCGTTGAAGCGAATGTTGAAGCTGGCGCTCGCCTTCGCAGGAATGACGTTGACGGCCGGATTGCCGACATCGATGGTCGTGACCTCGAGGTTCGATGGCTGGAAGCTCTCGGTACCGTTATCGAAGGGCGGGTCCATCAGGGCCTCGGTCAGCTGCAGGATGCCGCGCACCGGATTGTCGGCGAGATGCGGATAGGCCGCGTGCCCCTGGACGCCGTGGACGGTGATCCGGCCCGAGAGCGAGCCGCGCCGGCCGATCTTGATCATGTCGCCGAGTTGATCGGGATTGGTCGGCTCGCCAACGAGGCAGGCGTCCCAGCGTTCGCCTTTCGCCGCCGCCCACTGAAGAAGTTTTGTCGTGCCGTTAATGGCCGGGCCTTCCTCGTCGCCGGTAATCAGAAACGAGATAGAACCTTTCGGCGCACCATGCTTCTCGATGTGGCGGGCAACGGCCGCCACGAAGCAGGCGATGCCGCCCTTCATGTCGACGGCGCCGCGGCCATACATTTCGCCGCCGGCAATCGTTGCGGAGAAGGGCGGGTAGGTCCAGGCGGCTTCGTCGCCGACCGGCACGACGTCGGTATGCCCGGCGAACATCAAGTGCGGGCCATCGCTTCCAAGGCGCGCGTAGAGGTTTTCGATGTCCGGGGTCCCGGCTTCCCTCGCTACCACGCGCTCCACGGTGAAGCCGAGCGGCTTGAGCATCTCTTCGAGAGCGGCAAGCGCGCCGCCTTCGGCGGGTGTCACGGAGGGGCAGCGAATAAGGGTGGAAAGATTGGTAATCGGATTGGTGGACGTCATCTATCGGAATGCCATCTGCGGAGGGCACGCAGGCCTGTGAGGTCGGAGGTTGCTGGTTTATCCGATCGAGTGTCGGCTGTCACGCGTGATGGTGAGGTTGGCAAAAAGGCAAACGGGCCGGACGAATCGTCGTCCGGCCCGCAGGGAGCGCAGGGGGCAGGGGAGGAGGGCCTCACTCGCCGGGGGCGAGGTGAGGTGCTTCGATGTGCGCTCCGGCGTGCTTCAGCGGCCGCTCTCCGGAGAGCTTGCGGATCAGCACGTAGAAGACCGGCGTCATGAAGATGCCGAAGGCGGTAACGCCGATCATGCCGGCAAAGACCGCGACGCCCATGGCCGAGCGCATTTCCGCACCGGCCCCGGTGGAGGTGACAAGCGGCACGACGCCCATGATGAAGGCCATCGAGGTCATCAGAATCGGCCTCAGACGCAGCCGGCTCGCCTCGATCGCGGCAGCGACCGCGCTGCTGCCGGAAAGTTCGAGTTCGCGAGCGAACTCGACGATCAGGATCGCATTCTTGGCGGATAGCCCGACGAGCACGATCAGGCCGATCTGGGTGAAGACGTTGTTGTCCCCGCCGGTCAGCCAGACGCCGGTGAGCGCCGCCATGATGCCCATCGGCACGATCAGGACAATCGCGATCGGCAGCAACAGGCTTTCATACTGGGCAGCCAACACGAGATAGACGAGCAGCAGCGCCAGCGGGAAGACCATGATGCCAGAGTTGCCGGCGAGGATCTGCTGATAGGTCAGGTCCGTCCACTCGAAGCTGATGCCGGGCGGCAGCGTCTCGGCGGCGATCTTTTCGATCGCGGCCTGCGCCTGGCCGGAGGAGTAGCCCGGTGCCGGACCGCCGTTGATATCGGCCGACAGGAAGCCGTTGTACCGGATCGCCCGTTCCGCGCCGACGGTCTGCTCGACCTTCAACAGCGCCGAAAGCGGGATCATTTCGCCCGACTGCGAGCGGACCTTCAGCCGGCCGATATCATCGGCATGGCTGCGGTAGCTGGCATCGGCCTGTACGCGCACGCTGTAGGTTCGGCCGAAGGCGTTGAAGTCGTTGACGTAGAGCGAGCCGAGATAGATCTGCAGCGTTTCGAACACGTCGGTCACCGCCACGCCGAGCTGGCGCGCCTTGACGCGATCGAGGTCGGCATAGAGCTGCGGCACATTGATCTGATAGCTCGAATAGAGCCCCGCGAGTTCCGGTGTTGCCATCGCTTTCGCAAGGAACGCCTTGGCCGCATCGTCGAGCACCCGGTAGCCGAGTCCGTTCTTGTCCTCGATCTGCAGCTTGAAGCCGCCGGTCGTGCCGAGGCCCTGAACGGGCGGCGGCGGGAACATGGCGATGAAGGCATCCTGGATCGCGCCGAACTCCTGGTTCAGTTGCATGGCGATCGCCCCGCCGGAGAGTTCCGGCGTCGTGCGCTCCTCGAACGGTTTCAGCGACACGAAGACAATGCCGGAGTTCGACGAGTTGGTGAAGCCGTTGATCGACAGGCCCGGGAAGGCGATGGCATGTTCGACGCCAGGATGCTTGAGCGCGATCTCGCTCATGCGCCGGATGACGTCTTCCGAGCGGTCAAGCGTCGCCGCATCCGGCAATTGCGCGAAACCGATCAGATATTGCTTGTCCTGGGCCGGCACGAAGCCGCCGGGAACGGCACGGAACAGGGTGAAGGTGACGCCGATAAGGATCACGTAGACGCCCATGATCAGCGACTTGCGCGTGAGAATGCCGCCGACGCCGCGGCCGTAGGCTTCCGAGCTCTTTCCGAAGAAGCGGTTGAAGCCGCGGAAGAACCAGCCGAAGAGCCTGTCCATCACGCGCGTCAGCAGGTCCTTCGGCGCGTGGTGATCCTTGAGGAGAAGGGCGGCGAGCGCCGGAGAAAGCGTCAACGAATTGAAGGCGGAGATCACCGTCGAGATCGCGATCGTCAGCGCGAATTGGCGGTAGAACTGTCCCGTCAAGCCGGTGATGAAGGCGAGCGGCACGAAGACCGCGACCAGCACCAGCGCGATCGCGATGATCGGGCCGGAAACCTCCGACATGGCGCGATAGGTCGCCTGCACAGGCGAAAGCCCTTGCGCGATGTTGCGCTCGACGTTCTCGACGACGACGATTGCGTCATCGACGACGATGCCGATCGCCAGCACCAGGCCGAAGAGGCTCAGCGCATTGATCGAAAAGCCGAAGACATACATCACCGCGAACGTGCCGACGATCGAGACCGGCACGGCGACGAGGGGGATGATCGAGGCGCGCCAGGTCTGCAGGAAGACGATCACGACGAGCACCACCAGTGCGATCGCTTCGAGCAGCGTATGAACGACCGACTCGATCGAGGCCCTGACGAACTGCGTGGTGTCGTAGACGATCTCGTAGTCGACGCCTTCCGGCATGGTCTGCTTCAGCTCGGCCATGGCCTTGTGCACGTTTTCGGAGATCTGGATGGCGTTGGAGCCCGGTGCCTGGAAGACACCCATGCCGACGGCAGCCTTGTTGTCGAGGAGCGAACGCAGCGAGTAGTCCGCGGCGCCCATTTCGACGCGCGCAACGTCGCCAAGACGGGTGATCTCACCATCGGCGCCGGATTTGACGACGATGTCGGCAAAGTCTTCCGGTGTCCTCAGCCGCCCCTGGGCATTAACGGAGAGTTGCAGGTCGAGCCCGGCAACCGAGGGAGACGCGCCGATGACGCCGGCGGCGGCCTGGACGTTCTGTCCGCGAATGGCATTGGCGATGTCGCTGGCAGCAAGCCCGCGCTCGGCTGCCTTTTCAGGGTCGATCCAGACGCGCATCGAATAGTCGCCGCCGCCGAAGATCTGCACCTGCCCGACGCCCTCGACGCGCGCCAGCCGGTCCTTGACGTTCAAGACGCCGTAGTTGCGCAGATAATTGATGTCGTATTGGCCGTTCGGCGAGATGAGATGCACGACGAGCGTCAGGTCTGGTGAACTCTTGACCGTCGTGACGCCGAGACGCCGCACCTCTTCCGGCAGGCGGGGTTCCGCCTGCGAGACGCGGTTCTGCACGAGCTGCTGGGCCTGGTCCGGATCGGTGCCAAGCTCGAAGGTGACGGTCAGCGTCATCAGGCCGTCGGCCGTCGCCTGGCTCTGCATGTAGAGCATGCCTTCGACACCGTTGATCTGTTCTTCAAGCGGGGTCGCAACGGTCTCGGCGATCACCGAAGGGTTGGCGCCCGGATACTGGGCGCGCACGACAATCTGCGGCGGCACGACTTCGGGATATTCCGAGATCGGCAAGCCGGTCATGCCGATAAGGCCCGCGACGAATATGAGTACTGACAGAACGCCCGCGAAGACCGGGCGGTCGACGAAAAAGCGTGAGAAATTCATAACGATCCCCCTTGGGACAAAAAACCAGGCATCCGCGACGAGGATGTTCGCCGCGAGCGTCCAAGCATGCAGTTGGGTGTTCGGTCGGCGCCGCCTCGCGTCCCCTCCGAGGAAGGCGAGGCGGCACGTTCAACTATTTTTTGGCGATCGAGGCCGTGGCCTCTCCGGCCGGCTGCGGAGCAACGAGGACGCCGGGCCGGACGCGCTGCAGCCCGTTTACGACTATGCTCTCGCCCGGCTTCAGCCCGGCTTCAACTATCCGCAGGCCATCGGCCGTCGGTCCGAGAGTTACCTGGCGGTACTCGACCTTGTTGTCGGTGCCGACCACCAGCACGAATTTCTTGTCCTGGTCCGAACCGATGGCACGATCGCTGATCACCAGCTTTTCCGTTGGAGCCGGGTCGCCGATGCGGATGCGGACGAACTGACCGGGGATCAGCCGGCCGTCGGCGTTGTTGAGCGCCGCCCGCACGCGCACTGTACCGGTCGTCGCGTCGACCTCATTGTTGATGAGCTGGATATGGCCGGTGATCGGCGTGCCCTCGTCGGCCGCGGTGCCGATCTCGACAGGAATGCGCTCGATTGCGTTGCTGCCGGCGGAGGCGGAAAGCTTGGCCAAGGCCGCGGCGACCACCTCCTCGTTGACGTTGAAACTCGCATAGATCGGATCGATCGAGACGAGCGTCGTCAGGACCGGCGAGGCGGAGCCGGCGGCCACAAGATTGCCGGCCGTCACCTCGAGCCTGCCGACGCGACCCGAAATCGGCGCGCGGACCTCCGTATATTGAAGATCCAGCCGGGCCGAACGCAGCGCCGCCTTTGCCGAGCGGACGTTCGCCTGCGCTTCGTCGTAGACGCTCAGGCGCTGATCGACTCCGCTTTGCGGGATCGCGCTGGTGGTGACCAGCTTGCGGCCGCGTTCGAGCTCGGTTTTTGCAAGCGCGACACGCGCTTCGGCGGCCGCAACCTGGGCCTCGGCGCGCTCGACGGCGGCGGCATAGGGTTCGGGATCGATGGTGACGAGAAGGTCACCCTTCTCAACCAGGGCGCCTTCGCGGAAATGCGCTTCGAGAACGGCGCCGCCGACGCGGGGACGTACCTCGACGCGCTCGATCGCCTCGAGTCGCCCGGAGAAATTCTCCCAGGTCGTAATCCGGCGCGATTCTGCCTTGGCAACCGAAACAGGAACGGCCGGCGGCGGCGCTGCCGCGTCGGTCGCGGCGTCAGCCGTGAACCGATAGGGCACGCCGAAGAAAACGGCGGTTCCCCCGGCAATGGACAAAAGAATACTCAGGCCGGCGCCCCAAAGGACCCGGCGGGTAACGGTCGATGTCATATTTTCTCCTTGCCGGTTGGGAGCCGGCCTAGTTCGTCTTCATCTGCTAATTCGGCTTCGCCCCCGCCTCCTGGAAAAAGCGGGAGAAAATGCCGGAAATCGTCTGTTCCTGCGCAGGCCAGTTTTCCTGCGGCGAGCTGTTGGCGGGCAGCCAGGCGGCGCCCCCCTGCAGGACGTGTATTTTCACCGGGACCCCGGCTTTGCGAAGCCGCTCTGCGTAGGCCTCGGCTTCGTCGCGCATCGGACACTGCTCGCTGGTGATGACGAGGGCGGGAACGAGCCCGCCCAGTCGCGTGCAATGGCCGGGCGCCGCATAAGGGTGGGTCAGTCCGCTGCGTTCACCCAGGTAGCGCTGCCAGCCGTCGGCG
Organism: Sinorhizobium sp. 6-70; assembly: GCF_030124375.1. GTDB lineage: Bacteria > Pseudomonadota > Alphaproteobacteria > Rhizobiales > Rhizobiaceae > Sinorhizobium. The sequence goes on from NZ_JASKLS010000011.1 coordinate 180,868, forward strand.
ATCGACTGCACCGACGTCTGGGGGCAGTACTTCCGGAACGATGCCGTCGCCATGCAGGGATCGAGCAGGGGCGACAGCAGGATCTGGCCCTTCAGATCCGAGAGGAACTGATCGCGCGCCATCAGCGCCAGCCCGGCCGCCAAATTTCCGCCCGCTTCCTCGCCGGCAACGAACAGCATCGACTTCTTGTGCGCGAACTGCGGACAGCGGCTGCGCATGGATGACAGCATGGCGTACGAGGCCTCAAGCGCCGCAGGAAACGGGCTGAGGCAGGCCGAAGGGTATTCCGGCGAGATGACTACGGCGCCTGCGGCGGCAAGCGCGCTTGCCACTTTCTCGCCGGCCGCAACCGACTCCCCCACGAAGGACCCGCCGTGAAAATGAAGCACGACCGGCGGCGGAACGAGCAACGACGCGCCGCGGTAGACGCGCGCGCGGCACGCCCCGTGACCAGTCTGCATCGTCTCTTCGGTAAAATGCGCGTTCATCTCTCTTGTCTCAGCCATAGGGCAATCCCTAGATGAGGGACAGCCCGGGATGTTTGCAGCATAACATTGTCTTTCGTCTGGAATAGTCAGCGGGTTCTGATTACACTATTCGCTATTTCGAACAATTCGGTTATTGAAAATGGACCAGCTCACGGCCATGCGCGCCTTTCTTCGTGTGGTGGAGACCGGCAACTTCACCCGGGCATCCGCTTCCCTCAACATGCCGAAAGCAACGGTGACCAACCTCATCCAGGGCTTGGAGGCGCACTTAAGCACCAAATTGCTTAATCGCACGACGCGGCGCGTCCTGGTGACGCCGGACGGCGCACTCTACTACGAGCGTGCCGCACGCCTGCTCTCCGATCTCGATGAACTGGACGGCAGCCTTTCGACTGCCCAGAGCCTGCCGAAGGGCAGGCTGCGCGTCGAAACGGCGAGCGCCTTTGCCAACCTCATCATCATTCCGGCATTGCCCGAATTTCATAAGAAATACCCGGACATACAGATCGACCTCGGGGTATCGGACCGCACGATCGACTACCTTGCCGAAAACGTCGATTGCGCCATCCGCGGTGGCAATTTGACGGACCAGTCGCTGATCGCCCGGCGCATCACCGAGATGAAATTCATCACCTGCGCCTCCCGGGACTTCCTCGAGCGGCATCCGGTGCCGCAACACCCATCGGACCTCGAGAAGAATTGTTACGCCGTCGGCTATTTCATGCCGAAGTCAGGACAGCAGATGCCCTTCCATTTCCGGCGGGGGAACGAGGAGATCGAGGTCAATAGCCGCTATACGGTGGCCGCAAACGAAGCGACGACCTATATCGCCGCCGCGCGGGCGGGAATGGGTGTCATCCAGGCGCCGTTCTTCATGGTCCGCGACGATCTTCGTACCGGCACGATGGTCCCGGTATTGCCCGATTGGCAGGTCGATTCGATGCCGATCTATCTGGTCTATCCGCCGAACCGGCACTTGAGCAGCCGGCTGCGCGTCTTCGCAGATTGGGTGGTGAAGGTCATGGCGCAGTCGCAGATGGATCGGGACTGACTGGGCGAGCAGGAAAAATCGTCCGCCCATGATGCGCCGGATCGGCGCTTCATGGGGCGGATATTCCGATGCTGCAACGAACCGCCGCTGCATGTGTCCCTAAATCGGAACTGATCTAGGGACAAAAACATGCAGCAATTCAAAGCGCTTCAGCGTCCTTTGTGCGTCGGAAAAACGCACGGCGCTCCAGGCTTACGCGGTCGGCTGCTTCGTCTTCCTGAGATAGGGCAGGATCGTATCGAATGAGCCGAAACGCTGGATCGCATCCTCGTTGGATACGGCCGCGGTGATGATGACGTCCTCGCCCTGCTGCCAGTTCGCCGGTGTCGCGACCTGGTGCTTGGCGGTCAGCTGGATCGAATCGATCGCACGCAGGATCTCGTTGAAATTGCGGCCTGTCGTCATCGGATAGGTGAGAATCAGCTTGATCTTCTTGTCCGGGCCGATGACGTAGACCGAACGCACGGTGGCGTTGTCGGCCGGTGTGCGGCCCTCCGACGTCTCGCCGGCATCGGCCGGCAGCATGTCGTAGAGCTTGGCCACCTTGAGGTCCTTGTCGCCGATCAGCGGATATTCGACGTCGAAACCGGTCGCGACCTTGATGTCGTTCTTCCACTTGCTGTGGCTTTCGACCGGATCGACGGAGATGCCGATGATCTTGACGCCGCGCTTGCGGAATTCGTTCTCGATCCCGGCCATGGCGCCAAGTTCGGTGGTGCAGACGGGCGTGAAGTTCTTCGGATGCGAAAAGAGGACGGCCCAGCCGTCGCCGATCCATTCGTGGAAATTGATCGAGCCTTGCGTGGTCTCGGCGGTGAAGTCGGGCGCTGTTTGGTTGATACGGAGGCTCATGGTCTGCTCCTTTATGGCTGGCGATTAGGTTTGCGCAGGATAGCGCAATCGCGGCGCTTTTCGAGGAGGAAACGTGCAGGAACGATCCGCAAAAAGGATGTCAGCAGCGTGATATACCGCTTTTGGAGAAAAAAATCGCTCGGGCACACGCAGTGCTAGTATTTATCGAAATATGCTCGAATAAAGGAAATGTTTTAGTACTGCGCGAGGCGCCTCGCCGTGTCGCTCCGAGGCGTTCCGCTGAGCCGGGCGCCTTCTGCTGAGATTGGCAGCCGGCAAGAACGCGATACGCATCAGCCCCGGTCGAGCGGACCGGTTTTCCGTCCGTATCCGCGTTTCAACTCAACAGGATCACGTTTGTGATTTTGGGCCGATCCGGCCCAAAATCATCGTGATCTAGTATTGCCGGTTCTTGGCGTTGGCGCGCTTCGCCTTGGGCTTGAAGCTGCCAGCATCCTTTTGCGCGCCCGGCTTGCCCTTCTTGCTTCGGGGTTTGTCGTCGCGCTTCTCAGGGCGTGAATCCTCTGCGAAGGCCGGCTTCTTTTCGAACTTGCGCTTCGGCTTGAAATCCTCGCGTGCTGGGTCGGCAGTCCCCTTCTTCGCGAATGCGGGCTTTTCCTGCCGCGGCTGGGAGAGATCCGGGGTGCCCGCGAGCGCCTTGACGCGAATGCCTTTTTCCAGGGTCCGGTTCGGCCCGATTGCCGAGAGGAAGCGTTCGGCGCCTTCGGCCGTCAGTTCGACATAGGTCTCTTCCGGCTGCATCCGGATCGCGCCGATATCGCGCTTGGAAAGCTTGCCGTGGCGGCACAGCATCGGGATCAGCCAGCGCGGCTCGGCATTCTGCTTGCGGCCGACCGAGAGCGAAAACCAGCTGCCGTCGGTGAAGTCGGCGCGCGGTGCGCTGAAGTCGTCGCGCGAGGTTGCGGCAGCATCGCGCCGTTCCTTCCTGCGGTCGTTGGTGAGCGAAACATCGGCGAGTTCTTCCGGCGCCGAGCGACCGGAACGGAACTGCCGCACGAAGGCCGCCGCCAGCTTCTCTGCGCCGTGACGGTCGATCAGAGCCCGCACGATCGCCTGTTCGTCCTCGCGCAGCGGTTCGGCGAACGCCGGATCGGCGACGATGCGCTCGTCGTCACGGCTCGCAACCTCGTCCGCCGACGGCGGTTTCGCCCAGGTCGCGGTGATACGCGCATTTTCCAGGAGCCGTTCGGCCTTGCGGCGCGCATTGACGGGGACGATCAGCGCGCTGACGCCCTTCTGGCCCGCGCGGCCCGTGCGTCCGCTCCTATGCAGCAAGGTCTCGGGATTGGTCGGCAGATCGGCGTGGATCACGAGTTCCAGTCCGGGCAGGTCGATGCCGCGAGCCGCAACATCGGTGGCGATGCAGACGCGGGCGCGGCCGTCGCGCATCGCCTGCAGCGCATGGGTGCGTTCGTTCTGGCTGAGTTCGCCGGAGAGCGCCACGACAGAGAAGCCGCGATTGTTGAAGCGGGCGGTTAGGTGATTGACCGCGGCACGCGTGGAACAGAAGACGATCGCGTTTCGTGCCTCGTAGTAGCGAAGCACGTTGATGATCGCGTTCTCGCGGTCGCTCAGGGCGACAACGAGCGAACGATATTCGATATCGCCATGCTGCTTCTCTCCGGATGCGGTGCTGATGCGTATCGCATCGCGCTGGTAGTTCTTGGCGAGCGTCGCGATCGAGCGCGGCACCGTCGCCGAAAACATCAGCGTGCGCCGGTCGGCCGGCGCCGCTTCGAGGATAAACTCCAGATCCTCACGGAAGCCGAGGTCCAGCATTTCGTCCGCCTCGTCCAGCACGATAGCGCGGAGCGCCGAGATATCGAGCGAATCCCGGCGGATGTGGTCGCAGAGCCGCCCCGGGGTGCCGACGACGATATGGGCACCGCGTTCGAGCGCGCGCCGCTCGTTGCGCATGTCCATGCCGCCGACGCAGGAGGCGATGGTGGCGCCCGCCACTTCGTAGAGCCATTCGAGTTCGCGCTTGACCTGCAGTGCCAGTTCGCGCGTTGGCGCAATGACAAGCGCGAGCGGTGCGCCCGCCGCGCCGAAACGCTGGGTGCTGTCGAGCAGTGTCGGCGCAAGCGCCAGGCCGAAAGCCACGGTCTTTCCGGACCCGGTCTGGGCGGAAACCAGCGCGTCGGCGCCATCGAGCGCCGGATCGAGCATCGCCTTTTGCACCGGCGTCAGCTCGTTGTAACCGCGTCTTGCCAACGCCTCGGCGATCGCGGACGCGATCCCATCGAACTCAGTCATATCTTGTCTTTCGGATATCGGTCTTCACGCCGACGGACCAGCGTATTTGGATCAGGTCGTCATCAGGCGTCGATTGCCGCGGCCAACACGTCGCGGGCCTGTTCATGGCGCGCTACATACGCGGCAGCAACGCTAATGTACAGGCGGAATCTTTAGAGCGGGATGAGGAAAAGTGTGCGGTTTTCCGCCCGCGTCCCGCTCTAAGCTATTCGTATCGATCACGATGACTTCGGGTCGGTTCGACCCAAAATCATCGTGATCTGGTGCCGGGGCCGTTACCGGGACCGCCGAATTCGTTCTCGCCCTTCACGCCGGGCCACAGACAGAGGGCGATGAACACGATCGGGCTCAGCACCGGAATGAAAAGGCAGAGCGCCAGAGGGCCGGGATAGCCGATGTCATGCAGGCGCTTGATCGCCAGCATCGCGATGGAAACGGTCGAAAGGATGCCTGAAGCGACGAGCGCCAGTGTCCAGAACGCCAACGCGGTCTCTTCGTTTTCGTTCTTCAGCATCTGCATCAGGAAGACGGAGCCGACGAGGAACCAGAAAAGCCAGGAAAGGAAAAAGGGCAGGCGGCCGATGCGGCCGGAGGGGCTGAAGAACAGCCAGATCATGCTCGGCTGTCGCCCCTCCTCCGCCATCGCATCAGTCTCTGAGCAGTTCGTTGATGCCGGTCTTGGCGCGCGTCTTCTCGTCGACGCGCTTGACGATGACCGCGCAATAGAGGTTCGGTGCAGGCTGGCCGTTTGCCATGGTCGAGCCCGACGGCATCGAGCCTGCCACGACGACGGAATAGGGCGGCACTTCGCCGTACGTCACGTCGCCCGTCGCGCGATCGACGATCTTGGTCGACTTGCCGATGAAGACGCCCATGCCGAGAACCGAGCCTTCGCGGACGATGCAACCTTCGACCACCTCCGAGCGGGCGCCGATGAAGCAATTGTCCTCGATGATCGTCGGTCCTGCCTGCATCGGCTCCAGTACGCCGCCGATGCCGACGCCGCCGGAAAGGTGCACGTTCCTGCCGATCTGCGCGCAGGAACCGACCGTTGCCCAGGTATCGACCATCGTGCCCTCGCCGACATAGGCGCCGAGATTGACGAAGGAAGGCATCAGGATCGCGTTCGGCGCGATATAGGCCGAGCGGCGGACGACGCAGTTCGGAACGGCGCGGAAGCCGGCCTTCTCGAACTCGTTGACGCTCCAGCCGTCGAACTTGGAGGGAACCTTGTCCCACCAGACCGACTCGCCGGGGCCGCCCTTGACGAGCTCCATCGGGTTCAGGCGGAAGGACAGAAGAACGGCCTTCTTCAGCCACTGATTGACGGTCCAGGTGCCGTCCGCACCGCGTTCGGCGACGCGGGCCTTGCCGCTGTCCAGCAGGTTCAGCGCCGCTTCGACCGCTTCGCGGACCGCGCCGCGGGTGCTGGTATTGACGGCTTCGCGATCGTCGAAGGCGGTCTCGATGGTCTGCGACAGGGCGGCAAGGTCGTGGGTCGTCATCGGAATTCCTTGTGTTCGGCGTTGTCGTGCAAGCTCTACTGCATAATTCCTTAAATCGGAACCGATTTGAGGACAAAGTTATGCAGCAATTCAAAGTGCTACAGCGACCTCGAGCGTTTCGACGACGCGGTGCGCTATAGAGTCATAAATCTGAAAAGTTGAAGCGCTTTTGGCTCCGACATCTCAGTAGGACTTGGCAAACTTCCGTGTTTCCGGCAGTAGGGACGCCTCTATGACCGAGGAAACACGACAGGGCGCGTCCGGACGAGATGCCGTCTGTTCGAAACGCGACGGGAAGATGAAATATGGCACGTATGAAGAAGCGCAATCTGCGCCGCAAGGATGGGGTCTGGGATCCGCTGGCCGACAGCTCGCAGAGCAGGCTGCGCGCCTCGACCGTGCCGCTGACGCCGCAGTCGGCCTCGCCGACCTATCGTCTCGCCTATGTCGACGATGATTTTCTCTGCCGCGAAGAGTTGAGGCCGGTACGTCTGCAGCTCGAACTCCTGAAGACGGAGATGATGCTCGAGGAGCGGGGCATCAATTCGACCGTGGTGATGTTCGGCGGCGCACGCATCCCGGAGCCCGGCGGCGAGGCCTGGGCGGCCAAGAACGATACGCAGCGCAAGAACCTCGAAGCGGCATCGATCTACTACGACGAAGCACGCAAGTTCGCGCGGATCTGCTCGGAGCAGTCCGCCAAGCTCGGCCACAAGGAATATGTCATCGTCACCGGCGGCGGCCCGGGGGTGATGGAGGCGGGAAACCGTGGCGCGGCCGACGCCGGCGCTCCTTCGATCGGGCTCAACATCGTGCTACCGCACGAGCAGGCGCCAAACCGCTTCGTGACTCCGGAGCTGTCGTTCAATTTCCACTATTTCGCCATTCGCAAGATGCATTTCCTGCTGCGCGCCAAGGCCGTCACCGTGTTTCCCGGCGGCTTCGGCACGCTCGACGAATTGTTCGAAACGCTGACGCTGATGCAGACCGGCCGTCTGGCCCTGGTGCCGCTCATCCTGTTCGGCGAGAAGTTCTGGCGCACCATCGTCAACTTCGAGGCACTGGCCGAGTTCGGCACGATCGCGCCGAACGACGTCGATCTGGTGCATTTCGTCGAGACCGCGGAAGAGGCCTGGGAGATCATCGCCCGGTTCTACGAGAGCATCGATCCGCGGTCGATGCCGATGGCATCCGGCCGGCGCTAGAGCTCCGGCGGTAGAGCTATGGACGTCTCGCCCTCTTCGAGACAAAGAGGGCGAGACGGGTCGCATCAGACCTTTCTGGTAAAGTCGGCGGCGTCGATCATTCCGTCGCCATTGCGGTCGCGGCGCTTGAACATCCTTTCTGTGGCTGCAGCCACTTCGGCTGTACTGAGAGCGCCGTTGCCATCGGCATCGATGCGGGCGAAGGCACGCGGCCGCATCCCGGGCAGCATAGAGGGGCGCGCCTCCCGAAGCTTGGCCATCGCCTGTTCGCGCTCCGCGCCGGTCTTCGTCCGGGCGTCGCGCCATGCTTTGCGCGCCTCGCGGAATGCCTGGCGCTTTGCCTGGATCTCTTCGCGGCTGATCTCGCCATTGCCGTTGGCGTCGAAGCTCTTGAAACTGGTCGAGACCCGCGCCTGGAACTCCTGAAGGGAGACCTTGGAATCGCCGCTCGTGTCGAGGCGCTTGATCATGCGCTCCGCACGCTGTTCGGGCGTGAGTTTGTTTCTGGCTGCAAATGAAGGTGCTGAAAGGCCGGTCAGTGCCACGGCGAGAACGGTGGCGCCGAGAATGAAAGTCCTGTTGCGCATCATGCTTCCCTTTGCTCAATTATCCTGAACAAGGATAGGCAAGCGCGGTCCCGGCACCAGTTAAACTTTGGTAATTTAAGCCTCTACAGCGCCGCGCTTCGTATTAGACGCGCAAGGACGCTGTAGTACTTTGATTGCTGCATGTTTTCATCCTTAAACCCTATGATTTAAGGAAACATGCAGTGGCGGGAAAGCGGTTTTTCCGTGATTGAATCGTGTTGCGTCAGGCCTGCGCTACGATCCGCCGCAGGAACCCGGTGAGGTTCTCGGTGACGTAGTCGATCTGCTCGTCCGCGTCGCTCGACGTTTCCCAGGCCTCGACGAATTCGTATTCGAGATTGTGTGGCACGAGCAGCACGGTCTTCATGCCGAGCGCCTTCGGGACCAGGAGATTGCGCGGCAGATCCTCGAACATGACCGCATTGCGGGTGTCGACGCGATGAAGGCTCATGAACTTGTCATAGGTGTCGCCGGCAGGCTTCGGCACGAAATCGGCGGCGACGATGTCGAAGATGTCGTCGAAGTGGTCGAGAATGCCGAGTGCGCGTGCTGTCATCTCCGCATGAGCGACGCTGCCATTGGTGAAAATGAATTTGCGTCCCGGCAGCGCCCTGATCGCCTCGCCAAGCGCGGGGTCGGCCGGTACCACGCTGTAGTCGATCGCGTGCGCCCTCTGCAGGAAGTCGTTCGGGTCGACGCCATGATGGATCATCAGTCCTTGCAGCGTCGTGCCGTGATCGCGGTAATATTCCTTCTGCAACTTCTTCGCTTCCGCCGGCCCGAGCGACAGCAGTTCGGCGACATAGGCCGTCATGTTGCGATCAATCTGCGCGAAGAGATTGACGTGGTGCGGATAGAGCGTGTTGTCGAGATCAAAGACCCAGTCGGTGACATGGGCGAACTCAGCGTGGGTCGGAAGGCGATCGAGCTTTTTCATGGCCGGGTTATGACATGGCAGACTTACGAAGGAAAACGGATTTATTTTATCTCGGGCCGCACGCACCAATGGATTGTCCGTCGTGCGCGTGCTAGCTCGCGAAAATGGAAACCTGGGTTCTTATCACCGTCGCCGCGGCCTTCCTTCAGAATGTCCGCTCCGCCATGCAGAAGCACCTGAAGGGCGTCATGGGCACCACCGGCGCGACCTTCGTGCGCTTCGGCTTCGGCCTGCCTTTCGCACTCTTCTACCTCGTGATCCTCTGGCGCGGTGCCGGGCACCCCCTGCCGGTCCCGAACGGCACGTTCTTTCTCTGGGCAGTGATCGGCGGACTGGCGCAGATCGCCGCGACCTTCCTGCTCGTCCATCTCTTCTCGTTTCGCAACTTCGCCGTCGGCACGGCCTATTCTCGCACCGAACCGGCGCAGGCGGCGCTCTTCGGCCTGATCTTCCTGGGCGAGAAAGCGAGCCAGGGCACGCTGGTGGCGATCGCCATTTCCGTGGTCGGCGTCATGCTCATCTCCGTCGCCCGCACCACGCTCAGCCCGCGGTCTCTGGTAACCTCGGTTTTCAGCCGCACCGCCGGCATAGGCCTTGCGTCCGGCACGTTCTTCGGCCTCTCGGCGGTTTCCTACCGCTCCGCCTCGCTGGCGCTGGCGCCGAGCCTGCCGGCCCCGGACTACGTGATGCAGGCGAGCTTCACCCTCGGCTTCGTCATCCTGCTGCAGACCGTCGTGATGCTTGCCTGGATCGTGATCCGCGAGCCGGAGGAACTGCAACGCATCGGCGCTGCCTGGCGACCAGCCTTCGTCGTCGGCTTTGTCGGCGCCTCGGCATCCTTCGGCTGGTTCATGGCGATGACCTTGCAGCAGGCCGCGGTCGTCAAGGTCGTGGCGCAGGTCGAGATGCTTTTCACCTTCGCCTCGTCCTTCTTCGTCTTTCGCGAATGGATCAACCGCCTCGAATTGCTCGGCTGCCTGCTGATCGTGACCGGCGTCGTGATGCTCATCGTTCTTTAAAGCGCCCGAAATAGACGCCCGAATTTCGGCGGACGAGTCGTCTGTCGAGTGTTACAACAGCGACATGCTTTTTGATTTGCCGAACGACGACATCCTTTACGACGCGCTTCTGGCCCGAAGCGTCGATTACGAAGGCCAGGCCTTCGTCTGCGTCAAGAGCACCGGCGTCTTCTGCCGCCTCTCCTGTCCTGCCCGCAAGCCGAAGCGAGAGAATACCCTGTTCTTCGACAACATCGCCGCCTGCATCGATTCCGGCTTCCGGCCTTGCGAGCGATGCCGCCCGCTCAACCAGCCCTCCGACAAGGAGCCGCTGGTCAACGACCTCCTGAACCTCCTTGATCGCGCTCCGGACCGTCGCTGGACCGAGGACGATCTTGTCCGGCGCGGCTTCGATCCGTCGACCGTGCGTCGCGCCTTCAAACGGGCGCTTGGCGTCACCTTTCTCGACCTCGCCCGCCAGCGGCGGATGGGCGAGGCCGCCCGTCAGCTTTCGGCCGGCGCCAGCGTCATCGAGGCGCAGATGGATGCCGGTTATGACTCGCCAAGCGGCTTTCGCGCCGCCTTCGCGAAGCTGATCGGGGAGGCGCCTGCCATGTCGCAGCGCCGCCAACTGCTCTTTGCCGATACGATCGAAACGCCGCTCGGACCAATGGTGGCGGTCGCCGACAAGACGCATCTTCATCTGCTCGAATTCCACGACCGAAAAGCCCTGCCGACCGAAATGGAAAGCCTGAAGCGCAAGACGCGATCCGCCGTCGCGCCGGGCAGAGCGCCACCGATCGATCAGATCGAGGCGGAACTGAAAGTTTATTTTGCCGGCGAATCGAGCGAATTCCTCACGCCCCTGGCGCTCGACGGCACCGCCTTCGAGCGGCAGGTCTGGGCGAAGCTTTTGAAAATACCGGTGGGCGAGACGCGGTCTTACAGCGATATTGCGCGGGAGGTCGCCACGCTCCAGGCGGTGCGTGCCGTAGCGAGGGCAAACGGCGCAAACCGCGTCGCAATCGTTATCCCTTGTCACCGTTGCGTCGGCTCGGACGGATCGCTGACGGGCTATGGCGGCGGTCTGTGGCGAAAGCAATGGCTGCTGCGCCACGAAGGCAAGATGAAACCCGTTGGATTGTTTGCGGAGGATGTCGGATGAATCAGCAGGAAAAGGCGCTTGCCTTTGGGGCCTTGCATCGCAAAGGCGACCCGGTCGTTCTGTACAATATCTGGGATGCTGGCAGCGCCCGCTGCGTGGCCGAGGCCGGCGCGAAGGCGCTTGCCACCGGAAGCTGGTCGGTGGCAGCCGCGCAGGGTTTTGGCGATGGGCAAAAGATACCGCTCGCGCTTCTCCTGGAAATCGTCCGGCTGATCGTCGGCGCTACGGACCTTCCGCTCTCGGTCGATTTCGAGGGTGCCTATTCCGAGGATGCGGCGCAGGGCGCGGCGAATGTTGCGCAGCTGCTCGATGCCGGGGCGATCGGCATCAATTTTGAGGACCAGGTGATGGGCAAAGGCGGGGTCCATGCCGTCGACAAGCAGGTGACGCGCATCCGGGCGATCCGCGAAATGGCAGAGCGTCGCGGCATAGCGCTCTTCATTAACGCCCGCACCGACCTCTTCCTCCAGGAAAGCGACACAACGCGCCATGCAGCTTTGCTCGATGAGGCGATTGTGCGCGCCAAGGCCTATGCCGAAGCCGGTGCCAGCGGCTTTTTCGCGCCGGGACTTGCGGATGCAGAGCTGGTAGGCAGGCTTTGCGCGGCGTCGACCTTGCCGTTGAATGTCATGATGAAGCCGGGTGCACCGGATCTCGCGACGCTCGCCGCGGCAGGTGTCGGCCGGGTCAGCTACGGGCCGTTCCCCTATCGCGCCATGATCGCGTGGCTGCGCGGTGAGGCGGAGAAGATATACGAGAGCGCCGCGAAGTAGCTCGCGATTGTGGTCAGAGCGCGTGAGGAATTGTTTGATTTTCCGTGCGAATTCGCCCCTCATCCGCCTGCCGGCACCTTCTCCCCGCAGGCGTGGAGAAGAGGCAAGCCGCACGCTCGTGGTCCCCTCTCCCTGCTTGCGGGGAGAGGGCTAGGGTGAGGGGCTATCGAGAGTGTGCTGAAGCGTTGCCTTCACCCACTACGGCACGATCAGCGTACCGGCGCCGCGTTCGGTGAAGATCTCGAGCAGGACCGAATGGGCGGTCTTGCCGTTGAGAATGACTACGCCCTGCACGCCGGCCTTGATGGCGTCGATGCAGGTCTCGACCTTCGGGATCATGCCGCCGGAAATCGTGCCATCGGCGATCAGCGCGCGTGCCTGCGCCACCGACAGCTCCTTGATCAGTTCGCCCTGCTTGTTGAGTACGCCCGGCACGTCGGTCAGGAAGAGCAGGCGGGTGGCGTTCAGCGCTCCGGCGATGGCGCCCGCAAAGGTGTCGGCATTGATATTGTAGGTGTGACCATCGCGGCCGGGCGCCACCGGCGCGATCACCGGAATCATTTCCGAGCGCGCGAGCAGATCGAGCAGGGTGCGGTCCACCTCGACCACGTCGCCGACGAAACCGAGATCGAGGACGCGTTCGATGTTGGAGTCCGGATCGCGAATGGTCTTCTTGGCCTTTTCGGCAAACACCATGTTGCCGTCCTTGCCGCAAAGACCGATCGCCCACTCGCCGGTCTGGTTGATGAGAGCGACGATTTCCTTGTTGATCGAGCCGGCAAGCACCATCTCGACGATCTCGACGGTCTTCTCGTCGGTGACGCGCAACCCGCCTTCGAATTTCGATTCGATGCCCATCTTGGAGAGCATCGCGCCGATCTGCGGCCCGCCGCCGTGCACGACGATCGGGTTGACGCCGGACTGCTTCAGGAGTGCGATGTCGCTGGCGAACGCGCGCCCCAGTTCCGGATTGCCCATGGCATGGCCGCCATATTTGACGACGATCGTTTTGTTCTCGTAGCGCTGCATGTAGGGCAGTGCTTGGGTGAGCAGGCGTGCCTGGATTTCACTTTCTGATGCGGACATGACGGACCCTCGAAAAATATCGGCTGCTGTTTAGCGCAAGTTCCGAAAGGATGGAATGATCGGGGCGCAACATAAAGCCGTAATGACACTGCTGGTTCTGGCGGTCTCTCTATCCTATGGTGATGCTTGAAGCCTTGAGCGGGATGAGGACAAGTGTGCGCGGTTTTTCCGCCCAAATCCCGCTTGCAACTTGATCCAAGAGGCGCAATCGCCATGGCCGATGAGGAGATGTCCGCGCTGCTCGGCCGCGTGGTCCTGAGAGACCGCGATGCCTTCGCGGCGCTCTATCGCCAGACGAGCCCGAAACTCTTCGGCGTCTGTCTCCGTATACTCAAGGATCGCAGCGAAGCGGAAGAGGCGCTACAGGAAATTTACGTCAAGGTCTGGCAGCGCGCCGACCGTTTCGCGACAGGCCAGGCAAGCCCCATGTCCTGGCTGACGGCAATCGCACGCAACCATGCAATCGATCTGATCCGGGCGCGAAAACCCGTCGCAAACGCGATTGACGAGGTCTATGATTTGGCTGATCCTGCTCCAGATCCGGAACGATCGGCAGCAGTCCGGTCAGAAGGCAGGCGGATCGACGCCTGCCTGGAGGAGCTCGAGAAGGATCGCGCCGAGGCAGTGCGCCGAGCCTATGTCGAAGGATTGAGCTACCAGGAACTGGCCGAGATGTTCGCGGTACCGCTCAATACGATGCGGACCTGGTTGAGACGCAGCCTCCTGAAACTGAGAGAGTGCATGGAGCGATGACGACCCAGAATCCCGAAAGCGGAGATTTTCGGCGCGATGAGGTGATCGCCGGGGAATACGTGCTCGGCGTTCTGTCGGCGGAGGACCGCCTCAAGGTCGAGGCGCGCATGGCATCGGACCGGAACTTCGCCGCCATGGTCGATCGCTGGCAGCACAATCTCGCCGCTTTCGACGATGCCTATGAAGCGGTTCGCCCCCCGGCCCACGTCTTTGCCGCTGTCGAGCGCAGCATCTTTCCGCCGTCGCCGGCGGCCAGGCCTAAGGTCGGATTCTGGAACTCGCTTCTTCTCTGGCGCAGCCTTACCGTCGCATCGCTCGCTGCCGCCGCAATCATGGGTGCGTCCATGGCAGGCCTCTTCAGCGAGCCGCAAAGCCAGCCGCTGGTGGCGGAACTCTCCGGCGAAGGCAATGCCATCAATCTCGTGGCCCGCTTCGACAGAACGTCAGGGAGCCTGAAGCTGACGCCGGTGGCGGCGCGGCAGACGGAGGAAAAGTCTCTGGAACTCTGGCTGATCGAGGGCGACAATCCGGCGGTCTCGTTAGGAGTACTGCCGCAGTCCGGCGAAGGCGAAATCCTGCTGCCGCCCGAGATGCGGACGAGATTCCGCGAGGGGTCGACCCTTGCCGTCAGTGTCGAGCCGCTCGGTGGTTCGCCAACCGGTGCGCCCACCGGTGCGGTTGTCGCGCAGGGCACGACCCGCCATCTCTAAGGCCGGAACTCACAACGATTCCGGAAAAAGACGACATCTTTTCAAAAGGATAGGGGAAAGTCGCCTTACCTGAAACTCTTTGCCCGCGCCTCCCGTTGCTTGTCATGTTCCCCCTGCATGTTCCTTAAATCGTCGGCGATTTAAGGGCAAAAACATGCAGCACTTCAGAGTGTTACAGCGTTCTTTGCACGTCTCATAAGACGCGCGGCGCTGTAGGAGGAACAGCAATCGCCCGAGCGGACACTTTCAAGGGTGGTCTCACTGGGCAAACGCAACAGGAAGGAAGAGAGATGTTCAAGTTTGTGATCCGTTCGGCTCTTGTCGCCTCCATGTTTACGACAGGTGCAGTCGTCGCCTACGCCGAGAACCCGATGGTCGGCGGCGCGCCGATGTATGCCGAGAAGAATATCATCGAAAATGCCATCAACTCGAAGGACCATACGACGCTGGTTGCGGCCGTGAAGGCTGCCGGTCTTGTCGAGACCCTTGAGGGCAAGGGGCCGTTCACCGTCTTCGCTCCGACGAACGAAGCCTTCGCGGCCCTGCCGGCCGGCACCGTCGACAAGCTCTTGAAGCCCGAGAACAAGGACAAGCTCACGACCGTGCTGACCTGCCATGTCGTAGCCGCCAACGCGATGTCGTCGGCGATCACCGAGATGATCAAGGATGACGGCGGGCAACATGACGTCAAGACGGTCGGCGGTTGCATCCTCAAGGCCAAGGCCGATGGCGGCAAGATCAGCCTGACCGACGAGACCGGTGGCACGGCCTGGGTGACGATCGCCGACGTGAAACAGTCGAACGGCGTCATCCATGTCATCAACAAGGTGCTGCTGCCGAAGGGATGATTCCTACAAGCGCCGTGCGTTCTTTCGGACGCACAAGGGTCGCTGTAACGCTTTGAATCGCAGCATGTTTTCATCTTGAATCGCCTCCGCTTCAAGGAAACATGCGAGGGGCGGCGGGCATCGGCCCGCCGCCCAGGCCGGTTGGTTTGCTGCTCTCACGGCGGTTTGATGGACTTTGTTTTGTCTCGGTTCCATCGGACCGCTAATCTTCCAATGACAAGGCTCTTGCCGGGGAGGTTCCCATGAAGAACCGTCGCAATTTCCTGATGGCCGGCGCCACGCTCGCCGCATGGACCGTGGCGCGTGACTTCGCGCCTCCTGCGCGTGCGGCCGGCGGCGAGACTTTCGAGGTCGTGAAGACGGACGAGGAATGGCGTGCGACGCTGACTGCGGAGCAATACGGCATTCTGCGGCAGGAGGATACGGAACGGCCCTTCACAAGCGCGCTCAACAGCGAGAAGCGCAAGGGGATCTTCCGCTGTGCGGGGTGCGACCTGGCCCTTTATTCCTCCGAGGCGAAATATGACAGCGGCACCGGCTGGCCGAGCTTCTGGCAATCGCTTCCGAACGCGGTCGGCACACGCGAGGACAATTCCTTGTTCATGACAAGGGTCGAATGCCACTGCCGCCGCTGCGGCGGGCATCTCGGCCACATTTTCGACGACGGGCCGCCGCCGACCGGCAAGCGGCACTGCATCAACGGGCTGGCGCTGACATTTGCGCCGGCCGCCGCATGAGAGCGGAATTTTTGCCCCTTACCCTGACGCTCTCCCCCGCACGTAGCGAGTCGGAGACAAAAGCCGGCGCCGCACATTCCTTCTCCCCATCGAAATGGGGAGAAGGTGGCCGGCCGGTTGAGGACCATCCTAGAGCAATTCCAGGAAAAGTGTGTAACGGTTTTCCGTCCGGAATTGCGTAGTTTCAAAGAGTTAGATCATTTCGCTGTTTCAATGAAACAAAGAAATGATCTAGGACGCGGTGGCCTGCGGCGGAGTCTGCACATCGGAGAGCGCGGCCTGCAGCCTCTGCTCCTGGTCGGGCGAGAGCGATGTTTTCAGCACGCGGCCGCGCAGCCCCGAAAACTCAGCGAGCACCCTTTCCGGTTGCACCTTGCGCACCAGAACAAAGAGTGCAGAGGAATTGTTCGGGATCGTATTGCCGAGCGACTTGATGAATTCGTCGTCGATGCCGTAGTCGGCAAGCGAACCGGACAGCGCCCCGGCGCCCGCGCCGAGTGCCCCGCCGATCGCGAAGCCCGCAAGTGGATTGAGGAAGAGCAGGCCGACGAGGCCGCCCCAGAGCGAACCCGAGAGAAGGCCCGACGTTGCACCGACGGCGGTGAGATTGAGGCTTTGCTTCAGGTGCACCTTGCCTTCGCCGTCGCGCACGACCACGACCGCGTCTTCAAGGTCGATCAGATATTCTTTCTTAAGGCTGTTCAGCTTCAAGAGAACCTTGTCGGCCTCTTCCGTCGAATCGAACCCTACGACAATCAAATCGGACATGTCTCTCTCCTGCATCTACTGCATGTTTCCTTAAATCGTCGCCGATTTAAGGGTAAAAACATGCGCCAATTCAAAGTGCTACAGCGTCCTTTGGGCGTCTGATAAGACGCGCGGCGCTGTAGGGCCCCGGCCGCTAAAGAATGCGGCCGCTCGCAGAAATAGAGCACTTTGCGTGTCAGGGTAGTGACGGAGATCAAAGACTTTTGTCTTCGGGGGGAGACGCACCCCTTCAGCGGGCGACAGCGAGGTCGATCGCTGCCCGCAGTTCTTCGATGCCGGCGCCTTTTTCCGAAGAGGTCGACAGTACCTCGGGAAAGGCGGCCGGGCGCTTTTTGATCTTTTCGATCGTTTCGGCGATCAGCCGCGGCACGCCCGCCGCTTTGATCTTGTCCGTCTTGGTGAGCACGATCTGATAGGAAACGGCCGCCTTGTCGAGCAGCGCGAGCACCTCTTCGTCATTCTTCTTGATGCCGTGACGGGCGTCGATCAGCACGTAGACGCGCTTCAGCGTGGAGCGGCCGCGCAGATAGTCGAAGACGAGCTTTGTCCAGGCATCGACCTGCTCCTTGGGCGCCTGCGCATAGCCGTAGCCCGGCATGTCAACGAGCGCCATCGGTGGCAGGTCGCCCGCCTCGCCGGAATAGCCATCCGGCACGAAATAATTGAGCTCCTGGGTGCGGCCCGGCGTGTTCGATGTGCGCGCGAGGCCTTTCTGTCCGACAAGGGCATTGATCAGCGACGACTTGCCGACATTCGAGCGACCGGCAAAGGCGATCTCCAGCGGACCCTCCGGCGGCAGGAACTTCATGGCCGGAACGCCGCGGATGAAGATCCACGGGCGGCCGAAGGCGGAGGAATCGTTCTGGTTTTGCTTTTTCCCGGTCATCGCTCGATTTTTCCCGTTGCCCGGTCGGCTTCAAGGTTTTGCGCCGTCTTGTCAAGCACGACCCGGATTTGCACGAGCTTCGGTGCGCAGCCGCCGTTGCCGCCAGAGTTCGACGGCGAGATAGGCAAAGAGGGCAAAGAGGACGATCGACCCGCCGATGATGGTATTGGTGCGGGGAATTTCGCCGTGAATGACGGCAACCCAAAGGGGCGCGAGAACGGTTTCGGCCGTCCCCAGCAAGGCCGCCAGCGCCGAAGGTAGCAGCCGCACGCCGGTGACGAAGAGCGCGAGGCCGAGGCCGAAATTGAACGCCCCGAAGACGACCAGAATGCCGAGTTCGGAGGGCGTGACGGCAAAGTCCGAAGCCTGCGTTGCGGCGACTGTTGCGGCAATGAGCGTTCCGAGGCAGACAGCCGGCGTCATGCGGACATGGGCATAGCCGCGGGTGATGACCGTTGCGCAAGCGAGGGAGAGCGCGATCAGCAGAGCGAGCGCATCTCCGACCGGGGAGACCGCCCCGGTAATCGAATCCGAAACCATCACCAGCAAGCCGGCGATAACTGCGGCGATTGCCAGCCAGGTAAGCGGGGAGCCGCCTTCGCGGAATACCACCCAGCCGATCAGGGCCGCGAGGAGCGGCACGCCCGCTTGAATGAGCATGATGTTGGCGACCGTCGTGTAGGCAAGTGCGAGCACGAAACTCATCGATGCTGTCGCGAAGCAGCAGCCGACGGCGACGCCGGGCCAGCCCATTTCGCGGAAGAGCCGCGTCATGTTCGAAGCGCCGTCACGAACCAGCATGAAGGCGAGCAGGAAAAGGGCGGCGAAGATCGACCGCCAGAAGACGATGACCCAACTGTCGGCGATGTCGAGGAAACGCACCAGCGTGCCGCCGAAGCTCCAGACGAGCGCCGAGCCAAGAACGAGCGCGATCCCGGTTGCACGGCCTTGTGCTGGCATTACGGACTTCGGCAGGACGGTCGGCTGCGACATCATCGGAACCCGGATTGAAACCGGCAGACAATAGAGCGCTTGCCGGTTGCAGGCGCCGGTGTTCGCGACAGGCGGTTGTCGCAAAAGAAAAAGCCCCGGACCGTTCGATCCGAGGCCTTTGAGGTGGC
Source organism: Sinorhizobium sp. 6-70 (assembly GCF_030124375.1). Classification (GTDB taxonomy): domain Bacteria; phylum Pseudomonadota; class Alphaproteobacteria; order Rhizobiales; family Rhizobiaceae; genus Sinorhizobium. The sequence continues at coordinate 199,615 of NZ_JASKLS010000011.1, forward strand.
AGCCGGCGGCTATTCCGCCGGTTTGGGTTTCTTCGCGAACAGCGATTTGAGGTTGTCGAAGAGCTCGATCTTAACGCCCTGGCGCTTCATGATGATCGACTGCTGGATGATCGACAGCGTGTTGTTCCAGGCCCAGTAGATGACGAGGCCGGCCGGGAAGGACGCCAGCATGAAGGTGAAGACCACCGGCATCCAGGTGAACAGCATCGCCTGGGTCGGATCCGGTGGCGTCGGGTTCATGCGCATCTGGAGGAACATCGTGACGCCCATGATGAGCGGCCAGACGCCGAGGTGCAGGAAGGACGGAGCATCGAACGGAATCAGGCCGAAAAGATTGACGATCGTCGTCGGATCCGGGGCGGAGAGGTCCTGGATCCAGCCGAAGAACGGCGCATGGCGCATCTCGATGGTGATGTAGATCACCTTGTAGAGCGCGAAGAACACCGGGATCTGGATGAGGATCGGCCAGCAACCCGCCAGCGGGTTGATCTTCTCGTCCTTGTAGAGCTGCATCATCGCCTGCTGCAGACCCATGCGGTCGTCGCCGAACTTCTTCTTCAGTTCCTCCATCTTCGGCTGGACCTTCTTCATGTTCGCCATCGACGCATATTGCTTGTTGGCGAGCGGGAAGAAGAGAAGCTTGACGACAATCGTGGTGATCAGGATCGCGACGCCGAAATTGCCGAACAGACGGAAGAAGAAATCCATCATTTTGAACATCGGCTGGGTGATGAACCAGAACCAACCCCAGTCGATCAGCTTCTCGAACTTCGGAATGGCGTAAGTGGCCGCGTAGTTGTCGATAGCCTCGACTTCCTTGGCGCCGGCAAAGACCAGGTTCTTGACCTCCGCGGACTGGCCGGGCGCGACCGTGATCGCGTCGCCCTTGTAGTCGCTCTGGAAGCGGGCACGGCCATCGGTGAAATGCGAGAAGCGGGTGTCGAAGGGCGTCTCCTGCGGCGGGACGATTGCCGCCGCCCAGTATTTGTCGGTGATGCCGAGCCAGCCGCCCGTCGATTTGCCCGGTTCGACCGGCTGGTTTTCTTCTATTTTCGAATAGCCGACCTCCTGCAGGCTTCCACCGGTAACCCCGATGAAGCCCTCATGCAGCACGTAGATGCTCGGCGTCGTCGGCTTGTTAAATCGCGTGACGCGGCCGTAGGAAGACAGGGAAATCGGCGCCGACGTTTCGTTCTTGATGCTGTCGACGACCTGGAACATGTAACGATCGTCGACGGAGATCGTCCGGACGAAGGTGATGCCCTTGTCGTTGGTGTAGCTGAGGGTGACCGGCGTCGATGGCGTCAGCTTGTCGCCGTTGGAAAGTGTCCAGACGCTCTGCGGACCCGGTACCGAGCCGGTCGCGTCGCTACCGATATAGCCGATCTCGGTAAAATAGCCATCCGCCGTTTCCGCCGGGCTCAAGAGGGTGATGACAGGGCTCTTCGGATCGACCGTCTCGTGGTACCCCTTGAGCCTCAGGTCGTCGAAGCGCGCGCCGGCCAGGTTGATGGATCCCGAAAGCGCCGGCGTATCGATCGCAACGCGGGCAGACTTGGCGATCGCCTGGTCGCGGTTTTCGCCGCCCGGAATGGCACCGCCGGCAGGCGCCTGGCCCGGTGTCGCCTGCTGCGTACCGCCCTGAGGCTGAGCCTGTTGCGTCTGCTGGGCCTGTTCCGCAGCGATGCGGTCCTTCTCCATCCTCGGGTTGACATAGAAGAATTGCCAAGCGACGAGGATCAGCACGGACAGTGCAATCGCGACGAAATAATTGCGGTTGTTTTCCATCATGGTTTCCTGGAACCGGCCGAGGGCCGCTTCTGTTTCGGCTTGTTTTCGATGCGATCGCAGAGCGCCCGGGTCAATGCGTCAAAGGGGGCATGCAGCAGATCGCGTCGGGCGACAATCACATAGTCGTGTCCGGGTTTCATTGCAAACCCGGCTGAAAGCCGCACTGCTTCTTTGAGGCGTCGGCGCATTCGGTTGCGCTCTACGGCATTGCCGTGCTTCTTGGTGACTGTGAAGCCGACGCGGGCATCACCTTCCAGATCCGTGCGGTCAAGCACTTCGAGGAGAAATAATGGGCCTTTGCGGCTTTCTCCAGCTCTGACGGCCAAAAACTGCGGACGGCTTTTCAGCCGCCCGACAGTCGTCTTGTCTTTATCTGACGTCATATGCCCGGACATAGGTTTCGGGCAGGCTCGGCTTAGGCCGAGAGACGCTTGCGGCCACGAGCCCGGCGGGCTGCGAGGACCTTCTGGCCACCCTTGGTGGACATGCGTGCACGGAAGCCATGACGGCGCTTGCGAACAAGCTTGGACGGTTGGTAGGTACGCTTCATTTATTTAAATACCGCGGTGTGCGGCCCTTCTTGAGTTTGCAAATTGCAAGAGCGTTTACGTAACCGGGCACAGCTCCGCCTTGCGGGCAGGACGGCTTGACCGGACGTGCGCGGCTTATAAGGACAAATGTCCGGCAAAGTCAATTCCCGACGGGCTTTGCGTTGTACGGACGACTGTGATAGCCGGGGTCACCGGCGTTGCTTCTGGATCACGCGTCGAGACCTGCAACTTCTTGACGCCCTGCGCCGCAACAACTCGACGGCCGGACCGACAGCGTTTCATCAAACGGGCGGCGCGTAGGGCAGATCGGTGAACAAATGCCTAATCCGGCCTCCCTAGAAGTTGGTCGGACCGGTGATGCTTTTCGTTAACCACGCGTATTTTAGCATTCGCTTCGTGGTGTGCAGCACCGTGTAGTGAGGGGGAAGACGCCTGCGGCGTCGGGGGACAGGAATGAAAATTCGCGGGAAAATATATCTGATCGTCGGCATCATGAGCCTGCTTGCGATTGCCATCACCGGTATGTCGCTGCTGATCGTGTCGCAGTACAACGACAAGCTTCACCAATTCCAAAACGCATCCGACCGGGCGTTCAAGGGCGAGCGGCTCAACCGCCTGGTGACTGGCGTCGTCATGGAAGCGCGCGGGATTTACGCGGCGCCGACGATCGAAAAGGCAAAACCCTTCGCCGAAGGCCTCTTCAAGAACCTCGACAAGATCGACGCACTGCTCGAGGACTGGCGCCCGCTGGTTCCCACCGACAAGCTCTCGTCCTTCGATGCGCTGGTGAAGCGCGCGGAAGAATTCAAGACCTTCCGCGCCGAGACGGCCCGTCTCGGCCAACAGGTTTCGCCGCAGGCTGCCAACGAGCAGGGCAACAACGACGCCAATCGCGCCAATCGCAAGGCTTTCCAGGCCGAGATAGACGGTGTCGTGGACGCCAATCTGGAGTCGCTTGAGGCGATTACGGCTGAGATCGCAGCCTTTGAGCGCTCCATCATTCTCGTCGTGCTCGGCATTGCCGGCCTCGGCCTCGTCGCCGGAATCGGTACTGCCTTCTACATCGGTACCAACCAGCTCAGCCGCCCGATCCTCGACCTGACGGACGCCATGAAACAGCTTGCCGCAGGTGATCTTTCTGTCGACGTGCCCTTCGCCGGCCGCAAGGACGAGATTGGCGATATGGCTGCCGCCGTTGGCATCTTCAAGCAGAACGGACTTGTGGTGCGTGAACTCAACGCTCAGGAAGCGGCGCTCAGGGAAAAGAGCGCGGATCTGCAGTCGAGCATCGGTATCGTCGTTTCGGCGGCCGCCGCCGGCGATTTCACCAGGCGCATCAGCAAGGACTACGGCAACGATGACCTCAACCGCTTTGCCGCGAGCGTCAACGAACTCGTCGGCAGCGTCGACAGCGGCATTTCCGAAACGCGGCGGGTCATCGCAAGCCTTGCCGCCGGCGACCTGACGCAAAGCATGAACGGCCAGTTCCAGGGTGCCTTCGCCGAACTGCAGAAGAACGTCAACGACACGCTCACGACATTGCAGAAAACCCTGCGCGAGGTGCGCACGACGACGGACTCGATCAACGGCAACGCATCCGAATTGCGCTCTGCAGCGGACGACCTGTCGAAGCGCACGGAGCAGCAGGCCGCTTCGCTCGAGGAAACCTCGGCCGCGCTCGATGAAATCACGGCCGCCGTGCGCAGCTCGACCGAGAGAGCGCAGGAAGCATCGGTCATGGTCACCGAGGCAAAAGAAAGCGCCACCGAGTCGGCTTCCGTGGTCCGTAACGCGGTCGAAGCGATGGGCCGCATCGAGCAGGCCTCGAACGAGATCGGCCAGATCACCAACGTGATCGATGAGATCGCCTTCCAGACCAATCTTCTGGCCCTGAATGCGGGTGTCGAGGCGGCGCGCGCGGGTGACGCCGGCAAAGGGTTCGCAGTGGTGGCCCAGGAGGTGCGCGAACTCGCTCAACGCGCCGCCAGTGCCGCCAAGGATATCAAGGCGCTGATTTCGAAGTCGGGCGGCGAAGTCGCGACCGGCGTCAAGCTCGTCCAGGCGACCGGATCCGCGCTCGGCGAGATCGAAACGCGCGTCCTGAAGATCAACGACCATATCCATTCGATCGCGACGGCCGCGCGCGAGCAGTCGACCGGGCTTGCCGAGGTCAGCACGGCCGTCAACCAGATGGACCAGGTCACGCAGCGCAATGCGGCAATGGTCGAGGAGGCGAACGCCGCGACCCACAAACTGTCGGCCGAAACCGGGAACCTTGCCAACCTGATCGCCTACTTCAAGGTCGATCGCGATGCCGTCGGGGCAATCGCGCCTGCAAGGGAAACAAGCCGTCCCGTTGCTTCGCCTGCCCGGCGTATGATGGGCAGCGTCGCTCGAGCCTTCGGCGGCAGTGCCGCCGCGGCGCGGGACGATTGGGAGGAATTCTGAGCCTGGCGCGTCTCATCAAGGACGCCGACGTCACGATCTTTTCTCGCGGATGGCCTCAACGTTCTCCGCGAGAAAAAGTCTTTGGTGTAATTGCTCCCGTAGCACCAGGGATGATGGTTCTCCTTTTCACGGCAACGTGAGTTGTCAGGGTGAACCGTTCACGTTGACGTTTGACGGCGCGACCATTCGTTATTGGTTCCGGGTCCGGATTCCCTCTAACTCAGGGGTAGATCTCGCCGAAAGCAAAGCCGTATGAACAATGGTGTCAGAAACGGGATAGAAGGAGCAGCCCTGAACCCTTCGTCCGGGCGCAGCGACGCAGAACGTGCGCCACGCCGTTCGTGGTGGCGGTTCGTGCCATTCGTTCTTCTCGTTGCCGGTGGTGCCGCTTGTTATGCCTTTGGCCTGCCGCACTATCTTTCGCTGCCGGCGCTCGTCCATCACCGCGAGGTCCTCAGCGCCTATGTCGATTCCTATCCGCTCCGAGCCGGTTCCGCATTCTTTGCGGTCTATGTTGCGGTGGTCGTCTTTTCGATCCCGGCTGCGTCGGTGCTGACCATATTTTCCGGGTTCCTGTTCGGCTGTCTTACGGGCGGAATTATCGCGATCGCCGCGGCGACACTGGGATCCTGCCTTCTGTTCCTTGCCGCGCGCGGGGTTCTCGGCGACCTCCTGCGCCCGCGTGCCGGGCGCTTCCTGGAGCGACTGGCGGAAGGCTTCCGGCGCAATGCGTTCCTTTACCTTCTGATCTTGCGGCTGGCGCCGATCTTTCCCTTCTTCGTCGTCAATATCGCACCCGCTTTCTTCGACGTGCGGCTGCGCACCTTCGCCACCGCAACGCTGATCGGCATCGTGCCGGGCACGCTCGCCTATGCCTGGCTCGGTCGCAGCCTCGACGATGTGATCGCCCGCTCGGCAGCGGCTGGCGGCGAGCTCACGATTTCGGATTTTGCGACGAGGGACATTTCGCTGGGGCTTGCGGCGCTGACGCTCATCGCGGCATTGCCTCTGGCGTTCAAGCTAATACAGTCGCGCCGCAAGACGGTCTGACGGGGCGGAAGGCGGCGTGGCGAAGGTCCTCAATCCGGATATCTGTGTAATCGGCGGCGGTGCGGCCGGTCTGTCCGTGGCCGCCGGCGCTGCGGCCTTCGGCGTACCGGTTGTCCTGGTCGAACGCGGCCGAATGGGTGGGGATTGCCTGAACTTTGGCTGCGTGCCGTCGAAGGCGTTGATCGCGGCTGCGAAACACGCGCAGGCGATCCGCGCGGCAAAGGAATTCGGCATCGCCGCAGGCGAGCCGATCGTCGACTATGAACGGTTGCAGGCGCGGGTTCATGCGGTCATCGGAGCCATCGCGCCGCATGATTCCGCCGAACGCTTCGAGAGCCTCGGCGTGAAAGTCATCGCCGATGCGGCCCGGTTCGTCGACGACAGGACGGTCGCGGCCGGCGATCATCTTATTCGGGCGCGGCGCTTCGTGATCGCCACCGGCTCGTCGCCAGCTGTACCCGCAATTCCCGGGCTCGCCGAGACGCCGTATCTCACCAATGAGACACTCTTCGATATGAGGCGGCTGCCGCAACACCTCGTCATCGTCGGTGCCGGACCTGTCGGGCTGGAGATGGCCCAGGCCTATCGCCGGCTCGGCGCGCGCGTTACTGTGACTGAGAGCGGCAAAGCGCTTTCGAGCGGCGATCCGGAACTGGTGGCGATCGTTCTGGATGCGATCCGTGCGGAGGGTACCGTTCTTCACGAGGAAACCCTCATACAATCCATCGAACGGTACGCGGGCGGCGTGCGGCTGCATTGCGAAAACACGCAAGGGCGGTTTTTTCTCGATGGCAGCGACCTGCTGCTGGCCGCCGGCCGTGCTCCCAATCACGTTTCTCTCGATCTCGATGCCGCAGGTATTCGCCACGACGCGAAGGGCATCGCCATTGGCACGGACCTGCGGACAAGCAATCGCCGCGTCTATGCGATCGGCGATGCCGCAGGTGGCCTGCAGTTCACCCACGTCGCGAATTATCATGCGCGCCTCGTGCTGCAGCAGATCCTGTTCCGCGTACCGGCGCGCGAAGACCGCGACATCGTCCCTCGGGTCACGTTCACGGACCCGGAACTGGCTGAGGTCGGTCCCGGCGAGGCGAAGGCGCGGGAAAAGTTCGGTCGGGTCGACGTCGTCCGGTGGGACTTTTCCGCCAACGACCGCGCCCGCACCGATGGGCTCGGTCGGGGCCTCATCAAGGTCACGGTCGGTCGGCGCGGACGCATCCTCGGTGCTGCGATTGCCGGCGCCGGTGCCGGTGAGATGATCAACGGCTTTGCTTTCGCCATCGCCAATCGGCTGACGCTCAAGCATTTCCGCGGCTATGTGGCCCCCTATCCAACCTTGTCCGAGATTGGAAAACAGGCATCGATCTCCTATTATGCCCCCATGGCGCGAAATCCGCTCGTTCGGTCCGTGATCGGAATGCTGCGGTATTTCGGCTAGATCACGATGAATTTGGGCCGACTCGACCCAAATCATAAACGTGATCGATTCTATAAGTTGAGACGCGGGATGCGGGCGGAAAACCGTGCACACTTTTCCTCATCCCGCTCTGAGTCGCAGGGAACGTTCTAGAGTTATGGTGGAAGAGGCGCGTCCGGCCAATGCGAGTACTATGCCCCGAGCGGCTGTGGGGTTTCTCCGTGGACTCTCCGGCAAGCTGCTGCTTCTGACCGTGGCATTCGTCATGCTGGCGGAGGTGCTGATCTTCGTGCCGTCGGTCGCCAACATGCGGATCCGTTGGCTTCAGGATCGGCTGAACACGGTGGCCGCGGCGGCCGTCGTGGTCGACGGACTGCAGAATGTCGAGCTCCCGCGGGCCGTGCAGCGCGACACGTTGATGGCGACCGGAACCAAGGCCATCGTCATTCGCCGCAAGGATGCGTCGCGGATGATCGCCACCGTCGACATGCCGCCGGCAATCGACGGCGAATACGATATCGCCAACTTCACCCCCGTCGGTGCGATACGCGATGCGTTCGACACGCTGCTTTTCGGCGGCAGCCGGATCGTGCGTGTCTATGGTCCGCTCGGCGAAAGCGACGCGACCATCGAACTAGTTATGAAGGATGCCGGCCTGCGCAAGGCGATGCTCGTTTATTCGCGCAACGTTTTTCTTCTGTCGATCGCGATTTCGCTGATCACGGCGGCACTGATCTTCCTCGCCATCAATCGCATGCTGATCGTGCCGATCAGGCGGATGACGACGAGCATGCAGGAGTTTTCCAACGAGCCGTCCGACCCGGAGCGACTCCTCGTTCCGCCGGAAGGCAAGGATGAGCTGGCGGTGGCCGGCCAGCACCTCGCGAGCATGCAGCGCGAGCTGCAGAGAACCTTGAAGCAACAGAAGAGCCTCGCTGAGCTCGGCCTCGCGGTTTCGAAGATCAACCACGACATGCGCAACATTCTCTCGTCCGCGCAACTCATCTCCGACCGGCTTGCAGATGTCGATGATCCGGTGGTCAAACGCTTCGCGCCGACGCTGCTGAGAACGATAGACCGCGCCGTCGGCTATACGCAGGAGGTTCTCTCCTACGGGCGGACGGCCGAGGCAGAGCCGCACCGCCGCTTTGTCGCGCTGCGGCCGCTCGTCGAGGACGTCGCCGAACTCCTGGCCATCGATCGCCAGAGCGGTATCGACTTCGACATCCAGATACGGGACGACGTCGTGGTCGACGCCGACAGCGAGCAGCTATTTCGCGTCGTCCACAATATCTGCCGCAACGCCGTCCAGGCGCTGACGAATCACGAGCCCGAGGACGGCCGCGCCAGGTCGATCTCCGTTTCGGCCATGCGAACCGGGAGCGTGGTTACCATTTCCATCGACGACACGGGGCCGGGCATGCCGGCCAAGGCGCGCGAAAACCTGTTTACCGCCTTCCGGGGCTCGGCGCGCTCCGGCGGCACGGGCCTCGGGCTCGCCATCGCCCGCGAACTGGTGCTCGCTCATGGCGGGACGATCGCACTCGTCGAAAAGCCGACGCCCGGCACGCTGTTCCGCATCGAATTGCCGGACCGCCCGGTGCCGCTGGACGCTTTCCGCTCGAAGGCGCGGCCCTGATTTTCCGTCCTCGGACCGCTGGTGTCCTTCTTGCCGGATCCCGATCGCTCGCTCCGACGCCTTTTCCACTGTCGTCGCAAAAATGAAATTTTTTCCCGAAAGGCGCTTGCAATCGCCGAAAGGACCCAGTAGAGGATCGCCACGCAAGCGGTTCTCACCGCTTCAGGCAAGCACCCGTAGCTCAGCTGGATAGAGCACCAGACTACGAATCTGGGGGTCAGGAGTTCGAATCTCTTCGGGTGCGCCATTTCCTTCGAATTGCATGTTTTCCAACCGTTTCCGTGGCGTCACTACAGAGCCAGGAAGCAGCGATTCGCTTCTCCAGGCGATGCCCGAATAGCAGCGGGGAACCTCATCGTTTCTCACCGATGACGATCAAATATTCCCGACTGATGTGGAGCCCGGCCTCGACCTGATAGTGCGCGTGATAGGCATCGACATCGCGCTTCAGCGCAGCCCGTTCGCGCCCGTTCAAGCCTTCATAAAGCGTCTGCAACGGCCCGAAGCCGCGCAGGTACCAGTTCCAGATTGATTCGACGCTTTCGTGATAGGCGTTGTTGGTGCCGTGTTCGAAAGTTAGTTTGAATTCCCGTCCGAGCAGGCCTTCGACATAGGCCGGATCGCCCCAAGACAGCGACGATTCCTTCGGTGGAGGCGCCTTCGTGTGAGCGCCGATTACAGCGAAGAAGCGGGCAACGGCGCCCGTCGGCGACCAAGTGGACATGCAGAGCCGTCCGCGTTTGCGGCAGACCCGCGCCAGTTCGCTGGCGGCGCGGCGATGGTCCCCGGCGAAGATCACCCCGAAGGTCGAGAGTATCTTGTCGAAGCTTTCGTCCGGGAAGGGCAGGTTCTCGGCATCGGCGACGCGGTAATCGATAGTCGGCTCGATGCCGGTCGAAAACCGGCGGGCAGCATCGATCAGATCGGCCGATATGTCGATCGCCGTGACGTTTGCGCCGAAACGCGCGGCATTGCGCGCGCTCCAGCCGGTGCCGGTCGCGACGTCGAGCACTTTGTCGCCGGGCTTCGGGCTCAATCGCTGGGCGGCGTGCGCCAGCGCGTCCGAGATCGCGAAGCTGACGAGGTCGTAGTGTCTGCCGCCCGCTCCCCAGATTGCCGCCTGATCGCGGTTGTGTTCCCGGATTCGCTCGCTGAGATGTTCCGACATGAAACCCTCCCTCGGCTTTTGAGAGCGCCATTTCACCACTTGGAGGGCCTAGTGGCTACTTCACAATCTGTAGTGGGATCCCGATGCTGCCGGGTGTAAACTGCGCGCCGAAAGGAAGTGATCGTGATGAGGAGCTACAACCAGTTCTGCCCGATCGCCAAGGCCGCCGAGATTTTTTGCGAGCGCTGGACGGCTTTGATCCTGCGCGACCTTGCGTTTGGCGCCACCCGATTTTCCGAGTTGCAGCGCGGCGTGCCCCTGGCTTCGCCAACGCTTCTCTCGTCGCGGCTGAAGAAACTTGAGGCGGAGGGCATCATCGTCCGGTCCGTATCCGATGACGGGCGCGGCCCGACCTATCGGCTGACGCATGCCGGCAAGGAGTTTGTCCCGATCATCATGGCGCTCGGACAATGGGGCCAGCGATGGTCGCGCAGGACCTTGGCGGAGCACGAGATCGATCTCGGCCTGCTGCTCTGGGCGCTTCAAAAGGGCGCGCACCCTGAACTGTTCGGCACCGAACGCGTCGTCATACAATTCGAGCTCACGGACCAGGCGGAGAAGAAGCGCCACTGGTGGTTCCTCAATCAGGACGGCACCTGCGAACTCTGCCTGAAGCCGCCCGACCGCGACGCGCAGCTCTACGTCATCGTCTCTCTTTTGGACCTGACGCGAATTTGGCGTGGTGACCTGCCGTTTGCTTCGGCGCTCCACCACGGGGCGATAGAGGTGGACGGCAGCGGGAGGCTCCGCAAGTTGTTTCCGCTATGGCTCGGCGTCAGCCCGCTGGCCCATATACGATCCGAGCGGAGGGAGCCGTCGGCAGGCAGGCCACGGGTCGAGACGCCGCGCCACAAGGCCATTTAGCGTCGGTCGAGCGATCGAAGCGCCGCTACCAGACGTAAGGGATCAGGCGATAGCGAACGCGCGCCGCATAGGCGTCATATCCGGCAAGGCCGGTCCGCAGCACCTTTTCCTCAATGCCGATGCGAACAGCGAGCAGCAGTGCGAACAGAACCACCGCCACGAGCCCCCACCAAGAGCCGAGGAGCAGCGACATTCCGGCAACGTAGAGGAGGCCGCCGCCATAGAGGGGATGGCGAACGTAGCGGTAGGGCCCGGTGGTGACCACCCTTTGTCCCCGTTCCCTCTGGACCTTGACGACCGGCGCCGCGAAGCTGTTTTCCCTGAATGTCCAATAGTTGAGACCGATGGAGAGCAGCAGTGTCAAAGCGCCGACGCCCTGCACCCATGGCGGAACCGACGACCACCCGAACCGTACCGCATCGAGCGCCATGAACGCGAAAGAGCCGAACAGGAACAGAAAGATGATCGTGAGGAGAATCTTGTCCGCGAAAGGCTGACCTTTCTGAATCGGCGCCGACAACCGTTCTTTGAGAAGTGCCGGATCATGCCGGGCGAGCGACCGTCCGGCGATCAGAGAGACCGCCAGCATCACCGCGAGGAAAACCCATCCGGCCGGCCAGGCGACGGTTCCGGCCGATGCAAAGAGCACAGCTCCAATGATTGCCAACCAGATGACGGTTTGCACGACCAGCCTGACGATCATGGGCACGCTCCAGATGATCGGGGACGCCCACAGCGCCGCGCGTCTTATCAGGCGCGCAAAGGGCACTGTAGCACTTTGAATTGCTTGTATGTTTCCTTAATTAAGATGCGATGGCTCTTGAGATAGTGCCGCCGCCCGGGATCGCAACCCTCCCTTGTGCGACATTCCCCTGTCGCGACATCCCATAGTGCGGGTAAATCACGGCTCTATGCCGACGATTCTGCGTGGATGGCAGTTCGCCTTCACGCTGTCGTGTGCGGGCATCGCCTTAACAACGGTTTGCCAGGTCCCCATATGAACAGAGTGCTTCCCGGCGTCGTCTGCCGGGAAGGAGGGTTGTATGTATCGTTATATGATGAAGGAACTCATGCTTGTCATCGTCGGGCTGGCTGTCTTCGCGACGTTGATCCTGCTGATCCTTTTGCAGACATTGTGAAGACGCCGGCTCAGCCCTTGCCGAGCTTTTCAAGCGTCCTCGGATCCCTTTCTCCGTCGAAATAGCGGTCGAGCGCCCTTGCGAAGACGCCGACCGTCGGGGCGGCTCTTTCGAACAGCGTCATGGACGAGCGAAACTTGAGGTCGTCCGGCCGCCCGAAGATCTCGAGCGCGGATCGGCCCTGAACGGCATTGACCGCCTCCGTGCACTCGAGAATGCGGTGGCCGAGGAGCGGATGGCGCAGATAGGCCCGCGCCTCGTCCAGGTTCGCAAGCGCATAATATTGCGCCGTCGGTGAATGGCCGAGGCCCTCGATCTGCGGAAAGATGAACCACATCCAATGGGTTCGCTTGGCGCCGGCGGTGAGTTCCGCGAGCGCGGCGCGATACGTGCTTTCCTGCGCTTTTACGAAGCGTTCAAGATCGAAGGCCTCTTGCATCTCCGCCTTCCTTCCGACACCCCCCGCGGAGCGCCGGTCACCCTACCATCTATGATGAACATGAACCTTGATCAGCCGCTCGTAAAGCGCGGCGATCGCGGCCATGGTCGCGTCGTCGAGCGCCGGGAGCGCGCTTGCTGCGGCGTTCGACTGCGCCTGCGCCTCGTTGCGGGCGCCGGGGATCACGACGGAAGCGGCCGGCTGCTCCAGGATCCATCGAAGCGCGAATTGGGCCATTGGCACGTTGGCCGGCACCAGTGCGCGCAACTCTTCCACCGCTTCGAGTGCCACGTCGAAAGGCACGCCGGCGAAGGTTTCACCGACGTCGAAGGCTTCGCCATGGCGGTTGAAATTGCGGTGGTCGTCAGCCGCGAAGACCGTTTCCTTGCTGATCTTGCCCGTGAGCAGACCCGAGGCGAGGGGAACGCGCACGATGACGCCGACATTTTTCTTCCGTGCCTCGGTGAAGAACAATTCCTGCGGGCGCTGGCGGAAGATGTTGTAGATGATCTGAACCGTCGCGACGCCCGGATATTCGATCGCCTTCAGCGCCTCCTCGACCTTCTCGACCGAGACACCGTAGTGGCGGATCTTGCCCTTGGCGACCAGCCGGTCGAGCGCCTCGAAGACATCCGGATGATAATAGACCTCCGTCGGCGGGCAGTGGAGCTGCACCAGATCGAGCGCATCGACGCCGAGATTCTTCAGGCTGCGGTCAATGAACGCCTCGACATTGGCGGCCGTATAGCCGTCGGCGACATGCGGATTGAGCCGTCGGCCGGCCTTGGTGGCGACGAACGGCTTCTGTCCGCCGCGCTCCCTCAGCACTGCCGCGATGATCTTTTCCGAACGCCCATCGCCATAGACGTCGGCCGTGTCGATGAAGGTGACGCCACTGTCGAGCGCGGCGTGAAGCGCGTGCTTGCCGTCCTCTTCGCTGACGTCGCCCCAGGCGCCGCCGATCTGCCAGGCGCCAAAGCCGATTTCCGAAATCGCTGCGCCCGTTCGTCCCAAAACTCTGGTTTTCATTTCGATGTCCTCGTCCTGTTCTGCGTCGGCGTGATTTCTATGATGATTGCGGCGTGTTCGGAAGTTCAATCTTCGAGCGAGACGATCGCCTTGCCGCGACTGAGATCGGTAACGAGGACGAGGACCTCCGCCGCGATGTCCTTGCGCATCTCGACCGTCAGGACCGCCCCGGTATCCGTGAATGTTTCTCCGGCGACCGCTACGCCACGGGCCGTTAGCCGCGCCTTGACCAGGGCAAGATCGGCAAAGTCGCAGACGATCGTGGCGCGCTGCGTGTCGACGAGTTCGACCTTTTCCGCTGCCCTCAGACAGAGTGCCGCAGTGCCGCCATAGGCGCGGATCAGCCCGCCGCTTCCAAGCAGGACGCCGCCGAACCACCGGGTGACGACGACCGCGACGCGATCGAGCGATTGGCCGTCGATCGCCGCAAGGATAGGCTTGCCCGCCGTGCCGCTGGGTTCCCCATCGTCACTGAACCGATAGGTCTGGCCGATGCGCCAGGCCCAGCAATTGTGATTGGCGGTCGGGTCGGAATGCGCGGCCAGAAAGGCTCTCGCCGATTGCTCCTCCTCGATCGCGCCGGCGATCGCCAGGAACCGGCTTTTCTTGATTTCCTGTGTCGAGGTCTCGATGCGCTGGAGCGTGAACATCCGCTGCTTCCGTTTTTCTGGCGGTGATAGCGGATTGGTAATGCTTCGTCATCTGTCACGGCCCCTCATCCGCCTGCCGGCACCTTCTCCCCGCAGGCGGCGAGAAGGGACTTGCGGCACCGCCTTGCCCTCTGCAAAGCCGCAGAGTGATGTCGTCCAGGGCAGGCACGTCCCCTCTCCCCGCAAGCGGGGAGAGGGTTAGGGTGAGGGGCAAATCGATGCTCCTTAACCGATCGCCATCAGACTGGCGTTGCCGCCGGCGGCGGCAGTGTTGATGGAGGTCGAAACCTCTTCCAGGAGCCAGTTGAAGCAATAGGCGTCCGGATTGCGAGCGATCTCTTCTTTCGATGCAGCCTGGACGAGCACCAGCGGACCGGGTAGGGCCGCGATCGCCTTGTTGACGACGCGGATGCGTTCGGCGTCGCCCTCGACGAGGGCGCCGGCAAAGGGACCGTCGGCCGCCCAGTCCTTCGACCAGGAGACGCGCAGTGCGACGCCATGCGGAAGGTCCTTGAGCGACGGCTGCAAGCCGGAGGCGGCGTCGATGACGACACTGTTGCCGGTCGCCAGCGCTGCGGCGAGTTGATGGTAGAGACCCGTCTCTGTCTCAGGCACGAGCAGGATCCGGCCGCGCGGGTGGAGCGCATAAAGATTGCGCTCGCCGACCGGGCCTGGCAGCTCCAGCTCGAGCCCGAGTGCCGAGGTGCTGCCGGCGTTGCGCGCCGCATCCGCTTCGGTCTTCGCACCACGGCCATCGAGCCACCTGGAGAAGTCGAGAAGGGCAGGGTCCGTATGAACGGAGCTATGCTGCGGCGGCACTGGCGCCGTCGTCACCAGCCGGCCGAGATAGAGCGGGCCGCCCGCCTTCGGACCGGTGCCGGAAAGGCCGCGTCCGCCGAAGGGTTGCACGCCGACGACCGCGCCGATGATATTGCGGTTGACGTAGAGGTTGCCGGCCTTCACGCGGCTCGTCACATGCGCGATCGTCTCGTCGAGGCGCGTGTGGAGCCCGAAGGTCAGGCCGTAGCCGGTGGCGTTGATGTCATCGACCAGCCGGTCGAGATCGTCGCGGCGGTACCGGATGACGTGCAACACTGGCCCGAAGACCTCACGCTTGAGATCGGAGAGTTTCTTAAGCTCGATGATCGTCGGCGGCACGAAGGTGCCCTGATCCGTCTCGGCGGCAAGACCGATCTGCTCCACCTTGCGGCCGAGCCCGCGCATCGCATCGATGTGCTTCTCGATGATGCCCTTCGCCTCGGCAGTAATGACCGGACCGACATCGACGGAAAGGCGGTCGGTGCGGCCGATGTTCAGTTCGTGCAGCGCACCCTTCAGCATGGCAAGCGTGCGATCGGCAACGTCCTCCTGCAGGCAGAGCACGCGCAGCGCCGAGCAGCGCTGGCCGGCGCTGTCGAAGGCCGATGCGATCACGTCGCCGACCACCTGCTCGGCAAGCGCCGAGGAATCCACGATCAAAGCGTTCTGGCCGCCGGTCTCGGCGATCAGCGGGATCGGTCGTCCGGCAGGCGAAAGCCGGTCGGAAAGTTGCGCCTGAATGAGCCGCGCGACCTCGGTCGAGCCGGTGAACATTACGCCGGCAATCTCCGGTGCCGCAACCAGCGCCGCGCCGACGCGGCCGTCGCCGGGCAGAAGCTGCAGCACGTTGGCCGGAATGCCCGCCTCGTGCAGAAGGCGCACGCCTTCGGCCGCGATCAACGGCGTTTCCTCGGCGGGCTTGGCGAGCACCGGGTTGCCCGCGACGAGTGCTGCGGCAATCTGGCCGGTGAAGATCGCCAGCGGGAAGTTCCAGGGGCTGATGCAGACGATCGGGCCGAGCGGCCTGTGTGCCGGGCCGAGCGTGCGGCGCGTCTGTTCGGCGTAGTAGCGCAGGAAGTCGATTGCCTCGCGCACTTCGGCGATCGCGTTCGGCAGTGACTTGCCAGCCTCGCGGGCGATCAGCCCGAGCAGCGTCGGCATGCGCGCCTGCATCAGGTCGGCCGCACGATCGAGGCAGGCGGCCCGTTCCGCCGGAGCAACCGCGGACCACGCTTCGGCAGCCTCGAGCGCGAGGCGGGCCGCGCGCTTCGCATCCTCGTCCGACGTTTCCGTCACCGAGCCGACGATGTCACGGTGGTCGCCGGGGTTGACGACCGGGCGGGTTTCGCCCGAGGCCGCGCCGGTCGCAAGCTGCGGAACGGAGGTCCAGGCAGTCGCAGCGCTTGCCTTCAATGCTTCCGTCAGCGATGCGAGGCTGTCTTCATTCGAGAGATCGAGGCCGGCGGAATTGGTGCGGGCCTCGCCAAAGAGCTTGGCCGGAAAGGCGATCTGATCGTGCTTCGCGCCGACCACCGGCATGGCGCGGACGATTTCGACGGGATCGGCGGTAAGCTCGTCGACGGAGACCTTCGGGTCGGCGATGCGGTTGACGAAGGAGGAGTTTGCGCCGTTTTCGAGCAGGCGGCGGACGAGATAGGCAAGCAGCGTTTCATGCGTGCCGACCGGCGCATAGATGCGGCAAGGACGATCGAGATTGCCGCGGCCGACGACCTCGTCATAGAGCGGCTCGCCCATGCCGTGCAGGCACTGGAACTCGTATTTGCCGACCTGAAAATCCTTGCCGGCCATATGGTAGATCGTGGCGAGCGTCTGCGCGTTGTGGGTAGCAAACTGCGGGAAGATCACGTCGGTCGCCGAGAGCAGCTTGCGGGCGCAGGCGACATAGGAAACGTCGGTATGGATCTTGCGGGTAAAGACCGGGAAATCTTCAAGCCCGTCGAGTTGGGCGCGCTTGATCTCGGCATCCCAATAGGCGCCCTTGACGAGGCGCACCATGATGCGCCGGCCCGAGCGGCGCGCGAGGTCGATGATGAAATCCAGAACGAAGGGGCAGCGCTTGCCGTAGGCCTGCACGACGAAGCCCATGCCGTTCCAGCCGGAAAGGTCGGCGTCGAGGCAAAGTTCTTCCAGGAGATCGAGCGACAGCTCCAGCCGGTCGGCTTCCTCGGCGTCGATGTTGAGGCCGATGTCGTATTTCTTGGCGATGAGCGCGAGCGCCTTAACCTTCGGCAGCAATTCGCCCATGACGCGGGAGGCCTGCGCGCGGGTATAGCGCGGGTGGAGCGCAGAGAGCTTGATCGAGATGCCGGGGCCTTCGTAGATGCCGCGCCCGGCCGAAGCCTTGCCGATCGCATGGATAGCGGCTTCGTAGTCCTTGTAATAGCGTTCCGCATCGGCCGCGGTGGTCGCCGCTTCGCCGAGCATGTCGTAGGAGTAGCGGAAGCCCTTCTGTTCGAGCGCCCGCGAGCGGCGCAGCGCCTCTTCGATCGTTTCTCCGGTGACGAATTGCTCGCCCATCATCCGCATCGCCATGTCGACGCCGCGGCGGATCACCGGCTCGCCGCAACGGGCGATGAGCCGCGACAGTGCTGCCGCGAGGCTGCGGTCGTTGACGGTCGAGGTCAGCTTGCCGGTGACGACGAGGCCCCAGGTCGCGGCGTTGACGAACAGCGAGCGGCCGCCGCCGAGATGCGACTTCCAGTCGCCGTCGGAAATCTTGTCGCGGATCAGCGCGTCGCGGGTCGCCGTATCGGGGATGCGCAGCAGCGCCTCCGCAAGGCACATCAGTGCGACGCCCTCCTGACTCGACAGCGAATATTCGTGCACCAGTCCTTCGACGCCTGACCCCTTGTGCTTGGCACGGAGCGCCTCGATCAGCTTGCGGGCGGTTTTGGCCGCGGCATCGCGGATCTCCTTGGGCAGCGTCGCAGCCTCGATGAGCGCCGGCAGGCATTCCGTTTCCGGACGACGATAGGCGGCCGTGATTGCCCGGCGGAGCGTGGTTTGCGGCCGGATCGGCGGCGCGAATTCGGCAAAGGGCGCCGGCGCTGCGTCCGTGGCTGGGGGAGATTTTTGAAGTTTGGTCTGGCTCATCGAACACGGTCCTCCACGGAGCGGTAACAGGCGTCTGGCGCCCCTGATTTGGTGGGCAGAAAATACGCTTGACGCCGCCGAACATCCATCCGGCAAATCGCGGCATTCTCGGAATGTTTCGCTGCCAATGCGCCAGAAAGTGGCGGAACATGCGGAGTGTCGCGGTGAGTGCCGGATGATCGAGCGTCAGGCGGCAGCGCCGAAATGACGTGCGCGCGCAATCAGGCATTCGTCGTCACCGGGCATGCACGTCCGGCACACGATCGGTCGCACCGCATAGATCTTGCAGGCGACGAAGCGGCCAAGCGTGCCGTCGAGCGCCGTGCATCGATCGTTCTCGCAACGCATGCCACCAAGATCGGCAGCGACATATTCTGCCGGAATCTGATCGAGTTCCTCGTCTGTTTCCAGCGAAAAGCGCGGCCAATCGGCCGAATAGGCACAACAGGCGCCGCAGCTTTGACAGTCGAAATCCTGGCTGGATGAAACGGAATGGCTCATGGCCCAACCTAACACGAAGGCGGCGGCGTCGAAATGGCCGTCACGCCATTGCCGCGTCGCGCCGGGCGATTTCGTAGTCTTCCGTGTGGACGAGCACGCCGTCATCGGTAACCAGGATGATGCCATAGGCCGCCGGTTCGTCCACGGAGAGCGAGGCGTCCGGCGTATCGAAGGGCATCGGCTGTTGATGGACCGGGCTCTTGAAAATCGAGAACGGAATACCGCGACTGGAGCCGCTGATCGTGCGATGAACATGACCGGCGAAGATGTGGCGCACATTGCCGTGGCGTTTCACGAGCGCGTAGAATTCCTGACCGTTGATCAGACGGATCATGTCGATGCTCGTGAAGCCGGTCACATGCGGAGGATGGTGCATGAAGATCAGTACCGGCCGGGCGCCGGCCTCGGCGAGTTGCCGATCGAGCCAGGCAAGACGCCTTTGACAAAGATGCCCGGCGTGGCTCACGGGATAGTCGTAGGGCGGCGCAAACAGAGTGTCGAGCAGCACGGCACGACAGTCGGCAAAATCGATCACCTGCTGGACGAAGCCGTTCTCGTCGGTCGCTGTGCCGGAAAAAACATCGAGGAAAACCTCGCGCCTGTCGTGGTTGCCGATCATCATCGCCGCCGGTGGAACGAGTTCATCAAGGATCGCCTTCAGGCGTTCGTAGGACGGACGGTCGGCTCCGTGGGCGAGGTCTCCGGCAAAGATCACCCGATCCGCATCCGCGTGGTAGCGATTGACGTGAGCGATCCCGTTGGCGAGCCGCCGATAGGGATCGAGCCCGATGATTGTCACACCTTCGGGAACCATGTGCAGGTCAGTGAAGATGATGAATTTCGTCATGTTCGTTCCGGTGATGCGCAGCGCTTTCACGCTCCCGCGCTGGGCTATTACCGTCAAGCGGCATCTTTGGGTGAATGGACAGCGCGCGATGTTTCGAGACCGTTTCGTTGGCCATCTTGTAGCGGGCTGGTGAACGCTGTATGCATCACCGCGTCGTCTGATATATCAGATGAGGCGCCGTGCCGGTCGAGATAGGTGAACGGCGGAAAGATGCGATACCCGGAGATAGGTCATGAGATGGAAGCGCACGATCCAGTTGCTGGATGTTCATTGCGAGGGTGAAATCGGCAAGGTGGCGATCGGCGGCGTGCCGAAGATCCCAGGCAACTCGATCGCCGAGCAGTTGAACCACATCAATACGGTCGACGACAGCCTGCGCCGGTTTCTCTGCCTTGAGCCGCGTTCCGGATCGATCGGTTCGGTCAACCTGCTCGTGCCGCCGAAGCGACCGGAGGCCGATGCCGGCTTCATCATCCTTCAGGCGGACCAGGCCCACGCCATGTCTGGCTCCAATTCGATCTGCGTGACGACCGCGCTGCTCGAATCCGGCATGATCGAGATGAAGGAGCCGGAAACGGTGGTGATGCTCGACACGGCGGCGGGCCTCGTCAAGGCGACGGCCACCTGCCGCGACGGACGATGCGAAAGGGTGAAGCTCACCATGGTGCCGTCCTTCGTGCAGGAGCTGGACGTTGAGGTCGATACGCCGGAATGGGGCCGTATCAAGCTCGATCTCTGCTTCGGCGGTATTTTCTACGCGCTGGTCGATGTCCGCCAGATCGGCACGACGATCGAAAAGGCGAACGCGCGGCGGATTGTCGAGGCGGGCATGCTGCTCAAGGATCTCGTCAACCGCACGATCCCGGTCGTCCATCCGGAGATCCCCGAAATCAGCGGCGTTGCCTATGTGATGTTCCGCGACACCGAAGCGGATGGCACGGTTCGCACCTGCACGACGATGTGGCCGGGCCGCGTCGATCGTTCGCCTTGCGGCACCGGTAGCTCGGCGAACCTTGCAACGCTTCACGCGCGTGGCCGGGTGAAGCCCGGCGATATCCTCAAATCCCGGTCGATCATCGGCTCGGAGTTTGAGGTGGGGCTTGAAGGCGTGACGACAGTCGCCGGCAGGGAGGCAATTATTCCGACCATATCCGGTCGGGGCTGGACGTTCGGCCTGCATCAGGTGGCGCTCGATCCGTTCGATCCGCTCGCCGAAGGATTTGCGCTGACCGATACCTGGGGGCCGCAGGCGGGCGAGATCCGCTGAGGCCCGATCGCGCGGCGGGCACTATCCCGCCGCGTACAGATGGTGTCTTCATTTGGACTGGTCCATCTTCGCCAGCATGGCGGTGCGCAAGATGCTGCCTGTGGCGATCGGGTCGAGCTTTTGCTGGCCAACCGGATCGCCCCGGTCAGCTGCCTGCCTGAACAGTTCCTGTGCTGCGACAGGATTGCGCCGCACGCCTTCGCCGCTTTCGAACATCAGGCCGAGGTTGATCATCGCGTCCACATTGCCGCGTTCGGCCGCGAGACCGTAGAATTTTGCGGCCTCGAGATTGTCTTCCGGCACCGCCTGGCCCTCGTCCAGCATTACCGCCAGGTTGAATGCGGCGACGTCGTCGCCGGCGATCGATGCCCGCTCGAACCAGCGGACTGCAAGCGCGCCGTCAGCGGCAGTGCCGACACCGTCGCGATAGGCGACACCGAGATTGTAGGCGGCGAGGATGTTTCCGGCTGCCGCGGCTCGCTCATAGAGGTCGAACGCCGTTTCCGTCTCGCCCGCCTCGGCGACCTGTGCGCCGTAGTTCACCATGGCCAGCGCATGACCGTTGCGCGCGGCTTCCTCGAGGATGCGGCGCGACTGGATTTTCTGCCCCGCCTTGTCGAGGACACGCGCGAGCTGGAATTGCGTGCGTGCGTCGCCGTTCTGATTGTAGGCTTCGCGGCAGGCGGAGAGCGCAATACCGATGCGGATGTCTTCCGTCGAAACAGTCGGGAACGACCGGTTCCGTTCCAGGTCGAATTCGCTGCCCGCTTCCCGGTCGCATTGTTCCGCGGCAGTCAGATCGGCGGCACGCGCCGCGGGCAGCGCGATTGCGGCAAACGAAAGGAACATGATAGCCGCCAACAGCAGGACGTTGGCGATGCGAATGCACTGATTGACGCGGTTGTTCATGACGGTTTCCCTCTTCGTAGCACGATCCTAGGGCGGTCGCGGCGCTGGACCTGTTCCTGGGGAAACAGCGGCGCGCCGGATCGGGCGGCGAAGTTGTGAGTGGGAGCGGCTGCGTCCTGTCAGGCGAGATGCGTCTTGCTTCGCCTGTGCGTGCGGTTATCCTCTGAGACTCCGGAGGCTCGAACAGGGAGCGTTGCGAGAGGCGGCGAACAAAGCCGATGCGGCCGATATATGTGAAAAGACGAATCTTCGTCGGCGGCCTGATGCTGGCGGCCATGGTGGGCCGGTCGGCGAACGCGGCGCCCAATTCCGTGGTCGGCAAGGCCGAGAAGATACGCGGCAATGTTCGCCGCCGGCAGGGAGAGGACGAGGCGCGGCTTGCCGTCGGTGGCGAGGTTCTCGACAACGACTACGTCTCGACGAGCACCAACAGCTTTGCCGATCTGGCGCTGAGCGAAACGCGTATCCTGCTCGGCCCGCAAACGGAACTCTTGATCGACAGGTTCATCGCCGGTCAGGGCGGCACGCTCGAGCTCGGTCTCGGCCGGATGGTCTTCGACCGGCCGGAGGGCCTTTCGAAGGTGGACGTGGCGGTGCGCACAGCCTTCGGGATGATCGGCGTGCGCGGCACGAAATTCTTCTGCGGCCCGAGCCGTGCGGCCTTCGCCGTCTTCGTGGAGCGTGGAGCGGTGTCGGTCCAGGGCGGCGGTGTGACGCGCACGGTTGCTGCCGGCCAGGGCGTCGACTTCGACCGGCCGGGAGCGGCACCGTCCGAGCTGACAAACTGGGGGCAGGCCCGCATTCGGGAAGCCTATGCGAGCGTCGGCTTGCTGTAATGCACGCCCTCACGCCGCCGGCGGGTCAGCGACTGTGAAGAGCTCCATCGGTCCGAACCCGCGGATGTCATGGCGCCCCAGCGCCCGGAGAGGTGCGTGCGATTGCGCCGCTGCCGCCGGCCCGATGCAGATTGCCGTTCCAAGGAATTTGTTCGCATCCTGAAGCCGCGCCGCGAGGTTCACCGCGTCGCCGTGAGCGGTGTAGTCGAGCTTACCGCCCGCGCCTACCTCGCCGAGTACGGCAGGCCCGGTCTCGACGCCGATCCGCGTTCGGCCAAAACCGTCTCTTGCAAATTGCGGCCGCCGCCGCATTTTTTCGGTCAGGGCGTGGATCGCCACGGCGCATTCGATCGCCTTGTTGACGTGATCGTCGAGATCCTCCGGCGCGTTGAAGAGGGCGTGCACTGCATCGCCGACGACTTTGTCGACCATGCCGCCATGGCGGGAGACGAGCGTGTTCACTTCCGCGAAATAGATGTCGAGGAGCGCCACGAGCTCACGAGGGCCGAGCTTGCGGGCGAGAGTCGAGAATCCCTCGATATCGGTGAAAAGCGCGGTGACCACGCGCTCCTCGCCGGCCACGCGCCCGGCATTCGGCTGGTCGATATAGCGCGCGACGACCGATTGCGGCAGGTATTGCGAAAATTTCTGCCGGGCGATCGCCTCGGCGCGCCGCACGTGGGCGAGTTGCAGCGCACTTGTCACGACGAGCACCGCAATGAGCGCCACACCTATACTGAAGGCATCGACGAGCCAGCCCGTCGCGGCATAAATGCCGCCGGCGCCGGCGATGACGAAGAGCAGCGCGAGGAGGCCGAGGGTGAGGGTCGCGAGTGGTCGAAGCCGCGTCGCGCCAACGGCCGCAAGCGTGCCGGCCGCGAAAGTGAACAAGGCTTCCAGGAGCGGCAGCCCGCCATACCGATAGGGAACGAACCCGGTGATGATTGCATTGGCGATGTCGGCGTGGATCTGCACCGAGGGCTCGAGCGGCATCGAGGCGCTGGGTCTCAGCCCGCCGAGGCTCGGCATGCTGCTGCCGACGAAAACCAGCTTGCCCGTAAGGCGGCTCCGATCGGCCGTGTTTGCCATGACGTCGGCAGCCGAGAGCGTG
>NZ_JASKLS010000012.1:0-69940 GCF_030124375.1 Sinorhizobium sp. 6-70
GCCCTCGTCAGTGATCGGGCTTATAGACCCACCACCTCCGACACGTCAACATCCATTTTCAAAAAATCGTCAAAAAAAGATAAGATGCTGAAATCGTTGTGCTATTTTAATCGAAGCGGAAAATCGGGACCGGATCGCTTCCAACAACCCCGCATTTTGCGCTTCGGCAGCGAAGATGCGAGCCTTAGCCTCCATCCTTAATATGGTTAACGCATTATTGCGCTTCAAGGGCGCGCCGATGGCTGCTCCCCGGCACCGATCTTTCGCGCAGAAAACACGACCGGTTCTCGCTCACGGCCTCAACCAGAAAGTCGCGTACCGCGCGAACCCGCGGTACGGCGATCAGGTCGCGATGGCAGATCATCCAGTAGGTGCGCTTGAGCTCGATTTCCTCCGGCAACACGATCTCGAGATTGGGCTCGTCGCGCGCCATGAAATGCGGCAGGACGCAGAGACCCAATCCCTGCCGCGCGGCCTTCAGCTGCGTCAGGATGCTCGAACTCTGGAAATGGGCCCGAAGTCCCGGCTGCACTTCGCCGAGATAGTCGAGCCCCGGCGTGAAGATCATGTCCTCGATATAGCCGACGAAACGGTGGGAGCCGAGATCGTTGCGGCTGCGGATGGGCGGGTGCGTGGCGAGATAGCTGCGCGCGCCATAGACATGGAGCGTATAGGGCGTCAGCACTTCCGAATGGTATGGGCCAGCCTTGGGCGCGGCGAGTGCGACGGCGATATCGGCCTCCTTGCGCGACAGCGACATGATCTGCTGGATCGCAACGAGTTCGAGCGAGATATTCGGATAGCGGTTGGCAAAGGCTGCGAGCCGGTCCGACAGGAAGAAGTTGCCGAAGCCTTCGAGGATGGACATGCGGACGACGCCGCGTTGTGCGGTCATGCCGTCGCTGATATCGAGCTGGAGTTGCTCGGTCTCCCGTTCGATCCGCTCGGCCGTCTCGACAAAACGTTGCCCCATGGTGGTCAGCACGTAGCCGCGCGGATTGCGCTCGAACAGCTTGACCTTGAGCGCGAATTCCAGCCGATCGATGCGGCGCGACACGGTCGCATGACTGGTCCTGAGCCGCCGCGCCGCAGTCGACAGTTGCCCGGTTCTAGCGACCGCCAGGAAGAATTGCAGGTCGTCCCAGGTGAAATTCGGATTCATGCTCGCCCCCTCTGTTCGAAAATGAACAGACCCTGTTTGTAATTTACGGTTTGGCCCGCTTGCATCCAAGCAGAATTTTCGGGATTGTAAGCATTGAGCCGACATCTGAGGAGCATGTCTGGCCAATTTTGAACAGAGCCGAGTGGATCGAATCTCCGCCGATATCGCCGAAAAAGCGTGTCGGTACCGTCGCGCGTCCTTAGCGATGGTTCGCCCGCCCAACTCTGAAAGTCCTGGGAGGAGACATGATGCATAAGAAACTGATGGCCACGCTTGCAATGGTGCTCGCGAGCAGCACGGCGGCACTCGCCGACGCGTCGGACGGTAAGGTCAAGATCGGCATTCTCAACGACCAGTCCGGCGTCTACGCCGATTTCGGCGGCAAGTCCTCCCACGAGGCGGCGCTGATGGCAGTCGAGGATTTCGGCGGCAAGGTGCTTGGCGTACCGGTCGAAGTGGTGACAGCCGACCATCAGAACAAGCCTGACATCGCGTCCAACATCGCTCGGCAATGGTACGACACCGAGCAGGTCGACAGCATCATGGAGCTGACGACCTCGTCCGTGGCGCTCGCGGTTCAGGCAATCTCCAAGGAGAAGAAGAAGGTCAACATCGTTACCGGCGCGGCCACGACGGAGCTCACCGGCAAACAATGCAGCCCGTATGGCTTCCATTGGGCCTATGACACCCATTCGCTTGCCGTGGGTACGGGTGGTGCGCTTGTCAAACAGGGCGGCGACAGCTGGTTCTTCCTGACGGCCGACTATGCCTTCGGCTATTCGCTTGAAGAAAACACCGCCAATTTCGTGAAGGAAAACGGCGGTTCGGTCGTCGGCGCCGTCCGCCATCCGCTGGCGACCACCGATTTCTCCTCCTTCCTGCTGCAAGCGCAGTCCTCCGGTGCCAAGGTGATCGGCCTTGCCAATGCCGGCCTCGATACCTCGAATGCCATCAAGCAGGCTGCCGAGTTCGGCATCGTCCAGGGGGGCCAGCGCCTCGCCGCGCTGCTCTTCACGCTGGCGGAAGTCCACGGCCTCGGCCTCGAAGCGGCGCAGGGGCTGACGCTCACCGAGGGCTTCTACTGGAACCGCGACGAGGAAAGCGCGAAATTCGGCAAGCGCTTCATGGAGCGCACCGGCAAGATGCCGAACATGGTCCATGCCGGTACTTATTCGGCCGTGCTGCAATATCTGAAGGCAATCGAGAAGGCCGGCAGCGACGACGCCGACGCGGTCGCCAAGGAACTGCATGCACTCCCCGTCAACGACGTTTTCGCCCAGAACGGTACGGTCGCGCCGAACGGCCGGATGATCCACGACATGTACCTGCTCGAGGTCAAGAAGCCGGACGAGAGCAAGGAACCCTGGGACTACTTCAAGGTTCTCGCGACCATCCCCGGCAAGGACGCCTTCATCGACCCGGCCCAGAGCGGCTGCGATCTCGTGAAGTCCTGATCGGGCGGATCGATGACCGCGACCATGCCTTCGCAGAATGGAGCGCCGCGGGTGGTTTTGTCCGCCCGCGGTCTCCGCCGTGACTTCGGCGGCTTCACGGCCGTCAAGGATGTCGATCTCGACGTCCATCATGCCCGCGTGCATGCGCTGATCGGCCCGAACGGGGCCGGCAAGACCACGGTGTTCAACCTGCTGACCAAGTTCCTGCAGCCGACACACGGCACGATCACGCTGCTCGGTGAAGACATCACCAACACCGCGCCGGACAAGGTTGCCCGCATGGGCCTTGTGCGCTCGTTCCAGATCTCGGCCGTGTTCCCGCACCTGTCAGTGCTCGACAATGTGCGCGTGGCCCTGCAGCGGCCGAACAACCTTGCAACGCAATTCTGGAAGCCGCTTTCCGCACTCGATGCCTTGAACGCCAAGGCCGATCAGCTGATCCGCTCCGTCGGCCTCGAAAAGGAGCGCAACGCCATCGCGGCCGACCTCTCCTATGGCCGCAAGCGCGTGCTCGAGATCGCGACGACGCTGGCGCTCGATCCGAAGGTGCTGCTGCTGGACGAACCGATGGCCGGCATGGGCCACGAGGACGTCGGCATGGTCGCCGAGATCATCCGCGACGTGGCGCGCGAGCGCGCGGTTCTGATGGTCGAGCACAATCTCTCGGTCGTCGCCACGCTCTGCCACCATGTCACCGTGCTGCAGCGCGGCGAAATTCTGGCCGAGGGCGACTATGCCACCGTGTCGGAGGACCCGCGGGTGCGCACCGCCTACATGGGCACGGAGGAAACCTGACATGAAACCTCTGCTCAAGGTCTCGGGCCTCAATGCCTGGTACGGCGAAAGCCATATTCTTCACGGTGTCGACATGACTGTCGGCGAGGGCGAGATGGTGACGCTGCTCGGACGCAACGGCGTCGGCAAAACGACAACGCTGCGTGCCATCATGGGCATCGTGCGCGAACGAAAAGGCGAGATCAGTTTCGCCGGCGAGGATCTGATCCGGGTGCCCCTCCACCGCGTCGCCCATCGCGGCCTCGGCTTCGTTCCCGAAGAGCGCGGCATCTTCTCGACGCTTTCGGTCTATGAAAACCTGCTGCTACCACCGGCGGTTGCCCGGGGCGGCATGACCATCGACGAGATTTTCGAACTGTTCCCAAACCTGCACGAACGTCGCAACAGCCAGGGAACCAAGCTCTCCGGCGGCGAACAGCAGATGCTGGCGATTGCGCGCATCCTTAGAACCGGAGTGCGTATGATGCTGCTCGACGAGCCTACGGAAGGGCTCGCCCCGGTGATCGTCCAGCGGATCGGCGACGTCTTGAAGAAACTGAAGGAGCGCGGCATGACGGTCCTGCTCGTCGAGCAGAACTTCCGCTTCGCGAGCAAAGTCGCCGATCGCTTCTATCTCATGGACCATGGCCGCGTCGCCGGCGAGTTCCCGGTTTCGGAGCTTTCCCAGCGCATGGACATGCTGCATGATGTGCTCGGAGTGTAGGCCATGACCACGATTTTCGGAATTCCGCTCCAGGCCTTTCTCGGACAGCTTCTGATCGGGCTCATCAACGGCTCCTTCTATGCATTGTTGAGCCTCGGCCTTGCGATCATCTTCGGCCTGCTGCGCGTCATCAACTTCGCCCATGGTGCGCAATACATGCTGGGCGCCTTTGCCGCCTGGCTGCTCCTGTCGTATTTCGGCATCGGCTACTGGCCGGCCCTTATCCTCGCGCCGCTTCTCGTCGGCCTCCTCGGCGCGGTCATCGAGCGTACGATGTTGAGGCGCCTCTATTCGCTCGATCCGCTGTATGGCCTGCTCTTCACCTTTGGCCTGGCACTAACCGTCGAAGGAACGTTCCGCTATCTCTACGGCGCCTCTGGCCAGCCCTATGCGACGCCGGCATTGCTTACGGGCGGCACCAATCTCGGCTTCATGTTCCTGCCCGTCTATCGCGGCTGGGTGATCGCCTTCTCGCTCGCCGTGTGCCTCGGCACCTGGCTCGTCATCGAGAAGACGAAACTCGGCTCCTATCTGCGCGCCGCAACGGAAAATCCGGTGCTCGTACAGTCCTTCGGCATCAACGTGCCGTTCCTGCTGACGCTGACCTACGGTCTCGGCGCGGCCCTTGCGGCGCTCGCCGGCGTGCTGGCAGCGCCGATCTACCAGGTCTCGCCGCTGATGGGATCGAACATCATCATCATCGTCTTTGCCGTCGTCGTCGTTGGCGGCATGGGCTCGATCATGGGGGCGATCATCACCGGCTACATGCTCGGTGTCGCCGAGGGACTGACCAAGGTCTTCTATCCGGAGGCCTCCAATATCGTGATCTTCGTGATCATGGCCATCGTTCTCCTGCTGAGACCCGCGGGCCTCTTCGGCCGGGATGCTTGATATGACGCTGACACTCGAACTCGAGAAGCAGAAGGAACGCTCGCCGGTCGTCGCCCAGACGATCTTTCTCGGCGTGGGCCTCGTCTTGCTGCTGCTTGCGCCCCTGTTCTTCTACCCGGTCTTCCTGATGAAGATCCTGTGCTTCGCGCTCTTTGCCTGCGCGTTCAATCTGCTGCTCGGCTATACGGGGCTGCTCTCCTTCGGCCATGCCGCCTTCTTCGGCGGCGCGGCCTATTTCACCGCGCACGTCGTCAAGGAGTGGGGCGTGCCGCCCGAACTCGGCATCCTCGTCGGCGTCGTTGGCGCCGCGCTCCTCGGAGCTGTCATCGGTTTCTTCGCCATCCGCCGCCAGGGCATCTATTTCGCGATGATCACGCTCGCGCTGGCGCAGATGTTCTATTTCTTCTGCCTCCAGGCCGAGTTCACGCACGGCGAGGACGGCATCCAGTCGGTACCGCGCGGCCATCTTTTCGGCTTCATCGACCTCTCGCAGTCGACGAACATGTACTACTTCGTGCTCGCCGTGTTCGTGATCGGCATCGCCATCATCTGGCGGATCATCAACTCGCCCTTCGGCATGATCCTGAAATCGATCCGCGAGAACGAGACGCGTGCGATCTCGCTCGGCTATTCGGTGAGGAACTACAAGCTCGCGGCCTTCGTGATGTCGGCGGCGCTGACCGGATTGGCCGGCGGCGTGAAGGCGTTGGTCTTCCAGTTCGCGACCTTGACCGATGTCGGCTGGCAGATGTCGGGCGAAGTCATCCTCATGACCTTGCTCGGCGGTATCGGCACCCTGATCGGGCCGCTCTTCGGCGCCGGCCTCGTCGTCACGCTTGAGAACTACCTGGCAACGTCGGAGTTCCCGGTCACGATCGTCACCGGTCTTGTCTTCATGGCCTGCGTGCTGCTCTTCCGCCGCGGCATTGTCGGAGAGTTCTACAACTCGCGCCTCGGCCGCAAGCTCGGCTTCGAGCATCGCCACAAGCACTGACGCTTACGGCCCGGCGCCGAGCGTGCTGGGCCGCGAAATTAGAGAAAGCCCATGGACACGTTCGACTACATTGTCGTCGGAGCGGGTAGCGCTGGCTGCGTGCTCGCAAACCGTCTCTCGGAAAATCCGGATCGCCGCGTCCTGCTGCTCGAAGCCGGCGGCAGCGACAACTATCACTGGATTCATATTCCGGTCGGCTATCTCTACTGCATCAACAATCCCCGCACGGATTGGTGCTTCACGACCGCCGCGGAGGAGGGCCTCAACGGCCGGTCGCTTTTCTACCCGCGCGGCAAGGTGCTCGGCGGCTGCTCCTCGATCAACGGCATGATCTACATGCGCGGCCAGGCGCGCGACTACGACCTCTGGCGCCAGCTCGGCTGCGCCGGCTGGAGTTGGGAGGACGTGCTGCCGCTCTTCAGGAAATCCGAAGACCATTATCGCGGCGCCGACGACATGCACGGTGCGGGCGGCGAGTGGCGGGTCGAGAAGGCGCGTGTCCGCTGGGCAGTGCTCGATGCCTTTCAGAAGGCGGCAGGCGAAGCGGGCATTCCCGAAACGGAGGATTTCAACCGCGGCAGCAACGAAGGGTCCGGCTATTTCGACGTGAACCAGCGCTCCGGCGTTCGGTGGAACACGGCCAAGGCCTTCCTCAAGCCTGCCCGACACCGGCGCAATCTCGTCATCCTGACAAAGGCGCATGTGAAAAGGCTGATTATCGAGGAAGGTCGCGTTGCTGGCGTCGAATTCCAGCATGACGGCGTCACCAAGCGCGCAGATGCCCGGCGCGAGACGGTGCTTGCGGCCGGCTCGATCGGCTCGCCGCATGTTCTCGAACTCTCCGGCATCGGCCGCCCGGACATCCTGCGCCAAAACAGCATCGAAGTGCGCCACGAGTTGCCCGGCGTCGGCGAGAACCTGCAGGATCACCTGCAACTGCGGCTCGCCTACAAGGTCACCGGCGTGCCGACGCTCAACGAGAAGGCCAGTTCGCTTTTCGGCAAGGCGGCGATCGGCCTAGAATATCTCGCCCGCCGCTCCGGCCCGATGGCGATGGCGCCGAGCCAGCTCGGCATCTTCACCCGGTCCGGTCCGGAAAAGGAAACACCGGACCTGCAGTATCACGTCCAGCCGGTAACGCTGGAAAAGTTCGGCGAACCCGTGCACCCCTTCCCGGCAATCACCGCCAGTGTCTGCAACCTGAGACCCGAAAGCCGTGGCTCGGTGCATCTGAAGGGACCGGACTTCGCGGCCGTGCCCGACATTCGTCCGCGCTACCTGACTGCCGAAGCCGATCGCGACGTGGCCGTGAAGGCGATCCGCCTCACGCGCCGCATCGTCTCTCAGCCCTCCTTTGCCCGCTTCAATCCAGTCGAGTTCAAGCCGGGCCCGGCTTACGAAACGGACGAAGACCTGACACGCGCTGCCGGCGATATCGGCACGACGATCTTCCACCCGGTCGGGACCTGCCGCATGGGCGCCGATGCGGAAAGCGTCGTCGATCCGGAGTTGCGCGTGCGCGGGCTCAAGGGATTGCGCATTGCCGATGCCTCGATCATGCCGACGATCACTTCCGGCAATACCAATTCGCCGACGATCATGATCGCGGAAAAGGCGGCGGAGATGATTGTCGCGGCGGACCGATGAGAGCCGCGACAACCCTGTGACGCAGACAGACCCGTTGAGGCGCAGCAAAAAAGCGGCTGGCGCGACGACAGCCGCGTGGGCCATACTGGCGTGCTACACATGGGGAGCGGCATGCAGGATAAGCTTTTCATTGACGGAAAATGGGAAAAACCGCGCAAGGGCGGCACGATCGATGTCATCAACCCGGCGACGGAAGAGGTGATCTGCAAGGCGGCGGCAGGGACCTCGAACGACGTCGATCACGCGGTCAAGGCGGCTCGCATCGCGTTCGACAGCGGTCCCTGGCCGAAGTTGACGGGCGCGGAGCGAGCGCACTACCTTCGGGCGATCGCCGGAAAGATCGACGAGCGACGCCACGCGCTTGCGAGGCTCGAAGTCACCGACAACGGCAAGCCGCTGCCGGAAGCGCTCTGGGATATCGACGACGCAGCCGGGTGCTTCAACTACTATGCGGGCCTCGCCGAAGAACTCGACGACAATGCCGAGGAACCGATCGCGGTCGCCGACAGCCGCTTCTCCTCGAAAGCCGTTCGCGAACCGCTCGGCGTCGTCGGCGCCATCACGCCTTGGAACTACCCGCTACTGATGGTCGCCTGGAAGGTTGCTCCGGCACTTGCCGCCGGCTGCACCATCGTGCTGAAACCATCCGAACTCACGCCGCTGACGGCGCTCGAGCTCGGCAGGATCGCCGAAGAAATCGACCTGCCGCCCGGCGTTCTCAACATCGTTACCGGCACCGGACCGGATGCCGGCGAGCCGCTGACCGAACACCCGCTCGTCGACAAGCTTGCCTTCACCGGCTCGGTGCCGACCGGTCGCAAGGTCATGATGGCGGGGGCGCAGGACATCAAGAACATCAGCCTCGAACTCGGCGGCAAATCGCCCTTCGTCGTCTTTGCCGACAGCGATATCGAGAAGGCGGTCGAATGGATCATGTTCGGTATCTTCTGGAACCAGGGACAGGTCTGCTCCGCGACGTCGCGCGTGCTCATAGAAGAGCCGATCTACGATGCCGTTTTGAGAAGGCTGACCGAGGAAGCGGCCAGGATCAAGATCGGCAACGGCCTCGATCAGGGAACATTGCTCGGCCCGATCGTCTCCAAGGGGCAATACGACAAGATTCTCGGCACGATCGAGCGGGCGCGACAGGACGGCGCGACAGTGGCAACCGGCGGCCGCCGCCCGGCCGGCTTCGACAGCGGCTATTTCATCGAGCCCACAGTGCTGACGGATGTGGCGGAGGATAGCTTCGCCTGGCGGGAGGAAATCTTCGGACCCGTCGTCTGCCTCATGCCGTTCAGCGATGAAGAGGAGGCGATCAGGCTTGCCAATAACAGCCGCTTCGGCCTCGCCGCCGCGGTCATGTCCGAGGACAGGATGCGCTGCGAACGCGTCGCGCGCGCCTTCCGCGCCGGCATCGTCTGGATCAACTGCTCGCAGCCGACCTTCACCGAAGCACCCTGGGGCGGCTACAAGCAATCCGGCATCGGCCGCGAACTCGGCCGCTGGGGGCTCGCCAACTATCTGGAGGTGAAGCAGATCACCAGCTTCGATGCCGACGAACCCTGGGGTTGGTACGTCAAGGACTAGCACGAATCGGTTCCCTACTCCGCCGCCTCGGCCTCCGGGATCGGCACATAGTTGAGGATCGGCGAGAGCCAGCGCTCGACCTCGCGAACACCCATCGCCTTGCGCTCCGCATAGTCCTCGACCTGGTCGCGCTCGATCTTGGCGACACCGAAATAGTAGGCGTCCGGATGGCCGATATAGAGACCGGAAACCGACGAGCCCGGCCACATGGCATAGTTCTCCGTCAGCTCGACGCCGATCGCCGCCTCGGCATCGAGGAGGCGGAAAAGCGTTTCTTTTTCGGTGTGATCGGGCTGGGCCGGATAGCCGGGCGCAGGGCGGATGCCGGCATAAGGCTCGCCGATCAGATCCTCAGGCGTGAAGGCTTCATCGGGTGCATAACCCCAGAGCTCCTTGCGCACATATTCGTGCATGCGCTCGGCAAAGGCCTCAGCGAAACGGTCGGCAAGCGCCTTGACCATGATCGAGGAATAGTCGTCATTGGCACGTTCGAAGCGCTCGGCGATCGCCACCTCCTCGATGCCGGCGGTCACCACGAAGCCGCCGAGATAGTCCCTTGTGCCGCTGTCGACCGGCGCCACGAAGTCGGCAAGCGCAACATTCGGCCGGCCGTCGCGCTTCGTCAGTTGCTGCCGAAGCGTGAAAAAGGTCGCAAGTTCCGCGTCGCGCGCCTCATCTGTGAACAGGCGGATGTCGTCACCGACCGTGCCGGCGGGCCAGAACCCGACCACGGCCTTCGGCGCGAACCATTTTTCCGCGACGATCTGCCGGAGCATCGCCTGGGCATCGTCGAAGAGCTGGCGCGCCGCCGGCCCCTGGTTCTCATCGTCGAGGATCTTCGGATACGTGCCCTTCAGTTCCCAGGTCTGGAAGAACGGCGTCCAGTCGATATAGCGCGCAAGCTCCGCCAGGTCCCAGTCTTCGAAAACGCGGGTCCCGAGGAAGGAGGGCGCCTTCGGACGATGGCTCGCCCAATCGAGCTTCTGCGCGTTGGCGCGCGCCTGCGACAGCGGCAGGCGCCGTTTCTCCGCCTCGTTGCGCGCGTGCGCATCGGCGACCTTGTGATATTCGGCGCGGACAGTCTCCGTATAGGCGCCTCGCGCAGCCGGAGAGAGCAGGCTGGAAACGACGCCGACCGCGCGGCTGGCGTCGTTGACATGAACCGTCTGGCCCAGGCTGTAGCGCGGGTTGATCTTCACGGCGGTGTGCACGCGGCTCGTCGTCGCCCCGCCGATCAGAAGCGGGATATCGAAGCCCTCGCGCTCGAGTTCGGAGGCGACATGGACCATTTCGTCGAGCGAAGGCGTAATGAGGCCGGAAAGCCCGATGATGTCGACCTTCTGCTCCTTCGCCACCTCGAGGATCTTCGCAGACGGCACCATGACGCCGAGATCGATGATCTCGTAATTGTTGCAGGCGAGCACGACGCCGACGATGTTCTTGCCGATGTCGTGCACGTCGCCCTTGACGGTCGCCATCAGGATCTTGCCGGCGCTCTCGCGTGCGCCGCCGCCGTTGGCGCGCTTCTCCGCTTCCATGTGCGGCAAAAGCACGGCGACTGCCTGCTTCATCACACGAGCCGACTTCACCACCTGCGGCAGGAACATCTTGCCCGAGCCGAAGAGGTCGCCGACGACGTTCATGCCGGCCATCAGCGGACCCTCGATGACATGCAGCGGCCGCTCGGCCGCAAGTCGCGCCTCGTCGGTATCAACCTCGATGAATTCGGTGATGCCGTTGACGAGCGCATGCTCCAGCCGCTTTTCGACAGGCCATTCGCGCCAGGAGAGATCCTTCTCCCTGCCCTGCGCGCCGCCCCGCCCGCGATAACGCTCGGCAATCTCCAGCATGCGCTCGGTCGCGTCCGCCCGGCGGTTGAGCACGACGTCCTCGCAGGTTTCGCGAAGCTCCGCATCGATCGTGTCGTAGACGGCCAACTGGCCGGCATTGACGATGCCCATGTCCATGCCAGCCTGGATCGCGTGGTAGAGGAAGACGGCGTGCATCGCTTCGCGCACCGGCTCGTTGCCGCGGAATGAGAAGGAGAGGTTCGATACGCCGCCCGAGACATGGACATGCGGCAGCGTCGCGATGATCTCGCGTGTCGCCTCGATGAAATCGACGCCGTAATTGTTGTGCTCTTCGATGCCTGTCGCGACCGCGAAGATGTTCGGGTCGAAGATGATGTCCTCCGGCGGGAAGCCCGCCTTTTCGGTAAGCAGCCGATAGGCCCGCTTGCAGATCTCCACCTTGCGGGCCCTGGTGTCGGCCTGGCCGCTCTCGTCGAAGGCCATCACCACGACGGCCGCGCCATAGGCGCGCACAAGACGCGCGTGGTGCAGGAACGCCTCCTCGCCTTCCTTGAGCGAGATCGAGTTCACCAGCGCCTTGCCCTGGACGCATTTGAGGCCCGCCTCGATCACCTCCCATTTGGACGAATCGATCATCACCGGAACGCGGGCGATATCGGGCTCGGACGCGATGAGGTTCAGGAACTCGACCATCGCCTGGGTCGAATCGATCAGGCCCTCGTCCATGTTGATGTCGATGATCTGGGCGCCGTTCGCGACCTGGTCACGCGCCACGTCGAGCGCCGCAGCATAGTCACCGGCGGTAATGAGCTTGCGGAACTTGGCCGAGCCGGTGACGTTGGTGCGTTCGCCGACATTGACGAAGGGAATGTCCTTGGTAAGCGTGTACGGCTCCAGGCCGGAAAGCCGCATGTGCCGTTCGATTTCCGGGACCTTGCGCGGCGGATACTTGGCGACGGCTTCGGCGATCGCGCGGATATGGGCGGGCGTCGAGCCGCAGCAGCCGCCGACGATGTTGACGAGCCCGTCGTGGGCGAAACCCTCGATCTCAGCCGCCATCGCCTCGGGACTCTCGTCATAGCGGCCGAATTCATTCGGCAGGCCGGCATTCGGATAGGCGCAGACGAGCGTATCGGCAACCGAGGAAAGCTCGTCGATATGGGCGCGCATCGCGCCTGCGCCGAGCGCGCAATTGAGCCCGATGGTGAAGGGGGCGGCGTGTCGCACCGAGTGCCAGAAAGCGGTCGGCGTCTGGCCGGAAAGCGTGCGTCCGGAAAGATCGGTGATCGTGCCCGAGATCATCACCGGAAGGTGAATCCCCTTCTCGGCAAAGACTTCCTGCGTGGCGAAAATCGCCGCCTTGGCGTTCAGCGTGTCGAAGATCGTCTCGATCAGGATGATGTCGGCGCCACCCTCGATCAGGCCGCGGACCTGCTCGCCATAGGCAAGCCTCAGATCGTCGAAGGTGACGGCGCGATAACCGGGATTGTTGACGTCCGGGGAAATCGATGCGGTGCGATTCGTAGGCCCGAGCGCCCCGGCGACGAAACGCCGCCTGCCGTCCGTGGCCTGCGCACGCTTCGCGGCGCGCCGCGCCAGCCGTGCTCCGTCACGGTTGAGCTCGTAGACCATGTCCTCCATGCCGTAGTCGGCCTGGGCGATGCGGGTCGAGGAGAAAGTGTTGGTTTCGAGGATGTCGGCGCCGGCGATGGCGTAGCTGTAATGGATGTCCTCGATCGCCTTCGGCTGCGTCAGCGTCAGGAGGTCGTTATTGCCCTGCTGGTGACAGGAGCAGCCGCCGAAGCGCTCGCCGCGGAAATGATCCTCGACGAAGCCGAGTTGCTGGATCTCGGTGCCCATGGCGCCGTCCATGATCAGGATGCGTTCGCTGGCCGCTTGCTTCAACGCCAAAAGGATTTCCGAACCGTCAGGCTTGGGCGAAACATCTCCGAAAAGGGTCTCGATGGCGGGCATGGGAAATCCCCCGTTCTGAAAACGACAACTTTCGATTTACTCACATAAACATATCTTTATGTCAACATACGCGCCAATCACAATTTCGCCGTCGGCAAATAAAAAGGGCCCGCCGCGGTTGCAGCAGGCCCTGTGGAAGCAGTTTACACGACGTTCCCGAACGGGCGTCTCATATCCGCCGGAGACAATCCTCGAGCTCGTAGATCGCGCAGACGATGTGATAGAAGCTGCTTGCCGGCGCAGGCTCCTCCACGAATGCACCATCCGCCTGCTGCTTGTCGCGCCAGAGACCGCGGATCGGCGTTTGAAGGAAGCGGTCGAGGGCGGCGGCTGCCCGCGACGCCGAGGCGAGGTAACGCTGGCGCTCCTCACCCTCGGTCAGGGCGGCAAAGCGGATCGCCGCCTTCAGCCATTCGGTCTGCGGCCAGAGCCGCGCCACCGGGTCGGCCACCGAAAAATCATCGAGAAGCGTCATGATCGCGACGTCGCGCTTCGGACAGATGCCATGCTCCTCACCGATCTCGAACAGCCCCCGCGCCTTGGCGATGGCTTCGGCGCTGCCGCGCCGCTCGGCCCAGCGAAGCAGGAGCCACGCCCATTCGAACTGGTGGCCCGGCTCGACGACACGGCCCTTCTCACCCGGAAAGGGCGTCCAGTCATGGTCGAAGAATTCGCGCAGCGCACCGGTTTCGGCATCGACGAAACGATCCATCGCCAGCTGGGCGATTTCGTCGGCAAGGTTGGCCCAGGCCACCCGGTCGAAGCCTTCGACCGTTTCGCTCGCGAGGCACGCCTCGAAGAGATGCATATGCGGATTGGAACCGAGCGGCAGGCGGGGCGGATTGTTCTCTTCGAACCCCGCGATCGGATGCTTGCAATGGCCCTCGAGCTTTCGCCTGAGATCATTGCTGCGCTCGGCCATCTCGCCGCTCCGCTCCGGGAAGACTGGCGCCAGATAGGCGAAAGCAAGCAGCGCGAAGGCCTGGTTGTAAAGATCGAAGGATGGGTCGATCAGCTCGCCGTCAGCGTTGGCGAGCGCGCCGTAAAAGCCGCTTGGCAGCCCATAGACACGATCGAAATAGGCAAGCCCGGCCTCGGCAACCGTACGCCAGTCCCCCGGCCAGCCCCGCCGTCCGGCCTCCGCGAAGCAGTAGACCTGCCGCGGCTGCACGCGCGAACGGCGATTGGCCCGCGTCGGCTGACCCTTGATGTCGATCGTCTCGACGAAGCCGCCGCCGGCCGCGTCGAAACCCTTTTGCCGCCAGAGCGGCAAGGCGGCGTCCGCAAGCCAGCCGGCAAGTTCGCGCGCCTGCGAGTGAATATCCATTCCGTGTCCGTTCCTGTCAGTCCTCGAGCTTCAGCGCGGCGTGATCGGCCTTGAACAGTTCCGCCAGCGCCTCGACGACGAGATTATGGTCCTCGCGCTGCGGCAATCCGGAAACCGTGACGGCACCGATGCAGCCCGTGCCCTTGACGACGATCGGGAAACTGCCGCCATGCGCCGCGTATTCGGCATCCGGCAGGCCGAGTTTCGCCTGTAGGTTCGTCTGTTGCTTCAACAGGCCGAGGCCGGTCGCATAGCTGCTCTTGAACAGCCGGAAGACTGTGTTGCGCTTGCGCCTGACCCAGTTCGGATTGTCCGGCGTCGCACCCTCGAGCGCAGCGTAGAAGACCTGCATGGAAAAAAGCGTGATGTCGATGACCACGCCGAGCTTGCGCTCCGCCGCCATACGCCGAAGCGTCGAGCCGAGTTCCCAGGCGGTGTCGAGATTGAACTGCTCGAACTGCAGTTCCCGCTCCTGCAGCGCAATGCGGCGCAGATCGTTGTCGATGTTCATGATATCTCCTTGCTCTCAGGTCAGGGCTCAGCTTTTCCAGAGCCAGGCGGCGCCGCGCACGCCGGAACTGTCGCCGTGCACCGCCTTGCGGATCGGCGTCTCGAAACTGTCGCCGAAGATGTACCTGGTGATCAGCGCCGGCAGTTCGCCGTAGATCTCGTCGACATTGGACATGCCGCCGCCGAGCACAAAGACGT
Organism: Sinorhizobium sp. 6-70; assembly: GCF_030124375.1. Taxonomy (GTDB): domain Bacteria; phylum Pseudomonadota; class Alphaproteobacteria; order Rhizobiales; family Rhizobiaceae; genus Sinorhizobium. The sequence goes on from NZ_JASKLS010000012.1 coordinate 15,057, forward strand.
CCGGATCGACAACATTGGTTAGCAGCGCGAGGCTGCGGGCAAGACGATCGACGAAGCGTTCATAGACACCGATCGCCACGGGGTCGCCGGCGCGCTTCGCCTCGATGATATCCCTGCCGCGGCGGTCGACGCCGGTCGTCGTGCGGTAGTCGAGCTCCAGTCCGGTGCCGCAGGCATACATGTCGAGACAGCCGAGCTTGCCGCACCAGCACTTGTGGCCGGGATATTCGTCCCGCGTCATCCAGGGCAGCGGATAGTGCCCGATCTCGGCGGCAACGCCCTGGTAGCCCGCATGAACCTTCTTCTCGATCGCAAGCCCGCCGCCATGTCCCGTGCCAACGATCACACCGAAGACGACGCGGGCATCCTTGCCGGCCCCGTCCACCGCCTCGGAAACGGCAAGGCAATTGGCGTCGTTGGCGAGCCGAACCTCGCGGCCGAGGGCGGCTTCGAGATCGCGGCCGAGCGGCTTGCCGTTGATGAGGACGGCGTTCGAGTTGCGCACGATGCCGGTGCGCGGATTGGGGCTGCCGGGAATGCCTATGCCGATCGATCCGCGCGCGCCGGCCGTCTGTTCGGCTGCAGCCACGAGTTCGATCACCGCGCGAATGCAGTCGTCATAGCCGCTGGTCGGCGTTGCGACACGGTGCCGGGCGCGCGTTTCGCCATCGCGGTCAAGCGCGATGACTTCCATTTTCGTGCCGCCCCAATCAATTCCGATGAACATGTGTGGATCAGATCTCAGGATGGATGTCGAGGGAATCGGCAGGACGCTCCTCCGGCCGCCGCCGGCCTTGCTTAGCACCTGCAGCGTTGCAGATGCTACTGCATAATTCCTTAAATCCTGTTCGATTTAAGGACAAAATTATGCAGCAATTCAAATCCTACAGCGACCTTTGCGCGTCTGATAAGACGCGCGGCGCTGTAGAGTGAGATGCGGAAAAGTGCGAGGCGGCTTATCGCAAATCGGCAGGACGTCCTGCAAAAACACTTGGCGAAACAGCCTCGCTTTTGTATGGGTCTATACCGAGTGGTCCCGTAGCTCAGCAGGATAGAGCATCAGATTCCTAATCTGGGGGTCGCGCGTTCGAATCGCGCCGGGATCACCAAAACCATCCAAATAAATTCAATGACTTACCATCCAAAAGCCCCGAGCGTATCGGTAAAAACATGTCGCGCCGCCTTGCAACAAATACCCTTGGTTTTCAAGCATTACCAACGCTTTGCGGCGACTCCGTGCAACATGGAGTGCAACATGCAGCGTAGGAGGATTGCTCTGGTGCGAACTGGAATAGCCGCAGCAATTGTCCTCGGCACCGCCATAACGGCGGCGCAGTCAGCACGGGCAATCGAGATCTGTTCGGGAGGTGATAGGGCGGCGCGCCGGGTTACCTGCCTTGTGGATGGTGACACGGGATGGGAGAGAGGCGTCAAATGGCGCCTACTGGATATCGACGCGCCGGAGACCTTTGAGGCGGAGTGCGGTCAGGAGAAGGAAATCGGGAAGGAAGCGACTCGGCGCTTGCTGGTGCTCATGTCAGCCGGATACCGGCTCGTCGAGAGCGGTGAGAAGGATCATACTTCCGATCGCCGTAGTCTGGTGAGGATAGTTCTTGCCGACGGTCGCGACGCCGGCCGCATCTTGCTTCAAGAGGGATTGGCGCAGCGGTGGCCGAACAAAGGTAACCGCTGGTGCGGCTTCTAGTCCCCTTCGCGGGGCTTTGCATCTTCTCGCCTGGCTAGCTCTGCCTCTACAGCTTGGCGGATGAATTCCGCCCGCTTGTTCTTGCCTACGAGCGCGTCTATCCGCTCGGGCACGCCCTCCGGCAGCCGCACAAGAATAGGCTTCACTTTCAATGGAGGCCGCCCCATGCGGCGAGGATTATTCGATATCGGAAAGTTAGTCAAACCAGCCTCCGTCTAGGTATAAACGATATCGCTTATTGATCGTATAAGCGATATCTCTTATGCTTTCAACCTTTGTCGGTCGGAGGCATAGGAAATGCCGAACGTCGGAAAGATCCGTATTGGCGACGGGCCTGATGACGTGGTCGTCATCTTCGACGCAGGCGCGCAGCCGCTGCACGTGGATGTGGTGACCGAATTAGCTTCGGAGGGTGGAATCGTCCGCATCTCCTTCGCAGCGATCACCCAGGACGGAGACGGCCAAAGGAAGGCCGAGGTGGTCGCCAGACTGCGCATGAGCCAAGACGTGGCATGGGGACTATGTCGCACACTGAAAGCGCTCGTGGCGGGTTAGTGGTGCGCAAGGCTGCATGGCCCGCCCCCCTACGAGGCCACGTCCAGGCATTGACTCTTGGGTGTATCGTGTCACTTCTTTCGCTCAGAACGTGAGGAGGAGAAAATGGCGGTAGACTTTCAGGTGCTTGAAAGCCAACTCAGCGAGACAGAGATGGCGCTATTCATGATGATCAATGTTTCGATGAACGCAGCCATGTTGGCCGGCGCCGATCCGAAATTGATTCTGCAACATCTCCGGCAGCACGAGCAGAACTTCACCGCGTTGGGCCAGAAGAAGGCAGCCCACATGCTTGGCGCTGCCGTCGTGCTCGTCGAAAATGCTTCAGGTATCAAGCCCGTCAATCTCGGCTGATTGGGGGTCTTGAAATCGAGCTCTTTGTGGCGCTGGGCGCGCCCGAGGACATGGCGCTTGTCGACAACGGCTTGGGAAGTGGACAATAGCTTGAAATCGGAACATCGGTCTGTCCCGCGCCTCGGCCTCAATCGCAACGAGGTCGCTCTGGCACTCGGGGTAAGCGTAAACAGCGTCGATCTCATGGTAGCGGAAGGCTTTCTGCCTCAGCCGCGACGATGGCGCAGCCGCAAGATATGGATAGTCTCCGAGATCGAGCTTGCTATGCTGGAGTGGCCGGTGGATGGCGCTACTGCCGACGGCAACGATTGGCGGGCCACTGTCTGACACGAACGGAACGCGTCCCAGCAGAGTTACGACAGATGAGCCGAACGAATTTCCGCCAAGCCGACCTCGAGCGGATTCTTCGCGCCGCCAAGAAGGTGGGCGCGGTCGTGCAAGTCGACCTTCGCACACTGGAGGTGAAGATATTCCCGGCTTCTGGTGATGTCTCATTTCTCGACGATGGCCTGGCCCCAGACGGTCCGGAGAACTGGGACTTCGACTTCTGAAAGCCGCAGCTCGGGCGGAAGATCAGCCCAAGAGGGACGTCGCTGGAATGGACATTGAGATCCGCATCTACGAGCTCGAGCAGGATGGAAAGCTGCACGAGCTTTCCAGCACTCCTATCAGTTGGTACGGCGGCATATGCCCCAACGTCGGGGACGTCTTGTGCTCAGACTTCACGGCTCTCGGTGTTTGCTTTTACTCGGTGCAACGTCGCTATTTTATGGAGGCGGGCGGCGCAACCGGGTGGGCAATTATCGTGCGACGGCTAGACCCGGCGCCACAACAAGCGATGGTCTACGAGACATGGAAGGAGGACACTGAATTCTGGGAGGAGGTTTATGAAAATGAACGGAGGGAGGAGCTTGACGAAGCCGATCCGCCAGAGCCAATTCAGCCGCCGCTGAACTGGAGAGAGCAAAAAGCAATGGAGTACCTGTTTGAGCGCGGTGCCCAGGTTCGGGTCGACTGGCACGAGCTCAAGGATTTCGGCCCAAGCACGCAGAAGTCGCTGCAAAAACGAGGATTCATCCGCGCAAGCGCAGATACTGACCGCCATGGAAACCCCGAAAAAATCTGGCTGACAAAGGCAGGGCAGAAGGCGATGCACGACTTGCACGCGCACCGTTCGAAATACCCGGTGCTGTGATCTTCGGGTGACTGCGGCGCCAACTGCGTGAGCGCCTTCAATCGTTCCACTGAACCGAAAGTCTGCCGTCGAGAGCTTCGATCGCGCGGCCAATAGCGCGATAATTTACGCGCTTTTTTCCTTTCCATCGCATACTCGTGAAGTAGGTCTTTGTCTTGCACATGTTGTCTAGATCGGCCATCGTCAACCGGTGATAAAAGCACTTCTCGCGAATGTCATCCAATGATTCAATGCCAGTCCGCTTGTAGGGCTTTCTTGCCCTGCGGAAACCATGGTAGCGAGCAGCTTGCTGAATGTTCACCCAGGTAGAGTGTGGAAAGGCCGAGACAATTTCCTCTGCCGAAGCTGTTGGGTACATCTTCCGGAGTTTCGATATTTCTGAAGCCGTCCAAATGTGGATTTTCGGCCGGAGTCCCATTTTTGCGGCTTGGCTGACCACGGCTATGCGTGTCCTGTGCGGAAGCTTCTTCACCATTGCATCATAGTCTGGCGCCAGCCTCCTGACGATTTCCCGCTCCTCGTCGGTCCAAAGCCTGTCGCCTTTCATGTTGACTCCCTCGCGCCTTATCCTGCGTCTGGTACGTTCAGCGCTGGCGGTATTCCGGGCATAATAGGCAAGCGACATGACGCACCTCCTGGGTGCATTTCATCGAGGCGAGCCTGAGTCGCGAATTCACGATTTGTGTTTTCCCCAACAATGATCCAAACCAAGCAATGAGCCTCACGGCCGACTTCATCGCCGAACTGATTAGAGCCGCGAACGAAGCGGACAGGCTGTCCGCGTTCGAGGTCAAACGGCTGATCAATCGATCGATCGCCACAATACGTGACATGCGCGAGGAGGTCGGCATACTGAGCAGCAACCGAGCGAAGGATGTCGTGATTGATCTGCAGGTGGCGGCGGCCCGGGCGGATGGCCTTTCTGCGACCGAGATCCGGGATATCCTAATCGACGCAGCGGAAGTCATTAGAACATTGAAGATTGTGTTGGATGGGTCGGTAGATGCTCAAAGATCATGATGAGTGGCTCAAGACTGAAGCCGTTCTTGGGAAGATTGTCGTCCAATGGGGCCACGCCATGAGCCTAGTATATTCTCTCCCGGAAGAGATGGGCTTCGAGAATTTCGCGGCAATTCGCTTGGGCCTCGCTCAGCTAAATGGCGACGGCCACCGACTTTCATACATGCGCAGACTGATCGAGCATGAGCCCAAGCTGTTCGATGACCCACAGCATAGAGATCAGGAAGCACTGCAAGCTTTGAAGGCGTTGGAAAAATTAGTGCCGCAAAGGGACGCGCTGATCCACGGAATTCCGGTGTTGTCTTACAAGAGGGACACTAAGACGAAGGAGCGGATTAGGGAGGGTGCGTATATGCTCCAACAGCGCGAGTGGAACGAATCCACTCGCTTCATCAAAGTTCCCGAAACGGCTCTGAAACATTTGGAGAAGCTTGGAACTGCACATGATAGTCTGAGTCGCGTGGCGACGCCTATGCTATTCGAGACTTGGCGATCAATGTTGGATTTTCTGCAAAGCAATCCAACCATAAGGTCCGAATGATTTAGGTCAGCACAGTCGCAGCGTCGAGCGTCCGCATTGACTCTGCGGATGACGTGAACATATTCAGAACGCGACCCGGCGAGGCGGCGCGCCATCAGTGACATGCGAGAAATCGACAACCTCACCCGAGGAGGATTAACGCATGCCCGATCTCCCCAGACCGAAATACAAATGGCGGCAGACGTGGCCAGATGCCCCGAAACACTTTTCGGGCTACGACGGCGGCCGGCTAATCGCGCACATCCATTGGTATCATATGGGCTGGTGGCACTGGTACATGACCTGGAACCACGCAAAGAACGCCAGCAAGTGGATGCGACCGAACGGTCAGGCCGAATCGGCAAGGGCGGCGGCGCTCGAGGCGGAGGCATGCTACGAGGCCATTCTACGATGCGAATGGCCTGGCATGGTCCCGGAGGACCTGCAGTGCATGCTCGACCATGAGGAATGGATGCGGACGCGCCCTTGAACTCGCAGTTGAGCCGTCGCGCTGGCTGGCCTCGATCCTCCGAATGGTTTGCTTAATCGTGGGTAGGCTCGCCCACTACCCCAGCCGCTTCTTCAAATGCCCCGCGGCTATTGTCGCCACAATACCGCCAGTCGCGAGCGTCTGAACTTTCGTCAATTGCTCGGCGGTCAGCCAATGCCACGCCACTGGCGCGAGATAGTGCCAAAACCAAGCTGAGATTAAGCCGGTAAAGAGGACGAAAAAGCCCCACAAGGACAGGATTGCGATTTTTTCGAAGTGGTTTCGAAATTTCTCATTTCTATTCGCTTCGTTCGCCTCGGCTCGACGCTTGATCTGCTCGGCCGTTAAATTACTGCCGAGAAGCTCGGCCTCTTTGAGCGCGGAATCGACGGCTAGATGCGACGCCTCCGGAGGGGAGGCGTCGGGATGGCCTATGGGTATCTTCTTGAGATCGCTATCCAGCAAACACGCACACCCTATGGATCTGGGGTGCTGCCGGTCGTTTCGGCGAGCCTTTGATAATGGTCCTCGATTATGTCGTTCGAAATTTCGAGGCCGAACTCACCTGGCACGTATGTCAAATCCCACGGCGTGTTCTTTGCGTGCGTCAGACGCGACAACGCCGGTCCGGTCATGCTCCCGTAGATATGGTAGACCTGATCGACGATGCTGCTTTCATGCCTATCCAATTCGTCATCGCGGGCGGGCAATGGGCCAATGACGGGGTGGCTTCTGAACTGCCGAGTCGCGTTGTACAGCCGCGGAATGACCGGACCGTATTGCCAAGCCTGCACTTCGTCCCTGATGAGGGGCCGACCATAAAGACCAAGCATCCATCCATGCGCGATGTAGACCAGCTTGAGAAGCTGCATGGGGGTCAGACTATCACCAGCTTGATCCGCCAATTGGAGGAACCGATTGGCGACAACTCTGCTGTCGTGCATGCTTCCTCCTTTCTATGTCAGTGCGTTGAAACGTCCCGACCGAGAGTACAGCGGCCGACACAACATAGATAATGCGATTCTTGGGGGATTACACCCCCTCACCACTTGACAAGTTGTTAGTTAACGAATCGCAGAACTTCAACCCTTTGAACGTACGATGGAAAACTTTTCTGACTGAGATCATGCAGGAAGGCTGAACCAAATGTGGCTAAATCAATCGCCAGATCGCGTCACGCAGTTGTCACGCTACTGTCACGAACCGACAGCTAGACTGCCGAAATGGACGACTACACCGAAACCATCGTTGGCGTGAGTGCTGCGACATTGGTCATCGCAGTGACAATCTTCATCGGCGCCTGGTTGCAGTAGCCAACCGCCAGACCCTCTGCTTCACCCGCCCTTCTGACGCGCGAAATTCACCGATTCCAGCGCCGATAGACGTTGTCATGTGGCCCCACATCCACAGCAGCAAATAGATCAACCGCATCCTGCCGAAGAACAATACGATCGCCCTTGTGGGGATCAATTATGAAATACCCAGGCGCACCTGCAAGGGGGCGAAAATCGAGACTTGGCAAAGCGGGTTCCTGTTGAAACTTGACCAAGGCTCGCGCGACTGCGCGTTGTCGATCGGGAGGTAACCGCCGCAATTCTCGCTCAAATGTCTTCTCGATCGATATCTTAACGGTCATGAAGCCATGATCGAGTTCAGATAGGCTTCGAGATCGGTGGTGTTGTCGAATACCGGGCCGCCGCGAGAATCAGTGTCCAGTTCTGCGCGATGAGCACGCATGAAAAGGGCGAATTCCAGACGCGCTTCGATCGACCGTTCAAGGTGCGATAGCAGCCGACCATCGACCTCCCGAAGAATGTCTGCCGCGCTCTTCGATATTTTCTCTGCGGCTTTTTGATCTCTCCGGAAAGCCTTTTGCATCCTGCCCAAATCTTTAGCTTCGCGCAGACGATTTGCCTCGAAAATCTCTATGACTTGACCAAGCAACTGGGCTTCCTCAGACGCCTCAGTCTCGGTCCGGGGCATTTCCCACACCTGTGCGCGGATGCGCATACCCTCTTCGATCCAAGCATCAAGATCGGCATCAAGAGCGGCGATATCCGTCAAGCTAGACTGCCTAAACCGCTCCCCATGGTCGAGAACAGATATCGGTTCTCGCGCAACTGTGCGCGGCTCCCACAGCATATGCCGTAGGAGGTCACCAAAATCTGGGAAACTTAAAGCCATTGTCGCCATATGCTCCATATAGTCTCTCTTAGATGCGAAGTCATTACTTCCCGAAGAGTCTCACCCGCCCTTCTCCACCTTCGCTCCGAACCACCCCATGAACAGAACCCCGGATCCGCGCAGGCATGCCGGTCTTTGTTTGCAGCAGCCTCATTGCCGAAGCTGGTTTCCACGTCGGCCGCCATCCTCGAGCCGCTGCAAAATTTCCTTCATCACCTTCAGGTCGCCGGATTGCTGACTCATCAACGTCTGCAGGTCTTTGATCGCCGTGGTGATCGTAGCGTTGGATTGCTCCTGCACCGTGACCCGGTAGGTGAGGTTGTCGATCTTGCGGACTTCGGCCTCAAGCCCGCGGAAGCGTTCGTCCGTTCGGCCGTCGCGCTCTCTACTTTCAGCCAGGCGATCCTTCTGGGACTGCTCGACCGATGTGCGCCAAGATTGGAGCTCGTCGATGTCGCGCGTGGTGTTGGCCCAGATCCAGCCTCCGCCACCGATCATCCCGACGAGGGTGATCAGGTTCAGGATCGAATTTAGGTTCCATTCTAGCTTTTGAGCGCGCTTTGGAAGTCCCATGGTCTCTTCCTCGATCGTCCCCATATAGACCCCTCGTATGCAATGCGATGGATATGAAAAGAGACCGGCCCCCGAGGATGAGAGCCGGCCTGTCTTGTTGTTACTGCGCGTTCTTCGGTGCGAAATAGGTGAGCAGCGCCGGCAGACCGATCGTGAGCGCGTAGAGCGCCAGATAGCCGTACCAGGGCGTATCATCCGGCATAAAGGGAATTCCGGCCGTCCCGGTGATGGCGCCGCCGGCGGCGGCGGCGATGGCTTTCGATACCTTGTCCATGTTGGTCTCTCCTTATTCCGCTGCCTTGGCTTCGCGCAGGGCGAGCGTGATTGCTGCATAGGCCTCGGCGGCCTTCACGAGTGCGGTCGCCGCAGTGACGCTGCCGGGGTCCTTGCAGACGACGTCGAGCGCCGACCAGGCGGCGGCTTCCTTGGCGACGGTGCGTTGCTTGATGTCCCCGGTGCTCGCGACGATGAGGAATGCCGAGTGCGCGGTTGCCGCGGCCGAGCAGATCTGCGGTAGATTCTTCTGGATGGCCGAATCGATCGAGCCGGTGGTGGTGCAAGCGGACAGCGCGAGCGCCGCCGCTGATGCGAAGATCAGTGAACGCATGGTTGTTTCCCTTGATGTTGGAAAGGTCAGAGTTTCGCGGAGGCTTCCGCGCGCAGTTTGTCGCCGCAGGCCTTCGCGCCAACGATCGACGGGTCGAAAGCAAGGCGGGTGAAATCCCACTTGCCCCTTTGTTGGATGCCCAGATTGTTCTGGACTTCCGCATGCGAGAGCACCGTCTTGTCGGTGATGTTGATGCCGTAGCGCCGGCAAAGGTCGGCAACGACGCTGGTAAGAGCGCCCCACTGCTTCTGGGTCATCGGATACTTTCCAGGATCGAACGGCTGCTCATGGGAGCCACCCATGCAGCACAGCGAGACGCCGATGGAGCCGGAGTTGCAGTTGAGCGTATGAGCCGCATAGCCCTCCCTCGCTGGCGCCTCGTTGAGGTTAATCGAGGGGATGCCGCGGACGATCTTGCCGTCGTCCTCAATGAGGATGTGATAGTGGCTCCGGTCGAACTCGCTGGCTTTGTGAGCACCGGCCGTCCAGTGGCAGATGATCCGCTCCATCTTTGCCGACGGCATCCAGTCGACGGGCACGATGGGGTTCGGAGACACTTGGGGAAGCGTGAGCGGCGGCCCGCTTCCCGTTGGTCCTCTTCGGCTTTCCAACTCGTCGAGCGCCGAATTCATGGCGGTGATCGTCTCGCCTCCCGGCGCTCCATCCGCCCCATGCTTCGGCAGCGGGAATCCGAGCGCGATCAATCGCCGCTGCAGAAACTGCACGGTCTTGTCCATGGTTCACCTTTGTTGTGTGGAAAAATGGTCCGAACGATCGGCAGCCAACGGAATCGCCGGGTGCAAGAGCGGCCTAAATCCATTGAGCGAATGGCGGCCAGTCTACGGTCGTGGTTAGCTTTACTCAGCCGCCTCGCGCAGGGGCGTGGTGGTTAGAGGCCTGGCAATCCCGCCGATCACGCTGGGCCTCGCTTGCGAGTCGTAGGTCGAATCCGGCGACTTTCCACTGCGCATTCCGAAAGCACAAGGCCAAGCGGGTTAGAGGTTAACGGCTGCCGTCCACATCGTATCGATCTGGATGTCAGTCAGGCCGAGCGCCGACCCGACAGAGGCAATGAGCGGGTGCATGCGGTTGAAGTTTGTGGCGAATTCCCATTCGATCCGGGCAGTTTCTTTGTCAGGACCGTCAGGCATTGCCTCGATGACGGCGCCAACCTGGGCCAATGTGAACCCATTGTTGATTAGACCGAGACGGAGTTGTCGCGCCGTGAGTGGCGGCATCCCGGCTCGGATCTCCTCAGGCGTCGGCGGGATATAATCACCGACGGGGAAGTCCGGATTATCGGTCATCCATTGCCGTAGCACCGGGTTCAAGCCGAATGGATCATCGGGCCGGACAAACGAGACGGCATCGTATGTCTCGCCTTCCATGTCGGTGATGTTGCACGAGACGGCGAAGACGTCGGCCTCTTTCGTCCTGCGGATTTCTGAAACTGAGTTCAGAGTGAGGTTCCCTGTCGATATTGTCATCACGCTACCCTTTGCAGAACGGCCCAAGCCTCGTTATCGCTACCGCGTGACCGCCATGTCCCGGCCAGTGCGGTACTGGCGCTCGCATGGCCGTCATAGAGATACTGATAATTCACCGACGCATGGAGACATGGTGCGATCAGCCCATTGCGCGCGGCCGTGTTGGCTGTGTAGCAAAAGACAACGTGCCCCAATGGGAAGCTCGTCGTGTTCGCGCTCGTCGTCGTGGACACTTCGGCCGCGATAAAACCCAGCGCGTGGGCATGGCTGGTCGTGGTGACTGAGTTCGTCGACGAGTTGGTGATGTCGGAAGGTGTTCCGAGCGTGAACGTCCGGGCCGCGGACAGATCGCCGCCACCGGTTAGGCCGTTGCCAGCGGTGAGTGTGAGTGTCGTGGCCGGGACACCCATCGAGGCCCGCGCCGTTGCCCCGCTTTCTGCTACCCAAGTCGTGCCATTGCCGACAATGAAGTTGCCGTTCGTGACGGCCATTGCTGCGATTGCATTGAGGCCGGTGTCGAACGCCTGCACATTGGTGCCGATCGTCAACCCAAGCGTCGCTCGCGCAGTCGCTGCGTCAGCGTCGTCGAGCAGAGTGCGAGCGAACGTAGTCAGGGTCGCGACCGCATAGGTATCAAGCGCGGTCGTGTAAATCATGCGATCGGCCGCAGTCGTCAGCCCTGCGATCGAAGCGAGGCCGACATCATAGGCCTGAACATTGGTCCCAATCGTGAGCCCGAGGGTCGCCCTTGCTGTCGTCGCGTCTGCGTCATCAATCAACGACCTGCCAAAAGCCGTCAGCGTGGTGACCGCGTAAGTGTCAGCCGCGGTCGTGTATGGAAGCTTGTCGGCCGAAGTAGTCAGGCCGGAGATCGATGTGAGCGCAGCGTGGGCCGTCTGGGCTCCGAGTGCCGTGCGCGCGCCGCTCGCCGTCGTAGCACCAGTACCTCCAGCCGTGATCGGGCGAGCCGCGTTGGCGTCCGCCGTCAGGTCGTCAACGAAGGCGTTGTAAGGCACGCTCTGGATCGTATTGCCAGACACGCCTTTCGTGCCGGCAGGAGGGCTGTAAACGCCACCAGTTCTTGGCATTGGCATTCTCCATAGAAAAAGGTCCGCGCCGGGAGCCTTGTCATGTGATCGGAATTTCGGTTTGATCGCCTTGGCAACTATGGGGCGAACTATGATTGATCTGAACGACGACGAGGAGCGCGGTATCCAGCTTTTCATGGCGGAGTATGGCGTCGACCGAGATGAAGCAGTGCGCCGGATCCTGCATGATTGGCTGGTCGGCAACGGGTATTTGCCGCCTGCTGTTGATAACGATTGAAGCGCCGCGCGCGGCATCTCGACAACCCTGCAGCGATTTGCTTCATTCCCTCAATCTTGCTGGGGGAAATCATGAAACTTCAAATCGTTGCGGCTTTGGCCGCCTCTATCTGCGTGTCCGGTTGTGTCAGCCAGAGCGAAATGGCGCTCTCCAACAACGTCTACAAAATCGACGTGGACGCCCAGGGTCTGATCTCGATGGCTATGGCCAAGGGTCAGCTCCAACAACGCATAGCTGAATCGACCCTTGCGAAGGGTTATACCCACTACATCATTCAGCAAGCCGGCACACAGAATTCATCGATCTACGCCGGACACACACCTGTTTACGGCAACACCACCGTCAACGTCTACGGCAACACTGCATACGCTAACACCACGTACACAGGCGGCCAGCCGATTAATATTCCGACCTCGCAAACGTCCGTTATCGTCGCGATGTTCAAGGCTCCTAACGTGCCGGCGAGCGCGATCGACGCCGCACAAGTGTTAGCCGCGTCGAAACCGAAAAAGAAGAAGACGCCCATAAGCTGAACACAGTGAGAGTGGCGCAAGCTGCCCGATTGCGCCAACCGCGTCACTCTTCTATGTTGTAGCAATGAGCGCACGCCACACCATTGAGCACGACCCCAGCGAACCGAAGATCGACCGCCGGCCGGAAAGCTTTCGGATGTTCTTCGTAATCCTGGCGTTGGGATGGGCTTGGTATCTGTATTTCGTTCCTTTTGATTGGCGATCCCTTCTTGTGGGGCTTGTCACCGGAGGGGCGTTGATGCTCTGGGCGTCGGTCCGCTTTAAGCACCTATGGTAGGCGCGCTACGCCCGCGTTCGATCCCTGCAAAATGCTCGACAAGATAAGCGCGCGAAGCCGATCGCGGTTCGCCTGGCCTTGACTGACCCTACCCAGCATCGATAGCGCTTGATCAGGATCGGTTTCCATCAGAGACCGGCCAACACGCTCGACAACACGCGGCGGCAGACCCTTTCCGGCATTGAAGGCTTGGCGAACGCCTGTTAGCGCGGCCTGCTTCCAATTGCCGGTGAGCAGATTTGTCAGAACGGCCGGATCAAAGTTCGCCATGTCGTCGATGTCGCCGAGGTTGTCGGCGGTGCGGCTGTTGCCGAGAGCGGCATTCGATGTCTCGAACATGCGGTTCTCGCGGCCGATGCGGTTACCGAGCTGCTCCGCTCGGCCAGGCGCCGCGAAAGCCTGAAATTCCTGCTCGTACTTCGGGGTCGTCAACGCTCGGGCGCGATTTGTGGCCGGGCCCATTGCGTGGCTCTCGATGTCGGCAATGATGGGGTCGACGTAGCCAACGCGATAAGCCTGCTGCTGATCCGGTGTCAGGCGCTCGAAAGCTTCAATGCTATCTTCAGAGCGCACCCGGCCGGACTTGGCGGCCTGCCCCTCGGCGACGCTGTCGATTACACGGCTGCGGGTAGCGAATGTGTCATTCGCACTCCGATAAGCCGGGGAAGCGTCTTCGAGCGCACGATCAACCTCTCGCTTTACCTGTGTCAGGTAGTGTGCGCGGTTGCCGGCGCCCTGCGCGTCCGCCCTGGCGATCATATCGTCGAGATCGAGCTTTGCCCGGAACAGCGTGTTGAAGTCCGTCACCTGCGAGTTGCCGTCTGAGATCATCTTCCGCACGCGGGCGAGTGAACCCTCGATCGTGTCATAGCCGATATTGTCCCGAGGATTTGCAACGCGGTTGACGCCGGGAGAAAGTGTCTCATCGATCCTCTCGAGGATGGGTGTCACATTGACGGGACCAGCATTTCGGCGGGCCGCCGTGTAAAGCTGATTGGCTTCGATGTCACGGGCGCTCGTCAAGGCACGGCTGACCTTATCCGAGGTCTGCGGAGCGTCGAAACCTTCAGCCAAGGCGTTAGCCAATCGCTGAGGCTGGCCAAGCTGACGGCGGACGAGAAAATCTGTCACTTCCTGGCGGGCATCGTTCGGCGTTCTGGTGACCGGCACCAGTGCACGCTGCCCCGCATTCCCCATCGCATCGGCAAGGGTGTACATCCGCTGCCCGTCATCGACAGCGGAGCGCATGATTCCGGCAATCTGCTCCGGCGTCTTTCCCGAGCGGCGGAGATAGGTGGCGAGTGCCTTGTCGGTGTACTGCGCCGGCCGGAACGGGGCGACTAAGGGAGCGATGGCGCCTTTGACCGCTCCCGAGGCGGCCGTTGTAACGCTCGGAAGGGCTCCACCGATACCAGCTCCAATGAAGCCGCTTACCCCGGCATTGTAGAGCCTGTCTTCCACTCCTTCCCCACTGCCAAACCCCTGAGCTCCACCGAGAATCGCACCTTCCATGGCTGAGGCTTTGGTGACACCGGCCAAGCCCTTGCCAGCCTTGATCGCGTTCGTCGTTGCAGACAGGCCATTCTTCGCCAAGCCCACACCGCCGCCGACGGCGCCCATGATTTTCCCTGCGAGTGATGCAACCTTGTCCTGCTGGTCGCGCTGGTCCTGTATGATGCGCTCGCGCCGGAGATTGCGGCCATATTCGCCGAACTCACCGCCAACACCCGTTAGAGCGCCACCAGCAGCTGTGAGTTCATCAGCAAGGCCGAAGGTCATCGTATCGGCCGCACCTCGCATGAAGCTGTCGACATTCCGGCCAAAGCCGTCATTGCGGCTACCGAAATTCTGCGTCGCATCCGACATCTCCTTGCGGAGGTCGATCGACGCTTGACCCTCTCCTTCCGGCTGCGCGGAGGCACCGAGGTGCTGCTGAAGAGCCTGGAAGGCGCCTTCGGCGTTCTCGCCGCTAACCCGATATGTCTTCCCGTCAGGGCCGGTGATCTTGAATGTTGGCATCACTCTTCCTCGATCGTGTAGCCGCCGATATTCGTCTTCGCCTTGCCGCCGCCCGGCTTGTAGTAATCGCCGCCGCGGAGGCTTGCCGCGCGCTCGCGGTTGAACTCAAGCCGCCGGTTCGCCATCTCAATCGCCCGATCGAGGATTTGACCTCTCACCCCTTTGGGCAGGCTCGATGAGCCCTGCAGGTCGAGGAGGATCTTGCGCTCGCCTTCCGTCGGGTTGCCGCCGAAGATGGTTTTCAGGGACGTGAGGGCTTGCCCGATGACGGCATTGTCAAAATTCGTCGTGGCTTCGGAGCTCTCCGGCGACGAGACGAAGTCCGGGACCATCCAATCCGGAAGATTGTTGCCGATCGATGCGCGCGTGCCGGAGAACCAGCCGGCGTTGGCCTTGCCGGAGAGGCCCTTTGCCGTTTCGAGAGCCTTGAGGGCGTTTTCGTTGGCGGCTACCATCTCATCGGCCTCGAGGATCGCCTTCTTGTCGGTCGCCGTAAGGGCCTGCGCATCCTCGCGCGGAAGCTTGCCGGTGAGAATGAAGCCCTGATAGGCGGGGTGATCAGGAGTCAAACCTACCTGTGCAGCCGCGGCCTTACGCGCCTCGACTTCGTTGCCGACGTTGATCGTCTGGCCCGCGCCGCCGACTGCATCGATCTTGCCGCCGCGCGAGCGCTGATAGACGCGTTGGTCAGTGTCGGGAATGCCAAGCGCCTTGCGCTCCTCGGGGGTGAGCGTCTGGTATTCGGGCGTCTTCAGGCTCTCGACTTCCTGCCGTGTCTTTTGCAGGCCGAGTTGGTATGCAGGGTCTGCCTGCTTCAACTGCGCCTCGTATTCCGCCTGCTGGCGTCGGGCCAATGCCTCGCGCTGCGCTTCTGCCTGCTGCACCTGCTGCTGATAGAGCGTCTGGAGAACGACACGCTGCTCCTCCGACAGCCACGGGTTGCTGAGAGCCTGCAGGAGCGTCATCTGGTCGGGGCCTTGCGGCGCCTGCGGCTGCATCTGCTGCGCCTGGGCGACCTGCTGACGCTGGCCCACGGCAGGCGCGTTCGGCGGCACCGCGGGAGATGCTACCTCTACCGGAGGTGCGAGAGGCGGAGCTGACTGCTGCGGCTGAGCGTTTACACCCACGTTTTGACCTGGGAAGCGTGCAGCATACTCTGGCGTCTTTTCGAACTCGGCTACCTCGTCCGACAGAGACGGAGGGGCAAAGGGAGAGGCCAGGACGCGTGCCCCGTTTCCTGCATTGGCAGATGCGCCCGCCATTGCGTTCACAGCGTCGCCGGCCGTCTGCGGCGGCATTCCGATAGACGGATCTAGGCTGGCGACTTCCTGCGGTCCGATCTGGCTCATAAAACGGCGCCCATAATCGCCAATCGATGTTCCAAGGGAATCCTTGCGGTCGACTTTGCCGACGCCACCCTCGCCGCCAAGCCATGCCTGCGCGGCGCCTTCCGGACCGTACTTCTGCACGTAGCTGTTGAACTTGCCGTCGAAAATGGCGTCTTGAATTTTCGGGTTCGCCATGAACTCATCAGCCGAAACCTCTCGGCCGAGGATTTCGCGCGACCAAGGGCCGACATTGGCCTCCATGATGCCATAGCGCCCGAGCGCGCGGCCCATCTTCGGATGCGTCGGGCCAACGGCGGAATAGTCGCCGCTGCCTGCACTCTCGATCGAGGCGATGGCGTCGCGATAGGAGCCAGAGCCGCCCGAGGCATTGCCGCTCGCCGGCTTCACGCCAGTGGAAAGAATGCTCGATGCGCTGACGTTCGGTGCCTGGCCGGTGATGTTGTTCACGATACCTTGGAACGCGCTGTTGGCGCTGTCCCTGCCAGTCTTCTCAGACTTGTCTGCCCTGCGGTTCATAACGCCGGCCACGATACCGGAGCCGAGAGCATTCAAGCCTTCCCCGATGTTCCGCGGAGCAGCCGATCCGCCCATGATTGCCATCGCAAGGTCGCGCTTGCGTTTGATGGAAGCCGGGGTCTCTCCGGTATCGCCGCCAAACAGGAACGAATAGGCCATCAGTAAAGACCTCCATTGCGGGAGCCAGAGAAGAAGTTAGCCAGGCCGGTCATCATTGACGGCTGCCCGCCGCCCGGAGTGGTCGGAAATGCGGCATTGCGCTTGGCGAGGTTTGCAGCGAGACCAGCCCCGAGCATGCCCATGCCGCCGCCGATCGTCTGAGGTAGGGGCTGCCCCATGATCTGGGCCTGGAGCCGCTTGGCCAGTTCTTCACGCGTGGGTTTTGCGCCATAGCCGGTAAAGCCGATCATTTGCGCCTCCCTGCATTGAAGAGGGCGCCATAATTCACGCGCCGAAGTCCGTCAGCGCCTTTGACAACGGCGTCGGGGCGGACCTTCTCCACCTCCTGCGCCATCACGCCAATGCGCCTGGGAGCGCTCTTGCCTTCACCCTTGTAGCGATACGAGTAGAGGCCGCCGACCTTCTTGATGTCCTTCTTCGCCCGCCTGTCCGACAGACTTGCAAGCTGTCCGCCGAAGCCAAGCATGCCGCCTAACATGCTCTGCATATTGGCCTGCTGTGTGTTGTAGGCGCCCATCCTGTTCGCATAGTCCTGCTGGACGAGGCCGGCATAATCGACCGTCGGCATGGGGTTGGACTGTGTCGGCACGAACTGCGGGTTGTTGACCTGCGCCCCGGACATGAGGCCGATGATTTCGTTGATCGGCTGGTTGCGCTGGGCGTACTGCTCGTTGAGATACTGCGAGCGCGCCTGGTTCTGCAGATTGAACTTGGCCTGCTGCGCATTGAAACTCTGATCCTTCAGAGCGTTGTTGGCAGCCGTCGTCGACTGGTTATTCTGGAACATCTGCTGCTTGGCGTCGTTGCCAAAGCCGGCCGATGCAAGGTTCTGGCCGAACTGCTGCTGCTGCGCCGAGTTCTGGAATGTCGCCTGGTCGCGAGCGAGGCCGGCAAGTCGGCTCTGCTCCTGTCCGGCGTTCAGCACCGCTGCGATGCGGGCGTCGTTGGACGTGCGGCTCGCCTCGTCGATCGCCCGATTGTAGGCCTCGGACCCCGGCTGAAGTCCCTGGTTGACGAGCCGCGTTTCCAGGGCTGCCCTGTCGCGCTCCAGCTGCGGATTGAGGCGCGCCATCAGCGCGTCTTCGTATTTCGTCGTGTCGAAATCGATGTCGTAGGACTTCGTGATGTCGCCCGCGTTGCCGACGCTGGTTTGCAGGTTCGGGCCGCTCCCGAACTGCTGGTACTGTGGAAGGCCGATCTTCGACGGGTCTCCTGCGGCCGGAGCCTTGGAGAAATCCATCGGCTTGCCAAGGAGGTCGTTGAGCTTGCCAGACTGTGTGTTGGCAAGCGTCGCCATGTTCAGTTCGGCGGCGTCGGTCTGGTCCTTGATCGCCTGCTGGTCGGGCGAAAGCGTCTGCGTCGCGGTAGGCACCTGCAGATCGTAGACCTTGCCGCTGAGCGGGTCGGTCCATTTCTGCGTCGTGTAGGTGTATTTGAGCGACCCGTCGGGCGTGACCTGGTTGACGTTGCCCATGACATTATTGGCAACGGCGGTCCCGATGTTCGTCGCGGTCTGGGCAGAAGCCGTTTCCTTCGGGTCCGGAGATTCCGGCGCGCTACCGTAAAGGCCCATATCTCAATCCTTCATCCATTCTTCTACGGTCTCTCGCGAGCCGGCATGGCAGAGTTCGAAAAAGTCTTCCGTCGCGTCCTTGGCATGGTCGTAGCCGCCGACGATTCCAGCAACCGCGGTGACGATCGATCCGACCGCCTCCCGCATCACGAATCCGAATTGCCGCTTCAGCGCATCTCGTGATGACCGCCATTCATCGCTCAACTGCCACTGGACAATGACGTTGTTCATCAGCGGCGCCAGTGTCGGAGCATGGCGGATAAAAAACGGGTTCAGCGGCAGATGCGTCAGGGTCCGGGTGAGCAGCCAGCAGACGTTGCGTTGCCGGTTCGCCTCCTCGTCCACGATGTCGTCGGCAAGACGGGCAATCTCTGCAATCTCCTCAAGGAAATCGGCCGCCGCCTCGTCACCGCGGGTCCAGCGCAACAGCGCCGCACGTACCTTCTCATGATCGTTCGGAAGCATCAGGCGCTCGCCTCCCCGACCGAAACCTGAACGGTGGCGAGATCGACCTCGAGATCCAGCTTGAAATCGCCGCCGGAAGTGATGACGCAGCCGACGGCGAGCATGTCCCCACTCGCCCGGACGTTCTGCCGGAAGTCGTATCGATTGACCTCGGACACGCCGTCCCAGATCGCCACGTCCCAGAGGCCTACGTCCCACTCGGATGAAGCCGCATCGCCCTCGGTGGCCGCGTTGAAGCTTGGCGTCGACTTGTCGTAATCCGCCCGAGCGAACAGCCGAACTTTGGGCTTTGTCTTCGCCCGGAAATACATGTGGGCGAGCGTCGCGTTCGCGCGTTGACCGAACTGCCCCGCCGGAGAGAACTGCGAGAGATAGGTCGCCGAGAAGGTCAAGCCGTCATCGGTTCCCGTCGTGTCGCCCTGCCAGACATAGCCGTCAAGCGAGCCAAAGAAGAGTCCGCCTTGCAGTGTGTCGTAGCAAAGCGCTTTCCAGTTCGTGACCGTCGCCCACTTGCCGGTGAGCACGTTCAGGACGAACGTCGTGTCGGTGACAACGCTGTTTTCCGGGAACGCCACGAAGACCAGATTCTGCTCCGGCCACTGCTTCAGCGTCCAACCGGTCCCGGTGGCATTCGCCGCCTTGCGCCAATCATCCTCGATGGGTCGTGATGCCGAAACGAGCGACAGCGCTTGCCGGTCCCGCTGGAACACCTGCGACATCGGTGTGAGACCGTCGGTCGTGGCAATGAGAATATCGCCCCCTGCCCTGATCCAGGCGTTTTTGCCGAGTGGCTTGCCAATCTGATAGACGCCCTTGAGGGCGAAGGACGAGGCGCTCGACGGATCATCGCCGGCATAGACGGCAATCTCGCCCTCGGTCGACACAAACACGCACATGTCGTTGAGGCCGTCGCCGCTTTCGAGCGACCACGAGAAGCCGGTGAGAAGCGATCCGCCCTTCTTCATGACGCCGCCAAGCGGGAAGAGCGATGCAGCGCCGCCGACGGCATTCACTGCCAGGTAGTAGGCGTCTAGCGTCCCGTTTTTCAGGAAGAATTCGCGGTTCTTGAACAGCCAGCCGCAATTGAGCTGCGGCATGGTCGTGCTGTCGCTGAAGGTGATGGCCGGTGAGGTTGTCCAGGTCGTGCCGTTGTAAAGCTGCCGGTCATTGGCGCCGTTGAGGCAGACGAGATAGGACGTGCCGGCGTTCGTATGCTGGAAGGCGCACCAGTCGCCACCGCTCATGCCGCTGACATCCGCCGCGGTCGTGGTCGGAGGCGCGGCCGGCGATGTCATGTCGTAGATGGCCGTAGCCGACGCCATGAACATCTTTTCCGCAGCGCCGTACTTGTATTTGAAGGCGCTGAGAAGGTCGGTGCCATCGGCTGCAAGTCCGGTCCTCTGCGAGCCGCCACGAATACGGCAGCCAGTCAGGGTCGGGAAGAAGTTGCGCAGGACTGACGCGGTTCCAGGCTCTTGCGATGCCATGTCGCGCGTCGTTACAAGCCCACCCTTCGGGGCCGGGAACGTCACCGGTTGCGATGTCTGCTGCTTGCCAACAGCAACAGGCCCGCGATTGGTCTGACCGACGCGGCCGGGGCGCGGCTGAATCGTCATGCTGCACCCCGATCGGCGTTGATTTCCTGTGTCAGGTCAGCTTCGAACTCTGCAAGGTTGTCTTCGAACGACAGGCCTTTTTGCCGCTTCCAGCGCCAGATTATGCCCTTCACCAGCAGCCGTTCGGGGAAGAGCGTGGTGTCGTCGTCTGCGGAGAATTCTGCCTTCTCCGTGGATACGTTGATAATCCAGTTCTTCGACACGTAGTCGATGACGGCGCTTACAGCGGCAGAGACCGGCGAGAACAGGAATTGCCCGCCCTTCATGAAGAAATACGGCGTGGTGGAAGGAACGCCAACGATGACAGCCCATTGGCCGCTATTCGTGACGGGACGAACGAAGGTGCCATCCGACTTGCGAACAGATCCGCCCGGAGTGAGGCGCTGAAAATTGCTCGGGAAATTTTCGGGCGATGCCGTAGCCGTGAGCGTCTTCAGCATCTTCTGCCAGTCCGCGCGGCGGGCGATCTCCTGACCTGCCTCGTTTGCCATGGTCAGCATCGTCTGTGCATTCGGATCGGTCGAGCCGTAGACAGTCGAGAAGCGGTCCAGCGAAACAACGTCGCAAACCTCGTTGACGGCGGTCAAAAGCGTCATGGGGTCGGGCCTCCGACAATCACTTGAGCGTTGCCCCATCGGGTGCGCTCATCACCAATGGTGAGACCGCTGATTGCCAGCGTCATAAGCTGCTGTGCTGCCTGTACCTTGTCAGCACTCCCCTCGCCTTTGCCCACTTCCCAAATGGCGATTTCAGTGACGAGTGCGTAAAGGTAAACATCTGCCGCCTTCTGCAGCAGCCAATTGGTCGGATACGACGGCGTGAGGGCCGGAATCTTGCCGTAATAGGTGACCGTCAAATCCTGGTCGGAGACAGGTCTAACCTTGATGGTGCTCCCAACGATGGCATAGCCGGCCGGGATGCCGCTGCGATCCATATAACTGTCAGTCAACTGCTGCAGCGAGATGGCACGAATGGGGATGCCTGATGCGTTCTTGACCTCGCGCGCCTCAAGGAAATCGGACGGCAGTGAGCCTTCACCATCGATCAGCGCGATTTCGTCGGTCACTTCCATGTCGGCGACACGCAGCCCACGGTTCAACTTTAGCTCTGCCAAACCGAGCAGGCGCGGGTAGACGTGCGCGAAGTCATCGCGACCTGCATACTCGCCAGCGTCCACCATGAGGGACGCGTAGTCCGAAATGGTCATAGATTGCCTTCCTTCGTCCGCCAGGCGCGGTTGTCGCTGTTGTTGAGGAAGCGTTTGACGAAACGGTCGTCGCCTTCGGAGTGGGCCTGCACGAGGCCGGAATCGTAAGCGACATTGAGCGGGATCGAGGCGACGCGGTGCCAATCGCCGCGCCAAGCCTTCTCGGCGCTGTTGCGCACGGACTGGTTCTCGCTGATGAGATTGTCGACGGGGTAGTCGACGCGGAACACGTCCTTCTCCCCGTCGAACAGATGCCAGACTGACCGGCCAGTCATGATGTCGTGGTCGTAGAGCGTCCACGCGCCATCACGAATGATCATGCGCTCTCTCCGGGAAGCGGATCGGCGCGCTCGGCCTTGCCCTGCGCAATGAGTTCCTTCGCCGCACTGACGGGAAGGTCGAGAACGGTACCCCGTGGAACACGCTGGTCGTCGGATGCCCACACGTCGTAAAGCAACTTGACCGGCGTCGTCTTCTCTTTGGATTCTGCCATTGTCCTGTCTCCTGAAACGGGAAGAGGCGAGCAAAAGCCCGCCCCTTATGGTGGTTTGATCGTCGTCGATCAGGTCGAAGAGGTGAGGCCGAAGAGGTCGGCAGCGACGCCGAGACCTTTTTCGTTTTTCACCTTCAGCGTGCCTTCCCCGATGATAACGCCCTTGTCGGCGTCACCCGTCTTCGCGACATCCTTGTCTTCCTGGATCTTGCGGAGCCAGAGGAATTCAAGCATGTCGGGATCGATGAAGAAGGCGTTTCGAGCCTGGCCGGCACCGGCCGCTTGAACGCGGTTCGGGTGGATCATCACCGTGCCGAACGGGCCTTCGTAATAGTCGGCCGTCGCGACGATTGTGTTGCGCTCGCCGCCCTTCGAAACAGCATAGCGGAACGGAGCAACGTTGCTGTCCGACATGAACGTGACGAACACGCTCTTGACGTACGGCGACACCGAGACGTGGCGGAAGTTGGCGCCGCTCTGGTAGCCGAGCTGCATCACCGTATCCAGAATGGACTTGGAGAATGCGCGCTGCGTGCCGTTGGTCGGGGCGACGGTGAGGCCCGTACCGGAATCAAAGCCGCCGTTGGCGCCGGTTGCGCCGCGAGAGACGTTGGTCTCGATCCAGGTGTTGAGCGAGCCGAATTCGCGCGTCGCACCGGCTACAGAAGCGTTCGTGTCGATGATGGCGAATTCAACGTCCTTTCGGATCTCGACGCCCTTCTTCAGCTTCTGGTATTTCCGCTTCTGGACATTGCCCGCTTCGGAAACGACTTCCTGCGTGCCGGAGATGATCCAGTCCTTGCGCATGATCTGGGTGTAGTTACCCATGCGCTCGGGCGGGGTGATGGCGCCGAACGAATATTCGTCACCTTCAGTCTTGATGTTCGCTGCCGGCGCTGCGAGCTCGTCCGTTTCCCATTCGGGGTGAATGGAAACGGCCTTGCCCTTTTCGATCAGCGAATAGATCGGGGTGTCTTCCGGCGTGATGCGCGACACCACGTCGGAGAGTTCTTCACGATTGCCAACGGCGCTCGTGGTCAGGAAGGTATTGGCGAGAGCTGCCATGGTTCTGGTCCTTCGAAGATGGGGTTAGTCGAAGTCGATCGACATTGCGTCCTTGATCGACCCGGTTTTTGCCAACCTCTTCATCGCTTCCTGGTTCTTCCGTGCCGTCGGGTTCACAGCGCCGTTCGGCTTGGCCTTGACGGCTGCCGGGGGAGCATTCGCCACCTTCTTCAATGCCTTGTTCTTCGCCTGTTCGGCATTGAGACCGAGCATGGCGTAGTGGATGACCTTGAAATAACGGTGGTCGGTGAACTGCTGCATCTCCTCGGTTGAGAACCCGAAGTCTTCGCCGGCCTTGAATGCGTCGGCAAAGAACTTCTCGCGGGCCTCGTCCTTGGAGAGATGCGGGAAGGCTTCGAGCAGCTTGGAGTTTTCGGCCGCCAGAGTTTCCTCGGACGTGGCCTGGCTGAGTTCGCCTGCGACCTTCTGCGGTTCGCCGCCCAGGTTGATGATCTGGTGCACGCGAGCCAAGGCCGCATCGTAAACCGCCTTCTGCCGGGTGTATTCGTTGGGATTCTGGATCGCCATCGAATAGTTCGGCTCCGCCGGTAGCTGTTCGATCAGGAATTGCGCGATGGCGTTCGCCGTGTTGGCGACGCGGGTTGTCATGGCCTCAATAGCCCCGCGCTTGTTGCCGAGCTCCTGAGTTTTGCGGCGGTAATCGCTCTCCCGCAGATACCCCTTCTTCAGTTCCTCGAGTGGAACCTGCTCGCCGCCTTTCAGGGTAATGATGGCTTCCTGAGCTTCGTTGGTCTCCTCACCCTCTTCGGATTCGGTAGACTCGTCGCCTTCGGTTGCGGGATCGTCGGTCTCTTGGCCCTCATCTTCGGTGGCCTCACCCGTCGCATTCGTCGATTGCTGCTCTTCCTCTTCCTGCTCGTTGGTCTCGGTGGACTCGGCAAAGTCGAGGTTCGCGGCGTCGTCGATGGTGAGTGCGGGTCGACCGCTATCACTCTCCCCGACGAACGGGGAGTTGGTGGCTGCGTCTGTCATGTCGTGCTTGCCTTTTGAGGTTTGGCCGCGGCGCTATGCCGGGGCTGCCTTCCCATCGGCAGAGGATTGCCCCTCAGCGAGGAACTTGATCTTGCCTTTGAGATTTCGGATTGCCCGCGCTTCGGCCGCAAAGGCGGCGCGGGTCTCGTGATCGGTGATCTTGGCGTTGATGCAGCCGTTGACGGCTGCTGCTTCGAGCTCGTCCATCAGCAGATGGAAGAGAGGCATGTCGAGCAGCACGCGTGCGGCGGCAGTCTTGTCTTCCTGCCTCATGGGCGCCACTCCGAGACTTTCACGCCATCGACATATGCGTCAGCGCCGATGATCCCCTGAGAGTTGCTCACGATGCGAATGTCGGCGCTCGGGTATTTGTCCCAAACACCTTGTCTCCAAAGCGTATATGTCATCCCGGATCTCCACCGACGTTCACGTCGGGCACCGGACCGCGCGTGAGCATCTGTACCGCGTTGGTCTGCCGCTTGAGCTCCAACTCTTGATCAATCTGGTACTTCTTCAGCGCCGTCTGCTGCTGGATTTCGGCGAGCTTCGTTTCGCGGTCGATTTCCATCTTCCGGCGCTCGTTCTCGGCGTCGAGCTTGGCCTTTGCCATGTCCGCCTGCGCCTGGATCTGCACCTTCTGCATTACAGGATTCGGCTTGTTCGCCTGCGCCTGCTGCATTTTCTGGATCTGCTCTGGCGTCGGCTTGGTGAAATACAGGTCCGGGGTCCGAAGGCCGGCCGCCTCGACACCGCGCGAGACGGAATTCCAGATGTTGTCGATCGACACGAACGGATTATCCATCGGTCCGTAGGCAGCCAGCAGCTTCTCCTGCTGCGCGCCAACGACCTGCATCATCATCATGTCGCGCTCGCGCGTGCCAGCACCGAGGCCGGTGTTGACCGTGGCGTCCATGTCCGCATTCCATTGCCGCGGATCGAACGTCACCCACTGACCACGCAGACGCACCGTGCGCGGCTTGTCCTGGTGCTTGATGACGAGCCGAAGAAGCCCCTTGAACACCCGCTTGAGGCCCTGGGAGAAGGTGCGGACCATCAACTCGGTCTGGCCGATGCCCGCTTGCTCGATCATCGCCGAGGCCTTGGCCGTCATGTTCTGCAACGCATCCGGCGCCATGCCGCTCGACGCATCCGAAATACCGGTCCGATCGGTAGCCTCCTGATCCATATAAGCCAGCATTCCGAAAGACTGCTGCGCGACAAACGGAACAGTGCTGAAGCCGACGGCACCGCGAACGTCGGTTGACTGAGTGACCCGAATCGGCTGCCCGAACTTCGGGTTCAACACCGCCTCCGGGTTCACAATCACGCCCTCTTGCACGATCGGCTGCTGATTGTTCTGCCAGTAGAGGTTGTCGAGCGTCTGACGCATCAGGACCGTCTTGACGCGCTGGATCTCGGCCATGTCGTCGGTGACGGAATTGCCTTCGCGCTGATGCGGGCGGCGCTCGACGATCAGATCGGCAAAGGGAACCTCGTCGGTTTCCTCATCGTCGAGCAGATTGGTTTCTGCCAGGCCGCCGGCGAAGCACATGCGGCGCAATTCGGCGATACCGTCATCGTCTTTGTCGATCTTCACATAGAGTTCGTAGTAATCGACTTCCTGCAGCGCTTTGACGATGGCGTCGTTGCCGTCAAAAACTTCGCGCCGGCGGGTGTCCTGCTCCGTCTCCTCTTCCTTGTCCGAGCCAGCCGCCGCAAAGCTGTAGACCTTGTTCCGGTCATAACCCATTGCGACCAGATCGGAGCGGCGGATCCGCGTCTTCAGGCCCGTGATCGGGCTGTCGTCGATCGAGATGGCGTCGGGGTGGATCAGGAACTCCTCGAGCGGGACCGCCGCCAGCTTCGAGCAGCCATATTCCGCGGTGCGCCTGATCTTGACGTTGTAGAGGGTGACCGGCACCGGCCCCTGCGGCGTGTCGATCTGATCCTGGTAGGATTCCTGCTCCAGCACCTCGACATCATCGTCGGCGACCAGCTGGACCAGCGCCGCCTCATCAAGGCCGGTGTGGGTCGAGACCTGAACCGAGCGCTTCTTGTCGTACCACCAGCGGATCACGCCGTTGCGGAGCTTTAGAGCATCGTGCGCGGCATCCTGCACCGCGTCATAGCCATCGCTCTCCGGGAACACGACATAGTTGATGTAGTCGGTCGCCTGTTCCGCTCCGGCTTCATCGCCTTCATTCATCGGCTCGTATTCGACGACCTTGTCATTGCCGAGGATCGTGCGAATGAGCGAAGGCAGAACCTTCTTGATGGCGGAGCGGACGTCGCGGGAAACCACCTTCGACCGGTTCGGATCGGCCGGCGTGTCCTTCATCTCGCCGTCGTAGTATTCCATCGCCTTGATGCGGTCGACGGAAAGCTCGTCCCGGTAGTTCTCGCAATCCTTCACGAGCTGCGAGACCTGGGCAGCAACCTGCTGTTTCGACATCGCAGCCATCAAACAACCTTCCGATCAGTGAATTTCCATGCGGCGGCGTCAGCCTTCACCTTGGCGAACCGCTTCATCATCAGTGCGTATCGAGATGCTGAAATCACGTCGTCGCGCTCTTTCACGACCTTGCCGTCTTTCCGGTGATAGAGCCGGAATTCCTCAAACCAGTCCGAGCAGGTCGAAAAGACCTTCCACCGCCCGGTCTGCATTCGCTGCAGCATGTCGGACAGCCCAGCCTCAACGCCGTTGGTGCCGTCATCGAACGTCGCGCGCTCAGGCAGCATGTTCAGGCCCTGCGCCCGATACTGTGTCGCCAGTTGCTCGCCCGAGCCCTTGTCGTGCTGCAAACCATCGTGAGGCCATGACCACGGCAGCCAGGCACCCCAAGGCTTCAGAGCAGCCGAGTGAATGATCGGCGTTGCTTCCCGCTCGCGATAAACCTTCGTGACATAGAACACGTCCGCGTCCCGATCCCAGGCGCAACCAGCAGCCCCAAAGGGGTGATCCCAACCGAAGTCGAGGCCGCCGATCTGCACCCAATGCTTCGGGATCTCGAACGGTGCGACCGTGATGCTCTCTTCCGAAACCGGGAAGATTCGGCCAGAACCAAGGGACGGCACACCCTTCGTGCGGGCTTCCCGCTCGTGCGCCGGGTAAGCCGAAATGATCTTTTCGCGCTCCTCCGGCGAGTAATGTTCCGCGTCGTCGATCGTCATCGTCACGACCGTACGGTATTTGGCGCCTGGATCGTCGCCAGGCATGATGAAGCGAGCGACGACCGTGCTCATACCCTTCAGAGGGGTAAACGTGACCGCGATCGAGCCTTGCGTCGCGTTGGTTCGCGTAATGCCCTCTAGATAGACGTCCTCGGGCGGCTCTTCGTCGAACCAGACATAATCAACCGTGTTTGCCTGCCACTTACCACGACCCTGCTCGTATGCCTTGAAGAGCAGCGTCGACAGTCCACCAGAGACATGCCGAACCGTAACGCTATCGAGCGTGCCAGACACGCCAGCGCGACGCGTGGTGTCGGCAATTGCGGTCTTCGGAATATAGCCAGTGCCCCAATCCTCTTCGCTGAGAGGCGGCCCCACCATGAGGCGCTGCACACCGTCCCTGGTCAGCTCGTACGATTCCGAGCCTGCGAGCATCGTGATTGCGCGGCCCCAGCGGCGACCCGGCCACCAGTCCGGATACTGTCCGGTCAGGTGCATCGCGGCCTCAGCAGCGCCTGACAGCGTCTTACCGAGCTGATTGCCGGCCATAAACAAGCGCTCGCGATATGCCGCGCCGGCCTTGTGAAACTCGACCTGCTTTGCGTACGGCCGATAGAACTTCAGCAGGTTAGTGCGCTGTCGTCGCTCTATCTCCATCGCTATTTCCATCCTCTCCATGAGCAGAGAGGAAAGGTTGGATGGTGGCGTCGAGCTTGCGGATGCGGTCGAGAAGCTGCTCATCAGTCATCTCGCCAATCTGGTTGATGTTGACATTCAGGTCCTTCGGCATCAGGGAGGCGACGACCTTGAGGAAGTCTTGCGGGCGATTCTCGATGACCTGCTGTATTGCAGCGGCACCGCGGCTCTCCCAAGCGGCGAGCATGTCTTCGAGGAAGAGTTCGCCCAGCTTCGAGCGCGCGCCTTTCGGTCTGCCACCGAATCCGCTATTCCCCGGTAAGAAGCGGCCGGTCTTCTCGTCCTTCTCGGGCTTCACCTCTTCGGAGAGTTTTGCTTTCGCCATGGTTGTGTCAAAGTCCCGTCAAAGTCTTGGAGGGGTCGAACGAGAGCATGCTGTCTAAATCTAAAATCGGTGACGTGAACCGCAACAACCAGCGTCTGACCGAAAAGACCGAGTACACGGGCAACGACCACAACCAACGCATCTGGATACTCGAATGCCTGGAACCGCGGGACGGCGAATCCTGCAGCTATGTCTACGGCGCGAATGGTTCCGACTTTTTCCAGCGCAAATGCCCCGTGTGCCAGGGAGGAAGACCGGGACTGCCCATCCCCGCAGCAAATTGAAGCGACGCAAAACACCGAGGGGCGACGAAAAGCTCCCAAAATCGGAAGAGGTAAAACATGGCAATTGTCGAAAGAGAATTCTTTCGAAAAGGGCTGCCACATGGGAACTATCTGTCTCACGCGCTGCTCTTCAACACCGAAACCGGCGAACTCAGAGTGCGAAAATACCGCACAAGCCACCGGGGCAATGAAATCGACTGGGAAGAGGGCCCGATCGCCAATTACCTCGGCGGAAAGTCACGCGGCCGTCGCCCCTTGAAAGCGATGTTGGAGAAAATTGGGAGTGCACTGCATTCGACACCACCCTTAGTTCATGCAGACTAATCCGACGCTGGCTCCTGGATCTACGTCAAGCCTACTTTGCCCTGACCTTCAGCCTGACCGTCTGGTCAAACGTCCTGCCTCCGGCCGTCACGATCCGATTGACGAGACTGTAATTCGTTCCGGCCGTTCCCGATGAGAGCCAGACCGTGGTTGCGGTGCTGTTGTTGCTGTCGCTGTCGATCGTGAGGCCATCGCCATCATCGATCGTCCAGGTCGAGCTCGTGATTGTGTCGGACGCGCCCAGCAGAGCAGCCCAGTTGAGGCTGTAATCTTTGACCTCGTCAGGGTCCTTTAACGCGGGCCAGGTCAAAGCCATGTCGCTACCCTCTTTATGCTGCAGCCAGTCGATTTTCAGACCGAACAGCGACCGATCTTGTTTCTGCACTCACCGAGGCCGTTCGGATCTCGGCAAGGACCGCGACCGTTCGCTCCTCTGCGGCGACCGATACCGTGCGTTCTTGCGGGCTCGTAACCAGGATCGGGACAGCCCGAGCGACGACAGTATCGTCGGCTTCTATAATCGCGCTGCTTCCGACAATCAGGATGCCGGCCGCGGCAGAGAGTGTGTCGTCGCTCTCCGTTATGGCCGCGGCAGCCTTGATTGCGAGCGTCGCCGGGCTGGCGAGCGCGTCGTCCGCTTCAGTGATCGATGCCGCACCGGTGCGCGAGTTGCTTGCGATCGATCCGGTCGCCGAAAGGCTGTCGTCTGCCTCGGTCATGGACGCCACGCCAGAGAGCTCGAGTTTTGCCGAGGCTGAGACACTGTCGCCTGCTTCCGTCGCAGCGAGCGAGGCGCGGAGAGCCAATGTCGCTGCGGCGGAAATCGTGTCTCCGGCTTCGGTAATCGAGGCAGAACCGACGATGCCCCCGCCGGCCGCTGCCTCCTTCAATTCAAGGATGAAGCCGAAGGCGAGCGCATTGTTGCTGTTGACGGTCTCGCTGACGTTGGCAGGCGTCAGGTCGTAGCACATCATGTGCCGAAAATCGTCTCCACCCGGAGTGGAGGTCGTCAGGTCAAATGTTTCGGTGTAAGCGGCGGGCTGAGCGAACGAGTTGTTCCCTTGCACTGCCGCCGCCCATATCATGACCGCGGAGCCGCTGCTGAGCGCCGCAGGCAGCGTGAATGCGGGGTCGCCGGTCTCGCTTTCTGCTGTATCGAAGTTGCTGAAAACGTTCGATGCGCCGGTTACGGCGTCAACCGAAAGCGACACTTCGTTGCCGCTCGTCGCCGTCGCCGTGACCGTCATTGCTGCCGGAGATCCGCCGACACTGGAAGACCTGTACAGCGCGTAATGAACGTCCCTGGAGCCCGCAGCGGGGTTCCACTGAACGGAACCGACTTCAGTCCAGGTCAGTCCAACGCTGTCCGTGATCGCCGGCTTGCCGGTAAACGCCGCGCTCCGATACCCGGTGGCAAACGCGATAAGTTGACTGTTCGCTGCCGGCGTGAAGCTCGCTGTCGTGACCGTAGCGCCATCATTCGCAACCGCTGCATGATGGACAGGCGTGCCGATCGCCATGGCCGTTTACTGGTTGCCGGCCGTTTTAGTATAGCTCGTGATCGTGAAGGCCTGGCCGACGGCGAAACTCACGTTATCGACCGTCAACTGTCCGCCTCCGCCGGTCAGGGTCACCGCGCCCTGCTCATGGCAGGTAACGCCGTCCGAGGCATAGATGCGGTAGTGTGCCGCCGTGCCGGTAGCGTCAGCGCTAATGTCCTCCCAGGTGCCAGACTTGGACTTCGTGCCGCCCGATGCTGCAGCCATCCAATCGGATGGGAGGTTGACGGTCGCCAGAACCGAGCCGCTGTCGGCCGTCGCGACATCTGCCGGCTGTGCACCCGTACGTATCTTCAGGATCGCAGACGTGCCGATCGTGGCTTCCCACGCGTCAAGCTGGGCATTGCGCACCGCGACAGAATATTGCAGGCCCATTGCGGTTATCTCCTTTGTGAAACTACTTCCCCGGCTTCGGCTTTCCGTAGAACCACGGGCCGATCCACCCACGGGGAGGGTTGGGATTGGGCATCGATCCGCCTCAACGCGAAAGCCCCGCTACCGGGAGGCAACGGGGCTACAGATCGCTACTGATGGGTAAAGGAAGGTGAGTTTTTGCGTCGTGGTCTCACCCTTGTAAGCCTTCGTCGCATCTGGTTGATTTGATCGCCAACTAGGAGTCGCCCCAAAGATGACGGATAATTTGCCAAGAATGCCGGACTTTAGCGGAATGCTAAGCGAGGTGAATGCCGTTGCTCGCCGAAAGAACAACCCCGCCGAGTTTATGCACTCCCGATTGATGGCCATGATCGCTGCCCACGAGAAGCTCCTGTCAGATGATGAGGAACTCGGTGTTTATGTAGTCGGCGGGTCCGCGCCAGCATTCCATCTTCGATCAATCGCATACTCCAACCCCGACATTCTGCGATTTACCGGCAAAGATGCTGACGGGCATACCGTGCAACTTCTACAGCACTACACTCAAATGGGGATCATGGTCGTTTCGATGCGCAAACTTGGAGAGAAAGTCTACCGTATCGGATTTACGCCATCGGCTTAGCTATGCTGTTCGTGGAGATGAGTGCCGCGGCGTGCGGAGATCAGCGCACCCCGCAACGTTGTGGCGCACAGAGCGAACCGGTCTAGCGGTGTCAATCCTGCGATTTTCTTTGGCTTGCGAAGCTTCATGACGTCAGACTTCCTGACGCGAGCATATGTGTCTTGGATCACCTGCTTGTCGAGCGGATCGAAAGCATCGTAGAAGCCATCAACGTCGTTTTTGTTCAGCTCATGACGAAGCACGTGCGCAAACTTGTTTCTGATTTCCCCCAAGGCTTTCAATGGCCTCAGGAAGCGGGGCTCCAATCCAAGAGCTATTGCGAGTTGGATGCGCTGCAAGTACGTCAAATCGATCTTGTCGAAAGCGTTGGCATCGTAGACCACCGAGTGGATCAGTTTGATGACTTCCTGCTCGATGTGGATCGTCGCTTTTACCACAACAACTAGTGAGTTGGTGTGGATGAGATCGTTGTAAAATTGAGCGTCGTCGCCAACCGTGTCAGGCGTCTGCATCTGTTATTACCAGCCGCCTTGAGAGATCGTCCTGTGAGCGGGAGCAGATGACGATTGTCTGTGGCCAAAGTCGAATTCCCTGTCGCACGGCACGCAAGCATACTTCTGTTGGCCCGCATTGGTCTTAAACCTAAACTGCAATATCGAGCGCCGCCGTTGTTCAAAGCAGACCGGGCAAAGTCGGTGGATGGGCTCCCCGTTGGCCGCCTTTTCCGTCAGTTCATAGGCTAAAGTGTTCCCGCCATAATCTACTAGATGGTAGCGCTCGGAGGTGGCCTTCCATTCTTCGACCTTTGCGACCTGGGCTTTGAGCTCCGCAATTTCATGCACCATCTGAAGCATCTGAGATTGTGCAGCGACCGCCGTGCCTTGGGCGCTCATAATTAGGTTCTGCATTTCGATAACCTTGTTCCGCATAACGGTAAGGTCATTGATTTCTTTCAGACTGGAGGCGATGTCGACTGCTGTTTTAAGCGTAGTGACGGCACCAGTGATAAGCCCCATATCGACCATGCTCGGATGCTCCCCAATACATTGGAGAGCGCATCGTGACAGATTCGCCGGGGACTTCAAACGCTCCTATCGAATGTGGGCTTTGCGTGTTCTGCGATGGCGCAGAAACTAAAAAGGGCGACTAACGCCGCCCTCTCGAATGTTCGCAAATCACGCATCTTACCTAAGAAAATATAGGAAAATGCCAAGTTTGCCAACCAAAAAATTGGCAACAAACGGAACATACCTTCATTTTCTGTTCGCGGCGATCCAAACATCGGTCATCGCGTTCTCATAGCGCTTCCTAGCTGCCTCATCGCTGCGACCAATGTATTTTGCGATGATTCCGAACGACATGCCGAATGACCGCCACCAGATAATGCGCCATTCGGGTCGGTCGAGATGACGCAACCATGCCAAGGCAGTCAGGCAATCCGAGACATCAAACGGCGTTGGCCTGAACCGAGGCTCATAATCGTTATCTGCGCTGTAAGCTGTGACAGCCTCTTGAACGTAGTCAGGAAATGAAGACCGAACGATGAAAAAACGGCGCTCACTATCGGGCAACACGCGCAGTGTGTTCATGGCTCGAAGAACGCGCTCCTCGACCTCAGAGCGCGGCACCTTGGCGTCTGACACGACTCGAGGGGCTGGCCGTCGCTGCGGCTGGGGCGCGAGTCGCTGGCGGCCAACCATCCAGTACGCGTTTTCCGGTAATTTCGCACGGCCAATCTTTGGTTGCTGCTCACGTTTCTTTCGAATTCGCGCCAATCGAACATCCTTTCTAAAGTTTCGTCGAGCTAATCGGGTCGAGGACGGGATCAAGCGGGTTGGGGATGGGAATCCCATGAAAGGCACGTGGAATGACCAAGTTGCAGTAGAATGATCCTTGATAGGTTTCAGCTCTCAGGTTGACGCCGGATCCTTCCCACCTAAACACCAGGGAGTTGAACGGAGACTGTTCGTTCTTTGCCCATCGCTCTAGGAGTGCCAGCGACGTTGGCCGCAAGAAGTCGCGAGCCTCACTGACCTTTACGACGAGCGAACGGAGCGTCTTCATCATCCATTCCACACGACGGCCCCGATCGATGATCTCTTGTGCTGTCTCGTCGTCTCCACCTTCAGAATTCCAAGTGGGGAGGGGACGGCGTAGGTCATGGCAAATAGAACGGATGCCGGAAAGCGTTTCTGCTGGCCGGAAGTTTCGAGAGATGAACGGCAATCCGTCTACCGTGCCCAACAGTACGTCCTGGAAGAGGCGTTGCCCCCTTCCATCTCGTGATCCAATGTCCTCTTTCAAGTAGACGGCACCGTTCTGAGGCGCGAGTTCTTCCCACAGGAAGGCAACAAACCCGGCAGCGTTCTTGTCGAGGTACTCCCTGACGAACTGGACGGCTTTTGCGATGGGCTCTAGCTCATCGATATATGCCTCGAGCGCCGGAACGCGATGTTCCATGCGCTGCCACATCCTCTGATAAAACAAGCAGCTCTGTTCAAACTTGTACCGTTTGTCGGCAACTCGGTAGGTCTCCCCGAAATGCTTAGCCGCGCAGTCGTGACCAATGAACCGCACGCACTGCTCGTCCGGGAACCACGCCATTCGGCCGACCTTGAACTTCCCCGAAGTTGGGGAGCAAACAGGGCAAGGCACCAACCTGCTTTCAATACGCTTGGCTAGGGGGACTGACAGTTCACCAGAGAGCAGCCGGACATTCTCCGTCGCGCTTGGCTTTGTGCGTGACACCTTTTCGAAGGTTTCTGGAGATCCTGTTTGCTCAATGTGTTCATGCCATCGCTGAATAAATTCGGGCGACGGGTGATCTGGGAAACATGCATGAAAGGGCAATTCGAATTCTAGCATTGCGAACTTTCTCCGCGAATCAATTCGACACCACAAACTATAGTCGCATAGTCGCGCCGCTTTCTCAGTCGAATGTTCGCAAATGTTCTCATCCACACACTGTCCACATTCGGGTGTGGAAAGTGCGTTTGAGCTTCCCCGGCCGCTTCGAACGGTCTCATGCCTCGCCTCGTGCAGCCTTTTCGGCAAGGTAGGCGGCTACGTCGATCTTGCGCACCTCAGAGGCCGCGCCGAACGTGCCGAGTTTGTGATCCCGGTAGGCGCGCTCACCGGCCGGGTCGAATTTTGCGGAAGCGACACCACGGACCCACCCGGGCGCCTTGGCCGCGTTTACCTTCATTCGGTGTTCCTGCTTCTCCTGCAGTTTCTTCTGCTTGCGCTGTGAGCGCTTAGACTTGGTTTCCGGTTTGCCCCAGACAACCTTTTTCGCTTTTCGCGGTTTATCCGGGCGGTTGGCGTTGTCGTTGTCGAGACGATCGAGAGCCTTCCATGCTGCGGCGTTCGTGTCGAACGGGCCTTCGACGAGTTTGCCGCACTGATCGGTGATTTCCCATCGGCCGTCGTCATTCCGCATGACGTTGAGAAGGGGCGGCGTCACCTCGATTTGGCGAATTGAACGTCCTGTCATTGTGCAAAGCCCTCGTTACCTGATAGCACCTCGGAACCGCGCGGGATGTACTGGCGGTCCCAGTGAAAGCGGTTGCTGCTTGTGTGATAGCGATAGGTCGCCTGATCGAACCAAAGCCCGACCTTTCCCTCGAAATCGCCGTTCCGTTGCTTTGCGACGTTGAGGATGACGCTCGGTTTCTCCTCGAGCGCAGTGCGCTCATCCTCGGTCTTCGCGGCCTTGATCTTTCCCTCGAGATCCTTGTTTCGCCAGACCGTTAGGATGTTGAACGCGTTGGCGCCGATTTCCATGGCACCCTTGATGTCCTCGGTTTCGGGAGCGCCGCCGCGGTCCTTGTCGCCCTTGCGGGAATGGGCAACCAGGTGGACGTGGACGTTGTTCTCGATCGTCCAGTCGACGAGCTGAAAGACGGCCTTCTCCTGCCCGTTGTAATCGTCCTGGGCGATACCGACGCGCATCAGACTGTCGATGATAAACTGGTCGCAACCGTACTTGGCGCGAGCGTAGTCGAACACCTCGAGCAAAGCCGGTATTCCCGCCTTGCCAACGTGGTCGTAGATCAGCAATCCACTGTCTAGCCAGTTCAGGATTTTCGTGATGAACGCAGCCGGAGGACGATCGACACCCCCGGTCTGCTTGGCGAGCCGTTTGAGGGTCTGCTCGCCCTTCATTTCGAGCGAGGCGACACAGACCCGGCTTCCCTGCTTCACCCAGTGAGCAATGCAATCGGAAAGGATCTGGCTCTTGCCGTGACCGCTGGCCCCGCTCCACAGCGAAAGCTCACCAGGCCGAAACAACAACTTCCCGGAAATCTTATCGTAAGGGACCCCGTAACCGACGTGGTCGCCCTCACCCGGCCAGAACAGATAAATCACACGGTCTACAAGGTCGCTGGGCCGCCGGAGGCCGGCAGGATCAAGACTGCGTGCCTCCTGCAGGCAGCGTTCCATCTCCGCGCCACTTACGCCGTCCGTCAGGCACTTGTTCGCATCCTTGAGCGGCAGATGAACACGGACGCATCGATGCCTGCCGAGCCGGCTAGCGATTTCCTCGGCTGCCTCATCACCCGGGCCGTCCATGTCAGTCGACAAGTAGATCTTTTCGAACCGCTCCAAGCGCTCGAATTCATTCTCGATCCACTTCTGCTTGCCGCCCTTCCCGCCGCCGAATGGCACTGAAACCGCCGGGAAGCCGAAGCAGGCCCACGAGAGTGCATCGATCTCGCCTTCGGTGATGACCAGGGTCCTAGCATTCGGGTCAATCGCCTGCCACCCGAACAAGATAGGTTCGCAGTTCGCAGCAGTCGGGACCGGCTTGGCACCATCCTCAGCCTTCCGGCTCTTGGCCATCGCCAGCACACCATCAGGCAGCAAGAACGGGAAGATGATATCCTCGCCACGCTCCCCGATCTTGTATTTCTCCAGCACGTCATCGGGGATGCAGCGGCCGGCGAGGTAGTCCCGCACCTTCGCCTTCGGCTGGTTGCACTTCGGGCGCTCCGGGCGAACGTAGGACGGTTTCGGGTCGCGCGTCGGCACGGGACGGGAGACACCAAGCCAATTCGAAATGTCGTCGATCGCCTCGGCAACGGTCTGCCCCCGGCATTTCGACCAAAGGTCAATCAGATCGCCACCCTCTCCCGTGCTGAAGTCCGACCACACGCCGGCCTTCTGCCCAGTCAGGTGCACACCGAGGCTCTTCCCCTTCTCGCCGGCAGTGGAGCCGGCCCGCCATTCGTTGGCCTCTTTGCGACCGTTCGGCAGCAGGTATTCGACGACGGCCACGACGCGGTCGTTCAGCTTACGCTTGAGCTCGATGATGTCCGCCATCACTCGACCCCCGCGTAAACAGGATCACTCCGCCAGTCGTCACTGACGACCGTTTGAGACGACGGCTCGTCCAACCAGCACAGCCCATTCAGCCACGACGCCGGTTGCTTGGTGTACTTCGGGTCCTGCCCTTTGCGCTCGCTAGCATAGCGGTCGGCGCCTTCGAGGATTCGCGCAAGCTCGTGCTTTTTGCGAACAGCCTTGAAGGCTCTCAGCGCTGCACCTTTTGCAGCCTTTCTCGGGTACCGAGGCCAGAAGGAATTCTCAAACTCGTCTTCGATAGATTGGCCAAAAGAAGAAGATTTATCTTCTTCTAAGATAGGTTGGTGGTTGGTGGTTGGTGGTTGATGGTTGGTGGTTAGTTTTTCGTTGGAGAAACCGCCTTCTTGCTCGTTTCGTTGATTTAATTTGTTTTTCTTCGACGGTCGGCCGCCGTTCGAACCATTTTCAGACGCAGTTTGGATGCGTTTCAAGCTCTTTTCGACCTCACTTTGAGCACGCTTCTGGAACAGTTTGCCGTCACTTTGACGCGATATCTTTCCTGTCGTGACTAGCTTTTCGATGATCCGCCTGACGTCAGAGGGTCGGATGCCGCACAGCGCCGAGATGCGCCGTTCGTTCTGCTCTATGGCGTGTCCTTCAGACATGATCAGGCTGCAGAGCATCCAATAGACGCCCTGCTCGTCTGCCCGAAGTACGCCGCCAACGCCGGCTATGTATTCGTCAGGGTGATAGTCGACCCGGCGCGCCTTTCCGTTGCTCATGGTCTCGATGTGCCTCTTGGCAGTGACGCGCGATGGGAGGGGAAAATCGTAACATTGTGGCCGAGGCGGCGCTCAGACATCCTCTCCTGATCAGG
The DNA here is from genome assembly GCF_030124375.1 of Sinorhizobium sp. 6-70. Classification (GTDB taxonomy): domain Bacteria; phylum Pseudomonadota; class Alphaproteobacteria; order Rhizobiales; family Rhizobiaceae; genus Sinorhizobium. The sequence continues at coordinate 52,896 of NZ_JASKLS010000012.1, forward strand.
CAGGTAGACGTTCAGGAACCCGATCCATGCGGCTGCGGCCTCACGGCAGTCTTCGAACGACAAAGTCCTATCCGCCTTCCTGCGGGCGTCGGCGTATCGTTGCCACGCCTCCATTTGTATCTCGACGGAGGGCGCTATCATACCAGCACCTCCCTCAAGAACCGCTCGTCGCGGACCTTGATATCGGCTACGACAATGGCGAGAACGCCGGCCTCGAACTGCTCGATCGAGACGATGTGGTCGTGGTACCGCTCGTTCTCGCGTGAGAGTTTCAGGTTCTTCTTGCCGTCCCAGGCAGACGAGACCCGATAGAGGTCTTCTCCGACACCGTTGTCGACGAGGTAAATGCCCTCGCCGCGATAGGTGTGGATCGGCGCGACGAGGACGTAGTCCCGATCGCCGCGGAGGAGTGGAAACATTCCGTCACCTTTGACGGCGTGAACGCGGAAGCTGTCGGACAGGACACGTTCTGCTGGTAGGGCGGGGGCGAAAAAGTCGTTCATTTCGCGCCTCCGATTTTCGGAGCATAGCGCTCCCGAGACTTGGCGTCGGCCTTATCCCTCGCGGCCTCAGACGCGAGCACTGCAAACGAGGACAGCGAGTCGGCGCAGTCGGCCTCATAGCTCAGGAGCGTCCAGGCGCGCCACTCCACCTCACGAGACGCCGTCGGCTTCGCTGCCCTGGAGACATTGAAGAGGGCTTGCTCGTATCTGCTCACGAACTCTAATAAGTCCTCAAGCGCTTCGCCGGCGTCGTTGTAGTTGTTGCTATCCTCCCTCAAAAAGCGCGGCTGGCAGCAGAAGGCCGCGATGACGTCACCCACAGTGTGCAACACACCCCGGAAGGCGTGCAGTTCTTCCATGCTCATCTTGCGCAGCTTCGCCATGTCGATTTCACAGGACATCGGGCCTCGCGGCGCCAGAGGATCACGGTGGGCTGGATCGGCGAGAGCCGATGTGGTAGCGTGCACTTCGTTCATTTCCTTATCCTCATGAGGGTTGGACCTCGGCTCGGCAGGTGTTGGCGCACCGCCGGGCCATTTCGTTTCTTGTTTCATGCCGCTGACTCCATGAAGAAGCGAATGAGCTGGCTGCGCTCGGCGACCCACCGACCACCGACCTTCTTGGCGGGGAGCTCACCATTATCGAGCATGTGAAAGACAGCTCGCTGAGAGCGGCCGATGAATTTCGCGATCTCCTCGGCTCCCCAAATCAAATCCATCGTCTCGGGCGTGTTTCTTGTCATTCCTAGGTAACCTCTCGTTAAGAACATCACGGTAATATAAATTACGGTGATTTGCTTGTAGGTCAAGCGAAAAGAAATTACTGTGATGTCATTAGGTGGGAGTAGAGCGTATGGCAGGAAAGCCGGGCCGAGGATCAGATCAGTTTCCGCTCAGATTGCCTGACGGGATGCGGGACCAACTCAAAGAGGAGGCCGATAAGAACAATCGCTCCATGAACGCCGAGATCGTGGCGCGCCTTGAAGGCTACGACATCATCCATTGGCGAATGGGCCAACTTATGGAAGAAAAGGAAAGGCTTACCGCGCAATTAGACGCGACCAGAGAAGCGCTGATCGAGCAGAAGACGATATCTGCGCGACTGCAGCACCTTCTCTCTGAAAACTTCGAAGATGCCAAGAGACGCGAAGATAATGACAGGGAAGCTGCCGAAGCGATCGAGGCTCGCTTTAATGAGATGAAGGCGCAAAGCGAGTATCTGGAATCATTGAAAGCGGAATTGCTGGAACTCTCTAAAGAGCGCGACGATATCAATTCAGAGGCCGAGGACCTGATTAAGCAACAGGGCGAGGCCATCGAGATGCTTATGAAAGGCCAACGCGCCACGGCTGCCGTGTTAAAAGAAATCGCCAAAAGACAGGAGCCGGACATCACCGGCACTCCCCTGACTCCGGATTTGTTTGACAAGCTCTTCAACCAGCTAGTGCGCCTAGAGCAGAAGCTTGATGAGAAGCCGAAAAAATGAGCGTTCGCAAGCGCACATGGACCACCCCAAAAGGCGAGGAGAAGTCCTCCTGGGTCGTCGATTACTTCGACATGGCCGGCAAGCGCCGGCTGAAAACGTTCAAACTCAAGAAGCAGGCCGATGCCTTCGCCGCGACAGCCGCCGTCGAGGTCAGGGAGGGGGTCCACGTTGCCGAAAGCGCGAGCGCCACGGTCCAAGAAGCCGGCAAGCTGTGGATAGCGAGTGCCCGCGCTTCGGGGCTCGAGCGGGCAACAATCGATGATTATGAGCGCCATCTTCGGATGCACATCGTCCCGTTCCTCGGCGCATCGAAGCTGCCCAGTTTGTCCATTGCGAAGATTCGGGCGTTCGAAGATCAGTTGCGCGAGGCCGGCCGGTCGCAAGCTATGGTCAAGAAGGTACTGGTAAGCCTCGGCTCGCTGATTGCCGACGCACAAGAGCGTGGGCTTGTTGCGCGCAACGTCGTCCGGGACATGAAAGGGAAACGTGGCTCCGGAGATAAGCGCCAGGAAAAGCGGCAGAAGGGCCGCCTGAAGATCGGGGTGGACATTCCAACTCGGGAAGAGGTGAAGGCACTCCTCGTGGCGCTGAAAGGGCGCTGGCGACCACTGTTGCTGACGGCCACCTTCTGCGGACTGCGAGCGTCCGAGCTTCGCGGGTTGCGGTGGCAGGACATCGACTTCGATCGGGGCCAGATCCGCGTGCACCAGCGGGCCGATCGGTTCAACGAGATCGGAAGGCCGAAGTCGATCTCTGGAGAGCGCACAGTGCCGGCACCGCCGATGGTCATGAACGCGCTGCGCGAATGGAAGTTGGTCTGCCCCAAGCGGGATACCGGGAAGGTCGGTGATGACGGCCAGAAGGTCATGGCGCTCGATCTCGTCTTCCCGAACGGCACCGGCAAGGTCGAGCAACTGAACAACATCCTGCGGCGCGGCTTGCATCCGGCGTGGGTCGCGGCCGGCGTTGCCGTCGACAGCGGAGAGGTCGACAAGAAAGGCAAGCCGGTGCTCGCCCCAAAGTACACAGGGATGCACGCCCTTAGGCACTTCTACGCGTCCTGGTGCATCAATCGTCGCAAGGACGGGGGTTTGGAGTTGCCGCCGAAGGTTGTCCAGGAGCGTCTGGGCCACAGCTCGATCATGATGACGATGGACGTCTATGGGCACCTATTCCCGCGAGCCGATGACAGCGACGAAATGGCAGAGGCGGAGCGCGCCTTTCTTGCCTGACTGCAACATGGCTGCGACATGACGTCCGTAATGCCTGCAGAATAAGGAGTTGAGAGCAGATTCCTAATCTGGGGGTCGCGCGTTCGAATCGCGCCGGGATCACCATTTGCTATTTCATCTTCTCGCAGACGACTCCCGGGTCTTCCTCCCCCTTCGTCACGTCGAACAGCGTCGCCTCTTCGCCCTCGGTCCACCAGACATATCGGCCGCCTGCATATCGTGCGCCCGATCCGGAGATGACCGCCGAAGCAACGATGTAGGTGCCGCCGATCGAGAACGTCACCAGCGAGACCGGGCCGGCATTGATATATTCGGTCTCGACCGTCTCGCCGCCGCAATCATAACGAACCTTCTGTCGATCGACGGCACCGGCATCGGGGATGTTGAGCGTGACTTCGGCGACACCAGCAGCCCCCGCCTCCATTGAGGTAAGCCGCATGACCGGCGTACCGTCGGGCCTCGTCAACGTCAGCCTTCCGCCGTCGATCCTCCAGGTAAGCCCGTCGCGCAGCGTGTCGAAGAACTTCTGCTCTTGGTCCATGATCGCCGGTGCGCACATCTTGCGCGCCGCAGCAGTTGGCCCGAATGTGATCGTGGTGCCTGAAAGGCGGAAAGCACCGGTGAAATTGTTGCAGCCGGCCATGCCGCCATAGGTGCCATCCTCGCGTATCTCGAGCACGGTCTGAAGGTCGTCGATCACGCCGCCGCCGCCGATATCCTCAGCAAGCCAGGAGCCGATCAGTTCTTCCGGCACCTTCTCCGCGGCGACGATCTGCGTCGAAGTCAGCTCGATCAACACGCAAGCGCAGGACGCGGCAGTCAGAGCCTTGAGCATCTGAAACTCCTCCACAAATCGGCATGTTTCGCTGCCTGTACCGATGCTACTGCATGTTTCCTTACATCGTAGCCGATTTAAGGATAAAAACATGCGGCGATTCAAAGTGCTACAGCGACCTTTGCGCGTCTGACAAGACGCGCGGCGCTGTAGGGAGTCACGGCGCAGGATGCGAGCGGAAAACGCTTCGCCGGTACTTACCCCCCACTATCTGCGAGCGGTGCGATGGAGGGACGGCAAGTCCGCCCTTGTTGCCCGCGGCATTCGGCTGTAGAGCCTACTGCATGTTTCCTTAAATCGTAGTCGATTTCAGGATAGAAACATGCAGCAATTCAAAGTGCTACAGCGTCTCTTCGCGCGTCTGATGAGACGCGCGGCGCGGTAGGGCAATTCTTACGAACGAGAAGAACACGGGATTTGGCAATGGCATCCGGCGACAGCACGAAGCGCCGTCTGACAATATTGGGCTCCACCGGCTCGATCGGCACAAACACGCTCGACGTCATCGACCGGCTGGGCGGGCGAGATCGTTTCGAGGTCGCCGCACTGACCGGAAACGGCAATATTCCGCTGCTTGCCGAACAGGCGCGCCGGCTCGGCGCCGAACTGGCGGTGACCGCGGACGACAATCTTTATCAGGACCTGAAATCGGCGCTTGCCGGCAGCGGGATCGCGGTTGCCGCCGGTCGCAGCGGCTTGACCGAGGCGGCCGAGCGCGACGCCGGCTGGGTGATGGCGGCAATCGTCGGCAATGCCGGCCTTGCCCCGACACTTGCCGCGGCTAGGCGCGGCGCCGATATCGCGCTTGCTAACAAGGAATGTCTCGTCTCGGCCGGCAGCCTCTTCGTCGACGCCGTCAAGATGGGCGGCGGCCGGCTGCTGCCCGTCGACAGCGAACACAATGCGATCTTCCAGGTGCTGGAAAACGATCAGCGCCATGCCGTCGAGCGGATCATCCTGACGGCCTCCGGCGGACCGTTCCGCACCAAATCGCTCGATGAGATGCGCCATGTTACGGCCGCGACGGCGCGCGCCCATCCGAACTGGTCGATGGGGCTGAAGATCTCGATCGACAGCGCCTCGATGTTCAACAAGGCGCTGGAAATGATCGAGGCGCGCCATCTCTTCGGGCTCAACCCCGAGCAGATCGAGGTCATCGTGCATCCGCAGTCGGTCATCCATTCGATGGTCGGCTACAGCGACGGATCGGTGCTGGCGCAGCTCGGCTGCCCCGACATGCGCACCGCCATCGGCTATGCGCTTTCCTATCCGAGCCGGTGCGATCTGCCGGTCGAGCGGCTCGATTTCGCGAAACTCTCGCGGCTCGACTTCGAGGCGCCGGACGAAATCCGCTTTCCGGCCCTGCGCCTGGCGCGGCGTGCGATGGAATCAGGCGGCGTCCAGGGCGCCGTACTGAACGGCGCCAAGGAAACCGCGCTCGAGGCGTTCATCAAGGGACGGGCCGGCTTCCTCGCCATGGCCGAAATCGTCGAGAAGGTGATGGACGCGCTGGCCGACCTGCCTGCGGCCGCCACCATGGATGATGTCTTCGCCGCGGACGAAAAAGCCCGGCAGATGGCTGCTGGGCTCATTCGGTAGCGCAATTCCAGGAAAAGTGCGTAACGGCTTTCCATCCGGAATTGCGTGGCTTCAAAGAGTCAGGCTGCGCTTACGCGACGGCCCTTGCCAGCGCACAGCGCGACCACAGCGAATGCAGCGCCCCGACCAGATGGTCGATATCGGCATCCGAATGCAGCGGCGTCGGGGTGATGCGCAGGCGCTCGGTCTTCTTCGGCACCGTCGGATAGTTGATCGGCTGGACGTAGACGCCGAAATTGTCGAGCAGCAAGTCGGAGATCCACTTGCACTTGGCGGCATCGCCCACCATCACCGGCACGATGTGGCTCGGATTGACCATGTGCGGGATGCCGCGCTGGTCGAGCAGCGAACGCAGCCGACGCACGCGCTCCTGATGCGCGAAACGTTCGACCTGGCTTTCCTTCAGGTGCCGGATGGAAGCGAGCGCACCGGCTGCAAGCGCTGGCGGCAGCGCCGTCGTGAAGATGAAGCCGGAAGCGAACGAACGGATGAAGTCGCAAAGCGCCGCCGAACCGGTGATGTAACCGCCCATGACGCCGAAGGCCTTGCCGAGCGTGCCCTCGATCACCGTCAGCCGGTGCATCAGCCCCTCGCGTTCGGCAATGCCGCCGCCGCGCGGGCCGTACATGCCGACCGCGTGCACTTCGTCGAGATAGGTCATCGCGCCATACTTGTCGGCAAGATCGCAGAATTCCTTGATCGGCGCGATGTCGCCATCCATCGAGTAGACGGATTCAAAGGCGATGATTTTGGGCGCACGCGGATCGGCCGCGGCAAGTTTGGCTTCGAGATCGGCGACAGAATTGTGCTTGAAGATCACGCGTTCGCATTTCGAATGGCGGATCCCCTCGATCATCGAAGCGTGATTCCCGGCGTCAGAGAAGACGATGATGCCGGGAATCTTGGAACAGAGCGTTCCAAGCGCGGCCCAGTTCGACACATAGCCGGAGGTGAACAGAAGGGCGGATTCCTTGCCGTGCAGGTCGGCAAGCTCGCGTTCGAGCAGGACGTGGTAGTGATTGGTGCCCGAGATGTTGCGCGTGCCGCCGGCGCCTGCGCCGCATTCGTCGATCGCCCGCTTCATCGCTTCGGTCACGACTGGAGACTGACCCATGCCGAGATAGTCGTTCGAGCACCATACGGTCACTTCCTGGGTGCCTTCGCCCGTGTGGCGCGTTGCCCTCGGAAAATCACCGCGATGGCGGGCGAGATCCGCGAAAACCCGATAGCGGCCTTCCTGATGCAGCCCGTCCAGCTCGTTTTTGAAGAAACTCTCGAAATCCATCATCATCTCCAGTGCCCTGACGCCTTTCTTGATTCAAAGCGATCAGGGGTCAACCCCGGAAAGGCCCCCGCTCCTGCGGCAAAAGGCCCCTACTTTTGAACTATTCCAAAACAGGTAGTGCAACTCAATCCCCTCAACTTTGATCGAAGTCAAGCTTTTGCAAAAAAGGACGGCCGGAGCCGCCCTTTTTCAATACTTAAGTCCCATCAAGCCGCGGCCACGGCGCGCTTGGTCATAACCTTGATAAGGTTGGCGCGATAGGCAGCGCTGGCATGAAGGTCTGCCAGCAAATCCGATGCATCCACGGAGACATTGCCGACCGCATCCGGCGACCAGTTGCCGGCAAGTGCCGCCTCCATGCCCTGATGGCGGAAGACACCACTCGAACCCGCTCCGGTCACGGCAACGCGCACGTCGCCATTGTCGCGGCGCACGACGAAGACGCCAGCCATCGCGTAGCGCGAGGCCGGGTTCGGGAACTTCTGGTAGGCCGCCTTCGCCGGCGCATCGAAGGTGATGGCGGTAATGATCTCGCCATCGTCCAACGCCGTTTCGAACAGTCCGGTGAAGAAGTCCGCCGCTGCGATCTCGCGGCTGTTGGTGACGATCGTTGCGTCGAGTGCCAGCATCGCCGCCGGATAGTCCGCCGCCGGATCATTGTTGGCGATGGAGCCGCCGATCGTTCCCATGTTGCGGACATGCGGGTCGCCGATATGGCTGGCGAGGGCGCAAATCGCCGGGCAGACCGCCCCGAGTTCGGCCGACGACGCGACCTCGCGATGGGTCGTCGCCGCGCCGATCCGCACGGACCGTCCGTTGACCGTGATCCCTTTCATTTCGGCGATGTGCCGAAGATCGACGAGATCGCTTGGCGCCGCGAGCCGCTGTTTCATCGTCGCAATGAGCGTCATGCCGCCGGCGAGATATTTGCCTTCGGCGGCTCCGCCGATCAGCTTCACCGCCTCCTGCACGGAGGCCGGCCTATGATAGTTGGTCTCATACATCTCTGGTCCTCCGTATCACTTGGCGGCATGGGCCGCAGCCCATACCTTCTCGGGCGTCGCGGGCATGGTAAGCGCGTTGTTGCCGATCGCGTCGGTGATCGCATTGATCAGCGCTGGCGGCGAACCGATCGCACCCGCTTCGCCGCAACCCTTGACGCCGAGCGGATTGTTCGGACACGGCGTATTCGAGGTCGACACCTTGAAGGACGGCAGGTTATCGGCACGCGGCATGGCGTAGTCCATATAGCTCGCCGTCAGGAGCTGGCCGTTTTCCGGATCGTAATGGACGCCCTCGAGCAGCGCCTGGCCGATACCCTGCGCCAGCCCGCCATGCACCTGACCCTCGACGATCATCGGGTTGATGAGGTTACCGAAATCGTCCGCCGCGACGAACTGGACGATCTCCGTCTGCCCGGTTTCCGGATCGACTTCCACCTCGCAGATGTAGCAGCCTGCCGGGAACGTGAAATTCGACGGATCGTAGAAGGCGCCCTCCTTCAGGCCGGGCTCCATTCCGGTCGGCAGGTTGTGGGCAGTGTAGGCGGCAAGCGCCATCTGGAACCAGGGCACCGACTTGTCGGTTCCGGCAACCTTCAGCTCGCCGTTTTCGATGACGATGTCGCTTTCGTCCGCCTCCATGAGATGCGCGGCGATCTTCCTGGCCTTGGCCTCGACCTTGTCCAATGCCTTGACGACCGCCGACATGCCGACGGCACCGGACCGGGAGCCATAGGTTCCCATGCCCATCTGCACCTTGTCCGTGTCGCCATGGACGATATTGACGCTGTCGATCGGAACGCCGAAACGCGCTGCGACGAGCTGGGCAAAGGTCGTCTCGTGCCCCTGGCCGTGGCTGTGCGAGCCGGTCATCACTTCGATCGTGCCGACCGCATTGACCCTGACCTCCGCCGATTCCCAAAGGCCGACGCCGGCGCCGAGCGAGCCGACGGCGGAAGAGGGCGCAAGCCCGCAGGCCTCGATATAGCAGCTCATGCCGATGCCGCGCTTCATGCCGCGCCGCTCCGCTTCCGCCTTCCGGGCGGCAAAGCCGTCCCAGTCGGCCGCCGCCATCGCCGCGTTCAACGACGCATCGTAGTCGCCGGCGTCGTAGTTCATGATCACCGGGGTCTGATGGGGGAAGGAGCGGATGAAGTTGATGCGCCGCAGCTCGGCAGGCGAAAGACCGAGTTCCCGTGCCGCGATCTCCATCGTCCGCTCGAGGAGATAGGTGGCCTCCGGCCGCCCCGCGCCGCGATAGGCATCGACCGGAGCCGTGTTGGTATAGACCGTGCGGACATTGGCATGGATCGCCGGGATATCGTATTGCCCGGAGAGCAGCGTCGCATAGAGATAGGTCGGCACGCACGAGGAGAAGAGCGACATATAGGCGCCGAGATTGGCGATGGTGTCGACTTTCAGCGCGGTGATTTTGTTAGAGCTGTCGAACGCCATCTTCACGGTCGACACGTGATCGCGGCCGTGGGCGTCGGTCATGAAGGCTTCGGTACGGTCGCACGTCCACTTCACCGGCACGCCGGTCCGTTTCGAGGCCCAGAGACAGACGATCTCCTCCGGATAAATGTAGATCTTCGAGCCGAAGCCGCCGCCGACGTCGGGTGCAATCACCCGCAACTTGTTTTCCGGCGCGACGTTGTAAAAGGCGCTCATGACCAGTCGCGCCACATGCGGATTCTGGCTGGTCGTGTAGCAGGTGTAGCGATCGTCGCCCGAGTCATAGATCCCGAGGGCCGCGCGCGGCTCCATCGCATTCGGCGACAGGCGGTTGTTGAGGATCTTCACTTCCGTCACATGCGCCGCCGCCGCGATCGCCGCATCCGTCGCCGCCGCATCGCCCAACTGCCAGTCGAAGATGAGGTTGTTGGGCGCTTCCGGATGCAGCTGGGGCTGACCGTCTGCGAGCGCCTTGGCCGGATCGGTCACCACCGGCAGCGCATCGTAATCGACAACCACAGCCTCGGCCGCATCGCGCGCTTCGTTCACGCTGTCGGCGACGACCACCGCGACCGCATCGCCGACATAGCGCACCGTCTGGTCGGCCAGCGGCCTCCAGGCGCCCATCTTCATCGGCGAACCGTCCTTTGAGTGGATCATCCAGCCGCAGATCAGGTTCCCGATGCCGTCTGCGGTGAGCTGCTTGCCATCGAGCACGTCGATGACGCCGGGCATCCCCTTCGCTGCCGCGGCATCGATGCTCTTGATCTTCGCGTGCGCGTGCGGGCTGCGCACGAAGACGGCGTATTTCATGCCCGGCACGCTCATATCGTCCGTGTAGCGGCCCTTTCCGGTCAGGAACCGCTTGTCTTCCTTGCGCGCCACCCGCGCGCCAATTCCTTCAGCGCCCATTGCCTATCTCCTTCCGAGACATTCAGCGAAAGTCCTGCGATGAAAACCGTCGGGGACGTTTTCGTCCCTGTGAAAGCGCCTCATTCGGCCGCTTGGCGCACGCCGCCCATCTCGGCCGCGGCGGCGAGGATCGCCTTGACGATGTTGTGGTAACCGGTGCAGCGACAGATATTGCCCTCGAGCTCGGCGCGCACCGTCGCCTCGTCGAGGTTGCTGCCGTGCCGGGCGATCATGTCGACGGCCGTCATCACCATGCCGGGCGTGCAGAAACCGCATTGCAGTCCGTGATGCGCTTTGAACGCCGCCTGGACCGGATGAAGTTCGCCGTCCTTCGCCAACCCTTCGATGGTGGTGATCGATGAGCCTGCCGCCTGCACTGCCAGGATCGAACAACTCTTGACCGACAGCCCGTCCATATGGATGACGCAGGCGCCGCACTGCGACGTCTCGCAGCCGACATGCGTGCCGGTCAGTCCGAGATTTTCGCGGATAAAGTGCACCAGCAACGTCCGGTCATCGCACGTGCCGCTGACCTGGCGGCCGTTGACCGTCATTGTTATTTTCGCCATTTCGCTCCTCCGGGGTCGGTCGTGCCAACTTGAGCGCGGCTTCAATTCGGGTGACATGCGTCCACGCGACTGAAGTACGCGCCAACTGATATCTATGCCCTTGCCCGCGGGCCCGCTCCTCCCGGACTGACGCGGCGCTTTGTATCATTTGTCTTTTTTTGGAATGCCGCAACCGTTTCGGCCAGCGAGCGACAAAAAAATTCCGCGGTGGCTGTGACTGCGGGAACAGCGCCTTCATGTTCCGTTCAGGAAACATCGCATTATCTTGCGCCGGGACCAATTCGGCGGCCCCGTGGACTTTCCCGCGCGGCTGTTTATTGTCCCGAATGCAAGTTCAAGTGGCGGAGACGTTCGTCGACCCGCCTTTCAATCCAGGGACGGACGAAGCGATAGGCTGAGATCCGTAGAGATCGGAGAGGACAATATGAAAAAAGCCATCGCACTGGTGCTCGTCGCCTTGTCGGTCGCAAGCTGCACGCAGACGGAAAAGGGCGCAGGCATCGGTGCTGCATCGGGCGCGATCATCGGTGGCGCCATCTCGAACGACGTGCGCGGCGCGGCTGTCGGCGCAGCCATCGGTGGCGTCGGGGGCGCGCTTATCGGCCACGCCACCGAGCAGCCGGGCCAGTGCTACTACCGCGACCGCTACGGCCGCCGCTACATCGACCGTTGCTGATTGCTGCGGCAATCGCAGACAAGCGGGCCCCGGAGCGATCCGGGGCCTTTTTTTGCGCCCCTTGCCCGACGGGAAAGCGAGGGCCTGCGCATCACTCCGACGCCCGTCTTCGTTCACACGCGACGTTGCGACCACTTGAAACTGCGCCCGACTCCTCCACTTTTTGAGGCAGTATCAATTCCACGAATGTGGGAGGGCCAGGAGCAACCTTGCTGGCCACCGATATTCAACAGGGCAAGTCGCTCTGCTGTTCGTCCGCATTGACCGGCAGTCTTGAAAGAACCGTGGCCTTCCTCTTCGTCTTCAATGAAGGGAGATGGAAATGGCAAAGGTCCTTTGCGTCCTCTATGACGATCCGGTCAACGGCTATCCGACGGCTTACGCGCGGGATGGCTTGCCGAAGCTGGAACGCTATCCCGGCGGCCAGACGCTTCCCACCCCGAAGGCTATCGATTTTCAACCGGGAGTCCTCCTGGGCAGTGTGTCCGGCGAACTGGGACTGAGGAAGTTTCTCGAAAGCCAGGGACATAGCCTGGTGGTGACCTCGGACAAGGACGGTCCCGACAGTATGTTCGAACGGGAACTCGTCGACGCCGAGGTTGTGATCTCGCAGCCCTTCTGGCCAGCCTATCTGACTGCGGAACGGTTCGCCAAGGCGGCCAAGCTCAAACTCGCGATCACGGCCGGCATCGGCTCGGACCATGTCGACCTGCAGGCCGCGATGGACCGTGGCATGACCGTCGCCGAAGTGACCTACTGCAACTCGATCAGCGTGTCCGAGCACGTGGTCATGACGATCCTCACCCTCGCGCGGAACTACATCCCTTCCTATGAGTGGGTCATGAAGGGCGGCTGGAACATCGCCGACTGCGTCGCGCGTTCCTACGATATCGAGGGCATGGAGATCGGCACAGTGGGCGCCGGGCGGATCGGAACGGCAGTCTTGCAGCGGCTTAAGCCGTTCGGCGTCACGCTGCACTACACCGACCGCCACCGGCTCCCCGATGCGGTCGAGAAGGAGCTCGGCGTTGCGTTCCACAAAACCGCGGCGGAGATGGTGCCCATCTGCGATGTCGTCACCATCAACGCGCCTCTTCACCCGGAGACGGAAAATCTCTTCGATGAGGCCATGATCGCCAAAATGAAACGCGGCGCCTATTTGGTGAACACCGCGCGTGGCAAGATCTGCGATCGCGATGCCGTCGCGCGGGCGCTGGAGAGCGGCCAACTCGCCGGTTATGCCGGCGACGTGTGGTTCCCGCAGCCGGCACCCAAAGACCACCCGTGGCGATCGATGCCCCATCACGGCATGACACCGCATATTTCGGGCTCGTCGCTGTCCGCACAGGCGCGCTATGCCGCCGGCACGCGAGAGATCCTCGAATGCTGGTTCGAAGGAAGGCCGATCCGAGAGGAATATCTGATCGTCGCGGGCGGCAAGCTCGCCGGAGCGGGGGCGCACTCCTATAGCGCCGGAGACGCGACGCGCGGGTCCGAGGAGGCAGCACGCTTCAAGACCTGAATGCGGCCGGGTGCGCAGACCGAGGCACAGCCGCAACCGGGATGCAGCCAAGAGACTTTTTGACCGCAACGGATAAGGCGTCGCCGAACGCGTATTATCTGTGGAGGTGCACTTTTGTGCCTGAAGGACAACATAACGAGTCCTTTTGCCGAAATTCGTTGCCGAATCTCGTCTCCCAGGGTGGAACAGGCGGGCCGTCCCCGTTAACACATGGAAAATCATATCCTGCTATGCTGGCCGCGCCGCATATGCAGGCAGTTTGTTGTGAGTCGCCTGAAACGGGATGCGGGGGATGTCTCCAGCACGATCGAGCATTGCGCACTGGAAGGCAGCGACCGCTCTCGCAGTTGTGGCTTCGGCGCTGTTCGGCCCGTTTTCCATCGATCAGGCCCACGCGTTCAGGCTCTTCGGCATGCGCTTCTTCGAAAGCGACGAGGAAGAAGTCCAGGTCATCAACCCGGTCAACTATGCCCTGACATTCGAGGCCGGCACCGACGACAAGGAAGTGCGGGAGGCCATCGAGAACAGTTCGATGCTCTTCCAGGACCGGGAAAAGCCGGTCTCGGGCGACCTCGGCCTCGCGATCAAGGCACGCGACGACCGGGAGCGTATTCTCGCCGCCCTTTATGAGAAGGCCCGCTACGGCGGGACCGTAACCATTCTCGTCAACGGACAGAATATCGACAGCCTGCCGCCTGATCCGTCCTTCCCCAAGGGCAAACCTGTGCCGGTTTCGGTCACGGTCATGCCCGGGCCGGCGTTTACGTTGGACTCGGTCAGATTCGAAGGTGATGCCGCCGGGCTCGATCCGGCCACTTACGATCTGAAGCGCGGCGCCCGCGCCGACTCGATATTGATAATCAAAGCGGGCGAGCAGATCGTGAACGATCTGAAGGAACAGAGCCGCCCCTTGGCGAAGCTCACGGAGCGCAGTGTCGTTGCCGACCATGCCACGTCTACAGTCGACGTCACGATCAGCGCCGTCGGCGGACCGGTCGCGCCGGTCGGACAGCTCACGGTTACCGGCACGAAGACCGTCGACCCGGATTTCGTCAGGGATTATTCCCGCCTCAACCACGGCCGCCCCTACTCGCCGGAGAATATCCGCAAGGCCGCCGAGCGCCTGCGTCAGTTGAACGTTTTTTCGAGCGTCACGATCAAGGAAGCCGATGCGCTAACGCCCGACGGCACGATCCCGATGAACATCGAGGTGTCCGAAGGCAAGCACCGCTATTTCGGCTTCGGCGGCCAGGTCTCGACCACCGACGGCCTCGGCGTGCAGGGCTATTGGGGCCATCGCAACCTCTTCGGCCGCGCAGAATCCTTGCGAATAGAAGGCTCGGTCAACCGTATCGGCGAGACCACGGACGTCGGCGGCCTCGACTATTCCGCCGGTATCCTGTTCGCGAAACCTGGCGCCTTCGGGCCGGCATCGACCTTTACGGCAAGCCTCACGGCCAGCCTCGTCGACCCGGACGCCTACCGCGCAAAGATGATCACCGGGGCGGCCGGCGCGACCTTCGAGCTTTCGCCGCAGGATACCTTCTCCGGCGGTGCGGAGTTGAGCTGGGCCGACGTCGACGACGCTTTCGGCAAGAACTCCTACCTTACCGCCAGCATCCCGCTCGAATATGTCCGCGACACGCGCGACGACAAGCTGAACGCAACGGAGGGCTACCGAGCCCTGATCAACGCCAAACCGAGCTACGAGATCGAGGGGCAGACCTTCTTCAGTTCGTTCGAGGCCTCGGCTTCCGGCTATTACGCGCTCGGCGAGGAAAAGCGCTTCGTTCTTGCCGGCAAGCTCGGTGCGGGCGTGCTTGTCGGCGGCAACGAGCTTGTCGACATTCCGGCGCCTCGGCGCTTCTACCTCGGTGGAGGCGGGTCGGTGCGCGGCTATTCTTATCAGGAGATCAGCCCGCGCGACGAAAACAACGATATCACGGGCGGCCGCTCCTATGTCAGCGCCTCGCTGGAAGCGCGCATCGCGATTACCGACACGATCGGCATCGTCCCCTTCCTCGACGCCGGCACCGTCTCGGAAAACACGACGCCTGATTTCTCCGATATCCGCGCCGGTGCCGGCATCGGCCTGCGCTATGCCACCCCTTTCGGACCGATCCGGTTGGATTTTGCGGTCCCGCTCAACAAATATCCGGACGGGACCGACTACGGCATCTACGCCGGCATCGGCCAGTCCTTCTGAATTGCGCCTGATTTTGTTGATAGTTCAGGCAGATATACTCCGCAGGCGACAAGTTCATTGCCGATTCCGAAACGGCGTAAGTTGGTCTATGGGTAGGATATGAATCAGGTCATCCGCTTCCTCCGATCCGGGCTGCGCTTTTTCTTTGCCGGCCTCGGCACGCTTGTGGTCCTGCTCCTCCTCATCATCGCCTTTGCCGGGTTCACGACGCCCGGCGCGCGGCTCGTCGCCTGGGCAATCGAGAAATATGCCGCAACGCCCGACCAGATCGTCCGGATCTCGGATCCGAGCGCCCTGTTGACCGGCGATTTCAGGGCCGGCTCGATCACGCTGTTCGATGGAAAGGGGATCTATGCGGAAATCCGGGACCTCTCGGTCAACTGGTCGCCGACCGAACTCCTCTCCATGCGCTTCGATGCGAGCCATATCTCGGCGGGTTCGGTCCGCGTCGAACGCACGCCCATTCCCTCGACCGAAACGAGGGAGGTACGCAGGAGTTTCGCACTGCCGGTCGAAGTCAAGATCGACGCCTTCGATCTCAACGAGATCATGATCGGCAAGGCGATTGCCGGTGAGGATCAGTTCCTGACCGCGCGCGGCAGGGCCAACGCCACGAATTCGAGCATCGCCCTTGCCTTCGATGCCGCCGAGCGCGATCGCCCGGAGGCGCACGCCGTTGCGGATATCGTCTTCAATCCGGCCGGCAACCAGCTGAAACTGGAAGCGAATGTCTCCGAACCGAAGGGCGGGCTGCTCGCCAAGTTGCTCCGCTTGCCGGGCGAGCCGGCTGTCGGCATCACCTTGACCGGAGAAGGGCCGCTTTCCGATTGGGCGGGATCGGGCACCGCCTCGCTTGACGGCAACGAGATCCTCCGGCTCGACGGACGCCATGTGCAGGCCGGGGACGGCATGCACCGGCTGGCCGTTTCCGGTGGCGGCGCCTTCGTTTCACTCGCGCCAGCGATCTTCAAGCCGTTGTTCGAGGGAGCGACGAGCATCGACGTGACGGCTGCCTTCGACGGATCGAGCAGGGTGGAGATCGAAGCCGGCAAGCTTTCGACCGGTGCACTGACGCTCAACGCCTCCGGAACGGTTAACAGCAAGGGCGAGAACAACCTTCAGGCAAGCCTTGCAGGCACCAGCGGCCCCATCGACTTCCGTTGGCCGCTCAGGGAAGGCGAGTTGCGCGCGCTGATCAACACTGCCAATCTGTCGTTGATCGGCGACGGTCAATCGGCAATTCTCGACATCGCCGCCGATCTCCCTTCCGTCTCTCTGCCGCAGGTGAGCCTTGGCGCCGTACGGCTTTCGGCGCAAAGCGACGCCTTCAATCTGCAAACGCAATCCGGGCCGCTGAAGACGACGGTCGACGTCGGCGAGAGCCGTTTTGCAAGCGCGGATCTCGACCGGGCGATCAAGGCGCCGGTAAAACTCGATGGAACGATCGATGTCGGGCCCGAGAACATCCGCTTCGATCCGCTGACGATCGAGAGCGCGAGCGTCGGCGGCAGCGTCACCGGCAACCTGAACCGCGCCGATACGACGGTTGAGGCGGCCTTCAAGCTGTTCGCGGTGCCCGGCGTTCTGCCGCCCGGCATCGCCGCAAAGTTCGACAATACGATTGCGGCAACAGGGAGTCTCGCGACCGGTGAGGACGGCAGCGTCCGGCTGAGTGCGCTCGAACTTACCTCCGGCACCATCGACGCCCGCGGCACCGCTGCCCTTGCCGAAGGCGCCCTGACCGCGGATATCGAAGGCACGCTGC
>NZ_JASKLS010000012.1:70040-155898 GCF_030124375.1 Sinorhizobium sp. 6-70
CGAACTTACCTCCGGCACCATCGACGCCCGCGGCACCGCTGCCCTTGCCGAAGGCGCCCTGACCGCGGATATCGAAGGCACGCTGCCCAACCTCGGCAAACTGCTCGCAGACGCACAGGGTACGGCCGCATTCAGCGCCGACATCTCCGGTCCGCTCGACGAACTCGGTATCAAGGCGGAAATGACCTCCAGCGGAGCAACCCTGGCCGGCCGCGCATTGACGGACTTGATGATCAATGCCGACGTGACCGCCAAGCCCGGCAGCCCGCAAGCGAAGCTGACTGCAACCGGCGCCCTCGGCGGCCAGGCGATCAATATCCGGGCCGATGTGGTCTCCGAGAACGGCCGCACCTCGATCCCGACGCTGGAGGCGATGATCGGCGACAATCGGTTGGCCGGCGCGCTCAATCTGACGCCCGACTTCAAGCCCGACGGCACGATCGACTTCAACCTGCCCGACCTCGGGCTGCTTGCCGCAATGGCCGGCCAGACCGCATCCGGCGACCTCGCCGGCTCCGCAGCGGTGCGCACCGTCAACGGCATCACTTCCGTGTCGGTCAAGGCAAGCGGCAGCGGCATCAAGCGCGACGCCCTGACGATCGCAAGACCTGTTGCCGACATCAGCATCGCCGATGTCGCCGCGCTCGCGATCAGGGGCAGCGTCCGGGCGGACAGCATTGCGCAGGGGGCAAATCGCGTTTCGGGCCTCAACCTGACTTTCGAACAGCAGGGTGGCAGGACGGGTTTTTCGATCGACGGAAACTATGACGGTGGCCCGCTCGCGGCGAAGGGTGACCTTTCGAGCGCTGCAGGCCGCGCGGAAATCCGCCTCGCCTCCCTCTCGGCGACACCGAGGCAAATTCCTTTGAGGCTCGCCAAGCCCACCGTCGTTGCGATCGACAACGGCGTCGTGCGTCTCAACGACATCGTCATTCAGGCATCGAGGGGCACCATCACGGTCACCGGCACAGCAGGGCAAAGGCTCGATATCTCGGCGCGACTGAACGCGTTGCCTGCTGCGCTGATCAACACCTTCGCGCCCGCCCTTGGTGCGGAAGGCGCGATCGCCGGGACAGTCGACATTGACGGCACGCCGGCCGCGCCGGTGGTCGCATACGATCTGAGGTGGAGCGGTGCGTCCGTGGCGGCAGTGCGTTCCGCCGGGATCGGTGCGGTCGACATTTCCGCGAACGGCCGGCTCGTCAACAATCGCGTCACGCTCGATACCGCGTTGTCCGGTGCTTCTGGTCTTTCGCTCAGGGGCGGCGGCACCGTGGAGCTCGGTGGTACGATGCCGCTTTCGATGAGATTTTCGGGCAATGTCCCCTTCGCGCTGCTTGCCAATATGATGGCGCAAAACGGCTTCACGCTCACCGGGTCCGCAACAGTCGATCTCACCCTTTCCGGTTCCGCGAGGGCGCCGCAGATCAACGGAACGATCAGGACGGCAGGCGGCCGGCTGGTCGACGTCCGTCGCAATCTCGCCCTCAATGACCTGACCGCAAACGTCACGCTCGACGGCAGGCAGGCAACCATTTCGAGGCTTTCCGCCAATCTCGCCACCGGCGGCTCAATCGAGGCAAGCGGAACCATCGGGATTGCCGCCGGCTCCAGCTTTCCGGCGGATTTGAGAATTCGCCTGAACAACGCGAGCTATGTCGACGGCACGCTCTTTAATGCAAACCTTACCGGCGATCTGACGCTGAGGGGCCCCCTCGTCGCCACTCCGGTGCTCGGCGGAAGGTTGACGATCCGCCGCGCCGCAATCACCGTTCCGGAGAGACTGCCAACGTCGCTCACTGCGATCGACATCACGCACAGGAACGCCCCGGCCAAGGTGCAGCAGATGGCAAGAACCCTGCACCGAGACACCTCCGCAGGGGCCAACGCCAGTGGTGTCATCGCCTTCGATCTTGTCGTCAGTGCTCCCGGACAGTTTTTCGTGCGCGGCCGCGGCATCGACGCGGAGCTCGGCGGCGAACTGACGATCCGTGGCACCGCCGTGCAGCCGATCGTTTCCGGCGGCTTCGACATGCGGCGCGGGCGGCTCGAAATTCTCGGCAAGCGCCTCACCTTTACCCGAGGACGAATCGGCTTCGGCGGCGACCTGATTCCGACGCTCGACCTCGACGCCACCTCGAGTGCCGGTTCGACGACCATTACCGTCAATGTCTCCGGGCTCGCCAACAATCCGCAAGTGACGTTCTCGTCCTCGCCGGCACTGCCCCAGGACGAAATACTGGCGCGCCTCATCTTCAACCGGTCGCTTAACAACCTGTCGGCATTCCAGATCGCCCAGCTCGCGTCGGCCGTCAGTCAGCTTGCCGGCGGCGGCTCGACCTCCCTGCTCGACGGTTTGCGTAACAAGCTTGGCGTCGACGATCTCGATGTGACGACCGACGAGAGTGGCGGCACCCAGGTGCGCGCCGGCAAGTATCTGAACGACCGGACCTATCTCGAATTGCAACAGGGCTCGGGCGCCAGCGCCGGCAAGGCCGTGATCAATCTCGATGTCGGCAGGGGCGTCAAGCTGAGAGGTGAAGCGGGCGGAGACGGATCGGCAGCAGGCGGCGTCTTCTTCGAGAGGGAGTATTAGAGCAATTCCAGGAAAAGTGTGTAGCGGTTTTCCGTCCGGAATTGCGTAGTTTCATCTAACCGGGCCTCCGTGTTACCCTCGCTTCCGGACCGAACAGCGGGGTGGCAGGTTGCGGCAAGGCGCGCATCAAGCAGCGTTTCGATCGACCCCGAACGCGTCCAATACCTCGCTCTCGTCAATGGCGGTGAACAGCGCCCAGATGTGCCCGAACGGATCGATGAGGGCGCCGACCCGATCTCCCGTCGGCAGCGTTTCGGCGGCATTGCGCAGGCTCGCGCCAGAACCGATCGCCCGCCCCAGCACCCGATCCACATCGTCGACATGGAGCTCGAGGATGGCCGCGGTCGTGCCGAGCGCATGTGGCGACCGCGGTCCGCCAAGCCCCGGCTCGGCATCCCGGCGCGGATTGGCGCCAGCGACGCGGAAGACGGAATCGCCGATGCAAAGGTCGGCGCTCGTCAGGATGCCGCTCCACTCATGGCGTTGCAGAAGCTCGGCGCCAAAGACGTCACGATAGAAGGCGATCGCCCGCTCCTCGTCCCCATGCCTGACGAACAGCTTTATGCAAATCTGCCGTGCCCGGCCGCCATTGTACATGGCCATGACAACCTCCCAGGATCGCGGTCAACGCGATCGTTTGCACTGCATGATTCCTCAAATCGGAATCGACTTGAGGAATCATGCAGCAATTCAAAGTGGTCCAGTGACCGTTGCGCGTCCCAAAAGACGCGCGGCGCTGTAGTGAACGAGAACGGATGCGGGCGGACGCCGCGCACTTTCCTCATGCCTCTCATTTTCGCTGAGGTGAAACACTCTACAGAGGAATCGGAACAAATCAAGAACAAATCGACTTTGCGTCCGAGAAAAATGGACGGCGCTTTGGCGCCGGGAGTTGCCGCATCATTCCATCGCCAAGTCGCCTCCCATTCGCGGGAACGTGCCGCCGCGTCAGAACGCTCCGCTCATCTTGCTCGTCTTCAGGAGGATATTGGTCTCGGTCACGGTGATGCCGTCGATGAGCCGAATGCGCCTCAGCGTTTCATCGAAACTGACGAGGTCGCGATCCTCGAGCTCGGCAATAAAATCCCACCGTCCGTTGGTGCTGTGCAGCGCCCTGACCTGCGGCAAGCCGCGCAATTGATCCGCGACGCGGTCGGCCATCTTGCCGTGAACTTCGATCATGACGACGGCACGCACCCCGGACGCCGGAATTTCCGAGCCGGTCCGGATTGTGAAGGCCGCAATCGTTCCGTTTGCCACCAGCCGATCGATGCGCGCAGCAACGGTCGCACGCGACACGCCCGTCATCGCCGAAAGCGTCGAGACCGGTGTGCGCGCATTTTGTCGGAGCGCGCTAATGAGGGTTTGGTCGAGATCGTCCATGCTTCTCAATTTGGAAAATTGACCTTATCAATATGCCGATAATAGCCTTCCAATCGACAGTTTTCCATCTTTTTGCTGCCATGCCTTTTGACGATAATCCGCGCCATTCTTGCGTGAACCAGAGGAAGGAAAAGGGCGGAAATGAAGACCATCACCTTGATCGGCGCACCCATCGAAGAAGGCTCCGGACGGCGCGGCGCGGCCATGGGCCCGACGGCGCTGAGGATCGCCGGCATCGACACGGTTCTGGCCGAACTCGGCCATACGGTTCACGACGAGGGCGATGTCCGGCCGCTGCCGGCACGCGACCTCGCCAATCACCCGCGTGCCAATAACCTGCAGATGGTCGCAGCCTTCGCCCGCGCGCTGCACGACGGCGTGCATGACGCCGCCCGCAAGGGACATTTCCCGATCATCCTCGGTGGCGACCATGCGCTTTCCATGGGCAGCGTCTCCGGCATGGCCCGCTACGCCGACGAGGTCGGCCGGCCGCTTTTCGTGCTCTGGCTCGATGCGCATGCCGACTTCAATTCGCCCGACACTTCGCCCTCTGGCAACATGCATGGCATGCCCGTCGCCTTTTTCTGCGGCGAGGCCGAATTCGCCCCGATCCTCGCCAGTGACCGGCCGCTGGTCGACCCGAAGAAGGTCTATCAGATCGGCATTCGCTCGGTCGACGCGCGCGAGCGCGAGGAGATCGCCGAGCACGGCGTCAATGTCTACGACATGCGCGCCGTCGATGAGCTCGGCATCGCCCAGATCATGCGCCAGATCCTCGATGAGGTCCGCGCTGCCAACGGCCTCTTGCATGTGAGCCTCGACGTCGATTTCATGGATCCGGAAATTGCGCCCGGTGTCGGCACCACCGTTCCGGGCGGCGCGACATTCCGCGAAGCCCACCTGATCATGGAAATGCTCTGCGACAGCGATCTCGTCTCGTCGCTCGACGTCGTCGAACTCAACCCCTTCCTCGACGACCGCGGCAAGAGCGCCCGCATCCTGGTCGAGCTCACGGCAAGCCTTTTCGGTCGCCGCATCCTTGATCGGCCGACCCGCAGCGCCTGAAGGTAACTGAGACGTCCCGGCGATCCGCGCATGACCCACGAGGCGCGCGGCGCCACGATACAACCCGGAGGATCGTTTATGACAACAACTGAGGCCCTGATCGAAACCGAATACCGGCTGGGCGCCCATAACTACAAGCCACTCGACGTCGTGCTTTCGCGCGGCGAGGGAGTCTACGTCTGGGATATCGACGGCAATCGCTATCTCGACTGCCTCTCGGCCTATTCCGCCGTCAACCAGGGCCATTGTCATCCAAAGATCTTCAAGGCGATGATCGAGCAGGCGCAGAAGCTGACGCTGACCTCGCGCGCTTTCCGCAACGACCAACTCGCGCATTTCTACGAGGAGATCGCGGCGCTTACCGGCTCGCACAAGGTGCTGCCGATGAACTCCGGCGCCGAAGCGGTCGAGACCGCCATCAAGGCCGTGCGAAAGTGGGGATACGAGGTCAAGGGCGTCGCCGACGACAAGGCGGAGATCATCGTTTGCTCCAACAATTTCCACGGCCGCACCATGGGCATCGTCGGCTTTTCGACCGATCCGGACGCCCGCAGCGGCTTCGGACCTTTCGCGCCGGGCTTCAAGGTCGTCCCCTTCGGCGACATCGACGCCTTCCGCGAAGCGATCAGCGAAAACACCGTCGCCTTCCTGGTCGAGCCGATCCAGGGCGAGGCCGGCGTGATCGTGCCGCCGTCAGGCTATTTCGCCGGTGTGCGCGAACTCTGCACGAAACATGGCATCACGCTCATTCTCGACGAAATCCAGACCGGTCTCGGCCGCACGGGCAAGTTGCTTGCGGAAGAGCATGAAGGCATCGAGGCGGATGTGACGCTGATCGGCAAGGCGCTGTCCGGCGGCTTCTATCCGGTCTCGGCCGTGCTTTCGAATTCGGAAGTGCTCGGTGTCCTGAAACCCGGCCAGCATGGCTCGACCTTCGGCGGCAATCCGCTCGCCTGTGCGATTGCCCGGGCGGCGCTGAAGGCGCTCACCGAAGAGGGGATGATCGAAAATTCCGCCCGGATGGGCGAGCGCTTCCAGAACGGCCTGCGCGATATTCGCTCCAACATCATCAAGGATGTTCGCGGCCGCGGCCTCATGCTCGCGGTCGAGCTGGTTCCGGAAGCGGGCGGCGCCCGCCAATATTGCGAGGCCCTGAAGGCGCGCGGCATTCTCGCCAAGGACACCCATGGCGACACGATCCGCATCGCCCCCCCGCTCGTCATCACCGACGATCAGGTCGATTGGGCGGTCGAACATTTCGCGGCCGTACTTGCCTCCGCATAAAACTATACCTCCGATCCGTCTCGACATCGGGGCGGATCGGCCGCTTCGCAAAAGCAAGTCTTAACGAATCCCGGCTTAGAATAGCTCCCCAAAGCGCAAAGCGGGCTCCCCCCGCGCATGATGCAGCTTGCGCCTCGCCGGAATGTCCTCGGCGGATCTAACGGCACCTCCTATTGGCTGGAACCTGCGCTTCCTCGCAGCATCCGCGGGAGGCGTCGACCGGAAAGCTGGAGGGACCTTCGATGACAGGCACACTGAGAACGGCCGGATTTGACGGCGAAACGCTGGAAATCATAGCGTTCCGCCTTCATGATCAGGAATTTTGCGTCAAGACCACGACGATCCGCGAGATTCGCGGCTGGGCACCGTCGACGCCCATCCCGCATTCGCCGCCGGAAGTCATCGGCGTGATGAACCTGCGCGGCACGGTGATCCCGATCATCGACCTTGCTCACAAGCTCGGAATGAAGTCGACCGTCGCCAACGAGCGCAGCGCGATCGTCGTCGCCGAGGTGCACAACATGGTCATCGGCCTCGTCGTCGACCGCGTCTCCGACATTTTGACGGTCCAGGGCAGCCAGGTTCAGCCTGTGCCGGAAGTAACGGCCTCCTTCGACAAGAGCTTTGCCGAAGGCATCATCGCCAATGAATCGGGCATGATCTGCTTCCTCAATCTTTCCCGCATGTTCAAGGAACGCGACGTGGAAGACCTCGCCGCCTGAGGCTTCGCCGGATATTTCGACGATGCCGTCCGGCTCGCGCTGAGACGGCCTTTTTCATCGGGAGAAGGAAATGCGGGCTGCAGCCCTCCGCTTGTTCGGGGGGGTGTGAGGCGCGTTTGTTTTGCTTTGAGTGACGCTACGCCGCTTCCGGGCGACGAATCTTCGAAGCCGCCTCGATCACCAGCGGGTTCAGCCCTTCGCCGCCATGGTCGATATGCTCGAAGAGCTTGCGGCGCATGCGCGGCTCCCAATATTTGTTGATATGCGTCGCAACGCCCGCGGCCGCTTCCGCCGCCGGCTGGCTCTTGAAGAAGGTGGCGATCTGGTTGGCCATGTAGACGAGCTTGGCATTGGTATCAGGCGACATCGGCAACAGCTCCGGAATGTATGCGCGCGGCATGGGTGAAGATTTCGAATTCATCGCCGCGCACCAGCGCGATAAGCGTCATGCCCGCCTCTTCTGCCGTGCGAATGGCGAGCGCCGTCGGCGCCGAAATGGCAATGATCACCGGGCTCCCGATGATCGCGGTTTTCTGAACCATCTCGACCGATACGCGCGAGGTTACGACGACGGCACCCTCATCGCCCTTGAAACCGGCACGTGCCGCCGCACCCACGAGCTTGTCGAGCGCATTGTGGCGTCCGACATCCTCGCGTACCGCAATCAGGCCCTTTCCCGGAACATAGAACGCCGCGCCATGTACGGCGCGTGTTTCGAAGTGCAGCGGCTGCTGGCCGTTGAGAAGCGCGACAGACTTGACGACGTCCGCCTGCGAAAGCCTAAGCTTCGCCCGCGAGACATCCGGGGTGTGGCGGACAGCCTGCTCGATCGATTCGATGCCGCAAAGGCCACAGCCGACCGGACCGGCCATGTGCCGGCGCCGCTGCCGCAGCATGTCGTTTTCTTCGTCACGAAGCGTGATCTGCAGGTCGATGCCCCTGTCCTCGGCCACGACGTCGACAGCCTCGATCTGGTCCGGCTCGGTAACGATGCCTTCGGTCAGGCTGAAGCCGAGGGCAAAATCATCGAAGTCGGCGGGCGTCGCCATCATCACCGCGTGCGTGGAGCCGCCATAGGTCAGCGCGACCGGCGTCTCCTCGGGCACCACTCGTGACCCGGCGACAAGGGCCCCGGCGCGGCGCGCCGCTTCAGCGACCTTCACGCTTGTCTTGATACCGGTCATGCGACGCGCTCCCGCACTCCCCTACTCCGCCGCCTCCAGCTTACCGCTGATGCGGCGCGACTGCCGGGCCTGCTCGTCATAGTCGCGCTGCCAGTCGGAGGGACCGTTCGAGGGCGAGACCTGCACGGCCGTCACCTTGTATTCCGGGCAGTTGGTCGCCCAGTCGGTGAAGTCGGTGGTGATGACGTTCGCCTGCGTCGTCGGGTGATGGAAGGTCGTGTAAACCACACCCGGTGCGACACGATCGGTGATGAGCGCGCGCAGCGTCGTTTCGCCCGAACGGCTGGCGAGCCTGACCCAGTCGCCATCGCGAATGCCGCGCTGCTCGGCATCGTGCGGATGGATCTCCAGCCGGTCTTCCGCATGCCAGACGACGTTCTCGGTGCGCCGTGTCTGGGCGCCGACATTGTACTGGCTGAGGATGCGGCCGGTGGTCAAAAGCAGCGGGAAGCGCGGACCGGCCTTCTCGTCGGTTGCGACGAACTCGGTGCGGATGAACTTGCCCTTGCCGCGAACGAAGCCGTCGACATGCATGATCGGTGAACCAAGCGGCGCATTCTCGTTGCACGGCCACTGCACCGAACCCATCTTGTCCAGATAGTCGTAGGAGACCATCGCGAAGGTCGGCGTCGTCGCGGCGATCTCGTCCATGATCTCGGACGGATGGCGGTAGTTCCAGTCAAGGCCGATGGCCTGGGCGAGCTTCTGCGTCACCTCCCAGTCGGCATAGCCGTTCTTCGGGCTCATCACACGGCGAACGCGGTTGATCCGGCGCTCGGCATTGGTGAAGGTGCCGTCCTTCTCGAGGAAGGTCGATCCCGGCAGGAAGACGTGGGCGTAGTTGGCCGTTTCGTTGAGGAAGAGGTCGTGCACGACGACGCACTCCATCGCGGCAAGGCCGGCAGCGACATGCTTGGTGTCCGGATCCGACTGCAGGATATCCTCGCCCTGGATGTAGAGCGCCTTGAAGGTACCCTCGACGGCGGCATCGAGCATGTTGGGGATGCGTAAGCCCGGCTCGTTGTTGAGCGTGACGCCCCACAGCTTCTCGAAGATGTCGCGCGTCGCGTCATCGGAGATGTGCCGGTAGCCGGGCAATTCGTGCGGGAACGAGCCCATATCACAGGAGCCCTGCACGTTGTTCTGGCCGCGCAGCGGATTGACGCCCACACCGGCCCGGCCGATGTTGCCGGTCACCATGGCGAGGTTGGCGATCGCCATGACGGTCGTCGAGCCTTGGCTGTGCTCGGTGACGCCGAGGCCGTAATAGATCGCGCCGTTGCCGCCGGTGGCGTAAAGCCGCGCCGCGCCGCGGACGAGTTCGGCCGGCACGCCGGTATAGGCCTCGGTCGCTTCCGGGCTGTGGTAGGGCTCGGCGACGAAAGCCGCCCAATCCTCGTACTCAGACCAGTCGCAGCGCTCACGGATAAAGGCTTCGTTGGCGAGCCCTTCGGTGACGATGACATGGGCGAGCGCCGTCAGGATGGCGACGTTGGTGCCGGGCTTCAGCGGCAGATGGTAAGAGGCTTCGACATGGGCCGAGCGGACCAGGTCGATCCGGCGCGGATCGATGACGATCAGCTTGGCGCCCTCGCGCAGCCGCTTCTTCAGCCGCGAAGCGAAGACCGGGTGGCCGTCGGTCGGGTTGGCGCCAATGATGATCGCGACATCCGTATGCTCGACGCTGTCGAAATCCTGCGTGCCGGCGGAAGTGCCGAAAGTCTGGTTGAGACCGTAGCCGGTCGGCGAATGGCAGACGCGGGCGCAGGTATCGACATTGTTGTTGCCGAAGCCGGCGCGCACCAGCTTCTGCACCAGATAGGTCTCCTCGTTGGTGCAGCGCGACGAGGTGATGCCACCGACGGAGTCGCGGCCATATTGATATTGGATACGGCGGAACTCGGAAGCGATATGCGCGAACGCCTCTTCCCAGGTGACCTCGCGCCAGGGATCGGTGACCTTCTCGCGAACCATCGGATTGAGGATGCGGTCCTTATGGCTCGAATAGCCGTAGGCGAAACGCCCCTTGACGCAGGAATGCCCGCGGTTTGCCTGGCCGTCCTTCCACGGCACCATCCGCACCAGTTCCTCGCCGCGCATTTCCGCCTTGAAGGAGCAGCCGACGCCGCAATAGGCGCAGGTGGTGACGACCGAATGTTCCGGTTGGCCGATCTCGATTACCGATTTTTCGGTAAGCGTCGCCGTCGGGCAGGCCTGCACGCAGGCGCCGCAGGACACGCATTCTGACGAAACGAAATCCTCGTTCATGCCCGCGGCGACGCGCGAATCGAAGCCTCGCCCGCCGATCGTCAGCGCAAAGGTGCCCTGCACCTCCTCGCAGGCGCGAACACAGCGCGAGCAGACGATGCACTTCGCCGGATCAAAGGTGAAGTAGGGATTGGATTCGTCCTTCGGCGCCCATTTGAGATTGATCTCGTCGCCGTTGTTACGTGCCTTGACGTGGTTGGAACCGTCATAGCCGTAACGCACGTCGCGCAGGCCCACAGCGCCGGCCATGTCCTGCAATTCGCAATCGCCATTGGCCGCGCAGGTGAGGCAGTCGAGCGGGTGGTCGGAGATATAGAGCTCCATCACCCCGCGGCGCACGTCCTTGAGCCGCTTGGTCTGGGTGGAAACCACGATTCCCGGCGCCACCGGCGTCGTGCACGAGGCCGGCATGCCGGCGCGTCCCTCGATTTCCACGAGACAGAGGCGGCAGGAACCAAAGGCTTCCATCATGTCGGAGGCACAGAGCTTCGGAACCTCGACGCCGGCTTCCATCGCCGCGCGCATGATCGACGTGCCCTCCGGCACGGTGATCTCGCGACCGTCAATGGTGAGCGTCACCTGCTTTTCGGATTTGGAAGCAGGAGTGCCGTAGTCGATTTCACGAATGAGAGACATAAGGGACCTCCTGGGAAAATACGTTCAGGGGGGTGTAAGCCGCCGCCATCATTCCGCAGCCTCCACCGCCGGGGCCGGCGAGAAATCCTCCGGGAAATGCGTCATCGCGCTCATCACCGGATAGGGCGTGAAGCCGCCGAGTGCGCAGAGCGAGCCAAACTTCATCGTGTTGCATAGGTCGGCAAGCAGTTCGCGATTCTTCTGCGGCTCGATGCCGGCCGCAATCTTGTCCGCGACCTCGACCCCGCGTATCGAGCCGATGCGGCAGGGCGTGCACTTGCCGCAGCTTTCGACGGCACAGAATTCCATGGCGAAGCGCGCCTGTTTCAGCATGTCGGCCGTCTCGTCGAAGACGACGATACCGGCATGGCCGATCAGGCCATCCTTGGCCGCGAAGGCCTCGTAGTCGAACGGCGTGGCGAACAGCGAGCGCGGGAAATAGGCGCCGAGCGGGCCGCCGACCTGCACCGCCTTGACCGCCCGGCCGCTTGCCGTGCCGCCGGCGATCTCGTCGACGAGTTCGCCGAGCGTCAGGCCGAAGGCGGTTTCATAGAGGCCGCCATGCTTGACGTTGCCGGCGATCTGGATCGGGATCGTGCCGCGCGACCGGCCCATGCCGAAGTCGCGGTAGAAGCCTGCACCCTTGTCGAGGATCACCGGCACGGAGGCGAGCGAGATGACGTTGTTAATGACGGTCGGGCAGTCGAAGAGCCCCTTGTGCGCCGGAAGCGGCGGCTTGGCGCGAACGATACCGCGCTTGCCTTCGAGGCTGTTCAGGAGCGAGGTCTCCTCGCCGCAGACATAGGCGCCGGCACCGGTCCTGACCTCCATATCGAAGGCATGTCCGGAGCCAAGCACCGAAGGTCCGAGCACGCCGGCTGCGCGGGCGATCTCGATCGCCTCGCTCATGACAGCGATTGCGTGCGGATATTCCGAGCGCGTGTAGACGTAGCCCTTGGTGGCGCCCGTCGCAATGCCGGCGATCGCCATGCCCTCGATCAGGACGAAGGGATCCCCTTCCATGATCATCCGGTCGGCGAAGGTGCCGCTGTCGCCCTCGTCGGCATTGCAGACGATGTATTTCTGCGCACCTTGCGCTTCGAGCACGGTCTTCCACTTGATGCCGGTCGGGAAGCCGGCGCCGCCGCGCCCGCGAAGCCCGCTTTCGGTCACCTCCGCAACGATCACAGCAGGCTGCATGGCCACCGCCTTTTCAAGGCCGCGCAGGCCGCCATGGGCGCGATAGTCGTCGAGCGAAACGGGATCGGTAACGCCGCAGCGGGCAAAGGTCAGCCGCGTCTGGTTCTTGAGGAACGGAATCTCCTCTGTCTTGCCAAGACAGAGCGGATGCGCGCCGCCGGAGAGCAGCCCGGCATCGATAAGCGATGGCACGTCGCGCGCCTTCACCGGACCATAGGCGACGCGGCCCTCGGCCGTTTCGACCTCGACCAGCGGCTCCAGCCAGTGCATGCCGCGCGAGCCGTTGCGGATGATCATCGCGTTGTGCCCGCGCGCAACGAGCTCCTCCGCCATCGCCGTCGCCACCTTTTCGGCGCCGAGCGCCAGTGCGGCGGCATCACGAGGGATGTAGATCTTCACGGTCATCGGCGCGCCTCCGCAACCAGCGCTTCGAGCTCTGCGTCGTCGACCCGGCCATGCACCTCGCCGTCGAGCATCGCCGACGGCGAGCAGGAACAGAGCCCGAGACAGTAGACCGGCTCGAGCGTCACCGCTCCGTCCGGCGTCGTCTCATGGAAATCGATCCCGAGCAGCGCCTTGGCGCGTTCGGCCAGGCGGTCTCCCCCCATGGACTGGCAGGCTTCGGCACGACAGAGTTTCAAGACGTGGCGTCCCGCCGGGTGCTCACGGAAATCATGATAGAAGGTGACGACGCCATAGACCTCGGCGCGCGAAAGATTGAGCTCGCGCGCAATCACCGGCAAGCATTCCTCAGGCACATAGCCGAATTCGTCCTGGATCTCGTGCAGGATCGGAAGAAGTGGACCTTCGAGCCCCTTGAGTTCACCGACGATCGCCTGCGTACGCTCAGCCACGTCTGCGCGCGGCAGCTGAATATTCACGCGAAGAGCCCTCCCGGCTCGCGGCGCTCTGCGCTGCCAGGTGTTTCCCGACCGTCATCGCGCCGAATTATCAACCACTTGGCAAAGATCAAAGCCTCCTCGGTCTTTGCCCATGGATTCAAGCTTCGCGCTTATGGCCCAAAGGGTCAATAATGCTGTTCCGTTGATTGATAGAAAAAACCTATTGAGCCTTGTTGCGTTCGGCGAGGATGCGCGCCTCATGCAGCAGCGCGGAGACCAGCGGCGTGAAGGGCTCGCGGTAGGTGGCAACCAGGCCGACGGTGTGATGGACATCCGGATCGACGATTGGAATCATCCGGATGTCCTCGTGAAAGCCAAATGATTTCGCCACGTTAAACGGCATGATGCTCGCCCAGCGGCCAGTGCGCACATGGGAGAAAAGCACGATCATCGAATTCGATTCGAGCGTCGGGCTGGCAATCGCGCCGGCTTCGGCAAAATGCTGATTGATGATACGGCGGTTCTGCATGTCGGCGGTCAATAGACAAAGCCGAACGTTGCTGACTTCCTTCCAGGTCACGCTTTTGCGATCCGATAGCGGCGTGCCGGAGGCGGTAACCAGATGATATTGCTCGATCTGTAGCGGCACGCTCGTCACCCGGCCGAGCGGCTCGTTCTCCAGATAGGTCAGACCGGCATCGATCTCGAGGTTTTCGAGAAGCCCCAGAATCTGCAACGATGTGGTCGAAAGCACCGAGAAAGTGACGTCCGGATGCTTTTCCTGGAAGGGTGCGGTGATCATCGGCACCATGGCAAGCGTTGTCGGGATCGCGGCCAGCCGGATGTGCCCTGACAGACCCGTGCGCGCCGCGCGCATCTCCTCGCGCATGGTCCGGGTGTCGCTGACGATCCGCCGCGCCCATTCAAGCACCCGCTGGCCCTCGGGCGTCAGACCCTGGTAACGCGATCCGCGGTTGACGAGCATGACGCCGAGCTGGTCCTCGAGTTGCCGGATCGCCGCCGACAGCGTCGGCTGCGTGACGCCGCATTCCTCCGCAGCCCGGCCAAAATGCCGTTCGCGAGCAAGTGCGAGAAAAAATTCCAGCTTGTCGATCATGCCTGACCTTTAGAGCAGATTGGTTTCGTCCCTCACCTGGCCCTCCCCCGCACGCGGGAAGAGGACACTGGACGGCGCGGCAAGTCCCCTTCGCCCCGCTTGCGGGGAGAAGGTGCCGGCAGGCGGATGAGGGGCCGGAACAACGCACACCTCATCCATCATTCCCACTTAGCAGATAAGTTGCCCCCCATTCACCTCCAGCACCTGTCCGGTGATGTAGCCCGAAAGCGCATGCGAGGCGAGGAAGAGATAGGCGGGCGCGCAATCCTCGGCGGCGCCGAGCCGGCCGAGGGGGATCGTCTTGCGCGTCGCCTCGAGCTTCTCCGGCGATGAATAGCGCTCGTGGAAATCCGTCGCGATGGTACCGGGCGAGACGCAGTTCACGCGGATGCCCTCCGGCGCCAGCTCGCGCGCCAGTGCCTTCGAATAGGTCGCAACGAAAGCCTTGGTCGCAGAGTAGATCGACGAACCGGCGCTGCCGCCGGTCGAGGCGGAGATCGACACGGTGTTGACGATTGCAGGATGCGTGCCCTTGCGCAGCAGCGGCAACATTGCCCGCGTCATCTCGACGACCGAGGTCTGATTGAGTTGCACGACGGTTCGGTAGTCTTCGTCGGTCAGGTCGGCGGCAGGGAAGCGCCCGACCATCGTGCCGGCATTGTTGATGAGGACATCGACACGGTCGAAACGCTCGCGCACGGCATCCGCCAGGCTTTCGACGCCACCAGCGACGAGAAAATCGGCGGCACAAAGAAATGCCCTACCCTCGGTTGCGGCCAATTCGAGAAAATCGTGACGCTCGCGGGCGGCTGTCCTGCCCATGTGGACGAGGACGTGCGCGCCGCAATCGAGAAATTGCCGCGCAACCTCCAGCCCTATCCCCCGGCCACCGCCGGTCACCACCAGGTTCATGCCCCTGAACAAGGCCGGATGAAACATGCCTTCCCCCTCTGACCCACGATCCCCAACAGGCGAGCAGCCCGGATCACAAGCGCCGATCAACAATCATAAAGCTGGAGCAGAATGCGGAAGAAAAAAGTGCCCAGCGTCTTTTCTCCCGCCCTGACAGACCAACAGGCTCGCCCATCCACCGCCGGATTGCAACACGGGCGCGTCAGCGATTGCCGCGAAACCAGCATCGTGCAAAAACGCTGACTTCTGAAATTGCAAGGGTTTCGTTTTTGCATATTATGAAAGAAAACGAAAACGAGGGAGCCGAGATGTATCTCAGCGGGCGGCAAGCAGAAATCCTGGAGCTGGCAAAAATGGAGGGGCGCGTCCTCGTCGAGGAGCTTGCCCAGCGCTTTTCGGTGACGCCGCAAACGATCCGCAAGGATCTCAACGATCTCTGCGATGCAAGGGTGCTGAACCGCATTCACGGCGGCGCCATCTTCCCGAGCGGCAAGGAAAACGTCAAATACGACGCGCGACGCCAGATCGCCGCGGCCGAGAAACAAGCAATCGGCCGCGCCGCCGCCGCCCTTATCCCCGACAACGCCTCGCTCTTCATCAATATCGGCACCACCACCGAGGCGGTGGGAGAAGCGTTGCTCGACCACAAGGAATTGATGGTCATCACCAACAATATCAACGTTGCCAACAGGTTGCGCGTTTTCCCCTCGATCGAGGTGGTGATCGCGGGCGGTGTCGTGCGCGGTTCCGACGGCGGCATCGTCGGCGAGGCCGCCGTCGACTTCATCAAGCAGTTCAAGGTGGATTTCGCCGTCATCGGGGCCTCGGCAATCGACCATGACGGTGCGCTCCTCGATTTCGACTATCGCGAAGTGAAAGTCGCCCAGGCGATCATCGCCAATGCGCGCCACGTCATTCTCGTTTCGGATTCCACGAAATTCGAGCGAACCGCCCCGGTCAGGATCGGCCACATCTCCCAGGTCCAGACTTTTATCACCGACCGCTGCGTCATTGAAAACGTTCGGAAAATATGCACCGAACAGGACGTCCGGCTGGTCGAGACGGACGTCTGATCCACGACCCTTTGCGGCCGTTCAGGATTCGGGAAACATTCGTTTGACATTCGATATGTTTTCATTTTAACTGATTTCACTTTCGCAGTAGCATCAATTTGTGCGTTGCGGGATGCGGAGGGGAAATACAGTGTCAGAGCAGGCAATCTTCGACGTCTTCGTCATAGGCGGCGGCATCAACGGATGCGGCATTGCACGCGACGCGGTCGGTCGTGGCTATTCGGTCGCGCTCGCCGAAATGAAAGACTTTGCCTCGGGTACTTCCTCCGGCTCCACCAAGCTTATCCATGGCGGTCTGCGCTATCTCGAATATTACGAGTTTCGCTTGGTCCGCGAGGCACTGATGGAGCGCGAGATCTTGTGGGCGATGGCGCCGCACGTGATCTGGCCGATGCGCTTCGTGCTGCCCTTCCACAGGGGCGGCCTGCGGCCGGCCTGGCTCATCCGGCTCGGCCTGTTTCTTTATGATCACATCGGCGGCCGCAAGCTGTTGCCCGCAACCCGCACGCTGGACATGACACGCGATCCTGCCGGGGCACCGCTGAAGCGCCTTTTCACCAAGGCATTCGAATATTCCGACGGCTGGGTCAACGATGCCCGCCTGGTGGTGCTGAACGCCCGCGACGCGGCCGATCGCGGCGCGCGGGTCATGCCGCGCACCCGGGTCGTCTCGGCGCGCCGCAAGGACGGCCACTGGACAATCGAAACGGAGAATATGGTGACGGGCGCGCGCGCGACCCTGCGCGCCCGCATGCTCGTCAACGCCACCGGTCCGTGGGTGGATCGCGTGCTTGCGGACGCGATCGGCAAGAACGACGTACACAATGTCCGCCTCGTCCAGGGCAGCCATATCGTCGTGAAGAAGAAGTTTGACGATCCGCGCGCCTATTTCTTCCAGAACCCGGACGGACGGATCATCTTCGCCATTCCCTACGAGAACGAGTTCACACTGATCGGAACCACGGACCACGATTTCGACGGCAACCCGGCGGAAGCGCGCATCAGCGACGCCGAGATCGACTATCTTTGCAAGGCGGCGAGCGAATACTTCACCGAGCCGGTAACGCGGGACGACATCGTCTGGACCTATTCGGCGGTGCGCCCGCTGTTCGACGATGGTGCCAGCAAGGCACAGGAGGCGACCCGCGATTACGTGCTGCGCCTAGAGGGTGAGAACGGCCAGCCGCCGCTGCTTAACGTCTTCGGAGGCAAGCTCACAACCTACCGGCGGCTGAGCGAGTCTGCGTTGGAAAAAATTGGCGAGGCGATCGGGGCCAAGGGTCGGAAATGGACGGCCGGGTCGAGCCTGCCGGGTGGCGATTTTCCCGCTGCCGGCTACGACGCCGAGGTCGCCAGCCTCAAGGCGCGCTACCCTTTTCTTGCCAATACTCACGCGCGCCGCCTCGTGCGGCTCTACGGCACGCGGGCGGCGCAGCTTCTCGGCAAGGCGGCGAGCGAAGCCGATCTCGGAAGACGTTTCGGAGCCGACCTCTACGAAACCGAAGTCAATTGGCAGATCGAGCAGGAATGGGCGCGGCGCGCGGAGGACGTTTTGTGGCGCCGGACGAAACTGGGGCTGAAGCTCTCTCCGGCCGAAGCCGCGGAGTTGGAGGACTATATGCAGGGCGCGGCCAACGCTGCCGCCTAGATCACGATGTGCGGGCGGAAAACCGAAGCCCTTTTCCGCGTCCCGCTCTGATAGCCTGCAATTTGAGACTGCCGATGGCTGGGTGGAACACCGGAGAATTCAATGCTTGAAATGAAGAACATATCCAAGGTCGTGGGCGGGGAGACGCATATCCACCCGACCGACCTTGTGCTGGAGAGGGGGTCGCTGAATGTGCTGCTCGGCCCCACGCTCTCCGGCAAGACGTCGTTGATGCGGCTGATGGCCGGTCTCGACAAGCCTGCCTCCGGATCGCTTCGCTTCGATGGCGCCGACGTCACCGGCCTGCCGGTGCAGCAACGCTCCGTCGCCATGGTCTACCAGCAGTTCATCAACTATCCGGCGATGACGGTCTACGACAACATCGCCTCTCCGATGCGCATCAAGGGCGCCGATAGCGCAACCGTCGATCGGGAAGTGCGCAAGGCTGCCGAACTCCTGAAGCTCACCCCCTATCTAGACCGCACGCCCTTGAACCTTTCCGGCGGCCAGCAGCAGCGTACCGCGCTTGCGCGTGCGATCGTCAAGAACGCCGATCTGGTGCTGCTCGACGAACCGCTGGCCAATCTCGACTACAAGCTGCGCGAGGAACTGCGCGAGGAATTGCCGAAGATCTTCTCCGCCTCCGGCGCAATCTTCGTTTATGCAACGACGGAGCCGTCGGAGGCCTTGCTGCTCGGCGGCAATACCGCCACCCTGAGCGAGGGCCGCATCACCCAGTTCGGCCGCACCATCGATGTCTATCGCCGCCCGATCGACATTGTCACCGCGCGCACTTTCGCCGACCCGCCGCTGAATACGATCGAGCTCGTGAAAACGGGAGCCAATTTCACGCTCGATGGAAAGCCGGTGCTTACCGTCCCGGCCCACCTTTCGGCCGTTCCCGACGGCCCCTGCACGGTCGCCTTCCAGCCGCACCACCTTTCTTTCGATGCGCCAAACGGCAACGGCAATGCGCTGACCGTCAAGACGGCGATCTCTGAGATCGCAGGTTCGGAGAGCTTCATTCACGTCGGCTTCGCCGGCGCGCGCTGGGTCATGCTCGCGCCCGGCATTCACGACATCGAACCGGACGCGGTTCTTCAGGTCTTTGTCGATATACGCCACCTGATGGTCTTTGGGCCGGACGGTCGCGCGATCGGCGGCACGGCCTGAGGCAGCGCTGGGAGGAGAAAATGGCACGAATCAATCTTGAACACATCCGCCACGCCTACGGCGCCAAGCCGAAGTCGGAAGCGGACTACGCCCTGAGGGAAGTGCACCACGAGTGGAACGACGGCGGCGCCTATGCGCTGCTCGGTCCTTCCGGATGCGGCAAGACCACGCTTCTCAACATCATTTCCGGCCTCATCAATCCGTCCGAAGGCCGCATTCTCTTCGATGGCCACGATGTCACTAATCTATCCACCCAGGAACGCAACATCGCCCAGGTGTTCCAGTTCCCGGTGATCTACGACACGATGACGGTTTACGACAATCTCGCCTTCCCGCTGCGCAACCGGCACGTGCCGGAGGCGGAGGTCGACCGGCGCGTCAAGGAGATCATCGAGATGACAGGCCTCGGCGGATGGGCGAAGAAGACGGCCCGGAGATTGACCGCCGACCAGAAGCAGAAGATCTCGCTCGGCCGCGGTCTGGTGCGCTCGGACGTCAGCGCCATCCTCTTCGACGAGCCGCTGACCGTCATCGACCCCGAGATGAAGTGGGTGCTGCGCTCCCAGATCAAGCGGCTGCACAAGCAGTTCGGCTTCACCATGGTCTATGTCACGCACGACCAGACCGAGGCGCTGACCTTCGCCGACAAGGTCGTCGTCATGTATGACGGCCAGATCGTCCAGATCGGCACGCCGGCCGAACTCTTCGAGCGCCCGCGCCATACCTTCGTCGGTTATTTCATCGGCTCGCCGGGTATGAACGTCCTGCCGGCGACGATCGAAGGCAGCAAGGCGGCGGTAGGCAACGAGAGCATCGCCTTGAATTTCCAGCCGAAGGTTACGCCCGGTGCCAAGACCGAACTTGGCATCCGCCCGGAGTTCATCATGCTTGGGCGCGAAGGCATGCCGGTCATGATCACCAAGGTCGAGGACATCGGACGCCGCAAGATCGTCCGGGCCCGCTTTGCCGACCGGCCGATCTCGATCGTCGTCGACGAGGACGGCGAAATTCCCGCCGAACCGCGCGTCACCTTCGATCCGAAGGCAATCAATGTCTACGCAGATTCCTGGCGCGTCGGAGAGGAGGCCTGAACCATGGAAAAAACCTGGAACAACAAGGCCTGGTTCATGGTCCTGCCGGTGCTGGTGCTCGTCGCCTTCTCCGCGGTGATCCCGCTGATGACGGTCGTCAACTATTCGGTGCAGGACACTTTCGGCAACAACGAGTTCTTCTGGGCCGGCACCGACTGGTTCCTGGAGACACTTGAATCCGACCGCTTCTGGGATGCGCTCACCCGCAACCTGATCTTCTCGGCGATCATCCTGACGATCCAGATTCCGCTCGGCATCGTGATCGCACTCAACATGCCGAAGAAGGGCATCGGCGTCCCGATCTGCCTGGTGCTGATGGCGCTGCCGCTGCTCATTCCGTGGAACGTCGTCGGCACCATCTGGCAGGTCTTCGGCCGTGTCGATATCGGCCTGCTCGGACGCACGCTCGCATCGCTCGGCATCAACTACAACTATGTGCAGAACCCGATCGACGCCTGGGTGACGCTGATCGTCATGGACGTCTGGCACTGGACGAGCCTCGTCGTGCTCCTCTGCTATGCCGGCCTCGTCTCGATCCCGGACGCCTACTACCAGGCGGCCAAGATCGACGGCGCGTCGCGGTGGTCCGTCTTCCGCTACATCCAGCTGCCGAAGATGAAGCGCGTGCTCCTGATCGCCTTCCTGCTGCGCTTCATGGACAGTTTCATGATCTATACAGAACCCTTCGTCGTCACCGGCGGCGGTCCGGGTAATTCGACGACCTTCCTGTCGATCGATCTCGTCAAGATGGCGATCGGCCAGTTCGACCTCGGTCCGGCGGCAGCCCTCTCGATCATCTACTTCCTCATCATCCTGCTGCTCTCGTGGATCTTCTACACGGTGATGACCACCAGCGACGCGCAAGGCTGAGAAAGGAGGGAGGAGACATTATGAAAACCAACACTCAACCGCTCTCGCAACGCCTCTCCTGGCTGGTGCCGACGATCTACATCGTCTTCCTGCTCCTGCCGATCTACTGGCTGGTCAACATGAGCTTCAAGGAGACGGGCGAGATTCTCAGCACCTTCTCGCTCTGGCCGCAGAACCCGACGCTCAGGAACTACCGGGTGATCTTCACCGATCCCTCATGGTACAACGGCTACATCAATTCGATCACCTACGTGGTGATGAACACGGTGATCTCGGTCTCCGTGGCGCTGCCGGCGGCCTACGCCTTCTCGCGCTACCGCTTCCTCGGAGACAAGCATCTGTTCTTCTGGCTGCTGACGAACCGGATGGCGCCGCCGGCCGTTTTCGCGCTGCCTTTCTTCCAGCTTTATTCCGCCTTCGGCCTGATCGACACGCATATCGCGGTCGCGATCGCCCATTGCCTCTTCAACGTGCCGCTGGCGGTCTGGATCCTCGAAGGCTTCATGTCGGGCGTGCCGAAGGAGATCGACGAGACGGCCTATATCGACGGCTACTCCTTCCCGCGCTTCTTCGTAAAAATCTTCGTGCCGCTGATCGCATCCGGCATCGGCGTCGCCGCCTTCTTCTGCTTCATGTTCTCCTGGGTCGAACTGCTGATCGCCCGTACGCTGACGACCACCGATGCCAAGCCGATCGCCGCGACAATGACCCGCACGGTTTCCGCCTCCGGTCTCGACTGGGGCGTGCTTGCCGCCGCCGGCGTTCTGACGATCATCCCCGGCGCGCTCGTCATCTATTTCGTTCGCAACTACATCGCCAAGGGCTTCGCCCTGGGGAGGGTCTGATGGAAACCATCGCCATGCGCAAGAACCGCTGGCCCGTCGCACTTGTCGCCGTGCTCGTCGTCTATGTCGTAGCCGCCGGCCTGCTCGTTTCCGCCCTGCCGCTCAAGGACGGCGAACGCGACTGGTTCGCCCCGCTGATCCCCGGCGGCTGGATGGCCTGGTCCTTCCCGACCGCCATGTTCTTTCTGACGATCTTCACGCTGCTGTCGCTGATGGCCGTCTGGGAATATGCCCGGCCCGGAGGCAACCCGCGCGTCGGCATCCTGCGCTTCGAGACGACGCGCGGCGACCGGCTTTTCGTCTCGCTGCTCGGATCCGCCTTTATTCATCTCGGCTGGCTGGGGCTCGTCGGCACAAACCTCTGGTGGGCGGTGGCGCTCTCCGTGGTCTATGCCATCGGCGTTTTCCGCTACGTCTGAGAAACGCAATGGGGGGCGCATCGACGGCGCGCCCCTCGAAACTGCAATGAACTGCAATCGCAAAACCCAAGGGAGGAAATTATGCGACGGCATCTTCTAACGACGACGGCAGCAATGCTGCTGGCTCTCACCGGGTCGGCCTATGCCGGCATGGATGAGGCAAAGGCGTTCCTGGACAAGGAAATCGGCGACCTCTCGTCACTCGACCGCGCCGCCCAGGAAGCGGAAATGCAATGGTTCATCGATGCAGCCAAGCCCTTTGCCGGCATGGACATCAAGGTCGTCTCCGAAACGATCACCACCCATGAATACGAGTCGAAGACCCTCGCCAAGGCCTTCTCCGACATCACGGGCATCAAGATCACACACGACCTGATCGGTGAAGGCGACGTCGTCGAGAAGCTGCAGACGCAGATGCAGTCCGGTGAAAACGTCTATGACGCCTACATCAACGACTCGGATCTGATCGGTACCCATTGGCGCTACCAGCAGGCCCGCAGCCTGACCGATTTCATGGCGAATGAGGGCAAGGACGTCACCAACCCCAACCTCGACATCGACGACTTCATCGGCAAGTCCTTCACCACCGCTCCGGACGGCAAGCTCTACCAGCTTCCCGACCAGCAGTTCGCGAACCTCTATTGGTTCCGCTATGACTGGTTCAACGATCCGAAGATCCAGGAAGAGTTCAAGGCCAAGTACGGCTACGACCTCGGCGTTCCGGTAAACTGGTCGGCCTACGAGGACATCGCCGAGTTCTTCAATGGCCGCGAGATCGACGGCAAGAAGGTCTACGGCCACATGGATTACGGCAAGAAGGACCCGTCCCTCGGTTGGCGGTTCACTGACGCCTGGCTGTCGATGGCCGGCAACGGTGACAAGGGCATCCCGAACGGCAAGCCGGTCGACGAGTGGGGCATCCGAGTCGACGAGAACTCGCGTCCCGTCGGATCCTGCGTTGCGCGCGGCGGCGACACCAACGGCCCGGCGTCGGTCTATGCCATCCAGAAGTATCTCGACTGGCTGAAGGCCTATGCTCCGGCTGCTGCCCAGGGCATGACCTTCTCGGAATCCGGTCCGGTTCCGTCGCAGGGTGAGATCGCCCAGCAAATGTTCACCTATACGGCGTTCACCGCAGACTTCGTGAAGCAAGGCCTGCCGGTGGTGAACGAGGACGGCACGCCGAAGTGGCGTTTTGCCCCGAGCCCGCACGGCGTCTACTGGAAGGACGGCATGAAGCTCGGCTATCAGGACGCCGGTTCCTGGACGATCCTGAAGTCCACTCCGGACGACCGCGCCAAGGCCGCGTGGCTCTACGCGCAGTTCGTGACCTCCAAGACCGTGGACGTGAAGAAGAGCCATGTCGGTCTCACCTTCATCCGCCAGTCGACGCTCGATCATCAGAGCTTTACCGAGCGCGCACCGAAGCTCGGCGGCCTGGTCGAGTTCTACCGCTCGCCGGCCCGCCTGCAGTGGTCGCCGACCGGCACGAACGTGCCTGACTATCCGAAGCTGGCTCAGCTCTGGTGGCAGGCGATCGGCGATGCCTCCTCCGGCGCAAAGACCGCCCAGGAAGCCATGGACTCGCTTTGCGCCGAGCAGGAAAAGGTGCTGCAGCGCCTCGAGCGCGCCGGTATCCAGGGCGACATCGGTCCGAAGCTCGCCGAAGAGCACGACCTCGAATTCTGGAACGCGGAGGCCGTCAAGGCCGGCAACCTCGCTCCGCAGCTGAAGGTCGAGAACGAGAAGGAAAAGCCGATGACCGTCAACTACGACGAACTGGTCAAGAGCTGGCAGACGAACTAAGCCTCCCAAGGCTACTGCATGTTTCCTTAAATCGCAGCCGATTTAAGGATAAAAACATGCAGCAATTCAAAGTGCTACAGCGCCGTCTGGTAAGACGCGCGGCGCTGTAGGTGCCCTCCGAAATCATCGGCGGCACCACGACGTCTGGAGATGCGGCGCCGGGGCTGGCAACA
Source organism: Sinorhizobium sp. 6-70 (assembly GCF_030124375.1). Taxonomy (GTDB): domain Bacteria; phylum Pseudomonadota; class Alphaproteobacteria; order Rhizobiales; family Rhizobiaceae; genus Sinorhizobium. The sequence goes on from NZ_JASKLS010000012.1 coordinate 94,348, forward strand.
GCTCCGGTTTTCGCTTGAAGGAGCAGCGAGCCTTGCATCCGGTTCAAGTCGGGCCGTGCCCCGTCCTTGCAATATCAAGTATCCGCAACCGAATGGATAACATAGGCGGTCGAAACGCTGCCGATCGACCGTATTACCGTTGATCGATTGAAAACTGTTTCCCCTTTTTCAATAAGGTAATGCGTCATCGTCGCTGCCATAGTTTGCCACCTGCCTCATGACGAGGCGGGAATACATGCAAAGGTATTGGAGGAGATTACCTTGGCAAACAATGCAGACGAAACTGTACGACATATGCGGCCGGAAGATGAGAATCTCGGCATCGGTGCCAATCTGGCCTATGGCCTGCAACATGTCCTGACGATGTACGGCGGCATCGTCGCCGTACCGCTGATCCTCGGCCAGGCGGCAGGCCTCACCTCCACCGACGTCGGCCTGCTGATCACCGCCTCCCTTTTCGCCGGCGGCCTCGCCACCATCCTGCAGACCATCGGCCTGCCGTTTTTCGGAAGCCGGTTGCCGCTGGTCCAGGGCGTTTCGTTCTCTGGTGTTGCGACGATGATTGCCATTTCCGGCAATGGCGGTATCGAGGCCGTGCTCGGCGCCGTCATGGCCGCGTCACTGATCGGCCTTCTGATCACGCCCGTCTTCTCGCGGATCACGCGTTTCTTCCCACCGCTCGTCACGGGCATCGTGATCACCACCATCGGCTTGACGCTGATGCCCGTCGCCGCGCGCTGGGCCATGGGAGGCAACAGTGCTGCGCCGGACTTCGGCAGCCCGGCCAACATCCAGCTCGCAGCGGCGACGCTCGTGATCGTGCTCCTGCTCAGCAAGCTCGGCAGCGCGTCGATCTCAAGGCTGTCGATCCTGATCGCGCTGATCATCGGCACCGTCATCGCCTATTTCGCCGGCATGACCGATTTCACGAAGGTGACCGAGGGGCCGCTTTTCTCCCTTCCGACGATGTTCCATTTCGGCTATCCGACCTTCGAGATCGCAGCGGTCGTCTCGATGTTCATCGTCATCATGGTGACGCTGGTCGAGACGTCAGCGGATATCCTTGCCGTCGGCGAAATCATTGAAACGAAAGTGGACTCGCGCCGCCTCGGCGATGGCCTCAGGGCGGACATGCTGTCCAGCCTCATCGCACCGGTCTTCGGCTCCTTCACCCAGAGCGCCTTTGCCCAGAATGTCGGGCTGGTGGCCGTCACCGGCGTGAAGAGCCGCTACGTGGTGGCGACGGGTGGCATGTTTCTCGTGGCGCTCGGCCTGTTGCCCGTCATGGGCCGCGTTGTCGCGGCGGTTCCAAGCGCCGTGCTCGGCGGCGCCGGCATCGTGCTCTTCGGCACGGTCGCGGCAAGCGGCATCCGCACCCTGTCCAAGGTCGACTACAACAACAATATGAACCTGGTCATCGTCGCCACGGCCATCGGCTTCGGCATGATCCCGATCGCCTCTCCCGGCTTCTACGAGCATTTTCCGGCCTGGGTCGCGACGATCTTCCACTCCGGCATCAGCTCGGCCGCGCTGATGGCAATCAGCCTCAACCTGATCTTCAACCATCTGACGGTCGGAAACTCCGACCAGCAATCGGTGTTCGTTGCCGGAACGGAGCGGACGCTCCGGTATCAGGACATCGCGCGGCTGCACGATGGCGACTATTTCCTCAACGGCAAGCTCTACGACGCAAAGGGCATCGAGGTGCCCGTGATCGCTTCGGAAGCGCACTGACCGTCCGCACCGACAGCGCCGTGCGTCTTATCGCACGCACGGCGCTGTCGTGAAAAGATTTCCCCGTCTCGGGGAAATCTCTCCCGCAGATGCATCACATTTCGATCGGGACCGAAGCATCCGTCGTCCGACGATGTTAGAAGGACGGCATGGACTCGCTTCAAGGACTGGATTGATGACCGCGGCCAAGACAAACATCGCCTTCGAACTCTTGCTTCTTCTCGCGCTTGCCACACTCTGGGGCGCCTCCTACACCTTCATCAAGCTCGGCGTCGAAACCATTCCACCGGTGACGCTGATTGCCGCGCGCACGCTGCTCGCCGGCGCGATTCTTCTGGCAGTGATCGGATGGCGCGGCCTTTCGTTGCCCCGTGACACGGCCACCTTGAGGCGGTTTCTGTTCCAGGCTTGCCTCAACAGCGTCTTTCCCTTCACGCTGATTGCCTGGGCCGAGCGGACGATCGACGCCGGGGTGGCAGTGATCCTTAATTCCACCACACCCATCTTCGCCTTCCTTTTGACGGCCCTGATCACCCGGCACGAGCCCGTTACCGCCCGGAAATTCGTGGGCGTCATTGCCGGCCTCACCGGCATCAGCCTGATCATTGGGCTCGAAGCCTTTCGCGGCATCGGCGATCAGTTGGTCCCGCAGCTTGCCGTTGTTCTTGCAACCATTTGCTATGCCGGCGCGGCGATCTTCGGCAAAAGTTTCAGGGGGCTGGATCCGATCATACCCGCCGCGGGGTCGCTTCTCGCCGGCGCTGTCCTGCTCGTCCCGGCGAGCCTGATCGTCGATCGGCCCTGGACGCTCAACCCCTCGCCCGAATCGCTGATCGCGCTCGTCTGCCTGTCAGCCTTTTCGACGGCGCTCGCCTTCGTTATCTATTTCCGCCTGATCCACACGCTCGGATCCGTCGGCACGACGGCACAGGCCTATGTCCGCGTTCCGATCGGCGTTGCCATCGGAGTCCTGTTCCTCGGCGAAACTCTACCGACGACTGCGTGGATCGGCCTCTGCTGCGTTATCGCCGGCGTCGCCGCTATGACAATGCCGGCGCGGAAGCGCGCGGCGGCGACCGCAGCCAAAGCGTGATCCCCGGTCAGTCCTTGCGCTTCCGGCAATAGAGCTCCAGCCGGTGGCGCACCAGGTCATAGCCGAGTTCGGCGGCGATCTCCGCCTGCAATTGTTCGATCTTGTCGGACCTGAATTCGATCACGGCACCTGTATCGATGTCGATCAGATGGTCGTGATGCGGCGCGTCCGCCGTCTCGAATCGAGCGGTTGCATTCTCGAACGCATGCCGCTGCACGACCCCCTGCTGCTCCAGCGCAGACAGTGTCCGGTAAACGGTCGAAAGCGACACGGTCGCATCGATTTCCTTCGCGCGCCGGTGCAATTCGCTAGCATCGGGATGGTCCTCGGCCTCGGCCAGAATCTTAAGGATTGCAGCGCGTTGGCGAGTAACGCGCACGCCGCCGTCCCGCAGGATTCCTTCCAGTTCCTTGATCCGATTCTTGCTTTGTCTCATCTGGCGACACTAGCCAAGGGCGACCTGTTTGAAAATAGCTAGTTGCAAATGGTTCTCATTTGCATTGACTTATGCAGGTCATTCGCCTACCCATAGGACCGGACTACATCGAGGCTGGCCCTGAGGAGTAATGAATGGTCGATCGCACGAGGCGCATGATTTTGACGGCGGCAGCAGCGGCGGCTGCCTTTTCCTTCGTCCCCGGCGCGGCGCTGGCCCAGGAAAAATTCAAGGCGGTCACCACTTTCACGGTCATTGCCGACATGGCGCAGAACGTTGCGGGCGACGCGGCAATCGTCGAATCGATCACCAAACCTGGCGCAGAGATCCACAACTACCAGCCGACGCCGCGCGATATCCTCAAAGCCCACGACGCCAAGCTCATCCTCTGGAACGGGCTGAACCTCGAACTCTGGTTCGAAAAATTCTTCCAGAACTTCGATGAGGTTCCGGGCGTCGTCGTCTCCGAAGGGGTCGAGCCGATGGGGATCGCGGAGGGGCCCTATACCGGCAAGCCGAACCCACATGCCTGGATGTCGCCCTCGGCAGCGCTGATCTATGTCGACAACATCCGCGATGCATTCGTGAAATTCGACCCCCAGAACGCCGAGACCTACAAGGCGAATGCCGAGGCCTATAAACAGAAGATCGAGGCGGCCATCGCGCCGATCCGGGCGGAGCTCGAGAAGATCCCGGCGGAAAAGCGCTGGCTCGTCTCGAGCGAGGGTGCCTTCAGCTACCTGATCCGCGACTTCGGCATGAAGGAACTCTATCTCTGGCCGATCAATGCCGACCAGCAGGGCACGCCGCAGCAGGTGCGCAAGGTGATCGACGCGGTGCGTGCCAACAACATTCCGGTGGTCTTTTCCGAGAGCACGATCTCGCCGGATCCGGCAGAACAGGTGGCACGGGAAACCGGCGTGAAATATGGTGGTGTGCTCTATGTCGATTCCTTGAGCGAGGCCGATGGTCCGGTTCCGACCTATATCGATCTCCTGCGTGTCACCTCCGAAACGATCGCGAAAGGTCTTTCGCAATGAACCTTCAGGTAAAGGAGCGCGCCAGGCCGGCGCCGACTTCAGAGGACGAGGGTGGCGGCATCCGCGTTCGCGGCGCGACGGTGACCTATCGCACCGGTCACCGGGCGCTCCGTGACGCCTCCTTTGAGATCCCGACCGGGACGATCGCAGCGCTCGTCGGCGTCAACGGCAGCGGCAAGTCGACCCTGTTCAAGGCGATCATGGGCTTCGTCCGCTTGGCGCAGGGCGAAATCTCGATCCTCGGCCTTTCCGTATCGGCGGCGCTGAAGAGAAACCTCGTTGCTTATGTGCCCCAGGCCGAGGAAGTCGACTGGAACTTCCCGGTTCTCGTCGAGGACGTGGTGATGATGGGCCGTTACGGCCACATGAACATGCTTCGGATCCCGAAGAAGGCGGATCATGACGCGGTCGACACTGCACTTGCGCGCGTCGGCATGAGCGATTTCCGCAAGCGCCAGATCGGCGAGCTTTCCGGCGGCCAGAAGAAACGCGTCTTCCTCGCCCGGGCGCTGGCCCAGGACGGCCGCGTCATCCTGCTCGACGAGCCCTTTACCGGCGTCGACGTCAAGACCGAGGACGCGATCATCCGCCTGTTGATCGGCCTGCGCGACGAGGGACGGGTAATGCTCGTCTCCACCCACAATCTCGGCAGCGTGCCGGAATTCTGCGATCGCACGGTACTCCTGAAGAACACGGTGCTCGCCTACGGACCAACGACAACCACATTTACCCGCGAGAACCTCGAGCTGGCCTTCGGCGGCGTGCTGCGCCATTTCGTGCTCGGCGGCGAAAATCTGCACGACGACGCCGACCCGCGCCAGCTTGCCGTCATCACCGACGACGAGCGTCCGCTCGTCATGTACGGCGCGCAGGGGCGGATGGTGACGCAGCCGGCAAAGCCCGAGACCGAGGCGGACACCGAATGATCGCCATCCTCGTCGAGCCGTTCACATACGGGTACATGCTGAACGCCATGTGGGTCAGCGCACTGGTCGGCGCCGTCTGCGCCTTCCTCTCGGCTTATCTCATGCTCAAGGGCTGGTCGCTGATCGGCGACGCGCTTTCTCACTCGATCGTGCCGGGTGTCGCCGGGGCCTATATGCTGGGGCTTCCTTTTTCGCTCGGCGCCTTCTTTTCCGGCGCGCTTGCCGCAGCCGCCATGCTGTTCCTGAACCAGCGCACGCGGCTGAAGGAGGACACGATCATCGGGCTGATTTTCACCTCCTTCTTCGGCCTCGGCCTCTTCATGGTGTCGCTGTCGCCGACCTCGGTGAACATCCAGACGATCGTGCTCGGCAACATCCTTGCCATCACGCCGGCCGACACGCTGCAGCTCGCGATCATCGGCGTCGTCTCGCTGGTGATCCTCTTCGCGAAATGGAAGGACCTGATGGTCACCTTCTTCGACGAGAGTCACGCCCGCTCGATCGGCATCAAAACGACATTCCTGAAGGTGCTGTTCTTCACGTTGCTCTCGGCATCTACGGTCGCCGCGCTTCAGACCGTCGGCGCGTTTCTCGTCATCGCCATGGTCGTAACGCCCGGGGCGACCGCCTACCTGCTCACGGACCGCTTCCCGAAGCTGATCGCGATCAGCATCGCCATCGGCGCACTGACGAGCTTTGCCGGCGCCTATGCCAGCTATTTCCTTGACGGCGCGACTGGCGGCATCATCATCGTGCTGCAGACGCTGATCTTCCTCCTCGCCTTTGTCTTCGCTCCGAAGCATGGGCTCATCGCCGCCCGTCGCCGCGCCTCCGAGGCACTGGAGGTCGCACGATGATCTCGCTCGACATGCTTCTCGCCGTCTTCGAATTCGAGTTCATGCGCAATGCGCTGCTGATCTCGGTCCTGGTCGCAATCCCGACGGCAATGCTCTCCTGCTTCCTCGTGCTGAAGGGCTGGTCGCTGATGGGCGACGCGATCTCGCATGCGGTCTTTCCGGGCGTCGTCATCTCCTACATCGTCGGCCTGCCGCTCGCCGTCGGCGCCTTTGCCGCGGGCATGTGCTGCGCCCTCCTGACCGGCTATCTCAAGGAAAACAGCCGCATCAAGCAGGACACGGTGATGGGCATCGTCTTTTCCGGCATGTTCGGTTTCGGCCTTGTGCTCTACACCAAGATCCAGAGCGACGTGCATCTCGACCACATCCTTTTCGGCGACATGCTCGGCATCGGCTGGGGCGACATTCTGGAAACGGGCCTGATTGCGCTCCTTGCCGCCGGCATCCTCGGCCTCAAGTGGCGTGACCTGCTGCTGCACGCCTTCGACCCCGCCCAGGCGCGCGCCGTCGGGCTGCCGGTCGGATGGCTGCACTACGGGCTGCTTGCGATCCTGTCGCTGACGATCGTCGGCGCGCTGAAGGCCGTCGGCCTCATTCTCGCGATCGCCATGCTGATCGCGCCGGGCGCGATCGCCTTCCTGCTGACGCGCACATTCGGTGGCATGCTGATCGTTGCGGTACTCGTCGCCGTCGTCGCCTCGTTTGCCGGGGTCTACCTGTCCTTCTTCATCGACAGCGCCCCTGCCCCGACCATCGTGATGCTGATGACGGTGATCTTCCTCGCCGCCTTCGCCTATTCCACCTGGAGAACGGCACGCCTGGCGAGCTCGTTGGATTCAAGCCCCCAGCGCTCTCACGACTAATACACGGTCGCCCTTTGAGCGTGACGTTCATTTCTGCGCCAAGGGTTTCGCATCGCGCATTAGCGGGGCAAGCTGACGAGCAAGCTCTTCGCTCAATGTGCGCATATACGTCGCCGTTACGTGATGCTTGTCATAATAGACCTGCACATTGCCAATGACTGCGGGGCACATTTCTGCGGTGCAGAAATAATCGGAAAAGTCCAGGAAATGCAGGTTTTCCTTGAAGGACACCGCGCGTGTCGGATTGATCGGAGCGAGCACCGAATCCCGCTCCACAGCGCATTTCGGCGAGAAGCGGCCATTGATTTCCACGCACTCGGGCACGTCAAAGCCAAACCAGGGCGTGTCGCGCATCGCCACGACAGGAATTCCCGCCACCGCCAGCTTCTCCCATTGCCGTTGATAACCGGCGGGCACTTCCTCGATGCCATCGATCACCCGCGTGGATGTGGTGAAAATCAGATTCGGCTTTGTCGCCAACAATCTTGCCATCAGCAGTTCGTTCCACTTGGTGCAGGCGTCGCGATATGCGGGCACCTCGGACGACTCCTGCGAACTCAGGACGCAACTGCTCTTGGTGTAGGTGACGATTTTCCAGTCCGGATACCGCTGCAAGACGCCCTGCAGTGCCGGTAGCCAATGCACGCTGTGCGAACCGCCAACGAGCGCCAAAGTGTGGGTTGCGCCTCCCGGTCCATAGCGGCAACTGAGCAAGGCGATGCCCAGCAGCGACTGATGGCAGCCGTCGCGATATACGTCCGCATCGTCCCACCTTGCGGTCATTGGTCCAGGATGGACGGGGATATCACTCGAACCCGCCGCGAGCCCCTTGATAGCCGCACCGGGGTAACGCGCGGGATCCGCGACACGCAACCGCTCCTCGGCCATGCTCCGAGCAGCCTCGCCTCTCCAGACGAATAGTCCCGCAGCTATCACGGCAAGAGCAATGATCGCTCCGAACGCCGTTTGCAAAGGCCGGTCATCATTTTTCCGTCCGGGAAAACGTCCATCGAGCATTCGCGTCGTAGCATGGGAAAGGACGATAGAGACGAACAGGACGACCGTACCCTCTATTGGACCGGCCGAGGTTTGATACGAATAGGTGAGATAGAAGACGAGGATTGGCCAGTGCCAGAGATATAAAAAATAGGATATGTCTCCAAGCCAAACCAGCGGTCGCGCGGCCAGCAATCTGGCGACGCCGAACCGTAACGGCGGACCATCGCCGCAAACAAGGATCGCTGCGGCGGCGAGCGTCGGCCAGAGCGCGGCGTAGCCGGGAAAAACAGTCGAAATCTCAAGCAGGATGCCACAACTCAAAATAGCTGCCAAACCAATCCATCCGCCGATGGTCCGCAGCGTTGGCGACAAGATGATAGCGGGCAACGCTAGCCGAGTGATCCCGCCAAGCGCGAATTCCCAGATCCGTGCAAAGGTGTCGTAGTAGGCGAATGCCTGGTTTCGGGACGTGCTGTAGACCGAGTAGGCCAACGATAGCGCGAATACAGTTGTCAGAAACACCAACAGGTCGATGCGCGACGGCCGACGCCTGATCAAGGCAAATAGGGCAACAGCCGCTGCCAAAATCAGCAGGCATTGGACCTGGGTGGCCATCGCCCAGTAGTGCTGGACCGGGCTCGCCACTTCGTCTCGTGCAAGATAATCGATCGCCGCAGTCGCCAGTAACCAATTCTCAAGATAGACAGAACTGGCCGCAATCTGTTGCATGACGGTTTGCCATTGCATTCTCGGTAGCCAAAAAGGCGCCGACGTCGCGATCACAGCAAGCACCAAAAAGGACGAGGGCAGAAGCCGACGGGCCAATTTGGTGGTAAAGAGGACGAGGTCCACGCGATGCCCGGCTTCCGCCTGGCGCGCCAGCGACCCAATGAGCAGGTAGCCGGAGACGATGAAGAACACATCGACCCCCCCGGACACCCGGCCGATCCATATGTGATATATCGCGACCAGAAGCGCGCCGACTGCCCGCAGGCCCTGAATGTCATCGCGCCGCGGTACGGCGCGAATATTCGGCTCGACTGTCACGTCAGATCGGCCCCGATAGTCAGGTCGGGATGCCAAAGCAGCCTCGACAGAGTCTCGAAACGCCTTCAAAGATTTTTCTTGCGATCGCCAAACTGCGTCACTCTCAGGATTGAATTAGTCCAAGCTTACATAACAGTTTTAAAATGCCGAGCCAAACAATGCCAAGACGGGGAAGTTCCGGAGATGCAGATCACTTTGGGCGTTAGGTGTCACAAAGGTTGATAGTTAACGGGCCTCCGCAACAACAGAGTACTGGTGTGCGACGGCGGCCGCACGCCTCGAATGGTTGTGCGATTTTGGTATGAGTGAAGTGCAGGTCGGCGATGCTTCAACCGATCCGTGTCTCCTTCAATCTCTCATCGTCGAGTACGATGCCAAGACCCGGCGCCTCGCCAAGTTCGAGCCAACCCTTCGCGTGTGTCAGTGGCGCTGCCATCGGAAAGTCGCGACGCGCTTCGCTCCACTCCGGATTGTCGTACGGGTATTCGAGCCAGGGTGCTTCGCCGACGCCCGCGGTCAGGTGTGCGTTCGCCAGCACGCCGATGCCGTTGGTCCAGGAGTGCGGCGTGAACATCACGCCCGCCTCGCGCGCCTGCCAGGCAAGCCTGCGGCATCCGGTGATGCCGCCAACCAGCGCCACGTCCGGCTGGATCACGTCGAAGGCTCGCTCTTCGATGATGTCGCGGAACTCGTAAAGCTCGCGCGTCATCTCTCCGCCGGCGATACGGACGGACGTCGCATCGCTCAACCGCCTCATGCCTTTCCGGTCGGAGCGATGGAGCGGCTCCTCCATCCAGTAGACACCGAGCCGCTCCAGCTCTCTCGCAACTGCCAGCGCATCCTTGAAGGTCCAGGCGAGCGTCGTATCCCAGGGCATGCGCCAGCCCTGATTGCAGTCGACCATCAGTTCCAGCCGGTCGCCGACCCGCGCTCGGATCGCCTCCAGCGCCCGCACGTCCTCCCGCCAGCCGTCGCGGCCACCTGCGGAGGAGGTAAAGCGCACCTTCATCGCCGGAAAACCCTCCTCAAGATAGCTTTCGGCCTGTGCCGCCATCGCGCCGGCATCACGAAGAACGCCCGACGAGGCGTAGAGACGGACGCGGTCCGCCCGCCCGCCAAGCATGCGCCAGACGGGTTCGCCCGTGATCTTGCCGGACAAGTCCCAGAGCGCCAGATCCATCGGCCAGCAGCGGCCGTAGTGGAAACTGATATGCGACAGCACCTCGTAGTGCCGTTCGACATGGCGCGGATCCTCGCCGATGAAGAGCTCTTCATGGCCCTCGAAGCCCTCCATCAGGTCGCCGGAGCCGATCCCCTCGCGGCCCTCGTCGTCGCGCACCCGGACTATCGTCGCATCGAAGTGCTTGCGCGGCTGCCCGTCCCAGCTTGCCTTGAACGGCGGATCGAGCGGCAGACGGTGGTGGGTGATCTCGATGGAAACAATCCTGCTCATGGCGCCGTCCTCCCTCTCCTGCGAAAACCCTAATCGAACTGCTGCCAGATGGTCTTGTAGTCGCAATACTTGTCGATCGCATGCACCGAACGGTCGCGGCCGAAGCCGGATTGCTTGAAGCCGCCGAAGGGCGTGGCGAAGTTCGACATGTCATAGGTGTTGATCCACACCGTGCCCGCGTGGATCGCCTCGGAGAAGCGATGGGCCCGGTCCATGTCTCGGGTGAAGACGGCGCCAGCCAGCCCGTAGATCGTGTCGTTGGCGATCCTCAACGCCTCCTCTTCCGTGTCGAAAGGGATGGCGGCGAGCACCGGCCCGAAGATTTCCTGGCGCGCGAGCGTCATTTCGTTGGTCACATCGACGAAGACGCCGGGCGAAACATAATAGCCGCCGGTTTCGCCCATCACCCGTTCGGCGCCGAAGGCACGGCGACCGCCTTCCTTCTCGCCGGCGCCGATGATCGAAAGCACCTTGTTCATGTGCTCCTCCTCGATCAGCGCGCCGATCTGCGCCGAAGGATCGAGCGGATGGCCGAGGGTGATCTCACGCCTGGTCACCGCCTCGATCCTTTCGATCAGCGTCTCCTGCACCGAGCGCTGGACGATCAGACGCGTCGATGCGTGGCAGGTTTCGCCGGAATTGTAGAAGCAGCCCCAGGCGACGGCGCTCGCTGCCGCATCGAGATCGGCATCCTCGAAGACGACGAGCGGCGACTTGCCGCCCAGTTCCAGCGCGACCCGCTTGACGTTCGATTGCGCCGCATAGCCCATGATCAGCTTGCCGACCTCGGTCGAGCCGGTGAAGGCGATCATGTCGACATCCATGTGCCGCGCCAGCGGCTTGCCGGCTTCCTCGCCGTATCCGGTGACGACGTTGAACACACCCGCCGGAAGCCCGGCCTCCAGTGCGAGTTCCGCGAGCCGGATGGCCGAGAGCGATGACTGTTCGGCCGGTTTCAGCACGACCGAATTGCCGGCGGCGATCGCCGGCCCGAGCTTCCAGGCGTCGATGATCAGCGGATAGTTCCATGGCGTGATCGCGCCGATGACGCCGAGCGGCACCTTCCGCACCAGGGCGCGCGCGTTCGGGCCGGTCGGCGCGATCTCGTCATAGAGCTTGTCGATCGTCTCGCCGTAATACTGGACGCCGTCGGCCGCGAGATGGACATCGACGTTAAGAGACGCCATGATCGGCTTGCCGACATCGAGCGTTTCCAGCAGCGCAAGCTCCTCGCCATGCCGCCGGATGAGATCCGCCCATTTTAGCATGATCTTCTTTTTTTCCAGCGGCTCCTTTTTGCGCCAGATGCCACCCTCGAAGGCGGCGCGGGCAGCCGCGACCGCAATATCGACATCGGCGGCGTCACCACGGGCGAGCTTGGCGCCCGGCTTTCCGTCCATCGGCCGGATGCGCGTGAAGGTGGCGCCGGATGCGGAGGCTCTATGCGCGCCGTCGATGAAATGCCGGCCCTCGGGCTTCAGGTCGGCAAGCAGGCTCTCCCAATAGGCGCGCGTATATTCCTTCGTCATCTCATCGCCCTTTCGCGAGCGCCATCATCGTCGCCGCAAAACGGTCGATATCGGCATCCGTCACGTCGCGGATCGTCGACCGACGCATCGGCTGGTTTTCCGGAGCCTTCATCTCGCGGGCGAGATCGTCGGTCTCGAAAGCGTTGAATGCACTCGGTAGAGCGCGCGAGACGCCGCAGCGGTCCATCAGGTCGGAGACGAAGGCAGGAAGATCTGTCACCTCTTCGACGCCGCAGGCCCGTGCGGCACGGCCGAGGTCGGGCGTGTTCGCCTCGACGAGCCAGCTGATCGTCGCCTCGAAGGCAAGTGCCGTCGCGAGCCCGTGATGCACCGGCGCAAGCCCGGCCAACGCATGGCTGATGTTATGCGCGATCGCCGTGCCGCAATTGTCGATGGCGATCCCAGCATAGCAGGAGCCGAGCAGCACCTTGCCGCGCACCTCCAGATTGCCGGGCTCCTTCACCGCCGTCTCCAGGGCGCCGGTGATCAGCCGCAGCGCCTCGTGGGCATAAAACTGGGCGCCGCCGTGCGTGTTGCGATTGGTCGCCGCTTCGAAAGCGTGGACGAACGCATCGAGCCCACACCAGGCAGTGAGATTGGCGGGCAGTGTCGTCGTCAGGGACGGATCGAGCAGCACCAGATCGGCCTTAGTCTCCGCCCCCCAGATCCAGAGCTTCTTGCCTTCCGGCCCCGAGAAGATGTTGGTGGCGGAGGTCTCCGATCCGGTGCCGGCTGTCGTCGGCACCAGGATCTTCTTCAAGGGGTTTTTCGGCAACGGATTGGCGGCGAGCGCGTAGTGCATCGGGTCCCGGCCAGAGTCCGCGCAACAGGCGACGATCTTGGCGATATCGAGCGCCGAACCGCCGCCGATGCCGATCACGAGATCGCAGCCCGTCGCCATTTCAAGCGCCGCACGCAGGTGGGCAAGCTTCGGCTCCCCGGTAAATTCCGAGAAGATGCGGGTGCTGATTCCCTCCTGCTCAAGGGTTTTCGTGACACATTCGCTCAAACCGGACTGCGCGAGAAAGACATCGATAACGATGATCGCGCGTTGCGCGCCAAACGTCCTTGCGGCGAGGGCAAGGGTCTGATGAATATTCTCTCCGAAACGGATTTCCGGAATGAAAGACATGGAAAACTGCAAAGGTCGTGCTCCCGGCTGGCCTGCGTCGCGGCTTTACCCTGCAACACGATCTGATATTTTCAAATCCGGTGAATTTTCGGCCTTTTTGATAACCTGAAGTCATGGAAAACCGTCTGCTCGATCGCATTCCGCTGGAGGCCTTCCGCGTCTTCGATGCCGCGAGCCGGCACATGAACTTTTCCCGCGCCGGTCGCGAGCTCAACATCACCCAGGCGGCCGTCAGCCGGCGCATCAAGACGCTTGAGGATCATCTGGGCAGCCCGCTCTTCAGCCGTCGCGGCAAGAACCTGGAGTTGACACCGCAGGGCGAGCGGCTTTTTCAGCGGGTACGCGCCTCGCTCGACTATCTCGAGGAAAGCCTCGAACCTTTCCGCGGTGCCTCCGGCCAGACGATCTCGATCGCCGCCAGCGGCTCGGTCTCCCATCTCTGGCTCGGCACGCGATTGCGCGAATTCGGCAAGGAGAACCCGGGCATCTCGATCCGCCTCTTGACGACGGACAGCCCCTCCGAGCTTGCCTCGGAAAACAACGACCTCGTCATCCTCTATTCCACCGGAGATCACCCGCGCTGGTCGCTGACCCTGTTGATGGCCGAGGAGTTGGCGCCGGTCGCCTCGCCCGACTATCTCGCCGCCAGGGGCCTCGATGCCGCCGAACTGCCACCCGAGACCATCGCAACGCTCGACCTCATCGACTACGATCGCTTCAACGCCCACTGGATCTCGTTCCAGAAATGGTTCGAGCGGATCGAGCCTTCCCGGCACGGGGCAAAGCCGCGCCCCAAATATACGTTTTCAACCTATGTGATGGCGATCGATGCGGCTTTGCGCGGCGACGGCGTGGCGCTCGGCAGCCTCGGCCTGGTGCGGGAACACCTCAGGGATGGCCGCCTGGCAATGCTCGGCCAACGCAGTCTTGCCTCCGGTTACGGCTATTATCTCGGGTTGCCGCGCAACCGGCCATCGACAGACGAGGTGCTCCGCCTCCACGCAGCGCTGAGCAGGCCGGCATGAACGGCGCGCCGATCCAGGATAGTGGGCCCCTGCAGCGCGGCGCTCTGGCTGCGCCATGCGCAATCTTCGTAGCGCGCGAGACATTTTGCGTGGCTGGCGCACTTTTCGAGACGGGGCGCTGAGGCCCGATGGAGAAGAACCAGAAAGGCCGTTCCGGCATCGCCTTTTTCTTCCTTGCCGTGGCGCTCGTTTTCACGGCGATCCTCGCGACCGTTCTTCTTGCCAACGAACAGCGCAACCTGAAACAACTCCTCACGGCCGCCGGTCTGCCAACGACGATGCTGGAGGAGGCGAAGCAGGAGGCTAATCAAGCGGAGCCGGCGCGTGAGGTCCGCAAGAAATCGGAACCGCCCCGGATGCTGCTGCCGGCCCGAACCTTTGAAGACCTGCACACGCCCGAGCAGCAGTTTCTGCGCGACATCCGCAGCGACCCGCGCGCGCTTTGCGAAGGCTTGCGCGACGCGGGCTTTCGTGAACTTGAGTGGAAGTCCGCCGAGAGCGGCCGGTGGGAATGCTCCTCGCTCATCCCGCTTGCCCGGCCTGGCGAAGACAACCCCTCCTCGGTCTTCATTTTCGTCAAAGGCAACGGCGAAGACGAAATCACCTCGTTCCGCGTAAAGCTCAACATCGAACGGCCCGAGGACACACAGGCCGTCACCAGCGCCGCGGCCAAAGCCGCCTCGGTCTTCCTGACGCAGGTGCGCTGGGCGGATAGCGCAAGCATCGCCTTGCGAATCCAGGCGCTCAAGGAATTCGACCTCAAGCGCTTCGGCAGCCGGATCCAGTTCAAGCAGGAATCGGGCGACGTTCCCCGCTACAATTTCCTCGCCAACCAGGCGGCACGCACACGGCCGAAGACTATCGCCGAGCTCTTTTTCGATCGCGGCAAGTGGCTCACTCCCGGCGACGGCTCGGCTGTCTCCTTCGTGCGCGGCCCGGCGGCCTGGAACGCGCCGGAGGCCATGCCTGAGGAAAGCAGCGCCTCTCCATCAACGAATAAGCAATCAGACCGCTGAAACCAGAGCCGCTCAGCGGTCGATGCGGGTCGAGAGAATGATCGAGGACAGCGTCTTTTCGACGCCGTCGATTTCGCCGATGCGATCGATCAACAGGTCGAGCTCGCTGATCGAGGCCGCCGCCACGACCGCGATGAGATCGAAACTGCCGCTGACGGAATGAAGCGTCCGGATCTCCCGGATCGCACCGAGCTCGGGCGTAACACGGCTCAGCGCCCGTGGCGCGATGGTGATCAGCACATGCGCCTTCACCAGGCCCTTCTCGTAGCTTTCCGAAAGCCGCACGCCATAGCCGGCAATGACGCCCTCGCGCTCCAGTCGTTCGATTCGCGCCTGCACCGTCGTGCGCGAAAGGCCGAGCCGGCGTGCGATCGTCGCCGTCGGCATCCGCGCATTCTCGCTCAGGATGGCGAGAAGCTCACGGTCCTTGTCAGTTACCTGCATATCGTCGGTCCATTTTGGCGAATTGCCGAATATTGACCGGCGATTTAGCCGCATCGACGCTTCAAATCAACAGGCCATCGCGAGAGAATAGAATACGAAGCAGCTCATACCCTGGGGAAAAGAATGAAAGACATCGTCGTCATCGGCGCCGGCAAGATCGGCTCCACCATCGCACGCATGCTGGCGCATACCGGCGACTATCGCGTCTGTGTTGCCGACCGCAGCGCCGAGCAACTGCAACAGGTCGAAAAGCACGATGCCATTTCGACCGCGACCATCGACATCTCCGACAAGAAGGCCCTCGTCGGCCTGCTGACCGGCAAGTTCGCCGTGTTGAGTGCGGCACCGTTCCACCTGACGGTCGCCATTGCCGAAGCTGCCGCCGACGCCGGGATCCACTATCTCGACCTGACCGAGGACGTCGAATCGACCCGCCAGGTCAAGGCGATCGCGGCAGAAGCGAAGACCGCCTTCATTCCGCAATGCGGCCTTGCGCCGGGCTTCATCTCGATCGTCGCTAACGATCTGGCGAAGCGCTTCGACACGCTGGAGAGCGTGCGCATGCGCGTCGGCGCCCTGCCGCAATATCCGTCCAACGCCCTCAACTATAACCTGACCTGGAGCACGGACGGCGTCATCAACGAATATATCGAGCCCTGCGAAGCGATCGTCGAGGGTTCCCTGATCGAAGTTCCGGCGATGGAAGAGCGCGAGGAATTCTCGCTCGACGGCGTCACCTACGAGGCCTTCAACACCTCCGGCGGCCTCGGTACGCTTTGCGAAACCTTGAAGGGCAAGGTCCGCACGCTGAACTACAAGACGATCCGCTATCCGGGCCACGCCGCCATCTTCAAGGCGCTCCTGAACGACCTTGGCCTGCGCCATCGCCGCGAGGTGCTGAAGGATATTCTGGAGAACGCCCTGCCGACCACCACGCAGGACGTCGTCGTCATCTTCGTCACCGTCTCCGGCTTCCGCGAAGGCCGCCTGGTTCAGGAAACCTACGCCAACAAGGTCTATAGCGGTGTTGTCGCCGGACGCATGCAGAGCGGCATCCAGATCACCACGGCGGGCAGTATCTGCGCCGTCCTCGACCTGCTCGCCGAAGGCAAGATCGCGACGAAGGGCTTCGTCCGCCAGGAAGACATCGCGCTCGACACCTTCCTCGCCAACCGCTTCGGTTATTACTACGCGCAGAAGCACGAGAGGGAACGCGCGGCGAGCTGAAGCGCTGCTCCTGCTGCATGTTTCCTTAATCGTAGCCGATTTAAGGATAAAGACATGCAGCAGTTCAAAGCGCTACAGCGTCCTTTGCGCGTCTCATAGGCGCGCGGCGCCGTAGAGGGGGCGTTCCAGCGCGTCGGCGAAATGAAACACGATAAATGCCCGGGCGAGGTCCGGGCATTTTTGCGTTCAAGGGTCATCCCGTCTCGCATCCCCCTCATCCGGCCTGCCGGCCACCTTCTCCCCGCAAGCGGGGCGAAGGAGACTCGAGGCACCGCTTCAGTTCCCTCTCCCAGGAAGAATACGATTGCGGCGGTGCTCGTCCCCTCGCCCCGCCTGCCGGGAGAGGGCTAGGGTGAGGGGCATTGTGAACGCTGTGCGCGGCGACGTTCGCTTGACCGGTTGTCGACATTACCCACCACGAACGGAACGCGATGGCGCCGGACATGAAAAACCCCGCTCGAGGCGGGGTTCGATAGGCATTATCCCTTATCGGGATGCCCCCTTCAGGCGGGAATGACGATCTCCCCGAGCTTCGTCAGTTCGGCGATGAATTGCTCGAGACGAGTCTTCTTCTCGTCGCCTGCGCCCTCCAGTTCGGCGCGAACGGCGTCGATGCGGTTTTCCAGAACCGTGCGGTCGAGTTCATCGACGTGGACGGCGGACTCGGCAAGCAGCGTGCAGCCGGTCGGCAGGATATCGGCGAAACCACCGAATACTGCGAAACGCTCGGTCTTGCCGTCAGCCGTTTTCACGGTAACCACGCCCGGCTTGACGGTCGTCATCGTCGGCGCGTGATAGGCCATCACGGTCATCTCGCCCTCGGTTGCCGGAATGACGACTTCCGTCACTTTTTCCGAAAGCAGCAGGCGCTCGGGGGAAACAAGCTCAAAATTGAAACTGTCGGCCATGACCATTCACTTCTGGTGCGCGCGCCATCCGTTGGCAGCGGCTGTGGCATGTTCTCTGCCGCTCGTGGCGGCAGAATGAAAACCGTGGCGTGAAATGTTCGCGCCACGGTTCACGATGCTGATTAAGCGGCTTCGGCAGCCAGCTTCTTAGCCTTCTCGATCGCTTCGTCGATCGAGCCGACCATGTAGAAGGCAGCTTCCGGCAGGTGGTCGTATTCGCCGTTGACGAGGCCCTTGAAGCCCTTGATCGTGTCTTCGAGCGCAACCAGCTTGCCCGGCGAACCGGTGAATACTTCGGCGACGAAGAACGGCTGCGACAGGAAGCGCTCGATCTTGCGGGCGCGGGCAACCGCCAGCTTGTCCTCTTCGGAAAGCTCGTCCATGCCGAGGATGGCGATGATGTCTTGGAGCGCCTTGTAGCGCTGCAGCGTCGACTGCACCTTGCGCGACACTTCGTAGTGCTCTTCGCCGACGATCATCGGGTCGAGCATGCGCGAGGTCGAGTCGAGCGGGTCCACGGCCGGGTAGATGCCCTTTTCCGCGATCGAGCGCGACAGAACGGTCGTTGCATCGAGGTGAGCGAACGAGGTTGCCGGCGCCGGGTCGGTCAAGTCGTCGGCCGGAACGTAGATGGCCTGAACCGAAGTGATCGAACCCTTGGTCGTCGTGGTGATGCGCTCCTGCATCTGGCCCATGTCGGTCGCGAGCGTCGGCTGATAACCCACGGCTGAAGGAATACGGCCGAGCAGAGCCGACACTTCCGAACCCGCCTGGGTGAAGCGGAAGATGTTGTCGACGAAGAAGAGAACGTCCTGGCCTTCGTCACGGAACTGTTCGGCGACCGTCAGGCCGGTGAGCGCGACGCGAGCGCGGGCGCCCGGCGGTTCGTTCATCTGGCCGTAAACGAGAGCGGCCTTGGAGCCTTCGCCGCCGCCGTGCTTGTTCACGCCCGACTCGATCATTTCGTGATAGAGGTCGTTGCCTTCGCGGGTGCGTTCACCGACGCCTGCAAAGACCGAGTAACCACCGTGCGCCTTGGCGACGTTGTTGATCAGCTCCATGATCAGAACGGTCTTGCCGACGCCTGCACCGCCGAAGAGGCCGATCTTGCCGCCCTTCGCATAGGGAGCGAGCAGGTCGACGACCTTGATGCCGGTGACGAGGATCTGCGCTTCGGTCGACTGCTCGACATAGGCCGGCGCGTCCTGGTGGATCGCGCGGCGTGCGGAGGTCTTCAGTGGACCGGCTTCATCGACCGGCTCGCCGATGACGTTCATGATGCGGCCGAGGGTTTCCTTGCCGACCGGAACCGAGATCGGGCCGCCCGTGTCGGTGACCGACTGGCCGCGAACCACGCCTTCGGTCGAGTCCATGGCGATCGTGCGGACGGAGTTTTCGCCGAGATGCTGCGCGACTTCGAGAACGAGGCGGTTGCCCTTGTTGTCGGTTTCCAGCGCGTTCAGGATCTGCGGGAGTTGACCCTCCTCGAAAGCGACGTCGACAACGGCGCCGATAACCTGCGTGACGCGACCGACAGCGCCGGTCGCAGCAACGGCTGTCTTGGCGGAAGCTGCCTTCTTCGGAGCAGCGGGCTTCTTCGCCGCTGCGGTTTCTTTGGGGGTAGCTGCCTTAGCCATAATTCTTACCCTCTTTCGTAACCTTAGAGCGCTTCCGCGCCAGAGATGATTTCAATGAGTTCCTTGGTGATCTGCGCCTGCCGCTGACGGTTGTAGTTAAGCGTCAGCTTGTTGATCATCTCACCGGCGTTGCGCGTCGCATTGTCCATGGCGCTCATCTTGGCGCCCATTTCGCCAGCGACGTTCTCGAGCAGGGCCCGGAAGATCTGCACCGAGATGTTGCGCGGGATGAGATCGGTCAGGATGGCGGCTGCGTCCGGCTCGTATTCGTAGATCGCCGAAGCGTCCGAGCTCTCGGTGGAAACATCGCCAGCCGAGGCCGGGATGAGCTGCTGCGCGGTCGGAACCTGGGAAATGACGGACTTGAACTCGGAGTAGAACAGCGTGCAGACATCGAACTCGCCCTTCTCGAAGAGCGCGATGACCTTGTGGCCGATCTGATCGGCGTTTTCGAAGCCGATCTTCTTGACTTCACGCAGGTCGATACGTTCGATGATCAGCGACGCGAATTCACGCCGCAGGATATCGAAACCCTTCTTGCCGACGCAGATGATCTTCACGGTCTTGCCGGCAGCGAGCAGCTTGCGCACATGATCGCGGGCAAAGCGCGCGATCTGCGAGTTGAAGCCGCCGCAGAGGCCGCGTTCCGCCGTGCAGACGATCAGGAGATGTGTGTCGTCCCTGCCGGTTCCGGTCATCAGCTGCGGTACGCTTTCGTCCGCGCCGACCGCCTGGGCGATGTTGGCGAGAACGGCAGCCATGCGCTGCGAGTAAGGCCGGGCGGCCTCGGCCGCCTCCTGCGCACGCCGAAGCTTCGCCGCGGCGACCATCTTCATCGCCTTGGTGATCTTCTGCGTCGCCTTGACGGAGGCGATCCGGTTTTTCAGATCCTTAAGTGAAGGCATCCGTTGTCCGTCCTAAATGAAACCCGCTCAGGCGAAAGACTTGGCGAAGGTGTCGATTGCAGCCTTCAGCTTGCCCTTGGTGTCGTCGGAAATCGCCTTTTCCGTGCGGATCGTTTCCAGCACGTCCTTGCCTTCCGAACGCAGGTAGGAGAGCAGGCCCTGCTCGAACTTGCCGACCTGGTTGACCGGCAGCTTGTCAAGGTAGCCGTTGACGCCTGCGAAGATCACCGCGACCTGCTCTTCCGTCTTCAGCGGCGAGAACTGCGGCTGCTTCAGGAGTTCGGTCAGGCGGGCACCGCGGTTCAAGAGGCGTTGCGTTGCGGCATCGAGATCCGAACCGAACTGTGCGAAGGCCGCCATTTCGCGGTACTGCGCGAGTTCACCCTTGATCGAGCCTGCGACCTGCTTCATCGCCTTGATCTGCGCCGAAGAGCCGACGCGCGAAACCGACAGACCGACGTTAACGGCCGGACGGATGCCCTGGTAGAACAGGTCGGTTTCAAGGAAGATCTGGCCGTCGGTGATCGAGATCACGTTGGTCGGAATGAACGCGGAAACGTCGTTGCCCTGCGTCTCGATGACCGGCAGAGCCGTCAGCGAGCCGGCACCCTTGTCGTCGTTGAGCTTTGCAGCGCGCTCAAGCAGGCGGGAATGCAGGTAGAAAACGTCGCCCGGATAGGCTTCGCGGCCCGGCGGACGGCGCAGGAGCAGCGACATCTGACGGTATGCGACGGCCTGCTTGGAAAGGTCGTCATAGCCGATCAGCGCATGCTTGCCGTTGTCGCGGAAGTATTCGCCCATCGCGCAGCCGGCGAACGGAGCGAGGTACTGCATCGGGGCCGGATCCGAAGCGGTCGCGGCAATGATGATCGAGTACTGCAGCGCGCCGCGCTCTTCGAGAACCTTCACGAATTGGGCAACCGTCGAGCGCTTCTGGCCGATGGCGACATAGACGCAGTAGAGCTTGTCCTGCTCCGGGCCGTTATCGTGGATCGGCTTCTGGTTCAGGAAGGTGTCGAGGATGATCGCGGTCTTGCCGGTCTGGCGGTCGCCGATGACGAGCTCGCGCTGGCCGCGGCCGACCGGGATGAGGGCGTCGATCGCCTTGAGGCCGGTCGACATCGGCTCATGAACCGACTTGCGCGGAATGATGCCGGGAGCCTTGACGTCAACGCGGGCGCGCTGCTTGGCATTGATCGGGCCCTTGCCGTCGATCGGGTTGCCGAGCGCGTCGACGACGCGGCCGAGCAGTTCCGGACCAACCGGGACGTCCACGATGGCGCCAGTCCGCTTGACGGTGTCGCCTTCCTTGATGTCACGGTCGGAACCGAAAATAACCACACCGACGTTGTCGGCTTCGAGGTTCAGCGCCATGCCGCGAATTCCGCCGGGGAATTCGACCATCTCGCCTGCCTGTACGTTGTCCAGGCCGTAGACGCGGGCGATACCGTCACCGACGGAAAGCACCTGGCCAACTTCGGAGACTTCTGCTTCCTGGCCGAAATTTTTGATCTGATCTTTGAGAATTGCGGAAATTTCCGCGGCGCGGATATCCATCAGCCGACCTCTTTCAGTGCAAGCTTAAGGGTAGAGAGTTTGGTGCGAAGGGAGGTGTCAATCTGGCGGGACCCGACCTTGACGATCAGACCTCCAAGAATAGACGGGTCGACAGTGACGTTGACCGCCACGTCTTTGCCGGTGACGCCCTTGAGCGTCGCCTTCAATTCAGTTTCCTGCGCCGGGGTCAGCGCATGGGCCGACGTGACGTCGGCGGAAATTTCGCCGCGATGGCGCGCGGCAATCAGGCGGAACGCCTGGATGATGCCCGGCAGCGCGAAGAGGCGGCGGTTGCGGGCAACGACCTTGAGGAAGTTGCCGACCAGCCCGGAGATACCAGCCTTTTCGGCGACCGCGGAAATGGCCTTGAACTGGTCCTCGGCAGAAAAGACCGGGCTTACGATCAGCCGCTTCAGGTCATCGCTGCCGTCGATCAGCGCCTGGACGCGATTAAGGTCGGCGCCGACCGCATCGAGCGAACCGGCCTCAAGAGCGAGTTCGAAGAGCGAGGACGCATATCTTTCTGCAACACCGGAAATAAGCTGGGATGTGTCTGCCACGGGCACACGCTTCTCTCTAAATCATCCAAGAACGTCAGCTGCGGCGAACCGTTGACTTAACACCTTGAATTTGCTGCAATAACTCGCAGGATATCGAGGCCTCTCGACCCACTTCCCCCGCAATTCGCGGTTCGTCTAGCATAGGATGTTTGGACTCGCAACACGCCAACGGCAGGAATGCGGCATAAGTCGACCCACATCGGCCGAATTTTGCCGTAAATCCCCGAATGAAACGCTGAAATCCTGCTTACGTTCGTCAGATCAGCCCGAAAACATACGCAAGCGGGAGGATCGCCAGCACCGCCTGAACAGCAAGGGCGATCCAGTTGAAAAGTGTCCCGCCATTGTCGCTCATCATCGACAGGATGCGACCGAAGGCCGCGAGCGCGAAGGCCGCGCCGACAGCGAGATAGACCATCGGCTGGCCGAGCAGGATGGCGCCGAGCCCGAGACCGACATGCATGCCGCCCATGGTGGAGCGGGCTTCAGCAAGCCCGCCGCGGCGCCCCTCGGCGACGCCGATGCCGGCCGCGCGAAAGGCAAGACGCGGCGCAAAGAGCATGACAAGGCCGATAAGCGTTGCGGCGGTCGCCGCGCAAAATGCCAGGAACTCCCCGGTTTCCGTCGGAATGTAGAACTCCATGCCGTCCCCGCTGATGGAATCATCGTCGTTGGCGTCGCGCCCGAGCGATTCCTCGCAGACGCGGCACCGGGGGAGGTCTAGCGCATGTCGGCGCCAATGTGAATCCGCTCCGTCGCGTTCAAACCATCGATTAGAGCGGGATGAGGAAAGTGTGTGCAGTTTTCCGCCCGCGTCCCGCTTCTAATTTATTAGAATCGATCGCGTTTATGATTTTGGGTCGAATCGACCCAAGATCATCGTGATCTAGAGAAAACTCTGCGGATCGATGTCGAGTTGCACGCTGATCGACCCCCTCTCCTTGGGCCCGCCAGCAATCATCGCCTTGACGAAGGCCTGCATGTCGCTGTTGCGTCGCCCATGGACGAGCAGACGGAAGCGGTGGCGCCCGCGGATGAGCGCGAGTGGCGCCTCGGCTGGACCGAGGATCGAGATGCCGTCGACGCGCGGGGCAGCCATACGCAGACTGCGCGCATGACTTTCCGCGTCATTACGGCTGTCGGCGGAGACGATGATCGAGGCCAGCCGGCCGAAGGGCGGCAGCGCGGCGCGTTCCCGCTCGTTGATCTCACGCTCGTAGAAGGCGTCCGAATCGCCCGAGACGATCGCCTGCATCACCGGATGCTGCGGCTGATAGGTCTGCAGCAGGCCAAGGCTCTTCAGCCCCGTCCGCCCGGCGCGCCCCGTCACCTGCGAAAGAAGTTGAAACGTTCGCTCCGCCGCGCGCGGATCGCCGTTGGCGAGGCCGAGATCGGCGTCGACGATGCCGACCAGCGTCATCATCGGGAAGTTGTGGCCCTTGGCGACGAGCTGCGTGCCGATGACGATATCCGCCTCGCCGCGTGCGATCGCCTCGAGTTCCAGTCGCAGACGTTTGACGCCCATCAGATCGGAAGAGAGCACGATCGTGCGCGCTTCGGGGAAATGCCGTTCGACCTCCTCGGCGATGCGCTCGACCCCTGGGCCGCAGGCGACCAGATGATCGAGTGTGCCGCATTCGGGGCAGGCTTCCGGCGTCCGCTCGGAATAGCCGCAATGATGGCACTGGATCTGGCCGCGGAAGCGGTGTTCGACGAGCCAGCTCGAGCAGTCCGGGCATTGGAAGCGATGGCCGCAGACGCGGCAGAGCGTCAAGGGCGCATAGCCGCGCCGGTTCAAAAACAGCAGCGCCTGTTCGCCACGGCCGATCGCCTTGCCGACCTGGTTGAGGAGCACCGGCGAGATAAAGCCGCCGCGCTCGGGCGGATGGCGGCGCATGTCGACGACGCCGAGATGCGGAAGCGCCGCATCACCAAAGCGCGTCGGCAGGTGGATCGGCCGATAACGGCCTACGTCGCCGTTCACCCGGCTTTCGACGGAGGGCGTTGCCGATACCAAGACGACCGGAAAGCCACCGATCCTGCCGCGCACGACCGCCATATCGCGGGCGTTGTAGAAGACGCGATCTTCCTGCTTGTAGGCAGGGTCGTGCTCCTCGTCGACGATGATCAGACCAAGATCCTCGAAGGGCAGGAACAGCGCTGAACGGGCGCCGGCGACGACGCGAACCGTGCCGGTCGTCACCTGCCGCCACACTTTCTCGCGCGTTCGCGGCGCGAGATCGGAATGCCATTCCGCCGGCTTTGCACCGAAGCGATCCTGGAACCGTTCGAGGAAGCTTGCGGTAAGCGCAATTTCCGGCAACAGGATCAGCACTTGCTTGCCGGCCCGCAGGGTTGCGGCGATCGCCTCGAAATAGACCTCTGTCTTGCCGGAGCCGGTAATGCCGTCGATGAGGGAAACGGAGAATCTTCCCTCTTCCACCGCCGCCAGCAGATCGGCTGCGGCATCCTTCTGCGCGCCCTCCAGCCGGGGAGCGGCGAAATCGGGATCGGGCGGGGCAACAACGGGCGGCGGCGGCATGAAGACGGTCTCGAACACGCCCTGCGCGGTAAGGCCGTCGATGACACTCGAAGAAGCGCCTGCCGCATGCGCGAGTCCGGAGCGCGTCCAGGAAAAACCGTCGCTTGCCGCCGCGATAACCCTTTCACGCGCCGATGTCATGCGCTCCGGCCGCTGATCCGTCAGGCGCAATGCTTCCACCATCGGTTCCGGGTCAAAGGCCGTCGGCGCCCGCAACGCCATGCGCGCGACGAGCCCCGGCGGCGTCACCGTATAGGCCGCCACCCAATCGAGAAAGGCCCGCATGTCGCCCGTGAGCGGCGGGCAGTCGAAGACCTTCTCGATCTGCTTCAGTTTCTTCGGATCGACCGTACCATCATCGGCGCCGTCCCAGACCACGCCCACGACAAGACGAGGGCCTAGCGGCACCTGCACGATCGATCCCGGCTCGACCGCCATGCCATCCGGCACTACATAGGAATAGGCCTTCGGCGCCGGCATCGGCACCAGGACGGGCACGATGCGGCGGTCGGATACGGCCCCGAATAAATCGGTTGAATCAAGAGTCATTTTGCCGTGACCTTGCCACCGCTTTCAGTTAAAGAAAACTGCGCAGCGAACCGCTGCCTTGTGGATAGCAGGGTTTGTCACGGTTCCATCAGAGTTTCAACGCGCGCGGTTTCTGTCCGCGGATTTTCCGCCCGGCAGATATGCGCCCGAACGGCAATCATGCCCCAAGGAGAGACCTCCATGAAATTTTTCGTTGATACCGCCGATGTGAAGGAAATCCGGGAACTGAACGACCTCGGCCTGCTCGACGGCGTCACCACAAACCCCTCGCTCATCCTGAAGTCGGGCCGCGACATCGTCGAAGTCACCAAGGAAATCTGCTCGATCGTCGAGGGGCCGGTATCTGCCGAAGTGACGGCAACCGAATACAGCGAGATGATGAAGGAGGCGGCGGCGCTTTCGAAGATCGCCGACAACATCTGCATCAAGGTGCCGCTGACGCTTGACGGCCTCAAGGCCTGCAAGGCGCTGACCTCGGACGGCCACCAGACGAACGTGACGCTTTGCTTCTCGGCCAACCAGGCCCTGCTTGCCGCCAAGGCCGGCGCGACCTTCGTCTCACCCTTCATCGGCCGCCTCGACGACATCGCCTTCGACGGCATGGATCTCATCCGTGAAATCCGCCACATCTTCGACAACTACGGCTACGAGACGGAAATCCTCGCCGCCTCGGTGCGCACGGTCAACCACGTCAAGGAAGCCGCCCTCATCGGCGCCGACGTCGTCACCGCGCCGCCGGCGACGCTGAAGGCGCTCGTCAAGCACCCGCTGACGGACAAGGGCCTCGAAATGTTCCTGGCCGACTGGGCAAAGACCGGCCAGAAGATCGGGTGATCGGTCGCGCTCCAGCGCGCAGAATTTGAAAGGCCTCGCAGCGATGCGGGGCCTTCGTGCATTCGGGTCGCGGTGCGTGTGCCGTTCAGATCTGCTCAGATCTGCCTGACCGACGGATCGAATACCGAATCGCTGTCGGCCGCGAGTTCGAAAACCGTATGTCTTTCCAGGGCACGCGTGACGTCTGCCGGATCGCCGTCCAGCGCTTCGGGCGCGATCAGATTGCCGACGCGAAAATCGAAGAGGTCGCCCTTCTTGTTCAGGAGTTCATGGAACACCGTCATGTCGCGCAGTTCCGTCGACCATTTGGCGAACCAGTAGAAGAGACCGGAATTGCGCGCGCTCATATGCACCGGCAGGATCGGTAGGCCATATTTGCGCGCAAAACCGACGGCGGAACTCTTCCATGGGCGCTCGTTAAGGCACCCGTCGCCCCAATAGGCGATGCGGCCCGAAGGGAAAAGCACGGTTGCCTTGCCCTCTTCGATAGCGCGATTGGTGACCTGCAGCGTTTCGCGAGCCTTGAGCTTGCTCTTGTACTCTTCGCGCCATTCGACCGGAATGACCATCTCGACGAAGCGCGGATTGACCCTGATCGCGTCGCGATTGGCGAAGAACATCATGTCCGGCCGGCGGGACTTCAAAAGATCGAAGACCGCTATGCCATCGGCAATGCCGGTCGGATGATTGCTGACAAGGAGAAAGCCGCCCCTTGCCGGAATCCGCTCTGCCTTGTCGACGCGAATGTCGAGCGAAAGCAGCGAGCTCAGGTGCTCGAACGCCTGAAAGCCCGGCATGTTGGCGACGGCATCGGCGAATTCGATCGCCTTGCGATAGTTGAGCAGGGTGTAGAGAAAGGGCCGCATGGCCGGCCACAACGGGTGGCGAACGATCTTCCGGCCGCGTTCGGCGATCAGGGTATCGACGATATGGCCGGGCTGTCCCTGAGAAACCAAGGCAATGGCCTCAGCAAAATGCGCGAATCCGCCCCCCATGTCCCTTCTCGCCATAGTCCCATCCGCGTTTGCTGACCGACCATCGCAGTTCAATATGATCGAACAATGACAAATTCCAAGGGTGCGACAGCAAAAAGAAGTGCGTTAGCAAAAACATAAGACGCCCGGCGACATTGTGTACGGCACACGGAATCGCCGGAGCGATGATGAACGAGCTTCTTGCAATTGGTCACCCCGAAGTCATGGCGGAACGCCAGCGCTGGCTGGCGAGCCTCACCCAGGAACGGCGTCTGTCCGCGAAGACGGTCGAGGCCTATGAGCGCGATACGCGGCAATTCCTGACCTTCCTGACCGGGCACCTCGCCGGACCGCCGCGCCTGGCGGATATCCGCAGTTTGCGCCCGGCCGACCTGCGCGGCTTCTTGGCGCAGCGACGCAAACACGGTGCGGGCGCGCGTACACTCGGACGCGGGTTGGCGGGCCTCCGCTCCTTCCTGCGCTACCTGGAGAAAAATGGTCTTGCCAACGCCGCGGGCGCCCAGGCCGTGCGCTCGCCGAAGCAGCCGAAATCGCTGCCGAAACCGTTGACGGACGGCGAGGCGCTGAAGGTCGTCACGTCGGACGCGCAGCTTGCGGAAGAGCCGTGGATCGCAGCCCGAAACGCTGCCGTTCTGACGCTTCTCTACGGCTGCGGCCTGCGCATATCGGAAGCGCTTGCGCTGACACCCAACGATTTTGCCGGCGCCAGTTCTTCGTTGCGCATCAACGGCAAAGGCGGCAAGACCCGAATCGTCCCGCTCATTGCCGCCGCGACCGAAGCCGTAGCCACCTACACCAGGATTTGTCCCTACCATCTCGCCGCCGATGCACCGCTGTTCCGCGGTGCCCGCGGCGCCACGCTGCAGCCGGCGATCATCCAGCGCGAGATGCAGAAACTGCGCGCCGCCCTCGGCCTTCCCGATTCGGCAACGCCGCACGCCCTGCGGCATTCCTTCGCCACCCATCTTCTGGCCGGCGGTGGTGACCTGCGCACCATCCAGGAGTTGCTCGGCCATGCCAGCCTTTCGACAACGCAGGTCTACACAGGCGTCGATTCGGCTCGCCTTCTGGAAATCTATGATCGCGCTCATCCCCGCGCTTGAATTCGGCCCGCGCCTGAAAATCGGCCCGCCTGAAAATCGGCCAAGTACCGGATTAACCAAACCCGTTAAGGAACCCGTGACCATCGCGGCGTAGGGTTCGAGGGAGCATTCAAGGAAAGTAGAATCGTACAGAATCGGTGCCCGATGACGACGTTTCCGATCTCAAAACCCGTTCGCTATCTTGTCGACAGGCTTGCAGACAGCGCCCTGTGGCTGATCGCGTCCCTGCATCTTCTGGTGCTCGCGAGCCTCATAACCGCACTGCTTTCGATCTCGGATGCGCGCGCTGCCGAGGAACCCGCCTGCGGCGGCAGCAACATCCTGACGGGACTGGAACAGTCGGACCCGACGCGGCTCGCCGCGCTGCGCCGGGAAGCCGACGCGGTCCCGAACGGAAAGGGCCTTCTCTGGAAAATCGAAAGCCAGGGGTCAGAACCCTCGTGGCTGCTCGGCACCATGCACGTCACCGATCCGCGCGTGTTGGCGATGCCGGAAGGTGCGGTCGACGCCTTTGCCAAGGCGGCCATCGTCATCGTCGAATCGGACGAGATCGTCGACGACAAGAGGGCGGCGGCTGCGATCATGATGCGCCCGGACCTCACCATGTTTGCCGGCGACAAGACGATCAACGACTTTCTCCAGCCGGAGGATCGCACGCGCCTGGAAAGCGGTCTCAAGGAGCGGGGCATTCCGCTGCCGCTCGTCGCCAAGATGAAGCCGTGGATGATTGCAAGTTTCGTCGCGCTTCCGGCCTGCGAGATGTCGCGCAAGGCCGCCGGCGCGTCCTTCCTCGACAAGAAGCTGGCGGAGGACGCGCTCAGCGAGGGGAAGACGCTGAAGGGCCTGGAGACGCTGGTCGAGCAGCTTTCCGCGATGGACTCGCTACCCGTCGAGCTTCACCTGCAGGCGCTGATCGAAACATTGGCGCTTGGCAAGACGATCGACGATGTCATGACGACGACGACTGATCTCTATCTTTCCGGCGATACCGGAATGATCATGCCGATGATGAAATCCGTTTCCTCGCAGACAGCGGCAAAGGACTTCGGTTTTGCCGATTTCGAGCAGCGCATCATCATCGACCGCAACAAGATCATGGCGACGCGTGCCGAACCGATCCTGAAGGGCGGCAACGCCTTCATGGCCGTTGGCGCCCTGCACCTTTCCGGCGCGGAGGGCCTGGTCGAACTCCTGCGTCAACGCGGCTTCACCGTCACGCCGGCAAACTAGGCCGGGCTAAGGTAAGTGAGCCGGCTTCCCCCCGCTCGTTAGATCATTTCATTGTTTCATTGAAACAGTGAAACGATCTAACTCGTTGAAACTACGCAAATTCCGGACGGAAAACCGTTGCACACTTTTCCTGGAATTGCTCTAGAATCGATCAACGCCGCTCGTTCAGCTCGGCCAACAGTGCCGGCACGATGGTCTTGTGGAACGGCGTGACAGCCGCGAGGTAGATGCGGCCGAGAAAATTCCGGCGACGCACCAGGGTCGTGACACCGACCACCCGGCTGTCGGCCGGACCGTCACGAACCTCCACGACGATGCGAAAATCCAGATGCCGGTCATCGAAGCCGAGAACGGCCTTGCGTTGGTCATCAAGCAAAATCGGAAAAAAACCGATCAGACCGCGATCCGCGTCAGGCGCATCGGTCTTCAGTCCGAACGGCGACACGATGCGGTTTCGAAGCACAAGAAGGGCACGGACCCAGGCCGGCAATTGACCAAGCATGCGCTGCGCCGCTTCGCCCGCCGTCAGCCGCTCATTCAAAATGAGAAGCTCGTAGCGATCCGCCCAGTCGGCTTCAGGCAGTATCGCGTTCGGGAGGGGAGCGGCGACGCTTCGCGGTCTCATGAACGATCCTCATATCGGTTCGTTCATGTTCGCGCCGCGTGCCGCCGCATGGCAGGGGGCCGCTTGTCGCAGCCCCCCGGCCAATTGTCACATGTGGATCGGCTTGGAGAAGGTGGCGAGAGCCGCCTCCTTGACCGCTTCCGACATGGTCGGATGGGCATGGCAGGTACGTCCGAGGTCTTCCGACGAACCGCCGAATTCCATCAGCACGGCGATCTCGTGGATCATTTCGCCGGCGCCGAAGCCGATGATATGGCCACCGAGCACGCGGTCGGTTTCCTTGTCGGCCAGGATCTTCACTAAGCCGTCCGTCTGAAGCATCGCGCGGGCGCGGCCGTTGGCGGTGAAGGGGAACTTGCCGACCTTGTAGGCGACGCCGGCGGCCTTCAGCTCCTCCTCGGTCTTGCCGACCGACGCCACCTCCGGCTGGGTATAGACGACGCCCGGGATGACGTCGTAGTTCACGTGGCCGGCCTGACCGGCAATGATTTCCGCCACGGCCACGCCCTCGTCCTCGGCCTTGTGGGCAAGCATCGGACCGCGCACGACGTCGCCGATCGCGTAGACGCCGGTGATGCTCGTCTGGAAGTGACGGTCGATCTCGATCCGGCCGCGCGCGTCGAGCACGACTCCCGCCTTGGCGAGGCCCATATTCTCCGTGCAGGGCTTGCGGCCGGTGGCAACCAGCACGACATCCGCGTCGATCGTGGTCGACTCGCCGCCTTTGACCGGCTCGAAGGTGACCCGCGCGCCACTGCCCGGCTTCGAGACGCCGGTCACCTTGGCGCCGAGCTTGATGTCGATGCCCTGCTTCGTCAGCATGCGGTGCAGCTGCTTGGCGACTTCGCCGTCCATGCCGCCGAGGATCGTGTCGAGGAATTCGACCACCGTCACCTTGGCGCCGAGGCGCGCCCAGACCGAGCCGAGCTCGAGGCCGATGACGCCGCCGCCTACGACGATCATGCTTTCAGGAACCTTTTCCAGCTTGAGCGCGCCGTCCGACGAGATGATGACCTTCTCATCGAACTCGAACTCGACGCCCGGTATGCCGGCGACGTCGGATCCGGTGGCGATGACGATGTTCTTCGCTTCGAGAACCTGCTCCTCACCCTTGTCGTTGGTGACGGAGACTTTGCCCTGCCCCAGGACCTTGCCGAGGCCCTGGAAGCCATCGATCTTGTTCTTTTTGAACAGGAACGCAACGCCGTCGACATTCGACTTAACGGTCGCGTCCTTGTGAGCCATCATCTTTCCGAGATTGAGCTTGGGGCTTGCGACCTCCACACCCAGCGCATTAAGACCGTGCTGTGCGTGATGGAACATCTCGGAAGCGTGCAGCAAAGCCTTGGAGGGGATGCAGCCGACATTGAGGCAGGTGCCGCCATAGGTGCTGCGCTTTTCGACCACGGCAACCTTCATGCCCAGTTGCGCCGCCTTGATGGCGCAGACATAGCCGCCGGGGCCGCTTCCGATAACGATGAGATCATAAGCCATTTGACAGTCCTTGTTTCAGGGCGGTTACCGACCGCCGCTGACGTTGAGAATTGCCCCCGTCACATAGGTCGCCTTATCCGACAGGAGATAGAGAATTGCATCGGCAACCTCGCCGGCCGTGCCGGGACGTTGCATGGGGATCGAGGGCGCCATGTCGCGGGCGCGGTCCGGCAGTCCGCCGGAGGCATGAATGTCCGTATCGACGATACCGGGGCGCACCGCATTCACGCGAATACCCTCCGCCGCCACTTCACGCGCCAGGCCGACGGTGAAGGTATCGATGGCGCCCTTTGCGGCGGCATAGTCGACATATTGCCCGGGTGAACCCAGAATGGCCGCAACGGACGAGAGGTTGACGATCGAACCGCCACGCCCACCGTGACGCGTCGACATCCTGAGCACTGCTTCGGCCGCACAGCGGATGGAACCCGTCACGTTGACACGGAACATACGGTCCAGCCGTTCGGGAGAAATCTCGTCGATGCGCTGCGGCGGGCCGACGATGCCCGCATTGTTGACGAGCCCGTCGAGGCGGCCGAAGGCGGAGTCCACGGCGGCGAAGAGCGCCCTCACGCCGGCTTCTGAACCGACGTCCCCTTCGACGGCAATCGCGGCGCTGCCCGCTGCCTCGACCGCACGCACCACCTCTTCCGCGGCCTGCCGGTTCGAGGCGTAGTTGACGGCGACACGCCAACCTTCGCTTGCCGCTGCGATGCAGACGGCGGCACCGATGCCGCGGCTGCCGCCCGTGACGAGAAGAACGCGCCCGTCGCTCATGCGGCGCATCCCTTGAGCTCAAAGACGTCGGAGCTGTCGGCGCTCGCCTTGCCGTCGCCCCAGGCGCTGGAAGTGCGCAACGATGGACCGAAACCGGGAAGCAGGATCTGCTCGGCGGCCGGCGCGTCCTCCGCCTGAAGCTGGCCGATGCGGCCGGCCTTGTCGACCGTATAGATCGCGCCCTGCCAGACGGTGCAGGCCTCAAGCTCCGCGCCGGTGACGTCGCCCGTCGGGCAATCATGCATGACGATGCCGTTCGCGCGCAGCGGCTCGCCGGATTGCATCACGACGCCGTCGAGCGATAGACGGGTCTTGCCGATCTTGACCTTGAAGTGATTGCTGGTGACGGCGCTTTCCGAGCCGACCGGCTCGAATCGCAACTCGTAGGTGCCTGCCGGGTCGGCATAGATCGCATGCGCCTGCGAGCACTCGTCTGCAAGGGCCGGTGCGGCGGCCGAGATGGTCGCGAGCGAAGCGAGGAGAGCGTTCCAGCGCTTCATCGTCAGGCAACCTTCTCGGTCGCGAGTTTCAACCCGAGCCCGATGAAGACCACGCCGCTTGCCCGGTCGATCCACTTGCTCGCCCGCGTAAAGGCGGCCCGCATCCGCGGCGTCGTCATGAACAGGCTGACGCCGACGAACCAGAGGATCAGGGCGCTCGCCATGACAAGGCCATAGCCGAACTTAATCATCATCGGCGTGTGCGCACTGACCACCGTCGAGAAGATCGACAGGAAAAAGAACACCGCCTTCGGGTTGAGCGCATTGGCGGCGAAGCCGAGGCCAAAGGCCTTCGCCGCCGACTGCTCGTTGCCCGCCCTGGCCTCTCCTGCCTCGACCACGATCTCCGTCTGGCCGGCGTGCAGTGCCTTGATACCGATATAAATCAGGTAGGCGACGCCGCACCATTTGACGATGTTGAACAGATAGATCGACTGGGAAATGATCAGCCCTAGGCCGAGAATGGTGTAGGTGACGTGAAACATCAGCGATGTGCCGATGCCGAAGGATGTGATGATGGCCGGGCGCCGCCCGTGCACGAGCGACTGTCGCATCACCATGGCGAGGTCGGCGCCGGGAGAAACGATGGCGAACGAGAAGATCGCCATCAACGAAGCGAGTTCGATCAGGTAGTGGCTCATGATTTTGCGACCGATGCGTTGAAGGCCCAGATGTGGCCGAAGGGATCCTGGATGCGCGCATAGCGTGCTTGCCAGAACGTATCCTGCGGCTCCATCACTGTCGATGCCCCGGCGCCGATCGCCTTGGCAAAGGCCTGATCGACATCATCGGCTTTCGGAAGGTTGATGTTGATCGCGACGCTGGCGCCGCCAGCGGTCTTTGGCGAGCTGATGCTCATGCCGTACTCCGGAAACTCGTCATGCAGCATGATCTCGCCGCCGAAGAGGGCCAGGTTGGCGTGCATGACGCGCTTGCCGTCCTCGGCCATCTGGTGAAACGTGTTTACCGCGCCGAACGCCTTTTCATAGAAGGCGATGGCGGCAAGGCCGTCCTTTACGCAGATATGCGCCTGGATCGGGGGGACGTTCGGTTCGAATGCCATGCTTTTCTCCTCCGTCTAGATGAGAATGCCTGCAAGGATCAGCGCCAGCCCCATCGCTGAGACAGCCCAGATCGCGGAGCGAACACGCCCGAGCCCGCCGACATAGACCGGCAGATAGACGGCTCGCGCCCAGAACCAGATACCGGCGCCCCACTGCGTCAGCAATCCGCTGCGCCCGGTGAACTCTACCACGACCACCAGTACGATGAAGATCGGATAGGTCTCATGAAAGTTGCGGAGCGCGCGGCCGGCGCGCGCTGTCAGCATGTTCGGCCGCTCTTCCAAGTCGCGGTTGGGATCCTGATCCATGACGCCGTGCTGCAAACGGTATGCGCCCGCCTGCGTCATCATATAGACGAAGGCCAGCACTGCGCTTGCGAGCAGGTAGGTCAGTTCCAGCGACATCCGCACATCCGCAAGAAGGAAACGGGGGCTGCTGTCGCGCCCCGCCTGTCTTAGAGATCGAGCACCAGCCGCTCCGGATCTTCGAGGCTCTCCTTGACGCGCACGAGGAAGGTCACCGCTTCCTTGCCGTCGACAATGCGGTGATCGTAGGAGAGTGCGAGATACATCATCGGACGGATGACGACTTGTCCGCCGATCGCAACCGGCCGGTCCTGGATCTTGTGCATGCCGAGAATGCCGGACTGCGGCGCGTTGAGGATCGGCGAAGACATCAGCGAGCCATAGACACCGCCGTTGGAGATGGTGAAGGTGCCGCCCTGCATGTCGGCCATCGACAGCGCGCCATCGCGGGCGGCCTTGCCGAGGCGACCGATTTCCTTCTCGATCTCGGCGATCGACATCTGGTCGGCATCGCGCACGACCGGCACGACAAGGCCCTTGTCGGTACCGACAGCGACGCCGACGTGGCAGAAGTTCTTGTAGATGACGTCCGTGCCGTCAATCTCGGCGTTGACCGCCGGCAGTTCCTTCAGCGCATGCGTGACGGCCTTGGTGAAGAAGCCCATGAAGCCGAGCTTGACGCCGTGCTTCTTCTCGAAGATGTCCTTGTACTTGTTGCGCAGGCTCATCACCGCGCTCATGTCCACCTCGTTGTAGGTGGTGAGCATCGCGGCGGTGTTCTGTGCGTCCTTCAGGCGCTTTGCGATCGTCTGGCGCAGGCGGGTCATCTTGACCCGTTCCTCGCGGACGGCATCCTCGGCCGGCGCCGGCGCACGCGCCTGGACCTTCGCCGGTTCGGCCGCGGGAGCCGAAACCCCCTTGGCGAGAGCGGCGATCACGTCACCCTTCAGCACCTGGCCACGCTTGCCGGAACCATCGATCTGCTCAGCCGAGATGTTGTTTTCCGCGATGAGCTTGGCGGCAGCCGGAGCCGGCGGCATCGACGTCGGCGCCTGCTGTGCCGGCGCGGGAGCGGCCGGCTGCGGGGCCGGAGCGGCAGCAGCGGGTTCAGGCTTCTTCTCGGCCGGAGCCGGAGCAGCAGCGGCGGCGCCAGCGCCTTCGGCGATCTGGCCGAGCAGTGCTCCGAGGCCGACGGTCTCGCCCGCCTGCGCCACGATTTCGGAGAGCGTGCCGGCGGCCGGTGCCGGAACTTCGATCGTCACCTTATCGGTCTCAAGCTCGAGGATCGGCTCGTCGGCCTTGATCGCATCGCCGACCTTCTTGAACCAGGTCCCGACGGTCGCTTCGCTGACGGATTCGCCAAGAGTGGGAACGCGGATTTCTGTTGCCATGATTTTTGTTCCGTTGATCAGATATCTGTTTCTAGCTCTTTGAGTTACGCACTTCCGGACGGAAAATCGCTACGCACTTTTCCTGGAAGTGCTCAGCGATTGGCAGACCGTGGGGAGCCGATCAGCCCCCCAGCGCGTCCTCGAGGAAGGCGGCAAGCTGCGCCAGATGCTTGGACATCAGGCCGGTTGCCGGCGAAGCGGCGGCCGGACGACCGGTGTAGCGCACCCGCTGATACTTTGCATCGATATGGGCGAGCACCCATTCGAGATAGGGATCGATGAACGACCAGGCGCCCATGTTCTTCGGCTCTTCCTGGCACCACACCATCTCCGCGTTGCGGAAGCGGCTGAGTTCGTTGATCAGCGCCTTGGCCGGGAACGGATAGAGCTGCTCGACGCGCAGCAGGTAGATATCGTCGATGCCGCGCTTCTCGCGCTCCTCGAGCAGGTCGTAATAGACCTTGCCGGTGCAGAGCACGACGCGGCGGATCTTCGAATCCTTCTGCAGCTTGATCGGGCCGTCCTTGATGACTTCCGCATCGTCCCAGAGCAGCCGGTGGAACGAGCTCTCGCCCGCCATTTCGGAAAGGCTCGAGACCGCCCGCTTGTGACGCAGCAGCGACTTCGGCGTCATCAGGATCAGCGGCTTGCGGAAGTCGCGCTTCACCTGGCGACGCAGGATGTGGAAGTAGTTCGCCGGCGTGGTGACGTTGGCGACCTGCATGTTGTCTTCCGCGCAGAGCTGCAGGAAGCGTTCGAGGCGTGCGGAGGAGTGCTCCGGCCCCTGGCCTTCATAGCCGTGCGGCAGCAGGCAGACGAGGCCGGACATGCGCAGCCACTTGCGTTCGCCGGACGAGACGAACTGGTCGAAGACAACCTGAGCGCCATTGGCGAAGTCGCCGAACTGAGCTTCCCAGAGCGTCAGCGCATTCGGGCGGGCAAGCGAATAGCCGTATTCGAAGCCGAGCACCGCCTCTTCCGAGAGCATCGAGTTGATGACCTCGTAGCGCGCCTGGGTCGGCGACAGGTTGGCGAGCGGAATGTAGCGCTCTTCCGTCTGCTGATCATAAAGAACCGAGTGGCGCTGCGAAAACGTGCCGCGCTCGCAGTCCTGACCGGAGAGGCGGATCTTCGTACCCTCGGTGACGAGCGTGCCGAAGGCGAGCGCTTCCGCCATTGCCCAGTCGATGCCCTCGCCGGTCTGCACCATGCTGGCGCGGTTTTCCATGAAACGCTGGATCGTGCGGTGAGCGTTGAAGCCAGCCGGGATCTCCGAGATCTTGCGGCCGACTTCCTTCAGCTGCTTCATCGGCACCGAGGTCTTGCCGCGGCGCTGCTCATCCTGGTTGTCGGCCGTGCGCAGACCCGACCAGACGCCGTCGAGCCAGTCGGCCTTGTTCGGCTTGTAGGATTGGCCTATCTCGAACTCCTGTTCGAGATGGGCGCGCCAATCCGCCTTCATCTTCTCGACCTCGCCCTCGGTCATCAGACCTTCGGCGATCAGCCGTTCCGAATAGAGCTGGACGACCGTCTTGTGGGCGCGGATGGCCTTGTACATCTTCGGCTGCGTGAACGCCGGCTCGTCGCCCTCGTTGTGGCCGAAGCGGCGGTAGCAGAACATGTCGACGACGACCGGCTTGTGGAATTTCATCCGGAACTCGGTCGCGACCTTGGCCGCGTAGACGACGGCTTCCGGGTCATCGCCATTCACGTGGAAGATCGGCGCCTCGATCATCTTCGCGACGTCCGACGGATAGGGCGAGGAGCGCGAGAAGGCCGGGTTCGTGGTGAAGCCGATCTGGTTGTTGATGATGAAATGCACGGTGCCGGCAACGCGGTGGCCGCGCAGACCCGAGAGACCGAGGATTTCTGCGATGACGCCCTGGCCGGCGAAGGCCGCGTCGCCATGCAGCAGAAGCGGCATGACCTTGACGCGCTCGCGCAGCGGAATGATGTCGCCCTCGAAGACGGTCGCCATCTGGTCCTGCTTGGCGCGCGCCTTGCCCATGACGACCGGGTTGACGATCTCGAGATGCGATGGGTTCGCCGTCAGCGACAAGTGCACCTTGTTGCCGTCGAATTCGCGGTCGGACGAAGCACCGAGGTGATATTTGACGTCACCGGAACCTTCCACGTCGTCCGGCGCATAGGAGCCGCCCTTGAACTCGTGGAAGATGGCGCGATGCGGCTTCGCCATGACCTGCGAGAGCACGTTGAGGCGCCCGCGGTGGGCCATGCCGAGGACGATCTCCTTGAGGCCTTCCTGACCGCCGCGCTTGATGATCTGTTCGAGCGCGGGGATCAGCGATTCGCCGCCGTCGAGACCGAAGCGCTTGGTGCCCTTGTACTTGACGTCGATGAACTGCTCGAAACCTTCGGACTCGACGAGCTTTTGCAGGATGGCGCGCTTGCCCTCCGGCGTGAATTCGACGCCCTTGTCCGGACCTTCGATACGGGCCTGGATCCAGGCCTTCTCCTCGGGGTTGGACATGTGCATGAATTCGACGCCCATCGTCGAACAGTAGGTCCGCTCGAGGATTTCGACCATTTCGCGCACGGTCGCGTATTCGAGACCAAGCACGTTGTCGATGAAGATCCTGCGGTCGTAGTCCGTTTCCTCGAAGCCGTAGGACTTCGGCGAAAGCTCGTCATAGTCCTCGACCGGGTCGGCAAGGCCGAGCGGGTCGAGCTTGGCATGCAGGTGACCACGCATGCGGTAGGCGCGGATCATCATGATGGCGCGGACGGAATCGCGCGTCGACTGATGAACCTCCGCTTCGCTGACCGGTAAGCCCGTGACGGCGGCAGCTTCCTCGACCTTGGCCTTGACCTTCTTTTCGATGACCTTCTCGACGACGCCCCAGTCGCCGTCGAGCGCGGACACGAGTTCGCCATTGGCGGCGATCGGCCAGTTGCTTTTTTTCCAGGAGGCACCCTTGGCGGCCTTCACCACGTCCTCTGGCCGGTCGGCGAGCGCCTTGAAGAAGGATTGCCATTCGGACGAAACGGAGGACGGATCCGCTTCGTAACGCGCATAGAGCTGCTCGATATAAGCAGCGTTGGCGCCATCCAGAAACGATGTGAGCTGGAATTGCTCGTTGGCCTCTTGCCTTGTCATGGTCTTTCGCGAACCCTCGGTTCGCCTCCTGACTGAAGTTGGGGTGCCGGGTGTTGCCGGTCGTTCATGTTTATTCGGCGCTTTTACTGCACCAAGCTTGCGTCATTAATTGGTCGGGCGGGGGCCGGCAGCTGATGCCGGCCACACGCCTCGCTATTGAAATCTCAGCCCTTCAGGACTTCGACCAGCGTCTTGCCGAGGCGGGCCGGCGACGGTGAAACGCGGATACCGGCCGATTCCATCGCCGCGATCTTGTCCTCCGCGCCGCCCTTGCCACCGGAGATGACAGCGCCGGCATGACCCATGGTGCGGCCGGGAGGGGCCGTACGGCCGGCGATGAAGCCGACCATCGGCTTCTTGCGGCCGCGCTTGGCCTCGTCCTTCAGGAACTGCGCTGCGTCCTCTTCGGCCGAACCGCCGATTTCACCGATCATGATGATCGACTTGGTCTCGTCATCGGCGAGGAACATTTCCAGCACGTCGATGAACTCGGTCCCTTTGACCGGGTCGCCGCCGATGCCGACAGCGGTGGTCTGGCCGAGGCCTTCGTTGCTGGTCTGGAACACCGCCTCGTAGGTGAGCGTACCGGAGCGCGACAGCACGCCGACCGAGCCCTTGCGGAAGATGTTTCCGGGCATGATGCCAATCTTGCATTCGTTCGGGGTCAGCACGCCCGGGCAATTGGGGCCGATGAGGCGCGAGGAGGACTTCTCCAGACGCGCCTTGACCTTGACCATGTCGGCGACCGGGATGCCTTCGGTGATGCAGACGATCAGCGGAATTTCCGCGTCGATCGCCTCGATGATCGCAGCGGCAGCACCTGCCGGCGGAACATAGATGACCGATGCATTGGCGCCGGTCGCGTCACGGCCTTCGGCAACAGACGCGAAGATCGGGAGCTGCTCGCCCTTGGCGCCGGCCCAGGTCTCGCCACCCTTCTTCGGATGAATGCCGCCGACCATCTTGGTGCCGTGATAGGCGAGCGCCTGTTCGGTGTGGAAGGTGCCGGTCTTGCCGGTCAGGCCCTGAACGAGGACCTTGGTGTCTTTGTTGATCAGGATGGACATCGGCCTCAGGCTCCCTTCACGGCTGCAACGATCTTCTGGGCGGCATCGTCCAGATCATCGGCGGAGATGACGTTGAGGCCCGATTCATTGATGATCTTCTTGCCAAGCTCGACATTCGTGCCTTCGAGGCGAACGACGAGCGGCACCTTGAGACCCACTTCCTTGACGGCGGCGAGCACGCCTTCGGCGATGACGTCGCACTTCATGATGCCGCCGAAGATGTTGACGAGAATGCCCTTCACGGCCGGATCGGCAGTGATGATCTTGAAGGCGTGCGTCACCTTCTCCTTCGAAGCGCCGCCACCGACGTCGAGGAAGTTCGCCGGTTCGGCGCCATAGAGCTTGATGATGTCCATCGTCGCCATGGCGAGGCCGGCGCCATTGACCATGCAGCCGATGTTGCCGTCGAGCGCGACATAGGCGAGGTCGTGCTTGGAGGCTTCGATTTCCTTCTCGTCCTCTTCCGTCGTGTCGCGGAGCGCTACGACGTCCTCGTGGCGGAAGAGCGCGTTGCCGTCGAAGGAGACCTTGGCGTCGAGTACGCGCATGCGGCCGTTCTTCATGACGATCAGCGGGTTGACCTCGAGCAGGCTCATGTCCTTTTCGACGAAGGCCTTGTAAAGGATCGGGAAGAGCTTTTCAGCATCGGCGCGCGCCTCGCCTTCGAGCTTCAGCGCGTCGGCGAGCGTCTTCAGGTTTTCCGCGGTGACAGCCTTGTCCGGATCGATCGCAACCGTGACGATCTTTTCCGGCGTATGCTCGGCAACCGCCTCGATGTCCATGCCGCCCTCGGTCGAGACGACGAAGGCAACCTGGCCGACGGAGCGATCAACGAGGATCGAGAGATAGAGTTCGCGCTCGATGTCGGCACCGTCCTCGATATAGAGGCGGTTCACCTGCTTGCCGGCCGGACCGGTCTGCTTGGTCACCAGCGTGTTGCCAAGCATCTCCTTGGCGTTGGCGACCACCTCGTCGACGGACTTCGCGAGGCGCACGCCGCCCTTGGCATCGGGGCCGAGTTCCTTGAACTTGCCCTTGCCGCGACCACCGGCATGGATCTGGCTCTTCACCACGTAGAGCGGTCCCGGCAGTTTCTTCGCGGCAGCTTCCGCTTCGTTGGCGGAGAAGATCGCGGCGCCTTCGGCGACCGGCGCGCCATAGCTCTTCAGCAGAGCCTTGGCCTGATATTCATGAATGTTCATGGGGTTGTTCCTGTCTGATTGGCCGGATGGCGGTTACTTCAGGCTGGGTGCGATGTTAATGCAGGCTTCGCAAAGGCCCGCGACCGCTGCCACCGACTTGTCGAAGGCATCCTTCTCGCCCTTGTTGAGGTCGATCTCGATGATGCGCTCGACGCCGCCGGCGCCGATGACCGTCGGCACGCCGACATACATGTCCTTGACGCCGTACTGGCCGGAAAGGTGGGCCGCGCAGGGAAGCACGCGCTTCTTGTCCTTGAGATAGGCTTCCGCCATTTCGATCGCGGAAGCAGCCGGTGCGTAGTAGGCCGAGCCGGTCTTCAGCAGGCCGACGATCTCGGCGCCGCCGTCACGCGTGCGCTGGATGATTTGCTCGAGGCGGTCCTTGGTGACCCAGCCCATCTGGATGAGATCGGTCAGCGGAATGCCGGCGACGGTCGAATAGCGGGCGAGCGGCACCATCGTGTCGCCGTGGCCGCCGAGCACGAAAGCCGTGACGTCCTGGACGGATACGTTGAATTCCTGGCTGAGGAAGAGGCGGAAGCGGGCCGAATCGAGCACGCCGGCCATGCCGACGACCTTGTTCTTCGGCAGGCCGGAGAACTTCTGCAGCGCCCAGACCATGGCGTCGAGCGGGTTGGTGATGCAGATGACGAATGCGTTCGGCGCATATTTCTTGATGCCTGCGCCGACCTGCTCCATCACTTTCAGGTTGATGCCGAGCAGATCATCACGGCTCATGCCGGGCTTGCGCGGCACACCCGCGGTCACGATGCAGACGTCGGCGCCTTCGATGGCAGAATAGTCGCTCGCGCCCGTCAGCGATGCATCGAAACCTTCGACCGGGGACGACTGTGCGATATCGAGTCCCTTGCCCTGGGGAATGCCATCGGCGATGTCGAACAGGACAATGTCGCCCAGTTCCTTCAGGCCGGCGAGATGCGCCAGCGTGCCACCAATCATCCCTGAGCCGATAAGTGCGATCTTGTTGCGCGCCATGAAAGTGCTTCCTTTGTGATCCCAAAATGATCGAGGCCTGAAACGCAGCAAACGCCAAACCTTCGCGAAAGCCCTTAAACGGCAAATGGTAAAATATCAACGCATACTTTTCGACAGAGCAAATTCAATCGGTTAGAAGATAAAATTCTTACGTAAACGTAAGATTGTATGTCACCATTGCGTCATCAAACGGCCGTTCGGACCGGATGTTGCGCCGCATATTCCTCGCTCTGCATCTCGATCAGGCGCGACACGGTACGGTCGAACTCGAAGCCTTCGGTTCCTTTTTTCGCGGTCAGCAGCTGATGCGGCTCGGCCGCGGCGGAAGCGAACAGGCGCGCGCCTTGGTCGTAGAGGGCATCGACAAGGATGATGAATCGCTTGGTCTCGTTGCGCAGGTGAGGGCCAAGATGTGGGACGCGGTCGAGGAAGATGGTCCTGTATTGCGTCAGGATGGCGAGATAGTCGGCGGCACCGAGCGGCTGGGCGCAAAGGTCGGCAAAGGTGAAGCGGGCGCTTTGGCCGGATGCCGAGGGCACGTGGATCTTGCGGCCCTTGCGGCTGATCTCCGCCGGTGCTTCCGGTGCCCCGCGGGTCTCGCAGTACCAGGCGCGCGCCATCGCCGCCTCCGCCTCCGGGCCGAGCGGCGAAAGCCAGACCGGGTTTCCCTCCGTCTTCTGCAGGCGATAATCCGTCTCGGTATCGAGCGAGACGATCTCCGCGTTCGCCTTCAACAGGTCGATGAAGGGGAGAAAGAGGCCGCGATTGAGGCCGTCGCGATAAAGATCGCTCGGCTCGACGTTGGAGGTCGCGACGAGAACGCATCCCTTGGCGAAGAGCTCGCCGAACAGGCGCGCCAGAATCATCGCATCGGCGATGTCGGTGACCGAGAATTCATCGAAGCACAGGAGCCGCGCCGCGCCGAAGAGCTCGGAGGCCACTGGCGGGATCGGGTCGGCCTGCTTCGTCTCGCCATTCTTGAGTTTCTGGCGATGCTTGTAGATGCGCTCGTGCACGTCCGCCATGAACGCGTGGAAATGCGCTCGACGCTTGCGCTGGATCGGCACCGCGTCGAAGAACATATCCATCAGCATCGTCTTGCCGCGACCGACACCGCCATGGATGTAAAGGCCTTTGACCGGAGCTTGTTCCTTCTTGCGCGAGGCAAAGAGCCAGCCGAGCGCATTGGACTTGCGCGACGGCCTGCTGGCAAGCAGCTCCGCTGTCAGGTGATCGAGCCGCCGCGCGATCGCAATTTGCGCCGGGTCGCGCTGGCGTTCTCCGGTGGCAACGAGCGTTTCAAGCTTGTGAAGAATGCTGTCGTCTGGGTTGAGCACGCGGCACCCAAGGTGAGCCAGGAACAATGTCGATGAAAGGGGCGCGAGATGAGCGAAAACTGCTCACATCTCCACATCCCGCGTCGCATCCGGCTGAGCGCCGGGGTGTTGAGGCGGTCAGCGGCTGAGGCTGACCGGCTGTCCGCCGTTGGTCGAACCGTCGAAGCGCGCGTCTGCGGTCTTGTAGAGGCGGGCGATCGGATTGCCGCCCCGGTCCTTGAGCACCACCTGCTTGCCCGCGACTTCCCAGGAGCCCATCGTCGTCAGCTCGCCGGCGCAGCCGCGCGTACCACCGCGCGATCCGCTGCCGAGGTTCGTCAGCGTCAGGAACATGTCGCAGGAGCTGCCGGCACTCGACACGCGCCAATTTCCGACCATCGATTCCTTCGTCACGTCGAGCGCGTTGGGGGCGGCCGCAACTTGCGTGCCGGCCGGCGCACCGCCGGGTGCGGCGGTGCCGGCATTGGGTGCCGCCGGGAACTGCGAGGTATTCGTCGTCGGATCCGGGAGTTGGCTCGACGAAACCGTCGGAACGGGCTGCGCCTGCAGCGGAGCAGGTGAAACATCCTGAGAACCGAAACCACCCATGGATGTCCGCTGGCATCCGGTCAGCGCAAGCACAACCGCCAGCCCCGCCGCCGCATGAAAAACCCGCATGTCTCTTACCCCCGATATATTCATCGAACCATGATGCAACGCGATAATAATGGCCGAACTACAGCAAATCCACCTGTCAAATCAAGGGAAGGCATTTCAGCAGTACCTGTTGCACGATTGAAACGCCGGGCCGGACGGGCGCGCCGGGCGTCCCTCCACGCGGAAAATGCGGCAAGATCAGGCGGCGCAAATACAATCAATGATTGACGCCGGCATAGGCACGGTCGCCCCAGAGCGTCTCGACCGTCCGGTTCCTGCCGCAGCCGTTCCTGTAGTACCAGTAGCGAATCGGGTTTCGGGCGCCGAAGTCCTGATGATAGGCCTCGGCCGGCCAGAATTTTGCAGACCCCTCGACCGGTGTGACGATCGGCTTTCCGAGTTCGGCCTCGGCCTTGATCTTTCCAGCCTTTGCGTCCATCGCCTGCCGCTCGTCGAGCGCGTAGATCGCGGTCGTGTAGGCAAAGCCGCGATCGCAGAACTGGCCGCCGCCGTCGGTCGGATCGGTCGTGTGGAACAGCACCGAGACAAGCGTCGAATAGGAAACCCTGTCCGGATCGAATTTGATGCGGACGACTTCGCGATGGCCGCCCTTTACGTAGTCCTCATAGGTCGGATTGGCGCTCTTGCCGCCGGCATAGCCCGAAATCGTCTCGAGAACGCCGGGTACGCCGTCGAAATCGGTTTCGACGCACCAGAAACAGCCGCCGGCAAACAGCGCAAACTCCGGCTCGG
This sequence comes from Sinorhizobium sp. 6-70, assembly GCF_030124375.1. Classification (GTDB taxonomy): domain Bacteria; phylum Pseudomonadota; class Alphaproteobacteria; order Rhizobiales; family Rhizobiaceae; genus Sinorhizobium. The sequence goes on from NZ_JASKLS010000012.1 coordinate 139,254, forward strand.
CCGCTCGCGCCGGCAAAGACAGCAAGCAACCGGCGGCAAGTGCAAGCAGCAAGTGATTCATCGCAATCTCCGATCCCCACCTAAAGCTATGAGGACCGCCGAAAGTTTCAAAATCAAATGCCGACACGGGGCCGTGAAGTTCGTGAAATACGCCAGAGCGGGATGAGAAAAGGGTGCGCGGTTTTCCGCCCGCAACCCGCTCTAAAGAGTAGATCGCGTTTATGATCTTGGGTCGATTCGACCTAAAATCTTCGTGATCTGGCGGCGGGCCGGACAGCCCGCCGTCGAAGCCGAAAACAAACCGGCCGGGAATCAGACCCTGCGCTCGACCAGCATCTTCTTGATTTCGCCGATCGCCTTGGCCGGGTTGAGCCCCTTCGGACAGGCCTGGGCGCAGTTCATGATCGTGTGGCAGCGATAGAGCCGGAACGGATCCTCAAGATTGTCGAGCCGCTCGCCGGTCGCCTCGTCTCGGCTATCGATCAGCCAGCGATAGGCCTGCAGGAGAACGGCGGGACCGAGATAGCGGTCGCCGTTCCACCAGTAGCTCGGACAGGAGGTCGAGCAGCAGGCGCAAAGGATGCATTCGTAAAGGCCGTCGAGTTTCAGACGGTCCTCATGGCTCTGCTTCCATTCCTTGGCGGGCGTCGGCGAAACCGTCTTCAGCCAGGGCTCGATCGAGCGGTGCTGGGCATAGAAATTGGTGAGATCCGGCACCAGATCCTTGACCACCGGCATGTGCGGCAGCGGGTAGATCTTCACCGTTCCCTTGATCTCGTCCATGCCCTTGGTGCAGGCGAGCGTGTTGGTGCCGTCGATGTTCATCGCGCAGGAACCGCAGATGCCCTCGCGACAGGAGCGGCGCAGCGTCAGCGTCGGATCGATCTTGTTCTTGATGTAGAGCAGGCCGTCGAGCACCATCGGACCGCAGTCGTCGATGTCGATATAGTAGGTGTCGACGCGCGGATTCTTGCCGTCGTCCGGATTCCAGCGATAGACGCGGTATTCACGCAGGTTCGTCGCGCCGACCGGCTTCGGCCAGACCTTGCCTTCGTTGACCTGCGAGTTCTTGGGAAGTGCGAGTTCAACCATGTGCCTTAGTCCTCGAGATCAGTACACGCGCGCCTTCGGGGCGATCTTCTTGGGATCGATGCCCTCGGCGATCAGGTCGGTGTGAACCGGGCGATAGTCGAGCCGGACATCGCCGGCCTCGTTGACCCAGGCAAGCGTATGCTTGCGCCAGTTGACGTCGTCGCGCCCCGCGAACGGGCCTTCGGTGTAATCCTCGCGCGCATGCGACCCGCGGCTCTCCTTGCGCGCTTCGGCGCCGTAGATGGTCGTGATGGCATTGGCCATCAGGTTCTCCAGCTCCAGCGTCTCGACAAGGTCGGAGTTCCAGATCATCGAGCGGTCGGTGACCTTGACGTCGGAAAGCTCCTTCCAGATTTCCGAGAGGCGTCGGCAGCCGGATTCGAGCGATTCCTGCGTCCGGAAGACGGCGGCGTCGTCCTGCATGGCCCGCTGCATCTTTTCGCGCAGCACCGCCGTCGGCGTCCTGCCATTGGCGTGACGCAGGCGATCGAAGCGCTCGACGATGCGGTCGCAGGCAGCCGTGTCGAGCGCCGGAATCGATTCGTTGCGGTCGATGATCTGGCCGGCGCGGATCGCCGCGGCGCGACCGAAGACGACGAGGTCGATCAGCGAGTTGGAGCCAAGGCGGTTGGCGCCGTGAACCGAGGCGCAGCCCGCTTCGCCGACCGCCATCAGGCCGGGCGCGACGCGCTCGGCGTTCTGACCGTCGGCGTTCAAGACCTCGCCCCAATAGTTGGTCGGAATGCCGCCCATGTTGTAGTGGACGGTCGGCAGCACCGGGATCGGCTCGCGGGTGACGTCGACGCCGGCGAAGATCTTCGCGCTCTCGGAAATGCCCGGCAGGCGTTCATGCAGCACGGCCGGATCGAGATGGTCGAGATGCAGGAAGATGTGGTCCTTGTTCTTGCCAACGCCGCGGCCTTCGCGGATTTCCAGTGTCATGCAGCGCGAGACGACGTCGCGCGAGGCGAGATCCTTGGCCGAGGGGGCGTAACGCTCCATGAAGCGCTCGCCTTCCGAATTGACGAGATAACCGCCTTCGCCGCGTGCACCTTCGGTGATCAGGCAGCCGGAGCCGTAGATGCCGGTCGGATGGAACTGCACGAACTCCATGTCCTGGAGCGGCAGGCCGGCGCGGGCGATCATGCCGCCGCCGTCGCCGGTGCAGGTATGCGCTGACGTCGCCGAGAAATAGGCGCGGCCATAGCCGCCGGTCGCCAGCACCACCATCTTCGCCGAGAAGCGGTGGATCGTGCCGTCATCGAGGTTCCAGGCGACGACGCCGGTGCAGCGGCCGTCATCCGACATGATCAGGTCGATGGCGAAATATTCGATGAAGAATTCGGCGTTGTTTCGGAGCGACTGTCCGTAGAGCGTATGCAGGATCGCATGACCGGTACGGTCGGCAACCGCGCAGGTGCGCTGCACCGGCGGGCCTTCGCCGTAATTCTGCATGTGGCCGCCGAAGGGGCGCTGGTAGATCTTGCCTTCCTCGTTGCGCGAGAAGGGCACGCCGTAGTGCTCGAGCTCATAGACCGCCTTCGGCGCTTCCATGGTGAGATACTGCATGGCGTCGACGTCGCCGAGCCAGTCGGACCCCTTGACCGTGTCGTAGAGATGCCACTGCCAGCTGTCTGGCGTCATGTTCTGCAGCGACGCGGCGATGCCCCCCTGGGCCGCGACGGTGTGCGAGCGCGTCGGGAAGACCTTGGTGATGCAGGCCGTCTTGAGGCCCTGCTCGGCCATGCCGAGGGTGGCGCGCAGGCCTGCGCCACCGGCGCCGACGACGACGACGTCGAAGGCGTGATCGACATATTGGTAAGCCCTGCCGTTTGCAGCGGGTGAACTGATCGATGCCATGGCGAAATTACCCTGCAAAAGCGATCTTCAGGATGGCGAAAAGACAGAGCCCGCCGACCGCGATCGCGAAAAATGTGTTGAGCATGAGGAGAGCGATCTTGATGCCTTCCGCATGCACGTAGTCTTCGATGATCACCTGCATGCCGAGCCTCATATGGGTGAGACCGGAAAGGAGAACGAGACCCATGATCACCGCGACGAACGGATTGGAAAGGGCCGCGACGACCTCCGCATGGGGAGCGCCGGCATAGCGGGCCACGAAGAAGGCGAAGAAGATCAGCAGCGGAATGTTGGAGACGGCCGTCAGGCGCTGGCGCCAGAAATGATCGGTCCCCTCCTTGGCGGAGCCGAGGCCGCGAACCTTGGCGAGAGGTGTGCGCATGTCCATGTCGTATTCCCTCAGTACCGAACCAGATAGCCGATCACCCAGATCAGCAGCGTCAAAGAAACCGATCCGACGATCGTCGCCTTCGCCATCTTCGTCGCGAAATGCTTCTCGTAACCGTAGCCGAGATCCCAGATGAAGTGGCGGATGCCGCCGAGCATGTGATGAACGAGGGCCCAGGTGTAGCCGAAGAGAACCAGCTTGCCGATCCACGTGCCGAACAACCAGCTGACCCAATCGTAGTAGGCCTCACCCGAGGCTGCGGCGATCAGCCACCAGGCCACGAGGATCGTGCCGAAATAAAGGGCGCCGCCGGTAATGCGATGCACGATCGACATCACCATGGTGGGGATAGGTTTGTAGATTTGAAGATGCGGCGAGAGCGGCCGGCTTCTTGTGACATCCGTCATCGGAACCTCACGGTGTGACCGGATTGCCGCGCCCCAAAAACTGGACCGCTTTAGTCCGGTATCGCACACGATTGTGCGCAATTCAGTCATTCGGACCTTTAATCACCCTAAGGCTTAACGACAAGTATGCTTACGGAGCAAAATGAATAAAATCGATTAGACGAAAAACGGCATTTTTCAGCCCTGCTGAGACATGGGGCGAATTAACGATAAGCCGAGAAAACATAAGCGAATCCGTGACATTTGCCCGCAACTGGCCCAGGATGAAATTAACGATTTGTTAAGGATGGTTCGGAGGGCACGGCAGAATGAATCTGTTGCGAATGGTCGGTGCGACCAAAGTTCTAGTGCTGGCTTGCGCCCTGGCAATGCCTGTCGGTCTGCCCGCGGCCGCAGCGAACGGCGCGAGCTTTGGCGACGTTCAGACCCGCACACGCCATGTCCGGCTCAAGCACGGCTTCGGCCATCACAGCTTTCGCAAATTCCACCGCAGCCATCGGTTTTTTGCCGGCCATCGGCGGCACCGCTCCGTCATGTCCGGCATCGATGATTTCCCGGCCTTCACTTCGCAGGGCCTGCCCGACGTTCAGACCCGCACCCGGCACGTGCGGCTGAAGCACCACTTCAGGGGCTTCGCGAGGCGTGATTGGCGCCGCGACCATGGCGTGGTCGTGATCGGCGGTGGATCCGGCTTCGGCCCATACGATGGTGTAGGGTCGTATGGCGGCGACGACTTTCCTTCGGTGACGCCCGGGATCGGAACCTATGCCGGCGGCATCTCGGCCTTTCGGCAGGAAGGCAACGGCATCTATTTCAGCCAGTACGGCGGCGACAACTATTATACGGAGGGCGCCATCGACCCCGCCCCGCCGCTGAAGCGCGCGAAGATCATCGTCGTCTCGCCGCAATCGAACGACAGCGCCTGCTCGTGGGAACACGGCGTCTGCGTCATCCGGCCGTAGGCGGAATGCGGCGGCAGGAGCGCGCCTGTCAACCGAAGCTGCCGGCCGGCTCGAAGCGCCAAACGGTCGTGCGTTTCACCTCGCTGTCTTCGAGCGCCCGCGTGACCGGCACTTCATAGGTCGCGAGCGCCGTCATCATCTGCCGCGGGCAATAGGCGCGCCCCGGGTCGCCGACGAGCACGGCGGCCCCCGCTCCCGCCAATCCGGCAAGCCAGGGGCGAAGCAGATCGGCAAAGCCTTTGTCATAGAAGACGTCGCCGGCGAGGTAGACATCGGCGAGCTTCGGCTCGCCGATGATGTTGCGATCGCTGCACCCGATCTCGACCCCGTTCAGCGCCGCATTCAGCCCTACCGCGGTCTCCGCCCAGGGATCGATGTCGACGGCCAGGACGGAAGAGGCGCCTGCCTTCATCGCGGCGATCGCGACGAGGCCGGAGCCGGAGGCGAAATCGATGACACGGCGGCCACGCACGGTTTCCGGGTGATCGAGGACATAACGCGCAAGCCCCTGCCCGCCCGCCCAGGCGAAGGCCCAGAACGGCGGCGGCAGGCCTATCTCCTCAAGCTCCTCCTCCGTCTTCAGCCAGAGATCATGCGCTTCACTCGCGAGGCGCAGCCGGATCTCCGGGACATGCGGCGGCGAGAGAATGCCCGTGTTGGCGCGGATGAAACTTTCGGGATCGGTTTTCAAGGTAACGGTGTCTCCGGGCGTGATCCGAAAAGTGGGAACCGGTTTTCGGAGGAATCACGCGGAAAACTATCGAGGCGGGTTGTCGAGCCCGCCCATGCGGCAGACCTCGATCCACTCGTCATCGGTGACCGGCTGCACCGAAAGCCGCATCGAGGTCACGAGCGACATCTTGGCGAGCTTCGGGTTTTCCTTGATCTCCTTGAGAGAGACCGGGCGCGGCATGTCCATGACGGCGCGGATGTCGACGCAGTCCCAGCGGTCATCGCCTTCAGCCGTCGAATCCGGGTGCGAGAGCGCGCAGACCTCGGTGATGCCGACGATCTCCAGGCCCTCGTTGGAGTGATAGAAGAAGCCCTTGTCGCCGATCTGCATCGCCCGCATGTTGTTGCGGGCGAGGTAGTTACGCACGCCGGTCCATTCGGTGCCCTTTTCACCGGCGTCCTTCTGCATCTGCCAGGACCATTTGGCCGGTTCGGATTTGTACAGCCAGAAAGCCATCGCCCTCATGCCTCCGGATTGTTGAAGACCCAGTTGTAGGCCTTGATCTCGACATTCGAAAAAAGACCCGCCTTGGCATAGGGATCGGCCTCGCCGATTGCCTTCGCCTCTTCAAGCGTCTCGGCTTTGACGATCACCAGGCTTCCCGTCGGCTTGCCGTCCTCGCCGAGAAAGGGGCCGGCGATCTTGAGGATGCCCTTGGCGTTGAGATCGTTGAGATAGGCGAGGTGATCGGGACGCGTATCCAGCCTGAGTTGCAGCCCGCCGGGCTTGTCCGTGCATAGAAGTGCGAAGAGCATGATTCCTCCTGACGTTGTCAACCGGAGCGGGATGCCGGCGGAAAACCGCTTCATCCCGCTGCCGAATCATTCCTGGGTGATTGGTCGCGACATCAACTGCTCCAGGGCAGTGCGGACATCGAGCCTTCCGTCAATGATGGCAGCGACCGCCTCGGTAATCGGCATGTCTACGCCGAGGTCGTGTGCGACGCGGGCGGCGACCGATGCGGCAAAGGCGCCCTCGACCAGTTCCCCGCCCTGTCCGCTCGCTGGCCCGTCCCTGCCGAGCGCAATGCCGAAGCGGAGGTTACGCGACTGGTGGCTCGTCGCCGTCAGTACGAGATCGCCGAGCCCGGAGAGCCCGCGCACGGTATCGGGTTCGCCGCCTTGGGCAACGACGAAACGCGACATTTCCGCAAGACCGCGGGAGATCAGCGCCGCACGGGCCGAATCGCCAAGACCCGCGCCCTCGACGATGCCGCAGGCAATCGCCAACACGTTCTTGAGCGCTCCGCCAAGCTGTACGCCGATGCGGTCCGCCGAGGGGTAAAGCCGAAACGTCCGGCCGGAAAGCGCTTCCGCGAGTTCCGTCGCGGTCCCGCTGTCGCGCGCCGCAACGACCATCGCCGTCGGCAGGCCCCTCGCGATATCGGCGGCAAAACCGGGACCGGACAGCACACCGATCTTGTGGCCCGGCAACTCCTCGTCGAGCACATCGGTCAGGAGCCGGCCGGTCGATTGCTCCATGCCCTTGGCGCAGGTGACGACCGTCGCATCGGTGCCGATCCGGGCGCCGTAGCTGCGAGCGGCGGCGCGATGCTCCTGCGAGGGCATGGCGAAGAGGACGATGTCGGCATCCATCAGCGCCGCGGCATCGGAGGAAAAGGCAAGTCCCGCCGGCAGCGGTATGCCGGGCAGAAATGCGTCGTTCCGGCGCGCACGGTAGCATTCCTCGACGGTCTCCTGTCGGCGGGCAAGCAATGTCACCTTGGCATTGCCGGTCGCTGCCGCGACGGCAGCGAGTGCGGTCCCGAAGGCTCCGGCTCCAACGACGACGATCTTCGGTTTTTCGCTCATTTTGTCCATCATGCCTTGGCGCCGCGCTTGCCGGAACCGAGCAATGCCTGCGCTTGGTTGTCGAGCGGCCAACGCGAGCGCGGCGCAACGTCGAGGCCATCCGCCGCCAGTCCCGCCGCCAGCCGCTCGGCGCCCGCCCAGGCGATCATCGCCGCATTGTCGGTGCAAAGCTGGAGCGGCGGCGCCACGAAGCGGAAGCCGTTCTGGTCGCAAAGCTCCTGAAGCGTCGCCCGAAGCTCCTGGTTTGCGGCAACCCCGCCGGCGACCACCAAAGCAGGCTTCGCGACAGTGGCGAACTCGCCCTTGAACCGCTTCAGCCCGCGCCCGACACGGTCCTTGAGCGTGCGTGAGATGGCGCGCTGGAACGAGGCGCAAATGTCGGCGATATCCTGCTCCGTCACCGGCTCCAGCGATTGCGCCGCCTGGCGAACCGCCGTCTTCAGGCCGGAGAAGGAAAAGTCGAGCCGCGCGTCGCCAACGAGCGGGCGCGGAAAGTCGAAGCGCTTGGGATCGCCCGTTCGGGCCGCGCGCTCGACCGCGGGGCCGCCCGGATAGGGGAGGCCGAGCAGCTTGGCGGTCTTGTCGAAGGCCTCGCCGAGCGCGTCGTCGATCGTCGTGCCCCAGCGTTCGTAGTCGCCGACGCCCTTCACCAGGATCAATTGCGTGTGGCCGCCCGAGACAAGCAGCATCAGATAGGGGAACGTCAGGCCGTCGGTCAGCCGCGCCGTCAGCGCGTGACCTTCGAGATGGTTGACGGCATAAAGCGGCTTGCCGGTCGCCCGCGCGATCGCCTTGCCGGTCATCAGGCCGACGATCAGCCCACCGATCAGGCCGGGACCACTTGTCGCAGCGATCGCGTCGATGTCCTGAAGTTTGACGCCGGCGCGCAGCAGCGCCTCCCCGATCAGCGTGTCGAGCGCTTCGACATGGGCGCGTGCGGCAATCTCCGGAACGACGCCGCCATAGGCGCTATGCTCTTCCAGCTGGCTGAGCACGACATCGCCAAGGATCCGGCCGCTGCCGTCCTGTTCCCGCAGCACGACGGACGCCGCGGTTTCGTCGCAGCTTGTTTCGATGCCGAGGATACGCAGGGGCGCGGACATAGGTGGTCTACTCAAAGATTGCGGTCGAACCGAAAGGTGGGTACACCGATCTCCGGTAACAATGGATGATCAAGGATGCAAACGAAACCTTTCCGCATCGGCACGCGCGGCAGCCCGCTGGCGCTCGCCCAGACGCATGAAACGCGCGACCGGCTGGCCGCTGCTCATGGTCTGCCGCCGGAAATGTTCGAGATCGTGATCCTGTCCACCAAGGGAGACCGGATCACCGACCGATCGCTTTCGGAAATCGGCGGCAAAGGCCTGTTCACCGAGGAGCTCGAGCAGCAGCTTTTGTCGGGCGAACTCGATTTCGCCGTGCATTCGTCGAAGGACATGCCGACGAAGCTCCCCGACGGGCTGTTCCTCTCCGCCTTCCTGCCGCGCGAGGACATTCGCGACGCCTTTGTCGGGCGGACGGCGCAGAAACTCCTGGACCTGCCGCGCGGCGCCACCGTCGGCTCGTCGTCGCTGCGTCGTCAGGCGCTCATTCGCCGCCTGCGGCCAGACATCAACGTGATCACCTATCGCGGCCAGGTCGAAACGCGGCTGCGCAAGCTCGCCGAAGGCCAGGTCGACGGCACGTTGCTCGCCTATGCCGGCTTGAAGCGGCTCGGCATGACCGACGTGCCGACCGAACTGCTCGATCCGGAAGAGTTCCCACCGGCGCCGGCGCAAGGAGCGATCTGCATCGAAAGCCGGATCGGTGACACACGGGTCAATACGCTGCTTGCCGCCATCGACGACCCGCGCACCCATGAGGCCGTCTCCTGCGAGCGCGGTTTTCTGGCGACGCTCGACGGTTCCTGCCGCACACCGATCGCCGGCCACGCCCAATCGGACGGCACGCATATCCGCTTTTCCGGGATGATCCTGACGCCGGATGGCGCAACCTGCCATCACATCACCGTCGAGGGCAAGGCGGCGGAGGCGACCGAACTCGGGCGGAAGGCGGGCGAAGAGATCCGCGCCAAGGCGGGGCCGGGATTCTTTTCGAGCTGGACGTGAGCCGATGCGCGTGCTCGTCACCCGGCCGCGTCCCGCCGCTGCCGCGACGGCGCTGAAGCTCGAGGCGATGGGCCACGAAGCGATCCTGCTGCCGCTGATGCAGGCAGAGCATCTTCTGGCTGCTGTCGAGACCGCTTTGAAACAAGGCCATCGCGCCATCGCGCTGACGAGCGCGGAAGCAACCCGCGTGCTGGCCGCGCTGGGTGGCGCGCTTGAACCGCACGTTGCAACACCGCTCTTCTGTGTCGGCCAGGCGACCGGCCGAGCCGCCGCGGACCTCGGATTCGCGGACATGCATATCGGACCGGGGACAGGCGAAGGTCTCGCCGAAACCATCGCGGCCGCGTTCGGCGCGACGCCTCCTGGACCGCTGCTCTATCTTGCCGGTTCGCCTCGCTCCGATGGCCTCGAACGGGCGCTACGGCAGCGCGGCATCGATCACCGGACCGTCGAATGCTATCGGATGACGCCAGTCGACCATCGCCCGGACGAGCTCTCCGGTCTTCTGCGCGCGGGGCAGTTTGAAGCCGTACTGCTCTATTCCCGTGAAGCCGCGCGGCAGTTTGCGGCCCTGCTGTTGCGGAGCCGTCTCAGCGCCGCGGCGTTTTCCCGGCGCTATCTCTGCTTGAGTGCAGCGATCGCGGAGGGCTTGCCGCCCGACGCAACGGTGGAAGTCGCAGCAATGCCCGACGAGGAGCACCTTCTGCAGCTTCTTTGATCCGGCCGCGAAGCGCTATCCGGGCGCAACCATGTTCGAGGCGTGAACAGCAAAGCCGGCAGCGGTTTTCCGCGCACGTGCCGCCCTTCAATCGGGTCATCTAGCGGCATTTCCGCCAAAAACGGAGTTGGGGGCTTTCCCTCAGGAGTTCGCCTGACTAGGTTTGTCATAATAGGCCGACTGGCAATGCAACGGTAAGAGGTCACCATGGTATCGGAAAACCCGCCGCGCCGCTCGAAATCCGAGAAGGAGCCGCTGACGATCGACCTCCAGGCGGAAAAGACGGCGGCCGGCGAAGCCGAATCTGTCGCAGACCAGGAACCGGTCACCGACAAGCCCGCCGAGTTTTCGGCGGACCAGGCAGAAAGCGAAAACGCGGCCGACACCGCCGACGCGAAGGAACAGACGGAGGACGAGCGCGCCGATGCCGCCGCGGCCGCCTTCGACGAAGAGCCGCCGCACCTGAGCGAGGAGACGATGGTGCAGCCGGCACAGCAGCGACAGGCGACGAGCGCGGGCGCGCTGGCGGCCGGCATTCTCGGCGGTCTCGTGGCGCTGCTCGGCGCCGGCGTGCTGCAATATGCCGGTTATATTCCGGCGCTCGGTCCCGATCGCGGCAATGCCGCCCTCGACCACGGCCTCGCGAGCGAAATCGAGGCAATCAAGGCGCAGATCGCATCGCAATCGGCGCCCGCGAATATCGCCCCACTGGAGAGCCGTCTTGCGGCGCTGGAACAGGCAGCCAAGGAGCCGGGCGGGGCGGGCGCGCCGCAGATCACCGCGCTCGAAGCCGACGTCGCAAACCTGACCAAAGAAATCGCCGGGCTGAAAGCCAGTCTCGCCGATGCCGAACAGTCGGCAGCTGCCGCCAAGGCCGAGCTTGCAGGGCGCATCGACCAGGCGGAACAAAAGCTCAACGAGCCGGTCAACGACATAGAGATGGCGAAGGCCGTCGCCGTCACCGCACTGAAGACAGCGATCGATCGCGGCGGGCCTTTCCTGGCCGAGCTTGGCGCACTGCGCAGCATTGCGCCTGACGACGCGACGGTGAAGGATCTGGCTCAAGACGCCGCGACCGGTGTGGCGACGCGGACCGACCTTCGCGCTGCTTTCCCGCAAACGGCGGACGCGATGCTCGATCGGCTCAACCAGCCCGATCCGAACGAGGGCATTTTCGCCCGCCTCGTCTCGAGCGCCATGTCCGGCATACGCATCCGGCCGGTCGGCAGCGTCGAGGGCGACACGCCGGAAGCTGTGATCGCGCGCATTGAGGACAAGCTCAACAATGGCGACCTCAAGGGCGCATCCCTGGAGTGGGGCGGCCTGCCCGAACCGGCGAAATCGGCCGGGGCGGAGTTCAAGGCGAAACTCGATCAGCGCCTGCGCGTCGAGACCGCCATCGATGCCGCCGTGGCGCAGACCATGACGCGTACCGGCACCGCCGGCTAAAAGGAGGGAAGAGGAATAGATGATCCGTATATTGTTCTTCATCCTTTTCGTGCTGTGTCTCGGTCTCGGCTTTGCGTGGCTGGCGGATCGACCGGGGGAACTGTCGCTGATCTGGCAGGGACAGCGCATCGAAATGACGCTGATGCGCGCCGCCTCCATCCTCATCTCGCTCTTTGCCGCCGTCCTGATCGTCGTCTGGCTGATCCGGACGATCTGGCTGTCGCCCCATACCGTCACGCGCTATTTCCGCGCCCGCAAGCGCGATCGCGGCTACCAGGCGCTTTCGACGGGGCTGATCGCCGCCGGCGCCGGCGATGCCAATCTTGCCCGCAAGATGTCGGCGCGAAGCCGGGGCCTGATCAGCGCCGACCAGGAGCCGCTCATCCACCTGCTTGAGGCCCAGACCGCGCTGATCGAAGGCAAATACGACGATGCGCGCAAGAAATTCGAGCTGATGGCCGACGATCCCGAAACGCGGGAACTCGGCCTGCGCGGCCTGTTCCTCGAAGCCAAGCGGCTCGGCGCCAACGAGGCAGCCCGGCAATATGCGGAGCGCGCCGCGGAGAAGGCGCCGCACCTGCCATGGGCAACGCTGGCGACGCTGGATCACCGCAGCCAGGCAGGACAATGGGACGAGGCGATCCGCCTTCTCGACCAGAGTCGCACCGCCAACGTCCTCGACCGCAAGGAGGCGGACCGGAAGAAGGCCGTGCTTCTCACCGCCCGCGCGATGGCGAAGCTCGACGCCGACCCGAAAGCGGCGCGCGACGACGGCCTTGCCGCGCTGAAGCTCGACGACAGTCTGGTACCGGCGGCGCTGGTAACGGCCAAGGCGCTGTTCCGCGAAGACAATCTGCGCAAGGGCGCGGGGATTCTCGAAAGGATGTGGAAGCAGCAGCCGCATCCGGACGTGGCAAGGCTCTACGTCAGGGCGCGCGGAGGCGATTCCGCCCTCGACCGTTTGAAGCGTGCAAAGAAGCTCGAATCGCTCCGCAGCAACAATGCCGTCGCCCTGTCAGCAGTCGCGGAGACCGCACTCGAGGCACGCGAACTGCCGCTTGCCCGTACCAAGGCGGAGACTGCGGCGCGGCTCGAGCCGACGGAAAGCGTCTTCCTGCTGCTCGCCGATATCGAAGAGGCGGACACCGGCGACGAGGGCCGCATCCGCCATTGGATGGCGCAGGCGCTGCGCAGTCCGCGCGATCCGGCCTGGACCGCCGACGGCGTCACTTCGCCGTCGTGGCTGCCGGTATCGCCGGTCAGCGGCAGGCTCGACGCCTTCGAATGGAAGGCCCCGGCCTTGCAGCTTTCCGACAAGCTCGCAAATGGCCATCCGAGCGCCGAGGAGGCGATCCGCAGTCTCCCGCCAGTCGCAACCGCCGAGCACGTGGCAGCGCGCGCGACGACCGAACCGGCACCGGCGGCAGTAACTCCAGCCGTTCTGGAGGCCGAGCGTGAGACAGTGATCAAGGTTCCGGAGAGGAAGGAAGCTGCTCCCTCTCCTGCAAAGAAAAAGGAAGAGACCGCCGAGGAAGAGTCGGCTCCCTTCTTCGGCCGGCCGCCGGACGATCCCGGCGTTCGCGAGGCGACGGCCGGGGAAAAGGGGTCGGACAAGGCAGGCTTCCGGCTGTTTTGAACTTCGAAGACTGTGGGCGAAGACATGTTAGAACGGTTTCAAGCATTCCTCGAAAGCTTGGCAGGCTCCGCGGCGCCGATCAAAAAAGGCGATCCGCGCGTCGCCGTGATCGCTCTGTGCCTCCAGGTCATGGAGGCCGACGGCACCGTCCTGGCTGCCGAGCGCCGCAAGATGCGCGAGATCATCAAGGAGCACTATAAACTCGACGATGCGCGCCTCAATAGGCTCGTCGAGGCAGGCGAGACCGCCGAAAGCGAGGCGATCGACTTCTACAAGTTCACCACCGAAATCAAGCGCGAGCTCTCCGAGGAGCAGCGGATCGAGCTCGTCGGCATGCTGTGGGAGATCGTCTATGCCGATGGCGTCCGCAACGAAATCGAAGATCACGTGATCTGGCGGATCGCCGACCTTCTGGGCGTATCCGGGCGCGACCGCATCTTGAAGCGGCAAGAAGTTGCCGCCAGGATCGACGCGAAGGAGAAGAACGACACGCAGCAGGAAGACTGAAATGCCTGCAGGGGCCGATGACGTCAAAAGACCAATCCTCATAATCCTGCATCAGGAGCGATCGAGCGCCGGCCGTGTGGGGCAGATTCTCCAGCACAAGGGCTTTGCACTCGACATCCGCCGCCCCGCGCTCGGCGACGAGCTGCCGCCGACGCTGGAGGCCCATTCCGGAACCATCGTCTTCGGCGGCCCGATGAGCGCCAACGACGAGGAAGAGTTCGTCCGCCGCGAGATCGACTGGTTGTCGGTCCCACTTCTCGAGAACAAGCCCTATCTCGGCATCTGCCTGGGCGCGCAGATGCTGGCCCGCAACCTCGGCGGCAAGGTCGCGCCGCATCACGAGGGCATGACGGAAATTGGCTGGTATCCGCTGAAGGCCACCGAAGCCGGCAAGGCGCTGATCGACTGGCCGGCCATGGTCTATCACTTCCACCGGGAAGGCTTCGATCTACCTTCCGGCGCCGAGCTGCTGGCGACCGGGGAGACCTATCCGAACCAGGCCTTCCGCTACGGCGAGAACGCCTGGGGCATTCAGTTTCACGGCGAACTGACGCGCGCGATGATGCATCGCTGGGTGGTCCACGGTGCACACCGCTTCGTGCTGCCCGGCGCCCAGATCGGCAAGGCGCATCTCGAGGGGCGCATGATTCACGATCACCCTTTGCGGACCTGGATGGAGAATTTCCTCGAACTGATTTTTTTGCGCGGCGGGGAGGCAGCTGGCGCACCCGAAGGGCAAGACCGAGGCTAACGAGACCGGGTCCGCAGCCCTCCTGCGCTACTACATGATTCCTTAAATCGTAGCCGATTTAAGGACAAAATCATGCAGAAAATCAAAGTGCTACAGCGTCCTTTGCGCGTCTGATCAGACGCGCGGCGCTACTGCATGATTCCTTAAATCGTGCCCGATTTAAGAGCAAAATCATGCAGAAAATCAAAGTGCTACAGCGTCCTTTGCGCGTCTGATCAGACGCGCGGCGCTACTGCATGATTCCTTAAATCGTGCCCGATTTAAGGGCAAAATCATGCAGAAAATCAAGTGCTACAGCGTCCTTTGCGCGTCTGATCAGACGCGCGGCGCTGTAGGTGTGCGATCAGACCGTTGGATGCTCTTCCGGAACGTCGAGCGTATCGATCTTGCGCAACTGCGGGAATCCGGTCGCCCAGAGGAGCGCCACGAGAAGCGTGCCGACGCCGCCGAAGGCGACCGCGAAGACAGCACCGAAGCCCGAGGCCATCATGCCGGCGCGGAATTCGCCAAGTTCGTTCGACGCGCCGACGAAGACCATGTTGACCGCGTTCACGCGGCCGCGCAGTTCGTCCGGAGTCCAGAGCGTGATCAGGATTTCGCGGACATAGACCGAGATCATGTCCGCCGCGCCCATGACGACAAGCGCGGCGATCGAGATCCAGGCTGTCGTCGACAGGCCGAAGACAATGGTCGCGAGGCCGAAAAGCGCAACGCCGATAAACATGTAGAGACCTGCCCAGTTGCGGATCGGGTGGGCGGCAAGCCAGACGGCCATGCCGACGGCACCGACGCCCGGTGCAGCGCGCAGAAGGCCGAGCCCCCACGGGCCGAGCGCCAGGATATCGCGGGCAAAAACCGGCATCAGCGCCACCGCGCCACCGAGCAGCACGGCAAAGAGGTCGAGCGAGATCGCCCCCAGCACGACCTTCTCCGCCCTGATATAGCGGAAGCCCGCCGTAATCGTCTGCCAGCTTTGTGCCGAGGCGGGTGTACGCACCGTGGGCTTGGGCACGGCAAAGACCATCAGGGCAGCCGCTGCAAAGAACGAGAGACTGACCGCGTAAGGCACAACAGGACCGAAACCGTAGATCAGGCCGCCGGCGACCGGCCCGACGATCGTCGCCGTCTGCCAGGAGGTCGAATTCCAGGCGATCGCATTGGGCAGGTGCTCGGTTGGCACCAGATTGGGAGCAAGTGACTGCGCCGCCGGTCCCAGAAACGCCCGCTCGATCCCAAAGACGACGAGGATCGCATAGACCGGCCAGGGCGAAAACAGGCCCGTCACGGTCAACAGGAGCAGCGCGGACGCACAAAGCGTGCTCACCGTCATGCAGATGCCCATGATGACACGGCGGTTGTAGCGGTCCGCGACGGTCCCCGTCACCAGAATCAGGACCAGCGATGGCAGGAACTGGAAAAGGCCGATGAGGCCGAGATCGAACGGATCGCGCGTCAGGTCATAGATCTGCCAGCCGACGGCGACAGACATGATCTGGATGGCGAAATAGGCGAGGAAGCGGGAGAAGAAGTAGCGCCGATAGCCAACATGCCTGAAGGCGGCGAAACGATGCGCGGCATGAACGACGGACATTTGGGGGAGGCTCCTACCGCATGTCCTTAGATCGGAATCGATCTAAGGACAAAATCATCCAGAAACTTAAAGCTCTACCGCGACCTGTGCGCGTCTGATTAGACGCGCGGCGCTGTAGGGGCGGCAAAGCACCGCGCATTGCCATTAAACATGATCGCGCACGACGAAGCGTCGTACTTGCCCGTTTAGTTTCCAATGTCTACATGTCTGTCAACAACGAATTGGAGACTGGCATGATTGCTGTCATCGCAACCTTGAACTTCATAATCAATATAGCCTGGTTCCTGATCATAGCGTCGGCCATCTTTTCCTGGCTCTACGCCTTCAACGTGATCAACGTGAACAACCACGCGATCAACATGATCGGCCGTTCGCTCTATCAACTGACGGAGCCGCTCTATCGGCCCATCCGCCGCGTCCTGCCGGACATGGGCGGCGTCGATCTCTCGCCGCTGGTCGTCCTCGTGATCCTCTATTTCATCTGGTACTTCCTCAACACGACGGTCGCTTCCGCGGTGATCGGCATATAAGTGCACGCGGCGCTGACCAGCCTTGACGATCATGTCCGCTTGACCGTCCGGCTGACGCCGAATGGCGGCCGCGATGCGATCGACGGCTTCGAAAGTGCTGCC
>NZ_JASKLS010000012.1:155908-215334 GCF_030124375.1 Sinorhizobium sp. 6-70
CGGAGAGGAATATCTCAAGGTTCGCGTCCGCGCCGTGCCGGAAAAGGGCAAGGCGAATCAGGCGCTGATCGCGCTGCTGGCAAAACAGTTCGGCATCGCAAAGAACAGGATCGCACTCGTTTCCGGCGACACACAGCGCAAAAAAATCCTCCGGATCGAGGCCGATCCGGAGGATATCATCAAGCGGCTCGCCGAAATTGTTGGCGAGAAGGGATAAACTACTTCTTTGCCTTGGCGCGCTCGACCGCTTCCTTGATCAGCTCTTTGGCAACGCTCGCGTCCTTCCAGCCGAAGATCTTCACCCACTTGCCGGGCTCCAGATCCTTGTAGTGCTCGAAGAAGTGTTCGATCTGCTTGAGCGTGATCTCCGGCAGGTCGGTGTAGTCGTGAACCTTGTCGTAGCGCTTGGTGAGATGGCTCGACGGCACGGCGATGATCTTCTCGTCCTGACCGGAATTATCTTCCATCATCATCACGCCGATCGGGCGGACATTGATGACGCAGCCCGGCACCAGCGGGCGGGTGTTGCAGATCAACACGTCGATCGGATCGCCGTCGTCGGACAGCGTGTGCGGGACGAAGCCGTAATTGCCCGGATAGGTCATCGGCGTATAGAGGAAGCGGTCGACCACCAGCGTGCCGGCTTCCTTGTCCATTTCGTACTTGATCGGATGCCCGCCGACCGGAACCTCCACGATTACGTTGACATCTTCCGGTGGATTCTTTCCGATGGAAATAGCGTCGATCCGCATAAGTACCTCCAGGGGTCGGTTTAAATTCGCCCCGTCGGATAAAGGGAAAAATGCCGCGATGCAACATAACTTTCGTCCGGATGGGCGGAATGGCTCTAGGCGGGCGACACGGCCAAAAGTAGGCAGGCGAAGTTTTTTAGCACGAGAAAGCCGATGGTTGCCGCGATCTTCTCGCATCGGGTCGATGCGAACGAGCTGGCGCGCAAGATCGCCGATGGAGAAGCGATCGGGTCCGCTGCGACGTCGATCAGGCCCTCTACCATGACAAGCGTGGCTAAAAGTCGGAGGGGAACCTGCCGGAGTAAAGGGCGACCGAGCCGTCAGTTCCAGACGAAGCCGACTTTCTTCAGGTATTTGTCGCCGAAATCTTCCATGCCCTCGGCAATGTCACTGCCACCAGCCGTTTGGAAGAAGCTGTAGGCGTGTTCGCTGTCTTCGAGGCACCAGACGACGAGGCCTCGACAGCCAAGTGACCTCAAGAGGCTTTTCGCCTCGCGGAAGAGAATGCGTCCGAGGCCGATGCCCTGATATTCGGGCCGCAGGTAGATTTCGTAGATCTCACCTTCCTGCGGCAGCGCTCGCGCGCGGCTCAGGCCGAGCGTGGCATAGCCGGCGATCGTTCCGGCGACATCGACGACGAGCAAGGTCGCCGGCCCGCGCGTAGCCTTGCGCCACCAGGTTTCGTCTCGGCGGTTGACCATCTGGATCAGCGGACGATGCGGAATGATGCCGCCATAGGCCTGCAACCAGGAAATGCGATGCACCTCGGCGATCGCCGCCGCCTCATGTGGCTCCCCGGGCCTGACCTCGATCGAAACAGTCTTCATGACCTGACTCTAAACACACGACACGGCGAACCGGAATCCCGTCGGGCTGCCGGGCGGCGTTAACCCACAGGCAACTTTAACGGCATCCGAATGAAGGTTAACGCCTTTTTAACTTTATCCGCAAGCCGCCCGCGATCGGCACGCACAGCAAAAACCCCGGATCGCCCCGGGGTTGTGAATGTTTTCGATTTTGCGATTGACGTATCCGAAAACTGGCGCTTGCCCTCACCTTCGCCTCTCCCCGCAAGCGGGGCGAGGGGACTGGAGCGGCATCGCGGTCTCCCCGTCAAAACGGGGAGAAGGTGGCAGGCTGGATGAGAGGTCGTCTCGGCCTGTGGCTTACGCCGCGCCGGCAGTGCGGGCCTTTTCGAAGCGCTTGCGCTCGTTCGGGTCGAGGTGCAGCTTGCGCAACCGGATCGACTTCGGCGTCACTTCGACGAGCTCGTCGTCCTGGATCCAGGAGAGAGCGCGCTCGAGCGTCATGCGGATCGGCGGCGTCAGGCGCACGGCTTCGTCCTTGCCGGCAGCGCGCATGTTGGTGAGCTTCTTGCCCTTGAGAACGTTTACCTCCAAATCGTTGTCGCGGGTATGGATGCCAATGATCATACCGGCATAAACCTTCTCGCCCGCCTCAATGATCATCGGGCCGCGGTCTTCAAGGTTGAACATCGCGTAGGCAACCGATTCGCCGGCGTCGTTCGACAAGAGAACGCCGTTGATCCGGCCGCCGATCTCGCCCTTGTAGGGCTGGTAGTCGTGGAACAGGCGGTTCATGATCGCCGTGCCGCGCGTATCGGTCAGAAGTTCCGACTGGTAGCCGATAAGGCCGCGGGTCGGGGCGAAGAAGACGAGGCGGACGCGGTTGCCGCCGGACGGCCGGAGCTCGACCATCTCGGCCTTGCGCTCCGACATCTTCTGGACGACGACGCCGGAATGCTCCTCGTCAACGTCGATGACCACTTCCTCGATCGGCTCGAGAAGCTGGCCGCTTTCATCCTTGTGCATGACGACGCGCGGGCGGGATACGGCAAGCTCGAAGCCTTCGCGGCGCATCGTTTCGATCAGCACCGCAAGCTGCAGTTCGCCACGGCCAGAGACGTAGAAGGAATCCTTTTCGGAGGATTCTTCGATCTTCAGCGCAACGTTGCCCTCGGCTTCCTTGAACAGGCGGTCACGGATGACGCGGCTCGTGACCTTGTCGCCTTCGGTGCCGGCGAGCGGCGAATCGTTGACGATGAAGGACATGGTGACCGTCGGCGGGTCGATCGGCTGGGCGGTCAGCGCCTCGGCAACGGTCGGATCGCAGAAGGTGTCGGCGACGGTGCCCTTGGTCAGGCCGGCGATCGCAACGATGTCACCTGCCTGCGCTTCTTCGATCGGCTGACGCTCGATGCCGCGGAAGGCGAGGATCTTCGAGATACGACCGGATTCGAGGAGCTTTCCGTCCTGCCCCAGAACCTTGACGGCCTGGTTCGGCTTGACCGAGCCCGAGTGAACGCGGCCGGTGATGATACGGCCAAGGAAGGGATTGGCTTCAAGGATCGTGCCGATCATGCGGAACGGACCTTCAGCAACCGTCGGCTCAGGCACATGCTTCAGCACGAGATCGAGCAGCGGTGCCATGCCCTGGTCCTTCGGACCTTCCGGGGCGACGTTCATCCAGCCATCACGGCCCGAACCATAGAGGATCGGGAAGTCGAGCTGTTCGTCGGTGGCGTCGAGATTGGCGAAGAGGTCGAAGACCTCGTTGATGACTTCTTCGTGGCGGCCGTCCGGGCGGTCGATCTTGTTGATCGCGACGATCGGCTTCAGGCCCACCTTGAGCGCCTTGCCGACGACGAACTTCGTCTGCGGCATCGGGCCTTCGGAAGCGTCGACGAGAACGATGGCGCCGTCCACCATGGACAGGATGCGCTCGACTTCACCGCCGAAGTCGGCGTGGCCGGGCGTGTCGACAATATTGATGCGCGTTCCCTTCCACTCGACCGAAGTCGCCTTGGCGAGAATGGTGATGCCGCGCTCTTTTTCGAGGTCGTTGGAGTCCATGACGCGTTCGGCAACGCGCTGGTTTTCGCGGAACGAGCCCGACTGCTTCAAGAGCTCGTCGACAAGCGTCGTTTTTCCATGGTCGACGTGCGCGATGATCGCGATGTTACGAATGCTCATTTTTTCTCTCGGAAAGTTCTGGGCACGCGCGACAGGGCGGGTACCGCTTTTCAGTTGCCGCGCTCATACAAGTTTTTTTGCATAAGCGAAAGGGGGCCTGCGCTCAGACCAGCTCTGCAGCTTCACGCGACGGCCGCCGGATCGAGCGTTACGCGCCAGAGCTCCTTATCCTCCCGATCCATCAGCCGCACGGTCATCTGCCGCGTCTGGCCGCTGATGTCGACGATGCCGAAGAATTGCAGGCCGGCGGACGGCGGCAGGTTGCTATCGATGCCGCCTCCGGACGCCTTGATGAAGCGGAGCTGCGGGCCGAAGGTCATATCGAGTTCCTTCGGACCGTAGGTGCCGGAATGCAAGGGACCGGAAACGAACTCCCAGAAGGGCAGGAATTCCTTGAAGGCGGCGCGCGACGGATCGTAGTGATGCGCGGCGGTATAGTGCACGTCCGCCGTCAGCCAGACGATGTTGTTGATCGCGTTGTCGCGGATGAACCGCAGCAGGTCGGCGAATTCCGTCTCCCTTCCCATCGGCGCGCCATTGTCGCCATTGGCAATCGCATCCGACCCTCGCCGCGCCGAATAATCGTCCCAGACGACGAGGCCGATCGGCATGTCGCAAGCGATCACCTTCCAGGTCGCGCGTGAGGCGGCCAGCTCACGCTTCAGCCAATCCGCCTGGCGCCAGCCGAAGAGACCGGAATCCCCCTCCCCCTGATTGGGGCCGCGATAGGAGCGCAGATCCACGAAGAAGACGTCGAGCAATGGGCCGTAAGCGACCTTGCGGAAGATGCGTCCGGGCTGCGTCGGCAAGGTGCGGATCGGCGTCATCTCGTGGAACGCACGAGCGGCGCGCGACGCATACACCGCCACGTCCTTTTCCGGATAACGCGGATCGTCCCTGAGATCGGTCGAGGCCGACCAGTTGTTCAAGACCTCGTGGTCGTCCCACTGATAGAAGGTCGGGCAGACGGCATTCAGGCCGCGCACGTGCTCATCGAGCAGATTGTATTTCCACTGGCCGCGATATTCCTCCAGCGTGCGGGCGACGTCGCGCTTCTCGGGCGTCACGATCCTGTTCTTCCACATGCCGCCGTCCCGGAGCTTGATCTCGTCTGGAATGGGATTGTCGGCGTAAATCGTGTCGCCGGAATGGATGAAGAAATCCGGCTCGTGCAGTTGCATGGTCGAATAGGTCTTCATCCCGACATCGTCGATGCCCCAACCCTGGCCGGCAGTATCACCGGACCAGACGAAGCGCACCGACCGGCGGCGCAAGGGTGCCGTGCGGAAACGTCCGACGATCGGCTCGGAGACACGATTGCCGTCATAAAGATCGGTTGCGGTGAAGCGATAGAAGATATCCTGGTCCGGCAGCAGGCCGTCGAGCCGGTACTTGATCGCGCAGTCGGTCTGTGGCGTCGCGTCGATGTCGGGAAGCCGGAGGGCGTTCGAGAAGCTTTCGGTGGTCGAATATTCGACCGCCACTCGCGCCGGCCGATCGACCCGCGTCCAGATCATTCCCGATTGCGTATCGACGTCACCCGATTGCACGCCGTGCAAGAATTCCGGCCGCCCATAGCCGCGGGCATAGAAGGGTGTCGCGAGACCGGAAGAAGCGACGAGACCGGCGGCGCCGGCGGAGAAGAGGAAAGAGCGCCTGGTCAGCGTGCTTCGAATATCGGCCAAATTTTGCCTCCGGAACGACATGCGCAAAAAGTTCGCGAATCATCGATTTCGCGATCGGACCTTTGGCGAGCCGCATGTCAGCGGCTTTACAGCTGGATGAAACTATTTGAACGGTTTGGCGACAGTTCTGTGAACGAGCGGTCGTCACCGCAGCCCTCGCGCCGCAAGCGGAGGTTCGAGCGCGCAACAGGTCCCGCTTGCAGGGAGAAGGTGGCCGGCAGGCCGGATGAGGCGCGAAGGGGACGAAGACCGCACGCGCCCCTTCAATGCGTGAAATCGTAGTGATCCCGGAGGTGATGGTTAAAATAGCTGCCGGCGGAAGCAGCATGCACCAGTTCCTCGTAGATGCTCTCCGGAACATCGAGGTAATGGTAAGGCCTGCGATTGCCGACGAACCAGACGCTGAGCGTGCGATGGCGCGCATCGTAATTGACGCGTTGGATCGCGGAAGAGTCGAGAATCGCGGACGATTGCAACATTGACATTGGCGTCTTCCCGGCTGGATTCCAGAAGTCGCTGACACCCAACATCATACATCAATGGCCGGGATTTATAAACGATGCCTATCCGCGCGGCGTCGGCGTCCCGCGCAAGGCGGCCGCGGGCAATGACGTCGCGGCACTTTGAATTGCTGCGTGATTTGTCCATAACTCGGTTGCCGATTTACGGAATCATGCGAACAGCGGTCATCCCATTTACGAGGTCTTCGCCTTGACCCAATCGAAAACTCCCTCTCGCGACCGGCTCGAAGCCGTACTCACGCGCCTGAATGGGCGCCGGCACGAAGAACGCGTTTTCGTGAAACTCTATTCCGACACCGCCCGGGCCGAGGCTGACGCCGCCGACCGAAGGCTGAGCGATGGAAGCGGCCTCGGCCCGCTCGACGGCCGGATCGTCTCGATCAAGGACCTCTTCGACGTCGCAGGCGAACCGACGCTTGCCGGCTCGATCATCCGCCGGGCGGCGGAACCGGCAACGGCAGACGCGGCGATCGTCCAGCGACTGCGGGCGGCCGGCGCCGTCATCATCGGCAAGACGCACATGACCGAATTCGCCTTCACCGCCGTCGGCCTCAACCCGCACTATCCGGCGCCCCGCAATGCGATCGACGCGAGCCTCGTCCCCGGCGGTTCATCGTCCGGTGCGGCCGTGTCGGTGGCGGAGGACACAAGCGAGATCGCCATCGGCTCCGATACCGGCGGCTCGGTGCGCATTCCGGCGGCGCTGAACGGCCTCGTCGGCTTCAAGCCGACCGCCCGGCGCGTGCCCCTCGACGGCGCCTTCCCGCTGTCGCCAAGCCTCGATTCGATTGGCCCGCTCGCGCGCACCGTCGCCGGCTGCGCGCTGGCCGACGCCATCATGGCGGGCGGTGGGCCAAGACCGCTCACGCCACTGGCGCTTGACGGATTGAAGCTCGGCATTCCGAAAGGCTTTCTGCTCGAAGACCTCGCGCCGGAGATCGCTCGGGCCTTCGAGGCGAGCCTGCAAATGCTTTGCCGCGCCGGCGCAAAACTCGCCGAATGCAGCATCGACGATCTCCTCGCCCGCTTCGCCGAGGCAACGTCGATCGGCTCCGTCGCCGCGATCGAAGGCAGCCGAATCCACCGCAGCTGGCTTGAGGACGCGGACGCACCCGTCGATACGCGGGTAACATCGACGCTGCGCCGGCGCTTGACCGTGCCCGACCCAGCACTGGAAAAGCTGCTGCGGACGCGGCAAGACCTCATTCGCGCGATGGACGAGCGGCTCGCGCCCTATGACCTCATCGTCCTGCCGACCACGCCGATCCCCGCCGTCGGCATTGCCTCTGTGGAACATGACAAACAGGAATATCGCCGCGTCGAAGACCTGCTCCTGCGCAACACGCAGGTCGCCAATCAATTCGACCTGACGGCGATCACGCTGCCGATGGCAGGCACGAGCCTACCGGCAGGGCTGATGCTGGTGGGACGGAGCGGGACGGACGGGATGCTGCTGGCCGCAGCGGCGTACGTCGAGAGATTGCTGCAAGTCGGCTGAATGTTGCGGCATAAGCCGAGAGCGGGATGAGGAAAGTATGCGCGGTTTTCCGCCCGCATTCCGCACTCACTACGTAGAATCGATCACGTCTTACGATTTCCGGTCGATTCGACTGAAATCATCGTGGTTTAGTGCATCCTTTCGGACACCCACTCCTCATCGAGGATCCGGAATGTATCTTCAAGCGCGGCAACCAGGATGTCCGTGAGTTCGTCGCCGCGATTGTTCGCGAGAATCAGGGCCAGGGCCGCATCCTGGGGATCGCTGTAGTGTTGAACATCATTAGACATCGCATCGTCCTTTTTCGCCGCATCACATTCCGGTCGTTGTGACGGTGATAGGAAAGCCGACTTGTGCGGGGCTTAAGGGGGCGGCCCCGCGCGTCCTATCAGACGCAAGGGATGCTGTAGCACTTTGAATTGCTGCATGTTTTCATCCTTAAATCGGCGACGGTTTTAGGGAAACATGCAGCAAGCCTTTCCTTCCGGCTGCGCCCTCTGCTCCTTCCGGCGGCGCGCGCCCTGCCGTGAGATACCTTTTTGCTCGCCCTTGCCTTGCGAGCACGGTAGAGGATCACGAAATTTCGACAGCGGATGTGAGGATGGCGAAGAAGAAACTCGACAATGCACATGATCTGCAGCGGCTGAAGTCCGAATTCCCCGACGTCCATGGCGCTTTTCTTGCCGGCAAGATCCCGTCCTTGCGCAAGGCCTTCGTGATCGCCGGTATAAAGCCCGAGCGTACCCGACTGGATAAGCTTAAGAATTCCTGGACGAAGGCGACGGATAACGAGCGGAACGCCTTTTTGAGCTGGCTCGCGGCCAGGGGCGCGCTATCGACGACGGTCACGCATTCCTCCGGCCCCTCGCCGTCTCAACGTGCCGCGGAGGCTCCGATCGCGAGCGGCCGGTATCTGTTGCCCTCTGCCATCGCCGAAATCAAAGCGATCATGGCGAAACGCCGGTTGCAGCCGGAGGACGTCATGCAGGAAATCGGGTTTCCTCCCGACGACCGCTCCCTCGCCCACGCGCTTGCCCGTGGTGCAAGCCTCAGGCTGGCTGTAATCGCTGCATTGGAGGCGTGGCTGCGCACGAATGCGCGGGGATGAGGCTGTAGATGCGATTTTCGGGCAAAGGAACAGCTTTTGCCGTGGGAGTTGCGACGTTGAAAGACAAGAGTTTCGACAAACTGCTCGGCATCGACGTTGGATACTCGCTGTCGCGACCGACCACGGGGATTGCATGGTGCGCCGGCGGGAACGTCGGCTGCGCAAAGGCGCATACCGATTGGAACCGTCGACAGCTGCACATTCCGGCATCCACGATGTTTTCGGTTATCGCCATCGATGGCCCCTTGCTGCCGGTCGACGCGCCCGATGGACTCGACCGCTCCTGCGAGCGGCTCTTCATCCGCGGAGCCTTCCACGCACGCTGCAAGCCGGGGCTCAGCCACCACGGCCATGGTCTCGCCCTGAGAAAGGCTGCGGCCGAGACCGCAGCGCAGGTCAGGCACCTTGCGGCTGCGCCGATGATCGGCAGGTCCATCATTCCCGGCGCCGCAATCATCGAGGCCTTCCCGAACGCCTTTCTCGGCGTTCTTCTCGAGGACGACCGTTTTGCCATGTCCAGGGCAGCGAAGCGCAGAAGGTTTGACTGGCTGTACGACCAAGCGGTTGAAAGCCACGTCTTCGACAGACTTCTTGACGCCATCGGCTGGAACAATGACACGCTACTGCAGAAGGTCACAACCGAGCGAGACCATGAACAACGGGCAGCATGGATCTGCCTGCTGACAGCAGCAACCGCCGTCGCAGGCAAGTCCGAAGCAGTCGGGGACGAGGCCGGCGGCTGGTTCTGGCTACCGCCGGCGGAGCTTTGGGCGCCTTGGGCGAGGCAGGCTTTGGCGCAGAACAGCGCGGCGGTCTCAGCGAAAGCACGAGCGCCAAGTCCGACACGGGTCTAGCGATTGCGTGATTAAATGGCGGAGAGGGGGTCTGCCATTAATTCCGCCACATCGAATAGCAATCAATCTCATACTGTATTGAAAACAATGCGCTTTTTCACTTCTTGGAAATCGCGCTCAGTCTCGTTTCGTATCAATTCAACCCAACCAATCGCGGTCGTTGTGATGGACTGAATGATGGGCTAGAAACTGAGTGAGGATCGAACGAACCGGGGAATAACGATGCTGAGTGACGCCAAAGCGAGAAAAATAAAGTCGGGCGATAAGCCAATTTCGGATGGCGCCGTAACGGGGCTCTACCTGTATCCCTCGGCCACACCCGGCAGCGGCAAATGGGTTCTGCGGTTTGTCTCGCCGCTGACGGGCAAACGACGCGACATGGGCCTCGGAAGCTATCCGGCCGTTTCCATCCGTGACGCGCGCGCAAGAGCGTTAGAAGCCCGGACCTTGATCGAGAAAGGCGGCGATCCACTAGAAGAAAGACGACAACGGGAAGATGAAGCCAAGAGGGTGGCGAAAATACCGACCTTTGAGGAGGCAGCTCGACGTCACCATGCTGATCGTGCCGAAGCGTTTCGAAACAAGAAGCACATCGATCAATGGATCAATACGCTCGAGCAGTACGTCTTCCCGCGGATTGGCAAAAGGCCCGTGAACGAACTGGGACCTTCCGATTTCGCTACCTGCCTCAAGCCGATCTGGCTCGAAAAGCCGGAGACTGCGTCGCGTATCAAGCAAAGGTGCGACGCCGTGATGGACTGGTGTGCGGCCAGCGGCCACATTTTGGCGAGCCCGGTCCGGGTTCTAGACAAATTGCTTCCCAAGCAGCCGGGCAAGAGGGAGCGCGTTGAACACCAGCCTGCACTGCCGTGGCGGTCACTGCCGGCATTCGTTCGGGATGTCCTGCATGCCGGTCCGCCGAGCACGACCAAGATCATGTTGGAGTTGCTTATCCTGACGTCTTCTCGCTCCGGTGAGATCAGGCAGATGCAATGGGACGAAATCGACTTTTCGGATGCGATCTGGACAGTACCGGCATCGCGGATGAAAGCGAAGGTTTTGCATCGCGTGCCGCTAGCCCCGCGAGCGATCGCTCTGCTCGAGGGCCAACTGGAGAAGTCCGACACGGGAGAAGGGCTTGTGTTTCCCTCGCGTTCCAACACCCCGATCAGCGACATGACGATGACGAAGTTCCTGCGTGATCAAAAGGTCACGAGCGATACCCCGGGGCGGATTGCCACCGCCCATGGCTTCCGTTCCAGTTTCCGTGACTGGGCGTCAGAGAACGGCTACCCACGTGACGTTGCTGAACGCGCTTTGGCCCATACGGTTAAGAACGCAACCGAGGCGGCCTATCACCGTACCGACCTCCTCGACCAGCGCCGGAAGGTGATGATTGAGTGGGAGAGATACTGTCTCGGTCTCTAGTTCGGGTGGCGCGAATGGAGAATATGCTTGTCAAGTTTTTCGGGCTGCCTCAAGTGAGACGCTTGTGCACGTCCAAGGATTATGGAACTAGCGATCTACCGGTCTCTTGGCTAGTCATCTGAGAGCTCGCAACAACGGTGCGTGTCGTGGCGTTGTTGCCGGTCTCCTCAACAGATGGCCACATAGACTCCGAGTGAACTGACACGTGGCGGGAAGGCATGGAAGGCAGCATGCGGCGCGGGAGAGCTGCATTGACTAGGAAAGAAACGCGGCGCGCAGACGGGCCAGGAACTCGTCACAAAAGAGCGGGTCTTGGTTCGCGCAACTCGAAGGGCCCAACTGCGCCGGAACCGAATGTCGCTTGTCATGGGACTGGATGACGAAGAAAAACGACTGTATTGCGAGGAGACGGATTGCTTTCTTGCTGTCACGTGGCCAATCTGCCGCAACCACTGCAGATTGTTTCCATGGACATGAATGCCGATGCCTAGCGTTGCAAAACGAACGACTAAGAAAATCCGCAAGGCGTCTCCGAGCGAAACACCCAGGTACCTTACGCATTACACCGATCTCGCTGGATTTCAGGGGATCATAGCTAACAAGCAGATGTGGTTAAGCCATGCCGGGTTTCTGAACGATCCGGAAGAGCTGCAATATGGCGTCAACCGCGCAAACGCAGTCCTGCAAAAACTCCTCAAGGGTCAAGACGCTGACGACGGAGGACGGCTCAAGCTGGTCTCAGACATTGCGAGAGATTTCGCAAAATTTCAGCCGCCCGACGCTTATATCGCGTGCTTCTGCCAGCGGAGCGATTTGCTGAGCCAATGGCGAGGCTACGCGTCACGACAGGGCGTAAGCATCACATTTAAGACCGAAGAATTGCTAAGGGCATTTGCGGGTATGGAGGCTGAGCTCCATCAGGTCGTTTATGGGATTAACGAGTCGAACCGGGCACTGAAGTCTGCGATCGAAGACGAGCTTCCAGATATCATCGACGATGTTCAATATCTGATCGGATCATTGAAAGATAGCGAGATACGTCAAAGCTTTTCAGACCTCATTACCAAGATGGTGCCACGCTTTAAGCACTTTGGGT
The DNA here is from genome assembly GCF_030124375.1 of Sinorhizobium sp. 6-70. Lineage (GTDB taxonomy): Bacteria > Pseudomonadota > Alphaproteobacteria > Rhizobiales > Rhizobiaceae > Sinorhizobium. The sequence continues at coordinate 167,844 of NZ_JASKLS010000012.1, forward strand.
TTAGAGAGGAGCAAGAATGGCGCATTGTGGTCACAAGTCCAGCGAAGCGAGTAATCAAGTTCCGGCCACGTGGACAACTCTTGCTCCCATATATTGAGCTTGATGCCAAGGGAAAAACACTGGCTATCGAGGACATCACCATCGGACCTGGGGTCAACGATGATGCGGTCAAAAAGAGCATCCAGTTTTTTCTTCGCCAACACGGGTATGATCCTGAAATCGTTGATCCGAGTTCCACTCCATATAGAACATGACCGAACATTTATTGTTTTTTTATCAATGATTTCTGTGCGACTTTCGATTTCACGCAAGTCTGACAGCAGAGCAACCATCACATGGCATCGATAGATCCGCGCCTCTTCGAATTGTTCGACACGCTTCGCGGGTCGCAGCTCGACTGGCTTGTGTTTGAACTAATAGATGGGATCCGAGCTGGCAGAGCGCCGATCGAACCCCCTGAAAACCTGATGGGCGCGAGGTCTGACGCCCGCACCGGGGCTCGCCGCGAGCTGCCGTTTTCTCCGCCCCCCGAACCAATGCCGATCGAGGGCGACGACCAGGTCGAGTGGGCGGTCGCCTACGTCTGCGACCGGATGGAGGCAACGGTAGCCGAAATGGAAGCCTGCGCACGTAACCTCACCGTCATTCTCGGCGACGGCGTCAGCGGGAATGTGAAGGCAAAGCCTATTTCGCAATCCGTGCAGATCCTGCTTCAGGACGACGGACCTGGGAGACAGACCACGCTGAACGATGCTTCAGCAGCCAGGGCCGAATTGCCGCGGCTTCGCAAAGAACTTGAAGCGTGGTCAGCGCAGGTCAGGAATAATCCCCAGCCATGATTACCAATGTTGCGACTGCACTAAACACGATTGTTGGAAGGACAACCATTCTCACCAACGCTGCGGGCGCGGGCCGGATGTTCGAGCTCTTCGTGATGACGGAGATCGCACTCGGTCTAAGAAGTTCAGGCTTTTCCGTGTGGCTTCAGAGATCGGACGGGACGCCGATTAGGCCTACCGACCCAAATCGCCAGTTCATACAACGCGGGGGCGCCCCCAGTGGGGTTCAGCCAGCGGCCGCAGGTCCTGGCAATGCTGGAGTGATTTGCTTTCAAGCCCCGGGCGGACCTCGCTGGGAAATATGGAATGGCATCCAATTCCAGGGGCGCAGTCAAACCTTGCACGAGATCGACATCGCGATTGTGCCGTCTAGCGTCGGCGCAGCATTGCGATTAACTGGCGGAAGCCCGACGGGCCGTCCCAGGGTGGCGATCGAATGCAAGGATGTGGGTGGAAACGGAAGTCTCGACGAGATGCGAACACTGGTCGCCAGACTCTATGACCTAACGCTTTTGCATGCCCATCATATTTACCTCGGCCTGACTCCCGAACAGGCAATCCACCCCGGAAGCCCGGTGGGCGCGCGATATCGCGCAGTCCTCACCTACTGGCAGGAAAATCGACGAACAAAGAACATCCTCGCGAGGCGAACTGGCTTTGTCCGCGGCACGGCGCCCCTTTCGGGATATCATTCCATCGAACCTCATGGGGAAATTCTCGTCGGCGGTGCCAGCGTCACAACGCTCGTCAGTTCTGTTGTCGACTGGGCAGTACAGAACGCACTCTGATCCTCCATAATCCGGTTGGTAACCCTGAGTTGCTCTGCTACGGTCCGAATGACATCGGAGGGTTCGATGATCGCGGAGACAACGGATCAATCCATGACAGTGCGCGAACGTGGCGTTCTACTTGAACATTGATGAGAAGACTGGTTACAGGCTTGGCCAAGCGAGCGGTCTATCGGGCTTTAAATTAGCCGGCGCATGGCGTTTCAAGAGATTGGACGTCGATAACTGGTCCGATCTGCAGAAGGAAGCTGCGCAGGCCAAGAGATGCGCGGAGAGATGATCTCCCCGGCCTTGAGATCAGTGAACTTGGGGGGAGTGAGTGAAAGCCTTTGAATTTGATCACGATCTTATTGACACCTATGCCCGGTTTTCACGTTCGTTCAGCACCATTCGCGCAGAGGACCTGCGAGGCGAAGTCGAGGCTGAATACGAGGCCGGGCGCTTTTGGCCTGACAGTCTGCTTTCCCTGAACCCGCGCTACAAACAGGGGCCGACAGTAGATGACCTCGTAGCCTCCGGCGATCTGGACGAGGCAACAGGCAGGATCTTTAGATTCGGCAGCACCCCAATCCGGTTCTACCGCCATCAGGCGCAGTCGATCGCCAAGGTCAGGATGGGGCAGAGCTTTGTAGTAACTACGGGCACCGGCTCGGGGAAATCGATGTGCTTCTTCGTTCCGGTCGTGGATACTATCGTGCGGGCGATCAAAGCGGGTGGTCCGCGTCGAACGCGCGCCATCATTGTCTATCCGATGAACGCGCTGGCCAACAGCCAGATCAAGGAAATCGAAAAGTTCATCTCGCAATCGGATCTGCCCGAGAACCTGAAGCCTGTGGTCAAGCGCTATACCGGCCAGGAGGGTCGAGAAGAGCGCCAGCGGATTGCTGATAATCCACCGGATATCCTGCTGACCAACTTCATAATGGCCGAACTGCTTCTGACCCGGCAGGACGACCTGGATTCCCGGGTGATAGGCAATGCTTCGGGGCTGGAATTTATCGTTCTGGACGAGCTTCACACCTATCGCGGCCGCCAGGGGGCCGATGTGGCGGTTCTCGTTCGTCGCCTTCGCAATCGGTGTACTCCGGACAAGACGCCGATCTGCATCGGGACCTCGGCCACCATGGCCAGCGAAGGTTCGGATGAGAGCAAGGCGCAAGCGGTTGCAAGCGTTGCCTCCCGACTGTTCGGTGCCCAGATCGGTCCGGATGCGGTGATCGACGAGGCTTTACAGCGCGCTACGGATGACACGCTGACGCTCGAACAGGTCAGGCCGCTCCTGGCGTCCGTGCTTACCTCACCCCTGCCAGAGGCGTTGACGGATGAAGTGCTGCGGCAACACCCGCTAGCGGTCTGGGCGGAACTCGCCATCGGACTGAAGGACGAACAGGAACTGCGCCGTCAGAATCCCGTGCCCTTTGGTGAGGCGGTTGAGCGACTTTCAGAGGATAGCGGCGTTTCGCCGGAAATCTGCCGCGAGGTTTTCGAGCGCTTTCTGACCCGTGTGAGCCTGTCGGAAACCGAACGTGGCGGGACGGGCACAGGCGCTTTTCTGGCCTTCAAGTTACACCGTTTCATCTCGGGCGCGGGGGAAGTCTTCACCACGTTGACCGCCCGTCCACGCCGGGTGCTGTTCGAGGGGCAGCTCGAAGATCCGCAGGCTCCGGGAAACCGGCTTTATCCGACTCGCTTCTGCCGCGACTGCGGGCAGGAGGTGCATGTCGTCACCAAAACGGAAGACGCCGACGGGTTGCGTTTCCTGCCGCGCAACATCGATGACACGCCGCTCGAGAGCGAGGATGGCGATAGTGCGGGCTATCTTACACCGGTGGGAGATGGCGATCTCGACTATGTCTTCGACGGCGATATCGACACCTATCCCGAGGATTGGAAGGAGGAGCGCAATGGCATCGAGCGCCTGCGTTCCAACTACAAGAAGCGGATGCCTGAGCGCCTGAGTATAGGGCCGGACGGGCGTTATAGCTCTGGAGGGCCGGAATTCTGGTTTCTTCCCGGAAAATTCGGCTTCTGCCCCTGCTGCCAGCACCAGCCACAGCCGCGGATGAGAGAGCGCGGTAAGCTTCCCGGACTTTCCGGCGAGGGACGAAGCTCCGCGACCACGCTCCTGGTCTCGAGTGCGCTCGAATGGATGAACGGCGACGACAGCGGCGTTCCGCGTGAGAAGCGCAAACTTCTCGGTTTTACCGACAACCGGCAGGATGCGGCGCTTCAGGCTGGACACTTCAATGATTTTCTGTTTGTCGGCCTATTGCGTGGCGCGATCCTGCGCGCAGTGCTGGATGCCGGATCCGATGGCCTCAGCGAGGATGATTTCGGCCTCAAGGCCGTTCGGGCGCTGGGCTTCACTGCCGCCAACAGACAGGCTCTGGTTCATTGGATGCTGGAACCCGATGCCGGTGCCGTTATTCGCGAGGATGCGCAGCGTGCATTGGCAAAGGTGCTGGCGCATCGGGTTTGGAGCGACCTGCGGCGTGGCTGGCGCTATACCAACCCCAGCCTTGCCGAGCTTGGTCTGATCCAGGTCGAGTTTATCGGGCTTGACGATGTCGCCGAGGATAATTCGGCGCTAACCTCCATCCTGCCCGCGCTGGCTGATCTGGATGCTGGTGGGCGGCGCAACGTCTTGCATTCCGTCTTGTATTTCCTTCTCGAAGGGTTGGCGGTCAATACCGAGGCACTGGATCGCACGGTGCTCGATGGGGTCAGTTTGAAGTCGCGCAACCTTCTGCGCAGCCCATGGGCGATGGATCAGAAGGAAACCCCGCGTGGCCATACCACGCTTCTTTTGCAAGCACCGGGCAAGGACCGGGTCGGACTTCGTGAAGAGCAGACAATCCTGCGAGCGGGTCACAATTCCCGGCTGGGCCGACTGATCAATCGCAGATCGGTGATCGGCACCAAATTGAAGAAGGACGAATACCTTGCGGTCATGACCGGGCTGATGGAGCTGCTGGCCCGAGAAGGGCTCGTCACGCCGGTCGAGGTCGAGGCCGGTCTCCGTGGTTGGCGATTGGCTCCATCCGCAGTCCGCATTGTTCCAGGGCCTGCCGCTCTGGGACAGAATACGAAAGGAAATCAGTATTTCCTTGGCCTCTACTCTGCCATCGCCAACGACCTGAAAGATGGCCGAAGCAGCTATTGGGGACTGGAAGGCCGAGAACACACCGCGCAGGTTTCGCAAAAGCAACGTGAATGGCGCGAGTGGCGGTTCCGCTTCGAGGCCGACGATCTCGAACGAATGAAGGAAAATGCTGCTGAGATGAAGGCGGCGGGCGAGACGGCTCAACTCCTGCCCGCGCTGTTCTGCTCGCCGACAATGGAACTCGGCGTGGATATTTCCGCGATGAATGCCGTCTATCTGCGCAATGTGCCGCCGACCCCGGCTAACTATGCCCAGAGAGCAGGCCGCGCCGGACGTTCGGGCCAGGCGGCGGTGATCGTCACCTATTGCGCCGCGCAGTCTCCACATGACCAGTATTTCTTCACCCGCCGCAACGAGATGGTTGCAGGCGTGGTGCGCCCCCCGGCGCTCGACATCACCAATGAAGAACTCGTGCGCTCGCATCTCCATGCCATCTGGCTGGCGGTAGCGAAACTGGCACTCTCCCCGGATATCCCGGAAATTCTCGACCTGACCCGCGAGAAATATCCGCTGAAGCCGGAACTGCTGGATGTCATCCGGCAGCCATCTTTAGTAACAGCCTGCCGCGCGCCGATGAAACAGGTGCTGGACCAGATCCTCGCCTCGGTCGGCAGCGCAGTGCCCGTCTGGCTTGGCGATCCGGATGAGTTCATCCTGACGGTTGCAACGAGGTCACCCGACGAATTCGACGCGGCCTTCGACAGGTGGCGTGAACTCTACCACTCCGCACGCAGCCAGCTTGCCGAGGCGAACGCCAAATCCATGATCGCCGGTCTGTCGAGGGCGGATCGCCAGAAGATCAAGGCCGCACAGATGCAGGCGACCGATCAGATCGCGATTCTGGAACAAGGCAAGGCCTCAAACGGGTCGGACTTCTATTCCTACCGCTATCTGGCGACCGAAGGCTTCCTGCCAGGCTACAATTTCCCGCGCCTGCCGCTTTATGCCTTCGTGCCCGGAGAAGGGAAAACCGGGTCGTTTCTGCAGCGCGCACGCTTCCTTGCCATTTCCGAGTTTGGCCCGCGTAGCCTGATCTATCACGAGGGTCGCGCCTATCGGGTTATGAAGGCCAAGCTGCCGCCCGAGGTCCGTACTGGCGACGGATCGGAGCTGGCAACCAAGGATATTTTCATTTGTTCGAACTGCGGCGCCTGTCACGAAGGCGACGTCGAGCGTTGTCACGCCTGCAATGCGCCCATTTCGGACAAAGGCAAAGTGCAGCGTACGCTGCGTATCGACAATGTCGAGGCCGCTCCCGCCGAGCGCATCACCGCCAATGATGAAGAGCGGGTTCGACAGGGTTTCGATATCCAGACTGTATTCTCCTGGCCGCGCAGGGATGGGCGGGTGCAGGTAACGGAGGCGGAGTTTCGTTGCGACGACACTTCTGTCCTTTCTCTGCAATATGCCAACAGCGCCGAGATCAGCCGCATCAATAAGGGACTGAAGCGGCGTAAGAGCGAGACGGTACTCGGTTTCAACATTGATCCCCGTAGCGGTTATTGGGCAAAAGCCGAAGATGAAGATTCGGATGTTGATACTCCGCCCGATGTGGTGAAACCCGTGCGGATCGTGCCGATCGTGCGTGATCGCAAGAACGCTCTGCTTATACGTTTCAAGGAGCCGGAGGCGCTACAACCCGAGACGATCGCCACGGTTCAGCATTCCCTTCTGCGCGGAGTCGAGCTGGAATTCCAGTTGGAGGAAGGCGAGATTCTTGGTGAGCCTCTGCCCGCCCGAGACAATCGACGCTCGATCCTGACTTATGAGGCCACCGAAGGCGGCGCCGGCGTCCTGAATCGGCTGATAGACGATCCACAGGCGCTTGGTCGCGTTGCTCGGGCGGCGCTGACGCTGATGCATTTTGACAATGTCGATGCGGCAATCGCCGCTGGTGATGGCGCGCTTCTGACGGACAGCGTCGATACGGCCTGTGTCCGGGGCTGCTACCGATGCCTGCTGTCCTACTTTAACCAGCCGGATCACGAGTTGATCGACCGCACGAGCGAAGAAGCCAAGCAGATGCTGGTCGACCTGGCACGCGGTGAAGTGCATGTCATGTCGTCGGTTCGGGAGAATGACGAGGCTGATGGTTGGTCTGCCGCGTTCAAGCGGGCCGGCCTGCCTCAGCCAGATGCCAAACCGGCGGCGCTGGGGGAACAGGAGTTTCCCTTGGTGTGGCGTAATAATCGAATCGCCGCGACAACCGAAGCACTGAGCGATACCGCGCGATCATATGCCGAAGATATGGGTTGGTCGCTATTCGAGCTGCCAAAAGACACCGGGGCGGACCTACCGACGGAATTCGTCGCGGCCCTGAAGGAGTAAGCACATGACCGTCAGTTTTGCCCCGGGAGACCTCGTCCGTGCCCGCGGCCGCGAATGGGTTGCCCTGCCCGCGCCGCGCGAAGGCACCCTGGCGCTGCGCCCCCTTTCGGGTGGCGAAAGTGATGCGGTGATCCTGGATCCGCAGTTGGAAATCATGCCGGTCGAGCCCGCGCGCTTTGACCTGCCGGAAGACGCGCGCCACACCGTCCAGGCCAAGGCCGCGCTATTGGCGGATGCTCTTCGCCTCACTCTGCGCCGCGGCGCGGGGCCGTTCCGATCGGCCGCCCAACTGGCGTTCGAACCGCGCGTCTATCAGCTTGTGCCCCTGCTCATGGCGCTTCGCCTGCAGGTGCCGCGCCTCTTGATCGCCGACGACGTCGGGATCGGGAAAACGATCGAGGCAGGTCTGATCCTGCGCGAATTGATGGACCGTGGTGAGATTGATGCGTTCTCGGTCCTTTGCCCGCCGCATCTGGTCGAGCAGTGGGTGATCGAGCTCAAATCCCGCTTTGGCATCGACGCCGTGGCGGTCACCTCGGGGAGTGCCGCCCGTCTGGAACGCGGCCTACCGCTCTCGCAGACCCTGTTCGATGCCTATCCCTACACAGTGGTCAGCCTCGACTACATCAAGGCCGAAAAACGCCGGGAAGGTTTCGCTAGAGCCTGCCCGGATTTTGTGATCGTGGACGAGGCCCATGCCTGCGTCGGCACCGGCGCGGGTAAGCAGCAGCGCTTCGAGCTTCTGTCAGGCCTAGCAAAAGATCTTGACCGCCGGATGATCCTTTTGACGGCGACCCCACATTCGGGGGATGAAGAGGCTTTCGGCCGGCTGCTCTCTCTGATCGACCCGTCGTTCGTCTCGATGAATTTCGACGATGCGCGATACCGCGAACGGTTGGCTCGGCATTTTGTCCAGCGCCGGCGCATCGACCTCGTATCAGGGGAATGGCACGAGGAACGCGCATTCCCCAAACACGAAACAACCGAATTTTCCTATCGGCTCTCCCAGGCTCATCTCGGCTTTCAAGAATCTGTGCTCGACTATTGCCTCGGCGTGGTTTCCCGCGCTGGTGAAGGCGCGCGCGAGCGTAGACTCGCCTTCTGGGGCACGCTGGCCCTGATGCGCTGCGTCGGCTCTTCACCAGCGGCGGCGCTCAGCGCGCTGCGCAACCGCATGGCCAGCGAGACCGACCGGCTGGAGCCGCAGATCTACGATGACGATGGCGATGACGAGGATGCCGTCGATCTGGAGCCGGGAGCGAGCTTCGCCGCCGACCCGGCGCTTCTCGTGCTCGTCGATCATGCTAGGACCCTGATCTCGCAACCCGATCCCAAACTGGACGCGCTGATCGACGCCCTGAGACCACTGCTGAAACAGGGCGCCAATCCGGTTGTCTTCTGCCGGTATCTTGCGACAGCCGACTATGTACGCGATGGCCTGCGCCGCGCCTTCCCGAAGCTGACGATCGAGGCGGTCACCGGCGTCCTGACGCCAGACGAGCGCCGTGACCGTGTAGCTGATATGGCCAGCGGCGACGGCGAAGAGGGCAATCAGCGGCTGCTTGTGGCGACCGACTGCTTGTCCGAGGGCATCAATCTCCAGCAGATCTTCGACACGGTCATTCATTACGACCTGTGCTGGAACCCGACCCGTCACCAGCAGCGCGAAGGCCGGGTGGACCGCTTCGGGCAGCCAGCGGAACTTGTGCGCTCGATCATGATGTTCTCGCCAGATAGCGCCATCGACGGCGCGGTGCTCGAGGTGATCCTGCGCAAGGCTGAGGAAATCCGTAAAGTCACCGGCGTCACCGTGCCGCTGCCCGATGAGCGCGGACCGGTCACCGATGCGTTGATGGCCTCGATGATGCTGCGACGGGGCGGGACGAAGCAGCTGGCGCTCGATCTTCGCCTCGACGATGGGACGAAGGCGATGGAGGCCCGCTGGCGTGATGCCTCGGAGAACGAGAAGAAATCCCGCGCCCGCTTTGCTCAGAATGCGATGAAGCCGCAGGAGGTCGCGCCCGAATGGGAAAAAGTGCGTAACTTCCTCGGTTCACCCGAGGACGCGCGCGCCTTTGTCCAGGCAGCGATGGCCCGCTTTGGCGTGCCGCTGGAAGGGAAGAAATCGCTGCTTCTCGCCCATGTCCATGGCTTGGATGCGGGCTTGCGCGAGCGCCTCGAACAGCACGATCTGAAGGGGTCGGTGCGGTTGGCTTTAGCCGAACCGGCGCCATCGGGCGCTACGCTTCTGACCCGGACCCATCCGCTGACCGCAACGCTGGCCGAATGCCTGGTTGAAGCTTCCCTCGATCCCGAGACGCTCGCTGCGCTTGGCATCGGCCGCGTCGGCGCTTGGCCTACGGATGCGGTGCAAAAGCTCACCCGGCTCGCACTCCTCCGCATTCGATTCAAGCTCACTGTCCACGCCCGCCGGGAACGCCTGCTGCTGGCTGAGGAAGCTGCCCTTGTCGCACTTCAGGGCGACAGGATCTTCGCGGTCGGGGAGGATGCGCGCAATCTCCTCAACGCCCCCGCCACCTCGGATCTTGCGCAGTCGGCACGTGAACGTTTCATCGGCAAGGCACGTGAGGATCTGCCCGCGCTCCTTCACGGCTCCTTGGCCAACTTCGTTCGGCAGCGGGCCGAGGAACTGGTGCACGATCATGCCCGCCTGCGCGCGGCCGCAGGTTCCGCCTCGCGTGTGACCGTCGAACCCGTCCTGCCGCCCGATGTGATCGGCCTTTTCGTCCTGATGCCGAGCGAGATCTAAGCCCATGGCCCGCAAACCCGTCATCGACATGTCAGCCTGGCCCTCACTCAGCCTCGAAGGCAATCTGATCGCACCGGCAATGGTCGCACAGATCGCCGCGCCGAAGGACGACGAAGAAACCCAACAGTCCTATCGCATCCGCAAGGGACTGACGATCCGCGAGGAAATTTCCACCTCCTTCCGCGTCGGCCAATCGCATTTCGACACGTTTCGTCGGATGCAGAATCCTTCTGCCGAAGCCACCCGCCGCTTCATGCGCGATTTTCTGTGCGAAACACTGGGTTTCGACGATCTCGCCCCTGCGGACGGTATCCTCTCCTTCGTCGCCGGTGGCCGCGTGCCAGTCGGCATCGTTCCACCCGATGAGGAAAAGCTCGACCGGCGCAGCCCGACGCTTTCGACCGATCGCTCACGTTCGCCTGCCTTTGCACTTCAGGACTACCTGAACGACAACGACGACTGCCTCTGGGGGCTTGTCACCAACGGCACGATGATCCGGCTGATGCGCGACAACGCCTCGCTGACCCGCCCAGCCTATATCGAGGCGGATCTGGCGCAGATCTTCACCAATGAGGATGCCGCCTCCTTCGCCGTCGTCTGGCTACTGTTCCATCGCACCCGCTTTGGTGCCGCGGGAACGCCGGCCACCGATTGCGCATTGGAACGCTGGCGCGATTCCGGCGCGCGCGAGGGCGAGGTCGCCCGCGACCGCCTGGCCAGACAGGTCAAGGACGCCCTCGAGCTCCTCGGCTCGGGTTTCCTCGAAGCCAACCCCGACCTCGGTGCCCGCCTGAAATCGGGCGAGGTCAACCTGACCGAATGGTTCAACGAACTCCTTCGCCTCGTGTACCGCCTGATCTTCCTGATGGTGGCCGAGGATCGTAACCTTCTGCACCCCACGAGCGCTCGCGCCGACGCGCGAAAACTCTATGCCGACGGCTATTCGCTGATGGCGCTGCGCGCGCAGTGCTTCCGCGCCTCAACATGGGATCGTTACCACGACCGTTACGAGGGCATAAAGATTGTCTTCCGCGCCCTTGCTGCAGGGCAGGATGCGCTGGCTCTGCCCGCCCTTGGCGGGCTGTTCGCCACCGACAGGTTGCCTCACCTGGAAACTGCGACCTTGCGTAACCGCGCCTTTATGGAGGCGCTTTATCGCCTGTCCTGGTTGTCAGACGGGAACGGCATGGTGCCGGTCAACTGGCGTGCGATGGAGACCGAGGAACTGGGCTCGGTCTACGAATCCCTGCTCGAACTCCAGCCCCAGCTGGGCGATGACGGTAAGACGCTGGTCTTTGCCTCGGAGGCCGGCGAGCAGAAGGGCAACCAGCGCAAGACCACCGGGTCCTACTACACGCCCGACAGCCTCGTTCAGGCGCTCCTCGACACCGCGCTTGACCCCGTTCTCGACAAGACTGAGGCCGAAGCGGACGATCCTGCTAAGGCGCTCCTGAAACTCTCGGTCATCGACCCGGCCTGCGGCTCGGGCCATTTCCTTTTGGCCGCCGCCCGCCGCATCGCCACCCGACTGGCCCGCATCCGGGCGGAGGGCACGCCCTCGCTCGCCGATTTCCGCCATGCGCTGCGCGATGTCGCCCGGTGCTGCATCCACGGGGTGGACCGCAACCCGATGGCAGTGGAGCTGACCAAGGTTGCGCTTTGGATCGAGACGGTGGATCCGGGTCTTCCACTCGGCTTCTTCGACGCGCAGATACGTTGCGGCGACGCGCTGCTCGGGGTGCTTGACCTCAAGGTGCTGCAGGAAGGCATTCCTGACGCCGCCTACAAGCCGCTGACCGGCGACGACAAGGATACGGCGCGCTACTATCTGCAGGCCAACCGCGCCGCGACCGTTGGTCAGGGCGGTTTCGACTTCGGCGCCGGTCATGCCGCCATGCCGGCCATGAAGCCGCTCGCGCTGGATTTTTCAGGTTTCCGCGACCTGCCCGAGGATACGGTGGAGCAAATCGGAGCCAAGGCTGCACGTTTCAAGGAACTGCGCAAAGGGCAGACCTTTGCCCGCGCCAAGGCAGCAGCGGACCTGTATGTCGCGGCCTTCCTGCTGCCCAAGGCAGGCGGGGCCCCGGCTGGGGCGTCTGGCCGCACCGTGCCGACCACCGAGGAGCTATGGATGGCCCTCAATCAAGGCAAGATGCGCGCTGCGATGGCGGAAGCACCCAAGACCGCCCGCCACGCCCGCGCCTTTCACTGGCCGCTGGAATTTCCTGATGTCATGCAGCGCGGCGGGTTCGACGTGGTGTTGGGCAACCCGCCGTGGGAAAGGATCAAGCTGCAGGAACAGGAGTTCTTTGCCGCCCGCAGCCCTGAGATCGCGAACGCCCCGAACAAAGCCTCGCGCGACAAATTGATCAAGGCGCTGGAAAAAGCACCGGTGGGCAGCGCAGAGCGCGCCTTGCATGACGCTTTCATCGCGGCGAAGCGAGAGGCAGAAGCGACGGGTGAATTTGTCCGTTTAGTCGACGAGCATGGCGGGCGTTTTGGGCTAACCGGACGGGGTGACGTAAATACTTATGCGCTATTCGCCGAGTTATTCACCAACCTTGCACGGCAGCGCGCCGGGGTGATCGTACCGACGGGCATTGCCACCGACGCCACCACCGCTCCCTTCTTTGCCCATCTGGTGGAAAGGCGACGGCTGTCGCGGCTGGTGGATTTTGAGAACCGCGCGGGCCTGTTTTCCGCTGTGGATAGCCGCATGAAGTTCGCTCTGCTGACCATTGGAAGCGACGAACTGGAGGCAAATTTTGCCTTCTTCCTAACGAATACCGGGCAAATGGCTGAGTCAGAACGCAACTTTACCCTCAGCCTCAAAGAGATTGCTGCAATTAACCCGAACACGCATACTGCTCCGATTTTCCGCTCCCGGTGGGATGCTGAACTGACGGCCAAGATTTATCGCGACGCTTCCGTGCTAATCGACGAGAGCAAAGGCCCGGCGGGCAACCCCTGGGGTGCTTACTACCTCAGGTTAATACACTTCGGCGATCACAGTTCTGAGCTCTATGACCGTACACGGGCCAAAAATGAAGGGTTTGAGCAGGAAGGCCAAAATTGGAGAAACGGCGATGCAGTTCTACTGCCCGTTTGGGAAAGCAAGCTTACTAACGCCTACTGCCTTCACTATGCGACTTTCATGGACGGCGACAAAACAGAGGAGCTATCGGACCGCGAAGATCCGGGTAAGCAGGTGCACCGATATTGGGTGAGAAAGTCTTTTTTTGAATCACTGATGCAGAAATACCCTGAACAGCCAAACTGGCTGCTGGGTTATCGAGACGTCGCAAGAGCAACAGACGAAAGATCCGTAATTTCGCTCGCTTTACCCTTTGAACCTGCTTCAATTAAACATCCGACACTCGGGTGGAACGTGCGTGAGCCTGGTTATGCATTATTAGCAAATTTGAATTCAATCCCTCTCGACTTTGTTGCGCGCCAGAAGATCAGCGGCATTTCCCTTAGCTTTTTCATCCTCAAACAGCTTCCACTGTTGCCTCCGTCGTTCTACATCCCCGGCCGCCTAACTTTTGTAGCGTCGCGGGTTCTGGAACTCACCTACACCTCGCACAGCCTAGCCTCGTTCGCCCGCGATTTAGGCTATGGAGGCCCACCCTTCGTCTGGGACGACAACCGCCGAGCCTATCTGCGCGCCGATCTCGACGCGTTCTATGCCCGCGCTTACCGCCTTACCCGCGACGAACTGCGCTATGTCCTCGACCCCGCCGACGTGAAAGGCCCCGACTACCCCTCGGAAACCTTCCGTGTGCTCAAGGAAAAGGAAATGCGTCAATACGGCGAATACCGCACCCGCCGCCTTGTCCTCGCAGCCTGGGACCGCATGGAGGCAGGTTGTGAGTTCAAGGCGATGGGGATGTGATGATCGAGAAGCCACAGAGCTTCGTCGTCCGCGAGGAATGCGAAAAGGCTGCCTGGCAGCACGGTTTCCGCCGGGTGCTGGGCGAGCGTGACGGCTGGGCTGGTTTTGGCTCGACCACAGCGCAAGGGACGATCTGGCTGGCGGCGGTCGGGAAACAGGGACCGTGGTTCCTTGCGCTCGATCACGCGGGCGTCGAGGCCGAGCTTGGCCTTGCCCCCGCCGACATTCCCGGGCCAGGCATCGCGCGCCATGCCTTCGACAAGCTCGGCGCGCTCTACACCGTGCTGCCGCGCCTCTACCAACTGGCTGCCAGCCTGCCCGACGCGCCGCTTCATGCGTTCCAGACAAAGGTAGCCGGGATGCCCCGGACGACTGAGGCCGAGCGGCTGGTCGTCCAGCGTATCGGGCAGGATATTTTCCGCGCCGGCCTCATGGACTATTGGCAGGGAAGTTGCCCGCTGACTGGCATTACCGATCCGGCGCTGCTGCGCGCTTCGCATATCGTGCCCTGGGCGGAATGCGGCAGCGATGCCGAACGGCTGGACGTTCACAACGGTCTGTTGCTTTCCGCACTCTGGGATGCTGCTTTTGATCGGGGCCTCGTGACGTTCAACGACGAAGGCGAGCCGCAATTCTCGCAAACCTTGAGCGATGTAGCCCGGGCTGAGCTTCGCTGGCACAAGCCGCTTCCGCTGACCGAAAGGCACCGCGCGCATCTAGCTCGGCACAGGGCGCAGTTCTTCGACAGGTGCGCGACATGAAACCCGGTTCGATCAACAGCCGTATGTAGCGGACCTACACTCTAATCAATCTTCGCGCTCCAGAAGCTCGTATGATTCCGCCGCAAAACAGCTCTCCGCGGCTCGGAACGCACCCGACAACTCGACCGTGTCGTCACCGCTCAGCGCCGCCAAAGTCTGGAGCTCAAGCCCCTCGCGCCTCGGAGGCATGGTCCCGCTGTGGTTCCCCGAACGGGCCCCCGATCTCGGTGGTGCCGTTCAGCACGGCCGCCCGCGCGGCATTCAGCTTGGCCGAGAAAAGTTTCGGGTCGGCAATCATGCCTTATGTTGGATCCAGGCGCCGATCGGGGCTGCGAACCCGACCTGATCTTTGAGCACTATCGCAGGCGGGAGGAGAATGGAATTTATTGCAGTAGGCTCCTCTACAGAGGTTTGATGTTATGAGAACCGTGAGTTCTCGCTCAGGCACAACGTTCATGTTCCCATCGGTATCAGTTGCTTGAGGCGGTTTAGGACGGCTGATGTCGGCTGCAAAAGGTCGACGGTCACAAACCTGATTTCATGCCCCTGAATCCTGACGCTCTCATCGAGATCGCCGCCGACAACCGGGTGCAGAAACATGCCTGCGGCGCTCAAAGACAACGGATCGTCGGCCCGCTCCTGGCTGCGCAGATAGGTGTAGAGCTGGTAGATGTAGCCGCTCTTGAGGACGGCTTCCCTGTGCTGGGATTGCCCGAACACCGATGTAAATTTGGTATCGATGACAAGCCGCCGGCCGAGCGCCTTGTTTTCAAGAATGATGTCCGACACCATGCCGGGGAAGAGCCCCTCTGCGCGCGCCGTCAGATACTCAATCTGCCAGGGGAGCGACTTTCCCTGATGGACAGACCAGCCGCGGGTAGCGAGCTCAGCTTTATAGAAGTTCCCGATCGCCTTCTCGAACAGCCGCCGTACGAGAACCTCGTCCTTGTCCACCCGGGACATGGCATGGCCACCTGCATCTTCCGTCGGCAGCACCAGCTCATACACAAGCTTGGCCAGCGTCACCATCAGCAGATCGTCGGCATCATGCCGCCCGAGGCGGTCAGCACTGAGCGCGGCCCGCGAAGGCTTGAGACCGCCGACACCTTGTCGCCCCAGATCGCCCGCAAGGCGCGCGCATTCATGACCGAGCAGCGGGTCATCTACCCGGCGCGAGAGCGCATCAAGCGCTGCTCGCACCAGGCGGTTGCGCGGCGTATCGAAGGTGAACTCCTCAAATCGGCAGGCGATCATGCCCTTGCCAAGGAGGTCATTAGAGAAGGTCCTCAGAACGTCAATGCGTCCGCGCACACGGGTGAGCGCAGCCTCCCGCTGCTGGTAGCCGCGGCTGAGATTCCGCCGCAGGCGCCGGTCAACTGCATAGCAAAGTAGCCGGGCGATCAGCGACGGAAAATCGGGAGACTCCTCCACCTCTGCGGCGTACTGCCCGTGAAACCGCGCAAGGTTTGAGGCAAACAGAAACAGCAGCCAGATATTGCGCACCGGGATGCGGCCAATGAGGCGGCTTTCCGGCAGCGCGGATGGTTCGGCAACCGCGCCCTGCATCAAAGGCCTTCAAGCAGTTTTTGCCGCGTGGCGGCCACCTTCTCGGGCGCATCGAACCAGTATTCTTCAAGAAGGGGTACGATCTCGCTACGCACGACGTCAACAAACCACTGCCGCGCATCACCGGCCAGCGCCGCAGCCGGTGTGACGTAGCTGTGGCCGATCCGGTATTGTTGCCCAAGCCCGCGATCCTGCCCGATCTCTTCGTTCAGGGCATTCATGCGCTGCTCGATCAGCGACACCACATCAGGGGCAAGGCTGCATTTGCCGGTACACCATTCCCGCCATAGCCCGTTCAGCTGCGGCTCAAGGCTGATAAATGCGAAGCGGCGGCGCAGCGCCAGGTCGACAAGGGCGAGCGACCTGTCGGCGATATTCATCGTCCCGATCACATAGAGATTGCGCGGCACGTAAACCCGCTCGCCCGGCGCCCGGCGATAGGCAAGCTCCATCGCCTCCTCGCGATTGCGCTTTGTATCTTCAAGCAGGGTCAACACCTCGCCGAAAATCTGCGCAGGGTTGCCGCGGTTGATCTCCTCAATCACGAGCACGAAAGGTCTATCGGGCTCAGCTTTCGCGGCCTCCACGATCTCAAGGAACACGCCGTCGATCAGGGCGAGCTGGCCATCGCCCGAAGGACGCCAGCCGCGGATGAAATCCTCATAGGACAGTGACGGGTGAAACTGCATGACGCGCAAACGGTCCCGCGTGACTTTGGGGTCTTTCGATCCCAGAAGCGCATAGGCAAGCCGTTTGGCGAGCCAGGTCTTGCCCGTGCCGGGCGGCCCTTGCAGCACAAGATTGCGCTTACTTTCGACACGGGCCAGAATCCGGTCGATCTCCTCCCTTGTCAGGAAGCAGCCGTCACTGATGATGTTATCAACGGTGTAGGACGGCGATGCAGCCTCTTCCTCTGTCTCCAGAGCGTCATCCTCGAACAGGTCGTCAAGGCTGTGCGTCTCCTGCGCGGGGCTGTATTTCTTTGCGAAGTAGGGCTGCTTGATCCAGAAATCATAGTCCTGCCGGGCACCCGCGAAGGCAAAGGCGATCAGCCTGCGCGCCATTTCATCGTTGGGATCGGCTTCAACCAGCGTCACGCGGTAGGTGTAGAAATACCAGTCTCGCGGGGGATCGAGCACCTCCCAATCGACCTTCACCGTCTTTCCATCGCCCAAGTTCTCGGTGATCGTCCCGATGGCCTTGATGCGCATGCAGGAGACGGGCTGGCCGCGATTGTCGAACGGCAGGTTATGCTTGCGCACGAAGGACGCTTTGATGGCGATCTTGTCGCCTGGCTTCATACGCTGGATTTCTTCGGTGAACTTGTTGTGAAAGCCGTTCTGCCAGATGCCTTCGCCATAAAAGCGCGCCGTCTGGTCATCGGTTCCGCCCCAGGAAGCCCCTACAAACCAGAATTGCCGCTCGGGATCGGAGAACAACTCGTGCCCGCCAAAGGTATCGGGGGCCGCCTCGTCCTCGCTCTCTTGGCCGGTCGTGTTGAACTGCTTGCGGACATCCTTGAAGACGTCCAGCGCCTGCGCATTGGTTAGCGTTGTAACCTGACCTTCCGCGGTGAGGGCCCAGATGCCCCGTTTGCTGCCATCGATTAGTCCGGCTCTGGAGAGATAGTACCGCGCCCAACCGACCTTGTTCTCGAACTTTGACTGCCCGCCCTTGGTGGCGCCTGTTATGTCTTCGTCCGGCACATCGAGAATGTCCTTGATCCATGCAAAGACCTGCTCAGGTGAGGCTTTCCCCCCAAGCGATTGCAGAGCCGAAAGCACGGGCCCAAAATAGCGCACAAAACGCGGGCCGCCAGGATCATCCTCATCAGCATCAGTCTCGATGCCGAGGTCGTCAGGCGCTGTCTTCGCCCATTCAAACACGGCCTGCTGCTGCTCTCGCAGGAAGGTCTCGGGATTGTTGACCGGGATGCCGAGCTTCCTGACGGCGGTCGTGAATCCGGCAAGGGACTCTCCCTCCAGCTTCCCCGTGTCGAGATTGCTCTTGTTTACGACTATGGCCGAGATGAGCGGCCAGCCGCGGTCATGGGAAATCTGCACGAGCTGGTCGAGCTGCAAGGGCAGCGGACGCCGGGCGAACCTCCATTCCACATTGCTGGCAGCCGCTACATCACCATAGGTGACAAACCGCCCCTGCCGCGCACCATCGAGAATTGCTTTGTAGCTTTTATTGATATTCAGGCTCATTGATTCCCCCCGTAGCGGCCAATAGTGCTGATTCCTCCCTGCGAGCGCAAGCAAAGGCTTGCTTCGTTTCCATAAGTCTCGGAAGAAGAGCCCTGCTCGTCTGAGACGTCCGTCACCTCACCAACGCAGGGGGCGGCGGCGGAAACAGCGAAGTACGAACCCGCCTGCTTTGGTGGTGGGTTCCCGAACCCTCCTTAGAACCGATGGCCGATTTTCGCGCTCGCACGTCGTGGCGGCGTAACACCACGATTGCGACCTGTTGCCCTTGCATAAGCCCGATCCCTGACGTACGTTTTAGACAAGGTGGAAACTGCGTCGGGCGTCGGGTCGACAAGTGTTGCGACGGAACTCAACACACGTGACTGCGTTTTCTCAGACGAGCAGTATTAACCTGTATGCAATGGACATCCCATAGCATATGCAATGTGCGCAACCGCGCGCACGCGCTCACGCATTCGAGAGGGAGAGCGTCTATGGCAAGTTCACCGGCCATGAAATCCAGTAGCAGGGAGTCCGCAGCGAAGACGGATAAAGACCCGGTCTATCGTGCAGCCGTGAGCGAATTGAAGACGTTACGTACTGCCATTGAACAGTCTACGGGCAAGTGGAGCTTGACGAAGGAAAGGGCTGCGAATACGGTCAATTACAAGGTGAAATGACCGTGGATACTGCATGTCTGAATTATATTCTGCTGGTGACTACAAGCGCCCAATAGATCAGCCCAATCCAGAAGAGTATAGAGACGAGGCGCGAAGAGACTATGCGCGCCTCCTTCATAGTGCAAGTTTCAGACGCCTTCAGGGAAAGACTCAAGTTTTCCCTGGTCACGAAAGCGATTTTTTTCGGAATCGCCTGACGCATTCGCTGGAAGTAGCGCAGATCGCAAAATCGATTGCGATTAAACTTAATAGCACGTCTGAACACTTTCAAAAAACTGCCATCAACCTCGATATCGTTGAGTTCGCCGGCTTGGCGCACGATTTGGGGCATCCTCCATTTGGTCACAATGGAGAGGAGGCCTTGGATGAGTGTATGCGTGATTTTGGTGGGTTCGAAGGCAACGCCCAAACCCTTCGGATTCTCTCCACACTGGAAAAGAAGCAGACTTCCAGCGATGACTCTTCGCTATTTGACTCCGACGGAAACGACTTAAGGAGAGGACTGAACCTAACTTACCGTACTCTCGCGTCGGTACTAAAGTACGACAGAATTATCCCTGTCGGAAGTAAAGAACGTCCTGAGGACAAAGAACATAGTCCCATGAAAGGATACTATAAGTCAGACCAAGATTTGGTTCGTGATATAAAGCTTCACGTTCTGGGCACTTCAGATCACGCGGACTTTAAAACCGTCGAATGCTCGATCATGGATATCGCAGATGATATCGCATACTCAACATACGACTTGGAAGATATATTCAAGAGCGGGATACATGGACCCCTAGACCTTTTCAGTTTTCCTGAACAGGTTTATGAGTACGTCGTAGAGACAATAAACTCTAGAATAGAAAAGCAATATAAAGGAGAGGAGACGCGGGTTACCGTGTCTGACGTAAGAGATGTTCTTTACGAGGTTTTTAGAGATATATTCTCTATCGGAACAGATGAAGAGAAATTTCTCCGAAATAGATCCATAGACCCAGGCCGGAGAAAGATGTATTCACCGATGTCTGCCAAAAAATTATCGTCACTCTACGCGGGCAACGGATATCATCGAACTCGCTTCACCTCCAAACTTGTACAGCTATTTTTGGACGGCATTGAAGTTGTTCCTGACCCCGATTTTCCACAACTTCACCAAGCAAAACTTAATATAAAGACATTTGTGTTTGTCGAAGTTCTTAAGAATATTACCTTCGAATCCGTCATTAGATCTCCTATGTTACAAGTCGTAGAATACCGCGGGAAGGATGTGATTGCAAAAATATTCGATGTCATTAGCTCGACCAATGGTGACCGCCTGATGCCTCCGGACTTTAGGGAAATTTACCGGCAGAGCGACAACCTTGGGAAAATGCGAACGATATGTGATTTTATTGCCGGTATGACTGATCGCTACGCGGTCGAGTTCTATAGCCGCCTTTTTGGCGCTAATGGGATGACGATGCATAAGCCACTTTGATAGGTGCCATGGCGAGCTCATAAGTTAGCGTCTGAGAGTGAGGAGTCGCAGGAAACCTACTTCCGTGAAACGGTTGCGCTTCATTCCCTGGTCCTCTCAAGGGCCAGAGCTTACTTCAAAATGGATTATTCAACGGGGCAAGGTTACGTGCCTGCTGTCGGTCGATTTTGTCTTGCGGCAGCCTGCGATCGGCGGTTCGTGAAATTTCTACAAACCAGCCTCAGCCATGTACTTTCTTAGAGCTGCATCAGCGCGGATTGACTGATGACTTTTGGAAGTAACGTGCATCCAAAACGCAATCTTGCCTAGCAATCTTTCCAAATATATCGGATCAAAGTTATCCGTGGCCGCCATATGCGCGAGCAACCCTCTAGTGATCACGTGATGAACATCTCTCCGAAGCGATCGAACAAAGTGCCGCGTCGGCATGAGCCTGCCAGATGAAATGGAGATGCCAGCGATGATTTTTCGATCCTTCAGGCCGAATGTGCGGCTTTTGAGCGGGTGAATATTTAGTTCAGATTGGGCAAGAATGTGCGCAATCTTACCTCTTAGATCCGAGGGGATACCATCGCCGGAAATTGCCAGATCATCGGCGTATCGAGTGTAAGTTAGGCCGCACGACGCGCATAATTCCTCAATCTGAGCATCAAACTCCGCAGCCACCAGATTGCTGATCGCAGGGCTGGTAGGCGCCCCCTGCGGCAGACTGCCATTTTTTGTGCATATCCGTGTCAGTGCAGCCGCTACTTGGCTGGGATAGCCGAAATTCTTAAAAACACGCTGCACTTTCGTCGACTTGATCGATGGGAAGAAATTTACAATGTCGATCTTTAGGAGTTCTTTGCATCCCAAATGCTGTTGAGCATTAGTAACAATTGACCGCGACTTAACGAACGCATGCGCAGCTTTATGAACGCTACCTCGCTCCAGTATATTATCGAGAATCCACTGCTGGAGAGTCATTAGTATCGGTCTCGGGACGCTGATCTCTCGATGCCCACCTGTACGCTTCGGTATCTGAAAAGTTCTATAAAACAGATGCGGCGCATGACATATTTTCGCAAGCATCACTCCTTCGATCCCAAGCAACTCCGACAGGTGCGAAAACTCAAAAATTGGCGGAAGATTGTTGGCGGTCACAGCCTCAATATGGGCAAGATAGCCTCTGACCAAATCTCGACCACGGGCACCTTTGACGTTCTCTTGAAAAAAGAAAAGCCAGTCTTCGATTCTATATTCAGTCATAAGCGGCGATAATTAGGTGGAGCGCAACGATACCAAAGTGAATATTATTATATTCTTATTTACTGCTTTATGCAGTAAACATAGATCCGTAGGATCTATGCTTCTTGCGCGAAGTGCGTGAAGAAAATCTAACGCGCGCCTCAGCTTACAGGGGCGAATCAACCCCCGATAACTATCGCTGCGCCCCATTTGACTCTCTATGCAATTAATCCTTTTCCCGCAAGAGGTTTGTGAAATAGTCTCGATCTACTAGACCAAGGTCTGGAAGGTAGGGTTCGTGGGAATCAAGCCGACGGCTAAAATGCCAATCGCTAGGCTGCGCCCACTCTCGCTTAGATGTAAAAAAAATCCGCTTCCGGTTCGTAAGTACCCAAAGCCGCCCTTCGCTCGTAAGCGAGACCAACCTTCCTTCACGGTGAAGTATCCTCCGCTCTTGGAAGTTGGAGCTGCTCTGAAATAGGGCCGCAGGGCTGAGGCGGTACTTGACATGAAGGTCATACAGATCGACACCACCAGGTGACTGAAAAGCCGTCTTTAGGATGATTTTGTCAGTTGAAGACATATTAAACTCTCGGCGTCAAAGGACGCCTCCGAGAGCCATTGGCGAGCCGCTTCCACCAAAATATCGGAAAGTTATTGTTTGGTGGATTTCCATTCTCGAAAAAATAGGCCGACTGCGATTTTTTGTAACCAAGGGAATATTTTTCCAACCTCATGTATCCATCTTCTTTAAGAAGGCGCTCTTCTAGGGATAACATGAGACGTTCATGAAGCTCCGCCGTTTCGGGAGGATAGAAATCTCTGATCGATTTCTTCATCCAGATTGTTGAGAAAAAGTCCTCTGCAAGAGAGAGATCTTTTTCTTTCGATGCTTCCATCGCCGCTACCGTCGCAACAAACAATTTGGCGCTTTTCCCTTGCTCGTCGAGTTTTCCAGATAGCCATTTAAGCGCCCTTTTGAGGCTTTGCCCGGTACCCACGAACTCATCGACTATGACGATTTTGCCGCCATCTGGAACGGCAGTGACTGCTTCACCCAAAGCTTTGAAGAACTGGTTTGTTTCCCAATCCGCCATGTCGCCTAAGATTGGCTTGAGAAACCATGCGATGGCTGCGGAACTGTCGGCGTGTCGAGATTTATCCATAGCGACAATGACACTGTCCTGTGGACCACATTTCCACTCATTCGTTATTCGCTCTGCGATCTGCTGTAGGCATTGCCGAAGTTGTTCGCTGTCCACGTAAGTGTACCGTTCAACAATATCGAAAACTAAACTTCGTTCTTCATCCCGCGAGCAAAACATCAGCAATTCATTGAAACGATCATTCTTCGAAGCTATCCACGTGTGGTTTTCCATGAGGCGAAGCGAACGGTCGAAGGTGGCCTCATCCAGAGTCATAGGAAGTCGTTCAAATTTGGTCACTGCTATTCACCCGCGCTTGTTTTAGACCAGTTCAACAGCACAGCAGCGAATGGGAGACAAGACCAGCGCTCCAAAATTACTAAGCTCATGTTGCCTCTTCCAGGTGATTTCTGATCAACAGCTGGCTGCGGCCACGCAGCGCTTTGCGGGTTGACCGGGAGGCGATCGACGGAGGTATTACCCCCGCGAGGCGACTTGTGCCGACCTATCACAAGATCCCCCACGTCCGAAACCTCCCGTCATCTCCTGCACGCGAGCTCGATCCGCCACATCGCCACATAGCGCCTGGCAAACCGATCCAGAACGCCTTCATCAAAAGCTTCAATGGGCGGCTGCGAGACGAGTTTTTTGAATGAGACCCTCTTCTCGTCCCTGGCTCATGCTCGATCGGCGCTTTCAAGCTGGCGCAGCGACTACAACGATCATGACCTTGCCCCGTTGAAATAATCCATTTTGAAGTAAGCTCTGGCCCATTGAGAGGACCAGGGAATGAAGCGCAACCGTTTCACGGACGAACAGATTATCGGCATTCTGAAGGAGCACGAGGCGGGCACGCCGGTGTCGGAGCTTTGCCGCAACACGGTGTCAGCGACGCCAGCATCTACAAGTGGAAGGCCAAGTTCGGCGGCATGGACGTATCCGAGACCAAGCGGCTGAAGGCGCTGGAGGACGAGAACACAAAGCTGAAACGGCTCCTGGCAGACGCCATGCTCGACAATGCCGCTTTGAAAGACCTTTTGGGAAAGAAGTGGTGACGCCCGCAGCAAGGCGGAACGCTGTCGCGCATCTGATGGATCGCCACCAGATGAGCGAACGGCGGGCGTGTAAAGCCATCGGCTTTTGCCGGATGACGATCCGTTATGAAACCAGGCGCAGCGATGACCATGACCTTCGCGAGCGGATGAAGGCGCTGGCGCATGAACGCCGCCGCTTTGGATATCGACGCCTTCATGTGCTGCTCAGGCGTGAGGGTCACCGTGTGAACCACAAGCGGCTCTTCCGGCTCTATCGGGAAGAGAAGCTGACAGTGCGCAAGCGCGGCGGCCGCAAGCGAGCGATAGGCACGCGAGCGCCGATGCTGATCCCGATGGCAGCCAATGATCGTTGGTCGCTGGACTTCGTATCGGATCAGCTCACCGATGGACGCAGGTTCCGGGTTCTGACGGTCGTCGACGATTGCACCAGGGAATGCCTGGCACTTGTCGCCGATACATCGCTTTCCGGTCTGAGGGTTGCCCGTGAGCTGGATCGGATCATCGAGGAGCGCGGCAAACCGAAGATGATCGTCAGCGACAATGGCAGCGAGTTCACCAGCAACGCGATCCTGCAATGGACGGACCGGACAAAGGTGGAATGGCACTATATCGCGCCGGGCAAACCGATCCAAAACGCCTTCATCGAAAGCTCCACCGTCTGCGAGACGAGTTCTTGAATGAGACTCTCTTCTCGTCACTGACCCGTGCCCGATCAGCGCTTTTAAACTGGCGAAGCGATTACAACGATAACCGACCACACTCTGGCCTCGGCTGGCTGACACCTGCCGAGTTCGCTCAGACCATCAGCCGTAACCGGTGTTTAGCCCCCACGTTGCCCTGTCTGGCGTGATCTGTGATCGGCTTTCCATGGAAGAACGAAGGGAGTTTCTCCATGGAGACTACGTTGGAGGTTCTCACAACCGCCAAGGCTGCGGGTGAACGTCATCGGCAATGGCCGGAGGAGGTCAAGGCGCGGATCGTATCGGAGAGTTTGCGGCCGGGCGTGACGGTGAACGAGGTGGCGGAGCGTTATGGGCTGAAGCCGAACCACCTGTCGTCATGGCGCACGATGGCGCGGCAGGGCAAGCTGGTTTTGCCTGCGCCCGAGGATGCGGTGGAATTCGCGGCGATGGTTGTCGAGACGTGTGATGCCGTGCCGCCGATTAGAGAAGTCAGCCGTCCGGAGATCATCGTTGGTCCTGTCACCATCCGTCTGGAGGAAGGCGCATCGGCAGCCCGGATCGCTGCGGTTGCGCGTGCGTTGGCGGCCTCGGCATGATCGTTCCGTCGAACCGCGTGCGGATCATGGTGGCGACCAAGCCTGTGGACTTCCGCAAGGGCCATGACGGGTTGGCAGCGCTGGTGAAGAACGAGCTGCGCAAGGACCCGTTCACTGGAACGGTCTTTGTGTTCCGGTCGCGCAAGGCAGATCGCTTGAAGCTGATCTACTGGGATGGCAGCGGCATGGTAATGGCCTACAAGCGGCTGGAAGTGCACACGTTCACCTGGCCCGGCATCAAGGATGGCTTGATGACGTTGAGCCATGCCCAGTTCGAAGCCCTGTTTGCCGGCCTGGACTGGCGTCGCGTCCGCGCTGTCGTGACGAGAGCGCCGGAGGCCATCGAGTAGCTGCGGCACGATGACTCGGGTGGCAAATTGCAGAGGCAAGCCGAGGCCGAATTTGGTAGACGCGGCGCATGCTGAACGCCGTCGACTTGCCAGATGACATTGCCGCCCTGAAGGCGATGCTGATCGCAGCGCAAGCGCGTGAAGTTCGCAAGGACGAGCGGATCGAACGACTGGAAAGACTGGTTGCCGCCTTCAAGCAAGCAGCCTTCGGGCGCAAATCCGAGAAGACCGATCCCGATCAATTCGATCTGGCGCTGGAGGATTTGGAAACGGCCATTGCGGCCGTTCAGGCTGAGGAAGAGGCCGATGCTCCTCCGGGCAAACGATCCTCCAAGCCACGCACGACCAATCGCGGCTCACTTCCCAGCCATCTTGCCCGTATCGAAGAGGTCATCGAGCCGGAAAACCTGATCTGCGCCTGCGGCGGTTGCCTGCATTGTATCGGCGAGGATGTGTCCGAGCGGCTGGATGATCCCGGCACAGTTCCGCGTCATCGTCACCCGTCGTCCCAAGTATGCCTGCCGCGCCTGCACGGACGGTGTCGTCCAAGCTCCGGCCCCGGCCCGTTTGATCCAGGCAGGTCTACCGACGGAGGCCACGGTCGCGCATGTCCTGGTCTCCAAATACGCCGATCATCTTCCCTGTATCGGCGGGCGCAGATCATGAGCCGCCACGGCATTGATCTCGACCGCTCCACGCTTGCCGATTGGGTCGGCCGGGCAGCCTTCGAACTCCGTCCCGTCTTCGACGCCCTGATCACCGACCTGAAGCGCTCGACCAAGCTCTTCATGGACGAGACCCGTGCTCCCGTGCTCGATCCCGGCTCCCGCAAAACCAAGACCGGTTACTTCTGGGCACTGGCGCGTGACGACCGGGCTTGGGGTGGCGGTGCACCGCCGGGCGTTGCCTTCACCTACGCCCCTGGTCGCGGAGGACAGCATGCCGAACAGATATTGCAGGGCTTCACCGGCGTTCTGCAGGTGGATGGCTACGCCGGGTACAATCGGCTGATCGCACCGGATCGCGTCGGGCCAAACATTCAACTGGCCTATTGCTGGGCTCACGCGCGTCGCAAGCTGGTGGAGATTACCGCACGGGAGTCGCGCCGATTGCCGAGGAAGGCGTGAAGCGGATTGGCGAACTTTACCAAATCGAGGCCGACTTGCGCGGGCTTGATCCGGAAACCCGCCTGGCTGCGCGGCGGGAGCGATCAAAGCCGCTTGTCGCCGACATGGAAACTTGGCTCACCTATCACCGTGCCCGCGCCGCTGCCAAATCGTCCTTGGGTGAAGCCCTGAAATACATCGTCAAGTACTGGCATGGCCTGTGTCTCTTCCTGACCGACGGCCGCATCGAAATCGACAACAACAGCGTCGAAAGAACCATCCGGCCGATTGCACTGAACCGGAAGAACGCACTCTTTGCGGGACATGACGCCGGAGCCGAAAACTGGGCGGCCGTCGCCTCGCTCATCGAAACCTGCAAGCTCAATGCCGTCGATCCGCAGGCCTATCTGACCAGCACGCTCACAAGCATCGTCAATGGCCACAAACAGAGTCGGATTGACGAGCTGCTCCCCTGGAATTACCCCACCAAAGTGTAAGGAGGGCACCACCTACGACATGTCGCAGTCCATGTTGAACTTTGCTGGCTCCGATCAAGAGAAGGATAGCCCGGAGTCAAACGGCTTTCGTCCGATAGGCATGAATTGATTCTGCCAAGGCTTTCTCCTTGGCTTTCGCGGTCGTGAATCGACCAAACATCAGACTGGCTGCAATACCGTACCATCCAAAGAACCATGGAGCGGCAAGCAACAGCACCACAAGAGCCGGGATTCCTAAGAAACCTAAGACTATTGCGCCAAAGTGGCCGAGGCTCTCGAGCAGTAGAATAATCGGAAGAACAATAGGCAGTGGGGCAATGACCCACCAGAAACCCAGTACGATTCCGATCGGAAGCATCGCTAGCAGCGGCACCTGCATCGCCAGACCAAGTGCCCAAAGCTCGCTGCGATGACGATAGTACGTGATCCGGTGCCAAAATTTACTCATCTCATCGAAACCCAACATCGCGCTGTGCGTGCATCGCGATTCCACGCTGCTTTATCTTGCAGCGAAGAGCAATATCGCGGGCGCTTGGGCGTGCGGACGGAATTGCGCTGTCAAGGTGTGATCGGAACGCCGCTTACCATCAGCCCGCGACGTGATGCGGTGCTGCGCAGCCGAAATGGCTCCGCACCGCAACCCGCCGCTACCTCCGCAACTGCAGCAACCCAAATCCGCTGGAGCGAACTCAAAACTGGACAAAACTTGGGGGCAAGGTCAGGGCAAGGTCGCGATTTTACCTGCCTGAGGCACAAAGAGCACGAACGGGCCACTTGGCGGCCACGCTTGGTAGGCGAAGCTCTTCACCACTGGCGGAGAAAATCCCAGCTCATCATAAGGTGCGTTACACCTACAATGATGAACACAACGCAACTTGAACTCCAAAGCCAATTTAGGCGCAGTCTCGACAACCACGGGTATTTGCGTTCATTGTCTTGCTGTCCCAGCTCCCTCATCAGGGAAAGATCCCGTGTTGATAGCTCGTGTTCTAACGCTTGTCTGTACCTGCGAGCTATTGCGACATGGAGTCGATTGCGTTCATAGTGCTTCAGAGACAAGAGAACTCCAAAGATTCCCACCCCGATAAGGACTCCCGCAAGCGCTGTTTGATCTACAATAGGCTTACCATCCTTAAACAAAAGCGATATCAGCACGGAGCCTGCAATAAACGTTAAGTTTGTTGCTTTAGCTCTCAATTCTTCATGCTGTCTCGCTTGGGCAGCCTGCTCTTCGTACATCGAAAGCAATAGATCTTTCTTGTCCACGTCTTTTTTCCTCATGTAAGCAGGTCAGCAACTTACTTCCTATTTTTAGAACATAACGATGGGATAGTTGAGGATTGGGCGCTCACCGGAGCGGGAGTGCATCCACCGTAGCACGGCAGGACAGAAGCCATCGAAGACGTGAAAGGACGTGAAAGCGCCTGCCGTCGACCAACGCATCCGAGACGAAGTCCGCTCCAGCGCTTATTCTGTTCCCCTGTGTCACTGCCCGTCGGCGGTCGCTTACGGCCGCCCTTGCGCACGGCCGTAAGGCTTTTCCAAGTGGTCTCGACGTATTCCAGCTTCAGTACGATGTGTGCAGGCAAAGCGATCCTCGTGGCTGGCAAATTCTGGTAGCCTTTGCACCGCCGGCAGCATCATCGCCGCGCGTCGACCGATACCGAAAAGGCGCGGATTGGTTCCGATGCCCACCAGACACAAGCGCGGCACTGCAATAGACTTTCTCCTCCATCGCCCCAGTTCACGGCAGCGTTGACAAGTCGAGTATCGCATCGGCCAGTAGACGCTTCAGCTTGGCTCGTCCTCAAGAGCCTTCAGGTTTATACTTACAAGTAGACCAAGATTGTCAGGAGCCTCCTCTGCGGCGAACTTCCATTCTCCAAACACGACGTCTTGCCATTGGTTTTTGCTTTCCGGCGTATAGTCGTTCAAGTCAAACGTCGGCTGCAAGCTAGTTTCGGTCAAGCTAACAATTCGAACCCTGGCCGCCGCACTGGGTATTTCCCGCAATAAGTACGGAAGCCGATCCTCAAGCCCCTCGAGAGCTAATACGTGCTTTCCGTCGGCGTTCTTCAAAGCCTGGAAGCGATGCCATTGGCTGGGAAATTCATCCTCTAAATAGAAAAGGCGGTGAACTATCGGTTTGGGATCATTGATGGGGTACCCTAATTCGAAGTAATTGCTCACCGCTTTCCGACGATTCTCCTGCAACTTCTTTCCTCCCTGCCGTGCGGTATACTTCAAATGGACGATCACGTCCGTGATCGAGTCGAAGTCTAGCTGTCGATTATCCTCCTTAGGCAACTCCAGCATCCACGAACTCAGAACACCGGCGCCTTCGAAGGGTAAGTAGCGTTCGTCGCGGAAGTTCACCTCGAACATCCCGCTATCATTCTGTGCAGCGCTTGTCGCTATTGATTGAATATGGGCAAAATTGGTGAGGAGATTCGGCTCATCATCGTCAACCGATTGCATGGGCTTTATACGAATTCGGTTCTTGGTAAGGGTTAACGTACAGTTGACGCTCGCGTACGGCCCAGCGACGCACGGAATGCTTAAGCTTACGCTCTTGATCCTCCGGAAGTAGTGACCCGGATAGTCCATATCAAACAGCCAGTCGGGAAGCTCAACGCTGCAACGACCGGAGCGCTTCAAATCCAGAAACGCATCTGGATCGAGCCGAACGAGCGATATGTGCTTTGTGATCTCGAACTCACGGCAATTTCGCTCCAGGTAGTCGACCTCCATTCGCTTCAAGTCCAACATCAAACGCTCGCCGGCCAACAGCCCATTGCGAATACCGTTCCAACTGTCGGGACGCACGTAGGAATTGGCCGTAAATCCGTCACCCTTAGGCCCGAGTTCAAAATGGAATGCTCGTTCCACACGCAGGGCAAAACGATGCGCCATTTGCCAAGCTTGATAATAGCTGGCTGAGATCTCGCCGATCATCCAATTGTAAAGTTCCTGATTTGAGAACTTCCGATCGGTCATGTACGCGAGAATGTCTGCCGCTTGCTCCTGCTGCTTGTCGTGACTTCTCAGTTCACTCTTGAAGATCTCAATTCGAGTCTCAGCTGCGAGAATCTGCCGATCGACCTGTGAGAGTTCTTTTGCGGCCACGCGCTCCTGAAGTTTCCACTCATTCCAGCGGCGCTCGTAGCTCGCCTGGACACCCACCGCGGAGGCTGCGGAACGCTTTAGCGAGCCGGATTCCCCGACAAATTGCCCCATGGCGCTCGCAGCATTAGCTATATTGACGCCACCCCACGCGAGATCTGTCCCTGGCGCGCCTCCAAATCCCCATCCACCGATCGTAAAGTCCGGTAGCATATGCGCAACGCTTGCGGCAGTGTTGAAGACCAAAGCGGTCGTTTCTAGTCGCATTCCCTCTTCATTTAAATCGAGGGATCTCTGCTCGGCGCTGGTCATATATTCAATGCTTTGGTAAAAGCGATACCGCTCCTCAATCGCAGCTCTCGTCTGCTTCAGGCCGGCCAATGTCTGCAGCGCCTCCTCAATCTGTCTAACCTTGATGTCTCTAATGAGCTTCAGTAGACCGATCTCATGGCTCGATCGAAGCTGGGCCAAGGCTTCTGCATCTCTCTTCTCGATGGCTTGCAGCAACGAGTTCCCTAGATTGATGACCATCTGTACAAGATTAAATGCCTTTTCAATCATCACTTGGAATCGGTAGTGCGGTACCTCGCCCGCCCCTTGGGCCAAAACGTCACCAATGCTCAAGCCCGCGGCGAACGCCCGGACCAGCAGTGCCGGGTCTATCGGGGGAGCAAACAAAGCAAGCTGTCGCTCGACGCCTTCGATGTTCTGACAGTGCCTGATCTTATAGAGCCGATCATCGACGGTATCCCAGTATCCCATCAGCTTTTCATTTCGTGGGACACAGAAGTAAGGCGTCGCCAAAAGACAGCCGGCCGGCAGCGCAGGAATGCTCGGTCGACCAACATCAGGGATCGACAGTTGGCCGGGCAACGTGTTTTCTAACTCCACGAGGCTGCTGCGGTCATCCGCCAGCTCCCGGTACATGACCAGTTCGAGTTCACGGTAGGTCCTACTCGGGCGAGAACCCTTCGGCGCCTCGACCACTCGTGGTCTTGTGCCGAGCAGGCGCTCGGCCGTGATGTAGAGCTGCAGTGCCTCGTTGACGCTTTCCCTGGTGTCTTGCCTGAACAGGAAATCGCCCCATTGGATGACTGCATCCAGGTAGCGCATCACTGTGGTCTTTTGGAAGGCGACAGTTCTACCCCGAGCGACAAGATGCGGAACAAATGGGTTCCGCTGCCACTGAACAACAGCATCGTGCCAACGCTTCCAGGCTTCAGAATGATCATCGGGCTTGGCAAGGATCGCCAGAATCGTTTCAATGCGCTGTCCCACGTAGCTTTCGCTGTCTGATGGCTGATCAGTTCGAAGACGAAATGGCTTTGTCACCCAATAGCGTCCCGCCCCTTGTGCGGCTGACTGTTGCTCGACATCTTCACCATAAGTCCTCCGCGAATCAGGCACCCCAGTCGGGTTGAAAATGAAGTGATACCATCGCAGTGCGTCCTCGAACTTCTGATCGACCACTAGCTTGTGACCGACCATGGAAGGCAAGTGATAAAATACTTCCCAATTATAACTTGCATATCCATCGCCGACTTCAAACTGGAACTCTTTTGTCTCAGTTGGGTATGGTCGCAAAACAACAGAATCCGGTTTGTATAGCTGCACAAACTCGTCTCTCTTATTTCTCCACGATAGGGAGGACGAATTCATCAAGCGCTCAAATCCGCCTTCGGCGAGACACTGCTTCATAAAGCAGACGAAGGGGTGGTAGAAGGCGGTAAAGCTAACGCCGAAACATCCTCGCAATTGGCCCGTTAACTCGTTATACGCCAGCCGCCTTGCGTCGTCCTTCGGTAACTTGCTCCACATATGGACAAGATCTTCCCAAGTCTCTTCGGTTCTTTTCACCGCTGCCTCAATGTCTGAGGAAAGCATAGACAAATTTTTAGCTAGATCGCTTATTGTAATATTGTCACGAACATCTTTTGATTCGCGCAGCGTAGGTACTGCTACATATGCCCTTCGGCCGTCTTCGTAAAAAAATGGCAAAAAAACTCCGCTAGGTTGCCATTGACGCGGATCTTCTTTGAGTATCCGTAATATGCCCATTATCACGTTGTCGACAACTGTCGTCTGTTGCGCAGTCGTTACTTTAAATGTTCCAGGCGTAGTTCCAAGTACTGCAGTACGATGGAAGTGATTAGCAAGTAGTCCCTGGACAGAAAGACTGTCGTTGGAGTCGCTATACTGTTCACCCCACCGCTGTGACTCGAAAATGGTGTCCTCTATTCTTGGTACGGTAACTCCTGTTGCCGATGAGAATTTTGAGAGTTTCTTCGCAGCAACTACCTCCGGGTAACCTTTGCAGCCAGCGAGATTGAAGGCTCCCATCAGCAACGGCTCAGACTTTACATCTGGGTGGTCGAGCTTGTTGGCCGCGGTTGGCCTGATAAATCCGAAGGCGAGGATAAAAAAACCCTGATTGACGTTGTCGTCTGCCATCTTGGTCTGGGCCGCGTCCGTGTCCCGGATGACAAAGCGGCATCGCCTCCGCTCGGACATCATGCGTTCGGTGGTGGTGTCCACCATGCTTGTGCGGATCACGTCCTTTGACACGCGCTTTGGTTGCCAAGCGCCATTGCTGCGCTCGCTTAAGGCGAGTTGGATTGTCCATCCCCGTGGGGCGGTCGGTATCTGTCGCTTCCCTTGATTCCCCTGGCCGGCAGTCGGCACTTCAAGCTCCGCCGACTCATCAATGACATCTGTAAACACCGGCCAGGCGATGTTCAGCCTGCCATTTCGCACAAAAAGCAACAAATGATCTGTTGCAATATCGAGATCGATACTTTCCCATGGAGTCCAATCGCTCTCGGCAAGAAAACGGCGATAGAAGTAGGTAGCTGGATCCCCGCCCTTCGTGCGGGCGACAACGTGTAAAACGGGCCCCTCGACTCTTCCACTCTCCGCGAAGTCACTGTGTTGGTAGTGAATAGCCATGACTTCCATGAACGCGGCGTCGTCAAGCTTGTCCAAGTATGTTTGGGCTGCTAGCACTACATTGCTGTCTGTCACTTCCGCCTGCGCCAACGACTGTTCAAACCCTTTGAAGAATTGTGACTTGTCGTCTCTTAGTTCCGGTTCGATCCAATTTTCCGGGTAAAGAAAGATCTTTCTATTCGCCTCCCAAACGCGATAATTTCGCATCCAGCGCCATTCGTTCCATTCATTCCAGCTATTCGGGTCATCCGCACTTTCATTGGCACTAGGGTTGACGGACGGCTCTTGCCCCATCAGGCAGCGTTGGGCGAAAAGTTGGACAACTGCATGAGCCTGAACTATCCGCGATGTTGGCATGCAGGCGCACATCTGTGTATCGATCAGGAAGTGGTCATAGAGATCGTTTATTTTGTGAAAGCAACCGTGATTCGGGTCAGCAATTAGGTAAGCAACTAGCGCGTCGCGCCTTTGTTCGCGCAGTGGATCTTGAACCTGCTTGAGCGTCTCCAGCCAGGTCGTTGGATCGGATTGTTGTTTCAAACATTGTCTAAGGACCAACACCAAGTCGCGCGTAACCACATCGGCGACAAGGGCCGGAAGACTTGCAATCGGAAACTCGAGTTTTCTCACTACATTGCAGGCCTGCAATAGATATCTATACGTCGCTGCATCCTTGAATCCCGCGCGCGGAATTTCCAGCCATCCAGCAATCGCGACAACCTCAGTGTGCGGCAGGTCGAACAGATCGTCACAAATAGCAAGAATGTCGCGAATGGAATCCAAGCCGGTGGATGGATCGCCGGTCGCGTCGGACGGCGCGGGACTAAGTGCCAATTCAAGAGCGGTTGCTCCACCTAGTTTGACGTTTGGGTCGTTGGCAATTTCCGTGAGTGGGTATCGGATTAGGAAGTCGAGTCCTTCCAAAAGCATGACCCAACGGTGATATAAGTCGCCCAGTTCGGACGCATCAGCTGATTTTGTTAAGGGAACCTGATCGGGCGAAAACCAGCCAAGCCGCTGGAAGCGGTTCGGTGACCCATCCTCTGGCAACTCGCGCCAGAGCCCCCACAGCAAATGATCTGTTTGCACATTCAACTTTTGCATAAGGCCAAGGACTTTGTGAGTCAGACGAATGCCAATAAACAGTGGGCTCAGCAGGCTACGCCACTTTTCGACCGCCGCCATCTCGGGGGGCTCATCCCAGGTTGTGATCGGCGTATTCGCAACTACCGCTTCGCGGAATTTGCGTGGTTTCTCGTCTAGTGTATCGATGCAGCCCTGCGCAGCACAAAAGATGCCGTTCCACATTCCCTTGATTAGCTTCGCGGTTTCGACATCGTTTGAGATTGGACTTGTTGACCAACTCGCTGATGACAACGTCTCTATAATTGAGCCGCCCGCTGCTGGACGGTCGTCCTTGGGCATTCTGCACCAGCGCAGAATGGTCTCGATCTGCTCAATCGGCGCCTTGAGGTGCTGGCTGGTCAGCCGGAGGACCGCGAGATCCCGTTCCGCCTGGTCCAGGTAGTCAAGCAAGCAATCCAGAAAGAAAGATGTCCAAGCCAAGTACTCCGTGTGGTTGACTTTCTTTGGATCTTCCGACGTCTCCGTCCACGACCCGATTTCATTTACAGGCTTCCTGCTAGCATGCTCGGCAACACCTGCGATGGAGCCGAGAGGGGCTCCGGTTAGAAGCCCGGCGAATTCTTGCACCTCCTCGCTCGAAGAACGGTTCTGCAGCAGGTTCGCTAACCGTTGAACTTCTCCGGCAGTGAGCTCCGGAACCTGCGACAACGCTGATGTGAGTTTGGCTAAACACCCGGCCATTGCGTCATCTGTGATTTCTTTAGCAGCTCTCGCCTCGCGCACTGCTCGAAACGATGTTCGAATGTCGTTGAGCAGTTTCGAAATTGAAAGGTCCGAGATGATGCGCGTTCTTTCCTCCTCGACGTCCTGCACTTTGTGCAGAAGCCAGAAGCGAACATCAGCTACCGAGAGGTTCCATTTCTTCATCAAGTTGACGGCATCACGGACCCTCGCGGTGACACCAGGGGATGCAAGCGCATCCTTAATGTCGAGCATCGTCAGCAGAGTAACGAGCTCGCGCATCTTCAGTCCCAGTTTTTTTGTAAGCCGAAACCATGCCCAGACTCGTGACAGGTTGCGCAGGGACAATCTTACCGGCGACTGGCTGCCTGGTTCGTTACTGCAGAAATCCAACCACGCGTTTAGTTGGTCTGTGGGAACCCCGAGAGCTTTTGCTAGATGTTCCTTGTGATCCCTCAATAGCGGGCAGTCGTCCTGATCGGCATCGATCGACTCACCGACAATGACCTCCGGTCCTTTGCGAACGGGTGGACACAAATTCTCGACCTTGAAGGGTTCATATGGGTACCCGTTGTCGTCTTTCTGCAGAAATATTCGGCCGTAATCGCTATGGCCGCCAAAAGTAGAAACGTCAGCAAACCAAGTTGCCAGCGCCTGAACGTCCATGTCCCATCGACTGGCGAGGCAGACGAGGTCCGCAAGTGCTGCAATGCACGTCTTATTGAGCTTTCCGTGTCCGATGGCAGGTGACATGATCAACCGATCCAGAAGATTGATCGGCCATCCAACCTTCTTCTGCAACCTTAACAAACGGTTGATCCGATCAAGCGCCTCTTCGTCCAGACCTCGAATGTGCATCTTGTTAGTGTCGCACTGAGTCGCGGGATTGTCGGGCTCGTCAGAGACGACAATGAGCGTGTTGCCCGATGGATTGATAAATGCCCCACCGAGCAACTCGTCAAACTCGCTCGTGCCAACCGGCTCCGTCTTGAGCTCTGTTTTGTCCAGGAAGCGGCGCAACTCACTCATCTTCACGACGACGTCCCACTGCGCTTCCGCCCAGTATTCGTGTTGGCGCCTTGGATCGGGGGTGACGATTATATCGCGCTCAACCGCGGTGAGCCCGAGCATCTCAGCTGACACTATCCCGGTGAATGACGTCGACGGTTCGATGTGATCTCGCCACGTGGCAAGATCGCGGATCACCTCCGCGCGATCGAGATCCATTTTCGCCAAGTACGACAAAGCTTCCGCACGGTTTCCATCGTATGGAAGGGCCAGATTAAGATGGCTGGACCTCAATACCCTCGCCGCAGCTTGGTTGACAAACTCAGGAGCGGCGCCGATTTCTTCCTCTGATCCATAGGTCTGGCGAAGTTCTCGCACCAGCCAAATTGGGCATTTAGCCTCCTCACCTTGATGTTCAAAGAGAAGAAGTGTCCGATCATCACGTACAAGTCGGTTACCAAGCGAATCGGCCGTGACCTCTGCCTTCGCCGTAACCGCAAGAAAACCATTATCCTGTAAGGCGGTGAGTGCGATTTCCGGTATGGGCCCCGGCTCGAGTTTCAGGCGCAATTTCAAAGGAGTCTCGGCGACAAAATCCTCCAGCAGTTCGTTCACCAGATCGATGTAGGGTACTGGAGTCATCGCATTCGCACAGTTGAGGTCGAGATACGCGATGTCGGGCCGTCGGCTAATCAGTATATCAAAAACCGTCTTAGCCTCTTTAGGGCCGGCGAGGCAGGGGCGGTAAGATCGCGCGTCTTCCCTGTTTTGATCTCCGCCGTCTACGTCAATGCAATCCAGCCGTTTGAAGAACTGCAGGACGTCGACGAGGTAGGAAGCAGGCCCATATATGGATTGACAGTCATCACAGGCACACGCATCAAGAGATCCAAAGAGCGATTCCCACGACGGCAGATTCTCGTCTCGGCCCTTGAGAAATGCCGTCGCTATCCGGTTTCGGTCGTGGGGCGAGCAAAGCGCATCTACATATTGTGCCGTCGCAAGCGCACGCGCCTCGCTGAAGATGTGTGCCGTGATTTCAGCCCGTGCTGCCGCTCGCTGGTACAACGTGGCAGCCTTGCGTCCTAACAAGCCCGATTCCTTGCCTTCGCCTCCCAATGCCCTGACGTACGCCTTTGTAAACCGACCCCTCCCCAGCATGCGGATCTTCCAAGCACCGTCCAGATTTGCATCTGCCTCTGGAACATGGCCGAGCAAGAACGCGATCTCTTTATGCTCCTGCGTCAGGCTTGAAACTCGACCAATGGCGCGAAGCTTAGAAGCTTCCGCGCTGTCAAGGCCAATATCCTTGATAAGACGATCAATGCTCGTTCGGGTGGCGCTAGCCTGGAAATGCCTTGGCCCGCTTTTAAGTTTCTGCGATTGCACGACTTTGAGTGATAGATCCGCGTATGACTGCGGCAACTTGTCAGTCTGCGCCAGCAGGGCGAAATCAATTTGACTCGAAACGTGTACGCCACGCTCTGCGCAATAGCAGTCAAAATCTAGTCGAACATGAAAAGGTATTGACGGTACATATTCCTCCTTCACGTCATAGAAATAATCCCGAAGGTTCACTAGTCTTTCTTTATAAAGGCCGTTAAGCGCACTGTAATTTTCATTTAGGTACGGAGGTGAGTCTCCGAATCCAGGCTCTATTATCCTTGAGTCAATCGCCGACTTTATAACTTCAAAAAGTGCCACTTCATCAGATGGACCGCTTTTAGGCGGAACATCCGAATAAAACGCTATCTGAGCTAGGTATTTGTCGACAAAGGATCTATCTGGAAAAATATTCAGCTGTGCCCGCGGTCGTATCTTCCGCCCTTGGTCCTTTATCTGTTCGACATCCTGCCCCAATTGAGCGTACAGCAGCGCCTCGAGACGAAGTATGCCGTAGACGAACTGAGCATCAAAGATCTCGCCGTTAAGCGCATCTTTGGCCAACCAGTGGGCGACGACGAAGTACTCAAGCTGTTGCTCCGTCAACAAAGGGAAAGACGACTGAGGATTCTGCTTTATAATAATCTTGATATCAGCTGGGGTTATCCTGTCAGGATGCTCCCACAAGCTGTTGTCAAGCTTTGCCACCTGGATTCGCGCCTTGACCTCTTTACGAACCTCAGGAAACTCCACGATCGGGACCTTGGCTGTATCAACACCAAGAGAAGTTTCCTGCTCTGAACCAAACTGCGCCCATTGAACGCGCGGCCGAGTAACATCGATGTCATGAGCGTAGACACGGGCGTCCCTCACGAACGCGTATAAGAATACAGTTGAACCTGAATATTCTCCGTCTGTATAGAGATCGAATTTGCCATCGATTCTACTACTGGCCACGCTCACGTCGACATCTGCTGCGCCTGCTTCTTCGAGCCTAGCGACAACTTTGATGCCGATCAGAGACGAAGGCGTGAACTTATCTTGTTGAAATGACCCTATCTGGCCGGATATCTTTGAAATCTGCCGCTCTGCGTGCAGTACGACGTTGATCTCATTTGCCGTCGTTTTATCCAGAGTGGTGCTTTTCTGCAGATTCTTATTTTGTTGAAACTGAAAAATGAGATCCTTAGTAACCCTGCCGTAGCGTTCTGCCGCAACTTCGGCTTTGAAGTCGGTCGCATCTTGCCCTTTGGGCCGTCTCATCAGCCCGCCGCCATTGGCCAACAGGAACTTCAGCGCTTCATGCAGTCTTGAGACGTGTTCTTTTTCCGCGGTACTGGGAGTGAAAATTGGCAGAACGACTTTCATAACGCCTCTCCTTCATGGCGACGCATTACGCTTGAACGATTTTCTGTTATACTAACGAAATATCCGTATGAACCTTGGGATTATTATATGATTCCCAGGTTTGTCTCGCTCATTGGCTGACCTCATCGATTGCCCCAATCAACAGGATCTATTTTTAGCTTTTCGACAGGTTGGAGGCGCGCATGTTGGCTAGGAGAGAGAGTGCCAGCCGTCCTTGCTGGCTCACGGCCCACCAACCTGCCGGCCACATATCGGTGATTACCATCAACTATAGCATTGCCGGACACCTTAATTGGGGGGGCAATTTCTCCCGCCTCCAACCGACGTACGTAGCGTTCGACAGCCGGCCTTGAAATGCTGATTTGTGCGGTTTCGAGCTCAGAGCCTTTCAGCGCAGCGGATATCGCTTCGTCAGTCACGGCGACTGGGCCCTTTGTGTCGCGTGACGTGAAAAGGATTGCACGTTGGCGAACTGACGTCGCCATGACGGCTCCTCCCGCTCCAAATGCCAATCCTGTGCCCGATGCGGCCGCGATGTCATTTACGTTTAGATTGCGCCAGCTTTCTGCCTCCCCGCTTGCGAGCTGACGAGTGCCTTCTTGAATCGCACCTCCGGCGGCACCCGCTGCACCGCCCCGAACTGCACTCACAGCCAATTCTCGCGGGAGGCCCCCGCTAGCCGCAGCGATGCTGGACGCCCTGACCGCCTGAGCGACATTGCTTCCGGTGCGAATTGCCTGTGCGGTCGCCCGGGCAGCAGCGACTCCTGGGATCAGGCTCAAGAGACCGCCAGCAGCTGCACCACCCGCGGCTGCTGCCTTAATCCGTGCGGTATCGAACTCCGCCCCCTCGTTCCTTGTCAGCGCCTGCGCGGTGAAGTCAGCTGCAACACCGCTCGCACCTCCCGAAATCGCGCCGACGGCGGCTGTGCCGACGAGAGCCGTTGCCACGGCGCCTGTGGTGCCAACGGCTCCGGCAGCGGATGCTGCCGCTGCGACTGCAACCGTCCCGACCCCCGCAGTGAGGACAGTCACTGCAACCGCGACCGCTACGACAGCACCAACCACTGCCGCATCTTTCGAGGTCCATCGCCCAGTGGGATCTGTCCCGGTGACTGGGTTGTTTTGTACGAATTGATAGACGTTTAAGTGATCGCCGATACCCTCGGGATCCGCCGATACCCACCGTCCCAGCCAAGTCGCCAGATACCGCGCCGAATGGTAGTTGAGGCCACTTTCCTCGTCCCGTTCCTTTCCGGCGAAGCGGTAGCGCTTTGCAGCAGCCTTTATCTTCGCATTGGTCGCTTGATAGGCCGTCGTCCCGTAAGGATGAAATTCCTCGTAGGAGATGATCGGTGCCGCCTTGTCGTACTGGACTTCGAGGCATGCGGAGCCCAGGTGATTTGGAAGTTGGCTGCGGATGAGCTGTTTCGCAGTGCCGTCGTCCCCCTTGGTCCGCGTCTCGAACAGAGCGAAGCGACGATTGTCGTCCAGAACATGGAGGGAGAGCCGTTCCAGCTCGATGTCTTGGCCATTGGACTGGTAGGCTCTGTACGTCTCGGCCAATCCAGTATAGAACCGCTCTGCGATCCGACGACCGTTTCGTTCGGTGATCTTTCGGACTCGCTCGCCAGCAGAATCGTAGACATAGTAAGTAGCCTCACCTTGTGATAGCGGCCGATCCGCAGCACAGCGAATCAGCTGTCGGCTGGTGAAGCACAACTGATCGCGGAAGTCCGTTTCCATCTGCGGCAGATGTGGCATGGAAATCATGCTGCCGTGGCTGTCGTAATCATAACGCATTGTCGTGCCGCCTATGGCGACACTGAGCAAACGGTTTGATTTCTTCTCGCGCGACCCGGCGACCCCTTCATAGCCATAGACACGTCGCCACGACCCTTGCTGCCCGGCTTGATGCATCATCTCCTCGATATTGCCGACTGGGTCATAGACAAAACGTTGCAAATAATTGCGCATAGCTTGACCGTCGTTTGGATTCGGAAAGGCAGCGAACGTGCAGTTTCCGTCAAAGATGCCGGCGCGGTGGGTGTCCCAAGCGTTCGGTGGGAGGTTTTGGCCGATATGTTCTCGCCCCGTGGCGGAGACCAGCCGATACAGCGCGTCACAAATGTACTCCGCCTCTGGCTTGACCGCTTGTTGCTTGAAGAAAAGAGTCTCCTGTGCGCTATCCGCGATCGCAGTGACATTTCCGACCGGATCGTATGTGTAGTCCAGGGCTTGGTACTTTTGCTCGGTCCTGCCCTTGCCTTTATTGACCGTGGTGAGGCTGAGGAGTCGAAACGTCTTGTCGTCATATGTGAAGGTAGTTTGCAGGCCGTACCCACGCTCGTTATTGCCGTATTGCACGATGCGTTGCTGGCCACGCGGGTTGTAGTCGACGCCGCGGACAATCCAGAACGACTCCCGCTCCATCGAAGATCTGCTCCAGCCGACAAGGAAAAGCGGGGCCTTTGGCGTCTCGAGGCGAACGGTGGTTGCAAATAACTGCCCTGCGAGATTGTAAAGCCTGAAGGTCTCGCTGCCTTGTCCGTCCGGCGTGACGATCCGGATAGCGCGATTCTGGGCATCCCAATCGGTAGTGGAGTCGAATTCCTCCGGCTCAACATCGGGATTGGAAGACCAATCCGGGGGGGATTTGTAGTCTCGGCAGAACCGACGCTTCGACGATAGCAGATTGCCCTTGGCGTCATACTCCCCAAAGGTCACGACGCCGGCGGTGTCGAAATGCTTCCAAACCCGTCCGCGAAGGTTGCGGTCGGATGGTGCGCGCGCGTCCTCTCCGTAAGCGAACCGTTGGAAGCAAATCTCATCCTGTTGCGCGTCGGCCGAGTGTCCATGCGGCTTGATCATCCAGGTTTCCAGGGGCCGTCGCAATTCGTCGTAAATGTGGGTGAAGAAATGGTCCCTCTCATCCCAGCGGAACATCGGCTGGCTGGCTGCATCCGGCAACATCCAGCGGCGACCGCTGTCCATGCTCGTCTCCCGCAACGGACGGCGCAGCAGGTCGTACTCCCAGGCCATGACCGTCCGATCCAGCGGATCGATGACGGCCCGACGATTACTTTCAATATCAAGAAGAGTCCGCGTACGCGCGAACTCCTCCCTCAATTTGTTCGATCGATAATCGACGAATCGATTGTGCGTAACGACGACGAATTCGCGTCCCTGCGGATCAAAATGGGTGATAATCGGCGTGCCAGCGTGATCGGCCGCTTTTTGGGCTGCCGCCGCTTCCTTCTGTCGCCGCCATTTCGCCGCGTCGGTTGTTCCCGGGAACAGCTTTTCAAGTTCGCTGGCGGTCGTGCGCAGCTTGTTCCACGTCGGCGAAGCACCCTCGATCAGTGGCCACTCCTCCACGCGCAGCCGCTCGAAGAACGTGCAGACGTCGGGATCCTCCAGTGGTTCGATCAAGGTTGTGTCGTTGCGGTCCCACGCGACCTGTTTCCATGGATCGAAGACGACCTTCTCCCAGCTGTGATCGGGATGCAGCGTAGCGACTGCCCGGCCAATCGGATCGTAAAAGAGTATCGGGCTGACCCCCTCGCGGCTGCGGAACTCGAACGCATGGGCAGCAGGTTGGCCTACTTCGTCCACCCGGAAGAAGGGCTCATACTGGCGAACAGGCTGTCCCTTGTTGTTGAAGATTGTCCAGCCGCTACCCAACCATCGTGGCGGCATCACCGATGATGGATTTTGATCTTCAATTCTCGGACTGGTTCGGAGCTTTCGCTGAATCTCCCGGCCGAAACCGTCAGAATAGCTGATCCTACAATGGATGTGGTCGGATAGATCGAAGTTTTCAAGTCCGGCAATATGCTGGGCCGCCCCATCGTCAGCAAACGGAAGAGTGACGTGGAACTGGCGCTCCAAAGCCGCCGAGAACGCTGGCGAAGTAGCTTTGTCCGCGTTCACCGCACGGTAGTATCGCATGATGTCGTAGACGAACCGGCTCGTCGCTCGTGCAAGGAGGTAGGGTCCGCTGGCGATCGGGTCCGCAAGAAACCTCTCAATTTCCGAACTGCTCGGGTCAGTCCTGATGCCTTCCAGCGTGTCACCGAATTCGCCAACAGGCGTTTTCCCGAGCACGGCGGTTGCAACGACGAAGCCGCGTATGTCAAATGCTGCGGCTGTATGGTTGCCATTTGGATCCGTTAACAGTCGGGGTTGCAGCAGCCTGTATTCATATTTTGCCGTGGTCGTGTTGTTAGCGGAGTCGGTAAGTTCGGCAATCCGCAGAATAGCGTCATCATAGGCGACTCGCGTTGCATTGCCGAACGCATCCACGAACCGGTGCGGAAGGAAGAAGTGCTTGCGGGCAAAAGCAAGCTCGGTCGCCGCCCCCTGAGGTACCCCAGAAGCATCCGGTGCAAGAAAAGTCCGTCCGGACGAGACCCAGTAACAACCGTCGCCATCTGGCTCGGCATAGCCCGCACGAGGCGCGCGCAGGCTGGCATTCAGTTGATCGGGCTCGGACTTTCGCTCAAACAGGCCTAATAGGCTTGGAGTAATTGCCAACTTTAGCGCCTCGCCGGAAAGCGCGAGCGACTCGAGCCTGCCTAAAGGAAGTAATAGTCTTAGATCATTCGCCCGATAGAGGGTTCGACCGTGCTCGATCAGCCTGCGCTCTCTTCGTGTGTAGCCAGCCGTTTCCCCGTAGTTGAGCTCAGGAATCGCATTCCACGCAGCCACCGCATCTCGAAGCGTATCAAAATCGACCCACTTTGCGCGTTCCCACGCCGGGTCGGTCATTTCGTATGTCCGTACCTCCGCCGGTAGTGGCAAGCGCCACGAGTTCGGGAACTCGTCAATGGAATTGGTATAGCTTGTTAGAGTGAAAGTGATCAAGGAGCGGCCTTGGACAATCTCCTCATCCTCGGTGAGACGCTGATTGTTTTCTTCGTACGAACGAGTTGAATCAGCTTGGCGGCGGCCGTAGGCGATCACCGCCGACTGTTCTACGTTGCCGAAGTCGTCGACCTTGAGCGTCAGCTCATGCGAGACTCGCGGATCGGCCTTTTCTAATCGCT
Source organism: Sinorhizobium sp. 6-70 (assembly GCF_030124375.1). Lineage (GTDB taxonomy): Bacteria > Pseudomonadota > Alphaproteobacteria > Rhizobiales > Rhizobiaceae > Sinorhizobium. The sequence continues at coordinate 211,646 of NZ_JASKLS010000012.1, forward strand.
CATACCGGGCGTGAATTTTCTCGCGCGGATGGACCAGAAACACCGCATGACGGTTTCTGTCCCTGGGCTGAACTATCACAACCGTGAAGTTTTGCTCGGTAACCTCGTATGGACGAGACGCCCTTGCTATTGTTGACGATGGTGAATTTTCATCAGCGTCGAGCGCAAAAACCTCTTGCCTCAGCATCCGACCGCGAAGAGCACGGCCTGCTTCGCGCTCCTCGTCTATACTGAGACCGCCTGGCAACACTGTATCTGGTATATCAATGGCATCCGGATCGCCCGACCAATATTCGCGCTTGAACGCATCGCGGACCGATGCATTCGGGAACCAAGCGCCGTGGTGAAACCAACTTTTCGTTAATTTCGGTGGTACGTACGAATCTGATCGCCAGTTGTCAGCTCCGGTTGTCGACGCTGATATCGCATCAATTTCTTCCGTATCCCATTGTTCAACCAGGCCGAATCCGCGAAATTCTCGTTCGACGCCATCGAAGAAGCCGTGGTGATAGGCGTAACGAGAAATGAAGCGATTGCGACCTATAATATCCTTCGTCTCGACCTTTTCGACAACATGAACCGGGAATGGAAGTCTGGTGACCCATGGGCGTCCCTCAGCAAGGTCTTTCAGATAGAACTCGGTCGAACTGCGATATGATAGATGGGTTTCCGCTCCTAGATTATTTCGTATCGATGTAAGGAGATGCGGCTTAACGCCCCCGGTTAGGTCAACCACATAGAACTGACTGCCGACATCGGCGGGTGAAGGGGAGGACCAAACGAGGCAGCCGGTCCCACGTCCGAAGAAATCCGTTGTCGTGACACCGGCCAACGAATGCGGAATTCGGAAGGGAATGGGTTGGCTTCGCGACCATCCGTTGCCGGATTGGTTTGCCCAAAAGACGGCCTCCTCGCGCCCGAGGTACACAATATCCGCAACACCTGATCCGTCGACATCGACGAGGCGGATTCGCTTAGGGTCGAACTGGCCAATAATATCGAACGCCGGCGCGTTGTCCATGACCACACGCGCACCAAACCTGCCGTAGCCCAGATTGGGCCAGTAGCAGATGTCACCGTTCCGAATGCGTACGATGTCAGTCAGACCGTCTCCCGACATATCGGCTAAGAAGAAAGTTTGAATGACTTCACTGAATACGCATCGCGGGCCTCGTCTTTCATCTAGTAGTTTTGCCACGCGGTGTATGGCGCCAAAACCGTCCTCACCGAGGCCTTGCTGCCATAACAAGCAATCGTCCTCCGTAAGAAGGAGTTCGGTCCGACCATCGCCGTCGAGGTCAATTAACCGGACGTTGGGATCGTCAAGAGAAAAGGCAGGTCGCTGCGGCAGTGCTTTCGGGGACCGCCACCCCCTGTCGTCACTCCGTTCGTACATTAATGTGGCGTGGGGCGAGTATTCGATCACGTCCAACAAACCGTCGCCTGCAAGGTCAACAAGCTGTGCACCTGCCACCGCGGCGGGCCGCAACCTTAACGGCTGCTGCTGGGGGAATGTGCCACCAGACGGAGGAGAATTCGGCGGATGACCCGGATCGGTCGCCGAATCGGCCCAGCGATTTGGTGAGTACCACCATTCCTCCTGACGACGAGAGAGAACGCCCTGAATACCTTCCCCGTCGAGGTCGACCCATTCGAAGCGTGAGCCGTCGACGCCCTCAGGGAGCGATGGCGCGTCTGTGCGAGAAACTCTTTTCAAGCTCATTGCCCCGGGTGTGGAGTAGGCGAACTCGAGGGGTGGCCACTCAGCAGTCTTGTATCGTCCTGCGGATGAAGATTGGTCTTCCGATTTACAGAAGTGAATCTGCTGAATGGATTTGAGCTTAGTCAGGATCGGCGAGCCGATCGGCCCTTCACCGAGCTCCCCGGTAGACATTCCAGTCTCGTATACGAGGAAAAGACCATGTGTAATGCCGGTATAGCCAGGCTCCACGCCCTCCCGCTCAATGGATATATTTGTCACGAAAAGGATACGCCGACACAATCGCCAGGTGCGAACTTCGAAGCCGGCCCGATAAGTTGAAAACGGATCCGATCGCACGGACCAGCTGCGATTTTCCAGTGCCGGGTCTGCCGGATTTTCTCGGGCAGTGTAGTCATAGAAGATTTGGAACTGCCATTGGTCCTTGTTTGGCAGGATTAGAGATTCAACGGACCGCCAATAGTTGAGTTCTCTATCGGCGAAAAACGGTCTTAGGTTTCCGTAAAGAACGGATTCCAGATATGAGCCGGAAACCAGAGAAGTTCCATCCTTTTCAATTCGGTGAGATTCGGATATTCGAGTGGGGTCAACACCCTCAGCGTTTTCGGATTTGTAGCGATAGACCACCGCGTTTCCTTTATCATCGAAGGAACATTCGAGCAGCCATTGAAAGACGCGGGAGGGGGCGACCGGATCAGCTAGGCGCGCGATTTTCGAGTACCCAAAAACATGAGTGAGGTTGTCGCGAGAAATCACTCTCCAATGGTTCCGTTCGGGAAGTTCTGGGTGGAACCACCATTCGACAAGGGCGAACCCGCTCTCTACACGCGGGCGGAATCGGCGGACTTCATATCCGTCTCGACGTTGGACGTTGACGGGTAGCGCCGGCACCAAGTCCTCTGCACCGGAAAAAATGAAAACATCACTTGGTTCAGGATCGTCGTATTTCGGCAATCCTTTATCTGTCTTTCGGGAAATCGATGGCAAGGTCAAATGCCAACCCGCTCCGAAGGAGCCGTTGCCTGAACCAGAATCATATGTCAGTTCAAGACGTGGACCGATGTCACCCCTGGCCTGTATGATCGGCAGAGGGATAGACAGAGTTCCAGTTCCGGTTTGATTATTAAATGAAAACTTCTCCCCAATTCCCTTCAACGCCCCGCCACCTGATGGCAGGTTCAATGAGGGTCTCGATGGTTGGCTCTCCCGCTGTGATGCCAATGCCCCCTCCCCGGCAACTCCACCCTCACCTCGTTATTTGGGAGGGCGAACCTACAGGACCGATGCAATCTGTTATGCTGAGTAGTCGATGAGTTGTTCTAGCAATTATCTTGTGGGGATGTCCTTAGTCCGCAAGCCGAACAAAAGGATAAATATTGCCCGATCTTGCTCGCGGCTTCGCCTCATTTACTAAGACGAACTTCCATTTATTCTCAGATAATCTGATCGGAAACTAATATAAACACTTCAGTTTGTAAATACCTAAAACTGCATTTGCTTGCATAAGATACCAATACTTGCACAACTCTTGATTTTTAAGTATCTGAAATGACTAGACTTGTGACTTCATAAAAGATCAGTGCACGTGCAATTGTGGCGCGATCTGTGTGCAAATCAAGGGCGTCATACGAGATAAAAATGCCACGGCGCAGCACCGGCGGTCATACCCAGGCATAGAGGTGCGGTAGTGCTTGGGAGGTACACCCGTGCGAGACGGAACGTGGGCTAGGGCCGATCGACATTCAGGATTCCCAAATCAGTTGATGACTGATTCATAGGTCCCCGTGTTCAGCACGGGGACGCGATGATGGCGGTGAAACGATACGAACTGAATGAGGTGCAATGGTCGAGGATCGCGCCCTTGCTCCCTGGGAAGGCCGGCGATCCGGGCCGGACGGGTAGCGACAATCGATCGTTCGTGAACGGGTGTTTGTGGGTTCTGCGTTCAGGTGCGCACTGGCGCGACCTT
>NZ_JASKLS010000013.1 GCF_030124375.1 Sinorhizobium sp. 6-70
ACCCTGATCATCCATGGCGACGACGACCAGATCGTGCCGATCGATGCGGCGGCGCGGGCCTCGAAGACACTCATCCCGCAGGCGGTGCTGAAGGTCTATGCCGGTGCCCCGCACGGCATCACCGACACCCACAAGGATCAGCTCAACCAGGACCTGCTCGAATTTGCGAGATCCTGACATAAGCGTCCGGCGTAATCTTGAAATGACGCAATTCCGGGCGGAAGACTGTCACACACTTTTCCTGGAATTGCTTACCGGTCGCGCCGGACCACCTTTCAATCTTCAGCGCGAAGGATGACGATCATGGCCAGCAATGTTTCTATGCCGCTTTCACCCGCCTCGACCCGCCGCGCCTTTCTCGCGGGCGGCGCCGCGATGGCCGCGGTTCCCTTTCTGCCGAAGCCGGTCTTCGCCGCGACGTACCGCTTCAACCACGGTACCTTCGATATTTCTGTGCTGAGCGACGGCTTCATCACGCTGCCGGTCGAGATTATTCTGCCGGACGCCGCCGAGGATCAACGCGCCGACATCATGAAGCGGCTCGGCGGCGATGCGAAGAGCGCGCCCTTTCAAGCCAATATTCCGCTGATCCGTACGGCAAACGACCTCATTCTCGTCGACACGGGTTCCGGCGATAATTTCCAGGCGAGCGCTGGCAGGCTCGCCGATAACCTCAAGGCCGCGGGCGTCGATCCGGCATCGATCACCAAGGTGGTGTTCACCCATGCGCATCCGGATCATTCCGGCGCCACCGTCACGCCCGAGGGACGCCTCCTCTACCCGAACGCCGATTATTTCGTCAGCACCGCCGAGTGGAGCTTCTGGATGGACCCGAACTACAAGGCCAACATGCCCTCGGCGCTCCATGATTTCGCGCGCGGCGCTCAGCGTGATCTGTCGGCCGTCAGGGAACGCGTCAGACTGGTGAAGCCCGGCGACGAGATCGTCACCGGCATGCGCGTGCTGGACACCCGGGGACACACACCCGGCCACATCTCGCTGGAGCTTGCCGGTTCCGATCCGCTGATCATTACCGGCGACGCGGCAACCAGCAACATCGTCTTCTTCGAGCACCCTGAATGGCACTTCGGCTTCGATACCCAGCCCGAAGTCGCACTCGCGAACCGCAAGGCGCTGATCGATCGCGCCGCCACCGATAGGGCCAGGCTTCTCGGCTATCACTGGGCCTATCCCGGCCTCGGCTATGCCGAGCGCAGGAACGGCGTTTACCGTTTCGTCGCCGCCGAATGACGAATGTGACGTCCGTCCTGCGACGATTGCGGATTGATCTCACGCAGCTTATCCGCTTTCAGTGAAACGACCTGAAAGCGGATAAGGCAAGTGAAGGGGATGACGATGAGCGGAACCGGGACCTGGGACTTCTGGGTGGATCGCGGCGGCACCTTCACCGACGTCATCGGCCGTGACCCCGAGGGCGCACTCCATGCGCTGAAGGTTCTCTCCGAAAACCCCGAGGCCTACCGGGATGCGGCCGTGCATGGCATCCGGCAGCTTCTCGAGCTTCCAGTGGGCGAGGCGATACCGGCCGGCCTGATCGGCGAAGTGCGGATGGGAACGACCGTCGCCACCAACGCGCTTCTCGAGCGCAAGGGCGAGCGGCTGGCGCTGATCACCACGCGCGGTTTCCGCGATGCGCTGAGGATCGGCTACCAGGAGCGCAAGAAGATTTTTGCGACCGAAATCATCAAGCCGGAGGCGCTCTACGAGGATATCGTCGAACTCGATGAGCGCGTGCTGGCGGACGGCTCGATCGAGCGGCCGCTGGACGAAGTTGAAGCGCAGAGTGCGCTCGAAGACTTGAAGGCGAAGGGCTATCGGGCCATCGCCATCGTCTTCATGCACGCCTACAAATATCCCGACCACGAGGCGATGGTGGCGCGGCTTGCGCGCGCGATCGGCTTCGAGCAGCTCTCGGTCAGCCATGAGGTCTCGCCGCTCGTCAAATATGTCGGCCGCGGCGACACCACCGTCATCGACGCCTATCTTTCGCCGGTGCTCGGCCGCTACGTGGCGCAGGTCTCCAATGAACTCGATGTCAAGCGTTCAGGTGCCCGCATCATGTTCATGATGTCGTCCGGCGGCCTGACCGCGGCGGACATGTTCCAGGGCAAGGATGCGATCCTTTCCGGACCGGCCGGCGGCGTCGTCGGCCTTGCGAAGACCGGAGAGGCGGCGGGATTCGATCGCATCATCGGTTTCGACATGGGCGGAACCTCGACCGACGTCGCCCATTTCGACGGCGAGTACGAGCGGGCCTTCGAGACCGAGGTCGCCGGGGTGCGCGTGCGCGCGCCGATGATGCTGATCCATACGGTTGCCGCAGGCGGCGGCTCGATCCTCCATTTCGACGGCGAACGCTTTCGCGTCGGGCCGGATTCGGCCGGCGCCAATCCGGGCCCGGCCTGCTACCGCAACGGCGGACCGCTTGCCGTCACCGACGCCAATGTCATGCTCGGCAAGCTGATGCCGGAATACTTTCCGGCGCTGTTCGGACCGGAGCAGAACGAGCGGCTCGACGTCGAGACCGTGCGGACGCGCTTTGCGGCGCTGGCAAACGAGATCGGCGACGGGCGGAGCGCGGAAGAGGTCGCCGACGGGTTTATCCGCATTGCCGTTGCCAACATGGTCGAGGCGATCAAGAAGATTTCCGTCCAGCGCGGCTACGACGTGACGCGCTATGCGCTGAGCTGCTTCGGCGGCGCCGGCGGCCAGCACGCCTGCCTGGTGGCGGATGCGCTCGGAATGAAGAACATTCTCGTCCACCCGATGTCGGGCCTGCTCTCGGCCTACGGCATGGGGCTCGCGGACATCCGTGCGACGCGGCAGAAGGCGCTTGGCGTCGGGCTCGACGCGGACGCGCCGCCGGCACTGGCGGGGCTCGGCAATGAACTGCGGGAAGAGTGCCTTGCGGAACTCGAGGCACAGGGCATCGCGCCGCATCTCGTCCGCACCTATCTGCGCGCGCATATCCGCTACGCGGGCACGGACACGGCGCTTGCCGTCGAGGCGCGTTTTCCGGACCAGGACGATGCCGCGCGATTGCGCGGAGAATTCGAACTCATGCACAAGCGCCGCTTCGGCTTCGTCGCCGAGAACAAGGCGCTGGTGATCGACGCGGTCGAGGTCGAAACCGTCGGCGGTGGTGCGGCTGAGATGGAGGTCGAGGGCCTCGCCATCGATTCCGGTGCGCCCGATGTCAGCCGGCGAACCCGCTTCTATTCGCAGGGCCAGTTCCACGACGCACCGGTGGCGCTGCGCTACGAGATCAGGCCGGGGCAGAGGCTCGCAGGACCGGCGATCGTCATCGAACCCAACCAGACCATCGTCGTGGAAGACGGCTGGCACGCCGAGCTGACCGCGAAGGACCATATTGTGCTGACACGCATCAAGCCGTTGCCGGAACGCACGGCCATCGGCACCAAGGCCGATCCGGTGATGCTGGAGATCTTCAACAACCTTTTCATGTCGATCGCCGAACAGATGGGCGTCACGCTGCAGAACACCGCCTATTCGGTCAACATCAAGGAGCGGCTCGACTTTTCCTGCGCCGTTTTCGACAACAACGGCAACCTCGTCGCCAATGCGCCGCACATGCCGGTGCATCTGGGATCCATGGATGCGTCCGTCGCGACCGCGATCCGCGAAAACCCCGTGATCCATCCGGGCGACGTGTTCCTGATCAACGCGCCCTATAACGGCGGCACGCACCTGCCGGACCTGACGGTCTGCACGCCGGTCTTCGACGATGCCGGTCGTGAAATCCGCTTCTGGGTCGCAAGCCGCGGCCACCACGCGGATATCGGCGGCATCTCGCCGGGATCGATGTCGCCGCTTGCGACCAATATCGAGGAGGAAGGCGTCTATATCGACAACTTCAAGCTGATCGACCGCGGCCGCTTCTGCGAGGAGGAGTTGGAGAAGCTCTTGAACGGGGCGCGCTATCCGGTGCGCAACATCCTGCAGAACGTCAACGACCTGAAGGCGCAGGTCGCTGCCAACGAGAAGGGTGTCGCGGAACTGAAGAAGATGATCGCCCAGTTCGGCGAGGACGTGGTGGAAGCCTATATGGGCCACGTCCAGGACAATGCCGCCGAAAGCGTGCGCCGCGTGCTCGACCAGCTGCGCGACGGCGAGTTCTCCTACGAAATGGACCAGGGCTGCCGGATCGTCGTGAAGATCTCCGTCGATCGCGAAAACCGGGAGGCGACGGTGGATTTCACCGGCACGTCGGAGCAGCGTGCCGACAATTTCAACGCGCCGGCGCCGGTGACGCGGGCAGCGGTGCTCTATGTCTTCCGGGTGCTGGTCGAGGCCGATATTCCGATGAATGCCGGCTGCCTGCGGCCGATCCGCATCGTCATCCCGGAGGGCACGATGCTGACGCCGCGCTATCCGGCGGCGGTCGTCGCCGGCAATGTCGAGGTCAGCCAGGCCGTCACCAATTGCCTGTTCGGTGCCGTCGAGGCGCAGGCCGCGGCGCAAGGGACGATGAACAATCTCACCTTCGGTAATGCGAACTACCAGTATTACGAAACGATCTGCTCGGGCGCCCCGGCGGGTCCAGGGTATAACGGTGCCGATGCCGTCCACACCCACATGACCAATTCCCGGCTCACCGATCCGGAAATCCTCGAGACGCGTTTCCCGGTGGTGCTGGAGGATTTCCATATCCGCGAAGGTTCGGGCGGTCGCGGAAAATGGTCGGCCGGCAATGGCACCAGGCGCACGATCCGCGCCCGTGAACGGCTGGATTTCGCGATCCTCTCCGGCCACCGCCGTGTCGCGCCCTTTGGGTTGAAGGGGGGGGTGCCGGGCGAACTCGGCCACAACAGCGTCCGGCGCAACGACGGCCGTACCGAGGAGCTGCCGGGTTGTGCTCACACGGTTCTGGAAGCCGGCGAGGCCTTCACCGTCGTGACGCCGACTGGCGGCGGTTATGGAAAGGCGTGAGACTGCTGTTGAAAGAGGCGCGGCTTGCCTTTCCCGTCTCTAAATTAGTCTTCAAGCCTCGGCATTTACGCCCGCGCGGCGCCGAAGGCGCTCGGCCGCGAAATCCACGAAGGCGCGCACACGCGCGGAAACCATGCGGCCCTCCGCGTGCACAATGTGGATCGGTACCGGCGCCCGCTCGTAGTCGGCAAGCACCACCTTGAGCCGGCCTGCCTCTATCTCCGGCGCCACCTGGTATGACTGAAAGCGCGACAGTCCCCAACCGGCGGCCGCGGCAGCTATGGCCGCGTCGTTGGTGTCGACGATGAGGCGGGCGCTGATCGGAACGCGAATGCCGCTGTCACGGCCGAAGAGCCATTCCGAATGGCCGAAGAGGCCCTCCCGGCCGATGATACGGTGATGCGCAAGATCCTGCGGTTCCTTCGGCTCGCCGAAGCGGGCGAAATAATCCGGCGAGCCGCAGAGGACCTGCCTGACCGAACCGACGCGGCGAGCAATGAGGCCCGAGGCGGGAAGCGCCGCAATGCGCACGGCGACATCCAGCCCTTCCTCGACCAGGTTGGTCACCCGGTCGAGGAAGACGGTCTTCACCTGCATGGCCGGGTAGCGATCGAGAAAATCGAGAACGACGGGGAGCACGTGGATGCGCCCGAAAAGGGCGGGCGCCGTCACCGTGAGCAAACCCGCCGGGTGCGTGAAGCTCCCCGCCGCATTGGCCTCCGCCTCGGCAATCTCCGCCAGAATGCGCCGGCAATCGGCCGCGTAGCCTTCGCCCGCCGCAGTCAGCTTCAGCGAACGGGTCGTGCGGACGAGCAGCCGCGTGCCGATCATCTCCTCCAGCCTCGCAATCGCCCGCGTCACCGATGGCGGACTCATGTGCAATATCTTGGCGGCAGGCGCAAACCCGCCACATTCGACGACCTGCACGAAGATCCGCATTGCCTGCCAGCGATCCATCGCCTTCCCGCCTTGCCCATTATTGCGCTCAGTGAAATGGTCTAGTGTTTTTCGAGGTGCTTATCAACTTCGCGTTTAACAATCATCCTGCTGCCGTTCTATTCTCGGGAGGCAGACATGAAGCTCTATTATCACCCGCTGTCCGGCCATGCGCATCGCGCCCGGCTCTTTCTCTCGCTGATCGGCATCGAGCACGAGCTTGTGCTCGTCGATCTCGCCAAGAGGGAGCACAAGGAGCCGCAGTTCCTCGCGCTCAACCCCTTTGGCCAGGTTCCGGTGCTTGATGACGGCGGTACGATCATCTCCGATTCCAACGCCATCCTCGTCTATCTCGCGAAGAAGGCGGGACGCACGGACTGGCTGCCCGAAGACCCCGAGGGCGCGGCCGCCGTTCAGCGCTGGCTTTCGGTCGCCGCCGGCCAGATCGCCCATGGCCCTGCGCAGGCGCGCCTCATCAACGTGTTCAAGGCGCCCTATCGGGCGGAAGAGGTCATTCCCCGTGCCCATGCGATCCTGACGCTGATCGAGGCGGCGCTTGCGGGCCGGAGCTGGATTGCCGCGGAGCGGCCGACCATCGCCGATGTCGCGCTTTACAGCTATGTGGCAAGCGCGCCGGAAGGTGACGTCGATCTTCTGCCCTACCCCAACATCCGCGCCTGGCTGAGCCGCATCGAGGCGCTGCCGGGCTTTGTCGACTTCCAGAAGACGTCCGTCGGTCTGGCAGCCTAGAGCGGGATGAGGAAAGTGTGCGCGGTTTTCCGCCCGCATCCCGCTCTAACTTATTAGAATCGATCACGTTTATGATTTTGGGTCGATTCGACCCAAAATCATCGTGATCTAGGGAGGTCAAATCATGGACAGCCGTCTCCTCGATCCTTCGCCCTGGCATGCGGGCGAGCTTGCGCTGCAGACGCGGTTCGGTGTGGAAGCGCGCATGGACGAGATCGGTCGCCGGGTTCTGCGCGACCATCTGATCGACCAGCACCGCGAATTCTATCCCCTCCTGCCGATGGTGGTGCTGGGGGCGGTCGACCAGGGCGGCGACGTGTGGGCCACGCTCCGGGCGGGGCGCCCCGGCTTCCTCCATGCACCGGACGCTCACCGGCTCACCGTCGAGCTCGCCAGAGAGCCGGCGGATCCGGCCGAGGCAGGCATGGAGGATGGCGCCTCGCTCGCGCTCCTCGGCATCGATCTCGCCACGCGCCGCCGCAACCGGCTGAACGGCACCCTCAGCCGACACCCGCGAGGGTTCGATCTGAGCGTCGGCCAGAGCTTCGGCAACTGCCCGAAATACATCCAGCTCCGCCAGGTGCAATTCGTTCGCGATCCGTCGGAGCCGCCGGCCGTGCCCCCCACCTGGAGCTCAGAGCTCGACGCACCCGCCCGCGCCCTGATCCGGCAAGCGGACACGTTCCTCGTCGCCACCTATGCGGACCTGCCCGCCGGACGGCAGGTGGACGTTTCCCATCGCGGCGGCCGCGCGGGATTCGTGCATGTCGGCGAAGACGGCTGGCTGACGATCCCGGATTTCGTCGGCAACCGCTTCTTCAACACGCTCGGCAATATCGCGGTTAATCCGCGCGCCGGGCTCGTCTTCCCGGACTTTTCGACGGGCGGCCTGCTGCAAATGACCGGCGCGGCCGAGGTCATGTTCGATCACCCTGCTGGCAAGGGTCTCGAAGGGGCAGAGCGCTACTGGCGGTTCCGTCCGCGCCGCATCGTCTGGCGACCGGATGCGCTGCCGATCCGCTACGTTCTTGCCGAATGGTCACCCTTCGTGCTCGCCACCGGCACCTGGTAGCGTTTGCCTTCGCATGGCGTCGTTTGAACCGGTGTGATCAGACGGTCAGGCGATGACGCGCAAGCCTGGCTCGCCGTCCTCGACCGCGCCGATGATGCGCGCGGCGGGATAACCCGCGGCGACGATCTCTTCGAGCAGCGCACCCGCCTGATCCGCGCGGCATGACACGAGAAGACCGCCGGAGGTTTGGGGGTCGGTCAGGATGTGGCGCCGCCATGCCGGGAGATCGTCCGGCAGCACCACGGCCGTGCCGTAGCTTGCCCAGTTCCGGTGCGATGCGCCGGTCACGAAGCCTTGCTCTGCGAGTTCTCTACACCGGGCGAAGAGCGCGATGGCGTCCGCGTCAATCGCAATCCGCCTGTTCGACCCTCGCGCCATCTCGAGTGCGTGGCCGAGAATACCGAAACCGGTGACGTCCGTGACGGCATGGACGTGGGGATGTTTGGCCAGTTCTGCGCCGACACGGTTCAGGAGCGTCGTCGATTGGATGAGTTCGGCATAGGCATCCGCTGGCAGCGCGCCCTTCTTGAAGGCGGCCGAATAGATTCCGACACCCAGCGCTTTCGTCAGGATCAGCACGTCGCCGGCGCGCGCGCCGCTGTTGCGGCGAATATTGGCGGTCGAGCCCGTGCCGATCACCGCCAGGCCATAGATCGGCTCCGGGGAATCGATCGAGTGGCCGCCTGCGACCGGAATGCCGGCCTCGGCGCAGATGGCGCTGCCGCCCTTAAGGATTTCCCGCACCATTTCGGCCGGCATCTTGTCGATCGGCATGCCGAGGATGGCGAGCGCCATGATCGGCTTTCCGCCCATGGCATAGACGTCGGAGATGGCGTTGGTCGCGGCGATCCGGCCGAAATCGAAGGGGTCGTCGACCATCGGCATGAAAAAATCGGTGGTGGCGATCACGCAGGTCTCATCGTCGAGCTGCCAGACGGCGGCATCGTCCCCCGTTTCGGTGCCGACGATGAGCCGGGAGAACGGGCTGCCCGCAGGCTGATCGGCAAGCAATTGCTGCAGGACCGATGGCGCCAGCTTGCAGCCGCAGCCGCCGCCATGGGCAAGTGCCGTCAGGCGGAGCGATGTCGCGCTCGAACTATCCATAAGGGCCTCCAAATGTCTTCACAAAGACCAGCACTCGGTCAGACGAAAATTTCGCGGGAACGGATCGAGTATTTGAACGCATCGGGCTCGAGGCAATCGAGTCTTGCCGACGCGACTTCCGCCTGCGGATACATCAGGAAACCGATGTCCGGTCCGGACGCTCCGGGCAGCGCCACGTCGCGCAGATCGTTGTATGCGATCCAGTTGCCCTCCCAGGCGCCAAACAAGGTTTCGCGTGCCGCCACCACCTTGCGATCACCGGCGGCGAGCCCTCCCTCTGCTTCCTCGAGCATGACCTTTCTGACGTCGGCGGGATCGACGGGCACCCAGCCGAAACCGGAAAGATAGACTTCCGCGCGGCAGTGCTGGGCCTTGGTGACGATCTCGTTCTTCGCTCCGAGACTCGTGTAGCCGAATTTCGACGGTGCCACGCGCACGCCGTAAAGGTCGCGTGCAGGCAGGCCCGCAGCCCGCGCCAGGCCGACAAAGAGCGGATTGATGTCGGCGCACTTCCCGCCAAGATCGCCGCTCTTCAGCATGGCCACGACATCACCGGTGCCGCAGCCGCGGGTCGCGGCCCGGCGGTAGGTGTTGGCAACCACCCAATCGTAGATCAGCCGCGCCTTTTCGACGTCGTCGGTGACCGATCCGACAATCCGGTCTGATGTTTCCTTCACGATACCGTCGGTCGGAACCAATGGCGTTCCGGTGAGATATCGGGCGCGCTCGGTGGGGGTAAGTGGCGCGGCTGCCGTCGGTTTCGTAAGGTCGACGGCCCGGTCGCGCGTGGCGACATGGCTGACGATCTCGACGGCAGGCGCCGAAACGCTGGCGTTCCAGACAACGAGAAGCATATCGCCCTGGACGGCGTCGCTCGAAACGATCCTCGCCTCGGTGGCGTTGCTCGTCCAGGCGCTGGTGCCGGGCCGGTTCCAGCCATTGCCGGCGAGCGCTGGCAACGGAATCCAGGCCCGCGCGCCGCCTTCGGCGCCGGAAAGCTCGATGCGCGTCGTGATTTCGAAGGTCCGCCATGGGCCGGGTTCGGGCGCAAAGGCGGAATTTGCGAAGGAGATCTTCGGTAAGGCGGCGGTTGCCGAAAGCGCGGCGCCCAGCTTCAGAATTTCGCGACGGTACATCATCATTTGTCCTCCCGATTGACCGAATGAATCCCCCGGGCGGCACTACTGCATGTCTCCTCAAATCGACCTCGGTTTAAGGACAAAGACATGCAGCAATTCAAAGTGCTGCAGCGACCTTTGCGTGTCTGATAAGACGCGCGGCGCTGTAGGCGTGCATCGCCCGCGAAAAGGTGTGGTCGTGCGCCGTTTTGCCGGCACGCGGCGCGTTCTGAATACTGCAGGAAATGGGTTGGGCGCAGGTCGAAACGGTCCACGCCCCCGGGGACGGCGAAAACGACAGCCAAGTGCGCAATGCCCCGAACCTCGGGAGCGGCGTGCAAGCCCATAGTGTTATTATGGTTGATCCGGGTGAGAGCGTCAATTTGCGCGGAAACAGTCGCCAGCAACGATCAAGTGGGGTTCACGGAGATGTGAGAGAAAACGCCGGAACATCGATGCGGTCCGATTGTGTTCGCCGCCGTTAATACACGCGCGTGTCAATTTAGATGTAAGTGGAATATCATGTTCGCGATTTGTAGTTCTTATCGATTTGACAACGGGATAGGGAGGATTAAGATTTAAACTTGCAGGGCCGATTTTACGTCTTTCTTGTCAGAGAGGCGGACCCAAGTTTTCCGGCATGCCCTCGTCGGCAAGGCCGGTTTCAGGGAGGTGTCATGTTATGAACGTGGAACTCTCGCGGCGCCAATTCCTGGGTGCCGTCGGTGCCGGAGCGGCGGCTACGGCGCTCGGATCGCTGGGCTTCGGTGAGATCGAGGCCGCGCATGCCGCAGCGATCCGCCCCTTCAAGCTCGTGAGCACGACCGAAACCCGCAACACCTGTCCGTACTGTTCCGTCGCCTGCGGCGTCATCATGTATTCGAAGGGCGACCGGACGAAGGGCGAGCGGGCTGAGATCATCCATCTGGAGGGTGACACCGACCATCCGACCAATCGCGGTACGCTCTGTCCGAAGGGCGCGGCGTTGCTCGGCTTCGTCAATTCCGAAACGCGGCTGAAATATCCGATGATCCGGAAACCGGGCTCGGACAAGTTCGAGCGGGTCAGTTGGGACGAGGCCCTTGACCGGGTCGTCCGCCTGATGAAGGACGACCGCGACGCCAATTTCATCGAGAGGAATGACGCCGGCGTGCCGGTGAACCGGTGGATAACGACCGGCTTCCTCGCAGCCTCGGCGACAACGAACGAAACCGCATGGGAGACCTACAAGGTCGTCCGCAGTGCCGGGATGCTGGTCTTCGACAACCAAGCGCGTGTCTGACACGGCCCCACGGTAGCCAGTTTGGCTCCAACATTCGGCCGCGGCGCAATGACCAACTCCTGGACGGACATCAAGAACACCGACCTGGTGATCATCATGGGCGGCAATGCCGCCGAAGCGCATCCGTGCGGCTTCAAATGGGTGACGGAGGCCAAGGCCAATCGCGGCGCGAAGCTGATCGTCGTCGATCCACGCTTCACCCGCTCCGCGTCGGTCGCCGATTTCTATGCGCCGATCCGCCAGGGCACCGACATCGCCTTCCTGCTCGGCGTGATCAACTACTGCATCCAGAACGACAAGGTGCAGTGGGATTACGTCAAGGCTTTCACCAATGCCAGCTACATCGTCAAGGACGGCTTCGCCTACAAGGACGGGCTGTTCACCGGCTATGACGAGGAAAAGCGCGACTACGACAAATCGACCTGGGAATATGTGATCGGGCCCGACGGCTATGCGACCGTAGACGACACGCTGGCGAACCCGCGCTGCGTATGGAACCTGCTCAAGGAGCACGTTTCCGTCTACACACCCGAAATGGTCGAGCGCATATGCGGCACCCCGAAGGACAAGTTCCTGAAGGTGGCCGAAATGATCTCGGAATGCTCGTCGCCGACCAAGGTGATGACCTCGATGTACGCGCTCGGCTGGACGCAGCATTCGAAGGGCTCGCAGAATATTCGCTCCATGGCGATGCTGCAGTTGATCCTCGGCAATATCGGCATGCGCGGCGGCGGCATGAATGCGCTGCGCGGCCATTCGAACATCCAGGGCCTCACCGATATCGGGCTGATGTCGAACCTGCTGCCGGGTTACCTGACACTGCCGACTGACAAGGAGGCCGATCTCGAGACCTATATGTCGACGCGCGGCTTCAAGCCGCTCCGACCCAACCAGATGAGCTACTGGCAGAACTACCGGAAGTTCTTCGTCAGTTTCCAGAAGGCGATGTGGGGCACAGCGGCGACGCCGCAAAACAGTTTCGCGTATGACTGGCTGCCGAAGCTCGACCTGCCCGGCTACGACATGCTGCGCGCCTTCGAGCTCATGAACCAGGGCAAGATGACGGGCTACTTCTGCCAGGGCTTCAATCCGTTGCTTGCGGCCCCGAACCGGAAGAAGCTGACGGATTCGCTGTCGAAGCTTAAATTCCTCGTCACCATGGACCCGCTCGACACCGAGACATCGCGTTTCTGGGAGAACCATGGCGAGTACAACGACGTCGATCCTTCGCAGATCCAGACAGAGGTCATCCAGTTGCCCTCCACCTGTTTTGCCGAAGATGAGGGGTCGCTCACCAATTCCAGCCGCTGGCTGCAATGGCACTGGCCGGGCGGCACGCCTCCGGGCGAGGCAAAGAACGACAACTGGATCATGGCGCAGATCCATATGCGGCTGAAGGAGCTCTACCGCAAGGAAGGCGGAAAGTTCCCGGATCCGATCGTCAATCTCGACTGGGCCTATGCCGATCCGAACGAGCCGACGGCGGAAGAGCTCGCCAAGGAGCTCAACGGCAAGGCGCTTGCCACGGTCTACGATACCGCCGATCCGACAAAGGTCCTGGCGGAGGCTGGCCAGCAGTTGCCCGCTTTCGCGGCGCTGCGCGACGACGGTTCGACCACGTGCGGCTGCTGGATCTTTTCCGGCTGCTTCAACGAGAACGGCAACAACATGGCCCGTCGGGACACGTCGGACCCGGATGAAACCGGCGCCTATTCCAAATGGGCGTTCTCGTGGCCGGCGAACCGCCGCATCCTCTACAACAGAGCCTCGGCGGATGTGAACGGCAAGCCATGGGATCCGAGCCGCAAGCTGATCGAATGGGACGGCGCGAAATGGGCAGGCTACGATGTGCCCGATATTGCGCCGACGGCGAAGCCTGGTGAGGTTGGGCCGTTCATCATGAACCCGGAAGGCGTCTCGCGCCTTTTCACCAGGGGCATGATGCGCGACGGCCCGTTCCCGGCGCACTACGAGCCCTTCGAATCACCGCTCGGCAATCTGGTTGCGCCGAACATACGCGGCAATCCCGCGGCGCGGGTATTCAAGGGCGATCTCGAGCAGTTTGCCGAGACCGCCTCGGAAGAGTTCCCCTATGCGGCGACGTCCTACCGCCTGACGGAGCACTTCCACTACTGGACCAAGCACGTCCACGTGAACGCCGTGCTGCAGCCGGAGTTCTTCGTCGAGATATCGGAGGAACTGGCGGCGGAGAAAGGCATCACCGGAGGCGGCTGGGTGCACGTCTGGTCGAAACGCGGTTCGATCGAGGCCAAGGCCCTCGTGACCAAGCGGATCAAGCCTCTGATCTGCGACGGCAAACCGGTCCACGTCA
The DNA here is from genome assembly GCF_030124375.1 of Sinorhizobium sp. 6-70. Taxonomy (GTDB): domain Bacteria; phylum Pseudomonadota; class Alphaproteobacteria; order Rhizobiales; family Rhizobiaceae; genus Sinorhizobium. The sequence goes on from NZ_JASKLS010000013.1 coordinate 13,566, forward strand.
TCGGCATACCGTTGCATTGGGGCTTTACCGGCGCGGCCAGGAAGGGTTTCGGCCCCAACTCGCTGACGCCGTTCGTCGGGGACGCCAACATCGAGACGCCGGAATACAAGGCGTTCCTGGTCAATATCGAGCCCATTGCCGGGCCGGTGGCTTGAGGAGGCTAGAACCATGTTCCCGCCCGTCCCAAATCCCAGCACCGGACCTCAAAACCCGAAGTTCGGCGAAAACGACCTGATGCGACGCTCGGCGTCGAGCGTGACGCCGCCCGCCGAGCGCCAGACCGAAGTGGCCAAGCTCATCGATGTCTCGAAGTGCATTGGCTGCAAGGCTTGCCAATCCGCCTGCATCGAGTGGAACGACACCCATCCCGAGATCGAGGAGAACACGGGCGTCTTTGAAAACCCGCACGATCTGACGCCGGATATGTTCACGCTGATGCGGTTCACCGAGTGGGAGAACCCGGAGACGAACAATCTCGAATGGCTGATCCGCAAGGACGGCTGCATGCATTGCGAGGACCCGGGCTGCCTCAAGGCGTGCCCGGCACCCGGCGCCATCGTGCAATATTCGAACGGCATCGTGGACTTCGTCCACGAGAACTGCATCGGCTGCGGCTATTGCATCAAGGGATGCCCGTTCAACATTCCGCGGATCTCGCAGGTCGATCACACGGCCTACAAATGCACGCTCTGCTCCGACCGCATCGCCGTCGGCCAGGGGCCGGCCTGCGCCAAGGCATGCCCGACGCAGGCAATCGTCTACGGCACCAAGGAGGAGATGAAGAAGCATGCCGAAGGGCGCATCACCGACCTGAAGTCCCGCGGCTTTGCCAATGCCGGCCTTTACGATCCGCCGGGCGTCGGCGGCACGCATGTCATGTATGTGCTGCACCACGCCGACAAGCCGGAGATTTACGCCGGTCTGCCCAACGACCCGAGGATCAGCCCGATCGTCGAGGCCTGGAAGGGGGTCACCAAATATGCCGGCCTAGCCGTCATGGGCGTCGCGGCGGTCACCGGCTTCCTGCATTACATGGTCAACGGCCCCAACCGCGTTACCGAAGAGGACGAGGAGGCCGCTGAGCGGCTCACGGGAGATCGTTCCTCATGAGTACCACCACGGAAAATGACACCGGCAAGAGCAACAGCGTGCATGCCGGCAAGCCTGTCACGGTGGATCGTTACACCGGAGGCGCGCGGATCAATCACTGGATCACCGCCGGCAGCCTCGTGCTGCTCGCGCTTTCCGGCCTGTCCCTCTTCCACCCGCGGCTTTTCTTCCTGTCGGCGCTGTTCGGCGGGGGCCAACTGGTGCGCGCCATCCACCCGTGGATCGGCGTCGTGCTGTTCTTCAGCTTCCTCGGTCTGTTCCTGCGTTTCTGGAAGCTCAATCTCTGGAAACGCGAGGACGGCACCTGGCTTGCACGGGGGCGCGATGTGCTGACCGCGCACGACGAACGCCTGCCCGAGATCGGCAAGTACAATGCCGGGCAGAAGCTCGTCTTCTGGTCCATGTCGATCCTGATCATCGTTCTGATCGCGTCCGGTGTCGTCATATGGGATGAGTATTTCGCGGCTTTCACCACGATCGAGCAGAAGCGATGGGCGGTCCTCGTCCACTCGATCGCCGCCATCCTCGCGATCAGCGTCTGGATCACCCATGTCTATGCAGCGATCTGGGTAAAGGGTACGATACGTGGGATGGTACGCGGCTCCGTGACCGGCGGCTGGGCTTGGCGGTACCACCGCAAATGGTTGCGCGAACTGGTCGCCAAGCCGCATGCGAAAGACGAAAAGACGACCGCAGCCGAATAGGGCGGGACGAGGGAAGTGTGGGCGGTTTTCCGCCCGCATCCCGCTCGAAACCAAGTTTCAGGGTTATCACGTGGCCCGTCGGGTTCGTGAGGGAGTGTGATGAAACGCAAAGACGCAGCAGCGCCGGATCCCACCGCCATTGGAGATGTCTCGTCGCCGCCCTTTGCGCGCCTGCCTGATCCCGCTTCGCTTTTCTCCGCCCGATCGCAGCGCCTTCGCCAACTGGCCGAAGCGAGCGAGCTTGCGCCCTATCTCAACTTCTTAGCCGGCCTTTCGCTGGCTCAACATGATATCCAGGGCGGCCTCCCGCCTGCCGACGGCCCGGACGCCGCCGCGCTCACACGCGCCCGAGAGTTCGAGATGCCGCCGATCCATCGCCATGGGATGGAGGGCGAAGCGCTCAACACAATATTCGACCGTCTGTTCGCAGCCGCTGACGCAATCGAAAAACCGGTGCCGGCCGCCGCCGCGCTGGCACGCGTCGCCGCCGCCGATCGGCAAGAGCGTCTCGTCATGGCCGATACCGTTCTCTCCGGCGCATTGCCCCCGGACGCGATTGCGGAACACATTTTCGTCTGGGTGGGGCTTCAGGTGCATTTCGCTCGCCTCGCGTCGCTTCTCGACGCCAAGAAACTGACGCCCGTCGCCGACGGCGTTTGCCCGTCATGCGGCGGCAAGCCGGTATCGTCCATGGTCGTCGGCTGGCCGGGTTCGCACGGCGCGCGGTTCTGCTCCTGCTCGCTGTGCTGTACCTACTGGCACTATGTCCGGATCAAGTGCGTGCTTTGCGGCTCCACCAAGGGGATCTCCTATCGCGAGATCGAGGACCAGGGCGGGACCGTCAAGGCCGAGACCTGCGACGAATGCAATGGCTGGACGAAGATTTTCTACCAGAACAAGGAGCCGGCGGCAGAACCGACCGCCGACGATGTTGCAAGCCTCGGCCTCGATCTCCTGATGCGCGAGGGTCCCTATCGCCGGGGCGGATTCGCGCCGCTGCTGGCCGGCTTCTAGAGCGGGATGACGAATGCGCGGTTTTCCGCTTGCATCCCGCTCTACCTAGAGAATGCGGTAGCACTTTGAACTGCTGGGAGGACTTTGATGGATGCCAATGTCCGGTTGCGTGACATCCCGTCGGTGGACGAGCTCCTGAGATCGGCCATCCTCGTCGAGGCGGTCGAATGCTTCGGCCGACCGGCCGTTACCGAGGCCCTGCGGAAAGTCCTCGCCACGACCCGGGACGAAGTGCGCAAAGGTGGAGAAGTGCCTCCTTCGGGCGCCATCATCGCGACCGCTGTCGCCGCGCTCGAGGAGAATGATCGATCGACGCTCCGCCCCCTGTTCAATCTGACTGGGACGGTGCTCCACACCAATCTCGGACGGGCGCTGCTGGCCGAGGCGGCGATCGATGCCGCGACGGCGGCGATGCGCGAGGCGGTGGCGCTCGAGTTCGACCTCGAGAGCGGTAAGCGCGGCGAAAGAGACGATCACCTGCGGGCGCTGATATGCGAGCTGACCGGTGCGGAGGATGCGACCGTCGTCAACAACAATGCCGCGGCCGTGCTTCTGGTGCTGAACAGTCTCGCGGCAGGCAGGGAGGCGATCGTCTCGCGCGGCGAGCTGATCGAGATCGGCGGCGCGTTCCGCATGCCGGACATCATGCTGCGCTCCGGCGTCCGCCTCGTCGAGGTTGGCACCACGAACCGCACCCACGCGAGGGACTATCGCGACGCCATCGGTCCCGAAACCGGCCTGATCATGAAAGTCCACACCTCCAACTATCGCATCGAAGGTTTTACCAAGGAGGTCGGCGCGCGGGAGCTTGCCGGCATCGCCCACGAACGCGGACTGCCGCTCGTCAATGACCTCGGTTCGGGCACGCTTGCCGATCTCGAGCGCTTCGGGCTTGCGCATGAACCGACCGTTAGCGAAGCGGTCGCCGACGACGCCGACATTGTCACTTTCTCTGGCGACAAGCTGCTCGGCGGACCGCAGGCCGGCTTCATCGTCGGGCGCAGCGCCTTCATTGAAAAGATCAACAGCAACCCGATGAAACGCGCGCTCAGGGTCGACAAGATCCGCCTTGCGGCGCTGGAAGCGACGCTCAGGCTCTATCGCGACCCGGATCGCCTGGGCGAGCGGCTTCCGACCATGCGGTTGCTTTCCCGTCCGAAGACGGACATCGGCGATCAGGCGGCGCGACTGGCACCCATGGTAGAGCGCGCGCTGAAGGGCGCATTCCGCGTTTCCGTCGTGGATTGCGAAAGCCAGATCGGCTCCGGCGCCCTGCCGCTCTCCACGGTGCCAAGCGCGGGGCTCGCCTTGACGCCGCATTCGGGCAGCGGGCGCACGCTTGCCGACCTGGCCGCGGCCATGAGGCGTCTGCCGATGCCGGTAATCGGCCGTATCGAGCGCGGGTCGCTCATCCTCGATTTGCGCTGCCTCGAGGACGAGGACGGTTTCGTCGCTAATCTGGCGCATCTCGATCCGCCGAGCGAAGGACCGTCGTCGTGAGTCTTTTCAGCCGCCTCTTGCGAAGAACGACCGGGAGCGATCAATCCGGCGAGGCGCCGATGGAGAAAGCGCTCGCCGCTGCCCGCAGCGGCGACTACGAGACTGCACTTGCGATCTGGATGCCCTTGGCGCGGGCGGGAAATCCGCGGGCGCAGAACAATATCGGCGCATGTTTTGCTGGTGGACTGGGCGTCGCCCGCGATGCCGACCTTGCCTATCGCTGGCTCAGTCTCGCCGCCGAGGCCGGCGATCCGGTCGGTGAGCGCAACCTTGCCTCGCTGCTCTTCAAGGGCGAGGGGATCGCACCGGATTATCAAAGGGCGGCGGCGCTCTACCGCAAGGCAGCCGAACAGGATGACGCCGAGGCTCAGGACATGCTGAGCTGGATGCTTCTGGAGGGCGAGTTGGTAGAGCCCGACTTTGCGGAAGCGCACCGCTGGGCGCTCGCTGCCGCGAAGAACGGTTCCGCAGCGTCGATGACGCGGCTAGGCATGCTCTATCACAATGCCATCGGCGTCGCGCGCGATCCGATCGAGGCGGTCTACTGGTGGGGGCTTGGCGCGCGCGCCGGCGACGCCGACGGGCAGGCGATGCTTGGCGCGGCCTATCATCTGGGACGCGGCATCACCCGCGATCCCGTCGAAGCCTTCGCCTGGCTCTTGAGGGCGCGTGAAGCTGGCAGCGCGCTGGCGACGCCATTTTTCGACGTCGTGCGTGACGGGCTCAACGCGGAGGAACTGACGGAGGCCGAACGCCGCGCTGCGATGCCGCTGTCCGAGACGGCGGATCCATCCCAGCCGGCCAGCGAGAGGAAAGAAACGTGATCGTCGGCACCGCCGGTCATATCGACCATGGCAAGACGTCGCTGATCGGCGCGCTGACCGGTGTCGACACCGACCGGCTGAAGGAGGAAAAGGACCGCGGCATTTCGATCGAGCTCGGCTTTGCCTACATGCCGGTCGAGGGCGCGGAGGCGCTCGGCTTTGTCGACGTCCCGGGCCACGAGAAATTCATCCACACCATGCTGGCCGGCGCCGGCGGCATCGACTTCGTGCTCCTGGTGGTCGCAGCCGACGATGGCGTCATGCCGCAGACCCGCGAGCATCTGGCGATCGTCGATCTTCTCGGCATCGAACACGGCATCGTCGCCATCACCAAGGCCGATCTCGTGGCGGAAGATCGCCTTCAAGAAGTCGAACGGCAGATGCGAGATGCGCTTGCCGGCACGGCGCTCGCCGATATTTCGATGATCCCGGTTTCGGCGCTGTCGGGCAGGGGCGTGGCGCCGCTTCGTGACGAAATAGTCGGTGCGGCACGTCGCTTCGCGCGACGGCAGGCAAGCGGGCGCTTCCGGCTGGCCGTCGATCGCTCCTTCACCATCCAAGGCGTCGGCACGGTGGTCACCGGAACCGTGCTTTCAGGACAGGTGTCGCTGGAGGATCATGTCACCATCAGCCCCGCCGGCCTCAACGCACGGGTGCGGTCGATCCATGCGCAGAACAGGCCAAGCGAAACCGGCCGCGCGGGCGATCGCTGCGCGCTGAACCTCGCTGGTCCCGGCATCACGAAAAGGGCGGTCAGTCGCGGCGACATGGTCTGCGACCAAAGTCTGCATGCGCCGACGAGCCGGATCGACGCTACGCTGCGCGTGCTCGGCTCTGAACCCAGGGCGATCGGCCACTGGTTCCCGGTGCGGCTTCATCATGCCTCGGTGGAAGTCGGAGCGCGGATCGTCCTGCTGGCCGAAGAGCCGGTCGTGCCTGGAGCGCGCACGCTGGTCCAGCTGGTGCTGGAGCGGCCGATCGCGGCGGCGGCCGGCGACCGCTACGTTGTTCGCGACACCTCAGCGCGCCGCACGATCGGCGGCGGTCGGTTCCTGGATCTGCGCGCGCCGGCACGCAAGCGCCGTACCCCGGAACGGATGGCGCAATTCGAGGGCCACGCCCTGACCGAGCCGAAGCAGGCGATCGAGGCGCTGCTTGCCGCGCCGCCGTTTTATCTCGACCTCGGCGCCTTCGCCCGCGACCGGGCGATTGCAGCAACGGACATGCCCGCGCTGACGCAAGCGCTAGGCGTCGTGCAACTGCCGCTGGAGGCGACGACGCTTGCCATGTCCGAGACGAGTTGGGAAAAATTCCGCAACGATATCCTTGCCCGGCTCGAGGCCTTCCACGCCGACAATCCGGACCTTCTGGGGATGGGTGTCGAGCGGCTGCGCACGCAGGCGGAGCTTCGCTTGCCGGTGCCGGCCTTTCGGGCGGCGCTGCAGGCCCTCGCGCGACCGGGAGAGATCGCGCTCGACGGAGCCTGGGTCCGGCTTGCCGACCACCGGGTGACGATGACCCTGGCTGACGAACGGCTCTGGCACGATATCGCGCCTCTGCTCGACGGATCCGAGCGGTTCCGCCCGCCACGGGTGCGCGATATCGCCGGATTGCTGGCGGTGCCCGAGGCGCAGGTGCGCCGGCTCATGAAGCTCGGCAGCCGCATGGGCAAGGTGCATGAGGTGGCGCACGATCATTTCTTCCTGCGCGAGGTGGTGGCGGAGATGGTCGCGGTGATCGCCGAGATCAGCACGGCCGCCGACAAGGGCTGGTTCACGGCGATGCAGTTCCGCGATCGTCTCGAAAACGGCCGCAAGGTTGCGATCCAGATCCTCGACTTCTTCGACCGTCACAGCGTCACGCTCAGGCGCGGCGACATGCGCCGTCTCAATCGCAACCGACTGGACCTTTTCGGCAATTTGTCGAATGGTGTGAGCGACAAGGCGGGTGTTTCAGGAGGAGATTCGTCCCCGGTGGGGCGTCCGGACTTCAAATCCGGGAGGGGTCGAGAGACGGCCTTTGGTGGGTTCGACTCCCACTCTCTTCCGCCATCATCCGGCTCGGCGGGAAGCTCCCGCTGACTGCTGCATGATCCCTTAGATGAATCATGCAGCAGTCAGACGACGCTTGGCGTCCGTTCGAGGATCGATCAGGTCGGCGGCGCGCCGAGCGCGTGAAGGATGCCGCGCAGTTCCGCAAGACCGCGCAGACGGCCGATCGCCGGATAGCCCGGCGTGACGGTCTTCTGCAGATCGTCGAGCATCCGGTGGCCATGGTCCGAGCGGAACACGATGGTGTCTTCCGCTCCCCGGCGCTTGTCTTCGGCAACGAGCTCCTTCAGCACATCGACCATCGAGACGTCGCCTTCGAGGTGCGCGCTTTCATGGAAGCTGCGGCCGTCGCCTTCGCGGGTGGTGGCGCGAAGATGGGCGAAATGGATGCGCGAGGCAAAACGCCGGGCGATCTTCGGCAGGTCGTTGTCGGCCCTGACGCCGAGGCTTCCGGTGCAGTAGCACATGCCGTTCGCTTCCGAGGGCACGGCGTCGAACAGCGCGGCGTAGTCGGCTTCGGTCGAGGCGATGCGCGGCAGGCCGAAGAGCGGACGGGGCGGATCGTCCGGATGAAGCGTAAGCTTGACGCCGCGCGCTTCCGCCGCCGGCGTCACGGCCTCAAGAAATTCGATCAGATGCTGGCGCAGGCGCGCCGCGTCGATCTCCCGGTAGACTGCAAGCCGCTCGCGGAAGGCGGGGATCGTCAGCGGTTCGGTGGTTGAGCCGGGGAGCGCGGAAGTGATGATGCGGGTGATCTCGGCGATCTCCTCCTCCGGCATCGAGCGGAAGACCGCCTCTGCCCGCTCGCGGTCCTCCTGCGAGTATTCGCTCTCGGCGCCGGGTCGTTTCAAGACGAAAAGTTCGAAGGCCGCGAAGCGCTCATGGTCGAAGCGCATCGCGGTCGCGCCCGTCGGCGTGACGAAGTCGAGCTCGGTGCGGGTCCAGTCGACGACCGGCATGAAGTTGTAGCAGATGATCTTGATGCCGCAGGCGGCGACAGCCTCGAGGCTGGCAATCCAGGCTTCGATCTGGGCCTTTGCTTTACCACCCTCACGCTTGACCAGATCGGGGATCGGGATGCTCTCGACGACCGACCATTTGAGTGGCGTACGGCCGGCAGGCGTGGTCTCGATGAGCGACTGGCGCTCGCGCACGGCCTTTTCGGTCCAGGCTTCGCCGATCGGCACCTGATGCAGCGCCGAGACGACATTGGTCGCGCCCGCCTGACGCACATCGTCCAACGTGACCGGCGCATCCGGCCCAAACCATCTCCAGCCTTGCCGCATATTGGTGTTCCTCCTGTCAGTCTTGAATCTTTGTTAGGGTCGTCACGGACAGCCGGTGTTCAGCTGAAATAGCCCGGATAGAGAAGCCTCAGTTCGTCAATGTCGGGAATGACGGCGCTCAGGTGATCCATCATCGCGCCGCGCGCACGGTCCGTATCGTGGGCCGCGATGGCGTCGCGGATCGTCGTATGCTCCTCGATGACGCTGTCCATGCGGCCGAGCACTGGCAGCGTCAGACGCCGGGCGCGGTCGATCTGCAGCTTTACCGTCTTCAGGATGTTCCAGATGCCCGGATAGCCGGCGATTGCCGAGATGGCCTCGTGGAAGGCCTCGTCCTGTTCATGGAACTGCGATGGTTCATTGAGCGTTGCGTGGACGCGCTGGCGGGCGATGATCGCATCGAGCCTGGCGATATCGTTGGCGCTGGCGATCTCGGCGGCGTGTTCGACCGTCGTGCGCTCCAGCGATTTGCGGATGACGACGGCTTCGGGAATGGCGGAGACCGGAATGCGCGACACGAAGGTCCCAGACTGCGGGAAGATTTCGACGAGCCCGGCTTCGGCCAGCCTTAAAAGCGCCTCGCGCACCGGCGTGCGGCTGACGCCGAACTCCTCGGAAATGCGCTTCTCCTGCAGCGCGACGCCCGGCTTCATCTGCAGCGAAAGGATCGCGGCATGGAGCTGCTCATAGATCGCCGACGCCGACGTCACCCGGCGAATCCTGGCGCCGCCTGACGCTGCGAAAGTCGGCGAGGACACATCCGGGCGTTGGCGTTTCGACATGGAGGCGAATTCCATCTGTTGACTCGGTTTTGGATACTAGTATATCAATTCATTCAGGTTGCCAATATGGATGAGGGAAGGGAGGCCCCGGAAATGGCATTGCATCCCGATCGGTTGTTTCCGGTGGAGCCGGAGGCGCGGGCCATCGCCCGGCGCCTTTATGACGCTGTCGCTGGCCTGAAAATCATTTCCCCGCACGGCCATACGGAACCGGTCTGGTATGCCGAGGATCGGGCGTTCCCCGATCCGGCGGCGCTCTTCATCACGCCGGACCACTATGCGACGCGCATGCTCTATTCGCAGGGCGTCAGGCTGGAGGACCTCGGGGTCAGGAGGCGCGATGGTTCGGGTACCGCTCCCGACGGGCGCTCGATCTGGCGGCTTTTCGCCAAGCATTTCCATCTCTTTGCCGGCACGCCCACGCGGCTCTGGTTCGAGCATTCGCTGGAAGCCGTCTTCGGCATCACCGAGCGGCTGGGGCCGGCCAATGCCGACGCCCTCTACGATCGCATCGCCGAGGCGATTGCCACGCCACAACTGCGGCCGCGCGCGCTCTACGACAAATTCGGCATCGAAGTGATCGCGACGACCGACGGCGCGCTCGATGATCTTGCGCATCATGATGCGGTTCGCGGTTCGGGATGGCATGGCCGCGTCGTGCCGACCTATCGGCCGGACGCGGTGGTCGATGCCGAGGCGCTGGGCTTTGTCGAGAATGTCGGGAAGCTGCTTGCGCTGACCGGCGAATCCGCGACCTGGACCGGCTATCTCAACGCGCATCGCGCCCGCCGCGCCTTCTTCAAGGCACGCGGCGCCACGGCGACCGATCACGGCCACGCAACAGCCCGGACGGAAAACCTTTCGCCGGGCGATGCTGCAAGCCTGTTCGAGAAGGTCTTGTCCGGCAAGGCGGGGCCAGCGGAAGCCGAAGCCTTCCGCGGCCAGATGCTGACGGAAATGGCGCGGATGAGCCAGGAGGACGGCCTCGTCATGCAGATCCATCCCGGCTCCTACCGCAACCACAATCCGTCGCTGTTTGCGAACTTCGGACCTGACAAGGGCGCCGATATCCCGAAGGCAACCGATTATGTGCATGCCTTGAAGCCGCTGCTCGATGCGGTCGGGAATGACCCTTCTCTGACCATCATTCTCTTCACGCTCGACGAGACGGCCTATTCGCGCGAACTGGCACCGCTCGCCGGCCACTATCCGGCACTGCGGCTCGGCCCCGCCTGGTGGTTCTTCGACAGTCCGGAGGGTATGCGCCGCTTCCGCGAGACAACCACGGAGACCTGCGGCTTCTACAACACCGTCGGCTTCAACGACGATACCCGCGCCTATCTGTCGATCCCGGCGCGGCACGACATGGCACGCCGGGTGGATTGCGCCTATCTCGCGCGCCTCGTCGCCGACCACCGCCTCGAGGAGGAGGAGGCGCACGACCTTGCGCGCGAACTTGCTTACGGGCTCGCCAAGCGGGCGTATCGCTTGTGAGTCAATTCAAGCTGCTGCAGCGACCTTTGCGCGTCCGATGAGACGCGCGGCGTTGCAGGGGCCGGCCGCTCGGGAGACGTCCGGCATAACGATGGAGGAGAATGAGAATGAAGATCACACGCAGAAATTTTGTCGGCGGCGTTGCCGGCATGGCGGGGTTGAGCCTGATCCCCACCCGCGGCTTTGCACAGGCCAAGGCGCCGTCGGCTCCGGTCACCATCACCGTCGTCGACGTTGCCGGTAACCTGGCGCTGACGCAGGGCATGTTCGAGAACTACGCGGCGGCAAAGCCGGAATGGGTGTCGAGCTTCGCCTTCACCAAGGCGCCCGCCCCCGAACTGCCGTCGAAGATCAAGGCCCAGCAGGCCGCCGGCAAGGTCGATATCGACCTCGTACTCACCGGCACCGACGCGCTTTCCGCCGGGCTCGACCAGGGGCTCTGGGTGGATCTCTCCGCGCACAAGGCGAGTCTCCCGAACCTTGAAAGCATCCTCCTGCCGCAGGCCTTCAAGATGCAGGCTCTCGCGAAGGACCAGGGCGTCGTCATCACCTATTACCCTTCCGGTCCGCTGATCGAATATATCCCGGAGCGAGTCGCGACGCCGCCGAAGACGGCTGCCGAACTGCTCGAATGGACCAAGGCCAATCCGAAGCGCTTCATGTATGCGCGCCCGGCCAACTCCGGTCCCGGTCGCACCTTCCTGATGGGGCTTCCCTATCTGCTCGGCGATAGCGACCCGCGCGATCCGGTCAACGGCTGGAGCAAGACCTGGGAATATCTGAAGGCGCTCGGCGAAAACATCGAGTATTACGGCACCGGAACGACGCAGGTGATGAAGGAACTCGGCGAGGGCACCCGCGACATCGTCGTCACCACCACCGGCTGGGACATCAACCCGCGCGTGCTCGGCATCGTTCCGGCCGAGGCGAAAGTAAGCACCCTCGAAGGCTTCCACTGGGTGACCGATGCGCATTATGCGGTCATTCCGAAGGGCGTATCCGAGGAAAAGGTGGCCGTCCTTCTCGACGTCATCAACTTCATCCTCCAGCCGCAGCAGCAGGCGATCGCCTTTGACGAGGGCTATTTCTACCCGGGTCCGGCGGCGAAGGGCGTGACGCTCGACATGGCGCCGCAGGAAAGCCAGGACGCCATCGCCGAGTTCGGGCGGCCGGAGTACGAAGACTGGATCGCCAACAACCCGCTCGAGGTTCCGCTCGAGCCGGCCAAGCTCGTCGATGCGTTCCGCATCTGGGACGAACAGATCGGCGCATCGAAGGGCTGATCGATTCCAATAAGTTAGAGCGGGATGCGGGCGGAAAACCGCACACACTTTTCCTCATCGCGCTCTAATCAACCGGATGCGACGCCGGCGAACCGTCGCCGCCGCATCCAAACGCTATCGGCCGCGCAGACGCCGCCGCCAGAAGAACGGGTGTCGTGACGATCCCGCTGCAGCGCCGCGTGTCTTTTCAGACGCGCAAGGGCACGCTGCAGCACTTTGAATTGCTGTATGTTTTATCCCTAAATCGGCTTCGATGTAGGGAAACGCACAGTGGGGTCGGCAACCGGAAAGCGCACCATGAATAGGAGAATACCTTGACCCTGCCGGTTCAAAACCCAAGACAGGCGCCCTCGCAGAAACAAGGCGAGTTGAAAAAGGGCGAGTCAAGACAGGGCGCACGTCTCGAGCTTGACGGCCTGCGCCGCTCGTTCGGTGCTTACAACGCGCTTGACGGCATCGACCTTGCGATCGAGCCGGGCGAATTCATCGCGCTTCTCGGACCTTCGGGCTGCGGCAAGTCGACGGCGCTCAACTGCGTTGCCGGCCTCCTGCCGCTGACGGGAGGCGAAATCCGTCTCGGCGGCCAGCGCATCGACCAACTCGAACCGGAAAAGCGCGGCTTCGGCATGGTGTTCCAGAGCTACGCGCTCTTTCCGCATATGACCGTGCGCCGCAATGTCGGTTTCGGCCTTACCATGCAGGGTATCGGCGGCGCCGAGGCGGACAAGCGGATCAACGACGCGCTCAACCTCGTCCGCCTCGGCTCGCAGGCCGACAAGCTGCCGGGGCAGCTCTCCGGTGGCCAGCAGCAGCGCGTCGCCATTGCCCGCGCCGTCGTTATCCGGCCTCCGGTCGTGCTCATGGACGAGCCGCTCTCCAACCTCGATGCCAAGCTCCGGCTCGAGATGCGCGCCGAAATCCGCGGCATCCACGACCAGATCGGTTCGACCACCATCTATGTCACGCACGACCAGGACGAGGCGCTTTCGCTCGCCGATCGCATCGTCGTGATGAGCCAGGGCCGCATCATGCAGATCGGCACCCCCGAAGATCTCTACCAGCGCCCCGTCCATGTCGAGGTGGCGGATTTCATGGGCTTCCGCACCCGGCTTCCCGGGCGGGTGCTGTCGGTTTCCGGCAGCGAGGCGGAAATCGAGGCAGCCGGCGCCCGGCTCACGGGCACAATGCGCCAGCCGCTGAAACCGGGGGACGCCGCCATCCTCTCCGTGCGCCCGGAAGATCTCGTGGCCGTCGAGGATGGTGACGGAGTTCAGGTCACGGTGAGCAGCATGGAATATCGCGGCCGTGCCTTCTTCGGCATGGCGCATGGCGCTGACGGCTCGGAACTCTATTTCCGCGCCGATCATGCGCTCCCGCGCGGCGCCGCCGCAAGGCTGCAGCCGGTCGCCGGCCGGGCGCTTCTCTTCAAGGGGCAGGCGGCATGAACAGGCCTTCCCTTCGGTTGCGGCTCGCCGCCCGCGGTTTCGACGCGACGACGCTGCTCGTCCTGCCCGGACTTGCGGTGATGCTCGCGTTGTTCGTCTATCCGTTTGCCTACGGCATCGTCGATTCGCTGATGCCGCGTGAGGGCGCCTGGTACGCGAACTACACCCGCTTCTTCACCGACCGCTTCCAGTTCGCGACGATCGGCGCGACGCTCTGGCTCGCTCTGCCGGTGACGATCGTCAACATGGCGCTGGCGCTGCCGATTGCCTTCCGTGTGCGGCTGATGAGCCGGCAGCGGCTGTTGACGACGATCCTGGTGCTGCCGATCACGCTCGGCACGGTATTCGTCGCCGATGGCCTGTTGACCTTTCTCGGCCCGCAGGGCTGGTTCAACCGTGCCTTGATCCTCGTCGGGCTGCTCGATGCGCCGGTGAAGCTCACCAACAATTATTGGGGCGTCTTCGCTTCGCTGCTGATCACCGGGTTCCCCTTCGCGTTTCTCCTGACGCTCTCCTACGTGACCGGCATCGATCCGGCGATCGAGCAGGCGGCCGCAACGCTCGGGGCCGGACCGCGGCAGCGTTTCTTCCGGGTCTTCCTGCCGTTGCTCGTGCCGGGCCTCGCCGTCACCTTCTGCCTCGCATTCGTCCAGGCCTTCGCGGTGTTTCCATCGGCCGTGCTGCTCGGCGCGCCCGCCGGGCCGACGCGGGTGATTTCGATCGCCGCCTACCAGGCCGCGTTCGAGCAGTACGATCACTCGATGGGCTCGGCGATCGCGATCATCATGGGGCTCGTCGAACTCGTCGTGGTCGTGGCGGTGCTCGGCCTGCGTACGCTCTTTTACCGCGGCCCCGCGGGCGGCACGAAAGGGTAAGGCGATGCACTTCGACGTTTCAACGACATTCTTCCTTGAACTAGAAAAGGTGACGCCATGATCCGTGACCAGGGCCTTGCCTCGAAATTGTGGCGCTTCGCCGTGTGGGCGCTCGCCGGCCTATTCGTGCTGAACCTCATTGGTGTAATGGCCGCCGTGGTGATGAACTCCTTCGCCAGGCGCTGGCTCGGCACCTGGCTACCGGCGGGCTGGACGACGCGCTGGTATTTCGACGCCTGGAGCGAGTTCCAGCTTTCGAGCGTGGTTCTCGTCACCTTTCAGGTCGTCTTCGCCGTCGTCCTCATTTCCGGAATGATCGGCGTCATCACTGCCTATGCGCTGGCCCGGCGGGACTTTCCCGGCAAGCGTGCCGTCATCCTGCTCTTCCTGCTACCGCTCCTCATCCCGCCGCTCACCTACGGCATTCCGCTGGCGACGGTCCTTTACCAGATCGGTCTCGGCGGTTCGTTCTGGGGCGTGGTGCTGATCAATTTGGTGCCCTCGCTGCCCTTCGTCATCCTTGTCATGATCCCGTTCATCGAGCAGATCGATCCGCGCATCGAAGCCGCCGCGCGCGTCTTCGGCGCGGGCACCGGCAGCCTCTTCCTGCGCATCCTGCTGCCGCTCCTGCTTCCGGGTATGCTGGCCGCGCTGCTTCTCGTCCTCGTGCGCACGATCGCGATGTTCGAGCTCACCTTCCTGATCGCCGGACCGACGAGCCAGACGCTGGTCGTTGCGCTCTATTACGCGGTTTTCGCCTCCGGCGTGCGCGCCAGCCAGTCGATCGACGCGATGGCGGTCGTCTATATGGTGACGACGCTCTTCTGGCTGGTCCTCGCACTACAGTTCGTCAGCCCGACGCAGATCGTCGCGCGCGCAAAACAACAACAGGCTTCATGATGCAGCTCTCACGACAGACACTCGACCGGTTGCCGGCTGCCGTCAAACGGCCGGAATACGAACCCGCCCGGCTCGCCGTCGGCATCGTCCACCTCGGCATCGGCGCGTTTCACCGGGCGCACCAGGCCGTCTTTACCGATGCGGTGCTCGCAGAGGATCCTTCCTGGGGGATTTCCGGCGTCTCGCTGCGCAGCCCCGAGACACGCGACGCGCTCGCGCCGCAGGACGGGCTCTACACGCTAAAGGTCCAGGATGGCGAGGGAGAGGAACTGCAGGTGATCGGCAGCGTCGCCGAGCTTCTTTGTGCGCCGGAGGATCCCGAAGCCGTGCTCGCCCGCATGGCCAACCCTGCGACGCGGATCGTTTCGCTGACGATCACCGAGAAGGGCTATTGCCACAATCCGGCGACGGGCACGCTCGATGAAGGTCATCCCGACATTGTCCATGATCTTCAGAACCCGGCGCGGCCGAAGTCGGCGGTCGGCTTCATCGTGGAAGCGCTTGCGCGTCGGGCGCGTGCCGGCGTGCCCCCGTTCACGCTGCTCTCCTGCGACAATCTTCCGTCCAACGGCCACGTGCTGAAGAACGTGGTGAAGCGCTTCGCGGAACTGCGCGATCCGGCCCTCGCCAACATTATCCGGGAGCTCGCCTCTCCGTCGACCATGGTGGACCGGATCGTCCCGGCGACGACGGAAAAAGACCGGTCGGACATTTCCGCGGCGATCGGCCTTGTCGATGCCTGGCCGATCGTGACCGAACCGTTCCGTCAGTGGGTGGTGGAAGATGATTTTCCGCTTGGCCGTCCCGCCTGGGAGAAGGCCGGCGTTGTTTTCGTCGATGACGTCGCCGTCTTTGAGATGATGAAACTGCGGCTGCTCAACGGCAGCCATTCGACGCTCGCTTATCTCGGCTACCTGGCAGGCGCGGAAACGGTTGCCGAAGCCATGGCGCTGCCGGGCATGGAGGCGCTGATCGGAGGATTGATGGTCGAGGAAGTCTCGCCGACCCTGCCGGCGCTGCCGGGCTTCGATCTCGCTGCCTATCGCCAGGCACTGCTTCAGCGGTTCCGCAATCCGGCGCTGCGCCACCGGACATGGCAGATCGCCATGGACGGATCGCAGAAGCTGCCGCAGCGGCTGCTCGGAACTATCCGCGACCGCAGCGCTGCGAAATCCTCCTACGACCGCCTGGCGCTCGGCGTTGCCGCCTGGATGCGCTATGCGCGCGGCATCGACGAAAAGGCCAACGCCATCGATGTCCGCGACCCGCTTGCCGGCCGGATCGCCAGCGTCGCGCAGCCGCTGCAACGGCCAGAAGAGATCGTGGCCGCGCTTCTCCGCATCACGGAGGTGTTCGGTGACGACCTGCCGTCGGACAAGGCATTCCGCGACACGCTCGTCCGGACCCTCGCCGGGTTGATGTCGGACGGCGCTGCAGCCGTCGTCAAATCCCAGGCGTGAAGCCGACTGCCTGGTTCCTCAAATCGGCTACGACAATTCAAAGTGCTACAGCGTCCTTTGCGCGTCTAATTAGACGCGCGGCGCTGTAGGCAAACATGCCGCAGCAAGCCTCACACAAGATCGCACCGGAATAAGTGTTCTCATCGGTTCTCTGCTTGCGCAGGCTGCGTAGGCTTTGGGAGAGCGGCCTCTCGATGGCGGGCAAGCGCCATCGAGATGATTTAACTCTTTGAAATCACGCAATTCCGGACGAAAACCGTTACAAAATTTTCCCGGAATTGCTCTAGCAGGAACACTTGGGTGGATCCCGTCAAGCTCAGCATCTGCATCCCGACCTATAACCGAGCGCGGTTCCTGGAGAATGCGCTCGGCCGCTTCGTCGAAAGCTACCAGATCCCGTTCAGCTTCGAGATCGTCATCTCCGACAACGCTTCCACGGACAACACGCGGGAAATTGTCGAGGCGTTCGCCGGCAAGGGATTGCCGATTCGCTATTTCCGCCAGTTGGAAAATCGTGGCGTCGACCCCAATCTCTGCAGCGCCTTCCGCCACGCGGCCGGCGACTATGCGATCTATCTCGCGGACGACGACATGCTGGCAGTCGACGGTCTTGTCGAGGCGATTGCCTACCTCGACAGGAACCCGGAACTCTCCGCCTGCTTTGCGCCGTGGCATATTCATAACGAGGTCGAAGGTCGGGACACCGAGCTTTTCTACAATGTCGATGCCGACAGCAAATTCGACAAGGACGAATTCGAGCGGCTTTTCGCTTTCGTCGTCGAGCGGCACATCTTTCCCGAGATCGGAATCTACCGGACCGCGGCGCTGCGCACGTCTTGGCTGCCGCGCCATTTCGCCTATTGGGCGTTCTCCAATCTCGCTCATTTTCTCGAGCGCGGCGGTGTCGCGTTTCTGAAGAAACCCTTCTACCGGCAGGTCGTCCAATCGAAGCTGGGACGGGACCGCCCGCAGGCCGGCCATGACGAACTGCTGACCTCTTGGGACCGTTACCGGGGCGGCCTGGAGTATTTTCTCCACGTCGGAGCCAAGCGTGGAGCCCTACGCATGACACCCGACCGGCGCACGGCACGGGACGCCATGATCAGGCAGTTCACGTCCCTCCGGATGGCGGTGGCGATGCGCATGTGGGCGGCCAAGAAAGAATACGTCAAGGCCTATGAAATCTATACGCGCATGGCGCTCGCCGGGTTCGAGCACCATCCGACGGCGCGGCAACTGAAGGATTCCTTGCCGCTGATGGTGGCCGTGCAGACGCTTGCCTGGCAGGTCAATGCCGCCGCGGAGGTCAACCGCGTGGTCCTGCATGGCGTCGACAGTCCGTCGTCGCTCGAAGGTCTGCTGCGCGAACTGGGCCTGCGCCAGGACATCGCCGTCGTGGCCCCCGCGCCCGAACTCGAGGCGGGCGAGATCGCGCGCACCGTCGTCTTCGTCGTCGCCGAAAACGACCGCCAGCAGTTCCTCGCGCAAGGCTATTCGCCGAACCTCGTTCTCTGCGAAAGCGACATCGTCGCCAACGTCGTGGTCTGATCACCCTCATGATTTTAGTTCGGGCCGACCTTTCGTTGGCCCGATCGCGACGGTGCAGCCGCCAGAACGTCCCAGAACGTCATTGAAATCGATTACATTTTCTGGCTTCATGTCCTCCTTAAGATTTGGGAGGATCTTATGAAAACGCTTATCGCAGTAGCGCTCGGCGCAGTTGCGTCCATCGTCATCTCGGCATCGGCAGTCAGCGCGGAGACCTTCAAGATCGGTCTCTCGAATGGTTGGGTCGGCAGCGAGTGGCGCACCCAGATGATCGACGAGGCCAAGGCCGCCGCGGCCGCGTGGAAGGACAAGGGCGTCGACGTCGAAGTCTCGGTCCAGAGTGCGAATGTCGACGTTCCCGGCCAGATCGCCCATATCCGCAACTTCATCGCGGAAGGCGTGAACGCCATCATCGTCAACCCGAACAGCCCGACCGCCTTCGATCCGATCTTCGCCCAGGCGAAGGAAGCCGGCATCCTGGTGATTGCGACGGACGCGGAAGTTTCGTCTCCGGATGCGCTTTATGTCGGCATCGACCAGACCGCCTGGGGTGCCGCCGGTGCGAAATGGCTTGCCGAAACGCTGGGCGGCAAGGGCAAGGTCGTCGCGATCAACGGCGTTGCGGGCCACCCGGCTAACGAGATGCGCGTGGCGGGCTACAAGCAGGTCTTCAAGGACTATCCGGACATCCAGATCGTCAACGAAGTCAACGCCAACTGGGATCAGGCGCAGGGCCAGCAGGCGATGCAGAACATCCTTGCCACCTATCCCGACGTGAACGGCGTCGTCGTGCAGGACGGCATGGCCGCCGGCGCCTGGAAATCGATCATGGACGCCGGCAAGACCGGCCAGATCGCCGCAACCGGCGAGATCCGCAAGGACTTCATCGACCTCTGGGTCAAGGACAATCTGAACTCCGGCGCGACCGTCAACCCACCGGGCGTGATGGCGAGCGCGCTGAATGTCGCGGTGCTGATGCTGCAGGGCAAGGAACTGAAGGAGCCCGCCAAGGCCGGCCAGTACGGTAACGCCCTCTACCTGCCGATCCCGTTCATCGACAGCAAGAACGTCGGCGATGCCGCAAAGCAGCTCGAAGGCAAGCCCGGCTACTATTCCTACACCAGCTCGCTTTCGATCGAAGACGCGGAAGCCCTCTTCAAGTGAGTGTTTCCAATGGTTGCGCAGGCCGAGTCTCGGCCCGTGCTTCCCTTCGCATTGCAACGGACGAAGTTCCATGACGAAATTGAGACTGAGCGGCGTAAGCAAGGCTTACGGTGCCACATTGGCGCTGCGCCGCGGCGATCTGGAAGTCATGGCCGGCGAAGTTCATGTCCTCATGGGCTCGAACGGATCTGGCAAGAGCACGCTTTGCAAGGTCATCGCCGGCAGCGTCAGGCCGGATGCCGGGAAAATCCTGATCGACAACAGGCCGGTCACGATCACCGGACCGCACGCGGCGCATGCACAGGGGATCGGCATCTTCTATCAGGAGCTCAGCCTCGCGGCTCATCGCTCGGTCGAGGAAAACATCTGCCTCGCCGCATTGCCGATCAAGTCCCACCTGTTCGTCGACCGGACTTTGCTCAAGCAGCGCGCGGCGCGTTATATCAGGCTCTTCGAAGAGGTAGCCGGAGAAGGATTTTCCGCCGACGCCCTTGTCGGCAACCTGCGTCCGGACCAGCGGCAGCTCGTGGAGATCATGAAGGCGCTCGCGAGCGAGGCGCCGATCATGATCTTCGACGAACCGACCTCGGCGCTCGACCGGGCGCAGGTCGATCGCTTCTTCGAGATCCTGCGCGATCTGAAGCGGCAGGACCGGGGTGTCATCTTCATTTCCCACCGCATGGACGAGATCAAGGCGATCGGCGACCGGGTGACGATCATTCGTGACGGCGAGACGATCACGACGCTCAATCTTGCCGAGACGGATGCAGCCTCGGTTATCCGACTGATGGTCGGCGGCTCCGGCGACATGCCGGCTTCGCAGTCGTCGGCCCCCGCCGTCGTCAACGGCAAGGACGGCGCGGCGATGACCGTCCGCGATCTCTCCGGCCGCGGCTTCCGCAATGTCAGTTTCGAAGTCGCCAAGGGCGAAATTCTCGGCTTCGGTGGGCTCCACGGCCAGGGCCAGTCGGCGCTGCTCCGGGCGATCTTCGGTGCCGGCTCGATTAGCTCGGGCGAAGTGCTGATCGGCGACGGCCGCTTTGACGCCTCGAGCCCGCGCGACGCCATTCGGCGCGGCTGCGCCTATGTTTCCGGCGATCGCGGCCGCGACGGCGTCATCAGCGGCAGGCCGATCATCGAGAACGTCACGCCGATCCATTATCTGCGCGATCGCCTGCTGATCGCGCGGCCCTCCAAGCTGCGCGACAAGGTCGTGCCGGCGCTTCAGAGCATGCACACCAAGTTTCAGAGCCTGTTCCACCCGATCAATTCGCTTTCCGGCGGCAACCAGCAGAAGGTGATCATCGCCCGCTGGCTGATCGACCGGCCCGATGTGCTGCTGCTCGATGACCCGACCAAGGGCATCGACCTTTCGGCGAAGGCCGACCTCTTCGCGCTGATCCGCCAGCTGGCCGCCGAGGGGCTCGGCATCCTGCTGTATTCATCCGAGGATGCAGAACTGCTCGGGAACGCCAACCGCATCCTCGTCTTCAACGGCGGATCGATCAGCCGCGAACTGACGGGTGGCGACCGCACGCGCTACAATCTCTACCAAGCCGCTTACGAGGCCGCGTGATGGCAGAGATCACGATCACTCCGAGGGCGCGCGCGGGCGGCATCCGCAAGCTTCTGGAGCGCTATCCCTTTCTGCCGGCGCTCTTGATCGTCGTGGGCCTCCTGTTGCTCAACGGCGTCTTTTCGCCGAATAGCCTCAGCTACCGGTCGCTGACGGGGCTGCTCAGCACCTACATGGCGCTGATCCTGCTCGCGATCGCCCAGACCTATGTCGTCTATGCCGGTGATATCGATCTTTCCGCAGGCTCGATCCTGTCGCTCGTCAACGTCGCGATCGTCGTCCTGATGGAGCGATGGGGGGGCGGGGGCGGCGCCGTGCTGCTCGCCCTTGCCCTCGGCCTTCTGCTGGGGCTCGCCTGCGGCCTCCTGAACGGCATCGTCGTCGCCGCATTGCGGCTGCAGGCGATTGTTGCGACGTTCGCAACGAGCATTTTCTTCACCGGCTTCGCCCTCTATATCCTTCCCGTTGCCGGCACGCCGGCGCCGGCGCTGTTCTGGCGGACCTATGGCGGCCGGCTGCTCGGCGTGCCCTTCGCCTTCTATATCCTGGCGGCGCTCACCGCCGTGCTCCTGGTGCTCAGCCGCACGCGCCTCGTCACGCAGTTGCTCGCCGTCGGCGACGACCAGCAGGCGGCCTACCAGACCGGGCTGCCGGTCGTGCCCATACGGATCAAGGGCTACCTTCTCTGTGGGCTTTTCTCCGCACTTGCCGCCTTCTGCATCACCGGCGACACGGCGAGCGGCGACCCCTTGGTCGGCGGCAAGATGACGCTCTACAGCGTCGCCGCCGTGGTGCTCGGCGGCAGCGCGCTTTCCGGCGGCTGGGGAACGGTGGTCGGATCGGCTCTTGGCGCGCTGACGATCGGTCTCATCAACTCGGTCGTCTTCTTCATGGGCACGCCGTCGGAATGGCAGAATTTCGTTCAAGGCTTCGCTATTCTCGTCGTGCTGATGGCCGGCGTGCTGGCAGGCAGGAGGGCGCGCGCATGAGCCGGATCCTCACTGTCATCCGCCAGCCGCTCGTCGTCGCGCTCGTGCTGATCGCGGCTCTCCTCTACCTCGGGCAAGCGCTATCGCCCGGCTTTGCCTCCGGCGGACAGGTCCTGAGGCTGCTGATCGTCGCCTCGCTCCTCGGCATCGTCGCGGCGGGCCAGAACGTCGTCATTCTCGGCGGGCGCGAGGGCATCGACCTCTCCGTCGGCGGCGTCGTTTCGCTTTCGGCGATCATCGCCGGCAACGTCATGAACGGGGCAGACAGCGGTATTGTGCCGGCGATCCTCGCGTGCCTCGCCGCCGGCGCCTTCTTCGGTCTGCTCAACGGACTGGGCGTGACGCTCCTGCGCATCCCGCCTCTCGTCATGACGCTCGGCATGCTCGGCGTCCTCCAGGGGCTGCTCGTCGTCATCCGCATGGGCATCCCTTCCGGCCGCGCCGCGCCGGGCCTTTCAAGCTTCGTCACGCAGCCGCTCGTCGGCGGCATTCCCGGTATCATCTGGCTGTGGATCGCCATCGGCCTCATCATGGCCTTCATGCTCCACCGCACGGTTTTCGGCCATCGCATCTATGCCATCGGCTCGAACGAGCATGCGGCCTACATGGCCGGCGTCCCCGTCCGGGTCATGCGCATCGCGCTCTTCATCATTTCCGGCATGTTCGCCGCGGTCGCCGGCCTCTGTTTGCTCGGCTATTCCGGCTCGTCCTTCGCCAATGTCGGCGAGCAGTACACGCTTCCGTCGATCATCGCGGTCGTCTTCGGCGGCACCTCGCTTGCCGGCGGCAGGGGCGGCTATACCGGCACCATGGCCGGCGCGATCCTGCTCGTCATCCTTCAGAGCATCCTGACCACGGTGAATATCGACGAATCCGGACGGCAGATGGTGTTCGGGGCGACGCTGCTCCTGCTCATGATGTTCTATGGTCGGGGTCGGGCGATGCGTGCATGAGAGAGCGGCCGAAGATCAAGGATATCGCCGAGCGGGCGGGCGTGTCGGTTGCGACGGTGTCGCGTGCGCTCAGCGACTCGGCGCTGGTAAGCGCCGAGACGCGCCAGCGCATCCATGATCTCGCGCGCGAACTCAACTATCGACCCAATGTCAGCGCCCGGAACCTGAGGACCCGCAGGTCCATGTCGGTGCTGCTCGTCGTGCGCGACGTCGGCAATCCCTTCTACCTCGACATCCTGAAAGGCGTCGAAACGACGGCGCGGGACGCCGGCTATTCCGTGCTGATGGGCAACACCGAAAGCGATCCGGCCCGAGAGATTGAGTATTTCAACATGCTGCGCGACGGCCATGCCGACGGCATGATCCTGATGACCGGAAAGCTTCCGCCGGCCGGCGGAAGCTGGACCGGTGCACCGACCCGCCTGCCAGTGGTCGTGGCGCTCGAGATCATCGAGGGCGCAGGCCTGCCGCATGTGCAGGTGGACAATTTCGGCGCCGCGCGGGAAGCGGTGGAGCACCTCATCTCGATCGGCCATCGGCGCATTGCCCATATCAGCGGACCATTGCCGGAACTGATGAGCCTTCACAGGCGCGAGGGCTATCGCGAGGCCATGCGCAATGCCGGGCTCGACGTGCCGGAAGCCTACGAAGTTCGCGGCGACTTTCTGCTCGAAAGCGGGCAGGAATGCTGCCGCAAGCTTTTCACCCTGCCGGAGCCGCCGACCGCGCTTTTCGTTGCCAACGACGAAATGGCCTATGGCGCGGCATACGAACTGCGCCGCATGGGGCGCGATGTGCCTGGCGACGTGTCGGTTGTCGGTTTCGACGATCTCTATCTGAGCAAGGCCTTCTACCCGCCGCTGACGACCGTCAGCCAGCCGCGTGCCGAGATCGGACATGTCGCCATGGAACTGCTTCTTAAGGTCGTGTCCGGCGCCGAGATCGATTGCGACGAACCGATCGTCCTTCCGACTGTCTTGCACATTCGGGGAAGTACGGCTCCGCCGCGGGAATGACAAACACGCGCGGAACTGTGGTGCGCTCACATTCCGTTCCGAACACAAATTCAGGAGGAGAGAATGACTGAACTGCCAAGCCAGACATTGCGCGTCGGCTTCGTCGGAACCGGCTTCATCGCGCATTTCCACCTGAAATCGCTGGTCGGCGTGCGCAATGTCGAGGTGACGGGCGCCTTCAGCCCCACGGCCGAACACCGCGCACGGTTTGCCAGAGAGGTCGAGGCGCTTGAGCTTGGGACCTGCCGGGCGCATGACAGCCTCGAATCGCTCGTGACCGCCGAGGATGTCGACGCGATCTGGATTCTCTCGCCGAACTATACGCGGATCGAGGTGATGCGGACGCTGACCGCGGCGATCAAGGCAGGGCGCAGCAAGATCTTCGCCGTCGCCTGCGAGAAGCCGCTCGCGCGCACCGTCGCCGAAGCGCGCGAAATGCTGCGGCTGGCGCAAGACGCCGGCCTCAACCACGGCTATCTGGAAAACCAGGTCTTCTCGACACCGGTCCTGCGCGGCAAGGAGATCATCTGGCGCCGCGCGGCGTCGACCACCGGGCGGCCCTATCTCGCACGCGCCGCGGAAGAACATTCCGGCCCGCACGAACCCTGGTTCTGGCAGGGCGACAAACAGGGCGGCGGGGTGCTCTCCGACATGATGAGCCACAGCGTCGAGGTGGCGCGTCATCTGCTGACGGCGCCGGGGGCGCCACGCAACTCACTGAAGGTGAAGGCGGTCAACGGTACGGTTGCGAACCTCAAATGGACCCAGCCCGGATATGCCGATGAGCTCAGCAAGCGCTTCGGAAAGGCGGTCGACTACCGCAGGCGTCCCGCGGAGGATTTTGCCCGAGCGACCGTCACGCTCGAGGACGAGGACGGTAACGAGCTGATGATCGAGGCGACCACCTCCTGGGCCTATGTCGGCGCCGGCTTACGCATCCAGCTCGAACTCCTGGGGCCGGAATATGCGCTGGAATACAATTCGCTTGGAACCGGCTTGAAGATCTTCCTGTCGCGCGAGGTCAAGGGGTCCGAGGGCGAGGATCTCGTCGAAAAGCAGAATGCCGAGCAGGGGCTGATGCCGGTGCTGGACGACGAGGCTGGCGTCTATGGCTACACGGACGAAAACCGGCACATGGTCGAGTGTTTCCGCAAGGGCGTGAAGCCGCTCGAAACCTTCGAGGACGGCCTCGCCGTGGTCGAGATCCTGATGGGTCTCTATCGGTCGGCCGAGATCGGCGCGACACTCATGTTTCCGGCGCCGGAGCTGGAAGACTACGTTCCGGTCGTGGCGCGCACGGGCGCGTGACCGATCCAGCGCCCTTTCGGTGTCGCCTCCGACGGCAGGTCTGGTTATAGTCCGCGCCGCGCTGCGCGTCTTGCCAGACGCGCAGCGCATGCGTGATCCGGGAATACCCACGGGAGGAGAATATGATGCAGAGGAACACGGCCAACCAGTCTGGGGGAGCGCGGACATGCTGATCCGGGACAAGGTCTTTCTGGTGACCGGCGCCGGGTCGGGGCTCGGAGCCGCCGTCGCGCGCGCCCTTGTGGCCGATGGCGCCTCTGTCGTTGTCGCCGATGTCAATGCCGACACGGGTTCGGCGATGGCCGCCGAGCTCGGCGTAAAGGCGCGCTTCGTGCCGACGGACGTGACGAGCGAGGCGGAGGGCGAGGCGGCGGTTGCTGTCGCGCTTGAGAGCTTCGGCCATCTCCATGGGCTGGTGAACTGCGCCGGCATCGCGCCTGGCGAAAAAGTGCTCGGACGCGACGGTCCGCATCGCCTCGAAAGCTTCACGCGGGCGATCGGCATCAATCTCGTCGGCACCTTCAACATGATCCGCCTTGCCGCCGCGGCGATCGCGAAGGAAGAGCCGGATGACGGCGGCGCCCGCGGCGTCATCATCAACACGGCCTCGGTTGCCGCATTCGACGGGCAGATCGGCCAGGCGGCCTATTCAGCCTCGAAAGGCGGCGTCGTGGCGATGACGCTGCCGATCGCGCGCGAGCTCGCGCGCTTCGGCATCCGCGTCGTCTCGATCGCACCGGGCATCTTCGAAACGCCGATGATGGCCGGCATGCCGCAGGAGGTGCAGGATTCGCTCGGCAAGAGCGTGCCCTTCCCGCCGCGCCTCGGCCGCCCGGCAGAATATGCCGCGCTCGTCCGGCATATCTGCGAGAACGACATGCTGAACGGCGAGGTCATCCGCCTCGACGGCGCGTTGCGGATGGGGGCGCGATAGGCGGACCCACGAGAGGGCAATCGGTGTGGCTTCCGGTGCTGCATGCGCCGCACGGGTCCCGCGTTCGTCTCGCTGCAACAAATGACCACGCGAGAGCGCGTTGCGATTGCGAGCATGCAGCATTCTGCCTAAACTCTCCTTTCGATGCGGCATCATCAGGCTTTACCGCCGCCCACCGGTCATTTTCCACCTCAACTGATAAGGAGCGTTTGCCATGAAGACGGACGGCGAAGAACTGATCAGGAAGCGGGCCTATGAGCTGTGGGAGAGAGCGGGGCGACCGGAGGGCGACGGCCTCAAGCACTGGTTAGAGGCCGCAGAAGAGATTCAGTCCGCAAGGATCGATCGGGGCGGAGAGCGGGAGAATGGCGCGCTTTCTGGTGACCCTATTGTATCTGCAGACCCTTCTGAAGGCAAAAAACCGAGGAAATCCGCGGCAAGGAAGCAGCAAGACGATGCAAAGCCGAAAAAGAACACTGCCTCCAAAGCTCGCAGCAAAAAAAGCTAACGGACCGAGAGCCGCTGGATCACGATGATCTTAGGTCGAGTCGACCTGAGATCACGGACGTGATCGGTTTCCAACGAATCGAGACGCGGGATGCGGGCGGAAAACGGGGCTCGCGCCTGCGTTAGCGACGGTGCAACGACGTCTGCATCGCTTCCGGCAGCAGATGCCTGGAGCGTTGAGCGGTGCGGCTGTTTCTGCGGAATCGAATGACCGCAAAGGTCGTCGGAATTCAATACACCCCTCGATAACGATCCGCCCCCGATTCGGTCACCACGACGTCCATTCGGATATCATGCCCCTGAGGGTAAATGGTCGGTATTCTTGACTGCGCGAAACCGACGCCCAGCACGCGGCCCTTCGCCGCCATTCTGGCCAATGTCCGGTCGTAATAGCCCCCGCCATAACCCAGCCGATAGCACGATGGGTCAAAGCCCACGACTGGGGCAACGACTATATCGGGGGTGCAGGAAGCATGTTCGGCCGGAACGGGTATGTTCCAGATGCCACGGACGAGCTTGTCGCCCGGTCGCCAGGCGTGAAACTCCAGAGGTTGTCCCTTCTCGACCACGACCGGAAGCGCACATTGGCCGCCGTCATCGGCTATTTGTCGCATCAGCGGCCTCAAATCGGGCTCACCGCGAAACGGCCAGTAGACGCTGACGACGAGGCCGCGCACGTCTCCGATTTCGGCATGTAGGCGGCTGACGATTTGCGCTTCGCAGCCAGCCCGAACGTCGGGCGACATCGCCAAACGTTGTGCGATGAGGCGAGCCCGCTCGCTTGTCCGCCACCGCTTCACATCTATGCACATCCCCGGATCGGACGGCAGGCCCGCATAGGCCGGGTCGATTTCGTGCATGAAGCAAGGCGGCGAGGCAAAAGTCGGCGGAATATCATCGTCGATGTCCATTCCCGTTACCTCCTTGATCGACCTTCGCTCAACAGGCTTTCAATCCGGCTTCAAGCCCTTCCAGAAGATCGTCGATGTGTTCCAGCCCGACCGAAAGTCTCAGAAGGTCGTCGCGAATGCCCGCCCGCGCCCTGGCTTCGGCACCCATGTCGACATGGGTCATGGTGGCCGGATGCGCCACAAGACTTTCGACCCCTCCAAGCGACTCGGCCAACGTGATGCACCCGACGTGGGCGAGGAATTGCCGAACGGCCGAGACGCCGCCTTCGAGTTCAAAACTCATCATGGCGCCAAAGCCGCGCTGCTGCCGCTTTGCGACTTCGTGGTCAGCATGACCCGGAAGTCCTGGGTAGTGGACGCGGCGGACGGCAGGGTGCGCGTCGAGATACTCGGCGATGTTCATGGCGTTGCGTTCTTGCATGGACATTCGCGCAAACAAGGTTCTGAGCCCGCGCAACGTCAGCCAGGCATCAAAAGGTGCCGCAATTGCTCCGGTGACATTGGACCAGCGCTTGAGATCATGAGCTTCGCGTGGATCGGCAGCGATCACCGCCCCGGCGATAACATCCGAATGTCCGTTCAGGAATTTGGTCGCCGAGTGAATGACATAATCGGCTCCGAGAGAGAGCGGCTGCTGGAGGGCGGGAGAAAGAAACGTGTTGTCGACAGCGACAGCAGCGCCGGCCGCCTTGGCGAGATCGGACAAGCGGGCAATGTCAACGACGCGCATCAAAGGATTGCTGGGGCTCTCGATCAGGACGAGCGCCGGAACATCCGACAGCGCGGCCTGAAATCCGCCGAGATCCGTCTGATCGGTCAGGCGGAGCGTGAAGTGCCCCAGATCTGCACGCGCTTTCAACAGGCGCAGCGTGCCGCCATAGCAATCGTGGGGCGCCAGCACGAGATCGTTTCGCCTCAGACGGCCCAGCAAGAGATCGAGCGCGGCCATGCCGCTCGGCGTGACAACCGCGCCGGCGCCTCCCTCAAGCTTCGCAAGCGCTTCCGCCAGCAGATCACGTGTAGGATTTCCACAACGGCCATAGTCATAGGCGCGCGGCGCGTCGAAGCCGGCAAACTCGTAGGTGCTGGACAGGTATATGGGTGGCACCACGGAGCCGAATGCCGCGTCGGTCGCAACCCCGTAGGCTGCGGCCGTTGTCTCCGCTTTGGCAGATCTGGATTTTCGCTCGAGCATCAGCGGTAGCGCCTTTCATTCAGATGGCATCAAAGTTGAGTGGCTGGTCAGGGCTAATCGAGGGACGTCAGTCTCAGATACGGCTTCAACTTCCGGAAACCCTGAGGAAACAGGCGAGCCGCCTCCTCATCGGAAAGCTTGGGAGAGATCACGACCTCGTCACCCGAGTTCCAGTTTACCGGCGTCGAAACGCCACGGCTTGCCGTCAATTGCAGACTGTCGATCGCGCGGAGGATTTCCTGGAAGTTTCGGCCGGTGCTCGGAGGATAGGTCAGTATGAGCCGAATCTTTCGTGCGGGGTCGATGACGAACACGGCTCTTACGGTGAGATTAGGGTCGCTTTCCGGATGTATCATGCCGTAGAGGCCCGCCACATTTGCTTCGGCATCCGCGATCATCGGGAAATCCGGCGAATGGCCTTGCGTTTCGGCGATATCCTCTTCCCATTTGCGGTGGGATTCGACCGGATCGACCGAAAGCCCGATGACCTTCACATTCCGCTTGTCCCACTCCGGACGCAGCCGCGCGACCTCACCCAGCTCCGTAGTGCAGACCGGCGTGAAGTTGCGGGGATGACTGAACAATACGCCCCAACTTTCTCCCAGCCATTCGTGGAAGCGAATGTTGCCGTGGGTGCTTTCCTGTTCGAAATCCGGTGCGGTTTGGCCGATCTGAAGAAACATGGGAATTCCTCGCGTTGCTCGATAGCAAAATGGCAACGTCGGTTTCCGCTGACAAACGAATTGAATTGCGGTTTAACCGCAAATATTCTGCGCTTATTCTGATGGGCTGTTGGTAGCAAGCCGTCAAAAGGGCTGACGCTGTTTAAGTGGGGCGGAGATGGATATCAGCATTGCGCGTACGTTCCTCGAAGTGGTCAAGACAGGCAGCTTCGTGAATGCTGCCACCAATCTGAACATTTCCCAGACTGCGGTCAGCGCGCGCATTCGCGTGCTCGAAGAACAACTCGATCGCCCCATGTTCGTTCGCAACAAGGCCGGTGCCAGGCTGACACCCGCCGGGGAGCAGTTTTTCCGTTTTGCGACGAGCCTCGTACAAGTCTGGGAGGCGGCGCGGACCACGGTCGCGCTGCCCCCGGGCCGCGAGGCGATGGTGACGATCGGTGCGGAGCTCAGCCTCTGGAATCCGCTGCTGAAGCATTGGCTTTTGTGGATGCGCCGTGAAGCCGCCAGCGTGGCCATCCGAACGACGATCGACAGGTCGGAACGGCTCATGGAACTTGTGCAGGACGGTTCGCTTGACGCGGCAGTCCTATATGGCGCGCCAAGCCGTCCGGGCACGTTGGCGGAGCTGCTGTTTGAGGAAAAGCTCGTCCTCGTTCGCACGACGCCCTTGTCCCAGCCGCTCGGTCCGGAAGACCTCGTCGGCATCGATTGGGGAGAGGACTTTGCGGGGAGCTATCGGGCGGCCTTTCCCGGCCGGCCGAATCCGGTGGTGTCGATCAGTTATGGTCCGCTTGCTCTCGATTACATCCTGGCAGTTGGCGGGTCGGGATATTTTCGGCGGGGCTTTATTCAGCCCTATCTCGAAGAGGGTCGCCTTGAGATCGTTCCCAACAGTCCGGAATTTGCCTACCCCGCCTATCTCGTTTCGTCGGCAAAGGCAGATCAGTCGATGTTGGATCGCATTCGGGCAGGACTGAGGGCAGCCGCATCTGTTGCCGGCCACTGACGCAGATCGCTACGTTTTCCACTCGGCAGTACTGAGAGCGAAATTCGTCCTGGCATTCATGACTGGGAGTCGTCGAGCTCCGTCCCGCTACCTTCGCGCGCACGCAGCAAGGCAGCGATCACGAGTTCGCGACCCCGCCTGCTTATGCCGATTCCGTGTGGTCGTTCTACCGCCAGTCCCAGCGCGATCAACCGCTCGCCGACCGACTGGGAGATGACGTGGTCGGGGCCGCGGTTTATCCGCTTCAGCGCTGTTTTTTCCTCGCTCGAGAGATCGTCCCAGCCTATCGGGCTGCCAAGCGGCGCGGGCGCTTCCTCGCTCCCCATTGGCACACGGTCAACTTTCGATCTCCGCCTCATGCTCCATCGCCGCCGTGTCGCAGCGCCTCCGTCGTGCTTTCAGCGTCAAGTTGCGGCCGGTTGCCCGCAAGCTGAGTTTCCGCGGCGTCTTACAGCACGGCCATGACGGCGGGAAGTGCGGCGTTTTACGCGCCACCGTCGCCCCGAGGAAAAGAGCTTGCGCGCGCGGCGACACTTTTTTGGCGCAAAGTTCGATTTGCCCAAAGCTTGATTTCGGGAACGAATTTGTTGGACGCGATTGTCCGCTAGAAACATCATCTAAAATCTCGTTTCCAGCAATTTCATTGTGTTTATCCCACAATATCCTTCGTTTGTCAGCTCCGTGACCCCGTGGCACACATCCGCACAGGTTCTTCGCATCTGGGAATGGCTACTTAAGCTGGAGGCGTGCATATGACCGCATTGGAGTTCCCCGGCCCGGGGCTGACAGCCGACCAATGGAGCCAGATCTCGGCGCTGGCGACATCGCTCCGGCCTGGGCAGGCTCTCTGGATCAGCGGATATTTCGCCGGGCTCGATCATGGCGCGCGCGCCCTTCACGGCGCGACCCCTCTGGCGCCGCATCTCGCCAAAGCGGAGCCAGTTGATGTTCTCGCCAGCAAAACCCGTTCCCTCACCATCCTCTTCGGCAGCGAAACCGGCAACAGTGCGGCTCTCGCGAAGAGGCTCGCCGACGCGGCTCGCGGGAAAGGGGTTGAGCCGAGCTTGGTCGACATGGCGGACTACAAGCCGCGCAAGCTGAAGGATGAACAGGATCTCCTCATCATCACGTCCACGCATGGCGAGGGGGAGCCGCCCCTTTCGGCGGTCGGGTTCTTCGAATTCCTGGAGAGCCGCAAGGCGCCACGGCTCGAGAACCTGCGCTACGCCGTCCTGGCGCTGGGCGACACCACCTATGAATTCTTCTGCGGCGCAGGTAAGCGGCTCGATGCGCGGTTCGCCGAACTGGGCGCCAAGCGGCTCCGCGAGCGGGTCGATTGCGATGTCGACTACGAGGATCTCGCCACCGACTGGATCGAAAAATCCGTCGCCGCACTCACGCCTTCCTTGGGGCCTCCCGGCGAAGCAGCGATCTTGCCATCGGCCGCGCCGGCCGCGACTCCGATCGCGGCAACTCATGACAAGAGCAATCCCTTTTCCGCCCTCGTCATCGGCAATCTGGTGCTGACCGGACGCGGATCGAGCAAGGAGACGCGCCACATCGAACTGTCGCTTGACGGATCTGGCCTTGCCTTCGAGCCTGGCGACGCCCTTGGCGTCGCGCCCCGAAATGACCCGGCCGTCGTAGAGGCTCTGCTCTCGGCACTTCACCTCTCGGGGGAGGAGCCTCTCCGCATCAAGGAGCATGAGACCACGCTCGGCGAGGCGCTCGCCGGAACGCTTGAAGCCACGGCCGCCACGCCGCGCTTCCTCGACCACTGGGCCGAGATCACCGGCTCGAAGGCACTCCAGGCATTACGAGGGGAAGAAAACACCGATGCGCGCGCCACCTTTTTGCGGGCGAACCACGTCGTCGACATCGTACGGCAATTTCCGGCCACGGGCATTGATCCGCAGAGCTTCGCCGCCGGTTTAAGACCGCTGCAGCCGCGGCTCTATTCCATCGCATCCTCCGCGTCCGCAATTCCCGACGAGGTTCATCTGACGGTCGCCACCGTTCGCTACCAGCTCAATGGCGAAGAACGCCACGGCGTCGCCTCCGGTCATTTCTCTAAGCGCGCCGAGCCCGACACGGCCGTTCCGGTCTACGTGCAGCCCAATCCGCGTTTTCGGCTCGCCGGCGATGACGCACCGATCATTATGATCGGAGCGGGCACCGGCGTCGCGCCATACCGGGCCTTCCTGCAGGAGAGGGAGGCGCGAGGCGCCGGCGGACGGGCGTGGCTGTTTTTCGGCGAGCGCAATTTCGATAGCGATTTCCTCTATCAGACGGAGTGGCAGGGTTTGCTGAAGGACGGCGTCCTGACGCGCATGAACCTCGCTTTCTCGCGCGACGGCGACACGAAGACCTATGTGCAGCATCGGCTGATGGAACAAGCGCGCGACGTCTATGCTTGGCTGGAAGAGGGTGCCCACGTCTACGTCTGCGGCGACGGCGCGAAGCTTGCTCCCGACGTTCACGCGACACTGCTTGCTATCGTCCAACAACAGGGCGGGCTTAGCCCCTCGGCGTCGAAGGAATATGTCGGCGCGATGCAGGCGGCCCGCCGCTACCAGATCGATGTCTATTGAGGTGCGATGATGCCACTGGATCGCCGCCATGATCTTTCGCAGCCGCTCAACCGGCTCGGCCCCGACGAGACGCTTAAGGACCGCAGCGACCAGCTGCGCGGTACGATTGCTGCCGGCCTGGAGGAGGAGCTTACCGCAGCGGTACCCGGCGACGACGTGAAGCTGATGAAGTTCCACGGGCTTTACCAGCAGGATGACCGCGACATCCGGGATGAACGCCGCCGCCAGAAGCTGGAACCGGCATTCCGCTTCATGGCGCGCGTGCGCCTGCCGGGCGGGGTGCTGTCACCCGGGCAATGGCTGAAGCTCGACGAACTCGCGCGCGCCCATGCGGGCGAAACATTGAGGATGACGACACGGCAAACCTTTCAGTTTCACCGCGTCCACAAGCGCAATCTCCGCGCCGTTATCAAGGGCCTGCGCGACGTGCTGCTCGACACCAAGGCTGCGTGTGGCGACGATTCGCGCGGGGTGATGGCCTCGATAAACCCTGAGCTCTCGGCGCTCCATGCGGAAGTGTACGCGCTCGCCAAACAGGCCAGCGATCACGCGATCCCGAAGACTGGCGCCTATCGCGAGATCTGGTACGGCGAGGAACGGACGGGGTCGTCCGCGGGACCGGAGGAGCCGTTCTACGGCCGCACTTACATGCCGCGGAAGTTCAAGATCGGCTTCGTCATTCCGCCGATCAACGACATCGATGTCTATGCCCAGGATCTGGGTTTCATCGCCATCGCGACGAAAGCCGGGCTCGAGGGTTTCAACGTCGCGATCGGCGGCGGGATGGGCCGAACGGACCAGGCTCCCGACACCTATCCCAGGCTCGCCAGTGTCATAGGGTTCATACCCAAGGACAAGGTCCTGGAGGCCTGCGACGCGGTGATGTCGGTCCAGCGGGATTATGGCGACAGGGTCGATCGCAGCCATGCTCGTTTCAAGTACACGATCGACAACAAGGGGCTTGATTGGATAAGGGCCGCGATCGAGGACCGGCTCTCCTTTCCCTTGGAGCCGGCACGGCCCTATCGCTTCGTCTCAAACGGCGACAAGATCGGTTGGGCGCGCGGCGAGAACGGTCGCGAGCATTTCACGTTGCGCGTGGAGAACGGCCGCGTCAGCAATTTCGAGCATGTCGCTTTGCTCGACGGCCTGCGCACCATCGCAAGGGCGCACAGCGGGATGTTCCGGGTGACCCCCAACCAGAACCTCATCATCGCCGATATCGAGCCGGGGGACCGGCCAATGATCGAAAGCCTGCTGAAGGAGTACCGGCTAACCAGCCTCAACGAAGGAAGCGGACTTCGTCGCAATGCGATGGCCTGCGTGGCGCTGCCAACCTGCGGCCTGGCCATGGCCGAGAGTGAACGCTATTTGCCGACGCTTGTCGGAAAGATCGAGGCGATCCTCGCTGTTCACGGACTGTCGGAAGAGCCGATCACGATCCGGATGACCGGTTGTCCCAATGGATGTGCGCGCCCCTACATAGCCGAGATCGGGCTGACCGGCCGCGCGCCTGGAAAATATAATCTCTATCTCGGTGGCGGGTTCCATGGCCAGCGCCTGAACAAGATGGTGCTCGAAAATGCCGGCGAGCAGGCCATTCTCGGTCTGCTCGGCAAGGTCATCGCCGATTTCGCGCGCGACCGCTTTCAGGACGAGCGGTTCGGCGACTTCGCGATCCGCGCGCGCTACGCCGCCGAGGTCAAGGAGGGACGGCACTTCAACGACTAGAACGGGCTGAGGAAAAACGCGCGTTTTTCCGCCCGCATTCCGCCCCGACTGACGTTTATGATTTAGGTCGATTCGACCTAATCATCGTGATCTGAGAACCTGTACATCTTCGCTCGCCCTTGTCGGGCTGGCGGTTCCGTCCACGCATCCTGGGCGTGCCGATATGTAGACGGTGTCCCCGGCCTCGATCAGATGCCTTGCCCGTTGCCGTGCATGATTTCGGACGGACCATTTTGCGAGAGGCTTTTGGCCAAAGTCGCGAGCAGGTCGGTTTGGGAAATGATGCCCACGACCTTGGCGTCGTCGTCAAGGATGACAACGGCGTGTGTTTTGCCATCCGTCAGGCGGGGAAGCAGGCCGATCGCAGGGTCGGATGGCTTCGCGGTAGCTGCAGCGGTTATCGGCAGTTTGCTGTCGACTTCCGTGCCGGCCAGCTCTCGCAGGCCGACTGTGCCCTGGAGCTTCTCATTCTCGTCAAGCACTGGAAGCGTGCGAACGTCGTGCTTCAACAACAGGTATCGTGCATGGTCGGGCGTCGTGTCGCTTGGCACGGTCACCACGTCGCGGGACATGATGTCGGCGCAAGTCAACTCTCCCCTCTGTCTGATAAGGGCCTGCAGTTCGACTTCCCTCAGGAGGGCGTCGATGTCCTCGCGGCTGACATCGAGTGTTTCGTTCAAGCGTGCGATTGCCTCATCTATATCCTCGGAATTGAAGCCGACACGAAGCGCAGGCGGGGGATCCGCGGTCTTATGCGTATTCACCGGCGCAGCTGCCGGTCGATGAGGATATTGGCGGCGAGCCAGGCGGTGAAACACCATGCCCAGCCCGACGAGGATCAACGAGTTGATAGCCACCGGTATGAATGGGAACCAGAAACCTGCGCGTGCGACCGCAGCTCCACCGATTACGGCCGTCAGCGCGGAGGCGCCTCCTGGCGGATGAAGCGATCGCGTGAGCGACATGGCAAGGATCGCCAGAGCGACGGCAAGGCCGATCGCGAGCATTTGGTCCTTCACCAGATAGGCCACGGTGACGCCGATCAGGGCGGAAATGGTGTTTCCGCCAACGATTGACCAGGGCTGCGCGAGCGGACTGGCCGGAACGGCAAAGAGCAAAACCGCCGAGGCGCCGATGGGTGCGACGATCAACGGCAGTTGGGGATCGTCACCGAAAATAAATCCGCAGACCACGCCGGTGAGGCAGATGCCGATCAACGCCCCAAGGCAGCCGATTAGGCGCTCCTTTAGGGTTGCACCCGCCAGGATCGGCGAAAACAGCTTAAACTTGGGCAAATAGCCTGATTTTTGGTGAGGCGGAGGTGGGACAATCATTCCGGAGCGTCAGATGCAGTTGCTTATTTTTCGAGGCTTATGTGCCTATAAAAAGGGCGAGGCAATAGCGCGGACGCTATTCTATGTCGTTCCGGTCACTATTTCGGAATTTTGCACGGCTATGACAGGGTGTGAGCCAGATCAAGGAGAAGCGCGGTGATTTCGGGCATTCTCCTGAACATAGAAATTGGCACGCAAATTGCTCCCCTTACACGACAACAGTCGGTATGGGTGCAACTTGGACTTCTTCGACTTCTCCTCCGCCTTGATTTGGCTTGCTCTGGGATTGAGCGGCCCCGCGTTTCTGACGGCTTTTGGCGGTAGGCCCGATAACTGGAAAACCGCCGCCGAAACGACTGTCGGAACCACGGTTTTTGTCGGGGCGTTGGGGCTGTATCTCTCTGCCGGAGCCATTCTTGCTGCCGCGATTGCTTGTCTCGCCGCACTCGCAGTCGCGGCCAGGTTTCGAGGAAAGAGGCAGCAGTTGCCGATGTTAGCCGCCTCGATCCTCTGCCTGGGCTTCTATGTGTAGAGGGTTCTTCCTCACCATATATGGTGGCGCAGTTAGCGGCCGATTGCTTCTATCTCCGCTATCAAGGGCTGCTCGACAGGAATTCCTTCCTTGAGGAGGGATTGCCTGAGCGCCTGGCGACGACGGCCGGGAAGCCGCGCGCCTGGTGCATCCGAGACCATGTCGGCCATGGCCGCGAAGCGTTCGAGGATGCCGCTGCCGAAAGCCGTGGGATCGATGCAGACAATCAACTGGCCGACCCCGGGAGGCGCGCCCTTGTCGTCGAAGAACGACGTTGCTTCGTAGGCGTAGTTGGCGCCGGTCAGACCAGCGGCAAGCAACTCGACCATCAACGCAAGCGCCGTGCCCTTGGCATCTCCGACTGGCGCCATGGTGCCCGCGAGTGCCGCTTTCGGGTCGGTGGTCGGCCGGCCTTCCGCGTCGAAAGCCCAGCCTGGTGGAATAGCCTCGCCCTTCTGGTTGGCGGCCATGATCTTGCCGCGCGCCACTTTCGACAGGGAGATGTCGACGACGAGCGGATCCGTGCCTGCGATCGGCGCCGCGAAGGCGACGGGATTGGTGCCGAACAGCGGGCGGTTGGAGCCCCAGGGCGCCATCGCGCCCGGCGCGTTGGCGAACATCAGGGCGACGAGCCCGTTCCTGGCGTAACGCTCGACGGCTACGCCGGCGACGCCGCAATGGTGCGACCTGCGGAAACCGGCGAGCGCGACGCCTTGCGAGCGGGCGCATTCGCTGAGCGGTTCAACCGCGAGATCGAGCGCCGGGAAGGCGAAGCCGTTGGCGGCGTCCACGGCGAGGAGGGCAGGGCGAGGCTTTTCAAGGGTGGGTGTCGCAAAGCCGTCGACCTTGCCGGCCTTCGCCTGTGCGGCATAGGCAGCGACACGGCGCAGGCCGTGACCGCCCTGGCCCGCCAGTTCTGCCTCGACCAGGGCGTCGGCGACCGATGCCGCGTTCTTCTCCGAGGTGCGCGAGCGTACAAGCGCACCGACGATGAGCTTGTGGACCTGCGCGGCATCAAGCGTAATGGAACTCATCGTGTTCTCTCCAGTTCGGCCAGCACCTTCTCGGCGATGACGCTGCTGACGCGGACGTTCGATTCGTCTGTAACGCCAGCGATATGCGGCGTCAGGAGGAGATTGGGAATTCCGACGAACTTTGCACCGGCTTCGGCCGTGAGCGGCTCGACCTCGAATACGTCTAGGGCGGCGCCGCCGAGCTTGCCGGCCCTGAGGGCGTCGGCAAGCGCCTGCTCGTCCACGACTCCGCCCCGTGCCGCGTTGATGAGGACGGCGCCGGTGTTCATCCCGGCGATCTCAGTCGCGCCGATCATCTTCGTCGTGGCCGGCGTCAGTGGAACATGGAGGCTCACCACGTCGGCGACCTCCAACAGGCCTTCCAGCGACATGTTGCGCGCCGATTGCCATGCGGGATTGTCCGCTGGCAGATGCGGGTCATAGGCGACGATCTGCATGCCCATCGCCTGCGCCCGCCAGGCGACCTCGCGGGCAATCGCTCCGAAGCCGACAAGTCCCATGGTGCGACCGGCGAGTTCGCGGCCGATCAGCGTCTGGCGCGGCCAGGAGCCCGAGGCCACGGCCGCGGTCGACAACCATGCGCCGCGAAGGAGCATGAGGGCGGCCGTCATCACGTATTCGGCCACCGACAGATCGTTGGCTCCGGTGGCCGGATGGACGGAGACGTTGCACCGCCGGCACTCGTCGAGGTCGATATTGTCAAGCCCGACGCCGAGCCTGCCGACGCAGCGCAGATGCGGCCCGTGGTCGAGCAGGCTCGCGTTCACGCGGGTACGGTTGCGTACGATCAGTGCGACGGCGTCGGCAAGTTCGACCTGCAGACGGTCGGGGTTATCAACCAGCGACGGATCGTAAGTCACGGAATATCGCTGCCTGAGGTTATCAAGCGCCGCTTCGTCCATGAATTCGGATATGACGATTTCTGCCAAGGTCTAGTTCCTCATGATGAGTTCAAAGCTGATGACGAGGGTCATCAGGAGAATGGTTGCACCGATCGGAACCGCCAAGGCGGCCCAGCCCATCCTCAGTGTACCGGAAATGGAGGTGCGGATGCCGATCGCGGCCACGGCCGTGGCGAGACACCAGTTCGAGAGCGCGATCGAGACGTCGCGCAGTGCGGTCGGCACGAAGCCGGACGAATTGACCACGACCAGCACGGCAAAGGCGACCGCGAAAGGGGGCAGAAGCCACGGCAGCCGTCCTTCCGTACTCGCGCGCGATCGCATCGTGAGCGCTATGCCGAGGACTGTCGGCAGAAGAAGCGCCACGCGAAAGAGCTTCACGATCGTCGCGGTGTCGCCGGCCTCCTCGGATACCGCGTAGCCGGCGCCGACGACCTGGGCGACGTCGTGGATCGTCGCGCCGAGGAATATCCCGGTCTGGCGATTATCGAGACCGAGGAAGTGTGCAATGACCGGGTAGGCGAGCATCGCGACGGTCGAGAGCGTCGTGACCGTCACGATAACGAAGGCCGTTTCCCGGTCCTTGTTCGGTGAGGCGGGCAGCGTCGACGAGATGGCCAGTGCGGCGGAAGCGCCGCAAATGCCTGTCGCCCCGCCTGCGAGTACACCCAAGGTGGACGGCAGCCCGAAAAGCCTCGCAAGTGCGAGGCCGCTCGCGATCGAGACTGCCGTGCCGCTGGCCACGAGCAGCAAGGTATCGGAGCCGAGGCTCGCAACCTGCATGACCGAGATCTTCAGTCCGAGAAGAGCGATACCGACCTGCAGCAGAGGCCGCGAGGCAAAGGCGAGCCCCGCGCGCAACTGCTCATCGCCGGAAGCCGCATTGAGCGCGATGCCAATCAGCAATGCGAAAGGCATGACCGGCGCGCCGACGGCCTGGGCCACGAAGGTGGCCGCCGCTGCGACAGTCAGCGCGAGAAACAACCCCGGCGCGGGCGTGGACAGCGCCTTCAGCCATCCACGCCCCGCCATCGGCCGAGTTTCGACGTTCATGATAAAAAGGCCTCGGTCGATTGGCTTCGGTAATCAGGCGCTCCGGTAGAGTTTGGTCATCACAAATTCCCGGTGGCCGAGCGCCTCGGCTGCGGTGTGCCTGCCGTTGGCGGTGCGCAGGATGTTCTCGATCAGCGCGTCGCCCGCCTGGTCGATCGTCATCTCGCGGCGCAGGATGCCGGACACGTCGACGTCCACATGCTCGCCCATGGTGCGCACCGTGCGCGGGTTAGCCGTGATCTTGATGACCGGCACGATCGGGTTGCCGATGACGTTCCCCTGTCCGGTCGGGAAGGTGTGGATCACGTAGCCGCCCGCCGCCATAAGCGTGACGCATTCGGCAGCAGCGGAGGACGAATCCATGAAATAGAGGCCTTTGCCGGACCTTGGCGCCTCTGCCGGTTCAAGAATGTCGATATAGCGGGACGTGCGGCCGATCTTCTCCAGATTGCCGAGCGCCTTCTCCTCGATCGTGCTGAGGCCGCCTTCGATATTGCCCTTGGTTGGCTGGCTTTCGGAAAGGTCGCTGTCCTTGTGGGCCTCGATCACGTCTTCCTGGTAAGCCTTCCACATCTTGTACCAGCGCTCGCCGACCTCGGCATTGATGGCGCGCTCCTTGCAGATGTGTTCGGCGCCGGTGATTTCCGAGGTCTCGCCGAAGCAGCCGTAGATGCCTTCCGGCAACAGCTTGTCATACATGTTGCCGACGGTCGGGCAGGAACCGAGGCCCGTCGTGGTGTCGCTCTCGCCGCACTTGGTGGAGACCCACAGCTCCGAGACCGAGCACTCCTCGCGCTGCAATTCGGTGGCGTAGTGGACGAACTCCTTGGCCTTCCGGCTTGCGTCCATGATGGTCTTGAGGTCGCCATTCTGTTCGATCGAGAAGCCCGCGACCGGTTTGCCGGTTTCCGCGATGCCGTCGACGATCCGCTTCGTCCAGCCGGGCTCGATGCCGATGACGATGACTGCCGCCACGTTGGGGTTGGCGCCCGTTCCGATCATGGTGCGGAAATGCAAATCGAGGTCGGCGCCGAACTGCAGACGGCCGTAGGCATGCGGCAGGGCCAGCGTGCCCTTGATGTTGTTGGCCACGGCCTCGCAGGCGGCGTTGGAGATGTCATCAACCGGCAGGATCACGACATGGTTGCGCACGCCGACGCGGCCGTTGTCGCGGCGATAGCCCTTGAAGGTGAGGTTGGAGTACTTTGAAGCCATGATCGGACCTACCAGCGCTTGGTCTTGAGATTGTGGACATGAACGTGTCCGCCCTTGGCGACATCGGCGATGATTCGGCCGATGTCCTCGCCGTACTTGATCGCCGTGTCGCCGGCCCTGAGATCGGTCAGTGCGACCTTGTGGCCGATCGGCACGTCTTCGTTGACCTTCAGGTTAAAGCTCGAATTGTCGGCCGTTACGACGCAGGTCATGTCCGTGCCGGCTTTCAGGCCCTCGATGACGACGACACCGACGTTGTCGTGTGTCTCGTGCACCAGCAGTTGCGGTACGCTCACGCTTTCCTCCTTGGTTCGGAATTCTTATATAAGACATAAGATACGAAACTCTGGCGTTGTCAATCAAACTTCGCTATAAGGGTGCAGGAAAATTGGAGGCGATGATCAATGGACGTGAGCGCGGAAACCAGCTTGGGCTTTCGTCCACTCTATCTGCAGGTACGTGAGGAGATTACCCGGCAGCTTGCGAGCGGGCGCTGGCAACCCGGCACGATGCTGCCAAGCGAGCAGGAGCTTGCGCGCGAACTCGGCGTCAGCCAGGGCACGGTCCGCAAGGCACTCGACGCGATGACCGCCGAACGCATTCTCGTTCGCCGGCAGGGCCGGGGCACGTTCGTCGCCGAATATGAGGAGAGCCGGATTCTTTTCCAGTTCTTCCGGCTCTACCCCGATTCGGGCGAGCGGCTGTTTCCCATATCGAAGGTGCTGAACCTGTCGTCCGCAACGCCGAACCCGCGTGAGCGCGAGGCGCTCGGCCTCGATGACAAGGCCACGGTCTGGCGCATATCGCGGCTGCGCTATCATGGCTCGGAGCTGATGCTGCGCGAAACCCTGTCGCTGCCGGGCCAGATTTTTCAGGGCCTGTCGGAGACGGAGGAGATCCCCAACAACGTCTACCGGCTCTATTCGCAACGCTGGGGCATCACCGTCACCCGCATAGCAGAGAAGCTGAAGGCGGTTTCGGCCGACGAAGCCGACCGTGCCGCACTGAACTGCGCGGTTGGCGCGCCCCTGCTGGAAATCAGGCGCATCGCCTTCGACCTGCACAAGCGCCCGGTCGAATATCGCGAATCGCGCTGTCAGACCGACACCATGCACTACGCGTCCGATCTGAGCTGAATGACAGCGCCGCAGGTCTATATGACGCGCGGCGCTGCGGCGAATTGCTGCACGTCTTGTGTCCTTAGATCGATTACGCGCCGGTCCGGAAGCGTGTCGCCGGCAAACCTTCGATCCCGAGGTCGAGCGCGAGCAGCGCGCCCGCGAGAGGCTCCGCAGCGTGGGCTTCGGGTGCCAGTCCCTCGCTGATCGAGGTGACGAAGAGGGTCTTCAGGTCCGATCCGCCGAACGCGACTTTCGAGGGACGTGCGACGGGCAACGGCACGGCGAGGTCGAGCTTGCCTTCCGGCGTAAAGCGCAGCAGTTTCGATCCGCGGACGGCGGCCACCCAATAGCAGCCCGCGGCATCGACGGCGGCACCGTCGGGACGTCCGCCGTCCTCGGGGAAGACGACGAATGTCTCCTTTCCTTCCGGCCTGCCGGTGTCCGGATCGTAGTGCGCCCGCCAGACCTGGTGCGGCGTCAGGATCGTGTCGGCCCAGTAGACGGTGTGCCCATCCGGGCTGAATGCGATGCCGTTCGGAACGGTAAGGCCGCGCTCGATCGTGGCGGTGCCGCCGTCGCTCCCAACCACATGGATGTTGCCGACAGGAGTGAGGCCGGTCTGCGGCAGCGGCATGGTTCCCACCCACAGCCGTCCCTGGCGATCGCACGCGGCGTCGTTGGTCCGGTTGCCCGAGCCGGCGGGCTCGAGCTCAGTGAAAACGCTGGCCGTTCCGTTCGCCGGATCGAATTTCAGGACGCCGTCGTGCTGGCCGACGAGCCACGTCCCGTCGTCGGCAGGCTGGACGAAGCCGGTCATTTCCGGAAAATCCCAGCTTTCGGTCTCTCCGCTCCCCGGCCGCGTCCGCAGCA
This sequence comes from Sinorhizobium sp. 6-70, assembly GCF_030124375.1. Taxonomy (GTDB): domain Bacteria; phylum Pseudomonadota; class Alphaproteobacteria; order Rhizobiales; family Rhizobiaceae; genus Sinorhizobium. Next base: position 56,470 of record NZ_JASKLS010000013.1, read on the forward strand.
CCTTGCAGCCGGCGATATCGACCCACAGCAACGCCCCTTCCTGCTCGTCCCAGATCGCGCTTTCCCCGATCCGCGCGGTATAGGAGCCGAGCCGCTCGATCCTTGGCCTCAACACGCGCATGTCAGCCACCGCTCCTCAGGTTCCTGAGCTCGCTTCGTGCGTTCGACATCATCAGACCGAGGTCAGATCCTGAAGCGACCCAACTGAAACCGTATCCGAGATAGTCGCGCGCTTGCGCCGAGCCACCCGCCAGGATGCCGCTCGGCATGCCGAGCTTCGCACAGCGGCCGGCAGCATCGGCAAGCACGTTCTGCACTTCAGGGTGACCCGGCTGGCCGATGAAACCCATGTCCGCGGAGAGATCTCCCGGGCCGATGAAGATGCAATCGACCCCAGGGACGGCGGCGATCTCCTCGAGATTCGCGACCGCCTTCTTCGTCTCCAACTGGAGAATGACGCAGATCTCGTTCGCTGCGTTGCGATGATAGTCGGCGACGGCGCCGTAGCGCGTGGCGCGACTCATCCCCGCGAAGCCGCGCACGCCGTCCGGAGGGTAGCGCGTGGCCGCAACCGCGCGGCGCGCCTCGTCGGCGTCTTGTATATAGGGGAACATCAGCGTCTGGGCGCCGAAATCGAGGAGCTGTTTCACCGTGACAGTGTCGTTCCACTGAAGCCGCACGACCGGGCTCGCTGGCGATCCGGCCGCCGCCTGGAGCAGGCCGAAGACGCGCGGCGCGTCGTTGGGGGCGTGTTCCATGTCAAGGACGACGAAGTCGTAGCCCGCAAAGCCCAGCGCCTCGGCCGCCATGGCGCTTCCGCTCATGGACCACACGCCGATCATCGGCGGTGTGCGCTTGAGATTCCTTTTGAATGCATTGAGCGGCATCTCCACGTTCCACACTCCTCTCCGTTTGAATCGAGATCGCGCTCGCCTGGCGCGTCAGATTTCTCTCTAGCGGAGTTCATCACGCATTGCCAGAAATTATATCTTATGTCTTATATAAGAACGCGAGCTCACGGGAGGTGAGAGTTCGCGGATGAAAGGGAGGGTTTTGATGATACGATTCGACAGACGTGGGCTGCGGCTCGCCACCATATCTATTGCAGCACTGGTCGCAGGCATGGGAGGCGCCGCCTCGGCCCAGGACAAGATCACGCTGACCTTCGCCAACTGGGCCGCGGCAGAGGGCACCACCCGGCCGGGCATCGAGAAGGTGATAGCAGATTTCGAGGCTGCCAATCCCGAGATCGATGTCGTGAGCGAGGCGATCTCGTTTTCCGAAATCGCGCGCCAGCTGGTGCTGCGGGCGCGTTCGGGCAATCCGCCGGACGTCGCGCAGATCGCCGGCAACGATACGGTGCTGCTTGCCTTTACCGGCGCGTTGGAGCCGCTCGACGGCTATGTGAAAGAGAACCTCGCAGCCAACCTCAAGCAAGGCGCAGATGCCGGTCTTCGCGATGACGGCGGACTTTTCGCATTTCCGTGGAACCAGTCGCCGGCCGGCTTCTGGTACAACAAGGAGATCATGCAGAAGGCGGGCCTCGATCCGAACAAGCCGCCCCGCACGATCGACGAGCTGACCGCCGCACTCGCGGCCATCAAATCGAGCCAGCCGGACGTCATCCCGCTGGCGATCGACACGACCAATCGCGCCTTCGCGCTGAGCTCGAACTGGCCGTGGATGAAGAGCTTTGGAGCAGTGCCGGTCGGTGAGGGCGCAACCGGAGCCGAGTCCGCCGAGATGAAGGCGTATCTCAGCTGGATGCGCAAGATCGCACAAGCCGGCTACATCGATCCGGGCCGGCGCATCGGCGAGTTCAGGCCGCTCGCGGCTCAGGGACACGTCGCCTTCATCTGGGACCAGGTACTCCTCAAGGGTGTCATGCAGGGTGCCAGCAAAATGTCGGACGATGATTTCTACAAGACCTGGGGCGTGACGACACTTCCGGCGGGTGCCGGCAAGCCGACGACCTTCGAAGGCGGCCACCAGCTCGTCATGTTCGCCTCCGGCAAACAAAAGGAAGCGGCCTGGAAGTTCATCGAGTATCTCGCGACCTCGCCCGACGCGATCGCCAACTATACGATGAGCGTCAATTCCTCGCTGCCCTCGATCAAGGCAACGGGTAAGGCGGAGCTTGACGCCGCGCTCGGCACGCCTGTGTTCAAGGCTTTCTCGGACGAGATCATCCCGACACTCGCGCCGCAGCCTTACGGCCCGGATTTCGCGGCCGCCGCCACCGCGATCATGGCCGGCGTCCAGGAGGCTGTCACAGGATCACAGCCGATCGACGACATCGCCGCGTCGATCCAGCTGGGGCTGCCGCAATAATGGCGGCTGAAACAACAACGACCGAAGTTCGTGTCAGGTCTCGTGCGCGCCACGAGCCCTGGCTCGACCGGATGGTGCTGCCGACGCTGGTCGTCATGGCCGTCGTCGTCGGCTATCCGATCGTCTACACGATCGCGCTGTCGGTGCAGAACTACAACCTGCTCGACTTCAGGCCGGCCGCTTACGTCGGCGCGGCAAACTATACCAAGCTGGCCGGCGATCCCATCTTTTGGGGTTCGCTTGCCAACACCGCGATCTATACGTTCGGCAGCGTCGGCGTTTCGGCGCTGTTGGGGCTTGCACTTGCCCTGTTGATGGAAAACCTGGGCGGCGCGCGGTTCCGCGCAATACGTGCCCTGCTGCTGACACCCTGGGCCGTGCCATTCGTCGTGGTGGCATTCCTGTTCCGCTACATGTACCTGCAGAACGGCGGCGTCATCAACGCGGTGCTGTTGTCGACCGGTATCATCGATGCGCCGGTACCTTGGCTCAATTCGTCAACGCTCGCCCTGCCGGCCGTCATGGTGGCCAATGTCTGGGCAATGGCGCCGTTCTTCTTCCTGCTGCTCAGCGCCGCGTTGTCTGCGATCCCCAACGAGGTCATCGAATCGGCGCGTGTCGACCGCGCCGGTACCTGGGGCATGATCTGGCACATCAAGCTGCCGTTCCTGCGCAACCCGCTGTTGATCAGCAGTCTTCTGATGGTGATCTCCAACTTCAACGATTTTGCCAAGATCTGGGCGATGACTCAGGGCGGACCCGGATATTCGACCAGCACGCTCGTCGTCTACGTCTACCGTCTCGCCTTCGAACGCTTCGAGTTCGGTTATGCCTCGGCGGTCGGCGTGATCTGGCTGACGATGCTGATGGTGCTTGCCTGGATCTATATGCGCGTGCTGCGGATGGAAAGCCGATGAAACCCAACCTTCAATCTTCCAGGGCCGGATGGCTGTCACCCGGTAATATCGCCCGCTGGGTCGCGATCGGTTTCGCGCTCCTGTGGAGCCTTGCACCGATCTACTGGATGCTCTCGACCTCCTTCAAGACAGAGCTGGAGGCGGCGCGCCTCGACCCGACCCTGTGGCCGGAAGCGCCGACGATCGCCAACTACAGCGGCCTCATGGGCACGTCGCTTCCCTTCGTGTCGTTCTTCGTCAACACCGTCATGAGCTGCCTGCTGACGGCGATCGTCTGCGTCGTCATCGCCACGCCGGCCGCCTACGCCCTCTCGCGGGCGCGCTTCAGGCTGGCGGGGACGGTGGGCTACGCCATACTCTCCTTCCGAATGCTGCCGATGGTGGTCGTGCTTGCGCCGCTCTATCTGCTGCTCCTCAACGCCAAGCTGCTCGACAGCGGCACGGGCCTCGTCGTCGGTTTCACCACCTTCGGCCTGCCTTTCGCGGTCTGGATGCTGAAAAGCTTCGTCGATGCCGTGCCGATCGAGGTCGAAGAGGCCGCCCGCGTCGACGGCTATCCCCGCTGGCAGATCCTGCTGAAGGTGGTCGTGCCGCTGATCATGCCGGGTATCCTGACGACCGGGACCTTCGTGTTCATGGAAGCGTGGAACAACCTCATCTATCCGCTGACCTTCATCACCACGATTGAGAAGCAGACGCTGCCGGCAGCCCTCGTGCTCACGTTCACGGGCCAGTTCAAGACGGACTGGGGCGGCATGATGGCCGCGGCGACGATCACCACCCTGCCGCTGATGATCGCCTTCTTCGCCGTGCAGCGATCGATGGTGCGCGGCCTTACATCGGGAGCGGTCGCAGGTGCCTGATATCAATCGAAACAAGCTCAACCACGAGCGGCTCAGCGGCCTGGTCGCGCTTGTCACGGGCGCGGCGGGCGGCATCGGTCTTGCCGTCTGCCGGCGTCTTGCGGCCGAGGGTGCCCGCATCCTGATGACGGATCTCGACGGAACGCGGTTGGCCGCGGCTGCCGATGTCCTTCGTGCGAATGGGGCCGAGGTCGATACCGTGGTCGCCGACCTCGCGAAGAAAGGCGAGCGGGACCGGCTGGTTCCCGCCGCAGTCGAGCGCTGGGGGCGGTTCGACATCCTCGTCAACAATGCGGCCTTTCACGGCGAGCGGCGGACTTTCCTCGACGCCTCCGAGGAGGAGTTCGAGCAGATCTTCGCCGTGAACGTCATGGCGACTGCCGCACTTTGCCGGGCGGCAGCCAGGGCGATGCAGGCGCAAGGCGCTGCTGGCGCGATCGTCAATATCGGCTCGATCCAGGCCGGCTTGCCGGTGCCGACCTATGCGGCCTATGTGGCGAGCAAGGGCGCCGTCGCGGCACTGACACGCGCACTGGCGGTTGAGCTGGCCCCGGCCGGCATTCGGGTCAACGCGGTCCTGCCAGGCGTGATCGCGACCGAGGCTTTCAAGCAGGCACTCGCCGATGGTGCGGATGCCAAACGGCAGATGCCGATGACGGCGGCACTGCTCGAGCGTCAGGGCGAGGCTGCGGAAGTGGCTGCGGCCGTCACCTTCCTCGCTTCCTCTGACGCATCCTTCATCACTGGCGCCGCGCTACCCGTTGACGGCGGCCGCAGCATCAGCCGCAAGGCTGACCCATTTGAACAGTCCTTCGGTGACAGAACTGAATCAGGAATTCCGGAATGACCAAAATCGTGCTGCGCAATGTCGAGAAGCACTACGGCGCCGTGTCCGTTCTTCGCGACTGCAATCTGGAAATCAACGAAGGCGAATTCATCGTCCTCGTCGGCCCTTCGGGATCGGGCAAGACTACGCTGCTGCGCATTATAGCGGGGCTGGAGCATATCACCGCGGGGGACCTCTTTTTCGGCGAGCGCCGCGTCAATGATGTTGACGTCGGCGACCGGGACATAGCGATGGTGTTCCAGAACTATGGCCTCTACCCGCACATGTCGGTCTACGACAACATGGCGTTCGGCCTGAAGCGTCGCAAAATGCCGACCGACGAGATTGACAGGCGCGTGCGCAAGTCGGCCGAGATGCTCAATATCGCACCCTACCTTGAACGCCGGCCGCGGCAGCTTTCGGGCGGGCAGCGTCAGCGCGTCGCGCTCGGGCGCGCCATCGTCCGCGATCCAAAGGTCTTCCTGCTCGACGAGCCGCTCTCCAACCTCGACGCCCATCTGCGCGTCCAGATGCGTACGGAAATCATGAAGGTGCATCGAGCGGTATCGGCGACGGCAGTTTATGTCACGCACGACCAGGTCGAGGCCCTGACGATGGGTGACCGCATCGTCGTCATGGCGGAAGGTCGCATCCATCAGGTCGGCACCCCCGACGAACTCTATGACAGCCCGGACAACAAGTTCGTCGCTTCTTTCATCGGGACGCCCGCGATGGGCTTCTTCGACTGCCCCGCGGCGCAGATGAACGGTAACGGCGAGGCGGCGGCTGTCGCACCGCGGGTTCGCCTGACCGATGCACAGCGCGGGCTCCTGCCGCGGAACGGAAACGCGAAGGTGACGATCGGCATCCGCCCCGAACGGCTTACGCTCGCGCAGGCAGGAGACGAGACGGCAGACATCCTGCTTCCCGGCAGGGTCGACGCCGTCGAGATGCTCGGCTCGGAGCAGTATGTGCACTTCTTCGTGGAGGGCGGTGAACTGACCGCGCGCGTACCACGCGAACAGCAGGTCAGGGCCGGCGATGCCGTTACGTTCCGTGCTGACGCAAAGCACCTCTACCTTTTCGATCCGGAAAGCGGCGCGGCGCTGCGGTAGCGCCGTGCCTCGCACTTCTTCCGCGATCGGTACTGTCGCCAAACGACACCCGCGCCCGGCCTGCGAAAGCCCAGGCGCGTCGGGTGATGCAGTTGCGGACCTTGCCGGTCCTCTCATGAAATCAGGAGCATAGTTATGTCTCGCATAGCCAGCATTGAAACCTTCCGCGTTCCCCCGCGGTGGATCTTCGTCCGGGTGACGACGGATGATGGTCTCACCGGTTGGGGCGAATCCATCATTCCGAAGCGCGCCCGTGCCGTCGTTGCGGCGATCGAGGACATGGCCGCCAATCTTAAGGGCGTCGATGTTTCGCGGATCGAGGACATAGCGCAGCGCCTCCGCCGTGGCGCCTTTTTCCGCCACGGGCCGATCCTCGCAACGGCGGCGGCCGGCATCGAACAGGCATTGTGGGACATCAAGGGCCAACGCGCCGACATGCCCGTCTACGAGTTCCTCGGCGGCGCCGTGCGCAATCACGTGCGTGCCTATGCCTGGATCGGCGGAGACAGTCCGAATGATATCGTCGAGCATGCGCGCAAGCGGATGGAAGAGGGCTTCACCGCAGTCAAGATGAACGCCACGCCGGCGTTGGGGCACATCGGCCAGCGGAACGTGATCGACGCCGCCGCCGCGCGCATGGGCGCTTTGCGCGATGCCTTCGGCAACAAGCTCGATATCGCCCTCGACCTCCACGGGCGCGTCCATCGCGCCGCCCTGAAGCCGCTGCTGGCCGAGCTGGAACAGTTCCACCCGATGTGGGTCGAGGAGGCGACGACCCCGGAGAACGAGGAAACGCTGAAGATGTTGGCAAGCGCCGCGCGCTCCATTCCCGTCGCGACCGGCGAGCGGCTCAATTCGCGCTGGGAGTTCAAGCGGGTGCTCGATACCGGTGCGATCGACATCATCCAGCCGGACGTCTCGATCACCGGACTGTTCGAGCTGGAGAAGATTGCCCGCATGGCCGAGGTCTACGACGTGGCGGTCGCGCCGCACTGCCCGAACGGGCCGATATCGCTTGCGGCGTCGCTGCAAGTGGGCTTCTGCTGCCCGAACATCGTCATCCAGGAACAGAGCCTCGGGCTGCACTATCACGCGGGGTTTGCTGGACTGCCCAAAGCCGACCTGCTCGACTATCTGAAGGACACCAAGCCGCTGACCACGGCCGACGGCGTCTTTGCTCTGAACGATGCGCCCGGCCTCGGCATCGTGCTGGACGAGGAAGGAATTGTCGCGAAGCAGCAGGACTGGCGCCTGCCCGATGCCGACTGGACCCATCCCGACGGCACCTATGCGGAATGGTGACGCGCTTGTAAGGCTCTCGGCGGGGGACCTCGTTCTCACTCTCGCGCCGCATATCGGCGGTTCGGTCGCGGGCTTCACGAAATCCGGGGCCGACCTGATGCGTCGGACCCCGCCTGAGGCACTGGAGAAAGGCATTGTGCGTCAAACGAGCGCCTTCCCGCTCGTGCCTTACTCCAATCGCATCGCGCACGGGCGCTTTTCTTTCGGGGGCGAGCACGAGCTCGCCCGCAATGCCGGCGAGGAGCACGCCCTGCACGGCAATGGCTGGCAGCTTCCATGGTCCGTGGCCGACGCCTCGACTTCGTCGTGCAGGCTTGTCCTCGAGCACAGTCCCTTCGGCTGCGGGCCGGGAGGCTCGGACGGCTGGCCGTTTGCCTTCCGCGCTACGCAGAGCTTCACGCTCGAACCGCGAGGCCTGCGCGTGGCGCTTTCGCTCGAAAACGTGGATACGCGGCCGATGCCAGCCGGGCTCGGGTGGCATCCGTTTTTCCCTCTGCGGCCCGATACGGTCCTCGCCTTCAGCGCATCCGGCATGTGGATGACCGGACCGGACCATCTGTCAACGGAGCACGTTGCAGTGACTTCCGACCGTGCCTTCGATGGAGGACGTCGGGTCGAATGCGCGACGCTGAACAATTGCTTCACCGGCTGGAGGCGGCGCGCCAGGATAGAACTTGGCGGCGGATTGCCCACTTTGCGCTTTGCGGCGGACGAGCTGTTTTCGATGGCGATCGTCTATACGCCCGCGGGGCAATCCTTTTTCGCCTTCGAACCGGTCAGCCACATGCCGGATGCCGTCAACCGGATGGATTTCACGGTGGATCACGGCCTCCGCATTCTGGCGCCTGGAGAGACGATCGCAGGGCATATCCTGCTGGCCGTGGGCTGACCGCGCGTTCGCCACTGCTTCATCGCCCTGAAGTCTTCCTTCCTGACAACTTCTCTCCCCTTCCGACCGGCCTCTCGCCGTTTCGGCGGCAGTGAGGTCTTGCAGGTGCCATTTTACCGTTAATCCCTGTTGACTCCTCTAACTTATAACTTATACAAGACTACCGATGCTAAATTCTGCCGCCAGGCTGCGAGGGAGGGACTCTGCCAGCCGGCGGTCACTGGGAGGGAGAGAGAACATGCATCGACGTGATTTTCTGGCAGGTGCTGCAGCCTTGTGCGGCGCAGGTCTGGTTCGCCCGGCGCGAGCCGAAACGGGTTCCGTTTCCGTTGCCCGTGGTTTTGCCATCCCGCACCTGCCGGTGATGGTGATGGAACACCAGTCGCTGTTCCGGAAGCATCTTGATGCGGCCGGGCTCGCCAGCGTCGCCACGGAATGGGTCACGCTTGGCTCCGGCTCGGTGATGAACGATGCCCTGATTTCCGGCAATCTGTCGTTCGCCACGGGCGGACCGCCGCCCATGCTCACCCTGTGGTCGCGCACGAAAGGAACGCCGATGGAGGTACGCGGCGTCTGCAATCAGGCGATCATGCCGATGTATCTCAACACCAAGAATTCCGGCGTCCGCTCGATCGAGGATTTCACCGAGAAGGACCGCATCGCGGTCTCGGCAATCAAGGTCTCCATCCAGGCGATCATCGTCCAGATGGCTGCCGCGCAGAAATTCGGCATGGACGCCTATGACCGCCTCGACGAGCTGACTGTCGGAATGAACGCGGTAGACGCGACGACAGCCCTGCGGTCGGATCAGAGCCCCGTCACCGCCAATGTCAGCCTGCCGCCCTTCCAGTATCAGGAGCTGAAGCTGCCGAACATCCACAAGGTGCTGAGCTCTTACGACGTGGTCGGCGAGCCGCATACCTTTTCGATGGTCTGGACCACCCGGCAATTCCAACAGCAGAACCCGGGTATCTACAAGGCCTTCCTCGCGGCGATCACCGAGGCGACCGATCTGATCCGCAGCGACAAACCCAAGGCGGCGCAAATCTATCTCGACGTCACGGGCGCGAAGGATTCGCTTGAAGAGACCTTGGCGCTCCTCAACAACCCCGAAATCGAGTTCACAACGGTGCCGAAGGGAACGTTCCGGCTGGCGGAGTTCATGCATTCGATCGGAACACTCGAAGCCGATGCGGAATCCTGGAAAGACTACTTCTTCGAGGATATCCATTCGCTTCCGGGAAGCTGAGGAGGTGTTGGGATGACTGCACCTCTCCTCAACGTCAAGGGCGTCACGCTCCAATACAGGACCCAGGAACACGTCGTTACCGCGACCTATCGGGTCGATTTCGACGTGTCCCGGTCCGACCGCTTCATCCTGCTTGGTCCTTCGGGATGCGGCAAGTCGACCCTTCTCAAGGCCGTGGGCGGCTATCTCAAGCCCACCGAAGGCAAGATCAGCCTGAACGGACGGCAGATCGCCGCACCGGGGCCAGACCGGATGATGGTCTTTCAGGAGTTCGATCAGCTGCTTCCGTGGAAGACGGTCAAGGAGAATGTCGTCTTCGCGTTGGAGGCCTCGCGCAAGCTGCGCGGGGCGGCGGCGCGGGAGAAAGCCGCCGACGCCATCGCCAAGGTCGGGCTCGCACGGTTCGCCGACAGCTATCCGCATACGCTCTCGGGCGGCATGAAGCAGCGCGTGGCAATCGCCCGCGGCATGGCGATGGAACCCGACATTCTGCTGATGGACGAACCCTTCGCCGCGCTCGACGCGCTTACCCGGCGCAAGATGCAAGATGAACTGTTGGCCCTGTGGGAGGGTACGAAGTTCACGGTTCTGTTCGTAACGCACTCGATTGCCGAGGCGATCAAGGTCGGCAACCGGATCCTGCTGCTTTCACCTCACCCCGGTCGCGTGAAAGCCCGTATCGACGATATTCCCTACGGCATGGCGCCGTCCGCCGCTGCCGCGCTCGAAAAAGAGATCCATAACATGCTCTTCGCCGAAGAGATCGAGGAGGTCGAGCATGTCTGATATGACCCCAGCTCCGCATATCGCCGTCTCCAGAATGGAGGGAGAGGCGCACGGCGTCGTCGAGAAGCCGCTTACAGCCTTTGACAAGATCTACAATCTGAATTGGCTGCGAAAGCTGGTCATGCTGATCGTGCTTGCCGTCATCTGGGAAGTCTATGCGCGGTGGCTGAACAACGCCCTGCTGTTCCCGACATTTGCCGAGACCGTTGAAGCTCTTGTCGAAGGCGCCGCCAGCGGCATCCTGGTCATTCGCGCCTGGGCCTCGATCCAGATGCTGCTCGCAGGCTATGCAATCGGCATCATGCTTGCCGGCGTCCTGACCTTTCTTGCGATCGGTACGCGGATCGGCTCCGACTTTCTCGAGACGATGACGTCGATCTTCAATCCGTTGCCGGCAATTGCCTTGCTGCCGCTCGCGATGACCTGGTTTGGCCTGGGATCGGGCAGCCTCATCTTCGTCCTCGTCCATTCGGTTCTCTGGACTGTGGCGCTCAACACGCATTCCGGGTTTCGCGCGGTATCGAACACGCTGCGCATGGTGGGGCAGAACTGCAGCCTCTCCGGTCCGCGGCTCGTCTGCATGATCCTGATTCCGGCCGCGCTGCCGAGTATCCTGACCGGGCTCAAGATCGGGTGGGCCTTTGCGTGGCGGACGCTGATCGCGGCCGAACTCGTCTTCGGCGTCAGCTCTGGCCGAGGAGGGCTCGGCTGGTTCATCTACGAGCGCAAGAACCTGCTCGACATTCCCGACGTCTTCGCGGGGCTGCTGACGGTGATCATCATCGGTCTGGCCATTGAAAACCTGGTCTTCCGCAAGATCGAGGAGAAGACGGTGCGCCGTTGGGGCATGCAGCAATAGCAAGGTCCACGGAGCGTTAATCAACATACATTTGAGGAGACCGCGATGCTTCAAAAGAGCAGCCATTTCATGCGCGAGGCCAACCTGATCGATGGCAAGTGGGTTCAGGCCGATGCCGGCGCGACCATCGACGTGACCAATCCTGCGACAGGGCAGAAGATCGGCGTCGTGCCGAAGGCCGGCAGGATCGAGACCAGGCGCGCGATAGAAGCGGCGGACAAGGCTTTTCAGACTTTTTCCAAGACGACGGCACTGGAGCGCTCGAAGCTGCTGCGCAAGCTGCATGACGCGCTCATCGATAACCAGGAGGCGCTGGCCTATCTGCTGACCCTCGAGCAGGGGAAATCACTCGCCGAAGCCCGGGGCGAGATCGGCGCTTCGGCCGCCTACGTTCTCTGGTTTGCCGAAGAGGCGCGACGCACCTACGGCGACACCGTGCCGAGCCCCTGGGCCGACCGCCGTATCCTCGTGACGAAGGAACCGGTGGGCGTGATTGCGGCGATCACCCCGTGGAACTTCCCGTCGTCCATGCTGGCGCGCAAGATCGGCCCGGCAATCGCCGCCGGCTGCACCGCCGTGGTCAAGCCCGCCTCCCAGACGCCCTATTCGGGTCTTGCCTGGGGCGTTCTCTGCGAGGAGGCCGGTATCCCGCCCGGCGTGGTCAATATCGTCACGGGCTCGGCGTCGGAGATCGGCGACGAGCTCTGCGAGAACCCGGCGGTGAAGAAGATCACCTTCACCGGCTCGACCGAGGTCGGCAAGCTTCTCCTCACAAAGGCGGCGTCGACCGTGAAGAAGGTTTCGATGGAACTTGGCGGCAACGCCCCCTTCCTCGTTTTCGACGATGCCGACCTGGACCGTGCCGTCGAGGGTGCGATGGTCGCGAAATATCGCAACTCCGGGCAGACCTGCGTATGCACCAACCGTTTCTTCGTGCAGAGCGGCGTCTACGACCGCTTCGTCGAGAAGCTCGCTGAGGCTTGCGACAAGCTGAAGGTCGGATCGGGGCTCGAGGAAGGCGTCCAGCAGGGCCCGCTGATCGACGGGAACGCGGTGGAAAAGGTCGAGGAATTGATCGCGGATGCCACCTCGAAGGGCGGAAAGATCGTCACCGGCGGCACGCGACACGAGCTCGGCGGCACATTTTTCCGGCCGACTGTGATCTCGGAAGCGACGACGGACATGCGCTTCATGAAGGAGGAGATCTTCGGCCCCGTCGCCCCCGTCTTCCGCTTCGAAAAGGAGGAAGAGGCCGTCGCGCTCGCCAACGACACCGAATATGGGCTCGCCTGCTATTTCTACACCAGCAACCTCGCTCGGGCGTTCCGGGTTTCAGAGGGCCTGAAATACGGCATGGTGGGCGTCAATGAGGGGCTCATCACCACACCGGAAGCTCCCTTCGGTGGCGTCAAGGAGTCCGGCCTCGGTCGCGAAGGCGGGCACCAGGGCATCGAAGATTATCTCGACACAAAATATGTTTGCATCGGCGGTCTTACAGCGCCGCGCGTCTGATAGGGCGCGCAAAGGACGCTGTAGCACTTTGAATTGCTGCATGTTTTTTGACCTTAAATCGGCTGCGATTTAAGGAAACATGCAGTAGCTGATGCTTTGAACGAACGGTGGCGGGCAGAAGATCGGGCTACCGCAGGCGCCTGCCATTGACGTCGAACACCAGCGCGCAAGCAGGGTCGAAGCGGGCGGCGATGCGGTCGCCCGATTTTAGGCCGCGGCCCTTTTTCGTTTCGATGACGACGAGATCGCCCTTGCCGTGGCGGGCATAGGCGAAGGTCTCGCCGCCGAGATGTTCGAGCATGTCGATCGTCAGATCGAGGGCCGCCGGCCCGGTCTCGTTGAAGTGCTCCGGCCGGATGCCGACGGTTACCGGGGTTCCCGGCACCGCCGCCGCCACCTGCACCGGGATCTTCGCGTCTGCGTAATCCGGCAGGCGCACACAAAGCTGCTCGCCGTCGCCGGGCTCGATCGCACCCTTGAGGAAGTTCATCTTCGGCGAGCCGATGAAGCCGGCGACGAACAGATTGGCGGGGTCGTCGTAAAGTTCGAGCGGCGAGCCGACCTGCTCGACCACGCCGCCGCGCATGACCACGATCTTGTCGGCCAGCGTCATCGCCTCGACCTGGTCGTGGGTGACGTAGACGATCGTGGTCGCGAGCGTCTTGTGGAGCCGCGCGATCTCGATGCGCATGTGCACGCGCAACTCCGCGTCGAGATTGGAAAGCGGTTCGTCGAAGAGAAAGATCTTCGGGTGCCTGACGATCGCGCGGCCGATCGCCACGCGCTGGCGCTGCCCGCCGGAAAGCTGTTTCGGCTTCCGGTCGAGCAACGGGTCCAGTTCGAGGATTTTGGCCGCCTCGCCGACGCGGCGTTCGATCTCCGCCTTGGCGACGCCGGCGAAGCGCAGCGCAAAGCCCATGTTCTCGCGCACGGTCATATGCGGGTAGAGCGCATAGGACTGGAAAACCATGGCGATGCCGCGCTTCGACGGATCGACATCGTTCATCCGCTCGCCGTCGATCGTCAGATCGCCGGAGGTGATCTCCTCGAGACCGGCGATCATTCGCAAAAGGGTCGACTTGCCGCAGCCGGACGGGCCGACGAAGACGACGAACTCGCCGGATTTTATGTCGAGATCGACGCCCTTGATGACCTCCAGGCTGCCATAGGATTTGCGGATGTCGCTGAGTTGCAGCTCGCTCATGCGCTCGCTGCCCCCGCGACGGAGAGTTCAAGCTTCGCCGAACCGAGCCGCGAAGAAGTGACGGTGACGACAGCGTCGCCCGCTTTCCCCGTCGATTCCAGCCAGAACCCGGTCGAGCCTCCCTGGAAGACAATCCGGTCCGGCCCCATCAGCCGCGCCGGACCTTCTACCGCGATGTCGGCGGCGTCGTTCAGGAAAGGCAGGATGTTGCCGACCTGATCCAGCGCGCGGACGATGACCCGCACGCTGTCGCGGCCTTCGGCATGAAGCGTCTTGCTGTCAGCCTCGACCTGCAAGGTGGTCGGGACGGGATCGGCGACCATGCGCAGGCTGGCCACGGGTTTGCCGGCGATGAAGCCGGTGAATTCCGCGCTTTCCCACTTCATGCCCCAGACGCCGAGCTCGTCCTTGGTGAAGTGGCGGTGGTCGATGACGACGGGGGGGTGCGGCAGATGCGGGAAGTTTTCACGGTCCCGGCCTACCCGCTTCGTCAACGACCCGTACTTCAGCTCGACCTCGTCGCAATTGGTGAGCACGATCAAGGGCAGCACGCCGCCGATGTTGCGCTCGCCGCGCGCCCAGAAGGTCACGGGCTTCATCACCACTTCTTCCGACGGATCGCACTGGCTCGCATAGACATAGGCCGCGAACTTCGGCTCGCGGAACATGTCCATGACGCCGTGGTAGCAGATGCGGTCGCCCGAGCCGAAATCCTTGTGGGTGTTGTAGTCGAACATGCACCAGCCGATCGCGCCGGAAATACTTGGGCTCGCGTGGGCGGCATTCAGCACTTCGAGATGCCGGCGCACATGCTCGGCCTGGCGCTGCTCCTGATCGTAGATCTTCGTCGGATACATGTGGCCGCCGAACTCGGTGATGAGATAGGGCACCTTACGCGAGAGCCCGGTGCATTCCTCTTGCGGGCGGAGCGCCGTGCGCGGCCGGTTCGACCCCGGCAGCTCCTCGTTGCCGAGGATGAAGTCGTTCATCGTGTAAACGTCTTCCAGAAATTCGCTGTCGGTGATGTAGCGCACGCCGCCGGTCTGCCGCGTCGGGTCGAGTTCGCGCGCCAGCCGGTTGGTCTCGACATAGAAGTCGTGCGAATCCTGCGACTCGTTGATCCTGACGCCCCAGATGACGATCGACGGGTGGTTCCAGTCGCGCTCGATCATGCGGCGAACGTTCCGGATCGCCTCCTCTTTCCATTCTTCGCCGCCGATGTGCTGCCAGCCCGGAATCTCCTCGAAGACGAGCAGGCCGATCCGGTCGCAATGGTCGAGGAACCATTTCGACTGCGGGTAATGCGAGGTGCGCACGAGATTGCAATGAAGCGTGTGCTTGAGGATTTCTGCGTCGCGCTCCTGCGCGCTGCGGCCCATGGCATAGCCGACATAGGGGAAGGACTGGTGTCGGTTGAGGCCGCGGATCCTGAGCGGGCGGCCATTCAGCCGGAAGCCTTCGGTGGTGAACTCCGCCGTGCGGAAGCCGAAACGGGAGGAGAGGAGGTCGCGGCCGTGATCGGTCCTCAGCTGCACCTCGACCTGGTAAAGCACTGGATTGTCGACATCCCAGAGCGACAGACCTGTGAGGCCGCTCATTTCGAGCGTGACGCTTTCTCCGCGGGTCTCGCCGACCGCCTCCGCCAGGAGTTCGCCTTCCGCGTCTCTCAGAAGCGCCGTCACCGTTCCGGAGAAGGAGAGACCCTGCGGGTTCGCGAGATCGCAGCGGACGGTGACGGACTTGGCGTCGCTCAAGGCGTCGCGCGTCTCGACCTTGATGTTGGCGATCGAGACAGCGTCGGTGATCTTCAGCCAGACGTCGCGATAGATGCCGGCATAGGTGAGATAGTCGATCCGGCCGCCGAAGGGCGGGATCTCCGGATTCTCGCTGCCGTCGATCTTGACAGTGATCAGGTTGTCGCCCTGCCGGAGCTTGCCGGTCAGCCGCGCCTCGAATGGCGTATAGCCGTCCCTGTGGGCGATGATCGCCTCGCCGTTCAGATAGACGACGGCATCCGCCATGGCGGCATCGAAGACGAGCGAGACTTCGCGCTCCGCGAACTCGGCGCGCCAGGGTAGCGCTTTCTGATAGGTGAAGGCGCGCTGATAGGACGTCTCGTCGAAATAGTTGAACGGCAGTTCGACCGCGTTGTGCGGCAGGCTGACGGTCTTTCCGGCCAATGGTTTGCCGGCTTCGGCAGCTGCGAAGCCGTCTGAGAAGATCCATGAATCGTTGAACGAAGTAACAGAGCGCATCATCATTCCTATTTGACTGAGCCCAGCATGCCCTGGACGAACTGACGTTGCATGAAGAAGAAGACGGCAAGGGTCGGAAGCGTTGCGAGCACGGTTCCGACCATGACGACGCCGTAATCGGGGTAATAGGCAGAGGCGAGCGAGGAAATCACCAGCGTGATCGTCTTCGTCTCGTTCGACTGCAGCACGATCAGCGGCCAGAGATAATTGTTCCAGGCCGTCATGAAGACAATGATGAAGGCCGCCGCATAGGTGGAGCGCATCACCGGCACGTAGATGAAGAGAAAGATCTGCCATTCTTTCAGCCCGTCGACCTTCGCGGCGTCGCGCAGTTCGGACGGGAACGCCTTCGTGCACTGGCGGAAATAGAAGACGACGAAGGCCGAGCCGATCGTCGGCAGCACGACGGCGATGTGCGTGTTGATGAGGCCCGCCTGGCCCATCATGATGAAAAGCGGGATCATCAGCGCCGCGAACGGGATCATCAACGTCAAGAGCATGGCGCGATAGAGACGCTCGCGGTGGCGCGAGCGGAATATCTCGAAACCGTAGCCGGCGAGCGACGAGACGGTGAGCGTCAGCACTGTCGAAAGGATCGCGATCTTTGCGGAATTCCAAAAGACGAGCGGCGCATTCACCTGGGCGAAGAAGGTGCCGACATTGGTTGCGAGGGCTGCACCCGGCAGCACCCTGCCCTTGATGATATCGATCGACGAATTGGTGGCGCCGAGCACCATCCAGAAGAAGGGGAAGACGGAGAGGAAAGCCATCAATCCCAGGAAGCTGTAGGTGAGAAGCGCGCCGGCCGCGCGTCCGATGCCGTTCGTCATTTGTCGCGCTCCCGGGCCGCGAAGAACTGGAAGAAGGCGAGAAGCGCGACGAGCACGACGATGACGTAGGAGACAGTCGCCGCATAGCCGAAATTCGGCATGAAGCGGAAGGTGAGGTTGTAGATATAGAGCGACAGCGTCAGCGTCGCGTTGGACGGCCCGCCCCGGCCCTCCGTGAGATTGTAGACCTCGTCGAAAAGCTGCACCGTGCCGATCGTCGAGATGACCGTGGTGAAGAGGATAACCGGTTTCAGGAGCGGGATGGTGATGTGGGTAAAGCGTGCCCAGGCGGGGACGCCGTCTATGCGCGCCACCTCGTAGATCGACCTGTCGATGTTCTGGAGCGCCGCGAGATAGAAGATCATGTTGTAGCCCGTCCAGCGCCATGTGATGGCGATGATGACAAGCGCTTTCGCCCAGAAGGGATGGGTCAGCCATGGAATGGGGGAGGAAACGATGCCGATCGCCTGAAGCGTCGAATTGACGACGCCGTCGGTGGCGAACATGCCCTTGAAGAGCACCGAATAGGCGACCAGCGAGGTAACGCAGGGCAGGAAGATCGCGGTTCGGAAAAGGCCCCGCCCGAAGAGCCGCGGATTGTTGAGGATCGAGGCAAGGATCAGCGCCAGCAGGATCATGATCGGCACCTGCACGACGAAATAGGTCATCGTGTTGGTGAGCGCCTTGATGAAAACCGGATCGTTCCAGAGGCGGACGATGTTCCCGAAGCCGACGAACTTCATCATCATGCCGCGGCCGGACTGGAAGGACATCCAGAGCGACCAGAAGATCGGATAGATCATGAAAAGGCCGATCAGCCCGAGCACCGGGGCGACGAAGAGCCAGCCATTGACGTCGTAGTAGCGGCCGATGCTGCCGCGGCGCGCGTGAACCATCATCATCCTCACGGGAAGGAACGGAAACCTGTCAGCCGCGCATCGAGCCGCGGCCGAAGGTGGGCGGTTGCCCGCCCACCTTCCGCATCCGGTCACTGGATCTGCGCGCTGACCTCGGCGTCGATCGCCTTGAGGACATCGTCGACCGGCGTGCCTTGCGTCAGCGCCGGGAGCTGGGCGGTGACGGCGGTATCCGCCTCGTTGGTGAAGATGCCGTAGTTCACAGACGGCACCTTTGCCAGCCAGTCGGAGAAGCTCTGCCAGACCTTCTCGCCACCGAAGAAGGGATCGGCCGCCTCGTAAGCTGCCCCGCCGCGTGCGGCGAGCAGCGAGCCGACGGCACCGCGATCCTGCAGGATCGTCTGGTAGAAATCGATGTCCTTGCCGTAGATCTCGTTGAGGAAATCGATCGCCTCGGCCTTCTCCGCCGAGCTTTCAAGCACATACCAGCTCGAACCGCCGAGGTTCGAGGCATGCGTTGCGCCGTCGATTGCAAGCTTCGGAATGGGCGCGACGCCCCATTTGCCGGCCTGATCCGGCTGCGCCTTGACGGTGCCGGTGATCCAGACGCCGGTAACGACCGCGGCCACATCGCCGGAGGTGAAGGTCCCAACCCAGTCGGACCAGCCGGCTGCCGGCTTGTAGACATTGGCCGACATGATCTTGCCGACAGTTTCAAGGGCTGCCTTCAGGGCAGGATTGCCGGTGACATTGGCCTTGCCATCCTTGTCGAAATACCACTGTCCCGCCGACTGCATGATGATGCGGACGAGGCCCGCATCGTTGGGGTCGAGCCCCATCATCTTCTTGCCGGTCTTTTCCTCGACCTGCTGGCCGATCTCGATGAAGCGATCCCAGGTGAGGTTCTGCATGTCCTCCGGCTTGAAGCCGGCCTGTTCAAGGTAGTCCTTGCGGTAATAGAGCCCGGTGACGCCGGAATCGAACGGCATGCCATAGACCTGGTCGCCAACCGTCATCACCTGGACCTTGTAGGGAGCGAAGCCGGAATAGTCGACAGTGCCGGAGAGAGGCGCAAAAGCGCCGGGGAAGGACTGCAGATATTTCTGCGCGCCGTAATCCTCGATGAGAACGATATCGGGCAACGCATCGGCGGTGCCGGACGCAAGACCGGTCTGGAGCTTCTGCTCGACATCGGTCTTGGCGAAATCGACGACGTTGAAGGTGACATCCGGGTGCGTCTTCGTATAGCGGGCGCCTGCCTCCTTCATGATCGCGACGTTGAAGTTCGGATCCCAGCACCAGATGGTGATTTCCTTCGCCTGGGCAGCGGTCACCGCCAGGAAGCTCACGCTCGCCAGCGCAAGGCCGGCGATGCGCGGCAAAGCACGCGCCAAATTATCCATTGTTTCCTCCCAGAAATCGGTCCCCGAGACAGTCCTCCCTGTCTCTGGCGGGGAGTATTTCTCAAAATCGGAAACGAGGCAATATTTTCAGTAAATTTTTACTTCAGATTTTTCGAGGCTTTTGAATTGCCCCCTCATCCGGCCTGGCGGCCACCTTCCCCAAGCGGGGCGGAGAGGACTCGGAGCGGCTGCTCAGCCGCTCTCCACGCCTGCGGGGGCGCTCTTCTTAGCTTCCGGCCGCCCGCCTGGCTTCGACAATTTCCGCGGCGTCGGCAGCGCGAGGGGTGCTTCCGCGCCAGATGATTTCGGTACCGAGAACCACCTTCTTGGCGATCTCGCGGCCGGAAAGGCGCTCGAGCAGCAGGTCAACCGCGGTTTCCCCGATCAGTTCCGCCGGAATTTTTACGGTGGAAAGCGGAGGCCCTAGGAACTGTGCGACGGGAATGTCGTTGAAACTGACCACGGCAACGTCGTCAGGAATTTCAAGACCCATTTCATGGATCGCCCGATAGGCCCCGAGTGCCATGTTGTCGTTGCAGGTGATGAGGATCTGTGGCGGATTGGGCCTCGACAGCATCGCCTTGGCGAGTGTGTAGCCGCTGTCGGGCGTCATACGTTCGACCATGCAAAATTCCGGATCATAGAGCCCGGCCTTGGTCATCCAATCGATATAGGTGCGACAGCGACGTTCCGAATGGATGTTGTCGGGGCCGTAGAAGGCGTCGATCCAGCCGATGAAGCCGATCCGGCGATAGCCCATGCCGTGGACGGCTTCCAGGAGCCGGGTCATGGCGAGCGAAACGTCGCTCAGCACGGCGTCGTCAACATCTCCAGCAGGCGCATAATCGGCAAAGACGAGATGGCGGCTATGGCGGCGAAGCCAATTGAGCTCGTCGCCATAGTAATGGCCGACGGCAACGACGCCCGAGGCGCCTTCCAGGATCGCCGCTTCCGGAGCGTTTCCGGTCAGGAAGACCTTCACGACCTCGCTTTTCAGCGCCTGGCAGCGGCTTTCGATGCCGAGCCGCACGCCGACATAGTAGGGATCGGCGAGTTCCTGGGCAGGATCGAGGAAATGGACGAGCGCAATCTTCAAACCGGCACCGATGCCTTGGGCCGCGGCGCGGATGCGGTTGCGCGGAGTGGCATAGTTGAGCGCTTCGGCGGTCTCGATGATCGCCTGGCGTTTCTTCGTGGAGATCGACAGCGTCGGATCGTAGTTCAGGACGCGCGAGACCGTCGCCGACGAAACGCCAACGGCCGATGCGATTTCCTTGATTGTGACCATTCTCTTACGTCCCGCCTGTCAGCTGCGCGCTGCTTTTGCTCTGCTCATTTATTTAGTAAATTTTTATCGCCACTTTTTCAATCGCAAGCAGCAGCTAGCGTGGTCACGGACTCGCTTACTTTCTGAGTTCTCGCAGGCACGCTCGCATACATGCCGGTGGTGCGGAACTCGGTCGGGCTTGCGCCGAAGACGCGGCGGAAGACCTTGGCGAAATAATTCGGGTCGTCGAAGCCTGACATGATGGCGACTTCCTTGACCGGCAGGCTGGCCGCCTTGGTCAGAAGTTTCACCGCCCGCTGCAGCCGCTTCTGCAGGACGAATTCGGCCGGCGGCATGCCCTCGCTCGCCGCGAAGACGCGCGAGAAATGCGCCCGGCTGAGGCCCGATACCATTGCGAGTTCCTCGACCGGCAGCGGCTTTTCGAGGTTCGCTATGATGTGATCGATGACGTGCTGCATCGTCCGGTATTCCTGGCTGAAGACCGGGTGCGAGCCGAAGACGTCGTCATAGAGAGCCATCGCCGCCTCGTAGGCGATTGCCGAGGCGCGCCCGGGCGTCTCGCCGCCGCTGATGAGCCGCAGACTGCAATCGGCGAGATGCTCGATCGTTTCCGGCTGCAGCTTCAGCACAGGGCCCGTGACCGCCAGGATGGCGCGGTGGATGCGCAACGCCTCCTCGCCGTTCATCGATATCCAGAAGAACTCCCAGCGGCCGCCGTCCTCCAGCCAATAGCGGTGATTGTGCGGCACGAGCAGGAGCAGCGTATCGCTCTCGCGCAGCCGATAGGTGCGGTTTTCGTAGCGCAGGTTGCCGGCGCCACCGATCGTGTGCTGCAGCACGGTGAACGGCGTCTGCCCGCGCTTGCGCCCGTCCCAATCATAGGTCGCGTCGGTCCTTATCTCATAGCCGGTGCTGGTCGGCATGGTATGCAGGCTCTGCCTTCCCCGCGGCAATGAAACGGTCCGCATCACCGGGCCATGGTCGATCAAATCCTGCAGCACAGAATTACCCATGAAAGCACAATACCTCTCTAGTCGAGCGGTTGATTATACACATAATGGCCGCAGATCGCGCAAGACGGCTGCTTTCTTTAGTGGAAAAGCACCTGAGAGAGGAAAGGTCGCACTTTGCGACCAGGGTCAACTCGGTGAATTGATTTTACCCTTATAGCGCGCACGCCGTAGGACGAGGAGGAACGAGACGACCATGAGCCGCTTCAAGATCGCCATTATCGGTGCCGGCAGCATAGGCTTCACCAAGAAGCTTTTCACCGACATACTTTCTGTGCCGGAGCTCCAGGACGTCGAATTCGCGCTCACCGATCTGAGCGAACACAACCTCGGCATGATCAAGACGATCCTCGACCGGATCGTCGAGGCGAACAGCCTGCCGACGCGGGTGACGGCCACCACCGAACGGCGTAAGGCGCTCGAAGGTGCGCGCTACATCATCAGCTGCGTTCGGGTGGGCGGGCTCGGCGCCTATGCCGACGACATCCGCATTCCGCTGAAATATGGCGTCGACCAGTGCGTCGGCGATACGATCTGCGCCGGCGGTATTCTCTACGGCCAGCGCAACATTCCGGTGATCCTCGATTTCTGCAAGGATATCCGCGAGGTCGCGGAAGCCGGCGCCAAATTCCTGAACTATGCCAACCCGATGGCGATGAACACCTGGGCGGCGATCGAATACGGCAAGGTCGATACCGTCGGGCTTTGCCACGGCGTCCAGCACGGCGGCGAGCAGATCGCAGAAATCCTCGGCGCCAGGGAAGGCGAGCTCGACTATATCTGCTCCGGCATCAACCACCAGACCTGGTTCATCGATGTGCGCCTCAATGGTCGCAAGGTCGGCAAGGACGAGCTTGTCGCCGCCTTCGAGGCTCATCCGGTCTTCTCCAAGCAGGAAAAGCTCAGGATCGACGTCCTGAAGCGCTTCGGCGTCTATTCGACGGAAAGCAACGGCCATCTTTCCGAATACCTGCCCTGGTACCGCAAGCGTCCGGACGAGATCGCCAAATGGATCGACCTGTCGGACTGGATCCATGGCGAGACCGGCGGTTATCTGCGCTACTCGACCGAAACCCGCAACTGGTTCGAAACGGAATATCCGCAGCTCTTGGCTTCCGCCGGCAAGCCGATCGATCCGGCGAGGCGTTCGAACGAACATGCGAGCCATATTCTCGAGGCGCTTGAGACCGGCCGGGTCTATCGCGGTCACTTCAACGTCAAGAACAATGGCGTCATCACCAACCTGCCGGCGGATGCGATCATCGAATCGCCCGGCTTCGTCGATCGCTTCGGCATCAACATGGTTTCGGGCATCACGCTGCCGGAAGCGTGCGCCGCCACCTGCATCTCGTCGATCAACGTCCAGCGCATGTCGGTTCACGCGGCGATATCCGGCGATATAGAGCTTCTGAAGCTCGCGGTGCTGCACGACCCGCTGGTCGGCGCCATCTGCACGCCCGAAGAGGTGTGGCAGATGGTCGACGAGATGGTCGTCGCCCAGGCCGAATGGCTGCCGCAATATGCCCACGCGATCGATGCCGCGAAGGAGCGGCTCGCCCGCGCCACGGTCAAGACCCGCGACTGGAGGGGCGCGGCGCGCCGCGAGGTGCGCTCGATCGAGGAAATCCGCGCGGAAAAGGAAGCCGCGAAGCTGCGCGCCGCTGGTTAGGTCGGCGGGCGAACTTGAATGATGGCGACAACCCGTCTGGCCCGCGATTGCCCCTCACGCCTAGCCCTCTCCGCGCAGGCGGGGAGAGGGGACTTAAGCGGGCGCCGCGCGTCTCCTTCGCCCCGCCTGCGGGGAGAAGGTGGCCGGCAGGCCGGATGAGGGGCAATCCCAAAACGGGTGGTTCGCCGCATCCGCATTGAATGGAGACCCGAGGACATCTGCGTGAGGAGACGCGGGTGCTCGTGGCCAAGAAGGAGCGCCACCCGCCCCGGCGTGGCGAATTGAGGAGGGAGAACCTTAAGCCAATGAGAACGCACCGATTGAAGACAACGGCCGCCCTGCTGGTCGGTATTTCCGCCTTCGCCGTCGAGGCCTTTGCGTCGGAGCCGACCGTCGTGCCCGAGCAACCGCCGTTTCCGGCGCAGGGCAAGATCACCTATGTCCCGCGCGACGCGCTTCTGGAGTTCAAGGCCCTGCCCGAATACAAGGAGCCGGACTGGGTGACGGAGAAATTCGTCAAGACCGGCAAGCTGCCGCCGGTGGCGGAGCGGCTGCCGAAGGAGCCGATGGTCTTCAAGACCGGCAACATGCCGGATGGCGTGGGCGTTTATGGCGACGTACTCCGCCACGTCATCGGCGGGCGGCCCGAAGGCTGGAACTACAGCGCCGGCCAGACTCAAGGCTGGGGCGGCATCGACATCGGCATGTCGGAATGCCTGACGCGCACCGCGCCGCTGTTCCAGGTGGAAGCTGCCGATGTGGAGCCGCTGCCGAACCTTGCGAAAAGCTGGGAATGGTCCGAGGACGGCCACAAGCTGACCATGCATCTCGTCGAGGGCGCGAAATGGTCGGATGGCGATCCCTTCGATGCCGAGGATGTGATGTTCTACTGGGAGGACAACGTCGTCGATCCGAACGTTTCCCCGCTGAACGGCGCGACCCCCGAGACGTTCGGGGTTGGAACGACGCTGAAGCAGATCGACAAATACACGGTCGAATGGACCTTCAAGGAAGCCTTTCCGCGCCAGCATCTCTACGCGATGGCCTACGGCACCTTCTGCCCCGGCCCTTCGCATATCCTCAAGACCAAGCACCCGAAATATGCCGGCACGACCTATGACCAGTACAAGAACGGCTTTCCGGCGGAATACCTGAACATTCCGGTGATGGGCGCCTGGGTGCCGGTCGCCTACCGGGCGGACGACATCATCGTGCTGCGCCGCAACCCCTACTACTGGAAAGTCGACGAGGCCGGCAACCAGCTGCCTTACCTCAACGAACTGCACTACAAGCTTTCGACCTGGGCCGATCGCGACGTGCAGGCGATCGCCGGTTCGGGCGATTTCTCGAACCTCGAGCAACCGGAGAATTTCGTCGAGTCGCTGAAACGCGCGGCCGATAAGGCAGCGCCGGCACGGCTTGCCTTCGGTCCCCGCGTCATAGGCTACAATCTGCGCCTGAACTTCTCGGCCAATGGCTGGGGCGAGCCGGATACGCGGGCCCAGGCGGTGCGCGAGCTCAATCGCAACCTCGACTTCCGCAAGGCCGTGACCATGGCGATCGACCGCAAGAAGCTCGGCGAAGCGCTGGTCAAGGGTCCGTTCACGGCGATCTATCCGGGCGGGCTCTCCTCTGGTACGAGCTTCTACGACCGGCAGTCGACCATGTACTATGCGTTTGACCTCGATGGCGCCAAGGCGCTGCTCGAGAAGGTCGGGCTCAAGGACACGGACGGCAACGGCTTCGTCAACTTCCCGGAAGGAACCGCGGGCGGCGCGGATGTGCAGATCGTGCTGCTCGTCAATTCCGACTACGGCACCGACCGCAATCTCGCCGAAGGCCTGATCGGCCAGATGGAGCAGCTCGGCCTCAAGGTCGTTATCAACGCCGTCGACGGCACCAAGCGCGACGCGACACAATATGCGGGCAAATTCGACTGGCTGATCCGCCGCAACGACCAGGAGCTGACGTCGGTGGTGCAGAATACGACGCAGCTTGCCCCGACCGGTCCGCGCACGAGCTGGCACCACCGTGCCCCTGAAAGCGGCACCGTCGACCTGATGCCCTATGAGCAGGAGCTCGTCGATCTCGTCAACAAGTTCATAGCCAGCAACGACAATGACGAGCGGGCGGCGTTGATGAAGCAGTACCAGAAGACCGCGACGACCAATGTCGATACCGTCGGCCTGACGGAATATCCGGGCGCGCTGATCATCAACAAGCGCTTCTCGAACATTCCGACCGGCGCGCCGATCTTCATGTTCAACTGGGCCGAAGATACGATCATCCGCGAGCGGGTCTTCGTCGCAGCCGACAAGCAGGGCGACTACGAGCTTTATCCGGAACAGCTTCCCGGCAAGCCCGGCGAAAGTGGACCCAGTAACTGAAGCCGCCGAACCATGCCTCCGGCTCCCGCCCCACGGGAGTCGGAGGGAACTGCGTGATTTCAAAGAACGACAGAAGGAAACGGCATGTTCAGATTTCTGCTTGTCCGCATCGCCTCTGCCATTCCGGTATTGCTTGTCCTGAGCGTGGCGACCTTTGCCATCATCCAGGCGCCGCCCGGTGACTACAGCGACTACATCCGCTCGCAGCTCATCAATCAGGGCGGAGCCTCCTTCGAGGAAGCCGACGCGCAGGCGCAGGCCTATCGCAAGGAACACGGCCTCGATCAGCCGCTGCCGATCCAGTACGTCAACTGGATCACAGGGATCCTCACGCGCGGCGATTTCGGCCACAGCCTCTATTACAACAAGCCGGTTGCCGACGTCGTCGGCGAACGCCTGCCGCGCACCCTGGCGCTGGCGCTCGTGTGCCACCTTCTGGCGTCGCTTTTCGGCATATCCTTCGGCATCCTTGCCGCGACGCGGCAATATTCCTGGGTCGACAGCCTGCTTTCGACCATCTCGTTCCTCGGCATGACGGTGCCGCGCTTCCTGATGGCGCTGATCATCGTCTACGTCCTCGTCTTCCATTTGAATGTCAGCGAGATCAACAGCTTCCATTCTGCCCGCTTTGGCGGGGCGCCGTGGTCTTGGGACAAGTTCGTCGATCTGGTGAAGCATGTCTGGCCGGTCGTCGCGATCGCCACCTTCGGCGGCCTCGCCTACAATATGCGCGTCATGCGCGGCAATCTGCTCGACACGCTGAACGCGCAATATGTCGAGACGGCGCGCGCCAAGGGTTTGAGCGAAGGTGCCGTCGTCATGCGGCATGCTGTTCCCAATGCCCTTCACCCGCTGATCATGTATCAGGGTGTCGTGCTTCCCTACATGCTGACCGGCGAGATCGAGACGGCGATTATCTTCGCGCTGCCGACGGTCGGCCCGGCCATCGTCGGCTCGATGTGGGTCGGCGACGTCTATGTCACCGCCACCTTCATGCTGGTTCTCTCCGCAACGCTGATCGTCGGCAACATCATCGCCGACCTGCTGCTTGCCGCCCTCGATCCCCGGGTGCGGATGGGAGGAGGGGCCCACGCATGAGTGTCGAAACACACAGCACCATCCCGCTCTCCGTGCAGCCGCAGGAAAAGCACCACAACGAAAGCTATTCCGCGCTCGTCTGGCGCCGCCTCAAGCGATCCTGGACCGGTCTGCTCGGCCTGATCCTCGTCAGCCTGCTGATCCTGATGGCGCTCTTCGCCGATTTCCTGTCGCCGGTGGATCCGAAGGCGACCGGCGTCGGCTTCGCGCCGCCGCAGGCGATCAGCATCCACGACAAGGACGGCAACTTCGTCTTCCCGCCGCGCAGCTATCCGGTGCGCGAGACGGAAGAGCTCGACCCGATCACCTTCCAGCCGGTGATCGGCCCGGATTACGACAATCCGCAGGTCCTCGGCTTTTTCGTCAAGGGCGCGCCGTACCGGCTGCTGGGTCTTATCCCGGCGGAGCGCCATCTCTTCGGCGCGGTTGACGGGACGGCAGTCCATTTCCTCGGCACCGACAAGTTCGGCCGCGACGTGCTCTCGCGCATTCTTCACGGCTCGCGCATCTCGCTGATGATCGCGCTCATCGTCGTCTTCATCGTCACCGTGGTCGGCACGACCGTCGGCATGGTGTCCGGCTATTTCGGCGGCCGCTTCGATGCCTGGGTACAGCGTTTCGTCGAGCTCGTGCTCGCCTTTCCGCAATTGCCGCTCTATCTGGCGCTCGCCTCGCTGATCCCGGTGACGGCGCCGACCAGCGTGTTCCTCGCCTTCGTCATCATCGTGATGTCGGCGCTCGGCTGGGCGCAGATGTCGCGCGAGGTCCGCGGCAAGACGCTGGCGCTCGCCCGGATCGACTATGTGCGGGCGGCGATCGCGATCGGGGCGACGGACCGGCGCATCATCTTCCAGCACATCTTCCCGAACGTGATGAGCCACGTCATCGTCGCCGTGACGCTGTCGATCCCGCAGGTGGTGCTGCTCGAATCCTTCCTCGGCTTCCTCGGCTTTGCGGTGAAACCGCCGCTCATTTCCTGGGGGCTGATGTTGCAGGATACGGCAAATTACTCGGCGATCGGGTCTTATCCCTGGATTCTCTCGCCCGTCGCCTTCGTGCTCGTCACCGTCTTCGCTTTCAATGCGCTGGGTGACGGCCTGCGCGACGCAATTGACCCCTACTGAGGAGCACGCCGATGGCGACGACGGAAACCATTGCCCCGGCCCCGGAAGAAAGGCGCGACCTTGCGACGAAGGGCGCGAGACCGATCATCGACGTGCGCAAAGTCGCGGTCACCTTCAAGGTCGAGCACGGAACGGTCGAAGCGGTGAAGGACGTTTCTTTCCAGCTCTATCGCGGCGAGACCGTCGCGATCGTCGGCGAGTCCGGCTCCGGCAAGTCGGTGACGGCGCGCAGCATCATGGGGCTCTTGTCCAAGCGCGCCACGATCGCCTCGCATTCGCGCATCGACTATGACGGCAAGGACGTGCTGAAATTTTCCGCGCGGCAGCGCCGGGCGCTCAGGGGCGACCGGATCTCGATGATCTTCCAGGAGCCGATGAGCTCGCTGAACCCGGTCTATACGATCGGCAGCCAGATCATCGAGGCGATCCGCGCCCACCGTCGCGTCAGCCGCCGCGCGGCGAGCGAACGGGCGCTGGAGCTGCTGCGTCACGTGCAGATCCCCGACCCGGAAGCGCGGCTCAACCAATATCCGCATCAGCTTTCCGGCGGCCAGCGCCAGCGGGTGATGATCGCCATGGCGCTCGCCAACGACCCGGACGTCTTGATTGCGGATGAGCCGACGACGGCGCTCGACGTCACCGTGCAGGCGCAGATTTTGAACCTGATCCGCAAGCTGCAAAAGGAACTCGGCATGGCCGTGATCCTGATCACCCACGACCTGACGGTCGTCCGGCAGTTCTCGGATTACGTCTACGTCATGCAATACGGCGAGGTGAAGGAACACAACACCACCGCCGCACTCTTCGCCAATCCGCTTCACGCGTATACGCGCCGGTTGCTCGCCTCCGAGCCTTCGGGCGCGGCCAATCCGCTGCCGGACAATGCACCGATCGTGCTCGATGGCCGGGACGTCAGGGTTTCCTTCATGCTGAAGAAGGGCGGCTTCTTCAAGCCGGAGCTGAAGGAGCTCGTCGCCGTCGACAGCCTGAACCTTCACCTGCGGCGGCACGAAACGCTCGGTCTCGTCGGCGAATCCGGCTCGGGCAAGACCACCTTCGGCCAGGCTCTGATCCGGCTTATCAACACCGATAGCGGGGAGATCTACTTCGATGGTCAGCCGATCCACGGCAAGGACCGCAAGGCGATGCGGCCGTTGCGCTCGCGGATCCAGATCGTCTTCCAGGACCCGTTCGCCTCGCTCAATCCGCGAATGTCCGTCGGCCAGATCATCGAGGAAGGCCTGATCGTCAATGGGATCGGTCACAATCGCCAGGACCGGTTGGCGCGTGTTGAGGACGCGCTTGTCAGCGCCGGCATGCCGGCCAACATCCTGTCGCGCTTCCCGCACGAGTTTTCCGGCGGCCAGCGCCAGCGCATCGCGATTGCCCGCGCTATCGCGCTGGAGCCAGAGTTCATCCTGCTCGACGAGCCGACCTCGGCGCTCGATCTCTCGGTACAGGCCCAGATCATCGACCTGTTGCGCAAGCTCCAGGACGAGCGGGGCCTGAGCTATCTTTTCATCTCCCACGACCTCAAAGTCGTGCGCGCGCTCTGCCATCGTGTGGTCGTGATGCAAAACGGCAAGATCGTCGAAGAGGGGCCGGTGAGCGAAATCCTTTCCAATCCCAAGACCGCCTACACCGAACGGCTCGTCAGGGCCGCCTTCGATGTAGCCGCATGACCTTCAAACAGAGGTATCCCATGACTAGGCAACCCAAGATCACCTTCATCGGCGCCGGCTCCACCGTCTTCATGAAGAACATCATCGGCGATGTGCTGCAGCGTCCGGCGCTCTCGGCCGCCACCATCGCGCTGATGGACGTGAACCCGGAGCGTCTCGCAGAAAGCGAGATCGTCGCCGGCAAGCTCGTGCGCACGCTCGGCGTCAAGGCGAAGGTCGAGACCCATTCGAACCAGTTGAAGGCGCTCGAAGGGGCCGACTTCGTCGTCGTCGCCTTCCAGATCGGCGGCTACGAGCCCTGCACCGTCACCGACTTCGAGGTGCCGAAGAAATACGGTCTGCGCCAGACGATCGCCGACACGCTCGGCGTCGGCGGCATCATGCGGGGCTTACGCACCGTGCCGCATCTCTGGAAGATCTGCGAGGACATGCTCGCGGTCTGCCCCGAGGCGATCCTCCTGCAATATGTCAACCCGATGGCGATCAACACCTGGGCGATCGCGGAGAAATACCCGACGATCCGGCAGGTCGGCCTCTGCCATTCGGTGCAGGGCACCGCCTTCGAGCTTGCCCGTGATCTCGACATCCCGGTCGAGGAAATCCGCTACCGCGCCGCCGGTATCAACCACATGGCCTTCTACCTGAAGTTCGAGCACCGGCAGGCGGACGGTAGCTATCGCGACCTCTATCCGGACCTGCTCCGCGGCTACCGCGAAGGACGCTTCCCGAAGCCCAGCCACTGGAACGCGCGCTGCCCGAACAAGGTGCGCTACGAGATGCTGACGCGGCTCGGCTATTTCGTCACCGAGAGCTCCGAGCATTTCGCCGAGTACACGCCCTATTTCATCAAGGAGGGGCGTCCGGATCTCATCGAAAAGTTCGGCATTCCGCTCGACGAATATCCGAAGCGCTGCATCGAGCAGATCGAACGCTGGAAGGGCCAGGCGGCAGCCTACAAGGAGGCCGAGACGATCGAGCTCAAGGAGAGCCCCGAATATGCCTCGTCGATCATGAACTCGGTCTGGACCGGCGAACCCTCGGTCATTTACGGCAACGTCAGGAACAACGGCTGCATCACCTCGTTGCCGGAAAACTGCGCCGCGGAAGTGCCGTGCCTGGTCGATGCTTCCGGCATCCAGCCGACCTATATCGGCGCGCTGCCGCCGCAGTTGACCGCGCTGATCCGTACCAACATCAACGTCCAGGAGCTGACGGTCCAGGCGCTCGTGACCGAGAATCGCGAGCACCTCTATCACGCAGCGATGATGGATCCGCATACGGCCGCCGAACTCGACCTCGACCAGATCTGGTCGCTCGTCGACGACCTGCTCGCCGCACACCGCGACTGGATCCCGGAATGGTCGCGTGTTTCGAAAAAGGTTCAGGCCGCCTGACATTTCTCCCGGTCAGGCGGTAAGAAAGCCCCGGAACGATCGTTCCGGGGCTTTTCCACAACCGGCCCCTTAAAAATCGTGCCGCGGTGCGCCACATTAACCCAATGTATATCCTGCATGTCTGCTCAAATCGGTGTCGATTGCAGTGGGAACATGCAGCGATTCGAAGCGCCGCAGCACCTGCGTGGATCCGAGAAGATGCAACGGCGCTGGCGGTGATGACGGAGTGTCGCAATGCAGTCGCTATTGAATCCGAGCCTCGCCGACGCGCGCCAGGACGACGGAACCCGGCCGGCGCGAAGCCGGAAAGTCCTCGACTGGTTGATCAACGAGACCCGCGGCGAGCGTTTCATCGACAATATTCTGGTGGAGATGTGCGAGCGGCTGGTGGCGGCTGGCGTGCCGGTCGCTCGGGCCTCGCTTCACTTCAGGATTCACCATCCGCAATGGATCGGCGCGCGCATCCTCTGGCGGAAAGGCCTGTCGGAGGCGGAACTGCAGACTTATGAATACGGCATCGAGGATACGGAGCAGTATCTGAACAGCCCGCTGCACGAGTTCAACAACGGCGCGCCGGAGGTGCGGGCGCACCTTGATGATCCCGCGGCGGACAGCCCGCAGTATCCGCTTTACGATGAACTGCGCGCCAGCGGCCTCACCGACTATTTCATCTGGCCGCTCGAGCACACGCTCGGCAAGCGGCATGCCGTTACTTTCGCGAGCGACAGGCCGGGCGGCTTCAGCGAGGAGCACATGGCGGTCTTCGCCGATCTTCTGCCGGCGCTGGCGCTTGTCAGCGAGATCAGGCTGAAGAACCGCTTCGCCCGCACGCTGCTGGAGACCTATGTCGGACCGCATGCGAGCGAACAGATCCTCGCCGGCGCGACGACGCGCGGCAGCGGGGTGACGGTCGGCGCCGCGATCCTGATCTGCGATCTTCGCGACTTCACGAAACTGTCCGACCTTTGGCCGCGCGACGACGTGATCGAACTCTTGAACGGTTATTTCGACGCGATGTGCGAGCCGATCGAGCGGCATGGCGGCGAGATACTCAAGTTCATGGGCGATGGCCTGCTGGCGATTTTCCCGCTGAGCGATCCGATGGCCTGCAGCAATCTTCTCAGCGCCATCGGCGAAGCGCAGGCGGCGCTTGCCAGGCTGAACGAGGAGAACGTGCAAAAGGGCCATGAACCGCTGGGCTACGGCATCGGCGTCCATGTGGGCGACGTGATGTACGGCAATATCGGCTCAAGCAAACGCCTCGATTTCACGGTGATCGGGCCGGCGGTGAACATCGCATCCCGCCTCGAAAGCCTGACAAAGGTGATCAAACGGCCCATTCTGCTCTCCAGGGCCTTCGTCGAAATGGCCAGATGCCAAGGCGAGTTGGAAAATCTCGGCTCCCATCCGGTAAGGGGGCTCGACGCACCGATCGACGTCTTTGCTTTCTCCGGCAATTCCGCGTCGGCGGAGCCGGCTGCAAGATCTTAAATTCGGCAGCGACGCGGAAGAGTTTCCTCAGCCCAAGGACTTGGGCTGGCTGGCTTCCTGTGACAAGCACAGGAATGACGTTGCGAGGAGAAGCTTTGCCGTGGCCGCGACCGACGAGGGTGCAGACCGAAGTTCCAGACTAACGGTCGCGTTACCGAAGCGAAAGCAACGTGCCGGCCTGCCGGAACTTATGCGTTCCTCATGTCTTTGAGATGAGTGAGGTGTATGCGACTTCGGGCCACGGTGGCGCGGAACGGGATACCCGCTTTTGGCGGGCCGTTGCCTTCAGAATTCCATAGTTATCGCGTCAAGCGGGCCCGACCTGAAGATGAGTGTCGGCGGCGTGGCCGCCGCTGCTTGCAATGAGTAAGAGACGATGAAGATCAAGAACGGCTTCAGGATTACCTGGAAGACCAGCCGGAACCTGCCAATTGAGTATTTCATCCTGGCGAATGTGCAATTCGAAGGACGGGTCATCGGACATCTCGCCGGTCGCCCGATCCGCGAGATCGTCATCGACGATAACGGGCTTCAGTATCGGTTCGTCGGTGTCGCGTCGCGCGACGAGAGAGGCCGGTTCGATGTCCAGTCGCTCAGGACCGGGGAATGGATCGTCCAGCCCGGGCTCGTATATGCCCAGGATCCGACGCTCGCCTTCAACCGGCGCGCCGATCGCGCGGCGTGAACGCCGTACAGCGCCGCGCGTCCAATCGGACGCGCAAAGGTCGCTGTAACGCTTTGAGACACTGCATGATTTTCAATTGATTCCGATTTAAGGAATCATGCAGTAGTCGGGCTCAGCGCCAGCGTGCGGTCCTTTCGATCCATTCCTGCGTCCGCCCTTCCGGATCGGCATTGAGCGTGATGTCGGTGACGACGGCGGCACTATCGGCGCCGTGGGCGAAGACGCCTTCGAGCCGGTCGGTGTTCAATCCCCCGATCGCGACCAGCGGAAGCGGCCGCACGCGCTCGCGCCAGGCGGAGATGCGGGCAAGCCCTTGCGGCTCCCATTTCATCTTCTTGAGGATCGTCGGATAGATCGGACCGAGCGCCACGTAGTCGGGCTCGGCGGCGAGCGCGGTTTCGAGCTCGGTCTCGTCATGGGTGCTTAGGCCGAGCTTCAGCCCGGCGGCGCGGATCGTCGCGACGTCGGCCTCGGCAAGGTCCTCCTGACCGAGATGAACGAAGTCGCATCCTTCCTCGATCGCGATCTGCCAGTAGTCGTTGACGATCAATTGGCAGCGATGGGCGGCGCAGACCGCCTTGGCGACGCGGATTTGGCCGCGGATGTCTTCGTCGTTTCGGTCCTTGATCCGAAGTTGCACCAGTTTCACGCCGAGCGGCACCAATCGCTCGATCCAGGCGGCACTGTCGACGATGAGGTAGAACGGGTCGAGCTTCACGAGAAGACCGCCTTTCCGATGACGGGGGTCGAGGGCACGGCCATGTCGCGCGGTTCGAGCATTCCGGCCTCGAACGCGGCGCGGCCGGCGTCAATTGCCTTGGCGAAGGCTGCAGCCATCAGCGCCGGGTTGCCGGCGCCGGCAACGGCGGTATTGAGCAGCACCGCGTCGTAGCCGAGCTCCATGACGATCGTCGCGTGCGACGGACGGCCGATGCCGGCGTCGACGATCAGCGGCACCTCGGGAAAATGCGCGCGCATGGTTCGAAGCGCCGCGATGTTCTGCGGCCCCATGGCGCTGCCGATCGGCGCGCACCAGGGCATCAACACCTTGCAGCCCGCCTCGACCAGCCGTTCGGCAACGACGAGATCGTCGGTCGTATAGGGAAAGACCTCGAAACCCTCGCCGGCCAGGATGCGTGCCGCCTCGACAAGCCCGAAGACGTCCGGCTGAAGCGTATCGTGATTGCCGATGACCTCGAGCTTGATCCAGTTCGTGCCGAAGACCTCGCGCGCCATCTTCGCCGTCAGCACGGCTTCCGATGCGGAATGACAGCCGGCCGTATTCGGCAGCACGCGTACGCCAAGCTCGCGGATGAGCTCGAAGAAGGCGCCGCCCGAGCGGCCGCCTGCCGTTTCACGACGGAGCGACACCGTGACAACCTCGGTGCCCGCCTGCCGGACGGCATCGGCGAGGATTGCGGGGGAGGGGTAGCGCGCCGTGCCGAGCAGCATGCGCGAACCGAGTTCCCGTCCGTATAGTGTCAGCATCTTCAGCCTCCCTTCATCGGCGAAAGAATTTCGATCCGGTCGCGATCATTGAGCCGATGGTTTGCCCTGTCGGTCCGGTGCACGAGTTCGCCGTTGACAGCGGTTGCGAGCCACTCTCCTTCGTATTCGAGCGCCAGCAGCAGCTCCGACAGCGTCCTTGCGCTGCTCTCCAAGGTCTCGCCGTTGACGATGTAGGTCATTGGGTTGCTCCCTGTCGGAAAGGAGGATTGGGGGAGAACGGCGGATGCTCCGCTCCGCAGAGCTTTTCTGCGAGTTGCCGCGCCATGGCGGGCGCAAGCAGGAAGCCGTGGCGGTACATGCCGGCGATCGCGAAGCCATCGTCGCGGTCGAGGACACGCGGCAGGTTGTCTGCAAAGGCGGGCCGGACACCAACGCCCATCTCCACGACGCGAGCCTCGCCGAACGCGGGGTGAACTGCGTAAGCGGTGTTCAGGAACTCCATCACCGAGCGGGCGGTGATCGGTCCATCATCATCGGTTTCGATCATGGTCGCGCCGACCATGAAACGATGGTTGTCTCGCGGCACGATATAGAGCGGGTGGCGTGGATGAAGCAGGCGGACAGGCCTTGAGAGGCTGATCTCAGAAGTTTCCAGAAAGAGCATCTCACCCCGGACACCACGTAGGCCGGTCGTGGTGGCAATCGCCGCCGCGCCTGTGCATTCGACCACTGCCGAGAAGGACGTATCGGACGGCAGGTCGGTGCTCCCGAGATGGAAGCGCACGCCTCGCTCCACGAGCGTCGCGTAAAGGCCGTCCATTGCCTTTCGCGGATCGAGATGGGCCTCTTCGGGAAAGAACAGCGCGCGGTCGAACCGGCCCGCGAGGTCCGGTTCGAGTTCAGCGATCGCATTGCCGCCGACCCATTCGTATCCGCGGGTGCGGGCGGCGAAGCGGTCGAGCTCACCGCTGTCCCGTCCCGCGGCGATCACCAATGTGCCCCTGCGAAACACTTCGCCGGGGGCAGCCTCCTCCCACCAGTCTGCGGCGGAAAGCCCGAGCGTCAGCACTGCTTCGTCGGCCGCTTCGCGTTCGCAATGGGGCGCGATCATGCCACCGGCATAGCTGGACGCGCCGGTTCCCACGGTTTCCGCCGCGTCCAGCACCTCCACCGCGATCCCGCGGCGGCTGAGCTCGAAGGCGGCGGCAAGGCCGGCGACGCCGGCGCCCTTGATCAATACCGTCATTCCTACTCTCCTGGCTGGGTTTCTTCGCCGACCGGCATATAAAGATCGCCGCCATCGCGGTACTTGGCTGCCATGGCCGCCAGCCCCTCCTTCTGTGCCTCGGCACGGATGTCGTGGGAGATCCGCATCGAACAGAATTTCGGGCCGCACATGGAGCAGAAATGCGCAACCTTGTGCGCCTCCTTCGGCAGCGTCTCGTCGTGGAAGCTGCGCGCCGTCTCCGGATCGAGCGACAGGTTGAACTGGTCCTCCCACCGGAATTCAAAGCGGGCGCGCGACAGCGCGTCGTCGCGGATGCGGGCGGCCGGGTGGCCCTTGGCGAGGTCGGCGGCGTGGGCGGCGATCTTGTAGGTGATGACGCCCGTCTTGACGTCGTCGCGGTCGGGCAGTCCCAGATGCTCCTTCGGCGTCACGTAGCAGAGCATGGCGGTGCCGAACCAGCCGATCATCGCCGCGCCGATACCCGAGGTGATGTGGTCGTAGCCGGGCGCGATGTCGGTCGTCAGCGGGCCGAGCGTGTAGAAGGGCGCCTCGCCGCAGACTTCAAGCTGCTTGTCCATATTCTCCTTGATCTTGTGCATCGGCACGTGGCCGGGGCCTTCGATCATCACCTGGCAGTCCTTCGCCCAGGCGATCTTCGTGAGTTCCCCGAGCGTTTCGAGTTCGGCGAACTGCGCGGCGTCGTTGGCGTCGGCGATCGAGCCGGGGCGCAGGCCGTCGCCCAGCGAAAACGAGACGTCATAGGCGCGGCAGATGTCGCAGATCTCCTCGAAATGCTCGTAGAGGAAGCTCTCCTTGTGGTGATGCAGGCACCACTTGGCCATGATCGAGCCGCCGCGCGAGACGATGCCGGTGACGCGATTGACGGTCAGCGGAATGTAGTGCAGCCGCACGCCGGCATGGATGGTGAAATAGTCGACCCCCTGCTCGGCCTGCTCGATCAGCGTGTCGCGATAGACCTCCCAGGTGAGATCCTCGGCAATGCCGTTCACCTTCTCGAGCGCCTGATAGAGCGGAACCGTGCCGATCGGCACCGGCGAATTGCGGATGATCCATTCGCGGATGTTGTGGATGTTGCGGCCGGTCGAAAGGTCCATGACCGTGTCCGCACCCCAACGCGTCGCCCAGACCATCTTCTCGACTTCCTCGGCCATCGAGGAGGTGACGGCGGAATTGCCGATATTGGCGTTGATCTTCACCAGGAAGTTGCGGCCGATGATCATCGGCTCGGATTCCGGATGGTTGATGTTGGCTGGGATGATGGCGCGGCCCGCCGCCACCTCCTGGCGGACGAATTCCGGGGTGACGAAATCGGGAACCGATGCGCCGAAGCTTTCGCCGTCGCGCGTGAGCGCCTCCTTCGCCGCCTTGCGGCCGAGGTTCTCGCGGATGGCGATGAACTCCATCTCGGGCGTGATGATGCCGGCACGGGCATAGGCAAGCTGGGTGACGGCCTGGCCCGGTTTGGCGCGCAGCGGCTCACGGCGAACGGGGAATTCCGGCGTCAGCCTCTCGCCGGTGGCAAAGCCGTTATCCTCTGCCCTGACGCTGCGGCCCTCGTAACTCTCGACGTCGCCGCGCCCAAGAATCCAATCGCGGCGAAGCTGCGGCAGACCCCGGTCGATGCGGATATCCACGTTGTCGAGCGTGTAGGGGCCGGAGGAGTCGTAGACCGTCACCGGCCGCTCGCCGGAGGTCGGATGCAGCGCGATCTCGCGCATTGGCACGCGGATATCGGGATGGATCTCGCCGGGGTGATAGATTTTCTGCGAGGCCGGAAGAGGACCCTGCGTGACCGATGGCGCTGCGAGAGGCTTGATAACATTCATCTTGAGGCTCCAAAGTCTTCGCGTTGGAGACCCAGTTCTGAAGCCGGAAGGATGAAAAGACGCTATGCCGATGGATCACGGGAACACGGAATCCTGGCCTTCGTCTGCACCGTCCCTACGCCAGTATGAACTGGATCAGGTTCAACGGGTCACTGCGCGCTTTAGCAGTATCTCAGCCCCTTGCCGGGACCCCCCTGGTGAATGAGTGCAAATAGTCACCGATATCGCCGCTTCGTCAACCCTGTTTTTTCGGCGGTTGGCCGGCTGCAACCCGCGTAGACAGTTGCCGCCCTTGGGAAGCGGTGGGCATGACCCTATGTAAGAAGGGTCAATTTCAAAAGGCGATCGCTCATGTCAGACAAGCCGATCAAAATTCCCGGGCCCGATCATCCGATCACCATCGACCACAACCCAGCGCGCGTCGTCGTCAAGCTCGACGGCCGCGTCGTTGCCGATACGCGCGATGCGCTGATCTTGCGCGAGGCGTCCTATCCGCCGGTGCAGTATATTCCCCGCAAGGACGTCGACATGTCGCTCGTTGCGCGCACCGATCATTCGACGCATTGCCCCTACAAGGGCGACGCTTCCTACTACAGCGTCACACCAGGTGGCGAGCGCTCGAAGAACGCCATCTGGACCTATGAAAACCCGCATGCGGCGGTGCGTGAAATCAAGGACCATATGGCGTTCTATCCGGATCGGGTGGACTCGATCGAGGAATTGCCGGCGTCTTAGAAGCTACGCAATTCCTCGCGGAAAACCGTTGCACACTTTTCCTGGAATTGCTCTCAGTCGCCAGCTCCAACCGTGCTGGTGAGAGAACACATTGAGCGTCACACGCCGAGCTTTTGCCGCTCCGCCATCCGCCAGGCGCGCGGCGTAGTCCCGAGGTGACGGACGAAGAAGCGTGAGAAATACGCCGCGTCTGAAAAGCCGAGGCGGAAGCTGATCTCCTGGACGCTTGCACGCGTGAAGACGAGTTCGCGCCGCGCCGCGTTCAAGAGCCTTTCGGCGATGACCTCGTGCACGCTCTGTCCCGTCATCGCCCGGACCACGCGGTTCAAATGCGTCTGCGACAGACCGAGTTCGCGGGCGTAGAACGCCGCCGGTCGGTGCACAAGAACGTGCTGTCGGAGCAGAGCGTCGAACCGCTCCATCCGACGCTCGTTTTCGCTTTCCGCGGCAGCCGCGTCGACACGCGGCGCCTCCGCGAGTCGCGCCGTCAGCGCCAGCACCGTCGAGAGATAAGCGTCGAGCAGGCCGGTGCGGTGATTGCGCTGTGCTGCCCATTCCTCCGCCAGCCGCTGCAAGGTCTCGGCGACGTAGCGGCCGTCCTCGCTTTCGCCGAGCGGCGTCAGGCAAGGTTTTGACATCCATCTCCCCAGTCTGCTGCGGCCGCCCGGAGCAGCCGGCAGGTGCGACGCGAGGATCGTGAAAACGAAACCGTCGATGTCGCGGGAAAAGCGGAAGCCATGGCTGACGGTGGGCGGGATGGTGATTACGGCCGGGGGAGAGATCGCCTGAGACGTTTCGCCGAATACGGCGTCGCCCGAACCCCCGGCGATGTACAGGATCTGAAAAAAGCTCTCATGGCGATGAAGGCCGATTTCCCAATGGTGCAGGCTGCTGCGCGAGGGGATCGTCTCGCAATGCAGCCAGAAATCGGGCCGTTCTCCGGACTCCTCGCCGTAAAGCTCATATGTCGGGACCGCGCGCTTCATCTCTTTCACCCAACGTCGATGTTCGATAAGTGCAATTTCTTGGCTGAAATGTCCATTGAGACAAGCCCTGGCGGCGCGCAAACTTCCTGACAAAAGACAATTTTTTTGCGGGCGCAACGTGGGGCAGCCGGTCCGCCGGCGGTCAAAAAGTTCGATCTCGCGCACGGCGTGCTCGATGGGAGGAGGTCCATGCGAACCCAGGTCGTCATTATCGGTTCGGGACCATCAGGTCTCCTGCTCGGGCAATTGCTGGGCCATGCGGGGATCGACAATGTCATCCTCGATCGTGCCAGCAAGGATCATATCCTTGGCCGGGTGCGGGCCGGTGTGCTGGAGGAGGGCACCGTGCGGCTGATGGACGAGGCGCAGTCCGGCAGCCGCATGCATACCGAAGGATTGCCGCATGACGGCTTCTCGCTCGCCTTCGACGGTCGCGATCATCGCATCGATCTCTTCGGTTTGACCGACGGCAAGCGCGTAATGATCTACGGCCAGACGGAACTCACCCGCGATCTCATGGATCGTCGGGAGGCAACCGGCGGATCGACG
This sequence comes from Sinorhizobium sp. 6-70, assembly GCF_030124375.1. GTDB lineage: Bacteria > Pseudomonadota > Alphaproteobacteria > Rhizobiales > Rhizobiaceae > Sinorhizobium. The sequence goes on from NZ_JASKLS010000013.1 coordinate 96,290, forward strand.
GTCTATGGGGCGGTGAACGTTACGCCGCATGATTTCGACAGCGATGCGCCCTATGTCACCTACGAGAAGGGCGGCACCACGCACCGCATCGCCTGCGATTTCATCGCGGGCTGCGACGGGTCGCACGGTGTCAGTCGCAAGTCGGTGCCGGAAAAGGCCATCCGCACCTTCGAAAAGGTTTATCCCTTCGGATGGTTGGGCATCCTCGCCGACGTGCCGCCGGTGAGCCCCGAACTGGTCTACGCCAACCACCCACGCGGTTTTGCGCTCTGTTCGATGCGATCAATGAGCCGCAGCCGCTACTACATCCAGTGCTCGCGCGACGAAAAGCTCGACGAATGGGACGACCAGCGCTTCTGGGACGAGCTGCGCCGCCGCCTGCCGGCTCACCATGCCGAACGGGTGGTGACCGGGCCGTCCTTCGAAAAATCGATCGCGCCACTTCGATCCTTCGTCACTGAGCCGATGCGCTTTCACCGGTTGTTTCTCGTCGGCGATGCGGCCCATATCGTGCCGCCGACCGGGGCCAAGGGGCTGAACCTTGCCGCAAGCGATGTGCACTATCTCTACGAGGGGCTCATCGAGCATTACGAGGATCGCTCGAACGCCGGCCTCGACGCCTATTCGGTCCGAGCACTTTCGCGCGTCTGGAAAGCGGTACGTTTTTCCTGGTGGATGACGACGATGATGCATCGGTTCCCGGACACCAGCGACTTCGACCAGAAGATCCAGGAGGCCGAGCTCGACTATCTCACCCATTCACAAGCGGCCGCCACGGCGCTTGCGGAAAACTATGTGGGCCTGCCGTTTTGACCGCGACTTCGACATGGCCACCTCGGCCGCCCCCAGCGGAGCTGCGGCGACGAGATCGTGCTGGAGCCGGCGTTTTGCGTGCCGCCGCGTTACTTTGGCAGGAGAACCTAGACGCAAGCTTCGTCGTGATAACATAACCCATCAGTTATGGAACGAGCGCTGACATTTCATTATTTATCGCGGTCGGACATGACAGACTGACGACGATGAGGTTGAACGCTAATAAATAGGCGATGCCGGACGGGAGTGAGCCGGGTATCGCAGGGAGGAAAAATGAAACGGACCATTCTCGCCGCGCTGGCGGCATTGGCAATGAGCGGGGCAGCCGAGGCCGACACGATCAAGATCGGCGTAATCGGGCCATTTTCAGGCCCGTTCGCGCTGCAGGGCAAGAATTTCAAGGCGGGCATCGACGCCTATATGGCGCTGAACGGCAGCAAGGTCGGCGACGACGACGTCGAGGTCATCTACCGGGACGTGCCGCAGGCGGATCCGGCCCAGTCGAAGGCATTGGCGCAGGAACTCGTCGTCAAGGAGGGCGTGCAGTATCTCGCCGGCTTCTATTTCACCCCCGACGCGATGGCGGTGACGCCGCTGCTCGAGCAGGGCAATGTGCCGCTGGTGGTCATGAATGCCGCAACCTCGGCGATCGTCACCAAGAGCCCGCTGGTCGTGCGCACCTCGTTCACGCTCTGGCAGACCTCCACGCCGATCGCCAAGGTCGCGAAGGATGCCGGCGTCTCGAAGATCATTTCGGTCGTGAGCGACTACGGCCCGGGCGTCGACGCCGAGAACGCCTTCAAGAAAGCGTACGAAGCGGCGGGCGGCGAGATCGTCGAGGCGGTCCGCATACCGCTCGCCACCAATGATTTCTCGCCGATCATGCAGCGCGTCAAAGATTCGGGCGCCCAGGGTGTCTTCGCCTTCCTGCCGTCCGGCCCGACGACGCTCGGTTTCGTCAAGGCCTATAACGAAAACGGGCTCAAGGATGCGGGCATCAAGCTCTTTGCGCCTGGCGACCTGACGCAGGAGTCCGACCTCCCGGCGCTGGGTGAAGCCGCGCTCGGCCTTCAGACGACGTTCCACTACGCCGTCTCGCACGACTCTCCCGAAAACAAGACCTTCGTCGAGGCGGCCGGCAAGGCGATCGGCAATCCCGCCGAGCTTTCCTTCCCAGCCGTCGGCGCTTACGACGGCATGCATGTCATCTACAAGATGATCGAGGCGACCGGCGGCGAGCAGGACGCGCAAAAGGCAGTCGACGCGGTCAAGGGACTTTCCTGGACGAGCCCACGCGGGCCGGTCTCGATCGACCCGGAATCCCGCCACATCATCCAGAACATCTATCTGCGCGAGGTCGCCAAAACCGCGGACGGCTCCTATTACAACAAGGAGATCCAGACTTTCGAAAAGCAGGGCGACCCTGGCCTTGCGGCTTTGAAATAGCAACGGCCGGCTATTTCGATGCGGGGTCGCCATGCTGCCCCGCATCATCGGCAAGCAGGATGGGCATATGCAAACCGTCTTCAGCATAGCGGTCGACGCGCTCGCTTACGGCATGGTGCTGTTCGTGATTTCGATCGGTCTTTCCGTCACCATGGGGCTCATGCGGGTGGTCAATCTCGCCCATGGCGCCTTCGCCATGATCGGCGGCTACATCGCCTCCTATGCGGCGCGCGACATGGGGCTCGGCTATGGGATCGCGCTGATGATCGCGGTCTTCGGAACGATCGTCATCGCCATCCCGATCGAGCGGCTGCTTTATCGCCGCATCTACGGGGCGCCGGAACTGACGCAGGTCCTGATGACGATCGGTATCACCTTCTGCGTCATCGGCATCGCCAACTATGTCTTCGGCCCGACGCTGAAGACGATCCCCCTGCCGACGGGGCTCCAGGGGTCCGTCGATCTTGGCTTCCGTTCGATCGCCACCCACCGCCTGTTTGCTATCCTTTGCGGTCTCGCCGTTGCCGCCGCTCTCTGGTACGCGATCGAGAAGACCGCCTTCGGGGTGAAGCTCAGGGCGGCTGTCGACAACGCCGCGATGGCGGCAGCCCTCGGGGTGCGCACCGAAATCGTCTATGCGGTGAGCTTTGCCGTTGCCGTCGGTCTCGCTGCCTTGGGTGGCGTGGTGGGCGCCGAACTGCTCCCGGTCGAACCCTATTACGCCCTGCGCTACATGGTGACCTTCCTGGTCGTCGTCTCTGTCGGTGGGGCGGGCTCGATACCGGGCACCCTGGTTGCCTGCCTGTTGCTCGGCGGGATCGATACGGCCGGCCGTTATCTGGTGCCGGAATTCGGCGAGTTTTTCTTCTATCTCGCCGTCATCGCAATCGTCTGTGTTTTCCCGCGCGGACTTGCCGGGAGAACGAGATAGTGACCATGGCGACGATGAACGACGCACTGGCGAACGCGCATGGCAATCGGCGAAAGTTCGGCCGCGATCTCGCCGGCCTTTTCGTGATCCTCGGACTGGCCGTCGTCGGCTACCTTTTGTTTCCAAATAACCTGGCGCTGCTCACGCGCATGACGGCGATCGCGCTCCTGGTGCTGTCTCTCGACCTCGTGACCGGCTATTGCGGGGTGGCGACGCTCGGTCATGCGGCTCTGTTCGGAACCGGTGCCTATGCGTCCGGAATTGCCGCGGTGCACTTCGGCATCACGGATCCGCTGCTCATGCTCGTCTGCGGCATTTTCGGCGGTGTCGTTGCGGGGCTTCTCTGCGGCGTGGTCATCCTGAGAGCCCACGGCCTTCCCCAGCTCGTTCTGTCGATCGCACTCATCCATCTCTTTCACGAGTTCGCCAACAAGGCCTCGTCCTGGACGGGCGGCAGCGACGGACTTGCGGGCATCGCGCCCGATCCGTTGCTCGGGCTCTTCGCGTTCGACCTTTGGGGCCGCACGGCTTACGTGTTCGGCGTCATCCTTCTTGCGGTCGTGTTCGCGCTCTTGCGCCTAGTCGTGCGCTCGCCCTTCGGCATGCTCTGCCGCGGCATCAAGGAGGATCCGATCCGCATTCGTGCGATGGGTGCCTCGCCGAAGGCCACCTTGGTCAAGATGTACATGATTTCCGGAGCGGTGGCCGGGGCCGGTGGTGCGCTCAACGCCATCTCGACCCAAGTCGTCGGTCTCGACAGCCTCTCCTTCACGCTCTCCGCGGAAAGCCTGGTCATGCTGGTGCTCGGCGGCACGGGCTCGCTCTTCGGCGCGCTTACCGGGACGATCGTGTTCATGTTCTTCGAGGATATCGTTTCGGCCGCCAATCCCTTCCATTGGCTGACGATGGTTGGTGGCCTGCTGATCGCAGTGGTATTGTTTGCGCCCAAAGGCCTCTACGGCACCATCGCCGGCGCCGTGACCAGATGGCGGGAGGCGCGCCGATGAGTGCGATCTTCGAGGTTCGAAATCTGAAGCGATCCTTCGGTGGCCTCGCCGTAACCAACGATGTCAGCCTTGCCATGGCGCCGGGCGACCGCGTGGCATTGATCGGCCCGAACGGCGCCGGAAAGACGACCTTCGTCAATCTCGTCACCGGCAATCTCACGCCCGATTCCGGCGAGGTGCGGATCGACGGCGAAGATATCACCCGCCTCGATGCCATCGGACGCGTTCGGCGCGGCCTCGTGCGATCGTTCCAGGTGACGCGTCTCTTCCAGGACATGACGCCGGCCGAACATGTGGCTCTTGCTGTGCTGCAGCGCGACGGTCGGGCAGGGCGCTTGTTCGGGAACTACCTCGCAATGCCCCAGGTGATGGCGGAGGTCGGCGATCTCATTGGCAAGCTCGGGCTGCGCGACCTGATGCACCGGCGTGTCCGGGAAATCGCCTATGGCCAGCAGCGGCTTCTGGAGATCGCCGTGGCATTGGCGCTGAAGCCCCGGGTGCTGCTCCTCGACGAACCGGCCGCTGGCGTGCCGCAAAGCGACACGGGCCGTATCGAACAGGCGCTGGCCGATCTTCCGCCCGACCTTGCCGTGCTGATGATCGAGCATGACATGGACCTTGTCTTCCGCTTCGCAAAGCGGGTGATCGTCCTGGCTGCCGGCACGATCATCTTCGACGGTTCGCCGTCGGATGTGACAAAGGATCCGCGAGTACGCGAGGCCTATCTCGGGAGCTATGCCAATGCCAGCCACGTCGCTTGAGGTCGAAAACCTGTCCGCAGGCTACGGGCCGACGCGGGTGCTTGAAGGCATTTCCTTTTCGGTGCCGGCCGGCGCGCGTCTCGCGGTGCTCGGGCGCAACGGCATGGGGAAGTCGACGCTGCTTGCGACGCTCGCCGGCCAGACGCGCCGCTACGAGGGGCGCATCCGCATCGGCGAGACCGATGTCACCGCACTGCCGAGCGCATCGCGGGCCTTGAGCGGTCTCGGCTTCGTGCCGCAGGCGCGCTGCGTCTTTCCGACCCTCACCGTCGAGGAAAACCTCTTCGTCGGGCTCAAGGGCCGGCCGAAGAGCGCACTCAAGGAAGCCTATGACATGTTCCCGCGTCTCCATGAGCGGCGCCGGAACCTCGGCTCGCAACTTTCCGGCGGAGAGCAGCAGATGCTGTCGACCGCCCGCTCGATCCTCGGACGGCCCTCGGTGCTGCTGCTGGATGAGCCGCTCGAGGGCTTGGCACCGGTTATTTGCGAAGAGCTCATGAAGGTCTTTGCCGAACTGGCGAAAACCGGCGACATGACGATATTGCTCGTCGAACAACGGATACAGAGTGCGCTGGATTTCGCCGACCATGTCATCGTGCTCGAGCGGGGACGGATCGCCTGGACTGGAACGCCGGTGCAGCTTTCGCAGGACCACGCGACCGTCGAACGGCTGCTGGGTGTTGGTAGCCTGCATTAGCGGAGCGGAGCCTTTGGGAGCGGCGCCAGAGATGCGGGAGCGTTTGCCCGACTCTCGTTGTTGACTATAGTTCTCCCTACCGCCATTCTTATCCCATTGGTATTCAATGTCCTTTGACGAACGAAAAAAGACTCGCGTTACGCTTCTGGATGTCGCGCGACATGCGAACGTCTCCCGCGCGACGGCATCGCTTGTTCTTCGCAAGAGCCCGCTGGTCGGCAGCGAGACGCGCAGCCGCGTCGAGCAGGCGATGCGAGATCTCGGCTATGTCTACAATATCGGCGCGGCTCGCCTGCGCGTCGAACGCAGCCAGATCATCGGCGCCATCGTCCCAAATCTCACCAACCCTTTCTTTGCCGAGCTCCTCTCAGGCATCGAAGAGGTGATCGGAGAGACCGGCAAGGTAGTCATCCTCGCCAATAGCGGGGATCGGGTCGAACGGCAGGCTACGCTGCTGCAGCGGATGCGCGAACACGGTGTGGATGGGGTCATCCTCTGCCCTGCCGCACGCACGGAGCCCGCTTTGTCTGAAGAGATCGCGGATTGGGGCATGCCGGTCGTGCAGGTTTTGCGCCATATCTCCTTCGACATTGACTATGTCGGTGCCGACTATGCCGCCGGAATGCGCCAAGCGGTGGACTATCTCGCTTCGCTCGGCCATGCGAAGATCGCCTTTGCCGCCCATGGCTCGGTCCAATCGGCCTATCAGGAGCGCGTCGATGGATTCCGCGACGCCATGCTGTCGAAGGCGCTCGACCCCGGCATCCTGATCCACTTTCCAACGCAGCTCGGAGAGATCGCCAGTGCAACGCATCTTCTGTTCGATCGGGCGACGCGGCCAACTGCGGTGATCTGCTTCAATCATCTTGTGGCTCTCGGGCTCTCCGCAGGGCTTCACGACTGCGGGCTGACGATCGGTCGCGATCTCTCCCTGATCGGCTTCGACGATGTGGCGGATGAAGAAGCCATCCGGCCAAAACTCACGTCGGTCTCGACCGGGCCGGTGACGATCGGCGAAATGGCGGCGCGGCTTCTCCTCGAACGTATCGCCAATCCGGACTTGCCGCCGCGCCGCGTGGTGAACGACACCACCTTGCACATTCGCCAGTCCTGCGGCCGACCCATGTGAAAATTGACGCTCATTTGCGGTTGACGCTTGCCGGGAAACATTTTAGATCGATCTAAGTAACCAGGATCGCGGGAGGGGCGCGACGTCCGGTCTCGGCATTTTGGGAGGAGTCCCTGCATGTACGATTTCAATTTTGCGCCCGTGCTGGCGGCGTTCGACCAGTTGGCGATTGGCGCCTGGCTGACCGTTCGCCTGTCCTGTGCCGCCATGCTGATTGGTCTCGTCGTCTCCATCTTTTGCGCTTGGGGAAAGACGTCCGGGCCGAAGATCCTCCGTGCGGTGATCGATGGCTACATCGAGATCATCCGCAACACGCCCTTCCTCGTGCAGATCTTCTTCATCTACTTCGGCATGCCATCGCTTGGCCTGAGGCTGTCGCCGAACAGCGCGGCGCTCCTGGCGCTTGTTGTCAACTTCGGTGCCTATGGCACCGAGATCATTCGCGCCGGCATCGAGTCGATCCACAAGGGCCAGGTGGAGGCGGGTTGGGCCCTCGGCCTGAAGAGGGCGCAGATCTTTCGCTACATCATCATGAAGCCGGCGCTGCGCACCGTTTATCCTGCGCTCACCAGCCAGTTCATCTACCTGATGCTGAATACCAGCGTCGTGTCCGTGATCTCCGCCGATGACCTGACCGCCGCCGGAAACGACCTCCAATCCGCGACCTTTGCGAGCTTCGAGGTCTATATCACGGTCACCCTGATCTATCTCGCCTTGTCGGTCGGCTTCTCCGCGCTGTTTTACGCGATCGAGAAAATGGCCTTCAAATATCCGCTCAGCCGCTAGGAGCACGACCATGATCAGAGTCTTCGGCTGGAACGAGTTCCTCATCATCGTCGTGGCGGCGCAATGGACGATCGCGCTTTCGGCAATCGCCTTTGCCGGCGGCAGCGTCGGCGGACTGTTGATGGCGTTGATGCGCGTGTCGGAAGTGCGGGCTTTCCGTCGCTTCGCCACCGGCTTCATCCGCCTCTTCCAGGGAACGCCGCTGCTGATGCAGCTTTTCCTGGTCTACTTTGGCATGAATATCGTCGGCTTTGCGATCAACCCGTGGATTGCTGCAGCTGTTGCGCTTGCGCTCCACGCCAGCGCCTTTCTCGGCGAAATCTGGCGCGGCTGCATCGAGGCCGTGCCCAAGGGGCAGCGCGAGGCTGCGACGGCGCTTGGCCTGCGCTATTATCATTCCATGCGCCACGTGATCCTGCCCCAGGCGATCCGCATCGCTGTCGCGCCGACGGTCGGCTTCCTGGTCCAATTGATCAAGGGCACGTCGCTCGCGTCGATCATCGGTTTCACCGAGCTGACCCGACAAGGGCAGATCATCAACAATGCGACGTTCAGCCCGTTCCTCGTATTCGGCACGGTGGCCGCTATCTATTTCCTCCTGTGCTGGCCGCTGTCGCTGGTCGCACGCCGAATGGAAACCCGTTTTTCCCGCGCAACGGCACGTTGACGGGCCCCACCGGCGGGAGGGCCGGCAAGTGAAAGGGAAGGAAGAATGAATATATCGAGACGCATGGCAATGTCAGTTGTTGGCGCTGCACTTCTTGCCGGTTTCGTGTCGCCCGCCGCAGCGCAGACCGTGGATGCGATCAAATCGGCCGGGACCGTCAAGGTTGGAATGCTGGTCGATTTTCCGCCGTTCGGAATCATGGACGCGAGCAACAACCCGGACGGCTATGACGCGGATGTCGCTAAATTGCTTGCCAAGGAGCTCGGCGTCGAGGTGACGATCGTGCCCGTGACGGGCCCGAACCGCATCCCGTACCTGCAGAGCAACCAGGTGGACCTGCTCGTCGCTTCGCTGGGCATCACCGAAGAGCGCGCCAAGAACGTCGATTTCTCGCAGCCTTACGCCGGCATCTCGATCGGCGTGTTCGGCGCCCAGGATCTGGCGATCGCAAAACCGGAGGATCTGGCCGGCAAGACGATCGGGGTCGCTCGCGCCAGCACGCAGGACACGGCGGTCACCAAGATCGCGCCGCCGGACGCCAACATCCAACGTTTCGATGACGACGCCAGTGCGGTGCAGGCGTTGCTTTCCGGCCAGGTCGAACTGATCGGCGTCTCCAACGTCGTCGCCCAGCAGATCGAGGCGGCCGCTCCCGGGCGGTTCAATCAGAAGCTCGTCTTGAACCAGCAGGTCCAGGGTATCGCCGTCCGCAAGGGATCGAGCGAGATGCTGGGCTTCGTCAACACCTTCCTCGACAAGGTCAAGGCCGACGGACAGCTCAATGCCATTCATGAGAAATGGCTTGGTTCTCCGCTGCCGGACTTCGTGACGAAAGCGAAATGAGAAAACGGGAGCCCCTCGCGATGAACATGGCAAGCGAAATCGCCTCCGCCCCCGGTCTGCGCGGGGCTTCTGATCCGGCCGTGCGCATGGAGGACGTCAACAAGTGGTATGGGTCCTTCCATGCCCTGAAAAACGTCAACCTGACCGTTGGCCGCGGCGAACGGATCGTCATTTGCGGACCTTCTGGATCCGGCAAGTCGACGATGATCCGCTGCATCAATCAGCTCGAGACCATTCATTCCGGCACGATCGTCGTAGATGGTCATGACCTGACCGCCGGCGGAAAGAATGTCGATCTGATCCGCCAGGAGACCGGCATGGTCTTCCAGCAGTTCAACCTGTTCCCCCATATGACGGTGCTCGAGAACTGCACGCTCGCTCCGATGAAAGTGCGCGGCATCACGAAGGTCGAAGCCGAGGAGACCGCCATGAAGTTTCTTCGGCGTGTACGGATTCCCGAGCAGGCGGCGAAATATCCGGCGCAGCTTTCGGGCGGGCAGCAGCAGCGCGTCGCGATCGCGCGTGCGCTGTGCATGAATCCGAAGATCATGCTTTTCGACGAGCCGACCTCCGCGCTCGATCCGGAAATGGTCAAGGAAGTGCTGGACACCATGGTCGATCTCGCGAACGAAGGCATGACCATGCTGTGCGTAACGCACGAGATGGGCTTCGCGCGAAGCGTCGCCGACCGTGTCGTCTTCATGGACCGCGGCGAGATCCTCGAAGTCGCGACCCCCGATACTTTCTTCGACGCTCCCCAGCACGAGCGCACGCGATTCTTCCTCGGCCAGATTTCCTGATGGCCCAACTGAAGCGCGCCGCCGTCACGCGAATTCGGCGCGCTTCAAATCCTTGTTTTCATGCCTGTCGTCCGTCCCAGAACCGCTGCACGCTTTTGGGCGACATCTCAGCAATTGGAGTTTAGACCGTGAAACCAGATCTATTGCTCGTAGAGCCAATGATGCCGCTCGTCATGGAGGAGCTTCACCGGGACTATACGGTTCACAGGCTCTACGAAGCCGCTGATCGGCCGGCGCTCGAGGCGGCACTCCCGTCGATCCGTGCGGTTGCGACCGGCGGCGGTACGGGCCTGTCCAACGACTGGATCGAGAAGCTTCCTTCACTGGGGATTATCGCGATCAACGGGGTCGGCACCGACAAGGTGGATCTTGCCCATGCGCGCGGCCGCAATATCGATGTGACGACGACGCCGGGCGTGCTCACGGACGATGTCGCGGATCTCGGTATCGCGCTCATGCTTGCGGTCCTGCGCCGGCTGGGCGAGGGCGACAGGCTGGTGCGCGAGGGCCGTTGGGCGGCGGGCGAACAGTTGCCGCTCGGCCATAGCCCGAAGGGCAAGCGCATCGGCGTGCTCGGCCTCGGTCAGATCGGGCGTGCATTGGCGCTCCGCGCAGAGGCATTCGGCATGTCGGTGCGCTACTGGAACCGGTCCAGGCTGACGGACGTCACGTGGGTGGCCCATGAAAGCCCGGCCGATCTCGCCCGAGACAGCGACGTCCTCGCCGTCTGCGTGGCGGCGAGTGCCGCAACGCAGAACATTGTCGACACCGCCGTGCTTGAAGCACTCGGTCCGAAGGGCATCGTGGTCAATGTCGCGCGCGGCAGCGTCGTGGACGAGGACGCCTTGATCGAAGCGCTCAGATCCGGAACGATCGCCGGTGCGGGGCTCGACGTCTTCGTCAACGAGCCCAAGATCCGCAGCGAATTCCATTCGACGCCGAATACCGTGCTCATGCCGCATCAGGGCAGTGCGACGGTCGAAACGCGGCTGGCCATGGGCAGACTCGTGCTCGCCAATCTCGCCGCCCATTTCGCCGGCCAAAAATCGCCGAACGTCGCCAACTGAAGCCGGAGAATAGAGCATGATCATTCGACAGGCCCTGTTCGAGGGCGCGATCCATCTTGGTCGGGAAGAAGCATTCCGCGCCTATGTCGCGGAGAAGCTGATGCCGCTTTGGCGGGCCTTTCCGGGCGTCCGGGAAGTCTGGGTTCTCCATGCCGTGGAGCGCGACGAAGGAGCGACGCCTTTCGCGATGATTCTTTCGACTGCCTATGACGATCGCGAGGCCCTGGCGCAGGCCCTTGAATCACCCGTGCGCTACGAGAGCCGCGAACTGACGAAGGGCCTGCTCGAGATGTTCGACGGGCACATCCACCATCACGTGTTCGAGCTTGACGGTCGCTGACGCGCCAGGGGCGCCGCAAGCCTGATGGTCGACAAGGAGCCGGCCATCAAGCGAGCCTGCCCGGACGGCAGGTTCGCTCGCAATCGTAAATCGAAATCCAAAAGCTCTCGGGCAAGGTATCAGACCAGCCCGAGATCCTCGTAGCTCGCATGCAGAGCCCAGTCGGCGGGGCAGAAGCGGTCCTTCGCGAAATTGTGCTGGTGCCAATAGGGGTAGACGTAGGGCGGGCGGCTCACCTGGTTCAGGCGCTCCAGTTCCTCTCCCGAAAGCTTGAGATCGACCGCGGCGATATTGTCCCTGAATTGCTGTTCGCTCAGTCCGCCGACAACCAGCGTTGCGATGCCCGACCGGGTCAGTGTCCAGGCGAGATTGACCTGTGCGACGCTGACGCCTCGCTCCGCGGCGATTTCCTTAAGGACATCGATGATGTTCCAAAGCCGCTCCTGATCGCGGATCGGCGGCTCCGTCCAGCCTGCGGCCTGGCGGGAGTCGGCCGGAGCCTTGTCACGGCCGAAGGCGCCCGAAAGCAATCCGGCGGCGAGCGGGCTCCAGACCATGACCCCGAGGCCTTGATCGACGGAGATGGGCAACAGCTCGTATTCCGCTTCGCGCGCCTCGAGCGTGTAGTGGATCTGCTGCGTGACAAAGCGGGGCAGGTTTTTCGTTTCGGCGACACCGAGCGCCTTCATGATGTGCCAGCCCGAATAGTTGGAGCAGCCGATGTAGCGGATCTTGCCCTGCCGCATCAGAGTGTCGAGGGCGGAGAGCATCTCCTCCGCGGGGGTAAGGCCGTCCCACTCGTGCATGAAGTAGATGTCGATATGATCGGTGTTGAGGCGCTTGAGGCTCCTCTCGCATTCACGGATGAGGTGGTAGCGCGAGACGCCTTCATCGTTCGGACCGTCGCCGATCCGCATGCGCGCCTTCGAGGAAATCAGCACGCCGTCACGCTTGCCCGCGAGCGCCTCGCCGAGGATTTCCTCCGAGCGGCCGAGCGAATACATGTTGGCGGTGTCGAAGAGGTTTACACCTCCGTCAAGGCAGACGTCGATGAGTCGTCGGGCGTCTTTTACGTCCTGGTTCGCCACTTTCGCGAACGCGCCCACGCCGCCGAAGGAGAAGGTCCCCATCGTGATGGCCGAGACTCTGAGGCCGGAGCGGCCGAGTGTCCTGTATTCCATTGTTCACTCCCATCAATGAATTCAAGCTGAAGGCGCGGGCGGTCTCAGATGGATGCCAGCTGCCTGGCGACATGGGCCATCCCAAGTTCCGGACTGGTCAGGAAGGGCACCGGTGGTTCATCAGCCCGGTCGGCAAGCGCCGCGGCCATCGAAGCCTGGGCAAGCACGACGAGATCGACGGTTTCCGCCACCGACCGGTAGCCTTCCATCACCCGCGCGTCATGCCCCTCGCGATCCCCGGCGCTGAGCCGCTCGAACGCGCCCTCGCACAACACGGGCACGATCGTGCAGTCCTTTCCCGCGGCCCTTGCGCAGTCCTGCAGCAGCGCGCTTGTCGGGACCAGCGTCGTGGGTAGCGTCGCCAGCACGCCGATGCGCCGGGCGCGTTCCACAGCCTCGACGGCCATGCCCTGATCGATGCGGAAAAGCGGGACGGACGAGAGCGGTCGAATGAGGTCGACGGCACCGCCAAGCGTCGAACAGGTGACGACGACCGCATCCGCACCGGCCTCGGCGGCGGAGAACACATAAGTGCCAAGCCGCTGGATCGTCTGCTGCGAGAGCACGCCGTCACGCACGGTGTTGGCGAGCAGGCTTTCATCGACGATGTTGAAGCTCGTCCAGGCAGGCAGGGACCGCGTGACAAGCGGCCGAAACCTGGCCACGAGATCAGGCACCGTGTGTATCAGGGCCAGCGATGGCATCGCAAGTTCCTCCCATGGCAGGCTGAAAAAGCTACAGCGCCGCGTCTAATCGGACGCGCAAAGGACGCTGTAACACTTTGAATTGCTGCATGTTTCTGTCCTTGGATCGGCTGCGATTCAAGGAAACATGCAGTAGGCGCTTCAATCTGCCGGCAGCTTCGCGGCCGTGGTCTTGCCCGACCGTCGTCCCGTCGGCTGCTTTTCTCCGCGCGAGTCGCTGGCGCGGACGACAAGGTCTGCACCCACCAGAATCTTCACCGAGGGCTGCAGCTCGGAAGCATTGATCAGGTCGTCCAGAACGGTCACGGCAAGGTAGCCGATCTTGCGTTTTGAAACCTCGATCGTCGTCAACGACGGTTCCATCGTCGCGCTTTGCGGCAGGTTGTCGAAGCCGATGACGGAGACGTCATCCGGGATGCGGATGCCGAACTCCTTGAGCGCTCGTATGAAGCCGTAGGCGATGATGTCGTTGGTGCAGAAATAGCATTCGGCGAGTTCTATGCCGGATTGCAGGAGCGCGCGTGTATCGGCGTAAGCGCCGTCATAGGTCGACTCCACCGAGATGACGTCTTCCTCACGCGGCTTCAGGCCGAGACGCGCCATGTTCTTGAAGAAGGCGTCCCGCCGCAGCCTGAAGTTCGTGGTGTCGACATGGCTCGCCACGAAGCCGATGCGTCTGAAACCTTGTCGCTGGAATCGCGACAGCACCTTGTAGACGGCGTCCTCATTGTTCATGTCGACGAAGTTGGCGTCGATGACGTCGTAGAACGTATCGATGAAAACCGTCGGCAGGCCCAGGCCCTGTATCAGGCGTATATCGGCCTCGGTAAGCTCCGTGCCCAATGCGATGACGCCGCTGATCGGGGCACCGGCCAGCGACTCCGCGACGGAGCTGATGGGCTGGCCTTCGAAACTGACGACCTCCAGTGTGTAGTTCCGGCGCGTCGCCTCCGCCGACATGCCGTCGATGTAGTCGGAAATGAAGACGCTGTGATCGCGGTTAACCGTATGGCCGTGTTTCGCAATCTTCAGGAACCGTAAAGTTTCGCCCGGCTCGGAAGTGCTCTTGGTGGCGCGCGGCACGTAGTTCAGGTTGGCCACCGCCTCGAGCACGCGCGCTCGCGTGACGCCCGAAATGTCTCCTTTTCCGTTCAGGACGAGGGAAACCGTAGCAGGCGAAACGCCTGCCGCGTCCGCGATATCCCGGATCGTCAGAGTCTTCTTTTCCTTCATGCGCGCCTGTCCGGATCCCTATTTTTATGCTGCGGAGGCGAAGGCGTTTAGTAAACAGATCTCCGGCCTGATTTGGAGGGGTAAGGCAAAAAACGCACTTCCGCAACCGAAATCCATTGAAAATCAGCTTGCAGAAGGTAATCGGCTTTGATAACCAGTTTAGTAAAGCTTGCTATCGTTTACTAAACATGGGAGGAGACCATGCAAAAGACTGGCGGGCAGCTGGTCATGCTCGTTGCCATCAATTGCCTGCTGCTGGTCCTTGGCGCTGCCATATCGGGCGGCTCCTTCCTTTCGCTGTTCAATCTCCAGTCGATGGCGAGCCAGCTGCCGGAAATCGGCCTCCTGGCCATTGGCGTCATGCTCGCCATGTGCGCCGGCAATGGCGGCATCGACCTCTCGGGCATTGCGCTTGCGAACCTCTCCGGCGTGCTCTCCGCGGTGATCGTCTCCTCGTTCCTGTCGAGCACCGACAGCGAGACGGCTTTCAGCCTGGCCTTCATTGCGGGCGCCTTGGCGATCGGCTTCCTCGGTGGCCTGACCAACGGTCTGCTGATCTCAAAGCTCAACATTACGCCGATTCTTTGCACGCTCGGCACGCAGATGGCCTTCATGGGGCTCGCCGTCGTCGTCTCCGGCGGCAAGGCCGTGATGGTAGGCAGTCCCGCGCTGCTTTCCAGCATCGGCAACGACATGTTCCTGGAAGTGCCGATCAGTTTCCTGATCTTCGTCGTCGTGGCGGGATTGATCGCCGCCGCCTTGAAGTTCACGCCCTATGGGCTCTGGCTGATGTTGATGGGTACCAACCCGAAGGCAGCGCTCTACGCAGGCTTTCCGAAGAATGGCGTGCTGATGGCCACCTATGCAATCAGCGGCACGCTTTCGGGATTGGCGGGCGCCATCATCGCTGCGCGCAACGTCAACGTGAAGTTCGACTACGGCAGCTCGTATCTGCTGATCGCGATCCTGATCGCAGTCATGGCCGGCGTGAAGCCCGAAGGCGGCTACGGGCGCGTGATCTGCGTCGTCCTCAGCGCCGTGGCGCTTCAGCTGATGTCCAGCCTGCTCAACTTCGGCGGCTTGTCCAACTTCGTGCGTGATTTCGCCTGGGGGCTGTTGCTGCTGACCTTCCTGGCCGTCGGCCGCTACGACCTGACCGGCTTTCTGTTTCCTGGCAATCGCCAGCCCGTTTCTTTGGCGCCGCGCCCTCACGCGCCGAAGCGAGACAACTGAGGGAAGCTTTGTTGTGGAGGAAAACATGAAAGCATTATCGAAGAAGATGCTGGCCGGCACTGCCGTAGCGGCAGCTATGCTCGCCGGTTCCGCAGGCGCCCTCGTCGCGCAGGAAAAGCCGGTCATTGCAACCGTCGTCAAGATCAGCGGCATTCCGTGGTTCGACCGCATGAACACCGGTGTGGACGCCTTCGCCGAGGCCAATCCGGACGTGGACGCGAGCCAGAGCGGCCCGGCAACCGCCGATTCCGCCCAGCAGCTCCAGATCATCCAGGACCTCGTCGCCAAGGGCGTCAATGCGCTTGCCGTCGTTCCGATGGATCCGGCTGTCCTCGAAGGCACCTTCAAGCGGGCGATGGAGCGCGGCATCGTCGTCGTGACGCATGAAGCGGACAACCAGACGAACACCAATGCGGATGTCGAGGCGTTCGACAACGCCGATTACGGCGCTGCGCTCAACGAGCGTTTGGCCGAGTGCATGGGCAAGGAAGGCAAGTGGACGACCTTCGTCGGCTCGCTCGGCAGCCGGACCCACATGCAGTGGGTTGGCGCCGGCGAAGAGAACGCCAAGAAGTACGCTGGCATGGAACTCGTGGACCCCAACAACGAATCCTTCGACGACGCCAACGGCACCTATGAGAAGGCCAAGGAGATCCTGCGCAAGCACCCGGATATCAAGGGCTTCCAGACCTCCGCCGGCAACGACGTCCTCGGCGTCGGCCGCGCAATCGACGAAGCCGGCCTGACGGGCAAGGTTTGCCTCGTCGGTACCGGTCTGCCGAACCCCTCCGCCGATCTGCTCGAGTCCGGCGCGATCACCGCCATCGGCTTCTGGGATCCGCAAAAGGCCGGCATGGCAATGAACGCGGTTGCCAAGCTCCTGCTCGCGAAGAAAGAGGTCACCAACGGCCTGGATCTCGGCGTCGAGGGCTACAACAAGGTCACGGTGAAGAAGGGCGCGGGCGAGGGCCTGCTGATCGTCGGCAACGGCATGGTTCTCGCCGACAAGGCCACCTACAAAGAGCATCTTTTCTGATCGCTCCCAAGCCGTCCGGGGACCTGCAAAGGTCCCCGGCCGTTAACCGCCGCACTGACTGCGGCGTCGGCAATTCACGAAGGATCGCGACGTGTTGGCAAGAGCAACGAGCGAGCAAGGCTTAGGCCGGTTTCTAGAACTCCGGAACATCCAGAAATGGTTTGGCGGAGTGCACGCCCTGCGCGGCATCGACCTCACCCTGCAGCTTGGCGAGGCCTATCACCTTTTGGGCGAAAACGGCTGCGGCAAGAGCACGGTCATCAAGATCATGTCCGGGGCGCTTGAGCCGAGCGCCGGGGAGATCGTGCTGGACGGCCGGACCTTCACTGCCCTCACCCCGATCCAGTCGCTCGCCGCAGGGATCGAGACCGTATACCAGGATCTCTCACTTCTTCCGAACCTGACCGTCGCCGAAAATGTCGCTCTGAACGAACAACTCGTCGGTGCCAATGGCCGCCTGGCACGACTCTTTGACCGGTCACGTCTCAGGCAGACTGCCGAGAGGGCGCTCGTCACCGTCGGTTTGCCGACGGATCGCACATTCCTCAACACGACCGTTTCCGACCTTCCGCTTGCGGCGCGCCAGCTCGTGGCGATCGCGCGCGCCATCGCTACCCGCGCCAAGCTTGTGATCATGGACGAGCCCACCACGTCGCTCACCCGACGCGAGGTCGACAATTTGATCCGCGTGGTGGAACGGCTGCGCTCGGAAAATGTCGCGGTGCTCTTCGTCACCCACAAGCTCGACGAGTGCTACCGCATCGGCGGCCACGCCATCGTGTTTCGCGACGGGCAATGCGTCGCGCAGGGTCCCATTGAGAATTACAGCAAGAAGCAGCTTGCCGAGCTGATGACGGGACGCGTCATCGACTCCGAGCGCTACCGGACCGGCAAGCCGATGGCTGCGGAGCTTCTGAACGTCAGCCGGCTGATGGCCGCCGGCGTCGAGGAAGTCAGCTTTGGCGTGCGGCAGGGCGAGATCCTCGGCATCACGGGGCTGGCGGACTCCGGCCGCAACGAGCTTGCGATGGCGATTGCCGGCGTCGAGCCGGCCGGTTCCGGCACGATCACCCTCGAGGGGCGCGACGTATCCATAAGACGTCCTGCCGACGCCATTGCGAATGGCATCGGCTACGTCCCCGAGGATCGCCTTGCCGAAGGTTTGTTTCTCGACAAGTCCATTTTCGAGAACGAGATCGCGCTGATCATCACCAAACTCAGCAATGCGCTCGGCGTCGTCGACAAGGAAGAAGGCCGCACCATCGCTGCCCGCCTTTCCGAGGAGATGCGCCTCAATACCAAAGATCTCGATCTTCCGGTCGGTGCCCTTTCCGGCGGTAACCAGCAGCGCGTGCTGATCGGCCGCTGGCTCAGCATCGCACCGAAGCTGCTCGTCCTCCATGGTCCGACGGTCGGTGTGGACGTCGGCTCCAAGGATACGATCTATCGCGCCATCCAGTCACTCGCCGAGGCCGGCATGGGCTTGATAATCGTCAGCGACGACCTGCCGGAGTTGCTCCAGAACGCTGACCGCATCCTCGTCATGAACAACGGACGCGTCGTCGCCGAGTTCGACGCGGAGCAGGCGACCGAGGACCAGCTCTATAGGGCAATGCTGACTTCGAAGATGGAGACCGTTCAATGAGTGCTTCACGGATCGAGGAGCTTCAGGAGAGCACCTCTGAGACCCGGTCCTTCAGCCTGGGGGACCTGATCCGCAGGCGGCCGGAAACGATCACGCTCATGCTTTTGGTAGCGATCTGCGTCATCGTTACGGCAATCAATCCCGGTTTCCTCCAGCCTTCGACGCTGATCGACATCGGTCGCGCGAGCGTCGTGATGGGCCTGTTCGCCCTCGGCGTCTTCATCATCCTGGCGGCCGGTGGCATCGACGTCTCGTTCACGGCGATCGCGGCCTTCACGATGTACTCGCTGACGGTGCTGGTGCTCAACCACTTTCCCGCCACGCCGATTGTCGTCATTCTGGTTGCCGCCATCCTGGGCGGCACGCTTCTCGGCGTTATTAACGGCCTGCTGGTGTACCATTTGAAGGTGCCATCGCTGATCGTGACGATCGGCACCCAGTACCTGTTCCGCGGTTTCCTGCTCTCTTTCATCGGCACGGTATGGATCATGTCGCTGCCGCCGCAGATGGGTGCGTTCGGCCGCATGCCGCTCTTTCAGTTCGAGTCCGCGAACGGTGCCGTGGTCACGCTGCCCTTCTATTTCCTGATCCTGCCGATTGCCGCCCTGGTGACCTGGTGGATCCTGAACCGCACGCTGATGGGCCGCGCGATTTTTGCCGTCGGCGGGAACGCCAACATCGCCAGCCGCCTCGGCTACAATCTGCGCACCGTCCAGATCTTCCTGTTCGGTTACGCCGGGGCGTTGGCGGGACTTGCTGGCATCATCCACGTCTGTGCCAACCGGCAGGCCAATCCCTTCGACCTGGTCGGGACCGAGATCAACGTGATCGCAGCCGTCGTCCTCGGCGGTGCAAGGATCACCGGCGGTACGGGCACCGTGCTCGGCACCCTTCTCGGCGTACTTCTGATCGTCGTCATCAACAGCGTGCTCGTGATGGTGGGAATTCCCAGCACCTGGCAGCGGCTTGTCGTGGGCATTTTCATCCTGCTCGCCGCCGCCTTCTTCGTCACCCGTCAGCGCAAGAAATAAGTCCCTATCCAGAGAGGAATCCATGAAGAAGTTTCTGAACGACCCGGTCAATTTCGTCGACGAGATGCTGGAAGGCATCTATGGCGCGCACAAGGAACTGACCTATGTCGCCGATGACAAGCGCTGCATGGTGACGGCGAAGCCCAAGGCCGGCAAGGTCGGGATTGCGACCGGCGGCGGCTCCGGCCATCTGCCGCTCTTCCTCGGCTATGTGGGGGATGGCATGCTCGATGGCGCGGCCGTCGGCGGCGTCTTCCAGTCGCCGAGCGCCGAGCAGATGTACCAGGTCACCAAGCAGATCGACCAAGGCGCCGGCGTCCTCTTTATCTACGGCAACTACAGCGGCGACATCATCAATTTCGACATGGCAGCCGAGCTTGCCGATCTCGATGGCATCCAGGTGAAGCAGGTGGTCGGCAACGACGACGTGGCTTCTTCCGTAGTGGGCGAGGAGCACAAGCGCCGCGGCGTCGCCGGAATCTTCTTCGTCTACAAGGCGGCCGGCGCGGCTGCGGCCGAGGGCCTGTCTCTCGATGAAGTGACCAGGATTGCCGACAAGGCGCGGTCGCGGACCCGTACGATGGGCGTCGCGCTGTCGAGCTGCGTCGTACCGGAGATCGGGCACGCCACCTTCTCGATCGGCGAGGACGAAATGGAAATCGGCATGGGCATCCATGGCGAGCCCGGCATCAGCCGCAAGAAGCTGGCGCCGGCCGACAAGGTCATCGACGAGATGATGGAGCGCATCTTCGCCGAAACGGATTACAAGCAAGACGACAATGTCGCCGTGCTCGTCAACGGCCTCGGCGGCACGCCGCTGGAAGAGCTTTACATTCTGTTCCGTCGTGTTGCGCAGCTTCTGGATCAACGCGGCGTCAAGGCAAAGCACGTTTGGGTCGGCGAATTCGCCACCTCGATGGAAATGGCTGGAGCCTCGGTTTCGGTGCTGCATCTCGACGAGGAGCTCGACCGGCTCGTTGCTGCGCCTGCCAACACCCCGTTCTTCAAGCACTGCATCCTGAGGTGAGATGATGGACGCGATAAAGGCTTCCGACCTGATCCGGCTTTTCGAGACCTGGCAGTCGCTTTTTGCCGAACAGCGCGACTTCCTCATCTCGCTCGATGGCAAGGTCGGCGACAGTGACCTCGGCATCACCATGAGCAAGGCGTTTGCTGCGGCCGCCGAGGTGGTCGCGGCCGAGGGCGAGGGGGCGGGCATCTCCAAACTCCTGCGGACGGCAGGGGCGACGATGGCGCGGACTGCGCCGTCGACGATGGGGACGCTGACGGCGACCGGTTTCCTGCGTGCGAGCAAAGCGACCGAAGGCGCCGACGTATTGGGGACCGGCGAAGCGGCCGCGTTCTGGCGGGCATTCCGTGACGGCGTCGCCGAGCGCGGCAAGGCGAAGCTGGGCGACAAGACGCTGCTCGACGTATTGGATCCGATCGCCGTTGCGCTCGAGACGGCGGCGGGCTCCGGCGAGCCGCTCGCCAAGGCGCTCGCGGCGGCATCGGATGCCGCGGAGCGCGCTCTTGAAGCCACCAAATCGATGCTTGCGCAACATGGCAAGGCAGCCGCCTTCCAGGAGAAAACCATCGGCCTTCAGGATGCAGGCGCCACGGTCGGCTATTTCCTGGTCAGGAGCATGGCCGAGTTCGCCGACAGTTGAGCGGTCGCCCCGCGCCCGCAAGGGCGCGGGCGGGAACCCCTCATTGCACGAGGTAGGTTTCGACAGCGCCGATGCCTCGCAGATCCAAGGCGCAGCGCGGCTCGAGCGTCCATTGGCCTCGAAGGGAGCGCCGGGTCGCCTCGGAGATCTGTATGCCGTCGGCAACTCCCTGGGACTCGAGGCGGCTCGCGATGTTCACGGTTTCTCCCCAGACGTCGTAGACAAAACGGAGGCGGCCGATCAGCCCGGCGACAACCGGTCCTGAATGGATTCCTATCCGGACCCGAAAGCGGTCGCGCTCGGGAGCCATGTCCCTCAATGATTCGAGCATGGACTTCGCGAGAGCCACGAGCCTGTCGGCGTGATCCGCTGCGGGTTCCGGGATCCCGCATGCGGCCATGTAGGCGTCGCCGATGGTCTTGATCTTCTCCACCCCGTGCTGTTCCGTCAGGACGTCAAAGCGGCTGAACATGCCGTCCAACCGGCTGACGAGATCGGACGGTGGCAGCCTTGTCGCGATGGCGGAGAAGCCCACGATATCCGCAAAGAGAATGGAAACCTCTTCGAAGCGGTCTGCGATGATCCCTTCGCCCTCCTGCAATCGGGTGACGATCTGGTCGGGCAGGATCGCATGAATGAGCGTATCGGCTCGCCGCTTCTCTGTTTCTATCTGCTGAAGATAGCGGTGCTCGCGGTCGAGCCAGCGCTTCTTCTCCAGCGTCGAGTTGATGCGTGCGCGCAGCAAGACCGGATTGAACGGCTTCGTCAGATAGTCGTCGGCTCCGGCCTCTATGCATCGGGCGACCGCCGCGACTTCGCTCAGGCCCGATATCATGATCACCGGGACGTGCCGCCATCGGACCTCCGACTTCAGCCGCGAGAGCATTTCTATGCCGTTCATGTCGGGCATCAGTATATCGAGCAGAATAAGATCGAACTCGTCCTCGGCCAATCGTGCGAGCGCTGACAGTCCGGATTCGGCGGTGACGACGCGATGACCCTCGCGCCGCAGCCTGCGGGATAGGAGATCACGATTGCTGGCGACGTCGTCAACGACGAGAATTCTGCCACCCTGGTCCGGCCATGCGGCATGCTCGGTCGTGAACAGGAGCCGTTCAAGCCCGGCCGCGTCGATTTCGGCCTTCTCGCCCGACTGGAGCGTCTCGATCGCTTCGCCGCGCGAAAGGCCCGCAATGGCATCGACCTGTTTCAAAAGCTCGGCCGCCGCCGCCAGTATGACGCCGAGGTCCTCCTTCAGCGGGTGCTCGTGCGAATCCCTTGCGTCTTCAAGGAGCATTTCCGAATAGCCGATGATGGCGTTGAGCGGCGTGCGCAGATCATGGCGGAGCCTTGCCTCCGCCTCGGCTTCCGGGATCTCCGCAGAGCAGGCCGTGCCGTCGAGCAGGTGATCGACCAGACCGTTCAGTTGCCTGGCGGCAGTGCCGATCCGCTCCAGGTCGGGCTGCATGTGGGGCAGGCCGAGATCCCGCGCCTGCTCGATGAGCAGCTCCTGAAAACCCGAAATCGCCCGAGCGGGGCCGGCCAACTTCTGGGCCACATGCGCCGCGATCGCCTGGCGCTGGAATTCGTTCCCGATACTCATCTTGCGGACGCCGTTCAATCTATGTCGCGAGCAACTGCTCGATTTTCCGCACCAGCTGCGGCAGGTCGACAGGCTTGCTGTCATAGTCGTCGCAGCCAGCCTCGAGCGCCATGTCGCGGTCGCTCGCCATTGCATGCGCAGTAAGCGCGATGACTGGTATTCCCGACGTCACCGGATTGGCCTTGATCCGCCGGGTCGCCTCCCAGCCGTCCATTATGGGCAGGCTCATGTCCATGAGAATGAGGTCGGGCTTTTCCGACGCGGCAAGCTCGACGCCCGCCTTGCCGTTTTCGGCGATCAGGACGTCGAAGCCGCGACGAGACAATCGTCGCGAAAGCATGTCGCGGTTCATTTCATTGTCTTCCACCAGAAGGATTCTCGTCATTTCCGGTTTCCTCCGGCCTGCTGCATGTTCGCTTGAATCGGAGCCGATCTAACGATGAAAGCGTGCAGCGATTCCAAGTGCTGCAGCACCGCGCGTCGGAAATGACGCGCGGTGCTGCAGGCTTCAGCCCTCGGCAACGGCGTTACCGACTGTTTCCTGCCTTGCTATCTGGCGCTCGAGTGCCTTGACCAACTGGGACCTGCTGTTTGCGCCCTTGTTTACCACCGCGACCGCTCGATCGCGCAGCCATATCAATTCGTTCGAAGAGAGGTCCTTCGACGTGACCACCACGACCGGGATGTTCTGCAGCTCCGGAGTCCTCTGCATCTCGCTCAGCGTTTGGAATCCGTCCATCTCCGGCATCAGAAGATCGAGCAGGACGAGGCGCGGCTGCAGCCGCTTCATCATTTCCAGGCCGCGAATACCGTCACCTGCCTCGTGGACAGTCCAGTTCCTCTTCACCAGAATGCGCCGGAGAAAGTCGCGTGAAGCCTGGTCGTCGTCGATGACCAGCACGTCGCGGTTGCCGCCGCCGTGCGCCTCGATCGTCCGGATCAGCTTGTCGGTGTCGATCGGCTTCGTCAGATATTCGACTGCGCCGAGCGAGAGGCCGAGTTCGCGATCCGCCAGGATCGTCGCCAGGATCACAGGGATCGTGCATAGTTCCGGATCGCTCTTCAACGTGCGCAGCACCGACCAGCCGTCCTGATGGGGCATGATGATGTCGAGGATGATCGCGGCCGGCCTATGCTTTCGAGCGGCGGCTATTCCTTCCGCCCCGCTTGCCGCCTCGATCGAGGCGAGCCCCGCCTCGGCGAGCGCCTTTGCGATCAGGGTTCTCGCAGCCGGTTCGTCGTCAATGATGAGGGCGGTGCGACCCGGCTGCAAAGTCGGCGCCGGCTCGGCCGTTCGAGGCTCCTCGGCTTCTCGCCCGCACTGCGCCGGCACCTCCATCGTGAAGACAGAGCCTTTCCCGACTTCGCTTTCGACGGTGACGATACCGCCGATCATGTGACTGAAGCTGCGGGTGATACTCAGGCCCAGCCCGGTGCCGCCGTAGTTGCGGGTGGTGGAGGCATCGGCCTGCGTGAAGGCGTTGAAGAGCCGTTCCCGCTGCTCCGGCGTCATGCCGATCCCCGTATCGGATACCTTGAATACCAGCCAGTCGCCGTCGGCGCGCCCCTCGCGCCGGACCGAGAGCGTGACCCGGCCGCCATTGGTGAATTTCGCCGCGTTGCTGAGCAGGTTGAAAAGATTCTGGCGCAGCTTGGTCTGGTCGGAGTGCATCTGCCCAAGATCGGCCCCAAGGTCTTCTATGAAATCGTTCCGGTTCCTCGCCATCAGCGGTGCGACGGTGGCGGCGACGTCGCGGAGCAATTCGGCCACGTCGAAAGTCTCGAGGAAAACCTCCATCTTGTTCGCCTCGATCTTCGACAGGTCAAGGATGTCGTTGATGAGCGAGAGAAGGTGCCGGCCGGCAGACGCAATTTTCTCGAGGTCCGGGACAAGCTCGCGGTCCTCGTGGTCGCGTGCCTCTTCGATCAGCATTTCGCTGTAGCCGATGATTGCGTTCAGCGGCGTGCGCAGCTCGTGGCTCATGGAGGCGAGAAAACGGCTCTTGGCCTCGTTTGCCGATTCCGCATGGCTCTTCGCCCGCTCGAGCTCGACTTGCCTCTGCTTGAGTTCGGTGATGTCGGTATAGACCGCGACGGTCCCGCCATCGGGGATCTTGCGCTTGCTGATGCGGACCCATTTATCACCGAACCGCTTCTCGTCGACCAGGCCAGCGGGATCCCTGTGGAGGCGCAGCCGCTCCGCGATCCACTCCTCCGGCGATTTGCCTTCGAGGTCTACTTGCCCTCTTTCCAGGTTCTGCTCCACGATTTCGCGGAAGCTCTTGCCACGAAGCGCTGACGGCTTATGGCTCGGGAAGATTTCGCAATATTTGCTGTTGGCGACCAGGATTCGGTCATCCGGATCGTAGAGGACGAACCCGTCGGAAATCACCTCGAGCGCCGCGGAGATCGTCCGCCTCTGCCGTTCTGCCTCGTCCTCGAGCTTCTCCTTTTCGATCGCGCCTTCTCGGAAAAGCGAAAGCGTCTTCGCCATCGCTCCAAAATCGTCGCCGCCCTCCTGGGGTATCTCGACGTCATAGCGTCCTTCCGTCAGCTCGCCGACAACACGACTGAGGCGCCGGAGCGGACCGACGATCGAGCGCAGGACAAGAAGAGTAAGAAGCGAGCCGACCAGAACCACGACGCCGACGAGGACGGCGGCTGCCGTTGCGGTCTTCTGCGTTTGCGCGACGACCTCGTTGCGGGCGGCATCGGCATCGGCTCTTACCTGCTCGACGAGCCTGTTGAGATCCGCGTCGACGTTGCCGCTGTGGGTGCGCGCCTTTGCCAGGAAGGCGTTGCCGACGATGCGGTTGTCCTGAGTATAGCTATCCGTTGCCTGGAGCGCCGTCTCGACATAGGCGTTGACCTCCGTGCGGATTTTCTCGACCGCGTCGGGCGAGTGCTCCGCAAGACGCTGCAACTGAACCTGCAGGCGTTCACGGGCCTCGTCGGCGTTGCGTTGCGAGTTCATCAGCAGGCTGACCGAGAGGTCGGTCAGCCAGTATCTGAGGTCTCCGAAGGCGACGTGCGCCGCAGCCGCCGAATCGGCGCGATCGAACAGTTCCCTTGTCTCGGCCATCTGCTCGGCGCTGCGGTAGAGCGCCTGGGTGAGAAAAACCGATGAGAGGATCAAACTGATCAGGCCGGCGGCGGTCAGCGCCGCGACGCGGGCCGAGATCGGCAGATTGGCAAGCCGGCTGGCGAGGCTCCTGGCCGGCGCCGGGGCAGCCTCGATCGACCGCTGCTGCCCCAACGCGCTCATTTGAACAAGACGATGCTGATGGCACCGCCCAGGTCACCTGCTTTCCCGCCCTCCTTCGGGTAGCCGGTGACGTCGATCTCGCCCTTCGGCGAACCGTGACAGGAAAGACAGGACTCCGTGTAGTATTCCGGCAGCAGCATCCGGAAGGCAGGGCGGCCGTTTACCTTCGTCACTTCGGTATGGGCCTCACTCTTCGGCTTCTGCGGGTCGGAGAGGATTTCAGTGATGACCTGGGTCTCCCAGGCATCGGGAAGCGACTTGCGGTTACGCACCAGGACTTCCGGCGCGGTTACGCGAACCAGTGCCTCGTTTCCCACCTTGGCGGCGAATTTCTCGTTCATCAGGCGCGCAAAAACGGCCGGCACAAAACCCTTGAACCCGATGCCGGGACGGTTGATGTCGTCCTGCTCTTCGTCGACGACCTCACGCATGGCCTCGACTTGCGCCTGCAGCAGTTTGCGGTCGCGTTCGGCGAGATCGTCGGTGATCAGCGGATGGCCGGTGCGCTTGGCATAGAGCGCAATCGCCTCTGCCGTGAAACGGTCGCCATCGAGATGCTTGTCGCCGACGGCCGGATCATTGATGAGCGACTGATAATTCGAAAGGACGCTCCGGGCCGCCCTCAGCAAGTCGGCGAGCCGCTCCCCGGTCGCCACATCGGCGGCCTCTTGAGCCGCCACCGAAGACGACAAGAGCAGACACCCGCACAAGACGGTGAAAATGCGGTTTCGCGCCAAAGCTACAAGGGCTTCCATTGTCTTTCCCCCCCCGAGAGGAAGCGCAAGTGGGAAAGATAGCACAGCAAGACCGCTGGAAGGAGTCATCTATGGAACATGCTGGCCGTTGAAGTGGGCGAAGGGACGAGCGTGCGGGTGGACTTGTTTCAGCGGGGCTGCGAGGAGCAGGTCCGGGGCGCCCTATTGGGATCTCGAATCCTGCGCGATCGAGGCAGCGTGCGATGCGCTGGGGCAAATGCATGCAGGATGGCGAAGTGTCGGAACAAGCGATTTTCTCCGGAGTTGCTTATGCATGCGGCGAGAGGAAGCTCCTCTCATCCATCGGCGGACAATCCATGGGTACGAACGAAATCGATGTTGCCGAAAGGCTGGCGGCCGCGGAGCCGGGGAGGGGGCGGGATGCTGCTGCGCCGCGGGAAATACCTGCGAAGGGGCTGCGGGATGTCTTCTGGCGCGTGGTATCCGAAATCTCCGAGGAGCGAATCGTCCTGATCGCGGCCGGGGTGAGTTTCTATCTTCTGCTGGCGCTGTTTCCTGCACTGGCAGCCCTGGTCTCGATCTACGGGCTTGTCGCGGATCCATCAGCAATCGGCACCCACATGGGCGTGCTGGAAGCGTTGCTGCCGCCCGGGTCCTACGACCTGATCGCGGATCAGTTGCAGACGCTGACGACGCAGAAAACGTCCACGCTCGGCCTCAGCTTCCTGGTGAGCCTGCTGGTTTCCCTGTGGAGCGCCGCCAATGGCATGGCAGCGCTCTTCGACGCGATGAATGTCGCATATGGAGAAAGGGAAAAGAGGGGCATCCTGTCGAGAACCCTGCTGTGTCTTGTGTTTACCTTTGCAGCGCTGCTGTTCGCTGTCGCCCTGATCGTGGCGATCGGCGTCGTGCCGGCCGTGCTTGCCTATTTGTGGCTCGATCGTTGGGTGGAAGTTTTGACCAAGATGGCCAGATGGCCGGCTATTCTGCTGCTCGCGACGATCGGCACGGTCCTCATCTATCGCTTTGGGCCGAGCCGGGAACGCGCGAAACTCAGATGGCTGAACTGGGGCGCTGTATTCAGCACATTGTTATGGCTCGCTGCCTCCGCGATCTTTTCTTTCTATCTGGAACACTTCGCCAACTACAACGCCACATACGGCGCTCTCGGCGCCCTTGCCGGGCTCATGATGTGGGTCTGGATCTCGGTGATCATCCTCATCGTGGGTGCACTCATTAATGCCGAACTCGAGCACCAGACGGCGGTGGACTCCACGACAGGAAAGCCGCTGCCAATGGGCCAACGCGGCGCTTGCGTGGCCGACACGCTCGGGAAAGCCGTCGATTGACGGATATCGCACGCCAGCCTTGGGCCGCGGCACGAATGCCCCGGCCGCCTGCGGGAGGCATCGATGCCCGGTATTCCTCCCGCGTTCGTTTTACCTGACCGGCCTCGACAAAAGCGGCACCTACGTGTTGACGACTTCCACGACGGTGACGTCGAAAACCAGATCCTCTCCGGCGAGCGGATGGTTGGAGTCCACTGTCACCTGGTCGTCCTCAACGCTGGTAACGGTGAACGCCAACTGACGGCCGTCCGCGGTGGTTGCTTGGAGCCTGGTCCCGATCTCGACCCCGTCG
Organism: Sinorhizobium sp. 6-70; assembly: GCF_030124375.1. Lineage (GTDB taxonomy): Bacteria > Pseudomonadota > Alphaproteobacteria > Rhizobiales > Rhizobiaceae > Sinorhizobium. The sequence continues at coordinate 124,535 of NZ_JASKLS010000013.1, forward strand.
GGAACCACGGAACGCGGCACCGTCTGCACCTGGGCGTCATCGTGAGGGCCGTAAGCTTGCTCGGCGGGAATGGCTACCGTGCTCGTTTCGCCGATGGTCATGCCGCTGATCTCGCGGTCGAGGCCGGGAATGATCTGGCCTGCGCCCACCTCGATTTCGAGCGGCTCCCGACCCTGCGAGGATTCGACTGCAGTGCCGTCTGCCAGCTTGGCAGTGTAGTGAATGCGAACGACATCGCCGTTTTTGACTTCGGTCATATCTGCCTCTCGATGGATGTTGGAGTGATGATTGCGGTCGCTTGGCGAAAGGGCCGACCGCGGCGCGACATGCCGGTCTCTGCCGGCATCGGTACATGCGAGAACTAGGGCGCTGACGGCGAATGTAAACCGCGGGTCGATGCGCTTGCCTTCCCGGCCGCGTGGCAACGGCAGCAGCAACACAAGCAATTGCTTCGCAATTGGAACCGCCAGGGAACAAGGCTGCAAGTGGCTCGTTTGATTGCAAATATGTGATCGATCCCGAATACGGGATGGGAGGAGCCAAAATGAACAATGAACCAAGTGGCCGGGCGTCCGGCGATCCATTGCGGGTGCCTGCAACGACCCCGCAAGGTGTCGACGATGCCCATGGCGCGCAGTCCAGTGGAATTGAGGAGGGCGCGACAGATCGCAACCTGCAACAGGCGGTGCGTGAAGATCTGAACGACGTCCGGAAGTTTGCCGATGAGCAGGCGGAACAAGCCCGGGAAGCTGCAAGCCGCGCCGCCGAGCGTGAGAAGAACGTCGCAGCACGCCAACTGAGCGGCGTCGCAATGGCCCTTGAGAAAGTCGGCTCCGAGCTTCAGCAGTCGGATCAACAGGCGCTTGGCCGCTACGCGCAACAAATCGGCACCTCGCTTCACGGCTTGGCACGCGACATCGAGGGTCGCGACCTCGGCGAAGTTGCGGGCATGGCCGAAGACTTCGGCCGAAAGCAGCCGCTCGCCTTTCTCGGGATCGCGGCGATTGCCGGCCTGGCCGCCAGCCGGTTTCTGACCGCCTCGGCCCAGCGGCGCCCTCGCCGAACCGTTTCCCAACCGTCCTCCGCAGCAGAGCCAGAAAGTGGCCGGCCAAATGCAGGCGGGTGGAATTTTGAGGAGGAACAGTACAATGGCTAACCATCGGGATGATCGCCCCCTATCGGAACTGATGACCGGTTTGGTGGCGGATATATCCGGGCTTTTCCGCAAGGAAATCGATCTGGCAAAGACCGAGGCGTCCGAGACGTTGAACCGGGCGACAGGTGGCCTCGAGACGCTTCTTGTCGGCTTGATCTTCGCGATCGGCGCTATTGGCGTGCTGTTGAGCGCGGTGGTCCAGGGGCTGGCCGCGTATTTCGCGACGCGAGGCATCACCGAACCGAATGCCGAAGCATTGTCCGCGGCCGTCGTCGGCGTCGTCGTGGGGTTGCTCTCCTGGGCAATGATTTCGCGCGGCCTGTCGACGATGAAAGGCAGCAGCCTCAAACTCGACAGGACGACAGCCTCCCTGCAGCGCGACGTGGACGTGTTTAAGGAGCAAGTGCGATGAACGAATCCCTCCACACACATTCGTCTGCAGAGCTGCAGCGAGAGATCGAGGCTGATCGCCAACGGATTGAAGAAAAGCTCCACGCCATCCAGGAACGCATGTCCCCGGGGCAGCTGATGGATGAAATGCTCGAATATGCCAAGACGAGCGGCGGAGCCGAATACCTCAGCAATCTCGGTGTCGCGCTCAAGGCAAATCCGATCCCCGTCGCCTTGATGGGCGTAAGCCTCGCCTGGCTGCTCGCCAATCCGGGGTCTCGCGCGCCCGGATTAAAGGATGACGACGACGGCGCGGACGACTATCCGCTCGCGACCGTGACGGGCTCCATAAGGCGCGTCGGACCTGTGGAGGCGAGCTTCGGCGAGCGCTACAGCCACTTCACGGATGAAAGCGGCAGTCGCTTCAGGGCCTTGACGGACACGGCCGATCGTCGGGCGGGCCACTTCGTCGACCCGAACGGCAATGTTTATCGCGGCTTCGCCGACGCAACGGGGAAGCAGATCGAAGACATACGCAACGAGGCCGGTGCCTTGTTTGACGAGGCTTCCGGTTGGGCATCCAGCAAATGGCGGCAGATGAGTGCCACTGCCGGTCGCCTGTCGGGCTCCCTTGCGGACACCGGCAAGTCCCTCGCCGGCCGTGCGCAAGATACCGGCCGATCGCTGCAGGAGGAGGGCGCACATCTCAATGCGGCTATCCTCAAGCATTTCCGCGACCAGCCGCTGGTCGGCGGCGCACTCGCCTTCGCGGTCGGTGCGGCGATAGGGGCCGCGCTGCCCCATACCGACACCGAGGACGAGGCCATGGGTGAGGCCGCTGACGACGTGCGCAGTAATCTGGCGGCGCGGACGAATGCGGCAGTCGGCGACGCGATCGAGACAGGGCAGGAGGTCCTGGAAAAGACCGGCGATGCCATGCTTGAAGCGCACGACGCCGCCCGGGAGCGGTTACGCGAATCGTCCCGGGAATGACGTCCTGCTTTCATTTCAGGGGCTGCAATTGCTGATCGACCGGTTGGCCGGATGACCGCAGGGCTGAGGGTGTCTCGCGCGGCTCGCCGCGCCGAGCAGGCCCTTGTGATCGGCTTGCGAACGACGCGCCGCCGAGGTCTCGATCCATTTCACCAGCCAGCCGAACCCCTCCCATTCGGCACCGTCCAGTGGATCGGCAAAGGCGTCGCTTCTCTTTTTGCGCTGTTGGCCTACCAGTTCCCTATATAGGATCGTCCATTGAAGTAGCATCTCGTTGCTCCGGGCTGCTACAGCGCCGCGCGTCTTGCCAGACGCGCCAAGGACGCCGTAGCACTTTGAATTTGCTGCATGTTTCCTTAGGTGGGCTACGATTTAAGGAAACGTGCAGTAGCGTTGCCCGAAGGTGGTCCGTGAGGCAGTGCAACGGTAGAGGCAGAAACGAAAGCCATCTTTCATGGATGAAAGTCGAGCTGGCATGAAAGTCGAAAACTGGGAAGATCTTCGTCTCTTTCTGCACGTCGCCGAACAAGGCGGGCTTGCGGGTGCTGCCGAGAAGACCGGCATCAGCGCGCCGACCATCGGGCGACGGATGCTGGCGCTGGAACGTGCCACGGGACGAGCGCTGTTCGTCAGGGCGCGGACGGGATACGAGCTCGCACCGGACGGGCAGATATTGCTGGACCACGTGAGGGCGATGCACCTGGCAGCGCAGGACATCGCCGATTGGCATGAGACGGTGCACTCGATGCCGATCGTACGGCTTCTCTCGGACAACACGCTGTCGTGCTTCACGGCAACAAGCCTTCGGCACCTTTGGACGCCGCACGATGCCTTTCGCGTTTGCTTCAAGACGACCGAGGCGGCGATCGACCTGACACACCGCGACGTTGATATCGGGCTCACCGCGGAGCGGCCGCAGTTGGGCAATGTCGCGGTCCGGCGTTCCGTTGCCGTCGCCTACGCGCCTTACTGCGCCCAAGGCTTCGACCACCGGCGCCATTGCAACTGGGTCTCGCTCGGTACCGACGTCGCCAACCAGCCCTGGAAGCGGTGGGCGTTCGAACGGCCGGGCCGGCACATCACGAACTGGGTAAATTCACCGCGGATGATGTTCGATCTGGTGAAGGCGGGAGCGGGCATCGGCGTCATGCCGTGTTTCATCGGCGATAGCGATCCAGGTTTCGTCCGGGCGGGGCCGGTGATCGATGAACTCGGCCATGATCTGTGGATCGTACTGCATGGCGACGAACGGGGTCGCCAAGCCGTGCGCACGGTCGCAGACCGGCTTTCGGCGCTGCTCACAGCGAATGCCTCGCTTTTTTCAGGATCGAATGGCCGCGATCCGCTTTGAATGGCAGCTAGTGCATGTTTCCTTAAATCCTAGCCCTATTAAGGGACAAAAACATGCAGCAATTCAAAGTGCTACAGCGTTCTTTGCGCGTCTTATAAGACGCGCGGCGCTGTAGGCTCGCCGGCCGAGCCACCCCTCCCGCGAAAAGGCCAGTTGCCGGCGGCAACCCAAGGCGGCCGCAGAGGCATTGTGGTCGGACATCGAACTGGTCAGCGCCGGGGAGCGGGACGGTCTCAGAAATGCCGCCCGACCTCGGCGAAGAGGTCAAGGTCGGCGAGTGAATCCTCGAGGTCGGTTTTTGGGCGTGTCCCTTGCGTCACGCAGTCGTGGAAGGCGCCGAGCTCCACCCGGAAGGCATCCTCGTAAAACGGTCCGATGATCTCGGTGCCGGTTTCGGTGTCGGTGGAACTGGTGATTTCGAGCCGGGTCGGCAGGTTGCGGATATAGGGCGTGTCGTAGCTGATCTTGTATTGGCGGTTCTGGGTCAGCACCTCGATGCCTGAATCGAAGCGGGCGACGTCGTGGATCACCGCCTCGTAGACCGCGGTGAAGTGACCGTAGTCGAAGAGCACCACAAGCGATTCCCCGCCCGATTGCCGCGCCGCCGCCACGCATTTCGGCTGGCCGAGGAGCTCGCGCATGGCGGAAAAGCTGTGCGAGGACAATCCGGTCAACACCTGATAGGCGCGCACTGCATGATCAGGGCGATCCGCGCCCATCACGTCGCGCAGAAGGGCCTGCGTCCGCGTGCGACCTTCCGTGATGACGGCAGCGGACACGTCCGTGGCACGAACGATATGGCGCGTCTGGTCGACGAAGAAGCGCGATTCACGGATCAGGTCGCGGATGCGGACATGACGGATCTCCTCGGTCGGAGGCATGCGCTTTTTGAGTTCCAGAAACGGCCGGGCGTAACGGCGCATGTAGCCGACGAAGACGGTCTTCGGGTTGTTTCTGTTGCGGTCGATGAGCGGCAGAAGTTCGCGACGCGTGAGGCAGACGGGTTTTTCGATGAAGACGTGCTTGTCCGCTTCGATCGCCTTGGAGAGAAGCTCCGAATGCAGGTAGTCCGGTGCGAGGATGAACACCGCATCGATCTCCGGTGCCGCGAGCATTTCCTCGACACGGGTGGTGCGAAGACGAGCGTCGTAGCGGGCGCCCATCGCCTCGACCAGCATCGGCGAGACGTCGCAGACGCCGGCGATCCGGAAGCCGGGGTGATCCGCGAGAAGGGGAAGATGCATGAGCTGGGCGACCTCGCCCAGACCGATCAGGCCGACAGAAATCTGCATCGGCGACTGCTCCTAGATAAGAGGTTTCAGGAATTCGGCGTTGCGCTTTGCAAGCTGGACGGGGCTCTCGCTCATGACCTCGAAATAGTCCTGTTCGACAACCACGGGGCCGGCGAAGCGGCGCTCCTTGAGCATCCGCACCACCGCGGCGATATCGACCACGCCGTCCGGGAGTGGGCACATGGCGCCCGCCTCGAAGGCTTCACGCACGGTCAGGTCTCCGGCGAGCATGCGCCCGCGTACGCTGGCGTCGACATTCTTCAGGTGCATTGAGCCGATGCGATCCCAGACCTTGCCCATGTAGGCGAGCGGGTCCTGATTCCAGAAGGCGTGATGACCGGTATCGAAGCACAGCTCGATTTCCGTATCCTGCAGCAGGCGGTCGATCTGCTCTTCGAACTCCACCGCCGTTGCCACGTGCGGATGGAAGGCGAGGGCGATATCGAACTTTTCCCTGAGCAGCGCCTGGGCATCGTGCAGCATGGCTGTCATCGCCCGCCACTGCGCGTCGTCCAGCCGGCCGACCGCATGCGGCGGATAGGCGTTGCCCTCGTCCATGAGCGTGAGGTAGCGGGCGCCAAGGGCATGAAGCAGCTTGCCGATCTTCTCCGCATCCGCAAGCAGCTGCGGGCCGCTCAGTGGATCCGAGAAGGTGTGCACGTGTACCGTGCCGACGAGTTCGAGGCCCCGGCCGGCCAGCGCGTCCTGCAAAGCCGCCGGATCGGTGGGCAGAAAGCCGTAGGGGCCGAGTTCGGTACCCCGGTAGCCGGCTGCCGCGACCTCGTCGAGATATTGCCCGGCGCTTACACGCGGATTGTCGGGGTAGAAGATACCCCAGGAACACGGGGCGTTGGACAGGAGCATTCGGGCTCTCCTATGGCGCGAAATAGACGGGGTTGGAAATTGCGCGGCGCAGCGGCTCGGCCTCGAGCTCCGCCTCAGTCAGGCCCCAGGGAAGGCGGGCATCGCCCACCGCCGCTCGAAACTCCTCGACAAGTGCGACGTGGCTGGCATGCGCCAGGATTTCACAACGCAGGAATTTTTGTGGGGCGGCTTCGAGGCTGAGCTTCTGGTCGACCCCGTCGATCGGCATGCGCGCGATCTCGCCGCTGGCGTCGTACCAGGCCAGGAGGTCGCCGGCCGCGCCGATCACATGCGCCTCGGCGCGCCCGCCGATAACTGTCGATCCCATCGGCGCGCCGTCGACGGTCAGCGCGAGATGCGGGCCGCGAGGGCTTTCGGTAACATAGCCGAGCCCCTTCTTCATCGCTGCGAGCACGGCATCCTCCGAGAGTTCGGGCAGCCACAAAACCGTGGTTGGACGGGCGAGCACCAACGGCCCTTCCGGCAGCAAGCGGGCCGGCTGATGATAGTCGCTGCCGCCGATGGCGGACAGTTTCCAGCCCGAAGCGAGCCGCTCCTGGTAGCGCCGCAGCGATATCCGGTTGCGGGCAAACCAGGCCTGCTGCCAGACCTCCATGCAGTCGATCCGTGGCAACTCGTAATCCCAGGGGATAGTCGGCTTGTCGTGGTTTATCGAGAGCAATCCGCCCTTTTCGCGCACGATCTGCGACAGCTTATGCGCGTCCTCTCGCCTGGTCATACGGAAGTCGATCCAGTCGTCGACGCCGAAGACGTTGGCGTGGCCCTCGGCGGTGGTCACTTCCATGGCGCGTACGAAGACGAGCTCCGGCGATGAATGGGCATGGAAATAGCGCCGCTGGGTCGTGGTGTTGTGGTCGGCCACGGCGAGAAAATCGAGGCCTGCCTGTTTCGCCGCGGCATGTAGGAGTTCCGGGCTGCCCTTCGCATCGGAGTGGAACGTGTGGCAGTGGAGGTCGCCCCTGTACCAGCCGGCACCCTTGCGAACGGGGCGCGGGCGTTGTGGCGGCGGCACGTGCAGGCGCGGCGCGTCGTCGAATGCGAAGGCCAACTCGACATCGACGCCGTGCTCGGGAACCCGGTAGAGCCCCAGTATCACGCGCCAGGTGCCGGCCGGCATGGCGCCATGGACATAGCCCGGCGTGGCGTCGTCGGTCGCCACGAAGAAGCGGTCGCGCGCGCCGCCGCTCCAGCCGCGAAAGCCCTGTTCGCTCGGGAAATCGCCAAGCCGCGGATCGGCGCAGCCGAGATCGATGATGCAGTCGCTCGCCCCCTCGTAACGCATCGTCACGTCGAGGCGCGTCGTGCCCGCGGGCACGTCGAAAGGCACGTAGAAATAGGGCGAGCGCGCCTTGTCGGCCGGTGTCAGATGCAGGTTGTACGTGAGCATGTCAGACCGGTTCCCCATCCATCGGAAGCCGGGCTCCGGCCGGATCGAAGAGGTGGATGTGTTCGGAGGAAAAGCCGAGCGTCACGGTCGCGTCGAGCGCGATCACGTCGTCGGTGAAGATGCGGGCGGTAAAGCGCGCAGCATCGTCCCGCTCAAGCGTAACCAGCTTCTCCGGCCCCATGTTTTCGTTGGCGAAGAGCTGGCCGGAGACGGTGTTCGCTTCTCCGCCGCGCGCGATCGACAGATGTTCCGGGCGAACGCCGAGGGTAAGTTTGCCATTGTTTTTCAACGCCGCGGCGGCCGAGCGGGAGACCGGGAGTGGCGCGACGGAAACCCTGTCCGCTTTCAATTGGAGCGCGCCGTCGGCGATCGTCGCCTCGACGGGCAGCAGGTTCATCGGCGGGCTGCCGACGAAATTGGCGACGAAGGTGGTGGCGGGCCGGCGGTAGACTTCCATCGGCGGCGCATATTGCACAACCTTGCCGGCGTCCATCACCGCGACCCGGGTGGCAAGCGCCATGGCTTCGGCCTGGTCGTGGGTGACATAGACCGCGGTCATGCCCATGTCGCGTTGCAGATGGTTCAGGAAGCCGCGCGCCTCCAGCCTGAGCTTCGCGTCGAGATTGGAGAGCGGCTCGTCGAAGAGATAGACCTCGGACGGATAGACCAACGCGCGCGCAAGCGAGGTACGCTGCTGCTGGCCGCCGGAAATCTGCGAGGGCATGCGCTCCATGAGGTGCCCGATCTTCAGCACATCCGCCACTTCGCGGGCGCGTGCATGGCGCTTGGCTTCCGCTTCGCCGCGCACCTTCAGCGGGTAGGCGATATTGTCGGCGAGGTTCATGTGCGGATAGAGCGCATAATCCTGGAACACCATGGAGATCTTGCGGTCCTTGGGATGCAGGAAAGTGACGTCGCGGTCACCGATCAGCAGTTGGCCGGAGGTTGGCGTCTCCAGGCCGGCGATCATGCGCAGGGTCGTCGTCTTGCCGCAGCCGGAGGGGCCGAGCAGGCAGACAAATTCACCGTCATTCATTTCGAGGTCGAGATCCGACACGGCGACGAACTCGCCGAATTTCTTGGTGATGCCTTTGAAGCGTATGGAAGCCATGGAACCTTAAGCCTTGATACCGCCGAAGAACCGGAAACCGAACTTCCAGCTCACGAACAGGTAGAGAATGACGACGGGAAGCGAGTAGAGCAGGGAATAGGCGGCGAGCAGCGTGACGATCGGGGTTCCCGCCTCTGAATAGAAGGAATAGATCGCCACGGAGGCGGGCATCTTTTCGCTGGAGCGCAGCAGGATGAAGGGGATGAGGAAGCTTCCCCAGATGCTCACGAATGCCCACACGACGACAACCACGATGCCCGGGCGGATGACCGGCAGCGCCACGTCGAAGAAGGCTTGGACAGGCGACGCTCCAGCGACCATCGCACTCTCCTCGTAGCTCTTCGGGATGCTGTCGATGAAATCGCGCAGGATGAACATGGCGGTCGGCAAGAGCCCGCCGGCGAAAACGAGGATCACCGCGATCTGCGTGTCGATGAGGCCGATGCCGTTGATGATGAGGAAGATCGGTACCATCGCGGCCGATCCCGACACGACGGAGGAGAACAGCAGCAGGATGTAGGTGATGACGCTCTTGCCGGGGATGGGCGAGCGCGACAGCGCATAGGAGGCAAGCGTGGCGCCCGCACCGACGAGGATGACGCCGCCGACGCTCTGGACGAGGGAGTTCCAGAGGCCCCGCATCGCGAAGCCGTTCTGGAAGACGGCCTCGAAATTGGCAAGCGAGAACGGCTCCGGAATGGAAAGCCCCAGCTCGGCGCGCGGGTTGAACGGCGCGAAGATGAACCAGACGAGCGGCAGCGCGAAGAAGACGCCGATCAGGGCCGTCGCCACCGAAAAGCCGATGCGGGTGAAGTAGAGGCCGAGGTAGCTTCTCATGCAGCCACTCCCTTGGCGCGACGGCGCATTACCCAGAGATAGAAGAGGGCGAAGATGAGATTGATCAACATCACGACCACGCCGACCGCCGCGCCCTTGCCGAAATCGAAGTCGCGGAAGGCGATGCGGTAGGTGTAGATCGGCAGGATCTCGGTGCGATAGGACGGCCCGCCGCTCGTCAGCAGGAACGGCGTGAAGACATTGAAGCTCCACATGGTGATGAGGATCAGATCGGTCACCACATGGCCGCGGATGAGCGGAAAGCCGATATCGCGGAATTTCTGCCAGCTCGAAGCCCCGGCGACGTCCGCCGCCTGGAAATAGCTCGGCGGAATGGAAGAGAAGGCCGAGTTGAACAACATCATGGAGAAGGCCGTGCCGCGCCAGGTGTTGAAGACGACGATCGCCCAGAAGGGAAAGGACAGGAGCCAATCGCCCCGCGGGAAGCGCAGCGCTTCCATGATCATGTTGAGCGTGCCGTTCTCGTAGTCGAGAAAGGCGAACCATGCGAAGGCGATCACCACCTCGGGAAGGATCCACGCGCCGATCGCCACCGTTTCGGTCAGGTGCTTCAGCGATCTGGGCACCGACCGCAGCATCCACGCCAGCAGCATGCCGAGTGCCGCCTGACCCACCACCGCCGACAGGAGGACGAACTGGATAGTAAGGATCAGCGAGGAGCCGAATTCACCGCGCGTGAAGAAGGTCGCCGCGTCGAAGAGCGAGAAATAGTTCGCCAGCCCCACGAAATCCGGATCCACAGCCGTGCGGCCCAGCAGCGAGCGGTTGGTGAAGGAAACAAAGATGACCCAGAAGAACGGCGCGATGACGAAGGCACCGATCAGGAGTCCCGCCGGGGCGAGGAAGGCAGCCCCGGTGCCGCGCGATAGAAGGGAAAAGGATTTCATCCGACCTCCTGCTTCCGCGCATATGGGGCGTCTCCTGCCGGCCCCATATGCGCGGAGGGTTGTCACATCTGCCGAGCGGGACGCGGCGGCGACCGCAACCCGTTAGAGCGCAATGAGGAAAAGTGTATGCGGTTTTCCGCCCGCATCCCGCTCGTGATCTAGAGCAGGCTCACGGTCTTTTCCTCGCCCACGATCCGGATCACGGCATCGCGATAGCGGCTCATGGCGTCTTCCGGCGACAACTCGCCCGAGACGACCGCCTCGGTCATGCGCTGGACCTCGGCCGAAACGGCGTTGTATTTGGCATCGTTCGGCCGCGCCGTGGTAAGCGGCAGCAGCGCCTGCGACGTTTCCGCAAGGAAGGGGGCGTCCGCGATCTCCACGTCGTCGCGAATGCGGATGCGCGGTTCGTATTTCTGGAACTCGGCGAGCTGTTCCTTGCTGTTCATGAAGGCGAGCAGTTCCCAGGCCAGTTCCTTTTCATCGGTATTGGGATTGAGGACGAAACCCGTGCCGCCCGAGATCGTTACGAAGTCCTGGCCGCGGATGCCCTTACCGGGCTCCTTGGCGGGCATCTTCGCCCAGGTCATCACCTCATCGCGATTTTCGACGGCAAATTCGGAGTCGGGTGCGGTGACCGAGCGATAGAACCAGTCGCTTTCGAGAAGCATCGCGGTCTTGCCATCGCGGAAGTTCGCAAAGGTGCGGTTGCGCCCGTCGCCCAGCAGTTGGGCCCGCTGGTCGCCGAGCTTCTCGTCCACATAAACGGTCTTGTAGAGGTTGAGCGTGTCGAGAATGCCCTGGCTGGAGACGATATAGCGGCCCTTGTCGTCGGTGACCTCTTCGCCCGTGCCGAGCAGCGCCATCCAGTACCCCTGCATGGTCGTCGCCTCGCCCATCGGCACGCCGGCGTTGATCTGCAGCGGGAAGGAGTCGGGGTTCTTCGCCTTGAGCTTGCGGGCGGTATCGAGAAGGTCCGCCCACGACTTGGGCTGCCAGCTTGCGGGGTCGATGCCGGCCTCCTTCAGGAGATCGGCGCGCACGAAGATCACGCGCACATCGGTGCCGAGCGAAAGGCCGTAGGGTTTGCCCTGATAGGACATCAGCGCCTTGGATCCCTCGGTAATATGGCTCCAGCCGTCCCATTTTCTCACGGCATCGCCTGCCAGCTCGTCAAGCGGCTTCAAAAGCCCGCCCTCGACGAAACTGGGGATCAGGAAGCCGTCGAAGCCGGCGACGTCCGGCCCGGCGCCGGTGGAGAAGTCGAGGGCGAGCTGCTGGGTCAACTGCTCGTCGGAACCGGCAAATTCGGTCAGGGTGACCTTGACCGCGTCACCCTTCATCTTGGTAAAGCCGGGAATGACGCTTTTCTTGACCCAAGCGGCGAGTTCGGAGTTCACGCCACCCTCGACGCAGCGGCAGGTGATCGAAAGATCGGCGGAGATTGTCGGCGAGGCGAACGTCGTCGCCGCTGCAAGACTCAGCCAGAATGCATGCAGGTGAATGCGCATCGCGATTTTCCTCCCTTCGCGATTGGTCAGGCCGGCTCCCGCGGCCCACGAGCGGCCGCCCGGCCAGTGCCGTCGTCCCCCGTGTTGAAAAGTGAACACGTTTTCAGTTTTCCGTCAACCCGACGGGGAGGCGAATTCACTTGCTAGCGCTCATCCCCTAGAGCGGATCGTTAAAATCGCTGAGAAACAAGGAAATTTTCGCGGAATCGCCGAGACGGGGCTTGACCGTCTGGTTCTCGCGCGGAAGGATGATAGTGAACACGATTTCAGTTTTTCGGGGAAGTCAGGTCGATCGCTTGACCAACAAACTTAACGAGACGCCGCAGCGCATCACGGCGGAGACGGTAGCCGAGGCGGCCAAGGTCTCCCGGGCCGCCGTTTCGCGCGCCTTCAATCCGGACGCGCCGCTGAAGCCGGAAAAGCGGGCAAGCATCCTGAAGATCGCCGAGGAACTGGGCTATGTCCCCGATCGTGCGGCGCGCGCGCTCGTGACCCGGCGCACGCATCTTGTTGGCATGATCGTGCCCGATGTCTGCAGTCCCTGGGAAAGCCAGGAGATCGATGCGCTCACCACAGCCCTCCAGGCGGAAGGCTTCGCCACGCTGCTCTTCAAGACGCGCACGGATTTCAGCATGGACGAGACGCTGCTCGCCTACATGCGCGGCTTCAATCCGGACTCGGTGATCGCCTTCACCGAGAACGTGCGTCCGCACATCCTTGCCCGCTTCCTCGACCGGGCCGTGCCGATCTACATTAACTACCTTATGGACGAGGAACCGGCGGATGGAGTGCGCACGGGTGGGCCGGAGGCGCTCTACGACCGGATCGATGTCGATCAGTGGGAAGGCATGGAGCAGGCGGTGGCGCTCCTTGCCGGCTATGGCTGCCGACGCATCGCCTATCTTTCCGGCAAACGCGATTCCCTTGCCGAACAGGCCCGCCGCAGGACGCTGGAAGTGCTGATGGCGCGCCGGGGCTTGAACCCGCCGATCATCATTCCCGGTGATTTCAGCTACGACGCGGGCCATGCCGGCACGCTCGATCTCTTCCGGGTCGGCGAAGGGGCCGACGCCATCTTCGCCGCCAATGACGAGAGCGCCTTCGGCGCGCTCGACGCGCTGCGCTACGAGTTGAAGCGGCGCGTGCCGGAGGACGTGAAGGTGGTCGGCTTCGACGACATCTCCCAGTCGCACTGGCGCAGCTACAACCTGACGACCGTGAAGGTGGATCTCGAGGCGCGCACGCGCGCGCTCGTCCGATTGATCCTGCGTCGCCTGAAGGATCCGGCCGCGCCAGCCCTTTCCGAGACCGTGCGCACGCGGCTCGTGGTGCGCGGCACGGTGGGCTAGAGCAATTCCAGGAAAGTGTGCAACGGTTTTCCGTCCGGAATTGCGTAAATTCAAGCAGTTAGATCACTTCAATGCTTCCCAGTGAAGTGATCTACGCGAAAGGCATTGCATGACCGCTCGACGCATCCACCTGATCTTCAAGACCCACCTCGATATCGGCTTCACAGACCACGCGGAAAATGTGCGGCGGCTTTATCACGAGCGGTTCATCCCGCAGGCGATCGCGACGGGCGAGCATTTTCATGCAGAGGACCCGCAAAACCCGAAGTTCATCTGGACGACGGGCGCCTGGCTTATCTGGGACCACCTCAACACGCGGTCGGCCGAGGAGGTGGCGCGTCTCGAGCGGGCGATCGAGAAGGGGGTGATCCGCTGGCACGGCCTGCCCTTCACCACCCATTCGGAACTGATGAGCCCCGCGCTCTTCCGGGCCGGGCTCTCCTATGCGGCCGAACTCGACCGTCGGTTCGGGCGGCAGACGATCGCTGCCAAGATGACCGACGTGCCCGGCCATACGGGCGGAATCGTGCCTTTGATGGCGGGGGCAGGGCTGAAATTCCTGCACATCGGCGTCAACACCGCCTGTCCTCCTCCGGACGTTCCGGAAATCTTCCGATGGCGCGCTCCCGGCGGCGAGGAGATCGTCGTCATGTACCAGCAAAGCTACGGCGCCACCCACCTGCCCGAGGGGCTTTCCGAGGGCCTGAGCTTTGCCCATACCAACGACAATATCGGCCCGCAGCAGATCCATCAGGTGGTGGAAGTCCTGCGCGAAATGGGCCACCGGCACCCGGACGCCGAAATTCGAGCGGGCACCCTTGAGGGTTATGGCGCGTTCCTGTGGGAACACCGGGAGCGGTTCCCGGTGGTGGACATGGAACTCGGCGACAGCTGGATCCACGGCGCTGCCTCCGACCCGGTAAAGATCGCACGGTTCCGGGCCTTGCAGCGGCTCCACGACATCTTCGAGGCGGAGGGGCTGTCGCCGGCGCGGCATGACTTCGGGCGCAAGCTGACGCTGGTGGCCGAGCACACCTGCGGCGTCGACGTCAAGACGTTCCTGCGCGACGAAACGGCCTGGGACCGGCCGGCCTTCGAGGCGATCAGGAAAGACGACTACCGCTTCCGCTACACGGAAGCTTCCTGGGGCGAGCAGCGGGCCTATCTCGGCCAAGCGGTCGAGGCGCTTTCTGCTGACGACCGCAGACGAGCGGAGGCTGCCATTCGGGAAACGGAGGTGCCGGCTGCGATCGACGGCCAGCCGCTGGCGCCGACGGGCAAGGTCGTCTTGGGCGACATGGAGTTGGAACTCGATCCCGGGACCGGCGACATCCTGGCGCTCGCCGCAGGCAACCGGCGGCTCGAAGGAGACGAGCGGCTGGTCGGCTACCGTTATGAGAGCTACGACGCCGACGATCTGGCCCTGTTCATGGACAGCTACCTCACCGACCGACCGGAATGGGCGATCCTCGATCATGGCAAGCCGGGGCTCCACCAAGCGCAGACGGCGCTATCCGCTTCCTTCAGGCCGCAATTGATCGGAGTTGCAAGAGATGGCAGCCAGCTTGTGATCGGCTGCCGGTTTTCCGGCGCAGCGCAGGAGTATCTGGGCGCCCCCGCCCAGGTGGATTATATCGTGCGGCCGACGGGTGACGGCGTCGAACTCGCGGTGGTGCTGCGCGGCAAGCCCGCCAACCGGATGCCGGAAGCGGGTTTTCTCGAAGTTGCGCCGAAGGGTGTCCGCGGTTGGGAATTTTGCAAGACCGGACTCTGGCAGGAGGCGGCGCGGACTGTCCGGCGGGGTGGCGGAGCGTTGCAGGCGATCTTCGCCGCGCGAGCGACCTTAGCCGACGGCGGGCACATAAGGATCGAACCGCTCGACTCGCCGCTCGCGGGACCGCTCGGGCAGCCCTTCATGCTGTTCCCCGACAGGCCGCCGGCCTACGAGAGCGGGCTCGCGTTCAACCTCCATAACAACAAATGGGGCACCAATTTCCCGATGTGGTGGGAAGGCGACTTCATGAGCCGTTTCCGCATCCAAATTGACGGCTAAAACGGCTCCGGTCATGGGTCTTGCCGCCGTGGCCGGAGAGTCGCGCTGCCTTGCCTAGCTATGGCGAAAGCGTACGGCCGAAGGGGAGGGGGAAGACGGAAATGAAAGTGCTCCCCGCTGCTGAAGGCGCGGGGAGCACCGGTGGCTTACCGAATGACCTGCACTACGGTATAGGTCCTGGGATCAACGATGACGCGCTGATTGTTCACGACCGCGTACGCATAGGTCGGATTCTCCGGTATCGGCGTCAGGGCAACGGTCCGCGGAAGCGGCCGACCGACTGCGATACGCTCACGAACAACGACCGTATCCGCCATCGGCTGCTGCTGCACGTAGGTAACCACCTGCTGCGGCGGAGGCGAGATGGCGGCACCGGCGATGAGACCAACCGCGCCGCCGACAGCAGCGCCTACCGGGCCTCCGACAATCGCACCGGTAACAGCGCCGCCTGCCGCACCGGTCACGGCGCCGTCATTATTGTCATTTGCCATCGCAGGCGCTGCCATAAGCCCGACTGCAAGGGCGGGAACCAGAAGAATTTTCGTACTCATAATCAATCCTCCTTCTTCTGTGGAGGATAAAACGTTGGGCATGTGCATTGGTTCCGCATATTTGCGGAATGTTAAAGAATAAAATAAAACGTGAAAACTATACTTTGAAAAATCGCGCGACCTATATTCTGAGTTTCCCGTGAAGCGACGCGAATCCTCCCAATAATTACATAACATACGCCTGGTTTTGACGATCGCTGGCGCGCAAGCAACGATCAAGCCTCTAATCCTCCTCCGCGACTTTCTTGACGCACTTGACGGCCGAAACCCCGGTGAGTTTGATTTGGACCGGATCCCCACGGCCGAGTTCCCGGGAAGAGGCAATCAGCGGACCGTCTCGACTTTCAAGAAGGCGTGCGGGGCTGCGGGTTTTGAGAAGCAATTTGGTCGATCGGGTCTTGAAACCTGCGGGTCAAGACCCATCTATCGCACACTGCCCGTATCGAGGCGTTTTCGAGCCGACGACTGGTCTGGCCGAAAACCTCTCCGGGTCGAATAGGGCGCTCCCCTCGATGGGTTGAGCGCCCTATTCCATTTTGACCGGGCGGCAATTCCGCGGCCGACGAGGAACTGCCAGCCGCGCATGCATTGCATTAATCGCATTAATAGGGACAATAACAGGGATAACAAGCGAGCAAGGGAGGAAGTGCGATGCCACAACAGCCTCACTCCATTGCCACCCCCGCCGAGCACATTGTGACCGCGCGCGAGGCATTGGAGTTGCTATATCTGCACCTCGAACAGGAAGCCGAAGCCAAGCTCGTGGCTGCGGCCATACGCGCCGGCTGGTCCGCCGAGGAGGCGTTATCGGCGATCGATGAGCTCAAACTGGAAGACATGCAAGCCATCGCCAGGCGCAAGTCCTAATCCCGGCGAAAACGACGGCAAGGCGTCGCTTGGCCGCGGAATTCGCGACCTCACCTCATTTCCGGCAGACGGTTCCCAAGGTCGCGGAGCGGATCATTTTTCGCAAAGCCGACGCGGCCCCGTGTAGGGCTGGAACGTGCAGTCATACGGCCGGAACGAGCGATAGGCGCGTGCGCAGGCGTGAACATTGCAGGACGCAGGCGCCCCGCCGTCATCTGCGGAACTGATCGTCTGATCGGACTCGCTGGGCGCACTTTCGTCGCCCGCGGCCGATGCTGCGCTCATGAAGCTCCGCCAGATTCGCGCCGGCAGCTTGCCGCCTGTTACTTCGTTCATGGGCGTCTCGTCGTCATTACCGACCCAGACGCCGACGACCAGCCGTTCGTTGAAACCGATGAACCAGGCATCACGATGGTTCTGGCTGGTGCCCGTCTTGCCCGCCGCAAACATCCCGAGATTGGCCTCCTGGCCCGTCCCTCGTTCGACGACCAGCCGCAACAAACCGACCAGATCCGGCTGGTACTGGCGAAGATCGGTGGTGGGGTGCTTGGGAGCGCCCAAGCGGAACGCGCGGGGCTCGCCATCGGCTCGGAAGGATACGATGCCCCACGGCTCGACCGGTGCCGCGCCCGCCCGGACCGAAGCGTAGGCGCCAGTAAGATCAAGCAGGTTCACCTCCGATGAGCCGAGGGCCAGGCTCGGCGTTTCAGCAAGTTTGGCATCGATCCCCAATTCGCGAGCGGCGGCGACAACCTTGTCGATCCCAACTTCCATCGCCAGGGCCACCGTCGCGGCGTTCAGCGATCGCGCGAATGCCTCCGCTATACTCACTTGCCCGCGATAGCCGCCATCGTAGTTTTCCGGCGACCAGCCGTCGACCTCAATCGGCGCATCTTCAACCCAGTCGAAAGGCGTGAGGCCGGCCTTCAAGGCGGCATAGTAGACGAAGAGCTTGAAGGCGGAGCCCGGCTGGCGCATCGCTGAAACTGCGCGGTTAAAGGTGCTCTTCGAGTAATCGCGCCCGCCGACCATGGCGACCACGGCGCCCTCCGGCGTCATCGCCACCAAGGCGGCCTGTTGCACTCCCGCCTCTTTGCCTGCCTGCTCGAGGGCTTCGGTAACCACCTTTTCGGCGGTCGCCTGCAGCCGCGGCACGATCGTCGTTCTGACCTTGATCGTGCCCCGGTAAGGGCCTGCAAGCTCGCGCGCCTCCTGCATCACCCAGTCGGCAAACCAACTGCCTGACCGTATTGCCGGCTTTACCGGACGAAGTTCGGCGGTCGCTGCCTTGGCCTGCTCTGCGGTTACCTTGCCGCTCTTGATCATGGCATCAAGCACGAGCTCCGCCTGCCGGCGCGCGCCATCCGGATTGCTTATGGGATTGAGCTGCGAGGGCGCGCGGATGATGCCGGCAAGCATCGCTGATTCACTCACATTGAGTTCGCGCACGTCCTTGTCGAAGTAGATGCGGGCAGCCGCCGGGACGCCCGTTGCGCTGGCACCAAGATAGATGTTGTTCAGGTATCGCGTGAGGATCTCGTCCTTGCCAA
Source organism: Sinorhizobium sp. 6-70 (assembly GCF_030124375.1). Classification (GTDB taxonomy): domain Bacteria; phylum Pseudomonadota; class Alphaproteobacteria; order Rhizobiales; family Rhizobiaceae; genus Sinorhizobium. The sequence continues at coordinate 142,726 of NZ_JASKLS010000013.1, forward strand.
GCTTGCGCTCCAGCCAGAAGGCGATGACGGCTTCCTGGATCTTCCGCTTCCAGGTGCGGTCTCGCTCCAGATAGAGGATCTTGACCAGTTGCTGCGTGATCGTGCTGCCGCCCTGCACGACTTCGCCTGCACCGACATTCGTGTAAAGCGCACGCAGGATGCCCCTTAGATCGATACCGAAGTGCGCATAGAAACGCCGATCCTCTCTCGTAAGCACGGCATCGATGAGATGCGGCGGGAAATCTCCTCGGGCCGCATAGGGGCCCTGAAGCGGCCCTTGGGTCACCAGCGGCTTGCCAGCAGCCGTTTCAAGCACCACCACCGGCTTCAATGAACCATCGGCAATCTCGTCCCACGGCACGTCCCTCAATGCCCACGAGAGAACGGCGATCAGCACGGCAAGCAATACGGCGCTCGCAATTGCCGCGCCCCGCGCGAAGATTGCGCGCTTCCTGCGTGCATTCGCTGGGCGAGCAGGCATGTTGCTCGAACGCCGGCGCCGAAGGCCTGTCCAAATGCTTCCATCCAAGCCGGCAGCGTTCTGCCTCGCGTCAGAGACCTCCGTCTCTCGCGGTCGCCGCCGGAGCTTGTTGCCATCAAGCTTTTCAGCGAGCTGGGAGGTCGCGCCGGCCGCATCGTGACGCACTGCCTGTCCGAGCCTCAGCAACGCCCGGCCGATTTCTGCAAGCGCTCTCCCCGTACGCGCAAATGCAGCGCCATCGGAGCTTCCTGCCGCTTCGATGCCGGGCCCGGATGACCCTGGCCCTTGGTTTTCCGCGCCTCCACCCGGAGCAGCGTTGTTGTCCGCCATGCGTGAACTCTTTCCAAACGACTGCGCCAACGCCGCCATGAGGCGCGACGCGACCCTTCCGATATTCTCGCTTCGGTTCGGATCGCCTTGCGCGCAAAACGCATTGGCCGGGCAAGAGGTTGCCAACGACAGGTACAAGGAATGATAGATGCTGCGCCGCTGGCGGAGTGCAAGCATACTCTATTGGAGCTCTATGGCAGAAATTGCGAAGAGCCTTTCGACTGGTGCCATCCGATTGACGGCGGCTTTCTCGACGCTGCCCCTGCGCTACCTGCTGGCCGGATGGCAATGAACAAACGGGCCGGCATTCCCGGCAGCCGGCCGGCATCCAGGGGCGGCGTTCGAAAAGAGGTGTGTTCCCTCGTCTCGCACGGCAGCGGTTGGTGGGGTCGAGCGACCGTTCGAGGAACGGTGCCTGTGTGCCAGGTCCGGACTGCCCCGGTCTACCCGGCCGATCTCAATAATCTTGTGAAATATCCGATACTAGGGCACAATTTGTGAATGCACCCGAAGTGCGGAGCTATCGCAGTCCGGCCGCCTCGCGCCGAGTGACTAGTTCGCGTGGGAGGGGTCGGCGTCGATGGATCAGGGGTTCTTTCTTCTGTTCGCTGCGGTGTCCGTGATCACGGCCCTGACTGTGGTCCTGGCGCGCAATCCCGTTCACAGCGCCTTGGCACTGATGGCGTGTTTCCTGCAGGTCTCGGCAATCTTTGTCCTGCTCGGTGCGCCGTTGCTCGCGGTCATCCAGATCTTCGTCTATGTCGGCGCGATCATGGTCCTTTTCCTGTTCGTGATCATGATGATCGACGTGCGGGAAGCGGTGTTGCAGCGGTTCTTGCCGGGCGGCAACCTGCCGGCGCTCGTGCTGCTCGTGCTGCTTGGCGTCGAGATGGTTGTACTGGTGCTCTGGAGCGACCGCTTTTCGATCGCGGAACCTGTCGCCATCCGTGGCGGCGATGAGGTCAGGGAGCTCAGCACGACCCTTTTCGCCGACTATCTCCTGCCGTTCGAAGCCGCCTCCGTCATCCTGCTGGCTGCCCTTGTCGGCGCGATCGTGCTGGCGCGGAAGGAGCCAGGGTGATGGTTCCGCTTTCGTGGTACATTTTGCTCGGAGTGGTGCTGTTCGTGATCGGGGCGGCCGGCGTGCTGCTCAGGCGCAATATTCTGGTCGTGCTGATGTCGCTGGAGTTGCTGCTCAACTCGGTCAACATCAATTTCATCGCTTTCGGGCGTTACTACGCCGATTTCCGCGGGCAGATCTTCGCGATCTTCGTCATCGCAACCACCGCTGCGGAGGTAGCCGTCGCCCTTGGCATCCTGGTCGCCCTCGTGAGGAACAAGGCTACTCTCAAGGTCGACGACGTGACCGTGATGAAAGGATAGCGGCTTGGAACCGGTGATCTCGATCCGGCCGCTGCTTGCCGTCGCCATTGCCGGCCTGGCGGCCCTTTCAGTTCTCCTGTTGAACAAGCGCGAAAAACCCCGCGATCTCGTCTCGCCGCTGGCGGCGATTGCCATGTTCGCAACCGTCGCCTCGATGGCGCCGACGGTGCTCTCCGGCGGGACTGTCGAGCTGCGTCTCTTCGAGATACTGCCCGGCATCGATTTCGCTTTCCGGGTCGATGCGCTCGGCATGGTGTTTGCCACCGTCTCGTCGCTGTTGTGGATCGTGGCGGCGGTCTATTCCATCGGCTACATGCGGCACTTGCACGAGCACGCGCAGACCCGGTTCTTCGCCTGCTTCGCCATGAGCCTCGCTGCGGCCGTCGGGGGCGCCTTCGCCGCCAATCTGTTCACGCTGGTGATCTTCTACGAGGTGCTGAGCCTCGTCACCTATCCGCTCGTCTACCACCACGAGGACGAGGAGAGCTGGAAGGGCAGCCGTAAGTATCTCGTCTATCTGATGGGTGCTTCGAAAAGCGTGCTTCTTGCCGCGCTGGCGCTGACCTACCACATCGCGGGGTCGCTAGACTTCGTGCCCGGCGGACTGCTGGCGGGTGCCAACGCCCCGGCGGCCCTGCTGACGGTCGTCTATTTCTGCTATCTCTTCGGCTTCGCCAAGGCCGCGGTGATGCCGATGCATGCCTGGCTGCCTGCCGCAATGGTCGCGCCGACGCCGGTCAGCGCGCTCCTGCATGCAGTGGCCGTGGTCAAGATGGGCGTCTTCTGCGTGCTAAGGGTAGTGTTCCATGTCTTCGGCGTGGGCCTGATGGGCGGGCTGGGACTCGGCATCGCCACCGCCTATCTGGTCTCGTTCACGATCCTGATGGCGTCCATCTACGCGCTGACGCGGGACGACCTCAAGGCGCGGCTCGCCTATTCGACAGTCAGCCAGCTCTCCTACGTGGTGCTGGGCGCGGTGCTGTTGTCGCCGGTCGCGATGGTTGGCGGCATCATTCACATCGCGGCGCACGCCTTTTCCAAGATCACGCTCTTCTTCTGCGCCGGGTCGATCTACTGCGCGTCGGGCAAGCGCAACATCAGCGACATGGCCGGTATCGGCCGCAGGCTGCCCTGGACGATGGGGGCGTTCTTCGTCGCCTCGCTCAGCATGATCGGCGTGCCGCCGACTGCTGGCTTCGTCAGCAAGTGGTATCTGACGCTCGGCTCGGTCCAGGCGGGGGAGGTCGCGTTCCTGATCGTGCTCCTGGCGAGCTCGGTGCTGAACGCCGCCTATTTCCTGCCGGTCAGCTATGTCGCCTTTTTCGGGGCGGACGCGCAGGAGAGTTCGGCAAAGGTACGTGAGATTCCGCTGGTGACGATCCCGCTGGTTGCGACCGCCGTCCTGTCGGTGCTGATGGGCGTCTTCCCCGGCTATTTCCTCGTATTGGCGGAGGGAGTGATCAAATGATCGAGCGCATCGTCGATTTCTTTGGCGACGAGAGACACGCGACACGCCGCCGCCGGCTTTTTTATCTGGTGCTCGTTCTGATCGTCGCCGCCGACTTTCTGGTCTCCCGCGAACATGCCGAATATTTGTGGGAGGGCCTGCCTGGCTGGTCGGCAGTCTACGGCTTCGGCTCCTGCGTGATCCTGATTTTCGTTTCCAAGTTTCTCGGCCATCAAGGCGGGCTCATGCGGCGCGAGGACTATTATGACTGACTTTGTCCATCCCGCCCTCCTGTTTATTCTTGGCGCTGTAGCGATCCCGTTCCTGGAGGGGGTAGTTCGCAAGGTCTATCTGGTGCTGATCCCGCTCCTGGCGATCTTCGCCGTGCTCGCCATTGAGCCGGGCAGCTACGGCGCGACGGCCTTCATCGGACAGGAAATCCTGATTGCGAAGGTCGACAGGCTGAGCATCGTCTTTGCCACGGTTTTCACCATCATGGCCCTGATCGGCATGGTCTACGCGCTGCATCTCACACGCGCCGGCCAACACGTGGCGGCGTTCGTTTATGTCGGCAGCGCGCTCGGCGTGGTGTTCGCCGGCGATTACCTGACGCTCTACTTCTTCTGGGAGGGCATGGCGTTCGCCTCGGCCTATCTGGTTTTCGCACAAGGCAGCGAGAAGGCGACACGCGCCGCATTCCGCTACCTCATGGTCCACGTCACCGGCGGCGTCGCCCTGCTCGGCGGCATCCTTGTCCATGGGGCCGCCACCGGATCGCTGCTCTTCGGCCCGATCGAGAGCAATATGGGCCCGGGCGCCTATGTGATCCTCGCCGGGTTCCTGCTCAACGCGGCGGTGCCGCCGCTCAACGCCTGGCTCACCGACGCCTATCCGGAGGCAACCGTCACCGGCGCGGTGTTCATGAGCGCCTTTACCACCAAGACCGCCGTCTATGTGCTGGCGCGAGCCTTTCCCGGGACGGAGCTCCTGGTCTGGCTTGGCACGGTGATGGCGCTTTACGGTGTCGTCTACGCGGTCCTGGAAAATGACTGCCGGCGGCTGCTCGCCTATCACATCGTCAGCCAGGTGGGCTACATGGTGGCGGGCGTCGGCATCGGGACCGAGTTGGCGGTGAACGGAGCCACCAGCCATGCCTTCGCCCATATCCTCTACAAGGGGCTGCTGTTCATGGGGGCCGGCGCGGTGATCCATGTCACCGGCCGGCGCAAGCTCACCGAGCTCGGCGGGCTCTACAAGACCATGCCGCTGACCGTGGCGCTCTACATGGTCGGCGCCTTCGCGATCTCGGCATTTCCGTTCTTCTCGGGCTTCGTTACCAAGTCGATGGTGGTGGCGGCCGCGGGCCAGGATCACCGTGCACTGGTGATGCTGGCGCTGACGATGGCATCGTCGGGGACGTTCCTGCATACGGGCCTCAAGCTGCCCTATTACATGTTCTTCGGCACCGACCGGAAGCTGGAGGCGCGGGAGCCTCCCCGCAACATGCTGGTTGCGATGGGCATGGCGGCGGCGCTCTGCATTGCGATCGGGGTGTTCCCCGGGCCGCTTTACGCGCTCCTGCCCTATCCGGTCGACTTCGAGCCCTATACCGGCGCCCATGTCACCGAGAGCCTCGGCATCCTGATGTTCACCGCATTGGGCTTTGTCATCTTCCTCAAGGCGCTCGATCCCGAGAACACGATCAGCCTCGATACGGACTGGTTCTATCGCAAAGGAGCGCGAGGCTTCATGTGGCTCGCGGAAAAGCCGCTGGCGCGCTACGAGAAGGCTGTGAGCGACGCGTCGGAGACTGCGGTGCTGCCCTTCCTGCACGGTTCGGCGCGCGCCGGGCTGCGGCTCGACCTTAACGGCGTGGATGGTGTCGTAAACGGCGTCGCCCGTTCGATCCTCAACGGCGGCGGAAAGCTGAGGCGGCTGCAGACCGGCGTCGTGACCCACTACGCGCTGGCGATGATCGCCGGCGTGATCGCGGCCATCGTCGTTTTCGCCGTGGTATGGCGGTAGGGGGCGCGATGGGATTCCCGCTGCTCAGTCTCATCCTATTCACGCCGGCCGCCGGGGCGGCGGTTCTGATGTTCCTCCGCAGCGACGACGCGGTGCGGTGGACAGCGCTCGTTGTTGCCGTCCTCGACCTCGCACTCTCGATCGTGCTGCTGGCCGGCTTCGACACGACGACCCACGAGATGCAGTTCACCGAGACCGTTCCGTGGGTGCCCGCGCTCGGGATCACCTACGCGCTCGGCGTCGACGGGATCAGCGCGCTCTTCGTGTTCCTGACTGCGCTCCTGGGCTCCGTCTCTGTGCTCGCCTCCTGGGTCGCGATCGAGCGAAAGGTGAAGGCGTTCATGGTCAGCCTGCTTTCCATGCAGGCGCTGATGCTCGGGGTGTTTTCAGCGCTCGACCTGTTCCTGTTCTATGTGTGCTGGGAGGCGATGCTGATCCCCATGTACCTGATCATCGGCGTCTGGGGTGGCGACGGCCGGGTCTATGCGGCGTTCAAGTTCTTCCTCTACACGCTGGCGGGCAGCCTCCTGTTCCTCATCGGCGTCATCGCGCTCTATTTCCATGGCGGTGAGACCTTCGACATCCTCGCTTTGACGGCGCAGGACTTGCCGTTCCGCGTCCAGTCCTGGCTGTTCTTCGCCTTCCTGATCGCCTTCGCCGTCAAGGTGCCGATGGTCCCGGTGCATACATGGCTCCCGGATGCCCATGTGCAGGCGCCGACGGCGGGCAGCATCATCCTTGCCGGCGTGCTCCTGAAGATGGGCGCCTATGGATTCCTGCGCTTCTCGCTGCCGATGCTGCCGGAGGCGTCGGTGTATTTTTCGCCGCTGATGCTCGCGCTATCCGCGCTCGCAATCGTCTATGGCGGGCTGCTTGCGCTCGCGCAGGATGACCTGAAGAAGCTGGTCGCCTATTCCAGTATCAGTCACATGGGTTTCGTGACGATGGGAATCTTTGCGCTGAACATCCGCGGGCTCGAGGGAGGCATCCTGCAGATGTTCAATCACGGCGTGACGACGGGCGCTTTGTTCCTCTTTGTCGGCCTGATCTACGAGCGCACCCATACGCGAAGCATCGCCGACTATGGCGGGCTGATGAAGGTGGCGCCGGTCTATACCGTGTTTCTCGCGCTGTTCACCCTGTCGTCGATGGCGCTGCCGGGAACGAATTCGTTCGTGGGTGAATTGCTGGTGCTGTCGGGCGGGTTTGCGGCGAACCTCGCCGTCGGCGCGGCCGCCGTTTTGGGCGCAACCTTGGGTGCGGCCTATCTGCTCGGCATGTACAGGAGGGTGGCGCTCGGTCCGGCCAGCGTCGGCGCCCGGTTCAAGATCCGCGACGTGAACGCCCGCGAGATGGTGGCGATCTTGCCGCTCGCCGTCTTCGTGCTCTGGGTCGGGCTTTATCCAAAACCCTTTCTCGAGATCATCGACGCCTCTGTGAAGAATCTGCTGGTAGAGGTGCATGGCGAGGGGAGCGGCCAATGACCGACGCCGCGCTTTTCCAATCGATCATCGCAAGCCTGCCAGAGATCGTGGTGGTCACCGGGGCCTGCATCCTGCTGATCCTGGGCCAGTTCGTGCGCAAAGGGCAGGAACATTTCCTTGTCGCGGCATCCGTCGCGGTTGTGCTGATCGCGGCCTTTGCGACGCTGCTGCTGGCGAGCGAGGTGCGGCCGGCCTATTCCGGCATGTTTATCGCCGACCGCTTCGCGGTCTTCTTCAAGCTCGTGTTCTACCTGGCCACCATCCTGACTTTCCTCCTGTCGCGAAAATATGCCGATATCGAAGGGATCGGGAGCAGCGAATACTACGTCCTGCTGCTCTTCGCGCTTTTCGGAATGATGATCATGGCCTCGGCGACGGATCTTCTGTCGATCTATGTCGGCCTCGAACTGATGGTGCTCTGCACCTATGTGCTGACGGGCTTCCTCAGGCGCGAGCGGCGCTCGAACGAAGCGGCGTTGAAATACGTGATCCTTGGCGCGGTCTCGACCGGGATTTTCCTCTACGGCGTGTCGCTGATCTATGGGCTGACCGGCACGACCCAACTCGATGCGATGGCTCAGGCGGTCACCGGCGATCCGCTCGATCCCGGATTACTGCTGGCGGTGGTCTTCATTGTCGCGGGGCTGGTCTTCAAGGTCGGCGCGGTGCCGTTCCACATGTGGCTGCCGGACGTCTATGAGGGCGCGCCGACAACCATCACCGCCTTCATGTCGGTGGGGCCGAAGGCGGCGGGCTTCGCCGTGATCCTCAGGGTCTTCCTCAACCCTCTGGTCGCCGCCTCGGACGTCTGGATCATCGTCGCGGTCATCGCCGTGGTGACCATGGCGCTCGGCAGCTTCGTGGCGCTGGTGCAGGACAATTTCAAGCGTCTGCTCGCCTATTCCAGCATCGCCCATGCCGGCTTCGCCATCTTCGGCGTGGTGGCCGGCGGCCAGAACGGGATCGCCAGCGTGATGCTCTACCTGCTGATCTACGCATTCATGAATCTCGGCATTTTCGGCGCCGTCATCATGATGCGAAACGGCGATTTCTCGGGCGAGGTCATCAACGACTACGCGGGGTTCGCCAAGTCGCATCCGGGACTCGCGCTCCTGATGCTCATCTATCTGTTCTCGCTCGCCGGCATTCCGCCGACGGCCGGATTCTTCGCCAAGTTCTACGTGCTGGTCGCACTCGTCGAGCGAGGATTCGTCCTGCTGGCGGTGATCGCCGTGCTCTTGAGCGCCGTCGCCGCCTACTTTTACATCCGCGTCGTCATGGTGATCTACATGCGCGAGCCCGAGAGGGCGTTCGACCCGGCGCTGACGCCCATGGTGCGCGCCACGCTTGCCTTCACCGCCCTCGGCACCATCGGCATCGGGCTATTCCCGGCTTGGTTCCTTGGGCTTGCACAACAGTCGGCGGCTGGAGGGTAGTGCATGGGTCAGTGCGCAAGGCAGGGTAGAGGGGGGTGCCCTTCACTCGGCGCACACGTAGTCACGACCCGAAACGATCCACCGATTCCGCCTAATCGATTGGATTTGCAATGATCCGCCCGACGGAATAAAGTCTCAGGAGGATTGCCCAGCTTGCTTCTCGGGGCGATGATAGTACCGGCCCCATATCGCGACTGAGCAAAGCCCTCGTTGGTTGAGCGGGGCGTGATGATATGACGGCAATGGAATTCCTGCCGGTTCTTTTCATGGTCGCCGGAGTTGTTCTGGTGGCGGGGGTGACGCTTTTTGTTTCCTCGCTGCTGCGCCCCTCCAATCCTTATCCGGCAAAGAACATGCCCTATGAATGCGGCATGGATCCTGCGGGCGAGGCTGCGGCAGGCCGCTTCCGGGTGCAGTTCTATATCCTTGCGATCCTGCTGGTCGTCTTCGATGTCGAGACGATGTTCCTCTTTCCCTGGGCCGTCGTCCTCAAAGAGATCGGGCTGGTCGGCTTTATCGAGATGTTCGTTTTCATCGTGCTGCTGCTCGTAGGCTTTGCCTACGCCTGGCTGAAGGGAGCGCTTGAATGGGAGGAGTAGGAAACGCGATCCGCGACAGCGTCCTGTTCACGACGGCCGACAGCGTCATCAGCTGGAGCCGAAGGTCGGCATTGTGGCCGGAGACCTTCGGCATTGCCTGCTGCGCCATCGAAATGATCTCGGCCGGCTGCGCCCGCTATGACCTCGACCGGTTCGGCGTGGTGTTCCGGCCTTCGCCGCGCCAGTCCGACGTGATGATCATCGCCGGCACGGTCACGCGGAAGTTCGCGCCGGTCGTCAGGCGGCTCTACGACCAGATGCCGGAACCGCGCTGGGTGATCGCCATGGGCACCTGCGCCATTTCGGGCGGGGTCTACAACACCTACGCCGTGGTTCAGGGGTCGGAAACCTTCGTGCCGGTCGACGTGCACGTGCCCGGCTGCCCGCCGCGGCCCGAGGCGCTGATGCACGGCTTCCTCCTGTTGCAAGAGAAGATCAAGAAGTCCCGCGCGTTGACGGGAACGCCTGTGGGTCGGGTTGTAGCGTCATGAGTGTGGAACCATCTCTCAACCGCGCTCCGATCACGGAGCGCTTCGGGGGAGCAATCGAGGACCTGGGCACCGCGCACGGCATCGATGCCTTTGCTGTTCCGCCTGAGAAGATCGTCGAGTTCTGCCGGTTTCTGAAAGAAGATCCGGCGCTCAAATTCAATTTTCTCTCGGACATCTGCGGGGTCGATCATTATCCCGAAACGCCGCGCTATGAGGCCGTCTACCACCTCTATTCGCTGCCGAACAAATGGCGGATCCGCATCAAGTGCCGGCTTGGCGATCCCCCGGAGGTTCCCTCGGTCACCGGAGTTTGGCGCACCGCGAACTGGCACGAGCGCGAGGCCTGGGACATGTACGGGATCCGGTTTACGGGGCACCCCGACCTGCGCCGGATCTATATGTGGGAAGGGTTCGAGGGCTTCCCGCAGCGCAAGGATTTTCCGCTCCGGGGTTACAAGGACGAGCTGAACCCGTTTGGCGCCGAAGGCCCGCCGCCGACGCAGCCCGATCTTGCCACCAGGGAGATTCCCTGATGCATGTCGCCCAAAAATGTGCAGCGGTTTTGTCGGCGGTTTTCCGCCCGCATCGTACTCACTGGTTCAAAGGAGGCCGCTCCGCACCGGAGACTTGAGATGACCGAAGTCACTGAGCTCACGAGGCCGCAAGGCGAAGCGCTCGATACCAAGGAGGTGCTTCTCAATCTCGGCCCGCAGCATCCGAGCACCCACGGGGTGCTGCGCCTCGTCCTCGAACTGGATGGCGAGTATGTCGAGCGCGTGGATCCGCATATCGGCTATCTCCACCGCGGCACCGAAAAACTGGCGGAGAGTTTTACCTATACTCAGATTTTCCCGCTGACGGACCGGCTCGACTATCTCTGTCCGCCTTCGAACAACCTGGCTTTCGCGCTGGCGGTGGAAAAGCTCCTGGGGATCGAAGCGCCGATCCGCGCGCAATATATCCGCGTCTTGATGGCCGAACTGGCGCGGATCTCCGGCCATCTCCTGATTACCGGGGCGCTGCCGATGGACCTCGGTGCCATGACCGCGCTGCTTTACGTCATGCGCGAACGCGAAATGATCATGGACCTCCTGGAAATGATCACCGGTGCGCGCATGCACACGTCCTTCTGCAGGGTTGGCGGGGTGCGTGAAGACCTGCCCGACGGCTTCCTTCCGAAGATCAGGGAGTTCTGCGACATCTTCCCGAGCCGGATCCGCGATTATGAGCGATTGCTCGAAGACAACCGGGTGTTCCTCAACCGCACCGAAGGCATCGGGGTGATCTCTGCCGAGGATGCCATCGACCTCGGCCTGAGCGGCCCGAACCTGCGTGCTTCCGGCGTCGACTGGGACATCCGGCGCGACGAACCCTACGAAATCTACGACCGGCTCGATTTCAACGTCATCACCCGCGACGAGGGCGATTGCTATGCGCGCTGGCGATGCCGCGTCGACGAGATGCGGGAAAGCATCCGCATTATCGAGCAATGTATCGCCCAGATGCCCGAAGGGCCGTTCCAGATCGACATGCCGACAATCGCCTTCCCGGTGGACAAGGAACGGGTACACTGTTCGATGGAGGCGCTGATCCAGCACTTCGACCTGTCGGCCTATGGCTTCAACGTGCCGGCCGGCGAGGTTTATTCGGCAATCGAGGCGCCGAAGGGCGAGCTTGGCTTCTACATCATCAGCGACGGGTCGCCAAAACCGTTCCGCATGAAGGTGCGGGCACCCTCGTTCGTCAATCTTCAGGCGCTCTTCGGGGTCACCAACGCCCGCTACCTGGCGGACATGATCGCCGTGCTCGGCAGCCTCGACCCGGTGATGGCGGAGGTGGACAAATAGGAGATTTGGACGCGATGAGCATGCGCGAAAAAATCGAACAGGCGGCGGCGGCGTATCCGGACCAGCGCTCGGCGATCATGCCGGCGCTTGTGATCGCACAGAAGGAGCACGGCCATCTGCCCGGTCCCGTGCTGGAGGAGGTTGCCGACATCCTCGGCGTCGAGCGGATCTGGGTCTATGAGCTCGCGACCTTCTACACGCTCTTCCACACCGAGCCGGTGGGTATGTTCCATCTGCAACTCTGTGACAATGTCTCCTGCATGCTGTGCGGATCGGAGAACCTCCTGAAGCATATGGAGGGGGCGCTCGGCATCAGAAAGGGCGACACCACGGCGGACGGGCTCTTCACCCTTTCGACCGTCGAATGCCTCGGCGCCTGCGAGATGGCCCCGGTGATGCAGGTCGGCGACGATTACCACGGCAATCTCGATGTCGCGCGGCTGGACGCCCTTTTGGAAAGCCTTCGCGCTGGGGCGGGGCGTGTCGCGGGCGATGAGCATGCGTCTCAGCCATTGCCGGGAGAGTAGCGCCATGTTCGAGCCGGTTCTTCTCAAGAATATCGAGGCCTCGAACGGCCATCTGCTTTCGACCTACGAGGCCGGCGGCGGCTACCAGGCGCTCAGGAAGGTGCTCAGCGAAAACACGCCTGACGAGGTCGTCGAGCTCGTCAAACAATCCAACCTGCGCGGTCGCGGCGGTGCCGGATTCCCGACGGGGATGAAGTGGAGCTTCGTGCCGAAAGGGGCCGACAAGCCGAAATATCTCTGCTGCAACGCCGACGAGGGCGAGCCCGGCACCTTCAAGGACCGGATCATCATGGAACGCGACCCCCACCAACTCATCGAAGGGCTCGCGGTGAGCGGCTACGCGATCGGGGCGGAAACTGCCTATGTCTACATCCGCGGGGAATATGTGGCGGCGATCCGTCGCCTGGAGCAGGCGATCGCCGAGGCTCACGAAAAGGGATATCTCGGAAGGAGCATTCTCGGCACGGATTTCAACTTCACTGTCCATATCCACTGTGGCGCCGGCGCCTATATCTGCGGCGAGGAGACCGCGATGCTCGAGTCACTCGAAGGCAAGCGGGCGCAGCCGCGATTGAAGCCGCCGTTTCCGGCCGTGGCCGGGCTCTATGCCAGCCCTACGGTGATCAACAATGTCGAGACGCTCGCCTGCGTGCCGCATATCGTGACGCGCGGGGCTGCCTGGTTTCGCGGCATCGGTCCGGACAAGAGCCCCGGCCCGAAGCTCTACTGCGTGAGCGGGCAGGTGAAGAAACCCGGTCTTTACGAGTTGCCGATGGGCATACCGCTCAAGGAACTGGTCGAGGAGCACGCCGGCGGACCGCTGCCGGGACGCAAGATCAAGGCGGTGATCCCGGGCGGCGTTTCGGCGCCGGTCATACCGGAGCGCGGGCTGGAGGTGGGGATGGATTTCGATTCGCTCGCCGCCGCCGGTTCGATGCTGGGCTCGGCCGGCGTGATCGTGGTCGACGATTCCACCTGCATGGTCAAGGTCGCGACCCGGATCATCGAATTCTTCCACCATGAGTCCTGCGGCAAGTGTACGCCATGCCGGGAGGGCTTGAACTGGACCGTGAAGGTCCTGCGCCGGATCGAGGCCGGGGAGGGCGTGCCCGGCGACCTGGAGCAGCTAGATATGCTCTGCAAGGGGATTTTCGGCAACACGTTCTGCGCTTTGGGTGACGGCGCCGCGATGGGATTGCGGGCCGCGTTGAAGCATTTCCGCGAGGAATTCGTCGCCCATATCGAGGAGGGGAGGTGCCCGTTCCACTAATGCATGTCGCCCAAAAGCGTTCTGCAGTTTGGGACAACGACATGCATGAAAGCAAGACGGACAGGGCTGTGAGGAAATATGGTCAGTATCACAATCGACGGACAAACGCTGGAAGTTGAGGCTGGCTCCACGGTGCTCAGTGCGGCCGAGCGTTTGGGCATCGACATCCCGACTTTCTGCTACTGGAAGCGGCTGCCGGCGCTTGCCTCGTGCCGCATGTGCCTGGTGGAGATCGAGGGGCTCAGGCGGTTGCAACCGTCCTGCGCGACCGTGGTCACCGACGGCATGGTGATCAGGACGGACACGCCCCTAATCGAGGAGACGCGTTCGTCCATGCTCGACATGCTGCTCGCCAACCATCCGCTCGACTGCCCGATCTGCGACAAGGGCGGAGAGTGCGAGCTGCAGGACATGGTGATGGCCTACGGTCCGCGCAAAAGCGAGTTCCGCGACCCCAAGCGGGTGTTCCATTCGAAGGACATCCGTCTGAGCCCGGTCATCATCATGAACGTCAACCGCTGCATTCAGTGCCAACGCTGCGTCAGGATGTGCGAAGAGGTCGTCGGTGCGGTTGCTTTGGGCACGGTCGAAAAGGGGATGGATACCGCCGTCACCGGTTTCGAGGGCAGTCTTGCGAGCTGCGACCAGTGCGGCAACTGCGTCGAGGTCTGCCCCGTCGGCGCGCTGATGAGCTTCCCCTATCGCTACAAGGCGCGGCCTTGGGATCTCAACGAGACCGACACTATCTGCCCGCATTGCGGCACCGGCTGTCAACTGACCGTCGGCGCGCGCAAGGGGGAGTTCATGCGCGTCCGCTCGGACTGGGAGCACGGGGTCAACCGCGAAACGCTCTGCGTGCGCGGGCGCTTTGGCCTCGACTTCATCGAGAGCCGGGACCGGATCAAGCGACCGATGATCCGTCGTGACGGCGCGCTCACTCCGGTTTCCTGGGCGGAGGCTGGGGACTACTTGCGCCGGCGCCTCTCGGCGGTCGAGGGCAAGGCCGCAGGCGGGCTTGCCTCTGCACGCCTGCCCAACGAGGTGCTCTATCAGTTCCAGAAGCTGATGCGGACGGTGTTCCGCACCAACAATATCGACTGCTCGTCGCGCTGGTCTACGCCTTTCGATGTGCTCGGTCCGCTGGTGGCGGGTTTCTATAGCCGTGCTCCGTTGCAAGAGGTGATCGGTGGCGATTGTGTGCTCGTGATCGGCGGCAACGTGACGGAGGAAAACCCGGTCACCGAATACCTGCTGAGGGATGCCGTGCGACGTCGGCAGACCGGATTGCTGATGCTCTCGGCGCGGCCGTCCCGCCTGGACGCCGATGCCCGTGCGGTGGTTCGCGTGCCACCGGGCGGGGAGGCGGCGAGCCTTGCGGCGGTCGTGTCCGCACTCGTGACGGCGGACGGCCAGGCCTTGCCGGGCGACGTTTCTGCCAATGTCGGCGCGACAAGGCCAGCGGTGAGCAGCGGCGCGCAGGAACGTCTGGTCTCCGCACTCGAGGAGAGCCGTCGTGTCGCCGTACTTGTCAGCATCGAGCTCCTGAGATCACCCGAAGCGCGCGCGACGCTGCAGCAGCTCAACAACCTGCTCAAGATTCTCCATCTGCTCGGCAAGCGCCCTGCGATACAGTTCCTCTTCGACCGTGCCAACCAGATGGGCGCCTGGGACATGGGCGTTCTGCCGGCGGCGCTGCCGGGGCTTCGCGCGGTCTCCGACGATGCAGCACGCACAGCGCTCGGACGGGCCTGGGGCACCGCGATTCCGTCCCAACCGGGCGCCGATCTCGACGCCATGCTGGAGCTCTCAATCGACGGGCGGATGGGTGCGCTCTACGTCGCCGGAACCGACCCCCTGATCGCCTATCCCGACCGGGATTTTGTGACGCGTGCGCTTAGCGCCGCCGATCTTTTGATCGTGCAGGATACCTTCCTCACGGAGACGGCAGGCTTGGCGGAGGTCGTCCTGCCCGCGGCGGGGTTCGGTGAGGAAGCCGGTACGTTCACCAACAACGAGGGCCGGGTCCAGACGGTTCGCAAATTCCGCGAACCAGCCTTCGAGGCGCGGGGTAATCTGGCGATCTTCGACTTCGTCGCGGCGCTCCGCAAAGAACCGCTGCAGCCGTCGACGCAAGAGGGGATTTTCGACGAGATTGCCCGGCTCGTTCCAGCCTATCAGGGACTGACGCAGGACGGGCTCGGCGCCGACGGTGCCTTCACGAGATCGGCCGCGCTACCTGCGGCTGGCAAGTTCTTCCCGGCGCCGCCTGTCCCGAAGGCGACCGACCGGCTCGCGCTGGTGACCGGCAACTCGCTGTTCCACAACGGATATCTTTCCGAGCGCTCGGAGATCCTGAACACCGTTGCAGATGACCCCTATGTCGAAATGAGCGCTGAGGACGCCGCCGAGCTTGGCCTTTCGGATGGCGCCCAGGTGGTAGTGCGATCCGCGCACGGCGAACTGACGGCGAAGCTCAAAGTCAACCGGCGCTTTCCGAGCGGCCTCGTATTTGTTCCCGAGAACTACAGGGCGCTGCGCCTCAACAGCCTGATGCGGCGAAACGAATATCCATGTCCGGTGGAAGTATGCGGGGCCGCACCGGCTGTCGATAGCGCCGCTTCTACCGGCTCCGTTTTTGAGCAAGATCGAATTTGATTGGATCCAGGCCCTGCGCGCCACACCGCCCAGCTGATCTCGTCAGTGATAGCGGTTCCCGCAAATGTAATCCTGCAGGTCCTGCTCCGTGCGCAACGCTTCGTCGAGCCTGTGCTTGACCACGTCGCCGATGCTGACCACGCCGACAACGCTGTCGCCTTCGAGCACCAGCACATGGCGCGTACGCCGCTGGGTCATCATCGCCATCACGTAAGGCAGCAAATCCTGTGTCGAACAGGTCGCGACACTGCGGTTCATGATGTCGACAGCCCGCATCATCGCCGCGTCGGCCCCGTATTCAGCCAGTGCGTTGCAGCAATCGCGTTCCGAAAGCGTACCCAAGTATTCCCCCGGCGCGCGGCTGACGACCACGAAGCCGATATTGCTTTCGCGAAACAGCCGGAGCACTTCCACCATCGTGTGGGCGGGCGTGACCGCAATGACCCCGACGCCCTTGTTCTTCACGATTTCGCCGACAAACATCTGAGCCTCCTGCCCTGCAGCGCCGTGCGTCCTTTCAAAGGCACAAGGGTCGCGTAGCACTTTGAATTGCCGCACGATTTTACCCTCAAATCGCCTGCAATTTAAGCGGTCATGCGCCCGCCCCGGGATCGACAACTGACGCGCGTTCAAGTTCGGCGGATATTCCGCCACCAGTTGTAGCCCTGCGGCTCGCTCGCCTCCACCAGAACGTCTTTTTTTGTGTTCAGCCGGGCGGCAACCACGCCGCCGCCGGTCGCCGCCTTGCCGGGCTTCGCGAGCAGGTCGTCGCGCCCGATTACCAGGTCGCGCGAGGAGAAACTCGAGAATTCATATTGTTGGCCAAGCGCGATTGCATCGGCTGGGCAGGCGTCCTCGCACAGCCCGCAGAACAGGCACCGGGCCGTGTCGATCTCGAATTTGGCCGGGCGCCGGTTGCCCTTCTCGTCCTCGTAGGGAACGACTTCGATGCAGTCGCAGGGACAGATCCGCGCACAGAGTTCGCAGGCCACGCACTTGATCTCGCCCTCATCGTCACGTTTGAGGAAGTGATGTCCCCGATAGCGCGAATAGGGCAGCCATTTCTCCTTGTCCGGGTACTGCATGGTCACGGTTCTGGAGAACATGTAGCCGAAGGTCAGCGCCAGGGCGCTCGACAGATCGGAGAAGAACGCCCAGCCGATCCATGTTCCAGTTCTGTCTCGTGCGCGCGACATCGCCGCCTCGCTGTTGCATCGTCTCCTTGGATGCAGGAAGCCGCTCCCGGCCCCTAGGAGAAAACAATACCCGTTATAATTATGTTCGCCATCGACAGCGGAAGCAAGACCTTCCACCCGATGGCCATCAGCTGGTCATAGCGGTAGCGCGGGAAGGTGAAGCGAAACCACATGAACAAATAGACGAAGAACGCCACCTTGAGCACGAACCAGAGGAGCGGCGGCAAGGGGATCAGCACCCCGTTCCAGCCACCGAAGAACAGGATCACCGAGAGGACCGAGACGAGCAGCATGATGACGTATTCGCTGACCATGAAGAAGGCGAAGCGGATGCCGCTGTATTCGGTGTGGAATCCGGCTCCCAGATCGCCTTCCGCTTCCGCCAGATCGAAGGGGATGCGCTGCGCTTCGGCCAGCCCGGCGACGAAGAACACGAAGAATCCGACCGGTTGGTAAAGGATATTCCAGCCATCGGCCTGGGCCCGGACGATGTCCAAAAGGCTCATGGATTGCGCCAGCATCACCACGCCGATGACAGCGAACCCCATCGGGATCTCGTAGCTGATCATCTGGGCACAGGTCCTGAGGCTGCCGAGCACGGCATATTTGCTGTTTGCGGCCCAGCCGCCGAAGATGACGCCATAAACCTCGAGCCCGATCACCGCGAAGACGAAAAGCAGCGCCACGTTCATGTTGGAAACGTAGAGGGAGATCTCGTTGCCGAGCACCGAGACGCTCTCGCCGAAGGGGATCGCGACGAACACCACAAAGGGCGGGGCGAGCGCCAGGATCGGCGCCAGCTTGAACAGGAAGCGATCGGCTTCGGCCGGGATGTGGTCCTCCTTGGTCAGGAGCTTGATGCCGTCCGCCACCGGTTGCAGCATCCCGTGCCACCCGACGCGCATCGGCCCCATCCGCTGCTGCATGTGCCCGGCGATCTTGCGTTCCAGCCAGGTCAGCGGCAAGGGCAAGAGCAAGAGCATCGCGATCAGCAACGCGACTTTGAAGAGGATCAGGCCAAGGGCGACGATAAGTTCCATGTCCGTGGCTGCTTTTCCAACGGGTTGAAACACGTGGCCGGACTTTTGCGCCGGCTAAGCACTGGCAATCTGGGCGCTGTCTATCTGCACGGTACAACGGCGTCGCCCGAACCACAATGGGATCACAGTTCTGCCGCCGCGGCCTGTCGGTCGGTCCCACGTTACCATCGCCCGAAGCCGACGATGCGATAGGCGACATTTCCCGACAATTTGATCCGGTGCAAGGTCGCGAGGCCGTCGCCGATCTAAGATATAATGACCGCGTCATCAGCCATCGGCGAAGAACGCCGATGGCTTCGAACGGTTCTGACAGCCCCTGACGGGAAGGAGGAGTCCATGATACCGACTGCATTACTGCGTTCGGCTGCTGTTGCCGGTCTCATCGCCCTTGGCCTGAGTGCTGGCGCCAGCGCGCAAACAACCGAGAGCGAAGAGCGTCGGCCCGACGCGCCACCTGAAGCGGAGGCGCAGCCCTCCAGCCCGGAAGGCACGAT
Organism: Sinorhizobium sp. 6-70; assembly: GCF_030124375.1. Taxonomy (GTDB): domain Bacteria; phylum Pseudomonadota; class Alphaproteobacteria; order Rhizobiales; family Rhizobiaceae; genus Sinorhizobium. The sequence continues at coordinate 161,431 of NZ_JASKLS010000013.1, forward strand.
GAGGGACGGCGACCAGCCTCGCGAGCGGGATATGATGGGCCAGGACATGATGGGCCAGGACATGGGTAGGGGCATGATGGGGCGCATGCCGATGATGCACATGCGCGGGCACATGATGAAGATAATGTTCGCCATCGCCGATGCGGACGGGGACGGCAGCCTCTCTTTCGATGAGGTGACGGCCATCCACAAGCGGATCTTCGACAAGGTGGATGCCAACAAGGACGGGAAGGTTTCTGTCGAAGAGGTTCAGGCGTTCATGCGGCCCTAGATCACGATGATTTTGGGTTGAATCGACCCAAAATCATAAACGTGCTCGATTTCGACAAGCTAGCGCGGGATGCGGCCGGAAACCGGCAACACTTTTCCCTGTCCCGCTCTGGCCGAGGAGCGTTCAGTCTTAGCGTCCCTTGTACAAGGGACGCGGGCCGCCGTCCCTCCGCGATCATTTCATTGTTTCATTGAAACAGTGAAATGATCTAACTCTTTGAAACTACGCAAGTACGGACGGAAAACCGCTACACACTTTTCCTGGAATTGCTTCTCGGTGACCGTCGCCCCTTATCGCCACATGCCGCGCATGCGCTCGGCGACGTCGATCCGGATCTGCAGGGCGTTACGCTCGGCGCTCGTCGGGCCGGCCATGGGCCAGCTTGCCGCCTCGAAAAACTGCAGGAGCGTCGCGGGAATAAACCGCGTTCGGCTCGCATAGACATGGCGGTCGCCCTGGGCATGCTGGCCACCGGTGAAGAAGCGCTGCGGGAGCACCAGCGTCAGGCTGTCCTTGGCACGCGTCATGCCGACATAGAGCAGCCGCCGCTCCTCTTCGAGATCATGGGTCGTTCCGGTTGCGAGGTCGGACGGAATGCAGCCGTCGACCACATTGAGCATGAAGACGGCGCGCCATTCCTGCCCCTTGGCCGAATGAATGGTCGAGAGGATCAGATAGTCCTCGTCGAGCAGCGGCACGCCCGCCTGGTCGCTGGTCGCATCCGGTGGATCGAGGGTCAGTTCCGTCAGAAAACGTTCGCGACTCGGATAGCCGGAAGCGATCTGCTCAAGTTGCAGCAGATCGGCCTTGCGTGTCTCGGCATCCTCGTGGATGCGATCGAGATGCGGCTCGTACCAGGCGCGCACCATGGCGAGTTCTGCGGGCCACCCGGATCTGCGGAGACCCTGCAGCAGTTCCACCAGACGCACCCAGTCGTCTCCGCTTTTGGGCGGGGAAGGGACTTCGCCGAGGGCCATCAGCGGTTCGGGGTCGGCCGCGATCGCGTCCAGGATCTTGCTGGCGGTTTGCGGCCCGATTCCCGGTAGCATCTGGAGCAGTCTGAATCCGGCGACGCGGTCGCGCGGGTTCTGTGCAAAACGCAGTACCGCGAGCATGTCCTTCACATGGGCCGAGTCGAGGAACTTCAGGCCGCCGAACTTCACGAAGGGGATGTTGCGGCGGGTGAGTTCCACCTCGAGAGGACCGCTGTGGTTCGACGTGCGGAAGAGGACGGCTTGCTGCTTCAAGCGCATTCCGGTCTCACGGTTGGCGAGGACCTGCTCGACGATGTAGTTCGCCTGATCGCTCTCATCCTTGACTGTCAGCAGCTTCGGACGCTCCGCCGACTGTCTGTCGGTCCAGAGGTTCTTGGTGAAGCGCTCGCGCGCAAGCTCGATGACGCCATTGGCGGCCGCGAGGATCGTTTGCGTCGAACGGTAGTTCCGATCGAGCGTGATGACGTCGGCGGGCGGGGCGAACTCCTTCGGAAAATCGAGGATGTTGCGAACGGTCGCCGCCCGAAAGGAATAAATGGACTGTGCGTCGTCGCCGACGACCGTGAGGCCACGCCCGCCGGGCTTCAGCGCCATCAGGACGGAAGACTGCAGCTTGTTGGTGTCCTGGTATTCGTCGACAAGCACGTGGTCGAACCGGCCGCCGATGTCGGCGGCAAGTGTCGGGTCGGTCACCATCTGCGCCCAGTAGAGGAGCAGGTCGTCGTAGTCGAGAACGTTCTGCGCCTGCTTGGCTTCGACATATCCGGAAAACAGCGCCTTCAACTGGTTCTCCCAGCCGGAAACCCAAGGATACCAGTTCCGGAGCACGTCGTTCAGCGGCATCTGCGAATTCACCGTCCGCGAATAGATCGCCAGGCAGGTCCCCTTCGTCGGAAACCTGCTTTCGGTCTTCGAGAAACCGAGCTCGTGCCGGATGAGGTTCATCAGGTCGGCGCTGTCCTCGCGGTCGTGGACGGTAAAATCCACATTCAGGCCGATCTGCTCGGCGTAGATCCTCAGCAGGCGCGCTCCGATGCCGTGAAATGTTCCGGCCCAGGCAAGCGCGTCCGTCATCACGCCGGAGCCGGCACCAAGCACCTCAGCACAGATGCGCTCGACACGGCGCGACATTTCAGCCGCGGCCCTGCGCGAAAAGGTCATGAGAAGGATACGGCGGGGATCTGCTCCGTTGACGATCAGGTGAGCGACCCGATGGGCCAGCGTGTTGGTCTTCCCCGACCCCGCTCCGGCGATAATCAGCAATGGCCCGCCGACAATGCCGTGGTCCGGTCCGATACCATGCTCGACGGCGCAGCGCTGCCTGTCGTTCAGTTTTTCAAGGTAAGCTGCGCTCATTCGCCCTGCCATGTCCGTTCCGCAATGAGTCCGGCTCTGCACCCACAGTGCCGCGCGCCTTGTCAGACGCGCAAAGGATGTTGCAGCACTTTGAGTTGCTGCATGTTTTTGCTCTTAAGTCGGCTCCGATTTAAGGAAACATGCAGCGGGTGCGGTCAAGCTGAAAAACGACAGGAATGGCAAAAGACCCCAGCAAATGAACATTTCTGGAGCGCCGCGGCTCTTTAAGACGCATAAGCGTCGCTGCGCGCCCGGAATTGCTGCGAACACGGGCTCCCCTCCCCACATTGGCGGGGAACAATGATGCGAGCACACGTTGCAGTTCCCGACGTCAATCGCGCGGAAGCCTGCCGAGTAACAGCTCATTTCCCTCGGCGTTTCCGCATCGACGGCATTTCAGCATGCCTGCGATGGCTATCAAGGATGTGCCGCCACCGCGCGTTCTGGCAATCCGACGACGATCAACCGGCGCCTGATGCCGACACTTCCCGCACCTGGCAGCGAGCACATACCACTCGGGCAGCGTCTCCAGGGTCAAAGCGGATTCCGCGGTATCTCCGCGCGGTGCCAGGTCGATCCCCCGTCGATGCCTCATCGTCATTCATGCGCTTAGCTGTCCAGATTGAGCGAAAGCTGCGTGCCGCCACGCTTCAGCGCGGGCAGGGGCGGAGTCAGTTGAATCCGCCCGAAGATCAGTCTTCGCCGTTCCTCTTCGCGCTCTCGCCTGACGCGAGAGGCATCGACGACGGCCATGGCGCGGTTCATGACTTCTTCGGCGTGGGTCATGGTAAGCTCTCCGAATGTTCACGTTATGTTCTCATTCGGGCACCAAGTTGTCAAGCTCCGCATAGAAGTCTCGTGTGAGTGTGGTGAAACGGCCAGCTGAATGTCCATTCATTGGAGCTGTGGTTTCAAACCCTCAGCGTGGGGTCGATGGCCGCCGGAGCGCCCCATGAATCGTGGTCCCGGCGGATCGCCGGGACCTTTTTTGTTTGTGTGCCGCCCCGCTACAGGGGACGGCGGATTCGGCCACTGCATGTTTCCTTAAATCCTATCCGATTTAAGGACAAAAACATGCAGCACTTCAAAGTGCTACAGCGTCCTTTGCGCGTCTGATAAGACGCGCGGCGCTGTAGTATCAGACGAGGTCGAACCGATCGGCGTTCATCACCTTGTTCCAGGCCGCCACGAAGTCGCGCACGAACTTCTTCTGCGAATCCTGCTGTGCGTAGACTTCCGCGACCGCACGAAGCACGGAGTTCGAACCGAAGACGAGGTCGACGCGGGTGCCGGTCCACTTCACTTCGCCGCTCTTGCGGTCACGCCCCTCGTACACGTCCTGGGCTTCCGTGGACGCCTTCCAGACCGTGCCCATGTCGAGCAGGTTCACGAAGAAGTCGTTGGTGAGTGCCCCTGGGCGCTTGGTAAAGACGCCATGCTGGGACTGTCCGGCATTTGCGTTCAGGGCGCGCAAGCCGCCGACGAGAACCGTCATCTCCGGGGCGGTCAGCGTCAGGAGATGCGCCCTGTCGACCAGCAACTCCTCTGCCGAAACGGCATATTGAGCCTTCTGGTAGTTGCGGAAGCCGTCGGCGATCGGCTCGAGGACGGCAAAGGCTTCCGCATCGGTCTGCTCCTGCGATGCATCCGTGCGGCCAGGCGCGAAGGGAACGTCCACATCGTGCCCGGCAGCCTTTGCTGCCTCCTCGATCGCAGCGGCGCCGCCGAGGACGATCAGGTCGGCGAGCGAGATCTTCTTGCCGCCGGACTGCGCCTGGTTGAAGGCCTTCTGGATGCCTTCGAGAGTTTCCAGCACTCTGGCGAGCTGGGCGGGCTGGTTGACTTCCCAGTCCTTCTGAGGGCTGAGACGGATGCGCGCGCCGTTCGCTCCACCGCGTTTGTCGGTGCCGCGGAAGGTGGCAGCCGACGCCCAGGCCGTCGAGACCAGGTCGGGGACCGAAAGGCCCGAGGCGAGGATCTTGGCCTTGAGGCCGGCAATGTCAGCCGCATCGACCAGCGGATGATCGACGGCCGGAACCGGATCCTGCCAGATCAGCTCCTCCGTTGGGACTTCCGGGCCGAGATAGCGCGAGCGCGGACCCATGTCGCGGTGCGTCAGCTTGAACCACGCCCGGGCAAAGGCATCAGCGAACTGATCCGGATTCTCGTAGAAGCGCCTTGCGATCTTCTCGTAGGCGGGGTCGACCCTGAGCGCAATGTCGGTGGTCAGCATGGATGGCGCATGACGCTTTGACGGATCGTGCGCATCCGGTATGGCATCGGCGCCTGCACCATGCTTCGGTCTCCACTGGTGCGCGCCGGCCGGGCTCTTGGTCAACTCCCAATCATAGCCGAACAGGTTCCAGAAGAAGTTGTTGCTCCACTTCGTCGGCGTCGATGTCCAGGTGACTTCAAGGCCGCTGGTGATGGTGTCGCCGCCCTTGCCGCTGCCGTAACTGCTCTTCCAGCCGAGGCCCTGCTCTTCGATGCCGGCGCCCTCGGGTTCCGGGCCGACGAGTGCGGCATCACCGGCGCCGTGGGTCTTGCCGAACGTGTGGCCGCCGGCGATGAGAGCGACGGTCTCCTCGTCGTTCATGGCCATACGGGCGAAGGTCTCGCGGATGTCTCGCGCGGCCGCGACCGGATCGGGGTTGCCGTTCGGTCCTTCCGGGTTGACGTAGATCAGACCCATCTGCACGGCGGCAAGGGGATTTTCGAGCTCCCGGTCACCCGTGTAGCGCTTGTCACCGAGCCACTCGGTCTCCATGCCCCAATAGATGTCTTCCTCCGGCTCCCAGACGTCGGCACGGCCGCCGCCAAAGCCGAAGGTCTTGAAGCCCATCGATTCCAGCGCACAGTTTCCGGCGAGGATCATCAGGTCGGCCCAGGAGATGCTGTTGCCGTATTTCTGCTTGATCGGCCAGAGCAGCCGGCGCGCCTTGTCGAGGTTGGCATTGTCCGGCCAGCTGTTGAGCGGCGCAAAGCGCTGCGTCCCGGAGGACGCGCCGCCGCGGCCATCGCCGGTGCGGTAGGTGCCCGCGCTATGCCAGGCCATGCGGATGAGAAGCGGGCCATAATGGCCGAAGTCGGCCGGCCACCAGTCCTGGCTGTCCGTCATCAGCGCGTAGAGATCCTGTTTGACGGCATTCAGGTCAAGCTTCTTGAACTCCTCGGCGTAGTTGAACGCCTCGTCCATAGGATCGGTGAGCGACGAATTCTGGTGAAGAATTTTCAGGTTCAACTGGTTGGGCCACCAGTCGCGGTTCGACGTGCCGTGCACGACTGGGCAGCGGCCCGTTTTTTCGGCTTTTGCGTCCATTTTTGTCTCCCATTGTGATTGCGCGAATTTCGCTGGTTCGGTTTCATGGCCCGCGCGAGCGCCCGGCACATGGAATGTCTTTTGCTTGAGGTCCTTCTGGGACAAGGCCCTCTGAAACAAAACAGCCTCGAGTGCCGGCGTTCTGAACGATCAGGACGCCGGCAACCTTCCCGCCGTCGGAATTCGAGGCGGTGGCTGCATCTCCTCTGCAGCTTAATCACTCTAACAAAAGGGTTTCATTAATTTAAGTTGGATTTCCTGATCGCTGCGATAAGATGCGGTTATGATCAATTTCACACTCAAGCAGCTTCGCTATTTCGAGGCATTGGCACGATACGGCCATTTCGGGCGTGCGGCGGATGCCTGCGCAATCTCTCAACCCGCATTGTCTGTGCAGATCAAGGAACTGGAGGAAGCGCTCGGCACGGAGCTGTTTGAAAGAGGCGCGCGCCAGGTGCGGCTCAGCAGCTTTGGGGAAGTGCTTGCCCAGCGCGTGCGCGACATCTTGCGCTCGGTCGATGAACTTGCAGACCTGGCGCGCGCCTCGCAGGACCGACTGGCAGGACGGCTGCGGATCGGCGTCATCCCGACGGTCGCACCCTACCTGCTGCCTCGGATAATAGGCAATCTGACCCGCATGTATGACGGCCTTGATATCAACGTTCGCGAGACGGTGACGTCGAAGCTGGTTCGGGACCTGTTGGAGGGCCGGCTCGACACGGCCATCGTGGCACTGCCGATATCCGAACCCTCGTTGACCGAGGTTGCGCTGTTCGAGGAGAATTTTGTGCTCGTTCGGCCGGAAGACGACGAAGGAAAGCCGGTGCCCAGTCGCGAAAGCTTGCGCGAAATGCGGCTGCTTCTGCTTGAGGAGGGGCATTGCTTTCGCGACCAGGCCCTGTCGTTCTGCAATATGCGCTCGGCGCTGCCGCGGGAATTGCTGGACGGCAGTTCTCTGTCCACGCTGGTCCAGATGGTCAGCGCCGGCATCGGGGTCACTTTGATCCCGGAGATGGCCGTACCGGTGGAAACGCGCTCGGCGTCCGTGTCTGTCGCCCGCTTCGAGAGCCCCCAGCCTTCGCGCACGATCGGCATGATCTGGCGCAAGACGAGCCCCTTGGCCAAGCAGCTCCGGCAGATTTCAGAAGTCGTTCGCCGATGCGCGGATAAGAGGCCGGCGAGCAGCGAAATTTCTTCGCCGAGAGACCAAATGCCCGGCCGGAGCAGCGGCCGGGCATCGGAGACTATGCGTTGAGCGATTTTGAGAACGGCATGACGCGGATCCGCTTGCCGAGCGCCTTGTAGGCGGCATTGGCAACGGCGGGGCCGATCGGCGGAACCCCAGGTTCGCCGATGCCGGAGGGCGGATTGGCCGAGGGCACGATGTGGACTTCGACCTTCGGCATGGCGTCGATCCTGAGCGGCGTATAGACGTCGAAATTGCCCTGATCGACCTTGCCATCCGTCAGCGTGATTTCCTCGCCCAGAATGGCGCCGAGCCCGAAGCCGATGCCGCCCTCGACCTGCGCGCGGACCTGATCCGGGTTGATCGCCAGACCGCAATCAACGGCGGCGACCACGCGTTCGACCCCGATGCCGCCATTCCCATCCGTCGATACCTCGGCGATCTGTGCCACCACAGAGCCGAAGCTTTCTGCGAGGGCGACACCGCGGAAACGACCTTCGGGCAACGGCTTCTGCCATTCCGCCTTTTCCGCCGCCAGCTTGAGCACGGTTGCGTGGCGCGACTCTGGCTCGAGCAAGGACAGACGGAATTCCACCGGATCACGTCCCGCCGCTTCAGCTATCTCGTCGAGGAAGGTTTCGGCGGCAAAGGCGGTATGCGTCGAGCCGACCGAACGCCACCAGAGAACGGGAACACCGACGTCGGTGGTCGTGAGGCCGACTGTCTGGTTCGGGATGCCATAGGGGAGGTTGCTTGCCCCTTCCACCGAAGTCGGGTCCACGCCGTTCTTGACCATTCCCTCGAACGCCGTCTTCGCCATGATGGACTGGCCGACAATGTGGTTGTCCCAGGCGACGAGCTTTCCGTCCGCGTCGATGCCCGCCTTGAGCGTGTGCACATAAGCGGGGCGATAGCGGCCCGCTCGCATGTCGTCCTCGCGCGTCCACTGCACCTTTACCGGGGCACGGAAGCCGATCGCCTTCGCCGCATGCACGGCCTCGACGACGACATCGCCGTCGAAGACGGCCCGCCGGCCGAAGCTGCCGCCCGACTTCATGACGTTCAGGCGGACCTTGTCGGGGGCGATTCCGGCAATCTCGCCGGCAAGCTTCTGGTAGACGTCCGGGAACTGGTGCCCGCCCCAGACCTCGAGCGTGCCGTCCTCATTCATGCGCGCGACGGCATTCAGCGGCTCCAGGGCGGCGTGCGCCAGGTACGGGAACTCGAAGCTCGCTTCGATGACCTTCGCAGCCTGCGCAAAGGCGGCGTCGGCGTCGCCGTCCTTGCGGGCAACCGCCACCGGCGTCTCCTTGGCGAGATCGCGGTAGGTGGACATGACCTGCTGCGTGCCGCGCTTTTCCGCCGACGCGTCGTCCCATTCCACCTTGACCGCTTCGCGTCCCTTGATCGCCGCCCACATGTGTTCGCCGATCACCGCGATGCCGCGCGGAGTTTCGGCGACTTCGACCACGCCCTTGACGGCGCGGGCGGCGGAAGCGTCGAAGGACTTCACCTTCGCGCCGAAGAGCGGCGGGTGGATCATCACGGCCGTCAGCATGCCGGGCAGCTTAACGTCGATCGTATATTGCTCCGTCCCGTTCGCCTTGCGGGCGCTGTCGAAGCGCTTCAGGCCGGCATTGCCGATAAGCTTCCAGTCGCCAGGCTGCTTAAGCTTGACGTCGCCGGGCACCGGCATGGCCGCCGCCTTGGCGGCAAAGGCGCCAAAGCCGTTGCTCTTGCCGGAGGGATGGGCAAGAACGCCGTTCTCGATGGTGATTTCCGCCGCATCGACGCCCCACTCGGAGGCTGCTGCAGCGACAAGCATCGCGCGGGCCGCTGCACCTGCCTTGCGATAGCGCTCCCACGAGGACGCCATGGAGGTCGAGCCTCCGGTTGCCTGTATTGCGCCGCCGAAGGCGAGATTGCCGTAGGCCTTGATGTTGCCGGCGGCACCCTTCACGTCGATCGCCGACCAGTCGGCATCGAGTTCTTCCGCCACCAGCGTGGCGATACCGTTATAGGATCCTTGCCCCATCTCGAACTGCGACGAGAGTACGGTCACCTTTCCCTCCCCGTCGATTATCAGATAGGGGGAGAAGGAATGCGCGCCCTCTGCCGACGTCGTTTCGCCTGCCGCCGCCGGCGATGCACGCAGGAGGTGGAAGCCGACGGCGATGCCGGTGCCGGCGGCAAGGGCGCCGATGAGGAACTGCCGCCGCGACGCCTGGACCCGTGCTGCAGGGAGGGTAACCGATTGCATCAATCTCGGGATCATGACTTAGCCCTCCAGGCGCTTTGCGGCTTCATGAATGCCGGCACGGATTCGATGATAGGTGGCGCAACGACAGAGATTGCCCGCCATCGCTGCGTCGATGTCCTCGTCGCTGGGTTTCGGATTGTTGGTCAGGAGATCTGTCGCCGACATGATCTGTCCCGACTGACAGTAGCCGCACTGCGGGACGTCGAGGTCGGCCCAGACGGCCTGGACCGCTTCCGCGACCTTGCCCTTGAGCCCCTCTATGGTGGTTATCTCGGCGCCTTCGATGTCGCCGATGAGCGTCTGACAGGACCGGACCGGCGCGCCGTCGACATAGACCGTGCAGGCACCGCATTGCGCCATGCCGCAACCGAACTTCGTACCTGTCAGGCCCACAAGATCGCGGACTACCCAAAGAAGCGGCATATCCGCCTCGGCTTCGACCGAGTGCTTGACGCCGTTGATCGTCACAATTGCCATGGTGGTCTCCTCGCGTTGGACGCAGCTCTCGGCATTTGGGAGATGCCGTTCATGCGCCGCAGCCATTCGCCAGGCTGCGGCCAAAGCTTAGAAGACCATTCCGCGGCTCGGTAGAGTCGATCCTGTCGGATTATTGCCTATTTCTGTCGACATGACGCAATTGTGATCATGGTGACACCGCTGTGTCGAGCCAAGCGAATCCATTTAAGCATCGCGTCGCGCCACTTCTAATCAATCGAGTCGCGTCTGTTCGCCTCGCTGGAGTTCAGGATTGACCTGATGTCTCTTATCGGCGGATGGCCGAAAGCACGTCGATATTCCCGGCTGAATTGCGTCGGGCTCTCGTAACCGACGCGTGTGGCGGCGGTCGCTGCGTCGAGCGACTGCGAAAGCATCAACTCCCGTGCGTGATGCAGCCGCAGGTGCTTCTGGAACTGCAGCGGGCTCATTGCGGTCATGGCACGGAAATGGTGATGGAGCGTCGATACCCCCATGTTCGCGACTTCCGCCAACTCCTCGATGCGCAACGGCCGGGCATAATTTTCCTTCAGCCATGCCACCGCTTTTGCGACGCGGTTGCTGTTGGTGCCGGTGAGCGCGAAGCGCCGAAGCCGCGCCCCTTGCTCGCCGGTAAGCAGCCGATAGAGGATCTCGTTCTGAACATGATTGGCCAGGAAGGGGATGTCCGCCGGCGAGTTTACCAGCGAAATCAGCCGCAACAGGGCGTCGAACAGTTCCGGTGTCGCGGCGCCGACGACGACGCCGAGGTCGCGCTCGGGCATGTCCGTCGGCTGGATGTCGTAATCGGTGATGATCCGGCGGAGTTTCTCGAGATCAAGGCGCAGCGTCGCAGCCACATAGGGTTCACCCTCGCTCGCCTCGCAGATCTGGCCGGTCATGGGCAAGCCGATGGCGGTCACGAAGAAGCAGGACTCGTCGTAGAGGAGCGTTTCGTTGCCGACCTTGACGCGCTTGCTTCCCTTGAGGATCAGCGACAGGCTAGGCTCCGAGACACTGGAAAACGGGCCGGTTGGCCCGGTGACGCGGTAGAGGACGAGCCCCGGGATCGAGTGGCTGTAGCGAACCCCATCCCAAGGCAGTTGCGAGAGCCTGTCGAGAATTTGGGCGCGAAGGGGCGCCGTTTCCTGGCGCAGGTCGCGTTTGTGCATGTTTGCCTCGCTCATTGCCGTCTCTTTCACTGTCCTTTGAGCGCAAAACTTATCACAATATTTTGAACTCGACACGATTAGGCAACCGGCAGCGGGTTTTTCAGTCCCGGCTGTCCGCCGGCGCAGGGCGCTCGACATAGTCGGCCCGGTTGATGCCGTGGCGTTGCAGCTTGTCGTAAAAGGTCTTGCGCGGAATGCCGAGCGCTTCCAGCGTTTCCTTGACGTCGCCCCGATGCGCCGTCAGGGCTTCTTTCAGGATCTCGGCCTCGTAGTGCTCCAGCCGTTCCGGGAGCGAGGCCCCGGCGTTCGCCGCTGGCGGTACCGGCGCGCCGAGGTTTCCCTCTACCCCGAGCGCCACACGTTCGGCGAAATGCGACAGCTCGCGCACATTGCCAGGCCAGGAATGCGACATCAGGTGGTGCTGCACAGCTGCGGAAACCGAGGGAACGTCGCGCTGAAAACGTTCCGCCGCCCGGGTCAGGAAATGCGAGAAGAGCAGCGGGATATCCTCGCGCCGCTCGCGCAGCGGCGGGATCGAAAGCGTCACGACATTCAGCCGGTAGTAAAGGTCCTCACGAAAGTCGCCGCGTTCCGCCGGATCGCCGAGGTCCACCTTGGCGGCGGCGACGACCCGGATGTCGACCGGGCGCGTCGCGTTGGTGCCGAGCGGCGTGATCTCGCGCGCTTCGAGCACGCGCAGCATCTTGACCTGGGTTGCCGGCGGCATCGCCTCGATCTCGTCCAGGAACAGCGTCCCACCGCTCGCATGCTCGATCCGCCCGATCCGCTTTTTCACCGCCCCGGTGAAGGCGCCCGGCTCGTGGCCGAAGAGCTCGCTCTCGATCACCGTTTCCGGGAGCGCGCCGCAATTGAGCGCGACGAAATTGCCGTTCCTGCGCCGGCTCCATTGGTGCAGGAGAGTCGCGACCACCTCCTTGCCGCTGCCGGTCTCGCCGGCGACCAAGACGTCGACGTCAGTGTCGGCAATGTGCTTCAGCGTCTGCCGCAAGCGCTCCATCACCGGCGTCTGGCCGATCAGCGGCAGGCTGTCGGAGGCGGCTTCCGCGGCGCGTCTGAGCGCACGGTTTTCCATCACCAGACGGCGCTTCTCCTCGGCGCGCCGCGCGCTCTGAACCAGCCGATCGGCGGCAAAGGGCTTGGCGATGAAATCATAGACCCCATCCTGCATGGCCTGCACGGCCATCGGAATGTCGCCATGCCCGGTGACCAGAATGACGGGGAGGTCCGGATCAAGGGCGGCCACCCTCTGGAAGAAGGCGAGCCCGTCGAGGCCCGGCATGCGGATGTCGCTGATGACGACACCGCCGAATTCCGGGCTGAGGACGTCGAGCGCTTCGATCGCGCTGGCGAAGGGCGAGACGGTGAAGCCGGCAAGTTCAAGGGTCTGCTGCATCGCCTTGCGCAGGTCGCGGTCGTCGTCGATCAGGAAAACGGAAGCGGCGTCGCTCATTGCGCTCGAGCCTTTTTCAAATGGACTGTGAATGTGGTTCCGGAGGCGCTCGTCTCGACCGCGATGTCGCCGCCATAGTCGGCGACGATCTCCTTGGAGATCGCCAACCCGAGGCCGAGCCCGTCTTCCTTCGACGTGTTGAAGGGCGTGAAAAGCTCGTCGCGAACATCCTCGGGGATGCCCGGGCCATTGTCGGCAACCGTCAACTCGATACCGCGCTCGGTTTCCGCGCAACGCACCCGGATCTCGCCGTTCTCGGCGTCGCCGAGCGCTTCCAGCGCATTCTGGAGAAGATTGATCAGAACCTGTTCCAGGCGAATGCGATTGCCCATGACTTGCAGGCCGTTCGGAGGAAGAGAGATCCTGATCGTATCCATGCGGCCGGCAAAGCGGCTGCGAAGCAGAAGCATCGCGCCTTCGATGACGTCCCGCATCTCGGTCGGCTCGGCGACGAAGTTTCCCTTGCGGGCAAACCGGCGCAACTCGTCGGTGATTGTCCCGACGCGTTCGGTAAGCTCGGCGATGCTGGTCAGGTTTTCCGCCGCGGTCGCGCTTTGGCCGCGGTCGAGGAAGATGCGGGCATTGTCCGCATAGGCTCGGATCGTGGCGACTGGCTGGTTGATTTCGTGCGCGACGCCGGCGGCGACTTGCCCGAGGATCGCCAGTCGGTTGGCCTGCACGAGGTCCTGCTGAACGGCCTGCAGCTTTTCGGTCGTCTGCCGATGGTCGGCGATTTCCGTCTCGAGGCGATCGCGAGCCATGGTGAGATCGCGCGTCCGCTCCTCGACGCGCGTCTCGAGCTCGTTGCGGGCTGCGCGTTCGGCCGCCGAACGAAAGGCGACCATCTGGCGCCGGCGCATGAGCAAGGCCGCAAGCGCGAGGATCGGCACGAGGATCGCGAGCATCTGCAGCCTCGTTTCGCGTGCGCCTGACGACAGCGCCGCGGTAAGCGGCGACAATTGCTCCAGCCGCCAGTTCGCCGATGGCACCAGCGTTTCGACACGCAGGAACGTCTCGGCGTGGCTGCCCGGGAGCAGGGCATTGAGGATGGAAGAACCATCGGCCTCTGCTTCGATCTGGGTGAAGGGCAGCGGCAGCAGGGGCGCATCGCCGAATTGCAGGCTTTCACGGATCGACGCCAGACGCTCCTCGGGAATTTGCTTCGTGGTCATGAAGCGCCAGGAGGGGATGCTGGTGATGATGACGATGCCCCGTCGGTCGGTGACATAAACGGCCTTGCCTGTGTTCGCCCAATCGGCTTCGACGCCATCGAACTCGAGCTTGGCGACGATCACTCCGATCGGCCCGGCCGGCCCGTCGATCCGCCGCGAAATGTAGAGGCCCGGCCGCTTGCTGACAGTGCCCATGGCGAAATGCTCCGCCTGGCCATCACGGATCGCCAGCCGGAAATAGTCGCGAAAACCATAATTACTGCCGACGAAACTGGTCGGCTCCCGCCAGTTGCTCGCAGCGATGGCGACGCCGTCCAGCCCGATCAGATAGACGACCGCCGCGCCGGCGCTTGCGGCAAGCGCCTCAAGCTTGCGGTTGATCTGGTCGAGCGCAGGTGCGTTCGGCGCGAGGAGCGACTGGCGGATCGCCGTGTCGTCGGCGAGCACCAGCGGCAGCGCGCGTTGCTTTTCGACGACGGCGCGCAACAGCGACGCCTTGAGGCTGGCGTCGATGCGGCTCTGGTCCGTCAATGTGCGGAGCGCATTTGTCCGGCCATATTCACCGGCGGCGAAAAAGCCGGCCGCAAGTAGCGCGACCGCGACGAGCGCGAAGATCGACCACGACCGCCGGGCGCGACGCTGAAGATCGCCGAGATCACTTTTGAGGGGAACGCTCATGGCGATATTGTGCATCTTTTCGCCCAGCGTGCCAATTCATCTGTGCGGATTTCCGCCCAATCGAGCGTGGTTCGTTGAGCGCTAAAAATCAAAGCACTTAAGAATCAATGGGTTGCTCTTGTGTCTCAAATCTGGCACGCCCGTTGCAATTCCCTCTGCATGACAGCCGGGTGCTGTCGGTCTTCGGAAAAGTGGCCTGGGAGGCCCGGCCTGTTGCCGGACTAGGCCCGCGTGGAGGATA
>NZ_JASKLS010000014.1 GCF_030124375.1 Sinorhizobium sp. 6-70
CCCGATGATCACCCACACGCTGCCGCTCGACGACATCAACAAGGGTTTTGAGCTGATGCATTCCGGCGAAAGCATCAGGAGCGTCGTGATCTACTGAGCATATCCGCCGGGTTTTCGAACTACAGCGCCGCGCGTCTTATCAGACGCGCAAAGGACGCACACAGCAGGCCGAAGCGCCACCGCATCCGAGACGGACCGGGCTTCGACACAACAGGGAGGACAAGCAATGGCAAGTTCAATCAGCATTCATCCGGCGGTGGATGGCGGCATCAGACCCGCCAGCCCGGATTTTGCCGGAGGTACACTTGTTTGTGCCTGCACGGACAGGCCGGTCAAGGTCAGGATCGAGGGCCAGATCGCCCACAACCACGCTTGCGGCTGCACCAAGTGCTGGAAGCCAAGCGGCAGCAATTTCTCCATCGTCGCCGTTGTGCCGCATGACAAGGTCAGCGTGCTCGAGAACGGCGACAAGCTGCAAGTGGTCGATCCCTCCGCGCTGATCCAGCGGCACGCCTGCAAGCAATGCGGCGTTCATATGTATGGACCGGTGGAGCGGGAACATGCCTTCCAGGGGCTGGACTTCATCCACCCCGAGCGGTTCCAGGAGTCGGGCTGGGCGCCTCCGGGCTTTGCCGCCTTCGTCTCCTCGATCATCGAATCGGGAGTCGATCCCAGCCGCATGGACGGCATCCGCGCTCGCCTGAGGGAGCTCGGGCTGGAGCCCTATGACTGCCTGTCGCCAGCCCTGATGGACTATGTTGCCACCTGGGTCGCGAAGAAATCGGGCGCGCTTGCCAGCTGATCGTGCAGGCAGATTTGATGCGGACCTGTCAGTGTCCTGACCAAGACGCTGACAGGATGCCGTGTCGTTTGTTGTGCTGCGAGCCCAAAACCCCATGCTCATTCGCCCCGCAGTGGCGTGTGCTGATTGCCTCTTTCGTACCTCACATCCCCTTCTTTGCGCCGAAAACGGGTTGAAGTCGGAGACCGGACGCACGATTCTTATGTCATCGGAAACGTGGAGGCCCGCGTGATGGGACGGACAGGGCATTACATCATCTTCGAAACGGCTGGCGGTTTCTGCGGCATCGCCTGGAACGATAACGGCATAACGCGCTTCCAACTGCCGACAAAAGATGCCGGCGCGACCGAGCGAATGCTGCTGCGCCGTATTCCCGATGCCGAATCCGGTACGCCTACGCCCGAGGTGATCGAAGCGGTCGCGGCCGCGAAGCGTTACTTCGAGGGCCAGGAAATCGATTTCTCCGGCTTCAGGCTTGATCTCGCAGGGCAGGAAGCGTTTTTCAGGCAAGTTTATGCCGCTGCGCGGCGAGTCCGCTGGGGGCAGACGACCACCTACGGAGCGTTGGCGAAGGCACTCGGCGCCGGACCGGAAGCGGCGCGGGACGTCGGCCAAGCCATGGCGAAGAATCCGATCCCGCTGATCATTCCCTGCCACCGCGTCCTTGCCGCCGGCGGCAAGATCGGCGGTTTCTCGGCGCCGGGCGGTGCATCGGCAAAGACGCGCATGCTCGAACTGGAGGGCGTTCATGTCGGCGTGCCGCCGGCGGTGCAACAATCCTTCGGCTTCTGAAGCGCGTCGCATGTGAGAGTGGGATGCGGGCGGAAAACCGCGCACGCTTTTGCGTTCGAACGGACGCACGACGGACGCCCCAACGCTTCTCAGCGCCGCAAAGCAACGCCGTCTGGCGGTTACACATCGATCTTGGCATGGATCACGCGGATCAGCGTTAACCACAAATCCATGTAATCCAGGCGCCGGCCTCGGCGCACTTGTTAAAGGATCATTAACGACACTATAAGTTCTTGCAGAAACAGATGAAATATGACGCAGGCTATCGAAGAAATCATAACAATTCCGGGCTGGGGAATTGTTTAAAATTTTAATAAAGGAATATTGATCTGCGCTTGTATTGTTTTTTGCTTCCTTGAGATTGTTCTGATTGATTTACCATCTCCATGAAAACACTCGGCAGTTAACTCTTGCTGTCGATATCTCATCTATATTTTCCGCGTTGTCTGCGGACGTCAGAGTATCTCGTCATGTGCGGTTTTGGTGGCTATTTCGGTTCTGTTCCGGATGGAAAGGCTCTTCTTCAGAAGATGACGGCCGCGATTGCCCATCGCGGACCGGACGAGCAAGGCGTTTTCACCGCGCCGCAAGCGGGTCTTGGTCATGTCAGGTTGTCGATCGTCGGGCTGGGGGATGGCCAGCAGCCGATGTCCGATGCCACCGGCGAGCTGACGATCGCCTTCAACGGCGAGATCTTCAATTATGTCGAACTGCGCGACGAGCTTCGCGCCAAGGGCCGCCGTTTCCGTACATCCAGCGACACGGAGGTCATCCTCCATCTGTACGATGAGATGGGCGAGGATTGCGTGTCCCGCCTCAACGGCGATTTTGCCTTCGCACTATGGGACAATCGGCGCCGGCGGATGCTGTTGGCGCGCGATCGCATGGGTGTCCGCCCTCTGTTTTATGCAATGCGGGCGGGGACGCTCTATTTCGCCTCCGAGGTCAAGGCGCTCCTTCAGGTTCCCGGTCTTTCGGCTGAGATCGACCCGATCGCGCTCGATCAGACTTTTACGCTCTGGGCGCCGATCGCGCCGCGCACGCCGTTCAAGGACATCTTTGAACTCGAACCGGCAAGCCTGATGATTGCCGATGAGCGGGGCGCGACGGCACGGACCTATTGGAATCTGGAATTTCCGGACCGCGACGCACCGTCCCGGCATGCCAACGAAGGCCAGGCTGTAGAGGAACTGCGCGCGCTTCTGACCGACGCGACGCGCATCCGCATGCGGGCCGACGTGCCGGTCGGCTCCTATCTGTCCGGCGGCCTCGATTCATCCATCGTTTCGGCGCTCGCCGCCGGCATGGCCCCGCAAGGGCTTCGAACCTTTTCCGTGACCTTCGACAGCGCCGAACACGATGAGAGCGCCTTCCAGAACGAAATGGCCGCGACTCTCGGCACCGATCACAAGGCTGTCGCCTGCCAAGCCGGCGATATCGCGAAGGTTTTCCCGGAGGTGATCCGCTATGCCGAACGGCCGGTGCTTCGAACTGCGCCGGCCCCCTTGTACCAACTCTCCGGTCTGGTGCGCGATTGCGGCTTGAAAGTTGTGCTGACAGGCGAGGGGGCGGACGAAGTTTTCGCAGGCTACGACATCTTCAAGGAAGCGCGCGTGCGCCGCTTCTGCGGTCGGCAACCCGGCTCGCGCATGAGACCGCACCTGTTCCGCAAGCTCTACCCCTATCTGCCCGGCCTCAAGCAGCAGTCGGCCGAATATCTCGCGGCATTTTTCGGCGCCGGGAACGACCCGCTTGACGACCCGCTCTTCTCGCATCGCCCGCGGCTCAAGGGGACTGCGGCGACGAAGATGTTCTTCTCGGGCGACCTGCGCGCCCGGCTGGCGGATTACGACGCGGCCGATGAGCTCATCAGCCGCCTGCCCGACGCCTTTGGCCGCTGGCATCCGCTGCACCAGGCGCAATATCTCGAAAGCCGCTTTCTTCTGCCGGGCTACATCCTTTCGAGCCAGGGAGACCGCATGGCGATGGCCCATGGGGTCGAAGGCCGCTTCCCCTTCCTCGATCATCGTCTCGTCGAATTCGCCGCGGGACTGCCGCCGGAAATGAAGCTCAACGGTCTGGTGGAAAAACACATTCTGCGCGAGGCGACAAAGGATCTCCTGCCCGCTTCGATCGGCAAGCGGACCAAGCAGCCCTATCGCGCGCCGGACAGCCATTCCTTCAGCGGTCGGGGCGAACTCGACTACGTGCGCACCGCGATGGGCGAAGAGGCGATTGCCGCCGGCGGCCTCTTCAACGCAAAGGCGGTGACGAAACTTTACGAGAAGTGCCGGGCACGCCCGGCCTCCGGCTTCCGCGACAACGCAGCCTTCGTCGGCATCCTGTCGACGCAACTGTGGCTGCAGACATTCACCGGCACGAGCGTCCGCACGGCGGAGGCTGCCTGAAGCAAGAATGGAAAGGATGAGACATGACAGAAACGATCAAGGACAGCGTCAAGGCGTTCATCATCGAGAATTTTCTCTTCGGTGACACGTCCTATGAACTCGCCGATACGGCGTCGCTGATCGAGAACGACATCATCGATTCGACCGGCGTGCTGGAGCTCGTCGCTTTCATCGAGGACCGTTTCGGCATCGCCATGGCCGACGCCGATATCGTGCCGGCAAATCTCGACTCGCTTGCACGCATCTCTGCATTCATCGCAGCAAAGTCCGCCGTGCCGGTCTCGGCATAGACAGCAAAAGGCGGGGGCGTCACGCACATGCGGTTCGAGCAATTTCTCATCAGGAACGCCGGAGCGAACGGCGGCAAGACGGCGCTCGTCACCGAGCGCAAACGGCTCAGCTATCAGGAGCTCGATGATCTCTCGACCCGCCTCGCCGCCGCGCTTACTGCAAACGGCGTGAAGCGGAACGATCGGGTTCTGGTCTTCATGGACAATTGCTGGGAGGCCGCGGTTTCGATCTTCGCGATCCTCAAGTCCGGTGCGACCTTCAGCCCGATCAACGCGTCGACCAAGGCCGACAAGCTCGCCTATATCATCGGCGATTGCGACGCGGCGGCGATCCTCACCCAGGCCAAGCTGATGCCGATCGTCGCGGAGGCACGCGACCTTCTGCCCGGCGCGCGCCCCTTCGTCGCTTCGACGGCGGCGCCGGGAGGCCGGACGCCGGATGGTGCCGTCGCGTTCGAGGGTTGCCTGGCGGCGGACCCCCTGCCTGTTCCCCACGGCGGCATCGATGTCGATCTCGCCATGCTGATCTACACCTCCGGGTCGACCGGCCGGCCGAAGGGGGTGATGATGACGCATCGAAACATCGATGCGGCTTCGGAATCGATCACCACCTATCTCCGCAACACGCCGGACGACATCATCCTCAACGTCCTGCCGCTCGCGTTTGACTACGGCCTCTACCAGCTGTTGATGGCTGTCCGGCTTGAGGCCACGCTCGTCCTCGAAAAATCCTTCGCCTTCCCGCAGGCGATCTTCGAGCGGATTCGCACCGAAGGCGTGACCGGCTTTCCGCTGGTGCCGACCATGGCGGCGATGATCCTGCAGATGCGCGATCTCGAGCCCGGCTTCCTGGCCAGCCTTCGCTACATCTCCAACACCGCCGCGGCGCTGCCGCCGGCCCATATCGCGCGTTTGAGGGAACTCTTCCCGTCTGCGCGGCTCTATTCCATGTACGGCCTGACGGAATGCAAGCGCTGCACCTATCTGCCGCCCGAAGAACTGGACCGCCGGCCCGGATCCGTCGGCATCGCCATTCCCAACACGGAAGCCTTCGTCGTCGACGATGAGGGAAACCGGGTGCCGCCTGGCGTTCCCGGCGAGCTGGTGATCCGGGGCCCGCATGTGATGCAGGGATATTGGCGCAACGATGCGGCGACCGAGCGGATGCTGCGGCCCGGCCCGAATCGCTGGGAGAGAGTGCTTTATACGGGAGATCTCTTCCGCACCGACGAGGAAGGCTTCCTCTATTTCGTCGGCCGCAAGGACGACATCATCAAGACGCGCGGCGAAAAGGTGGCGCCGAAGGAAGTCGAGACCGTGCTGCATGCCCATCCGGGAATTGCGGAAGCGGTCGTGATAGGTGTTCCTGATCCGGTGCTTGGGGCGGCGATCGGCGCGCTTGTCGTTCTTTCGGATCCGACCCTCACCGAGAAGGACGTCATTCGGCATTGCGCCCGCCATCTCGAGGATTTCATGGTGCCGAAGATCGTCGAATTCCGCACCGAACTCCCGAAGACAGATACAGGTAAGGTCAGCCGCAGGCTGGCGGCCGAAACATTGGAGCCCGCTGAATGAACATCCGTCCGGATCAGGATAAATTTGTCTTCTCGGCCGACAGCTTGAAGATCGACGCGGCCGCGGAGACGGATCGCATCGTCGCGGGGTTGCGCGCGCAACTGCGCGGCATGCGCAAACGCGGCCTCGTGCTCGGCCTTTCCGGCGGCATCGATTCCAGTGTCTCGGTGGCACTCGCCGTGCGCGCCGTCGGCGCGAAGAACGTTTTCTGCCTGTTCATGCCGGAAAACGACTCCGATCCGGAGAGCCTCCGCCTCGGCCGGTTGGTGGCGGAAACCTTCGGCGTCGAGGCGGTCGTCGAGGACATCGGACCCACGCTCGCGGCGATGGGCTGCTACGAACGCCGCGATGCCTTCATCCGAGAGCTTGTCCCCGGCTATGGCGCGGGCTGGGCATCGAAGGTCGTCATCGCCAATGCACTCGAAGGCGATGGCTACAACATCTCCTCGCTGGTCGTGCAGGATCCGGAGGGAAAACAGACAAGGTTGCGCATGCCGCCCTCCGCCTATCTCGGCATCGTTGCGGCGACGAACATGAAGCAGCGCTCGCGCAAGCAGCTCGAATATTACCACGCCGACCGGTTGAACTTCGCCGTTCTCGGAACCCCGAACCGGCTCGAATACGACCAGGGCTTCTTCGTCAAGAACGGCGACGGCGCAGCCGACGTCAAGCCGATCGCGCATCTCTATAAATCGCAGGTCTATGCGCTTGCCGCGCATCTCGACGTGCCCGAGGAAATCCGCCGCAGGCCGCCGACGACGGATACCTATTCGCTCGCGCAGACCCAGGAGGAATTCTACTTCTCGCTACCCTACGACCGCATGGACCTCTGCCTCTATGGCCTCAACAACGGCATCAGTGCCGAGGAGGTCGCCTACGCGGCGCAACTGACGACGATCCAGGTGGAGCGTGTCTGGGCGGATATTGCGGCCAAGCGCAAGGCGACACGCTACCTGCACCTGGGGCCGCAGCTCGTCCAGCCGGTCGAGGAGATCGGTCACTGACCGGAATAGGGGCCAGTGTTCTGTTCAGCGTGTCTTAGTCAAAGCGACCACCGAACACACGGTTCCATTGTTCACCTGCGAGCCCGTTCATGAAGCCTTGCGCATTGCGGAAGGCTGAAACGAGTTCTTCGTCGCGGGAGTGGACGACGGTCGAGGCTGCGTGAACGAATGCAATGCGCCGACCGAGCATCGCCTCCAGCAGGGCAGGCTGTGTCCGTCCACGCAGGCCGGCAATACCGCGGGCGGCGGCATGGTCGATGAGGCAGTCGATGACGGGACCGGCTTGCCCCGGCGCGGCAAGAACCTGGAGCACCCGGGCGATGGCGCCGGGACGTACGTGATAGAAAAACGCACCGACCGGCATGCCGCCGCGCGCGGTGACGGCAGCGAAGACCGGCTCGCCAAACTCCGGCTTCTCGACTGCATCCGCCAGCACGTGATCGAGTTGACCCGGCGCCCAGTCAGGGCGCAACGCGAACTGCGCCGTCAGCCGTTCGAAGAGAGCGGCAAAGGCGTGGCGGTCGATGTCCGAGACCTGCAATGCCCCGCGGGCGGGCGGGCTTTCCGCCAGTCCCGACCAGCGCAATCTGCCGCGGTCCATCCTGTTGCGATAAAGGTGATCGACCGAGCGCGCCAGCGGGCTTAGCAGGCGGGCCGGGCGGATGCGGCCGGCAACGAGATCGAGCGCAAAAGCCGAGGGCCGGATGACCCGTATCCATTCGAGACTGTATTGCGGAAGCGCGATGCCGCGGAGCTTCGTCCACATCTGCGTGGAAACTTCGCTCGCGGTCTCGCTGAAGGAAAGATCCTGCGGGCCGGCGAGAAAAGCCTTGAGAAGTCGTGCGCCGGCAAGCGGATCGCTCTCGTACCCCTCGACCATCAGCGATCCGCAGATCGCGGCGCGCAATCGCCTGCCATTGAAGGTCATCGGCAGGGCATTCACGCCGACAAAGCCGGAAATGCGCCCGCCGCCGTTGACGTAGACGAGCGGGGAAATCTCCGGATCGCATCCGGGCGATTCGAGATAGAGCTGGCGGAGATAGTCGATGAAGGTGGGCGGCGTGGTTTTCCCGTTGCGAAATACTCTCTGGAACAGCCCGGCAACGGCCGGCATGTCCGCCGCTTCCAGAGGACGGATATCGCTCATCTTGCGCGTCCTTCGCCAGCTGGGCTTTCGTTCGCGCGTTTCTGCACCAAGGCCACACGTGGCTTGCCGGTTGCATCCGTGGCAAATGTCACGGCGTCATAGGCCTTGGCCCGGGCGAGAAGCGCGGCCGCCTGCCGTTCCTGCCCTTCTCCGAACTCGAACAGCAGCCAGCCGCCCGGCTTCAGAAAGACAATGGCGTCGCGCACCAGGCGTTGATGGATCGATATGCCATATGGGCCGCCGTCGAAGGCTTCGCGCGGTTCGGTTGCCAGAAGGTGGGCGCTGTCGGTTTCGAGACGCGCTGTCGAGATGTAAGGCGGATTGCAGACGATCAAGTCGACCGTGCCTTCCAAACCCTCGCCCTCGAGCGCCGCAAAAAGATCGCCTTGCCGGATGGCCACGCGTTCTTGAAGGGCGAGACGCTCGACGTTGCGGCGCGCAAGCGCCACCGTGCTGTCCGTCAGATCGGCGCCCCAGACGCGCGCGGAAGGGATATCGGCCGCGATGCCGAGCGCTAGGTTGCCTGAGCCGCAGCACATGTCGATGACCGTCGCTTGCCCGGCGTGATCGCGGAGGATGGCCGCGGCGCGGCGCCCGAGGAGCTCGGTCTCCTCCCTTGGCACCAGGACGTCCGGCGCCAATTCGAGCTCGACGTCCATGAACCGGACAAGGCGAACCGAGGGGCCGCCTGCCCGATTGCCGCGTAAATGATCGTGGCCCTGCTGCACGAACGCTCCTTCGGTTTGGGGATGGAAAATCAGATCGCGCGGACCCTATCGCATCCAGGTAAACGGAAGCTGAAATGCAATTGATGCGAGTACGTTAACCGCGCAATCATTTCTGCGTGGTAGTGTCCGCGGCGATCGATGCCGGTGACCGTGCGGACCACGCGTCCGCCCGAGTGCCGCGCGCAACGTCAGCTCGTCGTCAAAGGCAGATCGCAATGGCTTCGGAATGTGCAACGGAACCGGGCAGGTACAAGCCATTTCTGCCGATGCTCGTGTCCTACATCGCCTCTGGCGGCAGTCTCGTCATTGGGTCTGCGGCGCAGCTTCTGACCTTCGCGATTCTCGCCCGCTGGCTCGGTGTCGATGAATTCAGCGTCTTCGTTGCGGTGACCGCGGTCGCCAACATTGCCGTTCACTTGTGCGGGCTCGGCGCCATGGAATGCCTCGTGCGCCGGGTCGCGCGTGATCGCGCCATCTATCCGCAGATGCTTGGCCACAACATCATTCTGACGGCTGCAAGCGGCGTGGCGCTGGTTCTGATCGGATCAGCCGTCCTGCCATTCTTTCTCACGCTTTCCGCCGATCCGTTGACGAACTTCGCGGTGATCACGCTGATGCTCGTCACCAATGTCGTACTGGTTCGCATCATCGTGCTGGTGGAGCAGATCTTTCTCGCCCACTCCGACTTCGCTTCGGCGAACATCGCCGTGGTCGGTTTCGCCCTCGCACGGACAGCCGCGGCAGCGCTCGCCTGCATTGCTTTCGGCGTTGCCACGGTCGCGTCCTGGGCCATCTGGCAGTTCATATGCCACGTTCTGGTGGCTTTGGGTTGTATGTGGGCGATCAGGGGGCTGGGCAGGCCACGCTATTGCATCGTGCGTGAGGAACTGCCGCAAGGCCTCTATTTCAGCATTCCGTTCATCCTGCGCGCGGTGCGCCAGAACGCCGACCTGCTGGTCCTCAGTCTCGTCGCGACCGCCGAGATCGTTTCGAGCTACAGCGTTGCGCGCCGGATGCTGGAGAGCAGCTATCTGTCCGTCGAGGCGCTGCATCGCCTCATCTATCCCGGTTCGGCAAGGATTTCGGCGGCTGGGCTGCATCACGCGCTGGAGCGGGTGCGAAAGGTGCTGATCGCCTCCACCGGCATCAGCGTTGCGGCGGCCGTGGTGGTTTTCGTGCTGGCGCCGATCCTGCCCTATTTGTTCGGCACGGATTACATTTCTCTCGTCGCATTTGTCAGGAACCTTTGCTGGGTCATCGTACCTATGGCCATCTGGTCGGTGGCGGTGGAAGCGCTCGGCGCCTCGGGTTACCACGCCGGCCGCGCAACGGTGATGGGGCTTGGCAGCATCGCGGGGGCTGCGCTCGCCGCGTGGGCGAGCTGGTATGCGCCGCCCGTTGGTACATTCGTTTCGTTCTATGCGATCGAGATTGCAATGGTTGTCGCCACATGGAGCGTGTTCCTGCATTTCGTTCGGCGTGACAGGGCGCAGGCCAGTCGGCCGGAACTTGCCGCAAGGATCGTGCATGAAGGCTGACTTTCGGGACGCTCAATCGGCGCCGGCCGGCGAAACCGACCGGTGCCAACCGGCCGGCATAAGGGCCATGGAGAGCCGCGACGTCCCCACGATCGGCAAGCTGTTCCACAAGATTTTCCGCAATACCAACTGTGAGCCCGGAGACGAACTCGGACGGTACCTGGAAACCGTCTTCTTCGGCAGCCCCCATTACACGCCAGCGTGCGGGAGCGTCGTCCACGAGAATGGCGCGGGTGAGATCGACAGTGCGATCCTTTCGGTTCCCATCGAATTCACGGTTCACGGCCGCCCGACTATCGCCCGGCTTCTCTGCGCATTCATGGCGGACGGCAAGGCTGGGGCAGCGGGTGCGGCGCGTCTTGCCCGCATGATGCGTGCCGCGCGCCAGGATATGTGTTTTTCGGACAGTTCGTCCCCGGTGAGCGCCGACCACTGGGTTGCGGGCGGGGGTGCCGTCCTGCCCATCCAGAGCCTCGAATGGCGACGCTCGTTTCGGCCTTTCGTCGCGGGTGCCGTCCTTGCGAGCCGGCGCGTTCCCCTGCTGCGGTCGCGTGGCGTCATCGGCGCGCTTTCATTGGCGGATAACGCGCTGCGTTGGCGGAGGCCGTCGACGAAACCCGCTCCGGTGCCGGGATTTGAGACGAGGCCGGCAAGTCTGGAGGAGTTCCGCCGCTGCGCGGGACCGATGCTTGAGCGCTTTTCGGTTCGCCCCACCTGGTCGAAATCCGAATTCGATTGGCTCGTCGGCGTTGCCTCGTCGAACAGGAGCCTCGGGGCGCTGCAATGCCGGAAGGTGATGTGTGAAGGCGGACGGACCGTTGGTGCATTTCTCTTTTTCGGCAAAAAGAACGGGATCGCCAATGTGCTGAACGTGCTTTGCGAGGAGGGACGCGAATTCGACGTCACCGCCGAAATGTTCGCCTCGCTTGATCGCGACGGTTATGCCGTCGCCGTCGGCATGGCGCAGCCCTTCCTGATGAATGCCATATCGCGCCAGCGATGGCTGTCCTTCCGCCACCGGGGGTATTTCTGCATGGTCACGCGCCACGCCGACCTCATGGAAGCGGCATTGCGCAATGACATCTATATCGGCGGCCTAGCGTCGGAGAGCTGGAGCAGGCTGCTTACGGATTTCTAAGGCTTAAGTGAGGAAGGTGTTGGCGGTTTTCCGACCGCACTCAGCCCGGGCTCTCTGGAGCCGGCGAAAGGTTACCAACTGCCGGTGGCACTTAACGGAATATTCACCGTGCCAGCCTAGTTCTTAACAATGGATGCGGGTACGCAAAACGCTCTTTGCTGGGGCATGCGTGGGGAAAGACGGATGTATCGGCGGAGCGAGCCCGAGGAACAAGGATTACGCCTGCAAACACGCTATCGGCGGCTTCGCTCCGGCGAGGGCTCGCTGCTTGATCTCGTGCCCACTCCGGAGGAGGAGGACGCGATCCTTCCCGAAGACAGCGGGCCCGAAGACCGCAGGACTTCGTTCCGGACCGTGAGTTTTCCGCCGCCTCCGCCGGCCCCAGCGGTCTCGACGGCCCGGGAACCGGTACAGCCGACCGTTGGTGAATGGCTCCCTCGTCTTCAGCTCATCGGCGAGATCGGCATCGATGATGTGGTCCTGTGGCTGCGCGACGGGATGCGCTGGATCGCCATTGCCGTCGTTCTTTGCGTCGCCGCTGCTCTTGGCTATGCGCTGATGGCGTCGCCGCGATACACCGTCTATACCGACATCGTCGTCGATCCGTCCAATCTCAACGTTGTCAGCGATGACGTATTCACCAGCAACCCCCAGCGAGACGCGCAACTGCTGGAGGTCGAAAGCAAGCTCAGGATTCTCACGTCGCGCAACGTCTTGGCGCGCGTCATCGACAAGCTGCAGCTGACGAAGGACGTCGAGTTCGTCAAACCGTCCCCCCTGGATTTTCTGAAGAACTTGCTCCTGTCGGATCAGGAGGAAGCCGCCGACAAGCACCTGGCGGCACTGCGCGCTTTGACGGAGCGGGTCGAGGCGCGGCGGGAGGAGCGCTCCTTCGTCGTCGTCATGAAAGTCTGGAGCGAAGAACCGGAGAAGGCCGTCGCCCTGTCGGATGCGATCGTCGATGCCTTTGAAACAGAACTTTTCCAATCGGCCGCGGAAAGCGCCGGCCGTGTCGCCCAGAACCTGAACGCCCGTCTTGATGAACTGCGCCGCAACGTGACCGAGGCCGAGAAGAAGGTCGAGGACTTCCGCCGTGCAAGTGGATTGCAGTCAAGCAACGGCGAGCTCGTCAGCAACCAGCTTTCCAGTGAGCTCAACACCCAGGTCCTGGCCGCGCAGCAGGGCTTCATCCAGGCAGAGACCCGTTACAAGCAGATGAGTGCAGCGATCGCCGAGAAGCAGACGGCGAGCGCTTCGGTATTCGAATCCGCCAACATGACGAACCTGCGGCAGCAGTATAATGCGCTGCAGCAGCAGATCGGCTCGATGCGGCTGATCTACGGCGAAAGGCACCCGCGCCTCGTTTCGACGCGCTCCGAACGGACGACGCTGGAGGCGGCCATGGACGAGGAAGCCCGGCGCATCCTGGAGCGCGCGAAGGCAGATTTCGACAGGGAGAAATCCGCGCTCGGTGCGCTGCGCGACAAGGCACGCGCCGAGAAATCGAATGTATTCACCGACAACGAGGCCCAGGTGCAACTGCGCGACCTGGAGCGCGACGCGCGCGCAAAGGCGACGATCTATGAAACGCACCTCGCTCGCGCCCAGCAGATCACCGAGCGCCAGCAGATCGACGCGACCAATGTCCGCGTCATCTCGCGCGCGATGCCGCCGAATTCCCGAACCTGGCCGCCTCGCACGTTCATCCTCCTGGTTGCCGGCGGCGTAGCGGGGCTCTTCATCGGCGTGGCCGCCGCGCTGGCCCTTGGCCTGTGGAAATATATTCGCGGCCCGCGGCCGGCGGCCGGATAAGGGAGCCGCAGCCATGAGCAGTGCCGCCTACGGCGAGGACCGGTCCACGCAGACCCCGATGGCGGTCGCCGGAACCTTTCTGTTCATGGCGATGTTTCTTTTCCTGTGGATCTCGATCGACCCCTTTGTCGATCTGACGGGTGAGGCGATCCTGGATCCCTCAGCCGGCAATTCCAGTCGGTTGAATCAGATTGTATCCCTGGCTCTCTTCGCCGGGACGCTTTGTTACGGCGTGCTTCATCCGATGCGGAATATCATCCTGCAGCCGCGCCTGCTTTTGGCCGTCCTGTTCACGTGGTTTCTTCTCGTCTCGGCCATTTCCGCGCATCCGCTCCTCGGCATCAAGGGCGTGGTTCTCAGCGTGATGATGGCGGTGAATGCCAGTATCTATCTGTTGATGCCGGACTCGGAACGGCATTTCGCCAAGATGCTCGGGATAGGCACGCTCGTCATGCTGGCGGTTGCCTATTACGGCATCCTTTTCAAGCCGTCGCTTGCCATCCACCAGGCCTCGGAACTGCGTGAACCGATGAACGCCGGATTGTGGCGAGGCCACTTTCCGCACAAGAACAGCGCCGCCGCCGCGATGGTGCTTGGCGCCTTCTTCGGTTTCTTCGTCATGAATACCTGGTCGCGCCTCGCCGGCATCGCGATCGTTGCGCTGTCTTGTGTCTTTCTCGTCCACACCGGTGGAAAGACCTCGACGGCGATGCTTCCCGGGATATTGATCCTCGCGTGGCTTTTCGAGCATGCGCGTTTCCTGCGCGTCCCGATCGCCGTTGGCGGTGTCGGGCTTTTCAATCTCTTCGCCGTCGGTTCCGCAGTCTTTATACCGCTCGGCGAATTCATTAGCCGGCTCGGCATCGACGCGACATTTACAAACCGCGCCGATATCTGGCGTTTCGCCTTCTCGGCGCTGGCGGAGCAACCGTTGCTTGGCTATGGCTTCAGGGCGTTCTGGCAGACGGAAGAACTGGTCTACAGCGGCGGATCGGTGGAGACGTGGGCCGTCGCCGCGGCCAACGGGCACAACTCCTATCTGGACGTCGCATTGATGACCGGATTTCCCGGGCTGATCCTGACCTTGGTCTGGGTCATTCTGCTGCCGCTCCGCGACATCTCCCGGATCGCTCCGGAGCGCGAGCATTCACATCTTACGCGGCTGTTCATCCGCATCTGGCTTTACACGATCTTCCATGCCGGCCTCGAGACGCTGTTCTTCGAGGGCGGAAACCTCATTTGGTTCACGTTCATGTTCGCGCTCTATGGTCTGCATCTCCAGTCCTCCGCGGTGTTGAAGGTCGATCGGCAACCGGTGAAAAGGAGCACGATGGCGCATGCCTGAGATCGCACGGAGGATCGACGGGCTGGTCGATCGATTGGCAAACCGGCTGATCTGGCGCTTTGGCCGGCGACGGCGCAGGCTGGAAACGGCCGTGCCGCTCGTCTCCTTCACCTTCGACGACGTTCCCGACAGTGCGCTCGACCACGGGGCAGCCATTCTCGAGCGACACGGAGCGCGCGGCACCTTCTACATCGCCGGCGGGCTTGCCGGTCAGGTGGAAGCGGATCGAACACTGATTTCCCCGGCCGGTTGTGGCGAGCTATTGGCTCGCGGGCATGAAATCGGCTGCCACACTTTCGCTCATCGCAGGATGCGGGACACGTCCGGTGCCGCCCTTGGCCGGGATCTCGACCGCAATGCGGCCTATCTCGAAGGCGTCGGCATAGCTAGCGCCCCGGCAAATTTCGCTTTTCCATACAATGCCGCCTGGCCTTTGGCGCGTTCGGAGCTTCGCAGGCGTTATCGCACCTGCCGGGCGGGCGGCGAGGCCATCAATCGCGGACTGGTGGATCCGTTGATGCTCAAGGCCGTCGAGATCCGCCAGCCCGAGCAGTATTCGCGCACGCTGACGCGCTGGATAGACGACGTCGTCGAGCGTCCCGGCTGGCTCGTCTTCTTCACTCATGACATAGCGCCATCTCCGACGCCCTATGGCTGCACCCCGGAAACCTTCGATCATCTGGTCCGCTACGCGGTCGACAAGGGATGTGAGGTGCTTCCGGTCGACCACGTGCTCGACCGCATCAACTGGTGAGGTGCGCGCGTGGCGGGCTTTGCAGATACCGGGAAGAGGTTGCTGGCGATCAACAACTACTTCTACCGCCGCGGTGGCGCGGAGACTGTCTTTTTCGACCACATGACCATGTTCGCAGAGATCGGCTGGGATGTGGTGCCATTCGCCATGCAGCACGATCGCAACGAAGCCTCGCCCTGGTCGGACTATTTCGTATCGGAGATCGAATACGGCCGGCAGACGGGCTTGCTGCGAAAGGTCTCTCAGGCCGCGAGCGTCATCTATTCGCTTGAGGCGCAGCGCAATATCGCCCGGCTCATCGAGCGAGTGCGGCCGTCGGTCGCCCACGCCCACAATGTCTATCACCATCTGTCGCCGGCAATCTTCTCGACGCTGAAGTCCGCCGGCATTCCGGTGGTGATGACCGTTCACGATCTGAAGCTCGCCTGTCCATCCTACAAGATGCTCCGCGACGGAAAGGTCTGCGAGGATTGCAGCGGCGGACGGATCTACAACGTCCTGCGCCATCGTTGCGTCAAGGACTCCGTATCGCTCAGCACCGTTGTGCTCGCCGAAACCGTGCTGCATCGCCTGCTCGGTCTATACCGCGACAAGGTGGATCGCCT
Source organism: Sinorhizobium sp. 6-70 (assembly GCF_030124375.1). Taxonomy (GTDB): domain Bacteria; phylum Pseudomonadota; class Alphaproteobacteria; order Rhizobiales; family Rhizobiaceae; genus Sinorhizobium. The sequence continues at coordinate 15,939 of NZ_JASKLS010000014.1, forward strand.
CGTGGTGCCCAGCCGGTTCTACCTGGAAAAGCTCGCCGAATGGAACTGGCCGCGTGAAAGGATGGTCCACATCCCGAACTTCGTCGATGTCGAGCAGTATCGCGACGACTGGCAGGAGGGGAACTATTTCGTCTTTGCCGGCCGGCTTGCTCCGGAAAAGGGGCTTGCGACGCTGATTCGAGCCGTCGCCCTTTCGAAACGGCGGCTGATCATCGCCGGTACCGGACCTGAGGAAGCAGCCCTTCGGCAGCTCGCGGCGGAACTCGGCGCGGATGTGAGTTTCGCCGGCTATCTTTCAGGGCAGGATCTGCATCGCCTGATAGGCCAGTCCCTGGCGCTCGTGCTTCCCTCCGAATGGTACGAGAACGCTCCCGTCAGCATTCTCGAGACCTATGCGCTCCGACGCCCGGTTGTCGGCGCGGCGATCGGCGGCATTCCGGAGATGGTGAAGGAAGGCGAGACCGGCCTGCTGGCGGCATCCGGCAATGTCGAAGATCTCGCCAGCGCCTTGAACGCCACGGCCGCTCTTGCCCCTGCCGTTCGCGCGCAAATGGGTGCTGCGGGTCGGGCCTGGATCGCCAGCGAGTTCTCCGCCGCGGCCTATCGCGCCAGGACGCTCGACCTCTACGCAGCGCTTGGCGTGGCCTAGTGCAATTCCAGGAAAAGTGTGTAACGGTTTTCCGTCCGGAATTGCGTAGTTTCAAAGAGTTAGATCATTTCACTGTCTCAATGAAACAGTGAAATGATCTAAGAAGCTGAGCCAGGTTCCACAAGTGGCGTTGGCTGCAACAGCGTCCGCCCCATGCTGCGCAAGCGTTTGATTTTCGCGCATTTCCCTCGAAGTTTAAGGAATTTCTTACGGAGCCCGTAGGTGCTTGCGGTGCATAAGCCGTCGAGGGAATTCCCTGGGGCTGACAACCATGAGCAGAAAGTCCGAAGTGTCGAGAAACCGGATGGTGCAGTTGCCGCGCGTGCACAGCATGCCCGCCGGTCTTTCGGAGGAACTCGCAAGCATTCCCCGGCCCGCGGCCGGCCGGCGTGACCGGCGGCGCGTGGTAATGCTCGGCTTGCGCGGCATCCCGAACGTCCAGGGCGGTGTCGAGAAGCATGTCGAGATGCTCGCGGGTAAGCTCGTGGAGCATGGCTGGGACGCCGACGTCATCGGACGCCGCCACTACCTTCAGAAGCCGTCTTCGTTCTCCTGGAACGGTATTCGTGTCTTTCCGCTCTGGGCGCCGCGACTGATGGCGTTGGAAGCGTTCGTGCACACGTTCGTGGGCGTCTGTTTCGCGGCTCTGCGCCGGCCAGATATCCTTCATATCCATGCCATTGGACCGGCACTCCTTGTTCCCGTGGCCAGGCTTCTCGGCATGAAGGTGGTGGTCACGCACCATGGCTACGACTACGACCGGCAGAAATGGGGTGGCTTCGCCAAGGGCATGCTGCGTCTCGGGGAGTTCATGGGTATGCGCCTGTCTCACGGCCGCATCGCGATTTCGAAAGAGATCGTTCACGCCATGGGCGAGCGCCACAGGGCAGCCGTAACCTTTGTCCCGAACGGGGTGGCTGTTTCGCCCTTCCGCGGCGACACCGGCATCCTCAACGAGTTCGCACTGGAGCCGCGCCGATACATTCTCCTTGCCGCCCGGCTGGTCCCGGAAAAACGCCAGACGGACCTGATCCAGGCCTTCGCAAAGCTGGGCAACGCCGAATTCAAGCTTGTGCTCGCTGGCGACGGGGAATTCGAGACGCCCTACGTTCAACAGGTGCGGGCAATGGCCGCAAATGTCACCGGCGTCGTTCTGGCGGGCTTTCAGACCGGCGACCGGCTGGCTGAACTCTTCGCCAACGCGGCCCTCTTCGTACTGCCTTCCAGCCACGAGGGCATGCCGATTGCGCTCCTCGAGGCAATGGCCCATGGCCTGCCAGTGCTGGCGAGCGACATCGTCGCCAATCGCGAGTTGGACCTTCCTTCCGACGACTATTTTCCGTTGGGCGATATCGACGCGCTCGCGACCGCGATCGGCAGCAAGATTGCCAACCCTCCGAGCGAGGAGCAGGTCCTTTCGAAGATCAGGCATGCGGAGCTGACCTATAGCTGGGCGGGCGTCGCCGCAAAGACGCTTGCGGTATACGGGGAACTCCTGTCGAAATAAGCCGGGTCCTCCCGCGGCGCTGCGGTACATGATGCACGTTTATCCTCGGGCCGATGCCGATCCGAGGATACAGGTCACGACGATTTGGATTGAAGCATGAACCTCAGACGCATCGCATCGCTGCTCGCATGGCTGCTGTTCGGCGTGATCGCCTATTCGACGCTGTCTCCGATCGGCATGCGCCCCCATATCGGCACATGGGTGCATGTCGAAAGGTTCGGCGCTTTCGGACTCCTCGGCCTCCTGTTCATGATCGCCTATCCTGGACGTTTGTGGTTCGTCATTGCAATCGTGCTTGGAACGGCGGTCGGATTCGAATTGCTGCAAATGCTGTCCATGGATCGTCACGCGCGCTGGGAAGATCTTGCGGTCAAGCTCGCGGGCGGCGGGTGTGGCATCGTGGCGGCGTGCTTCATTGCTCGGCGGCTGCCGCGAATAAACCAAAACTCAAATTATCCCGGTTAGAAAACTGCGGGTACGCCTCGGCGGTCATGACACCCTGCCGACATCTGGGGGCTCTTTTGACAATATCCGTCATTATCAAGACCTTGAATGAAGAGAAGCGGATCGCCGCGACGATCGAAAGCGTCGTCGCGGCGCTGGCCGGCAAAGAGGGCGAAATCATCATTGCCGACAGCGGATCGACCGATCGGACCGTGGAGATCGCGTCGCAATATCCGGTCACGATCGCGCAGATCGTCCCGCCGGCACTTCCGAGCTGTGGCATCGGGCCGCAACTCGGCTTCCAATATTCCCGCCACGCCTTCGTCTGCCTGATGGATGGCGACATGCTGCTGGATGCGAGGTTTCTCGACGAGGCGATCGCCTTCCTCGCGGAAAATCCCTCGGTTGGCGGTGTCACAGGGCACGTGGAGGAGAAGCTCGTTTCCAACCTGGAATTCGCCCGGCGCGTCAAACGCAACGCGCCTGAGAACCGCATCGGTCCGATCGACCGCATGAATGGCGGCGGCCTCTATCGGCGCACCGCCATTGAGGACGTCGGCTACCTCTCGGACCGGAATCTTCATGGTTACGAGGAGTTCGAGCTCGGTGTGCGGCTGCGAAGCGCCGGATGGGCGCTCCATCGTCTCGACCGTCGCTTCGTCCAGCACTTCGGTCACACCGTCAATTCCTACCGGCTGCTCGTCCGCCGCTGGGAGAGCAAATATCTTTACGGCATCGGCGAATTGCTGCGCGCTTCCCTCGGCAAGCCCTATTTTCTTCAGGTGCTGCGGGAACTGCCGGAACTGAAGCTGTGGGCCTTCGTCTATCTCTGGTGGGCGCTCTCCCTCGGCCTGGTCCTGTTCCTGCCCGACAAAGCCACTGCGATTGCCGCGGTCGCAGCCATGTTTGCGGCTGTTGTCCTCATGGTCAGCCTCAAGAAGCGCGGCCTCGGCATGGGCCTTTATACGGTCGTTGCCTGGTTCTTCCATGCTGCCGCCTTGCCCGTCGGATTGTTCCGGTCGCGGTTGAAACCGGGCGCGCCGATCGAGAGCAGAATCCTCGGCAAACCCGCATGAACAGCCGCTCACTGCTTGCCGCGGCGGCGGTATTTTTCGGTTGTCTTTCCGCCCATGCCTCCGACCAATGGCTGCCGGTCCGGGAAATCTCGCTCGAGGTGCGCGCGGGCAGTCCGCTCGATTTCTCGTCCTTCTTTCTGAACGACACCATCGATGCGGGCCACCGGCTGATTGCCGGCCCGAAGGGGCAACTGGCCTTCGCCGAAGCGCCGGAAAAACCGGTCAGGATGCTCTGCGCCTCGCTCGCCTGGAGCCCGGCCTCCGGCGGCTTTCCGGATCATGACGGCGCCGACCGCTATGCCCGGCAACTGGCGCTGCATGGCTACAACATCGCGCGGCTGCACTTCACCGATGCGAGCCTGATGTTCGGCCGGCAGGAGGATTTCGACTTCGATCCGGAGACGCTCGATCGCATTCACTACCTGCTTGCCGCGCTCAAGCGCAACGGCATCCACTGGATCATGGACGGCCTGTCGTCGCCGCGCGGCGCCTACGGTGGCTACGATGATCGCTGGGACGCCAACGGCAATCTGAAGCTCCTGCTTCATGTCGATGAGGAGGCTCTTGCTCACTGGAAGACGCTACAGGAGAAATTCCTGGCACGGGTCAATCCCTACACCGGCATCGCGCCGATCCGTGACGACGCTCTGGCGCTGGTGATCCTTGCCAACGAGAACGGCATCGAGTTCGACGGCGTCGTGCACGATCGCCCCGGCAAGCCGCCCTATGATCCGGCGCTGGTCGCGCCCTTCAACCACTGGCTCGCGAAACGCTACACCTCGACCGAGACGCTCGCGAAAGCCTGGGGCGATCTTGGGGATGACGAACGGCTCGAGGCAGCCTCCGTGAAATTGCCCGCCGATCGTTACGCCGATAGTCCCCGCATGCGCGACCTTCAGGCCTTCATCGTGGACGTCGAGCGATCATCGGTCGCGCGGATGAGCAAGGCCCTGCGCGACCTCGGATATCGGGGGCTGATCAGCACCTACAACAACTGGCCGACGGTGCAGACGGGCTTGAGCAGGCGCGACCTCGACGCCGTGACGATGAATACCTATCACGACTGGGTCGGCGGCTATTCTCCGGGCAGCGCGCTCCTGCAGGCAAGCTCGCTCGCCGACAGCGCCAACTATATGCGGATGATCGCCGCCGCGCGCTGGCTCGGAAAGCCCTTCATCGTCAGCGAATACGATCACCTTTTCTGGAACCGCTACCGCTACGAAGCGGGGCTGGTGATACCGGCCTACGCAGCGCTGCAAGGCTGGGATGTGCTCTGCAGACATGGCCATGGGCCGATCGCGCTCGCCTATGGCGAACCCTATCCTCACAAGAAGGCGATGCTTCCCTATGCGATTGCCCTCGATCCGGTCGCCCGCGCGGGCGAAACGCTTGCGGCACTCGTCTACCGGCGGGGAGACGTGGCGACCTCGGGGATCACCATTCCCTTCGCGGTTCGCGGCGAGGAGGATCTTGGTGACGACATGCAGGCGCGCGAGCCGGAGCGATTGACCGACCTGGCCCTGGTCGGCCGCATAGGGCTGAAGCGCGCGGATCCCTCGCGGCTCGACATCGGCGTCGCACAACCGCGAACCCAGGCGACTGCGGATATTCTCGCCGAGTTCCGCGACATCGGTATCCTTCCGCCCGGCAATGCCACAGAAGTCGAAGGCGGGCTCTATGAAAGCGACACGGGAGAGATCGTTCTCCAGCGCGCCATCGGACAATTGCGCGTCTCGACCCCTTCGACCGAAGCTGCCGCATTTTCCTCCCTGCGCGAGCCGATCGATCTCGGTATCCTGCGAATAGAGCGGGCAGACGGGAATGGGCTCGTCGCGCTGTCGGCGCTCGATACGCCCGCGACCCTTGCCGACAGCCGGCGTTTTCTGCTGATTTTTGCGACCGATGCCCAGAACACCGGCATGGTCTTTCGTGACAGCGAAGAAAAGGTCATCGAGGATTTCGGCAGATTGCCGGTCCTGATCCGGAAGGGTGAAGTCGACCTCGCGCTTGCGAGAACCGCGGGGAAATGGCAGCTCTCGCCCGTCGCTCTCGATGGCACCCTTCGCCCGGCGATCGACAGCGGTAAAGGCCCCGTCTCGTTCCGTCTTTCGAACGACACGCCCGACGGACCGACGACCTATTTTCTTCTGGAGCTCGAAGGCTGATCCGCGGATCAGCCTAAAAGCAGGATTGCGAAAGCTGAGCAGTTTTCCGTCCCCTGTTAGACTCGGGGACTGCTCACGTTCCGCAACCCGCAGACGCGAACGTGCATTTTTGCTCTTGTACCTCTAGCCGCTAGAGGTCGTAGCCTGCTTTTGATTTCGCAAGGAGCAAGGAATGGCGGGCAACGTTCGGGAAAGCAGATATCGCGTCGACGGCATGGATTGTGCGTCCTGCGCCGCGAAGATCGATACCGCCGTTCGGCGCGTGGATGGTGTGGAAGACGTTAGCGTCTCGGTGAGCGCAGGCACGATGACCGTTCGTCATGCGGATGGGCATGAAATCGGCCCGGCGATCGTGCGCAAGGTTGGCGGCCTCGGCTACCGCCTCCTGCCGCTGGCCGGCACGACGGCCGGAGCGTCCGGCGCTGGCGACCAAGGCTGCTGCGATCATGCGCATGGCCACGACCACCATCCGTCGACGGGCGAACGGCCTCATCTGCATTCCGGCAAGGCGCGACCTGAGCCCACCGACGGCCATGGCCATGAACATGAATCTGCCGCCGCTGGCCCCTGGTGGAGAACCACCAAGGGACGGCTTGTCGTCGCGTGCGGCCTCGCGCTCGCGGTCGCCTATGGTGCCGGCAAGTTTCTGCCCGCGACCGGGCCTTGGATTTTCACGCTCGCCATGCTTGTCGGCCTTGTGCCGATCGCAAGGCGCGCGCTGATGGCAGCACTTGCCGGCACGCCCTTCTCGATCGAGACGCTGATGACCGTTGCGGCCGCCGGGGCAGTTTTCATCGGCGCCACGGAGGAAGCGGCGATGGTCGTTTTCCTCTTCCTGATCGGCGAGCTTCTGGAGGGCGTTGCGGCAAGCAAGGCGCGGGCGAGCATCCAGTCGCTGACGGCGCTTGTGCCGAAGTCGGCGCTTGTCGAGATGGACGGCAAAACAAGCGAAGTTCCGGCCGAGAGCCTGCCGGTCGGGGCGACGATCCTGGTGCGGCCAGGCGACAGAATCCCCGCCGACGGCGCGATCGTTTCCGGCGAAAGCATGGTCGACGAAGCGCCGGTGACCGGGGAAAGCACGCCCGTTCGCAAGGAAGCTGGCGGCAGTGTATTCGCGGGGACGGTCAATGGCGACGGTGCGCTGCGGGTGCGCGTCACCGCCGCTTCTGCCGACAACACCATTGCACGCGTCATCCGTCTGGTCGAGGAAGCGCAGGAGATGAAGGCGCCGACGGAGCGTTTCATCGACCGCTTCTCCCGCTACTACACGCCGGCCGTCGTCATCGTCGCAGCCTTGGTCGCGTCGATGCCGCCGCTCCTCTGGGGTGCGGAGTGGGGCGAATGGATCTACAAGGGGCTCGCGATCCTGCTGATTGGTTGCCCCTGCGCGCTGGTGATCTCCACACCGGCGGCGATCGCCGCGAGCCTCTCGGCGGGCGCGCGACGCGGCCTGTTGATGAAGGGCGGCGCCGTTCTCGAAAACATCGGCCGGATCACCGCTGCCGCCTTCGACAAGACCGGTACGCTTACCGAAGGCAAGCCGAAGGTTACCGATATCGTCGGCTTCGATGCGGGAAAAGCCGATGTCCTTCGATATGCGGCCGCGCTCGAACAGGGTTCCAGCCATCCGCTTGCGCTGGCGATCCGCACCCGCGCCGATGCGGACAGGCTGCAGCTTCCCCCGGTCGCACGCGCCAAGGCGCTCGGCGGCAAAGGTATCGAGGGTTCAGTCGACGGCGTCGAGCTTTTCCTCGGCTCGCCGCAGGCAGCCGACGCGCGTGTGCCACTTTCCGCGGCTCAGAAGCAGCGGATCGCGACCCTCCACGATGAGGGAAAAACCGTTTCCGTGCTGGTCGCCGATGGCCGGGCAGCGGGGGCGCTGGCGATGCGCGACGAGCCGCGCGCCGATGCAGCAAAGGGCGTGAAAGCGCTGAGCGACGCCGGCATCCGCGTGGTGATGCTGACGGGCGACAACCGCCGCACGGCGGAGGCGATCGGGCGCCCCTTCGGGATAGAGATCCATGCCGGCCTGCTGCCGGAGGACAAACAGAACATCGTTCGCCAGCTGAAAGCCGAGGGATTTCAGGTTGCCAAGATCGGCGACGGTATCAATGACGCGCCGGCGCTGGCGGCAGCCGATGTCGGCATTGCCATGGGCGGTGGAACGGATGTTGCCCTTGAAACCGCAGACGCCGCCTCATTGCATGCGCGTGTTTCCGACATCGCCGCCATGGTCAGGCTTTCGCGGGCGACGATGCGCAATATTTACCAGAACATCGGCATGGCGCTGGGCCTCAAAGCCGTCTTCCTCGTCACAACCATCGCCGGCATCACCGGTCTCTGGCCGGCGATCCTGGCGGATACCGGCGCGACCGTTCTGGTGACCATGAACGCCTTGCGGCTGTTGCGGCCGCCGGCCGCGACCTGAAGAATCGGTCCATCGCCGCTTTGCGGCGACAATTGCCTGATACGCCTGTGTATATTCACGCTGGACTCTCACCAGCGATCCGGTGAGAGTATAAGGAGATCACGATTGAGGGCTTTCGCGCCCGAAAATCGATGATAAACTTATACCAAATGGTAAAAAAATTGCCGGCACGGTTTGGGAAGAAACCGAAGCAGGGCAAGATTGGGGATCGCAGGGCCAATATGGATAATATTGCCATCGAATTGCGTGGGATCGACAAGAGTTTCGGCCCCGTCCACGCCAATAAGAATATCAATCTCAAGGTTCGCAAAGGCACGATCCACGGCATTATCGGAGAGAACGGCGCCGGCAAGTCGACCTTGATGTCGATCCTCTATGGCTTCTATCAGGCCGATAGCGGCGAGATCGTCGTGGATGGGCGGCCGATCACGATTCGCGACCCGAATGCCGCGATCTCGGCCGGCATCGGCATGGTGCACCAGCATTTCATGCTGGTCGAGAACTTCACCGTGCTCGAAAACGTCATGCTTGGTGCCGAAGACAGCCAGATCCTCAACAAGGGCATCGCCAAGGCGCGGCAAGAGCTGAAGCGGCTGGAGAAGGAATATGCGCTCGAGGTCAATCCGGATGCGCTGATCGAGGAACTTCCGGTTGGTCTCCAACAGCGCGTGGAGATCCTGAAGGCGCTCTACCGCAAGGCCGATATCCTGATCCTTGACGAGCCGACCGGCGTGTTGACGCCGGCCGAGGCCGATCATCTCTTCCGCATCCTCGGGCAGCTCAAGGCCCAGGGAAAGACGATCATCCTGATCACGCACAAGCTCCGCGAGATCATGGCGATCACCGACGAGGTCTCGGTGATGCGTCGCGGCGAAATGGTCGCAACCCGTACGACAGGTGAGACATCGGTCGAAGAACTCGCGGAACTCATGGTGGGCCGTCGCGTGCTGCTGCGCGTCGAGAAGGGCGAGGGCACGCCCGGCGACGTGAAGCTTTCGGTTCAGGGCCTGACGGTCAAGGACAGCCGCGGCGTCACCATGGTCGACGACGTCTCCCTCGAGGTGCGGGCCGGCGAGATCGTCGGCATTGCCGGTGTTGCCGGCAATGGCCAGTCGGAACTGCTCGAAGCCATCGCCGGCATCCGCAAGGGGACCTCCGGAACCGTGCTGCTCAACGGCCAGTCCGTCGATGTGACGGGCCATAGGGATCCTGCCGCGCTCAGGGCGCGAGGGTTGGCGCATGTGCCGGAGGATCGCCATCATGTGGGACTCGTCTTGAAGTTCGAGGAGAGCGAGAACGCCATCCTCGGCTACCACAACGACCCGCGCTACCTGAACGGCGTCTTCCTGAATATCGACGCGATCCGCAAGGATGCCGAGGAGAAGATCGCCAAATATGACATCCGTCCGCCGAACGCGCGGCTGAAGACCGCCAATTTTTCCGGCGGCAATCAGCAGAAGATCGTGCTTGCGCGCGAAATGGAGCGCGGGCCGGACGTGCTGATCATCGGCCAGCCGACCCGCGGCGTCGACGTCGGCGCCATCGAATTCATCCACAAGCGGATCATCGAGATGCGCGACCAGGGCAAGGCCGTCCTGCTCGTCTCCGTCGAACTCGATGAGATCCGCGCGCTTTCCGACCGCATTCTCGTGATGTTTGCCGGGCGTGTCGTCGGCGAGCGCAGCCCCGATGCGACCGAGGGCGAACTCGGCCTCCTGATGGCCGGCGTCGAAGGCCGCAAGGAGGCTGCAGAATGAGCACCCCCTATGCAAAGCTTCCGGGCTGGGTCGAGTACGGTCTGGTCCCGCTGGTCAATCTTGCCGTCGCCTTCATCGTCGCCGGACTGGTCGTGCTGCTTGTCGGTGAAAACCCGTTCGAGGCCGCCTACCACCTGATCAACGGCGCCTTCGGTCGCGGCGAATATATCGGCTTCACGCTCTACTATGCGACGACCTTCATCTTTACCGGTCTTGCGGTCGCCGTGGCGTTCCATTGCGGGCTATTTAATATCGGCGGCGAAGGGCAGGCCTATGTCGGTGGCATCGGCGTGGCGCTCGCCTGCCTCTGGCTGGATCAGACCATGCCCTGGTACGTGGTCTTCCCGATCGCGATCATCGGTTCTGCCTTCTTCGGCGCGCTCTGGGCGTTCCTCCCCGGCTGGCTGCAGGCAAAGCGCGGCAGCCATATCGTCATCACCACCATCATGTTCAATTTCATCGCCTCAAGCCTGATGGTCTACCTGTTGACGCGCGTGCTGAAGCCGCTCGGATCGATGGCGCCGCAGACGCGTACCTTCGCCGAGGGCGGGCAACTGCCGAAACTCGACTGGCTGCTGTCGATCTTCGGACTGAACATCGGTACGGCGCCGTTCAACATTTCGTTCCTGCTGGCGCTGGCCGCAGCTTTTGCCGTCTGGGTGCTGATCTGGCGCACGAAGCTCGGCTACGAGATGCGGACCATGGGCCACAGCCCGTCCGCGGCGCGTTATGCCGGCATCCGTGAAAGCCGCATCACCGTCATCGCCATGATGATCTCGGGCGGGCTTGCCGGCATGATGGCGCTGAACCCGATCATGGGTGAACAGTTCCGCATGCAGCTCGACTTCGTCCAGGGCGCAGGCTTCGTCGGTATCGCCGTCGCGCTGATGGGCCGCTCCCATCCGGGCGGCATCATTCCGGCCGCCATCCTCTTCGGCGTGCTCTATCAGGGCGGAGCAGAAATCGCCTTCGAAATGCCGTCGATCTCACGCGACATGATCGTCATCATCCAGGGCCTCGTCATCCTCTTTGCCGGTGCGCTCGAAAACATGTTCCGCCCCGCGATTACACGTGCCTTCGCGACGCGGGGCCAGCGCGCGGCCGCTGTCGTGCAGACCAAGGGAGCCTGAAGTCATGGATTTCTTCCACGTCCTCGTCGTGCTCCTCGAATCGACGATCCGGGTCTCCGTGCCGCTGGTCTTTGCGGCGCTCGCCGGGCTCTTCACCGAGCGGGCCGGCGTGTTCGATATCGGTCTCGAAGGCAAGATGCTTGGTGCAGCCTTCGCAGCCGGCGCCGCTGCCGCCGTGACCCAATCGGTCTGGGTCGGCCTCATCGCCGCGATCCTCATCTCGGTGCTCCTGTCGCTCGTCCACGGCTACGCCTCGATCACCCAGCGCGGCAACCAGATCGTCTCGGGGGTCGCGATCAACTTCATCGTCGCCGGTTCTACCGTCATCCTCGGCGAGGCCTGGTTCCGCCAGGGCGGCCGCACGCCCGCGCTTGCCGAAGGCGCAAGGTTCCAGATCGTCAACTTCCCCGGGGCGGACGCGATCCGCGAGGTGCCGATCCTCGGGCCGATCTATGCGGACCTGCTTTCCGGACATTTCCTGCTCACTTACCTTGCCTTCGCCATGGTGCCGATAAGCTGGTGGATCCTCTATCGCACCCGGTTCGGCCTCCGGCTGCGCGCTGTCGGCGAGAATCCGGGAGCGGTCGATACGGCCGGCATATCGGTGATCTGGCTGCGCTACCGCGCGGTCATCTGCTGCGGCATTCTCTGCGGTTTCGCCGGCGCCTACCTGTCGCTGGCGATGACCGCCGGTTTCGTCAAGGGGATGACGGCGGGCAAGGGCTATATCGCGCTCGCCGCCCTCATCTTCGCCAAGTGGCGGCCCAAGAACGTCATGTTCGCCTGCCTGCTCTTCGGTTTCCTCGATGCTCTTGCCATTCGTTTGCAGGGCACGCCGCTGCCGCTCGTCGGCCAGGTTCCGGTGCAGTTGATGCAGGCGCTGCCTTACATTCTGACGGTCATTCTGCTTGCCGGCTTTATCGGCAAGGCAATACCGCCCAAGGCGGGCGGCGTACCTTACGTAAAGGAGCGCTAAGATGGAGAATGATCTGTTCGTTGCGGCGCGTGAAGCCATGTCAAAGGCGCATGCGCCCTATTCCAAGTTTCCGGTGGGTGCTGCCATCCGCGCGGAGGACGGCAAGATCTACACCGGTGCGAATATCGAAAACCTTTCGTTCCCGGAGGGCTGGTGCGCGGAGACGACGGCGATCAGCCATATGGTCATGGCCGGTCAGCGCAAGATCATGGAGGTTGCCGTCGTCGCCGAGAAGCTTGCCCTCTGTCCGCCCTGCGGCGGTTGCCGGCAGCGGTTGGCGGAATTCTCCGGCGCAAGCACGCGTATCTATCTCTGCGACGAGACGGGTGTGAAGAAAACGCTGGCACTCTCGGATCTCCTTCCGCACAGTTTTGAAACAGAGATCCTCGGATGAACGACGCGGCGGAATTCCTGAAGACGAAGCTCGGCGGGTTTGCGCCGCGTTACGGGATTGTGCTTGGCTCCGGGCTCGGCTCGCTGGTCGAGGCCGTGGAGGAACCGGTCCGCGTCTCCTATGCAGAGATCCCCGGCTTTCCGTTGAGCAGCGTCTCCGGCCATTCCGGCGAGTTGGTGGCGGGCAAACTTGGCGGTGTTCTCGTCGCGATGCTCTCCGGCCGGTCGCATTATTATGAGCGCGGCGACGCCAATGCGATGCGCGTGCCGATCGAGGCGCTGAAGCGGCTCGGCGTCGAAAATCTCATCCTGACCAACTCGGCAGGGTCGCTGCGGGAGGATATGCCGCCGGGCTCGGTGATGCGCATCGCCGATCATATCGGCTTTTCCGGTTTCAACCCGCTGATCGGCGTCGACAGCGATGATCGCTTCGTCGGCATGACGAACGCCTATGACGCGGAGCTTGCCGGACGGATGCAAAAGGCGGCGACCCGGCTTGGCATTCCGCTCCAGAGCGGTGTCTACATGTGGTTCTCCGGTCCGAGTTTCGAGACGCCGGCCGAAATCAGGATGGCACGCATTCTCGGGGCGGACGCCGTGGGCATGTCCACCGTTCCCGAAGTCATCCTGGCGCGCTTTTTCGGATTGCGGGTTGCCGCTGCGTCCGTCATCACCAATTTCGGCGCGGGCATGACCGGCGCGGAACTCAGCCACCACGAGACGAAGGATATGGCGCCGGTCGGCGGCAAGCGGCTGGCCGCGATCCTCAAAGAGATGATTGCGAGCGAAGCCTGAAAGACGGCCTGACCATGCTCCCACAGGAAGTGATCCGACAGAAAAGGAACGGCGACCGGCTTGAAGCGGCCGAGATCGCCGGCTTCGTCAAAGGCATTGCCGATGGCTCCATCTCGGAGGGCCAGGTTGCCGCCTTTGCCATGGCCGTGTGGTTTTCCGGCATGAGCGGGGACGAATGCGTGGCCCTGACGCTCGCCATGCGCGATTCCGGCGACACACTCGACTGGAGTGCTCTCGGCCGGCCGATCGTCGACAAGCATTCGACCGGCGGTGTCGGCGACAACGTCTCGCTGATGTTGGCACCGATCGTTGCCGCCTGCGGTGCCGCAGTGCCGATGATATCCGGTAGAGGCCTCGGTCACACCGGCGGTACGCTGGACAAGCTCGAATCGATTCCGGGTTACAACATCCAGCCCTCCGCGGCGCTGTTTCGAAAGGTGGTCGACGAGGTCGGTTGCGCGATCATCGGCCAGACGACGAATCTCGCGCCGGCGGACAAGCGCCTCTATGCCATCCGCGACGTGACGGCGACGGTCGATTCGGTGCCGCTGATCACTGCCTCCATCCTCTCGAAGAAGCTTGCCGCGGGGCTCCAGTCGCTCGTGCTCGACGTGAAATTCGGCAACGGCTCGTTCCTGACCGATCCGGACGAGACAGAGATCCTCGCGCGCTCTCTCGTCGATGTCGCGAACGGTGCCGGCGTACGCACATCCGCGTTGATCACCGACATGAACGAGCCGCTCGCGGATGCGGCCGGAAATGCGCTCGAAGTCGACAACTGCGTTGCTTATCTGCGCGGTGAGAAGAAAGGCGCGCGCCTTGATGCCGTCGTCATGGCGTTTGCGGCCGAAATGCTCGTCGCCGCCGGTCTGGCGCCGGATCCGGACGAGGGGACAGCGATGGCGCGCCACGCGCTTGCAAGCGGTGCCGCAATCGAGCGTTTCGGCCGCATGGTCCATCTGCTCGGAGGGCCGGCGGACTTTGTCGATCGGCCGCAGGCCCATCTGAAAAAGGCGCCGGTTATGGTGGCCGTGGAGGCAAGCCGGGACGGCTATCTTGCGGCCTGCGAGACGCGGGAACTGGGCATGGCCGTCATTGCGCTCGGCGGCGGACGGTCTCGTCCGGACGACAGGATCGATCACAGCGTCGGGCTTGCGGGTCTGCGTCCGCTCGGGACGAAGGTGGGGAAAGGCGAGCCGATCGCATTCATTCATGCGGCTGATCGGGAGACGGCCGAAGATATACGCAACCGGGTTGCGGCGCTCTACACAATGGCGGAGCAAAGGCCGGATCCGCGCCCGATCATTGTCGCCCGCATCACCTGATGAGATGCAGCGCTCCATTCTCGACGCGATAGGACGATAGCCGGCTCAGGAAACTCATGCCGACGAGCATACCGGAAAGCGCCTTGTCGGGAAGGACCATGGCATCGACATTCTTGAGGGTGATGCTGTCGATCTCGACGCGATCCAGGCGGACATAGGCGGCCTCGACAATGCCATTGGCAGTCTGCGCCCGCGCAACGAAAGCGAGGCTGCCGACGGAAATGCCGAAGCGGCGAGCGGCCGAAGTGTTGATGGCAATCGTGCTGGCCCCGGTGTCGACAAGCCCCCTTTCGGCGCGCCCGTTGATGCGAAACGTGCCGAAGAAATGGCCGGTGGGATCGGCTTCAAGAACAATGCTTTTGCCGCTCGCATATTTGGCGGCGGTAACGGGTGCGGCGCGCTGGGCGTCTTGGGCCGTCGCTTGGTCTCGTCGATCGAGATATGTGGACGTGAGGTCAGGAACGACCAATGCAACAAGGGCGAGGCCGCCGGCAAGGGCAAGCAGACGCGTAATCATTCCTCGGGTCTCCGGCGGTTGATTGTGCGGTCGGTGTCACAAGCGACTGCACGCGCTCCGCCCATCTGAGCAGACGATGGCTAACGGGACGCAAAAAAGCCGCCGGGAAAACCGGCGGCCGCACGCATGTCTTATGGTGTGGTTAAAAAACGGAAAACTATTTCGTGCCGTACATGCGGTCGCCCGCATCGCCCAAGCCGGGCATGATATAGCCCTTTTCATTGAGGTGGCTGTCGATCGCGGCCGTGAAGATCGCCACGTCCGGATGGGCAGACTGAAAGTTGCGGATACCTTCCGGCGCCGCGAGCAGGCAGAGGAAGCGGATGTTCTTCGCGCCGCGCTCCTTCAGCTTGTCGATTGCCGCGATCGAGGAGTTGCCGGTGGCGAGCATCGGGTCGACGACGATGACGAGGCGCTCCGCCAGGCTTTCCGGCGCCTTGAAATAATATTCGACCGGCTGCAGCGTCTCGTGGTCGCGATAGACCCCGATATGCGAGACGCGCGCCGAAGGCACGAGTTCGAGCATGCCTTCGAGCAGGCCGTTGCCGGCGCGCAGGATCGAGGCGAAGACAAGCTTTTTGCCTTCGAGAATGGGTGCGTCGATCTCCATCAGCGGCGTCTCGATGCGCTCCATGGTGAGTTCGAGGTCGCGCGTTACCTCGTAGCAGAGCAG
Organism: Sinorhizobium sp. 6-70; assembly: GCF_030124375.1. Classification (GTDB taxonomy): domain Bacteria; phylum Pseudomonadota; class Alphaproteobacteria; order Rhizobiales; family Rhizobiaceae; genus Sinorhizobium. The sequence continues at coordinate 31,774 of NZ_JASKLS010000014.1, forward strand.
CGTCGAGATTTCCCTGAGCAGCCGGCGAAAGCCTGCCGTCGACGTTTCCTTCTTGCGCATGATGGTCAGCTTGTGTTGCACAAGCGGATGATCGATCACTGTTACGCCGTCCATGGCTCACCTTCCGCAAAAAATTAGAATATCCGCCCTCTTTTCCATGGAATGAGGGAAGGCCGCAAGGGTGCTGGCGTACTTGCTTGCGGATTGGCCCCTCAAGCCGGCACCTTCTCCCCCGCAGGCGGGGAGAGGGCCGGGATCAGGGGCGATCGCCAGACTTGGCCCCTCGTCCCTTGCGCGTCTGGCGGGGCGCGCAGCGCTGTCGTCTATGCGTGCAAGGAAGCCAACAGCCTTTGCCTCGTCGCCTCGTCGACGAAGGCGGCCTCGATCGCCGTTCTCGTCATTCCGTTTATCTCGCTGTCCTCGAAGCCCATGACCGTCGCTGCGATGTCGTATTCCTGCGCCAGCGAGGTGTGGAAGAACGGCGGATCGTCGGAGTTGAGCGTGACACGCACACCGGCCGCGTACAGCCTCTTGAGAGGATGCGATGCAAAGTCCGGGAAGACCTTGAGCGAAATGTTGGAGCCGGGGCAGACTTCAAGAACGACGCCTTCGTCCGCCAGCCGCTTCACAAGGTCTGCGTCCTCGATTGCCCGCACGCCGTGGCTGATCCGAGCTGGCCGCACGTGATCCAATGCGTCGCGCACGCTGAAAGCGCCGGAAAGTTCGCCCGCGTGAATCGTCAGCCCGAGGTCCGCGTTGCGGACGATATCGAAGGCGCGCGCAAACTCGGCGACGCTGTGCATTCTTTCCTCGCCCGCCAGGTTGAAGCCGGTGACGAGAGGATGCCGCAGCCTGGCCGCATATTCCGCAGTCCTGATCACCGCTTCCGGCCCCAGGTGGCGAATGCCGGTGATCAACATGCGCGATTCGATGCCGGTCCTTGCCTTCGCCGCGTCCATGCCGGCGGCAAGGCCTTCGATGTAGGCGTCGGCACCTAGGCCGACCGTGTTGCCATGGTCCGGCGAAACGATGATCTCGCTGTAGATCGTGCCCGCTTCGGCGAGTTCGGTCAGATAGGCCTCGGCGAGAAGCGCGTAGTCGCCTTCAGTCCGAAACAGCGACGCGACGGCATCGTAGCACCTGACGAAACTGGTGAAATCGTCCCAGACATAGGCCTTGTCGCGGATGATCGTGCTGGTGTCGATCCCGTATTTCCTGGCTTGCCTCAGGGCGAGTTCCGGCGGAGTCGCGCCCTCGATGTGGCAATGCAGTTCGGCTTTCTTCAGATGAAGGGTCAAATGAGGCTTCTCCCGTGCGGGCCTGGTGCGATGCCAAGATGCCTGGCGACGGTCTCGCCGATATGCGCGAACGTGTTTGCCACGCCGAAGGAGCGGCTGCGCAACGAAGGACCGAACATCAACACCGGCACGCGTTCGCGGGTGTGGTCGGTTCCCCGCCAGGTCGGGTCGCAGCCATGATCGGCGGTCAGGATGACGATGTCGCCGGGTTTGAGGCGGCGGTCGAGATCCGGCAGGCGCGCATCGAAGGCTTCGAGCGCCGCCGCATAGCCCGGCACGTCGCGGCGATGACCGTAGAGCATGTCGAAATCGACGAAGTTGGTAAAGACGAGATCGCCGTCTTCGGCCTCCTCGATCGCCGCGAGGCTGGCGTCGAAAAGCGCCATGTTGCCATTGGCCTTGGTCAGCTTCGTCACGCCCTGATGCGCGAAGATATCGCCGATCTTGCCGACCGCATGCACCTTGCGTCCGGCCTCTTTCAGCCGGTCGAGAACCGTCGGCTCCGGCGGCAGCACGGAATAGTCGCGGCGATTGCCGGTGCGCGTGAAATTGTTCGCATTGTCGCCGACGAACGGGCGGGCGATGACGCGACCGATATTGTAATCGTCGACGAGGCGGCGGACCACCTGGCATAGCTCCAGCAACCGATCGAGCCCGAAGCTCTGCTCATGCGCGGCGATCTGGAAGACGGAATCCGACGAGGTATAGCAGATCGGCTTTCCGCTCCGCCTATGCTCCTCGCCGAACCGGGCGATGATTTCGGTGCCGGAGGCATGGCAGTTGCCGAGGATGCCGGGGACATCACCCTCGCGGCAGATCGCCTCGACGAGCTCGGCGGGAAAGGCGTCTCCTTCCGCGGGGAAATAGCCCCAGTCGAACATCACCGGCGTGCCGGCGATTTCCCAATGGCCGGATGGCGTGTCCTTGCCGCGCGAGGTTTCGCTGGCGGCACCATAGACACCGTAGACCCGCTCCGGCAGCGACATGCCGGCGGGCAGGCGCCCGGTTGCGAGCTTCGCTGCGTGCATCAGCCCGAGCGCGGACATATTCGGCAGTTGCAGCGGCCCCTCGCGCAGGCCCGCGCGATCACCAGCGCCGGCGGCGCAGAACTCGGCGATATGCCCGAGCGTGTCAGCTCCAAGGTCGCCGAAGGCCTCGGCATCCGGCGCGCCGCCGATGCCGAAGGAATCGAGTACGAAAAGGAATGCACGCGCCATGAGACACCCGGTTATCCGGAGCGCGTCATGAAGAACCGCGATCCGGTGCTGCTTGCTCGCGCGGGAGTGACCCGCGCAATCCGGGAGGAATAGCGCGGCGGAGCGCGCATTGCAATTGACGGCGTCAGGGGGTGGTCAGCAGTCCGTGCATTTGATCGTGTCGCCGAAGCGTTGCCGATAATAGGACGTCTTCGTAAGCGGGATGGTTCCCCCGGCGTCCGACCCGAAAAGCGTGAGCTGGTGATTGACGACCAGTTCTGTGCGGACGACGAATGCATTCACGGCGTCCAGATCTGCAGGAACGGTCGTGACCGAATTGACTGCGTAAGGCACCGTTGCGCTCTCGCTTTCATCTGACCAGCCGCGAGACCAGACGACCTTGCCTTGCGTCGTGCCGGTGACCTCGATGCCGGTAATTTTCAAGTCATAATTGGAACTGTCGTAGGGCACGAGGATATTCTTCGCAACGTTCTTCATGTCGTCCAAGAAAGCCTTGTCGACGCCTTGTGCTTGGGAGGAGACGATGTCGCTCACCGCGCTCGACGCGCGGGCAGTCTTGCGTGCAACCGTGAAGCCCAACGAAAGCTCGAATGCCCCGATATAGGCGGCAATAAGGAGTGGCGTGACGATGGCGAATTCCACGGCGCCGACACCGCGCCGGTCGATTATCAGGCGGCGGAGCGGGTTCAGAGCGCGTTGAGCAAGTGAGAATTCAGGAAAGCGTCCCATGACGGCCTCAATAGTCTTCGTTGAGGAACGTTGCTGTTGCGACCATCAGATAATCGCGCGGCATGCTGTCGCCGGCGGGCCGCAACTTGGTAACGAGCGGGCGGACGAGGTCGGTCATTACTTCCCAGCGGTAGTAAGCACGCACCATGGTGAAGTCGCGAGGGCCTCCGGGGGCAAACTCAAAGCCGCTGGTGTCGAGATCGGAGCCTGTTCTTGGCACCGCATCCGGAAAATTGCTCAGGTCGGGGATGTTACGGACATCCAAGTGGAGCTTTGCCGGCTGCGCCGCCTCCGTCGCCGAGCACGTCATCATGATGGCAATCTCATCGCAGAAGGCCTGGCGGAATTGCGCCTTGGTCATATCGGTCGGTTTGCCCTGGTTGAACGTGATTTCGCCGGTGCGAATTTTTCGCGCCAGGGTGTCCGTCGCGTTGGCAAGCAGTTGCTCGCCGGCAAAGGCGACGAAGGTTTCGATCGACGCGAAGACAATCACGGAGAAGGGGAGAAACAGAAGCGCGAACTCAATCGCCGTCGCGCCCCTCCTGTCACCAAGAAGGCGGCGAAGCAGGCTGCGCGGCGCGGAGCGCCGCAAAGATGATGTATTTCGCTCAGTCGTCATTGCGCCGTTCCGTCATGCAACGTCCGATCGGCGAAAATTAAAGCGGGATTGTTGAAATTTCGTTTGCGACGATCGGAAGAATTTTAGCGATCTTGAATTCTTGCGGTCAGTTTGTGCTTGCAGCTGATCCTTGACGCTCGGCGTGCCGCTCGCAGTTTGGCGTGCAGGAAAGGACCGTCCGCGAAGTCTGCTTGTAGACACGCACGGTATTGCCTTCGTCGATCGATACCAGGATGCGTTCGTCGACAATGGCGTTCCCGTCCTGGTCGAGTATCACGAGATTGGTCGTGCCGAAGTTGCGCCCCGTCAGCACGATCGTCTTCGAGTCTGCAACCGTCGCGTCAGCGACTTCCGAATTGCCGATGATCACCTTGCTCACCGGTCGGTCGAGCTTCAGCACGCGCGCGTGATCCATGTATACGCGCATCATCTGTTCCTGAGCGTGCGTGGCGACCGGCGCGAACACGGCGACGAGCGCAGCGCCGAATGCGAGCGTGGCGATCCACTTGTGCGGGAAGAGCGTGTCCATGGTGCTTCCTGATGAGATGTCTGGCACATCTTCACCTCTTTTGGTGAATGAACCGTTACGTAGATGCGCGGCAATTTACAGGGTCTCTTTCTTGAGCATTTACCCAAGAAAGCAGGATCGCCGCTTAACTTCACGGTAACCGGTTTCCTTAAGCCGATGGCAATTCGCTCCCTGTAGCGTCCTGTCATCCGATCAACGGCAAACAGTTGGCGGAGTGCTGAACAACAAACACGTGAAGTAGGAGAATCACCATGAAGACGATTTTCGCACGCCTGCTGAAGGACGAGTCCGGTGCAACGGCAATCGAATACGGCCTGATCGCAGCGCTGATTTCCGTCGCCCTGATCACAGGTGCTGGAGCGCTGGGTAGCGCCCTGGATAGCCAGTTCCAGGACCTCAGCACCTATCTCGATGTTGACCCCAAGGCCCCGTAACTACACATCCCCTGCATGGGCCGCCTTCGACGAAGGCGGCCCCACCTTTTTTGCGCGCCCTTGTGTTTTTGCCGACGAACGCCGAGAACTCGAATGATTGACGCAGCTATCTTCGTGGTCTTTCCATTGTGCCTGGCGTTCGCCGCGTTTTCCGATTTGATTACGATGACCATACCCAATCGCGCCTCGGCGATCCTGCTGGGCGCCTTTGTTGTGGTCGCGCCGCTAGCTGGGCTCGGTTTTGGCCAGATTGCGCTGCACGCGGCTGCGGCTGGAGCGGTCTTCGCCGTCTGCTTCTGTCTTTTTGCGCTCAACATCATGGGCGGAGGCGACACCAAGCTGTTGACGGCGAGCGCCATCTGGTTCGGCCTCACCACCTCGCTTGCAACGTTCCTTGTTTACGTTTCCATTTTTGGCGGTGTGTTGACGCTCGCTGTTCTGTTCCTGCGCAAGCAAGAGAACACCATCCTCGCCGCCGGCATCCCGGTGCCGCGCCTGCTTTTGACCGCCAAGAAGATCCCGTACGGCATAGCTATTGCGCTTGGTGGTTTTGCCGCTTACCCCTCGTCACCGCTGATGCAGGCCGTGTTCGCGCGGCTTTCATAAGAGCTCGTCTGCCGCTCGCGATATTGATTCGCGCAAGCATTCGTTAACCACGTCCGTATCCAGCTCGTTAACCATAATTACACCAATTCCTGATCAATCTGGCCGAGGGCATTTCTTGGGGCTTGGGGACGATCATGAAACCGGTGCGCATCATCATTCTGGCAGTGGCCGTGGTTTCGGCCGCCGCGGCCGGGCTGCTCGCCACGAAGCTCACCCGCGGTCCGGCGCCGCGAACAGCCGAACCGGTTATCGAGCAGGCGCCGACGGTCAACGTGCTGGTCGCCAGCAAGAGCCTGCCAGTCGGTTCGCGGCTCGGAGCCGATTCGATCCATTGGATGGCCTGGCCGAAAGACGGCATCGTCGAAGGACTGATTACCGAGGAAAATCGGCCGGGCGCGGTCGACGACCTCTCGGGCGCCGTCGTGCGCCTGCCGATCTTCACCGGCGAGCCGGTCCGCCAGGAAAAAATCGCCGACTCTTCGAGCCGCATCATGTCGTCGCTGTTGCCAGCCGGAAAGCGGGCCGTTGCAACGGAAATTACCGTCGCCACGGGGGCGGGCGGCTTCATCCTGCCGAACGACCGCGTCGACGTCATCATGGTGCGCAAGTCCGACGGCGACGTCTACCTGACCGAAACCGTGTTGAGTAACGTCCGGGTGTTGGCGATCGATCAGCAGGTCGAAGAGAAGGACGACGGTTCGAAATCGGTCGTCGGTACGACCGCGACGCTCGAGCTGACGCCCGATCAATCCAAGGTCATGACGGTAGCGCAGCAGATGGCCGAGCGCATTTCGTTGGCGCTTCGCAGTGTCGCCGATGCGCAGGAGGCCGATACAAACGCTGCCGACTATCTCCTGAGCGGTGACGGTCAACCGAGCATTCAAGTCATCAAGTCGGGCTCCATCGTCAAGAACGATGCTGCCGCAGTCCAGAACGAGAAATGACGATCGGATGGGGCGCAAGGTGAAGCGGAACGGAAACATATTTCGAACGTCGGTCGCAGCTGGCCTGTCGTTCTGCCTGGCCTTTTCGGGCATGGCACTGCCGGTGACGCCCGCGGCTGAGGCGGCCGCATCGTCGGTCGTCAGAATCGCGGAGAGTGGCCCGGGCGCAAAGAAAACGATCAATCTCGGTCTCAACAAGGCCGTCGTCGTCGATCTCCCGGCGGATGCCCACGACATTCTGGTCGCCGATCCATCACTTGCCGATGCGGTCACCCGCACCTCCCGGCGCATCTATTTGTTCGGCAAGGCCGTCGGCCAGACGAATATTTTCGTCTTCGGGCCGAATGGCGAGGAAATCGTCAGTCTTGAGGTTGCAGTCGAGCGCGATGTAGCAGGTCTCGAAGCGAACCTGAGGCGCTTCATTCCCGATGCGGATATCAATGTCGAAATCATCTCCGACAACGTCGTCCTGACCGGCACCGTCCGCACTCCGCTAGACTCCACCAAGGCAGTTGATCTTGCGCGTGCCTTCCTGAAAGGCGGCGAGGCAACGACACGCAACATCACCGCGCAGGGCAATAACGGCGACGCGGATATTTTCGCTGAAGACCGCCAGAGCTCGCAGATCGTCAATCTGCTGACAATCGAGGGGGACGACCAAGTGACGCTGAAGGTCACGGTTGCCGAGGTCAGCAGGCAAGTGTTGAAGCAGCTCGGCTTCAACGGCAGCGTCGGGGACGGCGAAAGCGGCATTGGCTTCCGCAACCCTGCCAATCTCGGCGATGCGATTGGCGTGGGGGCGAATGCGCTCATCAAGAGATCGATCGGCCCCACGACTATTGCGAGCTACATCAACGCAATGGAACAGGCGGGCGTCATGCGAACGCTGGCCGAACCAAGTCTGACGGCGATTTCCGGCCAGGAGGCCAAGTTCTATGTCGGTGGCGAATTCAGGCTTGCCGGAGTGCAGGGTGTCGAAGAGGAAGAGGACGAGGTTACCGGAGAGACTAAACCGGTGGTCAAGCGAGAAGTGAACGACGTCGAATACGGCATTCGACTGAACTTCAAGCCCGTCGTTCTCGGTCCCGGCCGCATAAGTCTGGCGATCGAAACGGACGTGTCCGAGCCGACCTATGAGGGTTCGGTCGTTACCGGTAATGGTACGACCAGTATTCCAGGGCAAACATTTCTGGGCATCCGCCGGCGCGAGGCTTCGACCAGCGTCGAACTTCCGTCGGGCGGCTCGATCGTCATCGCCGGTCTGGTGCAGGACAATATCCGTCAGGCGATGTCGGGCCTGCCGGGCGCGGCGAAGATTCCGATCCTCGGCACCCTGTTCCGCAGCAAGGACTTCGTACGCAACGAAACGGAACTCGTGATCATCGCGACACCCTATCTGGTGCGTCCAGTCGCTCGCGCAGCGCTTTCGCGTCCCGACGACAACTTCAACCCGGCCAACGACCTCGAAAGCTTCTTCCTTGGTCGCGTCAACCGGATCTATGGACGTCCCGAGGCGCCGGCACCTGTCGGTCGCTACCACGGCAATGTCGGCTTCATCTACAAATAGGTCGGGTCATGGAAAACCGCAGCACAGCGCAGAACAGTCCTGAAAGGCAGACCCGGATGTCCCTCGACAGAAGCCGTCTTCCCGCACGCCGCATTCTTGCCCTGGCAATCGTTGCCGGTCTGCTTGCAGGTTGCGGAAGCAAAGACAAGCTGGCGACCGGCGCGATCCCGGACGACTATCGCACACGGCATCCGATCGTCCTTGCCGAGGCGGAGCGGACGATCGATATTCCGGTCGCCTCTGGAGACACGCGGCTCTCCCAGGGCACACGCGAGGTCATCCGCGGATTTGCAGCGGAATACCGCAACGCCTCCACCGGCGTCATCCAGATCATGCTGCCGCGCGGATCGGTCAACAGCCATGCCGCCCACCTCGTCCGCAAGGACATACGCCGCCAGTTGGCGTCGGTTGGTGTGCCGGCGAAGAGGGTGATCGAAACCGGCTACGAAGCCGGTGCAACCGGCGACGCGGCGCCCATTCGCTTGAGCTATGTCGCGATTGCCGCGCAGACCGCACCCTGCGGCGAGTGGCCGGAGGATCTAACGCTCAATACCCTCCAAAACCGCAACTACTACAACTTCGGTTGCGCCACCCAGTCCAATCTCGCCGCCCAGATCTCCAATCCGACGGATCTCATCGGCCCGCGCCAGATGTCGCCGATCGATGCCCAGCAGCGTGGCGAAGTGATCAACTCCTGGCGCGGCACGGACACGGACACCGGCGGCACGACAATCATCTTCAATTGATGACCCGGGGAACAGCGATGAGCGCCATTGAATACAGCATCGACAGCGGCGGAGCAGCGGACTTTCCCGCCGACGCAGCGCGCCCGGGCGACCTCGACCAGTTGAGACCGCTGCCGCGCATTTCGATCCATGCGTTCTGCGAGAGCGACACCGTGCAGCGGCTTATGGAGCGCTGCGGTCAGGATCGTCGCATGGCGAAGGTCAGTCTTCGGATCACCGGCGGCAGCATCGCCGCCGCCGCCAACATGTTCGCCAGCGTATCGACCCCTAACCTGATCATCCTGGAAACCGGCACCGAACCGCGCTCGCTGCTCGCCGAACTCGCGCCCCTGGCGGAAGTCTGCGACCCGAGCACCAAGGTGATCATCATCGGCCGCCACAACGACATAGCGCTCTACCGCGATCTGATCCGCCACGGCATTTCGGAATACATGGTTGCCCCGGTGTCGATGGCAGATGTCCTGACAGCTGTTTCGGCGATCTTCGTCGATCCCGAGGCGGAGCCCTTGGGTCGCAGCCTTGCGTTCATCGGCGCGAAGGGCGGCTGCGGCTCATCGATCATCGCGCACAATTGCGCCTGGGGCATTTCCAATCTGTTTTCGACAGAGACCATTCTCGCGGATCTCGACCTGCCTTATGGAACGGCGAATATCGATTTCGACCAGGACCCGCCGCAGGGTATTTCGGAAGCGGTCTTTGCGCCCGATAGGCTCGACGAGGTCTTTCTCGACCGTCTTCTGACGAAATGTTCCGAGCATTTGTCGTTGCTCGCCGCACCTTCGATGCTCGATCGCGCTTACGACTTCGAGGCGGGCGCCTTCCATCCGATCCTCGAAATTCTGCAACGCAGCGCGCCCGTCTCGGTCCTTGACGTGCCGCATGTCTGGTCCGATTGGACACGCTCGGTTCTGTCCGAGGCCGACGAAGTGGTCGTCACGGCCGTTCCGGATCTCGCCAGCCTCAGAAACACCAAGAACCTCTTCGACGCGCTGAAGAAAATTCGTCCGAACGACAAGGCGCCGCATCTCGTCTTGAACCAGGTGGGTATGCCGAAGCGGCCGGAAATCGCGCCGAACGAATTCTGCGAGTCGCTCGAGCTCGAAGCCGCCGCCATTATTCCCTTCGATGCGGTTCTCTTCGGCAACGCTTCCAACAGTGGACGCATGATCGCGGAAATCGACAAGAAGTCTCCGGTTGCCGAGACCTTCTCGCAGGTGGCGCATCTGCTGACTGGACGCGCGACGATCAAGAAGGCGCGCAAGGGGGGACTCGGCAAGGTGCTTGCCCGGCTCCGCGGGCGGTAGGCAATGAAGCAACCGGATTGAAGTGATGTTTGGCAAACGCGGAAATGAAGGTTTTGGCAAGGCTGGCGTGACGAGCCCTGTGGTTCCGCCGCCCATGCCGGCCGCACAGCCGATCGCTGCGGAGCGACCGTCAGCGCCCGTTATCGCCGAGCCCGTTGTTGCCCCCGTCCGCCCGCAACCGGCGGCTCCGCCGGCGCGTCGGCGCGCGGCCAGGGACGAGGACTATTACGACACCAAATCGCAGGTCTTTTCTGCGCTGATCGACACGATCGATCTCTCGCAGCTCTCAAAGCTCGATACCGAAAGCGCGCGCGAAGAAATTCGCGATATCGTCAACGATATCATCACCATCAAGAACTTCGCGATGTCGATCGCCGAGCAGGAGGAACTGCTCGATGACATCTGCAACGACGTACTCGGATATGGCCCGCTGGAGCCGCTGCTTGCGCGCGACGATATCGCCGACATCATGGTCAACGGCGCCGGACAGACCTTTATCGAAGTCGGCGGCAAGGTGCAGGAATCGGAAGTCCGCTTCCGCGACAACGCGCAATTGCTGTCGATCTGCCAGCGTATCGTCAGCCAGGTAGGCCGGCGCGTCGACGAATCGAGTCCGATCTGCGACGCGCGCCTGCCCGATGGATCCCGCGTCAACGTCATCGCCCCGCCCCTGGCGATCGATGGCACGGCGCTCACGATCCGCAAGTTCAAGAAAGACAAGCTGACGCTGGAACAATTGGTGCGGTTCGGATCGATTACGCCGGAGGGTGCCGTTCTCCTGCAGATTATCGGCCGCGTCCGCTGCAACATCGTCATTTCCGGCGGCACCGGCTCGGGCAAGACGACGCTGCTCAATTGTCTCACGCGCTATATCGATACCGACGAAAGGGTCATCACCTGCGAGGATTCGGCCGAACTGCAGCTGCAGCAGCCGCATGTGGTGCGCCTCGAAACCCGTCCGCCGAACATCGAGGGCGAGGGCGAGATCACCATGCGTGACCTCATCAAGAACTGCCTGCGCATGCGCCCCGAGCGCATTATCGTCGGCGAAGTGCGCGGCCCGGAGGTCTTCGACCTCTTGCAGGCGATGAACACCGGTCACGACGGTTCGATGGGCACGATCCACGCCAACACGCCGCGGGAATGCCTGAGCCGCATGGAATCGATGATTGCCATGGGCGGCTATACGCTGCCGGCCAAGACGGTTCGGGAAATCATCGCGGGCTCGATCGACGTCATCATCCAGGCTTCGCGCCTGCGCGACGGATCCCGCCGGATCACCCACATCACCGAAGTGGTCGGCATGGAAGGCGATGTAGTCATCACGCAGGACCTGATGCGCTACGAAATCGACGGCGAGGACGCCAATGGCCGGATTATCGGCCGCCACGTTTCGACCGGCATCGGCCGGCCGCATTTCTGGGACCGCGCGCGTTATTTCAACGAGGACAAGCGGCTCGCCGCGACGCTCGACGCAATGGAAAAGAACTAGCGGGAGAGAGCGAAGAATGGCTCCGCGACCACGCCCGCTGACGTAAGGAAACAGGTTCGACGATGTTCGGCATAGACATCACCGTTCTGGCATTGGCTGGCTTCGTCGCGGTTGCGGCGGCGGCGCTCGCCTACGGTGTGCTGTTCTCGCGCATCGAGCACGAGAAGAAGGCCGAGGGCCGCTTCCGCCGGGTCAGTGCCGCCGAGACGGATCGGACCAAGATCAAGGCGGCGCGCGATCGCGTCAACGAGATGTCGAAACGGCGCAAATCCGTCCAGGATTCGCTGAAGGAGCTCGAAAAGAAGCAGCAGGAAAAGTCGGCGAAGGCCGCTCCGTCGATGAAGATGCGGTTGGCGCAGGCCAACCTCTCGATGTCGGTGACGCAGTTTTATTTGTTCAGCGCTCTCTTTGGCCTGTTTGCCCTTCTGCTGACATTCGTTGCCAGCGGCAAATTGCTGATTGCCGTTGGCGTCGCGCTGATCGCGGCTGCCGGCTTGCCGCGCTGGATCGTCGGCTTCATGATCAAACGGCGCTGCAAGAAATTCCTGGACGAATTTCCGAACGCGCTCGATGTCATGGTTCGCTCGATCAAGTCCGGTCTGCCGCTGAACGACGCCTTGCGGTTGATTGCCAGTGACGGGCAGGAACCGGTCAAGACGGAATTTCGTCGCGTCGTCGAATCTCAGCAGGTAGGCCTCACCGTGCCGGAAGCCTGCGCCCGCATGATGCAGAGCATTCCCCTGCCGGAAGTGAACTTCTTCGCGATTGTGATCGGTATTCAGGCACAGGCGGGCGGCAACCTTTCAGAGGCGCTCGGCAATCTCTCGAAGGTCCTGCGCGAGCGCAAGAAGATGAAGGCGAAGGTCAATGCCTTGTCCATGGAAGCCAAGGCGTCCGCCTGCATTATCGGCGCGCTCCCCTTTATCGTTGCGACGCTCGTTTATCTGACCTCGCCCGACTACATGATGATCCTCTTCACCGACCCGCGCGGCCACCTCATCATGGGTGCCTCCGCCGTCTGGATGAGCATCGGCATCTTCATGATGCGAAACATGATCAATTTCGACATTTGAGGTGATTCGGTGGACGCCTGGGTAAAAACGCTGACCGATCCGAACATCATCATCGCCGTCCTGGTCTCGATGGCGGTGCTTGCGACATTCTATTCGCTTGTGGTTCCCTTCTTCGAGCAGGGCGACCTGACCAAGCGGATGAAATCGGTGGCGACGGAACGCGAACAGATTCGCGCCCGCGAGCGCGTACGCCTGAACGCCGAGGCTGCCAGCGGCAAAGCGAGCCTCAGAGCTCAGAACAACACCTCGGTGCGGCAGATCGTCGAACGGCTGAACCTGAAGCAGGCGCTGGTGGATGACAACACCGTCAACCGCCTGAAGACCGCAGGCTATCGTTCGCAGAACGCGCTCAATACCTTTCTCTTTGCCCGCTTCTGCCTGCCTTTCCTGTTCCTGATCGTTGCGGTCATTTACATCTTCGCCCTGGGAAATTTTGCCGACAAACCGCTTATGCTCAGGCTGCTCTTCGCCGTGGGCTTTGCCTATCTCGGTTTCTATGCGCCGAACATCTTCATCGCCAACGCCGTCTCCAAGCGCCAGCATTCGATCCGCCGTGCCTGGCCCGACGCGCTGGACCTTCTGCTGATCTGCGTCGAATCAGGTGTCTCCATGGAGCTTGCCATGCGTCGCGTTGCCGACGAGATCGCGGCGCAATCGCCGCCGCTCGCCGAGGAGCTGGTGCTGACGACGGCCGAGCTTTCGTTCCTGCCGGATCGGCGCGTCGCACTCGAAAATCTGGGCTTACGCACCGGCATCGAGGATGTAAAGTCGGTAACCCAGGCGCTGATCCAGGCCGATCGCTACGGTACTCCAGTGGCGCAGGCGCTGCGCGTGCTGGCACAGGAAAGCCGTGACCAGCGCATGAATGCGGCGGAAAAAAAGGCGGCGGCACTGCCGCCGAAGCTCACCGTCCCGATGATCCTTTTCTTCCTGCCGGTTCTCGTTGCCGTCATTTTGGGCCCGGCGGGGATACAGGTGGCGGATAAGTTTTAGAGCGTAATAAAACTGCTCAATTGTTCGAGTCTGCGGAGCGCGCACGCCGGCCCCCTCACCCTAACCCTCTCCCCGCAAGCGGGGAGAGGGGATTTGAGCGCGCGCCGCGAGTCTCCTTCGCCCCGCTTGCGGGGAGAAGGTGGCCGGCAGGCCGGATGAGGGGCGAGTCCTGTGTCTTGGCGGTGGAGCGTTCGCGGCAAAGGTAAATGCCTTGGCCTAGTTGGTATTTCCGTCGTCGGCCTTGGCGAGCTGCTTCCAGGCGCCTTGCTGCGACAGCATGGACCTGAGATAAGCGACGTTCGCTTCGGCCTGCTCCGCAGTCAATTCCTGGCGAGCGATCGCTTCGGCTTCCTGGAAACGCCCCTGCAGGCCGACGGCGAGCGCGAGGTTCTGCCGCACGCTGCTGTCGGCGCCGGGTTGGCCGGCGGCCGATTTGAGATAGGTTTCGGCGGTCCTGAGATCCTTCGTCAGCAGATAGGACATGCCGAGATTGGAGAGCACGGAGGACTCGTTCGGGCGAAGGTCCAGGGCCTCGCGGTATCTGAGGCGCGCTTCCGACGACCGGCCAAGCTGATCGAGAACGGCGCCCTCCGCGGATTTCAGCTTCCAATCCGGACGATCCGGCGTTTGCGCCCGGCTGATCGTCGCCAAGGCCTGTTCGAGCTGGCCGGCGGCTGCTTGCGCCTTGCCGTAAGCGCCCAGCACCTCGCGATCCGAAGGGTGGTTGATCGCCACCTGCTGCATGACGGCAAGTGCCTGTTCGTTGCGGCCGGTCATGCGCAAGAGGTTAGCATAGTTGAGACCCGCCTCGCGATCCTTCGGGTTGCGCTCATAGGCCTGTCCTATGCTCTCCGCCGCCTGCGACAACTCGGTTGCGTTCATCGATTGCACGGGTTTCGAGAGCGTCGGGATCGAGCCGGTGGTGAGTTCCTTCTTCTGTTGCCCGGCGCAGCCGGCGAGCGACAGCGCGATAAGCGCGGCGGCCGTACCCTGAAAGAGACGAGGGAGTAAGGACGAACAAGTGGCTTCAGCGGTCATGAGTGGTGCCCCCAGCATGCGTTCGCACCGGAACTCCCAAACATCAGCGGCGCAACTTTCACTCCAGCAATAATCTGTTAACCCTAACGGAGCGTTAATCGCGCAATCCGTTTCTGTCAGTCGAGGACTTCCATGGCTCCCTATCAGTTCATCGAGCGGCCGTCGCCGTTCAACACCAGCACCGGCAAGACGCTGCCGATCTTCGCGGTGACGCCGGCGCACATCGAAACGGGGAGCATCGATCCGATCGCGCTCGACTGGGCGAAGAAGGCGGGGTTCAAGGCGGAGTCCGGTGCTGTTCTACTCATTCCGTCATCCGACGGCCATCTCGGCGGCGCGCTGTTCGGTCTCGGCGCCAATCCATCGGAAGCGCCGTTCCTGACCGGGAAACTCGCCCGCGCACTGCCAGCCGGCAAGTGGCATATTGAAACGGCCCCATTGACCGCCAACCGGCTGGCGCTCGGCTACGGCCTCGGTTCCTATCGTTTCGAGCGCTACAAGTCCTCCAAGGTAGAGGCGCCGACACTGCTCATCCCCGCCGACGCGGATGCGACCGACATCAAGAGGCAGCTTGCCGGGGTGTTTCTGGCGCGCGACCTCATCAACACACCGACCAACGACATGGGGCCGGAGGCGCTGGAAGCGGCCTTCCGGGCGCTTGCCGGCCATTACAAGGCCGATGTCTCGGTAATATCGGGAGAGGCGCTGCTGGCGCAGAATTTCCCGTTGGTCCACACGGTCGGCCGCGCGAGCGCCGAGGCGCCGCGGCTTCTGGAGATGCGTTGGGGCAGGAAGGGTCACAGACGGGTGACGCTGGTCGGCAAGGGCGTCTGCTTCGACACCGGCGGCCTGGACATCAAGCCGGCCGCTTCGATGCTGCTCATGAAGAAGGACATGGGCGGTGCCGCAAACGTCATGGGCCTCGCCCTGATGATCATGGATGCCAAGCTGAAGGTCGATCTGCGAGTCATCGTTCCCGTGGTCGAGAACTCGATTTCATCGAACGCCTTCCGCCCGGGCGACATCTACCGGAGCCGAAAGGGCCTCACGGTGCAGATCGACAACACCGACGCCGAGGGCCGACTGATTCTCGCCGACGCGCTCGCCTATGCCGACGAGGAGCAGTCCGACCTCGTCATCGACATGGCGACGCTGACCGGCGCTGCGCGCGTGGCGCTCGGTCCCGATCTGCCGCCGTTCTTCACCGACGACGGCGCGCTTGCCCATGATCTTGCAGAGGCGAGCCTCAGCGTCGACGATCCGATGTGGCGGATGCCGCTCCACATGGGCTATGACAAGGATGTTTCCGCGCGGATCGCCGATCTCACCAACGCACCCGCGGGCGGCATGGCCGGTGCGATCACGGCGGCGCTCTTCCTCAAACGCTTCGTCACCAATGCGAAGAGCTGGGTGCACTTCGACATTTTCGGCTGGGCACAGGCCGAACGCCCGCATTCCCCCGTCGGTGGCGAAGCACAGGCGATCCGGGCGCTTTATCATCATATCGGTCGCATCGCGGGGTAGCCTTTCCCGCGTTTCTGCCCCTCGTCTCGCTGCCGCGAGTCCCTTCGCCCATCAAATGGGGAGAAGGTGCCGGCAGGCGGATGAGGGGCCACCACAATCACGCGGCAAAAGAAACGCTTGCGTAACGATCGCCTGTTATCCGTACAGGCATACGTTACGCAGGAGTTTTCATTGCCGGTCGAGCTTACGCCTTCCCAAGCTTTGGGGCTCTGGCATTCGGTGACGCTTGAACAGGTCCGGGTGGATCGCCGCGACCTGACCCTGCGCCAGATGGCGATCCTCTTGCAGATCTACCTCGTTCCACCGCCGCACACGGTCAGAGGCCTTGCCGCGACGCTCGGTGTGACGAAGCCGGTCATCACCCGCGCGCTCGATACGATGGGTGCGCTCGGCCTCGTAGACCGGGTGCGCGACGAGAGAGATCGGCGCAACGTCGTCATCAAACGCACCGTCGAAGGTGCACTTTATCTTGAAAAATTCGGCGATCTGATCATCAATCAGGGTCGAAAACTGTCCTTGTGAGTCCGCCCATGTCGCAATTGCCTGACCGCCGCCTCAATGCCTATCGCGATGATCTTGCCGAGGAACGCCTGCGCGGCGTTGTCGAAGCGCAGCGCTATGTCGAAGGCACGCCTGCGACCGTTTCCGTTCCCGTGGCCCCGCTGCGGGCAAGGCCTGATCTCGAATGCGGGGCCGACACTGAATTGCTTTACGGGGAGACCGCGCGTGTGCTGGACATTGCGGGCGGGTGGGCATGGGTGAAGGCCGATCTCGACGGCTATGTCGGCTATGTGCCCGAGGCAGCGCTGCGTTCTTCGAATGCTTCGGCAACCCACGTCGTCGCGGTGCCGCGGACATTCGTCTATCGCGGTGCCGATCTGCGCTTCCCCCAGGTCTTTGCCCTTTCCATGGGGAGCCGCGTGCACGTTGTCGGCGAAACCGAAACCCGTGGGACGCGTTACTTCCTCTTGGATGGCGGATTGGCTGTCATCGCCAATCATTGCATCCCGGCCAGCGAGCTACTCGCCGGCGACTATGTCAGCGTCGCTACGCGTTTTCTCGAAACCCCCTATCTCTGGGGCGGCCGGTCCGGCTTCGGCATCGATTGCTCCGGCCTCGTGCAGCTTGCGATGCAGATGGTGGGGGACAATGCGCCACGCGACTCCGACATGCAGGCGAGTGGGCTTGGCCGCCCTATCGGCCGCGAGGAGCTCGTCCGCGGCGACCTCGTCTTCTGGAAGGGTCATGTCGCGATCATGGAGGACGAGAAGACGCTGGTTCACGCTAATGGCCACACGATGACGGTCGCACGCGAGGGGCTGGAAGACGCGATCCGCCGCATCGGCTGGCTCTACGATCAGCCGACCGGTTATCGCCGGCCATAGGTCGGGATGGTCGGGTGTTCTTGGTTGCCCCTCATCCGCCTGCCGGCACCTTCTCCCCGCATGCGGGAAGAAGGGCGATGCCGCGCCCTCTCGGCTTCCTCTGTCGGCGTGGCGAGCAGGGGCAAGTCCCCTCGCCCCGCGTGCGGGGAGAGGGTTAGGGTGAGGGGCAATCCGCAGCGTTAAGCGCTGGCCGTTACTATCAATAGCCGGATAACCTATCGACGACATGCTCGAGCGGCAAGCCGCTCTCGAGGCGGGCTATCTGCTGCTCGACATGGGCGAAGAGCGCCTTGACGTCCGAGGAGGCGGCGACATGCGGCGTCACATAGACGTTGGGCATGGTCCAGAAGCGGCTGTCCGGCGAGAGCGGCTCCTCCTCGAAGACATCCAGCGAGGCCGCTCCGAGGACGCCGGAGTCGAGGCAATGCAGGATATCCGCCTCCACCTGGCTGCCGCCGCGTCCGGCATTGATGAACACGGGTGCGCCGAACGGCCCGTTGCGGCTGAGCTTTGCGAACAGGTCGGCGTCGAATATGCCTTTGGTTTCCGCCGTCAGCGGCAGCAGGCCGACGAGAAAGTCAGTCCGGGCCAGGAAGGCATCGAGATCGGCGGCGCCATAGGTGTCCACGCCCTCGATCGTCCGCTTGGTGCGCGACCAGCCGATCACATTGAAGCCCATGACGGCGAGCTTGCGGGCCGCGTCCTGGCCGAGCACGCCCATGCCCATGATGCCGACGGTAATGTCGGCGGCCTCCGGCTGGATGAGGTCTCGCCATTCCCGCTTCCGGGCCAAGGCCTCGTAGGCGCGATGCTGGCGCAAATGCAGGAGGCACTGCATGACCACCCATTCGCTCATCCGTGTGGTCAGCGTCCGGTCGACGAAGCGCACCAGCGGCACGTCCGGCAGTCCCGGCAGCGTCAATACGTGGTCGACGCCGGCGCCGCCGGAAAACACCACCTTCAAGTCGGGAGCGCGCGAAAAGAGGTCGGGCGCCGATTTCCAGACCACGGCGTAGTCGATGCCGGAGAGATCTCGATCGCTTTGCGCCGGGTCCGCGCGATTGATCACTTCGCGGTCGGGAAAAGCGCCATTGAGAGCGGCCTCCACCTCCTCCGGAATGAATTTCAGATCGACGATGACGGGACTCTTGGCGGGCATCCTGGGAACTCTGGAACTCTATTGACGGATAGCGGAGAGATTGACGGCTTCGAGATTGAACGCGGCAGCCATCAAAGCCTTGGTGTAGTCTTCGCCCGGCGCCTCGAAGATGCGCTCGGCCGGTCCCTGTTCGACCACCTTGCCGAGCCGCATGACGATCATCTCGTTGGCGAGTGCGCGCACCACCTTGAGATCATGGCTGATGAACAGATAGGCGAGATTGTGCTTGCGCTGGAGATCGCGGAGCAGGTCGACCACCTGCGCCTGCACGCTCATGTCGAGCGCCGAGGTCGGCTCGTCGAGCATGACGAATTGCGGCTTCAGCACCATGGCACGGGCAATTGCGATGCGCTGTCGCTGACCGCCGGAAAATTCGTGCGGATAGCGCCACCGCGTTGCCGGATCGAGACCGACCTCCTGGAGGGCAGCGGCGACGCGTGCGTCACGTTCTTCGCCGGAGAGGGCGCCTTCGTGGATCTTCAGCCCTTCACCGATGATGTCGGCAATCGACATGCGCGGACTGAGCGAGCCGTAAGGATCCTGGAAGACCACCTGCATCCGGTTTCTGAGCGGCCGCATCTCGCGGAAGCTGTAGGCGTCGATGTCCTTGCCGACGAAGGCGATGCGCCCCTTGGACGAGATGAGGCGCGTCAGCGCCAGACCCAGCGTCGTCTTGCCCGAGCCGGACTCGCCGACGACGCCGAGCGTCTGGCCGGCACGAAGCGTCAGGTCGACGCCGTCCACCGCTTTGACGTGATCGACAACGCGGCGCATGAAGCCCGCCTTGATCGGGAACCAGACCTTCACGTCCCTGGCCTCGATGACGATCGGCTTCGAGGCGTCGGAAGGTGGCGGCTCGCCCTTGGGCTCGGACGCGAGCAGATGCCGGGTATAGGCATGCTGCGGGTTGGCGAAGATCTCGGCCGTCGGGCCGGTTTCGACGATCTTGCCCTTGGTCATGACGCAGACCCGGTCGGCGATCTTGCGGACGATGCCGAGGTCATGGGTGATAAACAGCATCGACATGCCGTGCTCGTCCTTGAGCGACTTCAGCAACTCGAGGATCTGCGCCTGCACGGTCACGTCGAGCGCCGTCGTCGGCTCGTCGGCGATCAGGAGCTCCGGCCGGTTGGCGAGCGCCATCGCGATCATGACGCGCTGGCGCTGGCCGCCGGAAAGCTGGTGCGGATAGGCGCCGAGGCGCTTTTCCACTTCGCGGATGCCCACCTGGTTCAGGAGCTCCAGCGTTTTTGCCCGCGCGGCGGCGCCTTCGATGCCCTGGTGAAGATCGAGGATCTCGCCGATCTGCTGCTCGATCGTGTGCAGCGGGTTCAGCGACGTCATCGGCTCCTGGAAGATCATCGTGATGTCGTTGCCGCGGACATGCCTGAGTTCCGAGTCGCTTGCCTTCAGGAGATCCTTGCCGTTGAAGAAAATCTCGCCGCTCGGGTGGCTCGCGGACGGATAGGGCAGCAGCTTGAGGATCGAATTTGCCGACACCGACTTGCCCGAGCCGGATTCGCCGACGAGTGCTACCGTCTCGCCACGCTTGATGTCGAAGGAAATGTGGTCGACCGCGACCGACGTCTCGCCGCCCTGATGGAAGGCGACGGAGAGATCGCGAACGGAAAGAAGGGGCCCTGTCATCGTCGCGCTCACCGGAATGTCTTTCTTGGGTCGAAGGCGTCGCGTGTCGCTTCGCCGACGAAGATCAAGAGCGAAAGCATGACCGACATGGCTGAGAAGGCCGTCAGCCCCAGCCATGGCGCCTGCAGGTTGGATTTGCCTTGGGCGATCATCTCGCCAAGCGAGGGCGAACCCGGCGGCATGCCGAAACCGAGAAAGTCCAGCGATGTCAGCGTGGTGATCGAGCCAGAGAGAATGAAGGGCAGGAAGGTGAGCGTGGCGACCATCGCGTTCGGCAGCAGGTGACGGTACATTATCGTACCGTTGCCGACGCCGAGCGCGCGTGCCGCGTTCACATATTCGAAGTTGCGGGCTCTCAGGAACTCCGCCCGGACCACGCCCACAAAGCCGACCCAGGAGAAAAGCAGCATGATGCCGAGCAGGATGAAGAAGCCGGGCGGCAGGATGGCGGCGATGATCAGCAGGATATAGAGCACCGGCATCGAGGACCAGATTTCGATGAAGCGCTGCAGCAAGAGATCGGTCCAGCCGCCGAAATAGCCCTGAACAGCGCCGGCCGAAACCCCGATCAGGGCGGAGGCGATCGTGAGCAGGAGACCGAACAGCACGGAGATACGGAAACCGTAGATCATTCGCGCCATCACGTCGCGCGCCTGGTCGTCGGTGCCGAGCCAGTTGAGGTTGCCGAGCGTGCAGCCCGGATCGGCAGCACCTTGCGGGTAAGCGGAACAGCGCTCTTCCTTGCTCATCAGCCAGAAAGGCGGGGTCGGCGCCGAATGGGGAATGTTCGAGTTGACCGTCTGGTAGGAGTAGCGGATCGGCGGCCAGACCGTCCAGCCGTTGGCCTCTATCTCGTCACGGATGAAATCGGAGCGGTAGTCCGTTTCGGCAAGGAATCCGCCGAATTTCTCTTCAGGATAATTCACTAGCACCGGGAAGAGAATCTCGCCTTTGTAAGAGGCCACGAGCGGCCTGTCGTTGGCGATGAACTCCGCAAACAGGCTGAGGCCGAAGAGCACGAGAAAGATCCAGAGCGACCAGTAGCCGCGTCGGTTGGCCTTGAAGTTCTGCCAGCGCCGATGTCCGATCGGCGTCAACCAGCCTTTGGCGGGGGTCGTTCCCCGACCGGGGGCCGTCGTGACGGTACTCATCACACGTCCCTCCGCTCGAAGTCGATGCGCGGGTCGACCCAGGTGTAGATCAGATCGGAGATCAGACTGACGAAGAGGCCCATCAGCGAGAAGATGTAGAGCGTCGCGAAGACGATCGGATAGTCGCGTTTGACGACGGCGTCGTAGCCAAGGCGGCCGAGCCCATCAAGGGAGAAGATGTATTCGATCAACAGTGAACCGGTGAAGAAGGCGGAAATGAAGGCGCCGGGAAAACCGGCGATGATGATCAGCATGGCATTGCGGAAAACGTGGCCGTAGAGCACTTGCCGCTCGGCCAATCCCTTCGCCCGCGCCGTCGTTACGTACTGCTTCTTGATCTCGTCGATGAAGGAATTCTTGGTGAGCAGCGTTGTCGTCGCGAAGGCCGAAAGCAAAAGCGTGATCAGCGGCAACGTCATGTGCCAGAAGTAATCGAGGATCTTCTGCCACCACGGCAGTTCATAGAAATTGTCGGAGACGAGACCGCGCAGCGGGAACCAGTCGAAGAAGGATCCGCCCGCGAAAATCACGATCAAGAGGATACCGAACAGGAAGCCCGGCACGGCGTAACCGACAATGATGATGCCGGACGTCCAGACATCGAAGGTGGAACCGTCGGTTACGGCCTTCCGAATGCCGAGCGGGATGGAAATGGCGTAGGAAAAGATGAGGATCCAGACGCCGAGCGAAATGGAGACCGGCATCTTGTCGACGATGAGGTCGACGACGGACGTGTTGCGGAAGAAGCTCTCACCGAAATCGAAGCGGGCATAGTTCCACATCATCGTCAGGAAGCGTTCGAGTGGCGGCTTGTCGAAGCCGAACTGTTTCTCGAGCTTTGCGATGAATTCGGGATCGAGGCCCTGGGCGCCGCGATAGCGACCGCCCTCGTCGCCGCCGCTCTGGAGCAGATCGCCACCGCCGCCGGTGAGCCGGTCCGATCCGGCCGCGTTCGTCAACTCCGAAATCACCTGTTCCACCGGACCGCCCGGCGCGAACTGCACGACGGCGAAGGAGATGGCCATGATCCCGACGATCGTGGGGATCATCAGGAGCAGCCGGCGCAGGATATAGGCACCCATCAGGCGAACCTCGGCATCTTCTTGCCGCCGATCGCGTCGATCCGCGGTGCTTCGGGTTGCCGTCTATTCCGTCTCAATCCCTGGTACTCCTTGCCGTGCGCTTCGAGCCCGGCCACTGCCGTATTTAAGTGATTCGCTTTTTACATTTGGAATCGAGAGCCAGCCCGAGCGCAAGGGTCTCATTGCTTGGCGGCGGCCGTCCACCACCAGATGTCGGGAAAGCCGATCGCGTATTTCGGCAGTTCGGCTGGCCTGCCGACTGTGTCGCGATAGGCGATATTTGCCGCCTTCGGGTAATAGAGCGGCACGACATAGTGGTGGGCCAGCAGAACCCGGTCGAGCGCTTTCGTGGCCGCAACGAGCGTTTCGCGATCCTTCGCGAAGATGACGCGATTGATCAGGGCGTCGACACCCGGATCGGAGATGCCGGCATAATTTCTCGAACCCTGACGTGAGGCCGATTTCGAACCCCAGAAGTCCTCCTGTTCATTTCCCGGGCTCAAGGTCTGCCCCCAGACTTCCCAGGTCATGTCGTAGTCGAAGGCCCGCTCGCGGTTCGTATACTGCGACGGGTCGACGGTGCGCACGCTCGCCTCGATGCCTATCCGCTTGAGGTTCTGGGCATAGGGCAGCACCACCCGCTCCAGCATCGGACTGCTCAAAAGGATCTCGAAGGAAAACGGCCTGCCGGTCGCCGTATTCACCATACGGTTGCCCTTGAGCTCGAAGCCGGCCTCCTTCAGGAGCCCGATCGCCTTGCGCAGGTTGTCGCGCCCGTTCTGCGGCGTGCCGCCGACCGGATTCGCATAGGGCGTCGTGAAGACCTCCGGCGGAACCTTGTCCTTGACCTCGTTCAGGATTTCCAGCTCGAGACCTTCCGGCAGGCCGGTGGAGGCCAGTTCCGTCAGGAAGAAGTAGCTGTTCACGCGCGTGTACTGATCGAAGAAGACGGTGCGGTTCAGCTCCTCGAAGTCGAGGGCATAATTGAGGGCCTCGCGCACACGCTCGTCATCGAACGGCTTGCGACGCATGTTCGGCACGAGCGCCTGCATGACGCCGGTCGCCCTGAACGGCACCTGCTCGCGTTTTACGTGTCCTTCCTTGACGGCCGGAAAGTCGTAACCGGTCGCCCAGCGGCGTGCCTGTGTCTCGCGCCAGAAATCGATGTCACCGGCGCGGAAGGCCTCGAACTCGACGCCGCTGTCGCCGAAGAAGGTGTAGGTGACGGAGCCGAAATTGTTCTGACCGACATTGACGTTGAGGTTTGCACCCCAATAGTCGTCCCTGCGCTCGTAGCGGATCGTCGATCCAGCCGAAAACGAAGCGATTCGATAGGGGCCCGAGCCGATCACCGGCTCCAGCGTCGTACGATTGATATCGCGCGGCTTGCCGTCCGGGCCGGGCGCTTCCCACCAGTGTTTCGGGACAATCAGGATCTGGCCCAGGATATGTGGCAGTTCGCGATTGTTCTTCTCGTCGAAGCGAAAGGTGACCTCGTTTTCGCTGGTCTTTTCGGCTGCAACGACATGCTTGTAATAGCTCTGGTAAAGCGGATTGAGCTCCTTGCCCTTCTCGAAGCTGAAGACGACGTCTTCGGGTGTCACCGGTTTGCCGTCCGACCACTTCGCTTCCTTTCTCAGCCGAAAGGTGGCGGATGAAATGTCATCCGGGAACGAAACGCCTTCGGCAAGCAGGCCATAGGCCGTTGAAATCTCATCGTCAGCGGGTTTCAACAAGGTATCGAAGACGAGCGACAGACCGACGGCCGCCTCGCCCCTTTCGAGGAGCGGATTGAACGTGTCGAAGGTCCCTGTCTGCGACAGCCGGACGTCGCCGCCTTTCGGGGCGTCGGGGTTCACATAGTCGAAGCGTTCGAAGCCCGGTGGATATTTGAGTTCACCGACGAGCGAAAGACCATGGTGCCAGGTGGGCTGTTGGTCCTGGGCGCGCGTACCGAGCGGTAAGAGCAGAGGTATTGCCAGAAGTGCGGTTGCCAGTCTCTTTTTAACAATACCGCTCAAATCCAGCATCCAGTTGCTTCCCCTTATCGTTCGATGATGATTTGAACCAGAATAGGCGAAATCAGGGCAATTGACAGGACTTGCCCAAAATCAGGCAAAATTTTTGAGTCACATCCGGGTGATCCGCTACTGCATGATTCCTTAAATCGGGATCGATTTAAGGACAAAATCATGCAGCAATTCAGAGCGCTGCAGCGACCTTTGCGCGTCGGACGCGCGGCGCTGTAGGCTCTGGCAAGTGCGGTGATTCGGGATAGGGGCGAGCGCAGATTGCGTGGGATACCGGTGCTACGCCGATCGGGGGATTGGAATGGGACTTGAAATAGCGGCTGCCTTTCGACGCTGCGGTTCGGCAATGCTTGGCTTGATCGTGGGGGCGAGCCTTCTGGCCACCGACGCCGCCTCGGCCGACGGAACGCCTGCGAAGGAACTCTTTGGCGCCAAGGCGTTGCCGGCGGCGATGGCGCCTTCCTCGTTCGGCTTTTATGCGAAGGGTTGTCTGGCGGGCGGGGTCGCGATCCCGACGGACGGGCCGACCTGGCAGGCAATGCGCCTGTCGCGCAATCGACGCTGGGGCCACCCGCAAATGATCGCACTGATCGAGCGATTCTCGCACGACGCAGCCGAGAAGATCGGCTGGCCGGGTCTCTTGCTTGGCGACATATCGCAGCCACGCGGCGGCCCGATGACCTCTGGTCACGCATCGCACCAGATCGGCCTCGACGCCGACATCTGGCTGACACCGATGCCGCAAAGGACGCTGAGCTATCAGGAGCGCGAGTCGATTTCCGCGACCTCGATGCTGCAGAAGAACAAGTTCCTGACGGTCGATCCGTCCATATGGACCCCCGCGCACGCACGGCTGATCATGATGGCGGCCAGCTATCCTCAGGTTGAGCGCGTCTTCGTCAATCCGGCGATCAAGAAGAAGCTCTGCGACACGTGGAAGGGGGATCGTTCGGCGCTCGGCAAGGTCCGGCCGATCTATGGTCATGACTATCATTTCCACATTCGCATCAAGTGCCCCGAGGGTTCGGTCGGCTGCAAGGGCCAGGCGCGCGTGCCGGCGGGTGACGGCTGCGACAAGTCGCTCGCCTGGTGGTTCACCGACGAGCCGTGGGCGAAGCCGAAGAAGAAGCCGGAAAAGCCCGTGAAGCCGAAATTTGCAAAGCTTTCGGATCTGCCGAAGGCTTGTGCCCTGGTGCTCGACGGTCCGCCTCCGGCGTCCGAACAGGAGGTGACCTACGGCACGGCCTACCGGTCCGCAACCACCGCTTCCGCTCCCGCAACCGCGGTTCCCGCCGCCGCGACGAGCATCGAAGCCGTCATCGGTGCTGCGGCCGCCGCGCCTTTGGAAAACGTTCCGGTCCCCTTGCCGCGTCCGGCGCTGCAATAGCCCTCCGGGCGAAGGCGCCCATATGAGGGCTGGCAGGTCCGCCGCCCCTGCTGCCTTTCCAATTGCGCGATGCTCATGTATAGGGCTTTCAAATCGATTTAAAATTGACGCTGGAGAGGCTGCGTGGCCGATCGGAAATGTCTTGCCCTGATTGCCCATGATCAGAAGAAGGATGATCTCGCCGCCTTTGCCAAAGAAAACGAGGCGGTGTTGTCCAAATGGAAGATCGTCGCCACCGGCACGACCGGCGGCCGCGTTCTCGAGGCGTGTCCCGGGCTCGATATCACGCGACTCAAGAGCGGACCGCTTGGCGGCGATCAGCAGATCGGCGCGATGATCGCCACCGGCGACGTGGATTTCCTCATCTTTTTCGTCGATCCGCTGACGGCCATGCCGCATGATGTCGACGTCAAGGCGTTGATGCGCCTGGCGATCGTCTACGACATCCCGATGGCGTTGAACCGCGCAACGGCGGAAGAGTTGATCGCCTTCCGGCGCAACTGATACACAGTCTCGAACATTCCACATCGCGATCAGGACGGATTTTGCAATGCTTAGTGCGGGTGACCACGGCTTTCCCTTTCCGATATTGATCGGCGACATCGGTGGAACGAACGCCCGCTTCGCGCTGCTGGTCGACACCTATGCAGAACCGAAGCAACTGCCGCCGATCAAGACGGGCGATTTCGCGACGATCGAGGAGGCGATGCAGAAGAGCATCCTCGACAAGACGTCCGTTCAGCCGCGCTCGGCGATCCTGGCGGTCGCGGGCCCGATCAAGGGCGACGAGATTCCGCTGACGAATGCCGGTTGGGTGATTCGGCCTAAGGATATGCTGGCGAGTCTTGGTCTCGCCGACGTGCTGGTCATCAACGACTTCGAGGCGCAGGCGCTGGCAGTCGCGACACCCGCTGACGAGGACCTCGTCCAGATCGGGGGAGGCAGCATCCGTCCGTCGACGTCGCGGGTCGTGCTCGGTCCCGGAACGGGGCTGGGCGTCGCAGGCCTCGTATTCGCGCAGCACACCTGGATCCCCGTGCCCGGCGAGGGCGGCCATGTCGATATCGGTCCGCGCACAGAGCGCGATTTCCGGATCTGGCCGTTCCTGGAGCCGATCGAAGGCCGCATGGCGGGCGAGCAGATCCTGTGCGGGCGCGGGATCATGAACCTTTACCGCGCGGTTTGCGCCGCCAATGGCGAGGAGCCGGTACTCGCCGACCAGGCGGCGGTGACGACCAGCGCGCTTTCCGGCTCGGATGCGGCGGCCGTCGAGACGGTATCGCTCTTCAGCACCTATCTCGGCCGCGTCGCCGGCGACATGGCGCTGATCTTCATGGCACGCGGGGGCGTGTTCCTGGCGGGCGGCATCTCGCAGAAGATATTGCCGGCTTTGATGCGGCCGGAATTCCGCGCCGCCTTCGAGGACAAGGCGCCGCATTCTGCATTGATGCGAACGATCCCGACTTTCGCCGTCGTCCACCCGATGGCCGCACTTTCCGGTCTTTCTGCCTTCGCGCGCACGCCGAGAGACTTTGGTGTTGCAACTGAGGGACGGCGCTGGAGAAGCTGACCGACCGATTGTTCGCAAAGACTCGCCAAAACGGCATCAAAGCACTATAGAGCCCCGGACGGGCGATGCCGGTACACGGAACACTAGAGCGGGATGAGGAAAAGTGTGCGTGGTTTTCCACCCGCATCCCGCTCTAACTTATTGGAATCGATCACGATGATTTTAGGTCGATTCGACCTAAAATCATCGTGATCGAGAGCGAGCTCAGGGAAGACGGGCTTATTGGACGCCAAGAATAAAAACCAGCGCGCAGTCGATTCCGACACGATTACCGGAATCCTGAGGCGCGTCGTTGCCGAAAACGGCCGCGACCATATCCGGGGCTATGCCTTTGCCATCGCCTGCCTGATGGTCGTGGCGGCGACGACCGGCTTCACGGCCTGGATCATGGAAACCGTGATCAACGAGGCGTTTGCCAACAGGCGCGCCGATATCGTGCTGTGGATCTGCCTCGCGATCTTCGCCGCGTTCGTCCTGCGCGGTCTTGCGACCTATGGGCAAGCGGTCGCGCTCTCGAAGATCGGCAACAATATCGTCGCCCGCTACCAGCGGCGGCTTTACGCCCATCTGATGGCGCTCAGCGTCGGCTATTTCCATGACATGCGCTCGGCGCAGCTTGCCGCCAAGATCAGCCAGAATGTCAGCGGCATCCGCGACGTGCTCAACATGACGGTGACGTCGATCGCCCGCGACTTTCTGACCCTGATCGGGCTCGTCGGCGTCATGTTCAGCAAGGATTGGCTGCTCTCGCTTATCGTCTTCTTCGTCGCGCCGCCGCTGCTTCTCGGTCTGCGTTATGTCTCGAAGCGCCTGCGCCTGGCGACGCGCGAGGCCGTCGAGGTCAACAGCCGCGTGCTCGGCGCCATGCAGGAAACCATCCAGGGCATTTCCATCGTCAAGGCCTTCACGATGGAAAACGAACTGCGCCGCAAGGTCGACACCATCATCGACCGGGCAGAAAACCGGGCAAACCGGATCGCGCGCCTCAGCGAACGCACGGCACCGATGACGGAAACCTTCGCCGGCCTGGCGATTTCGTCGGTGCTTGCCTATTCGGCTTTCCGCACGATCTACGGCAACGTCCCGCCGGGCGCGTTCTTCGCCTTCGTCACCGCGCTCTTGATGGCCTACGATCCGGCGCGGCGTCTCGCGCGCCTGCAGGTGTCGCTGGAGCGCGCCGCCGTCAACGCGCGCATGATCTACGAGATTCTCGACACGATGCCGCACCAGCGCGACCGTCCCGACGCAACCGAAATCAAGCTCGGCGAAGCGACGATCGAACTGCGTGACGTGCGCTTTGCCTATGGCAGCGGCGACGAGATCCTGAAGGGGGTCAGCTTCCGTGCCGAGGGCGGCAAGACGACGGCGCTGGTCGGCCCATCTGGTGCCGGAAAGTCGACCATCATCAGCCTGATCCCGCGGTTCTACGACCCCAAATCCGGTCAGATTCTCATCGACGGGCAGGATATCGCCGGGGTCACAAAGCAGTCGCTCCGCAACGGCCTTGCCTATGTGTCGCAGCAACCGTACCTTTTCGAAGGCTCGATCCGCGACAACATTCGCTATGGCCGGCCGGAAGCCACGGACGTGGAAATCGAGGAGGCGGCACGGCTCGCCTACGCCCACGATTTCATCCTGGCGCAGCCGCAGGGCTACGAAACGCCGGTCGGCGAGAACGGCGTGACGTTATCGGGCGGCCAGCGCCAGCGGCTGTCGATTGCCCGCGCACTTGTGCGCAATGCGCCGATCCTCCTTCTCGACGAAGCGACTTCCGCCCTCGACACCGAGTCCGAGGCTGCGGTGCAGAAGGCGCTCGATCGGGCGATGAGCGGCCGCACGGTGATCGTCATCGCTCACCGGCTTTCGACAGTCGTCAACGCCGACAAGATTATCGTCATGAAGGACGGCACGGTCGTCGAGGAAGGCACCCATGACGAGCTTGCGCAGCGTCCGGACGGTCTCTACGCTCGGCTGCACAATCTGCAGGGCAGCGCCGCGGATATGACGGCGGAAGACGCAATCCTATAGAAGCCAAGGGAATTCGACGATGAGCGAAACGGATATGAAGCTCGTGGTGGTCGGCGCGGCCGGTCGGATGGGCCAGACATTGATCCGGATCGTTCATGGCATGGCGGGCGTGTGCCTTCATGCCGCGGTGGAGCGGCCGGGTTCGCCGTTCATCGGCCGTGACGCGGGCGAACTGGCGGGGCTCGGCCCGATCGATGTCGCCATTACCGACAAGCCGCTGGAGGCCTTCGTCGAGGCGGAAGGCGTTCTCGATTTCACGTCGCCGGCGGGCACGGTCGAATTCGCCGGGCTGGCAGCGCAGGCGCGCATCGTCCACGTCATCGGCACCACCGGCTGCTCGGCTGACGACGAGGCGAAGATCCGCGCAGCGGCGCGGCACGCGCGCGTCATCAAGTCGGGCAATATGAGCCTTGGCGTCAATCTTCTTGGCGTCTTGACTGAGCAGGCGGCGCGCGCCCTCAAAGCGGCGGATTGGGACATCGAAATTCTGGAAATGCACCACAAGCACAAGGTCGATGCCCCGTCGGGCACGGCGCTTCTGCTTGGAGAGGCGGCGGCCAAGGGCCGCGGTATCGAGCTTGCGGATCATTCCGTGCGCGTCAGGGACGGCCACACCGGAGCACGGCCGGAAGGGGCGATCGGCTTTGCGACGCTGCGCGGCGGCTCCGTCGTCGGCGAACATTCGGTCATTCTCGCGGGCGAGGGCGAACAGGTCACACTTTCCCACAGCGCCACCGATCGCTCGATCTTCGCGCGCGGTGCAGTCACGGCCGCCCTTTGGGGTCGCGGCCAGAAGCCCGGCTTCTATTCCATGCTCGATGTTCTCGGGCTCAACTGACACTCCAATCTTTCAAGAGGAAATGAAATGAGCGGCACCCTCGTTCTCGTTCGGCATGGCCAGAGCGATTGGAACCTGAAGAACCTGTTCACCGGCTGGCGTGACCCGGACCTGACGGAACTCGGCGTCGAGGAAGCAAAGGCCGGCGGCAAGGCGCTCGCCGAGTACGGCATCAAGTTCGACATCGCCTTCACCTCTTCCCTTGTCCGCGCCCAGCGCACCTGCCAGTTCGTGCTCGATGCTGTCGGCCAGTCCTCGCTTGAAACCATTCGCGACCAGGCGCTGAACGAGCGCGACTACGGCGACCTTTCCGGCCTCAACAAGGACGATGCACGTGCCAAATGGGGCGAGGAGCAGGTGCATATCTGGCGTCGCTCCTACGATGTCCCGCCGCCCGGCGGCGAGAGCCTGCGCGACACCGGCGCGCGTGTCTGGCCCTATTATCTCACCGACATCCTGCCGCGCGTGCTTTCGGGCCAGAAGGTGCTGATCGCCGCTCACGGCAACTCGCTGCGCTCGCTCGTCATGGTGCTCGACAAGCTGACCAAGGAGCAGATCCTCAAGCTCAACCTCGCGACCGGGGTGCCGATGGTCTACAAGCTGAAAGCGGATTCCACCGTCGCTTCGAAGGAAGTGCTGGGCGACATGTCCGGCGCGCATTGAGGCGCCTTCATATCGGCAAAAAGGGACGCCGCGGCGTCCCTTTTTTGTATCAGCCCTTGCCCGCTTCCCAACCGAGGATCGCGCGCTTGCGCGTCAGGCCCCAGTGGTAGCCGGTGAGATCGCCGCTCTTGCCGAGCGCACGATGGCAGGGCACGACGAAGGAGATCGGGTTGCGTCCGACGGCTGCGCCGACGGCGCGCGATGCGGTTGGCTGGCCGATCTCGTCGGCGATCTTCGAATAGGTGGTCGCCTTCCCGAGCGGGATGTTCAAGAGTGCCTGCCACACCCGGATCTGGAAATCCGAGCCGATCAGGAAGATTTGCAGCGGCTCCTCCGCACACCAGCGCTCCGGATCGAAGATGCGGGCGGCATAGCGCGCCGTTGCCGCACTGTCCTCGACATAGTTCGCCTTGGGCCACCGGCGGGCCATATCGTCGAAGCTCGAACGTTGCTCGCCGGAATCGGCAAAGGCAAGCCCGGCAAGTCCGCGCTCGGTGACCATGACGAGCGCGGTCCCGAAGGGCGAGGGATGGAAGCCGTAGCGAATGGTGAGCCCGGAGCCGCGCGCCTTCCATTCGCCGGGCGACATTGCCTCATGCGTGACGAAGAGGTCGTGCAGGCGGCTGGGTCCGGAAAGACCCACTTCGATGCTGGTCTCCAGCAACGGCATATCCTCCTGCCGCAGCAACCGCTTGGCATGATCGAGCGTCACCGCCTGGAGGAAGGCCTTCGGGGAAAGCCCCGCCCAGCGGGTGAAGGTCTTCTGCAGTTGCGTCGGCGACTGGCCGAGGCGGCTGGCGACCGTTTCAAGCGATGGCTGATCGCGGTAATCCTCCGTCAGCATCTCGATCACGCGGCTGACCGTGTCGTAATCGGTGCCTTCGGGAGTGATGTCGGTCGGAATGGATGTAACAACGTTCATGATCGCCTCCTGTCAGCCTACAGGTAATCCTCCGCCGGGCAGATAACCACCCGATTCTTGTGAGCATCCCGCTCTAAGCAATGAAAACTGCGTGCGTTTTTCCGCCCAATTGCGTCGCTGCAAAATCAGCGGCGGCGGGCGGTCGCGAGCGCACGGGCAAAGGCCAGCGCGAAGGTTTCGCGGTCGTCGCGATTGAGGAAGGAGCCGATATCGGTCCGTCGGCCGCCACCGATGATCCACATCGAAACGATGCCGATCTCCTGGTGCCGCTTGATGCTGAACCGTGTCCAGAAGGGATTGAAGCGATGCTCGGTCATTCTCCCCGATGGCGTGAATTTCTTTACCGATACATCGGTACGCGAGATGCTGACCTCCTCCCGGGCGCGTGCGGAACGATAGTTTAGCCAGAAGGCGCCGAAGAGGAGGACGAAATCCAGGCCGAAAAAGAAGACGATCGGCCATGCACCGATGACCAGGAAAACGAATATGTGCACAAGGCTCATCGCGCCTGCGATCATCAGAAGGACCTTGAACCCCTTGAGGCCGAGTGAACGGTAGGGCGTAAGCTCGGCAGCGAAGATCGGCTGGTCGTTGATGGAGGTCTCGGCGTTGCCTTCGGTCATGACCAATGACTATAGATGCAGCATGAAAAACGTGAAGCTGAAATCGCCGAAGCAATCGTCAAAATCGAACGCAGCGACAGTCCGACTGGCCCGGCGGCAACGCAGTGCCTACAGCGCTGCCGAGGTCGAGGAGATCTTTCGCCGCTTCTCCGTGCAGCGCCCCGAGCCGAGGGGCGAACTCGAACACGTCAATCCGTTCACGCTGGTGGTGGCGGTCGCGCTTTCGGCCCAGGCGACCGACGCCGGCGTCAACAAGGCGACGCGCGCGCTCTTTGCCGTCGCCGATACGCCGCAAAAGATGCTGGCGTTGGGTGAGGAAAAGCTTCGGGACTATATCAAGACGATCGGGCTTTACCGCAACAAGGCGAAAAACGTCATCGCTCTCTCGGAGAAACTGATCGCCGATTTCGGCGGTGAGGTACCCCGTACGCGGGAAGAACTGGTGACCCTGCCG
Organism: Sinorhizobium sp. 6-70; assembly: GCF_030124375.1. GTDB lineage: Bacteria > Pseudomonadota > Alphaproteobacteria > Rhizobiales > Rhizobiaceae > Sinorhizobium. The sequence continues at coordinate 64,826 of NZ_JASKLS010000014.1, forward strand.
GGCGTCGGGCGCAAGACCGCCAATGTCGTTTTGTCGATGGCTTTCGGCCAGCCGACGATCGCCGTCGATACCCACATCTTCCGTATCGCCAATCGCATTCGCCTGGCACCGGGCAGGACGCCGGATGAAGTGGAAGCGCATCTGCTCAGCGTCATCCCTGAGGCCTATCTTTACCACGCGCACCATTGGCTGATCCTGCACGGCCGCTACGTTTGCAAGGCACGCCGGCCGGAATGCGAGCGCTGTGTCATCGCAGATCTCTGCAAGTCACCGGAAAAAACGTGCGACATACCGGCCCCATTGGTCGAGCTGCCGCCGCAGGTCGTGCCCGTCGCCGGCTGATATGTCGGCGGATCAGAGATGCCGCGCGGGCACCCGCGTTGATCTCAAAAGGCACAGGGCGCAGTAGTGACTTCCAAATGGCCGCAAAACCGGTATTAACGGAGACCGGCCATTCAGGAAACCGGACGGAGTTCATGACAAAATACGATGTGCTGACGATCGGCAACGCGATCGTCGATATCATTGCGCGCTGCGATGACAGCTTTCTTGTGGAGAACGGTATCATCAAGGGCGCGATGAACCTCATCGACGCGGATCGGGCCGAGTTGCTCTATTCGCGGATGGGTCCGGCGGTTGAGGCCTCCGGCGGCAGCGCCGGCAACACGGCGGCCGGTGTCGCGAGCCTCGGCGGGCGAGCGGCCTATTTCGGCAAGATCGCCAGCGATCAGCTCGGCGACATTTTCACGCACGATATCCGGGCGCAGGGCGTCCATTTCCAGACCAAGCCGCTGGAAAGTCTCCCGCCGACCGCACGCTCGATGATTTTCGTGACGGGAGACGGCGAGCGGTCGATGAACACCTATCTCGGCGCCTGTGTCGAACTCGGCCCCGAGGATGTCGAGGAGGACGTGGTCGCGCAATCCAAGGTCACCTATTTCGAAGGTTATCTGTGGGACCCGCCGCGCGCCAAGGACGCGATCCGCGAGGCGGCTCGAATCGCCCATGCGAACGGGCGAGAAACGGCCATGACGCTCTCGGACAGTTTCTGCGTCCATCGCTACCGCGACGAGTTTCTCGACCTGATGCGCTCCGGCACCGTGGACATCGTTTTTGCCAACAGGCAGGAAGCCCTGGCGCTTTACGAGACCGAGGATTTCGATGTTGCGCTGAAGGCGCTCGCGAAGGACTGCAAGCTCGCGGCCGTCACGCTGAGCGAAGAGGGTTCCGTCGTCGTTCGTGGTGGTGAGTGGGTGCGCGTCGGGGCGAAGGCCGTCGAGCAAGTCATCGACACGACGGGTGCCGGCGACCTTTATGCGGCCGGGTTTCTCCACGGCTACACGCAGGGACGCTCACTCGACGTCTGCAGCAAGCTCGGCAATCTCGCAGCCGGCATCGTCATCGGCCAGATCGGCCCGCGTCCGATGATATCGCTCGCAGCCGCGGCCAAGGAAGCCGGCCTCGCCTGACGCTTGTCGGCCAAGAGTGAGGTTTTCATGCTCATTATTTTGGGTGGCCTGCCGGGGACCGGAAAAACGACAATCGCTCGCGCTTTGGCGAAGCTGCTACGCGCGGTGCATGTGCGCGTTGACACGATCGAGCAAAGCATTCGGGCTTCGGGTGCCCCAAACTCGGACGTCGGACCAGCAGGATACATAGCTGCTTACGGGGTGGCTGAGGACAATCTCACTCTTGGCAACACCGTCATCGCGGATTCCGTAAATTGCCTACAAGTAACGAGAGACGCTTGGTTGTCGGTAGCAGAGCGATCGGCGGCACCAGCCGTCGAGGTAGAGGTCATTTGCTCAGACAAAGCCGAGCATCGCCGGCGTGTGGAAACCCGGTTGACCGATGTGCCGGGGCTATCAAAGCCAACGTGGGAAGAGATCATCGATCGAGTCTATGAAGATTGGGGGCCGCGCCCGCTTGTTATCGACACCGCGACGAAGGGCGTGGATGAACTCGTTGCCGATCTGGTTTCGAAGCTCGAGCCTAGTCGAAAATCAACCACGCCATGACTTTTGATACGCCTGCTCTTTTTATGCGAACGCTTTAGAGCAATTCCAGGAAAAGTGTGTAACGGTTTTCCGTCCGGAATTGAGTAGTTTCAACGAGTTAGATCATTTCACTGTTTCAATGAAACAATGAAATGATCTAGCGGACGAGGAGCGATTTATTTGAACGCTTCGCCTGGATAGGCGCCCCAGATCTCGCCCTGGGCGATCCAGCCTTCGACGCCTTGGGTCTCGGCGTGGCACCAATCTCCATTGCATTCGCCGATCTGCAGCACGACGCCCGGTTCCATCCGCGCGATGATCGGCGCTGTGCTTTGAGGATCGCGCCGGAGGTTGACGAAGATGCCTTCGCCCTTGCCGCGCATCCACGGGGCGGCAAGCGCAGTCCGGTCGCCGGAAAGCAGTGCCTGGTTCACCCAGCCCTCCGTCCCGTCCGCGTCGCGGATACGGCGCCAGTTGTCATATTCCTGGATGATTTCCACCGGCACACCCGATTTGAGGTAGCGGAAGGCCACCGCGTAGTCGAGGCTTGGACCGATCCGCAGGTTGACGCTCTTCGATTTCAGGCTGACGAAGCGCGGCAGCGGCAGGCCGCTTGCACCTTTCGCCGCCTGGGCAAAGGCGCCGGAAGTCATCACGGCCATCCCGATGCAGGCGGCTACCAACACGGTCGAGAAGCTGGAAACGACATCACGCATGACGAAGCTCATGTTCCGATAGCAGTGAAGCCTTGAAGGCGCACTTTGATCTGGCCCGTCGGCTTGGGGTGCAAATCCGGTGTCAGGCAGTGACTTTCAATTGTCTTCGCCACCGGGTCTGGTAGAAATTGCGACTACAGGGAGAAACTATCGCCCAACTTGGTTAAGGACCCGTGAACGAGGGCCGCACATAACGATGACAAGCAAGAAGAAGCCAACGGTCTACATCACCCGGAAATTGCCGGATGTCGTCGAAACCCGCATGCGCGAACTCTTCGACGCAGAGCTGAACGTCGACGACACGCCGCGCAGCCAGCCGGAGCTGGTTGCCGCGGTCAAGCGGGTCGACGTGCTCGTGCCGACGGTGACGGACCGAGTCGACGCCGCTCTGATCGAGCAGGCTGGGCCGCAGTTGCGGCTGATTGCGGCCTTCTCGAACGGTGTCGACAACATCGATGTCGACGCGGCCGCTCGAAGGGGCATCACCGTCACCAACACCCCGAATGTGCTTACCGAAGACACGGCCGACATGACCATGGCGCTCATCCTCGCGGTGCCGCGGCGGCTCGCCGAGGGTGCGCAGATCCTGACCGATCGCAAGGGGGAATGGGCGGGCTGGTCGCCGACCTGGATGCTCGGCCGGCGTATCGCCGGCAAACGCATCGGCATCGTCGGCATGGGCCGGATCGGCACCGCCGTCGCCCGCCGCGCCAAGGCCTTCGGACTTTCGATCCACTACCACAACCGTCACCGGGTCAAGCCCGAGACCGAGGAAATGCTCGAGGCGACCTATTGGGACAGCCTCGACCAGATGCTTGCGCGCGTCGATATCGTCTCGGTGAACTGCCCCTCGACGCCCGCGACCTTCCATTTGCTGTCGGCGCGCCGGCTGGCGCTGATGCGGCCGGACAGCTACATCGTCAACACCGCGCGCGGCGGCATCATCGACGAGACGGCGCTGATCAAGTGCATCAGGGAAGGCAAGATTGCCGGCGCCGGGCTCGATGTTTTCGAGAACGAACCGGCGGTCAGCCCCAAGCTCGTCAAGCTCGCCGGCGAAGGCAAGGTTGTGCTCCTACCGCATATGAGCTCCGCGACCCTCGAAGGCCGTATCGACATGGGTGAAAAGGTGGTGATCAACATACGCACCTTCTTCGACGGTCACCGCCCGCCGGATCGCGTGCTGCCCGGGCGGGATTAGCAAAGCGCAGCGGTTCTGCCCCTCATCCGCCTGCCGGCACCTTCTCCCCGCCAGCGGGGCGAAGGGACTATGCCGCACCGCCCAAGTTCCCTCTCCCCGCTTGCGGGGAGAGGGTTAGGGTGAGGGGCAAAGGTGGCTGCGACCGGACGCCGCTTGGCAGCTCTGAACGACCTTCCGCATTTCGATCGACGTTGGATGCGTGAAGCCGGGATGGGACGAACGACCGGTCTCGGCGAAGCCCCAGGCGGCGAAAGCCGCGTGGTTCTCGGAAAGCTCGATGCGCGTTTGCAGCCGTAGGGCGGGAAGTTTCAGTTCGCGCGCTGTTTCTTCGGCGGTGGTAAGAAGCAGACGCCCGGCACCCTTGCGCTGAAACCAGGGCGCGACGGCGAGCTTGCCGATATAGAGGCAATCCGGTTCCGGCTTGCAGAACACGCAGCCGACAAGGTCGCGCTCGGCGAGGGCAACAAAGGCAATCTCGTCTTCCGCTTTTCGACGGAGCGCTTCCGGCGTCAGCGCATGCGCGGAAGAAGGCGGATCGATCCGTCCGTCCATATAGGCGAAGGATGCGAGGATCAGCGCCAGCAGTTCTTCAAACCGACCGAAGCGATCGTCGATGCGCATTTCCTTCATGGTGCCCTCAAGCCGCGCCGCGACGATACCGGATCGTGCTGAACTCAGCCGCGAGCGCATCGTAAAGCAGCAGCCGGCCGACGAGCGGCTCGCCGATCCCGGTGACGAGTTTGATCGCCTCCATCGCCTGCAGCGTGCCGATGACCCCGGTCAAGGCGCCCAGCACGCCGGCTTCGGCGCAGGAGGGAACTACGCCCGGCGGAGGAGGGGCGGGAAAGAGGTCGCGATAGGACGGGTTAGGATGGCCCTCGGCATCGGTTTCGTAGGGTTTCAGCACGGTGACGGACCCATCGAAGCGGCCGACGGCGCCGGTCACCAGCGGAACTTGCACCGCCTCGGCCGTGTCTGCCGCCAGATAACGCGTATCGAAATTGTCCGAGCCGTCGATGACGAGATGGTAGTGGCGAAAGATCTCCTCGGCATTTCCGGCCTCGAGCCGCGTATGATGCATCGTGGCCGTCACGTGCGGGTTCAGCGCATTGATCGCCAGCACGGCGCTTTCGACCTTGGGGCGGCCGATATCCGCGGTTGCGTGAATGACCTGCCGCTGCAGGTTCGACAGCGACACGACGTCGTCGTCGATGACGCCGAGTGTTCCGACGCCGGCGGCGGCAAGGTACTGCAGCACGGGCGCGCCGAGGCCGCCCGCACCGATGACGAGCACGCGCGCCGCCTTCAGTTTCTGCTGCCCCGCACCACCCACTTCCGGCAAGACGATGTGGCGCGCGTAACGGGCGATTTCTGCGGTGTCGAGCTTTGCGTCGATCGTCATTCGGAGCCTCTTTTCGCACGCGGCGATGATTTTGAACTGCTGCAATCCGAAATCATGAGCGTGATTTTTCCCAAGCCATTGAGTGCAGGATGCAAGCGCAAGGCCGTCGATGCATCCTTCCAAGAAACAAGTCTCACCCGGAAACCTGCCCGTTGGCAACGGTCAGGAAGCGCCCGCGTTCGCCAAGTGCTGTAAACATGGTGCGGTCGGTGCCGGTCATGAAGGCTTGGCCGCCGAGGCCGTCGACGAGGTCGAAGAGCGCCGCCCGCCGTCCCTCGTCGAGATGGGCGGCGATTTCATCGAGTAGCATCACGGGCGCATGGCCGGTCATATCGCCGACAAGCCGGGCATGGGCGAGCACCAGGCCGACCAGCAGCGCCTTCTGCTCGCCGGTCGAGCACCGTTCGGCTTCCATGTTCTTTTCGCGGTGGCGAATCAAAAGGTCGCTGCGATGCGGGCCATCGAGCGTGCGGCCGGCCGCGGCATCGCGGCCGCGGCCTTCCAGCAGCATCGCCAAGTATCGCTCTTCGAGATCGTAGGCCGGCAGGCCGTGGAGGTCGTCGAGGAAGCCCGCGAGCGCCAGCGTCGCGGAAGGAAATGTGCCCTCGCTTTGGCTTCTTTCGACAAGGGCTGTCAGGAGGCCCAGCATTTCGAGGCGCGCCAGCTGCATAGATACCCCGAGCCCGGCCATTTCACGCTCGATCGCCGAAAGCCAGGCAGGGTCTGGCCGAAACTCCGTCAGCAGCCGGTTGCGGCTGCGCATCGCGCGCTCGAACTCACTGGCGCGCCGCCCGTGTCCCGGGTCGAGCGACAGCACCAGCCGGTCGAGAAACCGCCTGCGATCAGCGGACGGGCCCGTGAAGAGTCCATCCATCGCCGGCGTCAGCCAGAGCACGCGCAGATGGTCGGTCAATTCGTCCACGGTCCTGGCGGGCGTGCCGTTGAGCCGCAGGCGGCGCGCCTGGCCGTCCTCGGTGCCCGCGGTGCCCGTGCCGATTTCCACAGGCCCTTCCATGCCCTCGACTGCCGCAAAGACCGAAAATCCGTCGGCCGCTCCAACGCGCGCGACGTCGCCATACGCGGCACGGCGCATACCGCGGCCGGGCGAGAGAAACGAAACCGCTTCCATGAGGTTCGTCTTGCCCGCGCCGTTCTCGCCGGTCAACACGACATGGCGCGCGTCGAGGTCGAGCGCCAGCGTCGCATAGTTGCGAAAATCGGTCAGTTTCAGGCGGTTGAGGAAGACCTTGTGCGGCATCTCGGGTCCGGATTCGACGTTTCTGTCAGGTAGGCCGAAAGCGAGGTCATGGCAAGGCGAAAGGGCATTGGCGCCTCATCTCGCCTGCGACGCTCCGCGTGCAGGAAGAGAGCACGGGCAAAAAGGGCGGCGTCCGCCCGGCATCGCTGTTCCTTGTCCGCCAAATCCCCGGGGGAAGCCTCGGTTTTCCTCCACTTGAGAGCTTTCCCTGGGCCAGTCGGTGCAATATGACAGTTTTGTGACAATCGACAGTTGGATGGATCTGCAATGCTCGGCCTGTTTCGCAAGCTTCTCCCCCGTGAAGATCGATTCTTTGATCTTTTTGCGCAGCACTCGCGCACGGTCATGGGGGCGGCCGAAGCGCTGAATGCGTTGCTTGCCGGCGGACCGGACATCGATCGCCATTGCGATCGCATCGTCGCGCTCGAGCATGAGGCCGACGAGATCACCCGCGAAGTCCTGCTCGCGGTGCGCCGGAGCTTCATCACGCCCTTCGACCGTGGCGACATCAAGGATCTCATCCAATCGATGGATGACGCGATCGACATGATGCACAAGACGGTGAAAACGATCCGGCTCTACGAGCAGAAAAGCTTCGATCCCGGCATGCAGGAAATGGGTGCCGCAGTGGTGCAGGCGGCCCATCTCGTTGCCGAGGCCATACCCCTGCTCAACCGGATCGGTGTCAATGCCCAACGCCTCACCACCATTGCCGAGGAGGTGACACGCGTCGAGGGTCGTTCCGACGAGTTGCACGACCAGGGGCTCAAGGACCTGTTCCGGCGCCACGGCGCCACCGATCCCATGGCCTATATCATAGGCAGCGAAATCTACGGCGAGCTGGAGAAAGTCGTCGATCGCTTCGAGGATGTGGCGAACGAAATCAGCGGCATCGTGATCGAGAACGTCTGATGGTCGCGACGCTCGCCTTCCCGCTGCTCGTCGGGCTCATCGCCGTCGCGCTGCTCTTCGACTTCCTCAACGGACTGCACGACGCGGCCAACTCGATCGCGACCATCGTCTCGACCCGCGTCTTGAGGCCGCAATATGCGGTCCTCTGGGCGGCCTTCTTCAACTTCATCGCCTTTCTGTTCTTCGGACTGCACGTGGCCGAAACGCTCGGGACCGGCATCATCGATCCGCACATCGTCACGCCGCAGGTCATCTTTGCGGCGTTGATGGGCGCGATCGTCTGGAACATCGCCACCTGGCTCTTCGGGATCCCTTCGAGTTCCTCCCACGCGCTCGTCGGCGGACTGGTCGGCGCGGGCCTTGCCAGCACCGGCTTCAGCGCAATCGTCTGGCAAGGGCTCCTGAAAACGGCCGGGGCGATCGTGATGTCGCCTGCCATCGGTTTCTTCCTGGCGCTACTTCTGGTGCTGATCGTGGCGTGGCTCTTCGTGCGCCAGACGCCGTTTGCCGTCGACAGCACGTTCCGGGTTCTGCAATTCGCGTCCGCCTCGTTCTATTCTCTTGGGCACGGCGGCAACGACGCGCAGAAGACCATGGGCATCATCGCCGTGCTGCTCTTTTCCCAAGGCTATCTCGGGCCGGAATTCTACGTGCCGTTCTGGGTCGTCATCACCTGCCAGGCAGCGATCGCGCTTGGCACGTTGTTCGGCGGCTGGAGGATCGTGCATACGATGGGGTCGAAGATCACCAAGCTCAATCCGATGCAGGGATTCTGCGCCGAAACGGGCGGTGCCATCACCCTGTTCGGCGCCACCTGGCTCGGCATTCCGGTCTCCACCACCCACACGATCACCGGCGCCATCATCGGCGTAGGATCGGCACGGCGCGTCTCGGCCGTGCGCTGGGGCCTTGCCGGCAACATCGTCATCGCCTGGGTGATCACCATGCCCGCGGCTGCCATAATTGCCGCCGTTTCCTACTTCGTCGCCGGCCTGTTCGGCTGAAGCGTTTCAGGAAAGCGCGTAGCGGTTCCATCCGGAATAGCATCGGCTCGAAAGCGTTGGGGCATTTCCCCGTTTCGTTGAAACAGTGAAATGCCCCAAAAGTCTTCGGTCGTGGACGACGGAGTTTTGAAATTCCGCCCTGTTCGAACCGGTATCAGTCGCTGAGCGTGTCGAAGAAATCCTTCATCCGGGCGAAGAAGCCCGTCGACTCCGGATTGTTCTCCTTGGACGAGATCTGCTCGAACTCCTGCAGCAGCTCGCGCTGACGCTTGGTCAGTTTCTGCGGCGTTTCGATCTGGATCTGGATGTAGAGGTCGCCGCTCTGGGTGGAGCGCAGCACCGGCATGCCCTTGCCCTTGAGGCGGAACTGCTTGCCGGCCTGCGTGCCTTCCGGCACGGTGACGCGGGACTTGGTGCCATCGAGCGTCGCCACGTCGAATTTGCCGCCGAGCGCCGCCGTCGTCATCGAGATCGGCACGCTGCAATAGAGGTCGGCACCGTCGCGCTGGTAGAATTCGTGCGGTTTCACCGAAAGGAAAATGTAGAGGTCGCCCGCCGGGCCGCCACGAAGGCCCGCCTCGCCTTCGCCGGAGAGGCGAATGCGCGTCCCGTCCTCGATACCGGCCGGAATGTTGACCGAAAGCGTACGCTCCTCCATGACCCGGCCCTGGCCGTGGCATTTGATGCAGGGGTCGGTGATCGTCTGGCCGCGGCCGCCGCAGGTCGGGCAGGTGCGCTCGATCGAGAAGAAGCCCTGCGCCGCGCGCACGCGGCCGGAGCCCTGACAGGTCGCGCAGGTTTTCGGGCTCGTGCCCGGCTTGGCGCCGCTACCGCTGCAGACGTCGCAGGTGATCGATGTCGGCACGCGGATCTGCGCCGTCTTGCCGGAATAGGCTTCTTCGAGCGTGATTTCCATGTTGTAGCGAAGATCGGCGCCGCGCTCGCGTCCGCCGGAGGAGCGCCGCTGGCGGCCACCGCCCATCATCTCACCGAAGATGTCCTCGAAGATATCGGAGAAGCCGCCGGCGCCGCCGCCCGCAAAGCCGTTGCCGAAGCCGCCGCCCATGCCGCCCTGCTCGAAAGCGGCGTGACCGTAGCGATCGTAGGCCGCGCGCTTCTGCGGGTCCTTCAGCGTCTCATAGGCTTCGTTGATCTCTTTGAAGGACTTTTCCGCTTCCGCGTCGCCCGGGTTTTTGTCCGGATGATATTTCATCGCCAGTTTGCGGAAGGCGCTTTTCAGCTCCTTCTCATCCGCACCTCTTGCAACGCCGAGCGTTTCGTAAAGATCACGTTTCATGCTTCAAAGATTGTCCCATTGACAAATGCGTGCCAGCGCGGGGATCCGGCGGCTGCTGCCTGATTATCTTGCCACAGGATTTAGTAAACCTTGAAGCGCGATACCATAGCCAACTCGGGCTACGCGTGGTTTTTTGTCGAAAAATGGCGTTGTTTCGGCCTGTTGCGCCGTCGCCGGCATCCGATCGTCCGCGCCACGGTGGCCGTGCGGGCGTGAAAAAGCCCGGGATCGCTCCCGGGCTCCTTTGATGCAACGATCGAGAGAGGTTTTATGCCGACCGCTTGCGGCCGTCTTCGTCCTTGACCTCTTCGAAGTCGGCGTCGACGACGTCATCGTCGCGGGCTGCGTCCGCCGCGGCATCCGCATGGGCGGCTTCGGCCTGCTGTGCCTCATAGATCGCCTGACCAAGCTTCATGGAAACTTCCATCAGCGTATTGGTCTTGGCCTTGATGTCTTCGGCGTCCGGCTCAGAAGCTTCGGTCGCGGCCTTCAAGGCTGCGATCGCGTCGCTGATCGCCTTGCGGTCGGTTTCCGAAACCTTGTCACCATATTCCTTCAGCGACTTCTCCGAAGAATGGATCAGGCTCTCAGCCTGGTTCCTGGCCTCGACCGTTTCGCGGCGCTTCTTGTCTGCCTCGGCGTTGGCTTCGGCGTCCTTGACCATCTTCTCGATGTCGGCGTCGGAGAGACCACCGGATGCCTGAATGCGGATCTGGTGCTCCTTGCCGGTGCCCTTGTCCTTGGCGGAAACCTGCACGATGCCGTTGGCGTCGATGTCGAAGGTGACTTCGATCTGCGGTACGCCGCGCGGTGCCGGCGGGATGCCGACGAGATCGAACTGGCCGAGCAGCTTATTGTCGGCGGCCATTTCACGCTCGCCCTGCGAAACGCGGATCGTCACGGCGGACTGGTTGTCTTCAGCCGTCGAGAAGGTCTGCGACTTCTTCGTCGGGATCGTCGTGTTGCGCTCGATCAGGCGGGTGAACACGCCGCCGAGCGTTTCGATGCCGAGCGACAGCGGGGTCACGTCGAGGAGCAGGACGTCCTTGACGTCGCCCTGCAGAACGCCGGCCTGGATGGCAGCACCCATGGCGACCACTTCATCCGGGTTGACGCCCTTGTGCGGCTCCTTGCCGAACAGCTGCTTGACGGTTTCCTGAACCTTGGGCATGCGGGTCATGCCGCCGACGAGAACGACTTCGTCGATCTCGGCCGCCGAAACACCGGCATCCTTCAGCGCGGCCTTGCAAGGCGCGATCGTCTTCTGGACGAGATCGTCGACCAGGCTCTCGAACTTGGCGCGCGACAGCTTCATCGTCAGGTGCTTCGGACCGGATGCATCGGCCGTGATGAACGGCAGGTTGATTTCGGTCTGCTGCGAGGACGACAGCTCGATCTTCGCCTTTTCGGCAGCTTCCTTGAGGCGCTGCAGCGCGAGCTTGTCGTTCTTAAGGTCGATGCCCTGTTCCTTCTTGAACTCACCGGCGAGGTATTCGACGAGACGCATGTCGAAGTCTTCACCGCCGAGGAAGGTATCGCCGTTGGTCGACTTCACCTCGAAGACGCCATCGCCGATTTCGAGAACCGAGATATCGAAGGTGCCGCCGCCAAGGTCGTAGACGGCGATCGTCTTGCCGTCCTTCTTGTCGAGGCCATAGGCAAGCGCGGCAGCGGTCGGCTCGTTGATGATGCGCAGCACTTCGAGGCCGGCGATCTTGCCGGCATCCTTGGTAGCCTGGCGCTGAGCGTCGTTGAAGTAGGCCGGAACGGTGATGACGGCCTTCTCGACCTTCTCACCGAGGTAGGATTCGGCGGTTTCCTTCATCTTCTGAAGGATCATGGCCGAGATCTGCGACGGCGAGTAACCTTTGCCGTGCGCTTCGACCCAGGCGTCGCCGTTGTCGGCCTTGGTGATCTTGTAGGGGACCATCCCCTTGTCCTTCTGGGTGGTCGGATCCTGGAACGTACGGCCGATCAGACGCTTGATCGCAAAAAGGGTGTTTTCCGGATTGGTGACGGCCTGGCGCTTGGCCGGCTGGCCGACGAGACGTTCGCCGTCGTCGGTGAATGCCACCATCGAGGGGGTCGTGCGCGCGCCCTCGGCGTTTTCGATCACCTTCGCGTCCTTGCCGTCCATGACGGCGACGCAGGAGTTGGTCGTTCCCAGGTCAATACCAATAACTTTAGCCATGTCGTTCTCTCCTTGCAGCGGACTGTCGGAACCCGGTCAGGCATTCGTGGGACAGCCCCTAACGGGATGGTCTTTGAATTTCATTGCAGCCGAGGCTGCGTGGATGCGGCGTATATAAGGACCGGCGTTTCGGACTGCAAGGCATTCTGCGGGGGGATCAGGGGCAAAAGCAAGCGCTGTTGATGGCGGATGAAGCGATATCGGCACGGCGCCCTGGCGGCGCCCGCGAATCCGGTCGAAGGGCGCGGTCGCCGCGGCGGCTCAACCGCCCGTCAACAGATCGAAAAGCGTCGTCCGGCGGGTGGCGCCGGTCGTCTCGCCGACACCCGCTGGCGGGATCGGCCCGGCTCTCTCTTCGTTGGCGGGTCGAACCTGCTCGATCGCGGCGGTGCCGTCCACGCTTGCCGGCGGTTCGGGAAACGCATCGGGATTGGCGGTCGCAAAACCGTCCGGGAAGGTGCCGGAGCCGGCGACAGCGCCGCCCTGGTCGAAGACAGGCTGCACACCGGTCGTCCCGAACAGCGGCGAGGGCGACAGACCCTCGTGGGCGGCGGTCATGAACTCATGCCAGGCCTTGGCCGGAAGCCCGCCGCCGGTGACCTTCTTCATCGACTTGCCGTCGTCATTGCCGAACCAGACGCCGGTCGTCAGGTTCGACGTGTAGCCGACGAAGAGCGCGTCGCGGAAGGATTGCGTCGTGCCCGTCTTGCCAGCCGCCTCCCAACCTTTGATACGCGCCTTCTTGCCGGTGCCGTCGGTCAGCACGCGCACCATCATCTGGTTCATCTCGCTGACGATCGCCGGGTCGAGCACGCGCGGCGGATTGTCGTAGGTATTCTCGTAGAGCACCGTGCCGTCGGCTGTTGAAATGCGGCGGATGACGTGCGGCGTCGCCTTGAAGCCGCCATTCATGAAGGGTGCGTAGGAGGAGGTAAGTTCCACGAGGCTCACTTCCGACGTCCCGAGCGCAATCGAGGCGTTCGCCTGCATCTCCGAATCGATCCCGAGGCGATGCGCGAGCTTGACGACGTTCTGCGGCCCCACCTCCACGACGAGTTCGGCCGCGATCGTATTCAGCGAATTGGCAAGCGCGTCGGCGAGCGTGACCTCGCCGCGGTATTTCTGGTCGTAGTTTTCCGGCGTCCAGTTGCCGATCCTGACCGGCGCGTCGTTTCTGACCGACATGGGCGTGCGGCCGATTTCGAGGGCTGCCGCATAGACGAAGGGCTTGAAGGCAGACCCCGGCTGGCGCTTCGCCTTCGACGCACGGTCGAACTGGCTTTCGGCATAGTCGCGGCCGCCGACCAATGCCCGGATGGCGCCGGTGCCGTCGATCGACACGAGGGCGGCTTGCGAGGCGTTGAGCTTCCCGCCCTCCGCATCGAGCGTCGCGGAAATGGCTTCCTCGGCCTTCTTCTCGAGCGTCAGGTCGATCGTCGTGTCGATCACAAGGTCCTGGTTGATTTCACCGATCATGCCGGGAAGCTGGTCCATGACCATGTCGGCGACGTAGTGTTCGGCGCCCGACCAGAAGCTCTTGGCCTTGGTCGGGGTCTGCGACATCGCCGTCTTGATCTCGGCGTCGGTGATGAAGCCTTCCTCGCGCATGGCGCCGAGCACCACCTGCGCGCGCTCCTCGGCCGCTTCCGGGTCGCGCGCCGGCGAGAGGCGGGAAGGCGCCTTGAGCAGCCCGGCAAGCACGGCCGCCTCGCCGAGATTGACGTCGCGCGCCGACTTGTTGAAGTAGCGCCGCGATGCCGCCTCGACGCCATAGGCGTTGGAGCCGAAGAAGACGCGATTGAGGTACATCGCGAGAATCTGGTCCTTGGAGTATTTCTGCTCCAGCCAGAAGGCGAGCAGCACCTCCTGCACCTTGCGCTCCAGCGTGCGCTCGGGCGAGAGGAACAGGTTCTTGGCGAGCTGCTGCGTCAATGTCGAGCCGCCCTGGACCATGCGGCCGGTCGTCAGATTGGTCAGCATGGCGCGCGCCAAGCCCAGCGGATCGACGCCGAAATGCGAGTAGAAGCGGCGGTCCTCGATGGCGATTACTGCCTGCGGGATATAGGGCGACATGTTTTCGAGCGACAGCGCCTCGCCGCCGGTCGCGCCGCGATTGGCGATGATGTCGCCACTGACCGAAAGGATTTTCACGTTCGGCGGCCGGTCGGGGATCGACCAGCTGGTCGCGCTCGGCATTCGCGCGCCGTAATAGAGCACCAGGCCGCCGACGCCGATCGCACCCCATATGCCGAGCACGACGCACCAGTAGGAGAGCCTGCGGACAAGGCCGAAAAATCCGCCGCCGCTGCTAGAGCCGCGTCGGCCACCACGCTTGCCGCCTGTTTTTCGCTTGCCGGCCCCGGACTTGCCGCGGGCGGGCCGGCGGGCGCCTCCGCTCACGCGATCACTCGCCTCGACGCGCCAATCATCGTCGTCGCTGTCGCTGGCGCCGAAAGAAGGTTCGATCCGCTGTCCTGATTTGCCGCGTGCTGCCATGCCGGAAGGAACTCTCCCTTTGAGGTCCGACCTTGATCGCTCGAAGGCGATTCCCGGCGGCGCAATTCCCGTCGTGCGTTCGAGTTCACCCAGGCGCACGTGGCGATGCGGTGGACTCTAAATGCGGCAATTTAAGGGGGAGTTAAGAGTTCTCTCGTGAAAAAGGTAGAGTGTTCAAAAACTTGCGTCGGACCGGCTGCCCGACGCCTTCCTTCCGTCGGGGCCTTGCGCGCTCTTCCAACACCCAGGGGAAAGAATTGGCTATTTCGCCGGATCTCGGGTGAGTTTGGTTGCGGAAACATAGAACGGGCTACAAGCAACGTGCCGCATTGCACTCAGCGCAATGCTGCAATGCAACATTGTCCCTATTAAATCAGGGGGAATGACTTATTCTCACTCTTGTCGAAACGCTGTACCTCCTCCCACAGCGCCAGACGCCGATCGGTCCACTCCTCCTCCCAGGACCGATCTAGTTCAGAGACCCCGAGCCACCTCCTCCCGGCTCGGGGTCTTTTTGTATCAGCTGACTGCCGCCGAAAAAACCATGGCTCCAGGCCCGGCGCTACTGCTACAGCGTCCTTTGCGCGTCTGGTAAGACGCGCGGCGCTGTAGGGATATCAAGCTCCTCATGAAATCCAGGGCAAACGGCTACGTCTTCGCGCTTCTTGCGATCGTCATCTTCGCGATCCAGGACGGCATCTCCAAACATCTTGGCGCCATCTATCCGCCGGTCTTCGTGTCGATGATCCGCTATTGGGCCTTTGCCGCCTTCGCCACGGTGCTGGCGGCGCGGGCGCCGGGCGGGCTCAGGGCGACGATCGTAACGAAGAAGCCGGCTTTGCAGTTGCTGCGCGGCGTGTTGCTGCCGGCGCAGATCGTCATCGTCATCACCGCCTTCACGATCGTTGGCCTCGCGCATTCGCAAGCGATCCTGGCCGCCACGCCGCTCTTCGTCGCGCTCCTGTCCATGCCGCTCCTTGGCGAGCGGGTCGGCTGGCGGCGCTGGGTGGCGATTTCGGCGGGTCTCGCCGGCGTGCTGCTGATTCTGAAGCCGCAGGAGGGGACCTTCGACACGAGCTTCCTGCTGCCGCTCTTGGCGGCGCTGATGTTTGCGATCTACATTATCACGACGCGGCTGGTCAGCCGTGGCGGCGATTCGGCGATGACCAGCTTCTTCTACACCGGCAGCGTCGGCGCAGTTGCGATCAGCCTGGTCGGACCATTCTTCTGGACGGCGCTGTCGCCGACCGATTGGGGTTGGATGCTGCTGCTCTGCATCACCGGGACCTCCAGCCACTATTTCCTGATTCGCGCCTATGACATGCTCGATGCCGTCGCCGTCCAGCCGCTCACCTATCTGCAACTGGTCTTCGCCTCGATCATGGGCGTCACCATCTTCGGCGAGACGCTGACGGCAAACATGGTGCTAGGCTCCATCCTCGTGGTCGCAGCCGGCATATTCACGGTCTGGCGCGAGCATGTTGTTGCGAGGCGCAAGGCCGGCCTGCCGCCGAAGTGATCCCGCATCGGCTTTCGCGCTCGGCCATCGTGGGCGGCGAAGCCTGTCTTGCCTTCTGGCTGCCATTTGCCGGGCCTTGAATAGGCGTCCGGTAAAGGAGAAAGCGATGAAGGTTTGTTTCACGGTAGCGGTCGCATTCGCAGCACTGGCGGCGGTGAAGGCTGAAGCCTCGGCCGAGGAGGCGCTCCCCTACGTCGACGATCGCTCCGACGGCGCCGCGCTCGTGCGTTCGCTCTACAATGCCATCAACCGCAAGGAATATGCTCGCGCCTATAGTTATTTCGCCGACACGCAGCCGGTCGGCGGTTTCGGAGATTTCTCGCGCGGCTATGCGAACACCGTCTCGGTCGAGGTCAGGGTCGGAAAGGTGACGACCGAGGGCGCCGCCGGCAGCGTCTATGCCGCCATTCCCGTTGCGGTCAAATCCGTCGAGCAGCCTGAAAAAATTCGCTTGTTCGCCGGCTGCTACGTCGCCCGCATCATCAGTCCGGCGCTGCAGGCCCCACCCTTCACGCCCTATCAGATCGAGGCGGCGCGGCTCAAGGAGGTAGAGGGGCCGATCGAGGAGGCGGTACCGGCCGTTTGCGACGCTCCCTGATCGGCTCGCTGCATACGCTCCTATGCAAGGAAACTGTCAGCCGGCTACGGCATGCCGCCGTTTCGCTGCGCCAGGAAGCGCGAGCGCTCGTAGATCAGGATGACCACCAGCGCCATGACGAACGGCACGACGAGGTAGAGCAGTCGGAAGATCGCGAGTGCCGCCAGCACATCGGCCGGATCCATCTCCGGCAGCGCCGCGATGAAAACGAGCTCGAGCACGCCGAGGCCGCCGGGCGCGTGCGACAGCAACGCTGCCGAGAACGATGCGAGGAAGATGCCGAGAATGACGACGTAGCCGGGATTACCGGCCTGCGGCAGCGCGAAATAGATGATGCCGGCCGCGCCGAGAAGTTCGACGGGACCAATCACCATCTGCCTGACGACGATCGAGGGCCTGGGATAGTGCAGTTGGAACCAGCGCGTGCGAATCGGCCGAAGGCCGATCAGGCTGCCGAGCACGTAAAGGCCTATGAGCACGAGGATGATGACGCCCGTCGTCAACGACAGCTCGATCGGCACGAATTCCGCAAAGCGCTCGATAATGTCAGGCTTTACCAACAGAACGATTGCCGACAACGTCAGCGTGCCGAGCGTGAAGGTAAAGGAGCAGAAGGCGACGAGGATGCCGACCTCGCCGGCCATCAGCCCCTTCGACCGGTAGGCCCGGTAGCGCACCACGGCGCCTGAAAACACCGACGCGCCGAGATTGTGCGAGAGCGCATAGGTCGTGAACGAGCAGACCGTGATGAACCAGATGGAAATGTGGTGGTGGCCGAGATGGTCGAGTGCGAGCTTGTCATAGGCGGCAAGCGCCGCATAGGCGAGGAGGGTCGCTCCGATGGCAAGCAGCCAGCTCCCGAGCGACGTCGCCTGGAAACTGGCGATGAAGTCATCGACCGAAAGGCCTCGCAGTTCGTGGTAGAGCGCATTCACCGAGAACAGGATCGCCGCCAGGCCGACAGCGGGCCAAAGATAGGCTTTCAACCTTTTCATGCCGGCGCCAGGGTGTTCCCGGGGGCAAGATTGGCAGGGGACCTTCGAGGACGGCGAAGCATGCCATCCCGGTTTCGCATTCCAAAAGGACCGCGTCCGGAACGCGATGTCTCGGTCCTCGACCTAGCCAACAGCCCATTTCCCCATTCTGATCGTTTTATAAAAAGGGAAGCATCCCACAGCCACGAGGTCAAGCAGCGATGACCGGATATCCGGACACTCATCCGCGATGATGCGAAAAGCGGCGAGGGAGATGTGCAAACGTGAAGGCGCCGCGGCCGAGGCGTTCGCGGACCTGGACGGCCGCGCGTCTGATCAGACGCGCGGCGCCGTGGAGGCAATCAGGCGGCCAACGCGTCGAGGATGCGGATCCACGAGCGGATACCTTTGTGGAAGGAAGTGAGCTCGTATTTCTCGTTCGGTGAGTGAATACGGTCGTCGGAAAGGCCGAAGCCGACGAGCAGCGATTCGATGCCGAGCATCTTCTGGAAATCGCCGACGATCGGGATCGAGCCGCCCATGCCGATGACGACCGCCGGTTTCGGCCATTCGTCGGACAGCGCCATCTTCGCCGTGTTCAGCAAGGACGAATCATAGGGTAGGTGGATCGCCGGAGAGCCGCCATGGGCATGAAATTCCACCGAGCAGTCCGCCGGCACCTTCGACCGTGCATAGGCGCGGAAGGCCTCCCGGATCTTGGCCGGATCCTGATGGCCGACGAGGCGGAACGACACTTTCGCCGATGCCTCAGCCGCGATCACCGTCTTGAAGCCTTCGCCCGTATAGCCGCCGGTGATGCCGTTGACCTCGGCCGTTGGGCGCGCCCAGGTCAATTCGAGCACGGAGCGTCCCTTCTCGCCGGAGGGGATCGACAGACCGATCTGACCGAGGAACTTCTCGGCCGTCTGACCGAGCGTGTCCCACGCCGCCTTGATCTGGCCGGGGGTCTCCTCGACGCCATCGTAGAAGTTTTCGAGCGTGATGCGGCCCGTCTCATCGTGCAGGCCGGCAAGGATGTCGGTCAGGATGTGGATCGGGTTCGCTGCCGCGCCGCCGAAATAGCCCGAATGCAGATCACGATCGGCGGCCTTGATGACGATCTCCTCGCCGACGAGGCCGCGCAGGCCTGCGGAAATCGCCGGCGTCTCGCCGTCCCACATGCTCGTGTCGCAGACGAGCGCATAGTCGGCCTTGAGTTCGGCGGCATTGGCCTGGAGGAAGGGCTTCAGCGACGGTGAGCCCGATTCCTCCTCACCCTCGAAGAGAATGGTGATGCGGCAGGGAAGGGCGTCGTGGATCTCCTTGTAGGCGCGCACGGCTTCGAGGAAGGTCATCAACTGGCCTTTGTCGTCGGACGTGCCGCGGCCGGTGATGACCTTGCGCCCGGGCTCGATCTCCTTGATCGCCGGTTCGAAGGGAGGAGAGTCCCAGAGGTTCAACGGGTCGACCGGCTGCACGTCGTAGTGGCCGTAGAACAGCACGTGCGGAGCATTCGCCTTTGCGCCGACGTGGTGGGCGACGACCATCGGATGGCCGGGTGTCTCGCGCACGGAGGCAGAGAAGCCGAGCGCGTTCAGTTCCGCTACGAGCCACTCGGCCGCCTTGCGGCACTCCGCCTTGAAGGCCGGGTCCGTGGAAATGGACTTGATGCGGACGAGATCGAAAAGCCGATCCAGGCTCTTCGGAAGATTGGCGTCGGCGCGCTCCAGAACAGGGGTAATGTCTGCCATCATGCGAATCCTTATGTGCGTTTCGCGCGGAACCTAGCCCATAACCCCGAAAATCGAAATCGGTTTCAGAGAAGGATTTTGTACATCTCAAGGTATTACCGCATCCGTTTGGCTCGATTGCCAGCGGCTTCGAACGGAAATTGCTGGTGCAACGGTAAATTGGCGGAGCGAGGAATCAGGAAACGTCGCCGTTGCGGGCGGTATTGGCGAGCGCCATGCGCATGTATTCGAGCATCAGTTCCCTTTCGAAGCGGCGAAAGCCGGACAGCAGGGATTGCTCCGCCGCGAGCGCTGCTTCCTTCGCCGCCGCCTCGATCTCTCTCGCCCGTTCCGTCAGGAAGATCTGTTGCGAGCGCCGGTCGTATGGGTGCTGGCGGCGGGTGATGAGCCCGTCGCGCTCCATGCGGGCGAGCGTGTTGGCCATGGTCGCCTGCTCGATGTCCAGCCGATCGAGGAGCTGCTTTTGCGTCAGCCCCTCCTCCGACCAGAGCTCAAGCAGAACCGGAAACTGGCCGGGCGCGAAGCCGAGCTTCTGGCCCCGCTCCTGCAGGGCGCGCGAGAAACCTTTTGCCAGCAGACTGGCCAGGTAAGTCGCAGATTCCATACGATTGAAGGCCATGCCTATGGGTACGCGTGAACCGGTTTGAGGACAAGTTCCAAAGCTTACGATGGAACTGAACCATTCTGAATTCACAAGGATTTGAGCGACGTATGAGGCGTGGGATGGTGCGGAAAACCGCGCAACAAAAAACCGCCGCGGCGCGGAGGCGGCGCCGTGACGGCTCTTTGAAAGCAGGACAAAGGCCCGGAGAGGGGGATAAGGCCTTTGTCCACATCTGGTGCGGGCGGGGGACAGGCCAATCACCAGACGACGGCATCATTTTCAGTGCCGTTCGATCATAATTTGAGGAGCCAAATGTGGCTTTTCAAGGATTGTCCGACTGAATCGCACATTACAAATGTGTAACGTTTGCGTGAGCCCCGCACGCAGTCGGCGTCGGCCTCTGGTAGCTCCAGATAGGCACGGGCGGCGAAAACCGCAATGGACGTTTGCCTCACCCCGCGCTATCCATGGCCGCATGAAAAACGGTGATCACCTCTTCCTCGTCGACGGCTCCGGCTTCATCTTCCGGGCCTTCCATGCCATCCCGCCGCTCAACCGCAAGTCCGACGGTCTTCCGGTCAATGCGGTTGCCGGCTTCTGCAACATGCTCTGGAAGCTGCTGACCGACGCGCGCGACACGTCGGTGGGCGTGGCGCCGACGCATTTCGCGGTGATCTTCGACTATTCCTCGAAGACCTTCCGCAACGTGCTCTACGACCAGTACAAGGCGAACCGCACCGCGCCGCCCGAAGATCTGATCCCGCAGTTCGGGCTGATCCGGCACGCCACCCGCGCCTTCAACCTGCCTTGCATCGAGAAGGAAGGCTATGAGGCGGACGACCTGATCGCGACCTACGCCCGGCTTGCCGAAGAGGCGGGCGCCGGTGTCACGATCGTTTCCTCGGACAAGGACCTGATGCAGCTGGTGACGTCCAGGGTGTCGATGTACGACAGCATGAAGGACAAGCAGATCACGATCCCCGACGTGATCGAAAAATGGGGCGTACCGCCGGAGAAGATGATTGATCTCCAGGCGATGACCGGCGATTCGACCGATAACGTGCCGGGGATTCCCGGCGTCGGACCGAAAACCGCGGCGCAATTGCTCGAAGAATACGGCGACCTCGAGACGTTGCTTGCGCGCGCCGGCGAAATCAAGCAGCAGAAGCGGCGCGAGAACATTATTGCCAATGCCGAGCTTGCGCGCCTTTCCCGCGAACTCGTGACCCTGAAGAAGGATACGCCTCTCGACGTTCCGCTCGAGGAGCTGAGGCTCGAGCCGCAAAACGGTCCGAAGCTCATCGCTTTCTTGAAGACCATGGAATTCAACACGCTGACGCGCCGTGTCGCAGCGGCGACGGATACGGACGCTGAGGCTGTCGAAGCGGCTCATGTGCCGATCGAATGGGGCATGGAAGCGCACGGACCGGATCTCGATACCGGCGAGGCCGCCGGCCCGCCGCCTTCCACGCAATCGTCGAGCGCGGCACCGCCGCGTGGAACGGCGGCCAAGGCAGCCGTTTCGTTCGTCTCGAGCGGCCAGGACGCAGACGCCACCGGCGCGACGCCGCAGGGGCTCGCACGGGCGCGCGCGGAATTCTTTGCCAAGGCTTCCTTCGATCGTTCCGGTTATGTCCCGATCCGCGATCTTGCGACGCTAGACCGGTGGATCGCCGATGCGCGCGATGCGGGCGTCGTTGGCTTCGACGCGGCAGCGACATCGCTCGACGCCATGCAGGCGGATCTGGTCGGCTTCTCTCTGGCGATCGCCGATTACGGCGACAACCCCTCCGGGACGAAGATCCGGGCGGCCTACGTGCCGCTGATCCACAAGAATGGCGCCGGCGATCTGCTTGGCGGCGGTCTCCTCGAAAATCAGGTCCCCGTCCGCGAGGCGCTGAGCCGGCTAAAGACGCTGCTCGAGGATCCGTCGGTATTGAAGGTCGCCCAGAACCTGAAATTCGATTATCTCCTGATGAAGCGGCACGGCATCACCATGCAAAGCTTCGACGACACCATGCTGATGTCCTATGTCATCGATGCCGGCAACGGTGCTCACAGCATGGATTCTCTGTCCGAGCGGTGGCTCAACCATAAGCTCACGGCCTACAAGGACATCACCGGCAGCGGCCGGTCTTCGCTCACGTTCGACTTCGTCGATGTCGACCGGGCGACGGCCTATGTGGCGGAAGAGGCCGACGTGACGCTGCGTCTCTGGCACGTCCTGAAGCCGCAACTTGCCTCCAAGGGGCTGACTCGCGTCTACGAGCGACTTGAAAGGCCGCTGGTCGGTGTTCTTGCCCATATGGAGGAGCGCGGCATCACCGTCGATCGCCAGATTCTCTCGCGCCTCTCGGGAGAGCTTGCGCAGGGCGCGGCGGCGCTCGAAGACGAAATCTATCGCCTGGCCGGGGAAACCTTCACGATCGGCTCGCCGAAGCAGCTTGGCGACATTCTCTTCGGCAAGATGGGATTGCCGGGGGGCTCGAAAACCAAGACCGGCCAATGGTCGACTTCGGCGCAGGTTCTCGAGGAGCTTGCCGCCGAAGGTCATGACCTGCCGCGCAAGATCGTCGACTGGCGCCAGCTCACCAAGCTGAAATCCACCTATACCGACGCCCTGCCGGGCTTCGTACACCCGCAAACACGGCGCGTGCATACGTCCTATGCTTTGGCTGCGACGACCACGGGCCGCCTCTCCTCGGCCGACCCCAACCTGCAGAACATTCCGGTCAGGACCGCCGAGGGCCGCAAGATCCGCACGGCCTTCATCGCGACGCCGGGGCACAAGCTGGTTTCTGCCGACTACAGCCAGATCGAGCTTCGGGTGCTCGCGCATGTGGCGGATATTCCGCAGCTCCGCCAGGCCTTCGCCGACGGCGTCGACATCCACGCGATGACCGCTTCCGAGATGTTCGGGGTTCCCGTCGACGGCATGCCGGGTGAAATCCGCCGTCGCGCCAAGGCGATCAATTTCGGCATCATCTACGGCATCTCTGCCTTCGGACTTGCCAATCAGCTTTCGATCGAGCGTTCGGAGGCTAGTGAATACATCAAGAAGTATTTCGAGCGCTTCCCCGGCATCCGCGACTATATGGAGAACACCAAGGCCTTCGTTCGCGAGCACGGCTATGTCGAAACGATCTTTGGCCGCCGTGCGCACTATCCCGATATCCGCTCCTCCAACCCGTCGCACCGCGCCTTCAACGAACGCGCATCGATCAACGCGCCGATCCAGGGCTCTGCCGCCGACATCATCCGCCGCGCCATGGTGAAGATGGAGCCGGCGCTGGGCGAGGCGAAGCTGTCCGCGCGCATGCTGCTTCAGGTCCACGACGAACTGATCTTCGAGGTCGAGGACGGCGAAATCGAGCGCACCATTCCGGTGATCGTCTCGGTCATGGAAAACGCGGCCATGCCGGCGCTCGACATGAAAGTGCCGCTGAAGGTCGATGCCCGCGCCGCGCACAATTGGGACGAAGCGCATTAATGCATGTCGCCCAGAAGTGTGCAGCGGTCCTGGGTAGGTCAAGGCAGAGGCCTACTTCGCTCTTTCGAATTTGCCGGAGGGAGTACCGGTCGCTTTGCCGAGAATGGCGCGGCGCAGTGTATCGGCATGCTTCCGCCCCTCGCTGGCGCGCCTCGTGCTTGCGGCGGCCGCCGCGTCCCGACCGCTGCGCCGCGCGTCGTCCGCCATCTTTTCGCTGAGCGTCACCCTTTCCTCAATGACGCGCAGCGCCAGTTGCATGGCCTCATCCACCGAGCCTTCCGCCTCGGCGTCAAGGATGTCGGAGGTAAACGCATGGCCGATCTGGCAGCGGAATCTGAGCGGAGGCCGGCTCTTGATTTGCGAGAGAACCCCGCCGCATGAAGGGCAAGACAAGGCCACTGTGTCTGCGATCTTCGCGATCGCTGCCGTATCGACCTCGCGGCCAAGGGCAATATCGACCTCGAGCTTGACTTCCTTCGGGACTGGCATCGGCGGGCCGGCTTCCTGCTCCGTGAGATGCAGGAGCAATGACGGAAGGTCGGCAAGCGAAGCGCGATAATCGACATCGCTCGCCTTTAATGCTCCGAGCGGCATGTCCGGCGCTTCTGCGTCTGCCGGATTTTGAACCACCGTCAAGCCGCCGCATCGCTTCAGGTCTGCGAGGCCTGCCGCGCCGTCGTTCAACATGCCCGTGAGGATGACGGCGACGGCCCTCGGGCCATAATTCACCCCGACGGATCGCAAGAGCGGATCGATTGCCGGGCGAGCCCAATTCTCGCGCGGCCCACGGCCGAGCCGGATTACGTTATCGACGACGAGGAGATGGTGATCCGCCGGTGCGACATAGGCGTGCCCACGCTCGACGCGCTCACCCTCGGTGGCGGTCGTTACGGGAATTTTGGCATGCGCGTTGAAAATATCAGCGAGAAGATCCTTTCCGCGCGCGCCCACATGAATGACGACGAACACAGTGGCGGCCAAGTCGGAAGGAAGCTCGCGCAGGAGCTCTTTCAATGCGCCGACCGCTCCCGTCGACCCTCCTATAGCGATCACGTCGCGGCGGCCCATGACATACTCCATTTCACCTACAACGTTTTACGCGCTGATAGGTTCGATGCGACGTCGGATAGCCCACTCGTTTGGAAGAACGGAAGATTTCCCCGGTCGCCACTATTGGTCACCGCCCCTGCGCGGATATAACAATGTCACGCCGGGGCGCGCCGTTCGGTGTAAAATGGTAGTCTACTCGGCTTTGAAGGGTTGCCGAGAATCCGGCAGACGAGGTCATGATCGCGCACGTAGCCGTGACTCGTTGGGCGGAAGAGGAGTGAAGCATGGGGCAGGAATCGGATCCGCCGATCGTGGGCATCGGAGCTTCGGCAGGGGGTGTCCAGGCACTTCAGACCTTCTTCGATCACATGCCGACCGATACCGATGCGGCCTTCGTGGTCATTGTCCATCTCGATCCTGACGCCAGGAGCGAGCTTGCCAGCATCTTGGCGTCACGCACCAAGATGCCGGTGACGCAGGTGGAGAATCAGGCTCGGCTTGAAAGCAACCACGTGTATGTCATCCCGCCGAACCGGAGGTTGAAGATCGGTGACGATACCATTTCAGCGCTCCCGTTCGAGGAGGCCCGGGCGCACCGAGCACCGATCGATCTGTTTTTTCGATCGCTTGCCGAGGAGCATGGGCCCGGTTTCGCCGTCATTCTGACCGGCGCGGGGGCGGACGGTGCGATCGGCGTCAAGGCCATAAAGGAGGCGGGCGGCATCGTGCTCGTCCAGGATCCGAACGAGGCGGAATATGCCTCGATGCCCCGCAATGCCATTGCCACGGAGGTCGCGGACTTCGTGCTGCCGGTCCAGGAGCTTCCGGAACGGCTGGCCGAGCTTCTGGCCAATCGGGCGCCGCTTCCGTCTGCCGAGGGACGATCCAGCGATGAAGATGTGCTCGCGCGGATTCTCGCGCATGTGCGCGTCAGAACCGGGCACGATTTCTCGCAGTACAAGCGGGCGACGATTCTGCGCCGCATCGGTCGGCGGGCGCAGGTGACCAGGAGGGAGTCGCTCACCGATTATTACACCTATCTGCGCGAGAACGTGGAGGAGGCGCAGGCTCTTTTCAGCGACTTCCTGATTTCCGTGACCACATTTTTTCGCGATCCGGGGCCCTTCAAATCGCTGGCCGACAACATCATTCCACAACTGTTCGACGGAAAGGACGCCGGTGACAGCATCAGGGTCTGGGTTCCCGGCTGCGCCACTGGAGAGGAGACGTACACGATCGGCATCCTGTTGCTCGAGGAAGCCGCGCGTCGTGACCTTACGCAGGAAATCCAGGTGTTCGGCTCCGACCTCGATACCGGCGCCCTTGCGATCGCGCGCGAGGGACGGTTTCCGGTGACGATCGAAGGGGATCTTTCGGAGGAGAGACTGCGCCGGTTCTTCTACCGCGAGGGCGACCACTATCGCGTGCGCCGGGAGCTGCGCGATGTCGTTCTCTTCGCCAGCCATAGCTTGCTGCGCGATCCGCCCTTCTCTCACCTGGACATGATTTCCTGCCGCAACCTCTTGATCTATCTCGATCGGCAGCTTCAGCAACAGGTATGCAGCACATTTCACTACGCGCTCAATCCGGGTGGATTCCTTTTCCTCGGATCGTCGGAAAGCGCCGACTATCCCGCTGGACTCTTTCGCACGGTCGACCGCGAGGCGCGGATTTACCGCTCTGCTGCGGGCGCGGGAGAGCGGCGCCCGACGCTGCCCGTGCTGCTCGGTCCACATCAAACAGCGGAAAGACCTCCGGTCGTCGCGCGTCCGCCGTCGCCCTCCGGCAGCTTCGGTGATGCCGCCTTGCACCGCCAGATGCTCGAAAAGATTGCTCCGCCGAGCCTACTGGTGGACGAGAGCCATCGAGCGGTCCATCTTTCCGAAAACGCCGGCCGCTTCCTGCAACCGTCGGGCGGGCCGGTCAGCACGGATGCGACGGATCTTGTGCGCGAGGAGTTTCGCTTCGACCTCAGGGCCGCACTGCATCGCGCCTTTGAGCGAAACGAAGCCACCTTGAGCATGCCGATCCTCGCCCAGGTCGACGGGCAGCCGCATCGCGTCTACCTTCAAGTGAAGCCGGTTCTGCAGGGAAGCGACCCGACACGGCATGCCCTGGTGCTCTTCATCGAAGGTGAGGCGATCGAGAAGGGCGAAAACGCCGTTGCCGAGACAGGCGACGGGCATCCGGCTGCCAACCAGACGATCCGGCAGCTGCAGGAAGAACTGCAGCTCGCACAAAACCGGCTGCGGGTGACGCGGGAAGAATCCGAGGCGGCCAATGAGGAGCTGCGCGCCGCAAACGAAGAGCTCCAGTCGATGAACGAGGAATATCGTTCGACGGCGGAGGAACTCGAGACGAGCAAGGAGGAACTTCAGTCCATCAACGAAGAGCTGCAGACGGTCAACAACGAGCTGAAGCTGAAGCTTGAAAGCGTCTCGCGCGCCCATAGCGACTTGCAGAATCTCATGGCAGCGACCGACGTCGCGACGCTTTTTCTCAATCCGTTGCTCCGCATCAAGCGTTTCACCCCGCGTCTGACGGAGATTTTCAACGTCACCACCAACGACGAAGGGCGGCCGATCACCGACTTCACCCATCAGCTCGAATATGACGCCTTGGCCGACGACGCGCGCTCCGTGCTGGACCACCTCGCGCCCATAGAACATGAGGTGAAGGGTCGCAACGATCGCTGGTATCTGGTGCGGATGCGGCCCTATCGCACGATTGACGACAAGATCGACGGTGTTGTGGCAACCTTCGTCGACATCACCGAACGGCGCCAGGCCGAAGAAAACGCACGGGAAAGCAAACAGCGTCTCGAGCAGGAAGCGCGACTTGTGGAGCTTTCACGGTCACCGATATTCGTCTGGGATTTCGACGACGGCATCAAGCAGTGGAACCGGGGCAGTGAGGAGCTCTACGGCTACTCGCGGGAAGAGGCCGTCGGAAAAGTGAAGGAAAATCTGCTCAAAACCGAGGTCCCCGGCTCCTCTTTCGCGAATCTGCTGCAGGCGCTCCTGGAGGACGGCCACTGGAGCGGAGAACTGCACCACACGACTAAGGAAGGGAATGTGTTGACGGTCGAGAGCCAGATCGAGCTCCTGCCGGTGGGAGAGCGGCGCCTCGTTCTCGAAAGCACCCGTGACGTGACCGACCGCAAGCGATGGGAGCGGCGTCGGCAGCTCCTGGTGAATGAACTGAGCCATCGCGTCAAGAATACGCTGGCCGTCGTGCAATCGCTCGCGCGCCAGACCATGCGCACCTCGGATTCGCAGGAGGATTTCGTCGAGCGTTTCGAAGGGCGTCTCGCAGCCCTCGCAAGCGCGCATAAGCTGCTCGTCGAATCGGAATGGAGCGGCGCCGAGCTCGGCGCACTGGCGCTCAGCCAGCTCGAGGCCTATTCGGGCAGCGACGGGCGGAGACTGCAGCTAGAGGGCGAGCCTGTGACGCTTCCGCCGGATACCGCGACGCCCTTTGGGCTCGTTCTCCATGAACTTGCCACCAATGCCGCGAAATACGGAGCTTTCGCCACCGGAAACGGACAGGTCAAGCTCAGTTGGAAGCGTCGGAACAACAACCGCCACCTGACCATTACGTGGGAGGAACACGGTGGTCCGCCGGTCGAGCCGCCAAGCGAGCAGGGTTTCGGCGGCGTGTTGATCGAAAAGAGTTTGCCCGGAGCTACGGTTCATCGTGATTTCCAGCCTGATGGGATCGTCTGCACGATCGACATGGAGCTTCCGGAGATCCCGCAAAATGGTGCGGACCGTTGACGAGAACCAACCTCTTTGCGGCGTCAGAATTCTGATCGCTGAGGACGAGATCTTGATCGCACTCGACATGGAGGCGGCGTTTCGAGACGCCGGCGCCGATGTCGTCGGTCCGTGTACAACAATCGCGGCCGCGTTGGATGCGGTCAGGAACGAAGCGCTCTCGCTCGCCGTACTCGACATCCGCCTTGGTCAGGCCACGACCGAAGGGGTCAGCGACCTGCTCGCCGAACGAGGCGTCCCCTTCCTCTTCTACAGCGGACAAGCGTTGCCTATGGAGATGCAGCGAAAATGTAACGGCGCGCTCGTCGTCGACAAACCGGCCACCCAACAGGACCTCGTTGGCGCTGCCGCCAAGGTGCTGGCCGCCTAGATCACGATGATTTTAGGTCGAATCGACCTAAAATCATAAACGTGATCGATTCTAATGCGTTGCGTTAGAGCGGGATGCGGGCGGAAAACCGCGCACACTTTCCCTCATCCCGCTCAGGCTGCGGACTCCGCGGGACGTGTCGTCCGGAAGCTGGCAAAGAGGCGTTTGAGTGCATCGCGACCCTCGGCCGCCAGATCGAATCGGCGTCCGAACAGCAGCCATTCGGTGCACAGCCCCATCATCAGCCAGCGCAAGGCGCGCGCGGCGGATGCCGGCGTCCAGTTGACTTGCAACTGCCCCCGTTCGAGCGCACGCGCGAAGGCGAGTTCGAGCACCGCGTCGTGCCGCTCGTCGATTTCCTTCTGCCGCAGCAGCACCGCGGACATGTCGCTGTCGTAGTCGCATCGGAGCATGATCGCGAGAATGCGCTGCCGCTGCTCGTCCTTGGCAAGCGTGTCCAGCCAATCGACGGTCGCGCTTTCGACGATCGCGAGCGTGTCGGAAGCCTCGGTCTCGATCTCGCGCGCGATCATGTCTTCCTGCGGCAGCGGCACGGCATCGTAGAGCGCCAGGAAGAGATCGGTCTTGTTGGCGAAGTGCCAGTAGATGGCGCCGCGCGTAACCCCGGCAGCCTTGGCCACCTCTTCAAGCGTCGTATTGGAAACACCCTTGGCGTAAAACACCCGCTCGGCGGCGTTCAGGATCTTCTGTCGTGTTGCCTCGGCGTCGGCCTTGGTTCGGCGCATGCAATTCTCCCAGATCACGTGATTTTCGGTCGGGTCGACCCAAAACCTTGAACGTGATCGATTCTAAGAAGTGAGAGCGTGATGCGGACGGAAAGCCGCTCACGCTCTTGCGCGACGGCCCGCCGGATGAGGCGGGCCGTCGATGGTTGATTACTCGGCAGCGTCGGCGATTTCGGGTGCTGTATCTTCGGCCCGGGCCGTTTGCGGCGCGGTCGTTGACGCGCTCTTTCGCCCGAAGACCTTCATGATGAACACGAAGAAGATCGGGACGAAGAAGATCGCCAGGACCGTTGCCGAGATCATGCCGCCCATAACGCCGGTGCCGATGGCGCGCTGGCTGCCCGAGCTTGCGCCCGTCGCGATCGCCAGCGGCAGAACGCCGAGGGTGAAGGCGAGCGAGGTCATCAGGATCGGCCGGAAGCGGAGATGCGCCGCTTCGAGCGTTGCGTCGATCAACGACTTGCCCTGGTCACGCAGTTCCTTGGCGAACTCGATGATCAGGATGGCGTTCTTCGCCGAGAGGCCAATGATCGCGATCAGGCCGACCTTGAAGTACACGTCGTTCGGCATGTCCCGCATTGTCACTGCGAGCACCGCGCCGATGACGCCGAGCGGCACGACCATGATCACCGAGACCGGAATGGACCAGCTCTCGTAAAGCGCCGCCAGGCACAGGAAGACGAGCAGGCACGACAGCGCAATCAAGAGCGGCGCTTGCGAGCCCGACTGAATTTCCTGCAGCGACTGACCGGTCCACTCGTAACCGAAGCCTGCCGGAAGCTGGGCGGCCAAGCGTTCCATTTCGGCAATCGCATCGCCCGAGGAATAGCCGGGAGCGGCTTCGCCGCTGATGCGGACCGCCGGATAGCCGTTGTAGCCCACCGTCTGGGTCGGAGCCTTGATCCACTCGACGCTTGCAAAGGCGGAGAGCGGAACCATGCCGCCGTTCGAGTTGCGAACGTTGAGGTTCAGGAGGTCCGCGGTCTGCATGCGCTTCGTCTCGTCCGCCTGCACCGTCACGCGCTGCATGCGGCCGGCATTCGGGAAGTCGTTGACATAGGACGAGCCGAGATTGGTCGAAATGGTCGAGTTGATGTCGGCAAAGGTCACGCCGAAGGTGTTGGCCTTCTCGCGATCGATATTGACGGTGACCTGCGCCGCATCGGGCATGCCCTCGAAACGGACGCCGGTCAGCACCTTGCTCTGCGAGGCAAGCCCGAGAAGCTGGTCGCGTGCCTCGGCAAGTGCGTTTTCGCCGAGCCCGCCGCGATCCTGCAGGCGGAAGGAGAAGCCGCCGGTGGTGCCGAGGCCCTGGATTGCCGGCGGCGACAGAGCGAAGCTGATCGCGTCCTTGATTTGGCTCATCGCCATCGTCGCGCGGCCGGCGATCGACTGCGCCGCATTGTTCGCGTCACGCTCGCTCCAGTCCTTGAGCGTCACGAAGGCGAGGCCCGCGTTCTGCCCGGTGCCGAAGAAGGAGAAGCCGTTGATCGCAACGATCGTGTCGACCGCCTGCTCCTGGCCGAAGATCTTCTCCGCCTGCTCGATGGCCTCGGTCGTACGGTTTCCGGTCGCTTCCGAAGGCAATTGCATCATGACGATGACAAAGCCCTGGTCCTCGTCCGGCAGGAACGACGAAGGCAGTTGCAGGAAGGCCCAGCCAAGTCCCGCGAGCAGCGCCAGGTAAATGACCATGAAGCGGCCGGTGCGGTGGACCACGCCTCTGACGACGCGGGTATAGCCGTGGGACGTGCGGTCGAAGCTGCGGTTGAACCAGCCGAAGAAGCCGCGCTTGGCGTGATGATGACCCTTCGGAACCTGCTTCAGGAAGCTCGCGCAGAGCGCGGGCGTCAGCGAGAGGGCGAGCAGCGCCGAGAACAGGATCGAGACGACCATGGTCAGGCTGAACTGGCGGTAGATCACGCCGACGGCGCCCGGGAAGAAGGCCATCGGGATGAACACGGAAGCGAGTACCAGCGTGATGCCGATCACCGCGCCGGTAATCTGCTTCATCGCCTTGCGTGTGGCTTCCTTCGGCGTCAGCCCCTCTTCCGACATGATGCGCTCGACATTCTCGACGACGATGATGGCGTCGTCGACGAGGATGCCGATTGCCAGCACCATGCCGAACATCGTCAAGACGTTGATCGAGAAGCCCATCGCCAGCATCACCGCACAGGTGCCGAGAAGGGCGACCGGCACGACGATCGTCGGGATGATGGTGTAGCGGACGTTCTGGAGGAACAGGAACATCACCAGGAAGACGAGTCCGACGGCCTCGACAAGGGTATGCAGCACCTTCTCGATCGACACCGCGACGAACGGCGAGGTGTCGTAGGGGATGGAGTATTCCAGTCCCGGCGGGAAGAATTCCGCGAGTTCGTCCATGCGCGCCTTGATCGCAGCCGAGGTCGACATCGCGTTGCCGCTCGGTGAGAGCTGCACGGCGATGGCCGCCGACGGCTTGCCGTTGAGGCGCGTCGAGAAGGAGTAGCTCTCGCCGCCGATCTCGAGGCGCGCGACGTCGCGCAGCCGCACGGCGGAGCCGTCGGCATTGGCGCGAAGCACGATGGCGCCGAACTCCTCAGGCGTCGAAAGCTGACCCTTGATGACGACCGGAGCGGCGATCTGCTGGGTGATCGGGTTCGGCTGGGCGCCGATCGAGCCCGAAGCGATCTGGGCGTTCTGCGCCTGGATCGCCGCCGTCACGTCGGCTGCCGTCAGATTGAGGCCGAGCATCTTGTCCGGATCAAGCCAGACGCGCATCGAGCGTTCGGTCGCGAAGAGCTGTGCACGGCCGACGCCGGGCACGCGCTGGATTTCGCTGAGCACGTTGCGGCTCAGATAGTCACCGAGGCCCGTCGCGTCCAACGACCCGTCGGTCGAGGTGAGCGAGATGATCAGCAGGAAGCCGGAACCGGCCTCGTCCACCTGCACGCCCTGCTGCCTGACCGAATCGGGCAGGCGCGGCTCGACGCGCTGTACGCGGTTCTGGATGTCGACCGAGGCCTGGCTGGGGTCGGTGCCCGGCGCGAAAGTCGCGCTGATTTCGGCCGAACCGGAAGAGCTCGTCGTCGATTCGAAATAAAGCAGGCCCTCGACGCCGTTCAGTTCGTCCTCGATCAGACGCGTGACGCTCTGATAGGTGTCCTGCGACGAGGCGCCGGGATAGCTTGTATTGATCGAGATCTGCGGCGGCGCGACGTCCGGATATTGCGAAACCGGCAGGAGCGGAATCGCAATGATGCCGGCGAGCATGATGAAGATCGCCACCACCCAGGCAAAGATCGGCCTGTCGATAAAGAAACTGGGCATGTTCAAGCTCTCACTTCACTTCAGTGGCGGGCTTTTCGCCGTCGGCTGCCGAAGCGCTGGCCTGTTCGGCCGCGGGCTTTGCATTCGGGTCCCAGGCGGACGGCTGCACAGGCGCGCCCGGACCGACCTTCTGGAAGCCCTCGACGATCACCTTTTCGCCGGCCTTGAGACCGGAGGTCACCTGCCAGCGCTCGCCGACCGTGCGTCCGAGCATGACGTTGCGGAACTCGACCTTGTTGTCGGCGCTCACCACATAGACCTGGGACTGGCCGGCATTGTTGCGCTGGACAGCCTGCTGCGGAACGGTGATCGCATCCCTCTCCAAGCCCTGCTGGATCTGCACGCGCACATACATGCCCGGCAGCAGATCGTTGTTGGGGTTCGGGAACTCACCGCGCAGCGTCACCTGGCCGGTGGTCGCGTCCACCGCCGCTTCGGAGAAGAGCAGCTTGCCCTTCAGCGCATAAGGCGTTCCGTCATCGAGGATGAGCTGGACTTCGGCTTCGTTGTCCGAGCTCATCATCTGGCCGTCCTTGAGCGCCTTGCGCAGGCGGATGAGGTCGGTCGCGGACTGGGTGAAGTCGGCGTAGATAGGGTCGAGCTGCTGGATCGTCGCCAGGTTCTGCGTATCGGTCGCACTGACCAGGGCGCCCTCGGTAATGAGCGCCCGGCCGATCCGGCCGCCGATCGGCGCCGTGACGTTCGCATATTGCAGGTTGAGCTTCGCCTCGGCGAGGCCCGCCTGGGCGATGCCGACATCGGCCTCCGCCTGGGCGAGCGCCGCAATCGCGTCGTCGAACTGTTGAATTGCCGCGAACTGCGCGTCCTTCAGTTTCGACTGCCGATCGGCGGTGCGCTTGGCCTGCTCGACCACCGCCTGCGCTCGCTTCAGCGTCGCCTCGGCACTGTCGACCTTCACCTGGAAGGGGGCCGGGTCGATCCGATAGAGCACATCGCCTTCCTTGACGATGGTGCCCTGCTGGAACACGCGCTCGACGACGATCCCGGATACCCGCGGCCGAACTTCGGCAATGCGCGTCGCGGTAATGCGGCCTGGCAGTTCATTGGTGATCGGCAGGGCTTCCGCGGCTGTCGTGTAGACGGCCACGGCCGCCGGCGGGAAGGCAGCGGCTGCCTGTTGTTCTTCGTTCTTCTGGCAGCCGGCGAGAAAAATCACAGTTGCCAGGGTCGCGGCCAGTGTCGGTCGTTTCATGCGCATCGCAATGTCCATAATCAAAGGACCGCCCGCAGCCGTTGCACCCTGCAATGTTGCGCGGTCCGAAAGTGAGATGAAGCGGATCCGGTATCGGTGTGGAAATATACCGGGAGGCTAATATACAGACACAAATGTATGTTAAATTCTCCCGCAGTGCAACACGGATTCGGAAGCACAGCTCAAGAAAGAAAAAAGCCAACAGCCGCAACGTGTTCCAGCGATGCGGCTGCTGGCGATCACGCAGCTGTGATCCTTCATCGAACGGAGTTTGGGAGTGGCTTCGGCCCCTCATCCGGCCTGCCGGCCACCTCTCCCCGCAAGCGGGGCGAAGGGGACTGGCCGCCGCGTCTCAGTCCCCTCGCCCGCTTGCGGGGAGAGGGCTGGGGTGAGGGGGCAAGTCCGCGCCGATCATGTGGGGCCGCTGCCCCCAGTATCACTGGCCGGAATTGATCACGCGATCGTCGGCGTCGAAACGGTGCATGCCGCCGATGATCGGCGTCGCATGGACGATATCGTCCTCGGCATAGCGATGTTCGCCGAACAGCCGTACGGTGATGGTGCCGACCTCTTCCGTATCGAGATAGACGATCGTGTCGGCGCCGAGGTGTTCGACATGGATGACCTTGCCCTTCCAGTCGCCGCTCTCGCGGGAAAGCCCGATATGCTCGGGCCGGATCCCGATCGTCTTGGCTTGCGTATCGCCGAGCCGCTCGCCCTCGATGAAATTCATCTGCGGTGAGCCGATGAAGCCGGCGACGAAGACGTTGGCCGGACGATTATAAAGTTCCATCGGTGAACCGACCTGCTCGACCCGCCCGGCATTCAGCACGACGATCTTGTCGGCAAGCGTCATCGCCTCGACCTGATCGTGGGTGACATAGATCATCGTCGCCTTGAGGCTGCGGTGCAGCCGGGCGATCTCCAGCCGCGTATTCACGCGCAGCGCCGCATCAAGGTTCGACAGCGGCTCGTCGAAGAGAAACAGTTTTGGCTCGCGTACGATCGCACGGCCGATTGCCACGCGCTGCCTCTGCCCGCCCGAAAGCTCGGCCGGACGACGCGCGAGGTAGGGCTCGAGCGACAGCATGCCGGCCGCCTTGGCGACCTTCTCGTCGATCTCCTTCTTCGGCGCTCCCGCCTGTTTGAGGCCAAGCCCCATGTTGTCCTTGACCGTCAGGTGCGGATAGAGCGCGTAGGACTGGAACACCATGGCGATGCCGCGCTTGGCCGGAGCCACATGGCCGACCTCCGCGCCGTCGATCTGTACGCTGCCCGAGGTAACATCCTCGAGACCGGCAATCGTGCGCAACAGCGTCGATTTTCCGCAGCCGGAGGGGCCGACGAAAATGACGAACTCGCCGTCCTTGACCTCGAGGTCGATGCCTTTCAGCACTTCATGACCACCGAAGGCCTTGCGGATGGATTTGAGCTGCAGTGATCCCACGTGTTGCCCCTCTTGGTTAAAGCTTGACCGGCATGCCTGTGCGCACGCTTTCGTCTGCTGCCAGGCAGATCCTGAGCGACTGCACGGCGTCGTCCATGTGGCGGTCGAGATTGATGTTTTCGCGAATGGCCCTGAGCACGAAGGCCTGCTCACGGTCACAGAGTTCCTGATGCCCCGGCTCTCCTTCCATCGTCAGGTCCTCGTCGGACTTGAGGAAGCCGCCGTCCGGGCCGGTGGCCGCGCTGTGCACGCGAATGACGGCGGTCTTGGTGTGGACGTCGATATCGTCGGATTTGGCGTTCTGGTCCATGACGATCGAAACCGATCCGTTTGGCGAGATCACGTCCTTCACGAAGAAGGCGGTCT
This sequence comes from Sinorhizobium sp. 6-70, assembly GCF_030124375.1. Lineage (GTDB taxonomy): Bacteria > Pseudomonadota > Alphaproteobacteria > Rhizobiales > Rhizobiaceae > Sinorhizobium. The sequence continues at coordinate 100,519 of NZ_JASKLS010000014.1, forward strand.
CCGAGATCATCGGTCCCCAGCCGGCCTCGTACCAGCCGACCGACTTATCGTCGAAAATCACCTGCAGATGCCCGTAATTGTACATCCCCGGCGCCACCTCGTCGGAGAGGCGCAGGCCCATGCCGCGGACCTCGACCGGCTTGGCGTCGGTGATCTGGCACATCACGTCGACATAATGCACGCCGCAATCGACGATCGGCGGTGTCGTCTGCATCAGCGACTTGTGCGTCGCCCAGGTCGGCCCGCTGGACTGCTGGTTCAGGTTCATGCGGAAGACGTAAGGGCCGCCCAGTTTCCTCGCCTCGGCGATGAGCCGCATCCAGGAAGGATGGTGGCGCAGGATGTAGCCGATCACCAGCTTGCGGCCGTTGGCCCGCGCGCAGGCGACGACGCGCTCGGCATCGGCGACGGTTGTCGCGAGCGGCTTTTCGACGAAGACATGCGCACCTGCTTCCATCGCCATGACGGCATAGTCCGCATGGCTGTCTGAATAGGTGTTGATCGAGCAGAGCTCCGGCTTGAGTTCGGCGAGCGCCTCCGAGAAGGACGGCAGGATCCCGTACCCGGCCAACGCCTCGGGCAGCGCGATTTTCGAGCGGTTGACCAGACTGGCGATCTCGAAGCCGGGGTTGTGATGGTAGGCGAGCGCGTGGCTGCGGCCCATATTGCCGAGGCCTGCGCAAAGCACGCGGATTGGGTTCGCGGAAGAACTCACTTGACTGCTCCTGCCGTGATGCCGCGGATCAGCTGCCGCGAGAAGATGACGTAGAGGATGAGGACCGGGAAGATCGCGAGCGACAGGGCCGAGAGCACTGCGTTCCAGTTGGTGACGAACTGCCCGATGAAGATCTGCGAGCCGAGCGTCACCGTCTTCGTCGTTTCCGCCGGCGCCAGGATCAGCGGGAACCAGAGATCGTTCCAGATCGGGATCATGGTGAAGACGGCGACCGTCGCCATTGCCGGGCGCACCAGCGGCAGCACCAGCCGGAAGAAGATCGCGTATTCCGAAAGCCCGTCGATGCGGCCGGCATTCTTGAGGTCATCCGATACGGTGCGCATGAATTCGGAAAGAATGAAGACGGCAAGTGGCAGGCCCTGCGCCGTATAGACCAGGATCAGTGCCGTCAGCGTGTTGACGAGTCCGGTCGCGACCATCCCCTGCAGGATGGCGACCGTGCCGAGGCGGATCGGGATCATGATGCCGAGCGCCAGGTAGAGACCCATCAAGGCATTGCCGCGGAAGCGGTATTCGGAGAGCGCGAAGGCGGCCATCGCGCCGAAGAGCAGCACGAGCGCGATCGAGACGACCGTGACGATCGTGCTGTTCTGGAAATAGCCGATGAAGTCGCCCTGCTTCAGCACCGTCTGGTAACCGATGAGGCTGAAGGTTTCCGGCGTCGGGAGCGCCAAGGGTTCGCGGAAGATCGCGTTGCGGCTCTTGAATGAGTTGACGATCGTCAGGAACACTGGAAACAGCGCGACGAGCGTGTATGCGATCAACGCGATATGGACGCCGGCAGTCCGACCAAGGGAGGCGCGTGCTTTAGACATACTGGTTCCTCCCTCAGAACTGGTAGCGGCGCATGCGGCGCTGGACGACGAAGAGGTAGAGCGAGACGCCGGCGAGGATGATCAGGAACATGATCGCCGCAATCGTCGCGCCCATCGACCGGTCGCCGAGCTGGAGCTGGAAACCGAAGAAGGTGCGGTAGAGCAGGGTGCCGAGAATGTCCGTCGACATGTCGGGGCCGGCGAGCGCTCCCTGAACGGTGTAGATCAGGTCGAAGGCGTTGAAGTTGCCGACGAAGGTGAGGATCGAGACAATGCCGATCGCCGGCAGGATCAAGGGCAGCTTGATCTTCCAGAACTGGCTCCAGCCGGTCACGCCGTCGCATTCCGCCGCCTCGATCACTTCGTCGGGAATGTTGAGCAGGGCGGCATAGATCAGCATCATCGGGATGCCGATGTATTGCCAGACGGAGATCAGCGAGACCGCGATCAGCGCCGTGTCCGGCTTGCCGAGCCAGGGCGCGAACAGCCATTTCAGGCCGACGCTATCGAGGAGAAACGGTGCGACCCCCCAGATGGGCGACAGGATCAGCTTCCAGATGAAGCCGACGATGACGAAGGACAAGAGCGTCGGCAGGAAGATGGCGGTGCGATAGAAGGCGCTGAAGCGCAGCTTCGGGATCGACAGCATGGCGGCGAGCGCAATACCGATCGGGTTCTGCACCGCCATGTGGATCAGGAAGAAGATGAAATTGTTCTTGAGCGCATTCCAGAAGTCCGCCGCCCAGCGCGGGTCGCCGAAAAGCACGTTGAAGTTGCTCAGGCCGACGAAGGTGTACTGGCCCTCGACCGTGTTGTAGAAGGACTGCCTGAGCGTTTCGATCAGCGGCAGGATCATCACCGCGGTGTAGACGATCAGGGCCGGCAGCAGGAACACGAGGATGTGCCAGCGCCAGGGACGCTTGATCTCGCTGATGTCCGTCGTTTTGGTGTCGCTTGGGTTCATCGGCCTCTGGCCCGCTCTAAAACTGGCTGGCCGTTATTGGCGCAGCTCCGATTTCGTCCGAAATGCAGCGCGCCGCACGACGCGCAAAACGTTCCGGTCCTTTGATTCAGACCACCGTTCGCGTTCGGCAATTTGCCTGAACGCGGGATGCCCCGGTCGTGGATCGGTTCGCCCCTTGCGCCTCTCCACGGGAGCATGACGCGGGTACCCGGCTGAGCCGAGTATGAGGGGTGTGGTGCAGGCGAAGGCACCGCCTCGACCATGGAAAAATGCCGGCTGAGCCGCGTTCCCAGGTCCCCTCACGTCCGGCTTCGCACCGGACATCCAAACACAAATACGGCGTCGTTCACAGCGCACGACGGAAATTTCGTACGAGAACAAGGGCGCGCGATCCGCGCGGGATCACGCGCCCGTTCCAAGCTTATTTGGCCGGCTTGTACCAGCTGTCGAGGCCGTCCTGAAGCTTCTTGGCGGCCACTTCCGGCGTGTCAGTGCCGTTGATGACGTTGGCCGATTCAACCCAGGCCTCGTTCTCGAGGTTCGGGGTTCCGCGCGACAGAATCTGATAGGTCGAACGGATCGTCGGCTTGCACTTTTCACGCCAAGAGACGAACTCCTGGGCGAGCGGGTCGGCCATCTTCACCGGCGTCGAGTTCAGGCTGAAGAATCCCGGCAATGCGTTCGCGTAGAGATCCGCGAATTCCGGCGAAGCGACCCAGCTGAGGAAGGTTTTTGCGGCCTCGGTGTTCGGGCTCTTGGCGTTGAGGCCGATGCCGATGTCGTTGTGGTCGGAGATGTAGCAGGTGTCTCCGGCCTTCTTTACCGGCGGCGGGAAGGCGCCCATCTTGAACTGTGCCTGCGTGTTGAAGCCAGAGATTTCCCACGAGCCGGCAGGGTAAATTGCCGCGCGGCCGAGCGTGAAGAGGTTCTGGCTGTCCGGGTAGGTCTGAGCTTCGAAGCCGTCACCCAGATAGTCCTTCCACTTGGCGAGCACCCGGAAAGGTTCGACCCATGGCTCGTCCGTCAGCTTCTGCTCGCCCTTGATCAGCGCCAGGCGGCCTTCTTCGCCCTTCCAATAGGTCGGACCGATGTTCTGATAGCCCATGGTCGCGGCTTCCCAGAGGTCCTTGGTGCCCATCGCCATCGGGATGTAGTTGCCGTCAGCCTTGATCTTATCAAGAACGGCGAAGAACTCCTCTTCGGTCGTCGGCACCGAAAGGCCGAGCTGGTCGAAGGCGTCCTTGTTGTAGATGAAGCCGTGGATGACCGAAGCCATCGGCACGCAGAAGGTCGTCTTGCCGTCGTCCGTCGTCCAGGCGGACTTCGCGACATCAGAGAAGTTTTCCATGCCCGGCAAGTTGGTCAGGTCGGCGAGGTGCTTCCGGTTATAGACTTCGAGCGAAGGGTCGAAGGGGCGGCAGGTGATGAGGTCGCCGGCGGATCCGGCGTCGAGCTTGGCGTTGAGGGCGGCGTTGTATTCGGTCGGCGCGGACGGCGAGAAGACGACCTTGATGCCCGGATTCTTCGCCTCGAAGGCGGGGATCAGCTTTTCCTGCCAGATGGCCAGGTCATCGTTACGCCAGCTCTCGATGGTGAGCGTCGTGTCCGCGTACGCAAGCCCGGCCGAGCCGAGAATGCTCGACGCGAGCAGCAAGCCTTTCACTGTTGTGCGGGTCATTCATGTTCTCCCTTTTATAAGCGCCGCCACGGCGCGGTTTGGATCCCAGTTTATCGGCGCGAGACGGTTTCGATCGCCCGGCGCAAATTCTGATTGGTGTCTTTGAGTGCGGTTTCGGCGGCGGCAACATCGTCAGCCCCGGACGCGAGCAGGATCGCGATCTTGACCGAACCGGAGGCCGCCTTGATCAGCCTGCCTGCCTCGGCAGCGCTGACGCCGGTGATGTCGCAGACGATGCGCATCGCGCGCCCTTGCAACTTGATATTGTCGGCACGCAGATTGATCATGTGCCCGTCGAGCACGTGGCCGAGATGGATGCCGACCAGCGTCGAAAACATGTTGAAGGCGATCTTCTGCGCCGTGCCGGCACCCATGCGGGTCGAGCCGGATACGACTTCCGGCGGCGTCTGCAGGAGGATCGCGACGTCGGCATCCTTGAAAAGCGGCGCGCCGGCATTGTTGGCAATGGCGATGACTTTTGCGCCGCGCTTCTTCGCCTCGTCGGCAGCGGCGAGCGCATAGGGGGTGGAGCCGCTGGCGGAGACGGAGATGAGGCAGTCGCCGGCCGCGATTGCGGCGTTGCGAACATCCGCGCGCGCAAGATCCATGTCGTCCTCGTAGCCTCCGGCGAGATCGGTGAGGCTTGCCGCGCCACCGGCGAGAAGAACGACGATCTGTTCCTGGGGGATGCCGTAGGTGCCCGGCAGTTCGAGTGCGTCGGCCATCGCCATCAGACCGGAGCTTCCCGCGCCCGCATAGGCAAGCCGCCCGCCGGCGGAAAGAAGACCGGCTGCAAGCGCAGCTGCGGCCGAGATCTGCTCGATCGCCGCGTCGACCGATTTCGCGGCGGCCTGTTGACCGGAGGCAAGCAGGCGAAGCGCGAGCGCCGGATGCATCACATCCAGGCCCTTGGCGTTATTGTGGCGCTCTTCGGTCTTTGCTGACGGCATTCGCTGTGTCTCCTCTCGGTGAATTAATGCCAAAAAAATACCAATTGTCTAGGAGAATTTTAATTTTTGTGGCTTGGGGCGGCGGACACTGAAAATGCGTGCGGAAAAACAAAGATTTATTTCAAATGTTTGTCACTCGAAAAAATCTCGCTTGGTTATTGGTATTTTTTTGGTATCTTGTCTGACGGAGGTGCCCATGACGTCTTACCTGATCGGAATCGATGGCGGCGGAACGAGTTGCCGGGCGGCCGTTGCCGCGACGGACGGTCGGATTCTCGGCCGTGGAAAGGCTGGCGCCGCAAACATCCTCACCGATCCGGAGACGGCGCTTGCGAACATAACGGAGGCCTCGCGGGCCGCCTTCGAGGATGCCGGCCTCGATCCGGCCGGCATCACGGCGGCCAATGCGATCGTCGGCGTTGCGGGTCACAATGTCGGCGATGCCGTGCACTATGTGAAACGGCGCCTTCCCTTCGCAGCGGCAGAGATCGAGTCCGATGGCCTGATCGCGCTTCAGGGCGCGCTTGGCGCAACAGACGGCGCGGTCGCCATTCTCGGGACGGGCACCATTTATATCGCGCGCCACGGGGAAGCCGTAAGCTATATCGGCGGCTGGGGCTTCACGATCGGCGATCACGGCAGCGGCGCGCGCATCGGCCATGCGCTGCTGCAGGAAAGCCTGCTTGCCTTCGACGGCATTCACGAGGGCTCGCCGGTCACCGATTCCGTCATGGCTGAATTCAACAACGATCCGAGGGACGTCGTCGACTTTGCGCGGCTGGCCAAGCCCGGCGAATTCGGACGCTACGCCCCGCGTGTCTTCGAGCATGCCGGGCGCGGCGATGCCGTGGCGCTGCGCTTGCTCGAGGCCGCTGCGACCACGGTCGACGAGGCGCTCGACGTGGTCGTGTCGCGAGGAAGCGAGCGGCTGTGCCTGCTCGGCGGGTTGGCGCCGCTTTATCGCCCGTGGCTCGCCGAGCGCCACCAGAAGCATCTTGTCGAAGCGGAGGCGGACGCCTTGACCGGAGCGGTGGCGCTCGCAGCCCAACGCTTCGGCTCCAGGCCGGAGGGCGGCGCATGACCCAGCAACTTGCCGCCATCCTGCCGCTGGAAGGCTTGCAGTCGGGCGGGGCCGGTCCGCTCTATCTGAAGCTCAGGCAGTCGCTCGAGGAAGCCATCCTCTCGGGCAAGCTCAACCACGGCGATGCGCTGCCACCGGAGCGGGATCTCGCGGACTATGCCAATATCAGCCGGGTGACCGTGCGCAAGGCGGTCGATGACCTTGTGCGCGACGGGCTGCTCGTGCGCCGCCATGGCTCCGGGACCTTCGTCGTCAGGCCTGTCTCGCGCGTCGAGCAGTCGCTGTCGAGGCTGACGTCCTTTACCGAGGACATGGCCCGGCGGGGCCTGAATGCACGGGCGGAGTGGCTGGAGCGGGGACTGTTCCACCCGTCGCCCGACGAAATGATGACGCTCGGCCTTCCGGCTGATGCCCTGGTCGCGCGTCTCGGCCGCCTGCGCATTGCCGACGGCATGCCGCTGGCGATCGAGCGCGCCAGCATCTCGACCGAATTCCTGCCGGACCCGCTGGCGGTGACTTCGTCGCTTTATGCCGCCCTCGACAAAACCCGCTCTCGGCCCGTCCGGGCGGTGCAGCGCATTTCGGCCTGCAATATCAAGGATCCTGACGCGTCGATGCTCGGCGTTGCCGTCGGCGCCGCCGGCCTTTCGATCGAGCGTGTCTCTTATCTTGCGTCGGGGCGCGTCGTTGAATTCACCCGCTCGCTCTATCGGGGCGATGCCTATGATTTTGTCGCGGAACTGACGCTTTCGGAGTCCTGATCCGCGCCTCACAGAAAAAGGAATGGATGATGCAAACCAACATGCGGCGAGAAATCGATGAGATCCCGGAAGCCGCTGCGCGGTTGCTCGACGGTTCGGCCGACGCCCTGAAGGCGGCGGGTGCGGCGCTCAAGGCCAAGGATCCGGCGTTTCTGGTCACGATCGCCCGCGGCTCTTCCGATCATGCGGCGCTGTTCCTGAAATATGCGATCGAGCTACAGGCAGGCCGGCCGGTCGCTTCGCTTGGACCGTCCCTCGCCTCGATCTATGGCGCCAACCTCAAGCTCGGTGGCGCGGCGGCAATCGCGATCTCCCAGTCCGGCAAGAGCCCGGACATCGTGGCGATGGCGCAATCGGCGACACGCGCCGGTGCGGTGTCGATCGCGCTCACGAACACGGTGCCTTCGCCGATTGCCGAGGCCTGCGCCCATCCGCTCGATATTCTTGCCGGTCCGGAACTCGCCGTCGCCGCGACAAAGTCCTATGTTAACTCGATTGTCGCTGGCCTTGCGGTTCTCGGCGAATGGACAGGAGATGCGGCGCTCAAGCGTGCCGTCGCCGATCTGCCGAACCAGTTCGCCAAGGCTGTGAAGCTCGATTGGCAGGATTTCGCAGCCGATCTCGGGGAGGCCGAATCGCTTTATGTCTTGGGCCGCGGCCCGGCGCTGGCGATTGCAAGCGAAGCGGCTCTGAAATTCAAGGAAACGTCCGGCATGCATGCCGAAGCCTATTCCTCAGCGGAAGTGCTGCATGGTCCGGTGGCACTGGTCGGGGCTAAATTTCCGGTGCTGGCGCTTGCCGCCCGCGATGCAGCCGAGCCCTCGGTGGTCGAAAGCGCCGATGGCATGAGCACCAAGGGCGCGGTCGTGCATGTCACCTCGGCGCGCGCTCAGAAGGCGAAACGCCTGCCCTTTGTCGAAACGGGACATCCGGTCACCGATGCGCTGACGCTGATCCTGCCGTTTTACGGCTTCGTCGAAGCCTGGTCACGTTCGCGCGGCCTCAATCCGGATGCACCGGCAAGCCTCAAGAAGGTAACGGAGACACGATGACTGCGAAGAAGAAAATCACCGGCGCGCGGATCTTCGACGGCATCGACTGGCATGACGGCGCCGTCCTGGTGGTGGAGGCGGGTCGGGTCAAGGCGATCGTTCCGGCGTCCGCCGCACCCGCCGATGCCGACGCGGTCGACGCACACGGCCTGCTGCTTGTTCCGGGTTTCATCGACCTGCAGGTCAATGGCGGCGGCGGTGCGCTGCTCAACGAACAGCCGACGCTCGACGGCATTCGGCAGATTTGCACGGCACACGCGAAGTTCGGCACCACGGCGCTCCTGCCGACGCTGATCACGGACACGCGTGAGGTGCGGACCGCAGCCATAGAGGCCGGCCTCGAGGCAAAAAAGGCGGCGGTGGCCGGCTTTCTCGGCCTGCACCTCGAGGGTCCACATCTGTCGATCGCCCGCAAGGGGGCGCATGACCCGTCGCTGATCCGCCCGATGGATGATGCCGACCTGGCGGAAATGGTCGCCTGCGCGCGTGCCCTCGGCGGCCTCATGGTGACGGTTGCTCCGGAAAACGCCACGCGGGAGCAGGTGCGTGCGCTTTGTGATGCCGGTGTTGTCGTCAGCTTGGGGCACACGGATGTCGGCTATGAGACGGCTTGCAGCTACGCCAGGGCCGGCGCCCGGACGGTCACCCATCTTTTTAACGCGATGAGCGGTCTCGGCCACCGTGAGCCCGGCGTCGTCGGCGCGGCGCTTGCCACGGGCACATTGCATGCCGGTTTGATCGCCGATGGCTTCCATGTCGATCCGGCGTCGATGGGCATCGCGCTGCGAGGCAAGAAGGGTCCGGGACAGATTTTCCTGGTGACCGACGCGATGTCGCCGATCGGCACCGAAATGACCAGCTTCCACCTCAATGGCCGCGAAATCCTGCGCCAGGGCGGCCGCCTGACGCTTGCCGACGGGACGCTCGCGGGCGCAGACATCGACATGCTGTCCTCGGTCCGCTTCGTACATGAAAAAATCGGGCTGCCGATCGAGGAGGCGATCCGCATGGCCTCCGCCTATCCGGCCGACGTCATGGGCATTGCCTCCCATAAAGGCCGGTTGTTGCCCGGAACGGACGCCGATTTCGTGCTGTTGACGCCGGAACTTGGCATGAAGTCGACCTGGATCGGTGGCGAGGCGGTTTTCTCGGCTTAAGGCGTCTCGTCCAAGCGGTTTGCGACGACAGTAACACGGCTAAACGCCCCTCACCCTGACGCTCTCCCCGCAAGCGGGGCGAGGGGACATTGGGCTGGGCATTGCGGCGAGTTCCCTTCGCCCCGCTCGCGGGGAGAAGGTGGCCGGCAGGCCGGATGAGGGGCGGACGCCAGCGAACGTCTCCCATCGTTTTAATGCGATGCGCTTCAGAGCGTTGCCGGTGGAGCGGCAAGCCGTGCCTTCATCGCCCTGACCGTCGCCGCATCCGTCCGGCGCCGGTCTCCCGCGACGAAGCCCATCTCCACCAGCCGCGGGTCTTGAGCCGGCTCACGAACGGAACAGGAGGAGTGGATCTCCGTTACGGCGAGCCTGGGAAGCAGCGCATCGATCGTGTCGATGCTAATACCGGAGCCCGGCATCACGGAAATCCTGCCTGCCGCCAGTTGGGTGAGGTGCGTCAAGGTATCGACCGCTTCCGGTGCGGTTTTCGCGCCACCCGAAGTCAGAATCCTTTCAAAACCCAGATCTACCGCAATCTCGATCGCCTCGGCGAAATCCGGAACGAGATCGAACGCGCGGTGAAGCGTCTGCCCCAATCCCGCCGCGTGGCCGGTAAGCTTTCGCAGCATCTGCGCGTCGAGTCGCCCGTCGGCGAGCGATGCGCCGAGGACGACGCCGGCAAGCCCGGCGCCGCGGGCCGCATCGATGTCCCGGCGCATGGCATCGAGATCGGTCGGGCCGTAGACGAAGTCGCCGGCACGGGGGCGGATCATTGCATAGACCGGCACCGGCGGCGGGCCGGCGAGCGCCATCAATCCCGGACTTGGCGTCAAGCCGCCGAGGGCAAGGGCCGAGCAGAGCTCGATCCGGTCCGCGCCGCCGTCGATCGCCGCCATCAAGCCGTCCGGGTTGTCGACGCAGACTTCGAGCAGGATGCCGCTCATGCGACCTTTCCTCCAAAGCCGAGCAGGGCCGCGCCGATCAGGCCCGGCTCCAGCCGGCATTCGCCGCGCACGACCAGCGGCCGGTCGAACTGTCGGAGGATGCGGCCGCGCACGGTACCGTCGATTTCGGCAAGCAGGGCTTCGGAGTTGGAGAGACCACCGCCGACCGGAATGATTGTCGCACCGGTTATGTTGACGACGAGCGCCAGCGGTGAACTGACGAGATCGACAAAAATGTCGATCGTGCGCGCTGCTTCCTCGTCGCCGTTCTGCCAGGCCTCGATGACCTCGTGGCTGGAGAGGGATTTATCGTGCACCGTCGCGTGCAGCCTTTCGAGTCCGCGTGCCCCGCCCACGGTGTCGACGCAGCCGCGTTGGCCGCAACCGCAGTCGAAGATCGGTATGGCAATCGGCGGATGTCCCGCCGCGGACGCGAGGGCGGGCGCATGCCCCCATTCTCCGGCAAAACCGCCATCGGTGTTGATCAGCTTGCCGTCGACCACCAGGCCGCCGCCGACCCCGGTGCCGAGGATCGCGCCGAAGACGATCCGGTGATCGCGCCCCGCGCCGATGCCGGCCTCGGCGAGCGCGAAGCAGTCGGCGTCATTGGCGATCACCACGGGCAGGTGCAAGGCCGCCTCGAGCTCGGCGGCAAGCTCCCGGCTGTCGATACAGGGAATATTGGCGCATTTGATCCGACGGGTTTGCGGATCGATAACGCCGGTGATCGAAATCGCCACCCTTTCCGGCAGGCCGCCCGCCTCGTCGAGCACCGACTCGAGCGCTGCGACGAAGCGGCGAAAGTCGTTGAGCGGCGTGGTGCGCCGCGGCAGGGGAAAAATCCGTTCCGGCGAATGGGTGATGGCCCCCTTGATCGCGGATCCGCCGATATCGAAGCAGACGATCATGCCTCACCCCGGATGGTCGCTTCGGCAGCAAGGGCCGCGGCCAGTAACCGGTCGTCTTGATGGTGGGGTGCGGAGAGCAGCAAGCCGACCGGCATGCCTGCAGCGCCGGTGCCGCAGGGGATGGAGATGCCGCAGAAATCGAGGAAATTGCCGATCAGCGTGTTGCGCAGTGTCTTGGCATTTACCTTGAAGAAAAGCTCGTCGTCGGAAAGAAGCGGTGCGATCGGCGGGGCGACATGCGGCAATGTCGGATGCGCGATGAGTTCGCCGGGTCCAAGGCTTTCCACCGTTTCGTGGATCAGCTGATCACGTGCATCGAGAAGGGCGATGTAATCACTGAGGGTGATCTTCTCGCCGAGCCTGGTGCGGGTGACGACGCGCGGATCGATCCTTGTCGCTTCGGGACCGGCGAGGCGCTCGCGGTGGAGGGCATAGGCTTCCGCCGTCACCAGGGCGCCATGGCGCGCCATCAGATCGAACACGGCGGCAAAGCTCGGGAAGGGCGCGCGCCGCACGCGGACGCCCGCGGCCTGCAGCCTCTCGATCGCCGCCTCGAAGGTCGCGACCACCTCCGGTTCGGCCTCGTCGAAGACGATCGTTTCCGGAATGACAATCGAAAGATCGGCAAGCTCGGCCCTGCGGATGACCGGCGCCGTCAGGCTGTGCATGGCGGCATCCGCCCACACCGCATCCTGCACCGTATGGCAAAGGGGGCCAAGCGAGTCGAGGCTCTCGGCGAGCGGAAACACGCCCTTCATCGCGTAACGGCCGCGCGTTGCCTTGTAGCCGACGATGCCGGTCATTGCCGCGGGGATGCGCACCGAGCCGCCCGTGTCCGTGCCGATCGCAAGCGGCACGAGGCCCGCGGCGACGGCTGCGGCGGAACCGGAGGACGAGCCACCTGGAATGCGATCGATATCCGGCGACGCCGGATTGCGCGGCGTTCCATAGTGCGGATTGATGCCGAGTCCGGAAAAGGCAAATTCGCTCATGTTCGTCCGGCCGATGCTGATCATGCCGCCGGCAGCGAGTGCGCCGACGACGGGCGCGTCTGCCGTTGCGGGAGGGTTGTCCTTGAGGACGACGGAACCCGCCGTCGTCACGCTGCCGGCCAGGTCGAAAAGATCCTTCCAGGCGACGGGCAGGCCGTCGAGGAGACCGAGCGAGCGCCCTGCCTTGAACCTATTTGACGCCGCCTGCGCTTCCCTGAGCGCGCGCTCGCGGGTGAGGCCGACGAAGATCGACTGGTCCGGATGGGCTTCGATGCGATGAAGCGTCTCTTCGGCGAGCTTGACAGGATCGAGCTTGCCGGACTGGACGAGGACGGCGAGGCTCGCGAGGGTTTTCTGATTGGTCATTTGGTCTCCCTGGCTGGCCGCGGGGCATTTCCGGCGCAACGCAGCCCTGCATCGATTTTAGGCATAGCATATCGCCCTGTGTCCCGTTTGCCAGCGGCTGGAGCAATGATGCGCGATTTTTGCCGGCGGCGAGACGGCGGTGCAGCGCGGCTTGCAGCGCGCCCGCAGACCGGTTGCTGTCGGTAATTGCTGCCTATCTTGTCGTTCGCAATCGACCTGCCTACATGGGCTTGAGCCACCTTCTGCATGTTTCCTTAAATCCTAGCCGTTTTAAGGATGAAAACATGCAGCAATTCAAAGTGCCACAGCGTCCTTTGCGCACCTCATCAGACGCGCGGCGCTGTTCTCGATGGAGAGCAGTCATGATCATGGATGCAGCGCGGCTTGCCTTCGCCAACCTTTTCGCAACGGAGACCCGTTCGGTCTTCTGGAAAGTGCTCGGGCTGACGCTGCTTGCACTCATCGCCCTTTGGTTCGCCCTGCGCGAACTGTTCGTCTGGCTCGCTTTCCCGTGGTTCGACACGCTGATGCCGGGCACGCCCGAATGGGCCGGCTGGCTCACATTCATCGTCGGCATCTTCGCGAGCCTGGGCCTGGCCCTGGCGCTCGCCCTTCTGCTTGCGCCGGTCACGGCGCTGATTGCCGGTTTCTTCCTCGACGACGTTGCCGAGGTGATCGAGACACGCGACTATCCCGATGGCGCCCCCGGCAAGCCGCTGCCGCTTGTTGAGGCGATGACCGCATCGGTGAAATTCCTCGGCGTTGTTATCCTCGGCAACATCATTGCCCTGCTGCTGCTTCTCGTGCCGGGCGTCAATCTCATCGCCTTTTTCCTGGTCAACGGTTATCTGCTCGGGCGGGAATTTTTCGAGTTCGCCGCCATGCGCTACCGCCCGCGTTCGGAGGCGCGGCTCTTTCGCGCCAAACACCGCTCGACCGTGTTTCTCGCGGGGCTCGTGCTGGCGGCCTTCCTGGCCGTGCCGCTGCTCAACCTGCTGACGCCGCTCTTTGCTGCCGCGATGATGGTGCATCTCCACAAGATGCTTTCGGCGCGCGATCCGGGCTTTTCGGCGGCTCAAAAGGCTGCTGCCGGCGCGTAGTGTCGACCGCTTGACAGCGCGGTCGTCTTGGACGAGGACAACCAAATGCTAGGGATGAGGAAAAGTGTGCACGGTTTTCCGCCCGGATCCCGCTCTAACGCATTAGAATCGATCACGTCTATGATCTGGACGCGGGAGTAATCACATGAGCGACGCAGACAATCGGATCACGCGTCTCGAAGAAATGCTGGCGCACCAGGCGAAGACCATCGAGGAGCTTTCTGACCAACTGGCCGAGCAGTGGAAGGTGGTCGAACAGACCCGGGCAAAGCTCGACCGCCTGACGGAGCGATTCCTGAGCCTCGAGGAACAGACGCGTGATGCGATACCGGCGACCCGCCCGCCGCATTACTGAGCCGTCAGCATGCAGTAGACACGAAAAGGCCGCCTGCTTCACTTGAAGCAGGCGGCCTCTTGATGTCAGGTCACCGCAATTAGTAGGGGCAGGATTCGGTGCTCATGTAGTCGTGCACCTGCACCTTGCCTGCAATGATGTCGGCCTTCACCTTTTCGACCGCGTCGTGCATTTCCGGCGTGATCAGGGCCTTGTTGTTGTCGTCGAGCGCGTAGCCGACGCCGTCTTCCTTGAGGCCGAGGTTGGAAATGCCGAACTGGAACTTGTCGTCCTTGGCCGCCATGAAGGATTCGTAGACGGCGACATCGACGCGCTTCAGCATCGAGGTCAGGACCTTACCCGGCTGCAGCATGTTCTGGTTGGAATCGACGCCGATGCCGAGCTTGCCGGCATCCGCTGCCGCCTGCAGCACACCGACGCCGGTACCGCCGGCGGCGTGATAGACGACGTCCGCGCCCTGGTCGATCTGGGACTTCGCGATTTCACCGCCCTTGACCGGATCGTTCCAGGCGTCCGGTGTCGTGCCGGTATAGGCCTCGAGCACCTTGACGTCCGCGCCGACCGACTTGGCACCGCCGACATAGCCGCAAGCGAACTTGTGGATCAGCGGGATGTCCATGCCGCCGACGAAGCTGACGGTCTTCGACTTGGAGGCGAGGCCGGCGAGCACGCCGACGAGGTAGGAGCCTTCCTGCTCCTTGAAGACGATCGATTTGACGTTCGGTTTTTCGACCACCATGTCGATGATCGCGAACTTCGTGTCCGGATATTCCGCGGCAATTTTCTCGAGTGATGCCGCCCAGTTGAAGCCGGCCATCACGATCGGGCTGTTGCCGTCGCTGGCGAAGCGGCGCAGCGCCTGTTCGCGCTGGGCATCATTGGCGATTTCGAATTCGCGGTATTCGATACCTGATTCGGTCTTGAACTTTTCGGCGCCGTTAAAGGCCGCTTCGTTGAAGGATTTGTCGAACTTGCCGCCGAGATCGTAGATGATCGCCGGCTTGATGTCGGCGGCCAATGCCGTCGCGGACATCATGGAGAAAGCAAAGAGACCGAGAATGGTTTTTTTCATCGTGCAGCCCTGTTGTCACTATTGATCTTATCGGGTCTGGCGACAGTCCAACGGGGGCCCGTACGCGCAGCCCGCCCCTCTCTTGTTAAGGCTTGGGTGGGCGCATCCTTGCACGGCTTCCGCAAAAAAACACTCAAAATTTTTCGGATGGTAAAAAAGATGCGGCACCT
The DNA here is from genome assembly GCF_030124375.1 of Sinorhizobium sp. 6-70. Lineage (GTDB taxonomy): Bacteria > Pseudomonadota > Alphaproteobacteria > Rhizobiales > Rhizobiaceae > Sinorhizobium. Next base: position 115,620 of record NZ_JASKLS010000014.1, read on the forward strand.
GGCACAGGGGCGCCGGACGCTGGTTCCAAGACGTAAATCGACCCGCCGTTTCCGTTAGGCGACAAGCCTACAGCGCCGCGCGTCTTCGGACGCGCAAGGTCGCTGTAGCACTTTGAATTACTGCGGCCGATCGGGCAGCTGACACCGGTGCCGCGAAGACGGCATTACACTTCGAACTGCTGCATGTTTTATCTGAATCCGCTGCGATTTAAGGAAACATGCAGCAGCGGTGATCAGGCGGCAAATCGCCCGGCGGCGGGGCGTTTCTTGTAGCCCGCCATCCAGAGGATGAGGGCGAGCGCCAGCAACACCGCGAAAGCGGGCCGGGCAAGGAGCCATTGCAACGCCGTCAGCCAGATGGCAGGCCCCGCACCGGTGCGCTGCAGGCCGTGCACCCAGTTGAGTGCCTCCGGGCCAAGGGCGGATATGGCGTCGGCAAGCGAAGTCATCGCCGGCTCCGACGCGGCAACCGACTGGATCGAGTCGACCGTCCCGGCGAGCACCGCGACCGCCAGCGCGAGAAAGCTTGCAAGCCTCAGCAGCAACCGCATCTTCGTCCTTTCGTCCGCCGTGGCCCGGTGCGCGCCGATGCGCGCTTCTCCGATCATTGACGCTCGTGCGCCAAGAAATAGGCGCCGCAAGTTGCGAGCGCAATGGCCGACGCCACAGGGCCATCTCACAAGATGTCAATAAACTGTCAGAAACCAGTTGATCCCGCGCGGATCATCGGTATATATCGCGCCCGTCCGCCGGTTCGTCCGGCGCACGGCGAAGAGTTCGCTCTTCCCATCCAGCCGGACTAACCAGCGGCTGTTTCAAGGATGGACAGGTGGCCGAGTGGTTGAAGGCGCACGCCTGGAACGCGTGTATACGTGAAAGCGTATCGAGGGTTCGAATCCCTCTCTGTCCGCCATTTCCATAACCGATTGTTTTCGCGACGATTTCTCGGCATTCTCCATGGTGAGATAAGCCGTCCGGGCGTCTACGCTGCGCAGGAGCCGTCCCGCCTCGGGCAGCGCTCTTGTCCGCAGGCGGTGTTGTTTGGGTCGATGGCAGCGCCGATTCGTCGGAGCCGAAGCCCGTTACACTGACTGCGTCGAAGGTGACCACGCGTGGATCAGCCATGCGAGCCCGTGGAAAATAAGGTCGATCCCCAACAGAAGCCCGAGCACCCAAATGCTGGTCGCCGGCCAGCCCGAGATGATGGCCAGCCCAGCCAGGATGCCGAATAACCCTGAGACGAGCATCAGCCAGCCGCCACCGCTCCAATGCCTGAAAGCGACAATGACCCGCACGACGCCCGAAGCCAGGAACACCAGCCCGAGGACGAAGGTGAGGATCAGGGCACCCGAAATGGGTTGGCTCACCACCATCCAGCCGAAGACGACATAGAGAACCCCGAGCAGGATCTGCCACAGGAAACCGCCCCAGCCCTTCGTCCAGAAGGCGTGAATAATCTCGAATGCGCCGACGGCAATCGCCGTAAAGCCGATGAGCAGCGTACTGACGAGCGTGGCCAACGCCACGTCACCCAGCACGAATATGCCGCCCACGAGCAGGACGATCCCGAGCAGGACACGAAGCCAGGTGGGCGGCGCGTAGAGGGTCGTGGGCGTTCCAGAATCGTAGGTGGTCATGTCTTTCTCCTCTGTTGGGTTCAAATTTTCCTCCGGGATCGCGGCTATGTCGCCGGCGGCTCCGTCGCAGGCTTCGTTCGCGGGGAAACCCACGCTGCAGCACGCTCGATCACGGCAAACAAGGTCGGGATGATGAAGAGGCCGATCGTCGTTGCCCCCACCATACCGCCGAGGATGGTGACGCCCACCGCCCGACCGGCGCCGGCGCCCGCGCCCGTCGAAATCGCGAGGGGCACGATGCCGAAGATGAAGGAAACCGCGGTCATCATCACCGCGCGGAAGCGCTGCTCGGCGCCGAGCTGTGCGGCCTCGGCGACAGATTGCCCTTCCTCGAGGCGTTCCTTGGCGAATTCAACGATCAGGATGGCGTTCTTCGACGCGAGCCCGATCAGGAGCACGATGGCGATCTGCGCGTAGAGGCTGTTCTGCAGCCCGAAAAGCATGAGTGCTCCGGTCGCGCCGAACAGGGCGGCGCCGAGCGACAGGATGACGGCGATCGGCAGCGTCCAGCTTTCGTATTGCGCGACCAGGAGCAGGTAAGCGAACAGAAAGGCCAACCCGAAGATGATCGGCTCCTGTCCGCTGCTGCGCCGTTCCTGAAACGACAGGCCGGACCACTCGAAGCCGTAGCCCGCCGGCAGCTCCTGTGCTGCCACCCGTTCGATCGCGTCCATGGCCGCGCCCGAACTGCCGCCGGGCGCGGCCTGTCCATTGATCTGGGCTGCGACCGACAGATTGTAACGGGAGAGGACGAAGGGCGCGAGAACGGTCGTTGTCGACACCACTGTTCTCAGCGGCACCATCGCGCCGGTGCGGTTGCGTACATGGAGATTGAGGATGTCCTGCGCATCCGCGCGATGCTCGGCGTCAGCCTGGAGATTGACCTGGAAGACCCGCCCCTCAAGTGTGAAATCGTTCACGTAGCGCGAGCCGAAGCTCGCGCCGATCGTCGAATAGATGTCGGCTACGCTCACCCCCAGGGCCTCGGCGCGGGTGCGGTCAACGTCGACGTATATCTGCGGCACGTCGGCGCTGAAGGTGGTCGCCGCACCGCCGACTTCCGGCTGCTGATTTATCTCCGAGACGAATGCGCGCACCACCTGGGCGATCTCTTCCGGCCGCTGCCCCTGCAGCGCTTGCAGGCGCAGGTCGAGGCCGCCGACGGCGCCGATTCCGGCGATCGCCGGTGGCGCAAAGACCGCGATATTGGCTCCCGGCATGGTCGCGAACTGAGCCCGCAACTTTTGAAGGATGGCGGAGAGCTGCAGTTCCGGCGCCGTGCGCTGGTCCCAGGGGTCGAGGGCCGCGATCACCATCGCTCCATTGGGGGAGGCGGCGCCTTGCAGGATACTGACGCCGGCGACAGAGATCACGTTTTCGACCCCGGCGGCCCCGGACAGCACATGCTCGACGCTGTTGACGACCGCCCGCGTACGGTCGAGCGAGGCGGCATCCGGAAGCTGGATATCCAGGAACAGGGCGCCCTGATCCTCGTCCGGGAGAAAGGTGGAGGGCAGGTGGGTAAATATGAGGAATGCGCCGAGGAAGCAGGCGGCAAGGGCGGCGAGGGGGATGATCCAAACGCGCACCAGAAAAGCGACTGCACGGCCGTAGCCGTCGCGTGTCGCATTCAGGACGCGTGTGAACCAGCCGAGCGGACCGCGCCGATAACCGCCCTGTCCGCGTCGCAGCAGGATTGTGCTGAGTGCCGGACTGAGCGTCAGCGCCACTATGGACGAGACGACCAGCGCGGCCGACAACGTAACCGCAAACTGACGATAGAGCTGGCCGTTGATGCCCGAGAGGAACCCGGTCGGTGTGACGACGGCGAGCAGCACCAGCGTCGTCGAGATGATCGGCCCCGTGATCTGCCGCATCGCCTTGCGGGTCGCACTGGCCGTATCGATGCCGGGATCGTCTTCCATGACATGTTTGACGTTCTCCACGACGAGGATCGCGTCGTCGACGACCAGCCCGATCGCCAATACCAGGGCGAGCAGCGAGATCGTATTTATCGAGTATCCGAAGGCGAGCAGAGCGGCCATGGCGCCGAGCATCGAAACAGGGATGGCCACGGCCGAAACCAGGGTGGCGCGCCAGTCCTGGAGGAACAGGAATGTGATGAAGAGCACGATCAGGAAAGCCTCGATGAGGATCTCGACGATCAGCGACAGGCTTGCCCGGACGAACCGCGTCGCGTCATAGACGACGTCGTATTCGAGCCCGGCCGGGAACCTCGGTGAAAGGCGTTCGAGCTCGGCGAGTACGGCACCGGCCGTCTGGATCGCGTTGGCGCCAGGTGCCTGGCTGATCTGCAGCATCGCCGCTTCGTGCCCGCCGAAATATGCCCTCGATGAATAGCTCCGCGCACCGAGTTCGATGCGCGCGATGTCGCCGAGCCGCACGACGGCGCCCGCCGCACCCGTACGCACGACGATGTCGCCGAACGCCTCAGGGCTTATGAGCCGCCCCTGGGCGACCAGAGTGTATTGCAACTCTGTGCCCTCTTGCGCCGGGGGAGCGCCCGCCTGCCCGAGGGAAGCCTGGATATTCTGGCTCTGGATCGCAGTTGCCACGTCGCCGGCGGTAATGCCGAGCGCATCCATGCGTGTCGGATTGAGCCACACGCGCATCGAGTATTCGGACGCGCCGACGACGGCGGCTTCGCCGACGCCCGAGACGCGCGAGAGCGCGTCGATGAGCGTCGTCGCGGCGAAATTGGTGATCTCGAGCGCGCCGAGCCTGCCGTCCGGCGAATAGAAGGCGATGCCGAGCACGAAATCGGGCGAGCGTGACCGCACAGATACACCTTGCTGGGTTACAGCCGACGGGAGCTGGGAAATCGCGAGTTGCGCCCGGTTCTGCACGTTCACCTGCGCAATGTCCGGATCCGTGCCCACTTCGAAGGTCACGGAAAGCGAATATTGTCCGGCGTTCGAGCTTGTCGACGACAGGTACATCATGTCGGCTACGCCGTTTATGGCCGTTTCCAACGGGCCGCCGACGACATCGGCAATCACATCGGCGCTGGCGCCGGGATAGGTTGCCGAGACGGTCACGGTCGGCGGCGTGATCTGGGGATACTGCTGTACCGGCAGCGCGAAGATGCTGATCGCGCCGGCGAGTGAAATGATGATCGAGATGACGATCGCCAGCCGGCTTCGGGTGATGAAAAGATCGGAGATCATGGGCCGCCGTCCAAGGGCTGGCCCTCGCTCGGCTGGACCGTCATGCCGTCGGCGAGGCGCTGGATTCCCTGGACGACAACCTGCTCGCCGCCGTTGAGACCTGTGGTAACCGCCCAGCCGTTGCTTATACGCGCACCCGTATCGATACGCCGTTGCGAGACGGTGTTGTTCTGGCCGAGCAGATAGACGAAGCGCCCCTCGCGATCCTGCAGCACCGCCATCTGCGGCACCACCGGCAGTTTGGGTACTTCCTTTTCCTCAATGGAAAGGGTGACGAACTGTCCCGGGATCAGCACGTGATGAGGATTGGGAAAGACCGCGCGAGCGGTGACCGTTCCGGTCTGCGGGTCGACCTCGTTTTCGACGAACTCGATTCGGCCAGGTTCGTCGTATTCCGTCCCGTTGGCGAGGCGCAGCGAAAGTCTGAATGCACCGGGGTCCAGCTGGCTCCCGCCTGCCTCCTGCTGCCGGGCGGTCACAAGCAGGCCCTCGGTCATGGCGAAGGCCACGCGAATCGGATCGAGGCTTACGACTCGCGCCAGCGAGCCGGAATCGGGTCCGACCAGGTTGCCAACCGTGAACATCGCCCGGCCGATCCTGCCCGAGATCGGTGCCGTGATACGGGTATAGGACAGGTTGAGCTCAGCAGTGTTCAGCGCCGCTTCGGCCGCCAGCGCGTCCGCGGCGGCGACATCGAAGGCGGCCTGGGCATCATCCAGAACGGCTCGCGACACGGTGTTGCGAGCGAACAGGTCCCGATTGCGCGCAAGGGTCCTTTCGGCCGATTTCCGCGTCGCCTCGGCGCGCGCTACCTGCGCCCGCGCCGAGGCGACCGAGGCCTCGAGCTGATCCGGCTCGATCTCAAACAGCGTGTCCCCGGTCTTGACCGCCTGGCCATCCCTGAATGCCACGGCGCGCAAGAAGCCGGTGACGCGCGCCCGGACGTCCACTGCATCGATCGCCTCGACACGGGCGGTAAACCGCGCGGGGTTGCTTACCTGCTGAACCTCCACCTTCTCGACGACGACGGCCGGTGGCGGCATTGCCTGGCGCGCTGCCTCCTGCTGGGCAAATGAAGTCGAATTGACGCACAAGGCCGTGCTCCCTGCCAGGCAGGCAAAGATCAGGCGAATCCTAGAAGCAGGTCCGATCATCGCGCTGTTTCCGATCCGTGCGTCCTCATGGCCGCGCTCTGCTTATCGTGAGGGCAATGGCGACGTACGCACCGCCGGCGACCAGCAGGGAAAGGCCGGCAATGGTGCCTGATGAAAATGTGCTGGTGTGGGGCAGCTTCAAAGCGAGCGCCGCACTGGCCGCCAGCGCAACCAAGCCCGAAATCGCGAACCAGTGCCAGCCATCCTGCTTGCGCACGACTGCCGCGAGCGCAATTTGCAGAATGCCCTGTACGAGGAGCACGAGGGCGATGAGGAGAGTGATCGCGAGGGCACCCTTCAGCGGGTTGAAATATATCAGGATGCCGCCGACCACCTCGACCGCGCCGGTCAGTTCCTGCCAGATGAAGCCGTTCCACTCCTTGACCTGCAAGGACTGGACCATCTTTACAACGCCCGCGAGCACAAGGACCGCGCCCAGGACGACGCTCGCCGCGAATTTGGAAATGGCAGGAAGCGTGACAGCCAATGCTCCGGCAAGCGCCATAACGATACCCAGTGCGAGGAACCATCCCCATCTGGAATGCAGGGACTTTGCCCGGCGCTCGTAATCGACTCCCTCTCCGGAGGAACCGCTCATCGGCGGTTGTCCCATTGGAGTTCCTGCCATGGCCGCGCCTTTCACGGGTCGTCGCGGTGCACTCGGAAAATTGTGCGCGGTTTTCCGCCCGCATCCACGTCTCGATTAGAATCAATCGCGTTTATGATTGGGTCGATTCGGCACAAAATCACCGTGATCTAATAGTCGACCGCATCACGGACGATCGGACATGTCATGCAGTGGCCGCCACCGCGTCCACGACCGAGCTCGGCCCCGGTAATGGTGATGACTTCAATCCCCGCTTTGCGCAGCAGCGTATTGGTGTAGGTGTTGCGGTCGTAAGCCAGCACCACGCCGGGCGACAGGCAGACGAGATTGGCGCCGCTGTCCCATTGCGTGCGCTCGCGCACATACGCATTGCCGCCCGTCTCGACCACGCGCATCTCCTTGAGGCCGAGGGCGTCGCGCACTGTTTCCACGAACGAACCCCCGTCCTTGTGCAGCTCGATGGCGCCCGGCTTGTCGCCCGGTCTGTAGGAGAAGGCCTCGATACCATTCACGATGTCGGGATAGATCAGCACGCAGTCGCGGTCGGCGAAGGTGAAAACCGTGTCGAGGTGCATGGCCGCACGCAGCTTGGGCATTGCGGCGACGATCACGCGCTGCGCTGCGCCCTTTTCGAACAGGGTTGCAGCGAGTTGGCTGATTGCCTGTCGCGACGTACGCTCGCTCATGCCGATCAACACGTTGCCTTTGCCGATCGGCATGACGTCGCCGCCCTCAAGGGTGGCGAGGCCCCAGTCCTTGGCCGGGTCGCCCCACCAGACATTGACCTTGCCGGCGAAATCGGGGTGGAACTTGTAGATAGCCGTGGCGAGGATGGTCTCCTCGTGGCGCGCCGGCCAATAGAGCGGGTTGAGCGTCACCCCACCGTAAATCCAGCAGGTGGTGTCGCGGGTGTAGAGCGTGTTGGGCAATGGCGGCAGGAGATATTCTGCGACGCCAGCAGCGTCCCGGATCAGTTCCAGCATCTCGCCGCCAAGCGTCTCGGGAAATTCATAGGTCGACAACCCGCCTATCAGGGTCTCCGCGAGCTCACGGTCGGCCAGCCCTTCGAGGTAGCTGCGGATTTCGTCCACGAGCTCAAGTCCAACCTGGTTCGGCACGACCTGGTTGTCGAGAATCCACTTCCTGGCTTCGGGAATTGCCACGGTCTGGGTCAGCAGGTTGTGCATCTCGACAACGTCGATGCCACGGTCGCGCATCTTGGTCATGAAGTCGAAATGGTCGCGCCTGGCGTTGTCCACCCATAGGACGTCGTCAAACAGGAGGGCGTCGCAATTGCTCGGCGTGAGCCGTTGATGCGCGCGCCCCGGCGCGCAGACCATGACCTTGCGCAGCTGGCCGACCTCGGAATGTACGCCGAAACTGTGCTGGGTCGAGCGTTCGGAAGACATGGCACATCTCCTTTTTCAGATCGTCAGGTAGCCGGTGGACAAGCCGATGATCGCGGCGATGCAGCCGATGACGGCAGCCGCGAAAATCAGCCAGTCGACCGATGTGTTGAAGACCTGCTTGCCCTGCTCGCGCCTGGCCCAGAAATAGAGGATCGTGCCAGGGGCATACAGAAGTGCCGACAGCAGGACGAACTTCATGCCGCCCGCGACAATCATGAAAAACGTATAGACGGCGGCGATGCTGGCGATGATCAGGTCGCGGCGGCGTTCCTGCGGCCTGACGTCGTAGGTCTCGGCGCGTCGCGCCAGCAGGAACCCGAAAGCCGCCACGAACAGGTAGGGGATCAGCGACATTGCGCTTGTCAGATTCAGCATCAGCGTGAACGCGTCCCGCGACCAGTACGTGCTGACGACGAACAGCTGGACGACGATGTTGGTGAGCCATAGCGCGGCGGCAGGGACCTTGTTCTTGTTCTCGGTGGCGAAAAGCCGGGGCATGTCGTCCGTGCGCGCCGCCACATAGAGCACTTCCGCGCACACCAGCGACCAGACGAGATAGGCGCCAAGCACGGAGACGATCACGCCGATGCTGATGAATACCGCACCCCAGGGGCCGACGGCGGCTGCAAGCACGCCGGCCATCGAAGGCTGGCTCATGGCGGCGATTTCGGGGCGTGTCAGCACGGCATAGGGCAGCAGCGTGACCAGCACCATCAGCGTGCTGACGCCGATGAAGCCCATGATCGTCGCCGTACCGATATCGGAGCGCGTCCGCGCATAGCGCGAATAGTTGCTGGCGCCTTCGATGCCGATGAAGACGAAGACTGTCGCCAGCATCGTCGCCTGGATCTGTTGGAGGAGGTTTGCCTCCGGCATCCCCTCGCCGCCCCAGAAGTTGAGCCGGAACAGGTCGAGCTTGAAGAAGACGAAGAGGATGATGATGAAGGCGATGATCGGAACGATCTTCGCGACGGTCACGACGGCGTTGATAAAGGTCGCCTGCTGAATGCCTCTGAGGATCATGAAGTGGAAGAGCCATATTCCGATCGAGGCGACGAGGATGGCAATGACGGTGTTGCCGTCGCCGAAGGCAGGAATAAAATTGCCGAGCGTGGACTTGATCAGCACCCAGTAAGACACGTTTCCGATGCAGCTGCCGATCCAGTAGCCGAAGGCGGAGAGAAAGCCCGGATAGTCGCCGAAGCCTTCCTTGGCATAGGCGAAAACGCCGGCATCGAGCTCGGGCTTGCGTTCGGCCAGCGACTGGAAGACGCGCGCCAGCATGTACATGCCGCCGCCGGCAATGCACCAGGCGATGATTGCACCAAACGGCCCCGTCGCGACGCCGAATGTTCGCGGGAGCGAGAAGATGCCCGCGCCGACCATGGAACCGACAACCATCGCGGTTAGAGCGAACAGGGACAGCTTCTGCTCAGCTTTGGTCGCCATCGCACCACTCCCGGGCTCGCCGACAGGCCGCCCGCGCCGGTGCGGACGCCGAACAATTCTGGAAATCGCTCTTGGTGCCAGGTGAACTCGTGGATCTTGCCAGTCGAAACTGCGATCTGAAGCGGCTATCCGCTTCTGGCACCACTTCTATAAATGCTTGGGTTCCCTGAACGCAATGTTAGCGTGTAATCCTCAGAATTCCTAGAGGGAATCGATCATCGGCTAAGAACGCCGACACAAGCGCGTGGGTGAGCTACAGCGCGCCGGGCCGAGTGTCTCTTGAGTTGAAAGATCGCGCGAGGCTCGGATCGGCACATCGCGCCGTGCCTGGCAGCATTGGACCCTGCCGGTCCAACACCGGCGCATTGTTATATGATGCGAATTCAAACATCATGCTGGGAGGCTGAATCGCAAACCAGCGCATGCCTGTGCCATGTCCCGAGTTTTGATCATTGTCGGACTTGTTGTCGTCGCGGTCGGCATTCTCTGGCCGTGGCTCACGCGCCTTGGCCTGGGCAAGCTGCCGGGCGATATTCTGATCGAGCGCGAGAATTTCACCATCTATATACCGATTACCACCGGGCTGCTTCTCAGCGTTGCGCTTTCGGCCATTCTCTGGCTCCTCAATCGGTAAGCGGGAACGTTGCCGGACCTGCTCCGAAAGAGTGCGGCAGCGCGCGTCCGACGACAAGGATTGGGAAGAGCTTGTGCCGGCCGGGACTCCTTGCCGCACTCATCGTTCCACCAACGCCTTGAGCCGCTCCAGTGCGTCGTCCCATTGTGCGGAAACTCTGTCGAGATACGACCGTGCCTCGGTGATCGGTTCAGGCCGGTAGCCGAACTGGCTTTCGCGGCCGACGCGGACGCTTCTGACAAGGCCGGCACGTTCCAGCACCTGCAGGTGCTTGGTCACGGCCTGCCGCGTCAGGTTCGTGTCGGCGGATAGCGTGACGATCGATCGTGTCTGGCCATCGCTGAGCTTCGTCAGAAGCGAAAGGCGGGTCGGGTCGCCGAGGGCGGCGAAGACCTCGACGGGGCCGGGATCGGCAAGCTCACGCTTCGACATAGGCCTTGATGTTTCCCGCCTGAATTTCCCATCCACCTTCGTTGCCGCGCAAGGCCTCCATGCGACGATCCTCCGGCAGCGTTTCGAAGCCGGATTCGATGATGGTCAGACGCGTGCCGTTCGCCGTCGGTTCGAGGCGGAATTCCACGAGCGTGGATGGGGATGTCGAGACATCGGTATCCTCGCCGTGCGGCCAGCGGAAGGAAAAGAGTGTCGGAGTCTCCATTCGCTCCGTCACCGACGTCCATTTGGTGCCCTCATGACCGGGGTAGGTCATTTCCCCGGTCGTTTCCTCGCCGACGACGAACGGTCCGTCGAGCCTTACCCGGAACCATTCGCCGAACGCCGTGTGGTCCGTCAGCGCATGCCAAACCTTTTCGATCGGAGCGTTGAGTTCGATGCTCTTCGTGATGCGATCCGTCATGATGCAACCTCCTGGTTGCCAATATTCTTGCAGGTCGAAACGAAAAAAGCAACCAAAAGGTTGCCTTTTTGTATATATTGGTGCCTCCGGGAGACGATTGCGCTCAGTCGGTTGATTCGTCCGGCCGTACCGTCAGTCGGTTTTCGACGCCCGAAACGCCGATCACCGAGGCGGCGGCCTCGCCGGCGCAGGCAATATCTGGCTCCTCGGCGACGTTGCCGGAAAGCACGACCATTCCACCAAGCGCCATGACGGAAATTCCGCTCGTGTCCACGAACGTGGCGTAGCGAATGAAGCGCAGCACCTTCTCGGCCAGATCGTCATCCGTCAGATGCGGATCGTCGTCCCGATGCGAGTAGATCGATTTGTCTGTCGGCATCAGCGTTTCCTGATCGTCTTTCGAAAACGCTGCTGTTGACTGAAGGTTCCGCGGCGACGGCAAGCGCCCTCGACCGCCACGCTTCCTGCAATGTGCCCTTGCCACTGCCGATCGAACGGGTCTATGCCTCTGGCACCATCCAAGGCTTACCATGTCCGATATTTTCCTGAATGTTCTCCCGATCTTCGTCCTGATCCTGACCGGCTGGCTGGTCGTGAGGCTCGGCTATCTGAAACCGGCTGTCGGCGATGCGCTGGGCGATTTTGTCTTTCGCATCGCCGTACCGGTCCTCTTGTTCCGCACGATTGCCGAAGCCGATTTCAAGGAGGGCTCGCCCTGGCCACTCTGGGTCGCCTATTTTTCCGGCGTTGCCGTTACCTGGACGCTCGGCCACCTGGCAGCGACCTTTGCCTTCGGGCGCGACGCGCGCGTGGGGGTGCTCGCAGGCGTGTCCTCGGCCTTCGCCAACACCGTGTTCATAGGCCTGCCGCTGGTTTCGCGCATGGTCGGCGAGGACGGGCTGGTGGCGCTGTCGATCCTGCTCTCCGTCCATCTGCCGGTCATGATGATCGCCGGAACCGTGCTGATGGAGCGTGCGGATCGGAAAACGAGCGGCAAGCCGGGGCAAAGTCCTTTGAAGCTGCTTGCCGGTGTCGGACGCAATCTCGTTCGTAATCCCCTGGTGATCGGTCTCGCCGTCGGTGCGCTCTTTCATCTTCTCGACCAGCCGCTTGGTGGCCCGGCGAAGGCCGTCGTCGATCAGATCGCAGGCACGGCGGCGCCGGCCGCGCTGGTGTCGATCGGCATGGCGCTCGACAAATATGGCCTGGCCGGGAACACCGGGCTTGCGGCCGTCACCAGCGCTTTGAAGCTGCTTGTGTTGCCCGGCGTCGTCTTCGGCACCTGCCATCTCCTGGGGCTTAACGACAGCTGGACGGCGGCGCTGGTGCTGACGTCCTCGGTGCCAACCGGCGTCAACGCCTGGCTGATCGCCAATCATTTCAATGTCGGCCATGCGCTCGCCTCCTCGACGATCACGCTGACGACGGCGCTGGGCGTGCTCAGCGTTTCGGCCTGGGCCTACCTGCTGATGTGACCACTGCATATTTCCATACAGCGTCGTTTGCGCGTCGCAAAGACGCGCCGCGGCGCTGTAGAAACGAAAAACCCGGCCAGAGGCCGGGCTTCCCAAATCAATCGGTTCCTTGACGACTTAGTTCGCCGGTGCGGGCGCCGGTGCCTGACCTTCCTGGGCGGCCTGCCCTTCGGCGGCAGCAGGCTGCGCAGCGCCGCCTTCCGCTCCAGCGGCAGGCAGCGGTGCCGGATTATCGGACTGTTCGCGCAGCCAGGCGAGCAGGTTGGCGCGCTCGTCCGCCTTCTTGAGGCCGGCAAAGCCCATCGCCGTGCCCGGCACATGCTTCTTCGGTGCTTCGAGGAAGAAGCTCAGGTGGTCAAAGTCCCATACGACCTTGCCGCCTTCCGAGAAAGTCTGCATCCCGGCGGAGTAGCTGAAGCCTTCATGCGAGGCGACCGGGCGGTTGACGACGCCCCAGAGATTCGGGCCGACCTTGTTCGGTCCGCCCTTCTCCACGGTATGACAGCTTGCGCATTTCTTGAAGACGGCCTCGCCAGCGGCAGCGTCGGCCTTGGCAAGCAGCGGCGCGATCGGTTCGGACGCCGCTTCCCCGCCGCCGGCCGTTTCTGCTTCGCCGCCAGCGGGTTCCTCGGCGACAATGGTGAAGCCTGGCTTCTCGGGAGCTTCGGAATGGAAAATGCCTTCCGATGCAATGGATACAGACATCAGAACGAAGACCGTACCCAGCAAGGCACCCACGCCCATGTTCACATATGAATTCATCTGCAAACGCTCCCTTTGCCACCGGCGTCAACAAAAACCCGGCCCATCTTGAAATCGCGCGGAACCTATGTCTTTTGGCTCTGCGTTGCAACAGAGATTATCGACCCTCAAGTGAGACTTTTTGACACTTTCAGCGGGGTTTTTTAAGGCTAGACGATGAATCACGGAAATTCTGGCAAAGCTCTCGTACTCATTCCTGCGCGGATGGCGTCAACACGCCTGCCCGGCAAACCGCTCGCCGACATCTGCGGCCTGCCGATGATCGTGCAGGTGGCCAGGCGGGCGGCCGAGGCGGATGTCGGCCGAATCGTTGTCGCCGTCGACGATCGCGATGTCTTCGAGGCGGTCAGCGACGCCGGCTTCGAGGCGATCATGACGCGGGTCGACCATCAGTCAGGCTCTGATCGCATCCATGAAGCCCTGCTGAAGGCGGATCCACACGGCGAGGCCGAGATCGTGATCAATGTCCAGGGCGACCTGCCGACGATCGAACCCGGACCGATCCGCGCGGCGCTGAGACCGCTCGAGAACGCCGCGACCGATATCGCGACGCTGACGGTCGAGATCACCGACGAACATGAAAAGACCAACCCCAATGTCGTCAAGGTCGTGGGCTCGCCGCTTTCGGAGAGCCGCCTGCGTGCACTCTATTTCACCCGCGCCACCGCGCCGCACGGCGCCGGGCCGCTCTATCACCACATCGGTCTCTATGCCTATCGGCGCAAGGCGCTCGAAACCTTCGTGTCGTTGAAGCCTTCGGTCCTTGAAAAGCGCGAGTCGCTTGAGCAATTGCGGGCGCTCGAAGCCGGAATGCGCATCGACGTCGAGATCGTCAACTCGGTGCCCCTCGGCGTCGATACGCCCGAGGATCTCGAAAAGGCCCGTCGCATTCTCTCCGTCAAAGCCTGAGAAGGAAATCGAAAGTGACCGTCAAGACCAACAGGATCTCCTTCCAGGGCGACTTCGGGGCCAATTCCGATATGGCCTGCCGCGACATGTTCCCGTCGATGGAGCCGCTGCCGTGCCAGACCTTCGAGGATGCCTTCGTGGCGGTGGAGAACGGCGATGCCGATCTCGCCATGATCCCGATCGAAAACACGATCGCCGGGCGTGTCGCCGATATCCATCACCTGCTGCCGGAATCGCGCCTGCACATCGTCGGCGAATATTTCATGCCTATACGCTTTCAGTTGATGGTGCTGCCCGGCGTCTCGCATGACGAGATCCGCACGGTGCACAGCCATATCCATGCGCTGGGCCAATGCCGCAAGATCGTGCGCGCCAATGGCTGGAAGCCGGTGGTGGCGGGCGACACGGCCGGCGCGGCCAAGCTCGTCAAGGAAACGGGCGACCGCTCCATGGCGGCGCTCGCCCCGCGCCTTGCCGCCGACCTCTACGGGCTCGATATCGTCGCCGAAAATGTCGAGGACACGGATAGCAACGTCACGCGCTTCGTCGTGCTTTCACGCGAAGAGCAGCGGATCGCCCGGTCTTCCGACGACGAACTGATCATTACCACCTTCGTTTTCAACGTGCGCAACATTCCGGCCGCGCTCTATAAGGCGATGGGCGGCTTCGCCACCAACGGCATCAACATGACGAAGCTCGAGAGCTACCAGCTCGGCGGCAAGTTCGTCGCAACCCAGTTCTATGCCGATATCGAAGGTCACCCGGACGATACGTCGGTCCGCCACGCGATGGACGAACTGCGCTTTTTCTCGGAGAAGGTGCGCATCCTTGGCACCTACCGGGCCCATCCCATGCGCGGTGTCCTCTGACCTACAGCGCCGCGCGTCGTAATGAGACGCGCAAAGGGCGCTGTGCCGCAACGAAGAAGATGGCGGAATTTCGTTAACTGGCTATTCGCTTAGCGCATGCCTAATCTGCAATCGTGGAACTACTTAAATCTTAGGCAAATGCCTATTTGACACCCGTGAAAGATATGGAGTGTCAAAAATGAAGATCCGCCAGAAGATCATGGAATACGCAAAGTTGCGCCGCGCTGTCCGCGAGCTGAACGCTCTCGACGATCACGTGCTGAGCGACATCGGTATTTCCCGTTCTCAGATCCAGGCCGCCGTTTTCGGCCGCTAATATAGAGGTCGCGCCCAAACATCGGGTGGCGCCACTGCATGATTCCTCAAATCGGAACCGATTTTAGGTCAAAATCATGCGGCGATTCAAAAATGCTACAGCGACCTTTGCGCATAAAGATGCGCGGCGCCGTAGAGTCTTCCACACCCCGCCGATGTCTCGCGCGGGGTGTGAGTGTCTTTATACCCCAAAGATCGCCGTGCGATCGACTGCATGTTTCCTTAAATCGTAGCTGATTTGGGGATAAAAGATGCAGCAATTCAAAGCGTACAGCGACCTTTGTGCGTCTGAACAGACGCAACCGCGCTGTAGGCCATCATTCGTCATAAAGACAGACCCTCAGGCGGTGCCCATCCGGATCGAGGGCGACGAATGTCGGTCCGAAATCCATTGTCGTCAGTTCCTGCGCGATCGGCAGGCCCATTGCCTGCCATTCATCGTAGTGGGCGCGTACTGCCTCTTCACCTTCAACCATGAAAGCCAGCTCTGAGCGGTTGCCCTCGACCGATGGGGCAGGTGCGACCGAATTTTGCGCCCAGAGCCCGAGTGTGAAGCCGCCGGACAGCTCGAACGAGGAAAAGCTCGGAAAGGCGACGGCGGGCTCCTTGCCCAACAGCTTGCGATAGAATTCGACGCTTGCCAGCGGATCGGCGACATAGAGGACGATAAGGTTGGCCTTTGCCATGGACGGTCTCCTTGTTGCGAGGCCGTCAGGCTAGCGCGAGTTACTGTCAATTTTTGTCAGCAGCAAGGTTCGCGCTCGTGATATCAGCCGCTTCCGCACCTTCCACACAGGCGGGCCTGTCCTGCCCTGCGCGCCAGTCCTTGAGCAGGGCTTGGCGACGGCGCGGATAGCGCGCGTCTTGTATGGCCGCTTCGGCGATACGATCCGTGCGGAAATGGCGAAAGTCCTGCCTGAGTTCGCACCAGGCGACCAGCACGCGTACCTGATCGAAAAAACCGAGCGCAAAAGGCCAGACGGTGCGGCGGCTGTCGCGTCCGTCGTTGTCCCTATAGCGCATATCGAGCTTTCGCTCGCTGCGGATCGCCTTGCGCAGCATGCCGAGATCGATGCCTTCGGCGATCGGTTGGCGCGATCCGACGAGAAGGGGCGAGGCGTCGAGACTTTCGCGCAGATCGGGCGGCAGCACGGAGGCGATCTTGGCAAGCGCGTCGGCAGCCGCCATTGCGAGGCGGTTGTCGCCACGCTTCGCCACCCAGCGCGAGCCGAGCACCAGCGCTTCGACCTCTTCCTCCGAGAACATCATAGGCGGCAGCATGAAACCCGGCTTCAGAACATAGCCGAGGCCCGGCTCCCCTTCGATATGGGCGCCCTGGGCCTGCAGGCTGGCGATGTCCCGGTAGAGCGTCCTGAGGCTGACGCCGGTCTCCTCCGCCAGCCGTCGGCCGCTTACCGGCTGCCGGTGGCGTCTCAGCACCTGCAAGAGATCGAGCAAGCGCTCCGATCGGGACATGGCTTCCTTCTCTCCGCGCGGGTCAATTCCGCTCGGGCCAGGCCAGCCAGTCGCGCATCAACTGGTGGGCAATCGCCCCTTTCGGCGGCGGAATGTGCTCGTCTCCGGTGTCGGCGATGCCGGTCGTGCGTTCCAGCATCGCTTCGGTCTCCGCGCGCGTGAACCAGCGCACGTCTTCAAGCTCTTGTTCGTCGCGTTTGATGACGGTCGATTTGGCTTCGGCGTAGCAGCCGATCATCAGGGTATGCGGCAGCGGCCAGGGCTGCGAGGCATGATAGCGGACCCGGCCGATGCGGATGGCCGATTCCTCCTGCGTTTCCCGGCGCACGGCGTTTTCGATCGTCTCTCCCGGTTCGACGAAGCCGGCGAGGCAGGAATACATGCCCGGCGCGAAATGGTGGCTGCGGCCGAGGAGGCAGAGATCGCGCTCGAGATCGATCGTCAGCATGATGACGACGGGGTCGGTGCGGGGAAAGACCATGTGGTTGCATGCTGTGCACACGCGCCGGTAACCGCCCGCCGCACCGTCCATCGGCCCGCCACAGCGGCCGCAGAAGCGGTTGTTGGCGTTCCAGACGATCAGGCTGGAGCCTTGCGCAAACTGGCCGAGCAAATCTTCCGGCAGCATCTGTTGGCGGTAGAGCGTTCGCGCGTCGGCGATCTTGAACGGCTCGGGCAGGTTCTCTTCCGTGAGCCCCGACGGCACGGCAAGGCGCGGCTCGCCGTTCGGCAGGTAACCGAGCAGGATCGCCTCGTCGAGCGCGGGTTCGAGGCCTTCGAGCTCATAGGGTGCGAACAGCGGGTCGATGATCTTCTCGTCGTGCTTGACGATCAGCTTCGCGCCGGAAAAGGCGAGGAAGTGTGCGCCCGGATGCCTCGACGCCACCTCGACGCAATCGTCGGGACGGTGCTCGGATTGGCGGTCCAGGTGATTTTCCGCAAAGGCGACGAGGGTGCTCGGCTCCGGATGCGGGCTTCGAAGGTCAAAGATCGATTTCGTCATCTTCAGAGATTTTCCAGAATACGTGCTGCGAATGCCTGCTGCTCGCCCTCCGGCCACGGCTCGGCCTTGCCGAAACCCCACACCGGTCCCGGCCAGTTCGGATCACCTTCCCGGCGGGCTATGATATGCACATGAAGCTGGCGGACGATATTGCCGAGCGCGCCGATATTGATCTTGTCGGCGGCGGTGACCTTCTTGAGTGCGGCCGCCACCATGTTGGTCTCGAAGGTTAGCATCGTCTGGTCGAGCGGCGTCAGCTCGAAAATCTCGGAAATGTCGGTGCGCTGGGGAATGAGGATCAGCCAAGGCCAACGGCGGTCGTTCATCAGCCGCAACTGGCACAGCCC
Source organism: Sinorhizobium sp. 6-70 (assembly GCF_030124375.1). Taxonomy (GTDB): domain Bacteria; phylum Pseudomonadota; class Alphaproteobacteria; order Rhizobiales; family Rhizobiaceae; genus Sinorhizobium. The sequence continues at coordinate 133,710 of NZ_JASKLS010000014.1, forward strand.
GATCGAGGCGATCGGGATGCCGTCGCGCTGAAGCCGCTCGTCGAGAGGGAAGGTCGTCAACAAAGTCTCCTCTTCAGGAGCGGGATGAGGAAAAGTGTGTTCGGTTTTCCGCCCGCATCCCGCTCTAACTCTTTAGAATCGATCACATTTACGATTCTTGGATCGATTCGTCCCAAGAATCATCGTGATCCAACGCGCGGATTCGCCTTGTTTTGCATATCGATACCAGTTTTTTGACGCGTTGGCTTGCATTTGCTTGCGATATTGCCGATATGGAGGCCGGGAGGTTGGTGGTGGACGAGCCACTCGCCAACCGGGTCAGGTCCGGAAGGAAGCAGCCCTAACGAGCCCCGGCACGGGTCATCGTGCCAGCCTCCCACCTTATCTTCGTATCTCCGTCCTGTCGGGACAAGAGTTCGAGCAGCGGCAGGGTCGATGAGCGACGAAACGTCCATTTCATTCGAACAGAAGCCAGCCGCCTACCGTGTTCTGGCGCGTAAATATAGGCCCAAGGACTTCTCCGACCTCATGGTCGGGCAGGAGCCTATGGTGCGCACGCTCACCAATGCCTTCGAGACCGGCCGCATCGCGCAGGCCTACATGCTGACGGGCGTCCGCGGCGTCGGCAAGACGACGACGGCCCGCATCCTGGCGCGCGCTCTGAATTACAAGACCGCCGAGATCGACAAGCCGACGATCGACCTGCGTGTGCCGGGCGAGCATTGCCAGGCAATCATGGACGGCCGCCATGTCGACGTGATCGAGATGGATGCCGCATCGCACACCGGCATCGACGACATCCGCGAGATCATCGAGCAGGTGCGCTATCGCCCGGTTTCCGCCCGCTACAAGGTCTATATCATCGACGAAGTACACATGCTCTCGACGCAGGCCTTTAACGGCCTGCTCAAGACGCTCGAGGAGCCGCCGGAGCATGTGAAGTTCATCTTCGCGACCACCGAAATCCGCAAGGTTCCGATTACCGTCCTGTCGCGCTGTCAGCGCTTCGACCTGCGCCGTATCGGCGCGTCCGACCTTGTCGGTCTCTTCTCCACCATTCTCGCCAAGGAAGGCGTGCCTTTCGATCCGGAGGCGCTGGCGATGGTCGCGCGCGCCGCAGAAGGTTCGGCGCGTGACGGCCTGTCGCTGCTCGACCAGGCGATTGCCCACGGCGGGGGCTCGGTCGAGCTTGAAACCGTGCGCTCGATGCTCGGACTTGCCGACCGCGCCCGCATCGTCGATCTCTTCGAGCATATCGTCAAAGGCGACGTGACGGCGGCGCTTCAGGAGTTTGCCGCGCAATACGAGGCGGGCGCCAATCCGACGGTGGTGCTGACCGACCTTGCCGACTTCACCCATCTCGTCACACGGATGAAATATGTTCCGGACGCGGCGAACGACCAGTCGCTGAGCGAGATCGAGCGCGTGCGCGGCGCCGAATTCGCCGGCAATGTCGCGGTGACCGCACTTTCGCGCATCTGGCAGATGCTCTTGAAGGGCATCCCCGAGGCGGAAAGCTCTTCGCGCCCTGCGGGTGCCGCAGAAATGGTTCTGATCAGGCTCGCTCATGCCGCGCATCTGCCGTCGCCGGAAGACGCTGCACGACGGCTGTTGGAGCTTGCCGACGGCGAGGGCGTCGCCGGTCGCCCGGCACCGCGCAGCAATGGTGGCGGAAATCAGGCGCAGGCCGGACAGTCGACGCAGGCGCGTTCCGTCGACGCAGCGCCGCCCGTTCAGCGGTCCTCGAACAACGGCGCGACCATGCTGCGTGCCGTGCCGGATGCCCCGCCTCCGCCGATGACCGTCGGCCGCATCGAGGAACGGCCCGCACCGGCCCCGAAGCCGGAACCGAAAGTTCCGGTCAACTCGATCAGCGATATCGCCGATCTCTGCGGAAAGAACAGGGACATCAAGCTGAAGACGCTGGTGCGCGGCTTCCTGAGGCTCGTGCATATCGAGCCCGGCCGCCTCGACGTCAACGTGTCCGACGACGCGCCGAAGACGCTTCTTGGCGAACTCGCCGTCAAGCTCAAGGAATGGACCGGTATTCACTGGGTCGTCAGCTACAGCCGCGAACCGGGCGAACCGACGCTTGTCGAGGCCGAGCAGCGCGCACAGGAGCAGCGGGTCAACGACGCCCGCCAGGATCCGGACGTCGCGGCAATCCTCGCGCGCTTTCCGGGCGCCAGGATCACCGACGTGCGCATCCGCGCGACGGAGCAGGAAACCGAAGCGGTCGCTCCGGCAGCAGCCGAATCGGAAGACGGCGATATCGTCCCCGGCGACGACATCGAATAGTCCGGCCAACAAGCTTCTTGGAAGAGATTACCAAAGACAGGAGACGACGATGCGCGACATCATGGGCATGATGGGCAAGGTCAAGGAAATGCAGGCCAAGATGGAGAAGCTGCAGGCGGAGATCGCCGCGCTCGAAGTCGACGGCACCTCCGGCGGCGGCCTCGTCACGGTCCGCCTCGACGGCAAGGGCCACATGAAGAGCCTGAAGATCGATCCGTCGCTCTTCAAGGAAGACGATGTCGAAATCCTCGAAGACCTGATCGTTGCCGCGCACAAGGACGCCAAGGACAAGGCGGAAGCCGTGCAGGCGGAAAAGACCCGCGAACTCACCGCCGGCCTGCCGATCCCGCCCGGCATGAAGCTGCCGTTCTGATTGAGCGGGCTCCACCCGAGCCATTGGTGCCAGTTTCTCGCGTGGTCGCTGCAGTGTTGCGATCGCCCTGCGCTGATCGGCGTCAAAGCGATTCCGTTTGCCGATGAATTGAGCTAAAAGCCCGGCATGGCAAAGCGAGTCACTGGCCCCGAAATCGAAAAACTCATCCAGCTCCTGGCGAAGGTGCCGGGCCTCGGCCCCCGTTCCGCCCGGCGGGCCGCGCTGCACCTCGTGAAGAAGAAGGAGCAGCTGCTCGGTCCGCTTGCGGACGCGATGGGCGAGGCGCATCGCAAGGTCCGCATCTGCTCTTGCTGCGGCAATGTCGACACGATCGATCCCTGCACGGTGTGCACGGACGAACGGCGCGACCAGTCCGTGATCATTGTCGTCGAGGATGTCGCCGACCTCTGGGCGCTGGAGCGCGCCGGCGCGATGAACGCCGCCTATCACGTGCTCGGCGGCACGCTGTCGCCGCTAGACGGCATCGGGCCTGACGATCTCAACATCAAGGGCTTGGTCGATCGCGTCGCCAAGGGCGGCGTGCGCGAGCTGATCATCGCAGTCAATGCGACGGTCGAGGGACAAACCACGGCGCATTACATCACCGACCAGCTCGAAGGCATGGAGCTGAAAATCACTCGCCTCGCCCACGGCGTTCCGGTCGGGGGCGAGCTCGATTACCTTGACGAAGGCACGTTGACGGCTGCGCTCAGGGCGCGCACGACGATCTGAAGGGATGCCGATGCTTTTGAAGTCTCGTGTTCGCTCGTGGTTTGCCGGTCTTCGTGCTGAGGGGGGCAAACGCCGCGTGCGCCTGCTCGCAACGGTCACCGCTCTCCTCGCCCTCCACCTTCCCGCTCACGCTGCCACCAAGGCCGACGTCGAAAACCAGTTCCGCCGGTGGCTGCAGAGCGACCTTTGGCCCGAGGCGCAGAAATCCGGCATCTCCGCGACGTCCTTCAAGGCGGCTTTCGCCGATGTGAAGCTCAATTGGGATCTGCCCGACCTTGCGCCTCCCGGCTTTCCCAAGGCGAAGGAGCGCAAGCAGAGCCAGGCGGAATTTTCATCGCCCGGTTCCTATTTCTCCGAGAAGCGGCTGCAGGGATTGGCGGCGACCGGCCGGAGCCTCGCCTCTGCCCACGCCTCGACCTTGAGGCGCATCGAAAGAACGTATGGCGTTCCCGGTCCGATCGTGCTCGCCATCTGGGGCCGGGAATCCGGGTTCGGCAGGGCGAAGATCCCGCACCCGATCATGGACGTTCTGGCGACCAAGGCCTTTATGTCGACGCGACCCGAGCTTTTCCGGCGCGAACTGATCGCCGCGCTCCACATTCTCGATAGCGGCGACGTGCGCGAGGCGGAGATGCGCGGTTCCTGGGCCGGCGCCATGGGCCAGCCGCAGTTCCTGCCGTCGAGCTTCCTGCAATATGCCGTGGATTTCGACGGCGACGGCCGCCGCGACATCTGGAATTCGGTGCCGGACAGTCTGGCTTCGATCGCCAATTATCTCTCGCAGAAGGGCTGGCAAGCTGGCCGCGACTGGGGTTTCGAAGTCTTGATCCCGGAGGGTGTTTCCTGCGCCCAGGAAGGCCCGGATCTTGCCCGCCCGATTGCCGACTGGGCCGGCATGGGGATCGGGCGCATCTCCGGCAAGGGTTTCCCGTCGGCGGAACGCTCCGCATCCGGCATGATGCTGGTGCCGGCCGGAGTGCATGGACCGCAGTTCATCGTCACGCCGAACTTCTACGTGATCAAGGAATACAACAATTCGGATCTCTACGCGCTTTTCATCGGCAACCTCGCCGACCGCATCGCGTCGGGCGGCGGCGCCTTCCGGGGCGAGTGGGGCGATGTCGGAAACATGCTGCGTTCCGACGTGCTGGCGATGCAGAAGGCGCTCGTCACCAAGGGCTACGACGTCGGCAAGGTCGATGGCCTGCCGGGCTACAAGACACGCCGGTCGCTCGGCGACTGGCAGGCAAAGAACGGCCTGTCCGCAACGTGTTTCCCGGCCGCCTCGCTGAAATCTCAGTTGCGTTGACGGTCAGTCCGACGCGCCGGTCAATGCATCTCGGCGGGCTGCTTGTAGCGCTCGTAGTGCCCCGGAACGATGGTCTGCCGCTCGATCATCCGGTGGACGCGCGGCGGCGTCGTACCGCGGTGGAGCGCCGTCAGCTTGTCGCCGACCGCCGCATCGGCCTGCGTGCGCCGCTGGTTGTGGCGGACATATTCCACCCAGGTCGGCACATGGTAGGTCTCGGTCCAGGTCGTCGGGTTTTCAAGGTCGCGCATCAGGGCCCAGTGTCCCGCGCCGTCGCGAATGCGGATGCGCCGCCGCTCTGCCATGGTCGTCAGGAACTCGGGAATGTCGGGCTCGTGGATCTCATAGTCGATCATGATGACGATCGGGCCGCTGCGCGGCTTGAGATCGAGCTCGAGCGGCGGCTCGTTGAAGCGGTTGAGCGGGTCGAGGTTCAGCGACTCGAATTCCGGCAGCCCGAAGCGCAGGCCGACGGCCGCTCCGGCGAGCATGAGAAGACAGGAGCCGATGAGGGCGTTGGCGGCGCCGTACTGCTCGGCGGCAACGCCCCATAGCCAGCTGCCGCCGGCAATGCCGCCGAAGGTCATGGTCTGGTAGAGGGAAAGCGCCCGGCCGACCACCCAGCGCGGGGTGGAGAGCTGAACCGTGGTGTTGAACAGCGCCAGCGCCAGCACCCAGCAGGCGCCGGAGACGGTGAGGGCAAGCGAGGTCAGCCACGCCTCGGTGCTGATCGCCGTAACCGCCGCACTCGTGGCAAAGCCGGCGAAAGCGCAGCGCACGACCGACTCGCTCGACAGGCGTTCCCGGAGCCGGGCGCTCAGCAGCGCGCCGCCGATCGCGCCGAGGCCGAAGGCGCCGAGCATGATGCCGTAGGTGAGCGGGCCGCCGCGGACGAGATCGCGGGCGACAAGCGGCAGCAGCGCAAGGATGGCGCTGGCCGACAGGCCGAAGACGAAACCGCGCAGGAGCACCTTGCCGATGTTCGGCGACATCACGACATAACGAAGGCCGGCCGAAACCGCGCGCCCGAGCGTTTCGCGCGGCAACGGGCTTTCCGCAATTTCGCGTTTCCAGCGGAAAAGGGCGAAGAGGATCGCGAAATAGCTGAGCGTATTGACTGCAAAGGCTGCCGCGGCGCCCGCAGCCGCGACGATCGCACCGCCGATCGCCGGGCCGACGCTGCGCGTCATGTTGAACCCCATGCTGTTCAGCGCCACCGCCGCCGGCAGGTCATCGCGCGGCACCATGTCGCCGACCGAAGCCTGCCATGACGGGTTGTTGAGCGCCGTTCCGCAGCCTATCAGGAAGGTAAAGAGCAGAAGCAGCCACGGCGTGATCAGGCCGAAATAGGCGCAGACCGTCAAGATGGCCGAAACGCTTAGCATGAAGCCCTGTGCGACAAGCATGATCCGTCGCCGGTCGAAATTGTCGGCAAGCGCACCCGACACCAGCGAGAAAAGCATGATCGGCAGCGCAGTGGAGGCCTGCACCAGTGCCACCATGTTCACTGACTGCGAGATGGAGGTCATCAGCCAGGCGGCGCCCACTGCCTGGATCAGTCCGCCGAAATTGGAGGCAAGGCTGGCGATCCAGATGATCCGGAATGTCTCGTGTTTGAAGGGGGACAGGGGCGACATGCGGCTCGTCACCTTCTCTTTCGTTGACCAACGCGAAGCGGATGCTTCCTTATAGACTTCGAATTGTGGCACGCCAGCTGCTGAAATTGACGATCCGACACGAAAGTAGTTTTCTCTGCGTCGCCGCCTCTAGGGTTGCGGCTGCGAGCCTTGCAATTTGCGCCGATGAAGCGTATATGAGCGTCAAATTCTTGATCGGTAGATGAAGAGTGGGCCCGTCAGGACCCGCTCTTTTTTATTAGCCGGTCCGATGAGGAGACGATCGTTTGTCCGATAAGACAACGGCTGAAAACGCAAATGAACCGCGGCTGATCACCGAAACCGGTCTCGATCAGCGCATTGCCGACATCATCGAGCCCGTGCTCGTGCAGATGGGCTTCCGCCTCGTGCGCGTGCGCATGTCCGGCCAGAACGGCTTGACGCTGCAGATCATGACGGAGCGCAACGACGGCACCATGACCGTCGAGGATTGCGAAGAGGTTTCCAAGGCCATTTCGCCCGTCCTCGATGTGGAAGATCCGATCGACAAGGCGTATCATCTCGAAGTGTCGTCGCCGGGCATCGATCGCCCGATGGTGCGCAAGTCCGATTTCTTCCGCTGGCAGGGCCATCTGATGAAATGCGAGACTTCGGTGATGGTCGAAGGTCGCAAGCGGTTTCGCGGCAAGATCGTGTCGGTGGACGAAGACGGCTTCCGTCTCGAGCGGGACCAGCCCGCCTACGGTGAGGAAGCGGTTGTCGCGATCCCGTTCACGGCGCTTTCGGATGCCAGGCTGATCTTGACCGACGACCTGATCCGCGATGCGCTGACGGCCGACAAGAAGGCGAAGGCCGCGCGCGCCGCCAACGAGAATTTCGAAGACGAAGATTCACCTATCGAATAAGGCAGGGCGTGCTTCAAAGGCCCCTGCAACCAGACGGAGACAAGATATGGCAGTCAGTGCTAACCGGCTCGAACTTCTGCAGATCGCAGATGCTGTGGCACGCGAAAAGGTGATCGACCGCGAGATCGTTCTGGCCGCGATGGCGGATGCGATCCAGAAGGCGGCTCGCTCGCGTTATGGCTCGGAATCGAACATTCGCGCGGACATCAATTCGAAGACCGGCGAAATCCGTCTGCAGCGCCTTCTGGAAGTAGTCGACAAGGCGGACGATTATTCGACGCAGATCCCGCTGGAGCTTGCGCGCGATCGCAACCCCGACGCCAAGATCGGCGATTTCATCGCAGATCCGCTGCCGCCGATGGATTTCGGCCGTATCGCCGCGCAGTCGGCCAAGCAGGTGATCGTGCAGAAGGTCCGCGAAGCCGAGCGTGACCGCCAGTACGAGGAGTTCAAGGACCGCGTCGGCGAGATCGTCAACGGCACGGTGAAGCGCGTCGAATACGGCAACGTCATCGTTGATCTCGGCCGTGGCGAAGGCATCATCCGCCGCGACGAGATGATCCCGCGTGAAAACATGCGCTACGGCGACCGCGTCCGCGCCTTCGTCTACGATGTCCGTCGTGAACAGCGCGGGCCGCAGATCTTCCTGTCGCGCACGCATCCGCAGTTCATGGTCAAGCTCTTCACCATGGAAGTGCCGGAAATCTACGACGGCATCATTCAGATCAAGTCGGTTGCCCGCGATCCGGGCTCGCGCGCCAAGATCGCCGTCGTCTCCAACGACTCGTCGATCGATCCGGTCGGCGCCTGCGTCGGTATGCGCGGCTCTCGCGTCCAGGCCGTTGTCGGCGAGCTTCAGGGCGAGAAGATCGACATCATTCCGTGGTCGCAGGACCCGGCCTCCTTCATCGTCAACGCCCTGCAGCCGGCGGAAGTCGCCAAGGTCGTTCTCGACGAGGATGCCGAGCGTATCGAAGTGGTGGTTCCGGATGAGCAGCTTTCGCTCGCCATCGGCCGCCGCGGCCAGAACGTCCGCCTCGCTTCGCAGTTGACCGGCTGGGATATCGATATCCTCACCGAGCAGGAGGAAAGCGAGCGCCGTCAGAAGGAATTCAACGAGCGGACCCAGCTTTTCATGGAGGCGCTCGACGTCGACGAGATGGTCGGCCAGGTGCTCGCCTCCGAAGGCTTTGCCCAGGTCGAGGAACTCGCCTATGTCGATCTCGACGAAATCTCGTCGATCGACGGCTTCGACGAAGAGACCGCGACCGAGATCCAGACCCGCGCTCGCGAATATCTCGACAAGATCGAAGCCGAGATGGACGCCAAGCGCAAGGAACTCGGCGTCGCCGATGAACTGCGCACGATCAACGGGCTGACCAGCCAGATGCTGGTTGCGCTCGGCGAAGAGGGTATCAAGACCGTCGAGGACTTTGCCGGTTGCGCCGCCGACGATCTCGTCGGCTGGACCGAGCGCAAGGACGGCGAGACCAAGCGCTTCGAGGGCATCTTCTCGAAGTTCGAGGTGACCCGTGAAGAGGCCGAGGCGATGATCGTCCAGGCGCGTCTGGCCGCAGGCTGGATCACCGAAGAAGATCTGGCAAGCGAGACGGAAGAACCGATCGAGGTCGCCGAAGGCGCCGAGCAGGACGCCTGATCACGATGATAGCGGAAACCGATGCTGATACCCTGCCTTCGGACAAGGGCCCGAAGGACCGGAGCGGCAGCACGCGGACCTGCATCGTCAGTCGCGAGAGCGGTTCGCCAGACGAGTTGGTCCGCTTCGTTGCTGCTCCTGACGGACGCGTGGTGCCGGACCTGAAGCGACAGCTTCCCGGGCGCGGATGCTGGATCAAGGCGGAGCGGGCGCTTGTCGAGAAGGCAGCGGCGAAGAAGCTCTTCGCCCGCGCCCTCAAGGCCGACGCCAGGGCCGACTCGACACTGGCGGACGACGTCGACAGGCTGCTTGTCGAGCAGCTTGCCGGAATGATGAACATGGCGCGCAAGGCCGGCCAGTTCGTCTCCGGGGCGACGAAGACGGAACAGGCGGTGCGCGGTCTTGCGGCGCTCGCCGTCTTCCATGCCATCGATGCGGCCGCCGACGGTGTCCGCAAGATCGACCAGGCTCGCAAGGCGATGAGTTTCGTTGCCGAGGATGAAAGGGAAATAGCCGCCTTCCGCCCCTTCACGGCGGCGGAAATGGATGGGCTTTTGGGAAGTAATGCTTTTATCCATGCCGCAGCGCTTGCAGGGCAGGCGGGTGAGGGTGTAGTGAAGCGCGCAATCATGCTCGAAAAGTACCGAGGATCCGTCCCGGTCCGGGCCGAAGGCGGCGCTGGCAAGCCACAGCAATGATACGCGTCACCGGCAAGGGCCGGCATCGCGAGCATTGTTTGAGACAATTTGGAAGACAGGGTCAGGTGTTTCGCATCCGGCCTTGATCGCTAGGAACGGAACGGAATGACCGACAACAAAGACGACAAGACACTCAGCGTAGCGGGCAAGAAGACGCTGACCCTGAAACCCTCCGGGGTTCAGCAGGGGACAGTGCGTCAGGACATGGGCCGCGGCCGCACCAAGGCGGTTGTGGTTGAAACCAAGAAGCGGCGCCATTCCCGTCCTGAAGACGAGCGGCCGATCACGCCCATGAACACGTCGCCGGCAGCGCGTGCGCCGGAGCAGCGCCCCATGCCGCCGCAGCCGTCCGGCCGCCCCGCGCCGCAGCCGCAACCGCATCAGCCGCGGCAGGAGCAGAACCGTCCGCGCGGCGGCGTGGTTCTCAACGATCTGTCCGCTGGTGAGATGGAAGCCCGCCGTCGCGCCCTGGCCGAAGCCCAGATCCGCGAGGCCGAGGAAGCCAAGCGCCGCGTCGAAGAGGAAGCCCGCCGTCGGCGCGAGGAAGAAGAGCGTGCCGCACGCGAACGGGAAGAGGCCGCGCGCCGTGCCGCCGAAGAGGCAGCACGTCCGGCGGTCGTCGCCGAAAAGGTTGAGGAAGAGCGTCCGGCCGCGGCTGCGCCCGCCGTCACCGCGGAACGCCGCCCCGACACGCGCCCGCAACCGCCGCGTCCGGCTCCCGCTCCGGCTGCTGCCCCGCAGGCGCCGGGCGCCGCCGCCTTGCGCGGCCGCCGCGCCGGCGAAGACGAAGAGGACGATCGCGGCTCGCGCAGTGCTGGTCCCGCGCGGGGCAAGGTCACGCGTCCGGAACCCGCGAAGCCTGTCACCCGTCCGAAGGGTGATGACGGCCGTCGCCAGGGCAAGCTGACCCTGACGGCCGCCGTCGACGAGGATGGCGGTCAGCGTGGACGTTCGCTCTCGGCCATGCGTCGCCGGCAGGAAAAGTTCAAGCGCAGCCAGATGCAGGAGACCCGCGAGAAGATTTCGCGCGAAGTCGTTCTGCCGGAGACCATCACGATTCAGGAACTGTCGCAGCGCATGTCCGAACGCGCCGTCGACGTCATCAAGTTCCTGATGAAGGAAGGTCAGATGATGAAGCCGGGCGACCTGATCGACGCCGATCTCGCCGAACTCATTGCCGGCGAATTCGGCCACACTGTCAAGCGCGTCTCGGAGTCGGATGTCGAAGAGGGCATCTTCAACATCGCCGACACCGAAGAGACCATGGAGGCGCGTCCGCCGATCGTTACGATCATGGGCCACGTCGACCACGGCAAGACGTCGCTGCTCGATGCGATCCGCCACGCCAACGTGGTTGCCGGCGAAGCCGGTGGCATCACCCAGCACATCGGTGCCTATCAGGTCGAGCAGAACGGCCAGAAGATCACCTTCATCGACACCCCCGGCCACGCCGCCTTCACGGCGATGCGTGCCCGTGGCGCCCAGGCGACGGATATCGCCGTCCTCGTCGTGGCGGCCGATGACAGCGTGATGCCGCAGACGATCGAGTCGATCAACCACGCCAAGGCGGCTAACGTGCCGATCATCGTGGCGATCAACAAGATCGACAAGCCGACGGCGAATCCGCAGAAGGTCCGCACCGAGCTGCTGCAGCACGAAGTCTTCGTCGAATCGATGGGCGGTGAAGTTCTCGACGTCGAAGTCTCGGCGAAGAACCACACCAACCTCGACAAGCTGCTCGAGGCGATCCTGCTGCAGGCCGAAATCCTCGACCTCAAGGCCAATTCCAACCGGACGGCCGAAGGTACGGTGGTGGAAGCCGAGCTCGACCGCGGCCGCGGTGCGGTTGCGACCATTCTCGTCCAGAAGGGTACGCTCACGCCCGGCCAGATCATCGTCGCCGGCGACCAGTGGGGTCGCGTGCGCGCACTCGTCAACGACAAGGGCGAGCATGTGAAGTCCGCAGGCCCGTCGACCCCGGTCGAAGTCCTCGGCCTGTCCGGTACGCCGGCAGCCGGCGACAAGTTCGCGGTGGTCGAGAACGAAAGCCGTGCGCGCGAGATTTCCGAATATCGCCAGCGGCTCGCACGCGAAAAGATGGTTGCGCGCCAGTCCGGCTCGCGCGGTTCGCTCGAGCAGATGATGAGCCAGCTCCATGCTTCCGGCATGAAGGAGTTCCCGCTGGTCATCAAGGGCGACGTGCAGGGCTCGATCGAAGCGATCGCCGGCGCTCTCGAAAAGCTCGGAACCGACGAGGTTCGGGCGCGCGTCGTGCATTCGGGTGCGGGTGGTATCACCGAGTCGGATATCTCGCTCGCCGAAGCCTCGAACGCCGCGATCATCGGCTTCAACGTCCGTGCCAACAAGCAGGCGCGCGATGCGGCCGAGCGTGCCGGCATCGAAATCCGCTACTACAACATCATCTACGATCTGGTGGATGACGTGAAGGCGGCGATGTCCGGTCTGCTGTCGCCCGAACGGCGCGAGACGTTCCTCGGCAATGCCGAGATCCTGGAGGTGTTCAACATCACCAAGGTCGGCAAGGTCGCGGGTTGCCGCGTCACCGAGGGCAAGGTGGAGCGTGGCGTCGGTGTCCGTCTCGTGCGCGACAACGTCGTCATCCACGAGGGCAAGCTCAAGACGCTCAAGCGCTTCAAGGACGAAGTTTCGGAAGTCCAGGCCGGCCAGGAATGCGGTATGGCCTTCGAGAACTACGAGGACATCCGCGCCGGCGACACGATCGAGTGCTTCCGCGTCGAACACATTACGCGCACACTCTGATATCTGTCCGGTTGGAGATTGTGCGGGCGCCGGCTCCTGTTCGGCGCTCGCACTTTTTGACGCGGGATGAGAAAAGCGTGAGCGGTTGGCCGCCCGCCGCCCGCGTTTCATTTGAAATCGATCCCGTCGGTGATTTTGAGCGGATTCAATCCAAGATCATGCCAAGATCATGACGTGATCCGAGGTAAGCACGATGACCAAATCCACATCCTCCGCTCCGTCCCAGCGCATGCTGCGCGTCGGCGAACAGGTGCGCGCCGCGATCACGCAGGTCCTGCAGCGCGGCGAAGTGCGCGATCCGCTGATCGAGAACACGGTGATCTCCATTTCGGAAGTGCGCATGTCGCCCGATCTCAAGATCGCCACCGCCTATGTGACTCCGCTTGGTCTCAAGGATCACGCCTCGGTCATCGAGGCACTGAACAGGCATGCAAAATTCATCCGCGGGCGGCTCGGGCCACAGCTCCGGCAGATGAAATACATGCCCGACGTCCGTTTCAGGGACGATACGAGCTTCGACAACTATCAGAAGATCGACGCCCTGTTGCGCTCGCCGGAGGTCAGCCGCGACCTCGATTCCGATTCCGACGACGAAGAATAAGAAAGACCCATGTCCAAACCGCGCAAACCCAAGGGTCGCCCGATCTCGGGCTGGCTTATTCTCGACAAGCCGCTCGACTTTGGTTCCACCGAGGCCGTTTCCAAGATCAAGTGGCTGTTCAAGGCGCAGAAGGCGGGTCACGCCGGCACGCTCGACCCGCTCGCCTCCGGCATGCTGCCGATCGCGCTCGGTGACGCGACGAAAACCGTCCCCTACGTAATGGATGGGCGGAAGATCTACGAGTTCACCGTCGCCTGGGGCGAGGAGCGGGCGACCGACGATCTCGAAGGCGAGGTCGTCCGCGCGTCCGCTGAACGGCCAACGGAAGAGGCTATCCGTACGCTGCTGCCGAAATATACCGGTGTGATCAGCCAGGTGCCGCCGCAATTCTCGGCAATCAAGATCGACGGCGAACGCGCATACGATCTCGCCCGCGACGGGGAGGCGGTGGAGATTCCCGCTCGCGAGGTGGAGGTCTTCCGGCTCTCCCTGATCGGATGCACGCCGCATCTCGCGCATTTCGAGATCGAATGTGGCAAGGGAACCTATGTTCGCTCGCTTGCGCGCGACATGGGCCGCGATCTCGGCTGCTTCGGGCATATCGCCTCACTGCGCCGCACTTTCGTGGCGCCCTTCGGCGAGGATGACATGGTGCCGCTTTCCGACCTCGTCGCGCTGGAGAAGATCGAGGACGATGCCGAGCGGCTCGCCGCGTTGGATGACTTCCTGATCGAGACAGGCGAGGCCCTTTCCGGCCTGCCGCACATCGCCGTCAACGATGATCAGGCGCATCGCCTCAAGATGGGCAATCCGATCATCCTGCGTGGCCGCGAGGCACCATTGCCCGCTCCCGAGGCCTATGCGACGGCGCGCGGCAAGCTCGTAGCGATTGGCGAGATCGCCGAAGGCGAATTCCGGCCGAAGCGCGTGTTCGCCACGTCCTGATCCGACCGCACCAATGCATATTTCCTTAAATCCTGGCCGATTAAGGGATAAAAATATGTAGCAATTCAAAGTGCCGCTGCGTCCTTCGCGCAACTGGAAGACGCGCGGCACTGTTGGCGGTTTGCGTTTGGCGAAACGCTGACGCATGATCTCGGGTGGCGATTCGATCCGTTCGGATACGGCCATTCGCGGCAATCGAGGCCAATCCGAGATCGCGATTTCGCCATGCACGCCAACCCGTGGCGGTTGTGCGGCCGACGTGCAAGGAGCGCACGGGACCTCGTGTCAGCGTTGGCCACCGGCGGCGCGGCGACAGACGGGGAAAGGCGGGCCGGGGTGACTGGAGTGTCAGAGAAGGACCACGGAGAAGCTTCGCGCGGCGGCTTGCAGGCTGCAGCAGCCTTGGTTCGGGACCGTCTCCGCCGGCCGTTCAGCTTCTACCTGGTCTCGCTGCTGCTGATCGCGATCATCCCGTCCTTCATCTTCTCATTCGTCATCCTGAAACGCAGCGTGGATGCGCAGGAGCAGGTCGTGACTTCGCTTCTGAAGGCCTCGACCGGTTCCGTGGCGCGCATCGTCGAGCGCGAGGTCGAAGGCATGCTGACGACGCTCAAGGTTCTTTCGACTTCGAACGCGATGGAACTGCGCGACATGCGCGCGTTTTACAATCGCGCTTCTGTTGCCCTGGCGGACACCGATTCCAATCTGATCGTCATAGACAGGAGCCACAATCAGAGACTGAACACGCGGCTTCCTTTCGGTGCGCCGCTTGGACCGGCGTCCGATCCGGAGTCGATCGAGCTCGCCTTCAAGAACAAGGGCCCGCTCGTCTCCGGCGTGTTTTTCGATAGCACCGACGGGCGATGGGCCTTCAATGTCTATCTCCCGGTCAGCCTGCCAACCGGGGAGAGCTATCTGCTGGCCCTGACGCAGAACGCTGACGGGATGGCGAAGGCCGTCAATCGCGACACGCTGTCGCCGGGCTGGAATGCGGCACTGGTGGATGGCAGCGGCCGGGTGATCGTGTCTTCCGATGCCGCGGTCAAACCGGGTGACGCCTTCTTCCTCGAGAAGCTGCCGGCGATCAGCATCGGCGTCGCCAACATCAGCGAAAAGGGCGCCGACTACCGCGTCGCGACCGAGTTTTCCATCGTGACCGGATGGCGCATCGTCGCCTGGGCGCCGCGTGCGGTTGTCGATGCGCCGATATTGTGGTCGTTCCTCTGGTTGTCGCTTGGCGGCATCATCTTCGCAAGCCTCGCCGTGGCGGGTTCACTCACGATCGCCCGCCTGCTCTCGCAGGGGGTGAAGCTGCTTGCCATGGACGCGCGCCGTCTCGGTGCCGGCGAGCCGATCAAGCCGCGTCGCTACATGATCACTGAGGTCGAGGACGTATCGAGCGCGTTTGCCCAGGCTGCCGCGGCCCGCACCAAGGCCGAAGGGGAAATCCGCTTTCTGATGAGAGAGGTCGCGCACCGCTCAAAGAACCAGCTCACGGTCATTCAGTCGATGTTGAACCAATCGGCGTCTTCCACCGAGAGCGCTTCGGAATTCGCCGATGCCTTTCGAAAGCGGATCGCCGGGCTGGCCCGGTCGACCGACCTGATGGTTGCCAATGCCGCACTCGGCGTCGATTTCCGTGAACTGGCGCAGAACCAACTGCAACCCTTTGCTCCCGACGACTCGCGGCGCGTCGTCCTCAGCGGTCCGGCCGTACGGTTGGAAACACAGGTGGCGCAGATGCTCGGCATGGCGCTGCATGAGCTCGCGACCAATGCGACCAAACACGGCGCACTCGCCAACGCCACCGGTGTCATCAGACTCGACTGGTCGGTATCCGACGGAATGATCGCCATTCGGTGGCGCGAAGAGGGTGCCGATATCGCAGCGCCGCCCGAACAAGCTTCGGGGCAGGCAGCGGGGCGAACGGGCTTCGGAACAGTCGTGCTCGAGCGCATGCTTGGCATGGCGCTCGGGGCCGAACTCGAAAGGACGATGCACCCGGACGGCATCGAATGGACCATCCGAATTCCGCGTGGCGGCAGAGGCGACGCGCCGGCCGAAACCGGAAGTTGACGGGGCAACACGCGGACGCCGACGCTTTTCAAAGGCTTGCTGGATAGCACTCCCAGTTCCTGGAAGGGAGTAGCGCACCCTCATCCAACCGGCAATTGAGGCGTGACGCGTCGCTTCCGGACGCCGGGTTCCATGACCCTTTCCTTTTCGATCCATTTCGTTTATAGGCACGCCAGCGAAAGGCACTGCCTCTTCGTATGAACGGCCGCGGCTGGACGACATCCCGGCTGCCGGCGACCCCGAAATCCTCGAAACGAAAGGATCATCCGATGTCGATTACTGCAGAGCGCAAGGCTCAGCTCATCAAGGAATTCGCGACCGCTGAAGGTGACACCGGTTCTCCGGAAGTCCAGGTTGCGCTCCTGACGGAACGGATCAACAACCTGACCGAACACTTCAAGGGCCACAAGAAGGACAACCATTCCCGCCGTGGTCTTCTCGCGATGGTTTCCAGCCGTCGTTCGCTCCTCGACTATCTGAAGAAGAAAGACGAAGCGCGTTACACCAAGCTGATCGGTGCCCTGGGCATCCGTCGCTAAACGACTTGACCGGCGGATCGCTTGCGGTCCGCCGGTTTTTTATCGGGCGCGTGATCGCCTGCTGCATGCTTCCTTAAATCGGGGCCGATTGAAGGATAAAACCATGCAGAAACTCAAAGTGCTGCTGCGACCTTTGTATGTCTGAAAAGACGCGCGGCGCTGCAGGAAATCGTCTCTCCGCTGGCGCCTGTGGCGCAGGGATTGGAGAGAATGTCCAGCGAACCGGATGGGCCGGTATCGCGGATCAACCGATGGCCCGTCATGGGGCAGGATTGCAGGATGCTTCGGCGCCCGCGTGCCGTGAGCTGCCACGCGGGCAGCACGGCGAGACGGAACCGAGCCGGTTTGTTTTGAAGCCTCCCGTTGTCTTGCCCGTGATGCGCCACCACCAAGCGGCTTTCCGATCATCCGCGCTGCAGCAGCCGCGGAAGGTCTCCCGCACACGAAGGACAGAACATGTTCGAGACCCACAAGGTAGAAATCGAATGGGCAGGGCGTCCGCTCAAGCTCGAAACCGGCAAGATCGCGCGTCAGGCTGACGGTGCCGTTCTCGCCACCTACGGCGAAACGGTGGTGCTCGCCACCGTCGTTTCGGCCAAGGCGCCGAAGCCCGGCCAGGATTTCTTCCCGCTCACCGTCAACTACCAGGAAAAGACCTACGCTGCCGGCAAGATCCCCGGTGGTTATTTCAAGCGTGAAGGCCGCCCGAGCGAGAACGAAACGCTGGTTTCGCGCCTGATCGACCGGCCGATCCGTCCGCTCTTCCCGGAGGGCTACAAGAACGACACCCAGGTGATCGTCACGGTCATGCAGCATGACCTGGAAAACAATCCGGACGTTCTCTCGATGGTTGCGGCGTCGGCCGCGCTCACCCTTTCGGGCATCCCCTTCATGGGCCCGATCGGCGGCGCCCGCGTCGGCTACATCAACGGCCAGTATGTGCTCAACCCGCACCTCGACGAAATGGACGAATCCTCGCTTGATCTCGTCGTTGCCGGCACCCAGGAAGCCGTTCTGATGGTCGAGTCCGAAGCCAAGGAACTGCCGGAAGACATCATGCTCGGCGCTGTCGTCTTCGGCCAGAAGGGCTTCCAGCCGGTGATCGACGCGATCATCAAGCTTGCCGAAGTTGCGGCCAAGGAGCCGCGCGAGTTCGAACCGGAAGATCATTCGGCCCTCGAAAACGCCATGCTTTCGATTGCCGAAGATGAACTGCGCAATGCCTACAAGATCACCGAGAAGGCTGCCCGCTACGCCGCGGTCGACGCCGTCAAGGCCAAGGTGAAGGAACACTTCCTGCCTGAAGGCATCGAGAATCCTGCTCACACGGCGGAAGAAATCGCAGCCGTCTTCAAGCACCTGCAGGCCAAGATCGTCCGCTGGAACATCCTCGACACCCAGAGCCGCATCGACGGTCGCGACCTCGTCACGGTCCGGCCGATCGTCGCCGAGGTAGGCCTCCTGCCGCGCACGCACGGTTCCTCGCTGTTCACCCGCGGCGAAACGCAGGCGATCGTCGTTGCCACGCTCGGCACCGGCGAAGACGAGCAGTATGTCGATTCCTTGACCGGCATGTACAAGGAAAACTTCATGCTGCACTACAACTTCCCGCCCTTCTCGGTCGGTGAAACGGGCCGCATGGGTTCTCCGGGCCGTCGTGAAATCGGGCACGGCAAGCTCGCCTGGCGCGCCATCCACCCGATGCTGCCGACGGCGGAACAGTTCCCCTATACGCTGCGCGTCGTTTCCGAAATCACCGAGTCCAACGGCTCCTCTTCGATGGCCACCGTCTGCGGCACGTCGCTGGCGCTGATGGATGCAGGCGTCCCGCTTGCCAAGCCCGTCGCCGGTATCGCCATGGGCCTCATCAAGGAAGACGATCGTTTCGCCGTTCTCTCCGACATCCTCGGTGACGAAGACCATCTCGGCGACATGGACTTCAAGGTTGCGGGCACGGAAGCCGGCATCACCTCGCTGCAGATGGATATCAAGATCGAGGGCATCACCGAAGAGATCATGGGTGTTGCGCTCAACCAGGCCAAGGGCGGCCGCATGCACATTCTCGGCGAAATGGCCAAGGCCATCTCCGAGAGCCGTGGCCAGCTCGGCGAATTCGCACCGCGCATCGAAGTGATGAACATCCCGGTCGACAAGATCCGCGAAGTCATCGGTTCGGGCGGCAAGGTCATCCGCGAGATCGTCGAAAAGACCGGCGCCAAGATCAACATCGAAGACGACGGTACCGTCAAGATTGCATCCGCCTCCGCCAAGGAGATCGAAGCGGCCCGCAAGTGGATCCACTCGATCGTTGCCGAGCCGGAAGTCGGCCAGGTCTATGAAGGCACGGTCGTCAAGACCGCCGATTTCGGCGCCTTCGTCAACTTCTTCGGCGCCCGCGACGGCCTGGTCCACATCTCGCAGCTTGCCTCCGAACGCGTCGCCAAGACGACCGATGTCGTCAAGGAAGGCGACAAGGTCTGGGTCAAGCTGATGGGCTTCGACGAGCGCGGCAAGGTTCGCCTCTCCATGAAGGTCGTCGATCAGGCGACCGGCAAGGAGGTCGTCGCTGAGAAGACCGAGAAGAAGGACGGCGGCGAAGCGGCCGAATAAGCCTGCCGCCGGAAACATTCGGGGGCGCGGAGCGGATCGCTCCGCGCCCCCTTTCTGTAAGCAAAGAACGGATTCGACACCCCATGAGCCGCGATGCACTGAAAACCTTGTTCTACCCTTTCGAGACCGCCGTCATCGATCCGCCGGGAGAGGATGAACGCGTGCTCTTTCTCGGGGCAGAGGCCGGCTACAGGCTGCCGCAGGACTTCTCCGCCTCGATTGCCGCCGTGCAGCCCCTGAGGCCGCTCTATCGCGCACTGGAAGCGGCACGCGCCGACGTGACGCCGCTCGCCGAGGGCGAGGAGTATGACGCCGCGCTGGTGCTCTGCGGCAAGCACAAGGGCGAAAACGAAGATCGGATCGCCGAGGCGCTCAAGCGCACCCGCGCCGGTGCGCTGGTCATGATAGCAGGTGGCAAGGAGGACGGGATCCAGTCGCTGCGCAAGAAGATCGGCAAGTTCGGCTGGGACGGCGACTCGCTGCCGAAATACCATGGTGTCGCATTTTGGTTCACCCGCCCCGAGGATGTGTCGGAGGCCGTATCCGCGCTCGCCAAGGTGCCGGTGCGTGTCGATGGCCTGTTCGAGGCGTCGCCGGGCATGTTCTCGCACGACCGCGTTGATGCCGGTTCGGAGCTCCTTGCCTCGCGCCTTCCCAAGGATCTTACCGGCCACGCGGCCGATTTCGGCGCCGGCTGGGGCTATCTGTCGGTGATGCTCGCCCATGCCTCGCCGGGGCTGAAGGGCATCGATCTCTTCGAGGCGGACTATGAAGCGCTGGAGGCCGCGCGCGTCAACATGATGGCGAACGCCCCCTCGATACCGGCCCGCTTCTATTGGCACGACCTGACCAGCGAAGAGACGCGCGACAAATACGATCTGATCGTCATGAATCCGCCCTTTCACGAAGGCCACGCCGCAGAGCCGTCGCTTGGGACCGCGATCATCAAATCCGCCGCCAAGGCCTTGAAGCACGGCGGCAAGCTGATGCTGGTCGCCAATCGCGGCCTGCCCTACGAGCAGGTTCTTGCGGAAAACTTCAAGGAGAGCGGCGAGACCTGCCGCAATGCGCGCTTCAAGGTGCTCTGGGCGAAACGCTAGGAAGCTCCGGACGGCGCCGCGGCTCACCTGTGACGCTTCGTTGTTGCCAGCAGGGACGATCAGGCACACCATGGTCGTGTCGGTTATAACGACGCGACAGCACGAGCGTCTTTGCAGGAGAGGAGCAGGCTATGGGATTCGGACCCGCTCGACCCCCTATGATGGAAGATGTCGAAGAGGTGATTGCGCGCGACATCAAGAGTACGGAGGGACATGGCGAGACGTCGGAAGTTCCCCTGCCGTTCCTGCGCAGCCTCTATCGGGTGCCGCTTGTGCCGGGAAAACTGCGGCACATGCGTGGCGCCGTTGTCGGCCTCGGGCTTCTGGCCATTCTGTTCGGATTGATCTGGGCCTGGACGGCGGCCTGATCCGGGTTGTGAACAACCCGGATTGGCTGTCTTACTCCACGTCGGCGGTGCGCAATGCCTCGAGCGTCGGCATGGAGGTGATGTTGTAGCCGGAATCCACATAGTGGATTTCGCCTGTGACGCCGCGCGAAAGATCGGAAAGAAGGTACAGCGCGGAATTGCCGACATCGTCGATCGTCACCGTACGGCGCAGCGGCGAATTCTTTTGCTGCCAGGAAAGCATCGCGCGGGCGTCCGAGATGCCAGCGCCGGCGAGCGTGCGGATCGGCCCGGCGGAGATCGCGTTGACGCGGATGCCGCGCGTGCCGTAGTCGGCGGCGAGATAGCGCACCGAAGCTTCGAGTGCCGCCTTGGCTACACCCATCACATTGTAGTTCGGCATCACCCGCGTGGAGCCGCCATAGGTCAGCGTCAGCATCGTGCCGCCTTCGTTCATCAACTCTGCGGCGCGCCTGGCGATTTCGGTGAAGGAGAAGCAGGAGATGACCATGGTGCGGCTGAAGTTGTCGCGCGTGGTGTCCGCGTAAAGGCCCTTCAGCTCGTTCTTGTCGGAGAAACCGATGGCGTGAACGATGAAGTCGAGCTTTCCCCAGCGCTCCTTGATCGCATCGATCACGGCGTCGACCGAGGCGATGTCCTCGACGTCGCAGGGCAGCAGGAAGTCGGAATCGACTTCCGCGGCGAGCGGCTTCACCCGCTTGCCGAGCGCTTCGCCCTGATAGGTGAAAGCGAGTTCGGCACCCTGGGCGGCGAGCGCCTTCGAAATTCCCCAGGCAATAGAATGGTTGTTGGCCACACCCATGATGAGGCCGCGCTTTCCGTTCATCAGTCCGTTCATTGTGTTATCCGTTGTAGCGCTGGAAGACGAGCGTGGCGTTGGTGCCGCCGAAGCCGAACGAGTTTGAAAGAACCGTGTCGATCTTGGCGTTGTCGATCCGCTTGCGAACGATCGGTACGCCTTCGAACTCGGGGTCGAGCTCGTTGATATGCGCGCTTTCGCCGATGAAGCCGGCCTGCATCATCAACAGGCCGTAGATCGATTCCTGGACTCCGGCAGCACCCAGCGAATGGCCCGTGAGAGATTTGGTCGACTGGATATGCGGCATCTTCTCGCCGAAAACCTCGCGAATGGCGCCGATTTCCTTGGAGTCGCCGACTGGCGTCGAGGTTCCGTGGGTGTTGATGTAGTCGATATCGCCCTTCACGGTCGCGAGCGCCTGACGCATGCAGCGCACGGCGCCTTCACCGGATGGGGCAACCATGTCGTAGCCGTCGGAGGTTGCGCCATAGCCGACGATCTCCGCATAGATCTTGGCGCCGCGGGCCTTGGCATGCTCCAGTTCCTCGAGCACCAGAACGCCGGCGCCGCCGGCAATCACGAAGCCGTCGCGGTTGACGTCATAGGCGCGCGAGGCCGCGGACGGCGTGTCGTTGAACTTCGAGGACATCGCGCCCATGGCGTCGAAAAGGTTGGACATGGTCCAGTCGAGATCCTCGTGGCCGCCGGCGAACATCACGTCCTGCTTGCCCCACTGGATCATTTCCGCGGCATTGCCGATGCAATGCGCCGAGGTCGAGCAGGCGGACGAGATCGAGTAGTTGACGCCATGGATCTGGAACCAGGTCGCAAGCGTGGCCGAGGCCGTCGAGGACATCGCCTTCGGGACCGCGAAGGGGCCGATGCGCTTGGGGCTCACGTTCTTGCGGGTGACATCGGCAGCCTCGACGATGGTCCGGGTCGAAGGACCGCCCGAGCCCATGATGATGCCGGTGCGCTCATTGGTGATGTCGGCGGCTTCGAGTCCCGAATCCGCGATTGCCTGCTTCATCGCCACGTGATTCCAGGCGCCGCCCTGCGACAGGAAGCGCATGGCGCGCCGGTCGACGAGATCCGTCGGGTCGAGCGAAGGCGCGCCCCAGACCTGGCACTTGAAGCCGTTCTCGGCGAAATCCGGGGAAAACGTGATGCCCGATTTCGCATCGCGCAGCGACGCCGTGACTTCCTCGGCATTGTTGCCGATCGAGGAAACGATGCCGAGGCCCGTGACAACTACCCGTCTCATGGTAATGACCTTTTCTTAACTTGAACCCGTCCTGGCCGTTTTGCGGCTCAGTCGGCCTTTTCCTGGAAAAGACCGACCTTGAGGTCGCTGGCCTTGTAGATCACTTCGCCGTCGGCCTTCATCCAGCCGTCGGCAATGCCGAGCACCAGGCGGCCGCGCATCACGCGCTTGAAGTCGATGCCGTATTCGACCAGCTTGGTCTTCGGCGTCACCATGCCTGTGAATTTCACCTCGCCGGTGGAAATCGCGCGGCCCTTGCCGGGCTCGCCGATCCAACCGAGGAAGAATCCGGTCAGCTGCCACATGGCATCGAGGCCAAGGCAGCCGGGCATGACAGGGTCGCCCATGAAGTGGCAGGGGAAGAACCAGAGGTCCGGCGTGATGTCGAACTCGGCGCGGACGTAGCCCTTGTCGTGCGGGCCTCCGGTTTCCGAGATGTCGGTGATGCGGTTGAACATCAGCATAGGCGGCAACGGCAGCTGGGCATTGCCGGGGCCAAACATTTCACCTCGGCCGCAGGTCAGGATTTCCTCATAGCTGAAGCTGGATTGTCTGGTTGTCATGAATGGTTATTTCCCCGAGTGACTGAGTGTTCTCCGACCTGCTTTAGAGCAAGTTCGGGCTGAATTGAAGCGTGACCCTGCGCCAATGGCAATCCCGCCTGCCGCAGTTTCCGCTTCGACGATATCCTATAAGGTAGTGCGGATCGCGGCGAAAACCCGCTTCACTTTTTCTCTCATGCGGCTCTTATTAGCGACATCTTTCCGCCGTCGCTTACAATATGAATGTGGGCACGACCAGAGTTAAATGCCAGCCTTCCCCTGCTTTGGGCCGATTTTCAGGCGCTTGCACCCCCTGGAAGCTCGGAATCTATTGAAAGCGGCGGCGGCAGAAGTTATATCGCAAACGGATAATCTGTGAATTTTGGCCAGGATAGCGAAACGGCTGCGTATGACGAAAGCACCACAAATGTGTTCGCAGGAGAGGCTGCGCAATTCGGGGTTGCGCCCGACACGCCAGCGTGTCGCGCTTGCGGATCTCATTTTCGCCAAGGGCGACCGTCATTTGACCGTCGAGGAACTGCACGAAGAGGCGGTCGAGGCCGGCGTCCCGGTTTCGCTTGCCACCGTCTACAACACGCTGCACCAGTTCACCGAAGCGGGCATGATCCGCGTGCTGGCGGTCGAGAGCGCCAAGACCTATTTCGACACCAATGTGTCCGACCACCATCATTTCTTCGTCGAAGGGCAGAATGAGGTGCTCGACATTCCGGTGAGCAATATCCAGATCGACAATCTTCCGGAGCCTCCGGAAGGCATGGAAATCTCCCATGTCGATGTCGTGGTCCGCCTGCGTCGCAAGTCCGACCGCTGACCACAGGACCGGCGCCGCGTCCGTCGGACGCTGAAGGCGCCAGATCGTTTCCAGGACTTCTACATCACGTCGCTCGGGTCGCGACCCGGGCCGGCCTTGTCGATCGGCAAGGTCCAGCCATACCGCAACGCGCCGCCGCGCACGGCAAAGGCCGCCACCACTCCGAGCGTCGAGGTCACGGCCAAGGGCATGCCGATCATCGTCGCGGATACGAAAGCGCCGGCGCCGACAAGAGCCGCGGTGACGTAGATCTCCGGCCGCAGCAGCACGGAGGGCTCTCCGGCGAGCAGATCACGCAGGATGCCGCCAAAAGTTGCCGTCAGCATGCCGGTCACGATCGCGACGACCGGCGAGCCTGTCGCCGCCAGCCCCTTGGCGGCACCCATGACGCAATAGGCCGAAAGGCCGATCGCATCGAGCCACACGAGCATGCGGTAGCGGGATTTGAAGCGGTGAGAGGTGAGGAACACCAGGAGCCCCACCGAGGCGCAGACGATCAGATAGGCCGGGTTCAACACCCAGAACACGGGCGTTGCCCCCAGGATCACGTCGCGCATCGTGCCGCCGCCGATGCCGGTGACCGAGGCCAGGAAGAGATAGCCGATGATATCGAGCTGCTTGCGCGACGCCGAAAGTGCGCCGGTCGCGGCGAAGACGGCCACACCGGCATAGTCAAGAATTTCGAGGATCGGCATGGATGCTCCGCTTTGGACTGCGTTGATCAAGGATCGACGCTATCCGCGATCATTAGCGTAACGCTGCGAATAAGTCAGCGGGCGGCTCTATCATCAGGATATGCGCCCCTCTCGCGGTCGAAGGCACTTGCCCCTCACCCTGGCCCTCTCCCCGTAAGCGGGCGAGGGGACCGGGAGACCGCGGCTCGTCCCTTCGCCCCGCGTGCGGGGAGAAGGTGCCGGCAGGCGGATGAGGGGGCACCCGCCCTGGGCGCGCCGTGTCGCGACAGACCTAATGCGGCAAAAGCGTCTGCGTCCGGCCGAGCAGGTAATAGGCGAGCAGCCCGGTCCATTCCTTGGCGGCGGTCGTCGTCAGCTGCGCGTTGAGTGCAGGCTGGGTGAAGTCGAAGCCGAGCCGCACCTTGCCGCTCGTTCGATAGTCCGTCGGCCAGGGCAGCACGTCGATGCCGAACGAACGAAAGAGGCCGACCGAGCGCGGCATGTGGTAGGCAGAGGTGACGAGCGCGCAGTGCTCCATTCGGTTCGTGCTCAATAGATCCCTCGTATTGCGTGCGTTCTCGAAGGTGGTGCGCGAGTCTTCCTCGCGGACGAGACGTTCGGGGGCGATGTCGAACGCGCCGAAGAATGCCCGCGAGGCTTCCGCGTCGCCGGCATAGCCGCCGCTCAAGGAGCCATCGCCGCCCGACACGAGGATGCGGGCAGCAGGATAGGTCTTGGCAAGCCGGACGGTCTCGACGAAGCGCTCCGCCGCCTGGTTGAGTTCGATGCCGCCGCGCCCGGCAATCACCACGTTCTCGAAGGCGCCGCCAAGCACGATGATGCAGGAGAGCTCCGCCGGCGGAGACAGGCGAGGAAACCGCTCTTCGAGGATCTGCAGGAAATAGGAGCCGGTGGTGGTAAACAGCGTCAGGAACAGCACCCCGAGGCCGAGTGAGCCGAAGACACCACCGATGCGCGCGCGGCCGCGCAGCGCCAGCACAAAGCCGATGAGGATGCTGAAGAAGGCGAGCGAGAGCGGCTGGGCAAGGAGCCAGAAGATTTTGGAGGCAAGGAACATGGGCAACTGTTCTGGTGCCTGGTTGGTTAATTTTCTGCGAATTCCGGCGTCATCATGCGGGCAGCGAGGCCGTCGCATTCGTCACCGGCTGAAGCTGTCGTAACTCAGACACATTCTGACGACGTTGCCGAGAATGCAACGCGTACGCGCAAGAATCTGCGCAGTCATAGACCTTCGTATCGCAAGTCATTGGAAATTTTGGTGGAGCTAAGCGGGATCGAACCGCTGACCTCTTGCATGCCATGCAAGCGCTCTCCCAGCTGAGCTATAGCCCCATCAGGGTCCGGCAGTGCCGGTTCCGGGAAGATCGTCGGGCGTTGTGCCCAGCGAGTGGCGGCTTATTACTTCTGCTTTTTGCAGATGGCAAGCCGAAAATTTAAAGCCGGTGCGATTTTGTTGCTCGTTCCGGGAAAACGCCCCGACCGCGAGGTGTTGCGGCGGGCGGGGCGTCTTTCATGCGTGATTTGAAACGCTTAGCGTGATGAAGAAATGTGTGCGGCGGGTTTCCCGCCCACATCTTGCCGATGATTAGACGTCTTCGTCCTCGTCGGAGACGCCGATGAGGTCGCTCATGTCGTCTTCGTCGTCTTCGTCGTCGGTCTCGAGGAAGGTATCGTCGTCATCGCCGTCGATCTCGACGTCGTCGTCGCCGAGATCCGGCAGGTCGTCGCCGCCCGATGCCTCGTCGTCGGCATCCTCGAGCGAAACGAGTTCGACCTCGGTGTTCTCTGCATCGACTTCCGTTACGTCTTCCTCTTCTTCCTTCTCGAGCACCTTGGCGACGGAGCTCTCCTCGAAGAAGGACAGCGGATAGGACTTGCCCGTGTAGGGGGAGACGATCGGGTCACGGTTCAGATCGTAGAATTTGCGCCCCGTTTCCGGGTCGATGCGCTTTGTTCCAAGTTCCGGTTTTGCCACAGTCAAAGCCTCTTGAATGGCCGGACGAACCGGCTCTTGCCGGAAAGCCGGCGGGTGGAAAGTTATCAAGCTTATGATGATTAGCCGGTCCCCATAATCGTCTTGACGACTTCTGTCAAAGACAAACTTCGGCCGGGCCTCGCTCGCATTTTCTTCGTCCGGGAGGATGACCCTATTTGTGCTTTATGTTAGGGAGCCGGCGAGACCGGCGGTCCGCTCCGTAACGCGCGAGAAGGGCGTGATGTTCCATGGCCGCCGGCAGCCGGATTGTCAGAGGAAAAACAACATGTCCCATGGCTCAAGCCCGCGGCCTGCCACCGCAAAGAAGTCTTCCGATCTCAAGGGCACGGTCCGCATTCCCGGCGACAAGTCGATCTCGCATCGCTCCTTCATGTTCGGCGGTCTTGCTTCGGGCGAGACCCGCATCACCGGCCTGCTTGAGGGCGAGGACGTGATCAACACCGGCAAGGCGATGCAGGCCATGGGCGCCAAGATCCGCAAGGACGGCGACACATGGATCATCGACGGCGTCGGCAACGGCGCGCTGCTCGCGCCGGAAGCGCCGCTCGATTTTGGCAATGCCGGCACCGGCTGCCGGCTGACCATGGGCCTTGTCGGCGTCTATGATTTCGACTCGACCTTCATCGGCGATGCCTCGCTTACCAAGCGGCCGATGGGTCGCGTGCTGAACCCGCTGAGGGAAATGGGTGTCCAGGTGAAATCGGCCGAAGGCGATCGGCTGCCGGTGACGCTGCGTGGCCCGAAGACGCCGAACCCGATCATCTATCGCGTGCCGATGGCGTCTGCCCAGGTGAAATCTGCCGTGCTGCTCGCCGGCCTCAACACGCCCGGCATCACCACGGTCATCGAGCCGGTGATGACGCGCGACCACACCGAAAAGATGCTGCAGGGTTTCGGCGCCAGTCTGACGGTCGAAACCGATGCGGACGGCGTGCGCACCATCCATCTCGAAGGGCGCGGCAAGTTGACGGGCCAGGTGATCGACGTGCCCGGCGATCCGTCCTCGACGGCCTTTCCGCTGGTGGCCGCCCTTCTCGTGCCGGGCTCGGACGTCACCATTTTGAACGTCTTGATGAATCCGACGCGCACCGGCCTCATCCTGACGCTACAGGAAATGGGCGCCAACATCGAAGTCATGAATGCGCGGCTTGCCGGCGGCGAGGATGTCGCCGATCTCCGCGTGCGCTATTCGGAGCTGAAGAGCGTCACGGTGCCGGAAGAGCGCGCCCCCTCGATGATCGACGAATATCCGGTGCTCGCCGTCGCTGCCGCGTTTGCGGAAGGCACGACCGTCATGAACGGCCTCGACGAACTGCGCGTAAAGGAATCCGACCGCCTCTCCGCCGTCGCCGACGGCCTGAAGCTCAACGGCGTCGACTGCGACGAAGGCGAAGCCTCGCTGGTCGTGCGCGGCCGCCCCGGCGGCAAGGGCCTCGGTAACGCTTCGGGCGGTGAGGTCAAGACCCATCTCGACCACCGCATCGCTATGAGCTTCCTCGTGATGGGTCTCGCTTCCGAACATCCGGTGACGGTCGACGACGCGACGATGATTGCGACGAGCTTCCCCGAATTCATGAACCTGATGACGGGGTTGGGCGCGAAGATCGAGCAGACGGAAGCCAAGGTGGCTTAATGACACTCACCATCGCCATCGACGGACCCGCTGCCGCCGGCAAGGGAACGCTTTCGCGGCGGATTGCCGAGGAATACGGCTTCCACCATCTCGACACCGGGCTCACCTATCGTGCGACCGCCAAGGCGCTTCTTGATGCCGGATTGCCGCTCGATGACGAGGCGGTCGCCGAGAAGATGGCGCGCGAGGTCGAGCTTGCGGGGCTTGATCGCTCGGTGCTCTCGGCCCATCAGATCGGTGAGGCGGCGTCGAAGATCGCCGTCATGCCGGCCGTGCGTCGGGCGCTGGTCGAGGCCCAGCGCGGCTTCTCGCGGAAGGAGCCGGGCACCGTGCTCGACGGGCGCGACATCGGCACCGTTGTCTGCCCCGACGCCGCCGTGAAGCTCTATGTGACGGCGTCGCCGGAAGTCCGGGCGAAACGCCGCTACGACGAGATCGTCGCCGGCGGTGGCTCGGCCGATTACCATGCGATCTTCGAGGATGTGAAAAAGCGCGACGAGCGCGACATGGGCCGGGCCGACAGCCCGCTTCGCCCGGCGGCGGATGCGCACTTGCTTGACACTTCCGAAATGAGTATAGAGGCGGCATTCCAGGCGGCGAAGACGCTGATCGACGCGGCCTTGCAAACGAAGATTTGAAGAAAGCCATCATCGGCTCGTGCCGGATCGCCTTCTTTTAAAGCCTGAAATTCCGTCCACGCGCCGGATTGCTCCTTCAAATGGGGCGGACTGGGTTCAGGCCCATTTAACGCTAACCCCCGGCGCATGTGCGTCTCTTCGCGAGATGCATCAGGAGATTTTATGTCTGCAACCAACCCCACCCGTGATGATTTCGCAGCGCTTCTCGAAGAGTCCTTCGCCAAGACGGACCTCGCCGAAGGCTATGTCGCCAAGGGCGTCATCACCGCGATCGAAAAGGACGTCGCGATCGTCGACGTCGGTCTGAAGGTCGAAGGCCGCGTGCCGCTGAAGGAATTCGGCGCCAAGGCCAAGGACGGCTCGCTCAAGGTCGGCGACGAAGTCGAAGTCTATGTCGAGCGCATCGAAAACGCGCTCGGCGAAGCCGTTCTGTCGCGCGAGAAGGCTCGCCGCGAGGAAAGCTGGCAGCGCCTGGAAGTGAAGTTCGAAGCCGGCGAACGCGTCGAAGGCATCATCTTCAACCAGGTCAAGGGCGGCTTCACCGTCGATCTCGACGGCGCCGTAGCCTTCCTGCCGCGGTCGCAGGTCGACATCCGTCCGATCCGCGACGTCACCCCGCTGATGCACAACCCGCAGCCCTTCGAAATCCTCAAGATGGACAAGCGCCGCGGCAACATCGTCGTTTCGCGCCGTACGGTTCTCGAAGAGTCCCGCGCCGAGCAGCGTTCTGAAATCGTTCAGAACCTCGAGGAAGGCCAGGTTGTCGAGGGTGTCGTCAAGAACATCACCGATTACGGTGCGTTCGTCGACCTCGGCGGCATCGACGGCCTGCTGCACGTCACGGACATGGCATGGCGTCGCGTCAACCATCCGTCGGAAATCCTGAACATCGGCCAGCAGGTCAAGGTTCAGATCATCCGCATCAACCAGGAAACCCACCGCATCTCGCTCGGCATGAAGCAGCTCGAGTCGGATCCGTGGGATGGCATCGGCGCGAAGTATCCGGTCGGCAAGAAGATCTCCGGTACCGTCACGAACATCACCGACTACGGTGCGTTCGTCGAGCTGGAGCCGGGCATCGAAGGCCTGATCCACATCTCCGAAATGTCCTGGACCAAGAAGAACGTGCACCCCGGCAAGATCCTGTCCACCAGCCAGGAAGTGGACGTGGTCGTTCTCGAAGTCGATCCGACCAAGCGTCGTATCTCGCTCGGCCTCAAGCAGACGCTGGAGAACCCGTGGCAGGCATTCGCGCATAGCCACCCGGCTGGCACCGAAGTCGAAGGCGAAGTCAAGAACAAGACCGAATTCGGCCTGTTCATCGGCCTCGACGGCGATGTCGACGGCATGGTCCACCTCTCCGACCTCGACTGGAACCGTCCGGGCGAGCAGGTCATCGAAGAATACAACAAGGGCGATGTCGTCCGTGCTGTCGTTCTCGATGTGGACGTCGAGAAGGAGCGCATCTCGCTCGGCATCAAGCAGCTCGGCAAGGATTCTGTCGGTGAAGCTGCCGCCTCTGGCGAACTGCGCAAGAACGCCGTTGTTTCGGCCGAAGTCATCGCGATCAACGATGGTGGCATCGAAGTGAAGCTCGTGAACCACGAAGACATCACCTCGTTCATCCGTCGTGCGGACCTGTCGCGTGACCGTGACGAACAGCGTCCGGAGCGCTTCTCGGTTGGTCAGGTTGTTGACGCCCGCGTCACCAACTTCTCCAAGAAGGACCGCAAGATCCAGCTGTCGATCAAGGCTCTGGAAATCGCGGAAGAGAAGGAAGCCGTCGCTCAGTTCGGTTCGTCCGACTCCGGCGCTTCGCTCGGTGACATTCTCGGCGCCGCTCTGAAGAACCGCCAGACCAACGAGTAATCGTTGCGGAATCTGAAATGACGAGCCCGCGGAGAGCGATCTCCGCGGGCTTTTTCGTTGAGCGGGAAAGAAAACGGGGGCTAGCCGAGACCGCCGAGTTTTCTGTAGAGATCATACGCATTGATGGCGCCGGGCTCGTCGCTCTTCTCTTCCGCTCCACCATCGGAAGATTCCTTTGCGGGCGTTTCACGATCGCCTTCGTCGCTCTCTGCGTCTGCTCCAGCATCGCTCTCCCCATCGCCAGTCCACTCCTGCTGGTCGGGCTTGCCCGCGCCGTCTTCGGCGTCCGCTTTGGCCGGAGGGTAGGGAACGAGGGCGAATGGTATCGCCTCGCGGGGAAGCCCGTTTTCGACGAGGCGGGTGATCATCTGCTGCATCGCCGGATCGTCGCCGGCGTTCGACGCCTTCGCTTGATTGGCTGAGCGCAGCGCCGCCGTCCTCTCCGGCTCGTCGGATTTGGGGTCGCTCAGCGGAGCGGCCCCGGTCGCCTCGTTTCTGGGGCGCATCAACGGCGAATGTTCCGCCGCATCGCTCTCCTGCGGTGCCGCTGGCATCTGCTCGCCAGTGTCACCGCCCTTCGGTTCAGCCGACTTTCCGCCGTCGCCAAAAACTTCCGGAAGAGCGAGGCCCTCACGGACAAGTGCTTTTACGGCGTCGGCAGAAAAACGCGCGGCCTGACTGCCTGGCTCTGCGCGCGGACCAGCAGGTCGCGTGCCGTGCCCGTCGTTATCGGGCGTCGGACGGCCATAGGTGCCATCCGTATCGAGCCCGTCGGCATCTGCCGCCTCGGCAACCCCACGTTCGAGCAAGGCCTCCATGTCGCTTGCGGTCTGTTCTGCGTCTTCCGGAACGGGGAGGATCGGTTCGGACGGCGAGGCGTCGAAGCCCTCCGTTTCGCCGGGGAAGTTGCCGGTGCTGGCGGGACCTGCGCCGGTGGCGCGCACTTCATCTTCCGGCTGCATTGGGGGGGGCGCCGCATCGGTCTCAGCTATTTCACCCGGCATGCCGCCGCCTGCAACCGACGCCGCTGTCTCCATATCCGGACGGCCCGACACCGGTATCCGCTGCGTGCGCGCGTCCGAGGTCCTTGCGGCATCCGGCCTCCTGGAGTCCTTCGGCAGCTCGTCCGGCGCTTCCTCGAACATCGCCTCGGCCGGATCGCCCTCTTCGTCTGCGCCGAAGGTCTTCTTCAGAATCGATTGAAGCAGCGCGACCTCGCTTGATGCGGAAGCCTTTATCGCGGCGAACTGGGGCGGTGCGGCTGTCTGCACCGGCAGATTGCGGATCGCTTCCTTGGGCTGAGATTGAGGAAGTCCTGCATTGGCCCCCACTACCCCAGTTGGTGCGGTTCTTTCGCCGAGGCCGGACGGCATCGCGGTCAGCACGGCGAGGCGGTGCGCGAGGCTGCGTCCGCCGAGTTGCCGCTCCAGCAGCAGACGCTCCGGCATCGGCATGGATTGAAGGAAACCGATCAGGCGCTTGACGAAGTCACGGCCGCTTTCCTGCGGCAAGGGCGGAAACTTGAGGATGCGCGCGAGATCCTCCATCAACCGCACCAGCGCGTACCTGGAAAGAACCTCCTTGCCGGAGAGATGACGGCTGAGCGCGTCGAGAATCTTCTGGATCGCCTCGGCGCGCTGACCGGATGGAGGCGCTGCATGGCGGATCTGCGACGTGGTTTCGTCGCCTGGGCCGACCGCGTTCCTGGTTATGAGAATGGGCAGCATTCCGGTTTCCACTTTGCTTGCAGCAACGCTCTGCCGTTCTCGCAGCACCGCGCGTAAAGGCCTCGGACGGCCTCGGATCGCCATGATTGCTGTCGGAGAGCGCTTCATGCGCGCAGCGGCCAGGCCGAGCCAGCCCACGGCCTGGCCGCGGGCATTTACAGCGGCGCGCGTCTTGTCAGACGCGCAAAGGGTCTCTGCGTGTTTTGTCCTCAAATCGTCGAGGATTGAAGCAAACATGCAGCAGGGCATGATCGTTAAGGGTAGGCCAAAGAAGTTTATGAAATCTTAACCATGTCGCCTGCTGCGCCGGAACCTTGCGTGATGGCCTTTCCCGGTCCATCCTGCCCCTATAGCGTCATGCGCCTTATCAGATGCGCGACGCTGTAGCACTTTGAATTGCTGCATGTTTTATCCTTGAATCGCGACGATTGAAGGATACGTGCCCTTCACGGAGCTGCCGATGACATTCCGCCTTCCGCAATCGCTGAGCCGCTCTGATACAAGGAGCGGCGTGAACGTGCTCGAATATGAGCTGATGGCGGAGCGTGCCGACGCGCTTGGCCGCCACGGCTTGAAGGTGGAGAGGGCGATTGCGGCGCTGGACCAACTCGACAGCGGCAAGGATGGGCCAGCTGTCCGCGAGCGGCTTCTCGACGAGGCGGCGGACGCCGTCTGGGCCTTCCTCATTCAGCGGGAGATATGCGGCCTGCGCGACAGCCGCGATGCGGTGCGCCGCTACGGCATTCCAAAGGAGGTCATGGCCCGCCTCGGGATCGTCAGAAAGCGATAGTCAGCAATTCAAAGGGCGCCGGAGCGCAGGGATCATTGTGATCCAGCCAGCTTGCGCCTGATAAAGTCGTAGATGCCGTCTTCGTCAACGTGAAGAACGAACAGATCGCGCGCCTCGGCAGCCTGCTGGTCGGTCTGTTTTTCGCCATCCTCATGGAGCGCAGCCATGAGGCTTGCCTCTTCCTTTGTGATACCGGCATTGTCGCGCGCACTGTCTTGGCCTCGCGAGGTGACCTGCTCGTCGTCGTCGCGATCGTTCTGTGCCTGCGTTTCCGCGACCTCGGCGCCGGCGGCGAGCACCGTCAGCATCTCGGCGGCGCCGACGCCTTCTCCGTCGGGCGGTATTTTCCCGGCGTCGCCATCGGCGGCAACCTCGTTCCGCTTCCTGACGGCCTCATGCAGTTCCTTGACATCGTCGAGCTTGTCATTCGCCTCCAGCGCGCGGATCGTCTTCTCGCGCTCGGCACGGGTCTCCGCGTCCTCGACGCGCGTCGGATCGCTCTCAGTCCGTTCGAGTTTCAGTTCCTCGAGCGATTTCGGATTGGCGGCATCCTCCAGCCGTTGCAGCACCTTTGCCGTTTCGATGGCATTCAGCCCGCCGTCCTGTGCCTTGGTTTGCAGCGCCGCCTCGAGCTTGTCGTCTTCCGCGCCGTAGGGATTCTTGATCGCGGCCAGGACTTCCGAAAGCGAAAGGTCGAGTGTGTCGAGGCCGAGCGCCTTCTCGACCACACGGATTTGCTCGGGCTCGAGACTGGAAAGCGCTTCTTCGAGCTGGCGCCCGTAGGCGTAGGCCGATTGGCCGTCGGCTCGCTCCAGGCCGACGAGTTCGCCAAGCTTGCCGATCAGTTCGAGCTTGAGCTCGGTGACGTCGACCACCGCGCGATTGAAGAAGTGATTGTTGATCTTGTCGTTGGCAGCCTTCTGCGACTCGTCCGACTTGATCCGCGCCTTGAGGATCTTGTCCTCCTTGGTCGCTTTCGCCTTTTCCTCGTCCTCCGCGCGACGCTTTTCGATGTCCTCGATGATCGAGCCCACGAGGGTGGTCGAGACGGTCGCGCTTGCCTGCTGGGTCGGAAGCAGCATCGTTTCAATCCGCCATCTGATTGTACCGATCTGGAACGATAGGTGGCCGAGGTTAACTGCGCCTTAATAATGCCGGTCGAAACCCGGCCTGCCTCGATCGGCATCTCGGTGAGGCTGCTGATGCCTGTCTGGGCCTCTCCTATACGGCACGAGATATCCGGCGTCCGCGACGGCCGCGACGCGGTGCGCAGCTACCGCCTTCCGAGGGGAGGTCATGGCCGCGCCTCCGCGACGCCCGGCGCGGCAATCTGCGCAGTCGTCGCTTCAAGAATCAAGAAGGCCCGGCGGGAGGACCCGTTCGCGCCTCGTTCGAGCGGGCGCTTACCAGCCCCGGACGAAGCCCCCATAGTATCCAGGTCGGTAATAGCGATGTCCGTAGTAGCCGGGGCGATAGTAGCCGTACGGAGCGCCATAGTACCGGTATGGATAGTAACCGGGATAGTAGCCGGGGCCGTAATAGCGGGTCCCGTAATAATACCGGTTCCCATAGTAGTAGCGACCTGGATAGTAGCCGACGCCAGGCCCGAAATAGAAGGCGATGCCGGCCCGGCGATAGCCGGGAGAGTAACCCGGCCAGCCGCCGTAATAGCCGCCGCGCCAGCGCGGATAATAGCCCCGACCATAATATCCGCGGTGGGTCACGTTCTGGACATCTGCGGAGGCCCTGATCGCTATATCGAGCGCCGGACGCGGCATGGCCTGCACAGGCGCGACAGGGGGAATCATGGAGGCGGCCGCCAGTGCGCAGCTCATAACGAAATTCCGAAATCCCGTCATTTTTTCCTCACTTTCAGAAAGACGTGCTTTCCGGTTTGTCCCTGCTCCATAAACGTTTGTGTTGCTTGGTTTATTTCATGACGTCGGGTCGCGCACGCGTGCTCATCCGCCGGACTTCCGCGCCGATCAGCCGTCGGAGAAAGCATGCGCCTCTCCGGCGCGCATGTCACTGAAATTCTTGCCCTATCTTTACGGGTTTGGAGTACTCCGATCGGACCGGCGGAAGGCATGGCTCGACGAAGTAGGGTCACTCCCCGCAGCTTTTTCGTGGTCCGACACGAAAACTTCAAAATGCCTGTTGACACTTCGGCCTCGGCCTTTTACATGCCGGTCCGTCGCCCAGATGGCGGAATTGGTAGACGCGCAGGTTTCAGGTACCTGTGCCGCGAGGCGTGGAGGTTCGAGTCCTCTTCTGGGCACCATTTCCCTTTAAGTTATTGAGGCCCTTGTTTTCCGGGTAAACCGGACCACCGATTGGTACACGCCGGTGGTACGCATGAGGCTTCGCATGACTTCGCCTACCAGGCGGTCAGGTACATCTTCCTATCAATTTCGAAAGCGAATTCCGTCCGACCTCACAAGCAAAGCGCATGACAAGCTGCTTGTGCTGGAGTTCGATTCCGAACGCGGCGATCGCACCATGAGTGTGGCGGTGACCGTTGGCCACCGCCGAAGTCCTTCTGCGCCTGTGCGGCGAGCCATGGCTGCTCCCGGTCGCAGAGACACGGTGAGCCCACGAAATCTAGGTAGTCCTGTGGAAAACGATGTGGAGAAATTGGGGGAGCCGTACCGATGCGCACCACTGGGTCGGCGCGTAGTGTGAGCCTGCCGCCTTGGTAATGGACTGCCCATTGCGCCCCGTGGGCTCCCTGACTCTGACGCGGAGCTGAAGCCTTTCTATAACCGACCAGCTGTCACGGGGTGGCGATCCGGGCGCCGGAGAGGGAGATTTGCAGCCATGCACACGTTCGCGAAGCAAATGGTGCCCTGGATCTTCAGCGCAATTGCATCGACCACCCTGGCCGCGTCAGCAGGAGAGCCGGTACAGCCCGACGTTCATTCTGGCGACGCGTCGAGACAGGTGGTCTTGCCGGGCACCGGACTCATTGTCGCGCCCGATGCCTTCGTTCTCGGGTCAGAGCCCAACCATTTGCGGCAAGCTGCGCTGAAGGCGATCGCGGCGTGGCTTTCGTCGGAATTCGGTCTTCCGCTGATCGACGAACCGCCTGCTATCGCCTTCGCGTCCGCCAAGCGCATGATTGGTCTGCGCTATCGGGATGTGCCGTTGGACCGATGGAGCGGAGGCTCTGCCCATCTGGACGCGCCTGGCGAACGGCCCGCCGTCGTGGCTGTCTACGATGATGAGGCAAGAACTGTCTATCTGCCGGACGGATGGACGGGGAAGACGCCGGGGGAGGTCTCCGTGCTTGTGCACGAAATGGTCCACCACATTCAGAATGTGGCAGGATTGAAGTTTGCATGCCCGGAGGAACGCGAGAAGACAGCCTTCGAAGCGCAGAAACGATGGCTGGGTCTCTTCGGCAGCGACCTCGAGGCAGAGTTCGGGCTTGATCCCTTCACAGTGTTGGTCCGTACAAACTGTTTGTACTGACGCTCGATCTTCTGGATCGATCATGATTTCGTAGTCGGCGGCGCCCTGAGGAGAGGAGGCGGCGCCCATATCGGTTCGGTCGAAGGCACGACTTGTGACGCAACGAATCGGACTTCCGGAGCGACCGCTTCATTACACCGCGCATGCCACACCTATCCTCGGCTTGGGTGCGATCACAAACAGTCCGAAGGGCTCATCGGCCTTCAGCTCACCGAAAGTTGCGCTAGTCTAGTCAGCCGGGCCTTCTTGTTGTCTGGCAAGCGGGAGTGCCGCTGACGCCTACGCCGCCGTTCCGGTTTGCGCTTCGTCCATTTTCACTTCGGCGGCAGGGTTCGCTGCCAGGACCTCGTAGATGTCCAGGGCTGTTGCCCGCCCCTTGGCCTGCGCCGAGCCGAGCGGACGGAATGTGATGACGTCCTTGCATTGGGCAACGACCGCGCCGCTCGCCATGATCGTCGTGTCGTAGTTCTTGTTCATGCCTTCAAGCCGCGAGGCGACATTTACCGTGTCGCCCATCGCCGTGTATTGCAGCCGCTCCTTGGCGCCGACCCTGCCGACGACCGGACTGCCGGCAAGATTGCGGAGGCCCCCGCGGCAATCCAGAAAAC
>NZ_JASKLS010000015.1:0-114482 GCF_030124375.1 Sinorhizobium sp. 6-70
CGACCACCGGCCCGTCCTTCGGACCCCAGTCCTTGTAATAGATTTCGACGCCGTCGCGGGTGACGATCCTGCTTCCCATGGTCCTTGCTCCTTCGCTGG
The DNA here is from genome assembly GCF_030124375.1 of Sinorhizobium sp. 6-70. Taxonomy (GTDB): domain Bacteria; phylum Pseudomonadota; class Alphaproteobacteria; order Rhizobiales; family Rhizobiaceae; genus Sinorhizobium. The sequence continues at coordinate 100 of NZ_JASKLS010000015.1, forward strand.
CTGTGGTGGTTGCATTCGCGGGTGTTTGCGCCCTGGCCGGGCGGATGACGGCCGGAACGGCTGCGGCGGTCGTGGCGGCCCCGAGGGCGGCGGCGATGACATTGCGGCGGGATACCGTTGCTGCGGCGGTGACTGCTTTCGACTGTACCATGATCCTCTCCTTTTCCGTGTGGTTTGAACCTGTCGCCTCCGTTCCGGAGCGCTGGTTGAATTGATACGCTCGGCCGCCTAACCTCACGACCGGCAAAGCTGACAACGATGGGGGCAGAATTGACAAAGGCAGCATTAACCGGCCCGGACGAGATCGGCATCGTCGTCTATCCCGGCGCACTGATGTCGGCGATCTACGGGCTGACGGACATGTTTCAGGTGGCCGGCATGCAGAGCCTCGAACAGGGCGGAGCCGCAGCACCCCAGGTCCGTGTCAGCCATTGGCAATTGATGGAGGATGGTACGGTCCGGAAAACGGTGGATACTCACCCGGGACCGTCGGGCGGACTGAGCGCGCTCATCCTGCCGCCGACGCTTGCGGATTTGCCGGTCGGCAGCCGCATGGGCGACCTGCCCGCCTGGATCAGGGAGCAGCACGCCGGCGGTGCGACGATCTGCTCGGTCTGCGGCGGCGCCTATCTGCTCGCCGAATCCGGTCTTGCCTCCGGCCGCACGGTTACCACGCACTGGTCACACCAGGACCTCATCGCCGACCGCTACCGCGACGTGCGTATCGACACCGACAAGCTGGTCATCGACGAGGGCGACATCATTACCGCCGGCGGCATGATGGCCTGGATCAATCTCGGCCTGAAGCTGGTCGACCGGCTGCTCGGCACCGCCGTGATGCTTGCGACGGCGCGCTTCATGCTGGTCGACCCGGGCGCGCGCGAACAGAGCTATTACAGCGTTTTCGCCCCCAAGCTCGACCATGGCGACCCGGTCATCCTGAAGATCCAGCATTGGCTGCACGGCAGCAGCACCAAAGGCGTGACGCTGCAGATGATGGCCGAGCGCGCCGGCCTTGGAGAACGCACATTTCTCCGGCGCTTCCAGAAGGCGACGGGCCTCAATCCGACGGAATATTGCCAAAGGCTGAGGATCGCGAAGTCGCGCGAGCTTTTGGAGCGCTCCTATCTCTCGATCGAGCAGGTCGCCTGGCAGAGCGGGTACGACGATACCAACGCCTACCGGAAGATCTTCCGCAAGATTCTCGGCGTCTCGCCCAAGGAATATCGCCTGCGCTTTTCGGTGGTCGATGGGACCCGCCATGCGACGGCGTGATCCGAAAATTTCGGCGCCGCGGCTGGCCACTGCGAAATGTCTCTGCCGGTTTTCCGGCGGCCCGTTTGATCTGCGACGACGTATTAACCCGGGAATTGCAAAGGGACGAAAGAATATAAAATTCCACACAAGTAACTAATAATATAATTCCCACTGCATCCCGACAAACTGAAGAGGCTCCGACGGAAAGTCGGAGCCTCTTCAATTCCAACGGAGATCATGGAGGCGACGCAATTGAGCACCGACACCGCAATACGTCTTCAGAACATCATCAAGGCAGGGGAACTACAAGGAAAATGCTTGAAGATGTGTCCGCGCAATTAGGAGATTACACAATTGCACGGACAAGGCAATCAAAAATAAGCGATGCCTAATAAGTCATACTAAAGTCGAATCGAACAGCGCTTGCCTGCCCGCTCACTCGCAGCGCCACAGACGACCCGTGTTCACCGACGCGGCCGCCTTTGCTAGATTGACGCTCGGAAATCCGGCGGCGCGGTAACGCGGGCTTTGAATGCGCCCCGGCTTCGCTCCGCCCGACCAAGGAGGCATCGTGATAATTCGGCTTTCCATTGCCTGTGGCCTGATCGCGATGACAGTCGCCATTCAGGCTCTATTCATGTCCGCCGGACTGAATGTTTTGCGCCGGCTGGAGGAGAACCGAAAATATTTCGCGCTTCGCCACCCGACCGTGGTGACGGTTGCCTGGGTAATATACCTGATATTCCCAATCATAATTGACGTCTGCCTGTGGGCGACGTTCTATTATCTCGCGAACGCTTTGCCGACCTTCGAAGAATCCTTCTATTTCTCGACCGTCACGTTCACCACGGTGGGATACGGCGACATCGTTCTCGGCAGGGACTGGCGCCAGGTTGCCACGTTCGAGGCGGTCAATGGCTGGATCATCTTCGGCTGGGCTACGGCGCTGATGATGGCCGTCATCCAGCGCCTCTATTTCCGCGCCGAGCCGGGACTGGACCGGCACCATGACTAGATCCGCGCGGGGCCTCCGACCCCGCCTCTATCACGACGGCGCTGCGGGTGGCAGGAGAAACAGCGTCATGCCGAATATGGCATAGGTCGCCAGCGCCATGACACCCATGTACCAAGCCGCGCGTCCGCCGTTGGAAAGCAGCGTGGCGGCCATCGTCGCGACCAGCATCATCGCGACCGCGCCCGGCCAGAACTGCAGGGACATCGGTTCGGGGCCGACAAAATAGCTGACGAGCACCAGAACCGGGGCGACAAACAGCGCGATCTGCGCGGCGCTGCCGAGCGCAATGCCAACGCTGAGATCGAGGCGATTGGCACGCGCCGCCGAGAAGGCTGTCGTCATCTCGGCGGCGCCGCCAACCAGGGCGACAATGATGAAGCCGACGAACGCGGGCGTCATCCCGAGATGCTCGGCGGCAACCTGCACCGAACCGACGAAAATCTCGCTGACGAGAGCGACCAGCAGCGTAACGACAATCAGAACGACGATGCTTACCGAAAGAGGCCATGGTTTCTCATCCTCGTCGGCGTGGCCGACGGCGGCGAAGAGCTCCCGGTGTGTCCTCAGCGAAAACAGCATGCCCAGGCCGTAAACGGCGATCAGAAGTATCGCCAGTCCCAGGCTCAGCTTCTGGGAGAAGGCGGCGGCTGGAGCCCGATCCACTTCGCTGATGACCGAGGGAACCAGAATGGCAATCGTCGCCAGGAACAACAGGCAAGCTTGGAAGCGGGCGCTCACCCTGTTGAATTCCTGCAAGTGATGCTTGAGGCCGCCCAAGAGGAAGGAGCCGCCCAACATGAACAGCGTGTTGGTGACGATCGCGCCCGCTAGCGAGGCCTTGACCAGCAGGTGTTGGCCCGCCTGCAGCGCCGCGAGCGAAATCACGAGCTCGGTCAGGTTGCCAAGCGTGGCGTTAAGCAGGCCTCCGATCGTATCGCCGGTCTTCGCCGCCACTGCTTCCGTCGCGCGGCTCAACAGTGCAGCGAGCGGAATGATCGCTACCACCGACAGGAGAAACAGCCACGTGTGCGCCTCTGGCGCCGTCTGCTCCAGAAGGATGACGAGAGGCACGAATACGATGAGCGCCAAGAGAGGTGTTCGCCGAAGCTCCGCCAGTGCAGCCTTGCCGACCGTAGGGCGTGGCAAAGCCTCGGAACTGCTGTCGTTCAAATTGCTCATCGCATGATCCTCCGGGTGTCTCGGAGTCGCCGAAGCGCACGCCAGCTAGGGCGCCGTGCATTCAAATGAACGCACGAAAGACGCCATATCGCTTTGATTCTAGAGCATCTCATCCGCTTTCAACGATTGAAAGCAGGGATACCCTAGTTGGTAGCCGCTCCTGCATGCGCGCCGCTTCCGAGCGTTTCGTCCAGGTGCGTTCGTTTTTTGGGCAGCACCGGCTGTTCGAGCACCTTCACGGGCGCGCTGATCGTTGCCGCCGCGACCGTGCCGACATTCTTGGCGGTACCGGCAACAACGGCGGTGATGCTGTCACCCAAAGTCACCTGGGAATCGGTCAGGGTCTGGCCATTGACGATGCGCTGGCCGATCAGTTGCACGATTTGCGGGCTTTCGGCGAACTTGCCATGATGCAGGCTATCCTCGGATTGGACCTTGGTGAGGTCGATTGCGGTGATGCCCGCCCTTTCAAGCTGAGTGCGGTAAGGTTCTGCTGTCGGATCGATCGCGCCCAGCCGCGAGACGTCGCCCGATATGAAGCTCGAGACAGCGAGGGCCCGGTCGTCCTGCGACACGAAGATCGTGAATTTTGGTCGCTTCTCGCCCAATTCCACGAATTGCTTCGCGAAAACATCGAGGTCGATGTCGGGCGATGCGAGGATCACGTTCTTGATCTTGGGCGCGATGCCGCCGTCGCGAATGCCCATCTGCCGCAGCGACTCCATCGTCAGCCAAGTCCCCATCGAATGGGCGAGAATGGTGACTTCGTTGACATCGGGGGCGTTCGCCAAGGAGCGCAAAGCGTCCTCGAGCGCCGTTCTCGAATAGTTGGTGCTTTCCTTGTCGTAGTTGTAGTCGAACACACGGGCGCGGGATGGCCAGGTGAACAGCATCGGCGTCGCCTCGGCGCCGGAATCATGCACGATCTGCGCCAGCCGGAAGACCGAATCCTCGTAAGTGTTGTTGAAACCGTGCACGAACAGGAGGATGTTTCCGCCGACGCTATTCTCGCGGAACCAGGCACGCGCCTCGTCGCGCGATGCCAGTTCGTGCACGCGCGTCACGGCGAAATCGGTTTCCGGATTGGGAGGCAAGCGGCGGGGCCACTGCACGGTACCAGGCTTGCGTTGCGAATCCGGCGGGATCGACACGGCGACATCCGTCAAGGAAAGCGCTGCGTTTCGTTCGCCGGAAAAGAGGGTCGCAGGATTCCCGGAAGGCTGGCGCGTCGTCGCGACCAGCATATCGACCTGCGAGGTCTTGGCCGGCGCCGTCAGCGCCACCGGCGTCATCACGCCCTTTGGATGACCTCCGCATCCGACCAATACGGCAAGCGCCAACAACGCTCCGGCGGCTCTTCGTCCAGCTTTCCCAAGGCTGTCGCCGCGCGCGCGGAGATCCATCCCTTCAGGCATCGGTATTCCCCTCTGACACCATTACCAGATCCGCGCCACTTGACTGCGGTTACGCAATAAATTGATGACACTACACCGTATATCCGTACTTCAGCGTTTTTCGGAAGCGGAAAGCGACCTTTCGGACACTTTGCAGAGTTCTCCCCAACTCGCGCTCAACGCGAGAGCGCCACCCTGCGTGCGATTGTATTGGCGCTGAGAGCCCTTTCGGCCGCCTTGGCTCTGGGGCTGGTGCGGCCTGCGCGCAGACTGCCTGCCGTTGCAGCGGCAGGCAGTTGGTGCACAGGTTCGACAGGCGCGACCGGCAGGACCTCAATCCGCCACCACGGTCCATTTGTCATCCGGGTCGAAGCGGTCGATGAACGGCACGATGGCGTCGGTGCTCGGGCCGAGATCGCGTTCGTAGACGATGCCCTGCTGGTTGACGAGAAAGGTCTTGACGCCGGTCTCGGCATAGGTGACCGGCCAGGCGATCAGCCCGAAGCCGGCGATCATGTTGTCGTTGATGACGTAGTCGTATTTGCCGCCGGCGATGTTGTCCCCTTGTGAGCTCAGGATGCGGAAGCGGTAGCCGAAATAGCCCTCGCCGGCCTTCGCCTTTTCGAGCGCCGCCTCGCTGATCGCGTCGCCGACCGGGCTTGTCTCCTCGCCCTGATCGGCCGGCCAGTAGAGCCCGTCGGTCTGCCCCGGGCTGCTGATCAGCTTCTGGGCATATTCGAGGACGCCGTCCGCATCGCGGTCCTGTGCGGCATAGTCCTTCTGCGCATCGACATAGGCGCGCGCCGCTTCGATCGCCTCGAGCTCGTTCTCGCCGACGCGGCGGTTGATGATCTCCTCCAACCCGACATAGGTGTCGAAGGCCCACTTTCCGTCATCGCCCTTGGCGATCGGAAACGGCAGCGGCCAGAGGCGATCGCCGATTTCGATAACCTTGCGCTCGTCAAGGTCGCGCACGACAACATTGCGGGCCGCCCCCTCACGAATGAGAGCGAAGGTGTCCATGACGCCTTCGCCCGTCCTGAGCTTTGCCGCATCGAGGCCCAAGAGCTTCGCCAGGCCATCGAAATCATTGGCGGCGAGCGCCGATTTGAACGCTTCCACCGCCTTCAATGGATCGTCGAACACCGGCGGGTCTTCCGCCGCGGCATAGTCGTCCATCCCGGCCGGCAGCTGCGCCTGGTCCGGCTGCTGCTGTTGCTGCGTCTGCGCGACAGCGGCGTCGATCGCAAGGACGCTCGCAAGCGAGACCGCCGATCCGAGGAGAAGTGTGTGCAAAAGCTTGGTCATGGCCGTTCTCCCTCCGCTCAGCGCCTGCGTCCACCACCGCCGCGGCCCCCGCCGCCCCGGTGCATCGGCGGCCTGCCGCCGCCGCGGCTCATCTGCGGCCGTCCGCCGCCGCGATGACCGCCGCCCATGCTGTGGCCGCCGCGCCGCGACGAGGCCACCTCACGCCGCCCGGAATTGACATTGCCGAGGCCGGGCGGTTTCTTCGGCCGGTTCTGCGCCTTCGAGGCCATCTTCTTCTTGCCGGACGGCCGGTCGACCGAAGGCTTGCTGCCGCCCTTCGGCCGGTTGATGCTCGGCTTGCCGCCGTCCGGCCGCGCGGCCGCAATTGCCGACCGGTCGACGTTCGGTCGCGTCCCCGCCGCCGGCCTCTGCTGCGCCTTCAGTCCCTCCAGCGTGCTCTTGCGCACGTCCTTGAGTTGGCCACCGCCGGCACCACCCGGGCGTGCCTGCGGCCGGTCGCGATTGATCTCGGCGGCACGGTTGCGGAGGTTGTTGTCACCCCTGGCCTTGATGTCGTTCTTGATGCTGGTCCGATCGAACTTGTTCAGCTGATCGCGGTCGAAATTGATCTTGCTGCGGTCGACATTCTTCCAGTCGATGTCGTTCCAGTTGACCTTGCCGTCGAAGTCGATGTTGTTGAAGCACTTGTTGCAGTCGACGTTAATGTCGCCGTCCCAGCGGCCACCCCATACACCCCAATCGTCCCAGTCGACGATGGCGGCAAAGGCCGCTCCGGTGACGGCGCCGGCGAAGAAGGCCGCTCCGGGATACCAATAGGCGGGATAGGGTTCTTCGTAATATGTAATCGGCGCCGGCGCATAATCCGGGACATAAAGCATCTCGGGCGGATACTGCGGCACGTAGATCGTTTCCGGATTTGCCGACTGGATGATGATGTTGTCACCCTCCTCGACCACCGTCACCTTGTCGTCCGTCTTGATGATGTCCTTGGCCACCGCCTCGTCGCGCAATTGCTGGATGGCGATCAGCACATCCTTCTGCTGGTTGGCGATCGCCTCACCGAAGGCCTGCGTCCATTCGAGGTCTTCGCTCATCATCTTGACGACTTGCGGATAGTTCAACAGCGAAACGACGCTGCCGTCCCAACTATCTTTCGGCTTCAGCTCGGAATTCTTTTCGCGGGCCTCGAGAAAGCGCTCGGCCTCGACGATCTGCAGCGGATAGAGCGATGCCGCGGAGATCAGCGCCACCAGTTCGTCCGGGTAGAGCGCGATGCGGGCAACCAGCACCTCGAGCTCGTCATCCGTCAGCGGTTCGGGCGCGGCCTCGGCCGGCGCTGCAGGAGCGGCGGCCGTCTGCTGGGCAAAGGCATTCGTTACGAGAAAGGGGCCGCCTCCGATGTGCAGCAGCGATAACGCCGCGAAGGCGCTCACGCCCCGCAGAATTGACTTGATCATTGACAACGCCTCCCAAATCGCCTGTCGGAGAATGCGTCGCTTTCTAAGGAAGCGGTTGACCGTTCCGAGACAGGCCCTGTCTACAAGTCGCAAGCGAGACTACCACTCTTGATGTTCGTGTCAAAGCTACAACAATCAATGGGTTTCAACCCTGGCGGAGCGGCGCCGACTGTGCCAGATGGACCATGGTCCAACACTCTTGGAGACCGGAAGTGGTGAAGCAGGGACGCCCCTCGCCGAAGAGACATGGCGGCGAAACGAAAGCCGAAGCCGGCAAGCGCGTAACACTCGCGCGTGCGCTTTCCAAACTCGGCTACTGCTCCCGCACGCAAGCCGAGAAGCTGATCACCGATGGCCGCGTCAGCGTCGGCGGTCGAACGACGACGGATCTTTCACGCTGGGTCGACATCGACGCCGACAGGATTGCCGTCGACGGCGTAACCGTAGCAGCGGAAGCAAAGACTTACCTGATGCTGAACAAGCCGCGCGGGCTTGTCACCACGCGCGAAGACCCGGAGGGACGGCCGACCGTCTATTCTTGCCTCGGCGCCGCCGACGCGCGGTTCCTCTCTCCGGTCGGAAGGCTCGACAAGGCGAGTGAGGGGCTTCTGCTCTTCACCAACGATACGGTGCTGGCGCAGCGCCTGCTCGATCCGGAGACGCATCTCGGCAAGATCTACCATGTGCAGGTGAGCGGCGTCTTCGGTGACGACGCGGTTGCTGGAATGATCGAAGGGGTCACCGAGGGCGGTGAACGGCTGGTAGCCACGAGCGTGCAGCGGCTGAGAAGCGGCGACCGCAACAGCTGGATCGAGGTCGAATTGCAGGAGGGACGAAACCGGCAGATCCGCCGCATGCTGGACGTGCTCGGCTTCGAGTGCCTGCGGCTCGTGCGTGTCTCGATCGGCGAGATAAAGCTTGGCGACCTGGCGAAAGGCTCGGTCCGGGCGCTCACCGAAGCCGAAATCCGATATCTCCGCCGGCGCACCGGCCTCGAGACTTGAGCGACGCGATGGGTGGATTTCCACCCATCGCCCGACGACTTTGTTTCCAAATCCACCCATATCGCGCGCATCGGGCGCGGAAATCGGCAATGTGACCGCAGGCGGCGGTTGTCTGTGGTAAAATCCCGTCTGCAAATAGGCGATCCAGTACCGGCACGGGAGGAACCATGCCGGCTGGTCCATAATTTCATCGGGAGGAAAAGATGAAAATTCTGCAAGCGCTTCTGGGCGCTGTCGCCGCCGTTTCCCTGTTTGCCGCCTCTGCCAGCGCTCAAAATTATCCGGAGCGCTCGATCACGATGGTTGTGCCCTTCTCGGCCGGCGGCCCGACCGACACGGTCGCCCGCCTCGTCGCCGAATCCATGTCGAAGGATCTCGGTCAGCAGATCATCGTCGAGAATGTCGGCGGCGCTGGCGGCACGCTCGGCGCGGGTCGCGTCGCCCAGGCCGATCCGGATGGCTATACGGTGCTGCTCCACCATATCGGCATGGCGACCAGCGCCACGCTTTATCGCAAGCTCGCCTATGACACACTGAACGCTTTCGAATATGTCGGCCTCGTCACCGAAGTGCCGATGACGATCGTCGCCCGCAAGGATTTCGAACCGACCGACCTCAAGGGGCTGATCGACTACGTCAAGGCCAACAAGGACACGGTGACGGTCGCCAATGCCGGCATCGGCGCCGCATCGCATCTCTGCGGCATGATGTTCATGAGCGCGATCGACACCCAGCTCACGACCGTGCCGTACAAGGGCACTGGCCCGGCGATGACCGATCTGCTCGGCGGCCAGGTCGATATGATGTGCGACCAGACGACGAACACGACGAAGCAGATCCAGGGCGGCACGATCAAGGCCTATGCCGTCACCTCTCCCGCCCGTCTCAAGATCTTCCCTGATCTGCCGACGGCGGAAGAAGCCGGTCTCTCCGGTTTCCAGGTCGGCATCTGGCACGGCATCTATGCGCCGAAGGGCACGCCTGCCGAGGTGACAGAGCGCCTGTCGAAGTCGCTGCAGCTGGCGCTCAAGGACGAGAACGTCGTCGCACGCTTCGCCGAACTCGGCACCGAACCGTCGAGCCAGGAGGACGCAACGCCGGCGGCACTGAAGGCCAAGCTCGAAAGCGAGATCGCCCGCTGGAAGCCGGTGATCGAGGCCGCCGGCCAGTTCGCCGACTAACCGCGTTACGGAATTGCCGCCGCCATCGCCTGTCGCAAGACAGAGCGGCGGCGGCGGCCTTGTCTTCGTTCGGTGAGGGACGCATTCGGCTCGGGAATGTGGGCGAGGTGCTGTTCATTCCCTCCTCATTCCGCGCCCGCGACGGGACGTTGACAGCTGTCAACTCGATGACGGTTCGGCGCCTCTTGCCCGCAGGACAAGAGGCGAGCACATTCGTCTACAGTGCCGCGCGTCCTTCGAGACACGCAAGGAACGCTGCAGCACTTTGAATTGCTGCATGTTTTTATCCTTAAATAAGCTAGGATTTAACGAAACATGCAGTGGAGGGAGCGCAGCTCAACGGCTCCCGAACAAAAATGGGGACACGATGAAATCCATCTCCTTCGACACCACCAATGCCCTTTGCGGCGGTATCCTGACTGCTGTCGGGCTGTTCTTCGTCTGGCAATCGCTCGGCCTCGAGCTCGGCACCGCCTTCCGCATGGGCCCCGGCTACTTCCCGCTTCTACTGGCCTGCGTGTTGACGCTGCTCGGCGCCGTCATTCTCGTGCAGTCGGCGCGCGTGCAAGGCGAGCCGATGGGGGCGATCGCAATCCGCGGCATGTTCTTCATCCTGCCTGCGCCGATCTTTTTCGGGCTGACGGTACGAGGACTGGGCTTCGCTCCGGCAATCTTCTTCACGGCGCTTATCGCCTGTTTTGCCTCGCATCGCATGAAGCCGCATTGGGCGATCGCCATCTCGCTGGTGCTGGCCGTCTTCTCGGTCGCGGTGTTCAGTTACGGGCTCAACCTGCCCTTCGAGCGCTTCGGCCCCTGGGTCCGGTTCTAGGAGGCGGTCATGGAACTTTTCAGCAATCTCGCCCTCGGCTTTACCACCGCTGCCTCGCCGGCTAATCTTCTCTTCTGCCTGATCGGCGTTATGCTGGGCACGTTGATCGGCGTACTGCCCGGCATCGGCGCCACCGCGACGATCGCCATGCTTCTGCCGATCACGTTCCAGCTCGAGCCGGTCTCCTCGCTGATCATGCTCGCCGGCATCTATTACGGCGCGCAGTACGGCGGCTCGACCACGGCAATCCTGATCAACATGCCGGGCGAATCCTCCTCCGCGGTCACCGCGATCGACGGCTACCAAATGGCGCGCAAGGGCCGCGCCGGCGCGGCGCTCGCGATTGCCGCGCTCGGCTCGTTCTTTGCCGGAACCGTCTCGACCTTTCTCGTCGCGATCTTCGCGCCGCCGCTGACCGAGATCGCCCTGGAGTTCGGCGCGGCCGAATATTTCTCGCTGATGATCGTCGGCCTCGTCTCCTCCGTCGCGCTGGCGCACGGCTCGATCGTCAAGGCGCTGGCGATGGTCGCGCTCGGCCTCTTGCTCGGCCTCGTCGGCACCGACATCTATACCGGTACGCCGCGCTTCACCCTCGGCATCCGCGAATATGCCGACGGTCTCAATTTCGTGGCACTCGCCGTCGGCGTCTTCGGCATTGCCGAAATCCTGCGCAATCTCGAAAGCGAGAAGACCCGAGAAGTGCTGATGGCCAAGGTCAGCGACCTGATGCCGACGCGCGATGATTTCAAGCGGATGTTCGCGCCGGTGGTGCGCGGTACCGTCATCGGTTCGGCGCTCGGCATTCTGCCGGGCGGCGGCGCGATCCTCGCCGCCTTTGCCTCGTATACGGTGGAAAAGCGCATCTCCGATCGGCCGGAGGAATTCGGCCGCGGCGCCATTGCCGGTGTCGCGGGACCGGAAAGCGCCAACAATGCCGGCGCGCAGACGTCCTTCATTCCGCTGCTGACGCTCGGCATTCCGGCAAACCCGGTGATGGCGCTGATGATCGGGGCGATGATCATCCAGGGCATCGTGCCCGGCCCGAATGTAGCGGTGGAACAGCCGGCGCTCTTCTGGGGCATCATCGCCTCGATGTGGATCGGCAACCTGATGCTGGTGGTCTTGAACCTGCCGCTGATCGGGCTCTGGGTAAAGCTCCTGAAGATCCCCTATTTCGTGCTGTTTCCGATCATCATGGCCTTCTGCTCGATCGGCGTCTACAGCGTCAATTCCAACGTCTACGACCTTTACGCCGTCGCCTTCTTCGGGCTCGTCGGTTACCTTCTCCTGAAGCTGCGCTGCGAACCGGCGCCGCTTTTGCTCGGCTTCGTGCTCGGGCCGTTGCTCGAAGAGAATTTGAGGCGCGCGATGATCCTGTCGCGCGGCGACCCGACGACCTTCGTCACCCGGCCGATCAGCGCGGTGTTGTTGCTGATCGCGGCGATCGTGCTGGTCGTCGTCTTCCTGCCGGCCGTCAAGGCCAAGCGCGAGGAGGTCTTCGTCGAGGAGGATTGAGCGACGCCAAATGGGGCCGCCAGCCGCTTCACGGTTGACAGCCGCGCCGGAAAGGAACCTCATGCCGGTTGGGGCGTTCAACACGCAATCGGCGAGCCACACCCGGGCTTCGCCGATTCCGATCCTCGGGAGGGAGGTCCCACGAAGATGATGCAGCGACTGCTGGCCGCAGGCAGCCTGTTTTTTGCCGTTGGGGCAGCGCAGGCCGACGAGACGGCATTTCTCGGATCACTCGAGGGAAAATGGGCCGGCAGCGGCATGGTGAAAGTGCGGATCAACCGCTCGCCGATGAACGTGTCCTGTGTTTTCGATTCGGATGCGCGTGGCCAGGCCCTGTCGATGAAGGGGACCTGTCGCGGCCTCATTGTCGTGTCGCGCGCCGTCGGCGCCGACCTGAAGTTCAATGGGGCAAACTACAGCGGAACCTATGTCGGGCCGAGCGGAAGACCGGCCGGCTTGACCGGAAGCCGACGGGGCAATGCGATCAATCTGACGATCCGCTGGCCGCGGCTGGTGAACGGCGACCGCAGCGCAAACCTGACCGTGCAGAAGGTCGGACAGAACGGCATGAGACTCGTGACGACCGATGTCGATCCCAACTCCGGGGACAAGGTTGTTACCAGCGACATCAATCTGCAGCGGCAATAGCGCCGTTGCGCTAGATCATTTCATTGTTTCATTGAACAGTGAAATGCTCTAACTCTCTGAAACTACGCAGTTCCGGACGGAAAACCGTTACACACTTTTCCCGGAATTGCCCTAAAGCACGCCCCAGCCACGATAGCGTCCCCTGCCCGTCATCTCGCGCACGCCGAGTTCGCGGACCAGATTGAGCGCACTACGCGGCGTGACGCCGACGTGGCGGGCGATCAACGCCGTCGAGACGATCGGTCGTGACAGAACGAGATCGATCAATCCCGGCAGATTGCTGCTCGAACGCCGGTCTTTGATCCGCATTTCCATCTGCGTCTTTGCCAGAGAAAGGCGGTCGAGCTCCTTCATGCCGAGATCGGCCGTCACCGTCATCGCCTCGAGGAAGGCAACGAGCCGCGTCAGCCTGTCCTTCGACCGGCGCCGTTCGTGGCGGATCGTCTTCAGGCCGGTGTTGAACGCCAGCACATGCGTAGACACCTTTCCGCGAAAACGCAGGTAGACCCCGACGAGCAGCGAGCCGAGCCAATGCTGCCGCCTGAGTGGCTCGATGCGGTCCCAGGCGTCGTAGAGGACTGCCGCTCCAAGAGAAGCCGGCAACTGATCGGCAGTCGCCAGAACGGCGCGCCAGGCATCGAGCCGTTGCTCCTCGTCCCAGTCCTCCTCGAACAGCAATCCGAGTTGGCCCATGGGTTCCGAACTCGCCTTCGCGGCTGGCGACAGCGAATCCATCTCGGCGATACCGCTCGCGTGAACGTCCAGCAAGCGTTGAGACCGAGCTATCGCCGCATCGAGTTCGGCAAATTCAGCGGCGAGCGGATTTTCGTCGGCTTCGTCTTCACTCTCCGCAAGCGCGGTATCCCGGCGAGCGTCGGTCGATAGCTCCTGGCGATGGTTGTGCTCGGCGATCGCCCCGCCCTCGCCTCTCAGCACGTTCAGTCCGGCGCTCGTCAACGCCCAGTCCGGCTCGGCAAGATCCAAACGACGGCGGGCACGCAACACCGCATGGGCGATGGTCAACTCGTGAGAGGGTGCGCGCGCATCCATGTGCGCATCATGCAGGACCAGATCCTCGACATGCACCAATTCGCCGGCGACCCAGAGCGCCGCTGCCGCATCGAAGAACTGCCCGCGCTCGCGAAACCCCTCCGAAACCGGGTGCCGGCCGGCCCGCTCGTCGAGACGCGCAAGGCTGTCTTCCGCCGCTATCAGTGCCGGCAGCAGCGTTGGATGGAGCGGATCCGGGGTCTCGTATCTCATTTTAAAGACGAAGCGTTATCGACGAAACGGAAGGTAACACGCGATTTCTTTCCGTCACAGGCTTGCCGGCCTTTCTCCCCTGCTAATATGCGGATCGGCGCCCGCTCGCAGGAAAATGCGGTCGGCTGGCTTTCGGTCGCGCACATCGCACGACGTCAATGCCTCTTATCGCGGTTGACAGCTGTCAACGCTCACAGCGAAGGTCGGCGTCTTTCCTTGGTCGCGCCGGTGTCGTGCATCCGCACGGCCTCAGCGGTTCCATGACCGAAGGAGGCGCGAGGCGACCGTGCCACCGCCCTGCCGTTGACAGCTGTCAACTGACACCGATATGAAGTCGGCCACGATCGAAAGTGCCGGCTGCGTTGCCCGGAAGGAATACGGGCCGGAGAGTCAGGAATGATGCGTAGCTTGCGACGCCGCTGCCGTTCTCGTTCGAGGCGACGTTGATGTTCGGCAGGCAAGCGTCAATCGGCATTTTCGTGACCGTGCCTTACTGAATGCGTGAGAACGCACCAGCAGGATGGGAAGTCGAAAGCAAATCCCCGACTGTCGAAGTTCTGGGCCACAGCCTCAAGACCGATGGACAAAATCGGCTGCTGTGGAAAGAGCTCTCGGCAGCCGGCAAGAGTGGAGAGCCCATGGCAAGCGTTCTGGCGGCAAGTGGCGGCGTCAAGCAGGTGATATGCATCAACTGGGGCACCAAGTACGGTCCGCCCTTCATCAACCGGCTATACGCCATGGTGGCGCGCAACATTACGCCGCCTTTCACATTTACCTGTTTCACCGACAACCGCAGCGGCCTGCGTCCCGAAATCCTCTGCGAAGATCTGCCGCCGCTCGATGCCGCGATGCCGGTGAATACCAAAGGCATCTGGCCGAAAGCACGGCTCTGGGGTCCGAAGCTCGGGAACCTCACCGGTCCGGTGCTGTTCCTCGACCTCGATCTGGTGATTGTCGGATCTCTCGATCCCTTCTTCGAATTTGGCGGGCCGGACGATGTGGTGCTCGCTCGAAATCAGACGACGCCGTTTGAACGGCTCGGACAGACGTCGCTGTTCCGGTTTCCGGTCGGCAAGCTCGTACCCCTGCAGGAGAAGTTCCGGGCCGATCCACAAGGGGTGGCGGACGAATACAGCTTCGAGCAACGCTTCGTCACCCGCAATGCGCCGGGCGGCGTCAAACTCTTTCCGCGGCGCTGGGTTTTGCATTTTCGCCAGGATTGCCGCTGGCCCTTTCCGCTCAACTATTTCCTTGCGCCACGGCTGCCTGCCGATGGCCGCGTGGTGCTCTTCCCCCGCAGTTTGCTGCCGCAGCATGCTATCGACGGCCAGTTCGGCTACAGGAGCCGGCCGACGACCCCGCTCGGGCATATTCGCGGCCTGTTTGCGCCAGATCGGCGGGAGAAAAGCGCATTCCGCTATCTGCGTCACTACATCCGCCCGACGCCATGGGTGGCGGAGCATTGGCACGAGTAAGCGGCTTCAGCGGTGAAGCGCTCCAATGCTCTGAGGCGATTCCGGGGCGGAAAGCCGTCACAGACCATTCCTGGAATTGACCCGCTGGCTGTTTCTTCAAATCGGAGACCATTCAAGGATAAGAAGCGTGCAGCATTCGAAATGCTGCCGCGTCCTTTGCCCGTCCGATAAGACGCGCGATGCTGTAGAAGCACTGCTGCGGAAGTGAGGAAATCCGGCGGAGTCAAGGGGACCGCTGACCTGGCGTCTGTCCGTCGTTTTTTTGCCCGTGAAGCGGATCGAGCGCAGTGTCGCCACAGCCGTTGACAGCTGTCAACTTCGGACAATGTCCCGGTTTTGTGAGAAGTCGCCGACGCCGGGGTCGTTCGGTTGCCGATAATGCGGAAAGTGGCTGTTTCAGGTCGTCCGAGGTGTCGGAAATTACGAGCGAGATAGCTTCCGTAAGGCGAAATTAAAGGCTTTTTTGCCAATGCGTTACGATAGCCGCAGAATTGTTAAGAAAGCGCCACCAGACACAGTTAAACGCATATCCCGGCGAATCCATCACAGCATCGAGTTTCGGATATTTTGCTCGTCAAGGCAATGGTTCGGCACGATGCAGCCGTGGGACAGTGCGACTTGTCCCCTGCCTATTTCTCCACTGCGGCCGACGAGAAAGTTGCTCCGTCCCGACGGCCTGGTCCTAAAGAGCGCCGCGTTCAGACGGCCTCATGCTACACGCTTTAGGTCTTCGCTTTCATGCGTGTCGTCGTTCCAACACTGCTGCACACATTTTGGGTGGCATGGATTAACTTGCCACGGCAACTCCTCCATTTCGCTTAGCTCGGCTCAACGCCACGACCATTGGGCCAAGCGAAAACTCCTGGCGCTGCGCCCGCCTTGTCAGTTCGCGCAGGTAGCCGCCCGGCGATGCGATTTGCTCCGCTCTTTCCAGAATGCAGGCGACAATGGTTGCCGCGTTCTCGCAGCCAAGGACGGAGCAGGCTTCGTCATAGGCATCCGCGCTGACATTGAGCATGGAGCGGACCACGATCGCCGCCGTCATCAGATCTTTCCAACCGGAAATCCGGCCAGAAGGCCCATAGTCGGCGATCTGCGGGCAGGCTTGCAGGATCGCCGGCAGCGGGATTTCGCGGCACGGTCGTTGAGGTACCGTACCCGAGCGATCAACGGCGGTGGGAGGTGACGCTGCGTTTTGTGTGGCCAGTTTCGGTGGAGGTTCTGTCAAAGCCTCTGCAGCGTCGCCACCGGCCGCCTTTCGCAAAAGCGGTTCCCGTCCTTTTCCCAGGCCAACTTCAGATTCAGAAAGAGAGTCTGGATGTGAATTCTGTATGTGGCATCCATTCTGGTGATCATAGGTGTCCGTTTTTTGGAAATTGAGCAAGTTTTCCAATTGGTTGGTGAGATCACAACGAAGACGGTCCATTGAGCCGAGCACGGTTTCGATTTCGGCGGTTGAGGGCTTGCGGGGAAGCTGGTCAATGAGCTCTTCGAACTGCAATTCGTAATTCTGCCAATCGCTTTGCGGAGCGCTTTCGTGGACGAGCTCCAGCAACTTGGCAACGTCGCGCCGGCAGAGGCTCAATCGCTCACGCATGATGCGCATATGCTGCCGTTCCGCGGCGAGCTCAGCGGCGGCGGTTTCGATTTCGGTAGCTCGTGCGATCAGCGGAGAAAGATCGAACCCGAAGGCTTCTCCGACGGCACCGCTGTGGTTTCGCCGCGCGTAACGCTTGCCATTCGGGCTGTCGCGCCGAAGGATCAAGCCGGCTTCGATGAGAGCGGCGAGGTGACGCCGCAAGGTCGTTCCGGCCATGCCGTGCGCTCGAAGTGAAAGCTGGGTATTGGACGGAAAAACGACGAGGCCGCTTTCCCTGGACAGTTCGGTGCCGGGATAAAAGCTCAGCAGCGCGTTGAGC
The DNA here is from genome assembly GCF_030124375.1 of Sinorhizobium sp. 6-70. Classification (GTDB taxonomy): domain Bacteria; phylum Pseudomonadota; class Alphaproteobacteria; order Rhizobiales; family Rhizobiaceae; genus Sinorhizobium. Next base: position 17,505 of record NZ_JASKLS010000015.1, read on the forward strand.
ACCGCCAGCGAGCGATCGGACACGCCCACAAGGCTCTTCGCTTCGCAGAGCCAGCGAAACAATTTCCATTTGTCGACAGACCGCCCCGCCTGGGTGCGGCTGGCGGTGATTTGGCTTGAGAGCATGCCAAGCGTCATCGGCCGCCGCCCAAAAGGCGTCGTCACACTTCCACGTTCCATTTTTCTTCACCTTATCCAAGGCAAAAGAAAACCGTTCGCCGAAACGACGTCAAAAACTCTTGACACTGATTCGCGGAAATGGGATTCTCTAGTTGCTACACGAGAGAAGGGTTTCCGCAGCGCTAGTCGTTCGGAAGCCTTTTTCTTTTGCTCTGTTTAATCTCCTGTTTCCTGTTGGTATTCGAGGTACAGAGATTGCAGCCTCTGCCTCACGAAATCGGCAAAACCGGGGGCCGCCTTCTTGCTGAAGGCAAGGGTCGTTTCTGACTCCGTCTCGCGGATGCGTACTGGACGTGTGCGGTCAGGCGCGATCCAGGCCTCCGCCTTTGCGCGCTCCTTGGCCGTACTGAGGAAGCCGAACAGATTTTCGAAGCGCTGATCGCTTTCGCCGGCTGGAAACTCGGTCTTTTCGATAAATTCGAGCGCTCGCGACCGGTTGCCGGCGAGATCGATAAGATCGGCGAGCTCGATCCATCGCCGGCGGCCAAAAGCGGGCGCGGCACCGACCGCCTCGATCACTTCGACCGGTAGCCGGCGCACCACCGTGATCATCTTCGAGAGCGCCGCTTTGTCGATACCAAGCGACGACATGATGATCTCGCGGGAAAAGCCGCGATCTTCCAGACGCGTGGCAAACAGGGCGCGCTCGATGAAGGAGAGGTCCGTGCGGGCGTTGTTCTCCTGCCCCTGGGAGACGACGAGCTGTTCGTCGCTGAGGTTGCGAATGACCGCCTTGACCTTCCCGCCGATCTCGCGGACCGCGGCAAGCCGCCGGTGACCATAGGCGACCTGGTAGCGCTCCTTAGCCGTCGGATGCGGTCTGACGAGGATCGGGACCTGTTGTCCGTGGTCGCGGATCTGCTGCACCAGCGCCGCTTGCGCCTCGGCGGTAACACCGAGCCGGTCGACGACGAAGGAAGCATCGATCAGCGAAGGGTCGAGATCGACGATCGATTGCCCTTCGGCAAGCTGGCGCTCCAATTCCTCAGCGCGCTCCACCTTCTGGGTGATGTTCGTGAGCGACCTGGTGATGCCGCCGACGAGGCCGCTTGGCCGGTGGCCCGGTGCAAGGCCGGCGATCGGGCGTTCGACAGCCGGTCGCTCTCCGTCGAGCGGAGCCGTAGGGCTGTCGGAAATGCCGATCAGGTTCTTGCGCGCCATCGATTACTTCCTTCCCCAGACCTTGCGGATCATCTCCTCGATCTCGGCATTGACGAGCGAGAGCGAATCCATTGCCCGGTCATAGGTGCCGCGGATGAATTGCGAGCGTTCCACCTCGTAGAGCGTCTGCTTGGTGACGCCTGCGTCCGAGATGGCGGTCGACTTCACCATGGCGTTCTGGAGCATGCGATTGCCGAAGATCGCCCGCATGAAGCCGGTCATCTGGCTCTGAGGCCCGTCATTCGGCTCGAAACGGGTGACCAGATAGCGCATCCAGTCATAGCTCGTGCGTCCGCCCGCTTTTTCGACCACGGTCATCAGGTCGCTCGTCATCGACAGGAACTGCGACATCGACATCACGTCGAGCATCTGCGGATGCACGGTGATAAGCACCGACGTCGCCGCGCAGAGCGCGGACATAGTCAAAAAGCCGAGCTGCGGCGGGCAGTCGATGACGACGATATCGTAGAAACTCTCGATCTCGGAAAGCGCCTCGCCGATCCGGGCGAAGAACAAGGTTTCGGCCGATCCGCCGATCATTGCCTTCGGCGTCTCGTGCTCGAACTCCATCAGTTCGAGATTGCCCGGGATCAGGTGAAGATTGGTGGTGTAGGTCGAGCGGACGATATCGGCGATGGCGCGCGGGTTCTCGTAGCGGATGGCGCCATAAAGCGTTTCCGCCTCGCCGACGTCGAGCTCCGGCTGGTGGCCGAAGAGGGCGGAAAGCGAGGCCTGCGGATCGAGGTCGATCGCCAGCACGCGATAGCCGCGCAGCGCGAGATATTGAGAGAGATGGGCCGACGTCGTCGTCTTGCCCGACCCACCCTTGAAATTCATCACCGAAATGACCTGGAGCTTTTCGCCTGGTCGGCGGTGAGGGATGTACTTGCCGGTCTTCGCGCCCTCGTCGAGCACATGGCGGATGCGATCGATATCGTCGACGGCATACATGCGCCGGCCGTTTGACAGCGGCTGCGGCCCATGGCCTTCTGAAGCGATCTGACGGAGGTATCCTTCACCGATTCCGATGAAGGCCGCCGCCTCGGCCGGGGTGAACAGGCGCATCGTTTTTTGCGCCGTCGGGGAGAAGATCTTTTTCTGGTGTTCCTGCAGTTGGTGAGCAAGCTCCTGAGCGTCGGCGGACAGCAGCGATGGCAAATGCTCCTGCTCCTCAAGACTCTGGATTCTCTGCTGCAACATCGCCCTCTCCGGAAAACTGCGCAAAATTCGACAATAAGCCCCTATCTGCGCAGTTATACTATGCGCCGATTCGTTGCCAATTTACAAACGCTTAACAAAAACCCCGTTTATCCCGCCGGGACGTCGCAGTTTTATGAATTTCTCTGTTTAACAGTTGTCCGCGGACAACTTTTGTGGGCGGTCCCGATTCGGTTGTCCGCGGACAACGCGGGGCCGAGCACAGTGGCGGCCGCAAGCTGCGGCACGGCTCGACGAGAGCCTGATCGGTATGTTTTCGATCGGGCAGGGGGAAGCCGAGGATGAGGGAGAGGCCTCGTTGCGCTGCAACCGACGACAGCGCCGCGCGTCTTATCAGACGCGCAAAGGTCTCTGTAGCACTTTGATCTGCTGCATGCCTTTGTCCTTAGATCGAGGTCGATTTAAGGAAACATGCGGTGGGCAGCATTGCTGTCGTGCCACTGTAGCCGTTGCCGCTGAAGCCGATCTAAGACCTTGAATTTGTTTTGTTCCTATTCGGGCGGTCACGCGTCGTTTCTGCCTGCGAGCTGGCGAACGCCGCCGTGATTTCGCACCAGGTCGAACCTCGTCGAGAGCGGTTGACCGGCGGCTGGAGATAGGCCTTTTAGAACATAAAATTAGTAGACTATTGACAGGCCGCTGCATTGTGGCAGGATTGTGATTGAAAAACGCAAACAGCGAAGGGCGCCCAATGTTCTATCTCGGTGGAATGACGCTTGGCCATTTCGAGCCGCCGGTGTCGAAGGCGGCGGAGCGCAACGAAAGGGCCGCGTGCAATGCCGTCCGTGTTGATGCTGCGGCGGAGCGCGAACGGGAGCAGGAACAGGAATGGGCGCGTGCGTTCCTGACGCCTTGGCATCTCTTCTACTGAAAAGGGGGAGTGGACGGCCTGGTAGCGCGGTTCTCCCCCGCATCCCGGCTTTGTGAAGACGGCGTCGCATCTCTGCTGCGGGCGGCACTCCCTGCGATGATTATCGGCTCGGGCGGGCCATCGTAATACGTTGACCGTGCAGCATCCGCCGTGGAAAACCGGCGGGCATCATCGGCGGGACTGTTGCCGCGGCGGGAAATGTTTAAGGTACGGGGTCAGTCACCAGCCGAGGATCCCGTCATTCCCAACGATCGTTCTTCCCACGAGGACAACCGTGCAGAGCAGCCGCTCTCCCTGCACCAGCGGATTCTCGGTGACGTCGAGGGGCATATTCTGTCCGGCGACTGGCCGCCGGGACACCGTATTCCTTTCGAGCACGAGTTGACGGAGCAATATGGTTGTTCGCGCATGACCGTGAACAAGGCCCTGACCGAGCTCGTCAAGAAAGGATTGATCGAGCGGCGGCGCAAGTCCGGCAGCTACGTCACCTTTCCGCACGTCCAGTCCGCGGTCATGGAAATCCACGACGTGAAACTCGAGGTGCAGTCGCGCGGCCTCGAATACGGCTATCGTCTCGATGAGCGGCATGTCCGCAAAGTCGGTGCCGATGATACGGGACGCATAGACCTGCCGGCCTCGGCGCGGCTGCTCGATATCACCTGCCGGCATCTGGCGAGCGGCCGGCCCTTTTGCCTTGAGGAACGGCTCATCAACCTTTCGGCGGTGCCGGAGGCCGAAGCCGAACCATTCGATGTCGTCGCACCCGGTTCGTGGCTGCTCGGCAAGGTGCCGTGGAGTACGGCCGAGCATCGCATCCGCGCTGTGGCTGCGAGCCGTCAGGCCGCACAAGCCCTCGGCATTGCGGTCGGATCGCCCTGCCTCGTCATCGAACGGCGGACCTGGAGCGGCGGTGCGCCGGTCACCAGCGTGCGGCTGACCTATCCGGGCGATCGCCACGAACTGGTCGCGGAATTTGCGCCGAGCGCAATCGGGTAGATCGCGCGACAGGGGCGAATGCGGGTGCAACCTTCCCTCCGATGCAGCACTCGGCGCGGCTTTCGCCGCCCACAGCGACGCGCGTCTTTTCAGACCGCGCAAAGACCGGTGCAGCACTTTGGTTTGCTGCATGTTGTTGTCCGCAAATCGGCTGCGGTTTGAGGAAACATGCAGTAGGTCCGCGACCTTTTCTTCAGATCGTCAATCTCAGCCTTGCGCAGCGACGGGCACGGGTGCACCCTTGGTCGAGCCTTGACCCTCGCGGGGGAGGGCGCGAGCCCGGAGCAAGCCATCGATCTCCGGTCTACCGTGCCTGAGCGCGGCATCTTGGCCCGCCGCATGTTTTCTTAAGTCGAAGCCGAATTAAGGAAACCACGGCGCTAGATGACGATGACTTTAGGTCTAATCGACCTAAGTCATAAACGTGATCGATTCTAATAAGCTGAGACGCGGGATGCGGGCGGAAAACCGCGCACGCTTTTCCTCATCCCGCTCTACTGCATGTTTCCTTAAATCGGAGCCGATTTAAGGGTAAAAACATGCAGCGATTCAAAGTGCTACAGCGACCTTTGCGCGTCTGAAGAGACGCGCGGCGCTGTAGAAAACGTGTCATCGTGGTAGGAGGATCGCCGATGCGCTGCTTCACGGTACTTGGGCCTTCGCAGACCGGAAAATCCACGCTCGTGGAAAAGCTCGGTCTGCTCGAAGGCCAGCCAAGAAAATCCGCCTCTCCCTATGGCTTGAGCCTAACGGAGTTCGAATTTGGAAACGAGGAGTGGTGTGCGCTGGACACACCCGGAACCAACGAGGCGCTGGCGCACGCACAGGATGCCTTGCTCGCCAGCGATGCCTGCGTGCTCTGCGTTTCGCCGGTGCCGGAGGAGGCCGTGCTCGCGGCGCCCTACCTCAAGGCGATCGAGGCGTCGGGAACGCCCTGCATCCTTTTCGTCAACCGCATGGATGAGCCGAGGGGACGGCTGAGGGACGTCGTCGCCGCTCTCCAGGACTATTCCAACCACCCTTTCGTCCTCAGGCAGATTCCGATCCGCGACGGTGACAAGATCATCGGCAGCTGCGACCTGATTTCCGAGCGTGCCTGGCGCTACCGGGAAGGCCAGACGTCGGCGCTTTTCGAACTCCCCGAAAGCGTCGTCGAGCGCGAACACGAGGCGCGCACCGAACTGCTGGAGCATCTTTCCGAATTCGATGACTGGCTGCTGGAGGAACTGATCGAGGACCGCGAGCCGGCGAGCGACGCAATCTATACGATCTCGACGCGGGTCCTGAGCGAAAACAAGATCATTCCGGTGCTGGTCGGCGCGGCAAGCCACAGCAACGGCATTCTGCGGCTGATGAAGGCGCTCCGTCACGACGCGCCGCGCGTGGATGCGCTTAGAAAACGCCTTGCTACGGCTGGCGGCATCGCCGATGCGACGCTTTCCGCCGTCAGCTTTCATGCCCATCATCGCCCGAGCGTCGGCAAGACCGTGCTTGTTCGCGCGCTCGAAAACGGCGTGAAGCAGGGAGCCATGCTCGGCGGCTCCGGGCTCGGGGCCCTGCAGGATCCGGCGAACGGCCGCCCTCTGACATCGGCGACACCGGCGCCCGGTCAGGTTTTCGCCGCGGTGAAATCCGATCACCTCGTCGTGCCGTCGCTGCTGACGGCCAATGCCACCCTGGGGCCGCCGGAATGGACAACTCCGCCGACGCCGATGATGGAGCGCATCCTGGTGCCGGAAAGCGAGCGCGACGAGACCAAGCTTTCCGAAACGCTCGCCAAGCTTTCCGAAACCGATCGCGGCCTGAAGGTCATGCAGGAGGAGGGGACCGGCGCGCAACTGGTCTGCGCGCAGGGGCCGGTGCACCTGCGCGACCTGTGCCGGACGCTCTCCGATATCTTTCACGTCGAGGTCAGCGAGCAACCGCCGAGTCCGATCTATCGCGAGACGATCTCGAAGTCGTCGGACGTGCATTATCGTCACCGCAAGCAGACCGGCGGCGCCGGCCAGTTTGCGGATGTGAAGCTCAGTGTTCACCCCAATGAACGCGGCGGCGGATTCACCTTTGCCGAGACCGTCAAGGGCGGCGCCGTTCCGAGAAACTTCATACCGGCGGTCGAAGCAGGGGCGCGCGAAGCGATGGACAAAGGCCCGCTCGGCTTCAAGGTCATCGACGTCGGCGTAATGCTGACCGACGGCCAGCATCACTCCGTCGACAGTTCGGAATACGCGTTCCGCACGGCCGGGAAGATGGGCGTTCGCCAGGCCCTCTCACAGGCCTCGGCCGTGCTGATGCAGCCGATCTTCCGCGTGGAGATTCATATCCCATCCATCTATTCCGGCAGTCTCGTGCCGATCGTTTCGACGCTGAAAGGGCAGGTTCTCGGTTTCGACCGGGACGAAGGGGCGAAGGGGTGGGATATCTTCCGCGCCCTGATCCCAGGCTCCGCGCTGGACGACCTGGCGCGCTCGCTGAGATCCGCCACACAGGGGATCGGTTACTTTTCCAAGGGCTTCGATCATTTCGAGGAGCTTTACGGCAAGGAAGCCCAGAGCGTGATCACCGCGCATGGGGCGCATGCGAACGAGCACTGAGTGAAACCTTGGGGCCTGGCCGCGCCGCCACCGAGAGCGGCGGCCCGTGCTGCACCTTAGACAACGAAATCAAACCGGCCGAATTTGCCGTCGGCAGTGTTGCGGATATCGAGCAGCAGTGCGTCCGAATAGAGCCCGTCGCTGGCATTGGCGGGTTCGTTCGGAAAGAAGAGCTGCGTCGTGAGCAGCCCGCCGCCACGGCGCTGCACGCGGAGATGATAGTGCCGGGTTCGGCCAGTGTAACGCGCGGGGACGATCGTGGCGAACCACCAGCGCCCGTTTGAATCGGTGAACTGGTGCGCGCGCAGCCTGAAGCCGCGCGTGTCATAGGCGCCGGTGTCGTCGGCATGCCAGATCTCGACGAGGCTGTTGGCGAGCGGCCGGCAGTCGGCGTCGAGGACGTAGCCGGCGAGCGTGATGCGCTCGCCGTCGGGGGAATCAGCAAAGAGTTCGTGACGCAGGGGCGCGTCGGGTTTGTAGAAGGGACCGGCCGTGCGGGCGAGGGTCAGGTCGCGATCACTGCCGCAGGCCGGCGTTGGCGGTAGGAGGCGCCGCTGCGCGGCGGCCCCGCGGAGGTTGACGATGGGCAAGGCCGGGATTGCTAGAAAAGCAGTCAGCAGCGAACGTCGCGTTGGAAGCATGGCCGGCTCCTTTCACGCCTCTCCAGCGCCGCGCGTCTTATTCAAACGCGCAAAGAACGCTGTAGCACTTCTTTGCTGCACGTCTTTATCCTCAAATTGGCTGCGATTTAAGGAAACATGCAGTGCTCGGCGCGGCGCCGGTGCTTCGAGTAAGGAAACTCTTGGGATTGCGCCGCGCCCGTCGATAGACGTTAGCACGTAATCGACGGGCGCAGCTTCACAAAGCGGTCATCGGCCTGTTTGCGAAGCAGCCAAAGGACCGGCCCGCGCACCCTTTTCGGATGCGTGGGGGATTGTCTATTCCGCGGCAACGACGCGGCGGCGACGGCCGATCGTTGCCTGGGTAACGAGAAAGGCTCCAAGGGCACAGAGCGCGATGCCCGCCACCATCGGCAGCGCGGTGCCGTCGAAAAAAATACTGGTGATGACCATCGCGACGGCCGAGGTCACGAAATGCAGCGTTCCCATCAGCGCCGAAGCGGTGCCGGCGATCTCGCCATGATCCTCGAGCGCCAGCACCGACGACGTCGGAATGACGAGGCCAAGAACGCCGTAGCCGACGAAGAGGAAGGCCGCCATGACCGGCAACTGATTGATGCCGAGGCTCATGACGACGAACATGCTGATCATGGTCAACGCGAACATCGTCACCGCCATCCGCATCAACCGGACGAGCCCGAAACGTTCGCCGAGCCAGCCGGTCGCCTGCGATACCGTGAAGAACGACACGGCGTTGATCGAGAAGGCAAGGCTGTATTGCGTCGGCGTCAGGCCGTAATGGTCGATCAGCACGAAGGGCGAGTTTGCGAGATAGACGAGGAAGCTCGAGATGCCGAGACCGCCGATGAAGGTCAGCGTCAGGAAGTTGCGGTCGCCAAGAAGCAGCCGATAGGCGGCGATCGCGCTGCCGACCGTGCTGTCCGAGCGGTGCTCCTTCGGCCGGGTCTCCTTGAGCTGCGTCGAAAGCAGCACCAGCCCGACCGCGGCGGCGATCGTCACCGCATAGAAGACGCCGCGCCAGCCGTAGAATTCGATCACGGCGCTTCCCGTCAGCGGTGCGAGGATGGGCGAGATGCTGAAGACGAGCATGAGCAACGACATCAGCCGCGCCGCCTGGACGCCGGTGTGCATGTCGCGCACGACCGCGCGGGGAATGACCATGCCGGCGGCACCGCCGATGCCCTGAAGGAAGCGGAATGCGATGAGGGTTTCGATGTCGCTCGCCACCGCGCAGCCGATGCTCGCGAGCGCGAAAAGACCGATGCCGAGATAGAGAGGCGCCTTGCGGCCCCAGATGTCCGAAAGCGGTCCGTAGATGAGCTGGAACAGTGCGAAGGAGATGAAGAAGGAGAGCAGGCTCAGTTGCACGACATTGTTTTCAGCGCCGAGATCCTTGCCGATCGAGGGCAGGGCCGGCAGGTACATGTCGATCGCAAACGGCCCGATGGCCGACAAAAGACCGAGAATAATCGCAGTGCGTAAAAATGAGGCCGTCATGATGATGTTCTTTCAGAAACCGCGAAGACAGAGCCGGATGCACCTGCCGGCCCATCGCTGTCGCTAAAGGTTGAAACGGAAAAGCGGCCGCCGGACAGGCAGGATGCGGCTTGGGAGGATCGCACTGCCTGCGACTGCTCGTGTCGAATAATTTGGACACGCGTGTAAAGTTAGACACCATTGTCTAATTCGTCAACACGTCTTATTTTCAGGGCATGAAAAAACCGAAAGCGCCGCAACCGAAGCCGGGCGGCCCCACTCAGAAAGGCCAATGCGCCAAACGCGTCTCGATATTGGACGCCGCTGCCGAAGTCTTTTGCCGGGAAGGTTTTGCCGGCGCCAGCATCGACGAAATCGCGATGGAAGCCTGCGTCTCGCGCCAGACCGTCTACAACCACTACCGCGAAAAAGAGACGCTGTTCATGGCCGTCGTTCAGGACATCCTGGACCGAGCCAATGCCGCGCTGTTCTCGATTCTGGCGACCTTTCCCGACAACGCCGACAATCTCGAAGACGATCTGACCGCCTTTGCCGTCCGGCTCAACAAGAACTGCGTGTGCAATCACGACGGAAAGTTCATCCGCAAGCTGGTCCAGACGGAGGGCGAGCGTTATCCGCATCTCTTCGAGATCTGGCGCCAGCAGGGACCGGGCAAGATCGGAACTGCCGTGGCGGCGCTCTTTGCCCGGCTTTCCCATGTCGCGCGGCTCGATATCGACGACTTCGACCTTGCCGCCAAGCAGTTCCTCGCCTTGGTCAATGCCGATCTGCAGACGAACAGCTTCTTTGGCGGAACGCCGACGGACGGGGAACTCGAGAAGTCTGCGCGGGCGGCCGTGCGCACCTTCCTGCGCGCCTATGGCAGCCCGGCGGTGCGAGGGGCTGGCGACATCAAAGAACTCCGCCAGGAGACGGCGTAGAGCAATTCCGGGACGATGGCATGCCCGATGGAATCTGCAGGGTTCCAGTTCATGACCGGGGTTGCTCTGATCTTGGCCGGTCTCGCCCTGGCGATGCGGGCGCGCAGCTCAAAATGGTTGAGCTTAACCGCTACTGCTGAAGCCAGGCCGCAATCCCGCGTGCTGCCGCCCGTCCCGTGGCAAAGCAGGCTGTGAGCAGATAGCCGCCGGTCGGGGCTTCCCAATCGAGCATTTCGCCGGCGACGAAAACACCCGGAAGCGCCGTGAGCATATAGTCGTCGTTGACGCTCCTGAAGCTGACGCCGCCTGCCGAGGAAATCGCCTCTGCGATCGGCCGCGGCCTTAGAACCGGAATCGGCAAGGCCTTGATCAGGCTGGCGAGATCATGCGGATCGGCCTGAAGGGCCTGAGGCGCCACCTCCCGCACGAGCGCGGCCTTGACGCCGGCAAGGCCCGCGGCTTTGCGAAGACGGTTGGAGAAACTTGCCTTACCTTGCTGGCGCTCAAAGTCGCGGGCAAGGCGTTCCGCTGGCCGTCCGGGTACAAGGTCGATGAGCAGCGTGGCTTCGCTGTCGTGCTCCAGCCGGTCGCGCAGGCCCGACGCATGGGCGTAGACGAGGCTGCCTTCGATGCCATGCCGGGTCACCACGAATTCGCCCGGAAAGACGCCGGCATCGGATGAAGCCGTCACCGATTTCAGCGGTTCGCCGGCGAAACGTTCGCGAAAGCTTTCACTCCAGGCGACGTCGAAGCCGCAATTGGCGGGCCGAAAATCGCTGACAGCGACACCTGTGTCGCGCAGCAAGGCCAACCAGCCGGCATCGGATCCGAGCCGCGGCAAGCTCGCCCCGCCAAGCGCCAGCAGGGCGGCGTCGCAATGGACGACTTTCCGCCCCTCCGGGGTCTCGAAGACAAAGCCCTGATCGTCAAAGCCCAACCAGCGATGACGAGTGAGAAGCCTGGCGCCCTGCGCTTCCAGCCTGCGCAGCCAGGCGCGCAGAAGCGGGGACGCCTTCATGACCTTCGGAAAGACACGGCCCGAGGAGCCGACAAAGGTTTCCGTACCGAGCTCGGCCGCCCAATCCCGCACGTCATTCGGCGTGAAGGCGTCAAGCGCGGGGCGCAATCGATCCGACGCGGAGCCGAAGCGCGTCGAGAAAAGCGCATAATCTTCGGCGTGCGTAATGTTGAGGCCGGATTTTCCCGCGAGCAGGAACTTGCGCCCGACCGTCGGCATGCCGTCATAGATCGTCACCGAATGGTCAAGGCGGGACAACACGTCTGCCGCCATGAGGCCCGCCGGCCCGCCGCCGATGATCGCGATCTCTCTTCTCTTCATCTGCCTGTCTGACGTACGAATCTTCGTGCGCAGTCTTGGCCTCTCCGGGGGCAGGGCGCAAGGGCGTGCGCTCGAGGCGGTCGACGCCTGTGGGCATGCGGCCGTATCCGGGCCGACTCACCGGTCGGTTCTCCGTCCGCAGTTGCACGAAGGACGCGAAGGGCCGCTTGCTGGCAGGAGAAACTCGTACGACACCGCGATACGGGCGGTGTCGTACGAGGTCGACCAGTTGTACGATCCCATGCAGTCGTCTCGTTCGGGCCTAACCCGATAAGCCGTCAGTAGTCCCAGAAAACCGGTACCCAACGAAAGGTGTCGCCGTCGACCGCCACCCGGCCGACGGACGGGAACGGCAGGTGCGTGGCCACCAGCAACGAGCCGGTCGCCGCCAGCTCCTGCATAAGGCGGACCCGAACGCGGGTCGCTTCCTCGGGGTCGTGTTCGAAACCGTTGTGCCAGTCCGGGTGGTCAAACCCGACCGCAAACACGGCGTCGCCGGCGAACATCAGCCGGTCGCCGCCGGACGCCACGCGGACCACGCTGTGCCCGGGGGTATGGCCGCCGGTGCGAGAGACGATCACACCCGGCGCCACCTCGTACTCGTCCTCGAACTGCCGCAGATGGTTGTGGTACTCTTTCGTGAACCGCTTGGCGGCCGAGCGAAGTGCGTCCGGGAACCCCGCCGGCATGGAGGTGTGGGAGAAATCGGGCGACTCCCAGAATTTGACCTCGGCGGCCGCCACATGGATCCGCAGGTCCGGACGCAGCCGGTCCTTCACCCCGTCGACGAGCAGCCCGCCGATGTGGTCCATGTGCATGTGGGTAAGGACCAAGTCGGTCACGGATGCAAGATCGATGCCGGCGGCCTCCAGTCGCTTGACCAATTGCCCGGCCCGCGGCAAGTTCAAGTCCGGATCCAACCCTAGCCCGGCGTCGATGAGTATCGTCTGCCCGCCGCTACGCACCAGGACCACGTTCAGCGCCCAGTCGAAAGCGTCCTGCGGCAGGAACATGTCGTTCAGCCAACCCGCGCGGTCGGCCGCTTCGGCGTTGTGTCCCAACATCTTGGTCGGGAGCGGTAGCACCCCATCGCTGACCACCAGCACGTCGATCTCGCCGACCCGCACAGCGTAGCGCGACGGAACCAGCTCTTCGGGCGCGCGTCTAGTGGTGTGTGAGGTGTTGTCCAAGCTCATGTTTGTCTCCTGCTGACCAATCGTACGGCGTTTCATTTCTGCCTGTGACATGATGCACTCCTGGTTTGCGTGATCGAGGCGTGTCGTCACGAGCCACGACGGGGACGCTATGTTGAGGCGTGTCGGCGGTCGAGCTACACATGAGGATAGGGCCGCCTGTGGGCGATCGCCTTCATCCGGCTGGCATCCATTAGGCTACGCCTCCGCGTTAATGAAGCCGCGCCCTGGAGCATCCACTTTCCTGGAATTGCTCTACTCAGACGCCTGCGGCAGGGGACCAGTGGATTCGCGAAGAATGAGTTCGACCGGCCAGAGCTCGTGAATCTCGGTCGCGGGCCTGCCCGACAGGAGCTGCAGGACGAGGTCGGCGGAACGCGCGCCGGCGGCGCGCAGCGACGAGCGGGTGGTCGAAAGCGAGGGGACCATGTTGTCGGCGGTGAGATAGGGAAAGACGTCGTCATGGGCGATGACGGAAATGTCCCGGCCGACCACGAGGCCGAAGGAGCGTACGGCGCGGTAGACGCCGAGCGCTGTCATCATCGAACCCGCAACGAAGGCCGTCGGCCGCGGTGATTGTTCGAGGAAGGAGCGGGCGAAGCGGAAGCCGAGTTCGTCGGTGAAGTGGCCGTGGGCGACGAGGCGCGGATCGAACGGGATGCCACGTTGTTCAAGGGCTTTGCGATAGCCCTTGTCGCGATGGAGTGAAAAGGTCAGGCCGGCGCGGCCGTTGATCATCGCGATGCGCCTGTGGCCGAGATCGAGGAGATGCGAGGTTGCGCGCCGGATGGCGCCCTCGTTGTCGATGTCGAGCCAGGCGTGCGGGACGTCGGTCTCGGAACGGCCATGGACGAGGAACGGCATTCCCAGCCTGTGCAGGAGCGCGATGCGCTTATCGTCGGGCATCGGCGAATGGATGATCACCGCATCGACCCGGCCGCTGGTTGCCAGCCGGCTATAGAGCTGGCTCTCGTCCTTGCCGCCCTGCTCCGCGATGGGGCTGACGAGAATGTCGATGTCTTCGCTATCCAGTCGCTCGGCCATCCCGCTCATGTATTCCGAGAACTGGAATTCGCCGCTGCGGCCCATCACCACGCCGATCGCGCCGGCACGGCCGGTGACGAGGCGCACGGCGTTGACGTTCGGTCGGTAGCCGAGACGCACCGCTTCTTCCGCGACGCGCTTGCGGGTCTTCTCACTGACCTCGGGATAGCCGCTCAAAGCGCGGCTGACCGTCGTCGGGGACAGGCCCAACTGCTTGGCGAACTCCTTGAGCTTCATGTGACCGATCGTATTCCCTGCGCGCCCCCCAACTGCATGGTTTGATCGAAGCCGATCCGAAATCATGCAGCCATTCAACCTGCTGTGGCGACCTTGCGCGTCTGATCGAGCACGCGGCGCCGCGGCATTTGCGCTGGACTATACGCTGTTCGCCGGCGGTAACAATCCGCTCGTGGCGGAAAGGGGCCGCGGATCAACGAGACGGCGGGGGCTCGCGGTCGTCCAAATCGTTTTAAATTTCCCACGATTTCCCGCCTGAGCTGGACCCTCCGCGGACTGCCGTGGTCGCGACGATTCACAGGCCTAATTTCTGAGTTTATCGTTAAAAAACAATCGAATAAATGTGCACGTTTCCGTTGCAGCGACGGTCCTGGAACACGCCTTGACAGAAGTTTTGGCTTCTGCCAGCTTGCTCGGCAGCCAAACCGTTTTCGAATTCAGGGGATGTCACGAAACCGGGGGCGCTTGGAGGAGCTAGAAGAACATGAAGCCTATCGTAAGGACGCTGATTTTTTGCGCCGCGATCACGGGTGCTGCCGATCTCGCCGCGGCGGCCGAGATATCGGTGGCGGCCAATTCGACCGGCAAGAACCTGAGCTTTCTGCGCGAGCAGATCGCCAAGTTCGAAAAGGACACGGGTCACAAGGTCAACCTGGTGACGATGCCGCCCTCGAGCAGTGAGCAGTTCAGCCAGTATCGCCTCTGGCTCGCGGCCGGGAACAAGGATGTCGACGTCTATCAGACCGACGTCATCTGGGCGCCGCAGCTTGCCGATCAATTCGTCGATCTGACCGAGGCCACGAAGGACGTGGCCGGCGCGCACTTCCCCTCGATCGTTCAATCGCAAACCGTCAACGGCAAGCTGGTCGCGCTGCCGTTCTACACCGACGCGCCGGCGCTTTATTATCGCAAGGATCTCCTGGACAAATACGGCAAGAAGCCGCCCGAGACCTGGGATGAGCTCGCCGCCACGGCGAAGGAAATCCAGGACAAGGAGCGCGCGGCCGGCAATCCCGACATCTGGGGCTTTGTCTTCCAGGGCAACGCCTATGAGGGCCTGACCTGCAACGCGCTCGAATGGATCAAGTCCTCCGGCGGCGGCCAGATCGTCGAACCCGACGGCACGATCTCCGTCAACAACGAAAAGGCGGCCGCGGCCCTCGAACGGGTCAAGGGTTGGATCGGCACGATCTCTCCCCGTGGCGTGCTCGCCTATCAGGAGGAGGAGTCGCGCGGCGTCTGGCAGACGGGCAATGCCGTGTTCATGCGCAACTGGCCCTACGCCTATGCGCTCGGAAACGGCGACGACAGCGCGGTCAAGGGCAAGTTCGACGTGACGCCGCTGCCGATGGCGACAGGCGGCGATCAACACTCCTCGACGCTCGGCGGATGGAACCTTGCAGTTTCGAAATATTCGGACGAACAGGAAGCGTCGATCACCTTGGTCAAGTTCCTGACCTCGCCGGAAGTCCAGAAGGCGCGCGCCATCCAGCTGTCGAACCTGCCGACGATCGCCGCACTCTATGACGACAGGGAGGTCGCCGCCGCGCAGCCCTTCATGCCGAACTGGAAACCGATCTTCGAGAATGCCGTGCCGCGCCCCTCGGCCGTGGCGAAGGTGAAGTACAACGAGGTTTCCTCCAAGTTCTGGAGCGCCGTTCACAACACGCTCTCGGGCAACGGCACGGCCGCCGAAAACCTCGAGCTGCTCGAAGTCGACCTGACCGAGCTCCAGGGAGACGGTTGGTAAATCCCACGGTCTCAATGCATGTGGCCCAAAGTTATGAAGCGGTTTTGGGGTAGCGACATGCACAAACGAGGATGGCAGCCGCTCGTCGGCTGCCGCCTAAAGCAGCATCGCAGACCCTTCGGAATCCCGAAGAGCATTTCAACCCTTTGAATATGGTGCGTTCCCCCGATCCCCGAGATCCAGGGAACCATGCAGCAGGTCGAGCGTTCCGCCCAGAGCTGGACGCCAACCAGTGAGCTCGTGTCATGACCGAAGTTTCTCTCGCGGGGCCGCCGTCTGCGATGGCGGGCAAAAGGATAGGCTCAGACCTTCAGGCGCAGCGTCTCCGTTCGGCCTGGCTTTTCCTGGCGCCGACTTTCCTGGTGCTGGCGATGGTCGCCGGCTGGCCGCTCGTCCGTACCATCTATTTCAGCTTTACCAACGCCTCGCTGACCAATCTCTCCGCTGCCGAGTTCGTCGGCCTCCAGAATTATCTCTCCTGGGTCACGCTGAAGAGCGGACGCACGATCTACAGGGGCCTGCTCGCCGACACGGCCTGGTGGAACGCGGTGTGGAATACGCTCAGGTTCACGGTGATCTCGGTCAGCATCGAGACGGTGCTGGGCCTGATCGTGGCGCTTGTACTCAATGCACAGTTTCCCGGACGCGGCCTCGTGCGTGCCGCGATACTCATTCCGTGGGCGATCCCGACCATCGTCTCCGCGAAAATGTGGGCATGGATGCTCAACGACCAGTTCGGCATCCTGAACGACATCCTGCTTAGCCTCGGTCTGATCAGCCAGAAGATCGCCTGGACCGCGAGTCCCGATACCGCAATGATCGCGGTGCTGATCGTCGATGTCTGGAAGACGACGCCGTTCATGGCGCTCCTGATCCTCGCCGGCCTGCAGATGGTGCCGGGCGAAATCTACGAGGCCACCAAGATCGACGGCGTCCATCCGGTCAAGGTCTTCTGGCGCATCACCCTGCCGCTGATACGGCCGGCGCTGATGGTCGCGGTCATCTTCCGCATGCTGGACGCGCTGCGCATCTTCGATCTGATCTACGTGCTGACGCCGAACAACACGCAAACGAAGACGATGTCGGTGCTCGCCCGCGAGAACCTTTTCGATTTCGACAAGTTTGCCTACGGCGCCGCCGCCTCGACCATGCTGTTCCTCATCATCGCGGCGATCACCGTGCTCTACATGTGGTTCGGGCGAGTCAATCTGGAAGGCGAACGCTGATGCTCATGAGAGCCGTAAAACGAACCGCGTTCTATGCGCTTGTCGCCGTCATCGTCGTCGTCGCGGTGTTCCCGTTTTATTACGCAATCCTGACGAGCTTCAAATCCGGTACGGCGCTGTTCCGTGTCGACTATTGGCTGTCGACGCCCTCGCTTGCCAATTACCAAGAGATCCTGACGCATGGCAGTTTCCTGAGGAATCTCGGCAATTCGCTGCTCGTTGCGACGCTGGTCGTCGCCGTGTCGCTGCTGCTGGCGATCACCGCCGCCTTCGCGCTTGCGCGCGTCCGCTTCCGGGGCCGGGGCTTGCTTCTCCTCGCCATCCTGTCGGTGTCGATGTTTCCGCAGATCGCCGTGCTTGCCGGCCTGTTCGAGCTCGTGCGCTGGATCGGCATTTTCAATACGCCGCTGGCGCTGATCTTTTCCTACATGATCTTCATGCTGCCGTTCACGGTATGGGTGCTCACCACCTTCATGCGCGATCTGCCGGTCGAAATCGAGGAGGCGGCGATTGTCGACGGCGCCTCGCCCTGGGTGATCATCACCCGCGTGTTCATGCCGCTGATGTGGCCGGCGCTGGTCACGACCGGGCTGCTCGCCTTTATCGCTTCCTGGAACGAATTCCTCTTCGCACTGACATTCACGTCGTCGGACACGCAGCGCACGGTGCCGGTCGCGATCGCGCTGCTCTCGGGCGGCAGCCAGTTCGAAGTCCCCTGGGGCAACATCATGGCGGCCTCGGTGATTGTCACGGTGCCGCTCGTGGTCCTCGTCCTGATCTTTCAGCGGCGCATCATTTCCGGGCTCACGGCCGGCGGCGTCAAAGGCTAGGCGATGAGGGGACGTGTGAGCGGTTTTCCACCCGCATCCCGCTTGATTTAGGAGAAGGAAATGGCAGAGCTTCAATTGCGGGACATTCGCAAGTCCTTCGGCTCGTTCGAGGTCATCAAGGGTGTCAGCATGGACATCCGCGCGGGCGAATTCATGGTCTTCGTCGGGCCGTCGGGCTGCGGCAAGTCCACGCTGCTCCGCCTGATTTCGGGTCTGGAGGAAATCACCTCCGGAACGCTTTCCTTCGACGGGCAGATCGTCAATCAGCTCGCCCCGTCCCGCCGCGGTATCGCCATGGTGTTTCAGTCTTATGCGCTTTATCCGCACATGACCGTTTTCGACAACATGGCCTTCGGCATGCAGCTCGCCGGCAAGGACAAGGAACAATGCAGAAAAAGGGTCGAGGCGGCGGCCGAAATGCTGCAGCTTACCCCCTATCTCAAGCGTCTGCCCCGCCAGCTCTCCGGCGGGCAGCGGCAGCGCGTGGCGATCGGCCGTGCGATCGTGCGCGACCCGAAGGTCTTTCTCTTCGACGAACCGCTTTCCAATCTCGATGCGGCACTGCGTGTCGCGACCAGGCTTGAGATCGCCAAGCTCCATCGTAGTATGCACGATACGACGATGATTTACGTGACGCACGACCAGGTGGAGGCAATGACGCTCGCCGACCGGATCTGCGTGCTTCGGGACGGGCTTGTCGAGCAGATCGGCACGCCGCTCGACGTCTATGAAAGACCGAATTCGATCTTCGTCGCCGGCTTCATCGGCTCGCCGAAAATGAACTTCCTGACCGACGCCTTCGCGGAACCCTACGAGGCGCAGACGATCGGCATCAGGGCGGAACATCTGGAGGTCGTCGAGGGTGCCGGGCAATGGCACGGCACGATCGTCCACGCCGAAATGCTCGGCTCCGACAGCTATGTCTATATCGATATCGGCGCCGGTGAGCCGTTGATCGTCCGGGAAAGCGGGATCTCCAGGCACGAGCCCGGACAGACAGTGCAGGTTTCGCCTGCCGCCTGCCAAATTCATCGCTTCGATGCGGCAGGACGCGCGATCGGCCGCACCGAATTGCGCGGCGCGGCGTAACCTCGCCGCAAATTAACCACCAGACAAGGGCATCCGGCAGCGGATGCAGTAACCACGAGGAGAATGACCTTGGCTATCAACACCATCGTGTGGGGTGAGAATATCCACGAGCAGACGAATGCGGTGGTTCGGGAGATTTATCCGAACGGCATGCACAACACGATCGCGGCGGCGCTGAACGAGGACGCCGCGATTGCCGCGACGACGGCGACCTTGCAGGAGCCGGAGCACGGGTTGAGCGAAGAACGACTGGCCTCGACCGACGTGCTCGTCTGGTGGGGCCACAAGGACCATGGCGCCGTCGACGACCGTGTCGTCGAGCGGGTGGCCAGGCGCGTGTGGGAGGGCATGGGGCTGATCGTGCTCCATTCCGGCCATTTCTCCAAGGTGTTCAAGCGGCTGATGGGCACGCCCTGCGCGCTCAAATGGCGCGAGGCGGGCGAGCGCGAGCGCGTCTGGGTGGTCAATCCGCGCCATCCGATCGCCGCCGGTCTCGGCGAGAATTTCGTGCTGGAAAACGAAGAGATGTATGGCGAGCAGTTTTCCGTGCCGGAGCCGCTGGAGACGGTGTTCATCTCCTGGTTTGCCGGCGGCGAGGTGTTCCGCTCGGGGCTGACCTGGCGGCGCGGCACCGGCAACATCTTCTATTTCCGTCCCGGTCACGAAACCTACCCCACCTATCATGACGCGACGGTGCAGACGGTGCTGCGCAACGCGGTGAAATGGGCGCACAATCCGCAGGGCACGTACAAGGCGATCCACGACGCGCCGAACGTGCCGGTGGAGAAGGCGCTGGAGCCGATCGTCGAGCGGGGGCCGAAGCTCCACCAGGCCGGCGAAGCAGGATATCGATGAGGTCCATCATGCGTTTGCTCATTCTCGGAACCGGCGGTATGGCCAACAGCCATGCGCTCGCCTTTGCCAAGATCGATGGCGTCGAACTTGTCGCGGCCGTCGATGTCGACCCGTCGCGGGCGCGCGCCTTTGCCGACATGCACGGCATTGCCCGCGTCTTCACCTCGCTTGACGACGCGATCGCCTGGGGCGAATTCGACGCGGCGACCAATGTCACGCCGGACAAGGCCCATCACCCGACGACGCTGGCGCTGATCGCCGCCGGCAAGCACGTGCTGTGCGAAAAGCCACTGGCGGAAAACTACGACAAGGCCGCCGAAATGGCCGAAGCCGCGGAGCGCGCCGGTGTCGTCAACATGGTGAACCTCACCTACCGCAATGTCGCGCCGCTTCAGCGGGCACGCGAGCTGGTGCTTGCCGGCGAAATCGGCAGGGTGCGCCATCTCGAAGCCTCCTACTTGCAGAGCTGGCTGGTGTCGAAGGCGTGGGGCGACTGGGCGAGCGAATCGAAATGGCTGTGGCGACTGTCGACCAAGCACGGTTCCAACGGCGTGCTCGGCGACGTCGGCATCCACATCCTCGACTTCGCCGGCTATGGCGCCGGCAGCGCGGTCGAGCGCGTCTTTGCCCGCCTGAAGGCGTTCGACAAAGCGCCCGACAACCGCATCGGCGAATACGACCTCGACGCCAATGACAGCTTCGCGATGACGGCGGAGTTTGAAAACGGCGCGATGGGCGTGATCCACGCCAGCCGCTGGGCGACGGGGCATCTCAACGAGTTGAGGCTGCGGCTGCACGGCGACAAGGGTGCGCTGGAGGTGTTTCATACGCCGGACGGCTCGCTCCTCAAGGCCTGCCTTGGCCCCGATGTCGAGAAAGCGATCTGGCGCGACCTCGACGCCGGCACGGTGCCGACCAATTACCAGCGCTTCGCCGCGGCGGTCGCCGAACGTCAGGCTGTCGAACCCAACTTCCGTCATGCCGCCGACCTGCAGAAAGTGCTCGATGTCGCCATCGAAACCGAAAGGGAGCGGCGCGAACTGGAGGTCGCGGACGCGCTTTCGGTCGAGGAGGAACGCGCGGTCGTCGGAGGTTGACGATACGACAATCCCGCTTCCGGCCGGTTTCGCTGGAAGCGGGGTTACTCGGGAGTGAAAGAATGACCGACGCATTGCGCGTTCTTCTGAACGCACGACGCGCTTGAGCGGCATCAGGGAAAATGTGCGCGGATGCATGAGCGCTCGATGCCTTGGGAACTTCGCTCTCCCGACGCGGGCGTCTTGTCGGCGCTACTTGTCAGACCTTTACGATCCGGCAAATTCCGGGCGCATGCGCCGTTCTAGATCATTTCATTGTTTCATTGAAACTGCGAAATGATCTAACTCTTTGAAACTGCGCAATTCCGGACGGAAGACCGTTACACACTTTTCCTGGAATTGCTCTAGGCGCCTCATCCATCGGCTTGAAGACGTCTTAAGGGAGGTCCTCACTTTTCCCCGATCACGTCCTTGATTTCCGCCAGCTTCTTCATGCAGCCCTGCTCATCACCAGCCTTGGCCATTTTCCGGGCTTCTGTCGCGAGCTGGCTTGGTTTATCGGCAGTTTGACCGGTCCGTTTCCCGGTTACTTGCTCCTGATGAGGTGAAGTTGCTTCCGTCTGGGCGCCGGTTGATCCCGTTATTTCAGTTCCAACGCCCTTCTTCTGTTTGCCGGGCATGACTTCTTCCTGGTGCTCAGTAACGGACGCGCCGGAGCCGCTGCCGGCCGCCCCCGTTTCTGCGGAGACGATGGCTGGCTCGAGTTTATCGAGTTCTTGACGGCAGTCCGCAAATGCCGGCGCAGACAGGAGAAGCGGGAGGGCAGTAAGTGCTATGAGACGTATTGATATTGTGCTGTTCGCTCGAGTGTTTGGGGATGCAGTGCATCTGATTGCGCTGTGGAGCAAACCGTGCTGAGCACGAAGGGTTCCCCTATTTCGTTCGAGAAGAAATTTGGCGAGTTGTGGCAAGCGGCGCAGCCGCATCAGGCGAGTCGCACGCCTCTGTCGCGGATTCGATCTATGGGACTTTAGCCCGATATAGGTTGGGCAAAGGTCCTATGCGCATTCAAGAGGGGAACGATGCACTGAAAATATCGTTTGAAGATCGGTCGCTTTTGTTAGCGATCCTCACGGAGGCTGCCGGTCCGACGAGGGCCGGCAACTAGCGATGTCGGCCCCTCCAATTCCGGCTGGCATCGCTCTTTCCCGGCCGCAATGTTCGCCCGTGGTGGCTCGCCACGAGACAGGTGCGCTATTTCTTGCCGGCCTTGTACGCGCCGAACTGAGCGCCAGGCACGGTTCGATGCGCAAGGGCATCGGATCGAGACGGAGGAGTAGCTGCGACGGATCAGTCCTTAAAGGCGGGATGGCATCCAGGCCGTTTGCTATCGCTCCTGGGACCAACCTTCGTCGGTCCCGGTATTTCGCGCCGCCGCCCGATCAGGTGGTTTGACCGCCGTCGACCGTAAGGATCGCGCCGGTGATCTGCCTTGCCGCGGGGCTTGCCAGGAAGGCCACGGCGGCGGCGATGTCATCCGGTTTGCCAAAACGGCCGAGGGGACTGAGCGAGCGCTGGAAATCGGCGAATTCACCATTGGCGGGGTTCATGTCCGTATCCGTCGATCCTGGCTGGACCAGGTTGACGGTGACGTCACGGGACCCGAGTTCGCGCGCAAGGCCGCGTGTGAAAGAATGCAGCGCGGATTTCGTCATGTAGT
The DNA here is from genome assembly GCF_030124375.1 of Sinorhizobium sp. 6-70. Lineage (GTDB taxonomy): Bacteria > Pseudomonadota > Alphaproteobacteria > Rhizobiales > Rhizobiaceae > Sinorhizobium. The sequence continues at coordinate 39,902 of NZ_JASKLS010000015.1, forward strand.
ACACCGTGCCGGTGTCGCCGACGATGCGTTCGGCGCCGGCCGAGCCGATGGTGACGATACGGCCGCCCTCCTTGAGATGCGGAATGGCGGCCTGCGAGGCAAGCAGGGGCGACCGGACATTGACGCTCAGCAGGGCATCGATGTCGCCGACACTGATGTTGGCAATCGTATCGTAGAGCGCAATTGCGGCGTTGTTGACGAGGATGTCGAGGCCGCCGAGCGCCTGGACCGCCTCATCGACCGATCGCTTCACGGCCGCCGGATCGGCGCTGTCCGCCTGGATGGCGACCGATCTGCGACCCTTGCTCTCGATTGCCCTGACGACCTCCGCGGCACGCTCGGCCGAACGCTCGTAGGTGATGGCGACATCCGCGCCCTTGTCGGCGAGCATTGTTGCGATGGCGGCGCCAATCCCGCGCGAGGCGCCGGTGACGAGCGCCCGCTTACCACTCAATTCAGTCATCATTGAACCTTTCTGTAATGGTCGACACAGAATAACTGGGGGAACGGTTGCGGGGTGTCAAGGTATTTATGTATCGATCAGCACAAAATAGGGAGCGTTGCCCACCGGAGGGCGAAAGATTATATAACGATCGATGCAGAAATCTGACCAGGACCTTCGGAAATCCGAATCCTCGCCCACTCGCTCGCGGGGCCGCCGTCGCGCGTTTGATCGCGAAGCCGCCTTGGCTCAGGCCACCCGCCTTTTCTGGCTCAAGGGTTTCGAGGCCACCTCGATGGTCGATCTGACCGAAGCAATGGGGATCGGATCGCCCAGCCTTTATGCGGCCTTCGGCTCGAAGGAGGCGCTTTATGCGGAGGCGCTGGAATTTTATCACCAGAGCAACGAGGGGCTGGTGTGGGCTGGGTTCTTCTCCGCCGCCACGGCGCGCGAGGCGGTCGCCTCCTTACTCATGGACTCCGCTGCCGCCCTGACGGGCTGTGTCGCGGATCTTCCGCTGGGCTGCATGGTGACGCTCTCCTCCGTCGGCAGCGAGGGCCATGCGGAACTCGGCGAACGTGTTCGCACCGCGCGCGCCGCGACGCTCGAGCGCCTGGAGGCGCGCCTCGACCGGGCCGTGGACGATGGCGAAATTCCAGCCTCGACCGACATCCATGCGCTCGCTCGCTTCGTGCAGACCATTCAGTTCGGCATGTCCGTCCTGGCGCGCGACGGGGTCGGACGCGCCGAGCTGGAAGCGGTTGCGCAGGTCGCGCTGACGGGCTGGGACGCTCGCACCAGGCCGGTTGCAGCGTCTTGAGCGGGACTGCGACCCGGCGCAGGGAGCGATCTCAGCGCGTTTCTTCGAAAGGCGGTTGCCGTGGACGGCATCACGGCAAATACTGTTTCACCTGCTAACAAGAGCAAACGGCGTCGTCGTAGCGGCGTTCAGCTTCAATGCGGTCGTTCCAGCGCTCCAAAAGGCCTTCTCTCCCCAAGTTCTTACGGACGGACGCGGATGATCGTTTTCCCGGTGCGTCGCTCGATCGGGTTGAAGGCGGCGATGGCATTATCGAGAGTCGAGACGGTGCCGATATTCGTCCGCAGCCGTCCATCTCGCACCCGCTGAACGATCTCGTTCAGTTGGGCGCGATCGGAGTCGACGACGAAGTCGATCGCCAAGCCATCGTCGGGCCGCGCCTCGACCGGCCCGACGATGGATACCAGCGTTCCGCCGGCTCGGACTAGGCCCGCGGACCGCTTTCCGATGTCGCCGCCGATGACATCGAACACCAGATCGACACCGCCAACGTCTTCGAGGACATCGTTCTCAAGATCCACGAACTCCTGCGCGCCGAAATCGAGCGCGTTCTGGCGGTCGGCAGAGCGTCCAGTGCCGATGACATAGGCGCCGAACTCACCTGCGAGCTGTGTCACCATCGACCCGACCGCGCCGGCGGCGCCATGCACAAGGACGCTCTGGCCCGCCCTCAGGCGGCCGTGCTCGAACAGTCCCTGCCAGGCGGTCAGGCCCGAGATCGGCAGGCTTGCGCCAACCGTGAAGTCGACGTCGCCCGGCAGCGGCGCGAGGTTGCGTGCCTCGACAGCCACGTACTCCGCCAGGGTGCCGTCCCGATACCAGTCCGTGAGGCCGAACACCCGCTGCCCGACTGACAGCCCCGCCGTGCCATAGCCGAGAGCGGTGATCACCCCGGCCAGCTCGTGCCCGGGAATTGATGGCGTCCGCGCACGCTCGAGGCGATCAACCCAGGTCGAAGGCCAGGTCAGTTCGGTCGGGACGAAGCCCGACGCATGAACCTCAACGATAACGTCGTTTATCGCTGGCTGTGGCTCGGGCCGCGCCACCAGCGTCATGCCGGCCGTTCCCGCAGCCTGGTCCGTCACTACGATCGCTTTCATGGGAATTGTCTCCTCGGACATTTGTTGGGTCGGGGTAAATTGCAGGCGTGGAAGGTCTTTTCGATCTCTCAGTCAATTAGCTCTCAGCTCGCGCCTTCCGCGACGACTTTGATGGCGAATTGCTGTGTGATATCGACGAGACCGCTGCTCGGTTTCTCGGAGCCACCGCGCCGCGAATCCAGAGTTTTGTGATCTTCAACCGCGCGACGGTGGCGGGCGCTTCATAGTCAGAAGCTCCGTCACATCATGCAGATCTTCCTCCGACGAGATGGCAATCGTCAGCCATTTCCCGTCTGCGTATGTTTTCGCTTCGTCGTAGAGCTTGGCCAGATGCGGACGCCAGATATAACGCCGCTCCTCAAACCTCGCTCGTTCTGCTCCCCCCATGACCACCACAGCCGAAAACAGCCGGTATTGCGGCACCAAGGTGCAGAACGCCTTGGTCTTCTTGTAGCGCAGGGACCAACCGCGGTTCTTGCCACCGTAGAGCCAGTCCGGCGCGAAAACTCCAGGGTAGAATTCGTCGATCCAGTTCCGCAGCTCGGCCCAACGCTCGAACGCATCTGGTCCGATCCATTCGCGGACGGCGCTGTCATCGGGTGGTGCTGATTTGTCGGTGATCCTGTCGCCGATTTGAGGAAGCGTCCCGCGATCATCGGCTGTTACTCTCGTACCTGGAGGTGAAATCATCAAAAGACCTCATGTTCATAGTCCGGCGGAGGCCGGAGGATTATGGTGAGGGCGTGCCAAGAGCTTGCGGCGCGCCCTTAGGAACTCCCGGTGCGACGCTCCCCCGAAGCAGAGGGTGTGCCTCGCGACACAGTCTACCGGTGCCTGAGCACTGCAGGGCGACCATCGACGCCGCGAAGCCTCCCCATGTCCGTCAGATCGAGCCAGCCGGTGTAACGGCGGGAAAGTCCTTCTCGGGATCGAACACGTTGTTGAAGAAGTTCGTCAGCGAGTACATGGCTACCAGTGCGACGATCTCGATGATGTTCGCATCGGTGTAGCCAACCTCGCGGACAGCCTTTAGATCGGCGTCACCGACGTGACCGCGGGTCTCGATGACTTTACGCGCAAACTGGACGGCGGCGTCGCGTTTCGCGTCATTGGCGTGGCCCTTTCGGGCAAGAATGATGTCATCGGCCGATAGCTTGGCCATGTGTTCGGCCGTGAAGCTGTGAACCGTCAGGCAATAGTTGCAACCGTTCACTTCGGAGACGGCGAGCCCGATGCTGTCGCGCGTCCTCACATCGAGCGCTTTGCTCAGGGAGCCGAGTAGGGTGGCCCAAGAGTTGAACGCGATGGGGCTCTGCGCGAAGGCCGCCATCATATTTGGGGTGAACCCGATGTTCTTTGTAAAAGCATCGAGAGTCGGTTTCGATTCGGCCGGCACCTGGTCAGGCTTCAGAGCAGCAGTTCTTGCCATCGTAGTCTCCATAAGATCTTGAGTTATTTGGGAATTATGCGAAATCAAGCACATCGGCCACCGGCAGGCGCGGCTTCTGCGGCCAGTTGCCGGCTCGCTCCGGCCCGACGGTCAGCAGCATCACCGGCACTTCGTCTTCGGCCAGGCCGAACTCGCGGTGCACGGCTTCAGCGTCGAAACCGATCATCGGCGTCGAACCCAGGCCGAGCGAGCGGGCCGCGTAGATGATCGCCGCGGTGCCAAAGGTCGCGGAGCGTACCGCCTCGTCGCGCTGCCGCTGCGGTTGACCGTCATACAGCCCGCGCGCGGGGATTTCCCATTCCGGCACCAGGTGCGCCGGCATGATGCCGGCTTCCACCACCGCCGCCAGGCGCTCAGGAACGGTGCTGGCATCGGCCAACTGGCCGATGATGATGAAGGTAACGGCCGCGTCGGTGATCGCGGGCTGGTTCCAGGCGATCGGACGTAGCCGGGCCTTGGCCTCAGGCGTACGGACGGCGATAAACCGCCAGTTCTGCAGGTGGAAGGATGTCGGCGCGGAAGTGCCGATCCGTACCAGGTCGCGGATCTGATCGTCGCTTAGGGTAGCGGTAGGGTCGTAGTACTTGGCAGCACTACGGCTCAGAATAGTTTCGATGACGGCGTTCGTCGGCATCGGCCGCGTGGGCGAATGCGAAGGTTGGGGCGCGAGAGCGATTCCGCTTGTCTCGGTCCGCGCGGAGATTTCGGTGGCTGCACCGGTTGCCGGTTCGTCGTTGGCGGCGATACTGATGTAGTTCATTGGGGTGGCTCCCTCATCAAGTGATTACGGAGCCCAATTTACGGCCGGATGTGCAAAATTCGAGACTGGATTGGCTCAGTATTATGCGCGAAAGGATCAAATTGGTCCTTATGGTTCCGAGGCCAGGCGCGCCTACTCGCCTTTGTGCGCCAGTCGGCGCCATTCTCCCGGTGTCATCCCCATCCTTTCCGCAAACACACGGCGGAATGCCGAAACGGATTGATATCCGACCGTCTCGGCCACAGCCTCGGTGCTGATCGCTGGCTTTTTCAACTCGTTGGCGGCCAGGCTCATGCGGAGATCGGTCAACAAATCGAGGGCAGAGCACCCTAGCCTGTCTTGAAAGTGCCTCATGAACGTGGCCCGCGACATGCCGCACATGTCCGCCAAATCAGGCAGTTTCCAAGACCGCACTGGATCGGCAAACATCGCCGCAATTGCTGGTGCCAGCCGCGGATGGCCGGCCAGGGCCAACAAGCCTTCGGGCGCCTTCTCGGCTTCGCTCGCCGCTCGCAGTACCAGTGTGAACAGGGCCGAAGAAAGGGCGTTGAGAACGGCGCGTCCTCCCGCTCGGTCGCCGGCGGACTCCATTCGCATCAGCCTCACCAGACTGGCCAGTTGGTTGGAAGCGGAACGGATACCATCTTCTCCACGGCCGTCCATAGCCCGCGCCACGAGATTTGTGGGCAGGTAGTTACGGATCAGTCGATCATGGGGCGGCGCGATGAAAAATTCGACCACACAACAGATCGAGTTGCTCGCCCTGGCTATCGTTCTCGCTCAGCATCCATCCGGCAGACCTCCGGTGTTGCCGGGTATGGATAGGAGTTTGCCCGCTACCGTCGTGCAGCACATGCGCCGCGCCGTGAGGCAGCAGCACAATATCTCCGCTCACCAGCTCCCTTGCTGCCCTCGTCTCCGGATCCTCGAGAATGGCCCGGCCGTTGACGATGACGTGGTAGGGAATTTCGTTCGCACCCGCCCTGCTCCAGGCAACCCGCCACGGCGCACCGTAGGCGCAGCGGACCTCGAGCTGGCCGGTAACGGTAATGATTTGCAAGAGATGGCTTAACCAATCGACTTCAGACATTGGACCTCAAGAACCGGAAATGGTGAAACATCTTATCGTAATTTCTTTTCGATCGCCCATGAGCGCAATCTGCTGGCGGTGGAGAAAAGCAGTCCGCTTGGCGTTCGAAACGAGATCGGCATCGAGGATCTCAGAGACCGGAAGATCATCTCCTTTTCCCGAGCGAACCTCTCCTACACCGAGCGCTATTTTGCCGAGAAGTTCGAGGAACACGATCTGACGAAGAACATCGCCTATACCTGCGACGACACCTTCTCTCTCGTGTCCCTGGTCTCCGCCGGCCGCGGCATCGGCTTTGCCACGGGATGGACGCAAGGCATGCCGAACCGCAATTTCGAGCTTCGCAAGGTCAGCGGCGTCGACTTCAGGATTGGGCTTGGGGTCGCGTGGAACAAGGAGGATCCGACCGCGGGCCGGGGAAGCGAGGGGCGGCGCGGGCTCGCCCGCGTAAACGGAGTACTTGCCGGGCAGTCGTCCCGGTTTCCGCCCTTAGGGGCGGCGCTTCTCCAGTCGGCGTTCCGGCGTCATGCGATTTTTCACAGCTGAGTCGAAGACGTCTGGATTCGGCCCGCACTCACCGTCCCACAATCTGCTATGGTGATCTAATGTCCGCGACCAATCCTTACGAGTTTCGCAGAGCGACCCTCAATGATCTCGCTTTACTCAAGGCGTGGCGGTCGAACCCGCATGTCCTGGAATGGTGGGGTTCTGGTGAGCCGTATGGTGAAGCAGAACTATTTGATCCTCGGGTGGCTCGCTGGATCATTTCAATTAACGAACGGCCCTTTGCGTTCTTGCAGGACTACACGGTGCACGGATGGGAAGATCACCATTTTGCCGGTCTTCCCAAAGGGTCGCGGGGAATTGATCAATATATCGGAGACCCCGAAATGGTCGGCGTTGGACATGGTTCAGTGTTTATCGGAATGAGGATGCAGGCTCTTTTCGATGAGGGCGCACCTGTGATCGCGACCGATCCGCACCCAGACAATGAACGGGCGATAGCCGTCTACAAGAAGTTGGGGTTCGAACCGTCTGGGCCACCTCAAGAGACCGGATGGGGCTTGATCTTGCCAATGCTGGCGAGGCGGTAAGCAGAATGGATGCAACGGCAGCAAAAGTCCGCTTCCAGCCGAAATCGCCGCTCCATTGAAAGTAGGCGATCCTTGGCTGCGTCCGGCTTGTGCAGCGTTTGACATCGTTTCGCGGTCCGCGCTTCTTTCCGGGATCGGCACTTGGCCCTCCCATGATGGATCCAGTAGATGATGTCGTCCAATCTATGCTGCAACCTGATGACGGATCATCGTTATAAACGCCGCCACGAACTTACATCACCATCGTCTGCGAAGGACGTCTTCCGCCGCCACGCGGAACTTTGAATTCCTGCCGCGGCCGCCCTTTATGGCTGGCGACTATGCGAACGGGTTTCGGCGCTTCAAGCGCCTGGTATGCTTATTTTTCATTGAGATGGCCGCGATCGCGGCCGGTCCATCAAAACTTCGTCTGACCCCATCGGTTCATTGCTCGTGTTACCAAGAAAGGGAAGTGGCCGCGCCCCCCGAACAATGGCGCGTGGCACTGCGTCCCGAATGCCGAGTTGAAGAATGGACCTTTCGAAAATCAAGACCCTGATCGAGTTCGTCGGGCGATCAAACATCACGGAACTGACCGTGAGGGAGAAGGATACGACGGTCCGGATCTTTCGCGAGCGTACCGATGAGAGGCCGTTGGAGGATGAGAGCGTCACTCCGTCCGTTGCCGCTTCGTCCGACGATAGCCGGGCCGTTCCGGCCGAGACGGGTGGTGCGATGTCTGTCTTGCCCGTTACTTCGCCGATCTTCGGCGTGCTGCATGTAGCGCCGGCCCCGGGCGAGGCTGCTTTTGTCAAGGAGGGAGATGAAGTCGAGGAGGGCCAGACGCTCTTTATCATCGAGGCCATGAAGGTTTTGAACAGGATTGCCGCGCCCCGAGCCGGGTGTATCGCCCGTATCGCCGTGGCCGATGCGACCGAGGTTGAGGCCGGCCAACTGCTTGCGGAGATCGCGTGATGCACGATCGATCAGACCCGACGCAATCGAAGCGTCGCTTCAGCACGGTTCTCATCGCCAATCGCGGCGAGATCGCACTCAGGATACAGCGTGCCTGTCATGCGCTCGGCCTGAAGACCGTTGCCGTGTGCTCGGAAGCCGACCGCGATGCGCTCTACGGTCAGAGTGCGGACATGTTCCTTTGCATCGGCCCTGCGGCTGCAACGAAGAGTTACCTCAACAAGGATGCGCTTCTTCTTGCGGCGCGGCTTTCCGGTGCCGGAGCCATCCACCCCGGTTACGGGTTCCTGTCGGAGAACGCCGCCTTCAGCGCTGCGGTCGAGGAGGCGGGGCTCGTCTTTGTCGGGCCCGTGGCATCGGCCATCGCGACCATGGGTGACAAGATCGCGGCAAAGACGGCCATGAAGGCTGCCGGCGTCCCTTGTGTTCCGGGGCCCGATCAGGAGCTTCCGAGCAAATCCGGAGCGATCCGCGAGATCGCGGCTGAGATCGGCTATCCCGTGATCATCAAGGCCGCCGGCGGCGGCGGCGGTCGCGGCATGCGGGTCGTGGCGAATGAAGCCGCGCTCGAGGATGCCGTCACGCTCACGCGCGAGGAGGCGCGCAAGGCCTTCGGCTCACCGGCGCTTTATATGGAGAAGTTCCTCCAGCATCCAAGACATGTCGAAATCCAGGTACTTTGCGATATGCACGGCAACGCGGTTTGGCTCGGGCACCGCGACTGCTCCATGCAGCGCCGTCACCAGAAGGTCGTCGAAGAAGCGCCGGCGCCCGGCATCCCACCTGACCTTATCGCCTCGGTCGGCAGCGCCTGCGTCGCGGCTTGTCGGCAGATCGGCTATCGCGGCGTCGGCACCTTCGAGTTTCTCTACGAGGATGGTGCGTTCTATTTCATCGAAATGAACACCCGCCTCCAGGTCGAACACCCGGTCACGGAGATGACGAGCGGGATCGATATCGTCCAGGCCCAGCTCAAGGTGGCGCTTGGAGAGCCGCTGGGTATCTCGCAGGAGGATGTCACCTGTAAGGGGCACTCCATCGAGTGCCGCATCAATGCGGAGGATCCGGCGACCTTCATGCCCTCCGCCGGCGTCATCACCGCGCTAGAGCTTCCGAGTGGTCCTGGCATTCGCGTCGATACCCACGTCTTCGAAGGCTATAGGATATCGCCTTACTACGACTCCCTCGTCGTCAAGCTGATCGTCCATGGCGCGACGCGTGCCGAGGCGATCGCGAGAATACGCGGAGCACTTGCTAAGTTGAGGCTCGAGGGCATCGCCACCAACGTTTCGTTCCTTCGCGCCCTCTTCGAGGGCGAGGGCTTTGCGCGCGGCGAAACGGACATTCACTACCTCGAAAACTGGCTGAGGGAACGGAGCGCGGCATGAGCCAAGTGGATTTCACCGACCCCGCCACGATCGCCGAGCTGATGGCGGCTCTCGAAGCTGCCGGGGTCGACGGCCTGCAACTCGAGCGCCCGGACCAGGGTCTTCGGATCATCCTCGCACGCGGAAGACCGGCTGTCATCCGCCGGCCAGAGGGGCTCGCCGTTGCTGGTGCATCGCGCACGACCGTGAAGGCGCCGATCGCGGGCGTGTTCCTCACCCACGACCCGTCGCGGCCCACGACCCTGCATCGTTCGGATGATGTGGAGCAAGGCGATATCATCGGCTTCCTGCGTATAGGCCCGATCCTGGTTCCACTCACAGCACCAGCGTCCGCCCGGATCATGCGGCGTGTCGCCGAGCACGGCGCCATCGTCGGTTTCGGCGACCCTCTCTTTGAAATCGAGCTTCAGTCATGAACGCTTCATTTGCCATGCTCACGTCTTCGCCGGAAGTTCTCCAATCGACCCGTGGCGGCGCCCGCGTCTCCGCCATCGGCGCCCGCGCCTTCCTCCTGGAGGCGCTGGGCGAATTCGACCTCGCGTCGCAGCGGCGCATCTGGGCTTTGTCGAGGGCCGTCGAAGCATGGGACGACATCTCCGAGATCGTTCCGGGGATGACCAATCTCCTCGTGATTTTCAAGGAGATCCCCGAGGACCCGGAGCCGCCCGTGACGCGTATCCTGGAAGCCTGGGACGGAGCACGGAGCATCGATCTCAACGGCAAGACGATCGAGATCGAGGTTTGTTACGGCGGCGAACATGCGACGGATCTGCCCGCACTTTGCGACCGCTCTGGCCTCAGCGACCGGGAGGTCATCCGCATCCACCACGAGGCGACCTATCGCGTCTTCGCCTTGGGCAGTGCTCCCGGATTTGGGTATCTGCATGGGCTTGACCCCCGCATCTACATGCCTCGCAAGACCGTGCCCTCGATCAACATGGCCAGGGGCTGCGTGACGATCGGCGGCATGCAGACGGGCGTGGCTGTTCTCACCGGCCCGAACGGCTGGAATTCCATCGGTTTTGCCGAGTTGCGGATGTTCGACCCTTCATCGGCAACGCCGGCCATCATGGCCCCCGGCGACACCGTGCGCTTCGTGCCTGTGAGGGTGGAGTTATGATCGAGATTATCGAGACCGGCCCGTTCAACACCGTCCAGGACCTCGGACGCCCAGGCTACAGGAAGATCGGTGTCACCGCGAGCGGGGCCATGGACCCCTTTGGTCTCAAGATCGGCAATGTGCTCGTCGGCAACGCACCCGGGGCGGCGGCCATCGAGGTTCAGACCTTTCCCTTCAGGCTGCGCTTTACCGGCCCGGTCGTCTTCACGGTAACGGGCGCGGATTGCGGCGCGAAACTCGACGAGCACCCGCTCTTGCCATGGTGCACCCATGCCGCCGATGCCGGCCAGGCACTCGAACTTGGTCGCCCTCGCACGGGCGCGCGCGCCTATCTTTGCTTCGCGGGTGGTCTGGATGTCGAACCCGTCATGGGATCGCGCAGCACGTCCTTGCGCGGGGCGTTCGGTGGCAATGGCGGCCGGTTCCTGACGGCCACGGACCGGCTTGCGCTCTGTGCCGAAACAAGCGGTCATCGGCCGCGCGCCGGCATTTCAGTCGTGGATCCGGCATTCGCTCTCGCCGACCACCTACCGACTTCCGATGACGGATCCTTGATTATCCGTGCCTTGCCGGCCGGTGAGCACGATCTCTTCGGAAACGACGCGGAGCGTTTCTGGACCCAGATCTGGCAGATCTCTTCGAAGAGTGACCGGACCGGCTATCGCCTCTCTGGCGAACCGGTCAAACCGACGACACCCGTCGAGATGCGCTCGCATGGCGTGGTTCCAGGCGTGATCCAGGTCCCGCCGAGTGGTGAGCCGATCGTCCAGATGAGCGATGCGAACACGGCAGGAGGGTATCCGAAGATCGCCGGCGTGATTGATGCTGATCTGTGGCGGCTCGGTCAGGCCCGCATCGGCAGTCGTGTGAGGTTTGTCCGGGCGACACATCGAGAGGCGCTCGACGTCGAAAAGGCCATGACGCTCTTCCTCGACGATGTTCGTGTCACCTGCGGAATGGTCACCCGAGCGCTGAATACCATGGCGTGAGCCGGCGAAAGGAGCAATCAGTGAAGATCGATCTGAATTCCGACATGGGTGAAGGCTTCGGACCCTACCGGCTTTGCGACGACGAAGCGATGATGACGGTCGTTTCGTCGGCCAACATCGCTTGTGGCTTCCATGGCGGCGATCCGGACACGATGGCGCGCATGGTGCGCCTTGCGAAGGCGAACGGTGTGGGCATCGGCGCGCATCCCGGCTTGCCGGATCGAGCGGGCTTCGGCCGTCGCGAATTGCCATTCCAGGCGGATGAACTGCGCCAGCAGATGCTCTACCAGCTCGGCGCCTTGATCGCGATCGCACGCAGCGAGGGGCAACGCGTGTCGCACTTCAGCTTTCACGCCGCAATGGGCAACATGGTCGGTCGCGACCCCAAGCTGGCGGATCTCATGATGGATGCGATCCGCGCAGTGGATAGCGACCTTATTGTCTTTGCCATGCCCGGCAGCGAAATCGAGGCGGCCGCGAAGCGGGCCCGATTGAAGACGCTCGCGCTTTTCCTTGCCGACCGCGCCTATGACGCGGGTGGCCGGCTCGTCCCGCGCGGCGAGCCCGGTGCCCTGGTCAAGGAAGAAAGTGCCGTTCGCGCAAGGGTGCGCCAGCTTCTGGTCGACGGTACCGTCAAGACCATCGACGGTGCCACGGTCGCCGTTCCAGCCCGATCGATCCTTGTGCACAGCGACACACCCGGAGCCCTTGAACTTGCCAGAATCGTCCGGAGCGAAATCGAAGCCGCCGGCGGTGTGCTTGCTCCGGCCTCCGAGGTCGCCTGGTAGCTCTACTCAGGCTCCAGCCAATTCCCTCCACCAATCGAAAGACAAGATCATGCCTGCTACTGCCGACCGATTGAAGAACGTCGCGGTTTCCGCTTCCGCCGCGATGACCCAGCGCGCAAGGGAACTCGCTGCCCAAGGCGTGAAGGTCATAAGCCTTTCCTCGGGCGAGCCCGATTTTCCCACACCCGACCATGCGATCGAAGCGGCTCACGCGGCAGCCATTGCCGGTGACACGAAGTATCCGCCGATGGACGGGACTGCGGCGCTGAAAGCCGCGATCATCCGGAAGTTCAAGCGTGACAACAATCTCGACTATGAACCGAGCCAGATAGTCGTTTCCGGCGGCGGCAAGCAGGTGATCTTCAATGCGATCCTCGCCACTTGCAACCCCGGCGATGAGGTGGTCATCCCGACTCCGTCCTGGGTGAGCTACGCCGATATCGTCAAGCTCGCCGGCGGAGTTCCGGTACCGGTTCCCTGCCCTGAACAGGCGGGCTTCAAGTTGCGTGCCGAAGCTCTGGACGCAGCGATCACGCCGCGCACGAAGTGGCTCATCCTCAATTTTCCGAACAACCCGACAGGTGCAGCTTGCTCACGGGCCGAAATGGCCGCCATCGCGGAGGTGATGCTGCGCCATCCGCATGTCTGGATCCTGACCGACGACATCTATGAGCACCTTGTCTACGACGACTTCGAGTTCTGCACCATCGCCGAGGTGGAGCCGCGGCTTTACGACCGTGTGTTGACCATGAACGGCGTCTCCAAGGCCTATGCGATGACAGGCTGGCGTCTCGGCTTCTGCGGCGGCCCTAAGGACCTCATCTCGGCGATCAGTAACGTCAACGGCCAGAACAGCGGCGGCACCTCCACGCTCACGCAGGCAGCCGCGGTCGCCGCACTCGACGGTCCTCAGAACCTTCTTCGTGAGCGGGCGGAAATCTACAAGGCCCGCCGGGATTTCGTTTTGGAGAAGCTTGCGGAGATCGAAGGCTTACGCTGTCACCGGCCGGAAGGCGCCTTTTACATCTTTCCGAACATCGCAGGGTTTATCGGCAAGACCACCAAGGGTGGCCGAAAGATCGAGACCGACGTGGATTTCGTCACGGCATTAATCGACGAGCATCACGTGGCAACCGTTCAGGGCGCGGCCTACGGAATGAGCCCTTATTTCCGCATTTCCTATGCTACGAGCATGGAGCAACTGGCCGAAGGTTGCACGCGCATCGCCCAGTTCTGTGCCGAGATGAGGTAGCGGCGGGGTTCCAGCCGAACCGGCGCCCGAAGCTGGGCTATGGCTTGAGCCTGGCCGTCAGCTCGAGAAGAATTTCTTTGACAGCCGCCGCCGGCTCCGACAGCGCAGTGTGGTCGGAGACGCAAAGCGACAGCGTCTCCTCGATCCTCGGCGATACCACGCGGCATATCAGCGGCTCGCTCGACTCCTTGACGATACGGTCGGCGATCGCCTTGGGCATGATTGTCGCCCCCAACCCTCCGCCGACGGCATGCGCGAGCGTTCGAACGATCTCCACCTCGCCGACGACCTTGAGATTGGTGCGCGTCCGGGTGAAGGCCGTGTCGACGGCACGGCGCACGAAGTTGTAGGCGGGCGGCAGCAGGAAAGGGATGCCGTCGAGTGCTGCGACCGGGACCGGCTTGTTATCGGCTTCGATCGCAAAGTCCCGATGAGCGACGAGAAAGAACTCTTCGCTGAGCAGCGGTTCAAAACGAACGCCTTTGATAGGCCCAGTTCCGTGGAGGAGTGCCATCTCCAGGCGGCCATTCATGATCATCTGGCTATAGGTCTGACCGACACTTTCCGTCAGGTGGAGCAGTATGCCGGGATGACGCTTTCTGGTTTCGGCGAGAAGGTCGCCCGAAAGCGTCGCGGCGCTGCTGAATGGCACAAGGCCAACCGAGACACGGCCGGCCAGGGAGTTGCCCGCGGCTGCCGCGTCGGCCTGGGCCTGTTCCATCTGGCGCAGGATGATCTGGGCGTGGCGGTACACCGCATGACCGGCATCGGTCATGCTCACCCCCTGTTGACTGCGGATCAGGAGCTTCTGTCCGAAATGATCTTCCAGCGCCGCAAGCTGCTGGCTGAGCGCCGGCTGGGCAACATGAAGGATGTCAGCGGCCCGTGTGATGCTGCCGCTGTCGACGATGACGATGAAGGATTTCAGGCGCCTGATGTCCATGGCCCGTGCGGATCATTTGTAAGTCTTTTTAGCATGTTACAAGTTGGATGTCGTTTTGCAACCGCGCGCCGGCGGTTTGCCGCCGTGATAGCTGTGGCGGCTTTGCTCGAACGTCGCCAGCCTCCGTCGGACAGGGGCCTGCCAGGCTCCATAAGGCTTGCTTATTGCTCCAGAGATAATCGGTCTTAGGCAAGGCCCCAAAGCTTCGCTAGGGTGATTGAAACAAAGGGGAGCGCGATGCCGTTTTCAGATTACAAGACCGCTTTGGTCACAGGAGCATCCTCCGGTATCGGTGCTGCGGTAGTCGAGCGATTTTGCCGTGAAGGGCTCGAGGTCCATGCGGTCGCGCGCAGCGCAGAGGCGCTTCAACGGCTCGCCGAGCGCACCGGCTGTCTGCCGCATGCCATCGACGTAACCGACCGGCACGCGCTGTCGGCACTCGCCAACGAGGTCGAGTTCGACATCCTCGTCAACAATGCCGGCGTCGATCGCCCCAAGAAGTTTCTGGAGGCCGAGGACGGCGACATCGACCTGCTCGTGGACGTGAACCTCAGGGCCGTGCTGCATCTTTGCCGCATGGTCGTGCCCGGCATGGTCAAGCGCGATCGCGGCCACGTCATCAATATCTCGTCGATTGCCGGCGCGTATAATTTCGGCGGAAACTCGACCTATCACGCTACGAAGGCCGGCGTCAGCATGCTGTCGAACCAGCTGCGCATCGATGCTTTCGGCAAGCGGGTAAGGGTGACGGAGATTTGCCCCGGCCGGGTCGCGACCGACATTTTCGCCCATGTCCACGGTGACGACCCTTCTGTGAGGGAGCGCTTCATCGATGGCTTCGAACTGCCCCAGGCGTCCGACATTGCCGAGGCCATTGCCTTTGCCGTCGCTGCCCCCGTGGCGGTCAATATCGGCCATATGGAGATCACGCCGACGCTTCAGGTGATGGGCGGTCTGCAAACGGCCAAGCCGGAAGGGCCTGCTGTGGCGGCCAGTCGCGCGAAAGGGACGAAGCCGTGAACGGATTTGACCTTTCCGCGATCCTCTCGAATCCGGAATTCGTTTCGATGCTCTTCCACGGCATCGAGGCGACCTTCATCATCTATGTCGGCTCCTGGTCGCTGGCGATGTCGCTCGCGATCCTGCTGCTTGGCATCAGGTTCTCGCCGTTGCCCGTCGGAAACAGCCTGGTTGCGGCTTACGTTTCCTACCATCGCAATGTCCCAACGCTGGTCCAGCTGATGCTTTGGTACTTCGGTATATTCACGCTGATGCCGGATTGGCTGACCGGATGGCTGGCGAGCCATAACGCCGAAGTGATCTTCGCAATCATTGGCCTTGGACTTTGCCAGGCCGCCTATTTCAGTGAGGATCTTCGCTCTGGTCTAAGAGCCGTCAGCCCCGGCCAGATGGAGGCCGCCAAGGCGCTCGGGCATGGCTATGTCTCCGCCATGCGTTTCGTGGTCATGCCGCAGGGTGTGCGCAACGCACTGCCGCCGCTCGTCAATCACAGCGTTTCGCTTTTCAAGAACAGCAGCCTTGCGCTTGTCATAGGTGCGCCGGAGCTGACGCACGCGATCAAGGAGATCGAGAACCTGAGCTTCCGGACCTTCGAAATCTATCTGGTCGGGACGCTCATTTATCTCTTCATCTCACTCCTGATCATGGCGGGCGGCGCTTACCTGTCGATGCGGGCGAACCCGGCGGTAGGGGGGCACGCATGATCACCGACCTTATCGCCATCATCCGCGATTACTGGCTGCTGCTTCTGATCGGCCAGTACCCGAATGGACCGCTGGGCGGCCTTGCCAACACGCTCATCCTTTCAGCGCTGAGCATCGCGCTTGCATTCCCGGTCAGCATCCTGCTCGCGCTGGCACGACTTTCGAAATGGACGCCGTTGCGCTGGCCGGTCACGATGCTCGTCTATGTGACGCGGGGCGTGCCGCTCTTGATGCTGATCCTGTGGTGCTACTTTGTCGTGCCGCTTGTGACGGGCACCGATGTTCCGAGCTTCGTGATCATGCTGACGACGCTCGTGGTCTATCAAGGCGCGTTCTTGAGCGAAGTCGTACGGGCGGGGATCGTCTCGCTCGGTCATGGCCAGATGGACGCAGCCCGGGCCCTTGGGCACAGCTATCTCGGCGCGATGCGTTTCGTCATCCTGCCGCAGGCGCTCTACAACATGATCCCGAGCATCCTCTCCACCTTCGTGTCGACGATCAAGGACACGACGCTTGGATACGTGATCAACGTGCCGGATCTGACCTTTGCCGCGAGCCAGGTGAACAACCAGCTTCTGACCCAGCCGTTCCAGGTCTTCCTGATCCTCGCGCTTGTCTACTACGCGCTCTGCTGGAGCCTGACCCATGTTGCAAACCGCATCGAGCGGCGCATCGCACGCCGCCGGGCGGGTACCGTCAGTGCCACGATCTCGGAGACGGCGCAGGCAACCAAGATGATAACGGAGCAGCCATGAGCACATCAGCCAACGAGCCGCGGGATCCGCAGGCCATTCGAATCTCCAATGTCTGCAAGAGCTATGGCCAGTACAAGGTTCTGAAGGACATCAGTGCCGAAGTGTCCCGTGGCGAAGTCGTCGTCATCTGCGGTCCGTCCGGCTCGGGAAAGTCGACCCTGATCCGGACCGTGAACCGTCTCGAGGAGATCAACAGCGGCTCGATCAGCTTCAACGGCCACGACATTCATGCCCCGATGCGCACGAAGGAGCTCAACCTCCTGCGCAGCCGGATCGGCTTCGTGTTTCAGAATTTCAATCTGTTCCCGCACCTCTCCGTGCTCGACAACATTGCGATGTCGCCCATTCGCGTGAAGGGTGTGCCGGCGGCAGAAGCCCGCGCCAAGGCCGTCAAGCTCCTCGAGCGGGTCGGTCTCGCCGACAAGCAGAACGCCTATCCGGGGCAACTGTCGGGCGGTCAGCAGCAGCGCGTGGCAATTGCCCGGGCGCTGGCCATGGAACCTCCGGTCATGCTGTTCGACGAGCCAACGAGTGCTCTCGACCCGGAAATGGTCGGCGAGGTGCTGAGCGTGATGAAGAGCCTGGCGTCCGAGGGCATGACGATGCTCTGCGTCACCCACGAAATGGGCTTTGCCCGCGATGTTGCGGATCGCATCTGGTTCATCGATGCAGGCCAGATCCTGGAAACCGCAACTCCGGACGAGTTCTTCAAGAATCCGCAGCATCCGCGTGCGCAGCGTTTCCTCGCGGACTTGCGGCACTAATCAAATCAACAAAGGAGAACAGCAAATGAAATGGAAATGCATCACGCTTGGCGTTGTCCTTGCCGGCGCGAGCGCCGTAGCGCCCGCAAAGGCTGATCAGCTGGACAACATCATGTCATCCAAGACTCTTCGGTGTGCCACGTTCGCGGACGTTCCACCGTTTGCCGCTCCCGATCCGGCCACACGCGAAATGGTCGGCTTCGACGTCGATCTCTGCAAGGCGATCGCCGGGGCGATGGGTGTGACGGCGGAGGTCAAACCGGTGTCGGTCGAGGCTCGCGTACCGGAGGTCAAGCTAGGTCGGGTCGACATTACCGTCGCCAACCTTGCCTATACCCTCGGGCGCGCCGAGCAGATCGACTTCAGCGATCCGTACTACCTGGCCAAGGAAATGCTGATCGTGCCGGCTGCCGACGAGGGCAAGACCAAGGCCGATTTCGTCGGCGTGAGGATCGCCTCGGCAAAGGGTTCGACGTCCGAGCTTTCGATCAAGCTCAACAAGTCCGAGCCGCTGACGTTCCAGGACACCGCCTCGGCCTATCTCGCGGTCCAGCAGGGCAAGGCTCGCGGAATGGTGGCCAACACCATGACGACAACGAAACTCGTCAACGAATCGAAGACCCGCGGCAAGGAGATGCGGATGATCGAGGAACCGATGCTGTTCCAGCCGATCGGCATCGGCATGCCCAAAGGTCAGCCCGCGCTCGTCGCCAAGGTCAACGTAGTCCTGCATAAGCTCGATGCCGATGGCGAGATCAACAAGATCTGGGAAAAGTGGCTCGGCAAGGACACCGAGTACAAGATGACACGCACCGACAAGGTCGTTCCGCTCACCGAACTGAAGTTCGATCCGATCCCCTGATCGGACAGCGGTATCGCACTTAACCCCTGTCATTTTTGGAAACCGAGGGCGGTGGGACCACTGCCGCCATCGCATCGTCACGACCGTTTGAGGCCCCTTATGACCCACATCAAGAACATTGCCGAACGCCCGTCCGCCGAAGACATCGAGGCGATCTCGAAATTCTCGCCGGCGACCATTCATGAAGCACAGGGGCGCCGCGGAGCGCTTTCGTCCCGTCTCAAGCCCGTCGACTATCGCATGAAGCTCTGCGGTCCGGCGTTTACCGTCAAATGCGCGCCACGCGACAACATCATGCTTCAGCTCGCCATCAACTACGCTCAGCCAGGCGACATCATCGTCGTCTCTGCCGGCGAATATGAAGAGGCCGGCTCGTTCGGCGACGTGCTCGCCAACGCCTGCCTCGCCAAGGGTATCGGCGGCCTCGTAACCGACACCGGCGTTCGTGACACCCTCCAGCTCAGGGAACTTGGCTTCCCGGTATTTTCGTTGAGCGTCTGCATCAAGGGAACCGTCAAGGAAACTCTGGCCGCCGTCAACGATCCGATCATCGTCGGCGGCGAACTGATCAATCCCGGCGATGTCATCGTTGGCGATGCGGACGGCCTGGTCGTTGTGCGCCGGAACGAGGTCAGGCAAGTCGCCAGGCTTTCGCAGGCCCGCGAAGATGCCGAGGCCGGCTACATCGCTGCCTACAAACAGGGCAAATCCGTCGTCGAAGTCAGCAATCTTGAGCCGGTTCTCAAAGCGAAGGGCCTGATTGTAGATTTCTGAAACTGGCTCTTCCGAGCCGATGCGAGGGGCTCAGCAGACATCGTTTTTTGAAGGAAGCCACGATGATACATTCATTGTTCAGCCTCGAAGGCAAACGGGCGCTGATCACCGGTTCGTCTCAAGGTATCGGTTTCGCTCTGGCGCGCGGCCTAGCCGAGCATGGCGCGTCGATTGTTCTCAATGGGCGTGATCGCGGCAAGCTTGAGGATGCAGCAAAGTCGCTCCGCAATATCGGCCACAACGTCGCCGTCAGCGATTTCGACGTCACTGACGTCGAAGCCGTGAGCCGTGGCGTCGATGCGATCGAGCAGGATATCGGCGCCATCGACATTCTCGTCAACAATGCCGGCATGCAGTTCCGCACGCCGCTCGAGGACTTTCCCGCCGAGCGTTGGGAGCAATTGCTGAAGACGAATGTGTCGAGCGTCTTCTATGTCGGCCAGGCGGTGGCCCGGCACATGATCGGACGAGGTGCCGGCAAGATCATCAATATCGCCTCGGTGCAAAGCGAGCTCGCTCGCCCGTCGATCGCCCCCTACACGGCGACCAAGGGTGCAGTCAGAAACCTCACGCGCGGCATGTGCACGGACTGGGCGAAGTACGGGTTGCAGGTGAACGCCATCGCGCCCGGCTACTTCAAAACGCCGTTGAATCAGGCGCTTGTCGACAGTGAGGAATTCTCGTCCTGGCTGGAGAAGCGCACGCCGGCAGCGCGCTGGGGTGAGGTCGAAGAACTGGTGGGCGCGGCGGTTTTCCTGGCGAGCAATGCCTCGTCATTTGTCAATGGACACACGCTCTATGTCGACGGCGGCATCACCACAAGCCTTTGAGGCCGGCGGCGGCTTCGGTCCGGTCGTTGTCATGGGCGTGTCGGGTTGCGGCAAATCGACCGTCGGTGAGCGGCTGGCAGCCCATCTCGGCACGCGGTTCATCGAGGGCGACAGCCTGCATTCGGCGGCGAACATCGACAAGATGGGAAGCGGCATCCCGCTCAATGATGACGACCGCTGGCCTTGGCTCGACGAGATCGGGGAGCGGTTGCAAGGCACCGAGGCCGCTGTCGTGTCGTGCTCGGCCCTCAAGCGGTCGTATCGCGAACGGCTGCGGGCGGTGGCCGCAAGGCCGATCACTTTCGTCTTCCTGCAGGGCGCCCGGGCGATGCTCGCAGCGCGCCTGGCAGAGCGTCAGGGCCATTACATGCCGGTGTCGCTCCTCGACAGTCAGCTTGCCACGCTCGAATTGCCTGTGGGTGAGGCGGACGTCGTTACCATCGAAATCGATCAGTCGCTGGAGCGCATCGTTGCGCTGGCGATGAAAACCCTGGCGATCCGTGCGCATCGCGCCGCCACCGACGAAACGAAACCACGGGAGGAAATTGATGACGAAACCGGACATTCTGCTCATGGGCCCCTATCCGGATTGGGATCTGGTGGACCTCGAGGCGCGTTACGGCGTCCACAAGATCTATGAAGCCGAGGATAGGAATGCCTTCCTCGCAGCGCATGGCCCGCGCATTCGAGCGATCGCGACACGAGGGGAGCTCGGCGCATCGGCGGACTTGATCGGCAAGCTTCCCCATGTGGAGATCGTGTCGGTCTATGGCGTGGGTTATGATGCCGTCGAT
This sequence comes from Sinorhizobium sp. 6-70, assembly GCF_030124375.1. Classification (GTDB taxonomy): domain Bacteria; phylum Pseudomonadota; class Alphaproteobacteria; order Rhizobiales; family Rhizobiaceae; genus Sinorhizobium. Next base: position 60,595 of record NZ_JASKLS010000015.1, read on the forward strand.
CTCGCGACATGCCGTGAGCGCGGCATCCGCGTCACCAATACCCCCGATGTGCTGACGAATGACGTTGCCGATCTCGGTGTGGCGATGATGCTCTGCCAATCGCGTGGGATGATCGGTGCCGAAAGCTGGGTCAAGGACGGAAGCTGGGCAGCGAAGGGCCTTTATCCGCTGAAGCGGCGCGTTTGGGGCCGCAGAGCCGGCGTGCTCGGTCTGGGTCGCATCGGCTTCGAGGTTGCCAAGCGTCTTCGTGGTTTCGACATGGACGTCGCCTATAGCGACGTCGCCGAAAAGCCCTACGCGGATGGCATGACCTTCATTGCCGACCCGGTCTCCCTCGCAGAGCATTCGGACTTCCTGTTTGTCACGCTGGCGGCCTCTTCCGCTACCCGGCACATCGTCTCGAAGGACGTGATCGAGGCGCTCGGGCCCGAGGGAATGCTGATCAATATCTCGCGCGCTTCCAACATCGACGAGGAAGCCTTGCTCGATGCGTTGGAGATGGGTGTTCTGGGGGCGGCAGCACTCGATGTGTTCGAGGGGGAACCGAAGCTCGATCCCCGGTTCCTGAAGCTCGACAATGTTCTCCTGCAGCCCCATCATGCGTCCGGCACGGTCGAGACGCGCAAGGCGATGGGCCAACTCGTTCGCGACAACCTCGCCGCGCATTTTGCCGGCGCGGTCCTCCTGACCCCCGTTATCTGAGGTAAGCCCGATGAAAGTCGTCGTCATTCACGCCGCCAAGGACTTGCGGGTCGAGGAGCGGGACGCAGAGGTTCTCGGACCTGGCCAGATTGAAGTTCAGGTCGAAGCGGGCGGCATCTGCGGTTCCGACCTGCACTATTACAATCACGGCGGCTTCGGCACCGTACGCCTGCGCGAGCCGATGATCCTCGGGCACGAGGTCGCCGGAACGATCAAGGCGCTGGGCGAGGGCGTCGCCAGGTTTGCCGTGGGGGACCGGGTCGCCGTGTCGCCGAGCCGGCCCTGCGGAAGATGCGAATACTGCCAGCGCGGCCAACAGAACCATTGCATGAACATGCGCTTCTACGGCAGCGCCATGCCGATGCCGCATATCCAGGGCGCTTTCAGGCAGCGTCTGGTCGCGGAGGAGTGGCAGTGCCACAAGGTCGCTGACGGCGTCTCGATCAACGGAGCCGCACTCGCCGAGCCGTTTGCCGTCACCTTGCATGCGGTGGCCCGTGCGGGCTCGCTGATCGGAAAACGCGTTCTTGTCACCGGTTGCGGCCCGATCGGAGCCTTGGCGATCATCGCGGCTCGCGTTCACGGCGCACGAGAGATCGTCGCCACCGACGTGATGGATGGCGTGCTCGAAAAGGCGCGATCGATCGGCGCGGACCGGGTGATCAACGTCGCTAATGACGCCGATCACCTCGCAGCTTACGCCGCCAACAAGGGCTATTTCGACGTCCAGTTCGAGGCGTCGGGCAACCAAATGGCGGTCAGGTCCGGGCTCGAGACGCTGAGGCCGCGTGGCGTTCTCGTACAACTGGGGCTCGGCGGGGATGTTTCGATCCCGCAAAACCTGGTGGTCGCCAAGGAGATCGAAATGAAGGGCACCTTCCGCTTCCACGAGGAGTTCGGATTGGCCGTCGATCTGATCAATTCGCGCCGCGTCGACTTGAAGCCACTACTTTCTTCGGTGTTTGCGATCGATGACGCCGTGAAAGCGTTTGAGGCGGCTGGCGACCGGAGCCGCTCGATGAAGGTTCAACTCGCCTTCTGAGCGACTGGCAAGCAAGTGAAACGGAGCGGAGCCGGCCTCAGGGCCGGCGGCCAGACATCAGATTTGCCGGGCAGGATTGGAGGCGATCGACTTCGTTTCGCGAAGACCCAGCCCGGACGCGCTATGCAGTTCGCGTCCAGGGTTAACCTCGTGACACTGACTGAGGCATGGTCGCATCGTCAGAGCTTGCGTGCTTCCTGAGCTCGCTCATGAGATCTCGCACAATCTTCGAGGGCTGTCGGTTCGGGGGTAGAAGGAGAAGCGTGCGGAAATAGACAGCCCGTTCAAAGGGCCGGATTACGATGTTTTTGCCGAGAAAAGGTTCCGCGGTGATCGGGTTCACTACGCCGCAACCGAGCCCCGCATTCACCATTGCGCATATCGTGGTCGAATAGGGCGTCTCCAGCACGATCTTGGGCTTCACCGCCTCGGTCTCGAAGATCGCGTCAATTTGCCTCCGAGTCGTGTCCTCTGGGGCCAATGCTATGAAGGCTTCTCCGTGCAAGTCCTGGGGGAGATATGACTGTCCTCTCCGTCAGGCGGTGATTGGCTGGCCGGCTCAGAAATTGGTCTATGGCCAACCTGCTGGAATCCGGTGGCTGCGTGCGTGGTCATTGACCCGAGACTCACGTGCGGCGGAACGGTAGCTGCGATGGGTCAAGTTGTATGCATTTTCTGCACGGCCATTTAAATCGTCTCATCTACCGTCTGCGCATGAGTTTCGGAACCGGGAGTTCTAGCCATGAAAGCGCAAACAAGAATTTCGGTCGGGCTAATCGACAGCCGCAACGGCATGGTGCGGGGCGTTTTTGCACTGCTCCTTGCAGCAGCGGTGTCGGGATGTTCTGCCACCGCGGATCAGAGTATCCGCACCTCGTCGCTGACGAAACAGCTCGGCTACCCGGCGTTAAGCAGCAAGCCCGTCGCGGCCAAGCAGGTCGTCGTTCAACGGGCGGCCAAGCTCGAACGGGCCGCCTATCTCGGGCGCGCGCCATATATTTGCACGCCGAGCGGTTTTGGCAGCACCTCGCGCTGCTTCCTTCGATAATGGCGGAGTTGCGCGCCGATTGGCGACGGGCTCATCTGCGGAGCCTTCTTGATGCGCTGACGCCAACAGGCTGCGCAACCCCTTCACCCGGTCAAGATCAGTCGACCTTGCCGAGCTTGGCTTCGATGCGGTTCAGCCGCGCGGTCACATAATTGCCGTGGCGAAGTTTGGCGAATTCGTCATCAGGCTTTGCCGGCGTGTTCCTGAAGACATACCATTCGCCATTCGGTTCGCGTTTCTGAAGAATGCGGCTACCTTGCTTGCGATGGCTGAAGCATGTCGTTGCGGGTGCGGAGCCGTCCTTGGCATGCCAGTCGGCCTTGAAGCAGAGTTTTCCCGGCCCAGTGATGAACCAGCGGCCGACACCGTATGAGGGCGTGCCGTTCTCGCGTGACCAGGCCGTAAACCGGCGCTGCCGCACCGAGAAATAACCCGCGCCCGCTTTCCATATCCACGATTTCTGACCGTAGAGCTTGTAGAGCTCCTCGTGCGTGAGTGGCGTTGCATTTTGAGCGTTCACGCGTCCAGCAGCGGCCTCGGCAACCGATCCCGCCGCCCCCATGGCCGCAGCGATTGCGACCACCAAAGATATTGTGCGTAGTGCTGGCTTCATCTCATGTCTCCTGTCGGCCTGCTGGCTAGTTGGTGGCTTCCCGGACCACCCGCCAATCGGGCCGTCCATACCCCCCGGGCCACGGGTAGATTTCGCGGTCGTTGAAATAGACGACTGCCGTCAGCTCCGGGAATTCGGCATGGCGCGTGGCCACGTTTGTTGCCCAGCTGGCCACATAGGATGCGTCGCCTTCGTAACCGAGTTCGGCGACCATGATTGGCTTGCCGTAGCTCTTCACCCGCTCATATCCGGGTGCCAGACGTTCAGAAAACGACTGGTCGCGGCCAGTCATGGCTCGATCGTATTGTTGATAGCCGAACACCGACAGCCCGACGATGTCGACGACGTCGTCCCCGGGATAAAAGGCGTCCAGCCCCTGATTCCCTTTGGGCGACCACATGAATTTCGCGTTTTTCAGATGCGCTCGGCACACGTCCACCATGCGTCGGAAGGCCGCTTTGAATTCCGCACCCTGCCAGTGAGACCAGGAGAATTGGTTATCCGTTTCGTCCATTTCCTGGCCCCACCTTACGATGATCGGGCTTTTCAGCGTGGCAGCCGTCGAACAGACAGCGGCCATGTTGTCGTCGCGCTTTCCACTCAGGATGCTGCGCAGCAATTCCTGATCCGAAACGCGCCAGTCAGGTGACCAGGACCACGGTTCGATCGTGATCATCAGTGTGCGTCCGCGCGCCTGTGCATAATTGTCCGCAAGCGTCAGGGTCGACAGATCGACATCCTCCCAAGGCAGGAAGAGATGTTCGATCTTGGATTGCGACGGCTCCCCAAAGTCGCCGTGCGGATCATAGGCGCCGAAATCTATCGAGTCTTGATTCAACACCGGACGCTTGTCCGATGGTGTTGCCGTAGTGATGGAGTTCGCGTCTGGAATTCCGCGGGGCATGCTGGCTGCGAGGACGGTACCCGACAGCAACAAGCCAAAAAATGTGAAGGCAAACGCCTTTGATCTCTTGTTCATTGCACACCTCCAACTTCGTTCGCCTCGGTTTGCGGGCGCACGCTATTCGTTTTTGCTTCTGCGTGGGCGTTGAGGACCGCCCGGATGATAGGGAGCTTCGCTTCGACCAGATCCTCAACGATCAGACGATTGAACGCGTCGTCGGCCGCCGGCCTCGCATGTCTGAAGACGTACCAGTCGCCGGCAGGCTCCCGTTTCTGATAGATGGTGCCGTCGAGGATCCGGTGGGTGAAGCAGGTCTTGTCGCGGGCCGCAGCGCTCTGGCTGTGCCATACGCCCTTAAGGCAGAGTTGACCGCCATCAGTCACGCTCCAGCGGCCTTCCGCCCAAGTCGCTCCCGCCTCAGACTGCGCCCAGGCTCGGAAAACGCGGCCTTCGCCCTGCATTCGGCCGGCGCCGTTCTCCCATTTCCACGTCTTGTCGCGGAACATCATGTAAAGTTCCACGCCGGTCATGACGCGTGCCTTTTCGGGAACGACGACCTCCGCCGACACCGGCGATTGGCTGAGGAGAAAGGCCATTGGCACGACGCCAAGAGCGAGGCGCCTGATGAACGCTGCATAACGGGGGCGCCAACCTTGTTTCTGATCAATTCCGAGATTTCCTGTCATGGCCTACCCTCAGTGTGCTCCACCGTTTCCCTGTTCCGCCGTGACGGAAATCCAGCGCGGCCGGAAGACGACCTTTCGCAAGTTGCTGCCGTCCTGCCCGGCACCCGCTACCGCATAACGTTCCTCGAAGAGGCGGAGATGCCCGGCACCCCATGCGAGCGCCTCAAGCCCGTCTTTCCCGTGTTCGGCCGTCGCGATCCCGGGCAATGCGACGAGTGCCGAAAGACCTGCCGCCATCGCCGGGCGGTGAAAACGGGAGGTGGTGGTGACCGCGTTCTCCTTCGAATGCCGCGCGACGATGACCAGCAGAAGCAGGCAGTACATCGCGGCATTCAGGATCGCGAAGAGGTAGAAGCCCTTGGCGTTCGCAGCATCGTCGACCAGGAGGACCGGCAGCACGGCTGCAATGGCCAGAACGACGTAAGGCGCGAGAACACGGAACGGGAGCGGATCGACCTCGGATGCACCTTTCGGAGTGACACGAAAATCCACGAAGGATCCGGTGAGCCAGTCGCGTAGCGCCGCCAGGGTACCGGCGAGCGCCCAAGGCCACCGCGCAAAGAGGAAGAGCGTGCATTCCCAGCTCAGGATCTTCGCGTCATACGGCCGGAACGAGCTGCTGGCCCGCCAGCGATAGGCCAAAAGCACGAGGATGGTCGAAAGCGGCGCGAAATGCGCGAGAAAATCAGGATAGGTCACCGCGACAAAGGTCTCGCCGCGCGCCAGCGCTATCATCGGCATCGCGAACATCAGCGCCATGAAGCACGCGAACAGAGGGTACCAGAGCTGCGAGAAAAGGAACTGGAACTTCAGCCGTAGCGGCAATTTGCCAACCAAGCGTGGCGAATACTGCAGCAGGAGCATGACGAGGCTGCGCGACCACTGGAATTCCTGAGTCACGAGGTCCCCGAAAGTGCGCGGCCCGTCACCATGCGCGATCGCTTCGAGCGCGTGGACGCCGCGCCAGCCGGCGGCGTTCATCATCAACGTCGTCGAATGATCTTCGGCCAGTTCGGGCCCGAGTCCGCCGATCTCCTCCAGCGCCGCCGTGCGGACCGCATAGTGCGATCCTATGCACAGCGGCGCCAGCCCCCCATTATAGCCAGCCTGAAGCGAGCCGTGCATGCTCGCCTCGGCATAAAGCCTTCCGCGCGCCGCCCAGCTTTCGGATGCGTTCCGGTCACAGATGCTTGGTGCGGAGACGTAACCAACCCTCGGATCCGCAAAAGGGCGGAGCATCTCAAAAAGATAACCAGGCTCAGGAACATGATCTGCGTCGAGCTGGGCCACGAAATCATAGCGATCATAGCCGTAATGATCGTAGAAGAAGGCGAGGTTGCCCTCCTTGCAACGCGTGCGTCGCGGCCACGAAGTCCGATGATAGTCGGCCCGTCCCTTGCGGGTCGAGACGAGGACGCCATGCCTGCGGCACCATTCGAGCGTCGCCTCGGAGGGATCTTCGTCCGCGAGCCAGGTGTCGTGCGGGACATCCTGCGCGAGCATCGCCTTCAGCGTTTCCGACACGATCGAAAAGGGTTCCGATGGTGCCTTGGTCACGACCATCGCGACGCGACTGCCGGCCGGCAACCGCAGAGGTCCATTTGGTTTTGCCGCGCGATAGAAGACCGCGACGAAATAGGCAGGCAGGAGAGTGACCCAAGCCAGGACCGCGGTCACCGTAATACTGCCCAAAGTGTCCATGTGGTGGCGCGGCTCTAGCCACCAGGCCCAGAAATGAACGAGAGCGGCCAGCCACAGGCCGGCGCCGAGGAGATATTCCGCCCGGCGATAGCCGGTGAGCACAGGAACGAGCAAGGGCTCATCGCTCTGCGAAGTGCTCGTTCCGTCGTCGGCAGAAAGGCGAGTCATGGCCGCGCCTCCAGTCCGAAGAATGGCGCAGCCGTTCGCACGATTGTCTCAAGATCGGAATAGCGGGGCAGGAAGCCGATTGTCCGGTGCGCAAGCGCAGCATCCGCATAGAGCGCCGGCGGATCTCCACAACGTCGCCGGCGAAACACCACCGGGACGGCGTGACCGGTAACCTCGCTGATTGCTTGAAGCACTTCCTTTATGGAACAACCACGACCGGTGCCGAGATTGAGCGCAAGGTTCGCTCCACCGCTGGCGAGGTGTCGATAGGCCAGGGCGTGAGCGTGCGCCAGATCGGCCACGTGGATATAGTCACGCACACAGGTCCCATCGGGCGTGTCGTAGTCGTCGCCGAAGATCTCCAGATGCGGAATTTTACCTGCCGCGGCCATGAGTGCCCGCGGAATGAGGTGCGTTTCCGGGTCGTGCCACTCCCCGAGATCACCTTCCGGATCGGCCCCGCAGGCGTTGAAATAGCGCAGCGAAACATAGTTGAGTCCGAAGGCCGTCGCGTAGTCCGCGAGCATGTGCTCGGCCATCAGTTTCGTCTTGCCGTAGGGATTGATCGGTGCCTGCGGCGTGGCCTCGTCGATCGGCAACACCGCCGGTACGCCATAGGTGGCGCAGCTCGACGAGAAGATGATCTTGTCGAGGCCCCCCTGTCGGCACGCATCGAGGAGCGACAGCGTTCCGCGGACATTGTTGTTGTAGTACTTCGCGGGGTCTGCGACGGATTCACCGACATAGGCGGATGCGGCGAAATGGATGACGGCGGCCGGCTGATATTGTTCCACCACTTTGATCAGGTGGGCTGTGTCCAGGATGTCGCCGTGGACGAACGGTCCCCAGCGTACCGCGGAGCGATTCCCGGTCGACAAGTTGTCGTAGACGACGGGCTCGATGCCCTCCAGGCAGAGAAGCTTTGCGGTGTGGCTGCCGATGTAGCCGGCCCCACCCGTAACGAGAAGGCGTGGCGCGTCCATCAGACCAGCTCCATGACTTTCCGATCGGAACCGGCGAGGAGGCCGTCGAAGTATTGGATCGTGCGTGCGAGACCTTCCGACAGATTGATCGTCGGGCGCCAACCGAGCGCTTCCGTTGCGAGCGAAATGTCCGGGCGGCGCTGGCGCGGGTCATCGACGGGCAGGGGCCGGCGGATGATCTTCGAGCGTGAGCCGGTCACGTGGATCACCCGGTCAGCGAGTTCACTGATGGTGAACTCTCCGGGATTGCCGAGGTTGACCGGGCCCGTGAGCGACGATGGCGACGCCATCAGGCGGACGAAGCCGTCAATCAGATCGTCGACGAAACAGAAGGAGCGGGTTTGCGACCCGTCGCCATAGATGGTGATGTCCTCACCTTTGAGTGCCTGGACAATGAAGTTCGAGACGACACGGCCATCGTCCGGGCGCATCCGGGGGCCGTAGGTGTTGAAGATGCGAACGATCTTGATGTCGACCCCATGGACCTTGTGGAAGTCGAAGAACAGGGTTTCTGCGCAACGCTTGCCCTCGTCGTAACAGGAGCGTGGGCCGAAGGGATTGACGTTGCCCCAATAGCTTTCCACCTGCGGGTGGACCTGCGGGTCGCCGTAGATTTCCGACGTCGACGCCTGGAAGATGCGCGCCCCCTTGCGCGCAGCCAGATCCAACAGATTGAGCGACCCGACCACACAGGTCCTCATGGTCTGGATCGGATCGGCCTGATAGTGCGGCGGCGATGCCGGACAGGCGAGATTATAGATTTCGTCGACCTCCAGATCGATCGGCTCCACGATGTCATGGGCGATGACACGGAAGGTGTCGAAGCGCTTCAGCTGCGCGACGTTGCGTCTCAAGCCGGTCGAGAAGTTGTCGATGCAGAGGACTTCGTGACCGGCGCCGAGAAGCAGCTCGCAGAGATGTGATCCCAGGAAGCCCGCGCCGCCAGTGACGAGTATTCGCTTCAGGTTCTTCGGGCGCCGCGAGAAATCTTTGTCTTCTTTTGCATTTGTCAAAGTGTTTCTGAAATCATTACGAAAATAATTCACGGATAATCTCCACGCCACTTATTAACAAACTAAGAACGTTCGCCAACGGAAGGAATAACTAGGTAATTCAAATGCCTTCGTTCGAAAATACTCTGGCTTTTGCCTTGCGCTATTTGAAAGCGACTGTTGCCTATTGATACAATCGCGGCGTGGTGAATGTCATTATCACCCAATCCGGATAGTTATCTTGCCGTGCATTTCTACTCAAAACGAGGTATAAGTGTCACTTCTGGGTGTAATCTGTCGGCTCTGTTCCACTCTGGGGCGAGTTGTGACGAAGCGGGACATGCGCCGCTACAGGCACTCGACCGTTTGCGGCTCACGTTCGAGCGCGACCATTCGCTGGAGGGTGTTGCATGAGTAAAGAATCCGGAGATGGTCCACCCGAAGCTCCCGCCTGGCCCGCCCATCTGGAGCGGCGCCGGTGGCCGCGCGAGCCCACCGAACGAAGGGAGCGCCAAGCCATCGCGCGCCCCGGGCTGGTGCCCTCGCATTTTTCCACGCTCGGATTGCCGCCTGCGGAACAGTTTGACGCATGGCGCCAGCACATGGCTCCGCTGATCGATGTTCGTTTGCCAGACGGGAAGGCTCCGGATGAAGGCTTTCCTGCAGAGCAGGTAGGATGGCACCTTGGGGATTTGCTCGTCGTTCAACAACGTACGCCGGGATATAGCTATGAGCGGTCTCGCGCGATGCTGCGCTCCAGCCCGATAGACCACTGGAACGTCGGGGTGCTCCGCAGTGGTCGGGCATGGACCGAAGTCGACCGCCACGTCACGGAGATAGGACCGGGAGAGCTCTTTCTTCGGTCCCTGGGCTACCCCTACCGCGGGCGTGTGACGGAGTCCGTGGCCGTCCTTCTCTTCATGCCATATGAATTGCTGGCGGACGATGCGAGCAAACTCGAGGGTGCCAATAATTCTGTCCTGTCGGGCAGTTTGACGGATCTGCTCATGAACTACATTGACGGTGTAGAATCAAATCTCAGCACCATTGCCGCGCCTGAAGTGCCGCGTATCGTGCGCACGGTGCGCGACATGATCGTCGCTTGCGCTGCATCAGCGACGCGGCCGGACGCGGCAGCGTCCCCGGTAAACATCGGAATGATGGAACGGGCGCACCGGTATATCCATCAAAACCTTCATGCGGGAGATTTGACACCGGATGCCATCTCCCGCGTACTGGGCATTTCCCGCACGCGCCTTTACCAGCTTTTCGAGCCGAGTGGCGGTGTCCTCAACTACATTCGCCGCCGCCGGCTTCTGCAGGCCTATGCGGACCTCAGCGACCCGACGAACAAGCGGCCTATCTCCGAAATTGCGGAAGCCGCGGGTTTCGACGTGGCCGCGAATTTCACACGCGCCTTCAATCACGAATTCGGGGCGAACCCGCGCGATATCCGCAAGATGGCAGCTGCCGAACGGCACGTCGCACCGCTCGCTCCTTCCGAGCGCCATCGCGGAGCCACGATCGGCGACTGGCTGAAATCCCTTCAGGGCTGAGGCTTCAGCAGGCAAGCAAGCGTCAGCGTTTGGGCAAACTAGCGCGGCAACAATGCTGAAGCTCTACATCCATGGCTGCCCAGCGTGGTGCATCGCGGTCAGTTTGTGCCCTTTTAGAGGAACAAGGACGGTCGCCTCACCGTTACACAGGGAAACCCTGCGGCGAGGCAGACCCGATGAACACGCGCCCCCAAGTCGCTTCGCGAATCTCGCTGTCGCAATTGCCACCGCGAATCTACTACGTGCATCCTTTGGTGCTGAAGGGGCTCGACGCGTGGAGAGAGGTCTTCACGCATGCGAAAGACCTTGGTTTTGATACGGTCCTGGCGGCGCCTCTTTTTGAACGTGGCCATTATGCCAGTGTCTTCGTCACCAGGAATTTCGATCAGCTCGATCCCGACCTGGAGCTGGGTGACTCTGTCGAGGATGGCGTCAAGTCGTTGGTCGAGGTGGCCCGGGAAAATGATCTCAAACTAATGCTCGACCTCGTCGTGGATCGAGTTGCCGTCGATGACAAGCCTGCGGGGTCCATCATCGCCGATCCGCGCGTGGCACCGCAGGAAAGCCGTAGCCGGCCCGTCGATTTCAGGGGCGAAGCCAGGTACATCGAGGACTGGCGCAAACGAATGACTTGGCTCACGGGCCTCGGCATTGCTGGTTTTCGCTGCTTAGGCATCGGTCGCCTGGCGCCGGAGGCATGGTACGACCTTATCGTCGCGGCCCGTAAGTCGGCGCCAGAAACAACCTTTCTGGCGTGGACGCCTGGCAGCGCCTTCGAAGACCGCAAGGCTCTCGACGGGGCAGGGTTTGACGGCAGCTTCTCCTCGCTTGCCTGGTGGAACCTGGAGGAACGGTGGATCACGGATGAATACCAGATCCAGCGGCAGATCGGATATCAGGTTACCTTCCCGGAGGCGCCGTTCGGTAAACGGATCGCTCACGGCACCGACGGTTGTGAGGTGCTGCAGCGTAAGGCTGTCCGCGCGCTGAAGCTTGCTTCCACATTTGCCAGCGGAATGATGATTCCAATGGGCTTCGAATTCGGTGCTGCCACGCCGCTCGATCCGACGCATGGCGATGGAACCGGCCTGCTTGGCCTTCGTAAACAGGGCTCTTTCGATCTTTCCGATGACATCCGCGCCGTGAACGGCTGGACCAACAAGACGGCCGCCGGCTTCGCGCGGCAGCCGCTCAAGCTCATCTCCGCCAGCCAGACTCCGGCCGTCGCTCTGATGCAGACGGACGAGGAGGACGTTCGCGCCTCGCAGAAAATCCGCGTCGTTGTCCTCAATCGCGACCTCCGGCGCGTCGTCAACGCACCGTTCAATGTCTTGCGGGAGGCGGCGTCGCTATTCCTTCCGCTCGTCAATCCCCAGGCCGAAGGCGAGGTTTTTGACGCCGATCTCAAGTTGAAGCCGGGCGAGTTGCGCATTTTCGAAGGACAGGCGTCCGTACCGATCGTCGATACGGTTCCGGTACCCGATGCCAGCGAGGCCGCCGCGTCTCCGAGATTGGCAATCGAGAAGATCACGCCCGCGGTCGATGACGGTCGTTTCGTCGTCAAGCGCGTTGTCGGCCAGACGGTGAAGGTCGAGGCAGATATTTTCGGCGACGGCCACGACCCGCTTTCGGCTGTCCTGCTCTGGCGGGCGGTCGACGAAAGCGGCTGGAACGAAGTGCACATGGAACTGATCGAAAATGATCGCTGGTGTGCGGAATTCACGCCCAAGCGCCTGGGCCGGCACGAATTCGCGGTCGAAGCCTGGCGCAGTCCGTTTCAGATCTTCCGCTACGAGTTCGTCAAGAAGCACGAGGCGCGGCTCGATCTCAGGCTCGAAATCCAGGAGGGCATCAACTTCGTGGTGGATGCGCTCGATTATGCGGAAGGCCAAATCAAGACGCAGCTCAAAACCCTCTTCGACAAGCTGACGGCGGCGCACGATGCCCAACGTACCGAAATCCTGCTGGCGACAGAAACCGCCGAGCTTATGGCGACGGCAGATCGACGTCCTCATCGTCTCCGGTCGCAGACTATCCCTCTTGATGCAGAGCGTCCGGGGGCCAGCTTCGCAAGCTGGTACCAGGTATTCCCACGCTCACAGAGCGGCGATCCGACCCGCCACGGCACATTCGATGACGTCATCAAACGGCTGCCGGCCATCCGCGCCATGGGCTTCGACGTGCTCTATTTCCCGCCGATTCATCCTATCGGCAAGACGAATCGCAAGGGCAGGAACAACAGCCTGCGCGCGGCGCCGGCGGATCCAGGCAGTCCTTATGCCATCGGATCGCCGGATGGCGGTCACGACGCGATCCATCCTGACCTTGGCACTTTCGAAGATTTCCGACGGTTGGTGGATGCCAGCAAGCACGAGGGCCTGGAGATAGCGCTCGACCTCGCCATCCAGTGCTCGCCCGACCACCTTTGGCTGAGACAGCATCCGGGCTGGTTTGACTGGCGACCGGACGGAACCATTCGTTACGCGGAAAATCCGCCGAAAAAATACGAAGACATCGTCAATGTGGACTTCTACAGCTGGGACGCGATCCCTTCGCTCTGGATCAAGCTGCGCGATATCGTGCAAATCTGGGTCGACAACGGCGTGAAACTCTTTCGCGTTGATAACCCGCACACCAAGCCTTTTCCCTTCTGGGAGTGGCTGATCGCCGATATCCGGTCGCGGCATCCGGAGGTCGTCTTCCTGTCGGAAGCGTTCACGAAGCCGAAGGTGATGTATAGGCTCGCCAAGGTCGGCTTTTCTCAATCGTACACCTATTTCACCTGGCGCAACACGAAGTGGGAGCTCGAGCAATACATGCGCGAGATCACCACGCAGGAACCGAAAGAGTTCTTCCGCCCACACTTCTTCGTTAACACGCACGACATCAACCCCGATTTCCTGCAGAACGCGCCGCGTCCGGCCTATCTGATCCGTGCGGCACTTGCCGCGACGCTGTCAGGACTTTGGGGCGTCTACAATGGTTTCGAACTCTGTGAGGGTCGGCCGGACACCAAGCGCAAGGAATATGCCGACTCGGAAAAATATGAGATCCGCGCCTGGGACTACGACCGGCCGGGCAATATCAAATCGGAAATCACGATGCTCAACCGGATTCGAAAGGAGAACCCGGCTCTGCACTCGCATCTTGGCCTACAGCTTCTCACCGCCTGGAACGACAACATCATGTTCTATGAGAGGACGAGTCCGGGGCGTGAGAACGCCCTGCTGATCGCCGTCAATCTCGATCCCTACAATGTTCATGAGGCGGATGTGGAAATCCCGCTCCGGTCATGGAACCTCCCGGACCATGGCACGCTTGACCTCGAAGACCTGATCGCAGGCCACAGGTTCAGTTGGACAGGCAGGGTCCAACACCTTCGGCTCGATCCGCATGCCGGTCTGCCGTTTGCGATCTGGCGGGTGAGATAAGACAGGAGAAACAAAATGGACATGGTGATCACAAGCCGCGACCAGGAGGAGGATCAGACCAACCCGCAAGAACCTGATCCCCTGTGGTATAAGGACGCGCTCATCTACCAACTTCACATCAAGTCGTTCTTCGATGCGAACAGCGACGGTATCGGGGACTTCAAGGGCCTTCACGAGAAGCTCGATCATATCGCCTCGCTTGGCGCCAATACCATCTGGCTCTTGCCCTTCTTTCCGTCCCCGCGTCGCGACGACGGATACGATATCGCCGATTACACCAATGTCAGCACGGACTACGGAACGGTGGAGGAGTTCAAGGCCTTCGTGGAAGCGGCGCATCAACGCGGCCTCCGGGTGATCATTGAGCTCGTCATCAACCATACGTCCGACCAACATCCATGGTTCCAGCGGGCGCGGCACGCGCCCCCCGGCTCGCCGGAGCGGGACTTCTACGTCTGGTCGGATACGGATCAGAAGTTCCCCGAGACCCGCATCATCTTCCTCGATACCGAAAAGTCCAACTGGACATGGGATCCAGTCGCCGGCGCTTATTATTGGCACCGGTTCTATTCCCACCAGCCCGACCTCAATTTCGACAATCCGTTGGTGGTCGAGGAACTTTTGGGTGTAATGCGCTTCTGGCTGGAAACCGGCATCGACGGTTTCCGGCTCGACGCGATCCCCTATCTGGTGGAACGCGAAGGCACGATCAACGAGAATCTGCCCGAGACGCATGCGATCCTGAAGAAGATCCGCGCGGCCCTTGATTCCACCCATCCAGGCAAAATGCTGCTTGCCGAGGCCAATCAATGGCCGGAGGACACGCGCGACTATTTCGGCGATGGCGATGAATGCCACATGGCCTTCCACTTCCCGCTCATGCCGCGCATGTACATGGCGATAGCCAAGGAGGACCGCTTCCCGATCACCGATATCATGCGGCAGACGCCGGAAATCCCGGAGACGTGCCAATGGGCGATCTTCTTGAGGAACCACGACGAGCTGACGCTGGAGATGGTGACCGACGAGGAACGCGATTACCTCTGGAACATCTATGCCACCGACCGTCGAGCCCGCATCAACCTCGGAATCCGGCGCCGTCTTTCGCCGCTGATGGAGCGCGATCGCCGTCGCGTCGAGTTGATGAACGCGCTGCTGTTTTCCATGCCCGGCACGCCCGTGATCTATTACGGCGATGAGATCGGCATGGGCGACAATATCTATCTCGGCGACCGCGACGGTGTGCGCACGCCCATGCAGTGGTCGCCGGACCGCAGTGGCGGCTTTTCCAAGGCCGATCCGGCACGACTCGTGCTGCCGCCGATCATGGACCCGCTTTACGGCTATGAGGCAGTCAATGTCGAAGCGCAGGGCGCCGATGCGCATTCGCTGCTCAACTGGACACGGCGGATGTTGGCGCTGCGCAACAAGCATTCGGCATTCGGGCGTGGCTCCTTAAGGTTCCTCTCGCCCGGCAATAGGAAGATTCTTGCCTATTTGCGTGAATATCGTGACGACACGATCCTCTGCGTCGCCAACCTGTCGCGCCTGCCCCAGGCTGTCGAGCTCGACCTTGCGAACTTTGCCGGCCGCGTCCCCATCGAGTTGACCGGCATGTCGCCATTCCCGCCGATCGGTCAGCTCACTTACATGCTCACTCTGCCCCCCTATGGCTTCTTCTGGTTCCTGCTTGCCCAGGAGGCGGACGGTCCGGCCTGGCGCGCCGAACCACCGGAACAGATGCAGGACATGGTGACCATGGTGGTGCGTCGTGACCTGCAGGAACTGGTCGACGAGCCACGGCTATCAGGCACGCTCTCGAACGAGATACTGCCGGCTTATCTCGGCAAGCGGCGCTGGTTCGGCGCCAAGGGCGAGAAGCTGAGGCATGCCTCGCTCGTCGTCGCCACGCCGCTTCCCTTCGCCCGTGACCTCTCGCTTGGAGAGGTGGAGGCCGAACTCGACGGCCGCAAGGACATGTATCTGCTGCCGCTTGCGGTGTCGTGGGACGACAGGCAGCCAACGGCGCTGGCGCAACAACTTGCGCTTGCCCGCCTCCGCCAGGGCCGCCGCGTCGGATTTTTGACCGACGGCTTTGCGATAGAGGGATTGGCACGCAGCGTCATCCGCGGGCTCCGCGAATGTGCGGTGATCTCCGACCGAGCGGGCACGCTTGAATTCCTCGGGACGGATCTGCTCGACCGCATGAGCATGAATGACGACCTGCCGGTACGGTGGCTCTCAGCCGAGCAATCCAACAGCTCGCTCATCATCGGCGAGATCGCGATGGTAAAGCTCATCCGCCACGTCCTGCCGGGTGTCCATCCGGAAGTGGAGATGACCCGCTATCTGACGGAAATCGGATATGGGAACACTGCACAACTGCTCGGCGAAGTCGCGCACACCGCGCCGGACGGCTGCCGTTGCACATTGATCATCGTGCAAGGCGCGATCCGCAATCAAGGCGATGCCTGGAACTGGATGCTGAGCAATCTGCGCCGCGCGATCGACGAGGTGATGGTGACCGGTGTCGAAGTAGACATGGCGAATGAGTACTTCACGCCGCTGGTGGATTTCGCAGCGACCGTCGGCAAGCGGCTCGGCGAATTGCACGTGGCGCTGGCGCAGCCGACCGAAAACGAAGATTTCAAACCGGTACGCATGTCCAATGAGGATGCCGGACGGTGGGGCGATGCCGTCAAGAAGCAAATTCACGAAAGCCTCGCCATCCTCGAGGAGATCCAGGAAAGTCTCGCCCCTGAGGTCGCCCAGCAGATCGGACCGCTCGTCGCACGACGCGAGGAGCTTTTGAAGTTGGCCGGGCATCTGGCAAAGGCCGCGGCTGGCACGCTGATGACCCGCAATCACGGCGACTTTCATCTGGGCCAGGTTCTGGTTGCGGAAGGTGACGCCTACATCATCGATTTCGAGGGCGAACCTGCCCGCGATCTCGCTGAACGCCGCGCCAAGACCAATCCGCTTCGGGATGTTGCGGGGCTGCTGAGATCGCTGAGCTATCTTGCAGCGGCCGCCAATCTCGACCGGGAACTGGTAAGCGAGGTGGTTGATCAACGACATGCCGCGCTGGTGGCGCGCTTCATCGAAATGGCGGAACCGGCCTTCCTCGAAGGATACGTCGACGCAGTCGGCAAAACGCGAGAACTCAGCTTACGTCCGGTTTCACGCGGTCGCATCCTCGACCTGTTCCTGCTGGAGAAGGCGGCCTACGAGATCGCTTATGAAGCGCGCAATCGCCCCACCTGGCTGCCTCTGCCACTTGTCGGCTTCTCGGCTATTGCATCGAGACTCTTGGAGAACGTCGCATGAGATATGAGCGCGCAGACCTGATGATCGGCACCGTCGCTGAAGGCCTCCAGGCTCTCGTCGAAGGCCGGCATGGCGATCCCTTTTCGATCCTCGGACATCATCGATATGACGATCTCAACGTGGTAAGGGCCTTGTTGCCCGGCGCGGTCTCCGTGGACGTGGTTGAGGCCGATACCAACCGCGCGCTGACGCGGCTGGAGGTGATTCACGCGGGCGGACTTTTCGCCGGTGTGATCGGGAGCGCGGCCCGTTACCTCTTTCGCATCCATTGGCAGGATGCGGTGCAGGAGACGGAGGATCCTTATTCTTTTGGCCTGTTGCTCGGCGACCTCGATCTGCATCTGATCTCCCAGGGCACGCATTACGATCTCGGCCGCACACTGGGCGCCGTTCCGACGGACGTTGATGGTGTCCAGGGCGTGCGTTTTTCCGTGTGGGCACCCAATGCGCGGCGGGTTTCCGTCGTCGGCGATTTCAACAGTTGGGACGGCCGCCGACATCCGATGCGGCTTCGGTCATCAGCCGGCGTATGGGAAATCTTCATTCCGCGCCTCACGCATGGAGAGCGCTATAAATTCGAGTTGCTCGATGCTCACGGCGATCTCCTGCCTCACAAAGCGGATCCGGTTGCCCGCGCCAGCGAAGCCGCGCCCTCGACGGCTTCGATAGTCGCTTCGTCGAGACCTTTCCGCTGGAGCGACGAGGACTGGATGCGTGCCCGCCGCGCCGACCGGGCGGGCACCGGTGCCATCTCGGTCTACGAGGTACATCCCGGTTCCTGGCTGAGGATCGCTGAGGAGGGAAACCGGCCGCTCGACTGGGTCGAGCTCAGCCAGCGGCTGATTCCCTATGCGCGGGATCTCGGCTTCACGCACATCGAATTCCTGCCGATCATGGAACATCCTTTCGGCGGCTCTTGGGGCTACCAGCCGCTCGGCCTTTTCGCTCCCACTGGTCGTTACGGCATGCCGGAGGATTTTGCCTATTTCGTCGACCGCTGCCATGCCGCCGGCATCGGCGTTATCCTCGACTGGGTGCCAGCGCATTTTCCCACCGATGTCTGGGGGCTCGCCCGCTTCGACGGGACCGCGCTCTACGAGCATGAGGACCCGCGCGAGGGCTTCCACAGGGACTGGAACACGCTGATTTACAATCTGGGCCGCAACGAGGTGAAAGGGTTCCTGATTGCCAGCGCACTGGAATGGCTGGAGCATTATCATGTGGATGCGTTGCGCGTGGACGCGGTTGCCTCGATGCTCTACCGGGACTACAGCCGCGAGGAGGGCGAATGGATACCCAATCAATATGGTGGTCGCGAGAACCTTGAAGCAGTGGAGTTCTTCAAGCACTTGAACAGCATCATCCATGAGCGCTGCCCGCATGCCCTTACCGTCGCGGAAGAGTCGACCGCCTGGCCTGGCGTTAGCAAGGCGCCCGAGGAGGGCGGCCTCGGCTTTGATTTCAAGTGGAACATGGGCTGGATGCATGACACGCTGCACTACATGCAGGACGATCCGGTCCACCGCAAATATCACCACGGCGCGATGACCTTCGGCATGATCTACGCCTATTCCGAACGGTTCATGCTGCCGCTCTCCCACGACGAGGTGGTGCATGGCAAAGGTTCTCTGCTCGGGAAGATGCCCGGCGACCATTGGCAGCGGCTCGCGAATCTGCGCGCCTATTACGGCTTCATGTGGGGACATCCAGGCAAGAAACTGCTCTTCATGGGCGGCGAGCTTGCCCAGGAAGGCGAATGGAGCCATGACGGCTCTGTGCATTGGGACCTGCTTGACCGGCCCGAGCATGCGGGCATTCTGCAATTGGTCCGCGATCTCAACAGGCTCTATAATCGAGAACCATCGCTGCAGTTCAGCGACCTTGAGCCGGGTGGCTTCGAATGGGCGGTCGCCGACGACGCGGAGAAGTCCGTCTACGGCATGCTGCGCAGTCCGCAAGACCGCTCCTCGTATATCCTGATAATGTCCAATCTCACGCCAGTTCCGCGGCACGATTATCGCGTTGGCGTGCCGATGGAAGGGCGCTTTGAGGTGGTGCTCAACACCGACGCGGCGATCTATGGCGGATCCAATCTCGGGCAGACCGAAGTCTGGGCTGAACGCCAGCCGGCGCATGGCAAGGACTTCTCCATCCTTCTTACACTGCCGCCGCTCGCGACAATCTTCCTGAGGTGGGAGCGTTAGGGATCGAGCCACGGCTCATGGGGCCGAATCTTCCTGCGATTCCCGGTAGAGCTTATGGACCTTCCGGTCCTGTGCTTCCTTAAGGGCCGGTGGAAGCGGCCTCTGCCGCATGACCACATAGGCGATAGCAGCACCGAGAGCAAAGGCGCCGCCCGCTGTTACCAATAGCCAGAGATCGTCCATCAACATTGTTGCGCCTCCTCAATAAGGCCAACCGATGTGACGACCGAAGGTTCCAGCGGAGATATCCCATTTCATCTGCGCTCGCGTCCGCGCGTGGCCGGATCACGAACCACCAATCTCTGAAATAGGAAAAAGTTGCGGGCCGAGGGAATGAGCGCCGCGCGCACAGCAAGGGATCTGTGGAACTTTATTCCCATTTCGCGGTTGCGTTGTGCGCAGGACGTTGATCGTTCGAGGCGCGCGAGACGGCGATTGATGCTAAGGGCGGAACGAGCGCAAAGACTTCAACGGGCGCGCATGTGGCTGCCGCGCTCTGACTTTGCGGAGAACTGGCTTCTTTGAAGAAGAGAAGGTGCACCCAAGGAACTCTCTTAAAGCGCGTCGCATTACGCGGCCACATGCGACGCGCTTAGATCATTTCATTGTTTCATTGAAACAGCGAAATGATCTAACTCTTTGAAACTACGCAATTCCGGACGGAAAACCGTTACACACTTTTCCTGGAATTGCTCTAGGTCTTTGTTTTCATGCATGTCGCCCGCCCAAAATAGCTGCGCACTTTTGGGCGACATGCATTAGGCAGCCGAATGCGGGTGCCGGTAGTCCCAGACAGCCCAGGCCGACAGTGCCGCGACGAGCACGCCAAGGATGACGTGTGTCCACATCGCGTTCATGTTCGCCATGAAGCCGAGCAGCCAGGGAGAGACGATCAGCCATAGGCCGATCACCATGTTCACCCATTCCTCCCATTCTGCGAAGGCCGAAAGCGCTGCAATCGCTAGCGCGCCGAGTACGATGCCGGCGATCCAGGCGTTCCAGGTCGGCACGGCCTCAGCCGCAAAACCGATGACCCAGGGAGAGAGGAACAGGCACACCCCAAGGACCAGATTGGCCCAGTCCTGGGCCCTTTTTCCCGCAATGAGAGTGTTTGGCATGACAACCTCCACATATGAAGCTTGACCAAAGCGTCACCCTCGCGTGCGCCTTACGTTTCAGCTCCGCTGCCTCAGTTCGCACGGTCGCTGTAACGCTTTGAATTGCTGTGTAATTTTACGCCCAAATCGGACCCGATTCAAGAAATCCCGCAACACCCGTTTTTGAGGACTGTTCATCCGAAATCCGCGCCTCGTTTTCCCTGAGGCCGCGATCGAGATGTTTGGCCCGGCGGACAACCATCGCCAGCGAGCGATCGAGCTTCGGAAGAAGAGGCAGCAAGCCAACGGGTCTTGGCCCAAGCGCAGGACTTCCGCCGCCATCTTCGCCTAACCAATTGGAATCGGCTATGTTTGTCGTTCTGGACCGCTTCGACGCAAGCCGTCGTCAAGCGCCAGCCTCGGTAGAATGGTGTCGCCGATCCCGGCGCCGACGAGGCGCCTGATCGCTTCGACGCTTCCGAATTCCATCGCCGGTTTCGAGCCCGCCGCTCAGATGCCCGCCACCTTCCGCAGGTCTTCGATTGCGCCCGGTGCCGCGGCGAGAACGGCAGCGCCCTTGGTCAGACGCTCGCCCTCGACAGGGAAGGGCAGGTACCAGCCGCCCGCTTCCTTGACGAGGCAATAGCCGGCGAGGCAATCCCAGGCGTGCATATAGGGCTCGTAATAGCCGACGAGACGGCCGGCGGCGACATAGGCGAGCATCAGTGCGCCGGAGCCGTTGCGCACGAAATTGCCGCCGGCTTCAAGCAGTTTCTCGACCATCCTGCCGACGAATGCCGGCGTCACGTGATTGTTGGCGCCTATGCCGGTGACGGCATTGCGAATGGTCCGCGACGCGTCGAGCGATAGCGGCTTGCCGTTGAGCCGCGCGCCGCGTCCGAGTGCTGCGGCATAAAGTTCGTCGTGGCAGGGCGCCGAGATCACGCCGACGACCGGAACGCCGTCATGGAGGAGGGCGATCGAAACGCACCAGTTCGGCATGCCGTTGACGAAGGGGCTCGTGCCGTCGATCGGGTCGATCACCCAGGTGAAGCCGGAGTTTCCCGGCTCCAGGCCGTATTCCTCGCCGAGCAGGCCATCGTCGGGATAGGCTTCCGCGAAACGGTCACGGATCAGCATTTCCACTTCGCGATCGGCGATCGAGACGACATCCTGCGGATCCCGCTTGGTCTCGATGACCAGCGTCTCGCGCCGGTTGAAATAGTCGAGCGCGACGGTGCCTGCCTCGCGGGCCACCGCTTCGGCGAGCGCCAGTCGGGCTTCGAGCCCGGAAGGGACGTGTGACGTCATGAAACTTTCCTCGGTTATGGCTTGAAAATACGGTTTCTCGAACAATGCGGGCTCAACCGCTGATGATTGCTATTCCACGCTCCTTGAAGCCGATCGCGACATCGGTCGCCGGAGCCAGTGCTCTTTCGACGGCGGGATCGACAACGAAGAGCGTGCCGGCGGCCGTCTTCACCTCGTATTCGACATGATCTCCGAGATAGGCGGCGTGGGTGATGCGGCCGGAAAACGCGCCGTTGTACGCCGGTTCCAGCGTAATCGCGTTCGGCCGCACGGCGAGCTTCGCCGGACCGGGCCGGATATCGCGCCCCGGCAGGCGATGGGTCAGCGCCTCGACGCGGATCATCGCATCGCCCCCCTCCACGCCGAGGATATCGCAGGGAACGACATTTGCCTCGCCCATGAAATCGGCGATGAAGGCGGAGGCCGGTGCTTCGTAGAGATCGCGCGGCGCGCCTTCCTGGGCGATGTGCCCGTCCCTCATGACGATGATGCGGTCGGAAACGGCAAGCGCCTCGTCCTGGTCGTGGGTGACATAGACGGCTGTGAAGCCGAGCCGCTGCTGCAGTTCGCGGATCTCCGTCCTGACACGGCGGCGCAGCCGCGCATCGAGATTCGACAGCGGCTCGTCGAGAAGCAGCACCTGCGGTTCGAGCACCAGCGCGCGGGCGACGGCGACCCGCTGCTGCTGTCCGCCGGAGAGTTCCGCCGGCAGGCGCCCACCCATGCCGGCAAGGCCGACGAGCGCCAGTCCGTCCTCGGCCCGTTCGCGCGCCTCCTTGCGCTTCAACCCCGACGATTCAAGGCCGTAGGCGACGTTGTCGAGCGCCGTCATGTGCGGAAACAGGGCGTAGGACTGGAAGACCATGGAAACGTCGCGTTCGTTCGCCGGCAACATGGTCACGTCCTTGCCGCCGATCAGGATACGGCCGGATGTCGGATGCTCGAGGCCGGCCAGCATTCTGAGTGTCGTCGTCTTGCCGCAGCCGGACGGGCCAAGCAGCGTCACCAGCGTGCCGGGCTCGATCGTCAGCGACAGGTCGGGGATGGCCGTGAAGGCGCCGAACTCCTTGCGGACGTTCTGGAAGACGACGGAACCTTCGATGCTCATGCGGTTTTCTCCTGGCGAAGGGAAGCGGGCGTGGTTGCGGCAAGCGACTGCACGCGGTTCTCACGCCTCAGCCGCCGCTCGCCGACAAGGAATTGGAAGCTGGCAATGACGGCGATCATGACCAGGATCAGCATCGAGGAATAGGCGATCGCAACGCCGTATTCGCCGTTTTCGACGAGGCCGACGATATAGGAGGTCGCCATGTTGTATTCGGCGCTGACCAGGAAGATGACGGCGCTGATCGAGGTGATGGCACGCACGAAGGAGTAGACGAGGGCGGCGGTGATCGCCGGGCGGAGCAGCGGCAGGATCACCTTGCGGATTGTGCGGAAGCTGTCGGCCCGAAGCGTCAACGAGGCTTCGTCGAGGCTGCGGTCGAGCTGGCTCATCGCCGCGACGCCGCCGCGCACGCCGACCGGCATGTTGCGGAACACGAAGCAGGCGATCAGGATCAGCGCGCTGCCGGTCATCTCCAGCGGCGGCAGGTTGAAGGCCATGATGTAGCTGATGCCGATGACCGTGCCCGGAATGGCAAAGCTCATCATCAGCGCGAATTCGAAGAGCTCGCGGCCGGCGAATTTCTGGCGCACGATCAGATAGGCGGTAAGAAGACCGACGGCGGCCGTCAGCGGCGCCGAAACGAGGGCGATTTCCATCGTCGTCCAGAACGAGTTCCAGGCAACGCCGGTCCAGGCAATGGCGCCGTCGCGGAATTCGATCGAGAAGGCCTGGATGTAGTGCTCGAGCGTCAGCGTGTTGTCGAGCCCCCAGGTCTTCACGAACCCACCGATCAGGATCATGCCGTAGACGACGAGGGTGAAGAGCGCCCAGGGAATGACCAGCGCATGCACGCCGACCGAGACCGAGTGGGGGAGGGCCGCATGCGCGCCGCTGTCGCCCTTGCCGGTCACGGTCGAGAAATTCTTCCCCGAAAGCCAGAGGCGCTGGGCGAGGAAGGCCGCAAGGGTGAATGAGAGCAGGATGATCGCCAGCACCGCTGCGCGGGAGGGGTCATTCTGCGAACCCACGACGGCGAAGAAGATTTCCGTCGACAGCACGCCGTGGCTGCCGCCGAGCACCAGCGGATTGCCGAAATCCGCCATGCTTTCGATGAAGCCGATGAGGAAGGCATTGGCGAGCCCGGGCTTCATCAACGGCAGCGAGACGCGCCAGAAGGTCCGCCAGCGGTCGGCTCTCAGCGTCTGCGAGGCTTCCTCCATCGACGGGCTGACGCCCTCGACGACACCGATCAGCACGAGGAACGAGATCGGCGTGAAGGACAGGACCTGGGCGATCCAGATGCCGGTGAGGCCGTAGAGCCAGCGACCCGGTTCGACACCCAGGAGCGCCGCCATCGCCTGCGTCGCGACGCCCGAGCGGCCGAAGAGCAGGGTGAGCGCCAGGCCGACGACGAAGGGCGGCGTGATGATCGGCAGCACGGTCAGGAGCCGCAGGCTCTTCTTGTAGCGAAAGCCGGTGCGGGTGGCGACGAGAGCGAAGGCGAGCCCGAGAATGGTCGAGCCGCTTGCCGTCATGATCGCCAGCCAGAAGGTGCGCCAGGCGACGCCGCAGCGCGCTCCGCCGATGACGCAGTCGAGGCTCCAGATCGACGGGTCGACGATGTTGCGGGTAAAGCCGTCCGGGTTGAACGAGCCGTCGAAATCCTGGAAGGCGCCGACGAGCATGCTGCCGACCGGATAGAAGACGAAGACGGCGACGAGAAAGACGAGCAGGGAAATCGCGCTGACGACGAAGGCGTCGCCCTTCATTACGCCGCGCTCGGCAAGTCCAAAGGAAAAGAAGAGAACGAAGACGAGCGCCGACAGCACCGCGCCGGCGCCCATCGAGGGCTGCCCGTCGGCAAGCGTGCCGAAAAGCGTTTCGCTGATCGTCCAGGTCCAGCCGGTAAAGCCGATCGCCAGGCCTTGCAGGGCGAGAAATACGATCCCGAGCGCGCCGGTCCAGGCGAGGAGAGCGCCGCGCCGCTGCGCATCACCGACGAAGCGGCACGCACCGGCGAGCACGAGCAACAGCGCCGGAGCCGTAAGCCACCACCGACCGTTCGCGATCTGCATCAGGCCGGGCGAAACGGACGCATTGCCCGGAAAATCGGCAAGCCAGCCGAAGCCGAAGAAGCCGCCCTCGATGCGGTACCAGGGCAGGACGAGAAAGGCCGCCAGCCCGAGGGCGAGGACGATATCCATTCTGCGATTGCGGTGTTCCATGGATCGCGTTTGCCTCGGGCCTTTCGGGGTCGCGAGAAGCGCGCCCGGGTCAATCCAGGCATCGATGCGACCGATTGCAAGAATGTGTAGCGTCATGTGCCGCCAGACTCACCACCGCGCGGTTCCGTGTGCGGTGGTGAGGTTTCGGCCGGCTGGCGGGAGCCGCCGGCCCAATCCGCTCCGGCCCAATCGGCCGGAATGCGGGGGATCAGTTCGCGTTGGCGCCGATTTCCCGGTCCCAGCGCTCCAGCAGTGCCTTGCGCTTGGCCGGATCGCCATAGGTCTTGAAGTCGTAGTCGATCAGCTTGATGTCCTCGAACTTCGGCGCTTCCTTCGGAACCTCCGCCGTCTTGTTCGACGGGAGCTGGAAGGATTTTGCCTCCTTCATCTTCGACTGCACCGCGGCCGAGAGCGCCCAGTCGTACCATTTCTTGGCGTTGTCGAGGTTCTTCGCGCCCTTGATGATCGACATGGAGCCGATCTCGTAGCCGGTGCCTTCGCAGGGCGCTACGGACTTTACCGGGAAACCTTCGACGGCCTGCGCCACCGCGTCATGCATGAAGACGATGCCGATCGCGGTTTCGCCGCGGGCGGCCGCCTTCACCGGTGCCGAGCCGGATTTGGTGTATTGCGAGACGTTGTCGTTGAGCTTCTTCAGGTAATCGAAGGCCTGGTCCTCGCCCATGATCTGGGCGAGCGTCGCAAGTGCGGTATAGGCGGTGCCGGACGAGTTCGGATTGGCGATCTGGATCTCGCCCTTGTACGACGCGTCGAGCAGGTCGGCCCAGCACTTGGGTTCCTTGAGGTTCTTCTGCTTGAAGATTTCGGTGTTGTAGCCCCAGCCGAGTGCACCGGCATAAACGCCGACCGTGCGGTAGCCGGCGCTCTCGGCCTGCTTGACCGCCCAGTCCTGCAGCTCGCCGAGCATCGGTGACTTGTATTCGAGCGTCAGCCCCTCGGAAGCGGCCTGCAGGTGCGGGTCGCCGGTGCCTGCCCACCAGATATCGGTCTTCGGGTTGCGCGCCTCGGCGCGGACCTTGGCATAGGTTTCACCGGACGAAAGGCGAACCATGTTGACCGAAATGCCGGTCTCCTTTTCGAAGGCGCCTTCCATCTGCTCGCAAATCACCACGTCCGCCGAGCAGATGAGATTGAGATTTCCGTCGGCATGCGCGGAAAAGGCAAAGAAAGTCACACCCGCGGCAAAAGTTGCCGCAGCCATTTTAACCAAACCCATGATTTCCTCCCAGATTGAGCCGGCGCCTCCATGCCGGGCGCTATTGCAAGCGCGTGCAAATGCTGCATGAGGAGATTTTGGCTGTCAACATATTTCTTCGATATCGTGGCCAGTCCATCGGCACAGATGGCTTGCACGCAATTGCAAAACTGTGCAATTCTTTGTGCAAGGCTATGGAACATATCGGGCTGTCGTGTCGCAAAAACCTTTCGTCAGCGCTCAGGAAGTTGCCGAGCGGGCGGGCGTCTCCCGCTCCGCCGTTTCGCGCACTTTCACGCCCGGCGCCAGCGTCTCGCCGGAGACGCGGCGAAAGGTGGTGGAGGCGGCGGAGGTGCTTGGCTATCACGTCAACCATCTCGCGCGTGGGCTGATGCTGAACGAGAGCGGCATCGTCTGCCTCATCGTCTCGGAAATGGGCACGCCGTATCGATCGAGCCTGATCCGGGCGGTGACACAGCAATTGCAGGATGCCGGCAAGATCGCCATGCTGGTCAATACCGACCGGTCCGACGGCAGTGTCGATTTGGCGCTCAGGCAGGCGATCCGGTATCGCGCCGACGCATCGATCATCCTGTCGGGAATGCCGGACAAATCGCTCACCCAACTCTGTCTCAAGAATGGCCAGAGGCTGGTGCTGATCAACCGTGACGACGATCAGGAGGGGCCGCTCAGGATCAATCTCGATGACGCAGCCGCCGCGGGCCGGCTCGTCACCGCCTTTCTGCGCGCCGGCTGCCGTCGGCTCGCCTTTGCCAATTCCGAAGCCGGAACGCCTAGCCTGATGGCGCGCGAGCACGGCTTCGTCGCGGCGGCGAAGGCTATGGGGCTCGAGGTCGTCGTCGAGCGCTACGGACCGACCGGCTATGAAAGCGGCCGTGTGCTGGCGCAAAGGCTGCTCACGCTCAGCGAGCGGCCCGATGCCGTTTTCTGCGCAACCGATCTCATCGCCTGCGGCTTCATGGACGCCGCCCGGCATCAGTTCTCGATTTCCATTCCGGATCAGCTCTGCGTTGCCGGCTTCGACGACATCGAACAGGCGGCCTGGTCGTCCTATCAAGTGACGACGTTCGCCCAGCCGGTCGAGGCGATCGCCCGGGAGGCGGTGACGTGGCTCGGCAGCGACGACGCGGAAGATCCTGCCGCGCGCAACCATTCGGTCAGACTGAACGCCGACCTCGTCTGGCGTTCCTCCATCCGCGGCGGGTAACCGGCGAACGCAATTAAAGTGCCACAGCGAGCACTGCGCGTCTCAAAAGACGCGCGGCGCAGTAGGCCGCAATTTCCGAAGGCCGCGGCTGGCAATCGCGCCCCAACGGGCGCATGCTGACGGCATCGTCCTCAATGATTGGCGGCGCGCGCACACGCCGTCGCATTCTTCGCTGCCCGAGGGCGATGTTCGGAATACTGCATGTTTCCTTAAATCGGAGGACAAAAACATGCAGCAATTCAGAGTGCTACAGCGAACTTGATGCGTCTGGAAAGACGCACGACGCTTTAGGATCAATCAGAACCCGAGGAGGTTACTGTGAGCGGGCACGTCTACAAGAAGATAGAGTTGATCGGAAGCTCGAAGACCTCGGTCAACGAGGCGATCGAAACGGCGATTTCGCGCGCCTCGAAAACCATGCGGAATCTCGACTGGTTCGAAGTCGACCAGATCCGCGGACAGATCGTCAACGGCGAGGTCGCGCATTACCAGGTCGTCATGAAGGTGGGCTTCCGCCTCGACGATTGATGCGCGCGGTCGATCCGGCCGATCAAGGACATTTGGCGGCGCCGGCCCGGACGAAGCAGAGTCCGGGTCGCGCATCGGTGTTCGGGGAACAGGCGCCCGAGGCGGATCATCGCGCGCCCGCCTTCCCGTTCCTTTACATTTCAGCTTCCCATGCGCACACTCGCGCCTACTGCATGTCTTCTTAAATCGACCTCGATTTAAGGACAAAGACATGCAGCAATTCAAAGTGCTACAGCGTCCTTTGCGCGTCTGATAAAACGCGCGGCGCTGTGGGAGGAAGGCGGTCGTTGGGAGGCGGTCATGTTTTCACATTCCGACCATATCCGCGAAATCGAGCGCGTCGGCCGCGGCCTTCCGAGCAGCCGCGACGATATGGTCGTCAAATCCTGGCGGCGCTGCCTGGAGCATCACCGCCTCGACCCCGCGCAGGCTTGCGAGGCCTATATCGTACCGGAGACGCGGCTCAAGGAGCATCGCCAGCAATCGGAAGACCTGATCACGATCGCCCGTTCCGGGCTCGAACATCTGTTCAGGCAAGTGGCGGGGCAGAACTACGTGCTGCTGCTCTCCGACCGGCAGGGCGTGACCGTCGAGTTCCTTGGTGATCCGCTCTTCAACAACAGCCTTCGCAAGGCGGGCCTTTATCTCGGGTCCGAATGGTCCGAATGGCGCGCCGGAACCTGCGCCGTCGGCGCCTGCATCGAGACGGGCGAGGCGCTGACGATCCACCAGAGCGACCACTTCGACAACACGCATACGCCGCTCTCCTGCACGGCGGCGCCGATCTACGACATCCACGGCGAACTTTCGGCCGTCCTCGACATCTCGCTCTTGAGTTCCCCCATCCTCAAGGCAAGCCAGAACCTGGCGCTTCATCTGGTCACCGCCAGCGCAAGGCGGATCGAGCTCGCCAATCTGATGGCCCAGGCGCGGCATCAATGGGTGCTTAGGTTCTCGCGCTCGCCGGAATTCCTCGACGTCGATCCCGAGGCGGCGATCTCGATCGACGGTCTCGGGCGGATCGCCGGCATGACCCATGGCGGGGCGAAGATCCTTGCCCGCTCGACCGGGCTCGACTGGCGTGATCCGCGCTTGCTGATCGGCGAGCCGGTATCGCGCTTCCTCGACCTGGAGATCGACGATCTTCCGGAGCTCACGCGCCGCCGGCCGACGCAGGAACGGCTCGTTTTCGCCCGCGACGGCAATGCGCTCTTTGCGCATGCCATCGAGCCGCATTCAGGCATCCGCGCGCCGGGCGTCTCGCGCGCCCAGATCCCGCCGCCATTGCGCCGGCTCGGCGGCGATGCGCCCGAAATCGTCGCGTTGCAGGCGAAGGCCGCGAAACTCGCCCGCACGGCGCTGCCGATCCTCATCCAGGGCGAGACCGGGACGGGCAAGGAATACCTGGCGCGCGCCATCCACGAGGGCAGCGGCCTTGCGGGCCGCTTCGTTGCCATCAATTGCGCGGCGATCCCGGAGCAATTGATCGAGAGCGAACTCTTCGGCTATCTGCCGGGCGCCTTCACCGGCGCGTCGGCCAAGGGCCGCAAGGGCCTGATC
The DNA here is from genome assembly GCF_030124375.1 of Sinorhizobium sp. 6-70. Lineage (GTDB taxonomy): Bacteria > Pseudomonadota > Alphaproteobacteria > Rhizobiales > Rhizobiaceae > Sinorhizobium. Next base: position 90,225 of record NZ_JASKLS010000015.1, read on the forward strand.
GAACAGGCGGACGGCGGCACGCTCTTTCTCGACGAGATCGGCGACATGCCTCTTGTGCTGCAGAGCCGGCTGCTCAGGGTGCTGGCCGAGCGCGAGGTGCTTCCGGTTGGAGGCACCGTGCCGCGCCCGGTCCAGATCAGGATCGTTTCGGCATCGCATCGGCCCTTGCAGACACTGGTGTCGCAGGGCGCCTTTCGCGAAGATCTCTATTACCGGCTCAACGCCGCAACGCTCTCGGTTCCGCCGCTTAGAGACAGACGGGATTTCGACTGGGTGGTGGAGCAGATGCTAGAACGACATTCCCATGCCGCCGGCGAACGGACGCTCTCGTCGGCCGCGCTTGTCGCGCTGAAGGCGCACGACTGGCCGGGAAACATTCGCGAACTCGACAACGCCATCGCCGTTGCCGCTGCGCTCGCTGAAGGCTGCGTCATCGACGTTTGCGATCTGCCGGATTATCTCGTCGCGAGGGCTGCGCCGGACGATGCGGATGATGCCGGCACGGCGTTGAGACTGATGCTCGACGCCTGCAACTGGAACATCTCCGAGGCGGCGCGGCGGCTCGGCCTCGACCGCTCGACGGTCCATCGCCAGATCCGGCGCTATCACCTGAAGCCGCATCGGTAAGAGCGCCCTGCCGGCGCAAGGTTGCATGCATGCGGTAACTCAAAGCTCCACAGCAGCCCTTGCGCGTCTGATTGGACGGGCGGCGTTGCAGGCGTCGGCGGCGCCTGCAACAGGTCGGACGCCTCACTTGTGGCGGCCGCGTGGAGGCGTGCAACAGTCCTAATTCCTCCTGTCCCTGAAAACATTGCGTTTTTCCTGGCTGCGACGCTTGGCACGGCCATTGCACATCGCTGTTCGACCGCGGCGGCAGCGCTGCGCAGGAACACCCTTGCCGGCGAAAGAGGAGTCGCCAGCAGGCAAGCCAAGCGAAAAGGAGGAGCTCTCATGCTTGAAGAAAGTCCCAATACCCGCATCGACAATGCCCTTGCCAAGCTCGGCAGAGCGCTCGAACAGGGCGATATTGAGGCCGCCGTCAATCTGTTCCAGGCGGATTGCTACTGGCGCGACCTCGTCACCTTTACCTGGAACATCAGGACGATGGAGGGGCGGGACCAGATCCGCGACATGCTGGCGAGCCAGCTCGCAGCGGTGAAGCCGGCGCTGTTTCGGCAGGACGCCAACGAACAGGCGAGCGGCGGGGACGGCGTGACCGACGGGTGGTTCGAATTCGAGACGGACGCGGCGCGGGGCTATGGCCATATCCGGTTGAAGGACGGCCTGATCTGGACGCTTCTCACGACGATGACCGAGCTCAAAGGGCACGAGGAGCCGAAAGGCCTGCGGCGGCCTCTCGGCGCCGAGCACGGTCACGATCCCAATCGCAGGACATGGAAGGAAAAGCGCGAGCGGGAGGCGGCCGACCTCGGCTACGGGACGCAGCCCTACGCCCTCATCATCGGCGGCGGCCAGGGCGGCATCGCGCTCGGCGCGCGTCTGCGTCAGTTGAACGTGCCGACGATCATCATCGAGAAGAACGAGCGGCCAGGTGACAGCTGGCGCAAGCGCTACAAGTCGCTGTGCCTGCACGACCCGGTCTGGTACGACCACCTGCCTTACATCCCCTTCCCGGAGAACTGGCCGGTCTTCGCGCCGAAAGACAAGATCGGCGACTGGCTGGAGATGTATACCAGGGTGATGGAGCTCAACTACTGGGGCTCGACCACTTGCAAGTCGGCTAAATATGACGAGGAGGCGAAGGAGTGGACGGTCGTCGTCGAGCGCAACGGCGAGGAAGTCGTGCTCAGGCCGAAGCAGCTCGTGCTCGCGACCGGCATGTCGGGCAAGCCGAATAGTCCGAAGCTGAAAGGTCAGGACGTCTTCAAAGGCGAACAGCAGCATTCGTCGCAGCATCCGGGTCCGGACGCCTATCGTGGCAAGAAGGTGGTGGTCGTCGGCTCCAACAATTCCGCGCATGATATCTGCGCGGCGCTTTGGGAAGGCGGTGCCGACGTGACGATGGTGCAGCGTTCGTCGACGCACATCGTGCGCTCGGACACGCTGATGGATATCGGGCTCGGGGACCTCTATTCCGAACGGGCGGTTGCCGCCGGCATGACGACGCGCAAGGCCGACCTGATCTTCGCCTCGCTTCCATACCGGATCATGCACGAGTTCCAGATTCCGCTCTACGAGAAGATGCGCGAGCGCGATGCCGAGTTCTATGCGGATCTGGAAAAGGCCGGTTTCATGCTCGACTGGGGCGCCGACGGCTCCGGCCTGTTCATGAAATATCTGCGCCGCGGTTCCGGCTATTACATCGATGTCGGCGCCTGCGATCTCGTCATCGACGGCAGCATCAAGCTGAAATCCGGCTCCGACGTCAGCCACCTTAAGGACGATGCCGTCGTCTTGAAGGACGGCACAGAGCTCCCGGCCGATCTCGTCGTCTACGCCACCGGCTATGGCTCGATGAACGGCTGGGCGGCCGATCTCATCTCGAAGGAGGTCGCCGACAAGGTCGGCAAGGTCTGGGGCCTTGGCTCCGATACGCCGAAGGACCCCGGTCCGTGGGAGGGCGAGCAGCGCAACATGTGGAAGCCGACACAACAGGAGGCGCTTTGGTTCCATGGCGGCAACCTGCATCAGTCGCGGCACTATTCGCAGTATCTTTCATTGCAGCTGAAGGCCCGCTGCGAAGGCATTTCGACGCCGGTCTACGGCCTCCAGGAGCGCCACCACCTGGGCTAAACGACCATGCGCCAGCCGGTTTTCCTTCCGGCTGGCGCATCAGGAATAAGAGCGCCGGAGCTTACTCGGCCGCGATCGGCGTGGGATAGCGCTCTTCCTCGTTGTCCTCTTCGGGCTGCTCGGCGGCTTCCGGCTCCGCTTTCCGCTTCGGCTCCCGGCCGAAGAACAGTGCGTAGCCGGCCGGCAGCACCAGGATCGTCAGCACCGTCGCAACGAGGATGCCGCCCATCATGGCGTAGGCGAGCGGGCCCCAGAACACGCCGCGCGAGATCGGGATCAGCGCCAGCACGGCCGTCAGTGCGGTGAGCATGATCGGCCGGAAGCGGCGAACCGCCGCACCGATGATCGCCTCGGCGCGCTCCATGCCTGCCGCGATGTCCTGATCGATCTGGTCGACGAGGATGATCGAGTTGCGGATGATGATGCCGAGCAGGGCGATGACGCCGAGAATGGCGACGAAGCCGAAGGGGGCGCCGCTGATCAAGAGCGCGGCGGCCGCGCCGATGATGCCGAGCGGACCGGTCGCGAGCACCAGCATCGCCTTGCCGAAGTGCTGGAGCTGCGCCATCAGCAGCACGACAATCACGACGAGCATGATCGGCGCCTTGGCGGCGATCGAGGCCTGGCTTTCGGCGCTGTCCTCGGCGCCGCCCTGGATCTCGACCTTGTAGCCGGGGGCAAGGCTGTCTCTCAGCCCCTGAAGCTCGTCATAAAGCTTCATCGTTACGTCGTTCGACTGCACGCCGTCGGGGAGCGTCGCGCGGACCGTGATCGTCGGCAGGCGATCGCGGCGCCATTCGATGCCCTGTTCCATGACGGGAACGACCTTGGCGACCTGCGAGACCGGCACGAAGCCGCCGAAGTCGGTCGGAACATAAACCGAGTTGACGGCCGAAAGCAGTTGGCGGTTGCCGTCCGGCTCGCGTGCGACGATCGAGACGGTTTCCTCGCCGTCGCGGAAATTGTCGAGCGGCACGCCGGACATCGATGCCTGCAGCATCTGGCGGATGCGCTGCGAGGTGACGCCGAGCGCCCGGGCGCGGTCCTGGTCGATCGTCAGCTTCATCGCCGGCACCGGCTCCAGCCAGTCGTCGTGGACGGCACCAAGCAGCGGGTTCTCGTTGAACTTCGCCTTTACCTGATCGGCGATGCGGCGCACTTCGGCGCGATCCGGCCCCATCACGCGCAACTGCACGGGCCAGCCGGTCGGCGGGCCGAGGAACAGCCGGTCGACCTTGGTGCGGATCGACGGGAAGTCTTCGGCGAGAACCGCGCGCAGCTTGGTAATCAACCGTTCGCGGGCCGGCTCGTCCTTCGCCATGACGAGGAGCTGCGCGAAATTCGGATTGCGAAGCTGCTGGTCGAGCGGCAGGAAGAAACGCGGCGCGCCCTCGCCGATATAGGTGGCGATGAAGCGCTTGTCCTCGTCATCCATCATCCGGGCTTCGAGAGCCTTGGCCTGCTTCTCGACCTCCTTGATGCTGGTTCCTTCCGGCAGCCACAGATCGACCAGGATTTCCGGCCGCGAAGACTGCGGGAAGAAGTTCTTCGGGATGAACTGGAACGCCCAGAGGCTGCCGACGAAGGTCGCGAGCGTCATGACGAGCACGATGACGCGATGGCGCACCGCCCAGCCGACCGTCGCGCGCAAGCGCCGGTAAAAGCGCGTGTCGAAGACGTCATGGTGGCTGCCGGCATGATGGCGCTGCTTGAGGATCATGTAGCCGAGCCAGGGCGTGAAATAGACGGCCACGAACCAGGAGACCACCAGCGCGATGCCGACGACGTAAAAGAGCGAGCGAACATATTCGCCAGCGGTCGACTCGGCGAAGCCGACCGGGATGAAGCCTGCGGTCGTGATCAGCGTACCGGTCAGCATCGGGAAGGCGGTGGAGGAGTAAGCGAAGCTCGCGGCCTCGATTTTCACAAGGCCTTCCTCGAGCTTGCGCTCCATCATTTCGACGACGATCATCGCGTCGTCGACGAGCAGGCCGAGCGCGATGATCAGCGCCCCGAGCGAGATGCGCTGCAGGTCGATGCCGAGTTCGTACATGATCGCGAAGGTGGCGGCGAGCACGAGCGGGATGGCGATCGCGATGACGAGGCCGGAGCGCCAGCCGATCGACAGGAAAGAGACGACGAGCACGATGATCAGCGCCTCGCCGAGCGCATGCATGAACTCGGTGATGGCGTCGGTCACGACCTCCGGCTGGTTGGCGATCTGGTCGACAGAAACGCCGTAGGGGAGCGCGGACTCGAAGCGCTCATAGGTCGCTTCCACCGCCTTGCCGACGTCGGTCACGTTGTAACCCTTGGCCATGACCACGCCGATCTGGACGCTGTCGTGGCCGTTGAAGCGGTATTTGCGCTGATATGGGTCTTCCAGCCCCGAGGTGACGCTGGCGATATCGCCGAGCCGGATCACCTGGTTCCCGGCGCGCAATCTCAGCTGACGGATATCCTCGGCGCGGTCGACGCCGCCTTCGACGGAAATGCGCACCGAGCGCGTGCCGGTATCGACAGAGCCGGCGAGATCGACATTGTTCTGGCCGACGATCGCGCTGCGGAGATCGTTGAGCGTTAGCCCGTGTTCAGCGAGCGTCTTGGACGAAACGTCGATATAGATCTTCTCCGGCTGGTCGCCGATGATCGACACCTTTTCGACGCCGGGCGTCGTCAAGAGCATGTCACGGCCCTGGATCGCGAACTTCTTGAGCTCGGGATAGCTGTAGCCGTCGCCGCTGATCGAATGGAGCGTGATGAAGGTGTCGCCGAACTCGTCGTTGAAATAGGGGCCGAGGAGGCCGTCCGGCAGCTCGTTGTCGATGTCGCCGACTTTCTTGCGAACCTGGTAGAAGGCGTCGGCCACCTCTTCGGCATTGGTGTCGCCTTCGACCTGCAGCGTGATGATGGCACTGCCGGCGCGCGTATAGGAGCGGACGAAATCGAGATGCGGCGTTTCCTGCAGCTTGCGCTCGATCTTGTTGACGACCTGGTCCTGCATCTCCTCGATCGATGCGCCGGGCCAGACGGCCTGGATGACCATGACACGGAAGGTGAATTCCGGGTCTTCGCGCTGGCCCATCCGTACGAGGCCAAGCGCGCCGGTGATGAGGATCAGCGCGAAGAGAAAGCGCGCGATGCTCGGATGGCCGATCGCCCAGCGCGAGAGGTTGAACGGTTTCCTGTCCTCAGTGGAGGCGTCCATCGCCGTCGTTCCGTTCTATCGGTAAAGGGAGGGTTAGCGAAGGACTTCGCCGGTTTCGGTCAGCGCCGCCTGCTGTTCGGTTGCCGGCAGCTTCACCTTCAGGTCTTCCGCCATGAATTGCGTGCCGGCGGCAACGACGAGATCGCCCTGCTTAAGCCCTTCGGCGATGCGAACGCCATCGCCGGTGAATTCGGCAAGCTTGACGTCGCGCGCATGCACGGTCGAGTTGTCAGGATTGACCACCCAGACCACCTTCCGGCCGTCTTTCGCGGCAAGCGCGCTCAACGGGATGGAAACCGAGGGCTCAGCATTGGCGGCGACCGCCTCGATCGTAGCCGTCATGCCGAGCAGCACACGCGGGTCGGTCGGCAGGCTGATGCGCACGGAAAAAGTTCGCGACTGCTGGTCCGCGCTGCCGGAGACCTCGCGCACCTTGCCGTCGAGCACGAGCGCGTCGTCCGACCAGAAGCGCGCCTTGACCGTCTTGCCCGGCTTGAAGTCGGAGATATCCATCTCGGGCACTGCGACCTGCACTTCCTTCTCGCCATCGACGGCGACGGTCACCACCGGCGTGCCGGTGCCGACGACCTGGCCGATATCAGCGTTGATCGCGGTGACGATGCCGTTCTGGTCAGATTTCAGATCGGTATAGGCGACCTGGTTCCTGGCCTGGTCGAGCGAGGAGGCGGCCGCGTCCCGCGTGGAGACCGCCTGATCATAAAGAAGCGTCGCTTGATCGAGCTCAGCCTTGGACGAGAATTCACGGGTGAAGAGCTGTTCCGCCCGCATCTTGGTGAGCGCCGTCGTTTCCACCTGCTTTTCAGCGGCAGCGAGGCTGGCAACAGCGCTTTTCACGGCGAGCTCATAATCGGTCGGATCGATGCGGGCGAGCAGGTCGCCCGGCTTCACCCGGTCGCCGATATTGACGAGCCTTTCGGTGATCTTACCGCCGACGCGGAAGCCGAGATTCATCTCGGTGCGCGCCTTGACCGAACCGGAATAATCGAGTTCGCGGTGATTGCCGGCCGCGGCGATCTCGACGACCTTGACCGGCCGGATGATCTCCCTGGTCTCCACCTTCTCTTCCGAGCAGGCGGAAAGGGCGACGGCGACGGCAAGCGCGGCCGCGAGCTTGGCGGCGACCGGGGTTCTTATTTCGAGGGCCTTTGGTGAAAACATCTCTGGCGCTCCTGATCCTGTCTGCCGCCCCGCGGCTCGAATATTTCTGGCTCGATTATTTCTTCAGTGCTCTGATCGCGAATTCGATCAGCTCGTCGGGCGTTGCGCGGTTTTCCTTCGCGAGACACTGGGCGACGATCTGCGGATGGCAGAGCGTAACGATGCTGGCGCCGAAGCAGCGCGCGGCCTTTTCCGGGTCCTGGTCGGCGAACTCGCCGGCTGCGATGCCCTCGCGGATAATGTCGGCGAGGATCCCATCCATGCGGTCGATGTGCTTCTCGATGACGTGCCAGTCCCGCTCGATGGCGACGACGACCATTTCGTGGACCTTCTGCTCGTCGAGCATGGTCTCGACCGTCATCTTGTGCTGGCCTTGTGCATAGCGCCGAAGCCGCTCCGAGGCGCTCAAAGGCAGGCGGGACGTCTCTAAGGCCTGCCCATAGCTCGCGGCCAGCATGCGCGCGCAAAGGGCCTGATGGATCTCCGTCTTCGACGCGAAGAAGCGATAGATGTTGGCCGGCGACATTTCGAGGTCGCGGGCGATGTCGGCGACATTCGTCTTGCTGTAGCCGTAATGGCGGAACAGCCGCTCGGCGGAATCGAGGATCCGCGTCACGTTTTCCTGTCTGGCTGCGTCGATGCCGGTGTCTACGAGTTCGCTCATTTCTTCTCACGAATTACGAGTGACGATTTTCAAATTTCGTCATTTTTAATCCGACAGACGAAATCTGTCAATGATGCTCGACGAAGGAGTTCCGTTCAAAATCGCGTTCGAACTCAAATGTGCGGGGGGTAGAAACGGCTGCGATGACGTCGGCGATCGCGGCATTGCCGTTCGCGTGCATGTGGCAAGCGGCCCCGGCTGGGGGCAATGCGCGTCATCTTGCGCGTTATTTGACGCGCGTCAAAGTCGGCAGGTCGGCATCGGCCTATTTCCGGGGCGACAACCACGGGCAAGGGCCTGGAACTTAACGGAGAAGATGAAATGCTGACGATGATGAAGAAGGGCCTTGGCCTCGCCGCGGTGGCAATGCTGATCACCACCCCTGCGCTTGCGGCAGACTTTGAAGTGCACATGCTCAACAAGGGCAAGGACGGCGTAATGGTCTTTGAGCCGGCCTCGCTGAAGATCGCCGCAGGCGATACCGTGACTTTCATACCGACCGACAAGGGCCACAATGTCGAGACGATCAAGGGCATGCTTCCGGATGGCGCCGAAGCGCTGAAGAGCAAGGTCAACGAGAACTACAAGGTCACGTTTACCACGCCGGGCGTCTATGGCGTGAAGTGCACGCCGCACTACGGCATGGGCATGGTCGGCGTCGTGCAGGTCGGCGATATGCCGGCAAACCTTGACGCGGCGAAGGGGGCGAAGAACCCGAGGAAGGCGCAGGAGCGCCTCAACGCCGCCCTCGCGGCACTGGCGCTATAAGCGGTGTCGTCCGTCTGTAGCGGGCGACATCCACCGACAGCATCATAGAGGCCGGCGCGGCGCGAACGCCGCACCGGCCTTTCTTTCTCTATTCGATTCTGCCGACGACGTTTCTACGCGCAGGCGTTGTAGCATGCGCGTTATTTTCGAAGATACGAAATGCTGCGGGCGCTCACTCCCAAGAGAAACCCCGTATTTGCCCTGGTAAAATATCCTATTGAATTGACAGATGTTATTTCTTTTCCTGAGGAAAAGAGTTTAGTTTATTTCCCTTTCTTTCCCGTCAAGGATTGTTACTATGCTGGCGAGTGACATCAACGGGGGATGTTAGCGTGTCAGAGTTATCTCCGCAGCAGGTGGCGGCACCGCCGCCGCAGTCTCGACGACGCGAACTTCTGACATTTCTGATACTGGCCTTCGGCATCTGGCCGTTGCTCGCCGTCGCTGTCGTTGGCGCCTATGGCTTCATCGTCTGGATGCTGCAGCTCGTCTTCGGACCGCCCGGTCCGCCGCCGGCGCCGCATTGAGGTGCGTCATGGCGGTTGCGACGATTTCCAGACGAGACCTGCTCTTCGGCCGTGGCGCGCCTCAGCCCGAACGGATCTGTCCGCCGGGCGTGACGCCCGAGAGCCTCGCCGCTTGCACCGGTTGCGGTCGCTGTGTGGATGCCTGTCCGACGCATATCATCAGCCTTGCCGGCAACAGGCCGGCTCTCGATTTTTCCATTGGCGAGTGCACCTTCTGTGGTGATTGCCGGAGCGCCTGTCCGGAGCCGGTCTTTCAGTTTGCCGGCGTGACGCGCTTTCCGCATGTGGCGGCGATCGCCGATCACTGTCTGGCGAAGAACGCTGTCGCCTGTCAGTCCTGCCGCGACAGCTGTCCGGAACAGGCAATCCGCTTCCAGCCGCGGATCGGCGGACCTTTTCTGCCGGTCGTAGACGAGGAAGCCTGCAGCGGCTGCGGCGCCTGCGTCGGGATCTGTCCGGTCGGCGCTGTCGAACTCGGTGCGCGGAACCAGGAGGGCGCCAATGCCTAACGCATCAGGCAATTATCATGTCTCGAGCGCCGTTATTGTCGCCGTTCCGGCGATGGAAGACAAGGTGTTGGCGACGCTTTCGCAAATGAGCAATGTCGAGGTTTACGGCCACCAGGGCGGCAAGATCGTGGTGGTCATCGAAGGGACGAGCACGGGCATGCTCGGCGAGTGCCTGTCGCAAATTTCCACGCTCGAGGGCGTGGTGGCGGCCAACATGGTGTTCGAGCATGTCGAGAAAGAGGAGACGATCGGCAATGACCGGCGAACTGACGCGGCGTGACATCCTCAAGGCCCATGCGGCCGGCATCGCGGCGGCCACCGCGGGCATCGCGCTTCCAGCCGCAGCGCAACCCGTTCCCGGTGGCGTGACCGCGCTGGAGATCAAATGGTCGAAGGCGCCATGCCGTTTCTGCGGCACCGGCTGCGGCGTGATGGTCGGCGTGAAGGAAGGGCAGGTGGTCGCCACGCACGGCGACATGCAGGCGGAGGTCAACCGCGGCCTCAACTGCATCAAGGGCTACTTCCTCTCGAAGATCATGTATGGCGCCGATCGGCTGAAGACGCCGCTCCTGCGCAAGCGGAACGGCGCCTACGCCAAGGACGGCGAGTTCGAGCCGGTGAGCTGGGACGAAGCCTTCGACGTGATGGCGGAGCAGGCGAAGAGGGTTCTGAAGGAAAAGGGACCGACGGCTGTCGGCATGTTCGGCTCCGGCCAGTGGACGATCTTCGAGGGCTATGCGGCGACGAAACTGATGCGCGCCGGCTTCCGCTCCAACAATCTCGACCCCAATGCCCGCCACTGCATGGCATCGGCCGCCTATGCCTTCATGCGCACCTTCGGCATGGACGAGCCGATGGGTGTCTATGACGATTTCGAGCACGCCGATGCCTTCGTGCTGTGGGGCTCGAACATGGCCGAAATGCACCCGATCCTGTGGACGCGGGTCGCTGACCGCAGACTGGGGCAGCCTCACGTCCGCGTCGCCGTGCTTTCCACTTTTACCCACCGCAGCATGGATCTGGCCGACATCCCGATCATCTTTACCCCGGGAACGGATCTGGCAATCCTCAATTATATCGCCAATCACATCATCCAGACCGGTCGCGTCAACCAGGACTTCGTGCAGCGCCACACGCGATTCGTCCGCGGCGTAACCGAGATCGGCTATGGCCTGCGACCGGAACATCCATTGGAAAAGGCGGCTCCCAACGCGGCCGATCCGACGAAGATGGAGCCGATCGACTTTGAAGCCTTCAAGGCATTCGTTTCCGATTACACATTGGCGAAGACGGCGGAACTGACCGGCGTCGATCCCGGCTTTCTCGAGCAGTTGGCGGAGCTCTATGCCGATCCCGACCGCAAGGTCATGTCGCTCTGGACCATGGGCTTCAACCAGCATGTGCGCGGCGTCTGGGCAAACCAGATGGTCTATAACATTCACCTTTTGACGGGAAAGATCTCGGAGCCCGGCAACAGCCCGTTCTCTCTGACCGGCCAGCCGTCCGCCTGCGGCACCGCGCGCGAGGTCGGCACTTTCGCCCATCGGCTTCCCGCCGACATGACGGTGACCAATCCCAAACATCGGGAGCGTGCCGAGGAGATCTGGCGCATCCCGAAGGGAATTATCCCCGACAAGCCGGGCTATCACGCCGTCCTGCAGGATCGCATGCTCAAGGACGGCAAGCTCAATTTCTACTGGGTGCAGGTCAACAACAACATCCAGGCCGCACCGAACACCAGCAACGAGACCTGGCAGGGCTATCGCAACCCCGACAACTTCATTGTCGTCTCAGACGCCTACCCGACGATCACCGCGATGAGTGCCGACCTGATCCTGCCGGCGGCCATGTGGGTGGAGAAGGAGGGGGCCTATGGCAATGCCGAACGTCGCACCCAGGTCTGGCGCCAGCTCGTCCAGGCTCCCGGCGAGGCCCGCTCGGACCTTTGGCAGATCGCGGAATTCTCCAAGCGCTTTACGACCGACGAGGTCTGGCCTGCCGACATTCTCGAGTCAAATCCGGAATATCGCGGCAAGACCCTGTTCGACGTGATCTTCCGCAACGGCGAAGTGGATCGCTTCCCGCTCAGCGAGATCGATCCGGCCTACGACAACCACGAAGCCAAGGACTTCGGCTTCTACATCCAAAAGGGCTTGTTCGAGGAATATGCCACCTTCGGGCGCGGCCACGGCCACGATCTCGCACCCTTCAACATGTACCACGAGGTGCGCGGGCTGCGCTGGCCGGTGGTCGACGGCAAGGAGACGCTCTGGCGCTATCGCGAGGGTTTCGATCCCTTTGTCAAGCCTGGGGAGGGCGTCAACTTCTACGGCCAGCCGGACGGCAAGGCGGTCATCATCGCCGTGCCCTACGAGCCGCCGGCCGAATCGCCCGATGAGGAATACGACATCTGGCTGGTGACCGGCCGCGTGCTGGAGCACTGGCATTCCGGTTCGATGACCTTGCGGGTCCCCGAGCTCTTCAGGGCCTTCCCGGGCGCCGTCTGCTTCATGAATGCCGATGATGCCCGCAAGCGCGGTATCAATCAGGGCGCCGAAGTCAGGATCGTTTCCCGGCGCGGCGAGATGCGTGCCCGTATCGATACGCGCGGTCGCAACCGCATGCCGCCGGGCGTGATCTTCGTTCCGTGGTTCGACGCCAGCAAGCTCATAAACAAGGTCACCCTCGACGCTACGGATCCCATCTCCAAACAGACGGATTTCAAAAAATGCGCGGTCAAGATTATACCCGTCGCCGTCTGAGACGGCCTGAATGGATGGTGGTCGTGGCAGGCCTTCTGCTGTTCGTCACGACAACCGCGATTGCCCAGGTAATACCTACGGTCATGCCACAACTGGTGGGGCGGTCTCCCGCGATGGAGACAGGCCCAGCGGCGCCCTTGCCTAAGTGGATCACCGATGACGTCCGCAAGGAGCGCAATTATCCTGACCAGCCGCCGGTGATCCCGCATTCGATCGAGGGCTATCAGCTCTCGGTCAACACCAACCGGTGCCTCTCCTGCCACAGGCGCGAGTTCACCCAGGAATCCGGCGCGCCGATGATCAGCGTCACGCACTACATGACCCGCGAGGGCCAGATGCTCGCGGATGTGTCGCCGCGGCGTTATTTCTGCACCGCCTGCCATGTGCCGCAGGCCGACGCCAAGCCACTTGTCGGCAACACCTTCAAGGATATGAGCGAGCTGGGCGCTAAGCCGGCGGGAAGCGAGTGACGCCATGGAATGGATCAGGAAAGTCGTCCTCTGGGCGTGGCATGTCGTCAGCACGCCGGCCGGAACACTGAGCCTCGGCTTTCTGACGCTTGGCGGCTTCGTCGGAGGCGTGATGTTCTGGGGTGCCTTCAACACCGCGCTCGAGCTCACCAACACCGAGGCCTTCTGCACTTCCTGCCATGAGATGCGCGACAACGTCTACCAGGAGCTGACGCGGACGATCCACTTCTCCAACCGCTCCGGGGTCAGGGCTACCTGTCCGGACTGCCATGTACCGCATAACTGGACCGACAAGATCGCCCGCAAGATGCAGGCCTCGAAGGAGGTCTGGGGCAAGATCTTCGGGACGATCAATACCCGCCCGAAATTCCTCGAGCATCGGTTGGAACTCGCCCAGCACGAATGGGCGCGGCTGAAGGCAAACGACAGCCTCGAGTGCCGCAATTGCCATTCGGCCGTGGCGATGGACCTGCAGAGACAGACGGAACGAGCGGCGGCGATCCACACCCGTTACCTGCTTCCCGGCCGCGCGACCTGCATCGATTGCCACAAGGGCATCGCCCACGAACTGCCGAACATGCAAGGCATTGATCCGGGCTGGAAGGTACCGCCGGAACTGGAAGGCGAAAGCACCACCAGTTCAACGCCGATCGACGAACTACGTCAGGCGATGAAGGAACTGCACGCGAGCAACTTCTGAGCGTTACAGCGTCGCGCGTCCGACTGGACGCCACTGTACACGACATCAGCGCACTGCAGCCTCGCCGGCTGCCGTGCAGCAAGGCTCTCCTCGATCCTCATTCCTGTGCTTGTCACAGGAATCGAGCCAGCCCCTACAGCGCCGCGCGTCTTATCAGACGCGCAAAGGACGCTGTAGTACTTTGAATTGCTGCATGTTTTTATCCTTAAATCAGCTACGATTTAAAGAAACATGCAGTCCTTGGGCTGAACAGACTCTTCCGCGCCCGGCGCTGCTGGATCCCTGTGACAAGCACAGGGATGAGGGCGATAAAAAGCACCCGCCAAATCCATTACCCGATCGTCGTGTATTGTGACTGGACGCGCGAAGGTCGCTGTAGAACTCTGAATTTCTGCAGTGGATCGGCACTCAATTGCTCGGGCGCGTCAGAATGAACGCGGCCGGGAGTGCCATCACGGCCGCGACGATGGCCGCAAGCATCGCGTCCGGCGCGCTGAAGAGGCAGAAGAGACCGAAACTGGCGGCGATCAGGGCGACGGCGGTGAACTTCGCTCTCGCCGTGATCGCACCCTTTTCGCGCCACAGGCGCAGCGAGGGACCGAAGACCGGATGCTCGACAAGCCAGCGTTCAAGCCGGGGAGACGCCCGTGCGAACAGGCCCGCCGCCAAGAGCAGGAAAGGTGTGGTGGGCAATAACGGCAGGAACACGCCCGCGACGGCGAACCCGACCATCAGCCAGCCAAGGCACAGGCAAAGGATACGCAACGGAAGCTTCATTCTCCGTCTCCAGTAGGCCCGGTCCCGAAGGTCTCATCGTGTTCATCGCACAGCCGCCTTCGAACTCGGCAGGGCGGCGACATTGAGCAGCCGCGCCCCTTGCAGCGCGGCTTCGGCAATGTCCTCGAAAAGCAGCCGTGCTTCCACCAGCACGCTGCGGTCGGCATCCCCATAGCCGATCTCGTCAAGCTCGTGAAGCAGTTCCATGATCGTGGCGATGCGGCGCCGCTGGCGCCGGGCCTGGTCGAGCATGCGCTTTTCGCGTTGCCTCGCCGTCAGGCTTTCGAAGCGAAGCAGCAATTCGTCGACGCGTGTACGGCAGCCGCATTCGAGCGAAGCGGCATCGATCAACCTACGGATCTGGCTGATGACCGTCACGAGATTTTCATCGTGTGTGGTTTCATCTGCGAGCATGTCGAATTCACGTGTCATGGTGAGACTCCGGCTAAGTTGATGCGTGGCCTGCGATCCAGGCGGCTCCCTGCTGGGCGTAATGGAACCCGTTCGAAAGGCGCGTGCCGGGATAGGCCTCTTGAAGACGGGCGATGGCATCGGCGGGTGCGGACCTGCCGGCGATTGCATCGTCGAATGCTCGGGCGACGGAAACCATGTCGCAGTCCTGCGGTGAAAGGCGGATCCGCGATATGCCGGCGTCCGCCAGTTCCGGCAGTTCCTGGATCAGGGCCTGACATGTATGCGAGACGGTCTGCACGCCGTTCAGGACGAGAAAAGGCTGACGGTCGAGCGTTTCCACCACAAGCCCATCCGGGTCGTCGCCGCAGATGAACTGGCAATTGTCCTTGACCAGTCCCTTGGACCGGGCGTGCGCGCAGCGGGCCGAGATCGCCAGCGGGACTCGCCCGAACGCGAATATCTCGAAGGCCACGCCGGGCGCATCGCGAACGATCTCGCGCACGGATGTCATCGGCAGTTCCGGCGGCAGGCAGATGCTCGTCGCACCGCGCGAGGCGAGCAGCCGCGCGGTGGCGCCGTTATAGACGTTGATCAACGGGCCTATGGCATGTGGTTTGCCGGCAAGCAGCCCGAGCGCCGACAGGTCGTTGGCTTCGACCGGGTGCGCGCTGTCGCGCGCGAGCGCCCGCACCAGCTGGCTTTCCCGTTCGAGCGTGACGAGCGCCAGCGAGGAAAGGCTGACGCTCTTTCCCGCCTGTTCCAGCCGCTCCACCACCTCGCCGACATGCGGCTCGATGAAATGCAGGCGTTTCGAGCAGACCGTTTCGCCGATGAACACATGCGCGATCGGCGCCTCGTCGGCGATGCGGAAATAGAAATCGCGCCATTTCGGTCCATCCCAGAGGTAGAGAACCGGGCCGAGGCTGAGGCTTGGAAGCGTGGTGACGGTCATGATCTACCTCCAGCGCTTTTCATAGGCGCCGGACGTTGTCCGCTGGCCTTCGCTCAAGAGTCTCAGGCGCGAGATGAGGGCCGGCCGCTCGGCGGCATTGGCGGCGACCGCGCGGCGCATCACCGAGACGACCTCCGCCACATAGGCCTTGCCGCGCTGTCGTCCCTCGATCTTCAGCGCGCTGACGCCCGCCTCGCGCAACAGGTCGACGTGGTCCATCACGTCGAGCGAAACCGGGTCCTCGAAGGCGTAGCCGCGTTCGTCCGCGACGTTGAAGCGTCCCTTGCAGAGCGTCGGGTAGCCGGCTGCCTCGCCGGCCGGAAAGCGATTGATCGTATAATCGCCGAGTTCCGAGACGAGTTCGCGCCCATCCTCGCGGTAGCGGACATGGCTCGCCGGAGAACAGATACCGTTCATGTTCGGCGACTTGCCGGTCGCATAGGAGGAGAGCGAACACCGCCCCTCAGCCATCACGCAGAGGCCGCCGAAAACGAAAACCTCGATCTCGCAGCGGATCTGCTTTGCAAGGCGGGCGATGTCAGGAATGGTGAGGATGCGTGGCAGCACGACGCGCTTTGCCCGAAACGTCTCGACCAGGAAATTGACCGCGTCCGCATTGGCGGCGGAAGCCTGCACCGATACGTGCAGGCGCTGGTCGGGATAGCGCTCGGCGGTATAGGCCATCAGGCCGAAATCGGCGAGGATGACGGCGTCGGCGCCCAGGCGCACGGCATCGTCCACGGCTTCGTGCCAGAGCTTTTCGCGGCCGGCGCGCATGAAGGTGTTGATGGCAACGAAGGTCATCGCTCCGTGCTGACGGGCATAGGCGATCGCCGCCTTCAGCTCGTCGCGGGAAAAGTTCAGCCCCGGGAAGTTGCGGGCATTGGTCTCGTCGCGAAAACCGCAATAGACGGCATCGGCTCCGGCATCGACGGCCTCGCGGAATGCGGCCGGCGTGCCGGCCGGGCAGATCAGTTCCATTGGCCGGCCTCCCTGGGCAGGACGCGGCTTCTGATCTCCGCGGCGGCCCGGCCGATCAGCGGCGCGAAGGGGCCCGCGAGGCTGCCGATGTCGGAGGGCAGGTCGATGTTGCAGTCGTCGAGTGCATTGCGCAGCGCCAGCATCGCTTCCATGTCGCCGGTTACCGTCAGGTCACGCGAGAAGAAAACGGCGTCACCGTCGAGCCGGCCTTCGAGCAGGCCGAGGAGAAGGACGAAGCCGCCGGTGACCGAAGCGTCGGTCGCCGGCAGATTGGGCTTGCGGTGCACGGATATACGGGTCTTGGCAGGCTCGACCAGGAAACCGACCGGCAGGTCCGACGGAATGAAGCCATACCGCTTGGCCGCGTGTTCGCCGAGGCGATCGAAAAGGCCGGGATGGCGCGCCATGACGTGGGAGAAGACGAGCCTTGTCGCCCGCTCGATGGCGGGAATGGGGATGAGCCGGAGCGGAACGGCCATCGCTGTGGGAACGGTCATGAGGGGCCTGCGAACTTGTGAATGTTCTCCCGATGTTAGCCGGCTGCCGTCGCCTGTGTTTGTCCCACATCAAAGACAGGCGGAAATCACCGGCACAAAGAGGCGGCATGAACAAAGACTTCCGCACCGCAGAGCGCTTCGCCTCGCTTCAGGATTTTGCCTCGGCGCTGGAGCGCGACGGCGAGCTGAAGCGGATTTCGCGGCCGGTCTCGCTCGTCCATGAAGTGACCGAAATCCACCGGCGCGTCCTTGCATCGGGCGGACCAGCGCTCTTGTTCGAAAAGCCGGTCGATGCTTCCGGCCGCGTGCACGCAATTCCGCTGCTCGCCAACCTGTTTGGCGCGCAAGCGAGGATCGAACGTGGCTTCGGTCTGGCGCCGGGCGGATTACCCTTCCTTGCCCATGAACTCGCGGAGCTGCGTGATCCCCGGGCGCCGGGATCGCTGCGCGACGCCTGGGAGAAACTGCCCTTGCTGCGCTCCGCGCTCTCGATGCGGCCAAAGCATCATAGCCGAGCGCCGTGCCAGGAGATTGTCTGGAGCGGTCCGGAGCTTGATCTCGGGAACCTGCCGATCCAGTGGTGCTGGCCGGGCGAACCGGCGCCGCTCATCACCTGGCCGCTGGTTATCACCATGGCGCCGGACGATCCGACCGACATCAATGTCGGCATCTACCGCATGCAGGTTCTGGGCAGAGACCGCGCGATCGTCCGCTGGCTCGCCCATCGCGGTGGCGCGCGCCATCACCGCCTTTGGCAGCGACAGGGCCGGGACATGCCGGTCGCGGTCGCGATCGGTGCGGATCCGGCCACCATCCTTGCTTCGGTGATGCCGTTGCCGGACGGATTGAGCGAACTCAATTTCTCAGGGCTCATACGCCGGCGCCGAACGCCGTTGGCGACAGGTCGGACCGTGCCGCTTCCGGTGCCGGCGAACGCGGAGATCGTGCTCGAAGGGACCGTGTCCGCCATCGAGACGGCGGATGAAGGGCCCTACGGTGATCATACCGGCTATTACAATTCCGTCGACCGTTTCCCGGTGATGACGCTTTCGGCGATCACGATGCGCCGAAATCCGATCTATCTCTCCACCTATACCGGCCGGCCGCCCGATGAACCGTCGCGTCTTGGCGAAGCGATGAACGTGCTGTTCGTGCCGCTGGTGAAGAAGCAGTTTCCGGAAATCGTCGATCTGTGGCTGCCGCCGGAGGCCTGCTCTTACCGGGCGATGGTCGTGGCGATCGACAAGCGTTATCCGGGCCAGGCGAAGCGGTTGATGATGGGGCTCTGGTCGATGCTGCCGCAGTTCAGCTACGTGAAGCTCATCATCGTCGTCGATCCCGACATCAATGTGCGCAGCTGGCCGGATGTCGTTTGGGCGCTTTCCACCCGCTTCGACGCGAGCCGCGACGTGACGATCATCACCGAGACGCCGATCGACTACCTCGACTTCGCCTCGCCGCGGTCCGGCCTCGGCGGCAAGCTCGGGCTCGATGCGACCACCAAGATCGGCGCGGAGACCGACCGCGAATGGGGGAGGGTGCTCGACATGTCGCCGGAGGTGAAGGCCGGCGTCGACCGGATGTGGGCCGAGCTGGGTTTAGGAGACAGCCCATGACGGGAGTATCGAGGATTGTCGTCGGCGTGACCGGCGCTTCGGGAGCAGCGATTCCGTTGCGCATCGCCGAACGACTTGCACGGATCGACGGGGTCGAGATGCATCTGGTCATGTCGCCGGCGGCACACCGGACATTGAGCCACGAGGTGGGGCCGGACGCGCTATTGCGAATGCTCGAAAAGGCCGATCGAGTCTACGAGCACGACAACATCGGTGCGGCGATCGCCAGCGGATCCTTTCCGACCGCCGGTATGATCGTCTCACCCTGCTCGATGCGCACGCTGGCGGCGATCGCCAATGGACTTGCCGACAATCTCCTGGTCAGAGCCGCCGATGTGCATCTGAAGGAACGCCGGCGGCTGGTGCTGATGACGCGCGAGACGCCGCTCCACCTCGGGCACCTGCGCAACATGTGCGCCGTCACCGAGATGGGAGCGATCGTCATGCCGCCGGTGCCGGGATTTTATCACAAGCCGACAAGCGTCGAGGCGATCGTCGACCATCTTGCCGCGCGAGCCATCGATCTTCTGGCGCTGCCGATCGCGCCGCTCGCGGAAGCCTGGCAGGAATAAGGCCGGCCGGGAAGAACGTCCCGGCGGCAGGTTCAATACATCGGAAAGGCTTGCAGCAGCGGATCGGCGCCGAAGAGGACGTAGTGGCCGCCCGCAAGCAGCCAGAACGTGATTGCGGCCGTGGCAAAGGCCGACAGCACCAGGACCGGATCGAGCCGGAAGCGGGTGCGCCCGGTGAGGATCGCGGCGAAGGGCCAGATCGACGTGCCGGCGGCAGCGGTCGGCCACTTGTCGCCCAGGCGACGGCGTGCACGCCGCTCGACCATCAGGAAACCGCCAGCGGCAAAGAGCGCGAAACCGCCGAAGAGCACGAGCGAGCGAAGATCGCCGTTCGGCACGACGTGTCCCACCGCCCAGATGAGGAACCCCCAGAGCACCGGGTGGCGCGTGATGCCGACGATCGCCCCCATCCGTCCGGTGCCCTGAAAGATCGAGACGGAAAGCGGGTTCTCGCTGAAGAGGCCCGCAAGAACGAGAAAAATCCCAAGCGGTGCGAGCACAAACGTCACCCGGGCCTGCCACGGCGCCGCATCCCAGAGCGGTATGAAATCGAGTGTCAGCGCCGCGTGGAAGACCCAGACGAGGGCTAGGATCGAGAGCAGCGAATAGCCAGCGAAGTAACTCTTTCGCCCCAGCCGCTGAATGAGCCGCTCGCGAAGCTTCGGCATCGCGGGCACCATGTGCAGTGCGAGAAAGACGGCGAAGGCCAGCAAAAACTCACGCATGGCAGGCACCACCCCGACGGCTTTCCGCAAGCAGCAGGCGCTCGGTCGCGATATGGCGGCGAAGGCCCTCGAAGAGGGCACGCAGCATATAGCCGATCGCGTCCCAGCTTAGCCGGCAGCGACTGTGAAGCAACTCACGCAAGACCTGGGCGACCTCCGCCGCGGCCTTCTCATCATGTTCGTGCTCTGCGCGAAGACGCTCGATCAGCGTCGTGACGTTGCGACCGTCCGGCTGCGAGCGAAGTTGCCGGAAGAGCACTTGCTCCTCCAGTTCGTGCAGGTTGCCGAGCGTCGGTACCAGCGTGTTCGCGATCTCATCGTAGCGCGTCACATCGATTGCGTTCGGCAAGGCGTCGGCGATTGCCTCCAGCCGATCACATAATTCCAAGAGCGCGTCATAGCCGTTTTCCAGCATGCGGCTTCGTTGCATTGTCTCTCTTCCAGCCATCAGCCGGACTCCAGTCGATTTATCCTGGTGCAATCGTCTAGCCGGCGAGCCGGCTCGCTTCTTTGACATATCGCAAGTCCGATCGACGCGACGCAACTCCGGACGGAAAACCGCGGCACCCTGATTTCTAGCGATCGAGAAACAGCACCACGGCAATCGCGATCGAGAACAGGACGGCCGAGACCGTGCCGGCGCGCTGCAGCACACCCATGCGGTGCAGGACGAGGGCGAAAACGATGATGATGGGGGTAGCGACCGAAAGGCCGATCTGTGCGTCTGTCATCGAAGAACTCCTGGATCACGATGATTTTGGGTCGAGTCGGCCCAAAATCATAAACGTGAACGATTCTAATAAGTTGAGACGCGGGATGCGGGCGAAAAACCGCGCACACTTGCCCTCATCCCGCTCTTGGTTGCCTCACCGATATCCGGTTTTTGGTCCTCATTCCTTGCGAAATGTCAAAGACATCGCTTTGCCGGCTCGCCTAAGTGCCGATCATTTCCGATCAAGGGAGAGGCGGCATGGATGCACGCGTAACATCTGACATTGAAGCGGGAGAGGAAGCGCCCGCAGACGAGCTTCTGCTCTGGATTCTGGTCTGGAGCGAACTCGCGGCCTTCGGCATTCTGCTCGTGGCCTTTCTCGTCACCGGCTTCCTGCAGGCCGACGCCTTTGCTGCCGGGCGCAGCGAACTTAACCCCTTGCTCGCGGGCATCAACACGCTGGTGCTTTTGACGAGTGGCTGGCAGGCGGCGCTCGCCGCGCGCAAATCCGCTCTACCTGGGGAGCGTCGGCGTGCCCTCGTCATGGCCGCCCTGCTCGGCTTCATCTTCGTCGCTATTAAACTCACGGAATATAGCGGCGAACTCGCAAGCGGCGACCTTGCCCGGTTCGGTGCCTTCTTCGAGCTCTATTTCCTGATCACCGGCTTTCACCTGCTGCATGTGGTGTTCGGCGGCCTGATCCTGCTTCTCGTCGCCTGGCGCCAGACGCCCGGCAACGTAACCCTGATAACAACCCTCTGGCACGTCATCGATCTCATCTGGATCGTGATGTTCCCGATCATCTATCTGGTATGACGTCATGACGGACCGCAATCGAAACCAACTCGCTCGAACCTGGATCGTGCTCGTTGCCATCGTGCTTTCGGGCATGTTGGCGGTCGCCTTTCAAGGCCGTGCCCCTGTCGTCGCTTCCGCCGTTCTCGTCCTGGCACTCATCAAGGCCAGACTGATCATCCTGGATTTCATGGGCCTGCGCTCCGGTCCGGCCGCCATACGGCGTGGGCTTCTCGCCTGGCCGCTGATCCTTGCTCTGGTGGCAGCGGCGCAGCTGTTTATCACCGGCATGCCATCCGTTTGAAACCGCTCTGTTTGTTTGCCTAAACGCAAAGAACGCGCGCGGGAAATCCATAGACATGGATCGTGCCCCGGACATTCGTCGGCTCCGCCACAGGCGGTGGCAAACGGGGAGGGGATCAGATCAAGCCGGCCACGCTTTCGCGGCCATCTGAAATCGAAAGGACCACGTGATGGCAGAACGCCTCACCAAGACCGGGGCCCGAAACGTCTTCTACGGCGGGTCCTTCTTCTTCTTTGCAATATTCATCGGGCTGACGGCCCATAGCCACTACTACATGAAGACGAGCTCGACGGACGAGACGACGCTGACCGACTCGGTCGCGCGCGGCAAGCACGTCTGGGAAAAGAACTCCTGTATCAACTGCCACACGCTTCTCGGTGAAGGCGCCTATTTCGCGCCCGAGCTCGGCAATGTCTGGAAGCGCTGGGGTGGCGACAAGGATCCGGACAGCGCGCGCGAAACGCTGAAGGCGTGGATGGCGGCGCAACCCTCCGGCGTCGAAGGACGCAGGCAGATGCCGCAGTTCAACCTCACCGAGCAGGAGCTCAACGATCTCGCCGACTTCCTGGAGTGGACGAGCCGCATCAAGACCCAGAACTGGCCACCGAACGAAGCCGGCTAAGCGTTGCGATTGGAGTAAAGAACCATGAAATACCAGACCCAGAAGGTCGCGATGCTCTATTTTTATGGCGCACTCGGCCTGTTTCTCGCCCAGGTGCTGTTCGGTGTTCTAGCCGGCACCATCTATGTCCTGCCCAACACGCTCTCCGAGCTCCTGCCGTTCAACATCGTGCGCATGGTGCACACCAATGCGCTGATCGTCTGGCTGCTGATGGGCTTCATGGGCGCCACCTATTATCTCCTGCCAGAGGAAGCGGAAACGGAGCTTTACAGCACCAAGATTGCCGTCGCCCAGTTCTGGCTCTTCCTGATCGCTGCCGCCGTCGCAGTGGTCGGGTACCTTTTCCATATTCACGAGGGCCGCGAGTTTCTCGAGCAGCCCTTCGCGATCAAGGTCGGCATTGTCGTGGTGGCGCTGATGTTCCTCTACAACATCACGCTTACCGTTCTCAAAGGCCGCAAGACGACGGTTACCAACATCCTGATCTTCGGCCTCTGGGGTGTGGCGATCTTCTTCCTGTTCGCCTTCTACAACCCGATGAACCTGGCACTCGACAAGATGTACTGGTGGTACGTCGTCCACCTGTGGGTTGAAGGTGTCTGGGAACTGATCATGGCATCGGTGCTCGCCTTCCTGATGATCAAGCTCAACGGCATCGACCGCGAGGTCGTCGAGAAGTGGCTCTACGTCATCGTCGGCCTGGCGCTCTTCTCGGGCATCCTCGGTACCGGTCACCACTACTACTGGATCGGCGCCCCCGGCTACTGGCAGTGGATCGGCTCGCTTTTCTCGACGCTCGAAGTCGCACCGTTCTTCACCATGGTGATCTTCACCTTCGTGATGACTTGGAAGGCCGGGCGCAAGCACCCGAACCGCGCTGCCCTTCTCTGGTCGATCGGCTGCTCGGTGATGGCCTTCTTCGGCGCCGGCGTTTGGGGCTTCCTGCACACGCTGTCTTCGGTGAACTACTACACCCACGGCACGCAGGTCACTGCGGCCCACGGCCACCTCGCCTTCTTCGGCGCCTATGTGATGCTGAACCTGGCGGTGATGGCCTATGCGATCCCGGAAATCCGCGGCCGCCAGCCCTACAACCAGTGGCTCTCGATCGTCAGCTTCTGGGCGATGTGCACCGCCATCTCGGTGATGACCTTCGCGCTCACCTTCGCAGGCGTCCTTCAGGTTCACCTGCAGCGTGTGCTTGGCGAAAGCTACATGGACGTGCAGGACCAGCTGGCGCTGTTCTACTGGATCCGCCTCGGCTCCGGTGCGGTCGTCCTGGTCTCGGCGCTGATGTTCATCTGGGCCGTGCTGGTTCCCGGCCGGGAACGCAGCGAACGGCTCAGCGCTTCGATCCAGCCCGCCGAATGATCGCCCTGACCGACCCCGTCGCCCGCGTCGGGGTCGGTCCTTCCGCTTGCTTCGACTGTTTGTCACGGAGACCAAAATGAATTTCGTCCTGCCGAATGCAACCCTTCCGACCGCCGACATTCCGCATTACAGTCCGCTCGGCAACGAATGCGCGCTGTTCGAGACCGCCTGGGTCAGGCAATTGCCGCTCTTGCTGAAGGGCCCGACCGGCTGCGGCAAGACGCGTTTTGTCAGCCATATGGCCGCGAGGCTCGGCCTGCCGCTTTCGACTGTTTCCTGCCATGACGATCTTGCCGCCGCGGATCTCACCGGCCGCTACCTGCTGAAGGGCGGCGACACCGTCTGGGTCGACGGGCCGCTGACGCGCGCAGTGCGCGAG
>NZ_JASKLS010000015.1:114492-151515 GCF_030124375.1 Sinorhizobium sp. 6-70
AGGGCGGCGTGTGCTATCTCGACGAGATCGTCGAGGCGCGCAAGGACGTCGCCGTCGTCCTGCATCCGCTCACCGACGATCGCCGCATGCTGCCCTTGGAGCGCACCGGCGAGATGCTCGAGGCGCCGTCCGGTTTCATGCTGGTCGTTTCCTATAATCCCGGCTACCAGAATCTCCTCAAGAGCCTGAAGCCTAGCACCCGGCAGCGGTTCGTCGCGATCGAGTTCGATTTCCTGCCGAAGGCGCAGGAAGTCGCCGTCGTCTCGGCGGAAAGCGGGCTTGCCGAGGGGCAGGTGGCGCGGCTCGTCGACCTCGCCGCACGCCTGAGAGCGCTCAAGGGCCACGATCTCGAAGAGGGCGTTTCGACCCGCCTGCTCGTCTACTGCGCCAGCCTGATCGATGCCGGCATGCCGGCGAAGGAGGCTGTTCGCGCTGCCATGATCGAGCCCCTGACCGACGAGCCCGACGTCAGGGCCGCTCTGCTGGAAGTGGCCGATTCCCTGATAGCCTGAGGTCTTGGCGATGCTCGATTTCCTCGAACTGGAAGAAACGGTCGGCCGTGCCTGGCACCGCTTCATCGGCAATACGCGCACGTGGCGGCGCCACCCGGAGCACGCAGTGCGGCTCGCCGATCTCCTGCCGGTGCTCGCGATCTCGTTCCGCGGGCACGGCGGCGAGAACGCAGTGCAGATCGCCCCGGCACGTGGGCGCACTTCGGCCCACAGGCTCAAGTGGCGTCAGAGAGTGGGCCTCGGGGAAGAGAAGCTCACGCAGCCCGGGCGCGATCACGCATCGCTGATGCTGCCGGCGGAAATCGATCTTTTCCCGGACAAGGAGCTCAATCGCGACCTCTATTTCTGGCTTGTTGCCTATATGGCGACGATGTCGCTGGAGCCGCTGGCGGAGGCCGATCTTCTCCGCCGCGACCTTACCGCACTCGCCCGTGCGGAAGCAACGGTCGCCACCGTGTTGGGCGCGTTTCCGGGCATGCGCGCGCGTTACCGCCGGCTGGCGGCAGCCGTCCTTGCAGAACGGACCCGAGGCGCGCTGCCATCCATCGAACAGCATGTCGAAAACCGCATCCTCGGTATCCTGCGGAAGGCCGCCGGGGACCCGGACAAGAACCTGCCGGTCATCTTCCCGCATCGCGCGCCGCCGGGCTATCTGCCGATGCTGCCTCTGCCGCTTTGGCCGGATGCGCTGGCGCGCGCGGAGACGGAAACGCGGCGCGAGGACGATGAGCCGGCGCAGGGCGGGGCGGCGTCGCCCGCCGTCGAGACCGAGCGTCATGTCGCGACCCGCGAGAACCCCGAGAACCGCAAGGGCGACCGCAGCCCCTTCATTCTCAATCGCTTCGAGAAGATCCTTGCGATGGCGGAGATGGTCAATGTCGATCGGCCAGCCGACGACAGCGACGACCACGACGCGAAGGCGGCGGAAGAGCTGGACGAGATGACGCTCGGCGAACGGAAGGGGCGCCCGTCCGCACGCTTCCGGTTCGATCTGGACCTGCCGCCCGAGGCGGTCGACGTCACACCGTTGACGGCCGAACATACTTATCCGGAGTGGAACTACCGCACCGGCACCTATCTCAAGGACCATTGCCGTGTATTGGCTTCCCCCGCTTCGGCGCTCGCCGACCGCGCCGAACTGACATCCGAGACGCAAAGCCTCATCCGTCGCGTACGGCGCCAGTTCGAGGTGCTGCGCCCGCGTCACGAGATCCTGCGCGCGCAGATCGACGGTGCCGACCTCGATCTCGACGCTGTGGTTCGCGCACGCACCGATCTTGCGGCCGGCGGCCAGGGAAGCGACCGCATTCACCTGATGAGCCGGCCGCAGGCGCACGATCTCGCCGTCACCATTCTTGTCGACGTGTCCCTCTCGACCGATTCCTGGTCGGACGATCACCGCGTGCTCGATGTCGAGAAGGAGGCGCTGACGATCCTGGCGCATGGCCTGGCCGCCTGCGGCGACAATCATTCGATCCTGACCTTCACGTCGCGTCGGCGCGACTGGGTGAGGGTGGAAACCGTCAAGGCTTTCGATGAGCCAATGAGCGGTCTCGTCGAGGCGCGGATCGCTGCGCTCAAGCCCGGTTATTACACCCGTATCGGCGCGGCGATCCGGCACGCCTCGGCCGAACTTCGCAAGCAGCCGAACCGCAAGAAGCTGCTGCTGGTGCTGACCGACGGCAAGCCGAACGACGTCGACCACTACGAGGGACGCTTCGCGCTGGAAGACAGCCGGCGTGCCGTGTCGGAGGCGCGCCGAAGCGGGATCAGCACCTTTGCCGTCACTGTCGACCGCGAGGCGCGTTCCTATGTGCCGACGATGTTCGGCCAGAACGGCTATGCCATGGTCGGCAACATTGCCCGCCTACCGGCCGCACTTCCCGCCATTTATCGCGGCCTTGCCGGATAGGGGCGACGGAGGAGCCACGGAATGGCCCGGTCCGCACCGCAGCCCAGCCCAGCCCTAACTGAGATGTGGTTTCGTGGTTGAATGTCTGTGCAACAGCCACAGGCCTTCGCCATGGACCGCACCTCAGTCCGGCGGCGGACCCATTATCTCGAGTCCAAACTGGTCCGCCGCGACGGTCGCGATCTCGTCCAGGTTCTCGTCTCCCAAACCGAGCTGGGCAACCACCTCGAAAAAGCGTTCAAAGCCTGCGGGTAGAATGACGGTCAGGAGGCGTCCGGAGGCAGTGCCAATATTCTTGAAGGAGTGGACCTGATGGCGGGGTAACAGTGCGATACCGCCAGGACCGATGTCGAACACGTCATCACCACGCCAGATTCGAAATGTGCCCTCGATCACATAGGAGACTTCATCCTCCCGGCTATGGCGGTGCAGCGGTGCAGCCACGCCTGGTGGTACGATCTCCTCGATCACGGACGCGTCGAGCCCGCCGGCTGGATCGCGACGAATGATAACTGTCTCGGCGAACACCTCGAGTGCGCAGTCCGCTTGCCCTCGGGGTGCATTGCTCCCCGGTTCTGCCATCCCGCTCCTCCATGACTGGCCGTGAGGTCTCGCCTGTCAGGCCGCGGCGCGGATGAAGACCCACATTTTATTGAGACCCTGGGGTGAGGCAAACGCATTTTTCCACTACTTCAGATTTCTTGAGCAAGACAAACACCCTCAGCCTTTGCGCCGCAGCGGTTCGTCAGGAAATCAACGTAAGATCCACATTTGGTGAAGGGCCGGGGTTCGCACCGGCCTCTTCTTTTGCTGCCGCGAACGTTCTCTTTACGCTGCCTTGCTGTGCGTCCTTTGCGACTGCTCGAGATAGGCGTCAAAGGCGGCGGCGACGGCGCGGACGACGAAGCGGTGATCCTGCCGCACCTGAATGACGCCGTCGGCAACGTCCAGCACGCCGTCGTCGGCGAGCACCGCGAGCTTGGCGTTCTGGTCGATAAGCGGACGAGCGTCGAAACCGTGCGCCGCGGCGATTGCAGCGACATCGGCGCTGAAGTCGCACATCAGCCTTTCGATGACCTCGCCCCGCATGCGGTCTTCGCCGGTCAGGCGATATCCCTTTGCCGTCGCCAGGCGGCCGGACGCGATGTGGCGGGCGTAGAGGCCGGGCGCCACTTCGTTCTGCGCATAGCCTTCCTGTGAACGGCCGATGGCGGACGCGCCGAAACCGATGAGCGTTTCGCAATTGTCGGTCGTGTAGCCCTGAAAATTGCGCCGCAGCTTTCCGGTGTCCTGGGCTTTTACGAGGTCGTCGTGCGGCAGGGCGAAGTGATCGAGGCCGATCTGCCGGTAGCCCGCGGCGACGAGGGTTTCGCTTATGGCCATCGCCTGGGCATTGCGGGCAGCACCGTCCGGCAGGGCGTTCTCGTCGATCATGCGCTGATGCTTCTTGAAGGAGGGGATGTGCGCATAGCCGAAGACGGCAAAGCGCTCCGGCCGCATCGCCAGGGCCGCCTTCGCGGTTGCGATACAGGAGTCGACGGTTTGATGCGGCAGGCCGTAGATCAGGTCGAAATTGATGCTCTCGACGCCGGACCGGCGCAGATGGTGTACGGCGTCCGCCGTCTGTGCCTCGCTCTGGATGCGGTTGATGGCTTTCTGGACGACCGGATCGAAGCTCTGCACGCCGAGACTGGCGCGGGTGACGCCGCCGGCGCCAAGCGCTTCCGCCATCTCGACCGTCAGTCGGCGGGGATCGATCTCGACCGCGATGCCGGTCGATCCGTCGAAGGAGAATTGCTCGCGCAACAGATTGATCAGGGCGAGGAATTCCTCCGGCTCGATGATCGTCGGCGTGCCGCCGCCGAAATGCACTTCGCCGATCGGAAGCGGCTGGCGCGTGCGGGCTGCCACCATCCGGATCTCGTCCTTCAAGACCGCGAGATAGTCGAGGATCGGCTCGTCCTGCCGGGTGATCGTCGTGTGACATCCGCAATACCAGCACATCGAACGGCAGAAGGGGATGTGCAGATAGATCGATACGTCTTGTTCGCGCGGTATCGCCGCCAACCATTCGGAATAGGTTTCGTGATCGATCGTGTCCGCAAAACGTGGCGCGGTCGGATAGCTTGTGTAACGCGGCAGGCGCATTTCGCCGTACTTCTGCAGGATTGAGGCGTGCATGGCGGTTCCTATGGTCATGTGGGAATTCATGACCCGACCCTAGGGTGCGATGCCGGACCGTTCTTTGCGAAATGCCAAGTACTGCATGTTTCCTAAGATCGTCGCCGATTTAAGAAACATCCAGCGATCCTAAGACGCGCGACGCTGCAGTAGGCGCGTTGCTCAATCCGGAATTTGTTTGCGCTTCGACAAAATGCAGCGTTGCCGCCCCGACTAGTTTTCTCAAATCCGGGGCGATCACGCCGCCTTGCCCCTGAGAAGCGAACAATGTCGGCGGCGGCGAACGGATCCCTCATGACAACTGCAGAAACGGAATCAAAGCCCTTCATCGACGTCCGGACCATTCCGCCGGTGGAGCGTCATCCGAAAATTTTCGGCATGCTGAATGCTCTCGCTGCGGGTGGTTCCCTCATCCTCATCAATGACCACGACCCGCGACCGCTCCACTACCAGCTCGAAGCGCGACATCCCGGCGAATTCTTCTGGGAGTATCTGGAACAGGGGCCCGACGTATGGCGCGTCGAAATCGGGCGCCACGAGGCTTCCGGCTGCGACTGCTGCTGCGGTGGACATTGAGCGGCGGCCGCTTTCCACGCCTGCCTATCAGAGCCGGTCACGTGACCTCGCCACTGCATGTTCTTAAATCGTAGCCGGTTCAAGGATAAAGACATGCAGCAATTCAAGATGCTGCGTCCTTTGTGCGTCTGATCTGGCGCGGCGCCTCGGGTTCGCGTGATCCGGTCAACCAGGTGAATCGAGATGTTCGGGGCCACGCTTTCTCGCTGGACCATGTCCTATTTCGCTGCCGCGCTCGCCTTTCTCCTGATCGGCGAGACGATGATGGTCCTTGGCTACGGATATCCCGCCGCCGCCATGGAGGCGCCCGAAACCCTGGCGCTGGTTCACACGATCGCGCTTGGCTGGTTGAGCCTGCTGATGGCCGGTGCGCTGCTGCAATTCGTGCCGGTCCTTGTCGGCCGGCCGCTTTGCTGCACCCATCTCGCCCTTCCTGCGCTCGTGCTTCTCGTAGCCGGCATCGCCGGTCTGGTCGTCGGTTTCGTCGGTCTTTCCGGCAGTGTCGATCTGCCGCCGATCGCGCTGCCGGTGGCGGCGGTTCTGACGATAGCCGGCTTTGCCTTAATCGGGTTCGTCTTCGCGGTGACGTTATGGCGCGCGCGGCCGCTGCCGCTCACCGCGCGGTTCGTCGTCATCGGCCTCGGCGCGCTGGTCGTAACAGTGCTGCTCGGCGGAACCTATGCCTTCGTCCTCGGCGGCGTGGCGGGAGCCGATGCTGCGATCGCCCTCACATTGGAAGGGGTCTCGCTGCATGCCGTACTCGGCCTTGGCGGCTGGCTGACCTTTACAACAATGGGCGTCAGCTATCGTCTCCTGACCATGTTCATGCTTTCGCCGGATGGGGAGCGCCGCAGCAGCAGGATCGTCTGGCTGTCCGGCAGCGGTGCGCTTGGCCTGGTAGCCGGCGTCGTTCCGCTTATTCTGGCGGGCTCGATCGGCCGTTTTGCTTTGTTGCTCCTTGCGGCCTTTCTTGGCGTGCTTGCGGTCGTGGTCTATGCCAGTGACATCTTCCGGATCTACCGGGAGCGAAGGAGGCGGGAAATCGAGCTCAACATCCGCGCGAGCATCGGTGCCTTTGGCGCGCTTGCAGCCGCCACGGTGCTTTTCGTGGGACTGATCGTGACTGGCCGCATCGAACAGGGTATCGGTTCGCTCGTTTATCTTGTCGCTTTCGGCTGGCTGACGGGCATGGGCCTTGCGCAACTTTACAAGATCATTCCTTTCATGACCTGGCTCGAATGCTATGGTCCGGCGCTCGGCCGCACCCCGACGCCGCGCGTCCAGGATCTGGTCGTCGAAAGGCGGGCGCTCGGCTGGTTTCGCGCGTTCTACGCATCGATGCTTGTCGCGACCCTCAGTCTCTCGGTCGGTGCGGAGCCGCTTTTCCGGCTTGCCAGCCTTTGCCAATTGGTCGCAATCTTGGTGCTTGTCCTTGAGTTTACCCGGGCGCGCCGGCTCTCGAACGTACCAGTCAGCCTCCGCTTGCCGACAGGTGCTCAACGTCCGCACCTCTTCCTGCCATCCTTCCAGTTATGGAGACAACCATGACCATAGAACCCCATGAACTCGACGTCCGGCCGATATTGCGCGGCGGCGGCGATCCCTTTCAGGTGATCATGAACGCCGCCGACAACCTCGTCCCCGGGCAGGCCCTGAGACTCATCGCCTCGTTCCGGCCGGTGCCGCTCTTCAGCGTCATGGCCGGGCGCGGGTTTTCCCACCAGGAGGAGGCCCTCGGAAACGGCGACTGGGCCGTGCTGTTCACACCGCAAGAGCAGGTCGACGACATTCGCGTGTCGGGCGGGGACATGAACCTGGACGGATGGCCGGATCCGACACGCCAGCTCGACCTGACCGATCTCGATCCACCCGAGCCGATGGTGCGCATCCTCGCCGCGCTCGAGAAGATGGAAGTCGGCGAAGTGCTCTTTGCCTTGCTCGCGCGGGAGCCGCTGTTTCTCTACCCCGAACTCGCCAAACGCGGCCATCGCTGGGCCGGGAACTTCGATGTGACCGGCGAGGTCTATCGCATCCTCATTCGGGTCGGAAAGCCGGATCATCATGTCGGCGCCTGATACCGAGGAACTGGTCGAACGCATCCGCGAGGCGCTGCGGATCGTCATCGATCCGGAACTGGGATCGAACGTCGTCGACCTCGGTCTGATCTATGACATCGAGGTGCTGGAGGGCGGCGTCGCGCGCGTCACCATGACGACCACCGTGAAGGGCTGCCCGGCGACGACCTTTCTCAAGGAGGCGGTGCAGAACTGCGTCTGGTATGTCCCCGGCGTCGAATATGCCGAGGTGCGGCTGACCTACGAGCCGCCATGGACGCCGGACAGGATGGCTACGGCTGTGGAGCCATACGGGCGATGAGAGGCGGCGTGGCTACGGCGCCGCGCGTCTTATCAGATGCACAAGGACGCTGCAGTACTTTGAAATGCTGCTGCCAGCGCTTCATCGAGCGGGGTGAGCCGCTCAGAGGATGAAGTAACCCTTCTGCATGGCAACGGCATCGTCGAGGTGGATGGCGAAATCCGCCTTCCTGTCGCCGTTGACGTCACCATAGATATAGGTGTCGGATGTCGCGCGGTCGTAGCGCAGCTCGCCCTTGCCGCCGGAGAACGCGGCTGTTCCGACGAAGACAAATGCCTGGTTCCCCGTCGCCGTCGTATTGGCGTCGATCGCTGAAAGATCGAGCCTGTCCGATTGCGAGGCGACGAAGTCGTAGATCGTGTCACGGCCGGTGGTGGCGACGGTCGTTTCCGCGAGTGACTTGAAGAGAAACCGATCGGCTCCGGTCCCGCCGGTCAGCCTGTCCGCTCCGGCGCCGCCATAAAGGCTGTCATTGCCGACGCCGCCGTCGAGCAAGTCGTTGCCACGGTCGCCGCTCAGTGCGTCGTTGCCGGCATAGCCGCGCAGCGTGTTGGCAGCCTGGTTGCCGATGATCGAATCGTTGGCCGATCCGCCCAGAACGTTTTCGATCAGCGAGCGCGTGTCGCCGTGGTAAAGCAGGGCGTTGAAGATGTTGCCGCGTGCGAAGCCGTCGTTCGGGCCGCCGCCGAGATAGGCGAGCTGGTCGGCGCTGAAGGTCGAAGCCTGGCCGGGGCGCAAATCGATCTTGAGCCCGGTCCTGTAGGCCGAGAGGTCGTAGGTGTCGGTGCCGCCGCCATCCCAGACTGTCGCGAAAATCCGGTTGGCGCCCGGGGCGATGGCGGTCGCGCCGTTGACCAGCGTAGCGCCGCTGCCCGGTGTCCACTTGTAGACAGTGTTACCGCTGTTGGTCGTGAAGTCGGCGCCGTACATCTCCTGCAGCGCGGCGATGTCGGCCATCATGAAGGTTTGCGGCGCTCCGTAGCGCTCATACCAGTAGGCGTTGCCGGAGCCGACGAAGCCGCTATAGGTCATGATCGAATATTCGATCGAATTGTATTGCGCGGGCAGCGCCCCGAAGTCGTCGGCCTCGTGCCCGTGCGACAGGCCGAGTGCGTGGCCAAGCTCATGCAGCAGCGTATGCCAGGCGTAGTTTCCAGCGACCGGAGTGCGATAGTCGTTCACCGTGCCGGCATAGGCGGTGCCGAACCAGATGTCGCCGGCTTCTGCATTGGTACCCGGATAATAGGCGTAGGCCGTGCTCGGCACCTTCGACTGCGCGAATCGGACTGTCGCGGTGTTGGCGTTGCCGAGGGCGAGGCTGGCGTTGGTGAAGCCTTCGACCGAGAAGCCATCATTGGCGGCGGAACCGAAGGATTGTTCCATCGCGAAAAGTGCGGTGTTTTTCTGGGCGGCCGATACCGCAGCAAAGCCGCTGTTCTTTTCTCCGCTGTAGCTGTAGCTGCCGGTGGCTGTGGGAAAGGCATAGGTGATCGTGCCGTTCCAGGCCACGTTCGAGAGCACCCCATCAATCAGGCTGTTCCCGCTCGGCTTCACAATTTTGATGGATTTGCCCGTTCCGCTCATGCAAATTCCCACTCTTGACGTGATGGCGTCTACCGCATGTTTCCTTAAATCGTCGCCGATTTAAGGAAACATGCAGCAATTGAAAGTGCTACAGCGTCCTTTGCGCGTCTTATCAGACGCGCTGCGCTGTAGAGCCTTGAAACTCGCGTCCGGGACAATAGCTGCCGCGAGATACGATTCTTATAAGCCGATCGTTAAAATTGGAGACATTTTTGTGGCCATGCGCAGATTATTGAAATCGGTCGGTTTCGCCATCCTCCTGATAGGCATGTCGACCTCTGTGCAAGGCGCGACGAAAGCAGGCGGGGTAGAAATGCAGAAGCCTCCGGATCCCGAGGCCGCCGTCAGGTCGGAGTTCGAGCGGGTGAAGGCGAAGAACACGGTCGAGGCCTATGAGCGCTTCATTCGCCGGCACCCGGACCACGCGCTGGCTGAGGAGGCGCGGAAGGCTCTCTTGCGCCTCAAGCAGTAAGAGCCTGGCCGAGGTTACGTCGGCCAGGCTCCCGATGTCGACGCGGTGGGGATATCAGGCGCCGCGCGGCGCGCGGCGGTTGCGCAAGAGCATCGGCCCGTATTCCAGGCAGAACAGCGTGAATGCGCCTATCCACAGGGCGCCCGATACGGCGGCCAGGAGGTGATAATAGGTCGGCACGATTTCCGCGAAAGGCCGCAGGAGTGCCGCGCCGATGATTGCCACATAGGATGCGCTGGTGATCGGCGACGACGTCAAGGGCCGGCCGGTGTGACCCCGGCTTGCGCGGGTCATCACCGCCAGCATCATGCACGCGATGACGCCGACGGTCAGGATGTGCATCACCGGATATTCCCCGAGCGCGCCGAGCGCGCCCGCGGCAATCCCGGCGAATCCGAGCGGCACGAAGGCGTAGGCGACGTGCAGCACAACGAGCAGCTTTTCGCGATAGGTCGTCCAGCCGCGCCAGCGAAAGAGGCGGGCAATATGAAGCAAGGCTGCGACCGTCGCGATTGCGGCGGTCAACAGGTGCTCCGGCGCCAGCACCCAGGAGGCGAGCGCCGCGATGCCCGCCAGGATGGCGACCGTGTCGAAGCGATTATAGGGCACCGGAAAATCGCTACGGCCGAACTTGTTCAGCCAGTTGCGCGTGAAGCTCGGCAGAATTCGTCCGCCCACGATCATGATCAGCATGACATATGCCCCGATCGCCAGCCTTGCCGCCGTATCGACGTTGGCGTCGGCGAGCACGGCGAGGTGGAAATGGACGTTGGCGCATGACAGCAACACCAATCCGCCGATCACTTTCAGGTCCTTCCACTTCCGTCCAGCGATCACTTCGCGCGCGCAGATCGCCAGTAGCGTCGGAAGAAACAGTGCTTCGATCACAGCCGCCATCGTCAGGCCGAGAAGATCGGCTGCGAGCAGCGCCAACCGGCCCGCCAGCCAGAGACCGAAGAGCCCGGCGAGCGGCAGACCGGATACGGGAAGCCTGCCGGTCCAGTTCGGAACCGCCGTCAGGAGGAAGCCGGCGAGCACGGCGGACGAGAAGCCGAACAACATTTCATGGGCATGCCAGTGCGCGGCACCATAACTCCCCGCGATGTCGATGCCCGAGGTCAGTGCGGCAATCCACGCCGCCATCGCGCCGACCGCCCAAAGACCTGCTCCGAGAAAGAACGGCCTGAAGCCATAGGAGAAGAGAACGGGCCCGGTGGTGGCAAGCCCGCGCGGTATGCCCCCACGGGGCGGCGATTTGCTGCGCATATGAAACATGGTCCGATCCTGTCTGCGGAATCCCGGGGATTGCCGGGATGGCATCGACTACCACGGCCCAAGGCCCATTGTTTGCGAAAACGCAAGTATTGGCGCGCTTTGCTAAAGCGCAAGTATTGGTGGGGGTGCGACAAAGTGCGCAGGTGAATTTTCGAAAATATGGAAGGCGCCAGCAAACGTTTGTTCCAAGACAAAGATGTCGGTGGCATCTGGTTCTACTTGGAATACGAACGCTGAAAAAAGAGCGGTCAAAGCAACGGTCAGCCGGCCTTGGGGGCAATGGCAACCGTAACACGTTGAATATTGGCGTGATCTTTCGACAACAATTCCGGTGTCGCGATCATGCCCAAGGAGAGCGATGATGAGTGAACAGCTTCAGATGACTCGCAGGACGGTTCTTGCCGGCGCGGCTTTCGCAGGCGCCTTGACGCCCCTCTTGCAGACGGCGACGGCGCAGGCGGCGCCCGCCGCCGCGGCGGCCACTCCGCCGGTCGACATCTCGACCTTGCCGCGCGTGAAGGTGGAACTCGTCAAGCCGCCTTTTGTCCATGTCCATGACCAGGTGGCCAAGACCAGTCCCCGCATCGTCGAATTCACGATGACCATTCAGGAAAAGAAGCTCGTCATCGACGGCGACGGAACGGAAATCAACGCCATGACCTTCAATGGCTCGGTGCCGGGCCCGCTGATGGTCGTGCATGAGGGCGATTACGTCGAACTCACGCTGATCAACCCGGACACCAACATGCTTCTGCACAATATCGACTTTCACGCCGCGACCGGTGCGCTCGGCGGCGGCGGCCTGACGAAAGTCAATCCCGGCGAAGAGGCAGTTCTGCGCTTCAAGGCAACCAAGCCGGGCGTGTTCGTCTACCATTGCGCGCCGGAAGGCATGGTGCCCTGGCACGTCACCTCGGGCATGAACGGCGCAATCATGGTGCTGCCGCGCGACGGCCTCAAGGACGAAATGGGCCAGCCGCTCACCTATGACCGCGTCTACTATGTCGGCGAGCAGGATTTCTACGTGCCGCGCGACGAGGCCGGCAACTACAAGAAATACGAAACCCCCGGCGACGCCTACGAGGACACGGTCAAGGCCATGCGCACGCTGATCCCGACGCACGTCGTCTTCAACGGTGCCGTCGGCGCGCTTACCGGCGACAACGCGCTGACCGCCGCCGTCGGCGAAAAAGTGCTGATCATCCATTCGCAGGCGAACCGCGATACGCGGCCGCACCTGATCGGCGGGCATGGTGATTACGTCTGGGCGACCGGCAAGTTCCGCAACCCGCCGGACCTCGATCAGGAGACATGGCTTATCCCCGGTGGCACGGCCGGCGCGGCGTTCTACACGTTCCGCCAACCCGGCATCTATGCCTATGTCAACCATAACCTGATCGAAGCGTTCGAGCTCGGCGCTGCCGGCCATTTCAAGGTCACCGGCGAATGGAACGACGACCTGATGACGGCGGTGGTCAAGCCAGCATCGATGTAAGCAGATACTTACGAAGCGCCGCCGCGGGGCCGCATCCATCTCCCCGCGTCGGCAGCGACAAATGTCCCATCCGGAAACCAAGCCATGAGCAAGAAGAACCGGAAAACTTCGCCCTCGATCCTCTCGCTGACTGTGCCGGCGGCTCTGCTCGTCGCGCTCGGCGTAACACTGTCGGCGAAACTCGGCCTGTTCGATCCGGTGGGACCGGTCTCCGGCCTTGCGATCCAGGGGCCGGAGACCGTCGTCATCGAAACGAGGCAGATGCGTTATCGCGCTGAAGGACACTTCCTGAAACGCGGTTTGGCCGTCGACGCGCCGCTGGTCGATGCCGCGCTCAGCGAACCCTTCGCGATCACCAAGTATCAGGTTAGCCTCGGTGAATATCGCCGTTGTGTCGAGGATGGCGCCTGCCAGGCGCCGGAGGCCGGGGGTGGCGCTGAGGACGTGCCGGTCACGGGCGTCAACCACAGTGACGCAGAGAACTACGCCAAGTGGCTTACGGCGCAGACCGGAGAAGTCTGGCGGCTTCCGACAGACGAGCAATGGGCCTTTGCCGCCGGCAGCAAATTTCCGGACGATGCACTGGGGATCGATGCCGAAAGCGATAATCCGGCGCTCCGCTGGCTCGCTGACTATGAGCGTGAGGCAAGCCGCCAGAAGTCGCCCGATCCGCACCCGCAGCCGCGCGGCACGTTCGGCGAGAACGAGTACGGCGTGGCCGATGTCGGCGGCAACGTCTGGGAATGGACCAGGACCTGCCATCGCCGCGTGACGATCGGCGATCGCGGCGAGGTGCTGAAGGAGCAGCCGGCCTGCGGCATCTATGTCGTCGACGGCAAGCACCGCGCCTCCATGAGTTTCTTCGTGCGCGAGCCCAAGAGCGGCGGCTGTGCCGTGGGCGTTCCGCCGGACAATCTCGGCTTCCGCCTCGTGCGTGACGATCGCTGGTACGCTCGTATGCTCTATGCCTATGAACGGCGACGCGAGGGTGCGGTATGACAGCGCATATGACGTCCGGGCCGGCCGTTGAGGCCCCGCGCGGACGACAAGGGCGCGGGACAGTCCTTTCTTGCTCCGGTGCTGTATGGTATAGCAGCCGCCATATCCGAACGGCAGAAGACAAGGAACGAAGTGGCCGCGCTCGACCGAACTCTCGTCAAATCACTCCCACTGTTTCAGAAGATGAGCGACCAGGAGCTCGATCAGCTGCTGGCGCACGCGACCGTCCGGCGCGTTCCGCAAAACGAGGCGGTGTTCGAGCAGGGCGCCACGGCGGAATTCTTCTACCTCTTGCTGCATGGACGCCTGAAGGTCACCCAGGTGACGCGGGACGGCCAACAGATCATTGTTCGCGTCGTCAATCCCGGTGATCTTTTCGGCTTTGCCCGCGCCCTTCAGCGCAACGACTATCCCGGAACCGCGACGTCGGCGACCGAAAGCCTGGTGCTCGCCTGGCCGACGGAGCTCTGGAACGTCTTCGTCGAGATGAACCCGCATCTCGCAGTAAATGCCATGCATACGATCGGCCAGCGGCTGGATGAGGCGCATACCCGTATCCGGGAAATGTCGACCGAGGAAGTCGAACGGCGCGTCGCCCATGCCGTGCTGCGCCTTGCCGCCCAAGCGGGCCGCCGGGAACGGAGCGGGGTGCGCATCGATTTCCCGATCTCGCGGCAGGATATCGCCGAAATGACCGGCACGACACTGCACACTGTCTCGCGAATCTTGAGCGCCTGGGAAGGACGCGGTCTCGTCCAGGGCGGCAGGCAGAAGCTCGTCCTCTGCGACATCCCCGGGCTGAAGCGCCTCGCCGAACAGGCGGAAGAACGATAGCTTCACGAAATCAGCGCCGGGTTATGTTCGACCCGGCTTAGCCACCAATCATAGGCCCTCTTTCAGCTCGACGGCTTGCTTGCCCGGATCGCATAGCGGTGCTGGCTCTTGCGCGCGAGTGCCTTGAAGACATTCCAGTTTCTCGCCTGCATCCGATGGATTTCGCGGAGATCGGTATCGATCTCGACGGCGACAAATCCCGCCCTGCGCAGGAGATCGGCCACTGCTTCGGCCCGGGCGCCTTGCGAGAAGTGGACACGGGAGAGGATGCTCCTATGGGTTTCCATCATCTGGCGGGAGCCGGATGGCGTGTCCGCCTTGAGAAGCCCGGCGCGCTGGCCCCAGGCGCTGAGCTTTGAGAACAGCCGCTCCAGCGCATTCGTATTGACGAAGTCGCCGTCGACGATCAGCAGCGTGCCGCCCGGCTTCAAGACGCGCAGCCATTCCGCAAAGGCTGCGGCCGGGTCGACCAGTGTCCAGACCAGATGCCGGTTGACCACGGCATCGTAATGATCGTCCGGCTCCATCGTGTTTTCGGCGTCGCCCATGCGGAACGAAATCTTGCGCCGGCGCTCGCGTGCCTTGTGGCGCGCCCGCTCGAGCATCGGTTCGGCCCAGTCGAGGCCGGTCACCCGGAAGCCGAGATCGTCAAGCAGATGCGAGACGACGCCGGTGCCGCTTGCGAGGTCCAGCGCCATGCGGCCTTCGCCCTCGCCGAGATGGCGCCGAATCAGCCGGTGCCATGCCGCACGCTCTTCTTCGGAGAAAATCTCGTGCCCGGGGGAAAGGTCGAAGGTTGCCGCGCGCTCCGACCAATAGGCCTTGATTTCGTCGCGAAGATTATAGTTCCGCCGCTCTGCCACGTCGCTCATATCGACCCCCTAAAACGCAGGTTTGGAAGCGTTCTAAAAGATAAATGTTGACTAATAAAGTCATGAAATATTAGATCGCGCAGATTTTTCAGCGGAGCGAAGAACAATGAGGCTTTTCAACAGGGTGGCCACCGCCGCCATGGGTTTTTGCGTCCTTTTTTCGGCCCCGGCATTGGCGGAAACGGTCAAGGTCCGGGACGTCACCGGCAGGGATGTCGAGGTCAAGGTCCCCGTCGAGCACGTGATTCTCGGCGAAGGACGCCAGATCTATTTCCTCGCCGCGCTCGACCGGGAAGAGCCTTTCAAGCGCGTTGTCGGCTGGCGCGACGACCTGACCAAGGCCGACCCGGAAAGCTATGCCGCCTATCTCGCCAAATACCCCGACATCGCCAAGTTGCCGGCTTTCGGCGGCATGAAGGACGGAACCTTCGACATCGAGCAGGCCGTGGCGCTGAAGCCGGATGTCATCCTGATGAATGTCGACGCCAAGACCGCGACAGAAGAAGCCGGCTACATCGAAAAGCTCGGCAAGGTCGGTATCCCGCTCGTCTACGTCGATTTCCGCGAAAAGCCGATGGAAAACACCGAGCCGAGCATGCGCATTATGGGTAAGCTCATGGGCAAGGAAGAAAAGGCCGAGGAGTTCATCGAGTTCCGCGCCGACAGCATCGCCAAGGTAACCGACGTACTCGCCAAGGCCGACGCGGCAAAGCCGCTCGTCTTCGTCGAACGCGCCGGCGGATACTCCGAAGATTGCTGCATGTCCTTCGGCAACGAGAATTTCGGCAAGATGGTCGAACTCGCCGGCGGGGTGAACATGGCGAAGGACATCATTCCGGGGACGTTCGGCACGGTCAATCCGGAGCAGATCATCGCCGCGAACCCGGATCAGATCATCATCACCGGTGGCAACTGGCAGGGTTACGTGCCGGGCGGCGCCTGGGTCGGTGTCGGCTACGGTGCCGACGAGAGCGAAGCACGGCAAAAGCTCGAGAAACTGACCAAGCGTCCGGCCTTCACCGGCGTGAAAGCCGTCGAGGACGGCAATGTCCATGCAATCTGGCACCAGTTCTACAACAACCCCTATCAGTTCGTCGCCGTCCAGCAGATCGCCAAGTGGCTGCACC
Source organism: Sinorhizobium sp. 6-70 (assembly GCF_030124375.1). Taxonomy (GTDB): domain Bacteria; phylum Pseudomonadota; class Alphaproteobacteria; order Rhizobiales; family Rhizobiaceae; genus Sinorhizobium. The sequence goes on from NZ_JASKLS010000015.1 coordinate 130,708, forward strand.
CGGACCTCTTCAAGGATCTCGATCCCGAGGCGACCTTCAAGGAACTGCATGAGCGCTTCCTGCCGCTTCCTTACAAGGGCGGCTACTTCGTCTCGCTGAATGTCGGCCAATAAGGATCGGGCGCCGAAGGGAAGGCTGGCTCTTCGGCACCCTCATCAAGAGGTTTGCATATGTCGCTGTTCAAGAAACTTTTCCCGGCGCTGGTCGCCGTGGCAGCGCTCATCGCTGCACCGGCCATCGCCGCGGAAATCACCGATGTCACCGGTCGCCGGGTCGAGCTCGAACTCCCGGCCAAGCGAGTCCTGCTTGGCGAGGCGCGACAGATTCATGTGGCGGCGGCGCTGAAGGGCGAACACGTCTTCGACACGATCGTCGGCTGGCGCGATGATCTGATCACGAAGGATCCGGATTCCTACGCTGCCTATCGCGCGCGCTTTCCGGCAATCGCGGACCTGCCGCTGTTCGGCTATATCCCGAGCGGCGATTTCAGCCTGGAAGCGGCGATCGCGCTGAAGCCGGACGTACTGACGCTGAATCTCGAAGCGCAGCAGGCGGTCGAGGAATCCGGCTTCATCGAAAAGGCAGCCGCGGCCGGCATCGCCGTCGTCTTTCTCGACTTCCGCGTCGACCCGGCGAAGAACAGCGTAAAATCCGTCGAAATTCTCGGCGAGCTTTTTGGCGCGAAGGAACGCGCGAAGGAGTTCATCGCGTGGCGTCAGGCCCAGATCGCGCTGGTAACCGATCGTCTGGCGGCCGCCGGCGCGATCAAGCGCCCGAAGGTCTTCATCGAACGCTCGCCCGGCATCACCGGCGAAACCGCCTGCTGCAGGACATTCGGGCCCGCAAACTTCGGCGAGATGGTGGAAAAGGCGGGCGGCCACAATATCGGCTCGGATGTGGCCGCAACAACCTTCGTTGATCTCAACCCCGAACAACTCGTCGTCGCCGATCCGGACCACGTGATTATCACCGGCAGCAACTGGGCTGCCGAGTCCGACGTCAACCAGTTCGTCAATGTCGGCCGCGGCGCCGATCCGGCGGCCGCCCGGGAAAGGCTCTCGGCCCTGATGCAGCGCCCGGGCTTCACGACGCTCAAGGCGGTGAAAGAGGGCAGGGTGCATGCCGTCTGGCACCAGTTCTACGGAGCGCCTTACGAGTTCGTTCCGATCCAGCAATTTGCCAAGTGGTTCCACCCGGAGCTTTTCGCCGACATCGATCCGGATCGGACGTTCCGCGAGTTCCACGAGAAATTCCTGCCGGTCGCCTATCGCCCGGGTTATTTCGTCTCGCTTCCGCAAGGGGGTGAATGATGGTCGCGGCCGTGGGGGAATTCTCCGGCATTGAGGGGCGCGGGCGTTACCGCGCCCTCGTGCTACGCCGCTTGCTGTTGATCTCCTGTCTCGTCACCGCGCTCTTCGTGTCGGTGGCGGTCGACATGGCGCTCGGGCCGGCGAACTATCCGCTCACCGATGTGCTGGCGGCCTTGTTCCGCCCGGAGACCGTCGGCGACCAGCTTCGCGTGGTGATTTGGGACATCCGCATGCCGATAGCGCTGATGGCGGTCACCGTCGGTGCGTCGCTCTCGGTGGCGGGCGCGCAGATGCAGACGATCCTCGCCAACCCGCTGGCGAGCCCCTTCACGCTCGGCATTTCCGCTGCCGCCGGCTTCGGCGCAGCGCTCGGGCTCGTCGCCGGCGTGGCGATCTTTCCGGTCGCCGTCCACTACATGGTGCCGATCAACGCCTTCCTGATGGCGATGGTGGCGGCACTCTTCATCCATTTCGCCTCGACCATGCGCGGCGTGACCGTCGAGACGATCGTGCTCATCGGCATCGCCCTCGTCTTCACCTTCAACGCGGCGCTGTCGCTGCTTGAATATCTGGCCTCCGAGCAGGCGCTCGCCGCAGTCGTGTTCTGGACCATGGGCAGCCTCACCAAGGCGACCTGGCCGAAGGTCTGGATCACCGGCGCGGTGCTCCTCGTCGCCGTGCCGCTCTTTGCGCGCCACGCCTGGGCGCTGACCGCGCTGCGACTTGGCGACGATAAGGCGGCGAGCTTCGGCATCAATGTCCGCCGCCTGCGGCTCGAAACCATGCTGACGGTCAGCCTGCTCGCCGCAATCCCCGTCTCCTTCGTCGGCACCATCGGTTTCGTCGGTCTGGTGGGGCCGCATATCGCCCGCATGCTGGTCGGCGAGGATCAGCGCTTCTTCCTGCCGGCCTCCGTTCTTTGCGGTGCGCTTCTGCTTTCGGTGACGTCCGTCGTCAGCAAGATGCTCATCCCTGGCGCGGTGCTGCCGATCGGCATCATTACGGCGCTCGTCGGCGTTCCCTTCTTCTTCGTGCTTATTTTCACCAACAGGAGACGGTCATGGTAGCCCTGACGCTCGAGGATGTCGGAGCGACGTACGGGCGGCGCGCGGTGCTGTCCGACATCAATACCGGCACGCTGAGAGGCGGCCGCCTGACCGCCGTCATCGGTCCGAATGCTGCCGGTAAATCGACGCTCTTCAAGCGCATCGCCGGCCTCGCCGCCGGCCCCGGCCTTGTCCATCTCTCCGACACGGTGAAGGGACCTGAGGCGATCTGTTACATGCCGCAGGACACCGGGGCGAATGCGGTGCTGACGGTCTACGAGTCGGTCCTGCTTTCGGCCAAGCAGGGATCCGGCTGGAAGGTCAAGGACGGCGAGCTCGCGGAAATCGATCGGGTGCTTTCGGCGCTCAGGATCGATGACCTCGCCTTCCGCGGTCTTGGTGAACTTTCCGGCGGACAGCGCCAGCTCGTCTCGATCGCGCAGGCGCTGGTGCGCAAGCCGGAAGTGCTGCTGATGGACGAGCCGACGTCGGCGCTCGACCTCTTCCGCCAGATCGAGGTGCTCGGCTTCATGAAGCGGCTGTCGGCGCAATCCGGAATGGCGGTGCTGATCGCGCTTCACGACCTCAACCACGCGCTGCGTTATTGCGACGACACCATCGTCATCAGCAACGGATCGGTGGTTGCCAGCGGCCCGACGCCGGATGTGATCACGACCGAGATGCTGAAATCCGTCTATCGCGTCGAAGCCCGCGTCGAGGCCTGCTCCATGGGCCGACCGGTCGTCATCGTCGACGATTCCATTCAGGCCGCCTGACCGCCGGTCAAGCGGCAAAAAGGCCTATCGAGCTTCGCCGTCCGGGTTCGCTGGAAGATGGCGCATTGTCGCCGCCGCGGCGAATGACGCTCGGTTGCCGCAGGCATGGAACCGATCCTGTGTTTAGCCGAAGACTCGCAGTCGCCGGCGTTGTTCGAAGGCGCGTTCGGCGATCCGCAATTCCGTCTTCGGCGGCACGCGACGGCGCGCTTCATAGTAAATCTATCTGGGAACTAAATTGATTTCTTGCCGCCGGAATGTGGTTGATCTATATAACATATATCTAACATGCCTAGTAAGCGTATCAGCCGGCGCGATGCCCGATGTGTCGGACCGGCCGCTACAGCGCCGCGCGTCTTATCAGGCGCGCAAACGACGCTTTAGCACTTTGAATTGCTGCATGTTTTATCCTTAAATCGGCTAGGAACATGCAGCAGCAAAAGACTTTCCCGAAAGCGATGTCCCATGCTGACAAAAAAAGGAAAATACGGTCTGAAGGCAATGGTTGACCTTGCCCAGCTTCAGCCGGGTGAGACCGCCTTTATCACCGATATCGCCGTCCGAAACAATTTGCCGAAGAAATTCCTCGACACGATCATGCTGGAACTCAGGAACGCCGGGTTCCTTCGCTCCAAGAAGGGTCCCGGCGGCGGCTATTCGCTGGCGCGTCCGGCGGCCGAAATCCGCGTCGGCCAGGTGATCCGTACCCTCGACGGCCCGCTCGCGCCGATCCGCTGCGCCAGCCGCACCGCTTTCGAGGCTTGCGACGACTGTCAGGACCCGGAAACCTGTCACGTGCGGCGCTCGATGGTGGTCGTGCGCGACGCGATGGCCGGAATCCTCGACAATATGACGCTCGAACAGTTCGCCCACGGTGAGAAGGACGAGAAGGAGGAGACCGTGGCGCCGCTTCGCAGCGAAGCCGGCTGAGGCCTTTACAGATCTCCGTGCCGTTGTCTCCGGAATTCCGATCCCCTCCGGGGTACTTTTCGCGCCCGCGTACCTCGGCCTCACGGAGCGAAATCAATCAAAGCGAGCCATTTCGCGGCGGCTTGACGGCGTTGAGGTGGTAGTTGCCGACGACGTGATATTTCCACCGCACTGGATCGTGCAGCGTGTGGGTGCGCGCGTTGCGCCAGTAGCGGTCGAGATTGAGCGCGACCTTCGTCGACGCGGTGCCGGCAAGCTCGAAGAGCGTGTTGCTGGCGTCAAGCGCGACCTCGGTCGTCAGGACCTTGGCCGCGGCGACGGCGAGCCTCGCTTCTGTTGCGTGTTGCTCGGTCGGATCGATTTGGGCGACGTCGACCTTTTTTCCCGCATGTTCGACGACCGCCGTGGCCGCTTCCAGGCGGATGGCGATCTCACCGATACGGGCGATCGTCAGCGGATCTTCCGACGCTCGCTCGACGCCGCCGTCGATCCAGGGCCGGGCCTTGTTGCGGACGAAATCGACGGTTTCCCGGAAGGCGGCGCGTGCGATGCCGAGATCAACGCCGGCATGGATGATCTGGCCGACGGAACCGATGGTGCCGGGGCGTTCGAAGCCGCGATGATGCCTGACGACAGATCCGGCATTCACGTAGACGTTCTGCAAAACGGTCGTGCCGCTGCCGGTGACGCGCTGCCCGAAACTGTCCCAGTCGTCGATGATCTGGACACCGTCGGTGCCGCGCGGGACGAAAGACATGGTGAGTTGGTCGGCCGGATCGAGCGCGAAAACTGCGATCCAATCGGCAAAGAGAACACCGGTCGAATAATATTTGCGACCATTTATGCGATAACCGGCACCATCTTCGCTAAGGCGCGTGTTGTAGTGGCCGACGGTCTTCGTTCCGGTTTCGGCAAGCGCATTGCCGAACCGGTCGCCGGCAAGCGCGCGGCCGAAAAAGAACTTCTTCTGCTCCTCCGTCCCGTCGTGACGGAGCGCCTCCAAGACATAGAAGTGGTTCTGGGGAATCTGGCCGATCGAACTGTCGGCCTCCGACAGGATCGCAGCGACCTCGGCAAGCACGGCGTTCGAAACATCGATCCCCTCATAGTCGGATGGAACGCTGATCGCCAGCAGGCCGGATTGCGCAAGCTGATCGAGTTCCTCATAGGGAAGAACGCGCTCCAGGTCGCGTTCGCTCGCACGGTCCGCAAACCGGCTTGCCAGTTCTCTCGCAACCGACAGGGCCTCCTCCTCGCTCTCGATGCGCTGCGCGGGCGGCCTGGTCTTGTCGGCGAACTGCGAGATGGTTCCCATATCGATCCTCCATGGATCGCGACGAGCTTGGATCGCACCAATCCAGGACCATCGCGATCGACTCCAAGAATTCCGCTGCCGGCGGAAGCCGCATCTCGCGCGACCCGCCCGACGTTGGACCGTATCACTGAACGATCACCTTACACCGGGTAAGAAAGCTTGTTCTATAGAATTTATGGATATTGAACTTTCTTTGCTTCGCTAGCATCGGTCCTCTTTCATAGTATGAAGCATGAACCGTTTTCTTTCATCCGCCAAATATCGGTCGGGTTGCAGCAGAGGACGTTATAATCGCCGATGGCTGATGCTGGTCGGCGCAGCGTCGACGAGGGGCAATTGTGTTTTGATTTCAATCGGAAAGAGCGCGCCGCGTTAATCCGCGGCGCCCGCTGAAACGAGCGGCCCGAACAAAAAGCTTGATGATCGGCCCCTTTGTCATAAAATACTAACTTGATAGACTATCCCGTATAAGGACGGTCAGCCAAAGGCGCGGAGACTTCCCGGGGAGGCGTGCGGCTACTGCATGTTTCCTCAGATCGCACCGATTTGAGGATAAAACATGCAGCAATTCAAAGTGCTACAGCGTCTCTTGCGTGTCCGGTGAGACGTGCGCGCTGTAGTCCAGACATCCCTGAAAATTCAAACGGCAGCTATTTGTGTGTCTCAAGGTCCTGCGTAGGGGTTGCCCATGACTGGTCCGGCTGCGGCCGAGGCGCAAAGGAGCTCACATGACTGTGCACGGATTGTTTGCAGCGAAACCGTCCCAGGCGACCGGCATTTCGTCGAAGCCCGAGATTGCCATCATCGGGCGTGGATTTTCGGGCATCATGATGGCGATCGCGCTCATGAAGTCTGTCCGCGTCTCCTTCCATTTGACCATGTACGATCCGCACCCCTCGATCAGCGGCGGCCAGGCCCTATCGTCCGCGCAGAGCATGGAGATACTCAACAGCCGCGTGCGTGATCTGTCGGTTGCCGCCGGGCAGCCCGACGACTTCAATGACTGGCTTTGCGCCAACGGCGAGTTCCGTGCGGCGGTGCCGGCGGCCATCCCAGGCTTCCAGCAGATTTTCGTGCCCAAGGGCATTTTCAGCGACTACGTCCATCAGCGCTTTTCCGAGGCGCTTGCGCGCCGGTCCGATATCACCGTGAAGTTCTCTCATGAGCCGGTCCACGGCCTGCGCAAGCTCTCCACGGGCCGCTTCGCGCTCGTTCACGATGGCGGAACCGACGAAAGCGATGTCGTCGTACTTGCGACGGGTTTCGGCGTCAGGGCCCGCAACGTCGAGATCCCCGATGAGGCGCAGCCGGTCGTGAGAGCCCGCCGGCTCGTCGATCCGCGCCACGCGGTCCTGCTCGGCAGCGGCATTCGCGTCGTGGACCAGTTGTTCCAGATGCGCGACAGCGGCTACGCCGGCAGGATCACGCTGCTGTCGCGGCATGGCTTCCTGCCGCAGACGCATACGCGCCTGTCGGCGGCGCCGAGCTTCCCGGTCGACCCGATGCCGTCGACGCTGAGGGAGATCGTTCGGTTCGTCCGCAAAGCCTGTGCCGATGCCGAGGCCAAGGGGCAGAGCTGGCAATCGGCGATGAACGGGCTTCGCCGCCGCGCCCGATCGCTCTGGCAGGCACTTCCCGCGCGGGAGAAGCGCCAGTTCAACCGGCATCTGCGCGCCATCTACGACAGCCACAGAAACCGCCTGCCGGCAGCCGTGCACGCTCGCCTCCGGCAGGAGCTCGCCGAAGGGCGAACCGTGCTCTGCCGCGGATGGGTCGGGCGGCGCGTGCCGGAGGGACTGATGGTCCGCTGGTCCGGTCAATCGGAGGAGCAATTGCTGCGGGCCGACCAGGTGATCGACTGCCGCTGCTCGGCGCCGGACCTTCAAGCGCCGTTGTTCCAGAGCCTCTTTGCCGGCGGATTGGCCATGCCGGACGAGCTCGAACTCGGACTTGCCGTCAGCCCCACCGGAGAAGTGCTCGGTAACGGCGGCCGCACGCCGAACCTCTTTGCGATCGGGCCGCTCGGCGTGGGCAGCCTGCCCGACATCGACCTCGTTCCGGAGATCGTCACCCAGACCTATGCGGCGGCACGCCTCATCGCAACCGGCAAACGCCCGGCGCTGAAGGCGGGATAGATCGACGCGCGACAGTGCCACGGCGCCTTGTGTCTGTTTGGACGCACAACGGCGCCACAGCCACCTTGGACAACAATCAGTTGGGCGCAAAAGCCGCCTTGCGGCAGCATTTTTCATTGCTGAAAAACCTCTTGCGGAATCGAGGCTTCTGATCGCCGCGCGAGCAGTGGCATAGTCGCCGGCATTGCTCCACGACTGGAAAGGAACGCCATGCTTGCCAGCGACATCTCTGCGCTCAGCCGAAGGCAATTGGGCCGCTCCGGCCTGTCGGCCGCACCCATCGGGTTGGGCTGCTGGGCGATCGGAGGCCATTTCACTCTCGACGGGAAGCCGGACGGTTGGGGAGAGATTGACGACGAACAGTCGATCCGTGCCATTCATCTTGGCCTTGAGATGGGGGCGTCTGTGATCGACACCGCCGATGCCTACGGAACCGGGCACAGCGAGGAGGTGATCGGCCGCGCGCTCCGCGGGCGAAGAGGCGACGCAATCATCGCAACCAAGTTCGGATACACCTATGATCGCGCCGCCCGCGCCCTGGTCGGCACCGATGTCAGCCCCGCCTACATCGAACAGGCCTGCGTAGCATCGCTTGCGCGCCTGGCCACCGACTGTATCGACCTCTACCAGATCCATGTCGGGGAGCTTCCGAACGATCAGGCGGATGCGGCCGGCGAGACGCTTGAAAAGCTGGCGGAGAAAGGTGCCATCCGCTTCTGGGGCTGGAGCACCGACAAAGCCGCCGCCGCGAAGCGAATGGTGAACTTCCCGCATTTCGTCGCGGTTCAGCAGGAACTGAACGTCTTCACGGATGGCCCGGACATGCTGGCGATGTGCGAGGGCAACAGTCTCGCCAGCCTCAATCGGTCGCCTTTGGCGATGGGGTTCCTGAGCGGCAAGTTCGGCCCTCAAACGCAGTTGCCTCCAAGCGACGTGCGCGCGGCCGGTCATAGCTGGGTGCGGTTCTTTGAGGATGGACGGCCGCGTGCCGATTATCTCGACCGCCTTGCGCGAATGCGCGAACTCCTCCAAGTCGGAGGTCGGACCTTGGCGCAAGGCGCACTCGGCTGGATCCTTGCCCGCTCGCCCAACACCTTTCCGATACCTGGCTTCAAAACCGAGGCGCAGGTGCGTGAAAACCTGACGGCGCTGCAGAAGGGACCGTTACCGGAAGCGACAATGGCGGAAATCAATGCGCTGCTTGCGAACAGCGCTGATCACAGATGATTTCGCTGCGGAGGGCAGCGCTGCCGCAGTGAGAGCCCGCTCAGCCGCTGACCTCTCGCGGTTACTGCATGTCTCCTTAGACCGACCTCGATTTAAGGACAAAGACATGCAGCAAGTGCCACAGCGACCTTCGCGCGTCCGATAAGACGCGCGGCACTGTAGTCGCGATCGAGACAAGCAAATGGCGCCGGACCCGAGAGATCGGCTCCGGCGCCGCAGAAGATGCCCTTGAAAATCTGTTGCATTTTCGCAACGGATCCGGTGTGATTTCTGCAATCCGAAATTGTGCCTTTGCAGATCGGCCGGTCTCGTGTAAGGTGACTTCACTCGCAATTCAAATCAGAGGAGGCGTGAAATGAATCCTGTTCTCGTGAATGTGCGCCTCTCTGGCGGGTTGGCAGGCAGCGCTACGATGTATCGCACATCGTGCTCATGCCGATTTTGCCTTCAGGGTCTCTAAGCCCCTGATTTCTGCCGATTGGCGCTTTCCTATTTTACCTGACGTGACCGGCTGACGGAGCGACTGTTCGCGTTTCCGCGTCCGCATCCGCACGTCCATTTGATCTTCGAGAGGACCTGGCCGCCTTGTCGCGCCGGGACGGAAAAATCATGCGTGAAGCACAATTTTTAGTTGTTGATACCCTTGCCGCCACGGCCGACGACCTGTGCCGAAAATTCGGCATCTGGAAGACGGCGCGTGCGCTGATCCTGGCCGCCTGGAGACACCATCAGATGACGAATCAGGTTTCCCATCTGTCGGGTCGCATGCGCCGCGATATCGGCCTGCCGGACGGGGAGCGCGGGCTCCTGGAAGCGAAATTCTCGCTTTGGGATGTCCGGCTTTGAGGTGCCCTCCATCCAGGACGGCAACGGCGATCGGGGGTGGAGGGGTGTCCCGGCGCCCCTCCATCCAGTCTCCGTGCGCCCAGTCTGGAACAATCACAACGCATTGTGGCTCAGCGGCCGAGCCGCTACGACAGCGCCGCGCGTCTTGTCAGATGCGCAACGGACGCTGTAGCCCTTTGAATTGCTGCATGGTTTTGTCCTCAAATCAGAGAAGATTACGGAGCCGGTGGGACCGACGGATGAGGCGGTCCAACTTCGTTAAGAACACCACGGGCATTCCTGCGCTCACGCGGGCGTCATTTCACCATCTCGGAACCGAACGGCCAGTACGGCGTTTCCCACGATCGGCGGAGATCTGCGATGTGGGCCTTGCGGGTGGTGATCGTTTTCGTGGCGGCCATAGTTCTGGCCGTTGGTGCTTTCTTTTTTCTGGCATGGCGTTCCGAAATTCCCGAGGACGCCGCGGCAGCGGAAGCCACGTTCGCTCCGGAACTCGTCGCCAAGGGAGCGCAACTGGCCGCGCTTGGCAATTGCATCGCCTGCCACACTGTTCCTGGAAAACCGGCATTCGCCGGCGGCCTTGCCGTGCCGACGCCTTTCGGGACGATATACTCCACCAACATTACCCCCGATCGTGAGACCGGCATTGGCGGCTGGAGCGAAGAGGCCTTCCAGCGTGCCATGAACGAAGGCGTCGATCGCAGGGGCAGCCATCTCTATCCGGCCTTCCCCTATGACCATTTCACGCGTGTCTCTGCGGAGGACAATCGCGCCCTCTATGCCTTCCTGATGACGCGCCCCGCGGTAAAGGCCGAGGCACCTCGAAACGATCTCCAGTTTCCTCTCACGTATAGGCCCCTGCTCGCCGCCTGGAAGCTCGCTTTCTTCGACAGGGGTGAGCTCGAACCGGATAGCAGCCAGAGCGAGGCGTGGACGCGCGGGCGCTATCTTGCTGAGGGCCTCGGCCATTGCGGCGCCTGCCACACCCCTCGAAACGCCCTCGGCGCGGAAGATCGCGACCATTACTTCGGCGGCGGTGAGGCGGAGGGCTGGCAGGCCTACGCGATCAACAAGGATTCGAAGGCGCCGATACCATGGGACGAGCAAAGTCTTGCCTTCTACCTTCGCAACGGCTGGCATGAATTCCACGGCGTTTCGCGCGGGCCCATGGCCGAGGTCACGGGCAATCTCTCGGCTCTTCCGGACAGCGACATCATGGCGATCGCCACCTATGTAACATCGATCATGGGCGATCCCACCCCCGAACGAGGGCAAAGAGCGGCGCAACTGCGCGAGCAGTTCGAGGGGGACTACCGGGAACAGACGGCCGACAGCCAGAGTTCTCCCGTGAACGCTTCCGGCGGCAGTCCCGGCGAGGCGATCTATGTCGCCGCCTGCGCAAGCTGCCATGAGGGCCAGCGACGCCAGCCCTTCGGAGGCCTGAACTTCGAACTGAGCACCGCCGTCAACGCGCCGAACCCGCAAAACATCGTCAACGTGGTGCTGTTCGGTCTTCCGCCGGCGGATGGCGAGGCGAGTGCGGTGATGCCGGCCTTCCGACATCTGCTCAGCGACCAGCAGGTGGCCGACGTTCTGGCCTACATGCGCGAGCGGTTCTCCGAGGAGCAGCCTTGGGCCGGCCTCGTAGAACTGATCGCCAATACCCGTTCCGGCGCGCACAGGGTGACCATCCGGCCGTCGGACGGCATTGAAAGGGCGCCCCACAACGTCGGCGCCGAGGAGGGATGATGGCGATATTGCTGACAGTCAACGGTAGCCCGCACGAGGTCGACATCGATCCGGCGACGCCTCTGCTCTACGTCCTTCGCGACGAACTTGCCTTGAACGGCGCCAAATACGGCTGCGGGTTAGGCCAGTGCGGTTCCTGCACCGTCGTGGTGGATGGCGAGGCGGTGCTTTCGTGCATGGTGCCGGTCATGCTGCTGGAAGGCCGCGAAATCACCACCGTCGAAGGCTTGGGCACGATCGACAAGCCGGGGCCGCTGCAACAAGCGTTCATCGAAGTGCAGGCGGCGCAATGCGGGTACTGCGTTCCAGGCATGATGATGAGCGCGCATGCGCTCCTGCGCCGGAACGCGCGACCCAGCGACGCGGAGATCCGCGAGGCGCTGGCCACCAATCTCTGTCGTTGCGGTACGCATATGCGGATTCTGGCGGCGATCAGGCGAGCAGGCGAATTGATGCAGGCTGCGTCGTTGCCCAGACCCGATGAAGGGAGGGCAGGCTGATGGGCATTCTCCAGCACGGAATCACCCGCCGCAGTGTGATCGCCGGTACCGGCGGGCTCGTTGTCAGTTTTTCGCTCGGCCGCGCATTTGCCCAGGCGCCCGCGCCGCCGACACCGCCGGCGACGCCACCGGCACCGCCTGCGTCCTTGCCGGGCAGCCTTGACGACGATCGCTTCCTCGATTCCTGGATCCGGATCGACCCTGACAATTCCGTCACCGTCTTCACCGGCAAGGCGGAGCTCGGCCAGGGCATCCGCACCGCCCTTCTGCAGGTTGCCGCCGAGGAGCTGGAGGTGGATCCCGGGGAGATCGAGTTTGTCACGGCGGATACGGGGCGCACGCCCAACGAAGGATTCACGGCCGGCAGCCAGTCGATGCAAAACAGCGGCACGGCCATCAGGAACGCCGCGGCACAGGTGCGCGCGCTCCTCATCGCGGAAGCCGCCAAGCGCTTCGGGATCGCGGCGGCGGAGCTCAAGGCCGAAAACAAATCCGTGCTGGCAAAGGATGGGAGAAGCGCGAGCTATGGCGAGCTTGTCTCCGGCCAGATGCTGCATGTGGAGGCGCAGCCGCAGTCGGCCCTGAAGCAACCCGGGACCTTCCGCGTGATGGGCAAGCCGCTCCCGCGTGTAGACATTCCCGCGAAGGTGACGGGCCGGCCTGCCTATGTGCATGATCTGCGCCTGGACGGCATGCTGCATGCGCGCGTCGTGCGTCCGCCGAGCCCGGCGGCCACGTTGATGGAACTCGATCAAGGCGCGGCCGAGGCGATGCCGGGCATTGTATCCGTCGTGCGCGACGGCAACTTCCTCGCCGTTGTCGCCGAGAAGGAATTCCAGGCGGTGAACGCCATGCGGACGCTGGCCGCGGCTGCGCGGTGGCAGGAGAAGGAGACGCTGCCCGACCAGACCGACCTGCCGTCGACGCTGCAGGGGCTCGAGCGCGAGGTGGGAACCGTTGCTGAAGCCGGCACGCTCTCGTCCAACGGCAAGGTGTTCGAGGCGACCTATACGCGGCCTTACCAGATCCACGGCTCGATAGGCCCTTCCTGCGCCGTCGCGCAAATGAAGGCGGATGGGACGTTGGACGTCTGGTCGCACACGCAAGGGGTCTTTCCCGACCGCGAGGCGATCGCCGAGATGCTGGCGATGCCCGAAGAAAAGGTCCATGTCATCCACATGGAAGGGTCGGGGTGTTATGGGCACAATGGTGCCGACGACGCGGCTGGCGATGCCGCGCTCATTGCCAGCAAGATTCCTGGCAAGCCGGTGCGCGTCCAGTGGATGCGCGAGCAGGAGCACAGTTGGGAGCCCTATGGCCCGGCGATGCTGATGAAAGTCAGCGCGACACTCGACGATCAAGGCAGGATCGCGAGTTGGGCCTATGATCTTTGGAGCAACACGCACTCCACGCGTCCCGGCGGTGCCGGAGCGCTGCTCGCAGCGCGCCACAAGGCTCAAGCTTTCCAGCCGGAGCCGGCCGAGCTCAGAATCAGTCCCTCCGGCAATGGTGACCGAAACGCCAATCCGCTCTACACCATTCCAAATAAGCGCGTGCTCTGGCACTTCCTGCCCGACATGCCCTTGCGCGTCTCGGCGCTGCGGGCGCTGGGCGGCTATGCCAATGTCTTTGCGATCGAAAGCACGATCGACGAGCTGGCGCTGATGGCCGAAGCCGATCCGGTCGAATTCCGGCTCAGCCACATGGAAGACCCGCGGGCGCGTGCCGTGATCGAACTGGCCGCGGAGCGCTTCGGCTGGGACAAGGCGAAAATAGCGAGGAATCGCGGACGCGGCTTCGCCTTTGCCCGCTACAAGAACCTCGCCGCCTATCTGGCGGTTGCGATGGAAGCGGAAGTCGAGCCGGAAACCGGCCGCGTGCGCGTCGTACGCGTCGTCTCCGCCATCGACAGCGGCGAGATCGTCAACCCGGACGGTATCCGCAACCAGACGGAGGGCGGCATCCTGCAGTCGATCAGCTGGACGCTCTACGAGGCCGTGGCATTCGACAGGACGAGGATCACCAGCACCGATTGGTCGAGCTATCCGATCCTTCGGTTTGCGAGCGTCCCGGACAGCGTCGAAGTCAATATCATCGAGCGCCCCGGCGAACCCTTCCTCGGCACCGGCGAGGCGGCCCAGGGACCTGCCGCGGCAGCTGTCGCCAACGCGATCAGAAATGCCATCGGCAAGCGCCTCTATGATTTGCCATTTACCAGAGACCGAATACGAAACGCCGCTGGACGCGCTTGATCGAAGCGCAGGTTTCCACTGGTCAACATCGACTTTCGGCCTAGAAGCGAACCCGCACTCGGCAATTGCCGGGCCCTGAAAACTGTGCGACAAATTCCTCGCAGTTGTGCTGGAGGAGAGCATGACCGCAATGGGAGAAGAGATATTTCCAATGTAATTTGGAGTTGGTTTTGGCCGCTCGAGAGACTAGGAAATATTGGGAGGAGTGCCATGTCGCAGACTGCGTTACCCGTCCACTCGCTTTCAATAAAATCGGCCTTGGTGATCGATGATCATCCGCTTTATTGCGACGCCCTGGCCGCAACGATGGAAAGCACCTTCAAAACGCGTCGAATTCGAACGGCAACTTCGTTGAGCGAAGCGATGCAGCAACTGCGGATGCGGTTCTCGCCCGATCTGATCATGCTTGATCTCAATCTGCCCGATGCGTCGGGTCTAAGCGGTTTCCTGAAGATAAAGGAAAAGATGCCCGATATCCCGGTGATCGTCATCTCGGCGATCACGTCGAAGGACGTCGTCCAGTCGGTTATTGCGGCCGGTGCTGCGGGCTTCATTCCCAAGGATATGGACCGGCAGAATTTCCAGGAGGCCATGCAGGATATCTGGAACGGCAAGACCTATGTGCCGCCCGGCTACGCGATCCCGGCCCGCACCACAGCCACGGATCTGTCGGTGGAAACGATTTCGCGCAAGATCGCCCATTTGTCGCAGCAGCAGACCCGCATTCTGGGGCTGATCTGCGAGGGGATGCCGAACAAGCTGATCGCCTACGAGATGCAGCTGGCCGAGGCGACCGTCAAGGCCCATATCACGGCGCTTCTGCGCCGGCTGGGCGTCCACAACCGCACACAGGCGGCGATGCTGGTGCGCGAAGTCTCGATACGCCACAGCCTGCAGTGAGGCGTGCCGGCACAGGCAATCGGGACTTGAGCATCCCGTATTCGAGTGGAGTCGCCGGAAAACGGATAAGATGCTCTGGAATCAAGGTGCTAGAGCGTCCTTTGCGCGTCCGATTGGACGCGCGGCGCTCTACTGCATGTTTCCTTAAATCGTAGTCGATTTAAGGATAAAAACATGCAGCAATTCAAGGTGCTACAGCGTCCTTGCGCGTCCGATTGGACGCGCGGCGCTGTAGAAGGAAGGATGACGGCGCATGACGGCTGGCGACGATCTTGACCGCAAACCGGCGGAGGCGGTGCGGCTTGCCGCATCGCGTGCCGATGACGCGGCCGTTGCGCTTGCCGAGATCAGGCGGCAGCTCGCCACCGCAAGGCCAAGCTTCGTCCTCCTGTTCGTGCCGAACAGGCTTCAACCCGATGACGTTGCCAAGGCTCTGCGGATGTCGCTGCCAAACACCGTGGTCTTCGGCTGCACGACGGCCGGCCAGATCACGCCGCGGGGGTATGAAGACGATGCGTTGCTGGCGATCGCCTTCCAGCGGCATCACTTCCGTGTGGCCTCGATCCTGTTCGAACCCATTTCGCCAGTTTCGATCGCCGATGTCGTGTCGCAGACGGAGCGGCTCGCCTCGCAGTTCCGTGCGACGCCGGGTCGAAAGCGGCTTGCCCTGGTCTTTGCCGATGGATTGTCCAAACAGGAGGATATCCTAATGGCAGCCCTGGAGGCGGGCCTGAAGGACATTCCCGTGTTTGGCGGATCGGCCGGCGATGGGTTGCGGTTCGACCGCACGCAGGTTCTGCGCAATGGCGAGTTCCACAGCAACGCCGCGCTTCTTCTGCTCCTGGAAACCGACCTGGACTTTAGCGGCCTCGGCTTCGATCATTTCCAGCCAACGGAAACGCGCATGGTGGTGACCCGCGCTGTCCCGGAGGAGCGGCTGGTCCTGGAAATCAACGGCACACCGGCGGCCGAGGAGTATGCCCGGCTCGTCAAGGTGCCGGTCAGCGAGTTGTCACCGATGGTTTTCGCCGAGAACCCGGTACTGGTGCGCAACGGCAATCTCTATCATGTTCGGGCGATCCAGCAGATTCACGGCGAACATGGCCTCACCTTCCTGTCGGCGATCGACGACGGTCTGCTTTTGAGGCTCGGTCGCGGCAAGGAAATCATCCGCACTCTCGAGACCGGGCTCGCCGTGAGGGACAAGGACGGTGAGGCGCCCGATTTCATCCTGGGTTTCGACTGCTATCTGCGCAAGCTCGAGATCGAGCGGAAGGGCTTGGACGGCAAGGCGTCCGAGCAGTTCCGCCAGCATCGGGTCATCGGCTTCAACACTTATGGGGAACAGCATCTCGGCGTGCATGTGAACCAGACCTTTGTCGGCGTCGCATTCTTCCGGCCGAAGGGAGGCGCGCCGCTGTGATCGATCCGGACGAACCCTACAAGATCCAGATCGCCAAGCAGGCCAAGATCATCGAGGCTCTGATCAATCGGGCCGAGCGCGGTCACGAGGTCGGCGGCTCCGCCTATTCACTTTTCGAATCGGCCATCGCTCTGCAGACGGAAGTCTGGGAAAAGACCAAGGACCTGGAAAAGGCCCTCGATACACTCGGCAGGGCGTCGAGCGAACTCGAGATCGCCTATCAGACGCAGGAACGCATCCAGAGAAACCTTGCCGATGCCATGGTGGCGATGGAAGACGGCTTTGCCCTCTTCTTCGAAGAGCGGCTGCAGGTCTGTAATGCCCAGTTCCGGCACCTGCTTGCCGATGTCGAGCCGCTGATCAAACCCGGTCTCGGTTTCGACGACTATCTCGCGGCCGTCAATGCCAGCAAGTATCTGAACCGGGACGAAAGCGGGGGGATCAGCCATCCCCAGCCACTGGTGAAGGAGCAGGGGGCCGGTGAACGCTTTTCGTCCTTCGTCATGGAACTGAGGAACGACCGCTGGTTCCAGATTTCCTACCGGCAGACCAGTTCCGGCAACATCACCGTGCTGCAGACCGAAATCACCGACATCGTGCGGGAGAACCGGCGCGAGAAGAACCGCCTGATAGACCAGCAGGCCCATTTCCTGCAGGCTGCTTTCGATCACATGTCGCTCGGCATCTGCACGTTTTCGTCACGCGGCGAATTGCTCGTTCGCAACGAGCGTTTCGGCGAGCTTCTCGGCGTACCGCTTTCGCTGCTGAAGAAGGGAAGTCCGTTCCAGCGCATCATCGAACATGTCGAACGTCACGAGATTCTCGAGCACAAAGGCCGACGGTCCAAATTCGCCAGCTGGTTCAAGGTCATGCGCCGCGGCGAGACGATGCGGGAACGGTGTCGGCGGCGCGACGGGATGAGCCTCGACATTCGCACCCACTCCTTGCCCGGCGACGGCTTCATCGTGTCGATCATGGACGTGACCGCCGAAACCCAAGCGGCAGCGCTTCTAGAGCAACGTGTACAGGAGCGGACCGCCGAATTGACCGAGGCCAACCGCCTGCTGCAGATCCACGCTATTGAGCAAATCAAGATCGAGGCAGCCCTTCGGCAGGCCAAGGAGGCGGCCGAAACGGCCCATACATCCAAGACTCGCTTCCTGGCGGCGGCCAGCCACGATCTTCTTCAGCCGATCAACGCCGCGAAACTCTATCTCTCGATGTTGACGGAGACGGCGGGGCAGCCCGGGGCGCAAGACGTAGTCGGCCGGCTCAAGCGGTCCTTCACCTCGATCGAAACGCTCCTGCAGGCGCTCCTCGATATTTCGCGCCTCGATAGCCCGGCAGCCGAGTTCAACATCACGTCGTTCGAACTTGGAAGCCTGCTGCAGGGCCTCGCCGGGGATCTGGCGCCCTTGGCGACCGAAAAGGGGATAGAGCTTCGGATGGTGCCTTCCACGCGCTGGGTCACCAGCGATCAACGCTACCTGATGCGCTGCGTCCAGAACCTGGTGGTGAACGCGATCCAGTACACGGAGTGTGGCCGTGTGCTGGTTGGTTGCCGCCTGCGCGGCAATCGGCTGCGGATCGAAGTGTGGGACACCGGTATCGGCATTTCCGAGGAGGACCAGACCCGGATCTTCAACGAGTTCACCCGGGCCGGCGGTGCAGGAAAAGGCACGGGCATGGGACTTGGCCTGTCGATCGTCGAGCGGGCCTGCCGGCATCTCGATCATCCCGTCCGACTGGTGTCACAGCCCAACCGTGGTTCCGTCTTCTCGATCGAGGTGCCGCTTGCCGCGCCTGGCCGTACCAGCGTCTGCGAAAACCCGATGATGGAGCAGCTGCTCGATGGCAGCCTCGATCTCATCGTCATGGTCGTGGAGAACGATGCCGACGAGCTTCACGCGATGACGCAGGTGCTGGAAAGCTGGGGAGCGAGCGTTCTGGCGGCCGCCTCGACCGTCGAGGCCGCTGCGCTGATGCAGGAAATCGGCACAGCGCCCGATATTCTGCTGGTCGATTATCAACTGGACGATGGCGACAACGGCATAGAGACAATTCGTACGCTGCGCGCGCTTGCGGGAATCGAGATCCCCGCGATCATCATTTCTGCCAACCGGCAGCGCCAATTCCTGCAGCTCTGCAACGAAATGTCGTTCGCTGTGCTCACCAAGCCGGTGCAACTGGTGCGGCTGCGGGCATTGATCGACTGGAAGACTCGGGCGCGCTTGGCGTGAACAAACACAGACAAAGGTCTCCAGTGACTTTGCCGCAGGCATTGCTAGGCTCATCGCCAGCGCTCCCAGTAAGACGCGCGACGCTGTAGGACGGGAGGTCTGCGATGCGTGTTCTTCTCCTCTTTGCTCTGTTCCTGCTTGGAATGGGCCAAGGCCTGGCCACGGCTGCCGAAACTTACGAGCTTCTCTTTCGGTCGACGGCACTGAAGGGGCTTGAGGCGGTGCCGGACAACAGCGAAGCCGGGCAGGGCACCCTTGTCTACGACAAGGTCATATCCGGTACCGATGTCGGGCAGGCGGGCGGCAGCTTCGGCATCGGCCTGAAGATCAAGCCTGACGACAATGTCGTCATGACGCTCTATCAGGGCACCCGGTCCCGCGCGCTTGGCGCCTATCCGGCTTCGGTCGGTAATCCCGTCATCATGTACTTCCTTGAAAGCGTGCTTACCGATGTTGCCGGTCAATCGGGCGGCAGCCCATTTTACATGCGCAACCGGATCAAGGAAGCGCTGCTGCGGGACGCGCAAACCGTGCCCGTATCACTCCGCTACCAGAACCGCGACATCGCCGCGCGTGAGGTGACGATCCGGCCGTTCACGAATGACAAGGCGCGCGAACGCATGGGGAGGTTTGCCGAACTGGCGTTTGTCGTCACCGTGTCCGAAGACGTTCCCGGCTGGTATTATTCGCTGGTTGCTACCGTGCCCGCAGCCGCCGGCGGAGCAAAGGCCGGCTATTCCAACGCGATTACCCTGAAAGAGGCGGGGGAGGACCAGCCATGATGCGGGAGGCGCTATCCGCGCTGATAATTGTGGCAGCCTCGGTGCCGGCAAGCGGACAGAGCATGTCGGAGCGCCTGAACGACTATCCGACCGAGGCGCGGGCCGACTACGTGTTCGGTTGCATGGCGGTCAACGGTCAGAGCCGGGCGGTATTGGGCAAATGTGCCTGCTCGATCGATCTGATCGCATCCATCCTGCCCTATGACAAATACGTCCAGGCCGAGACCGTGCTGTCTCTCCAGCAGGTAGGCGGCGAACAGACGGCCATGTTCAAGTCGGCGGCCATGCCGCGCACGATGGTGGCCGACCTGCGACGCGCCCAGGCAGAGGCGGAGATGCTGTGCTTCTGAGCAATTCAAAGTGCTACAGCGTCGTTTGCGCGTTCACTTGAACGCACGGCGCTCGAGGTCGAGAGATATACGGTTCAATCAGGCATCTGCTTGAGCAGGATCTGGGCAATGGCATAGGCGCGTTTCTCCAGAAGCACCGGCGTTTCGCAGACATAGGTAAGCGCCTGCGCGCGCTCGCGGTAGATGCGCTCGTCCCAGTCGATCTGCTCCTCCAGCTTGTCGATACGGTCGAAATCCGGATTTTTCTCGCGCGTAAGCTTGGCCATCTCGACGCGGCCGCCGTCGATCCGTGAGGAGAGCGCGATCTGGCTGCGGGAATAGCGGGCAATCCCCGCCATCAGCCGCTGACGGGTATCGGTGATTTTATCGAATACGGCGAGGAAGATATTGCCGAGCAGTTGGCCGTCCACGGGGGCATTCTTCGCGACGAACGCCCGGACATGGCTCTCCGCCTCTTCGAGCGTAACCCGGCGGAGCGATACGACCTCCACCAGTTCCTTTGCCGCAGGAGCAAGTGCCATGGGCGCGATCGGTTCGGGCCACATCAGGCTCGCCGAAAGGTTCTCGACCTTGCGCTGGATGCATGGCCAGTCGGGATCGGAAAAGTCCGTAGCGCCTGCAAGGCCGGGAACTTGCGTCAGCCAAAGTGCCAGGCTGAAGGCATAACTGGCGGCTCTCATCTCCGGTCTCCCCTGTTCCAGCGAGCGTCAGTATAGGCTGACCAAGGGAGAAGCCAAAGGTCGCGTTTTACACACTAAGGTCGCAATTGTCTTTGGGCCTTGGCGCGTCTGTAATCTGCATACAGGGCCACACAGGCCCACCCTTAAAGAACGCAGTTACCGGAGGTATCGATGCGCACTCGCGCTGCTCTGGCTGTCGAAGCCGGAAAACCCCTTGTTGTGACCGAAGTCGAGCTCGAAGGTCCGAGGGCCGGCGAGGTGCTGGTCGAGGTCAAGGCGACCGGCATCTGCCACACCGACGATTTCACCCTGTCCGGCGCCGACCCGGAAGGGCTGTTCCCGGCGAT
>NZ_JASKLS010000016.1:0-19284 GCF_030124375.1 Sinorhizobium sp. 6-70
CGCTCGGGAAGGTCGCGCCAGTGCGCACCTGAACGCAGAACCCACAAACACCCGTTCACGAACGATCGATTGTCGCTACCCGTCCGGCCCGGATCGCCGCCCTTCCCAGGGAGCAAGGGCGCGATCCTCGACCATTGCACCTCATTCAGTTCGTATCGTTTCACCGCCATCATAGGTCCCCGTGCTGAACACGGCGACCTATGAATCAGTCATCAACTGATTTGGGAATCCTGAATGTCGATCGGCCCTAGGACTTTGATTCTAGAGCATCTTATCCGCTTTCAATGATTCCACTTGAAAGCAGGATGCTCTAGCCGAAGAGCAAAAAGACGGCACCGATTGCCATGAGAACCAAACCGGGCCAGTTCCTTGCCAGCCCGAGAAAGCCCAAGCCTTGCTGCTCCGGCTCAAGCGTTGGTCCGGTTCCCTCCTGGCCAATTCCGTCCTGCCCAATTCCGTCCTGGCCAATTCCGTCGTACGAACGGGGCGACGGGTTGCTCAACTGTCGACGGCCGAGCGCCTCCCGCGCCATGAAGAGCATGCCGCAGACAAAGAGAAACACGCCAACCAGAATTGCCCACACGCGCGCCTCCTCCGGCGTTCATGGTTACCCGAAAGCACCGCGCGCCTCGCCAGACGCGCGAACGTCGCTCTCGATGCGCCTCAGACTTTACCGGTCAGCGGATGCGGCTTTGAGGCCGAACGATATTCATCTGCAGTTCGTGGCTCGATGCATACCTGCCGAGCACTTTGATCAGGCGCTTTTCCTCGGCTTTATGTATGCCCGTCCGCCTGCAATATTCTTCCACGTCCCAAACATGCCTGGCCCGAGACTTGTCGAGCGTCCTGATATCAGCATGTGTCATCCTTCGCCTCCCGGATATCGTCGAAAGAACGCCGGTAGCGAGGTTTGGTTCCACGCGCGGAGACTTGCCCGAGCGGGAGATCGAGCGCCTGGGTCTCACGAGTCGCTGTCATAGGCATGTCATCGAACGGTGATGTTTATCCGGTGCCTGAGTTCGTCGGAATGGCGCCGCGACTCGTCGCTGGATAGATGATGCTGAACTTGTTCGCCGCCGCCGGTGCATTCCTGGCCGTCAATGTGCTGAGCCTGATGATCGCGGGCTGGCGCATCCGGCCGCGTCTGGCCCCTCAGCCCGCGACGCTGCATCGACCTCCTGTCTCTGTCGTGATCCCGCTTTGCGGCGTCGAGGAATTTTCCCGGGAAACGCTCGATAGCGCGTTTCGCCTGGATTGGCCCGACTACGAGGTCATCTTCTGCACCGCCGACGCGGAGGACGCGGTGATCCCATTGGTCGAGGAAGCAGGTGAGCGCCACCCGGCCATTCCCGCAACAATTCTTGTTGGTGACGACCTGATCAGCGCCAATCCCAAGCTCAATAACTGCGTGAAAGGCTGGAAAGCGGCCTCGCATGAATGGGTGGTTCTCGCCGACTCGAATGTTCTCATGCCGCCCGATTATCTCATTCGCCTGATGGCTGCCTGGCAGCTGGATACCGGGCTGGTATGCTCGACCCCGCTTGGCTCACGTCCGCATGGATTTTGGGCGGAGGTTGAATGTGCGTTCCTCAACGCCCATCAGGCGCGCTGGCAATACGCCGGCGAAGCGCTCGGATTCGGGTTTGCGCAGGGCAAGAGCATGCTCTGGCGCAAAAGCATGCTGGATGCCAACGGCGGCATTCAGGCGCTGGCCTCGCAGATTGCCGAGGATGCGGCAGCAACGAAGCTTGTGAGAGGCCTCGGCCTGAAAGTGCGTCTGGTTTCTTCGCCGTTCGAACAGCCACTGGGTACCAGGACATTTCGCGAGGTGTGGGCACGGCAGTGCCGTTGGGCAAGGTTGCGACGCGTCACCTTTCCTCGCTTCTACTCGCCGGAAATCCTGCTCGGCCTGATGCCGCCACTGCTGCTGGCGCTGATCGCCGCTTTCGTTGCAGGTCGCAGCCTGTTGGCCATCACCGGTCTTGTCGCCGGTGCCAGCTACTTGCCGGAACTTGCCCTCGCCCAACGGAAGAACTGGCATATTTCGCGATGGTCGCTCATCGCGATGTTCACGCGCGATCTCTTGCTCCCGATAATATGGGTTCGAGGCTGGCTGGCGGGCAGCGCCGATTGGCGAGGTAACAGAATGTCAATCGGCTCGCATGAGTCCAGGCTCGAAGCAACCGCTCCCCGCCCGCTCGCAAGCACCCTTTAAATAGCGCTGATGGAAAGGCACCGCGCGACAAGTCAGGCCTCCCGAGCAACCGGCGCGAAAATGTATCCGTCTTGCGCGTGAGGCAGATCAGCAACGGTGATCTGCGGCATGATGATGGAAAGGACTCGCGTTTGCTGAAAATAGGCGTACCCTGCCTTCATCATCGGCTCGTTGTACGGGCGCCGATGCCTGGAAGATCATAGCGCTTTCGCCCCAAGTTAATGGAGTCTCGCGCTATGCCTCGTGTCCACCATCCACAATCCTTGCGCCGTGGCGAGATCGATCTGCTCGCCCTGTTGTTCGAGCAGCTGCTGGAGGAACGTCAACTACCCAACTGCGGCGAGCAGGCGGAAGAGCTTGCTACGCGGTTGTTCTCGATTTTCCAATCCGGCGAGCGAAACGTCGAACGGCTGAGAATGCTGACCATGCATTCCTGAAGGCGACCGGCAGCGGATCAGCCAGACATAAGGCAGACCGCAGGAAGGAAAAATCATGAGATCTTATGTTGGAAGCTTCGGATATCGGTTCAGACTGGTCGATTTTGCTATTAGGTCAACACCCGCTCTCTGCATTGGAATGATTGTTTTTATAACCCTTTACGACGTTCTTTGGTGATCGCGTCTTGAAAACGGAACCGGGCGGGTACCAAAGCACGCCATCCAGATTTTGGTGCGAAGCCGCTTCAATGCGCCTTGAAAAGGTGAGGTCGTGAAAAATATCCAGATCGCGCTCTTGGCCTTCGCCGGTATACTGGCCATGTTCGCAAATCGGGACACTGCCCGCGGTGAGGTGTCTATTGGGGCTGAGAGGCGTATAGAGCAGCTTTATCGGCTCGCAGAAGCAGACCGAAATGACAGCAATAAGGTACACGCCTTTTGCAGGACTCTCGCTCACCGCTATGAGCAGGAAGCTTTCAGTTACGCCATCGAGCACGAACTACGGACATGCAGCATGCTCGGTTTCGACAAACCGATCTACTGAAGCACACTGTTGCAGGAGTCCGTGTGAAAAATGAAGAGATCCGCAGCCCGCTGCAGTGAAGAATAGGCCCAGCTGCCTCACTCCCATCCCATCCTGAGCCATCTTCGACGTCCTGATGATGTCGGCAGGTGCAGACTCGCAGGTCACGACTCGTACTCTCTGAGCCTCTCATGAAGCTCATGCGAGGAACGCGTCCCGGATTGGTAGAGGTAAAAGATCTGGCTTGCGAGATGCTGCGCGCGGTCGCCTCGCCGCGACCAACCCCTGCGCACAAGTTCGTCGTCAAAGACCCTGCGCAGATGCACCAGTTGAGCCGGATACATGGGGGATCGCGTGTGTGGGAATTGAAGATCAAGCATTGCGCTTTCCCTTGCTAGGGCGAAAGCGTGACGAACTTCCGGTCATCGGCGCCCTTATCACTTGCCGATGATGAACCCAGTTTACGCCTATCTGCCGGAAGCGCGAGTCACTAGGGAATTCTGTTGCAACATGCGCAGCATGAAATTGGTCAAACAGACTCGACCGGAAGAGGCCTAACCGATGGAGATTGCTTCGGAATAGAATGGTGCCCGGAGGCGGATTTGAACCACCGACACGCGGATTTTCAATCCGCTGCTCTACCAACTGAGCTATCCGGGCATCCTGCCTTTGACGGCAGCGGCTCTCTTCAGAGCCATCGGGGCGGTCTCGTTCGCCCCGGAAGCGAGCGGGGTTATAACATCTTGTTCGGCCGTGTCCAGCACCAAATGACTCTTTTTTGAAAGGAATTTGGCATGCGGTGGAAAAGGCGAAAAAGTTAAGGCTATTCAGCAGGATCGCGCCGGGATGGCAACAATCTCGGGGCGCCCCGGGGCCGAAATCGACGGCGGCCGGCCGCTGCACGGGAACAGGGAGATGCGGCGGGGAACGAAGCACCAAGCGGACGCCTGAAGAGGCGTCAACGATCCTCGTCGTCCGCCTTCGACTCGTCATCGGCGACCGGAATGGCATAGGATCCGGAAAGCCAGCGATTGAGGTCGACGTTGCGGCAGCGCTCGGAACAGAATGGATAATGCTCGCGCGCCGACGGGCGGCCGCATTCCGGGCAGGGACGCGTCGCGCGCAGGGGTTCGACATTCGAACCGCTCTTCTTGCTTTCGCTGCTCAATTTTCTTCAGCCTTCCAGCCAACGATTGTGCACGTCATATCCTTCACCGATGAGAAGATTGACGGTTTCGTAGAGCGGCAAGCCTACCACATTGGTGTAGGAACCGACGAGCTTGACGACAAAACTCCCGGCAATGCCCTGGATAGCATAGCCACCCGCCTTGCCGCGCCACTGGCCTGAGGCCAGGTAGCTTTCGATATCGTGGCCGGAAAGGCGCTTGAAGCGCACCTTGGTGTCGATGACCTTCTGGCGGATGGTGCGGTCCGGGGTGACGAGACAAATGCCGGTATAGACACGATGGCTGCGGCCGGACAGAAGATGCAACGCGCTCGACGCCTCACTCACCAGCTCCGGCTTCGGCAGAATCCGGCGGCCGACGCAAACGACGGTGTCGGCAGCGAGAATGTAGCTGCCGTCCCAGCCCGGCTCTCCCTTGATCGCGGCCAGCGCCGCTTTCGCCTTCTCGGCCGACAGGCGCCGCGCCAGAGAGCGGGGATGCTCCGCACGCTTCGGGGTCTCGTCGAGATCCATCGGCAGCAGGCGCGCAG
This sequence comes from Sinorhizobium sp. 6-70, assembly GCF_030124375.1. Taxonomy (GTDB): domain Bacteria; phylum Pseudomonadota; class Alphaproteobacteria; order Rhizobiales; family Rhizobiaceae; genus Sinorhizobium. The sequence continues at coordinate 4,892 of NZ_JASKLS010000016.1, forward strand.
GCTCGATACCTGCCTGCGCCAGGAGCTCCACACGACGCGGCGACCCGGACGCCAGTATCAGTTTTTGGTTCACTGTCATCGAAGCGAGCCGTTGTTTCCCGGTTGGTAAGCGCTGCCGTCGCCGGGACCTACTTGAAGCGGTAGGTGATGCGGCCCTTCGTCAGATCGTAGGGGGTCATCTCGACGAGCACCTTGTCGCCGGCGAGAACGCGGATGCGGTTCTTGCGCATACGGCCGGCCGTATGAGCGATGATCTCATGCTCGTTTTCAAGCTTCACGCGGAAGGTCGCGTTGGGAAGCAATTCGGTGACCACGCCCGGAAATTCTAGGACTTCTTCTTTCGCCATGCAGGATTGTTCTTTCTCGTGTTCATTCCGGGATGCGCCACGCATCCCAGAAAAAGTTGCCGGAAACTACACAATCGGGGAGGATTTGTGAACCGCTTTGATCCGGCTTTTTCAGCAATTGTACGCCATGCCTCCTCGATCGATATCAATGCCGTTGCCCTTGCCCGGACCGGCACTGCTTTTTTGAGGGTCAGGCCTCCTTGCGGCGCGCGTGCTCGACAGCCAACCGGCTGCGGATCAGCGCCGCCAAATGATCGCGAACGGAGCGATAGGCCGCGACGATCTGCTCCCGCGTCCCCGTCGCAACCGTCGGATCCGGTGTCGGCCAATAGACGACATCGACGGCCATGGACCGCGTCAATTCAAGCGCCACGTGATGGGCCTCCGGCGCGAGCGTCACGATGATGTCGAAGTAATCGTCCTCGAGCTCATCGAGCGTGCGCGGCTGATGGCGGTCGATCGTCAGCCCGATCTCGGCGAGAACCACATCGACGAAGGGATCTCGCTCGCCATGCCGCACGCCGGCGGATGCGACGTAAGTCCCCTTCGGCAGGGTTGCCTTGGCGAGCGCTTCGGCCATCGGCGAGCGGATCGCATTCATGCCGCACATGAAGAGAACCGAACGGGGCGTCTTCGCTTGCGGTAAGGCGGTACCGGTCATATCGCCCCCGTCAACCACGCCAATAGAGCACACAGACCAGCGTGAAGAGCCGCCGCGCTGTGTCGAAGTCCAGCCTGATCTTACCGGACAGGCGATCCATCAGCGTCTGCGAGCCCTCGTTGTGAATACCGCGGCGACCCATGTCGATCGCCTCGATCTGGCTCGGCGTCGCCGATCGGATCGCGGCGTAATAGCTTTCGCAGATCATGAAATAATCCTTCACGATCCGCCGGAAGGGCGTCAGCGACAGGATGTGCGTAGCGACATCCTCTCCGCTATCCGTCGAAATCGCGAAGACGAGCTTCGAGTCAACCAGCGATAGGTTCAGCCGATAAGGACCACCGGGGTGCCCCGCGGGCTCGAAGAGATTTTCCTCGAGCAGATCGAAGATCGCAACCGCGCGTTCGTGCTCCACGTCCGGAGTCGAGCGGCCGATCGTTTCGTCCAGCACGACATCGCAGAGGCGCAGGTTGCGATCGGCCTTCATCCCTCGCCCCCGAGATTGAGGCGGATGGCGACCGAGCGGGCATGGGCCTCGAGGCCCTCCGACCGTGCGAGCGCGATGGCGGCCGGACCGAGCGCGCGCAGTTGATCCGCACCGAGGCGCAGGATCGAGGTCCGCTTCATGTAATCGAGCACGCCGAGGCCGGACGAGAAGCGTGCCGAGCGCGCCGTGGGCAGCACATGGTTGGAGCCTCCGACATAGTCGCCGATAACCTCCGGCGTGTGGCGGCCAATGAAGATGGCACCGGCATTGCGGATCTTCGGAACCATCGCATCCGCATCCGCCATCGCCAGCTCCAGGTGCTCGGCGGCGATGCGGTTGGCGAGCGGCACCGCCTTTTCGAGGTCCGGAACATGGATGATGGCGCCGAAATCACGCCAGCTTGCGGCGGCGGTTTCGGCACGCGGCAACGTCTTCAACTGCCGTTCGACCGCCGCTTCCACCGCGTCCCCGAAGGCCGCATCATCGGTGATCAGGATCGCCTGCGCGCCGGCGTCGTGCTCGGCCTGCGCCAGGAGGTCGGCGGCGATCCAGTCGGCGTCGTTTCCGCCGTCGGCAATCACCAGCACCTCCGACGGACCGGCGATCATGTCGATGCCGACGGTTCCGAAAACCTGTCGCTTGGCGGCTGCGACATAGGCGTTGCCCGGACCGACGATCTTGGCCACCGGCGCGATCGTCGCGGTGCCATAGGCAAGTGCGGCGACCGCCTGGGCGCCGCCGATACGGTAGATTTCCTCCACACCGGCGAGACGCGCCGCCGCAAGAACGGCCGGGTTGATCACGCCGCCGCTTGCGGGCACGACCATCACGATACGCGGCACGCCGGCAACCTTGGCAGGCAGCGCATTCATGAGAACCGAGCTCGGATAACTTGCCGTGCCGCCCGGCACGTAGAGCCCGACCGCCTCTATTGCCGTCCAGCGCGAGCCGAGCCCGACGCCCATCGCATCTTCGTAGACATCGTCCTTCGGCAACTGCCGGCGGTGATGCGCCTCGATCCGGGTTGCGGCAACCTTCAAGGCGCCGAGAACTTCGGGCGCGACCGCATCGATTGCCGCATCGATCTCGGCCGCGCTGACAGCCATCGCGGTCTTGGCGAAGTCGACGCCGTCAAAGCGAGCCGAATAGTCGGCCAACGCCGCATCGCCCCGCACGCGTACATCGTCGATGATGGCGCGTACGGCGGCATTGACGTCTTCCGAAACTTCCCGCTTGGTTGTCAAAAACGCGGCAAATGCCTGTTCGAAGCCGCTGTCGAGATAATTCAGCCTGATTGCCAATGCGAGATATCCTTCTGGTGATGACCGGGCAGCCGCTCAGGCGCCTTCGGGATGCCGGGGTCTGAAGGCGGTTTCCCACGCCCCACCCGTGTCGGCAAGCTGTACCTCGATACATTCTACATCGAGCATGATCGATGCCTCGCCAGCGAGCACCAGTTCGACCGTACCTTCCGGCCCCTCGCCTTTGACCGAGAAACGCAGGGCTAGGAGGTCGAGAACCGCGTCCGCATCCCCACGGTCGAAACCGAGCGAACGTACGGCCACCACACGCTTGAACGAGAGCACGGCCCGACGCCGCTCGAACCCGCGGCGCTTGCCTCCGGCATTTTCCCAGACGAACCGGTTGATAACCACGGAAAGCTGACCACGGCGGGCGTCATAGGAAATGCCCGCCACCTTGAAGACTGCGTCCTGCACATGCGCGGAGACGACGCCAAGGTCTTCCTCGTCGAGCGCCAGCAGCTTCAGAGCATCCATGCGATCCATCCTGTTATCAGGCGCCGTATTTTTGCGCCGCAATAGCAATGGACATAAGGCGTCGCGCCCGAAACCGCAACGGTTCCACGCGCATTACAGCAAGTCCAGGAAAAGTGTGTAGCGGTTTTCCGTCCGGACTTGCGTCGTTTCAACAGTTGACGCCACGAAACTGCGCGGGAAGTGGTTTTCCGCGCGCGCCCCCTCGTATCGGCCCGGCAATCTGGATAAGGCCGTTCCGCCGATAAGCTAGTCGCTGACACGCTCCACATGCGCACCGCAGCGGGTGAGCTTCGCTTCCAGGCGCTCGAAGCCGCGATCGAGATGGTAGACGCGCGAAACCATGGTTTCGCCCTCGGCCGCGAGCCCGGCAATGACGAGCGAGACGGAGGCGCGCAGATCGGTCGCCATCACCGGCGCGCCCTTCAACTGGCTCACGCCTTCGATCTTCGCAGTCTGGCCGGACAGCGAGATCTTCGCGCCGAGCCGCGCCAGCTCCTGCACATGCATGAAACGGTTTTCGAAGATCGTTTCCGTGATGTGGGAAACACCGCTCGATTTGGTCATCAGCCCCATGAACTGGGCCTGCAGGTCGGTCGGGAAGCCCGGGAAGGGATCGGTGACGATATCGACGGGCTTGATGCCGGCGCCGTTGCGGACGATGCGAATGCCGCTGTTGGTCTGGCTGATCTCCGCCCCCGCCCGCCGGATCGCTTCGAGCGCCGTATCGAGAAGCGCGGCATCGGTATCTTCGAGAATGACGTCACCGCCAGTCATCGCAACCGCCATGGCGTAGGTGCCGGTTTCGATCCGGTCCGGCAGCACGCGATGGCGCGCACCGGAAAGAGAGCGTACACCCTCGATGGTGATCGTGCTCGTGCCCTGCCCGCTGATCTTCGCGCCCATGGCATTGAGGCACTTGGCGAGATCGACGACCTCCGGTTCGCGCGCCGCATTGCCGAGCACCGTCGTGCCGTTGGCGAGGGTTGCCGCCATCATCAGCACATGCGTGGCGCCGACCGAAACCTTCGGGAACACGTAGCGCCCGCCGATGAGCCCGCCCGCTGGCGCCGTCGCGTTGACGTAGCCGCCGTCGATCTCGATATTGGCGCCGAGCGCAGTCAACCCCTCGATGAAGAGATCGACCGGCCTCGTGCCGATGGCGCAGCCGCCCGGCAGCGACACGCGCGCCTTGCCTTCACGGGCGAGCAGCGGCCCGATGACCCAGAAGCTGGCGCGCATCTTCGATACGAGCTCATAGGGAGCGGTGGTGTCGACGATGTTACGGCTCGTGAAATGGATCGTGCGGGCGTAGCTCTCGCCCTGGCGCTCGCGCCGGCCGTTGACGGAAATATCGGCGCCATGGTTGCCGAGGATGCGGATCAGTTGCTCGACGTCGGCCAGATGCGGAACGTTTTCCAGCGTCAGCGTATCGTCGGTGAGCAGCGATGCGATCATCAGCGGCAGGGCCGCATTCTTGGCGCCGGAGATGGGAATGACTCCGTGAAGTTCGTTGCCGCCTACAATCCTGATGCGATCCATGAGGCCTCTTGAACGGGCACGAGCCCGCCTTTCCATAAATTCAGTGTTGTTTGAAGGCGTCTCTTATTGGAGATGCCGTGAAATTAGAAGTGCCTTGAAATGCGGGTCTGCGGGCGACAACCGGGAATCCCGGAAGAATTCACGACAATCGTCCCCATCTCTGTCTAATCGTCCGATTCGTCCGTTTTTGCGGCAGGCAATCCGGATGCCTCGTCGGCGGCGCCCGCGCGGCGCGCGCGCATCTGCTGCTTGCGGCGTTGGAGATTGTCGCGCAAGTTTCTTGCCAGCCGCAACCGCTTGGCGTCCGCCTCCACACTGCGCCCGGCACCCTTTGCCGGCTTCGGCCCCTGCTGCCCCTGCTGCTTGTCGTCATCATCCTGCATGGCCATGCATTACCGCAAAATCGGGACCTTCGAAAGCATGAGGGCGATTTCTGAGGGATCGGGCCAAAAACTTCGAAATGCGGCTTGCGCTCGCCCCAAAGCTATGGCAATAGGCGCCTCGCTTGATGCGGCTTGTCACAAACCGGCCGCCGAAATGCTGCTATAGCTCAGGGGTAGAGCACTCCCTTGGTAAGGGAGAGGCCGAGAGTTCAAATCTCTCTAGCAGCACCAGCTATCCCCTTGAAATCGCTGAAGCCTTTGCATTTATAACGCTTTCTGTTCGCTCGTTATCCCGAAAGTGCTCCGCCCTTCCGCGATAACGAGACCGAACTTCGGGAGGCGCTTCGCGCTGACAGATGCCGGTTTCTTCCGCTACGAACAATTTGCGCCGGTCACGACGTTCACCCAGGCGTCCATCAGCCTCGGGTGTAGATCACGGAAGCGCCGCCCATCACCCGCGCAGCCCTGGCGCTTCCTGTCCGGTGCGCTCCACGTATTCGATGTAACCACCGCCATATTGATGGATCCCGTCCGGCGTTAGCTCCAGCACCCGGTTGGAGAGTGCCGACAGGAAGCGGCGGTCGTGTGAAACGAACAGCATGGTGCCCTCGTAGGCCGAGAGTGCCTTGATCAGCATCTCCTTCGTGTCGAGGTCGAGATGGTTGGTCGGCTCGTCGAGGACCAGGAAGTTTGGCGGGTCGAACAGCATCGCTGCCATCACCAACCGCGCCTTCTCGCCGCCGGAGAGCACCCGGCACCGCTTCTCGACGTCATCGCCGGAAAAGCCGAAGCAGCCGGCCAGCGCCCGGAGCGGCGCCTGCCCTGCCTTGGGAAAGCGTTCCTCCAGCCATTGCAGTATGGTGCTGTCGCCGTCGAGCAGGTCCATGGAATGCTGGGCGAAATAGCCGAGCTTGACGCTGGCGCCGAGCGACACGCTGCCCTTGTCCGGCGCGGTGGTGCCGGTGACGAGCTTCAGCAGTGTCGATTTTCCGGCGCCGTTTATACCCATGATGCACCAGCGTTCGCGCCGGCGCACCATGAAGTCGAGACCGCCATAGATCGTCCGGCTGCCATAGGCCTTATGGACGTTCTTGAGGTTGACCACGTCTTCGCCGGAGCGCGGAGCCGGCAGGAATTCAAAGGCGACCGTCTGGCGGCGGCGGGGCGGCTCGACGCGGTCGATCTTTTCAAGCTTCTTCACCCGGCTCTGAACCTGCGAGGCGTGCGAGGCGCGGGCCTTGAAGCGCTCGATGAACTTGATCTCCTTGGCGAGCATGGCCTGCTGGCGCTCGAACTGGGCCTGCTGTTGCCTCTCGTTCAGCGCCCGCTGCTCTTCATAGAAGCCATAATCGCCGGAATAGGTCGTCAGCGCGCCGCCGTCGATCTCGATGATCTTGGTGACGATGCGGTTCATGAACTCGCGGTCGTGGGACGTCATCAGCAGGGCGCCGTCATAACCTTTCAGGAAATCCTCCAGCCAGATCAGGCTTTCGAGATCGAGGTGGTTGCTCGGTTCGTCGAGCAGCATGATGTCCGGACGCATCAGCAGGATGCGGGCGAGCGCCACGCGCATCTTCCAGCCGCCCGACAGCTTGGCGACATCGCCGTCCATCATCTCCTGGCTGAAGCTCAGTCCCGCCAGAACCTCGCGGGCACGTCCCTCCAGTGCGTAGCCATCGAGCTCCTCGTAGCGCGCCTGCACCTCGCCATAGCGTTCGATGATCGCATCCATTTCATCCATGCGGTCCGGATCCGACATCGCCGCCTCTAGCTCGCGTAGTTCCGCCGCCACCGCGCTCACTGGCCCTGCCCCTTCCATCACCTCGGCGACGGCCGAGCGTCCGGCCATCTCGCCGACGTCTTGATCGAAATAGCCGATCGTCATGCCCTTCTCGACCGAGACCTGTCCCTCGTCGGGCAGTTCCTCGCCGGTGATCATCCGAAAGAGCGTCGTCTTTCCCGCCCCGTTCGGCCCGACGAGACCGATCTTCTCGCCGCGGTTCAACGCTGCCGAGGCTTCGATGTAGAGGATACGGTGACTGTTAGACTTGCTGATATTATCGATACGGATCATGGAGAAGACGGCCTGGTGGGGGTTGCGGGGCCCCCTATGCCACGGCTCGGTGCCGCTGTCACGCGAACCGGCATCCTTTGTCGTGAACGTTTGCCGCGCCGATTGACGAGTTGCCAGCATCGACCAAGGCTGCGCGAAGTATCAGGGCCATGGTCCAAGCGTCGGATTTCCGCTGCGTCAATCGTGATTTGGGTGTTCAGGCCGTGTACAATGGCCGTCCCGTCCGTGGGAGGACCGACCATGCGCATTCGCATATTGACTGTCCTTGTGGCGCTGGTTGCCGGCACCTGGCCATTTGCGCAGGCTCAGCAAAAAAGGCCAATGTCGATCGAGGTGTTTCCTTTCGAATTGGAGGACAAGAGCGCTGGGGCAGGAGTAATCGCCCCGGATGACTACGACAGGCGCTATCTGGTGGAATCGGCAAAAGTTGCGAAGGACATGCTCTCAAAGTCCGGGCGTTTTTCAGTAGTTGACGTGCCGGCGGAGAATGAACAGGCGGCTGCGCCGCACGGACTGAGGAATTGCGGGGGCTGTGAGGCCCCAATTGCCAAAGCGCACGGCGCGTCTCTTGCCTTGCTGGGTGTCGTAACACGCGTGAACCGAACGGAGCACACGATGTTCATTCGCATCCTTGACGCCGAAACCGGAAAGCAGGTTTCAGCGGGTTTTACCAATCTTCGCATGGGCGCGAACCATGCGTGGCCCCGCTCGGCGAAATGGCTGATGGCAAACCGAATTCTACAGTAGGCGCCGCCGCGGCTTCCTGGAGAAATCAGGCACACGCGGTTCTCCCGATGAGCAACATGCGGCGCGAAGAGCCTGCCAATTGCTACTCGGCATCGTTCAATCGCAGAAACCTCTACCAAACGCGCCGAACGTCGCTTAAGCTTCTCCTTATGGACGCTCAGAGATACGATCTGAAAGAGGAACCGGACGGCTCCTGGACGGTAATCGACAAGGAAACCGGACAGGCGGCGGAGCTGAACGGTGAACGGCTGGCGCACCTCGATATTCATCTGGCGAACGAATATCTGCCGCTGTTGAAACTCAGGGATACTGTTTCCGGCCTGATCAGGAAACCCGGTGACGAGGGGCCGGCCTGAAATCGGCGAGCTGTGCCAGAAGCTGGTCGCAGGTGAATTTCTTCCTGCCCATCAGATCCAGGATGCGGCGGGCAGCCTCATTGGCTTCCACACCATCCCTTCCGACGTTGTGCAGAGCGCACCAGACATCCAGCGCCCCGCGCATGACATCGACATCATCCGGTGAATAGGCTTGACGCACGAACCCCTCCCAAGGTGTACCTCAATGCATTCATCATGCGCATCATGGGACTTTTTGGGGCAAATTCAAGAAAATACTGAGGTACCCCAATAAGTCATACGATTGGCGGGTTTCCGGTGCCGTTTCGACACTTGGCCGCCTTTTGGAGCCCCCCTGCCAAGACCCGCCCAGCGCAGGAGCTTGCGCAGAAATCCGCCGTCGCGGCCCGTGAAATCAAAACCATCATCACCGCCTCCGCGGACGAGGTGGCGAATGGCGTTTCGCTCGTGCGGGCGGCAGGCGACGCGCTCAGGCGGATCTCCGGACAAATCCACGCCATCAACGACCAGATATCGGAGATCGCCACCGATGCGCGCGCCCAGGTGAGCGGCCTTCAGGACGTCAACGAAACCGTGCGCGAGCTCGACCGGATGACGCAGCAAAACAACGCGATGGTCGAAGAAAGCACGGCGATGACGCATCGGCTCTCGAACGAGGCGTCCGGCCTCGCGCAAGTCGTCTCGCAGTTCCGCATAGCCTTCGACCAGCCCACTGAGATCGGCTACGCTACCGGCACCGAATTCGTCCGCCGGCGCGCGTGATGGCCGCCACGGTGACCTTAACGCTAGATTAAGATTCTATTGCTAGATCTGACAATGCGATGATGGACAATCGCAATCCCTTCTTGAAACCGGCGCTTGCCGGTTTCTTTTTGTGGGGGCGAGTTCAGACCTTGACGGTCTGCTCGACGAAATCCTCGGTCCCGAAGAACTTCAGATAGCGCTGCACTTCCTTGGGGTCTCCGGTCGCCTTGCGCGGGTTGTCCGAAAGCTTGACCGCGGGCCGGCCATTGGCCTCGCTCACCTTGCAGACGATCGATATCGGGTTGAGGCCGCTGATTTCGGTCGGCGCGCAGCCGGCGAAATCATTGGTAAGGTTGGTTCCCCAGCCGAAACTCATGCGCACGCGACCCTCGAAGTGGCGATAGGTCTTGATGATCGTATCGACGTCGAGCCCGTCGGAAAAGATCAGCAGCTTTTCTCGCGGGTCGCGACCCATCTTCTTCCACCAGGCGATGATCTTCTCGCCGCCTTCGATCGGCGGCGCGCTATCCGGTCGAAAACCGGTCCAGTCCGCCACCCAATCCGGCGCGTCGCGCAGGAATGCCGCGGTCCCGAAGGAGTCCGGCAGCACGATCAGCAAATTGCCGCCATAGAGCTGGTTCCAGTCCTGCAGGACCTTGTAGGGGGCTGCGGCGAGCTCCTTGTCGTTACGCGCGAGCGCCGCCGCCACCATCGGCAGTTCGTGTGCATTGGTGCCGAGTGCCTCGAGATCGGTATCCATCGCAAGCAGGACATTGCTGGACCCCGAAAACGAGCCGCCGATCCCCTCCTTGAGTGCCTCGACGCACCATCGCTGCCAAAGAAAGCTGTGCCGGCGGCGCGTGCCGAAATCGGAAATGCGCAGGTCGGGATATTGCCGCAGCTGCTCGACCTTCGACCACATCTTGGCCTTGGCGCGCGCATAGAGCACGTCCAGCGTGAAGGGGCCGAGGCCTTTCATCGCGGCGCGCGAGCGCAGCTCATTGATGATCGCCAGCGCCGGAATCTCCCACATCGTCGTTTCGACCCAGCGGCCGCGAAAAGTCAGTTCGAACTGGCCGTCGCGGCGCGACAACTCATATTCGGGCAGGCGGAACTTGGCGAGCCAGGCGAGGAATTCCGGCAAGAAGATCTGCTTGCGCCCGTAGAACGTGTTACCGGCGAGCCAGATCATCTCTTTCTTGCTGAAGCGCAGGGTGCGCGCGTGATCGAGCTGGTCGCGCAGCTCCTGTTCGTCGATCTCGTCGGCAAGGCGCACGGTCTTGGTGCGGTTGATCAGCGAAAAGGTTGCGTCGACGTCCGGATAGAGCTGCCAGATCATCTGCAGCATCAGGAGCTTGTAGAAATCCGTATCCAAAAGGCTGCGGATGATCGGATCGAGCTTCCAGGTGTGGTTATAGACCCGCCGCGCGATATCGGTCTTTGGCATCTGCGACTACGCTCCTTCTGGATCACCGCTGCATGGTCCTTAAATCGAAGTCGATTCACGGAAAAAAACATGCAGCAATTCAAAGTGCTACAGCGAGCTTCGCGCGCCTGCAAGACACCTGGCGCTGTCGTGGAGCCGGCCAAGGAGGCCATCGCGATCGATTTCGCAGTTCGCAACGACCGCGCTTCGGGCGGCTAGTCAACGAATTGATGGCGTCACTCTTGTTTCTGACAAGGGCCGTTTTCTGACAAGGGCCGTATCTTCCGAGCCTGCGGGCCAGCACCGAGTGCAGGAACTGGCGGCTGTTCCCTCATTTCCAAGGCGGTGAGAACGCGGCCGCGTTATGCAGAGGGTGGCGGGTCCGGCGACCGTTTGGCTCCTCGTGCGGATTCTAGTCTATCCGTGGGCATCCGGGCTCGTTTGCAAAAATTACGCGATTGCGCTCTCCCCTACGCCCCGTCCCCCTCACCTCGATGGAGGATCTCGTCGTTCGCCCTATCCTGGGGCTCCGGAGATATCGGCGCGACAGATAAAGCGCCTCGCGTTTGCTACATAGGTATCCCTCACGGTAGCGCTCTCGGTAATATCGCCGCGGTCCATACTCATCATAGTATCGCGGGCGGTAGTCGTCGTAATAGCGCGGGCCGTCGGGACCGATGTAGAGTTCGAAGTCTTGGGAAAAACCGACCGTCGGTGCCATCATCGACGTGGCAACCATCGCGGCCGCGAGAAAGTGCCCAACTCGTATACCTGCCATCTCGGAGCTCCTCTCGTCATGACGTGCAATTATTGTAGAGCTTCAATGATGAATGCAGGCAGAACGTTCCTATCGGGCGTATCCGATGCTGCAAGACAATAACGGCACCCTGCAATCGAATTGACGGCTACAGCTTGGGACAGAGCCTTGGCCCCTAGACTAGATCAGCTTAACCCCCGCATCGCGCATGCGCCCAGTCATCGCGGCAAGCGATCCGTTCAGATCGATGCCGCGACAGGCGTCAAGCACAACGGAGGTCGAAAAGCCCTGAGCGACCGCATCGAGCGCTGAAAAGGCGACGCAGAAATCGGTCGCAAGACCACAGAGCGAGACCTTGGAGATGCCACGCTCGCGCAGGTAACCGGCAAGGCCGGTGGGGGTCCGGTGATCGTTCTCGAAAAAGGCGGAATAGCTGTCGATTTCGCTGCGGAATCCTTTGCGGACCACCAGCTCGGCCGTCGTCCACTCGAGATCCGGATGGAATTCAGCGCCCGGGCTGCCCTGAACGCAATGATCGGGCCAGAGCGTCTGGTCGCCGTAGGGCATGGTGACCGTGGCAAACGGTGTCTTGCCGGGATGGCTCGATGCGAAACTGGAATGGCCGGCCGGGTGCCAGTCCTGCGTAAGGACGACATGGGCCGACTGCTGGATGAGGCGATTGACGATGGGCACGATTTCATCGCCGCCCGCAACGGCAAGGGCACCGCCGGGGCAGAAATCGTTCTGCACATCGATGACGATCAAGGCTTCCTTAGCCATGGGACCTCCTCGCGATCCAGCCGGACCGCACCGCCCATCGACAAAATCGATTTAAACCGAAGATCAATCACAGAATTTGCTCGGCAGCAAGCAGGTTCGCTTGCCGCCGAACTCCGTCAGTTCTGCAGATCGTCCAAGTTGTCCGCGATGTTGACGCCGGTATTCGCGATGCCGATCGGCCGCGCGATGAACTCGAGGAATTTCGAAATATCGACGGAGGGATGACGCGAAGCATAGATCACGTCACGATTCTTGATCGGGAAGGTCTGACCGACGATCAGGCTATCCGGATTGGTCATGTTGAAACGATAGACGATCGGATAGCGCCCGACGCTGTCGGGCTTCATCCCCTTGCTCAGCATCGTGTTGAACCGCTCGCGCCCAAGCAGGCTCATGACGATATCCGGCTCTTCGTAACGGAATACGAAATAGCCCTTGGCATCGACAGTGCGGTCCGAGCCGCCGCCCGCAAGCGCTACGGCTTCGAGCAGGTTCAAGTCATTGGCGCCGAACTCGACGCGCTGGTTCGCCCTGACCTGGCCAAGGATCGTGAATGTCCGCGGATCCCGGGTCACGAAGACCTGGTCGCCCGGCTTGACATGAATATTTTCCGACGGGTTTTCGATGATCGATTTCAGCAGGACCGTTCCGGTCTTCTTGCCGCGCACAAGCGTGACATAGGTCTCGTAAGGCTGCGCCGACGGACCGCCGGCCTTCGCGATGACTTCGTTGATCGACTCGCTGACGAGGTTCAACGGCACGACGGACGGACGGCCGACTGCGCCGGAGACGGTGACGATGCGCGATGCCGTGGACGTGCTCGTCACGATGACATCGGGCTCCACGGCCTTCTGCTTCAGTGCTTCGAGAATTGCCTGGCGCGCCTGTTCCAGCGTCAGGCCGGCAAAGCGAACCGGACCGACATAGGGAATGGCCGCCTTGCCGTCAGGCTGAACAACCAGATCGATGTTGGTCTGCTTCGATTCCGTTGTGGAAAACAGCCCGTCGCTGCCTGCCTCGAAGATCGATATTTTCAGCTGGTCACCGACGCCGATGACCACCTGACCGACGCCGCCGCCAATGCCGAAGCGCCGGCTGAGCGTCGTGGAAACATAGTCCGAGACCAACCGTGCCGATTGGCCATCAACGTCGACAATGTCAAAGACGGTCGCATTCCTTCTGCCGATCTGCGCACCGGACTGGCCGGCATCCGCGACGATATCGGTTGTGAGAGGGCCTTCTCCCGGCACGGCCTGACATCCCGCAAGCGCGGTGCAAAGCAGAAGGGCAGTCACTCGTTTCACTACGATACTCCGTATTCGGCACAGCGATGATTCTGCTTACAGATCTGCGCCGTATGTTTTCCCGGCAGGGAATCCGCCGGTCACTGCAAAGCACAATCGCCGTGCCACAACAAGCCACCTCACCACCCAGGCAACCAAAATATTCGGCACTGCGCCTTTCCGGTCATACCTTCTCGACATTGTTTACGATCCGTCGCGGTAATTGTCTGGATGGGGCCTTGCAACCTGTGTATCTAAGCCTTTGGGGTTGAAAGCTAGGTACTTTGAGTTAAAAGCTCACTAATACAGCGGGGACGGCTAGACGAAGAAAATCGGGGAAAATAACAAATCGGTAATCTACCCAATTGCAATTTACGTTTGGCACGGCAATTGGCTAGGACAATTTTAACGGCAGTTTAGAGCGTTCGATCATACATGACTGTTGAAATCATAGGGCGTGCATGCCTTGCCCCCGGAGCGAAATCGCCTGAGGCGCTGTTCAAGGTTCTTCGTCAGGGCAAATGCACCGTATCCAGTGTTCCTTCGGACCGCTGGGATTTGGCGCGCTTTTGGCATCCGGTCATGGGCGTGCAGGGAAAGACCTATTCTTTTGCGGCCGGCGTGCTCGATCAAATCTATGATTTCGATCCCGCAGTCTTTGGCATGTCTCAGCGGGAAGCCATGTACATGGACCCGCAGCAGCGCGTGCTGTTGCAGCTCGCCTGGCGCGCGCTTGAAGACGCCAATATTTCCGTTGCAGCCCTCCATGGCGAGAATGTCGGCGTCTATGTCGGCGCGTCGAGCCTCGACCACGCCAACCTGACCGTCGAAGATCCGGCCGCGGCCGGCCCCTATTTCATGACCGGCAACACGCTGTCGATCGTCTCCAACCGCATTTCCCACATCTTCGGGTTGAGCGGGCCGAGCATGACGGTGGATACCGCCTGTTCCTCCTCGCTGGTGGCGCTCGATCAGGCGATGCGGGCTCTCAACGCCGGCGAGATCGACACCGCGATCGTCGGCGTTGAGAG
>NZ_JASKLS010000016.1:19294-103156 GCF_030124375.1 Sinorhizobium sp. 6-70
AACATTCTTGCCCATCCCCTTCCCTTCGTCGGCTTCGCCCAGGCACGAATGTTGTCGCCGGAAGGCCTCTGCCGGGCCTATGACAACGATGGCGCCGGCTATGTGCGCGCCGAAGGCGGCGTCGTCTTCATCCTGCGCCGCTCGGATCGGGCGCGCCGCGAACGCGACCGCAGCTACGCCAGGATCGTGGCAACCGGAGTCAACTCCGCCGGCCGGACCAATGGCATTTCGCTTCCTTCGCGCGAGGCGCAGGCCAATCTGCTCAGGGCCATCTACGAGGGCAACGGCATCGATGCCAACCAGGTCGCCTTCGTCGAGGGCCACGGTACCGGAACAAAGGTAGGCGACCCGGCGGAAGTATGGTCCATCGGCACCGTCATTGGCGCCAAACGCAGGGCGCCGGTGCCGATCGGCTCCATCAAGTCCAATATCGGGCACACCGAGCCGGCCTCCGGTCTGTTCGGCATGATGAAAGCCATCCTGGCGCTTGAGCACAACTACCTGCCAGCGTCACTGCACTTCGACACGCCGAACGAACACATCGATTTCGACGGACTGAACGTTCGCGTCACCGCCAACCCGATCGAGCTGCTCAAAGGCAAGCGTGCACGGCTTGCCGGCATCAACTCGTTCGGCTTCGGCGGCGCCAACGCGCACGTGGTCATCAGCGACCCGGAGACGGTACAGGAAGAGAAAGCCGCGCTTTCGTCGGCCGGTCACGTGTTCATGGCAAGCGCCCACACGGCGTCCAGCCTCGAGACCCTGCTGAAGGAGTACAAGGCGAGCTTTGCGAATGCCTCGAAGGAAGAGACGCGCGCGATGATCGCTGCCTCCGGCGCCAACCGCACCCATATGCGCCATCGCTTCGCAGCGCGCAGCGATCACGCCGAAGATATCGTGCGTGCGATCGCCAGCCATCTGGACAAGCCCGGCTCCGACATCGGCGAAGTGGGCGAAGCCCCGGTGAAGGATGCAAAAGTCGCGTTCGTCTTCTCGGGCAACGGCTCTCAATGGGCCGGCATGGGCGTCGAAGCCTTCCGCGAGAATCTGCACTTCCGCCAGTCCTTCACATCCGTCAGCGCTCTCTTCAAGTTCCATTCCGACATCGTCCTGACCGACCTGCTGACGGATCCGGAACTCGACAGGAAGCTCTCGGACACGAAGATCGCGCAGCCACTACTGTTCGCCGTTCAGGCTGCTCTCTCAGATTCTCTGGTCGCGATGGGCATCAAGCCGGCTGCGGTCTTCGGCCACTCGGTCGGCGAAATCGCCGCCGCCTATGCGGCCGGCGCACTGTCGCTCGTCGATGCCGTGTCGATCGTTGCCAAGCGGTCGCTGCATCAGGATCTCCTGGCAGGCCAGGGAACAATGGCGGCGGCGATGCTCGGCGAGGAAGCCGCCCAGGCTTTCGCGCAGGCCCGCGGTCTCAACGAGCTCTGCGTCGCAGCCGTCAACGCGCACAATTCGGTCACGATGTCGGGTCCGGCGCACGAAATCTCCGCTTTCCGCGACGCCGCGCGCAAAGCCAAGATCCCGGTCCAGATCCTCGATATCAACTACCCGTTCCACCATCCGGTGATCGACCAGGCAAAGCAGGCCTTCCTTTCAGACATTCCGGACATTGCCCCGCGGCGGACGGAGCTGACCTATCTCTCGACCGTAACCGGCGCAGCACTTGAGGGAACTGAGCTCGATCCGGACTATTGGTGGAAAAACGTCCGCGAACCGGTCCGCTTCCAGGCCGCCGCGGAGGCGGCGCTCGAACTCGGCTGCCGGCTTTTCATCGAAATTTCCCCGCGCCCGATCCTGGCATCCTATGTCAAGGAAACGATCAAGCAGGCGGCCTTCCCGGCGGCGGTCGTGCCGACGTTGCTTCGGGACGTCGGCCAGAGCGGTCACGATCCGATTTCGGCATCGATGGCGCGTGCCGTCGCGCACGGTGCTGCGGTCGACCGGCCACGCGTCTACGGCAAGCGCAACGCTTTCGTCGAATTGCCGGCCCTGCCCTTCGAACCGGTCGAATTGCGGCCTGCGGCCACGACCGATTCCACCGACCTCTTCGGCCGTTCCGCGCGGCCTTATCGCCTGACGGGCTGGCGCAGCGATCCGAACAGCGGAAGCTGGAAGAACCACGTCGACGCGCATCTCTTCCCGGATCTGGCGGAGCATGTCGTCGACGGCAAAGCTATTTTGCCGGGTAGCGGCTTCATCGAAGTGGCGGTTTCCGCCGCACAGCAGTATTACGGCAGTGACGAGGTGGAGATCACCAATCTGGAGATCGTTCGCCCGCTGGAGCTCAATGACAGCCGCATCATGGAGCTGTCGACGATCCTGTCGCCGGAGACGGGCGACATCGAGATCCGCTCGCGCGAGCGCCTCTCGGAGGACGACTGGACGGTGCATGCCGTCGCGCGAAGCCGCAAGCCCGTGCCCGGAAAGAACAATGCCTCTCCGTCCTTCGCCAAAATGGCGAAAACGGCGAGCGTCGATCCTTCGAAAGCCTACGATACGGCGAAGCAATTCGGGCTCGATTACGGTCCGAGGTTCCAGTTACTTTCAAAGGCCGTCGCGTACGGCGACCGGATCATCGACGTCGAGCTGAAGGCACCGAATGCGGCGGGACACCCGCTCGTCAGCTATTCGCTTCACCCAATCTCCGTCGATGCCACCTTCCATGGCCTCGTTGCGCTCTTCGACCGCTTTACCGGTGACAAGGGCGGCGCACCTTATATTCCTGTGCGCTTCGGTTCCGTGCATGTCGTCAACGCCGGGCGGCCGATCGCCCGTGCCACCATCGAGATCGAGCGTGTCAGCGCCAATTCGATCAAGGCGAGGTTCCATTTCTTCGACAAATCGGGCGAAGCGATTGCGCATTTCGACGATTGTCGTTTCCGCCGCACCTATTTGCGCAAGCACAAGACGCTGGATGGGCTTTCCTTCCACTACGAGACCGTGCTCTCCGAGACGACGCTGCCCGGCGCCAAGCCGGCCGCACTCATGCCCTCCTTGCTGACGGCGCCCGGCGGTGGCAACGACGGCGTGGACAACGCGACCTTGCTGTTCAATGCTGCGATCTACCGCGCCTGCCAGGAAATCGCGCTGAAACTTGCAAGGGGAGGCGCCACAATCCGCGGCGATGCCCTGCCCGGCGACTTCGCCTTCCAATGTTTCCTGACAAGCTGCCTCTACGTATTGGAGGACGCGGGACTGAGCGAACATCAAAACGGCGTCTGGACGGTTGCGCGGGAGTTCAGCCTTCCGGCCGTGGCCGAAATCCTCGGCGAACTCTACGGCGAGCGTCCCGATCGTGCTGTCGAAGCCGTGCTTATCAACAATGCCTACGCCGAAGCCTTAAGCCGGCTCGACGCGCTCTTCGCTGCGGGGCCGGATGGCGACCACTCTCCGTCCTTCCCGGGCTTCATCAGCGACGCAACGCTCGACCATCAGGCTGTGCATTCCGTCGCGAGCCGGCAGCGCATGGAGCGGGTGCTCGGCGCGGCGGAATGGGCACTGACTGCGCAAAACTCCGGCGTCCCCTTGCGCATTGTCGAATTCGGAAGCGTTTCGACGGGTTTCACGCGGCGCCTCGCTGACCTGGCGGCTCGTCATGGCGCGAGCCTGATCGTCGCCGAACCGCGCGACAACGCGCAGCGCAACCTTGAGATTGCATTCGAGAACGATGCGCATGTGCGCATTCTCAAGAAAAGCGAATTCGCGGCGATCGCGCCCTTCGACCTCGCTGTCAGCGCCTCGGACAATCTTTACCAGCTGATCGAGGATGAAGTCGCGCTACGCACTGCATTGCGCTCGATGCTGCGCGAAGGCGGCGCCCTTGCTGCAGCTGTCAGTGCGCCCTCGATCTTCGGCGACTTCGCTCTCGGATTGTCCGACGGCTGGTTTGCCCGCAGTCAGACGGCAGAGTTCCCAATCGGCAACCTTGCTGCCGTACCGCATTGGCAGAAATGTCTTTCGGATCTCGGACTGCGCGACATCAACGTCGCGGACCATGAGTGCGCACACGGCAACATCGTCCTGCTCGAGGCCCGCGGCGCGACTGCGGCGACAACATCCGGCGAGCCAGTGCAGGCGAACGAAGCCGTTGCCGGCCCCTATCTGGTCATCCAGGTGGAAAGTTCGGCCCGCGACACCGCGTCGATGCCTGGCCATGCCGTACCAGTCTCGCTCGTGGGCGACATGGCCGCGGACGTTGCAGCACTGCGGACCGCACTCGGTACATTGGGCCAGAATCCAGTTCGCGCGGTACTCGTTTCGCCCGCGACGGGTCATGCGAGCAACACCGATTCCGCCTCGCTGCAGACTTATGTGCTTGCGCTTAGCGCCTTCGCCGAAGCATTGAGGCAGCATCTCGCAGACGCTGACGCGTCAGTCGACGACCGCCCTCGCCTGGTGCTCGTTGCTCCGGGCGGCGCACCGGTTACTTCAGGCGCAAGTGGTGTTGCGCTCAGTGGGGTGAATTCCGGCCTCTGGGCGTTCGCTCGCGTTCTTCAGAACGAATACGAATTCCTCGATGTCCATTCGCTCGACCTTGGCGGTCACGACGAGGCGAGCCTGGAGGCTGGCATCGCGTCGGCATTGCCGCTGTTGACCGTATCCGGTTCAAATCGTGAATGGCTGCTGGACAGGGGCACTGGGTTGCTCTCGGAAATCCGCGCCGTTCCCGGCCCCGCCGCCCGAACGGAAGGCAAGACAAGCTCCTTCACGGCGGCGACCATCCGCCAGCGCGTGAGCTCGCAGGTTGCGAGCATCGCCTGGGAGGAAGCTGATGTACCACGGGCCGCAAGGGGCGAGGTCGTGGTCGCCGTTGCGGCAACGGGCCTGAACTTCCGCGACGTCATGTGGGCGATGGGCCTTCTTCCCGAGGAAGCGCTCGAAGACGGCTTTGCCGGCGCGACGATCGGCATGGAGCTTTCGGGCCATGTGGTGGCGGTCGGCGAAGGGGTCGACGACCTTGCCGTCGGCGATGCGGTCATGGCGATCGCATCTTCGGCATTCTCGACGCACGCGGTCGTTTCCCGCGCCGGCGTTGCAAAACTGCCGCGAACCATCAGCCCCGTCGCAGCCGCCACTGTGCCCGTCGCTTTCCTCACGGCCTATTACGCGATGGTCGAGCTCGGCCGCATCCAGGCCGGAGAGACGATCCTCATCCATGGCGCTGCCGGCGGCGTCGGCCTTGCCGCGCTCCAGGTCGCCAAACTCAAGGGCGCCAAGGTCATAGCGACGGCTGGAACGCGCGAAAAACGGCGCTTCCTGGCGATGCTCGGTGCCGATCATGTATTCGATTCGCGCTCGCTCGGCTTCGTCAACGACGTGCGCGTCGTCACCGGCGGAGAGGGCGTCGACCTCGTGCTCAACTCGCTGTTCGCCGAGGCGATGGAACAAAGCCTCGCGCTCGTGAAGCCTTTCGGCCGGTTCCTGGAACTCGGCAAGCGCGACTATTACGCCGACAGCAAGATCGGATTGCGGCCGTTCCGGCGCAATGTCAGCTATTTCGGCATCGATGCGGACCAGCTTCTGGTCAATGCGCCTGCGCTCACCAAACGCATCTTCATGGAAATCGGGGTGCTTTTCGAGGAAGGCAAGCTGACGCCGCTCCCTTACCGCGCCTTCGATTTCGACGAAATCGGCAACGCCTTCCGCCTGATGCAGAATGCCGGGCACATCGGCAAGATCGTCGTCCTGCCGCCGGTCGCCGGCACGCACGAGATCGCCGTGAAGCCGCATAAGGGCGTCAAAGTGGATCCGGACGGCGTTCATCTCGTCGTCGGCGGCATTGGCGGTTTCGGTCTAGCGGCCGCCAACTGGCTGGTCGAGAAGGGTGCACGCAGGATCGCGCTGTGCTCGCGCCGCGGTCAGGCGGACGCCGAGACGAGCGCGACGCTCGCGCGCTGGCAGAAGACGGGCGTGTCTGCCTCGCTCCATGCCTGCGATATCACCGACACTGACGCGGTCGACGGGCTTCTTGCGACGCTTCGTGCCGAGGCGCCGCTGCGTTCCGTCGTCCATGCGGCGATGGTGCTGGACGACGCCCTGATCAGCAATCTCAACCGTGAGCGTAACCGGCCGGTGATCGACACGAAGGCCAAGGGCGCAGCGATCCTCGACCGGCTGACGCGCGACGACCAGCTCGACAACTTTATCCTGTTCTCCTCGGCAACGACTCTGGTCGGCAACCCGGGACAGGCCAACTATGTCGCAGCCAACGGCTATCTCGAAGGCCTTGCCCGCGCCCGCCGCGCGGGGGGCCTGGCGGGTCTCGCCGTCGGCTTCGGCGCAATCGCCGACGCCGGTTATCTCGCGCAGAACACCGACGTGAACGATCTTCTTGCCAAGCGCATCGGCAAGACCGCCTTGAAGGCCCAGGTGGCACTCGACCTGGTCGAAAGCCACATCGCCTCGGATCCCGGCACCGTCGATGCGGCGGTCGTGATGATTTCGGAGATCGACTGGACGGCCGCGCGGAACCTGCCAGTCGCCCGCAACGCGCTCTTCGAGGTGATCCTGCGCAGCGCGGATCAGCATTCTTCCGGTTCCGAGGGAACCAAGATGGACCTCGTCGCGATGATCGAGGGGAAGTCGCCTCAGGAAGCCGAAGACATCCTGTTCGACCTGGTGGCAGGCGAAATCGCCGCAATCCTTCGCGTGTCGAAAGATACGGTGACCCGTGGCAAGATCCTGAAGGAAATTGGCCTGGACAGCCTGATGGCGGTGGAACTCGGCATGAGTTTCCAGCAGAACACTGGCTTCGATATGCCTTTGAGCGGCGTCGCCGACAATACGACCGTGGGCGATGTTGCGCGCAAGCTCTATGAAAAGGTAAGCAAGCGGGACCAGGGCGACGATGGCGAGGCGGCCGATGACCGGCTTGTGAGCGAACTCGCACAGCGCCACGCCGGGGCGGACAGGGAAAAAGCACTGAGCCAATGAGCAACGACGGAAACGGCCAGACCTTCTCCAAGATGAACAGCAGCCTCAAGGAGAACCTTCTGGACAGGATGAGGAACACGCACCAATCGTCCGAGCGCAACCGGATGGCGCGCTCGGAACGGGAGTTGCCGGCACCTCCCCGTCGCCGCCAGGCGCGCTTCGAGGATCTTCCTGAATACAAGCAGGTGCTCACTCAAAAATTCGCGAGCGAGCAGCTGGGTATCGCCAATCCCTTCTATCGGGCACACCAGACGGCGGCCGGGGCGACGACCGTGATCGACGGTCGCACGATGATCAACTTCGCCTCTTACGATTACCTCGGGCTGAACCGCCACGCCCACGTGCTCGACAGAGCGCGCGACACGATCGGGAACTTCGGGATTTCCGCCTCCGCAAGCAGGCTCGTTGCCGGGGAGCGGCCGGTGCATGTCGAGCTCGAGGAAAAGATCGCGCGGTTCTATGGCGTCGACGCGGCGGTCTGTTTCGTCAGCGGTTATCTCACCAATGTTGCCGCCATCAGCTGCCTGATGGGACCCAAGGACCTCGTGATCCATGACGAGTTCATCCACAACAGCGCGCTTGCCGGCATCAAGCTTTCCGGCGCCACGCGCCGTCTCTTCAAGCACAACGACGCGACCGATCTGGAGCATGTGCTGCGGACGGTTGCCGGCGAATACCGGCACATCATGGTCATCGTCGAAGGCATCTATTCGATGGACGGCGATGTCGCGAACCTTCCCGCGCTGTTGAAGCTCAAGGCCGAATATGGCTTCTGGCTGATGGTCGACGAGGCCCATTCTCTCGGCGTTCTCGGGCGGCAGGGCAAGGGCCTCGCCGAACACTTCGGCGTCGATCCCCACGAGATCGACATCTGGATGGGAACGCTGTCGAAAACGACGTCGAGTTGCGGTGGCTATATTGCCGGCAGCGAAGCATTGGCGGCAGTGCTCAAGGCATCGGCCGGCGGCTTCGTCTACAGCGTCGGCCTGGCACCGGTGCTCGGCGCATCGGCGGTCGCCAGCCTCGATATCCTCGAACGCGAACCGGAACGCACCGCGGCGCTCAGGCGCAACGGCGGCCTGTTCCTAAAGCTTGCCAAGGAGGCCGGCCTCGATACCGGCTTGAGCGGCGGCTTTTCGGTTGTTCCCGTCATCGTCGGCGATTCGCTCCGCGCGGTACAGCTTTCCAACGATCTGCTCGCGGCGGGAGTCAATGTGCTGCCGATCATCCATCCGGCTGTACCGGAAGGATTGGCGCGGCTGCGCTTCTTCATCACCAGCGATCACACCGAGGAGCAGATCCGCCGTACCGTCGCGCTTACCGCGGAACGGCTCAAAGATCTGACTGAACGGAATTTCGGGCTCGGTGGCGTCGATATCGAACAGATGTTGAAGGCGCTCTCGGCGCGGTAGGATCATTTCTTACGCAAACCTCTGCCCTTACAGCGCCGTGCGTCCTTCAGGACGCACAAAGGACGCTGTAAGTCTTTGAACCTACGCATCGTGCTTTCCGAAAAGCGATTCCGATTTTCGGGCCAATGCGCTAAGCCGCAGGCGGAACCTCAGCATGACCCATGTGATCATCACCGGTGGCTCGAGCGGCATAGGCCTGGCACTTGCATCCATCTACGCGGGCCGCGGCGCACGGCTTTCTCTCATCGCACGTTCAGGCGACCTTCTGGAACAGGCCAGGCAGAAGCTCCTCACGGAGCATGGTGCAAAGGCCGAAGATGTCCAGGTGGAGGCAGCCGACGTTGCCCGGGAGGAAGAAATCGAAACGGCCATTCGACGCTGCATCGAGACCTTCGGCCCGTGCGACATCCTCGTGACCTCGGCCGGCATCGTCGAACCGGCGCCTTTCGAGGAACAGCAAAGCGCAGCCTTCCGCCGACAGATGGAGACGAATTTTTCGGGCACCGTGCACGCGGTCCGCGCCGTCTATGGGGACATGAGGCGGAGGCGTGAGGGCAGGATCATGATGATCTCCTCGGGGGCCGGTCTCATCGGTATCTATGGCTATTCCGCCTATTGCGCGTCGAAGTTCGCGCTGCACGGTTTTGCCCAGGCGCTGCGCAGCGAGGCGCGAAGGCACGATGTGCGGATATCGGTGAGCTTCCCGCCGGATACAGAAACCCCGCAGTTCGAGCGTGAGCTCTCCCTGCGCCCGCGCGAGGCGAATGCGGTGATGGGAACTGTCCGGGCATGGCCGGCGGACGCCGTCGCCCGCAGGATCGCCGCGGGCATCGACAGGGGGCGCTTCGAGGTTTATTTCGGCGCGACCCTGTTCCTGCTCGGCCGCTTCGGACCGGCGGTCAGACCGCTCATCAACTGGTGGTTCGATCGGGCGATCGCACGCGGCAGTGGACGGTGACGGCCGATGTCCCCAGCGCGCTTGTGCCGATCGGAGATAGGATTTAAGTGTCAGACGATTGCCGTGCCGCCTGCTGCATGATGCCATAAATCGGAATCGATTTAAGGACAAAATCATGCAGCACTTTAAAGCGCTGCAGCTAGCGCGTCCGATTGGACGCGCGGCGCTGTAGGGGGGACGCGGCGCGACCGAATGGCCTGAAGGTAACCGTTTGCCGCAGCTTTCCTTTCATCTCCATGATTATCCGGCGGCGCTGACCCTCTTTTGCTATCTG
This sequence comes from Sinorhizobium sp. 6-70, assembly GCF_030124375.1. GTDB lineage: Bacteria > Pseudomonadota > Alphaproteobacteria > Rhizobiales > Rhizobiaceae > Sinorhizobium. Next base: position 28,884 of record NZ_JASKLS010000016.1, read on the forward strand.
CTGTCCTGCGCCGTGATTTTTTTCACGGATCGCTTCGCTCTGCCGGCGCGCGAGCGCAGGAAGAACAGGCCCCCCTATGGGCCCAATCAGGACAGAATCGACATCCTTGCGCGCCTGCCGGTCATAGCGCTCGTCTTTGCCGGGTTTTTCGCGATTTCCTGGCGGCCGCTCTATGCCGCTGCTGGCGCGATGAGCTTCTTCATCATCTTCACCGGCATCTCGCGCGCGAAGTTCAAGTTCATCCGCGAGCCGCTGGTATTCTCGGACATCGCCCTCGTCGCGGACGTCTTCAAGTACAAGACGATCTTCTACGCGACTTCGCTGAATATCCTGTTCTGGATCGTCGCGTTCCTTTACGTGTTCGGCGTCTCCGCCCTCTACATGTACTTCGAGCCGAGCATCTTGCCCCAGCGAGGCAAGTTGTTCTGGATTCTGCTGATGATCTTCGCGGCCAGCGCGCCTTGGGGCCTTTTGTTCTACGGGCCGGTGAACCGGCCGACGGCGGCGCTTGTGCAGAAGCTCGTAAAGGCCGTCAACGTCAAGATGAATACGGTGCGCTTCGGGACGTTTGCTTCCGTCGTCTTCCATTTCATCATTTGGCTGGGCGTGAAACGCGAAAAAATCGTCGCCGAGCTTTCTGAGCGGCTTCGCGCCGTCGTGCTGGATCTGATCGGACACGAGGAAGCCCCGTTGATCGTCGTGTGGCAATCGGAATCCTTCATCGACATGCGCCACTTCGGCGTCGACACGATCAAACTGCCGACGATCGACCGGCTGCGCAAGCAGGCGATACAATGGGGCCGCCTCAGCAATGTGTTCGAGGGCGGCTATACCTTGCGTACTGAGTTCGCCGTGCTGAGCGGACTGGTGCCGGACGACCTCCATGTCGATGCGAGTTATCCTTATCTGCGCGCCGCGCACTATGCCGACGTCGTCTGGCCGGGAAAATTGAAGCGGGCCGGCTGGCATACACACTTCATCCACCCCTACGACCGCACCTTCTTTCTCCGCCACAAGGCAATGCCGCAGCTTGGCTTCGAGAAGCTCACCATGTTGGACGCCTTCGACCACAAGCCCGAGCGCGACGGACTCTATGTCTCAGACGCGACGCTGACAGAAAGAGTGATCGCCGAAGTCGAGAAGCTGCCCGAAGACGAAAGCGGCTTTTTCTTCGTCGCGTCCATGGCCAATCACGGCCCGTGGGAGCCCGGCCGAGTGGGCACGCTGGCGAATCCGGTCGATATCTACATGGCGATCCTGCAGCAGTCGGATGCCGCCCTCAAGCAGCTGGTCAACCGTCTCAACAAGCTCGAGCGTCCCGTCTGGCTCGTCTTCTACGGCGACCATGCGCCTCTCCTGAAATCCTTCGCGGACCCGTTCCCGGATCCCCGCACGGACTATTTCATCGTGCCGCTCGCCAAGGCCCGCCCGGCCCAATTCAGTGCGAAAGCACCCCAGGACGAGGACCCGTGGAACCTGATACGGTCGCTGCTCAGACATGCGAACCTGCAAAAGGATGCGCTGCAATAGCGGTGGCGACTGGCAATGACAGCGGACACGACGATCAATCGCTCGACACCACGGACATTCCTGTTTCTGCAGGGCCCCTCGTCGCCGATCTTTGCCAAGATCGCTGCCCGGCTCGAGGCGTTGGGCCACACCTGTCTGCGCATCAATCTCAACGTCGGCGACCAGATCTTCTGGCGACGCCGCGGCGCTTTCAACTATCGCGGCTCCATGTCGGCGTGGCCGACCTATTTTGAGGCCTTTATCCATCGCCACCCCATCAGCGACCTCGTGCTGCTTGGCGAAGAGCGCCCCTACCATCAGGCTGCGATTGCCGCTGCCCGCCAGGCAGGCGTAGCTGTCTTCATCGTGGAGATGGGCTATTTGCGCCCCGACTGGCTGACACTGGAACGGGGCGGCATGTCGTCCAACTCGCATTTTCCATCCGAACCGGACCAGATCTTGCGCGCCGCAGCCGGTTTGCCGGAACCGGACTGGCGGCGGCGTTACGAGCAGTCCTTCTTCGCCGAAGCAGCCTGCGATTTGCTCTACAATCTTCCGAACGTCTTCCTTTGGTTTCTTTTTCCGGGCTATCGTCGACACGGGATCTTTCATCCCCTGGCGGAATATGCGGGGTGGCTCTTGCGCCTCAGCACGCGGGGGCGGGAGCAACGTGCAGCTGGTGCCCTCATCCGCTCTCTAGCCGCGGAGGGCAGCGATTATTTCGTCTATCCGCTGCAGTTGGAGACCGACTATCAACTGCGTGCGCACTCGCCTTTCAACAGCCAGAAACAGGCGATCCGCGCAATCCTTGCCTCCTTCGCGCGCCACGCACCCGCGCGCAGCAAACTTGCGATCAAGACCCATCCCCTCGACAACGGCCTCATCCGCTGGCGCAAGATCGTTGCCGAAGAAGCGGGCAAATCTGGAATTGGAGACCGCACCGTCTATCTTGACGGCGGCAATCTGGACGCTTTGGTGCAGGGGAGCGCTGGCGTCGTTACGGTAAACTCGACCGCCGGCCTGCACGCGTTGAAACAGGGCAAGCCCGTGAAAGTGCTCGGCAGTGCCGTTTTCGACATTGCGGGGCTTACCGATCAGCAGCCGCTCGACGCGTTCTGGTTAGCGCCGCAGACGCCTGATCCGGACTTGAGTGCAGCTTTGTTCAGATTGATGGCCGTGGCCATCCAGGTCCGTGGCAATTTCTATTCAAGCGCAGGCACGAGCGCCGGCGCAAACGCGATCGCGGAGCGTCTGCATCAGGGCGTCGTCAACGAGCCCGGGGCTTTCGTAGACCCTCCGCCCCGGCGAAAGCCGGAAAAAGGCGCTCCCTTTGTCGCACTTGGCGGCCGCTGACGTCTTCGGCCGTCGAAGGCGATCACGCCACGCCGGCGCGCAAAAGATCGTGAATGTGCAAGATGCCGGCCGGGAGGCCGGCGTCGTCGACCAGGAAAAGCACGGTCACCTTGTGTTCCTGCATGAACTCCATGGCGGCGCTGGCAAGCACGTCGCCTTTGATGACCCTCGGATTGCGCGACATCACGTCCTCGACCGGCTGAAGCAGCAGATTGCCGGCCATGTGGCGACGCAGGTCGCCGTCGGTAATGACGCCGATCAGCGCGCCGCCTTCGTCGACGATGCCGACGACGCCAAATCCCTTCGATGACATCTCGATGACCGCTTCGCTCATCGGACGACCGACCGACAGCAGCGGCACCTGTTCCGCCACATGCGCCAGTTCATGCACCAGGCGCAGCTGCGCGCCGAGCTTGCCGCCGGGGTGGAATGTCTTGAAATCTTCAGCCGAGAAACCGCGACGCTCCAGGAGCGCGATCGCCAAGGCATCTCCGACCGCAAGCTGCAGCATGGCGGATGTCGTTGGAGCAAGCCCGTGCGGGCAGGCTTCCGGCACCTTCGGCAGCACCAGGGCAACATCGGAGTTGCGGGCAAGGATGCTGTCGCGATTGGCGCAGATGGAGACAACCGGCACCTTGAAGCGCTTGGCGTAGGTGAGCATGTTGCCAAGCTCGGCCGTCTCGCCCGACCAGGAGAGCAGGATCAGGACGTCCTGCGACGTGACCATGCCGAGGTCGCCATGGCTCGCCTCGGTCGGATGGACGAAATAGGCGGACGTGCCGGTGGACGCCATGGTCGCCGCGATCTTGCGGCCGATATGCCCGCTCTTGCCGACGCCTGACACGACGACCCGGCCCTCGCTGTCGCCGATCAATTCGACCGCATCGACGAGGCTGCGCGCAAAGACTTCATCCGTCGCCAGGTGATCGGCGAGAGCCTTGATGCCATTGGTTGCGGTCGTCAGCGTCCTGCCGATCGAATCCAGCATGGCGGAACGGGATTGCCCATCCGCTTTTACTTGTCTCAAGCCCATCGTTGACCCTAGTTTCCGCGACGAAATTGTCCGAACGCCTGCCGTTTCAGCAGCAGCCGAAGCATATAGGAGGCTGATAAGCGCTTTTTCTTGGCAAACCAAGTCTATTTGCGCCTGTTTGCACTGAAACCGGTCGTGATCGACCGTCAGCCCGCACGTTTTTCCTCGATAACCTCGTGCGGCAGGTCGCCATCACCCGCAAATTCCGCAAGCGTCATCGAGTCGAGAATGGAGGCCATCGCGTCACGGACCGTCGTCATCGATATCCGCACACGACAGGTCTCGGGATCGCTGCAGTCTTCGCAGACCTCATAGGCCGTGCGGCTGGCGCAGCGGATCGGTGCGAGGGGACCGTCAAGCGTGCGTATGACGTGGCCGATACGAATCTCCGACGCCGGGCGAGAAAGCGAATAGCCGCCGCCTGGCCCCTTCTTCGAACGCAGCATGCCGGCGTTGCGCAATTCGAGCAGAATCGTGTCGAGGAATTTTTTCGGAATGTTGTTGCGCAGGGCGATTTCATTGATGAAGGCAGTCTCGCCTGGTTCGAGGCGCGCCAGATCGACAAGGGCCTTGAGCCCGTATTTTCCCTTCTTCGTCAGCATTCCGAGAAATTCCCCTCCCGGTCCCAAGACGCGGGACCGTTGGCAACGACACAATCCTGTCTTGGCATAGCACAAGAAGCGCGTCGCCAATACACAATTTTGGTCGACAATTCGGAAGGATGAACTTCAAATTTGATGGATTTATTGCCGCATGGCGGCGGACGCTACAGCGCCGGGCGTCTTATCGGACGCACAAAGGTCGCTGTAGCACTTCAAATTGCTGCATGTTTTCATCCTTAAATCCGCTAGGATTTAAGGAATCATGCAGGAGATCACGCCGCCGCAATGCCAACCTGATGGTTTCGAGCGCCCTGGCCGGCGAGCAGGCGGCGGATCGCCGCGCGCGCTTCATCGGCCGAGCGGAAACGTTGAGCGTCCAAGTCCCAGACGTGATACTTCACGGCCAAAAACTTCAACCGGTCCTCGTCAGGGACAACAACGCCGACGGCTTCGCCGCCATATTCGATAACTTGCTTGCTCATGTAATAACGCTCCTCCACGCCTCGCGGCGCGGATCATTCGATTCTCGGCAAAAGATGAAATTCGGGAAGTTCGGACGGTCACATTCGGCGAAGTGCGCGAAGGTGACGTTTCACTGTTGCACGACAATAGGAACGCGAGCCGCAGAAAGCGGCGGTCGAGACGATTCCGGACATGTCACTCTCCTTTGGCTGTGCCCGGCGCATCGCGCCGCGGCGGTTCATGAACAATGTGAGGCGGACTCTTCCGCATCACGCTTCGCAAACTAGAATAATCTACCAAATTAGTCAATTACAAAAACAAAGAGGAGAAAAATAATTCTCTGCTCTCCCGTTTTGAACCATCATGGCGACAATTCTATTTTCGTGGTCCCCGCTGAGGACTCCAACGCTATCTAGGTAGCGACGAATCAATCTGCAAGGGACGATGGTATAAAGACAGCACTTTCAGACGAAAAAGGGGCAGCCGCCGGCCGCCCCTTTTTGTTTCGTCATTTGTGATCGGATCACGCCGCTGGCGTTCCCGGCTGCTGCGCCGCGGTGCGACCCGCCTCGCGGTCCTTCCACCAGCGGCTCAGGAACAGGAGGATCGGCCCACCGATATAGATCGATGAGGTTGTGGCGACGATGACGCCGAAGATCATCGGCCAGGCAAAGCTGCGTACCGTTTCGCCGCCCCAGATCGCCATCGGCACCAGCGAAAGGGCGGTCGCCATCGAGGTGAAGATGCATCGCGCAATCACCTGGTTGATGCTCATGTCGATGAGATCCGAGAAGGGCATCGACTTGTACTTGCGCAGGTTTTCACGCATGCGGTCGTAGACGACCACCTTGTCGTTCACCGAATAGCCGATCATCGTCAGCAGTGCGGCGATTGCCGTCAGGTTGAAGTCCACGCCGGTAAGCGCGAAGAAGCCCACCGTCTTGGTGATGTCGAGCAAAAGCACCGCGATCGCGCCGACGGCGAAGTGCCATTCGAAGCGGAACCAGATGTAGAGCAGGATCGCCACCATCGCGAGACCGACGGCGAGGAAGCCGGAGCGCTGCAGCTCGCCGCTGACCGTCGGGCCGACCACCTCCGTCCGCTCCAGGGTCGCCCCCGGGACGGCGGTCGTCACCGCATCCTTGACGCGGTTCAGCGCCGCGGTCTGCTCCTGTTCGCCGCCCGGCTGGCGCTGGACGCGGATCAGCACCGACTGACCGTTGCCGAAGTCCTGCAACGCCACTTCGCCGAGATTGAGCGCTTCGAGCCCGTGACGCAGCGTCGGCAGATCGATCTTCTCCTTGGCCGCCGCTTCGACCTGGATACCACCGACGAAATCGATGCCGTAGTTCAGGCCCGGCGTGAAGAACAGGATGACCGAGCTGATCGACAGGAAGGCAGAGAAGCCGATCGCCTGGAAGCGGCGCTTCATGAAGGAGATGGTCGGCAGATGCGGCACGCCGCCGAAGAGCGACGGGATCTCCAGCTTCTTCATCTTGCGACGGACGACGACCTCGCGCATCAGCAAGCGCACGACCGTGATGGACGTGAACATCGAGATGACGATGCCGAGCATCATGGTGACGGCAAAACCGCGAACCGGGCCGCTGCCGAGCCAGAACAGGAGGATCGTGCCGGAGAGCGTTGTGACGTTGGAGTCGAGGATCGTGGCATAGGCCTTGTTGAAGCCGACATCCAGCGCCTTCATCGCGCCGGCGCCCCCTTCCGTCTCTTCGCGGATACGCGCGTTGATGAGGATGTTGGCGTCGACGGCCATGCCGATGCCGAGAATGATGCCGGCGATGCCGGGCAGGGTGAGCGTCGAGCCGATCATGCCGAGAACACCGATCGTCAAGGCCGTATGCAGAACCAGGCCGACATTGGCGATCATGCCCCACGCACCGTAGAGAATAATCATGAGGCCTACGACAAGGCCGAAGCCGGCAAGGCCGGTATAGAGGCCCATGCGGATCGAATCGCTGCCGAGGTTCGGGCCGACCGATCGCTCTTCGATGATCGTCAGCGGTGCCGGCAGAGCCCCAGAGCGCAGCAGCGCCGAAAGAACCGTCGCCGACTCGGCGGTGAAATTACCGCTGATCTGGCCACGGCCGCCGAGGATCGGCTCGTTGATGACCGGTGCGGTCAGCACCTTGCCGTCGAGGACGATTGCGAACGGGCGGCCGACATTTTCACGCGTGATTTCGGCGAACTGGCGGGCGCCAAGCGAATCGAAGGTGAAGTCCACGACCGGCTGGTTCGTGCGCTGGTCGAAGCCGACCTTGGCGTCGTCGAGCCGCTCGCCGGAAATGGCAACGCGGCTTTCGACCGGGTATTTGTTGCCGTCATTGGCGCCGGGAAGGATGTCGACGCCGCGTGGCGGCGGCTGCGTGACGTCCGCGGTCTGATCGAGCATGTGGAAGCTCATCTGCGCCGTGGAGCCCAGGAGTTCGCGAAGACGGGTCGGATCCTGCAGACCAGGCAACTGCACGAGGATGCGGTTCGAGCCGATACGCTGGATCAGCGGCTCGGCGACGCCGACCTGGTCGACGCGGTTGCGGATGATCTCCAGGCTCTGCTCGACCGCCTTGGTCATGCGGTCGGCAAGTCCGGCCTCGGTGATCGCAAGTGTCACCACGTCGGCGTTCGTCGTTACCTCGACCTCAGGCGCCGCGCCGCCGAAGCCGATCGTGCTGACGGGGGTCGCCAGTTCCTGCAGCTTCGGCAGCACTTTGTCCCGATCGGCCGCATCCGCGATGGTGACCGTCACGGCGTTGCCGCTGATGCGCGCCGACGAGGCCGAAACGCGCTCGCCGCGCAGAACCCGGCGGGTATCGTCAAGAAGCGTATTGAGCCGCGCCTTCTGCAGGCCGGCGCCGTCGACCTCGAGAACGAGGTGCGAGCCGCCCCTCAAATCGAGGCCGAGAGTGACCGGCTTGAAGGGCAGGATCGACGTGAATTGCTCTCTCATGCCTTGCGGCAGAACGCTCGGCACCGCCGCGAGGCATCCGAAAATAATGATCGCGACATAGGCGAGGACCGCCCATCTGGATGTACGCATGTGGAAATTCCATGAATGCCTGAACGCGCTCAACCGGCGTCGTCCGGGCCAGGTTTTCATCAAAACTCAGGCGGAACCGGAGATCGCCGGCCCACCAACACTGAAGGATGCTTTATGCCTCAGGTGGAGCGCGAATGCGTTCGCTGAAAAGCGGCGCTCCTGCTACGACGTCCGCTCGCGGCAACGATGGCGGCCGAGCGTTTTCAACGGCTGGCAAGTTGACGAAATCGAAGGGAAGAACCGGTGGGAGATCGCCTCCGGTTGTCGATTTTCCATCCGCTCGCTCGCCGACGAAACGGAGATCGGGCAAGGTAACGGCCCTGGAACCCTGCCGCACCGTCGGACGATCGGAGGAGCCGGTGTCCGGCACAGCGACATTGCCGGCCGGCGCGCCAGCGGTGCGGCTCGAAACACTCTGCCCGACGGCAATGACCTGCATGGCAAAGGAGGCACAGAACAGCCACAGCACGGCAAGAAGCCGGCTGGCCTGCATGCTCTTGCTGCCACCACCCAAGAGGTCCATAGAGGACACTATCCCTTTTTCTCGACCGGCCCTTGACCGGGACACCGGCGAGACGAAATTCAACCCGACTGCTACAGCCTAGCGAAAGAACATGGCCGGATTCGAGCGTGCGGCCTCTTAACACCATTCCGGGGCGGAAAAGTCAAATCCGGCTCAGTTCATTGCTCTGTCAGGCGGTAACGCCGACGGTCTTTGCCTCATGGATTTCAATCAGCGAAGGTCCGGATCGTGCGGCGGCCACAGTGAGCGCGCGCGACAGGTCGCGGACATCGGCCAGCCGTTCCGCCGGAACGCCATAGGCTCCGGCAGTCATCAGAAAGTCCGGAGCGGAGGGCTTCACACCTTCCGGGGTGATACCGGAATCGACCATGTAGGACTCGATTTCCTGGTACCCGTCATTGTTCCAGACGAGAAAGATCACCCTGGCCGCGGCATCGACGGCCGAACCGATCTCGGCCAGCGAGAATTGAAAGCCGCCATCGCCGACGAGGCAGACGACAGGTTTGCCGCGATCCGCCACGGCCGCGCCGACCGCCGCCGGCGGCGCATAACCCAGCGCCCCGTAACCGGTCGCGGAATTGAACCAACTCCGTTGTCGGGGCGCATCGCAATAGAGGTTTCCGGCGTAGACAGCTTGCGTGGAGTCCCCGACGATCGCGCAATCCGGAAGCGCCCCGTAGATCATGTCGATGATGGCGCCTTCCGCACGCATCTTGGCCGACAACTCCTTCAGCGCCGCCTTGCGGGCCATTTCCGCACGCTCTGCGCCGTCCTTTGCAGCCACATGGCCGGGCAGAAAGCCCAGGATCCCCGCCGTCGCCATCTTAGCGCCCGACAGGATCGAAAGCGCTGCCTGCGGCCCGCGGGCGAGTTGCGCGGCATCGATGTCGGTGCGGATGAGATTGCGCAGTTCCGGAAAGCCGCCATCGGCATAAAGATCGTAGTCCGTTTGGCCCATCTCCGTGCCGAGCGCCAAGACAAGATCCGCGGCCCGCAGCAGGGCGCGCACTGCCTTCAAGCTCGGGCTCGCCGGCACCCTCAGGGGATGGCCCGCAAGCATGCCGCGCGCGTTGACGGTCGTCACCACCGGCGCACCGATCAGCTCGGCGAGCTGCCGCACTTCCGCTTCCGCGGTCAGCGCACCGCCCCCGCATATGATCACCGGCTGGGCGGCCTCGCTGCAGAGGATCGCCGCTTTCTGCAAGGTTTCGCTGTCAGACCGTGGACGAGTCGCCGCGGCTGGTCTCGCCGGCTTGCTCTCGATCCGCAGAGCCATCACGTCGGTCGGAATCTCGATGTGCACCGGCCCGGGCCGCCCGGAAAACAGGACCGCAAAGGCCCGGTCCACCACAAGCGGCAAATCGGTGGGGTTGAGCAGCGTTTGGGAATAAAGCGCCAGCGTCTTCATCATCCCGTGCTGGTCGGGCAATTCGTGCAGCAGGCCACGGCCATGGCCGAGCGAATCGCGACGGTTGACGCCGGAAATGACCAGCATCGGGATCGAATCCTGGCGAGCCTGCGCCATTGCGGTGATGGTATTGGTAAGACCCGGGCCGGTGATGACGAGCGCAACACCTGGTTTGCCGCTGACGCGCGCATATCCGTCAGCCATGAAGCCCGCGCCTTGCTCATGCCTCGGCGTGACATGGCGGATCTTAGACGAGGCAAGACCGCGATAGAGTTCGACCGTGTGCACGCCGGGAATACCGAACACGACTTCGACACCGTTTGCCTCGAGGAGATCGACAAGGACCTCGCCTACGGTTTTCATTCCAGCAGTCATGCTCGGCGCTCCCTGCGGGCGGTCAGGCGCTCCGCCAGGGAGCCGATACGCCGGCATGCTTCGTCGATATCGCAATCGGGAACGGTGAGGCTCACGCGCAGGAAATTCTGCGCTTCCTCGCCGAAGGAGGAACCCGGCATCACCGCCACGCCTTCCTCTTCGAGAAGCGCCCAGGCGAAGGCCTCGCCGGAAAGGCCGGTGCCGGAGACGTCGATCAGCGTGAACATGCCCGCTTCCGGCGGCAGGACAAAGACGCCCGGCGCACCGGCAAGGCCATCAACGATGCGCCCCGCGCGCCGTTTGTAGGCTTCGCGCATCCTCTTCGCCGTGTCGATCTCGTGCGTCAGCGCGTAAGCGGTCATGTCGGCGATGAAGGGCTGCACGCCGAAAAGCATGGTTTCGGAGATCGGCAGGAGACGATTCGTGAATTCGGCAGGACCCACCGCCCAGCCGCTGCGAAAGCCGGGCGCAGCGTGCGACTTGGAAATCGATGAGACGACGACGGTGCGCTCGGCGAGATCAGGGTTGTCGAAAGGCGATGCGAACGCGGCATCGAAGACCAGTTCCTCATAGACTTCGTCGCAGACGATCCAGAGGTCGTGGCGACGGGCGACTTCGCCGATGGCGGCAATCTCGGCGGCGGTCAGCACCGCACCGGTCGGATTGTGCGGCGTATTGAGGAGCAGCACACGGCATTCCGGTGTGATCGCCTTTTCCAGATCCTCCGCCCGCATGTGAAAACCGAATTCGGGTTTCAGCGGAACGAGGACATGACGGGCACCGGTGGAGCGGATGACGCCTTCATAGGTGGCATAGAGCGGATCGCCGACGAGCACGGCGTCGCCGGCCTCGACGAGGCCTAGCATGACGGCAAAGAGCGCCGTCTGCGTGCCCGGAAAGCATAGGACGTTGTCAGCAGTCACGTCGGCGCGGCGCCGCCGGTATTTTTCCGCAAGAGCAGCGACGGCGGCGGGTTCGCCGCGCCCGTTCGAGTAGCGGTACCGCCCGGCATTCATGGCACGCTGGCACTCTTCAAGCAGGGAGCGGTCCGGCGGCAGGTCCGGCTCACCGATCGTCAGCTCGATGATATCGGCCCCTTCTGCCTTCAGTTGGCGCGCGCGGATGTGCAGCGTCCATTTACCGGAACCGAGATCAGCAAGACGTGAGGTGATCGACGCGTAGCGCAAATGTTGCTCCCTTGTTGGTTCTTTGTTTTTTATGTCGTCGTTATCCCAAAAACCGCTGCACAGTTTTGGGCGACACGCATCAGTTTTCGATTGGCAAGCCGAGCACGGCCTCGACCGACGCCATGGCAATGCTGACCAGTTCGCCGTCGCGAAAGAGGTCGCCGGCAAGGCAGCCTTCGACCCAGAGCCCGTCCACAAGGCCGTTGATCGCAATCGCATAGCGGCGGCACTCTTCCTCGCTTGCGGACCGGCCCTTGGCGGCAAGGAATTCGCTCAGCAGTTCCTGCAGCGTGTTGCGGAAGGCGAGATAGCCTTCGCGGTGGATCTCGGCGAGAACCGGATCCACCCGCACCTGGCTGATGAAGGCCGCCCAAAGCGAGACGCTGCGGCTGTCGGCAACCGGTTCGGTGAAGTTGACCGCAATGAATTCCCTTAGCCGCGTCGCAGGATCGCCTTCGACGTTCTGCGCCTTCTCGGTGAGAGACGCGATGACGGCGCGATACGCCTCCGCGACCATCTGGTCCTTGGAATCGAAATAGTGGCGGACCAGCCCCGCGGTCACGCCGGCGCGGATCGCGATCTGCCGGACGGTCGCGCCTTTCAAGCCGAATTCCGCGATGCAATCAAGCGTCGCCTCGATCAGCTCCTGGCGCCGCTCGCCCTCGGGAGCGCGGTGAAATGTGCGGCGATTCACTGCAACCTCCGGCACGCAGGGCGGCGCAACCAGATCGTCAGTGTTAGCGAACCGGATGGGCTCATGCGTTGCTCCTGCGGTGATACTCATTCAGACAACGCGGCCAAAAAAACCGCGATGAAATTATTATACGCTTGAATAATATCGGCACAAGTGCAACATTCCCCCCAATGAAACAGCGTGACAAGCCGAAGATGCTGCACGAGAGAACGACCAGGGGAACTGTTTTCATGCTTTCAAGGAAAGCTCTTCGAGCCACGGGACTGGCGCGTCGATGACGGGTGCGGCCCAGGCAATCGCGGTCACTGACCTGCACAAGCGTTTCGGGCCATTGGAAGTGCTGAAAGGTGTGTCGCTCACGGCCCGACAGGGCGACGTGATCGCGATCATCGGCGGTAGCGGCTCGGGCAAGTCCACCCTTCTTCGCTGTATCAACATGCTGGAATTGCCGTCGGCCGGACGCGTCAGCGTTCACGGCGAGGAAATCCGCATGAAGTCCGACGGTCATGGCGGGCTGATGCCCGCCGATCACAAGCAAGTGCAGCGAATTCGCACCCAACTCGGCATGGTCTTCCAGAGCTTCAATCTCTGGCAGCACATGACCATTCTTCAAAATGTCATCGAGGTGCCGGTGCATGTGCTCGGCAAATCCAAGGCCGAGGCGATCGAGACGGCCGAAACACTGCTGCGCCGGGTCGGCCTTTACGAGAAACGCGATGCCTATCCGGCCTTCCTTTCCGGCGGCCAGCAGCAACGCGCGGCGATCGCCCGGGCGCTGGCGATCCAGCCGCTGATGATGCTCTTCGACGAACCGACCTCGGCTCTCGATCCGGAGCTTGTCGGGGAAGTGCTCTCCGTCATCGGCGATCTCGCGCGCGAAAAGCGCACGATGATCCTCGTCACGCATGAGATGAAGTTTGCCCGCGACGTCGCCAATCACATCGTCTTCCTGCACAACGGCGTCATCGAAGAACAGGGGTCGCCCGAGGCGATCTTCGGTGCGCCGCGATCCGAGAGGCTCAAGAAGTTCATCAGCTCCATTCACTGAATTCCGCAATGCTCAACAACCAAAAAAGGGAACAGCATGAAGAAGACATTGAGACTCCTGGCGGTCGCGGCCGCATTGTCGATCACCGGCGCCGTCGCCGCGCAGGCGGAAGCGGTCAAGGTCGGCTTTGCCGCCGAGCCTTACCCGCCCTTCACCTCCCCTGACGCCAACGGCAATTGGGAAGGCTGGGAAGTCGAGTTCATGAAGGCGATCTGCGCCGAGGCGAAACTCGACTGCGTGATCACGCCCGTCGCCTGGGACGGCATCATTCCGGCGCTGACTTCAAAGAAGATCGACATGATCATCGGTTCGATGTCGATCACGGAAGAGCGCCTGAAGACGATCGACTTTTCCGACAAGTATTACAACACGCCGACCGGCGTCATCGGCACCAAGGGCGATGACATCAAGCCGACGCCGGAAGGCCTTTCCGGCAAGACGATCGGCGTGCAGGTTTCGACCGTGCACCAGGCCTATGCGACCGCCCACTTCGCCCCGGCCGGCGTGGAGGTCAAGGAATACCAGACGCAGGACGAGGCGAATCAAGACCTGGCCGCCGGCCGCGTCGACGCCGTGCAGGCGGATGCGATCGCGCTCGATGCCTTCCTGAAGAGCGACCAGGGCAAGGAATGCTGCGACTACAAGGGTGATGTCGCCCAGGATCTCGCCATCCTCGGCCCAGGTGTCGGCGTCGGCCTGCGCAAGGGCGAAACCGAGCTCAAGGACAAGATCAACGCGGCGATCAAGGCGATCCGCGAGAACGGCACTTACGACACGTTCTCGAAGAAGTATTTCGACTTCGACATCTATGGCGGCTAAGCGCCACGGCTGGCCGTCCTGCAGCGCCGTGCGTCTTGTCAGACGCGCAAACGACGCTGTAGCACCTTGAGTTGCTGCATCTCCCCGGTTCGGTTCCGAGCTGGGGAATATGCAGAAAGGAGCATGAAGTCGCCATGGCTGCGGATTCCATCATCAACTGGAGCCTGCTCTCGCTGTCGGCGCCCGGCTGGGGCGGCGTATTGCTGCAAGGCTTTCTCCATTCGATCCAGATCGCAGTCGGCGGTTACGCGCTCGGTCTCCTGCTCGGCGTCGGCGGCGCCTTCGGCAAGCTCTATGGCGGGCCGGTCACGCGCGATCTTCTCGAATGCTACACCACCATCGTCCGGGCCGTGCCCGAACTCGTCCTCATCCTCCTCCTCTATTATGCCGGCACTGACCTCTTGAACCAGCTTCTCGGCGCCGTCGGCTTCGGGGCTGTCGACATCAGCGGCCTGATGGCCGGTATCTTCGTCATTGGTGTCGTCCAGGGCGCCTATTCGACGGAAGTGTTGCGCGGCGCGATCAAGGCCGTGCCCGCTGGGCAGATCGAGGCGGCGCGCGCCTACGGCATGTCGCCCGGCAAGGTCCTGCGGCGTGTCACCCTCCCCGCCATGCTGCCCTATGCCATCCCAGGCCTTGCCAATCTCTGGCTGATCGCCACCAAGGATACCGCCCTGCTTGCCGTCGTCGGCTTCAGCGAGCTGACGCTGGTAACCCGCCAGGCGGCCGGCGCAACCAAGGCCTATCTGCTTTTCTTCTGCGCGGCCGGCGCGCTCTATCTTGCGCTGACGCTCGTTTCCAACGTCTTCATCGGCGCATTGGAAAGGCATGCCAGGCGCGGTTTCGTGGAGCAGCGATGACCAACGAAACGACCCACGCTCTCGACCACGCTGATTTTGGATTGAATCAATCCAAAATCAGCGTGGTCGATTCTAAAGAGATAGAGCGGGATGCGGGCGGAAAACCGCTTCACACTTTTCCTCATCCCGCTCTGGCCCTCACCCCGGAGGACCTGCGGAAAGGCGAGAACTTCCTCAAGCCTCACCGTATTGTTCTCATCCTCGCCGCCGCCGCGCTGATCGTCGCCGTCGCCGTCCTCATGCGCTGGGACTGGCTGCCGCGCTACCTGCCTCGGCTCGGCTGGGGCATCCTTGTCAGCATCGCGATGCTGTTCAGCACATCGATCCTCGGTTTCCTCTTTGCTGTGCCGCTGGGCTTGGTCCAGGTCACCGGGCCCTGGTATCTCAAAGCCCTTGCCAAGATCTTCTGCACGGTCATTCGCGGGACGCCGCTACTGCTGCAGTTGTGGCTGCTCTATTACGGCCTCGGCTCGCTGTTTCCGCAATTTCCGGCAATTCGCCACTCGTTTCTCTGGCCGTATCTGCGCGAAGCCTGGCCTTATGGCGTTGCGGCGCTCACTATTTCCTTCGCCGCCTACGAGGGCGAAGTGATGCGCGGCGCCTTTGCCGGCGTGCCGGCGGGCGAGCTGGAGGCGGCACGGGCCTATGGCATGAGCCGCTGGACAATGTTCCGGCGGATCTGGCTGCCGCGTGCGATTCACCGCGCGCTCCCGACACTCAACGGCGAGACCGTGTTGCAGCTCAAGTCGACGCCGCTGGTTGCGACGATCACCGTCGTCGATGTCTATGCGGTCATTTCGAAGGTGCGGCAGGAAACCTATCTCACCTACGAACCGCTGCTGCTGCTTGCTCTGATCTACCTGTGCCTTACGGGCATTCTGGTGGTCGCTTTCCGCTATTTCGAAAACCGCATACCGACCCGTGGTGCCTGACATGAAGCTCGCCGCCGCCATCGACAACGCCATGCCGGAGCTGGTCTCCATCCGCCGCGACCTGCATGCGCACCCGGAATTGGGTCTCGAGGAAACGCGGACCTCCGCCTTCATTGCCCGACACCTCGATGCACTCGGCTACACGGTAACTACGGGACTCGCGAAAACTGGCGTGGTCGGGACGCTCAGGAGCGGCACCGGCTCGCGCTCGATCGGCATCCGCGCCGATATCGATGCCTTGCCGATCCACGAGGAAACCGGGCTCGACTATGCCAGCAGGACACCCGGGTTGATGCATGCCTGCGGGCATGACGGCCACACGGCGATGCTGCTCGGCGCCGCTCGCGCGCTTGCCGAACGGGGGAATTTCGACGGCACGATCCACCTCATTTTCCAGCCGGCCGAGGAGAACTTCGGCGGCGCGAAAATCATGATCGATGACGGCCTATTCGAGAAATTCCCGTGCGACGCAGTGTTCGCGCTCCACAACGAACCGAACCTTCCCTTCGGCCAGTTCGCCTTGCGCGAGGGCCCGATCATGGCGGCGGTCGACGAGGCGCGGATCACCGTTCATGGCCGCGGCGGTCACGGTGCCGAACCGCAGGAGACCGCCGATCCGATCGTCTGCGGTGCCAGCATCGTCATGGCGCTACAATCCATCGTGTCGCGCAATATCCACCCGATGGACCCGACCGTCGTCACGGTCGGCGCCTTTCACGCCGGCTCCGCTAGCAACATCATCCCGGAACGGGCCGAGATCGTCGTCGGCATTCGCTCCTTCGACCCCGCCGTTCGCGACGAGCTGGAACGCCGTATCCGCATGATCGCGGAATCGCAGGCGGCAAGCTTCGGCATGCGTGCCACGGTCGATTACCAGCGGAGTTACGACGCGACGATCAACCACAAGGCCGAGACCGATTTCGTGCGCGACCTCGCGATCCGCTTCGCCGGCACCGACAAGGTCATTGATCTTGCGCGCCCTTTCATGGGCAGCGAAGACTTCGCCTACATGCTGAAAGAGCGGCCCGGCAGCTATTTCTTCCTCGGAACGAAGGCGACGGGCGAGGAAAAGCCGCTCCACCATCCCGGCTACAACTTCAACGACGATCTGCTGCCGATCGGCGCCGCCTTCTGGACCGAACTCGCCGAGACCTATCTTGCCCGGCTCTAACTGCATTCCCCCTTAAATCGGAACCGATTTAAGGATAAAATCATGCAGCAGTGAAATGCTACAGCGACCTTTGCGCGTCCGATTGGACGCGGCGCTGTAGAGCGGTGACGTTTATGATTTCAGGTCGATCCGGTCTAAAATCATCGTGATCTGAAGCGCATGCATGAAAACAGCGTCATGCGGGACGCCCTGTTTCGAGTAGCTTGAGTGTTTGACAGCGACCAGACAGGTTCTCCGCTCATGTTGTCGAGAGCAACAACATCAGCGGAAATATACTGCGTGCATATGGCCCTTCCCACTTGGACCAGGCTCGTTTGGCTCCCCCTCGTCGTTTTTATCCTGTTCCTGGCAGCGATCTCCTTCAGACCACTCCTGCCCATCGACGAGACGCGCTACACCAGCGTCGCCTGGGAGATGTACTTGCGCCAGGAATGGCTCAAGCCGCTGACGATGAACTTCGTACCCTATCACCACAAGCTCCCCCTCTTGTTCTGGCTCATCAACGCCTCATGGTCGATCTTCGGGGTCTCTCGCTGGGCCGCTACGCTTCCGGTCGTGCTTTCGTCCCTGGCAAGCGTATATCTTACGGTCGCTCTCGGCCGCGTGCTGTTTCCCGGCTTTCACAACCAGGGTGATCGCACCGCCATAATCATGGTCGCGAGTGTGCCGTTTCTCGTCTACAGCACCCTGATCTACTTCGATTTCACGTTGACCGTTTTTGTTCTGCTGTCGCTCATCGGCACGGTCGCCTATGCGCGCAAGCGGGATTGGCGTTCCGTGGTCCTTATCGGCGTATCCCTGGGGCTGGGCATTCTCGCCAGAGGACCGGTGGCATTCCTCCACGTACTGTTCCCAATTTTGCTGGCGCCGCTCTGGGCCAGCGATTTAAGGCAGCCGATAAGGTGGTACCTCGGAATTCTCGCAGCTTTGGGAGTGGCGGCCGTCATCGTTCTCTGCTGGCTCATCCCGGTGCTGTGGCAGGCAGACGGCAAATTTGCCTATGCGCTGCTCTGGGTGCAGACGGTCGGGCGGGCGACCGGAAAGCTCGACGCCCACGTTCAGCCCTTCTACTTCTATCTCCCCTTCTTGCCCGTGGCGCTTATCCCGTGGATCTTCCTTCCCCGCTTCTGGAAAGGCGCTGCCATGCTGCGCGAAGGCTTGTGGGAGACGGAAGGAATGCGGTTCCTCATTTGCTGGGTCGTGCCGACCTTCTTGTTGTTCTCCCTCATCAGCGAGAAGCAGCCGCATTACCTGCTGCCGCTCGTGCCGGCCGTCGTTCTTGCTATGGTTCTTTGCCTGAAGGAGGTCCCAACCCGGCAAATGGCCCATGGCGTGGCGATCATGGTCGTCGCCATCGTCGCCGGCCAGATCATCGCATCGGCGACGATCCTGAAGCGCTACGATCTGGAGCCGGTGGCCGCCTATATGCGTGCAAATCGCGACAAGGACTGGGCTTTCATCGCGAACTATCACGCGGAGGTGGGCTTCCTGGCACGGCTTGAGAAACCCGTTGACGACGTCCCACCGCGGCAGCTGGCGCAATGGTTTACCGACCATCCGGACGGGCGCGCGATCGTCATATGCCGGGACAGCAAGGACGTCGCCGGCTACAAGGCGGTGATGGACCATCCCTACCGGGGCAAAAGGATGGTCGTGCTCTCTGCTCAACGATAGGTGACGCAGCAGGATCCCGGCCGGCACGCGAAATGCCGCAAGCGAAACATTGCCGCAGTGTGACAACGTGGCGATTCGCCTGTCATTGACGTTTGGCAAATTTGCTTCAGATTCAATCACACGATGAAATGACGGCTCCGGCTGACAGGCGGCGCCTGGCTTTCCGGCAACGCCCAAGAGGATCACGTCGTGTTTGAGTCCTTCGACGCAACCATGCTCGCCCGCATGCAGTTTGCCTTTACAGTCTCGTTCCACATCATCTTTCCAGCCTTCTCCATCGGGCTTGCCAGCTACCTCGCCGTTCTTGAAGCTCTCTGGCTCTGGAAGAAGGACGACGTTTATCTGGAGCTCTTCAACTTCTGGAAGACGATCTTCGCGGTCACCTTCGGCATGGGCGTCGTGTCAGGCATCGTCATGTCCTACCAGTTCGGCACCAACTGGAGCGTGTTCGCCGACAAGGCCGGTCCGATCATCGGCCCGCTAATGGGATACGAGGTACTCACCGCGTTCTTCCTGGAAGCCGGCTTTCTCGGCGTCATGCTCTTCGGCCTGAACCGAGTGGGTCCGAGACTGCATTTCTTCGCAACCGCCATGGTGGCGATCGGCACGCTGATCTCGGCGACCTGGATTCTGTCCGCAAACTCCTGGATGCAGACGCCGGCGGGTTTTGCGATGAACGAAGCCGGTCAGTTCATGCCGGTCGACTGGTGGGCGATCGTCTTCAACCCGTCCTTCCCATTCCGTCTCGTCCACATGGTGCTTGCCGCCTATCTGACGACGGCTTTCGTCGTCGGCGCCTGCGGCGCCTGGCATCTCCTGCGCCAGACGGCACCGCGCCGCGCCCGCACCATGTTCTCAATGGCGATGTGGATGGCGGCCATCGTCGCGCCGATCCAGATCTTCGCCGGCGACCAGCACGGGCTCAACACGCTCGAACACCAACCCGCCAAGGTGATGGGGATGGAAGGTCACTTCGAAAGCCACCCCGACGGCGCTCCGCTCGTGCTGTTCGGCATCCCCAACACGGCCGAGAAACGCATCGACTACGCGATCGAGGTGCCGAAGCTCGGGAGCCTGATCCTGAAACACGACCTCAATGCGCCGCTTGCCGGACTGGACACGATCCCCGACGAATTGCATCCGCCGGTCGCTGTAATCTTCTGGTCGTTCCGTCTCATGGTCGGCATCGGGCTGGCCATGCTCGGCATCGGGCTATGGTCGCTCTGGTGTCGCTACCGCGGTACGCTCGACAGCGATCCCTGGCTCCACCGCGCCGCGGTGCTGATGGGCCCTGCCGGCTTCGTCGCGGTTCTGGCGGGATGGGTAACCACCGAAGTGGGCCGCCAGCCTTACACGGTCTACGGCCACCTGCTGACGGCCAACTCCGTCGCGCCGATCGAAGCTCCTGCCGTTTCCGCCTCGCTTCTGGCATTCATCATCGTCTACTTCTTCGTCTTTGGCGCGGGAACCTTCTACATCCTGCGGCTGATGGCGCGGCTCCCACGCGACACGATGCCGGAACTGGACGAGGGCCCGATCCGCACGGCCGGTGCCGCCGCACACGGC
Organism: Sinorhizobium sp. 6-70; assembly: GCF_030124375.1. Classification (GTDB taxonomy): domain Bacteria; phylum Pseudomonadota; class Alphaproteobacteria; order Rhizobiales; family Rhizobiaceae; genus Sinorhizobium. Next base: position 49,158 of record NZ_JASKLS010000016.1, read on the forward strand.
CCGGCGAGCGCCAAATCTCATGGAGCGCATCATGGATTTTGATCTGCCACTGATCTGGGCCGCCCTCATCGCCTTTGCCGTTCTGGCCTATGTCGTTCTCGATGGCTTCGACCTCGGCGTCGGTATCCTTTTCCCGCTCTTCCCCGAGAAGCATGATCGCGACGTGATGATGAACTCGGTTGCGCCCGTGTGGGACGGCAACGAGACCTGGCTCGTGCTCGGCGGCGGCGGCCTGATGGCCGTTTTCCCGCTTGCCTATGCGACGGTCCTGCCGGCGCTCTATGCGCCGATCATCGCCATGCTGATCGGCCTCATCTTCCGGGGCGTCGCGTTCGAATATCGCTGGCGCACGAAGCGCGCCGAATTTCTGTGGAACTGGGCCTTTGCCGGCGGCTCAATGCTGGCCGCCTTCGCGCAAGGGATCGCACTCGGCGCACTCGTCCAGGGCATACCGGTCGAAGACCGCGCCTATGCCGGCAGCTGGTGGGACTGGCTGACGCCTTTTTCCATCGTGACCGGCATCGCGATTGTCGTCGGCTATGCCTTGCTTGGCGCCACTTGGCTCGTGATGAAGACGCGTGGCGATCTCGCCGACCGGGCACGCGCAATTGCGCTCAAGTGCTGCTTTGCGACCGTCGGGGCGATGGGTGTCGTCAGCCTTTGGACGCCATTTCTCGAGCCAGTCTATCTGCAACGCTGGTTCGGCTGGCCGACGGCGATTTTCAGCATCATCGTTCCCTTGCTCGTCCTTGGTTGCCTTTATCTCCTCATCAAGGGTATTCGCGAGCGGTACGACGCGCAGCCGTTCGTGGCGGCCCTCGGTCTTTTCGTCCTCGGCTACATCGGCATCGGCATCAGTTTCTATCCCTATATGGTGCCGCCGTCGCTCACCATTTGGGAAGCGGCCGCACCCGAGGAAAGCCTTGCCTTCCTGCTTGCCGGAGCCCTCGTCCTCGTCCCGATCATTCTCGCCTATACCGGCTATGCCTATTGGGTCTTCCGCGGCAAGGTCGATCCGGAGGAGGGCTACCATTGATGCGAGCGGGTGGCTCAGGCCGGAAACTTCTCTGGTTTGTCGCGCTCTGGCTTGCAGGCGTGGCTGCGGTCGGCATCGTCGGCCTCGCGATCAAACTGGTGCTGGGCACCTAGCGCATCGGCCCGAAAATCGGACGCGATTTTCGGAAAGCGCGATGCGTAGATTCAAAGAGTTATAGCGTCCTTCGTGCGTCCTAAAAGACGCACGGCGCCGTAGAGCGGGCTTGAGGAAACGTGTGCGCGGTGTTCCGCCCGCACTCCGCTCTGACTCAGCGAAAAAGCCTCGCTCCAGTTTGACGGCCTAATGTCTTCACACACATCGGCGGGCGATCGTCGGCGGAGACAGGACCGCGCCCTCCTCTCCGGCGATCACCCGCCGAGGTGACCACTCCAGAAGCTGCAGTGGATCACCCAACGTGATCGTTCCAGTAAGTTAGAGGGATGCGGGCGGAAAACCGCACACACTTTTCCTCATCCCGCTAAGCCGCTGCGGCCGTTTTGCCTCTTCTCAGCCACGCTTCCCTTTGCTAGCAGTTCGGCCGCGACGAACCTGCAGCGCCGCGCGTCTTGTCGGACGCGCAACGGGCGCTGTAGCACTTTGAATCTCTGCGTGTTTTTATCCTTAGGTCAGCTAGGATTTGAGGAAACATGCAGTAGGGCGGCTTCCGCCCCGCAGGAGCTGGACGAGCGATGCAGAAGACCCCCGCAGAATGCACGACAATGGCAGATGTGCGTGTCGAGATCGATCGGCTCGACCGCGCCCTGATGACGTTGCTCGCGGAGCGCTGGGGCTACATCGATCGCGCGGCCGAAATAAAGCGGCCGCTCAAATTGAAAGCCGATATCCCGGCACGCGTGGCCGAAGTGCGGGAGAATGCGCGTCGGCACGCGAGCGAACGCGGTCTCGATCCCGATTTCTACGAGGGCATCTGGGCGCAGCTGATCGATCATGCCATTGCCCACGAACGCAGGCTGCTTGGCGAGGCGGACGAGTAGCCCTGCGTTCTGCCAGGGGGCATCGGAATTGCTCCCGACGCGCCGACACGGTCATCCTACCTCTTTCTTCAGACCGCCTTGTCATAGCTGTTCTTGCGGCTGAGATATACCTCCCAGTCGAAGGCGCTCTGGACGATGTCTTCGAGGCTTGCGTGGGTCGGCACCCAGTCGAGCTTGAACCGCGCAAGCGAGGGGTCCGCGACGACCTGCGCAGCGTCGCCCGGACGCCGCGGCGCATAGTCCACGCGGAAATCACGCCCCGAGACCCGCCGCACCGTGTCGAGAACCTGCAGCACCGAAAAGCCTTTGCCATAACCGCAATTGCTCGTCAGCGGTTCGCCGCCACCTCTCAGATAGCCGAGCGCGTCCTTATGTGCCGTAACGAGATCGGCAACGTGGATATAGTCCCGAATGCCGGTGCCGTCGGCGGTCGGATAGTCGGTTCCGTAGACATCGACCTTGCGGCGTGTGCCGAGAGCGGCTTCGCACGCGACCTTGATGAGATGAGTGGCACCAGCCGTCGATTGACCGGCGCGACCGAGCGGATCTGCCCCGGCGACGTTGAAATAGCGCAGCACCACATAGCGGAAATCGTGAGCGGCCGCGGCATCCTGCAGCATGATTTCCGACATCAGCTTCGAGCGGCCATAGGGGCTCTCGGGACGCAATGCCGCCGTTTCCTTGACCGGATCGGCGGTATCCTGCGTGCCATAAACTGCCGCGGTCGACGAGAAGACGAAGTGGCGAATACCGGCCGCGATCGTCGCGGCGATCAGCGTGCGCGTGTTCGCCGTGTTGTTTTCATAATAGGTAAGCGGGTCGGCGACGGATTGCGGCACGACCGCCGATCCCGCGAAATGGACGACTGCATCGATCTTGTTTTCCGCGAAGATCCTGCCAAGCAACGTCCTGTTGCCGACGTCGCCGAAATAGAACTTTGCTTCCGGGGCGATCGCCCAGCGGAAACCTGTGGACAACCTGTCGACCACGACGACAGACTCGCCCGCATCAAGCAGCGACCACACCATGTGGCTGCCGATGTAGCCCGCTCCACCCGTTACCAATACCGCCATTGCCCGGTTTCCGTCCCCTCAAAGATGGAGACAGGAAAGACGAGTTGAGCTTTCTGAATTGGTAACTTCGGGGCGCGCCCAGCGGCCTTGGCCCGATATTCTCGCGGCTGTAGTTAAGCACCGATCTGCCGATTAGCGAGAATTTTATGGATCACGCCGCATCTGTGCCGAATGCACACCTCCGCCGTCCGCATGACCGGGCGTGACGACCGGCATAGACGCCCTTCTCTCCTGAAATCTTCAAAATATTAAATTTTACTAAAATACATAGACACTTAATAACGGTTTCTGAAGCGGGCATGCATTAGCCTTTCGAAATATTGGCCTTCCAGGGGGAACCACGAATGAGACGTGCGAAGCTCCATGCCCAACTGCGACGACTGGCCCGCGACAAAAACGGCAATTTCGCCGTCCTTGGAGCAATCGCGATCGTCCCCATCATCGCCGCCGTCGGGCTCACGCTCGACTTCGTCGGTGCCTATCTCGAAGCCGAGAAAATTCAGGCCGCGCTGGACGCCGCCGCGCTCGGTTCCGTGCGAGCCTACGGCGAAGGCGCGGACGAAAGCGAAGCCTCCGAGGCGGCAGAGAAATTCTTCTGGAGCAACTACGCGCTGCCGAAAGAAGACGTCATCGTGGAGGGGGCCGACCTCGCGGACACGCCGACGCAAGGCGCATTGTCCGTCGCCTTCACACGCAGCACCATCGAAGACGTCGCCGCAGCGGAATTCAGCTTCGACTACAAGCCGATATTCCTGGAGCGCCTGCCTCTCGAAATCCGGCGCCAGGCCGTTGCTGCGCGCGCGGCCAGCGCGGAAGCCTGTATTCTGGCACTGCATAACACGGCCGATCGGGCATTCGAAGTCAGCGGCAGCGCAGCAGTCGATCTGACCGGCTGCACCGTCATCTCGGACTCCAACGACGATCAATCGATCTATGTCGGCGGCACAGGCAAGCTCAAGGCGGAGTGTCTCTACGCGGCCGGCGCCATCTACAGTGCGCCGCAATCGGTCGAACTTGCTTGCGACAAGGCGATGGAAAGCGCGTCGCGCGTGCCCGACCCGTTCAAGAGAAAAGCCCTGCCGAAGACATCGGCGTGGGTCGATCTCTCCGGCTGCGGGCAGGATTTCATCAGCGGCGGCGGCGGCAATGGTGATTGCAACGGCACCGGCAAGACGCCCAAGAACAACAATGAGGGCTACGTCGTCACGCTGAAGCCCGGAACCTATCAAAGCCTGGACATCAAGCGCGCCGTAAATCTCCTGCCTGGCTATTACATCATCGACGGCGGGCGTCTGGAATTCGGCAGCCAGGCCAATGTGACCGGGAAAGGTGTGACTTTCTTCCTCATGAATGGCGCCGTACTCAACATCAACGGTTCTGCAACGTTCGATATCTCGCCGTCACTCGAAGGTGATTGGGCCGGCTTCTCGATCGTCGCCGAGCATGGAAATGTGGAGACCGCAATCATCAACGGAAACAGCCGGTCGTCCCTGACCGGTATCGTCTACCTCCCCGACGCCGCAGAGCTGCAATACTCGGGCAATGGCACAACGGGCGGCGAGTGCATCCGGCTGATCGCCCAGGAAATTACACTGACCGGTAACAGCACATTCAAGATGGACTGTACGACGGAGCTCGCCGACAAGGGCGTCTACTATCCGGGCGCAATCCGGCTCGTGCGCTAGATCGGGATGTTGCTCTGCCGGGACGACTTGAGGTTGCTTCGATCGACTGGGGAGAGCAACGCTACCGGCTCAGTATATAGCGGCTGAGGCGCGCCGCCGCCTCCGCCACCTGCGCCGGATCGCGCAAAAAGCAGGCGCGCATGAAGAGCGAGCCGCCTTCGCCGAAGGCGGTTCCTGGCGCCAATCCGACACCAGTCTTGTCAACGATGTCGATCGCCGCTTGCCGTGAATCGGTCACGCCGTCGATCTTCAGGAATGCATAGAGCGCGCCGTCCGGCTTCAGGGTTTCGACGCGATTGGTCGCGATCAGCGCGTCGCAGAGCAGGTCGCGGCTCAGTTCCGCCTTGGCGATGTTCTCATCGACAAAGGTGTCTCCCTCATCGAGGGCCACAACTGCGCCGCGCTGCATGAACTGGGCAACGCCGGATGTCGAATACTGGATCAGATTTTCCAGCACCTGTCCCATCGCCGGCGGCGCAACGATCCAGCCGACGCGCCAGCCGGTCATCGACCAGTTCTTGGAGAAGGAATTGACGAACAGAATTCGGTCGTCATCGTCGATGATATCCAGGAACGACGGCGCCCGCCCGCCGGCATAGTGGTACAGTGCATAGATCTCATCGGCGATGATCCAGAGACCGTGCTTGCGCGCGAGCGTCAGAATGGCTTTGAGATCATCGCGCGTCGCGGTCCAGCCGGTCGGATTGGACGGCGTGTTGATGAACAAGGCCCGCGTATTCTCGCCGATGGCGGCCTCGAGCCGATCGAGGTCGAGCTGCCATTTGCCATGTTCGAAACGCAGGGGCACGGAAACCGGCCGCGCTCCTGAAATCTCTGTAGCGGCAGCAAAATTCGGCCACGCGGGCGTCAGCAGCACCACTTCGTCGCCGGGCGACGTCACCGCCTCGATCGCAAGCTTGATCGCCTGCATGCCCGATCCCGTGACGTAAAAATTTTCCGGAGACAGCGTCTTCTGGAACCGTCGCTGATAGTAGCGCACCAGCGCTTCGCGCAGCGGCGGGATGCCACGCTGCCACGTGTAGAAGGTTTCACCCGCCACAAGCGCCGCCCCGGCAGCTCGGCTGATGAAGTCCGGCGTGGCAAGATCCCCCTCGCCCACCCAGAGCGGGATCACACCTTCGCGGCCGCGCGCGTAGTTCACAACCTCGACGATGCCGCTTTCGGGGGCCGAAAGAGAACGGGGGCTGAGACTGGTCATGATCGGCATGGCGGGCTCCTACTGCATGTTTCCTTAAATCGGAGCCGACTTAAGGACGAAAACATGCAGGAATTCAAAATGCTACAGCGTCCTTTGCGCGTCTGATAAGACGCCCGGCGCTGTAAATTGCCCGCCGCTTCTAGACGCTTTTGCGCACACGATCACGCGACATTATCTGACCGGTTTATCGATTTCTGTGATGTTTCGCGGCTTCCGAGTGAACCGGAAGCCGCAATCGACGCCCTTGAGGGAATCAGGCGCGCTGTTTCAACAGATCGCGGATCTCGGAAAGAAGCACGATATCCTGCGGCGGCGGAGCTGCGGGCTCCGCTTCCTTTTTCGTTTCGACCGAAGCACGAGCCCGGTTCACGAGCTTGATCATCAGGAAGATGATCCAGGCAAGAATCAGGAAATTGATGAGCACGGTGATGAAGTTGCCGTAGGCGAACACGGCGCCTTGCTGGCGAGCGGCCGCAAGCGAGGGTGCGGTGACGTTTGCCGAAAGCGGGATGAAGTAATTGGAGAAGTCGAAGCCGCCGCCGGTGATGGCGCCGACGATCGGCATCACGAGGTCGTTGACGACCGAGTCGACGATCTTACTGAAGGCGGCGCCAATGATTACGCCGACCGCGAGATCCATTACGTTGCCGCGGGCAATAAACTCCTTGAATTCGTTCAGCATGCGTCTCTCCGTATAGTCCCCGTTTGAGAACGGCAACCGCATCTGTCCTACAGCGCCGCGTGTCTTGTCAGACGCGCAAGGGTCGCTGTAGCACTTTGATCTGCTGCATGTTTTTGTCCTTTGATCAGCTACGGTCAAAGGAAACATGCGGTGGCGGCAACCGCTGGTTTGGAATCTAGACCAAAGCTCGCACAGTGGGAACCGTTCTTCGCATTTGATCAAATGCTATCCGGCCAACGGCCGTTCTGAGAGTTGCGTCTTCACCGCCGAGGAATGCCCGCTTGTTTCTTGGACTTAAGACGCATAGGCGGGCAATTCTCAACCTGCCGGACTTGTCCTATGCTGCTTTGCGGAGGAGCGAGGCATGCTTTCGGGTTCTGTAATTTTCGCCTCTGCCTTCGCCTATCTGCTGCTGCTCTTCGCAGTCGCAAGCTATGGCGACCGGCGAGCCAGGAGAAACAGCGCTGCCAGCAGAGGCAGGCCGCTGGTCTATGCGCTCAGCCTCGCGATCTACTGCACGTCCTGGACCTATTTCGGCGGCGTGGGACTGGCGGCCGAACGCGGACTCGAGTTCACCGGCATCTATATCGGCCCGATCCTGATGTTCACGCTCGGCATGCCGCTGGTGCGCCGCATCATCCAACTCGCCAAGACCGAAAAGCTGACATCCGTCGCCGATTTCATGGCGGCACGCTACGGCAAGAACCCGGCCGTCGCCGCAATCGTTGCGTTGATCTCACTGGTCGGTGCCATTCCCTACATCGCTCTCCAGCTCAAGGCGGTCTCGAGCTCGGTCGCCGCGATGATCAATACGAGCGACTACGGCATCGGTGCCGGGCAGACTTTCATCGATCTGCCGCTGCTCGTGACGCTTTTCCTTGCCTGCTTCGCGATCGTCTTCGGGACGCGCCATACGGATGCGACCGAGCATCAGGACGGTCTGATTCTCGCGATCTCCATGGAATCGGTCGTGAAGCTCGTGGCGATGCTCACGATCGGCGCCTACGTCGTCTTCGTCCTGTTCGATGGCCCCGCGAACCTGTGGGCGCAAGCCCAGCAAAGTCCTGCGGTCCTTGCCGCCCTCGAATACCGCACGCCGCCGGCGCGGTGGATCCTGCTGATCGTGCTCTCGGCCTTCGCTGTCATCATGCTGCCGCGGCAATTCCATGTGACAGTCGTGGAGAACCGCACTGAAACCGAACTGCGCACCGCGGGCGTTCTCTTTCCGCTTTATCTGATCGCAATCAACCTCTTCGTACTGCCGATCGCCATCGCAGGCATTCTGACCTTCTCGGGCTCTGGCGACGCAGACCTCTACTTGCTGAAGCTGCCGCTTGCCGGCGAAGTCCCCCTGCTGTCGCTGACGACGTTCATCGGCGGCTTTTCCGCGGCCACCGCCATGGTCATCGTCGCATCGGTGGCGCTGTCGATCATGATTTCCAACGACATCGTCATGCCGGTGTTCCTGCGCCGGCGGCTCGGCTCGCGTGGTGCACTCCAGGAGGACATGGCGGGGACGCTGCTCAACATTCGCCGGACCGCGATCTTCGTCGTCCTCCTGCTCGGCTATGCCTATTATCGCTCGGCCGATATCAGTGCAGGCCTCGCGTCGCTTGGGCTGCTGTCCTTCGTTGCCGTGTCGCAGATGGCGCCTGCACTTCTCGGCGGCCTCGTCTGGCGACAGGCCAATGCCCGCGGCGCGATCACCGGAATGGTCTGCGGCTTTCTCGTCTGGGCCTATCTCCTGTTCCTGCCAAGCCTCGGCGGGCCTGACAATTCACACGTGGCAACGACCATCCTGAGTTTCCTTCTGCCGTTCACGGATCTCTTTTCGGGACCTGACGCCGATCCTCTGGTCAACGCCACAGCGCTGAGCCTTTTCGTCAACATGACGACCTACGTGCTTGCGTCGCTGACCCGGACCCCAAAACCCTTGGAGCGCTTCCAGGCCGGCGTGTTCATCACCCGTCGTTCGCGCACGGAAGGAACGTTCCGCGGGCGCAAGACCAAGGTGACGGTGCGCGACCTCAAGACCACGATCGCCCGCTACATGGGCGAGGAACGCATGCAGCGCTCCTTCCACACCTATGAGCAACAATCCGGCCGCTGGCTCGACGAGAATGCTTCCGCCGACATGGCGCTCATTCATTTCTCGGAACAGTTGCTCGGCAGCGCCATCGGTTCATCCTCGGCCCGCCTCGTGCTTTCGCTCGTCCTGCAGCGGATGGATGATGCCTCGTCGGATACGGCGTGGCTGCTCGATCAGGCGAGCGAGGCCCTGCAATACAATCAGGACATGCTGCAAACGGCGCTCTCGCAAATGGATCAGGGCATCGCCGTCTTCGACAATGCCAACAACCTGATCATCTGGAACCGCCGCTTCAGGCAATTGCTCGATCTGCCGGAGGCAGCAGGCCAGGTCGGTTTCCCGCTCGCCGATATCGTCGAGATCCTGACGAGACGCGGCGATATCCGCAAGGGCCAGGAGAAAGCGCTGATCGCCAACTTCCTGACGCTCGACAAACCGTTCCTGCTCGAACTCGCCAATGGTGAGCGCATCATAGAAGTCAGAACCAATGCGATGCCGGACAAGGGCATCGTCACGACCTATACCGACATCACGCAGCGCGTCGCAGCCGACATGGCTCTGAAACAGGCCAACGAGACGCTGGAACTGCGCGTCACAGAACGGACGGGCGAACTAACGCGGGTCAACCGGGAGCTCGCCGAAGCGCGGGCTGCAGCTGAGGAAGCCAACATCGGCAAGACCCGCTTCTTCGCCGCCGCCGGACACGACATCCTGCAGCCATTGAACGCGGCGCGCCTTTATTCCTCGTCGCTCGTCGAGCGGCTCGGCGATTCCGACAACAGCACACTCGTCCAGAACATCGATTCCTCACTGGAATCGGTGGAAGCCATTCTTGGAGCGGTGCTCGATATCTCCCGGCTCGACACCGGGGCGATGAAGCCGCGCCTGCAGTCGGTGCCGCTCAACGAACTGCTCCGGCGCATCGAGACGGATTTCGCGCCAATGGCGCGGGCGAAGGGTCTCGAACTCATCGTCATGCAGACATCACTCGTCGTGCGCAGCGATCCGAACCTCCTGCGCCGGGTGGTCCAGAACCTCGTCTCGAACGCCATCAAATACACGCTGAAGGGCAAGGTGCTCGTCGGGGTGCGCCGACGCGGCCGGGCCGCGACGATCGAGGTGCTCGATTCCGGTATCGGCATACCGCCGTCGAAATTCCGCACCGTCTTCAAGGAGTTTGCACGCCTCGACGAGGGGGCGCGGACGGCCTCCGGGCTCGGGCTCGGCCTCTCGATCGTCGACCGCATCTCGCGCGTCCTCAACCACCCGGTCAGCCTTCAGTCGAAGCATGGCAAAGGCACGGGCTTCAAAGTCACGGTGCCGCTCGAGGCAAGCGTCAGCGAACGCGCCAAGCCGCGGGATGTCGCGGCCGCGAAGACGCATGACGCCCTGACCGGCTTGAGCGTCATCTGCATCGACAATGAGCCGAAGATTCTCGATGGCATGGCGGTGCTGCTTGGGGGTTGGGGCTGCAGCGTCACCACGGTGGAATCGCTTGCCGGCTGTTCGGAAATGGGGCGCGGCCATCAGGCGAAGAGACCCGATGCGATCATCGCCGATTATCACCTCGGCGACGGCACCGGCATCGAAGCGATTGCCCGCATCCGCGCGCTTTGGGAAGAAAGCATTCCGGCCCTGCTGGTCACGGCCGACCGCTCGCCGGAGGTGCGCGGCGCCGCCGAACGCGACGGAGTCGCCCTGCAAAACAAGCCCGTCCGTCCGGCAGCCATGCGCGCATGGTTGACCCAGCTCTCCGTTGCGGGGAAGGCGGCCGCGGAATAGGGGCGCTATTTAGCCGAACAAACCGTGTGCAATCGCCCCTCACCCTAACCCTCTCCCCGCAAGCGGGGAGAGGGACTTGGAGGTTTGGCGGTTGCCGCGAGTTTCCTTCGCCCCGCGAGCGGGGAGAAGGTGGCCGGCAGGCCGGATGAGGGGCGGAGACCCGCTCACATTTTCCGAGATTTTACCGACGAAGCGCCAAATCAAGCCGCCGCCACCGTGCCTATCTTCGACAGTTGAATGACGGCCTGTGTGCGGCTGTCGACGTTGAGCTTCAGCAGGATCGCTGAAACATGGGCCTTGATCGTCGCCTCGGAGACGCCGAGCTCGTAGGCGATCTGCTTGTTGAGCAGGCCCTCGGCGAGCATGCTGAGCACGCGCGACTGCTGCGGCGTCAGCGTCTGCAGCCGATGCAGGAGGTCGGCCACTTCCGGTTCATATTCCTGATTCTGGTCGTAACCCGCCGGCACAAAAACTTCGCCGGCGATTACCTTGGAGATGCCGTCGCGAATTTCGTCGATGCCAGCAGACTTGGAGAGGAAACCGGCGGCACCAAGATCGATCGCACGATGAATGGTCGCCGGATCGTCGTGGGCCGAGACAATCATCACCGGGAGGCTCGGAAACTCCGCCCGCAATGCAATCAGGCCCGAAAGACCGCTGACGCCAGGCATAGTCAGGTCCAGCAGCATCAGGTCGGCATCCGGACAATCCGCCGCAGCCTTGCGCGCGGCTGCAAAATCACCGGCTTCGACAATACCCGGAGCATCGGCCATGCCGCTCAGCGCCTGGCGCATTGCACCACGAAAAAGCGGGTGGTCATCGGCGATGATGATGGTCATTTCCGGCATTGGATGCTCCCTCCCAAGAGCCTCGGCCCCGGACCCCGCGCATCCTCCAACGCGCCGGGTCGCGTCTCAATGGTTCGTGCCGGTGCCCGTCAGGTCTTTTGCGGCACTTCGGTACGATCGGTGGAACCGTCGCCGCCCCCTTCGAGATCCTTCACGATCTCCATGAACTTGCGCATCATTCTTTCCATGATGCTCATCGTCCGGTCAATCTCTTCGTCGCTCGGAAGAGCCGGTTTCATCGCAGTTTCACCGCTTTTGACCGCCTTTTCCAGTGCCTCGACGCGTTTGGTCAGGAGATCGATCTCCCGCTCGAAGGCCGCTCGCTCATCGGCCGCCATCCGGCAGACGAGTTCGCCGTCCCTTTCCCGGCACAGGGTAACCTCGCCCGTCTCGGTGTCGAGCCGCGCGATGCCGGTGTCCGACTTCTGCATGCTGTAGCGCCCCGGAGGCACTTCCTGCGCGTCGGCCGACGCGACCCAGCCGAGCGTCAACCCCATCGCCAGTGCCGCAACCACCTTCCTCATAACAGCCACTCCATTGGATGCTGCGGAAATCCGCCTTCCGTGGTGGACAAGCGCCAATATTTGCGGCAAGGCCACGATTGGGTTTCACGACGGACAAGCGGGCACATGAACGCTACTATATACAAAATCGTTCCGGCACTTCTATGGCAGGAGGCGCGGCGGGCAGGACAATTCACCGGGGCGCCGGTCGACCTCGCCGATGGCTTTATCCATTTCTCGACCGGCGACCAGGTCGTCGAAACAGCGGCAAGGCACTTTGAGGGCCAGGACGGACTGCTGCTCATTGCCATCGACGGCGTCGCCCTCGGCGACAAGCTCGTCTACGAACCTTCGCGCGGCGGCGCGCTGTTTCCCCATCTCTACGGGCCGCTCCCGCTCGATGCGGTGATCTGGGAGAAGCCCTTGCCGTTGGGTGCCGACGGCCTTCACGTCTTTCCCGAGCTTCTACCATGATCGATGCCCTGAAGTTTTTGTCGCGCAGTGGCCTGTTTCTTCTCGATCCGGAAACAGCGCATGGAATGTCGGTCAAGGCGCTCAAGAGCGGGCTCGTGCCGAGTTGCGCAGCGCCTGACGATCCGCGCCTCGGCCAAGAAATCGCAGGCCTCACTTTCCCTAATCCCATCGGCATGGCGGCCGGGTACGACAAGAATGCGGAAGTGCCGGAAGCACTCCTGAAGATCGGCTTCGGCTTCACGGAAATCGGCACGGTCACGCCGCGGCCGCAGCCCGGCAACGACAAGCCCCGCATCTTCCGGCTGGTGGAGGACCAGGCGGTCATCAACCGGCTCGGCTTCAACAATGAAGGCCATGGAGCCGCGCTTGCCCGCCTTCAAGGCTGCTCGCGTCAGGCTCTGATCGGCGTCAATATCGGCGCCAACAAGGACAGTGCAGATCGTATCAGCGACTATGTCGCGGGGATCCGGACCTTCTATCCGGTCGCGCGCTATTTCACGGCCAACATCTCGTCGCCGAACACGCCCGGCCTTCGCGACCTCCAGGCGCGCGAAAGCCTGGCAGCGCTGCTCTCGGCCGCGCTTGCGGCCCGCGACGAGGAAGCAAAGAAAAGCGCCAAACGAGTCCCCGTCTTCCTGAAGATCGCCCCCGATCTCACCGAAGAAGGGATGGACGATATCGCGGCAGAAGTGCGGGCGCACGATCTCGACGGCCTGATCGTCTCCAACACCACGCTTGCACGCGACGGATTGACGGATCAGCGACAGGCTAAGGAAGCCGGCGGACTTTCCGGCAGGCCGCTTTTCGAAAAATCGACGGCCGTGCTCGCGCGGATGCGCAAGCGCGTCGGCCCGGCCCTGCCGATCATCGGTGTCGGCGGCGTCCACTCTGCGGAAACCGCGGCGGAGAAGATCCGCGCCGGCGCCGATCTCGTCCAGCTCTATTCCTGCATGGTCTATGAAGGGCCGGGCTTGCCCGGCCGGATCGTGCGGGGCCTTTCAGAGCTCTGTGATCGTGAACAGCTTGCCTCGATCCGCGACATCCGCGACAGTCGCCTGGACTACTGGGCCGCGCGAAACGCCTGAGCGGCACGGCGCGGCACGAGGACAAGCAGGAACACGCCGCGCATGAGCAGGAACAGATTGAGCCCTGCCCAGAGCCCATGGTTGCCGAAGACCGGGACCAGCACAGCGAGCGCGACTGCATAGCCGATGAAGGCCGCCAGCATCATGTTGCGCATGTCCCGGGACCAGGTGGCGCCGATGAAGACGCCATCCATCAGGAAGGCGAGCGCGCCGGTCAGCGCCGTCAGCGCCGCCCAGGGCATATACTCATAAGCCAGCGCACGCACATCCGGCGCGGTCGTCAGCACGGCGACCAGGTCATCGCCGAAGACGAGGAAGCCAAGCGTCGTCAGTGCGGCAAGCCCCAGCGACCAGAGCGCGGTCATCCGCAGAGCGCGATCGAAGGCCGGACGATATCCGGCACCGATCGATCGTCCGGTAAGCTGCTCGGCCGCGTTCGCAAGGCCGTCGAGATAGTATCCGGCGACCAGGAAGATCGTCATCAGTACGGCGTTGGCAGCAAGCGTCACGGGCCCAAACGCCGCACCGATCCGCGTCATCAGCGTGAAGGCGGCGAGCAGCACGAACGAGCGGATCATGATGTCGCGGTTGAGACCGAACAGCGGCTTCAGCCGCTCGCGGGCGAAAATCGCAGCCCAATCCGGTGCGTCGCGCCAGTCAAATCGCCTATAGACGAATGCGAAACCCGCGAGCGCGCCGACGACTTCGCCCGTCACCGTCGCCAGCGCCACGCCCGTCACGCCCCACCCGAGGACGAGGCCGAGCAGGATGGCGAGCACGATGTTGATGCCGTTGATGAGCGTCTGCAGCAGGAGGCCGATGGAGCCCTCGCCGCGTCCGAGGACGAAGCCGAGGATCGCGTAATTGGCAAGTGCCGCCGGCCCGGACAGGATCCGATAGAAGAAATAGGTGCGCGTGACCGCTTCGACCTCGGCGCCGGGCGCCATCAGCCACAGACCGGCAGAAAAGAGCAACGGCGAGAGCACGACGATGGCGGCTCCCGAGACAAGCGCGATCACCAGCGACCGCCAGAAGACCGCCTGCTGCTCACGGCGGTCGCCCCGGCCATAGGCCTGCGCCACGAGACCGGTGGTAGCAGCCCGGAGGAAGTTGAAGGTCGTGAAAATCAGGTCGAACATCACGGCGCCGACCGCGAGCCCGGCCAGCAGATCCGCCCGCCCGAGGCGGCCGACCACCGCGGTATCGACAAGACCAAGCAGCGGCGTCGTCAGGAACCCCAGCGTCATCGGCAAGGCGATGGAGAAAATCAGCCGATTGGTGACGTGAAACGGGCCGGCTCCGCCAGCATGCGAGTCGCGTTCGAGGGTTTCCATGGCGGCCATCGTCGAATTCCTAACGGGTGGCTTCCGAACCGCCCCACTACAGCGCCGCGCGTCCATTCAGGCGCGCGAAGGACGCCGTAGCACCTTGAATTGCTGCATGTTTTTATCCTCAAATCGGCTAGGATCTAAGGAGACATGCAGTAGGGAATCAGGTCAGCCGGACAGCACCATGGCCCAATAGGGGCGGTTTCCGGAAGCGGAATTCTGCGCCACCGCAACACCGAGGCCGCGGTAGCTGCCGAGCATGTTTTCGAGATGCTTCGGAGAATGGAACCAGGCGTTATAGGCGCTCTCCGCATCGTCCTGGCCCATGGCGATATTTTCCGCAGCCGGAAGGGTAACGCCCTGCTCCTTCATCCGGTCGTGGAAACTGTCGCGCCAGCCGATGTTGTGCTGCATCTTGCCGACACGCGCCATGCGCGCCGCCTGGCTCAATGCCGCGACCGACGCAACCGGGTCGTGAGCAAGCGACGTCAGCCCGCGATCCTTCCGCAGCGTGTTGACGTAGCCAAGTGTCGCCGTCGTCTGGTCGCTTCCGCTGCCTTCGCCGGTGGACAGGAGGTTTGATGTCGTGCAGCCGGCGAGCACGCCGAGCGAGAGGAAACCGCCAGCCCGCAACAGGACGCGCCTGCGGTTGAAGAATTGCTGATGCTGCATGCTTACCGTCGATAGCTCAAGACACGAAGAATGAGGAAGGCGGGTATGACGATTGCCGCCCCGAGCAACAGATAGTCGCCGACCCTTCCGAGGGCTGCGAAACCCGTACGCCACAGGTCGAGCAGGAAATTGCGAATGCCAAAAAAGATGTCGACCGGATACCAGTCGAACACGGTCATGACAAAACCGACCAGGATCGACACGACGACGAGCTTGACCAGCACGCGCAGCGGCGTGTCTCCTAGAAACTTGTTAAGGCCGTCCGACATCGGCGAAAATTCTCCTGTTTCCCTTCAAATAAGCCGCCGCCACCAAGGTCGCAAGGCGTAACGGAAAGCGACTTGCCCCGTCTTTCAGATTCCGCTTGTATTTTATCGTGGCCGACGTCAGAAGCGTCCATCGCAACCACGCCGTCATGTCGATGACCCTCAACCAGCTCTCCTCCGGCGACCTGATCGCCGATCGCCGCGCCGACTACGCCAAAATGCTCGCCGAAGCCGGTGAACCGCAAAGTGCGGCGGAACTGATGGCCCAGGCTCTCGAACGCGCGCCCGACTGGGCCGCCGGCTGGTTTCGGCTGGCGGACTATGAGGAGAAATCTGGCCGAAAAGAGGCAGCGATCGAGGCACTCCGCAACACGCTGCGACTCAATCCCGACGACATTTTCGGCGCTGGCCTGAAACTCGCCCTTCTCGGCGCGGCCGAAACGCCCGAGCAACCGCCGAGCGTCTATGTCGAACGCCTCTTCGACGACTATGCCGAGCGCTTCGACAAGGCGCTTATCAAAAAGCTCGACTACAGCGTGCCCGACAAGCTCGCCGCCCTGATCGACCGAGCGACCGACGGCCGCCGTTTTCATCACGTCACCGACCTCGGCTGCGGCACCGGCCTCTTCGGTGAGCGCATCCGCCATCGCTGTGATTATCTCGAAGGCTTCGACCTCTCTGCCAACATGTTGGCCAAGGCCGAGGCAAAGGCGACCTACGACCGTCTGGCGCAGGCGGACCTGTCGCTTGGGCCGGAGGAGTCGGGCGCGTTCGGCGATTTGCCGCCTGAAAGGGCCGATCTCGTCAGTGCGGCGGATGTGTTGATGTATCTCGGCAATCTCGAAACTGTCTTCGTGATTGCCGACCGACTGCTCGCGCACGGCGGTCTCTTCGCCTTTTCGGTCGAGGACGCGGCAACGGACGAGGGTTTCACCCTCCGGCCGTCGCTGCGTTACGCGCATTCCGAACCCTATATTGTCGACGTCTGCACCGAACGCGGATTTTCGCTGATTGCAACGGAGCGCACGATCATTCGCACGGATGCCGGAAAGCCGATCGCGGGCATACTGTTTCTCGCACGGAAGCCTGCATGGAACGCAAAGCTGCCAAGCGAAAATAGGTCAGCATTGCTTACATATTTTTCTTGAATGTTTTTGTGCATTGCAGCAATGCTGTGGCCTACAGCGCCGCGCGTCAATCCGACGCGCTAAGGTCGCTGGAGCACTTTGAAATGTTGCATGATTTTGTCCTTAGATCGATTGCGATTTAAGGAATCATGCGGTGCAATCGGGGTTTCGTCATGGCACAGATCAGCAGCGTCTTCGGTCTCTGGAATACCAGTCCCACCCGGCATACGCCTGTCGAGGACGTGCAGGGCATCTTTTCCGGCAGCCTCGTCGCCGCGCTCGGGCTTTATTTCCTCGCGAGTGCCGGACTCCTGACCGGCAGCACCGCCGGCGTCGCCTTCCTGCTGCATTACGCCATCGGCGTGAACTTCGGCCTTGCCTTCTTTCTTCTCAACCTGCCCTTCTTCTATCTCTCGCTGAAGCGGCTCGGGCCGGCCTTCACGGTCAAGACTTTCATCGCCATCGCGTTGACGTCGTTCCTGACCGACATGCAGTCGCGCCTGTTTCAGGTTGGCGGAATCCATCCGGCCTGGGCTGCACTGCTCGGCGGCCTGCTGCTCGGATACGGACTGCTGGCGCTCTATCGCCATCGCGCGAGCCTCGGCGGCGTCGGCATATTGGGTATCTATCTGCAGGAGCGCTTCGGCATTCGCGCCGGGCTGGTGCAGCTTGCGATCGACATGGTCGTGCTCGCGACCGCGTTTGCCGTGACGACGCCGTCCGTCGTCATCTGGTCGGTGCTCGGCGCGGTCGTCCTCAACCTGTTTGTGGCCATCAACCACCGCGCCGATCGTTACATCGCGCTTTAACTGAAGGGTCTTGGCACGCGGCAGCCTACGCAGAGGCAGGTTGTCTCTGGCAATGCCAATGCGCGGGCTTCTCTTTTCCCGAACATGATCTACTTTTGTTCCCCGTGAACAGGATCGATTCTCCATTGCCGGAAAGCGACGCGCTGACGTTGCCGGCGCCGTTTCTCCGGTGGTTCGCCGAGAAGGGCTGGCGACCCCGCGCCCACCAGCTCGAGCTTCTGTCCCGTGCGGAGGCGGGAGAAAGCACGCTTCTGATCGCACCGACCGGTGCGGGCAAGACGCTTGCCGGATTTCTGCCGTCGCTTGTCGCGCTTACCCGACGTGGCAAGATCCCACCGGGCTCGCCCTTCATCGGCATTCACACCCTCTACATATCGCCGCTGAAGGCGCTCGCGGTCGACATCGAGCGCAACCTGATGAAGCCCGTGGCCGAGATGGGCCTGTCGGTCCGGATCGAGAACCGGACGGGCGACACGCCGCAAGGCAAGCGTCAGCGCCAGAAGCTCAATCCGCCCGATATCCTGCTGACCACGCCCGAGCAGCTGGCTCTCCTCATCGCCAATGGCGAAGCGGAGCGCTTCTTCAAGGATCTGCGCTACGTCGTGCTCGACGAATTGCACTCGCTGGTGACCTCGAAGCGCGGCCATCTGCTCTCGCTCGGCCTTGCACGACTGCGGCGGCTTGCGCCCAACCTCCAGACGATCGGTCTTTCGGCAACCGTCGCCGAACCAATGGACCTGCAGCGCTGGCTCGTGGCCCAGAGCGAAGAACGGGAGAATCACGCCGGACTGATCACCGTTTCCGGCGGCGCGAAGCCGGAAATTTCGATCCTGCGCACCGATGAGCACGTGCCCTGGGCGGGACATTCGGCGCGTTATGCGATCGCCGACGTCTATGCCGCGATCAAGGATCACGGCACGACGCTGCTTTTCGTCAACACCCGCAGCCAGGCGGAAATGCTGTTCCAGGAGCTCTGGAAGATCAACGACGACAACCTGGCGATCGCGCTGCATCATGGGTCGCTCGACGTCGCGCAGCGCCGCAGGGTCGAGGCGGCCATGTCGGAAAACCGGCTGCGCGCCGTCGTCGCCACCTCGACGCTCGATCTCGGTATCGACTGGGGCGATGTCGATCTGGTGGTCCATGTCGGTGCACCGAAGGGGGCGAGCCGCCTTGCACAGCGAATCGGCCGAGCCAACCATCGCATGGACGAGCCCAGCCGGGCGATCCTCGTGCCTGCCAACCGCTTCGAAGTGATGGAATGCCAGGCGGCGCTCGACGCCAACTATATCGGCGCACAGGACACGCCACCCCTCGGCCGAGGCGCGCTTGACGTGCTGGCCCAACATGTCCTGGGAATTGCCTGCGCGAAGCCCTTCGATGCCGTCGATCTTCATCGGGAAATCACCAGCGCGGCACCCTACGCGGACCTTTCCTGGGAGACTTTCGAGCGCATCGTCGATTTCGTCGCCACCGGCGGCTACGCGCTACGCACGTACGAGCGCTACGCCCGCATCCGCAAGACCAAGGACGGGCTCTGGCGGGTATCGAACCCGATGGTCGCCCAGCAATACCGCCTCAATGTCGGAACCATTGTCGAATCCCCGATGCTGAACGTGCGCATGGTCAAGCGCGACGCGCGGCGCTCGCTTGGCCGCGGCGGCATGACGCTCGGCAAGGTAGAGGAATATTTCCTCGAAATGCTGTCGCCGGGCGACACATTCCTCTTTTCCGGCAAGGTGGTCCGCTTCGAGGGAATCCGCGAGAACGAGTGCCTCGTCTCTCAGGCCTTTTCCTTCGACCCGAAGGTGCCGACCTACGCCGGCGGCAAATTTCCCCTTTCCACATACCTCGCGGCGCAAGTTCGCAAGATGCTTGCCGATGCCGCGCGCCGCGCCTCGTTACCCGACCAAGTGCGTGACTGGCTGGCGCTGCAGAAGGACGTCTCGATGCTGCCGCGCGAGGACGAGCTGCTGATCGAAACCTTCCCGCGCGGCAGTTGTCATTACATGGTGATCTACGCCTTCGAAGGGCGGCTTGCGCACCAGACGCTCGGCATGCTCTTGACCCGGCGCCTTGACCGCGCCGGCTTGAAACCGCTCGGCTTCGTCGCCACCGACTACTCGCTCGCCGTCTGGGGCCTCGACGATCTCAGCAGCGCCTTCCGGGCCCGTCGCCCGTCGCTCGCGCAACTCTTCGACGAAGACATGCTCGGCGACGATCTCGAAGCCTGGCTGAACGAATCCTTCCTTTTGAAGCGCACCTTCCGCAATTGCGCCGTCATCGCCGGATTGATCGACCAGCGCCATCCGGGCAAGGAGAAGACCGGGCGGCAGATTACCGTTTCGGCCGATCTCATTTACGACGTATTGCGGGCGCACGAGCCGGACCACATCCTGCTGGAGGCAACGCGCAACGACGCCGCGACGGGACTTTTGGACATCGGCCGGCTCGGGTCTATGCTCAAGCGAATCAAGGGGCACATCACCCATAGACGGCTCGATCATATCTCACCGCTCGCCATACCCGTGATGCTGGAGATCGGGAAGGAAGCGGTCCAGGGCGAGGCGCACGACTTCCTGCTCTCGGAAGCGGCCGACGACCTGATCAACGAAGCGATGGGCGGCAGCCAAGATGCCTATGAGTAGAAGCGATATGAGAGAGATTGCAAGCCTCTCGTTCAGCCGATGTGTTCAAAGCGGGATGCCGGCCGGGGCGAACCATGCCCTCGAATATCGAGGTGGCGATGCATAGGCTCGTTCACGCGATCTCGCCCCCGGCCGCGGACGGCTTCTTCCAGTCGCGCATGACCGTCGACGGCGTTGTCGCGATCTGCGACCCGCTGGGCGGACTCTACCTGCCCGAAAGCAGAACGCTCGTCGTTTCGGACCTCCACCTCGAAAAAGGCTCGGCCTTTGCCAGGCGCGGGATGATGCTGCCGCCCTATGACACGCTCGCGACCCTGCGCATTCTGGAGGCGGTGGTCGCCCGTCACAACCCCGCGACGGTCGTCAGCCTCGGCGATAATTTTCATGACCGGAAGGGGTCAGCGGCAATGCCGGAGACTTTCCGCCACATGGTCGCTGCCATGGCCCGCGGACGCGAATGGATCTGGATCAACGGCAATCACGACCCTGACGGCGCTTCCGGGCTGCCGGGAACCTCCATGGATGAACTTCGCCACGCCGGGCTGATCTTCCGCCATGAGCCGTCCAGAGGCGAAGGCATCGGCGAAATCGCCGGTCACCTGCATCCGGCAGCGACGGTCAGGCGCCGGGAAAAGTCGGTCCGGCGCGCTTGCTTCGCAACAGATGGAAGGCGCTTGGTGATGCCGGCGTTCGGCGTTACGACCGGTGGGCTCGATCTCAGGCATCGCGCCATGAGCGGAT
This sequence comes from Sinorhizobium sp. 6-70, assembly GCF_030124375.1. Taxonomy (GTDB): domain Bacteria; phylum Pseudomonadota; class Alphaproteobacteria; order Rhizobiales; family Rhizobiaceae; genus Sinorhizobium. The sequence continues at coordinate 70,220 of NZ_JASKLS010000016.1, forward strand.
TGTTCGATCGCCAGCAACTCGTCGCCCACATGCTCGGCCGGGATCGGATCTATTCGGTGCGGTTCGCCAATCTCCTCGGCTGAGACGACTCAAAGGTCCGCCCTCACGGGTTCAGGCCGTTTCCGGGGCGTAGCGTAGAATGACGCTGCCGTTCGAAAGTGGTCGTGCCTCGAGCAGACTGAACGGCTTCGCGGCCGTGGTCTTCTTGAAGAATGGCGTCCCGTCACCGAGTTGCACGGGAACGAGGCAAAGCATGATCTCGTCGACGACGTTCTCCGGCAACAGCGACGCGACGAGTTCGGCGCTTCCGAAGATATAGAGGTTCTTCTCGCTCTCCCGCTTCAGCCGCCGCAATTCGGCGTCGGCGTCCCGAACGACGCGGCTGTTGTTCCAATCCGCTTTTTCCATCGTGCGCGAGGCAACAATCTTCGGAAGCGCATTCATATAGGTCTTCACCCGGCCCTCTCCTTCCGCCGTCGGCCAATAGGCCGCCATGCCCTCATAGGTGACCCGACCGAAGACGATCGCCTGCGCCTTGTCTCCGAATTCCAGGCTGAGCGCTTCCAGTTCCGGGCCCCAGGCACGGTTATGAAAGTCGAGGTCCCATTTCTTCGTCCCTTCGAAGTACCCGTCGAGCGTGACCAGATTCCAGACAATGACCTTGCCCATGATTCCATCCTCCATGAAACTGATTGCACAATTGCATCAGTTTCATCATAACAAACCGCTTTCGATTTGCAACCAGTATATTCAAGGAACGCCTCGGCCCCATCCCGCGTCGTTGCGGGACCCGGCAAGCGCGAGATTGGCAGCGCAATTGTCTGGCAAGTACGGGAAGACTGCCTCCGGAAGAACGAAGGCGTCGGCTACTGCATGTTTCCTTAAATCGTAACCGACCCAGGGAAATATGCAGCAACTCAAAATGCTACAGCGACCTTTGCGCGTCCGACAGGACGCGCGTCGCTGCAGGGCGAAACAAACTGCGCCGGAAGCGATCTCAGAAGGCGTTGAAGGTCAAGGTTGTCAACGACCGGGAAATGCCCGGAACCGATGCGATATTGTCGTTGATGAACTTGCCAATATCGTCGCCCTCCTGAACGTAGATCTTCAGAAGCAGATCGTAATCGCCGCTCGTCGAATACATCTCCGAGACGATCTCCTTGCGGTAGATTTCGTCGGCCACCTCGTAGGTCTTGCCGGGAGCGCATTGCAACTGGACAAAAATCGGTTTCATGGAGCTTCCTCTGCTGCCCGGAGCGCCCGTGTTCGACACGCCCGACGTCAAAATACCTTCCCCTTCCTTAGACCGCTATCCCACAAAAGGGAAACGCGAAGGGAACCCATATCGATAGGAAAAGCCTTACTCCTTGCGGAAAAGCAGGCTGGCTCCCCAGCCGGTGATGACCGCCAGAAGCACGGCAAAGAGACCGTAGATCAGGGGCTGGTCGTGTGCTGCGCGCGTGATCGCCTGCTCGAGGCCGGTTTTGACGACCGTCAGCGGCAGCGCCTTCGCGGCGACGAAAAGGCCGTCGCGGAAAAGATAGGCGCGTACGACATGGACGCCATTCGGCACATTGGCAGGCAGGCGCACCGACGCCCTGAACAGGCTGGAACTGATGAACCGCACGCCGCCCGGGTCGCGCTGGTAGACACCACTCGTCTCCCTGATCCGGCGGAAAGCGTTGCGGAACTCGCCGAGATTGCTGCCGTCGCCGACGAAGCCCAGCGGCACGAGACGCATGTGGTCGACGCCGATGCCCATGTTGCCCAGCTCGCCCGGCGGCGCGATCGTCTCGATGTCGCGCGTGCTCGACAGCGAATAGGATTCCGGCACCAGCTCGAAGGTCATCGAACGGGTGTTCACCCAGATGCCGAAGACGCGCTCCTTCCGGCGCACCGTGGCGTGTTCCTTGGGGCCCTCGAGCGTGACGATGATGCTGTACTTGCCTTGGGCGAGCAGCTTCTCGTCAAAGCCGTCGATGGCCCCGAAGATCGTCAGGTCCGCGCCACGAAAGTCGGAGGTGATGGAGATTTCGTCCGTCGAGATGCCGATCTCGAGCTTCTCCGAGAACTCCGAGAGCTCGTCTTCTCGAACCTGGGCCGCGGCCGGCGCCGCCAGCGCAAGGAGCAAGGAGACAAGACACAGGCGCGCGAGAGCAAACATCAGAAGCCGAACCCCGCGGAAACGACCGAATAGATATCTTTCGGCGGAATGATGAGTTCGATCGCCAACCGGATGCCGACGGCAAGCACGAGCAGGGCAAGCAACGCCCGCAACTGTTCGCCACGCAAGCGCTGGCCGACGCGAACGCCGTATTGCGCCCCGATGACGCCGGCGATCATCAACACGAAGGCAAGCACGATGTCGACGGTGTAGTTTGTCGATGCCTGGACGATCACGGTGTAAGCCGAGACGAAGACGATCTGGAAGAGCGAGGTTCCGACGACGACGCTCGTCGGAATGCGCAACAGGTAGATCATCGCCGGCACCATGATGAAGCCGCCGCCGACGCCCATGATCGAGGTCAGGATGCCGATGGCGAAACCGAGCGTGGCGACCGGAATGACGCTCAGATAGATCTTCGATTTCTTGAAGCGCATCTTGAGCGGCAGGCCGTGGATCCAGTTGTGCTGCCCCGGCCGGCGGCGCGGCGTCGATTGGTTCTTCGCCGCCTTGCGCATCGCGCCGATGCTCTCCCAGAGCATCAGGCCGCCGACCGAGCCGAGCAGCACGACGTAAAGCAGCGAGATCACCAGGTCGAGCTGCCCCACGCGGCGCAGCAGCGAAAAAAGCCAGACGCCCAGCGTTGCGCCGACGAGGCCGCCGCAGAGCAGCACCGTGCCGAGCTTGATATCGATCGTACCGCGGCGGAAATGCGTAATGGCACCGGAGATCGACGAGGCGACCACCTGGTTGGCGCCGGTCGCCACCGCCACCACCGGCGGAATGTTGTAGAAGATCAACAGCGGCGTGATCAGGAAACCGCCGCCGACGCCGAACATGCCGGACAGAAATCCGACGGCCGCGCCCATGCCGAGAATGATGAGTATGTTCACCGACAACTCTGCAATGGGCAGATAGACCGTCACGGCCGAACCTCGATACGACAAAGGCCCGCGACGCGGGCGGAATTGCGACTCCACAATCCCTAACCGGAATCGATTGAGGAATTGTGCAATGCCTAAACTTATTCCTGCACGTATCCGGAGAGACGCGCGGCGCGACGTTCAAAGTGGCAAGTGATTTACCACGAGCGGGGATGTATGGCGGACCGCCCCTCGGCGACGAGGAACAAGCGGCAATTCCTCATGCGCCCCAGGGCCGGAGCTGTCAACCTTTTCAGGCACATGACCCCAGACTTTGCCCCTGAACCGTGTTGCGCCGATCTGCGGCTTTATTGCGGCGGCGGCTGAAGCAGAGCATGCTCGCGCGGCGCTGTAGATCATTTCGTTGTTTTATTGAAACAGTGAACCGATCCAGGTCTTTGAAGAATGCAATTCCGGAACGGAGAACCGCTGCACACTTTTCCTGGAATTGCTCTTCGAAACGACGCAATCCCGGACGGAAAACCGCTGCACACTTTTCCTGGAATTGCTTAGGAGTTCCGCTTCAGGAGTTCCTTGACCAGTGCGTCGGTGATCTCTCCGGTCGGTTCCTGGCCGACGGATTTCTGGAAGGCCTTGATGGCGGTAATGGTTTTCTTGCCCAGGTGCCCGTCCGGTTGGCCGGCGTCGAAACCGTTGTTGTTGAGAATCGCCTGGATATTGCGCACGGCCTTGGTCATGTCGACCGTGGCTGTCTTCGTCGACGGACCGACCCACGCGTCGGGGATATCGACGGTGTTCGCCTTGGCGTCGACCGGCTGGGCTTTCCATGCGTCGGCTTTGGCCATGCCGCTGGCCAGTTGTTCGGGCTGCATTGCCTTGGCAATCTCGTCGCGCTTTTCACCGGCATCCTTGTCGCCGTCACGAGCCGCAATCGAGAACCACTTGTAGGATTCTTCCAGGTCCTGCTTGACGCCATTACCGCGCGCATACAGCACCGCGAGGTTGAACTGACTGTCGCGAACGCCGAGGCTCGCCGCCTTTTCGAACAATTTGGCGGCTTCGGCGAAATCCGGAGCCCCGTCGCGGCCGCTGGCGAGCATGACCGCGAGGTTGTGGGTCGCGCTGGCGTTGCCTGCGGCGGCAGCTTTGAGATAAAGCGTCTTCGCCTTGACGGGGTCGCGCGCCACGCCTGACCCTTTTTCATAAAGATTGGCGAGCCGGTATTCGGCCGGGATCACGCCGGCATCCGCCGCGCGCTGATACCATTTCAGAGCTTCCGCGGGATCTTCCTTGACGCCTCGGCCTTCGGTGAAGCGTGTGCCGATCTCGTAGAAAGCCAGAGGGTCGCCACCCTTGGCGGCCGTGACAAGAGCTGGCGGACCAAAGCCTTCGGGCAGGACTATGTCGCCGGCCTTGGCGATCGGCTCGAATGTCGCCGCTTTGGCGGTCACGGCAGGAGCGACCTGAAACGTCGATGCGCTCGCCTGTGCCGGTTCGCTTGCCGGATGCAGCAAGGGCGCGTGGCTGCTGTCGGCAGTTGCGGTCTCAGCCGCAGCCTTCGCCGCCGGAGCCGTATTCGTGGCGGCCGCCATTGCGGCGGGCGTCGCGTTTGCCGCCGGCGTCTCTGCCGGTGTCTCTGCTACAGGGGCAGAGGCCGTTTCCGTCAGACGGTCGTCCACGGCCTTCGCTTCTGACACTTCAGGAACCGCCTTCTGCTCGATCACCACTGCCGGCTGGATTTCGGACATGTCCTTGCCCTTGAGGACGGTGCTGACGAGCGGATAGGACATGATCGCCAGGAGCACCGCGCCGACGGCCATCAGGATCGGACGGCGATGACGGGCAAAGGCGCCGACACCGGACGAACCGCTACCATCCTTCACACCGTTCAGCGTGTCGGCCTCCTCGATCGCCAATTGTGCTGCACGGCGCGCGGCAGCGATGAAATCGGCCTTGTCGCCCTCGAAGGCTGGCTGGCCGCCGCGGCTCATCTGACCGGCGCGGACGCGCTCAAGGATTTTCTTCACGTCCGGCGCGCCGGAGCCGGGCTCGAGCAACTGGTTGGCATCTTCGGGGGCGAGCATCTCGGACGGGTCGATCGATGGAGCGGGTTCGACCACCTGCCGCACACGCTCGGGCATCGCCGCAGTTCGTTTCCCGGTGAGGCGACGGGTCAACCCGGCGAGCAATCCCGTCCGGGCGCTAGGCGCCGGCTCCCGAACCTCGTCCTTTTCGACCGTCGAAGGCGCCTCGGCAACCACAAGATCATCGGTGGTGGCGGAGGCTGGCACGGCGGCAACCGCCTCGTCCTCCGCCTGCAGCACCCGGACATTCCGCTCAATGTCGTCGTCGCGCTCGTCGAGATCGGCACGCCCGAATGGGTTGCCGAATTCCGGCTGCGCGGCCCTCGGCATCGCGGGGATGTCGCGTGTTATCGCTGCGTCGGGCCGCAGCGTGGCCACGACAGGCGCGCGGTCTTCGAGCAGTTCCAGCTTCTCGGCAATCTGAACAAGGGTTTCATGCAGAGCTTCGAACGTCTGCGCCGTGCGTTCGTTGGTCGAACGGCTGAGGTCCTCAAGCGTCCTCAGATCCTCGGCGAGCGCCGAGATTGCCGCCATGTCGCCGCCGGCATGCATCGGGCCATTCTTGGTAAAGGCCTCCATGACGGCTTCGGCCGCCTGGCGGGCTGCTTCGATAATATATTCGTCGCTGGTTTCCAGATAGTCTTCAAGCGCGCTCATCCGGCTTTCGAAATCCACCGGAGCCGCACCGGCCTCGACGCGCGGCTGGCTGATCAACGTCGACAGGTTGGCAATCTGGGACTCAAGGTTGCGCAGCGCTTCGCGGTCGTCGAACGGAGCGGCATGCGTCTCTTCCAGGCGTTGCGCGATATCCGCGAGACGGTCTTCCAGACGCGAGAAGCGGTGGTCCGCCACGGGTTGCTCCCCGTGCACGCCGAGGTCGTCGATGCGGCGCGCGAGATAATCGAGACGCTCCGCCAGAGCTGCGTTGACGCTGCCCTGGTCCAGAGCCTCGATTCGCTGGGAAATGTCGGCGAGATAGTCAGCCAGTTCCGCTTGCGCATTTTTCTGGTTGCTTTCGAGCAGCATCGAGAGTTCGTCGAGGCGCTCCTCAAGCCGCGCGGCCGCCTTCTCGCTCGACAGTTCTTCGATGCGCGCCGTCAGGGCTTCGATGCGCGTGCCGAGTCCGGCCTCGACCGGACGAGCGACGTCGTCGATCTGGCGCGAGAGATCGCCAAGCCGACCTTCGAGCCGGCTGACGAAAGCATTGTCGAAGTCCGCCGCACTGCGGCTGCTGACGGCGATTGCCCGGCTGATTTCATCGAACCGTGCGTCAAAATCGGCAAGCTGCGAAACGAGGCGGCCGTCATCCGGCTGTATCTGTCGCCCCAAGAGCTCGATCGCATCGGCGATCGCGAGCAGCTTTTGCTCCTGTATGTCGAAGGCCGCTCCGTTATTCAGGGCGCCGATTTGCGACTTGATGTCATCGAGCCTGTAGGCGAGTGCCACGAGTTCGTCGTCACGGTTCCGGTCAAAGGCGTTCAGGCGGTCCTCGACGCCGCCCCAGCGGTCTTCCAGACGGCGGATGCCGTCTTCGCGCGCCAGGCCGTCGATCAGCGCCCTGAGGCCATCGAATTCGACGCGCAGCGCGTCCGCCTGAGCGGGCGACGCCTGCCGGGCGAGTTGATGGATACTGTCCGCCAGGCGCTGCATATCTGCCCGAATGTCCTCGGGGAAAAGACGATCCTGCGCCTCGGCCTTGATCCCGCGGATTTCCGATCTGAGAGCACTCAGTTCGCGAACGAGCCCGTCGCTGATGTCGCGCTTCAGTTCCTGCCTCAGACCGACCAGCGCCTCGGCTATGTCGGCCGCAGCCGATGTTGGTCGCGCCGGTCCGACCTGCGGTCGTGCCTCCTCGTGGAGGCGGCTTGACGCAAAACGGTCGGCCTCTCGCGCCGCCACGCGTTCGCGCAGCGACGTTCGCTCGCGGCTGGCGCTCAAAGCGCGCTGGCGCTGCAGAATTTCGGAGACAGCGTCGCTGGTCGTCGTCGAGCGCTCGGTCTGGCGGTGCTGGGCCTCGCGCCCCGCCCCGCTCATCAAGCCCTCGATGCGCGCCTCGAGTCCCTCGATCGTGCGGTTCAGGGCATCAAGAGACGGCCTGTCGCCGTAGGACGGGATGCTTGCGCGCTGAGGATTGGATCGCGATCCGTTCATTGTCTCTTCGCCCCTGTCGTTGACCATCACCGAAAGCCGCGACGGGAAGAGCCAGGCTCACAGTCGGCGGCACGATCGATGCGATCAAAGCAACAACAACGCGAGGACGGGACCGGTTGCAGCTTTGACCATCTCACCACCCACAATTCATTAAACGTGGTAAATAAGCAGTTAATCAGCCTCAAGTTTTTAATGTTTTGTCAGGAACACGGCCTTTGCGCCCGCTCGGGCGCGGGGATTTCCCTTCATGGCGGCACGACTGCGAAACTTTCGAGACATTCGCTTTTTGACGTTTACGCAAACGTCAAAGTTTTGTAGCATCTTGCCGACGATGCGAGACCGCGCCCAGCGGTGTACGCTCAAAGCATTGAGAATCGGGCGCCTGCACCCGGCGCGTGCCCGAAGGGAGATAAAGGCGAGGAACGAATGCCCATCTACAAGGCCCCGGTCGACGACACCCTGTTCATCCTCAACGACGTGCTTGGCATCGAGCGCTATAACAACCTGCCGGGCTTTGCCGATGCGACCCCCGACATGGTTGCGGCAATCGTCGGCGAGGCTGCCAAACTTGCGGAAGAGGCTCTCTTCCCGATCAACCTCACCGGCGACCAGGAGGGCTGCACGCGCCACGACGACGGTTCCGTTACCGTGCCGAAGGGCTTCAAGCAGGCATTTGACCTCTATCGCGGAGGCGGCTGGCTCGGCCTTGCGGCGCCGGAAGAATTCGGCGGCCAGGGTCTGCCCTATACGCTCCACACGGCCGTCGGCGAATTCATGTCTGCCGCCAACATGTCGCTGATGATGTATCCGGGCCTGACGCAGGGTGCGATCGCCGCCATTCTTGTGCACGGCTCCGACGAGCAGAAACGGACATATTTGCCGAAGATGGTCGACGGCACCTGGACCGGTACGATGAACCTGACCGAGCCGCATTGCGGTACCGACCTCGGCCTCCTGCGCACCAAGGCCGTGCCGAACGGCGACGGCTCCTACAGGATTTCCGGCCAGAAAATCTTCATCTCCGCCGGCGAGCACGACATGTCCGAGAACATCATCCATCTGGTGCTCGCCCGCATCGAGGGGGCACCAGATGGAGTCAAGGGCATCTCACTCTTCATCGTGCCGAAGTTCAGGCTCAACGACAGCGGCGAACCCGAAGGCCGCAACGGCGTCTCCTGCGGCGCGATCGAAGAGAAGATGGGCATTCATGGCAACGCCACCTGCGTCATGAACTACGACGAGGCGACCGGCTATCTGATCGGCGCGGAGAACAAGGGTCTCAGCGCCATGTTCGTGATGATGAACGAGGCCCGTCTTGCCGTCGGCATGCAAGGGCTGGCGATCGCGGAGGTCGCCTATCAGAATGCGGCCAACTACGCCCGCGAGCGCCTCCAGGGCCGCTCGCTTTCCGGCCCGAAGGCGCCGGACAAGCAGGCCGATCCGATCATCGTCCACCCGGACGTGCGCCGTGCGCTGATGACGATCAAGGCGTTCAACGAAGGCGGCCGCGCCTTCACGCTCTGGACGGCGCTGAAATCCGACATCGCCCACCGCTCCGACAGCGAAGAGGACCGCCAGACCGCCGACGATATTCTCGGCCTGATGACCCCGATCCTCAAGGGCGTGTTGACCGATCGGGGCTTCGACCACACGGTCATGGCGCAGCAGGTCTTCGGTGGTCACGGCTATATCGAAGAGCACGGCATGAGCCAGTACGTGCGCGATGCCCGCATCGCCATGATCTATGAGGGTGCCAACGGCATCCAGGCGCTCGACCTCGTCGGCCGCAAGCTGGCGACGAACGGCGGCCGCGCCGTGATGGCGCTCTTCAAGGAAATCGGCGATTTCTGCGAGGAAAACCGCAGCGACGAGAAGCTGTCGGGCTACACCAAGGCGCTGAAGAAGGGGCTGAACGATCTGCAGGCGGCAACCATGTGGTTCATGCAGAACGCCATGGCGAAGCCCGACAATGCCGGTGCCGGCTCGACCGACTACATGCATCTCTTCGGCCTTGTCGTCCTCGGCTACATGTGGGCCAGGATCGCCAAGACGGCGGAGGAAAAGCTCGCCGCTGGCGAAACCGAACGCGCGGATTATTTGAAGAGCAAGCTGATCACGGCAAGGTTCTTCATGGAGCGTATCATGCCCGAAACGGCGCTGCGGAAGGCCCGCATCGAAACCGGCGCCGACACGCTGATGGCGCTGGACGCAGCGGCGTTCTGATTTCACACTCGGAGCAGGATGAGGGAAAGCGCGAAGGCGGCGGCTTCGGCAAGCATCCGCTCCAATGCATTAAGTGCGGCTCGAAGCGATGCCGCCCAAAGGGAGATCAAGAGATGACGAAAGTCTTCGTTTATGACCACGTGCGCACACCGCGCGGCCGTGGCAAGAAGGACGGATCGCTGCACGAGGTGCCTTCCGTCCGCCTTGCGGCCAAGATGCTGGAAGCGGTGCGCGACCGTAACGGCCTCGACACGTCGACTGTCGACGACATCATCATGGGCTGTGTCGATCCGGTGATGGATGCAGGCTCGGTTATCCCCAAGGCAGCGGCCTTCGAGGCCGGCTATTCGACACGCGCGCCAGGCATGCAGATCTCGCGCTTCTGCGCCTCCGGCCTCGACGCCGTCAATTTCGGTGCCGCCAAGATCGCCCAAGGCGCGGACGACATCGTGATCGCCGGCGGCGTCGAATCCATGTCGCGCGTCGGCCTCGGCATGTCGGGCGGCTCCTGGTTCATGGACCCCTCCGTCAATCTGCCGGCCTATTTCATGCCGCAGGGTGTATCTGCGGACCTGATCGCGACCAAATACGGCTTCTCGCGTGACGACGTCGACGCCTACGCGGTCGAAAGCCAGAAGCGCGCCGCCAATGCCTGGGAAAAGGGCCACTTCAAGAACTCGGTGGTGCCGGTGAAGGACCAGAACGGCCTGACCATTCTCGATCGCGACGAGCACATGCGCCCGACCACCGACATGCAAGCACTCGCCTCCCTGAACCCGTCCTTCCAGATGCCTGGCGAGATGGGTGGTTTCGAGGCTGTCGCGATCCAGGCGCATCCGGAGATCGAGCGGATCAACTACGTCCACCACGCCGGCAACTCCTCCGGCATCGTCGACGGCGCGGCCGTCGTGCTCCTCGGCTCCAAGGCCGGCGGCGAATCCATGGGGCTAAAGCCGCGAGCGCGCATCCGCGCCTTCGCCAATATCGGCTCCGACCCGGCGCTGATGCTGACGGGCCCGGTCGACGTGACCGAGAAACTGCTTAAGCGCGCCGACATGAAGCTCTCCGACATCGACCTTTTCGAGCTCAACGAGGCTTTTGCCGCCGTCGTCCTGCGCTACATGCAGGCTTTCGATATCCCGCACGACCAGATCAACGTCAATGGCGGTGCGATCGCCATGGGACACCCACTCGGCGCCACGGGCGCAATGATCCTCGGCACCGTTCTGGACGAACTGGAGCGTCGCGACCTCAACACCGCACTCGTCACGCTCTGCATCGGCGCCGGCATGGGCACCGCCACCATCATCGAACGCGTCTGATCCGATCCGGGAGAGAGAAAATGTCTTACACGAACTTCAAGATCGAAACCGACGCCGACGGCATCGCGCTCGTCACCTGGGACATGCCCGAAAAATCGATGAACGTCTTTACCCAGGAGGTGATGGAGGAACTGAACGCGATTGTCGACCAGACGACCGCTGACGCGGCCGTCAAGGGCGTCGTCTTCACCTCGGGCAAGTCGTCCTTCTCCGGCGGCGCCGATCTCTCGATGATCAAGTCGATGTTCACCTTCCAGGCGGAGGAAAAGAAGAAAGATCCGGCCAACGCCGCGCAAAAACTCTTCGACCTCGTCGGTCGCATGACAGGCCTCTTCCGCAAGCTGGAAACCTCAGGCAAGCCCTGGGTCTCGGCGATCAACGGCACCTGCATGGGCGGGGCCTTCGAGCTGTCGCTCGCCTGCCACGGCCGCGTCGCCTCCAATTCCAAGGCGGTGAAGATCGCGCTGCCGGAGGTCAAGGTCGGCATCTTCCCCGGCGCCGGCGGCACCCAGCGCGTGCCGCGCCTCACCAATGCGCAGGACGCGCTGCAGATGATGACGAGCGGCTCGTCGCTGACGGCGGCGCGAGCCAAGGCGATGGGGCTCGTGCACGAAGTGGTCGATCCCGACAAGCTGATCGACGCCGCCAAGGCGATGATCAGGAACGGCCTGAAGCCGGTCCAACCCTGGGACGAAAAGGGCTTCAAGGTGCCGGGCGGAGGCATCTGGACGCCGGCGTCGGCTCAGCTCTGGCCGGCCGCCTCCGGCATTCTTCGCCGCCAGACTTTTGGCAACTATCCAGGCGCAATCGCCATCCTGAAATGCGTCTACGAGGGTCTGCAGGTGCCGTTCGACACGGCCTTGAAGATCGAGCAGCGCTACTTCACCGAGATCTTGCAGACCACCGAAGCTTTTTCGATGATCCGCTCGCTGTTCGTCTCGATGCAGGAGCTCGGCAAGGGCGCGCGCCGCCCGGCCGGCGTGCCGAAATCCGAATTCAAAAAGGTCGGCGTCGTCGGCGCCGGCTTCATGGGTGCTTCGATCGCCTATGTCACCGCCGCCGCCGGCATCCTCGTAACCCTCATTGATCGCGACATGGAAACGGCCGAAAAGGGCAAGGCGCATTCGGAAGGGCTGGTGAAGGATTCGATCGGTAAGGGCCGACTTACCAAGGAAGAAGGCGAGGCGCTGCTTGCCCGCATCACGCCGTCTGCCGACTACGGCGACCTCAAGGATGCCGGTCTCGTCGTCGAGGCGGTGTTCGAGGACCGGCAGGTCAAGAAGGAGGTCATCGAGAAGATCGAAGCGGTGATGGCCAAGGATGCCATCTTCGCCTCCAACACATCGACGCTGCCGATCACCGGTCTTGCCAAGAATTCGAAGCGGCCGGACCAATTCATCGGCATCCATTTCTTCTCGCCGGTCGAGAAGATGATGCTGACGGAAGTGATCCTCGGCAAGGAGACCGCTGACCGCGCGCTCGCGACCGCGCTCGATTATGTCGCGGCGATCAAGAAGACGCCGATCGTCGTCAACGACACCCGCGGCTTCTACGTCAACCGCTGCGTCTTCCGCTATATCCATGAAGCCTACGACATGATGATCGAGGGCGTGCCGCCGGCGATGATCGAGAATGCCGCCAAGATGGCCGGCATGCCGGTCGGCCCGCTGTCGCTCAACGACGAAGTGGCCATCGATCTCAGCCAGAAGATCCTGAAGGCGACCGTCGCCGACCTCGGCGAGAAGGCCGTCGATCCGCGGCACATGGCGCTGATTAACAAGATGGTCGACGACCTCGATCGCCGCGGACGCAAGAACGGCAAGGGCTTCTACGAATATCCCGCGAAGCCGGCCAAAAAATATCTCTGGCCGGAACTGAAAACGCTCTATCCGCAGCAAAATGCCGACAAGATCGACGTCGAGGTGCTGAAGCAGCGCTTCCTCGCAACCATCGCGCTGGAAGCCGCCCGCACCATCGAGGAAGGCATCGTCACCGATCCGCGCGAAGCCGATGTCGGCTCCATCCTCGGCTTCGGTTTCGCGCCCTATACCGGTGGCACGCTTTCCTACATCGACGGCATGGGCGTGAAAGCCTTCGTCAAGCTGTGCGAGAAGCTCGCCAAGAACTATGGCGACCACTTCAAGCCGACGCCGCTGCTGAAAGAGATGGCGGAAAAGGGCGAGACCTTCTACGGGCGCTTCGATCCCTACGGAGAGGCGAAGAAGGCGGCATAAGCCGCCTGCCCTTCGCAAGCAAAAATTCGGGGCCGTGCCGATCGGGTGCGGCCCTTTTTCATCGTTACCGGCCCCTTCCCCAACCTGCTTAGCGGCCTTGGCTGCTTTTTCAGATGCACGGCCGATCAGACTTGCGGCGTCGTAGTCGCACTCTCGCCGCACTGCTCCGGCCGAAGCCGGCAGCATCCGCCCCGGCGCACCGAGGGGCGGACCAAAGGGATTTCACCTTCGCGAAGAAGATCGCGCGCCAGCACAGCAACAGCCCATCCGACTCATCGCCACCGGCGCCCCGCCAATCGCGCGTTCACCCTTTTGTGTTTGCTTGCGCATGCAAATATATTGACACCCATCAAACGGTCCTCCATGAATCTGCATGCACATACAATAATGTGGGAGATCAGATGCCTGCGGTAATCGTCTATTCCGACGATGTGTGTCCCTGCTTGCGGAGCGGGCGCTATCCGAAGTGACCGACGATTGGGACATCCGCATTAGCTGGTGAGCTTTCGCCGTCAACATCACAACATCACTGGCCAATATCACAACATTACTGGAGGATAATCATGCACTGGTTGTATCTGGCGGTCGCCGTGATCTTTGAGATCGCCGTCGCGATTTCTGCAGGGAATGCAAAGGGCTTCACCCGACCTTGGTGGACCGGAGCTACACTCGTCAGCGGAGTGATCGCTACCTTCTTCCTCAGTCTCGCACTCCTCAATTTCGATGTTGGCGTCGGTTACGCAATGTGGACATCCATAGCAGGCGTCGGGATCGTCATTCTGGGCGCACTGTTCTTCGGACAACGCCTGGACTGGAGGAAGATCCTTGGAATCGTCCTTGTGATCGGAGGCGTCGTCGGCCTGCGGCTCAGCGGCGCGGCATGACCGGACGCGCTTGCATGCATTCAAGCTCCGACTCGACCTGAAAGGAATCGAACATCATGACAACAGTCCAAAGGAACGAAAACAACGGGCGGGCATGGGCTATGCTGCTGGTCGCCGGGGTCTTCGAGATCGGCTATGCCCTCAGCGTAGGAGGCAGCGAGGCGTTCACCGTGTTGAGCTGGTCGATCGCCGCCATCGTCTTCTTTCTGCTCACTCTGTATTTTCTGAGCGCAGCCCTGCGAACGATCGACGTCGGCATTGGTTACGCGGTCTGGGCAGGCATCGGCGCCGTAGGGGCGGCGGTCTTTGGCAGCGTCCTGCTCAACCAGCCGCTCACTCTGATCCAGGCGTTCTGGCTGGCCGTCATCATCGGCGGTGTCGTCTGGCTGAAACTCGCTGACAGCGCCAAGCTCCGGGCAGAGCTACGCTAGTTCTCGCAATCTGTGGGGAGAAATCTGAGTGTCCAGAGATCCTTCCACCCGCGTGATGCAGCTCATGGAGGAGGCGGTCGCCTTCTCCGTGAAGCACGTCCATGGCGGAGGCAAACCATTCACGGCTTTCGTGGTCGACGCCGACGGGAACATTCTTGGACGCGGCGTCAACCGCGTCCAAGGACACCACGACCCGACCGCGCATGCGGAGGTGGAGGCGATCCGCGATGCGTGCCGTGCGCATGGAACTCCCTATCTTCACGGGACGACGCTTTTGGCCTCGGGAGAGCCTTGCGCGATGTGTTACATGACCGCGCTATACGCGGGCATCTCACAGGTGTTCTTTGCTGTTGATCGAGACGAGGCGGCAGCGCATGGGTTCGACTATCGGGGCACATACGCACTGTTCGCCGATGATCCTCAGACTTGGCAGTTGCCAGCCGCGAGGAAGCTTACCGTGCCGGACGGCTTGCGTCCGTTCCTCGATTTTCGCGCCCTCCAGCGTGCGCTCTAGAAAAGCGGTCTCTTCTTGAGTTCTCGCTTGCATGGACATACATATTGAATCCTGTCCCGCGCATTGCCAAGAGAGGAGCCTGCACCAAATCATGTCCAAGAAAAGCGATGCATGGCTCAAATTGATTCAGGCTGTCGCCAATGTCGAAGCCGAGCTCGGCAAGGTTCTTCAAGCGGGGCATGGGCTCGGACTTTCAGAGTATCGCGCACTGGAGGTTCTGGCGCGTTCGCCGGATTGCGAGCTTCGCATGCAGGAACTGGCCGCACATTTGCGCCTCAACCAAAGCTCGGTTTCACGGATGGTCGAGCGTCTGGAACGCGGAGGGCTCACCATTCGCGATCTCTGCCCGGACGACAAGCGCGGGGTTTATACGGTTCTTACCGACAAGGGGCGTGCCCGCCTTGAAAGTGCGCAACCGGATTACGAGAAGGCGCTTGACGCGGCGCTTATGGAACATGGTTGCGAGGACCTGCTGGCAGCAAGGTACATCGAGGCTCGGGCTTGACCCACTGAGAGGGCAGCGCGACCGCGAAATCCTCGGGCGTGCAGTTGACCGAAGTCAAGTTGGCGGGGTAGCGGATGCGCTACGGCATATGGAGAGACCAACAGCCGGAACCGCGTCCATGCAGCCACTCCAGTTCGTACTCGCGATCCTCCTGCTCCTGGCAACACCTGGGCCGACCAACACGCTGCTGTGGCTTTCCGGTGCGTCCACCGGCGTGCGGCGTTCGGCTCCGCTGCTTCTTGGCGAGCTCGGTGGTTATCTGACGGTGATCGTACCGGTCGCCGCCCTCGCCGCGCCGTTCATGTCCGCCCACCCGGGGATCGGCCTTATCGTCAAGCTCGCCGCCGCCTGCTGGATCCTTTTCATGGCTTATGCACTCTGGACTCCGATAGGCGAGGCTGCAGTCCGGCCGGTCACTCTCGGGCAGGTGTTCATCACCACCGTGCTCAATCCGAAGGGGCTGATTATCGCGCTGGCGATCATGCCGCAGGTGGGACTGGTAGCGATGCTGCCCTGGCTTGCCGCTTTCGCAGCGCTGGTTGTGAGTGCCGGCTCGCTCTGGATCATCGCCGGCACCTTCCTTGCGCGGTTACCGAGACAGCCGATCGGTCCGCGGCTGCCCCGCCGCATCGCTGCCGCCTGCCTCGTTGTGTTCTCCTTCGGCATGGCCGGCAGCGCACTTGCTTCGATGCTGTAAGGCTATTCGACAAAATCGCGCCGCGACGTCAGGCCGCCGCCGCCGTTTCGCCGAGTTCGGCCGCAAGAAGTCCGATCAACTGCTCCCACCCTTGCCGGCGATATTCGACCTTATCCAGCCCGTCGAGAAAGGCCGCCTGTTCGGTGAAGATGACGCGGGTGCCCTTGCCTTCGGGCACGAGGTCGACGGTGGCGATGGAGGCAGAAATCCGCCGATCATCCTTCGCCATGGTGTAGGCCGAGACGATCCGCCGGTTCTCGACGATGTCGAGATAGACGGTCTCGTTGAAATAGAAGGTCTTGCCGTCCTGGCTGAAACGGCCGCTTTCCCGCCCGCCCACGCCGAAGTCGTGCCGGTATTCCGCTACCGGCCAATTGTCGCCCTTGACGAACCATCGGTCATTCGTTGCAGGATCGGCAAAAGCGTGAAAAACCCGCTCGGGTGATGCCTTGAAGAGACGTTCTATGGTGAAACTTGCGTGCTCTGCGGATGGATTTGCCACGGTCTTCCTCCTCTTCGATGGCCGCGCCCGGCCTTTCGAGGCCGACGTCATTGACTGCAATCCCACGACTGCGTCAGTCGGCGACATTCTGATCTCGAATTGAAAGCAGTTGCAAAGTAACGCCACTGATGCGATAATGCAAGCAGTTAGTCCGATGTGGAAAGGTGCAAACGGCCCCGCCAGCATCCCGCATCTCAACTTGCCAGAATCGTTCACGTTCATGATCTTGGGTACAGTCGCAAAATCATCGTGATCTACATCGTGTTCTACAGGGACCAGCATGACAGACGACCATCGCTCCGGTTGCCCGATCAATCTCTCGCTCGAAGTCTTCGGTGACAAATGGAGTTTGCTGATCATCCGGGACATGATTTTCGGCGGCAAACGGCATTTCCGCGAACTCCTCCGCTCGCAGGAGGGCATTTCCTCCAACATTCTCGCCGATCGGCTGAAGACGCTGGTGGAAATGGGCATGCTGACGAAGAGAGACGATCCCAGCCACAAGCAGAAGGCGATCTACAGCCTCACCGAGATGACGATCGCATTGGTGCCGATCATGGCGCATCTCGGGGCCTGGGGCCGGCGTTATCTGCCGGTCAGCGAAGAGC
Organism: Sinorhizobium sp. 6-70; assembly: GCF_030124375.1. Classification (GTDB taxonomy): domain Bacteria; phylum Pseudomonadota; class Alphaproteobacteria; order Rhizobiales; family Rhizobiaceae; genus Sinorhizobium. The sequence continues at coordinate 87,423 of NZ_JASKLS010000016.1, forward strand.
TGAGCATCCGCGCGCAACTGATGGAGGAAGGCGGGCCGGAACTCTGGGATCGATTCATGGACGAACTCAGGGTCGAGCATCTCGGCGCCACGCCTTCGGCTCCAGACGGGCCCACGGTGCGACAGACGCTGCAGGCCGCCTATGAGCAGGTCATGGCAAGGACGGCAAAGGAGCGGGAGCTCGCCTGACCGCAGCCACTGCAGCGTCCTTTGCGCGTCTGATAAGACGCGCGGCGCTACAGCCGACAAAGGACTATTTTCCTTCGCATTCTTTACGGCCATTCCCTGCTTCGCTAATCTAGGGCGGAGAGGCGGAAGGAATGGCGTCCCTCGCCCTTCCGGAGTTGGATCGAATGCTTTCACACGACAGCATCTGGCGCGCCATTGACGCGCTGGCCGAGCGTCATCGGCTGTCGCCGTCCGGCCTGGCGCGTCGCGCCGGCCTCGATCCGACATCCTTCAACAAGTCGAAGCGCCAATCCGCCGACGGTCGGGACCGCTGGCCCTCGACGGAATCGATCTCGAAGGTCCTGGAGGCAACCGGTTCGTCCCTCGACCAGTTCATGGCCCTCATGCGCCCGGCAACGGGAATAGGCATGCCGGCGGACGAGCGGGAGCAATCGGCCGACATCCCACTCATTGGCTTCGCGCAGGCGGGCGCCGGCGGCTTCTTCGACGACGGCGGGTTCCCCGCCGGTCAAGGCTGGGACGTGGTCGACTTTCCTGCAGCGCTTGAGCGCCGCTCTGGCATCTACGCGCTGGAAATCCAGGGCGACAGCATGCTGCCGCTTTATCGCGACGGTGATATTCTGATTGTCGATCCGACCGCACAGGCGCGGCGCGGCGACCGTGTCGTCGTCAAGACCTGCGAGGGCGAGGTGATGGCGAAAGTATTGTCCCGGCAAACGGCGCGCGGCATCGAACTGCTGTCGCTCAACCCGGATCACCCGAATCGCAATTTCGAAATGTCAGACGTGGAGTGGATCGCCCGGATCATCTGGGCCAGCCAGTAGGATATCTTTCCTGATGCGGCAGCAGTCGTTCACAATTGCTGGCGGGCTTGTCGCCCTGCTGCTTTACGCCGGGATTCTCTGGGCCGGTCTCGCCGCGATCCGTGGCCAGGAAAGTGCCGGACCGGATTTTCCCCTCGAAACGCCGGATGTGGCAACGATCGAGGCCCAGGAACCGCCGGCGGAGATGCCCACCGCCCCACCGCCGCAAGCAGTGACCAAGTCTCAAGCAGTACCTGAGCAGAAGGCAGGTGCCGGAAAGGTCGACCGACTGCCGGCACGGACAATCGAACCGCAGCTTTTTGCTGTGCCGCAGGACGGGGTCGCACAACCGCTCGAGCGCATTGCACCGCGGCCGCCGCTCTCCGAACCGAAGCAAAAGGCGGCAGCGACCACGATGATCTTCCAGCGTCCGGTCGCGCTTGCCGCCGGATTGATCCGCTCGGGCGACACAACCGTCCAGCTCAAGGATATCGAACCGGAAAACGCCGAGAAAACCTGCGAGGGCAACGGCCGCAGCTGGCCCTGCGGCATGGTCGCGCGCACCGCCTTTCGCAACTTCCTGAGGGCGCGCGCGCTCGTCTGCGATCAGCCCGAAGAAAGTTCCGAGAAGACCGTCACAACGGCCTGCAAGGTCGGGAACGAGAACCCGGCGGAATGGCTGGTCAGCAACGGTTGGGCGACGCCGCTGCCCGGCACCTCGCTTGAGGCCAAGGCGGAAGCCGCCCGAAGCGCAAAGCTCGGCTTCTACGGCAACGACCCGCGCGATCTGAGCCGCGCGCCGCTCATCATCGATGAACCACCGGTGGCCACGGTACCTGATGCGACGGTACCGGAGGACACGGCACCGGACTTGTAAGCCCCACCCGAAATTCCTAACTGCCCTCCCTCATAGGAGACCGGACAAAATGCCTACAAGCCTCAGCCAGCACGAAGCCTTCATCTATGTCATGGTGATGATGTCCGCTGTCGATCGGCACATGACCGACGACGAATTTGCCCGCATCGGCGAGCTCGTCCAATTTCTGCCCGCCTTCGACGGTTTCGATGAGAACCGGCTGATCGATATTGGCCGCGAGTGCTCGGCCCAGCTCGCTGCGCCGGAGGGCCTCGACATAGTCCTTGAAATGGTCCGGGAGGCCCTTCCGCAACGGCTTTATGACACGGCGTATGCGCTCGCCGTGGAGCTTGCTGCCGCGGATCAGCGCATTCGCAACGAGGAAATCCGGCTCCTGCAATTGCTGCGCGACCGGCTGGGTCTCGACAAGCTGACCTGCGCGGGCATCGAACGCGGCGCAATCGCACGCTTCCGGAAGTAGAGCCTCTGACGCGACAGCGCCGCGCGTCTAATAAGACGCGCAAAGGACGCTGTAGCACTTTGAATTGCTGCATGTTTTATCCTTGAATTGGCTACAATTTAAGGAAACATGCAGCAGAACTGCTACGGCAGAAGGCTGCGCGTCGTTCTGTGCGACTGGAGCGCATCGACGAGGTCTAAACGAATGCTGTTTTACGGTGTTGCGGAACCGCTCTGGCGCATCATCGCCTTTGCCACTGCCTTCGCCCTCCTCGCGCTTGTCGAATTCTCTCATCCGCGCCTGGAGCGACCGGAGCTCGTGAAGGCGTTGAAGGCCCGTCGTTGGGCGACGAACCTTTCGATCCTCCTTCTCTCTTCGCTGTTCCTGCGCATCGTCTTTCCGGCCGCAGCCACGGGCGTTGCGCTCTGGGCCGACGCACGCGGATACGGGGCGCTGCCCGCATTGGGCGTCCCAGCGCTGCTTTCCGGCCTCATCGCCTTCGTCGCGCTGGACTTTGCCGTCTGGTTGGAGCACGTCATCTCCCACAAGCTGCCGATCCTCTGGCGCATCCATCGCGTCCACCATGCCGATCCTGGCGTCGACCTGACGACCGCGCTCCGTTTCCATCCCTTGGAGATTCTGCTGTCGATGGTCTGGAAGGCGGCGATCATTGTCGCGCTTGGCGCCCCCGCACTGTCCGTGCTGCTCTTCGAAATCGTGCTCAACGCCGGCGCCATGTTCAATCACGCCAATCTGCGGCTGCCGCCCAAGATCGAGAGGTGGCTGCGGCGTTTCATCGTCACGCCGGACATGCACCGCATCCACCACTCCGTCGAGAGGGTCGAGACGGATTCCAACTACGGCTTCAACCTTTCCATCTGGGACCGGCTGTTCTCCACCTATGTGGCACAACCGGCGAGCGGCGACGATGCCATCGAGACGGGCCTCAAGGCTTATGGGCGCGACGCGCCGATCAAACTCGTCTGGTCGCTGATGCTGCCCTTCCGGCGCGGATAGGGCGAGACGGACGGCTCCATTTCAGTCAATAGATACCGTTCGGAAAATAGCGCAGATAGATCTCGTCGAGCCTGCCGCTGCGCGACAGCGCCAGCAAGGCGTGATCGATCGCCTGGGTCAATGCCGGCTCGGCCTTGCGGTTCATGATGGTCAAACCTTCGCCGAGAAAACGTTCAGAGAAATAGGCGCCGTCAAGCAAGGCGCAGCATCCACCGGCGACGCTGCCCGAAACCCAGAACGAGAGCTGCATGCCGTCGGAGAAGACGGCTGCAACCGAACCCTGCCGCAATGCGGAGAGCATTGCATCCCGGTCCGGAAAGGCCTTGGCCTCGACCTTCGGAAAAAACGCCTTGAGCATGGCCTCGTGGGTCGTGCCGGAAACGACGCCGACGGGCTTGCCGTCAAGCGCGGCCGTGTTCGTCACGAGATCTTCGGCCTTGGTGTTGACAGCAAAGCGAGCCGGCAACTGCATGAAGGCCCTGGAGAAGGCGAAACGCTGGCGCAGCTCCGGGCGAACCGCGATACCCGCGGCCACGGCCTCGCCTTGGCCTTGCTCGAGCGCCGGGATGAGTTCCGCGTAGGTCACCGCCTGAATCTGACATTTGTCCTCGATCTCAAGCTCGCGGCAGATTTCGCGCGCGAGATCGACGTGGAGGCCCGAAAGCTTGCCCGATTGGTCGATGAAATTGAACGGAGGAAAATCGACCGTCGTCAAAAAACGAAGCCGTGCAAGACCTGTCAGGTCCGGCCGGGCGATACGTTCGCGGGCGTCGAAAAGGAGGGGCAGATCTCGCGGTTGCGCAAGCACCGGTTCGGCGATGAGGAAGGCGCAGAGCGCGAGGATGCCGTAAATTCGTAGACTCAGAGCACGCGTCATTACGATCCGATACTTGGAGCCGCGGCCTCAGAGCACGCGGATTCGGTTTGGTTTGCCAAAGATTATCGAGATGTTGCCCGACTGGCTACAGGAACCTCGACGAGACGAGCCTTCCGGGAATTTCCATCATATCGTTGGAATGCATAAGAAAAGTGGAGCGGGTGATCGGGATCGAACCGACGACATCAAGCTTGGGAAGCTGGCGTTCTACCACTGAACTACACCCGCGACAGAAGCGGAAATTTCATCAACGGCCGCGATCTGTCAAGCGTCTACAGCGCAGTGCGCGCTATTAGACGCACAAAAGGTCACTGCAGCAGGCTCACTCGGCGCGAAAATGCTTGGAAAGCTTCAGGCCTTGCGCCTGATAGTTCGAGCCGAGATCGAGGCCATACAGACCTTCCGGCCGCTCCATCATGTGCTCGTAGACGAGGCGGCCGACGATCTGGCCGTGCTCCAGGATGAACGGCACTTCGTGGCTGCGGACCTCCAGCACCGCCCGGCTGCCGCTGCCGCCGGCCGAGGCGTGCCCGAAGCCCGGATCGAAGAATCCGGCATAGTGGACGCGGAACTCGCCGACCAGAGGATCGAAGGGCGTCATTTCGGCCGCGTAAAGCGGCGGGACATGGACGGCCTCGCGCGAGACGAGGATATAGAACTCGTCCGGATCGAGGATCAAATCGTCGCGACCTCGGCTGTAAAGCGGCTCCCAGAAGTCGAAGACCGGATGTTCCGCCTTCTTGTCGACATCGACCACCGAGGTGTGGTGCTTACCGCGGTAGCCTATGAGGCCGTCCGGACCGGTGCCCTTGAGATCGATCGAGAGCGCAATGCCGCCGCCAGTGACGTTGGGCCGCTCGCTTGCCACGAGCACATCGCTTTCGTGCAGCGCCAGCAACTCCTGTTCGGAGAGCACGGCGTGCCCGACGCGGAAGCGGATCTGCGATAGGCGCGAGCCGCGCCTGACGACGATCGGGAAGGTGCGCGGGCTGATTTCCAGATAGAGCGGGCCACTGTACCCGGCTGGGATCTTGTCGAACTCCTGCGCCCTGTCGGTGATGACGCGCGTGAAGATATCGAGGCGACCGGTCGAGCTTTTCGGATTGGCGGAGGCCGACATGTTTTCCGGTAGTGCGAGGCTTTCCATCAGCGGCACGACATAGACGCAGCCGGTCTCCAGCACCGCGCCATCGGTGAGATCAATGACATGCAGTTTCAGGCGATCGAGCTTGTCGGCGACAAGATGCGCCGGCCCGGGCATGAAGCTCGCCCGGACGCGAAACGCCTTGGCGCCGAGGCGCAGATCGAGGCTCGCCGGCTGGATCTGGTCCTCATCCAGCGGTCTCTCGCTTTTCAAGCGTCCCGTGGCAAACAGCGCGGCAATTGCGCGGTCGGCCAAAATCCCTGTCTCGCGAGCCATACCGATCCTCATTCCAGTTGCCAGACAAAACCAAACTCCGGGAATTGACGCAAGCACGGCCAGGCAGTATTGGAGCTTTATCCCGTGGTGATTTGGCCGGTCGGCTTGCAGCCACGTTAAACAAGTAGCTAAAATGGCCGGGTGTCAAACCGGCCCGTTTTCGCGGCCGGTTTTTTGTTTTGAAAGTGATTGTCGCATGAGCAAGACCTGGCGCCCGGCAACCCAACTCGTCCACGGCGGAACGCTCCGTTCGCAATACGGCGAAACCTCCGAAGCGATCTTTCTGACACAGGGTTTCGTCTACGAAACGTCCGAAGCGGCGGAAGCCCGCTTCAAGGGCGAGACCGACGGCTTCATTTATGCGCGCTACGGCAGTCCGACCAACGACATGTTCGAAAAGCGCATGTGCATGCTCGAAGGGGCCGAAGACGCCCGAGCCACCGCCTCCGGCATGGCGGCCGTTGCCTCGGCGATCCTGTGCCAGGTTAAGGCGGGCGATCACATCGTCGCCGCCCGCGCGCTTTTCGGTTCGTGCCGCTGGGTCGTGGAGACCCTTGCGCCCAAATACGGTGTCGAATGTACGCTCGTCGACGGCCGCGATCTCGCAAACTGGGAGAAAGCGGTTCGCCCGAACACGAAGGTCTTCTTCCTGGAGAGCCCGACCAATCCGACGCTCGAAGTGATCGACATTGCAGGCGTCGCCAAGCTCGCCGATCAGATCGGCGCCAAGCTGGTCGTCGACAATGTGTTCGCGACCCCCCTCTTCCAGAAGCCGCTCGAACTCGGCGCCCATGTCGTCGTCTATTCCGCCACCAAGCACATCGACGGCCAGGGCCGCTGCCTCGGTGGCGTCGTGCTTTCCAGCAAGGAATGGATCGACGAAAACCTGCACGATTATTTCCGCCATACCGGCCCGGCCATGTCGCCGTTCAACGCCTGGACATTGCTCAAGGGTGTCGAGACGCTTCCTCTGCGCGTGAAGCAGCAGACGGAAAGCGCCCGCCGGATCGCCGACTTCCTCGCCGAGCAGCCGCAGGTCGGCCGCGTCATCTATCCTGGCCGCAAGGACCATCCGCAGGCGGATATCATCGCCAAACAGATGAGTGGCGGCTCGACGCTGGTGGCGTTCGAACTGAAGGGCGGCAAGGAAGCGGCCTTCGCGCTTCAGAACGCATTGGAAATCGTCCGGATCTCCAACAATCTCGGTGATTCCAAGAGCCTGATCACCCATCCGGCCACGACAACGCACAAGAACCTGACGGAGGAAGCTCGCGCCGAACTCGGCATTTCCGCCGGCACCGTGCGCTTCTCCGCCGGCATCGAGGACAGCGCGGATCTGGTCGAGGATTTCGCCCGCGCGTTGAAGAGCGTGAAGGCCTGATCAAACCGCTGTTTCTAGATCATTTCATTGTTTCATTGAAACACTGAAATGATCTAACTCGTTGAAACTACGCAATTCCGGACGGAAAACCGTTACACACTTTTCCTGGAATTGCTCTGGCTGATGCCGCCCGTGGAAACGCGGGCGGCTTCTTTATTGCTGCTCAAACAAGCTGAGGCGGGCAAGAACAATCCTCGATACGGCTGTGTAGAGGCAGACGACCGCGAACACTGCCGCAATGGGTGGGAACCACCCGGGAAGCAGGCAGAAGGCCACGAAAACAACGATGGTCTCGGTCGCCTCGGCGAGCCCGGTCGTGAAATAGAGCGACTTTGCTCCGCGCACGCTGGTCGTCATTGCGCGCTTCTCGGCCATGATGGCATAGGCGAGAAAGCTCGATCCGTTGACATAAAAGGAGAAAAGCAGGAAGGCGCCGGCAAGGCCGTTTCTGGCGGGATCCGCGACGATGAAGGCGAGCGGGATTGCACCATAGAAGGCGAAATCGAGGACAATATCGAGAAACCCGCCGAAATCCGTGCGGCGGCTGGCGCGCGCCACGGCCCCGTCGAGACCGTCGCACAGCCGGCTGAGCAGGATCATCACCGCGCCGGCGAGATAGAACCGATATGCGATGAGGCCAGCGGCCGCCAGTCCGAGGCCAAGACCGAAAATCGTGATGGTGTCAGCCCTCACGCCGCGCCTGACGAGAGCAACGCCCAGCCGGTCAAGAAGCGGATCAAGCCGCCTGCGCACCGCGCCATCGAGCATGGATCTCGGCTCCGTCTAATTTGAATGGGACTCATGCAATCTTGCTGTTATTCTTGCCTAAACCATATTGCAGTAGAATAGCTGAATAGATTTGGCATAAGGTGTTGCACATGTATCGTGCCCTGACTCGCGACATCGAAGTCACGGTGGAGCCGTACTATCTGGAAGAACAGTCGGATCCGGACGATAGCCGCTATGTCTGGGGCTACCGCATCGTCATATCGAACCATTCCGACATCACGGTTCGCCTGATGACCCGCTACTGGCACATCACCGACGAGAACGGCCAGGTGGACGAGGTGAGTGGCCCCGGCGTGATCGGCGAGCAGCCTCTGCTCAATCCCGGCGACACTTACGAATATTCCTCCGGCTGCCCGCTCGATACACCCTCGGGCGTCATGTTCGGCCACTACAGCATGGAGGCCGAGGACGGGGAGACCTTCAATGTGGCGATCCCCGCCTTCTCGCTCGATTCGCCCGGGCTGGTCCGCACCCTGAACTGAGGTGCGGCCCTACAGGAGCATCAGTTAGGAAGCATCAGTCGAGCCGCCTCACTGGGGGCGCACTTCGCTCGCCTCGAAACGATAGGTGGTGGAGCAGAACTCGCACGTCACCTTGATCACCCCGTCCTCGATGCTGCTTTCAATATCCTCGCGGTCGAGCCCTGCCAATACGCCCCGGATCTTCTCGCGCGAACAGCTGCACCGATCATAGACCGCTTGCGGCTGATAGACACGAACCCCGCGCTCGTGGAACAGCCGGTAGAGCAGCCTTTCCGTTCCGACGGTCGGATCGGTCAGTTCGTCGGTGTCGATCGTCTCGACCATCACCTTGGCCTCCGACCAGAGATCATCCTCCGTGAAGAGCTGGAGAGCTTCGCCTTCGTCGCCATCGCCGCCCGGAAGGTCCGGCTGGCGCATGCGTTCCGGGGCATCCGGCAGGAACTGGGCAACCATACCACCAGCGCGCCAGCGGTGCCGAGGCTTTCCGTTCTCGTCGCGATCAAGAAGCTCGGCGACACCAAGACGCACCTTAGTCGGGATCTGCTCCGACTGGCGGAAATAGGCGCCGGCGATTTCCTCGAGCGTTGCACCGTCGAGTTCGACAATACCCTGGTAGCGCTGCATGTGAGCGCCCTGGTCGATGGTGAAGGCAAGAACTCCTTTGCCGAGGAGCTCATGCGGCTCTGTGCGTCCACCCTGCTCGGCTGCGGCCAGGGCTTCCTGGCTGTAGCGAGCATAGGCGCGGACCCGATCCGGGGTCGAAAAGTCCGCGACCACGAGATCGACCGGGCCATCGCCCTGCGTCTGAACGATCAGCTTGCCCTCGAACTTCAGCGACGTGCCGAGCAGTACCGTCAGCACCACTGTCTCTGCGACCAGACGCGCCACCGGCAGCGGATAGTTGTGCCGCTCGAGGATGGCATCGAGCATCGGCCCGAGCTGCACGGCGCGTCCGCGCACATCGAGCCCCTCAACGTGGAAAGGCACGACATGGTCGTCACCGGCAAAATCGAATTCGCCAAGCCCCCGTGCTGTTTCTGTCATATCTTGCTCCTTGCATCGCGGGCGAAAGCTGCGTGGGGACATCGACATCCCCGGCGCACCCTGCCCGCCATCTCATTTGACCTTGTCGCGATCGAATTTGTCCAGAAGGCATATGCATTCCGGCGGTGCGCAGCACGCGCCCGCAATGCACAATGGCTGATGGCGGCCACACCCGGCAACAGAACCGAAGCCGCCCGCTTGCCGCCTAAATTGTGTTTCAGCTCGATAAATTCAATAGCAGTCTCGGCTTCTAAAGATCGCTACCGCTTCCTCAGACGATACCCATACACCAGGCAAGGATCGATTTCTGTGCGTGCAGCCGATTTTCCGCCTCGTCGAAAACGACCGATTGCGGGCCGTCGATGACCTCGTCGGTCACCTCTTCGCCGCGGTGCGCCGGCAGGCAGTGCATGAACAGCGCGTCCGGGTGAGCGTGCTTCATCAAGGCCTCGTTGACCTGATATGGCTGGAAAACATTGTGGCCGCGCGCGCGGTGCTCCTGGTTCATCGATACCCAGGTGTCGGTGACGACGCAATGGGCGCCGGCAACGGCCTGCTCCGCCTCATGGCAGAGCAGGACATCGCCGCCATTGTTACGCGCCCAGTTGAGGAATTTGTCCTGCGGCTCGGAACCGAGCGGTACCGCCATGTTCATGCGATATCCGAAACGCGCAGAGCCTTCGATCAGCGAATGAAGGACGTTGTTGCCGTCGCCGGTCCAGGCGATCGTCTTGCCCTTGACCGGTCCGCGGTGCTCCTCGAACGTCAAGATGTCGGCCATGATCTGACAGGGATGCGTATCGTCGGTCAGGCCGTTGATGACCGGCACCGTCGCGTGTTCGGCAAGCTCCAGCAGCCGCCGATGGTCGGTCGTGCGGATCATGATCGCGTCCACATAGCGCGAAAGCACCTTGGCGGTGTCGCCGATCGTCTCGGCCCGGCCGAGCTGCATTTCAGTTCCGGAAAGGAACAAGGTCTCGCCGCCGAGCTGGCGCATGCCGACGTCAAACGAGACGCGCGTGCGGGTGGAGGGCTTCTCGAAAATCATCGCGAGCATCTTGCCGGCAAGCGGGCGTTCGGCAGTGCCGTCCTTGGTCGCCGTCTTGCGAACGCGTGCGTCGTCGATGATGGTCCTCAAGTCGCCAGCCGCCATCGCCGAGATGTCGAGAAAATGTCTGGTACCTGTCATGCTCAAGAATTCCTGTCGTAAAAGTCGGGCCGATCAGGCCGCGGCGTTGCCGTTGTTGCTCCTGACCGCTTCAGCGGCGCGCTCGATCCTTGCGAGCCCTTCTCGGGCCTCGGCCGCGGTGGTGATCAGCGGCGGCAGCAGGCGCAGCACGTTTTCGCCGGCCGGAACCGCAAGCAGCTTCTCGGCGCGCATCGCTTTCAACAGGTCGGCCGAGGGCACTTTTGCCTTGATACCGAGCATCAGCCCATCGCCGCGGATTTCCTCGATCACATCCGGGAAACGGTCCTTGAGCGATGCGAGCCCCTGCCGGAAGACGAGCGCGACTTCACGCACTTGCTCCAGGAACCCGTCGGCGAGAACGACGTCGAGGACTGCGTTTCCGACCGCCATTGCCAGCGGATTGCCGCCATAGGTCGAACCGTGCGTGCCGGTGACCATGCCGGCGGCCGCTTCTTCGGTCGCCAGGCAGGCGCCCAGCGGAAAGCCGCCGCCGATGCCCTTGGCGACCGCCATGATATCGGGCCGGATGCCGGCCCACTCATAGGCGAAGAGCTTGCCGGTCCGGCCAATGCCGGTCTGAACCTCGTCGAAGATCAGAAGCAGGCCGAATTCGTCGCAAAGCGCCCGCAACTCCTGCAGAAACTCCTTGCTGGCCGGGCGGATACCGCCCTCACCCTGGATCGGCTCGACCAGGATCGCCGCCGTTTCGTCGTTGATCGCATCCTTGACCGCGGCGATGTCGCCGAAGGGAACCTGGTAGAAGCCCGGTGCCTTTGGTCCGAACCCCTCGATGTACTTCTGTTGGCCACCGGCTGCGATCGTCGCGATCGTGCGGCCGTGGAAGGCGCCTTCGAAGGTGATGACGTGGAATTTTTCCGGATTCCCCTTGGCGAAATGATAGCGGCGCGCGGTCTTGATGGCGCATTCCAGCGCTTCCGCACCCGAATTGGTGAAGAACACGCGGTCGGCGAAGGTCACCGCCGTCAGCCGGCGCGCCAGGCTTTCCTGGCCCGGAATTTCATAGAGATTGGAAAGGTGCCAGACCTTGTCCGCCTGCGCCTTCAGCGCCTCGACGAGGTGCGGATGGGCATGGCCAAGCGAATTCACGGCAACGCCGGCGGCAAAATCGAGATAGCGCGAGCCGTCCTCGGCAATGAGCCAGGCGCCTTCGCCTCGCTCGAAACGCAACGGCGCGCGCATATAGGTGTCGTAGAGCGGCGTTGTTGCGGCCATGGCGAACTTCTCCTTCCGTCCTGTTGGCATCGGTATCGGGCGATCGCGCCCGATAAAAATCAAAAATGCCGCCTTTCGGCGGCGCAGGCACTATTCCTATTTCGCACCGCAATGTCAACAAAACCAAGGCTTGCAGCGAGCTTGAACGCGCGGATTCCGACGCGTGAAAAAACATGCCGCGGGGGCTTGCAAAAATGCAACGGCCAGCCAGCAAGTTGGGGAAAACTCCGAAATCGATTCGGCGCGATTCCCGCGACTCTTGCCACGGAGTCACCCTGCCAGTAGGTTAATATTCAATTACTAGACGCATGCGGCGGACCTAGTCACCAAAAGAGTTATCGCGTTGCAGCTCCGGAGTTTTCCGGAGCTTGGTGATGGATTCTGCCATCCAACGCCGAGAACGGGGAGTGCAGAAATGAACTGGACTGACGAGCGGGTGGAGAAACTGAAGAAGCTGTGGTCCGAAGGCCTGAGCGCCAGCCAGATCGCAGCTCAACTGGGCGGCGTCAGCCGCAACGCCGTGATCGGCAAGGTTCACCGGCTGAGCCTGCCGGGCCGGGCCAAGGCCGGCGGCGCGACCACTGCCGCACGCCCCAAGCGCACCACGTCCGCCCCCCGGGCGCCGAACTATGCCGCGCGCGTCGCCACCCGCACCGTCACCCGCACCGCTGGCGCCACCGTCCTCAAGGAAGAGATCGAAGTCGATCTCGTCGCCGATCAGGACCTCGAACTCGCACCGAACGTCGTCGTCCCGATGTCGCGGCGCCTCGGCCTGACGGAGCTCACGGAGCGCACCTGCAAGTGGCCGATCGGCGACCCCTTGAAGGAAGAGTTCCATTTCTGCGGCAACGACTCGCCGGAATCGTCGCCCTATTGCAGCTATCACACGCGGCTCGCCTATCAGCCTTCCGCCGAGCGCCGCCGCATGCGCTGACCGGCCTTAAGCGAACGCTATTGAAAAAGGGGCGGTGACGCCCCTTTTTGATGCCCAGGCCGCCGGCGCTCAGCTCTCAAGCGAATAGCCGGCGCCGCGCACCGTGCGAATGACATCGGGCATGTTCGAGAAGTTCAGCGCCTTGCGCAGACGGCCGACATGCACATCCACGGTGCGCTCGTCGACATAGATGTCATGTCCCCACACGCCGTCGAGAAGCTGTGAGCGAGAGAAGACACGCCCCGGCGAGGACATCAGGAACTCCAGCAGCCGGAACTCCGTCGGTCCGAGCCGGACTTCGCGGCTGCGCCTGTGGACACGGTGCGTCTCGCGATCGAGCTCGATGTCGCCGCAACGCAACAGCGTCGAAAGCACCTCGGGCTTGGCACGCCTGAGCATTGCCTTCACCCTCGCCATCAGTTCCGGCGTCGAAAACGGCTTGACGACATAGTCGTCCGCGCCGGTGGCGAGGCCACGAACCCGCTCGCTTTCCTCACCCCGCGCGGTCAGCATGATGATCGGCAGGCGCTCCGTTTCCGGCCTCTGCCGCAGCCGGCGGCAGAGTTCGATGCCGGAGACCCCGGGCAGCATCCAGTCGAGGATCAGGAGATCGGGCAACCGCTCCTGAAGCCGGATTTCAGCCTCGTCTCCACGCAAGATCGTATCGACGTCGAAACCTTCGGCCTCGAGATTGTAGCGCAGGAGAACGCTCAGCGCCTCTTCGTCCTCGACAACGGCTATCTTCGGCAACATTCGGTCATGCTCCTTCCCACGCGCGGGTGCCATCATGCCACCGCGACACTCTGTGGGCCGCGAAAAATCGCGACCAGGACAAGATCAACGCATGCACCAGCGCATGCGGCTATCGGGCGCTCTAGAGCGCCGTGCGTTCAAATGAACGCACAAAGGACGCTCTAGCACTTTGATTTCCAGAGCATCTTATCCGCTTTCGACGATTCCATTTGAAAGCGGGATGCTCTAGTCCGTCACTGAGCCCAGCGTCGACGTATTATCGTCCTTCGGCCGTTCGCCCTGCGGCTGGGCGCCCGTCGCCATGTAATAGATCGTTTCGGCAATGTTGGTCGCGTGGTCGCCGATACGTTCGATGTTCTTGGCGCAGAAGAGAAGATGCGTGCACGGCGTGATGTTGCGCGGATCTTCCATCATATAGGTCAGCAGTTCGCGGAAAAGCGACGTATAGATCGCGTCGATCTCCTCGTCGCGCTCGCGGATGCTGTTCGCCTTTTCCGGCGAGCGAGAAGCGTAGACGTCGAGCACCTCCTTGAGCTGAACCAGGGCCAACTCCGCCAGATGCTCCAGGCCGCGCGCAAGCTTGCGCGGGATGCCGGATCCGGCGACCGCGATCACGCGCTTGGCAGTGTTCTTGCCGAGATCCCCGACGCGCTCCAAATCGGCGGCGATACGGATCGACCCCATGATCTCGCGAAGATCCGAGGCCATTGGCTGACGCTTGGCGATGGTGACGATCGCCTTGTCGCCGATCTGGCGTTCGGCATCGTCCAGCATCGCGTCGTCGGAAATCACCTTTTGCGCCAACGCCAGGTCGGAATTCACCAGCGCCCGGACGGAATCGGCCACCATCTGCTCGGCAAGCCCTCCCATTTCCGAGACGCGGCGCGTCAGATATTTGAGCTCGTCGTCAAAGGCCGACGTGATGTGTGTAGATGACATGTTTCGTTCCTCGAACTCGCAAACCGGTTGACCAGATCACTTCCTTGTTCCGTTGAAACATTGAAATGACCTAACGCTTTGAACTTACACAATTCCGGACGGAAAACCGTTTCACACTTTCCCTGGAATTGCTCTGGTCGCCTGGCTTAGCCGAACCGACCCATAATGTAGTCCTGCGTGCGCTGGTCATCCGGATTGGTAAACATCTTGTCGGTATCGTTCTCCTCGACGAGATTGCCGAGGTGGAACATGGCGGTGCGCTGCGAGACGCGCGCGGCCTGCTGCATCGAGTGGGTCACGATGACGATCGTGAAGTTGGCGCGCAGCTCGTGAATGAGTTCCTCGACCTTGGCGGTGGCGATCGGATCGAGCGCCGAACAGGGCTCGTCCATCAGGATCACCTCCGGGCTGACAGCTACGGCGCGCGCAATGCAGAGACGCTGCTGCTGGCCACCGGAAAGGCCGGTACCCGGCTCGTGCAGCCGATCCTTGACCTCATTGAAAAGACCGGCCTTTTGCAAGCTCGTTTCGACGACCTCGTCGAACTCCGCCTTCGTGCGGGCGAGACCGTGAATTCGAGGACCGTAGACGACGTTCTCGTAGATCGATTTCGGGAACGGGTTCGGCTTCTGGAACACCATGCCGACCCGGGCCCGCAGTTCCACGACGTCGATCGACGGATCGTAAATGTCGTCCTCGTCGAGCGTGATCTTGCCGGTCACGCGGCAGTTCTCGATCGTGTCGTTCATGCGGTTCAAGGTGCGCAGAAACGTCGACTTGCCGCAGCCCGACGGACCGATCAAGGCTGTCACGGTGTTTTCACGGATGTTGAGGTTGACGTCGAAGAGCGCGCGCTTCTCGCCGTAATAGACCGACACATCCTTGCCGATCATCTTGTAGGGCACCGTATTCATTTTCAGATCCAGAGCTTTTTCCACTGCAGCTTCCGACATCATGTTCATAGTCCTTACCCCACTACCAGCGGCGCTCAAAGCGACGCCGCAAGAGAATTGCGCCCAGGTTCATGAAGACGAGGAAGATCAGGAGAATGATGATCGCTCCCGAGGTCCGCTCCACGAAGGCGCGTTCCGGCTCATTTGCCCACATGTAGATCTGCACCGGCAGTGCCGTGGAGGGTTCCAGCGGAGACCCCGGAAAATCGACCACGAAGGCCACCATGCCGATCAGGAGCAGCGGCGCTGTTTCGCCAAGTGCGTGCGCAAGGCCGATAATCGTGCCGGTCAGAATGCCGGGCATGGCGAGCGGCAGCACATGGTGGAAGATCGTCTGCATCCTCGACGCACCGAGACCGAGTGCCGCGGAACGGATCGACGGCGGCACGGCCTTGAGTGCCGCACGCGTGGCGATG
>NZ_JASKLS010000016.1:103166-147043 GCF_030124375.1 Sinorhizobium sp. 6-70
GCACGCCTCGCAACAATGATCGTAGGCAGCGTCATCAGCGTCAGCACGAAACCGCCCACCAAGGCCGCCGAACGCGGCATGCCGGCGAAGTTGATGAAGACGGCAAGCCCGAGAAGACCGTAAACGATCGACGGTACGGCCGCGAGATTGTTGATGTTGACTTCGATCAGGTCGGTGAGGCGGTTCTTCGGCGCGAACTCCTCGAGGTAGATCGAGGCGGCGACACCGATCGGCAGCGCCAGCACCAGCACGATCAGCATCATGTAAAGCGATCCGACGAGTGCGACGCCGACGCCCGCCGCTTCCGGGCGGCTCGACGCACCGAAGGTGAAGATGCCGGTGTTGAAGCCCTTCTTGAGCACGCCGGCATCGGCAAGCTGGTTCATCCAGGCGACCTGCTGGTCCTTGACCTTGCGGTTGGCCTCGGCGACCGAGAGATCGATCTGGCCCTTGAACGCGGAATCGATGTTCGCTGCGGCGAGCAGAGTCACCGGCACGGTCTTTCCGATAATCGAAGGGTCGGCGACGACGATATCCCGCAATTGCGTGCGGGCGCTCGCGGAAACCATGTCGGTCGCCTGTTTGACCAAGGGCCGCTTCGTCGCATCGAGCCCAAGCTGGTTCACGAGCGCATTTCGGACGAGCACCGGATAGTTTGCGGTCATCAACGTTTTGGGATCGGTGGCGCGCTCGTTCTTCGGATCGATCACCTTCTCGGTGAACTCGATCGGCAGCGTGATCGTCGTCTGCAGGAAGGCGGTGTAACCGTTGGAGACCACCGTCGAGATGAGGATCGCCAGAAACAAGAGGCCAAGGGTGATGGCCGTGATGCCGTAGGCGCGAAAGCGCCGCTCTGCCGCATAACGGCGCTTGATGCCAATATCGCGGCGGGTTTCGGCAGGACGGGTGGAGACCTTTACCGTGGGGGAGGCAAGCTCGGTCATTCGTACTGTTCCCGATATTTGCGCACGATGTAGAGCGCGTAGATGTTGAGGCAGAGCGTGATGACGAACAGCGTGATGCCCAACGCGAAGGCGACCAGTGTCTGCGGCGACGTGAACTCCAGGTCGCCCGTCAACTGATGGACGATCTTGACCGTAACCGTCGTCATCGGCTCGAAGGGGCTCAATTGCATGCGCGCCGCGACACCGGCGGCAAGCACGACGATCATCGTTTCACCGACCGCTCGCGAGGCCGTCAGCAACAACGCGCCGACGATGCCGGGCAGTGCGGCCGGCAGGATGACCCTCTTCACCGTCTCCGAACGCGTGGCACCAAGGCCAAGGGAGCCATCGCGCAGCGCCCGCGGCACCTGGGTGATGATGTCGTCGGACAACGAGGACACGAACGGAATGAGCATGATGCCCATGACGATCCCAGCCGTGATGACGCTCTGCGCCTGAATGAAATTCTGGTAGCTGCCAGTGATGAGACCGCTCAATTGCGCCGAAATATCGCGCAGGAACGGGCCGACCGTGACGAGCGCAAAGAAGCCGTAGACGATCGTCGGGATGCCGGCGAGCACCTCAAGCAGCGGCTTCGCCGTCGAACGCAGCCGCGGGCTTGCGTATTCAGCCATGTATATGGCCGCAAAGAGCCCGATGGGCACTGCGAACAGCATCGCGACGAAGGCGATATAGAGCGTGCCGCCGAGAAGCGGCAGGAGACCGAACTGGCCCGATGTGCCGCTGCTGCCGGCTGCCGCGAAGCGGGGGTCCCAAACCGTGCCGAAGAAGAACTCGACAGGCGATACCATGGTGAAGAAGCGCCCCGCTTCCGACAGCATCGACGTGACGATACCGATCGTCGTGAGGATGGCGATCGACGAGGCCACAATCAGCGAAGCGAGCATGACGCGCTCCACCTGGTTGCGGGCGCGAAAACGGGCGCTGATGTTGCGGATCGCATAGATGCAGCCCGCAACGGCGACGAGCAGCACGACAGCGCTCATCAGCCAACGGCTCGTGTCTCGCATCGCATTGAACTGCTTGGCGGCCTCGACCATGTACGGCTCGCCCTCGCCGGCGAGAGCCACGCCCTTGGCTGCAAGCGTTTCGCGCAGGTTGGCGGAGCCGTTTTCGAGCGCGGCGATTTCGTCCGCGTTCAAGCGGGCGAGACCGACGGCGACAGACTTGACCTGTCCGAGCGCAAGCTGCGTCGTCGCTTCACCCTGGCTCAGTACGGAATCGGGAAGCGACGAGCGAACGCTGGAATCGATGTAAAGCGGCGATGCGATCAGCCAGGCGGCAAGCACAAGCGCCGCCGGCAGGATCGCCCAGATGGCAACATAGCTGCCGTGATAGCCGGGCAAGGAGTGCAGATTCGCGAGTTTGCCGCCCGACTGAGCAAGCGAACGCGCGCGACCGGCGAAATAGGCAATGAAACCAATCAAAACAATGATCAAAAGAAGGAGCGAAGTACTCATCGGCACGTCTCCCCGGCAACGACCGTCGCGGCCACCGGCAAATCGAATGAACGCAAACCCGGGCGCGACGCAAGGCCACGCCCGGGCGTGTCTTTAGTTAGAGCAGGTTACCGGCTTCGAAAGCCTTGCGGATTTCTTCACGCTCGGCATCCGGAGCAGAAACCAGGCCGTATTCGGCGAGCGGGCTGTCGGGGCCGATCATCTGATCGTCAATGAAGAACTCGACATATTCCTTGAGGCCCGGAACGACGCCCAGATGCGCCTTCTTGACGTAGAAGAACAGCGGGCGGGAAACCGGGTATTCGCCTGAAGCGATCGTTTCGGTCGAGGGAACGATGCCGTTGACGGTTGCAACCTTCAGCTTGTCGGCGTTGTTTTCGTAGAACGAAAGGCCGAATACGCCGATGCCGCTCTTGTTGGAGGCGATCCGGGCGAGCGTTTCGGTGTAGTCGCCGTCGATGTCGACAGCCATGCCATCCTTACGGACAGCGATGCACTTGGCGAGCTGTTCCTTGGCATCGCTGACGGCAGCCTTGATGACGTCCTGGGCGCCCGATTCCTTGCAGCCTTCCGTGAGAATCTTCTCTTCGAAGACTTCGCGCGTGCCGTGCTTCTGGCCCGGGATGTAGGCGGCAATTTCAGCTTCCGGCAGCGAAGCGTCGATTTCCGACCACTTCTTGTAGGGGTTGGCAACGAGCTTGCCGTCGACGACGACTTCAGCGGCCAGAGCCTTGTAGAGGTGTTCCGGCTTCAGGGCGAGGTCGGGGTTGCCGGCGTCGGTTGCGAAGACGATGCCGTCATAACCGATCTTGACTTCCTGGATTTCGGTTACGCCAGCTGCCTTGCAGGCCTCGACTTCGCTGTCCTTGATCTTGCGCGAGGAGTTGGCGACGTCGATCGTGTCTTCGCCGACGCCCTTGCAGAATTCCTTCAGGCCTGCACCGGAGCCGCCGGATTCGACCACCGGAGTCTTGAAGTCCGGGAAGGCTTCGCCGAAGCTTTCGGCGACGATCTTTGCGTAGGGAAGAACGGTCGAGGAGCCGGCGACCTGGATCTGGTCGCGAGCCGCTGCGACGCCCGCGAAGGCGGCGGATGCGACAAGCGCCGCTACAGTGAGTTTAAGAGCTTTCATTGATGTTCTCCCGGAATGGGCTTGTGGTTGGTGCGCTAAGGATCCAGCGCTCTCTTCGCCGTGTAATCGGCTGCCCCTAGTTAGCCGCCGATGGTCACACCTTTTATGTCAGTTCGGTGAAACATTTATGACAGGCTATGTCATTGAATAAGCTGCGTTATTTCGAATTCCACGAGAAGGCGGCGACGTTTTGTGTCAGAAGCGGACCGTGAAAATCGTGCCTTTGCCGACCTCCGAATGGACAAGGAGGCGGGCACGGTGGCGCGTGAGAATATGCTTGACGATGGCAAGCCCGAGGCCGGTTCCCTTTTTCGAACGGCTCGCCTCCACGTTAACCCGGTAGAAACGTTCGGTAATTCTCGGTACGTGCTCGGCCGGAATGCCCGGGCCATGGTCCTGGACGGTCACCTCGGCCTGCTCGCTCTCTCCGCCTGTGAGACGCACCTCGACCCTCTTGCCCTCCTGCCCGTATTTGCAGGCGTTCTCGATCAGGTTCTCGAAAACCTCGATCAATTCATCGCGATCGCCCGGGACGAAGACCGGTGCATCGGGAACGTCGAGCGATATCGCCACGTCGAGCTCGGTCGCGAGCGGCAGCAGGCTGTCGCGCACGTGCCCGAGCAGCGGCGCCAGATCGACCATGTCTTCCGGGGCAAGATGCGATTTCAGTTCGAGCCTGGAGAGCGACAGGAGATCGTCGACGAGCCGGCTCATGCGGGTGACCTGCTCGTGCATGATGCCGAAAAACCTCTCCTGCGCCTTCGGATCGTTGCGCGCCGGCCCCTGCAGCGTCTCGATGAAGCCGCGAAGAGAGGCGAGCGGCGTACGCAGTTCGTGGCTGGCATTGGCGACGAAATCCGAGCGCATCCGGTCGATCCGGCGCGCCTGCGAGATGTCGCGATAGGTCAGCAGGAAGATACGCCGGCTCGAAGCATCGGTTCCAATCTCGGCAGGCGCCACCCTCACGACATAGACGGCATCCGACGGCAGTCTCTCGGTGTGTTCGATCTGATTGATCTTGCCGGTGGCGATTGTCTCACGAACCATATCGAGGATGCCCGGGGAACGGACGCGCGCGGAAAGATCGCTGTTCGGGGGAATCGTGCCGAAGGCCTTTTCGGCGGCAATGTTCTGGAACAGCACTGTCTCGTCCGCGCCAACGACGAGCACGGGCATATCGAGTGCGTTCAACGCCGGTACCAGCGGGTCGCTCCCCTTCTCGGCGACAACGGCACTTACCGGCGCCGGCTGGACCGACGGCACGCTGCGATTGAGCAGCGCCGCGGCAAGCACGATCCAGAACGGCAGCACGGCGAGGATGTGAATACCGGCGAACGTGGCGAGAACGGCGATCAGGATCGAAAGGCCGAGAACCCACCGTTCCGCCTTCAGCTTCGGCAACAGCGTTCGCCAGAACACCTTTGCGTCGTCCAACACAACATCCTCATGACTCAATTGCAGTTCTCCCTGATCACGATGCCGCGAAAGCAGAGAGATAGCGCTGCTTCATGACATGATTTTCACGACGTGCTTGAATCCGCAATGCAATTATGGCCTCCTTCGCGGAAATCGAGCGTCAGCGGGAGGCAAAGCAAATGGCAGCAGAAACAGCGGCAGCTGGGGCCAAACCGGAGAGCCGGGCGGTCGAATTGCGGATCGGCGGCAAGTCCCGCATCTTCGATATCGATAACCCGGAATTGCCGAAATGGATCGATGACGACGCCTTCTCGTCCGATGATTATCCCTACAAGAAGAAGCTGGAAGAAGACGAGTACGAAGAAACGCTGACGAAACTGCAGATCGAACTGGTCAAGGTCCAGTTCTGGATGCAGGCGACGGGCAAACGGGTGATGGCGCTTTTCGAAGGCCGCGACGCGGCCGGCAAGGGCGGCGCCATCCACGCGACGATGGCCTATATGAACCCTCGTTCCGCCCGCATCGTCGCGCTTACCAAACCGACCGAGACCGAGCGCGGCCAGTGGTATTTCCAACGCTACGTGGCGACCTTTCCGACGGCTGGGGAATTCGTGCTCTTCGATCGCTCCTGGTACAACCGCGCCGGTGTGGAACCGGTCATGGGTTTCTGCACATCGGAGCAATACGAGCATTTTCTCAAGCAGGCCCCCCGCTTCGAGAAAATGATCGTCCACGAGGGCATCCAGCTGTTCAAATTCTGGCTCAATATCGGCCGGGAGATGCAGTTGAAGCGTTTCCATGATCGCCGGCACGATCCCTTGAAGATCTGGAAGCTGTCGCCGATGGATATCGCCGCGCTGAACAAGTGGGACGACTACACCGAGAAGCGTGATCGGATGCTGAAGGAAACGCACACCGACCATGCCCCCTGGACGGTCATTCGCGGTAACGACAAGCGCCGCGCGCGGATCAATCTGATCCGCCACATGCTCAAGAATCTGGACTATGACGGCAAGGACAAGGCGGCCATCGGCGAGGTCGACGACAAGATCGTCGGCTCCGGGCCGGGCTTTCTGAAATGATCTGAAGCGCGGGACGCGCGTCCGAGTAAACGCGCGCCATGTCGAGTCCAGGAACAGTCATGCCCCACATAGAAGTGCTCGTGCGCGCTCGAACGCGGGCGGCGCAGAACGCTCGACCGCACTAGATCATTTCACTGTTTCATTGAAACAGTGAAATGATCTAACTCTTTGAAACTACGCAATTCCGGACGGAAAACCGTTTACCCACTTTTCCTGGAATTGCTCTATTGCCCCGGCAGCACACGAATCGCGAAAATATCCAGGCTGTTGCCCGCGCCGCTGACGTCGCTGTTCAGCACGAGCCTGCCGGGACCGCTTGGCGCGAGACTCCGATCGAATGAGATCTTGAAAAGCATATCCAGCCGCTCGTCATGCACGGTGAACCGGTGGCGGCCACAGGCACCGAGCGAGGAGAAGTCGCATTCGACGGAAAATTCCGCCGTCTTGCCGGGCATCGCCTGGACGGTGAGCGCCAACGTCGATGATTTGCCCGAGAGCTGTGTCAGTATATCGGCGGGAATTTCGAAGACGAGATCCCCTTCCTTGCCGCCGACTGCCGAGGTCACGCGCACGCGCTCGCCGCCTGCGTCGTTCAAAGGCTCGACGGTGGAGCGCGCGCCCGGCTTGATCGCCGCGACCTCCGCCGGCGTGAATACCTCAACCCACTCGCCCGAGAAGCCCTCCTGCGCGGCGAGGTTCTGAAGTCCCGCCGCCCCATCGAAATCTTCCGATTCCACCGTGGCAGGCGGATTGGCGACGCCGGTATCGGCCGGGGATTTCAGCAAATCGTTCGTCTGGATCCACCACACCGCGGCGCCGGCCGCCGCCGCGAGCGTTGCCACGACCATGGCAAAGGAGAGCAGGCGGCCTCGCCGACGCTTGCGCGGCCGCTTTTCCGCGGCGCCGACGTCGGGCGCAGCCGACGCGGCCTTGTCGCCCGCAGCTGTGGATTGCGGTGCGGGGACTGTCCGCCCCGAGGCCAACGAGTCCTCACGATCGGCGCGCAGGGCACCCAGGTCGCTTTCGCCCTGTCCCGCGCGGCCTTGTCCATCGGCAGTCGGCTCGCGCCGGGGGGAAACGGAAAGATCCGCAGCCGCCGGGCTTGGCGCCGCCCGCTCGCCCGCTCCGCCCTGGCCGACGACCGGTGCTGCAGGTGCCGCAGCGGAACGCCCCCGCAAGGCCGCGCGTTCTTCCGTCTCGATCGCGTGAATGACCGCTTCGAGCCGGTGACGCTGTTTCGCGATCACGTCGGGGTCTTCGATTTGCTGCTTCTTCAGTCCGTTTTCCAGCGCCTGGCGGGCCGACTGATAGATGCGTGCACGGATTTCCGCATTGGTCCTGTCGGAGCGTTCCAGTGCATTTCTGATCGCAGTTTCGAGTCCGCTCACATCAAGTCCTTCTGTGCAACGAAGCCTGCTGCAGGTTTCCTCAGATCGTGCTGATTTAAAGAAACATGCAACAATTCAAAGCAGTACAGCGACCTTTGCGCGCCTGACAAGACGCGCGGCGCTGCAGCGGCGCGCCGCGGCCCGAGCGGGTGTTCCATCCTTTCAGGAGAGAACAGTCCCCTACCCGATCCACGCCGTTGGTTTTATTAACGATTGGGTAACCGTTGCTTTCGGAATTCGCAAGTCCGGGTGCAAAACCACCGGGACTTCTACGGGGAAAAACCAGGTGGGTGCGCATCACTGCGTGGAAAGCGTCTCTTTGCAAGTTCGTTGGTTGCTGTTATTTGTTTTGACGTTTACGCAAACGTCAAAAGAGTGAAGGATGGAGAAACCTGATGTCCTTGCCGCCAATCCTTTCCGGAACAACGAGACTGCCGGTGGTCGGCGCACCGCTCTTCATCGTCTCGCATCCACGGCTGACGATCGCGCAGTGCAAGGCGGGCGTCATCGGCTCCTTTCCCGCCCTCAATGCGCGCCCGCAATCGCAACTGGATGAGTGGCTTGCGGAAATCACCGAAACGCTCGCCGATCACGATGCCAGGCATCCCGACCGGCCTGCGGCGCCGTTCGCGGTCAACCAGATCGTCCACAAGTCGAACGCCAGGCTTGAGCAGGACCTGATGCTCTGCATCAAATACAAGGTGCCGATCGTCATATCGTCGCTCGGCGCCGTCCCGGAAGTGAATGCCGCCATCCATTCCTACGGCGGCATCGTGCTCCACGACGTCATCAACAATCGGCACGCCAATTCGGCGATCCGTAAGGGCGCGGACGGACTGATCGCGGTTGCGGCCGGGGCCGGCGGGCACGCTGGAACGCTTTCGCCGTTCGCGCTTGTCCAGGAGATCCGGGCGTGGTTCGATGGGCCGCTTCTGCTTTCGGGCGCCATCGCTACCGGCGGCGCCATCCTCGCGGCAGAGGCGATGGGCGCGGACATGACCTATATCGGCTCCCCCTTCATCGCCACCGAAGAAGCGCGCGCCAGCGATGCCTACAAACAGATGATCGTCGACAGCAGCGCCGCCGACATCGTCTACTCCAACTATTTCACCGGCATTCACGGCAACTACCTGAAGCCCTCGATCAGCGCGGCAGGCATGGATCCGGACAGGCTGCCGGAGGCGGATCCCTCCAAGATGGACTTCGGCAGCGCCGCCGAAGGGGCAAAGGCCTGGAAGGACATCTGGGGCTGCGGCCAGGGCATCGGTGCGATCCGCGAGATCGGCACGGTGGCGCAACTCGTCGACCGGCTGGAGCGGGAATACGACGCGGCGCGAGCAAGGCTCGGCCTTCGCGCCAATCGCCATGTCCAGCCGTCCAAGGAATTTTCAACTTCTCGAAACTGATGGCTTGAAATCTTGCCGCTTTGCGTTTATCAGCGCCTCACACTTCGTTCCGCGGCTTTCCGCGGGACCGTTGAGGGCCGCTTTAGCTCAGTCGGTAGAGCACATCATTCGTAATGATGGGGTCACGTGTTCGAGTCACGTAAGCGGCACCATTTCTTCCCAGGCGTCGACTTGCGATGCGCTTGCGCTGAGCCAAATGTGCAGCGCCTTTGAGAGTTCGTCACCCAGCTCACACGCACGATTAGACCAAATCCGGTCGCAACGATCGACGCGGCGACCAGTTGCCCTCGCCTGCCGGATGATTTGGCTTAACTTAACCAAAATTTAACCATGACGGACATCGGTGAAGTCTTCGACGAGGGCTGCCCCGCTTTGCTCGCATTCACCCGACCATGATGGGCGATGGATAAGGCAGGCATCGCGTTTCTGGCTCTTATACTCGTCCTCATCTCTATCGTGATGAGCATACTGGCGGTCGATCAAACAGCGATAGAAATGCCGCCCAATAAGCCGGCAATAGTTCCCACCAACTTCGCTCCTCTTCAATGAAGCGACCATCCGCGCTGGAACAACAACGGCTCCCAGCGAGTTGCTGCTGCATGTCTTTGTCCCTAAATCGACCTCGATTTAGGGACAAAGACATGCAGCAATTCAAAGTGCTACAGCGATCTTTGCGCGTCCGATGAGACGCGCGGCTGTAGGCGTGACAACGAGCCCGGAAAACTGCATGCGTCTTGTGATAATGGCTGTAGTCGCCTCAGTGATCAGCATACTGGCCTTCAAATATGCTGATAATTCCTTGGGGAACGCACCTATCGCGGCCACAGCCGAAGAGCTTTCCAAAGATTGAGACGTGATTGAGCAGGCCTGGTCTTAGCGGTCTTGCACGGATCGCGAGGGGGCGATACAGCTACATCGCGATGAAGGTCAGTGGCATTGGACGGGTCATCTTCTGGGGTGGCGGGAGCCTGTGGATCGGACAGGCCATCGCCCCGGCGCAACTGCACAGGCATCATGCGATACAGGTCTGCATCGGCTTTGATGGCCCGATCCAATTTCGCGGGCGGACCGATGTTCCCTGGATCTCCTATCGCGGTGCGCTGATCGCTCCGGATCTTGCCCATGAATTTCGCGCCCCTGGGCGTCAGGTCGGCAATATTCTGTTTGCGCCGGAAACGCCGATCGGGCAGGCCCTGCTCGAGCGGTACAGCAACGGCTCCATCGCGCGCATTCCGGACAGCCTCGCGGCAGACGTTTCAGCTGATTTGAAAGCGGCCTGGGCAGCCGGTGCCGGTGACGACGATCTCGCCTCTCATGCGCAGGCATTGCTCAACCGATTGGCCGGCACGGCTTCGTCTCGCCACAGGGCGGATCCCCGCATTCTGAAGAGTATCGACTGGATTTCGCACCATCTCGACGGGCCTTTGCGTCTTGCCGATGTTGCCGCCGTCGCGGGGCTGAGCGAAGGGCGTTTCAGGCATCTGTTCGTTGCCGAAACGGGGATCGCCTTCCGCCCCTATATCCTCTGGACAAGGCTAAACAGGGCTTTGGAGCTCGGCTTCGGCGGGACAAGCTGGACCGAGGCGGCCCATGCGGCGAATTTTTCCGATCAGGCGCATCTTATCCGCACCTGCCGCCGGATGCTCGGCCTTGTGCCAACATCACTGCGGATCGACATCACCGCTGCCGAACAGAAAATACCGGTCTGACACATTTCAACGGCGCGCGCCGGTTCAGACCTACAATTGCTTCCGATTCAGAAATCGCGCAGTAGCCCTTTCGTTCAATTCTCTCCGCCGAACAGTCCGTAAAGCAGGCCATCCCAAACCTGTTCGAAATGGAGCTGCCATGACAAGGCGTCAGATTCTGAAATCAAGACTTCTATGGGCCGCACCGCTCGCGCTGATCACAATGGTCGGCCTCGGCGCCGCAGCAAAAATGAGGTCGCCACTTCCCGAAAACCTCGATCTCTCACTCACCCGTTACTCGGACGCGGGCGTCTATGAAACCCGCCTCGACACAGACATGAACCCTGTCTCGATCGGGGCTATGCACGTTTTCACCGTCACCCTGAAGACGCGCGACGGAAGGCCGGTGGAAAAAGCCGCATTGACGATCGATGGCGGCATGCCACAGCACGGCCATGGTCTGCCGACCACGCCGCGCGTGACCGCCGATCTGGGTGGCGGCCGCTATCGCGTCGAGGGGATCAAATTCAACATGCCGGGCTGGTGGACCGTAACCGTGCACGCGACAAGCGGCGCAGGCAGCGACGAAACCACCTTCAATCTGAAACTCTGAGGCGAGCCCCATGAAACGGTCCGGCATTCCCTACGCCGCCGCCGGCATCATCGCGCTCGTTGTGCTGGCCGGTTTTTCATACAAGGGTGGAATTTTCGTCAACCAGAACTGGTCCGAGGAGCAGAAAAGCCTGATTGCCTCACTGTCGCTCGATGCCTTGCCCGCCCTGCCCGCCGATCCGTCGAACCGGGTCGCGGATGACCCCAGAGCGGCGGAGCTCGGCAAGGCGCTGTTCAACGACAGGCGTCTGAGCGCAAACGGCAAGGTCGCCTGCGCGACCTGCCACTTGCCCGACCGCCAGTTCCAGGACGGTACGCCCCTCGGCCACGGCGTCGGACAGACGAACCGAAGGACCATGCCGATCAGCGGCACGGCCCATGCACCCTTCCTCTTCTGGGATGGCCGCAAGGACAGTCAGTGGGCACAGGCCCTCGGGCCGCTCGAAAGCGCCGTCGAGCACGGCAGCGACCGGACCGCTCTCGCACGACAGGTCGCGGTTCACTACCGCCGCGACTATGAGCGGCTGTTTGGCCCGTTGCCCGAGCTCACAAGTCTGCCGGATCACGCATCGCCGGAGGGCAACTCCGCGGCCAAGTCTGCCTGGCCGAACATGACCGAGGGGGAGCGCGAGGCGGTCAACCGTGTGTTTGCCAATATCGGCAAGGCCATCGCCGCCTTCGAGCGGACCATAAAGCCGCGCGAAACGCGCTTTGACCGCTATGCCCGCAGCCTTCAGGCGGGAACGGCACCCAATAACGGGCTGAGCGAAACCGAAATCGCGGGATTGGCCATCTTCATCGGAAAGGGAAACTGCATCAATTGCCACAACGGGCCGCTGCTGACAGACAATCACTTTCACAATACGGGCGTTCCGACCGTCGAAGGACTGCCCAAGGACACCGGCCGGGCACTCGGAGCCTTGCAGGTGAAGAACGATCCGTTCAATTGTCGCGGCCGCTACAGCGACGCCGCGCCACCCGACTGCACCGAACTGAATTTTATGGTCAGCGAAGGCGATGAGCTGTTGCGCGCCTACAAACCGCCGTCGCTCCGCAACGTGGCACTGAGGCCACCTTACATGCATGCCGGACAGTTCAGGTCGCTTGACGAAGTCGTTCGTCACTACAACAAGGCGCCTCCGGCGCCGGCTGGACATTCGGAGCTTGAGCCACTGAACCTGAATGACAGGGAAGTCCAGGCGCTACAGGCCTTCCTTGCCACTCTGAGCGAAGAAGACTGATTGAAAACGAGCGCCCGGATCCGGCGCTTTCGCCAATACATCAGGATTCGTCGCGCGCGCAAAATCACACGGCATCCGATGGGTATGAAGCGGAACACGGTGTGAGGCTGGGTTTCGGTCCAGATGCCTGGGCGACGAATCGTGGAAATTTGGGGCGCAGCGAAACCGGAACTTGATGCTCAAACATATGGAAGGGTCCCAAGCGACGAGTAGCGTTCGTTCAGGCCATCGAGGGCTTCCAGGTCGTCGCCATTGATATCGAAGTCAAACACGTCGATGTTCTCTTCCAAATGTTGCCGCTGATTGGCCTTGGGAACGGGGACCGTGCCACGCTCAAGGTTCCATCGGATCAGCACCTGCGCCGGCGATTTGCCGTATTTGGCGGCAATCTTTGCAAGCGTCGCATCCCGAAGCCGTTTCGTACGCGTGAGGGGGCTGTATGCCTGGATGACGATCTGCTTTTCCCGCGCATAACGCAGCATGTCATTGCTGTGTCCGAACGGACTCCACTCGATCTGATTGACCGTCGGGACTTCGCCGGTCGCATCTATCAACGTGTCGATCAACTCGATCGAGTAATTGCTGACGCCGATGTCTTTCGTAAGGCCATCCTCTTTCGCCCGGATAAGACTTCGCCAAAGATCCTCTCCCGCACCCGTTCGCGGCGGACGGTGTATGAGCATGAGATCGGCATAGTCCAGCTGCAGTTCGTCGAGATTTTTTCGCGTCGCGTGATAGGCGTCCCCGAGCTCCTCCACTTTCGTTACCAGATAGAAGCCCGCGCGCTCGACGCCGCTCCTGCGGATTCCGTCGGCGATGCCTGGCTGGGTTCCGTAGTCTCCGGAGGTGTCGATCATTCGATAGCCGAGATTGAGGGCGGTCGCGATCGTGTCCGCGGTGTCGCTCGTCAACTGCCAAGTCCCGACGCCCATGACCGGTATCCTGTTGCCGGTGTGCAGCTTTATCTCGGTTCTCGGGTCCATGATTTGCACCTTTGCCTTGGTTGGAACGATTGGATCCAGGGCGCCGCAGCGCTCTGCTCTCACCACCAAACATCTGCTCGGGAAAAGGGTTCCAGCCGATCGCTCTGTGGAGCGGGGAACAATCGGCGCTTGCGGGGATTGAATCACATGAAGTCGGCGGAACGCTCCATCCAGTACCACGCTGAACTTGTTTCTGGTGGGAAGTCGGATCGGGGCGAAGCCGAAGCTCCCAGCGACGATACCGCGGGCGCCTGCGCCGCGACTGAGAGGGCAAGCACATGGCCTTTTCGGCACCTGAAGATGTACAGTCCGTAAGAATCGACCGAGCGGGTATCGAGGCCTTTCTCGGCGTTCCTTCCGGTGCGAGCGGCCTGGTGATCTTTGCCCATGGCAGTGGAAGCGGGCGCTTCAGCCCTCGCAACAATCGCGTTGCGGCCGCACTGAGGGAAGCAGGATTGGCGACACTTCTCGTCGATCTCCTGAGACCTGAAGAGGAACAGGACCGCCGGAACGTCTTCGACGTCGATCTCCTTGCCGAACGGCTCGTGGCGGCCAAGCGTTGGGTCGCCGAAGCTCCCGAGACCGTGCACTTGGCGGTCGGCTACTTCGGCGCGAGCACAGGTGCCGGCGCGGCGCTGCAGGCGGCTTACGCCGAACCGGATGTAGCCGCCGTGGTATCACGCGGCGGACGCCCTGACCTTGCCATCCAGATGCTACCGGGCGTTCGCGCCCCAACCCTGCTTCTCGTCGGAAGTCTCGACGGGCCGGTGATCGACATGAACCAACGCGCCTTCGACGCGCTGGCCTGCGAGAAGCGGCTCATCATTATCGACGGTGCGGGCCACCTGTTCGAGGAGCCCGGCACGATGGATCAGGTGATCCGGCATGCGACAGATTGGTTCTTGATCCATCTCGGCAACACTCAAAGAGGGATATGACCATGACATCTCCACAACAGAAATTTGCAGATCGACAGGACGCCGGACGGCAGCTCGCAGGCGTTCTGGCGAAATATGCCCGGTCGGACCCCCTGGTCTTGGCATTGCCGCGTGGCGGCGTGCCCGTGGCATCCGAAATAGCGAAGGCCTTGCACGCACCGCTCGAACTGGTTCTGGTGCGCAAGATCCGCGCGCCGGGACATCCCGAATATGGCATCGGCGCTGTGGTGGACGGCAGTGATCCGCAGCTCGTATACAACGAGGAGGCAATGCGCCTCGTCAATCCGAATGCTGCTTACGTCGAGGCCGAAACCCGGCACCAGCTCGCGGAAATCGAGCGGCGGCGCGAAGTCTATCAGGGAGCCCAGGCTCCTACGCCAACCGAGGGGCGCACGGTGATCGTCGTGGACGACGGCGTCGCAACCGGCGGCACTGTCAAGGTTGCTATGAAGGCGTTGCGCAAAGCGGGAACGGGCAAGATCATCCTTGCCATTCCGGTCGCAGCGAGCGACGCGCTCGAGCAACTGAAATCGGAAGCTGACGACGTCATCTGCCTGCAAACCCCGGAGCCATTCCGGGCGGTCGGCGTCCACTATAGCGACTTCGACCAGACATCGGACGAAGAGGTCACAAGGCTTCTCGACGAGGCTCGCAGCGGTACGGCTTGAGCTGCCTGCGTCTTCAAATCTACGGCTCGCCGTCATCCGCCAGCAGCGAATACACTCCCTCGGGCGTCGATGCGGAACGGACCGCCTCGACGATTTCCGGTGACCGCAGCTTTCTGGCCAGGTGGGCCAGTACGTTTAGTTGGCTTCCCGGAACCGGTGTCAGCAACAGGCAAACAATATCGACCGGAGCATCGTCGACCGCTTCGAAATTAATCGGTTGCTTCAGCCGTACGATCAGGAAGAAGGGGCTCCCCACAGCCGGCACGGGCGCGTGCGGAATGGCGATGCCTTGACCGATCCCGGTCGAGCCGAGCTTTTCCCGGTTGGTCAAAGCAAGGAATATTTCCGACGCTGCAATGCCAAGCGCCGTTGCGGCGATTTCCGAAATCGTCTGAAGAAGGCTCGTCTTCGATGGAGAGGTCAGATCAAGTCTCACACTCTCCGGACTGATGATTTCCGAGATTTTCATGATGCCGTTTCGCTGTTTACCCGTCCAGGAGCGATGCTGTCCCGTAAGACTTAATCGACCTCGCACAGGCGATAGCCGACGCCGGTCTCGGTCGTGATGTATTGGGGCTGGTCCGGGCTGCGCTCTATCTTCTGGCGGAGCTGGCGGACATAGACGCGAAGATACTGGACGTCGGTCGACCCGCCCCAAACCTGGTTCAACAGATACTGGTGCGTGATGACCTTGCCTGCATGCTGCACGAGCACGCGCAGAATATCGTACTCCTTCGGCGACAGCTTGATCTCCTTGTCCCCGATCTTCACGATGCGTTTGACGAGGTCGACCGAAAGTTCACCGGTTTTGAAGACCGGCCGCTCTCCCTGCTGCTGCAACCTGTGCCGAAGCGCGACCCGGATGCGCGCCGCGAGTTCCTTCATGCCGAACGGCTTGGTGACATAGTCGTCAGCCCCGATCTCCAGCGCCCGGACGATACCGGTCTCGTCGGTGCGGCTGGAGAGAATGACGATCGGCAAATCCAGAGCGTCTTCGTTTCGCCATTTGGCAAGGAGGTCGTGGCCGGGCATGTCGGGCAGGCCGAGATCGAGCAGGATCAGGTCTGGCTGATCCGCACCCACCTGGGCGATCGCGTCCTTGGCATTGATCGCTTCCATCACCTGATAGCCTTCCGTCGTCAGGCCCACGCGAAGCAGCTTCCGGATCGCCGGTTCATCGTCCACGACCAGTATTTTCACAGCAGAGATCGTCATGTCAGATTTTCCAGATTTGGGTTTTCCGCCGGGATGGGCATCCTGATCGTAAAGATCGCACCCGACCGGTCCGTCCTGTTTCCGGCCGAAATCGTACCGCCCATCGCCTCGACAAATCCCCTGCCGATGGAAAGGCCGAGGCCGGTGCCAGCCCGGACATGATCACGTTTTTCGACGCGATAGAAGGAATCGAACACACGCTCGAGGTCGCCGCTCGGAATGCCCGGCCCCTCGTCCATGACCTGCAGCAAAACGACGCTGCCGTCGGCCCAGCCGCGGATCTGGATCGTGGAGGTCGGCGCGGCGTATTTGGCGGCATTGTCGAGAAGATTGAACAGCACCTGCTCGAACAGGACGGGGTCAAGCCTCAACATCGGCAGGTCCGGCGGAATGTCGATCAGCGTCCTGTGGTTTGCCAGGATCTTGTTCGCCCGGCGCAATGCGGTGCCGACGATGTCGCCGACGTAATGCGAGGAGGCGTTCGGTTGCGTCGCACCGGATTCGATCCTGGTCATGTCGAGGAGGTTGGTGATGAACCGGTTGAGACGCTCGGATTCGTCGACGACGGTCGAAAGGAGGTCCACGCGATCGTCCTCCGGCATGGAGGCCGAATAATCACGCAAGGTGCCCGCCGCTCCCATGATCGCCGCAAGCGGTGTCTTGAGATCATGGGAAATCGACGTCAACAGCGCGGAGCGAAGCCTGTCGGCCTCGGCCGCCAGTCTGGCACGATCGACGTCGGCGACAAGCTGGATGCGCTCGATGGCAAGCGCCGCCTGATCGGCCAGGGCATCGAAAAGCCGCTGTTGCTCCGGTGTCAGCAGCGGTCCCTGCTTGTCATTGTCGAGCCCCACCACACCGATCGCCGTGCGGCCGGTCTTAAGGGGAAGGTAGAGGCGTTTTGCGCCCGGCAGCGTGTCGGCTCCCCGCCCCGCCGGCCGATCATGTTCCCATGCCCAACGGGCGGCGGCGATGTCGGCATCCACCAGCGTGTCGTCCGGTGGATAACCCGCCTTGACCTCGATCGTATCTTCCTCCGGAAGGAGAATGACGACACGCACCTTCAGCATCGAGGCGATCTGGTACGCCGTGGCCCACAGCACGTCGTCCAATGTGCCGGTGCTCGCGAGCTTCTTCGAGAAGAGATAGAGGTCTTCGGTCGCCCTCGCCCGCTGCCGCGCAGCGATCGCCTGCCGCTGCACGCGCGCCGTCAGATTGCTCGCGATCACCGCGACCACGAGAAAGAAGACGAGCGCCAGAACGCTTTCCGGGTCTTCGATCGTCAGGGTGTAGCGCGGATCGAGAAAGAAGAAGTTGAAAGCAAAAGCGCTCGCGACGCAGGCATAGAGCGCCGGCCACAGTCCGGCGGTCAGCGCCGAAGTCAGCACAGCCATCAGGAAGACGAGCGCGATGTTCTGGACGTCCAGAATCTGATCCAGCAGCGCGCCAAGGGCGAGTGCGACGGTGATATAGACCGTGCTCAAGAGATAGGGTCGGAGCTTGACCTGTGTCGGAGGGGGCGCGGTCTTGATGCCGCGCTGCTCGGCCGGCGTCGCCGTTGCGCCCGAAACCACGTGCACGCTGATGTCGCCGGCATGCCCGATCAGGTCATGGGACACTGATCCTTCGACGAGCTCGCGCCATCGGGACTTGCTGGGCTTTCCGACGATCACTTGCGTAAAATTGTTCGCCGCCGCGTGGCGAAGGATTTCGCCCGCCACGTTCTGCCCGGGAACGGTCGTTGCCTCTCCGCCCAATTGCTCCGCAAGCCGCAGATGCGCCGCAAGCCGGTCCTGGTCGGCGTCGGAGAGGCTGACCGAGCGTGACGTCTCGACGTGAAGCGCCGCCCAGGGTGCACGCAATCGATCGGCCTGACGCTTGGCGTAGCGGACAAGCGACGCTCCGCGCGGCCGTTCGTCGATGCAGACGAGCACCCGGTCTCCCGCCGCCCAAGGGCCTGGAATGGCGTGCGCCTGCATGTGGCTGACGAGCTGTTCGTCGACGCGCTGCGCCGTGCGACGCAAGGCGAGTTCGCGCAGGGCCGTTAGGTTGCCGGGTGAAAAGTAGTTCTGGATCGCCCGTTTCGCTGTCTTCGGCAGGTACACCTTGCCCTCATGCAGGCGCTTGATCAGGTCATCGGGAGTGAGATCGATGATCTCGATGTCGTCGGCCCGATCGATGATCGAGTCCGGCACGGTCTCGCGCACCCGGATGCGCGTGATCTGCGCGACCACGTCATTGAGGCTTTCGATGTGCTGGACATTCAGCGTGGTGTAGACGTCGACGCCCCGGGCGAGGATTTCCTCGACGTCGAGATAGCGCTTGGCATGGCGGCTGCCGTCGACATTCGTGTGGGCAAGCTCGTCGACGAGAACCAATTCCGGGCGGCGCGCGAGGATGGCGTCAATGTCCATCTCGTCGAGGAGGTGGCCCTTGTAGTCGACCCTCTTGCGCGGGACGACCTCGAACCCTTCGGCAAGCGCTTTGGTCTCCTTGCGACCATGGGTCTCGACGACGCCGATGACGACATCCACGCCCTCGGCCTTGCGCGCCCTGCCCGAGACCAGCATTTCATAGGTCTTGCCGACGCCGGGCGCGGCACCGAGGAAGATCTTCAGGCGGCCGCGCGTTTCGCGTTCGGCATTTTCAAGGAGAGCGTCCGGCGAGGGTCGGGCATCAGTACCGTGTCTCTCGTCAACCATTGATCTTTCCTCGTTGAAGGCACCGAAGCCCGTCGTAAAACGGGCCTCGACGCCTTCGTCTTATTGCGCGCCTGCGCCATCGAGCGCAAGGTTGAGGGCCAACACATTCACTCGCGGCTCACCCATGAAACCGAGCTCGCGCGCTTCGATATGACCATCGACCATTGCGCTCACCGTTGCTTCGTCCATGCCTCGGGCCCTGGCGACGCGCGGCACCTGGAAATAGGTGGCTTCCGGTGAAATATGCGGATCGAGGCCGCTGCCGGAAGTGGTGACGAGGTCCATCGGCACCGGCGACGAGGGGTTTTCCGCTTTCAGCCCCTCGGTATCGGTCTTGATGCGGTCGATCAGCTTCGCGCTGGTCGGGCCGAGGTTGGAGCCGCTTGATCCGGCAGCGTTGTAACCGTCGCCGGCGGCAGAAGGACGGCCATGGAAGTAGCCCTCACCGCTGAAGGCCTGGCCGATCAGTTCGGAGCCGATCACCTTGCCGTCCTTCTCGATCAGGCTGCCATTGGCCTGATGCGGGAAAAGGGCCTGAGCGATCCCGGTCATCCCGAGGGGATAAACCAGTCCGGTTATGACGGTCAGTGCGATGATCATGACGATCGCGGGTCTGAGTTGTTTCAACATGAAGATGATCCTTATACGAGGCCAAACGCGGTGATGACGATGTCGATCGCCTTGATGCCGACGAAGGGCACGATGATGCCGCCGAGGCCATAAACCAGCAGGTTTCGCGACAGCAGCGCGCCGGCTCCGATAGCCCTGTATTTCACGCCTTTCAGCGAGAGCGGGATCAACGCGACGATGATCAGCGCGTTGAAGATGATT
Source organism: Sinorhizobium sp. 6-70 (assembly GCF_030124375.1). Lineage (GTDB taxonomy): Bacteria > Pseudomonadota > Alphaproteobacteria > Rhizobiales > Rhizobiaceae > Sinorhizobium. The sequence goes on from NZ_JASKLS010000016.1 coordinate 122,894, forward strand.
GCCGACAGGATTGCACTTTGCGGCGTAGCGAGCCCCATGATGTTGAGCGCACCGAGCTGCGGGTAGAAAGCAAGGAACATCGCCGGGATGATCGCGAAGTACTTCGCCACGTCATTGGCGATCGAGAAGGTTGTCAAGGCGCCGCGCGTCATCAGCAATTGCTTGCCGATCTCGACGATCTCGATGAGCTTGGTCGGATCGGAATCGAGATCGACCATGTTGCCGGCTTCGCGCGCCGCGACCGTGCCGGTGTTCATCGCGACGCCGACGTCGGCCTGGGCGAGAGCGGGCGCATCGTTGGTGCCGTCGCCGCACATCGCCACCAGCTTGCCCTTGGCCTGTTCCTCGCGGATGAGGCTGAGCTTGTTTTCGGGTGTCGCTTGCGCAAGGAAATCATCGACGCCAGCTTCCGCGGCGATCGCAGCGGCCGTCATCGGATTATCGCCGGTGATCATGACGGTCCGAATGCCCATGCGGCGCAATTCGGCGAAGCGTTCGCGGATGCCACCTTTGACGATGTCCTTCAGGTGAACGACGCCAAGCAGCCGTCCGTCCTTGACGACGGCCAGCGGTGTGCCGCCGGACCTGGCGATTTCATCGGCGATTGCCTGGATCTCGCGAATCGCCTGCGGCTCGCGCAGGCCAACGACGCCTCCAGTCCCATTCGCGCCCCCCGCGACGGTGCGCTCCACGTGCTGAAGAACGGCATCGACAGCACCCTTGCGGATAGTGGAACCGTCGAAGTCGACGCCACTCATCCGGCTCTGCGCCGTGAACGGCACGAAGGTGGCATGCAGGCTGCTCATCTCGCGGGCGCGGATGCCATATCTCTCCTTGGCAAGCACGACGATGGAGCGGCCTTCCGGCGTCTCGTCGGCAAGCGAGGCGAGCTGAGCGGCATTGGCAAGTTCCTCGGCCGTGACACTCGTGACCGGCTTGAACTCGGTCGCCTGGCGGTTGCCGAGCGTGATCGTGCCGGTCTTGTCGAGCAGCAGCGTGTCGACATCGCCCGCCGCCTCGACCGCACGGCCCGACATGGCAAGCACGTTGAAGCGCACGAGGCGATCCATGCCCGCAATGCCGATCGCCGAGAGCAAAGCGCCGATCGTTGTCGGGATCAGCGTGACGAAGAGGGCGACAAGCACCAGAACCGGGATATAGCCGCCGGCATAGGTGGCGAAGCTCGGAATGGTGACCGTTGCGAGCAGGAAGATCAGCGTCATTCCAGCCAGCAGAATGTTGAGAGCGATCTCGTTCGGCGTCTTCTGGCGTTCCGCGCCTTCGACGAGGGAGATCATGCGATCGATGAAGGTCGAGCCCGCCGCAGCCGTGATCCGCACGCGGATCCAGTCCGAAAGGACCTGGGTACCGCCGGTGACGGCCGACCGGTCGCCGCCGGACTCACGGACGACGGGAGCGGATTCGCCGGTAATCGCCGCCTCGTTCACCGAGGCCACGCCTTCGATCACCTCGCCGTCGGACGGGATGATGTCGCCGGCCTCGACGAGGACGAGGTCGCCGACTTTCAAACTGGTTCCGGGCACGAGTTTGTAGTCCGCGCGGTCGCCGCCGGTCAGCAGCTTGGCCTGAGTTTCCGTGCGCGTGCGCCTTAGAGACTCGGCTTGTGCCTTGCCGCGGCCTTCGGCAACCGCTTCCGCGAAATTGGCGAAAAGCACGGTGAACCAGAGCCAGAGGACGATCTGGAACGAGAAACCGATATTGTCGCCACCGGTCGCGAGATCCCTGAACAGAAGGATGGTCGTGAGTGCGGAAACGACGGCGACGACGAACATCACCGGGTTTTTGGCAAGGCTCCTCGGATCGAGCTTGCGGAATGCATCGCCAATGGCGGGCACGAGGATGCGAGCGTCCATGATGCTCGCGGATTTGGACTGGCTCATAGGAGACTCCAGCTTGAAGTTTGTGAACGCCCGGCGAGCAATCAGCTCACTGCGAACAGAAGGGTGAACGCCTTGCCGATGAGCACGAGGAGCGTCATCCCACCTACGATCAGGCAGAGGATGGTCGAGACCCGTGGCGGCGCCTCTTCCCGCGCCGAATGTTCGACGCGGGAAGGGAACGACGTATGTGGTTGACGGATTATCCGGGCCATGACGCCACCTCAGAAGGTCTGTCCGAGAAGCATGGCGAGATGCTCGACGATCGGGCCGACGGCGAGGGCCGGGAAGAACGTCAACCCGCCAACGATCAGGATGACGCCGCCCAGGAGGCCGACGAACAGTGCGCCGTCGGTGGGGAACGTCCCGGCGGAGGCGGGCACGGTCTTCTTGGTTACGAGCGAGCCGGCGATCGCGAGTGCCGGAATGATGATCAGGAAGCGTCCGATCAGCATCGCAAGACCGATGGTGATGTTGTACCAGGGCGTATTCCCGGTCAGACCGCCGAAGGCAGAGCCATTGTTCGCCGCACCCGACGTATAGGCGTAGAGGATCTCCGAGAAGCCGTGCGGGCCCGCATTTCCGATCGAGGCGACGCCCGTAGGCAGGACCGCGGCAATAGCTGTAAAGATCAGCATCGCTGCCGGCAGGCAGAGAACGGCGAGGACGGCCATCTTGACCTCCTTCGCCTCGATCTTCTTTCCGAGATATTCCGGCGTACGCCCGACCATCAGCCCGGCAACGAAGATCGCGAGAACGACGAACAGCAGGATGCCGTAGAACCCCGCGCCGACGCCGCCGACGATGATCTCACCCAGCTCCATATTGATGAGCGGAATGAGGCCGCCGAGTGCCGTGAAGCTGCCATGCATGGCGTTGACCGCGCCGCAGGAAGCAGCTGTGGTGATCACAGCAAAAAGCGCCGACATGGAAATTCCGAAGCGGACCTCCTTGCCTTCCATGTTGCCACCTTCGAGGCCAAAGGCATGGACGAGCGGATTGCCTGCGGCTTCCGCCCAATAGCAGACGACAACGCCGGCAAGGAAAAGAGCGCTCATGGTCGCTAAGATGGCCCAGCCCTGCCGCTGGTTACCGACCATGCGGCCGAAGACGTTGGTCATAGCCGCGCCGATCGCGAAGATCGACACCATCTGGATCAGGTTCGAGATCGCGTCCGGATTCTCAAAGGGATGCGCCGCATTGGCATTGAAGAAACCGCCGCCATTGGTGCCCAGCATCTTGATGGCGATTTGCGAGGCGACAGGCCCGACGGCTATCGTCTGCTGCGCGCCTTCAAGCGTCGCGGCGTTGACGTAGGCACCGAGGGTCTGGGGTATGCCAAGATAGACGTAGACGAGCGTCAGCGCGACGCAGATAGGCAGCAGCACGTAAAGCGTGCTTCGGGTCATATCGACCCAGAAATTGCCAACCGATCTTACCGATGCCCTGGCGAAGCCGCGGATCAAGGCGACCGCGATGGCCATGCCGGTTGCAGCCGAGACGAAATTCTGCACCGTCAGTCCGGCCATTTGCACGAGGTAGGACATCGTGCTTTCGCCGCCGTAGTTCTGCCAATTGGTGTTGGTCATGAAGCTCGCCGCTGTGTTGAAGGCGAGTTCCGGCGGAACGGCGCCCATGCCGGCCGGATTGAACGGCAATGTACCCTGAAGGCGCTGAAGGAAATAGAGGAGCAGGAAGCCGGCGAGGTTGAAGAACAAAAGCGCCGCGGCATAGGCTGTCCAGTGCTGTTCCTCGCGTTCGCTCGTCCCGGCGATCCGATAGAGGCCGCGCTCGATCGGCCCGAAGATGAGCGAAAAAATGGTGCGCTCGCCGTTGAAGACGCGCGTCATGTAACCGCCAAGCGGTTTCACGAGCAAAATGACGATCCCGCAGAAGACGAGAATCTGTATCCATCCATTGAGAGTCATAGACGTGGCTTTCCGGGTGTTGTGCGATCAAAAGCGCTCAGGACGAAGGAGCGCGTAGATCAAGTAGGTGAAAAGAAACACCGTTACGGCGCCACCAAGAATGTAGTCGACGAACATGTTGTGTTCACACTTCTAAAGTTTATCGCAGGCATTGACGTAGGCAAAAGACAACGCGAAGAACAAAACCCCTATCGAGAGGACGAAGAAATCCATTCGCATCACTCATATTTCTTATAACGACTGAAACGTATCATCGCGCCAACCGCATAAATGTTCGAGAGAGGTAGAAGTGCAAAGAAATAAAAAACTTATATAGGTGGATTGGCTCTCGGCTGTTCAGCCGCGGACGAACGCAACAGCGTAGGCGCGCCGCCGGGACCTCCCCGCCCTGATTGCTCATTTTGAGAACGGTGTACCGAGCGGACCGGGACTCCTGGGCCTATCAAGAGGTGGGAGCAGAGCGTGAGACGGCGGGTCTGGATCGGGCAATCTTGCAGCCGATCCCGCAGCTCGACGCCCGAACCAAGCGGACGACGGTCGCAAGCAGCAGCACCGTTCCCATGAAGGCGAACATAACCATTGCAACCGGAATGAAGCGCGCCGCCTCCCTCGTCAGCGAATCCACAAAGAACGCGGCCCTTGCGTTGTTCTGCCCTGCGGGTTCGGTACCCGCCGGCTTCTGTCGTGGTCCATCTTCAGTTTGCCATCGCCAACACAAGGGCGACGGCTGCGACAGCTCCGCCGACCACCGCCGTGAGCCGCAGAAACATCGCCAACTCATCGGAGTAGGACGCAACCCGCACGTTGACTTGTTGACGTTCTTGGCCGTGCGAGCTGCTGCGATGTTTTTTCTGCATGTCGAGACGAGGATCCATTCCTGCCGCTCCTTCCTTTCACCTGCCCATCGGTCCTGCCAAAGCAGTCGCCAAAATTGCGGGCAGAAGAGCTCTGGCGTCTGCGGAAACCTACCGGGCAACCTGAGCGTATCGACGTCGGCATATGTTTTCGATTGGTGAGGGAAAGCGAAGAAATAAAAATGTCATAAGTATTCTTGGGAGGCTTCGGAGGATCGGCACCTACAGCTACGTCCTTATTCGACTTCGCCCGCATCAAATCGCTGCTTGTATCTGCACGGAGAACACCACATGCAGATTGAGCGGCGCAATGCTTTTGGGGACGGGCACCGAGTCCGCCTTCCGAAGGGGATGGCAGGAGCCCAGTGCGAACTGGGGCTTAGCTAGCATCGGCCGCGGCGTTTCCGCGCCAGCACGAGAATATCGACCGTGTCTCGACCCCGGACGCAATTGTTGGCTGCTGCAGATCGAGTTGCCGGGCCGAGACCGCGATCCCCTCAGGAACCGTCGATTTCGGCTGGCCATTTTTCTTAAGGGATCACTTTACGGATATGTCCGCTCGCGAGATGTGATCGACGGTCGGCGGCTCGGGCTGCGTTGTCACCTCGTGCAGCCATTCGCGCCAGATGGCGACGAGCAGCGCCATCAGCACCGGCCCGACGAACAGGCCGAGGAAGCCCATCGTTTTCACGCCGCCGATCAGGCCGAAGAATGTCGGCAGGAAAGGCAGCTTGATCGGTCCGCCGACGAGCTTTGGCCTCAGCGTCTTGTCGACGATGAAAAGCTCGGTCGTGCCCCAGGCGAAGAGGGCGACGCCCTGCACCGGCGAGCCGCTTGCAACCAGATAGATCGACACCAGGGTAAAGCAGAGCGGCGCGCCTCCGGGTACCAGCGCCATGATGCCGGTGATGATGCCGAGTGTTACCGGTGACGGCACGCCGGCCAGCCAATAGGCCACGCCGAGAACAATGCCTTCGCCGATCGCGATGATGCCCATGCCGGTCACCGTCGAGCTGATGGTCAGCGGCACGACGCGGGACAGACGTTCCCAGCGCATCGGAAAGATCCGCTCGCCGAGATGGTCGAGTTGCTTCGAGAAGGACTGGCCGTCGCGATAGACGAAGAACAGCGTGATCAGCATGAAGAGCAGTGTCAGGAAGGACTGGAAGGCGGATGCGCCGACCACCAGCACGCCGCGATAGATATTGCCTATATTGGAGCCGCTGACGAGTTGCACCAGCTCGCCGAGCGCCCCCGGATGGCCGATATATTTGACCCATTGCTCGCCGAGCCAGGCGCCCGCAATCGGAATCGTCGTCAGCCAGGCGGGCACCGATGCACCATTGGCATTGGTCTCGACCGCCCAGACCAGCCAGTCGCGCACTTCGTCGACCGCATAGGCCGCGGCCAGCGAGATCGGGACGACGATGAAGGCGATCACGGAGGTGATGGCGATCGTTGCGGCAAGCGTGCGGTTACCGTTGACCGCCTGCAGCAGCCATCGATAGATCGGCCAGCTGGCAAAGCCGATGACGACGGCGGCGAGCACCGGCACGACGAAACCGTGGAAGAAATAGACCCCTGCCAGCAGAACGAGGACGAGCAGCCAGCGAGCGGCCGAGATCGGCAGGACAAGGGCAGAGCGTGAATGGGCCGGCTGCCCGAAGAGCCGCGGCTCCGCGGGAAGGTTTTCTCGTTCACGATTGCCCAATTGCACCTGTCATCCTCCGTCTTTTAGAAACTTTACAACAAAGCCGAGACCTTGCCAGCCCATCTGCGGCGTTGACACTCAGTTTCCGATGGGAGGCCGACCGCCGCGGACGTTAGCGGCGGGACATGACAGGGAAATTTAGGCGGACTCAAGATTGTTCCGCAAATTTGGACCGATTGGCTCTCGCAAGCTGATGTGCCCGCCGCGTTCTGCGATCGACGAGGACCGAGACGAAGAAGATGGCAAAGCCGGCAAGACCGAGAATGGCGCCGACGAGCCCGGTGGAGGTCCAACCGCAACCGGCGGCGATCGACAAGCCGCCGAGCCAGGCGCCGAGCGCATTGGCGAGGTTGAAGGCGGAGTGGCTGAGGGCCGCGGCGAGCGTCTGCGCCTTGCCCGCCACGTCCATCAGACGCGTCTGCACGCCGGGCACGACGGCAAAGCCGCCGCCGATGAAGAGCACGTTGATGATCGCTATCCACGGGTTGGTCATGGTGAAATAGAACAGCACGTAGGCGAAGATGTTGAAGGCGATCGCAATCCCGATCGCCGGCAGCAACGACCAGTCGGCGAGCCTCGAGCCGACGATGTTGCCGAGTATCATCCCGGCGCCGAAGACGGACAGCATGATCGGCACATTGGTAAGCGAGACGCCCGCCACTTCGGTCAGCGCCGGCGTGATGTAGCTGAAGACTGCGAACATGCCGCCGCAGCCGATGGCACAAATGCCGAGCATCGGCCAGACCTGCAATTTTCGGAGCGCGCCGAGCTCGCGCAACGGTGTTGCCTGCGGGTCGCCCTTGTCTCGCGGAACGTGGATCCAGACAAGGACCACTGTCAGCAGGCTGACGCCGCCGACGATGGCGAAGGCGGTCCGCCAACCGAGTGCCTGCCCAAACCACGCGGCGACCGGCGTGCCGAAGAGTGTGGCAATCGTCAGGCCCATCATCACCCGGCCGATCGCCCGCGCCCGCTGGTTCGGTGCAGCGAGGCCGGCCGCGACGAGTGCCGCAATGCCAAAATAGGCGCCATGCGGCAGCCCGGCGAGGAAACGCGCCGCGACCAGCGTGTAAAAATCCGGAGCCACCGCGCTTGCAAAGTTGCCGAGTGCGAACAGCGTCATCAGGACGAGAAGAGCGTGAAAGCGGGCAAAGCGGGCGGCGAGGACGGCGATCAACGGCGCCCCCGCCACCACACCCAAGGCATAGGCGCTGATCACGGCGCCGGCCTCCGGCACAGAGACGGCGACGTCTTCGGCGACCTGGGGCAAAAGCCCCATGATTGCAAATTCACCCGTGCCAATGCCGAACCCGCCGACGGCGAGAGCAATCTCGGCGGCGGAAACGCGGCTGCGGGGCGCGGCAATGGGCAGGACGTCGTCGGACATGGAACAGCCTTGCTGCGACACTTCGGCCGCTGCTCAAAAATCGATATGTGGAAATGCCGCGAACGGCGTGGCACGAACGATGCCGAGGGAGAATTATGCTGCGATGCACTATAGATTGTTTGCCAACGATCGCAAGGAGTTATGCTGGAGCGCCGATCAAAATCTCGTACATTCTGCCGGTTTGTCGTACAGCGCCCATTATTGACGTTTACGTCAAAGTCATATAATCGGATTCCCGGCTTGAAGAGAGGCTGCAAAAGTTTCATCTTCGACGGAGAGGAAGATCGGGAGGGATTTTTCTTCGCCGTGAGCACGGCCGGTCAATGGCGACCAGAGGGAGAGAGGTCATGGCGGAAGCAAGCACGCAGCAGGCGGGTTCCAACGCGGGAAAAATCTGGCTGAAATCCTATCCGCCCGGCGTGCCAGCCGAAATCGGCCCCCTGCCCTATCGCTCCATCGGCGAGTTCTTCGACCACGCGGTCGCGCAATATTCCTGGCGTCCGGCGTTCACTTGCATGGGCAAATCGCTCCGTTTCTCCGATCTCAACGCGCGGTCGGCCGCGATCGGCGCATGGCTGCAATCGCTCGGCCTCAAGAAGGGCGATCGCGTTGCCGTGATGATGCCGAACATTCTGCAGAACCCGGTGATCGTCTACGGCATCCTGCGTGCCGGGCTGACGGTGGTCAACGTCAACCCGCTCTATACGCCGCGCGAGCTCGAGCATCAGCTCGTCGATGCGGGCGCCAAGGCGATCTTCGTGCTCGAGAACTTTGCCCACACGGTCGAGCAAGTCCTCGCCCGCACATCAATCAAACATGTGGTGGTCGCCAGCATGGGCGACATGCTCGGGGTCAAGGGAGCGATCGTCAATCTCGTCGTGCGGCGCGTCAAGAAGCTCGTGCCGGCCTGGTCGATCCCCGGACACCTCTCCTTCAGGACCGCGCTTGCCAAGGGCACGAAACAGACCCTCACGAAGCCTCATGTGGCGCCATCAGATGTCGCTTTCCTGCAATATACCGGCGGCACCACCGGCGTCTCCAAGGGCGCCACCCTCACCCATGCGAACCTGCTGTCCAACATGGCGCAGATGGAGCTGTGGCTGGAAACCGCCTTCCGGCGCAAGGCGCGCCCGGAAAACCTCACCTTCATGTGCGCGCTGCCGCTCTATCATATCTTCGCGCTTACGGTGAATTCGCTGATGGGCCTCTCGACGGGCGGCAACAACATCTTGATCCCCAATCCGCGCGACATTCCGGCTTTCGTCAAGGAACTCGGCAAGTACCGGACGAACATCTTCCCCGGCCTCAACACGTTGTTCAACGCACTGATGAACAACGCCGAATTCAAGAAGCTCGACTTTTCCTCGCTGGTGCTGACCTTCGGCGGCGGCATGGCCGTGCAGCGGCCCGTGGCCGAGCGTTGGCTGGCGGTGACCGGCTGCCCGATCCATGAAGGCTACGGGCTTTCCGAAACCTCTCCGGTCGCCACCGCCAACCGGCTCGACACGGGCGATTTCACCGGCACGATCGGCATGCCGCTCCCCTCCACCGAGGTCGAGATTCGCGATGACGCAGGCAACACGCTTCCGGTCGGCGAAATCGGCGAAATCTGCATCCGCGGTCCGCAGGTCATGGCCGGCTACTGGCAGCGGCCGGACGAAACGGACAAGGCGATCTCGCCGGACGGCTTCTTCCGCACCGGCGACATCGGCTTCATGAATGCCGAGGGGCTGACGAAAATCGTCGACCGCAAGAAGGACATGATCCTCGTTTCCGGCTTCAATGTTTTCCCGAACGAGATCGAAGAGGTCGCGGTAACGCACCCGGGTATCCTCGAATGCGCCGCCATCGGGATCGCCGATCCGCATTCCGGCGAGGCCGTGAAGCTTTTCGTCGTGCGCAAGGATCCGGACCTCACCGAAGAGGACGTCAAGCGCCACTGCGCCGCCAACCTCACCAACTACAAGCGGCCGAGATACGTGGAATTCCGCACCGAGTTGCCGAAGTCGAATGTCGGCAAGATCCTGCGCAAGGATTTGCGCGGTTAGACCCCGTTCGCCACAAAAGCCGCGAAGCCCCCTCATCCGGCCTGCCGGCCACCTTCTCCCCGCAGGCGGGGCGAAGGGGATCTGCCGCAGCCGCCTCGCTCTATAATTCCCTGAAAAGTACGCCGCACGTCCCCTCTCCCCGCCTGCGGGGAGAGGGGATTGGGTGTCCGAACCGGGTAGATAGGTAACAGAACGGACCGTTTACATAGGTGACAGTTCTCTGAATGCCGGGAGGAACCGGCGATGGTTTGGAGAGAGACTGGCATCATGGACGAGCGGCTGAAATTTGTTGCTGCGTGTTTGTCTGGCGAGGAGACGATGGCGGCGCTGTGCCGGCTCTACGGGATTTCGCGCAAGTGTGGTTACAAATGGCTGGGGCGCTACAAGGCGCACGGGGCCGACGGTCTGCACGATCTGCCGCGGGCGCCGCTGCACCCCGGGCGGGCGACGGCGGCCGGTCTGGTGGAGCGGATCGTCGCCGAGAAAGAGACGCATCCGCTGTGGGGTCCGAAGAAGATCGTCGCCCGGTTGAACCGGCTGCATCCGGAGGTTCCGTGGCCGGTGGCCTCGACGGTGGGCGAGATTTTGAAGCGGCACGGCCTGGTGGGGCGGCGGCCGGCGCGCTGGAAGGCGTGCGGCACCGGCCCGTTTTCCGAGCCGGAGGCGCCCAACGCGCTGTGGACGGCCGATCACAAGGGCTGGTTCCGGCTGGGTGACAGGAGCCGCTGCGAACCCCTGACGGTGATGGACGCCAAAAGCCGCTACATGCTGGGGCTTGCGGCGGTGAGTTCGACCGGTGAGAGCGAAGCCTGGCCGGTGTTCGAGCGGCTGTTTGGCGAGTTCGGGCTGCCGCAGCGGCTGCGCAGCGACAATGGCCCGCCTTTTGCCAGCGCCGGTGTCACCGGGCTGACGCCGCTTTCGGTGCGCTTCATCAAGCTCGGCATCACGCTGGAGCGGATCGCCCCCGGCAAGCCGCAGCAGAACGGCCGCCACGAGCGCTTCCATCTCACGATGATGCCGCTGGCCAAGGCGGCGCGGGCCGATCGTGACGAGCAGCAGCGGGCCTTCGACGCCTTCCGGACCGAATATAACGACGAGCGGCCGCACGAGGCACTCGATCAGACGCCGCCGGCCGAACACTACCAGAAGAGCCCGCGTCCAATGCCCGACCACTGGCCCGAGCCGGATTATCCCGCCGAGGCCGCAGTCCGGCGGGTGCGCCACAGCGGCGAGATCAAGTGGAACGGCGACCTGATCTACATCGCCCAGAGCCTCGCCGGCGAGCCGGTGGCCCGGTACCGGGCCCCTTGCTGCTGCATCAACTGCACCGGAATTGTAACCCATGTATCCGGTTCAATCTGTTACCCATCTTTCAGTTGGACAGGTGAGGGGCAGACTCCGCGCCGGCATAAACATGAGGGCCGAAGCTCGGGGCGCCGGCTTTTTTCGCTGCAGTGCACACATGCCCTTGATTTACCGCAAACAAACCGACTAGCTATCGCAGCCAATTTCCGATGCAAGGAGCCTGCGATGAAAGCGCTTGTCGAAAACCTCAAAGCCACTGCACGCGAGACCAATGCAACCGATATTCGCGCCGCGTTCGCGGCCGACCGGAGCCGCTTCTCCCGCTTCAGCACGACGCTCGGCGACCTCCTCTTCGACTATTCGAAATGCGCGGTGAACGACCGAATTCTCGATGGGCTCGAAGCGCTCGCCAAGGCGGCGAAGGTCGAAGAGAAGCGGGATGCCATGTTCCGCGGCGACATCATCAACATCACCGAGGGCCGAGCCGTGCTGCACACGGCGCTCAGGAACCGGAGCAACCGGCCGATCCTCGTCGACGGCAAGGACGTGATGCCCGATGTCAATGCCGTGCTGGATGCGATGGGCGCCTTTGCCGATGGCATCCGTTCGGGTGCGTTGAAGGGCGCCACCGGCAAGAAGATCACCGATGTCATCAACATCGGCATCGGCGGCTCCGACCTCGGCCCGGTGATGGCGACGCTGGCGCTCGCTCCCTTCCACGACGGCCCGCGGCTGCATTTCGTTTCCAATATCGACGGCGCGCATATCGCCGACACGCTGAAGCTCATCGATCCGGAAACCGCGCTCTTCATCGTCGCCTCGAAGACCTTCACGACAATCGAAACGATGACCAATGCCGCCACTGCCCGGGCCTTCATCGCCGGCAAGCTCGGGGAGGCGGCAGTCGGCCACCACTTTGCGGCCGTCTCCACCGCACTCGACAAGGTCGCTGCCTTCGGTATCGATCGGAAGTGCGTCTTCGGCTTCTGGGACTGGGTCGGCGGACGCTATTCGATCTGGTCGGCGATTGGCCTGCCGCTGATGATTGCGATCGGCACTGAGAATTTCGGCCGCTTCCTCGATGGTGGCCACGCCATTGACGAACATTTCCGCAACGCTCCGCTGCGCCAGAACATTCCGATGCTGCTGGGCCTCATCGGTTTCTATCACCGCAACGTGCTCGGCTATCCGTCGCGGGCGATCCTGCCTTACGATCAGCGCCTTGCACGCTTTCCGGCCTATCTGCAGCAGCTCGACATGGAATCGAACGGCAAGGGCGTCACCATGGACAGCACGCCGGTCGAATTCTCGACCGGGCCGGTTGTCTGGGGCGAACCGGGCACCAACGGCCAGCACGCCTTCTACCAGCTCATCCACCAGGGCACCGACATCATCCCGGCCGAGTTCATGATTGCCGCGAACGGTCATGAGAAGGACCTGCGCCACCAGCACCAGCTGCTGATGGCAAACTGCCTGGCACAATCGGAAGCCCTGATGAAGGGCCGCACCCTTGCCGAAGCCAAGGCGCAGCTCACCTCGAAGGGCATGGATGACGCGAAGGCCGACAAGATCGCACCGCATCGCGTCTTCACCGGCAACCGGCCGTCTCTCACCATCGTCTACGATCAGCTCGATCCCTTTGCCCTCGGTCGGCTGATCGCGCTTTACGAGCACCGCGTCTTCGTCGAAGGCGCGCTCTTCAACATCAATTCCTTCGACCAGTGGGGCGTCGAGCTGGGCAAGGAACTGGCCACGGGCCTTCTTCCGGTCGTCGAAGGCAAGGAAAGCGCCGAGGCGCACGATTCCTCGACCGCCGGCCTTGTTGCTGCCTTACTCAAGGCAGCGCGCTGACCAGAAAAAAGGGCGCCAGCGATGGCGCCCTTCTGCCTTCAGTGCGCCCCGCCGTGGGCGTTCGAAAAACTCAGAGCCCGATTTCGTATTGCCACGGCGGATTTGCGCCGGCGCGCGAGACTGTAACAGCCGCCGCCCTCGCGCCAAGCGCCAGGGCCTGACGGACCGCCGCATCGCTGAGATCTGCCACCGCATCCTTGGTCAGCAGGTTGTTGAGCTTCAATGAAGCGAGCACGCCGGCGTCGAACGTGTCGCCGGCGCCGACCGTATCGACAACGGTTACCCGTTCGCCGGCGACTTCCACCTTGTGGTTCCTCGTATAGCCCACTGCGCCATCCGCGCCCTTGGTGATCAGCACCAGCTTGGGGCCGCGTTTCAGCCATTCGGCGGCAAGCTCGTCATGGCTGCCTTCCATGCCGAACCAGGCGAGGTCCTCGTCCGAGAACTTGATGATGTCGGACATCGCGGCCATGCGGTTCATGCGGCCAAGATGCGCCTCGCGATCCTTGATGAAGCCGGGACGGATGTTCGGGTCAAAGGAGATCACCCGTTTCTCGTGTTCGCGCGCCATCAAGGCCTCGTAGGTCGAGCCGCATGGCTCGGGGATGAGGCTGATCGCACCGAAATGCAGTGCTTCACAGGAATCGCCGAGCGCCGGGAGATGATCCTTGGTGATCATCCGTCCGGCCGTGTTCTCGTCAAAGAAGGCATAGCTCGCGTGACCGTCGACCAGTTTCACGAAGGCAAGCGTTGTGTGCAGCGGCAGGGTCGCGCAAGGGCCGAAATCGACGTTCGCGGCTTTCAGCGTAGCGCGCAGGATATCGCCGAACATGTCGTCGGAGAGGCCGGTGAAGAAGCCGGTGGGAATGCCGAGCCGTCCCAGCGCGATCGCGGTATTGAAGATCGCGCCGCCGGCATAGGGCGCAAAGGCGCTCTCCCCGGCTGCCGTGTCGCGCGGCAGCATATCGATCAGGGCTTCCCCGCAGCAAACGATCATCGGCATTCCTCCCTTACCGGTCATTCCGTCGATTATTCAATCGATTTAAATCAGATTTCCCGCCAAAGCCAGCGGGAAAGGCTACTGGGCTGCCAGCGCGCTGACGCCGCCATTGCGTCCGGACCAGGCGAGCGGGGCGTTGAGGAAGGCTTCGACCTCGTTCAGCGTCTTCTCGTCGAACAGCGCCTGCTCGCGGGCAACCGCCAGCACGTTGCGCCAGGTGGCGATGAAGTGCAGATCGACGCCCTTCGATTTCATGTCCGCCCGCGCTTCCGGGAAGATGTCGTAGTAGAAGAGCGCGATGCCATGATCGACGATGCCGCCGGCCGCGCGGATCGCGTCGATGAACTTGAACATCGAGCCGCCGGCGGTCGTCAGGTCCTCGATGACCAGCACGCGCGCGCCTTCCGGCATATGGCCTTCGATCTGGGCGTTGCGTCCGTGGCCCTTCGGGGCCTTGCGCACATAAATCATCGGCAGGCCGAGCCGCTCGGCCAGCATGGCTGCGAAGGGAATGCCAGCCGTCTCACCACCGGCGACGACATCGAACTGCTCGAAGCCGGCCTCGCGAAGGATCGTCGCGGCGGCGAAATCCATCACCGCCGAACGGATGCGCGGATAGGAGATGAGCTTGCGGCAATCGATATAGACGGGGCTCGCCATGCCGGAGGAAAGCTTGTAGGGCTCGTCGGCGCGGAAATGCACCGCCGTGATCTCCCAGAGCATTTTCGCGACCAGCTCGGCCATCACCGCCTTGTCGGTGAACGCATTGGAAAACATGAAACTCTCCTTCTAGCGCGACCCGAAAAGTGGGACCGGTTTCCGGCTTCCGTCACGCGACAAAACAAACCCTCATTAAATCAGACAACCGCCCAGTGGAGCGGGAACATCGGATCGAAAACCGTGACCGGGCCGGCCTCCGTCGAGACCTTGGCGGGGTAACGGACCGGCTCTTCGCTCTTGCGCAGGGTGATCGTCTCCTCGTTGACCGGCAGGCCATACCAGGCGGGACCGTTCAGCGACGCAAAGGCCTCGAGGCGGTCGAGCGCCCCCTCTTCCTCGAAAACATGGGCGAGGCAGCTCAAGGTGTTGATCGAGGTGTAAATGCCGGCGCAACCGCAGGCGCATTCCTTCAGCGGATCGACATGCGGCGCGGAATCGGTGCCGAGGAAGAAGCGGGTATCTCCGGACGTCGCGGCCGCGCGCAGCGCCAGGCGGTGCGTCTCACGCTTGGCGACCGGCAGGCAATAGTAATGCGGCTTGATACCACCGACGAGGATGGCGTTGCGATTGATGATCAGGTGGTGGGTCGTGATCGAACCGGCGAGATTGGCTTTCGACGCCTTGATGTAGTCGATGCCGTCCTTGGTCGTTACATGCTCCATCGTGATGCGGAGCTCGGGCAGGCGCCGGCGGAGGGGATCGAGTACGGTTTCGATGAACACCGCTTCGCGGTCGAAGATGTCGACGTCTGCGGTCGTCACCTCGCCGTGGACGCAGAGGGGCACGCCAATCTCCGCCATGCGCTCCAGCACCGGCATCGCCTTCTCGACGTCGCGAACTCCGCTGCTAGAGTTGGTCGTCGCCCCTGCCGGATAGAGCTTGACCGCCTTGACGAGGCCGCGCCGGTATCCGGCCTCGACATCGTCCGGGTCGGTGCCTTCGGTCAGATAGAGGGTCATCAGCGGCTCGAACCGATCCTCAGCGGGGACGGCGGCGAGGATGCGCTCTCGATAGCCAGCCGCATCGGCCGTGGTCACGACCGGCGGCACCAGATTGGGCATGATGATGGCGCGGGCGAAGTGGCGGCTCGTGTCCGCGATTACGCCGCGCAGCATGCCACCATCGCGCAGGTGAAGGTGCCAATCATCCGGGCGGCGGATAACGAGGTCTTGCATGGTCAGCGTTCTCCCGATGCTCGCGCCCGATCGGCGCGAGCGGCGTTGGAACCGGTCGGTGCGCTCGATGGGCGGGACTTCATTTGGTGAAACCGCGCCTCGATATCATCATTGCGCCGCAAAAGACAATGGCGATTCGAAAATGCAAAGCGGGATGCGGGCGGAAAACCGCGCACACTTTTCCTCATCCCGCTCCAAGGCCATCTCTCAGAAATCCCGAATGACGCGGTCGGCCGGCCGACGGCTGGCGAGGACGCGCCGCGCGTTCGGAATATCGTTGCCGAATGCCTTCGTCTTCGCGGTCTCGTCGTCGTAGCCGTGATCGAACCAGCGTTTCAGCAACCGCCGCTCGATCACCTCAAGGCCGGGATCGATGAAGATCGAAAAGTCGAAGGCGCCATCGAGCCTGTTCCACGGCGCTTCGTCGAGCATGAGATAGTTGCCTTCGACAAGGATGATGCGCGTTTCCGGTGCGACCACCCGCGCGGACGCAATCGCCAGTTCGCGCGATCGGTCGAAGATCGGCACGAGGACCTCGCCGTCATTGGCGCGAACGGCGACGACCGTCGAGAGAAACGATCGAAAGTCGAAGGTTTCGGGCGCACCCTTGCGGGCAAGCAGTCCCTTCTCCTCAAGCACGGCATTGTCCATGTGGAAGCCGTCCATCGGCAGCACAGCCGCCTTCTCCCCGGCTTCGACAAGGGCCTTTGCGAGCGCTTCGGAGAGCGTCGATTTGCCGGCGCCCGGCGGGCCCGCAATCGCAACCATGAAACGGGCGGCGCCGGCCGCCCGTTTCAGGATTTCGTCCCTCAAGGCCTGCACATTCATGCAGCCAGCACCTCGCCGGGCGGCGCCTTCGCACCGGTCATGAAGGCGACCGCATCCGACATCGTGTATTCCTTCGGATTGATGACGCAGAGCCGGCGGCCGAGGCGGTGGATGTGGATCCGGTCCGCGACCTCGAAGACGTGCGGCATATTGTGCGAGATCAACACGATCGGCAGGCCGCGGCGGCGGACGTCGAGGATCAGTTCCAGCACGCGCCGGCTTTCCTTGACCCCGAGAGCGGCCGTCGGTTCGTCCATGATGACCACCTTGGAACCGAATGCCGCGGCGCGCGCGACGGCAACACCCTGACGCTGACCGCCCGACAGCGTCTCCACCGCCTGATTGATGTTCTGGATCGTCATCAGGCCGAGTTCGGAGAGCTTTGCCCGCGCCTGTTTTTCCATGGCCGCGCGGTCCAGCGAGCGGAACCACTTGCCCATGATGCCCGGTTTGCGGATCTCGCGGCCGAGGAACATGTTGTCGGCGATCGACAGCGCCGGCGACAGAGCGAGGTTCTGATAGACGGTTTCGATGCCGGCTTTTCTGGCTTCCATCGGCGAGCGGAAATTCACCGTCTGGCCTTCAAGCTGGATCTCGCCCTCGTCGGGGTTGATGGCGCCGGAGATCGCCTTGATCATAGAGGATTTGCCGGCGCCGTTGTCGCCGATCACAGCCAGGATTTCACCCGGATAGAGATCGAAATCGGCGTGGTCGAGAGCGGTCACGCGACCGTATCGCTTGACGAGACCGCGAGCGGTGAGGATGGGTTGTTGTGCCATCAGGCTGCTACCTTTCTGATCCACTGGTCGATTGCGACGGCGATGATGATCAGCAAGCCGATCAGGAGATAGGTCCATTGCGGGTCGGTGCCCATGAGGCGAAGCCCAAGCGAGAAGACGCCGACGATCAACGCGCCGAAGAGCATGCCAAGGATGGAGCCACGGCCGCCGAAGAGCGAGATGCCGCCGATCACCACGGCAGTGATCGATTCGATGTTCGCGAACTGGCCTGCCGTCGGCGAGACCGAGCCGATGCGGCCGATCAAGGCCCAGCCGGCAAGCGCGCAGATGAGGCCCGACAGGGTGTAGATGGTAACGAGCATACCCTTGACATTGACGCCGGCGAGCTTGGCCGCCTCCGGGTCGTCACCGACCGCGTAGACATAACGCCCCCAGGCAGTGCGGTTGAGCACATACCAGAGCAAGGCCACGAGAAGCACCATAGCGATTACGCCATAGGTGAAGACGGCATTGCCGATGCGGAAGTTCTGGCCGAAGAACTGCAGGATCGGCGCGTTGGCGGAGATATCCTGGGCGCGGATCGTCTCGTTGGCGGAATAGAGGAAATTGGTGGCGAGCACGATCTGCCACATGCCGAGCGTGACGATGAAGGGCGGCAGCTTCATGCGCGCAACGAGCGTGCCGTTGATGAAGCCGCAGAGTGCGCCGACGCCAAGACCGCAGAGGACCGACAAGGCCGGCGGCAGGCCGTAGCGAAAGGTGAACTGCCCCATGATCACCGATGACAGCACCATCATGGCGCCGACCGAGAGATCGATGCCGGCCGTCAGGATGACGAGCGTCTGCGCGGCACCGACAATGCCGACGATCGCCACCTGCTGCAGGATCAGCGTCAGCGTGAAGGCGGAAAAGAACTTGCCGCCGAGGATGGCGCCGAAGGTCGCCAGCGACAGGACCAGCACGATCAGAGGAACGGCGGCCGGGCTTGAATGAAGGAAATGCTGGAGCTTCTGAAGCGGCGTCTTGTCATGCGTGTCGAAGGACGCCACGTCCGTCGAGCTGTTGGCCAGGACCTTTTCGAATTCCTGGGATGGCTGTGCGGCTGTATTTGGTTCGGCCATGGAGACTCCTCCCGTGAACCCCACTCCCAAGGGGGGTTGCATTGCTGCCGGATGCGGCCCGCCTGTGATCGCGGCGAGTTTCAGCAATTACTAAAAATTGTGCAGGTTTTCCGCGCCTTGTCAAAGACTGCGGCGCTTACACGAAGGGCGGCCGGGGCCGCCCTTCCCTGTCACATGATCTGTCTCGATCAGGAGCCGATCAGCCCCAGCACTTGTCCGTGCCGACCTTGGTGTCGATCGACTCGACACCCGAGACCGGCTTGTCGGTGACAAGCGAGACGCCGGTATCGACGAAGTCCTTGCCTTCGGTCGGCTTCGGCTTTTCGCCGCTGTCGGCGAACTTCTTGATCGCCTCGATGCCAAGCGCGGCCATCATCAGCGGATATTGCTGCGACGTCGCGCCGATGACGCCGTCGGCGACGTTCTTGACGCCCGGGCAACCACCGTCGACGGAAACGATCAGCACGTCCTTTTCACGGCCGACGGCCTTCAGCGCCTCATAGGCACCGGCGGCGGCCGGTTCGTTGATGGTGTGCACGACGTTGATGGTCGGGTCCTTCTGGAGAAGGTTCTCCATCGCCGTGCGACCGCCTTCTTCGTTGCCGTTGGTGACGTCGTGGCCGACGATGCGTGCGTCGTCCTCGTCACCGATCTTGTTCGGGTCCTTCGGGTCGATGCCGAAGCCAATCATGAAGCCCTGGTCGCGCAGAACGTCGACGGTCGGCTGCGACGGCGTCAGGTCGAGGAAGGCGACCTTGGCTTCCTTGGCGGCGTCACCGAGCGTCGCGGCCGCCCATTGGCCGATCAGCTTGCCGGCAAGCAGGTTGTCCGTCGCGAAAGTGGCGTCAGCGGCATCGAGCGGCTCAAGGGGGGTGTCGAGCGCGATGACCAGGATGCCGGCGTCACGCGCCTTCTGCACCTGGGGCACGATGCCCTTGGTATCGGACGCCGTGATCAGAATGCCCTTGGCGCCATCGGCGATGCAGGTTTCGATCGCCGCAACCTGGCTTTCGGAATCGCCGTCGATCTTGCCGGCATAGGACTTCAGCGTCATGCCGAGTTCCTGCGCCTTGGCGGTGGCACCTTCCTTCATCTTCACGAAGAAGGGATTGGTGTCGGTCTTGGTGATGAGGCAGGCGGAGACATCGGCCGCCTGCGACGGCGAAGCGAAGGCCACGCCAAGCGCGAGCGCGCCGAATGCGGCAGAAAGAACTGTTTTCTTCATAAAACCCTCCCAAGGATGAAAACGCCGGCGGACCGGCACAGGCATCGCCGCCGCAGCATTCTCCTTCCTGCGGACGGCGCTTCCGAAGGTAAGTCAAACACCAAAGTTTTTGGGTGTCAATAAATAAATCAAATTGAATTATTATTCAGTTGTGGCATTCTGAGGCTCGGACGAGCTTGGAGGAACCCCGACCGTCCCGGCAAATTGACAGATCCACCTGAAGTGGAAACAACAGACTCGCGCCAAGCGAGCATCTACAGCGCCGCACGTCCGAACGGACGCGCAAGAGTCGCCGTAGCACTTTGAATTTGCTGCATGATTTTGTCCTTACATTGGTTCAAGGAATCATGCAGTGGTGCCAACGGGAGGAGACGGTGGCATGTCACTGACAGACGATTCCCGCGGGGGATCGACACAACCGGACGTGATAGACCCAAGCGGCGGGGCGAACCAGACCCGCGTGCGCGCCTATAACGAGCGCCTGGTCATGTCGCTGGTTCGCCGCCACGGCAGCCTGTCGAAGGCGGACATCGCCCGTCGCTCCGGCCTCTCGGCCCAGACCGTCTCGGTCATCATGCGCGCGCTGGAACGCGACGGCCTCTTG
The DNA here is from genome assembly GCF_030124375.1 of Sinorhizobium sp. 6-70. Taxonomy (GTDB): domain Bacteria; phylum Pseudomonadota; class Alphaproteobacteria; order Rhizobiales; family Rhizobiaceae; genus Sinorhizobium. The sequence goes on from NZ_JASKLS010000016.1 coordinate 143,289, forward strand.
ATCCGTGGCGCCCCGGTGCGCGGCCGTGTCGGCCAGCCGTCGATCCCGATGCGCCTCAATCCGGATGCGGTCTACTCCTTCGGCGTCAAGATCGGCCGCCGCAGCGCCGACCTGGTCTTGATGGATTTCGTCGGCAATATCCGGCTGCATCTGCATCAGATCCATACCTACCCGCTACCCGAGGACCTCGTCACCTTCATCGTCGGCGGCATTGAAAAACTCGAGCAGCAACTTGCGCCCGAGCAGCGGGCGCGGATCGCCGGCGTCGGTATCGCGACGCCCTTCGAACTCTGGAACTGGGCCGAGGAAGTCGGCGCGCCGCGGGAAGAAATGGACCGCTGGCGTGACGCCAACCTGCAGGCGGCCGTGGCCGCACAGATACGCCACCCGGTCTTTCTGCAGAACGACGGAACGAGCGCCTGCGGAGCCGAGCTCGCCTTCGGTGTCGGCTCAAGCTACCCCGACTTCGTCTATTTCTATATCGGCTCCTTCATCGGCGGCGGCATCGTCCTCAACTCCGCCCTCTTTTCCGGGCGGACCGGAACCGCCGGGGCCGTCGGTCCGCTGCCGGTCTCCGGCAAGGACGGCAAGTCCACGCAATTGCTGAAGATCGCTTCGGTCTTCGTGCTTGAAAACCTCTTGCGCGAGCGCGGCATCGATCCGCAGCCGCTCTGGTATTCAGCCGACGACTGGATCGACTTCGGCGAACCGCTCGAGATCTGGATCCAGGACACCGCCTATGCGCTCGCGCAGGCCGTGGTCTCCGCCGCATCGATCATCGACTTCTCGGCGGCCGTCATCGATGGCGGTTTTCCCGCCTGGGTGCGGGCGCGCATCCTTGCGGCGACACGTCGCGCACTGCAGACACTCGACCTCCAGGGCGTGACGGTTCCGGATCTCGTCGAAGGCGTGGTCGGAAGCCACGCCCGGGCGATCGGCGGCGCCAGCCTTCCGCTGTTTTCGCGCTATCTGCTGGACACCAATGTCCTCTTCAAGGAGCTTAGTTAATGTTGAAAGGAATAAACCCGCTGCTCGGCCCGGAACTTCTCGCGGCACTGAGGGCAATGGGTCACGGCGACGAAATCGCGCTCGTCGACGGCAACTATCCGGGCGAGGAACATGCGCGTCGCCTTGTCCGCCTCGACGGGCACGGGCTCATCCCCGTACTCGACGCGATCTTGAGCGTCCTCCCGATCGACGACTTCGTGCCAGAGGCGATCTTCCGCGCCACCGTCAAGCAGGACAAGCAGGCGCTCGACCCCGTACATCGGGAAATCATCGAATGCTGCGGCAAGCATGAGCCATCACGGGAAGTCGTGCCGCTGCTCGGCGCCGACTTCTATCCGCGCGTGAAGGCCGCCCATACGGTGGTGCAGACCAGCGAACCGCGCCTTTATGGCAACGTCATTCTCCGCAAGGGCGTCATCTACCCCTGACATCATGCGACAACGCAAAGAACCCGCCGGGACAGCCGGCGGGTTCTTTGTTCTGGTCGGAAACTTTCGTCACGCCTTAGGCGGTGGCGAGGGCCCTTCCAGTGCGGGCATCTACCGAAAGCGCGCCCGGACCGAAGGCGGCCAGCACCAGGAAGGCACCGGCGATGGTGATGTTCTTCATCAGCATGATCTGGTTGAAGACGGTCAGTAGGCCGTTGGCAGCTGCCGGAAAGTCCGGAACGTTGATGGCGCCGCTGTGGAAGACGAGACCGGTGACAAGGCAGAAGGCGGCAAGCAGATAGGCCGCAATGCGCGTCTGGAAGCCGACGAGGATCGCAATACCGGCAACGAGTTCAAACAGACCGGCGAGGTAGGCGAATGCCGTTGCAGCCGGCCATCCTGCGCCGGCGATCATGCCGGCAGTGGCCGTCGGATCGGTCACCTTGCCGAAGCCGGACATGATGAACATGATCGAAAGGAGGATTCGCCCAATAAGGACGATAACATTCTGAGACATGCGCGAGGCTCCTGTTGGAAACGTGTTGGCGGTAGAAATATCAACATTTTCAAAAACATCTAGCTGCACTACCGATAACACATCGTTCACAATTAGGAGACAGACGCGACCTATCGTCAACCTCCTCCTGGCCCGACCGGCTCTTTTCTGTTGCAACGGCGGAAGGACTGGGTGAAGAATTTCAATGCGTTGCAGGGAACGCAGGGGAGATGTCATGGCTGAAGTCAACAGGAGTCCCGCCTTCTGGCGATCCTTTCCGATTTTCGAGGAGTTCGACAAGGAGACGCTGACGGAGCTCGCCGGCATCGCCACGTACCGGAAGTGGCCGGCAGGTACGGTCATCTTCCAGCGCGGCGACGAAGGCAACTACATGGTTGTCGTGGTTTCCGGCCGCATCAAACTCTCGCTGTTCACGCCTCAGGGCCGCGAACTCATGCTGCGCCAGCACGAGGGGGGCGCACTCTTCGGTGAAATGGCCCTGCTCGACGGCCAGCCGCGGTCGGCCGATGCGACAGCGGTCATCGCATCCGAAGGCTACGTGATCGGCAAGAAGCCCTTCCTCGACCTCATCATCCACAGGCCGCAGATCGCCGAGGCCGTGATCCGCTTTCTCTGCGCGCAGCTTCGCGATACCACCGAGCGGCTGGAAACGATCGCGCTCTACGACCTCAACGCTCGCGTCGCCCGTTTCTTTCTGGCAACGCTCAAACAGATCCACGGCCACGAGCTTCCGAGCAGCGCCAATCTGCGCCTGACCTTGAGCCAGACCGACATCGCCGCCATTCTCGGCGCGAGTCGGCCAAAGGTGAACCGTGCCATCCTGTCGCTCGAGGAATGCGGCGCGCTGAAGCGTACGGAAGGCATTATTTGTTGCAACGTCGATCGCCTCCTGAATGTCGCCGATCCGGAGGAGGGCTAGCTCGATTGAGTGCGAACCACCGCCGCCGCCGTCGCGTCACCCCGCTCTTCGGCGGGATCGTCGCAAGCCTGGCGGCGGCGCTGCTCCTCTATCTCTATGGCGAAACTGTCTTCAAAACCCCGCGTGAACTTTTCTTCGATAACCTCACACAATGGGTGACCTCGCCCCGCTCACCGGACATCACCGTTGTCGACGTCGATCGCAAGGCGCATGAGGCGCTTGGCTCCAGAAACTGGGACCGGGCGGAAACGGCCGCGCTGATATCGCGGCTGGCCGCCGCCGGACCGAAGGTGATTGCGGTCGATTTCGTTTTCAGCTCTGAATGCGAGGCCGACGCCGCAGGCAATGTCGCGCTTGCTTCCGCGATCGCGGAGGCACCCGTCGTTCTGGGCTTTCTCGCGGCTGACCGTGCCCTGGACCATCCGCGCCCCGTTCCTCCGCTCGCGCTCAGACGCCCGCTTGCGGTGCCGGAGCCGTGGTTCATTGCCGGGGCGGAAACATCCTGCCCGGCATTCATGGACCACTCCAAGGCGGCGACCGCCGGCTTCCTCGTCGGTGACGAGGATGCGCGCGTGCGGCGGGCGCAGGCTTTTGCGATCCTCGGCAACGACGCCTACCCGGCGCTCGCGATCGAAGCGGGACGGCTCGCAGCCGGGAGCAGCACCCCGGTGCTCGGCGGCGAGCCTGCCTGGCTCAGGCTCGATCATGCCATCGTCCCCCTTGACGAGGCGGGAAACCTGCGCTTCGTCGCAAGTTCGGAAGAGGCCATTGCCGCGCGCACGCTCTCGGCTGCCGACGTCATGGCAAACACGGCCGATCGGAGCCGCCTTACAGGCAAGCTTCTCATCGTCGGCAGCAGCATGCCCGTAAGGCGGCTCCGATC
>NZ_JASKLS010000017.1 GCF_030124375.1 Sinorhizobium sp. 6-70
CATCGGGGTGGCCGGCGCCGGCCAGGAGATAGCCACCCGGCCGTTCCAGCTGGTCACCGGCCGCACCTGGATGGGCACCGCCTTCGGCGGCGCGCGCGGGCGCACCGACGTGCCGAAGATCGTCGACTGGTACATGGAGGGCAAGATCGCAATCGACCCGATGATCACCCACACGATGCCGCTCGACGACATCAACAAGGGCTTCGAGCTGATGCATTCCGGCGAAAGCATCCGCTCGGTCGTCGTCTATTGAGCGTGAAGATGGAACTCGTAACGCAAAACCAATGTTTCGGCGGGACGCAGTCGGTCTACCGGCACATGTCCGAGGTCTGCGGCGTCGAGATGACGTTCGGCCTCTACCTGCCGCCACAGGCACGGACACGGCCTGTCCCGCTGCTCTGGTATCTCTCGGGGCTGACCTGCACCCACGAGAACGCCATGATAAAGGCGGGCCTGCAGCGGCACGCGGCGGAAGCGGGACTGGCGGTGGTTTTCCCCGATACCTCGCCGCGCGGCGAAGGCGTCGCCGACGACGAGGCCTATGATCTCGGTCAGGGCGCAGGCTTCTACGTCAATGCGACGCAGAAGCCCTGGGCACGGCACTACCAGATGTACGATTACATCGTCACGGAATTGCCCGCCCTGCTGCAGGAGCAATTTCCGCTGAGCGGCGTCAACGGCGTTACCGGGCACTCGATGGGCGGTCACGGCGCGCTGACGATCGCCTTTCGGAATCCTTCGCTGTTCCGCTCCGTTTCCGCCTTTGCACCGATTGTCAATCCGACCCGGTCCGACTGGGGCCGCAAGCAGTTCTCGGCCTATCTCGGCGACGACGAAGCCCATTGGGGCATGTACGACGCCTGCCTGCTCCTCAGCGAGCTTGGCTGGCAGGGCGATATCCTGATCGATCAGGGCTCGGCAGACCAGTTCCTGGGACAGTTGCAGCCCGAGGCGATGTCCCGGCTCATGGCCGAGCGCCGCCAGCCCGGCGTCCTCAGGATGCAGGCGGGATATGACCATAGCTACTACTTCGTGGCGAGCTTCGGCGAAGACCACGTGCGCTGGCATGCAGAGCGGTTGAACACCGCGTAAGGGAGAGGAAGGCATGGCTTTTAGACCTGGTACAGCACTGACCGCAGTCGTCGTATTTGGTGGAGTTCTCGCAGGCGCGGTTGCGCCGGCGCTTGCTCTCGATCCCGCGGCCGGCGACCCGGCAGCGGGCAAAACGGTGTTTCGCAAGTGTCAGGCCTGCCATGCGATCGGTCCGGACGCGAAATCGAAGACCGGTCCGCTGCTCACCGGTGTGGTCGACCGTCCGGCCGGCAAAATCGAAGGGTTCTCCTATTCCCCCGCCATGACCAAGGCGGCCGAGGGTGGATTAACCTGGACGCCCGAGAAGATCGCCGAGTTCGTGACCAATCCGAAAGCCTTTTTGCCCGGCACGAAGATGACCTTTGCGGGTTTGCGCAAGGACCAGGAGCGCGCCGATCTGATCGCATATTTGGCAACATTTCCTTAAGCGACGGAGGAGCGGAAACCCAAAAGCAGAGGTGCCCCGGGCTCATTGAAGCGGCGGGGATAGTGTCGCAGGCCGGTACCGGGAAGTGAGGAGACCCACGAGGTTTTCCCGGGGCGACGGGGTGAGTGGCCCTGATCGGCAGCACTCGAGAGGAGGATGAAAATGAAACGACTTCTTACATTGCTTGCCTTCATTTCGATAGGCGGCAGCGCGCAGGTCGCTCTCGCTAACTCGGAATTGCAGAAGCTTATCGATGATCCCAACCAATGGGCTATCCAGACCGGCGACTACGCCAACCTGCGCTACTCGAAGCTCGACCAGATCAACAAGGACAATGTCGGGAAACTGCAGGTGGCATGGACTTTCTCGACCGGCATTCTGCGCGGTCATGAAGGTGCGCCGCTCGTCGTCGGCGACATCATGTACGTCCATACGCCGTTTCCGAATACGGTCTACGCCCTGGACCTCAAGAAGGACGGCCAGATCCTCTGGAAATACGAACCGAAACAGGATCCGAACGTCATTCCTGTGATGTGCTGCGACACGGTTAACCGCGGCGTCGCCTATGCGGATAACAAGATCTTCCTGCATCAGGCCGACACAACGGTCGTCGCGCTCGACGCCAAGACCGGCAACGTCATCTGGAGCGTCAAGAACGGTGATGCTACCAAGGGCGAGACCAATACCGCCACCGTCATGCCCGTGAAGGACAAGATTCTCGTCGGCATATCCGGCGGCGAATTCGGTGTCCGCGGCCACGTGACGGCCTATTCGATGGCGGATGGCAAGGTCCTGTGGCGCGGTTACTCCATGGGCCCGGACAGCGATACGCTGATGGATCCTGAAAAGACCACCCATTTGGGCAAGCCGGTCGGCAAGGACTCGGGCCTCACCACCTGGGAAGGCGATCAATGGAAGATCGGCGGCGGGACGACCTGGGGCTGGTATGCCTACGATCCCGAAGCGAACCTGATGTACTACGGATCGGGCAACCCTTCGACCTGGAACCCGACCCAACGGCCCGGCGACAATCGTTGGTCGATGACCATATGGGCGCGTGATGTCGACACCGGCATGGCCAAATGGGTCTACCAGATGACGCCCCATGACGAATGGGACTATGACGGCGTCAACGAGATGATCCTGACCGATCAGCAGATCGACGGCAAGGATCGCAAGCTGCTGACCCATTTCGACCGCAATGGCTTCGGCTATACGATGGACCGCGTCACCGGCGAACTTCTGGTGGCGCAGAAATACGATCCAAAGGTCAACTGGGCGAGTGAAGTGGTCATGGACCCGAAGTCGGACCAGTATGGCCGGCCGCAGGTCGTCGCGCAGTATTCGACCGAGCAGAATGGCGAGGACACCAACTCGACCGGTATCTGCCCGGCAGCGCTCGGATCCAAGGACCAGCAGCCCGCGGCCTATTCGCCGAAGACAGAGCTGTTCTACGTGCCCACCAACCATGTCTGCATGGACTACGAACCGTTCCGGGTGAACTACACCGCCGGCCAGCCCTATGTCGGGGCAACGCTGTCGATGTACCCGCCGAAGGATAGCCACGGCGGCATGGGCAACTTCATTGCCTGGGACAACAAGGAAGGCAAGATCAAGTGGTCCCTGCCGGAACCGTTCTCCGTCTGGTCGGGCGCTCTGGCAACGGCGGGCGACGTGGTCTTCTACGGAACGCTCGAGGGCTATCTGAAGGCGGTCGACGCCGCGACCGGCAAGGAGCTCTATCGCTTCAAGACGCCTTCCGGGGTGATCGGCAACGTGATGACCTATGCCCGTGACGGCAAGCAGTACGTGGCCGTGCTCTCGGGCGTCGGCGGCTGGGCCGGCATTGGTCTGGCAGCCGGCCTGACCAACCCGAACGAAGGTCTCGGAGCCGTCGGTGGCTATTCCGCCCTCAGCAACTACACCGCGCTCGGCGGCACGCTCACCGTGTTCAAGCTGCCGGATTGAAGCGGCGGTCTTCGCCCAGGGAATGGGCGCGGGCAGTGAAACCCGCGCCCATTCGTCCCCCGCCTAAAAGGACGCAAGATGACCAGAATCAGACCCGCCGTACCGTTGATCCTTTCCGTGTTGATGCTTTTTGCCGGCACCGCAGGTGCAGAAGACGCATCGGCTCCCAAGGACAACATCACCGCCGTCCGCAGCGAGAACGGGCGGTATTACACCGCCGACGACGTTCCGACCTTCAATATCGCCAAGGATGGCACGGTCGACTGGATGACCTATTCGGGCTTTCGCCGCTATCACTCCGAATGCCATGTCTGTCATGGTCCGGAGGGCGAGGGCTCGAGCTACGCACCGGCCTTGAAGAACTCCGCGATAAACTTGGACTACTACGCCTTTCTCGAAGTCGTCACGAACGGACGCAAGAAGGTGAATACTGCCGAGCACTCGGTGATGCCCGCCTTCGGCGAGAACGCCAACGTCATGTGTTATCTCGACGACATCTATACCTATTTGAAAGCGCGTGGCTCCGGCACCTTGCCGCGGGGACGCCCGGCCAAGAAGGAAGCGAAATCGGATGCGATCCGGGAAGCTGAAAAATCGTGCCTCGGCAGTAACTAGCCTCGTCGCAGCAGCCTGTGTTCTCGTCCTGGTCGCCGCCGGTACCGGTCCGGCGGTGGCACAGACATCCGACTTGGTGTCGAAGACAGCTTTCCGTGTCTGCGCCGATCCGGCCAATCTGCCGATGTCGGATCGCTCTGGCGCCGGGTACGAGAACAAGATTGCCGAGTTGATGGCGTCCAAGCTCGGGCTGCCGTTGGACTATACGTGGTTTCCGATGGCCACCGGCTTCGTTCGCAAGACGCTGCAGGCCAATGCCTGCGATGTGGTCATTGGTTACGCCCAAGGCGACGAACTGGTTTTGAATACCAACCACTACTACACATCGGCCTTTGTGCTGATCGTCCCCTCGAGCAGTCCGCTGTCCGACGTCACGAAGCTGTCGGATCCACTGCTCAAGGACAAGCGCATCGGCATCATCGCGGGAACACCGCCGGCGACGCATATGGCGAGGAACGGACTGCTGCCGAAAGCGAAGCCGTATCATCTGATGGTCGATCGTCGTTACGAGGACCCGGCCGACGACATGCTTGCCGATCTGAAGGCTGGCGCCATCGATGCAGCCATCCTCTGGGGCCCGATCGGCGCGCCCTTGGTCAAGGCGAGCCATCCGGATCTCAAGGTAACGCCGCTCCTGTCCGAGCCGACTCCGCCGAGGCTCTTCTACCGCATCACCATGGGCGTGCGGCAAGGCGAGAAGGTCTGGGAGCGCAAGCTGAACTCCCTGATCCGCCGGAATCAGTCCGAAATCAACACCATCCTCACGGAGGCGGGCGTGCCGCTCGTGAACGATATGGGGACAGGGCCGCTCAAGGCGTCACACTGATCCGTGCGCAACTGGCCTGTTCCGCGGCCTACTGCATGTTTCCTTAGATCGTAGCCGATTTGAGGATGAAAGCATCCAGCAATTCAACGTGCTACAGCGTCCTTTGCGCGTCGGGTGAGACGCGCAGCGCGGTAGACGGCTGCCGCCCCTCACGTTTTGAAGACGTGGTTTTTCAGGATGTAACGAAGACCGCGCAGCCAGCTGTCGTCGGTGTTCGAACGGATGTCGACCGCAAGGCCGCGCAGCATCTCGCCCGAGCGCACGTCGCGTAGCACGAGGCTTATCGACAGGATGAGGTTGGATATTTTCCGCACTTCGCCAACCAGCACATAGTCCGCTCCGAGCCGGGCGGCCATGCGAACGTCGCAGCCGTTGCAGTTGGCGGGGTTCGCCGTGTTGGCGAGATCGGTCGCCACGGGATCAGTGGAGACGATGGCGAAACCTTCCGCCGCGAAACGGTCGCGCGCGGCCCCCTCCAACAGCTTGAGCCGCGCCGTTTCGTCGGCGCGCACGCCGTTGTAGGCGCCCTCCGTCGACAGATCGATGAAGCTCATGCCGAGGAACGCCACCTTGGCGCCCGGCATCAGCGGCTTGTCCATCCCGGCCAAGGCGAATGTCGGCAGCAAGGCCAGGATCAGCGCTGTCAGGGTGCGTTGCATGGCTCAGCCTAGCATAGGCATTTTGCGAAACTACGCTCCTTAAGTATCGGTTCTGCAACAAAAACTGCGCTGTTAATCTCCTTCCCAAGGAAGTGTCAGGAAGATTGGGAGGTCGTTCCGGTAATGTCCGATCTACGGCTTGCGCTTGCCGTCTTTTGCGCCGCGATGCTCGTCGCGTTGCCTTTGCGGGCGATGGAGGTGAAGGCCGCCGTGCTCAGGATCGATCGCGTGGTCGGCCCGCCGATCTCGCGGCTTGACGAGCGACCTGCCGATCTCGGTTTTGCCGGCGCCATGCTGGGCAACGAGGACAATCGGACGACCGGCGCCTTCACGGACACGGATTACACGCTGAAGACGCAAGCGGTCGCACCGGACAAGGCGGCGGCGGCGCTCGATGCGCTGAAAGCCGAAGGCTTCGGCCTGATCACGGTGATCGCCGAAGGCGATATCCTGAAGGCGCTATCCGACAGGGCGGGTCCCGACGTGCTGCTCTTGAATGCGGGCGCTCGTGACGAGACGCTGCGCGACGCCGACTGCCGCGCCAATGTGCTGCATGTCTCGCCGAGCCGCTCCATGCTCAGCGATGGCGTTATTCAGTTCCTCATGTGGAAGAAATGGCCACGCATCCTCTTGATCCACGGCTCGCATCCCGAGGACCAGCTTCTGGCAGAAAACTATCGCAAATCGGCCGCCAAATTCGGGGCGGAGATCGTCGAGGAGCGCGAGTTCGTGGACACCGGCGGCGCCCGGCGCACGGATACCGGCCACGTCATGGTGCAAAAGCAGATCCCCGTATTCACCCAGGATGCCGAGGATTACGACGTGATCATCGCGGCCGACGAAGCCGGCGTCTTCGCACCCTACCTGCCCTATCACTCCTGGAACCCGAGGCCCGTGGCAGGATCTGCGGGCCTTCGACCGGTGTCCTGGCATGCCGCTCATGAAGCCTGGGGCGCAACGCAGTTCCAGCGCCGCTTCGAAAAACTCGCCGGCCGCAGCATGCGCGAGGAGGACTACCAGACCTGGCTTGCCATGCGCGTGATCGGCGAAGCGGTGACGCAGTCCGGCAAGACCGATCCGGCGTCCGTCAGGGCCTATGCCCTTTCGGCGGATTTCGAACTGGCGGCGTTCAAGGGCCAGAAGCTGACCTTCCGTCCCTGGAACGGGCAACTGCGCCAGCCGATCCTTTTGACCGACGGCCGCGTGACGGTGTCCGTCTCGCCGCAGGATGGCTACCTGCACCAGCATTCGCCGCTCGACACGCTCGGTATCGATGCACCTGAAACCGCTTGCCACGCCTTTGGAGGATAGAATGCTGAGATCCGCAGTGGTGCTTCTACCAGCCGTTCTGGCGTTTGCCGGTCCCGCCGAGGCCAACAAGGTATTCGTGACCAACGAACGCAGCAACAACGTGACCGTGCTCGACAGCCAGAGCTGGGAGGTGATCGCCACTTTCCCGGCCGGCAACAGGCCGCGCGGCATCACGATCAGCCCGGATGGCAAGGAGCTCTATGTCTGCGCTTCGGACGACGACACCGTGCGGGTCTTCGATCCCGAAACCTACAAGGAACTGCATACGCTGCCGTCGGGACCGGATCCGGAACTGTTCGCTCTCGATCCCTCAGGCAATCCGCTCTACGTCGCCAATGAGGACGACAATCTGGTGACCGTCGTCGATGTCAAGACGCGCCAGGTGCTGGCCGAAATACCCGTCGGCGTCGAACCGGAAGGCGTTGCTGTCAGCCCGGATGCGAAGACCATCATCAACACCTCCGAAACCACCAATATGGCGCATTTTATCGATGCCTCCACCTACGAAATCGTCCACAACGTGCGGGTGGACCAGCGCCCGCGCTATGCCGAATTCACCGCCGACGGCAAGAAGCTCTACGTCACCTCTGAAATCGGCGGCACCGTTTCGGTGATCGACCTGACGGCGCCCGAGCCGGCGATCGCCAAGAAGATCGGCTTTGCCGTGCCGGGCATTCTGCCGGAATGGTTGCAGCCGGTGGGCGTCAAGGCGACCAAGGATGGCTCCCGTGTTTTCGTGGCTCTTGGCCCGGCCAATCGGGTTGCGGTGATCGACGCGGCGCGGGATGAAGTTCTCGATTACCTGCTTGTCGGGCAGCGTGTCTGGCAGATGGCATTCACCCCGGGCGAGGAATTCCTGGTCACCACGAATGGCAACTCCAACGATGTCAGCATCATCGATGTCAAGGAGGAAACGGTGATCCGTTCGGTTCAGGTCGGCGAGCAGCCTTGGGGGGTTGTGGTCGCCCCGAATTGAGCGGGAGCAATGCAATGAGATTTATTGGGGAGGATTTTTCATCGTGCATAGGTCGATTTTCACGGCGGTGGCCGCGCTTTTTCTGGCAACCTCGGCCGTCGCCTCGCCGCTTTGCGGCGAGTTCGGCTTTGCCGGATTGCTCGCCAAATGCAACCGGGGCGAACCTATCGAGATCACGCTCAGTTCCGGCAAGCCGCTCGGCAAAGGCCCAATCGCGCTGCAGTCCGGCGCCTATTATGAAATGCGTATCACCGCCGACGGGTCGGCGGAACTGGCACTCACCGGCGCACCGTTCTTTCGCGCGATCTGGATGAACGAGATCGTCATCAACGGCATAGAAGTGCGCCCCATGGCGATCGACAGCCTCGAATTCGACGAGGCGGGCACGGCGACGCTGTCGTTTGTCGCCATAAAGCCGGGCAGCTACGAGGTGAAGATTCCGGAAGCCACAGGCGACAGCCAGAAGGTGCAGATTTCGATTCAGTAAGCCGGCCGAAGGTGACGGTTTTTGGGGAGGAGGCAATGAACGCTTTGAAAGGGTTTCTGGCCGCGTGCCTTTTCGCGCTCGCGCCGGCTGCTGCCATGGCCGAAGATCTGCCGCAATTGCGGGCAGCGATGCTGGCGTCCGGCACCGTCAACTGGGAAATTTCCACCATCAAGACCCACGAGCTCGACCGCAAGAACGGTTTCGAGCTCAACGTCCAGGACTATGCGGACAACGGGGCGACACGCGTGGCCTTCGAGGGCGGTGAGGCGGACACCATGGTGGCCGACTGGATATGGGTTGCCAACCAGCGTGCCGCCGGCAAGGATTACGTTTTCATCCCCTATTCGCTGGCGGTCGGCGGCCTGGTGGTCAAGGAGGACAGCGGCATCGAGGCGCTACCGGATCTCGCCGGCAAAAAGATCGGCATTGCCGGCGGGCCGCTCGACAAGAGCTGGCTGATCCTGCGCGCCTATGCCAAGCAGCAACATGGCATGGATCTCGCCGCCGAGACCGAGCAGGTGTTCGGAGCGCCGCCGCTGATCTTCAAGTCGGCCTTTTCCGGGGAGACGGCGGGAACAATCAATTTCTGGCATTTCCTGGCGAAGATGAAGGCCAAGGGCATGCGGGAGGTGATCTCCGTCGCCGATGCCGCAACGGCGCTCAAGCTTGATCCCGACATGCCGCTGCTCGGCTATGTGTTGAAGGGCGAGTATGTCGCCGCCCATCCAGACATCGTGAAGGGCCTTTACAGCGCATCGCGCGCGGCGAAGGACCTGCTGCGCAGCAACGACGCTGCGTGGGACGATTTGCGAGACCAGATGAATGCCGGAGACGACTCGGAATTCCTTGCGCTGCGCGACGGCTATCGCGCCGGAATCCCGAGCGGCAAGCCGATCGACGAGGCCGCCGCCGACCGGTTCTTACGGCTGATGGCGGATCTCGGCGGAGCGGAGCTCGTAGGCAAGGCAACAAGCCTGCCCAATGGACTGTTCCTGCGCCTTGAGTAAGACGCTGCAACATCCTGCGCTGGTGCGCGCAGTTTCGCTCGGGCTGCTTCTGCTGCTCTGGATCGTGGCGGCCGAACTGACGGCGGACGCATCCGTCCTGCCTCGGCCCTTAGCACTGTGGACACCCTTTACCGAAGCGGTTGCTTCCGGCGCTTTGCCCTATCACCTCGGCATGACGTTGTGGCGCGTGGTCTGCGCCTTTGTGCCGGCGATGGCTATCGGCGTGGCGCTCGGTTACCTGATGGGGCGCGTTCCCGCCGTCGACCAATGGCTCGATCCGTGGCTTGTCGTGTTCCTCAACCTGCCGGCCCTCGTGCTCATCGTGTTGTGCTATCTCTGGATCGGGCTCAACGAGACCGCCGCGATCATTGCCGTGGTGCTCAACAAGATTCCGAATGTTGCCACGATCCTGCGCGAGGGCGCGCGGGCTCTCGACTCGAATCTCGATGCGATGGCCAAGGTCTATCGCATGCGGTCGCTGGCAAGGCTGCGCCATGTGGTCATGCCGCAGCTCGCGCCCTTCATCGCCGGCGCTGCCCGCTCCGGCATTGCAGTGATATGGAAGATCGTACTGGTGGTCGAATTTCTCGGCCGCTCCAGCGGCATTGGCTTCCAGATCCATTTCTATTTTCAGCTTTTCGATGTGGCCATGGTGCTGGTCTACGCACTGTCCTTCATCGGCGTGATGCTGCTGGTCGAGGCGCTGATCCTGCAGCCGTCCGAACGCCGGGTCCGGCGTTGGAGGACGGCATGATCAAGATCGATGTCCGACGAAAGGCATTCGGCGAGGAGGCGATCCTGCGGGACGTCCGTTTCGAGGTGGAAGCCGGCGAGACCATTGCCATCCTCGGCGCATCGGGGATAGGCAAATCGACGCTGCTGCGGCTCATCGCCGGCATCGATCCGGCTTTCGAGGGCGAGATCACCCGCCCGGACAAGATCGCCATGGTGTTCCAGGAACCCGTTCTCCTGCCGTGGCGCAGCGTCATTGAGAACTTGACCCTGGTGCATCCGGAACTCGGGGCGCAAGCGGCGCTTTCGGCACTGGAGCGGACCGGCATCGTCGACAAGGCCCGGCTCTTTCCCGGCCAGCTTTCGCTCGGCCAGCAGCGGCGGCTGGCGCTGGCGCGCGCCTTTGCCGGGCGGCCCGACCTTCTCGTGATGGACGAGCCCTATGTGTCGCTCGATCCGAGAACCGCAGAGGAAATGTTGGCCCTTACCGAGGCGCTGATCGCGGAAGCCGGCCCCGCCGTTGTTCTCGTGACCCATTCGGATGTCGAGGCGCAGCGGCTGGCCCGGCGATGCCTGCGCCTTGCCGGGAGACCGGCGACGATTGCGAGCGAGCTGGCGACAGGATCGGCCTTGCTCTCAAGGGAGGTACATCATGACCGGGCTTGAGGTCAGCCATGTCGGCGATCGCTACGAACAGCGCAAGCCACTCGATGAGGTCACTTCCCAGACGGTCGACGTCGAAAACCGCCACTTTCCGCTATATTGCCGCCAGCGGTATTTGCGTTGATCCTGCGTTCTCGGGAAGGACCTGAAGGCGTTCAAGAGAGAGGAGGAACAAATGCTTAAGCTACATCCGTCCATTGACAACGGCTTTCCGCCGGCCAGCCCCGGCTTTCAGGGCGGCACGCTGAAATGCAAATGCGCGACCAATCCGGTAACCGTTGAGATCGGCGCGCAAACCGCGCACAACCATGCTTGCGGCTGCACCAAATGTTGGAAGCCGGAGGGCGCCACCTTTGCGCAGATCGCCGTCGTCAGCCGTGACAAGGTGAACGTCACATCAGGTTCGGAAAGACTGCAGATCGTCGATCCAAGCGCGACAATCCAGCGTCACGCCTGCAAGGATTGCGGAACGCACATGTATGGCCGGATCGAGAACAGCAAGCATCCCTTCTATGGCCTGGACTTTGTGCATACCGAGCTCAGCGACGAGACAGGCTGGTCGCCGCCGGAGTTCGCCGCCTTCGTATCTTCCGTGATCGAAAGCGGCGTCAGCCCCGACCGGATGCCGGAAATACGTGCCCGCCTGACGGAACTCGGCCTGCAACCCTACGACTGCTTGTCTCCGGCCCTAATGGATGCAATCGCGACCCATATCGCCAAACAGTCCGGAGCACTGCCGGCCTGACAAAGAGCCCAACGCCTCCTCCCTCGGACCCCGCCCGTTTGCCTCCCTCCAGGAGGCGCTCCCAACGGGCGGGGACTGAGGCGTTTTTATGCCATGGAAGCCGACACAGCGGCGAAGATCGGGAGATGCCCGGCAGGGCAGAGGGGGTGGCTGCCCGTCGGCCGAAAAACGGAACAGGACTCAGGCCTGGTAGGCCGATGCTTTCCATTTGATGGCACAGCCTATGGAAGGCTGTTGTTCCGACGGGCCTTTGCCAAACAGCGCGACCATGACCATTGCCTCGTAAAGGTCGCGCCTGAGATCGGCAGGGCCGATCTCCTTGCGCGAGGCGTCCAGTCGCCCGCGATATTGCAGCTTCATGTCCTTGTTGAAGCCGAAGAAGTCGGGCGTGCAGACGGCGCCATAGGCTTTGGCGACGGACTGGTCCTTGTCGTAGAGATAGGGAAACGGCAGGGCGTTTTGAGAAGCGAAGCACTTCATGTTCTCGAACGAATCCTGCGGATAAGTATCGGCGTCATTGGCGCTGATCGCCACGAAGCCGATGCCGTGAGCTTTCAGGCCGATCGCGTCCCGAACGATCCGCCCGATGATCGCTTTCACATAGGGGCAGTGATTGCAGATGAAGGCCACGACCAGCCCCTTCGGCCCGGCCTGGTCGAATATGGAGTGGGTGATGCCGTCGACGCCGGGGAGCCTCGCGTCGACCGCCGGCCAGCCGAAGTCACAGACGGGAGGGGTGGCGGCCATGGCTCACGCAGCTTTCTTCATGGCGCCATCGGAGGCCGCGCGGATGGCTGCGATGTTTTTCGCGTAGGCCTGCTCGTTGCCGCCCTTGAACACCGCGGAGCCGGCGACCAGCACATCCGCACCGGCTGCGGCAACGAGCGGCGCCGTTTCCGGTGTCACGCCGCCGTCGATCTCGATATGGATCGGACGGCTGCCGATCATGGACTTCACGCGCCGGACCTTCTCGACGACGGATGGAATAAAGGCCTGTCCGCCGAAACCCGGATTGACCGTCATCAGGAGGATGAGGTCGAGCCGGTCCAGCACATATTCGAGGACGCTCTCCGACGTCGAGGGATTGAGCGACACGCCAGCCTTGCAGCCGAGGTCGCGGATCGCCTGCAGCGACCGGTCGAGGTGGGTGGTCGCTTCCGCATGCACGGTGATGATGTCCGAGCCGGCATCCGCGAAGGCGCCAAGAAACGGGTCGGCTGGTGCGATCATCAGGTGGCAGTCGAACACCTTGTCCGTTCGGCTCCGGATCGCTTTGACGACGGGCGGGCCGAAGGTGATGTTCGGCACGAAATGGCCGTCCATCACGTCAAGGTGGATCCAGTCGGCACCCGCCCGGCAGACGGACTCGACCTCTTCGCCGAGTCTTGCGAAATCGGCCGACAGAACCGAAGGGGCTATGATTGTCTTCTCGCTCATGACGATGTCTCCGGATGATTGGGCTCACCCATGCTGAACACGCGGCTTGCGGAAATGTCCCGAGCCGTGATGGTTGAGAGCTGCTCGGCGTCGACGGAGCCGACGGTTTCCTCGAACAGTCGGTTCGCCTGCCGCAGTCGCGCCCGGTCCAGCGCGTTGCGGATCGAGCGTGCATTGGCGAAATGCGGCTGGCGTCGACGCCGGGCGATGTACTCGCCCATCACCGCTGTCGCCTTGGCGTCAAAGCGATAGCCCTGACGGCTAAGCATGCTCTCTGCGATCGACAGGAGCTCTCCGTCGTCGTAGTCGGGAAAGTCGATATGGTGGGCAATGCGCGAGCGGAAGCCCGGGTTGCTCTCGAAAAATCGGTCCATGCGGTCGGCGTAGCCGGCGAGAATGACGACCAGATCGTCGCGGTTGTTCTCCATCACCTGTAGCAGGATCTCGATCGCTTCCTGGCCGTAGTCGCGCTCGTTGTCCGGCCGGTAGAGATAATAGGCCTCGTCGATGAACAGCACGCCGCCCATTGCCTTCTTCAGGATCTCCTTGGTCTTGGGCGCCGTATGGCCGATATATTGCCCGACCAGGTCGTCGCGCGTCACCGACACCAGATGCCCCTTGCGGATATAGCCGAGCCGGTGCAGCAGATTGGCCATGCGCAAGGCGACCGTTGTCTTGCCGGTGCCGGGATTGCCCGTGAAGCTCATGTGCAGCGACGGCGCCTCGTGGGTCAGACCCATTGCCCGGCGGGCCCGCTCGACGAGCAGCAGGGCTGCCGTCTCGCGGATCCGCCGCTTCACGGGTTTCAGGCCAACGAGTTCTCGATCCAGTTCGTCGAGGACTTCGGCGACGCCGGAGGCCCTGTATTCCTCGGCGAGATCGACCGATGTCGGCAGGCTTTCGGTGCTCGATTGGGCTTGCGGCATCGCCATCTGCCTGCTCCTTCTACCGTTGCGTTTCCCAGGCATAGCGCTGGTTGCGACCGCGGCTTTCCGTCCGGCTCATCCTGAGGTTCGGCTCGTTGTCGGGACGGTTGACGATGAAGGACATCGTCACGGTCTCGAGGCCGCGGCTGGAATCGAAGGCATTCAGGCGGATGTAATCCTGCGGATGGGCCTTGCGGCAATCCTCCAGTTCCATCATGACGCCCTTGGCGTCTTTCAGGTCGAACATCGGATTGCCCCACATTTCCCAGTAGGTGTTGCGGGGGTGCGGGTCATCGGTGTGCTCGACGCCGATCGCCCATCCCTTGCCGAGACAATACTCCACCTGTGCCGTTATCTGTTCGTCTGTCAGGTCCGGCAGGAACGAGAAGCATCCTTGGGTGATACGCATGTCGATTCTCCTTCTCGTTATGTTCCGTCAGGCGACGCTTACGCTCGGCACGAAATCCGAAGTGTCCGTCGGGGTGTAGTTGAAGCTGATGTTGCCCCAGGTCTCGAGGGCCGCTTCGAGCGGCTTGCACCACTTGGCGGCCGCCCTGAGGATCTCAGGACCTTCGTGCGCGATGTCGCGGCCTTCGTTGCGGGCGAGCACCATGGCTTCCAGCGCGACGCGGTTGGCGGTGGCTCCGGCCTGGATGCCCATCGGATGGCCGATCGTGCCGCCGCCGAATTGCAGCACGACGTCATCGCCGAAAAGATCGAGCAACTGGTGCATCTGGCCGGCGTGAATGCCGCCCGACGCCACCGGCATCACCTTCTTGAGGTCGGCCCAGTCCTGCTCGAAGAAGATGCCGCGCTCCAGGTCGACGTCGTTCTTCATCTCGCGGCAGACATTGTAATAGCCCTGAACGGTCATCGGGTCGCCCTCGAGCTTGCCGACGGCAGTGCCCGCATGCAGGTGGTCGACGCCGGCGAGCCGCAGCCATTTGGCGATGACGCGGAACGAAATGCCGTGGTTCTTCTGCCGCGTATAGGTGCCGTGGCCGGCCCGGTGCATGTGCAGGATCATGTCATTCTGCCGGCACCATTCCGAGATCGACTGGATTGCCGTCCAGCCGATGATGAGGTCGACCATGACGATGACCGAGCCGAGTTCCTTGGCGAATTCGGCGCGCCGGTACATCTCCTCCATCGTGCCGGCGGTGATGTTGAGATAGTGGCCCTTGACCTCGCCGGTGACGGCGGACGCATGATTGACGGCCTCCATGCAGTAGAGGAAGCGGTCGCGCCAATGCATGAAGGGCTGCGAATTGATGTTCTCGTCGTCCTTCATGAAGTCGAGACCACCCTTCAGGCCCTCATAGACGACCCGGCCATAGTTCTTGCCCGAGAGACCGAGCTTCGGCTTGGTGGTGGCGCCGAGCAGCGGCTTGCCGAACTTGTCCAGCCGTTCGCGTTCCACGACGATGCCGGTCGGCGGGCCCTTGAAGGTCTTCACATAGGCGACCGGGAAGCGCATGTCCTCGAGCCTTGCCGCCTTCAGCGGCTTGAACGAGAAAACGTTGCCGATGATCGACGCCGTCAGGTTGGCGATCGATCCTTCCTCGAACAGGATGAGGTCGTAGGCGACATAGCAGAAATATTGCCCAGGCGTTCCGGGTACCGGGTCGACGCGGTACGCCTTGGCCCGGTACTGGTCACAGGCCGTCAGGCGATCGGTCCAGACGACGGTCCAGGTGGCCGTCGAGCTTTCGCCGGCAACGGCGGCGGCCGCCTCGATCGGATCGACCCCTTCCTGCGGCGTGATCCGGAACAGCGCGATCAGATCGGTGTCCTTCGGCTCGTAGTCGCCGTTCCAATAGCCCATCTGCGCGTATTTGAGCACGCCGGCCTTGTAGCGTTCCTTGCCCTTGATCTCTGTCTTTGCGTCGGCGTTCATGACACAGTCCTTTCCTCTGGATGTGGTCAGGCGGCTTGCGACCGCGCCGTCTGGGGTTTGAGCGACCCGCTCGCGTAGCGCCGGGCCATGTCCGACATCGGCACGACCCTGATGCGGGAGGCGTTGCCCGCGGTTCCGAAGGCCTCGAAGCGGGCCTTGCAGACGGCCGACATGGCGTCCATTGCGGGCTTCAGGAACTTGCGCGGATCGAATTCGGTGCGGCTCGTGTCGGCGACGCGGCGAAAGGCAGCGGCGGCCGCCAGGCGCAGATCGGTATCGATATTGACCTTGCGCACGCCGAAACGGATACCCCGCACGATCTCTTCGACCGGCACGCCGTAGGTCTCGCGCATTTCGCCGCCATGGGCATTGAAGACATCCTGCCACTCCTGCGGCACCGAGGAGGAGCCGTGCATGACGATGTGGGTGTCCGGCAGCCGGTGATGGATCTTCTCGATCACGTCCATGGCGAGCACTTCTCCGGTCGGCTTGCGGCTGAATTTGTAGGCGCCGTGCGAGGTGCCGATCGCCACAGCCAGCGCATCGACCCCGGTCTCGCCGACGAAGCGGGCGGCTTCGTCCGGGTCGGTCAAGAGCTGCGAACGATCGAGCGCGCCTTCGAAACCATGGCCGTCCTCGGCTTCGCCATGGCCGGTTTCGAGAGAGCCGAGGCAGCCGAGTTCGCCCTCGACGGAAGCGCCGACCATGTGGGCGAGGCGGCTGACTTCGGCGGTGATCGCGACATTATAGGCGTAGTCGGCGGGTGTCTTCGCATCCTCCTTCAACGACCCATCCATCATCACCGAGGTGAAGCCATGCTGGATCGCGGTGAGGCAGGTCGCGACATTGTTGCCGTGATCCTGGTGGATGCAGAGCGGGATGTCGGGATACATCTGTTCGAGTGCTTCCATCATCTTGGCGAGCATGATGTCGTTGGCGTAGGAGCGGGCGCCGCGCGAGGCCTGGAGGATGACGGGAGCATCGCAGGCGCGCGCAGCTTCCATGATCGCCAGTCCCTGTTCCATGTTGTTGATGTTGAAAGCCGGCACGCCATAGGCGCGTTCGGCGGCGTGATCGAGCAACTGGCGGAGCGTGATACGGGCCATGGTCAAGCCTCCTTCGATGATCTGGCGATGTCCTTGCCCGCCTGCGGGCCTGTCACGGCAGCCATGAGCGGCGTCCCCGCGAAATCCCGGCCGACAAGGTTCAAAGCTTCGGCGACGATGTGGTCAGCGGTGATGGCGAAATGGCGGTAGAGGTCTCCGGCCGGCGCCGAGGCACCGAAGCCGAGCATACCGACAAAGGCACCATCAGGTCCCATCCAGCGGTCCCAGCCGAGGCGCCCGGCCGCTTCGACGGCAACGCGCGGGGCATCGCCGAGGACCTGCCTCCGATAGGTTGCGTCCTGTGCCTCGAACTTCTCCCAGCAAGGCATGGAGACCACCGCTGCTTCGATACCTTCCTCGGCCTGCAAGCGTTCCGCCGCAGCGACGGCGATCTCGACCTCGGACCCGGTGGCAAGAAGTGTGACGTCGCGGGGCCCGCGCGCTTCCTTCAGCACATAGGCCCCGCGGGCCGACAAGTTCTCATCCCCATCCGTCTGGCGCAGCATGGGCAGAGCCTGCCGCGAGAGGGCAAGGACGCTAGGCGTCTTCTTCTCGCCAAGCGCGATCTCCCAGCATTCGGCGGTTTCGATGATGTCGGCGGGCCGGAAGACGTTGAGGTTGGGGGTGGCACGCAGCATCGCCAGATGCTCGACCGGCTGGTGGGTCGGCCCGTCCTCGCCGAGCCCGATGGAATCATGGGTCAGCACATAGATGACGGGCAGTCCCATCAGTGCCGAGAGACGGATCGCGCCGCGCGCATAGTCGGAAAACACCAGGAAGGTCCCGCCATAGGGGATGAAGCCGCCATGAAGCGCGATGCCGTTCATGGCGGCCGCCATGCCGTGCTCGCGGATGCCGTAATGCAGGTAGCGGCCCTTGAAATTGCCGGGCGCGATGGGTTGAGTCTGGGCCGTCATCGTCAGGTTCGAGCCGGTCAGGTCGGCGGAGCCACCAACCGTCAAGGCTGTCGCGCCATTGATGACTTCCAACGCCATCTGCGAGGCCTGCCGTGTGGCGACCTTGGAGCCTCTCTTGCGATGCGCGGCTCGGAATTTTGCCAGCAGATCCGCTAACCCCCCGCCCAGTTCCCGGGCGATGGTCTGTTCGTAGCGCTTCTTCGAGCGGGATGTGTCCAGTCGGATTTCCCATGCCTCGCGGGCCACCCGACCTCTGACCGCCACCCTTTGCCAGGCGGACTTGATCTCGGGCGGTACGAAGAAGGGTGGGTGTAGCCATGCGAGCTTCTCGCGTGTCGCGGCGATTTCCTTGTCGCCGAGTGCCGCCCCATGGGTCTTGTGCGAGCCTTCCATGCTGGCTGCGCCCTTGCCGATCCGGGTGCGGCAGGCAATCAGCGACGGCTTGCGGGTCCGGCGCGCCCGCTCGATCGCCTTCGCCACCGCCTCGGGATCATGGCCGTCGACGCTTTGCGCATCCCAGCCGGCGGCGCGGAAACGCGCAAGCTGGTTCATGGAGGTGGAGAGTTCGGTCGATCCGTCGATCGATATCCGGTTGTCGTCCCAGAGCACGATGAGCTTGCGCAGCTTCAAATGCCCGGCAAGGTCGATCGCCTCGTGGCTGATACCCTCCTGCAGACAGCCGTCGCCGGCCACCACATAGGTGAAGTGATTGCAGAGCGAACTGCTGAACCGGGCGGCCATCATCTGTTCGGCAATCGCCATGCCGACAGCGGTGGCAATTCCCTGGCCGAGCGGGCCGGTCGTGGTTTCGATCCCGAGGGCATGACCGTATTCGGGATGACCGGCCGTTTTCGAGCCGAGCTGGCGGAAAGCCGAGAGCTCGGCAATCGGCATGTCGGCAAAGCCGATGAGGTGATGGATGGCATAAAGGAGCATCGATCCGTGGCCGGCCGAAAGCACGAAACGATCGCGATCCGGCCAGTCGGGCAGGGAGGGATCAATCTTGATGAAGCGGTTGAAGAGCACGGTCACCGCGTCGGCCATGCCCATAGGCATCCCGGGATGGCCGGAATTGGCTTTCTGAACGGCATCCATGGCGAGAAACCGGATGGCATCGGCCATGTTGCGCTCCGATGCGGCGGCTCGGGTTTCGATCTGCTGCGAAACATTCATGATGTCCTCCTCACGACATGCGGTGTTTGCGCTCGAGCAGCTTGTGGATGAGCGGCGTAAAGATCAGCTGCATGGCGAGATCGAGCTTGTCGCCCGGCACCACGATGGAATTGGCGCGTGACATGAAGCTGTTGTTGAGCATCGACAGCAGGTAGGGGAAATCGATGCTTTGCGGTTTGGCGAAGCGGATGACCAGGATGGATTCGGCGTGCGTCGGTATCCAACGGGCGATGAAGGGGTTGGACGTGTCGACGATCGGCACACGCTGGAAATTGATATCGGTGAGCGAAAACTGCGGGCAGATGTAGTGAACATAGTCGGGCATGCGCCGCAGGATGGTGTCGGTCACGGCCTCGGTGGAGTAGCCGCGCGTCGCTTTGTCGCGATGGATCTTCTGGATCCATTCGAGGTTGATCACCGGAACGACGCCGATCTTCAGATCGCAATGCTGGGCCAGATTGACCGTGTCGGTGACGGCACAGCCATGCAATCCCTCGTAGAACAGGAGATCGCTGTCGCCAAACTCTTCCCAGTTCGTAAATGTACCGGGTTCCGCGCCGTATTTCACGGCCTCGCCGTCGTCGTGCACGTAGTGACGGGTGCGCCCGACACCGCGTCTGCCATATTCGGCAAAGACGCTTTCCAGGATTTCCAGCTCGTTCGCCTCGGCGGAGAAGTGGGTGAAGTCGACGCCTCGCGCTTTCTCCTCCGCTATCTTGCGGCGCATGGTTTCGCGGTCGTAGCGGTGGAAAGCATCACCCTCGATGAAGGACGCCGAGATGTTCTCGCGCTTGAAAATCTTCTCGAAGGTATCCTTCACCGTCGTGGTGCCGGCGCCAGAGGAGCCGGTAATCGATATGATTGGGTATCTGGCTGACATACCGGTCTCCTTTAGGCCCGAAACAGACCGCGCTTGCCGAAAAGCGGTGCGCGTTCGCCAATCATGTTCGGGTCGACGTGATAGCGGGCGACGCGCGCCACTTCGCGGCGCGAGCCGAAAGCCAGCGGCACGCGCTGGTGCAGGCTTTCCGGAACGAGATCGAGAATGCGCGTGATCGAGTTTGTGGCCGCGCCGCCGGCATTCTCGACGATGAAGGCGATCGGGTTGGCCTCGTAAACCAGCCGCAGCCGGCCCTGGCCGTAGCCTTTTCGGCCGTCGGCGGGGTACAGGAATATCCCGCCGCAGACCAGGATCCGATAAGCCTCGGCGACCAGCGAGGCGATCCACCGCATGTTGAAGTCCCGCTCGCGCGGCCCCTCCGAGCCTGCCAGGCAATCGTCGACATAGAGCCGGATCGCTTCTTCCCAGTGTCGATAGTTCGACATGTTGATGGCGAATTCGCTGGTGCGCTCCGGGATGCCGACCGACTTGTAGGCCTCTACGAAGCATCCGAGCCGGTTGGAGAAGATGAAGATCTCGGTGCCCTTGCCAAGCGACAGCACGAGCGTGGTTTGTGGTCCGTAGACGAAGAAGCCGGCCGCCAGTTGCTGGTTTCCGGGCTGCAGAAAGGACTGCGTGGGGTCCAAGTCTGGTCCCTTGATGGCGGGCAGCACGGAGAAAACCGTGCCGATGGAGACGTTGTTGTCAATGTTCGACGAGCCGTCGAGCGGATCGATGGCAACCGCCAGGCGCGCCGCCGGGTCGAGCGCGACAGGCTTCTCCAGCTCTTCCGAGGCGTAGTATGCGACCGGTGCGCCCTGCAGGCACGACAGGAAGAGCTCGTTGCACAGGACATCCAGATTCCTCTGCAGGTCGCCGTCGGCATTGCTGTCGCCGCGGCTACCGTTGAACGCGGTGTCGAGCGCTCCCTGATTGATGATTTTACGGACGACGAGGGCGGCCGTTGCCAGCCTCTGGATCACTGCGGCCACGTCCGGCGCCAGATCGTCGCCGTTCGCCGTACGTGAGGCGAGATAAGCCTCGAGAGTTGCACCTGACATGATCTCTCCTCCCACGATGTCCAGGAAAGGATGGCGCAAAAGGACGATTTGTAAAATTTATTCGATTGACTATGGAAGTTAGCTTTACTTACTTTGCTACTGCATGCGCAACGTAACCCTTCGCCAACTCCGCATTGTCGAGGCCATTTGCAGGCTGGGGAGAATCAACCTCGCGGCCGAGGCCTTGCGCGTGACCGGACCGGCTCTCACCCTACAGATCCAGCAGCTGGAGCGGGACGCCGGCGTCCCGCTGTTCGATAGGACGCGCAACGGCATGGTTCCGACCGCTTACGGGATCGCTTTCCTGGAGGCGGCGCGGGCGGTCGAGGACAGCCTCGTCCGGCTCGAGGATTCGATTAGCGCCATCAAGGGGCTGAGGACCGGGCGGTTACGTCTCGGTGTCGTGTCGACCGGAAAATACTTCGCGCCGCAACTGATTGCCGCCTTTCGCGATCAGGTTCCGGGCATCGAGATCAACCTCTTCATCGGCAATCGCGCCGAGATCATTGCCAAGTTGAGGGATCACGAAATCGATATCGCCCTCATGGGGCGGCCGCCGCGCGACGTCGAGGTGCGCGCTGAGGTGTTCGGCGACCACCCGCTGGTCTTCATCGCCTCCGCCGGTCATGCGCTCGCAGGCGTCCTGGAAATTCCGCGAGAGCGGATTGCCCAGGAGCAGTTCCTGGTGCGTGAAAAGGGGTCGGGGACGCGCATCTCGCTTGAGATCTTTCTGAGCGACACGCCGCACAAGCTGGAGGAACTCGGCACGGAGATCGCATCGAACGAGACGATCAAGCAGGCTGTCATCGCTGGTCTGGGAATTGCCTTTATCTCGGCCCATACTATCGAGCAGGAGGTCAAGCTCGGCCGGTTGGTCATACTCGACGTGGTCGAGACGCCGATCCGCCGGCAATGGTTCAGCGTATCACGCTCGGACCGCGTCACGACCCCGGCGATGCAGGCTTTCGAGCGGTTCCTGCTGGCGCAGGGCGCGCGATATCTGCCGGTGGTCAGCAAGCCCTATCCGGCCAACGCGTTCCGTTGAGCCGGGCGGCGACGGAAGGCCGCAAAGCTAGCGCTCCCGCAGCAGGAAACGTGGTGTCGACCGCCACCTTGGTCTTAATTGTGAGGCCACTGAACGGTTGATACCATTCGAGATAGAGGGTGGAGGACCCTCGCACGAGATCAACCGTTACGGTCGCCATCAGGTTCCGTCTGCGGCGATAGCGGTTTCGAAACCCGGCGGTGGCGACGCCGGGAATGCCGGTGCGGTGAGGCCGCTCCGGCTCTTCACCCAGGCGGCGCTCGTCGAGAGCAAAGCTTGCTTCGTGTACGGCCCGGTTGCGAGGCGCCGGCAATGCAGGGCGGCACATTGATCTGGACGAATGGAGGAGACATGTCCTGGCATAAACCGAAATTCATTGAAGTCAGCTGCGCGATGGAAATCACCCGCTACGCTCCTGCGGACGGGGATGAACCGATCCTGTTCTAGATCGCGATGGTTCCGGTCGGATCGACGCAAAATCACGACCGTGATCCATTCCAAGAAATTAGAGCGGGATGCCGGCAAAGAGCGACGCATTTCATCCCGCTCTAAGACGCGGCCATAGGAGGATCGGGTTTATCCGGTGAAGAAATCGTCCGATCTTCGCATCATTGTTCTGGGGGCGGCCGCCGGCGGCGGTCTTCCACAATGGAATTGCGGGTGCCTGAACTGCACCATGGCGCGCGATCCGGGCTCCGCCGTCAAGCCGCAAAGCCAATCATCGCTTGCCGTCAGCCGCGATGGCGAAGCCTGGGCCGTCTTCAATGCCTCTCCGGACATCCGCCAGCAGATTCAGCACAATCGTCCACTGCAGCCGCGCCGCCTGCGTCACAGCCCGATCAAAAGCGTGGTACTGACCAACGGCGACATCGATCATCTCGCCGGGCTTCTCGTTCTGCGGGAGAAACAGCCGTTGACGGTGTTTTCCACAGGCTCGGTCGGCGAGATCATCGCCGACAATCCGGTCTTCGGCGTCCTCGATCCGGACCTGGTTGCAAGGAGGAGCGTCGTGATCGAGGAAGCCTTCTCTCCACTTCCCGACCTCGAGGCGCGGCTCTTCGCCGTTCCGGGCAAGGTTCCGCTTTTCCTCGAAGAAGGCGAACCGGATCTGAACGTCGAGGGCGAAAACACGGTCGGGATCGAGCTCAGGGCCGGCAACGAACGCGTCTATTACATTCCGGGCTGCGCCATGATCAATGATGCCCTGGCTGCGCGCCTCCGGGATGCAGACGCGCTGTTCTTCGACGGCACGCTCTTTACCGACCGTGAGATGATCGCGACAGGTACGGGGCGCAAGACGGGCCGCCGCATGGGCCACATGCCGATCAGCGGCGAGGGCGGCAGCCTCGACGCACTCGACGGCCTGAACATTCGCCGAAAAGTCTATATCCACATCAACAACACGAACCCGATCTGGCGGGCTGGTCCCGAACGCGCCACGGTGGAAAACCGCGGCTTTGAAGTCGGATTCGACGGCATGGAGATTCGGCTGTGACGACGGCAAGCGACAAGCAAGATTTTCACGCGCGCCTTCTGGCTATCGGCAAGGAACGCTATCACGATAAGCATCCCTTCCATGCGATGCTCCACGGCGGCCGCGCAACGATGACGCAGGTCCGCGCATGGGTCATCAACCGCTACTACTACCAGAGCCGCATTCCGATGAAGGACGCGGCCTTCCTGTCGCGCTGCGACGACCCGGATCTGCGCCGTGCCTGGCGCTCGCGGATCGAAGACCATGACGGCGGCGTCGACGAGGGCGGCGGCATCCGCCGCTGGCTGCGTCTCGCGGAAGCCGTCGGCCTCGATCCCGCCTATGTCGCTTCGACCAGGGGCGTCCTGCCTACGACCCGATTTGCTGTCGA
Source organism: Sinorhizobium sp. 6-70 (assembly GCF_030124375.1). Taxonomy (GTDB): domain Bacteria; phylum Pseudomonadota; class Alphaproteobacteria; order Rhizobiales; family Rhizobiaceae; genus Sinorhizobium. The sequence goes on from NZ_JASKLS010000017.1 coordinate 23,816, forward strand.
CGCCTATGTGTCGTTCGTGCGGGAGAAGCCGCTCCTCGAGGCGGTGGCCTCCTCGCTCACCGAGCTATTTGCGCCCAAGATCCATTCGGAGCGCATTGCCGGGCTGCTTGAGCACTATACGTTCGCGGACGATGCGGCACTCGCCTACTTTCGGCAAAGACTGGCGGAGGCGCCGCACGACGTCGAATTCGGCCTTGCCTATGTGCTCGACCACGCCGATACGGCCGAAAAACAGGATGCCGCCGCCGCGGCGCTCACCTTCAAGACGGACGTTCTGTGGTCGCAGCTCGACGCACTTTACTCCGCTTATGTGATGCCTGGCCGGATTCCGCCGGGCGGCTGGGACGGCGAGCAAGGTGTCGTCGGCGATCCGACGGCGAAGGAGGCGGCGGAATGAGCGCCGACACGCCGGCGATTTCTGGGGCGAGCGTCGTCAAGTTGGCACGCGGCGTGCGGCTGCATGAGGATCCGGTCCGCGGCCAGATGGTCCTGTTGGCACCGGAGCGGGCGATGGCGCTTGACGATATCGCCGTCGCAATCGTGCAAGCGCTTGACGGCAAGCGGAGCCTCGACCGGATCGCCGGCGACTTTGCCGCCAAGTTCGACGCCCCCGTCGCGGAGATAGCCGGCGACGTCAGGGCCTTCGCCCAGGAGCTTGCCATCCGCCGCCTGCTGGAGATCGTCGAATGAGCAGCGCCATCGCCTCCACAGTCCATTCCGCGCCCGTTCAGCGCGTGCCGCCGCCGATGGCGATGCTGGCGGAGCTGACCCATCGCTGTCCGCTGGCCTGCCCCTATTGCTCCAACCCGACCGCCCTGACGCCGGCGGGCGAGGAACTGTCCACCGAGGAATGGATCGGCGTCTTCAGCCAGGCGGCCGACCTCGGCGTGCTGCATCTGCATCTGTCGGGCGGGGAGCCGGCGGCGCGACGGGATCTCGTCGAACTGACGCGGGCGGCGGTTTCACTGGGGCTTTACACCAATCTGATCACGTCGGGCGTGGGGTTGACGGAGGCCAGGATCAACGACCTGGCCGAGGCCGGTCTCGACCACATCCAGTTGTCGATCCAGGATGTTTCTCCCGAAAGCGCCGACCGGATCGGTGGCTACAAGGGTGGCCATGAACGAAAGATGGCCGTCGCAAACTGGGTGGCGGCCACCGGCATCCCGTTGACGGTCAACGCCGTCTGCCACAGGCAGAACATGGGCGAGATCGACGCCCTGATCGAGCTGGCGATCCGGCTTGGGGCGCGGCGGGTGGAGATCGCGACCGTGCAGTTTCACGGCTGGGCCGAGCGCAACAAGGCGGCTCTCATGCCGACGCGCGAACAAGTCGAGCACGCCACGCAAACCGTTGCCGCGGCACGCGAAAAATACCAAGGTATCCTGGTGATCGACTATGTGCCGGCCGACTATTATTCCAAATACCCGAAGGCGTGCATGGGCGGCTGGGGCCGCGTCGGCCTCAATGTCACGCCGTCCGGTCGCGTGCTTCCGTGCCACGCGGCCGAAACGATCCCGAGCCTCACCTTCAAGACCGTCCGCGAAGGCACACTCTCCGAGATCTGGTACGAGAGCGACGCCTTCAACGCCTATCGCGGCGAGGACTGGATGCCGGAACTTTGCCGCAACTGCGAGCGCAAGCAGATCGACTTCGGCGGCTGCCGTTGCCAGGCGATGGCGCTTGCCGGCGACGCGAGCACAACGGATCCGGTCTGCATCCGATCGCCGCTGCGCGAGCGTTTGACGCGGGAGACGGAACGGCTTTCGGCAATGTCGCCGGCCACTTTGACCTACCGCGGACGGTAGAGCTCATTCAGCTCTCGAATGGACATATGATTTGCCGCTGCTGGCCAATGTCCGGAAGACCGGCCAATCCGTAGGCTGTGGGCTCGCTCGCTTGTTTGTGATGCCTGAATGTGGTGCACTGCCCTGGGGCGAAGTTGACCTTTGCCACAAGCGCTCACCTTCACAGGAATGGTTGCATGCGCAAGCTGGCCGCGGTTCTCTGCATTGATGTCGCCGGATACAGCAGGCTGATGGGGCGCGACGAGGCTGGCACACTTGCCCGCGTCAAGGCGGCCTTTGCTGCATTCGGTCCCGCGCTGGAACGACACCACGGTCGCGTCGTCAAGTTGATGGGCGACGGCGCGCTGATTGAGTTCGCAAGCGCAGTTGATGCGGCAGTGTGTGCCATGGCGCTGCAAGGCGTTGCCTCAGCAACCGACCCGACGCTTCGCTTCCGTATGGGACTTAACCTGGGAGATGTGATCGTCGACGAGGGAGATCTCTACGGGGAAGGGGTTAACATCGCAGCGCGGTTGCAGGCCCTCGCCCAGCCGGGCGGTATCATACTCTCCGAGACGGTCCGCGAGCACGTAGCCGGAAAATTGAACGTCGCCCTCGAAGACCTCGGGCCGATGTCGCTGAAGAACATCGAGCGCCCTATCCGTGCCTATGCCATCCAGGGCGATGCACCGACGGAAGCAGGAGTCAGCCGCGAGCGGGTCGGAGTCTGCGTCTTGCCCTTCGCCAATATCAGCGGCGATCCGGAGCAGGACTATTTCAGCGCCGGCGTTACCGAGGACATCATCATCGATCTGAGCAAGCTGTCTTCTTTGACCGTCGTTTCCCGCGCGACATCCTTCGGCATGAAGGGCCAGGGTGCGCAGGCAATCGCCCAGCAGCTCAACGTCGCCTATGTACTGGAAGGCAACGTACGCAAGGCCGGTGAACGAATGCGCCTTTCTGCGAAGCTGATCGACGGGACAAACGACGCGACGGTCTGGGCTGAGCGCTTCGACCGAGACATCAAGGACGTGCTGGCGCTGCAATCGGACCTCGCAAAAGCCGTCGTCGAGGCGCTGCGGCTTCGACTGCTGCCTTCGGAGCGTCAGGCGCTGGAGCGTTACGCGCCGACGGATCCCGAGGCATACAAGCTGTTCCTTCTGGCACGGGAATACAACATCACGGGGTCGGAGCGACACTTGCCATTGATCATCCGGCTCTGCCGCCGCGTGACCGACCTGGAACCGGGCCACGCGCGTGCCTGGGCCTTGCTCGGCGAAACGCTCCATCGCCTCCGGCGCAGCGTCGGCGGTGCCGATACCGGCGAAGCCGAAATTGATCGCGCCCTCGAACTCGATGCCTGCATCGCCAGCGCCCATGCCGCAAAGGCGTTGCAGTTTCTATACAGGGGGCAGTTCGAGGAGGCCGAGCGCCACTGCGGGATCGCGCTCGAGCTCGAGCCGGACGACTACGCCGCCAACCTGGCCGCCGGGCGGACCTTCGTCATGCAGCGCCGGTTCGATGAAGCCATCCGCCACTTTGAGCGGGCCGCAGAGCTCGCGCCGGGAGACTACAATGCTGCCGCCATGGTCATCCAATGCTACCAGGGCAAGGGCGACGAGCAGGCCGCGCGCGATGCTTGCCGCCGTGCGCTGGTGCGGATCGAGCGCATCGTGGCTGCCGAACCTGATCACAGCGGCGCGATCGGGCATGGCGCCGGTGTCCTTGCGCTTCTCGGCGATCATGAGCGGGCCCGCGAATGGGCGTCACGCGCCAGTCTGCTCGAGCCCGATAACATTCAGCTCCAGGTAAACCTTGTTTGTGCCTGGGCGATAAGCGGTGATGCCGCAGCCGCATTGGACGCCCTCGAGCACATTGTCCCCAAGATGAGTCCTGAACTGCTGGTGTGGATGGAAAACGACAATGACCTGGACAGCTTGCGCTCGCTGTCACGGTTCGGTCAAATCATGCTTGCCGCAAGAGCCCGCTCCCAAGATGCAGCTTCGGCTGTCGATGATTAATGGAAGCGTCGCACAAGTGATTGCTGCGCCTCGATAGACCTCTGGTTTGGATCGCTGGCGTTGGCGCGGAACTGCCGCCGGAATCCCGTCTTGGATTTCTGCGCACCACCGACTCTTAGACTGGACGATCGGAGGTTCGCCGACGGTCCTCTCGCAACCTTGGCCATGTTGCCCGCTGGATTTCTCACCGATGGATAGTTCCGCGACAATATGAATGAATGCTGCTGACGGGGGCGTCTCACATGTTCTCCGGTGTCACGATATCAAACGGGACGGTGCGGTGGATTGTGCTCCCCGGTACGTCCTGATTGATCGTCTCGATCATTGTCTGCACCAGCGTGGCAGAGGTCTGCTCCAGCGGATGACAGAGGGCCGCCGTAATCAGGCCCTCGGACAGCCCCTTTCGGGTCTCCGGGCCGATATCCCGGCATACCACGCGGATGTTCCTGCGCCGATCCCCGGGGCCTTCTCTCAGCGCTCGCAAGACCCCGGAGATACCGCCCCCGACGATCAGGATGCCGGCGAGGTCATCCGTTGTCGCGAGCAACTCCTTGATCATCCGGTATGCCTCGCTCGGTTCCTCATGGGTCGGGCGGCTATCCTCAATGGTCAGATGCGGCGCATGTTCGCGCATATAGGAGCGGAAGCTCGCATCGGCGACGTCCTGACACTGGTAGCGGTGGTTGCCGATGAATACAGCAATCCGCCCCGGCTCTGGCGTCATGTGCCCGATAAGCCATGCCGCCGTCCGCCCCATTTTCCAATTATCGGCCCCAACGTAAGCGGCTCTTTCCCGGGCCGATTGATCGGTAATATAGGCGGTGACCGGCTTGCGATGGTCGTGCAGTTCGCGAATGGCCTGCGCGATGACGGGATGATCTGCTGCAACCACCGCGACGGCGTCACAGGCTTCACCAAGGGCCTTCAGTCGACCTGCGATATTCTCAGGCGTTAGAAGGTCCACGAAATCGATCACCGGATCGACGACCTCATCACGCCTTGCGCGGCACGCCTCGACGATCTTCTTGCCGAAGAGCTGGTAAAGCTCCCGGCTGGATTGCTGGAGCAGAAAGCCAAGTCGATATTTCGGCGACGATTTCCGCAGCCGGTCCTCGATAGCGCCGACGCCGTAAAAGCCAATGCGCTCTGCGGCAGCCTGGACGAGCTGCACCGTGGTACCTTTAACCGAAGCGGTGCCGGTAAGGATCCTGTTGACCGTTGAGATGGAGACACCCGCCTCCTTGGCAAGATCGGCAATGGTCGGCCGACGCATGATGTTCTCCCTCTCGCGACGGTGATTGTGTATCATTATGAATGACACTACATGATACTTTTTGTACGTTCAGTATTATTTGCCATTTCTGAAATTTCAAGCAGTCGATATGTTTCTCCTCACGGTCACGCCAGGGAGGCGGGCCAAGGGAGGAGATTGAGATGACCAACTTTCGCCGTCTCGCGGCAACCGTGTCGGCTGCCGCCATCATCACTTGCACTGCAACGGCCGTTATGGCTGCCAACATCTTCGTTGTGGGTGGCAAGCCGGACGATCCGTTCTGGTCGATTGTGAAGCGCGGGGCCGAGGACGCCGGCAAGGTGGTGGAGGCGCAGGGCGGCAAGGTAACCTGGCTCGGGCCCCAGAACTACGACAACCTTGGCGTCGACGCGGCGGAACTCATTCGTCAGGCGATCGACCAGGGCGCCGATGCGATCGTTGGCCCCAACTGGGTGCCGGAAGCCATGGACCCAGCCTTCAAAGCGGTTGTCGACGCCAAAATTCCGCTGGTCATCTATAATGCCGGGGGCATCGAAGCTGCCGACCGCCTGGGCGCCATGAACTATGTCGGTTCCAACGACTACCTGTCCGGAAAGGCTGCAGGCACCTACTTCGCCAAGCATGACCTGAAGAACGCAGTCTGCCTCAACACGCTGCCGGGTGCAGCGAACATCGAGGCCTTCTGCAAAGGCATGATCGATGGTGTCACCGAGGGCGGTGGTGTCGGCTCGTCTTTGCCGCTGCCAGCAACCTCCTTCGGCTCGGCGACTGCCGTGGCGCAGGCCTTGAAGGCGCACCTGCTGCAGAACCCGGATATCAAGGCCGTGTTCGCTATTGGCAACGTCGACACGAACTCGGCGGTCAACGGCGTGACGCAGGCCGGCAAGCAGGGTCAGGTGCACGTCTGCGGCATGAACATGGATGAAACAATCCTGAACAACATCAAGAGCGGCACCCAGCTTTGCGCGATCGACCAGCAGGGTTACCTGCAGGGCTATCTGGCGGTCTCGATCCTGAACGGCAACGTCAACTACGGCCTCACCGTGCCGACCCGGGAAATCCTGACCGGCCCCGGCGTGATCGACAAGGAGAACGTCGAGGCCACCTTGGCGGGTGTGCAGGCGGGTGCCCGCTGAGTCTCGGCTGAGCGTCATGGAACTGCCTGCCGCTTGGGGCAGGCGGCTTCCAATCTTCCAATAGCGGCGACCGTTAGCGGCCATGCGGCTTCGTTGGTGGTATTCAAATGAACACGACAAATAGTGTCCATGTCTCCTCGGTTCCCTCAGGCGGGGAAAACGTAAGAGCAACCGTCGGTCAGCTTTCCCGTCGCCCTGAAGCGGGGTCACTGCTGGGCTTGATCGCGGTGTTTGTCTTCTTCGGCATGCTGGGTGGTCAGGCCTTCCTGTCCCCTGCCGGCTATGCGAGCTGGCTCAACGTCGCCGCCGAGATCGGCATTGTCGCGCTCCCGGTTGGGCTTCTGATGATCGCAGGCGAAATGGACCTCTCGATCGGCGCGGTGATCCCGGCGGCGTCCCTGACGGTCGCCATCATTTCCGGCCACTACGGCCTTCCCGAGATCGTCGGGATTTCCGCCGGTCTGGGCGTCGGGCTCATCGTCGGATTTTTCAACGGCGTTGTCGTCAACCGCACCGCGGTGCCGTCTTTGATCGTCACCATCGGCTCCATGTTCGGCGTCATGGGCCTGACGCTGGGCTTCACCGTACTCATCGCCGGCAGCACCGGCGTGTCGCTCGTGCCGAGTCCGACCGTCAAGGCGATCCTCGGCGATTTTGTCGGCGGCATGTTTCAGGTGACGATCTTCTGGTGGGTCCTGTTCGTCGCGGGATTCTTCTATCTGCTGCACATCTCGCCCGTGGGCAACTGGATCTTCGCCTTGGGTGGCGACAAGGTGTCGGCCCGCAACGCCGGCATCCCGACGGCGAGATTGACCGTCGCGCTCTACATGCTGTCGGGCTTCTCTGCCGCCTTCGTCGGTGTCAGCCAGGTGCTCGTCTACCAAAGTGCACAGGTGCTCGCGGGGCAATCGTTCATTTTCAATTCGATCATGTGCGTGGTCATTGGCGGTGTGCTTCTGACCGGCGGCGCCGGATCGGTGGTGGGCATCGTGCTCGGGACGCTCACCTTCGCGATCGTGAACCAGGGGGTCTACTTCACCGGCATCGACCCGAACCTTGGCAGCGTCATTATCGGCGCGCTCCTGCTCATCGCCGTCATGATGAACGACAAGTTCCGGCTGATGGCGATGGCCTACGCGACGAAAAAGAAGAAGTGAGGGCGAGGAGATGAATGGCTTTTCCATTGGACAATATGTGCGCCGCCCGGAATTCGGAGCCGTGCTGAGCTTCGTCGCCGTGATTGCCTTCTACGTAGCCTTCGGCGGCGTTAGCCTGGGTGCGCTCTTCGGCGCGGCAAGCTGGATCAATTTCGCCGCCAACCTCGGCATCGTCGCCTTGCCCGTCGGCCTCCTGATGATCGCCGGCGAGCTCGACATCTCGATCGGTGCCATGATTCCGGCAGGCTCGATGTCGATCGCCATCCTGTCGGGCTATTACGAGTTGCCGATCGTGATCGGCATGCTTGGAGCGCTCGCCTTCGGCGTTCTGGTGGGGCTTGTCAACGGTTTCCTGGCGGTGCGCACGAGCGTGCCCTCGCTGATCATCACGCTCGGTACGCTGGTTGCGGTCCAGGGGCTGGTGCTCGCGGGATCCGTCATTCTGACAGGAGCCGCCTCGGTTCCGCTCGACGCGCCGGCCTGGGCCAAGACGATCTTCGGCCAGCTCATCCTCGGCAAATTCCAGGTGATCATCCTGTGGTGGTTTGCGCTGACCGTGGTCTTCGGCTTCGTGCTTCACTCGACGCGCTACGGCAACTGGATCTTCGCGATCGGCGGAGACGAGGTCAGCGCCCGCAATGCCGGCATTCCGACCAAGAGGCTCAAGATTGCACTGTTCGTCCTATCGAGCACCGCCGCTTCCTTCGTCGGTATGTGCGGGGCGATCCAGTTCAACTCGGCGCAGGTATCAGGCGGCATGAACTACATCTTCAATACGATCGTCTCGATTGTGGTGGGTGGGGTGCTGCTCACCGGCGGCTTCGGCTCGATCGCCGGGATCTTCCTCGGCGCGCTGACCTTCGCCGTCGTCAACCAGGGCATCTATTTCACCGACATCGACCGCAACTGGTCCAACCTCATTATCGGCGTGATGCTCATGGCCGCTGTCCTGATGAACAATACCTTCCGGCAGATGGCGCTGAGCTTCGTGCCGAAGAGAAAGAAGTGAGTGTTCAACCATGTCTGACAATACTCCGATCCTTGAACTTCAAAATGTCGACAAGAGCTTCGGTCCGATCGACGTTCTGCACGACATTTCCCTCAAGGTCCGTGCGGGTGAAGTGCTCTGCCTGCTTGGCGACAATGGCGCCGGCAAGTCGACGCTCATCAAGACGCTTGCAGGCGTTCACAAGCCGACGCGCGGCACCATCCTGATGGACGGCAAGCCGGTCGAATTCCGAGGGCCGCGTGAGGCGCAGGAGATGGGCATTTCGACTGTACACCAGTTCGGCGGCACCTTTCCGCTGATGTCGATCGGTCGTTCCTTCTTCGTCGGCGTCGAGCCGACCAAGGGTTGGGGCCCCTTCAAGGTCTATGACCGCAAGACGGCCAACGAGATCGCCGTCAAGGCCGTGCAGGACTTCGGCATCACCCGCATCGACGATGGCGATCGTCTGGTCGGCGGGCTTTCAGGCGGTGAACGCCAGTCACTTGCGATTGCCCGTGCGGTGCATTTCGGCGCCCGCGTGCTGATCCTTGATGAACCAACCGCCGCTCTCGGCGTGAAACAGGCGGCGCATGTGCTGCGTATCGTCAACCAGGCGAAACGGCGCGGTCTGGCGGTGATCTTCATCACCCACCAGGTCATGCACGCCATGACGGTGGGTGATCACTTCGCCGTGCTCATCCGCGGAGCCATCGCCGCAGACTTCCGCAGGGGCGAAAAGTCCCGTGAGGAGATCACGGATCTGATGGCGGGTGGGGAAACCATGGCTGATCTGGAGGCTCAAATCGAGACTTACATGGATGCGCACGAGGGTCAGCCGCCGCCGCCAGCCCAGTAATCGCTGACGGTATCACAAACGAATTGCGCAACGCGCACAGCTTCGGAGGCGCCCGAAAAGGCGGCCGCCGGAGAAGGGAAAACTGCGTCCGGAATCTGGAGGTCACAATGAAAATCGCACTCGACCCGTTCATGCATCGGCATCTGTCGCTCGAGGAGTTGCCCGGCAAGGTCAAGGAACTAGGCTACGATTGGATCGAGCTTTCGCCGCGCGGCGATTTCCTCGAATGGTTCAAGGCCCCGCGTGTGTTTCCCGAGCGGATCAAAAGCTTCAAGAAAGCGCTGAAGGAGAGCGATGTCGGCATTGCCTCGCTGTTACCGATGTACCGCTGGGCCTCCAACGACGAGGCGGAGCGGCAGGCGGCGGTCAAGCACTGGAAACGCGCCATCGAGATCTGCGTCGAGATGGAAGTCGACACAATGAATTCCGAGTTTGGCCGCGGCCCGCACCCCGACAAGGGCTCCTGCTACTGCTGCCATACCGGGTCCATGATCGAGGCTTGCGAGGACGCCTGGTGGCGGTCGATGGAAGAGCTCGTGCCGATCTTCGAACGTGAAGGCATCAACCTTCATGTCGAGCCGCACCCCGAAGATTGGTGCGAGACGCTGCAGCCGGCGCTGGACATTATCCGCACGGTCAATTCGAAGAATGTCAAATTCCTCTACTGCGCCCCGCACACCTTCTATTTCGGCGACGACACCAAAGCCATGCTCAGAGAGGCGGCGGACGTTCTTGCCCATGTCCATGTCGGCGACACCTTCAACCACAAAGGTTCGTCGGGGCTGCGCTACATCGTCAACCCGCCGGGCTCGGCTGCCCGGGTACACCAGCATCTCGACATCGGCCAGGGCGAGGTGCCGTGGGACGATTTCTTCGGCACGCTCGCGGAGATCGGTTTCGACGGCATCATGACGGCTTGCGTCTTCGCCTGGGAAGAGCGCGCCGACCACTCCGGGCGCTTCATGCGCGAGAAGATGCAGGAATACGTCGAGAAGTACTGGGGGGCAAAATGACCCTCCAGATTGGCGTCATCGGCACGGGCATGATCGGCCAGGATCATATCCGCCGCCTCACGAAGGTTCTTTCTGGCGTCGAGGTCATGGGTGTCACCGACATCGACCAGGCGCGCGCTGCTGCCGCCGCCCCCGAAGGGGCGGAGGTGTTCGCCACCCCCACGGCCTTGATCTCTTCGGATAAAGTGCAGGCCGTGGTCATCTGCTCCTGGGGACCGGCACATGAGGAGCAGCTGCTCACCTGCATCGCCGCCGGCAAGCCGGTGTTTTGCGAAAAGCCCCTGGTGACATCCGAGGCGGCCGCGCTTCGCGTGATGGAAGCCGAAGTGGCCTTTGGCCGGCGTCTCGTGCAGGTGGGCTTCATGCGGCGTTTCGATGCCGACTATCGCCGCCTCAAGGCGGTGATCGACGGACGGAAACTCGGCGCGCCGCTGATGTTCCATTCCGTGCATCGCAATGCCTCGGTGCCCGAGGGCCTCTACACGTCCGAGATGCCGCTGAACGACACGCTCGTGCATGACGCAGACATCTCCCGCTGGCTCTTGTCAGACGAGATCACTGGGGTCGAAGTGCGTGTGCCGCGCCGTTCCTCGCGCGGCGGTGAATTGCGCGATCCGACCTTCGTGCTCTTGCACATGGCCTCGGGCGCGCTGGTCGATGTCGAGATTTCGGTGAACATCTCCTATGGCTATGACATCCGCGGCGAGGTCAGTTGCGAGACGGGCGTCGCCGCACTGCCGAACCGCCCCGCAACAGTGATTTCGGATTCAAGCGGGATCCGTCAGGCGATCCCCGAGGACTGGCGCGAGCGCTTCATAGAAGCATACGACCAGGAGTTCCGGGAATGGATCGTTGCGGCCTCTGAGGGCACCGCGACGGGTCCGTCCACCTGGGATGGCTACGCGGCCACGCTCGTGGCCGATGCAGCTCTGCGTGCCGTGGCCAGCGGCGGCTTTGAATCAATCAACATGACAGCGAAACCCGGCCTTTACGGACCTCCGACCGCCATGGCGGCGGAATGAACCGGTAGGCGATTTCAGGAAGATGATCAGATGATCAATGGAGAAAGAACGATTTCCCGCCCCTTGCGCTGGGGCATGGTCGGTGGTGGACGCACCGGGCAGGTCGGCTACAAACACCGCACCGGAGCGCTCCGGGACGGCACCTATGAGCTTGTTGCCGGTGCCTTCGATCTCGATTTCGAACGCGGTTTGGATTTCGGGGTCAAGCTCGGCGTCAACCCGGACCGCCTTTATCCCGACTACAAGGCGCTGATCGCAGCCGAAGCGAAGCGCGGCGACGGCGTCGAGGTCGTCTCGATCGCCACGCCCAACTTCACCCATTACGAGATCACCAGGGCCTGCCTCGAGGCGGGGCTGCATGTCATCTGCGAAAAACCGTTGTTCTTTACGGTGGCTGAATGCGAGGAAATCGAAAAGCTTGCCGACGAAAAAGGTCTGGTCGTCGGCGTCACCTACGGTTTCACCGGGCACCCGCTGGTTCATCAGATGGCCGCCATGGTCAGGAAGGGCATGCTCGGCGATATCCGTATCGTCGACATGCAATATACCCACGGCTTCAACTCGGGCGACGACGTGGGTGCCGGCGAGGCCGTCAAATGGCGCACGAACCCGAAGACCGCCGGGCCGACCTTTGTCCTCGGCGACATTGGCACGCATCTCTACTACCTGTCCGAGATCGTTTTGCCGCATTTGAGGATCGAGAAGCTGCTTTGCGACCGCAAGGCGTTCATCCCGACCCGTGCGCCGCTCGAGGACCATGCCACGGTGCTGATGCACTACGATAACGGCGCACGCGGTCGCCTCTGGGTCTCGTCAGTGGACGCGGGCAACATGGGTAGCCAGCGCTATCGCTTCGTCGGCTCAAAGGCCTCCGTCGAATGGTCGGACAGCCGTCCCGATCGGTTGATCTACGAAGTGCAGGGCGAGCCGAACCGCACCCTGCACCACGGCATGCCCTATCTCGAGGAAGAAAGCCTCGCGGTCGATCGCATGGGTGCTCTCCACACTGAAGGCCTCGGCGACAGCTGGTCGAACATCTACCTTTGGATCGCGCAAGCCGTCGACGCGAAGAAACGCGGCGACGAGGCTTTCCTGAAGGCACACCATTATCCCGGCATCAAGGCCGGCACCGAAGGTGTCCGGTGGCTCGAGAACTGCGTCCGCTCAGCCGATGCCGGTTCGACTTGGATTGACTTCAAGTAGTTCAACCTGGCGCGCGCTGGATAGCCTCCATCCTTCTCCCGAGCGCGCGCCCCCATTTTTTCCATCGAGAAAGATTGAGACCATGAAACTCTCCATTTGCACCGACGTGATGGGCAACCTGTCTTTTACGGACATGCTCGACAAATGCGTCAAACTCGGCGTCGAAGGCATTGAAATGACCGGCGGCGGCTGGTCGCGTGCCCCGCATTTCAGGGCTGACGAGCTGCTTGAAGATAAGGGGCTTCTGAAAACCAAACTTAAGGAAATCGAAGCGCGAGGCCTTGAAATCGCTGCCCTCAATTGCTCGGCCAATCCGCTGGACCCCGGCGACATGGGCAAGCGTCACCGCAAGGAGATGGAGCAGACGATCCGGCTTGCCGGCGAGATCGGCGTCAAGACGATCGTCACGATGTCCGGTCTTCCGGAAGCCGCACCCGGCGACAGTGTTCCCAACTGGCTCGTTTATACCAAGAGCTGGCCGGACGAGATGCCGGAGCGCGACCGTTATCAGTGGGAGGACCGTGCCTTCCCGCTGTGGCATGATCTGGTGAAGCTCGCCAGGGAAGTCGGCGTCGAGAAATATGCTCTCGAAAACTTCTCGGCGATGTTGGTCTGGAACCCCGAGACCCTGTTCCGCCTGCGCAATGAGGTCGGTCCGACGGTCGGTATGAACCTCGACCCCTCGCATCTGATATGGATGGGGGCGGATCCGATCGTCTCCGCCCGCGCGCTGGGGCCTGCGATTCACCACTGCCACGGCAAGGACACCCGTATCGAGCGGGGCCTTGCAGACGTCAACGGCCTGCTCGAGCTGAAGGACGTCACCGACGTCGCCAACCGCAGTTGGAACTATGTCGCCGTAGGCGCGGGCCGTGATCTGCAATGGTGGAAGGAGTTCTTCTCGGTCGTGCGGATGGTCGGCTACAACGGCTGGGTAAGCTTGGAAATGGAAGACTTCACCATGTCTACCGAGGCTGGGATTCGATCCTCCATCGACGCGCTTCAAGCGACCATCAGCCGCTAACCGAAATCCGGGTGCCGCCGGCATACGCCTGCGGTACCCGCCAGACCGTTCCAATCAGTCAGTCGTCCTGATGGTGCACTCCCGTACATATGAACGTCGTTCGATGGAAAAATCCCACAGCAGCAATCCCCCGAAGACCCTTCAGGAATTGAAGCGCGATATTGCCAAGCGGCAGATCATCTTTCCTGGCACTCTGGAACGAGTGGCGCGAGAGGTCATCGATCGACCCGAAGCGGCAGCCTTCGAGACCGCCGCAATGATTGCCAGAAGGTGCAACGTCTCGGCGAGCACCGTTCAGCGACTGGCGCGACATCTCGGCCTTCGCACGTTCGCCGACCTGAAGGCGGTTCTGCGAGAATATGTCCGCGATAGCGCGCGCCGAAGTTCCCGGTGATTGGCGGTCAGGAGCTCCTGCCGTTCGAAGCCAGACGCGTGCCGGCTGCGCGTCCGCCGCTCGGCACTACGACGATCTGCTTGACTTTGCCTTGTTTGAAGGCGGCGAGGAAACGCGGGTAGTCCTTGAAGGCGACGCAGCCATGCGATTCCGCCCGATTGCCGCGCAGCAGGTAGCTGTGCGTCAGGAAGCCGTCGCGGCCATGCTTGTTCTTTCCGTCGACAGGCAGCATGCGGATCGCCTCGACGCCATGGAAGCGTGTTTCACGCATCCTGAGATTGTAGGTATGCGGTGGGGTCGGCCCGGTCATCCTGACATTCACGTAACGCGGATTGTCGGCCATCTTGCCGATCCCGGAATGGGCCTCGAGCACGCTGCCGTCGGGCATATACACCTTGGCGGCGGTGATATCATAGACGGCGACGCCATTTCCGGCCCTGGCTCCACTGCCGAAGATGTTGCGCAGGGCCTGTCCGAAGCCGCTGCCGGAACTGCTTTCCGCCGGATCGTCCGGCCGCGCATAGGCGAGCTTCTGCTTCTTTGGCGTTTCCCGTTCGTCGGCTTTCCCGGTTTGTTCGGCCTTTGGCTCTGCTCCGTCCTGGGTCTGCCTGTCCTCGGGTTCCTCCGTTTCGGCCGCACGTTTTTGGGCCTGATCGCCACGCGGACGGAACTGCGGCAGCGGGCCGGAGGACGGCGTATCCTCATAGCCTGGCAGGACGTCGTCGCCGTCCATGTTCGGATCCTGCGAAGCTGCGAGGTTGTCCTCGAGCAACGCCGAGAAGGCAGCGCCGGTCGTCCCGCTCTGCGTGTGAGCGGCATAGGCCAGCAAGGGCAGGGGCTTGTCGGTCGACTTTGCGGGCAATGGACCGATTGCGCCCGAAGCAGGCGCGTCAATCTTTGCGGGTGGGCGGGGCGACTCGGTGGAACCGGGGCGCTCGAAATGACCGGCGAGTTTCCCTGATGCCAATGCGGCCTGCTTCAGCAAGGCGTCGAAACGCGCCGTTTTGCCGCTGCTCTCGGCGTCTCGCGGAACATCGGGACTGCGGGCGGATCGGCTGATGGTAAGGCTTGCGAACACGACGGGCTGCGCCGCCGCGGCGACGAGCCGCGTCGCCTGGCTGATCCTGGCGTGCTTGTCCCATGGGCGCTCTTTTGTCCTCTCCGCCAAATAAAGCTGCGGCTTGGGCAGGTAGTGGCCTGAACCATGAGCGAAGGAACTGCCCATAGCGGCCATGCCGACGGCGGACCACACAGCCGCGCCGGCAAGGGCGGTGCCGCAGCAGGTGATCAACAGTGTGCGCAACAGACGGTGCAAAGACTGTGGGCGAACGATCTTACTCAACAACGCAAATCAAGCCAAAAAACCACGCAAAAGGCCCTCAGGCCGGCGAGCGACCACGCTGCGCGACTTCCGGATTGTCCCCTCATGACGACTGATGGAGATAAGATGGACAACTATGGTTAAATTTTGCTTTCCAGAAACCCAGATAGATCCGAACCGGCATTCTTGTGAGCGCCGCCTCGGGCGGCCGGTATCGGCTTGATGTCGATCCGGCGCTTCCTGCGTCCAATCAGAGCTAGTGGAACATGCCGAAGCCGCTGCCGGAATGTGGCCGCCGAGCTGCCCTTTCGGAGGGGAGCCTGCAAGTCGTCGGGGTAGCAGCCCGAGCTCCGCGAATCCCATCGCTGAGCGGCGTTTTCTAGCCGCGAACGCGCTCCAGCACGCCTTCGAGGGCGCCGATCAACGCTTGGCTCCCGCCGCTACGATGGAAGTCTTCGAACATCTGCTCGTTCAAACCGCCCGGCGTCGAAAACTCGCGTCTGAGAATGTCGAGCGGCGTTTGACCGGTCCTGACAGCTGTCTGCGCGAGGTTGGCAAAGCGCGGCGCCAGATAGGCACGTGCCTTCTCGCTCGCCATGCCCTTTTCCGCCATCCAGCTGGTCGCCCGGTCGAGGATCCCGAAATAGGTGCCCATCAGCGCGCTGGCGACGGCGAGCAGGTCGTATTCCTCTTTCGTCTCGCACTCGACGGCGCTGCCGAGCGCGGCGAAGATTGCGGCGATCTCGGGGTGGGGCGGGTAGATTGCGGTCACGCCTTCCCGTTCGGCCACGAAGGGCAGCGGGATCGCCTGCGTGAGGTTCACGTCCTCCTTGATCCAGCTCAGGAGCTTGGAACGATCCGTCGCCGCGACGACGCTGACGACTGTCTGGCTCTTCCGGAATGCGAGCCCGCCGATCACCTCTTCCGCGATCTGCGGCCGAATCGCGAGAAACAGGATGTCCGCCGCATCGACCACTTCCTGATTGTCCTTGGCGATCCGCACCGAAGGAAACCGGCTCGCGAGCCGGCCGGCAATCTCCCGATTGCGAGGCGAGACGTGGATCTCCGTCATGCCGAGCCCGGCGCCGACGATGCCTGTTACCATCGCCTCGGTAATCGCACCTGTGCCGACGAAACCGATACGCATCTATTCCGCCGCCTTCCGCCGCCCGAGCGATACATCCGTCGTGTAGTTCTCGCGCATGAAATTGATGAAGTTCTGCTGGAATTGGCGCGTGTGCGCGTGGGCCAGCTCGTCGGCAAGATCGACATTCTTTGCCCGGATCGCCTCGAGCATCAGATTATGCTCGTCGGTCAACAGGTAACCTTCATGCGTCCGCTCCAGATACTCGAAATGGAGATGGAGCATTCGCTGGCCCTGGTTGAGGAGCCGTTCGTAGAAGGACGCGAGATACGGATTCTTGCCGGCCTTGGCGATCGCCATATGGAACTGCTTGTTCGCCTCGGACATCTGAAGATGACTTCCGGTTTTCACGGCCGCCTCGAATTCCTTCTGTCGCTTGGCGATGGCCTTCAGGTCGATATCGGTCCTGAGCTCCGCCGCAAGGCGGGTGTTCATGCGCTGCGCGATGTCGAGCGCCTCCACATATTTCGGAAACGTTGCGACCTCGATCGGGGCCACGATCGTGCTGCGGTTCGATAGTGTGACGACCAGGTCCTCGCCCGCGAGCCGGATCAGCGCTTCGCGGACGGGCGAGCGGGACATGTCGAACCGTTCGGCCAGCGTATTCTCGTCAAGGAGCTGGCCGGGGGGGAGTGTGAGCGCCAGGATTTCGTTTCTCAACGTCTCGTAGACGCTTTTCCAGCCCGTCCCTTTGGCTCGCTTGGTTTCTGCTTCGTCAGACACTTAGGTCCCTTTCCCGTCATCCGGACGCATATGGCCAGATTGGTCCTGCGCTGACAATGTAATTTTTCCGCTTGACTTTGTCGACACGAAGACGACATTAATCAGCGTGTCGACACGAAGACGACACGAAAGCGAAGATCGGCTGAAGCCGACGAGAGGAACCGCGCGTTACGCGCACGTCAAACAGAGGAACTGACGATGCTGTCGAAGATGCTTTCGCCCTTACTCCGGGCGCTGCCTGCGCTTGCCCTGATCACTGGTCTTTCAACCACCGCTGCTTCCGCCCAAACGGCCGATGGCTATTGGCAAGGCGTGCAGAAGGCAGGTGTCCTTCGTTGCGGCGCGGCCGTCGCCCCGCCCTATGTCATGCGTGACCCGGCAACGGGCGAATATTCGGGCTTCTTCGCCGACTTGTGCCGCGAATTCGCCGACGCCCTCAAGGTCAAGCCGGAATTCGTCGATACGACCTGGGACAACATCGTCGCCGGTCTGCAGGCGGGAAAATGGGATGTCTCGCTCGCCCTGAACAGGACGCCGGCCCGCGCCATGGCCGTGCAGTTCTCCATTCCGGCAATGGAGTACCAGATCTCGCTTGCCTACAATAAGGAGAACCCGAAGGTGCCGAGCGGCGCGACCTCGGTCGCCGACATCGACAAGAAAGATGTAACGCTGGCGGTCATGTCCGGTACCGCCCAGGACAAGGCGATCACCGCCGCCGTGAAAAACGCAACCATCCTGCGCCTACCTGGCAATGACGAGACGCGCCTTGCCGTCGTATCGCGGCGCGCCGACATCCTTGTCGATGCCTCCGACACCAACCAGCTCTTCACGCAGTCGAATCCTGACTGGGCGGTCGCGCTCAACCCGAAGCCGGCGCTGGCGAAGCAGGGCGTCGCCTTCGGTCTGCCACATCAGTTGTCAGGCGCTGATATCGAGGTGGTGAACATCTTCCTCGAGGAGAAGGTCGCGACCGGTCACGTGGACGAACTGATCCGCAAGGCTGTCGATCAGGTGCTGAAGAGCACGCAGTGACGACGCTGCATGTCTCTCCTTAACGCGTAGCCGATTTAAGGAAAAACATGCAGCAATTCAAAGTGCTACAGCGACCTTTGCGCGTCTAGTTAAGACACGCGGCGCTGTAGGGCCGGGCGCGGCAACCGTTTGCCCGGCCACTCTCATCCCTTCTTTTGGCCAGTGAGATCGGCAATGACCATGTCCTTCAGTGCCCCCCTTGTCAAAATCCAGTCCCTTCACAAGAGCTATGGGCCGCATGTCCAGGTTCTCAAGGGTCTCGACATCGAAATGAAGCCCGGCGAAAGGGTCGTCGTCATCGGCCCGAGCGGCGGCGGCAAAAGCACGCTGCTGCGCGTCATGATGGGCCTCGAGAAAATCGACAGCGGTTCGATCAGCTTCGGCGGCAAGCCCTATATCTCGTCCGCGGGAACCGACAGGAAAACGGTGATCGACACCGAGGTGCGGCGCTCGATCGGCATGGTGTTTCAGCACTACACGCTATTTCCGCATCTCAACGTCGTCCAGAACCTGATCCTCGCACCGTGCAAGGTCAGGGGTGAAAACAAGGCGAGTGCCACCAAACGTGCCCAGGCGCTGCTCGAGCGTTTCGGTCTTGGTGCGAAAGCGGGCGCTTACCCGGCGCAGCTTTCCGGCGGCCAGAAACAGCGCGTGGCGATCGCCCGCGCGCTGATGCTCGATCCGAAGCTGATGCTGTTCGACGAGGTGACCTCGGCTCTCGATCCCGAACTGGTCGCCGAAGTCGAACAGGTCATCCTGCAGCTCGCTGCCCAAGATATGCCGATGATGATCGTCACCCACGACATGTGGTTTGCGAAGAACATCGCCTCACGCGTCATCTTCTGCGCCGGCGGCGTGGTTGTCGAGGACGGGCCACCGGAGCAGGTGCTCGGCTCGCCCAAGGAAGAGCGGACGAAAGAATTCATCGATCGCGTCTTCCATATCCGGCACTAGGAGGGCGAGATGGGTTACTCCTTCGATTTCCAGTCCATCGCCTTCGGACCGCTCTGGGATGGGCTGGTCGTCACGCTTGAGCTGACGATCGCGGCCAATGTCATCGGCGTGGTGCTCGGCTTTCCGCTGGCGCTCCTTATCATGAGCCGTTTCGCCCCGATCCGACTGCCGGCGATGCTCTTCGTCGAATTCTTCCGCTGCACGCCGGCGATCGTGCAGATCGTCTGGTTCTTCTACTGCGTGCCCATGCTGTTCAACGTCTTCCTCGGCTCGATGACGATGGGCATCCTGGCGCTCGGCCTCAACCTGATGGCCTTCAATGCGGAAGCCTATCGCGCCACGATCCAGGCCGTGCCGCGCGAGCAGCTCGATGCCGGTATCGCGCTCGGTCTCAATCCGCTGCAACGCACGCTCTACATCGTGCTGCCGACCGCGGTTCGGGCGTCGATACCGGTGCTGCTCACCAATGGCATCGGCATCTTCCAGCAGAGCGCCCTGGTCGCAATCGTCGCCGTGCAGGACCTCATGTACCAGGCGAAGACGCTCGCGACCGAGACCTATCGGCCGATCGAGACCTTCACCGTCGTCGCGCTCGTCTACTTCGCCGTCTCGTTCCCCGTCTCGCAGATCGTCGGCTACCTCGAACGTCGCCGCCAACTGATGATGAGCTGAGGAGAAGAACCATGGCCCTCGACTTCTCCATCGTCCTTCGCTTCGAGGAAGCGCTCGCGCTCGGTCTCTGGATGACGATCAAGCTGACGCTGATCTGCATTGTTCTCGGCTGCAGCCTCGGTTTCTTCATCGGCCTCGCCCGAACATCGCGCAGCGCCATCCTGCGCGCGGTCTCGAGCATCTATGTCGAGTTCTTCCGCGGCACGCCGGTGCTCGTCCAGCTCTTCTGGATCTTTTTCTGCCTGCCGCTGATCCTCGGCGTCGAGTTCTCCAATCTCACCTCCGGTGTGATTGCACTCACGCTCTACATGGGCGCGATCACCAGCGAGACCTTTCGGGCCTCGTTGAAATCAATCGGGCCGGAGCAAGTCGACGCCTGCGTTGCGCTCGGCCTGCCGCGCCGCGTCCAGGTAACGAGTGTCATCCTGCCGCAGGCGGTGCTCCGCGCCGTTCCGACGCTTCTCTCCAACTGCGTCAGCCTGTTCAAGGAAAGCGCGCTCGTCTCCGCCGTCGGCATGGCCGACCTGATGTTCGTCGGCCAGAACATTTCCAACAACACGGCACGTCCTATCGAGGTGCTGTCGGTCGTCGCCCTCATCTACTTCGTCATCGCCTTCCCGCTCACGCGTGCCGTCACGCTCGTCGAGCGGCGCATGCTCGCCAAGCTCGCGATCTGAACCGAATTCTTTCGAAAGGAGATCTCCCATGAACCTCTCTGGCGTCATGCCCGCCCTCGTCACCCCGTTCGACGCGAACAACAGGATCGACTTCAAGGCTTTTGAAAAGCTTCTGGCACATCTGCGTGAGTCCGGCGTCACCGGCTGGGTTCCAAACGGCTCGACCGGAGAGTATTTCAGCCAGTCCACGGAAGAGCGTCGCGAAGTGCTGCAATTCGTCAAGGATTTCGCCAAGCCGGGCGAAACCCTGATCGCCGGCACCAATGCGCCCGCCACCCGCGAGGTTATCGAGCAGACGGCGATCGCCAAAGAAATCGGCTATGACACTGTGCTGCTCGCCCCGCCGTTCTACACCCGGCCGACGCAAGCCGAACTGATCCGGCATTATGAAACCGTGCTCGGTGCCGTGGATGTGAACCTGGTCCTCTATTCCTATCCGGCCAAGGATGGTTCGGATATCAGTTTCGAACTGATGGACCATTTCGCCGACAATCCGCGCGTGATCGGGATCAAGGAAAGTTCTGGCGTATTGCAGCGCGCGATCGACATCGCCAGCCGCTACGAAGGCCGCATCCAACTGGTTTCCGGCTCGGATGACATCGCGCTCGACTTCATGTTCTGGGGCGCGGAGAGCTGGATCTGCGGACCGGCGAACTGCATGGCCAAGGCGTGCTGCGATCTCGACCGAACATTCAAATCCGGTGATCTCGATAAGGCGCGTGCCCAGATGAAAACGCTCTACCGCGCGATGAACATCCTCGAAAGCGGCAAGTTCGTGCAGAAGATCAAGTATGGCTGCGAGCTTCAGGGCTTGCCGGTGGGTGAGTGCCGCGCGCCACTGGGCCCGCTCACCGATGACGAAAAGGCCGAGTTCCGCGCGGCGATGGAGCCGATCCTGAACTGGTAATCGCCCGAACTGGCAATCGCCTGTGAAAGGCGCCGGTTCCCGGCCGTTCGGCAATCAGGGAAGCGTCGTCTCGACACTGTATACGCGGCTATGGAGCTAGAGAGATGCGCTTCAGCAAAAGTGTAGCCGACACCTGGATGACCACCGTTTGAACACGCGCCGCGCCGAGAAAAGAAAACATGACGAGCAATAACGAGGGGTCTGTCATTGTCGTCGGTGCCGGCATCATCGGCACCACGATCGCCTACGACCTGCAGCGCCGCGGGAGGAGCGTGGTGTTGATTGACAGGGACGCTCCCGGCAAGGGCGCGTCGTATGGCAACATGGCCTCGATCGCGGTCACCGAATTCATGCCGGCTTCGCGGCCGGGCGTCTGGGCGCAGATGCCGAAGTGGCTGCTCGACCCGGAGGGGCCGGTGCGGATCCGCCCTTCCTATATGCCAAGGCTCGTTCCCTGGTTCCTGCGCTTCCTGGCGGCGAGCCGGCCCGCGCGCGTGAGAGAACTGGAGGCGGCCGGCGCGGTGCTGTGCCATCGCGTTTATGAGGATCTCGATCCGCTGCTGAAGGCTACGGGCCTCACGGACATGCTGACCAGGGAGGGATGCCTCAGCCTTTATGCGGACGAGGCAGAGTTCAAGGTGGACCGCGAGCATGTCGAGGTTCTGGAACGGCTCGGCTTCCGCCATGAGGTCCTGAGCGGGAAGGCGATCCGCGACCTGGAACCCGCACTGACGCCGAAGATCGCCAAAGCGGTGCTCTTCCCCGACAACCGCTCAATCCGCGACCCGTATCAATTGGTCGTGAAGTTCAGCGAAAAGTTTCTGGCGCTCGGCGGCAGCATCGAGCAGGGCGAGGTCGTCGGTTTCGATCACCACGATCGCATCAAGGCCGTTCGCCTGAAGGATGGTCGGTCGATCGCCGCGTCTCAAATCGTGCTTTGCGCCGGCGTCTATACCGGCAGGCTGGCGCGGCTTCTCGGCGAGCCGATCCCGCTCGAGACCGAGCGCGGCTACCACACGCAGATCATGGCGCCGGGCATTTCGATGCGCCATTCCATCATCTGGCCCGCGCGCGCCTTCATGGTCACGCCGACGGCCGGCGGCATCCGCGTCGGCGGCACGGTGGAAATGGCCGGGCTCGACGCCGCGCCGGACTACCGGCGGGCGAAGGTGCTGGTCAGGCGGGCGCAGGAGGCTCTGCCGGATCTTCGGGCGGAGAAAGCCGCGGAGTGGATGGGACATCGTCCGGCACTTCCTGATACGGTGCCGATTATCGGCCCTTCCGCGAAGCATCGCGGCCTCTTCTACGCGACCGGCCACGGGCATCTGGGCCTCACCTATGCGGCGACGACTGGAAGGCTCATCGCCGATCTCGTGACCGGCGTCCAACCCCCGATCGATCTCAAACCATACCGCGTCGACCGATTCTGACATCAGGTCCGGGCAGCGCGGGAATCAATGGAGCGAACAATGCGCAGCAAACTCTATATCGACGGAAAATGGATGGGGGCCGCAAACGGCAGGACGTTCGACGTCGTCAATCCGGCGACGGAGGAAGTGATCCACAAGGTCGCCGCGGCAACGGCGGAGGACGTCGATGTTGCCATGAAGGCGGCACGCCGCGCCTTCGACAACGGCGGCTGGCCGAAGCTGTCCGGTGCACAAAGAGCAAAATACCTGCGCGCTATCGCCGACGGTATCCGCGCCCGTCAGGCGGAAATCGCCCGTCTCGAAGTGATCGACAACGGCAAGCCGTTTGCGGAGGCGGACTGGGATATTGCCGATGCGGCCGGTTGCTTCGACTTCTATGCGGGGCTCGCCGATGAGCTCGACAACAATACGGAAGAGCCGATCGCGCTTGCCGATGCCCGCTTCACCTCGAAGGCGGTCAAGGAGCCGATCGGCGTCGCCGGTGCGATCATCCCCTGGAACTACCCGCTGCTGATGGCGGCCTGGAAGGTTGCGCCGGCGCTTGCCGCCGGCTGCACCGTCGTACTGAAGCCGGCGGAAGTCACCTCGTTGACGGCGCTCGAACTCGCAGCGATCGCCGACGAGGCGGGTTTGCCGCCGGGCGTCCTCAACGTCGTCACCGGGGCAGGCTCGGTCGCCGGGCAGGCGATCATCGACCACAGGCAAGTCGACAAGCTCGCCTTCACCGGCTCCGGTCCGGTCGGCTCGAAGATCATGGCGGCGGCGGCTCGCGACATCAAGCGCGTCAGCCTCGAACTCGGCGGCAAGTCGCCCTTCGTCGTATTCGACGACGCAGACATCGAAGAGGCGGTCGAATGGATCATGTTCGGCATCTTCTGGAACCAGGGCCAGGTCTGCTCCGCGACATCGCGGGTCCTCGTCCAGAAAGGGATCTATGACCGCCTGCTGGCGCGGCTCGTCAAGGAGACGAAGAAGATCAGGATCGGCAACGGCCTTGAAGAGGGCGTGCTTCTCGGGCCACTCGTGTCGGAACGGCAGTACCGACAAGTTCTCGCGGCGATCGAGACGGCAAAGGCTGCCGGTGCGACCATCGCCTGCGGCGGCAAGCGTCCGGAAGGTTTCGACAAGGGCTACTATCTGGAGCCGACGATCCTGACCGACGTGCCGATCGAGAGCGACGCCTGGCGCGAGGAAATCTTCGGGCCCGTCGTCTGCATCCGGCCCTTCTCGACGGAAGAAGAGGCAATCGCGCTTGCGAACGATTCCCGCTTCGGGCTCGCCGCGGCAGTGATGTCGAAGAACGATGTCCGCGCCGAGCGGGTTGCCGCCGCCTTCCGCGCCGGCATCGTCTGGATCAACTGCTCGCAGCCGACCTTCACCGAGGCGCCCTGGGGCGGCTACAAGGAGTCGGGCATTGGCCGCGAACTCGGCCGCTGGGGGCTCGATAACTATCTCGAGACCAAGCAGATCACCCGCTTTGCCACCGGCGAGAAATGGGGCTGGTACATCAAATGAAGGGGCCCATCTCCATGAACTGGGACCGTTCGCTCGACCTGCTGTTGGTCCATTGCCAGGGCGAGATCGGCAAGGTGATTGTCGGCGGCGCGCCGGAAATCCCCGGCGCGACCATGCTCGACAAGATGAACTACATCAACACCGTCGACGACAGCCTCCGCCGCTTCGTCACCTTCGAGCCGCGCGCGAGCGTCGCCATGTCGGTCAACCTCGTCGTCGCGCCGACAAGGCCCGACGCCGATGCCGGTTTCATCGTGCTGCAGGCGGACCGCGCCCATCCGATGTCCGGAAGCAATTGCATCTGTGTCGCCACTGCGCTTCTTGAGAGTGGCAGGGTTGCGATGCGGGAGCCGGAAACGATCGTCCGGCTCGACACGCCCGCGGGGCTGATCGTCGCGCGGGCCATCTGCCGGGAGGGGCGTTGCCTTTCCGTCGGTCTGGACAATGTGCCGAGTTTCGCCGAGGCGCTGGACCGCGTGATCGAGACGCCGAGGTGGGGGCGGATCAAGGTCGATGTCGCCTTTGGCGGCGTCTATTACGCAATCGTCGACGTCGATCAGATCGGCGTCGAAATCGCGCCTGCCAATGCACGCTATCTGGCCGAAGCGGGGATCGAGTTGAAGTCGCTTCTGGCCGACCAGGTCGCCGTCAGACATCCGGAGCTGACCGGTGTCGACGAGATTGCCTATGTGATGTTCCGGGGGAGCGAGCCGGACGGCGCCGTGCGCACCTGCACGACGCTGAAGCCGGGCCGGGTCGACCGGTCGCCGTGTGGAACCGGAAGCTCGGCGAACCTCGCGACGCTGTTTGCGCGCAACCAGGTCGCAACCGGAGACCGGCGGGTGTCGCGCTCGATCATTGGCGGCGAGTTCATAGCGGAAGCCATAGGTGAGACGGACGTTTGCGGCAGGTCCGCCGTGTTGCCACGGATTACCGGGCGCGGCTGGATCTATGGCCGCGAACAGCTTCGGCTTTCGGGTGACGATCCATTCAGGAATGGCTTTGCGCTCTCCGACAGTTGGGGGCCGCAGGTCGATCAACTGGGATGAGAAAGGAGAAGGCGATGCAGTTGAAACCTCTCGCTGGGCAGAATGTGCTGGTCACCGGTGCGTCGGGCGGTATTGGTGCGGCCATCGTGACGGGTCTCGCGGAGGCCGGCGCACGTCCCATCATCCACTTCGGCCGGGACAGGACCGCCGCCGAAGCCCTGCTTGCTCGGATCTCCGGCGAAGGACTCCTGGTACAGGCTGACCTTTCACAGCCAGGCGGTGCTTTCCAGCTCTGGCGGGAGGCCGAGACGCTGGCGGGGCGGATCCACGCGGTGGTCAATAATGCCGGCATTCGCACTGAGGTAACGATCGATGCGGACCCGCAAGTCTGGGCCGATGCGTGGCAGAAGGAGTTCCAGGTGAATTTCTTTGCTGCGGCCGACCTTTGCAAGGAAGCGGTTCGGCATTTCAAGGCGCATGGCGGCGGCCGCGTCATCAACATGGCCAGCCGCGCCGGGCAGCGTGGTTACGCCGCCGATGCCTTGCCCTACGGAGCGACCAAGGCGGCGCTCATCAATCTTACGAAGTCGATTGCGCGCAGCTTCGCCGGCGACGGCGTCGTGGCGATCGCGATTGCCCCAGGCTGGGTTCAGACGGACATGGCAGACAACTTCGTCGAGAAGTTCGGCAAGCAGGCCGCCGTCGCCGACATTCCGATCGGCGAGATGGCTCTGCCTGCCGAGATTGCGGAGCTTGTTGCCTTCGCATTGCGTCCGTCGCAGCGCTCGCTGAATGGCGCGACGCTCGACGTGAATGGCGGCAGCTACATTCGATAAACCAGAGGAGCGGGATCATGAAGAGATTCGACGGCAAGGTCGCCGTTGTGACGGGCGGCGGTGGCGGTATTGGTTCCGCCATATCGCGGCGGCTGGCGGACGAGGGCGCGCTCGTCGTCGTTTCCGACGGAAATGGTGAGGCAGCCACTATAGTGGCGTCCGAAATCGAGGCCGCCGGCGGTTCGGCCGTGGCGATCGCCGCTGACATTTCGCAGAGGGAGGCCTGCTTTCGGCTTGTTTCCGAGGCCTTCGCCCTTGGTCGGCGTATCGACGTCCTCGTCAACAATGCCGGTGTCAATCGACGGGGCAATCTGCTGTCGTTGACCGACGACGACTGGCATGTGAGCTTCGCCGTCAATCTCGACTCCATGTTCCACCTCTGCCGTGCCGCGTTGCCACACATGATCGAGGCGGGAGGTGGCGCGATCGTCAACACCGCATCGCAATGGGGTCTTCATCCCGCTCCGAACCACATTGCCTACAATACGACCAAGGCTGCAGTTGCCGCCTTCACGCAGAATCTTGCGCGCGACTACGCCCCCCAGAAAGTCCGCGTGAATGCTGTCTGCCCCGGCGAGATCCATACGCCCATGCTCGAGGCGGGCGTGAAGCGCTCGGGTCGCACGATCGCGGATCTCGACAAGCTGGTGCCATTTGGGCGCATCGGAAAAC
Source organism: Sinorhizobium sp. 6-70 (assembly GCF_030124375.1). Lineage (GTDB taxonomy): Bacteria > Pseudomonadota > Alphaproteobacteria > Rhizobiales > Rhizobiaceae > Sinorhizobium. The sequence goes on from NZ_JASKLS010000017.1 coordinate 50,562, forward strand.
CCGAGGAGGTGGCCGCCCTCGTCGCGTTCCTCGCCTCGGACGAAGCCGCCTTCATGTGCGGCAGCCTGGTCGAGATTACCGGTGCTCAGGCGGTGGCGTAATGGGTTCCGTGCGACGCTACCGCGGAGGCCGAGAGAATCCGCCCGTTCATCATCGTGACTTCTGGCCGAGCAACCAGTCTCGAATCCGTCTCACCTGATCCGGTTTGCGCGGTGCTCTGGGGTACACGACGTAGAAGCCGAGGTCGTCGTGCAATCTTATGTCGAGCGGACTGCAGAGCCGTCCGGAGGCGATGTCATCGTGCACCAGGGCATCGCTGGCAAGGGCAACACCTTGGCCGGCAATCGCCGCGTCAATGGCGAGCGAGGTGTGGGAGAATTTGAGCGATTTGATACTCTTCGCATCCGCGCGTACGCCGGCGCGCTCCAGAAAAACCGGCCACATCCCATGTGCATCATGAAGCAGGACGTGGCGGGTCAAGTCTTCTGCAGTTTGGATCGGAATGTCGTCCGTGAGAGTGGGCTTGCATACGGCAAGAAGCGTCGTCGGAAAGAGCAGTTCACCACGAAGTCCCGGTCCGAGAGGCGGCTTCGTGTGGCGCACGGCAATGTCCACGGCGTCGCTTTGGAAGTTTGCAAAGGCATTTGCCGCCACAACCTGGACTTCCAGGTCCGCGTTGGCATTGGAGAATCCATTCAGGCGCGGGATCAGCCATTTGGTGGCGAAAGACGGCGTCACGCTCACGGTCAGCGTCGTCTTCGAGGGTCGCAACTCCTCGGTCGCGTCAGAGATCAGGGACAATGCCCGCTGAACCGGCTTCAGGTAGCGGCGGCCAGGTTCGGTAAGGTCAAGTCCGCGCGGGAGCCGGTCAAAGAGCTTGACGTCCAGATGCTCTTCCAGCGCTCGGACCTGTTGCGCAACCGCACCCTGGGTGACGCCGAGTTCTTCCGCAGCGAGCCGGAAATTCAGATGACGCGCCGAGCTTTCGAACATCCTGAGCGCGTTAAGCGGCGGGAACTTGTACGGGCTCTTTCCGTCAGTCATCCAATAGTTTTCCTACAGGCTCGTGCGTGTATTTCTGTTTAGTTGCCGGGCGGCCTTTATGTCAGAATTCGCGGGACTCTTGAACGAACTTCATGAAAGGAAATGACATGGCTACACAGAAGGTCGCGTTGGTTACGGCCGGCGGGAGCGGCATGGGAGCGGCGGCTGCACGCAGGCTCTCGGCTGATGGCTACAAGGTTGCGATCCTCTCTTCCTCGGGGAAGGGCGAAGCGCTGGCAACGGAGCTCGGCGGCCTCGGTGTCACGGGCTCGAACCAGTCGAATGAGGACCTGAAACAGCTTGTCGACCTCGCCGTTGAGACGTGGGGCCGCATCGACGTGCTGGTCAACAGTGCCGGTCATGGCCCGCGCGCTCCGGTCATCGAAATCACCGACGAGGACTGGCACCGCGGGATGGACACGTATCTGCTGAACGTGATCCGACCGACGCGCCTCGTCACGCCCGTGATGCAGAAGCAGAAGTCCGGAGCGATCATCAATATTTCCACCGCATGGGCGTTCGAACCGAGCGCGATGTTCCCGACGTCTGCGGTGTTCCGTGCCGGGCTCGCCGCCTACACCAAGATTTTCGCCGACACCTATGCGGGTGAGAATATCCGGATGAACAACGTTCTGCCCGGCTGGATCGACAGCCTGCCAGCGACCGAGGAGCGTCGCGACAGCGTGCCTATGAAGCGCTACGGAACGAGCGCGGAGATTGCCGCAACCGTTGCGTTCCTTGCCTCGGAGGGCGCGGCCTATATCACCGGCCAGAACATCCGGGTTGACGGCGGCCTCACGCGCTCGGTCTAGTCTGTAGGGGCAATTTACAGTTGTGTAGATAGCGCCGGCGCGGCAATGGTTGCGCCGGCGAGGGTTGCGTGCAACGTCTTATTAGCTACGGCCGATAGCCGCCCGGCATATTCGGCGGGAGGGGCGGTTATTCAGCCGCCGCCAAGATGGTCGCAGATAGGCGCCATAACATGGCAAACTCTTCCCCTCCGGCGACGCGGAATAGAACTCTGTTGCTATAATTCACAAAAATTATAGATTTAGATGATGGCATCTGAAACGGCTTCGACGGAGGTCACGATGCCGGACAAAAGAGTGGTCGGAATCTCGGGGAACATTACGCGCCCGTCCAAAACACGGAGTTTCGTCGATCATATCGTTCATCGGCTTGCGCTGAATGTCGGAGCCTCGGCACAGACATTCGACATAGAGGACTTCGGCCATTCTTTGCCGCATGCAAGGCGGCTGGACGATCTCGCGCCCGAAGCACGCTACATCGTCAACCAGGCGATCACGGCCGACGTGCTGGTCGTCGGCTCTCCAACGTTCAAAGGCAGCTATACCGGACTGTTCAAGCACTGCTTCGACCTCTTCGATCCCTCATCGCTGCGCGGCAAGCCGGTCATCCTTGCGGCAACCGGCGGCGGCGAGCGTCATTCGCTGATCGTCGAACACCAGCTGCGCCCGCTCTTCGGCTTCTTTGAAGCACTGGCAATGCCGACGGCAATCTACGCGTCGGACAAGGATTTCGCGGACGGCGCCCTGATCTCGGAAGCGATCCATGCCCGGGTCGGGCTGGCGGTCGACGAAGCAACGCGCGTGCTGGGACGCTCCGACCGGCGGAGCATCGCCGCTTAGCGCGCCGGGCCGGGAACAAGACATCGTGAATCAAAGCACCATTCATGGCCGATCGGCCGAAAACCCTCGGAGGGCTCAATGACCAGAAAGATCAAACTCGGCGCCTTTCTGCCCGGCGGCGGCCAGCATATCGCCGCCTGGAGGCACCCGGAGGCTCCGGCCGACGGGGCGACAAGCTTCGAGTTCCACAAGAAGCTCGCGCAGACGGCCGAACGTGGCCTGTTCGACGCCTATTTTCTGGCGGACAATCTCTCCGTCGGGCTCGGGGGGCGTGAAGGCGGGAACGCCAAGATCGCAGGCTTCGAACCGGTCACGCTGTTTGCCGCCCTCGCACCGTTCACGACCCATCTCGGCTTTATCGCGACCGCGTCGACCACCTACGAGGAGCCCTATACGCTCGCCCGCAAATTCGCGTCTCTCGACCTTCTTTCCAACGGCCGGGCCGGATGGAACGTGGTGACTTCGGCGGGCGACGAGACGGCTCGCAACTTCAACAGGGAAACGCAGCCGACCCATGCCGAGCGCTATGAGCGCGCCCATGAGCATGTCGAGACGGTGAAAGCCCTCTGGGATAGCTGGGAGGACGACGCCTTTATTCGTGACAAGGCGACCGGTCGCTTTTTTGACGCCGGGCGCGTCCACGATATCAATCACAGGGGCAGGCATTTCTCGGTGAAAGGGCCGCTCAATGCGCCGCGCCCGATACAGGGCCACCCCGTCGTCGTCCAGGCGGGACAATCCGAAGACGGACGCGGGCTTGCCGCTGCGACGGCGGAAGTGATCTTCACCGCCCATCAGAATCTCAGTTCCGCCCAGGAGTTCTACCGGGACATCAAGGCGCGTGTGCGACGCGCAGGACGCAACCCCGAGCACGTGCTGATCATGCCGGGGGTCGCGCCGTTTGTCGGCCGCACGGAAGAAGAGGCGCGCAGCAAGTACGAGCGGCTGAACGAGCTCATCGTTCCAGAAGACGGCGTCGCCCTGCTCAATGGGTTGACCGGCGGAACGCTCGACCTGACGGGATATCCGCTCGACGGTCCGTTGCCCGTCAGCCAAGAGACCGAAGGCATGAAGAGCCGCCAGGCGCTGATCCGCAAGATCGCCGACGAGCACGGCTTCACGATCCGGCAGCTCTACCAGTGGATCGCGACCGCGAGAGGTCACTACACCGTCGTCGGCAGTGCCGAGCAGGTCGCCGATCAGCTCGAGGAATGGTTCCGCAACGAAGCGGCGGACGGGTTCAACATCCTGCCGCCGTGGCTTCCCGGCGCGCTTGACGACTTTGTCGACCTGGTGATCCCCGAACTGCAGCGCCGGGGGTTGTTCCGGACCGCATATGAGGGTCGCACGCTTCGCGAAAACCTCGGCCTCCCCAGGCCGCAAAATCCATGGACGCAATCGCGCGAGGCCATTCAGGCCGCCGAATAAAACGCCAAAGGAGGGCAGGCAGATGAGTTTGCAGGACGTCGACAGATCAATCCTCGCCAACCGCGGCGCCGATGGCGTGAAAGCGGAAGAATATCTCCAGCGGGCCAGCGTAAAGCTTCGAAACTGGCTGTCGCGCTACGGACTTCTGGCTGCCTTTCTCGTCTTCTGGCAGGCAGCCAGCAGCAGTGGTTGGCTCAATCCGGCCGTTTTCCCGCCGATCGACGCGATCCTTTCTGCCATGTGGAGAGGCGTATTCGGCGGAGCCTTGCTCGACGATATCGCCATCAGCCTTCAACGCTCTGGCCTGGCATTCGTGGCTGCCGTGCTGGTGGCGATACCGCTCGGCCTTTTCATGGGGCAGGTGCGCCCGATCGAGCAGGCGCTCGACCCGATCCTTCAACTCTTCAGGCAGACATCGGCGCTGGCGCTTTATCCGGTGTTCATCCTGCTGCTCGGGCTCGGCGAGGCATCCAAGGTTTTCGTGATCTTCTGGGCCACATTGTTCCCGCTGCTCTTGAACACGATCAGCGGGGTCAAGGAAGTCGATTCGAAGCTGATCGAAATGGCGCGCGTCTACGGAGCGTCGCGTCCGACCGTGTTCCGGCGCGTCGTCCTGCCCGGCGCCATTCCCTCCATCTTCGTCGGCCTGCGCCTGAGTGCCACGACCGCACTTCTGTTGCTGATCGCCTCCGAGATGATCGGCGCCAACAAGGGGGTCGGCTTCCAGGTCATGAATGCCCAATACAATTTCCAGATACCGCTGATGTTTGCGGCGATCTTCATCCTCGCCGGGCTCGGGCTCATCGCCAACTACGCGCTTGTCTTTGCCCAGCGCCGCCTCTGCCGCTGGAGCGATGTCTCGATCTAGCGCATGTCGCCCGAAAGTGTGCAGCGGTTTCGGGGCAACGACATGCATGCAAACAAAGACCTAAAGCGCGTGCAACGCGCGGTGCGCTTCGCCATCAACCTCTTCAACCAGGAAAGACGAACACATGACCATCTCCATTCGCTCCCTCGGTCTTGGCACCCTGTTTGCCATCGGCCTGTCCGGATATGCGGCGGCGCAGTCTCCCGATCCGGTGACCCTGCGCTACCTTGCCAGCCATGGCAGCATATCGGCGCACGAGCTCGCAGCCGAACTTGGCTACTTCGACGGCACGGGCATCAAGCTCGAGAACATCGGCTATGCGAGCGGCGGTCCGGAGTCGCTCTTCGGGCTCGCATCCGGCAGCGTCGACATAGGCTCCGCGGCAACCGCGGCCGTCATCAACTCGATCGCCAGCGGCAACGATTTTGTCGCCGCGTATCCGACCAACGGCATCAACGAACAGGTCAAGAGCATCTTCTACGTGCTCGAAGACAGCCCGATCAGATCCATCGAGGATATCGCCGGCAAGACCATTGCGGTGAACACGCTCGGCGCCCACCTCGACTACGCGGTGCGGGAAGCGCTGCACAGCAAGGGCTTGCCGCAGAATGCCGCCAACCTCGTCGCCGTGCCGGGCCCGCAACTGGAGCAGACCTTGCGCTCCAAGCAGGTCGACATCGCTGCCGTCGGATACTGGCAGGCAACGTTCAACGGCCAGATCGTGGACAATGGCGGCGTGCGCGCAATCTTCGATGACACCGATGTCCTTGGAGAGATTGCCGGCGGCTTTGCCGTTCTTCGCCGCGACTTTGTCGAGGAACACCCCGAAGCAGCCAGGAATTTTGTCGAACAGTCTGCCCGCGCAGCCGACTGGTCGAGGGAAAATCCGGAAGAAGCACGGGCGCTGCTTGCAAAAATTCTCGAAAAACGCGGCGAGAATGGCGCACTGGCCAAGCACTGGACTGGCTTCGGGCTGCGGCCGGGCGCGCGTGCGACGGAACGAGATCTGGATTTCTGGATCGGCGTTCTCGAGCGTGAGGGCAGCCTGCCCAAGGGTAAGTACAAGGCCTCCGATCTTCTGCTCCAGACCACCGGCAGGGCTGCGGCAAACTGAGGGGCCTGCCATGGGAGATGTCCAGACTTTGAAAAAAGGGGAGATTGCGCTGCGCGATCTCTCGAAATCCTTCCAGATCGGCGGGCGTTCGCTGAGGGTTTTGCGGAATGTGAATCTGGAGATCCGCTCCGGCGAATGCCTCGCAATCGTCGGGGCCAGCGGATCGGGCAAGACGACATTGCTGCGCATCCTGGCGGGGCTCGACGCCGCAGATGCCGGCAAGGTGCTGATCGACAACCAGCCGATCACGGGCGTGGGCAACGAACGCGCCGTCATCTTCCAGGAGCCACGCCTGCTTCCCTGGCAGACTGTGCTCGAGAATGTCGCCTTCGGCCTGGAGGTGAGGGGTGGCCATGCCCGTCACGCCAAGGAGCGCGCGCGCCATTACCTCTCCCTGGTGGGACTGGCCGAATTTGCGGATGCCTATCCCAAGCAGCTCTCGGGCGGGATGGCGCAAAGGGTCGGCATCGCGCGAGCGCTGACGGTCCAGCCGGAGATCCTGCTGCTTGACGAGCCATTCGGCGCGCTCGATGCGATGACCAAGCTGACGATGCAGGAGGAACTGGAGCGAATATGGCGGGATGAGAACGTGACGATGGTTCTCGTCACCCACGATCTCGAGGAAGCGGTCTACCTCGCAGATCGCGTCCTGGTTCTTCCGAAGAGCAAGGACAGCAACCCGAAAATCATCGAGATCGATCTCGCCCGGCCACGTGATCGCAGCGAGCCGGGTTTTGTCCGGTACCGCAAGGATCTGCTCCGCGAGTTCGGGCTGCACTGAGCGGGCTACTGCATGTTTCCTTAAATCGTAGCCGATTTAAGGATAAAAACATGCAGCAATTCAAAGTGCTGCAGGGCCCTTTGCGCGTCTGATAAGACGCGCGGCGCTGTAGTCTTGTGCGGCTCCTCCACAGGGCGTGTGGACGTCCATACCAAGAGCGTTTCACAGTCCACTGGAATTGTGAAACGCTCTGACGCATTGAAGCGGTGCTATCGGGGACGGAATGCCGAAGCCGATTCGACCTTCAAGCCGTCATCGACCCGCGCGGGCGGTGTGTTCATGAATGTGGATAGTCGGTTTACGATCCGTCACGAGACCGAGTGCCCCATGACGGATGTGAGGGCGATGAATGCGGCCTAGTAGGGGATTCGAATGCTACCCGTCTCGCTCGCGGCAAATTCAGGCTCGGGATAGGCGCCCTGCCATTGAGCATAGGTCGTGTTGACGTCACCTGTACCAGTGCTTGCGCATCCCGAAAGTGCCAAGAGCACTATCGCTGCAATCAGAAATTTAAGAGGCATGGTATTCTCCTTTCGCCGGAGATCGCCCAGGCCTCAAGGGCCAGCTCTAAAATGTTCCCTCAAATTATCTTCGATGGCAAGCGGTCCTGCACACCTGCAAGCAGTCTTACCGATTGTTTTTTCAGCTTTTCCAAGCGGCAGGGCGGCAACGATGGCAGGCCAACCGGAAAGGTGCTGGCGACGGGCGCCTGAGGACGTGCAAAGCCCTTCGTCAAACTCGGTGGAACTGGCATCCGCCGCTTTATTTCGGCGGTTCGTCCGACGGTCGGGCAGCAGGTGGCGGCGCAGCATTGACAAATACCTGGCATGGGGAGAGCCTCCCGAGGACGTGGCGAAGAAGATCGCCGGGGTGCCCTTGCCGAAGCGGAGGGACGCGAGGTGACTTTCGTAAGCGGGGGGTGCCCCACGGTCGTGGTGATTGGCGGCGGTTTTACCGGGGCGGTGGTCGCGGCAACTCTCGCACGCGATAAGAGCATGGAAGGATGGCAGATCGCCGTCTTCGAGCCGCGCGAACGTCTCGGTTGCGGTCTTGCTTATGACACGGATGATCCGGCGCATCGCGTCAATGTGCCGGCCGGGCGCATGAGTCTCGATCCGGACGACGCCGACCATTTCATCCGCTGGATGGAGCTTCGGGGCGAGCCGCGCGACGACAGGGATGCACAGGCGGCGGACGGCTATCTCTATCCGCGCCGCGGCCTTTTCGGCCGCTATGTCGCGGATGCCGTGGCGCCGCACCTCGGCAACGGCCGCATCGTCCACCACCGGCAGAGGGTTATCAGCGTTGAGCGGCGTGGTGGAGATTGGGAAATCCGGGGTGACGCCGGCACCACGCTTCGCGCCGACATACTGGTGATCGCAACCACCCATCCCGCCCCTGCGGCACCGGCGGGCATTGATAGCGTGTTGCAGGGGCACCCACGCTATGTGGCGGATACCACGGCGCCTGGGGCTCTGGCGGCCATCCGCCCTGACGACCACGTCCTGATCATCGGCACCGGCCTCACGGCGGCGGATGTCATCGCTTCCTTGCGCACCACCGGGCGGACGGGGCCGATCACCGCCTTCTCCCGGCGCGGCCTCCGCTCGCGCGGGCATGCGGCCCAAGCCCAGGACCCCTATGGTGACTTCACGGCGGCGCCGTCGCGAACGGCGACAGAACTGCTCGTGCGCGTGCGGCGGGTCGTTGCCGAGGCCGAGGCGGATGGCTTTTCCTGGCATGCGGTCTTCGATGCATTGCGCAGCCAAGGCGGAGAGATCTGGCGCGGCCTGCCGGTCACGGAACGGCGGCGGCTGATACGCCATCTGCGCCCCTTCTGGGACGTTCACCGCTTTCGCATAGCGCCGCAGATCGATGCCATCGTCAGAGCCGGACTGCAGTCGGGCGGCATCCGCATTCTGGCGGGCCGGATCGATCGGCTCGAGAGAAACGGCGACGAGATCGCCGCGACGTTCCGGCGGCGCCACGGAGCCGGGATCGAGCACTGGAGTGTCGATGCCGTGGTGATCACAACGGGGCCGGCACACAAATCCGTTTTGAAGAGCCAGCCCTGGCTCGAAACGCTTTCAGCCGACGGCTACCTGCAGCCGGATGCCGTCGGGCTTGGCCTTGCCTGCAGCGAGACAAGCCGGGCGCTCGACAGTGAGGGCCGGGAGACGGAGACGCTTTTCATCGCCGGACCGCTCGCCCGCGGGACCTTCGGCGAACTGATGGGGCTGCCACAGGTCAACGATCACGCCATCTTCGTGGCGGAGCAGGTGGCCGCACTTGCCCGCCGGCAGCAAGCCGCGAAAGCCGCTCCTTCGCGAGACGGATCGGAGGCATTGCGGTCTGCATCGACAAGTTAGATCATTTCACTGTTTCATTGAAACAGTGAAATGATCTAACTCTTTGAAACTACGCAATTCCGGACGGAAAACCGTTACACACTTTTCCTGGAATTGCTGTAGACCAGGATGCGGGCGGAAGACCGCACACAATTTTCCTCACCCCCTAAGCGTTTGATCGCTATCTTGAATGCCAAAAGCATGGGGCGAGCGCGGCCGGCTGCAGTCATTGCCTCCGGCGGAGCCAGCGGGTATTCCGATTGTCGGAGAGAGATTCGACGCGCCGGCCGCCGGCAGCGCGAGGGGGAACGAACCGTTGAATGCAACGATTTACCGGTCCGCCATCAATATCGCCGCACTGGCCGGCCTCTATCTGTCGATCTCGATGCTGATTCCTGCATTTGTGGATCTCGTCTATGGCCATCCGCACTGGAAGGTGTTCGCCGTCTCGGCCTTTCTGACGGGCGGCCTGTGTCTGTTGACGGTTGCGGCCACACGCGCCGGACCGCCGCCGTTCAACAGGAAAATGGGTTTTCTACTCGTCACTCTGCTGTGGCTCGTGGCTTCTCTGGTCGGAACGGTGCCGTTCTGGCTTTCCTCGCTCAATCTCGATTTCGCCGCGGCGCTGTTCGAGGCGGTTTCGGCGATCACGACCACCGGGTCGACCGTCATCGTCGGCCTCGACAACGCGCCGCCGGGCATTCTCGTCTGGCGCTCGCTGTTGCATTGGCTGGGCGGGATCGGGATCGTCGCGCTCGGCCTCTTCGTAATGCCTTACCTCAGGGTCGGAGGCATGTCCTTCTTCAAGATGGAATCCTCCGACACGACCGACAAGCCATTCGCGCGCATCGTCACCTTTACCCGTGCCTTCATCTTCGTCTACGTGGTTTTCACCCTCGTCTGCGCCGTCACCTACGGCGCCCTCGGCATGAACCGGTTCGACGCCATCAATCATGCCATGTCGACGATCGCGACCGGCGGCTTTTCCACCCATGACGCATCCTTCGGCCATTACAACAGCCTGCCGCTGTTGTGGGCAGCATCCTTCTTCATGACGATTTGCAGCCTGCCGTTTTCGATCATGATTGTCCTTGTGGTCCGTGGCCGGCTGGACACGCTCAAGGACCCGCAGATCATCGTCTTCCTGTCCTATTTATTTGCCTTCGCCATGGCCGCGACCCTCTATCAGCGGCTGGTCAACGGCACTGATATGCACGCAGCGCTGGCGCATTCGTTCTTCACGGTCTCGTCGATCCTGTCGACGACCGGCTTCGCCAGCGACGATTACATGCTGTGGGGGGAGTTCATCGTGGCGCTGGCCTTCGCCGCCACGTTCATGGGCGGCTGTTCCGGCTCGACCGCCGGCGGCATGAAGGCCTATCGCTTCATCATCATCTTCAAATCCATTCGAGCCGGCCTTTACAGGCTCCTTTATCCGAACGCGGTATATTCGGTGCGTTATGGCACGACGATCGTCGACGCAGACTTGCAGCGCGCCGTCTTCCTCTTCTTCTCGACCTTCATGGTGATATGGGCTGCCGGCAGCCTGGTGATGGGAGCCTTGGGCTATGACATGGTGACGGCGGCGTCGGCCGTCGCCACCGCGCTTTCCAATGTCGGTGCCGGGCTGGGGCCGATCATCGGGCCGGCGGGCAATTTTTCGACACTGTCGGACCCCGCCCTGTATGTCCTCTCGCTGATGATGCTGCTCGGGCGTCTTGAAGTATTGACCCTGCTCGTCATTCTGACGCCGGTGTTCTGGAAGAATTGAAGCGCGATATTATGGCGTCAGCCGGTTAGCTGCTCGATGCAGAAACGCAGCGTCGTCGCGGAGGTGGCGATGGCCTTGTCGGCATCGAGTGCATAGTCCTCGTTCTCGATGCTGATCACATCGTCATAGCCGACGTCCCGCAGTGCCGTGAGAATCTCCAGCCAGCCCCGGACCGGCGTGCCGTGGCCGAGCGAGACGAAGTTCCACGACCGCCCGCGAACCGGCACCACGTGCTTCGGGTCGAGCAGACCGTCGATGCGCGCCTGCGGTTCGATGCGCGTATCCTTGCCGTGAACATGGTAGATGCAGTCGCCGAGCGCGCGGATCGCCGAAACCGGATCGCCGCCCATCCAGATAAGGTGGCTTGGGTCGAAATTGACGCCGACGGTCGGGCCGACGGCGTCGCGCAACCGACAGAAGCTCTCGACATTGTAGACGGCTTGCCGACCGTGCGGTTCGACGCAGAGACGCAGGTCCTTCTTCTCCGCGGCTGCCGCATAGTCCTTCCAGAAGGGGATGACGCGCTCGGACCATTGCCATTCGAGGATCACCATCGCTTCCGGTGGCCAGGACGAAGTGATCCAGTTCGGGCAGCTGTCGGTCGACCCACCGGCCGGCAGACCGGACATCATGACGATGCGCCGGACTCCGAGCAGCGGCGCGAGATCCAGCGCGTCATAGACGAGCTTCATGTCTTTCGCTCCGCTCTCGCCCGGATGCAATTGGTTCCCGGAGCAGTTGAGCGCGGAGATTTCGAGATTGCGGTCGCGCAGCATGCCGAGAAGCCGGTCGCGGGCCGTGCCGTTAGCAAGCAATTCGCCAATGTCGACATGCGGCGCGTTCGACCAGCCGCCCAGACCGAATTCGACGCAAGCGAACCCGAGTTCCGCGGCGCGGTCCAGGCACGCTTCCAGCGAAAGCGCAGCGAAGCCGTCGGTGTTCAGGCCGATTTTCATCTGATCCTCCCCATCGACGCGATGGCCGTTCAATCGGCATGCGAAATCTTCACCGCCGCACCGGTATCCGCTGCCGACTGGATCGCATCGAGAATCTGCGCCGCGCGCAGGCCATCGAGCGTCGACCCGTTCTGCATGGGACGGTTTGCGGCGATCGCTTCGAGAAATTCGTGGATCATGAACCCGAATACCTCGGCATAGCCGATCGCCACGCCGTCATGGGGAACGGGCAGCAATTCTGCATAGGGAAGGGCGGGGTTATTCGCGACCAGCGCAAAGGGCGATTGTCCGCTGCCATCGAAGCGCGCGATTTCGTAATGGGCCGGCGTGCGGGAATTGTAACGCAGGGCACCCCTCGTGCCGGTGACCGAAAAGGAAAGCGTGTTGCCCATGCCGACCGCCACCCGGCTCGCAAGAAACATGCCCTGGCAGCCGTTTTCGAAGCGCAGCAGGGCGGACATGACATCGTCGTTGTCGACGGGCCTGCTTTCGGTGCTGAGCGTAACCTTTTCGTGGCCGATGCTGGCGGCTGCGGGCAGAAAGCGTTCCTTGACGGAAATCGTACCGATGGCGCCTGCGATCTCGGAGACTTCTCCACAGAGAAAGCGGGCCGTGTCGATGGCATGAGTCCCGACGTCGAGCAAGGCACCGGCACCGGCGCGGCTCTTCTCGTACCGCCAGCTGTGCGGCAGGTCGGGATCGGCGGCATATTCGCTTTCGTACTGGACGAGAAGGTTGACGAGATCGCCGATTTCTCCGGCCGCGATGATGTCGCGTATCGCCGCAACGGCCGGAATGCGTCGGTAGTTGAAGACCGTTGCGGAGACGACCGGCGACACGATCGCGGCGCGATGGATGCGCAACGCCTCCTCGGCATTGAGGGCGAGCGGCTTTTCGCAGAGGACGTGCTTTCCCGCGGCAATCGCCGCGAGCGTCACCTCCGCATGCAGCGCATTCGGCAAGCAGACACTGACGATGCCGATTTCGGGATCGGCAATAACCGCGTTGAGGTTGGTTTCCGTCTTTTCGAAGCCCCAGGTCGCGGCGAGGCGGCCGGCGAGCGCCTCGTTGCCGTCGCAGGCCGTTGCAAGACGAATGCCGGCGATGCGGTCCTCGAAGCGCGGCAGGTTCGTTCGGTAGCCGAACGCGTGCGCGGCACCGATCATGCCGGCACCGATGACGGCGATGGCGTTCCCCTTCATGTTCTCCTCCCGAGAAGAGATGCAGCAGAACCGCACGATCAGCGTATGAGAGCGCCGCGATCACGTCAATCAAAGCCCGTTCGATACGAAGCCGCGCAGATGGCGGTCACGTCGCAAAGGGCGGTGCCGGTCGGGCGAAATCCGGGTTGAGCGGCGGCAGGGCCGCGGATCTCGCGGTTTCGCTTGGACCGGAGCGCAGCCAGTTCCGGCGGGCGGTCCTCAGCCCGTTTCGCAGCGCTCCGAAATCAGCCTTCGTCCGATCGCCGGACGGCTTGCCGTAGAGTGCCCTTTGGTGCTCGGCGAAGAGGCGCTGCGTCGCCGCATCCGCGAAGCGGTCGAGCCAGCGGGAAAGCGGGACGTTGCCGGACTTTCGTGACCAGGCGTCGAGCGTTTGGCTGAGGCGTGTGAGATCGTGGTCCCGGCAAGCCTGTTCGATGCGACGGAAATATTCCCGTTCCGAGTCGAGCCGGCGGCGATGCCAGGCTTCGCCCCAGGACTCCGCGCGGCTGAGCAAGCGGGCGGCCAGCCAGATGAGTAGGGCAGCGACAATTGTCGCGGCGCCGACGCCGGCCCACAAGCGCCAATCGAATGGGGGCTTCTGCGGCACCGGTGCCGGCGGGCCAAGCCCCGTGTCGACCGTCGGCGCGGCGGCGACGGTCACCGCGACCATCGACGCTTCCGCCTGCTCGATGTTTCCGGTCTGAGGATCGAACCATTCGATGTCGATCGCCGGGAGCCGATAGGATCCGGCTTGCGCGAAGACATAGGTTGCGGTGTCCTTGCGAACCCCGGCCACGGGCTCGCCCCGGGGCGTTCGTTCCTCCGAAAGCGCCGGGTCGTGGGCATAGACCCGAGCGCCCGCCGGCGATCCGAAGTTCGGTTCCGGAATCATCATGGCATCGAGCCCCTCGGCGCGGACCGTGATCGTTCTCACCAGCGCATCGCCCGCGTGCAGGCCGCTCGCATCACGGTCGAGCGCCTGGTCGACCGTGACCTTCACAGCGGTCACGCCGGCCTTTCCGTCGGCGGTGCCAGGCGCGGCCTCGACGGTAAACTTGAGCGGCGGGAGCGTGACCTTGCCCTCGGTGAGCCGGCCCGGCACGGCGGCATAACCGAAGGGAATTTCGGCCGGCGGCAAGGTGTAGTCGCCGGCGGTCTGAGGCGTCACGACATAGCTCTTGCGGATGCCCGAAACGCTCTCGCCGTTCACGGTTTCGTTGAGGTTTACGCCGCTTCCGTCAGGGATCGTCACCACGGCGCCGGAAAGATCGAATAGGGGAAACTGCGGCGGGGTCATGAAGTAGTTGGGAACGAAGACATCGACGTCGATATGAACTTCCTGGCCGGTATAGAGCGTACCTTTCGTCGCAAGCGTCGCGCGGGCGAAGGGATCGGCGGCGGAGGCAAGACTCGCGGGCACCAGCCAGCAGGCGAGCAGGACGAGCGCGAAAGCGAAGAAGCCTGTCACGGGCCGGATCATGGCACGTCCTCCCTGGCCTCGATCGCGAACTTTCGAGCAAGCAGATCGGCTGGCGACACCTGGATGTTGCGCATCCACATGTCAGCGGTCTGCTCGCCAGCCTGGACAGTGCCTTCCTTGCCTTTCTCTCCCTTCTCGTCGATCTGGACCTGATCGGGAGGAAGGTCAGCGCCCTGTTCTTGCTGCTCCTCCTCTTCCTGCTTCTCCTTTGCCTTGTTCCGCTTTTCGGCGAGCGCCAGATTTGCCTTTGCCTCCGCCCAATCGCGGCGCAGCTTCAGGGCCTGCCCGTAGGCCGCGACCGCCTCTTTCGGCTTGTCGAGATGCATCAGTGCATTGCCCTGATTGTAATAGCTTTCGGCTGTGTCTTTCTGCGCAAAGGCGTCGATCGCGTCCTGGAAGCGCCCGGCGCGGTAGAGCGCGACGCCGCGCCAGGCAGGATCGGCGAAGTGCTCAGCAGCATCCTGGAAGTCTCCGCGTTCGAAGGCGCGCCGGCCCTGTTGGTCCGGCGTGAACCACAGGTCGCTGAAGTCGGCAGCGTCCGCCTTGCCGCCAGCAAGCGCCATACCCGCGACGAGCAGGAAGCCGGCCCAGCGTACCGTCCAGCCGCGCCGGAACCAGAGCGCAGCGAAAAGAGCGATCGGGATCGTCAGCCACCAGCCGGCGTCGCGCCAGCGGGTCTGTCCTTCCGCCACTTTCTGCGCGAAGGCAGACTGGATGCGGCGGGCGATCCAGCGGACATCGCTGTCGTCGGGGGTCGCGGTCGCAACCTGAACTCTCGAGCCATTCTGCAGCGCCTTGAGTGCATCGATATCGAGGCGCGCGTGGACGCGCGCGCCGGACGCATCGGTGAGGTAACCACCGTCGGCCGTCTTTACCGGCCCGCCTTCCGCCGTGCCGATCCCGAGCACCATCAGATCGTTGCGGCCCTTGTATTGTTCGAAAGCCGGAAACGCCTTGCGTTCGACGCCGTCGGTCAAAAAGAGGATGGTGCCGGGAACGGTCTCGTTGGCAAGGCCGGCTTCGACGGCTTGAAGCGCCTTCGCCGTATCCTTGCCCTCCACCGGCATGATGCCCGGAGAAAGTGCAGCGATATAGGTCCTTACAAGCGCGGCGTCGTCGGTCAAAGGCAGCACCATGTGAGCCGAACCGGCATAGGCGAAGAGCGCCGTGCGCGCGCCCCTTCTGAGGTCAAGAATGTCCCGCACTTTCAGCTTTGCGCGTTCAAGCCGCGTCGGCGACACATCCGTCGCGTTCATCGTTGCGGTGAGATCGATGGCGATCGCAAGTGGCGCCGTATCCTCGACGAAAGGCGGGCGTTCGCGCTCCCAGGTCGGGCCGGCCGCCGCAATTGCAGCGACGGCGATCAGCGCGGCGGTCAGATGTACAGGGCGAAAGCGATGCGAGCCGCCGCGGTCGATCAACAGGTGGCCGAGCAGGTGCGGCGCAATCATGCCTTCCCAGCGCGAGCGGATATCGGTACGGCGGCCGATCAGCCGGACGAGGAGCGGCGCCGCAAGCAGGGCGAGAAGCCACCAGGGTCTGAGGAAATGGACGTCCGCGATCATCTGCCGACCTCGCTTTCCCGACGCGCTGCACCGCCCGACGAAAGCAGCCACATGATGGCGTGATAGGCGACGACGATGATGAGTGATGCGCCCAGGGGATAGTAGAACAGTTCGATGCGCGGACGCCAGGAAAGCGTCTTCTGGTTTGCCGGCGTCAACTGGTCGAGCAGCCCGTAAATGGTTTCGAGCCCGACCTGATCCTGTCCGAAGAAGTAGTGGCCGCCGGTCTTCGTGGCGATCTGCTGGAGCACGGTGGTGTCGAGCTTCTGCTCGCCCTCCGCATTTGGATCGCCGATCCCGACCGCATGGATGGTGATGCGGCGTTCGCCGGCGATGTCGGCCGCCTTGTCCGGCGGCATCTTGCTGGCGGTATCGTTGCCATCGGTCAAGACGATGAGAACCTTGTCGGGTGCTTCGCTCTGGTCGAACATCTTGATGGCAAGGCCGATGGCGTCGCCGAGCGCCGTGCGGGGCCCGGCCATGCCGGGCAGGCTATCGGCGAGTATCGCCTCGACCGTCTGGTGGTCGAGCGTGAAGGGCACGAGCGGATAGGGGGCATCGCCAAAGGCGATGAGGCCAAGGCGATCGCTCGGCCTGCGGCCGATGAAGTCGGCGACCACCTTGTGAACCGCATCGACGCGGGCCTCAAGGTTTCCGTCGGGATCGCGGAAATCGCGCGTGTCCATCGACTGGGAGAGGTCGATGGCAAGCATGAGATCGCGCTGCGGCTCGGTCTTCTCGATCGGCTGCTCGATGAATTGCGGGCGTGCCAGCGCCAGCACGATCAACCCCCAGCAAACCGGTGCGATAAGCTTCTGCCCGAGATTGGATCGCGGCACCACCGAACCTTCCGTCGCGCCGACACCAGCCGCATCTGTGATATCCTTGAAAAAGGGGATGCGGACGGCCGGCGTGTGCTCACGATAGGGCGGGAGAAGCCACCAGACGAGGAACGGCAGCGCTAGAAGAAAAAGCAGCCAGGGATGGTCAAGCACGTACATCGTGACCCTCGATCCATTGCCGGGCCGCTGCCGCTAAGGCTCTCGCGCTCTTCTCGTCGGTCAGCCGCAACGCGTCCTCGCCGCGATATTCGGCCTCCTCGAAGAAGCGGGCGAATTCGGGCGAAAGGCGAGTTCCGCCCGAGCGCGCGGCGAGAAAACCGACCCAAAGGGGTCCATTGAGATCCGCGACGGTTTCGCGCGGCCAGGCGACGAGCGCCACGCGTTTCAAAAGCGGAGGCAACTGGGCGAGCGCCATGCCGCGCGTCGCGTGGTCAACAAGATACTGTTCGATCCCGGCAAGCTCGGAAAGCGCCTCGCGGCGATAGCGATTGGTGGCGCGACGGCGCAGCCACAGCCATAACGCCACGGCGACAGCCGCGAGAAGGATGGCGCCAAGCACCGCCCAACCCCATGTCTGCGGCAGCATTGAGACCGGTGCCGGCAGCGCGACGTCCGCCAAGGCCCGCAACGTTGCTGCCAGTGCAGGATCGGTTGTAGCGGGGGCGGCCGGTTCCATCGCTATCGCCTCCTTTGCCGCCATCCGAGCTGCCCCAGAAGACGGCGGAGCTGCGGCGCGACGTCCTCGGCGGCCGAGAGCGGCAGCATCGGTAGGCCCATTTCCTGCTGCCAGGCGCGGAGCGCCCGGCCGCGCTTGCGGGCGAAGCTGTCGATCGCTTCGCGCACGTTGCCGCGGCCGAGCTGCAGCTCTGCCTGAAGCGCGCCGCCGCTGACGACGAGGTCTCCCTTGCGTGGCAATTCGAGCAGGAACGGATCGTAGATCAGAATGACGACGACATCGTTGTGCATCGACAGATTGAGCAGCGTCTCGCGCGTGTCGAGGCCATAACCGTCGAAGTCGCTGATCACGATGAGGAGGTGATCGTGCTTGGCGATGGCGGCGACGGTCGAAAGAACGAGATCGAGTTGGTCCGCTCCCCGGGCAGTTTCGGACGCAGCGTGAAGCGAGGTGTTGTGCCTGGCGATCGCGTTCGCAAAGCGGATGACGGCCTCGCGGCTGCGATGCGGGCGGATCTCGTCGACTGCTTCGTCGCCGAAGACGAAGCCACCGACGCGGTCGCCAAGCGCCATGACGCGCCAGGCGCAAAGCGCCGCGGTCTGTGCCGCCGCCACGGATTTCATCGCGCGGCGACTGCCGAAGAACATGTTCATTCGCTGGTCGACGACGATCAGCGCCGGCCGGTCCTTCTCCTCGTCGTAGACACGGACGGCCGGCCTGCCGGTGCGCGCCGTCACGCGCCAGTCGATCGTGCGGATGTCGTCGCCGGGCAGATAGTCGCGCAACTCCTCGAAAGAGAGGCCGCGCCCGCGCATGCGCGATTCATGACGCCCGGCGAGCAGGCGGCGGACAGGTGCCTTGCGCAGGAACGCCAGATCGCAGGCGGTCGCTTCCAGTCCGATCAGTTCTTCGACAGAGGTATAGACGCCCGAACCCGCTTCGCTGCGCGTCCGCGTGATGCCTTTCGATCGGGCAAAGGCCGGTATGGATATGCCCATCGCAAGTCTCCATCCTGGATCACGTTAAGTCAGGGCGGGATGCGGGCGGAAAACCGCACGCACTTTTCCTCATCCCGCTCTACAGCGCCGCGCGTCCTTCAGGACGCACAAAGGACGCTGTAAGTCTTTGAATCTACGCATCGTGCTTTCCGAAAATCGATTCCGATTTTCGGGCCGATGCGCTAAGCCACCGCCACCTGCTCGACGATCCTGTCGATGACCTGGTTGGCGGAAATGCCGCCGGCATGCGCCTCGTAGGAGAGCACGAGGCGGTGCCGGAATACGTCGTGGACGGTCGCCTGCACATCGTCGGGCGTGACGAAGTCGCGTCCCTTCAGCCAGGCATGCGCGCGTGACACCTTGTCGAGGCCGATGACGCCGCGCGGGCTGACACCCACCTGGATCCATTTGCCAAGCTCGTTGTCGAGCTTGTCCGGATAGCGCGTCGCCATCACCAGTGCGACGATGTAGTTTTCGATCGCCTCCGACACCGTGACGGCGGCAATCTCTTCGCGGGCGGCGAAGACTGCATTCTGCGCGAGCTTCTCGGCCGCGTGGCCGTCGGCTCCTGTCGCGGTCTCCTCGGAACGCACGAGCCGCATGATGTCGGCTTCCGACTTCGCGTCCGGATAGTCGACCTGCACATGCATCAGGAAGCGGTCGAGCTGCGCTTCGGGGAGCGGATAGGTCCCCTCCTGCTCGATCGGGTTCTGGGTCGCCATCACCAGGAAGAGATCGGGGAGGCCATGGCTCTTGCCGCCGACGGTGACCTGCCGCTCCTCCATCGCTTCGAGCAGCGCCGATTGCACCTTCGCCGGCGCGCGATTGACCTCGTCGGCAAGCACCAGGTTGGCGAAGACCGGTCCCTCCTGGAAGCGGAACTCTCCTTTGCCGCCTTCGGTGAAATAGACCTCGGAGCCGGTGATGTCGGCCGGCAAGAGGTCGGGTGTGAACTGGATGCGCGACAGCCTGGCGTCGAGGTTCTTCGCCATGCTCTTGATGGCGCGTGTCTTGGCGAGGCCAGGCAATCCTTCGACGAGCAGGTGACCGTTGCTGATGAGACCGAGCAGCAGACGCTCGATCATGCCCTGCTGGCCGACGATCGCCGCGCCGATCCGCTTGCCGAGTTGCTCGATGTCGTCGCGCGCACCCATCAGACCATGCCCCTTCGTCCAATTGCGACCGGTTTTGCTTGCATTATCATAGAGCTTAGCGAGCCGGGAACGGATCGGAAGAACGTAACAGTAACGAAGGCCGGGGGAACGTTCAATTTTGGGCGTTTGGTCAGTCGCTCCGGACCTTCGTAACCGTAACGTACTTGGAGGGCAGAGGATCGCGCCTAGAGTAGGTGGCGAGGTCGGACTGTGTGACGCAAGGTCGATGAGGTGACGCATGAACATTCCGCTCGATCGATCGGCGGGCGATGAATCGCCGATGGCGATCGCCGCCCGCGAGCAGGTCTGGATCGAAGGCGGTACCTTCGTCATGGGATCGGACCGTCACTATCCTGAGGAAGCGCCCGCGCATCCGGTGAAAGTGGATGCATTCTGGATCGACGTCGCGCCGGTCACCAACCGGCAGTTCGCGGAATTCATCGAGGCGACCGGCTATGTGACGCTCGCCGAAAGGCCGTCCGATCCGAAGGACTATCCGGGCGCACCGGCGCACATGCTGAAAGCCGGATCGGTCGTTTTCGATCCGCCAAAGCGGATAACAAGTCGTGACCCCTCGCAATGGTGGGATTTCAAGTTCGGGGCGAACTGGCGCCGGCCCTATGGGGGCCTGAGCAATCTGCGCGGAAAACTCGACCACCCGGTCGTCCAGATCGCCTATGCCGACGCCAGAGCCTATGCGGCCTGGGCGGGCAAGGATCTGCCTACCGAGGCCGAATGGGAGTTCGCCGCAAAGGGCGGCCTCGAAGGCGCGGAATTCGCCTGGGGCGATGCACTTGTTCCGGACGGCCGGTTCATGGCCAATACCTGGCACGGCATGTTTCCGACCGAAAATCTCAAGCCCGACGGCTTCGAGCGGACGTCGCCGGTCGGCAGTTTCCCGCCGAACGGCTACGGGCTCTACGACATGATCGGCAATGTCTGGGAATGGACGAGTGACTACTGGTCCTCTGCTCATCCGGCACCGGCGCAAAGGGCCTGCTGCGTTCCCGCCAATCCGCGCGGAGGCAGCGCGGAAGAGAGCCTTGACCCGACGCAACCGCAGATCCGTATCGCCAGGCGGGTGGTCAAGGGCGGATCGCATCTCTGTGCGCCGAACTATTGCCGGCGCTACCGGCCGGCGGCGCGCCACGCACAGGAAGAGAACTCGGCGACGACCCACATCGGGTTCCGTTGCGTGCGACGGCCATAACGCCCGCCGGAACGTCCCCTCGAGGAGAGACCAACATGACCGCAGGTGCCAGATCCGGAATGTCGGCTGCCGCGACCGCCTGCATCGGCGATCATCGGCCGCCATTTCTCTCGATCTTTTTTGCACTGCTGGCGCTGGTCCTTGCGATGCCGGCGGCGTTCGCGGCCGACACTCCACCCGCCGACCTGCCTTCATGGAACGACGGTGACACGAAGTCGGCGATCGTCGGTTTCGTTACGCGGGTGACGACGGAGGGCGGGTCCGATTATGTCGCGGAGCCTGACCGCATCGCTGTCTTCGATAATGACGGCACGCTCTGGACGGAGCAACCCAACTACTTCCAGGCGCTGTTCATCAACGATCGCGTCAAGGCGCTCGCGCCGGAGCATCCGGAATGGAAGGAAAAGGAGCCCTTCGCATCGCTGTTGAAGGGCGACATGGCCGGCGTGGCCGCGTCGGGCGAGAAGGGTATCGCCGAGTTGGCGATGACGACGCACGCGGGCATGACGACGGAGGCGTTCAACAAGATCGTCACGGACTGGTTTGCGACGGCAAGGCACCCGCGTTTCGACCGACCATACAACGAGATCACCTATCTGCCGATGCGGGAGCTTCTCGATTACCTGAGGGCGAACGGGTTCAGGACCTATATCGTTTCCGGCGGCGGCATCGAGTTCATGCGGCCGATGACCGAAGAGATGTACGGGATTCCGCCGGAGCAGGTCATCGGCAGTAGCATCACGACCAAATACCAGCTGGAAGGCGACACACCGGTTTTGATGCGTGAACCGACGGTCGACTTCATCGACGACGGTCCGGGCAAGCCTGTCGGCATCAACAAGTTCATCGGGCGCCGTCCGATCTTTGTTGCCGGCAATTCCGACGGTGACTACGAAATGCTTCGCTGGGTGACGTCGGGCCCCGGGGCCCGCTTCGGCCTGATCGTGCATCACACTGACGGCGAGCGCGAATGGGCCTATGACCGCCGGTCTCATATAGGCAAGCTGGACAAGGCCTTGACCGAGGCTCCTGAGCGCGGCTGGCAACTGGTCGACATGAAGGCCGATTGGAACCGCATATACGCATTCGAGAAATAGCAGGGCGCCAGGCCCTCGACGATGCGTGTTGCGGGCGGCGATCGCCTGGGCCCGCCGAGTGAGGCGTCCGGCGAGACCAGTTCGTATCCGTGTTACCGTTACGTACTTCCATGCGGGCCGTTGCATCGGCCATCATTTGCCCCTCGGAAACACTTGGCAATGGTTTGTGTGTCGGCGTCCCTCGATCCAACACGGCCTTCAGGCACCCGTGCGGTCAGGGCTGCACTTGCCAGACCGCCACGCAGCGCATGCGAGGGAAATGGCTCGGGACCCAAACGCGGCTGAGGTTGGTGGATGCCAATGTCCGGCGAACACAGGCAGCGAGGATTGCTGAAGCTGATGCTGAAGTTGCCCGTGCTCCGGGGCAAGCTTCAGTTGCTGAGCGCCAAGAATTCGTCGGTCCACAGTCTTTTCGAGGCCTATGACGAAGCGACTTCCGTGCTCGACAGACAGCGCAGCGGCCAATTGCAGGACAGAGCCGTCCTTGCGGAATACGAGCTGATCTGCCGTGAAATAGAAGAGGAGGTCATCGCGATCTGTCTCTTCAATGAAGATCAGGACATGCCCGGCTCCTGAGGCGTGATGCCATTGCGGCTGGAAGTCAGCTTCCCCGCATCCAGGGATCGTCAGCTATTCAACATGATGTGATCGCGAAACGTCCTGATCTTTATCAAGAATCCCCTTCCCGTTCTGGTAGTAACGGACTAATGTTCTTTCCGCAATTGCACTCCCTTGCCGTTTGCCAAACAACCGGATGAGAGCGATGGACGCCGGAGAGGACAGCGAACACGTCGCGCAGTGCAGGGTTGCCGAGAGCGACGTGCGTGTCGAGACGGAGCGACTGCTGGACGACGCTCGGTTTCACGCGACGGAGCGCCATAGGAAGCTTCTGAAATACCTGGTGGACGAGTTCCTCGCGGGGCGTTCGGCGACGGTGAAGGCCTATTCCATCGCGGTTGATGTCTTCGGCCGGCCCAGTTCCTTCGATCCGAATGTCGACCCGATCGTTCGCGTCGAGGTCTCCCGCCTGCGCGCGGCACTGGCTCGATATTATGAAACCGTGGGCCAACAGGCGCCGCTCAGGATCGAGCTTCCGCGGGGCAACTACAGGCCGCAGTTCATAGCACTTTCAGAAGCGCCGGAACCTTCTCAACCAGGGGATGCGCCGCCGTTCGGGTCCGAGACCCGGGATGAAGCGCAACAGACGCCCGCGCAACAATCGCGGATTGTCCGCCGGGGCCTCTTCGCCGCCTGCGCCGGCCTCACGGTCGCGGCTCTCGCCGCGGTCTATGGCATGGCCACAGGCCATCTCGGCTGGCCGCCTGCGCGTTCCGTGAAGCCGACGATCATCGTCGATGTACGAGGGGAGCCCGCGGCCGCACCGGCTGTGTACCGGCTCGAAGAGTCGCTCGTGCATGCGCTCTCACAATTCTCCACGGTCAGGACGTTCACGCAGCCGCGGCAGGCGGATGTTGATACGGCAGCGATCACGGGAGACATTTCGACCGTGCATCCGCTGCTGCCGAAGAGCAATGCCTACAGGCTTTCGGTGACTCATGGCGACGCGGCCGGTCCCGGGGGTGTCTCCTGGCAGGTTATCGACATGCGGACCAACGAAACGCTGCGATCCGGCGTCGCCGAAGCCGGGAACGGGCACAGCGATGCGGCCGGCGCGCACCAGGATCTCGTCGTCAAGCTTGCGCGCACGGTTGCCGGCGATCAGGGGATCGTCACCAGCCTCGAGGCCGCGCGTCAACTCACCAACCCTTCCCTTGGCTATGGCTGCGTGCTGCTCGCCGATATTGCGCTCGCGCGCGCCGACAGCGAAAGCATGCTTGCCGCACAGAGTTGTCTCGAGCGGTCGTTGACCTACCAGGAAAACGATGCCGAGGTCTTGGCAAGCCTTGCCACGGTTCTCGTTGCGGGGGCGATGGGTAATTCCTCGGTCGTCACCGAAAGGGCGTTGAAGCTCGCCGACAGGGCAACGGCACTCGCGCCGCAGTCCAGTCAGAGCTATGCGGCGCAGATGATGGTGCGCTTTGCCGCCGGCGAAACCGAAGCCGCATTTCTTTCCGGCCGACGCGCCGCGTCGCTGAGCCCGCTGGATGACTCCGTCCTCGCCCGGCTCGGTTATCTGTTGTTCGTCAGCGGGCAATGGCAGGAAGGTGTGAAGCTTGCGCGCTCTGCCGGCCAGAACAACGAATATGTCCAGCGGGCCGCTGTGCTGACGCTGGCATTGGAAGACTACAGAAATGGCAACTACGGCGAGGCGTTGCGGCGGGCGCGCCAACTGGCGAGCCCGTCGGATATTACGGTCAGCATTCTGAGGATCGCGGCCGCGGGGCAATTGGGTCTTCAGGAGGAGGCAACCAATGCCATGGAGGAATTGCGCAGCCACGTCGAAAGGTTCGAGCCCGTGCTGCGTCGGCAGATGTGGGCGCAGCATTTCTCTCCCGAGCTCGTACGACGGATCGAAGCCGGCTTGCGCAAGGCGGGCATACGTTTATCGAGCGGTTCCTGAGACGACGCTTTGGCGACGGTCGGAAAAGCGATCGGACGCCTGCTGGGCCGCCGCTGTGAGCCAACGGCATCGGGCGAACGCTGCGGCGAGACTTCCACGGCAGGTTGCGGAATGCCTTACTCTTTCGGCAGTTCTGGCCTATATTAGAGAGCGGTCAAATTTAAGCATTTGGATCGCTTCGGCGCAGAATGATCGCGATCCAAAGGAACCCAGAGGTTGTGGCGGCGGATGTCCCGAATCCTCATCCTGCTCATGGCATTGATATCGGCGTTCGCGTCTCCTGTCCCTTCGGCATCCGGCGCCGAGCGTCTGGCGATGGTCCTGCATGTGAACGGCGCGATCAGCCCGGCGACTGCGGAATATGTGACGCGCGGCCTTGAACGGGCCGATGAGCGTGGCGTCTCCCTCGTCATATTGCAGATGGACACGCCAGGCGGCCTCGACACGTCGATGCGCGACATCATCCGCGCCATTCTCGATTCGTCCGTGCCGGTCGCAAGTTTCGTGGCGCCGAGCGGAGCGAGGGCGGCGAGCGCCGGTACCTATATTCTCTACGCCAGCCATGTCGCGGCGATGGCCCCGGGTACCAATCTGGGTGCTGCGACACCGATCGCAATCGGTGGTGGTCTGTTCGGCGACGGCGACGAGGGCGACAAGGGTGGTTCCGGCGAGGCTGACAAGCAGAGTGGCGCAAAGCAGCCGGCCAATGCTGGCGAAGCGAAAATGATAAACGATGCGGTCGCCTACATCCGCGGTCTGGCCGAGTTGCGCAACCGCAACGCCGATTGGGGTGAGCGCGCCGTGCGGGAGGCTGCAAGCCTTTCGTCGACGGCGGCCGTCCGTGAAAAGGTTGTTGATTTCATCGCCGTCAACATCGAGGACCTGCTGAAGCAGGCGCATGGCCGCACGGTTCGTGTCGGGCAGGCGGATATCCGCCTCGACACGGCGGGGCTCGCCGTCGAGGAGGCTTTGCCCGATTGGCGGACCCGCCTCCTGTCTGTGATCACCGATCCGAATGTCGCGCTGCTTCTCATGATCGTCGGCATCTATGGATTGATCTTCGAATTTCTGACACCCGGAACGGTGCTGCCCGGCACGATCGGCGGCATAAGCCTTCTGCTCGGGCTCTACGCACTCGCGGTGCTGCCGGTGAGTTACGCCGGCATCGGACTGATCATCCTTGGCGTGGGGCTGCTGGTGGCCGAGGCCCATGCGCCGTCGTTCGGGGCGCTTGGGCTCGGCGGCGGGGTCGCGCTGGTGCTGGGCGCCGCCATCCTGTTCGACACGGACGTGCCGGGCCTGCAGGTCTCCTGGCCGGTCTTGGGCGGCGTCGCGATCGCAAGCCTCGCCTTCAGCGCTCTCGTTGCCCGGCTTGCCTACATCTCGCGCCGGCACAAGGTCGTCACCGGCGGGGAGCAGATGATCGGCATTTCCGGCACAGTCGATAGCTGGACGGGCGGCACAGGCTACGTCATCGCCCGCGGCGAACGCTGGAAGGCGGTCAGCGGCGAGCCGCTCGCAGTCGGGGAAGACGTGACGGTCATAGACCGCAACGGATTGACGCTGAAAGTTGCGCGCAGCGCGTCGCAAACCTAGGGCGATTCCAGGAAAGTGGCAGGGAGAAGGTCATGGACATAGTCGGAAGTCTCGCCCCGTTCATCGCGGCGCTTGTGGTACTGCTCATCGTCATTGCCTACGCGATCAGGATCCTGCGCGAATATGAACGCGGCGTCATCTTCACACTGGGCCGGTTTACCGGGGTGAAGGGGCCGGGGCTGATCCTGCTCGTTCCCTATGTCCAGCAGATGGTGAGGGTCGATCTCAGGACGCGGGTGCTCGATGTGCCGAGCCAGGACGTCATTTCCCACGACAACGTTTCGGTCCGGGTGAGCGCGGTCATCTATTTCCGGGTGATCGACGCCGAAAAATCGACGATCCAGGTCGAGGATTTCATGGCGGCGACGAGCCAGCTCGCCCAGACGACCCTGCGCTCCGTGCTCGGCAAGCACGACCTCGACGAGATGCTGGCAGAGCGCGATAGGCTCAACGACGATATCCAGAAGATACTGGACGTCCAGACGGATGCCTGGGGCATCAAGGTCGCCACCGTCGAGATCAAGCATGTCGACATCAATGAGTCGATGATCCGGGCAATCGCGCGCCAGGCGGAAGCAGAACGCGAACGGCGAGCGAAAGTCATCAACGCCGAGGGCGAGCAGCAGGCGGCGGCGAAATTGCTCGAAGCGGCAGAAATTCTCGCCCGGCAGCCGCAGGCCATGCAATTGCGCTATCTCAGCACGCTGAACGTGATCGCCGCTGAAAAGAGCTCGACGATCATCTTTCCGTTCCCGATGGATCTGGCGAATATCCTGGCGAACAAGATGGGCGGTTAGTCTCTCGGCAGCCCCGCCGGCCGTAGCTGTTTCTTCAGCGCAGCGATGCGGAAGATGGCGTTGGCGGCGCCGTAGCCGCGATAGCCGCGCCGCTCCACGATCTCGAAGAAGAAACCCTCGCCATAGGTCGGACTGTAGAGCTGGAAGTACTCTCCGTGCTCGTCGCGGTCGTAAAGAATATTCGCGTTTTTCAAGCGCTCGCTCAGTTCCGGCTCGAGGGCGAAACGCGCCTCGATGTCGTCGTAGTAGTTCGACGAGATCGGCAGCGCGTGGAAGCCGTTTGCACGCAATGCCTCGGCCGCAGCGAAGATATCGTTGGTGGCAAAGGCGAGATGCTGGACGCCGGAGCCGAAGGTCTCGGCGATGAAATGCCCGGCGAGCGTGTTGCGGTTTTCGGCGCCGTTCAATGTGATGCGCAGCGAGCCTGCGTCATTCTCCACCACCTGGCTGCGCACTAGTCCGGCCGGGTCGATGATGTCGACCATCGGCGTCTTATGCACGTCGAGCAGCGAGCCGTAGAAGAGAAGCCAGGTCAGCATTTCGTCGTACCTGACGGTCTGGGCCACGTGGTCGACGGAGGTGAGGCCGGCCGGCATCGTCGATCGATCATCTGCCACGGGCTCGAATTCGATCTCCCAGATGCGCGCCAGCTCGGACTTTTCGTCGAGGAAATAGATGATGCCGCCGCCAACGCCGCGGATCGCCGGCACCGAAAGCTCGCCTGGGCCGACGGCCTGTGCGAAGGGTTCGGCGCCGAGCGCCTTTGCGCGCTCGACCGTCGCCGCGGCGTCACCGACCATCAGCCCGAAGGCGTAGGCCGACGTACCGTGGACCAGGTAGGAGGCGTTGGCGAACCCTTCGCGCTCCGTGTTGATGACCAGATTGATTGCGCCCTGGCGATAAAGCGCGACGCGTTTGCTCTTGTGCTTCGCGGTCTTCTGGAAGCCGAGCGTTCGGACCAGTGCCTCCAGTTCGGCCGCCTGCTCCTCCTCGGCGGCGAATTCGATGAAGGCGACGCCCTTGACCTCCGCAGGCGCCGGCATCGCAGGTACCGACAAGGGTGTGTCCGGTTCGGCGCGCTTGACCTGGTCGCCGAGATAGATCAGCGAGCGGCGGCCGTCGACCGCGATGGCCCCGGCATTGCCGCCGCGGAACTGGTCGTTGAAAATTTCCAGCGACAGATAGCCGTCATAGCCGGTCGCGGCGACGGCGCGCATGAAGTCGATGACCGGAAGATCACCTTCGCCGGGCATGTTGCGGAAATGCCGGCTCCAGTAGAGCAGGTCCATGTTGATCAGCGGCGCATCTGCGAGCTGGATGATGAAGATTTTTTCCTTCGGGATCGACCGGATCGAATTGACCTCGATCTTGCGGGAAAGCGTGTGGAAACTGTCGAGGATGAGGCCGACATTAGGGTGATCGGCGCGCCGGACGATCTCCCAGGCATCGCGATGGTCGTTGATGTGCCGGCCCCAGGCGAGCGCCTCATAACCGACCCTGAGGTTCCGCTTCGCCGCCCGCTCGCCGAGCTCGCGGAAATCGGCCGCCGCACGGTCGAGGCCGCCTTGGGCCGCCGGCGATACATTGGAGCAGACGAGCACGAGATCGGTGCCAAGCTCCTGCATCACGTCGAACTTGCGTTCGGCACGGTCGAAGGTTCGCGTGCGCAGCGGTTCCGGCATGCCCTCGAAATCGCGGAACGGCTGGAACAGGGTGATCTCGAGGCCGAAGTCGCGTGCCATGCGGCCCACCTCCCGCGGGCCTTCGTCGAAGGCGAGGAAATCGTTCTCGAAGATTTCCACACCGTCGAAGCCGGCTTTGGCGATCGCCTGCAGCTTGTCCTTGAGATCGCCGCTCAGCGAAACGGTGGCTATCGAGGTCTTCATCGTCCTGTCCTCGGTTGGGCGTCAGCCGGTCATCGACCTGAAATGCGTGAGCATCCGCGTTGCGTCGGGCTCGAGCCCGGTAAAGAGCCGAAAGGCGCCGACCGCCTGGAAGACGGCCATGCCACCGCCGTCGAGCGTGCGGCAGCCGCGCCGTCTCGCTTCCCGGAGCAGCGCCGTCTCCAGCGGGAAGTAGACGATCTCGGCGACCCAATGCCGTTCGTCGAGAAGCTCGGCGTCGAGCGGCAGCCCCGGATATTTCGTCATCCCGGTCGGTGTGGCGTGGATAAGACCCGATGCGTTCCGCATCGCGGCGGCGAGATCCGTGCCGGCCACAATGTCGGCCTTGGGAAAGATCGGCGAAAGCATCTCGGCAAGCGATTGCGCGCGCTCCGGCTCGCGGTCGAAGACGGTAAGCCGCCGCAAGCCGAGCGAAAGCGCGGCGTAGGCCGTCGCCACGCCCGCGCCGCCGGCGCCGAGCTGCACGGCCGCGCCGAGGTCCGCATCCGGCAGGCCGCGCCGGAAGCCTTCGGCGAAGCCCCACCAGTCCGTGTTGTGGCCGTACCGCCGGCCGCCCTTGAGGACGACGGTATTGACGGCGCCGAGCCGCCGGGCGTCGGGGGCGAGTTCATCGAGAAAGGAAATGATCGCCTGTTTGCAGGGATGGGTGATGTTGAGCCCGGCAAGGCCACACCGCTCTGCATCGGCGATGAGACGCGGCAAGTCGTCTTCCGTTGCGCCGAGCGCATTGAGATCGATCAGCTCGTATTCGTAGCGGAGCCCTTGGGCCGCGCCCTCGGCCATATGCATCGCC
This sequence comes from Sinorhizobium sp. 6-70, assembly GCF_030124375.1. Classification (GTDB taxonomy): domain Bacteria; phylum Pseudomonadota; class Alphaproteobacteria; order Rhizobiales; family Rhizobiaceae; genus Sinorhizobium. The sequence continues at coordinate 80,356 of NZ_JASKLS010000017.1, forward strand.
GGCGTCAGCGAGGCCTGGATGCCGGAGCCGATCAGGCCGGCCTTCAAGGATCTTACGAGCGTATCGGTCATGTTTCCCGTTCCATGTGTTTTCCGCGCCGACGGCATTCGCGGCGCTGATGAAGCCGGCCCGCCTTTCGCAACAGGCGGGCCGGCAGCTTTCTGCCGTTACTGGCCGCGCACGGTGCCGATTTCCTTGAAGAGGGCCTGCACCGTCTCCTGGCCGATGTCGGCGCTGAACTTGTCGATCAGCGGCTTGACGGCGTCGCGCAGGCGCTGCGTCTCCTCGGGGCTGAGCTCACTGACCTCCATGCCGGTCTTGCGGATTGCCTCGAGCGCCGCGGCATCCTGCTCGCGCGACACCTTGCGCTGGAAATCGCGCGCTTCGACCGCGGCCTGCTGCAGGACCGCCTTCTCCTCGTCATTGAGGCCGTCCCAGAACTTCTTCGAGATCAGCACGATCTGCGGGTTGTACTGGTGACGGGTCAGCGTCATGTACTTCTGCACCTCGTAGAACTTGGCGTTGAGGATATTCGCGGCGGGATTCTCCTGACCGTCGACGGTTCCCGTTTCGAGCGCGGTGTAGAGCTCGGTGTAGGGGAGCGGCACGGCGTTAGCGCCGAGGGAATTGAACAGCTCGACCGGGATCGGCGACTGGATCGTGCGGATCTTCAGCCCCTTGATGTCCTCGAGCTTGGTTACCGGATGGCGGTTATTGGTGAGATTGCGGAAGCCGAGTTCCCAATAGGCAAGCCCGACGAGGCCGGTGTCGGACAGGCGCTCGATCAGGCCTGTGCCGAACGGACCGTCCATCACCTTGTCAGCCTCCTCGCCGCTGTTGAACAGGAAGGGCAGGTCGACGGCGCCGAACTCCTTGACGTTGCTTGCGAGAATGCCGGCATTGAGCACCGTCATCTCGATCACGCCACCCTGCAGCGCCGAGACGGTCTGGACGTCGCCGCCGAGCGTGCCGCCGGGGAAGAGCTTCACATTGATCTTCCCGCCGCTCTTCTCGTTGACGAGTTCGGCGAACTTCTCCATGCCGGTCACCTGCGGGTGGCCCTTGTTGTTCGCCGAGGCGAATTTGATGGTCTGGTCGCGGATCTCGGCCTCCGCCGGTCCGCTCGCCAGCAGCGCCAGGGGCAGGGCGAGACCCAGCACCAGTTTCGTCATTCTGTTCAACATGTTTTCCTCCCAGGTTGGGCCGGTGTTCGGGCCGGCCGTGTTGACAGTGCGTGAAGCCATGCCCGTCAGTGCCCGAACCAGGAGACCGGAACGGTCACCAGCCCGGGGAAGAGGACGAGCAGGAAGAGGACGATCAGTTCGGCGATCATGAACGGCATGACGCCCTTCATCAGCTCTTCCATCGACAGTTTCGAGACGCCGCAGATGACGTTCAGGACGGTGCCGACGGGCGGGGTGATGAGGCCGATCGAATTGTTGATGATGAAGAGCACGCCGAAATAGACCGGATCGATGCCGGCCTGCTTGATGACCGGCATCAGCACCGGCGTCATGATCAGGATAGTGGGCGTCATGTCCATGGCGGTGCCGACGACGACGATCAGAACCATGATCGCCACGAGCAGGGCGGTCTGGTTGCCCATCAGCGGCTCGACGAGCGCGGCGAGCGCGCCGGGCACGTCGGCGACGGTGATCAACCAGGCCGAGACCGCTGCGCAGGCGACCAGGAACATGACGACGGCGGTGATTTTCGCGGCCGCGACGAAGACGTGGAAGAGCTGAGCCGGCGGCAGTTCGCGATAGATCACCATCGAGACGAAGAGCGAGTAGACGGCCGCCACCACGCCCGCTTCCGTCGGGGTGAAGACGCCGAACTTCAGCCCGACGATGATGATCACCGGCAGCATGAGCGCCCAGAAACTGTCGACGAAGGCCTTGAGGCGCACCGCGCCGCTCTCCCTCGGCGGCAGTTCGAACTGCTCCTTGCGGGCAACGATGAGCCAGGTGACGCAGAGCGCGGCGGCGATCATCAGCCCGGGGAAGATGCCGGCGAGGAAGAGCTTGGTGATCGAGACGCCGCCAACCACGCCGTAGAGGATGAAGCCGATCGACGGCGGAATGATCGGGCCGATGATCGAGGCGGACGCGATCAGCCCGCCGGCGCGCGCCGGATCGTGGCCGCTTTTCAGCATCATCGGCAACAGGAGGGCGCCAAGCGCGGCCGCGTCGGCGACGGCAGAGCCCGAGAGGCTCGAAAGGATGCAGGCTGCGAAGATCGCGACGAATCCGAGCCCGCCGCGGATATGCCCGACCATCGCCATTGCCAGCGCGACGATGCGGCGGGAAAGGCCGCCGGTGTTCATCACCTCGCCGGCGAGCAGGAAGAAGGGAACAGCCATCAGCGGGAAGCTGTCGGCGCCGTTCAAGACGTTCTGGGCGACGATCTGGGCGTCGAACAGCCCGAGGTAGAGCATCAGCGCCACGCCGCTCAGGATAAGGGCGAAGGCGATCGGCACGCCGAGTGCCATGGGTCCGAGAAGCGCGCCGAGAAAGATGGTGACCGTCATCGCCGCCTCCTCAATGCTTCGGCGAGAGCTGCCCGAGCACGGGCTCGGGCAGATCGCCGAGGGCTGCCTCATCCTCGCTCTCGCGCACGAGGTCGGCCGTCGTCACGTCGATACGGCCGGTCGCGATCGCGAAGGCGTCGGAAAGAAGGATCAGGAAGGCCGGGATGCCGAAGGCGAGACCGGCGCCATAGAAGAAGGCCATCGGAATGCCGGTCGCCGGCGCGCCGACATGGAGGTTGATCAGCGTCTGCGTCCAGCTGCCGCTGATCACCAGCCATGTGGCATAGAGCATCAGCGCATGGCCGCAAAGCACGGCCGCCCTTGCCGCAGACGGCGGCAAGCGCTTGATGAGGGAGTCCACGCCAAGATGACCATGCTCGCGCATGGCAACGACGGCGCCGAGAAAGGTGAGCCAGACGAAGAACATCCGCGACAGCTCCTCGGAAACCGTGATCCCCTGGTTGAAGGCGTAGCGCAGGACGACGTTGCCGAAGACAAGCACGACCATGCCGGCGAGCAGCAGCGCGATCGTCACCTTCAGCGCGAAGAAATAGAAATCGATGATGCGGGCCATTCGCTCCTCCCAAAGCGATAGGGCGTACCGGCGGCACGTCGCGACGACGCGCCAGTGGCAGGCCTCCTCCTTCCAACGCGCGGCGGTTAGCCGGCGGCCGCCCCCGCGCTCCTCAGCGCCGTTCGGCAGTGGAGTTATAAAATGTACTAACTAGTTCGAATGTCAAGCGTCGTGCTATTGAAAGAGGATGATAACGTGAATATGACTTGAGCCATTGCTCTTGCGGGACACAGCTTCGGGTCGAAAATCGCAGATGGTTTTCGACGAGGCAGGCAGTCTCGGATCGCGAGACGAGGCGTCTCGGGCATTCATCGAGGCGCGTCGAGCCCGCAAGAAATAGGCATGATGATTCAATGGCCTGTCGGGCCGGGAAGCAGTGCGGAAATGGCGGAGCGGCAGGGGAACGGCAGAAAGAACGACCCGCAGAGAACGCAGGAGGATATCCTTGCGGTAGCGACCGAAGAGTTTTCGACGCACGGGTTGGCCGGCGCGCGGGTGGATGCGATCGCCGAGCGCACGCGCACGTCGAAGCGGATGATCTATTACTATTTCGGCAGCAAGGAGGGGCTCTACCTCGCCGTGCTCGAGCGCTCCTATCGCAGGATCCGCACGCTCGAGGCCGATCTCGAACTCGCCAACCTGCCGCCGGAAAAGGCGCTCAGAACATTGATCGAGACAACCTTCGACCACGACGAAACCAACCCGGATTTCGTCCGTCTGGTCAGCATCGAAAATATTCACCACGCGGCGCACATGCTGCGATCGGAAGCGATCCGCGAACTCAATGTCTCGGTCATTCAGATGATAGAGGCCATCATCGCGCGCGGTCTCGCCGATGGAACCTTTCGCCGCAAGGCCGACCCGATCGACGTCCACATGCTGATCAGCGCCTTCTGCTTCTTTCGCGTCTCGAACCGCTACACGTTCGGCACGATCTTCCGCCGTGATCTCTCGGAAGAGGCGACGATCGAACGACATCGCACGATGATTGCCGATGCAGTCATCAGTTACCTGAAATCGCCGGAAGGTGGGCCGATCACTCCGCCCGGTTAAGGAACGAGGACGGCGGCTCCGCTGAGTCTGCCGGCGCGAAGGTCGGCAAGGGCACGGTTGGCTTCATGAAGGGGATAGATGACGGTGTGCGTCTCGACGCCGGCTTCCGCGGCGATTGCGAAAAACTCGCGGCCATCCCGGCGGGTGAGGTTGGCGACCGAAACCAGTTCGCGTTCGCCCCAAAGCACGGCATAGGGCATGGCGGGAATATCGCTCATGTGGATGCCGCCGCAGACCACACGGCCGCCCTTGCGCACTGCTTTCAGCGCCGCCGGCACGAGGTTTCCGACCGGTGCGAAGATGATCGCGGCGTCGAGCGGCTCCGGCGGCGGCTCGTCCGAACCGCCGGCCCAGACAGCGCCGAGGTCGAGGGCGAAGCGCCGCGCCGCCCTATCGTCCGGTCGGGTGAAGGCGTAGACCTGCCGGCCCTGCCAGACACAGATCTGGGCGATGATATGCGCGGCTGCGCCGAAGCCGTAGATCCCGATCTTTCTGCCATCGCCGGCCCGCTTCAGTGAGCGCCAGCCGATAAGCCCCGCGCAAAGAAGAGGCGCGAGCGCGACCGGATCACCGCCGGGATCGAGATCGAACGCATAGTCCGCATCCGCGATGACATCGGTGGCGAAGCCGCCGTCGCGGGTATAGCCGGTGAACAGCGGATCGTCGCAAAGATTTTCGGCGCCCGACCGGCAATAGAGGCAGTGCTGGCAGGTATGGCCGAGCCAAGGGATCCCGGCGCGCCGCCCGATGCGTGCCGGATCGACGCCGGTGCCGACCGCTTCGATGATGCCGACGATCTCGTGGCCCGGAACGAGCGGCAGCTTCGGCCGCGGCAGGTCGCCGTCGACCACGTGCAGATCGGTGCGGCAGACGGCGCAGGCCTCGACGCGCAGCCGGATCTCACCGGCACGCGGTTCCGGGAGCGGCCGTTCCACCGCTTTCAACGGTTCCCCGATCCTCTCAAGGACCATCGCGCGCATCGGCTTTAGCCTCCTTGAAGTTGCAAAGGTCGCGATTGCCGCTCGCTCTGTTCGAAATGCGGCTCAGCAATGATATCCTCTCGGGCGACGGACGTCGAAAGGATCGCAAATGCCGAAGAGAAGCGCAGGCATCCTGCTCTACCAGTACGACGGCGAGGCGTTGCGTGTCCTGCTTGTCCACCCCGGCGGTCCGTTCTGGAGCAACAGGGATGCTGGGGCGTGGTCTATCCCGAAGGGGGAATATGACTCGGACGAACAGCCGGAGGCGGCTGCACGGCGCGAGTTCCTCGAGGAAACCGGCATCGCGATGAACGGGGCGTTGGAGCTCCTTGGCGAGCTGCGCCAGAAGGGCGGCAAGCTGGTCACCGCCTTCGCCGGCGAAAGCGATGTCGACATCACCGATATCCGCAGCAATATGTTCGAAATGGAATGGCCGCCGCGCAGCGGCAAGACACAGGCTTTTCCGGAGGTCGATCGTGCGGGATGGTTTAGCCTGCCGGAGGCGCGGGAGAAGATAAACGCGTCCCAGCGGCCGTTTCTCGATCACCTTGAAACATTGCGTAGCAACGCGCCGCCGTTGCCCGAGTGACTTCAGCAAGTGCACGCCAATTCGGCGCGCGCGCTGGTGGTCAATCCGCGGCCGCACGGTCAGTACGCCTTTGACGAAGGCCGGCTCGGTCCTGTCGCTATCGACGCCGGATGGCATCGTGCACGGCATCGATGGAATTGCCTGATGGCACTATTCCTGCCCTCCAGGGCGCCTCAGCAGTTCGATTACGACATCGCCGCCCGCGAGGTTTGGTTGCTGAAATGCGCCCCGGGTCCGGATCGTCACGAGATGGATGGCGCGGTGGGCATCGGGGTAACCCGTTCCTGCCCGGACGCAATTATCGGCGATATCGACGATTCCAAGCCGATAATGCCGTTGTGCTTTGATACCCCCAGTTCTTTCCAAGGAGCGAAAGACTGCGATTCAGGCAGGAGGGCCCGCGTATACAGATCAGTGTGCTGTAATACGTTCACCAGGTAGGTGTATACCTAAATTACATTTAGTTAATGAACAAAGTTTAAGAAGATCTATCTCGGGTTAGATAATAGTATTTGCAAGTAACGTCTGCGGATAATTGCGTGCGCGAATGCATGGCGGCTCTACCTTACGCATGACGGCGGACCGCCGCCAATTGGGATCCGGCGGCGCGATACGGTTCGTGGCGCTGCCGCTCCATCAGGCGCTAGATCGTCGGCGACGGTAGCCATCCAGGGAGAGTGCGGCATGTCCAGCCGGCTTGCCATTGCAATGGTCGTTCTGGCATCGACACTGGCCGGCATCGCCGTGTCGCCCGTTATTTCGAAAATTCCGGGGATGGTGCGCGTTAACCCAGCCGCCGACGCCAGCACAGGACCTCAGGTCGGCGGATCGTCTGGCAAGACCGTCGGGAAAGCTCCGGCCCGGGCCGGCGGTGCGGCGGTTCAGGTCGTGGAGGTGAAGAAAGAGGACCTCCCGGTCATAATCAGCACCTTCGCCAATGTACAGGCCCCGGAAACGGTGGCGGTGAACGCCCGCATATCGAGCCAGATCACAGGCATCCACGTCAAGGACGGTCAGATGGTCAAGGCGGACGATCTCCTGTTCTCGCTCGACGACCGCGCCTTCAAGGCACAGCTCAGCCGCGACGAAGCCATCCTGGCCAAGGACACCGCCCTGCTTGCCGATGCTGAGATCGAACTCGATCGGGCGAGAACGTTGCGCGACGACAAGAGTGGCACGCAGCAGTCCTATGATACCGCGTTGTCGACCGAACAATCCGACAAAGCCACGGTCGCCGCGGACCAGGCGACTGTCGAGGCCGACAAAGTGTCGCTCGCCTTCACGAAGATCCGGGCGCCGATCAGCGGCCGGCTCGGCGCCATCCAGGTCACGGTGGGCGATCTCGTCGATACGCCCAGCGGCGCGTCGCCGGCGAGCCTGGTCACCATCACCGCAATCGATCCGATCGAGGTCGCATTCCATCTACCGGAAAAGGATCTGCAAGGCTTCAAGGCTCGGCTCGAGTCGGGAGCACCACCACAGGTTAAAGCCCGGCTGGCCGGCACCGGTGAGGTGATCGGCGAGGGCGTGCTCGACTTCATCGATTCCGCCGTGGATGCGGCAACGGGGACCGTGATGATGCGCGCGAAATTCGACAACGGCGGGCAGAAGCTCTGGCCGGGCCAATATGTTGATGTCGACGTCGAGGAGAAGATCCTTCCCCAAACGGCCGTCATTCCGGCCGTCGCGGTCCAATCCGGCCAGAAAGGTGACTTCGTCTATCGGCTGACGGATGACGACAGAGTGGAGCTCCGGCCCGTGGTCGTCGCAGCGAATGACGGGCGCGACGCCGCGATCAGTTCCGGCCTTGCGGCCGGTGACAAGGTCGTCACGGAAGGACAACTCGATCTCAAGGCGGGCGACAAGGCCCGGATCGCAGAGCAGCGCTGATCCGGGCAGGTGATCCGCGTTGAGAAGCAGGATCCGGAAGAGGGCGGCGCGACGGCCGAACAAGATTTGGAGGCAAGGCAAGGAAAAACGATCATGTCGATTTCCGAATTCTGCATTCGCCGTCCCGTCGCAACGCTGCTGATGTCGTTGGCGCTCGTCGCTGCAGGTCTCTTCGCCTACGCTGTCCTTCCCGTCGCCGCGTTGCCGCGGACCGATTTTCCGGTGATCAACGTCTCCGCGACCCTGCCCGGCGCATCCCCCGAGACGATGGCGACATCCGTTGCAACGCCGCTCATCAAGCAGTTCGACACGATCGCCGGAATCGACAACATATCGACGACGAACGCGCTTGGTTCGACGTCAATATCCATCCAGTTCGCGCTCAACCGGGATATCGATGCCGCCGCCGCCGATGTGCAGGCGGCCATTACCCGAACGCTGCGTGTACTGCCGCAGGACATGCCCTCGCCGCCAAGCTTTCGCAAGGTGAACCCGGCGGATGCGCCGGTGCTGCTGCTCGCATTGAAGAGCGATACGGTGCCGCTCACCAAGCTCGATGCCTTGGCCGAGCAGGTGATCTCGCCGGCGCTGTCGACCCTCGACGGCGTCGCGGAAGTGTCGATCTTCGGCAGCCAGCAATTTGCCGTCCGGATCGAGATCGATCCCGACGCGCTCGCCGCCCGCGGCATTTCGCTTAACGCTCTCAAGGCGGCCGTCGTGGCGGCAAACGACGATTCGCCGCTCGGCACCGTTCAGTCGACCGGGCGGCAGATGACGATCGTCGCCGACACGCAACTCGACAATGCCGCCGCCTTCTCCAGGCTGATCATCAAGAGCGCGGACGGCAAGGCCGTTCGGCTCGGCGACGTGACCAAGGTCATCGACTCGGTTGCGAACACTCAGACCGCCAGCTGGCATGACGGCTCGCGCGCGATCATCCTTGCCGTCCAGCGCCAGCCGGACGCGAATACCGTGGCCGTGGTCGACAAGGTGAAGGCGATGCTGCCCTCGTTCCGCCAGTCTCTGCCGGCGGCAGCGTCGCTGGAGATGCTCAACGACCGCTCCCAGTCGGTGCGCGGCGCCGTCCACGATGTGGAATTCACCCTCGCCATCACGATCGGGTCGGTGATCCTGGTGATCTTCCTCTTCGTGCGTCGGCTATGGGCAACGCTGATCCCGGCCTTTGCCGTGCCGATCTCGATCATCGCCACCTTCGCGGTGATGTATCTCTTCGGCTTCTCCGTCGACAATATCTCGCTGATGGCGCTGACCCTCTCCGTCGGTCTCGTGGTGGACGACGCCATCGTCATGCTGGAGAACATCGTCCGGCACATGGCGAAGACGGGACAGCGCGCCTTCGAAGCGGCGATATCGGCTTCACGCGAGATCGGCTTCACCATCATCGCGATCTCGCTGTCGCTTGTCGCCGTGTTCATCCCGGTGCTCCTGATGGGCGGCGTTATCGGCCGGATCTTCAACGAATTCGCAATGGTCGTCACGATTGCAATTCTCGCCTCCGCATTCGTCTCCCTGACGCTGACGCCCATGCTCGCCGCACGCCTGCCGGAGGCGCGCAAGCGTGACGAGGAAAGGAACGGGCTCGATGCGCTGCTCGAGCGCGGCTTCGAGGCGATGCTCAGCGGATACGAGCGTCTGCTGACACTCTGCATGCGCCACCGCTTCGCTGTCCTGATCCTGTTCCTCGTGACTATCGGGCTGACGGTCTACCAAGTGAGGACGACCCCCAAGGGCTTCTTCCCGCAGGAGGATATCGGCCAACTTCAGGTGGCGACGCAGGCGCGGCCGGACATCTCCTTTGCCGCCATGTCGGCGCTGCAGGCCAAGGTCGAAGATGTGTTTGCGCGTTCGCCCTATGTCGCGCACGTGGCTAGCTCGGTCGGCACGGGCGGGTCCTCGGCTTCGAATTCGGGAAGGCTCTTCGTCGAATTGAAACCGACGAGAGAGCGACCGGCATTGCCCAGGATCCTTTCCGAACTGCGTTCGCAACTCGGCGACATCGCCGGTATCAAGAGCTACATCACGCCCGTGCAGAACCTCTCCGTAGGGGCACGCAGCTCCGCCAGCCAATACCAACTCGTCGTGCAGAGTCTGGATCAAGGCTTGATGAACGACTGGGCGGACAAGCTGACGGAAGCGATGCGGCAGGACCGCGCCTTCTTCACCGATGTGAACTCCGATCTGCAGAACAATGCGCCCCAGGCAGAGCTTGTGATCGACCGCGACAAGGCCTCCGCACTCGGCATCACGGCGGACGTGCTGCGCTCGACGCTTTATGGCGGCTTCGGCTCGGAGCAGATTTCGACCATCTACGCCTCCGGTGACAGCTACGAGGTGATCATGGAGCTTGATCCGGCGAAGAACTGGTCTGCGGCCGCGCTTGCCGAACTGCAGGTGCCCACCGCCGCCAACACACTGGTGCCGCTCGGCGCATTTGCGCGCATCGACACGTCTCCTGGGCCGCTCACTGTCAACCAGCTCGGGCAATTGCCGGCCGTCACCATCTCCTACAACCTGCCGGCCGGCGTGGCGCTGGGCGACAGCGTCGACGAGATCAGCCGTCTGAAGACCGAAATCGGCATGCCGTCGGAGGTTACGACACGCTTTTACGGCACGGCGCAGCTCTTCCAGGATGCGATGTCCAACCAGGTCTGGCTCATCCTCGGAGCGATCCTCACCATCTATATCGTTCTCGGCATTCTCTACGAAAGCTTCATCCATCCGCTGACGATCCTGTCCGGCCTACCCTCGGCAGCCTCGGGCGCTCTCGTCGCGATCAGCCTCTCCGGCTTCGACCTGTCGATCATTGCGGTGATCGGGTTGCTGATGCTGATCGGCATCGTCAAAAAGAATGCAATCATGATGATCGATGTTGCGTTGTCGTTGCAACGTGGCGGCCTGGCGGTTGAAGATGCGATACACCGGGCCTGCCTTATGCGGTTCCGTCCGATCATGATGACGACCCTCGCCGCGCTGATGGGCACGCTTCCGATCGCGCTCGGCACTGGCGCCAGTGCCGAGCTTCGCCAGCCGCTTGGTATCGCCGTCGTTGGCGGCTTGCTCGTCTCACAGCCGCTGACGCTGTTCGTGACGCCAGTGATCTACATCTACATGGAAAAGCTCGCCGTCCGCGCCAAGCGGCTGTTCAACAGAAGCATGGCCGATTTCGGTCAGAGCCGATACGACCTTTCGCACGAGCACAATGACCATTTCCCTGCCGAACCATCTGACGGCTGATCTCAGTGACCGGGCGCTATTGGAAGTGCGGCACTCAAGCCCGCGCTGGCCAAACCGGCGGCAATGCCGGCATCGGCAAACCCGTCGATTTTGGTTGGTGCCTGCGCGTTTGGTTGATGGCGTTCGGCCTTACCCCCGGCACGATCTCGACGGGAATGCCTTCGCTTTCCAGTCGCCGGATTTCCTCAAGCATTCCGATCGAGTGGGTGGCATCCCCGGATTTGAGGCGCACCACGCGCTTGCCTGCCAGGACCAATTCAACCACGATATCATGGATATCGCCCCGGTCATCTGAGGCCCGACTGCTCGGCCGGCGGACGAACTGGCGCTTCGCTTCCCGGCGGGAAAGTTCGAGCACTTCGTTCGAGATCGGTTCGTCGAAGAGAATGACGTCGGCGGCCTGCAAGGCACGGATAGCCTTCAGCGTCAGCAGTTCGGCATCACCCGGACCCGCGCCGACGATCGTGACGCGGCCGATGGCGGGGCGGGTCGCGGAAAGGCAATCCAGATCCTCCATCAGCCGCGTCTCGACACCCTCCTCCGGTGTCTCCAGGAAGGCGCGATCGACGAACCGCTCCCAGAAGGCGCGGCGTTCCGTGCCAGGCTTCAGTCGTGCGTTGACCCTTTCACGGATCGCTTGCGCGATCGTTGCCCAGCCCTTGATTGCCGGCGGCAGCAGGGCCTCGATCCGACGGCGGATCGCTTGCGCCAGGATCGGCGCGGCGCCGTCGGTCGAGATCGATACGACGACCGGCGAGCGATTGACGATCGAGCCGAATTGGAACTGGCAGAAGGCCGGCTTGTCGATGACATTGACGGGAACGCCGGCTGAACGCGCCGCGTTGAAAAATGCCTCCGCTTCTGCGTCGCCATCGCAATCGGCGATCGCGATCGCGGCCCCGAAAAAGACGCCGGGGTGCCAGATCTCGTCGTGATGGACGAGGCAGCCGTTGTCGTGGGTGGCGCCACGCTTCAAGAGAGCGAGGAAGACATCGCTCAGTTCCGCGCGCGGTACATGGAGATGAACCTCCGCGCCGCAAGCCGCCAGCAATTCGGCCTTCCAGGCGGCGGCGTCGCTGCCGCCGGCGACGACGACGCGCTTGTTCTTCAAGGTCCAAAACAGCGGCAAGGTGGCAAGCGGAGCGACGCGCTGCGGTGACGGCTTTGCGGGCCGGTCATTCAGCGGCAGCGGCAAGGCATCCATCGATGATCCCCCTGATCTCTGCGCGGCAGGAGCCGCAATTGGTACCGGCGCTAAGCCTCTCGCCGATCGCCTGGACACTGTGGCAGCCGTCCCGGATGGCGGCCGTGATCTGATTGACGCCGACGCTGAAGCAGGAGCAGACCGTAGCGCCCGGGTCCTCTCTGCCGGCGCCGGGACGACCCGCCGCGACAGCGAAGCGCGTGCCGAGGTCGGTATGCGAGGCGCGAAGCTGCGAGACCGCCCAGTTGCGGGCGACCGCCACTGGGCGGGACGCGAGGAACAGCGCGGCAAGAAGCCTGTCGCCGTCGAAAAAGGCGAGGCGGAGCTCGCCGGACTGGCGATCGGTATAGCCGATTGGTTCGATACCGGCCGGGACGGAAAAGGCCCGCCGGCACCAGCCGATCCAGTCCGCTTGCGACTCGGAGAAGGCAAGCTCCAGGCGCCAGCCGCCGTCGGCCCTGGCGAGTGCCCAGTAAGCAGCATCGAGGCTCTGCGGTTTCTCCGTCGAAACCGCAAAACCATAGGCCCGGGCGGCGAAGCGGGCAGCCCTGACCGCCACGTTCTTCGACGCCGGCTGCCCGGAAACGGGGTCCGTGATCGGCGGCACCAGCGCGTCGATACGACCCTTCGAGGCGAACTGGTCGTTCCAGTGCATTGGTACGAACAGGCTTCCCTCCGCCTGGCGCTCGGTAAGCAGTGCGCGGACGATCGTTTGTCCATAGGGGCTCTCGATCGTCACCAGATCGGCATCCGCGGCGGCAAGCTTCTCGGCATCGCGCGGATGAATTTCGGCAAATGGTTCTGCGATATGGGCGGAGAGCCGCGCGCTCTTCCCTGTACGGGTCATCGTGTGCCAATGATCGCGCACCCGACCCGTATTGAGCGTGTAAGGATAGCGCTCGTCTGCCCGCTTGGAGGGTGACGCATCGACAGCGACGAAGCTGGCGCGTCCGTCCGCGTGATAGAAACCGCCCTCGGCGAAAAACCGTCTCTCCCGGGGCTGCGTGCCTTTCGGCTGCGGCCATTGGAAGGGCTTCAGATCGTCATAAGCCGCCTTGTCGATTGCTGCGTGAGCGCCGATGTCGAAATCGCGGCGGCCATCGTTTTCGAAGCCGGAAAGGGCGGCGTGTTCGGCGAAGACCTCGGCAGCGGAAGCATGGTCGAAGCCTTGCGAAAAGCCCATGCGACGGCCGACCTCGGCCAGTTGCCACCAGTCGGCGCGCGCCTCGCCGGGCGCGTCGAGGAAGGCGCGCTGGCGGGAGATGCGCCGCTCGGAATTGGTGACCGTGCCGTCTTTCTCGCCCCAGCCGAGCGAGGGGAGAAGCACGTGGGCATGGCGCGCGGTATCAGTTTGCCTGAGGATGTCGGAGACGATGACGAAGGGGCAGGCTTTGATCGCAGCCTCGACCGCGTCCGCGTCGGGCATCGAAACGACGGGGTTCGTCGCCATGATCCAGAGCGCCTTGATCCGTCCGTCGGCGACGGCGCGGAACATGTCTACCGCCTTGAGGCCCGGTTTGCTCGCGACCGCGGGCGCGCCCCAAAAGCGCCGGACGAGATCACGGTGAACGGATTTTTCGATGTCGAGATGGACGGCGAGCATGTTGGCGAGGCCGCCGACCTCGCGCCCGCCCATCGCGTTCGGCTGGCCGGTCAGCGAGAAGGGGCCCATGCCCGGCCGGCCGATCCGCCCGGTCGCAAGATGGCAGTTGATGATGGCGTTGACCTTGTCGGTGCCGGAGGCCGACTGGTTGACGCCCTGGCTGTAACAGGTGACGACCTTCTCGGTCGTCTCGAACAGGCGGAAGAAATCGAGCAATTGCGCCCGCGACAGTCCGGTCAGGGCCGATAGTTCCGCGAGATCAAGCGCGGAAGCGGCGGCAAAGGCCTCGGCGAAGCCGTTTGTGTGCGCCGAGATATAGTTTTGATCGACGGCGCCGCTAACCGCCAGATGGGCAAGCAGACCGTTGAAAAGCGCGACGTCGCTGTCCGGAGCGAGCGCCAGATGCATATCGGCGATGTCGGCGGTCATCGTGCGCCGTGGATCGATGACGACGACCTTCATCTCGGGGCGGTTCACCTTGGCCGCGGCAAGGCGCTGGTAAAGCACCGGGTGGCACCAGGCGAGGTTGGAGCCGGTGAGCACGATGAGATCGGCAAGCTCGAGGTCCTCGTAGGCGCCCGGAACCGTGTCGGACCCGAAGGCGCGGCGGTGACCGGCAACGGAGGACGACATGCAGAGGCGCGAGTTCGTGTCAATGTTGGCCGAACCGATAAAACCCTTCATCAGCTTGTTGGCGACGTAATAGTCCTCGGTCAGCAACTGGCCGGAGACATAGAAGGCGACCGAATCCGGGCCGTGGTTGGCAATGGTTTGGGCGAAGCGGTCGGCGACAAGACTAAGCGCTTCGTCCCAGCCTGCGCGCCGGCCGCCAATCTCCGGATGGAGAAGGCGACCGTCGAGATCGAGGGTTTCGGCAAGTGCCGAGCCTTTGGAACAGAGCCGGCCGAAATTGGCCGGATGCTCGGGATCGCCCTTGACGCTGACGGCGCCGTCATCGTCCACGCGGGCGATGACGCCGCAGCCGACGCCGCAGTAAGGGCAGGTGGTTTTCGTTTCAGAGGGCATGACGGGCTTGCCTCCGGTGTTGACGCATCGTTGGAGAATGGCCCGTGCCCACAAGCCTCTCCGCCGTCATTCCTGTGCTTGTCACAGGAATCCAGCCACGCGAAGTCTTTCGCGTGAAAGGACTCTTTCGCGCCGTGGACACGGCGCTGCTGGATCCCTGTGACAAGCACAGGGATGAGGAAGAGTGTGGAGCGACGCTGAGCAGAACAAAACGGGGGAGGCATTCATCCATGCGATTTACTCCGCCGCCATCATCAGGCTCTCGAGCGCGATGAAGAGCGCGCCGTTGTCGTTTTTCACGGGGATCGTGCGGACCTCGCCCTCGTCGGCGCCGAGCGCCTTGCCGGTTTCGAGCGAGATCACCCAGTTGTGCAGCGGGCAGGTCACGGCAGTGCCGTGGACGATCCCTTGGCTGAGCGGCCCGCCCTTGTGCGGGCAGTGGTCCTCGACCGCGAAGACGTCGTTCTCGGCGGTCCGGAAGACGGCGATCTTGCCCTGCGGCGTCCTTACGCAGCGCGCGCCGCGTAGAGGGATATCGGAAATATTGCCGATTGCGATCCAGTCCATTTCCATCACCTCACTCCGCTGCCCGATTGAAGCCGACCGTCGCCATCGGCCGGAACTCGTGCTTGTCCTTGCCGGAGACACGCTCCGACCAGGGATCGACCTGGGCGAATTTCTGGCTGAAGACGAAGCGGTCGAAATAGGCCTTGCGCTTGTCTGCATCGTCCATGATCTGGCGGCGGATCTCGTCGAGGCCGATGCGTTTTGCCCATTTGTAGATGCGCTCGAGATAGCGGGCCTGCTCGCGATACATCTGCGTCAGGGCAACGATGTGCTCCAGCGCCTCGTCCTCGGTCCTGACGAGGCCGAGCACCTCGGTGCCCTTGATGTCGAGTCCGGCCGCGCCGGCGAAATGGATCTCGTAGCCGGAATCGACGCAGATGACGCCGACGTCCTTGCAGGTCGCTTCCGCGCAGTTCCTTGGACAGCCGGAGACGGCCATCTTCACCTTGGCGGGAGTCCACGAACCCCACATGAACCTCTCGATGCGAATGCCGAGCCCGGTCGAATCCTGCGTGCCGAAGCGGCACCAATCGGAGCCGACGCAGGTCTTCACCGTCCTCAGGCCCTTGGCATAGGCCTGGCCCGAGACGAAGCCGGCCTTGCCGAGATCGGCCCAGACGGCCGGCAGGTCTTCCTTCTGGATGCCAAGTAGGTCGATGCGTTGGCCGCCCGTGACCTTGACGAGTGGGACGTCGAACTTGTCGACGACATCGGCGATGGCGCGCAGCTCCTTCGAATTGGTGACCCCGCCCCACATGCGCGGCACGACGGAATAGGTGCCATCCTTCTGGATGTTGGCGTGAACGCGTTCGTTGATGAAGCGCGACTGGTAGTCGTCGGCATACTCGTCCGGCCAATCGCAGACGAGGTAGTAATTGAGCGCCGGCCGGCATTTCGCGCAGCCGCAGGAGGTCTTCCACTCCAGCTCCTGCATGACAGCCGGAATGGTCTTCAGGCCCTTCGCCTTGATGAGCCGGCGGACGTCGTCATGGCCGAGGTCCGTGCAGCCGCACATCGGCTGCACGGCGGCCGGATTGTAAGCGTCGCCGAGGGTGAGCGACATCAGCTGCTCGACGAGGCCGGTGCACGAGCCGCAGGAGGCCGAAGCCTTGGTGTGGGCACGCACGTCGTCGAGCGACGTCAGACCCTTTCCGGTGATCGTCGAGACGATCTTGCCCTTGCAGACGCCGTTGCAGCCGCAGATTTCCGCATCATCCGGCAAGGCTGCAACGGCCGCCATAGGGTCCAGCGGGGACCCTCCCTGATAGGCCTGGCCGAAAATCAGGGTGTCGCGCATTTCGGTAATGTCGGTGCCGCGCTTCAACAGATCGTTGAACCAGGCGCCATCCCCGGTCTCACCGTAGAGCACGGTGCCAATGATGCGGTTGTCCTTGAGCACCAGCCGCTTGTAGATGCCGGCGGTGGCGTCGCGCAGCACGATCTCCTCGCGGCCGTCGCCATCAGCAAAATCGCCGACCGAATAGAGGTTGATCCCGGTCACCTTCAGCTTTGTCGGCGTGTCGGAATGGGCGAAGGCGGCGCTGCGATCGCCGGCAAGATGGCGTGCGGCGACCCGCGCCATCTCGTAGAGCGGCGCCACCAGGCCGTAGACCATGCCGTCGACTTCGGCGCATTCGCCGAGCGCCATGATGTCTCCGTCGGAGGTCTGCATGCCGGCGTCGACGACGATACCGCGGTTGACGGCGAGCCCAGCCTCCTTGGCGAGACCGGCATTCGGCCTGATGCCGACCGCCATCACCACCAGTGTCGCCGGGATGATCCGGCCATCGTCGAGTTCGATGCCCTCGACCTTCTCCTCGCCGACGATCCGTTTGGTATTTGCCTTGGTGATGACCTTGATGCCGCGCTCCTCGACCGCCTTCTGCAAGAGGTAACCGGCGGCCGGGTCGAGCTGGCGCTCCATCAGTGTCGGCATGACGTGCAGCACGGTGACATCCATGCCGCGCGATTTGAGTCCGGCAGCCGCTTCCAGGCCGAGCAGACCGCCACCGATGACGACAGCCTTTTCACGCGACTGCGCCGCAAGCAGCATCGCCTGCACGTCGTCGAGATCGCGATAAGTGATGACGCCACGCAAATCCTTGCCGGGCACCGGAATGATGAAGGGTACGGAACCGGTGGCGATTACCAGCTTGTCGTAGCTTTCCGTCACACCATGGTCGGAGGTGACCGTCTTGGCATTGCGATCGATCGCGATGATCTTGTGGCCCTTGTAAAGGGTGATGCCGTGCTTGATGTACCATCCGTCGCCATGGATGATGATTTCTTCGTATTCCTTCTCGCCGGATAGTACCGGCGAGAGCATGATGCGGTCGTAATTGACGCGCGGCTCGGCGTTGAAGATCGTTACTTCGTAGCGCCCGGGTGCCTTCTCGAAGAGCTCTTCCAGCATGCGGCCCGGCGCCATGCCGTTGCCAACGATCACCAGTTTCTCGGTCATTCCATTACTCCGCGGCTTGTTTCTTGAGGGTCTGGGCGGACAACATCGTTCGGGCAGCGCGCTTCGCCCGGATCGCTTCGAGATGCTCGGGAGCGGGGCTGGCGCCGCCTTCGTAGGCCTCGAGGAAGTCCAGGAGTTCCTCGCGATAGGCATAGTAGTCGGGGTGCGACAGGAGCTCCTTGCGCGAGCGGGGCCGCGGCAGGTTCACTTCCATGATGTTGCCGATCCGCGCGTTCGGGCCGTTCGACATCATCACCACCCGGTCAGCGAGCAGGATCGCCTCGTCGACGTCGTGCGTGACGCAGATCGCCGTCACCTGGGTCCGCTTCCACACGTCCATCAGAACTTCCTGCAACTCCCAGCGGGTAAGGCTGTCGAGCATGCCGAAGGGCTCGTCTAATAGGAGCAGCTTCGGCGACAGCGCGAACGCCCGGGCGATGCCGACGCGCTGCTTCATGCCGTTCGAGAGGTCCGCGGCAAGCCGATGCATCGCATCGCCGAGGCCGACGCGCTGCAGGTAATATTCGACGACGTCGCGGCGCTCGGCCGGCGTCGCGTCGGGATAGACCCGGTCGACGCCGAGCGCGACGTTTTCGCGGGCGGTCAGCCATGGAAGCAGGGAGGGGGCCTGGAAAACCACCGCCCGATCCGGGCCGGCGCCCGAAATTTCCCGTCCGTCGAGGATGATGCCGCCGGACGAGATCGGGTTGAGGCCCGCCATCATCGACAGGACGGTCGACTTGCCGCATCCCGAATGGCCGATGATCGAGATGAATTCGCCCCTGTTCATTTTGAGGCTGAAGCCGTCGACCACCGTCAGCGGGCCCTTCGGCGTCGGATAGACCTTGCGGACCTCGAAAAACTCGACGTAGCTCTTCTCGATCGCGGAACGCGCCTTTCGGGCATAGGCGTCCGGCAGCTTGGTGGCGGTAAGCTTCTGCGTGATCGGCACGACGTTGGGCAAGGTGACGGCGCCGCTTTCCGCCGTCGTTCGTCCGGCGCCCAGATCCATCAGATATTCGGTGACGGCACCGCGAAGACGGATGAACTCGGCGTTCGAGTTCATTTCCGCGCGGTCGCGCGGGCGCGGCAGGTTCACCTCGAAGCTCGGCCCGAGCGAGGCATTCGGGCCGGGCGTCAAGGGAACGATCCTGTCGGCAAGCAGGATCGCCTCGTCAACGTCGTTGGTGATGAGGATGATGGTCTTCTTTTCCTTCGACGAGATCTCGGCGAATTCGTCCTGCAGCTTCGAGCGGGTGAGCGCGTCGAGTGCCGAGAGCGGCTCGTCGAGCAGCAGCACGTCGGGCTGCATTGCCAGCGCCCTCGCCACGGCCACGCGCTGGCGCATGCCACCCGAGAGCTCCGCAGGCCGGCGCTCCGTCGCGTGGGCGAGACCGACCATCTCGATATAGTACTGAACGATGCTCGCCCTTTCGGCTTTGGTCTTGCCGGAATGCACTGCATCGACGGCAAGGGCGACATTGGCGCGGACCGAGAGCCAGGGCATCAGCGAATAGGATTGGAAGACGACGCCGCGCTCCGGCCCTGGACCTGACACTTCCTTGTCGCGGAAGAGCACCGCGCCGCGATCCGGCATCGTGAGGCCGGCGAGGAGGGAAATCAGCGTCGATTTTCCCGAGCCGGAAAAGCCGACGATGGCAATGAACTCGCCTTCCTCGACCTTGAGGTTTACGGCCGACAAGACGTCGTTGCGCGACTTGCCGTCGCCGAAGGACTTCGAGACATCGCTCAGTTGAAGAATTGCCACGCGCGCCTCCTACCGGTTCGACGAGAAGGTGAAGGCGGACTGGAGGGCGTACATGACCCGGTCCAGAACGAAGCCGATGATGCCGATCGTGAGCACCGCGACCATGATGCGGGCGAGCGAGTCGGAGGAACCGTTCTGGAACTCGTCCCAGACGAACTTTCCGAGGCCGGGGTTCTGCGCGAGCATCTCGGCCGCGATCAGCACCATCCAGCCCACGCCGAGCGAAAGCCTGAGCCCGGTGAAGATCAACGGAAGGGCGGAAGGCAGAACCAGCTTGCGGATCGTCGTGGCGGTCGAAAGCTGCAGGACCTTGCCGACATTCACCAGATCCTTGTCGATCGAGGCGACGCCGAGTGCGGTGTTGATGAGCGTCGGCCACAGCGAACAGAGGGTGACGGTAACGGCCGAGATCACCAGCGACTTAGGCAGCAGGCTCGACGGATCGGCATAAAGTGCCGAGACGACCATGGTGACGATCGGCAGCCAGGCCAGCGGCGAGACCGGCTTGAAGATCTGGATCAGCGGGTTGATGGCGCCGTTGATGGTCTTGGAGAGACCGGAAGCGATCCCGAGCGGCACGGCGACGAGCGTCGCGATCACGAAGCCAAGCCCGACCGTCATCAGCGATGTCGTGATCTGATCGATGTAGGTCGGCTTACCGGTGAACGCCCGATGCTTCACCAGGTCGGCTTTGCCGTCGGCTACGAGCTTGGCGTTGCGTTCGTCCTGGCGGGCATAGAAAGCAGTTGCCTTGCTCCGTTCCGCGAAATGATCCTGGAGGAGCACGTTGGCCTGGCCGAAGACGGCGGCGGGGCCGGGAATGGCGCCAAGCGAGGTTTGAACCTTCGGGGCAAGAAAGCCCCAGAGGGCGAGGAAGCACAGGATGCCGGCGAGCGGCACCAGCAGCACCTTGCGAATCTCGGACATTTGTTCGGCGACACTGTCGCCAGCCGCCATGCGCAGGATCGGGGTCACCCAGCCGAGGCCAAGCACATTGAGCCAGCCGGCGGCTTTATTGATCCGCTGAAACAGGCGCTCTCTTCGCGCGAGTTTAGGGTCAGCCATGGTGATCGCTTGAGTCATGGATTTGTCTCATCTGTTGGAATTGTGGTCCAGGAGCCGGCAGCTTCGAGTTTCGCGCCGCCGGCCCGACGTTCAGCCGCCGACGACATCCGACCCGGAAATCGTCTGTTCGTTCTTGAGCCCGATCTTGAGGGAGTCGATGTAGGCGTTCGGCGCCTTGGCATCGAAGGTGACGCCATCGATGAAGTCGGAGGTCGGCGCCCTGTAGCCGTCGGTGCCAAAGGGGAAGTCGCCCGTTTTGGCCTTGCCCTCTTCGACCAGCATCCCCGCCGCTTTCATGTAGATGTCAGGCAGGTAGACGGACTTTGCCGTTTCCGCATACCAGGCATCGTCCTTGTGCTCGGCAATCTGACCCCAGCGGCGCATCTGCGTCAGGTACCAGATGGCGTCGGAGTAGAACGGATAGGTGGCGTTGTGGCGGAAGAAGACGTTGAAGTCGGGAACGTCGCGCTTGTCGCCCCGCTCGTATTCGAAGGTGCCGGTCATCGAATTTGCGATGACGGCCGCGTCGGCGCCGACATATTCGCTACGCGACAGGATTTCGACAGCCTCGGCCCTGTTGGCGTTGTTGTTCTCATCCAGCCATTTGGCAGCGCGAATGAGCGCCTTTGTCAGCGCAAGCGTCGTGTTCGGGTATTTCTCGGTGAATTCCTTGGTCAGACCGAAGACTTTTTCCGGATTGTTCTTCCAGATTTCGTAGTCGGTCACGACCGGAACGCCGATGCCCTTGAAGACCGCTGCCTGGTTCCAAGGCTCGCCCACGCTGTAGCCGACGATCGTGCCAGCTTCGAGCGTGGAGGGCATCTGCGGCGGCGGCGTCACGGACAGGAGCGCGTCCGCCCTGATCTGTCCTGTGACGTTTTCCGGCGAATAGAACCCCGGATGGATGCCGCCGGCAGCGAGCCAATAGCGAAGCTCGTAGTTGTGGGTGGAAACCGGAAACACCATGCCGAGATTGAACGGCTTGCCCTCGGCCTTGAACGCGTCCACGACAGGCTTCAGGGCGTCGGCCTTGATGGGGTGGACCGGTTTGCCGTTGTCGCCGAGCGGAATATTCTCCTTCATCATCGCCCAGACGTCGTTCGAGACGGTGATGCCGTTGCCGTTCAGGTCCATGGAGAAGGGCGTCACGATATGCGCCTTGGTACCGAAACCGATCGTGGCGGCGAGCGGCTGACCGGCGAGCATGTGCGCGCCGTCCAGTTCGCCGGTGATCACGCGATCGAGCAACACCTTCCAGTTGGCCTGTGGTTCGAGCGTGACGAACAGCCCCTCTTCCTCGAAGAAGCCCTTCTCATAGGCGATCGCGAGAGGCGCCATGTCGGTGAGCTTGATGAAGCCGAGCTTGAGCTCGTCCTTCTCGGGCACCAGCATTTCGGCAGATGCGAAAGAGTCGGCGCCCACATAGAGTGCAGCAGCCAAGGCGGCGAGCGAACACTTCGCGAATTTTCCGGTGGAAGGCCTGTTCATGCTTTTCTCCTGTGTGCCGGCGATGGGAGGTTCGCCTGCGGTTCGGTGCAAAAAGAAAAAGGCTGCCAAACCACAGTCCAACGCTCTGCCTCGTTCAGAGCGCGTTCCCGGTTTGGCAGCCTTGCCTTCTGCGCCCTTCATTGGACGCCGATTATTTCGTGCGGACCCGACGGCCCTACGCTTCCCTCAATGCAGGAACCGTGCCAGTTTCGTGGATGGGTAAATTTTTGTGATTTTTCAGGATTGGAAACAAAGGGCAGTGCGCTGGTGAGAGGCGATTAAGCTGTTGCTTGAATAAATTTTGCGCAGTGCACAATAATCGAGCAGCGCTCGGGTGCACTCAGCGCTGGCTCGCCAGATAGTCGTCCAGCCCGTCCGGGTCGAAGATCCGGCCGTCGAAAAAACCGTCGGGGCCGAGAACGAGCCCTTTTTCCGACGCGCCGACCGGTGCCGCCGCGGTCAGCGCACCCTCGA
This sequence comes from Sinorhizobium sp. 6-70, assembly GCF_030124375.1. Classification (GTDB taxonomy): domain Bacteria; phylum Pseudomonadota; class Alphaproteobacteria; order Rhizobiales; family Rhizobiaceae; genus Sinorhizobium. The sequence continues at coordinate 102,883 of NZ_JASKLS010000017.1, forward strand.
CCTTCATGTTGGCACCGGGCATTGGCGCGGCAATCGGCTTCAGGGCCTGTCGGTAGATGTCGGGCCGGTAGGTGTCGCGCGCGCGTTCCGCAAGCGCGGCCGAATGGGGCGTGTGTCCCCACCGCACCATCTGGCTGTAGAACCAGAGGGCGTGGCTCTGCCAGGGAAAGGTCGCACCCTTGGCGTGCGGGACAAAGAACTCAGGAATGTCGCCGGTCGCCCCATCGCCGAGCAACAGTCGGCCCGTGAGGATCGGCATCAGCCTCTGGCGCGGCAGGTCAAGATAAGCAGGCGTGCTCATCAGTGCCGCGAGTTCCTCGTGGTTTGCGCTGTCGCCGCACCACATCGCACTTCGGTAGAGCGCACGCAGCAGCGCGTCCAGCGCGGGGCGGTTTTCGGCGGCGAACCTGGCCGAAACGCCGAGCACCTTTTCCGGGCTCAACCGCCAGATCGACGCCTTGGTGGTGGCAAAGCGCCCGGCATGGCTTGCGACCGCGACGCTGTTCCACGGTTCGCCGACGCAGAAGCCGTCGATGGCGCCGGTCGACAGCGCATCGGCCATCAGTGGCGGGGGAACCACGACAATCTCGACGTGGCTTTCCGGATCGATGCCGCAGCCCGCGAGCCAATAGCGCAGTTCGTAGTTGTGGCCGGAGAAGGGGTGGACGACGGCAAAACGCAATGGCGGCTCGCCCGCGTCGCGGCGTCGTGCGACGACCCGCCTCAGCGCTGCGCCATTGGCGCTCGGGTCGGTGCCGGGGCCGGCATCTTCGGCGACCATGCGTTCCCAAAGGTCGCGCGAGACCGTCACCGCGTTGCCGCCAAGTCCGAGCGCAAAGGGCGCCACGAGGTCCAGCGACAGCGGCGTGAGGCCGAGATTGGATGCGATCGGCATTGGCGCCAGCATGTGGGCGGCCTGGAAATGGCCGACGGCGATCCGATCGCGGATATTGGCCCAGGAGGTTTCCCGGACGAGTTGCACCGACAGGCCCTCGTCGGTGATGAAGCCTTTTTCGCTGGCGGCGACCAGCACGGCGCTGTCGAAGAGCGGCAGGAAGCCAAGGGTGATGTCGGCGGTGGCAGCCATTTACAGGTCCTCCAGCAATCCCGCCGCCAGCACCAGGCTTTGTGCGATTTCGGCTAACTTGCGGTTCTGGTTCATCGCGGTCGTGCGCAGGAGCTTGTAGGCCTCGTCCTCGCCGATGCCGCGCGACTTCATCAGGATGCCCTTGGCACGGTCGATCACCTTGCGGTCCGCAAGCTCGCTGCGCGCTTCCGCCAACTCGCGCTCCATGCGCGAAAAGGCATTGAAACGGCTGATCGCCATGTCGAGGATCGATTTCACGCGCTCCTGCCGCAGTCCGTCGACGACATAGGCCGAGACGCCGGCATCGATCGCCGCTTCGATCATGCTGCTGTCGGATCGGTCAACGAACATGGCGATCGGGCGCTTCACCGAGCGAGAGAGCTGGAACATGCTCTCCAGCAAATCGCGATTGGGATTTTCGAGATCGATGACGATCACGTCCGGTTGCAGCCTTTCGATCACGCGCCCGACGCCATGGACATCGTGCACGATGCTCACGCGATTGTGGCCGGCATCGCGCAAACCCTCCTCGATGATCGAGGCGCGGATGGCGTTCTCGTCAATTACAAGAATGGTCAGGTCGCGGCGGGTCATGCGGCGATCATGATGCAGTGCAACAAATTTCGCAATATATTTGCCTAAAAAATTTGCGAACTAGCTGATTGCATTATTTTGAGGCGAATGGAGCGCAGAGTGGCTCCGATCAGTCGAGGCTTGAACCGGTCATCGGGCCCCTCCATCTATTTTGAACAACAGTACCAAATTGTTTCGGTCCGTTGGTTCGGCGGCATGGTCGCCGCCGTTTGAGGATCAGATCATGGGTTTCATCGACAAGGAAATAGCGCCCGTCGACGACGGCGCGCTGACGGATGCCTATTCGCATGCAATTGCCGGCGCAGTCGATGTGGTCGGCCCGGCGGTCAGCCGCATCGAGCGAGTGGGCGGCAGGGGCGGTCATGGCTCGGGCTTCGCCGTTTCTTCCGACGGGCTGATCGTGACGAACAATCACGTCGTCGGGGATTCGAAGGCCGTTCGCATCACGACGCCGGATGGGTTCGTGACGGAAGGTCGTGTGCTTGGTCGCGACGTCGACACCGACATCGCGCTCATACGGGCGAACTCGGGCGTCGGCGCCTGGGCGCGGCTGGCGGATTCGAAGCGATTGCGGCGGGGGCACATTGCCATTGCCATCGGCAATCCGCTGGGCTTCGAGTGGACCGTCACGGCGGGAATCGTCTCGGCACTTGGTCGCTCCATGCGGGCGGCGAACGGGCGGCTGATGGACGACGTGATCCAGACGGACGCCGCCCTCAATCCCGGAAATTCGGGAGGGCCGCTGGTCTCGTCGGGCGGCGAAGTGATCGGGGTCAACACCGCCGTGATCCAGGGCGCGCAGAGCATCGCCTTTGCGATCGCCTCGAACACGGCGAATTTCGTGATTTCCGAGATCCTGAGATACGGGCATGTCAGGCGGGCCTATATCGGCATCGCCGGCGACACCATCGAACTGCCGCGCAGGATCGCCCTGGCGGCCGGAACCGACCGGACGACATCGGTTCGGTTGAGAAGGCTGGAGCCCGGCGGCCCGGCCGAGCGCGGTGGTCTTCGGGAAGGCGACTATATCCTGTCGATCAACGGCAAGCCCGTCGGCGGCGTGGACGACGTCGTCAGGCTGATGGACGGCGAGAGGATCGGTCAGGCGACCGAATTCCTGATCTTTTCAGTGGCGGGCAAGCTCGAAAAGAGAACATTGGTGCCGGTCGCTCGATCGTGAGCGGCCCGCGCCGATTGCCAACGAGTCCGAGGAGCTGGAGCGGGATCCCAGTGGAAACCGCTCCAGCTCCTCGCCCCTCTAAAGATCATTCATTGTTTCATTGAAACAGTGAACGATCTAACTCTCTGAAACTGCGTAGCTTCGCCCTGTGCCGTCGTTGAGTGCTGCCTGCTCTCGGGCAAGCATGCGTTGGTTAGCAGCGGCCCAGGCTGCCCAGAGCCATCAGGTCGACCGTCGGAAGAACGTTCTTGTCGCTGATGTATTCGACTTCCTGGAGCAGGGAGGCCAAGGCCAATTCCAGACAATATTGCACGCCTTCGACGTTCAATGTCTTGGCGGAGTCTCGCGCGTAGCTGACGAGGCGGGCAAGGGCCAGAAGTTCCTTCTCCCTGTCTTCCACGTCGATAGGTAGCTTGATGGATTGCTGCATGATTTTCCCCAGTGCCACTCGGGGGTCACTGCGACCCGCTTTCGCCAGCAAATATAGCGTGACTTCGGCGCCGTGGGCGTGACACGAGCGTGACACACGCTGAATGGGAAATGCAACCGCTCCTACGTCTCAGGTTGATTAAGCAAAATCTTCCACATGGTTGTGGAATTGAACGCCCAGCCGGGCCTTTCGCCACGCCGTTCGTCCGGCTGAGCCCGTACCGCGTCGAAAAGCGCAAGGGCGTCGGCGCGCTTCTGGTCGACCATCCCCTGCTGCAGCCTCGCCGCCAAGGCGGCACGATCGCCATCCGCTTGAAGTTCTGCCCCGGCAATGATCGCTGCCCATGTGCGCCGCTTGTAGAATATCTGCCCGGCTGCCGCCTCGATCCGCGCCGCATCCGCAACCGTGATCGAGCTGCCCTGCCTGAGGCGCGCGAGCGTTGCGCGCACATTGACCAGCGGGACCGTCAGGGGCGCATAGCCGAGCTCGGCGGGAGCGTGAAGCAGGGCCACATCCGAGTCGTCCGTGAGTTCGCCTGTGGTATACTGGCGATATATTTCTCCGATCCCCACCATTCCGAACGGCGCACATTCAGCGGCGCGCAAGGCCCCCATGCTCGCCGCCCCAAAGACCTGCACGCCTTGCGAAAGGGCGAACAATATCTCCTTGTGCCAGACGGGCGCCACATGTTCGAAATTTCCGTCGACAAGGCCGATGATCGTCGCGCCGGCGCGTGCGGCGCGCAGGATGTCACCCTGCATCGCAGGCGGATGGACCGCGAAGCCCGCACCGGCGAGTTCGCGCGCATCGGGGACAGTCGGACCGACGAACACGATCTTCATGCCACCTCCAGTGCCCAGGAGAGCGCCCGTGTGCCGAAGCGGCGCTTGCGTTCGCCCTCCGGGTTTTCCAGCTCCGGAACGAACAGTTTGACAACCGCAAAAGGAAGGCCATCGCCGAGCAAGGGCACGGAAACGACCGTACTGATGCCGGCGTCCCGCAACCGCTGCAGAACGAAAGACAATAGCGCGTCCGGTCCCCCCGCCGGGGAGTCGACGCGCGTCGGCGCTTGCGGCGCGGCCTCGAACAGTCTTTGCGTCTGCTGCGGCAAAGGGCGAACGAACGTCTCCGGATAGACGTCGTCGCGCGCGCCGCTGATATAGGTGAGCCTCGATTGGGCAGCTTCGGTCACGGCGCGGATTGCCGCTCTGACCGCATTCGGATGTGCCCCGTGTCCGACCGTGACATGGTGGAAAAGCGGCGCCTTCGCCGTGAGGATGTCCTTCCCGGCCACGACAGCGGTGAAGCTCGGTATGCCGACGTCACTGGTGATGTCGAAAAGGCGCAGCTCGAGTTCGGCTGCGGCAAACTTGGCGGCCATTGCATCGAGCACCGGATCGCCGAGCGCCTGCGTTGCGACGCAGCGTCGAAGCCTCGTTGCCAATGGCGTGAGGCGCCACAGCACCTCCGCGTCACGTTCGATCCGTTCCAAGAGCCCATGCAGCACCGCTTCGGTCTCGGTGTTGCCGGAGGCGAGGCCATCGGACGATTGCCAGAACCGGCAGTTCTCCACCGTTCTGTCGAGCAGGGCGGCCTCCAGCGGAACCCACGTCGGCGCGCCTCCGTCGAGGTTGCGCCCGAGAACCCACCGGATCGGCTCGTCGTCGCCAAGATCGGCTCGCGCGCTGGCGATCAGCCCCGGCAGAGACAGGGCCTGATCGCCTTCGGCCAACAGCTCACTGCGGCGCGCAACTCTCGTCGGTACGCGCGGCGCGCATGCGACGGCGCGCTCAAGCGCCTCCATCGCCGCTGAGACCTTTGCGTCGATGTCGGTTATACCCTTGCCCTGATTGATAACCAGCGACTTCGAATTCGGAGAGACGGCATTCCAGACCGGTATGCCGATGCAATCCAGTCCAGTCAGCCGCGCGAGCCGCGTAATACCGAACTCCGGCAAAAACGGCTCGATCCGGCCGAAGGTTGTTTCGGCGGCACAGATCCGATCGGAATAGCGAACTGGGCTGGACATGCTTGAAGGGTCGCGCGGGACGACGGCCGCTTTGGCCTGCCCCCCCGCCGCGCGCATGGGCGGCTAGCCGTCCATGAAGCCCCCGAAAACGGCGTCGGCGGTACTGGCCGCGGCTGCCAGATTGACGGTCTTGACGACCGTGGCGCCGGACTTGCGCAATGCGTCGGCGTCGGCCAGCGCGCCCTGCTTGGGCGGGTCGATCCTGGTGACCGTCCCCGCCTTGAGATCCGCAAGCCACAAATGATCCTCTCCGGCAATGCCGAAAACAACAACTTCAGCCATTCATTCACCCCTCTTGCTCTCGCGCGGAATTGCGCCTCAAAAACCTGCCTTCTTCAAGCCCTCGCGGTAATGCTCCCTCTGCCACTCGTCGCGGAAAGGCACGATCGCCATCCATCTGTCGAGATCGAAATCCGGATGGACATCGAAAGTCTTGCGCACGAACTGGCGAGCCTTTCTGCGGTCGCCGAGCATACCCCAGCTCGCGGCCGACAGCCGGTCGGCAGGCGTCCGGTCGCGCATCCGGTCTATATAGGCGAGAGCCTGTTCGTAGCTGCCAAGAGAGTAGCTTGCACCGGCGGCCGTCCAGAAATATTCGTCCGGAGCGATCGGGTTGAGATCGATCGCCGCCTCGATCTTCTGCAGGCCCTCTCCGGGCCGGGAGGCCTGCACCAGGGTATCGGCGTAGCTGGCGATGACATTGGCATAATGCGGGCTGAGCTCTTCCGCCCGGTCGTGGAATTCGACGCTTTCGTCGAATTCGCGGAGGTAGAGCTTGACCACCCCAAGTTCCCTGTAGCCGGAGGCGAGCGTCTCGTCCGCGGCCACGGCCTCCCGCGCATGGCTCTCGGCAAGCGTCAACAATTCGCGATCATTGCGCGCCGTCAGCAGCCATTCGAAGAAATAGCTTCGAGCAAGCCCGCTCATGGCGGGGGCGAAGTCCCTCTGGACGCCAAGCGCTTCGCGGAAGCTCTTGCGCGCCCGGCGGATCTCGGGGAGGTTGAGATGCTTGAGATACCGCTGGCCGAGGAGGTAGCTGCGGTAGGACTCGCCATTGCGTTCGTAGGCGTTGCGGGCGGCTTCGTTCCGCTCGACCTGGCTTGCGATCGCAGAAGCGATCCGATGCGCAATGCCCCTGCGCGACTGCATCAGACCGTCGCCGACAAGATTGAACCGGTCGGCCCAGATGACCTCGTCGCTTGCGAAGAAGATCAGTTGGGCAAAGAGGCTCTGGCTGTCACCCTCGTCGGTCAATCGCGTGTCGAGGATATAGCTGATGGTGTGCCGCTCGTAGGTGTTCGCCTTGTCGGCCTGAAGGCCGATCTGCGCCGCGGTATAGGGCGCGATGACACTCACGGACCGAAGGGCGCAAAGGCCGATCGTCACGTCCTCGATGAGCGAGCTTGCAAAGATCGCCGCGGCGCTATCCGTGCGCTCGGAGTTTGGCGGCAGAAGCACGAGCCGCGGCGGCTTTCTCTGGTGATGGTCGTCCCTGACGAGCACCTCGACGGGCGCGGAGGGCTGGTTGCCGATGATAGGCACCGACAGGCTGACGCTGTCGAAGATGACCTGCGCGTCATGGTGCCGCCCTTCGGATTCCAGCGCGCTCTTCAAGATCGCGCGGACTTCCTCGTCCGACGGGCTGCGCTCGAGCAGTCGCATTGCCGCCGACTTGAGAAGTTCGCGATGTTTGCCCGCGGCGGCGGGCGCCGCGGCAAGCAGGCTTTCCCTGAGCAGCGACATATGCGTCTCGCGCTGGCGGTTGATCCAGGCATCGAGCGCCTTGCCGTGCGATCTTGCGTCCTTCAGGAAATCGTCGCGCAGCACAGTGGCAATGCGGCAGAAGCGAGCCACGGCGTCGCCGCCTTCATCGTTCACGGCATCCAGATCGCTCGTCAAGCTGCCGGCATTGACCAGGATCGACGACTGCGAAAAGGTCAGAAAGGTTCGCCCGAGTTCCGTCTGCTGCGCAGTAATGCGGGAAATTGTCTTGCGCAGGTTGACATAGGCCTGGCTGGGCTCGACGCCGTCCCAGAGCAGCCTCGCAGTCTCCGCCCGGGATTGCTCGCGATGGCCGTTGGCAATCGCAAGACACAGGATGAGCAGGCCTTTCTCGGGGAAGGCGACTTCGCGGCCCGCTTCGTTAAGCAGGCGCAATCGCCCCAGAGTCTGCAACCTGTAGGTCATGCGGCCCCTCGCTGACGGTAAGGCTATGTAGTACCTAGTCTAGCCGTGCAGAGGCTCTGTGCGGCGCGCTCCGGAGGTGACGCTCGTCGACTCCGTATCCGGTGCCTGCGCCATCGCGGCAACCAGCGAGATGATCTTCTTCCGCAACACCGGATCGGCAATCTTCAGGAACGCCCTGTTGAGCGCAATGCCCTCCTTCGAGGCGACGAAGGAAGAAATCTCGTTCGATTCATGCATGTCGCCGGCACTGTCTCGTCCTGACGCCTTGTCATCGTCGCGTTGGAAAAAGAAGCTCGGGTGGACGCCGAGGATATCGGCAATCGCCTGCAGACGGCTCGCGCCGATGCGGTTTGTGCCCTTTTCGTACTTCTGTACCTGCTGGAACGTGATGCCCAGGCCATCGGCCAGCTTCTCCTGGCTCAGCCCTACCATCAGCCTGCGCATTCTGACGCGAGAACCGACGAAGGTATCAATCGGGTTTGGATCCTTCTTATTCATCACAGTGATTCTCCTCGGAACGGTTCGATCTCATTCATATAAGTTTGCTCGAATAAATGGTGTGATGCAATCAGGACGCGCCAGAATCCATGGACTGAAACACATTTTGTGATTGTGTTTGGGTTTCGATTGTGTCGCGCACAAGGCGTCAGACAAACCGGGTTGCGCTCGAGGCGAGCGCGGTTACGCCGAATCCGATCAGCAGAAGCCCGGAAATGCGCGACACCCAGGCGGCGAAACTGTCCGGGAGCCGTCTCTTGGCGAGCGCGACGCCGCCGCTCAAGAAGAACCACCAGGCGAGCGAACCGAGAAAGACGCCCGAGACGACAATAGCGCCCTTTATCCCTTCGCCGACCGTCGAAAGCCCGAGCCCGGCGAAGATGGCGGCGAAGGACAGGATGGTCGTGGGGTTGGCGATGGTCAGGAAGAAGGTCGCGGTCGTCGTGTGAATGAGATCGCGGGCGTCGATCTCGGCGGCCGTAGCAACCGGTTTCGGCGCCAGTCCGCGCCAGCCGAGCCAGATCATGAACACGCCTCCAACCAGGCCGAGCGGCGTCGCGATCACGGAAAGCACGGCAGCGAATGCCGCAAAGCCGACCGCCGCGAGCATCGCGTAGGCCGCGTCGGCGAGCGCGGTTCCGAGGCCGCCCGCGACGCCGGCCCAGAAGCCGCGCGTCAGCGTGCGGCTGATGCAAAGTGCGCCGATCGGCCCAACCGGCGCGGCAATGGCGAGGCCGAGCAGGAGGCCTTTTCCGAAGAGCAATACGGACATGTCTACCGGACCTCCGGTCCTGTAAAGTTATCGGCAACGGTCGAAAGCGCGATGACGGTCTCGCTGCGGGCTAGGTATCGCCGTGCTTTCAGCTCGGAGAGAAACGGCTCGATATCGCCGAGCGTCGGCATGCGGACCTTGACGCAATAGGACCATGAGCCAGTCACGTGATGGCATTCGGCGACAACCGGGTGTGCCGCCATGAACGCGCGGAATTCGGTTTCATCGGCATCGGCCGAAAGGGCGATCCAGACAAAGGCGAGAACGTCGAGGCCAAGGGCGCGATGATCCACGTCGAGCGTAAAACGGCGGATCGTGCCACGGGCAACGAGCCGGCGGATGCGCTCGTTGACGGCCGAGGGCGAGAGGTCGACCGCTGCACCGATGTCGGTCAACGACGTTCGGGCATCCTCCGCAAGAATTCCAATGATTTTTCTGTCGGTAGCATCCATCTCAGCAAAATACGTGGAGTTTTGTAAAAATTCAACTCTTTTTGCTGTCGTCGTCCCTTTCGAATAGACGCGGCAGCGGTCGGCGGATGCTTCAGTGGCCGGCCACGGCGCTTGCCCACCGACAGCCCTGAAGCTATGAGCGGAAGCGTAGTCGCTTGCCCCGAAACAGGGATACCGGGTTGAAGATGATGATCGAGAAGAGGCGCAGACCCGCGGCGCACGCGGACCGATTTCCGGGCTCGCTCATCGTGATGGGCGTGTCGGGAAGCGGAAAATCGTCCGTCGGCGAGCGTATCGCAAAGGCCTATGGCTATCCCTTCATCGAGGGGGATGCCCTGCATCCGCCCGAGAACATCAAGAAGATGTCGGAGGGCGTTCCGCTGACCGACGATGACCGCTGGCCATGGCTTGCGGCGATCGGCCGTAAGCTCGCGGAAAGCCCCGGCCCGGCCGTCGTTGCCTGCTCGGCGCTCAAACTCAGCTATCGGCAGAAGCTGCGTGAAAGCGCGCCGGGGGAACTGGCTTTCGTCTATCTCCACGGAACCGAGACGGTGTTGGCGGAGCGCATGCAGCATCGCACCGGTCACTTCATGCCGCCGTCCCTGTTGAAGACCCAACTCGCGACGTTGGAAGATCCGACCGGCGAGGAAAACACCGTGGCGATCGACATCGACCAGCCGCTGAACGCGATCGTCGACGAGGCGCTGGCCGCCCTCGGCAAGATTTAGCCGCACGCGCCCATTGACCGTCTCGAATCGCGGTTGCCGATTGAATGATGCTACGCCGAGCGCGGAGCATCGATCTGCCGTGTGGGAGCCTTCCTCTTTCCGAATCGTGCTGCGCTGCCCGGCTCTTTGGAAGGAAATTAGCCAAGCGCGATGTTATCGTTCGCGGCAAGGGCCGTGCGGCGTTACGATGCAGTGAACTAATGCGACCTTTGCGCGTCAGGATAGACGCGCGGCGCTGTCAGCGACCGTGCATCGCGGAGGATGCCTGCGAGGCCTGTTTCTGCCGGCGATGAGGAGATCGCCGCCGGGGACGTGCGGAGGAGAAAAAGACATGTATCAAGGTGGATTGAGTTTCGCCCTTGGCGATGACATCGACGCGTTGCGCGACAGCGTGCGCCGGTTTGCGAGCGAACGGATCGCGCCGCTCGCGGAAGAGACGGACCGGAGCAACGCCTTTCCCGCGCCCCTCTGGCGGGAGATGGGAGAACTCGGCGTGCTCGGCATCACCGCCGGTGAGACCTATGGCGGCGCCGGCATGGGATACCTGGCCCATTGCGTCGCGATGGAGGAAATCAGCCGCGCCTCCGCCTCCGTGGGCCTAAGCTACGGTGCCCATTCCAATCTCTGCGTCAACCAGATCAACCGCAATGGCAGCCCCGCGCAAAAGGCCAAATATTTGCCGAAGCTGATTTCCGGCGAACATGTCGGCGCGCTCGCCATGTCCGAACCGGGTGCCGGCTCCGACGTGGTCTCTATGACGCTGAGGGCCGACAAGCGTGGCGACCGCTACGTGCTGAACGGCAACAAGATGTGGATCACCAATGGTCCGGACGCCGACGTGCTGGTGGTCTATGCCAAGACCGATCCGGCCGCCGGCCCGCGCGGCATCACCGCCTTTCTCGTCGAAAAGGGTTTCGCCGGCTTCTCGACCGGCCAGAAGCTCGACAAGCTTGGCATGCGCGGCTCAAACACCTGCGAACTCATTTTCAGAGACTGTGAGGTGCCGGAAGAAAACGTGCTCGGCGCGGACGGTCGCGGTGTCAACGTGCTGATGTCCGGTCTCGACTACGAGCGCGTCGTGCTCTCGGCCGGGCCGCTCGGCATCATGGCGGCTTGCCTCGATGTCGTCGTCCCCTATCTCCATGAGCGCAAGCAGTTCGGCCAGCCGATCGGCGAGTTCCAGTTGATGCAGGGAAAGCTTGCCGACATGTATGTGACGATGAATGCGGCGCGCGCCTATGTCTATGCGGTGGCGGCAGCCTGCGACCGGGGCGAAACCGCGCGCAAGGACGCCGCCGGCTGCATTCTCTATGCGGCCGAAAAGGCGACCGCATTGGCGCTCGAGGCAATCCAGGCGCTCGGCGGCAACGGCTACACCAACGACTATCCGGCCGGCCGCCTGCTGCGTGACGCCAAGCTCTACGAGATCGGCGCCGGCACGAGCGAGATCCGCCGGATGCTGATCGGGCGCGAACTGTTCGCGGAAACAAAATAGACGAACGGCGGCTGCCGTTCTTCGCGCATCTTGGTCAAATCCCGTGCCTGGGGGCTTCATGACAATTTTGAGATCGCATATCTCGGCATCCTCGGACCTCTACAAGAGCAACCGTGCGGCGATGACGGAGGCCATCGCGACAGTCGAGGAGGCGGTGCGGATGGCCGTCAACGGCGGCGGCGAAACGGCGCGGGAGCGCCATGTCAGCCGCGGGAAGCTGCTGCCGCGCGACCGGGTCGCGTCCCTGATCGATCCGGGCACACCCTTTCTCGAGGTCGGCGCCACCGCGGCGCACGGCATGTACAACGGCGATGCGCCGGGTGCCGGGCTGGTTACCGGCATTGGCCGGATTGCCGGGCGCGAATGCATGATCGTCTGCAACGATCCGACCGTCAAAGGCGGCACCTATTACCCGATAACCGTCAAGAAGCATCTCAGGGCGCAGGAAATCGCCGCCGAAAACCGGCTTCCCTGCGTCTACCTGGTCGATTCCGGCGGCGCCAACCTGCCGAACCAGGACGAGGTTTTTCCGGATCGCGAGCATTTCGGCCGGATCTTCTATAACCAGGCGAACATGTCGGCTGCCGGCATCCCGCAGATCGCCGTCGTCATGGGATCCTGCACGGCTGGCGGCGCCTATGTGCCGGCCATGTCCGACGAGGCGATCATCGTCGAGGGGCAGGGCACGATCTTCCTGGCCGGCCCTCCGCTGGTACGCGCGGCGACCGGCGAAGTGGTCTCGGCCGAGGATCTCGGCGGCGCCGACGTCCACACGCGGGTGTCGGGCGTTGCCGATCACCTGGCGCGTGACGACGCGCATGCACTGGCCTTGGCGCGGCGCGCCGTGTCAGCCTTGAACCGCGAAAAACCTTCGTCGGTGGAACTTCGCACGCCGGAGCCGCCGCTCTACGATCCAGAGGAGATCGCCGGGATCGTGCCGGCCGACCTCAGAACGCCCTATGAGATCCGCGAGGTGATTGCTCGGATCGTCGACGGCTCGCGTTTCGACGAATTCAAGGCGCGTTTCGGAACCACCCTTGTCTGCGGCTTCGCCCATATTCATGGGATCCCGGTCGGCATCGTCGCGAATAACGGCGTACTGTTTTCGGAATCGGCGCTGAAGGGGAGCCATTTCGTCGAACTCTGCGCCCAGCGCAAGATCCCGCTCGTGTTCCTGCAGAACATCACCGGCTTCATGGTCGGGCGCAAATACGAAACCGAAGGCATCGCCAAGCATGGCGCCAAGCTGGTGACGGCGGTGGCCACGGTAAAAGTGCCCAAGGTCACCATGCTGGTCGGCGGGTCGTTCGGAGCCGGCAATTACGGCATGTGCGGGCGCGCATTTTCACCGCGCTTCCTTTGGACCTGGCCGAACAGCCGCATTTCGGTGATGGGCGGCGAACAGGCGGCCGGCGTTCTCTCGACGGTGCGCGGCGAAGCGTTGAGGCGGGCCGGCACGCCATGGAGCGAGGAGGAGGAGGCGCGCTTCCGCCAGCCGGTGCTCGATCTTTTCGAGCGGCAAAGCCATCCGCTCTATGCCTCGGCACGCCTTTGGGATGACGGCGTCGTCGATCCGCGAAAAAGCCGCGACGTGCTTGCACTGTCACTGTCGGCCGCGCTTAACGCGCCGATCGCGGATACACGTTTCGGATTGTTCAGGATGTAGGGGAGGTGGGCCATGAAACGCGACAACATCAACGCGATCAACGCACCGCAGCCGCGTGGCGGCTACTCGCAGGCCGTCAGCGTCGAAGATTTTCAACGACTGCTCTTTGTCAGCGGCCAGATACCCATGACCTCCGATGACGTCTTGCCGGAAGGTTTTGAGGCGCAGGCACGCCAGGTCTGGCTGAATATCGACGCCCAGCTCAAAGCCGCCGGCATGACCAAGGCCAATATCGTCAAGGTGACGACCTACCTCGCCGACAGGAACCACACCCTTGCGAACCGTGAGATCCGCAGCGACTATCTCGGCGCGCTGGCACCGGCGATGACGCTGGTGATCGCCGGAATCTTTGATTCCGGCTGGCTCCTGGAAGTCGAAGTGGTGGCGGCAGAATAGAAGCGGAACCGAGGGGCATGTTTTCCAAACTCCTGATTGCCAATCGCGGCGAGATCGCCTGCCGCATCATTCGTACCGCCAGGCGGCTAGGCATCCGCACCGTTGCTGTCTATTCGGATGCGGACGGCGACGCGCTTCATGTGACACTCGCCGACGAGGCAGTGCGGATCGGCCCCGCGAACGCCGCCGAAAGCTATCTTTCGATCGAGCGCGTCATAGAGGCCGCAAGGGCCGTGCGCGCAGACGCAATCCATCCCGGCTATGGCTTCCTGTCCGAGAACGCCGATTTTGCCGGGGCCGTCGCGGCCGCCGGCATCGTTTTCGTGGGGCCGCCACCGGAAGCGATCCGGGCGATGGGCCTCAAGGATGCGGCCAAGGCGCTGATGGAGCAGTCCGGCGTGCCCGTCGTGCCGGGTTATCACGGCGAACAGCAGGATCCGGAGTTCCTCGCAGCCCGGGCCGCGGAAATCGGCTACCCGGTGCTGATCAAGGCGCGCGCCGGCGGCGGCGGAAAGGGCATGCGGCGCGTCGAGCGGCGAGAGGATTTCGGTTCGGCGCTGGAAGCCGCGCAGCGGGAAGCTCAAGGATCCTTCGGCGACGGCGGCGTTCTGATCGAGAAGTATCTGACCCGCCCCCGCCACATCGAGGTCCAGATCTTCGGAGACCGGCACGGCAACATCGTTCATCTTTTCGAGCGCGACTGCTCGTTGCAGCGGCGGCACCAGAAGGTGATCGAGGAGGCGCCGGCGCCGGGCATGACCGCGGAAGTGCGCCGCGCCATGGGAGACGCCGCTGTCAGGGCGGCGCATGCGATCGGCTATGTCGGCGCCGGCACCGTCGAGTTCATTGCCGACGTGACCAATGGCCTCTGGCCGGACCAGTTCTATTTCATGGAGATGAACACGCGGCTGCAGGTGGAGCATCCGGTGACCGAGGCCGTCACCGGACTCGATCTTGTCGAATGGCAGCTGCGCGTCGCAGACGGCGAGCCGCTGCCGAAAAAGCAGGGCGAGATCGGTATAGACGGCTGGTCCTTCGAGGCACGCATCTATGCCGAGGATCCGACCCGCGGCTTCCTGCCGGCGACCGGGCGGCTGGCGCACTTGAGTTTTCCGGACAGCAACGTGCGCATTGACTCCGGCGTCACGCAGGGCGACGCGATAACCCCCTTTTACGATCCGCTGATCGCCAAGCTGATCGTGCATGCCGGGACACGCTCGGCGGCGCTAACGCGGCTGCAGGCGGCGCTGAAGGAAGTCCGGATCGGCGGAACGGTTACCAATCTCGATTTTCTCATCAAGCTGACGGACGAACAGGATTTCCGCGCCGGCAGGCCGGACACCGGACTTATCGACCGGACGGTCGAGCGGCTGGCGGCGCCGAGCGACCCGGACGACGAGGCATTGGCGCTGGCGGCAATTGTCTCCACCGGCGTCCTCCAGCCAATGACGTCCACGGATCCCTGGGCCTCGCTCGGCTATTGGCAGATCTGGGGCGATGCCCACCGGACGATTTCCATCGATCACGCGAGCGGACGCGCCGCCGTCACGCTCGCGTCGCGCGGACGCGATCAGTTCGCAGTTCGTGCCGGTACGAGCACCCTGCCGGTACTCGTGCTCGAACGCTTCGAAAACGGTGCGCGGCTGGAAGTGGCCGGGCAGAGGCGAACGCTTCGCTTCCTTCGGCAAGGCGAGACGCTGACATTGTTTCTCAATGGCCGGAACCTGGTGTTTCACCTGCCGGATGGGTTGGCCGGCGGACATGGCGGGGAAATTGCCGACGACGAGCTCGTCGCTCCGATGCCGGGGCTCGTCAAGATGGTCCGTGTCGGCGCCGGCGAGGCCGTCGCCAAGGGCCAGCCGTTGGTCGTGATGGAGGCGATGAAGATGGAGCTGACGCTTTCCGCCTCGCGAGAGGGGACGGTCGCGAGCGTGCACGTGGCCGAGGGCACGCAGGTCAGCGAGGGTACTGTCCTCGTAACGCTCAGTGAGGAGGCCGCACAGTGACATCGTCGGCAAGCGAGCACGTCACGATCGTCGAGATGGCGCCGCGCGACGGCCTCCAGAACGAATCCCGGCTTGTCGATACCGATGACAAGATCCGGCTCGTCGACCTGCTCTCCGATTGCGGTTTCGAGCGCATCGAGGTGACCAGCTTCGTCAGCCCGAAATGGGTGCCGCAGATGGCCGATGCCCCGGCGGTGATGGCCGGCATCGCGCGGCGCCCGGGCATTCGCTACGCGGCGTTGACGCCGAACATCCGGGGCTTCGAGGCTGCCCGCGCCGCGAGCGCCGACGAGGTGGCGATTTTCGCCTCCGCCTCCGAAAGCTTCTCCGAGAAGAACATCAACTGCTCGATTGCCGAGAGCATCGAGCGCTTTCGTCCTGTCGCGGAGGCAAGCCGGCACCATGGAATTCCGATGCGCGGCTACGTCAGCTGTGTCGTCGAGTGCCCTTACGAGGGACCGATCGCGCCGGAGGCCGCCGCCCGCGTCGCACGCCTTCTTTCCGAACTCGGCTGTTACGAGCTCAGTCTCGGCGACACCATCGGGCGCGGCACGCCGGAAGCCGTTGATACCATGCTGGCGACGGTGCTCGGCGACGTCGCGGTGTCGAAACTTGCGGGTCATTTCCACGATACGTCCGGCCGGGCGCTGGAAAATATCGCTGTCGGCCTCGACCGGGGTCTGCGGGTGTTCGACGCCTCGACCGGCGGGCTCGGCGGTTGCCCCTACGCGCCCGGCGCCGCCGGCAACGTCGATACGCTGGCGGTGAATGCCTTCCTGCAGAAAAGGGGATTTTCGACCGGGCTCGACACCGCAAAGCTCGATCGCGCGGCCGCCTTCGCCCGATCCCTGAGGAGCGCAGCATGACTGACCAGACGATCCGGTGCACGGTCGACAAACGGGGCATCGCCCGCCTGACGCTCGCCCGTCCGGAAAAGCACAACGCGCTTTCCGCCGCGATGATCAGCGAGCTGACGGATGCGGCTGTCCGGCTTGGCGATGACAAGGCGGTCCGTGTCGTCATTCTCGACGGCGAGGGGAAGAGTTTTTGTGCCGGCGGCGATCTCGACTGGATGCGCCAGCAGTTTGGCGCCGACCGGCAGGAGCGGGTTGCCGAAGCAATGCGTCTCGCGATGATGTTCAAGGCGCTGAACGAGATGCCGAAGCCGCTGATCGCGCGGGTGCATGGCAATGCGTTCGGCGGCGGGATCGGGCTGATGAGTGTCTGCGACGCCGTCGTCGCGGCGGCGGGCGCAAAATTCGGCCTGACGGAAGCGAGGCTCGGGCTGATCCCGGCGACGATCAGTCCCTATGTCGTCGCCCGGATCGGCGAAGGGAGGGCGCGGCCGCTGTTCATGTCGGCCCGGCTCTTCGGCGCCGAAGAGGCGCTTGCCGCCGGTCTTGCGACGGTCGTGGTCGACGATGGACAGATGGACGCCGCTGTCGATGCGGAAATCGCGCCCTATCTTTCCGCGGCGCCACAAGCGGCCGGAAGGGCGAAACGCTTGGCGCGCTCGCTTGGCATGCCGATCACAGATGCAGTCATCGCCGCGACGATCGAGCAGCTTGCCGACACCTGGGAAACGGAGGAAGCCCGGGAAGGGATCTCGGCCTTTTTCGACCGGCGAACGCCTTCCTGGCAGTCATGAGCAACGTCTGCGCTTGAAATGATCACGGATTGAGCTTATTTTACGTATGTGTTGATCAAGTCAAGATCGAGTTTTGCCATGATTGCGCTCAGCCTGGATATTCCCGCTGCCCGTTTCGGGGAGGATCAATCCCCGTTTCTGTCGGCGCGTCTTGTCGCCGACCGTCTGGGCATAACGCTTGCCGAACTCGCCAAACTGATTGGCGTCGCGCGGAACACGCTGACGGCCAAGACCGGCGCCCGCAAGGTCGATAGCGCCTTGAGCAAGGTCGTCCGCATCCTCGCCATGGCGTCCGAAATGGCGGGCGACGAGGCCCGTGCCGTCATCTGGTTCAAGCATCAGCCGATCCCCGGCTGGGCCGGAAAGACGGCGTTCGATCTCGTCGGAGAAGGCAAGGCCGACAAGGTTCTCGCTTATCTGGAAGCTGTTCGCGCCGGCGTCTACGCCTAAGCGGCATGAGGAAAAGTGTGAGCGGTTTTCCGTCCGCATCCCGCTCCAACTTAGAGCCTGCCGCGCCGATGCCGCTGTGGCGCGCCTTCGTGCCGCGCTGGGCCCATGTCCCGCTTTCTGGTGACGGGGCGGCGCGCTTCGGTGGCCGATGGAATCCGGTGGGCATGCCGACGGTCTATGCCGCGCGCGAACTTTCGACCGCTTGGGCCGAATACAACCAGGGTTTCGTGCAGCATCCGGCGCTGATCGTGCGGCTCGAGCTTTACGATGCGCGGCTGGCCGATCTTACGGACGCCAATGTTCTTGCGGAGCTTGGCCTGACGGATGCGATCCACCGATGCGAATGGCGAGACGACCTCGACAGGGGCGTGGTGCCGCAGACCCATGAGGTGCAGGCCGATCTCTCGGCCCGGGAGTTTCACGGCGTGATCTACCCGTCTTTCATGTCGCCCGGCGGCACTTGCGTCGCGCTCTGGCGCTGGAACGGCGCGGGCGAGCCACGCCTTGAGGTCATAGATCCGGAAGGCAGGCTGCCGAAATCGCCGGCCTCCTGGCTTTAGACGGAAAACTGTTACACACTTTTCCTGGAATTGTTTTAGAGCGGGATGAGGAAAACTGCGCGGTTCTCCGTCCGCATCCCGGGTCTGCACAACGCCTATTTGGAGGACGATTCCTCGGTCTTGTTCAGGCGATATTTGAAGTCGCAATGGGACGCGCCCTGCATCACCGTCTGCGTGCGCTCCAGCGTGATGCGCGGATCGTAGCCGGTGCAGAATACGCCGTCGCGATTGCAGGACAGAAGATGCCCGATATGCCCGAGACCCATTTCCCGATAGGTCTCGGCGTAGCGACAGCGCAGCACGTTGTAGTGGAACTCCTCGTCCGTCGCCTTGACGACCTCGATCGTCAGCGCGTCGTCCTGGGTCCAGAGATCCTGCAACTCCTGAAACGTCCGCAGGCTGGTTCCGCCGGGCGTTTTTGCGGCAAAGGCCTTTCCGGCGTCGATGGCGGCGCGCGTGATCGCGGTATCGATGATGGATTGGGCGAGTTCCTCACCGACCTTCTCACGCATGACCTCATAGAGCGGCGCGATGATCCCCGCCTCGATCTTGCGTCTGGCAAGAATGCCGAGCTCTCCGTCCATTGCCGATCTGGAGTCGCTTTGTTCGTCGGTCACGTGCAGGTCCTTTCACTGGTGAAGGCGCCGCCTCTTTGCGTTAGCGCAGCACTTTGCCGGGATTGAGGATGCCGTTCGGGTCGAGGGCATTCTTGATGCGGCGCATGACGTCCAACTCGGCCTCGCTGCGGGAGTGGTCGAGGAAGTCGCGCTTCAAGGTGCCGATCCCGTGTTCGGCGGAGATCGATCCGTGATAGGCGGCAACAAGCGGATAGACGATCGCATCGACTTGATGCGCGGTTTCGTCGCCGGCGTCCGGAACGGAAAAGGCGATATGAAGGTTGCTGTCACCGACATGGCCGAAGAAGGAGACATGTGCCGATGGGAACCGCGTGGAAAGCGCCCTGCTGCATTCGTCGGCAAAGCGGCCGATATCGCCGATCGGCAGGCTGACATCGAGATTGACGAGGGAAGGCAGCAGCCTGTCCATGGCATGGCCCTCGCGCACGCGCCAGAAGCTCTGGGCCTCCTTCTCCGACTGGGCGATCAGCGCATCGCCGATCGTTCCGTCTTCAAGGGCCTGTCCGAGGAAGGTCTCGAATTGCTCGCGTTCGCCGTTCTGTCCGCGGATGTCCTGCTCGATGATCGCGGCGAAGGCCGGAGAGGTCTCGAAAAATTGCCGTCCTTCCGCCTCGCAATTGAAGCGGAAGTAGCTCTCCCACATCGCTTCGAACGCGGAGAGACCGGAAAGCTCCCGCTGAGCGCGCTTCAGCAAGGCGACGACATCCGCGTAGCTGTCGAGCGCACAAAGTGCCGTCAGCCGTCCGGCCGGCAACGGGCGCAGGCGCAGCACGGCGCGGGTGATGATGCCGAGCGTGCCCTCCGAACCGATGAAAAATTGCCGGAGGTCGTAGCCGGTATTGTTCTTGATCATCTTGTTGAGCGAAGAGACCACCGTGCCGTCGGCAAGCACGACCTCGATGCCCAGCACATTGTCACGGGCGACACCGTTGCGGATGACGCGGATACCGCCGGCATTGGTGGCAAGGTTGCCGCCGATCTGGCACGAGCCGCGTGCGCCGAGATCGATCGGGAGCAGGAAACCCGCATCTTCGGCCGCGCGTTGCGCGACTTCAAGCGGTGTGCCGGCAAGTACGGTCATCGTCGCGGCCGCCGGGTCGATTTCCTCGATACCGGAAAGCCGCTCCATCGAAATGACGATGTCGCCGGTGTCGGGGTTGGCACCGCCGGCGAGTCCTGTCATGCCGCCCTGCGGCACCACGCTTTGATGATGCGCATTGCAGATACCGAGCGCTGTAGCGACCTCGGCCGTACGCGCCGGGCGAACCACGGCGCTCGGGAGGTTTCGCCCGGTGAGGCTCGCGTCACTGCGATAGCGCTCGGTGATACGGCCGCCGGTCAGCACGACCGCCTCGCCGAGCGATCGCGTCAGATCTTCGATAACCGACATTACGTGCCCGTGCGCGCCAGTTCGCCGGTGGGTATTTCGACCCTCCGCTTGACTTCCGGCAGCGCCTCGTCCTTGCGGAAGAGCTTCCATTTGGTCGGCCTGAAGGCGATGCGGGCGTGATCGGCGGCGGTCGCGCGTTCCGGCGGCAGCTCGATCTCCACGGGCGGGTGCGTGCGGCCGAGATCGAGTTCGAGATGGCGCGTTCCGGCCACGCGGCGGCTGCCGGTCACGAGGCCAGCCAGACAGCCGCCGCAGCCATCGATGAGCTCGATGTCATGCGGGCGGAAGTAGAGGGTCGCCGAACCGTCGGGTTCGCTCGCTGCGCGCAATCCGATCGGTCGGTCTTCGAACCAGATTTCGCCACTGGAAAGCGTCACGTTGAGGCAATTGGACTGGCCGATGAAGCCGTAGACGAAAGGCGAGACCGGATAGTCGTAGATTTCGTCGGGGGTTCCGACCTGTTCGATCGCGCCATTGCTCATCACGACGATGCGGTCGGCCAGTTCCAGAGCTTCCTCCTGGTCGTGGGTGACGAAGATCGTGGTGTGGCCGGTTCGGTCGTGGATTTCCCTGAGCCAGCGTCTCAACTCCTTGCGCACCTGGGCGTCGAGCGCTCCGAAGGGCTCGTCGAGCAGCAGCACGTTGGGCTCGACCGCCATGGCGCGCGCGAGCGCCACGCGCTGGCGCTGGCCGCCGGAGAGCTGGGCCGGATAGCGCTTTTCGAGGCCGGAGAGCTGCACGAGATCGAGCAGATCGAGGGCCCGGCGGCGGATTTCGGCGGCCGGCGGCCGACGGTTGGCAGGCCGTACCTTCAGCCCGAAGGCGACGTTGTCAAGCACCGTCATGTGCCGGAAGAGGGCATAGTGCTGGAAGACGAAACCGATGTTTCGTTCCTGCACGCTCTTTTTCGATGCATCCTCGTCGCCGAAGAAGATCATGCCTCCGGTCGGGCTCTCGAGCCCGGCGACGAGCCGCAGCAACGTGGTCTTTCCCGAGCCGGACGGGCCGAGCAAGGCGATCAGTTCGCCGGACCGGATGTCGAGCGACACGTCGTCGAGCGCCGGGAAGCGGCCGAATTCCTTGCGTATGTTCTGGACGCGGACTTCCATGGATGTCTGGACCTTTCAATGCCTGCGGCTGGCAGCGATCTCGTCGCTGTATCGAAGTTCAAGTGCCGTCTTCAGGACGAGCGTTACCAGCGCCAGGAGCGCAAGGAGCGCCGCCACTGCAAAGGCGGCGACGAAATTGTACTCATTATAGAGGATTTCCACCTGCAACGGCATGGTGTTCGTTTGGCCGCGAATATGGCCGGAAACGACGGAGACGGCACCGAACTCACCCATGGCGCGGGCGTTGCAGAGAAGCACGCCGTAAAGCAGGCCCCATTTGATGTTGGGCAGCGTCACATGCCAGAAGGTTTGCCAGCCGGTGGCGCCGAGCGACAATGCCGCTTCCTCGTCGCTGGTCCCCTGTTCCTGCATCAGCGGGATGAGTTCGCGCGCGACGAAGGGGAAGGTGACGAAGACAGTTGCAAGCACCAGCGCGGGCACGGCAAAGAGGATCTGGATACCGTAGCTTTGCAGGATCGGGCCGAGCAGGCTGTGCGACCCGAAGAGCAGCACGAAGACAAGGCCCGAAATCACGGGCGACACCGAGAAGGGCAGGTCGATCAGGGTCGTCAGGAACGCCTTGCCCTTGAACTCGAACTTGGCGATCGCCCAGGCGGCCGCCACCCCGAAGACGAGATTGAGCGGCACGGCGATCGCGGCAACCAGCAACGTCAGGCGAATGGCGGAAAAGGTCTCCGCATCACGCAGCGCCGAGAGGAACTCTGCCGGTCCCTTGCGGAACGCCTCGATAAACACCGTGGCAAGCGGCAGCAGCAGGAAAAGTGCGACGAAACCGAGAGCAACGACGATCAGCGTCATGCGTGCGAACCGCGTCTCCGAGGTCGCCGCCCTGACCAGATTTGACGGCGCCGCAATCGACGCAGAACCGACATCATGCGCCATAACCGTATCTCCGTCTGCTCCAGGACTGGATCGTGTTGATGACCAGCAGCATGATGAAAGAAAGGAGCAGCATCACCGCGGCAATCGCCGTTGCCGCCGGATAGTTGAACTCCTCCAGGCGAATGATGATCAGGAGCGGCGCGATCTCCGAGACGTAAGGCAGGTTACCGGCGATGAAGATGACGGAGCCGTATTCGCCGACGCCACGTGCAAAGGCGAGTGCGAAGCCCGTCAGCCCGGCCGGAAGAAGGCCGGGCAGCAGAACGCGGCTGATCGTCTGAAAGCGGCTGGCGCCAAGCGTTGCGGCCGCCTCCTCCACCTCCTTGTCGATTTCCTCCATGATCGGCTGAACCGTTCTGACCACGAAGGGCAGGCCGACGAAGACGAGCGCCACGACGATGCCGGCGGGCGTGAAGGCGATCTTGATGCCAAGGGGCGCGAGAAGCGAACCGATCCAGCCGTTCGGTGCATAGAGCGCCGTCAGCGCAATGCCGGCAACCGCGGTCGGTAGCGCGAATGGCAGATCGACCATGGCGTCGATGACGCGCTTTCCGGGAAACCGGTAGCGAACGAGCACCCAGGCAAGCACGACGCCAAAAACGAGATTGATGACGGCGGCCACGAAAGCGGTGCCGAAGCTGATCGTCAACGCATTGACGGTCCGCTCGTCAGAGGCGAGCGCGAAGAATTTAGACCAGCCAAGGCCGCTCGAGCGCCAGATGAGGCCTGAAAGCGGAATGAGTACGATGAGGGTGAGCCATGTCAGGGTGACGCCGAGCGCCAATCCGAAACCCGGAATGACGCTCGGCTGCCGAAACTGCCATCGCCTGCTGCTGCGAAAGGCCATGAAAAATCATTGTCCCGGCTTGTAGATCTGGTCGAAAATTCCGCCGTCGGCGAAGAACTTCGGCTGAGCTTCCTTCCAACCGCCGAATTCGTCAATAGTGACCAGCTTCACATCGGCAAAGCGCGCCGTGTCCTTGGGGTCCGCGAGCTCCGGCTTGAAGGGCCGGTAGTAGTGCTTGGCCGCCAGCTTCTGGCCGACATCGCTGTAGAGGTAGTTCAGATAGGCTTCGGCCACTTTCCGCGTGCCCTTGCTGTCGACGTTGCCGTCCACAAGTGCGACCGGCGGCTCGGCCTTGATCGAGGTCGATGGCGTCACGATCTCGAAATTATCGGGACCGAGTTCTTCCAGCGAGAGGTAGGCTTCATTTTCCCAGGCGAGCAGCACGTCGCCGAGGCCCCGCTGGACGAAGGTTGTCGTCGAGCCGCGTGCGCCGGTGTCGAGAACCGGCACGTGCTTGAACAGTTGCGCCACATATTCCTGCGCCTTGGCATCGTCGCCGCCATTGGCGGCCCGCGCCCAGGCCCAGGCTGCAAGGAAGTTCCAGCGCGCACCACCCGAGGTCTTCGGGTTGGGGGTGATTACCTGGATGTCTTCCTTGACGAGATCGCCCCAGTCCTTGATGCCTTTGGGATTGCCCTTGCGAACGAGGAAAACGATCGTCGAGGTGTAGGGAGAGCTGTTGTTTGCGAAGCGGGTTTTCCAGTCGGCCGGAATTTTCCCGCTCTCCTTGGCGATCGCGTCGATATCGGCTTCAAGCGCCAGCGTCACGACGTCTGCCTCGAGGCCGTCGATCACTGACCGGGCCTGCTTGCCGGAGCCGCCATGAGAGGTCTGGATCGTCACCGTTTCGCCGGTATCGGCCTTCCATTTTTCGGCGAAGGCCGCATTGACTTCCTTGTAGAGCTCCCGAGTGGGATCGTAGGATACGTTCAGGATCGTTGTATCCGCTTGAGCGAGGCCAATGGAGCCAAGCTGCAGGCTGCCGACCACAAGCGCTAGTTTCATCATTCCGGTAAGACTATTCGAGCCCATATCGCCCTCCATCCTTTGCCAGATAAAACTATCAATTTAATCGACTACTACAACGCAAACTTATGACGCGCCGCGCGGCATTTGCGAAATGTTCTGTCGCCAATGTCGCGTTTGCGGAAATTCTTTGCTCGCTTGGTTCTCCTGTCCGTGTCTCCGGGGGCCGCAAGATAGCACGGCATTTTAGAATCGCGCCATATATCGCGCCCGTCGGCGGCCGTCCTTATTGTCGGGGTGGAATGTCAGGCTATTTCCGGTTGCGGCAAATGCTCCGGTCCGATGAGGGCGCCGGGCTGCTCTATGACGCGTGCGGCGACCTTTGCGGCGAACGCCGCGGCGTCGCGAGAGGGCTGTCCCCGCAGGTGCATCGCCAAGAAGGCCCCGTTGAAGCTGTCGCCGGCGCTGGTCGTGTCCCTGACCGGGTCGGCGGGATGGGCGGGAACATCGATGCGTGATCCGGCGTCGCCGATCGTTATGCCGTTCGCGCCGTCCTTGACCACGACAAGCCCCGCGCCGAGGTCGCGGTAACGCTTCACCGTCGCTTGACGGTCAGCGTCGCCAAAATAGCTGCGCTCGTCGTCGAAGCTCGGGAAGACCATCGTCGCCACGCGAGCGCCGTCCGAAACCGCAGCACACATCGTCTCGGTGTCTTGCCACAGCCGTGGCCGCAGATTCGGATCGAACGCGACGGTCTTTCCCAATTCGCGCGCCCGGCGGATTTCATCCAGCAGGCGGGCCCGATCGTCGGGCGAGAGGATCGCAAGCGTGATGCCGGAGAAATAGATGAGCTCGGCGTCATCGATTGCCGCGCGCAGTCGCTCGCCATCTTCAGCCAGCAGCTTTGCCGCCGATGTTTCCCGCCAGTATTGGAAGCTGCGCTCGCCGTTTTTCAGGTGGATCATGTACATGCCGGGATTGCGCCCTTCGATGCGGCGCACGTGATCGCTGGCGATGCCGGCGCCGCTCATGAAGGCGAGCATTTCGTCGGAAAGCCTGTCCGTTCCGAGTGCCGTGAAGTAACTTACCCGCCAGTCGTCGCCGAGAAAGGCGCGGGCATACCACGCCGTATTGAAGCTATCGCCTGCGAAACCCTTCTTGAGATGGCCGTCGCCGGCCTGTGAGAGTTCGATCATGCATTCGCCGATCGAGAGAAATGTCTTTGGCATCGGGTAATCCCATGAGTGAAGGGGAGGGCAGGCGTCGACGAGAAGGTACCAAGCGACCTTTCCGTCCACGTATCCTAGAAAAGTTCCCCGGTGCAAATCTAGATGTGAATCGAAAGAGATTTGCCATTCGCACCCCGGGGGCGCTTTGGGCGCGCTCGTCTACCCGTGATGAAATCGGCGATCGAGGCGGGGCCGCCCAAACCTGCGTCACGCGGATATCTCTCGTCTGCCTCCGGCGGCAAGAGCGTGATACGCTGATTGCAGCTTGAACAGTCCGAGGCGTTACCCGCCCGAAGGGAGATCATGTCCGGTTCCGATGGCAGTATTCTCGATTATCTCGGGATATTGGCCGTGTTTCTGCTTGTCGGCGCGAATGGCTTTTTTGTCGCCGCCGAGTTTTCGCTCGTTTCGGTTCGCCGCAGCCGCGTGGCGGAACTGGTCGCGCAAAAGCGCATGAACGCGAGCGCGCTCCAACATGCCGTCGATAATCTCGATGCCAATCTGGCGGCCACGCAGCTTGGGATCACGATATCCTCCCTGGCGCTGGGATGGGTCGGCGAACCCGCGCTCGCCCATCTGATCGCGCCGTTGCTGACGGTCTTGCCTGCGGCCTGGGCATCGGTCGGATCGCACGCGATCGCCGTCGCGGTTTCCTTCATCATAATCACGGCGCTGCATATCGTCCTCGGCGAGCTGGCACCGAAGAGCCTGGCATTGCAGCGCAGCGAGGGCACGGCGCTGGCCGTCGTCCGTCCGCTCGCGCTGTTCCTCTTTCTGCTGCGCCCGGCGATCCTATCCCTCAACGGCCTCGGCAATCTCGTGCTTCGATTGGTCGGTCTGCGCCCCGGCGCAGGCGAGGCATCGCTGCATTCCCCGACCGAACTGAAGCTTCTTGTCGCCGAAAGCCAGGAAGCTGGACTTCTCGATGCGGCCCAGCAGGAACTGGTGGAGCGGATATTCAGCATCGGCGATCGGAGGATTTCCGACTTCATGACACCCCGGATCGAGGTCGACTGGATCGACGCCGACGACGGCCAGGAGGAGATCTTGAAGACGGTCAGGGAATGTCACCACGAGCAGCTTCTGATCGGCAGGGGCAACATCGACTACCCGCTGGGCATGGTGCTCAAGAAGGACCTGCTTGACCAATTGCTCGACCATCGACCAGTGGACGTTCTCGGCGTTATTCGGGAGCCGCTGATCCTGCACGAGTCGACAGCGGTCTTCCGCGTGCTCGAGAAATTCAAGAGTGCTCCCGTGCGCCTCGCCGCGATCATCGACGAGTACGGCAGCCTGGAGGGGATCGTCACCCAGACAGACCTGTTGGAGGCGATTGCCGGCGACCTTCCGGATACGGAAACCGTCGAGCCCGACATCGTGGTGCGCGAGGACGGCAGCATGCTGATCGAGGGCATGATGGCCGCGCACGACGCCTTCGAGAGGCTGGGTTTCCACGATCGTCCGGAGGGCGACTTCCACACGATCGCCGGCTTCGCACTGCAGGTCCTCGGCCATCTCCCGCATGTGGGCGAGAGCTTCGATTTCGAGGGCTGGCGCTTCGAAATCGTCGACATGGACGGCATGCGCATCGACAAGCTTCTGGCGTCGCGAATTGGCTGACATCCCCTTTTTGCCGTGTCCGGACGTCCGCTGTTCACGCCAGTATCCGGACGCTCTTCAAGGATCGGGTGTTAATGTGGCCGAGTGTGTATATCTGATTTTTTGATATAAAACAAAAATGTTGATTTGAAAAATCATACAGATTAGCTTCGGGCAAAATCGAATTCAACAAACGAGGAAGCCCATGCGAGCGAAAGCCACACTCAACCGGGAATACAGGATCTCGACCGTCGACAAGCGCGTCTATGGTTCCTTCCTGGAACACATGGGCCGGGCGGTTTATACGGGCATCTATGAACCCGGTCATGAGAAGGCCGACGCGGATGGCTTTCGCCGTGATGTCCTCGAAATGATGCGTGATCTCGACATGCCGATCGTGCGCTATCCCGGCGGCAATTTCGTTTCCGCCTACCGCTGGGAGGATGGCATCGGCCCGCGCCAGGAGCGCCCGGTCCGGCTGGATCTGGCGTGGCGCACGCGCGAAACCAATCAGGTCGGCGTCAATGAATTCGCTGACTGGGCGAAGCTGGCCGGCACCGAGATGATGCTGGCAATGAACCTCGGCTCGCGCGGCCTGGACGATGCCCGCAACTTCCTCGAATATTGCAACCATCCCGGCGGGACCTATTGGAGCGATCTGCGCGCCAAGCACGGATACAGGGAACCGCACAATGTACGGATCTGGTGCCTCGGCAACGAGATCGACGGACCCTGGCAAGTCGGTCACAAGAGCGCGGCCGAGTACGGTCATCTCGCCAATGAAGTGAGCAAGGCCTTCAAATATTTCGACAAGACGCTGGAGACGGTGGTGTGCGGCTCGTCGAACGACAAGATGAAGACCTATCCGGAGTGGGAGGCGACAGTCCTCGACGCCAGC
Source organism: Sinorhizobium sp. 6-70 (assembly GCF_030124375.1). Taxonomy (GTDB): domain Bacteria; phylum Pseudomonadota; class Alphaproteobacteria; order Rhizobiales; family Rhizobiaceae; genus Sinorhizobium. The sequence goes on from NZ_JASKLS010000017.1 coordinate 130,640, forward strand.
TATGACAGCGTCGACTATATCTCGCTTCACAAATATTTCGGAAACGAAGAGCAGGACACGCTCAACTACTATGCCAAGGCGATCGATCTCGACCGTTACATTGTCACCATCGGCGGCGTCATCGACTACATCAAGGCGAAGAAGCGCTCGAAGCGCGATGTCAAGATCTGCTTTGACGAGTGGAATGTCTGGTACCATGACCGCAAGCAGGATGGCGAGCGCATCGCGAGCTGGGATTGGCCGGAAGCGCCGCCGCTTCTCGAAGAGCTGTACAATCTCGAGGACGCGATCTTCGTCGGTTCGCTTCTCAACGTCTTCATCCGCCGGTCCGACCGGGTGAAGATCGCCTGCATGGCGCAGCTCGTCAACGTGATTGCGCCGATCCTGACCAAGGCCGGCGGACCGGCCTGGCGGCAGTCGATCTATTATCCGCTCCAATACGCCTCGAAATACGGACGCGGGACGGCGTTGAACGTTGCCGCGTCGAGCCCGACCTACGACTGCGACGTGGCGCAGGACGTACCCTATCTCGATCTTTCGGCCGTCCTTCAGGAGGATGGCAGGTCACTTGCGATCTTCGCCATAAACCGCAGCCTCGATGAACCGCTCGACCTGACGATCGATCTGCAGGGCTTCAAGCAAGCCAAGGTCGTTCAGCATCAGATGCTGGAGGGCGAGGATCTCAAGGCGCGCAACTCGGTCGACGATCAGAACCGCATCGTGCCCAAGGCGGGGAAAGCACTCGCCGTCGACGATGCCGGCACGCTCGTCGGTACGCTGCCGCCGAGATCCTATCACTTCGTTCTGCTTTCCGTTGCGTCGGCGTGAATCGGCCGCTGGTCCGGGCGGCCGGGGAGGTCGCCCGCATCATGAACGTGATCGATTCCAATGCGTTAGCGGGAGGCACAATGTCCGGAATCAAGTTGACCGGCGTCAGCAAGTCGTTCGGCGCCATGAAGGTGATCCACGATGTCGACATCGAGATCGAGCAGGGGGAGTTCGCCGTTTTCGTCGGCCCTTCCGGATGCGGGAAATCCACTCTTCTGCGCATGATCGCCGGGCTGGAGGAAACGACCGGCGGCGAGATCAGGATCGAAGCCGAGGACGTTACTCGCAAGGAGGCGTCGAAGCGCGGTGTGGCGATGGTCTTCCAATCCTATGCCCTCTATCCGCATTTATCCGTCTTCGACAACATGGCCTTCAGCCTTTCCATCGCGCGCCGGCCGAAAGCCGAAATCGAGACGAAGGTAAAGGCAGCGGCGGAAATCCTCCGGCTGACCGACTATCTGAGCCACAAGCCCAGCCAGCTTTCCGGCGGACAGCGCCAGCGTGTGGCGATCGGCCGGGCCATTGTCCGCGAGCCGCGCGTCTTTCTCTTCGATGAACCACTTTCGAACCTGGACGCGGAACTGCGGGTGAAGATGCGCATGGAGATTGCCCGCCTGCATCGCCAGATCGGCGCGACGATGATTTACGTCACCCACGACCAGGTGGAGGCGATGACGCTCGCCGACAAGATCGTGGTGTTGAAGAGCGGCGTCGTCCAGCAGGTCGGCGCTCCCCTCGAGCTCTATCGCAACCCGGACAACATGTTCGTCGCAGGCTTTATTGGTTCGCCGGGAATGAACTTCCTTAAAGGGCGCGTGACGGGGAGCGAGGCAACGCGGCTCGCCGTCGAACTCAACGACGCCCCGGGAGCCGCCTTCGGCATCAATTCATCGGCGAGGGCCCCTGTCGGCAGCCAGATCTTTGTCGGCGTGCGACCGGAGCATGTCACCCTTGGCGATCGGGAGGGAGGAGCGCCGCTTAAGGCGAGCGCCGAATTTATCGAGGAGCTGGGGGGAACTGGCTACCTGCACGTGCTGACGGCAACGGGTGCGGAGATGACGGTCGAATGCCGCGGCGAGGAGCGGCCGCACCCCAAGCAGGAAGTGAAGCTTAGCCTGGATCTCGGCAGCTTGTTTGCCTTCGACGAACAGGGCAGGCGACTGCGTTGATATCTGAAATACGGATATGAAGCGGAAAATATGGATTGCGGGCTGAAGGTGCTCGCAAGCCGGATGCGAAAAACATCCGGACAAGGAGGCAGTGCGGCGCGATCACATCCGCCGATTCAATGAAGCATCATGCTTGTATCGAGGAGGAGACAGACGTGAAGAAGCTTTTGAAACTAGTCCTTGCGGGTGCGCTGGCGGTCCTGCCTTCGGCAACCGCCTTTGCGCAGACCGACATTACCTGGTGGGACTTCCTGAGCGGCGGCGACGGCGTGCGCATGAAAGCGCTGATCAAGGAGTTCAACGAGACCCACCCGGACATCAGGATCAATGCGACGACGCTCGAATGGGGTGTCCCCTTCTACACGAAGGTGCAGACGTCGACGGCTGTCGGCCAGCAGCCGGACATCATGACCTATCACCTTTCGCGCTTCCCGCTGGCGATACCGTCGGGAATTCTTCGGCCGCTGGCGCCGGAGGAACTCGCGGAAGCCGGCATCAAAAAGGAAAATTACGTCGAGGCGAGCTGGAACTCGGCCTCCGCCGACGGCAAGGTCTACGGCATCCCCTTCGATGTCCACGCCATCGTCCTCTACTACAACAAGAATATCCTCAAGGAGGCGGGGCTGCTCGGCGATGACGGGCTGCCGAAAGGCCTCGATGGACTGGACAATTTCAATGCCGCCCTCGACAAGATCAAGGCGACCGGCAAGGTCCAGTATCCGCTCTCGCTCCACACCGATGAAGGCGGCTCCATGTGGCGCGTGTTCTACACGCTGCTTTCCCAACAGGGGGGCAAGTTTATCGACGGCGACGAAATTCTTCCCGGCGACGCCGGCGTGAAAGCGCTGACGACCATGGCAAACTGGGTTTCGTCCGGCTATTCGCCGCAACTGATTTCCTACGAAGCCTCGATTGCGCTCTTCACGTCGGGCAAGGCGGCGATGCACATCAACGGCGTCTGGGAAGTGCCGACCATGACGGACCTCGCGAAGAACGGCAATCTCGGCTTCGAATGGGGCGCCATCCAGATTCCCGTGCTGATGGGCCAGCCCGCCACCTGGGCGGACTCCCACGCCTTCGCCGTGCCGAACAGCGACGCCAAGCCGATCACGCCGGAGAAGCTGAAAGCGGTGCTCCAGATCATCGCATGGATGAACGAACACAGCCTTTCATGGGCCGACGCAGGGCATATCCCGGCCTTCAGACCTGTGACTGAGAGCGCCGAGTTCAAGGCAATGCAGCCCAATGCAACTTACGCAAAGCTTGCGGATACAGCCGTCTTCGATCCCGTTTCGCCGCTCGCCGGCGTTGCCGGGCCGATCTACGAGGCAACGCAGAACTTCATCGTGCCGGCCCTGAACGGCCAGCTCGATCCCGAGGAAGCGATCGAGCAGATGCGGGAGGAGCTGAAGGGCCAGATGTAAGACGACGACGGACCAGCCGGCCTGTCGCCGGCTGGTCCCACGGCGAACAATGAAAACGGAGGACAATTGTGGTGAGGACGAGCGGGGGACGGAGCAAGAGGCTTACAGTCGTTTTGATGATCGCGCCATTCGTGATCACCTACCTGACGGTTTTCGCCTATCCCGTCTACAAGATGTTCGCCTTGAGCTTCACGAACGCGCCGTTGATCGGCGAAGGTGAGTGGGTCGGTTTCGACAATTACATCAAGCTGCTCAATCAGAAACTCTTCTATACGTCGGTATGGAACACCGGCTATTTCGTGGTGCTTACTGTTGTACCGAACACGCTGATCGGGCTCGGCCTCGCGCTCATGGTGGTGCGTCTGAGAGGCTGGTTGCAGAGCTTGGTACTGGTCCTGTTCTTCCTGCCCTACATCCTGCCGGTATCGGTCGTGACGCAGATCTGGCAATGGGTGCTGGATCAGCAATTTGGTGTCGCTCAATACGCAATCGAATTTTTCACCGGCAAGCGCATCAGCGTTTTTCGTGATCCGCTATGGGCGATGCCGATGGTGGCGCTGGTCACGGTGTGGTGGACCAACGGCTTCAATCTTCTGCTTTTCATTGCCGGCCTGCGCAACATCCCGGCCGACTACTACGAGGCGGCGACGCTTGACGGCGCGACGCGCTGGCAATGTTTTTGCCGTATCACCTGGCCGCTGATCTGGCCTGTCACCGCCCTTGTGCTGACGCTTCAATTGATCCTGCAGCTCAAGATCTTCGACCAGGTGTATCTGATGACGGAAGGCGGACCGTTCAATTCGACCTACGTGCTGCTCCAGCTCGTCTACCGAGAGGCTTTCCGTCTCAATCACGGCGGGCTCGGCTCTGCGGTGGCGGTCTTCCTCTTCCTGATCATCGTCAGCGTATCGGTGCTGCAGTACCAGCTTTTGCGCGTGAGGGAGCGCTGATCCATGCAACGGAAATCCATCGGCAACATCCTGCTCCTGGTTCTCACGCTTTGCGTTGCCTGCATGTGGGCCTTCCCGATCTATTGGGCGGTGATCACTTCGGTGAAACCGGAACAGGAGGTTGTCAGCAAGACGACGTTCATTCCTGACGTCTTCAATTTCTCGGCCTATTACTTCGCCCTGTTCGAGACCAAGCTCGCCACCTGGTATGTGAACTCGATCGTCACCTCCATCGCCGTCACCGTGGTGGTCATCCTGATCAGCGTGATGTGCGCCTACGCCCTGTCGCAGATTGTCTTTGCCGGGCGCAGACTGCTCTACGGCATCATTCTCGCGAGCTTCATGGTCCCCTCGCAGGCGCTCGTCGTCTCGCAGTTCGTGCTGATGCACCGCTTCGGCCTGATCAATAGCTGGGGCGGCATCGTCCTGCCGCAGCTCATCATTCCGGTCGTCGTGATCGTCTACAAACAGTTCTTCGATTCCGTACCGAAGGAGCTCCGGGAAGCGGCCAAGCTCGACGGCTGCGGCGATTTCCAGATCCTTTTCCGTCTCTATCTGCCGCTGAACTGGGGCATCACCACGGCGCTCGCCATCATCACCTATATCATGGCCTGGAACGCCTTCCTCTGGCCCTTCCTGGTGACGAGCTCGGAGGAAATGATGACGGTTACGGTCGGGATCACCCAGGTCGGCGATGCCTTCGGGGTCAAATACGCCCGTGACATGGCGGTTGCGATCCTCGCGGCAATGCCGGTCGCTGTCGCCTACCTTCTGTTCCAGAAGCGTGTGACCCAGGCGCTGATGCTGTCGTCCGGGATAAAAGGATGAAATAGCGCGAGGGGGCATGCCGCTCCCTCGACAGGGAAAACAATGCGACAACCGGCGGATATGCATGATATCAGCAGATCAGCCAGCGCCCGAGCCGGAGTTCCAGTAGCTAAGAATGGAGACGAAACTTTTAACCGTGGATCCGATCAAGGATGTCGAGGTCGTGCAGGCGCTCGGCTCCGCCACGCGCATCGAAATCCTCAACCTCCTGCGTCTGAAGGGGCCATTGAACGTCAACGACATTGCCGTGCATATGGCGATGCCGCAATCGACGGTCGCGACGAACCTCAGGTCGCTCGAGAAAGCCGGGCTGATCCAGACGCACACGATGAAGGCTTCGAAGGGCAACCAGAAGATCTGCTCCAGCATCTATGGCGAAATCCTCATCCGGTTCGACAACCGCACCAATCATTCGCCCGATATCGTCACCGTCAGCATGCCGATCGGCCTCTTCACCGAATTCGAGGTCGAGGCGCCCTGCGGTCTTTGCTCCGTCAACAATGTGATTGGCATGCTCGACGTCCAGGAAGTCTTCCTCGACCCGCAGCGCATGCAGGCAGCACTTCTCTGGTTCACGCGCGGCTATGTCGAATACAAATTTCCGAACAATGCCAAGGTCAGCGGCCGGCCGGTCCGCAAGATCGAGTTCTCAGCTGAGTTGAGTTCCGAGACGCCGGCCACCAACGCCAACTGGCCGTCCGATATCTCCATATGGATAAACGGCGTCAAAGCCGGCTACTGGACATCGCCGGGCGACTTCGGCGATCGCCGGGGGATCTATTCGCCGGCGTGGTGGAAGCTCAGCGGCTCGCAATACGGCAAGCTCAAGACCTGGACCATCGACGACCGGGGGACCTGGATCGACGGCGCCATGGTGTCGACCCAGACGATCGCATCGCTCGGAATTCCCGATCATCACTCGATCCGGTTTCGCATCGGCATCGATGAAAAGGCCGAGAATCCCGGTGGGCTGAACATCTTCGGCAAAGGCTTTGGCGACTTCGACCAGGACATCGTGATGACCATTCACTTCTGAGCGTCGGAAGCGATGTCTGATGGATTGGTCGACGTGCCAACCCGTTCGCGAAGGCTCGCTACTAAAGCACTCGGCCGCGCGCGATAATGGGCCAGGTCGCCCTCGCCTCATTTCCTTCGACGATATGAACCGCATCGACCATGTTGGTCACGACGCAGGCGTGGTTCGGGACGATGCGTAGCTTTTGGCCGACCTTCAGGTTGATCGGGCCGTCGGAGACCAGCCTGCCGTGCTCTTCCGAAAGCTGGTCGATCCTGACGTCGTCGCGTCCGAGCACATGGCCGTAGCCGGAAAGACCGAGAAGGTCGGAGGTTAGGACCTTGCTGCCGGCATCAATGATCGCCCTGTTTTCGGCCGGAACCGAGACGACCGTCGCAAGCACCGTCAGTGCGCAATCGTCCCACGTCGCCACGCCGCGGGCGACGAGAGAGCGATCGTTGTAGATATAGGTCCCCGGACGGTGTTCGGTCGCGACGGAAGCACCAGCCGCTTCCATCATGTTCGGCGTGCCGCCGGAGGTGACCGTCGGCACGTCGATGCCGTCCGCTTCGATCAGCCGCTTTGCCTCGCTCATGAAGGCCTGGACGCGCTCCGTTCCGCCAACCGGCGGATAGGTCATCAGCCCGCCGAAGTGCAATCCGGGCGCATCGGCTATGCGCCGGGCGAGGCTCGCGGCCTCGGTGGGAGTCGCCACGCCGCAACGATCGGCGCCGGTGTTGCATTCGACAAGCACGGTCAGAGGTTCGTCTTCGCGTGCGAAACGGCCCGACAGGCCGTCGATGACGGTCCGGTTGTCGGCGACCACGCTGAGCGTGACGCGTTTGTTGAGTTCCGCGAGACGCGCAAGCTTTTCCGCTCCGAGGATGTTGTAGGTGATCAGCACGTCCTTGATCTGCGTGCTGCCCTCGACCATCGCCTCGGCCTCGGTGACCTTCTGGCAGGTTATGCCGATCGCTCCGGCTTCGAGCTGCAACTCGGCCATCTGCGGGAGCTTGTGCGTCTTTATGTGCGGCCGCACCCGAATGCCGTGGCGATCCGCGTAGTCCTGGAACGCGCGGATGTTGCGGCGGGCGATCGCGATGTCGACCAGCACAGCGGGCGTTTCGATCGGCAGGGTCATACGGCAGGTTTCCTTTAGAGCAGTTCCAGGAAAGGTGTGTAACGGTTTTCCGTCCGGAATTGCGCGATTTCAAATGATCTACGGCAAATCATGGGTTGTGGTGAACTTGGAGCAATTCCAGGAAAAGTGTCAAACGGTTTTCCGTTCGGAATGGCGTCGTTTCTCGCTCATCCCGAGCCGGTTTTCATACAGGCCGCAGCGACCGGCCGCTCTCGGGATCGAAGAGATGCAGCACCGCCTCATCGAAGGAGAAGAGCTGTTGCGATCCGGCGCCAAAACGCGTGCGCGGCGGAAGGCAGGCGGTGATCGTCTGTTCGCCGAGCTTTGCCGTCGTGACCAATTCCGGTCCCGTCAGTTCCACGACTTCGACTTGCGCCCTGACGGAGGCGCCCGGTGTATCGGTGTTTGCCAGCCGCAGCGCCTCCGGGCGGATGCCGACCTTGACGCGCCGACCCGCCGCCGCGGTACTGGTGAAATCCGCCGGCAGTGGCAGCGTTTCCTCCGAGCCGACAAGCCTGAGAGCGTTTCCGACAACTTCCGCGTCGAGAATGTTCATCGGCGGCGAACCGACGAAGCCGGCGACGTAGAGCGTTGCCGGCCGGTCGTAGATTTCCTCCGGCGTCCCGAGCTGTTCGATGCGGCCGTCGCGCATGACGGCGATGCGGGTCGCAAGCGTCATCGCCTCGATCTGGTCATGGGTCACGTAGACGACGGTCGTCTTCAGCATCTGATGCAGGCGCTTCAGTTCGGTACGCATCTCCATGCGCAGCTTGGCGTCGAGGTTCGACAGCGGCTCGTCGAAAAGAAAGACCTGCGGATCGCGCACCAGCGCCCGGCCGATCGCAACACGCTGGCGCTGGCCGCCGGAAAGCTGGCTCGGCTTGCGGTCGAGAAGATTTTCGATCTGAAGAAGCCGAGCCGTATCGCGCACCGCCCTTTCGCGCTCGGCCGCCGGCACCTTGCGCATCTCAAGGCCGAAGCCGATGTTGCGGGCGACGCTCATGTTCGGATAGAGCGCGTAGGACTGGAACACCATGGCGATGTCCCTGTCCTTGGGATGCAAGCCCAGGATCGAGCGTTCGCCGATCAGGACGTCTCCGCCGCTTGGCTCCGCAAGCCCGGCGATGATGTTCAAGAGGGTCGACTTGCCGCAACCGGACGAGCCGAGGAGCACCAGGAACTCGCCGCCTTCGAGCGCGATGTCGATGCCCCTCAGCGTTTCCACCTCGCCATAGCGCTTGTGGATGTCGCGGATTTCGAGTGCGCTCATTTCCTGGTCTCCTCAAGGAAGGCCGAAAGGGGTTTGCCATAGCTGCGCGGCAGCGTGGAGATGGCTTCGGATGCGACTGTGACGCCAACCCTGAGACACTGTTCGAGCGGCAAGTCGGTGGCAAGTGCGGCCAGAAAACCGGCGTTGAAGACATCGCCGGCGCCGATCGTATCGACGACGTCGACGCGAGGCGCTGGAACCGAGAACTGCGCTCCGGTCTGGTCTAGGGCAAGCGCACCATGGGGCCCGCGCTTGACGACGACGATCGCTTCGGAAGGCATGCGTGCCTTCAGGTGGCGAGCGGCCTCGCCGGGGTCGGTCTCTCCGGTCAGGGTCGTCGTCTCGACTTCGTTGAAGAGCGCGCAATGGCAGCGTTTCAGCCAGTCGAGAGTCTTGCGCTTGTTCGCCTCGGTCCAGCCGTCGAGCGGCCAGCCGGTGTCGAGCGCGACCGCAATGTCATGCGCGTCGGCCCAGTCGAAGAACGCGTCATAGGCATGCGTCAGCGCGTCGGTCAGGAATGAGCCGGCGAGCAGCGCACATCCGCCGTGAAGACGTTCGCCGTCAAGCATCGTGCGCACCGCGTCGAAGCTGAAGAGCGGCAGGTGCCCCCGCGTGGTGAAGAACGTGCGCTCGCCGTCCGGGTGGGTGATCCCGACCGACAGCGTCGTGCCCACGGCTTCGACCGGCCAGCGCTCGGCGCGTACGCCGAAGGCCTCCTTCAGCCAGGTGCCGAACTGGTCATTGCCGACATTCGCGGCAATCGCATAGTCGACGCCGAGCGAATCCCAGGCAAGCGCGCTGTTGCCGGCGCAGCCGCCGACGCGCAGCTCGTCATGATCGACGATAATTTCCGTGCCAGCCTTCGGCCACGGCTCGGCCGGGCCGAGGATCAGGTCGATGTTGGCGTTGCCGATGACTGCAAGCGGGCGCATGGCTTCATTCGCTCCGGGTGATCTTGGTGGAGCGCACTGGCGTGCCCGCATTGTCGACGCGCGCATCCGCGAAGGCGAGCATCAGCGACTGCGCGACCGGCAGCATGGCAAATAAGGCCGCCAGGCCCGCGGCGCGCCGGAAGCGGATGGTCACCACTCCTTCGACCGGCGGTTCGCCGGAAGCATCGAAGACGATCACCGGCGAGCCCGCTTCTGCAGCGGAGGTCGCCATCGCGGCCACGAGACCTGCCGTCGGGTCGCTAGCGCGGAAGAGTACGACCCCGACAGACGGGCCGAGCATTTCCATCGGGCCGTGGCGAAGCTGTCCGCCTTCGAGCGAGAAGCAGGGAAGGCGCGACAGCTCGGTGAGTCCGAGCCCGATCGCCTCGGCAAGGCCTTGCAGCCTGCGGCCGGAGGTGACCACGGCGCGCACGACGGCGAGCGCGGCAAGCGCATCGTCGATCGCCGGGGCTTCCGGCTCGCGAAGGGCTTGAAGCGCGCCGGCCGGATCATCACCGAGGGCGGCAAGGACCGAAAGGTGCAGCGCGAAACTGATCGTCAGACTGCGGGTTGCCGCGAAGGCCTGTTCCGTGCCACCGGCGCCGATGAGCGATGGCGCGGTGCGCGCCAGAAACGAATTGCCTTCCAGCGTCAGTCCGAACGTATCGGCGGCGCCGCCGTTGGTCTCCTTGAACCAGCGCAACACCTCGGCGCTTTCGCCCGATTGTGAGGTGATCAGGACGGTTTTTCCTTCAATGGGTAATGGCTGTCCGAGCTGCTCGGAGAGAGGCAGCGCCACGGCCTCGATACCGAACGCTCGGTAGATCGGCTCGACCGCGCGCCCGACGGCATGCGAGCCGCCCATGCCCAACAGGATGAGGCGGCCTGTCGATCGCAGTGACGCCGCAACTTTCTGCGCGAGGGGTGCCGACCGTTCGAAGGACTCGATGGCGTCTGCGTGCTGGCGCGCCATTTCCTTGTCGATCGCGATGAGCCCGGCGGAGCGTTCCTTGGAAACCTTCATCATCATCCTTTGACGCCGCCGCTTGTGAGCCCGGAAATCAAGGCCCGTTGCATGACGAGACCGATCAGCACCGGGGGGAGGGCGGCTAGCACACCGGCGGTGGCGATCAATCCGTAATCGGAAACACGGCCGCCGGCGAGATCCGCTATGGCGACGGTAAGCGTCTTGGCGCGCAGGTCGGAGGTGAAGAGCAGCGCGTAGAAGAATTCGTCCCAGGCGAGCAGAAAGGCAAAGAGCGCGGAGGTCGCCATCACCGGGGCGGCAAGCGGTAGCGTCAGCAGGCGCAGGATCTGGTCGAGCCGAGCGCCGTCGATCATCGCGGCGCTTTCGATTTCCCTGGGTATGGAATCGAAGCCTGACTTCAGCAACCAGGTGGTGAAGGGTGCGAGGATGGTGAGATAGACGAGCGCCAGGCCGAAGACGGAGTTGAGCAGGCCGAGATAGGCAAGCCCCATATAGAGCGGCACCGCGAGCGCCACTGGCGGCAGCATATAGGTGGCGATCACCGCGTAGAGCGACCAGGAGACCGTGGGCGTACGCGAGACCGCCCAGGCGGCGGGAATGGCAACGGCAACCGCGGCCAGCGTCGCCATGCCGGCGACCTTCAGGCTGTTGAGCAGCGAGGCGACGAAGGCGGCGCCGGCGCTGTTCTCGATCGTCGAAAGCAGGGCGCGGTAGCGCGAAAGATCGATCTCGTCCGGCCACCAGTTGAGCGGCTTGGCGGAAAGGTCGGCGGCCGACGAGATGCTCATGACGAAGAGCCAGGCGAGCGGCGCCAGGATGATGATCGCAAGCAGCAGCGCGCTCAGATAGACGAAGGCGGTGAAGAGCGGGTTCTGGCGTTCCATCACGATGCTCCCGCGGCCTTGCGAAGCAGCGCCGCGTAGGCAACCGCGAGAAGGGTCACGAGCAGCGTGACGATGAGCGCGAGTGAGGCCCCGGAGCCCGCTCGTTGGAAGGAGAAGGCTTCCTGGTAGACGAGGATCGAGAGCGTGCGCGTGCTGTTTGCCGGTCCGCCGCGCGTCATCACCCAGATGATGTCGAAGACCTTGAACGCCTCGATCGTGCGTAGCACCAGCGCCACCAGGAGAGGCCCCGCGAGATAGGGCATGATCACGTAGCGAAAGCGATTGAACGGGCCAGCGCCGTCGACAAGCGCTGCCGCGGTGATGTCGCGGGGAACGGCCTGAAGCGCTGCGAGCGCGATGAGCGCCACCAGCGGAAAATTCTTCCAGCAATCGGCGACGATCAGTGCAGTGAGAGCCGAGCCAGGCTCGCCGAGCCAGGAGCGATAGCTGTCGATAAGCCCGAGCTGGGTAAGTGCGGCGTTGAGGGCGCCGTATTCCGGATTGTAGATCAACCGCCACAGCGTCGCGTTGACAACCGTCGGCAGGGCCCATGGCAGGATCATCAAGGCTCTGAGCGCCGTACGGCCGCGAAATTGCTGGTTGAGCAGCAGCGCGGCGAGCACGCCGAGCACCATTTCGGCGGCGACGGACACGACCGCAAACCAGGTCGTCGTGATCAGCGCCCGCTGGAAACTCGCCCCGCCGAGCAGTTTAGCGTAGTTGTCGAGCGCGACGAAACCGCCGGCGGTGCCGACGAGTTTCGCGTCGGTGAAGGAGAGCCGCACCGTGTCGACCAACGGCCATCCGATGACGGCGATCATGACCACGAGCAGCGGCAGCATCAAAAGCCACGCGCGTGTTGTTATCCAGGTACCGGGCATCGGATGAGGACCCTTGCGGCCGTCCGGGCCGTTCATGCGATTCATCATGGCTCGGCCATGCCGAGGATTCGAAGAAGCCGCGGGCTTCGTTCACGTTCCGGGCGGGCCGGCCGCCCGGAACGTGATCTGGCGTACTCAGAGGCCGCTGTTCTCGGCAGCCGTCTTCAAGGCGTCTTCGGCGGAAGTCTGGCCGAGCAACGCTTCCTGGATCGCCTGCTGCAGGGCTGTCGAAAGCTCCTGATATTTCGGCGTCGTCGGCCGCGGATACATCGCCGCAAGGCCGCGCTTCGCTGCCGCGATCAGCTCTTCCTGGCCTTTCGTCACGCTGGCGTCCTCGTAGGACGAGGCCCAGATCGGCAGGCTGAGCTTCGCATAGGCGTTCTGCGTCGGCTGAGAGGTCATGTGGACGATGTATTTCCATGCTTCGTCCGGATGCTGGCTTGTAGAGGTGATACCGAGGCCCATCGAGCCGTTGACGGCCGAAACCTCGCTCTTGCCGGCGACGCCCGGAGCCGGCACCACGCCGACCTTGCCGGCGACCTTGCTTTCCTTGGGGTCGTTGGCGAGGTTGTACATATAGGTCCAGTTGAGCGCAAAGGCCGCCTCGCCGTTCTGGAACACCTTGCGCACGTCCTCCTCCAGGAATTCCTTGGAGTTCGGATTGGTGATGCCGGAGGTGTAGCTCGAAACCATGTAGTTCAGCGCATCGAGACCGCCGCCGGTGGTAAAGGCCGGCTTGCCGCCGTCGATGAACTTGCCGCCATAGGCGCTGACCAGCGTCGTGTAATCGCAGATCGCGGCTTCGGCCTGCGACCAGCTCCAGGCGATGGGGGTTGCGAGCAATCCCTTGTCCTTGATCGTCTTTGCCTGTTCGGCAAGCTCGTCCCAGGTCTTCGGCGGCGCGGTGATGCCGGCCTTTTCCAGGATTTCCTTGTTGTAGAACAGATATTTGGTATCGAGGATCCACGGCATGCCGTAGCGCTTGCCGTCATATTCGACCGTGGTCCAGGCACCCGGCAGAACGCCATTCTTCATCTCGTCGGTGATGCGGTCGGTGACATCGACCAGCACCTTGTTGGTGGCGTATTCGGCCGGCCAGATGACGTCGAAGAGAACGACGTCGTAACCGCCGCCGGAGCCCTGCGCCAGCACGGTCTTGTCGTGCAGTCCTTCATAGGGGACGAATTCGAGATTGACCTTTACGTCCGGGTTGGCCTTGGTGAAGGCCTCCGTCATGGCGCGAACATCGGCCTCGCTATAGGCGGCCTGAGCCATGAACAGCGCGTTCAGCGTCGTTTCCGCATAAGCCTCGCCGCTGAAGGATATTCCGACAAGGGCAGCGCCAAGCAGTGCATTGCGCGTGGATTTCAACATTGTTGCCTCCAATAACCGATCGTTTCAGTTCCCGGCGCGGCTCATCCGCGCGCCGGATGCGAAGAATCCGCCACTACAGCGCCCGCGCGTTCTGTCAGACGCGCAAAGGACGCTGTAACACTCTGAATTGCTGCATGTTTTCATCCTTAAATCGCTACGATATAAGGACACATGCAGTAGCGCGGCGGCCGTCGACAAATCAATCGGAGCGTTTGCGACAGCACGGCACCGTCGCCTTCGTTCCCCCGAGGTTCTTGCGACCTCTTATTAAGTCAATTGTCTTGACTTATTTCTTCGCCAATATTCTAACAGTGTCAAGCGGGATTTGTGGATGAACGAGATGCGCCCCATCCGGGCCAAGAGCGGGACCAATCAGGAGGGGACCAGCGCGCACAACCGCCGCGTGATGATCGACGCTTTGCGGTTGAACGGGCAATTGTCGCGCGCCGATCTGGCGCGGGCGACCGCGCTCACCAAACAGACCGTATCGAACATTATCGAGGAGCTCGAATGCGACGGCCTGGTCACGTCTCTCGCCGCCGTGCGCAAGGGCAGGGGGCAGCCGTCGACGCCCTACCGGCTGGTTCCCGAAGGCGCCTTCGCGATCGGCCTGCAGATTGACCGGCATGTCACGCGCACGATCGCGGTCGATCTGATCGGCACTGTGCTCGCACGCGGCGAGGCGAACCTGCCTGCCGGTGGCCCGGCGACGGGTGTCGCGACCATTCTGGACTTGATTGCCAGGACGCGTCGCGACCTGACAGGGATCGCGCCGCAGTCCAGGGACCGCTTCGTCGGTCTTGGCGTTGCTATGCCCGGGCCGTTCGGCATCGAGGCGGACGCCGACGATCCCTGGATGATGGCGGCCTGGCAGAAGTTTCCTCTCCTGGAAACGCTGTCGGTCGGCACCGGTCTCGACGTGCGCTTACAGAACGACGCAGCCGCAGCCGCGACGGCCGAGAAGATGGTCGGCGCGGCGCACGGCGTCGATCAGGCGATCTGCATCTATCTTGGCTACGGCCTCGGCGCCGGGCTGATCCTCAATGGCGAACTTTATCGCGGCGCCAACGGCAATGCCGGCGAGATCGGCATGATCTTGAGTCAGCCGCGCGCCGTGTACGGCATCCAGCGAGCGCCGCTCGAACACCGGGCTTCCATCGCGTCGCTCAGCAAGATCCTTGGCCTCGATCCGGCCAATCCGGATCTTTATCGCCGGATCGACGAGATCGCGGGCGGACCGGACGCACGCGTCACCGCCTGGGTCGAAGACGTGGCATTCGAGCTGCAGGCCGCCATTCAGGCGTTGGAGAGCATTTTCGATCCACAAACCATTATCCTGTGCGGCGGCATGCCGCCGGGTCTCGCCCGCCTGTTGATCGAGGCCATCCATCCGTTGCTGCCTTCGATTGCGGAGCATCGCGCCCGAAGCATGCCGCGCCTGCAACTGGGCTTTACCGACCCTTGGGCCGTGGCGATCGGTGCAGCGGCGGAGCCGATCAGCCGGACTTTCGACCCTCGTTTTTCCGCAATCCTGAAGACGCGCATCGCGGGTGCAGTCTGAACAGGCAAGCTGTTGCCGGCGGCGACCGCCGGAGCAGCGCCAGCGTTCCGCGATATCACCGCATCGGTCGCTTTCTTCCTCCCCGGGGTCAAGCAGAGGAAATCTCGCGCGGTCAAGTGCGCAGGGAAAAGCTTGCTAGTCGGTCATAGGTGACGAGAATCATTTTCCCGGATGCTTGAAATATTAGCGATATAGCGTTTAAATACCTGCGCGCAGCGATCCGGCCTTATTTTCGCCGGCTGCGACTAATTAATACTTTAGGCCGCGATGCTTTCGAGCGCGGCAGACTTAGTCATTGCACGTATAAAAATTTTGAATTTTGATAGAGGGATTGCGATATGTCTCTTTCCCATCTTCGGCGACTTGAAGCTGAAGCAATTCACGCCATTCGCGAAGTTGTTGCGACGTTTTCAAATCCGGTTGTACTTTATTCCATCGGAAAAGACTCTTCCGTCTTGTTGCATCTGGCGATGAAAGCGTTTTTTCCATCCAAGCCACCTTTCCCTTTC
>NZ_JASKLS010000018.1 GCF_030124375.1 Sinorhizobium sp. 6-70
TCGCAACGCGCTACGAGCGCCGAACACTCCACTTTACTGGCGTCATCTACCTCGCTGCGATCCTGATCTGGCTACGATGAATGTCGATCGGTCCTAGGGCGTCCTTTGTGCGTTCACTTGAACGCACGGCGCTCTAGCGCCTCCGGAACGTCTTTCAAAAGCGGTTGCAGCAGTCAGCGGCTGGAAGCCGGCCGCCGTGCTGCCGCAAGTTGCTTACGCGCTGTACCGGGGGTTAGCGAAAACGCCTCCCTGAATTTCCGGATGAAGTGAGAGACATTCTCGAAGCCGGTTTCGAGCGCAATGTCGATCAACGGCTTTTCGGTGGATGCAACCAGTCGCATCGCCGCGTCGAGGCGAAGTTTCAGATAGACCGAAACCGGGGTGGCACCGAGTTCGTTCTGGAACAGACGTTCGAGCTGCCTGCGCGATATGCCAAGTGCGTTCGCCACATCGTCTATGCCGATGATGTCCTCAAGATGCTGCTCCATCACCATGAGCGCGAGACTGATCCGCTTGTCCTGCACGGTGACTGCGCCGAGCGGATTGCGTGTCTGCATCTCCGTGGCGTCTCTGCGGCGTGTGATCTGCATGATTTCGAGCGCGTTGCGCTCGGCTTCCTCGCCGACATGCTTGCGGATCAGGTAGGTGGCGAGGTCGGCGACGCTGCTGCCGCCGGCGCAGGTGATCACATTACCATCCTCGACAAAGATGCGCTTTGACGTCACCTCGATTGCGGGGAAGCGTGATCGAAAGTCATTGTGATGCAGCCAGCTGACGCAGGCGGCACGTCCATCCAGCACTCCCGCCTCGGCCAGAATGAAGCTTCCCGTGCATACACCGATGATCGGAACGCCCTCTCGTGCCGCCCGATGAAGGTAGTTGATCGTTTCACGGTCGATCGGTTCTTCGACGTTGAGCCGCCCGCCAACGACGGCGATGTAGCTGAACTCGGTCGGCGGGCGAAGCGAGGCCGTGGGCGCCACCTGTATGCCACAGCTGGACATGACGAAGTTCCTCGTGCTGCCGAGCACCTCCCAGTCGCAGTTCACCCGGCCCGACTTGTCCTCGACATCGCTGCCGAGCCTCAAGGCGTCGGCAAACAGGGAAAAGGCGCTGAGCGTGAAGCTCCGCGCGAGAATGAAGCCGACGCGCAGCACCCCGTGACCGGCGAGATGCCTGTTCGCGGCCGCCTTTTTTCCCATCAGAGTCGTTTCCAATGCGATGCAATCCATTCCTGCTGGGCGGCAAGCGTCCATGCGGGGCCCATGAGGAACGCATGATACCAAGCGCAAGGCACTATAGGTAGGCCGCACGTGCCCCGCAGCTGGCCGAGACAAGGCAGGCGGTTCCCGATGTTGTCGCCTGTGCCGATCTGCACCCCAAGCGGGCTAATCCCCATGTATATGATGATTTATTAACTGATTTGTCAGAAAATTGTCATTGTCCGGCAGGCGCGCCGGCTCGGCGCGTCGGACGCACCGTCTCGCCGGTCCGGTTGTTAGGTTCGTTCATCGGGGAATGAGGCTGGGATGTACGAAATGACGGAACACATGATGAAAGTGCTCATGAGCATCATGGCCGCGCTTTCGCTCGGCTCGCTGATGTTCCTTATTGTCGTGCTCTAGGATTTTGAGCCTGGAGGTCCTTCTGCTTTCAGTGAAACCCACATGGAAGCAGAATGCTCTGGTCTTGTGGGCAGCATCGACCGGCTCGCGATCGTATTTTCCTTGCCGTGTCAGGGGTAAAGAAAGAGCTGGTCCCAGCGTTCCCGCGGCACGAGTTCCCCGATCTTGTATTCAAACGACAACACGTCGAGGTGTGCCGCATTGGTGCGGCACTTGAAGGCGAGCTTGTACCATTCGCCCCCGCTTCGGAAGACTGCGCCCGGCGCCTTCATCTTGTCGCCTTTGAAGATTGGATCGGCGAAGGTGTAGGCGATCACCTTGTCCGGCCTGTACGACGTCTTGTCCGCGCTGATCCGTTCCATCGCCTCGGTATCGCAACGCTGCTCCAGGCGCGTCTGCGGGTCGAGCTTTTCGAACTGCCGCACCAGAGACTGATCCATCGCGGCTGCCGGATCTGCCATCGACAGGCCGAGGGCGAACGCGCAGGCAAGTGCTTTCATTCTCGGTGTTCTCCTCCGAAAAGAGCGGCTCAATTATTCAAGTCGAAGCGCAAGGGTATGCGGGCGACCGGGCGAATCGCTGTCCGCTCGGGGTCCGAGGTTTTCAGTTAAGCTCTGTGGCTATTCCAAGGCAGGAACATCACGTTGCCGAAACATCGACCCATTCCGCTCCGGTCAATTCCGCGATGCGCTCCGGGCTGATGTGGACGGCGGCGTTGGTCGCGCCGGCCGCGGGAACGACGACGTCGTAGGCCTTCAAGGACTCGTCGCAATAGACGTTGTGCGGCTTGGCCAAGCCGAAAGGGCAGACGCCACCGACCGGATGGCCCGTTTCCGCCTCTACCTCGTCGAAGCCCAGCATGCGGGCCTTCATGCCGAAGCGGGCCTTGTACTTCTTGTTGTCGAGCCGCGCGTCACCGCGCGTGACGATCAGGATGACGTCGTCTCCGACCTTGAGCGCCAAAGTCTTGGCAATTTGCGCGGGCTCGACACCGTGGCCTTTGGCTGCAAGCTCCACGGTGGCGGTGCTTTGTGCGAGTTCGATGACATCGATGTCGGGGGCGTGTTCGGAGAAGAACTGTTTGACGGAAGCAAGGCTCATCGGGCGATCTATGCGGCAAAACAGGGTTGTCGGGAAAGAATACGAATGTGTAGCGGCACGCCGGAATCGCGCTCGCTGCAGGCGGCGTCAGTGTTTCAATCGTCGTTCGAGGCGTCAAGATCTTCAGGGCGCCGGCCTTCCTGCTGCGGCGGCAGGTAGCCATGGCTCGCGAACCAGTTCTCGAGGATCGTCGAAATCGCCTGTTCGCGCGTCAGCATGCCCCGATGGTCGGTGATGAAGGTTTTGAGGGCCGTCTCGATATTTGCAGCGTAGAGTTCGCTCATGGTTGCCTCCGCTTACTGCGCCGCGCGTCCTTTCAGACGCGCAAAGGTCGCTGTAGCACTTTGAATTGCTACATGTTTTTATCCTTAAATCGGTTCCGATTTAAGGAAACTTGCAGTCGCCCTTGCAAGAGGCGGTCCGCGCTTTCGTGCGGATCGCAAACGTTTCTTCGGCAGGCTTACGCCTGTTTGACGATGCGGATCAGCACCAGGATGATGATCGCGCCGATCGTCGAGTGAATGATCGCGGAAAGGATGCCAGTTCCGAGGCTGATCCCGATCGCGGGAAAGAGATAGCCGGCGATGAAAGCTCCGACGATGCCGACGACGATGTTGCCGATCAGGCCAAAGCCGAAGCCGCTGACGATCAGACCGGCAAGCCAGCCGGCAACAGCGCCGACAATCAGGAACACCAGGATGCTTTCAATACCCATGAATCGCTCCTCTCCGTTGGATCCATAGGAAAAGATAGAACAGGATTTGAAATCAGATAGGGGGCAATTTCATCGCGCGGCGATTTTGCACCGATTTCCGGCCGGCTGCACGCTCCCTTGAATCGGCTCCGATCTAAGGGACGTGCAGTTGGTTGCTCAGACGATGCCGCCACCACCGCCGGCGACCGCCGGCCGCTCGCCCGCCACCTTGGCGCGGTAGCCGCTCGCGCGGTAAGTCGCGACCGGCGCGATCGCACCGCCATGCTCGAGGCGCGCCATCGCCAGGATCGGTTCGACGTCCGTCCGGAATGCGGCCTTGAGCGCTTCCGACGCCATCAGCGCATCATTGTCCTGCTGATAGCCGTTGAGCGCCTTGCGATCGACGAGAAGGGCCTGGGCATAGGCGCGGCAGACTTCCATCGCGCTGGTCATCAGGCTCTCGATCGGATCCGTCACGTTGTGGCTCTGGTCGAGCATATGCGCGGGATTGAAGCCTTCCGCACCGCGCACCTCGGCGTCCACCAGTTCGTTGAACACCAGGAACAGGCGATAGGGATCGATCGACCCCGTATCGAGATCGTCGTCACCGTATTTGGAGTCGTTGAAGTGGAAGCCGCCGAGTTTCCTGAACTGGATCAACCGGGCGACGATCATCTCGATATTGACGTTCGGCGCGTGATGGCCGAGGTCGACGAGGCAGAAGGCCTTGGGGCCCAGTTCCTGCGCGATCAGATAGTTCGTTCCCCAGTCCTGCACCACGGTCGAATAGAAGGCCGGCTCGTACATCTTGTGCTCGGTGAAGACGCGCCAGTCGTCCGGAAGCGCGGCATAGACTGCCTTCATCGCTTCGAGATAACGCTCGAAGGCGCGCGTAAAATTGCTCTGCCCCGGAAAGTTGGAGCCGTCGCCGATCCACACCGTCAGAGCCTTCGACCCCAGCGCCTTGCCGATCTCGATACATTCGAGATTGTGCTCGACCGCCTGGCGCCGCGTCGCCGCATCGCTGTGCGAGAGCGAGCCGAACTTGTAGGAGTGGGCTTGCCCGGGCGCGTCGGAGAAGGTGTTCGAGTTCATCGCATCGAAACCCAAGCCGAGCGCGGCACCCTTCTCCTTCAACCCTTGGAGATCGGAAACCTTGTCCCACGGGATATGCAGCGAAACGGTCGGCGTCGCCCGCGTCAGCTGATGGATGACGCCGCAGTCTTCGAGCTTGTCGAAGATGTTGCGCGGTTCGCCCTGGCCGGGGAAGCGGGCAAAACGCGTGCCGCCCGTGCCGACCCCCCAGGAGGGAACGGCAACGCCATAGGCGGTGACCTTCTTCTTGATCGTATCGATTTCGATGCCGCGGCGGGCAAGCCTTTCGCCGAGGCTGTCGTAGTCTCGGTTGAGTGCGTCCCGGCGGCCTGCATTTTCGGCCTCGACAACGACCTTGCTGATCATCTCGGTCATGGCAGCCTCCGGATCAGCGCGTGAACGACTGGGCATTGCCCGCGTCGACATTGACGATGTTGCCGGTGGATTTTGCCGACATATCTGAAGCGAGGAAATAGATGGCTTCGGCAATATCTTCCGGGAAGACGCTGAGCTTCAGCATCGAACGCTCGCGATAGTGCGCCTCCAGGTCGTCGACGTCCATCTTGTAGGCGGCTGCGCGCTGCTCCTTCCATTCGCCGGTCCAGATCTTGGACCCGCGCAGTACCGCGTCCGGATTGACGACGTTGACGCGGATCTGCGCCGACGCCCCTTCGAGCGCGAGGCAGCGGGCAAGGTGGATCTCCGCCGCTTTCGCCGTGCAATAGGCGGATGCGCCGGGCGAGGCCGCGAGGCCGTTCTTCGAGGCGACGAATACGACATTGCCGCCGGCTTTCTGGTTGCGGAAGATGCGGAAGGCTTCGCGAGAGACGAGGAAATAGCCGGTCGTGAGAATGTCGATGTTCTTGTTCCAGAGCGCCAAGGTCGTATCCTCGATCGCCGCCGACGAGGCGAGCCCGGCATTGGAGACGAGAATGTCGAGACCGCCAAAGGCGAGGAGCGCATCGCCGAAGCCTGATTCGACCGCCGCCTCGCTGGTCACGTTCATGTTGACGGAGCGGACGAAATCCTTGCCGTATCGTCCGGCAAGCTCGGCCTGAGCGGCCTCGAGCGCTGTCTCGTCGATGTCCGCGAGAACGACGCAGGCACCTTCCTGCATCAGCCGGTTGGCCGTCGCCTTGCCGATGCCGCCGGCGCCGCCGGTGACGAGCGCGATGCGGCCGGCGAGACTCTTCGGCTTCGGCATGCGCTGCAGCTTGGCTTCCTCCAAGAGCCAGTATTCGATGTCGAAGGCCTCCTGTTCGGGCAGGCCGACATAGGTCGACACGCCGGAGGCGCCGCGCATGACATTGATCGCGTTGACATAGAATTCGCCGGAGATCCGCGCGGTCGCCTTGTCCTTGGCAAAGGTGATCATGCCGACGCCGGGAACCAGATAGACCACGGCGTTGGGGTCGCGCATCGCCGGACTGTCGGTGCGCTTGCAGCGCTCGTAGTAGGCGGCATAGTCGGCGCGATAGGCGGCAATCGCCTCGGAAAGCCCGGCGAGCGTCTTGTCGATATCGGGATTGGCCGGATCGAAATCGACGACGAGCGGGCGGATCTTCGTCCGCAGGAAATGGTCGGGGCAGCTTGTACCAAGTGCCGCCAGCGGCTCGAGATTTTTGGATGCCACGAAATCGAGTACGGCCTGGCTGTCGTCGAAGTGCCCGACCTTTTTCTCTTCCGCGCTGATCAGCCCGCGGATTACCGGCATCAGTCGCTTGGCGATCGCGGCGCGTTCGGCGCCAGCCAGCGTCGGCTTTACCGCCCCGCCAAAGGCTGGTGCCGTGTTTTCTGTCTCGAACCAGGCAATCGCGCGGTTGATGATCTCGATCGTCGTCTCATAGGCTTGCTTGGCCGTATCGCCCCACGTGAAGAGGCCGTGGCTTTCCAGGACAACACCGCGTGCCTTCGGATTTTCGAGGCAGAATTTTTCGAGCCACAGGCCGAGTTCGTAGCCCGGCCGCTTCCAGGGCAGCCAGCCGATCTCGTCGCCGAAGATTTTCTGCGTCAGTTCCTTGCTGTTTCGGGAAGCGGCGATCGCGATGATCGCATCCGGGTGCATATGGTCGACATGCGCCTTCGGCACATAGGCATGCAGCGGCGTGTCGATCGAGGCCGCGCGCGGGTTGAGGTTGAAGGTGCAATGCGGCAGGTAGCCGACCATCTCGTCTTCGAATTCGACGCCCCGGTAGATCCCCTTCAGGGCATTGAGCTTTTCCATGTAAAGGGTCGCGAAGCCGTCAAGCTTGATGGTGCCGACGTCGCCGCCCGACCCCTTGACCCACAGGACCTCCACCATTTCGCCCGTCAGCGGGTCCTTTTCCTGGACCTTGGCCGATGTATTGCCGCCACCGTAATTGGTGATGCGCTTGTCCGATCCGAGAAGATTCGATCGGTAAAGAAGCTTCTCCGGCTCGGTCATTCCCGCCGCCTTGCCCTCGTCCCAGAGATTGGCCAGGCGTGCGCCTTGTTGCTTGTCGAGCATGTTGAATTCCTCCCGGTAAGCTATCCGGCGGCAGTAGGACCGCGGCGACATGATTGGCATCAGATCACACGGTCGGCGCGCGAATGTCAATCAAAAACGATCAAAATCGTTCATATTGCGCTGCACAATGAAAAAATATGATTGATACTGATTGACAATGCTCGGGACTGATGGAAGCATGCGGGCATTCGGAGGAGCGAATGCACGAGAAAGAGAGACATAGGGTCATCCTGTCTGCGGTTCAGGAAAAACCGGTCGTGACGGTGCCCGAACTCGTCGAGCTGACCGACAGTTCGGAGGCGACGATCCGGCGCGATATCGCCGCTCTTCACGTGCAAAAACGCGTGCGCCGGGTCCGCGGCGGCGCCGAGGCGATCAATCCGCCACAATTCGTCGGTCTCGCCGGCCGGCCCTTCAGCGTCAACGAGGGCTTGCATGCCCGCGAGAAGCAGGCGATCGCAAAGGAGGCGGTGGCGCTGTGCGCCGACGGCGAACCGATCATCATCAACGGCGGCACCACGACCTTCCAGATGGTGCACTTTCTCGCAAACCGCCGGATGCAGGTCTTCACCAATTCCTTCCCGATCGCCGAGCACCTGCTGAAGCACTCGAAGAACACCGTGATGCTTTCGGGAGGCACGATCTACCGTGAGCAGAACATCATATTGAGCCCCTTCGACAACGACGTGACGCGCAATTTCTATGCGCGCCGCATGTTCATGGGGGCACAGGGGCTCGGGCCCCTCGGGTTGATGGAGGCGGATCCGCTTCTGATCCAGGCCGAACAAAAACTGATCGATCAGGCCGACGAATTGGTCGTGCTGGTCGATTCCTCGAAATTTCACAGGCGCTCGAGCCTCATACTTTGCGGGCTCAAGCGCATCGCCACTGTGATCACGGATTCGGGCATCGAGGACAGGCATGCCGCAATGCTCGAAGGCGCCGGCGTCAATCTGGTCATCGCCAAGGCGAAGCCCGCCGTTGACGCGGAAAGTGCTTCATCGTCCGCCTGACGCGGGCGGAGGAGAGGGGAGTGGGACGTTGCGGCGCCCGGGCATGTCCGGGTCGGCCGCAGATAGGGGGCCGGACCGATGCATTCATACCGAATGCGCGCGGCTCAAAGGGAGGAGAAAGTCATGAAGATTATGAAATCATTGATGGTCACGGCTGCAGTCGCGATGGCACTCATGGCCAATGCCGCGCATGCGGAAAACAAGAAGATCGCGCTCGTCGTCAAGGCGCTCGGCATCGGCTTCTTCGAGGCTGCCAACAAGGGTGCGCAGGAAGCCGCCAAGGAACTCGGTGACGTCGAGGTCATCTATACCGGACCGACGTCGACGACCGCCGAGGGCCAGATCGAGGTGATCAACTCGCTGATCGCTCAGAAGGTCGATGCGATCGCCGTTTCCGCCAACGACACCGATGCGTTGGTGCCGGCTCTGAAGAAGGCGATGGATCGCGGCATCAAGGTCATTTCGTGGGATTCGGGTGTCGCCAAGGAAGGCCGCCTGATGCATCTCAACCCGTCCTCGAGCCCTCTCATCGGCAACATGATCATCAAGCTTGCTGCTGACAACCTGCCCGAAGGTGGCGACGTCGCGGTGCTCTCGGCCTCGGCGACGGCAACCAACCAGAACACCTGGATCGCCGAAATGAAGAAGGTCCAGGGCAACTACAAGGGCATCAACGTTGTGACCACCGTCTATGGTGACGACCTTGCCGACAAATCCTACCGTGAGACCCAAGGCCTCATTCAGTCCTATCCGAACCTGAAGGCGATCATCGCACCGACCTCGGTCGGCATCGTCGCGGCAGCCCAGGCGGTTACGGACGCCGGCAAGATCGGCCAGATCAACGTCACCGGCCTTGGTCTGCCTTCCGAAATGGCGGGACACGTGAAGTCCGGCGCATCGAAGTCCTTCGCGATCTGGAACCCGATCGACCTCGGCTACTCGGCAACGATGATCGCTTACGGCCTCGTCAACGGCGCCGAAGCCAAGCCCGGCGCGGAACTGAAGATGGGCCGCATGGGAACAGTCAAGCTCGACGACAACAATGAAGGCGCCATGGCCGATCCGTTCGTCTACGATGCCTCGAACGTCGAAGAGTTCGCGAAGATCTTCTGATCCGCGGAGGGTATTGCCCCTCATCCGGCCTGCCGGCCACCTTCTCCCCGCAGGCGGGGAGAAGGGAACAAGCGGCGCCGCCTCGCCCTCACGAACGTTGAGGTATCCGGCGGCCTGAGGTGTCCCCTCTCCCCGCGAGCGGGGAGAGGGTTAGGGTGAGGGGCAACCTCACTGCCGAGGCCTCACGGCGAAGGCGCTTGAACGAACGACCGCCGCCCAATTGAAACGACTGAACTGGTGGACCCTCTCTTGTTGCAGGACACAACCACATCGCGGATGAAGCCCGCCGTCGCACTCGAGGGCATATCGAAGTCCTTTCCCGGCGTGCGCGCTCTCTCCGATGTTTCGCTCGCGCTCTATCCTGGGTCGGTGACGGCGCTTGTCGGCGAAAATGGCGCGGGCAAGTCGACCCTCGTCAAGATCCTCACCGGCATCTATCAGCCGGATGCCGGCGTCATCCGTGTGGTGGAGGAGGAAACGACGTTTCCAACCGCCCTTGCTGCGGCCCGCGCCGGCGTAACCGCAATCCATCAGGAGACGGTCCTTTTCGACGAGCTCTCCGTTGCCGAAAACATCTTCCTCGGGCATGCGCCGCGCAATCGCTTCGGCTTCATCGACTGGAAGAAGCTCAATGCCGATGCACGGGCTTTGCTGCACCGCGCCGGCGCCGATTTCGATCCGACGATCCGGCTCCGCGATCTCGGTATCGCCCGGAAACATCTGGTGGCGATCGCCCGCGCGCTGTCGGTCGATGCGCGTGTCGTCATCATGGACGAGCCGACGGCCGCCCTGTCGCACAAGGAAATCCACGAACTCTATGCGTTGATCGAGCGGCTCAAGGCCGACGGCAAGGCGATCCTCTTCATTAGCCACAAGTTCGACGAGATCTTCCGGATCGCCGACCGCTACACGGTCTTCCGCGACGGAACCATGGTAGGCGAGGGCCTGATCGCCGACGTCAGCCAGGACGATCTTGTGCGCATGATGGTCGGTCGCGCCGTCGGCTCCGTTTATCCGAAGAAGGAGGTCGCGATCGGCGAGCCGGTGCTCACCGTCTCCGGCTATCGCCACCCAACCGAATTCGAGGACATCAATTTTGAACTGAGGCGCGGCGAAATCCTCGGCTTCTACGGTCTCGTCGGCGCTGGCCGCTCGGAATTCATGCAGTCGCTGATCGGCATCACCCGGCCGTCGGCCGGTGCGGTCAAGCTGGACGGGCAGGTGCGGGTGATCCGAAGCCCCGCCGAGGCGATCCGCGCCGGCATCGTCTATGTGCCGGAGGAACGCGGCCGGCAGGGCGCGATCATCGGCATGCCTATCTTCCAGAATGTCACCTTGCCCTCTCTGTCACACACGTCGCGCTCCGGCTTCTTGAAACTCGCCAACGAATTCGCCCTCGCACGCGAATACACTTCCCGGCTCGATCTCCGCGCCGCGTCGCTCGACCAGGACGTCGGCACACTTTCCGGCGGCAATCAGCAGAAGGTGGTGATCGCCAAGTGGCTCGCAACTAGGCCGAAGGTCATCATCCTCGACGAGCCGACCAAGGGCATCGATATCGGCTCCAAGGCCGCCGTCCATGCCTTCATGAGCGAACTTGCCGCCGAAGGCCTGAGCGTCATCATGGTGTCCTCGGAAATACCCGAGATCATGGGCATGTCGGATCGCGTGATCGTCATGCGTGAGGGGCGGATCGCGGGACGCTTCGAGCGCGCCGAACTGACCGCCGAAAAGCTGGTGCGCGCGGCGGCCGGCATCGAAACGCAATCGAACGGTAGGGCCGCATGATGGCGAAGCTCCTGAAGAATCGCGAAATCCTGCTCGTCGTCGCCATCGTCGCACTCGTCGCCCTGATCGCTCTGCGCTTCCCCGCTTTTGTAACTCCGGCAAGCTTTGCCCGCGTTTACAACGACACCTCTATTCTGATCATTCTGGCGCTCGGACAGATGGCGGTGATCCTGACCCGCTGTATCGATCTGTCGATGGCTGCAAACCTTGCGTTGAGCGGCATGGTCGCGGCCATGTTGAACACCGCCTTTCCCGGGCTGCCGATTCCTTTGGTCATTCTTGTCGCGATGGCGCTCGGCGGCCTGCTCGGCATGGTCAACGGAACGCTCGTGTGGAAACTCGACATCCCGCCGATCGTCGTCACGCTCGGAACGCTGACGATTTATCGCGGTCTGATCTTCCTCCTGACGGATGGCAAGTGGATCAACGCGCACGAGATGAGCGATGCCTTCAAGGGCCTGCCGCGTCTTGAGATCGCCGGCATGCCGGTGCTCTCCTGGCTCTCGCTTCTGATGATCGCGCTGATGTTCCTGGTGATGGGCCGCACGCCGCTCGGGCGCGCCTTCTATGCCGTCGGCGGCAATCCGCATGCCGCCGTCTATACGGGTATCGATGTCGGCCGCACGCGCTTCTTCGCCTATTGCCTTTCGGGCACGCTCGCCGGCCTCTCCGGCTATCTCTGGGTGTCGCGCTATGCGGTCGCCTATGTCGACATCGCTGCCGGCTTCGAGCTCGATATCATCGCGGCCTGCGTCATCGGCGGCATCTCGATTGCCGGCGGAATCGGCTCGGTGGCAGGCGCCGTACTCGGCGCGCTATTCCTTGGCGTCATCAAGAACGCACTGCCGGTCATCAACATCTCCCCCTTCGCGCAGATGGCGATTTCCGGAACGGTCATCATCATCGCGGTCGCCGTCAACGCCCGTGCCGAAAAGCGCAAGGGCCGGGTCATTCTTAGAAAAGCGGAGGCGGTCTGATGACGGACGCTCACCTTTCTCCCCGCCACATTCCAGACCGGCTGCAGGGCCGCGGTGCCCGCATCCTGAAGAGCTGGGAAAGCCTGCTGCTTGTCGTCGCGATCGCGATCTTTCTCGGCAATTCGCTGGCGTCGCCCTATTTCCTCGATCCGTGGAACCTCTCCGACGCCACCTTCAATTTCACCGAGAAGGCGATGATTGCCTTCGCCATGGCGCTCGTCATCATCTCCGGCGAGATCGATCTGTCGGTCGCCTCGATCATCGCGCTCGCCTCGACGGCAATGGGCTATGCCGTGCAATTGGGCGTGGACACACCGGCACTCGTCGCGATCGGACTTGGCGTCGGGCTCATCTGCGGCATGGTCAACGGGTTGCTGATCACCGGCCTCGGCCTGCCGTCGATCGTGGTGACGATCGGCACGATGAGCCTGTTTCGCGGGCTCTCCTTCATCGTCCTCGGCGACCAGGCCTTTACCGGTTATCCCAAAAGCTTCGCCTGGTTCGGGCAGGGCTATGTCTGGTGGGTCTTCTCGTTCGAGTTCACGCTCTTCGTGCTGCTCGCCGTCGTTTATGGCGTGCTCCTGCACAAGACGAATTTCGGCCGCGCTGTCTATGCCATCGGCAACAACCAGACCGCAGCGCTGTTTTCGGGCGTGCGCGTCGCGCGGGTGAAGTTCATCCTCTTCCTGCTCACCGGGCTGATGGCGGGGCTCGCCTCGATCTGCCTTACCTCCCGCCTTGGCTCGACGCGTCCCTCGATCGCACTCGGCTGGGAGCTGGAGGTGGTAACGATGGTCGTCCTCGGCGGCGTCAACATTCTCGGCGGCTCGGGCACCATTCCCGGTGTCGTGCTGGCGGCGCTGATCATGGGCATGGTGACATTCGGCTTTGGCCTCTTGAATGTGCCCGGCATCGTCATGTCGATCTTCATCGGCCTGCTGCTAATCTCGGTCATCGCGCTTCCGATCCTTTGGCAGCGCGCCCGCCGTCGTCTTGCACATTGAGGTCTCTTCCATGGAAAAATACGCCTTCCGCATGCGGCTCAACCCAGGAATGGCCGACGAATACAAGGCACGCCATGATGCGATCTGGCCCGAGCTGGTTGTCCTGCTCAAGGAAGCGGGAATTTCCGACTATTCGATCCACCTCGACGAAGAGACCAACCTGCTTTTCGGCGTGCTCTGGCGGACCGATACGCACGGGATGGCGGAGCTTCCCTCGCATCCGGTGATGCGGAAATGGTGGGCCTATATGGCGGACGTCATGGAGACCCGCGCCGACAACGAGCCGGTTGCCGTGCCGTTGAAGACCGTTTTCCATCTGAGCTGATGATGAAGACGGTCGCTGTCATCGACATAGGCAAGACGAACGCCAAGGTCGCGCTGGTCGATCTCGACCGGTTCGAGGAAATCGCCGTGCGCAAGACGGGCAACGGCGTCATCGACGGCGGCCTCTACCCGCACTTCGATATCGAGCACCTTTGGCGCTTCATTCTCGACAGCCTCGCATCACTTCATCGCGAGCACAGGGTGGACGCCATATCGGTTACCACACACGGGGCGACCGCGGTTCTGGTTGACGATGCCGGCGATCTTGCGTTGCCGGTCCTGGATTACGAATTCGCCGGACCGGACGCGCGCGCGGAGGACTACGACCGCGTTCGTGCGCCATTCTCGGAGACCGGCTCGGCGCGCCTGCCGATGGGCCTGAATGTCGGCGCACAGCTGTTCTGGCAGGAGCGCATGTTTCCGGAGCACTTCGCGAAGGTCACGACGATCGTGACCTATGCGCAGTACTGGTCCTACCGGCTGACAGGCGTCAGAGCGAACGAATTGACTTCGCTCGGCTGCCACACCGACCTCTGGAATCCGAAGGCCGCAGGTTTTTCTTCGATGGTCGAGGCACTCGGCTGGCGCAAACTCTTCGCACCCGTGCGCAAAGCGAGCGACGTGCTTGGCGGGCTGCTGCAACATTTGGCGGATGAAACGGGCTTGCCGCGAAATCTGCCGGTCTATTGCGGGATCCACGACTCCAATGCCTCGTTGCTACCGCATCTGCTGACGCGCAACGCACCCTTCTCGGTCGTTTCGACCGGGACCTGGGTTGTCATCCTGTCGGTCGGCGGCGACCGGGTGGAACTCGATGAGAAGCGCGACACGCTGATCAACGTCAACGCGCTCGGCGATCCGGTGCCCTCGGCCCGGTTCATGGGCGGCCGCGCCTTCTCGACCCTTATGGGCGAGAATCCGCCCGCCGGTTCGCTGGAGGCGGAAGGCAAGGTTCTGGCTGCGGGCCACATGCTGCTGCCGTCGGTGCCGGTCGGCTCCGGCCCTTTCCCTTCGACCAGCGCGCGCTGGACGACCGACGAAAGGGCGCTTGCTCCGGCCGAGCGGCTTGCCGTCGTTTCCTTTCATCTTGCACTGATGACGGCGACATGCCTTGATCTCATCGGAGCAAGGGGCGAGATCGTTGTCGAAGGGCCTTTTGCCGCCAACGCCGCCTATTTGCGGATGCTCGCCGCGGCCACCGGGAGACAGGTCCTTGCCGACAGCCACAGCGCCACCGGAACCAGCCTTGGTGCGGCCTGCCTCGTGACCGGCGTTCGCGTCCACACAGGGGCAGAACGTTTCAAGGGTAGCGTCTCGGATGATTATGCGAGATACGCCGAGGAATGGCGCGCACTCACTGCGGCGCACGTAGAGCGCGCAGTCGACGCCTAAAGTCTACCCGATGTAATGTGATGGACGCGCGAAGTAGAACGGTCGCGTTGCGTAAACCAATCAGAAAACCGCGTTCCGGTTTAGCGACCGGTTATGTTCCAGATTGATGACAATCGAAACTGCCGCCATTGTCAGGATTGCAGTGATGGCGGCGCCTATTCCAAGAACAATCATTGTTCATTTCCTGTTGGCGCACCATCATGATGTCGCCCAGCCCGTGTGAAAGTTACTGCCGGCGGCCCGCGCCTTTTTCACTGTCGCTTTCGATACGAGATCGCAAGTAGAAGCACAACTCTAAACTCTTGTGATTGAAAACCTGTTGTTGCACGCATCGAATAGTGCAGTTTCGCTGCAGTGCAAAAATAAGGCCGGCCGGAAGTCCAGTGAATTTTAGCCATTCCAATTAGGGGGCCAGGAACCGTTAACTTTCAAGCAACGAATTAACCATAAACATGGTCGCACACGTCGGAATAGGAAAGTCTCAGCTACTCCTCAAGGCATGACGCCGCCCCGCCGTACCGGTTC
Source organism: Sinorhizobium sp. 6-70 (assembly GCF_030124375.1). GTDB lineage: Bacteria > Pseudomonadota > Alphaproteobacteria > Rhizobiales > Rhizobiaceae > Sinorhizobium. The sequence goes on from NZ_JASKLS010000018.1 coordinate 15,140, forward strand.
CGGTCCGGTATCTATTCTTCACCGAAATTACTTGCGGGATGGACGATGGCAGACGCTGCGGCGCGCTGATCGCATCGATCGGGCGTAACCACCGCTGGCCTTCTGGCTGGTCAGATCCCCAAGTCAGTTTCGATTGCGTACCAGGCCGGGGATTAGCGTGAAGCACGACGCGTCGTCAGAACAGGCAAGAAGGGGCCAAGCGGGAAGCTTGCTTGAGCGCCTGCGTTTTGCCGGGCTCGACGAAGACGGCTGCGCGCTTCTGCGCCACCACCGCCAGGCCCTCTCGCCGCGCATCGAGCTTGCGCTACGGGATCTCTTTCAACGGTTTCAAACCCATCCGGAGGCCGTCCGCCACTTCGAAAGTGACCGCCAGCTCGATCGTCTGCACGACCTGCAATCGTCGCATTGGAATGTGCTGACCGATGCCCGTTTCGATGGGCTTTATGCGGAGCGCGTGAAAGTGCTTGCCGATACGGAAGGCCGCATGGGGCTCGACCCCCGCTGGCAGGTCGCAAGTCACGCGGTGGTACTGGAGCATTTGCTGACCGGCCTCGTCGAGGACGCGTGGCCCAGCTCGCTGCTTCCCTTCGGCAAGGCGCGCAAGAAGGAACTCTGCAATCTCGTCGCCGCGCTCGTGCGCACCGCCTTCGTCGATACGGAGATCGCGGTGTCGCTGCGTTTCAACGCCTTGCGCCAGCAGCATCAACGGCAAATGGCCGAGCAGCGCAGGGATGACGAGACGGAGGTCAGCGACCTTTTCTCAAGCTTTCTGGAAGCTCTCGGTGACGGTGACCTTGCCGCCCGCCTGCCAGAAGACGCTTCGGATGCCTATCAACCGATTGTCGCACGCCTCAATGCGTCCCTGGATCAGATTCAGGCGGCGCTGAAATCCGCGGACGAGCGTAGCGCAGCGGCAGAAGCGATGATCTCGGAACTGCACGCCCGCGCGGCTGAATTCTCCGGCAGGGCTGGAGGCGAAGCCGAGGCGCTCTCCCGTCAGGCGGCAACGCTCGACGGCATGACCGGACGCATGCAAGCCGGATCGGCGCGCATCGGTGAAACCGAGGCAAAGGCGAACGAGACGCGCATTGCCGTAGAGCGGAGCGGTGAGGTTGCCGGTCAGGCGATTTCGGCGATGGCCGACATCGAGGCGTCTGCCGAAAAGATCGGTCAGATCATCGGCGTGATCGACGAAATTGCCTTCCAGACCAATCTTCTGGCTCTCAACGCCGGCATCGAGGCGGCGCGCGCCGGCGAGAGCGGCCGCGGCTTCGCGGTGGTCGCCCAGGAGGTCCGCGCACTTGCCCAGCGCTCCGGCGAGGCGGCGCGCGAGATCAAGCAGCTTGTTACCGGAACCAAGGCCCAGGTCGAGGCCGGCGTCGAGATGGTCGGCCGAACGCAGGATGCGATCAACAGCATCGTCGAGCAGGTGATTTCCATCAACGCGGCGGTCTCGGGCATCGCCCGCGACGCCGAAGACCAGGTGAGCGATCTTCGTACCGCCACCACCGAAATCGGCGGCATCTCGCAAGCGATGCAGCAAAGCGCGGCGCTGGCGGAAAACGCTGCGAGATCGTCAGGCGACCTTAGTGCGGTCATCGAGGAACTCGGCCGGACGGTCCGCAGGTTCCGTCTCGAACAGCCTCAGACGGGACGGGCAGCGGCGACCCGCAGCCCGGCTCTCTCGCCCGCATCGCAGCGCGCGCCGGGGCAGGCTAGCGACGGCGACGCGATCGCTCTGTTCGACGACGGCGCTGTCACCGGACGACATGTTGCGGGACGGCACCACTAGTCTTGGGCAAGAGATTTAAAGCAGGCAGGCGAGGAAACCGAAATGGCCAGCAAGAAGACCGCTCAGAAGACGCTCAGGCTCGCTCCTGTGCTCGATCTGAACGAGGCGACGGCGCTGCATGAAAAGCTGCTGGCGCTGAAAGGCAACGCAGTCGCCATCGATGCCTCCGCTGTCGAGCGGATCGGTGCGCTCTGCGTTCAGGTGCTGATCGCCGGCGCAAGAAATTGGGAAGAACAGCAGCTGTCTTTCACCTTTGCAAAGGTGTCGGACGCCTTCGTTAAAACGACACAGCTCATCGGCGTGGACATCGATCCCCTGATGGCAAAGGAGATTTGAGAAATGAAGAAGAGAGTTCTGACTGTCGACGACTCCCGGACGATCCGGAACATGCTTCTCGTCACGCTCAACAATGCCGGATTCGAAACGATTCAGGCGGAGGACGGCGTCGAAGGTCTCGAGGTCCTCGAGGAGGCCAATCCGGACGTCATCGTCACGGACATCAACATGCCGCGCCTCGACGGCTTCGGTTTCATCGAGGGCGTGCGCAAGAACGACCGCTACCGCGCCGTGCCAATCCTCGTGCTGACCACGGAGAGCGATGCTGAAAAGAAGAACCGCGCACGGCAGGCAGGTGCCACCGGCTGGATCGTCAAACCGTTCGACCCGACCAAGCTGATCGATGCAATCGAGCGCGTAACGGCCTGAAATCCGAGGACAGCCTCCAATGGATATGAACGAAATCAAAGAGATTTTCTTCCAGGAATGCGAGGAGCAGCTCGCGGAACTGGAGTCGGGTCTCCTGAAGCTCAACGACGGTGATCGTGATCCGGAAACGGTCAACGCCGTCTTTCGCGCGGTCCACTCCATCAAGGGGGGCGCCGGCGCGTTCGGGCTGGATGATCTCGTGTCTTTCGCACATGTGTTCGAGACGACGCTCGACTGCGTTCGATCCAACAGGCTGGAGCCCAATCAGGACGTTCTGAAGGTCATGCTGAAGTCGGCGGACGTGCTCGCTGACCTCACCAATGCTGCGCGCGATGGCGGCAGTGTCGATCAGGCCCGCAGCCGCCAGCTGATCAAGGAACTCGAGGCGCTCGCGAATGGCGAGCTGCCGCGGGCGTCCGCTGCAGAGCCGGCGCCCAAGGCAGAAGCCTCAGTCCCTGCGGCCGTTGTCTCGCCACCTGTGAACGAGGAAGGCTTCCAGCCCGTTGCCTTTTCCTTCGAGGATTTCGAGGCGGACGAACCGGCTCTGATCGAGGGGACATGCTACGAGATCGTCTTCAGGCCGAAATCCGAACTTTATGCCAAGGGCAATGATGCGACGCTGCTTTTGCGCGACCTGTCGCGCCTCGGCGAGATGAGCATTCACTGCGATAAGGATGGCCTACCGCCGCTCGACGGGATGAATCCGGAGGAGGCCTACTTCTCGTGGAAGATTTCGCTGAAGACGGACAAGGGCGAAGAGGCGATCCGCTCTGTGTTCGAATTCGCCGAATGGGATTGCGACCTTGATATCGCATTGGCCGGCGGCTGTGCGGTCGATGCGGGCGAGGAACTGCCGATGCAGCCTGTTCCCTTCGATCTCTCGATGCTGGACGAGGCACCGGCCGGTTCGGCTGACGGGGAAGAGCAAATTGCCACCCGCGACCGCGATGCCGCCGTTTCTGCCGCCGAGACGGCAAGCAATGTCTTGCAGATGGCTCAGTCCTCGAACCGGGCTCCTGCGGAAGCTCAACGGAATGCGGCGGCCGCGGCGGCCGCCCAGCAGGCCGCCTCGGCCGCGACCCCGACCATCCGTGTGGACCTCGATCGCGTCGATCGTCTGATCAACCTCGTCGGCGAACTGGTGATCAACCAGGCAATGCTGTCGCAGAGCGTGATCGAGAACGACACGAACGGCACGTCGTCGATCAACATGGGCCTCGAGGAACTGCAACAGCTCACCCGCGAGATCCAGGACAGCGTCATGGCGATCCGCGCCCAGCCGGTGAAGCCCGTCTTCCAGCGCATGTCGCGCATCGTCCGCGAAATCGCTGACATGACCGGCAAGTCCGTTCGTCTCGTCACCGAGGGCGAGAATACAGAAGTGGACAAGACGGTCATCGACAAGCTGGCCGAACCGTTGACGCATATGATCCGCAACGCCGTCGACCACGGCCTCGAAACGCCGGAAAAGCGGCTTGCCGCGGGCAAGAGCGCCGAAGGCACCGTGCGCCTGACGGCCAAGCACCGTTCGGGCCGCATCGTCATCGAGCTTGCCGACGACGGCGCGGGCATCAATCGCGAGAAGGTGCGCCAGAAGGCGATCGACAACGACCTCATCGCCGCCGACGCCAACCTCTCGGACGAGGAAATCGACAACCTGATCTTCCACGCGGGCTTCTCGACTGCCGACAAGATCTCCGACATTTCCGGCCGCGGCGTCGGCATGGATGTCGTCAAGCGCTCGATCCAGGCGCTCGGCGGCCGCATCAACATCTCATCGAAGCCCGGGCAGGGTTCGGTCTTCACGATGAGCCTGCCGCTGACGCTCGCCGTCCTTGACGGCATGGTGGTGACGGTCGCCAACCAGACGCTGGTCGTGCCGTTGACTGCCATCGTCGAAACGCTTCAGCCCGAGGCTTCCGCGATCCACAGCTTCGGCGCCACCCAGCGCCTGATCTCGATCCGCAACTCCTTCTGCCCGCTGGTCGATGTCGGCCGGATCCTGAACTTCCGCGCGACGCAGGCCAATCCGGTCGAGGGCGTGGCGCTGCTCGTCGAGTCCGAGGGTGGCGGCCAGCGCGCCCTTATGGTGGATGCGATCCAGGGGCAGCGGCAGGTGGTGATCAAGAGCCTGGAGGCAAACTATACCCATGTTCCAGGGATCGCAGCGGCGACCATCCTCGGCGACGGCCGCGTGGCGCTCATCCTCGACGTCGACGCCATCGTAGCCGCATCGCGCGGACAGTCTCTGAAACCTGAAATGTCGCTTGCTGCAGCCGGATAACACTCATGACCTATGCCGCAAAAAATCTGACGACTGGCGGACGGGAGCTCATCGCTTTCCGCGTCGGAGATCAGGAATTCTGCGTGAACATTATGGCAGTCCGCGAAATTCGCGGCTGGACCCCGGCGACCCCGATGCCGCATGCGCCATCCTATGTGCTCGGCGTGATCAATCTGCGCGGCGCAGTGCTGCCGATCGTCGATCTGTCAGCGCGTCTTGGCATGAAGCCTGCCGAGCCGACCGTTCGGCATGTGATCATCGTCGCCCAGGTGAAGAGCCAGATGGTCGGACTTCTGGTCGATGCCGTATCCGACATCCTGACCGTCAGGGACGAGGAGATCCAGCCGACGCCGGACATTTCGTCGGAATTCGAGAAGAGCTTTGCCCGAGGCGTATTGGCGATCGAAGGCCGGATGATCTGCCTGATCGAACTCGAAGCGGTCTTCCCCCAGGAAGAAAGGGAGGCGGCATGAGAGCCCAGGCCATTCTCGAACCGAAGCTGTCGCCGGACGAATGTCTTGCAAGCGGCGAGTATCCGCTGACACGCCGCGATCTCAGCGAAATCGCTGCAATGATTTATGCGGACGCCGGCATTTACCTCAACGAATCCAAGGCGTCGCTCGTCTATTCGCGGCTTTCGAAGCACATCCGCAATCTCGGGCTCAGGGGTTTTCGCGACTATTGCCAGCTCGTCGCCTCGCCGGCCGGCGCAGCGGCGCGGCGCGACATGCTCTCGCACCTGACGACGAACTTCACCCGCTTCTTCCGCGAAAACCACCACTTCGAACACCTGAAGACCGAAGTCTTGCCGGACCTCATCGCCCGCGCGAGGAATGGTGGGCGCGTTCGCATCTGGTCGGCTGCGTGCTCGGATGGTCAGGAACCCTATTCGATCGCGCTCACGGTTCTGTCGCTGTTGCCCAACGCGACGGACTATGACTTCCGCATTCTCGCGACGGACATCGACCCGAAGATCCTGGCACTTGCGCGGGCCGGTGCCTATGACGCCACGGCGCTGGAAACGATCGACCCCGTGATGCGCAAGCAGTGGTTCAGCGAGGTCAATGTCGGCGGCCGCTTCAAGTGGCAGATCGACGATCGCGTCAAGCGGCTGATCACCTTCAACGAACTCAATCTGATGGCGCAATGGCCTGTAAAGGGGCCCTTCGACGTCATCTTCTGCCGCAATGTGGTGATCTATTTCGACGAGCCGACGCAGATGAAGATCTGGTCGCGCTTTGCCGGCGTGCTGAACACCAACGGACATCTTTACATCGGCCATTCGGAGCGCGTGTCGGGAGACGCCAAGTCGCAGTTCGACAATATCGGCATCACGACCTATCGCCATACCGGCAAGTTTCATGGAGTTCGGGCATGAGTGTTCCCGCACGCGTCCTCGTTGTCGATGACTCGGCCACCATGCGCGGCCTGATCACGGCCGTGCTCAATGCGGATCCGGAGGTCACGGTCGTCGGTCAGGCGGCCGATGCGATCGAGGCGCGCCAGGCGATCAAGCAGCTCGATCCCGACGTCGTCACCCTCGACATCGAGATGCCGAACATGAACGGGCTCGAGTTCCTCGACAAGATCATGCGCCTGCGCCCGATGCCGGTCATCATGGTCTCGACCTTGACCCACAAGGGTGCGGAAGCGTCGATCGCTGCGCTCGAGATCGGCGCCTTCGACTGTGTCGGCAAACCGCATCCGGGCGACCCCCATCCCTTCGGCGATCTGGTCGACAAGGTGAAGGCGGCCGCCCGGTCGCAGCGCAAGCTCATCATCACCGGCAACAAGGCGGCTGCGCCCGCCGCGGCAAATGCCAATGCCGCTTCCGACTACAGGGCCGGTCGCAAGATCATCGCCATTGGTGCATCGACCGGCGGAGTCGAAGCGCTGATAACGGTGTTGCAGAAGTTCCCGGCCAATTGCCCTCCGACGGTGATCACGCAGCATATGCCGCACACTTTCACCAGGAGCTTCGCGGAGCGGCTCAATCGCCTTTGCGCGCCGACCGTGCAGGAGGCGACCGATGGCGCCCGCCTCGAGATCGGCAAGATCTACCTGGCACCGGGCGGCGAACGCCACCTTCAGGTGGCCAATGCCGCCGCGCCTTGCTGCCGCCTCGTCGAACGCGCCCCTGTCAACGGCCATCGCCCCTCGGTCGATGTGCTGTTCGACTCGGTCGCCGAGCTCGCGGGCCGCAATGCGATCGGTGTCATCCTGACCGGAATGGGCCGCGACGGCGCGTCCGGCCTCCTCAAGATGCGACATGCCGGGGCACGCACCTTCGGACAAAACGAAAAGACTTGTGTCGTCTACGGCATGCCTAGAGTTGCCTATGAATTGGGTGCTGTCGAAACGCAGCTCCCCCTCGGATCGATCGGGGAGGAGATCCTGAAGACCGCAGCAGCCCGAAAAGAAGGAAGCGAATAATGTCCATCGCCGAAAAAATAAAAGTTCTGATCGTCGACGATCAGGTCACGAGCCGACTGCTACTCGGCGACGCCCTGCAGCAGCTTGGTTTCAAGCAGATCACCGCAGCCGGCGACGGGGAGCAGGGCATGAAGATCATGGCCCAGAACCCGCACCATCTGGTTATCTCGGATTTCAACATGCCGAAGATGGACGGTCTGGGGCTGCTGCAGGCCGTTCGGTCGAACCCGACGACGAAGAAGGCGGCCTTCATCATCCTGACCGCCCAGGGCGATCGCGCGCTGGTGCAGAAGGCAGCTGCCCTCGGTGCCAACAACGTGCTCGCCAAGCCGTTCACGATCGAAAAGATGAAGGCTGCTATCGAGGCCGTGTTCGGGGCACTGAAATGACGACCGCGGCTGCTGCCGGCAGGCGCGTTCACGTCATCCAGGGCGAGTTCAAGGTCGTCAACGATCCGGATATCGTTCTTTCGACCATTCTCGGCTCCTGCGTGGCCGCCTGCCTGCGCGATCCGGTGATCGGTGTCGGCGGCATGAATCATTTCCTCTTGCCCGGCTCCGCGACAAGCTCCGGCAGTGATGCCACGCGCTACGGCGTGCACCTGATGGAACTCCTGATCAACGGCCTGTTGAAGCAAGGAGCACGTCGCGACCGCTTGGAAGCGAAGATCTTCGGTGGCGCCAAGACGATTGCAAGATTCTCGAATGTCGGTGAGCAGAATGCCGCTTTTGCGCGCCAGTTCCTGCTGGACGAAGGGATCCGCATCGTCGGAGAGAGCACGGGAGGGGAACACGGTCGCAAGCTGGAATATTGGCCATCGTCCGGGCGTGCCCGCCAATATGCTTTGACGGGCGTCGAAGCCCAGCGGGCGATCCAGTTGGATCAGCGGCCCATGCCCGTGCCGAAGCCGGCTGAAAGCTCGATCGAATTCTTCTGATCATGCTCGCCCATGGGCAGGCAGAGAAAAACGCAATTCCGAATTCGCAGACGACGTGAGAACAGACCATGCAGATCGACCATCAGAGCCATATGCCTCACGCCGAAGAATCCCTGCCCGGTGTGCTGATGCGCATCGTCACAGAGCTCCATGACGTCGCCTATCTCATCGAACGCATCGAGCCGCAGCTCTACGGCAATCGTGGCGTGGCCGCGGCGGACGAGTCCGAGCAGATGATGGTGCTTCAGGGCATTGATCTGGCCGTCCAGAAGACGCGGGGGCTGGCCGAGTTTATCGATACGATCACGGCATCCATCCCCGACACCTGGCTCATCGACGTTACGACTGCGGTCAACCTGATCAAGCTTGCCGATATGAAGAAGGCGTTGAGCAATGGCATGCTGCGCCATGGCCACTCGCAGCCGCTGACGAGAGCCTCCGGCGACTTCGAGGCATTCTGACCCGTAGCCGGCAGTTTCCGCTACATGCCTGGGAAACAACCACGAGGTTGTTTTAGCCGACGCAATGTGGCCTGACCAAGTTCGCGCAAGTTTCGCTGCCTAGCTTCGCATCCGGGGCTGGTAGATTCGCGCGTATTGGACATCGGCTGAGCGCAAGCCGATACCCAGCGAACCCGAATGTTGGATCTGCGCATGGCGCAGGCCGGATGACCGGCTGGCCGTCTTGCGATACTGGGTGCGGAAACAGAATGAATCTGTTCGATCAATTCTCGACGTTCACGAAAAACCTCGGCAGTCTGGGGCAAAGCAAACTGATCGCGCTCGCCGTGGCCGGTATCGTTGCGGTCGGCTTCGTCCTTGCAGCCGGCATCTACGTCAACAGACCTTCTTATGAGACGCTCTATGTCGGCCTTGAGCGCAGCGATGTGACCCAGATCAGCATTGCGCTCGCCGAAGCGAACATCGATTTCGACGTCGGGTCCGATGGCGGTAGCATTCAGGTTCCGGTCGGCATGACCGGTAAGGCCCGCCTGTTGCTCGCCGAACGCGGTCTGCCCAGCAGCGCCAATGCCGGCTACGAACTCTTCGACAATGTCGGCTCGCTTGGCCTCACCTCCTTCATGCAGGAAGTCACGCGCGTTCGTGCGCTTGAAGGCGAAATTGCCCGCACCATCCAGCAGATTTCTGGTATCGCCGCGGCACGCGTGCATATCGTGATGCCGGAGCGCGGAAGCTTCCGCAAGGCCGACCAGACGCCGACGGCATCGGTCATGATTCGCGCGAGCGCAACCGTGGGCCGGAGTGCCGCAGCCTCGATCCGCCATCTCGTCGCATCCTCCGTGCCGGGCCTTGATGTTGACGACGTTACCATTCTGGACTCCACCGGACAGCTTCTCGCCTCCGGCGATGACCCGGCGAACAGCGCACTCAACCAGTCGCTCGGCGTCGTCCAGAATGTCCAGACGGATCTTGAAAAGAAGATCGACAATGCGCTTGCGCCGTTCCTCGGCATGGACAATTTCCGCACGAGCGTGACGGCGGCGCTCAACACCGATGCGCAACAGATCCAGGAAACCGTCTTCGACCCCGAGTCGCGTGTCGAGCGCTCGACCCGCGTGACCAAGGAAGAGCAGAAGTCCAGCCAGCAACAGCCGGACAATGCCGCAACCGTGCAGCAGAACGTGCCCCAAGCCGCACCGCGCGGCGGCGCCGGTCCGCAGTCCAGCGACGAGGCGGCAAAGAAGGAAGAGCAGACCAACTACGAGATCAACAGCAAGACGATCGCCACCGTCAAGAACAGCTATTCGATCGAGCGGCTGTCGATCGCCGTCGTCGTCAACCGCGGTCGTCTCGCGGCAATGGTCGGAGAACCGGCCGATCAAGCAAAGATCGACGCCTATCTCCAGGAGATGCAGAAGATCGTCTCGTCGGCCGCGGGCGTCGACGCCAACCGCGGTGACGTCGTCACGCTGAACGCTATGGATTTCGTCGAGACGCAGCTGTTGGACCAGCCGGTATCCGGCCCGGGCGTCATGGAAATGCTGACGCGCAATCTCGGCGGCATCATCAACTCGCTTGCCTTCGTCGCGGTCGCCTTCCTGGTTGTCTGGATGGGCATGCGGCCTCTCGCTCGCCAGATGGGTTTCGGCGGCAAGGCGGGGCAGCTGGAAGGCGAGGCGGCCGGTCTCGAACTGCCCGACTTCTCGCCGGTCGGCGCCGGTGCCGGGGGTGCGCTCATGGAAGGCTTCGGCGCGGACTTCGGTTTCGACAGCACCGACGACCTGCTCAACCTCGGCGAGGAGGGCAACTTCAACCGGCGCGTCAAGGAAGGACCGGAACGGCGGCTCGCCCGCATGGTGGAGATCAGCGAGGAGCGCGCCGCGAAGATCCTGCGCAAATGGGCCCTCGACCGCGCCGCCTGACGAACATTCGGCAAGGCAACAGACAGTTTGCAGAAAAGTCCCGCCCGAGTGGCGGGATTTTTTAGTGCGGCCGGATCAGTTCGGCCTGCGTGACGCCCCAGAAATCCTCAACGCGAATTGAGGCTATCGCTGAAATATTGGTTGAGTCCGGCGTGTATTGGCGACCGGGTCGGGACTCGACATCAAGAATCCGCCGCCGCCCTCGGAGTCTCGGCCGCAATGTCCGGTATGAAAATTAACAATAAAGCAACCTTTGTAGATTCGCGGCCGCGATCGATGCCCCGCCCGGCGGTGCGTCTACTGATCAGTTCTATGTCCGATGCTAAGTTTTCGGCAAATATAGTTTGGAGGATTCCAAATAAAATCGAAAAGAGGCTGACTTTTATTCATGAAGCTCCTACGCGCAGACTGTGTCGGAATTGGTGCATTTTGGCAACAGGGGCTGAGGTAAAGTAAATTTTGCTTTTATTTTGTTGGCAGCGTTTTGGTAAAAAAAGGGCTTGAGCTCCGCAAAAATCGCGCTCATGCGCAAGTTCAGACGCGCTTTCGTTATGTGTCGAGGAAACGAAATTGCGTAGAAAAATGTTGGATATCAATGCGGTATATTCAATGAGGCTTTTCGGTCCGCCTCTTGCCTGATCGATCGCGGACCAGGTAATCGCAAATGATTTCATCGATCATTGCTGAAGTAAACGGCCAGAGGGGGCCAGTGGTTTTTCCGCAGACGCGATGTAGTGTTTAGGAACTGATTCGCGTCCTGATTTGCGGATGGCGGTGAATATCGGTTCCGGCCGGGCTGTCGGCGGCGATAACAAGCGCATGTCCAGGGCGTCGAATTCGGCACGGGGGCTGAGGCTATGGACATTTCGCAGGCAGGGGCCGTCTGGCCTTTGCAGACGGCTGCGCCGCATAAAAGCGGGCGCGAAATTTCAAGGGAACAATTGATCCGGCGGCTGGCTGAAACCGCCGAGCGCGGGGGGGTTGCAAACGCACTTGCGGCGCTGACCGATTATGTTGGTGCGACCCACTATCTGCTTGCGCGCCACGAGCTCTCCCAGGACGGCGGGCTTGACAGCGTCGTCTGCTCCGATTGGCCGTTTGATGTCGTGCGGCGGCTGGCGGGAATCGTCATGGGCCTGAATGCCAAGACGACCGAACTGGAGAAGTGCCTAGCGGTTCTGCAGCCGTGCTTTCACACTATGCCGGATGATGTAGACCTGCCTCGCGGGGTAAGCAGGGAATACTGCGCCGTTGTTTTCAACGTCGGACGAACGCGGTTCTCGCTGATGCTCCTGTTCCCGGCGGACGTGATCCTGTCGCAGGCGGGGCTGCGTGATATCGCGCTGCTTGCCGCCTATGTCGCAAGCCTCAAGACCAGCGACGATGCGCGGCAAGAGCGCGAATGCGACTTGACCGAGCGCGAGATCGAATGCCTGTTCTGGATCGCCGAAGGCAAGACGAGCGAGGAGATCGCCGTCATTCTCGGCATATCCCGCAACACCATCAATAACTACATCACCAGCGTGATGCGAAAGACTGCGACGCGAACGAGGTCGGAAGCGATCGCCCACGCCGTTCGCAACAATCTGGTTTAGGGGAGGCACCGATGGTTCATTTCGTCACAGGCGGTCGTCCCGACGACGATGGCCGGCTGAGCAGGAATGGGCGAGCTGCGCGCGCGGCGACCCTGGTGACACGGCTGCAGGCGATGCAGCGGCAGATCAACGCGAAGAATTTCGCTGTTCTGCGCGTCAACGGCAGAGGCACGCCGGCGGCGCGCAAGCTAACCTGCGTCCTTCACAATTGGGGTGCCGCATGCGAGGCGAACGCCCGCGATCTCATTGGCGTCTATGGCGAGGAGCTGCTGGCACATCTCGATCGTTCTCTACTGCCGGTCCTGTGGGATGGCCTGGGTGAGCATCAGGCCGCCGAAGCCTCCGATGTCCGCCCGTTCGCGCAGCGGCTGGCGGGACGAAAACTCGCCTATTCTGGGATCGCCTTCCCGGTCCGACTCGGCGCCCAGGGCAACGGCTATGTCGTCTTTACCGGCAGCTATATCGATGCGTCCAGCGAGCAGGTCGTCGATCTGCATGCGCAGAGCTGCCACATCATGACGGATATGCTTGCCGCAGACGAAAGGCGGCTGTTTCAGGCGGAAGCGCTCAGCGACCGCGAGATCGCCTGCCTGCAGATGGCCGGCGATGGGCACATCAGCGAGGAAATCGCCGAAAAGATGGGGCTTTCCGTGCACACGGTCAATGCCTATCTCGGGGCGGCAACGACGAAGCTCGACTCCGTCAATCGCATCCAGGCGATCGCCAAGGCGATACGCCTTGGCTATATCAGTTGACGACTTTGGGCGCGGTGGCCCTTCGGTCCTAGCTCGCGAGTGGAAGGGCGTAGGATTTGACGAATTTCGCCTCTTCGAGGCTTTTCGCGAGGAAGGCGGTGTTTTCGTCCGGATCCGTGGAAGGGTGCTGGAAGCTGATATGGCTGATCTCGACCCCGGCGGTGTCGTTGCCGAGGGTCAGCCGCGCATAGACCGTAACGCCACGCGGCTTCAGTTCGAGGTCGAGAACGATCTCGGGGTTGCTGTCCCAATCCAGATTATAGTTGCCGCCGAGACCGAAATTCACCGTGCCCGGAAGGAAGTAGAGCTCGGCGGCAGACTCGACGAGGTCGGCGAGGCTCGCATGAGACTCGAACCGCAAGAGCGCGATGAAGTCCGCGGCGTCGACCAGACGCAGTTCCGTCGCCACCGGGCGGATTGCTTCCGCCACTAATTGCTCGCGTTTTTCGGAGAATTCGCACTTTTTCATCGAGGTCACGTCACCCGTTTTTGTTGCGGCTGAGCTGCATAAACCCGGTGAATGAGTTCGGCGACCGCCTTGTAAAACACCGGTGGAATGACACTATCCACCGAGACTTGTGCAAACATGGAGCGCGCGAGCGGCGGATCCTCGAAAACCGGAATGCCGTTTTTTTCGGCAAGTTCGCGGATCTTGAGCGCGACCAGGTCCTGGCCCATGGCGACCACGACCGGCGCATCGTTCTCTTCACGAACGTAACGCAAGGCGACGGCATAGTGCGTCGGGTTGGCGATCACCAGTGTGGCGCGCGGCACCGAGGAAATCATGCGCTTGCGCGCCCGGTCGCGCTGAATCGAGCGCAACCGCGACTTGACGATCGGGTCGCCCTGGGACTGCTTGAGTTCCTCCTTTACCTCCTGCTTCGTCATCATGAGTTCCGTGTACCAGTGATGCCGCGTCCAGAAGAGGTCGGCGATCGCAAGCACAGCCGTCGCCAGCAGCACGACGATCATGATCTGCTTGAGATCGGACGTCATCGCCGTGAAAATCGTCACCGGATCGGAGAACATCAGGTCGAGCGTGGCGAAATAGTCGTTCCACAGAACGACGACGACGACGGTCGAAACGACGACGATCTTGAACAGGGACTTGCCGAATTCGACCAATCCCTGCACGCCGTAGATGCGTTTGAAGCCGGCCGCCGGCGATATGCGGTTCATCTTCGGCTGAATGCGATCGAGGACGGGGCGGGGGAGATTCTGGAAGATGGACGATCCGACACCGAAGATGATGAGCAGCACGAAGATCGGGACGAGCAGCGCCCCGGATTTCATGACGATGTGCGAAATCAGCGCGACGACGTCGGTCGAGGTGTCCAGCCGCCAGGCTTCCGGCTGCTCGAAAATGTCCTTGAGAGCCTCGGCGACACTGGCCGCACCATCCGACAGAAAGAAGACGACGAAGATGTAGATCGCGAGCGTCGAGGCGAACACCGTCACTTCGCGGGAAAATGGGACGTTACCCTTGTCGGCGGCATCGGAGAGCTTCTTCTCCGATGGCGCCTCGGTCTTGCTGTCTTTGTCCTGATCTTCCGACATGAAACAGGAAGCTCCCGGCAATTGCCCGATCGAACGTCACGCGATCAGGCAAGCCTGCGGCGACGCTCTCCCGCTGTCGTGAACCGGGAATTTCTGACGCGCAAGGGGGCGACGACGCGGGCGGGGCCGGGTCAACAGGAATTATGGAGTCGCGGCGGGCCTCAGGCGGCCGCCGCTTCCTTGTCCTTGAGCTCCAGCTGTCCGCCGGCGGCAAGGCGGATCGCTTCCTGGGTGATCGACCGTCTGGCGATCGCGATGTCGCGGGGGTTGATGCCGGTGTCGCCGACCGCCAGATCCGATTCGATCATACGGCGCTGGCGGGCGCCGATCGACGCGAGAACCGACTCGCGCAGTTCCGGCGCCGACCCGCGAAGCGCCATCGTGATGATGTCGGTGGAGACATCGTTGAACAATTGTACGCGGCTTCTCTGCGGCATGAAGAGAATGTCGTCGAAGAGGAAGATCTTCGGCCGGACCTTTTTGGCCGAGTCGGTGTTGATCGTCTCGAGCGAGGCGAGCAGCGTGTCCACCTGTCCCTTTTCGAGTTCGTTCATGACCTCGGCGATCTTGGCCGGTCCGGGCGAGTTGCGCTCGGCTTCCATCTCGTCGATCATTTCCATCACGCGCGCCTCGATGATGGCGGCCGCCTTCGGGCTTACGTTCTTTATGTTGACGGCGCGGTTGAGGATATCCGGTCGCTGCGTTTCCGAAAGCTGCAACAGCACCTTGGCGCCGAAGCTCGAAGGCATCATCGACAGGACGTACGCAATCGTCTGCGGGTGTTCCTTGGCAAGCGACTGGGCGACGAGGACCGGATCGCACTCCTGCAGACGATCCCAGATGTTTGCTTCGTAGGACTGGAAGGTGGCGCGGCGGCCGAGCAGGCCGTCGACCTCGTCCGGGGTCAGCCCTTCTTCCAGAATGCTTTCGATCGCGCGGGCATTGTCCATCAGACCCGCACCTTCGGTGAAAAGGTCCTCGAACTCGTTGACGAGCGCTTCGAGTTCGTGGGGAGGGATGGCGCGCAGCGATTGCGCCGCCGCGATGATCGCCTGGAGCTCGCTCTGGGTGAAGAACTTCAAGAGCTTGCCAGCCACGGACTTGCCCATGGCAAGCAATACGGCGGCCGCCTTGTCTGTCTGGCTCAGCGGATGTGCCGGCGTCTGTGCCCCGAAACTTTCGAAATCCATCATGGATTTATCCCTCGCCCATTCATTGGGCCTATGTGTTCTTGCTGCCCTTGATCTCGATGAGCTTGACGCCGAACCGGGTCACGTCGCCCTCGAGTACGGTAATTTCACCGCGGCCGATCACCCGGCCGTTGACCATGATCTCGACCGGCTCTCCGATCTTGCGGTCGAGCGCGATCGTCGCGCCTTCGGCCAGGCCCATGAGCCCGGAAACCTGCATCCGGCTGGTGCCGAGCACGATCTGAACATCGATCGGAATGTCCATGATCAGATCGAGATTGGCCGTCATGCCGCTGCCCGGCGCGGATTCGATTGCCGGCTCGGCAGCGTCGAAGCCGCCACCGCCGAAAGCGCTACCGGCATCGAAGGCGCCGGTCATTCCCGCGTCGGCGAAATCGCCGCCGAAGCTATCCGCCCCGAAGTCGCCACCGAATGCGCCTGTGCTATCGGTCGTGCCACCAAAGTCGCCGCCGAACTCCGTTGCCATGTCCAGCGCGCCGGTGGAGGCGAAGTCCGCGCCAAAATCCGCCGCGGGCTCGCCATCCTTCTTGAGAACGCCGCGCAGGTCGTCGATCGCCTGGTCGAGCTCCGTGTCTTCGACGGCGAATGCGGCCTGTTCTTGGATGGGTGCTGCTTTCTTGGGTGCCATGTGCGAATTATTCCAGTTGAAGCTTGCCTCAGGCATTCTACCGAGAGAGGCGGGCTGTTAGCTCATGATGTGGCGAAGAATGTCCTGTTCGGAACCGTGCGTATCCTTGACCCGGACCGTGTATTTCGCGCCCGAGCGCCCGAACTCGCAGACATAGAGCTCGCGTCCGTTGGCGTTTACGTCCACGCGAACGTCCTGACCGTCATGAAACGGGATCACGTCTCCCGGCTGCAGGCGGCTGATCGTATCGAGTGTCAGGCTTTCCAGCCGGATGCGTGCCTCGAGCGTCACGGCGGAGCGACGAACCTGTTCCTCGATCTGCTCCGTCCATTCCGTCTTGCCTTTATCAGCCTGGTCGGCACCCCTGGGTGGGACGATCTGTGTCTTGAGGAGAACGCTCTGGGGAACGATCACCGAGAAGGTCGACAGCACCGGCCCAAGGCCGACCGTCATATTGATGGAGGCCGCGTAAACATCCTCCATCGTCGGATCGGGTTTGGGGTGCGTTTCGCTGTTGTATGGACGGCCGACGACAGGCTCGAAGCCACCCGGCGCGTTCACCGCCAGGCGCAGCACATCGGCGATC
This sequence comes from Sinorhizobium sp. 6-70, assembly GCF_030124375.1. Classification (GTDB taxonomy): domain Bacteria; phylum Pseudomonadota; class Alphaproteobacteria; order Rhizobiales; family Rhizobiaceae; genus Sinorhizobium. The sequence continues at coordinate 32,006 of NZ_JASKLS010000018.1, forward strand.
TTTTCGAAGATCGGCACCGCGACGTCGATCTCGATCTGCGACATCGACCGGGGCTCCGGTTCTCCGATGTTCGTAGGCTCGGCGCCGAGCAGGGCTTCGACGAGGGTGATGAGAACCGGGCTGTCACAACCGATCTGGAAATCCTGGCACCAGTTGCGCAGCGAAGCCTCGGTTAGCAGCACGCCGTCCCCAAGGCCCGCAATGAGCTCGTTCCGGAGGCCGGTCTTGAAACCGGCATAGCCGATTGCAATGTCGTGACCGGTCTCGGCCTTATATATGCCCGGAAGCAATTCGCCGAAGACCTGGCCGAGTTCGAGTGCGGTCCGGCCGATGGTCTTGTCGTCGCCGAGTGCGCCGATCATGCGCGCAAGCAGCCTCTTGTCGAATGCGTAGACGTTCGATGCCGTGCTCGGGTTCATGTTATGCCGCCTTGCTTTCGCTGCCGCCGCCCGGGTTCATCATCTCCTGCTCGACCGCGTCGATGGACGGCCGTTCATAGGCGGAGATCGTCTTGCGGCCATATTCGAGGGCGACCTGCGGAACCGAGCCGTTCATGTAGGCAAGCAGCGTTTGCTTGACGATGACGTAGAGGCGGTTCTGTTTCTCGCGCACGGCCTTGATGTTGGCGACAAGCGGGCCGACGACCGAATAGGAAAGGAAGACGCCGAGCAGGGTTCCGACGAGTGCGGCGGCGATCTTGGCCCCAAGCACTTCCGGGGCCTCGTTGATGGCGCCCATCGCCTTTATCACGCCGAGAACCGCTGCGACGATACCGATCGCCGGCAGCGCATCGCCCATGGTCGTCAGCGCGTGATAGCACTTCATCTTGTCATGGGTGATCGTCTGGATTTCCTCGTCCATCAGCGCCTCGATCTCGTGCGAGCGGGCATTGCCGATGATGATCAGTCGCACATAGTCGCAGATGAAGGCGGTCAGTTCCTTGTTCTGCAGGACGGTCGGTGCGGATTGGAAGATCGAGGATTCCTCCGGGTTGTCGATGTGACTCTCGATCTCGTTGCGGGATTTGGTCCTGAGATCGCGCATCAGGCTGTAGAGCACGCCGAGCGTGTCGAGGTAGTGGCGCTCCTTCGGCACCTTGTGCCGGAAGGCTTCGCCAAGCGCCTTGCCGGTGTCTTTCACGACCTTCATCGAGTTGGCCATGATGTAACCGCCGATGCCGGCCCCGCCGATGATCATCAGCTCGAAAGGCTGGTTCAGCACCTCCAGGTGCCCGCCCATCGCGAGGTATCCGCCGAGGATACAGCCGAAGGTCACAAGAAGCCCGATGATGATGTTCATTGTCGATACCTGTCGCGATCGTGGTTTTCAGTTGACGGAATAGGGCTTCATCCTTGCGTGAGGCTGTTCGTAGAGCCCCCTTGAAACCCGCGCGCGGAACAGGTTCGCGCAAGCCAGTCAGGTCAGGATTTGCGACGTCGGGCGAAGTCGCGCCCGGCTTCATTCCGGACAGGGCGACGCGATCGTGACCACGACCTATACGAGCTACAAGCTGATCACCGCCGATCTCACGAAATCGCTGGAGCGCGTTTCCGAGCAGCCGGACGTTGCCCGCGAGACGGAATATTATCTGGCGACGATCGGCAGCATCAAAACCATCGACGATTTCTTCGCCGACAGCCGGCTCTACAACTACGCGATGAAGGCGCATGGCCTCGAAGACATGGCCTATGCGAAGGCCTTCATGCGCAAGGTACTGTCCGAGGGCATCGACAGCGACGACGCCTTTGCCAACAAGCTGACGGATGGCCGTTACAAGGCGCTGGTCGAATCCCTGAATTTTGCCCGCAACGGCGAGGCGGCGAGCTCATTCGATCGCGCGCAAAAGGGTGTTGCCGACAAATACGCCCGCCAGACGCTGGAACAGAATGCCGGCGAGGAAAATGCCGGCGTGCGGCTGGCGCTCTACTTCTCGCGCATGGCGCCGACGATCACCAGCGGATACGCCATCATCGCCGACGAGGCGTTGGCACAGGTCGCGCGAACAGCCCTGCAGCTGCCCGACGAGTTCGCAGCGACCGATGTCGATCGCCAGGCCGAGGCCTATGAGGCGGCGATCGATCTTAAGGACTTCCAGGATCCCGAGAAGCTGGCGGCGTTTCTCGACCGCTTCACCGCGCTTTGGGAAGTCAACAATTCCACGGACAGCTACGATCCGCTTGCGGTCTTCGGTTCATCGAGCGGCTACGGCATTTCCTCCGATCTGCTCCTGTCCATCAACAGCCTGAAACTCGGGGGACGCTGACGTGCAGACCGGTCTTTATGTGGCGATCTCGTCGCAGATGGCGCTCGAAAAGCGCCTGAACACGATCGCCGACAACATCGCAAACTCCGGCACCGTCGGCTTTCGCGGCGCTGAAGTGAAGTTTAACCAGATGCTCGGCGACACCAAGCCGACCAAGGTTTCCTACGTGTCGGAAGGCGAGGAATATCTCAACACCAACACCGGGTCGCTTGCCCGCACCGGCGCCTCGCTCGACTTTGCGATCAAGGGCGACGCCTGGTTTTCGATCGACACGCCCGGCGGGCCGGCCCTGACTCGCGACGGTCGGTTCACGCTGACGGAGACCGGCGAGCTCGTCACCATCAAGGGGTATCCGGTGCTCGACGCCGGCGGCGCGCCGATCCAGCTGAACGGCGGAGCAGGCGAGATCACCGTCGGCGCCGATGGCGCCATCCACCAGAACGGCAATCAGGTCGCTCTGCTTGGCCTCTTTGAGGCGGACTTCAGCAACGGCTTCATGCGCTACGACAATAGCGCCGTCATGCCGGCAATTCAGCCGGAGCCGGTCGTCGACCGTTTCGATGTCGGCGTGATGCAGGGGTTCCTCGAAGAGTCGAACGTCAACGCCATCCAGGAAATGTCGCAGCTTATCATGGTCACCCGCGCCTTCGATAACATCACCGCGCTGATGCGCGACAGCGAGGGATCGCTGGAAGAAGCGATCAAGACGCTGGGCGGCAGCTGATAAATGACGGAAACCATGGAACGCGAGGGCCCCGAGACCCTTGCTGCATCGACATCGCTGGCGGCGCTTGCGGGGCTGGTCGAGCGTTATTCGAAGCCGGAGTTTTCGATCGCGCCGGGCGGTCACGTGCAGACGATCGCGCCCGGGCACTACACCGTTACCGGTCTTTCGCGCCACGTTCGGCTCGGCGACTTCGTCGCGCACAAGAGTGCGACCGGCACCCATCTTGGCGAAGTCGTCCGTGTCGAGCCGGAGCAGGTTGTTGTCTGCCCGATCGAACCCGGCGATCCGATCGGCATTCACGATACGGTCATTCGCAAAGGCGCCTTCCGGATAGCACCCACCGACAACTGGTGCGGTCGCACGATCAACGCCCTGGCGGAGCCGATCGACGGCCTCGGGCCGCTGTTGCAAGGCGACGTTCGCCGCTCGATCTCCAACACCGCGCCGCCGTCCATGACGCGCAAGCGCGTTGAGCACGGTTTCAAGACCGGCGTGCGTGCCATCGACATTTTCTCGCCGCTCTGCCTCGGCCAACGCCTTGGCATCTTTGCAGGCTCCGGCGTCGGCAAATCGACGCTGCTTTCGATGCTGGCGCGTGCGGATGCCTTCGACAAGGTCGTCATCGCGCTTGTCGGCGAACGCGGCCGCGAAGTGCGTGAATTCATCGAGGACACACTCGGCGACAATCTTTCCAAATCGGTCGCCGTCGTCGCCACCAGCGACGAAAGCCCTATGCTCAGGAAGATGGCGCCGCTCACGGCCGTCACGATTGCCGAGCACTACCGCGACAGCGGCGACAACGTGCTCCTCATCGTCGATAGCGTGACGCGCTTTGCCCATGCAATCCGTGAGGTGGCGACGGCCGCGGGTGAGCCTCCGATTGCGCGCGGTTATCCGGCTTCCGTCTTCACCGAGCTTCCGCGCCTGCTCGAGCGCGCCGGCCCCGGCGTCGAAGGGACTGGGACGATCACGGCGATCATCTCGATCCTGGTGGATGGCGACAACCACAATGATCCGGTCGCCGACTCGACGCGTGGCATTCTGGACGGGCACATCGTCTTGGAGCGCAGCCTGGCGGAGGAGGGTCGCTATCCGCCGATCAATCCGCTCGCCTCGATCTCGCGCCTGGCGCGTAAGGCGTGGACTCCGGATCAGGAAAAGCTGGTGGCACGCCTCAAAGCATTGATCCATCGCTTCGAGGAAACGCGCGATCTTCGCCTGATCGGCGGTTACCGACCAGGCGGCGATGCCGATCTCGACATGGCGATCAAGCAGGTGCCGGTCATCTATGAGGTACTCAAGCAGACACCCGGCGAGCGGGCCGCGTTCGACGCCTTCACCGATCTTGCCAATGCGTTGAAGGCGGCCGCGATGGGAAATCAACCGGGTTCCGCCGGCATGCGACCGAGGGGGTAGGGGTGACCGACTACGACGCAGACGAAATCGTTCAGCAGCGCCGTCGCGAGGCAAAGATGCCGCTGATCGACAAGTTCCTGGCCGCCATCGGACTGACGATGGCGGCCTTCGCGACCTTCTTTCCGTGGTACGCCTTCGTCCATCAGGGCGAGTTCTCGATGCCGCGTCTGTGGCAGGGAACGGCGCGCGACTTGCCGGAACGCCCGAGCCGCGATGTGCTGTCCGTTTCGCCCCAGGCGATGAAGGATATGGACAGCGACACGGCCGCCGCCGTGGATCGTCTGACGACAGCGACCGTGCCTGGACTTGGCGATGTGCCCGGTCATGGGCGGCCGGATGCGGAAGCAGGGATGGAACAGCCGTTCCCGGGGCCGTCTGGTTTCAGGCTGATGCATGTCATCAACGGCCGCGCCCTGATCGAGGACGCAAGCGGCATGTATATCGTCCGCGTAGGATCGATCCTGCCTGACAACAGTCGCCTTGCGACGTTTCAGGAGCGCAATGGCCGTTGGGTGATGATCACCTCCAAGGGCGAGATCTACGAAGAGCAGTAGACCGGCGATCAGGAGGATACGGCGGAAAGCGGCAGCGCGCCGCTGCTTTAGCTGCCGACAGCTCGGTTTCTGTGCCGTGCTCGATAATGAGCCGCTCCTGCATGTTTCCTTGAATTGAAGCCGTTTTGGAGCTTGATTGTGGCGCAGCCAGAAATCCGCGCTCCCGACAAGTCCCACGCAAGATTACCTGCCTAGGTTCGTAACCATCAGGCAGGAGCTTTTGATGGAACCGATTCAGCTTTTCGAACTTGCGTCACGCCAGGCCCAATGGCTGACGGTTCGTCAGAACGTCGTGGCGGGCAATATCGCCAACGCCAATACGCCGCACTACCGGGCGAAAGACGTCGAGCCCTTTGAAAGCGTGCTGCAGAACACCGGCATCCAGATGGCCGCGACGCATCGTGCGCACTTCACCGAAAGCCCGGACGCCGCCCAAGTCACCGACGTCAGCATGATCGACGACGTGCAGGTGCAGCAGTCCGGCAACACGGTCGCGATCGAACAGGAAATGATGAAGACCGGTGAGATCAAGCGCGACTACGAGCTCAATGCCGGGCTCGTGAAGGCCTTCCACCGGATGATGCTCATGACGGTACGGAAATAAGAATCATGGATCCTTTGACTTCGGCCCTCAAGGTTTCGGCCTCAGGCCTGCAGGCGGAATCGACCCGCCTGCGCATCGTTTCGGAAAACATCGCCAACGCCCGCTCGACCGGCGACACGCCCGGTGCCGAGCCGTATCGCCGCAAGACCATCAGCTTTGCGGCGGAGGTCGACCGGGCGAGCGGCGCATCGCTCGTCGAGATCCAGCGTCTTGGCACGGACGACTCGAATTTCAACATCGAATTCGATCCCGGCAATCCGGCAGCCGACGAAAAGGGCATGGTCAAGATGCCGAATGTCAACGTCCTGATCGAAATGGCCGACATGCGCGAGGCCAATCGCGCCTATGAGGCCAACCTGCAGACCATCAAGCAGTCTCGCGATCTTATCTCCCAGACAATCGACCTGTTGAGGGCTTCGCAATAATGATCGATGCAATCCAGTCCGTCGGCGCGTTTTCGGCCATGAAGGAGACGGAAGGCACGAGCCTTACCGCTTCCAGCTCGCTCATCGCGCCGGGTGCCGGCGCTTCCGTTCCGCCGTCGCAGAGCTTCGCCGAGGTCCTCGGCAACATGACCACCGACGCCATCCGTTCGATGAAGTCCGCCGAAGGGGCATCGCTCCAGGCCGTCCGTGGCGAAGCCAATACCCGTGAGGTCATCGACGCGGTGATGAATGCGGAACAGTCGCTGCAGACCGCACTCGCCATTCGCGACAAGGTGGTGAGCGCCTATCTCGAAATCGCGCGCATGCAGATCTGAAGGAACGAGACATGAAGGCCCTTTCCATCGCCGCCACGGGCATGAACGCCCAACAGTTGAACCTGGAAGTCATCGCGAACAACATCGCGAACATCAACACGACGGGCTACAAGCGGGCGCGCGCCGAGTTTTCCGATCTGCTCTATCAGACCGAGCGCGCCCAGGGCGTGCCCAACCGCGCCAACCAGGCGATCGTCCCGGAAGGCGCGATCATCGGCCTCGGCGTCCAGACCTCGGCCGTGCGCAACCTCCATATCCAGGGCAGCCTCGTCAACACCGGAAACGACTACGATCTGGCGCTCGTCGGCCGTGGCTGGTTCCAGATCGAGACGCCGGACGGAGAGACGGCCTATACCCGTTCGGGCGCCTTCAACACCAATGCCACCGGCCAGCTCGTCACCATTGACGGCTACACCGTCGTTCCCGGCATCACCGTGCCGCAGGATGCGAGCGAAATCACCTTCACCTCTTCGGGCCAAGTGCTTGTGCGCATCGGCAACAACACGGAACTGCAGGAAATCGGCCAGCTGACGATCGCGAACTTTGTCAACGAGGCCGGGCTCGAGCCGCAAGGCGAGAACCTCTTCAAGCAGACGCCGGCCTCCGGCGAGCCGATCATCGGAACGCCGGCGGATCCTGGCTTTGCCCAGATCAAGCAGAACTATCTCGAGGCCTCGAATGTCGATCCGGTCAAGGAAATCACCGACCTGATCTCGGCCCAGCGCGCCTATGAGATGAATTCCAAGATCATTCAGGCCGCAGACGAGATGGCGGCGACGGTCAGCAAGAACCTCAGGTAACGTGAAACAGGGGCAAACATGATGTTTCGCCGATCCGCCGCAAACAAACCGCTAAACGGTTCCCGGTTTTGGGTGCGAACCGTGGCATTCGCCGCGGCTGTCGCTGCCCTTCTGGCGCCGGCTGCTGTTTTCGCGGAACGGTCGACCGCCGTCATCCCCAAGCAGACGATCTATCCCGGCGAGACCCTCGACGAGACCCTCGTCGAGGTCGTCGACGTGACCAATCCCGACCTCGCGGACGGTTATGTCCGTTCCATCGAGGAGATCGAGGGCAAGGTCACAAAACGAACGCTGCTTCCCGGGCGGGTGATCCTCACCTCGGCGTTGCGCGATCAATACGCCGTCGAGCGCGGCTCGACGGTTCGGCTCGTTTTCAACAATGGTGGCCTGACGATCACGGCGGCTGGTTCGCCGTTGCAGGATGCCGCGGTCGGCGAACTGATCCGCGCGCGCAACGTCGATACCGGCGTCATCGTTTCCGGCACCGTCATGGCTGACGGCACTATCCATGTGGTGGCGAAATGAAGCGGCATATCTGTAAGTTGTTCCTGGCGCTCGTTGCGGCCTTCGCCGCGACGCTGACGCTTGCCCACGGCGCCTCCCGCATCAAGGACGTGGCATCGCTGCAGGCCGGGCGGGACAACCAGCTGATCGGCTATGGTCTCGTCGTCGGCCTTCAGGGAACCGGCGACAGCCTGCGCTCCTCGCCCTTCACCGATCAGTCGATCCGCGCCATGTTGGAGAATCTCGGGATCTCCACGCAGGGTGGACAATCGCGCACCCGCAACGTCGCGGCGGTGCTCGTTACGGCAACGCTGCCGCCCTTCGCGAGCCCCGGCAGCCGCGTCGACGTGACGGTCGGCTCCCTGGGTGACGCCACGTCGCTGCGCGGCGGCACGCTGGTCATGACCTCGCTCTCCGGCGCCGATGGCCAGATCTACGCGGTGGCGCAAGGCTCGGTCGTCGTGACCGGCTTCAATGCGCAAGGGGATGCCGCCACCCTCAACCAGGGCGTAACCACGGCCGGACGCGTGCCGAACGGTGCCATTATCGAGCGGGAGCTACCGGCCCGGTTCAAGGACGGCGTCAATCTCGTACTGCAGCTGCGCAACCCGGATTTCTCCACGGCTGTCGGCATGGCGGCGGCGATCAACAAATATGCCGCCGCACAGTTTGGCGGCCGCATCGCCGAAGCCAAGGATTCGCAGTCGGTGCTGGTCGAAAAGCCCAAGATGGCCGATCTCGCGCGCCTGATGGCCGACGTCGAAAACCTGGTGATCGAAACCGATGTGCCGGCGCGCGTCGTCATCAACGAAAGGACCGGCACGATCGTCATCGGCCAGGACGTGCGCGTCGCCGAGGTCGCGGTGAGCTACGGCACCCTCACCGTACAGGTGACCGAGACGCCGACGGTCGTGCAGCCGGCGCCGTTCTCGCGTGGGGAGACAGCGGTGGAACCGAACACCACGATCGAAGCGCAAGCGGATGGCGGCACGGTCGCGATCCTGAATGGCTCGAGCCTCCGTTCCCTGGTCGCCGGCCTCAACAGCATTGGCGTCAAGCCGGATGGCATCATCGCCATCCTCCAGAGCATCAAAACGGCGGGAGCCCTTCAGGCGGAGCTTGTTCTGCAATGACCGGACACTTGGACGAACTTCTCGGAAAATCGCCGCGCATGCTCGTGATTTCGGCCGCTGGCGCATTAATGCTGGCGCTGCCGGGGGCTTTCGCGCAGGACGTGACGGCGCCGCCGGCGGAAAGCGGCAGCGCCAACGAGATCCAGCAGTTCTGCACCAACATCGCCGATGCAGCGCGTGATCAGCGCTACCTTCTGCAACGCAAGGAACTGGAAACTCTCCAGGCGAACGTCGACGAGCGCATCTCGACGCTCGAGAAGCGGCGCGCGGAATATGAGGACTGGCTGAAGCGCCGCAACGATTTCCTCAAGCAGGCGGAACTCGGGCTCGTCGATATCTACAAGGCGATGAAACCCGATGCCGCCGCCGGCAAGCTCGAGATGGTGCGCCCGGAGATCGCCGCGGCAATCGTCATGAAGCTGCCACCGCGCCAATCCTCGCTGATCCTCAGCGAGATGAGCGACGACAAGGCAGCGGTGCTGACCAACATCATTTCGAGCGCGAGCGATCCCAACACCTCGAAGGAGCCATCATGAGAAAGCATTTTACGGCCGTCTTGGCCGCGGGCCTCCTTGCGGGATGTCAGAACCAGGCGTTCAGGGAGATCGGCCAGGCCCCGTCAATGAGCCCGATCGGCAGCGGCCTGCAATACACGCAGACACCGCAGCTCGCTGCGTATCCAAAGCAGCCGCACCAGATCACGAACGGATATTCGCTCTGGAACGATCAGCAGGCCGCCCTCTTCAAGGACGCGCGTGCGATCAATGTCGGCGATATCCTGACAGTTGATATCAGGATCGACGACAAGGCGACCTTCGACAACAAGACGGATCGCAGCCGCAAGAATTCGAGCGGCTTCAACATCGGGGCCAGCGGCGCGTCGCAGACCAGCGACTTCGAATGGTCGGGCGATCTCAAATACGGCTCCAACACCAAGACGGAGGGCGATGGCACGACCGAGCGGTCCGAAAAGCTGCGCCTGCTCGTCGCCGCCGTCGTGACCGGGGTGCTCGAGAATGGCAACCTCTTGATCAGCGGTTCGCAGGAAGTTCGCGTCAACCATGAACTGCGCATCCTCAACGTCGCAGGCATCGTCCGGCCGCGGGATGTCGACGCCGACAACATCATCTCCTACGACCGCATCGCCGAGGCCCGCATCTCTTATGGCGGCCGTGGCCGCCTGACCGAGGTGCAGCAGCCGCCTTGGGGGCAGCAAGTCGTAGACCTGCTCTCGCCGATCTGATCGGGGCAGAAGACAAATCAAAGTGCCACGACGCCGCCTGTCTCCTCGACTAGCTGTGGCGCCATGGCCAACCGGCACGGAATGGCACGATGGAACAGATCGATAGCGCGCAGTCCTCCAAATCCAAGGTGATGACGATTGCCGCCCTGGTCGTGCTGACCGTCGTCGCCGGCGGCGGCGGGTGGCTCGTCGGCCAGTTGCTGGCGCCGCCGCCCGCAACGGAGAAGGCCGAGGCCGTTGCCGAAGTCGCGCCGAACGCCACCGGTGCCGAGGGGGTTCCGAAAATCGCCACCGAGGCCAATGGTGTCGTGCAGCTGGAACCGATAACGACGAACCTCGCTTACCCCTCCGAAAACTGGGTCCGCCTGGAAGTCGCGCTGCAGTTCAATGGCATCCCGGACGTTGCCTTGGCCGAGCAGATACACCAGGATATTGCAGCCTATCTCAAGACTGTGTCGCTCCAGCAGATCCAGGGGCCGCGCGGCTTTCAATATCTCCGGGATGACATTCAGGAGCGGGTTGACCTGCGCTCCGACGGACGCGTAACGAATGTGATGTTCCGAACCTTCGTCATCCAATGATTCGGTAGCGTCGGGACCTATTCATTCATCCATTTTGTTCAGGCCCCTCGATGCTCCGGATTGCTGCCTTTATAGTCGCCATGGTGGCGATGTCGGGAATTGCCGGGGCGCAAGGCTTTCCCGCCGACATTCTGAACACGCCGGTCGATGGCTCTGTCGCATCGTGGATCATTCGCACCTTCGGCCTCATCACCGTTCTGTCGGTGGCACCCGGCATTTTGATCATGGTGACGAGCTTCCCGCGCTTCGTCATCGCCTTCGCAATCTTGCGGTCGGGCATGGGACTGGCAACCACGCCGTCCAACATGATCATGGTGTCGCTCGCCCTGTTCATGACCTTCTATGTGATGGCGCCGACCTTCGATCGCGCCTGGCGCGAAGGTATCGACCCGCTCCTCAAGAATGAAATCTCGGAAACCGAGGCCATGCCGCGCGTGGCGGAGCCGTTCCGCGAATTCATGCTCGCCAATACGCGCGACAAGGACCTGCAGCTCTTCATCGATATCGCCAAGGAAAAGGGCCAGACGGTCGTGGTCGACGACAAGGTCGATCTCAGGGCCGTCGTGCCGGCCTTCATGATCTCGGAGATCCGCCGCGGCTTCGAAATCGGCTTCCTGATCATGCTGCCGTTCCTGGTGATCGACCTGATCGTCGCGACCATCACCATGGCGATGGGCATGATGATGCTGCCGCCCACGGCGATCTCGCTGCCGTTCAAGATCCTCTTCTTCGTGCTGATCGACGGCTGGAATCTGCTCGTCGGCAGCCTGGTGCGGTCCTTCACCTGACCTGCTCGGCGACAATCGAGTAAGACCGGGGCCGCTGCGTCCTGCGGGACGCGCGCAAGTTCTTGCGAAATGCACGCCGCTGACTGGTATGGCCATCGTTGAATGGAAAAGAGGCAGTGGAACCGCTGCCTCTTTTCCATTGGGCGTTTTCTGCAGTGCCGATCTATCGCTCGAAGGAGGCCTCGCGCGGCGGAAGGGCGGGAACATCGATGTGATCAGGCGGCAGCTTCTGCTTGGCGCGATCCACCATCATCTCGTAGCCGTGCTCGAGGTGCCGGCAGAAGCGCTCCGCGTCGAACAACGGCATCCGGAAGCGGTTTTCCGAGAGCGCCTTCCTGTATTCGGCGATTTTCTCGCGGTTCTCATAGAGTGCGACCGCTTCGTCCACATAGGCTTCGGGCCCAGGCGTCACCAGCTCCGGCAGCCCGATCGCGTTGAGCAGGCTTTCGCTCACGCGCGAGGCGAAGTTGGTACCCGTGAAGGTGAGCACCGGCAGACCCGCCCAGAGCTGTTCCGAAGTGGTCGTGTGGCCGTTATAGGGATAGGTGTCGAGACCGAGATCGGCGGCGGGCAGGCGGTTGATGTGCTCCGCATAGGCGGTCTTGCTGCACAGGATGATGCGTTTCGAGGCGATACCGCCGCTCTGGAGCTTGCGCAGAATGTTGGCCTGCGCGTCCCTCTTGCACATGAGCCACAAGACGCTGTCCGGTGTTCGGCGAAGGATCTCAATCCAGAGATTGATGGTCTGCAAAGAAATCTTTCTGCTGGCGTTGAATGACGCGAAGACGAACGCGTCGTCCGGAAGGCCGAGGTCCTTTCGCGCGATGCCGTAAGGCCGAGGACGGTAATAGGGGTCGTTCGGCTGGTAGGTTTCCGGCAGCCGGCAGAACTTCTCATAGTAGTGCTTTTGGCTTCCCTCAGGCAGTACGTGCGGGTCGCCGATAACATAATCGACATCGATATTTGTCGTGGTTCCCGGAAAGCCGAGCCAGGAGACCTGAACCGGTGCAGCCTGATGGTTAAGGATCTTCAGGCGGTTATCGAGCGTGTGGCCCTTCAGGTCGACCAGGATATCGATGCCTTCTGTGCGAATGACGCTGGCTGCCGCCTCATCGGACAAATCGTTGATGCGGATAATTCGTCCCCAATTGCCGCGATTACCCCGGTCGCGGGCCAGATTACTCTCCTTGGTATGGCAGAAGAGCGTGACCTCGAATTTTTCCGGATCGTGCAGTTCCAATACGGCCTGCAGGAGCTTCATTGTTGCATGCTGATCCCAGAAGTCCGCCGAAAGATAGCCGATGCGGATCTTTTTCGCCCATTGATGCGGCATGTTGCGCCGCGCCTCGGTAATTGCGGGAGCAAAGGGTTGGCTCCTTGCGCCGGCCCAACGGTTAAGCTTTTCATCGCCGCACCACGTAACGTGGTAGTAGGGGGATTCGGCCGCCAGGATCTCGTACTTTGCGGCATCCAGCGCTTTCTGGACATCCGGATAGTACTTTTCGATCTCGGCGTAGTCGTTGGTCTCGCGGGCGAAGACGAGATAGGCTGCCCGTAGCACAGTGCTCTTTGGATTTTTCCTAAAGAGATTCACGACTGCATCGCGATCCTGCGCGTCGTCGATATCGGCCGTCAGAAGTTTGAAGGCAAGGGATTGATGCTGGATATTTGCGCTGGTGGAAAGCGGCGCCTTGAACAGGCCGAGAATCTCCTTCTGGTCCCGCTTCAGGAAAATGGACGCGATGATGAACGCGATTTCCGCGTCGGTTTTCGCCTTTTCGAGAAGCGGGAGGCCGATGCTCAGCGCCTCGTCCTCGTTGCCGCACGCAAAATGCAGCTTCATCGCTTCAGTTAAGTAATGCTCCGAACGTGAACCCTTTTCCTCGCCGGCCAACTGATAGGCGCGCGCCGCGTCGGTCTTGAAGCCGAGTTTTAAAAGAACCTTCGCCAGCAAGACGTAGGTCTTGGCCTCCCTGCTGATGTTCATGAGGTGGTTAAGCTGGTCGAGCGCCTCGGTGTACTGGCCTTTCTGATATTGCCGGGAGGCGTTCGTGAAGAGGGCATGCGCGTTCAAGTTCGGCTCCGTCGCATAGTTCGGATCGCGGCCGGCATTCTGCCGCTCCGGTCCTGATTCGATCGACATGTTTCACGCAACAGTGTCGTCCTCGGACCTTGCCTCAGGCGTGACTCCAAGACTGATTGGCCTGCACCTCCGGCTGCGACTTTCGATCTTGCACACGCAAGAAAAGCTACATGAGATCAAATATTTAACCATATGTTAAGCATGAACGGAGTCATCTGGAACAGTCGCCCGCATTTAATGAATTCGCAAGTATTGGCCTCGATATTCGTCTCCACATGACGGGTTTGGTTTCTTCCAAGGATGTTTGTTGGAACCGAGAGGCATGAAGCCGGTCCGTCATCACCGGTAGTGTACGCAGTCCGGTATGTCCCCCAACAGTATTCAGTAAAAAAGGGACAACTCAAATGACCAGCATCATGACGAACTCTTCGGCAATGGCCGCAATCGCGACCCTGCGCTCGATCAATTCCTCGATGGAAACGACCCAGGACCGCATCTCCTCCGGCTATCGCGTTGGTTCGGCCTCTGACAACGCCGCCTACTGGTCGATCGCGACCACGATGCGTTCGGACAACAAGGCGCTTTCGACCGTTCAGGATGCCCTCGGTCTCGGCGCTGCCAAGACCGACGTTGCCTATACGGCAATGAAGTCCTCGATCGACGTCGTCGACGAAATCAAGGCGAAGCTCGTTGCCGCCAGCGAACCGGGCGTTGACAAGGGCAAGATCCAGAAGGAAATCAAGGAGCTTCAGAACCAGCTCGTCAGCATCGCGAAGTCCGCTTCGTTCTCCGGCGAAAACTGGGTCTACAACGACAACAACAACGCCGCCGGCACCAAGTCGATCGTCGGTTCGTTCAACCGCGACGCAAACGGCAATGTCAGCCTGACGACGCTTCAGTTCGACACGACCAAGAGCTCGCTCATCGAAGTCGACTCGGCTGGCGACTATGTCACCAACGGTTCGGGCCTGCTGTCGAGCGACCTCGAATACACCGACACCGACGGTACGACGACGGTCACCTTGAGCTACAACCTGCTCGAGATGGACATCAGCAGCATGACCGAGGGTGACCTGGCCGAGGCCATCTCCGGCGTCGATGCCGCCCTGCAGACGATGACGGATGCAGCCTCCGATCTCGGCGCGCTCAACAGCCGCGTCGACATGCAGAAGGACTTCGTTGCCGATCTGATGGACTCGATCGAACAGGGTGTCGGCAAGCTCGTCGATGCCGACATGAACGAGGAATCGACGCGCCTGAAGGCCCTGCAGACCCAGCAGCAGCTCGGCATCCAGTCGCTGTCGATCGCCAACAGCAACTCGCAGAACGTCCTGTCGCTGTTCCGCTAAGCGAGTTTCCCTTGGGGCGGGCGACATCTGCACCCCGCTACAGACAATCGAGGCCGCGTTTCGCAGGAAACGCGGCTTCTGCTTTTGGGTCGATGGCGTTGCTCAAAAAATTCTGACGGAACAAGGATCCGTTTCAGGCTTCGTTAACTATGTTGGTGTTTGCTGTGGCCATCGAGACGGCGGGTTAACCAACAAGATTAACGCGTTAGCAGGCATGAAGCTGACCGCCGTTTCCCGGTAATCCCGGAATGTCCCTTTTTCTTTCAACTGTCACCAAGGGGCACTCAGCCAATGACAAGCATCATGACGAACACCGCCGCAATGACGGCGCTCGCAACCCTGCGTTCGATCAACTCCTCGATGGAAACGACCCAGGACCGGGTTTCCTCCGGCTATCGCGTTGGTGCCGCGCAGGACAACGCCGCTTACTGGTCGATCGCAACCACGATGCGTTCGGACAACAAGGCGCTTTCGACCGTTCAGGATGCCCTCGGCCTCGGCGCCGCCAAGACCGACGTTGCCTACACCGCAATGGAATCCTCGATCGACGTCGTTGATGAAATCAAGGCAAAGCTCGTTGCAGCCAGCGAGCCGGGCGTCGACAAGAGCAAGATCCAGAAGGAAATCACCGAACTTCAGAACCAGCTGATCAGCATCGCCAAGTCCGCTTCGTTCTCCGGTGAAAACTGGATCTACAACGACAACAACAACGTTGCCGGCACCAAGTCGATCGTCGGTTCGTTCAACCGCGACGCAAACGGCAATGTCAGCCTGACGACGCTCCAGTTCGACACGACCAAGAGCTCGCTCATCGAAGTCGACTCGGCTGGCGACTATGTCACCAACGGTTCTGGTCTGCTTTCGAGCGACCTCGAATACACCGACACCGACGGAACGACGACGGTCACGTTGAGCTACAACCTGCTCGAGATGGACATCACCAGCATGACTGTTGGCGATCTGGCCGAAGCCATCTCCGGCGTCGACGCTGCACTGCTGACCATGACCGACGCGGCTTCGGACCTCGGTGCGCTTAACAGCCGCGTGACGATGCAGAACGACTTCGTTGCCGATCTGATGGACTCGATCGAGAAGGGTGTCGGACGTCTGGTCGATGCCGACATGAACGAGGAATCGACGCGCCTCAAGGCCTTGCAGACGCAACAGCAGCTCGGCATCCAGTCGCTGTCGATCGCCAACACCAACTCTCAGAACATCCTGTCGCTGTTCCGTTAATCGGAACGAGCTACAGCTTAAACCGACAGGAAGGCCGCGCCGCTCGACGAGCAGCGCGGCTTTCCGCTCTCTTGCCTGCCAAGTGTTTGGTTAAGGTCTTGTCCATCTTCGTTTATTTTCGTTTATTTTTATTACTTACTCGTAAAGCGCGTTAACGCTTTGTTAACCATCAAATCGTTACATCTTCGTTAAGAGCGAGGGGCCGCCTCTTCAGGGCAAATCAGGGGCGGTTCGCATGACGCTGGTCCCGTCGCCGCCGGTGCACTCCGGAATGTCCTTTGCAAAATCATTCAGGGCAAACGATCTATGACCAGCATCATGACCAATGCCGCCGCCATGGCGGCGCTCCAGACATTGCGCTCGATCAACAGCAACATGGCCGAGGTGCAGAACCGGATTTCCTCCGGCTACCGCGTGCAGACCGCCGGCGACAACGCGGCCTACTGGTCGATCGCAACGACCATGCGGTCCGACAATGCGGCCCTTTCCACCGTTCAGGACGCACTTGGCCTCGGCGCCGCCAAGGTTGATACCGCCTATGCCGCCATGGACACGTCGATCGATGTGATCAGCGAGATCAAGGCGAAGCTCGTTGCTGCGCGCGAGCCTGGTGTAGACAAGCTGAAGATCGACAAGGAAATCAGCGAGCTCAAGAACCAGCTCCTGTCCGCGGCGCAGTCCGCATCCTTCTCGGGCGAGAACTGGCTCTACAATTCCAACGCTGCAGCGGTCGGAACCAAATCGATCGTCGCGTCCTTCAACCGCAGCGGCAACGGCAATGTCTCCGTGACGACGCTCGACTTCGACACGGCGCAGTCGATGCTGATCGACACGGCTGATGCCACCCGAGGCCTGCTGACCAACAGCTACGACGCCGATCAATTGCAGGCCACGCCGTCAGGCACCGCAAGGCTCTTCCACCTCATCGTTGCACCCCCGGCCACGCCTGTCGCCGGGAGCACAGAGATCAAGCTGACGGGAGCGACGACGAGCGCGCAGCTGGACGACATGATCCGCGTCGTCGACAAAATGTTGAGCAAGCTCACGGATTCCGCCTCCACGCTCGGGGCGATCACCACCCGCATCGACATGCAGGAAAGCTTTGTCGCGAACCTGATGGACGTGATCGACAAGGGCGTCGGACGCCTGGTGGACGCGGACATGAACGAGGAATCGACGCGGCTCAAGGCTCTGCAGACGCAGCAGCAGCTCGGCATCCAGGCGCTGTCGATCGCCAACACCAACTCCGAGAACATCCTGCGCCTCTTCCAGCAGTAAGCGCTGGTGTCACCCGCGCGACGCGCAAATGACGTCGCACTCCGTCCGCTTGCACGAAAGTCAGCGGCGTCGCCTTCCGCCGTGCCGCCGGTCATCGGCATCGGCGGAAACCGTTGGACCGCGCTACTTGCCCTGGCGCGGTCCAACCATTTTCGCGCAAGTTTGACCGAATAGCCTCCCATCGCAGTCTAGAGCATCCCGCTTTCAAGTGGGAATCATTGAAGGCGGATAAGATGCTCTAGAATCAAAGTGCTAGAGCGTCCTTTATGCATTCATTTGAACGCACGGCGCTCTAGTGGACTGCCGGCCAAGATGAGTTTTGCGCCGCCGCTTGCATCGGTCTTGCCAGCTCCGCTTTCGCAAGGAGCCGTTGCGCATCGAGAATGTTGGGTCCTGTCGCTGTCTCGGGCGGTCGGGACCGAGGGAGACATTGCAAACGTGTCAGGCTCTTTGCATTTCCGGGCCGTGAGGCAGCGTGCGTGGGACGGGCGAAACACGCCGACGTCGGCCGTGCGACCATGGGAGGCGCGCCGATGAGCGCGCAGCTTTCCCGGTACCTCAAGGATTTCAGCGCACCGAAGATCGAGTTGTCGAGGATGCCGCCGAAATATTTCCCGGACATCGACGCCGACGTTCCAGCCGTGGACCGTTCCGGTGGGAGGCCTGCCATGCCGGAGATCGATGTCGATGCCGAGCGGCGCGACGCCTTTACCCAGGGTCGCGCCGAGGCCAGTGCCGAACTCGTGTTCGAGCATGAAAGAGAGATTGCCGAACTCAAGGCGCGCCACGCCGAGGAATTGGAAGCGTTAACGCTGCGCCTCGAAGAGGAAGTTGCAGGCAGATTGGCAAGCAAGGTCGCGGAAATGACCGAGCGGCTTGCCCTCGGCCTTGGTGACCAGACGGCGCGCGTGCTTGCGCCGGTCATGGAGGAGGCGCTGCTGAAGCGCGCCATCGAAGACCTGGGGCATATGGTCCGACAGGGGCTCGCTGCGGGCGAGGGTTGCTTGATCACGGTCAAGGGGCCGCTGTCGCTTTTCGAGGTGCTGAAGCGGCACATGCCGGATGGCGCGGCGCTTTTCCGCCATATCGAAACCAACGACATCGATCTCGCGGTCGAAATGGGTGACGCCGTGCTGGTGACCAGAATGGCCGCCTGGTCCGATACCGTCCGGAAAGTTCTGGCATGAGTGACGAAAGCCATCATAACGGCAAGAACGAAATCATCATCGTCAAGCGTTCGTCGGACGGCCACGGCGATCATCACGGCGGTTCGTGGAAGATCGCCTATGCCGACTTCATGACGGCGATGATGGCTTTCTTTCTGGTCATGTGGCTGATCAACGCCGCCAACGAAGAGACGAAGGCGGCGATCGCATCCTATTTCAACCCGGTGCAACTCACCGACCAGAAGCCCTCGGAGAAGGGGCTCAAGGATCCGGCCAAGGACGCCCAGGGCGAGCAGACGCAGCAGCGGTCGAAGACTGACGGCGAACAATCGAAGTCCGGCGGCACCGCCAAGAAGGGCGACCAGCTGACGGCAACCTCCGGCGAGGAAACAAAGTATTCCGACGCCGACTTCTTCGAGAACCCCTATTCGGTGCTTTCCGAGATCGCCAAGGAAGTCGGCCAGCAGGCGAATATCAGCGTCAAGGGCGATGGCGGCGCGGCGCAGGCGGGTCCGGCGACGGGTGCCGAAGGCGGGGAAGCCTACCGCGATCCTTTCGATCCGGACTTCTGGACCAAGCAGGTCGAGATCAAGGAAGCCGGCAATGCCGCGACAAGCGACGTAGCAGCCGCGACGAACCCCGGCCAGCTCGGAGCAGCCGAGCAAAAGCCGGCCGCCGACGGCCAGATGCCGGCCAAGATCGAAGGCCAGGCGGCCGCGAGCGCGGACGCATCCAAGCCCGAACTCGACGGAAAAGACCAGCAGAAAGAGGCAGAGGCGCTTAAAGCCGAAATCAAGGAGGAACTCGGCGAAAGTGCGGGGCGCCTCATCGAGGGGCTGATGGTGACCCCTGCAGAGGGTGGCCTTCTCGTGACCATCAGCGAGCAGACGGACGCGCCGATGTTCGCGGTCGGCTCCGCCGTGCCGCAGAAGGAACTCGTGCTCGCCATGGAAAAGATCGGTCGGCTGCTCGCAGCGCGCAAGGGTGCCGTGGCAATCCGCGGCCACACGGACGGCCGCCCGTTCAAGGACGGAACCTACGACAACTGGCGCCTCTCGGCGGCCCGCGCGCAGAGCGCATACTACATGCTCGTCCGCGGCGGGCTGACGGAAGACCGTGTCGGCCAGATCAGCGGCTTCGCGGATCGGCGCCTCCAGGTCCCGAGCGATCCCTACGCGCCCGGCAACCGGCGCATCGAAATCCTGTTGCAGTCGGGACAGGGTTGATCGGATGCTGAAACGGCTGCACGCCATCCTCCTGACGTCGGTTCTGGCCCTCCCGCTTGCCACCGGGCTTGCCCGGGCGAGCGCGGCGGAGGAGCTCGCGCCCTTCAAGATGATAAGGTCGCTGCAATTCGTTCAGGACTCGGTCGTGCTCGGCGATCATTCCGCAATCGAGATGCAGCGCTTCATGCTGGGTGCGATCGACAAGCGGCTGAGGGCCGTCGAGCAATCGGCCTTCCGCGATCCGCGCAACGTCGATGCGGCGCTCGTCTACGTCATGAGCGGCGGCAATCCCGACACGCTCGACTATCTGGCCGACCGCGACATCGAAGGAAATTTCGACAGCCGGGTGACGGAAGCGTTGCGGCAATATCTGGGCGGCAAAGGAGCGCTTATCGTCGAAGCCCTTTCCAAGGCCGCGCCGGAATACAAGAACGCCCGCATTGGCCCTTATCTTTTCCTGATCCTCGGCAATGCGACCTCGCAGCAGAACCCCATGGCTGCGATGAAATATTACGATTGGGCCCGTCTGACTGCGCCGGGCACGATCATCGAGGAGGCGGCGCTGCGCCGCTCCGTCTTTCTGGCCGCAAAGGCGAACGAACCGGATAAAGGGTTTCGATATGCCTTGAGCTACGCGCGGCGTTACCTGACGTCGCCTTATGCGAGCCAGTTCGCGGACGTGTTCGTCGAACTCGCGGTTGCGCATTTCGATGAAGCGGCCGAGCAGAAGATCTCCGAAGTCCTGGCTTTCATGGATCAACCGCGCCAGCGCGAGGTCTATCTTCGTGTCGCCCGGCGTGCGGCGATCGGCGGCAACGAGGCCCTCGCGCGGCTTGCCTCGAAACGGGCCGAAGGTCTCGCTGACGACAGCACTTCGCAGTCGCAGGTACTTGCGAGCTTTTATGAGGGGCTTGCCGCGGTGCCCTCTGCGGACGTGTTCGCGGCTGCCGAAACCATTAATGCAATTCCCGATGAAAAGCTGTCCCCGCGCGATCGGGCGCTCCGCGATGCGGCCAAGGCGATTGCGGACGCGGTTGTGCAACTACCGCAGGATGAAAGCTCCACGCAAGCGTCAGCGCCTATACCGGATGGAATCGCCGCAGAAGAGGACCAGGCCGTGTCCGAGGAGACGGGAAGCGGGATGAGCCCATTCGGCGAGACGGTTGAGCCATCGGGCGGGTCGAGCAACGGTGACAAGACCGGTGCCGGAGCGGCCCCCCCTGCGGAGCCTGCGCTTGACGGGTTCCTCACCAACGGTCGCTCGAAGATCGCCGAGATCGATGCGCTCCTGAAGGAGGAAGGACTATGAGACCTCTTGAAGAGAGTTTGCGCGGCCCGACTCCGGCGCCGACAGGCAAGGCGGCGTCCAGGCACGGCGGAAGGGAAGAGAGCGGGCAAGCGTCCGGCGCCTTCGAAGACGCGATTGCCGACGCCGGCCGCCAGAAAGCACCGGGGCGGGGCCCGGCCACTAGCGACGCCAAGCAGCAAACGGACAATCCACCTGAGATCGGCTCGCAAGCACCTACTGACAACGTCACGGCAGCCGACGGTCGTAAAATACGTGCCTCGATCGGGCGCAACGGATTAGACGGCAGCTGGGACGCGGAAACATTGCACGACCTCGGCAATGGCGGTGCGGAAGATAAGAACGCAGCCGCCAATCGATCGACATCCGATGCGCGTTCCGTTCGCGAGCAGGCGATGAAGCGTCTCCAGCGCATGGGCCTCGCGAACAAGGAACGTACGCCCTCGGGCAGAGATCCTGGCGGCGAGCAAGACATGAATGCGCTGGCGCAGAAGATGGCTGCCCTCGCGCGCGAGCAGGCAAGGGCGGGCGCCGCGGCAACGCCTGAAGCGCGGGCGGGCGCCGAGCAAGAGGATGCTTTCGGCACGACCGAGCCGGCGAAGGGAACCGTCGACGATCTGCTGACGATGCTCGGCGCGGCGGCCGTGATAACCGCGGCTCTGCAGCAGCCGGAAGGCGAGGGCCGCGTGTCGGGCGATCGCACCGTGCCGGGTAACGCGGCCCGAATCAAAGCCGGCGAAGGTTTGGCCGACTTGACGCCGGACGACGGTTTGCACGGCGAGAGCGACGTGTCCGAGTCTGATCAGCTCTTCCGGTTTGCCCGTGCAGACGGTAAGGGCCAGGCCGTGTCGATGGCGATTTCGCGCGACGGGGAGAAGGCTGTCGTCGATAACGCCAAGCCGGCCACCACGGCCAAGGCGGAAAACGTCACTGTCCTGGAAGCGCGCCGTTATCTCGGCTTGGCCATGAACCCCAACGCCGCGTCGGTGACCGGCGCGATTGCAGGGGACAGTGGATGGGCGCAGTTGATGCAATCGAGCACAGCCTTGGCGCAAGCCGACGCCTCGAGCCAAGTCGGCAAGACGCTCAACACGCTCAAGATCCAGATGCATCCGATCGAGCTCGGCACGGTGACGGCGACCTTGCGGTTGAAGGACGACGAGTTGCAGGTCGATCTGAAGGTGGAGTCCGGCGAGGCGTTCCGCCAGTTGCGTGACGATCAGGGCGAGATGGTGAAAGCCTTGCGCGCCCAAGGCTTCGCGGTCGACCAGGTGAATATCGTGTTCAATGCCGGCGGCGACGCTTCATCCGGCGGCAATGCGCAGCAACAGGCGCAAACAGCCCCCGGTCAGCAGGGACGCGAACACGCCGGCGAGGGAAGCGGGCAGGAGCGCCAGAGACAGGATGGCGCGCAGGCAGCGGCGACAGAAAGGTGGGCGGGCAATGATGGACTGGATGATGCGCCGGCTGACGCTGAGCGTAATCGTGCTGGCTACGTCTACATGTAGCGCCTGGGCAAGCGCCGGCATCTGCGAGCGCGAGATCCTTTCTGCCGCTTCGAAATACGGCATTCCGACGGGTATCCTCTATTCCGTGGGCCTGACCGAGACCGGCCGCAAAGGATCGCTCCAGCCTTACGCGATGAACATCGAGGGCAAAGCGTATTTCGGCACCAGCGTTGAGGACGTCTTGGCACGCTTCGGCACGGCGCGGGCGCAAGGGGCCAAGCTCATCGATCTCGGCTGTATGCAGATCAACTATTACTTCCACGGCGAGAATTTCCGTTCGCCGGAGGAAATGCTTGATCCGCGCAAGAATGTCGAATATGCCGCCCGCTTCCTATCCAATCTGCGCGCCAGGCACGAGAGCTGGACGATGGCCGTCGCGCGTTATCATGCCGGCCCGAACAACGATCCGGCACAGAAAAAATACGTCTGCCGGGTGATCGCGAATCTCGTCGCGACGGGCTACGGCAAGTGGACGCCGAACGCCACGCAGTTCTGTCAATAATCAACCTGAGATTGCTTCAGCAGGGCCGCGGCCACATTATGGCGACAATGCGGACGGATTGTGATGGCAAGCGGATTTGTTGCGGCTCGTTAACTTTTCCACACGATTTTAGTGCCATGATTAACAAATACCTACTAGATATAGATCAAATCGGCACGCAATCCCTAATCAATTATTAAAATCTCCCATTAACTTCCTCTAGTTGTTCGTGAATCCCTCGATTCGTACCTCTTTATCAACGAGGCACCCATATTGATTCGGAGGCGGACGAATGATCGTGGTGGTTGATGATAGAGAGCTCGTAAAGGATGGCTACACGTCCTTGTTCGGGCGCGAAGGTATTCCCTCGACGGGCTTTGATCCGAGGGAATTCGGCGAGTGGGTAAACACGGCTGCGGACTCGGATATCGATGCGGTCGAGGCGTTTCTGATCGGGCAGGGCGACAGCGCATTCAGCCTGCCCCGCGCGATCCGTGACCGCTCGATGGCGCCGGTCATCGCGATGAGCGACACACCCTCGCTCGAAAACACCCTGGCGCTGTTCGACTGCGGGGTCGACGACGTCGTGCGCAAGCCGGTGCACCCGCGGGAGATACTCGCCCGGGTTGCCGCAATCCGCCGACGCCTCAAGGCCATCACCAACTATACGGATATCGGACCGATCCGCGTTTTCGCCGACGGCCGCGATCCGGAAATCAATGGCGAAGTCTTCGCCCTGCCGCGGCGTGAGCGGCGCATTCTCGAGTACTTGGTCGCCAACCGCGGCCGCCGCGTATCGAAGTCCCAGATCTTCAACGCGATCTACGGCATCTTCGACGAGGACGTCGAGGAGAACGTGGTCGAAAGCCACATCAGCAAGCTGCGCAAGAAACTGCGCAAGAAGCTCGGTTTCGACCCGATCGATTCCAAGCGTTTCCTTGGCTACTGCATCGACTGGAATTGAGTGCCCGGCGGCGATCCGGGCGCCTCAAGACAGGTTCACGCAAGGCCCGGCTCCTAGTGTCGCCGCAACGAGGAATTGAGGATCCGATATGAGTCTCTACGGTACCATGAGAACCGGCGTTTCAGGCATGAACGCCCAATCGAACCGGCTCAGCACGGTCGCTGATAATATCGCGAACGCCAATACGACCGGCTACAAGCGCGCGTCGACGGAATTCTCATCGATGATCCTGCCGTCGAGCAATGGTGCCTACAACTCCGGCGGCGTGGAAACGCAGGTCCGCTACAGCATCTCCGAGCAGGGAGCACCAGTCTACACGACGTCAGGCAGCGATCTCGCCATCGATGGCGGCGGCTTCTTCATTGTTCAGGGTGCCAATGGCCAGGAATACCTGACACGTGCCGGTGCCTTCGTACCGGACAAGGAAGGCAATCTCGTCAACGGCGGCTTCACGCTGATGGGTTACGAATACCAGGCTGGTGTCGATCCGACGGTTGTCGTTAATGGCTTCGACGGTTTGACCAAGGTGAACCTCAGCTCCGAAGGGCTGATCGCCAAAGGCTCGACTAAGGGCGACATGGGCGGCAATCTTCCATCGGGAGCGGCCGTAGGCGATGCGCATCCCACGTCGCTTGTTGTGTACGATAGTCAGGGCAACACACGCATCCTCGACTTCATCTACACCAAAACCGCAGCAAACAACTGGTCGCTCGAAATCCGCGATCGCGCCACCTATACGGCCGGTCCGCCCGCCACCGGCGTGCTCGGCACCGCGGCCCTGACCTTTGATGCAAGTGGTGCGCTGACGACTTCTCCGGCAACGGTCACGACCACGGCAATGACGGGCCTACCCGGGACCGGCGCAAATCTCGCCGCGCTCACAATCGACCTGACCAAAACCACTCAGCTCGGTTACGACTTCAACTCCGACGGTGGTCACATTGACGGCAACAAGCCGAGCAAGGTCGCAGGCTTCCAGATCGATGCCGATGGCATTGTCTACGTCAAGTACGAGAACGGCGACCTCGACCCCCGCTATCGCATCGCGCTCGCCAATGTGCAGAGCCCGGACAAGCTGCTGCCGGAGTCCGGCAATGTCTATTCGCAGGGCGTTGATTCCGGCGTCATCGTCACCGGCTTCGCTGGCGGCGGTAACTTCGGCAACATTCTTTCCGGCGCGCTTGAAAGCTCGAACGTCGATATCGCCGAAGAACTGACGGCGATGATCGAGTCGCAGCGCAACTACACGGCCAACTCCAAGGTCTTCCAGACCGGCTCTGAACTGCTCGACGTTCTGGTCAACCTGAAACGGTAATCGAAAGAGAGACGGTCCGCGTTATGTCGCTGTCCACCGCAATCACAATCGCGCAATCCGCTTTCAACACTACGGCGGCTCAAACGGCCATCGTGTCGAAGAACATCGCGAATGCGGGCAACGCGGACTATTCGCGTCGGATGGCGCTGTTGGGCACGACGCCATACGGAGCACAGGTCGTTTCGATCTACCGGGCGCAGAACGAGGCGCTGCTCAAGCAAAGCATCGCCAGCATCGGCCAGGCCTCGGGCCAGGGCCGCCTCCTCTCCGGCCTGGAGCTTCTGAAATCGTCGCTCGGCGGCAACGACTATGAAACGTCGCCGGCGAAATTCCTGGCGGCGTTCCGCGACAGCCTGCAGACATTCGCGTCGACTCCCGGAAACCCTTCGATGGCCGCTTCGGCGGTATCGGATGCCGGTGATCTGGCCAACTCGATCAGCACGACGGCGAACGCCGTTCAGAGTTTGCGCGCCGATGCCGACAAGGAGATCGCGATCGAGGTCGAGAAGCTGAACAGCCTACTCGCCGATTTCGAAAAGGCGAACAATGCGGTCAAGTCGGCCACCGCCCAGGGGCAGGACGCGAGCGAAGCCCTCGACCAACGCGACAAGATCCTAAAGCAGGTGTCGGAGATCATCGGCATCTCGACGGTGACGAGAGCCAATAACGACACGGTGATCTACACGGCGGATGGCACGGTACTCTTCGAGACCATGCCCCGAGCTGTCACGTTCGCCCCGAAAGCAGCCTACGACGCGACGATCACCGGGAACAAGATCTATGTCGACGGTGTACCGGTTGCTGCGGGTTCCGGAGCCAACACGACGGCCGAAGGCAAGTTGGCGAGCTTGCTTCAACTGCGCGACGACGTGGCGCCAAAATTTCAGTCGCAGCTCGACGAAATCGCCCGCGGTCTGGTGACACTCTTCCAGGAGGGCAATCCGTCCGGCGTGCCGCCGATCCCCTATGCGCCAGGACTTTTCACCTGGGCAGGTGGCACGGTTCCGCCGGCGGGCACGGTCGTTCCCGGCCTTGCAGCGACGCTCGCCGTCAATCCCTTGGCAAAAGCCAATCCGATGCTGCTGCGTGACGGCGGTTTCAACGGCGTCGTGTCCAATCCGGGCGGAGCGGCAACGCCTGATGCGGGCTACACCGCCCTGCTCGAGGGCTTTATCGACGCCATGGCTGAGGACATGGCTTTCGACCCGGCAACGGGTCTCGACGGAAGCAGCTCGATCCTCGATTTCGCAACATCGTCGGTCGGTTGGCTGGAGCAACTGCGCAGCACCGCCTCGATCGCCAGCGACAACAAATTTGCGCTTCTCGCTCGCACGCAGGAAGCGTTGAGCAAGGAAACCGGCGTCAGCATCGACGAGGAATTGTCCCTGCTGCTCGACCTGGAGCAATCCTACAAAGCATCGGCCAAGCTGGTCAGTACGGTGGACGCCATGATGGCGGCCCTTCTCGAAGCCGTGAGGTAATTATGAAGACGTCCTTCGTTTCGAATCTGGCGGTACAGAACGCCATGCGGCTGACCATTCAGCAGCAGCAGGCGGAGATGCTTAATCTTCAAAAGGAACTGACGACGGGCCGCCACGCCGATGTCGGCCTCACGCTCGGAGCGACGACCTCGCGCTCGCTCAACCTGCAACGCGAGCTCGCGCGAATGAACTCGCTGACGAGCACGAACTCGATCGTCAACCAGCGGCTCTCTGCCTCCCAGGAGGCACTTGAGACCATGGCGAGTGCTGCACAAAAGGTCCGCGACACACTCGTGACCTTCAAGGGCAATGATTCCGCCGACAAGCTGGCGATCCAGAAGACGGAAATCGACAGCGCTCTTTCGCTTTTCACGTCAGCGGCGAATACCTCGTTCAACGGCGAGTTCCTGTTCTCGGGAATCAATTCGGACGTGAAGCCGCTCGCCGACTATAGCTCCGCGGCAACCTCGACGGCCAAGGCTGCGTTCAACACGGCGCTCTCGACATACATGGCTGCCCAGGTCCCGCCGCTGACGGCGATGGACCAGTTCTCCGTCACGCAGATGCAGGATTTCATCACCACGGTCGTGGAGCCGATGTACACCGGCGCGCAATGGGATGCCAATTGGTCCGATGCATCGAGCCAGAACATGACGAGCCGCATCAGCACGTCCGAAGTCGTCGAAAGCTCGACGAACGTGAACACGACCGGAGTGCGGATGTTCGCGCTCGCGAGTGTTATCGCCTCGGAACTGATGGACAAGGGCGTTACTTCGGAAGTCCGCAATGCGATCGGAGAAGCAGCCATCGATTACGTCGAGCAGGGTATTACCGGCATCGACGCCGAACGCAGCAAACTCGGCGTCGCCGAGGCTCGCGTAAAGAAGGCAAACGACTCCCTGGCAGCACAGATCAAACTCGTCACCACGCATATCGGCGACATCGAAGGCATCGACGAGGAGGCGGCGTCGACGCGCATAAACCTTCTGAAAACGCAGCTTGAGACATCTTACACGCTCACATCGCGGATTCAGCAGTTGAGCTTGCTCAATTTCCTCTGATCGAGAGGAGCCGGACAAACATGAAGGATGTCTGAATGTATCAGTTTTCGTATGCCGAGATCATGGAGGACGGCGTCGCCGATTCCAAAGATCGCGAACGGCAGGTACTCGATCGCTCGATCGCGCTTTTGGAGGCGGCGAAACAGCAGAATGGGTATTCGAGGGAGGCTATCGAGGCGATCTATTTTACCCGGCGCGTCTGGATCCGCTTCATCGAGGATTTGCGCACGCCGGATAACCAGCTCAACGAAGAGCTACGCGCCAATCTTATTTCGATCGCCATCTGGATCTTGAACGAGACGGAGAAGATCCGCAAACGCGAATCTTCCAACTTCCAAGGCATCATTGACATTACCACCATCATCAGGGATGGACTGAAATGAAGAGCACACTGCGTATCTCGCTGAAGTCGGGCGAAAGGATTTTTGTAAACGGCGCGGTGCTTCGCGTTGACCGCAAGGTCGCGGTCGAGTTCCTGAACGACGTCACCTTCCTCCTGGAAAACCACGTGCTGCAGCCGGAAGACGCGACGACCCCTCTGAAGCAACTCTACTTCATTGCCCAGATGATCCTGATCAATCCGGAAGGCGCCGAACAGTCGACGGCGATGTTCCGCAAATCGATCGTCATGCTGCTCAACTGCTTCAAGAACGAAGAGGTTCTGGCCGAGTTGAAGCGGATCGACGGTCTCGTCACGCAAGGGCGCGCCTTCGAGGCGCTGAAGGCGATCCGGGCGCTCTATCCGATCGAAGACCGTATTCTCAACGCGCAGGAAATCACGCCGGCAACGGTCGAGCAGATTCGCAAGGAGATTGCACCATGGCGGTAAGTGGCGTCAACTCGACTTCGACGGGCTATACGCCGACAGTTTCGGCCACGGAATCGACGGACGACGCGAGCGCCGCGACGCTGAACTACGAGAGTTTCCTGAAGCTGCTCGTGGCGCAGATGAAGAACCAGGATCCGACCAGCCCGATGGACGCGACGCAGCAGATCGCCCAGCTCGCGACCTTCTCGCAGGTGGAGCAGACGATCAAGACCAACAAGAACCTCGAAAGCCTGCTGCAGCGGACGTCGCTCAGCGAAGCGGACGCGGTTATCGGCAAGACGGTGACCAGCGCCGACGGCAAGACGACTGGTGTCGTCAAGGAAGTCAAACTATACTCTGACGGAATCATCGCCGTACTGGATACGGGCAAGGAGCTCGTCATCGGACCCGGCGTCAAAGTGAAGTGATTTCCGTATGAACGAGGCGGACGCCCTTGATATTGTGCAAGCTGCGATCTGGACCGTGATCGTGGCCTCCGGTCCCGCCGTCCTTGCCGCCATGGTGGTCGGTGTCGTCATTGCGTTCATCCAGGCCCTGACCCAGGTCCAGGAAATGACGCTGACCTTCGTGCCGAAGATCCTGGCCGTCATGATCACCGTCGCCGTTTCCGCACCCTTCGTCGGTGCGCAGATCTCCATCTTCACCGACATCATCTTCTCCCGGATCCAGTCCGGATTCTGATTATCTCCGCCTACTGCGTGTTTCCCAAATCGTATTCGATTTAAGGCAAAAAACATGCAGCGACTCAAAGCGCTACAGCGACCTTGTGCGTCTGAAAAGACGCACGGCGCTGTAGTACCACCTTCGCGCAAGCTTGAGGCTTTAAGTCTTTGCCATAGCTTGGGCAGCTTTCGCGGACTGCTGCCCGCCTCTCATGAAGAGACGGAAGAGACATGGCACAACAGGCGACGCTGACCATCCCGAAACTCGCACCCAAGAGCAGGGACATAGGCTTTGCGCTCGGGATCGTGATGATCCTGTCGATCCTGTTCCTGCCGATTCCGCCGTTCCTGATCGATATGGGGCTGGCGTTTTCGATCGCTTTCTCGGTGCTGATCCTGATGGTCGCGCTGTGGATTCAGCGGCCGCTGGAGTTTTCTTCCTTTCCGACCATCCTCTTGATTTCCACGATGACGCGCCTGTCGCTGAATATCGCGACGACGCGCGTCATCCTTTCGCACGGGCATGAAGGCCATGGCGCTGCGGGCGGGGTCATTTCCGGTTTCGCCAGCCTCGTGATGTCCGGCGATTTCGTCATCGGTCTGATCGTCTTCCTGATCCTGATCACGGTGAACTTCATCGTCATCACCAAGGGTGCGACGCGTATCGCCGAAGTCGGCGCCCGCTTCACCCTCGACGCGATCCCCGGCAAGCAGATGTCGATCGACGCCGATCTTTCGGCCGGCCTGATCGACGAGAAGGAGGCGCAGCGGCGCCGCCGCGAGCTGGAAGAGGAGAGCTCCTTCTACGGCGCGATGGACGGTGCGTCGAAATTCGTCCGCGGTGACGCGATCGCCGGCCTGATCATTACCGCGATCAACATCTTCGGCGGCATCATCATCGGCTATCTCCGCCACGGCATGCCGATCGGCGAGGCGGCCGACGTTTTCGTCAAGCTCTCCGTCGGCGACGGCCTCGTCTCGCAGATCCCGGCGCTGATCGTCTCGCTCGCCGCCGGCCTGCTCGTCTCGCGCGGCGGCACCGCCGGCTCCACCGACCAGGCGGTCGTCGGCCAGCTCAGCGGCTATCCGCGGGCGCTGACGGTCGCCGCCGGCCTTATCATCCTGCTTTCGGTCATGCCGGGGCTGCCATTCCTGCCGTTCGCAGCTTTAGGCGGCGGCATGGCCTTCCTCGGCTGGCTCATTCCGAAGCAGCTCGAGGCCGCCGACGCGGAGAAGCGGGCGCACGAGGCGATGAAGGCGCAGGAGACCAAGGAGAGCGACAAGGATTCGGTCAAGTCGGTGCTGAAGACGGCGGAGATCGAACTTCTGCTCGGCAAGCAGGTGTCGACGCGGCTGCTCGGCGCGCATCAGGAACTCGCTTTCCGTGTTGGCAAGATGCGCCGCAAATTTGCCGGCCAATACGGCCTCGTCGTTCCGGAAATCAAGGTCTCCGACGATATCTCGATCCCGGACAAGGCCTACCACATTCGCATTCACGGCACGACGATCGCGTCCAACACGGTGCGGGTCGGCGAAGTGCTGGTTGTGACCGGCGGCGGCCGCCGGCCGAGCGTGCCCGGCGACGAGATCAGGGAGCCAGCCTTCGGCATGCCGGCCGTCTCGATCCTGGAAACCTTTACGGAAGACCTAAAGCGCGAAGGGTTCCACCCGATCGATAACGTCTCGGTGGTGCTGACCCATTTAAGCGAGGTCATCCGCAACAATCTTCCGCAGCTCCTCTCCTACAAGGACGTGAAGGTGCTGATCGAGCGGCTCGACCCGGAATACCGAAAGCTCGCAGACGAGATCTGCACGTCGCACATGTCCTATTCGGGTTTGCAGGCGGTCCTGAAGCTGTTGCTTGCAGAGCGCGTGTCGATCCGCAATCTGCACCTCATCCTCGAAGCCGTGGCCGAGCTTGCACCGCATGTGCGCAAGACCGAGCAGATCGTCGAGCATGTGCGCGTGCGCATGTCGCAACAGCTCTGCGGCGACCTCGCCGACAACGGCGTTCTCCGCGTTCTCCGGCTCGGCAACAAATGGGACGTGGTCTTCCACCAGGCGCTCAAACGCGATGCCAAGGGAGAAATCGTCGAATTCGACATCGATCCCCGTCACCTGGAGGAATTCAGCGAGCAGGCGACCAAAGTTATCCGTGAACATCTCGATCGCGGCATGCCCTTCGTGCTGGTAAGTTCGCCCGAATCCCGTTCTTATGTGCGCATGATCATCGAACGCCTTTTCGCCACGCTGCCCGTGCTCTCCCATGTCGAGCTCGCCAAAGGCCTTGAGATCAAGATCATCGGCTCGATTTCATGATCACCGACCCGGAGGGCACGGTCCTGGCGCTGTTTGCGGCCTTTTGCCGAATCGGCGCCTGCATCATGATCATGCCGGGATTTTCAGCCGCGCGCGTTCCCGTCCAGGTCCGGCTGTTCATCGCCGTTGCGATCTCGATGGCCATCTTGCCGATCATGTGGAACGACATCTACCCGCAGGTCACCGGAAAGGGCCATACCTACATCTACCTCATCGCCACCGAGACGATCGTCGGTGCCGTCATCGGTCTCGTCGCGCGTTACTATGTGCTTGGCCTGCAGTTCGCCGGCACGGCCGCGACCATGCTGATGGGTTTCAGCCCGCCGCCGACGGCGGACGTGCTCGAAGATACGGCCGAAAACCAGCTCACCAGCTTGATCAGCTTCGCCGGGCTCATGATCCTATTCATGCTGGACTTCCACCATGTGATGATCGAGGCGGTCGCCCAATCCTACCGTGTGATGCCGATCGGCAGCGGCTTTGATCCGCAAGGCATGCTGATCACGCTCGCCAACTCGCTGGGGCAGACCTTCATGATCATGCTCAGGCTCGCGAGCCCGTTCCTGATTTATGGCCTGCTTTTCAACGTCGCGATCGGCATGGTGAATAAGCTCGCCCCGCAGATTCCGGTCTATTTCATCTCCCAGCCCTACCTCATCATGGGCGGCATGTTCCTGCTCTATCTCGGGATCGCCGCAATGCTGCGGCTCTTCGCCGACGGCTTCGCGCCGGTAATGCAGGGAGGCTAGGCGTGAAGACGCGATCGGAAAAGTTAAAGCGCCTGGTCGCCGTCCAGCGGCACCTCGAGCGGATGGCGGAAAGCGAGTTCACCGAGACTGCGCGCCAGCGCGCCGTTCTTGCCGAAACGATCGACGTGGTCGTCGATGCAATGGGTTCGGCTCATCCGATGCATCGCATTTTCTCAGGGCATTACGCCTCCCACCTCGGGCGCCTGGTACAGAAGGATCAGATGCTGCTCGGCATTCAGCAGGTTCACGAGGCGCGCATGCTGAGAGAACGCGCAAAGGGCGACCGGTTTGAAGAGCACATGAAGGATGCCCGGCTCGCCGAGGACCGCGAAGCGGCCGACAATGCGATCCTCGATCTGCTCGACCAGCACTTCGCTCCGCCAGCTTCCGGTAAGGTTGAAGGGCGATAGTGTGCCATCGGGGGCTCACCTTCCAGTGATGGGCAAGCCCCGGTTCGGGACATTTGCGGCCGCGCAGGATTGCGGGCGCTTCGGTTCGAGAGGATCTGACATGGCTATTTCCCCGCCCAGCGACCTTGTGATGGACGTTGTCCGTGCGGCCGATCCGGCGGAAATCCAGGAGGCTCAGGCAAGGCTCAAGGCCAACCGAGCCGCCTTCCAGGCAACGAGCCTCGCGGAAAACGGCAACGGCTTTGCCGCGGCGGTTTCCGTTCTCGACCCCTCCGAGGGATCGACGGGACTGGGCGACATCAACAACCGGGTCGAGCAGAAGAAGATTCCCGAGACCTATCGCAAATTCGAGGCGATGGTGCTGCAGAATTTCGTAAAATCCATGCTGCCGAGCGAGAGTGAAAACGTCTATGGCAAGGGCACAGCCGGCGACGTCTGGAAGAGCATGATGGCCGAGCAGATCGGCGATGTTCTTGCCGCAGGCGGCGGTATCGGTATTGCCGATCAGTTGGTCGGAGACGATGCGACCGGTCGGGTGAATGCATCCGTCGACGGCAACAGCCACAACCTCGCGACGAGCATGGTCCAGGAATATGAGCGCAAGGCTCTCTCCGGCTTTTTGACCAACGATGAAAAGAAGAAGCAAGCTTAGAGCTTTCACTGTTTTTCACTGAAACAGTGAAAGCTCTAATCCTTTGAAACTACGCAATTCCAGACGGAAAACCGCTAAGAGCTTTTCCTGGAATTGTCCTAGAGCGTACGAGCATATCCGGCGGTTTCCGCCTGCATCGTGCCTTGGATTTACTTTGGGAGTTTATTTTTATGGAAGCTGCGGCATCGAATGACGTACGGATTCGCAATGTTCTCGGCCGGCTGGAAATGATCATCGACAACGAGAACAGCCGGATCGGCGTGGACCCTGATTTCGATATCAAGACGTCAAACGCCCACAAGAGCCGCTGCCTCTACGAACTGACGATGCTCCACCGGGATGCCGTTCCCGGCGAAATCTCGCCTGCCTTCGTTTCGCAGACGCGCCATTTGCGCAACAAGCTGCAGATCAACTCCCAGAAGGTCGAGGCGCATCTGGAGGCGGTGCGTTCCGTGGTGGATCTTCTCAAGACGGCTGCCCAGGATGCCGACGCGGATGGCATCTACACCGAAGCGCAGTTCCGTTATAGCGATTTCTGATGCTGAAGCTCGTTCTCACCGGGGTCTGGGTCTGCGCCGTTACGCTCGGATCCGTCTATTTCTCGATGCAATATGCTTCCGCGCCTGTCGTATCGGAAGCCGACGCGGACAGACGCGCATCCGAGGAATACATACCGGGGGAGATCATCACGGTCCCGGTCATCAAGGAAGGGGCAGTGCAGGGATACTTCCTTGCGAAGTTGTCCTTTTCGGCCACCAAAGAAGGCATTGCGAAGCTGCACGCACCGCTTCGGCAGGTCGTGACGGACGAGCTTTACGACATGCTCGTCGGCTCGAAGTTCGTCGACCTCGCCGACACCGGATCCTTCGATCTGCCGACCTTCAAGGTCGCGGTGAAGGATGGGCTGAACAAGAAGCTCGGTAATGAAGTGATTACCGAGGTTCTGGTGGAACAGCTCGAATATCTCACCAAGGATGATGTCGAGCGCGTCGCCAACAGCCAGAACAGGCCATATCAAAAGCCGGTTCCTGTCGTGGACAAGAATGGCAACATCGCCGCGGACAAGATCCCCGAAGGGGCGGTGAAGGCGAATAGCAGCGCCCATTGACCGGTCCTATAGCGCCGCGCGTCCAATTGGACGCGCTAAGTTCGCTTTAGCACTTTGTTTGCGAGCCGGCCTTAGAGCAATTCCAGGAAAAGTGTGTAACGGTTTTCCGTCCGGAATTGTGTTATTTCAAAGAGTTAGATCGTTTCACTGCTTCAATGAAACAATGAAATGATCTAGGTGACCTTGCGCGTCCGGTCTTGCGCCTCGGCGGAGCCGATCTTCGCCGTCAGCCGGCCAACCGCGACGTAGAGCGGATAGAGGCTTGCAGCGGCAAGCCCGGTCTCCGCCCAAAGTTTGAGGCCGACCGGCAGAGAGGTGGCGATGAGCGCAAGGGATTTACCGAGCGCTTTCAACCGACCGGTGAATGTCGGATCGCGCTGATGCTCCAGGAGTGCCGAGATCGCGCCGTTCTCGAGACTGCGGGCGCGGATCCATGACCTCGTGGTGTGAAGCACTGGAACCGTTTCCGCGACCCAGGCTTCCGTTGCCCAAGCGAACGTGAACCCCTTCGCTTTGCATCGATCGAAGAAATCCGCGTCGCCGACGCCGACGACATTGAGTGCCGGATCCAGAAACGGCCGCGCCATCCCATCAAGCACCGCCCGGGTTATGAGGACGTTGCCTGCCGAATAGAGGATCGGTACCGGTCCGCTCTCATTGTAAGGAGGCGTGAAAACGGGGTGCCGCTTCCACTTCTGTTCGCGCGGATCCTCGAACACGGGCAGTTGTGGCCCGCCGACGATATCGGCCCCGTGGGTTTCCTGGACTGCAACGAGGCAATCGAGCCATTCCGGAGCGGCAACTTCATCGTCATAGATGACGGCGAGCGCGCGGAGGTTGGGATAGAGATCGAGCGCCGCCGCCCATCCGGCATTGCAGGCATGGGCGTGTCCGCGGCGGCGAACGACGACAACGGCGGAATCGGACGGATGCCCGAGGAAGAAGCCTTTCGCCACCTCCGCGCCGTCAAGGCCATCGGCGTCGCTCTCCACCACGATCGTGGCGGAAGGAACGTCAGGCCGTTGCGAAACAATGGTTTTCAGCGTCTTGACGATATGATCGGGCCGGCGGAAGGTCGGTACGACGACCACAAGTTCGATATCCGCCGCATCTTCCCGCTCGGTCTGGAAATAGACGGTGATGTCCTGACCGTTCGGCGTCATCTTGAGACCTGTGCGCGCAGATAGCCGGCAAGCACTACAGCAAAACTTCCTAAACAGATGTTGAATCCGGAAAACGGCTTTTGAATGAGAGCCTTAAACGCGGTTTCACTGCAAGCGGCTAAAATGAGAAAAATAGTCTCTGATCCCGTGTGGCAACATGTCTCCGATACCGCTTTCTTCTATCGCGCCGATGGCAAATCCCGCCTCGCACTTCGGTGCGGCGGAAAGCATTTGGCAATGGCCTGTCGCCGATTCGATCGGCAGGACCCGAGGCGGATCATGATGAACGCCGTTTCGCGCATTGCCGCTATTACATTCAAGCGAATCGCTTCCAGCACGCCGCCTCGCGATTTCGGTTGGGCCGATGCCTTGGCTTTCGCCGACACGGTCGTCTCACGACCCAAGTGGCATGCGGTCGTGACCGACCGCATGTTTCCGACCAGTCGGGATGCGATGGCTTTCGTGCCCGCACTGCTGACCTACATCGAAAAGCCGATGCGTGTCGCGGTGATCGGCTGGGACCGACATGTTGCGGAGCGCGCCGCCGAAAATTTCCGCAGCCACGCGCCCTGGCACCAATTCATCGCCCTCGGTGGCATTTCCGGTGAGGCGAACGCCCTCGGCGAAGTACGCGCGCTCCGGCCCGATATTCTTCTCGTGGCGATCGAGAGCTCGAAACAGGAGAAATGGGTCGATCGAAATATTGCACCCGAGCACGGCCGGCTCGTCATCACCGTTGGCGACTATTTTTCTCGGGAATTTTCCTGCACGCCCGGTCTCCTTCGCTGGCTCGAACGGATCTATCGGCGCATGGCCGAGCTTGGGCGGCCGCGCACCTATCACGCCTTTCGGTGGAGGCCGATAGAGCGCGACCTCGCCAATGCGTCCGGGCCGAAACATTTCGAACTGTCACCAGGGGCGTATCGCGGCAGTCGCCGCATCTCGCGCGAATGATTCCGTTGCTGGACAATCGTCGTTGACCGACGTCGAAAAAGTTCTCGCTGGTGCCGCCGGATCCCTCACGACGTTGCAGGCGGGGCGGATCCCGATCTTTCAGCGATGCAAGGAAATGCGGCGGTCGTTCGTCGGATCGCTGTTCCGGCCTCGTCGGCTCTTGCATTTATGCGTTTGGAACAGCATAGGGCGCATGCAGGCAATCGCTTGATGCCGTGCGAACTAGAGTGTGCCGTGTGTGAAGGACAAACCGGGAGATACGCCGTGACGACTGTGATTGATGGCAAGGCCGTTGCCGCTTCGGTCATCGAAACCGTGAAATCCGCCACAAAGACGCTGCAGGCGGAAACCGGCGTGCGCGCCGGGCTCGCGGTGGTGATCGTCGGACACGATCCGGCAAGCCATACCTATGTGTCGGCGAAGAGCAAGATGGCCAAGGAATGCGGTTTCCTTTCGGTCCAGCACACGCTGCCGCAGGAAACATCGCAGGAGGAACTGGCGGCGCTTGTGGCCGAACTCAACGCGGACGCCTCCATCCACGGCATTCTCGTGCAGCTGCCTCTCCCGAAGCATCTTCGCTCGGAGCCGATCATCCAATCCATTCTCCCTGAGAAGGATGTCGACGGCTTGCATGTCGTCAATGCCGGCAAGGTTGCGACCGGAGATCTCGAAGGCGGGCTCGTGTCGTGCACGCCCGCCGGGGCCATGGTATTCGTGCGCCGCACGCATGGCGAGGATCTTTCCGGATTGAACGCCGTCGTCATCGGCCGTTCGAACCTCTTCGGCAAGCCGATGGCGGCGCTGCTTCTTGCCGCCAACGCGACGGTCACGACGGCGCACTCGCGCACGAAGGACCTGCCTGCCGTTTGCCGCAATGCCGACATTCTGGTTGCCGCCGTGGGCCGCCCGGAAATGGTCAAGGCCGATTGGGTGAAGCCCGGTGCGACGGTGATCGACGTCGGCATCAATCGCGTCCCCGCGCCGGAACGTGGTGAAGGCAAGACAAAGCT
Organism: Sinorhizobium sp. 6-70; assembly: GCF_030124375.1. Classification (GTDB taxonomy): domain Bacteria; phylum Pseudomonadota; class Alphaproteobacteria; order Rhizobiales; family Rhizobiaceae; genus Sinorhizobium. The sequence goes on from NZ_JASKLS010000018.1 coordinate 69,689, forward strand.
CGTCGGCGACGTCGCCTTCGAGGAAAGCGCCAAGGTCGCGAGCGTGATCACGCCGGTCCCCGGTGGTGTCGGTCCGATGACCATCGCCATGCTGATGGCGAACACGATCATTGCCGCCTGCCGCAAGGCCGGTCGCAAGCCACCGAAGTTCTAAGACGATATGGGTGGGGCGGTCCCTGCCGCCCACACTTCGATTCCTATTTGCCTGGCGCGGGCCCCGTCGAGGCCCGAACGATCAGTTCCGGGTGCCAAAGCTCCTGATCGGGGTAGGCGCCGCGTTCCAGGATGCCGCCAATCAGCCGGCAGGCGACGCGTGCGCCGGCGGCCCTGAGGGACGAGCGCGTCGTCGTCAGCGGCACGCTGAAATTTTCCGGCTTCAGCATCGGCAAAACGTCGTCGTGAGCGATGATCGAGATGTCCGTGCCGACCGTGAGACCGGCTTGATTGATCGCGCGCACGGCGCCGAGTGCCAGAGCGGTGCTCGAGCAGAGAACGGCGGTCGGCGGATTCGGCTGCATCAAGAAGCGCTGCATGCTGCGATAGCCGTATCCATCGGTCATCACCGAGTGGTGGACCAATGTTTCGTCGAGATCGAGACCCCACTCCGTGAGCGCGCGCGTCACCCCCTTTTTCCGGCGAATGGCGAAGGCCAGGTGCTCCTGCCCATTGATGAGTGCGACCCGCCGATGGCCGAGTTGAATGAGAAGCCTCGTCGCCTCGTAGAAGGCGGCGGTGTTGTCGATGTCTAGGAACGGATAGTCTTTCGAGCCGCCGATCGATCGGCCATGCACGATAAAAGGGATGGACAGCGACTTCAGCATGGCGATGCGCGGGTCACTGGCGCGCATATGGGCAAGAAATAGGCCGTCGACATTGCCGCTAGCCGCCAGCCGTCGGAACGTCGACTCTTCATCCTCGGGCGCGCTTGGGTTCAGCACGAAATGAAAATCATGCTTGACGGCCTCTTCTGCGAGACCGGCGAGAAATTCGCCGAAATGAATGTCCGATCCGATGCCGGATGCGATCGGCATCACGAGGCCAATGGAGTAGGCCTTGCCGGTCGCGAGCCGCTGCGCGGCACGGTTGGGCCTATAGCCCGTCTCGCGGACCGCTTTCAGGACTCGCTGACGTGTCTTGGCGTTGACTTCCGGGTAGCCATTGAGCGCTCGGCTGACCGTCGTCTGCGACAGGCCGAGCAGTTCCGCTAGCTGCTTAAGTTTGACCGGCATGGCCTCCTCCCAAAGCGCTTTGGATGCTCCTTTCATTTAGGATGTTCCGGTCAGCGCCCCCAATGTCCTCTACCACCCGTTCGGTGCCGGAAAAAGCGGAAAACCGTGTTTTCGCGGCGCAAAATGTTGATGCATAGCAATATCCACGTCGCATCGAGGCGAGCCGAAGGAAAGCGCTTGACTCTTCGTCCGCGGCGATGATTTCTTAGCGAACTCAAAGCGCTTTGAATTGCGCGTAGATGATCCGCCCGCGGCGTAACGTCCGGGTTCATGTTGGGAGGACGATAACGTGAAGAGATCATTCCTGATGGGCGTGGCTGCGCTCGCCCTGGTAGTGGGGGCTGCCGATGCTGCCGAGCTGAAATTCAAGCCCGGCGAGGACTCCAAGTTCAACTGGGCGAGCTTCGAGGAGTTCAAGAAGGGTCACGACCTCAAGGGGCAGACGCTGACGATCTTCGGCCCTTGGCGCGGCGAGGACGAGGCGCTCTTCAAGAGCGTCTATGCTTACTTCGTCGAGGCGACCGGCGTTGATCTCAAGTATTCGTCCTCCGAGAACTACGAGCAGCAGATCGTCATCGACACGCAAGCCGGCAGCCCGCCGGACGTCGCAATCCTGCCGCAGCCGGGTCTCATCGCCGACCTTGCCTCGAAGGGCTACCTGACGCCGCTCGGCGACGAAACCAAGCAATGGTTGCTCGATAACTATGCCGCCGGTCAGTCCTGGGTCGACCTCTCCACCTACAACGGCAAGGACGGCAAAGCGGCGCTTTATGCATTCCCCTACAAGATCGACGTGAAGTCGCTGGTATGGTACGTGCCGGAAAACTTCGAAGACGCCGGCTACGAAGTGCCGAAGACCATGGAAGAGCTGAAGGCGCTGACCGAAAAGATCGCCGCCGACGGCCAAAAGCCGTGGTGCATCGGTTTGGGTTCGGGCGGCGCGACCGGCTGGCCGGCGACCGACTGGGTCGAGGACTTGATGCTGCGCACGCAGCCGGCCGATGTCTACGACAAGTGGGTCAAGAACGAGATCCCGTTCACCGATCCGGCGGTCACCGGCGCATTGGACGAATTCGGCTGGTTCGCGCGTAACGACAAGTTCGTCGACGGCGGTGCTGCGGCTGTGGCCTCTGCTGACTTCCGTGACAGCCCGAAGGGCCTCTTCGCCTCGCCGCCGAAGTGCTACCTGCACCATCAGGCTTCGTTCATTCCGTCCTTCTTCCCGGAAGGCACGGTGATCGGCGAGGACGCCGATTTCTTCTACATGCCTCCCTATGAGAGCAAGAAGGACCTCGGCAATCCGGTGCTCGGCGCCGGCACGCTTGCGTTGATCACCAAGGACACGCCGGCCGCACGCGCCTTCATCGAATTCCTGAAGACGCCGATTGCGCACGAGGTCTGGATGGCCCAGACAAGCTTCCTGACGCCCTACAAGAGCGTCAACGTGGAGACTTACGGTAACCCGCCGCTGAAGAAGCAGGGCGAAATCCTGCTTAACGCCACGACCTTCCGTTTCGACGGGTCCGACCTGATGCCGGGCAAGATCGGTGCGGGCGCTTTCTGGACGGGCATGGTCGATTACGTAGGCGGCAAATCGTCTGCCGACGTCGCAGCCGGCGTGCAGAAGGCGTGGGACGCCATCAAGTAAGATCAAATAAAGACGGCGGACGATGCCTACTGCATGTTTCCTTAAATCGTTGCCGATTTAAGGGTGAAAACATGCAGCAACTCGAAGTGCTACAGCGTCCTTTGCGCGTCTGATAAGACGCGCGGCGCTGTAGATCGTCCGCCGCTCCTTCGTTTCCGGATTGCCTCAGCAATCGGGGTAATCCCAATCAAGAGCGGTAGCCGCCATCACACAATGCGCTTGGAGATCCTGCTCCGGAGCGCGTTTAAGGGGAGGGATGTGTCATGCAGCAGCTACTCGCTGCCATTTTGACGATGATTGCCGGTGTCCTGGCTTGCGCAGCCTACTTCTGGGGCACCAATTTCATTCTCGACCGGATTTTCCCATCGAAGGGCCTCTCCGGTAAGGCCGCGTCCCGCAACCTGCGCATCACCAACGCCATCAGACCCTGGCTATTTCTGGCGCCTGCATTGTTCGCGCTGACGATCTATCTCCTCTATCCGGTGGTCGAATCCGTGTGGCTCAGCCTTCATGACCGCGGCGGCCAGAATTTCGTTGGCGCGCGCAATTACGGCTGGATGATGAATGACGGGGAATTCCGCCAGTCGATCTTCAACAATTTCCTCTGGCTGCTCGTCGTGCCTGCGCTGTCCACCTTCTTCGGCCTGGTGATTGCCGCGCTCACCGATCGCATCTGGTGGGGCAATATCGCCAAGACGCTGATCTTCATGCCGATGGCAATCTCCTTCGTCGGCGCGGCCGTCATCTGGAAGTTCATCTATGACTACCGTGCGGAGGGAACAGAGCAGATCGGGCTCTTGAATGCCATCGTCGTCGCCCTAGGCGGCGCGCCGCAGGCTTGGATCACGCTGCCTTTCTGGAACAATTTCTTCCTCATGGTCATCCTCATCTGGATCCAGACCGGATTTGCGATGGTCATCCTTTCCGCGGCCCTGCGCGGCATACCGGAGGAGACCATCGAGGCTGCGGTGATCGACGGCGCCAATGGCTGGCAGATCTTCTTCAAGATCATGGTGCCGCAGATCTGGGGCACGATCGCCGTCGTCTGGACCACCATCACAATCCTGGTGCTCAAGGTTTTCGACATCGTCCTGGCGATGACGAACGGGCAATGGCAGAGCCAGGTGCTCGCCAACCTCATGTTCGACTGGATGTTCCGCGGTGGCGGGGACTTCGGCCGCGGCGCGTCGATTGCCGTGGTGATCATGATTCTCGTCGTCCCGATCATGATCTGGAACATCCGCAACGCGGCCAAGGAAATGAGGAGCCACTGAGATGACCCCAGCCACGCGCTCCCCGCTGATGTGGGCCGTCCATCTCTCGGTGCTTCTCATCGTCGCTCTCTGGACGATGCCGACCGCCGGCCTCCTGATTTCGTCGCTGCGCGACAAGGACCAACTCGCCGTTTCCGGATGGTGGACGGCTCTTGCCACTTCGTCGCGCAATGATGTCGCGCGCGCCCCGTCGGCCGACAGCCAGGTCGAACGTGATGGCAAGTTCGTCATCTCCGGTAACGTTCTCGACGGTCAGGCCGGGCAGATCTCGGCCTTCGGCTTCTCCAGCCGCGAACCGGCGGCGTTCAAGGCCGGTGAGACCGCGGAACTGACCGGCGGCGAGAAGCTGACGGTGCAGGCGGACGGCACCTTCGAAATCGTCTCCGATACGAGGATGGAAGGCTCGCGCGGCCAGCGCATCTTCTTCACCGCCGCGGCACCACCGCGTTTCACCCTCGACAACTACAAAGAGGTGCTGACTGCGGAGGGCATCGGTGCGTCCTTCATCAACTCGCTGACGGTTGCCGTTCCATCGACGGTCATCCCGATTCTGATCGCTGCTTTTGCAGCCTATGCCCTGGCCTGGATGCCGTTTCCGGGGCGCGCAATCCTGATCGCCGTGGTCGTCGGGCTGCTGGTCGTGCCGTTGCAGATGTCGCTCATTCCGCTCTTGAAGCTCTACAACGGCGTTGGCGCATTCTTCGGTGTCCCGGCCAAGACCTATATGGGCATCTGGCTCGCCCATACCGGCTTCGGTCTCCCACTGGCGATCTATCTCCTGCGCAACTATATGGCCGGCCTGCCGCGCGAGATCATGGAATCCGCGCGCGTCGACGGCGCCAGCGATTTCGACATCTTCGTCAAGATCATCCTGCCATTGTCTTTCCCGGCGCTCGCATCCTTCGCGATCTTCCAGTTCCTCTGGACCTGGAACGATCTCCTGGTCGCGATCGTCTTTCTCGGTACCGGCCAGGACCAGCTCGTGCTGACGGGGCGGCTGGTCAACCTGCTCGGCTCTCGCGGCGGCAACTGGGAAATCCTCACCGCTTCCGCCTTCATCACCATCGTCGTTCCTCTGATCGTCTTCTTCGCCCTGCAGCGCTATCTCGTGCGCGGTCTGCTCGCGGGATCCGTCAAGGGCGGCTGACAGATTTCAGGACAAGGACCTTCTACACGAATGAATATGACAGCAACGACCGATTCCATCCTCAAGCCCGACAGGGATTGGTGGCGTGGGGCGGTGATCTACCAGATCTACCCGCGCTCCTTTCAGGACACCAACGGCGATGGCATCGGCGACCTCAACGGCATCACCGCCCGGCTGCCGTATGTCGCGGCGCTCGGCGTCGATGCGATCTGGATTTCGCCCTTCTTCACCTCGCCGATGAGGGACTTCGGTTATGACGTTTCCAACTACAGGGATGTCGATCCGATCTTCGGCAAGCTCGAGGATTTCGACGCGCTGATCGCCGAGGCGCATCGGCTCGGCCTGCGGGTCATGATCGATCTCGTCCTGTCGCACACGTCCGATCGGCATCCCTGGTTCGCCGAAAGCCGGTCGAGCCGCAACAACGCCAAGGCCGACTGGTACGTCTGGGCCGATTCCAAGCCCGACGGAACCCCGCCCAACAATTGGCTGTCGATCTTCGGCGGCTCGGCCTGGGCTTGGGATCCGACGCGGCTGCAATATTACCTGCACAACTTTCTGACCTCGCAGCCGGACCTCAACCTGCACAATCCGCAGGTGCAGGAGGCGCTGCTTGCCGTCGAACGCTTCTGGCTCGAGCGCGGCGTCGACGGCTTCCGGCTCGACACCATCAACTTCTATTTCCACGACAAGCAATTGCGCGACAATCCGGCATTGGTGCCGGAGCGACGCAATGCCTCGACGGCACCGGCGGTCAATCCGTACAATTACCAGGAACACCTCTACGACAAGAACCAGCCGGAAAACCTCGAATTCCTCAAGCGCTTCCGGGCGGTGATGGACGAATTTCCGGCAATCGCCGCCGTCGGCGAAGTTGGCGACAGCCAGCGCGGGCTTGAGATCGCCGGCGAATACACCTCCGGCGGCGACAAGATGCATATGTGCTATGCCTTCGAGTTTCTGGCGCCCGATCCCTTGGCGCCGCGCCGCGTGGCCGAGGTGCTGCTTGATTTTCAGAAGGCGGCGCCCGAAGGGTGGGCCTGCTGGGCATTCTCCAACCATGATGTCGTCCGGCACGCCAGCCGCTGGGCCGACGGCGTCAGCGATTACGGCGCCCACGCCAAGTTGCTGGCAAGCCTTTTGATGTCGCTGCGGGGCTCGGTTTGCATCTATCAGGGTGAGGAACTGGCGCTGCCAGAAGCGGAGCTTGCCTACGAGGATCTCCAGGATCCTTACGGCATCCAGTTCTGGCCCGACTTCAAGGGCCGCGACGGTTGCCGCACGCCGATGGTATGGGAGAGCATGCCGGACGGCGGGTTCAGCGACACCAGGCCGTGGCTGCCGGTTCCCGAGAACCACCTGGCCCAGGCCGTCGCCGTTCAGGAGGCCGATCCGGCCTCCGTCATGCAGCACTATCGTCGCTTCCTGCACTTCAGGAAGGCGCATCCGGCTTTTGCAAAGGGCGCGATCGAGTTTTTCGAGACTGAGGCGCCGCTTCTTGGTTTCCTGCGCACACATGGTAATGAGAAACTGCTCTGCCTGTTCAACATGAGCGAAGGGCTCGCGACGGCGAACGTGCCGACCGAACCGCTGGAACCGCTCGAAGGACACGGTTTCGTTTCGGAGATGAAGGACAACACGATCAATCTTCCGGGCTGGGGCGCGTTCTTTGCGCGTCTGGCCTAAGCATCTTCAGGCGAAGCGGACGCTGGTTCGCATGAAGAAAATGTATTGTGAAGAGACAGCGAGGGGAGGGTGCGATGACAGGCCTGCTGCTTAAAGATATCCGCAAGTCCTATGGGGCCGTTGATGTCATTCACGGCATCAACCTCGACATCAAGCAGGGCGAGTTCATCGTCTTCGTAGGACCGTCGGGCTGCGGGAAATCGACCCTGCTGAGGATGATCGCCGGCCTTGAGGAGATAACGGGCGGCGACATGTTCATCGACGGCGACCGGGTCAACGATGTGCCGCCATCGAAGCGCGGCATCGCCATGGTATTCCAGTCCTACGCGCTCTACCCGCACATGACGGTCTACGACAACATGGCCTTTGGCATGCGGATCGCCAAGGAGTCGAAGGAGGAGATCGACCGCCGCGTGCGCTCGGCGGCGGAAATCCTCCAGCTCACGACCTATCTCGACCGTTTGCCAAAGGCGCTCTCCGGCGGCCAGCGTCAGCGCGTCGCGATCGGGCGGGCGATTTGCCGAGATCCCAAGGTCTTCCTTTTCGACGAGCCGCTTTCCAACCTCGACGCTGCTCTTCGCGTCGCCACGCGGATCGAAATCGCCAAGCTCAACGAGCAGATGGCCGATACGACAATGATCTATGTTACCCATGACCAGGTGGAAGCGATGACGCTTGCTGATCGCATCGTCGTGCTTTCTGCAGGTCATATCGAGCAGGTCGGCGCGCCGCTCGAACTTTATGAGCGCCCGGCGAACCTTTTTGTCGCCCGCTTCATCGGCTCGCCGGCAATGAACATCATCCCTTCGACGGTCGCTGCCACCGGCCCGCAGACGACCGTGACACTCGCAGGCGGCAAGTCGGTGACGCTCGACATAACCACGAACGCTTCCGAGAAAGGAAAGAAGGCGAGCTTCGGCGTGAGGCCGGAAGACCTCCAGGCGACGCAGTCCGAAGACTTCCTGTTCGAAGGAACGGTTTCGATCGTTGAGGCGCTCGGTGAAGTAACCCTGCTCTATATCGAGGGACTGGTCGAAAACGAGCCGCTCATCGCCAAGATCCCGGGCATCCCGCAGGTCAACCGGGGAGACAAGGTGCGCTTCACCGCAGACAAGGCGAAGCTTCACCTCTTCGATGCCGAAGGACGGAGCTATCGCGCCTAGTTTATGCCACCGGTGGTGCGGCGGAATCGGGGAAAGAGCGCGCGCTTCAGTTAGGTAGATTTAACCATATCTCACCCGTCCGGCGCTGCCGGACGGGTTTTCCGCATGTGCCTGGCAAGCCAAACTCTCTGTTAAATTTCATGGGTTAGCGTGGCCGCAGATTGAAATGCGAAAGGCGAATTCGATGAGCGGCGCGGCCCAGCACTTCCTCAACAAGGAAGAGTCCTTCATGTACGATCGGGAAGCGAATTTCCCAATGGAGGACACTCGCAACGAGGCGCGCATCGAATTCACCGAGAAGGGCATGCAGCACCTCTCGTCTCGCCGCTGCGAGATCATCAAGCTTTCCAAAAGCAGCGCACTCATAGGCATCATGACGCAGTTCCAATTGCCGCGGAACTTCTATCTCGATATCCCGAGCGCGCGCATCCCCTTGATTGGGTGCCTGCTCAAGCGTGTCCACGGCAACAATATCATCGAAGCTCGCTTCCTGCGGCTTTTGACAGATCGCGATCTGAACCGGATTTTCGTCTACAGCACGCATCCGAACCACCGCAATCGCACGCTCGATATCTATCGCTGACGGTGAAAACGTGCGCCGTGTCTGGCGCTCGTGTGTGCATTGCACTGCGTCTTGACGGGATTAACTGCCTCGTCAAGACTCGAGCTGTGGCAACTCTCAAATCGACTGCGATTGAAGTGAGAGGACCGTTATGCAGCGACCCTATCGGCTTTCTTGTCATTGCGCCGACATCTGCGTCGAAGTCGACGCTGAACTATCGCGGTTGCTCGAATGCAATTGCTCGACGTGCCGGCGTTCCGGTTTCCTGCATTGGAAGGTGGATGCCGCCGCTGTCAGGCTGATCACCGAAAAGCGCCGCCTGTCGAGCTACATCTGGCGCGGCATCGCCGAAGGCCATCACTTCTGCCCGACATGTGGCACCGCGATCATGCGAAGCGGCTATCCGGGCGACCGCGTTTCGCTCAACGCCCGCTGCATCGAGGGCGTCGATGTATTCACGCTCGAAATCGAACGGTACGACGGCCGAAACGATATGCCTCCGGGACCGCTCCCGTAGCTGAACGGCAGCAGATGTCCGACGTCGCTCTAGAGCAATTCCAGGAAAAGTGTGTAACGGTTTTCCGTCCGGAATTGCGTAGTTTCAACGAGTTAGATCATTTCACTGTTTCAATGAAACAATGAAATGATCTAGAACAGGACACTTGCCCCATGATCCGCTGCGCCGGCGATCCGGCGGAACGGCGCGAAAAGCTCGCGGCCCATGCCGAATTCGTTGTCGGAGAGGTCGATGTGGGCCGGCACGCGCGTTTTCAGCGCAATGTCTTCGACCAGCACCTCGATCGTTCCGGCAATCGCGTCGATGCGGACGATGTCACCTTCCTGGATACGCGCGATCGGCCCGCCGTCCTTGGCTTCCGGCGTGACATGGATGGCTGCCGGGACCTTGCCGGAGGCACCGGACATGCGGCCGTCGGTCAGGATGGCCACCTTCTGGCCGCGGTCCTGCAGGATGCCGAGCACGGTCGTCAGCTTGTGCAGTTCCGGCATGCCATTGGCCTTCGGACCCTGGAAGCGGACCACGGCAACGAAATCGCCCTCCAGCTTGCCCGCCTTGAACGCCGCGTTGAGCTCGGCCTGGTCGTGAAAGATCTTCGCCGGCGCTTCGATGACATGACGATCCGGCTTGACGGCCGAAATCTTGATGACCGCCTTGCCGAGATTGCCGGCGAGCATCTTTAGCCCGCCGGTGTGCTGGAATGGTTGATCGATCGTTGCCAGCACCTTCGGATCGGCGCTCTCTTGCGGAGCCGGCTCGCGGTGCACGCCACCATTGGCGCCGAGCTTGACGTCGATCGCATAGGCCTCGAGCCCCCGGCCGAACACCGTCCGGACGTCATCGTGCAGCAATCCGTTCTTCAGCAGTTGGCCGATCAGGAAGCCCATGCCGCCGGCGGCGTGGAAATGGTTCACGTCCGCGAGCCCGTTCGGATAGACACGGGCCAGAAGCGGGATAATGTCGGAAAGCTCGGAGATGTCCTGCCAGGTGAGCAGAATGCCCGCGGCGCGCGCCATCGCAACGAGGTGCATGGTGTGGTTGGTCGAGCCGCCTGTAGCGTGCAGGCCGACGACGCCGTTGACGATCGAACGCTCGTCGATCATCTCGCCCGCGGGGGTGAACTCGTTGCCCATCGCGGTGATGGCGAGCGCCCGTTTGGCTGCTTCCTTCGTCAGCGCGTCGCGCAGCGGCGTGCCGGGATTGATGAAGGAGGCGCCGGGCAGGTGGAAGCCCATGATCTCCATCAGCATCTGGTTGGAGTTGGCGGTGCCGTAGAAGGTGCAGGTGCCGGGGCCGTGATAGGACTTGGATTCCGCCTCGAGCAATTCGTCGCGACCGACCTTGCCCTCGGCGAAGAGCTGGCGGACCTTGGCCTTCTCGTCATTCGGCAAGCCCGAGGTCATCGGCCCGGCGGGAATGAAGACCGCGGGCAGGTGACCGAAGGTCAGCGCCGCGATCACGAGGCCAGGCACGATCTTGTCGCAGACGCCGAGATAGACGGCCGCATCGAACATGTTGTGCGACAGGCCGACGCCGGCGGCCATCGCGATCAGGTCGCGCGAAAAGAGCGACAGCTCCATGCCAGGCTGGCCCTGGGTGACGCCGTCGCACATCGCCGGCACGCCGCCGGCGACTTGCGCCACGCCGCCCGCCTCGCGAGCAGCCTCCCGGATCAGTGCCGGGTAGGTCTCAAACGGCTGGTGCGCCGAGAGCATGTCGTTGTAGGAGGTAATGATGCCGAGATTTGGGACATGGTCACCCGCGAGCGCCGCCTTCTCGGCGGGAGAACAGACGGCAAACCCGTGTGCAAGGTTGCCGCAGCCGAGCACGCTGCGATGCGCCCCGTTTGCCGCGGCGCTGCGGACGCGATCGAGATAGGCTTCGCGTTGGGGTTTCGAACGCTCGACGATGCGGGCGGTGATGGCGGCAACGCGGGAATCGGCGGACATGATACATCCTGTTCCGGAGCCTTGAGGGCCCCTGTCTTCATCCTGTCATCGGTCTACAGCGGCCGTGCGGCACCGCATCGGCGGCTGTAACAGTTTGAATTGCTGAGTAACCTGGCCTCAGTTCGATCGCGAAATGAGGATAAATCACTCAACACGACCTGCGCACTCGGGAGAACGCGCAAGGAAAGCTGTGGTTCGGGCCGCTATCTGCCTTGGCGGGCGTTCCCCGATGGGTCGCCCGCCGTGTCACGGTGCCCAGTAGATCTGCAGCGGCGAGGTTGCGCGCCGCAACATGGCGCGGATCGGCATCTCCGCCTCGTCGCCGGGCGCCTCCGCTCGGGCAAGAACCTCTTTCTTGCCGTCGCCCTCGATATGCAGGACGAGCAGCCCGGCGTCATCGAGGCTGGAAAAGGTAAATGTCAGCCGCGGTTCGCCCGCGCCGTCCGCCTCCATCGTGATCACGCCGCGTGGCGTCGCCGGATCGATCGCCTCTTTAAGGCGCGTCCCTCCCGGGAAGAACGAGGCGGTGTGCCCGTCCGTTCCCATCCCGAGAACAACGACATCGAAGGGCGCGCCGACTGCGGCCGCCGCCCGGCTTGCCTTCACTGCGGCGTCCTCGGCTGTCGCTGCGGCGTGGTAGAGCGGCAGGAACTTTGCCGCCTTCGCCTTGTTCTGCAGCAGATTAGCGGCGACCAGCCCGTGGTTGGAGCGTTCGTTTTCCGGCGGCACGAACCGTTCGTCGACAAGGGTGACGGTCACTTTCGTCCAGTCGAGTTCGCGCTGCGACAGGGCCTGGAAGAAGGCTTTAGGCGTCGATCCGCCGGAGACCGCGATGCTCGCAGCGCCGCGAGCTTCGATTGCCGCGGCGAGCTTCGCACTGACGGCATCCGCCAGTCCCTCCGCCAATGCGGTTCCAGTCTCGAATGTGTGCAGGGTGGTGCTCATGAGCCGGTCCTAGATCGTATCGTTCCAGGTGCGGCCGTCGCGCTCGATGAGCGCGATCGACTGGCTCGGCCCCCAGGTGCCGGCCGTATAGCCTTGCACTTGCTGTCCGGTCGTTTCCCACGCCTTGAGGATGGGGTCGATCCATTGCCAGGCGGCTTCCACTTCATCGCGGCGCACGAACAGCGTCTGGTTGTTGCGGACGACATCGAGCAGCAGCCGCTCGTAGGCATCGGCGTTGCGCACGGCGAAGGCTTCCGCGAAGCTCATGTCGAGCGGGACGTTCCGCAGCCGCATGCCGCCCGGTCCCGGGTCCTTGATCATAAGCGATTGCTTGACGCCTTCGTTCGGCTGGAGGCGGATCATAAGCTGGTTCGCCGAAATGCGTCCGGCACTGTGATCGAAGATCGAGTGAGGGATCTGCTTGAAGGTGATGACGATCTCCGACATGCGGCCCGCCATGCGCTTGCCAGTGCGAATATAGAAGGGCACGCCGGCCCAGCGCCAGTTGCTGACTTCGGCCTTGATCGCGACAAAGGTTTCCGTGTTGGAAACGCCGCCTTCGAGCTCCTCGAGATAGCCCTTTACCGGACCGCCGGCGGATGCGCCGGCACGATACTGGCCGCGAACCGTTACCTGCTCGACATTGGTCGCGGTGATCGGCTTCAGCGCGCGAAGCACCTTGAGCTTTTCGTCGCGCACGGCCTCCGCGTCCATCGAGGTCGGCGCTTCCATGGCGACGAAACAGACGAGCTGCAGGATGTGGTTCTGCACCATGTCGCGGAGCGCGCCCGCCTTGTCGTAGTAGCCGGCGCGGTTTTCAAGTCCGACGGACTCCGAAACGGTGATCTGCACGTGGTCGATATGCGCCGAGTTCCACAGAGGCTCGTAAAGCGCATTGGCAAAGCGCAGGGCCATGAGGTTCTGTACCGTCTCCTTGCCGAGGTAGTGATCGATGCGGAAGATCTGCTCTTCGCGGAACACCTTGCCGATCGTGTCGTTGAGTTCCGTCGCCGTGGCGAGGTCTCGTCCGATCGGCTTTTCGACGACGATCCGGGTGTTCTTGGTGATGAGCTTGTGGTCGCGAATCTTTTCCGAAATATCGCCGAAGATCGCCGGACCGACAGCGAGATAGAAGGCGCGGATGCGATCCTTTCCCTCTTCGAGGATCTTCTTCAGCTCGTCCCAGCCCTGATCGGATTTGGCGTCGACCGAGACGTAGTAGAGCCGGGCCGTGAACTTCGCCACTTCCGCTTCGTTGAATTCGCCCTGTTTCAGATGCTCCTTCAAGGCATCGGTCGCGAACGTGCGGTATTCCTCGTGGGTCAGTGCCGCGCGTGATGCGCCGATGATTCGCGTCGGCTCGCTGAATTGACCTTCGATCTGCCGGTGATAGAGCGCAGGCAGAAGCTTGCGCTCTGCAAGATCGCCGGTGCCCCCGAACACCACATAGTCAAACGGGTCAACGGGAATGATCTGGCTGCTCATGGGATATCTCGATCTCTTTCAGGTCAGGGGAGGTATAATCTAATCGATTTAAAAAGGCTAGGGTGCGACGCAACAAAATGCGCCGCACGCGGCTTTTTAGAACCGGTCGCGCAAAGCATACCAGCTGAGCGCGAGAAACAGCAGCGCCGAACGGAATCGCGTTCCGCCCGGGAAAGCTGGTATTTTCAAGGCCTTGAGAAGATCCAGCTCCGTCTGTTTCCCCAAGACCAAGTCAGCATAGAGCTTGCCGCAATAGTTGGACAGCATGACGCCGTGTCCGGAATAGCCGCCGATGCTCGTGACCCCGGGCATGACCTCCCTGCAGAAGGGCTGGCGCGGTATGGTGATGCCGACCGAACCGCCCCAGGCGTGGGTGATCTCGACGTTCGCGAGTGCCGGATAGACCTCGCTGATCTGTCGGCGGATGTGGCTTGAAATGTCGCGTGGATTGTCGGCCGTATAGGCTTCGCGTCCGCCGAAGAGCAGCCGACCGTCTTTCGATTTGCGGAAATAGCGCACGACGAAACGGGAATCGTCGACCGATTCGCCGCCGGGCAGCACATCCGGATGGCCGGACAGGACCTTTGTCGCGCCGATGAACGAGCGGATAGGCATGACGTGGCTGGCGGTCACGGGCTCCAGGTTGCCGATATAGGCATTGCAGGCGATCAACGCCCGGTCGGCGGTGATCGCGCCGCGATCGGTGTCGATGACGACCGCGGCCCCCTTTTTCTCGATCTTCAGCGCCTTCGTCTGCTCGTGGAGGCTGGCGCCGGCACGGGCCGCATGCGTTGCAAGGCCGACGAGCAGTTTCATCGGGTGGATGTGCCCGGTGCCGGTGTCGCGGATGCCGAAGTGATAATGGTGCGATCCGAGCCGGCTTGCGGTCTCGTCGCGTTCCATGAAGGAGAGGTGCGGATATCCGAAACGCTCCGCCATCGCCTCGACATGGCGGCGGTAGTCGTTCTCGAGACTTTTCTTGTGGCCGACGGAAAGCTGCCCCGGCACGAATTCGATGTCGATTCCGTGGTCGCCGGCGAAGTCCAGGAGGTAGCGCTTGGCGTTTTCCGCCATCTCGAACAGCAGCTTGGCACGCTCGCGGCCGAGCGCCTCCTCCATGTCCTCCGCCCATGCGCGCTGGCCGGTGCCGCACTGGCCGCCGTTGCGACCCGAGGCGCCGTCGCCGAAACGGCAGGCATCGATCAACGTGACGTCTGTTCCGCTTTTCGCGAGATTGTAGGCGGCTTGGAGACCCGTGTAGCCGCCACCGACGATGGCGACGCCGGTTTTCCGCGAACCTGCCAGCGCTGGATAGACCGGACGCTCAGGGATCGTCGCCTCATACCAGGAAATTCCGGGCGAGATCGGGCTTTGCCAGGGCATGAGGGCGCCTTTCGGTCAGACGTTCAGAAGCAGGAATTCGCGTTCCCACGGACTGATGACCTGCATGAAGGTCTCGAATTCGCCACGCTTCACGCCGGCATAGATGGCGATGAATTCGGGCGTGAAGACGTCGGCGAGCGAAGGTGCGGATTCAAGCAGCGACACGGCCTCGAGCAAGCCGCGCGGCAGATCGATTTCGCCTTCGTTGGCGGTGTCCTCGGTCGGCGGCGTAGGCTGCAGGCCCTCGATGATGCCGAGATAGCCGCAGCCGAGCGAGGCCGCGAGCGCCAGATAGGGATTGGCGTCCGAACTCGGCAGGCGGTTCTCGATGCGTCGGGCCGCCGCATCCGAGACAGGGATGCGGAACGCCGTCGTCCGGTTGTCGTAACCCCAGGCGGTGTTTACCGGCGCCGACATGTCGGGGGTCAGTCGCCGGTAGGAGTTCACGTAGGGCGCCATCATCGCCAGCGTCCGCGGCACGTAATGCTGCATGCCGCCGATAAAGGAGAAGAACTCCTTCGATGGCGATCCGTTCACATTCGAGAAGAGGTTGCGACCGGTGTTGATCTCGACGACCGACTGGTGAATGTGCATCGCCGAGCCGGGCTGGCCCTGCATCGGCTTCGCCATGAAGGTCGCGTAGATGCCGTGCTTCAGTGCCGCTTCGCGAATTGTCCGCTTGAACAGGAAAACCTGGTCGGCAAGCTCGATCGGGTCGCCGTGCCTGAGGTTGATTTCGAGTTGCGCCGGTCCCTCTTCGTGAATGAGGGTATCGATCTCGAGGCCCTGCTTTTCGGAGAAGTGGTAGATATCGTCGATCAGTTCGTCGAATTCGTTGATGCCGGCGATCGAATAGCCCTGGCCGCCGAGAATCGAGCGGCCGGAGCGGCCCTTCGGCGGACGCAGCGGATAGTCCGGATCGTCGTTCTGGGCGACGAGATAGAATTCGATCTCGGGCGCGACGACCGGCTTCCATCCCTTCTGGCGGTAGAGGTCGACCACGCGTTTCAATACGTTGCGCGGCGTATAGTTGATCTGCTCGCCCTGCGAGCCGACGATGTCGCAGATCACCTGCGCCGTCGGGTCGGACTCCCAAGGAACAATAGAAAGGGTCGAAAGATCGGGCAGTAGCTTGATGTCGCTGTCGCGCGAATCGTAGCGGAACTGGTCGGTTTCGTCGGGATATTCGCCGGAAATCGTATGACGGTAGATCGCCGAGGGCAGAGCGAGCGAGGTGTTCGAGGTGAACTTGGAGGTCGGCATCATCTTGCCGCGCGGTACGCCGGCAAGGTCGGGCGTGATGCACTCGATGTCTTCAATGCCGCGGATCCTGAGCCAGTCGACCGCTTCCTTCCAGGTCTTCACGCCTCGCGGCGAATGCAGGGCGGCGGGTATTTTCGAACTTTTGCTGATCTTTGCTGCTTGTTGGGCGACACTTCTCTTGGAGGGCATAAATCACCGGTTTTGGCTTCGGATTGCGCATCATACCCGGAGTTTGGCGATTGGCTAGAGCGGCTTCGGCGGTTCGCGATTGACTTTTGGTTCCGCCCTCGGGAAGGAAGGCTGAAACGCGAAAAGGGTCTTCCGTGGCAGAAAAACACGACGTGGTGGTCATTGGCGCGGGTGCCGCCGGCATGATGTGCGCGATCGAAGCGGGAAAACGCGGACGCCGCGTGCTCGTGCTCGATCACGCCAAGGCACCCGGCGAGAAGATCCGCATCTCCGGCGGCGGCCGCTGCAACTTCACCAATATTCACGCCGGACCGAAGAACTTCCTCTCCGAGAACCCGCATTTCTGCAAGTCGGCGCTGGCACGCTACCGGCCGCAGGACTTCGTCGCGCTGGTCGAGCGGCACGGCATTGCATGGCATGAGAAGACGCTTGGGCAGCTCTTCTGCGATCATTCGGCGAAGGACATCATCCGCATGCTGCTTGCCGAGATGCAGGAGGCGGGCGTGGCGCTCCGGCTTGCAACGGCGATCTCGGCAATCGAGAGAGTTGCATCCGGCTTCCGGGTGACAACCAATGATGGACCCGTCGAGGCCGCGTCACTGGTGGTCGCAAGCGGCGGCAAGTCGATTCCGAAAATGGGTGCCACGGGTTTTGCCTACAGGATCGCCGAACAATTCGGTCTGCCGATCGTCGAAACGCGGCCTGCATTGGTTCCGTTGACCCTCGATCCGGCGCAACTGGAAAAGATCGGCGAACTGGCCGGCGTTGCCGCCGATGCAGAGGCGCGCTGCGGCAAGGCCGCCTTCCGCGAAGCGGTGTTGCTCACCCACCGCGGCTTGAGCGGACCCGCCATCCTGCAGATCTCCTCCTATTGGCGGGAGGGCGCGGAGATCGTCCTGCGGCTGATGCCGGACATCGATATCGCGTCTATTCTCAAGGGAATGCGCCGAACGAACGGGCGCCAGGCTGCGCATACCGCCTTGGCCGACATCCTGCCGCGACGGCTGGCGCAGTTCTTTGCGGAAGAAGCAAAGCTGGCGGGACGGATGCTCGCCGACCTTTCCGACAAGGCCATCGACGCGCTGTCGGCTTCCATCCAGAACTGGACGCTGAAGCCCGCCGGGTCGGAGGGCTACAGGACCGCCGAAGTTACACTCGGCGGGGTCGATACCCGCGCGCTGGATTCCCGAACGATGCAGGCGAGGGAAGTTCCGGGGCTTTATTTCATCGGCGAATGCGTCGATGTCACCGGATGGCTAGGCGGCTACAATTTCCAATGGGCCTGGGCCTCCGGTTTCGCCACCGGTCAAGAGGTGTGACCATGCGGAAGAATTGGTGATTTGCCTTTTCAGCCATTGTTAACGGAAATGGCTGAACCTGAATTCATGGCTGCACGGCCTGCACAGGACTGGGGGCGGTCCCTAAACGGAAACCACACTGTTTCCATTTCATGGACTTTCCTTGGCCGCAGGATGAGGGCACCATGATGCGTATGGTAGCCGGGTTGGCTGCCAGCAATTCAAGGGTTGCAGTGTCCTTTGTGCGTCGGAAAACGTGCGGCACTGCAGGACAAGGACAGGATGCCATGCCCCACTCACGCCGCCGTCCCCGCGCTGTTGCGATTGCCCGGACCGAGCAGAGCCACTTCCACCATGAGCTCATTGCTTTCGGTGCTGTTATCGCCCTCTTTCTCATTGTGACCTTCGCGACGTTCGCCGCGTTCTGAATGCAGGTCAGGAGGGCGGAAGCGCCTTCCAGGTGAAGCGCGTTTACCTGATCTAAACTGCGGCGCCTGTGATCCGGCCGAAACCGCGTGCCCGTTGTCGCAAAATCGTCCTCGCCCCATCGCCGCGTCAAAACCGCCGGCCGCTTATACAAATCTTAATCGTTCAAATTGACTATGGCGCCCGAGTGAGTCCCGTCAGGGCCTCGCCGCCTTACAGCGCCGCGCGTCTTTCAGACGCGCAAAGGAAATATGCAGTAAGAGGCAGCGTGGGCCCCGCAATGATTGCCGGCGGACTAGCGGCGTGCGCCGCATGATTTCCCGAAAAACATCAGCCTGTTTGCGCATCGGGTGGCTGTTCCTCCGCAAGCAATCGCTTGGGGCGGTACGTCGGGCCATCGGGGGAAGCGAAACGCGAGCTGCGAGCCAAGGTGTTTTCAATGTTCATTGATAGAATTCTTGCCCGGTTCAAGATTCAGACGAAGGTTCTGTTCTTCATCCTGCCGTTTGTCGTCAGCATCTCGGCTGTCGGCATCACCGGCCTCTACGCATCGGGCCTGCTGCAGGGGCGCATGGAGATTTCAAACAGCGTCCTGCAAACGCTGAGCGGCTTCAAGGACGTCTACGCCGGGATGAATAACTTCCTGTACAAGACGACCGAGGAAAGCCGCGATGCGGTTCGCGCCACGATCGCTGCGCAGAAGGACATCCTCGCTGATACCGCCGCACAGGTTGCCGGCCAGAACGGGCAGGACGAGCTGACCGCTGCGATCGCCGCGACCAGCGATATCGAGGCGCGTATCGAGGGTCTTTGGACGCTGCATGTCGGCGAGCAGGAGCTGCGCGCGGCCACGACGGCCAATATCGAGCGCCTGGTGGCCGAGCAATCGAAGATCAATGAAGAGACGAACCGGCTGCAATATGCCGTGCGCAAGGACGAGAACGCGGCGAAGACGATGCTCCGGAACGCCGAAAAGCTCCTTCGCGCCGGCCGCTTCTTCGCGGAGTTCGGCACGGAGGTTGCCAAGGCGACCACGGTCGAAGAGAAGCTGAAGCAGGTCAAGGATCGCTTCCCGATGGTCGGCCGCACGCAGCGCGAGATCTTCACCTTGCTGCCGAAGGGCGAAAAGTCCCTCGCCGACACCGTGAATTCAGCCTCGAGCGAGATCGGCTCTCTGATCAAGGCCCCGGTCGGACCCGAAACACTGGGCAGCATTTCGAAGTACGTCGATCGCTTCCGCACCGCGAGCTTCCGCCTCGAAGCCGCCTCCGTCGGCAAGATGCGCGAAGCTACCCAGATCTTCAGCGAGCTCGACGAAAAGATTGCGAGCACCGAATCCGTGCTGACCGCAACGCGCAGGCTCTCCACGTCGATCACCGATATCCAGATCGCCGCGGCGGCCTTCCTCGGCAGCTCGACCGAGGAAAATCGCAAGAGACTTCTGGATAAGTTCCTTGCCGTTCAGGCCAATTTGACGACCCTGCG
The DNA here is from genome assembly GCF_030124375.1 of Sinorhizobium sp. 6-70. Taxonomy (GTDB): domain Bacteria; phylum Pseudomonadota; class Alphaproteobacteria; order Rhizobiales; family Rhizobiaceae; genus Sinorhizobium. The sequence goes on from NZ_JASKLS010000018.1 coordinate 89,338, forward strand.
CGGCGTCGCCACCGGAATGAGCTTCTTCGAAACGACATCGGATGCCCTTCTGTCGATCCTCGACGTAATGAAGAAAGATAGTGTTGCGCTGGTCGCGAGTTCCGACAAGCGCAACTCCGAGTTCAATGCTGCCGGTGAATCGATCAACGAGATCTGGGGTGATCTGACGGAGTTCGCCGAACAGCAGAAAGTCGCGGCCGGTACCGAACGAGACGAAGCGAACCAGATCTCCGTTGCTGCGACCGTCGGCGGCGTCATCATCGCATTGCTCGCCGGTATCGCGCTGACGCTGACGCTGAAGAAACCGATCGGACAGATCACCGCCGCCATGCGCCGCCTTGCCGACGGCGTGCTCGATACGGCGATCGACGGCGACGCGCGGCGCGACGAAATCGGCGACATGGCGCGCGCCCTCGGCGTGTTCAAGGAAAACGCCCTTTCCAAGGTGCGCATCGAGGCGGAAAGCGAAGAGCAGCGCGCTCGTGCCGAAGCGGAACGCAGCCGCAACGACGCCGAGAAGCGCGAGCTGGACCGGCAGATCGATCTTGCGGTCAGCGAACTCGCCGCCGGCCTCGGACGTCTGGCGCAAGGCGATCTCTCGCACCAGATCGAGGTACCCTTCCACGGTCGGCTCGAGCAGCTGCGCACGGATTTCAACGGATCGCTCATCCGGCTTCAGGATACGCTCGCCCAGATCCGGACGAACGCCCAGGCGATCCAGCAGAGCGGCGCGGACATGCATCATTCGGCCGACTCGCTCTCCAAGCGCACGGAAGCCCAAGCGGCTTCGCTCGAGGAGACCGCGGCCGCAGTCGACCAGATCACGGTGACCGTGCGTTCCTCGGCAGAGCGCGCACATGAGGCGAACCTCGCCGTTTCGCAGACCAAGAAGAGCGCCGACAGCTCGGCGACGGTGGTCACCAACGCCATCGCCGCGATGGGCCGCATCGAAGAGGCCTCACGCCAGATCGAGCAGATCATCGAGGTCATCGACGACATCGCCTTCCAGACCAACCTCTTGGCCCTGAACGCCGGCATCGAGGCGGCACGCGCCGGCGAGGCGGGCAAGGGCTTTGCCGTCGTCGCGCAGGAGGTCCGGGAACTGGCGCAGCGGTCCGCCGAGGCGGCGCGGGAAATCAAGGGGCTGATCAACAAGTCGACCGAAGAGGTCAATTCCGGCTCTCATCTCGTCAAGGAGACCGGCGCGGTGCTTGCTTCGATCAGCGCCCAGATCGTCTCCGTCAGCCAGCATGTGGAAATGATCGCAACGGCGAGCCGCGACCAGGCGGCGGCGCTGAACGAGGTCAACGGCTCCGTCAACCAGATGGATCAGATGACCCAGCAGAATGCATCGATGGTCGAGGAAGCGACGGCCACCAGCCGCGCACTCGCAAGCCAGGCGGATACGCTGATGATGCTCGTCGAGCAATTCCGGCTGGAGCCGGAAGTGGCGACCGGCCAAACCTACCGCGCCGCCTGAGCGGTAGCGACCAGCCGCGGCGGGCCTGCGCGCCTGCGGCAATGCACAGACCGAACGCCGTGCGCTCGACCGGGCGCACGGCGTTGTCATTTGGGGTCGCCCGCGGTGCGAAGCCCTCAAACCGGGCCGCAGCCTGTGCGGCATTTTTCCGGCGGCGACTTCCGGGTGATTGCGGAAAACAGGCGGCCCATGAGGGCCTTGCGCTGCGGCCGGCGCGGCCCGAGGGCCTCGTCCCAGCGGCGGTTCTTGGAAAGCATGTCGAATAGAAAGGCCATTGCCATCAGGTCCATGGTGATGCTCCTCGTTTCGGGCATCTCCTTTTTTATGCATTCAAAACTGTTTTACATACAGCTCAATTCCCCATATGTCTTTCAGCCATGAAAAACATGGATTGGGACATCTACCGTTGTTTCATGACTGTGGCGCGTGCCGGCGGCCTGACCGGTGCGGCGCAGGTGACCGGCTTGAGTCCGGCAACCATTGGCCGCCGGATGCTGGAGATCGAGGAGTGTACCGGGCGCTCGCTCTTCGTGCGCAGCCAGACTGGCTACGTGCTGACCGCCGACGGACGCCTCCTGTTCGAGCAATTGCAGGAAATGGAGGCGGCGGCACGCAAGGTTGAGAGCTGGCAAAAGGAAGGCGAGGGGATGCCGGTCGTGCGGATCGCGGCCGGAACGTGGAATGCGTGGTTGATCGCGGAAAATTTTCCGGCGATCTGCACCGAGCGCGACGCCTTTGCCATATCGCTTTCGATCGGGGAGGCGCGGGCGAATCTTGCCTATCGGGAGAGCGATATCGGCATTCGCGCCTTCGAGCCGCAAGAGACTTATCTGGCGTCGCGCTTGATCGGCGAAGTGGCCTACGCTGCCTACCGGCAGAAGAATGCGCCCGGCGGCGGGCCCGAGCGCTGGGTCGCGGTTGCGGAGGAAGAGGCGATCTCGGCCTATCTGCGCTGGCCGCACGACCAGGCGGCCGGCCGCATCGTTGCGACGGTCGGTCGCCCCCGGTCCTTGCTCGATCTCGCGCGTGCCGGGGCGGGAAGGGCGGTTCTGCCCTGCTTTGTCGGCGATCTCGATCCGCTGCTCGAGCGCGCAGGCGAGGAAATAGAGCCGCTCAGACATCGGCAGTGGATTGTCATGAACAACGAGGACCGACACCGGCGGGAAATCCGCACTGTGGTCGACCGGATGACGCGATTGCTGCGCAGCCACGTGGACCTGTTTGCCGGCAAGCGCCCGCGGCGAACCTCATCAATGTAGCACCGCAAAGGACCACCGGCCGACTTTGCAGTTGGTCGGCGATCTAGTCTCTTAACGGGAGCGGCTACCCGGCCGGCTTCGACTGCGGAAGACCGCTACGGGAATCCGCTGTCTGCCGGGCAGCGCGCCATGCCAGTAGATGCCCGAAAGCGTGAGGACGAGCGCGACTGCCGCCAGTTCGAACATCACGACCGTCCTTGTGTGACGATGACCGGAATGAGCAGGTCGCCCCAGTTGCCTTCGCCACCATGATGGCGTGCCGAGCGCACGAGCTCAACCGAAACCCCGGCGTCGACCGCCTTCATGACCGACTGATTGAGCCGATGCAGGTCGTTCGCGACCATGCGGATCGCCGCCTGCTGGTCCGGGGTCATGGCCGACGACTGTTCCTCGGCCCGTTCCTTGACGCGTGTCTGTACTGTCATTGGCGTTGCTCCTTCGGAGGTTAGAGCCGGATGCGGGGCACTGCGTCCCGCTTTCCGTTCGAGGTTCTGTTATTTCCGGGGCGCGCGACGGGCAGGGATGCCGCGCGCCCCGGCTTTCATTCTGCGTCTTTCATTCTGCTGCCGGGCGGAACTGGTCGTGCTCGGTCGATTCCTTCATGGCGGTGGTCGACGACTGGCCGCCGGTGATCGCCAGCGATACGGCATCGAAGTAGCCGGTGCCGACCTCGCGCTGGTGTTTGGTTGCGGTGTAGCCGTTGGCCTCGGCTGCGAATTCCGCTTCCTGCAACTCCGAATAGGCGGCCATCTGGCGGTCCTTGTAACCGCGCGCAAGCTCGAACATGCCGTAGTTCAACTGATGGAAGCCGGCGAGCGTGATGAACTGGAACTTGTAGCCCATTGCTCCAAGCTCGCGCTGGAACTTGGCGATCGTCGCATCGTCGAGGTTCTTCTTCCAGTTGAAAGATGGCGAGCAATTGTAGGCGAGCAGCTTGCCCGGATGCGCCTTGTGTACGCCTTCGGCGAATTTGCGCGCCTGCTCCAGATCCGGCTTCGAGGTTTCGCACCAGATGAGGTCGCAATGCGGCGCATAGGCGACGGCGCGCGCAATGCAGGGCTCGATGCCGTTCCTTACCTGATAGAAGCCCTCAACCGTGCGGCCGGCATCGTAGTCGACGAACGGCCGGTCGCGCTCGTCGATGTCCGAGGTGAGCAGCTTCGCCGCTTCCGCATCGGTGCGGGCGATGACGAGCGTTGGCGTTCCCATGACGTCGGCGGCAAGCCGCGCGGCGTTCAGGTTGCGGATATGCGCGGCGGTCGGGATCAGCACTTTGCCGCCGAGATGGCCGCATTTCTTTTCCGACGCAAGCTGATCCTCGTAGTGGACACCTGCCGCACCAGCCTCGATGAAGGCCTTCATAATCTCGAAGGCGTTCAACGGCCCGCCGAAGCCCGCTTCGGCGTCGGCAACGATCGGCGCGAACCAGGTGTCGACCGAGAGGCCCTTGCCTTCGGCGGTCTCGATCTGATCGGCGCGCTGCAGCGTGCGGTTGATACGCTTCGCCAATTCCGGTGCCGCATTGGCGGGATAGAGCGACTGGTCCGGATACATCGCCGAGGCCGTGTTGGCGTCGGCGGCGACCTGCCAGCCGGAGAGATAGATCGCCTTCAAGCCGGCGCGAACCATCTGCATGGCCTGGTTGCCGGAAAGCGCGCCAAGCGCATTGACGAAATCCTCGTCATGGATGAGCTTCCAGAGGCGGTTGGCACCCATCTCGGCAAGAGAATAACGGATTTCCACCGATCCCCGCAGCCGCTTTACATCTTCGGCGGTATAGGGTCGCTGGATACCGTCGAAACGTCCCTGCGGCGCGCCGGGAATCAGTTTGTAAAAATCAGTCATTCTTGCCTCCTCGTAAAAACAGATAGCTCTTCGACTTTGGTCTCACGCCCGTCTTGGTCATAAGATCATGTGACTTTTTTTACATTGCAGTGCATGAGAACGCCACGGAAAACGCATATATGCCGAATTCAAAAGGGTTATCTTGTCTTGTGTTTGACAGTGGAAATCGGTAAATTTGTAAAAAATGTCAAAGCGATTACCGAGCCGGATTTGTAAAGGGAGTTACAAATGGCCGAAAACAAGATCTTCGCCGGGCCGCGCGTCAGACGTATTCGCAATGGTCTTCAGTTGACGCAGACGGCGATGGCGGAGGCGCTCGGCATCTCCCCTTCCTACCTGAATCTCATCGAGCGCAATCAGCGGCCGCTGACGGTGCAGCTTCTTCTCAAGCTCTCCTCGGTCTATAAGGTGGACCTCGACGAGTTGCAGGGCGAAAGCGGTGGCGGTCTTGCGCAGTTGCGTGAGGTATTCGCCGATCCGCTCCTGGCCGGCGAACTGCCTGGTGATCAGGAACTGATCGAAATTGCCGAAGCGGCGCCCAACGCCTCCGGAGGCATCGTCAAGCTTTATCGTGCCTATCGCGAGCAGGCGTCACGCCTGAAGGATCTCGCCGATCTCCTGGCGGGACAGGGGCACATGGCGGCGCTTTCGGGCACGCGGCTGCCGATCGATGAGATGCGCGAGGCGTTCGAGTCGCGGCCCAATCATTTCGCGCGGATCGAGGAGGCCATGGAGGCGTTTCACGCCGCGCTTTCGCCCGGAGACGATCTCACTGGAGCGCTGAAGGCCTGGCTCAAGAAGGAGCATGGCCTCGTCGTCAGAACGCTGCCGATGCACGCCATGCCGAACCTGCGTCGCCGTTTCGACCGGCACTCGATGCGGCTCTTTATTTCCGAACGCCTGTCGCCTTTCGACCAGACGCGGGAAATCGCCATGGAAGTGGCGTCGATCGCCTGCCACGAGGCGATCGACGCCGAGCTGCAGCAATTCCGCTTCTCGACCGCCGAGGCGCGCCGCATCGGTCGCTTCGAACTCGCGCGCTATGCCGCCCATGCCTTGATGATGCCCTATCAAGCGTTTCTAGCAGCGGCGCAGCGCGCGAAATACGACATCGATATCTTGCGATCCCGCTTTCAGGTGTCCTTCGAACAGGCGGCCAATCGACTGACGATGTTGCAGCGCCCCGGCGCCGCGGGCATCCCGTTTTTCCTTATGGAGATCGACAATGCCGGCCATCGGCTGCGCCGCGCGGGCGCGCTTGGCTTTCCTGGTGCCCGCTTCGGCGGCGCCTGTCCCAAGCTCAACATCCATGCCGCCTTCGCCGTGCCCGGCCAGGTTCTCGTCGACCGCGTCGAAATGCCCGAGGGCAGCGAGTACCTTGTCGTTTCGCGGACGCTCGACGGACCGCAAGCGGGCTTTCAGGAGCGGGTGAGGCGCACGGCGCTGCTGATCGGCTGTGATGCCGGCTTTTCGGAGGAAGTCGTCTACGGTGCTTCGCGGATGCCGCCTGTACCCGTCGGTGCAGCCTGCCGCCTCTGCGAGCGGCAAGGCTGTCTGGCGCGCGCCGAACCACCTGTAACCCGCCCGCTCGGCCTCGACGAGATGGCGACAGGCCTCAGCGTTTTCGATTTTCAGTAGTCGGCTAGTAACTGGCCGGGTGCTGATTGGGCAACAGCGGCGCCTCGGGCGCGAAGCATTCCGCGGCGAGCCCGGTGGTATAGCCACGGGTGATGTGGGCCTTCTCCGCATAGGCCTTGTTTCGCATCAGGATCGCGTGCAGTTCCGGCAGGTTGTAGTAAGGCACGCCGGGATAGAGGTGGTGCTCGAGGTGGTAGTTGATGTTGTGCGGAGCGAAGAAGAGCTTCTCCCAGGCGTACGGATAGACAGTGCGCGAACTCGTCAGTTCGTCGCCGTAATCCATGCTGCCGAAGTGTTCGGCGACGCTGCGGACATAAAGAAACAGGCAGAAGAAGGTGAAGAAGGGCGCGAGCCAGTAGAGGACGAATTCGCGCCAGATGCCGAGGGCCGTGAAAACGACAGCGGCCGAAAGGTAGAAACCAAGCCGCAGCGCTTTGTAGGCCGGTGTCGAGCGATCCGTCTTCGAGATCCTCTTGGCCATGTGAATGAGGTCGCGAACCGAATTCACCGCGACGAGATAGCCGAGCAGTTGCGCAATGCCGCGTGCCAGTTTCTGCGGGAAGGTAAATTGTGCCAGGTCGCGCTTCGCGACCCAGTCCGGGTCGTCATCGGTGTTGGCGTGCCGGTGATGGGCAAGATGGTTCTGGCGATAACCGTCAACGGTTGCCAGCACCGGCCAGGCCAGCAGAATGTCGCTCATCCAGTCGCTGAGCTTGCGATCGCGGATGATGCGGTAGTGGGCAGCCTCGTGCACCATGCAGCCGAAAGCGTGCATTCGCCCGGCGATCACGGCGATGGCGATCACGTAGACGAGGATATTGCCGGCATATTCGCTGACGGTGATCGCCGCCGTTATGATGGCCCAGTCCGTGGCGATTGCCGTCAGTGTTTTTCTCGGCTGCAGAACCGAGAGGCGTTTCAATTCCCTCGGATCGATCCTGCGGTTTCGCTCGCTCATGACGTGGTCCGGACGCTGATACACAACCGCGGGCAAACTTGCACTTCCACTAAGGTTAATCAATCGTAAACGCGGCCCGTGAGTCGGCATGTTTGCGCGATGGTTAACGCGCAGGTCGTCTCTGCTTGGCACAGGGTGTCCAACTGCATGTTTCCTTAAATCGCAGCCGATTTGAGGATAAAAACATGCAGCATTCAAAGTGGTACAGCGTCCTTCGCGCGTCTGGTAAGACGCGCGGCGCTGTAGGCGCACCGTCATAAGTGCCCGTTTTTGCTTGCGCTTGCCAAAATGCATTAGACACGGGATCGTGCCTGAATCCCGAGCGAAAGCGCTTGAGGTTGGCGAGAAAGATGCCTAACCTCGGCTCCGGACCGATCAAGATCGGCTGGCTCGCAGGGCTCAGCGGCTCTTGTCGAGAACCGATAATAAAGAGGGAACGAATGTCCAAAATCGTGATCGCAACACTGGCCGCCGCCGCCCTGGCGGGATCGACCATGCTCGCTTCCGCGCAGGAGCGGGTCGTCAACGTCTACAACTGGTCGGACTATATCGACAGCAGCATTCTCGAGGACTTCACCAAAGAGACCGGCATCAAGGTGGTCTACGACGTCTTCGATTCCAACGAAATCCTGGAGACGAAACTGCTTGCCGGCGGCTCCGGCTACGACGTCGTGGTGCCGACGGCGTATTTCCTGCAGCGCCAAATCGCGGCCGGCGTCTTCCAGAAACTCGACAAGTCGAAGCTCCCGAACCTGCCGAACATGTGGAACGTCATCATGGAGCGTACGGCGAAGTACGATCCCGGCAACGAATATGCCGTCGACTACATGTGGGGCACCACGGGCATCGGCTACAATGTCGACAAGATGAAGGAAATCCTGGGCACGGACGAGAAGCCGAACTGGGATGTCATCTTCAAGCCCGAACTGGCTGCGAAATTCAAGGATTGCGGCATCCATGTCCTCGACTCCCCGACCGACGTCGTCCCCTCGGCGCTTGCCTATCTTGGACTCGACCCCGACAGCCACGAGACGGCTGAACTCGAAAAGGCCGCGGAACTGCTGACGAGCATCCGCCCCTACGTCCGCAAGTTCCACTCGTCCGAATACATCAACGCGCTCGCAAACGGTGATATCTGCCTGGCCGTCGGCTTCTCCGGCGATATCTTCCAGGCACGGGACCGTGCTGCGGAAGCGAAAGCCGGCGTGACGGTCGATTATTCGATCCCGGCGCAAGGCGCGCAGATGTGGTTCGACATGCTGGCGATTCCCGCCGACGCGCCGCATGTTGCCGAAGCGCATGAGTTCATCAATTACATGATGAAACCGGAGGTCATTGCCAAGGCCTCGAACTATGTCTTCTATGCCAATGGCAACAAGGCTTCTCAGCAGTTCCTGGACAAGGAAGTCTTGGAGGACACGGCTATCTATCCGTCGGACGAGGTGATGCAGAAGCTGTTCACCATCACGCCTTTCGAGCCCAAGGAGCAGCGGGTGTTGACCCGGCTCTGGACCAAGGTCGTCACCGGCCAGTAAGACCAGAAGCGAATTGCCCGGCCCCAAGATCCGGGCAATTTTTTTGGAGCGGGACGGGGAAAGACGTGGCGTTGTTTTTGGCCCGGCTCCCGCTCGGGGTAAGATTGCGATGGGCATCGAGGTGGGGACCGTGCGCCCATCGGCGGTGTCATTTGGGGATAGACGATGAAGTCTCTTGGCAGTATCCGGCGGTCCTTCGCCCCATGGGCGGATCCGGCCTCCAAACCATTCATTTCCTTCAAGAACGTAACCAAGAAGTTCGGAGACTTCACCGCCGTCGACGACCTTTCGCTGAACATCTACACCCGGGAGTTTTTCGCGCTTCTGGGTGCCTCGGGCTGCGGAAAATCGACGTTGCTGCGCATGCTTGCCGGCTTCGAGCAGCCGACGTCGGGCGAGATCATTCTCGATGGCCAGAATCTCGCGGGCATTCCGCCGTATCGACGACCCGTCAACATGATGTTCCAGTCCTACGCGCTGTTTCCGCACATGACAGTCGAAAGCAACATCGCCTTCGGTCTGAAACAGGACGGCATGGCAAAGCCGGACATTGCCGAGCGCGTTGCGCAGATGCTGAAGCTCGTCAAGCTCGAGAAATTCGCCAAGCGCAAGCCGCACCAGCTTTCCGGCGGCCAGCGCCAGCGCGTGGCGCTCGCCCGCTCACTTGCCAAGCGCCCGAAGGTGCTGTTGCTCGACGAGCCGCTGGGCGCTCTCGACAAGAAGCTGCGCGAGGAAACCCAGTTCGAGTTGATGGACCTGCAGCAGGAATTGGGCCTGACCTTCGTCATCGTCACCCATGACCAGGAAGAGGCCATGACCATGGCCGACCGCATCGCCGTCATGAGCCACGGCAATGTCATTCAGGTGGCGACGCCGGCGGAAATCTATGAGGCGCCGAATTCGCGCTTCGTCGCGGACTTCATCGGCGACGTGAACATTTTTGACGGCACGGTTGCCGCGGCGGAAGAGGGCAGGGTTCGCGTCGAGACGGCGGGTGGCGTTCCGATCCGCATGGCGTCGCCGGAGAAGCTGTCGACGGGAGCCAAGGCTGCCGTTGCCGTTCGGCCGGAAAAGATCCGGGTCACCCGGCAGGCGCCTGCCCACGCGCCGCTCAACGCAGCCGAAGGCGAGATCTGGGACATCGGCTATCTGGGCGACATGACGGTCTTCCACATTCGCTTGAAGGACGGCAAGGTCATCAAGGCATCGTCGCTGAATGCCATGCGCGCCGTCGAGGATCCGCTTGGCTATGACCAGCAGGTGTGGGTCTCGTTCAGCGAAGACGCGGGCGTGGTGTTGAAGGATTGAAGCCATGGCAAAAATTGCGTCAGCCTTCGTCAGCCGCCTGGTCATCATCATTCCCTATGCCTGGCTGCTCTTTTTCTTTCTCATTCCCTTTTTCATCGTCTTCCGCATCTCGCTTTCGCAGACGGCAGTCGCCATGCCGCCCTATACGCCGGTCTTCGATCTGGCCGACGGCCTTTCGGGCATCCTCGAGGGAGTGCGCGAGTTTTCCCTCGACAACTATATCTGGCTGACCGAGGACGTACTCTATTTCAACGCCTATGTTTCGAGCGTCGTCATCGCCGCCGTTTCCACTTTCCTGACGCTTCTGATTGGCTATCCGATCGCTTACGGAATGGCACAGGCGCCGCGTTCCATCCGTCCGACGCTGTTGATGCTGGTGATCCTGCCCTTCTGGACGAGCTTCCTGATCCGGGTCTATGCCTGGATCGCGATCCTGAAACCGGAAGGCTTGCTCAATCAGTTCCTGATTACCATCGGCGTCATCGATCAGCCGCTCATCATCCTCAACACCAACTGGGCGATCTACATAGGCATCGTCTATTCCTATCTCCCTTTCATGGTACTGCCGATCTATTCGGCACTCGAGAAGATGGATCAGACGCTGACGGAGGCGGCCCAAGACCTCGGCTGCACGCCGATCACCGCCTTCTGGCGGGTAACGTTCCCGCTGTCGCTTGCGGGCGTCGTGGCCGGCTGCCTGCTGGTCTTCATTCCGGCGGTTGGCGAGTTCGTCATCCCGGACCTGCTCGGCGGATCGGAGACCCTCATGATCGGCAAGACGCTGTGGAACGAATTCAATGCCAATCGCGACTGGCCGGTTTCCTCGGCGGTGGCCACGATCCTCCTGCTCATCCTGGTGCTCCCGATCGTCTACTTCCAGAACGTGCAGGCGAAGGCCGACAGCGAGGGGAGATAGACGATGACAAAATGGTCGCGCTTCAACATCGTCTCGGTCGTCCTCGGCTTCGGCTTCCTTTACCTGCCGATCGTGCTTCTGGTGATTTTCTCGTTCAACGAGTCGAAACTCGTCACTGTCTGGGCTGGCTTTTCGACGCGATGGTACGCCCAGCTCTGGCACAACCAGGCCCTGCTTGATGCAGCCTGGGTCACCATTCGCGTCGGGCTGCTGTCGGCGACCTGCGCGACGGTGCTTGGAACGCTGGCGGCGCTGGCACTCGTGCGCTACACACGCTTTCGCGGCCGGGTGCTGTTTTCCGGCATGGTCTACGCGCCGCTGGTAATGCCGGAGGTGATCACCGGCCTGTCACTGCTGCTGTTGTTCGTCGCCATCGGGTTCGATCGTGGCTTCTGGACGATCACGCTCGCCCACATCACGTTCACCATGTGCTTCGTCGCGGTGGTTGTTCAGTCGCGTCTCTTGAGCTTCGACCAGTCGATCGAGGAGGCAGCGCTCGATCTCGGCGCGACGCCGGTGAGGACGTTTTTCGCAATCACGCTGCCGGTGATTTCGCCGGCGGTTTTTTCGGGCTGGGTGCTTGCCTTCACCCTGTCGCTCGACGACCTGGTGATTTCGAGCTTCACGACCGGGCCTGGTGCCACCACTCTGCCGATGAAGATCTATAGCCAGGTGCGCCTCGGGGTAACGCCGGAAATCAACGCGATCTGCACGATCCTGATCGGCGTCGTCGCGCTTGGCGTGCTCGTCGCGTCGATCGTGACGAAGCGTCGAGAGGTGCAGCGGGAGAGGGACGAGCGCGCCGCATTTGCGATGGTCGGCTGATCGCCTACAGCACCGTGCGTCTTTTCAGACGCGCAAAGGTCGCGGCGGTAAATTGAAATGCTGCATGGGCAGTGGTCTTGACGCTTGGGCCTATTGCGGCTCAACGAGGACGGAGAGCGGCGAGATGACCGCATTCGGCCACGACCCACCGACGAAGAAACGCAGCGGTTGGTTGGTCGTCTCCGTGTTTTCCAGCATTCCGGCGAGTGCGAGGCTTCCTGTGCGATTAGGGATGACGCCAGTGACCGACAGGCTACCGGACGGTCCGGCGAAATTCGCGCGGTTCAGCCGGGCCACCCCGCCGCCGAAGGTGGCGTCAATCTCGGCCGCCTGGAAGTCGAACACCCCGGCACTTGCCTGCGACAGAGAAAAGAACTCCCCCCTTCGGATGAGATCGATGAAAGCATTCACATCGAATCCGGCGAGGCTGCCATTTGCCAGCGAGAGAGTCAGGTTGCCCGAGAGATCGGCAGCGCCGGTCGCCCAAACGGCTTGGTCCGTCGCAAGGTCGAGGGTGAGCGTGCCCCTGCCGCTCGGTGTTGGGCCTTTCAGGCCGAAACTCTCAAGTACGGCCGCAAAGTCGGCATCCTTGAGGCTCATCTGCAGCCTGCCGCCATGTTCCAGCCCCTTGTTCGAGAGCACCAAGCGGCCGCTGAGAACACCGTTTGCGTAGGTACTGTCGCCGATGTCGAGCGATGCCCGGCTGCCGTTGATCATGACACCGGCTGCTACGTCGGTGAGGTGCAGCGGACCGACGAGCACTTCCTGCGAAGAAAGCCGCACATCTGCGCGCCAGACGCCGGTCAGGTTTTCCGCCATCCGCCATTGGGGGGCGTTTGCGTCCGCAGGCTTCGCACTCGGGAAGCTGAGGCCGTTGAGATCGATGCTGTCGAAGGCGAGCGTTCCTTCGACACGCGGCGTGTCGTCGGTGGGAAACGCCACGTCCAGGACGCCAGTTGCGGTGGCGCCACCCACCGCAAGTTGCAGATCATCGAGCTTGAGCGTTTTCTCGCCGGTCGCCACCATGGCGTCGATGCTGAAAGCACCCGCAGGAAGCATTTCCGATGAACCGCCTCGATACCAGGCGAGAAGCGCTGACAGCGAGGGGGCCGATGCCTGCAGATGGCCGGAGGCAAAGGGATACATTGAAAGATTACCGATACCTTCGAAGGAGAAGGTCAACGGGGCAGAGGTCAGCGAGGTCCTGAGCGACGCATTGCCGCCGGCAAAGAGGGCCAGCGGTTGGTCGCAGATCAGCGCCCAGTCAATCGCCTCGCCGCCGATGTTCGTCGAAAGCTGTGCGCTGATGCGCTCGGCAAAGGATGGCCATTTGACAGTTCCGGAAATGGCCGGAATGTCGATGTCCAGGCCACCTTCGGCCATTTGGTCGAGGATCCGTACCCGCCCGTTTTCGATCGTTATGTTGCCGAAGGGTGTATCTTCCTCGGTCGTCGTTTCGGCGAGACTGAGCCAGTGCGGCCGTTTCCAGTTGACCGTTCCGTCGGCGGCGCGCTCGATGGTGACGACCGGATCGACGAAGCGGATATCGTCCAGTTCCTGCTCGCCGCGAAGGGCTGCTAGCAGGCTGAAGGATGCAGTGATGCGGCCGATATGTGCAAGCGGGCGCGGATTGGGCTCGTTCGATTCGATCGTTGCCTCGGGCAGAGTGAGTTCAGGCTCCGGCCAGAACCGGACTTCGGGTTCGCCTCCAATCCTGCTTTTGCCGCCCGACCAGGCGTCGAGCATTCGTTCCATCGTCGCGCGGGCATCGGTGGTCGAAATGACCAGCGGCAGCGCGGCGTTATAGGCAATGGCGAGGCCGACGCCGATCGCGGCGGACCAGACGAGGTGGCGGCGGCCGATCCGCGACCAGAGGCCGGAACTGCGCAATATCTGCAGGATTTGTCTCGTCATTTCGGTCGGATTGCCGTTGCCTCTCGGGTCAAGCCGTCTGGATAGGCCTTCGGCTTGGAGAAAGCAAATGCGGCTGGCATGGAAATGTCGTCATCACGATGCCGAACCTGGGCCCGTGCTGTTTATTTTGCGTTGCAGCATGGTATAGAAACACGCAGAGGAGTGGAGGAGAGCATGCAAGCAGATCGACCTTTGTGGGTTCCTGGCGCCGAGATTCTCGAGCGAAGCCCGATGGCGCAATTCATGGCGTGGTGCGGGCAACGTTTCGGCCGGAGTTTTGCCGACTACGACGCTTTCCATGACTGGTCCGTGGCCGAGCGAGGCGACTTCTGGACCGCGGTCTGGGACTATTGCGGGGTTGTTGGCGACCGCGGGAAAAGGGCGCTCATCAATGGCGAGCGGATGCTCGATGCCCGCTTCTTTCCCGATGCAACGCTGAATTTCGCCGAGAACCTGCTGCGCAAGAGCGGTGATGGCGACGCGCTGGTCTTTCGAGGTGAGGACAAGGCCGGCTATCGTCTTTCCTGGGACGATTTGCGCGCCCTGGTGTCGCGCCTGCAGCAGGCAATGAAGGCCAAGGGCATCGGCAGCGGTGACCGCGTCGCTGCGATGATGCCGAACATGCCAGAGACGATCGCACTGATGCTGGCGACCGCTTCGATCGGCGCCATCTGGTCGTCCTGTTCGCCCGATTTCGGCGAGCAGGGTGTTCTCGACCGCTTTGGCCAGATCGGCCCGAAACTGTTCATCGCCTGTGACGGCTACTGGTACAACGGCAAGCGACAGGACGTCGCCGGCAAGGTGCGCGCCGTCGCCGCCACGCTGGGCGTGCCGACCGTCATTGTTCCTTATGCGGGTGACAGCGCCTCGGTGGCGGCGACCACCGAAGGCGGCGTCACGCTGGCCGATTTCATCGCCCCCTTCGACGTGAAGCCGCTGGCGTTCGAGCGGCTGTCATTCAGCCATCCGCTCTACATTCTGTTTTCCTCCGGTACCACCGGCGTGCCGAAATGCATCGTGCATTCTGCAGGCGGAACCTTGCTGCAGCACCTCAAGGAACACCGCTTCCACTGCGGCTTGAAGGAAGGCGAGAGGCTCTTCTACTTCACCACCTGCGGCTGGATGATGTGGAACTGGCTGGCATCGGGTCTGGCAGCAGGCGCCACGCTCTGCCTCTTCGACGGCTCGCCCTTCTATCCGGATGGCAACGTACTCTTCGACTATGCGGCAGAGGAACGGTTCGCGATTTTCGGCACGTCGGCGAAATACATCGACGCCGTGCGCAAGGGCGGCTTCACGCCGGTGAGCACGCATGACCTGTCGACGCTCCGCCTGTTGACGTCGACCGGCTCGCCGCTTTCTCCGGAAGGTTTTTCGTTCGTCTACGAGGGCATCAAGTCGGACGTCCAACTCGCTTCGATCTCCGGCGGCACCGACATCGTATCCTGCTTCGTGCTCGGCAATCCCCTGAAGCCGGTCTGGCGCGGCGAAATCCAAGGCCCCGGCCTGGGGCTTGCCATGGACGTCTGGAACGACGAGGGCCAATCCGTGCGCGGCGAGAAAGGGGAACTTGTTTGCACCCGGGCCTTTCCGTCGATGCCGATCATGTTCTGGAACGATCCCGAGGGCGCCAAGTACCGCGCGGCCTATTTCGAGCGCTTCGACAACGTCTGGTGCCATGGCGATTTTGCCGAATGGACGGCGCATGGCGGCATCATCATTCATGGTCGTTCCGACGCGACGCTCAATCCGGGTGGCGTGCGGATCGGTACGGCGGAGATCTATAATCAGGTCGAGCAGATGGAAGAGGTCGCCGAGGCGCTGTGCATCGGCCAGGATTGGGAGGACGACGTCCGGGTCATCCTCTTCGTCCGGCTGGCGCCGGGTGTGGAATTGACCGACGAACTGACGAAGGCGATCAAGAGCCGCATCCGCACCGGCGCTTCTCCGCGTCACGTGCCTGCGAAGATCATTGCCGTCGCCGATATTCCGCGGACGAAATCGGGCAAGATCGTCGAGCTTGCCGTTCGCGACGTCGTGCATGGCCGACCGGTCAAGAACAAGGAAGCGCTTGCGAACCCGGAGGCGCTAGAGCTGTTTGCCGGGCTCGATGCATTGAAAAGGTGACTGTTCGAGCGGGACGGCGGCTTCTGCGCCTTCCCGTCTTGCTGTCCAATGGGCCGGTCATGCGATCGCGCGTTAACCAGTTCGCGTCCCGCGAATTAACCAAAACGTCGGAGTTGCGTGCCACTGCGTAAGATTGTCGGATCAAAAAGTAAGATCTTGTTTACATTTGGGGGTGCATGGTCGAACCAACTTGAGGCCGACCAGTCAAGGGCCGGTGCCGCAGCAGCGATGTTGCCGCAGACATGATGTCACCTTTTCTCGAGCATTTGTTGGTTAGCATTGACTTCAGAGGCGGCTTTCGGCTGCCTCTTTTTTTGTCTGCCTTGCTTGCGAGCGGCCGCCATCCGCTGCGACCATCAGGAACGGCGTTCCAGCGATCTCGACACCAGGATCACCGGGATCATGCCGGCGATGACGATGATCATCGCCGCGACGGAGGCATCTTCGACCTTGGCGCGCGACGCGTCCTCGTAGACCAGAGTGGCGAGTGTGTTGAAGTTGAAGGGTCTCAGCATGATCGTTGCCGAGAGTTCCTTCATTGTCTCGATGAAAACGAGCAGGGCCGCCGTCAGCACGGCCGGGCGCATCATCGGCAGGAGTACCGTCCGCAGCGTCTGGCCGCTCGTACGTCCGAGCGCGCGCGCAGCCATGTCGAGATGCGGCGACAGTTTCTGGAAACCGGCTTCGAGTGTGCCTTCCGCCATTGTTAGGAAGCGGACCGTACAGGCGTAGACGATGGCAAAGCCGGTGCCGCTCATCAGGAGGCCGGTCGAAAATCCGAACGTGTCTCTCATTTGCGCATCGACAGCGTTGTCGAGTGCTGCCAGCGGAAAGAGCACGCCGATCGCGAGAACCGTACCGGGCACGCCATAGCCGAAGGACGCCAAACGCCCGGCTGCTTCCGTGGTTCGTGAACGCCCGGTGCGGGCGGCATAGGCAAGCACAAATCCCAGAAGCACCGCGACGAGCGCTGTCAGGGCGGAAACCAGGATGCTGTGCAAGAGCGCGTTCAGGAGGCGCGAGGCCAAAAACTGATCCAGGCGTTTCAGCGCGTAATTTCCGAGAATGAAGAAGGGGACGCCGAAGCCGGAGAGTACCGGCAGCAGGCAGGCGATCGTTGCCGCCCATTTTTTCCAGCCCGACAGTGTAAGCCTCGCAAGATCGTGGACGGCGGCCGTTGTCTTCTGGCTGGAGAAGCGCTGCCTGCGACGGGCGGCGCGCTCGACCATCATCAGGGCGACGACGAAGAGCAGCATGATACAGGCAATCTGTGCGGCGCCGGCCAGGCTGCCGCGGTTAAGCCAGGTATCGAAAATCGAGAAGGTCAGCGTCTGGACGCCCAGGAACTCGACCGCTCCGATGTCGTTCAGTGTTTCCATGGCGACGAGCGTCAGGCCGATCATGATGGCAGGCCGTGCCATCGGGATCTGGATCCGGAAGAACACTTTGAGCGGGCCGGCGCCGAGCGTGCGCGCAACGTCTGCGGCCGCGCGCCCCTGCATCAGGAACATCGAGCGGCAGGCGAGATAGATATAAGGATAGAGCACCGAGCTCAGCACGAGCACCGCGCCGCCGAGCGAGCGCACGTCCGGAAACCAGTAGTCCCGGCTCGTCTGGAATCCGAAGACGAGCCGGATCAGGCCCTGGACCGGACCGGTGAAGGTGAGGAGTTCGCCGAAGGCATAGGCCGCGAGGTAGGCGGGTATCGCAAGCGGCAGCACGAGGGCGGCAGAAAGGAAGCGGCGCAACGGAAATTCGCAGCTCGCCACCAGCCATGCGGTCAGGATGCCGATAACAGCTGTTGCTGCACCCGTCAGCGCGACGAGCAGCAGCGTTCGCCCCGTTGCGCGCGGGATGACGTTCGCGACAAGATGCGGCCAATCGGCGCTGCCGCCGGAAACGGCAAGCCAGCCGATGGCGAGCATCGGCATCAGCACGATCACCGAGGCGAGCACGGCCCAGATTGCGAGCAACGGATGACCAAGGCCCGCTCCGGAACGGGCATAGCGTCTTCTGAAGCTCTTGGATGTGGACTGCAAGCGATCTGTTCCGAGGCGAAGCGGCAAGGTAACGGCTGGCCGGAACCGGCAAACTGGCTCCCGCGAGTCAACATTTCCTTACAGCATTCGTCCTCAGTTCGCCAAGACGCGTTGCGATGGGAAGGAAATTTCGACGAGCGTGCCTTCGTTCGGCGTGGAGTTGATCGAGAACTGTGCGCGGTTCGCCTCGGTCATGGCCTTGGTCAGCGGCAGACCGAGGCCGGTGCCGTCACCGCGCTTGCGCCCGCCGGTCGTTACCTGACGGAAGGGCTTCATCGCCTGATCGAGTTCGCTGCGCGTCATGCCGATCCCGGTGTCGCGGATCCGCAGGATGACGCTTCCGTTCGCCTCGTAGGAGGTCGAGACGACGATCTGGCCACCGGACGGGGTAAAGCGGATGGCGTTCGCAAGGATATTGAGCGCGATCTGCTTGATGGATCGGCCGTCCGCGACGACCGTCGGAACCGACGCCGAGAGCGAGGTGCGGATGATCACGCGCTGGCTGTTGGCCTGCGGCTGTACCAGCGACACGGCCTCGGAAACCGCATCATTGATATCCACGGCACTGAAATCGAGATCCATCTCGCCGGCTTCGATTTTGGAGATGTCGAGCAGATCGTTGACGATGTCGAGGACGTGCCTGCCGGAGCGGCCGATGTCCCCGGCATATTCGATGTAGCGGGGATGCCCGACCGGGCCAAAATGCTCGCTCGCCATCATGTCGGAAAAACCGATGATGGCGTTCAGCGGCGTGCGGATCTCATGGCTTACCCTTGCCAGGAACTCCGTCTTGTGCGCGTTGGCCGTTTCTGCGGCGCGCTTGGCGTTGCGCAGTTCCTCCTCGGTCCGCTTCCACTGCGTGATGTCGCGGATGACGGCACAGTAGCCGTTGGACGAAGAAAGTCGCCCGATGGTCATGAACAAAGGAATGAAGCCACCATTCGCCTCGCGGCCGATGACTTCGCGGCCGTCGTTGAGCACGCTCGCGACGCCATGGCCGGCAAGACCCTGCAAATAGTCGAGCACCGCCTTCTGGCTCTCATGAGCGAAGAGTGCCGCGAAAGGCTTCCCGCGGATCTCGGCTTCGTCGTAGTTGAAGAGCGCGCTCGCCGAGCCGTTCATCGTCCGCACGTCGCCTTCCTGCCCGAGGATGACGACGCCGTCGGTCGCAGTCTCCAGAATGGAGCGGAGTTCGTCGATTTGCATCCGCAGGCGGCTTGCTTCGCCCGCCGTTCCGTCGTCGTCACGTGCCGCTTCTGCACTGTCATTCCCGCTCGCCGGGGCGAGTGCCAGCATGAGCGCGCTTTTCCCTTCCCATCGGATCGAATGAAGATGCGCGTTCACCGATGCAAGCTGTCCGTTCTGGCGGATCAGCGTCATCGTGCCGTCCGGCTCATCGACGATGTCGTCGCCGTGGGCGAAGAGCGCGTCAAGGCCGCCTTCCCGCGAGAAGCTCTCAAGATCGCGATACCCCGTCAGTCGCAGGAATTCCGGATTGGCATGCAGCAACTCGTCGCCGTAGTGGACGAGAAGACCGACAGGCAGGCGGTCGAGGATCTCGCTGCTCATGCCGACGGCAGGGCGCGAGCCAGGAAGCGCTTCATCGTCGGCTGAAGGCGCCACTTTACCCTGCTCGACGATTGCTTCCGCTTCGTCTCTCTCCTTGGCGTCGGCTATGGCGCTCGAGGGCGTCTCCTTTGGCGAGGATGCGGGGGCCGGTTTCTCGATGTCCTCGTTCTCAGCGGGTGTTCCGAAATGTTCGCCGAGCTGTCGCGCAATTTCGCGAAATGCGGCTTGTTCGCCTCGCGTCAGGGTCCCGGCCGTCCCCGGCCTGCGCTCGTCGAGGTCCACGACCTTGCCGGATGATGGGCGCTCGGGCGTGTCCGCGACGCGCAGTGCCGGACGCTCGCCGTGGAAGGGATCTTCCGGCACGGCCGAATCCGTTGCGGAGTCAAAGTCCACCCATTTCTCGTCGCGATCGGGCGCCTCGTCGGCGGCCGCGACGTCGGAACCGGTCTCCGTCCGCTCACCATGAGCGGTGATCTCGTCCTCGCTCTTCGGGGGCGGGCCGGCCGGCCGAAGCTCGGCGGTGCGGCCGAGGTCCATCCCGCTGGCCCTTTCGTCGATGACCGCGTCTGCGACCCGGACGATGCCGAAGCCGCGGAAGCCGTCGAATTCCCGGGACCGCGAATAGGTGGGAAGTGCGGCGAGGTCGACCGGCACCTTCAGGCTCGTTCCCTCGACCGGCCAGAGAATCGTCTTGCCCGACCAGGTGTCGCGCCGGCGCAGGAGTTCGCCGATCCGATGGTCGGGATCGAGGTCATAGCGGTGAGCGAGATCGGCAAATGTCTCGCCGATCACATCGGCAGCCTTGGGGCCGACGGCCGAGGCAAACTCCTCCGAGATCTCGCTGAATCGCCCTTCCGCGTCTATTTTCCAGACGAAGCGGACGGCACGGCCGCCGGGCGTGAAGGCAAAGTCGGGAGCATGGTTCTCGCCCGCATCGTCGCGCTTTGCGGTGGGCTCGGTTGCCGCGGCAGGCTCATCGGGGTTGACAGGCTCCGCGGGGGCTGGTGTCGTTTCGTCGGTCCCAAGCGCCAATTCACCTTGATCGTCCGGCGCGCCCGCACGATCATTCGCATCCTGCTCCGCGTCCGTCGGTACTGTCGCCGTGCCCGCGAGTTCCGGGCGCGGCTCCTCCTTCGGCGGCAGGTCGTCGGCGGCAGATTGATCGACGCTTTCTATCGGCGATGGCAGGTCGTTGTCTGCTCCTTCCGGTGCCGTTTCGGCATCGAGATCCTCAAAAGCGGCTTCCACCGCGAACAGAAGGTGCAGGGCCGGGTGGTCGGATATCTTGCCGATGGCAGCGGGAAGCTCGCCCTTCCTGGTCAGGACCGGACGCTTGATCAGCCGGTCTCTATCGCGCGCGACGTCCGAGACGAGTGTGCGGCGAACCTCCTCTGACAGTCCCAGTTCATCGAAACCGGAAGACTGCGCAAGGATCGCGCCGTCGCCGTCGAGCACGGCCATATGCGTGTCCGGCCCGTCGAGGCCTGCGATCATCCGGGCGGCCCGCTCCTCGGTCGTCAATGCCTTCCCGTTATGCGGCGTGGTGAAGAGCACCGCATCTTCACCCGGCCGGATGCGGATCAGTTCCACGGACGCATTTAGGGGCAAGCGCCGGAAGCCGGAGGATATCCGAACCAGCAGTTGCCGGCGGTCGCCGACCGCTGAAAGCTGCGTTGCTGCTGCACGCAGCTGGCGAAGCGAGAGATCGTTCGCATCGAGAGCAGCATCGATGAAATCGTAGACGGAGGCGATGCCGAACAGGCTCGCGCCCTGGTCGTTGGCCCACAGGACGCGGCCGAGATCCCTCGAAAACAGGACAGACGCATCCCCCTTGGCAAAATGATCGCGCACCCGTGCATGCACGGCAATGTCGATGAAGGGATACTGTCTCTCGGGCATGGGCAGGCCTATTGACGGATCGCTTGCGCGTTAACAGTCTATTAATACCCGGCCCATCTGCGAGGGTCCAGCAAAGGCGCGGCGTCGGCAACGCCTTTTGCCGCGCAAGGTTAATAGGTCTGGGATTTGTGCAATGCACAATTTTTGTTGCAATGCACAAAGGAATCGCTTATATAAGCGGCATCACCAATCGGCGCCTCTGAAGAGGGCCACACCAAGGAGCGCATATCATGGCTACCAAGAAGACCGACGACGCATTTTCCCTTTCCTCCTTCGATCCGGCCAAGTTTGCCGACAGCTTCCGCGAGTTCGCCGAAAAGGGCGCCGCGCAGTCGAAGGATGCTTACGCCAAGATGAAGACCGCTGCCGAAGAAGCAACCAAGACCGTGGAAGCGACGGTTGAGAGCGCTCAGACCGGCACCATCGAACTCGGTCTCAAGGCCATCGATGCACTCCGCACCAATGCCGAGAACTCCCTTTCGCACATGGAAGCGCTGCTCGGCGTGAAGTCGCTTTCGGAGCTGGTCGAACTCCAGACGACGTTCATCCGCAAGCAGGCCGAGCTTGCCGTCGAGCAGGCGAAGACCATGCAGGAAGCGACGAAGAAGGTCGCCGAGAACGTTGCCAAGCCGGGCAAGGACGCCGCCGAAAAGGCAATGTCGAACTTCAAGAAGGCCTGATCGACGGCGCCGTATCCATCGGAATCGATGCGAAGACCGGGTGGCTTGCCTTCCGGTCTTTTTGCTGGATAATCTGAAGTTAAGGCTTGCAAATCAGCGGCAGTGCCCGTATGTGAGCCGCCAAGCGACACATGTCGCATCCCGAGTGCGGTTGTAGCTCAGTTGGTTAGAGCGCAGGTTTGTGGCACCTGAGGTCGGTGGTTCGAGACCACCCAACCGTACCATTTTTCTTCAACTCGACCTGTCGCCTTCCAATCAAAAGTCGTTCCGCATCATGTGGACCGTGGCGCATCGCACTGCGCAGTCCCGGAACGTCTCGCTTGCGAACATGTGGGCGATGAAATTCCGCAGAATTTCTTGATTTAGCAACGGGCGCAGAGAAACCGCGCCCGCTGCGATCTCAGACGATGAAAAAATCGGCTGCAGTGAGCGCGAGACTCGTTCCGATCGTCGCAAAGTGAACGGATCCACCGGCCGCATTTCCGTTGCTGTCGTAGAGCAGCTTTCCGGTGTCGCTCTCATAGATGATCCGGTCGTTGGCGTCGGCAGCAAGGCCCGTTGTATTCGCGACGAACTGCGCCGCCGTCAGTGCGCCGGTACCGACAATCGCTGTGAAAATGGCGTTTTCCAGCCGGATGGTGTCGTCCGCCACGGTGAACCCATTGACCGTGTCGACGTTGGTCGTGGCATTGAGCGCGGTGTTGAAGAAAAACGTGTCCAGACCGGTAGAACCGGTCAGGACATCGTTGCCGAGCCCGCCGTTAATCAGGTCGTTGCCAGCGCCGCCATTAAGACTGTTGTTGCCGGTGTTCCCGGTCAACGCATTGTTCAAGCCATTCCCGGCGCCGCTGATGTTGCCGGTTCCAAGCAGGGCGAGATTTTCGACGCTGCCTCTGATGACGGCGGCGTTACCGAGATTAAAAGATATCGATGAGCGAACCGTATCCGCGCCGGCACCGCTGTCGGCGTTCTCGTCGATGATGTCGCCGGTGCTATCTACCACGTAGATGTCGTTTCCTTGGCCGCCCCGCATTTCATCGGCACCGCCGGCGCCATTGAGCGAATCGTTGCCTGCCTGGCCTCTGAGAAAGTTTGAAACGGAATTACCAACGATCGTATCGGCGAAATCAGTCCCGCGCACGTTCTCGATGTTCGTCAATGTGTCCTGCGTGCCGAAACCATCCTTGGCTACTCCGGTGGTGAGATTCACGTTGACGCCGAGGTTGCCGCCTCTGTTGGTGTCCCTGTGATATCGGACTGTGTCGACACCGCCGCCGCCGTTGATCGTGTCCCTTCCGCCAAGCCCCATGAATTCTTCGGCTAACGCAGACCCGACAAACGTGTCGGCGAATTGCGTGCCGCGAAACTCCTCGAAATTGCTGAACGTCTCGGAGAAGCCGTAAGGGTCGATCACCGTCCCGGTGGATGCGTTCAAACTGATGCCGCGAACAGCTGAGGGCGTGAAGTAGGCGTCGTCGAAACTGAGGACATCAAAGCCAAGGCCGCCGTTATACGTGTCATCGCCCTCGCCCCCGCATATGAAATCATGGCCGTTATTGCCGTTTAAAACGTCATTGCCGCCGCGGCCCTGCATCGAGTCGTCTCCGGCAGAGCCGTTGACCGTGTCAGCTTTGTTCAGAAGCCACCCTTCCAGTCCCCATCTGTCAAATCCTGTGGCAGCGTTTTGGAACAGTTCGAGCGACAGACTCAGGCCGCTGACTGTCTGGACGAGCGTCGTTCCGTTGTTTTGCAGCAGCTGGATGGAAGAGATCGTCCCGCCGATCGGATATCCGCCGGCGTCGAACGCGAACCCTGTGCCGACAAGCTTTAATTTCAGGCCGTTGCCCAGCCCGAAAAGCACCTGTGTGCTGCTTGCGCTGATGCGCAAGGCCGTGTGCATGTCGACCAATTCGGCGAAGGACCCGTTGTAATCGAATCCCGCGATCGGCGGGTTGTATTGGTTGGGATATATTCCGCCTGGGAAGGAGTAGGTAACCGTGGCCATGTTTCCCCCATGCCGGGGGTGGCCCCGGCTTAACGTTGTGTTTGCGGGTTAAGGATGGAATTTCTCATCTAAGGCCTGGCAATTTTAGGTTGTTCTAAATAGCAGATTGGCTCTGTCCTGTCACATCGTCCTTTTGGGTAACGTTCTGGATGTCGCCGTACCCGGCCCCTGCAACGCATGCCGAGGCATGCACTCAACTGGCTCTGCACCTAGACGAAAAACTGATGCTCCGCGGCTACCAGCTCCTGGAGAAACGACACGACCGTGCGCACGCGCACGAGATCGCGCGCGCTTTCGTGATAGGTCGTCCAATAGGCGCGCCGGATGGTCGTTCCCGGCAGGATCCGTTTGAGCTCGGGAACCTGGCGGGCAATGTAGTTGTGCAGGATGCCGATTCCGGCGCTGGAACGGACGGCTTCCGTCTGTCCCGTTGCGCTGGAAATCTCGAAAGAAGCATCCCAGCTGCGCATGATTTCGGCGGAAAAATTGAGCGACGGTGTGAAGATCAGGTCTTCGACATAGCCGATGCGGCGATGGTCCTTGAGATCGTCGATCGTTCGAGGCGTGCCATGGCGGGCAAGATAATCTGCCGATGCGTAAAGCCCCAGTGTATAATCGGTCAGCTTGGACGAAACGAGACGTCCCTGTTCCGGGCGCTCGATGGTGATCGCGATGTCGGCTTCGCGCTGTGAAAGCGAGAAGGAGCGCGGCACCGGAACGAGCTGGAGCTTCAGTTCCGGGTAGCGCGCCGTAAGCGCCCCAAGACGCGGCGCAAGAAAGGAGACGCCGAAACCGTCGGGCGCGCCGATGCGTACGGTGCCGGCGATCGCCGTGTCGATCCGGCCGATCAGCGACTGCGCCGCGAGCATCTCGGTTTCCATGCGCTCGGCGGCGGCAAGGAAGACTTCGCCTTCGGCCGTCAGCTCGCAGCCGTTCGGACGCCGGACGAGAAGCCTCGTTTTCAGTGTTTCCTCAAGCGCCGTCACCCGGCGGCTGAGGGTGGCGTGATTGATGCCGAGCCTCTTCGAGGCGGCGAGAATTTGCCCCGTTCGCGCTACCGCGAGAAATACTCTGACATCGTCCCAGTCCATGCTGCTGTCCCCATGGGCTTCAATTTTTGCACAACGGTTCCTGAATTTCGGAAATTGAATTGTTGAAATCGTAGTGCGATCATGTGCCCACGATCAAGACCAGGAGGAGCATCCAATGTACGAAATCGGACATTTCATTAACGGCGAGCGCGTCGCCGGCAAAAGCGGCCGTACCAGCAACATCTTCAACCCTGCGACCGGTGAGGCTCAGGGAACCGTGGCGCTTGCAAGCGACGCGGAACTCGCCGCAGCGGTCGAAAGCGCGAAGGCGGCACAGCCGAAGTGGGCTGCCACCAATCCGCAGCGCCGCGCCCGCGTTTTCATGAAATTCGTCCAGCTTCTCAACGAAAACATGAACGAGCTGGCCGAAATCCTTTCGCGCGAGCACGGCAAGACGATCGAAGATGCCAAGGGCGATATCGTTCGCGGCCTTGAGGTTTGCGAATTCGTCATCGGGGTTCCGCATCTCCAGAAGAGCGAGTTCACCGAGGGCGCCGGTCCGGGCATCGACATGTACTCGATCCGCCAGGCCGTCGGCATCGGTGCCGGGATTACCCCGTTCAACTTCCCGGCCATGATCCCGATGTGGATGTTCGCGCCGGCGATCGCTTGCGGCAACGCCTTCATCCTGAAGCCGTCGGAGCGTGACCCGTCCGTGCCGATCCGGCTCGCCGAACTGATGATCGAGGCCGGTCTGCCTGCCGGTGTGCTCAACGTGGTCAATGGCGACAAGGGCGCGGTCGATGCGATCCTGACGCACCCAGATATTTCCGCTGTTTCCTTCGTCGGCTCGACGCCGATCGCGCGCTATGTCTACGGCACTGCCGCGATGAACGGCAAGCGCGCCCAGTGCTTCGGCGGCGCCAAGAACCACATGGTCATCATGCCGGATGCCGATCTCGACCAGGCTGCCAATGCGCTGATCGGTGCCGGCTACGGTTCCGCCGGCGAGCGCTGCATGGCGATCTCGGTCGCAGTTCCGGTGGGTGAGGAAACCGCAAACCGGCTGATCGACAAGCTGGTGCCAATGGTCGAGAGCCTGCGCATCGGTCCCTATACCGACGAGAAGGCCGACATGGGCCCGGTCGTCACCAAGGAGGCCGAGCAGCGCATCAGGAGCCTGATCGACAGTGGCATCGAGCAGGGCGCGAAGCTCGTCGTCGACGGCCGCGACTTCAAGCTGCAGGGATATGAAAACGGCCACTTCATCGGCGGTTGCCTGTTCGATCACGTGACCCCGGACATGGACATCTACAAAACGGAAATCTTCGGACCGGTTCTCTCGGTCGTACGCGCCAAGAACTACGAGGAAGCCCTGTCGCTGCCGATGAAGCACGAATACGGCAACGGCGTCGCCATCTACACCCGCGACGGCGATGCGGCGCGCGACTTCGCCTCCCGCATCAATATCGGCATGGTTGGCGTCAACGTTCCGATCCCGGTTCCGCTCGCCTACCACTCCTTCGGTGGCTGGAAGTCCTCTTCCTTCGGCGATCTCAACCAGCATGGGACGGACTCGTTCAAGTTCTGGACCAAGACAAAGACCATCACCTCCCGTTGGCCGTCCGGCATCAAGGATGGCGCCGAGTTCTCCATCCCGACGATGAAGTGAGGAACGCAAGAAACCTCCCCTCTGGGCCTCCTTCGGGAGGCCCTTTTTTGTTGCATCGCGTGTGGCGGTACAACTAACGTTCCGGATATCACCGCATCGGTCGGAGATTCGCGGCTCGGGAACTATCGGGGGATGGTGGGCTGCTTCCGCATTGATGCATTTCGGTAGCGCCAGGCAGCATCCTTTCGCCTGGCGTTTCGAACTTGGAGCGAGGGGAAATCATGGCTTTGAGCGAACCACCGACGATGCCGGCATATCTTGACCGCCGTAACAATTTCGGGCGCTCGCCCGCGGGCGGTTTTCAGCGCTTGTCCTTTGCCGGCAGCGCCAGCGAATATTTCGGGATCTGGATCGTCAATATCCTGCTGACGATTGTCACCTTAGGCATTTATTCGGCCTGGGCGAAGGTTCGGCGCAATCGCTATTTCTATGGCAACACCGTGCTGCTCGGCCGTGGCTTCGAGTATCACGCCAAGGGCGGCCAAATCCTCATTGGCCGATTGATCGTGTTCGCCTATCTGATCTTCTACAATGTCGTGCTGACCGTCATGCCGCTCGCCGGCGCCGCGCTCGGTCTGCTGTTCTTCCTCTTTGTGCCGTGGCTCCTTACCCGAGGCTTGCGTTTCAGCGCCCGGGTCACGAGCTACCGAAACGTTCGCTTTGACTTTGTCGGTCGGACCGGTGGTGCGTTCGTGGCGTTCATCGTCGGTCCAGTGCTTGCCGCGCTGACGCTCGGCATCCTTGCGCCGCTGGCCAGCCGCTGGTCCTACCGCTACATCGGCAACAACCTTCGCTATGGGCGGAAGGCCTTCGCAACCGAGCCATCCCTCGGTACGATCTACAAGACGTGGCTGCCGTCGGCGGCGATGATCCTTCTCGGGTTGCTGATCATCGGTGTCATCCTCCTCGTCAATATTACCGCGATGGGCCCGTTGATCGACGATCCCGACGCGATTTCGAGCGAGCTTCAGGCCTCGATCGGGATGCTGACGGTGCTCGGCTACCTTCTGATGCTCGCCGTCTTCGGGACCGCAGCGCTTTTCTACCGTGCCGGGGTGCGCAATGTCGCCTGGTCCGCCACGACCTTCGATGGCAAACATCGCTTGATGAGCGATCTCTCGCGGTTCCGCTACACCTGGATTGCGGTGTCGAACTTCATCATTACGCTCGCAACCCTCGGGCTGATGCGGCCATGGGCCGCGGTTCGTATGGCCACCTACGTCAACGCGCACACGGCCATCCGTTTCGAGGGCGAAGTCGGGGACATCTTCTCGGCCATCGAGCAGGAAGGGTCTGCGGTCGGGGCGGAGTTCATGGATATAGAAGGCTTCGACTTTGGCTTCTGACAATCCAGTCATAGCGGTTGGCGAGTGGCATCGGGCGGGTTCGAGCCGCTCGGTGCCCTCGAGTCTTGCCGAGGCCGGAGAGAGCCTGACAGTACACGATGATGCAGGCGCTGAACTCAGCAGCGGCAAGCTTTCGGCTGTTGAGATTTCGCCGCGGGTCGGCGCTGTTGCGCGTCGGATCACCTTCCCTGACGGATCGCTCTTCGAGACAAGCGACAACGATGCGGTCGATGGGTTCCTTGCGCGCAAGGGTCGGGGCAGGGAAGGGATCATCCACCGGATGGAACGCTTTCATCCACGCCTCATCGCCTTTGTCGCAGCTGCCGTCCTCTGTGGTGCGTTGATCTATCGTTTCGCCTTGCCCGCCCTCGTCGAAGTCGCCGTTGCTGTGACACCGCCCATCGTGCCGCGCGTCATGTCCTCGAGCACGCTCGAGGCCCTGGATCGGACGGTGCTCGGCCAATCCGAGCTTGACGAGGCGCGGCGCGGCAGGATTCTCGATGGATTCAGGGATATCGCAGCCTTGTCGGGCGGCGGAGGGGAGCGCTACACGCTTAACTTCCGCAAGGGCGGCGCCATCGGTCCCAACGCCTTTGCATTGCCGGACGGCACCCTGATCCTCACCGATGAACTGGTTGAACTGGCCGGGGACGACACGGAGATGATCGTCGGCGTGCTCGCGCATGAAATAGGGCATGTCGAGCTGAAGCACAGTCTCCGGCAGATCTATCGCGCCGCCGGCGTTGCCGCGCTTATCATGGTGATCGCCGGCGACATCGGCTCGGGTGCCGAGGACGTGCTCGTCCAGGGCGGCGGCCTGCTATCGCTTTCCTACTCGCGCTCTGCGGAAGCGGCAGCCGACCGGCATTCAGTCGAACTGATGGTGAAGTCCGGTCGCGATCCGGCGGCGATCGCGCGTTTCCTCCAGCTTATCGAGACGAAGCTCGAAGATCGCTCCGAGACCAGCATATTTTCAACGCATCCGGGGACGCCCGAGCGACGCAAAGCGATCCTGGATCTGATAACCGAACTCCAGGCGCGGCCGCGATAATCATGCAAATGAAAACAGCGGGCGTTCGGGCCCGCTGTTTCGCCGTCCATGACGTCTCCGCTCAATCCTGCGGGCCGTCGTTGAAACCGACCTTGTCGACCAGTTCCGACGCCTTCTTGCGGTTGGCCGCGATGTCGGAAAGCGGCAGCGTATCCGGCTTGATCGTGCCGAAGGACTTGACGATTTCTGAAGGCTCGGCGCCCGCGAGCACCGGGTATTCGAAGACCTGCTCCGCATAGATCTTCTGCGCTTCGCCTTCGGACAGGAATTCCATCAGCTTGAGGGCGTTATCCTTGTTCGGTGCGTTCTTGGCGAGCGCCATGCCGGAGATGTTGACATGGGTGCCGCGATCCTTGCTGTTCGGGAACAGAACCTTAATGGCAGCCGCCCATCCCTTCTGCTCGGGCTCCCTTTCGTTGGTCATCATGAGGCCGACGTAATAGGTGTTGCCAAGGGCGAGGTCGCATTCGCCGGCAAGAATGGCCTTCGCCTGGTCACGGTCGCCGCCGTCCGGCTTCTTGGCGAGGTTGTTTCTGAGACCCGTCAGCCATTTCTCCGTTTCGGCTTCGCCGTGATGGGCAACCATAGAGGCGAAGAGACCGATATTGTAGGAGTGCTGGCCGTCACGCGTGCAGATCTTACCCTTCCACTTCGGATCAGCGAGCTCTTCGTAGGTGATGTCGTTCTCGGCCACGCGCTCCTTCGAGGCGTAGACGACACGACCGCGTGTCGTAAGGCCGAACCAGTTGCCGTCGGGATCGCGGAAATGCGCCGGAATATCCTTGTTGATCGTTTCGTTGACGACCGGCTGCGTGACGCCGGCGTCCTTCGCCTCGGTGAGGCGGCTGATATCGACGGTCAGGATAACGTCGGCAGGCGAGTTTGCGCCTTCCGCCTGAATGCGCTCGACAAGGCCCTTGTCGAGGAAGAGCACGTTGGTGGTGATGCCGGTCTCCTTGGTAAAGGCGTCCAGCAGCGGCTGGATCAGATCCGGCTGACGATAGGAATAGATGTTGACTTCGCCATCAGCCCAGACGGGCGCGGTCGAAGCGAACAGCGTCGCCGTTACCGACAGTGCCCCGATCATCGCTCTTGACATGCGCATGGTGCTCTCCGTTTTCGTTTTGCATGTAACTTAACAAAATCGGTCATCTTTTTGACGCCGCGCGCACGGACAGTCAACTGCGAAAAGGTAGCCGTCAATCAGAAGTGATTTTTGCTGTTTTTTGGAATTGTTCCAAACTGCGATCCGTCCTATATGATGAAAAGATGAATTTCTCGATTCCGGAGTGAATTATGCGTCTGACGAAGCAAACGAACTACGCGGTTCGCATGCTGATGTACTGTGCAGCGAACGGCGAGAAGCTCAGCCGCATCCCTGAGATCGCCAAGGCCTACGGCGTCTCCGAGCTGTTTCTGTTCAAGATATTGCAGCCACTGACCAAAGCGGGCCTGGTGGAAACCGTCCGCGGCCGCAATGGCGGTGTACGATTGCCGAAGCCGGCATCGGAGATCAGCCTCTTCGACGTCGTGAAGGTCACCGAAGACAGCTTTGCCATGGCGGAATGCTTCGAGGCCGGTGAGATCGACTGCCCGCTGGTGGATAGCTGCGGCCTCAACGCGGCCCTGCGCAAGGCGCTGAATGCTTTCTTCGAAGTGCTGGAGGGCTATTCGATCGACGACCTGGTCAAGGCCCGACCGCAGATCAACTTCCTGCTTGGTCTTGACGAAAAGGCACAGGTGCGCACCTCGGCGGCTTGATTTCCGCCCCCTCATGGCGGCCGTACTGCCCCGGCCGCCATTACTCTTCCGGCAGATATTCCCTCAGAATGAACTCGATCGCCGTCGGATCGATTTCCGATTTGTCGATGCGGAAGTCGGCGCCGTATTCTTCCAGGCTCTGAAAATAGGGGTCGCCCGGCGAGGACGATATGACGCCGATCGGGCCAATGAAGCCCTGATGTCTCAGCGTGGGAACGGTCTCGCGAAAATCACCGCGAGGGTGCACGAGATTGTCCAGCAGAACCATCGAGACCGGTTTGCCAGAAAGAAGAAACGCGATCGCGCTGTCCATGGTCCGGCAGTAATGCAGTTCGATGTCGATGCTGTCCACTTTCCTGATCAGTCCACTGAGGATCAGGTTTTCCGCCGGGTTGTCGTCAACGAGCAAGATGTGGGCTTTCCGTGTCATGACCGTTCACATCCCTGATTGATCGGCGGCCCATGCGGGACGCATGCCGCTTCGCGTGCTTGCCGGGCGCGCCGGCAACGTCATTGGATAATCTGTTCTCGTATCGCTTTCGCGACCATTTGCGTCCGGTTGACCACATCGAGCTTCTTGAGGATCGTTGCGGTATGGGAATTCACGGTGTGCTCCGAGACCGAGACGATCAGGGCAATCTCGCTGGCCGTCTTTCCGTGCGAAATCCACTTGAGTATTTCGGTTTCCCTCGGCGTCAGACCCATGCCGGCCTTGTTGGCGAGCGTCGCCCGATAGAAATAGTCGAAGGCCGATGCCGCGCTGTAGCACAGTTCGTAGTGCTCGGCCTGTTCGATGTCCTCGCCATCGCCGAGGAAGAGCACCGCATAGCGCGCTCCCGTCGTCGCCGCGTTGACCGGCACGCAAAGCAACAGCTCGAAACCGAGTTGGGAAAGGAGGCCCTGACCTGGTCCCAGCGTCGGATCATCCGCGCGCCATACCGACGAGATATTCGAGGCATGCAGTGCCTTGTAGACGATGGCATCCCCGAAACGGTGACGCTTGTCGTATTCCTCGGCGAGACCGGAGGGAAGGTCGTGGAGGACCAGTCGACTGGAAAGCATGCAGGCGTCATTCTCGTTGCCGAGTTGCAGGATGCCGAAATGCCCAAAGCCGAAGCGCAGTGCCAACGTGTGAAAAATGCGGAAAAAATCCACACGGTTGAGCGCCTTTTCAAGCTCCTCGTGAAGGTCGTACCGCCTATGATTTTCCTGCAAGACTGGCACGCGCCGGCTATCTCCCCATGGCCGCGCGGCAGTTTGCCGGCCAGCCTGACATGGACTTTAGCTCCACGTCGCCGGCCAAATCCTCTACATGGACATCACCCACGCCGAATGTTCCCCCGAAATCCGTATGCATTCTATTGCACGACAGGCTTTGCGTTTCTACTGCACTATTTTGGGGTTTAATGGGCCCGGCCGCGCGACTTTCGTCCCCTACGACGTGCTTTCACTCGCGCGGTTGACCCGCGCATATGGTGCGTCTTTCTGGCGCGCCGGGTGCGAAAGCGCTGTCATTTTTTTTGTCCGGGCGGTAAATGCGCCCTTGAAGACGGCGACCCGCCGAAGCGGATGCAACGGGCTCGTGTTGGAAATCGTGGACAGTCGCGCAAGCTCTACTTAAGGAAGAATTTTTCGCATAGACAAATTTCTGCAGTGACTTATTGCATTGCGACGCCAAATGTCGTTCCATCCGCCCTTGACCGGGTGTAAATGTCATTCCGCGTCAGTCAAATACGAGAACAAAAAACAAATCTGGGAAGCAAGCTCATGAAAAAGCTCACTACTCTCTTCGCAGCGACGGCGCTTGCCACGCTGATGGCCGGCTCCGCCTGGTCGAAGACGTTCGTCTACTGCTCTGAAGGTTCGCCGGAAGGCTTTGACCCCGGCCTCTACACGGCCGGCACGACGTTCGATGCTGCCGCGCACACCGTTTACAACCGCCTCCTCGAATTCAAGAAGGGCACGACGGAGACCGAACCGGGGCTTGCTGAAAGCTGGACGATTTCTGACGACGGCCTCGAATACACCTTTAAGCTCCGTCCCGGTGTCAAATTCCAGACGACCGAGTTCTTCACGCCGAGCCGTGACCTGAACGCCGATGACGTGGTCTTCTCGCTCGAGCGCCAGTGGAAGTCCGACAATCCGTGGCATGGCTACGTGACCGGCGGTTCCTGGGAATATTTCGCCGGCATGGGTCTTCCGGATGTGCTCGAGTCGATCGAAAAGGTCGACGACATGACGGTGAAGATCAAGCTGAAGCGCAAGGAAGCACCGTTCCTCGCCAACCTTGCCATGCCCTTCGCATCGATCCTGTCGAAGGAATATGCCGATAAGCTGCAGGCCGAAGGCAAGATGAACCAGCTCAACCAGATGCCGCTCGGCACCGGTCCGTTCGCCTTTGTCGGCTATCAGCAGGACGCGGTCATTCGCTACAAGGCGCATCCGGACTATTGGGGCGGAAAGCAGAAGATTGACGATCTGGTCTTCGCGATCACCACGGATGCAGCCGTTCGCTTCCAGAAGCTGCAAGCCGGCGAATGCCATCTGATGCCTTATCCGAATGCGGCCGATGTCGAGGCGATGAAAGCCGATCCGAACCTCAAGGTGATGGAACAGGCGGGCCTCAACGTTGCCTATCTCGCCTACAACACGACGCAGCCCCCGTTCGACAAACTCGAAGTCCGCAAGGCGCTGAACAAGGCGATCAACAAGCAGGCGATCGTCGACGCCGTCTTCCAGGGTCAGGCTACACCAGCGACGAACCCGATCCCGCCGACGATGTGGTCCTATGACGACACCGTCGCGGACGATACCTACGAGCCGGAAGTCGCCAAGAAGATGCTTGAGGATGCGGGTGTCAAGGATCTTTCGATGAAGGTCTGGGCGATGCCGGTTGCGCGGCCGTACATGCTGAACGCACGTCGCACTGCCGAACTGGTGCAGGCCGACTTCGCCAAGATCGGCGTCAAGGTCGAGATCGTCTCCTATGAATGGGCCGAGTATCTCGAGAAGTCAAAGGCGAAGGATCGCGATGGTGCCGTGATCCTCGGCTGGACGGGTGACAATGGTGATCCGGACAACTTCCTCGACACTCTTCTTGGTTGCGACGCTGTCGGCGGCAACAACCGTGCCCAGTGGTGCAACAAGGAGTTCGACGACCTGGTGACCAAGGCCAAGGAGGCGACTGACGTTGCAGAGCGCACCAAGCTCTACCAACAGGCTCAGGCCGTCTTCAAGAAGGAAGCGCCGTGGGCAACGCTCGACCACTCGCTCTCCATCGTCCCGATGCGCAAGAACGTCGAAGGCTTTGTGCAGAGCCCGCTCGGCGACTTTGCTTTCGACGGCGTTGACATTGTAGAGTAATCTTACCGACTGACCCGAAGGGGGCGTTTGCCGTTGGGCGAGCGCCCCTCTTCCTTTTTGCCAGTGCTGCCGCTCAACCAGTTCGCGGCGACGACGGCATGAGGTTTGACTATGTTTCGATTTCTTCTGGGGCGCTTGGCGGTGCTGATCCCGACCTTCATCGGGGTTTCCATCATCGCCTTTTCCTTCATCCGCCTGCTTCCTGGTGACCCTGTCGCGCTGCTTTCCGGCGAACGGGTGATGTCGCCGGAGCGCCACGCCGAAATTTCACACCAATTGGGCTTCGATCGCCCGATTGTCGTGCAATACCTCGATTATCTCTGGGGCGTTCTCCACGGTGATTTCGGCCTGTCGATCGTCACCAAGAGGCCCGTGATCGATCAATTCCTGGAGCTTTTCCCGGCGACGGTCGAACTCTCGCTCTGCGCCATCATTTTCGCCGTCGTTGTCGGCATCCCCGCGGGTGTCATTGCGGCAATCAAGCGCGGCTCCATCTTCGACCAGATCATCATGGGTACAGCGCTCGTCGGCTTTTCGATGCCGATTTTCTGGTGGGGGCTGCTTTTGATCATCGTCGTCTCCGGCATGTTGCAGTGGACGCCGGTGTCCGGACGTATCTCGCTGATGTTCTTCTTTCCGTCGGTCACCGGCTTCATGCTGATCGATTCCCTGTTGTCGGGGCAGGCGGGGGCGTTCCAGTCCGCGTTCAGTCATCTCATTCTCCCGACGATCGTGCTCGGCACCATTCCGCTTGCCGTTATCGCCCGGCAGACCCGCTCGGCGATGCTCGAGGTGCTCTCGGAGGATTATGTGCGCACGGCGCGTGCCAAGGGGCTTTCGACATTCCGCGTTGTGGGTATCCACGCCTTGCGCAACGCTATGATTCCGGTGGTGACCACCATCGGTCTCCAGATCGGTGTCATGCTGGCCGGCGCCATCCTGACAGAGACAATCTTCTCCTGGCCGGGCATCGGCAAGTGGATGGTCGACTCGGTGTTCCGCCGCGACTATGCCGTCATCCAGGGCGGCCTCCTGATCATCGCCGGCGTCATCATGCTGGTAAATCTCGCCGTGGACTTGCTCTACGGGCTGATCAACCCTCGCATCCGGCATTGAGGAGGGCGATATGACCGAAGTTACCGCAACAACCGCTATATCGACCGATCCGTCCCGCCGGGCGAGGCTCGCCGAATTCTGGTACTATTTTTCGGAGAACCGCGGCGCCGTCATCGGGTTGATCTTCTTCCTGTTCCTGGTGCTGCTTGCCCTCTGCGCTCCGCTTATCGCACCGCACGATCCGACGATTCAGTACCGCGAAGCCGTGCTGCTTCCGCCTTTCTGGGAGGAGGGTGGTCGCGCGGCCTTCCTTCTCGGAACCGACGCTGTCGGCCGCGACATGCTCTCCCGCCTGATCTACGGCACGCGCTTCTCGCTGTTCGTCGGCGTAATCGTGACCACATTGTCGTTGATCGGCGGCATTCTCGTCGGCGTCATTGCCGGCTATTTCCGCGGATGGGTAGACACTTTCATCATGCGGATCATGGATATCATCCTGGCGTTTCCATCGCTGCTGCTGGCGCTGGTTCTGGTCGCGGTGCTCGGCCCGGGCCTCACCAACGCGATGATCGCGATTGCGCTCGTGTTCCAGCCGCATTTCGTTCGTCTGACCAGGGCGGCGGTGATGACGGAAAAGACTCGCGACTACGTCGTGGCGGCGAAAGTCGCCGGGGCCGGCCACCTGCGGCTGATGTTCAAGACGATCCTGCCGAACTGCATGGCACCGCTCATCGTCCAGGCGACGCTCTCCTTTTCGAGCGCGATCCTCGATGCTGCCGCACTCGGCTTCCTCGGCATGGGTGCGCAGCCGCCGACGCCGGAATGGGGGACGATGCTGGCGGAAGCGCGCGAATTCATTCTGCGTGCCTGGTGGGTCGTCACGCTCCCCGGTCTTGCGATTCTCGTGACCGTTCTCGCAATCAATCTCATGGGCGATGGTCTGCGTGATGCTCTCGACCCCAAGCTGAAGAGGTCCTGACATGGCGCTTCTCGAAATTGAAAATCTCGTCGTCGAATTCCAGACGTCCTCCGGGCCGTTCCGTGCCGTCGACGGCGTTTCGCTCAAGGTGCATGAGGGTGAGGTCCTGGCGATCGTCGGAGAATCGGGCTCAGGCAAGTCCGTGTCGATGCTTGCCGCGATGGGGCTTCTGCCTTGGACTGCGAAGGTGACGGCGGACAAGCTTGCCTTCAATGGACGGGACCTTCTGAAGATGTCCGCGGCCGACCGTCGCAAGATTGTCGGCAAGGACATCGCCATGATCTTCCAGGAACCGATCGCGAGTCTCAATCCCTGCTTCACGGTCGGCTTCCAGATCGAGGAAGTGCTGCGAATCCACATGGGGCTCGACCGTAAGGCGCGACGCAAGCGTGCGATCGAACTCTTCGAGGCCGTCGGTATTCCCGATCCGGCCGAGCGCCTCGGCCATTTTCCGCATCAGATGTCGGGCGGACAGTGCCAGCGCGTCATGATCGCCATCGCGCTTGCCTGCAACCCGAAGCTCCTCATCGCGGATGAGCCGACGACCGCGCTTGATGTGACGATTCAGAAGCAGATCCTCGATCTTCTGATGAGACTGCAGCAGGAATACCGCATGGGCCTCATCATGATTACCCATAACATGGGTGTGGTCGCGGAAACGGCGGATCGCGTCGTCGTTCAATACAAGGGCCGCAAGATCGAGGAAGCGGACGTGCTGTCGTTGTTCGAATCGCCGAAGAGCAACTACACGCGCGCGCTTCTTGCCGCGCTGCCCGAGAACGCAACGGGAGACCGGTTGCCGACGATCTCCGAACTCTTCAACGACCAGCAGATGCTGGAGGGAGCCGCTCGATGACTCACGTTCTCGAAGCCCGAAACCTGGTGCGCGACTATCACATTCCCGGTAACCTGTTCCGCAAGGCGCGCACCGTTCATGCGCTGAAAGGCGTAAGCTTCACCGTGGACGAGGGAAAGACGCTGGCGATCGTCGGCGAAAGCGGCTGCGGCAAGTCGACTCTTGGCCGCATCATCACGCTGATCGACCCCGCGACCTCGGGCGAGTTGCTGATCGATGGAAAGAAGGTTGACATAGTCAGCGACGGCCTGACGTCGGAAATGCGCCGCAAGGTGCAGATCGTTTTCCAGAATCCTTATGGTTCGCTCAACCCTCGCCAGAAGATCGGCGACATCCTGGCGGAGCCGCTGGTCATCAATACCAAGGCACCGGCCGACGAGCGGCGTGAGCGCGCCATGACGATGCTGAAGAAGGTGGGGCTCGACGAGAAACACTTCAATCGCTATCCGCACATGTTCTCGGGTGGCCAGCGTCAACGCATCGCCATAGCGCGCGCCTTGATGCTCAACCCCAGTCTCCTCGTGTTGGATGAGCCCGTCTCCGCACTCGATCTGTCGGTTCAGGCCCAGGTGCTCAATCTGCTCGCGGACCTGCAGGACGAGTTCCACCTGACCTATGTCTTCATCAGCCATGATCTCTCGGTGGTGCGCTACATCGCCGACGACGTTATGGTGATGTACTACGGCGAGGCGGTGGAATACGGCAGCCGTGACGAGGTCTTTGCGGATCCCAAGCACAGCTATACGAAGACCTTGTTTGCCGCGACGCCGCGCGCAGACGTTGCCAGCATCAAGGCGCGCCTCGCACGGAAAGCCGCTTGAGATATCCTGCCCTGTCACCTACGGCGCCGCGCGTCTTGTCAGACGCGCAACGGACGCTGTAGCACTTTGCTGCATGTTTTTATCCTTGAATCGGGTACGATTTAAGGAAACCTGCAGTAGGGCAGGATCCAACTGCGTTCGGCCTGAGGTTTCGACCGGCCGGGCGTGGCGGCTCCTTGGTCTTGATTTCCCTTTAGTGTAGAGCTTCTCCGCCGCCGTCACCACTCGCCTTCCGGCGGCGGGCGGACGCTATCGGCCGGAGGGAAAAGTCCGGCCCAAACCTCAGGATGATCACAATGGAAATCAAGCGCTTTGAAACCGGCCCGCGGATGAGTCAGGCCGTGGTCTATAACAACACGGTTTACCTGGCCGGCCAGGTCGGCAACGCCGGTGACGACGTCGTCACCCAGACGAAGCAGGCGCTTGCCGAAGTCGATCGTCTTCTCGCGCTCGCGGGCACGGACAAGACGCGCATACTTTCGGCAACGATCTGGCTCGCAGACATGGCCGACTTCGCCAAGATGAATTCCGTTTGGGATGCCTGGGTGCCGCAAGGCCACACGCCCGCCCGTGCGACTGGCGAAGCCAAGCTCGCAACGCCGGAATATCTCGTTGAAGTCATTGTCACTGCTGCCGCGTAAACCCTTCCTCTTTTGAGCGTTTGGCTGAACTGAAGCGCGCCGTCGTGCCCTGTGCACGGCGGCGTTTTGCTTCGGCCTCACAGATTACCTCGTACTACAGCGCCGCGCGTCTTATCAGACGCGCAAAGGACGCTGCAGCACCTTGAATTGCTGCATGTTTTTATCCTTAAATCGGCACGATTTAAGGAAACATGCAGTAGAGCGCCGCACGTCTTATCGGACGCGCAAGGGACGCTGTAGCATCTTGAATTTCGGCATGTTTTTTGTCGTCAGATCGGTTATGTCCAAGGAGACATACAGCAGGAACCAAGCATTCGCTCGGGCGTTTATGGGTCATTCCGTAATGGAAAGGAATGACCAATGCTCTATTGGCTGCCCCGCTTTTTCGTGCTGGCGCTCGCGGGGATCGTGATCGGTTTCGGCCTCATCCCGCAGACAACGGATGAAGTGGCGCGCGTGCTGCTGATGATCGTTCTCGGGTTGGGCCTGCTTTCCCTGACGCTCCACATTTTCCCACCGGGACAACACTAAGCGACGGCTTTGAGTGAAGGGCGGATGTGTCGGTGTGGGGCGAGGGGGCGGACTGTTCCGGATTCGCAGCCTGATCGGTGGCATTGCCGACGTTGCGAACGGTAGCAGAAAAGAAGGACGCGATGGAAATTACGACCGACCGCAAACGGGAGCGCAGCGTGGACAAGGAAATTGCCCTGGTCGAATCGCCGACCGGCGCCGCGCGAAAGCGCAACGGCATCGAGCTGGCGGTCCCGTTAAGCACGGTCGGCCTCTTCATCATCGCCTCGTCAGCGGCGGTCTATTCCATGGAAGCGATCCTGATGCCGATCACACTGGCGATTATCGTCGGCATCGTGCTGGGCAGGGCGGCCGACGAATTGGAGAGATTCGGCCTGCCTCCGATCTTCGGGGGCCTTTTGCTGGCGCTTCTCTTCGTGTTCGGGCTGTCCTCGTTGGTGAATGCACTTCTCGGCCCGATCACCGACGTGGCGCGTGAGGCGCCTCGGCTGGCCGAGGGCGTCGTGGATCGCATATTGCCGTTCATCGAGCGGTTCACCTGGTTGAGAATGGCGATGATACGCAACGCCGACCCCAACGCACTTGCCGACACGCTCGTAAAGAACGCTGGTCCCGTGCTTGGAACCGTTGCAGCAGGCTTGACGCCGGCACTCGTCCAGACACTGATTTTTCTCGCGGCCCTTATCCTCTTCCTTCTAGGCCGCCTTCAGCTGCGCGGCACCATCATCCTTGCGTTTGCCAGAAGGGAGCATCGTTTGAACGCGATCCGGATCATGAACGCGACCGAGGATGCACTCGCCCAGTATTTTTCGACGGCGAGCCTTATCTATCTGGCGCTCGGCGTGATGACGATGGTGATCGCGTTTGTCGGCGGATTGACCATGGCACCGTTGTGGGGGTTGTTTGCTTTCGTGTCGAGTTTCATTCCCTATCTCGGCGTGACCTTCATGACGCTGTCGCTGCTCGTCGGCGGATTGATGACGCATGACGTGCTGCTTCTGGGATTTGCGCCCGCTGTCGCTTTCTTCGTCGTGCATCTGCTCATGGAAAACCTCGTCGTTCCAG
Source organism: Sinorhizobium sp. 6-70 (assembly GCF_030124375.1). Lineage (GTDB taxonomy): Bacteria > Pseudomonadota > Alphaproteobacteria > Rhizobiales > Rhizobiaceae > Sinorhizobium. The sequence continues at coordinate 129,508 of NZ_JASKLS010000018.1, forward strand.
CCGTCCTGGGGCACCGCTTCGCGGTCAATCCATTTCTGATTTTCGTCGCGATCATTTTCTGGACCTGGATGTGGGGCGCCGTCGGCGCGCTGCTGGCGCTGCCCCTGTCACTTATCGCCATGACCGTTTTCGAGCAGGTGCGCGAACCGCCTGCCGTCCGGCAGTTGCCGGAGTGACGTCGGATCCGGTACCGGATAGCAGCCGGTGGGTCGCTACAGCACCGCGCGCCTTTCCGACGCGCAAAGGTCGCTGAAGCACTTTGAATTGCTGTATGTTTTTACGCTTAAAATCGGCTGCGAGTTAAGGAACCACGCGGTAGTTTACGGGTGCCCGGTGCGCGCCTGTTCGTCGAAGAACAGGGCCTGGCTGATCAGCGCTTTCACCATTTCCGGGTTGAAGGGTTTCGTCACCAGAAAAGCCGGCTCCGGCTTCTTGCCCGTCAGGAGCCGCTCGGGGAAGGCCGTGATGAAGATCACCGGCACGGTGGTTTCCGCCAGGATATCGTTGACGGCGTCGATACCGGAACTGCCGTCGGCGAGTTGGATATCGGCAAGCACCATTTTCGGCGATGTCGTCCGATAGAGTTCGAGCGCCTCGCGATAGGTTCGAGCGATCCCGGTGACACGATGGCCGAGGCTTGTCACCATGTCCTCGATATCCATTGCGATCAGCGGTTCGTCTTCGATAATCATGATCTCCGTCGCCACCTGACGCGAAATCTCTTGTGACGCCCCGGCGAGAAGAGTGGCGAATGCGCCGGGCTTGAGGTTCATGATCTCGGCGGCCTCGCTCGTGGAAAAGCCTTCGACGGCGATCAGCAGGAATGCCTGGCGCGGCGTCGGTGCGATCAGCGACAGATTGGCCGCGGCCCTGCGCTCCCAAGCGAAGGGCGACGCCAATTGCGTGCGATCGATTTCCAGCGTGTCGAACAGCGAGCAGAACAGCTTATAGAGACCGATTCGATCGCTGGAGGCGGTTGGAAACAGGCTGACATCTTCGATCAGTGACTCGAGAACGGCAGCAACATAGGCGTCGCCCGCGGCTTGCGAGCCCGTTACAGCGCGAGCAAAGCGTCGCAGATAGGGAAGATGTGGCGCAATCCTGGTGGAAAGTGACATTTAGGTCTTCCTAAACTATTGTGCCGGTATGGTCCCGGTCTTGCGGACAACGGGCGTGCAGCAAGATACGACAATGTTTTGAGCACGTCTTTTGGATTATGGAAAGCCTAGAGTAAGCAGATGACGGGCATATGGGACAGGAATGGCCGGAACGGGGGATCAGGCCTTTGGCGCGCGGAAGCGGCAAATGAATGAGCCTTCCGGACGGCGCAAGGCGCAGCGCGCTGCCGCCAAGCCTCCCTTGATGGCGGATCCGAGCGCACAGATCGCGTCGAAATTGAAGGCGCTTTACCAAGCCTTGGAAAACGAACCGATTCCGCGGCAGTTCATTGAGTTGCTCGAGCGTCTTGACGTGGCCGAGAGCGCACGGTTACCGCGCTGATGTCCGCCGTTCCATTAGGCGGCTTCGCACCGACGCAATCACGACGTGCGCTAGCTTGTGGGGGCTTGCGTGGTGGCAACCCGGCGGCAATTGCTCGCTGGCCGGCCGGGTCTCGCACTCCGGGGCCGCGTCTTGTCAGACGTACAGGCGACGGCGTAACACTTTGAATTGCTGCATGTTTTTATTCTTGAATCGGCTACGATTCAAGGAAACATGCAGTAGCCTATCCCGATCAGCAACGCGCGGTGTAGCGGCGGCCGTACTGGTCGCGATAGTAACAATAGCCGGGCTCATTCGCACGGCCGATGAGGGCGCCGGCAACACCGCCGACGGCGGCGCCGACAGCGGCTCCCCGGACATCATTCGTTATGGCGCCACCGATGATGCCGCCGGAAGCTGCGCCGATTGCAGTACCTTTCTCCGTTGCGGTGCAGGCCGCAAGGGGAAGGATCAGGCTTGCGACGAGAAGGATCTTCTTCATGGTGCGTTGTTCCTATCCGAGGTTGGTTACTGAACTGCGGGAGTAGCAAGCCGTGTCGTACGACCGGACACAGCGACCGTCGTGAAGACGTCATGAGTAGGACTCTGGCCCTGACCTTTCGCGATGCCGGCGATCACCGAGCGTTTCCACTGTCTTGGGGCTGGTCGCGCCCAGTGCTGTCGGCCCTCTCATTCGTGTCTCCGTGAATATCGCCGCGGCTGCGGCGCTCGTCAATTGTTGCGCAAACGCCGATTGCCGCCTTTTTGTTCCGCAGTTCAGGTGCTGACGCGCGTGATGGTTGTTGCGTCTTCGTCATTGATGCCGAGCAACAGAAGCCCGGCGGAGCCATGGAACCCGCAACGGGCTTCTGCCGTTTGTTCTGCGTGTCGGCGTCGAAGGAGCGCGGAAATGGAACATGTTGCCGCCATCATGGTTCTCGTTGGCTGCATGCAGGAAACAACGGCGTGCCGGGAGGTGCCATCGCCGGTGGTCGCCTTCGAAACCGTCGAGGAATGCCAAGCCTTGCTTCCTCCGGCGATGGAGGAGGTCGGCAAGGTTTTCAAGACGGCCTATGGCAAGTGCGCCGATGTCGATCCTGCGCTCATCGTCGAGAGTGCAGTAATCGAATGGACGATCACGCCCGCGAGGAAGCTTGAAGTGAGCGTGACGCCCGAGGAAGAGCCCTATACGATTGCGGGCCGTGCCCGTCCTTCGGCCGACGACGAGTGACTTTCCGCATCGAAGATTGAAAGGAGCGTACTCATGAACTGGGACATCATCGAAGGCCGGTGGACCGAATTCAAGGGCAAGGCCCAGGGTCAATGGGGGAAGCTCACGAACGACGATCTCGACGTCATCAACGGCAATCGGAAGGAACTCGCCGGCCGCATCCAGGCGCGTTACGGAATTGCCAAGGAAGAGGCGGAGCGTCAGATCGACGAGTGGGCATCGCGCCATTGACAGGCTGACACCGGGAAGGATGTGACGCGCGTCTTGCAATGGACGCGCGTTGCTTATCGTCCGTCAGTGCCGTGTTCTGCCTTTTCCAGTGCGTCAAGAAGAGCTTGCAGACGTTTATTGCTCTTCTCTTCCGTATGGATGTGAAGATCGCGCATCGTCCTGCCGATATGCAGATTATGGCTGCGCACGGCCGCGTTGTGCCGGGCGACCTCGGTCACCGATTTCCATATATGTCGCGACGGAATCTTCATTGAATTCCCAAAGCCTTCGTTACCGGAACAACGCCAAGCCCTATCGAAGGTTCCTGGCAAATTTTGTTTCCACGTGCCGATCTTGGGGCCGTTTCTCGTTCCTTGGTTAACGAAATGTTTCCCCCTTACCTCAAAGGATTTCTAGGGTTTCGCCGAGAGAAACATGGAACCGGAACAAAGACGATGAACTACGCGTTACGATTTCACCAACGCAGACATTGGAGATATCGATGCTCTACTATGCTCTCGTCTTTCTGATTGTTGCCATCATCGCCGGCATTCTCGGCTTTGGTGGTATTGCTGGAGCTTCGGCAGGCATTGCCCAGGTCTTGTTCTTCCTGTTCCTGGTATTCTTGGTGATTTCGCTTGTTGCCGGACTCATGCGCAAGACCTGACGCGGTAAGTCCGTGGGCTCATGAATGAGGAAGGGGGCGAAGCGTAACGCTTCGCCCTTTTCCGTAAGCAATGTTCGGTTCCCTTGCTCTGGCCAATGCGCTTGGCTATTCATGCGGGTACCCACCCACTGGTAGGAACAGAACAATCTCATGAAGTCCCTGGAACTCATCGTCGAGCGCATCATCCTTTCGAGCCGATGGCTATTGGTCGTCTTTTATCTCGGGCTGGTTGCGGCTCTTGCCCTCTACGGCATTTCCTTCATTTACAAGTTCCTGAAGGTTGCGGGCCTGGTCTTCGTCTACGACGATGCCCAGATGATATTGGCAATGCTTGGGCTCATCGACGCTGCGCTCGTCGCAAGCCTGATCGTCATGGTGATGATTTCGGGATACGAAAATTTCGTCAGCCGCTTCGACGAGGGGGAAGGCGAGGTCTCGTTCCTGGGCAAGCTTGATTCCGGCAGCCTGAAGATCAAGGTCGCCTCCTCCATCGTGGCGATCTCGTCGATCCATCTTCTGCAGATCTTCCTCAATGCCCAGCAGTTCACGAGCGAGAAGCTGATGTGGGCGACAATCATGCATCTGGCTTTTGTCGTTTCCGCCGTGCTCCTCGGTTCGCTGGAGCAGATCATGAGCAAGTTGAAAAAGTAGCGACGCAACTGCTGCAGCGTGCCTCTGGCGCCTGCGGCGGATTTGTGAGCGAGCAAGCGGGGCAGTGGCACATGAAGACTGACGTAGTAGTTCTGGGCGCCGGCATTGTCGGCATTTCCGCCGCCATCCATCTGGCGCGACGCGGGAAGTCGGTGGTGCTTCTCGATCGGCGCGGTCCCGGAGAAGAGACGTCCTACGGTAACGCCGGCCTTATCCAGCGCGAAGGCGTCTTTCCCTACGGCTTTCCGCATGATTTCGGTGCGCTTTTCCGCTACGCGCTGAACAACACTATCGACGCCAGCTATCATTTTCGCGCGCTGCCGGGGCTGGTGCCCTTTCTGGCGCGCTATTGGTGGCACTCCGGCTTCACCCAGCACCAGCGGATCGCCCATCTTTATGCACCGCTGATCGAAAACTCGATCGCCGAGCACAAGGACCTGATCGAGGCCTCCGGTGCCGCGGACCTCATCCGCAAGGATGGCTGGATGAAGGTGTTTCGCACGGAAAAGGAGCGCGACGCCGCCTACAAGGACGCGGAAAAACTGTCCGCCGGTTTTGGGGTCAACCATCAGAAACTCTCGACGAGCGAGCTCAGGACCATAGAACCATCCATCCGCGTCGAGCTCGCCGGCGGGCTGCGCTGGACCGACCCCTGGTCGATCCGCGATCCGCACAGCCTCAACAAGGCCTACCTCGCTTATTTCCAATCGCTCGGCGGTCGGCTCGTCTCGGGCGACGCCGCAACCTTGGAACACATTCTCGAGGGCGCCGGCTGGCGGGTGGCCACACCGGAAGGTCCGCTCGAGACCCGCGAGGTGGTGGTGGCGCTCGGTCCCTGGGCCGATACGGTGACGCGCAAGCTTGGCTATCATTTTCCGCTCGCGGTCAAGCGCGGCTACCACATGCACTACGGCGTCCAGGAAGGGGCAACGCTTAACAACTGGGTGCTCGACGCCGAAAAGGGCTATTTCCTGGCGCCGATGCTGCGCGGGATCCGCTTGACGACAGGCGCGGAATTCGCACTGCGGGACGCACCGAAAACGCCGGTACAGTTGACCCGGGCCGAAAGGGTCGCGCGCGAGTTCTTCCCGCTGGCCGAACGGCGCGACGAGGAGCCATGGCTGGGAGCGCGGCCCTGTACGCCCGATATGATGCCGATCATAGGCAAGGCACCGCGGCACGAGGGCCTCTGGTTCGCCTTCGGCCATGCGCATCACGGCATGACGCTCGGCCCGGTCACCGGCCGGGCGCTGGCCGAAGCCATGACCGGCGAAAAGACCGTGATCGACATCGCTCCCTATCGGCCCGAGCGCTTTCTCGCCTAAAGCGCCGCTTGCGACGCGCTTCAGGGTCTTTGTTTTGATTTATGTCGTTGTCCAAAAACCGCTGCACACTTTTTGGCCGACATGCATTAGGGCGATGAATTTCCCCCCGGATGAGCATCGCGCTGCCGTTTTTGTTGTCCGCGCGTGGAACCAAACGGTCGCTCAGGTGTTTCGCGGGTGGCTGAAGGTGAGGGTTCGGTTCGCTGGTGCCTGCCCAGCGAAAATTGCCCGTCGCTCCGCGAGCCGCCGGGAGGGAGTTTCACGCCTATGAGCAAGTAGACGATAGAATTCGCCGGCGAGGCGGTCGGCGCACTGATACCTGACAACGGACAATTGCGTTTTGTCGCTGTCAAATACAGTGTGTGGCCGCTGGACGGCCAGGTATTCCAAACGCCCGAAGATGCCCGCCGGGCGGTCGCCATGCTGCAGGCACATCGACAGAGAGGGCCTGCCCGGAAGAATCCGCGCGCAGGCCAAGCCGCCATTCGCGGCCGTTCCGATCCGGAAGTCCCATCTGCTTTTCCCGGCCGTTAGAGCAACTCCAGGAAAAGTGTGTAACGGTTTTCCGTCCGGAATTGCGTAGTTTCAAAGGGTCAGATCATTTCACTGTTTCACTGAAACAATGAAATGATCTAGCGTTCCTTCGAGACGGCTGCAGCGTCCCGAGGGACGGCGGGGCGTCCGTCGGCCCCACCTTCGGAGGGTTCCGGCGGTTTCCAGTGGAGAGCGACCTCCAGCCGCCAGAGGATGAAAAGCACGGCGAGGCTTGCGCAGGCGGCGAAGGCGGCGATAAGCCAGAAGCCAAAGCCGACGGACAGCCCTACCGCGCCAGCGAGCCACATCCCGGCTCCTGTGGTCAGCCCTTTGACCTCGCCCCTTGAAAACACGATCAAGCCGGCCGCGAGAAAGGCCACACCAGCGGTGACGGCCTCCACGACCCTGATCGGGTCGATCCGCACTTCGGGTCCCGAAAGGCTCGCCATATGCACGCTTTCCACCGCGATCACGGCGAAAATCGACGAGGCGAGGCTGACGAGAATGTGTGTCCGGAGACCGGCCGGCCGCTGCCGTTGTTCCCGCTCGATGCCGATCAACGCCCCGAAGAGGATAGCGCCGCAGAAGCGCGCGAATATGACCGGATAGGGAATCTGCGTTGGAGCAAGGATATCGGCGAGGATCTGTTCCATGAGCAGCGAAGCCTACTGCATGTTTCCTTAAATCGTGCCGATTGGGGACAAAACATGCAGCAATTCAAAGTGCCACAACGTCTTTTGCACGTCGGATAGACGCGCGGCTCCGCAATCGAAATTTTCGCTCATCTCTCCCAATTCGGTCGCCGGAACGGGGAGAACTGATGCTCCCCGTTTTTGTGACAGGTCTTGGCTGAGGCTTATTGTGCCGGTTGTGCCGGCTGTGCCGGTGTGGTCTGCGGCTGTGGTGCCGGGCTCGCCGGCGGCGTGGTCGTCGACTGGTCCGAGGTTGCCGGCGGCGGCGTCGCCTCCTCTGTGTTCCTGGTCAACTCTGCGGGCAGCCAGGCGATCAGCGCCAGCACCAGCCCCGCGAGCAGAATGATCAGCAAGGGCCAACTGCTGCGACCCGACAATCTGCCACGCATCTCGGGATCCTGGGTCGTCGGCTGACCCGTCACAGGATCGATGAGCGGCTTGTCCTTCAACTCTTCATGCTGATTCATCGTATTCACATCCTTTCTGGATCGCCGGCCGGTCGCAAAGCAACTGCCGGCACGTGGCTCTCTAAATCAGCGGCGACCTGGCGACCTAAAGAGTGACTCTGCACAGTCGCAAGTATAGTCGCGACGGTGCCACGGCTGGTTAGAGCCACGGTAAAATATTAAACGTTCCAGATCTTGCTATGTTCCGTTGCAGGCGGCCTCAGCTACAATTTGCCTTGCAAAGGTGCTTCGCAGATACGTGCTGTAACTGCGAAAAGCTCGTGCGGCGACGAAAACGCTGCATGCATCGGGACGTGGGGAATGACTGCTGCATATCAATCGGGAACCTTCGTCGGGCGGGTCTGGCGTCCGAATGTTGACGACGCCTCCTGCGCTCGGCAGCCCGTCAACACGGTGCGGCTTGCGACCGGATGCCCGCGATCGACTTTTGGCCCGACGGCGCTGATGCGCAATCCGACGAAACGCGGACCGCTGTAGGCATGGAACATTCGCCACCTTGCCGAAGACGCCGGGCGGCTTGCGTCAGGGCGCAGTTACGCGCAATCTCGAACCGGCTGATTATCGGTTCGTTCGAGGTGGGGTTGGGATCGCAATGAGAGTCGTTGCCATGTGGGTTCTGGCGGCCGCGTTCCTCGCCACCGCAACAGGGCCGTCGTGGGCGCAGCCCTTGCAAACCGTGGAGGATGTGGGCAACGCGCTCGGCAAATGCTGGACCCCGCCGGTGGGCATCAAGGATTCCTTCGTCACCTTGAAGTTCGGCTTCAAGGGCAACGGCACGTTGATGGGCCCGCCGCAACCGACCGCGATTCGCGTCACCGGAGATGAAACGCAACGCAAAGCCTTCGTGGCGGCGGCGACCGAGGCGCTGCAAGGCTGCATGCCGCTGGAGTTTTCGAAGGCACTCGCCGACGAGATCGCCGGGAATGTGTTTACGCTGCAGTTCCGGTCGGCGGAGTAGCGGCGCTGTCACGCAATGCCGCAAACTGCGTTGCAGGTTGCAGATTGTCACCAAACATGATCATGGAGAATTGGCTGGGGAACCTGGATTCTCGCATGATTTCAATGGCTTAGAGAAATTACCTTTGAATTCCCTATATTTTCCCGCCGCGAGCGACCGTGGATGCCACCTTTGTGCCCTGGCTTTGGGCGTCAGTCAACAGGAAGGGCGAGCGGCAATAATTTCCGCTGTCTGACTTGAATTAGCCGTCCGGCGGCCATAACGCGCCCCGCTACCTCGCGCCCACTTGTAGATCATACAGGACGCCGTCGCGCTTGCCTGAACCGGGCATCGTCTTGGGCACGGGCTCGTCCACAGCCCGTTATAAAGCGAACATCGGTACGCGGGCGTCAGATGACCGACAAGGGGCCGGAAGCAGACCGTCAGCTTTGGGGATGATAAGGCGAGATAGCTGCGCATTCGGCTGCAGATCAGGCGACGGCCCCAAAACCTGCCATACCGTCAGCGACAGATTATCGAAGTGATGGGGGCCGGAGAACGAACCGCTGCTGGTGAGCGAGGCCAAGAAAGCAGACTGTGTATGCGTCCTACCCAGCTACGGTTCGAATCTGACCCGGCAGGTCGGGAACAATGAAGATGGGCACTATGTCCGCACCGCAGCCACCTGAGGCGCGCCCTAGCCTACCGGCAAGATATTCGAAAAGTTAGGCGACTTTCGCCACCTCGGACGCGCCGCGGCGTGACATGAGTTTTTCGACTTCGATCATATGTTCTGCACCCCAGGCGCAGAGCGGCTTCAAAGCTCCGGCGAGGGTCTGACCGAAGGCAGTGAGGGAATACTCGACTTTCGGCGGAATTTCCTTGAAGTCGAGCCGATCGACGATCCCATCAGCCTCCAGTTCCTTGAGTTGCTGGATAAGCATTTTGTGACTGACGTTGCCGATGGCGCGCCTCAGGTCGCCATAGCGTCGGGCTTCGTGGAAAAGATGGAACAGGATCAAAGGCTTCCACTTGCCGCCAATGACAGCCAACGCAGCGTCCAGCCCGCAGATAAAGCCAGGTGTGGTCATTTCGCATGCTCCAATTTGATACTTACCAAAAGGTGCATACTGGAAGAAAGAAAAGCAAGCCTCTATTTCGAAACAATGATCATTCTCTAGGAGATCGAAATGGGCAGACTTGAAGGTAAAATCGCCGTCATAACCGGCGGCAACAGCGGCATCGGTCTGGCGACCGCCAAACGGTTTGTGGCGGAAGGCGCCGAGGTTTTCATCACCGGCCGTCGCCAGGAGGAGTTGGACAGGGCGGTAGAAGCGATCGGCTCCGGCGTGACGGCGGTGCAGGGCGACATTTCGCGTATGGACGACCTCGGTCGGCTGTTTGCGACGGTGCAGGCGAAGAGTGGACGGATAGACGTTCTTTTCGCCAATGCCGGGCTCGGCCAGTTTGCCCCGCTGGGCGCTATCGACGAGGCGTCGTTCGATTTTACGTTCGACGTCAACGTCAAGGGAACGCTGTTCACGGTGCAAAAGGCGCTGCCGCTTATGCGCGCCGGCGGATCCATCATCCTCACAGGGTCGACCACGGGCTCCATGGGAACCCCTGCGTTCAGCGTCTACAGCGCGACCAAGGCCGCAATCCGCAATTTTGCCCGAAGCTGGGCACTGGACCTGAAGGGGACCGGCATCCGCGTGAACGTGCTCTCTCCCGGCTCCACCGAGACGCCCGGCGTCAAGGGCTTGGCGACGCCGGGAGAGGAGGATGCGCTGCTGGCGGGCTTCGCCGCTCAGACGCCGCTCGGGCGTGTTGCACAGCCCGAGGAGACGGCGGCTGCGGCGCTCTTCCTTGCCTCGGATGAAAGCAGCTTCATGACCGGTAGCGAGGTCTTCGTTGACGGCGGAGCCGCACAAGTCTGACGGCAGATCGAATCCCGGCCCCGAGCTCCATGAGGGAATGGATGCTAGTCCTGCCTGCCACCTTCTGCATGGTCTTGGCGCTTCATGGGTATGTGACGAAACGCTCGCCCGAACTGCGAGAGCGGATATCTTAGAGGAGCAAAAGGTAATGAAAGAGAAGATGGTAGCCCTGGTCACCGGGGCCAATAAAGGGCTTGGAAAGCAGGTCGCAAAGGAACTGGTCGGACACGGTTACACTGTTCTTCTTGGATCGCGGGATTTTGCGAACGGACAAAGGGCCGCCGAGGAGATCGGGGAAGGCGCTGTCGCCATCCAGCTCGATGTCACAGATGCGATGAGCATAGCGAACGCGGCGGAACGCGTTACTGCCGAATTCGGCCGTCTCGATCTCTTGGTCAACAATGCCGCGATCAGCCAATCGGGGCGGTATGCGTCGGGCCTCTCCGCAAGCGCCGCGCCGCTGGACGAGGTTAGGGCAGTATTCGACACAAACGTCTTCGGCGTCCTTGCTGTGACGCAGGCAATGCTGCCGCTGATCCGATCATCCTCCACAGGACGCATTCTGAATGTCTCAAGCGGGGTAGGTTCGTTGACGCTCAATTCCGACCCGGACTTTCCATTCCGCCCCTATTTCGGTGTGACCTATCCCGCATCCAAGACCGCCCTCAACGCCATGACCCTGGCGCTTTCTATTGAACTCGAAGGCACCGGCATCAAGGTTCGTGCGGCCAGTCCTAGCTACACGGCAACCGCCATCAACGATTTCCAGGGAACGGACAGCGTCGAGGTCGGAGCCCGGCCGCTTGTTCTTGCGGCCCTGGACACGGAAAGCCCGACCGGGAGTTTCACTGGGCCCGACGGAGCTTATCCTTGGTGAGCGTCCGCTGAACTTCGCTGCGCACTGATTGGAAGGGGTTCACCAAGACCGCGGTTCGATAGCGAGCCGTCATTCTACTCCGCTGCGTCGCAACATCGCGCGGGGGTCCGAAAAGCTTTGATCTCACGCCGGAATGGAGCGGTCACCACTAAGCAAGCTACCGATATGATGGCCGCTTATGACAAGCGTGGTCTGAAAACTGCCTGACTGGTTTCACCACAGGACTGACAGAACGGCAACGTACGCCGTACGCTGAAGCGGTCATCCAATTTGGTGACCGCCGAGATGTCAAATTTCGGTTCGCTCTGCTAAGAGCAGTGCGTCCTCAACGTCGACGCCAAGGTAGCGAACGGTGTTCTCGATCTTGGAGTGGCCAAGCAGGATCTGGATGGCGCGGAGATTTCCTGTCGCTTTGTAGATCATCGATGCCTTCGTGCGTCGAAGCGAATGCGTGCCATACTCCTCTGGACGCAGACCAATCGCGGTGACCCATTCGTCTACCAGGCGGGCGTATTGCCGCGTGCTCATGTGGTGGGCGTGATTGATCCGGCTCGGGAATGCATAGTCGTCGACCGTGCCCCCACGCCTTTCAAGCCAAGCCAGAAGGCTGGCTCTGACGTCGCTGGTGATCTCAAACTGGACTGGCCGACCCGTCTTTTGCTGAACAACGATCGCACGGGTCCGAATTTCCGGCCCGGCGACCAGATCGCGGATCCTGATCTTTATCAGGTCGCAGCCGCGAAGCTTGCTGTCGATTGCCAGATCGAACAAGGCGCGGTCACGAATACGTCCCTCGCGATCGAGGAAGAAGCGAACAGCCCAGATTTGCTTCTGTGTGAGCGGACGCTTGGTTCCCACCTTCTTTCCTGCGTTCCAAGCGGCGCGTTCACGGCTGGCATCATCGTATTGAGAGTGGCCCATGTGAGTTCTCCTCGGCCTTGATTGGCCGATGGAGAAACGGGAAACACCAGCGTAGCAGCTCGGGGGCCGAGAGCGGACGGGCAGCTTACGGGATGACATCGATGAGAAGCGGCTGTTCCGTTCGGACCTTGAATAGGCCTTCCAACGACTTCTCCGGCTCCTGAAAGCAGACAACCAAGTTGCATCTGAGGTAATCTGTTTGAATGTCCAAGTCCGAAGGCCAGAATGGACCGAAGCGAATCCGGAACCGCTGAAGCAGCAGCAACCGGTATCCTATGTCAGGAGGGCAGTGTGAAATCGCCAACAGTCAGAGTTATGGCCGCGTCCGAGGAGGATCTGGCGATCGAAACGGTCATGCTGGCGTTTGCAGCGGATCCTATGGCGCGATGGACCTGGCCGCATGCACACCAGTACCTTGCGGCCATGCCGCGAATGATCCGGGCGTTCGGGAGCAGCGCATTCCCTAACGGAAGCGCCTTTTGCACCGACGGCTACGCCGGGACGGCCCTGTGGCTATCGCCCGGGATGCATTCGGACGAGGAAGGGCTTGGTGCGGTGCTCGAGAGCACGGTTGCGCGCTCTCTTGCCCCCGAAACCACGGCCATATTCGAGCAGATGGCCACGTACCACCCGACCGAACCACATTGGTACCTGCCCCTGATCGGCGTCGACCCGGCACATCAAGGCAAAGGTCACGGCGACGCGCTGATGGCGTACGCACTCGCACGGTGCGATCGCGATCACGCGCCAGCCTATTTGGAATCCTCGAATCCGCGCAACATTCCGTTCTACAAACGCTACGGCTTTGAACCGCTCGGCGCGATCCAGGTCAGTTCGTCGCCGACGCTCGTCCCGATGCTGCGGCGGCCGCGTTGAGCTTCAATTCGATCGGGTAGTTTGTGGCATGCGGCCGCCGAGGGCGCGGCACAGCCGAAACGAAGATGGAACGGACCGGCCAGACCGTTTGCCGGCGGGCGCCTGGTCCGGTTATAGGCGATGTCCGCTTTTAGAAGTCAGGTGATGCAGCTTTGACGACCGAAACGAGGGCGCAAATATGCGGCCGTTCCACCGCGATGTCAGCTTTGTAGCTGCCCTATGACCGACATGACCGACATGTAGGGCGCGCACCGGCCGAGGTTGGCGCCGTCATTCTCGAGGTCGCGAAATGGGGCCGCGACGGCGACGGGGAGTTCGCGCATGAGAGAATCCCTCAATCTGCCTGCATGTAATCCGCCACGCTGTAGCAATGGCTCGCCTGATAGGCGTTCTTCCCCCGGTTCATGTGCGTCAGGTTGAACGTGCGAATGGCGCTCACCACGCGGCGGCTCGTGAGGAATTTGCGGATCGAGACAGAGCCGCGCACATTGATGCCGAAAATGTCCGCACCATGCGGGAAGAAATAACTGACGTGCTCTGGCATCGCGACGCTTTGCTCGAGAAAGGGTTCGTCCACTCGGCTCGGCGTGGCTGAACGATCTGTAGTGAAATCCGAAAGATGCACGATGAATCTGGCGCGGATATCTTCGACTTGGGCATAGAGTGTAAAAAGCTCCATCCAGCTCGCATTGACGCGTACGAGCGGCTTGTCCGAGGTCGACGGCAGACAGGAAACCGACCAGTAGTAGCGCTCGGTCTTGCGCAGCATCGGAATGCAGTTTGGACCGTATAGCCTGAGAATCTCCAGTACTTCCGCTGCTTGCGGGCGACTAAGTAGCTTCTCAAATCGAGCGACATATTTGAAGCGCTGTTCCAGGGACTCTAAGCGGTCGCCCGTGTCCGGCAAGTCGATCTTGCCCGCTATCCAATCGCGCTGCTGCTCACGGTCGAGGAATTGCCGCAGGCCAGTGGTTCTTGGGCGAGAGGTCGCGCCCATGTCAGACGTCCTGCGAAATTCGTATGCTCGTCATCGGCCGACTCCTGTGTTCTCGCTAAGGCGTCTGCGAGACTAAGCATCGCGCCCAATGCGCCACCGAATGATACCTCGAAGATGGTAAAAACGGAAAGTCTGCGCGACCATGATGAGAACGTCACATGACCGTTCGCCGTCTTGGCGACGGCTCAAGACTGGTATTCCCAGCGCTGCCGAGCGGCCGCTTCCAGGATCAGAGTTCGATCTAGCGAACGACCGAAATGGAGGCGCATAGCCGCTCGATCGAACTGCAAGAACCAGGAACATTTTCCCCAAGAGGCACGGCCCCGCTGGTTGCGGGACCGCACTCGCTCAAATCTCTGTATGCTCCGCTAGTTCCAGCGCATCCT
>NZ_JASKLS010000019.1:0-47115 GCF_030124375.1 Sinorhizobium sp. 6-70
GTCATCCTTCAACCTTCCGGTAGACACGGTCATGATCAACGGTCAGGTCGTCATGCGCGATGGACAACTAACGCGGGTCGATCAAGATGAGATTCTGCATGACGCGCTAACGCAACGGCGCCGGGCCTTAGAGCGAGTTGCGGCAAATGGCTAGACGGCCGCACGCCTTTCGATTCGGAATAGTCGGCGTTCGGTTCCTGGTGGTTGCTGCTGCAATTCACCTGGCCCCAACAGCGCCTCGCTCCTTTCTGAAGATTGATGTTCGCGGCAAGCCTGTCTCGTACCTGATAACCTGACTCATGCCGCATCCGCCCTCACTAACAAAGATTGTATGATGACTCTTACAATGCAAGTCGCGCAAATGGTGGCTGATGCTTCCTATGAAGACTTAGCCCCCGAAATCATAGAAAAAGTCAAACTGCTCATCCTGGATCAGCTTGGGTGCATGATTGCGGGATCCGTGCACCGGGAGTCCCTCCGGCTTGCATCCTACCTGGAAGAGATCGACCCCGGGGGCGAGGCGACTGTATTTGGGGCATGCAAGCGCATGACGCCGCCGAATGCCGCTCATGCAAACGCCCAAGCCGGCACAATGCTGAGCCTCGATGATTCCTACATTCGTTATGGTCATCCCGGGAATTCGCTTCTGCCTGCCGCCTTTGCGGTGGCAGAATTGCTAAACGCCAGTGGTCCCGAACTGATACTATCAGCTATGTGCGGCTATGAGATGTCGATGCGCCTCGGTCTAGCAATCTCCGCGAGCGTTGAACGCGATCAGAAAGTCAAGGGTTACTCATCCTGGCAGGTATTCGGCGCGACAAGCGCAACCGCGAAGCTCCGCCGGTTGTCTGCGGAAGAGATAGCAGGCGCATACGGGCTGACGGCGATGCATGCGCCGCCACCCTATCTTCGCAAGTTGCCGCTAAACTGGCTTAAGAACAATTATGGCTGGGCGAACAAAGCCGGCATAACGTCAGTTGACCTTACCATAGCGGGATATGAAGGCAATCGTGAGATATTTGATGGTGAATTTGGCTATTGGATAATAGCCGGCTCTGATCAGTTTGATCCAGATGTTCTAGTGACGCCTTTCGCCGAAAGGTCCATCGTAAAGGAAATAGGGTTTAAACCCTACAGCGGTTGTCGTTGGTCCCATACGCCGATCGACTGCATCCGCAACCTGATCAAAAGTTATTTCGTAACGCATGAGGGCATTGACAGGATCACGATCGAAACGGCTCATGAGTTCGTGCGAGACTTAAACTCAGATGTATGGCCGGACACAGTCCTCGACGCCCTTTTGAACATACCCTATCTCGTAGCCCTCGAGTTGCATGGCAAGTCCTCAGCCCTAGGATTATCGGACCAGGACTTGAAACGCGAGGATATAGCTAAGACCGTCGAAAAAATAACAATGACCGTCTTGCCCGGCGCCCAAGAAAGATTCTTTAAATGTGGTATGGTGCCGGTCCGGGTCACTTTACACACGAAGGATGGCCGGGTGCTTAATGAATACGCCGAATATCCAAAAGGTCATCCTAACGGGCCACCGTTCGCTCGCAAAGACGTAGTAGCGAAGTTCCTCGGGCTTACCACGCCGGTCATCAGACGTACTCGGGCGGAACGATTGTGCAATGGCATCCTTGATTTGGAACGCCATACAGTCAAAGACGTTATGCGCATCGCGTATGGCGATCCTGAGGCATCAACTTGATGGGACCCTCCGAACATCGCCCCTCGAGTTGATCGCAGAAAGGTGCACCCGTAACACCGCTACTGGGATGGACCGACTGGACGCTCGATTTACTCTCCTTTTTGCCTGAGCGAGTAGCGATGACTTGGGAAGCTGGACACCTCGAAAAACCTCGCAATCCGGACCGCATTTCGATTCACTTCGCCTGGTGGTTTGCTCGGAGGCGCTGGATGCGGGGACAGGCGGGGTTCTGGGGCATTGAAGCGTTGTGTGCGGCTGAGCGAGGCGGACGAACCACTGGTGAAGCTGAACGCGGTGGTGCCTTGAGGTGTTTCGCGGGTCGCGGATGCGCACCGATGGCGCCAAAGGCGGACGCCGCCTTTGATGCGGTTATAATTGTTCAAGATTATGGTGCTGCAGGCGCTTGTGTGGATGGCAGCCGTTTCGCAAGGAACGCTGCAACTGGTTTCCGTAACGCCGATCTGCTCTGCGGTTCTCGCCTTCCTGTTCCCCGACGTACCGGCCTTCAGGTGCGCTGTTGAATGACATGCAGGTGCCGTCGCCGGATTCCGGTAATCCTCCTTTCGTCAGCATGGCCCAGATGCCACGCGCAATCTTGTGCCCAGCGCTGTCGCCACCAGCATGCGCGGCTTCTTCGCGATCCGCGAGCGAGCCACGAGCCTTCGGACGCTCGTTTCGGGGGATCCCAATTGCACTAAGACCATGGCGCCGAGGATGAGCATCCGCCGAATGTCGCGCTGACCCATCTTCGAGACCTGCCCTAGTTTCGGCTTGCCACCGGTCGATTTCTGCAGTGGCACGAGTCAGCCATCGCCAATCCGCAGATGCCTGGCAACCTTAATGAGCCGTACGGAAAGTTTTGCGCCGACCTCAGCACACAAAATGACAGCTGTTCTGACGTCCTGGTCGGAGTGATCGGCTCCTGTACACAAAGTGCAGTTTTAAACGCCATTTATTGCTTCTTTCTGGTGTCTCGGCACCTGTAAGCGGCGTTCGAGCCGCAAGACTTGCCCTGGGCACGACGATGTGGTGAATGGCACCACCTTTCGCTATTTAGCCGTCCGGCACGCCGAGCGAGTAGCCGGCGGACCTGACGGTACGAATGACGCTGCCGGGCGAGGCCGTCTTCAGCGCCTTTCTGATCCGGCTGATATGGACGTCGACGGTGCGTGCTCCAATATGAATATTATCCGGCCAAGCCGCGTCGATCAGCTCGTCTCGGCTGAAGACCTTGCCAGGAGCCTCAAGCAAATGCCGCAGCAGGTTGAACTCGATCGGGCCGAGATGGATGTCGTGGCCGTTCCCGCGAACTCGGTGGGCATCGGGCTTCATCTCAAGGCCGCCGCAGCAGAGCCAACTGCCGTTTTCGATCCCGTTTGAACCAGGCTTCGGCAGCCCCAGCTTCGTCCGTAGACAGTCAATCAGCTTGGCCGGCGCGATCGGCCGCACAAAACTCTCGTCAATGCCGGCCTTCAAGAGATCAAGGTGTTGGTTCTCGGCGCCGGGCGCGATCAGGGCAATAACGGGCACGCCTCCTGTCCGAGGCTCCCCCTTGAGCCGGGCACAGAGTGTGGCCCCTGACGCGCTTGCTGGTCCGCAGTCCAGCACTACCGCCTGGAGCTGCCTTTTATCGGCCAATGCAAGTGCTTCCTCCACGCCACCTACCGGCTCACTTGTGAAGCCGTCCACCCCCAGAATGTGGCTGAGGAACAGATACAACTCCGCATCTTGCGAACAGATCAGGACCAGTGGCTTCATCAGCGCTACCCCCGAGAACCAAATCGGCCTCGACCGCCTCGGTGAGTGGGCTGGTCATCACATGCCCTCAAGACCTGACATGATCCCCTGGTTCGAAAACCGGTCCGTCACGCGCGTACCACGTCGGGATAGGTTTCAATGATCGCGACCGCATCATCGACCAGTTTCGCACCTGCCTCAGCGAGTTTGCGAAGCGTGTCAAAGCCGAACCGATGGACGTCGCGAAGAGTCTTCGACAGAACGACCAACCGCCCCGTCGTGAGGAGTACGCGGCCGAAGCCCTCATGGCTCATCATCATGGTCGACGATACCACCAGACCGGAGCGCTGCTCGATCACAAGCCCGACGCACGTGTAGAAAATCTGGAGCCTCCACAGCACGTCCGGGTCGGGATCGCCGATGATCGGGATCTCACGGCGCTTCTCCTTCGTGACGATGAAGTCGGCGAGCAGGTCGGCGTCGGATTTGTCTTCCCACATTCCATAGGTGTCCTGGGCGCGGATCTGCCGCATGAGGCACTTGAGGAAAGGCGTGGCAAGGGCCGTCTCGTCCGCGTCGACAGCAGGACCATCCGCAGTAGCTTTCGGTCTTTTCATCGTTCAGTCCTCATCCTCGAACGGTTTCTTTTCGGTGGCGCCTGCCTCCATTACCGCCTTGCGCAACCAAGGCGGAGGAGCAGTCCTGAGCATCGCCTGGGTTCGCGACAGCACGTCTTCGATAGATTGAGGGCTCGGCACTTTGATCGGATGGATTTTCGCCGAAATAACCTTGGCTGCCGAAGGACCGCCGATCGCCAGACAAAATAGCAAGTGACAGCCCTTCAACGCCTCCACTTTCGGACTAATCCGGTCATCGCCTTCAGATCGATGCTTCCCGCTTTCGTCGGAAACATCTTCAAAGGCGACGGCTTCCACGAAATTCCAGTCATCGGACGTCACGTCATAGACTGCAAACAGTTTGGCCGACCCGAAATGCGCGTTGAGGCATTCCATGTCTTGCGTCGCAATTGCCACGCGCAATGCACCGGATTGCTGTCCCGGCGTCAATGCGTGGACCTTGTTGGCGGCGAGCGAAAGGCGACGATTGGAAGTCATCTGGCGTTTCTCATTTACGGAATGGATCGAGTGACTCGGGCGTCGGCGCGTGCCGGTTGGCCTGGACGATGTTCGCAACATCGAAGATCAGATCGCGCGTCCCTTGATAGAGGATCGTCAGCTTGTGCTGGCTGCCGAGTCGGTCGAAGATCGGGAAGCCAACGCGCATGAGCGGAATGCCAAGACGCTCGGCCGCCTGGCGTCCATGCGAATGTGTGACGAGCAAATCAGCGCCCGCGGCAAGACCTTCGAGATCGCCAAGATCACCGACGTGGACCTGTTCGGCCGGCACTTTCTTAAGAATGTGCGAGGTGGCGGTCGTGGTGACGGCCGCAATGATATCGGCGCCCATACCGGTGAAGAACGTCGCGAGTTGGTAAAGTTGGTCCGGCTCAGCGGCAATGGCAATCTTTTTGCCGCCAAAATGAAAGTGTCCGTCGAGCAAGGCGTCCTGAAGCTGTGCGCGGCGACGGCGGATTATCGCTGGCGACGGCGCACCAGAGATTGAAGAAAGCAGCGAGACGAAACGGTCTGTGTCTTTCAATCCTGTAAGGGAATGAAAAAGGGCATAAGGGACTCCGGTCAGTTTTTGCAGCACCTCCGCCGGAGGGCGCATATGCTCCCCGATTGCGATGCATTGCACGGCCGTGCCAAGCTTCTGGATGTCTTTGACGGTGGTGCCGCCATAGGTGGTCGGCACCCAACGGTCGTCTGGCACCGTACCGTCGAGCGAGCCAGAGAGGTCAGGCAGGATCACTGGCTTGAGACCGAAGCTTTCCACCGTCTCGCGCAAATGTTCGATGTCAGCCACCGTGAGGTTCCAGCCTGACAAGATCGCAATCTTCTTCGACTGCCGAACCCGCTCACCACGCAGCGTAATCCTTTGGATCAGGGCAGTGACAGCCTGGGCCCAGCCCTCCTCGATGGCACCGTGGAAATCCGGCGTGTTGGCCAGAACGACCTCCGTGCCCGCGAGCTCTTTGGCGTGCATCATCTTGATGTTCGCCAAATCCCTTGCGAAATCTTCGCCACGGGTTTCAACCAGCGCGGTGGTACAGACCCCGATCAGTTTCGGGTTCGTGCGGGTCTTTAGATTGAGGAGCGCCTCTTCCAGATGGTCCATGCCGCCGAGGATCGTCGCCATCTCGTCCATCGCCGTTGTCTGCAAGGGGACGGCTTCCTTGAAGTGCCGCACGAGAAGGACAAGCGCAAAGCTGGTGCAGCCCTGGCTGCCATGGAACAGCGGGATTGCACCATCGATCCCAAGGAAGGCGAGCGCTGCACCCAGCGGCTGCGAGGACTTCAGCGGATTGACCGCCGCCCATTTGGTTTGGGGAAGAATGCGGGTCATCGGCTTTCCTCAACGTATGCCGAGACCGCCGGCAGTTGCGCTACTACTTTTTTGAAGGCGTGGACGGTCTCGGTTTTGCTGTGCGTACCCGGTAGTTCTTCTTCTACAGCAGGTTGGTATTCCCACGGTGCAGGCTCCCGCACCTGGCGCCAGATCGGGTTGTAAATGGCAAGGTCGATCTGGCGTACGAGTTCCACCATGCCGGCATACCCGGCATAGGGATGGTGACGTTCCTGGTTGATATCGAGCCAGGGTGTCTTGGCTTTCAGCGCGATGAATTGCGTGCGCCCGCCAGACAGCATGATGTCGGCCTTGTCTTCAGAGAGCACGGCGTAAAGATCGCGGGGCGCCATCGTCTCGAACATATGGTTCTCGTCCTTGAGGATCCGCTTGATGCGTTCCTTGTCTTCGGCCGTCGATTTCTTGACTGAGGTGCCGACGATCTCGATGCCGATCTCCATCAGCGCATGGACAACCGACCAGGACTTCACCCCGCCGGTGTTGAGCAGTACGCGCTTGCCTTCAAGCCTCGGCCGGTATGCTTCAAGCTTCTTCCACGCAATCGCCTCCTCCTCCGCGATCAGTGTCTCCGTGCGCTCAAGGAGCTCCGGACCGGCGCCCTTCTTCACAAGCAACCCGGCGATCTGCCGAAGTGCTTCCGAGGTGTCGCTGATGCCGTAGAAGGAGCCCTCGAAAAACGGGATGTCCCAGCGCTCCTCCATCTTGCGGGCGAGATTTATCAGCGCGGTCGAGCACACCATCATGGCCGCCCGCGCACGGTGCGCCGAAGCGACGTCGAGGTAGCGCGCGTCGCCCGGAATGCAGGCGCGCACCCGGATGCCGAGTCGGTCAAGGAGCGGCTTCACCAGCCAGAACTCGCCGGAAAGATTGAATTCGCCAAGGATATTGATGTCGTAAGGGCTGACATCGTCGGGCTCAACCGTGCCGATGACATGATCGAGCAACGCCTCGCCGGCAAGTTTGTTGCCGAGGTTCTTGGAACCGACGAAGCCCGGCGTGTTGACCGGCACCACCGGCAAGCCGAACTTTTCCGAAGCGCGCTTGCAGACCGCCTCGATGTCGTCGCCGATCAGCGCCGTCACGCAGGTCGAATAGACGAAGATCGCCGGCGGCGCATAGGTCTCCTTGATCTCGCGGATCGCTTTGAAAAGCTTCCGCTCCCCCTGCCCCATCACCACGTCGAGTTCGGTCAGGTCTGTCGTGAAGCTTGTGCGCCATAGCGTTGGCCCCGACGAAGCCGCGCCGCGATTGTCCCAGGAATTACCCTCGCAGGCGATCGGTGCATGGATCAAGTGCGCGACGTCGGTGATCGGCTGCAGCACGATCTTGGCCCCGTCGAAAGCGCAGCCGCCGGCGGCCGCCCCGGGAGTCAGCGGCTTCGAACATCCCTTCTGGCGCGCCTTTGCATCCTTGCCGCGGTTCTTCTCGCATGCGGGCTCGTCGAACACATCCTGGATTTTGGCAGTGAGCGGGGGCATCGCGCCGGACTCCAAGTCCACCGGAAAATGGCTGGCCTTTGGCGAAGGCCAACCGTCGTTCTTAGCGTGTGAGGTCATACGAATAATCCGTCACACCTACCTTGATCGTTTCGCGATCGAGCTTGTCGAAGATCTTGTCGAGGATCGTCGTTAAGACGCGCAAGCCCCCTTGGTAGCCCATGAGCGGGAACCGATGATGATGGTGCCGGTCGAAGATCGGAAACATCAGCCGGATCAGTGGCGTGTCGGTGTCGCGCTCCAGATACTTCCCATAGGAATTGCCGATCAGCAGGTCCACCGGCTCGGTGAAGAGCAGCGAACGCATCGCCCAGAGGTCCTTGCCTGCCCAGACCTGGCCGTCCTTACCGAAGGGCGAGGATTGAAGCAGTTCCTTCATCTCGGCTTCCCAGGCAGGTGTCCCATTGGTGGCGAGGCAGTGGATCGGCTCGCCGCCGGTCTCCATCACGAACCGGGCCACGGCGTAGACGAAGTCAGGATCGCCGTAGATTGCGTATTTCTTGCCATGCAGCCAGGCCTGGCTGTCCGCCATGGCGTCGACAAGTCGGCCGCGCTCCATCCCGATTGCCGTTGGGATATCCTTGCCGGAAATCTCCGAGACCTTCATCAGGAATTCGTCGGTCGCCTGAACACCAAGCGGATAATGGAACGAGGCCGTCGCCTGCCCGACCTCGTTGCAGTATTCCAGCGTCTTGCGAGTGTTGTAGTGCTGCAGCGACAGTGTCGCTTCGGCATGAAGTGCTGCCTTCACGTCCTTGAGCATCGTGCCGCCGTCATACATGCGATACATGCCGTCCGACGGCGTGTCGAACTGGTCGGAAGCATCCTGGATGAAGGTATAGGACACGCCCATCAAGTCGAGCAGGCGCTTGAGCTCGCGGTTGTTGCCGACGCAGAAGCCGTCGAATCCCGGAATGATGTTGATCGTTCCAGCGGTTTCCTTGCGCTCCTGGCCCTTCCAGAAGTGCTCCAGGACGCCCTTGACCATGACGTCATAACCATCGACATGGCTGCCGACAAAGGCGGGCGTATGAGCGAAAGGAACATCAAAGTCGGCCGGGACTGAACCTTCGTTCTTGGCGTTCTCGATGAAGCCGTGCAGGTCATCGCCGATGACCTCTGCCATACAGGTGGTCGAGACGGCAATCATCTTGGGGTCGTAGAGCGCGTAGGTGTTGGCGAGACCGTCGACCATGTTCTTCAGGCCGCCGAACACCGCCGCGTCCTCGGTCATCGAGGACGAAACCGCTGACGAGGGCTCCTTGAAGTGTCGCGACAGATGCGAACGGTAATAAGCAACGCAGCCCTGGCTGCCATGAACGAAGGACATCGTCCGCTCGAAGCCCGCGGCCGCGAAGACGGCGCCAAGCGGCTGGCAGGCTTTGGCCGGGTTCACGACAAGCGCTTCCCGGGCGAGGTTTTTGTCGCGGTACTCCCAGGTCTTGGTGTATTCGCGTTGATCGGTAACGATCTGATCCGGATGCGGACATTCGAAATTCAGCTTCTTCTCGGCGAGCATCTTGCTGTATTCCGGCTCGCGGAACAGGGGAGCATGGTCGAGAACTTTTTCGGCCGACTGCGGCATGGGTGGTCACCTCTTTTCATCTGGCGCGCCAGGCGGCGGCACAGGACGTCGAGACGTTTCAGGTTTCCCGCGGATCAAGGGTCGCGGGCGTTCGTCGGCCCCCCTGCTCCTGGGAGGCCCGTTTTTATTCGGCCGCGACCGCCATCGGCGGCAGGGCCTTTTTCTTCCAGGGGGCGTCGTAGAGGTCCCAGACCGGGTTGTTGATGGCCAGATCCATGTCGCGGGCAAAGATGGCGAAGCCGTCATAGCCGTGATAGGGGCCGGAATAATCCCAGGAGTGCATCTGACGGAACGGAATGCCCATCTTCTGCACCGGGTACTTCTCCTTAATGCCGGAGCCCACGAGATCAGGTCGGACCCCCTCGATGAACTTTTCCAGCTCATAACCGGTCACGTCGTCATAGATCAGCGTGCCATTTTTTACGTAATGGCCGGTGCGCTGATAGTCATCGTTGTGAGCGAACTCGTATCCGGTGCCAACTATCACCATGCCGAGGTCCTCATAGGCCGTGATCACGTGACGAGGGCGAAGGCCGCCGACATAGAGCATCACGGTCTTTCCTTCTAGGCGCGGCCAATACTTGTCGACGACCGCATCGACCAAGGGTCGGTACTTGGCGATGACCGCCTCGGTCCTGTCCTCGATTGTGGGCCCGAAATGCTTGGCTATCTTGCGCAGAGAGGCTTCGATCTGTGAGGGACCAAAGAAATTGTATTCCATCCAGGGGATGCCGTACTTTTCCTCCATGTGCCGGCAGATGTAGTTCATCGACCGGTAGCAGTGGATGAGGTTGAGCTTGGCCTTCGGCGCGCGCTCCACCTCAGCAAGCGTCGCGTCCCCCGACCAGTTGCCGACGACGCGCAAACCCACCTCCTCCAACAAGATACGCGTAGCCCACGCGTCACCGCCGATATTGTAGTCGCCGATGACGTTAACGTCGTAACGGCCGGCCTCGAACTCGACTTCTGTCTTGTCGAAGACCCAGTCGCGGATCGAATCATTGGCAATGTGGTGACCAAGCGACTGCGAGACGCCGCGGAAGCCCTCGCAGCGCACCGGCACGATCGTCTTTTCGTTCTCCTTGGCCTTTTTGCGCGACACCGCCTCGATGTCGTCGCCAATCAGGCCGATCGGGCATTCCGATTGGACGCTGATGCCATTGTTCAGCGGGAACAGCTCCTCGATCTCGTCGATGACCTTTTCCAACTTCTTGTCGCCGCCGAAAACGATGTCCTTCTCCTGAAAATCGGAGGTGAACTGCAGAGTCACGAAGCTGTCGATGCCCGTCGTACCGACGTAATAATTCCGGCGCTGCGACCAGGAATATTGACCGCAACCGACTGGCCCATGTGAGATGTGGACCATATCCTTGATCGGACCCCACACCACACCTTTGGAGCCGGCGTAGGCGCAGCCGCGGATCGTCATCACGCCCGGAATCGACTTGATGTTCGATTTGACGCTGCATTCGGAGAGGGCCTCTCCATCCTCGTCGGCCTCGTGCCCGTTCGTTGCGACGCTGAGGTGCTTCTTGCGGCGCTTCGCCGCCTTGTCCGGATACTGCGACAGCACTTGCTTGATAAGCTCCTCATGGAGAGCGCCGTCATTCTCATAGTCGAGGCTCATGGGGCCTGTTCCCTTTCAAGGTTCGCATGCGCCTCGCGGACGAGGCGCGTTCTTGGAAAGGACGCGCCAGCTCAATGCCGGCGCGTCCCCTGCTGGCGGCAGGGGAGGGCGCCCCTAGTGGGCAGCCGCCAGCTTGGCCTCCTTGGCCTGGAGTTCGGCAAGCATCTGCTCATCGGTTTTCATGATGCCGAAGTCGAGCAGCATATCTTCCAACTCCTCCATGGTGATTGGGGTCGGGACTGTGCCCTGGCCCGAGTTGGCATGGATCTTCTCGGCCAGCGCGCGATACTCCCCGGCCTGCTTGGAGTCCGGCGCGTACTGGATCACGGTCATCTTCCTGAGCTCAGCGTGCTGAACGATATTGTCACGCGGCACGAAGTGAATGAGCTTGGAATTGAGCTTGGCAGCCAGCGCCTCGGAGAGATCGAGTTCGCGGTCGGTCTGGCGCTCGTTGCAAATCAGCCCCCCCAACCGCACGCCGCCAGAATGGGCATATTTCAGGATGCCCTTGGCGATGTTGTTGGCGGCATAGAGCGCCATCATCTCGCCAGACATGACGATGTAGATTTCCTGAGCCTTGTTCTCGCGGATCGGCATCGCAAAGCCGCCGCATACCACGTCGCCGAGCACGTCGTAGGAGACGTAGTCGACATCGTCATAGGCACCGTTCTCCTCAAGAAAGTTGATAGAGGTGATGACGCCGCGGCCGGCACAACCGACGCCCGGCTCCGGGCCGCCGGACTCCACGCACTTGATGCCTCTGTAGCCGACCTTGAGCACGTCCTCGAGTTCGAGGTCTTCCACCGAACCCTCCTCTGCCGCGAGATGCAAAACCGTGTCTTGCGCCTTCGAGTTCAGGATCAGGCGCGTGGAGTCGGCTTTGGGATCGCAGCCCACGATAAGGATCTTCTGCCCGAGATCGACAAGGGCCGCGAGCGTATTTTGGGAGGTGGTGGACTTGCCGATGCCCCCCTTGCCGTAGAATGCGATTTGACGCAAATCTGACATGTAGCCTTCCTTCCTTCGTTTCATCCATCGCAACGGCGATCGGCAGCTCGCGCCGCCTCGCAAGGAAGGTTTCAAAACGCATGCCAATTTGGCTGATCGAGCCCGAAGAAAAGCCTTTTGTTTGTTTTTCAGCTATTTACCGTAAGTCGAAACAAGAGTTTGGCTAAACAAGCCTGTGTCGCTCATCCGACAAAGCCGACAGAAGCTGTCGGATGCTATTGCTTTAGAATGACCCTCGGTTAGTGACGACCGACAGCAGGATCAACGAGCTTCGAAATGCAGGTAAACGGACATCAAGCTCGCTAGTCATGGTTCCCACTGTGAATTACGAACTCGCTGAGGAAAGGCGCAATGATCACGGCCTCTGCTCCGCAGTCCGGTCACGCCAAATCCGCCACGAAGGTCGCGCAGTGGAGAAAGCCGATCTCGACCAGGTCTATCGCGCGTTCAGCACCGGCAGAACCAAAGCGACAGTTGCCTCTGTCCTCCTAGCCTCGCTCTCTCCGCGATTGGCAATCGCCAGCTCCATATACTCAATGAGATGGTCAGGTTTCTCCGAGAAACGGTCGAAGTGGACGCGATCTGGCCCTAAGCTGCGCTTCCAGCTTCCCTCTATGGAGGTCGAAACAGACGGCCCTGGATACATTGCGTGCAGGAAACAACGGGATCGAAAGTTGGCGCCAGGGACGGACCATCACTTACCAGGGCTTCCGACGGCCGGCCAAGCGGCTTCTGCCGAATTGCCGCGGCCCTATGCGCCGGCGACCAGCGAACGTTTGTGACGAGATTTCGCAACGCAGACTGCGCCCGGGAGCTCGACCAAGGCAAGCAACCTGCACCCACTGTTGGGTTGCATGGAATCCGCGAAGAGGTAGTGCTTCGGTTGGCTTCCTTTCGCGCTGCCGCAATTGTTTCTGAGCTTTCCCTGCCCAGTTGGCACGACTTTTGAACATCCATGACGCGAGGCGGCACGACCTGCCGACCCGATACTCGCGTCGTGGGTGACATCGCGATGGGCGGAATGACCACGACCCATTTGCAGAAAGGAGCGCTTATGGGGATCAGGAAGCTGGGCGACCTCGACCTGCGCGGGCCGGCGTGCGTGTTCGTCACCGTCAGCCGGACCGGATCGACCAGAGTGGTGCTCGCCTCCGATCACACGGTCACCGACGGCCATTCAATGGCGTCGGTCCCGCACAAGCTTACCGACCTTTACACCGCCGCGATCCGCGGAGTGGCGCCACAGCTTGGCTCGGCGTACGGCCATCTGGACTACGCTGAGTCCGGATGGGCTCGGCAGACCGGCCTGACCGCCAACCACCCCGCAATTGGCGACCGGCGCGAGTTGATCGCGGCGCACGCCAGTCAACTGCCCGATTTCAACATAGCAATCGGTGCGCCGAAAAGCGCGGCGCAGCGCAACGGACGGATTCGACTATTCGACTCGGCCACCGCACGAAAGGTCGATCGGGCATGCCGACCTAAGGGCGGAAATACCGTGGCCGACGTCTTCGCGCGTCTGGCGTTCGCCAGGAAAGCGCCGGCCAATCAAAGCCAATTCAACACCGTCGCGCCATTCCATACCCGGCACGACCCGCGGTGGAGGGGCTCGGTCGGGTGGTACGTGGGGCTGAGCCCTGTGAGCTTCCCAGTATCCGACCCTTTCCCAGAGCTACTACGCACCGCCAGGTTCGAACTGAAGCGGGCCAAGGAAACTGCCCGGCTGCCGTGTTCCAAGGCGGTGGAACTGCACGGCACGCCTTTGCGCAACCGCCTCATCGTGACCAATTTGGACCATCGGAGGGTCCCCGGCTCCCAATGCCGGGCGCGTTGGCGGACGCGTTTTCTGATCAGTCGCAGTGCCGATCCGTACGAGGGCATTTGTATGAGTTTCCGCCACCCCGGCACGGCACTCGCGCGAACTGCCGTGGACGGCTATCTCAACGAAGTCAGTTTAGCGGACTACCGGATCAGCGCCGCTGCGGAGGAGTCGGGCGGCGGCAGACTGACCCTGGCTGGGCACCAATCATTATGATCGCCGCCGGCTTGAAAGCTGCGATGTTCATTTCATTCGATGCTGTGTCAGTGTCAGGCATCACTGTTGAAGCAACGAAGGTCGCGAAGAAACTCAAAGAAAACGGATTCAGATGTTACCTGGACCTAGGTTACGATATAAACATAAGCAAGGGAAACTTCGGAAAACCCTATGTGAACGAGACTTGTCTATACCACAATCATTTTGAGCTAGTGCGCGTAGATATCACTACTGTACCTAACTATACTCCAGAATTTATAAAAAACGTAAATAGAGTGCTGCTTGACCCGACACTTGCCGTATCACATGATGCCAAGGCCGCAATACTTGCATCAGTGGATCAGGTTGCCGCGGGAGTAGCGCTTAAAATCGTGGCCCTGTGGAAACGTCTGAACGTCAGCAAAGTTATTGTTGAAAACGGGACGCTGCCTGAAAATATCGTATATTCCCGAGCACTTCGGCTGGCAATCGAGCAGTACGGACAGGCTCTGAATCTGGGGAGTTTCGTCATCTGGCGCGACCACGACCTGATGTGGAGTAGCGAGAAAAAGGTGATGAAATATGGCGTACCACCGTATCCCCATGCGATTAAACCCGCAAAATCGCAGTACATCACCTATGTTACCTTGAACGAAAAACTACGAAATGAACTGGAAACTTGGTGCAACTTTGAGGTGGAGGTTAAAGTCAGGAAAAATACCTATGACTTTTCAGAGCGGCATAACCATAGCGCCGTTAGAGAGTTATTACATATTGGGAGACACGATATCCTGATCGCAAGAACAACGCGTCTGATACCTCAAAAACGAATAGACCGGGATATTGTGTTGGTTCAACAATTAAATCAACGCTTCCGTGAACTCGGTGAAAGCACTTCCGCGATCCTCGTGGTTGCCGGAGATAAACATGAAAATTACCCTCATTACCTAGAGCTTGTTCGGTCGGCACAAGCGCTAGGTATATCACAGTATATCGAGTTTGTCGGACCTTTGTATCACGACTTAATGCCTTCTACGAGAAATTTGTTCACGATAGAGGACCTTTATTACTCATGCGATCTAGTTTCATTCCTCACCTCCTATGACTACGACAGTTATGGCAACCCCATTGGCGAGGCAATTAGCCAAAAGCGTTGTTATATCACCACTAGCTATGAATATTACGACGAGGTTTATGGCCGGCATGGATTTGAGGCCCCGGTATTGGAAATCTCCAGCACTAATGACGGGTTGCCCGGCATACGATTTATCGATGAGGTATTTCGTCTTCTCTCAGACAAACAATTGATGAAGGCCGTCGCTGAAAGGAATTTTAAAAGGGGGAAGCGCGTTCTTTCCAACAACGTCTTTGACGTGTTGAATTTGAATGATTGTGATTGACGTTATGCGTGACACCACTTTCGTATCAGTTGTGCTGCCGGTTTTTAACGAAGGTGACCGTTTAAACGAAGTCCTGGAATCAATTTATTATCAGCGTACGCATGGAGAATTGATTACTTACGACAGTTATGAACTGATAGTTGTCGATAACAATTCGACGGACAATTCTGTAGCTGCAGTCAATGACTTCAAAGCCAAACACCCTTCTATAGACATCTATGTTATTAGGGAAAGCGTTCAGGGCGTTTCATCCGCCAGAAAGCGTGGCATGGATTACGCCTCCTTGAGAGCGAAAGTTAGAGATAGCCGATCAGGAGAAAGAAACAAACACTATATTGTTTCTGCCGATGCTGACTGCACGGTTAGCCCTTATTGGCTCCATCATCTCATCGATAAAATGATGAAAGAGGATGGGGGCCTGGGAACCTGTAATTACTACTATGATGAAAAGTGTTTTCATCATCGCCCTAACCTATTCAGAGAAATACAGAAGACATTACGCTGCCGTGATTTTTCATTTAACCTATTTGGCGGCTTTCCTGATGGTAAAGGATTTGCTGTAGAGCGGGAATTCTATGATAGAGTGGGCGGAATCGAGATTTTCTATCAGTTGAATAATGGTCGCTTCGTTGAACATTTATCGGACGACTGGGATTTCGGTATTAAAGTAATTGCCTACGGCGGCAAGCCCGTCTACGCACCAGAGTCTTGCGTACAGATCAATAGCCGACGCGTTGATACAATTCTTGATGAGGTCATCACGGGGGCGGCCTACGGCCGGGACGGCGTGATTATCATGAAGGATGTGCGTCCCGACGTAATGCAGAAGAAAGCTCCGCCTGACACGACAGACGATCAATCTAAGCAAGCTTGGTTTTACTCGATAAAGGACTACGTTCCTAAAAATATCATCTTGCCCGTATTATTGAACCCACGACTTTTGATGAAGAAAGTGGCGGTCAGGGATTTCTTCACCGAACAAGTGGCCGACAGACTGCACCAGCGCATCCAGGAAATCAAAAACGAAATGCGTATTATCGATTTCAGGGCCATTCATACCTATAAGACTCCCTCCTATCGATTATATTTTGAGTTTCGCGACGAGATATTTGCCGCGCTGCGGCGTACAGTCGGCGATGACATCGGTTTTCCTCCCCCATTGCCCGCCTGCTTTGACAACGTCAGTCCCGAGGAGTTCAAACGCTTTGTTTGGTACTTCTGTGAAGATCGTGAATCTGGCGAGGCACATAATTATTTTGCGAACGGAGGGGTATTCTAAATGAACGAAGCAATGGCGTCTTTACGCGATCTGGATCCTAGGTATCCAGTCCCTCTAGTCTCCGAATTCCTTTCCAGATCGGAAAACTACGTTTTTCTGAACTACGTCTATAAGGATCCGTTTGGCTGTCATGTTTTCCCCGGAGATATAGAAAATTATCCCCTAGCATCCTTTTTTTCAGACATGGAAAGCGAAATTACAAAAGCGCAGCAAATCCATTTGTGGGCATACATTCCCAGTTGCCGTTACCGCTGCCATTTTTGCCAGTTTCCGACGGTCATTCTCAATCCTCATTCAGCGTCTTCGCAGGCAGTCCTGAAAGAGCTGGTTGATCTGAATATTAAAGAAGCGACGCTGTGGCTGGCAAAGGTGCCGAGCCTTGCCGATGTTGAAGTTGGGGAGTTCAATATTTTTGGTGGCACCCCATCGCTGCTGCCTGAATCGGAACTGCGTAGATTAATGGCGTTTTACAAAGCCAATTTCAATCTCTCCACGACCACAATGCGGTTCGAAGGCGAACCTGGCACACTGACAAAATCGTATCTGTCGCTATTGCGAGAGCTTGGTTTCACAAAAGTAAGTTTTGGCGCTCAGTCTTTTGACGATCGAATCATTTCTGCTTGTGGACGTATGCATTCCGCAAACGATTGTGTTGAAGCTGTATACAACGCCCGGGAACTGGGTATTGACTGGGTCAGTGTCGATCTCATCTACGGCATGCTGGGACAAAGCGTAGACGCTGTGAGATACGACATGGAGAAAACCCGCGAACTGGAACTTTCCCATGTGGTCTGCACCAAACTGCATCTGGAAGAGTTCATGAAAACCCGTACTGGCATCTCCGGGGAGCGTCGAAGTGTGTGGCAGAGAACAGGACTGGATCATGTCGATAGCATGTGCTTTCCGGGCCTGGGAAAACAATATCAAATGCGCGAGCTAATCGAAGAATATTTGGGTAGCGCCTATCGTGAACACCCTACTATGTATTTTTATCGACACGATCATCGACCGGAAAAATGGAAAAGCCTGGTTACCGACCTGGATAAACAGTTTCCCGAGGTAGCTGTCGGCCTCGGCGGTAGCTCGAAATGCACGAAAGCTGAAGCGATCAATATCACCGGTTATAGAGCTTACAGGGACGCTTTGCGTGAAGATCGTCTTCCGATCCAGGACAGCCGTGGCATGTCGCCTGTTCACCGGGAAATTAGCGCATTTAAAATGGCGCTCTCGACGCTCATTCCGGTCGATGATGCCGTGTTCAGGCAACGCTTTGGAAGAAGCTTTTTTGACAACGAGATCATCAATTGCACGTTGAGAGAGCTAATTGAAAAGTCGCTGGTTGTCATTGAACGCGATGTGGTGACGCTGACCCCCAATGGCGTCACGTTGGTCGAAGCGATTATCAACACGCAGTTTGCGCCATCGCTCTTCTAGGGTTCTTCATGGCCGACAACATAGACGACCCGTTGAGCGCGCCGCTGGCCTCCCGAAAGTCTCCAATGCCCGCAAGACCTGTAAACAAGACGAATTGGTTTTTGGAGCGAAGTCGCCGGTATTCATGTGCGATACCCTCGCGGGCCAAGACGCGTACGAGATGTTAATGGAACCCACGAAGGCGCGCGCCTCTCGCACGCGCTTGGCCGTCGCGATCGAGCGCACTATCACCTGACGCCGGACAAGATGGGCGACGGGCGCGAAGGCTTACGCCTTTTCTGTCCCCTGCCGGAAAATGTAATGACGTCCCATGGCAGGTGCGCAGGAGATGAAGCGCCAACGCAGGCGTCACCCGCGAGCGATCCAGTAGCAGCGCACCTCACTTAGGTTTCGCCTCTCAAGTTTGGACCGCGCAAGATCCCGCACTGCCTCAGCGTGGAGTTGCAGGATGTCGGGCACGGGACATTGCAGTCAGTGCTGCGATGGCTCGAGTGTTCTAACAGGTCAATCTTGCAAGCGTGGCTCGGCTAGTCACCAATTCGGCGACGCTGAGAACTGCTGTCGGATCGGTAGATGAGTCAACAAGTGCTTCTGCGACATTTACAGCACGTTCCGCCATACCATCGCATAGCTCTCCAATACGACGGCGCAGCAGCGGAAAGCCAACTCCCACCTCGCTTGCAAATGCTTGCCAGCTGTCAGCATCCATTTCGGTCAGCGTTGCACTCTTGCCCATCCGCATTGCCATGTTGGGCGATAGTTCCGGAAAGGCCACCGTCGAAAGCACGTCGTATAACGGAGCGAGTCTCGGCCCCTGCTCGTCATAAAGAATAGAGAAATTCTTGCCGTGAGCATCGGCATTCCCGATGATCACGTTGAAAATCGCTGCGTCGAGCAGTTTCAGAACATCACCGGCCGGCCTCGCTGAAACCCGTCGCAACAGCTCGAAGCATTCTTTGAAGGTCGGTCCACCCTCGTTTGCATATTTTGTTTCCGGTGGCACGCCGAGCGCCTGACAGAAGTCCTCTTGATGGATTCGGTGAACCACGCCACTGGCAGCCCGTAGGCGGTCATACCTCGCGACGAGGAGGAACGAACGTCCCTGCACGGACCTTGGTTCAACGGGCGCGACATCAAGGCCGATATCGGCCGCAAGTCTCATTGCGAAGGCTTCATTTTCGGTCGTTGCCTTAAAGCGTGCGATCGGCGGCTTCACGATGTGCGTGGTAGCATGACCAGCCAGAGGAAGCGCGATGTGGCCATTAACAAGAACCACCGGCACTTTCGATTGGGAGCCAGCCAACGACAGTCGCAATCCTCCCTCGCCCGCCAATAGCGGCCGCACCGGAAGCGCCTCGAGCACGCGGACGATCCCCGCATCGTCCAAAGGCGCAGGCTGGTGGTCCGTCGACCTCGCTTCCGCGAGCTCCTGGCCTTCCGTCAACAGTTGCAACGCGCCAGCGACGTCGCCGCCCAAGCGATCAAGAAGCGCGTAGTCGTTGGCGGGAGAAACGCCCAATGCTTGTGCTGCTGCTTCTCGCTGGCTTTCTTCTGGAAGCAGCCCGCCGAAAAACGGACGGCACTCTTGACGTGTGAAACACTCTGCTCGTTTCGGAAGGGAAGCGGACAACGCGAGCGCGCTATCGTCCTCAAGCCACGCTTGCGCGTAATCAAAGCTGATATCGCCGTGCCCGTCCTGGGCAAATCGACCGACTATGCGGCCGTCCCACCAGACATTGAGCACTTTGGTCGTCATCGCCTGCGCTCGCCACGGGTCAGGATTTCAACGGCGCAGCCGAGTGTCTGAAGAACATGCAAAACTTTCCCGAGTTGGGCTGTGGGCTTGCCTGCTTCGAGCTCGACAATAAACCGAAGGCCTACGCCAGTAACACCGGCAAGCTCATCCTGCCGCAAGTTTTGCTGCTTGCGCTCACTTCGAACCACGGCGCCGATATCGGCTGGACTTCCGACTTGTTTTGACACGACAATTTTCCCAATCGGGAAATATTACGGGTTGAAGCGGATATTTCGTCGGGAATATCCCGAACGGTAAATTCTAAGGACTTGGGGCGTTGGATTCCGATCCAACGTCCTCGTTCGCCGAATGCCTGGGCGAAACGACCGCACCGATCATAACTGGTGGTGAAACCGGCCACTATGAAAACGCACGGCTTTCTCGGTAGCGGGCATGTCTGTTCCGTCACAGGGCAAGCAGATAGGCAACCAGCGCATCCTTTTCTTGCTGCATTAGCTTTGTTCCCAGAACCAGATTAAAGAACTCGACCGTGTCGGCGAGTGTCATCAGCCGCCCATCGTGCAAATAGGGTGGCGAGTCCTTGATACCGCGCAGTGTGAAGGTCTTGATCGGGCCATCCGGTAACATCACGAGATCGTTGGCGCTCTGGCCGGTCTTATAGAAGCGCTCGAGCTTGAGGTCGTGCATGTTGTCCATGAAGGCAGTCTGCGGGACGTGGCAAAGGGCGCAGCCACCCTTGCCCATAAACACCCGTTCGCCCTCCAATTCCTTCTCGCTCGCCCGGCTTGGATCGAGGCGTCCGGACACGTCGAGCTTGGGCGCGGGCGGGAAGTCGATCATGTTCTGCATCTGAGCCATCATTGAAACCTGGCTCGCACGATCGAGTAGGTTCACGCCCTTTCTAGCGGCGCTCACATGGTCGCCGTTGAAGTAGGCGGTGCGCTGCTCGAACTCAGTAAAGTCTTCGATCGACCGCAGCGACCGTTTCGAACCATGAATCTGCTGATTGAACAGCCCGCGCAGGCTGGTCGTCTCGAGGCGAAACCGCTGCGCCTGTGGCCGGACGTCGGGGGTCAGGTGGAAGGCGGCGTTCGTATGGAAGTTCGAATGGCAGTCCAGGCAGGCGACGCCCAGGCTCTCTTCGGCAGCTTTGCGGTCCTCGGTTTCGTTGAACTCTTCTTGCGGAAACGGGGTTAGCAGAAGTCGAAGCCCGTCCATCTGCACCGGCGTGATGATGCCGCTCATGGTCTCATTGAAGTTCCGGATCGTCAGAAGCTCGCCCCGCGAAACATCACCGAGTTCCGGGTGCGAGGTTAGAAAGATTGGCGGCGGGAACTCCGGCGTCAGGTGATCGGGGAGGTCGAAGTCGACATCGAAACGCCTGAGATCCCTGCCTTCCTGGCGGCCCATTTCATTAATCTGCACCTCAGGAAAGACTTGACCGCCAATTGCGTGCTTTACATGCGGCAGCGGCATAAAGCCGGCCGGCAGTAGTCCCTGCTCTCTGATCTCGTCAGGGCTCTTCTCGGCCAAAGCGCCCCAGCTTACACCTTTCGGAAGTTTGACGCGAACGCCAGCCTGAACCGCCTTCCGACGACCGGACATCACCACACCTTGCACGGGACGGTCAGAAAGGTCATATCGCTCCTCAAGCAGGCGCCTCTGACGCTCCATGACGCGCGGCTTCGCACGTTCGTCGAATTGCTTCACTTCGGAAAAGGGGAGGCTCGGAAAGGTTCGATAGATCAGATCAGCGGGCAGCGGGTCAGACGCAGTCGCAAAAGCATGCGCGGAGACTGCAAATGCGATCGCCACACCGATCAGAAAAAGCGACCTAAGCCGGGCCGTGTGCGCCTTTAGGTCGCAGCCCAGGATCAAAATCTTCCGACCGAGATTGGCAAGCGTATGGGCCGTCTTTACCGAGGCGGTGAATGTTCCTATGCCTCTCTTCCAATAGAATGCGATCTGTCGCAGACCTGACATTTTGCCTTCGCTTTCGTTCTCCGATCGCGTTTTCACCACGATGCAGGACGGCAGCTTCATCCGCCGCTGATGCGTGACGTTCAAAACTTGTGCCAACAGAGCAGGAAAATGGATCAGAGATTGTTGTCTTATACTTATCCAGCCGCTTGAACGAGAGCGCAACTGGACGCTAACGAACATCCGCGTGTCACGCACTCGACAAAACCAGACTGTCATTCGAAGGCTGCAGTCAGCATTGCTGTTCTAGTCAGTGCCGAAACGGGCTATATGGCGCACATATTGGCCGCCGAGTTATTTGCTGGGGATATTCATCCCACGCGCGGCAGAAGCAGTTGCAAGCTGGCGCCCTGACAGTCCACAGTACTATCAACTGACCCTGAGTGAGCTCCCCCAGCCGCGACTTAGATTCTTCGGGCAGCGTGGCGGCAGTTAGCTGTCTTTCACAACACGGCCACCTTTGATGATTGTGCGGATGCGCCCGGTATCGGAGAGGATCGACAGATCCTTCAGCGGATCACCGTCGACCACGACCACGTCTCCGAATGCCCCAGGTGTGATGATGCCGACCCTGCCCTCCAACTGCAGGACTCGGGCGGCATCCAGCGTGGCAGCGCGGATCACCTCATGTGCCGGCAGAACCCGCCCGCGCAGCTCAAATTCTCGCGTTGCTCGTGCATACCGCCCAGCAGGTCCGAGCCGTATCCCATTGTTACTCCAGCCTCCCACAAGGTCTCCAATGCCGTGAGGCCCGCAGACAGGACGAAATCGATCTTTTCGAGCGAAGCTGGCGGTATCCCATGTTCGGCGCCCTCGCGCGCCAGCACCGCGTACGTGATGTTAGTGGGAACCACAACTGCGCCCGCCTTGCGTATCCGCTTGGCGGTCGCCGGGGTAATGAGGTTGCCGTGCTCGATCGACCGCACCCCGGCTTCTAGCGCCCGGGAAATCGCTTCGTCGGTGTAGAGATGAGCGGCCACATAAGTGTGCTGGTGCGCCGCTTCCTGGACCGCCGCCTGCAGTTCGGGAAGGCTGAAGGCGAGCGCATCTACAGGGTCGGTCGGCGAGGACACACCGCCGCTGGCCATGACCTTGATGAAGCGCGCCCCGGCCTTCAGCTCCTCTCTGGCCGCCTGTCGCACGTCCGCTTCGCCGTCACAAATGCGACCGAGCGCACCCAACTGGTCAGGATAGTAATCTGCAGGGTGCCGATTGTGCCGGTCCCGATAATCGGCGTGGCCGCCCGTCGGAGAGAGCGTCTTTCCGCAAATGACGAGGCGTGGACCCTCGATAAGACCGCGTTCGACAGCGTCCACCAGCGCGTGATCAGCGCCGCCCAGGTCCCGGACAGTCGTAAAGCCACGGCTCAGCATCCCGCGCATGGTGTTCGCGGCATAGAGCGCGGCGAGCGTGTTTGGCAGCGCAGCGTTGGCGGCGAGGTTTCCTTTCGCGGCGACGACATGCACATGGCAATCGATCAGTCCTGGTAAGACGATGCGCCTCTTCGCATCGAAAATATAGGCGCCCGCCGGTGCCTTCACGCGCTCTCCGACTTCGGCAACGAATCCATCCGCCAGCAGAACATCGACCGGATCCGCGGGACGGTCCGCGGTGCCATCCACGATGGCAGCGTTACGAATAATGATCGCTGAAATCACACGCTCCTATGGTTCTGGTGCTGGATGGAGCGACCGTTTCTGGAACGCCCCTGAAATATCCTTCGCCGCCTCGGTCAATGACGCCACGCTCGCGATACATGCGTTGCCGGTTACTCGTAGCCCGCTGGCGCGCGCGTCCCTCCAGATGTCGAAAACATGATACCGGCTCCCCTAAAGGCCTCGGAATGTCAGCGGCTATGACAAACAGGCGATTCGCAGTTTCAGCCTCCGCACCATGGAAGCATCGACGTTTCCTAGCCGGAGACAGGAATCATCATCATCGGGGCATCAAGCGTCGGCCGACGATCGACATCAGTCATGTCCGGACAACGTTAGCGGAACCACTCCGTAGTTCGAGAATGCGGTAATTCGGTCATCCGATGTTTGCCCCTCCTTCTTCGGGCCACGTCACGAGTGAACTCAAAAGTCGTGCCAACTGCGCAGAGCTTGCCTTCAAGGTTTTGTTGCAAGGTTTTGAGTGAGGCGCACTAACAACTGGCCGAACGCCACGGTGTGGCGACCCAGAAGCCGACAGTGTCGCGTCCTGCTTGATCGTCCCGAAGCGACTGTCGGCGCTTTAGGTGGTGAGCTTTCAGGAGGTTGATCGGGTGGACGCCCCTGACGGCATCGCTGTGCCAAAGCGGTGTCGATACCGGAACATGTATAGATGCCCCCGTTCATGCAAGGCTTTCGTCGAACACTTCGGACGTGTTCGAGTCCGGCGTTGTCTTTCTCGATTATCTGCGTGAGCAAAGGCAAATTGGCAATTCCCTGCGGAGCGATGACCCCATGCTCGGCCAGACGGGCGCACAGTGCGTTGATGAGCTGCGTTCGTTGGCGGACGAACAGGTCCCTGCCGTTTGAATCTCCCTCAGTTTGCGCCGTGACCGATACTGCTTCCGATGGTCGGAACGGGGATTTCGGTGATCAAGCTGCGGGAGATGATGATGATCCTGGATCTACATCGGCAAGGTCTGTCGGTGACAGCGATCGCCAGGCAGGCTGGTATCGATCGCAAGACGGTGCGCAAGTACATCGAGCGCGGGCTGGAGGCTCCGGTCTATGGACCGCGTAAGCCAAGAGCGACGGTGATCGACCCGTTCGCGGCCCATCTTCGCGATCGCGTGCAGACCTATCCCGGCCTGACAGCGCGGCGGCTTTTCCGCGAGATCAAGGATCTCGGCTATTCCGGCGGCTACACCGCGCTGACCATTTCTTGCGCGACATCCGGCCGCCACGATGACGCAAGGCCTGTTTTACGTCGAACTGATGCGCGCCAGCCGGGACGTGTACGATGCTGACCTGAAGCTGTCAGCAGGAAACCTGGGCAATACAGGCAAACGGAAAGGAAACTTGCCGCAAGCTTTTGTGATGGTCGACATAGTGCACCTTCAGCGTGCAGTTGCGATACGTTGCAAGTGTCGATGTCATCTTGGGATCGACCAATACGTCGCTGGCAAAACTGGTGACGTACAGGTCTGGATGCGCGGGAAATTTCGCTCGATAGCTCTGTGTCTTGGCTGGCTCGATCACCGATGCGAACGTCTCAGGGTCGAGCCAGCTTTCGATTTCGAGATTGGGTCGACAGCGATCATCAGGAAATTTTCCCGTGACCGCGGCCTGAACGATCGAAGCCGTCTGGTTCCCATCATTGGTCAAAGAGAACTGAACGCCATCTCCGTCCGCATAGACTACCGCCCCGCTTAGCGATGCGCTTTGGGAGCTGAAATACGACCAAACATAAGTGCCGATGGGAGTGGTAAGTGCAACGAGAGTGCCGATGATACCGACAAGGAGCGAAATCGCTTCCAAGGTGAGGCGGCGGCTAGTGGAACGACTCAATCTGGACTCTACTTCTATACAACATTACTACACGTTATGGGTTAGTCCGCCCCACATCAAGAAATCCTTAATGGAGAAGCAATTCCCGAATAGCTCAGACGCGCGAGAGGTTATCCTCGTCCGCAGTTCATTTCCTTCAAGACCGCAGGTTCAAATCCTTCCTCACAACAAATTTCAACATAACTCGATCGCCATCTTTAGATCTTCTATAAGGGCGCTGACGACGATCTCTTGATCTCTCTGGCGACGCCGGGTGAAGTGAAAATCGCTGATATGTAGGATAGTAAGAAGGTCATTCTCGATCATACAGACGCGCGCCCCGATCGTTTGCCGCACCATCGGTAGTATGAGTCAGCGAAACCTGCAATCGAAGAGCAAAACGGGATAAATGGCGCAGGCACTCATCGCGACCTTGCGCAGATCAAGGAAACGCCGCATATAAATCAGAGGTGTAATCGTGATTAGAACCATGAAGAAGAGATCTGAGACAACGCCAGTAAAGGGCGGGTGGGTTAAGCGTGAAGCTGCCACAGGCCGTTTCATGGAGGTTGTCACGCACAAGGGTGCCGCTAAGGCAAGTTCGAAAACGGAGGCTACGGTAAGGGAAGCTTCGTCCAAGCGCAGTTCGGCGCTGAAGCGCCTGGCAGATCGCTAGCCGTCGGCATCGCACCGGGCCGAAGACTCTCTGATACGATCTGCGCCTTCACCTCGTCCGGCCAGTGCCGGTGAACCTCACGTCCAGACCTCCTGGTCGTGAGAACCTCCAATGTACTCTCCATGGAGAAACTCCCTTCGCTAGTCCATGGAAAGCCGATCACAGATTAGGGCGAAGAGGACAACGTGGGGGTGGAACACCGGTTACCCTGAATTGGCGTTCGATTGTTGATTTGTTCTTGGACGGTCTACCGCGGCCAGTGAGCCTCGACAGCGCAAAGTAAGCCAGCAATCCGAAAAAACTATCGACCAACAGGGCGAGACCCATTTCCTGATTGAGGAAATCTCCAGCGTCGGTCATTACCAACCACGAGGCTCATATCTTCCGACACAGCCATGACATCACGCGCTCTATGCGAAGGTGGACATCCGGAGACTCGCGCTTTTAGACGGCCGTAGCCGGGACGGGTGCAATGATGCCTCTGCGATCCGCACTCGAGCAGTCTCTGGGCATGCGCCAAGGACTTGGATACAAGTACCAGCATCAGCCCGGCGACAACGCTTCCTAGATCCGGCACCCCCATTCGGTCAGCTCTACGTCAGACAAGACCGTTATTATATGGACCGAGTCGGCCTGGCTATCCGCGAGGGCAAACAGCCCATTCCCTCTACATCGGAGGTGGATCATGAGAGGCATTGACGGGCACGGGAATTCGTTCAGGTTGGAATGTGCCAACGAAGATGGAGGCGCCGATGGTTCTCGCGCAGGAGCGGCGCGTGCCGCTGGCGAAGAGACCCGGTTCGATTCTGCTGTGGAGCGGATGCGCTCTGAGCCCCAGGAGTCAGGCGCTTCCCCATCCAGCACCGCGCACCGGTTGGCCGATCCAGCCATCGGCGCGCATCGAATCCTTGGCGCTGCGCTGCGGGGCGTAATGGGTGGAAGCGCTCGTCGTTTCCGCTCCCTGCCGGAATCCAGTTCTTCGCGTTCTGATGAGAAATTGTGTAGTGACGATCCGGCAGTTGGGAGCTCGCAAACAACCTCGCGCCCGCCGCACACCCAATCCGTCTCCGATCGGCGGGGCGGACCAGAAGGGGCGCGCGTGCACGAGCGGCCAGCGGAGGCCGCCCTGGGTTCTGGCTCGCAGCGACCCTACAGATCTTACCGTGGCGCACCAAGTGGCGATGCAGGCTTCTTGCACTCGGGTGACGAGCCCTGGCGCGCCAATCGAGCGGCCGAAAGCTCGCAAAGAACCGCGCCGCCGGTGCATGACCAGCCCGTCTCCGGCCCAGGTGACGTACCAGAAAGATTTAGACGTTCAGATGAACTAAATGCTGCGCTCAGAGAAATCGCCAGAGCTCGCAACATCATTATTTTCTCAC
Organism: Sinorhizobium sp. 6-70; assembly: GCF_030124375.1. GTDB lineage: Bacteria > Pseudomonadota > Alphaproteobacteria > Rhizobiales > Rhizobiaceae > Sinorhizobium. Next base: position 27,052 of record NZ_JASKLS010000019.1, read on the forward strand.
GTAAAGTGGTGCATTACGGCAATCATCTGCGGGGGCAGGAGCTTTCAGAATTTTTGCAGAACGCAGCCGCCCATTTCGACGCTCGGTTTGTGGCGCAAATGGAAGCAAATATCCGGTCGTCATGGGGATACGCCACGACTTGCAACGCGGTGAGCCGGGAAGCCGGAGGCGAAGCCGGCATAAGAGCTTGCCGCGCCCTGGCGACCCAAGTATCGCAGCTTGACAAAGCGCTCTTGAAGCAAGTCGATCGCCGGGCCTTTTCCCTTTTCGCATCATCGTTCGGTCGGCATCCCAGGGCAGCGGAATGCCGCGACGGAACGGTCAAGATCGCAGAATTTTGTTGCGATGAACGCGGGATACTTCACGCAGCCGACAGTCAAGATCTGGCACTACTGGTGAACGGCTTCAGCAAGTGGCCGGAAGCGGCCACCTGTCGCGACGCCACAATCGCGATCGCCGGTGAGGTGCGTCATCTTCGGCTCTCCGATTTCTGGCCACAAGAGCTGGCGAACTTGGTGAACGGTTTTAGCAAATGGCCGGAAGCGGCGATGTGTCGCGAGGCCACAGTCGCAATCGCCGATGAGATCCCTCACCGTCGGCTCTCCGAGTTTACGCCGCAGCACCTGGCGAACTTCGTGAACGGTTTCAGCAAGTGGCCGGAAGCGGCGGCCTGTCGCGACGCCACGGTCGCAATCGCGAGTGCAATCCCTCACCGCCAGCTCTCCGATTTTACGCCACAAGAGCTGGCGAACCTGGTGAACGGTTTTAGCAAATGGCCGGAAGCGGCGATGTGTCGCGAGGCCACAGTCGCAATCGCCGATGAGATCCCTCGCCGCCGGCTCTCCGAGTTTTCCCAACAGGCGTTGGCGAACCTGGTGAACGGCTTCAGCAAGTGGCCGGCAGCGGCGGACTGTCGCGACGCCACGGTCGCAATCGCGAGTGCGATCTCCCGCCGCCGGCTCTCCGATTTTACGCCACAAGAGCTGGCGAACCTGATGAATGGTTTCAGCAAGTGGCCGGCAGCGGCGGACTGTCGCGAGGCCGCGGTCGCAATCGCCGGTGAGATCCCTCACCGCCGGCTCTCCGAATTTACACCACAGCACTTGGCGAACCTGGTGAACGGCTTCAGCAAGTGGCCGGCAGCGGCGATGTGTCGCGAGGCCACGTTCGCAATCGCCGGTGCGATCTCCCGCCGCCGGCTCTTCGAATTTACACCGCAGACCCTGGCGAACCTGGTGAATGGTTTCAGCAAGTGGCCGGCAGCGGCGGACTGTCGCGAGGCTACGGTCGCAATCGCCGGTGAGATCCCTCACCGCCGGCTCTCCGATTTTTCCCAGATGGCCCTGGCAGACTTGGTGAACGGTTTCAGCAAGTGGCCGGAAGCGGCGGACTGTCGCGACGCCACGGTCGCAATCGCCGGTGCGATCCTTCGCCGCCGGATCTCCGATTTTATACCGCAGGACCTGGCGAACCTGGTGAACGGTTTCAGCAAGTGGCCGGAAGTCGCGGACTGTCGCGAGGCCACGGTCGCAATCGCCGGTGAGGTGCGTCGTCGCCAGCTCTCCGATTTTACACCGCAGGCCCTGACGAACCTGGTGAACGGTTTCAGCAAGTGGCCGGAAGCGGCGGCCTGTCGCGACGCCACGGTCGCAATCGCCGGTGAGGTGCGTCGTCGCCAGCTCTCCGTTTTTACACCGCAGGCGTTGGCGAACCTGGTGAACGGTTTCAGCAAGTGGCCGGAAGCGGCGGCCTGTCGCGACGCCACGGTCGCAATCGCCGGTGCGGTGCGTCGTCGCCAGCTCTCCGGTTTTAGTCCGCAGGCCTTGACGAACCTGGTGAACGGTTTCAGCAAGTGGCCGGACGAAGTGGAGTGTCAGCAGGCGCTAATAGATGTCGCGCGCGGCCTCGGCACGGGAGACCGGCGCTTCGGTGCTTTTACAACGCCTCAGCTCAGCATGATTGCCCATGCCCTCGGGCGAACTGTCATGAGGGAGCAGGACACCGGACAAATCACAGAGACCGCTCTGCTGAGCGATCGGCTCCATCAGATGGCGCACCATCTTCATTATGCCACTGATCGCCTGGAGCAGACCAATCTGCTGAGTATCGTCAACATTTTCAAGGCCTTGGCAAAGGTCCGGCTGTTCGACGATCTCGGTTTGCTCGCATCGGCAGGGCTAAATCGCCTTACGGAATTGAGCCGCACCCCTGGCTTTGCCACCGAGAACAACCTCGAATCCCTGGGTAATCTGTGCGCAGCTCTGCTGCCGCTGGCCCGCAGCTCGCAGAAGCCGCTGCGCTGGCACCGCAGACAAGCTCTAGGTTTGCTGAACGATCTGCAATCAGTCGTGGAGCAGAAGATCGAGGCGCATCGCGCAGCAAGCGATGCGGAGCGGACCCGTGGACCATTCGCGACCCGCCGTCCCGCGCTGTCGATCTATCAGGTGCTCAAGGCGCGTGCGAGTCTGGAGAATCTGTACCGACGACCGCATGTCGAGGGCAAGAAGTCCGATTTGAGGATGAGGCAGCAAGAGCTGCGTCGTGGGACCCGGGAGATCCTGGCCCACGCGCGCGACCTCATCCAAAGCGATCTTGCCCACATGAGCTGGAATCTGATCGCGCAGATCGAGGCGGATAGTCCGGTCGACGTGCTCGACTCCTTCATGGCTCAGGATGCGGCAAGGATCCAGGCGCAACATTCTGCATCAGTATTCGACGTGCATCAGGTGGTGCGAACCATGGATCACGAGCCTCGACCGCCACAGGGGGAAGCGGGACTGATGCAGTTGCCGGTGGTGGACATGCAGGGGCGGCGAACTGCCACGGAGACCGAGACGCGGTATTCGATATTTCATCGCCTGACCTCGGGAGCGTTGCCGGTGGTTGCGGTACAGCTGCCCGCAAGGCCGAGCGCCTTCATGTTGGCGCGCGCGCCCACTGTCGGGGGTGTGCCGTACCGCATGGACCTGTTCGGCGGAAGCAAGTTAAAGCCACCAAAACCGACCGTGTCGCAGATCGCCGCCCGTGCTTCAGGCGAGCAGCCAACCGCGTCTTCCGGGGGGAAGCTGCTGGCCATTCCCTATGCCGACACCGCCCCAGGCACCGCGTTCGAGCAGCTATCGCGCGCCTGGGCTCCCTTCAAAGAGGCCTATTATTACACGCAGCGCAGGGGGTTTGCAGCGCCACCGGCGATCAAAGATCTCGGGCCTCATGACTACGCGCTGGAGGGCACCTTCAAACTATTGCTGCTGCCGGACCGCCCTGCCACCCAGGCGCATCCCTTCGAGCTGACCGGACCGCAAGGCCCGATTGCCCTGCGCCCCCATGACGGCTGCGGCTTCATCAGGGCCTCGCTGGCCGAGCGCATGCCAGCGGTCCGCCGGGCCGGCCACCGGGACGGCCCCGATCGGGTGCAGGCCTTTGGTGAGGGAAGGCGATTGTCGCTGCCCTCCTCTGCGCTGCACCATTATCCGCGCAGCGCGCAGGTGGCGGATGAGGCGCGCGAGAAGGCCACGAACTGGCTTGAGCGCAGGCAAGGGGAAAAGCTGACGTCCCTGGAACTGTTTCGCATCGTGACGGCCGGACATATCGATGGTCCCGGCGCAGTCGCCGTACCGTCCGATGATGGCTGTCTCCATGTGCCGACGCTCAAGAGCGACACTTTGACGGGAACGGGTGGCGTGCTGCTCGGGCGGTCGCCCTATGACAAGCCCAACTTGCGCCCGTTCGAAGCCGAACGAGTCAGGTCGGCGGGTGATGGCGATTCGACTGCGGCGTTCCTGGATCAGTGCGTGGCCATCCAGTATAGTTTTAATGTCACCCAGAAGTCAGGGGAGGAATTGGCGGCCGACGATCCGACTTTCTTTGCCAAAGGAATTCTGATCGTGGTGCCGGACGAGATGTGGCCGGCCAACTACGCAGGCCGTGGGCTGGTAATGTCTGCCGAGGACGTCAAGTCCCATTCGAGCTGGACCAGGCGCAAGGACCGCGTAACGGAGGACACGCCAGTCGACTGCGTCGGCATCCTCCAGGCGACCGAACTATTCGCCCCGGGCTCGTTGGTTGCCATTCCGATCACCGAACAGAAAAAGCTTGACGGGGACTTCGACGGGGACACGGCCATTATCATCGCCGACCGGCCGCAGCTTTATGAGCATGTCCGGAAGTTCGATCAGGACGAGCAAGCGCGCGGCCTGCGCTCACTCAAGCCGCCAAAGTCGCATACCCCGGCAATTGAGGGCGAGAGCTACCAATTCAGTCGTGCCAACCAAATCCTCGCTGCGACGCAGGATGTCTTGGAAATGTATAGCTGCCTGCAGCGAGACTTTCTGGCTCAATCGCATGACGCCCGACACTGGTTTGCCGAGCGCGCCGTGTTTGGTACCTTCGAAGGCATTCACCACGAGCTCAAGCGAGACATCTATGACCTGTTGAACCAGGAGCAGGTGCGTGGCCAGGATATTCAAGACAAGCTCGAGCGGACGAGGGACGAGATCGAGACCGCAGACCATCCGGTCGCCGGCGAAGTCATCGAGCTGCTCGTTTCCGACCTCCAGGCATGGAAAGAGGTCCTGTCCTACAGGGTTGAAAGCGAGAGCGACCCAACCCTGACGTTGACTCCAGAGCTCTCTGAACTTTTCCCTGACCTGGCGGCAACCTATCCGGCAACGCCTCACCCACGCGACCGCGTCCAGCTCTTGCTGGACCACTATCCTGCGCGCATCGATCCCCGCCCGAATGGTTACGACGCGGACGACCTCCTGCAAAGCGCTAAGAATCTCCTTAGTCTCGGCAGCAAGGTCGGGACCGACGCCTATAAATCCGACACGGGTGCTCGCCTCTTCATGAAGAAGGGCCAAACGCTTCAGCGGCTCCTACAACGGACGCCAGGTCTGAAGTCCGTGCCCTACAGCAAGAGACTGGCGGCGACCCTCAACCAGGGCAGGTTCGATGCCGATGCGGTCCTGGAGGATCTGAAGGACAATCCCACGCTGGCGGCTTCAATCATGGAAGCCTCGACCAAGCTTGCTGTGGAGAAGCAGATCGTGCCCACCGCCTCTGGCCGACAGCCTGCCGCCGACGATTCCGCCATGGCGGTCACGCTGACCCGCTACGAGGCCTCAGAGCGCGCCCAAATGGAGGCTGCCCGCGCCAAGACCGAAGAGGGGGAAATCACCGCAACGGCACTCTGGGTTGCCGGAGCCCTGAGGAAAGCAGACGTCCAGGTGAATATGCCCCATCTCGATCATCGCTTGAAATCAGAAAGCTCCATCAAAGACCAGCTTACCGGCATGAGCGCCAAATCCGGCGGCGCACAGCTGATCAACAACGCCGTCCGCCATGTCTTCGAAGTCCCCGACATGGATTTCACCCGCGCCTTCAAGACCGCCATGCTGGCGTTCGACGAGCGGGGCTATACCGAGGTCAGCACGACCAACTGGTTCAGGATGCGCAATCCGACCTTCGTCGGCATCAAAACCGTGCTCGCCACCCCGGACGATTATCGCTTCGAGGTGGAGTTCCACACGCCAGAGAGTTGCCAGGCCAAGATTGACAATCACGATACCTACAAGGAGTTGGATAAGCTTCGCAGGCAGGCGAGCGGCGATACTCTGGAGCAAGGCAAGGCGGAGGAGCTCACACAGCGCGCCCGAGACGTCTGCAAGGAGGTCACAATCCCCGATGGCGCCGGGAACATCCCCCACTGGGGCAGCGACGGCGCCAGCACAGCGTCGGCATTGCGAGCGGCCGAAAAACCAAGAAGGCCAGAGAGGTCAGCCATTGCAAAGGAGATTGTCGCTGCTCTCGGTCCGCGGCCCATCGTGCTCGTCGGCCTCCCCGGGGCGGGTAAATCCTCTATTGGCCCAGCACTCGCGCGACGACTGGGGCTCACTTTCATCGATTCCGACAAAAAAATCGAGGCAGAGACCGGTATGAAGATTAGCGACATCTTCGATAGCAAAGACAAAGGCGAGGGATGGTTCAGGGATCGTGAGGCTAGCGTGATCGCGGAGCAAATCGAGAAAGGAACCATTGTCCTCGCAACCGGCGGTGGCGCGTTCGAGCGCGAGGAAACCCGGCGCCTGATCCTGGACAAGGCGGTGTCGATCTGGCTCGACACTAATCGGGACGAGATATGGAAGCGCCTTGCAAAGGAAACCAGCCGTCCGTTGCTGCAAGTCGACAACGCGGAGGATAGCTCCGCCGCCGGGAGCTTCAGCAAGTCGGCCACCAAAAAGGAGCGCTTTGACAAAATCGTCGCGCAGCGCACGCCTCACTATCGCCAAGCCGATCTCACGCTCGTTCCGCGCGAGAAGAGAGACAACAAGAACGCAGATGCATGCGTGCGGGCGCTACACACCTATCTTTGCGACCAGGGCGCCCCGAACCAGAGGCGGCCTGGAGATCAATGAGAGGCATATGGCGATCGATACCGCAAACCTACCGGGACGGGAACCTCGTCACGGGCCAGCGTCAGCGACACCAACGTCTGACAATTGGCTCGCTTCCCCAGCATCGACGCATATTGTGGCGCGACCCGACGGAACGGTCGCCCTTCTTCGGCAGACCGGTGTCGTCGATCACCAGAAACGCATCTGAAGCCCCGACAATCTTGTCCGCCTGCACTGCCAACTCCGCCTCAAGCGGATCGGCATACCAAATGCCATCCGGGATGAAATGATGCCGGCGATCGTAATGCACGGGCGCAACGCGTTCGGCCATCGGCTCGATGCTCTTGCGATCACCCGGCCCGATCAGACCGGCAATATAAACCGGGCACATCTGCCGCCGCTTCTTCTCTGTCTCAGCTCGACGACAATGCGCTAAAGAACATTGCCAAAGAACTTTTTCCGGGTAACAGAAATTTGGCCGGTGCGATGGCCAACCTGAAGAGGTATCGGGAGGGCATCCCGACTGGTGCTCGTAAGCGGTATGAAGTCGCTTCCGGCGATGAGGAGCTCATCCAGTTGGCGGCTAATGCTGCTCGCGAGGAGCGATCAAGCAGCATCCTAAAGCAAATCCGCGGCGGGTTCTCATCGGAAACCGTAGGCAAGATCAGTAGCGCTCTCCGCAGGCTATCTGAAAGGCTTGAAAGCCGTTACAACTTATCCCTCTCCGGGCTCAGTGACGATGCGCTGAAGGATTATGCTCAGACGCTGTGTCCCGGTGACTACAAGGTCACCTCGGGACTGCACATGCTTAAGAAGTACCGGGACCGTCTTGGAGAGGGTACGTCGCGTGCAGCGGAGGCCAGCACCAGCCAGCCGGTGCATCAGTCAGCTGCGTCGCCAGTGCGGGAGTCATCTCCCTCGAGGGTATCGAGTTACGATCAAGACCAGCTTTGGGACGCGGCCGAGGTGGCGACGCATGGCGCCTCTCCGAGGCTCAGTTACGATTCGCCCGGCTTTTGGGCTGTGGTGGATGCAATGAATCAACCGCCGGTTCACAGTTGGGGAAACTCGTCGAGCTTTTGGCGTCGAATGGACGCGCCTTCGCCCGCGCCAAGTGTGAATCAACCAAGTCCTTACTGGGAGCAAGCCGCCGAGGGAGCAATCTTTGGAGCGCCGTACATGCCTTATGCGCCGCCTCCACCCCCGGATCTGGCCCGATATATTCCGGCGGACTGGGAGCACGGCAACCAACGCGCTACCGAGAACCTCATGCGCGGGATGCACTACTGGAACGTGCTACCGAGCCAGTCCCGGCCGCAGACGAATTTCACCGTTAATGGCGTGCCCTACACGGCGACTATGGGGCCCTCAGGTAGGCCAAACGACATTCGCGTCGCCCTAAGCTAGCTGTGGAATCGCAGTTGTCACCGGTTGGGCCGAGCGGCTGACGGTCGGTCTGGAGCCGATAGTGCCCATGAGGCCAATGCCAATTATAGCGGTGAGCCGTCGCAGCAGTTCGGCGGCTCGCTCGTCTGAGGTGTGTAGGCGCGGGCATAGGCCCTCTCGCGTAGGCTGTTCTGGATGAAGCCGCTCAGCCTTGCCGGTGGTTTTGGGCGTATAGGGTCTGGTGAAGTCTGGCGCAGCCCGGCGCGTTTGCTGGTGCTTGGAAGCTATCTGATCGGTGGCAAACTCGTCTCGTCGATGTTGACTGATGCCGTGGCCGGGGAGATTCGCCCAGCTGCGGCGGAGCTATTTCTCCGTATCCCGGTCAGGCCACGAACGAAGGAAGCCCCGCAGGTCGGTCAAAATCCCCCGGGTATGGTCACTTGAAAATCACCTGATGATCACCGGCAATGCCACTGAACAGCGGTAGCCGGTAAGGCGTTTATTTTCGCCCCTTTCGTACAGCGAGGGGATCGGGAGTTGAACGTCTTGAAGGCACATCTGCAAAGCACCATACTGACATTACTCGATCGCAACACAGCCAGCGCGAGATTCAATGGCTGACGGGCGTCGATCGCAAAACGATACGTCGTTACCGGGCGCAGCGGGCCGGTACGGAGGCAAATTCCCCCACCCGACCACCGGCTTTGGGAGTGTCGGAAGCGACGCTCACCAGCAGCCTGGTCCGCTCGGCCTGCGAACCGCATCGCTCGTGGATCGAAGAGCAGGTCCACCTGAAGAGCAATGCGCAGCCGATTTACCAGGAGCTGGTCGATCAATTTGGCTTTCCGTCCAACTACCAGAGCGTCAAGCGATTTGTGCGCCCGTTGCGACACAAGGATCCCGAGCAGTTTGATCGTCTTGAGTTCCTCCTCTGCAATAGGCTCAGGTCGACTATGGCGAGGGCGCGCTGACGATCGATCCCAAGAGCGGCCGGTATCGTCGTCCCCGTCTGTTCGTGATGACGCTACGCCATTCGCGCCGCAGCTTCCGACGCGTCGTCCGGCAATCCAGCCGGCAGGTCTGGCAGCTTCGCCATCACTTATCGTGCAAACGGGTGAGGCGCTGCCATCGGTCCCCCCGAAAATAGCTGAAGCGCCAACGACCTCGGCTTCTCTCGGACGGGACCGAACGTACATCTTGTTGAAAGCTGCCGGCAAGCCGAAGCGGAATGCCGCTTCAGGCTTTGCTAGAAGTCCATCCCACCGCCCGGAGGCATCGCCGGCGGAGCTTCCTTCTTGGGCTTCTCGGCGATCATCGCTTCGGTGGTGACCAGCAGGCCGGCAATCGAGGCCGCATCCTGAAGCGCGGTACGGACGACCTTGGCCGGGTCGATCACGCCCATTGAGAAGAGGTCGCCGAATTCGCCAGTCTGGGCGTTCCAACCATAGGAGAGCTCCGCCTTCTCGCGCAGCTTGCCCACGATGATCGAGCCTTCCGCACCGGCGTTCTCGGCGATCTGCCGTACCGGAGCCTCGATGGCGCGGCGGACGATGTCGACACCGACCCGCTGATCGTCGTTGGCGGTCTGCACGCCATCAAGGGCCTTGACTGCACGCAACAGTGCTACGCCGCCGCCCGGCACGATGCCCTCCTCGACTGCAGCACGCGTTGCATGAAGCGCATCGTCGACGCGGTCCTTGCGTTCCTTCACCTCGACTTCCGTCGAGCCGCCGACGCGGATGACTGCGACACCCCCGGCGAGCTTGGCAAGGCGCTCCTGCAGCTTCTCGCGATCATAGTCGGATGTCGTCTCTTCAATCTGCGCCTTGATCTGCGCGATGCGCCCATCGATGTCCGCTTTCGTGCCGGCGCCGTTGATGATCGTGGTGTTCTCCTTCTCGATCGAGACCTTCTTTGCACGGCCGAGCATGTCGAGCGTGACGTTTTCCAGCTTGATGCCGAGGTCTTCGGAGATCACGGTCCCCGTCGTCAAGATTGCGATATCCTCGAGCATGGCCTTACGCCGGTCCCCGAAACCAGGAGCCTTGACGGCTGCGACTTTTAGTCCGCCGCGCAGCTTGTTGACGACAAGCGTGGCGAGTGCTTCGCCTTCGACGTCCTCGGCGATGATAAGAAGCGGCTTACCCGATTGCACGACGGATTCCAGAACCGGCAGCATGGCCTGCAGGTTGGAGAGCTTCTTTTCATGGATCAAGATATAGGGATCCTCGAACTCCGCCCGCATCTTGTCCTGGTTCGTTATGAAGTAAGGCGAGATGTAACCCCGGTCGAACTGCATTCCTTCGACCACCTCGAGTTCCGTCTCCGCGGTCTTGGCTTCCTCGACCGTGATCACGCCGTCATTGCCGACCTTCTCCATCGCCTCGGCGAGGTAGCGGCCGATCTCCGCGTCACCATTGGCCGAGATGGTGCCGACCTGGGCAATTTCTTCATTCTTGGAAACGTCGCGCGCATTGGCTTTCAACTCGGCGACGAGCGAATCAACGGCGAGATCAATGCCTCGTTTCAAATCCATTGGGTTCATGCCAGAGGCAACGGCCTTGGCGCCTTCCCTGACGATCGCCTGGGCGAGCACCGTCGCGGTGGTGGTGCCGTCACCGGCAATGTCGCTCGTTTTCGACGCAACCTCGCGCAGCATCTGCGCGCCCATGTTCTCGAACTTGTCTTCGAGCTCGATCTCCTTCGCCACCGTAACGCCGTCCTTGGTGATGCGTGGCGCGCCGAAGGACTTGTCAATGACGACATTGCGGCCCTTAGGGCCAAGTGTCACTTTGACGGCGTTGGCAAGGGTATCGACGCCGCGCAGCATGCGTTCGCGGGCATCGGAATGGAATCTTACTTCTTTGACAGGCATGGTTCACTCCTTGGCTGAACTTTGGTCGGTCGCACGCTCTCAAGCGACTTTCTTATCGGCGCCCAAATCTTCGATCACCCCGAGCACGTCGCCTTCCTTCAGGATTAGCAAGTCCTCGCCATCGATCTTGATCTCCGTGCCTGACCATTTCCCGAAGAGCACGCGATCTCCTGCCTTGACGTCGAGCGCCACGAGTTGACCCTGCTCATTGCGAGCGCCCGGACCGACTGCGATCACTTCGCCTTCCTGCGGTTTCTCCTTGGCCGTGTCTGGGATGATGATGCCGGCTTTGGTTTTCTCTTCGGACGAGACGCGGCGGATGAGAATGCGATCGTGGAGTGGTTGAAACTTCATGCCTTCCTCCTGGGTAAACGGATCGATAAATGCCCTTTGGCGGACCGATGCACTCCGGACAGGCGCCCGTTCCGGCAACTGGCAGTAGTTGATCTGGTTTGTCGAAAATTGAATTCAAGAGGAGGCGACAAATATTTTAGCACTCCCCGGTGGAGAGTGCTAAACGGATTCCGCTAGCGCCGAGTGACGGATGGCGTACGCGGATGACGACAGGCGCGCAAGCTGGGCCCGCGTCCCTGACTGTACCGCGACAACAGCTTAACCGAAGTGCGCCGGCCCCACGCTTCGGCAACAGTCTTCTCCGGCAAACGCCGAAAATCCGACGTCAAGAGATTTCGAAAGCGGAGCGCAATACCATTTTCATGGAAGCCTGGCGATGACGAGGCGCACTTGTTGCGAGCAGCGCCTCATCCGCACGAGGGCTATTGAACGACGAGATCAAATCCAGGAGCCTCCAGAGTTTCCGGGGCACGTGCCAAACCCATACGGGACGCCTCCTGTACTAACATCTCGCGCATCCACAGGCTTGCCGGATCACTGTCGTGAAGGGCGGGCCACTGAACGGCCTCGGTGAATGGGGGAAGTGGCAGCGGAAGTTCGACGATCTCAAGAGGAATTGTCTTTGCGAAATGCTGCGCGAGCCGTAAGGGCATGGTTCCAATGCGCTCGGTCCCCACCAGCATGGGCGGAATCATGCTGAAACCCTGTACGACGACCTCAACATGTCTCTTGAAGCCGTGCTCGAGCAGATACCAATCCTCGAGAGAAGGCGTTCGGGTGTTCCCGAATTTGACCGCAACATGCCCCATCGACATGTATCTCTCGAATGTAAGTGGCTCTGAGAGCTGCTTGTTCGAGCGGCAGCCGACGCACACAAATTTATCCTCAAACAGTGCTGCGCGAGGATGCACAGACATGAATACTTCCGGCATAATCACAAAATCGACATCGCCGCGCCGGAGTAGCTCCTCGAAGTCGTCGGCAAGTGGCAGACAATCAAAGCTGACGCCGGGAGCTTCTTGCGCCGCACGCTCCACGATCTTTTCAAAAAAGACGAGGGTGACGTAATCGGAAAGACCGATTTTGAAACGGCGATCCGATTGGGCCGGGTTAAACGGCTCCCAGGAAACAATGGAGAGCTGGATGTGCAGCAGAGCCTCGCGCACCTTGGACGCGAGCCCTTCCGCACGCGGTGTTGGAATAAACTCGCGGCCAGCCATCGTAAATAGCTCGTCGCGGAAATACGAGCGCAACCGGGCGACGGCCGCGCTCATGGCCGGCTGACTGAGATTGATGCTGCGGGCCGCCGCCGTGAGGTTCCGCTCGGTCATCAGAGCATCGAGCGCGACGAGGAGATTTAGATCAAGGCCCTTGAACCGCATATCTTCATCTATCCATAACGTGGATGTATGCCATCCCTAACTGCCAGCATTCTTAATTAGTAATATAAATTGTCCGGAATCAAGGCGCCTACCGGGAGACTTTCGTAGGGGGTCAGCCGACGCGGTCGGATGACCGTTTCCCGGTTCGTATGCGGTCCAGCACTTGCAGCGGGTCCCGACAAAGCGCTCACAATGGGATGCACAGCACGGTCTGAGAGACGTTGCTTGAACCTGCGCCTACGCCGGCCTTATCGCTAGCTCACGCGTGGCCGAGTTGACCGCCGGGATTATCTTGTCTCCCCAAAGCTCGATTTGCCGGAGCATCGTCTTCTGGTCGAAATCGCCCAGTTGCGTCTGAATGGCGATCTGAGACGGTTTCAGCACACTAATTTCTTCCAGCAGGCGATCGATCACCCGATTTACACTGCCGATCGGCAGGTTCTCGCGCATGCTCTCGAACGAAAGGTCCTGTTGCGTCGGGGTTTCCTCAAGCAGATACCCGTCCTGGCTCTGCTGGCGGCGCTGATGCAACGCTTCAGATAGCCGTCGCTGGAAGCGGGCGTTGTCGAGATAGCTGTTGATCTCCGCCTCGTGGTCACTGGCATAGCAGCAGCGCAGCAGTGATATCTTGGCGTCCGTGACATTCTTACTTTCGGAGGCCGCTGCGTTCTCGATGCTTACGCGCCGCGCGCCTAAAGCATCCAAGCCGTCGTGAAATGCTGTGACGAACAGATTATGGCCCTCGCGATAGGCCCTCCTCATGCGGCGCTCCGACCCGGCCGCAATCCAGATCGGCGGTGTCGGCTTCTGGATGGCGCGCACTGAAATCGCGGTGGGAGGTATCTTCTCATACTGGCCGTCGTGCTCGAAGATCTCCTGGTTGAGCCCCTTGAGGAGGATATCGAGGTATTCCGAAAACACGGTTGGCGCCTCATCGACATCAACGCCGAAGCGCTCGAACTCGAACTGCTGGTACCCCGAGCCGACCCCGAGCTCAAGCCGGCCGCTCGAAACGACATCGGCCAAGCCGATCTCGGAAAGCAGGCGCGGCGGTTGATAGAGCGGTAGCACACAGACGCCGGTGCCAAGCCGAATGGTGCTCGTCAGGGCTGCGCAGTGCGCTACCATCATCAGGGGCGATGGAACCAGGCTGTAATTGTTGAAGTGGTGCTCGGCAAACCACGCGGCGTTGAAGCCAGCTTGTTCCGAAACGACTGCCTGTTCGATTGAGTTGCGGATGACGGTATCGGACGATTGATGATAACCGCGCTGGGCGGCAAGGATGAATGTCGCGAATTCCATGGCAATTCCTTCGGTTGCGGAGAGGGTTATCCATCGGGCTGCTCGAGCAGCTTCGCGAATTTCGTGGCCGCAACGGACGATGTTTGCAGCCCCACGATTTTTCAGGCAATTCGCTTGCCATCGCGGTCGTGAGCACCCACTAAAACTAGAATTTTTTCGACAAGCCGCCGCAGCCGCCTAGGGCATGATCGACAGCCATTTGGCGGCTTTCGTTGGTTGTTCCTGATCGAGGTCGCTTGCAAATTCAGCATCGCCAAAAAAAGTGCGCCCGCCGTTCACGCTAAGGGTCGAACCGTTGACGTATGTCGCGTCAGGCGAAGCCAGGAAGAATGTTGCGTCAGCTACCTCTTCCGGCTCTCCTATCCTGGCCACGGGAATACTCGGCCGGAAGCCTTTCGGCGCGATGCTGCCGACGTTTGCGCGCTGAGCGGTGGCCGGCGTGCCGGTGTTGCCGGACGTGACGGCGGCTGTCCGAATACCAACCGGCCCGAGTTCGGCCGCCATGCACCTCGTCAGGATTTCGATTCCGGCTTGGGACGCTTCATAGGCGTGGCGCGGCGCGAAGGGCACAAAGGTGTGGGTCGTGCCGACATTCACGATCACGCCGCCGGGGCGCATCGTCTTGATCGCCTCGCGCGCGCAGATGAAGGCGCCGGTGAGATTGACATCAAGGACGCGTTTGATCTCATCTGTTGTTTGTTGGAGGCCTGGGACAAAACTGTCGACCACAACAGTAGCATTGACGAGGACGTCTAGCCTGGCAAAGCGCACTCGCAGCTCCTCAAACAGCGTCACCACGTCACTCTCGACGGTAACGTCCACGGATTTCGCCATATGCTTGCCACCGAGAGAGCACGCGAGCTTTGCCGCGGCAGCACCATCCTTATCAACAATAACGACAGTATCGCCGTTTGCGGCAAAACGGCGAGCGACGGCCGCGCCTATACCGTCCGCCCCGCCTGTGACAAGCACGATTCGCGCACCGACATGCCCGGCCGGACCGAAGAGTTCAGCTCTTGGCGTCCCGTCCGCTGACAGGTTCGCATTACCCGGCTGGTTGAAGGACATCCAACCACCGTCAATGGTCAGCACTGAACCGTTGATGTAACCCGCGTGCCGGCTGGCGAGAAACCGCACTGTCCGGGCGATCTCGTCGGCGCGCGCCATCCGCCCCATCGGCACGCGCCTGCGAACAGCGGCGAGATCCGCCGCGCCGGCGCGTTCTAATTGCTCGACCATCGGCGTACGCACATAGCCGGGCGCTACTGCCGTCACGCGGATGCCGCGCGACGACAACTCGCATGCCAAGGATTTCGTGATCGAGATCAGGCCCGCTTTGGAGGCGGCGTAAGCATTGCGTTTGGGATTGCCTAATACGCCCGCCAGCGAGGCCACGTTGACGATGACAGCGCCCGGCTCCATCCGCCGTGCCGCTTCCCGCGCCATAACGTAAGGCCCGATCAGGTTTACTGCCAACACGCGTCGGAAAGCGTCGACACTGGTGTCGGCGGTCGCATCCATGCTAGGCCCGATAGCCGCGTTATTGACGACCACGCTGATGCGCGCAAACTGTGCTTCAAGGCGTTTATAAAGCGCAACAATATCGTCCTCTCGCGAGACATCGAACTCAAGTCCGAGGTGCGGGTGGCCGAGACCGCGGGCAAATTCAAGGATGCCGCTGCCCGGGAGGTCGACAGCGACGACAGTGCCTCCGTCCGCGGCAAAAGCATTGACCAGGGCACGGCCGATTCCGCCTGCAGCGCCTGTAATGATGACGACGCGCTCTGCTTGCTTCATTGAGATAAGTTCTCCTGATCAACGGTAGGATTTCAGGACAAGGAACCGGGTCGCGGTACAGCGGCCTGTGGCGGTGACGACCAGTCTGCCCCGGATAGACGTAATGCGTTCCAGCTAAGCAGCGGTTCGCCTCATTTTCGCGCTCTTGGAGGGCTGCGGCGCTTCCTGAGCGCGTAGACCGGATCGTCCGGATGCGACGCTCCGATCGGCCGGCGGAGACCGAACCGCTCTATCTCTGGGGTCGTCTGCGGGCTCTGCTCCTCGAGCCAATCGTAGACCACCGTGCGCTCGGCAATTCGCCACTCCCCTTCCCTCTTTTGAAACAGGTCACAATATCGACCGCAGAGAAGAACCTGCCGTATCGTCCTGCCGCCGTCGGGTCCGCGTTGCAGCGCGGTGAAGTAACTCTCGACGGCGGCCTCTGCCGGGCTGATGAACTCGATCAGAACGTTCGTGATCTGATGGATGTTGCGCGGTTCGGTTTTGAAGACACCGAGCGCGAACTCAATGAAGCCTTCGGCCGAGCCGGCATAGGCCCCGTGATTGTCATAGGCATCGGGCCAGTAGGAGCTGCGTAGCGCCGCCTCATCCGCACGGTCTATCCCCCGGCAGTACCGATAGAGACAGTCGCGGATCGCCTCTCGGTCAAGTAATTCGACGAATGTTTTGTGGTGCATGGCTTTGTAGCAGGTTCTGAGATTGAAGTGGCGCTTTCGCGCATCCGATTACGCAGCAACGATTTCGCACTAAGGCAGCCGCACCGCGGGCAAATGCTGCCTGCCGCTGCCCACCGACGTGAAACAGCTCAGTGCTGAAGGTGTTGATTGTTTAGCAGCTTTTGCGAGCTCTGTGTCTGGACAGTCCAATACGCTGTCCTCCACAGCCATGCTCTATTTAGGTGTTAAACCCTCCACAGGCTTGATTGAACAAAAACCGATCAAGCAACGCATCGAATGCGCGATCGATTTCAAGCGCACGCTCGGGGCAGGATCGAGCACCTCGTGTCGCGAGTAGTTCGTCCCTCTCCGCAACCTCGATGTCACCGCGTAAGATGTAGCCGTCGTCATCCAGTTTGAAGACGTCCGGCGCTTGCGCCCAGCAGCGAGCATGCCCCTGGCATTTGTCATTGTGGACGATGATGCGCATGCGGTACCTCCATGTCTTTCCCCTCGCCTTTAGTCAGGACCAGGCCAGAATCAGATTCTCGATCCCGAACACATGGCCGCCATAGGTGATGGGCGCCGTGTCTTCCTTGATACGGAAGTCAGGGATGCGAGACAGCCACTCCTCAAGACCGATGACGATCTCCCGCCGGGCGAGGTGTGAGCCGAGACAACGATGGGGACCATAGGCGAAGGCGGTGTGGCGGTTGTCTTCCCGTGCCAGATCGATCGTGTTCGGGTTCGCGAACTCTGCCGGGTCGCGATTGGCGATCATAGTCGCACAGGAAATGTAGTCCCCCTTACGGATCGGCGCGCCTTCGAAGTCGATGTCTTTCTTTGCCACGCGGATCATCTGCACGGTGGAATAGGCGCGCAGCAATTCTTCGGCCGCGAGCACAATTCGATCCGGTTCTCTCCGCAGCAGTTGCTGGTCTTTGGGATTGCGAGCGAGATAGGCTAGGTCAAATCCTATCGCCGTTGCGACCGTGTCGAGACCGGCGACGAACACAAGCACGCCAATGCCACGGACTTCCTCGTCGGTCAGCAGGCGACCATCGACCTTAGCCTCCACGACGAAGGTCATGAAATCGTCGGCCGGTTCCTTGCGGCGCATGGCCGCAAGGTCGTCGATGAACGCCACAATCGTCCGCGCCGCTGCCGTTCGCTTGATGCCCTCGCCGTGGAGCAGATCCTTCCCCCAGCCGACAAATGTGTCGAGTCGCTCATCTGGTAGTCCAATAAAACTGAGGAAGATACTGACCGCAAAGGGAAAAGCGAAATCCTTCATTACGTCGCAGCTTGTGCTCGCCGCCGAGATCCCGTCGATCAACGCGACCGCGCGCTCACGGATGGCCGGTTCCAGAACGATCACTCGCTTGGGCGAAAGCAGCGGGTTGAGCAGCGAACGAAAGACACCATGGGCTGGTGGGTCGAGTTCCAGCGGTATCATCGGCCAGTTTTCGCCGAGCGCGGAGGCGAAGATGCTGCGATGGCTGGAAAAGGTTGCGGTGTCGTGCAGTACTCTGCGCTGGTCCTTGGCGCGCGTGATCACCCAGGTACCGCGGCCGTCCCGAGTGTTGTTGGGAGAATAAAAGATGGGCGGCGCGTCATGGGCGCAAGCGACAGCTGCGTGAGGATCCCCGTTTGGCGTGGGCCCCATGCCGGGCGACGTGAACAAGCTGAAGTCCCTTACCATTTCCGGCGGAACATGATCTGGAACCGGCTTACTCACGACTAGGTTCTCCTCAAGGTCATGCACTCATGCGCTCGATTGAAATCGCCCGGCGATCATCGATGTTGATTACCGGCGCGGCCACGTCTTAGGCGCCTTGAGATTCTGCTGCACGATGCGCTGACCCACGCACCAGCGCGGATGAAATCGTCGCTAATTTAAGCAGCACAGTATCCTGGTCGGCCCATGGTCCATGAGCGACCGCCGTCGGCTTACGCGCGCTGAAGTTCAGATGCTGATCAATCACCCATTAGCTCCTTGAGGCACTGCGGGCATCCGCCCTGCCAAATTATCGAAGCAAGTTGCGTGCCGTTGACCCCGGCACCACTTGTCCACACCAGCTACATGCCTTCGGCAACTGTTTTGGTCCGATTTCCGACATAGTTGTTCTGCTTCGGACACAAGGACCTGGCGGGTTGACACGCGCTGCAGAACGCATGCAAGCGCCGAGATCCAATCCGACCTCAACCACTTGCCTAAACATGAACCGGCGTAAGCCGGATGGAATGCCCTGCCATCAAACGCTTAAGAACGATCTGGATGATTACCTCCACGCGGGAGGCTTCCGATCAAGCTCAGATCACTGGTCATGTAAGTTCTAATTCGAGGCGAAGCGCACCTCGATGCATCCGCTATGTCGATATGTTCCATCCAAACAATCAATTACCCTAATTGCCCGATAGGGCATATGAATGAGTCTAGTGGCGTCGTGGGGCTATTTCATAAGGAGGACTCGCGATGGAAAAGACAATTCACGGCGGCCAGGGTAGCAACAGTCTCTTTGGCAGCAATGGTGATGATATGATAGTCGATCCCACGGGAAATGACTGGATCGACGGTCGTTTCGGCAACGACTCCATCTCGGCCGGCGAGGGCAATGACCGAGTTTTTGGTGGCGTGGGCAATGACCACGTCTTTGGCGACGAGGGCAACGACTACCTCTACGGCGACATGGGCCGCGACAACCCGCGCATCCTCGGTGCGGCCATCCTCGGGGCGGACAACGACAAGCTCTACGGCGGCCCCGGCGACGACGCCCTCTTCGCGGGCGACGGTAGGGACTCTTTGACCGGCGGCGCCGGCCACGACACCTTTGTGTTCCAGTTCCACAACCCGAGTTCCGGGGTCGACAAAAACTTCGGGCCAAACCCGGACCACACCACCATTGTGGATTTTGACCCAGCGCAAGATACTTTCGCCTTCGATGCGGTAGGTCTTGGCAGCGATGGTCATGATGCGAATTTCGTTAATCACGCGGCGCGTGGCAATCAGGTGGACACCTTCTACAGCGGCCCCGCCGATGGCGCGCACGGTGAGCACGTCGTAGTGATCACTGATCGCAGTTTCGCCGATGGCTCGGCCGCAGCCAAGGCCATCTCCGGCGAGGCTGCAGGCGATATCATTGCCTATTTTGATTATAGTAGCATGACGGCGGACCTGGGTTATGTTACCTCCGAGAACCACGTGGACGACTTTGTGCACCTGGGCAACGTGCAAAGTTTGCTCCACTTGGCCGGCCTCGGCCTGACCGCGTCGGATTTCATGTTCTGCTGATCGGGAAAACCATGCCGCACCGCGCCACGCCCGCCCAAACGCAGCGTTCCCCCCCTGCAGTGACCGTGGGCCATCCCGGAGCAGGCGCAGTGTTGTTCAGCTTAAGCTCTATACATTGCGTCGGCTGCAGACCGAACCCCCGATCGAGCCTTGGTCACATTCGGAGAAAATCATAACTTTACTAACTAGATGGGCGGCAAAGGCTGTGCCGCGTTTGGTCCATGCGGTCGCCTTGGTCGCCGAACGGCAGGCGGCATGGAGTATCTGCACATCGATCGGCCTATCGCCCCGTCCGGGAAATTGCCAGTCCTTGAGGCTTCCAGGCGCCAATGGGTGTGCAGAATGCCGAGCAGCTATGGCGATGGCATCACTGCGCAATCCTTGACGCCCTTACAAGTGTCGGACCTGGATTAGATACGCTGGCTTTGAATGGTGGTGACCGTCAGACTCACCGCATCCGAAGCGCGCAGTCCCTGCGGCATAGGCGGTCGTCTGCGGCACCGCTTCGAGAAACCGCATGCCTTCCTCGGGGCCCGAGGCGACGTGGTCAGCGGACGAAGTAGCGGCTGAACTATGTCACCGGATTCGGGAGATTCGTTCCGTGCCGGGGCAGGTTGCGAAGCGTCCT
>NZ_JASKLS010000019.1:47125-122310 GCF_030124375.1 Sinorhizobium sp. 6-70
GATCTTACGGGGGCGTCAGCGGGCGCACTACCGTCCAGGCGCCGATCATCTGTCGGACTCGCGCCAGGGTCGGATCTCAACACTCCTATCTCCCGTCAACAGACCGAGCCTTGCAAACATGCAACTCTCCCGCGTCAGCGCCTTGGTTCAATCCTGTATGCCATAAATGGCGACCCGCTTTAGGGAACTGACGAATAGATCCTCCACGGGCCTGCCCAGCTAATGTCGGGCATGCAGCAAAGTTAGTAGAGAGATCCCGTTGTTTGGAAAGTGTTTTCTGGCACGATACGTGCATCGTTGCTCACAGCGGATTCACGGACTAACGAGAAATCGTGCCATGAGCAGGTTCACCGAAAATACCATCGCCGCCGTAAATACCCGGCTCTTCAAAAACCGCCGTCGATCAATTCGTCGGCCCCGATGTTTTCACACATGAATCCGGTGTGCATGCCGCAGCGCTGCTGAAGGATATTCGCACTTATAGTTCGATCCCGCTTTCGTGCCCCCCGCTGGCAGATTGTTATCGGCAAGCATTCCGGCGCGAACGCTATTGCCACTGTGCTGAAGGAAAAAGGTCGCGAGCTGGATCCGGGTCTCGCAGCTGCCCTCGTCGCTCGTGTCCGCGGCAAGGCGCGCGAGACGAAACCGACGGTCACTAAAACTCAACTGCTCAAAATTTACGACTAACTGTGCCGCGAGGCGCCCGGCCAAGCCTTGGAATCGAATAAGTCGGCAATGTCGAAGGAAGTGACCCGAAAAAGTGGGGCAAGCCGTTGGACGCTGAAGTGATCGGGCTCGCGGCAGCCTTCCTTGCCATCGCATTGGTATATGCGGCAGTCGGGCAGGCTGGAGCGTCGGGCTATATCGCCGCAATGGCACTTGTCGGTTTCGCCCCAGCGGCCATGAAGACTACAGCCCTTGCCCTGAACCTCTTGGTCGCAACGGTCGGCACCTTCCATTTCATGAAGTCTGGACGCTTATCGTGGCGGAATGTCTATCCTTTTGCCATTTTGGGCTTCCCATTCTCCCTGGTCGGCGGAGCAGTTCATCTTCAGGAAGAACTTTACTATCCGATTGTGGGTGTGATCCTCGTGCTCTCTGCGGCCCAAATGGCCCGGTCCGCACTTCGCAAAGGTGCAGCCGTCTCCTCACCAAACGTGCCGCCCTTCTGGCCTGCTTTAGCGACAGGCGCTATCATCGGTTTCTTCGCGGGAACAACCGGGACGGGCGGCGGCGTATTTCTTGCCCCATTAATGCTGGTTATGAATTGGGGAAACGCGCATCAAACAGCAGCTACAACCGCGGCTTATAATCTGATCAACTCTGCCGCCGCCTTGATAGGCGCCCATGCATATTGGAATGCCCTGCCAACGTCGTTGCCATTTTGGTTATTTGCCGTAGCGGCGGGCGGATCGATCGGCGCATTCGTTGGAAGCCGATATCTGGCAGATCGCTGGTTGCGCGCGATCCTTGCTGCTCTTTTGCTGATGTCGGGCCTCAAGCTGCTTTGGTAGCGAGGGCGCGAGCCTGCGCAAAGCCTGCTCGATCATGGCGAACGCTGCATCGAAAAAAAGCAGCATCACAGCGACTGAACTCGGCCGTGCGACTACGCATATCGTGGATGTTACAGTCGGGGGTGCTCCTGACTCCAGCCAAAGCACCGCAAATGACCCTGAACTTGAATGAAAGTGAGTTCATCCTAGTATAGGCCCGTATCAGGCGTACTTCCGTCTTCAGACGGGATTGACTCACAAGCTTCTCGCTACAAGGGGGAAGCTTGTGAGCCAGCGTGTGTTCATATTCTGTACGACACGCGGCAGAGCACCTCGTTCTAAGTCGAGGTGGCTTATTAATGCGGCTTCCACCACACCCGGTGCGCTGCCGAGTTGGGGCATCGCGTCCGTTAGCTTTGCGATGCTTCTCCCGAAAGAAGTTGAAATCTCAGATGCGGCTATTTCCATGCGTACAGTGTGAGTGCAAAAACAGAACTTGTCGATGATTTTGCACATCTCGCAATTTGATGCCGCCTGGGCGATTTCGGTGAAGATCGCTTCCGCCCTAAGTGCGAGTTCGGCCGGCGTCAATTCATCAAAGGGGGCGCAATGGCAGGCAGCCTGAGGCCGTACACGCGCTAATGCGAAGGCGAGAATTTCGCGCGCCACGGCATATGAGTCCAACAGAGCCCACTCGATGAGGGGCCTCGTGAAGTAGCCCCTTTGGGGAAGCGATACGATCTTTCCTTCAGCTGCAAGTCGGATAAGCGCTTCGCGTAGGGGAGTTCGGCCCATCTTGAGTTTCAACGCCAGGTCCCGGTCGCTGAGATGCTGTCCCGGCACCAAGGCGTGGCTGCAGAGCAATTGCACTACTGCATCGTAGGCTGCGTCGGCCTTTCCACGCGCCGCCGGTTCGGTGGGAAATTTTGATAGGTCTATTCCATGACACTGGGCGGCCTTTTCACAGAACCACATCTCTACGCTCTCCTTTGTCGACGTTTTTGAACGATATCCAAACGGCATGCCAGAAAGCTCGTTCTGTCACACACCCCATATATTTGGCGACAACACTTAATAGACGTTTTGTAGCTCGATTTAGAGCACCGTAATATTACGGCAATCATTCGGAGAAACGATGCGTTGTCAACGCCATATATTCTAAAATATAACGACGTACTATTATTGCTATCTTGCGATTGCAAATCGCTCATGGAATTCAGCGCGAGGATATTCTTTGAAATATACCTGGTTAGCTATTGCTTTTCATGAAAAATGCATTCAGCCTTAGCTTTTATGAAGGAGGAATGACAATGAATCGGGGAGCTTTTATACCCGGGCCGATCGCCGCCGTTGAGGACCCGACGACGACCCTCCGCGCTCTTGTCTGCTCCAGCGATCTGTCTTTCCTCATGGAGGCCCATGACGGGCTTTCGGCAGCAATCGCCACGCAGGCTGGCTTCAAGGGGCTTTGGGCCTCCGGACTTTCGATCTCCTCGGCGCTCGGCTATCGAGACGCGAACGAGGCGAGTTGGACTGAAGTCGTGGACGTGGTGGAGCGCATGGCCGACGCCAGCGGACTGCCAATCCTCGTCGACGGCGAGTCTGGGTTCGGCAACTTCAACAACGCCCGGCTACTGGCGATGAAGCTCTTGCAGCACGGTGGCGCTGGCGTCTGCCTGGAAGACAAGGCCTTTCCGAAGAGGAACAGTTTCGTGGGAGACCGCCACCCGCTGGTCGATATCGATGAGTTTTCAGGCCGCCTAAGAGCCGTCAAGGACACAACGGGGGACGACCTCTTGCTGGTCGCTCGCATCGAAGCGTTAATCGCCGACTACAGTCTGGACGAGGCGCTACACCGCGCGGACGCCTACGCTGACGCTGGCGCCGACGCGATCCTGATCCATTCGCGTAAGAGCGATGCGGACGAGATTCTCGCTTTCGCGAAAGAGTGGCAGACGCTTCCGATCGTGATTGTGCCCACGAAATACTACCGAACGCCGGTCTCGGCTTATCGAGATGCCGGCATCTCGACGGTGATCTGGGCCAATCATGCGATGCGGGCAGCAGTCGCCGGGATGCGCGCGGTGTGCGCTCGCATAGCCGCCGAAGAAAGCATTGCCGGAGTCGAGCCGGAAGTCGCCACGCTCGAGGAGGTCTTTGAACTGTTGCAATACGATGAATTGGCATCGGCTGAAGATCGCTATCTGCCGAAGCACTGATGACCGGGCAGAGCACTTTGAGACCGGCACAACTTCGACCATCAATTTCTTGAGGACGCGCACATGCTTGCGCAACGGACAGCCTTGTTCAAATCGTCGGGGACGGCTGCGGCGCGCGCTGCGGCTAAGGCGGCAGCCGAGCCGGGAAAAGAGATTATCGATTTGACTGCCGGCGAGATCTGGAGCGATCTTGCCCCGACGGTCCGGGTCGGTGCTCTCGATGCGATCCGCAGGGGCATCAACCGTTACACCGACACTATCGGAATGATAGAGCTTCGCGAGGCGCTCGCCCAGAAGATCTCCGGCCATACCGGCCAGGTCTGGCACGCCGACGAGGTCGCTGTAACGTGTGGCGCCAAACAGGCGCTGTTCAACGCTGCCATGGTGCTGCTCAACCCTGGTGACGAGGTCATCATTCCTGCGCCGTACTGGACGACTTTTCCGGCGCAGGTACTGATCGCTGGCGGAAAGCCCGTCCATGTGGAGACGCGCGCCAATGGCTATGTACCGAGGGTCGAGGATATCGCGGCCGCAATCACTGACCAAACCCGCGCCATGGTTATCAACACCCCGAATAATCCGACTGGCGCCGTGTATGATTCCGAAACGTTGCTTGGCATCGGAAAGCTTGCGATCGAACGCGACCTATGGATCATTTTCGACGAATGCTATGGCGACTTCATCCACGTTGACGATGCCCATTGTCCGATCGTCTCGATCCTCCCGGAAGCTCGCCCGCGCACTCTGATCGTCAACTCCTTCAGCAAGTCGCTGGCACTGACGGGCTGGAGGATCGGTTATCTCGCCGGACCAAAAGACGTGATCAGCGCGGCGAAGGCCCTGCAATCACATACAACCTCGAACCCGAATGTGATCGCGCAGCACGCGGCGCTCACATACCTTCTAAACAGCGATGGCAGCTATGAGAGCCATCTGCGGTCGCACCTCGCGAGAGCCAGGCAGACGGGTCTCAGCGCACTTTCGGCCCTGACGCGGATTCCCGTACCGAAGGCGACGGGGGGCTTCTATTTCTACCTCGACGTTTCCGGTCTGCTCGGCGTGAGATTCGGCAATGACGAGGCCAAGACGGTCGACAATGTCGTGCACGCTCTGCTGGCGAGAGCTGGGGTGGCCGCGGTTTCGGGCATGACATTCGGTGACCCGGCTGGCCTTCGCCTCTCCTACGGCGTACCGCCCGAAAAACTGGAGATCGGCCTCACCCGGCTCGTCGAGGTCCTGAACGCCTGGGAATGACAAGATCATGCAGCGGCGCCAACACTAGGGAACTACAAGAATGACGAATGCTCCCAAGACGGCCGTCATACTCGCCGCAGGTTGCGGATCTCGCCTGCGGCCTTTGACCGACCTTCGGCCAAAGCCGCTCGTCGAAGTCAACGGTACGCCGATCCTACACAACGCGCTGCGCAACCTTGAAGCTGTCGGCGTAAAGGACGTCACGATCGTCGTTGGCTACCGCAAGGATGATATCAAGTATTCCTGCGGCAACCACTTCGGTAATCTCGAAATCAACTATGTCGAGTCTTCGGTCTTCGACAAGACAGGCAGCGCGTATTCCCTTTGGTTGGCGCGCCATGCGCTGCTGACCGGCGACATCTACCTCCTGGAAGGGGACGTCTTTTTCGAGCTGGATGCACTTCACTATCTCGGGACGATAGGAGCAGAAAATGTCGCCGCGGTCGCACCGTTCGACCCGTCGATGGAAGGCTCTGCTGTTGTCCTGACAGAGAACGACTACATCGCCGAAGTTCGGATGAAGCAGACGGCGGCCAACCTGATTGACGGGTCGCCGCAGCTCTTTAAAACCATGAATCTGATACGCTTTTCCGGCACTGATCTCCGCGAGACGATCGTCCCGCATCTGGACCATCTCATCGGCTGTGGAGCCGTAAAGTCTTATACCGAAGAGTTGCTCTCCGACCTCGTGCAGATAAAGGACTTGCGTATCGCCGCCGCCAGATGTGACGGCGTTCGGTGGTATGAGATCGACAATGAGGACGATCTGCGCATTGCAGAGGCAATGTTCCTGACCGCCCGCGAAATCGTGTGCTAGCGGCTCGGTGGAGGAGAAGGTAATGCTTCGTTATCTCATCGATCCAGCCAATGCGATCACGATGTTTGGCCTGATATGCTCGTCGGTTGCACTTTGTTTCGCCTTGGACAGGCGCCTTGATCTCGCTGTTGCCGCCGGATTGTGGGCGGTCCTCGCGGACCACCTTGATGGCGTCGTTGCCAGTTATACGCGCAATCGCGAGCCTGATATAGCGAAGATGGGAAAAAGCCTCGATGGCTTTGGCGACATCATTTATGGGGCGATCCTCCCGGCTGTGATCGTTGTTCAGTTGAACAATGTCTCGCGACTCTCGTTTTTCATTGCGATACTGCTGTTGCTCACCGGCACAATCCGACTGAGCTACTTCGCGAATTTCGGGAAATCGAGTGAGGGGCGCTTTCTTGGTGTGCCTTTATCCTACGACATTCCATTGCTGGCGGCGCTGCTCCTGTTTCGGCCCCTCTTGCAGCCGGACGGCTTCGTGCCGATTGTCGATGTCGCGTTTATCGCGCTCGGCATTGCCCACGTAGCCTCCGTTCGCGTGCCGTCCCCCAACAAGGTCATGTACCTGCTGATCACTGTATTCGCCATCGCGGCATCAGCGATTCTACTTCACAGGGGAGCATTTTGATGCCGTCGCCCTCCGCCTCTGAGGTTCCGCATTCGTTCGACAAGATCGATCCGAAAACTCTAGGATGGGTCTACAGGTCACTCGGCGTTGAACCGGTCATCAACTGCGTCGGCGTTCGGACGAACTACGGTGCAAGCAACCCGAGCGGCGAAGTGATCGCCGCAATGACGGCGGCAGCAGAAGCCTTCGTGGACCTGGATGAGCTCGCCGAGGGTGTTGGCAAAAAAATGGCTGCGCTCACGGGCGCGGAATGGGGTGTTGTTACAGCGGGCACCGCCTCCGGTTTGGCACTCGCCACCGCGGCCTGCATAGCCGGCAACAATCCCGAGCTGATGTTGAAATTGCCGGACACATCAGGCCTTCGAAACAAGGTGGTTATCCCCGCCGACCAGCGTTTCGCCTACGAGCAGGCAATCCGTGTTGCCGGAGGCGACATCGTCTCGGTTTCGACGGCTGAGGAACTGCTGAATGCGATTGCCGGGGGGATTGCGATGATCTGCTTGCTCGGCCGCAAGCACGAGTCTTCGGCATTGTCTCTGGACTTCGTCAGGCCTGTGGCGCAAGCGAATGCGGTACCCATCCTGATCAATGCCGCGGGGCTCTCGCCCGAAAATCCGGACCGATTGATCACTCGTGGGGCTGATTTGGTCGTCTATGCAGGCGGAAAATACATCCGCGGCCCGCAGTCCACCGGCATTGTTCTCGGCAAGGAGCACCTCTGCCGGGCGATGTGGTGGAATGCTGCACCCCATCAATCCTTCGGTCGCCTAATGAAGGTCGGCAAGGAAGAGGCCATCGGCGCGGTCGTTGCGCTTGACCGATGGATCAATTTTCAGTCGGCTCGAACCGAGCGCGAACAGTGGCTCCCTCGGTTGAAGCGCATATCGTCCCATTTTGCCGCTGTACCAGGTGTTGCGACAAAAGTGATGACCTGGTCAGGTTCGGTGACGGCAACTCGTCTGAAGGTGAGTTGGGACCCAACAATGATTCCCTTTGACGCCGAGGCGCTACGATCTGCGATGCTCGAGCGCCGGCCACGGATACTCATCCATGATTTCTGGTCGACGCCAACATCAATCACGTTGGATCCCGTCAATCTTTCTGATGAAGAGGCCGAAATCGTCGGGGAGGCTCTGGCAACTGCATTTACCGTCCCTCAACTTATCGCCCGTTCAGTTCCCAAAACGGCCGCAACGGTCGACATCTCGGGAGCGTGGGAGGTCGACGTTGAATTTCTCCATGGGTCGTCGAGACATCGCTTTCAAATCGAGCAGAAGAACTCGAAGATCAGCGGCGTGCATCACACGGAACAGAGCGCCGGCGCAATTTCAGGCGAAGTCAGCGGCAGAGCTGTCCATTTCGAGGCTGCACACGAAAGGACACCGATCTGGCTATTCTACGCGTTCGACGGCGAAGTCACCGGGAGCGGCACAATTTCAGGGACCATGCGGATGGGCGGCGCGGCGAGCGAACACCTCGGACCCGTATTTAAGGGCCAATATGGCACCGCGAAGTGGCATGCGACCCGCGTTGCTCCGCAAGACCTTCGTCGATATGTCACCTCACCACCTCCCGCCAGTCGAGGGAGGGCAAAATGATCGCCCACGATATGGTCCAGTTCGACAGCCCAATCAGCTTGTACGGCGAAGTCGCACTCGTCGTCGGCGGGTATGGTGCGATCGGGACCACGATTTCGCAAATGTTGGCAAAGGCGGGCGCGACGAGCGTCATTGCCGGGCGCGACGGAAGTAAGGCCCGCGAGCTCGCCGCTGAACTCACCGACAAGGACTGTAGTGCCGAAGGCTTCGAGATGGACGCCTGTGATGTGACGGCCGTCCGAATGCTCGCGACCTCCATCTCGGATCGCTATGGCAGCATCGACATTCTGGTCAACTGCGTCGGCTTCAACAACGAGGAGAAGTTGCTGGATGTGACCGAGCGGGCCTTCGACGAAGTCTTTGCCAAAACACTGCGGCCGGGAATGTTCCTCTCACAGGCCGTCGCCTCCCATCAGGTGGCCGCCGGTAGGGGTGGCAGCCAGATCCACCTTCTCTCGGTTCGTTCGTCACTCGGCTTCCGCAACCGCGGGTACAGTGCGGTTTGCGCGGCGAAGGGCGGCTTGGCCGTTCTGCTGAAGCAGCAAGCAACCGAACTAGCGCCGCACGGTATTACGGTGAACGGCGTAGCGCCAGGACTTGTGCGCACGCGAAAGAACGACAAGGCGCTTGAGGATCCAACAGCATTTAAGCGCGCGGTTGGGAACATTCCGTTCGGCCGCCTGGCAACGCCAGTCGAAGTGGCTGGCGCTGTGCTGTTCTTTGCGTCTCCGCTTGCGCGGTACGTGACGGGGCAGATTCTATACGTCGATGGCGGCCTAACTGCGAGCGCCTAAGCCGATGAAACGACAATCTGAAGTGCAAAGAGGATCCCTCCACGCATCACTGCGTATTTGCTGAGACCACAACGATGACCAGTATCCAAGGCGCAGCCTCGATTAGTTCAAACGATAGTCGCGATTGTGGTCATCAGCGAATATTCTGACCGAAAAACCCTCTGAATCCTATCGTTTAGTATCGAATTCTTCTAATCGCCCTCGGAAAGTCAGGCCTCTCGAAGACCGATCCACCGGGCGGGCTGTGTTCGCGGTCGCATCACCGCCTGATGAAGCACCGCGGGCCGCGTCTTCATGAAGCGTCCTGAGCGAGGTGCCGCCGGTCAAGGTTTGCATTGTGATGCGAGTGGGTCAGATCCCCATTGCGAGCAGCGCTGCGCTTTTCAATGCGAACTGCGAACGTACAACGAAATCGGCCTTGTCGCGCTCCTGCGCAAACAGGGACAAGGTATCGAGGCGATAATCCTCAGACAGGTAATTTTCGAAGACCGTCTTCAGACGCGCTCTTGTCTGTGCTCGACCCTCTTCGGGAACGCGGCCGGTCAACGTCATATGAAATCGGAAACGATCGAGCACGTAGGGATAGCCCCACCGGACGAGATGAACTGTCTCGATCTCATCAAGCGGAGTTTGCAGCCGCCGCTGGAGTTCCGATGCAATCATCGGCGCCCGGAAACGATCGAACTCTTCTACGATCTGCGCAGCAAAATTACGCAAGGTCAGCATCGGATTGGCAGGAACAAGCGCAAAGAAACCGCCCAGGAGATCGATCCTTAGAGGCCCGATCGGACACGGGGGCCGTGAGCCAGCAAATTTGCTGAGCGCCTGTTCCAGATCCTCAACGGAAGTGCCTTCCTTCAACCGAAAGGGTGGCTTGATCGTTGCGTGAAAACCATACCGGCGCGGCTCGGAAGTTAGGAGGACGTCCGCTTCGGGCCGGGGGTCATTGGTAGCATCAACCCTGCCGAACGCATCGCGGCCAAGCCAGGAACTCGCCGCTACGGTCAGCGGATGCGCACGAGCTGGTGTGTAATAAATGGCGTAGCGGGGAGTGCTTGGTTGCGGCATCAGGCGCACGCCTTTGCTTCGGCAACACCGGACGCAGCGGTAGCGGCCGATTGATTGCCCATCTCTAACAGCCTGTCGGCAACGGCGTCGCGAACCTCCTCGTCATGAAAAATGCCCACGATGGCGGCGCCGCGGGATTTCGCCTCGTTGATCAGATCAACGACGGTCGCGCTGTTGGTAGTGTCAAGCGAGGCGGTCGGTTCGTCGAGAAGCAGGATCGGGTAATCGACGATAAAGCCACGGGCGATGTTGACTCGCTGCTGCTCGCCACCGGAGAAGGTGGCGGGGGCCAGCGACCACAAACGCTCGGGGATGCGCAAGCGGGTTAGCAGGGTTTTGGCAAGCGCCTTAGCCGCCTCGGCTGGCATGCCGTTTGCGATAGCTGGTTCGGCGACCACGTCAAGGGTTGGAACCCGGGGAATGACGCGCAGGAATTGGCTGACATAACCGATCGTACTGCGGCGGATTTCAATCACTTTCCAGGGTTCGGCGGCGAGCAAGTCGACCGTCTCGCCCACGTGCTCGACGAGGATCTTGCCGACATCCGGTTTGTAGTTGGCATAAAGCGAGCGCAAGAGCGTCGACTTGCCGGCGCCGGAAGGACCGTGAAGGCAAACGCATTCGCCGCACTTCACTGTAAGTTCGACATTGTCGAAGATCGGAAGGGTGATACCCTGGGTGTGGACCGTGAAGCTCTTGGCGAGGCCCTTGGCATGCAGTATCGCAGGACGGCTACGATATCCTGCCGGGTCTTGCAGTTGATCATCTGCCATCACAGCGTGATCGCCTTGGAGGCAGCTCCGAAACCGGCAAAGCGGCTACTGCGGGCAAATTCATAATAGAGCCTGGCGCCGTCATGGACCCAGTTGCCGACGTCGAAATCCACCATACGACGTGGTTCATGCATCTGGACTTCGATCTCCTTGCCTAGTTTCACCTCTGTCCAACCGACGCGTTTACGCCCGCCAAATTTCGGACGCCACTCTTCCATCATATCCGTCACAAAGGCCGTACTGGGAGCCCAGACATGCCGGACACCGTCGATCAGACGATCCCGGCTCTGGTGCATGTCACCGCTCAAGACGAGCTCGACCTTCCCCCCAAGGAGATAGGTACTTAGCATCGCGCGGCTTTCAGCCGGCATGAACCAGCCGGTTTTGTCAAATTCCGACAGCGCAACGTCGCAGACGGCCATGTGGGACAGGAGAGCGATCCGCCGAGAACCGGCCTCCGCAATCGCGTCCGCCAGGAATTTCTCCTGTTCCGCTTCTGCTGCGAACCCCGACGTGAGAATCATGCTGTTCAGCCCAATGATCCGCCACTCGCCTACGTCGAACGACCAGAAATCCCAGCCGATCGCTTCGAGATAGCGGTTCCGGCGTTCCTCGCTGACTGCGGTTTCCGGAACGGCCGATTTGGCGATATCGCCAATATCGTGATTTCCCGGAACCGCCAGCCACTGGCATGGCAGCCGATCGAGTTGTCGTCGCGCAAACCGTAGATCTGA
Organism: Sinorhizobium sp. 6-70; assembly: GCF_030124375.1. Classification (GTDB taxonomy): domain Bacteria; phylum Pseudomonadota; class Alphaproteobacteria; order Rhizobiales; family Rhizobiaceae; genus Sinorhizobium. The sequence continues at coordinate 58,507 of NZ_JASKLS010000019.1, forward strand.
CGGGTTATTCGCCCCATCGAGCGCGAGATCCCCACCGACAAGAACCAGATCCGGCTGTCGCTGTGACAGTTCATCGAGCAGGATTTCCCAGTTGAACTGAAAGAAAGGCCGATCTGCGGACAAGTGAGGATCGGAGATAAAGGCGATAAATGAGGAATCGGTCATGATGTTTCACGGCGTTGGAGGTCAATAAACGAGGTTGCCGGCGCGCCACACGGATCGGATGACGGGCAGCCGGTTGTGAAGGCGGACCCGCAGGAGATCGGCACGCTTTCCCAGGACTATTTCGCCTCGATCATCGAGGCCCACGCATGCTGCGGGAGATGACGTTACCGTGGCGACCGCCTGAGGCAGCGTCCAGCCGATCGTCTCCCCATTCAGGAGAAAAGCGGCATGCAGAAGGCTTGCTGGAATGTAGTCGGAGGCCAACACGTCGAGCAGACTCGCTCTTGCGCATTCGCTGGCAGAGAGATTGCCGATATGCGATCCTCCGCGTACTAGGTTGGGCGCTCCCATCACAATCTGTACATCCCGCCTACGCGCTTCGGTCGCAGCCAGACGGGTGGTCGGAAACTCGGAAATTCTGTTACCGAGCTCTTTCGCCTCGAGAACATGGTCGAGCGTGGTATCGTCGTGGCTTGCCACGACAATGCCCTTCTCCTGGCAGATTTTAGAAATGGCGCGCCGATTTCGGATAGCGTATTGATCTCGTGCTTCCTGCCGTGCCGCCAAAATGGCGTCGAGTTCCGCATCGGAAGCGCCGGTCCTGCGCTTCTGGTGCATCTTCCACTTATTCGAGTCGGGAAAGGTCCTCTGTCCGGGCGTGTGGTCCATCAGGGAAACCAGCTTCAGCCGAGGATGCTCCTGCAAGGTAGCAAAACGCTCCACAATGTCGGCTTCGATGATTTCGCAACGCAGATGGATGAAATGATCAGCGCGTAGCAACCCTTCAATTGCGGCCTCCTCCATGCCCTGCAGCATGCGCCCGAGAGCGCCATTGCGGTCGCTATCGAACTCTTCCCCTACGAGTCCGAAACTGTCGAACATCGTCGTGATACCAGAACTGATCACCTGGGCATCGTATGAGACTGCCGCCGAAAGAGCATGCCAGTAGACGCCTGCTCGCGGCATAATATGCTTCTCGAGATGATCGCTGTGCAGATCGACCAGACCCGGCATGAGGAAATCGCCGGCAAAATCAATGGCTCCGACCGGCAATTTTCGCCCGGTATCGATGCTGGTGATCCAGCCGCCCTCGGCCGTCACATGGCCGTGCACGACATCGTTTGGCAACACGATCCTTGCGTTGCCAAGAACTATCCGCGTCATTTCTGCTCTCCAATATGTCTTGCGGTCATGCTCGCAACATCGACGACACGAGCAATTGCGTATAGGGGTGATGGGGGTCATCAAGGACCTGATCTGCGAGGCCATGCTCGACGATCATTCCTGATCTCAAAACGTACATCCGGTCCGCGAGCATGCGCGCAACTCCGAGATCGTGGGTAACGAGGACAACGGCCGCGCGGAGTTCGCGCACCAAATTGCGCAGAAGATCGAGAATCCGCGCCTGAACCGAGAGGTCGAGACCACCGGTCGGCTCATCCATGAGGAGCAGCGAGGGACGTTTGACCAAGCTGCGCGCGATCTGCAGGCGCTGCTGCATCCCGCCTGAAAAGGAGCCCGGAACATCGTCAACACGGCCGGGATGTATCTCGACACAATCGAGCCACTCCTTTGCGATCCGGCGCATCTGGGAAAAATCGCGAAGACCCGAAAGTGCCAAGGGTTCGACGATATTGGCGCCTGCGCTAACATTGGTGCGCAGTCCGTCGCGAGGACGCTGATGGACAAAACCGACGTGCGAGCGCAGGAGCCGGATACGTTGCTCTTCCTGAAGCGACCATATTGGATGTAGGGTGTCATCTTTGCTCCGAAGTTCCACGATGCCATGGTCGGGTCGCAGATGACCGCCAAGGCAACGCAGGAAGGTCGTCTTTCCGGAACCACTCTCCCCGACTATGGCGACGACTTCCCCAGATGCGATTTCCAGAGACATGTCGTGGCAGCCGAGCCGACCGCCACCGAAACATTTGGCGACCGATCGGGCCCGCAGCACCAACTGATTTCTAGCGAGGCCGGTCATGCTCGGCTACCTACGGGTTCGCCAATTCGCCGAGTGGCACAGAAGGAGGTATCCGAGCAGACGAAACCGCTAATGCCATTATCATCAGAGATCACATCCAGGTAGCTCTCAGTCGATCCGCACACGCTGCATCGGCCCTCAACCTTTCGCACGACAAACGGCCGGTCGCGGAATGACAGATTTTCGACGGAGGTGTGCGGCGGGATGGCGTAGATACGCCGATGGCGGCCGGCTCCGAACAACATCAATGCCGGACTGCGATCGAGTTTGTGGTTGTCGAATGTCGGGATCGGCGACGGGGCTGCGAAATACCGACCATTGACGAGTACAGGATGATTTGTTCCGCCGCCGGCATCACCGAGTCTCACCATGTCTTCATAGAGTCTGACATAGAGCATTCCGTAGTCTTGAAACGCATGGAGGCGTCGGGTCACAGTCTCCGAGGGCTCCAGCGATCGCATTGGCTCCGGCAGCGGCACCTGAAGCACGATGATATGGCCTTCAGAAAGTCGCTCCTCCGGTATGCGGTGCCGGGTCTGGATAATTGTCGCTTCGCGCGTCGATGAGGTGGTACGGCAATCTGTGACGCGCTCGAAGAATCTTCGGATGCTTGTGGCATTGATGGAATCGTCGGCGCCCTGATCGATCACCTTGAGTACGTCGGAGCGACCGATCAGCGCTGCCGTGATCTGCATACCGCCAGTCCCCCAACCGGGAGGAAGTGGCATCTCGTGCCCCGCAATCGGTACCTGAAAGCCTGGAATCGAGACCGCTTTCAAAATCGCGCGCCGAAGCATGCGCTTCGTGACTTCGTTTAAGTAACCGAAATTGTAGGAGCGCTGCTCCTGAAGACCTGCGTTCACGGGGATCATTGTGAATTCTCCCCTCGGAGTAGGTGTTTAGCTTGAATGTCCCTCAAGCGCTTGAGTTCTGCCTGAAAGCTGACATAGTGAGGCAACTTCAGGCTTTGCAGCAAACCGGCTGCCTCGACACCGTCAGCGTTTGACAGCACGAACTGCTCATCCTCGATGGGGCACTGGACAGCCTCACCTAAATCGCGGCCCTTCAATGCTCGGTCATTAACGGCCATCGCCATCGCCCGCCTTTCGCTCCGCCCTAAGGAGAGTCCGTAACCACGGGTGAAGCGAGGTTCATCGCTTTGCACATCCAGCTTCTTGTTGAGAATTTCGCATTCGCTTAGCGTCACTCGCCCAATCGTGACTGCAAACCCCAGTTCAGGGATCGTAAAATCCACTGCCACGTCGCCCACGCGCAGTTCGGTCACCAGCGGAAAGTTCTCTCCGTAACCCTGAAGGGTGGAGTTTGCTAGGCCGGTCAGGAAACCTTCGTCCGCCCTTGACAAGGACTGCAGCCTAACCTCCCGGTTGGCCGGATACATAACCGGATCGCGCGTGATGTCGAAAATGTCAGCGCCTGAATTTGCGGACGGCAATTTTTCAGCAATCCCGTCGCGGGCAAGTCGATCGGCAAGATGCGGCGCAATGATAGGATCGCTCTCGTTGTCAGTCGAAATCGGAGATTTATCGGGACCCGTCGGTTTCTCATCAAGAAGCCTGTGAATGTAGTCGTAGGTTGCTCCTAAGTATTGACCGCCGGGTGCCTCCTTTACGATCGGCGTAATCCGCCGCTCGATCTGCATAGAGGCGGTGTGGAGCGGCTCGGAGTAACCCGCTCGTGGCAACGTTGCCCTAAATGTCCGGAGAAGGAACGCCGCTTCTGCCGCATCGCCCTGTGCTTGCTTGAGAGCAAGGCTCGCTGCGTGTCTGTCATAAAGCGCGCCCTCATTCATCGTGCGATCGACGGCCAAGGATAATTGTTCGCCAATCTGTTCGACCGATAATTCTGAAATCGCGGGATCACCGCGGCGCTGCTCGATAAGCAGCCGCTCCGCATTTTCGATCGCCTGTTCGCCTCCACGGATTGCTACGAGCATTGAGAACTCCGGCGTATCGAGCGAGGAAGGCCCGAGAAGCTATTGGCATCGACAAGGAGAACGTCGACGCCCACGGGGAAGCGAGCTGCGTTTCCATCCCATGACGTCCAGAACCACGGCGGTAGGCCACTGGGGGCGACCGATACTGCGTTCTTGATTCCGGGTCCGCACAGCGATATCGGAGTTCCGCCCACGAGACTCGGTAGCTGAATGAGAAGCGTCGCTGAGCGATTTGGCTCCATCAATGTCCCTGCTCTAAACGTCCTCAGGTCTGGCATTTCCTGCGCATCGCCAATAAGAGCGAAATCGACATCAGTTGGATCAGGGCTGACCGAGACGCCCATCCGCAGCCGGAGGAATTCTTCAATTTCCGAGGTCCTGAAAGCCGGATCGAGCCACGTGGAAACCTCACCGTCCAAAAGACAAAGCACGGCAGACAACATGCCCTCGCTCATCGGCCCGACCGTCTGGGACATTCGCGGCGCCGCAACGATTTTGCCGGGATGGCTGAAGGCGCGCAAAATAGATCTGAAACTAGCCTGCGCAAGCTGAACCGCCTCGGACGGGGTCACAGTCGCACAGCGCGAGGCAAGGTGTGGCGCCGTCATGTTGGCTGCCCCGCGACTGACATTGAGAATGAGACCTCGGTCGCACGCACTTTCGCTGCCTTCCCCACTTGATATTTCCTGCTTGTCTCTGCGATGGAAAGCACTGCCTCGCGCGCGCGCTCACGCCATGGCGTCTCCTCTGGGCATAACATCATGGCGTCGAAGACTGCCGCAATTGCCGCATGCCGTTTATCCCGCCCGCCAATACACGCGATCCCCACGGTACCGGTGCGCAATGAAATGGAACATCGCGTGACAGTCATTTCGCCAAGATTGAACAACATTCCACTGCCGTCGGCGCGGGCGCGCAGCATGACCGTCTCGAACTGCGGAGGGCTGATCCAGGTAAAGTCCGGCTGGGCCGGCAGCGCCTGCCAGCTATCAGACAAAGCCGCCGACGGTGCCGTCGCAAGGGCGGACATCCAGCATCTACGATCTGAAAGCAGGGAAGTTTCACACATCATGGAGCCACAAAAACCGTAACGCCTCGGCGATCCGCGAGGCCGGTGCAGTGTCTACACCATTCTGACTGTGGCAGTCGTGAACACTGGATGACGAAAACCGGACAAGCGCGGCGGTGACACATATGCCGAGCCGGTCCTTCCCAAGGCAAAATCACTCCAGCTCATATTTTAGGCAGATCCCGCAACTTAGGCATGACGACCTGAGAGTCACGCGCTTGTTCATCCAACCGTCACGAATTTGTCACCGATCTGATACGAGCCTACCGCCAATCTCACTCCCGCGCTGGCTTTCGCTTGGCGATCAAGAATCAAGAATGAAGAGGGAGCGATGTCTGGACTTGAACTGCGCAACATCTGCAAGAATTTCGGCTCCACGAACGTCATTCGGAACCTTTCGTTGGATGTTGTTCCCGGCGAGTTCCTGACGCTGCTCGGTCCCTCCGGGTGCGGGAAATCGACGCTTCTGCGCATCATCGCGGGTCTCGAGCTTCAGGACGAAGGATCTGTCGCGATCGGCGGACGCGCGGTGGACGGATTGCGTCCGAAGCGGCGCGATGTCGCCATGGTGTTTCAGTCCTACGCGCTATATCCGCACATGAGTGTCGCCAGAAATCTCGCCATTCCGCTGCTGATGCGACGCTTGAATACATTGCAGCGCCTTCCGGTCTTCAGTGCATTCGTTCCGGGGACTGCAGCCAAGAAGGCGGAAATCGCCAGTGAGGTCGCGAGGATCGCGAAATCTATCGGCATTGACCACCTTCTCGATCGCAAGCCGAGCCAGCTTTCCGGTGGCCAGCGCCAGCGCGTCGCCGTAGGCCGAGCCATGGTGCGCCAGCCTGCGGTCTTCCTGATGGACGAACCGCTGTCCAATCTTGACGCTAAGCTGCGTGTCCAGATGCGCGCGGAAATCAAGGAGTTGCACCAACGGCTGGGCGTCACTTTCATTTACGTGACCCATGATCAAGTCGAGGCGATGACGCTTTCCGATCGCGTGGCGGTCATGCTCGACGGCGAGCTTCTTCAGGTTGCGCCGCCCCAAGAGATCTACACCAACCCACATGATCGTAGGGTGGCGGAATTCGTCGGTTCGCCGAAGATCAACATGATTGATGTTAAAGTGCGCGAAGGCGGGCTCGCCAAGATTGGTGGGCAGGTGCTGCCGCTTGAATTTGATGCAAAGCAGGACACTCTCACTATAGGAATTCGGCCAGAAGCGTTCCGTCTCACCGATAGCAGAGATCCAAATTCGCTTTCCTCCATAGTTCGCCTGATCGAGCACATGGGATCTGACCTTTTCGTCCACGTGGATCTGAGCGGTGTTCCTGATCCAGTTATCGCCCGCCTCCCCGCTTGGAGCAGCCACATCGCGCCGGGCAGCAGTCTACATCTGCGCATCACAACGGAGCAGGTGCTCCTCTTCTCAAAGGACGGCAAACGGTTGAAGCCGCAAGCCTCGGTCACACCTCTTCGGGGACTTGTACGATGACCGTCGTCGAGCAAGGCCCGCCGCCGAACCACGCAGATGCTCGGACATTTCGACCGACAGAGGTAGCGTTGCGCCGTTTGCGTCTTGCGGAGAGCCTAGTTGCCTGCGCGCTCGCCGCCCCCGGCCTATTTTTGCTTGTTGCACTCTTCATCTTGCCGGTCGCCGGCGTCCTGGTCATCGCCTTCACGGATTGGCAATTCGGTGCGGCGTCTCTGAATTTCGTCGGTCTCAAGAACTTCACCGAGATCTTTGCGGACGCGGCGTTTCGTAAAGCGCTCGCCAACACGATGCTCTATACGGCAATCGTCGTTCCAGGGACTATTGTCCTAGGCCTCGCCGTCGCGCTGGCAATCGAAAGCGGCCAAACCATGCGCGCCTTCTACCGTGCGGTCCATTTCCTCCCTTACATGGCAACATTGGCCGCCATGGCGATCACGTGGGAAGCGCTCCTTCATCCGACGATCGGCCTGGTCAATCAGGTCCTAACGGCGGCCGGATTACCGACCGCAAATTGGCTTCGCGATGAAAGAACCGTTCTGCCCGTCCTCGCGATCATCGGGATTTGGCAGAACCTCGGCTTCGCAATGGTACTCTTCCTGGCTGGCCTAACGGCCATTCCGCGCGACCTCTACGACGCCGCGGACGTGGATGGAATCGATTTCTGGTTCGACCGTTTCCGCCTGATTACTCTCCCCATGCTCGGGCCAGTGCTGATGTTCGTCGTCATCGTCGTAGCTCTCCATGGGCTTGAGATATTTGACACCGTGCAAACCCTCACCCAAGGGGGCCCCAATCACGCCTCTGACGTGCTGCTTTACACCCTCTATCGCGAAAGCTTTCAGTATCTGCGGACAGGATATGGCGCGGCGGTGACCGTCGTGTTCCTCATGATCGTTGTGGCGCTCACGCTGATCCAGACCCGGATCATGGATCGAAAGGTGCACTATCAATGAAGCCATTCACCATTTCACTCCGAAGCTTGGGTCGTCACAGTTTTTTGGCCATCACTACGACTTTCGTTCTTGTACCCTTCATTTGGATGATCAGCCTCTCATTAAAACCGCCGGGTGAGAGCTTTAACGGGTCGTTCTCGCTGCTGCCGCAAACTTGGCACGCGGCGCAGAACTATACTCGGGCTATGACGGCCTCGCCTCTTCCACGCTTCATGTTCAATGGCTTCTTTGTCTGTGGTGTCATCCTGACTCTTCAATTACTTGTCTGTACCCCGATCGCCTATGCACTAGCCAAACTCAAATTTCCCGGCCGCAATGTCCTTTTTGCGCTGGTGCTCATCGGCCTGCTCGTTCCGGGCCAGGTGCTCGCGCTGCCGCTCTTCATCTTGGCCCATCAGCTTAATCTGCTGAATACCTATGCCGCGCTCGTTTTCCCGTTCATCGTCTCCCCGTTTGGCATTTTCCTGTTTCGCCAGTTCTTCAACACTATACCGGACGACATCGTGCACGCGGCGCGGCTGGACGGCATGTCGGAATTCGCCATCGTCTGGCGGATAATGCTGCCCATGGCAGTACCGGCGCTGATCGCGTTTTCGATATTTTCAGTCGTGGGCCATTGGAACGATCTTTTCTGGCCGCTTATCGCGGTTCGCTCCCAGGAGCTTATGCCTCCTCCGCTGGGCCTCATGGCCTTCAAGAACGAAGACACTGGAATAGATTATGGCCCCTTGATGGCGGCCAGTACCATCGTGGTCGCGCCGCTGGTGATTGTTTTCCTGGTCGCGCAGAGCTGGTTCATCAGGGGCCTAACTGCCGGCGGCGTCAAATGACAGCTTGCCTGGGACTTCGATGAATACTTTCATAAAATCTTGTATCGGAGCTTGATCGTCGTCGGATTTTCATCATTGGCATCAGGTACATAATTGTGGCTGCCAACCGCAGAGCCACGATTATTTCTCTTACGGGCGAACGCTCGGAACTTCCCAGAATCTCCTCGCGCCCGCCGAAGGTGCCGTGAATGCGGCGCGCGAGTTCCTCTTCTGCCGCCAACCGTTCTCCTCAAGCAAGCCGGACGATGATGCAGTACTTATTGATGGCAAAAGAGACTTCCTGTTCACACGGTCCTTTGCGACGCCAACATGAGTGGTCGTTTTCTTCGGTTTAAGCTCCCATTGAAGTGCTTTTGGCTAAGACTCGCCTTCATCACTATCGCCTGCTTGGGGAACACCAGTGAAGACAGAAGGTGGGTATGAGTCAAGGGCTCATCCATTCTTCTTCACGAGGTGGTCACTGTGCCATCAACTCTGTAACATGAGACAATGCTTTTTATGTCGGCGCGGCCGAGATAACTGCTGGAAAGGGGACATTTTTCCAAAGCTGCTATCAAAGCTGAAGGCCATAAAGCATTACAGCCACTTGGGGAATGGATATGATTTCCGACCTTAACAGACGCGATTTTCTTCGCGGAACTGCCGCTATAGCCGCCGGTGCATTAGCTGCGCCGGCCCTGGCTCAATCAGCGCCGATCGCTCTTCGCATTATAACGAGCACGCCAAAGGAGCTCTACGATGGCCTCTGCGCCGATTTCGCGCAAAAACGGCCAGACATCCGCGTTACCGTAGACACTCCTTCACCGGATTATGACGATCTAACTCTACGTGTCAGGCGCGCATCGGTAATTGGCGACGTCCCGGACGTCGCGTTCCAGGGTTTCAACCGCATCAATCTACTTGCCCAGCCAGGCCCTGCCATCCCGCTGGATCCCTTCGTAAACGCAGAGGGCAACCAAGCATCCCTCGGCTACCAGCCATCGCTTCTCGACATGGCCAAAGTCAACGGCAAGACCTTCGGCCTGCCCTTCGCGATATCGTCGCCAACGCTGTTCTTTAATCTCGACCTTGTGGAGAAAGCGGGCGGCAACCCAGACAAGTTGCCTGCCGATTGGCCTGATATTATAGAATTGGGTAGAAGGATCCGTGGGCTCGAAAACGGCGTAATGGGCCTCCACTACGCCTATATCGGGCATTCGGGCGCCTGGACCTGGATGGCCTTGGTCATGAGCCAGGGTGGCCGAATCATGACGCCAGATCAGAAGGATGTCGGTTTCGACAGTCCGGAAGGCCTCTGGTCCTTGGAGATGTTCAAGCAGTTTGGCCAAGCCGGCCAAATCGAGATGTCGCTCAATCAGAGCCGGCAAGCCTTTTCGAGCGGCACCATGGGTATCCTCGGCACCGCCAGCAGCTATTTGCGCTCCGCCGAGAAGGCAGCCATGGGTGAATTCCAAATCCGCACCGCCAACCTGCCACTCAAGCCGAACGGCAAATTGCCAGTAGGCGGCAATGCGGCGATGATTGTGACCAAAGATCCTATCCGTCAGAAAGCCGCTTGGGACTTCATCAAGTACATGACGGGACCGGAAGCTCAGACGAAGCTCGTCAACACCACCGGCTATATTCCGGCCAACGACATTGCGGTAAGGACACCCGAATTCCTTGGAAGGTTTTATGCTGACAATCCGAACGCGATGGTGGGCGTTCAGCAACTTCCGATCCTGACCGCATGGCCCGGCTTCCCCGGTCAGAATGCGATCAAGATCACCGATCTGATTCGGGATCACATCCAGTCAGTCGTGACCTTGCGTCGCGAGCCGAAAGCGGTGCTGCACGACATGGTCCGTGACGTTCGAGCCCTCCTGCCGCCCACTTGAGCAGGTAACTCCAAGCACCTGATCACGCTATACAAAAGGCGAGCCATGGGTGGCTCGTCACTTCTCCTAAAATTCGGCTTAGTCGGCTACCAGCCAGTGCGCGTCCCGCTCAAATCACTTGACCGCATTGTCGGCAGCCCCACCAAACCGAAACCGCAGCGGTTGAGATAGGCTTCCATCTCTAGCGGTAGCACGATGCGGTAATCGCTGCTTTCGACATCGATCACTTTGTCGTCCACTGACCAGGTCCTCTCAAGATGGCAGGCGAAGTCGGCAGTTGCACCGCGCCGCGGCACCAGACGACCGCTGGACTCATTCACTCGCTCCAGCCTGGTATGCTCCGAAGCAGGTCGCATATCCCCACCCGCTATTTTCGCTTTCGGATTTCTTGGGCTCTCGGATTTTTACCATCAGCGGCAACGCGTCATCCCCACCGTTCAACTCGGAATCGGTAAGGGCGGACGAGGCCCGGCCCTGTGCCGCAACCGGCCTGTGAGCGAAGCGGTGAACCACCAGGAAGCAGTTCTGGGCTCATCCCGCTGGGATTGGACCACCGCTTCGGTCGATGGCATCGGCACGACGCCAGTGGGTCCTCAGCGCGTCACTTTGCAGCATAGGTCATATCAAACAAAGTTATGGCAAATCTCCGCAGGGCGTCTTTTCAACCGGACTTTGAGACTAAATGTTCGAGAAAACGCCGCACATCCAATGGCGGATTGTAGAAGACAGGAGAAATCAGCAGCCGCGCACCGGGGTGCGCGGCCCCGATGGCTTCAAGAACAGCGGCCTCGAAGTTTTTAGCGCGAACAACGGGCGGCATCATTCCACCCGTTTCTGCGAGTGTCCGCTCAATGATATCTCCGCCTTCGTCGAACAGCACGACGCTAGTCGCTTTTCTCAGAAGCGCTTCGCAAAACAGCCTTAGATCGCCCATTTCCAGTGCGCTATTGACTCGTTTTTCCCCGCCGACCGATTGGACTGCGCCTCCGGAGACCACTACCAGCGATTGATCGGGGAAAGTTTCCAAGCCATTTAACGCCTTTCGCGGATTCATGCCGATCGTGTCGTCGTATATCTCGATGCCGTCTCGAATCCCGAGAAATTGACACCGCTGAGGAAGGCCCTGGAAGATCACCAGTGCGTCGCGCAATGTTTCGGTCTTTACTCCGAGTTCGATGGCAACCGCCGCAGCGGCGAGAGCATTCGGTATATGATGGCGCGGCATCCTCAATTCCGAAACAGCGCAAATTTTGTGACATCCACCCCTGGAACGTAGGGCGATATGGCCATCAGCGACGACGATCCCATTCGCTATCTTGTCCATAGCGCTAAAGTAGAAGTTGCGTCCCCGCCCGAGCCCGTGAAAATGTCCGCGCACTTCCGGGTCGTCGAAATTTAGCACCGCTACGTCGCCGCTCTGCTGAAACCGCAACAGGTTCTGTTTGGCGCTTCGATAGGCTTCAAAAGAGCCGTGCCAGTCCTGATGGTCTGGAAAAAGGTTGGTAACAACCCCAATTGAGGGGCTGGTCGTGACATAACTTAGGTGGTGGCTGGTCAATTCGACCACGGCCCATGAGGCATCGTTGAGTGACGTGACTGCTTCCAGCATTGCTTTTCCGGGCCCGGATGGTGTGAGCCGATAGTCCGTCGAGCCAATGACGTCGAACCCCGCATTCCGCAGAATTGCCGACAGCAGAAATGTCGTCGTCGTCTTCCCGGCCGAACCCGTTACACCGACCGTTCCACCGGGCGCATCCCGCAGAACAGTGTCCGCGAGACTGGAAATAGTGAACCCCTTGGCGCGGGCATGATCGATAATGACATCATGCGATGGCGTCGAAGGGGAAACGAAGAGCGTTCCCGCTTCACCTATATTGGCGATTTCAGTTCGAAGCCGAAAATCGACGTTCCCGCCTTCGGCACGCAAAGCCCTTCGGGCGTTTTCTGGGTCGCCGTATTCAGTGTGAAGAACGGTCACGCGTTTGCCGCGACGGGAAAGATGCTGAGCAAGGGCGACCGCGTCCTCATTCACGCCGTCGATCAGCACATGTAAGTGTTCAACCGAAAACCTGCTCTCGCGATTGTAAACCGAGTTACCCATAGTCGCCGTCCCCTCCGTCCGGAAATGTGGTCGCTGAGGGACGACTAAGGATGCACTATCTCGCCCACAAGAGGGATTGGATACGACCGTCGGATACATCCAAATTTCTTAATAACGATGTCATAAACTGGGAAAACGTTGATGGTTTCGCGCGTGCACCGTGCGGCCCTCTGGCTAGAACGCTGCGCGCACAGCTCGGTCCAAGCCGACATTGGCACAGGCGAGTCTGCAGCTCGACCTCGATGCCACCCAGCTCAGGTTCATCGAACCGCAGCCAACCGCCTGCAAACAGGCTCTTTCCCGCTCTATCGGACGCACCAAAGCCGGCCTGAACTCCGAGCTTAACGCCGTCACCGGCGGGTTCAGTCGTCCTTTACGCCGCTGCTCACCGAAGGTAGGTCAGCGACTTTACGGGCGCGTGCCCGCTCATCGGACGCCTCCCCAAGGTCAAGGAGTTGTTAGTCGATCGCGGCTGTGATGCCTACTAGTTCCGCAATGAGCTGAGCAAAAGGGAGATCTCTCCCTGCGTCCCGCCCAAACGAAATCGCAGGCAATCCATCGTATACGACGCGGTTCTCTTCAAACAAGAACGATCCCGGATCGAAAACATGTTCGGCAGGGTCCACGACTGAAGATGCATCGCAACCCCGATGCTATCGATGTGCCCACACCGAGCGTGTCGGCAAGGGCCGAGGTGTCCGCGCTGACGCAGCCGACCAACCTTCCGAACCAGATATTCATCAGGCTGCCTGTCCATGTGAAGGCGCGACGTCGATGATGCCGTTCTCATGGCCTAGCGAAAAGGCTGATCCGATCGCAACTTCCCACGCCAATGTTGCATCGCCCGATGTTCTGTAACAAATCAATTTGCATATTTGGTGCTTGGTGGCTTGCCAACTTGATCGCATGTATCGTTCACTTAATGGGAAAATGAGCCATAAGCAAAAGTATACATCAGGCCATATTTCAGATAATTAAAGCTGCGGACAAAAAAGACAGATTAGCTAAAATGCACCCCAGTATATACTTAAATATATTCTAACGAAGCTCTTGCCTCAGCATCACTTCACGGTTATTGTTTGTTCTGACCGGCCGGAGCCAGATCGAGGCCCATTTGCCGACGCCGCTAAGTTTCAAGTTCATTACGCAGTGTTCGCGGCAGGTTCCCGAGCAACCGTAACGTGACATACGAGGGAACGAATGCAAGCCGTCCAGTTGCGAAAATGGGGCGACTTCGGAGCGGTCGCAAGTTACTATCACAATTGGCCATCTTATTCGCCAGCGCTGCTGAAGCATCTGATTGCTTTTGTCCGCGCCGAAAAGACCACGGTCGTGGCCGACATCGGAGCTGGCACGGGCACGCTCACGCGTATGTTGCAGGCGCACGGGCTGCATGGCTATGCGATCGAGCCTGACGAAAAAATGCGATCCGCAGGCATCGAACGTTGCGGGACGAACAGTTTCGAATGGACTGCCGGTTCCGCGGAAGACACGGGCCTTCCTTCTAAGTCCATTGATTGGATCGTCATGGGCAATGCATTCCATTGGATCGACAGCCATCGCTCGCTGGAAGAGTTCCGACGCGTTCTAAGGGATCGCGCAACGGTCAGTCTACTGTGGGTTCTTCGCGATATCCGCCGGGACGCGTTGCTTCAAGAAATCGAGAGCATCATTCATGACGCTGCCCCCAATATCCGCCGAACACTCGACTTAGTCCTAAAATGCATGGATAGCGTTGAAGACTGCCTGATGGCGGCCGGCTTTTCCGACTGCTATCGCCTGGAAATGCCCCATAAAGAGAAGATGAGCGCCTCTCGTTTCCGCGATGCGTGGAGAACCATCACCGATGTTCCATGCCAGGTGGGAGAAAAGAAATGGGCCGAAATTCTCAACCAAATCGACGCTTTAACGCTCGACGAAATCAGCATTGAAATGAGCATGCGAACGTATGCGTGGACTTTCCGCGCACTTTAGGCTTCCCGACCGAACTAACTTTACTGGTGGACCTGATATGCATGGAACCGGATTGTTCGAAGGTGCTGCAATATATTACTCGCAATATCAACCCGACTATCCCGCGGAGATCTTTACTCTCTTGACCGACCGTTTTTCCCTCAACGCGAAACATCGGCTTCTCGATCTGGGATGTGGCACTGGTCAACTCGGGATTCCCTTTGCAAGTCGCGTGGGACGCGTTCTGTGCATGGATCCTGATGCAGATATGATTTCCGAGGCACGACGCTCGGCGACAAAGGCGGGTGTGCGAAATGTTGAATTTGAAGTCAATGGCGTCGAAGCAATCGACGCATCATATGAACCAGTTCAACTGGTCACTATGGGACGATGCTTTCATTGGATGCCCCGAGAGCACGCCCTTGGGTTGCTGGATATGATAGTCGCCGAGGGAGGCGGCATTGCAATTATTGACAAGGAACGGTCGGCCGGCGAGCCCCCCGGATGGTGGGACGACATGTGGCGGTTCGTCCTTGACTGGCATGGAGGAACTCTTCCTGCGGGCAAAGGGCAAACTCGAGCACCTCTCCCGAGACCCCACATAGATGTCGTAGCTGCCTCTCCTTTTGCGGCGATGGAGCAATTGTCGATCCCATATTCTATCGAATGGGCCGTTCAAGACATGGTGGGCTACGTCCTTTCGACGTCACGGGCATGCCCTGGTGTTCTGGGCGATGGGCGTAAGACATTTGAAGAACGGCTGTATGGCCATTTGTCGGATCGTGCCAAGCACGGTTATCTGATCGAGACAGGAACGACAGTCCTGTTAATAGCCACGCGGAGGAAACCTCGCCATGGATTTGCAAGGAGACGATAATTCCCGCGGTGGACGAGAGCCATTAAAACTCGGCGGTTGGCATGAGTTCGTCGAACCATCGGCCAGTCAGGACGAAATCACAACGTTGAACGGCAGCATATTGCGCATAAGCACTCGTATCGTCGCTGCGGATCTTGCCCTCAGGTTGGCATCAAACCTGAGCTCCGCTTCGCCATTTTTTGCTTTTCATCGTCCGCTTTGTTTGCCACGAGCATGTCCGCCTTCGGTCAGGGGAAACTCTCGGGATATTGAGGTGCGGCGGAGGCACGAACATAGCCCTCGCTCGCCTTTCCTACAATTCGCTGTAGCGGATGATTAACTCGATCCATTTGGACGACATTCGGACCTGCGTAAACAGAATCGGCTGGTTAGCACTATCGACCACAATGTTCTTCACATTTAAGATTGGCTGCGATCTTGTTTGTTGGAGCAGTTCCGCCTCCGGGCGGCTCGCGTTCCTTGTCGAAATGCGTGTTTCATATCTAACCATCTCCTCTACCCCCAGTCGCTGCAGGCCCTCGGGAACAGAGCCTGTCTCCTTAATGGCCTTTTCGATTCCATGGAAACGAGGAAGCGGAAAAAAACCGGATGTCACCATGACAGGGTTGTCGTCGACAAAGGTCAGAAGATTGACACGCCTTACATATTGTCCTTGTTTTAGCTTGAGAGCGGAACCCACGTCGCGGGCGGGTCGGATTGTCGAGCTATCGAGCACATCCTCCCGACCGATGCGATTCAAGCCCTTGAGAATAATGGGCAGCGTCTGTCGGCTGCCCATCGGATGGGAGATCACTTTCTCCCGCACAAAACTGCCGTGCCCATGTTCCACCCGTATCAAAAATCTGTCTTCTAAGGCATCGAGTGCTCGGCGGACGGTATTGCGATGGACCTGGAACCGAGCTGCCAACTCCTCTTCCGTGGGAAGACGGGCGCCGGGTGCAATTCTCCTCGACAGTATATCTTTCTCGAGCGCCACATAAATTTCCTCCCAGAGGTACAGAGCCCCCTTGCGTTCTCGGCGGTTTCCTACCGTGGGTGGATTAGCAGTTTTCCCTGCCATCGTGTGGTTCCCATGTTGTTAACACATAGGGCAGAACTTTTAGTGCGGCCATATCATGGCGCAAGCTAGTGCAACAGGTATCAGTTGCGAACTTGTCCATTATTCTTGTCGTACAGCTAAAGAAAGTGCGAAGAAGTCGTTACCTCATTGAATATGGATGAGTTCAGCGGTTCGCGTTTGATGTGATTGCCATGCCAAGCGTTCAACCGGGCGCCAGGTCCTCCGCAACGTTGCACACGGCCTCTTTTCTCGGCAGAGCGTATTAGCCCTTACATCCAAGTTCATTGGAACCCGAGGGCTCGTTTCCTTCCCGTCGTACAGCACAAGGTTGTACAGCATGCAGCATGCATGGAATAGACGCAAATTCTCGTGCATTCTCGCATAGTGTCGGCCTGTGTGAGTACCGCACAGTTACAAGTCTGTTCATCGATCAGTCATGCAGTCGTAACGTTACTGAAATATCGCTGCCGTTATTGTTCAGCGCATACAGTCCTCAAGTCTAGAACTTCCGCACCTGAATGCTCAGAGGCCGCAATAGCCTCGTTAGGGCAGTCATTGCCAATATCAAACAGGATCTTGCGATGCCTCAAATTACCCGCCGCACTTTCGGTGTCGTTGCAGCTGCAACTGTTGTTACCGGTCTATCCCATGCCGCATATGCACAGACACGCCGAAAGCTTGTTGCCGGCTATTCTGATTTCGCGCAGATGTACGATGAGCTTGCGCGCCATTTCCAAGCTTCAAATCCAGATATTGAAATCTCCTACCTCTCCTCGGCAACGACCTACGATGAACTTATCCAGCGCGCAATTCGAGACACGCTGGTCGGCCAGCAGCAAGATATCCTTTTCATGGGGTTTGGACAGCTCCCGCTACTCGCAAAGCGCGGCATGGCCGTTCCGCTCGACGATTTCATCGCCCGCGACCGGAGTTGGCAAACTGACGGGATCGCCGACGTCAGCCTTCAGCTCGGTAAATTTGATGGCAAGGTGGTCGCACTGCCATTCGGGATCGCTGCACCGATCGTCTATTACAATCAGGACCTGATCGCAAAATCGGGTTATAGCGGTTCGATGCCGAGCACATGGGAAGAGATCCTTGCGTTAGGTCAGCGGATCAACAATCTTGGCAGCCCAATAGCAGGCGGTTGGTTTCAATATCAGGGCAACTGGTTGTTCCCAGCCTTTTTGAACGCTCGCGGTGGCCATCTCACTGGCCCGGACGGATCCGTTGGCTTCAATAACGAGAACGGTCAGTATGCCCTGGAAATCCTGCAACGCTTTGGCCAGATTGGAATGACGGATATGTCGCCGGGGCAGGCCCGGCAGGCATTCGTCGCCGGTTCGCTTGGTCTTCTGGTTGGTTCCAGCTCTTGGAGCGGTCGTCTGACGAGCCAGATAGGAAACGCTTTCCGAATGGGCGTCGGCCCATTCCCCTGTACCGAACAGGGATTTCTTCCGGCTGGCGGAAACGCAATTGCTATCATTTCGAAAGACGCTACACATCAAAGCGACGCTTGGAGATTTATCCGATTTGCAACCGGTCCGGTCGGCCAATCGATTTTGCTTAACAACTCCGGCTACGTGCCGCCGAAAGCGACTGGTGCACCGCAGTCGTCCACTCTGAACGCATTCCTCGCGACCCACCCAAGTCAGGCATTTGCCATTTCGCAGGTTAGCCGGCTGGGACCGTGGGAACAATTCCCCGGGGATAACTCGACTGCCTTGAATACGGTAGTCGAGAACAGCCTACAGGCAGTCATCACACAACGAGTTGCGCCCAAGGACGCCTTGGTAAGCTTGGTTAGGGACGTCTCGGCAAAATTGCCGGACCACTGATGTTTCGTTGTTCGATTTCCCTTTTGCCAAAACCCATCGGGTCTAACCGGGCGGCGACCTGCATGCGGCCGGGCGCATTAGCAGATGCCGGAAATAGCCCATAGGAATTTTCATGACCGCCTTAGCATCTCGCCAGCCCGCTGACACCACGTTTCTCAATCCAGGAGAAAGGATGGTCGAAGCTGACGGCGTTCCCGCAGTACAGTATTTCCGCCCCGGGGAGCCGGACAAACCGTTGCTGGTATTTTTCTCCGGCGGCGCGCATCTCGCACGAATTGCTTACGGACATCCCGGATGCATTCGTGAAGATTTTCTTGACGCGTGGCTGGAACGACAAGGCTGGGGGCTTCTTGCGCTGTCGCATCCGATAGCGCACCCAGTTTTTGCATTTATCCCGAATGGCATCGATGTCTCGCGTTGGGCGGCCGCCGCAGCCAAATTTATTCTTGATGTCCTTGCAACCCATCCAAACCACCGCGTTTTCGCAGCAGGTTGGAGCATGTCTGGCCGACTGGCGCAGGCAATATCTGCCGCTCTTCAGAAAAAAGGCTGCCTTCTCAGTGGATTCCTTGCACTAGCCGGTAACCCGCCAGTGCCGGGTTTGGGCCCGATTGATACTGCCGAAACACCGATCACCAGCGAGGGGCTGCGCAGCTTTACCGCGCGTAATGCTCATGGCACGGACTACGTGGAACGTTGCTTCGAGCCTGAGCTTAAATTTCAAAACCAGCTCAATGGTCATGTCATTATACCGATCGATATATACCGTTCCCAATACGTCGGCGACAATCCTCTCCATCTGCACGGTGAACCCCTTAGATTTCGCAATACTTCACTGGCGTCTTCTTATGAGGAAGCCATTGCGGATGTCGGAACCTTCCAATTTGCCCAATATCCCGTGATGGGCGCGATCGTACCGACAGAAAGAAGCGATTTCCGGAGCGCACTCGTTGACCGTGCACTCTGGGGCGCGATGAATGCATTGCGACTGGCCGATCTCTGGAAACATCGAGATGCGCTGGATGCCGCCGACCAGGAACGGCTTTGGGAAGACCTACGCCACATTGTCGAAGCTCTGCCCGGCGCACTGTGCCGAACGATCCGAGGCGGCCA
Organism: Sinorhizobium sp. 6-70; assembly: GCF_030124375.1. Taxonomy (GTDB): domain Bacteria; phylum Pseudomonadota; class Alphaproteobacteria; order Rhizobiales; family Rhizobiaceae; genus Sinorhizobium. The sequence continues at coordinate 77,767 of NZ_JASKLS010000019.1, forward strand.
CTTCTTTTTTGTGGGGGCCGTTGGTGCGAATGCGACTGTGGTAGCAATCGAGGATCTTGCCACGACAATCGCGGACCTACGCCTCGATAGATTTAGCTGACATCCCTTTTGCGCGGTCGCTTCGCCGGCCTCTTGCGCGACGGGTTTCGACGCGCCGGCGCCCAAAGGCGCCCGTCTTGCCTTGGGGACGGGTTGCGAGGCGGACCGATTGCGCTCGAAGGCCTGGCGTCCAGGAACGTGTCGCCAACCCCATGTCAGGGGGCGTTCGCCAGAACATCGCCGCGGCGGCACTCTGTTATATCTCACTAGGTTGGCGGCAGGAGCAAGCTCTACGGCAGAAGCCGACTGCGACAGGTCTATGCGGCAACAATTCACCATTAAATCCCCACGGGGGGTGCGACGTTGGCGTGACGGGGGCGAAGGGCTCATGTAGGATGCGACAAGTGATTTGCATTTCTTGGAATATTCATCACCCCTCTGCCGCTATTGTCCCCATTACGCGAAGCGATAGGCATCATGCGCTGACGAACCGAGCTCGCCGGTTTTTCTTCAACGCTAATGTGGGCTAGGTCCATACACACGCAAATACACATGCGATTGGTACGTTAGCTGCGTCAATACTCAACGATATCGCGCAAGAGCAATTCGAGGAGACTGTTCCCTTGTTAGCAAAGCAGGTGACTCCGCGACATCGTAAGCATTCAGCAGCCGCAGTGCCGGCTGTCGAATCTGAACTACCAGTCCACTCGTCAATACGTTCGGGGCGAGTCACAACGTGGCAAACAGCGAGGTGGAGTGATGAACAACAATACGGATAACGATTTAAAGCGAGAAATTAGCTTGGTCCGCTCCACGCCTCCAGCCGTTGCCGACATTGAGGGCGCGTTTAAGAAAGCGCTCACGCAAATTGCAGATGACTCATTTTGCGCGAGGTTGATCCAACAGCATCGCTTTGGAGGGACTCTCCGTGACAAAGAGGCAGCCTCACAATGGCTCGAGCGGAGGTTTGGAGAACGTATTGATCCGGATCGGGTCATCGTCACGGCAAGCGCACAGAACGCAATGTCGATTCTGCTGTCTTTTTTAGCAAGACCCGGCGACGCTGTTATGGTTGAAGATCTAAGCTATCATGGCTTACGCATGATCGCGAGTTCTAGGGGCAATATCCTTCTCCCAGTGCGAATGGACGAGGAGGGAGCGTTGCCGGCGGCCGTCTTGCAAGCAATACGACAAAGGCGGCCCAAAGCGGCATTTTTCATGCCTACGCTACATAACCCTACGACGGCGATTATGTCCGAGGAACGTCGATCGGCCATTGCGGAGATCGCGAGGCAAAATGGCGTCGTGCTTATCGAGGACGATGTGTACGGTGGGTTGGTCCGCAATGCACCCCGACCAATCGCCGCTTCAGCTGGAGACGTGACTTGGCATATCACCAGCTTTGCCAAAACCGTTGGCCCCGGGGTAAGACTCGCATATATTGTCGCTCCAACTGCGCCTGCAGCCGATATCCTTGTCAAATCTTTGCAAGGAGTTTCCTATTGGTTTCCGGCTCCTCTCGCTGCGGAAATCGCGCAGCGGTGGATCTTTGAAGGAACGATGGCGGCGCTTTGCGAGAGCGTTCGACAAGAAGCTCTCATCCGTCAAGAAATCGCTGGAGACTGCCTAGCTCAGCTTCGAATGAAAACTAAGCCAGAGTGCCTGTTCTCGTGGCTTGAGTTGCCGGATGGCATTAAACAGGCCCATTTGGTAAACGAAGCGCGAAAACAAGGTATCATCCTCCGACCCGGAAAGATCTTTGAAGAAGCGCCTGGGGCATCTAAAGGGCACATCCGGTTGGTATTTGGCAGCCCGGACACGCGCCAGGATTTACGCTATGCGCTTGAAATGCTGGTCAAGATCATTCGAGAAACCGCCTCATGAGTGAGAGTAGCTTCTTGTGAGCTCCACGCTCGTGCCGCGACAACATCACGCCGGGTTGTCCGCTACTGAACTGTGCCGCAAATGCAAACGGCGGTCGAAGTTGGGGCCCATGGACTAGCGGGGCCAAGCTGCTGAAGGCTCTCGAGGATGAGAATGCCAACCAAAAGCGTCTCCTGGTCTGCGGCGATAGGACATCGTTGCCATTACGGAGATGTTCCGGCTGCAGGGGCCGATGAGAAACGCTTCCTGCAACAGGAGCTTACGAGGGCCGCGCAGCGACAACAGCGATTTCGACAAGTGTTCCGGGCGATAATATCGCGCCAACGCAGGCGCGCTGAGGCCAGTGATGTGGATTGTCCCCAATCCACTCCTTCCACGCCGAGTCGAATGCTTTCTTGTGCTTGAGATCGGAGAGCAGAACGTTTGCCGAAAGCAAATACCGTTTGTCTGTCTTCAGCTCAGCCAGCAAACGGTCGATCTTGGCAAAGGCGGCCGCGATTTGTCCCCGCAGTTCCAGCTGCTTGTCGTCTGATGTGGCGACCGCCCACACTAGATTGCCGTACGCCGAACCAGAACTGCGCCCCGGTGCGACACCTGATGCACGCTCGATTGGAAATAAGATATCGTCCATTTTTGCCTTCCTGCTCTTTTCGCTGAACTTAACATGGACACGTCCAAGGGGACACAAGACAAATAGCAGGCGAAGCTATTTTTATTGTCACAAGAGTATATTTTTCAAATATACCTGTACCATATTTCGCCTGTTCCGCCTTACGCTGATGTACAATATCAACGTTGCCACTCGTCTAACGCGTTACAGATGGGAATCGTCCGGCCGGGAGCGGGTGTAAATTCGGATACTTTCGGGGATTTTTCTTTCTAGCAGCATTGACGAGCGGCTTTTCCCGGCAGATCATTTTAAATTGAGGCGACTAAACCGAAAAATAATGTCTAAGCAACGTGACTGCCAACATGCGTGGTGAATCAGATACGTGCTCCAGGACCTTCGACGTTTTGATCATCGGAGGCGGCGTCGTTGGCTTCAGTATTGGTTATGGCCTGCTACAAAGAGGCGTCAGCGTCGCCATTCTTGACGGGACCGATCGAGATTTCAGCGCCACACGCGGTAACTTTGGAATGGTTTCGGTTTCCAACAAGGGCTTCAACAATATCCCTTACTTTCGCCTCTCACTGGCTTCTCGCAACTTATGGCCTTCCTTAGCGGATGAGGTCCACGACCGATCTGGAATCAATCCACATTTCGAAGGTCGGGGGAAAGTTTACCTCTCGATGGGGGAACAGGAACTAGCAGATCGAGTGAGCCATATTCAGGAGTTCCTACTGCGAGCTGGCGACGAGTACCATCAGGAAATACTCAGCAAAGACGATCTGGACCATTTGCTGGGTCACGTTGGTTTGGGCGATCGCGTCGTTGGGGGAGCGTTTAGCCGGCTCGATGGCTCTGTCGAGCCGCTCCAGTTCTACTCAGGCCTCTTTCGAGCCTATCTGAGCCAAGGCGGACATTATTTTTCCAGCCAGATAGTCAGGAAGATTGTCAGCAAGAACGCGTCGTTTTCAGTGCAGACGCCATCGGACACGTTCTCCGCGCCTAAGGTCGTGATTGCCAGCGGACTTGGAACGCCACCTCTGGCGTCACAAATAGGCCTTCGCCTGAACGTTCGGCCGGAACGCGGGCAGATCATGGTCACAGAGCGAATTGAGAGAGTCTTCAACTATCCCATCAGCGGCTTTTTGAGGCAGAACGTTGAAGGCACGATCATGATCGGGAGCTCCAGTGAGTACAACGGATTCGATGATCACACATCTGTAGGGGTACTCACAGGACTCGCGAAAGGCGCTGTTGAACGACTGCCATTGTTGCGATTTGTGCAGATCAATCGATGCTGGGCGGCACTGCGGCCGCGGACAGACGACGGCTATCCAATCTACCAGGAATCACAGCAGCGGCCCGGGGCTTTTGTCGTATCGTGCCACAGCGGAATCACGCTCGCGGCGCTCCATGCCCGCCTGCTACCCCGATGGATATTGGACGACGTCAAGGACAACTTGCTTCAACCATTTGGAACAGGAAGGCTGCAGGATGAGTGCGCAACGTGAGTCAATCGAGATCTTTCGCACTGTGCCGCTATGTTTCCAAGGCGACATGATTACTGCGAAAGAGGGCGAACCTGTCGCGGCGGCTATCCTCGCCACGCATCCAGATTTTACTGGGAAGAGCCCCGTTAGCGGGCGCCGCCGCAGCCCCTATTGTATGATGGGGCTTTGCTTTGAGTGTCTGATGGAAATAGACGGAATTCCCAATCAGCGTGCATGCGTGGCTTCAGTGCGAATGAATATGACGGTCCGAAAGCAGATCGGAACCCGCTCCTTCTCTGCTGGGTCCAAGTAGATGAGCTGGGACGTGGTTGTCATCGGCGCAGGTCCGGCTGGTCTAGCCGCGGCACTGCAGGCAGGAGAGTTTGGCTTGTCGGTTCTTGTGCTCGACGAGCAACCCGCCCCTGGGGGACAGAGGTTTCGCGCGATCGAGGCGTTCGAGCAACGTTGCTTGGTGAATCAGGCACATCTGAGCAACGAGGACAACCACGGAGCAACGCTCACGCGGGCTTTTCGTCGAAGCGATATTACGTGTTTAAGCCAGGCGTCGGTTTGGGACGTCTCCCCCGGTGGGCGGCAAATTAGCTATCTTCATCAAGGTCGCAGCTATTCGATCCGACCCAAAGCAATTATTGTAGCAACCGGAGCGATCGAAAGGCCAACGCCGATCCCCGGTTGGACCTTGCCGGGTGTGATGACGGCGGGTGCAGCACAAATTCTGCTAAGGACGTCGGGGCGCATCCCCGAGGGGCGTATTGTCTTGCTGGGATGTGGCCCACTTTTGCTCCTCGCGGCTCAGCAGTTGCGAGATGCAGGGGCGAATGTCGTCGCTTTGCTGCAAACCACGTCGCTAGCGGACTTTGCTCGCGCAAGCTTGCATTTGCCGAGCGCGATGTGGGCGCCAAAATTGCTATTGGACGGATTAAAGCTCTTCGCTCGGACTGCGAGTAACCGGACCGTCTCCTCCGTGCGCGGCGTAAAGATCCTTGGTGAAAATCAAGTTAGATCCGTGGAGTACGTCGCTGGCTCGCAGAGCGAGACCTTCGATTGTGACGTGGTGCTGCTCCACTTTGGCCTAATACCAAATATCCAGATCCCCCGCTTGGCCGGAGCCGAGCTTAAATGGGATGACGAGTTGAAATTTTGGCAGCCCGTCACCGATGACTGGCAGGAAAGTTCGATCGAAAATTTGATGATCGCGGGTGACAGCGGAGGCATTCTTGGGGCAGAAGCAGCGGAAATTTCTGGTAAGCTGGCCGTCCTCAAGATCGCCCGCCGACTTGATGCAATCTCCGAATCGACGCTAGAGAAAATTGGCCGCAATCTCCAACGCGAGCGTCACCGCTATGCCATGGCCCGAGCCTTTATGGATGCAATTTATCGCCCGCCGCTCGATCGATTTTTGCCGATAGCGGACACCGTGGTCTGCCGTTGTGAGGAAGTTACCGCAAAGATGATTGAAGCCGGAGTGGCAAATGGTGCCGATGGTACGCGAAGGCTCAAGGCGCGTGTCAGGGCCGGCATGGGGCCTTGCCGCGGTCAGATGTGCTCAATGGCTACAGCGGCGATTTTGAGCAAGAAGCTTGGCATCGGAGCGGGAGATATTGAGCTAGCAACCGTACGGCCGCCCATCCGTCCGTTGACGATCGGCCAGTTGGCGGAAAACGCTTTGGAGGATTGAGACGCCGTTAATCCTGGTTCAAATCCCGGTTCCCCAGCCAATTCTCGCTAAATCCCTTAATCGCTTGATTTTCCAGTCGTGCCGGACATCGTTTTGGCGTCATCGGCGACCTGATGCCCAAAACTGTAGCCCACGCCGAAAACACGCGGCGGCGTCGCAGGTGGCAGGCAAGGGCAACAAACCCATGGCGGCCCGCCACGGCGTCGAAAACCCTATTCGCCTCGGCAATATCTTTTACTGGCGCGCGCGCGTCCCCACTTCGTTCGCGCGGTGTCGGCCGGGCAGCCGGCTTTCACTGAGCCTTCGCTGTTCGGACCATAAAAAGGCCCAGGCGATCGGCCGGAAGCTCAACATGCTGATGGCCGAGATGAAGATGAAATCGAAGGAATCAATGTCCAAGGAGCAGCTCCAGAAACTTTTCGAACAGAGCGCAACGTCATGCTCGCGCATCTCGAGGACGTCGCAATCGCCGCCAGGCGGAACCGTCCCGCGGACATCGAAGGCTGGAACTCGACCTTGAGAATGGTTGGACTTACAAGCTGCTTGCCATGTTTGGCATCCGCCATCCTACGCGACCCGGCGCCTAGCTGCACATACATTGACCCGCATCTGCACGACTTCCCTGGAGGCACCATAGAACGTTGCCGCCTGAGATACCGACATGCCGCTGCTCACAATAAACAGAGCGGCCTCGTCGGATATCAACAAGGCTGGTCCGAGCCACTTAGCCTCTTCCTCATCCGCCTTATGCGATCGCTGGCCATCGTCGCTAAACAAGGCGGGTATCGGATGATTTAGCAATGCGTGGGCAATCTCGTGCGCAATGTTCGCAGCTTGCCTGCCGTCGTCATGCGCGTCGTTATGAATAATCCATCGTCTGCCACCCACGCTCAGCGTGACAGCCGAAAACGTTTTGCGACCCTCCCCGGCAAGGAAGTAGGCCAGATGGGCCGGATTTGCCTCTACCTTGCTCAGTTTTAGCAGCGGCAGCTCAAGGTATTCACACAAGCGGCGGGTGCAAATCGCACTCTGCGCAGACAAGCCCATTTCGCGCCTCAGATCACGCGACCATGCGTTGGCTTCCGCCTTGAATCCGTGCCGCAACGCCATGGGCTGCTACCCCCGAATTTTTCGAATCTGTTCGTAGGCAGCTTTGATAATGGCCTCCATCGCGATCGCCCCTTCCTTAGATAGGTTGGGGTCTGCCCGAAACAAAGCGGTAACCTCCGCCAAGGTCTCGGCTTTTTGCTTTTTTCCATTGGTGAAGAAGTCGTCCGCCTTGATGCCCGACCAGGCGCACAAAGCCGAAAGACTGTCTACATCTGGCTTGCGACCCTGCGACATGCGGGTGAGGGTCGATGCAGGCACCTTCGCCTGCTCCGCGACTTTCTTCCATGTGAGACCTCGAGCGGCTCGAGCGGCATCGAGTGCAGAGAAAAACCGCTCTCCGTCGAACCTTGGGGATAATTCTTCGTTGCTATCTTGCAATTCGATTCCTGAGAAGCAATATGGCGGTTGATTGCAATATCGCAATCCTGATCCGCATCGGCAATCGATGCGTAGCTTAAGGAGCAGTCGCATGTCAAAGGGAAAAGGTGGCGGTAGCTACCGCAGCGCGATCAGCGGCCGTTACGTAACGGCGGCACATGGAAAGCGCAGCCCTCATACCACGGTGCTGGAAGCACCTGGTCGTAGCGGAAGCACAGGCGGGGCAACCCGGAGTGCCATTACCGGACAGTTTGTCCGAAGCGGCAACCCCAACACTAGCACGCGGGAGAAATAAGTGGCTGCGGCCACAAAACGATCCTCCCCCGAGACCTGATAGCGGCCTGCGACGTGGGCCGCTAGAGCGAAATCCTGACTAAGATCACGAAGATGTTCTATTGGGAGTACACATGGCAAGATGCACAGCACCAGTAAATGGCCATCGCACAGCGAGCGGCGCAGCGGATTGTCCCGCATGTGGTGGCCGCTATCGCGGCTACAGCAGCTACGGGTCATACTCGTCCTACTCCTCTCCTTCCTACTATTCCTCGCCGGTAAGCAGCGGGGGTGGTCGGACCAGTGGCGGCGGGTCTAGCAGCAGCACAAAGCCGCGCTGGTCGCGAGCAGGTTCGTCCGTGGTGTACACGGACGCCCAAGTGCGGACGCTCACGCCGTTCCGCGAAAGCGTCGAGGAGCGAGCGTCCCTGCCCGACCTTCGGGATATCTTCCTCTGCCACGCATGGGACGATCGGAGAGGGGCCGCCAAGGAGTTGCATGATCTGCTTGAGTCACTTGGCGTCTCGGTCTGGTTCAGCGAGAAAGATGTCGCCCTCGGCACGGGATTGCTCCGCGAAATCGATAAGGGACTGGCGAAGTCGCGAGTGGGGATCGTGCTGGTGACCCCTGCGTTGCTACGCCGCCTCGAAGGAGAAGGCATCGCCGACAAAGAGCTTTCAGTGCTCCTGGCGCGCGATCTGCTCGTTCCCATTGTGCACGACACGACGTATGACGCTCTCCGCGAAGTCAGCCCCATGCTGGCCTCGAGAAGCGGCCTGAGCACTGCAGAAGATACGATGGCGAATCTCGCGGCCAAGCTCGCCGAGCTGGTCACCCTCTAGGGTGGCCGATCGCGCCAACACCGGACATTCTGCCGTGTGTCGATTGGCTGTTCTGAGTAGCTATCCGGCATTGAGTGGGTAAGATTGGAAGATCCTCTATATCGGCTCGGCTGACGCGGACGAGATTGCAAAGGTCCACCGCGCAATCGGCGAACGCGGCTTGTCATTTGATGTGAATGACACGAAATGGCGAGTACTCTGCACTGCGGTGCAACAGGAGCTTAGTCGTAGCGGCCCCCTTTACTAAGCGTTGACGGGTATCGACCTACGGGTGGCAATCTATAATCGATCCATTCATCGAGGGTGCCATGTGGAGCCAGGAATCGTTTGAACTGATAGCTGGAATTACCCGAGACATCATCCGGAAGAACTGTCACGAATATGCGCAACGGGTGATAAAGCAGGAAACTGCCTTCACGGCATCTCTTCTAACAAGGCTACGAGACAACTTGAATGGCCTGACCCTGACCGCCAACTACAAACTACAACATGGTTTCCGACCCTCAGGGCCGCCACGTTATGAGATCCGAGCGACCGAGACACTTTCCAACGCGGTTCATTCCGAGGAGAATCTATCTGGCGCCGATATGGTGTTCGGCTTCAAAGGCGAAGTGCATGACGATGTGGTAGATAAGGCCGCCCTGGTGCAGGCAAAAATTTGGGATGGGACAGGACAGTTTCTAGGCCTTCCGAAAGGAAAGGCCAAGCGAGACGAGCTTCTCGCGCAATGCAAACGGATGAGAAGGATCAGTCAGGCATCCTATGTTTTCATCTACACGAAGGATGCTATTCGTTGCTATCACGCTGATGATATCATTTCCAAATCGCCCGAAGGAGTCAATTATAGCGACGGCTGGGATTTCACGACTTTCATGCATAAGTTTTTCCATTGCACCATCGGCGACCGGAATCTGAACTATATGGTGGAAGGTGACTTTAGACCTCACCTGAGGGAACTTGGCATCAGCGACGGGTTCATGGTCGAACTCGAACAAGTATGAGATCCCTGAATCCCCCTTTTGCAGAATACCCCATAGATCCCGATCCTTATCCACTCCGCGGATATCATATTCGTCCGAACCCTCACTTCGAGACCAGAGGCACCGCCTTCGTCAGCAAACTCCTGCGATGACTACCGAAGCAGTGTAATCCAGCAATCGAACTACTTGCAGACACCCAAGACAAACTCATCGGCATGAAGCCGAGGCGCCAATCTTCATTGGTATGGTGGATTGTCTAGCGGCAACAGGTCAGCGGGTTTCGTTCGTAGCCATGGCGCAAACGTGCTGCTTGGTCGCCGTCAGGCCGGAAACGTCGTCTACAAAGGGCGGCGTGAACGCCTTAACACGGACGCTGTGCTTGGCGAGCGCAGCAACGCTTTCCAGAAGTGGCCGTGGAGTGCCTGGGCCTCTTCCAAAGCCGCGCGTGCGGCCACTGCGGTTGCGGGGTGTCAGGGCGAGGTTAGCTTCAGTCGTAATCGTATTATCCTTCATCGCGATGTTGATGTTTGGGCTTGCGTCCGCTCTTGTCAGCCGACGTGATGGCGGTCACGTCGGCTGAAACTTACAGGGACGCGAACAATCTTCGGGCCGGGCGAGCTATGCCGGACAAATTGGGATTCGGATGCTGTGAGGGAATGCCCATTGGTAACAGGTGATTTTGGTTTTCAACAGACAACTTCAGTCCGCTTTTAATCAAGGCATTAGCCAGTCTCTTCAAATGACCGGCATCGCCGCAGGGCGGGTCGGGCGTGTCGCTTGTCGGGAGATCGCGCCAACTTCCGCAAGCGCAAGCTTCACCGGATCCGTCTCAAGGGTTCCTGTCGCCGCGCCCGGTTCCCCCATCAACAAGCTGCCCATAGGGTTCGCCGCGACACGGCCATTGACGACACACGATTTCGATCGGAATCCCATCCGCTTAATTCTTGGAATGGCGACCGATGGACCGGCCCCTGGGGTACTTTTGGGCGGCTTCCGACATACTTGTCCGGCTTCTGACAGGAAGGTTTGCGGATACACGAGGGGAGAACAAAGCCTCAAGCGTGCAAACCGAGGTCTTGGCGAGGGCGCGACCCTCCCGCGCAAACCAAGGCTGGCCCCGTGCAAGAGCAGTGTGCTTCCTGCATTCAATGAAATGGCATGGCACTTGCAGGACCGGCATGTCGAAGGTCCGTTCACATCAGGCGCAATCGAGAGCGATGCGCCCGTTTTTCTCAGAGGAGCAATATCGATGCCTGTGAAAAAGAAGGTTCCCTTCGTCACCTTTCGCACGCGTGTTCGCGATGATTCTATCGCGGGGCCAAACCCGTACCGGTGGGAAGACAAGACATCCGACGATTATTTCAGCGGCAAGCGCGTCATCCTGTTCTCGCTGCCAGGCGCCTTCACCCCGACCTGCTCCACCTATCAACTGCCCGATTTCGAGGACCTTTACACCGAGTTCCAGAAGGAGCGCATTGACGAAATATACTGTGTCTCCGTCAACGATGCATTCGTGATGAGCGCCTGGAGCAGGGCTCAGGGGCTGAAAAAGGTCAAGCTCATTCCCGACGGCTCGGGAGAATTCACGCGCAAGATGGGCATGCTGGTCGCCAAGGATAACCTCGGATTCGGAATGCGCTCCTGGCGCTACGCTGCCGTAATTAATGACGGCGTGGTCGAGCAATGGTTCGAGGAGGAAGGTTTCTCCGACAACTGCGAAGCCGATCCCTATGGCGTCTCTTCTCCGCAGAACGTTCTTGAAAGGCTAAAGGCCCCGGCCGCCGCATGACCTAAAGGAGCCAACGTCCCGCCTCTTTACGCACAGCCCAGTAGTCGCTCGACAGGAGTTTTGCTCTACATGGAGTCCGTTGTAAGCCTTCTTCAACGCCAGCAGCAATCGCTGGTTATGACGCCGCAACTCATCGCGTCGATACGCTTGTTGCAACTGGCGCATGCCGAACTACATCAGTTCGTCGAGCAGGAAGTAGAGAAGAACCCGTTCCTCGAGTTGGCGTCAGACGACAGTACGACGTCTGGCGATCTATCGCCGGTCTCGGATCTATCGCCAGTCTTGGGGGGAGACCAGAACATCGGCGCGCGCGAGAACGACGGCGATGGGCCGATGAGGGCCGAGACCTCAGAACTGCTCAGGCAATGGAAATCAATCCGCGACACATCCAATGTTGCCGCGGGGGAAAGGCCCGCCCTCGAAGAGTTTGCCGCCTCAGCGGAAACATTGCACGACCATGTCGCTCGTCAGGTGGCCCTTACTGTATTCACCCCGCAGCAGCGGCTGATCGCTAGCCAGCTCACCGATCATCTGGAAGACACCGGGTATATTCATGTTGACCTTTTGGAGGTGGCGCAGAGGCTGGATGTCGGGGAGGCTGATGTAGAGCGGGTTCTCGGAACATTGCAGCTCTTTGATCCACCGGGAATATTCGCACGAACTCTCAGCGAATGCCTCGGGATACAACTGCGCCAGCGAGACCGTTTCGATCCCGCGATGGCAGCGTTGGTTGCCAATCTTGAGATGCTGGCGCAACGCGATTTTCAGGCACTGAAGCGGCAATGTGGTGTCGATGAGGACGACATCCTCGACATGTTGCATGAAATCCGTACCCTCGATCCCAAGCCCGGAAACCGATATCAATCCGGAGGTCCGGACTATATCATCCCCGACGTCTGGGTCCTGCCCTCGCCCGAAGGTGGATGGCAAATCGAGCTTAACCCGGACATGCTGCCCAAAGTCCTGGTCAACCAGACCTATTTTGCCGAAGTCTCCCGGCTAACGGCACACAATTCAGAAGATCAGGCATTCCTCAACGAGTGCTTCCAAAACGCAAGCTGGCTAGTTCGCAGCCTCGATCAGCGCGCCAAGACAATTCTCAAGGTAGCGACTGAAATCGTCCGCCAGCAGGATGTGTTTCTGGAGCATGGCATTGCCCATCTTCGGCCTCTCAATCTTAAGACCGTCGCTGACGCGATTGACATGCACGAGTCGACCGTTAGTCGGGTGACATCGAACAAGTACATGCTCACTCCGCGCGGCGTATTCGAACTAAAGTATTTTTTCACAGTCGCAATCGCCTCCTCCAAAGGCGGCGAGGCACACTCCGCCGAAGCTGTCCGCCATAGCATCAAGGCCATGATCACCGCAGAAACGCTCGATCATGTGCTTTCAGACGAGGAGATCGCGGCCCAACTTCGGAAAACCGGTATCGACATCGCGCGCCGCACCGTTACAAAATATCGAGAGGCGATGAACCTCCCCACCTCCGTGCAGCGCCGCCGGGAAATGCGGCTGGGCCTGTAAAGGCGATCAAGCCCTGCCGGCCTCCTGCCGCCGGCGAACACGGCTCTAGTCCAAATCGGTCCCGCTCTTGATCGGTGCAAGGCGGCTCTCGCCTTCCTCCGAGCCAAAGCAACTCTTGAACTCGTGGCATTCCCGGCAACTGGGCGCCGAACAAAGCGAAAAACCCTCAGCCTCACAAAGCTTGTAATAGAGATACTTCTTCCATTTCATGTTTTCGGTGTTGCCGGCCGCCAGATTCGGGAAGTGCGTGGCAAGCAAGCGGCTGAGCTCGGATCGGTCGAAGAGGCCGAGGTCCTGCCAGAGATGGTCGTTGCGCAAGGCACGCCGCGCGATGATCTTGGCAAAGCGGGCGCTCGCGGGATCGCCGGGGCGGGCATGCGTTAGCAGCAGTCCGCGCAGAAGTTCTTCCTCCACACCAATCTCGGGATCGCTCACGTCTCCCAATGAGAACGAGTGGATGAAACTGGCCGGGAAATTACGGGTCAGGATATCCCGCAACTCGGCGCGTGAAAGGCCGGTTGCCTCCGTCGCCGACGCTTCGCCGGCATCGATCTCCTCGAGCGCACGCGAAAGGACACAGGCAAGTACATAATCGTCGAAATCCATCTCCACATCCATCCGCGGCCATCGGCTGGGGCCGAGCAACTGTGAGTGTCGTGCCCGGCGGGGCAGATAGGACATTCGTACTCCACGAGTGATGCCTGGTCCCCATAAAATGCGGATCTGCCGCTGATCTGACATCGTGCTTGTCCTTCCATTCCCATCGACCGATGTCCTATCGGTCGGCAGCTCCGGCCGCCTTGTCAGAGAGGACCTTCAAAAGTCGTGCCAGCTGCGTAGCAAAGCTCTCGGAACTGATTTTCCGAGATTTATGCGACACCTTAACTGAGCATGCAGCGGGAAATGGATCGAATACGACGTCTGGGAATCGACAAAAGTCGACAGCGCCGCGGCCTCTTGCACCGAATACGATCGTCGAGAAGCGGACTGTCGGCATCCGAAGACCGACGGGAAGACCCGAGCAAGCTGTCATGATCGCGGAAACCTGGGTGCTGCTTGGTATGATCCTTGCAAATGACCCTCGAGGCAGATGCAAGCGCTGTGGCTCCAGTCGAGCTGATCGCCGCGACAATCAACACCTGGAAGGCTGGATTAGCCATATGAGGAGCACAGCGGATGACATGCATTGTCGGTTTAATCGACAACGGGTCAGTTCACATTGGCGGCGACAGCGCTGGCGTGGCCGGCCATTCACTGACCATCCGGGCCGATCGCAAGGTCTTCCGCAAACAGGACTTCATCTTCGGTTTCACGGCCTCGTTTAGGATGGGCCAGTTGTTAGCGCATTCCTTCGAGCTGCCAAAAAGGCATGCCGATACTGATGTCTACGCTTTCATGGTAACCGACTTTGTGAACGGGCTCCGCCAATGCCTGCGAGATGGTGGCTACGCACAGCGGCACAACGAAGCCGAGCGCGGTGGCACCTTCCTCGTCGGCTATGCCGGACGGCTCTTCAAAATCGGTTGGGACTACCAGGTCGGCGAGTCGGTCGATGGCTTTGACGCCTGTGGATGCGGACAAGAAATAGCACTGGGCGCGCTTTTTGCCCGCTCCCACTCTCCGCCTCTCGAAAGGTTAGCAATAGCTCTCAATGCGGCTGAGCGTCTTTCTACCGGCGTACGCGGCCCGTTTCACTTCGAGACGTTGGACTCGACCGAGTGAAGAGGTCGAAGCACAAGGCCGGACCTTACGACACACAAGGTCTACACTAATGCTGAAGCACCGACCGCACCTGACGGCCCCTCGCTCGCATGTCCGCAGCGACATGGCCGGGAGTGACTAGCATGCGGAGACCGAGGCGTCCTTCGGCCCACTTCAACAAGACCAAGAAATTTTTGCTGGCGCCAAAGGAGATGTCCAGAGCACACTCTTGCCCCTCCATGCCGTCGTTCCACCGAGGCGCAGGCCGGTAACACAAACCATATCGGGCATGCCAGCGAGCGCTGGCGCACGCACGGCAGCATTTCAGACGATCTCGCCGAAAGGCGATCATGATCTAACACCGGGTAGATCGGACAAGGGTGTCGGCACGTCAGCCGGTCGCAAGCGCTGGGGCGTGACAACACGCACTTGTTACGAGGTCGGTCAGCGATCTTCAGCGTCCGATCGATGATGACCTGACAGCGCCGCGCAAGGCCAAGGCGAGGCGAAGACCGGCATGTTCGGCAAACCACACGACGCTACGGGTTTCAAAGCAGATAAAGGAATTGGCCGGCCTTCGCACCCAGTATTGTCCCATGTTCGACGATGTCGGACATGGGACACAAGAGTGTTAGAGCATGATGTCGTTTATGCATGTCTTTCTCCTTGGCACGGTGGTTGCTTGGTTATCCCGCTAAACCCCTTCGGAAATGAGGAGAAACCATCGCATGATCACGCTCACCGAGAATGCCGTCGCCGGCATGAAAGCTGCGCTTTCCCGAGCCACCGAGCCGGTGCAAGGGTTCCGCATCATGGTCCAGGCAGGCGGCTGCGCGGGCTTCAAATACGTGATGGGAATGGAACGCTTGGCGCGTGAGGGCGACGCGGTCATCGAGACCGATGGGGTTACGGTGTTCGTGGACGCAGGTTCCCAACCCCAAATTGCCGGTATGACCGTCGACTTTGTCACCGGGGTCGAATCCTCCGGGTTTGTCTTCGACAATCCAAACGCGCGAGAGAAGTGCTCCTGCGGCAAGTCCTTTGGCTGATCACCCGACATAGTGAGCGGACCCATGTGGGACTATTGGGAAATGGTCGAGGAACACTTTTTAAACGCGATGAATGCCGGCATTCTTAAGGCCACTGCGATCGGCGCCATCTCCTGCAGCAAAACGCTTGAACGGATGAGCAGAGTCGATCCTGTTGCCGAAGCGGTCACTGCCGCAAAATCCCAGTCTTTGCGCTGCAGCTCTGCGATCCCCTCTTCGTCGGTGATTGCCGAACTCATCATCGCAACAACGGCCGACGAAGCGCATCGCCTCATCCATCGGGTGAAAGCGGGGCTCATCGACGGCCGGCCGCCGGACAGGACGCACCGTTCGGCTTTGATTTTTACTAGGAGCGCCGATGTCTGTGGCAGGGGGCGCTTCTGGGATCGCGAGCCAGGCGCCCTCGTCTGCAAAAGCCTTGGTGTCGATGACGGCGTGATCAGAATGACATCCGTATCAACTGGCTCGCTACCAGCGAGCAGGCCATTGCGACACGGAGCCTGTCGGCAGCTGGGGCGCGTGCTCCAAAGCAGTGGAGCAAATGCTTGTCGGCGGCCATGCAGCAATGTTCACGGAAGGCGCCACGACGTGAGAGGAGGCCCGTACGCAAAACAAAGGCCGCCGTCGATGCGGCAAATTCAACGTATCGAAACACCGTCAAGGGCATGCGTTCACCTGAGAGCCGCGGGGGCTGCAACCTTGTCAACGTCGGCCATGATCAAGTCCCCTCACCCCGACGCGCGCCTCGATCCCGTGTCTGCAGGCCTCGGTCATCATCGATCGCACGCGCAACCAGGGTCGCCGAGCACACGAATGCTGACGTCAATCCCCACCCGCCGAGAATGCAACCATGAGATCTATCTATCTCGACAACAACGCGACGACACGGGTCGATCCTGAAGTAGTTGAAGCCATGCTGCCATTCTTCACGGATCGATTCGGAAACCCTTCTTCGACGCACGCTTTTGGCTCCTGCGTCGGCGTGGCAGTGAGAAAGGCGCGCCAGCAGTTGCAAGCGCTGATCGGCGCAGAGTTCGATTATGAGATCGCGTTCACTTCGGGCGGGACGGAAAGCGACACTACGGCGATCCTTTCGGCGCTCGAGGTGATGCCTGACCGCACAGAGATCGTTACTTCCGCAGTCGAACATCCGGCCGTGCTGACGCTCTGCGCGCACCTTGAGATCACCCGCGGCATCAAGGTGCACCGCATTCCGGTGGATCAACAGGGCCGTCTCGACCTCGATGCCTACAGGGCCGCCCTCACCACGCATGTAGCAATCGTTTCGCTCATGTGGGCGAATAATGAGACCGGTACAATCTTTCCCGTGGTTCAGCTTGCCGCGCAGGCCAAGCTGGTCGGTGCCCTTTTTCATACAGATGCGGTCCAGGCGGTCGGGAAGATTCCACTGGACCTGAAATCGACTGCAATCGACATGCTTTCGCTCTCCAGCCATAAGCTGCACGGTCCAAAAGGGATTGGCGCACTCTATGTAAAACGCGGCGTACGCTTCCGCTCGCTGATCAAGGGGGGGCATCAGGAGCGCGGCAGGCGCGCGGGTACAGAGAATACGCCCGGCATAGTCGGACTCGGCAAAGCGGCCGAACTTGCCTCAAAATTCATGAATGACGAGAACACACGGGTAAAAGCCCTTCGAGACCGGCTGGAGAAGGGCATTCTCGAGCGCGTTCCAGCCGCCTTCGTCACCGGCGATCCGCTGGAGCGGTTGCCGAACACCGCCAACATCGCCTTCGAACATGCCGAAGGCGGTGGCATCCTGCGTCTACTAAACCGCTATGGCATTGCCTGCTCTTCCGGCTCGGCCTGCAGCTCCGGCTCGCTGGGATCGAGCCATGTCCTGCGCGCGATGAATATTCCTGAAACGGCGGCACAAGGGACAGTGCGGTTCTCCTTCTCACGCGACAATGGCGAGGAGGATGTCGACCGGGTGCTCGAAGTTATGCCCGCAATCGTGGAGGAGATGCGTGACACTCCCCGTCCTAAGGCACGTGCGCGAAGACCACAATCCGGACAAAGCAAACCAGAAGATGCGGGCCGCCGCTCATGAAGCGTTCAATCTTTCTTTCTAAACGATGCGTCCCTGCGCGACGGCGAGGACGCGCCGTGGTGGCGCCTTCACTACGGCAGAAAAGTTCCGGCTTTCCGGATCTCTCGCTGCAGCCGGCATCCCGGCTGGCGACGCGATCGCTCGCCAGCCGACTGCATCACCTCCCTCGAAGCGCGCACTTTACCGCTGAAGCCTGAGATGCGGGAACACTTGAGACCACCGATTGGGAGAATGCAATGAGCAGGTGTTTTGATGAGAGTCATCATATTGATGTCAAGGATATCCTCGCGCGGCTAAAGGGTCTGTCGGCTGCAGAGGAGTTCTTCGCAACGCTTGGCGTCTCCTACGACCCGAAGGTGATCAACGTCTCACGTCTCCATATCATGAAGCGTATGGGCCAGTACCTCGGCGAAGAGGACTTCTCCGGTCTGCCCGACCAGGTGATCGCGGCTCGGGCCCGCGCCATGCTCGAACGGGCCTACGAGGATTTCGTGACTTCCTCCCCGCTCGCGCACCGGGTCTTCAAGGTGCTCAAGGACCACGACCCGGACAAGCCCGCTACACCGGGGCGCACCTTCGTCCCGTTCGACTCCGTTCTGAAGCCGTTCGGGAAGAAATGAGTCCGTCGCAGTTGCGACACGTCGATGTCGCGAAACCGACATTTGCGACTATGACGCCGTGCCGCTGAACAGGAAACGCCCCTCTTTTCAAAACGATAGGGGGGCGCGGACACGTTTGGCACAAATCCTGCTGGCAAGGAAATGAAGTGGCAAGCCCGCCATCAAAACAGGAGGGAGTAAGAACCCGCCATGCACATCGTAATCTGTATCAAGCAGGTGCCGGACTCCGCACAGATACGAGTCCATCCGGTGACGAACACAATCATGCGGCAAGGTGTGCCAACCATTATCAACCCTTATGACCTGTTCGCCCTGGAGGAGGCACTCAGATTGCGCGACGCCCATGGCGGCGAGGTCACCGTGCTCACCATGGGGCCACCCATGGCAGAGGACGCTTTGCGCAAGGCGCTCACTTACGGCGCCGACCGCGCGGTACTTTTGACTGACCGACATTTTGCCGGCTCCGACACTCTGGCGACCTCATTCGCTCTTTCTCAAGCTATCGCGAAGATCGGAGAGACATTCGGTTCGCCTGATATCGTCTTCACGGGCAAGCAGACGATCGACGGCGACACCGCCCAAGTGGGGCCCGGCATCGCCAAGCGCCTCGATCTCCTGCAGCTCACCTACGTCGCGAAGATCGTCTCCATTGATCTAAACAAGCGCGAGATTACGGTGGAGCGCCGTTCGGAAGGCGGCACGCAGACACTGATGAGCAAGCTCCCTTGCCTCATCACAATGCTGGAAGGCACCAATGAGATCCGCCGCGGCTCGCTCGACGACGCGCTACGCGCCGCGCGCAGCCGGATCGTGAAGTGGAACGCGGCCGACGCAGGTATCGAGGACCTCACCAAATGCGGCCTGCGCGGATCTCCAACCGTCGTCAAGCGCGTCTTTGCCCCTGCTACGCGGGCCGAAAAGGCGGAGCAAATCGACACCACGGAAAAGACGCCGCGCGATCTTGCCGATGAGTTGATCGCCGGGATCTTCTCGCGCCAGCCGGCGCTGGAAGACGAACTGGCCTTCGACGGCGACGCGTAAAGGCATGGAGCGACGATGTTGAACATGAAACGAGACACCCCTCCTCCAGCTGCTGGCCGCGCCAGCACGAAGAGGGAGCTGCCCGAGCATTTCAAGGACTACCGGCACGTTTGGGTCTTCATCGAGCTGGAGCGGGGCCAGATCCATCCTGTCTCCTTCGAGCTGCTCGGCGAAGGCCGCAAGCTCGCTGACAAGCTGGGCGTCGAGCTTGCCGGCGTCGTTCTCGGACCGGCGGGAGAGGCCACCCTTTATGCCGTTGCCGAGGCCTTTGCTTATGGCGCCGATCTTGCCTACCTGGTCGAGGCGCCGCTCCTCGAAGACTACCGCAACGAGCCTTTCACCAAAGCAATGACGGACTTGGTCACGACATACAAACCGGAGATCTTGCTTCTCGGCGCGACCACGCTCGGCCGCGATCTTGCCGGTTCCGTGGCGACGACCTTGTTGACGGGACTGACGGCCGACTGCACCGAGCTTGATGTGGATGCGGAAGGCTCCCTCGCCGCGACTCGGCCGACTTTCGGCGGCTCCCTGCTATGCACAATCTACACCCTCAACTGCCGTCCGCAGATGGCAACAGTGCGGCCGAGGGTCATGGCCATGCCGCAGCGCGTGAACAAGCCGATCGGGCGTGTCATTCAGCACGACGTCCCGATGGTAGAGGAAGAGATCGTTACCAAGGCCCTCGGCTTCCTGTCCGACGGCCAGTCGTCGAACGCCAATCTCGCCTATGCCGACGTCGTGGTTGCCGGAGGCCTTGGTCTCGGCGCGGCAGAGAACCTGAAGCTTGTAAAGAATCTCGCGCGGGCGATTGGGGCCGAATATGGTTGTTCGCGCCCGCTGGTCCAGAAGGGCTGGATGCCGGCTGATCGGCAGATCGGCCAAACTGGCAAGACTATCCGGCCGAAGCTCTACATAGCGGCCGGCATCTCGGGCGCCATCCAGCACCGGGTTGGCGTCGGGGGCGCTGATCTCATTGTCGCGATCAACACCGACCGAAACGCGCCGATTTTCGATTTCGCTCACCTCGGCGTGGTGACCGATGCGATCCGTTTCCTACCGTCCTTGACGGAAGTCTTCACCCATAGGCTGTCGCCGCACAGTCGCGATAAGCTTGCGAACTGAGGGGCACGGCCATGACCGAAAAGTTCGACGCCATAGTTATCGGGGCCGGTATGGCCGGCAACGCAGCCGCTTACACCATGGCGAGCCGCGGCCTGAAGGTGCTGCAGCTGGAGCGCGGCGAGTATCCGGGCTCCAAGAATGTCCAGGGCGCCATCCTGTACTCAAATATGCTGGAGAAAATCATCCCGGACTTTCGAGATGATGCACCTCTCGAGCGGCATCTGGTCGAGCAGCGCTTCTGGATGATGGACGACACATCCCATATCGGGATGCAATATCGCTCCGATGACTTCAACGAGTCGAGGCCCAACCGCTATACGGTCATTCGCGCCCAGTTCGACAAGTGGTTTTCGCGCAAGGTGCGCGAGGCGGGAGCGACGGTTCTGTGTGAAACGACGGTGACGGAAGTCGCCCGCGATGCAGATGGAAAGGTGATCGGCGTTCACACCGACCGCATCGGCGACGTGATCCTTGCGGACGTGGTCGTTCTGGCAGAGGGCGTGAATGGGCTGCTCGGCACGCGGGCGGGCTTGCGTGAGACACCGAAACCCGAAACCGTGGCGCTCGCAGTCAAGGAAATGCACTTCCTGCCCGAAGATGTGATCGATCAGCGGTTCGGCCTTAAAGCGAACGAAGGCTGCGTGATCGAGGCAGCCGGCACCATCTCCCGCAGCATGGCGGGGCTCGCCTTCCTCTACACAAACAAAGAGTCGATCTCGATCGGCATCGGCTGCCTCGTCTCGGATTTCGCCGCGACAATGGAGAGCCCTTACGACCTGCTCGAAAACTTCAAGAAACATCCGTCGGTCCAGCCGCTGATCGCAGATTCGGAGGTCAAGGAATATGCCGCTCATCTCATTCCCGAAGGTGGTTACAAGGCAATCCCGCAGCTCTTCGGCAATGGCTGGGTGGTTACGGGCGACGCCGCGCAGCTCAACAATGCCGTGCACCGGGAGGGATCCAACCTTGCCATGACGTCCGGGCGCCTCGCCGGTGAGGCCATCGTCCAGGTCAAGACACGGGGGGACCCAATGATCAAGGAGAACCTCGCCCTCTACAAGTCGAAGCTGGACAAGTCCTTCGTCATAAAAGATTTGCGGAAATACAAGGACATGCCCGCCCTGCTCCACACCAATTCCCGCAATTTCTTCACGACTTATCCGCAATTGCTGTCGCAGGCTGCACAGAACTTCATGCGCGTCGACAGCACCCCGAAGATCGACAAGGAACGGGCGACTACGGCGGCCTTCATCAAGGAGCGCTCGCGCTGGGGGCTCGTTAGTGACGCAGTCCGTTTCGCATTCGCCTGGCGCTGAAGGAGAGATGACATGACGATCGCAGTCACCAACTTGCGCGTGGAGGAAAAGCTCTATCAAAATCGCTATGTAGTCGATTCAGGACGCCCGCACATTAAAGTGCGACCGCACCAGTCGCCAAGCGTGAAGCTGTACGCCCTCACAAGCGTCTGCCCGGCCAAATGCTATGAGTTGAATGACAATGGCCAAGTGGAGATCACCGCCGACGGGTGCATGGAGTGCGGCACATGCAGAGTCCTTTGCGAGGCAAGTGGTGAGATCGAGTGGAATTACCCGCGCGGCGGCTTCGGTGTCCTCTTCAAGTTCGGATGACTAGCTCGCAGGCACTGCAAAGCCCTCCCGTGAATATCGGAAGCGGCATTGGATTTTTCGGGTTGTCGAAAATAGCTTTGGAATCCTATGCTTCCAGAGTTCAGAAGAAAAAGGCGCTTGGAGGAGCACCTGACAACCCTTGAGGAGTTTCAATGGCTCACATGCTGCACGATCGGTTCGATAAAGGAGGGCCGTCTGATTCATCCATCAAAACCAAGGCGGATATCTCCAGCGCAATTTACCAGATATCGAAAGTCCTGACGGCCCCCACCCGGCTGGAGATCACGCTCACAAATGTCGTGAACATCCTCTCCTCGATACTCGAAATGCGTCATGGAGAAATCGTCGTCCTCGACGATGAAAATGAGCCGGAAATTGTCGCGACTGCCGGCGTCACGCCCTCACCTCAATCCGGCCGTGACCGAGTTATACCGCAGGCCGCAATAGACGAGATCGTTGCTACGGGGGCACCCGTCGTCATACAGGATGCTAGAAAATCGGAACTCTTGTTGGCCGATCTTCCGACGTCTCCGAGCGGCAGCACCATCCGAGGTCGCCTTATTGGTGTTCCGGTAAAGGCCGAGCGCAAAATTCTTGGAACGCTAGCGATCGTCCGCGTCGGGGGCGACGCCACTAGCTTGCCCTATGACGAAGACGTACGCCTTCTCACAATGGTCGCCAACCTTGTCGGCCAGACAATCTGGCTCCATCGCACTCTTGACACGGTTCAGCGGCTCGTGGAGGAGCAGAGCATACGGGAGAAGTCCGCCGACGATGAGGAGAACGACACCGGCGGGCGTCTGCCTGCCAAAATCGACTGGATCGTCGGGGAAAGTCCCGCAGTCAAGCAGGTGCTCGAAACCGTCTCGGCCGTGGCCCCAACGAACACCACCGTACTTCTGCGGGGCGAAAGCGGCACCGGCAAGGAGTTTTTCGCACAGGCCATCCATGAGCTTTCACCTCGGAAGAAGAAACCTTTCGTAAGGTTGAACTGCGCCGCACTGCCTGAAGGCGTTCTGGAATCAGAGCTGTTTGGGCATGAAAAGGGTGCCTTCACCGGGGCTATCTCGCAGCGCGCGGGCCGTTTCGAACTTGCCAATGGCGGAACGCTGTTGCTTGATGAAATCGGCGAGATCTCGCCTGCATTTCAGGCCAAGCTGTTGCGCGTCTTGCAGGAAGGGGAGCTGGAGCGGGTTGGCGGCACCAGAACGCTAAGAGTCGACGTGCGGCTCATATGCGCCACCAACAAGGACCTCGAGACGGCTGTCGCCAATGGAGAGTTCAGGGCTGATCTTTATTACCGTATCAGTGTGGTGCCAATTGTTTTGCCGCCGCTCAGAGAGCGACCCGGCGATATTTCGCGCCTTGCAAGGGCATTCCTCAAACGATTCAACAAGGAGAACGGCCGCGACCTCGCCTTCGCGCCGTCGGCGCTTGACGTCGTCTCGAAATGCCGATTCCCTGGGAACGTCCGTGAGCTTGAAAACTGCGTGCGAAGAACGGCAACACTCGCACAGTCCACGACGATCGTTCCGTCGGATTTCGCCTGCCAGAACAGCCAGTGCCTCTCTTCGCTACTGTGGAAGGGAGCCGACGGTTCAAGCGCCGGCAATGCCGTCGATGACCTCACTAGGGGGAGCGCGATGCCGACTGGATCGCCGCTCACAGTCAGGCGTGTCGGCGCCTCCGACAGCGAGGTGTCGTCCAATACCTGTGACCCGAACGATCCTGCTTGCCCCGCTATGGGTGCGCGTCTGACCGAGCGCGAACGACTGATCGACGCTATGGAGAAGTCCGGCTGGGTTCAGGCCAAGGCGGCTCGCGTCCTCGGCCTCACCCCGCGTCAGGTCGGTTATGCTCTACGCCGGCATCAAATCGAGATAAAGAAGTTCTAAGCCTGCTGGTGACGTCACCGCTCGTGCGCTTCAGGCGCGCTGTCTTTGGAACACTTGTCTGGCCATAGTCGGAAACCTAACAAAACCATGTCGGAGAGAAATGGATGGAATCGGACAAGAAAAGCTAACCGATTGAAGGGAATAGCGCTTTTTGTTGGCATGGCGCTTGCGTTTTGTACCGCGACGTTATGCAGCAACGGAGCCTTTAATGTCCTCACCGACGATTTCGCTTAAAAGCCTGGCCAGCACGACAACCATGAATGAGCTGCTGGCGACCGCGAAGTCCGGTGCTTGCGCATCCTCATCCTGCGGCTCGCCCGCAAAGCCACACGACGTGGACCCTGCTACCTGGGAGAAGATCAAGGACCATCCCTGCTATTCAGAAGAAGCGCACCACTATTTCGCACGCATGCACGTCGCGGCCGCGCCAGCCTGCAATATCCAGTGTAACTATTGCAATCGTAAATATGACTGCGCCAACGAAAGCCGGCCCGGGGTCGTCTCGGAAAGGCTGACGCCGGACCAGGCGCTGCGAAAGGTCATTACGGTCGCCAATGAAGTCCCGCAGCTTTCCGTGCTCGGCATCGCCGGACCGGGCGATGCCTGTTATGACTGGAAGAAGACAAAGGCGACATTTGAACGAGTCGCCAGGGAAATTCCCGACATTAAGCTGTGCCTTTCGACCAACGGTCTAGCATTGCCGGACCATGTCGGCGAGCTTGCTGACATGAATGTTGATCACGTGACGATCACCATCAACATGGTCGATCCGGAAATCGGCGCGAAGATATATCCCTGGATTTTTCATGACCACCGCCGCTTCACCGGAATCGAAGCCGCCAAAATCCTGCATGAGCGACAGATGTTAGGTCTGGAAATGCTCACCGCGCGCGGCATCCTCACCAAAGTCAATTCGGTAATGATCCCGGACATCAACGACGAACACCTGCTTGAAGTGAACAAATGGGTCAAGGAGCGTGGCGCGTTCCTGCACAACGTGATGCCGCTGATTTCCGACCCCGAGCATGGCACCTATTACGGCCTGACCGGGCAGCGCGGCGCGCGGGCGGTCGAACTCAAGTTGCTTCAAGATCGTCTCGATGGGGGCGCCAGGCTGATGCGCCATTGCCGTCAGTGCCGGGCCGATGCGGTCGGTCTGCTGGGCGAGGATCGTGGCCAGGAATTCACCCTCGATCAGATTCCCGGCGAGGTGAGCTACGACGGCAGCAAGCGCGAGACCTATCGGGAAGTGGTGGCGCGCGAGCGAGGTGACCACGTGGCGGCCAAGAGCGAGGCGATCGGGATGGTCAAGGCGGCAGGCTCCAGTGGATTACTCCTCGTCGCCGTAGCCACTAAAGGCGGCGGTCGTATCAACGAGCATTTCGGCCATGCAAAGGAATTCCAGGTTTATGAAGCCTCGGCCATCGGGATCAACCTCGTCGGGCATCGCAAGGTCGAGCAGTATTGCCGCGGCGGCTGGGGCGAGGAGTCCACCCTCGACGACGTCATCGCTGCGCTCGAAGGTATAGATATCCTGTTGTGCGCCAAAATCGGAGATTGCCCCAAGGATCAGCTCACCGAGGCCGGAGTCCGAGTAACGGACGATTATGGCTATGACTACATCGAGACGGCCATCAGCGCGCTTTACGCCGCCGAATTTGGGCTCGAGCCACTGGCGGCTACGGCCTGAGCCCCCGTCATTCCAACAAAACGAGGAGCTGAAAATGGCCTTCCGGATCATCGCATCGCAATGCACCCAATGCGGTGCCTGTGAGTTCGAATGTCCCTCCGGCGCGATCAAGTTCAAGGGAGAAGCCTACGTGATCGATCCGGAAAAGTGCACCGAATGCAAGGGAGAATTCGAACTGCAGCGATGTGCCTCCGTATGTCCTGTACCAAAGACCTGCATTCCTGCCTGACCTCCAGGCGGTTTACCGGCTAGTCACGGTGTCCTCCAGAGGGCGCCTCGTGTTCCTTTTGACTTCAATGGAGGAAAGGCCATGGGCATTGCACGCGAACAGGAGGTGGAAATCCGCAAGCCGCCCCGATTCAAGCCGGGTGAGCGGGTCTGTGCTACACGCCACGTCAAGAATGACGGCACCTATCCCGGCAAAAATATCGGCGAAAACCTGGTGCGGAAGGGCGACGAGGGTTATGTGCGCGACATCGGTACCTTTCTCCAGCAGTTCTACGTCTATGCCGTCGAGTGGGTCGATCGCGGCACCGTTGTCGGCATGCGCGCGCGTGAACTGACGAGCCTCCAGAAAGCTGCCACTGTCCTCAAAGAAGGGATAGCCAAATGAAGGTAATGATCCGCAGAACCAGCGCCGGCTTGTCGGCCTACGTTCCCAAAAAGGATCTCGAAGAGCCAATTATCAAAGTCGAGAATGAAGATCTATGGGGTGGGGCTGTAACGCTAAAGAACGGCTGGCGCATCGCCCTGCCCGACCTCCCCCGGGATACGCCTCTGCCGATCACCGTCGAGGCTAAGAGGATTTTCGACAAGGACTGATGCTCCAGATAGCAGGACGAGCGGCGGGAGAAAACAGCATGAACACGATCCTGACCTCGGACCGTCTCGTGATTTTTCGCAACATTGACGCCGAAAGGCGGCTTGAACTACTGAAGGAAGCGCTTACCGCCGATGGGATCGTCCCTTATCTCGGTCCGGGTCTCCTCCGGCTCAGCTCCGCAGAACCGACTGTACCGGACACGCCGGAAGCCGTCGCCGCGGCACTTAACATGCAGGCGCCAGCTCCTTCCAAAATACGCACCAACATGTGGTCGGTCGCGCAGTTCATAGAACAGCGCCGGCATCGCCGTACGCTTCAAACCTGGATGGCAGAGATCTTCGCAGCGCTGGCCGCTCCGACCATGCTCCACACCTGGCTCGCGACCCTACCGCTCTCCCTCATCATCGATAGCTGGTACGATGGGACGATGCGCGCGGCCCTTGCTCAGACCGGTCGAACAGACGTGGTTGAGATACAAGGCGTCACGCGGGCGAACGAATTCGGCGACATTTGGACAAAAACCTACGATCTGTCCGGTAGGGAACTCGAATTCGGACCAGCGGCAAAGACGGTTCTCTATACGCCTCACGGCAGCGTTAGGCCGGCCGCAAACTTCCTCGTCTCAGACTCCGACTATGTCGAGGTCCTGACCGAGATCGATATCCAGACCCCAATCCCTGAAGTGGTGAAGAACCGGCGCACCACGCGGGGTCTGTTCTTCGTCGGCTGCCGCTTCAACGACCAGATGCTGCGCACCTACGCCCGACAGATCATGAAGCGCTCCAACGGCCCACAAATTGCGGTGATCGATGCGGCAACGCTGACCAAAAACGAACGCCGTTTCCTTGCAGCAAACGCGATCACGCTCATCGACATGCCGATCGGCGAAGCGGCGGCACTGCTTACCGGATGAGGCGGGGCAGCAGATGGGGACAAGGATCGTTCAGCCCCGGTCCACCCGACTTGCCTGTTGCCAATCGGAAGATCCATTGCGAGCCGAGCAGGCCCGCGGGGTGGGGCGACATGGCAGAGCACTTGCCGCGAGCATCCATGTCCACGACAGGCTGTTGATGCAAAGGCTGGTCCAGGTGCCAGACGCGCAAATTCAGGAGCGCCTGGCACGTCCCTTGGTCCGTCCCTTGGCCCGTCGTGGAGAACTTATGCGGGACGCCTCCTGAAATAACACCTCGCGCATCCAGAGGCTCGCCTGATCGCTATTATGAAGGGCAGGCCATTGGACGGCTTGGGTGAACGTGGGGAGTGGCAGCGGAAGTTCGGCGATCCGCAGGGGTATTGTTTTTGCGAAATACTTCACCAGCCGTAAGGGCATGGTCGCGATACGGTCGGTGCCTGATACCATCGATGGAATCATGCTGAACCCCTGTACGACGACCTCAATCTGTCTCTTGATGCCGTGCTCCAGCAGACACCATTCCTCGAGAGAAGACGTTCGGGTATTCCCGAATTTGACCGCAACATGCCCCATCGACATGTATTTCTCGAGTGTAAGTGGCTCTGACAAGTGCTCGTTCGAGCGGCAGCCTACACAAACGAGTGTCTCGTCGAACAGTGTCGCTCTAGGATGCGTGCGCGACATGAACAATTCCGGAAAAATCAAAAAATCGGCATCCCCGCGCTGCAGGCAGTCATCGTAGTTGTCCGCGAGAGGCAGCAATTCGAAGCTGACGGCGGGAGCCTCCCGCGCAGCGCGCTCCACGACCTTTTCGAAAAAGACGAGTGTGGCGTAATCGGAAAGGATGATCCTGAAGCAGCGGTCTGATTCTGCTGGGCAAAACGGGTCGCAGGAAATGATGGAGACTTGGATGTGTAGCAGAGCCTCGCGGACTGCCGGCGCGAGTCGTTCCGCATGCGGGGTTGGAACTAATTCGCGGCCAATCATGGTAAAGATGTCGTCGTGGAAATAGGTGCGCAATCTGGCGACGGCGGCGCTCATCGCTGGCTGACTAAGGTTGATGCTGCGTGCCGCCGCCGTGAGGTTACGCTCTGTCATTAGAGCGTCGAGCGCGACGAGGAGATTTAGGTCAAGGCCCTTGAACCGCATGTCTTCATCTATCCATGGCGAGGTGGCGAGAAAGGTTGACAAGGCCGTGCAGTACGAGCCCCGAGACATCAGGCAGAGGCTTACCTTCAGCGCAGCATACCTGCTTCAGACAAGGATCCCGCTTTAAGCAAAAGTAATGGAGGGTCATGATCGGACCGTACTGACTGCAAGGAAGAAATGGGCAGGTGACGTTAAAGCCGGCTGCAGGGCGGCTTCGATTTAGTTGATGGCCGTTACCTACTTGCCGGGCGCCCGGTGGAACCGCCGATCTGATCAACCGCCTCCGCCTGGGGCGGCACATCGACTTAAACCATGCAATTGACGTCGGATCCCGCACCAGGTCGCGGTGGCCAAGCATAAGCGCGATTTCGGGCTTCCAGCCACAACGAGGGGTGAAGCAGATCGAGCGGCGGTAGGCCACCAGTGCTTCAGCCTCCGCGTGACCTTCTCCCTCTCCTCAAGGTCCGCCACACTGAAACAATGGGAAAAAACGCCGCCGCCGGTAGCTAAGGCCAAATGACAACCACCGCCGAAACGCTGTACGCCTTGATCGGCTTTCATGGACCCATCCGACGTGTAGACGTCGTCGGATTTGAGTACATTCTGATAGTGCGCAATGACAACAGTGAGCTTCGCCATCTTACTCCTGCGGCTTCTCGACGATCGAGTCTGGTTCGCCTCCTCCTACCGCTTGCGGCCGGAGGCCTGATTGAGGACGGAGCGGATTGCAATCCGCGGCCATCCAGTGCTGGAATCATACGCGACTACGAGAACCGGTCGCGCAGAGGGGCCTCAGTGCCCAGGCATTCGTCAATGCAGCATTACGCGAGATCGGTAAAATCGATTGTATGGATGGAATTCATTCCCGCTATGGATGATAATGAACGCTTCCAGGGAAGAGCGACGGCGCCGAAACGAGTGTAGAACGAGGAAGATTTTCCAATCACGTGAAAGGGAGCGCTGAGAGACTGAACACCCGGGCCGGAACGCCGCCGACCCACAGATTGCCGCCGCTATGCTGAATTTCACGTTGCGTAGTTCGATGCGCAAGCTATAGGCTGATTTTCAAAGAGTACACAGCAGCCCATAGGCTGATTCCCTGTGTCGCTTATCAATTTACAGGCTGAACCTTTTGAATTGCCAATCAGTCTATAGACTGATAGAATTGCGACTGTAATCAAGTTACAGCCTGAGACGACCCATGAAGAGCGATACTCGCAAGAGAGCCCGGCTGCGCCTCGACCAGAGGCTTCAGGCGCTACAGCCCATCGATCGGTTCAGGGCGCCCCCGAAGGGATGGGTGCGCGCTCTGCGCGACGCTCTCGGCATGACAGGTGCGCAGCTCGGCACGCGCATCGGGGTTCGGCCCCAAACCATCGAATCAATCGAGAAGTCAGAAGCAGCAGGGACGATCCAGCTCAACACACTGCGCAGGGCCGCCGAGGCTCTGGATTGCACACTTGTCTACGCCCTCGTTCCAAACAGCTCGCTTGAAGCTGTCGTCGAGGCTCGCGCACGCAAGATCGCAATACGCGAGCTCCAGCGCGTTGCGCACACGATGCGGCTGGAAGCTCAGGGGACGGATAATGCAGATTTCGAAGCGCGTGTCCAAGCGTACATTCGCGACAAGCTCTCTGAACGCGACCTCTGGAACGAAATATGACGGATCTCTTCCAAGAGCCTGATGACGCAACACCGCTTGAGCCGCACGAGCGAGAGGGCCTGCTTCAGACCTGGATCACCCACCGCAACGACCTCAACGAGGCCGAGCAGGAAAACATCGTTGAGGGTGCGGCCTGGGCGCGCGGGCGCCGGCGTTTGCCCCTTGAGCAGATGCTCACTGAAGACTTCATGCGGACGCTCCACAAGCGAATGTTCGGGGACGTTTGGCGATGGGCCGGTACGTTCCGGACGACGGAGCGCAACATTGGCATCCAAGCCTATCGCATCGGAATGGAACTCACGAGTCTATTGGGCGACATCCGCTATTGGATCGAGCATGAGACCTTCCCGCCGGATGAGATCGCGATCCGGTTTCATCATCGGCTGGTCGCGATTCACCCATTTCCGAACGGAAACGGTCGTCACGCGCGTCTGGCGGCTGATCGACTGATTGGGCGCCTTGGCGGCGAGCCCTTCAGTTGGGGCGGCGGCAGTCTGGCCGACGTCGGCGAACTGCGCGCACGTTACGTCGCCGCACTACGCGCAGCGGACAATCATCACATCGGGCCGCTGCTGGAATTCGCGCGCAGCTAACTGCAGAGACCTTCATTTCGCTGCGGCGCAAACCGGCAACCGAACTCCGGCATGGCTGTAGCAAGTGGGCGGTCGGTGTAGGCATGCTCATGCATGGAGCATCAGTTTCGGAGTTCCGGACGATACATCATGCGATCTTTTTAGCCCTAAAGAACATGAACATTCTTGCAACAAGCCGTGCACAGGGCTCGTGGAAGAACGGTTCTCTCCGCCCCTAAGGCGACGTTCATGCTTAAGTCTGTGAACGGCAGCACTGCGCCCCCATGTCAGCCATTTAGAAGGCCAAGATTGAATCTTGAAGCGGACATTTGAACGGAGCGCCTCATGCGCGGTGTGGCTGAGTAACACGCGTTCGAGTTGCTTAACTCGGTGTCCTCTCGTATAAGAAGCCGTCTTAGGAGAAGAACAGTGGAGCCGATCAAAACACCGCCGCCGTCACCGAACAAGAAGCTGGCACTCTTTCTCGACGGAACGTGGAATTCAGTCGGTACTAACACGAATGTCTGGCGTCTCCGCTCACTATGTGCAGACAAGGATCTCGAGGGTCGTCAGCAGCTTCGCTATTACGACACCGGAGTGAATGGTGTCATCGGCGGGGGCTGGGGCAAAGGCCTAACTGAGAATGTGCAGGAGGCCTACAATTGGCTGGTCGAGAACTACGAGGATGGTGATCAAATCTTCATCTTCGGCTTCAGTCGCGGAGCTCACACCGCACGGAGCCTCGCCGGCTTCGTTTCGATATGCGGTCTGCTGAAACCCGGCGGAGCGTTAGGGGTAGATCAGCTATATGAGCGGTATCGAAACGACGACGATCGCACGATATATAAACTTCAGACATTTCAACCCCAGAGCATCACGCCTGAGGAGCGTTGGATGCTGAAGTACTCCCGCCCGGTCGCGATCGAAATGGTCGGTGTATGGGACACCGTCGGAGCTCTGGGGGTTCCTGCATTCAGTCTCGCCGGTGTTAGCAGTTCGACTCTCAAGTTTCATCATACGGGCCTCCGCAAACCAATTAGGCATGGGTTCCATGCCCTCGCCATTGACGAACATCGAGCGAAGTTTGCGCCCACACCCTGGACAATTCGGACTAAGGTCGCTGACACCACGGCGGCCCCGATGAGGCCGATCGAGAGTGTCGAACAACGCTGGTTTGTCGGCGCTCATGCTAATGTCGGTGGTGGTTGCTTTAACGACACGCTCGCTCAGATCCCGCTACAGTGGATGATGCAAAAGGCATCGAAACTTGGCCTAGCTTTTCGCAATAAGCTGGAGCTGGAGGGAGACGAGCATCTGGGTGCGATTTCGGATTCTTATAAGGAATTTCTCAAGGGGGCTTACTCTTGGGTGAGCAAAAGAAGCTACCGACCTGTTGCACCGGAACCTTTCGTAGGTACGAGTGGGATCCACGCCAGGGTCAATGAAACGATCGACTCGTCCGTATTCGAAAGATGGCGAGAAGATATAAATTATCGCCCGCCCAACCTGATCGACTGGGCAAAACGGAAAAAGATTGATCCGGCAGATATGCGTTGTTCCATCTTAGCGAACTCGCCGGCCATCAGCGCTCCGTGACCGTCAGCAATACCTCGGCCGCTTCCCATCAACATCAACGCAAGGAAAGCAGCGGCTTTGCGCCCCATTCCGGTCGTCCGGATCGTTTCTGCGGGGCCCAAAAGCTACCGTTCCGCTTAGGCGGCCAAGCCGGTGAGAACGGGGTGGAGAGTACGAAGCAAAGCGATCAGGATCCGCTCTGCTTCTTCCTTCCCGGACTTGAGGACGTTCCGCTCTACGACCGCTCCGTGCACGGCCTTGTTGCGTACCTGGTAATTCCGCTTCACGTACTGATACCAATCACTTCTCTCCAGATCGCTTGCAGCCAAAAGGTGGCTCGCGCGTCTAGAAAGGGTTTCGCGCAATCTGGTTTCCGGTGCACATAAGATCGCATCAATGCCGGACCACAGCAGCATGATACGAAGATCCGCATCAAGCAGACCCTGTGAATTTCCGAAGGCGCGCATACCCACGCTAAACTTGGAGTCCGTAACAAGCGCGTCAAACAACGCCTTATGTTCTTTTGCCCAAGTGAGTTTTTCGCTGCCTGCGCGCTGGACTTGATTTACCGGCAGGCACAGTTGGCGGTTAGCCAAGCTGTACGCAGGGGTAGGCTGAACCGACACCGCATAGAGGGGCCACACAGGGGCAGACACCGCAAGGGACAATAGATGGAAGGTCCATAATGCATTCCAAGCACGTTGAGCCAACTCGATGGCCTCGCCCTCAATTCGGATTGCGAAGTGCTGCATAGCCTGTCCGTCGAGGACTGCTACATAAGCCGATAAGTGGTCCGTAGCATCAGCGATCTCGGCCTTCGATCGCGGTTCCGGCGGTTCGACTAGGGTCAATCCAGAGGCAATTTCATAGGGTTCAGGAATGATGAGTCCGTGGCCCACCAATAATATTGCTTCGGTGTCCCGACCGACACTAATTCCGACCATGGATGTCCTCCGATATGAACTCTGATTTAGTTCCATTCGCCGAACGGAAACATAGCGGGATTACTAGACCCTACTTGGCAGGCCTTTCTTGTCCAACGTTGCATTCAAGGCTCGCTCCAGGACACTGCCCGGTCGCACCGGCACAAGCGTAGAGTTGACCCCTACCACCGTCGCTTCCGTGGCGATAAATTCCCAGGTTGGAGATGGACTGGCGGTGCCGCCCCAATAACGCTGTGCCACCTCGTCGTCCGACAAGTGGGGTTCAATATCCTTGCGCATCTGCGCAGACTTGGCGTACCGCTTTACTAAGACGCCGATCCAATAGATGTCTCGCCTCTCAACATCACCTTGAGGCTCAACGGTGTGAACGTATCCCTCTTCGTAGTCGACGCCGACCGAACTAAAGTCGAGATCCTCCTTCATGTACACGCAATCAGATCGAGGGGGCGATGCCGCGGGCCGGTTTCGTGCAAGTGCATCTTCGACCTCAGCATAGGCCGCCAAGGGAAGTACGCCATATCCTCTGAAGATATGCCCGACCGGGTGAACTTCTCTTGCAATCCGGTTGTACGTTTTCCCCATTCGCAGCTCCTAAAGTTGTCAGCCATCAGTTAACTGTAGCATGTGCCATAAAATTATGAAGGATTGTAATGTGAACATCGCGCGCCACCTTCACCTCAGGAGCGTTGGCCTGCATATTGAGGGAAGCGGGGGCTTCTGCAGCCCGAAAACCGAACGCGGAGACATTCGAATCGCATGCATGCGGCTTACGCCGCATCTGCTCAAGAACCTAACTGACTTGTGGCCCTTGTGGCGAGTAGTCCATGCTGCTCTGGGTGATGGTGGCCGCTTGGGCGCTTGGTCGACTGAGTGCCTGTAGTTGCAATAGGGTCGTAGGCGCCGATCGACATTGCGCCCCCATAGTGGTCATTGAGCATGCTGCAGCCGGAGCCAAAAGCAGTCGGTGGAGCAATCAGGGAAGCGACTCGTTTGCACCGCATGATGACTGTCGCGCGGAGCCTGCCGAGGTCGTCGCGGCCAAGCCCGCGCAAGCCGCCCTTGACGGCATTTTCCTGCACGACATTCCAGATCGTCCAGAATTAGTCGGCACGGTCGACATGACGGCGGGGAAAAGAAGGACGCCCCCGCACGTCCTCGGGACGAAGGAGGGGCTGGGGCCCGCTACCGGTAGGGCGGAGATCCGGTCATGGGTCGGCCCCCGTTGCCCGATTTTCACAGCGCGCCCCGGTGAGAGATTCGCTAGTTCGGCGGTGAGGCACTCTGGCGCTTGATCTGACCTACCGCCCCTTTCGCGGCAACACTGCCTGAGATATCAATGCCGCGGAACTGGGCGCGACTTACCTAATGAAGATAATCTTCAAGTACTTCTCTGAGAACGTCGTTGAGCACGTTTTCGTTCGTGATGACCATGTCGGTATTAAGTGCACCTTGCCACAAGACTACAACGATCCCTTTGAGCTGTTCCTCGGGGTAGATCTTGATCAAGGATCTGATTTGCTGGCGACGTACAGCGAAGTAGTCCAGGAAATCCCGTCGCTGTTGACCACCTGCTTCTCGAAATCGCCAGTCGTGCCCCCAATGTGGGCGCACTACGGAAACAACCATAAAGGATTCGTGATTGGGTTCGACGTTTCCGAACTGCAAGAGGTTTTTCAGGACCTCCTGATCCGCGACATTTCATACCGAGATCGACCGAGTGAGACGCTGATCTCGTTCGCGCAGATGGCCGCATACCGGAAGAAGCCCAGAGACGCTATGGCTCTGCGGGACGCCGTCCTCTACGAAGGATATTTCTCGAAGTATGTGGAATGGAGCTACGAGCAGGAAGTGCGAGCCGTTAACTTCGAGGGATATGTCGAGGACGTGAGCGGCAACAAAATCCTCTATATTCCTAAACGATGTGTCGCAGCGGTCATATCGGGAGCGAAGTCTTCCTCGCAGACGAAAGAGACTCTTCAGGAGGCTGCACAAGAACTGGATGCCAGCTTCTATATCGGTAAAATAGGTCGCAGCTACCCGACGCCTTACATGATCACGGACTCGTGTAGCGGCAGAGTGTTTGCGGGCGGGGAGATAGCCCCTCCGATCGCGGAATGCGCAGAATGCTCGGAGCCGCTGAGAGCCAACGGGAATCTGTGTCCTTGGTGTTCAATCGACGACGCGGATCGGATAGCCGCCGCCGCAAACAATCCTTTCAGGATACTTGCGCATCACGGACTGCTTGAGGAGTACCTCGAGAGGTACCCGGCGAGGCCAAAGAAGCCTTACAAATAGGCTGGTAATTGGCCGCAAGGAAGATAATCGTCGGCCCCTTGCGCCACTCCTATTTCGGCAAATACGGTGCCGTGCTGAAGACTACAGATTATTCTGTATGCGGGCCTTCAGAACGTCAGTGTTCTCTTGTCGTGTGTGTAGAAGTCCCCGACCGTGATCTCCGGGATATTCAGCTCCGGCGCGATCATCGAAGTGGCGATAATTATTTGGTTCTCCGATGCTGCGTTCCGAGAATACTCGAACAGGAGCTTCTGAAAATTCTGGCTTCGCAACGGCTCCATGCCCTTGTCTTCTACCGTGTCCATCAGAAGAAATCTGGGATGATTGAATGATGGGTCCTGCGCCGCTGCAAAACAGAATGCCGCCAGGAAGCTATTCTTGAGATAGACCATCGAGCTGGCAGAGAAAAAGCTGTCGCCGTTGACGGCTATCCGGTCACCATCGAAATCGAATGTGACGGTTTCCGCATTTTGGAACGTGCTCTGGCGGGCCAAGTCGCGCTTCAGAAATTCAACAACGAGATCCGCGATTGCAGTCTTCGCCGTTGCGACCTGGTTGGCATTCCTCAGTTTTTCTGAACCGATGATCGTTTTCAGGCTTTGGATTTCAGATCTGAGATTTTCCGCGGTCTTCGATAAGGCTGCTAGCTGTTCAATCACACCAGCTTTGCCTGCGAGATCTTCAATCTTCCTCATGAGGTAGCCTGCGGCCCGATTAAGTTCGCGAAGGCGCAAACGCAACTCGGTGGTCGGTGATCTTACTGCCACCTGATAATGACGAGAAGCTTGTTCCCATAGCGCTCTGGTGGTGGCTAGATCTTCGCGCAGCATCTCGATCTCGTCGACGCGTTCCGCTTGAAGTTCCAGCGATTCCTGACGTTGACGGGCGAATTCGTTGATCAGTTTGAGGGAGCGCGCTTTCGTCTCACGCGGGTCATAAGCCGTTTTGCAGAGGCCACATGCTCCCTCCATATCGTGCTTATCGATGGGGGCCAAACAAGCCGGGCAGTATTCATACTCCAGCGTCTTGAATTCATCGATTATCGTATCGGTTTGGTGGAGCTGCGTGAGCTTCTCGTCGAGTGCATTTATGAACTGCAGGGAATCTGCTCGCTCGAGCTCCAAGCTGTCGATGCGCTCTTGCGTCCGGGCAAGTTTGCCCTGGAGCAAGACGATGTTCTTATACGTCTCTTCCTGGTCATTCAGGCTCAGCCGATCATCAAACTGACTGTGGAAGATTTGCTCTTCCAGCGCCGCGATTTCGTTATTTGTCTCTTCAAGCTGCCGGTTGAAACTTGCCGTTTCGGTTTCGAACCACTCCGTTGTCAAGGGGTGGCCATCTCTGCCGTGAGACCTGATGATGACCTTGATTTGCGCTTCTGCAATATCAAGCTCCTTGCTCGCCTGGCTCAAGCGAATTTGGGCGTCATAGTATCGGGCGCTAAACGCGCCACAAAGCAGCTCGCCAACGGTTTGCCGAGTGATCGCGTCATCGAACCGCTGCGGTCTGAAAAGCTTCTCTACTGGACTTAATTGGTCGGCATACAGGAGGCGCAATACCTGATTGATGGTAATTTTTGTGTCGGTTTCCGCGTACTGAACTTCCGGTAAGCCCAGAAAACGGAAGATCACTTGGGAGAAGCTATCCTTTGCGCCTCGAGCATAGGGGTAGACTTGCCATTGCTCCTGGCCCGCTGCGGACGCTTCGTCGATCGTCCCGATGAATATGCGCATGGGACGACCGATTTGGTCACTGATGTCTCGAGCAAACGTCGCAGATTTTCCATTCAACGCGACTTGCAAGATTACAGTGTCGCAGCGCATCGCGCTTTCTCGCCAGTCGCTGAGATCCCCTCCCAACGCATAGAATATGAAGTCCATCAGCGTGGACTTTCCAGAGCTGTTTTCACCTCGAATGATGTTCAGTCCGGAATGAAAGCGCTCGTCATAGACCAGTTTGCCCTTGGCAGCGACCTGAAGACGCTCAACACGAATGTTCGGTTTAAACATCGTCATATCTGTATTCCTCAAGCTCACTTCTCGCCCGGAGGCCATTACGTCCATACGGGCTGTACGCCTTGAGCTCGCCTAAAAATTCAATCAGCTCGGCGTGCTGTTTGCGATGTTCCTCTACCGTCGCGGAAACACGCTCGGGCAGTTCCCTGTCGGTTCGGGAAATTGTCCCTTCCTTGAAAGCCTTAGGCTCGATGAAACCGTACGACTGTAGACTGCTTACCGCCGCACTCTGGGCTGCACGCATTCTGTTGAATAGGACTGCAGCCTTTGGCGTCACCTGATAGGTGTTGGGGATATACCGTCGCTTCAGGGTGTTGTGGAGCTTCACCAAGGGCTTCGGGCACTTGAACTCCGAGATCAGGACCGGAAAACACACGTAGAAATCAAGGATCCTAGCCGACTCATACGAGCAGGTGGCTGACTCTGGTGCAGGAAAGAGAACGAACATGCGAAACACCGCATGAAACGGATCGTTCGCCGGGAGGTAGGTGATGTTAATCACAGTGCCACCTGACGTAACATTTGTCTGCCAGCCAGTATATCATTCCCTTTATATGGGTCCTGTTCAGCGTCATGTGGTCTGAACCTTCGCCGATTTCGGCCATTATCTTGTCGACAATCTCGGCTTCGATCATCGCGTCGATTTCTTGTGTCGATAGCGATGAAGTCGATGGTATGATCTTCGTGTCGAACGTCTCGTGTATTGCCGCCATGATATAGGCGAAGAGCTGTTGCGCGCTGGAGAAGCGCTCAAACCTCATCAGAAGCTTTGCGAATAGTTCTTTCTTCTTCTTCGCATCATTGAACGCGGCGCCCCGCCCGCAAATCTCAAGCTTCTGCTTTAGCCCGACCACAGTCTCCCCATCTCGGTTATCGATGAAGAACTGCAAGTCATCCACGAACCCAACCATTGATTCGTCTTTGGAAATCTGGTCGGAGAGCAGTTTCAGGAGCCGATTTACTTGCGATGGTTTTGCGCCATCGATTTGATTGTAATTCGTGATCTTCGTGATGTTATTTCCAGCTTGGTCGCCGCCGACGTGCGACTTGCTGAGATCACTGGTACTGACTAGGCTCACGATTTATTGATATCCCGGCCCGCCTGATCGCCGCCAACCCGCGAATTCCGTTGATCGGAGTAACTCGCGTTGCTGCCTTGACGGAATTTCTGCACCGTTAGCGTTACGCCACTTCCCAAGAGGAAGCCAATCACGCCCGTGACCACTTCCAAGTATTTCGACAAGAGTTCCAAAATCCCTCCAATCCGTCGTCAATTCGCGCGATCGACCACCCGATTTTCGCAATCTGCCAAAATATTCTGCGTCGTCAATCGTAGATTGTTTGAGAAGGAAATTAGATCATAGAAAGAGAGGATATAGCTTCTGACGCCGCCATGCCATTAGCGTTTACTGCCGCACAGCTCGCAGAATACGCCGAAGTGCGCTGGCCGTGCGAACAACGTCGCCGGTGCGCATGATCGGGGCCCTGGGACGCTGACGAGCACAGAATCGGCATCCCCAGAAAGCACGGAAACAGCTTAACCCCGCGCCCGCGCGGGCCTGCTCGAACAGCGAGCGCAGATTCGAACCGTAGCTGCGGCTCTCCAAATCTAGCGTGAGTCCGCTTTTTGCGTTCGCTCTCCGGAAGCGGACCGTTCGTTCCCGGCCCCGAACGCGACGTCAGAGTCCGCTGGCTGATCATGAACTCGCCTGATCTCTGAACGAATTGAAAAAGAGATTGGTATTATGCACTCCGGAGTTGAGCACGCGGAATGCCGAATCTAACAAGCCCGAACAAACTGCCTGAGGTCAACGCACCGACAGAGAGATCAACGAACAATCACCGCCTACCACGAAGCCGGGCATGCCGTTATGGCTGTCGTGCGGGTTCCCATTCGAGTCGATGTCCATCAAGGCCGGTGGAGCATCAAAGGGCCGAGTTGTATGGCGAGTGCCTGACCCGCCGACCAACGATTCGCTCCGACGATCTGTTCTGTCCCTCGCTAGCGGGGTTGCCGCCGACTTCGTACACTGGAATCTGGCAGAAGATGCCGTGCCTGCGGAGATGGTCGAGGGCCACAACTGCGATCGGCGCCAAGCCAACAGTACCTGGCGCAGCTTGGCGAGTTGGGCATGTTTGATATCTATGTCTATCAGGCCCTGAAGCACATGCGCGTGGTTGAGATTTGGGGTTTGGTCCACTTTATCGCAGACCTTCTGCTAAAAGTCGAAGCCATCGACGGGGCTGAGGTGCTGAATCGCATGCTGCTGCAATGTCCGAAGATATCGGATCAGGAGATCGGCGGAGTGGGAAAGCTTTCGCAGTAAGCAAAGTTGGAATGTCACGCAGGACAACTTGGTTCGCGTCAATGCCGTCGACCCGCGAATTGCCACGAGTACTCTGAGACAGACGGCGTAATAGAAGGCAAATTGCGTGCTCGAAGGCCTGCCCGGCCGCGCCGTGCCAACGGCCGCTCCAGCATGGCTAAGCGGCGATGCCCAGGAGCGCGCCCTGATGAGTATCGCCGCATCGAAACCGCTGGATCAAGATCGAACATGGCCGCGGCCCAGGCCACCACCAAACGTGTG
Source organism: Sinorhizobium sp. 6-70 (assembly GCF_030124375.1). Taxonomy (GTDB): domain Bacteria; phylum Pseudomonadota; class Alphaproteobacteria; order Rhizobiales; family Rhizobiaceae; genus Sinorhizobium. The sequence continues at coordinate 117,739 of NZ_JASKLS010000019.1, forward strand.
CCAGGTGGATTGAATAGGACGCATTGCCGAGAGGGCCTGGAAGCCGACGCCGTAGACTACGCACTCGTCCCGCGGTCTCGCGTGAGGGGGCGCCGAGAACCGGCAGCCGTCGGTGATGGTACGTCGTACTTCGACTGCCGAGTTCATCTGTCTCTTGTCCTCGCTCCGCCAACCGCGACAGCCTGAAGCGGGTCAGCTACTTGCGGGCGGTGCGCTCATTGACGCCCGAGGCCGGCTGCTTTGACAACAGCGAGGACAAAGCCATTCCGATCATTGTATAATCGCCTCGTCTACGTGGCCGGAAATGGCTATCCCGTGAGAGCAGTTCGCCGCTTAGCTGACCATAAGCCCGAAGTTGCTGCACCGGTTCAAGGAATCAGAAGGTGAGTTTGAAGCCGGCCGATATTGTAAACGCCTGGAGGTCCATGCCGGCTAAATTCTTGTAGACTCCTGTCGCGGTATCCTTCGACTTTTCCACTGTGAAGTCGCCTTTCTCACGGAAATACTTATCGAAATTGCCGGCCACGAAGAAGTTGACGCGGTCAGTCACTTGATAATTGGCCTTGGCGCCGAACGAGACGAAAGGCTCCGTGCCGAGCTCGCCTGTGCTATGCATTGTGCGAAGCCAGTGGTCGTCGATCCAACTTGCATCGATCCCGAGGCCTCCGCGCAGCAAACCGGAGAGAGTCCAATCGCCCAGTCTCGTGATTACTTCGGCGCCGAGGAAAACGCCCGGATAACGCTGTTCGTAGCTGATGATGCCTTTGCCTGGCTCGAAAATTTTCTGGGTGTCTCGGAAGGCCCTACCGCTATTGATAAACGTGCCGCCATAAGCGGTCCACTTCACGTCGGTGTACTTGAAGCCGCCATGCAGGTTGATGGTTGTGGCATCGTTGATCCCGAAGTCACGACCGGCTGCAACGTCGAGATTGACGTAGCGATCAAGCGTGGTGTCGGGGCTTATGTCTCGCGACGCCCAATCCCCCGGACCGAAACCCGGCGAAAAGCCATACCAATCATAATCCTCCATGTGGCTGTCGCCCGAGAACCCGATCACAGAGTTGGCTGCGATGGTCCAGCTGTTACCAAGCTCAGCCTTGACGCCGGTCGTCAGTACTGGCGCATCGCTTTCCCAGATCAGTTTGCTGACACGATTGCCCGCGAAGTCGTAGACAAACTCGTTGGCCCTGAGCTGAGTGTAGCCGACACTACCAACAAGTACGAAGCTGCTGTCGGGCGCAGCATAGATCTCTTCGTCGGCCGCAATGGCTGCTGTCGAAGTAGCGCAGAAAGTGCCGAAAACAAAAACTGGGAATGATGGCGTGAAGCGACGCATTACGCCGGCCGTGCCCGCTGCAGCCTCCGCTGAACTTTTTGATTGGCTAAGCGACGTCGCTGCAGCATTGCGTTGCGAGCTGCCGGCCAGCTGAAGCAATTCATCATATGGATGGCGCTGCATAGCATCGCACAGTAATGAGTTTGCAAAGTTCGACGCATTCCGTCCGTGATCTTCTTGCCGATGAATCCTGATGTGAAGTGTCATTCGACCCCTTTCCTGAAGGTCGGCCAGATAGGCCGTTAGTGAGCGAGCTCTGCCCTAAGCCACCGACACGGTACAGGTTCTCGCCTTTCCTGAGTCCCTCACGCCGGCACAGCTAGCGAGGGGGTTACATCCGCTAACGCGGTCGTCGCGGCGACCACCGCAAGCTGGCGAGCTGATCGTGGGACCATTCCTCCTCCCGAAGGCAGCGCGTTTGCGGATAGGCAAGCAGCGTGCCGAATGGAAAAATTGTTGCAGAGCAATTGGATGGCGTTCACGGCACCTTGTGCTGTGTCTGACATTTGTCGAAGTTCTAACAACGCGTGTAACCGGCAGAGCGTGCACTTTGTCGTCTCCCGTCCATCGCCGTCGGCGACAGCATAGGCTCCTGAGCAAGATGACGAAGTGAAGTATGACGCATCGCGCACCTCCCCCGTCTTCCTCAAAGGCATTGTAGTGTTCGACGTTAGCCTACGGCTCCGCCGGGCATCGCGAAGAAATGGTTCCCTTCGTCGCCGAGAAGCTCCGTATACCGGCCGCGACCGCTCTGGCGAATTCTACGGATCAGACGATGACCGATCATGCCCGCGAACTCGCCGCAGCGTTCGAGCGTCGCGAGCCCCGACTGGATATCCTTCATGATCGAGGCGGCCGTCAGTGCTACGTGGGGAACGGACAAGCTCATCGGCAGCGTTGACGCGCTTCGCCAGCAAGGGTGCTACGCCGCCCTTTTTACAGTCCTGGCCTTGCTGGAGTCCGCGGATCGGAGCCGAGCAAATCAATACTCGTGCTGGTCTGGTCGATGAGGGGCTCGGCATGGCAAGCGGCGAAACATCCACAGGCTTGCCGGATCACTATCGGAAGGGCAGGCCATTGAACCGCGCCCCAGTGAACGGAAGAAGGAGCGTCAGCGGATGCAATGGGCCGCAGGGGTATTGTTTTTGCGAAATCCTGCGCCAGCCACAACGGCATGGTTCCTATTCGCTCGGTGCCTGATACCATGGGCGGCTTCATGCTGAAGCCGTGTATGACAATCTCGACACGTCTTTTCAGACCGTGCTTGAGCAAACACCATTCCTTGCTCGCCTCCGGCTATTCCCGAACTTGACCGCAACGTGCCCATCGACATGTACCTCTCGAAAGTAAATGCCCCCGCTCAATCCAGTTGCGTGGTCGTGCTCGAAGCGAACATTCGGAATCGGCGTCATACACCCCGAGGATCGCCGCTCCCGTGTCGAGTGCGATGCGTTCCAGCACTTGGCATAGGGGTGTCAGCGGATTGCCCCTGCCCCCCTGAACCAGACGGCGCAATCGAAGAAGAATTTCCCGCGCGAAGGCCTATCCGGACGCGCCGCCGAGGAGCTTTCGACCGCGCGCCGTCAACGGGCGCTCCAGCATCGCGTAAGCGACGATACCCAGAAGCGTGCCCGACAGTATCGCCGCGCCCATCGAAACCGCCGGATCGAGGTCGAACATGGCTGCGGCCTTCGCCACCACCGAGATCGCGAACGTATGCCAGACATAGATCGAGTAGGACGCATTGCCGAGAAGGCCCGGGAGCCGCAGGTCAGGCACTCGTCCCCCGACCTCGAGCGACAGTGCGCCAAGCAGCAGCAGCACCGCCAGGGGGCCGATCGTCCATTCGTTGAACGGCAGATAAAGCAGGTTCACAAGAGCAAAACCGCCGAATGCAAAGGCAGTCAGCGATAGCCCGGCTACCACGGGAGGCATCCTACCCTTCAGCCAGAGCTCGCCTATCATCATGCCGGCCACGAACTCGAGAATGACGGCCCGCGTATAGGTCAACACCACCGCGTTTTCGAAGCGGACTTCAAGACCCGCGACCACCAGCAGCAGGAACAGGCCGGCGATAGCCGGCAGGCGCCAGTATCGAGGCAGTAGCAAGGCAACCGCGAACACGACGTAGAAAAACATTTCGAAATTCAACGTCCAGCCCTGCACGAGAGCGGGCCAGATTTCTCCGTTGCTGGGGGATCGCGCCGGAATGAAAAACAGCGAGGCGAGGACATGATCCAAAGTGAGGACCATGTTGGGAAAAATACCCGCTAGCGCCCCGGCGACCATGACAGCCGTCGCAAACCAGTAGATCGGCACGATGCGGCGGGTGCGATCGGCAATGAATTTCGCGGGACTCACCGGCCGCCTCTCGCTGATGACCCACATGATGAAGCCGCTGATGACGAAGAAGACATCGACGCCTGCCGCGCCGATCGCGAAATGATGACCCGTCCTCGCGGCAGCATGAAAAACCACGACAGCGAGCGCGGCAGCGGCCCGGAGATACTGGATCGCCCGGATTGTTCCCATCGATCCCCCTAAAGAGCTGTTCTCTTCAATGCATAAGTTGTTTTCGTGAATGCACGTTTTGCGTTGGCGAGCATTAAAAGTGCAATCTCGCCGGTGAAAGGCCACCTTCGACACTCATTGGATCGGCACATTTTGCATCCGAAAGGATGTAAGTTTCGTCCCAGTAGGCAAAGGCGATGCGACTATCGCGGACAGCAAAAGCGCCACATCCTCGCCGGCCCGATGGATCGCGCCATTCGAGGACTACGCTAGCACCTATTTCGTATATCACCGCTGGAATGCAGGTCATTCCCGCCACCGCGAAATCCTGCTCAAACATTTTTTGGATTGCGGAGCGACCTTCGACACAATGCTGCCTTGCCGGAAGGTGCACGGCGTCTTCACGATACAGCTCCGCAACGGCGACCGCGTCACACCTATTGAAGCGTCTAACCCACTCTTCGATCACCTCCCGCGGCTTCATCAGGATCTTCCTTCCGTCGGCTAGTATCATCCGAGCACGCATGAACTACGGCTCCTTGACAGTGATAGGAAGAGTCCCAACGCCGTCGCCAGTTCTTCAAGGACGATGGTCCCGCACGCCCTTGCAAGACACCTTGGCAGGAGCGTCGTAGACACCAAGGATCGCCTCGCCGGCATCAATGGCGATGCGTTCGAGCACCTCACACAAGGCCGTCATTTCTCCTCCGTCATCTGGTCGAGAT
>NZ_JASKLS010000020.1 GCF_030124375.1 Sinorhizobium sp. 6-70
TATCCTCCACGCGGGCCTAGTCCGGCAACAGGCCGGGCCTCCCAGGCCACTTTTCCGAAGACCGACAGCACCCGGCTGTCATGCAGAGGGAATTGCAACAGGCGTGCCAACTGATCACGGCCCGTGTAGGGGGTCGTGATAGCTGCGCTTTTTGTTCGAGCGAGGGAGCGTACAAAGCAACCCCGTCCCGGAAATCCGCTCCACATCGAACGTTCAATCGGGCGAAAACACACACTCTACTTTATCTACAAACAACCTCCGGCCATTGACGATCTTCTGAACGTCGGTTGCCGCGCCCCAATCGACTACCCAAGTGATACATCTTTGACCTCGGCTAATTGGATGGGCACATCCAGCAGCGATCCGCTCTATCACCAATTGGCGCACATTTGACACCCGAGCAAGCTTGCGCAACTCGCCTCTGCGCTCTCGCGCCGTTTCCTCGGATGACGCAAATAGTGACCGCTCAAATCAGGCATTTGCGGATCGACAAATGCGCCTGAAGACTCGGGAAATCGTCAAGCGATAGTGGGCGGTGGGCCCAGATAGCATCTGATCAAGGTCGGTGGAGATCGAGCTCATAGACGAGGGATCGCTTCGCTCTTGCACGGGTGCGGTCGACGACTAAGCGCCTTTCGTATTGGCTAAGCGCAGTGTCACACCCTCGACAATGTCGGACACAGAACAAGGCGCATGGCTGCTATCTTATTGTTTTAAAACAATGTTGCCGTGCGGCACGATACGTGCTCCATTTCGGCAAAGGCGTTGCCGGAAATCTAATCAAGTCTCGCAAGCTACTGGTGGCCTAGGCGAGGTCAGAAAAAGATCGCGTCCTCGCGCATGTCCTGCAGCATCGGATCTGTCATCCATCGTCGTGAACTCACCCTACGGTCGATCAAAGATTCTGCCGTCTGCGACAACCGCGTGGCTCTTTTTGATTAAGCCGCCTGTCTTGGTAAAGGTACGCAAATGAAAAACAACGAACGCTACCTTGCGCGCCTCGCGCCATTGGCCGCCACCATGATGAAAAATGGCGTTGTCGAACAGATTGGTGCGATCTGCCACCGGTTCGGCGAGAACGGAAGCGTTCAGGTTTTGCTCATTACAACGCGAGACTCTCACCGGTGGACGATACCAAAAGGGTGGCCTATCAAGAAACTGAAACCTCACCGTGTTGCGGAGCGGGAGGCGTGGGAAGAGGCGGGCATTCTAGGAAAAGCGAAAAAACGCCCCTTGGGCTATTACACCTACGTCAAAACACTTGAGAACGGCAGGAAAGTTGTTCCGGTGGTCGCGGCGCACTTGCTCAAGGTGGGTGGAACCCACAGCAAGTTTCCAGAGCGGGGAGAAAGGCAACTCGAGTGGCTTTCGCCGATTGAGGCGGCCTCTCGTGTTCAGGAGCCCGAGTTGAAGGGATTGCTCACGACTGTGTTGAAGAAAATCCCGCTGAAAACTGCAGCCGGTGAAACGTAAAGGGCTCCCGCATAGCTCCAGGGACGGGAGGCATCCTGAGCGTCGGTCCTGACGATTGTCCATGTTCGGCAGTGAGTGGCGGCTGCCATTCTTGATCATCACCGTGTAGCGGCTCTTGCGCTTAACTAGCGAGGTGCCATTGGCGTCGCCGAATTCGCGTCGGAGGATAAGAAGATCGCCCTTCCTGCTCAACGACCAGCAAAAGCAGCGCCGTGTCGGGGTCTCGGGTCTCACGCTCCTGTTTCCGTACGAGACGGCGAGCCCGATCGATGCGCTGGACACCTTCATGGCGCAGAATGCGGCGACGATCCAGGCCCAGCATCCCGCGTCTGTCTTCGATATCCATCCTTCGCGGTTTGCTGCCGCATCGATAGCGATGGACCACCTCGCGGTCGGGGCATTAGTCGGCGGCCGAGATCCGGCGCTAGTGATTCGAATTTCTCCCGCAACTCCTGTGTCAAAGCCCATGCGTCGGCGTCGCTATCAACCACCCGAGGATTGAGCAGCACCAAGAGCTCGGTTCGGTAACTGGTGTGTTCCGTGTTGCGGAATAGCGGTCCAAGCAAGGGAATGCTCTTCAGCCCTGGAAAGCCGCCATTGGCATGCTCCACGCTATCCTGCATCAAACCGCCAATCGCTATCGTATCACCGTCTACTGTCGATACGGTGCTTTGGAGGCGGCGTACCGAAATGATCGGGGACTGAAGATCGGTCAGTGTGTTCTTGTCGGCGGTGCTGACCTCCTGAAAGGTGTCGAGTGTTACACTACCACCTGCGCCGATTCGAGGCGTAACAGCCAAGATTACGCCTGTGTCGCGCAATTCGATGTCGCTCACCACTGGGGAGCCCTCACTCACGGTGGATTGGGATGCTCGCGTCAAAATCGGCACCTGATCGCCCACCTGAATTGTCGCGGTTTGATTGTCGAGAGCCAGAATACGTGGCGCCGATACAACCTTTACGTCTCCAAGCCCACTCAGCGCGTGTAACACGGCGTTGACGTCCGAACCGGGAAATACATACGACAAGCCGCCTTGTGGAACCCCACCCAAGCCCCTAGACGAGAGAAGATAGTCCAGGCCGTATTTCAGGCGCTTGCTCAACCGCACCTCGGCGACAATGGCCTGGATGAGAACCTGTCGAGGCTTGACGTCCAGCCGACGAATTGCGGCCTCGATTGTCCTGTAGTCTTGCGGTGCTGCAATGATCACCAACGCGTTCTGTCCGGTGTCGGCCTGGATGCGCACAGGCCGCGAGAGGCCGAGACTCACTGCTGAAAGAACCGCTTCGTCCTGCGCCTCGTTTGTTAACGCGGATGTGTCCGGCCCTTGGTCCGGAAGGCCGGGCAGGTTGACTGGCAGGCTCGATCGCTTAGATGCGTTACCTCCGACTGAGAGCTCGCCAAACTCTCCCGCGACTTGCGGGGAACCTTTGGTACCGGGTATCTTGGCGCCATAGGCCTGCGCCAGGACATCCGCCACTTCCTTTGCTCTTCGGTTCTGCAGTGGACGTACGTGAATGTTCGTCGTCGCCTCGGATGCGATATCCAGCTTGGCGACAGCCCGACGGACTTGCTTGAGTGACGCAGGATCGTCCGCCACCACAAGGATGCCGTTCAAACGCTCGAGCGCGGCAAACCGGACGCGCTCCGTGCCGTGGCCATTTTGATTGAACAAGAAACCGAGTTCTCGCTCGACCGCGGCTGGACTCGCCTGAGACAGCGTATACACCGCAAACGACTTGTGGAGCATGGCATCATTGTCAAATAGGCTGATTAGTTTGCGTACGGAGCTCACGGCGCCGGGCGGCCCCGTGATGGCGATTCCCCGCTGCCCTGGCGCTGGTTTCAGACGCACGCTCTCTTCGACATTCGGTCGGATTACCTCGATGACTTCGGCCGGATTGACATAGCGAACTGGAATAACTTGAAGTTCGCTTCGGACTCCGCCGGCGAGGTCGGTCAAACGCCCCACCCGAACTCCCTGCTCGACCACCGCCAATCCGTAGCCGTAGGGCCCCAGCGCTTGGTCGAGCAGTCGCGGCACATCGCTAGCAGGCACTTGGCCAGAGGTACGAAGCGTCATTGTCCCACCCACGCCCGGATCAATGATCACAGGCATGCTCATAATATCGCCGACAACATCCTCCACGACTTGCCGAATGTCGGCATTGGTGTAGTCGAGGCTCACGCGCCTGTTCTCCGACATGACCGGCAGCGTTCGTTCCACGGTGGCGGTGACCGCCTCGGCCGGCGGCTGTGCCAGCAGTTCAAAGCCACGTGCTTGCGGTCCCCGCGCTCCACCTAGGGATGGTCCGGACTCAAGCGAGCCGAAGCTTGGCGGCGCGAGAAGGGGGTCAGGTTCAGCAATCGAGTCGAAGTTAGCACACCCGGTAATAAGTAGACAAAACAGCGCCGGCAACGTCCTGCGCGCTGGTGATGGAGGGGGCTCCGCGCTTGGGACGCGCATTGAATCATACTTTCTCTTCACCGCCGCAGTGTACACATGACTGGCACTGTATTTGGGTGAGCGGGAGATCACTGCCTTTCTCGCACTCCTTGAGTGGCTGCCGTGTTTATCGCGTGTTCGCGATAACGGTTTCCTTGGTCTTGTAGTCCTTCGAAAGGAGGTTGGACATCAGTTCAAGAACCTGATTTAATTTATCCAGAAGCCCCTGCAGCCGAATGAGGGCCATCTGGCCTTCGCTGTTGGCGCTATCAATGGCGGCCTTAAGATTGTTGATGGCAGCGTCGAACTCCGACTGCACGCCTGCGTTGTCGTTTTTGATTTGCTCGATGGGAATGCCGTTGTCCAGCATCCACTGATGCACGTCGTGCGTAATACCCTGGAAATCGACGAACTCACCATACCAGACGATTGCGTGTTCATCGGCAGGGCGATTTTTACGCAGCTCAGCCAACGCGGCATTCATGTCTTTCAATAAGTTGTTCCGCATCTGCATGTCATCATGTTCAGCTCGGATTTGCTTCTCGTTGATGTCATACCGCTCCATTAGGATCACCATCATAGTCGCAGACAACGGCAGGCCACGCGGGAGGAGATTGCCTATCTGGATGGCCGAAGTGTAGGGCTGCGACGTTGAGTCGATCATTTTCACTTTCCCCAGATCTCGGTTAATCGTCGTCGAACTGTGCTCGAGAATTTAGCCCATATTGATGATTTTGCTTCTCATTTCGGTATCGGTGCGACGGATTTCAGCAAGTTTCTCGAGAATGTCCTGAATCAACTTTTCGTAGTTTGCGATGAATTCGCTTTCGTCCTCTGCCTGCTCGTGCGCCTTGGTGCTATCCGCCTCCAGCCTCACCTTCTCCTCCTGGAAATGGGTAGCGCCCATGTTCAAGCCGGCGCCGGGCAGCTTTGAGGCTTCCGTTGCGATCGTGCCCATCGCACTCCATCGCATCCCTTCCGTCTGCGCGGCTGTTTGTGCTTGGATGATGGACGTAAAGTTAAACGCCTCCGCCGTGTCACCAGATGGCGGGGCGTCGTGGTTTCCCGGCTGGGTAGACGTAGCGCTTTTGTCGAATAATCCACTTCTGTCCGGAGTCTGTGCCCTGCCTTCAAGGTTACCCTCCGAAAGCCGCGTCGCGGAATTGTCCGCAATCGGCGCCTTGAGCGCACGGTCGTGCGCATTGAATTGCTTTTCAATCTGACGGACGCCCTTGAGGTTCACGCCAGCACCGGCCATAGCACCGCAAGAGATGGCTATCGCACCTAATAACTGGCATACCCCTGAATCGCGAAGCGCTTTGGCCGCCGCTTTCTGCCCAGCCATCTCAGCGTCACGCGCAGCCCATCGGTCCTCTCGAGCCGCCTCGCGGTACTCCCTATTGAGACGGAGGACGAGTGACGCGACTGCTGATATGTCGACCGTCGTAGCGAAGTCCTTCGCCTTCGCCAGCGTGCCTGAGAGCTTCTCTTGGATTGCAAAGTCCGCGAACCGGGGTACATCGGCTCTTGTGGAAATCCCGATTGACGAATCCCGCGCCCGATCGAAGAGATCTGTCCGAGGGAGCGTGATCTCGCCTTCCAACGCGCTAGGCTGGTGGACGGTTGCAAGGGTCGCCATCAAGGGAAGTTGGTGCTGCGCGGTACGGTCCGACAGGTCGTAGTCGCGACCGCCGCTTGCCTGATCAATTGTATCGAGCACGACTGCGCTCCTTAAGCTGAATAGGTGAATGCGACTCCAAGCGGCTGTTAGCCGAAGTGTCGTATGAGGTTCGCGTTGGAGCGGCTTTGTTTCTCAATGGCGTCGGCAACCTCTTGTGTGGTCGTTTCCCTATCGAGGAGCAGGTGACTGATAAACTCCATTTCATCGTCTTGAAGCTGCCTCAGCCTGGCAACAAACCGTCTGATGTCCAACGTTTGCGCCTGCGTATCCGTTGCCTCCTTCTGCTGGACGGCATTCGCTATGCCGGCCCCGGCCCCTCCCAGAGAAGAAATTGCTTCGCCGACTCGAGCGGCACTGGAAACCCGCTGACTGATCTGGACAACCTTGACGGAATTAGACGCCCCCGCCTCCCCGAAGCGGCTCCACAAGGCAGTGGTGCGCAACGCTTGATTTCCAGCTCCACCCACCCCGGCGCCTAGCGTTAGCACCGATATGGCGAATAGAATGCCAATCGTAATGCCCAGGGCCAACTTTTTGGCCTCGCCTTCCTTAATTCCGTCTTTCATGAGGCTCTTCGCAATTGCCTCGGTCATCTTTTCGACAACACCCGTCTCGACAAGTGTCGCGACTCCGACAGTCACTGCTGCTGCGACCACAGACAGAGCCCCGCCGGTCACGACGGCAGCCAAGACAGAGAGCCCAACCGCCAGCCATCCCAGGAATTTCATGGCGTGGGAGCTCTTCTTTGCTTCCGCCAACTTTTTCGCCGTTTCAATGATGTTTGCAGCGATCTTTTTGTGCAATTCTCTTTGCTGCTCACCCCAGTGTCGCGCATCCTGGATGCCCGACGCGACCAGACCGTCGTCCATCTTGGTCTTCAGGGTCAATAACGTGCCAAGGAACTCAATCCCATCCAACGAACGAGGCGCCGGTAAGCTCGGAATAGCATCTGACTTGACAGCGTTTTCGGAAATTGGTGGCGGCACTACGTCGACGCCCTGGGCATTGGCTGGAAAGTCAATAATGGAGGCGTCGACTGGAGGAGCAGTCCCGACTTGTGGTGTTGCTTCGCGAACGACAGTCATCGTAGTGCAGCTATGCATCATCGCCCCCCTGGGTCGCCGCTTCTGATCTGAGCCGATTCAGCATCATTAGAGCGCGTCGGCTGAAAACTGCGTGCTCGGGCTTTCTAGCACTCAGTGCCAAGGCACCCTCGAGTGCGTTGACGGCCGCTGCGGACTGGTCGAGCCTGATGAAACATTCCGCAGCGCGAAGCGGTATCTGCGGATCCTCGCTGTTCAGAAGCGCTGCAAGCCGATAGGCATGCACGGCCCTTTCTGCGTCACCTAGCATCTGGCTCGCAGCAGCCAAAGCGAACCAGAAACGCCCGTCGATGTGTCTGTGCAAGCAGAGGAAGCGAAAGAAATTCAGCGCCTCCTCGTACTTGCCGGAGGAATAGTAGCGGTGGCCAAGCACATAGAGAGCTTCAATCTCCTCATCAGTGATCCCAATGATGGCAGCTAGATCAAGGCGCCCAGCCATGAGCTCAGCGGCGAGCTGTCCCGCCCGCGCCATGTCGGCTGCATCGCCAGCCTTCAAAGGATTAAACTCCGTCGCCGTCATCATTATCAAATCCTCTGTCTCGTCGGCTTAATGCGTGGGACATGCGAATTGGGCGCTGGCGGCACGACGTGGCTTGAAGTCACTGCCTCGCAAGAATACCGGCGTTGAAAATCCTCGTCTTCGGCTTCCATGCATGCGGCAATTGAAGCGGAGCTCATCGCGTTGTCGCCGACCAGTTGCGCGCACCGGGCAAGTTGTTCGCGAGTCTTCCTCAGGAGACTATCTATCTGCACAATTGTCTGTTGCGCACTCTGTATCGTTTCATCGAGGTCCATGAGGCTTCCTACGGCTTGCTATGCCAATGCGACTGTGGCGCAGCATGCTCGAGTACGGACGAACCATCTGCTCTCGGGAACGGGCGGTCAAAGCCTGACCAGCACACGGTCTGTCGATGTTCGGGCCACGCTTGCGACATCAAACCCCAGACATAAACATTTGCTCGCATCATTACTTGAGGCCTTGCAAGGCGCAAAATACTTGATCGCTATGAACACATCGGCGGCCGTTATGAAACGGTGCACTCGATGCCGACTGCTGCGGGAACCTGCCGGTTCCTGGCCCTACAGCGCCGCGCGTCTTTTCAGACGCGCAAAGGACGCTGTATCACTTTGAATTGCTGCATGTTCTTGTCCTTTAATCGGCTACGATTAAAGGCGACATGCAGTAGAGCCAGCTGTTCGGGCACGTGCTGCAAACGATGGCTCCCACTCATAATCCTCGAGACGTTGGGTGAACGCGTCTCGGCAAGAGATTGTCGGTAAGACCATGGCCGGATAGATCCGGTCCGGTTTCTAGTTCAAACCGCTACGAAAAACGCACCCGTCTGAATAGGTCTCGCAGACCGCTTGGCTGATGCGCAGCCGGCCGCTTCAAGCTGTTGTGGGCGGACCGAGCGATGAAACGCGCGCATCGATTATCCATATGCAGCCGGTCTGGCACCATACCGGCATTGTATTTGCGCCGACCGGTTGGCCGAATTAAATGCTCATGAGAGTTGATAGTTTCGACTGGCTTGATTGTCGGCAGAAGCCCCGATCAAGTGCTTACGGACCTGGTCAGCAGCATCGATCTCATAGCCATGCTCTTACCGGCGGGAACCTGGCACGATGGATTTTTCCCTGATGAGGTAAGCGAGCAGATATGGCGTGTATTACTGGCAGGCAACGTACAAACTACGAACCAGGAGAATTTCGGCGTACATGTCTACCTTGTCTGATCTCCGCCGACATCTCGCCGCAACCGCATTCTTGGCTTCCATCACGAACGACGTCGTGCGGGCGAGGCGGATCGCAAAGGGGCTTGACGCAATTGCGCCGGGTAGCCGGGAATGCGTCATTGCTTACGCTTTTGCAGATCTGACGGCAGGCAATATTGAGGCAGCGCTGGAACGTCTCCGTCCTCTTGCCGACGCGAATGACGCATATGGGATGGCGTTTCAAGCCCTGGTTCTTGAGGTCGCAGGGCGCTCAAGCGAAAGCACTACTGTGCTAGGGCGTGTCCCAGGTGGCGACCCCGGCCTCGACGGGCTCCTCTCAGCCTTGGGCAAGACGGTGCCAGCACATACTATAGAACGGAGCATCTGATGAGCAGCGTGCATAAGATCTTCTCGCAAACACTGCCGGCCAAGTTGATGGCGGACACATCGGCCGCATCGATATTGCCAGCTGAATCCATCGAGGCCTTTCGTGCCGCACTCGAGCGGCCAGAAGCGTTGGAACGCGACAACGCTCTACTGATTACCGCTGGCGACGGGTCGAAGGAGAAGGGGCGCGGACCTGACGTCGTTCGCACACCCGATGGCATGCTCGGCGGGATGGAGAACCTGAGCACGAGCCTTACCCACGCCGTTGACGCCACTCGCAGGGCTACAGAACGCTTGAACCCGGGGGAAATCCGCTCGGCTGACTGGCTGCGAGCGCAACTCGCGCTATCGGCCATGACCTTGCAGTACGGCGTTGCGGCCAAGATGGTTGGAAAGGCTACCGAAAGTCTCGATACATTCCTGAAGAGCCAATGAGGGACAATGGTGGGGGTGTCACGTGCATTGAAGCGGGTGGTGGCACCTGTTGTGCTACTCACGCTGGTGAGCTGTGGATCGAAGATAGAGCTCTACCGCGATCTTTCTGCGCGTGAGGCTAACCAAATGCTTGCGTCCCTTCTGCGTCAAGGTATCCATGCCGAACGGGCGACAGACAGCAGGGGTAATGTGTCCCTGTCGGTGCCTACGAAGGACGTGCCGCGTGCTATGGATGTGTTGGATAGTGCTGGGCTGCCTCGCGAACACTTCGCGGATCTGGCGACTCTCTTCAACAAAGAAGGGATGATCTCATCGCCGACAGAGGAGCGTGTGCGCTTTATTTATGGTACGACACAGGAACTCTCTCGGACTTTGTCCAGTATCGACGGCGTGCTCAATGCGCGGGTCCATGCGGTTTTGCCCGAAAACGCGGGTGATGACCTTAATACGGCCTCACCCTCAAGTGCTGGCGTGCTCGTCCGTTACAAACCTGGCGCTCCGATTGATCAGATCGTGCCGAAGATCAAGGAATTGGTCGCAAATAGCCTGGAGGGTCTGTCCTACGATCGGGTCTCGGTCGTCCTGGTTGAGGCTCACCAGGACGATGCCTCGGTGGGTCCCGTCGATGGGGCTGCCTCGCCGACGGAAGGCAGCGACCAATTCTACCTTTTGATGGGGCTCGCAGCCGGCATGGCGGTGTTGCTAATTGGCAATGTCGCGCTTGCATTACTCCTGTGGCGGCGGCGCTTCCGCCGCACGCCCGTTGGGGCGGCGTCATGAATTCAAAAAACGAAGCGAACAAACCAGCTATAACCGCGACGAGCTCGCGAGCGACTTCGGATGACTGGCTTAACGCGCCATGGGCGGGGGCGCTGATGCGCTGCATTGCCGATCCTGCTGCCGATCTCGATATCGCTATCGCGAGTGATTGGCCCGACTGGATGCCCCTGGGTACCGCTACCCTGGGTACCGCTCTGGCCGACCCGTTCATCCGCGTGAAACTTGGACGCTGGCTGCTTCGCGAACAATGTACAGCTCCGTCTGCCATTATTTCGGCCAGCGATGCACAACGCGCGCGGCTCGCTCTATTGCCGGCGCCGGACGCCGTGCGCCTCATGTGTCTGGCCGGCGCTTGGATCGGTGTGCCCAGTCTCTTGGGCCTTCTTCGGAACGTCGATGTTGAGGCGGCGCGCGCGATCCTTGGAGAAGAGGCTGTCGCATTCGCTTCGCATGCTGCACTTCTGCCGCGACCAACGGTCGAATTGATGTCGGCGCTCGGCGCTTCAAAGACGCCGAGCGAGCCTGGTGCATTGCTCCACTGCGGTGCGGCGATGTTCGGCCTTGCGATTGGCGGCATCCCACCGATGCTGCGGGCCCGACTGAGATTGCGCCGCCCTGCGTCGATCTGGATGACGGCGGCGGACGCCTGCCGCAACGACACGGCTGGCGAGGACGCGTTTCGTGCCATGCGGCGCCTGGTCCGAAAATCGATGCCAACATGGTCGCACTGGTTCAACTGACGTCCGGAGCGGTCGGCATTCTCGGCCCGGGGCGGATCTTGCCGGCGGCGAGCGCGCAGGCGATGGTGGACGCCGAGCAACTGCTCGATCGGGCGCGACGCGAGGCGGACGCGCTCACTGCTGCAGCGCGCGAGTCCGCGACCACGATCGAGACGGCAGCCAAAGAGGCGGGGTTGAAAGCAGCGCAAGCGGAAATCCAGGATCGTTTGGCTGCAATCGCCTTGGGGTCACTGCGGATCATGGAGCAGAATGAACAGCGGATTGTAGACATGGCCTTGCACATCGCACGCCGGATTATCGATACCGTCGCGCCGGAGAAAGCGGCAGTGGATATTGCTTTGCAGAGTCTGAGATTCGTTGGCGAGAGCTCTGTTGTCCGGTTGCGCGTAACACCATCGCTTGTTGAAACGGTTCGCAAACGGTTGGACGAGCTCCTTCCGGCAATGACATCGCGGTCCATCGTCGAAGTGGTTCCCGATCCGTGCGTCAATGATGCCGGGTGCATCCTTGAAACTGATGCTGGACTGGTCGACGCCACGATCGAAGCGCAGCTGGCGTTGATCGAAAGCGGCCTGCGGAACAGCCTGGGAGCCTCTGTCAGGTGATGCCCAAGCCGCCCGAACCGCTGCCAGCAGCAGCCTTCAATAATTCTTCGCAGGACTACATCGAACGCTTCTTCCAGCTTGCGGGCAGGGAGGTTGCCCAGACATCAACGATGCGGCTCCGCGGTCGTGTTCTTCAGATTGTTGGAACGATCATCCGTGCCACGGTCCCCGGCGCCCGCATCGGCGACCTGTGCATGCTGCGCAACCGCGAAAACCACTTCGAGCTATCAGCGGAAGTCGTCGGCGTTCAGCACGACATCGCCATTCTGACGCCGCTTGGGGAGTTGCAGGGACTTTCTACCCGCACCGAGGTGATACCGCTTGGGAAGCCTCTGATGGCTCCAGCAGGCTGGAACCTGCTCGGCCGGATACTTGACGGTCTCGGGCGCCCTCTTGACGAGCCCACCCATGGCCCTTTGCTTTCAGAGACCCGCGTGCCGGTACACGGCGACGCGCCGGATCCCCTGAACCGGCGGATGATCGACAACGTTCTTCCGCTGGGTGTACGCGCACTCGACGGTCTTTTGACGTGCGGCGAGGGGCAGCGCATGGGAATTTTTGCCGCAGCGGGCGGCGGCAAGAGTACACTGTTGTCGATGTTGGCGCGCGGCGCAGCGGTCGACTTGACGGTGGTAGCGTTGATTGGCGAGCGTGGCCGAGAGGTGCAGGAGTTCATCGAACACAATCTCGGCGCACAAGCGCGATCGAGATCGGTTCTCGTCGTTGCCACATCCGACCGTCCCGCCGTGGAGCGGGTGAAGGCGGCCTACGTGGCCACGGCAATCGCCGAATGGTATCGCGATCAGGGACAGCGTGTGCTGCTTCTTATGGATTCAGTAACCCGGTTTGCGCGCGCGCAGAGGGAGATCGGTCTCGCTGCAGGTGAACCGCCCGCACAGCGTGGTTTCCCGCCATCGGTCTTCGCGACTTTGCCGCGGCTCGTGGAACGGGCCGGAAACAACGACTGCGGATCGATAACGGCCTTCTATACAGTGCTTGTGGAGGGCGATGACATGGCCGAACCCGTGGCCGATGAAATCCGTTCTGTCGTGGATGGCCATATTGTGCTCTCGCGCACTCTGGCGATGTCCAATCACTATCCAGCCATCGACATCCTGGCAAGTGTCAGCCGGGTCATGAGCACGATTGTCTCTTCGCGGCATGAGAAGCTGGCAGGTAGGCTGCGGGAGCTCATGGCGAAATACCAAGAGGTGGAACTACTAATACGCGTCGGAGAATACAAGCAAGGAGCAGATCCTCTCGCCGATACGGCTATCGCGAAGATAGACGATATACGAAGTTTCCTGCGACAGTCGAGGAGAGAGCAGATCGGCTTCCAAACGATGCTTCACAAGCTCACCGCGTGCCTGGCATGATTCCCAAGGCGGTACATCAACTCCTTGAGTTGAAGCAATTGCGGCGTCGCCGTGCCGAAGAGACGCTACAAGTACGGCACTCAGCCCTTGGCAAAGCTGCCGCAGCTGTCGATACCGCTCTGATGGAGCTGCGTACCTGGCAGCAAGAGCGCCCCCGTCGAGAAGCCGCGTTATACGATGCGTTAATCGGGGAAACTGTCGCTGTCAGCGATCTTGAGGAGGTGAAGGCGAAAATAGCCTCGCTGCACGAGTACGAACAGCTGCTCGAGAGGCGCCTTGAGGCGGTCCTGACGGAAGGCCACCAAAGGCTGCAGGCACGTGAAGAGGCGCACAAGGCAGCACGTGATGCAAACCGCGAGGCGGTTAAATTCGAGAATTTGGTTCGAAGCCTCCACGCCGGCGACACCGCGGAAGAAGAGTGGGCCGCGGAGTTAGAATTGTAGGATCTTGTCGAGGAGCGAGACTGTGACTCGGTATCGATATGGCGTTGCTTAACACTGCGACCTGGCCGGGCTCCGCATTCTCCAGCACCCTTTGGTGCAATATCGGAACCGTGCCGCCGATTAAAAC
Source organism: Sinorhizobium sp. 6-70 (assembly GCF_030124375.1). Taxonomy (GTDB): domain Bacteria; phylum Pseudomonadota; class Alphaproteobacteria; order Rhizobiales; family Rhizobiaceae; genus Sinorhizobium. The sequence goes on from NZ_JASKLS010000020.1 coordinate 13,313, forward strand.
AGCGCGACCATTTTGTTGCGAAGGGGCGCTCAGTCCATGCCACATGGGACAATACAACATACGAAAATCATTAATATAAGCGAGTTGCGTAAAAGAGAGGTGGCGCAGACCAGCCCGTCAAAGTGACGGATGCCGCGAGGAACGGGGCATTGCGGTTGGTGTTCCATGGCCTACCTTGTTGTTTGGTCAGCGTCATCTCAGGCGCAAGCTCCGCATAGCACCGCGTAAGGTCCTCCTTGGCTCCAGGATCTTTCGGGCCGAATCGCTGAGCATCCTCGCTGCGACGGGCATAACATCTGCAGCTGGCCCAATACTGAAATCGTATTTGCTTCCAGCCACAATGGGGGCGATGGTCTGCAACGAAAATCCCCTTCCTTCAGTCGTGTAGGGATTGACCAATATAAGCTTCGCGTGGTGGCGGGTGCAGGGGACCGCTGAGAGATACCATTGTGGTTCGGCACCTCTTCGTCATTAGTGTCCTGTCCAATTACTTCCACAGTCGGCAAATCAGGTCATCCACTATCACTGCGATGAACGTCGGCGTCAGTGGAGACAGTTTGATGCGAGAACGCCCGTTGGCAATCAATGCTCGAATCTCGGCCGTCACGCAATGCGGCCATTCCGCCTGCTCAGCGGGAGGGGTCCCTGCGCCGAAAAGCGTGCATTTGCGGGATGTCGAACGGTTCTCGCAAAAGTTCGAAGAGGGGAAGAAGGACACATGCGAGTTGGCCGAGGATGCCCCGGACTACAAGATCCGCGGTGATCAACATGATTCGGCGGAAAACGGGAGTGCCGCACTCCTCCTTTCCTTGCTTGCCACCTCGCTCGACAGTGCCGTGCTGAATGCCGTGGAGCGTCTGGGATCGGCCAAGCAGCCGTCTCGGTCAGCCGAACTCGCTGAGTTGGCCCAAGCAATAATCGAGCACATTTTGGTCGGTCAAGACGAAGTCGGCGATAGCGTCGTGCACATCGTGCTGAGGGGCGAGGTGTTTGGCAACACGCATGTGACCATCAGTTGTCGCCCCAACGCCCTGAGAGTTTACATCCGATCCGAACGGCTTCGGCACCTCCTGAAGTCACACGGCCATGCTTTTGCGTGCGACTTGTCCAATCAGCTCGGCGTACATGTCGCGGTTGCGGTATGCGGTAACAGCCCAATCTTTGAGGAACAAGGCGGTAATTGCCGATCTCGCGGGTGGGAGCCAGTACTGCACTTTGTCGCTGAGAAGAGTACATGATTGATCTTCCCTGCTATGTCCCGCGTGAGGCTGCCGACGTGTCCCGTCTTGCTACCCGACTGCCGGTCGCTTTCAACCTTGCGGGCATCAATGTCGAAGCTATCATGCCGGGATTGGCACTGCCGCGCCTCCCACCGGACTACTACCGAGCAGTGATGCGCGTATGCGGTCACAATATTCGCGTCGCAGTCGACTCGTCGCTCCTCCCGCCCATGGCGGTCAAACATTGGCCCGAAGTGACTGCGCTGCCTCTCAACGACCCCTTGCGGGAACTACTGTTCGACATCGTGCTTCGAGATGTCGCTGTCCAGGTGGAACAATGGTGCGGTAGGCGGCCCATCTGGGCCGCATCCGAGATCACCGAAGCGCTTCCCCACGCATTTAAGGTCGTTCGCCAGGACGGTCCAGGCGACCTCCTCGGCCTGGTAGAGTTCGATGCCGACGGGCTGCATTGGATCGCCGACTGCTGCTCAGCGCTGCCCGTCGTGTGCGCCGTCGTCGATCACATCCGCCTTTTTCTCTCTCTGCTAATCGCCCGCATCAATCTTACCCTGGCGGATCTGCAGCAACTCGCGTCCGGTGACGTCATCCTGCTGGATAACACACCCGTTTCCCCTGACGGCGCCATGACTGTTTTGCTATTTTGCTCTGACAATCCTCGCTTTCGCGCCTCCATTCTGAATGGCCATCTTACCGTCCTTGCAGCAGTGGATCCCGTAATGGATAGACCTGACTCACTCCCACCGGAAACCCTCGACAGCATCAACTTGCGAGTTGACGTCGATGTTGGACAGCTGACCATGCCGTTCAGGCAGGTTCGCGAACTCGCTGTCGGACAGGTACTGGATCTAGGTTTTGATGCCACAGCCAATGTTAGCTTGCGCATCAATGGACAGGTGGTCGCAACCGGAGAACTGGTGCGTATCGCCGAGCGGACAGGTGTGCGCGTGGTGGACATGCGCTTACCGCGGGCAGAACCATGAACGGGTTGCCTGATCCCCTTATGCTGATCGCGCTGCTCGGCGCCATCGCGGTCATCCCCTTCATTGCGATTACCGTCACTTCTTATGTGAAGCTCGTCGTCGTATTTGGACTGGTACGCAATGCGCTCGGCGTTCAGAACATACCGCCGAACATGGCCCTGAATGCGCTCGCGATCCTACTCTCCGTTTATATCATGCAGCCAGTGGTCAAGAGCGTGTATGAAGCAGTGAGCGATAAGCCGATCGTGTTCGAAAATACGCGGGAGCTGAGCGAAACGATGATACTTGCTGCCGAGCCAGTGCGTAATTTTCTCCAGAAAAACACATCGCGGCAGGAACGACAGTTCTTCGTCAATGCGAGCCGGCAATTATGGAAGAAGCAGGACGGCGCTTCGGTAACTGACACGGATTTCCTGGTTCAGATCCCGGCCTTCCTCACATCCGAACTGGAGGACGCGTTCAAGATCGGTTTCTTATTGTTCCTACCCTTTGTTGTCATCGACCTCGTCATTTCGAACATTCTTCTGGCAATGGGCATGATGATGGTCTCGCCCATGACGATATCGTTGCCATTCAAGCTGTTCTTGTTCGTTGCCGTGAATGGCTGGCAGCGCCTGATCCACGGCCTCGTCTTGTCTTACGCGGGGTCAGCGTCGTGAACAGCGCCACTCTCAGCACCACCGCGATCGAGGCGCTCACCCTGACACTGGTCCTGTCGATGCCGACAATCCTGGTTGCCGCGGCGGTGGGGCTGATCGTCAGTGTCTTACAGGCCCTGACCCAAGTTCAAGAGCAGACACTTCCTTTCGTGGTAAAGCTGATAGGCGTGAGTCTGGCACTGGTCGTCACCGAGAGCTGGTTCGGTGAGCTTAATCGCTATACGATCAAGATCTTCGACAAGATCGGCGCGGTGTGAGTTCGATTGAATGCCTTCCCTGTGCGCATCTACGAAGGTGAGCGCAGTGACCCCACTTGATCATCTCGACTGATCCACTCCATGTCGCCACTCGATCCAACTCAGTTGCATATTGCCCTCGTTGTGTTTGCGCTTGCGATGGCGCGTACGTCGGGGATGATGTTGATCACGCCCATTTTCGGACGCGGCATTGTTACTGGGCTGGCGCGCAACGGCATCATCATTTCATGGGCGCTTCCGGTCATCGCATATGCTTGGAGAACCAAGCCTGCGAACCTCGACGTCATGCACCTTTTACCAATCCTGGGTCTTTGTCTTAAGGAACTGGTCGTCGGACTCGTATTAGGGATGCCAGTTGCCACGATCATGTGGGGTGTGGAGGCCGCAGGTACGTTCATTGACAACCAGAGAGGCGCCACGATGGCAAGCCTCCTCAATCCCGCAACCGGGAACCAGGCCTCGCCGCTCGGGGCCTTGTTAGCACAGCTTTATGTCACATGGCTCTTCGTCACCGGTGGCTTCTCCACTGTCATTGCCATACTCTACGGTTCCTATGACGTCTGGCCTCTGTGGCGCTTCCAACCCGCGTTCGGTCCGGCATTCGTCACCGAAATTTTACGCCTCGCGGACGTCGTCATGCTGCTCACATTGCTTCTGGCTGGTCCAGCCATCGTTGCCATGTTCCTCAGCGAACTGGGCTTGGCACTGATGAGCCGGTTCGCGCCGCAGCTGCAGGTCTTCTTTCTCGCCATGCCGGTCAAGAGCGCAGTCGGTCTTTTTCTGCTGATCCTTTCACTCACGAATGTACTGACCACCGCCGACAAGCACGTGCCCTCGGCTGTCATGATCTTCAACCACGTCGCCACATGACATGACAGGTAAAAAGACCGAAAAGCCGACCCCCAAGCGACTGCGGGACCTACGAAAAAGGGGTCAGGTCTCCCAGAGTAAGGAAGTCGTAAACGCGGCAGTGACCATTGGTTTCTTCGCCTTGTTTTTCGGCTCGTTGTCCGGCATCGTAGACCGACTTAAGGCAATGATCCTGAAGCCTATCCCGTTTGTGGAAGGGGACTTTCTCATTGTCTCGCGACAGCTCCTCGAAATCTACGTCGGTGAAGCAGCAAGTGTGGTCGCACCTTTCCTCGGTGTCGTCCTGGTGATCGGAGTAGGTGCTTACGTCCTGCAGAACGGAGTTGTCTTCTCGCCCGAGGCGGCCGCGCCATCGCTCAAAAAGCTCAGGCCCAGTCAGAATATCAAGAGAATCTTTTCGCTGCAGAATCTCGCTGACGTTTGTAAGTCGATCGTAAAGGTGTTGATGCTCGGTTTAGTTCTTGTGTCTGTACTGAATGAAGGTGTGCAGGCACTCGTTTGGACGCCGAGCTGCGGTAGAGGTTGCCTCAGCGCAGTTACAAGTAACCTGCTGCTTAAGATCGCAAGCTATGTAGGGTTAAGTTATATTTTAGTGGCAATTGTGGACTTCGCATTCCAGCGATGGCAGTTCACGAAAAAAAATATGATGTCGAGGGATGAGGTGAAGCAAGAACTGAAGGAAAGTGAAGGCAACCCTCTCACCAAAGGCCGACGCAAGCGGTTCCATACGCAGTTGCTTGCTAAGGACATGATTGACCCGTCGCGCAGAGCGACCGTTTTGATTACCAATCCCACGCACATTGCAGTAGCGATTTACTACGACCGGCAGCATACCCCCTTACCCATCATTGAGGCCCTCGGTACCGATCTCATGGCGCAGCGAATGATCGATGCCGCGGTCGCTGCCGGAGTGCCGGTGTTGCGAAATGTTCGACTGGCACGCGCGCTCCTAGAGGACGGCCTTGTCGATGAGTATATTCCGTCGCACCTGATTGAACCTCTCGCGGCGGTCCTTCGGGCGCTGGGGACGCTGGCGGCCGATGCCGGCAGCCCATTGCGTTAGTCTCATTCGAGTTCAAATATTTGAAGACATGCTGCCTCCGGCCTATCCGCAGATCTCTTGGCAGCGATATGCCTGAGATATGGGGCGATATCGAACAACTATTTGTCTTGTTCACAGTAAGCTTTATCTGTCGGGTGCGTTAGGCGCGGCGCAATGAGGGTTCCCGTCGATTTCAATGTCTTGCTGTCAAGACGCGTCATCACAAGGAGCGGGCTCCCTTAGATATTCCCTCCGGGCCGGACATATCGCGCTTGAAACAGAGCGACCGAATTTCCTCTTAATGGAGGCGAAACAATGCCCGATCGAGCAGGATTTCCCCCGACGCTTGCGACGCTCTTGGAGCAGGCAAAGGAAGAGCGGACTTTTGGATTTTCTGAGTTGATGGAGGTGAAGAAGCGCGCCGAACGCAAGATCTCGCGGGAGCGTCTGGCGCAGTGTCCCAGCACGAATGAAGAGTTCAATGCTTGCTTCGAACGGTTGGAATATTTCAATCGTGCCGACCCGGAGGCGCTATTGCGTGGTGTCCGCGGCGACAATTCCGCGTATGGGAATATTCGGCTCGATGCAGGCCATGGATCCACGGACCCCCCATATGCCGATCTAGCACTCGATCCGGCGGCGCGAGAATTATACCGCGAAGGCCCCGGCCAGCTTGCCGACCGCACCGGCAAGGCCCAGCGCACGGCCGAGCAAGAGGTAGCTGTCTGGGCTGGTCCCAACATACCGGGCGAGGCAGATGAACAGGCGTGCGGCGATCAACAGGTCGCCGGCGAACTGCGCAATTTCTGCCGAGCAACAGTCTCGAGCGCTTCAGCGCTAGGCCGACTATATAAAACAATCTTCAAAAACCTTGGCGCCGAGGGGTTCGCGCAGCGCATTGCCTTCTTGACGCGTGCGCTCGGCGAAGACATCCGCTCAGCCGGTCCCTCTGTCGAGCCCGTGCAGTTACATTGCATCCTTGTAGGACTGACGGCGCTCCGTGTGCTCGACAGCGTGCATGAGCGCTGCGGCGAAATGATCATGCGGATACGGCGGCAGAGCCAGGTCGACATGACCCCTACTGCGGTGATGCAGCAGCTATTGCCGTTTGTCGGGGACGTTCTGCCCGGGCCCTCGAACGTCAATTTTATTCCGGAGCGACTCGGAATCTCGCCCGACCGACTGGATGTCCAAATTGCGGTACTGCGCGAATCGCGTGATCTCCTCGCATTGATACCGACTTGTGTTTACCGCGATTCGGAGACGCGAACAGCAGCGCTAAGGGCGATGCAGCAAGCAATGGACATCCGCATTGAACAGGAGGAAAGCGCATGAATGGCAAGATCGGCTTCTGTTCGAGGACGGGGCTCATGCCCAAGGCCGCGAAGGCGTGGTTGTCCCTTCGGGCGGCGCACATTGCGAAACCAGATCACATTTGTCCAGCGACGCGGGTTGACCTGCTCAACCAGACGCGGCGCGATTTTATCTGAGAGGCGTGCCGTGCTCTGACGCGAGAATGATCCCAATGACGGAACAGCTCATCGGTTTGGACATGCGAGACGCCTTGTATGCGCGCGCATACCCTTACGATGTCTTTGACTACCAAGACAACGCCGCCAAGTTGCTGCTCGATCCCGCGTGCCGCTGGGCAGGACATGCGCGCTGTCTGGCATTGCGGCAAGCGGGAGCCTGCGCGAAGGCTGCTGCCCAGACAAGCCGGTTTCCGGCGCAGCCACTGGACGTGAAAGACCGAGTTCGCACCCTGTGGCTGTTGGCCAGCGCCTATTGGCAGCTCGCCGTTCGGGCGAAGGTGAGGGCTTGGCCGGACAGGGACCTACAGAAAACGTCGCGCGGATGGCCAGTGTGAAGTATCTCCACAAAGTCCTGACGGTGTCGACCGGCCGCAACGATATTGTTCTGGTGGCGTTGCTAATCGCGATCATTTTTATGATGATCATTCCGCTTCCCCCAAGCATAATGGATGTGCTGCAGGCCATCAACTTGGGCATTTCAGCGCTTCTGCTGATGTTGGCGGTCTATATCAAGTCACCCCTCGCGTTCGTCTCATTCCCGTCCGTACTTTTGCTGACGACGCTCTTTCGGCTGTCGCTTGGCATTGCTGCGACACGTACGATCTTGCTGCGCGCGGATGCCGGCCAAATCATCAGAACATTCGGCGATTTCGTCGTGGCCGGCAATCTCGTGGTGGGTGCGGTCACCTTCCTGATCATCACAATTGTGCAGTTTGTGGTCATCACCAAAGGCTCCGAACGCGTGGCCGAGGTCGCTGCACGCTTCTCCCTCGATGCAATGCCGGGCAAGCAAATGAGCGTCGACGGCGACCTGCGTGCTGGCAGCATCGATATCCGAGAGGCACGCCGGCGCCGTGTTGCGATCGAGCGCGAGAGTCAACTGTACGGTGCCATGGACGGCGCCATGAAGTTCGTGAAGGGTGATGCCATTGCGGGCTTGTTTAGCATCGCGGTGAACATCATAGGCGGCATCGCGATTGGTTCGCTGCAAAGGGGAATGGGCCTGTACGAGGCGCTTGAGGTCTACGCGATCCTCACCATCGGGGATGGGCTGGTCGGTCAGATTCCGGCTCTCTTCACAGCCGTCACGGCAGGTTTCATCGTCACGAGGGTAAGTGATGACGATAATGGCGCCGATCTCGGCAGTGAAATCGGCGAAGAGGTCAGCGCACAGCCACGTGCACTGATCGTCGGGTCATTCATCCTCCTCTTGTTCTCTTTCGTGCCTGGCTTTCCGATGGCGATCTTCGTGATCTTGGCACTATTGGCGGGGGGCGGTGGCTGGCTACTGCAGCGCAGTCGGCAGCATTCAGCCCCGGTGTTGTATTCCGACTCGAAGAACGGCGGGGTCCTTTTACCGGCATTGGACGGGTCTGCCGAGCAGGGCAGCCAGGGCGGCAGTGGCATCGTGCCGACCGTACCTGTGATGGTCGATATTGGCCACGACGTCCAGCTAATTATCCAGCCAGATCTATTGAATGAAGCGGTGGCCGCCGTGCGGCAGACAATTCTTGTCGATCTCGGCATTCCCCTTCCAGGGATCAAACTGCGGGTCAACGATAGCTGCAAGGACAGAGCGTACATCATCATGCTGCATGAAATACCGTGTGGTGAAGGAGAGCTACGGTCGCAACACCTTCTGGCACGCGAGACCCCCGAGAATCTCGACCTTTTGGGCGTTCCCTATGTGGATAAATGCTTCTTGCCTCAGATCGAGACAGTCTGGGTGGACCTTGCACACCGCGAGTCTTTACAAGCTGCCGGCATCCCATTCCTGGAGCCCGTTCAGATCCTTAGCTATCATATTGATCATGTCCTACGCCGACACGCTGATGAGTTCGTCGGAATTCAGGAAACGAAAATACTTTTGAACCAGGTGGAGGCGTGGCTCCCGGAACTCGTGAAAGAGGTGCTGCGCTCAGTTCCGGCGCAAACGATCTCTGAAGTCTTTCAGCGACTGGTGTCCGAAGGAGTCTCGCTGCGCAACATGCGCACCATTCTCACGGCACTCCTCGAATGGGGCCAGAAGGAAAAGGACATAGTCCTGCTGACCGAGCATGTCCGCTGTGCGCTGAAGAGGCAAATCTGCTTCCAGTATTGTAGCATGAACCTGTTGCCGGCCTACATTCTGACGCCGGAAGTGGAAGACACAGTGCGTAATGCCATTCGGCAGACTTCCGCTGGAAGCTATCTCGCTCTCGACGCTCTAACCACACGCCAGATTATCGAAAAAATGCGAGAGGCGACCGGCGACCTCCACCAGCAGCCGCACAAGCCGGTTTTGCTGACTTCCATGGATATCCGCCGATACTTGCGCAAGATTATTGAAGCCGATTTCCACGGACTTCCAGTGCTCTCGTACCAGGAGCTTACTCCCGAGATCTGTGTACAGCCCTTGGCAAGGATATCGCTGCCGTGAAGAAACAAACGGGTGAGCAGGCCGAACTGGCCTTACGCGTGTTGTCCGGCCCCAACAGGGGTGCTGAGACATCACTGGGCGAAGGAGTTTGGTTGATCGGTAGCCATGACACCGATGATCTCACCTTCGCCGATCCGCAACTGGCTGGTTCGCATCTTTCCATCGCGATCACGGCGGGAGGGATCGAGATCACCGCGCTCGCGCCGGGCGTGCGCGTTGGTGGTCAAGATCTCCCAACAGACAATCCGACCGTTCTTGAACCGACCACTCCAGTTCAGGTCGGGCGGACGATTTTCGGTGTCATGCTCGCCGGGCACAGCTTTCCCGACGTAGACTCTACGCTCGAGGGCAAAATGCTGGACGCGCCGCATCTCTCCTCCGCTCTTGAAAATCCATCGGTTCTGGATGGCCACGAAGCACCTCTCTCGACGGGCTCCACACCCCGGCAATTGCGGCTTGGCGCGTTGATTTGCGGCTTCGTGATCATCACGTGCGTTGGGTTCTGGGCAGGGATGGAATGGGTTCCCGCTCTCACCTTGACCGCCGTTTCGGCTCCTGATCGGATCAAGATAGCACGCAATGTCCTTCGCGATCTGGGCATTGCACGCGACATCAAGTTCAGTCTCTCCGGCGAGAGGCTCGTCATCGACAGCGAACTACCACCTGGAGAGGGTACGAAGCTTCAAGCCGCCCTACGCGGCGCCGGGCTGACGGTTGAAGTCGCACCGAAAGGACGGCCGGCCACTCCGTCCGGTGCAAAGCTCATTGATCTCGCAACGACGGTCATGCGGGCGTTCGGCATCGAGGGCAGCGCTCGCGTGGGAGACGCAGGACAGATTGCGCTGGCTGGATACGGCCCGAGCGACGCAAGCGTCGAAGCGGCGCTTCTTCGCCTGCAGCAGGATATTCCGGGGGCGCACAAAATTGATGATGAGATCGCAACACCCGAGCGCGCCCGCGCGTTCCTGGAGACGGTGACGGCAACCCAACTGCGCCACTCCATTCGCATAGTGACGAAGCCACACGTCGTACTTGTTTCAGGAATGCTAACACCGGCCGCCTATAACGAGTGGACGGCTGTTTCTTCTCGCTTTCAGAAGAAATTCTCACCCCACATCCGGCTTGAGACGCGCTTCTCGCCAGTATTGTTGCCGGCGCCGAGAGGTTTGGACCTCGGCCCGACTCCATTCATCGTCATTGAGAATAGAAAGCACCTGAAAGTTGGCGACAACGTCGATCACGTCGGCAAGATCGTCGCCATCGATCATGACGGAGTACTTGTGCATATCGGCGAGTCTGACGTGCATGTTCTTTATCCGAGCAAGCCGAGATGGATAGCAGAGGAGGGTCAATAATGAGTGAGGATTTGATCATGTTTGACTTGCAGAGGCAGCTTTTCAATGATGTCGATGGCACATACAGATCTGCTGTTGATACAGAGTTGGAAAAATGGCGGGAATCGTTGAAACGCGAAATGGATGTCGGCGTTCCGAGGCAGGCTTTCGAAGTATTATCTGCCATTGCCGACTCAATAACTGCTGCAAGAGAGGTGGTTGATACAACATGGATGCGTTATCACGGCAATCAATTCTGAAATGGAGACGAGAATGAATTTCAATACCATAAATTCCACCATAGGCGGAGATGTTGTGGCGTCGGAACACGCTCTTAGAAATTACATGGCAAACATGAATCCCGACAACACTATGGATCAGCTTCGCCTCCAACTCGCGATGAACACGCATACTACACTCGTGAATTTGGATTCGACCCTTATCAAAGTGATCCACGAGGCCCTCAATGGCATTATTGGGAACATCCGGTGAGTGACGTAGGTCCGGCGGCTCGCGGCTCACTGCCGGGACTACATCTGCCCCCCCGTGCAGGCAGCGACGTGCTTTCGAGTTTTTGGCGCTCCGCGTCTATTCGGTATGCGTCGGGGATTATTTCCAATCGCCGACCGAGCATGCGAGACACCCGCACCAGCAACGGAACGGCCACCCGGTGACTTTAGGCGCAATCTGATGCTTTCAAGCTTTTTGCAACTACGCCACCTCCGCTATTTCAAAGGCATCGTGGATGCTGGTAGCTTTTGCCGGGCTGCGACCACAATCCACGTGGCGCAGCCGGCGTTAAGTCAACAGATGGCTGCCTTGGAAGCCGAGCTTGGTGTCCCGCTGCTGCACCGCAGCGCCCGCGGCGTCTGCCCGACACGGGAGGGCAAGGCTTTCTATCGAGAGGCCGCCTCAATCCTGCAGCAAGTGGAACAACTGCACGGCATCGTTCGCTCCACGGCGGGAGAACCGGAAGGCTCGGTAAGGGTCGGCATGTCCTCGGCGCTGGCTGCTTCCTTCGCGGGCGCCTTTGTGGGCGCCTGCCGGACTGAATTCCCAAAAGTGAAAATGCGTCTAATTACGGGAGACTTTCTCCGCATGCGGCCGCTCCTCGAATCACGCGCGCTCGACATTTGCGTGGTGTTCGAGGATGAGCCCGCTCAAGGCTTTGCGCGCCAACCGCTGTTTCATCAGCCATTGTACCTGGTCCGGCCGGCCCATGCACAAGACGTGGAATCCTCGGTTCCGCTCGAGTGCTTGGCTGAGCTTCCTCTTGTTCTGCCAACGCGGCCGAGCACAATTCGCAATGCACTGGACCGGGCGTTTGAGGCGGCCCGCGTCGTTCCGAACTGCCTCGCGGAGGTCGACACCTTCAGCAGCGCGCTCTCCCTAGTCAAGGCCGGTATCGCCAGTGCCATCATTCCCAAGAGCGACTTGTCGGACATTCCCGGCCATGAAGACCTGATCCCGGTTGTCATCGATCCACCAATGCATGTGACGGCATGCCTGATCTCCTCCCGCGACCTTCCGCTCACCTCCGCCGCCGAGGCTGTAAGCGCCTTGCTCGTTACGCAGGTGGAAAAAGTGAATCAGAAAGACCTCACATTGGATGCGAGCGCGGCTTTTTCAGGTAACCGGTCTCGTGGGTCGGCTACTCGAGATAATCGAGCATCTCTTGTACCAGAAAGCACCATCGAGTTGTCCGACTACCGGATGTAAGGCCGCTGCAATTTCATATTGGCGCCGCTTCAATGTGGATTCGAGTCGCCGAAGTGGGAATGGATGGGTCAAGCCTCGAAACCTTGCGCGAGATCAATGCGGTCATGCCCGATTGATGCTGTTGAGGCTGGATCATCGGCGTAGTTGAGGAGTGGTGCGATGCGAATCGGGAGTGACCGCCTCGGCGGCTTTGCGGCGTTAAACCAAGAGATCGTTGACCGACTGGCAGAGACCCCGAGTGCGATGACTGCGTTCCGCCAAGCGGTTCACTCACTTACCTCGCTGCGTTCTCGGAACACGCAGACCCCACCTGCGAGGAGCCCTGAACTGCCATACGGCGGCCAGGAAAAGCATAGCGGGGAAGGTACGACGGCAAGCGGAACGGGAGACCGATCAAGCCTTTCCGCGCGCGTGGTGAAGTACGGCTTGTGCCTCGCAGGTGCCGGCTACGCCTACGATAAGGTCGCTAATGACTTCCCCCTTTCCACGACCTCGCTGCATGATGGGAAAAGGGGCTTCACCAGCAACCAACGGCTGAAGGTGGCCCAGGCGAAGGCGAGGGAATATTACGCGCTCTATCACGCCGCAAGCCACGAAACTCAGCGTTTGAGTGGGCGCTCCCTCGTTCCATTTCGTACCTGCGGCAACAACCAGTTCGTTACTATGATCGATTACCGGGCGGCGACCCGCGTCCACGTCGTGCAATTGGTGGATTCCGCAGAGGCGCGCGGGTCACTCGTTCGCAACCTAGCCTGCATGAAGGGCCATCTTGTGAACGACGAGTGCGTGGCCAAGTACAAGCCGCCGCAGGTGCCGAATGATCCGGATCTGACGAAGAGCCCCCTTTACAATCAGAAGAATAAGTACGCGCTGACGGGCGTGCTCAATAAGGATACCGGTGCCTACGGATACACCTCGAGGTCGGTCACTCAGCCCTTCGTGAACAAGGGGGTGCAGCACTTTCGAGATACCATCCAAAGTGAGAAAGGGCTGACATTCAAGCGATGCACCGAAATGCTCGAGGCGCTGCTCCAGAGGGACAGCGGGCTTAGCGAGGAGATCCAGTTTGCGGCCGGCCAGGCTATCTTAAACTTCAGGCAGGTCTACGCTGCGGATGCGCACTGGGGACATGCCGAGAACGTCTTGATGAAGACTCTGGCCGAGCACGGTTTGCTATCACTGTCGGAAACCGCGAAGCTCGATGCGACTCTGATGTTTGAGGATCCCGACAAGAACAGGCTGAAGCGTAACACGAGTTTGGTGGGTCCATGGCTGCACAAACTCGATATCCGGCTCCAGGAAATTCGATCAGGTCACGATCCCGCAGTGGTCGCGGATCTGAACCACCCGGATATCGCGCAGATGAGATACCTCCCCATCGCGCATTTCAAGTTGAACGAGCAGGGAAATGGTTTCGAGGACTGCTCCGGATTCGGCGATTCATTCACGTGCGCCAATGCCGTCGCCTGCATTAACCACGCGCGCTTGATGAGTGGTCAGCAGCGGCTCTCAAAGGAGGAGGTCATAGTAATCGTGGCATGCCTCAACGCCGTGTACGACGACACGAGCTCAATCCGGCATACGCTCCATGAGATAGCGCGTGGCTGTTTCGCGGGCGCTGGCTACACGATCGAGGATGCGGATGAGTTCTACGCGGGTGTCTGTCGAAAGGCGGCGGAAGAGTATTATGGCGGCAGGAGTCTTTCGAAGATTGGGTAATGATGGTGGAAGTCTCCAGCAGCCGCCTGGAGGAAGTCTGCCCCTAAGATAGCTGATCGCTTGGCGGCATGTCGCGAAAGGAGAAGCGCCGCCTCACACTGGCGATCGAGCGCAAGAAGCAGCGACGTTCCGCCATCGAGCTGGTCACCGCCATCGCAAGGCTGACATCGCATGGCCCGCAATTACCTCGCGGACGAATGCGGAGATGAGATGCCGCTGGAACAGGCGCATCCGCACCATTTGTTTGACGGCCGACACCACTGTCCATTAGTCGACAGAGATTCGCTCTGCGCTGTGGGAACCCTGATGCGAAAATCTCTTGTGCCGACCGGCTGCGAGTATGTTTGTGCTCCATATCCGAGTGGCACGTCCTTTGCTTGATCTCATACTGTCGTTCCACCACAGAAACCAAGGGATAACCTAAGAAGGTTCCATCTCGATGCATCCCGTCGGACCGAATGATGATGTGACTTGTTGTCCGGCTGTAGTTGCTCGCGGTGATTGCGCATCAATTGTTAATGATGAAGAACCGACACCATCGATTGCTCAGCCTCATTTTGCACAGCGGTCGGAAATTAGCGCAGAGGAACCGAGGGCGCGGCTTGCTCGTGTAGCCGGCGCTTGCGCGATGCTAGTTGGCGTGGGGCATCATAGCGCGGTAGAGGTCGCCGAGAGCGCCCTCAAGTATACAGGGCAAGATATACGAAGCGTGCTTGATGATCCGGTCACACACGATGCTGCGCATTTGCTTGGCGCAGGCGCTCAACGGATCTCCTTACGGAACTTTTTGAAGGTCAGACGAACAACTTTATGCGCTCAGCAGGTTTGGGCGAAAGCTGATCGCATCATGATATCGGGATATTTGTGCGGATACCGCGCCATTGTCCTGGCGGCAGAGATTGACCGCTGCGCGCCAATCGCGATGGTCCCATCCGGTCGCTTTATAGGGGATGAAATATGAGGGGCATTGACGGGGCGGGCAAGGCTCCCATTTCGGGATTGAGCGCCAACGAATTTGATCCCGCGGACGAATCTCCTGCTGGACCGGCCGTTGACCTTGAAGAAGCCGGCCAATCATCCAGCTCCGTCGTAGAGCAGACGCGCTCTGAACCTCAAGGGTCAAGCGCTTCCTCCGATCGCAACAGGCTGCGCACCAGCGGTGTCCTTCCACTATCTCCGGAGTTACTTGCTCATATTGCTGAGCAGCTCCGCCCGATCGATCTCCTGATGACATCACAGACAAATCGCCAGTTGCGTGATGCCGCCCGACTATCGGCGGATTTTCAGGAAAAGCGTCGCAGACCTATCCTCGTTCAGTCCGTCTGGAACAGGCTAACGGCGCCCCAAC
Organism: Sinorhizobium sp. 6-70; assembly: GCF_030124375.1. Lineage (GTDB taxonomy): Bacteria > Pseudomonadota > Alphaproteobacteria > Rhizobiales > Rhizobiaceae > Sinorhizobium. The sequence goes on from NZ_JASKLS010000020.1 coordinate 28,433, forward strand.
CGGGCGTCGCGGATCGCTTTGCGGCGTTGATGAACGCCGACGTGATACAATCATTAGCGCCCAACTTCAATTTCTTCACTGGGGTGCAGCAGGAGCGCCTCGTCGCCCTCGCCGAGGGGCTTAACGATCCCGATCGTCGCCTCTCGGCTGTCGAAGGTCTCGGAGCGGGCATGGGAGGGCTTTCGCCCGCACTCCAGGAGCGCCTCGTCGCCCTCGCGGAGGAACTTAACGACCCCGAGCATCGCGTCGCGGCTCTGCAAAGCCTTGGACCGCGCGTGGGAAGGCTCGCGCCCGCGCTCCAGGGGCGTCTCGTCGCTCTTGCCGAGGAGCTTAACGACCCCGAGCATCGCGTCGCGGCCCTGCGAGGTTTTGGACCGCACGTGGGAGCGCTTGCGCTCGCGCTCCAGGAGCGCCTCGTCGACCTCGCGGAGGGGCTTAATGACGCCGAGCATCACCTGTCGGCGATTGAAGGCTTCGCAGTGCGCATCGACGCGCTTGCGCCCGCGCTCCAGGAGCGCCTCGTCGCCCTCGCGGAGGGGCTTAATGACCCCGAGCATCACCTGTCGGCGATTGAAGGCTTCGCAGTGCGCATCGAAGCGCTTGCGCCCGCGCTCCAGGAGCGCCTCGTCGCCCTCGTCGAGGGTTTGAACGACCCGGAACATCGCGCTCAAGCTCTACAGCGTATCGGAGTGCACAAAGAGTTTGCGCCCGCGCTCCAGCAACGTCTCGTCGTCCTTGCCGAACTTCTTGACGATCCAGAGCGCCGCGCTCAAGCGTTGGAGGGCCTATCGGGCGCGGGAGAGCTTGCGCCCGCGCTCCAGGAGCGCGTCGTCGCCCTCGCCGAGGGGCTTAACGACCCCGAGCATCAAGTCCCAGCCCTACAGGGCCTTGGACTGGGCGTGGCAGAGCTTGTGCCCGGGCTCCAGGAGCGCCTCGTCGTCCTGGCTGAGGCGCTTAACCACGCGGGGCATCGCGCTGAAGCTCTTGAAGGCATGGGTTTGCGAGTGGGACAGCTTGCGCCCGCGCTCCAGGAGCGCCTCGTCGCGCTCGCCGAGGGGCTTATCCAGCCCGAGCATCTCATCTCGGCCCTGCGAAGCCTGGGAATGGCCGTGGTAGGGCTTGCGCCCGGGCTCCAGGAGCGGCTCGTCGCGCTCGCCGAGGGGATCGCACAGCCCGTGGATCGCCTCTCAGCCTTGTGGGGCTTGGCAGCGTATGCGCGAGTGCTTGCTCCCGGCCTCCAGGAGCGCCTGGTAGCCCTCGCTGAGGGGCTTGACGGCCCCGAGCATTACGCTTCGGCCATAACTAGCTTCAGACGGAGCACGGCAGGACTTGCGCCTGCGCTCCAGGAGCGCCTCGTCGCGCTCGCCGAGGGGCTAAACATCCCCGAGCATCGCCTCATGGCCCTGGGAAGCCTGGGAGGGAGTGTGGGAGCGCTTGCGCCCGCGCTCCAGGAGCGGCTCCTCGCGCTTGCAGAAGGATTTAACCACCCCGAGCATCGCGCTTTGGCCGTGCGAAGCCTGGGAGCGGACGTGGAAAGGCTTGCGCCCGGGCTCCAGGAACGCCTCGTCACCATCGTCGAGGGGCTGAACGACCCCGGGCGTCAAATCTTGGCTCTGCGAAGCCTGGGAGCGGGCGTGGGAGCGCTTGCGCCCGCGCTTCAGCAGCGCCTCGCCGCGCTTGCCGACGGTCTCGCCCAGCCCGAAGATCGAGCTCGAGGCTTGGCGGCACTGTGGAGGTAGAATCCGGAGCTTTCCAAGTGCCACTCCGGTCATTGAGGGCACTCGGGCTCCGTGGAGCACAATCGCTAGCTTCGGTCACGAGTCGCTGGTCTATCTTGCTAAGGGATTGATTACGTGGAACAAAAGTGTTCGTTCCGGATTGACGATGCTTGCCCGATATCTCAAGCCGGGGAGGGCGCTTCGCGCTCTGAGGGCGGCAACTCTAGGCCGCCGGTGGATCAATCTGCCCAGGCGCCAGTGCGAAGTTTTGATCAAGACGAGTTTTGGCGGAACATGGATCAAGCCGGTCAAGTGCCGGCCGGCAGCATTGAATGGGCGAACTTTTGGCGGTCGATGTCTCCACCTGCCCATTCGCCGGGGCCAAGTGTCAAATCAGCCACGCCCGCCACCCTGGGATCAAGCAGTCGGGTCAGGGGTCGCATTCTTACCCCACGTCCCCCATCGATTTCCTAGAACCTATAGGCAGCGCATTCTCGCCTCCATCGGAGATGAATTATGACGGGCATCGGCAGACTTGGGAAGTCGCACATCGAGGATGCTGGAGCCGATGGCACATGGGGACCGAGCAGTTCGCACCCGGAATCAAGTCTTGCCCCGGGAGAGAGCTGCCAATCATCCGGTTCGGTCGTGGAGCGGACGCGCTCTGGGCCTCAAGATACAGGGACGTCCTACGCTCGCATCGCGTGCCGTGCCGATGATGCACTTGGGGACAGGTTTTCCGATCCCTGCGGGGGCACCCGTCGAATTTTGAGCGCTGCGCTACGTGCAGCAACGGCGCCACGGCGGCACGTGCAGCCGCTGCGCGGTTTTCCCTCATCGCCCGAGGCTGGCGCGCCAGTTCGAAAAGAGAGCCATTTGCGTTCTGATGACAGATCCTGGCTCCATGATCAACAACCCTCAAGCTCGCAGCCAGATGCGCTTCCACCTTATAGGCAAACCGTGTTCGACATGGATGCGCAAACACGACGACCACGTGCAGGGGATGTAGCCGCGCGGGGTGTCCAAGTCGCAAGCTCGGCAACACACCTTGAAGAAATACACCTTAATGACGCTCTGCACGATCTTTGCTTCGTTAGCGACATCGCCACATTCTCTCGCGCGGTCATGGAACATGACCATAAGCTGCGGGGCCAAGCGGGGCACGCAACATTCCTCCAAAAAGCCGCAGCCGAGTTCAGGCGTCGATTTGTCCCAAGATGGGGACAAGATGCCCGCGCCTGGTCCTGGCCGTATGCCACGACGTGCAACGCACTCAGTCGGGAGGCTGGAGGTCAGGCAGGTATGGAAGCTTGCAAGGCCATGGCAGCTCAGGTGTCGATGTTTGACCACGCGCTGAACGGAATCGAAAACAAGGCGCTTTCGCTCTTCGTATTGTCGTTCAGTCGATATCCCCGGGTGGCGGAATGCCGCAACGGAATGATCAGCATTGCCGAATTTTTTCGTGATCAAAGGGAAGTGCTTCGGGACCTCAACGGTCAAAGTCTGGCCCTGCTGGTCAACGGTTTCAGCAAGTGGCCGGAACACGAGAACGCTCGTGAGGCTACAGTAGCAATCGCCGTCGAGATCCGTCATCATGCCGACCGGCTCTCCGGTTTTGAACCACAGAATTTGGCAAACTTGGTGAACGGCTTCAGCAAATGGCCGGAGGACTGCCATGCCGCCATAAATGCGATCGCTGGTGAGATCCGTCACCGCGCCGGCCGCCCCGACCGGCTTTCGGACCATACTTCCCAGAACTTGGCCAATCTGGTGAACGGCTTCAGCAAGAGGCCCGAAGGAGCCCAGTGTCGTGGCGCTGTAGTTGCAATCGCCCGGGAGGTCTGTCTTCGGGCCGACCGACTGTCTCGTTTTTTGCCGCAAGAGCTGTCGAACCTGGTGAACGGCTTCAGCAAGTGGCCGCGAGAGGCTAAGTGCGAGGACGCCGTAGCTGCGATCGCCCGAGAGACCGCCGACCGGGCGGACAGACTGTCTGCATTTATTCCGCAGGATCTGACCAATCTCTTGAACGGCTTCTCCAAGCGGCCGCAAATGGGGGACTGCCGCCGTGCTGCGGTCGTGATAGCCACAGAGGTTATTCGCCGCGCCGATCGTGGTGTCTTGAAGAATGCTTTTATTCCGCAGCATCTGGCGAACCTGGTGAACGGCTTCAGCAAATGGCCGGACATGGGGGACTGTGGCCGTGCTGCGGTCGTGATAGCCACAGAGGTTATTCGCCGCGCCGATCGTGGCGCCTTGAAGAATGCTTTTATTCCGCAGCACCTGGCGAACCTGGTGAACGGCTTCAGCAAATGGCCGCAAACGTGGGATTGTGGCCGTGCCGTAGTCGTGATGGCCACAGAGATTATTCGCCGCGCCGATTGTGGCGCCTTGACGAACGATTTTAGTCCGCAAGAGTTTGGGAACCTCGTGAATGGTTTCAGCAAATGGCCGCAAACAGTAGAATGTCACCGCGCTGCAGCTGCAATCGCCAAGGAGCTCACCGGCCGACGAGGCCGACTGTCTCAGTTCAGTCCGCAGGGGCTCGCGATCCTGGTGAACGGCTTCAGCAAGTGGCCCGACAGCTGCCGCGATGGTATCGTTAGCATCGCCACCGAAGTCTCTCACCGTGCCGACCGGCTCTGTGGGTTTGATCCGCAGGGCCTTGCGAACCTCGCGAATGGTTTCAGCAAATGGCCTGACGAGACGTGCTGTGGCGAAGCCCTCCTTGTGATCGCTGACGAGATTTTTCGCCGCGCCGAGCAGCTTACTGAGTTTGATCAGCAGGGGCTGGCGAATCTCGCGAACGGTTTCAGCAAATGGCCCGAACAAGCGGGCTGCGGCGAAGCCATCGTCGCGATCGCCGGTGAAGTCCTTCGCCGGACAGAAGAACTGGCTGATTTCAGCTCGCAGCATCTGGCGAACCTGGTGAACGGCTTCAGCAAATGGCCACAAGAGGAGGACACTCGCCGCGCCTCGATCGCGATTGTCGGTGAGGTGCTTCGCCGCGCCGACCGCATCGCTGATTTTACCCCGCAAGGACTGGCGAACTTGATGAACGGCTTCAGCAAATGGCCGGAGGAAGCGGCGTGCCACCAGGCGATAGTGGAAATTGCGCGCCAACTCGGCGCCGGAGGCCAGCGATTCGGAGCCTTCACCACACCTCAGCTCTGCGTTATTGCCAATGTTCTGGCGCGACATGTCACGCAGGGAGAGGACCTCGGAGAGATTGCTGAGACCGGTCTGGTGAAGGATCGGTTACACCAGCTGGCCCACTACCTTCAGTATGCCGATGATAGACTGGGGCAGGCAGACGCTCTCAGCGTCGCCACCCTGTTGAAGGCGCTTGCCAAGGCCCAGCTATTTGATGACCTGAGTTTCCTGGCGCGAGCAGGGCTAGAGCGGCTCACCGTGCTGCTCCGTGCCCCTGATTTTGTCATCAACATTAACCTCGAAACCATGGGTAATCTTTGCGCCGCTCTGTTGCCGCTGGCGCGCAGCCCGCAGAAGCAACTGCACTGGCACCGGAGGCAGGCTCTAGGCTTGCTGAACGACATTCAGCCGGTCGTCGAGCGAAAGATCGAGGCCCATCTTAGAGCAAGTAATGCCGAGCGCATCCGTGGACCGGCCTCCAGTCGTTGTCCCGCCTTGTCGATCTATCAAGCGCTCAAAGTCCGTGTGAACCTGGAGGCATTATACCGGCGACCGCATGTCGTAGGCGTGAAGTCCGATTTGCGGTTGAGGCAGCAAGAGCTGCGGCGCAAGACCAAGGAGATCCTAGTCAGCACGCGGGACCTCATCGAAGGCGATCTTTCCAACATGAGCTGGAACGTGATCGCGGAAATCGAAGCGGAGAGCCCGGTCGATGCGCTGGACACCTTCATGGCGCGGAATGCGACGGCAGTCCAGGCCCAACATCCCGCGTCGGTCTTCGATGTCTATCAGGTGCTTCGAGCCATGGACCAGGAGCCCAGACCGCCCGAAGGTGAGGCGGGACTGATGCGGTTGCCGGTGGTAGACATGCAGGGCCGGCGAATAGCCACAGAACCGGAGACACGCTATTCGGTTTTCCATCGCCTGACCTCGGGCGCTTTGCCAGTGGTTGCGGTGCAGCTACCGGGAATGCCGAGCGCCTTCATGCTGGCACGTACACTCACCGTCGAGGGTGTACCGTACCGCATGGATCTGTTCGGCGGCAGCAAGCTAAAACCGCCAAATCCGACCGTGTCGCAGGTCGCGGCCCGCCCTCCGGGTGCGGAGACAGCCATGCGCGGCGGGGGAAAGCTGCTGGCGATTCCGTACGCCGAAACCGCACCGGGCACGGCGTTCGAGCAGCTAGCGCGCGCTTGGGCCCCCTTCAAAGAGGCATATTATTACACGCAGCGCCGGGGTTTTGCGGCGCCTCCGGCAATCAACGGCCTCGGACCTCACGACTACGCGCTGGAAGGCGCCTTCAAGCTGTCGCTGCTGCCGGACCGCCGGGCCACCGAGGCGCACCCCTTCAGGTTGACCGGCCCGCAAGGCTCGATCGCCTTGCGACCGCATGACGGCTGCGGCTTCATCAAGGCTTCCTTGGCCGAACGTATGCAGGCAGTTCGCCGGGCCGGCCCACAGCAAGGTCCTGACCGGCTGCCTGCCTTTGGTGAGCGAAGGAGATGCTCCATTCCTGCGTCGGCCCTGCAACATTATCCGCGCAGCGAACTGGTGGCCGATGAGGTGCGAAAGACGGCCACCAAGTGGCTTGAGACCAGACAAGGGCGCGAGTTGACGTCCGAAGAGCTGTTTCGCACCGTAACGGCCGGACACATCGACGGTCCCGGCGCAGTTGCCGTACCGTCCAGTGATGACTGCCTCCATGTGCCGACGCTCAAAAGCGAGACGTTGACCGGGACGAGCGGTGTGCTGATCGGGCGAGCCCCCTATGACAAGCCCAACCTGCGCCCGTTCGCGGCCGAGCAAGTCAGGTCGGCGGTTGATCGCGATCCTACCGCCGTGTTTCTAGATAGCTGTACGGCCATCCAATACAGCTTCAATGTCGCCCAGAAGTCGGGGCAGGAGCTGACTGCCGACGATCCGATATTTTTTGCCAAAGGCATTCTGATCGTGGTCCCAGATAAGATGTGGCCGGCCGAGTTCGCCGAGCGGGGGCTGGTGATGTCTGCTGAAGACGTCAAGTGTCATTCGAACTGGACGCAGAGCAAGGACCGCGTCAAGGTGGATACACCGGTCGACTGCGTCGGCATCCTGCAGGCGACCGAGGTGTTCGCTCCGGGGTCTTTGGTTGCTGTCCCGACCGGCGAACAGAATAAGCTTGACGGTGACTTCGACGGGGATACCGTCGTTATCGTCGGGGACCGGCCACAGCTCTATGAGCATGTGCGCGCGTTCGATCAAAAGGAGCAAGCTCGCGGACTTCGCTCACTCAAGCCGCCCAAGTCGCATAGCCCGGCGATCGCGGCGGATGGCTACCAATTCAGTCGTGGCCGCCAGATCCTCTCCGCCACGCAGAACACCCTGGAAACCTATAGCTGCCTGCAGCGAAGCTTTCTGGCTCAATCCCATGAAGGACGCCGTTGGTTTGCCGAGCGTGCAATCTTCGGCACATATGAGGGCATTCACCACGAGCTCGGGCGAGAGATCGCTCGGCTGTTGGGTCAGGAACAAGTAAGTAGCGGGGACATCCTCAACACGCTCGCGAGAGCCAGGGACGAGGTTGAGATCGCCAAAAATCCGGTCGCCCGCGAATTGGCCGAGTTGCTCGTCGCCGACCTCGTGGCATGGGCAGCGAGGCCCGACCCGCAACTCCAGACCGACACAGTCGAAGGCGTGAGCGGCGCAAAGCTCACTGTGAGCCCACGGTTCTGCGAGCTTTTCCCGGAGCTGGCGGAGACCTATACGGCAACTCCTCAGCCGCGAGACCGCGTCCAGCTCTTGCTCGACCATTATCCTCCGCGCATTCATCCCCACCCGGATGGCTACAATCCCGACGACCTCGTACAAAGTGCAAACAACCTCCTGAGCCTCGGCATCAAGGTCGGCACCGACGCCTATAAATCCGACACTGGCGCCCGTCTCTTCATGAAGAAGAGCGGGACGCTTATGCAGTTGCTGTCACAGGCGCCGGGGCTGAGATCCGTACCCTACGTCAAGAACATCGCGGCGCACCTCAAACACGGAACGCTCTGCGTCGAAGCGACCTTGGAAGACCTGAAGAACAATCCCACGCTGGCAGCTTCAGTCATGGAAGCCTCGCTCAAACTTGCAACGGAGGAGGGTATTCTGCCCGCACCCTCTGGCCGCCGGTCTGCCCTCGAGGATTCCGCCATGATGATCACGCTCAGCCGCGAGGAGGCCTTGGAGCGCGCCACGATTGAGGCTGCCCGCGCTCGGGCCGAAGAAAGCAAAATCACCGAGGCGGCACTTAGGGTTGCCGCAAGCCTGAGGACAGCGGACATCCAGGTGAATACGCCTCATCTGGAGCACCGCTTGCGATCGAAAGCCTCCATGACTGACCAACTCACCGGGATGAGCATCAGGTCATGCGACGCGCAACTCATCAAAAACGCCGTACGCCATGTCTTCGAAGTTCCTGACAAGGATTTTACGCGCGCCTTCAAGAAAGCCATGCTTGCCTTCGACGAGCTGGGATATGCCGAGATCAGCACGACCAATTGGTTCAGAGTACGGACCCCGACTTTCATCGGCATCAAGACTGTGCTCACCACGCCGGACAAATATCGCTTCGAGGTGGAGTTCCATACGCCAGGCAGCTACCGGGCCAAGCTTGTGAACCACGACGCCTATAAGAAGCAGGACGCGCTGCGGCAAGAAGCGGGCGCAGATGCTTTGCGGCGGGCGGAGGAACTCGCGCAGCATACTAGAGAGGTCTGCAGCAACGTCGCGATTCCCGATGACGCCGTGGGCATACCTCATTGGGGAATAGAAGAAAATCGTGGGGGAAGTGCCGCTACGGCATTTGGATTGCAAGCTGTCGCACAGCCAAGAATGCCTCAAATCGCCAGCTCAACGGAGGCAAGGGAAATTGTCGCGGCCATCGGCATGCGGCCGGTCGTGCTCATCGGCATGCCATGCGCCGGTAAATCCACCATTGGCGATGCCTTTGCGAAGCGGCTCAGGCTGCCCTTCGTCGATACAGACAAAAAAATCAAGGAAAGAACCGGTAAAAAGATATCCCAGATATTCGAGGTCGAGGGCGAGGAGTATTTCAGGAAGTTGGAGGCGGATGTGATCGCTGATTTGCTCAAGACGACGGAGCCCGTGGTGATCGCGACCGGTGGCGGCGCGATCCTGCATGAGCAAAGCCGGTGCCTCATCGGCAAGAAAGCGCTTTCGATCTGGCTTAATACCCGGCTCGAAGTGATCGAGAAACGCCTCAAGCATGATACGAGCCGCCCGCTGCTGCAAGGTCCCAACCGGAAGCAGAAGATTGCCCAACTATTCAGAGAGCGGAAGCCGTTTTATGAACAAGCCGACTTCACATTCGCCCCGTCCCACAAACAAGATAAAAAGAACGCGGATCTCTGCTTGACGGCGCTGCACGCTCATCTTCACGGCGAGGCGGTCGCCGCTGAGCAAGCTTCCAGCACAAACGGTGTCAGGCACAACATAGTCTTTCCTTGATCGCGCCCCTTGATGAAAGCTGCAGTCAGTACGGATCCATTTGCAATAAGGAAGGACCCGCGGAGCTCCCCGATGATCGGTCGCCGCACGAGTATGTGCGGAAGCCGAGCAACAAATGAGCCATCGTCCGGAATGATAGCGACCATGGCATCCTCAAAGCCCAACCATTCGCGTGTGAGCGGGGACCATGCCTCGAAGATGCTTTCCTTGACAGAGGAGCCGTCCCGGATGCCCAGGCGACCTAAGACGCCGCTCTTCATGCGCAATGAGCGACGGCACGCCCGGCGGCAGTTCTTCGTCTATTTCTGCATAAATCCAACCGCAATGCAGTTTTCTGCGCCCTGATGCTTACGATGAAGGAGACCCCGAGTGGCTTTAACTAAGCGCCGAGCTCGAGATAGAAATGCCCGGACAGGATGCCCGCGGGGCTTACAGCCCGAACTCGTTCTTAAGCGTATGGAGATCGTTGAGAAACTGCTCACGCATCTTGGTCGTGTAGATGCGCGTGATTTTGCCCTGGTTCTGGCGCTGAACGATCTTGCGCAGATCGGACGTGCGAGCTCTCCACGTAAGGCCGTCGGTCAAGAACAAGAGGGGCGTATCGTGACGTTTTGCCGCGATGATCGCATCTAGGTCTCCAATGATGTCCGTCATCTTTGAGCCGGTGGCGCCATAAGCTTTGGACTCTATCACGATACGCGGCTTATTCCGGTCCGGAACGACAACGTCGCATTTTGCTGTTGATCCATCTGCGCCCGTAAAGGTGCAGCGAGTCTCATACCCTCCTTCGCCGAAGACCTCGGCTACTAATGCTTCGGCGAAATCTTCCAGGCCTCTTCCACGGCGTTGTCCTTGAATGGCCGACCCGCGCCCAGAGCGAAGCCGCTCCACCAGAATATCGCTCCATACTGGCTGATAGTTTATTGTTGTTGCCATCGCCTCAAGGAGGCCGAGACTCTCCAATGCGTCAAGGTAACCCTGCGGATCGCTTGCAAATCGCTTCGCTCCAATTCCGCCGCTGCCGAGGATGTTGCGCAGTTCCGTCTCCATGCCATCCTTCGACAGAGCGAGGAACAGCCGAACGCAGAGAAGCCCCTCTTCGAATTTGGCGTTCAGCAGAGCTCCGACGTCGGCACGGCTGTATTCGGTCTTCTTCGGCAGGGCGGAAAGCGAGGCAATTGCTGACGCTGCGACATCGTCCATCCAGTCGACTGACAGCGGGCTAAGACTGGCAACTACATCGTCGATGGTTTGTTCGATGACCTGCATTAACGTCCGACAATCAGGTATTCGGTGACGGCTGACCGCTCGACGCGGCTGTGCGTACCAAAGTGATAGCGATGCGGCTTTTCAAAAACTCGCACGCTTGACTTATGTTTCCGCATAAGGTCTTCCAGAATGGGCAGGTCGGGATATCCGTTTGAACTGTAAGACAGAACGATAGTGCATTTCTTGAACATGGAGAAAAGCCGGTCGAATGCGTCAACAGCCGTCTTGCGATAACTGAATGGCGTATACCGTTTGGCGATTTTCTTGACCTTGGTCGTCCCATCGATGGGCATATCTTCCCAATAGCAGGACAGCCCCTCCAGGAAGTGATATCGTTTGATGTAGCAATTGTCGTCGGAGCGCGGAACATAAGGGGGGTCGAGATAGACGAGGTCCACCTTTTTTGATCCGACCTCGAATACATCTCCCCTCAAGGCCCGGTTCCGCCGGCCGTTGTCGAACACGGCGTTGTTGTAGACCTCGATCTGTTCGAGAAAGTGCTCCTCGAGCGAAAGACGCAAATCCCGCCGCCCGTCGTTATAGTGATCGAGATTTCCCGAAATTGTGAAAACACCACGAGGCTGACGCTTTACGCAGGAGCGGAACAAGGCCGCAAATGCGAGAGCCTGCTCATGTCGTCCTTCAAGCTGTCGAATCTTGCCAGAAACTCGATCCAGAAACCTCAAGTCCTCCGCTGTATAGAATACGTTTTGAAACGTGCGCTCGATGAAATCGGTCGCGTCCGGATCGGGGTCTATCAGTTTCTTGATGCTTTTGCCGTCGAGCCTCACATTATTGTTTTCAATGGTTGCCCGCGCGACGAGGCTGGAGAAATTGAGAAAATCGGACGCAATGACGCGTCGCCCCATGGCCTTCATGAGGTAACCGACGCTGCCAGTACCCGAAAACGGGTCCATCCCACTTTCGAAATCGAGGTCATTCAGAATCTGATAAATCCACGGCAGCAGGCGCTTTTTCGAGCCCATGTACCGCAGTTCCGGGTACTTGGCTGATTGGACTGGCGCGTCGGGCTCGGTCCACTTGTTCGCAAGCGGAACGACTGTATCGTAAGTGGAAGATCTTGCTGCCGAATCTCTCATGCCAAGATCCTAGCCGATAGGATGTACCGCGCGCAACGAATGTTCCCTGCCACGCACGAGAAATGGCTATCAAGCTTAGCGCGGGCGAAAATTGTTGCCATTGCCGCCTGATTACGAGCTCCGCAGCGCGCCCTTTTTCCACCAACCCATCTGTTTTGTTCGATTTCCTTATGGATGGCCGAGGCAGTGCGCAGCATGCGCACGTTTTGCGACATCGCCTCGGATTTGGAATGAGATATAGCTGAGTCGCACCCGTTCGCGAGGCACGTGTCAAGCGGCCCAGATCGGGATGATTAAAAGAGGCAGAAATTCAGCGGTCGCAACAAGGTTGATATCATAATATACCGTGGCGTCGAGGGACACGAAATTGGCATAGCAGTGGCACAGGACAGCCATCGCAATGTGACATCGGGTGCTACGATTCGACAGGCATATACTCATAAAGCTCATCGCCCAATTCGACGAGCTGGCGCTTGAACGGCTTGGTGTCGAAGTCGTAGACGGTCTTACCGCATGTGATCGCGAAGAGTACGTTCGCGCCGGCCTCCTCAAGGACCTCTTTGGCAGCAAGCATCGTACTTCCAGTCGATAGGACGTCGTCCACTAAAACAACGCGCCGCCCTTCGACATTACCTTGGACTTCTAGATATTGCTTCCAGTAGGCGCGCTTGCGATGCCCGCCGCCCTCGTGCGCTCTAGGCAATGCCTTAGTCCACCTGAGGCCATCGTAGACTTTGCCCGGGAACACCTTGTCTTTCATAGCCTCGGCCAACATCCAAAGGGACCGATAACCTCCCTTGACCGTCCGAAGAGCATCCTTCGATGGCACAGGGATCAGGAGGACGTTGGTCGGTGCCGCCTCACTCTCGAGGGTCGAGGCGATAAATTGACCGAAGGCGCTTCTGGCTCGCTTGATATTGCCTGGGCCTATTTTGACCCTGGCGCCGCCTCTGAAGGCAATCGTGAAGCCGGTTTTGTATTGACCGGTCTTCACAGCCCAGACGAACAGGTAGGAGTCCCAGTAGTCTGGCTTACGCTTTGCTTTTTCCTTGTGCGCCCGCTCGGAGTAGTAGGCGCTGATGAAATGGACATCCATTACGCAATCCGGGAAAGGATGTCTTCCACGCTCGTGAGAACGACCGTCTTGGGGTTATCGAGAAAACGGCCCGGCCAAGAGACCGTCCGATTCTCGATGACGGACCGCATGATGAAGAGCCAACGCCCCAAGCGCACGCATTCCGCGGCCTGGTGAAGTGTTCCGGACGTGTCGGATGCCTCTACGATGACACTGCCGTCAGAGAGCGCTGCCATCAGGCGGTTTCTCTTGGGGAAATCTGATTGGAATGTCCGCTGTCCGGGGTGGAACTGCGAAACCAAAAGGTGGTGCTCGTAGATATCGCGTTGCAGGTCGGCATTCTCCGCTGGGTACGCCTTGTCAAGAGGCGTCCCAATCACGGAGATCGTCCGTCCTCCAGCGCCAATGGCGGCTATGTGCGCGGCGGTATCCACGCCCTTGGCCAAGCCACTCGTCACCACGACCCCAGCTGAAGCCAATTCGCGTGAAATGCGCGTTGCCCGCAGGATGCCCTCGCTGGAGACTGACCGCGCACCGATCACAGAGATGGACTTCGCCTTCAGGAGGTTCAAATCGCCGGCGAAGAATATGATGGGATCACGCTCCTCAGCCTTCTTGAAGAGACCCTGCTGCTCCTTCAGCATCGGGCGACCAGCGACATCCATAAGGTGACCGAGCGGCATGGAGTGCACGTCTGCGGGGGGAATATATCCGGATCTGCTTATGGAATTCTTCGTCTGATCGCGCCTCGTAGTTTCCGTATGTTCTGAGCTCATGTCCAACAGCATTTCGACTTCTCCAGAAATGCTCTCGTTGCACTAGTACCGTGATTCTGGTGGCGGGTTAAAGTTGATCCTGCGGCTATCCACTGCAAAACTGTCGACCGGCTTCGCTCAGCTGTCAAGATGTCCGCTGACATTTGGAGCATCCCTTGCCGGATAGACTGTGGATCACCGGCTTGGCTTTAACATCATGCAATATGTTCACTATATGTTCCCTTCGCCGCAACATCAAGGTAGTGGCTTTCCGTTCCTTGGCAAAGGCTGGCGTCGATGTGGACGCCTCTGCGCTAATCTTTACGGCTCGTGACACGACGACGATGCGTTTCGTTCCGCAGCAGTGTGTTCTGATGCTGTATCGGGGTTATCCGTCAGCGGTCGATGCGGATCAACGCCTTGCGGCGACATCGCCGAGTTCGAGATCGCCAGGGTGTTGCCGGAGTGGGCGTGCTGGTACCGTCACGTTGGCCCCTGCGACGTGTTCACAGGGGCCGGCCACCATTATTCACTCATCAGGCATAACTGATGAGCTTCCAGGTAACAGCCTTACCGCCGTAGGGAGGCATACGGTTGCCCTTCGCGATAGGAGCGGTGGTTGTCGGCGAGCCGACGACCTCCCACTTTCCACTCTCGGGGCAAGTTTCGCCTGTTCGGGCCGTCGTTCCAATGGGCTTCTTCATTGCATTCACTCCCGCGACTGGTTGATGAAACTGCCTTTAGGAGTAAAATCCGATGCTCTGTGGATCTGGTAGAACTCCGCGTGGCCGATTAGTCTGACGGTGTCGCGAGCCGACCAGACCAACCGAGAGGCGAGGCCGCTGGCGCGGTCTCGCCTTTTTCTTTCTGAGACAAAGTCCCGCTGTCAGAGGAGCTGCCGTGTTCTCCGGCGACCAGTTTTTCTGCCAGCGCTTCTGCAAGTTGCTTCTTGAGCGAGCCAAGACCGGTCCGCGGCTCTCGACCGATTCGATCGCGGCAATGTTGGCACGTTGCCGGCGCAAACCCACGAACCTTAAAAAAGGGCTGTCGCCGAACGTTGCCGACGACAGCCAAGGCCCCTCGGGAGGAGGTCGAGAAAACCGCGTGCGTATACCTTCCGATTAGTCCCCAATTGCCTTATGACGCGATATAGACGGTGGCTCGGCGAACGAGCAGCCCATACTCTGAAGCTAATGTGCAGGGTTGATGGAATGGGGCAGCGAATTGCAGAATATCGGTCGACACGGGCGGAGCGCTCCTGACGCCGTAGCTTCAAGTCCACAAGGCGCCTTAAAAATCGGCAAGTCCTCAGCCCTGTAAACAGGGTCCAGCCCCTATAAGTTCCTAATCGGGGTCGGCTGCCATGTCAGTAAGCAGAGCCGGACGTATCATTAAGGTTGTGGCGCTCGGTGCCCTTGAGTGGCGGGTTGAAGACGCTGACGAGGATCAGGTCCTGCTCGCGGCCGCCACGCAGGTAGTGCTTGTCATGTTTGTCGAGCACATAGATGTCGCCCTTGCGGATCGGGAAGACGTTGCCTTCCATGTCTTCAACCTCGCCCTCTCCTGCGATGCAATAGCAAGCCTCGAGATGATTGCGGTATTGAAGCACCGAAACGGTGTTGGCCCGCACCACCGTGTGACAGACGGTAAAGCCCATTCCATCTCTTTCCGTCAGCAGACGATGGCTGGTACCGCTGCCCCATTCGACGAAGTGATCGGTTGCTTCAACATCTTGCAGGCTCCTCACGAACATGCTGTTCTCCTCGCGTAAGCAAATTTGACAATGGCGGCGAGCGAGCTCGGATCGATCGCGGCGCAGCACCTTTATCCGCTCGCTTCTCACGATAAACAAATGACGATTCCTAATCGGATAGTTGAGGAGAATCTACATATGCTGCCTCCCCTCGGTACCTTGCGGGTCTTCGAAGTTGCTGCTCGTCTCGCAAGCTTTTCGCGGGCCGCCGACGAGTTGCATGTGACCCATGCCGCTGTCAGCCATCAGATACGACAGTTAGAGGAGTGGTTCGGTCGCCCTTTGTTCCTGCGTGAAAAGCGCGGCGTGCGCTTGGCTCCCGACGCCGAACGCCTCGCAGAAGCCCTGTCGGAGAGCTTTGAGCGCATAGCCGCTGAGGCGGGGTCCTTGAAGCTCAGGACAAGATCGGAAATCACCGTCGCCTGCATTCCATCGATCGCGACACGCTGGCTGATCCCGGCGCTCAGCGAGTTCCTCTCGACGCATGCAGACATCACGGTCAGGGTGGTTTATGCCTCGGCCGCCCAGCGCTTGCGTGAAACCGGCTGTGACGTTTTGGTCACCCTCGGCGCCGACACCTCGGACGGAATTCTATGCACGCGGCTCTTTTCGCGCGTCAACAAACCCGTCGCGAGCCCACGCTATATCGAGAGTAAGGGCGACCTCATGAATGTCGAACAGATCGCGGCAGCGGACCTGCTGCACGACGAGACGACTGCTCATTGGCAGCACTGGTTCACGAAAGCAGGCGTATCATCGTCTGGAGTGCCAAGAGGTCCGGTGTTTCAGGACTTCAATCTGCTTGCGACCGCCGCCATCGCCGGGCATGGCGTCGCGCTTTGTCCGGTCGAGGTATGCAGGCGGGAAATTACGAACGGAGATTTGATCGTGCTCTCGGACATCGCCGTTCTCGAAGAGGAAAGCTATTTCTTGATCAGCAAAGCGTCTCGTCAGAAGGCTGTGGCTGCCTTCTGCGGGTGGTTCCAAGATGTCGTTGATCCGGCAGCAGGCCATAGGCACCTGCGCGTTTAGGCATAAAGATGCGCGGAACGATGCTGGTATGTCGGAGAAAGCCTCCAACAGCCGGAGCTGCGAAAGCCCACTCAGAAAAACTCGTCCTGTTAGCGGTGGAGCTACGGATATAGCTCTCCCAAAGATGTTTGGGATTTGATCATTCTGAAGACATTTCGCTCGCGCTCAGACCTTCGGCAGTCCGTCTGGCCGTGTCAGTCTTCGTTGCGCCGCGATGCGGAACGGCGCGTTCAATGCGCCATACCCCGTATACGGACCTCTCCGTTCGACGATCTCGAAAAAGAAGCCCTCCCCGAAGGGGCGGCTATAGACCTGAAAGTATTCGCCGTGCTCATCACGATCATACAGAATGCTGGCGGCTTTGAGCCTGTCGGAAAACGCCGGCTCCAGGTCGAAGCGGGCTTGCAGATCATCGTAATAGTTGGGTGATATGGGCAGCGGCTGAAAGCCTTTCGTCTTCAAGATGCGAGTCGTCTCGAAGATATCTTCCGTTGCAAACGCGACATGCTGGATGCTGGTGCCATATCCTTCCGCCAAGAACTTTCCGGCGAATGTCTTGCGATTGTCGACGCCGTTCATCGTCAGGCGGAAACCACGGCTGGCAGTGCTTTCGATAGCCTGGCTGCGGACCAGTCCGCCGGGATCTACGACGTCGATCATGGGCGTGCGCTCGGTGTCGAAGATCGAAGTGTAGAACAGCAGCCACGTCAACATCTCGTCGTACCGCGTGGTCTGGGCCAAATGATCGATGCGAGTTAAACCGGCACCCTCGCTCGAGGGCGCGACTTGTGCCGAGACAAATTCCTGATCCCACACCGACGCCAATAAAGTGGAGCCATCAAGGAAGTAGATCACGCTGTTTCCGACCCCGTGAATAGCTGGCACGGTGACCTCCCCCAAGCGACGCGGTTCGCAGAAAGTTACAGCTCCAAGGGTTTGTGCTCGACGGAGGGCGGCTTGCGCGTCATCGACCTTCATGCCGAATGCGTACGCGTTCGTACCATGCGCAGAATAGGATGAAGCCGCAAATGTATCGCCCGATGCATCGGTGTTGATGACGATCCGGATATCGGCCTGCGTGTAAAGGTCAACGGCCCGATTGCGATGCCGAGCGGTCTTCGAAAAACCCAGAGTGACTAGTAGCGCCTCAAGATTTTCCTTTTCGTCACCGCCGGTTGTGAACTCGAGGAATTCAACACCTTCAGCAGAAATTCTGATTGGCATCTGCGGGACGTCGATGCGGATGTCCGGTTCCTGCCTTGCCACCTGGTCCATCAAGTAGACCAGTGAGCGGTGGCCATCTTCAGCAATGGTTCTCGCCGAACCGCCACGAAACTGGTCGTTGAAGATTTCCAGTGACAATGGGCCGTCATATCCCGTGGCGGCAACAGCGCGCATGAAATCCACGACGGGCAGGTCTCCCTCTCCAGGCATGTTTCTGAAATGGCGGCTCCAATAGAGCAAATCCATGTCGATGAGAGGAGCGTCCGCGAGCTGGACGATAAAGATCTTGTCGCCGGGTATGGACCGGATCGTGTTCGGATCGATTTTGCGGGAAAGCGTGTGGAAGCTGTCGAGGATCAACCCGATATTCGGATGATTTGCTCGCCTAACGATTTCCCAGGCATCGCGGTGATCGTTAATGTGGCGACCCCATGCAAGGGCCTCAAATCCCACGCGAACACCATGTTTCGCCGCCCGCTCGCCGAGTTCGTAGAAATCAGCGACAGCACGGTCAATGCCGCCAAGTGAAATCGGAGACACGTTCGAGCAGATTAGCATGAGATCGGTACCGAGTTCGCCCATGACTTCGAACTTGCGTTCGGCGCGCTCGAATGCTCGAGCACGATGTGGTCCTGGCATGCCTTCAAAATCGCGAAATGGCTGAAAAAGAGTGATGTCGAGCCCTTGGTCGCCGGCCATACTCGCGACCTGGCGTGGCGACGCGTCACAGGTTAGGAAGTCGTTCTCGAAGATCTCCACGCCTGTGAACCCGGCCTTGGCTATCGCAGCCAGTTTCTCCGGAAACTCCCCGCCAAGTGATGCGGTCGCCATCGAAGTCTTCATTTCGCTTCCTCGCTCATAGCAAGTTTCGATACGGCGTCGCGGAGCGCCACGAGATAGCCCGCAGTGCCCATTCCGACGACGATCCCATTCGCGCGCGAAGAGATGTAGGAGTGATGCCGGAAGCTCTCGCGCTGATGCACGTTCGAGATGTGAATTTCAATTACCGGTCCTTCAAAGGCGTTCAGCGCATCGAGTAGGGCGACAGACGTATGCGTGAACGCCGCGGGATTGATCACGATAGCATCGGCATGCTCGCGTGCTTCGTGGATCCAGTCGATGAGTTCGTACTCTCTGTTGCTTTGATGGAATCGGATTTCATGACCGAGCTCGGCAGCGAGTGCGCGAACTTCGCGCTCTATATCCTCAAGCGTCTTACTGCCGTAGATATGCGGCTGCCGCTTGCCGAGCAGATTGAGGTTCGGTCCATTCAAGACATAAATCAAAGCCATCTTACTTCTCCTCGCGAGTGTCATGGCGGAGCGTCCATCAAACAAGTTAAAGTGCGAGGCTACGTGCGGCCCGTGCGAAGGCCTCCGTCATCTCTTCCATCACCGCTTGATCGGAACGCGCCGAAATGTAGTGCCGGCCATAAGTACTAAACATGGACATCACGCCGCTCTGGCGTAGCGCCACGTGCATGTTTTCGACAAAAGCAGGATCGGCTCTCTGGACCGCCTCGTTATAATCGCTCGGCGCGCTTTTGTGCCGCCAGATGGTAAACACGGTGCCATAGCCACTCGTCGAAACGTCGGTACCGGTTTTCTCGAAGGCCAAACGGATGGCTTCACGCAGCGCGTCGCCGGATCGGCGCAGCGCTTCATAATCCACCGTGTCGAGGACATTCATCGCGGCGTGAACGGCAGCGCAGGCCACGGGATTGCCGTTGTAGGTGCCCGCATGCGTCACCCGCTTTTCCTCAAACGCCGCCATGATATCCGGCCGACCGATCAACGCCGCGACCGCGAACCCGTTTCCAATGGCTTTGCCCACCGTTGCCAGGTCCGGCGAAATGCCGAGATAGTGTGATGCGAGACCGGGATGAAGCCGAAAGCCCATAAGCACTTCGTCCATGATTACCAGCGCGCCGTGTCGCCGGGCCAGCGCCACGACATGCTCTAGGTACCCTGGCTTTGCGACCACGCATCCGGCGTTGGCCATCATCGGCTCAAGAACGATGGCGGCGACATCGTCGCACTCGGAGAACAACAAATCCGCGTCGGTGAAGTCATTGAAACGCAATAGCAACGTATCGCCATTTTGTGGGCGCGCATTGGTGGCCATCAATGCCTCGGGAGAGCCCGCGTTTCCAAACGCGACATCGTCGAACCAGCCGTCATAGCCCGCGGCAGCCTTCACAATCTTGCTGCGGCCGGTCACCTTCCTGGCCGTCCGGCAGGCGAGATGGACGGCTTCGCTACCGGAGTTGAGAAAGATGACCTTGCTGAGGTCGCGTGTGTGCGCAGCCAGGCTTGCGGCAGCTTCCTCTTCCAGAGTGTGGGCGTAGGCCGGCATCGATCCGCGCTCCATCGCAGTGCGCACCGCTTCAGTCACCACCGGATCGGTATGGCCGAGAAAGGTCGCTCCAAACCCAAGCGCCGTATCGATGTACCGCCTGCCCCTCTGGTCCCAGACATATGGACCTTCAGCCTTGGCGACAAGAAACCGCTCTCCGTCCACTTCAGGGACGATACGGCCGGCACTCGATATTCCGCACACAAGATGTTGCATTTTATTCAAACTCCAAAAAGGTTCGGTAGCCATTCGGTCAGCGAGGGGAAGGCGACGAGACCAGCCACGCAAAGGACGCTTGCAATCCAGTAGGGGACCAGCCAAACGGAGACGGACCACATATCCAGCTTGGCGACGTTGCAAACAACGAATATGTTCGTGCCGATGGGAGGCGTGAACAGGCCTATGCCGAGTGTCATCGTGAACACGATGCCGGTCTGGTAAGGGGTCATACCGGCAGCCAGCGCAATCGGCACAAGGATCGGAGCGAGGATAATCAACGCCGGTCCGAGGTCGAGCCAAAATCCGACGACCTTGAGCAGGACCAGGACAAGGATGATCGTCACGACGGGCGTGGTGTCGAGGCCGGTAATCCAGGCGGCAGCGTCGGCTGGCACCTGCTCGACGGTCAGGATCCATCCAAACGGGGTCGCAAGCGCCATGATCATCATGATGACGCCAGTTGTTGCAACTGCCGTTCCGGCAGCCGCGTAAAGCGAGTGGAGCGGCAGCTCCCGGTAGACCAGGACACCGATCAGGAAAGAATATACGACAGCAAGTGCCGACGCTTCCGTCGCGGTTGCGATGCCGCCGATGATGGAGCCGAGCACCAGGACCGGCATCATTAGCGCGGGCAGCGCGCCAACGACATCCTTGCCAATCTGACCCCAATCGGCAGGCGTTTCGTTGCGCGGAAACCGGTGTCTGCGCGCGACGATGTACGACGTGATCATGAAGGTTACCGCGATGAAAGCGCCGGGCACGAGCGCCGCCACGAGCAGTCCACCGATCGAAGTGTTCGTAAGTACGCCGTATAGAATGAGAATGACGCTTTGCGGCCCGATGATGCCGAGCGTACCGGAGGCTGCGGTCACGGCCGCGGCAAATGCCTTCGGGTAACCGCGTTCCGACATCGCGGGTATCATGATCGAACCGACGGCGCCCGTATCGGCCGTCGCCGAGCCGCTGATCCCACCGTAGACGAGCGCAGTAGCGACGTTGACGAGACCGAGTCCGCCGGTAACGCGCCCGAAAATGTGCTCAGCGACCCGCATGATGCGTGCAGTGAGTCCGCCTCGGTTCATCAGTTCGCCTGCAAACAGGAACAACGGGATAGCCGCAAGCGTGATCGCGTCAGCACCTCGCAAGGTCTGCTGTGCAAACCAGGCGGTCGGCAGGTGCAGGTCGCTGACCAGGATGGTGATCAGGGTTGCCACCCCCATGCACCAAGCGATCGGCACTCCGATCAGCAGCAAGACTGTAAAGCTGAGGATAAGCATCGCAACGGTCATGCGCGCACTCCTTCGCGCTGGCGCAACGAAACAGTCAGGGCGGTGAACCTTCGAGCCGCGATGACAACAGCGCCGATACCGAGAATGATGACTGGGATCGTAACGACGCCGCTCGGAAGGCGCAGGACAGCCGTCGGGACCATTGCCGAACGTTGCCAGACCGCCCAACCGCTCACCAGAAAGGCCGCACCCATGGCGAAGAGCGCGAGTGCGGCGATGAAGTCTAAGCACCGCTTCAACAGGGGCGGGGAGGCCTGGTTCAGAGCTTCGAAAGCAACATTTTCGCCGCGTAGTTCGGCGTTCAACAGACCGACGAATGTAATCCAAACGAAGGCGATGCTGGCAACCTCGAACGACCATTCTACGCCGCCGAACTCGAAGTAACGGGCGATGACCCCGAGCAGGGTCGTTGAAAACATGATGGCGAAGGCGGCGACGCCGGCAAACGCCAGGACGCCAGTCAGGAGCCCCCGCCTCCGCGGCGGGGCTGAGGTAACGATGGGTTGCATGGGCTTACCTCAGTTCGCGGCTGCGGCTGACTGGACGGTGGAGACGAGATCGGGGCCCCATTCCTTCGCAAATTGATCATAGACTGGCTGCACCATATCGACGAACGGGCCCGTCTCCACCTTGGTGATTGTCACGCCTTTGGCCTCGAGGGTTTTCTGGGTGTCGGCGTAAATCTTGTCCAGCTCGCCGCGATACCAATCGACTGTGTCGGTCGCCGACTTCTCGATTGCAGCCTGCTCGTCAGGCGTCAACGCATCGAAGCGGTCCTTGTTCATGTACCACCAGTTGGCGGTCCAGATGTAGTTGGAGATGCTGAGATGCTTGGCGACTTCGTACCAACTCGAATCGTAGTAATCGCGCATTTCAGGCTCTACCGCCGCCACGACATGCGACTGCAGCGCCGTGTAGACCTGTCCGAACGGAATGGACTCTGCCAGAGCGCCGAACTGCTTCATCGTGGCGAGAATGACCGGATTCGGCGGTGTTCTGATCTTTATCCCGGCAAGATCGGAAGGCGCCTCGATCGCCTTGTTCGTCGCGAACTGGCGGAAGCCTGAATCCAGGGCGCCAAGCATGAGATAGCCACGCTCTTCGCCCATATGCTGTATCTTCTGACCCTCTTCGCTGTCGAGAAACTTATGAACGTTCGCCGGCCCCTTGAACAGGAACGGCAACGAAAGAACGTTGAGGCGAGGATCGATCGCATCGATCGCGCCGCCGAGGCCAATATCGATCGCACCGGCGCCGACGCCGTCGGCGATCGGTCCTTCATCCCCAAGCTGAGCGTTGGGATAGATCTGAACGATGACGGAGCCCTTGCTCTCATCCTTGACGTCGGCCGCGAATTTCTCCATGGCCTTGTTGATCAGACTGTCGGGTGAAGAGGCATGTGCGAGCCGAAGGGTTGTCTCGGCAGCTGCCGGACGTTCGAGCATGAAGGCGAGCGATGCTCCCAGCAGGAGTGCTGGAATGACTGAAAGTTGACGTAGTTGCCTCACTTTGTTCCCCCATTTTTTGGATGTGATTGATGGGGGAAGAGCATAATATTACGGTACGCGGACGAAACACGAGATTTCTTATTGCTCCATAAGCATCGTTGATAGGAAGCACATCTCGGGTCTTGCTTGCCAGCCGTCGATGAGGAACAGGTAGCATGAGAAATCTGGACAGCGATGCTTTGGCGGCATTCCTGGCGGTCGCGGAAACCGGCAGCTTTACCGCGGCGGCAGAAAGGCTCGGGCGGACCCAGGCGGCTGTCAGCATGGCCATCGCGAAATGGGAAGAGCGTCTTGACCTGCGTCTCTTCGAACGCGCCCATCGCCGGGTGTCGCTGACGCCGACAGGACAGCGGCTTCTAGTATACGCGCGCAAGATGAGGGCCATCGAAGACGAGGCTCTCGCCATGCTGCTTGAGGGACGCAATGAGAGCCGCGTCCGGCTCGGCATGCCTGACGACTATCTGACGCTGTTCGGTACCGCTTTAATGGAGCGTTTCGTCCCGCGATATCCCAACGTAAGTTTGGATCTGCGATACGACTTCTCTCTTCGCCTCGAACAAATGGTTGAGACCACCGAGCTCGACATGGCGATCGTGACCCAGAGTGCCTCCGAGCCAAAGGGCGAAGTTATTCGGGAGGAGAGGCAAATCTGGTGTTGCGCCCCCAATCGCACACCGGAGAATGCAAGCTGCCTGCAACTTGCATTGTTCCCCGACGGGTGTCGGGCACGCCCTCACATACTCGCGTCGCTCGACCAGATCGAGCGAAACTGGCGTATCGTCTACTCTTCATCGGACAGTGCGGGGATCCAGCTTGCAGTGGCGTCGGGAGAATTGCTGACGGTGTTGCCGGAGAGTGCGGTACCAGCGAACTGGAGGAGGCTCGGAGAAGAAGAGGGATTGCCGGCCCTGCCATGGCTGCGTCTGGCGATGATCTTGCCGCAGCATCCTCGGCTGCCCGTGCGCCAGCTCGCTGCCTTCCTCCGATCCGAGTTTCAACCGGGCGGGATCGCTTGCGAGGCACCCGCACGCGGTGTTGGCGGTTGAGAAGACCCGCAAGTATTGAATCACCCAGCAATCGCAGCCAAGCCAATGGCGCGAGAGCTACAATGATGCCGCGTAGAAAAAGGTTACGCCGTGGAGCCGGAGACGGGCGGTCGCGGTCGTGGGATCGGCCAGATATCTCCGAGATCCCTCGCTGCTGCGAGCAGATCATCTGCCACCTCTGCCAGACGAGATTCCGTCATCCGCACGGAGGGTCCAGCTACGCTGATAGCCCCTACCGCCGAGCCATGTTGCCGATCAGGGATGGCGGCGCCAACCGCCGACATGCCGATCAAACTCTCGTCGGCAGAGATCGCGTATCCGAGCTTGCGGACTCGCGTGAGTTCTTCGAGCAGTTCCTGCTCGTTGGAAATGAACGAGCGAGCATATCCGGGCGGCAGGTCAAATCCGTGCCGGCGGACAAGCGCCATGGCGCTGTCGTCATCCAGCGTCGCTAACCACGCACGCCCGTGAGCGGTGGCGTGGAGAACCGGCCCGGGCTCGAGGAGAGGGTCATAACGAAGACCGTTTGAGCTGCCTTGCGCCTTTGCTATCCAAACCAGTTCACCATTTTCCGCGGCGCTGACGCGAATGAATTCGCCTGTGCGTTGGGCTAACCGATTGATGATGGGCTGACACACGTCCACAAGGCCGATATTCCCGAAAAATCGAAGTCCCAGCGCCGCAGTCCGAATAGCGAGCCGGTAATGTTGCGTCAGCGGATCTTGAACGGCGAAGTCCCTGCCAGCCAGCACCGACAAGAGCCTGTGCGCGATGCTCTTCGGAAGACTGAGGCGTCTGGCTATTTCGGTCAGCGCCAAGCCCTCCGGGTAGTCAGCCAGCAACTCGATGATATCAAGAGTTCTCTCTGTCGGTGAAACGTTCGCCACAATGATCTCGTCGACTTAGATGGACACAAACAATCTTCATAAGCGCATCTATAATAGCAGAACGGGGTTCCGGCAAACCTTGATCTCGCGAAATTCCTTCCCCTCCGACCTGCCTCCACAGCAAAAGCGAGCTGGCACGAGCTTGCACGAGGGCGACGCCGTACAGAAGACTGCCCGATCAAGCCAGCTGTGCCGAGCGGCAGTTTGCTCCGGCGCGTACCTTGGGCCGCAACTGGCTCCAGGGCCTCGCCACTTCAAGATCGCGCGCAACGCGCACGAGTGTGGCTTCGTCACCCATGCGGCCCACGAGTTGGAGGCCGATAGGCAGGCCGTCAGCACTCATTGCCAAAGGCAGCGAAACCGAGGGATTGCCGGTCACGTTGAATACCCCCAGATGCTGATAGAACGCGGCGTCCGCCTCCATGAACTCTTCTGGTGTCAGTTCGGAGGTGACCGTCGAGTACTTGCCCCCATGCGGCACGGCAACCGTCGGCATGGTCGGCGTCAACAAGAGATCGTATCCGGCGATCGCTTCTCCGACCTCAAGGCGCATTCGCCGGATTGCCTCGTGGAGGTCGGCGGCGTTGGATAGCGGCAAATCACGGCCTCGCTCATAGAGCCTGAGGTTCATCGGCTCCAAGGTTGCGGGGCTGATACTACGCCCGATTGCGTGCGCCGCTGCCGCCAGCGAGGTGGCATTGAGATCTGACATTCCCAGCAAGATCTTGCTGTAGTCGTGCGATTGATAAGGTGGCGCAATTTCCTCGACCTCGTGCCCCATATCCTCGAAAAGGGCTGCGATCGCTTGAACAGCCTCCCGGACATCCGCAGCCACGTCGAGCTCGCCCCACCTGGATATCGCCACCCCGACCCGCAAAACGCCGGTCGCTTGCAACAATTCCTCTCGATATGGCCGGTCCGGCTGGACGATAATGAACGGGTCACCGGGCTGCGGCCCCGCGAATATATCCAGAGCGGCGGCCATATCTCGCACAGAGCGACAAACGACAAAGTGTCGGGCAAGGCCAAAGGCGGCATCCTGGTTGTTCGGACCACCCGAGATGCGTCCCCGCGAAGGGTTCAGGCCGACAAGCCCGCACCAGGCAGCTGGCGTTCGTATGGAACCGCCACCGTCGCCCGCAGAGGCGATCGGCGTTATCCCAGCGGCCACAGCTGCTGCAGCACCACAAGACGAGCCTCCGGCAGAACGCTCCGGGTCCCAAGGGTTGCCCGTGATTCCGTTGAGGATCGACTCGCTCAGTCCGGAGGTGCCAAGCTCGGTCGTCGTGGTTCTCCCGACGCACCGCAATCCACCGGCTCGCGCGCGACGGATGAAGTTGCTGTCGAAATGGGTGCGGCACCCTTGAAATAGCCGGCTTCCTCTTTCCTGCAGCCGGCCGGCTTCCGCGGCACCGAGGTCCTTTCTAAGAAACGGCACGCCATTCAAAACGCCGGTGTCCAATCCGGCGACGTTTTCGGCATCGTCGTAGAACTCGATTACCGCGTTGATACGGGGGTTCACCTCATTGCAAGCCTCGCGAGCGAGACGAGTGAGCTCGGCTGGCGTCACCTCTTTCGAAGTCACGAGAGATGCCAGACCGGTAGCGTCGTAACCTACATATTCAGTGAGCTTCATTTCAATGATCCAGTTCGTTACCGTCCGGACCGGAGGCCAGAGGATGATGGCAGGCGAAGGCGCGGCCAGGATCTGCGACCTCGAGCGCTGGGTCGATCTCAGTACAGCGGCGCGTTTTCCAACGGCAGCGTGGCGCGAAGCTGCATCCGCTCGGGCGATCGACGGGGCTGGGAACTTCACCATCCAGGGTTACGAAGACGCCGCGGTTGCGTGGGTCGAGCGTGGGAACCGCATCGAGCAGCGCCCGGGTATAAGGATGCCTGGGCGCTGCGAAGACATCCTGCACCCGCCCGCTTTCTACGATGCGGCCCAGGTACATCACGATGATCTGGTCAGCGATATGATCGACCGTACCCAAGTCATGCGTGATGTAAAGGTAGCTGGTCCCGTGGTGCTCCTGTAAGCTTTTGAGCAGTTTCAAGATCTGCATCCGCACAGAAACATCCAAGGCGGCGGTGGGCTCATCGAGGATGAGCAACTTCGGCTCCAGCGCCAGGGCGCGCGCAATCGCGACGCGCTGCATCTGACCGCCAGAAAGCTCGTGCGGATAACGTTCCATATACTGCCGACCAAGACCGACTTGCTCGAGAAGGGTGACGACCCGATCGGTCAAGGCATTGCCATGCAGATCTGACGACGCCTTCAGCGGTTCTGCTACGAGCGAGCGAACCTTCATTCTTGGGTTCAACGACGAATGCGGGTTCTGGAAGACGATCCCCAAGCCGCGATCCGGCCGGCGATGCGCTCGATCCGCGATTGGTGCCGCGGACCTTCCGTCAAACGCCAGCATGCCGGAATCGGCTCCGAGCAGTCCGAGCAGAACCAGGGCGAGCGTACTCTTCCCGGATCCCGACTCGCCAACCAAAGCAAGAGTCTCACCGGGTTTGATGGAAAAGCTCACCCCATCAAGGGCCTTCAACGGACCCCGTGGGGTCGCGAATGATTTTCGCACGTCGCTGACGGACAGAAGCGTTGGATTGGTCATGACGCCCCTCCCATGATGATGCTCGGGCCGCATGCCGGTTTTCCTTGAGCTTTGAACGTCTGCTGGCCACGACCAACCGCTGGGAAGGCTTCGATCAGCCTCTTCGAGTAGGCGTGCTGAGGATTGTCGATGATATCGCTGACAGAGCCGGTCTCGACGATTTCCCCCTCGTACATCACCGCAACTCTATCGCAGAGCTGCGATACCACACCGAGATCATGGGTTATGAACAGGATGGTGAGGCCGGCTTCCTTCGCCAGGCGATAAAGCAGCGAGATGATCTGGGCCTGCACGGTCACATCGAGGGCCGTGGTCGGTTCGTCAGCGATCAGCAGCTTGGGGCGACAAGCAAGCGCCAGTGCAATCATCACCCGCTGGATCTGGCCGCCTGAGAGTTGATGAGGGTATCGACACAGGATGACGTTCGAGTCAGGTAGTTGTACGGACCTTAAGCCCTCGGTAGCCGCCGCGATCGCCTCTTGCTTTCCGCACGACCTATGGCGCCGAATGATCTCGGTCAGTTGCTGGCCAATCGTGAAGAACGGATTGAGCGAGCGCATCGGGTTTTGAAAGACCATCGCGACCTGGCCGCCACGCATCTTGTTCAATTCAGCATCCGAACGACCGACAACCTCTTCGCCATCGATGAGGATGCTGCCGCTGACCACGGCCGGCTCCGGAACCATGCCCAGGCAGGCTGAGGCGGTCATCGACTTTCCGGAACCCGACTCGCCCACGAGGCCCAATATTTGCCCCGCCTGGATCTGAAGGTCGACGCCACGCAGGATGCGCGTGTCTCTGACCAAACCGGGAAACGTCACGTCGAGGCCGGTTATGTCAAGAATCGATCTTGTCATGCCCGGCGCCCCTGTTTCGGATCGAGGATATCCCTCAGGCCGTCTCCGACGAGATTGACTGCCAGGACCGTGAGAAATATCGCAAGCCCAGGGCTGACAGCGGTCCACCAATGATCGAGGAACTGCGTGCGTGCCTCCGCAGCCATCAAGCCCCATTCGACGGCGGGCGGACGCGCGCCCAGTCCGATGAAGCTAAGGGAGGCTGCTGCCAGGATGGCATATCCGAAATCCATCGAGGCCTGGACGATGACTGGGGTGAGTGAGTTCGGCAGAACGTGGCGCAGCATGATGCGAGGATGGCTGACGCCCATTGTCCACGCCGCGTCTATGAAGAGCTCCTTGCGAACGCGCAGAACGGCGCCGCGCATGATGCGCGCATACCAGGGAAACCAAGAGATCGCCAGCGCAACGACCGTGTTCTCCAACCCTGGTCCCAACACCGCGGTGATCGCAATCGGGAGAAGCAGCGGCGGAAATGCCAGGAAGACGTCGGATATCCGCATGAGGATCGTATCGACGATACCTCCGAAGTAGCCCGCGAGCATTCCAACGGGCAAGCCGAGCAGGATGGCGATCGCGACCACGCTGAAACCGACGGTAAGGGAGGTGCTCGCCCCGTGCAGCACGCGGGAGAAGATGTCTCTCCCGAATTTGTCCGTGCCCATCAAATGCTCAGCACTTGGCGCCGAGAACTTACTCCCCATCGCAATCTCTGTCGGCGAATAGGGTGCGATCCAATGCGCGGCCAGGGCACTCGCCACGATCAAACAGAGCAACATGGCTCCGGCGACGAAGAGCTTATTGTCAGCCGCAAATACGATCGTTCGCAGCCGCCAACTTACCCGACCGGACGACCGGTCATGTTCCAAAAGAGTTCCGCTCATGATGTCCGAAGCCTCGGGTCAACTACCGCGTAGAGAAGGTCGACGACCAGATTTATGGTGAGATACAGGCCAGCCAGAAACAGCGTCGTTCCGATAGCCGCGGGGAAGTCGTTCTCGATCAAGGAGAAAACCAGGAAGCCACCCAATCCAGGCCAGTCGAAGATGAATTCGACGACGATCGCCCCACTCAGCAGATTGCCGTAGGTCAATCCGATCACGGTCAATATGGGGATAAGCGTGGCCTTCAGCGCGTGACGATAGTAAATCGATGACCGAGGTAGCCCATAGGCAAAGGCGGTTCTTATGTATCCTTCCTTCAGCACCTCGACCATCATGTTCCTGGTAATTCTGACGACAGTCGCCAGGAGCAATATCGTCAAGGTCGCGAGCGGCAGAGCAAGATGGGCAAGCGCGCTCATAAACCCCGCCCAGTTGCCTGTCAGCAGAGCGTCGAGGAGATAGAAGCGCGTTATCGGCTCGATTGGCGCATCGATTGCTACGACAGGGTCGATCCGCCCCTGGAGGGGCAGCCATTTCAGAACGCCGAAAAACACAAGCTGAAGCACGATTGCGAGCATGAACGAGGGGATTGCCACGCCCGCGACGGCAACCGCTCTTGCAACATTGTCTATGGCGGAGTTCTGCCGCACCGCTGAAAGTACGCCCAACGGTATTCCGAGGAGCATCACGAGAAGGATCGCAAGGGTGGTCAATTCGAGAGTTGCGCCAACCCTATTGGCGATCTCTGTTATTACCGGCTGCCCCGTGCGAAGACTGTTGCCGAAATCACCGCGGGCGATCTGGGCAACGTAGTCAACGTATTGAACAAGAAGGGGCTTATTCAAGCCCAACTCTTCCTCGGCCTTGGCGAGTTGCGCCGCGGTCGGGTGTCCGCCAAGCATCAACTCGGCTGGAGAGCCGGGAAGAACCCGGCTCAAAATGAACATGATGGTCACCACACCGAGGATGATGATCGCCATCAGCATGAGGCGCTGAACCACGGTCTTCACCAGACTATACTCCACTTAAAAGTTGTGGCCTCTGATGCGCAGCTATTGCTTCAGCGACAGATCATAGACGAACAGCGTTTCGTATGCTGGATTGAGGCTGCTCTCCATTCCCTGGATGTTGGAGGAATAGGCATAGGCGCGCTCACCATCCGCGGCGAAGATCGCTGGAGCGTCTTTCATAAGAAGATCTTGAGCCTTGACGTAGTCCTGTGCCGAAGCCTTCAGATCGACTCCCTCTGCGGCCATAGCCTCGTCGACGAGAGAGTCGAACGTAGCGTTTGCGTAATAGGAGTAGTTGAAAGACACGTTCTTCTGCGTCCGGTAGCAGGAGTAGAGCCAGTCGGACGGCGTCGCATAAGCCGGCCACCACAGATTGTGGGTCATGTTGAACGAAGTTTCGAGCTTTCTAAGCTTCTCGTTGAGGGTGCCTTGCGATTGAAAGGGCACGAGCTCGACTTCCACGCCCACTTCGGCTGCAGCTTGCTGGAACAGTTCCATTGCATCTGCATATTCCTGCCGGCCAGTCTGATAGGCGGCCGTGATCTTCCAATCCTTCTTTGGAACGCCGGATTCTTCCAGAAGTCTAAGAGCTTCAGCTGGGTCGTACGTTGGCATTTCGTACGTGCCATGTCCCCACATCGTAACGGGCAACGGGCCAACGGGACGGCTCGCGCGACCGTTCCAGACGTTCTCGATGATGATATCGGAGTTCCACAGGCGCGTGAGCGCCTGGCGGAACTTCAAGTTATCGGTCGGGTATTTCTGGGTATTGAGCGGGAAGAAGAAATTGCGCCAACTGGTGCCTGCTGCGATGGCAACGTTTTCCGATTCCTCGAGCGATGTCATCTGGCTCGTCGAAACGACGGTGACGACGTTTTCCTGCGACTTCACCATCTGGACACGCGTCGACGGTTCGAAGACGGTCGTCTGGATGACGCGATCAATCTGACCGGGTTTCCAGCCGCCCCAATAATCGTCGAACTTTTCCAGCACCGCCAATTTGCCAGGGTCGAACTTCGACAGCTTGTAGGGGCCGGTACCAATCGCGTTTCCGGCTTGCATCCAATCATGGCCTTTGTCGATGGCGGCTGGCGCAATGATGTACGACCCGTACTGTGCACTCGCCACGAGGTCGAAGGCGATCGGTGCGGAGAACTGAAACACGGCCGTCAACTCGTCGGGTGTTTCAACGTCCGTGAGGTTGGACCAGAGAAAGGCTGCGCCTTTCCCGAGATCTCGGGTGTAAAGCATCGACTTCTTGACTGCGGCGGAATCGAACGAAGAGCCATCCTGGAACTTCACGCCGCTCCGCAGTTTGACGGTCCAGGTTTTCCCACCGTTCGCCTTCTCCCAGGCAACAGCGAGGCGCGGCTGTACCTTTCCGTCCTTATAGAAAGTCAACGTCTCGTAGACGTTCCCAAGCATCAACGTCTCCAGGTCATATCCGGAGGCGGGATCGATGTCTTTGTACACGTCCGCGTTGGCCCAGGTCAGCGTGTTCGCCGCCATGGCTTGTTGCGTCATCAGCATAGCCGCGCCCGCAAGCGCAGCAGTGAAAATTGGTCTCGCGTAGTTTCGCATGTCGTTCCCCTGTTCGGTCCACGTTGTAATTATCCAAAACCAGAACAATGTTTCATTAATAGAGTGTGCCGGCAGAGTCAATGGGCATCTCCAGGCGTGCGGTCGGTCCGCTGCCTTGTCCCGATCTGACCCTGAAATCTCCCGCGAGCTAGGAGGCCGGATCGACCTTAGCCGCCGGCAAGTTGAAGGCTCGGGCCATTGAGTGAGGTCAACAATCGGTGGCAGTGATGCTGCACACACCAACCCTTGATGCTGCCAGCCGATAAGCCGTGCCACTTGTGGGGCATTCGACACAGCATTCGGGGAGATAGTGATCTTTTGCGAAGCCTGAGGCATCATTACGATTGTGCCGCTCGATGCCTTTGAGCGCCGGGTTGAGTATGCTGACGATTGGCCGATCACATGCACCCGGCTCAGTCATGTTCGGCGATGGCGTCGATCGGGTCCGCAATCGCTCTTTCCGCCATTCGACCGATTTCCATCGGTGATGATGTGGAACGGCTTCTTTCTCCGGGGCATTGTCGCAGACGCCCGTGAGAAGGTTGCCGGCCGCCAACGCCCTAGCCAGAAACGTTCCTCAGGCCTGCTGCAAAAAAGGCGTAGAGGCGGCTCGAAAAGTGCGAAAAATTAAATTCAGTGATGGGGACAATTCCTCGCTTCGCTTGGCAGGCAGGGCCCCGTTGACTCGGGAGTTGTCGAGTTCGCGACACAACATTGTTTCCCGTCGTCCTGGCACACTCGCATCTATGCCATTGATTAGAAGCAGAACAGCTCTTCGGGCAGTTGATCCAAATTGGCACAAAATTTGACTCTCCTGTTGCGAGGCAGCGAACAGCCGGCAAGTTTCCACGTCGTAAAATTTCTCGCATCGACTGAGTCTGGCAGGACTGGTGCAGACGGCTTCTGTTCGGCTGCCACAGGGCCAATTTGGAGTTAACCGTTGATGGTAAGGAAAGCAGCACTCATCTTGGTTGAAGGAAATAGAACGGGGACTAGTGAGCTCTACGTCCGAGCGGCCCAGCGCCTTGGCCTTCATCCAATCACACTGTCGGCTGATCCGGCTCAGTACGGCTATCTTGCGGCAGAAGGAATTGAGGCAATCCGTGTGGACACCAACAACCTAGACGAGCTAATCGGCGAGTGTTCCAGGTTAAGCGCAACCTATGACATTGCTGGTATTACGTGCGCTAGGGAAAAATTCTATGCGACAGTTGGCAAGCTCTGCCGGTATTTCGATCTACCGGGACCGAACCCCGCATCCATTGAACAGTGCTGCGACAAATTTGCTCAACGTCAGCTCCTCGCAAACGCTCGAGTTCCAGTACCTGCTTATCGCGTGGCAGAGAATGCGGCGGACGTAGAACGCTTTGCTGCTGAAATTGGGCTGCCGGTTATTCTCAAGCCAACGGCAGGTAGCGGCAGCATCGGTGTTCGATTGTGCCGCAACGTCAACGAGTTAGCCGAACATACCAAATATCTGTTAGAGGGGAGGGACATATGGCGAACGTCGCCGCGGGTATTGGTCGAAGAATTTGCACAAGGGCCTTATTATAGCGTTGACATAATGGGAAATGAAATCGTGGGGGTTGCCGCTGCCGACTTCGGGCCTCCACCACATTTCATCTTTCATGAGTTCACCCTGCCGGCTCGACTGACCGAAAACGAGCACGCGCATATCGCCGATGTTTCGAGGAACTGCTTGCGAGCTCTGGGCCTTGGCTGGGGACCAACTAATATTGAACTCCGTTGGACGAAGATTGGCCCAGTAGTCATTGAAGTCAATCCGCGTCTTGCCGGCACGCCGGACCCCCAACTCGTTCAGGCTGCCTATGGTATCGATCTCATCACCGAGCACATCAAGCTTGTCATCGGTCAAGAATGCAATTTGCGCAGAAGACATTCCCAGACTGCAGCGGCCCGGTTCCTCGTTCCTGATCGCGATGGCACCCTCGATTGGATCGAAGGTGGCCTTCAGGCGGAGGCCGTACCGGGTGTCACAGAGGTCAAACTGTATGTTGAACCCAAGACGCCGATCGTCGCCAAAGGCGATGATCGAGATTGGATCGGACATGTCATTGCGGGTTCAGCCAATTTTGAGCGGACCGAGGCGACACTTCAGCGTGCCGTCGACTTAATCAGCTGGTCGATAACACCAAATCCGCCCGCTGGCGAAAAGAACCATTCTTCGGTTCCTCACCTCCCTGCATCTTTTGACGTAGCAGTTGGTAAGATGTGATGGTCTCCAAACATTGGTTTAATTGAGTGCGAGAGAGACACATCCCATCCGGACACGAGCCTTCACTATAGATTTGGCAGTCTGCGATGCTCGCCTTCTGAGGCGTCGAAGACGGCACCATTGGTGGCGTGTAGGGCATCTGTAGGCCGCCATTCGGGCGGTCGCACAGCAGCGCTACATGGCCAAGAGAGGATAATGCCTCCAATCACGATGGGTGACACCAGGTATGGCTCCCTTGTTGGACTAAACCTTCGCACGAACATATTTTCTGGTGATCCAAACAGCCAGGATGCTTGGTCTCGCCCGTCACGGTGTCGTCTTCGAACGGTACGAGGGAATGGCCACAGGACATCTTCTAGGGGGCATCCCGAAGTCGGTTCATCATCGCAGTCAAGATCGGTCATAGCCGTGAGCGTCTGCTCGACGGACATCCGACACCTTCTGTCCGCATTGTCGGGTCTGTAACATAAGCCCGTTTAGCCGATCTCGTACTCCACCCCTCGGTTTAAGTAGCTGAAAAGTAAGCAAAACAGGACATTTTTGGCGCGACCGGTGCATTTGGCACAAGTTTTGTCTTCATCAATCGCAAGAGCATAACGCTACCGACGTCGGGAGCCGCCGACCGACATTATGCAACAAACGAAGGAA
Source organism: Sinorhizobium sp. 6-70 (assembly GCF_030124375.1). Lineage (GTDB taxonomy): Bacteria > Pseudomonadota > Alphaproteobacteria > Rhizobiales > Rhizobiaceae > Sinorhizobium. Next base: position 63,138 of record NZ_JASKLS010000020.1, read on the forward strand.
GGCAATGTGTCACATCTACGTCCACCACCTGCCCAGCAGAAGATCACAGCAGTAGGGATCGATCGGAGAGAGGGCGGGGCCGGCGGGGTTGCCCTCGGATATAGGTCCGAATGATGAGAACGTTTTGGGCTAGAGCGATTAGCTCTTCTGAAACCGAGGACGAGAAGGCCCTTGCCAGTCCTTTCCTCAAATTTCTCACGCGGCTGATCCGTATTGAAGATATCAACAGATCATGGGAAGGCAAATCGGACGCTGAAGTGCTGGCGCACTTCATCCTCAGTAAGAAGCAGCGCAGTGCGATCTCCATTATCGGCAGTCCCGATCCGTTCGTGTTATGGAGGCTCGAAGTCTTTTACGCCGCCGTAGGACTCATGATCGAGGAGCGTTCCGGACTAACAACATCCCCGATGATGAAGATTAGCCATGAAGGCTCCGGGCGCGTGCTTCTGACGGCTGGGCGGCTGGTCCTTCTGTCGAAAATCTTATGCGAGGTCCATCGGTTCGGCTACGAGACACTTACGCAACTCGCTGAAGCCGGTACAAAACTGGTGGACGAGGCGATGGCGGCCATTGAAGCTTATCCGGACGCGGCGCGGGCCTGAAAGTTTCCCAGAAAGGAGATCATCAGTCCCGAGGAGCGGCAGAACACAGTTGTTGAGCTGTGGTCGCTCTTCGCAAGCACTTGATAGCTTTGCGCAAGCTTGCCGGCAAGCCTACGGCTGAGTGGCCATCAGGGAGCGGTTGCGGAAATGGAAACAAATGGGAGGGAAGAGCTGCACTGGGACTACGGTAACTGTGAAATTTTCTGACATGAGGGAACACGATGTTTGTGCGCAGCCTGAAAGATGTTGAAGCAACCGATCACTTCGTCGAATGGGGCAGCGGTACCAGCCATCGTCTGCTGACGGAAAGAGATGGAATGGGCTTCACCGTCTGCCACACGGTGGTGCGGGCCAACACCGTTTCGGTGCTGCAATACCGCAACCATCTCGAGGCTTGCTATTGCATCGCAGGAGAGGGCGAGGTTGAAGACATGGACGGCAACGTCTTCCCGATCCGCAAGGGCGACATCTATGTGCTCGACAAACATGACAAGCACTACCTGCGTGGCGGCCGCGAGCAGGACCTGATCCTCGTCAGCGTCTTTAACCCGCCACTCAAGGGCACCGAGCGCCACAACCTTGATGATACGTCCGGCTCTGCTTATTGAGCAAAGCGGCCATAACTTGGAATTTTCTCGTTTGCGCGGGACGCAACACCATTAAGTTTCAATCCGATGCGATGAGATAGTGACAATGGTATGCTCTTTTATGCCATGGCTCAGCCCCTGAAAGTCGTTGCCGCGCTTTCAGCGCACACCGCTCTCCCGAAAGACACCTCCGACACAAATAAGCTCGAACGCTTGGTGCATGGAATTGCTCCTGGGAAATTCGTCATGGCAAACATATCGTCGATAGACCGCACCCTCGACATTATCGAGTTGCTGGCCGACTATCCCGAAGGTCTGGCGATCAGTGATATCGCGCGGCGGCTAACAATTCCGAAAAGCATTGTTCATCGAGTCCTTTCGATACTCGTCGCTCGCGACTTCGCAACACAAGACAGCACCACTCAGCATTATCGCTTGGCGATTCGAGCGGCTGCATTGGGGCTTCGCTTTTTCGGCAACATCGGCCTCAGCGAGGTGTGTCAGCCGATTATCACTCGATTAGCTCAAGTGACAGGAGAGTTTGTTCGCGTCTGTGCGGCAGAAAACAGTGAATTGGTCTGGGTCGCAAGCGCTCAGGGGAGCTTGGATGGCCTCCGCTACGATCCCGCGACCGAGGTGGGACCGGTGCTTCACGCCACGGCCACTGGTCGTGCTTGGTTATCTACGCTCGATGATGATGCTGCCCTCGCACAGGTACGCCGACGCGGTTTCATTCTCCCGCGCCGTTACGCTCGCTCCTCCATTACTGATGAACAGCAGTTGTTCGATGAACTCAGGCGCATTCGCATGCGCGGTTACGCGATCTCGTCTGATGAAAGCGCCATCGGTATTGCTGCAATAGCAGCGCCTATTTCCGATCGGGAGAACGACGCTGCTGTGGGCTGTGTTAGTGTCGCTGGCCCCTCCGTACATATGCCGTCATCGCACATGGGCGCGATCGCGCCGGATTTGCTTGCTGCCGCCAAGGAGCTAAGCGAGATCTGGCCTATTCCGCGCCTGAAAACTTTGTCGACAGCTCCAAAGGATTAATCAGTTACCAGGAGAGGCCGCCTTCAATCTGCCTCCCCGAGACTGTTTGCCTACGCATTTCGCAAAGGTCGGAGGGGGATCGCGCTAAATGGATAGTTTGGCGGGCGTGGTCCTCGGGTGCCTGGCGTCATGGTCGATTGATGTCACCAACTTGATGCACCTTCAGCCATTCGCCTTAGGCGAGCGCCATGGTGTCCATGTCCTGAACAAAGGGCACAGGTTTGCTGAAGTCGCCGCCGCAAGCAAGCCCCGTTCAACGGCTTGCACTTCCGCGTAAACCGTCAGCATTCCGGAGATCGCATAGTCCAGCTGGTGCCCAGCATGGGAGTGCTATTGAAATACGGTCAAACCGAAATTCGCTAAGCTCCAGTCACATCACATGGCAAACGCCTCTGCCGCCCGACGCGACACGCCTCGCGCTGGATCGATCCTGCCATGCCTCCTAATGGCGGCTGTCAGAAGTTACCGAGAGCAACGTGCTCGAACGCATCAGCGCCCGTTTCGGCTATTATACGGGATCACCCCCTTTAACATTGCTGATGCCAAGTTTCCGCAGAAGCCCAATCAGTTTGCGCGCAGCCCCTTGGGTGTAAACAAGTGAACCCTTTTCATGTCGGGAGCGACCATGACCGTCTGGCCGGGTTGAAGATCGATCCGGTCGCGCAGCACGAGGTTCACATCTGCCTGGCCGATCTTCGCTAGCACATGCGTTTCGGCTCCGGTCGGCTCGACCACCACCACCACAGCGGGGACACCATGTTCGCCAATCGTCAGATGTTCCGGACGGACACCGTAGACCGCCACTGTCCCGCCTTGATAGCCATCAGGTAGTGGAAGCGCCACTCCGCCTTCGGTGACAAACTGCCCATTGACGATCGCCCCCTGGAAGAGGTTCATCGAAGGTGAGCCGATGAAGGTTGCGACGAAGGTGTTGGCCGGCTGGTCGTAAAGTTCCAGCGGTTTGCCGATCTGCTCGACATTGCCGCCACGCATGACGACGATCCGATCAGCCATCGTCATCGCCTCGATCTGGTCGTGGGTCACGTAGACCGTGGTGGTTTTCAGACGCTGATGCAGGTTCTTGATTTCGGCGCGCATGGTGACGCGGAGCTTGGCGTCGAGGTTCGACAGCGGCTCGTCGAAGAGGTAGACCTGCGGTTGGCGAACGATCGCTCGCCCCATTGCCACACGCTGCCGCTGGCCGCCGGAAAGCTGCTTCGGCAGGCGATCAAGCAACGGCCCGAGCGCCAGGATATCGGCCGCTTCGCGCACGCTCTTTTCGATCGTCGCTCTATCCCGACCCTTCAGCTTGAGCGCGAAGCCCATGTTTTCCGCGACAGTCATGTGCGGATAAAGGGCATAGCTCTGGAAGACCATGGCGATGTCGCGCTCCTTCGGCGCCACGTCGTTGACGACACGGCCGCCGATACGGATCTCGCCGCCGCTGATGTCCTCCAGCCCCGCAAGCATGCGCAAGAGGGTCGACTTGCCGCAGCCGGAAGGGCCGACGAGGGTGACGAACTCACCATCTTCGATGTTCATGGAGATGTCATGAATCACCGGAACGGCGCCGTATTGTTTGCGAACCTGATCCATCGAGACGGATGCCATGAAATTTCTCCCTTTAAGTGTCTGCTAGAGCTTGAGCTGCCAGATGCTTGCTGCGGCGACATTGCCTTTGGGCGCGCTGAGGCAAGCGGACCGAACGCCTGCGAATCCGGGCAAACGCTTGGTTCCGGTCCAGCGACCATTATCGGCAAAGACCTCGATCGATCCCACGTCCAGGAATATGCGAAGCGTCGACGGCGTTGCTCCGGCGGCGATGTAGCGTGGCAGCAATTTGCCGTCGGGAACCTCGTAGACGATGCTCAGGCCGTCCGGATCGAGCCGGACGCCGAGGTCGACGTCGGGATGGTCGAATTCGAGATTGAAGGCGGCGCCGGGGGCGGCGAGATCAATCACGATCTCTACCGCTCCGTTGGCGAGTTGGACCTTGTCTCCGCAAAGTAGTCGGCCTTCGTCTATCAAATCTTGGCGCAAGCCGTCGACGGCATCGACCGGCGGGGTTAGCAACACATTGCCATCAAGCAGGACCCGCCGGGGGAGCGTCATGGCCGTGGAAAAATCGATCCTCTTCGAAATCTCCGTCCAGTTCGCCAGCCACGCGATGCCTACGGGGCCTGAATGGTCGACGAAGGCCTGGAAGGCATAGGCGTCGGTGCCAAAATCGAGTTCCTGCTCGAATTCCTTGACGAAGGTGCTGCCGTCGAAACGGCCGACGGTTGCAAGCGTTATGTTGCGTCGCGCCGTTGCCGGATCGCGGCTGGTGAGCAGTCCGACGATCAGCGCCCAACGGGTTTGGGGGTCGTCGGCAGGACCACCGAGCGGCACCATGCAAGGGCATTCGGCCGCCGTCATGCCGAAGCGGCTCTCGCGGTGAAGAATCCCGACGAAGCCCCAGCCAACCGCGGCGTCCAGATCGGCTGTGTCGTAGAGCAGGATCACTCCCCCCGCATGATCGCGGCTGCCGACGAGCATTTTCCAGCGTCCGTCCGGACCCTTGATCACATAGGGGTCACGGAAATCGAGCATCAGGTCTAGCCCGGACGGGCGTTCCGGCAGGATGATCTCCGCCGGCCCGCAGCTGATCCGGTCGCGACTGACGGCGGTCAACTGGATCTGCTCTTCCGGCCTGCGGTCCTTCACATGTTCGGTGAAGAAGACACGGATCCCGGGCTCCTCGCCAGCAAGGGGAACTGCCGAGCCGGAAAACGCGCCGCCGCGGCCTTCGGCGCTTGCCGAGAGTCCCGCCGACGGAAACAGAAACATCGGCAGGTGCTTCCATCGGAGATAGTCATCCGAGACCGCATGGCCCCAATGCATCGTGTTCCAGCGTAAGCTGTGGGGGTAGTGCTGATAGAAGAGATGAACCTTGTCGCCGAAACGGCCGAAGCCGTTGGGGTCGTTCATCCAGCCGAAGGGCGGGCGGAAGTGATAGCTACCAGGAACGCGTGGTGTCGAATTGGCTTCGCCGCTGTAAAGAACAACGATGCCTTTCTCCAAAACGTCCGTTTCCGAAAAAGCATAGACGACAGAGAGGCTCGTGGTCGCGGGGTTGTAGCTAAACGAGGTTTCGCCGGCTGTCTCGATCAGCAGCGCCCGGAACTCGAACTCCTCGCTGTTTCGCGCCGTTATGCGACCAATTTCCTGTCCGTCCTGGCTCGCTGTCAGCTCGGCCGTCCTACCCGTATCGACTGGTTTCAGCCACGCGTGGAGCGTGGTCCCGGCGGGGAGGGCGGCCATCAGCGTCTTCAGATTGCCTCCGAGAAGGCAAGAGTGGGTTGTATGACTTGTCATTGATCAACCTTTCACGGCGGAACCAATAAACGAACTCACAAACCAGCGCTGGAATGCGAGGTAGAGGACGAGGATCGGAATCATCATCAGGACGGAAGCCGCCATGGCGCGGTCCCAATAGATGCTGTCCTGGCCGAAGAACGTGGCGATCCCGACAGTGATCGGTCGGGCATAGTCGGTCTGCGTTACCAGGATGGGCCAGAGATACTGGTTCCACGTCTCGATCCCCATGAGGATCGAGACGGTGGCAAGCGCCGGCAGGCTCAAGGGCAGGAAGATCGAACGGTAGATGCGGAAGACCGAGGCGCCGTCCATTTCGGCCGCTTCGAAGAGCTCCTTCGGAAGCTGGGCGAAGAACTGGTAGAACAGGAAGATGTAAAGCGGGCTGGCGACCCAGGGGACGATCTGCACCGCAAAAGTGTCGGTCATGCCAGCGCGCGAAACCATGATGACGAGCGGCATGATGATGCTCTCCTGCGGAATGACGTAAAGAGCAATGACCAGTGACAGGATCAGGGCGCGGCCACGAAGCGAGCCCCATGCGAGCACGAAGCCCGCCATCGAATTGACGATCAGGCCGGCGCCGACCGTTGAGGCGAGAATGAACAGCGAATTCAGAAGATAGCGGCCAAAGGCCAGCTCACCTGAGAAATTGCTCACCTCGGCGAAATTCGAGAGCGTCGGATTGGGGGCCCAAAAGGCGCGAAAACTGCCCATGTCGGCCAGAATCTGAAACCGGTCGTCCTTCAGGCTTGCGATCAGCAGCATGAACAGCGGTGAGACGATCACCAGCGCGATGGCGAGGATGCAGCCTGTCTGGACGACGCGCAGCGAGCCGATCGCGGAGCGCTCGCGCTTTGCCTCTGTCTGCAGGGTGGGGATGGCAAGATCAGACATCGAAACGCCTCAGGAGTTGGCGCTGCACGAGCGCGATGACGAGAACGATGAGGAAGAGAATGACTGAGACGGCAGAGGCGTAACCAAGCTTCTGCTCTTCGAAGCCGGCGCGCACCATGTAGTGGACGACGGTTTCGGTGCTGCTTCTCGGGCCGCCCTGAGTCAGGATCGCCACCTGAGTATAAAGCTTGAAAGCCTGAATGGTGGTGATCACCAGCACGAAGACGTGTGTCGGCCTGAGTCCCGGCATCGTGACGTGCCAGAAGCGCTGCAAGGCGTTGGCGCCGTCGATCCTGGCAGCATCGTAGAGTTCATCCGGAATGCCCTGCAGGCCGGCGAGATAGATGATCATCTGGAAGCCGTAGGCCTGCCAGGCCGACAGCAGCACGATCGAGAACATCGCCCAGTTAGGGTCGCCGAGCCAGTCGATCGGCTCGATGCGGCCACCGGAGAGGAAGCCGATCACCTGATTGAGGGGGCCGGTCGGATACTGGAAGAGCGTGCCCCAGATCACACAGACGACGACCATCGACGTGATCGCCGGCAGGAAGAACACGCCCCGGAAGAAATTGCGGAACGGAAGCTTCTGGTGGAGCAGTAGGGCTGTGGCGAAAGCCAGACCGCACTGCACCGGCAGAATCCAGAATGTGAAGCGCGAGACGTTCCAGAGTGACGTCCAGAAGAGATCATCCTTGAAGATGCGCAGGAAGTTGGTGAAGCCGATGAACCGGACGGGGGTCGGCCGCGGTACCAGTGGTTGGTTGGTCATCGCCGTCCAGAACGACAGGAGAAATGGCACGACGAGGAAGATCGTCAGCAAGGCCACGGCAGGGGCGAGCATGCCGACTTCCTGGAACAGACGGCCCCTGTCCCTCAGCCGTGCTGGGCGTGTCGCGACAGCCGTCGCTGGCAGCGCCGGTTGCTGCAAGGTCATGATCTCCTCCTCATCTGAAATGCGTCGCTTGTTCGATCGGCTGCTGCGGCCGCGCGGGTATGGGCTCCACGCGGCCGCACACGCGCGTTATTGCTGTTCGTCGAAGGGCGGATAGCCGTCGTTTTCTTCGATATCCTCGTCGATCTTCTCGGCTGCCGCGGTGAGTGCAGCCTTGACGTCACCGCCATTGAAGATCTCGTCCACCGCTCCCATGAAGGCCGAGGTGATGATCGGATAAGCCGGATGCGGAGGTCGTGCAACCGCCGTCTTGGATGCCTGCTCGAAGGCCACCGCCATCGCACCGCCGTCGGCGTAAAGCGGTGACTCTGCGGCGAAGCTCTTTAAGCCAGGATAGGCGGAATCCTTCTTCGCATAATCCCGGAATGCCTTATCCTTAAGCATGAAGCTGACGAACTTGCCGGCGACATCGGGATGTTCGGACGCGGTGGTGATGCCCCAGATCCAGGTGCCGTTGGGGCTCGCGCCCTCCGCCCCGAACTTCGGCAATGGCATGACGACGGTGTCGTCCTTCATCGAAGCCGCAGCTTCCGCATAGAACCAATGGCCCCCGAACGCCAACGCGGCCGGGTGGCCTTCGGCGAAGAACTGATTGGTGCCGGAGGATTGCGGCACGACCCAGCCGTTCTTCACCCATTTCTGCATCATCGTCAGCGCATCGACGCAAGGATCGCTGTCCAGAGTGCCGACGGATTTCCAGGTCTTACGGTCAATGAGGTCGCAGCCGGCTGATTGCAGGATGGGACCATAGGCATATGTGATCCACTCGGTCTTGATGCCGTAGCCACGGAAGGTGTCGATCGGCCATTTGACGCCCTCGACCTTGGAGAGCTTTTCGAGGTAATTTTCGAATTCCTCGCGCGTCCAGGCGTCGTCAACGCCCTTCGGGATGCGTGCGCCGATCGCTTCCAGATATTTCCTGTTGCCGTAGAGAACGACCGAGGAGTCGGTCAGCCCGACCGCGTAAAGCTCCTTGTCGACGGGGTAGGTGCCCTGCGCGATATTCGACTCGGTCATGTCTTCGATGACATCCTCATCGATCAACGGCCTGATCGGCTGCAGATAGCCCGACCAGACGTAGTTGGCGAGGAAGGGCGCGTCGAGTTCCATGACGTCCGGCAGCTGCTTGGACATCACCGCCGCGCTGAACTTCTCGTTATATGCGTCGTGCGGAGCGTAGATAAGCTCGATGTCGACGTCCGGGTTGGCGGCCTCGAACCGCTTGGCAACCTCGCCATAGGTGGAGACCCAGCCGGGGTCGCCCTGGTGCATCACGTGAATGACGGTTTTGGCTTCGGCCATGCCTCCGAGCGCGACCGATGCCATTAGGAATGAAAGTAAACGATTACCCATCACTGTTTCTCCTCCTCAACGGGTTTTACGTGGCTACTGATTTATACGGATGACCGCTCCACCATCTGGAACGGAAGCTTGTGAAGCTCGCCTGCTGCCGTGTCACCGGCAAGCAGGATCTCCGCGGCCAGGCGGCCCATCGCCCGATGCGGCAGGGCCATGGTCGTCAATGGCGGGTCGAGACGCGATGCAATATCGACCTGATTGTCGAAGCTGGCGACGGCGACATCGTCGGGGATTTGCGCTCCAACCCGGCGCAGCGCCGCATAGACCTCCATCGCCACACGGTCGTTGCCGCACAGTATGGCATCCGGCCGGTCGGGCCCACTCATCAACTCGGTAATGTGGGAAAGCACGAGGCTGTGCGCTCTATCGCTGTAAATCGCTCTGCGAACAGCCGGCAATACGCGGGCGGCCGCGCCATCAAAGCCGGCCTCGGTGATCGCCTGTCGGAACCCCGCTTCGCGCAATTCGCCGGCAAGCAGGCCGGGCAGGTTGATGAAGGCGATATTCCTGCGTCCGGCCTCGATCAGATAACTGGTGATGTCACGCGCGGCGCCAATCTCGTCGGGTACCAGTGCGGTCACCCGGTCGCTCGCTTCGCGGCAATTGATCATCACCCCGACGGCCTCGGCAAAGTCCTCGGGCAGCGCGACGACCTTGTGGTACATGGCGGCATAAGCGATCGCCCGCGGGCGGAAGCGACGCACTTCCTCAATCACCGCGCCTACATCGCGGCTCCCGTTCAAGGTCATCGCAAAAACGGCCATGTCAGAGGCTCGCGCCGCACCATCGAGCCCCCGGATGATTTCCGTTGCGAAAGGGGAGGTGATCAATTCGTCGGCAACGACGCCGATCAGCGGCATCCAGCCCTGCCGCATGCTGCGTGCGGCAAGATTGGTGACGTAGCCAAGTTCCTCGGCTATTTCCTTGATGCGCTGCCTCGTCGCTTCGGCCATGCGGGCCGAGCCGCCGTGCAGCGCGCCGGAAACCGTCTTGACGGAGACGCCCGCGCGTTCGGCAATGTCGTTGAGGGAGACGGTCACGGCTTCACCATGGGTTAACGATTACCCAACGTCTACCATTGGCGGAGGCTCAAGTCAAATCGATCGCCTCTGTTGACGTCACCGCGGTGAGCACGACGGATCGCGCAATCCGGGCGAGCCGCACCGATCAACATCAATATCGGCGAAGTGAACGGTCGCGCCGCTTGCGAGAAGGAACACTCGCCGAACACCTGCCGAAAGTTCACTCGGCGCGCGGGGAGAAGTGCGCCGTTTTCTCTGTACTACGAGAACCTTTGTTCCTCATCCATTTGAGCTAAGTATGGTTGGTTCGACCGCGTACCGCGCGCGAAGCGTTCCGCAACTGTTAGAGATTATTTCAGATCTTGCTGGATTTTTGCCTGACCAAACCTGGTTAGCAACGCCTGCCGAGACAGGGCATGATTGGCGGTACAGTGAGTGGCACCTCATCTGCTGGTTTGAACGCCACAATGCTTATCAAGATAGCAATGAGAATGCCTATGAGTGCTAGAAAGCCGATTCCAGATTTATCCATGCCCTATCATGGTGAGGCGAATGAGAGCAAAACGGGGCAGCCATCAGCGCAGACCTTCACCAATCCCTGCCATGGTTAATTAAAGCCGACTCGTGCGGTGCCTGAACGGCTCAAAAAGATCGTCGACCAGACGAATTGTCCTCGAAACCGTGAACCCGACGGGTGGGAACGGAGTTCGAGGGGGTTGGCCACTAGCGTAATCGCTCTGAGCCTCGCCTTCAGGGCGGCGACCCCTTCAATTTTCTTCTATAGGCCGTCCATGATGCCTTCGACTGCCGGTCGTTGTTGCGGAGAAGACGCCAAAGCGGCTCAACCGCTCGCAGCTGCCGCATCGAGCTCATGGGAATTTGCGCCGCGCTGGCGAGCTCGCAGCGCATTGGGTCCGGCAGGGAAAGCGTTGCGTCGCGGGGGTGCGCGCTACTATGCTCTCTGACATCAGCTCTTGGCTTACTCCAGAATCCCGACAGTATGGCGCCTGCAGAGAAAGAGGAGCTTAATCATTCAAGAAGCTTTTTGTCTCGGTCGTCGGTACATGTTGGAAAGTGTCTTTTCCTTGCTCAATTGCCGGCCCAGCGGTGCCTTCGTAAGCAAGGCTCCAGCTCGTGACGATCTCAATGTTATTTCCGTTAGCCTGTGCGTAGCCGGTCCATCCGGTTGCTGAATTGCAATTCTCCATCGAATTATTCCAGCCGACCGAGAATGCGATGAACTTCGCGTTTACTCTTCCCGTTAGCGGATCCAGTTCTGGCATTTGGCGCCTTGGTCTCTGTTTATGTATTGGCCCGAGACATTTCCGAACGAGCCGACTTGAATGATCATCGTCGAGCCGGACTGGTTCTGAGGCGCTGTGGGGCGCCTGTGTTCCCAAACGATGAGGACGCCGCTTGGCGATTCGGGCCGGGGGCAGACTGCGGCAACGGATGTTGGTTGGTGCTTCGAATCGGCTTCGATCCCGTGGTTCAGCGCCAAATACTGGTTTCTAGGTTGGCCTTCGAAGGCCGGCTAATCCTTGTAGGTGGAGATCATGGCCGCGGTGGTTTCCACCCCTTCGAAAAAGAACGCGCGGCGTTTTAATTGTCCGACCCAGGCATGGGGCAGCCAGTTCTCGGGTCCGCCACATAGGAGAATCATAATTGGTCTGGGCGCACGCGCTTCTGTAGTGCGGATAATCGTTTTAAGGCAGCGACGGTCGGTCCAGCTTGGTTCGCCGCTCTGGGCGTTCGGATGCGTGTGCCAGTCGCCTATGTAGGTGTCGATACGGCCTGACGCGTGATAATGACGGTCGATCTCCGATTGCTCCCATTCTCGGTCCGGGGAAAAACTACTGCGTGTGCGTCTCGCTTTCGATCCGCCGTCAATCATCTTCGTGATCACTGCGACATTCGTGTCCGACCAGTATCCCATAAAGGTGCCGCCTGTTTCGAGATCGTGCCAACGGCTCGCGTCTTTCAGCATCGCTTCGGCGACGGACTCCGGTATCCAGATCAGCTTCGGCATCCGCAGTCCGGGTGTCGTTCCAGTGGATCGATCCGCCAACTCGGCGGCGTTCGCCGTTTTGCGCCAAGCAGGTTCACAGTGCGGACTTCCGATACCACCCACTCATCCGGGCTGGACAGGACATCGACTGCCATCCGGACGGTCTCCAAGGACAGTTCCTTCAGGTCGAATGAAGCCCCGGTGAAGGTTAGTTCCGAGCAACCGGGTGGCTGAACGAGCGTTAATTCGTCATTCATGCCGTTCGGATAGGGGATGTGGCCCGACTTTCCTTCCGGGGTGTCGTTGGCGTGCGCCATGCACACCGGACAACCGGAATCCGGATGATGGAATACGACCGCCCCGCCGTGCAGGTTGGGTGAGGCGAAAACGGAGATGAGCGGAAGGCCACGCTCCCGGCAGATGTCGCCCAGAAGGTAGGTCACGCCTGGCGCGGCACTGGCGTCCACAACGAGATCGACGTTTTCCAATAACTCGTTCAGCCGATCTGTTTCTCCGGGGATGCCCGGATCGCAGATTGGTAGTCCAATGCGGTGGGGGACGGCCAGAACGGAGGTCCATGGGTATTCCCGTTCGATGAACTGCTTCAAGGAGTCCTGCTTCTTCGTTCCCCAACTACTGGCTCCAAGTTCCCAACGGATCGTATTGCCCGGCTCGACGACGTCGTCGTCCATCAGATGGAGCGAGGTGCAGCCGTTTCTAGCCAGTTCGACGGCAGCGGGGGATCCCAGCGCTCCAAGCCCGACAACCGCAATGCGTTTGCCCCTCAGACTCGCGACCGATGGAACTCGATAGCCGATGTCTATCTCGCCGTCCCGTAAAATAGGCACGATGGACGCGACCGTGTCTCTACGTCGCGGTCCCCTTCGACTCGGGCGTGAAATGTGCTCCCGTACCGCCATTCCGCACACCCAAGCATCTCCATGCTCGTTGTGTTGAAGTTCCGTCTTGCTGACCGTGAATGAGAGCCGGACATCTGCTCCGTCGCATGTCACATATGTATTCCCGTACGCGACTTTGCCGACCGCCTGTTCAGCAGAACCTGTTGGTAGGGAAAGTTGGTCGTCGCGCCGCCAAGGGAACCTGGCGGGAATGGCACTCGAAAAAATGGCGGGAGGAGGAGGCGCAGCACGTTCCGCCAAAAGACTACCGTCACCGGCATTGACTTTTAAGATCGCAGCCCGGATGGTCCGACCGATCTCTGTCCTGCTTGCGGTCACGAGGACATCGACAGTCCCGTCGTCATAGCCCGAGAGCTTCCATCCGGAGTCAACGAGGGCGAAGCTCCCTCGCGCCTGCCCGAGGCAGTTCCACCAATACTCAATCGGCTCTCCTTGTGGGTCCTCCAGCCCCGTGCCGTCCAGGACATGCGCGAGGTTTTCATCGAGGATTTCAGCAAGTGACATGTTGGCCTGCCAATAGCGGGTATCGCGCCCCAGCAGACAAAGCGCTCCTTCGGGTCCACAGTGCCGCTTAGGGTATTCGGATGGGTCGCAGGTCAGAAAAACATGAGGGCGCAAGCGTGGAAAGGTATCTGGATAAACTGCCCGCAGCCCAATCGTTCTCCCGTCGCTCAATGGCCATGAAAACTCGATTCGAAGGATTCCGGCAGCCGCCGCCGCCTCATCTACGCGGAGGCTCCCTCCAGCAGCAGAATGAAGCTTTTCGAGTTCCGCCAGCCTCCTGTGCCCTGCCACTGTGTCAGCCAGAGCAGCAGGCGGCTGAAAGTCGGTGTATGGCTTCATGTTCAACCAACGTGCTTCGGAGGTACTTTCGGCGGAACGCTTGGACCAGAGTGATGCGGCGGACCAGGCGGATGACCGGGACGGTTCGGATGGCCAGGATGTTCGGGATTGTCGGGCTCGTGTCCCGGATTGCCAGGTTTGCCTGCCATTTGAGGCTCCTTCTTCCTGCGGTTGGTACTAAGTGTTGCCTAATGTTCCGGCGCTAAAAGCGTTCGGAAAAGCCTTATCTGCCTATTTTTAGCATCCATGCCCATTAGGGATACCAAATATTAAGCTGAAGCAATCGTTCACTGCGTGTTTCATTCCAAGTTACGGTCACATGTGCGCCGAGTTACTGCTTTGACAGGACTACTACGTAGGGGATCCTGCAAAATTGGGCCAATTTAGCAGGATTCATCTAGCACGATTCATCGCTTTCAAAGTTGTCCGTCGTGCCCTCATCGCGTGCGAAGCGCAGGGCGGAGGAGGGGCTGCAGCCGTAGGCGCTCCTGTAGAGAACCGAGAAACGACTGGGATTTGAAAACTGAAGGCTCGTCGCCAAGTCGGTTATGCTCGCAGTTCGGCCGGTCTTGATTGCGCCGTGCGCTGCAGCCAGCCTGTAGCTGCAGAGAATGCCAATAGCCGAGTCGCCGCGATGGCTGCGAAACATCCTCTGTAGCGCCCGCGGGCTGCAGCCTGCAGCGACCGCGAGATCGTCGATCGTTATCGGGTTGGACAAGTTCTCCCGCATGAAGGCTTCGGCCTTGAGGAGTTGCCTTGGTGCATCCGACAGAGTTCCGCGCCCGAATGCCTCGGCGAGGTTGTGCGGCGTCTTCGCAAACAGCTTCGCCAGCGCCAACTGTTGGTACGCTTTTGCCAATATCGGTCTCTCTTCAGAAGAGACGGAAGAAAGATCCTCTTTTGCCTGTCTGAGCGTTTGATAAAGGCCCAGCCCATCGCCTTCACAAAAACTGCCCGGCGGCAGCACGAATTCCTGAACATATGGCCGCCCGGTCGAGTCCTCAAAGTGTCGCCGCAAGGTGGACTCGGGAATGTGGAACGCCAACCACGAACTGTGAGGTTCGATAACCAGACGTTTTCCAGAACTTTCGCAGGCGCTTGCAACGTGGTTCGCGGGGATAGACACAACCGTGCGCGCCGTGCGATCACTAATTTCCATCGCGCCGGCCAAAACGAAATAGATGCTGACGCGCGCCGTATTGCGTCTGGCGACGGCGCCGATACCGATGGAATGCTCGACGGTCACTATCGAGCCTGTGTGAAGATATTGTCGCCTGAACTTGAGTGAGCAATCCTCATCCGAAGGGGCCGTGATCGTCCACCGCCAATTCGGTTCAACGGCATCAAGATGGCGCCGGATCGCGTCATTCGAACTTGCTTCGAAGCCAATACTTCTGAGCACATTCATCCGCTACGCTCCCTTTTAGTCAAACCGCGACTCGGTCCCAATTGGTGGCGCGGGGCTGCGCTTTCGTTGTCATTATTGGAGGGTGCGCTCGGCGATCGTCGCATGAGCAGCACGTAGATCAGCGTGAACAGCCGTCGGGCGGTGTCTTGGTCGACGATCACCTTCGCCGCGAGCCGCTCTCTCAGCACTTCGGCGGCGTCGTTGTGAATGGCACGACGGCCCATGTCGATTGCTTCGAACCTCGCGGGGCTCGCACCCGGCATGGCGTCGTAGAAACTCTCGCAGGTCAGGATGTAGTCCTTAAGCAGCCGGCGGAAGGGAGCGAGCGACAGAAAATGGCTCATGACATGCGCTCCCTCCTCGGTTGAGATATGCAATGCTAGCTGCGCCCCTGCCAAGGCGAGGCTGAGACGATAGGGCCCGCCGTCATGACCGACCGGAATGAAGGTGTTCTTCTCGAGCAGGTCGTAGACGGCAATGGCGCGTTCCCGCTCGAAGTGGGGGTTGCGGCTGCTGAACGAGCCGTCAAGCGTCACATGGCCCAATCGGAAGGCGGCGGCACTCATCGACGTTGCCCCGCTCGCGAGGCTTCATTGCCGATGGCGATGCCCACTCCAGCACCGATGCGGAGCCCGCTCAGACCGGGTTGTGGCACTTCTGGAACCGCTGCCCGGTGACGTTCTGCAAAGAGCGCATAGATCAATGTGAACAGCCGCCGAGCGGTATTTTTGTCAACAGCAACCTTCGGTGCGAGCCGCTCTCGAAGCAGGTCGGAGGCGTCATCATGAATTGCCCGACGGCCCGTGTCGATTGCTCCGAGCCTTTGGGGGTTCGCGTTTATCAAGGCGGTGTCGTAGCTTTCGCAGATCCGGGAGTAGTCCTTGAACAGCCGGCGGAACGAACGGAGGGATAAGTAGTGTCTTACCACAGGCGCGCCCGTCTCCGTGGTGATATCCAGCGCCAGGCGTGCATCTGCCAATGCAAGTCTGAGCTGATAGGGGCCGCCCTCATGACCGACGGGAACAAAGGTGTTGTACTCCAGCAAGTCATCGACGGCGATTGCCAGTTCGCGCTCTAGGTGCGAGTTGCGGCCGCTCAAAGAACCATCAAGCGACACGTCGTAAAGCCGGAACATGGCAGCGGTCATCGACGTTGCATCCGGTCGTGAGGATGCAATACACACGGCAATGTCTCTTCGGCGGCTAGTGCAGAGCTTCGCCAAGCCCGATTGCCGCGCTTCATTCTCATTCGGGTAAAAGGGTTCAAGATTGAGTAGCTGTCTGCGCATGGTTTCGTAAATCTTCTGAGCACGTTGTTCCGGTATGTTTCCGAACTTGCGGTTGATCTGAGCTGGTTATGTTATAACATGTCAATCGCATAAGATAGCTTATGGAACACTTTATTCGGCGACTTGAGGTCAAGCGCCCGCGCTATCTCGCGTAAGACGATTTCAGCTTGGTAAAACTCCGCTAGGCCGATCAGTCTGACGGTGTCGCGAGATTGTCACCGCCTTGCGGATCGCGCCGATCTACAGCTCCGGTATGCCCGAAAGCCCGAGCCCGCCCGCAGCAATGTGACAAATCTAGTCGGGATGGCATTCGGCGCGCGAGCAACAAGTGTTATTCTGCGGGCCGAAAATTTATGGTCGGGGCCACTCTTCTCAGATCATTAGGGTGCCTTCGGGCGGCTTGGGCAGACCTTATACGCTGATGGCTCCAAGGAACTTCGTTGATCCGCTTCTCTTCCTCGAGGAAAGAGGTGATGATCGGAACTGTCCTTGTCGAAATAGAAGAATGCGCGCAGCGTCGACGAGGCCTGAACCAGCACGACCATGAGCTCGGAGGCCGAATTCGTGGCCATCAGCCAACTGATAGCGATTGTCTGAATGAGCAATCCGAGGCTCGAGATCTGCGTAGCCGTCCAGATCCGCGAAACGCCTGGTTCCGGAGAGGAGCCAAGGTCGTCGAAACGGCCGAATGCGGATCTTTAGGCTGCATTTCTTGTGTCTCTCAAGCTCCCAACGTATCCCTCCGGTGACGGCCGCCTTGGCGAGGTAGGCTGAAGACTGCAAGTCCTAGTGCAAACACTAGGAGTAGTCCTATGACGAGGCGTCAGATTGAGGTGATCACGTCGGTCGAGCGCCGCCGGCGGTGGTCTCGGGAGGACAAGGAACGGCTCGTAGCGGCGACGCTTGAGCCAGGCGCAAGTGTTTCCGAGATCGCTCATTCGGCCGGCATCCATGTGAGCCAGCTCTTCCGCTGGCGCAAGGAGCTCTGCCAAATCTCCGCTCGGTCCGTCCCGCAGCTCGTTCCGGTGGAGGTCGTCGAAGCGCTGCCAGCGCCGGCGATCCCGGCCGAGCCGCCGCCGGTCAACCGGGCGCGCAAGAAGGCAAGCGTCGTCACGATCGAGCTTGGCGGTGGGCGTCGCCTCCGGGTCGAGAGCGACATCGACACCGAAGCCTTGGCCCGGATTCTCCATGTGCTGGAGCGGCGATGATCCCGGTTCCGAGCGGTGTGAAGGTCTGGCTCGCCACGGGCTATACCGATATGCGGAGAGGCTTTCCCGGCCTGTCGCTGATGGTGCAGGAGACGTTGAAGCGCGACCCGATGAGCGGTCATCTCTTCGTATTCCGGGGTCGGAGCGGCGGCTTGATCAAGGTGATTTGGCACGATGGCCAGGGTGCCTGCCTCTTCACGAAGAAGCTCGAGCGCGGCCGTTTTATCTGGCCGTCGGCGGCCGACGGCACGGTGGTGATCACGCCCGCCCAGCTCGGCTATCTGCTCGAAGGCATCGACTGGCGAATGCCGCAAAAAACCTGGCGTCCGACGTCGGCAGGATGAGCAAAACCGCTGGCATGGCAGGAGCGAATATGATTCCATCCCGCCATGACCGATGCGGCCGATCAGCTTCCCGACGACCTCGCCAGTGCGCATGCGATGATCCTCGCAGAGCGCGCCGCACGTCGTGAAGCGGAAGCCGTTGCCGCCCGCGCCCAGGCGGTGAACTCGCATTCGGATGCGCTGATCGCCCGGCTCCGACTGGAGATCGAGAAGCTGAAGCGCGACATCCACGGCAGTCGCTCGGAGCGCAAGGCCCGGCTTCTCGAACAGATGGAGTTGCAGCTCGAGGAGCTGGAGGCCGACGCCAGCGAAGACGAACTGGCGGCGGAGATGGCGGCGCGCTCCTCGACGGTCAGAGCCTTCGAGCGCAAGCGCCCGTCGCGCAAGCCTTTCCTCGAGCATCTGCCGCGCCAGCGCGTCGTCATCGCCGCCCCGGCCAACTGCCCGTGCTGCGGTTCTGCCAAGCTGGCAAAGCTGGGTGAAGATATCACCGAGACGCTGGAGGTAATTCCGCGTCAGTGGAAGGTGATCCAGACGGTGCGCGAGAAGTTTACCTGCCGCGAATGCGAGAAGATCACCCAGCCGCCGGCACCCTTCCATGTGACGCCGCGCGGCTTTGCCGGGCCGAACCTCTTGGCAATGATCCTGTTCGAGAAGTTCGGTCAACATCAGCCCTTGAACCGGCAGAGCGAGCGCTATGCCCGCGAGGGCATCAACCTCAGCCTCTCGACGCTGGCCGACCAGGTCGGGGCCTGCGCCGCGGCACTGAAGCCGGTGCATGCGCTGATCGAGGCGCATGTGCTTGCCGCCGAGCGGCTGCATGGCGACGACACCACCGTGCCGATCCTCGCCCGCGGCAAGACCGACACGGGCCGCATCTGGACCTATGTCAGGGATGACCGGCCGTTCGGCGGGCAATCGCCACCGGCGGCACTCTATTATGCCTCGCGCGATCGGCGGCAGGAGCATCCCGAGCGGCATTTGAAGAGCTTCACCGGCATTCTGCAGGCCGACGCCTATGGTGGCTACAACCCAGTGTTCAAGGTGGATCGCGATCCCGTTCCACTGACGCAGGCGCTGTGCTGGGCGCATGCGCGGCGCAAGTTCTTCGTGCTTGCCGACATCGCCAGCAACGCCAAACGCGGAAAGAATGCTGCCGCGATCTCGCCGGTTGCGCTGGAGGCGGTCAAGCGCATCGACGCGCTGTTCGACATCGAACGCGAGATCAATAGGCTTTCCGCCGCTGAACGCCTGGAGCGGCGTCGCCGCGACAGCCAGCCACTCGTCACCGAGCTCCAAGAATGGATGCGGGCCGAGCGGGCAAAGTTGTCGCGCAGCTCTCCGGTGGCCGAACCAATCGATTACATGCTGAAGCGCTGGGACGGGTTTACGGCCTTCCTGAGTGATGGCCGGGTCTGCCTGACGAACAACGCTGCCGAACGGGCGCTGCGTGGCTTTGCTCTCGGCAGAAAGTCGTGGCTCTTTGCCGGCTCTGATCGTGGTGCCGATCGCGCCGCCTTCATGGCGACGCTGATCATGAGCGCCAAGCTTAACGATGTCGATCCGCAGGCATGGCTTGCCGATGTTCTCGCCCGTCTTGCCGACATGCCGGTCGCACGGCTCGAAGAGTTGTTGCCGTGGAACTGGTCTTCTTCGAAAGTGACTGCCGGCTGCCCAATCAGCTCGCGTTAAAGCAGGTTATATGACCGATATATTGAATGAGGTTTGGGGTGAGCTTTATTGGAACACCGGCGATTGGCTCCCCTGGTTGGCGATGCAGGCGTTGTTTGCTGCTGTGTTTGCGGCCGTCATCCAATGGTGGTTTAACATCCGCTGGCCGATTGTGTTCACGGTGACGCTGGCCTTCATGCTGTCGGTGAACATTTCTCGCCTTCCTCCGAGCCCGATCTCGCCAACCGAAATTGCAAAGATGAACGACTCCCTTCCGCGTCAATTCGACGGAATCACTATCGAGTCAGTATCGTTTGCCCATCGCGTTTTCACGTTCCAGGCCTCATCTCCAGAGCCGCTCGAAGCGGCGGACTTGAAAAAAAGCCTCGGTGCTGATTCCGGCCTAGTTGCTGAGCAATGCAAAACGTTCGGGAAGTGGCTGGCCACCCGGCAGATAAAGCAAATACAGTACGTATGGTCTTGGCCCGGTGGTACCTACAGCCACGCTATCGAAGCACGAGATTGCCAGAAGGACTAACAGCAACGGCATTGCAGCGTTGCAGCGGTGCTAAGCGGAATTCAGGATTCGAACTAGCTGGTGCGTGATTCCGTTCTGCCCTGCACCGCTGCTGTACGAGAGGTCTGCAGCAGCCACTGAAACCCCGATCAAGCTATGTGGAGGGGCTGTCCGCGGTGTTCACCGGACGGATACCTCCCAACGCGTTGCTGCGACGCAGCAGAATATTTGTTACCGAAGGACGGATATCGGCTTCATACGGTCAGCCCGTGCAGGGAACCGGGTTTAACCTATCAACTATCGACGGAATCCGTTGCTGTTGTTTTTTGCGCATTGCCGTGAGCGCCGATCTTGGGCTCGCCCGCGCGCCGGCGGCTTTGAGATGTCGGTGAATTCTCAGCCAAGGCTCAAGAAGTTTGATCTTCGTGTTCGCAATCGTAACGAGGCGACGGTGACACCATGCTCTGGCAGCGCTTGTGGCTCGGAGACTTTGACCGCGAAGCTATCGCGATAGCGCGGGGCGGCAGCTTCGAGATCAGGCATCGGCAGGGCGATGTGATTGACCCAGGTCAGGATATCATGCATTGCGCGGTCTTCCCTCTGTCAGATCGAGCACGGCGCGGGCCGCATCGACGACATTCGTGCCTGGCCCGAACACCGCGGCTACACCGCGCTCATACAAGAACTCGTAGTCCTTGCGGGGGATGACGCCGCCGCAAACAACGATGACATGGTCGGCACCCTTCGTCTTCAAGCGAGCAATAAGTTGAGGTATCAGTGTCTTGTGGCCAGCGGCAAGCGATGAGACACCGATTACATCGACCTTGTTCTCGATCGCGAGGTCGGCCGCCTCATCGGGAGTCTGGAAAAGCGGCCCCGCCACGACATCAAAACCGATGTCCCCGAAAGCCGAGGCAATCACCTTGGCTCCCCTGTCGTGGCCGTCCTGTCCGAGCTTGGCGACGAGAATTTTCGGTCTACGCCCCAATTTGCGGATATGTTCGGAAAGCCGGCCCTTCAGGGTCTGATACTCCGGATCGTTCTCGCTCGCCGGGCCATAGACGTCACCGACGACTTCAGGCGCCGCCGAGTGTTCGCCAAAGGCCTCGCGCATGGCGTCCGAGATCTCCCCTACGCTCGCGCGCGCCCTCGCTGCCTCGACTGCGGCGGCCAGGAGATTCCCCTGGCGGGTACGCGCAACTTCCTTCAAGGCGTCAATCGCTTGGGTCCATTGGTGCGGACTGCGGGTCTGGCGGATCAACTCAAGTCGCCGGATTTGCGCGTCGCGCACCGCATTGTTGTCGATGTCGAGAGTCTCGATCGCGTCCTCTTCCGGCAGCCGGTATTTGTTGAGGCCAACGATGACGTCCTCACCGCGGTCGATCGCCGCCTGCCTACGGGTGGCGGCCTCCTGGATCAGGCGTTTGGGCAGGCCGCTCTCGATGGCCTTGGTCATGCCGCCGAGGCTTTCGACCTCCTCGATCAGCGCCCAGGCTTTTTGCGCCAGCTCCGCCGTCAGGCTCTCGACATAGTAGGAGCCAGCAAGCGGGTCGACCACCCTGGTGATGCCGGTCTCGTGCTGGAGGATGAGCTGGGTGTTGCGTGCGATGCGCGCGGAGAACTCGGTCGGCAACGCGATCGCCTCGTCGAAGGAATTGGTGTGCAGCGACTGGGTGCCGCCGAGCGCGGCCGACAGCGCCTCATAGGCCGTGCGGATGATGTTGTTATAAGGGTCCTGCTCCTGCAGCGACACGCCCGAGGTCTGGCAGTGAGTGCGCAGCATCGACGACGAAGCCATTTTCGGCTGGAACTCCTCCATGATCCGAGACCAGAGGAGCCGCGCGGCGCGCAGCTTGGCCGCCTCCATGAAGAAATTCATGCCGATCGCGAAAAAAAAGGAGAGCCGCCCGGCGAAATCGTCAACATCGAGGCCCTTCCTGATCGCGGCCCGTACATATTCGCGGCCATCGGCGAGTGTGAATGCAAGCTCTTGCACCAGTGTCGCGCCGGCCTCCTGCATGTGGTAGCCGGAGATAGAAATCGAGTTGAACTTCGGCATCTCCTTCGAGGTGAATTCGATGATGTCGGCAACGATCCGCATCGAGGCTTCGGGCGGATAGATATAGGTGTTGCGGACCATGAACTCCTTGAGAATGTCGTTCTGAATGGTCCCGGAGAGCTCCCGGCGCGGCACGCCCTGCTCCTCACCGGCGACGATGAAGGAAGCGAGAATCGGGATCACCGCGCCGTTCATGGTCATCGACACGGACATCTCTGCAAGCGGAATCCTGTCGAACAGGATCTTCATGTCCTCGATCGAGTCGATCGCCACACCGGCCTTGCCGACATCGCCAGTGACGCGGGGGTGGTCGCTGTCGTAGCCGCGATGCGTGGCGAGGTCGAAGGCGACGGAGAGGCCCTTCTGGCCTGCGGCGAGCGCCTTGCGGTAAAAGGCATTGGATTCCTCGGCGGTCGAGAAGCCGGCATATTGTCGAATGGTCCATGGCCGGCCGGCATACATGGTGGCGCGCGGGCCGCGGGTAAACGGCGCGATTCCCGGCAGCGAGCCGAGATGCACGAGATTGGCCGTGTCCTCCTCCGTATAGAGCGGCTTGACGGCGATACCCTCCGGCGTGTGCCAGGCCAGCAAGTCATGCGAGGTCTTGAGTTCGCGTTCGGCGAGTTTTTGCCAATCAGTGAGGCTCTTCCGATCGCTCATTTCAAACTCCATGATGATTTCGTCGACGGCCAGCGACTGGCCAACCATTGCTCTCACGGACTTGACACCGCCGTCTTGTCGCTCTTGAGCGCGTTTCCATCTGCATTGCTTCCACCGTCGCAAGTGACTGCCCCGCTTTGACCTGGTCACCTTTCTTGACAAGGATTTGAGTAACATGGGGCAAAGCAGCTGCTTATGAACGAGGGCCGACGAGGGCAATGTCAGACGCAGGAGCCCGCACGATCTTGGGGGGCCGGTAAATGGTCCCTTTCTCGCTGATTTCGCATACCAGGGGTACGTTTGTTTTTCAAGAATGCAGCGGTCGCGCGAGGAGTGCTAGCTCGTCGTTGACGTCGACAGGCACTCCGGATTTGACACCGCAGACGATGGATGTGGTACGCGCACGAATATCAATGGGCATAGAAGAACACGGATCCAACGGATGCAGGATGCCTATAAGATCTCCCTGCTTCACTTCGTCGAACACCGAGCAGCGAGGTTCGAAGATGCCACGCTCAGGCGATTTCAGCTGGTCGGAGGAGAACGTTTTGAGTGTTCGGCTAGACTTCTGTTGACGGAACGTCGGATATTCCGCTTTTCCCCTGACGATGCCGAGCGCGATCAGTGCATTTCGAATCCCAGTTTCGGCGACCGCAAGGTTGTCGGTGCCGACCGCGCCGCCGCCGAGTTCAAGGCACACGAATATCTTGCCCTGACTATGTGCCAATGTGTCGAACATTCCACGCGTATCTGGCCCCTCCCAGACCAAAGTCACCGGCAATTTGAACGCTTCCGACATTCGGAGCGTCTTGCTCATGAGATCGGCATCGGCGATAGGATGGGTCGTGCTTGCCGGGGCAAACTCCCACCTCGGTCCAAAGCTGTGCAGATCAAACACTGTGTCGACCATTGGCAATAATACGCGAGAAACCGCATCCGCGATGCGTTCGGATATAGAACCGTCCCCGCGGCCGGGAAACACCCGATTAAGGTTCAGCCCGTCCCCCGGCGAGTTGCGACTCCATGCTTTCAGAGCTGGTGGATTGAGCACGGGTACGAGTATGACTCTTCCGCATTCTTGTAATCGAGGTAACCAATCGAGAATCCGTCGTGCGACAATTGGCCCCTCCAATTCGTTACCGTGACATCCGGCGGTGATGAGCAGGCGTGGCCCTTCTCCTTTATTGAAGCTTAAGACTGGGAGCGGAAGAGGTTCGCTGTCGGCGCCTTTGGGGACCACAAGATGTCCTTTGCTCATGCCGGCCTGATCGGGATCGAATGTAAGGTGTGGTGTTTCGCTCATTGTTCAGCCTGCATTAGTTAATAGAATTTGTAAGTGTGATCGTCGTCACACGTCCTTTCGCGTCGTCGATAAGGGTCTGCCCTGGACATCACAGTCGCTTCCGACTTCCAATCCGCCGTTTTGAGATCAATCAAGCACATACGAGACGATTGGATTTGTTTCGATACGATTGATCTCAAACCAGCCTCGTTCCTTCCTTGTGAAGCGAGCGGCTCGTGAACTGAGACTTCCAAGTGCCGGCCTAGAACTCGCCTCTGTTGCCAAGTTAAGAGGCTGGCGTTGCCAAAAGAGGTTTTCGAAATGCTGTGGAGTCGGAATACCTTGCCCCGTCCGAAGGCCAAGCATACCGATTTCGGTCGGTGACGTCGCCGTTGCCTGGAATTTTGCGAACGGCTATAAGAGTTCTGAGCGCTTAAGAGAGGCCGACTAACCGTCGACCCCTCCGCTAGCAGCAAGCTATAACGTCACGACAGGGATACTTGCTAAGTAAACCTTGAGCGCGACTGCCGCCCGCAAGTGGCTTAGAGCTCGAACAGCTGTCTCGGCGACTTGGTTAGGACTTCGCAGCCGGAGTCCGTGACACGGATAGTTTCGCTTATTATATAGCCGAAATCTTCATCAACCCAGTTCCCAAGCATCAGGTGAAAGGTCATGTTTGGCTTCAGCACCGTCATGTCACCGTCCTGCAGGCTTGCACAGCAGGGTTCGCTCCAATCGATGCCGATGTCATATCCACATCGCGAGTCCTTCTGGAAACCGGACTTTTCGATCGTGCGATAAAATGCGTTCGCGACATCGCTACACGTTGCACCGGGCCGAGCACTAGCAACCGCTGCTTCCAACCCCAACACCTCTGCATCGTGAAGGCGCCGAAGACGATCGGACGGGGCACCAACTGAGAAAGTGCGCATTATGGCTGAAACATAGCCGTGACGGATGCCTGCTATCTCAAGGTTGATCTGAGATCCATCACGGATCACATCTTCGCTCCACCGAATGTGGCAGGTGCCGGTACGAGGGGAAGAGCAGAGATACAACGGCGCGAGATCAGTTCCAGCTTTTCCATTTGCCCCGCGAGCGAGTTGAGCTACGATTTCGGCGATAACGTCGGCTTCACGAACACCTGGTCGAATAACTTCAGACGCCTTGAGGATTCCTGCGTCCGCGATCGCGGCGGCATCACGCATCATCGCGATCTCGAGATCGGACTTGATCATACGGATCCAGGCAATAGAATAGGTGCAGTCGACTATTCGAGCGTTTGGCAGGCGAGACTTGAACTTCTCAGCGGATTGTATTGAGAGATAACCAAGTTGCAGCCCAATACCGCGTCTCGGGGCGTCGTCCAGTTCGTTTACGAAATCTATAACGGCATCGAACCCATCCTTGTCTGGGTTCCCAATGAGCGTTTCCGGATATGCGATTACTTTGCTGCGATCCATAAAAGTTAGGTGTACGGCTGCAGGCGCATCCTGGCGCCGCAACACGAATGTTGGCTCTTCTTCTTTCAAAGAGACGACAAGGGCCTGCGGCACGTAAGCCGACTTAGCCGTGTACCCCGTCAGGTAGTTGATATCTGTTTGATTTCCCACAATGAGTGTATCAATTTCGAGCCGCTCCATCTCTGACTTGACCGCGGCGAGTCGACTTAGAAACTCGGCGCGGGGAAAAACCTGGGGCCCCTTTACAATCGGCATATCTGGCTCCTTTAGAGTGATTGGATTTTGACGACGTACGCACCTTGGCTACTCTACAAGAGCGTTCGGGGCGCCGACGTTGACTAGGTGCTTGTTCTGTTCTGGGCGAGGCGTATCGCGCCCATCAGGATGATGGAGATTGCAACGATGATTGTGGAGACCACTGCAATGACGGGTGTGAGGTTGAAGTCGATGTCTTCGAACAGCTTCCTCGTTATCGTCTTGCCCTCGATGCCGGAGATGAAGAAGGCGACGGTCGCCTCATCGAACGAGGAGACGAAGGCAAAGACGGCGCCGGTAACGACACCGGGAGTAATATGTGGCAGGACGATCTCGAAGAAAGCGCGGCCGCGGTTAGCCCCGCAGTTCAGCGCGGCCATTTCGAGAACGGGATCGAAGCGCTGCAGCGATGCCGAAACGGCAATGACCACATAGGGAATGGTCAGCATGGTGTGTGCCAACAGAAAGCCGAAGAAATTCCCCGTCAGCCGAAGCGGCGCAAAGAACAGATAGAGCGCAATCGCCATGATGATATGGGGAACGATCAGGGGGCTGAGCGCCAATCCGAGCACTAGCGATTTCCCCGGAAGGTCGCCCCGGACCAGGGCGATCGCGGCCAAGGTTCCGATGATCGTTGCCGAAATGGTGGTGAAGAAAGCGATGCGCAGACTGAAAAGCATCGCCGCCATCCAGTCGGGATCGCTAAAGAATTCGCTGTACCATTTCAGCGTCAGCCCCGAAGGCGGGAACTCGATGTAGGGGGCACTGTTAAACGAGATCGGTATGACGATCAGCGTGGGCAGAATCAGGAAGAATAGGATGAGCCCAATCACAGCGCCCGCGGCGAGTTTGCCCAGCACGTGAGGACGAGACGGTCGCGTCTGGCTCAAGGCGATGGTCTCAGACATTTGCGAATCCTCTAGAGGTGGCCAAAACTCTGCGGAACATGAACGTGAGCACCAGAGTGACCACAAGAAGGACCGTCGCCAGTGCGCCCGCGAACGGCCAGTCGAGCATGATCGTTGTCTGCTGTCCGATAAGGGTCGCCATCATCAGGGTCTGTGGACCTCCTAAGAGGGCCGGCGTGACGTAGAAACCGAGTGCAAGAATGAAGGTCATGAGGGCGCCGGCGAAGACGCCGGGAAGGCTGAGCGGCAAGATAATCCTGGCAAAGGTGGTGAAGGTGCCGGCGCCCAGGTTTGCAGCAGCCTGGGGCAGTTCCTTTGGTATGGTCCGCAGGGCGGCATAGATGGGCAGAACCATGAACGGCAGCATCACATGTGTCATGGCGACGATAACTGCGCCTTCGGTATAGATCAGCTTGAGCGGCTGCTCGACGATGCCGGTTCCAACGAGAATGTCGTTGAGAACGCCTTTGCGCTGCAACAGAACGATCCAGGCATAGGAACGCACAAGAACCGATGTCCATAACGGGATCAGGACGCAAGCTGCAATCAAAAGCGTTAGCCTACTGCCCGCACGCGCCATAGCGAAGGCAACCGGATATCCGAGAACGAAAGCGCCTACCGTCGTAGCAAATGCGATCCAGAGTGTACGCAGCAGCACCTTCAAATAAAGTGGCTCGTTGAACATGCGAAGATAGTTGTCGAGGGTGAAGCCGGGGTCGAACAGGCTGCCGACCAGCATGCGACCCACCGGGTACAGAAAGCTAAAGAACAAGAGTAGAAGGAGGGGCAGCAGCAGCACAGCCGTTAAGAGCGGAGGATATCTGCCGCTGGTTCCGGTGACCACGAATAGCCGCGCAAAACGTGGCGCGGGGGCAGGATTTACGGAAGACACGTCCAAACTGCTCATTTGCCGTCGCCCTTGCCGGAAAACAAGTGAATGGCATCGGCCTGGAACAGAATGTCGACCTCATCACCGCGCGCAAATGCCGCCAGGTCTCGGCTTGCCGATGCCTGGATATGCAGCGGGGGGCCGCTACGTCCATCAACGTTGACCAGTAGAGTCTGGTGGGTGCCGAGATAGATCGAGGTGTTCACGGTGCCAGCAACTGCGTCGGGGCCGCCAGAGCCGCGTGGGGCGAGAGAGATGTTCTCCGGCCGGATCGCAGCCTGCAGCGACAGTCCGGGAGAAAGCTCAAAGGAGCGTCCGCTAAGTGAGCGCGTCACGCTGAGCGTCGAGGCGTCGGTGACCCTGATCCGGTGGCTGGCCTTCTCGGATCCAATATATTCGACCGGCAAGAAGTTCATCTTGCCGATAAAATCTGCGACGAATGGAGAAGCGGGCTCGCCATAAAGGCTGGCGGGGCTGCCGATCTGCGCGACTTGGCCGTCGTTCATGACCGCGATGCGATCCGACATGGTCAACGCCTCCTCCTGATCGTGGGTCACATAGATCACGGTCACACCGAGTCGCTGCTGGAGGGACTTGATCTCGATCTGCAACTGCTCGCGGAGTTTCTTGTCGAGCGCGCCGAGGGGCTCGTCCATCAGGAGCACCGGGGGCTCGAACACCAGCGCCCGCGCGAGCGCAACACGCTGCTGTTGGCCGCCCGACAATTGAGCGGGCGCCCTTCTGCCGTAGGCGTCTAGCTGGACCATCGCGAGCGCTTCGCCGACCCGTCGGGTGATCTCGGCCTTGTCGATCTTCCGCATGCGCAGCGGAAAAGCCACGTTATCGTTCACCGACATGTGCGGAAAGAGCGCATACTTCTGAAACACCATACCCACATTGCGCCGGTTGGGCGCGACGTAGGTCACGTCTCTCGCACCGATCTCAATGAGACCCGCGGTCGGCAGCTCAAAGCCCGCTATCATCATCAGAAGGGTCGTTTTGCCGGACCCCGAAGGCCCCAGCAGCGAGAGAAACTCTCCCGCCTTCACATCGATGGAAATACCCTCGACCGCAGTGACAGCCCCGTAGCGCTTCACGATCTCACGGACCGTGACCCTTGCACCTTTCATCACATATTCCCACTCTGGTAGCTTGCCTCAACTCACGTCAGGCTGACCTTCACCAGGGGTGGAAGTCGACCCAATCAGGATAGTCTCGGCTATTTTGTTTCTGTCACGCTAAGCACAGCGAGACGCCGGCACAAGCGGGCGCAGTTATGATTTCTCCCCATTGATTATGCGCTCTTGAGCGTCGCTTTAGCCGTACTCAACCTGCGGCCGCCATAGACGAATTTTACGTTTCGAGATCGCCCCCCTACTCTAGAGCAGCTTCTGCGATCGATCAATCAATTGTGGAGTAACCGCGCCAGACGAACCTGTTTCAACATCCACAGCGAAGAGGTGGATGATGTGCGGTTCGTAACGCGGTCCGTCCCTGAGGACGGCGAAGATCCTTGCCATGCGCGCGCCAAAGCGATGGCGATTTCCGTCTTCTTCCGGATCAACATGCTTTATAGCGCTCGCTGAACGCCTTGGCCAAGCAGAGGACCCCACTCCAGAGCCGTCCGACAGGGGGCGGCATCATCTCGCAGTCCGGGCGGGCGACCACTGTTCGGAATGAAGGGGCGGAATGATTTCGCCTGGCGGGCACGTTCTGCGCGGTTGAATGTCGTCGGTGCTGCATCGCACGTTGAGATCGGCTCCATCCGCAAGGGCGGCACAACAGTCTCGTGTACGGAGGGGTTCCTCGCGTGAGCGCGTCTCATCCACTTCCAATTCTCGAAGACTCTGACACGATTTCCATACGAAAGCTGAAGAGGAAGAGACAATGGGTATGGCGGGCTGAGTGTGCGCCTGGTTGCGCATGCGCTCTGCAGACAGTCCGACGCGATGATTACATAAAATCTCTAGGTATCTTCTTGGTTCTTGACCGGGAAAAGAACTTTTGGCCGTTATGATGCGCTTCGACGGCCTGCGATATGATCCACTCTGTTTTCGTGCAGGATAGAGTGGCGACGCCCTGGGTGACCGTCTCCCATCCGGGCCTCGAAACAGTCATGGTGGAACGGCATTCTCCTGTCATCGATAGGGGATCGTGCGCCGTTATCGACCATATCTCCTCACGAAGCTCGCGTTCGGCCAAACCGTTGCAAGGATGGCGCATGAGACCGCCATCTTCGATCGTGCGATAGTGGGTAATGCCATTCTCTACATCGCGCTCGAAGCATCGCTTAGTTTCTCCAGCAACTAAAGTTTCGTATGCAGGGAGCGGGTTGAGATTGGCCGGTTCGGCAATCTCAATCAGCTCATGCTCGCCAAGAAGTGGCAACGAGAGGACGATGCTGGCGAGATCAATATCGAAGGCCGCGTCGTAAGGCGACGGGAGGATGATGGGCCAATAAGCCGTCGAAATGGACAAGCGAACGCGGTGACCCGGTGCGATGCGATAGCCACAAGGATCCAGGGTGACTATCACAGTCTCTTCCTTGCCTGGCACGAGCGGCTTCGGCTCGGAATCGTTGACCCGGTGAGCCAGATTCAGCACTCCGTAGGAAATGCGGAACCCTGCGCCGTCAGGGTGAACGTCAGTGAGGCGGACCGCAATATTTGCGAAAGGACTGTCGCTCGAAAGGGTGAGCTTTAGAGAAGGCCTTCCCAACAGAACGCATTCTTCTTTCAGCACCTCGCTTTGGAAGACCAGCGAACCCGCGTCGTCTATCCGCTGATCGTCCGTCGTGCCCGTGTACAACTCTCCGGCCGCCATACCGTTATCCAGCGGCGAGCGTAGGAGCGCACGCTTCCTCTTCTGCTGGGGAGGACGGTCTACGAGCGTCCCGGAAGCGTTCAACGTGAGCTTGAGGGCCTCGGGAGTGGTCCATTTTGTCATTGAGACCCAATAGCCTGGATCTCGCTCCCGGCGGGATACAGGACGCGGCCCATCCAGAATGAACGCTCGCATTTGCGGGATTTTATCGGCGCCATTTGGCTCATCGCGTAGCCAATGGTTCCACCAGGCGATGGCTTCGGTCAAAAAGTCCGTGCCCGGCCCCGGTTTAGCAAGATGCGGATATTGGTGCCCCCAGGGTCCAATCAGCACCTTCGCCTTGCTCGGTATGCCCTCGACAAGCTGGAAAGGCGAATTTCGATAGGAGTCGCTCCATCCGCAGGCGAACAGTACGGGGACGGGAAACTGCTCGAAAACTTCGTTGATAGACAGATGGCGCCAATAAGCGTCGCGACGTTGGTGCGATAACCAATCTTCCAGGTAGAAGGGCTGGTTCTCCAAGCGCTGCCGCCACATTTCGAGCCAGCATTCTCCGACGATCTCCGGGTCCGGTGGGCGACACATATAGCCGGTCAATTGCGCTTGCCATGACAAGTTGAGCGAACTGTGGGCGCCGCCCTTGTAGCGGAGCATGTCTCTATATCGGTCGACCGAAGCGCTACACGCTATAACGGCCTTGAGCGCTGTAGGCATCTGGATACCAGCTACTCGCAAGGTATTGCCGCCGCCCCATGAAATCCCCCACATGCCTACGCTACCGTTGGACCACGGTTGAGCCGAGATCCAGGCGATGATTTCCGCCGCGTCGAGAAGTTGTTGTGGGGTCATCTCGCCTTCGAGCACGCCCTCTGAATCACCGCTTCCACGCAGGTCAACTCTAACTCCGGCAATTCCCGCCGCAGCGAACACCGGATAGTTTGCCTCGTCGCGCTGAGCCGTCCCATTTCGTTTGCGGTAAGGCAGAAACTCGAGAACAGCGGGAACAGGCGCTTCGTTCGCGCCCTCCGGCATCCAGATTCGAGCGGCAAGGTGCGTTCCGTCGGTGAGCGGGAGCCAGTGGTTCTCAATAACGGTGAAGCCGCGTTTGGGAACTTCCTGCACGTTCTCTTGCATGGGCTGGGTGATCAACTTACCTCATCTCCTGTGATCTGGGCTCGAACTTGCAGGTTTGAGCGAGCCGCATGCCCCGGCTACGCTCAAGGATGGCAGCGGCAATCCAGCCATTGATTTCCCTTAGACATCACGATTCCAGCCTGCCCTGAAACGCAAGCATCCGCTGTTTAAAATCGAAGCCGGGTCCGGGCGACCGGTGTCGCTACTGATTCGCCGCCGCTCGCGGAGGGTGTCGGGATGTGCCGGCTTCATGTTCGTCGACGATGCCTATTACGTCACGCACACTGCGGTTTTCGAGATCCAGGATTCCCTCGCAGAGCTGCTCTGCCTTGAAACGCCCAATGAACGGCGTGCTGAGGCCGAAGAACTTCTCGACAACCTCCTTTCGGGCGAACTGAGGGCCATTGGGATGGCCTCTCGGGTATTCGGCGTATTCCGAAAGTACGCGACCGTCGGTTGCAAAAAAAGTCACGCGCACCGGAAGCATGCTGAATTTGAAGAACTTTTCTTCAGCACCGGGCAGAGCCGACATTGATATTTTTCCGACGGTTTTCGCTAGCTCTTGCCGCGTGAGGTCCGCTTCTGAGAGTCCGAGGGCCGACGATTTGCCGTGCAGTTCAAGAGCCAAAAGATACGGAATGTTGAACAGGGCGTCGAGCACCGTTTCGGGCCAAACGTCGCTGTTCAAATCCCGAACGAACTCATCGGCGGTTTCAATGGTGATCCTGTCGAGATGTGCAAAATCAACCGCGTGTTCTGCCATTATTTTGCGGACGCAATCGATAGATGTGTGGGACCAACGGCACCCGCTATACGGCTTGAAGCCGATCTCCTCGACGATGGACCTGTCGGCAAAGGGAGTAACCAAGATCTCGGGATCGAACTGGTCGGAGCCTGCAATAATCCAGTACCCCGTTTCGCCGTCGAAAATTGTACGATTACCTTCGTACCCCGCGATAGCGAGATCCACGGACGTTATTCCGGCCTTGTTGGCCCACCCGTAGTTGTTCTTGAGCCAATTTAGGGGGCGACTGTGATATTTTCTCAGGAACGGCGGCGGTGCATGCAACGCCGTTAGTCCGTAGGCGCTGGCAATCTTGTCGGCGGACAGCCGATGGAGCTTTGCGGCAGCGGTTGTCGCGCCAAAGACCTGCCAGGATGCATAACCCTTCACCTTCTGGTCGCGTTCAGCAGTTGCGGCGATCGATAGTCCTAGACGCATCGACATCTCGTACCCGCACAGGGCCGCCTCGATCAGGTCTCTGCCTCCCGCATCCAACGCCTCGCCCACCGCAAGGACTGTGGGGAGGAAGGCATTTCCTGGATGGCCATAACGGATATAGGAATCATCCAAGCTCAGCATTGTGACGGACTGCGCGTTCGCATGAGCGGCATTTGGCGGCGTCATTCGCTTTGAGGCCCCGAACACGTAGGCTTCCCCGCCAGCGTCGAGGCCCTCCAAGTAATTCCTGAGCCGTTGGGATTCCCGATCCACGGATCCCGCTATCATGCATCCGAGCTGATCAAGAAGAAGTAGTTTAAGTTTCTCGGCTGAATGGGCCGGAATGTCGTCATAGGACACGTCGGCTACCATCTTTGCGATCTGCATCGTAAGAGTCATCGAAAGTGCTCCAATAAGAGATCTCTTTGTCCCGTGAGGAGGCGTAGCTTACGGCGGGCGCGCCCGTGGCCTCCGATCACGGCCGTAATTGGCGGCCAAGAGATTTTCCCCACCGCCCGTCAGCTCACGCGCTAATCCACTTGGTCCAGCGTTCAATCAGCGCTTCACGTTTGCCGTTCAACCAGTTCGGATCAACCTTCGCGACCTTGGACCAATTCTCGGGAGCCGTGACCAGGGTTTTGGCGAACTCCGAATCCATGAACTTGTCAGCGTTCTTATTCGGAAGGGCGTAGTACATCTTCTCGGCGAATTTGGCATGGGCCTCCGGCCTAGAATACATGAAATTGAGCAGGGCTTTGGCCGCCAAAAGGTGTGGCGCTCCTTTTAGGATGCTAAACGCCGCAGCTTCGAAAAGAGCACCATCCCAGCCAAACTGCACAGGTACGCCATCGGCCTTCAACCGGGCGGCACGGCCGTTATAGAGCACGGCAGCAACGACTTCCTGCGAGCGCAGAATTTGCTGGCTTTGATCACTGTTCGCCCACCAGACGCCGATATGAGACTTGAGTTCGTCCAACTTCGCAAACGCCCGGTCAACATCGAGTGGATAGAGCTTGTCGTGCGGCACCCCATCTGCAAGCAGTGCGATCATCAAGTTGTACCAAGGCCAATCCCCCCCCGGCAGAGACCGCGGTCCGGGAAATTTCTTGACGTCCCAGAACTCAGCCCAAGTCTTGGGACCGCCGTCTGGGAATGCCCGCTCGTCATAGACGAGCACCCGACCGCCAGAATCCCACAGGACGCCGGTACCCAAACAAGAGCCTTCCACTCCTTCGGTCACAACATTGGGTAAATCGCCACACGTTCCCAACGATTCAAAAAGTGGCTCGTAGTCGCTCGATCGCGCATCATCGTAGGTTAAGCCTAATATGTCCCATTCCACTGCACCGAGGTCTTGCATCGCCTTGACGCGCGCAGCACCATCGCTGTTGTCGACGGTTATCACCTCAATGCCGGTCTCCTGGCTGAAGGGCTGGAAAAACAACTCAGTGTTGACTTTATTGTAAGCGCCACCAGCCATCGAGATTATTACACGATTCTGCCCCGCAGCTGTCGCTGCCTCTACGAGCGAACTGGTTGACTGCGCGAGAGCTAGGCGCGGAACGAACGAACTCGTCACAGCTGCGGCACCCAACTGAAGTATTTGGCGCCTGTTTATCATTATCGTATCTCCCGGTAGGTTGGACCTCTAGTCCAACTTGAGCGTATGGGCTCGGCCCTCTGGCACGCAATGCCCGATCGTTATGCGGTGTACCAGCATAGTTATTCGATAAACGTCGGTGGAAAGCCGATTTCACGGGCGCCGGCATGCTGGTCTGGTAAACCAGCGGGCTGTCGGGCCTGCCCCGGCGCCAGATCGCCATGGTAATGGCGCCGATGACGAGTTTCGCTGTCACTCGGCCTTCCCCGTCCTGCCGACGACATGCCGGAAGAGCAGGTTGACGATCACGACAACTTAGAGCCAAACTTCGCGGTACAAATGTAGGTGAACTCGGCGATCCACTCCTGGCGTAGGGCCGACCGATTCGAAAGCGCGATCAAGGAGGTTGCGGCTCGCTCGCCGGTATCTATCGGCAGCCCACCGCGCCGAGACCAGGCACGCAGTCCATTCTCCCTCCATAAGATGTTCGATACGATGCAGACCGCAGGACAACCCGTCGGCCAGAAGATTGTGCCAGGCACGGCGGGCACCATAGGTTCGGTGCCGTTCTTGACGCTGGAGCTCCGTAGCAGCATCTCGTCGTGCCGCGACTGCGGTTGAGCCAAGCAGGGAGCCCGAGCGGGAGACATCCAGCGGGCGTCGCACAGCAGGCCACCGGCCAGACGTTCCGCTGCTTCGCGATGAAGGCGAATCTCATAGCGCTTCCCTCGCAAATAAGACCGCGGCTGAAAGGCCTCACGGATCGATTTGCGCAGCACATTGGCGGGCTTCCCGGACTTGGCATGTCCAGTCCGGGACCCGTGCAGCAGCACAGTCCGCCATGACGCGCCATTCTACCTGTGTCAGGTCACCCCCCGATCCATGCAGTCCAGCGTTTGATCACTTCATCACGGTGCGATGCGAGCCAGTCCGGATCGAATTTGATTACCTTAGAGAAATTCTCCGGTGCCGTGACGAGCGTCGAAGCAAAGGCAGGGTCGAGATGTTCTTGAGCACGCTTGTTCGGCGTCGCATAGAACATCTCCTTGATGAAGGCTGCATGCGCCTCGGGACGGGTATACATGAAGTCCAGTAGCGCCTTAGCGGCCAACGGGTGTGGCGCCCCTTTTATGAGACTGTAGACGTCTGCGGTAAACGGCGCTCCGTCCCATGTAAACTGGATTGGCACACCTTCGTTCTTCAGGCGTGCGGCGCGACCACTCCATAGGATTGAAGCGACAACTTCCTGAGACCGCAGCAATTGCTGGCTCTGATCTCCACTTGTCCACCAAACCCCTATGTGGGGACGCAACTGGTCCAGCTTAGCGAAGGCACGATCGAGATCCAACGGGAAGACTTTTTCACGCGGTACACCGTCGGCAAGGACCGCCGGAACCAAGACCTCCCACGGAGCGCTGTGGTTCGGCAGAGACCGCGGCCCCGGAAATCTTTCGACATCCCAAAATTCAGCCCAATTGGCTGGCCCGCCTTCAGGGAAGGCGCGCTCGTCGTAAGTTAGAACGGCACCGCCAGAATCCCAAAGAACGCCAACCCCGAAACAAGACCCATCAATTCCTTCAGCACGAACATTGGGCAACGCGTCACAGTTGTTTCCAAGCTCGTCCAAATATGTCTTGACGTCAGAGGACAAGGCTAGTTCGTTGCCCATGCCTATAATGTCCCACTCGATTATGTTCATCTGGGTCATCGCCTTGAGGCGCGAAATAGATTCGCTGGAATCTACCCGCACGACTTCTATCCCCGTCTCCTTTGTGAACGGATCAAAGAACAGATCCGTCATCTGTTTCCCAAATGCGCCGCCCCCCATGACAATCACCACCCGGTTCTGGCCAGCAGTTTTGGCAGCCTGCACTAGCGAAGAAGTGGATTGTGAGTGTGCCAAGTTGGGAACGAGCGCACTCGATGCCGCGGCGGCACCCATCTGCAATAAACTGCGTCTGCTGATCATGAATTCCTCCCTTGACGTGGTTTTCCCAAGGTCGAGCTTCAGCCAATCGGAGCCTGTTGGCAAATCCCGGTTAGTTATGGCCAGTGTTCAATTGTTATGATTGGGCCACTTTGAAGCAGAATCGACTGTTTGGTGCGAAGCGCTGATCGCACTTCACCGACCGCGCGCCGTTTTCGAGGGGCTTCAACCGAGCCTCCTTCGCAGCCTGTTCGCGCAGCGCTTTCAGTGCATTAACGTCGTCCGGCAGGTCGCCAAGGGGCAAATCGATGAGGTCAAACAGAGCACAAGAACAGCCGCTTTCCCAATCATTACAGCACCCATGATTCATCTTGCCGCAGTTCTGTTCCGCCCGTCAGCAGCGACCGCTGACCTCGGAACTTCTTTCAGTCCAGACCCGCCAGAAGCGTTTCCGAATGGTCGAGGCGTATCCTGGCGTTCGATATGACCGGCCAGCAGAAACTCTGCTCCTCAAGCGTTTTCAAATAGAGAGGCAGACGCCGCTGCCATCCCACAGGCGATGCGAAGTCGGTCCGCCCGCTTCGATCGGATCACATAAAGCACTCCGTTGGATGGGTCGAGACCGCCATCTCTGACCAGAGCCATCAAGGATGCCGCATCCTTGCGGAAGTCGACCGGCTCGCACGACACGTAAACGTATCTTCGCCACGTAATCCGACTCGATATCACAGGCGACGCGCACAACGACATCACCGATGACGGTTTCGACCGTAGAGCTTGCCGCCGGCTCAACGCGTGGGAACTTGACCTCCGTCGGCGGTTTCCGTCAGGGGCGCAACCAACCCTGATGACAGTGCTTTGCGACGCCATCCCTAGAGCTTTGAGAGTTCCAAACTCTCAGCGCGTGCGATCGGAGAGACATTGGCTCGTGGCAACGACGTCTCGGCCACCAGGCGCTCCTTCTCCTGGTTCGGCCAGTCTCGCGGTTTGCGCCGGCGCCACCGTCAAAACCTCGAATGTTTGCGGCTGATTCACACTGTCACTCATAGGATTCTCCGCATGATTCATGCAGAAAATCCCTGATCAGCGGGTCAGTTCAATCCGGCTTCAATGAGGTCGCGCACGGCGTCAGTTCGCAAGCGCATCCCCGCGAGATCGGTTTTGTGATTCAAGATGCTGGCTGGTTAGGAGGCCAGCATCTGATGGTACGACCTCTTTCTTGTGATCTGCGGGAGCGCGCTGTTGCGGCGGTTGTTGCGGGCGAGAGCTGCCGATCAGTGGCAGCCCGGTTCGGCGTTGCGGTTTCTTCTGTGGTGAAGTGGTCTCAGCGCTATCGCGCAACGGGCTCCGTGACGCCGAGTAAGATGGACGGCTATCGCAAGCGCGTTTTGGAGCCGCACGGTGCCTTCATCGTCGAGCGGCTTCACCAGACGCCGCATCTCAGCCTTCATGGGTTGAAGGATGAATTGGCGGCGCGCGGGGTCGCGGTCTCCCACAACACGGTGTGGCAGTTCCTCCGGCGCCTCGCCCGTCTGCAGTGG
Source organism: Sinorhizobium sp. 6-70 (assembly GCF_030124375.1). Lineage (GTDB taxonomy): Bacteria > Pseudomonadota > Alphaproteobacteria > Rhizobiales > Rhizobiaceae > Sinorhizobium. The sequence goes on from NZ_JASKLS010000020.1 coordinate 100,934, forward strand.
TCTGAAAGTGCCCGATCAATCTGCACCAAGGTATCCGGTCTCAAGGCACGCCTTGGCCAAGATGGAGCTCCGCACGCCCTGATCCTCATAAACGCTCCGGCGAGGTCCGCCATCTTTTTGATCAGGTTTTCAAGGCGTCGTGTAACTGTCAGGCCATCTTCCTCATTCCACCCGCAGATGCTCGCGAGGCAGCAACGCCTTGATAGAAGGCAGCGGCTGCGTGTTCGAACGCCACACGTTTCTGCAAGACCCATCCCTTTCTCGATTGATCCTGCGCGGTTGTGCAGGAGGCTGCCGCCCTATTCCCCCGATCTCAATCCGATCGAGCAGGCCTTTGCCAAAATCAAGCACTGGATGCGTCACGCCCAGAAGCGCAGCACCGAGGACACCTGGCGTTTCATCGGCTCGCTCGTCGGAACAATCCAGCCCCAGGAGTGCCGAAACTACTTCGAAAACGCCGGCTATGCTTCCAACAAAACGTGAAACGCTCTAAATGATATGTGCGGGTCCGTACGCGCTTACGATAGGACCAGCCCCGAAGTAAAGGCGGTCTGCCACAGATGGTCCGGGCGGTCGTCTTCTCCTGGAAACTCGTCGGCTTGATGTCGATAAAAGCCGGATTGGTGATGAGATCGTTGCCTGAGCGGGCGGTAAACGTCACCGCAAGTTCGCGCGCAACAGCTCTTTGGCCTGTTGAGGGCCAATTCGATCACCCGCTCCGGTTCGGGACTGCGGTGCCAGACCCGTCCCGGCCGGAAACCTGCGATGCTTGACCATGCGATCGGCCAGTTGTTGCATCTGCCTTCCATGGCGTCGGAGAAAACATTCGGATTATTCCATGCCGCGAAAGCACATCTTCGAGATTGAGGACAACCGCTTGCCTTCTACAGCGACAAGAACGGCATCCTCTAGACGACCCGCGTGGTCAAAGCTGGATCGCACCAGCGGTCTCACCCAATTGACTGGTGCTTGTTCTGTTCTGGGCGAGGCGTATCGCGCCCATCAGGATGATGGAGATTGCAACGATGATTGTGGAGACCACTGCAATGACGGGTGTGAGGTTGAAGTCGATGTCTTCGAACAGCTTCCTCGTTATCGTCTTGCCCTCGATGCCGGAGATGAAGAAGGCGACGGTCGCCTCATCGAACGAGGAGACGAAGGCAAAGACGGCGCCGGTAACGACACCGGGAGTAATATGTGGCAGGACGATCTCGAAGAAAGCGCGGCCGCGGTTAGCCCCGCAGTTCAGCGCGGCCATTTCGAGAACGGGATCGAAGCGCTGCAGCGATGCCGAAACGGCAATGACCACATAGGGAATGGTCAGCATGGTGTGTGCCAACAGAAAGCCGAAGAAATTCCCCGTCAGCCGAAGCGGCGCAAAGAACAGATAGAGCGCAATCGCCATGATGATATGGGGAACGATCAGGGGGCTGAGCGCCAATCCGAGCACTAGCGATTTCCCCGGAAGGTCGCCCCGGACCAGGGCGATCGCGGCCAAGGTTCCGATGATCGTTGCCGAAATGGTGGTGAAGAAAGCGATGCGCAGACTGAAAAGCATCGCCGCCATCCAGTCGGGATCGCTAAAGAATTCGCTGTACCATTTCAGCGTCAGCCCCGAAGGCGGGAACTCGATGTAGGGGGCACTGTTAAACGAGATCGGTATGACGATCAGCGTGGGCAGAATCAGGAAGAATAGGATGAGCCCAATCACAGCGCCCGCGGCGAGTTTGCCCAGCACGTGAGGACGAGACGGTCGCGTCTGGCTCAAGGCGATGGTCTCAGACATTTGCGAATCCTCTAGAGGTGGCCAAAACTCTGCGGAACATGAACGTGAGCACCAGAGTGACCACAAGAAGGACCGTCGCCAGTGCGCCCGCGAACGGCCAGTCGAGCATGATCGTTGTCTGCTGTCCGATAAGGGTCGCCATCATCAGGGTCTGTGGACCTCCTAAGAGGGCCGGCGTGACGTAGAAACCGAGTGCAAGAATGAAGGTCATGAGGGCGCCGGCGAAGACGCCGGGAAGGCTGAGCGGCAAGATAATCCTGGCAAAGGTGGTGAAGGTGCCGGCGCCCAGGTTTGCAGCAGCCTGGGGCAGTTCCTTTGGTATGGTCCGCAGGGCGGCATAGATGGGCAGAACCATGAACGGCAGCATCACATGTGTCATGGCGACGATAACTGCGCCTTCGGTATAGATCAGCTTGAGCGGCTGCTCGACGATGCCGGTTCCAACGAGAATGTCGTTGAGAACGCCTTTGCGCTGCAACAGAACGATCCAGGCATAGGAACGCACAAGAACCGATGTCCATAACGGGATCAGGACGCAAGCTGCAATCAAAAGCGTTAGCCTACTGCCCGCACGCGCCATAGCGAAGGCAACCGGATATCCGAGAACGAAAGCGCCTACCGTCGTAGCAAATGCGATCCAGAGTGTACGCAGCAGCACCTTCAAATAAAGTGGCTCGTTGAACATGCGAAGATAGTTGTCGAGGGTGAAGCCGGGGTCGAACAGGCTGCCGACCAGCATGCGACCCACCGGGTACAGAAAGCTAAAGAACAAGAGTAGAAGGAGGGGCAGCAGCAGCACAGCCGTTAAGAGCGGAGGATATCTGCCGCTGGTTCCGGTGACCACGAATAGCCGCGCAAAACGTGGCGCGGGGGCAGGATTTACGGAAGACACGTCCAAACTGCTCATTTGCCGTCGCCCTTGCCGGAAAACAAGTGAATGGCATCGGCCTGGAACAGAATGTCGACCTCATCACCGCGCGCAAATGCCGCCAGGTCTCGGCTTGCCGATGCCTGGATATGCAGCGGGGGGCCGCTACGTCCATCAACGTTGACCAGTAGAGTCTGGTGGGTGCCGAGATAGATCGAGGTGTTCACGGTGCCAGCAACTGCGTCGGGGCCGCCAGAGCCGCGTGGGGCGAGAGAGATGTTCTCCGGCCGGATCGCAGCCTGCAGCGACAGTCCGGGAGAAAGCTCAAAGGAGCGTCCGCTAAGTGAGCGCGTCACGCTGAGCGTCGAGGCGTCGGTGACCCTGATCCGGTGGCTGGCCTTCTCGGATCCAATATATTCGACCGGCAAGAAGTTCATCTTGCCGATAAAATCTGCGACGAATGGAGAAGCGGGCTCGCCATAAAGGCTGGCGGGGCTGCCGATCTGCGCGACTTGGCCGTCGTTCATGACCGCGATGCGATCCGACATGGTCAACGCCTCCTCCTGATCGTGGGTCACATAGATCACGGTCACACCGAGTCGCTGCTGGAGGGACTTGATCTCGATCTGCAACTGCTCGCGGAGTTTCTTGTCGAGCGCGCCGAGGGGCTCGTCCATCAGGAGCACCGGGGGCTCGAACACCAGCGCCCGCGCGAGCGCAACACGCTGCTGTTGGCCGCCCGACAATTGAGCGGGCGCCCTTCTGCCGTAGGCGTCTAGCTGGACCATCGCGAGCGCTTCGCCGACCCGTCGGGTGATCTCGGCCTTGTCGATCTTCCGCATGCGCAGCGGAAAAGCCACGTTATCGTTCACCGACATGTGCGGAAAGAGCGCATACTTCTGAAACACCATACCCACATTGCGCCGGTTGGGCGCGACGTAGGTCACGTCTCTCGCACCGATCTCAATGAGACCCGCGGTCGGCAGCTCAAAGCCCGCTATCATCATCAGAAGGGTCGTTTTGCCGGACCCCGAAGGCCCCAGCAGCGAGAGAAACTCTCCCGCCTTCACATCGATGGAAATACCCTCGACCGCAGTGACAGCCCCGTAGCGCTTCACGATCTCACGGACCGTGACCCTTGCACCTTTCATCACATATTCCCACTCTGGTAGCTTGCCTCAACTCACGTCAGGCTGACCTTCACCAGGGGTGGAAGTCGACCCAATCAGGATAGTCTCGGCTATTTTGTTTCTGTCACGCTAAGCACAGCGAGACGCCGGCACAAGCGGGCGCAGTTATGATCTGCACCTAGCCATTATGCCGTATTGTGGCCTGCTGCCGGTATTCAGACACCTGTTAAGCTAGCCGAAAAAATTCATAGGGGATTGAACTAACCCGCTGACGCGGGGGGTGGTATTTGGAGGCGCGACGAGGTCGCGCGCTTTCCCGAAGCGGTGCCGTCACTGAAGGCCCGCACGGCGCTGACGACCGCCTATGCCGCGGGACTGCGCGCCTCAGAGACGGTGAGCCTGAAGGTCGCCGACATCGACAACCAGCGGCACGCTGACCCGCTTGGTCAATCCCGCCGCCTTGGTCGCCGAACGGCAGGCGGCATAAAGTACAGCTTTGCCACCCATCTGCTCGAGAGATGCGTCGATATCCGCATCATCCAGGTGCTGCTCGGCCACACCCACCTGCCGACGACGGCACGCTACACGCAAGTGGCGACAACCACGATCGCCCGGACTGAGAGCCGCTCGATCGGCTGCGCCTCGAGGTCGTGCCGCCGGCCTGAGATCGCGCCATGCGACCGGCGCTGGAAGTGGCGGGACATCTTCCGCCGCCATGGTCCCGCCTATCGTCGTACCCATGACAGTCATCTCGGCCGGGGGGAGCGCCGCGTCATGGCGGCGATCGAGCTGTGCCAAAAGGCGGCGCTCGGCGGCCATGTCGAGACCTGCGAAGACTGCGCCTTGAGCCGCGTCGCCTATAATCCCCGCAACCGCCACTGCCCAAAATGCCAGGGCGCGGCGCGCGAGCGCTCCCTCGCCGACCGTGAGGCCGATCTGTTGCCGGTGCCGTATTTCCATGTCGTGTTCACCGTGCCGGCCGAGATCGCCGCGATCGCCTATCAGAACAAGCGGCAGCTCTATACGATCCTGTTCGAGGCGGCCGCCGAGACTCTCAAGGCCATTGCCGCCGATCCCCGGCATCTCGGCGGTGAACGCGGCTTCCTCGCCATCCTTCACACCTGGAGTCAGACGCTGACCCATCACCCGCATCTCCACTGCCTCGTCCCCGGCGGCGCCCTGGCCACCGATGGCGGACGCTGGATCGCCTGTCGCCCCCGCCGTTTCTTCCTGCCGGTCCGGGTGCTCTCCCGGCTGTTCCGCCGCCTGTTCCTCGAGCGCTTGCAGGGGGTACAGGCGGCCGGAGGGCTGCGTTTCTTCGGCGCCCTCAAGCCGCTTGGCGACGGCCATTCCTTGGCTCGGGCGCTGCGTCCGCTGCGCAAGAAGCGTTGGGTCGTCTATGCCAAGCCGCCATTCGGATCGCCCGAACGGGTGCTCGAATAACTCGGCCGCTACACCCATCGCGTCGCCATCGCCAACAGCCGCCTCGTCAGCGCCGACGACACCGGCGTGGCCTTCCGCTGGCGCGATTATCGCCATGGCAATGCGGCACGCTCCATGACGCTGGCGCCGCACGAGTTCATCCGCCGTTTCCTGCTCCACTGCCTGCCCGACGGTTTCCACCGCATCCGCCATTACGGCTTCCTCGCCAACGGCATCCGCCGCGCCAGACTCGCCGTCATCAGGCGATTGCTGGCCGATGCCCCGCCGGAACGCCGCCGGGCGGAAAGTTGTCAGCGCGCGCCCTTCGATCCGACCGTCTGTCCCTGCTGCGGCGGCACCCTGCGCATCACCGCCAGGCTGCCGCGGGCGCGACCATGGCCCGATACGTCATGAGTGCACGCCGCCGCGCCCATTGGTCCCGACAGCCTTGCCCACCGTCGCACGTCGCTGCGACAGGGGCTTGTATCCCTGCGTGATCCGGCTCCGGTTCTGGCTCGGCCAAAGCCGCGCCCAAGACCCCGGTATTCCCCACAACACCAGCGCTGGGCGCCGCAGCGACGCGCGCCATCAATACGGGCGCGGGCGCCAAGAGCAAACGCCGCAGCACTAAATCCATAACGCCGTGCCAGCGTCAGCGGGCCAGTTCAATCCGCCTTCAATGAGGTCGCGCACGGCGTCAGTTCGCAAGCGCATCCCCGCGCGACCTCACAGAACCCTCCGGATTCATATTACACGAAGTGGTTCATGTCGCCAAAGAAGGTTCCTTCGAATTCCTTGCCGCCCCCACACTCTCGCTTTGACGTTGTCGCGCCATGGGCCTTTTGAGCAATTGCCGGCTTGAGACGCCGGTGGTTCGTCTTGGCTTTTCTACGCGCACGGTGAACCTGAGCCATATTGCCGGTGACTTTCGCGTTCCAACTCAGCTGACATCGAATTATCGTCGTCAGCCCTCCTTCAGTTCGTTCGGCTCGACCAAGACTGGCGCTCGCAAATCTCATCCACCACGACTTGCGCGACCGTGTCGCGGAGCTGGAAGCCAGCACGCTGGCGCGCTTTGAAACGTCATCGAAGACGGGCAAGTCTGGTGTTCAAGGAATTCTTTGACGGGGCCGGCAGCTGGAGCCGCGCCGAGCCCATCATCACCCATGTCGAAGTGGGCGCCCAAAGCACCGATAAGTGATTTCATCATCACCAACCGTGAGGTGGCAACCTCAGACTCCCCTTTCTGACTACACAGTTTGCCAGCATTTTTGCCGACTCTCCGCTCAGCTGCTCGATCGTCGGAGCTGGTCGAGCGCCCAAGCCATACGAAATGCTGCCTCCTCAGCTACGCCAAGTCCATGTGAAGCGCCGCTGTGGCCGCCCACCATACGCACGCGGAATACAAGCTCGGCGTCGTGATCGGCCGCGCAGGCTCGACGCTGCGCCACATAGCGAGCGGGCTGGTAATAGAGCACCTGGCCATCATGGAGCGCGGTGTCGATGTAAGTCGGCGGGAGCGGGCGATCGGCGCTGAGGTTATAATACGGATCGTAGCTACGCAGGTACCGATACTCGTCGGCGATGCGGGGATCTCCGTACTCCGCCGTTTCCGTTAGCGCGTACGGCATCGTGAAATCTAGCTCGGTATCTAGGATGTCGGCGAGTGGAACCTCGGCGAGCACGGCGCGGAACAAATCGGGCCGCGAGAAGGCCGTAGCAAGGACTGTACCCCCGCCGGCGCTTTTTCCTTCGATAATAATGCTGTCTCGGCTGGCGACACCCTGCTCAACGAGCCCCTCGGCAGCGGCGATCAGATCTGTGTGGGAAATGCGCTTACGAGCGCGAGCAGCCGCCTCGTACCATGGGCGTCCAAGCTCGCCACCCCCTCGTACGTGCACGATTCCGAAAGCAACTCCGCGATCGAGCAGGCTCAAACGCGCGGTCATAGATGAGGGCCAAGCGAAGAACGAGGGCCATGTCGGTGTTCCGTAACAGCCGTACACATTCAATAACACCGGCCCAGGGCTCGATCGATCGCGCCGCGCCACCAACGAGATCGGGACCTGCATTCCGTCTTCCGCCTCCGCCACGACGACCGTCGCCGCGTATTGAGCCGCGTCATACCCCGGAATGCGGGCCTGGTAAAGGACTGCCGATCGGCCGTCGGCGAGATCATGCTCGACGACGGTGTCCGGTGTCACAAACGAGCTAATCGAGTAGGTTAACTTCGAGCTTCGGAACGGATGCCGGGGGACCGAAAAGCAACCTCCTGCCGAGTGGCCGACCCTTACAGTGCAGCTCGGCTCGTCGGGAACAATCGTGGCCTCAACCCTGCCGGTGCGGTCACGCGAAACTAGGCGAGGACGAAGGCCTTCTCGTTCCAGGACAACTAGGTGCTGTTCGAGCACGTGAACCTCCTCGATCGTCACGCCCGCACGATGCGGAACGACCTCCTCCCAGCACGACGGCGACGGCTCATCTATCGGCGCACATACGAGCCGCCAGTACGGTCCAGCGTCGTCTACCCGGAACAGGAACCTGTCGCCCCAATGCTCGGCATAGATCTCGTGCCCGAGTTCACGCCTCACGATCCGGCGCCACTTGCCCCTCGGCTCATCGGCAGGAATGCACCACACCTCTGCAGCGCCTTTCTGAACATATACGGAAAAATCATAGGTCTTAAGAACGTCGAGAAACAACCATGCGCCGCTGTTAGAACGCCGAACCCGCGCCTGCAGTCGCTCGTTGTTTTCCTCGAACACCACCTCGGAGGCGCCCGCCTCGACGTCCAAGCGCACAATCTGATCGCGCAGCCGTGGGCCAGTCCGCTCACGTTCGAAAAAGAGCGTATGGCCGTCAGCCGCCCAGACAACCCGTATGACACGCCTCGAGCCGCGCCAGACGTCGCGACCGTTCTCCATATCCCGCACTCTCAACTCATAGCTTTCGTCACCAATGAGATCGAAGCTGAATGCCACATAGCGCCCGTCGTCGCTCGGCTCCAACACACCGAGGTGGTAAAAGGTTTCGCTCCCTGGAATCGCGTTGGGGTCGAGAACAAGTTCGTCCATGCCACCGGTTATCGGCCGGCGCCACCAGACAGGGTGAGGGAGGCCGCTCTCCGACCGTTGGAAGTACTCGAAAGGTCCGACTAGGAACCGAGGTGCATTCTCCTCACAGGGCCGACGCCCATCGATCTCGGCGATGAACTCCGCCTTGAGCTCTGAAAGGTGAGCTGTCGCTTGGTCCGCGTAGCTGTTCTCGGCTTCCAGATACTTGCGTACTTCGGGGTTCTCCTGGTCGCGAAGCCAACGAAAGCAATCCACTGTGACGTCGTCATGGAGGACCCTGATCCGTCGCTCGGCGCGGGGAAGCGGTGGCTGCAGGTGCTTGGTTCTCACTACACCGCCCTCACCTGAAAACGGGACCAAGATTTGTTGCGGCAGCCCACGAAGTTACCGACGACATATTTCGGTTCTCGACCCTGCGCAAGGAGAAAGGAAAACGGCCTGAAATATGCTCCGTTCGTATCGTATCCAGTTAGATACTCAACGTGGCCGTGGGCGGTGACTAGGAGCGCGTCGAGATCAGCGCCCTGGGCTACATCTATCACTTTGCGCTGCCTGCGCTCGTGCTTTGATCGCGGGAAAGGGACGCTAGTCAGAGGAATCGCTAAATATGTCCGCATCATAAATTGCCTCAATGAATTGCCATGTTGACGATTTGGTTCCGCAAACAGTAAGCACCGACCGAAGTTCGAAGCTGCCGTTGTTCCTCGTCAGGTCCGGTCACACGATTAGCCGCCCTCTAACAGTTGCTCCCGTGAAGCCTATGGGAGACGGGAATCATCGGCGACCCTGCGGTTATTAGGGCCACGCTCAACGGTTGGCCATGGCACGCGCGTTATGCAGCAACGACTATGTTTATGCATGCATGGATCCACACTAGGGAGGTGCTGCCGGGATAAGAGATCCACACTGGACGCTGAACTTTGGATCACTGCGCCGTTCCCTCGGCAGAGCTGGTCTCGACTGCCGTGGGGCGAGCGGAGGTCTTCGCCACGAAGCAACACTCCTCGTGGCATTTGACAGTTGAACAGTTAAACGGCAATCACCCGAATGATCATCCCCCATCCAACGCTTTGAAATACCCTTCCTGCTCGGCGGGAGGCACCGGCAGGGGCGCTGCACAAGTCGCAGCCTATGACTTTGAGTAACGAATTCCTTGCATCGAGTTCGGATGAGTACGGGTCATCGTCAAGCGCCGCTGCCGATCCGGCGCCGGCTATGATCGCTTGGCGCATCTGCGGTTTGAGGCAGCTGCAGTACGAGGCGCGCGGCACCGATACAGAAAGTTTGACTCTCGCTTAGCGGGCCGAGTGAAGGCGGGTCATACCTTCGTCTGCGCCGTCGTAACGTTCCGAAGCTCGGAACTCAAAGCCTTCGGCCTCCTATGCGACAGCGATCTGTCGAATGCACTGCTGTATCTACAACCCGCGTGCATCCTTTGGGGTGATTCCAAAATGGCGCTTGAACGCGGTGCAGAAGTTGGAGGTGTGACCGTAGCCGACCTCGTAGGCGACTTGTTTGAGGGGGGTGCCGCCGTTTTCAAGCAACAGCATTGCCCGATTCATTCTACGCTCGGTGATGTACTGGGTGTAACTAACGCCCATTTGCTTGTACATCTCGTCCGATAAAGCTTGGGCAGACACGCCGAGCGAGGTCGCAAGCTCCGATAAGGAAGGAGGGTTCGTCAGGTTCGCGTCTACCATAGTCTTAACGTGTTCGACGCGGTTCAACGCTAGATCGCGACGAGACAGAAACTCGCCGTCAGAAAGCAGCGTGCTGAGGCTGAGGCAGAGCAGTTCCTGGGCTTTGATCGAGATATAGCGCTTGAAGAGAAGGGGATGAATATTCGGGTTGAGCAACTTCTCGGCCGCTGCCATCAGCGCATAGGGGAGCGGGCGGGAATACCAGAATGCTTCGGAACTCTCGACCTCAGCCCCCGAAAAGTTCGGAAAGCAGTTTGGATGGAACCCGAACAGCGAAGTCAACCTTTCTGGCCAGATGCCGACGGAAAGCGACGTTTCGTGGGCACCGCTGCGCCAAATACTTCGCTTGTCCATCCCACGCGGCTGGTACAAAACGGCGAGTGTCGGCTTGGTCAATTCATGCTGATGGGCGCTGCCAAGCTCGATCCGCCGCCATCCAGACAGGTGTAGCACGAACGCCAAACGCCCGAGGCCGGGTTCATCGTCGTAAAATTCGTGCTTGGCCTTCAGCTTGCGGATTGTCAGGCAGGGGTTTTGATAATCGAAATAGCCATCTACATGACCGGAGGCGCTCTGGGCGGGAGGTAGGAAGCGGTAGGAGCCGATCGCGTCATTTCCCTCGGCTCTTTGAACCTGCCATCGCCTGCCCTGATTCAGGCGGCGAACAAATTCGTCGGTATCGATCACTTGGCGCCCTCGCAGCGAGACCAAGGGCCGCAGGTTGCGGCCGCCGGCTGGTATTGGGAGGTCAATTCAATCAACAACTGCTCACTCTCCGAAGGATTATCGAATAGCAGCCTTCGCGTCTCCCAACGCGTAGTGTCGTTGCATTCCGAGCCGGACGTCTAGTACGTCGGGTTGGCTCTTCCCGGACAACCGTCAATCCGGATAGCACTCCTCCAACACCATTTATTGATGGATGTCATGTGAATGTCATACATATCCACATAAAAATATTTGTCAAAGGAAATAAAATATGTAGGTTGATGTTTCTGGTTTACGGCGCTTCTGATCATTTCTAGGGCGCTTCCTCATGAGATTTGATATGTCGACCAAGCGGCCGTACCGAACTGAACAGATCGCGAATTGGATCCGCGATGAAATCATGTCCGGCGCGTTGTTGCCCGGCTCGCGATTGGAAGAGCGTCCAATATCGGAGCGCTTCGGCGTATCGAAGACGCCTGTGCGCGAGGCCCTCATTCAGCTTTCGACCACCGGACTGGTTGAACTCCGTCAGCGTCGCGGAGCGATCGTGACGGTCTTGAGCGTCGAGCAGGTCGTCTCGATGTTCGAGGTAATGACCGAGTTGGAGAGCATGGCGGCGAACTTCGCCGCCTTGCGTATGTCACCCGCCGATCGAGAAGAATTGGCAAAGATCCATCGCCGCGGCGAAGAGTGCATTCCACACGAAGACTTCGAGAAATACGACGTGATCAACAAGGAATTCCACGAACAGATTTATCGCGGGTCGTGTAACGAGTATCTTGAAGCTAACATTAAGGACGTTCGCCGCCGTTTGGGTGTTTACCGCAGGTATCCCTTTCAGAAGCCGGGACGCATTCTTCAGTCCTTCTCCGACCATGGCCAGGTTATTGCCGCCATATCGAAAGGTGACGGCGAGGCCGCCGGCAAGATCATGCGAGACCACATCAGCAGCGGTGGACGCGTGTTCGCCGATCTGGTCGTCGAGATGAGACGCCAATCCTAGGACCGATCGACATTCAGGATTTCCAAATCAGTTGATGCCTGATTCATGGGTCACCGTGTTCAGTACGGGGACCCTACGATGGCGGTGAAGCGATACGAACTGAATGAGGTGCAATGGTCGAGGATCGCGCCCTTGCTACTAGGGAAGGCCGGCGATCCGGGCCGGACGGGTAGCGACAATCGATCGTTCGTGAACGGGTGTTTGTGGGTTCTGCGTTCAGGTGCGCACTGGCGCGACCTTCCCGAGCGTTACGGCAAGTGGAAGACGGTGCACCGCCGGTTCAGCCGCTGGTGCCATGCCGGCGTGTGGGAGCGGGTCTTCGATGCGCTGACATCCGACCGAGACAATCAGTACCTGATGATCGACAGCACTATCGTCCGCACCCATCAACAGGCGGCGAGTGGAAAAGATCCCATGATGAGTAGTGGACAGCGGCCTGTGAGAGATCAGAGTCGGTTTGCTACCAACCACTCTGAAGGGACTTGCCATGACAGCAGAACCATCCTCGCCACGTGCCGCCATCCTCGACGGCCAGCAAGGTCAGGCTGTGATCGCCGACAACGCCTATGACAGCAATGCTTTGCGTGCGACGATCGCAAGCATGGGGGCCGAAGCCGTCATCCCCTCAAACCGTTCCCGCAAGATCATCATTCCGCACGATCCGGTCGTCTATCGGCACCGCAACAAAATCGGACGGTGTTTCCATCGCCTCAAGCACTTTCGACGCGTCGCAACGCGTTGGCTACGATGAATGTCGATCGGTCCTAGCAGGCGTCTCTGATTGGGGCCTGGCTTCCCGGCTGTGAACTCAAAGTCGACACACTGGTAATAGGTTGAATCACGGCCGTCACAGCATCCCACCTTACACCCAGCGGATTATTGGTCCGTCTAAATGAAGCGAGATCGGCGGCCGTGGTTAAAACATTAAACCCAAAGCCGCCAAGTCGTTCGGCGGGCAGCGCGGAAATAACGGCCATGGCAGACCATGGCGCCAGCAGAAGCCCATAACTGAATTCACCCCGATCATAAGTCAAATCGGTCTTCCAAACCTCGGCAATCCGGTAGGTTAAAGCCTCGTTTTGCTGCGCAAGACGGTGAGCGCCGGAGGTAAATGGTAATGAAAAAACGAATTGCGGTTGGACGGCTATTTCACGAGTCCCACGGCTATGCGCGACCCACGATGCCGGAAAGCATTGCGGTCGTCCGAGGAGACAAGTTGATCGAAGACGCACGGGGAAACGGCACAACGCTGGGCGGGATTGTGGACGCTTTAACGGCGCGGCACGACGTGGAACTATTGCCCATTTCGGATTCGATGATCGCGCCAAGCGGCCCGATCGATCACGGTTTTTATGTTGAGCAGCGCTGTTTCTGGGAAGACCAGCTTAGACGTTTAGAGCCAGACGCAGTTATCATCGATCTCCACGGGTCGATGGGAACAACAGAATTTGAGGATGCCGAAGGCGATTTCCTCGCCCACATTCGAGCCATCGCGGGCGAAAACGTCGTGATTGGCGTTGGGCTGGACCTCCACGCGAATATCACCCCGGCTATGTTGACTGCCGCGGATATTTGCATCGCCTGTAAACAAAATCCGCACGACGATTACTACGATACTGGCAAACGTGTCGTCGGATTGGTTTTTGAAGTGTTGGCTGGCCGGCTGCATCCGGTCTACACGCTCGCCAAAGCGCGTATGATCACGCCGGGCAAACTCGAAACGCATTTGGGTCCATTGAAAGAAATGCATGGGCGCGCTCGTGCGTTCGAGCGGTCATCGTCGACTATCGTAGACATAAGCATTTATAACGCCTATCGTTTTGGTGATTACACAGATATGGGACAAGCTGCGGTATTGCTAAGTAACGGCCTGTACCCGCAAGCCGAGGAGATTGTTCTCCAATTTGCTCGTGAGTTTTGGGAGCGGCGCGAGGAGTTCAGGGATGAGCTTCTGACGATCGGCGAGGCCCTTGATGCAGTCGCCGAAAAAACGGATCGACTACCGAGAGCGCTTGCCGACTTGGGTGACCGGACGCTTGCTGGCGCTCCAGGCGACAGCACCTTAATCCTCCAGGCCGCCATAAACTACGCCCGCCCGCTCAAGGGCGCGATGACTGTCCACGATCCCGAAACCGTCGCACAGGCGCATTCCGTAGGCGTCGGAGCCACCGTCGCAATGCGGCTCGGCGGCAAAATGACTCCGCAGTATCAACCGTTCGACGTCGAAGGTGTAGTCAGACTCATTAATCGAGCGGACGTAAAACTTTTCGGTCCCAATTTTGCAGGAGAATCTGCAGGTATCGGCGATACGGCTCTTGTTGAGATCGACAGTCGCTTTCAGGTAATCGTCACGTCGAAAGCCGGCTTCATCGTTGATCCGAATGTATTCGAATTTCACGGCGTTCCCGTGAGCGAACAGGACTTCGTGGTGATGAAGTCCCAGTTTCACTTCAACCGCAATTTTAACGGCTTAGCGACCTCTTTGTACATCGCCACCCCCGGCCTCGCGTACTATCTACCGGGTGTTTTCGCGAAAAGACGGGCGCGCGTATGGCCGGACACTGACGTACGCGATGATCCGATCATTGCGCCACAAGTCCTTCATCGATAGGAGTCCGCTTGGTTGGCATGTTCTTTCTGGCCATCCGTCATTGCTCTCAACTACCTCGAGCCTCGGCGTGGCACTCAGGCGCAAGTTAATCACAATAGGTCAATTTTTTATACGGGCTGGAGATCGGTCGGACGACAACAAACGCCCGACGACATCCCGCCCCAAACGAGTAAAGGACGAAGAAGTGAAGGGCATAGGATTGATAGCACTCTCCACCGATCCGGTGGGAGAAGATGCGTTCAAAGCTGAGATGGCGGGCACGCCAACGCGCGTCTTTACGACGCGTGTCTCCTATGATGAAGAGAACCATGCAGCAGGAGGTTTCATTCCGATACCCGATTGGAAACTTGTACTTGCAACTTTGCCGCCCGGTGAATTGGTCGATCTGATCGCTTTCTCATGCACCTCAGCTACGATCGCCCTTGGAAATGATATCCTTCTGCACCAGCTGAGTTCTGCCCGGCCCGGCCTTAGCTATACTTCCCCCGGCATAGCCGCCGTTGCAATGATGCAGCGGTTCGGAATAAAGCAGATTGCGCTCCTGACACCTTATGGGGCCACGCTGCACAACGCGTTTACGCCATATTTCGTTCAGCATGGAGTACACGTAGTTGCCAAACATTCGTTGTGCGGGCCAATGAACCTCATCAGCGATGATGACATTGCTCGCGTTTCAGTTGAGCGAATTGAGACAGAGCTAAAAGCACTGTTGGGCGCGGCAGGTGATGTCGATGCATTTTTTGTATCTTGTGCTGCTTTCTCGATCCGGAGATTGGATCTTGCGCGACTAAGTCATTCTTTAAGTCGTCCAGTCCTTGCCAGCGTAAATGCCATGGCTTGGCATGCTTTTGAGGTCCTAGGGGAGCACAGGCTACGAGACGAGATGGCAAGGGAATTGGGATTGTCACTCACCTACTCCTAGGTCTTGCGTCGCGCCCCGTCGAGAGCGCGGTCGTCATCGCAAATTTCGTGGGCGTTCGCGCAGATCCAGCGCCGCATACGCGCATGAAATTACCCCACCGAACAGAGAGTTTGCTCGCGATTGCGATTCACCGCCCCTTGAACCTCAAAGATCGTGAACCGCTCGCGGCTGGTTAAGATGGGGCTGATACTATGGAACTCCTGAGCAATGCCCGAGTGAGGAGTGAGGCCGCGGCTCTTGACCATGGTTCAAGTCAACCATCCCACATCGGCTCGTGCTCAGAATGCGTTTAGCTGGCCTGCTCCGCGCGGTCGAGCATTGTCGTTGCCATCTCAACGAGACAGTCGGCCCAATGCTGCGCGAGTTGCCAGCGCGCAAAGGCGTGAGGGCACTCATTGTCACCGCAAATGGGCCGAGCTTCAGTTCGGGATTTGATCTTGAGACGCTCTCCGGATCTCGCGCGCGCGAATGTACTGCTGCATTCGCGTCGGTTTGCGATTTGCTGGAAGCGCTACCAATCCGCACGATCTGCGGCCTTTACGGCAACGTCTACGGAGGGGCGACCGATCTAGCCCTCGCATGCGATTTCCGAATTGGCGTGGAAGGCGCTCACCTGCAGATGTCCCCGGCGCGACTGGGCATCGAATACTACCATTCAGGTCTGAGGCGATACGTAGAACGGATCGAGTTGTCGGAAGCCAAACGGCTGTTCCTGATCGGCGAGCAGGTCGACACCGCGATGATGATGCGTATCGGCTTTCTCCGCTAGATATGTTCGTCGGACGGATTTAAAACTCGACTAGGCGCAGTCGCTCGGATGCTAGCCGAACGGCCTCCCGCTTCGTTGCGGGGCCTCAAGGCATCCCCCGACTCGATCCGACGAGGCACAGCAGATCCTACGGCCATCCACGAAAGGTTTTTTGAAAGCCTTGGTTCGTCAGATGCCCGGGAAGGGCTCAAGGCCTGGTCCGAGCGCAAGCCCGCAAGATTTCCTGACGCTTGATGGTCAACAGCCTCTGCAAGTTGGATGAGATCGAAACCAATCACCGGCTTTTGCAGGGTTCGCGCGGTGATTGCCGCCCAAGAAATTATCGGTTGGTGACGACAAGAAATGGCAGCGCGGCCAAGTAGTTCCGACTAGGACTGCCTTCCAGGCCCGTTATTCGTGCGCAGAGGCCGTCTTCGCGCCCGTACTCTCCTCATAATGCCGCTGGCCATTATCTGGCCGGGATGGAACAGACAGTCTGTCCGTTTGGGTTCACTAATCACTGGCAGAAAGTCCCTGGGTAATACCATCCGATAGACTACCGCGACGCAGTGAGAAGTACGCTGCACCCTTGAACTAGTCTCGCGCTTGCCCTGTGGAATAGTATGTCTGGAAAACAGTCGTTTTCATAAGCGCATCTCTTCCGCATAACAATCGATCTCAACCCATAGCGATGTCCAATAGTGAACGGCAGCAAACTATGGTACGCCAAGGCCGGTTGGTGAGCCACACCTTGCGCTCGGAAGCAGCGAAGGCGACAGTCGCCAGCTTTCCACTCACCCGGAATTGCGGTCACTGGCTTGCAGGAAGACATCGGACATGGAAGCTTTTCCCCCTCTCAGCAACCCTGTAGCCCAGAAGAAGTGGGCTGATATCAAGGCGCAACTCGAGGCCATGAAGGCTGATGACTGCGACTGGCGCGACGGCAAAGTGCCTGGCTACACCTATAAGATGGGCGATGACCTCGATTATGTAATCCGCGAGGCCTATCAGCTCTATTTCGGTGAAAACGCGCTCGGTAGAAATGCTTTCAAGAGCGTAACGAAATTGGAGGAGTCGATCGTCGCTTTCTGCCTCCGCCTGTTCGGCCATGACAACACCGGGGCTGGAATCTTCACCTCGGGGGGCACCGAGAGCATCTTTCTCGCCGTCAAGTCGGCTCGCGAGTGGGCCAAGCGGAACAAGCCGGGCGTCACGAAGCCGAACATAGTGATGCCGGTTTCGGCGCATGCCGCATTCGGCAAGGCTACCTATTATATGGGGCTTGAAAGCCGACGGGTTCCGCTAGGTGCGGAGTATCGCGGCAACATTGAGGGGCTGCGCGCAACCATTGATGACAACACAATCATGATCGTAGGCTCGGCGCCGGCCTACGCGCATGGAAACTTCGACAACATGGAAGCCATAGGTGAACTGGCAGGCGCCCATAAACTCTGGTTCCACGTTGATGCGTGTCTCGGCGGTTTCGTCGCACCCTTTGTGAAGCGGCTCGGCTACCCTATACCAGTCTTCGACTTCTCCGTACCCCAGGTCACGAGCCTGTCCGCGGACCTACACAAGTATGGCTATGCGCCGAAAGGCTCCTCCGTGCTGCTGTACCGGACACCCGAACACAAGGATTGTGCGAGGTTCACTTTCCGCGAATGGCCGCGTGGTCTGTATCAGACCTATACTTTCCTTGGGTCGCGCCCCGCAGGTCCGCTCGCTGGATCGTTTGCGGCCATCAACTTCCTTGGTGAGGAAGGCTACCTCGACGCGGCCCGCGTCATGATGTCAATCAAGAACAAGCTGGTTGCGGGGATCGGGGCGATTGACGGCCTCAGGGTCTACAAGCCTTCCGATCTCATCATTCTGCTCTACGACTCGGTGGATCCTGCCGTCGACATCAACGCCGTTGCCGAGGAGATGAGGAAGCGGGGCTGGTTCGTCGGCGTCGTTGCGGACCCTGTGACGATCTCGTTTCCGATCAATCCGATCCATGAAAAAAGCGTCGACCGGTACCTGGAAGACCTACGTGCCTGCGTAGGACTGGTTAGGGCCAGCGGGAAAACCGCTTCTTATGATGAAGCCACATATACCTGACAAGCCAGGAGCAGCGCTATGGTAAACGTCCTTTTCGACGCCCTACTCGGCGACCGGCGCGATACTGCAGCGCCGTTTCTCCATCTGCCTGATGGCGAGTTGATCTCGTATCGTGCATTTTGCGAACTGGTTTCCCGTTATGCCAACGCCCTCGTTTCTCAAGGTGTGAAGCCGGGAGACAGGGTCACAGCTCAGGCCGAAAAATCACCAGACTCGCTTGCCCTGTACTTCGCGACCATAGCTGCGGGCGCGATCTACTCACCGTTGAATACTGACTATACAGCAACGGAGCTGGAGTACTTCATACAGGATGCGGAACCGTCCCTGGTGATCTGTCTGCCACTACGGGAGCGCGATGTGAGCATGATCGCCAGAAAGGTCGGGGCTGCCGTCGCCACCTTGGGAGCTGACGGCTCCGGCAGCTTGGGCGATGCCGCAAAGGGACAAGGCAGCACCTTTGTTCCGGCTCCGAGGGGAGAGGACGACCTCGCTGCTATTCTTTATACTTCCGGTACGACCGGGCGTTCGAAGGGCGCGATGCTGTCGCACGGCAATCTACTTTCCAATGCCGCCACGCTCAGGAAGGCCTGGGCCTTTACCGAACATGATGTACTGCTTCACGCGCTGCCTATCTTCCATGCCCACGGTTTGTTCGTCGCCAACAACACAGTCGCGCTCGCCGGGGGTTCCATGATTTTCCATCCACGGTTCCTCGTCGACGACGTCATCCGCGATCTCCCAGCGGCGACGTCTTTCATGGGGATCCCCACCTTCTACATCAGGTTGTTGGCCGACGCGCGACTGACTCGGGAACTGGTAGCCGATATGCGTCTGTTTGTGTCCGGCAGCGCGCCCCTGCTTTCCGAGACCCATCTCGAGTTCGAGCGTTGCACGGCCCACAGGATCCTCGAACGGTACGGAATGACCGAGACAACGATGATCACGTCAAACCCGTACAACGGCGATCGCAAAGCAGGGACGGTCGGACGTCCCCTGCCCGGCATTTCAGTCCGTGTCTGTGATGCCGAGACGAGCAAGGAGCTCGCGCCGGGGGAGATTGGCGTCTTGGAAGTCGCCGGCCCTAACGTGTTCAAGGGATACTGGAGGATGCCGGAGAAAACCGCGAGTGAATTTCGCGCCGATGGATACTTCGTGACCGGCGACTTGGCCCGTATCGACGCGGACGGATACATCACCCTTGTCGGCCGCACCAAGGATCTGATCATCTCCGGCGGATATAATGTCTATCCAAAGGAAATCGAACTGTTGGTCGACGAATTGGACAGTGGCGTGGAATCCGCCGTCATAGGTGTTCCGCACCTCGACTTTGGGGAGGCTGTCGTCGCGGTCGTTGTCGTCGACTCCAACAAGATAACGGCCGCGGATTCATTAATGCCACTCCTGAAAGGAAAGATTGCAAAATTCAAACAGCCTAAGCGCTACTTCATCGAGGAAAGTCTCCCAAGAAATTCTATGGGGAAGGTTCAAAAGAAGCTTCTGAGAGAAAAATACCTCAATTGCTTTACGTAGGCGGCAAAGGCGGGGGCCCGCATCAAGTGTGGTTGCGCGGACATGAACGCCGATCACGGCGGCCAGCCGCAAAAGCCGAGGGGGCACAGTACTTCTTTTCAGAATGGTTCCGAAATGAAGTTGGACGCGGCGCAGAAATTTGAAATGTGGCCATAAGCCCATCGGCTGACTGTTTGAGTAAGTTTCCCGTTTCTCCAGCAACGTCCTGGCGCATCTCACTCGCATGGCCACTACGCCAGCTGCTTCGTTTCGCTTTGCAATATTATTCGGCAGGTTCTCGATTGACCCGCCCAGTGGCAGCGCGGCGTCCGATTGCGAGGACGGACTATTGCTACCACTGCTTTGGTACCCCGCTTGAGGTCTGGCCCCGCCTGGCCTGCGCCGGCATTAATGATCTATCATGAGGGGATGGTCGGGCTGAGACAGCGCTCTTGAACAAGGGAGTGGACCGCCAACGCTTTTCTCCACAATTACCAAGCGATTCTGGGAGCACGCCATTAACTGCGCGGAGACGTTGTGCTCGCTGGTGCCGGTGGCACGAAGAAGAACTCCAGCTTCCTTCCGGTCAGTTCATGACGATCGGCGCAGACGTCGCGGAACGCGACCGAGCCCGGTGTGTCATCGTGAAACAATTCCTTAGCTGCAGATTCTCAGGCAAAGGTTGAACGGGCGTCCACACGCCCGGCGACGTTAGAGGCATGATCAGGATGCGGTAGGCTCATACTATCCGCTAGCGCATAATGAAGCGTTGGCGCTAATAATTCAGGCGGCCTATTCAAATTGTCCACCTTGCGCTTGCCTATAGCGGCGATTTCGACAGTGCGTGCATCTACGCGCACACCCTCGCTGGGCGGTAAGTCGCTAAACCGCCACCATGCTCCGATTACAAGATAAATGGCCGAGAAGAAGGACTTCAGATGGCAGACAAACAGCAGGTCGACTACCTCATCATGAACGGCGAGGTGTACACAGGTGACCGAGACTCCCCGTT
>NZ_JASKLS010000003.1:0-106041 GCF_030124375.1 Sinorhizobium sp. 6-70
CCTGGTGGCGATCCTGATGAAGGCCGCCCCGGTCGGCGCCTTCGGCGCGATGGCCTTCACCATCGGCAAGTACGGCGTGGCGTCGATCGCCAATCTCGCGATGCTGATCGGCACCTTCTATCTCACCTCCTTCCTCTTCGTCTTCATCGTGCTTGGCGCGGTCGCACGCTACAACGGCTTCTCGATCGTCGCGCTCATCCGCTACATCAAGGAGGAACTGCTGCTCGTGCTCGGCACGTCCTCCTCGGAAGCAGCGCTGCCGGGCCTGATGAACAAGATGGAGAAGGCGGGCTGCAAGCGCTCGGTCGTCGGCCTCGTCATCCCGACCGGCTATTCCTTCAACCTCGACGGCACCAACATCTACATGACGCTTGCCGCGCTTTTCATCGCGCAGGCGACCGATATCCCGCTGTCCCTCGGTGACCAGATCCTGCTCCTGCTTGTGGCCATGCTGAGCTCGAAGGGGGCTGCCGGCATCACCGGCGCGGGCTTCATCACCCTTGCCGCAACGCTCTCGGTCGTTCCGTCGGTACCGGTTGCCGGCATGGCGCTGATCCTAGGCATCGACCGCTTCATGTCGGAATGCCGCGCGCTCACCAATTTCGTCGGCAATGCCGTCGCGACGGTCGTGGTGGCGAAATGGGAAGGCGAACTAGATCAGGCACAGCTCTCCGCCGCACTCGGCGGTGGAGCACCTGCCGTCGAAACCATCCCGGCGGCTATCCAACCCGCCGAATAAACTGCCTCCCAGGGCAACGCACGATAAGTGCGGCTTGGCGCGGTCTGGTTTTCCAGGCCGCGCTCTTTTTTTGGCGCGAGGAGCGATGACGCGAGAAGCCCCCACGACAGGAGCTAAATCAAATTCCGTGCAGCACCTGCGTCGCCTTGACGGCGGCCGACGCGCGGTTTTCGACGCCGAGCTTCACGTAGATCTGTTCGAGATGCTTCGTGACCGTGCGGGCGCTCAAGCCCAGGATCTCGCCGATATCGCGGTTGGACTTGCCTTTGGCGATCCATGAGAGCACCTCGGATTCGCGGTGCGTCAGCAGGAAATGCTGGCGCAGCATCTCGTCGTCGCTGATCCCGTGCTCGGCGGTCAGGCGGAAGAGATATTCGTTCGCGCCGACGGCGCCGAGATAGGAAATCTGCAAGCCCGTCTGGCCCGCCTGCTGTAGCGTGAAGCTGGGCTGACCGGGGCTATGCTTTTCCCGTTGCTGCATCCATTCGGCAATGCGGGCGGTCACCACCGCAAGCCCGTCGTCGCTTCCCGTTGCGGCATTAACGAGCCGTGTCGCCTGCGGCGTCGACCAGCGGACTCCACCGTCGCCGCGCACGGCAAGCAGGTGACGCCCGGCCGCATCGAGCGCAACCCGCGCGCTCTGGGCGGAGCGAGCGTTGGAGAGATGGACGCGAATACGGGCTCTCAGCTCGTCGATATTGATCGGCTTGGTGAGGTAGTCGACGCCGCCGGCTTCCAGCGCGCGCACCACGTGCTCCGTCTCCGTCAGGCCGGTCATGAAGACCACCGGAACCTGGGTGACGGAGGCGTTCGCCTTCAGCCGCACGCATGTATCGAAGCCGTCCATTCCGGGCATCACGGCATCAAGCAGGATGATGTCGGGGGTGATGCGGTCGGCAATATTCAAGGCGGCATTGCCGGAGGTGGCAATCAACACCGAAAAGCCGGACTGTTCCAAGGCTTCGGTCAGGAAGCCCAGTGCTTCTGGCGAATCGTCGACCAGGAGGACGATGTCGCGCGGGTTGGCGGGTTCAGCCACGTGCCTCGGCCTCCCCTGCCGTCAGCTGCTTCAGGAAAGCGTCGTAGCCGGAAAGGTCGAAGGCACGGACATAGGCGCGCACCGCCTCCGCAAAAGCCTGGTTCTCCGGGTTCAGGGCAATCTCCGTCAGCTTCGCTTCGATGCCCCTGACGTAGCCGATTTCCCCGAGCCGGATCAATTCCTCGACATGGTGATGTCCGGGACTGGTCACAGGATCGGCCTTGCCGTTGGCGTGCTTGCCGTCTTCCTCATGAATCCATTCGAGACCGAGGTGGATCGCCAGCTTGTCGATGAGTTGGCGTACACCGAAGGGTTTGGTGAGCGTGTCGTTGTGGCCGCCCGCGGCACCCGCCGTCGATCCATCGCCGATATTGGCCGACAGCATGATCGCCGGCGCGGTCTGCCCGCTCTCACGCAATTGCGCCACCAGTTGCCAGCCGTTCATGCCGGGCATCGAGATGTCGATCAGGAACAGGTCGGGTTCGATGTCTTCGATGAGCGTCAGGCAGTTCCGGCCGCTCGCCGCCGTGAGCACGACGAAATCGAGCGGGGCAAGCACCTCGCGCATCAGATCGCGGTGATCCTCATTGTCGTCGACGACGACGATGGTGCGGCGGGCGCCCTTGTAGGATCGGATCCGGCGCACCGGGTCGTTGAGCGCCGCCGGCCGGTCGACGGCGGAAAGCATCAGGCGGACACGGAAGGTGGTGCCCTTGTCTCGTTCACTGGTGACCGAGATCTCGCCGCCGAGTGTCTGGGTCAGCAGGCGCGTGATGGTGAGGCCCAGTCCGAGCCCGGGCATGCGATGTTCCGCCTCGCCGCGCTGGAACGGATCGAAGATCTTCGGCAGGTCCTTGTCGCTGATGCCGCGGCCGCTGTCTTCGATCGTGAAGGTGGCAACCTGATTGCGATAGCCGACGTCGAGGCGGATGCGCCCGCGTTCGGTGAACTTCAGCGCATTCGACAGGAGATTGACGAGGATCTGTCTCAGCCGCTTCTCGTCCGTTCGCACATATTGCGGCAGCGCCGCCGCACGGTCATGTTCGAAGGCGATGCCCTTGGCCTGGGCTTGCGGGCGGAACATGTCGACGATCTGGTCGAGGAAATCGTGAATGTTGATCTCGTTGGAGTAGACCTGCAGCTTGCCGGCCTCGATCTTGGATATGTCGAGCAGACCGTCGATGAGGCCCGAAAGGTGATCGGCGCTGCGCTTGATCACCTTGATCGCCCCCTGCCTTGCGGGCGGTATCGTCTCGTCGCGTTCGAGGATCTGCGCATAGCCGAGCACGGCGTTGAGCGGCGTACGCAATTCGTGACTCAAGCCGACGACATAGCGGCTCTTTGCCCGGTTCGCCGCTTCCGCTGCTTCTTTCGCGTTCTGCAAGGCGGCGTCAGTCTTCTTGTGGGCGGCGATTTCTTTGAGGAGCAGCGTGTTCTGGCGCGAGGACTCTTCCTCCGCAACGACGCGGCTGTCATGGGCGAGCACGTAGAACCAGCAGACGACGCCGGTGACGATCGCAAAGACGAAGAAGACGATCGCGACGGTTCGCACGACGACGGCGGCGGTCTCGGGTGAGGCGGCGGTCGTCTGGTGAGCGATCATCGCGAGAATGATGCCGATGCCGGTGACAGAGAGGATGGCGGAGATCGCGTAGCGGCCGAGCCGTGTGGCGAGCTTCGCGGTCACCGCCTCCGGCAGAATCGTCTTTGCGACCGTCGCGATCTGCGTGTTGAGCCGTGCCTTCGGCTTGCACATGTCGTGGCAGCGGCTGTCGAGCGAGCAGCAGAGCGAGCAGATCGGTGCGGCATAGGCCGGGCACCAGGCCATGTCCTCCGGCTCGAACGGATGCTCGCAGATCGAGCAGGCGATCTCGCTCTCCCGGAACCAGCTCTTGCGCGGCTTGCGGGCGAGATAGAATTTGCCTTCCGTTCCCCAGGCGATCAGCGGCGAGGCGATGAAGGCCGTGACGAGGGCGATATAGGGGGCGAGCGAGGCGGCGATATCGCCGAAGGCGCCGAAATGCGCGGTGAGCGCAAGGACCGCCGAGATCCCCATGGTCCCGAGGCCGACGGGATTGACGTCATAAAGATGCGCACGCTTGAACTCGATGCCGGGGGGTGACAAGGCCAGCGGCTTGTTGACGAACAGATCGCCCGAGATGGTGCAGAGCCAGGCCATGGCAATGATCGAGAAGATGCCGAGCGTCTCTTCCAGCAGCCGGTAGATGCCGAGCTCCATCAGGAGGAGCGCGATTGCGACGTTGAAGACAAGCCAGATGACGCGGCCGGGGTGGCTGTGGGTGAGCCGCGAGAAGAAGTTGGACCACGCAAGCGAGCCGGCATAGGCGTTCATCACGTTGATCTTCAGCTGCGAGATGACGACGAAGGCGACCATCAGAAGCAGTGCTGCCGTCTCCGACGGGAAAATGTAGCCGAAGGCGGTGTAGTACATCTGCGCCGGATCGGCCGCGCGCGTCGAGGGCACGCCGGCGCTGAGCGCCAGCACTACGAGAAACGACCCCGCCAGCAGCTTCGGGGCACCGACGATCACCCAGCCGGAGCCGGCGAGAAAGACCGCTATACGGTGGTGCAGCTTCTTCTGGCCGTCCGGCGGCAGGAAGCGGAGGAAGTCGACCTGCTCGCCGATCTGCGCCATCAGCGCCAAGATCACCGCGGAGGCCGCGCCAAACTCCACGAGATCGAAGGGCGCAATGGTGCCGGAAGGACCGGAGGCATGGTGGATGCCGGAAAAGGCAAGCCACAGGCCGACCTTCTCCCAATCGGCGAGCGCGATGAAGGCGAAGGGCAGGATGTTGAGCACGATCCAGAAAGGCTGCGTCATCAGCTGGAACTTGCTGATCAGCCGGACGCCGTGGGTCACGAGCGGGATCACGACGACGGCGCTGACGATATAGCCGATCCAGAGTGGTACGCCGAGGGCGAGCTCCAGCGCCCCGGACATGATCGACGCCTCGATCGCAAAGAGAATGAACGTGAAGCTCGCATAGATCAGCGAGGTGATCGTCGAACCGATATAGCCAAAGCTCGCGCCGCGCGTCAGGAGGTCGATGTCGACGCCGTGTCGGATCGCATAGCGGCTGATCGGCAGGCCGACCAAAAGGATCATGACGCCTGCCACCAGGATCGCGACGATCGCATTGGTGGTGCCATAGGACATGGTGATGGCGCCGCCGATGGCTTCCAGCGCCAGGAAGGAGATCGCTCCGATGGCCGTCTGCGAGATGCGCTCGGAGGAAAAGCGCCGCGCGCTCTTGGCGGTAAACCGCAGCGCATAATCCTCGAGCGTCTGGTTGGCGACCCAGCGATTGTATTCTCGTCGAACGGGAATGATGCGCTGGCGTGCCGCCATGTTGCCTCGTCATCTCTCGCATTGCCGGCAGGTGTCTGCCTCTTTTCGCAGCACAGTCAGCCGGTGCGTGAAATTTATGCAATGCGGAAAAAGCGAAAGCAAGCTTCAAACGGTCATCCGCTGGCAGCGGCCGTGTCGATGACGACGAAATCATGCGTGATCGTCGCGGTCTTGGCCAGCATCGCTGACGCCGAGCAGTATTTTTCCAGGGATAGCGCGATCGCGCGCTCCACCTTCTTCGTCGCGAGACCGCGCCCCTTCACCACGAAGTGCATATGGATGCGGGTAAAGACCCTCGGGTCCTGTTCGGCTCGCTCCGCGTCGAGCTCGACGGTGCAGTCCTCGACTGCCTCGCGGCCCTTTTCGAGGATGTGAATGACGTCATAGGCCGAGCAGCCGCCGGCGCCGATCAGCACCAGTTCCATCGGGCTCGGCCCGGGCGTTCGCCCCTCCGGCCCGGAGGCCGTCCCGAATACGAGTTTGTGACCGCTTCCGGACTCGCCAACGAACGTCCGCTCGTCGACCCATTTGATTCGTGCTTTCATGGTTCTTCCCTTGTGTTGATATGCGCATCATAGCCGCCGGTGCTCACGGATTTCCAATAACCGGAAAAATCATCCTGCGGCCAGACGGACATGTCTGATTCGCCGTCAATCGCCTTAGCACCCCATTCCACGCATGGCCGTCAACACCGGCGCTGCGTCCTGCTTCCCCCCGGCCCAAGTAAAATGAAACTTGCGCCGTGCAGCGGGATCGGATGATCGGTGAAGCAACGGCCAGGAATAATCACCGCCGTTGCGGCGACCGCGGCAGCTCGATTTTGGTCCGCAGGCGGAACTAACCTTTGTGGGTCGAGGTTTCGTGCGCGTTGGTACTCGACCAAAGGAGTGCTTCCATGGCCAAGAAAGTCGCCAGGCCAAACAACCAAAAACCGGCCACCATTCCCGATCGTGACGCCGGTTGCGGCAAAGCAGGCATCGCGGAATCTCTCGACCAGAAAGCGATCTATCTCACCGATCCGCCAGCGGCCTTCCTCGAGGAGCTTGATTCGCGGCTCGGCGAAGGAACGCTGCGTCAGGCTGAGCTAGCGGGGGTGGACGATGGCTCTGCGCACGCGTGAAAGACAAGCGAAGCGGGCCAAGGCATCGCGGCCGGCGCGTCAGGTAAGAGCCACCGGCGCAGTCCCACCTGCCGGCGGCTTCGTGCTGCCCGTCAGCACCGCGCCGATGGAGGCGCGCTCGGCCCCGGAACTCCCGACTGATGGTGCATGGCAGTACGAGCCGAAGTGGGACGGTTTCCGCTGCCTTGCCTTCAAGTCCGGCGAAGAGGTCGATCTCCGCGCGAAATCCGGCAAGCCGCTCGGGCGCTTCTTCCCGGAAGTCGTTGCCGTACTGCGGCAACTGGGCGCCGCACAATTCGTGGTCGACGGCGAACTGGTAATCAAGGTCGATGGACGGCTTTCCTTCGACGCGCTGCAGATGCGTCTGCATCCGGCAGCGAGCCGCGTTCGAAAGCTCTCGGAGGAGACGCCCGCCAAGCTCATCCTCTTCGACGTGCTGGTTGGCACCGACGGCGCAATCCTCGTGGGCGAGCCGCTCGCCGTCCGGCGAGTTGCGCTCGAAGCCTTCGCAAGGGAGAACGCCGTTAGGGACAAGCTGGAGCTTTCGCCCTTCACGCTCGACAGGGAGGAAGCCGAGCGCTGGCTCACCGGGTGGGAAGCAGGCGCCACCGATGGCGTTGTCGCAAAAAACCTCGACCGCCCTTACGAATGCGGAGAGCGCGCAATGGTGAAGGTCAAGCGCTTGAAGACGGCCGATTGCGTCGTCGGCGGCTTCCGGTACGAAAGCGACAGCGCGGAGGTCGGCTCGCTCTTGCTCGGCCTGTACGATGCAGAAGGAACGCTGAACCACGTCGGCTTCACCGCGACGATCTCCGACAAGGAGCGGCCTGCACTGACGCGCCGACTCGAGGCCTTGCGCGAACCACCGGGCTTTACCGGCAAGGCCCCCGGCGGTCCCAGCCGTTGGAGCAGCGAACGTAGCGGCGAATGGGAGCCGGTTCGTCCAGAACTCGTTGTCGAGGTAAGGTTCGACCACGTCGGCAACCGGCGTTTTCGTCACGGTACAAAGTTGATGCGTTGGAGGCCGGACAAGGATCCACGCCAGTGCACCTACGAACAGATCCTACCGCGCTGAGGGCCGGGAAGCCGCTGGCCCGGGTCATCACCTGAAGATGTAAATCGCGCCTCCGGCGTCGTCGGAAACGAGGACGGAACCGTCTGGCGCTTCCTTGACGTCCACGGGCCGGCCGACGTCTCTGAGGAAAGTCGTTGCCGAGACCGGTCGGGCGCCCCGGAAGCGCACCCGCACGACCTGATAACCGACCGGAACCGACCGGTCCCAACTGCCGTGCTGGGCGACCAGAGCGTCACCGCCGAGGCTGCGGAAGAAGTGGATGCCGAGCGCCGCGACATGCGCCTGAAAGTCGAAGACGGGCGGAATCTGCCGCTCGGGCGGCGATGCGTCCTCAAACCCTTTGAGCCGCGTCTGGCCTCCAAAGTAGGGAAAGCCGTAAAAGCCCCCCGGCCGCAGCGCGTTGAGTTCGTCGGGCGGGACATCGTCGCCCATCCGGTCGGCTCCGTTGTCGGTAAAGAACATGGTCCCGCCGCGCCAGTCGAAGCCGACCGAATTGCGCACACCCCAGGCGACGCGCCGAAGGTTGGAGCCGTCCTGGTTCATGCTGACGATCGTGCCTTGCTGCCCGCGCGGCCGGCAAATGTTGCAAGGCGATCCCAACGAAACGTAGAGCCGGGAATCGGGGCCGACGGCGATATAGCGATAACTATGGGCTCCCGAATTCGGCAGACCTCGGCGAATATCGCGCCTGCCGCTCAGATCGCCCCCGCGCCCGATGTCAAACACGGTTACGCTGTCCCTTGAAGCGACGAACAAACGACCGCCGGAGCATGCGACTCCGTTCGCGGCTGAGAACCCCGAGGCGACCCGCCGGGCGCCGCCGCCGGACAACGGCACGGCATAGACCGAGGAACCCTTGGTTCCGACGAACACGATGTCGCCGCAGACGGCCATTTCGCGCGCGGCGGGAACGCGGGCAAGCAGTTCGGCCCGCGCCGGACCGAGAGCGACTCCGGAGGCGAGCGCCGCCAGCGCGAGAAATCGCATTCGAGCGGAGAGAAATCCGGCTTTTAGGGAAAAGACGTCCATCGGCGCCCTCCGAATACAAGCTGAATTTGCTCAAGGAACTGGAGCGACTCGTTGTCGTTTCAAGCCGGAGCCAACTGCATGTTTCCTTAAATCCTAGTCGATTTAAGGATAAAACATGTAGCAATTCAAAGTGCTACAGCGTTCTTTGCGCGTCTGGTAAGACGCGCGGCGCTGTATGGCTCACGGCGAAGTGATCCGGTGATGCTGAGCCCATGGTAGGCTCAACTCTCCAAGAGGTGAGATGTGATGCCTGTCCCCTCGATAAAATCGATACTCGGATTCGAGGCCCTGCTGTTTGCAGCCGCCTCACTTGTCCACGCCGGTATCCTGTTCAGCGGCTACGAGCATTCGCGCGCCGCGACTGCCGAGGGCGTGATTGCAGCAGTCCTGGTCCTTGGTCTGCTGGCTTGTATCGGCGTGCCGGGGCGGACGCGCCTCATTGCCCTCGTGGTTCAGGCATTTGCGCTTCTCGGGACCTTGGTCGGCGCTTTCACCATCGCCGTCGGGATCGGTCCGCAGACCACGGCCGACAAGACATTCCACATCATCCTGGTCGTTGTTCTGGTCGCCGGTCTTGTCGTGATTTTCAGGTCCGGACGCGTTGAGCACGGAGCATCCTGAAACACCCAGACAGCTTGTCAGCCACGAAGAGCCCCGTTTGATTTGAACGTCTTCCTTCTTCCCCCCGTCACCTACGTAGAATGACGTATGTGCAGTGCAGCGCGACTGGCGGATGATCACTGCGGCGGGCGTGGAAAGCCGGCGGGAAACCGCTTCGTGCCTTTCCTAGGTCCCGTCAGGCAACGGCCAAAGACAAAGAGCCTCCGTTGCGGCGACCAGAACTAGAGGGGTTCAATCAGATGACTATCAGGGCACGCGTTTGCGGCGCATTCCTCGCTGCCGCCCTTGCGACGACCGCGTTCAACGGCGCCTTCGCCGCCGAGGACACGATCAAGGTCGGCATTCTTCATTCGCTTTCCGGCACCATGGCGATCTCCGAAACGACGCTGAAAGACGCCATGCTCATGCTGATCGACGAGCAGAACAAGAAAGGCGGCTTGCTCGGCAAGAAGCTGGAGGCCGTCGTCGTCGATCCGGCTTCCGACTGGCCGCTCTTTGCAGAAAAGGCGCGCGAGCTCATTTCCGTCGACAAGGTTTCCGCCGTCTTCGGTTGCTGGACTTCGGTCTCGCGCAAATCCGTGCTGCCGGTCTTCGAGGAATTGAACTCGATCCTCTTCTATCCCGTCCAGTACGAGGGTGAGGAAAGCCAGCGCAACGTCTTCTATACCGGTGCAGCGCCGAACCAGCAGGCGATCCCCGCCGTCGATTACCTGATGGAGAACGAAGAGGTCGAGCGCTGGGTGCTCGCCGGCACCGACTACGTCTATCCGCGCACCACCAACAAGATCCTCGAGGCGTACCTGATTTCCAAGGGCGTGAAGCCCGAGGACATCATGATCAACTACACGCCCTTCGGCCATTCCGACTGGCAGACGATCGTTTCCGACATCAAGAAGTTCGGCTCGGCCGGCAAGAAGACCGCCGTCGTCTCGACGATCAACGGCGACGCCAACGTGCCCTTCTACAAGGAACTCGCCAACCAGGGCATCAAGGCCGAGGATATCCCGGTCGTTGCCTTCTCGGTCGGCGAGGAAGAGCTCGCCGGTCTCGATACCGGCCCGCTCGTCGGCCATCTTGCCGCCTGGAACTATTTCCAGTCGGTCGACAACCCGGCCAATGGCGAATTCATCAAGACCTGGAAGGCCTATACCAAGAATGACAAGCGGGTCACCAACGATCCCATGGAAGCCCACTATATCGGCTTCAACATGTGGCTGAAGGCGGTCGAAAAGGCCGGCACCACCGATACCGATGCCGTGCTCGATGCCATGGTTGGCATTTCCGTGCCGAATCTCTCGGGCGGCTATTCGACGATGATGCCCAACCACCACATCACCAAGCCGGTGCTGATCGGAGAAATCCAGGCAGACGGCCAGTTCGAGACGGTCTGGGAAACCCCCGGCCTCGTCGTCGGCGACGAGTGGTCGGACTACCTGCCGGATTCGAAGGACCTGATCGCCGACTGGCGGGCGCCGATGTCCTGCGGCAACTTCAACATCG
Organism: Sinorhizobium sp. 6-70; assembly: GCF_030124375.1. Classification (GTDB taxonomy): domain Bacteria; phylum Pseudomonadota; class Alphaproteobacteria; order Rhizobiales; family Rhizobiaceae; genus Sinorhizobium. Next base: position 10,494 of record NZ_JASKLS010000003.1, read on the forward strand.
CCACGGGCAAATGCGGCGGCAAAGGCTCCTGATTTCATGACGAAAGCCTTGTTCTTCGGAAAAGACCATGTCGGCCTTCTTCGACAACATCGTTTCATGACGAACCGATAGATCGAAATACCCTCCGTCCGAAAGCGTCCATTCGGACGGAGGGGCATTTTCACCGCCGCGCCGCGAACCGACGCGAAACCCGTGCGAGGGGCGAATGTATCGCATCTTACAAACCGTGCTCGTGGCCCTGATCCTTTTGACCGCGATCCCGACAGCGGGGCTGAGGGCTGAGGAGCCGTTGCGCGATCTCGTCGACGCGCTCGGTACGGCGAAGCTCTCCAACATGGACGAACATATCGCCGCGCTCGCAAAGAGCGGCGATCCCAAGATCGTGCCGGTCCTCGAGGCGCTCGGCGACGGCAACCTTTATGTCCGCAAGGCCGATGGCCAGGTGTTCCTCACGCGTGAAAGCGGGGCAGACCTGATACTCAGCGATCCGCTTTCCGGCGAGAGCGTCGGCGAGGCGCCGAAGAGCGCGCTGCAGAAGATCAAGGTCAACAACAGCGTCCGCCGTGCCGTGCGCGCCGCGCTCGGCGGCTTGACGCTGCTGAGCCCCGATCGCAATCAACGCTTCAGGGCCGCGCAATCGGTCTTGCAGGCGCCCGGCGCGGATGCGCTCCCGACGATCGAAAACGCACTCGCCGCCGAGAAGGATGCCGGCATCCGCGCATTGCTCGAACAGGCCCGCGCGACGGCGATCCTCACCTCCGACAGGCCACCCGAGGAGAAGCGGCAGGCCGTTCAAACCCTGAAGCAAAGCGGCAGCCGCGAGGCGCTTTCGATTCTGTCCGCCGCTCTCGGCACCGCCGAAGAGACCCTGAAGCCGGACATCGAGGCGGCGCTTGCGAGCATCGAGCAGACCCAGACGCTCTGGGCGGGCGGCCAGAACGTCTGGTACGGGCTCTCGCTCGGCTCGGTGCTGCTGCTGGCTGCGATCGGCCTCGCCATCACTTTCGGCGTCATGGGCATCATCAATATGGCGCATGGCGAGATGGTGATGCTCGGTGCCTATACGACCTTTCTCGTCCAGGACGTCGTGCGTACGTCTTTTCCCGGGCTCTTCGACTGGTCGCTGGCGATCGCGCTGCCGCTCGCCTTCCTGGTCACCGGCGCCGTCGGTCTGGCGATCGAACGCGGCGTCATCCGCTTCCTCTATGGCCGCCCGCTCGAGACGCTGCTTGCCACCTGGGGCATATCGCTGATCCTGCAGCAGGCGGTGCGCTCGATCTTCGGCCCCACCAACCAGGAGGTCGGCAATCCGTCGTGGATGTCCGGCGCCTTCGAGCTCGGCGGGCTGACGATCACCTGGAACCGTCTTTGGATCATTCTTTTCGCGCTCACCGTCTTTGCCGGCCTTCTCTTCCTCTTGAAGAAAACGCCGATGGGCCTGCAGATGCGAGCGGTCACGCAAAACCGGCGCATGGCCTCCTCCATGGGCATCCGAACGCCCGTGGTCGATGCGCTCACTTTCGCGCTCGGCTCCGGCATCGCAGGCATGGCGGGGGTGGCACTCTCGCAGATCGACAACGTCTCCCCGAACCTCGGCCAGGGTTACATCATCGACAGCTTCATGGTCGTGGTCTTCGGTGGCGTCGGCAATCTCTGGGGCACGCTGGTCGGCGCCTTCTCGCTCGGCATCCTGAACAAGTTCCTCGAGCCCTATGCCGGTGCCGTGCTCGGCAAGATCCTCGTGCTCGTGCTGATCATTCTCTTCATCCAGAAGCGGCCGCGCGGGCTGTTCGCACTCAAGGGCCGGGCGGTGGAAGCATGATCACGTCGTTCCTCATCAAATCGCTGGATCGCACCATTCTCGTCGCCGTGGCGATCCTGCTGGCGCTGGCCGTCCTCATCCCGGTGCTCAATCTCCTGACCGCGCCGGACCATCCGCTGCACGTGCCGACCTATCTGGTCTCGCTGTTCGGCAAGTACCTGACCTATGCGCTCCTGGCGCTGGCGCTCGATCTCGTCTGGGGCTTCTGCGGTATCCTCTCGCTCGGCCACGCCGCCTTCTTCGCGCTCGGTGGTTATGCCATGGGCATGTATCTGATGCGCCAGATCGGCGCGCGCGGCTCCTACGGCAACCCGCTCCTGCCGGATTTCATGGTGTTCCTCAACTGGAAGGAACTGCCCTGGTTCTGGTACGGCTTCGACATGTTCTGGTTCGCGGCGCTGATGGTGGTCGTAGTGCCCGCGCTGCTTGCCTTCGTCTTCGGCTGGTTCGCGTTCCGCTCGCGGGTCAATGGCGTCTATCTGTCGATCATCACCCAGGCCATGACCTATGCGCTGCTGCTGGCCTTCTTCCGCAACGACATGGGCTTCGGCGGCAACAACGGGCTCACGGATTTCAAGGACATTCTCGGCTTCAACATCCAGGCGGACGGCACGCGTGCCGCGCTCTTTGCGGCTTCCGCATTGGCGCTCGCCGTCGCGCTCGTCATCACCTCGGGGATCGTGCGCTCCAAGTTCGGCAAGGTGCTGGTGGCGCTGCGCGATGCCGAAAGCCGCACTCGCTTCTTGGGCTACCGCGTCGAACACATGAAGCTCTTCGCCTTCACCGTCTCGGCGATGATGGCTGGCGTCGCCGGCGCGCTCTACGTGCCGCAGGTCGGCATCATCAATCCCGGCGAGTTCGAGCCCGGCAATTCGATCGAAGTGGTGATCTGGACGGCGGTCGGCGGTCGCGGCACGCTGATTGGCCCGATTATCGGCGCCATCCTCGTCAATGGCGGGAAAAGCATCTTCACCGCGGCCTTCCCGGAGTTCTGGCTGTTTGCGCTGGGCGGGCTCTTCGTGCTCGTCACGCTGTTGCTGCCGAAGGGCATCGTCGGCACGGCACAGCACTATCTTGGCCGGCGCCGCTCCCATCGCAAGGCCGCCCGGAAGGAAAGAGTCACCGACAAAGAGGCGGTCCTGCTGGCTGCAGAACCGATGGCTGCGGAGTGACTGCCATGCATGAGAAGAACGAAAAGAAACCGAAGAGCCTGCTCTATCTCGATGGCGTCTCCGTCTCCTTCGACGGCTTCAAGGCGCTGAATTCGCTCTCCTTCGTCGTCGAGCCGGGTGAACTCAGAGCGATTATCGGTCCGAACGGCGCCGGCAAGACGACGATGATGGACATCATCACCGGCAAGACCCGGCCCGACGAGGGCGCGGTCTTCTTCAAGGGCGATATCGATCTGACCCGGAAGGACGAGGCGGAGATCGCCCAGCTTGGCATCGGCCGGAAGTTCCAGAAGCCGACCGTGTTCGAAAATCACACCGTCTGGGACAATCTGGAGCTGGCGCTGAACCGCAGCCGCGGCGTCTTCGCGACGCTGTTCTACCGCCTGACAGCCGAGGACAAGGCCCGCATCGAGGAGATCCTTTCGACCGTTCGCCTGACGGCGCGCCGCGACGACCTCGCCGCAAACCTCTCGCACGGCCAGAAGCAATGGCTGGAGATCGGCATGCTGCTCGCGCAGGAGCCGGAGCTCCTGCTCGTCGACGAGCCGGTCGCTGGCATGACCGATGCGGAGACGGCCGAGACGGCCGTGCTGCTGAAGGAGATCGCCAGGACCCGCTCGGTCGTCGTCGTCGAGCACGACATGGGCTTCATCCGGGAGCTCGGTGTCAAGGTGACCTGTCTCGCGGAAGGCTCGGTGCTGGCGGAGGGCTCGATCGATTTCGTCAGCGGCGATCCGAAGGTGATCGAAAACTATCTCGGCCGGTGAGAAGGAGTTGGACCCATGTTGAGTGTCGAAAACGTCAGCCTTCACTACGGCGCAGCAGAAGCCCTGCGCAACGTCTCCATCAGGGCGGAGATGGGAAAGATCACCTGCGTGCTCGGCCGCAACGGCGTCGGCAAGTCGAGCCTCTTGCGGGCGATCACCGGCCAGCATCCAGTGACGAGCGGTGCGATCTCCTTCAACGGTGTTCCGCTCGACGGCATGGCGCCCTTTCGCCGGGCAAAACTCGGCGTCGGTTACGTGCCGCAGGGCCGCGAGATTTTCCCCTTGCTCACGGTCAGGGAAAATCTCGAAACCGGTTATGCGCCGCTGAAGCGGCCTGATCGCTCGATTCCCGAGGATATCTTCAACCTGTTTCCGGTGCTGAAAACCATGCTCGGTCGGCGCGGCGGCGATCTTTCCGGCGGCCAGCAGCAGCAGCTCGCCATCGGACGCGCGCTCGTCACTCGCCCCAAGATCCTGGTGCTCGACGAGCCGACCGAGGGCATCCAGCCGTCGATCATCAAGGATATCGGCCGTGCGATCAAATATTTGAGGGATTCGACCGGCATGGCGATCCTGCTCGTCGAGCAATATCTCGACTTCTGCCGCGAGCTTGCCGATCACGTCTACATCATGGACCGCGGCGCTTTCGTGCATGAGGGACCGGCCGAGACGCTGGATGCACCGGAGGCGCGGCGGCATTTGACCGTGTGACTGTTTTCCACAGGGTAAATTATTCCAGAGATTCAGCCATTTGCCCGGTTTTGGAAGTATGGCTTGCCTTCGGAGTGCGGCAAAAAATACAGTGTTTTAATCGATTGTGTTTGCGCTGCCCGTTGCTTTGAACCATACTGCCGCTGCACTTTTTGTGAAGGAGCATCACAATCCGTTACTGCTGACAGAATTGGCCATTTCGCGTTTCCGGCCTACCCAATCGGAGGAGACCCTAATGACGAATTTCCTGCCCGCCCTTTACGAAGGGCACGCCCCGATCACCCTGCAAAATTTGTTTCGAGACGCACTCGAGGCCTATGACGACTGGGATGAAGGGATGCCTGAACCGACCGTACGTTACGAAGGCAAGGTCCTGGCAATCAGCGAGGTTTTCAACTGGATGAAACCTTGCACCGATATCATGCCCGCCAACATGATCGGCATCGTCACCGACCGGCTGAGCAAGCCGTGGAGCGGCGACGGCCCACTCGACGAGATGACCTTTTCCACCGCCGCCCGCGTCATGTCCGTTCTGGTCAGGCGCCGGCTCAGGCGTTTCGGGCGCGGTTCGATCGAAGCTTTTGCCGACCGCTTCAATCAGCCGCTTCACGCCGAGTGACAGGTGCCGAGGCTGGGTTGCGAAACAGCGCGGCCGTCGTGCCGCGCTGTTTCGTTGCCTGCCTGTCGGCGTTTGACCGGTGCGGAGCCGCAGGGCGGTCGCCGCACCACAGAGAGTTCTTTCCTTTCATTCTATGCCGTAAGATAGGCGGGTGAGGGGAGCGCCAGGCCATGCGTAATTCCCCCGCGCCGACCACAGCGCCGCTGCAGTGGGCGCGAAAACAGCGGCGAGCGTCGCCGATGGGCCAGATTGAGGCGGGGTGTGGCGTCGTCCAACGACAGCGAAGTCAGGAATCGATCGCGCCGTGGCAGCGGCCGTCCGACGCTCGCGGACGTTGCGGGTCTCGCCGGCGTCGGCAGCATCACCGTTTCCCGCGCGCTGCGCGATCCCGAGCGCGTCTCGCCGGAGTTGCGCCAGCGCATTGCGGCGGCCGTCAATAAGCTCGGATACGTGCCGAACCCGAGCGCGCGTGCGTTGGCCTCGGCGCGCGCCGATGTCATCGGCGTGCTCGTTCCGTCGCTCACGAACAATGTCTTTTCCGAGGTCTTGCGCGGCATCCATGACGGCCTGGGGGATTGCCCGCTGCAGATCCAGTTCGGCAACACGCACTATTGCGACGAGGAGGAGGAGCGTCTGCTGAGGGTCTTCCTCGGGCAGCGTCCGTCGGCGCTTATCGTTTCCGGTATAGATCAAGGGCCGACGACGCGGCAGATGCTGGAACAGGCGGGCTGCCCGGTCGTGCAGATCATGGAGATCGGACCGGATCCGATCGACATCATGATCGGTTTTTCCCATCTGGAGGCTGGCAAGGCGGTGGCGCGGCACGTGATCGATGTCGGCCGCAAGCGCATAGGATTTCTTGGCGCCCGCATGGATCCGCGGACGCGGCGGCGTCTTGCGGGCTATGAGGTGGTGATGCGCGAAGCCGGCCGCTTCGATGCAGCACTCGTGACGACAACCATTTCTCCCTCCAGCGTGTCGATGGGGGTAGGCCTTTTTCACAAGGCGCTCGAGAAGACCCCGGATCTCGACGCGGTCATCTGCAACAATGACGACGTGGCGCTCGGCGTCCTTTTCGCCTGCCATCGCGCAGGCTTGCAGGTTCCGGCTCAAATCAGCATAGCCGGCTTCAACGACCTTGAAATGATGGAGGTCGCGTCGCCTTCCATTACCAGCGTGCGGACCCCCCGATACGAGATCGGACGGCGCGCCATCGCCATGGCGCGGGCCGCTATTGCTGGCGAGCGGCCACGGCGAACCGTCGTAGATCTCGGCTTCGAGTTGAAGATTCGCGAGAGCACGACGCTTCCGGCGATACCCGCAATCTGACCGCGGCCAGCCAGTGTGCGCCGCTTTACAATGCCTATTGGTAGCGCTACCATTCCCGCTTGTGACGTTTCGGGAGGAGACCTGTCTGACGTCACCGGACTCGCGTATCGACATGTCGTGCCGGATTGGCAACGAGCGCAGGCGCTGCCTGCGGCGAATGCTCGACGTCTAGAGCCTTGTGCGTTCTACTGCATGTTTCCTTAATCGCAGCCGATTCAAGGATAAAAACATGCAGCACCTAAAAGGGCTACAGCGTCCTTTGCGCGTCTGGCGAGACGCGCGGCGCTGGAGTGAACGCGCAAGGACGCTTTTCGTGATTCCACCCAAGGCGGATGCTCTAACGGCCCCCTGTTTCGATGCCCTGTCCCGGTATAACCACAAATGGGAGGGAATTCGATGACCAGAACATTCGTCAGCGGCATTCTCGCGGCCGCTGCGCTCACGTTTCTATCGACAACAGCCTATGCCGAACCCGAAGTCGTCAGCGGTCCCGCAGCCGAGCCGGGTTGTTTCGTGCCGTGGACGGCCCAAACGAAGTTCTTCAAGTTCCCGAAAAAGGACGGTCCCTATCGGATCGCGCTTGCCAACGGCTTCATCGCCAATACATGGCGCATCCAGATGATCCAGACCGCCAAGGCCTACGCCGCGCAGCCGGACGTTGCCGCCAAGCTCAAGGAGTTCAAGGTCGTTTCTACCGGCGAGGACGTGCCGGCGCAGATATCGGCCATCAACAACTTCATCGATTCCGGTTATGACGCGATCGTCGTCAACGCCCAGAACCCGACCGCCTTCGGGCCGGTCATCAAGCGCGCCAAGGAAGCCGGCGTCGTCCTGGTCGCCTTCGACAACATTCTCGACACCGAGGACGCCATCAACGTCAATGTCGACCAGAAGGGCCTCGGCGTCCTCTGGGCGAACTGGCTGGCCAAGCATCTTCCGGACGGCGGCAAGGTCCTCGAGGTGCGTGGCGTTGCCGGCACGTCGGTCGATACGGACCGCCACAACGGCATCCACGAAACTTTTGCGTCGACCGGCAAGAAATGGGACGTCGTCGAGGTGATCGGCAAGTGGGACGACCCGACAGCGCAGAAGGCGACCGCCGATGCGATCGCTGTGCACAAGACCTTTGACGGCATCACGGCACAGGGCGGCGATACCGGTGTCGTGCAGGCGATGATCGACGCCGGCCATCCCTTCGTTCCGTTCGGCGGCGAGACCGAAAACGGCTTCCGCAAGTTCTGCGCCAAGCATGCCGGCGACGGCCTGAAGTGTTCGTCGGCCGGCACCGGCCCGGCTCAGGTTGCCGTCGCCATCAAGACGGCGATCGCCGCACTCGAGGGACAGGTCGTGCCGCAGTCGATCAAGCTGCCGCTGGCGATCGTCGAGGATCCGAACTTCAAGGAAGGGCAGGATTTCTATCCCGACCAGTCCGACAACTTCTTCGTCGGCAACGCCTTCCCGACCTGCGGCATCAACTTCACCGCCCAGGAGATCATGGGGCAGACGAAGGAAAACCAGTAGCGGTCCTTCCTGATGCGCATGTCGCGCTCAGGCGCGGCATGCGCGAAATTTGCGGTAGCCGAGGCGACGGATGACAACGGCAGAGATAGAGGCGAAGCCACCGCTCTTCCGGATGGAGGGCGTGTCCAAGCGTTATGGCGGCGTGCGCGCCCTGGAAAATGCCAAGCTCGACGTCGAAGCGGGCCATATCCATGCGATCCTCGGCGAGAACGGCGCGGGCAAGTCGACGCTGATCAAGATCATGGCCGGGGTGGTGGCAGCGGACGAGGGTCGGATGCTGCTCGACGGCCGCGACATCTCCTTCCGCTCGCCGGCTGCAGCCTCGGCCGCGGGCATCGCCTGCGTCTTCCAGGAACTGTCCCTGATCCCCGACCTTAGCGTCGCCGACAATATTGCCATTGCCGATCCGCCGCGCCGCTTCGGCCTGATCGACCGCCGGGCCCAGCGCGCAATCGCGGAAGAGGCGCTGGCGCGGGCCGGCGCCGAGGACATTCACCCGCGCGCGGCGGTGAAGGACCTGCCGCTGTCGCGCCGGCAGATGGTCGAGATCGCCAAGGCGCTGGCATCGAAGCCACGCATCCTGATCCTCGACGAGGCGACGTCGGCGCTGACGGCCGGCGATGTCGCCAAGGTGTTTGCGGTGCTGAAGCGCCTGCGTTCCGAAGGTCTGGCGCTCCTCTATATCTCGCACCGCATGCATGAGATCGCCGAACTCGCCGACACCTGCACCGTGTTCCGCAATGGCCGCAATGTCGCGAGCTTCCGCGCCGGCACCCGCAGCAACAGCGAAGTCGTCGAAATGATGATCGGGCGCGAATACAGCAACGTCTTTCCGCCGAAGCCGCCACGCGCGGCCATCACCAAACCTCCCCGCCTCGAATGCCGGAACCTCGGCTGGGGCGACCGGCTGCGCGACATTTCGCTCTCGGTCGCCGAAGGGGAGGTGGTGGGCCTAGGCGGGCTGGACGGCCAGGGTCAGCGCGACCTGCTGCTCGCTCTCTTCGGGGTATTGCCCGGGACCACGGGCTCGGTGCTCATCGACGGGGCGCCGATGACGATCGCAAGCCCCGCGGCCGCCCGCGCCTCGCGCAGCGCCATGGCGCTCATCCCGGAAGACCGCAAGACCGAGGGACTGATGCTGCCGATGACCGTGCGCGAGAACCTGTCCTTCGCCGCCCTCGACCATGTTTCGCGCGGCGGGATCATCGACCGCACCGCGGAAGAACAGCTGATCGATGAAATGGTGCGGCTGCTTGCAATCAAGACGGCCGGGCTCGACATCCCGGTGGGCGCTCTATCGGGCGGAAACCAGCAGAAGGTAGTCATTGCCAAGTGGCTGATGCGCAAGCCGCGGATCGTTCTGCTCAACGATCCGACACGCGGTATCGACGTCGGCACGAAGCAGGAGATGTACCAGCTTCTGCGCCGGCTGGCGGACGCCGGCGCCGCGATCCTCTTCTATTCGACCGACTATGACGAGTTGATCGGGTGCTGCGATCGCGTCCTCGTCCTTTATGACGGCCGTATCGTCCGCGAGCTTGAGGGCCGGGATATCACCGAGCACGCGCTGATCGCGAGCGCTCTCAATGTCGAGGGCGGCCGGGAGGGAGCAGCGACATGAGCGAATGGCGCTACTGGTTGAACGAGCAACGCGGGACACTCATGGGGCTCGCAATCTTTCTCCTGATGTTTGCCGTCTACATTGCGAATCATCCGGCCGGGCTGACGGCCAATGTGGCGCAGACCGCCGCCAACAAGGGAGTGCTCTTCGCCTTCGTCGCCATGGCCCAGGCGCTTGTGGTAATCACGGCAGGCATCGACCTGTCGGTCGGCATGATTTTCATCCTGACCAATTGCCTGGCATCCTGGATCGTCGTCGGCGAACCGTTGCCGACCGCATTGGGCCTCGTTGCCGTCCTTGCGGCGGGCATGGCCTGCGGCGCCATCAACGGGCTTCTGGTGATCTACGGGCGGCTTCAGCCGATCGTCGCGACGATCGCGACAGGCGCGGTCTATTTTGGCCTGGCGCTGCTGCTGAGACCCTTTCCCGGCGGCTCGGTCAACGAGGACGTCGCGGATGCGCTGACCGGCCGCCTCTTCGGTGTGATTCCATCGAGCCTGGTGGCGCTGGCGGCGGCGGTTGTGCTGGTCTGGCTGCCCTTCCGGCGATCGAGGCTCGGCAGGGCTGCCTATGCGGCCGGCTCGTCCGAGCAGGCGGCCTTCATGTCCGGCGTGCCGATCCGGCGCGGCAAGTTTGCAGCCTATACGCTCGCCGGACTGCTTGCCGCGATGGGCGGCCTGTTCCTGACGTTCTTCACCTATACCGGCGAGGCGGCCTATGCCAGCGGCAGTGGCTACACGCTCTGGTCGATCGCGGCAGTCGTGCTGGGCGGCGTCTCGCTCTATGGCGGCCGCGGCAGCGCCGTCGGCGCGATCTTCGGCGCCTTCGCCGCCCGCACGACCGGTGATATGCTGTTCGTCTTCGACGTCGATCCGCTGTGGCAGCCGTTGCTCCAGGGCGTTGTCCTGATGATCGCGGTCAGTATCGGCTCGCTGGCTCTGCTGCGGGTGCGCAACCGTCTGGACTGGTTCCAATGAGCGACACATCCGAGGACCGCATCTCGATCAGGACCCGCCTGCCGGTGTTCCTCCGCCGCGCCGATCCGGCCGTTCTCACCGCCTTCGGCTGCATCCTGCTGCTGCTTTTTCTGAGCAGCCTCTATTCCAGCAATTTCCTGTCGCTCAACTACCTCCTGCAACAGCTTAAGGTCGCTTCGTTCCTCGGGGTCGTGGCCGCCGGCGTCATGGTGGTGATTCTTCTCGGCCACATCGATCTTTCCATCCCCTGGGTGATGACGACCGGCGCGATGATGGCCTGTGCCGCCGCCGGCTTCGGAGCCATCGGACCGGTGATCGCCATTCCTTTCGGGATCCTCTGCGGCACGGCCTTCGGCCTGCTGAACGGCTTTGGCGTCGCCTATCTGCGCATCCCGTCGATGATCGTCACGCTCGCAAGCAATGTCGTCGCGCAAGGGCTGATGGTCGTTTACACCGGCGGCTTCTCGCCGCAGGACTCCGCGCCTCCGGCGGTGCGCTGGCTCGCGACCGGGTTCGTCATTCCAGGCCTGCCGAACGCCATCCTCGTCTGGGTCGCGATCAGTGCCATCATGGTGTTCCTGTTTACGCGCACCTCCTTCGGCCGGGCGGTTTACGGGATCGGCAACAGCGAACGCGCGGCCTATCTGTCGGGCGTGGACACGCGGCGCATCGTCATGATCGCCTTTGCTATTTCGGGCGCGCTCAGCGCCTTTGGCGGAGTTCTGCTCGCCGGCTATTCCTCGAAGGCGGCGCAGGCGATGGGGGATGCTTATCTGCTGCCGGCAATCGCCGCCGTCGTGCTCGGCGGCACGTCGATCCTTGGCGGGCGCGGCTCCTATCTGGGCACGGTCGCCGGCGTGATCCTGATCACGCTGCTGCAATCGATCCTCTCGGTAATGCAGATGCCGGAAGCGGGCCGCCAGATCGTCTATGGCGTCGTCATCATCGTCATGCTGCTCCTCTACGGCCGCACGCCGCCGAACCGATGACGATGCTTCGTCCCTTTCCGAAAAGGCTTGACGCGAATCAGAGGATGAATCACCCTCTAACGGAATAGATCGCATATTCCGCATTTCAGCGTAGTTCAGCGATGGATCTGTAAAGAGATATTGCGGGCGCATTTGCGTGGCCGCAGACGGACATTGTTGATCGCCGCCGCAAATGCGATGCGAAGCTTGAGAGGGTATTTGGGAATGGATATGGCGGGATCGACGGCGGTGGTCGGAGAAGCGGGGGGCTTGAGCGGGACCGACTATCGGCGACCGGCGGACGAGGCGATCGCGGCGGACGCGCGGGCACTGTCCGAGCAGCTCAAGGCGATGCGCGAGCGCCTGTTCCCGCCGACGGCAATGAAGACGCTCAGAAGCTTCACCTCGGGCGAGGCCGCCCGGCTGATCGGCGTCTCGGACGGGTACCTTCGGCAGCTGTCGCTGGCGGGTGAGGGCCCGCAGCCCGATACGGGGTCCGGCGGGCGGCGCTCCTATTCGCTCTTCGACATCAATGCGCTTCGCCGCCATCTCGCCGACCAGGCGTTCGGCAAGGGCAATGCCGCCAAGGCGCGCAGCTACCTGAAATGGCGCGATGCCGCCAAGGGCGAGCACCTGCAGGTCATCTCCGTCACCAATTTCAAGGGCGGCTCCGGCAAGACGACCTCGTCGGTGCATCTTGCCCAGTATCTCGCCTTGACCGGCCACCGGGTGCTCGCGGTCGACCTCGACCCGCAGGCCTCGCTTTCGGCACTGTTCGGCTATCAGCCGGAACTGGACCTGACCGGCAACGACACGCTTTACGGCGCCATCCGCTACGATGCCGAGGCGCGGCCGCTGAAGGACATCATTCGCAAGACCTATTTCGACGGGCTCGATCTGGTGCCGGGCAATCTCGAACTGCAGGAGTTCGAGCACACCACGCCGCAGGCGCTGAGCGCCCGCCAGAGTGGCGCGGACGCCGGCCCGCTTTTCTTCGCGCGTGTACAGACGGCGCTTGCGAGCGTTGCCGACGACTACGACGTCGTCGTCATCGATTGCCCGCCGCAGCTCGGCTACCTGACGCTTTCGGCGCTCTGCGCCTCGACCTCGGTCATCGTCACCGTGCATCCGCAGATGCTCGACGTCGCCTCGATGAATCAGTTCCTCTACATGACCTCGGACCTGCTCGGCGTCGTGCGCGAAGCCGGCGGCGAACTCAATTTCGATTTCCTGCGCTATCTCGTCACCCGCTTCGAGCCCAATGATGGGCCGCAGGCGCAGATCGTCGGCTTCATGCGTTCGCTTTTCGGCGATCGCGTGCTGACCTCGGCCATGGTGAAGTCGACGGCGATCTCGGATGCGGGCCTGACGAAACAGACGCTCTACGAGGTCGGCCGCGAGAATTTCACCCGCGCGACCTACGACCGGGCGATCGAATCGCTGAACGCCGTCAACGGCGAGGTCGAGGCTCTCATTCACGCGGCCTGGGGGCGCTAAGACATGGCTGGCAACAACCGGAAGAACGAATTGCGGGCGCTGTTTGCGGGCGGCGCTCCGGCGGCACCGGCGGAGCAGAAGATCGAGAGCGAGTTGACACCTGTCAACGGCCGGCCCGCCTCCACTGCGGATGTCCCGCGCGCCGCATCGGGCGCGGTCCGGGCGATGGGGCTGTCGCTCGGCAATATCACACGCGAGGCGGAAGAGGCGCGCGCGTTGCGGGAAGCTCTCACGCAGGGCGAGCGCGTCGTGGCACTCGATCCGGCGCTGGTCGAGGGCTCCTTCGTCGAGGACCGGCTGACCGACGGCGAGGTAGACGATCCCGATTTCCTGGCGCTGGTCGAAAGTATTCGCGAGAACGGCCAGCAATCGCCGATCCTCGTGCGTCCGCATCCGGAAAAGCAGGGTCACTACCAGACCGCCTATGGCCATCGCCGGCTGAAGGCGGTCCGCCGGCTCGAACTGCAGGTGAAGGCGATCGTCCGGCCGCTTTCCGACGACGAGCTGGTGCTCGCCCAGGGCAAGGAAAATGCCGAGCGGCGCAATCTCTCCTTCATCGAGCGGGCGCTTTTCGCCGCGGCACTCGCCGCCCGCGGCTTCGACCGCAAGGTGATCGGCGATGCGCTTGCCGTGCAGAAGAGCGAGCTGTCGCGCCTTCTGCAGGTGGCCGACAGTGTGCCGCATCCTCTCGCCCGCGCCATCGGCCCGGCGCCGAAGGCAGGACGGGAGCGGTGGATGGCGATCGCCACGCTGCTCGAAAGGCAAGAGGCGCGCGATCTGGCGGATGCGGAAATCGGCGCGTCGCGGTTCCGCGCCGCAGACACAGATCAGCGCTTCCAGCTCGTCTTCAATCGCCTATCTGAGAGCGACAAGCCGGAGCCGGAGAAGCCGGAGGAGTTGAGGGACGAGGCGGGCCGTGTCTTCGCGCGGCTGAAGCTCGACGGAAAAGCCCCGAGAATCGAGTTCCTGCCCGGCACCCATCCGGCCTTCCTCAAGGAAGCGGTGTCGATGCTGGCAAAATGGCACGCGACGTTTGTGAAAAATCAGAAGTCATAGCTAACGGCCGCCGCGTTCTTGTGGGCCGACCGGGTGGATGCGGCTCTGACGGTCATGCCGAAGGCCCTTTGAATGGGCGGCGGTCGGCGATCCCTGCGCCGTCAGCCGTGTTTCGCCACCCAGGCGGAGTATGGCCCGACACCAAACTCCGCATCCGGGGCCGCATCGAGCGCGGAGAGGATCTCGAGGCTATGCCCGTCCGGGTCCTTGAAGTAGACGGAGATGGCCGGCATCCATCCAAGCACCACTGGCTCCGAAACCGGTTCTCCATTGAAGCCGAGCGGTTGGATGCCTGCCTCGCGCAGGAGTTCGCAGGACGAGACGACCATCGCCATTGGTGCCCGAAACGCGAAGTGCAATTTCATCTGAAGCGGTGCCGTCCCCGTCTCCCAGAGACCCAGCATCCCTTCCGCCTTTGTGCCGACCCAGAAAAAGACAACCCTCCTTTCAGAGAACTCCTTCGCAAACTCCAGCCCGAGTTGGTCCCGATAGAATGCTACCGAGCGGCGGAGATCCCGCACCGGCAGGTGTGTCTCGTAAATGCCGTTTATCGCTGCTCCGATGCTCTGCCCTGAAGGAAATTTTGTAGCCATCATGGTCGTCGCGCCCTCTCGTTCGTCTCGAAGAGCATCACAATGCTTCCTCAAGTAAAGTTGAGGTCAAGCGCGAATTTCGACGGCCTGCATCAGGCACTGATCGGCTGAGGCTTTTGTCTCCCGATCAAACGCTTGGCGAGCCTCTGACCAGGTCTTTCGACCGAGAGGAAAGTCATGCAGGCAGCCGCGTAAACCAAGGGCACGAGAATGGCGGTAACCACGGCGAAGCGCATGGGCGCCGAGATCGTGTCGCCGAAAGCGGCAATGAAATAGGCGGCAATCGGCTGAAGGAAGATGAGGTGCCAGAGATAGGCCCCGAATGAAAGTTCGCCGAGCCAATGAAAGAACCTGTTGCCGAGCGACGAGGAAAACGCGCGAAGCCTGATGCCCACTACGTTGTCGATCAGGCGATGATAGAGCAGCGCGAAGAAGACGGCGACGAGCGTGACGCGCATCAGCATTTTCGTCATTGTCATATCGCCGCCGATCGGCAGAAGAGCGAGCGCCATGGCGGCCCCGCCGTGGAGGACAGCCTTCGACCTGTCCGCGTGAAGACCAAGCGCCAACAGCATTCCGCAAAGAAAGATATGCATCTTCAGCGGCAGGAACGCCGGCATCGGAAAGTGCACTCCCAGCACGCTCGACGTCGACACGATCGCGACGGCAATAAGGGCTGTAAAGAGCGCGCCCTTCAGCCATCCGCCTTTCTTGAGCAAAAGCATGATGAAGGGAAAGGCCGCATAGAACTGCATTTCGAGCCCTATGCTCCAGTCCGGGAGCGGCGTCCGGTAGGCGTAGTCGGGAGAGAGACCGAAAAGGAAGCTCGCGTGCATAAGCCCGTTGATCATTCCGTTGTCGAGATAGCGGTAGGGTGCTTGTGGCGTCCTTCCGAGGAAGGCGTCGATGATCATTCGCGATTCGAACAGCCAGGCGCCGAGCGCGAAGGCGATGGCGAGGAGAACATAGTAGAGCGGCGCAATTCTCAGAAAACGCCGGATCCAGAAGCTTCCCCAGGTCGAGGCCAACTCCCACGGCTCCTTGGAGGCACGGAGCTGATAGTGAAACACCATCAGGAAGCCGGAAAGCATGATGAAGAGATCAACACCGAGATCGGGTTCCGACAGAACCGGCAGGCGCCAACCCGTCAGCAACAGCGCATGGCCAATCATCACCCAGAGCGATGCCAGCCCTCGAAGTCCATCGAGGCAATCGATTCGGATTTTGCGGGGATCATAGTCAGCCATCAGCAATCTTCGTCCTTGTTGGCTACTACAGCGCTGCGCGTCTTTTCAGACGCGCAAAGGACGCTGTAGCACTTTGAAGTGCTGCATGTTTTTGTCCCTTGAATCGGCTACGATTTAAGGACACATGCAGTAAAGGTTACTGCCTGCGTGCTATGTTGCGACGCACAAGGGACTGCCTAGAGGCTGACTAAGGCGATAATGGGGGAGGGTCGGGCGCAGCTACTGTCTGCCCCCGATTCGACGACCAGAAATTGCCTTCGGGGGAGCGTCGCTCAGACGCGGCCAACGCGTCGATCCAGGCTGAAGGCGCCCGCGCCGAAGGCGACGACCTGCAGGAATCCGCCCGTGATGGCGAGATTCTTCATGAAGTGGATCATCTGGTTTTGGTCTGCGAAATTGGTGTGAAATCCGAGAGCCGATGCCAGGGTGAAGACCGCCAGGACGAGCGCGGCCAAGCGGGCCTGATAGCCGAGAACAAGAAGGACACTGCCACCGATTTCCACGACGAGAGCGACGGCGTAGGCGACCGTGGGCAGCGGCAGATTGGCCGCCCTTATATACTCGATCGTTCCTGCGGGATCGGCCAGCTTTTCGAAGCCGGACGAGAGGAAGATGGCGACGAGAAGCAGACGACCGATGAAGGCCAGGCCGCTCTGAAGTGCAAGGTTGTCGCTCATGTCGGGTGCCTTTCTTAGCGGCGGCGGGCGAAGCGGTCTGCGCCGGGGGATTTGCGACTACCGCGCATCGCCGGCGCTATTGAGCCTTCCGCCGATCCTCGGCAGGAGGTGGATCGACAGCAATCTATGTTTGCAAAGATAGCGCTCACGCTTCGAAAATCTTCCCGGTCTGAAACAGAATTTGAACGGTGGCAAAAACCGGCTGCCGAAGCCCTGAAAAGCCTCGGATGCGGGCGGCCGGAAGGGCGTCTTGTGAAGCTCTTCGGAGGGCATGCGGCCCCTCCCGCGCGGTGCCTGGAAGGGAGTTGTTAACCTTCATTTCCTATTCGCTTAAGGCAGCCCCCTTCGATAATGAATTTCGAGTTTTCAGGCCATGCGTATTCCCCGGACAAATTTCTCGACGGCAGTTTTGTATGATGCAAACCAGGCGGACGATTTCGAGGCTCCCCATCCGGGTGCTATGAGCAGCCCTCACGCCCAGGCGGCAGGCTCCAGCCAACACGACCATCTGTTCGAGGCGCCGGAAGCGCCACGGAGGGCGGCGAGCCAGGATGTCCACGACACAGGCTATGCCGGTCGCGCGACGCGGCTCTATGGGCAGGGCTCTGCCTATGCTCCGGCGCAAGTGACGGCCTCCACGCGAGACCCGCTTCCGACGCTTGCCGAAATCACCGGTCATGACGGCGATACCACTTGGGAAAGCCATTTCTTCCTGTCGCCCAATGTCCGTTTCACCCGCACGCCCGAGCGCGAATTCATGAAGCGCCGCGCGCCGGCGATCGAGGAGGGCGAAACGGAAGTGGAGGTGGCGGCCGAGGTTGCCGAGCCAACTGTCGCAGCCGAGGAATACGTCGAGCTGGGGGCGGTCGAGGCGGCCACGGCGAATGATGTGCCTGCCGTCGGGCCCGAGACGCCCAGCTACAGTCCATCCGAACTCCTGCGCGTCCTGATGCAGCAGCTTCCCTCCTGGAGTTCCCAGCAAGCCGGCGGCACCGGTGCGGCGGAGGCGGCGCTGGCTTCGGTACCGATCGCAGCGCCGCAAGGGCCGGCGGCGGTGGCAACGCAACCGGCATCCGCACAAGACGTGAAGGTTGGGGGTGTGCTTCCGGAGGCCCCGACCATCGCCTCCGGTGTGGTCACGGAGAGCGGCGGTCAGCCCGACGCGCGCCTGGCCTATCTTTCCGATCATGCCTTCTTTGAATTCATGGAGCCTGAGGTTGCGATCCCAGCGGCTCCCGCGGTCGCCCCGCCCTCGATCGTTGCCGTGGCAACGCCGACTGAGGTCGCAGTAGAACGGAAGCCCCCGCCCGCCCGGCCGGTAGAAATCCCTGCACTGCCGACGGCTGCAATCACATCGCTGTTCCGGGTCGTCGAATGCCGGCGTCCAGCGCCGGCCGCTGACTTGCCTGCTACCGCTCCGACGCCTGACGTGATCGACCGGCCGCCGGTGGAGGAACCCGCTCCGGCGGCAGCCACAGCGGTCGTGCCTGAATCCGCAGCGCCCGCCGAGCCGATCGTGTTCGCTCAGGTGCCGGAGAAGGTTTCCGAAGCGCCAGTGGCGAAAGCAATGGTCACCATGCCGGCCGTCGTGCAGCGCTCCTCCCCATCGCTGCCGCTGATCGGAGCGATCGAGCCGGTCCAGACCGGCGACGCATACGAGTTTCCGTCCGAAGCACTCCTGCAGGAGCCGCCGCAAGGCCGCGGCTTCTTCATGACGCAGGAGCAACTCGAGCAGAATGCCGGGCTCCTTGAAAGCGTGCTCGAAGATTTCGGCGTCAAGGGCGAGATCATCCATGTGCGGCCAGGCCCTGTGGTTACGCTCTACGAGTTCGAGCCGGCGCCGGGCGTCAAGTCGTCCCGCGTGATCAACCTTGCCGACGATATCGCCCGCTCGATGTCGGCGCTCTCGGCCCGCGTCGCGGTGGTGCCTGGCCGCAACGTCATCGGCATCGAGCTGCCGAACGCCACCCGCGAGACGGTCTATTTCCGCGAACTGATCGAGTCCGCCGATTTCCGCAAGACCGGCTACAAACTGGCACTTTGCCTCGGCAAGACCATCGGCGGCGAACCGGTGATCGCCGAGCTTGCCAAGATGCCGCATCTGCTCGTCGCCGGCACCACCGGTTCGGGCAAGTCGGTGGCGATCAACACGATGATCCTGTCGCTGCTCTATCGGCTGAAGCCGGAGGAATGCCGGCTGATCATGGTCGATCCGAAGATGCTGGAACTCTCGGTCTACGACGGAATTCCACACCTTTTGACGCCCGTCGTGACCGATCCGAAGAAGGCCGTAATGGCGCTCAAATGGGCGGTGCGCGAGATGGAGGACCGTTATCGCAAGATGTCGCGCCTCGGCGTCCGCAACATCGACGGCTACAACCAGCGGGCGGCGGCGGCTCGCGAGAAGGGCGAACCGATCCTGGCAACGGTCCAGACCGGCTTCGAGAAGGGGACGGGCGAGCCGCTTTTCGAACAGCAGGAAATGGATCTGGCGCCGATGCCTTATATCGTCGTCATCGTTGACGAGATGGCCGATCTGATGATGGTCGCCGGCAAGGAGATCGAAGGCGCGATCCAGCGGCTGGCGCAGATGGCGCGCGCCGCCGGCATCCACCTGATCATGGCGACGCAGCGTCCGTCGGTCGATGTCATTACGGGCACGATCAAGGCGAACTTCCCGACGCGCATCTCCTTCCAGGTCACATCGAAGATCGACAGCCGCACGATCCTGGGCGAGCAGGGCGCCGAACAGCTGCTTGGCCAGGGCGACATGCTGCACATGGCCGGTGGCGGCCGCATCGCCCGCGTCCACGGGCCTTTCGTCTCCGATCTGGAGGTCGAGCATGTCGTGGCGCATCTGAAGACGCAGGGACGCCCGGAATATCTCGAGACGGTGACCGCGGACGAAGAGGACGAGGAGGCAGAAGAGGATCAGGGCGCCGTGTTCGACAAGAGCGCGATCGCGTCGGAAGACGGCAACGAGCTCTACGACCAGGCGGTCAAGGTGGTGCTGCGCGACAAGAAGTGCTCGACGTCCTACATCCAGCGCCGTCTCGGCATCGGCTACAACCGTGCCGCGTCGCTCGTCGAGCGGATGGAGAAGGAGGGTCTTGTCGGCCCGGCCAACCATGTCGGCAAGCGCGAGATCATCTACGGCCAGCGCGACCACTCCGGCGCGCAGGACAGCGACGATATGGAGTGATTCACAGCCTCGCCTGTTGTCGTCATCGCCGATGTGCGGGCTTGGTCACGATGACTCTTACCGCGGATCTAGCGATCCTCACGTGTATGCCAAAGCCTCAGCACGTAGATCGTCGAGTGGGCGATCTCATAACGCATTTCGTAATGGCCAACGAGAATACGGCGAACCTCACGGGGATCGAACTCTTCCAACCTTTCGCCCATACGCGGCTGCTCGAGCAGACGCGTTGGGGCCGTTACCAGCGCTTGCACTGTGCGGGCAGCTGCTTGCCGATTGACCGGCGCGAGGAAATCATAGAGGCGCCCTAGATCAGAAACCGCCTTGGTCGTCCACTCGAGCTTCACAATGGTAGCGGCAGCGGCTTGTCGCTATCGAGGCTATCGGCCCAAGCCTGCACAGACTGGTGGTTGATGACCTGCCCACCGTCGACGTCGGCGAGCGCTTCCAGCGTCAAGCGCCGGCGCTCCTCTTCCTGGTCAATCCAAGCAGTTAGTGCTTGCTTGACGATCCAACCGCGCGAACGCTCAAGCCGTGCCGCGATTTGATCGACCTTTTCGGCGAGCGGCAGCGGTACATGGGCTGTAAACACCTTCGTTTCCATGGCTCCACTCCATTTATTCAAGCTTAATCATAGTGATTAAAATTGATTAATCGAGGCTTTTTGTGGATGAAACCAGTCTTCGCAAGCGCGTACGGCCCGAGCAACAGTTTTATCGCCGCTACTCTGACTCGAGCTATCGGCCTCCGCGCCGGCGAAGGTCAGGCCTTCGTTCCGGGTGACGCAAGCCGTTGCGATCGGCCGGCGCGACAGCAGGTCTTGAACGTCTGGCCTGAGCCGCAAGGGCAGGGATCATTGCCGCGCAGCTGCAGGCGACCGATCAGGGGCAGGAGGGCTGCTGAAGGCAAGAGTCCGGCGAGCAGGATCGCCAGCCGGGCGGAGATGCCTGGAATTACGAGCCGTCGGCCGGCCTTGAATCCGCGCCAGGCGCGCTCGGCCACGTATTCCGAATCCACCTTGGGCAAGATCTTGAACAGCGCTGCCCTGTTGGCGCCCGATTTTTCGAGGAACTCCGTCGATACCGGCCCGGGGGCGACGCAAGTGACCGTCACACCGGCCGGGCGCACCTCCTGATGCAGCGCCTCCGAAAAGGAACGGACGAAGCCCTTGCTCGCATAGTACAAGGCCATGAAGGGTCCGGGCGTGAAGCTCGCGACGGAACCGAGATTGATCACGCCGCCCCTGCCGCGCGCCACCATTCCCGGCAGGAAACGGAGCGTGAGCTCGGTCAAGACGCGGATATTGAGGTCGATCAGCCCCATTTGCTCGTCGAGCGGCAGTGTCGCAGCCCCGCCGCGCAGTCCGTAACCGGCGCTGTTGACGAGCACGTCACATGTCAGCCCCTCATTGGACAGGAAGTCTTCGAGACGCGTCGCCGCATCGCCGGCCGCGAGATCCAGACCAAGTGTGAATGGCTTGCCGCCTGCCTGCTGAACTGCAGTTGCTGCCGTTTGGAGACCTTCTGACGAACGCGCAACCAGGACGATGGTGGCGCCGTCCTTGGCGGCAGTCTCGGCGATCGCCTTGCCGATGCCGCGCGAGGCGCCGACCACGACGACGGCCGGCCGGAACTCCGGGCTCGACGTCATGCTGCTGATCCCGATGCCGCAGCATTCGAGGCGGTTCCGCCTTCAGAAAGACCTGCCACTTCATCGGCGACTTGGCCGTTCAGGATCCTTTCGAAGTGCTCCAACGCCCGCGCGACATTGGCGCCGTCCATGACCCGGTGATCATAGTGGATGCGGACGGTTACGAGTCCGTCCTCGCTGATCGGACCGTAGTTGAAAATCGTCGTGAGCGGCGTCAGGGGATTGAGGGACTCCGCGCCGAGGCCGGAATAGACCGACAGTTGGAAAGTGCCGAAATGCCGCCCGCGCTGGCGCCCGATATTGAGGCCAAGCCACATGATTAACCACCGGATCGGTGCCGGCGCGCGGGCGAGCTTCAAAGCGCGGCGGAACTGTTTGATCTCCAGTACGGGTCGTGATCGCGCCGACTGGATCAGCGCTCCCAGTTCGCCGATCGACCGCTGTTCGGGGGTCTTGATGGTGCTCAAGAGCACGACCCGTTCGCCTTCAAGTTCGCGCTCGTGCGCGACCGAGGCGACGCTTCCCGGATATTCGTAGAGCTGGGGCCTCGGGAATTTGACGTAGGCGCGGCGAAACTCCGGTGTCTCCTTGGAGAGGAGTGCATATCCCTTCAAAAAAAGCACTGTCCAGGACGGCCGGCTCGGCTGTGCCAATCTGGCTTTTTGCAGGGCGCCAAGGTTCATCTGACGCTGCACCGTGACCCGTGGCACGCCGATCGAAAATCTCATCAGATCTCCGACAAGGCGTCGTGCCGCCGAAAGCTTGAGGGCTCGGCCTCGCATCATGCCACCTCTAGTAAAGATAGGGGATAATTCGCTTGGTCCTGTCCATATAGTCTCGATACTGCGAGCCGAATATTTCCAGCATCATGCGCTCCTCCTTGTCCACTCTGAGGAAAAAGAGGACGGCAAAGCCCACCAGACCCGCGAGGCCAGCCACCCAGTTAGACAGCAGGAAGGCTTGGCCGACGCCCATAAGCAGGAAGGAGGTGTACATCGGGTGACGGACGAGGGCATAGGGTCCGCGGCAAATCAGTTCGTGCTTGTCGCGAATCTCCAGCGAAATGGACCAGTTGCGACCAAGTTCCTTATGGGTTCGGCGGAAGACCCACATCGCCGTGGCAAAGATCAAGGCGCCGACGGCGACCGCCCATGCGTGCGCCGGATAGTCGGCCGCCTCCGGCTTGCCGGTCGCGACGTAAAAGCCGGGAACGAACGCAAGGCCGAACAGCGCCGCCGCAAGCCCGACGGTCTCGGAACGCGAGCGGCGGTTGCTGACGACCCGCACGCGCTTGGCGCGACGTTCATACGGACGCCGGATGAAGTACCAGGCGACGATGCCGAGCACCCAGATGATTTCGCCGACGGAAGCGACCGTTATGTTCACGCTAGCTCACCAAGCCTCGCTGCGATCGCGGCCATCGCAACGTCTGTCAAGGATGTGGCCATCAAGCTCCGCTCCGACCGATGAAAATGCTGCGGTCGCATAAGCCGACCGCCGGACAAGCGGCGGGAGTGCCGATTGCACTCACCCGCCGTTCATCTCTCGAAGCCTTGTAATGAATTCTTGCGGCCTGAGCCAGATGCCGGGTGTTTTATACCCCATGGAACGCGCAATTTCCGCCACGAAGGCGTTGCAGTTGTAGAGCGACGCGTGCCAGAAGCGGGACTTCGCCTTGAGTTTGCGAATGTCCGCGACGACTTCCTGATACTCGGCTTCCGTCAGCAGAACGCGCCAGCTTGCCGACCTGTATTCTTCTTCCAGGTCGCCATCGCTGACTCCTGTCTCAGCCGGAACCGGCAGGAAATGACCCATAACATATGGTGCGGTATCGAGCGTCGCCGGCGCAAGGCCCGCAACCTCCGGATTGATCATTGCTCCGGCCTTGTTCGTGCGCCCGAAAATCACATAGGAGTGACCGTAGCTGAGCGCGTAGCGGGAGCGGAATTCGATGAAGTAGCCGTAGTCTCTCTGTTGAGACTTTCCGGCCAAACGCGACCCGGTGGCGTCGATACTCGAAACAAAACGCGGTTGGGGAGCCTTGTCTTCAGTTTGACATGCTGCAGTGGTCAGTGCGAGCAAGACCGCCAGCGATATACGACCTCGTATAAGCGTCATTACTACGCTCTATCTCCCGAGCTCTGATGAGCGCAAATCCTGAAGCCAACTCCTGTCAGTGTGCGGCTTCCGCGCTGTAGATCCTAAGCCGGTGTGGCCATGAATACAGTACGTGGGAAGGGTCGCAAGACCCTCCCCGCGCAAAAGTCTAATTTACTTGTAGACTGGTGCCTGTTCTACCGGCGCTGCCGGTGGCGGGGCCTTCCCCTTGCCTTTGCCAATCGTCCCGCAAGCGCTCAGGCTGGCGACCGAAAACAACGCAATCATCACGATTAGAAATCTGCTCATTCAGAAGTCCTTTCCTCAATAGTCGGAATGGGTTATCGAAGGCAACATTTGAAGTAATAGTGGCGAATTGCGACTCGGCCTAGTGCAGAAAGGACACAGTTGCCATCCGGTTTGTCGTTGCCGAACTTTCAACGGTGTCCCAAAAACACACAGCTTCATCATTTATACCGAAAATTAAAGGGAAACACCATCAGATGATCAATACCGGCGTGCCTACGGGCGTCCGGCTGTAGAGATCGACGATATCCTCGTTCGTCATGCGGATGCAACCGTTCGAAACCGCGTGGCCAATCGTCCACGGCTCGTTCGTTCCGTGCACGCGGAACATGGTGTCTTGTCCACCCCGATAGAGATAAAGGGCCGACGCACCAAGCGGGTTGTGCGGCCCGCCGGAGACGCCGCCTGCATATTGCGCCAGGTGCGGCTTGCGCTTGATCATGCTGGCGGTCGGTGTCCATGAGGGCCATTCCGCCTTGCGGCCGACAACCGCGTTGCCTTTCATCGTGAGGCCCTCTTCTCCGACGCCGATCCCGTAGCGCGTCGCCCAGCCGCCGTCTTCGATGGCGTAGAGGTAACGCTCGTACGTGTTGACGACGATTGTTCCGGGCGCTTCGTATCCCTCGTAGCGGACATGCCGTCTTCGGTAGCGAGGATCGATGCCGGAGTTGCTTCCGAACAGGGATGGAACAGGGACCCCCATTCCTTGCCAGGTTGAACTACATCCAGAGGTCAACAGAGCCAGACCGCTCAGAACGAGCATCCGGCGCGTAATTTGGTCATTGTCCATCTTTACCTGCTGAGCAAATCGGTGCGCCCCGGATTCGTCTTTAACACCGCGGCGCGCGGCGGCCAAGTCTTGCGTGTCGATTAAGACGGCTGGAGAGGATAGAAATGTGGTTTGGACTACATCTTTGCTTGCGGACGAAAGCATATGTGAGGCAAGCGTGGTATATCTGTAACGCCGCCTAGTGCGGGTGAATGAACAGGAGCGGCATCAACAGGCGATTCTCGCGGGCTTGTCGGGATTTTCGGGTCGTTGAAGCGGATGCCGCTCTTCATGGCCTGTGAGACGTCTTGCGGCGGCGCGTCCGCTCGATTAGGTCGAGGCACGACAATAAGGATGGACAAATGAAACTTGGCTTCGAGGGGAAGGTTGCGGTCGTGACCGGTGCGGGTTCCGGTATTGGCGCGGCTGTTTCCCTGCAACTCGGTAGCGAGGGTGCAGAGGTCATCGTTGCCGACCTGGACGCTGACGCCGCGCGCCGAATCACCGCCGAGATCCATGCGCAAGGCGGCAAGGCCCACGACTTCGTCGTCGACGTGGCCGATGCCGAAGCTGTGGATAAGTTGGTGAAGTTCGCCGTCGAGAAATGCGGCGGCCTGCATCTGGCGGTCAACAATGCCGGCATCGATGGCATCCGCAAGACGACCGCCGACTATCCGCTCGACGAATGGCACAACGTGATGAACGTCAACCTGAACGGCGTGTTTTACTGCATGAAGCACGAGATCGCTGCCATGCTCGCGCACGGCGGTGGCGCGATCGTCAACATGTCGTCCATTCTCGGCTCGGTCGGCCTGCCGACCGCGGCCGCCTATACCGCAGCCAAGCACGGGATTGTCGGGCTGACGAAGGTCGCTGCGATGGAATATGCGCGGATGGGCATCCGCATCAATGCCGTCGGTCCCGGTTGGATCGAAACGCCGCTCCTGTCGGAGCATGCCGACATCGCGAGCACCCGGCGCATGATGTCGCTGCAGCCGATGGGAAGGCGCGGCAAGCCGGAAGAGGTGGCGTCCCTCGTGTGCTTCCTCTTGTCCGAGCAGGCGAGCTTCATCACCGGAAGCGTGCATCTCGTGGACGGCGCCTACTCGGCCCACTGAGGCGCAAGCGGCTCCAGCGCCGCGCGTCTTTCAGACGCGCAAAGGACGCTGTAGCACTTTGAATTGCTGCACCTCGGTTCAGGGACGAACGGTGATGTGGCCCTTCATATTGGGGTGATAACGGCAGATATAGTCGAAGCTGCCTGGCTCGTTCATCAGAAGGCGACCTGATTTCTTCGCCGGCACGAGCACTTCCGTACCTCCCTTCATGGTGGCGGTGTGAACGAGCGCATCCTTGTTGATCCACTCGACCTCATCACCCACCTTCGCCTCGATCTCCACGGGCGCGAAGGTGAGGCCGTCGATCGTCACCTCAATGGTTCCTGCCCGCGCGGGAACGACGATGGCCGTCGTTCCCAACAACAGGGCGAGAAAAGCCGATCCTAGCGGGTTCACTGCCGCGTTCATTTCAGCTCCGTCGCGACATGCTCGGCGTGCTGCTGATGGCCCTGGAACAGCTTCAGCCCGGTCTCGAGCAAAGACTTGAGATCGGCGTTCTGCGCAGAAGGAATCAGCAGGGTTTCCAGCGCGCCGTTGACCTGCTTGTGATATGCGACCTCGTTCTCGACATAGGCCTTGTCGAAGTCAGCCCCCGTCAGCTTCGCCAGTTCCGAACGCTTGGTTTCGGCCGCCTTCGACAGAGCTTTGCTGGTGTCGTTATCCTCCGGCGTAACGTTGAGCTTCTTGACGAGATCGAGCGCCTGCTTGTTCACCGACTCGTGGTCGCGCACCATGCTCTCGGCGAATTCGACGACGGTCTTGTTTTTCGACGTGGCGATGGCCTGTTTTGCCGCTTCGACATCGATCACACCTGCGGTGTAGGCGATATGCGCGATCTGTGGATCCGTCGGCTTGTCGGCAGCGAGCGCCGAATTGCCCCCGAGCAACAGGGCGAGTGCAGCAGCCGCGGTGGTTAAGCGTATGGTCATCGGATGTTCCTTTCCTCGAAGATCAAAGCGTGTTGTTCAATTGACATGCTTTGGATGCTTCGCGGGCCGAACCGTTCCCGATTACCTGTCGCCGCCCTCTGGTTCGTGTTGCGAGATGCGGGCCAGCACGGCCTCAGTCAGACGCTCGCAACGTTTGCCCGCGAAGGGGAAGGCGTCGAGCAGCAGCGGACCGATCTGTCGCTCCAGTTGCTCTTTGATGAGGTGTCGTGCGCGAAAGAGCCGCGTTCGCACGGTTTCGGGGCGAAGCGCCAGCAGATCAGCGGTCTCCTCGTTGCTGAGCCCCTCGATCACCCGCATGACGAAGACGGTGCGGTAGATATCCGGAAGCTGATCGGTCGCCTTTTCGACAAGGTCGAGAATCTGTCGCTGTGCCATCGTTTTTTCCGGATTATCGGTGTCTGCGTTGCGCGGGAAGGCGATGATCTCCGCCTGTTGGGTTTGCATCATGTCATCGGTAAGCCGCTTCCGCCGCCGCCCCTGGCGCAGCCGGCCCAGGGCCTCGTTGATCACGATGCGGGAGAGCCACGTGCTGATTGCCGAGTCGCCGCGGAATTCGGAAAAATGCGTGAAGGCGCGGACATAGGCCTCCTGGAGAACGTCCTCCGCATCGCTGTTGTTGTGCACAATGCTTCGCGCAATCCGGTAGAGCTTGCGATTATGCGTCTGCATGATCACGCGGAAGGCATCGATGTCTTGTGGCGAGGTCTCGCGTTTTCGGGTGGGGACTGTGTCAGCAATGGGCATGGTTGAGGCTCCTTGTCGCACATTGGATGCCGGACCCGCTCAAACGTTCCCAGATGTGCAGCAGGCAACCATTTTATCGCGATAGCTCGCGCCTCAAAAGAGAAAGCCCGGCGCGGGAGGAGGGGCACCGGGCTTTCGATTCTGATCGGCAACTGGGGGAGGAGGGTTGCCGATCCCACGATAGAGCCGGGAGGAGGAGGCTCTATCGATGAGTCATACAATGGTGTTGGGGTGCAGCGCCTTCAAGGTCGAGAGGGCAGATTTTCCAG
Source organism: Sinorhizobium sp. 6-70 (assembly GCF_030124375.1). Taxonomy (GTDB): domain Bacteria; phylum Pseudomonadota; class Alphaproteobacteria; order Rhizobiales; family Rhizobiaceae; genus Sinorhizobium. The sequence goes on from NZ_JASKLS010000003.1 coordinate 38,173, forward strand.
AGTGGGACGAGGAAAAGTTTGAGCGGTTTTCCGCTCGCATCCCGCTCCAAGTTTATTTGAATCGATCACGTTTATGATCCAGACGGTAACAGTGCCGACGTTTGGGCACGCACCGTGGGCCGACGCGCGGCACCGCTCACCCAAGCGACGCGCTTGCATTCGCCGTCGTCTGCGCCAGATTCAGATGACCGAACAGGAAGGAGGCGGCCATGGCGGAAGATCGCAAAGCGGCTCTGGTCCGGATCACTGGAAGGGTGCAGGGCGTCGCCTTCCGCGTCTGGACCCGCGACGAAGCGGCACGGCTTGGCCTGGCGGGTTGGGTCCGCAATGAACGCGACGGCTCCGTCACGGCCCTGATTGCCGGGCCCGAGGCGGCGATTTCGACAATGCTGAGCCGGTTCTGGAAAGGCCCGCCGGCAGCACGGGTGTCAAACGTAGAGAGCGAAGATGCCTCATCCGTGCAAGCGCCCTTGGGGTTTCAAATCACCGATTGACGCAACGGTCCTTAGTCCCGCCTCCTGCGTGTTTCCTCAAATCGGAGCCGACTTAAGGAAGTGCGACAGCGTCGATCATGCGTCTGAAAAGACGCACGGCGCTCAAGGCACCGGCGCGGGTCACACCCGCTCCAGCGCCACGGCGATGCCCTGGCCGACGCCGATGCACATGGTCGAGAGCGAATAGCGCCCGCCTGTCTCGGCGAGTTCCAGTGCCGCCGTTCCGGTGATGCGCGCGCCTGACATGCCGAGCGGATGGCCGAGCGCGATCGCACCGCCGTTGCGGTTGACGCGGGCGTCGTCGTCGGCAATGCCGAGCGCGCGCAAAACGGCCAGTCCCTGGCTCGCGAAGGCCTCGTTGAGCTCGATCACGTCGAACTGCTCCTGCCTCATGCCGAGCCGCGCCATCAGCTTGCGCGAGGCGGGGATCGGGCCGATGCCCATCACTCGCGGCGGCACGGCCGCCGAGGCGCCGCCAAGGATACGGGCGATCGGGGTCAATCCGTGTTTCCTGGCCGCATCCTCCGAGGCAATGATGAGCGCCGCTGCACCGTCGTTGACGCCCGATGCGTTGCCGGCGGTGACCGTGCCGCCTTCGCGGAACGGTGCCTTGAGTTTGGCAAGGGCTTCCATCGTCGTTGCCCGGGGGTGCTCGTCCCTGTCGACGACGACGGGCTCGCCCTTTTTCTGCGGAATGGTGACCGAGACGATCTCCCCGGCAAGACGGCCGTTCGCCTGTGCAGCCGCGGCCTTCGCCTGGCTGCGCACGGCAAAGGCATCCTGGTCCTCGCGGAAGACACGATAGTCCTCGGCGACATTCTCGCCGGTCTCCGGCATGGAATCGACGCCGTACTGCTTCTTCATCAACGGGTTGATGAAGCGCCAGCCGATCGTGGTGTCGTGGATCTCGGCATGTCGCGAAAAGGCGCTTTCGGCTTTCGGCAGCACGAAGGGCGCGCGCGACATGGATTCGACGCCGCCGGCGATCATCAGCTCGGCTTCGCCCGACTTGACGGCGCGTGCCGCGGTGATGACGGCGTCCATGCCGGAGCCGCAGAGGCGGTTGATCGTCGTGCCCGCAACGGAGAGCGGAAACCCGGCGAGAAGCAGCGACATGCGCGCGACGTTGCGGTTGTCCTCGCCCGCCTGGTTGGCGCAGCCGAGGATCACGTCGTCGACCGCTTCCCAGTCGACCGAGGCGTTGCGCTGCAGGAGGTGGTTGAGCGGGATCGCGCCGAGGTCGTCTGCGCGCACCGAGGAAAGCGAGCCGCCGAAGCGGCCGATCGGCGTGCGGATATAGTCGCAAATGAAAACATCGCGCATCAGGCGGCCTCCTTGTCGGTGCCCTGATGGGCCCTCTTGGTGCGGGCGTTGATGTCGCGCAGCACCGATAGTTCCGTTTCCGTCGGCACCGGCGTCTCGATGACCGTGTCGGCGAACTTGATCGCCCAGCCGCAGTTTTCGACGATCTCTTCGCGCGTGACGCCGTGATGGATCGAGACGACGGTAAGTTCCTTCGTCTCCGGATCGGGTTCGAGAATGCAAAGATCGGTGATCACGCGGGTGGGGCCCTGCGTCTTCATGCCGAGCCGTTCGCGGTGGTCACCGCCTTCGCCGTGGCCCATCGAGGTGATGAAGGGCAGCTTCTCGACGAAACCGCGCTTCGAGAGTGCCATGGTGATGAAGATGCGGCCGCAGTTGGAGGCGATCTCCGGCGCGCCGCCGCCGCCCGGCAGGCGGACCTTCGGGTGGTCGTAGGGACCGACGACCGTCGTGTTGAGATTGGCGAAGCGGTCGATCTGCGCGCCGCCGAGAAAGCCCGTCGTGATGCGCCCGCCCTGCAGCCAGTAGCGGAACATTTCCGGGACGGAGACGGTGAAGAGCGCGGTGTCGCACAGCTCGCCGTCGCCGATCGACAGCGGCAGCACGTCCGGCTTGGTGCCGACGGTGCCGCTCTCGTAGATCAGCGTGATGTCCGGCGCATGCGTCAGCCGCGCGATGTTGCACGCGGCCGACGGCGCGCCGATGCCGACGAAGCAGACGTCGTCATTGGAAAGTTCGCGCGATGCGGCAATCGTCATCATTTCCGTGGGTGTGAAATCCGTCATCGTCGCCTCCTCACGCGGCCTTTGCCGACTTTGCGGCATGCCTGGCGAAGTCCTCGGGCTTCGCGTCGAGCACGTTTTCCTTGATCCAGGCGTTGAACGTTTCCCGGTCGCGGGCGATCTCGTCCCAAGCGATGTAGAAGGCGTTGGAGCGTGGATAATAGCCGTGCGCATAGGAGGGGAAGGCGCCGCCCGGCACGTGGACGACTGCCGTCACCGCCCAGGTCGGCAGCACGACCGAATTCGGGGAGGGCGGGTTAAGCTCGTCGACGATCTCCTCGACGGTTACGATCGAGCGCCTGGCGGCAAGCACTGCTTCCTTCTGCACGCCGACGATGCCTTCGAGGAGCACATTGCCCTTCCGGTCGGCCCGCTGTGCGTGGATGATCGTCACGTCCGGACGGATCGCCGGCACGGCAGCAAGCACTTCGCCGGTGAACGGGCAGGTAATGCTTTTGATGTTCGGATTCACCTTCGGCAGGTCGGCGCCGATATAGCCTCTGAGCATTGCGAAAGGCAGGTTTGCGGCGCCCGCCTCATAGGCGTTCGCCATCGCCGCATGAGAGTGCTCCTCGATTTCCAGTGGCCGCGGCCATTGATTTTCGACCGCATCGCGGAAGCGGTGCAGCGAGCCGACACCGGGATTGCCGCCCCAGGAGAATTTCATGCCGCGTGCGGCGCCGACGCCGATCAGCTGGTCATAGAGGATGTCCGGCGTCATGCGGACGAGGAAGAGGTCCTTCCTGCCCTGGCGGATCACCTCATGACCGGCGGCATAGGGAATGAGATGGGTGAAACCTTCCATGGCGACGGTATCGCCATCCTTTACGTTCTCGGCGACTGCCTCGGCGAGCGACAGTATGCGAGCCATCCTGGCCCTCCTCCGTTGATGTTGCCGAATTTCCAAGCAGGGGACCGGCGGTCCGCCTAGCTTTCGTCATCGGCGATGGCGGAAATAAGCGCTCGTTTCAGCCGCTCGTCAAATATTTTGTGCGTTATTTGACATTTGTTCATATATCGCACAAGATGCAGCAACTAACGAGGTGAGCGAATCATGCGGGAAACGGACTTTGTCAGCGGCTTTGCCCGTGGGCTGAAGGTCATCGAGGCCTTCGGAGAGTCGCAGCCGCGCTTGACGATCGCAGAGGCTGCAAAGATCACCGATCTCGACCGGGCGACGGTGCGGCGCTCGCTGCTCACGCTTTCCGAGCTCGGCTATGCCGACTACGACGGCAAGTTCTTCACGCTGACGCCGAAAATCCTGCGGCTGGGCCACGCCTATCTGTCGGCGACACCGCTGCCGGCGCTCGTCCAGCCCTATCTCGACCAGCTTTCCGAAAAGGCTAGCCAGAGCGCCTCGGCCTCGGTGCTCGACGGCACCGAGGTGGTCTATGTGGCGCGCGCCTCGCAGCGGCGGGTGATGTCGATCAACCTGATGCCGGGATCACGCCTTCCCGCCTATTGCGCCTCGATGGGCCGCGTACTGCTGGCAGCACTTCCTGAAGCGGAAGCGCGCGAGATCCTGAAACGCACGGAGCTCCGGGCCAACACGCCACGCACGAAGACCGATCCGGAGGAGTTGATGGCGGAACTCAGCCGGGTTCGCGAGCAGGGCTACGCGGTCATCGACCAGGAACTGGAACTCGGACTTTGCTCGATCGCGGTGCCGTTGATGAACGTGCGCGGCCAGGTGGTTGCGGCGCTCAATATCGGCGCTCCGGCCGCCCATGTCGCGGCCTCCGAACTCGCGGAACGCTACCTGTCCATGCTCAAGGAGACTCAGGCGGCATTGCGGCCACTTGTGCAATAGTCTGGCCAAAAACCTGACGCCGCGCACATGACTCGGTTTGCGCTTTGGATGGAGAGCCGAAAGTTGAGGCAGCCATCGTTTGTGGCAGAATCGCGTACGACGCGGCCGTGCCGATCGGAAGGACCTGCTCGGTCCGGCGGTTTGTTTTCTACCGTTCGGAAAAGACCTGGCTCGCGGTGACCATAGCTGACTGAACGCGGCTGAAGCCGGCATAGGGCAGCATGTGGAGAATGGCCTCGGTCACTTGTTGCCTTGTCGCCCCGGTGTTCAACGCGCCTGCGACGTGAACCTTGAGCGGTGTTTCATCCGCTTTCGTGCCACGCGCCGTAAGTGCGGCGACTGTGGCTAGTTCGCGCGATTTGAGATCGAGCCCAGACCGGGAGAATACTTCTCCATAGGAGAACTCAAGGATATAGCGGCCGAGATCGGGAGCGACGTCATGGAACGCGTTGACCACGGCCTCGCCCGAAGCCTGGCTGATCTCGCCCATGGCGGCGACACCCCGGTTAAACCGAACGTCGTCGGTCTCTGTCTGTGCACGCTGTGTGGCGATTGCCTCGCCGGAACTTGACGGCGTGGCAAGGCCGCCAGGCCCTTCCGCTTCGGCAAATACAGCCAGCGCGGGCTCCACTGCCGTCAGTGCCTGCGGCCAACCAATGTAGACCGGCATCTGAATCAGCAACTCGGTGATCTCCGCGCGTGTCCAACCTGTGCGGAGACATGCCTCGACGTGGAAGCGAACCGAACTGTCGAGGTTGCCGATAGCTATCACCATGGCGAGTGTCGCCAGTTCGCGATCCTTGAGCGCGAGCCCCGGTCGATTCCAGATTTCGCCGTGCGCAAATTCCACTGTCAGCCGATCAAGTTCGGGCGACGGCCCACTTCCGTCGATCACACGGCGGGCAAAGGTGCCGGCGTCATCGCCGCCTGTCTTGAGCAACTGTTGAACGCCGAGCGCCCAGTCATCGCCGTCCGGCCGCCCGCTGTCCGCTTCGAACGTCACGCCGCGCTCGGCGAACACTTCGCGCGCGAGGAGTATGGCATCCTGGGCGAAAGGAAAGCCGCCGTAAACGACGCTATGGAGCAAGGTCTCGACTATCTCGCGCGGACTCCAGCCGGTTTCCAGCATCCCGGCGATGTGAAAGCGAAGCGCGGGGCGCGCTGTGCCGAGTACGGTGATCACGGCCACATTGATGAGCTCGCGCATTTTCTGGGACAGGCCAGGACGCGCCATGACATCCCCATAGGCGTCTTCGATGAGAAGCCGGGAAAGATCCGCGGAAAGCGGATCCAGGGTCCGACTGAAGTCCGCGCCACCAACGGCCCTGAGCGCTTCAAGGCCCCTTGCGCGGCGATCGCCAGCTAAGGCGCCGGTCGGTTGGGCGGCCGCGGAGTTACCGAGAGCGGCGGCGGTCACTAGTCCTACGGATGTTGTGAGCATCGTTCGTCTGTCCCGATCTGTCGTGCCGCCACTGTCAGGCCCGGCACCGTTCCATGCTTTAACCATCGTTTTGAGGATCCCTTCTGCTTGGCCAGGGTGACCAAAGGATGAGACCGATGATTGCGGAGGCCTTGTGATGAATCCAATGAATAATTAGTATCGCTATGATGCACACAGCGAATATCTCCCGCATAGACCTCAACCTCTTGGTAGTGTTCGACGCCCTGGTGGCCGAAGGCCATGCCACCCGGGCCGCCGAGCGAATCGGGCTCACTCAGCCAGCGGTCAGTCACGCACTCAATCGCTTGCGCGCCCTATTCGGAGATCCGCTCTTCGTCCGCTCGCCGCGGGGCATGGTGCCGACGCCGGCTGCACTGGACGCCGCTCCGGCTATCCGGTCGATCCTCGAGCAGGTCGAAGGTGTGTTGCGCGGCAGCCGGACGTTCGCGCCAGAAGAAAGCAGACGACAGTTCGTGCTTGGCCTGTCCGACTATGCGGCCTACGTGCTCCTGCCTCGGCTCACGGCACGTGTGGAGCGCGAAGCGCCGAACATATCGCTCGTGATTCGAAACACCAGCCACGGTGTAGGCCTGTCTATGCTGGAAGAAGGATCAGTCGAGCTCATCGCCGGCAACTTTCCCGCGCCGCCTTCGCACATATGTGAGGAACTGCTTTACGAGGAGGATTTTGTCTGTGCGGGCCGCGGCGACCATCCCGCCCTTGCAGGTTCCCTCGATCTCGACCGCTACCTGTCCCTGCGTCATCTTCAGGTATCGACGAAAGGCAATCCGCATGGTTATGTCGATGCCGTGCTGGCGGAGCGCGGCTTAAAGAGAAAGGTCGCCGTTACCGTTGGGCACTTCCTGATGGCTCCGTTTCTGGTCGACTCGTCCGACCTCGTCGCAACTGAACCTCGCCGCCTTTTCGGGCCAGTGGTCAGTCGGCTGCCGCTTCGCTTCTTCCCGCCCCCTATCGACATTCCGCCGTTTCGGGTCGTTCAGGCCTGGCATGCACGTCATGACGCAGATCTTGGGCACCAGTGGCTTCGACGCGTGGTTCGGGAGGTCTCGCAACAGACGTGATGCTCCCCGTCGGACCGTTGGGAAGCCTTGAACGTCAGGGGATGCGAGAAACAGCAACGCCGTGGTGGATTTTGCTCAATACCAGTTCCTCGTTGAGATCAGCCCGATCGCTCGGGCCTGCTCCGATCCGATTATCAGTCCACTTGCCATGAAAGGATCCATAAGCCATCAGTTTCGTTGTTGCCCCTCGCGGAAGTTGCTGATTTTATGCTGGAATCGGCTCAGAGCCATTTGGGGTTGCTTTTGAGTTCAGAATCGCTGCCTAGAGCCAAACTCAGTTCCTTTAGTGCTAAAAGCAACGTTGTTTGGCTCTGAAATCAGCTTGTAAGGACGGAACACCCAGCAAGGCGGCCGTGCGCTCCTTCGCCCGAACCTGGACGAACGAACTCGCGACCAAGGGCATCCGGGTCAATGTCGTCAGCCCCGGCCCGACCGACACGCCGATGTTCGACTCCGCTTCCGATGAGGTGCGCGACACCTTGACGAAGCTTATCCCGCTCGGGCGCCTTGGGCAGCCAGGCGAGGTGGCAGCGGCGGCTTTGTTTCTTGCCAGTGATGAAAGCAGCTTTATTGCCGGCGCAGAACTTTGCGTCGACGGCGGCATGCTCAGGTTTGAGGGCTGGCCCTCAGCCACAACCTGATACGAGCGGGAACGACATTGCTCAAATCTCGGGTATCTTTGCTTGTTCCTCCAAACGGGCTTTATGCTTCGATCCGGATGTGATTTCTTCGCGTCATGACCGACGATCTTCTCAGAGCCGTTCGCCGCTATACGGAGGCCCATTCCGATCTAACCGGTCTGGCCCGGACGCCCATTCCGGGTCTGATCGCTATTCGGCAAACCAAGAAGACCGAGCTTCAGCACGCGATCAACCGCCCTCTCGTGTGCCTCGTCGTGCAGGGAACGAAGCAGATTTCGCTGGGCGATCAGAGCTTCACGCACAACACCGGGTCAACCTTACTCATTACTGCGGATGTGCCGACTGTAAGCCAGATCGCCCGTGCGAGCCCCGCCGAGCCCTATCTTTCGCTCGCGCTATATCTCGATCCGACAGTCATTGCGGAGCTTTCGGTGGAGATGAAGGTCGCGCGGGAGGGGAGGAATGTCCCCGTCCGCATTGATCCCACCGATCAGGAGGTCGCAGACACCGCGCTCCGCCTGATGCGTCTCCTAGAGCGGCCCGAATCCGTGCCAGTGCTGCAAGCTCAAGTCGTCCGCGAGATGCACTATTGGCTCCTGTCCGGGCGGCATGGAACTGCGGTCCGGCGGCTCGGCTGTCCAGAAAGCCACGCACAGCGCATCGCGCGCGCAGTCGCTCTTATTCGTGAGGAGTATGCAAAGCCCTTGCCTGTCGAACGCCTTGCGGAAGCCGCCAGGATGAGCGCTTCCTCATTCCACCAACATTTCCGCGCCATAACGACACTGTCGCCTCTGCAGTTTCAGAAGCAACTGCGCCTGATCGAAGCGCGGCGCTTAATGCTCGTGGAAGGCGCCTCTGCCAGCCATGCCGCCTATACGGTCGGCTATGAAAGCGTGCCTCAATTCACACGCGAATATGGCAGGATGTTCGGCCTGTCGCCCGTAAAGTACATCAAGGTTGCCAAGGGCAGCTTGGAAGCAGTGGCATAGCAACGAGCCGGCAGGGGTTCGCCGCCCGCACCCATGGCGCGGCCCCATCAGCAATCGGACGGAAAGCGGCGCCAGAGAACGCGCTTAGATGGCCGACAGAGTCAGCATATTCTCGCGATCGATTTGCAGAATCGGGAAAGGGCGACAGAGGATTCAGCAACAAAGCATCGGCCTGCCGGCCATTATGGAGGGCAAGCGGACGATCAAGGTTACGCCGTTTCGTACATGGCCGCCTATCGCTTCATGCGCACGTTCAGCGAAGGAACCGATCGGGTCGTGCTCGGCTACTTTCGCCGTCGTATCGACGACTTTCTCGGAATCCTCGAAAACCGGCTTCGGGATCGGCGGTTCGTCGTGGGGGCCGATGTCACCGTCGCTGACATCTCGATGTGCGCCTACCTGTCCTATCCCGAGGACGAGATCGGTTACGACCTCGCGCGCAGCTACCAGCATATCCGGTCGTGGCTGGACCGGCTCGCGGCAGTTCCGGGTTGGCAGGGGCCTTACGATCTCCTGCCGGGCCAGCGCTTACCGCGTTTTGACGGGAATCCGAGTGGCAATCTGAAAGCCAGTTGGCAAGTCTGACATCATTGAGCCGTTGAAGCAGGCTGCAGGCAGCGCGGATGCGCCGCCACGACACTAAGACTTGATGGTCGCGCAGCTTGCCGATCACTCCGGAGATTCAGGCAAGACTCGGCGAGCTTCGGGCAACATCGACGAGTGCTTTGCCGCCATATTCTGTTCACCACCGTGGGACCGAGCCGACTAAGTAGGTGACGGTGAGCGAAAACGAGCAATGCCATCATGGAGAAGATCAATGACCAATATTCTGATTGTTCTTTCGGCAGCGGACAAATGGACCCGGGCCGATGGCTCCGTCTACGAAACGGGGGTGTGGGCCGAGGAATTCGTCGTGGTCGACGAGGCCCTGATCAAGGCGGGCTTCCAGGTCGACCTCGCGAGCCCGGGCGGTATCGCTCCCACGATGGACGCGCGCAGCCTGGACCCCAAGATCGTAGGTGAGGAAGTGGCCGAACGCATGCGCAGCTATCTGACCAAAAACTCGGAACGGGTCGAAGAACCTCTGGTCCTCACCGACGTCGAAGTGAGCCGCTACGATGCCGTCGTCGTGCCCGGCGGGCACGGGCCGGTGGAGGACCTCTACAAGGATCCCGATATGGGCCGCGTTCTGATTGAAGCCAATCGAGACCAGAAGATCATCGCCGCGGTCTGCCACGGCCCGGCGGCGCTGCTGGCTGCCAGGGACGAGAACGGGCAATGGCCTTTCGCGGGGCGCAAAATGACCTCCCTCACAGATGAGGAGGAAATCGAGTTCGGGACCGCCGACAATGCGCCCTGGCTACTCGCTGACACGCTGCGCAAGTCCGGCGCGCTCTTTGAGCAGGGGCCGAATTGGGCCGTCTATGTCGTCGAGGACGGCAACCTCCTGACCGGCCAGAATCCCGCATCGTCGGCGGCGCTCGCGGACGCGGTCATCGCCGCGCTTCGTTGACGAAGTGCGTGCCCGGCTGACCATCTTGCGTCGGGTCAGTAGCGTGCTGCGCCGCTTGGTCCAGCGCGGGAACGTCGCGTGCGGCCGGCTGGCGCCATAGCCGGGCAGCTCAGGGATGACCAGCGTGTGGTGACGTGCCAGCATTGGGTCGACCTTGCGCCACGCGATATGCGTCTCGGGAAAGCCATGAAGCAGCAGGAGCGGCGGCCCTGCGCCGCCGATGACGCCGGCGAAGCGAACGCCGCCGGCGTCCATGTCCAAGGTGCGGAAGCCCGGAAAGAACGGCGCTACCGCATCACGCCTGCGGGCAGCCGTGATGTCGATGGTAGAGTTTGAAGGACAGTGTCGCCGATCCAGGTTCACGTCGATCCTCAGCTCCTGTTGGCGGCCTGCACGAAGGCGGCAAGCTCCTGTCCGTACCGTACCGGCTCCTCATAAAAGGGGCTGTGTCCGCTGTCGGAGAAAAGCGAGAGCCGGCTGTTAGCGTGGCTGGACTTGATCCGTTCCGACATCGCGACGCGAACCAGCCGGTCGTGGACGCCATGCGTCAGCAGGATCGGGCCGGCAAAGGCGTTGAATACGGGTTCGAGATCGGTTGTCTCCGTCTTGATGAAGCCCTCGTTCACCGCGCGGGCGGTCATGCCGTTGATGACCAGCATGCGCTGCATCTCCACCGCGGTCGGCGGCCGGTGGAAGCAGGCGGCGAGGAAATCGGCCGTGGCCGCGGTGCGCTCTGCCAGGTCGTGCGAAGTGGAGGTGCCGGTGAAGGTCGCCGCCTCCTCGGTGAGGAGATCCGGCGACAGCCTGGTGACGGCGTCGACTAGATTGACGCCGGCAACTGCCGAACCCCCGTATTTGCGCAGATAGGCGCCGGCCACGAAACCGCCGAGTGACCATCCCACGAGCACTGGCCGGCGAAGCTTGGCGCCGGCGATTACGGCGGCGACATCGTCCGCCCATCGATCGGCATCGGAATAGGCGTCGAGTGCGGTCGGCTTGTCGGAATCGCCATGGCCACGAAGGTCGAAGCTCGCCATGCGAAAGCCCGCCAGCGCAGGATCGGCGAACTGCTTTTCCCAGCTCAGGCGGCTCTGACGCAGGCCATGGATGAAGAGGACCTCCGGCGCTTGGCCGTCGCCCAGCGTCTCGCCTGTCAGCATCACGCCATCCGCCGAGCGCACGGCGAATGGTTCGCGCGCTGCCGTAAGTGCTCTATCGGCCTCCGACCCAGGGGCAGCGCTGCCAGCGGATGCCGCATGATCTCGCGGCGCCGCATGTGCGGCTTCGATGACCAAGGTGGCGAGGCCGGCCGCGCCGGCGAGGAAGGTACGTCTCGAGTGGCTCATGAGTGTCGCTCCATGTTGTTTAGCGAGCGCTATTCAACGTACTTGACTTCGTCTGTCAAGGGTTGTTTAGTGACCGATATGGAAAGCAAAGCAAAATCACGCGGCGGACGACCTTGGAGTTTCGACCGAGAAAAGGCGGTCGAAACCGCGATGCGGCTGTTCTGGCGGCACGGCTATGAAGGGGTGTCGATCGGTGATCTCACGACGGAGATAGGAATAGCGCCCCCAAGCCTCTACGCTGCCTTTGGCAGCAAGGCGGAGCTCTACCGGGAAGCAGTTACACGCTACGAGAAGACGCTTGGATGCCTGGATGTGGCGTCCATCAAATCGGCGGGGTCGCTGGCGGACGCAGTACGAGTATTGCTCGAGGAAGCCGTGAGAGCCGTAACCGACCCTCACCGTGAACGTGGCTGCCTGATCTCAAGTGGCATGATCGCTTGTCATCCGGAGCATGCCCCGCTCGCCCGCGACGCGGCCACGCGCCGTGATGCTATGCGCGAGCGGATTGGGGAAGCGCTCCAGCCCTTTGCCGGCGCGGACGAGGTTCGGCGCTTGGCGCGCCATCTGGCTGCCGTCATGCAGGGTATTTCGATCCAGGCGCGCGACGGTAGCGAGCTAGCGGAACTGCAGGAGATCGTTGAAGATGTAGTGGCGGGCGTCGCAGCACGGATTCCCAAGGATGGGCGAACACATTGACTTGCAAAACGCAGAACCGGCAGAGCTGGCGCACGACCATGCGTCGAGCGAGAGCGACGCGAGAGAGACCGTATCGAGCAGCTCGTCACCAAGCTCTGTCGATCAAGGCCGATGTGTGCAGGCCTGTCGAGTTCGGTGCCATTTTCGCCGAGGCAAAGGGCCACTTTGGCAAGATCGACATCGTCGTCGCCAACTCGGGAATCGAAGCCGTCGGAATTTCGGCGCTGGATTTCGACGCATTTTTTTGCAGTGAACGCAAAAGAAGGCGACCAGCGGTGGCCGTAAAGAGACTGCCGTGAAGGAACCGACCACCATGCCCACGGGTCCGTCGCCCTCGGTCTCCGCAGTTATCACTGCTACGCCGGTTGGATAGTGGCTGAGGGTCTCCCTGAAAACCTTGTCGTCGAAACTGCTTTGCTGGAACTCGGGCGCTTCCTGCCGGCTGCGTAGACGATTGAACCATCTTTTCTCCACCCATGATGACCAAGCTGCGCCAGCGCTCTTCTGGAAACTGCCATGGTGCGATGCCTTGACAACCTTATTCATTCCCTCGATCTGTCGTGACTAGCAAGAAGCTGTCCCGACCAGTCGTGCGCGAGCTCACCAACTAGTGGTGCTGTTCCGTGCCGCGAGCTGACGAACCGCAGGCATGCTATCCGGGGAGGTGGTGCAGCAGCGTTGATGGCCATCGGCGAGGGCTTAGCACATCTGGCTTTGGAAGAAGCAATTGCACGTCCAGGACGCCCTCGCAGCCCAGGGCGCTGACGATAGTCGTTCGGAAGTTCCCGCACCTTTCATTCTCGGTTGCGCGACTTGTTCCCGTCAACGCTGGCAGTGATTCGATCCAGATTTTCGATCAGCCGAGTGAGTAAGGCGACGAGTTGAACAGCTTCTTCCTCGGTGAACCCATCCATTGCGTCACGATTTCCTTTGAACAGGGTCTCAATTGCGTCCGGCAAACGTGCCTGCGCGGCCCTCGTAAGGACTATGCGGCTACTTCGCCCATCTTCCGGGTGAGGGGTTCGCTGGATCAAACCGTCCCGCTCCATTCGCGCGAGCATTTGTGCCATCGGCGGTTGCTCTACCTTGGCGAAGCGGGCCAGATCGCGTTGCGTGCTTGCTTTCCCGTTCTGCAGCGCGATCAGCACTGGCAAGTAGCCCACCCCGAATCCGAGCGGCTTCAGGCGTGCCTCGCTTAAACGGGCAAACCCCCGCGCTGCAAGACTGATGAGATGCCCCGGCGTAGAAAGCACGTCATTTTTCATCCTCCGTATATCCTTTCCCATGGTTGACCAATTTACATACGTGCATATATATCTCCGGCAGGCGAACTGGCAAGTTCGGCTCCCTGCCGCCCAATAAGTCCGGTCAACCCATTTTGAGGAAACGATATGTCCGAAACCCACGTTGAAATTATCAAACGCATCTACGAGCGCTTTAACGCCCGAGACATCGACGGGGTCCTCGCCGAGCTTGTCAATGATGTCACCTGGGCGAACGGTATGGATGGAGGCCACGTTCATGGGCGTGAGGCTGTGCGCGATTATTGGATACGGCAATGGGGCGTCGTCAGTCCTCATGTTGAGCCGGTGGCCTTTCGGACAACAGATGATGGTGTCATCGCTGTGGAGGTGATCCAGTCCGTGTTCGATCTTGATGGCCAGCCGCTAAAGGGGCAGACGCATGGGCTCAAGGACAAGACGGTGATGCACATCTTTCGCATGGAAAGCGGTAAGATCGCGCGTTTTGATATCGGGGATGCCCCGTGAACCTCGTCGCAAGACGATGTTGGCGATTAGAGAGTCTCGGGCCGGGCCTCACGAGGGTGGCTTGCTGGACTTTGCCGTCGGCTGAATACGATCAACGGAGCTAAAGCATGAATGAACCGAAGGACAACGTACGGCTTGCAGGCAAGACCGTAATCATTACAGGTGCTGGCACCGGGATCGGTGCTGCGGCGGCGCATGCATTTGCGCGGGAGGGCGCGAGCGTGGTCCTTGTCGGCCGGCGGCACGATGTTCTCGAACAAACAGCCGTGAGCATCCAGGCGAAAGGCGGGACATCCTTGGCCATAGCTGGGGACGTGTCGCGCGCGGACGATGCCAGGCGCATCGTTTTGGAAACGGTGCAGCATTTTGGCCGATTGGACCATCTGTTCAACAACGCCGGCATTCAGGGGAATGGAGATCCAATCGTTGACATGACGGAGGAAGCCTTCGACGAGATCATCGCCATCAATCTTAAAGGCGTATGGCTGATGACGAAATATGCACTGCAATCAATGCTGAAGAACGGCACGGACTGCGCGATCGTCAACACCTCGTCCTTTCTCTCGACAGCAGCGACGGCCGGTACGTCAGCCTATTCGGCCAGCAAGGCGGGACTTGATGCGATGATCCGGGCGATCGCGCTGGAGGTTGGTCCGGCTGGAATCCGCATCAACAATATCAATCCCGGCGTTATCGACACGCCCATGTTCCGGAAACATGGTGATGAAATCCGTGCTCCCCTGGCCGCCAAGGCGGCATTGAAGCGGCTTGGAACGCCGGAAGACATTGCTGACGTGGCCGTATGGCTCTGCACTGAAGAAGCCCGCTTCATCACCGGTCAGTCGATCCTCGTTGACGGCGGTTTCACCATCCCGGGGCCACGTTGACGCGCGGCTTTCCCGTTGGGTATCGCTTTGCCGTTTCCTTGATGACGGTAGTATTGAGGTCGATAACAATGCCGCTGAACGGGCAATCCGGCCGATTGCAATCACGAGAAAGAACTCACTCTTCGCCGGCAGCGACGGCGGCGGAAGGACCTGGGCGACCATCGCGACACTTCTGCAGACGGCAAAAATGAACAACGTCGCTCCGCTCGCCTGGCTCACTCAGCCCCTCGAGCGCATTGCCAATGGCTGGCCGAGCAGCGAAATCGACGCACTCATGCCGTGGAATTACGCCGCCTGAACGGCCTCGGCTTGTCGCTTACTATGAGGGGGCATCCAAACCTGTAAACGGCATCCCCAAGACATCGATCCCGAGAACATTTCGATCGGCTAGCTAAGCGGTTGTTTTGCCACCGCAAACGGCTCAGCGTCATTTCCGGCTGCTTTTGAGCTCACAATCGCTGCCTAGGCCAGACTCGGTTGCCGTTAGCATAGCATCCGCTGCCCATCATCAGGCAGTGTCCGCTCTTATGCTGCGTTGCGGCGAAAACCGCTTCATCGGCCATGAATTCACCAAAACTTCGCGACAGAACGCTATTGCGGGTTGTCCGTCGGGAACGGAATACCTCTGCAAGCGGCAAAGTCGGCCGGCATCACCTCCCAATGTCTGGCGAGACTTTCAACGGGGATGACAGAGCATGAAAGTTGTAGTCGAAAACACCGTCTGCTTGAACACGGGCGACGCGGCCATTCTTTTCGCGATCAGGCATATCCTGAAATCGATATTGGGCGAGAAGGTCGAATTCCTGGTGTTCGACAGCCAGCCGGAAGTCGCCGCGCGACTGTATCCGAAAGAACAATATCCCGACATCGAGCTTCGCAAACTCCCGTCGGAATCGATCTTCAAGTACAAATACGACGACAACACGGTCAAGAATGCGCTGAAGCAGGTCTATAACCAGGCCGTGTTCCACGCCTTGCGTCATCTTGGCTGCGGCAATTATCTCGACCGGCGTTTCTTCAGTGATGAGGATCGAAAGAGCCTTGCGCTTTACAAGGACGCTGATCTGGTGATCACCACCGGAGGCACCTATCTCGTCGAGAACTATTCGCTCGAGCGGCGCATCAACCAGTTCAAGCTTGGTGAGATGCTCGGCAAGAAGACGATCTTCTTCACCCAGTCGCTCGGCCCGTTCGAGAAGCCCTACAACCGACGGATGCTTCCGCCGATTTTCGCCCGCAGCCCGCTGATCCTCCTGCGCGACGCGCGGTCGCGCAACCATATACTCGATCTCGTCGACGATCCGTCGAAATGCCACGTGGTCGCCGATTCCGTCTTCGCGCTTGCCGATGTCGAGCGGATCAAGGCGCTGCTGATGATCGGCCGTCCGGCACCGACGCGCCGCGTCGGTATCTCCGTGCGGCACTGGCATTACGTCAAGGGCGGCGACGGCGGCATGGGCCGGTACATCGACTCCGTCCGCGAGATCGCGACGAAGCTCGTGCGCGACCACGGCAAGAAGGTCACGTTCATTTCGACCTGCCAGGGCGTGCCGGAGTACGCGCATGACGATTCGAAGACGGCGAACCTGATCGTCTCGGGACTCGCGCCCGAAATCGCCGAGCACGTGTCGGTCGATGCGTCGTTCCACACGCCGGAACAGTTGATGGCAATCGCCAGAGGGCTCGATTTCGTCGTGGCGACGCGCATGCACATGATGATCATGTCGCTTTGCGTCGGTACCCCGGTGCTGCCGATCGCCTACGAGTTCAAGACCAAGGAAGTCGCCAAGCGCGTCGGCGTCGACGATGTGCTGCTCGATATCGATACGGTGACGCCGGAAGAGGCGAGCGGCAAGCTCGACCGCTTCGTCGGCAAGCTCGACCATTATCGCGAGACGAGCCTGAAGGCCGTGCTCGAGGAGCACGCCTCGGCGATGTCAGCGGCGGACCAACTGCGCCCCGTAATCGAAGGCCTATCGGCGTACGGCGCTCATGGCCTTCGAAAGGATGTCGAACAGGACCTGGCGCGGCTGGCGTAGGGTCAGCGCGAAGACGAGCGCAAGCCCGTAGTTGAGGCAGATCGCGGAAGCGAGGGCGAGGATGTCCGAGCTTCCCGTCAGGGCTTCCGGCAGCAGCCGGTAGCCGATCCAGGCGGCCAGGGCCGATACGAGAAAGAGGCCCTGGACGTAAAGGAAATCCATCGCCGAGACCGGCCCCACCCGCTGCAGCAGCCAGGCAAGCACCGGGACACGCAGGAGGCAGCCGCTGATCGCATAGGCGGCGGCGACACCGATCGCGCCCCATTGCAGGCCGACGACAAAGGAAAGCACCGTCGTCAGCGACGAATATATGCCCCAGCGGAACATCGTCTTCGTCTCGCCCTGGCAGATGAAGATCCAGCCCGTGGTGCTGGAGACCGGCTGCATCAGGCTCGCGATCCCGAGCCAGGCGAAGATCGGCGCAACCGCCAGCCACTGCTCACCGAAAAGGATGCCGACCGTTGGTTCGGCCGCTACGGTCAGCGCCGCAATGCCGGGCATGGTGACCGCAGCGAGCAGCCAGTTGGTGCGCATGTAGATATCGCGAAACCGGGGCTTGTCCTCCTGGATGCGGCTCATCAGCGGTATCATCACACGCGACAGAGGCTGGGTGATGTTCTGCAGCGGGAACAGCAGAAGCTTGTAGGCGCGGTCGTAATAGCCGAGCTCGATCGGCCCGGAATACTTGCCGATCAGGACGTTGTCGAGATTGCGCGAAAAGAAGTTGACCAGGTTGAAGCCGGTGAGATTGGCACCGAACGAGATGATGTCGCGGTCGATTGCAAACGCCGGCCGGCCCGGCATCCAGCGCGTGGCCCACCATGCAGCCATGAGGGCGACGGCGGCGGAGGCCGCAGGCCCGATAACGAGCGACCAGTAGCCGAGGCCGAGATAGGCGGCCCCGGCAGTGACGAGAAGGCCCACGACTGCGGCATAGACATCGTTCAACGCCAGTTGTCCGAACTTCAGGTGCCGGTTCATCAAAGCGAGCGGCAGCGCGGCCAGGCTGCCGAGGAGCAGCGGCAGCGCTGCGGCAATCGCAATGGCCGTCATGCGCTGGTCGCCGTAGAAAACGGCAATTGCCGGGGAAAGCGCGACCACGACGAGGGTGCAGATGAGACCGACGAGCGTACTGATCCAGAAGACGTGGTTGAGCTCCCTCTCCCCGATTTCCTTGCGCTGGATGACCGCCTGCTGAAGCCCGAGATTCTGAAAAAGCCCGACGAAGGCGACAACGGGGCTGACCGACGCGACGAGGCCGAAGTCCTCCGGTGCCAGCAAACGTGCGAGCACGACGACGGAGACGAACTGGATGACCATGCGAATGGCCTGGGCACCACCCGTCACCAGCCCGCCACGAAGTGCGAGCCGACCGAATTGGATGTTTTCTGCGTTCAAGCGACTTGCCTCGACTGGGGCAATTCCGGGAAAAGTGTGCGATCGTTTTCCATCCGGAACTGCGTCGTTTCAAAGAGTTCGAGCGTTTTTCTGTTCCGCGAACTGTGAATGTTCTGGATCGCGACGATTGCGGGTCGATCGCCCCAAATCGTAAAACCGCGATCGATCCTAGCGAGTTAGAGCAATGCGAGCGGGCGTCGCACCTTGCGCTCTGGCGAACCGGGCGACGATCTCGGCGAAATCGTCGTCGAGCGCCTCCATGTCGAATTCCGCCTCGACCTTCTTCCTTGCTTGCAGCGCCACGACCTCGCATTGCTCCGGATGCTCCGCGACGAAGCGCAGCCGGCTTGCAAGCGTCTCGACGTCTCGTTCGTCGGCGAGGAAGCCCGTCTTCTGATCCTCGATCAATTCGGGAATGCCGGAATGGTTGGAACTCACCACCGTCAGGCCAGCGGCCATGGCCTCCATCAGCGCGACAGGGATGCCTTCGACATCGCCGTTCTTGGCCGTGACGCTCGGCAGCACGAAGGTGTGCGAGCGCCGCAGCCACTCCTTGACGTCCTGGTGGGCGAGGCTGCCGAGGAAGGAGACCTGTCCAGCGATGCCGAGCTCCGAGGCGAGCGCCTCCAGCTCTCGCCGCAAGGGACCGTCGCCGATGATCGTATAGCGCCAGGCGAGTTCCGGCGCGTCGGCACGCAGCCGCGCGAGCGCGCGCAGCGCGTATTCCACGCCCTTTTTCTCGGCCAGCCGGCATACGGAAATCAATTGCAGCGGAGCGCCGCGCCAGGATTTCCATTGATAGGGGATCTTCTTGAGATCGATCCCCATATGGTGCACGGCAACCTTGGCTTCCGGCGCTCCGGCCTCCATCAGAACACGGCGAAAGAAGCCATTCACGGTAAGGTTCAGCGCGCCGTATTCGAACAGGTCGTTGTATCGGCCGAGTCCCCGCTCCTGGAGCGGCACCCCGACATCGTAGCCGTGGAAGATCGTGACGATCGGCGGCTTTAGCCGCTTCCATTTCTTCAGTCGCGCGGCGCGAGCGCCGTTGTGCCCGAAATGGGCGACGAGGACATCGCATTCATTCAGGCGGGCGACGGACGACATGTCGAGCACGGTGGAGACCTTGTCGCGAATCTTCGCCGGCAGCCGCTCGATGGCTGGACGCATGCGCGCCGCCGCGCCCCACCAGTCACGGGTTCGTGCCAGAAGGGTGGCGAGCGGCTCCTGGCGCCGATCCGCGAAGTTATAATCCGACATCCCGTTGCAGACGACATCGACCTCGAAGCCGCGACGCAAGAGGCCGGCCATCTGGCCGATGACGAAGGTTTCCGAAAGCGACGGAAACTGACCGACTATGAAACCGACGCGCATGTTGCGGTCTCAAGAGGCCTTGAGCGCGGAGGCGCGGCTCGCGGCAGCGCGATCCAGAACCTCGAGGAATGCGGCAAACTGGCGGGCGGGCTGCATCAGCGGGCGTTCGGCGAATTTCGACGCCGCTGCCGACAGCCGTTCATACTCGCCATCGTCGCTCCACAGACGGCGGATCGCGCCGGTCCATTGTTCGAGTGGTCCATCGTGGTCGAGAAGGATGCCGCCTTCGCCGATCGCTTCCGGCAACCCTCCGCGCGTCGATCCGACGACCGGAATGCCGCTGCAATGGGCCTCGGACGCCACCCGTCCCCAGGCCTCTTCCCATTTGCTCGGGGCAAGCAGGATCTTCGTCCGCCCATAAACGGTCTTCATGTCGCTGGTGCGGTTTTCGAGTCGCACGTTCTTCAGCGGCGCGATGATCTTCTCGATCTCCGCCCGGTGATCGTCGGCGAGCTTCCAGCTCTCGACGAACAGGAAAGGAATGTCGGGGCATTGCTCGGCGATGCGAACCGCCAGCTCGAATCCCTTCTCGCTATACGGATTGATGAAGGTCACATATTCGCGCGTCGTCGGCGTCTTGTAGGTTTCGGGATTGATCGTCGGCGGGATCACCACCGAGTCGATCCCGTATTTCTGCTTGTAGGTCCGGGCGGTGAATTCCGAATTCGCGATGTAGTGGGCGGCGGTCAGTTCCCTGAGGTCGCCGGCGAGTTCGTGAAATTCGACGTTTCGGAGATAGATCACCAGCGGCACATTGTGCGCCTGCAACGCCTTTCCGATCGGAACCGATTTGTGGCACTGCACAACGGCCACGTCGGGGCGGAGCTTGTTGACGGCGAAAGTTGCCGCCTCCCACGGATGCCAGGCCCGAACGACGGGATAGCCGGGAAAGCTGTCCATCACGCCACGCTCTCCGGACAACTTAAGCTTGACGCGCGCCTTGAAGCCGAACATGCCGTCGCCGAACAGGGCGGCCAATACGCCGGCCTCATGACCACGGTCACGCAACTGCTGGACGAGGTGGTGCGTGCTCGACTGAACGCCGCCGCTGAACTCCGGATAATAACCGTTTCCGCCGGCAAACAGGACCTTCATACCGCTTCTCCTTCATCAGACATTTCGCCGTGACCGTGGGGCTGCACCTCACCCGAACGGGCGAGGCGAAAAGGCATCAACTCCAGAATGACGGCAATTGTTGGGTCGGTCGCCCTTGAGTCGGCGCAACCTGCGATATCAGGCCACACATGAGCGAAGGCGACGGGGCTGGCGCGGGAGTGTGGGAGCTTCCGAAAGAATATTCATCCAGCCGCAAGAAAGCAGTCCTCCACCGAGCCGGGTGACCGTGCGAGACAGGCGCGCAGCATTGCTGCACTGCAGCAGAGACTGTCACGGCGGGAGCAGATAGTCAATCGACGTTCACCCAATCGATCTAGCTCAAATGTGGTACGGGCATACGCGCGAACCGCTCGCTTGACGCCGCGGTCTTTCGAGCCTCAAATCGATCCCATAAAAAGCACGACGATGGGTGCATCATGGGCGACGACGAACCGGTACCGGAAACGAAACTGACGTCCACCAAGCGGCAATGGGCGGCGGGTGGCAAGTTCCTGACGGGGCGCGTCGGGCGTCCGGAGATCGACCGCCTGCCACCCGGCCAGCATCTCGTCAACGACTGGCCGGTTCTGGATCTTGGACAGCAGCCGCACATTGCGCTGGAGACCTGGCGGCTTGACCTGACGGGCCTCATCGAGAGGCCCTTGTCGCTCGACTGGAGGGCGTTCCAGTCGTTGCCGCAGAGCGACAGTCTCTCCGACATCCATTGCGTGACGACCTGGTCGCGCTACGACAATCGCTGGCACGGCGTGCTGACGCGCGATCTCCTCGACCTGGTGATGCCGAAGCCCGAGGCGGAATATGTCCTGTTGACGAGCTATGACGGCTATACCACCAATCTTCCGCTCACCGACTTCGCCGCAGAGAACGCGATCCTTGCGACGAGTTGGGAAGGGGGCCCGATCAGCCGTGCCCACGGCGGCCCGATGCGCCTCGTCGTGCCGCATCTCTATCTCTGGAAAAGCGCAAAGTGGCTGACGCGGATCGATTTCCGCGCCGCCGACAGGGCCGGCTTCTGGGAGCGCAACGGCTATCATATGCGCGGAGACCCCTGGCTCGAGGAGCGCTATTCCGGCGATTGATGCGGGACCGCCTTCGGCAATGCAACCGGCGAATTTTGATGCTACAGTCGCCGGTTGAGGGCATCGTTTTGTGGGCAATCATTTTGAGTTGCGGGAGGAAAGCATGCGCAGACTGAGCGTCAAGAGCCTGTCCTTTGCCTTGATATTCGCGCTTGGGGCGGCATCACCGTGGACGGCGCAGGCGGCGTCGCCGGAGCCGGTCAAGGCCGAGCACGGCATGGTGGTTACCGCCCAGCATCTCGCCTCCGATATCGGCGTGGAAGTCTTGAAGAAGGGCGGCAACGCAATCGATGCGGCGGTGGCTGTCGGCTATGCGCTCGCCGTCGTCTATCCGACAGCGGGAAATATCGGCGGCGGTGGTTTCATGACCATCCGCTTCAAGGACGGCAAGACCACCTTTCTCGATTTTCGCGAACGCGCGCCGCTCGCCGCCACCAAATCGATGTATCTCGACGACAAGGGAAATCTCGTCAAAGGCTTGAGCACGGAAGGTTATCTCGCTGTCGGCGTGCCCGGTCCGGTGATGGGTTTTGAGCACGCGCGCAGCCGCTACGGGACGCGCCCGTTGCAGGACCTGATCGCGCCGGCGATCAAGCTCGCCAAGGATGGCTTCGTGCTGGAGCAGGGGGACATCGACTCGTTCGACGGTGAAACCGAGCGGCTGGCGAAGGATCCGGCGGCGGCGGCGATCTTCCTGAAACCCGACGGCAAGCCCTTTGCCGTCGGCGAGAAGCTGGTCCAGGCCGATCTGGCCGCCTCTCTGTCAAGCATCGCGGAGAAGGGGCCGGACGCCTTCTACAAGGGCACGATCGCCGACGCGATCGTCAAGGCGAGCGCGGATAAGGGCGGCATCCTCGCCAAGAAGGATTTCGAGCAATATGCCGTTCGCGAGCTGGAACCGGTCAAATGCAACTATCGCGGTTATGACATCGTGTCGTCGCCGCCGCCGTCGTCGGGCGGGGTCATCATCTGCGAGATCCTCAACATTCTCGAGGGCTATCCGCTTTCCTACCTCGGCTACGGTTCGGCCGAGACCGTGCATGCCATGATCGAGGCCATGCGGCATGCCTATGTCGACCGCAACACCGCGCTCGGCGATCCGGACTTCGTCGAAAATCCGGTCAGCAAGCTCACCGACAAGGCCTATGCGAAGGAAATCCGCACGAAGATCGAACCGTTCAGGGCCGGCGTCTCGCAGGCGCTGATGCCGGCGGGTTTCGCCGAGAGCAAGGAGACGACCCACTATTCGATCATCGACGACGAGGGCAACGCCGTCGCCGTCACCTATACGCTGAACGGCTCCTTCGGCGCCGGCGTCGTGGCGCCTGGAACCGGGATCCTGCTCAACAACGAGATGGACGATTTCACCGCCAAGCCCGGCGCGCCCAATCTCTACGGCTTGGTCCAGGGCGAAGCGAACGCGATCGCGCCCGGCAAGACGCCGCTCTCGTCGATGAGCCCGACGATCATCTCAAAGGAAGGCAAGCCCTTCATGGTGATCGGCAGCCCCGGCGGCGCGCGCATCATCACGATCACGCTGGAAGCGATCATCAATGTCATCGACCACGGCATGAACATCCAGGAAGCGGTCGATGCGCCGCGTCTTCACCATCAATGGCTGCCGGACAAGGTGTTCATGGAACCCTATGCGCTCTCGCCGGATACCCGCAAGCTTCTCGCCGCCATGGGCCATGATGTCGAGATTGACGAAAGCTGGAAGATCTGGGGGCAGGCAACAGGCATCCTCGTCGGCGGCGAAAACCTGGAGGAGATCGGGGCCGGCGGCGGCGCCCGCTACAACGGCGCGGTCGACAGCCGCATCGGGGCAGGCGCGGCGAGGGGGTATTAGTTTTCGGGAAGCTCGCTGCGCAGCAGGCCGTAAATTGCGGTGTCCCAACGCTCGTCGCCGACTTTGACCGACGAGCGCCGCACGCCTTCTTCGATAAAGCCAAGGCCAAGATAGGTGCGGATTGCCGCGCCGTTAAAGGTGTAGACGTTGAGTTCCAGCCGTTCGAAAACAGGAGCGGCAAAGACACGCTGGACGACAAGCCTCAAGAAGGGGCGGGCGAGCCCTTGGCCGCGAAACAGGGGATTGACGGCGACACGGCTGAGCCGGGCGACGCCGTTTTGCCAGTCGAGGGCGACTTGCGCGTGGCCCGCGACAACACCCCGCACAAGACCGGAAAAGATCCAGCGCTTCGCCTCAAACCCAGATGTCTCTGCGACCATCCCCTCGATCTGGCCCTTGTCGAGCGGAAAGCGGACGTCCGGACCGCCCCATTGAATGAGCGACTGCAGCGTCGGGAACCAGGCCGGCAGGTCCCGAGCATGTTCCTTCGCGAAATTATGAAGCTGCAGTTGTGATTCAGTCATGACGGTCGATATAAAAACACGCAGTAATTGAAAATGCCATGGCGTCCGTTGCGCGTCCGGTTAGGCCGCAGACTCATAGGCGTGCAGCCACAGCCGCAGCGAGGCGAGCTGGACCATGGCGAGAAAATTGGCGGCGACCTTGTCATAGCGTGTGGCGACGCGGCGGAAGTGCTTCAGTTTGGAGAAGAACCGCTCGATCAGATTGCGCTCGCAGTAGAGCCTCTTTCGCGGTTCATCGATAAATTGGGCGTGCCCGTAAACGGTCCTTGGCGAGGTTCTGCGATCCGTGACAAAACCGCAAGATCGGACGAGCGGGTCATGTTTGCGTGCGCTTAGCTGGTGCTGCCACGGAGGACAGAACGATGAAGGCGGCGCTTCAACACTACCATGCCCGGATGCAGCGGGTGCTGGATCACATAGACCGGCATCTGGACGACGATCTGGACCTAGACACGCTGAGCAGCGTCGCAGCCTACTCGAAATATCATTTCCACCGGCAGTTCACGGCGACCTTCGGTCTGTCCGTGCATGGTTATATCCAGCTAGCCGTATGAAGCGCGCTTCATACGGGCTAGCCTACAGGGATGCCCAAAGCGTCACGGACATAGCGATGGATGCCGGTTACGATGCACCGGACGCCTTCGCCCGCGCCTTTCGGCAACGGTTCGGGCAATCGCCTTCGTCGTTCCGGAAGTCTCCCGACTGGGAGCCGTGGTTTGCGGCCTTCGGGCCTCTCGACAACGCGAGGAGCAAGCTCATGCAGAAGACTTTTACCACTGACGACGTGAAGATTCGCGATGTGCCCCCCACGCCGGTGGCGATCATGGAGCATCGGGGCGACCCGGCGACGCTCGGCGCCACCATCCAGCGGTTCATCGCGTGGCGCAAGGCTGCTGGCCTGCACCCCAAGACAAGTCCGACCTTCAATGTCTGGCGTTCCGAGCGACGTCCTGCTTCGCCTGCCGATTATAGCGTGGACCTTTGCGTTGGGACCGACCAACCGATCGAGGCGAACGGCGAGCAGATCAAAGTCGGGGAGATCCCTGGCGGACGTTGCGCGGTGCTGCGCGTCGTTGGCAACACCGACAATCTGGAGCCCGCCGCGCTCTATCTTTATCGCGACTGGCTTCCGGCCAGCGGCGAGGAAGCACGCGACTTCCCGATCTATTGCCAGCGGCTGAGCTTCTTCCCGGAGGTACCGGAGCATGAGGCGGTCGCGGAACTGTTTTTGCCGCTGAAATAGCGTCATCTGACGGCGGCGTGTCCCTTCCGATAGCAAGAAGCGGACAGGCCGCTATCCACCCAATCTCAGCATTTATCGTTCGCGGCCTGGACGCGCGGTGTCGTCGTTGCGTTCAGGCCTTCGGCATCGCAGCCCCAGCCGCCTCGCGGATCGTCTGCATCAGGATCGAGAGCGGCAAGGATGGAATCGCGTCGGTGCGCATGGTGAGCCCGACCGGCCCCCTGGTCTCGCTGGTATCGATCGGCAGCGTCGCCAACAGGCGGTCGTCGATATCCGTCGCAACGACGCCGGTCGAGATGATCCAGATCGCATCGCTCGAACGGACGAAGGCGCGGCCGAAGGAATCGGAGACGGTCTCGATCTGGTTCGGCAGGCTGGCGATGCCGTTGGCGATCAGGAAGCGTTCGACGAAGGGGCGAATGATCGAAGCGCGGGTAGGCATCAGAACCGGATAGTCCCCGAGATGGGCGAAGATCGACTGCCTGCCGGAGAGCAGCGGGTGGCCGGTGCGCACCGCAAATACCACCTGTTCCGAATAGAGGTGCTCGAAGGAAAAGCCGGTCATCTTGTCGGGCGCCGCCAGCCTGCCGACGACGAGATCGAGGTCGCCGACCCGCAACTGCTCCAGAAGCACCGCATTTTCGCCGGTAACGATCTTGATGCGCGCGCCTGTTTCCTCCTTGAGAAAGAGCGCCATGGCGCGGGGCATGATGCGCGTCGAAACGGTCGGAAGGGCGCCGATCCGGATGGGCGGTCCGTCGCCGGAACGTTCCTGCGAGACCGAATCGAGCCCTTGCCGGAGCGCTGTCAGCGCCGCGCCGGCGTGGCGGAGAAAGACCTCGCCGTAGCGCGTGATCCTGATGCCGCGCCCCTCGCGCTCAAACACGGCGACGCCCAGTACCTCCTCCAGTTCGCGGATCGTCTTGGTGACAGCCGGCTGGCTGACGTGCAGGAGTTCGGCCGCTTTCATCACGCTCTTCTGGCGCGCGACCTCGACAAACGTTTGCAGATGGCGAAACTTTACACGAGCGTCAATCATGAAATCCATAACCTGCGAGTTAATGGAAAGCCATGAAATATCATTTTACCTAACCAGATCAAACATCCAATTTGGTGACGGAGGAGATCTGCCGTGCAATTCGCCCGTATCAACGACATCACGATTCATTATCAGGTCATTGGTGCGACGGGGGAAAAGCCTGTCCTTGTCTTTGCCAATTCGCTCGGCACCGATTTCCGCATCTGGCGCGATGTCGTCGTCCGGCTCGCCGGCGAGTTCGCGATCGTTCTCTACGACAAGCGGGGCCATGGCCTTTCCGATGTCGGCCAGGTTCCCTATTCGATCGAGGATCATGCGACCGACCTTGCCGCCCTGCTCGACCTGCTTTCCGTCCGCGGGGCGATCATCTGCGGGCTTTCCGTCGGCGGCCTGATCGCACAGTCCCTTTATCAGCGTCGTCCGGATCTGGTGCGTGCGCTCGTGCTTTCGGATACGGCGCACAAGATCGGCACGGCGGAGATGTGGGACGCGCGCATCGCCGCGATCGAGGCGCACGGCATCGAGACGATTGCCGACTCCGTACTCG
The DNA here is from genome assembly GCF_030124375.1 of Sinorhizobium sp. 6-70. Lineage (GTDB taxonomy): Bacteria > Pseudomonadota > Alphaproteobacteria > Rhizobiales > Rhizobiaceae > Sinorhizobium. The sequence continues at coordinate 65,154 of NZ_JASKLS010000003.1, forward strand.
AGCGCTGGTTCACGCCGGCTTTCCGCCGGCCGGAAAACGTTGCATTCACCGGCTATCGCAACATGCTGATCCGGCAGCCAGTGGCAGGCTATATAGGCACCTGTGCCGCAGTCCGCGACGCCGATTACACGGAGGCGGCCAAAAAGATAGCCGTGCCCGTGCTGTGCGTGGTCGGGGAGGAGGACGGTTCGACGCCGCCTGACCTCGTACTCGAAACGGCGCGGCTCATCCCCGGCGCACGCTACGAGGTGATCCGCGAAGCCGGCCATATCCCCTGTGTCGAACAGCCGGAAATCCTGACTGCGATTCTCCGGCCGTTCTTCGAACTCGTCATGCATGGAGACAGGAAAGATGAGTGACGCCACAGCGCCCTCCGAGCGCTATCGCCAGGGCATGGCGACGCGCCGCACCGTTCTCGGCGACAATCATGTCGACCGCGCGCAATCGGCTGCGACCGACTTCGATCAGCCTTTCCAGGACCTGATCACCGAAGCCGCCTGGGGCCATGTCTGGTCGCGCCCGAACTGGACGAAACGGGAGCGCTCGATCGTCACCATCGCGCTGCTGGCCGCGCTCGGGCAGGATGAAGAGGTGGCGATGCATGTCCGCGCCACGGCCAATACCGGGGCGAGCCACGAGGATATCCGCGAGGCGCTTCTGCATGTGGCGATCTATGCGGGGGTGCCGGCGGCGAACCACGCGATCAAGATCGCCAAGCAGGTCTTGGCTGAGATGGATGCCGGCAAGGCGGCCTGAGAGGAGCAATGACAATGTCGGACAGACGGAACGATAAGCCCGAAACGGGCGCCTTTTTCCAGCGCGACCGTGACTGGCACGCGCCGGCCTTTACTCCCGGCTACAAGACCTCCGTCCTGCGCTCACCACAAAAGGCTCTGCTTTCGCTCGACGGCACGATCTCCGAGATCACCGGCCCGGTCTTCGGCCATTCGATGCTCAGCGAGCTCGACAACGACCTGATCCACAACTTCGCCAAACCCGGCGAAAGCGCGATCGGCGAACGCATCATCGTGCATGGCCGGGTGCTCGACGAGCGCGGCCGTCCCGTGCCGGGCGCCTTGCTCGAATTCTGGCAGGCGAATGCCGGCGGGCGCTATCGGCACAAGAAGGAAACCTATCTCGCGGCTCTCGATCCGAATTTCGGCGGCTGCGGCCGGACGATTACCGACGACGAAGGCTATTATTTCTTCCGGACGATCAAGCCTGGTGCCTATCCCTGGCCGAACGGCGTCAACGACTGGCGGCCGGCGCACATCCATTTCTCGATCTTCGGGCACGGCTTCGCCCAGCGGCTGATCACCCAGATGTATTTCGAGGGCGATCCGATGATCTGGAAATGTCCGATCGTCAACACGATCCCCGATCGCCGGGCGATAGAGCAACTGATCGCGCCGCTCGACTGGGCCAACACGATGCCGATGGACGCCCGGGCCTACAAGTTCGACATCGTGCTGCGCGGCCGCCGCTCGACGTTCTTCGAAAACCGGCCGGAAGGCAACTGAGGGGGCAACGATGGTTCAGGATCTTGGCTACCTCAAGGAGACCGCCTCGCAGACAGCGGGGCCCTACGTTCATATCGGCCTGACGCCGAACTTCTGCGGCATATCGGGCGTCTACAAGGCCGATCTCGGCACATCGATGGTCAACGACAAGACGCTTGGCCAACGCATTACCGTCAGGGGTCGCGTGATCGACGGGGCGGGAATGCCGCTCAAGGATGCGCTCATCGAGATCTGGCAGGCGGATGCGAGCGGCCTTTACAATTCACCCGCGGAAATGCGCGGCACCGCCGACCCGAATTTTGCCGGATGGGGCAGGTGCCCGACGAGCGCCGAGGATGGCGTCTTCACCTTCGAGACCGTCAAGCCGGGTCGAGTGCCGTTCAAGGACGGTCGTCTGATGGCACCGCACATCACCCTCTGGATCGTTGCGCGCGGCATCAATATCGGTCTTCACACCCGGATGTATTTCCCGGACGAGGCAGCGGCGAACGCCGAAGATCCGCTGCTTGCCCGGGTAGAGCATCGTCATCGCGCCGAGACGCTTGTCGCCGCGGGTGCGGCACCTAGTTATACATTCGACATTCATCTCCAGGGCGAGAAGGAAACGGTCTTCCTGGATATATGATCATCGCGTGGCGTCATGCCCGCGTTGCTTCGTGCCTTTGACGCCGCTGTTCGCGGGAACACGGGATCCTGGAGATGTGGAATGACTTACTCGGCCTTTGATCATCCCTATCTTTCCGGTCTTCTTGGTGACGAGGCGGTGGCGGCGGAATTTTCCGCTGCGGCCGATATCCGCGCCATGCTTGCCTTCGAGGCGGCGCTCGCGCGGGCCGAGGCGGAACACGGGATCATTCCGCGTTCTGCGGCCGATCGCATCACCGAAGCCTGTCGCGCCTTTTCCCCGGACGTCGTGGCGCTCCGCCGCGCGACGGCGGCAGACGGCGTCGTCGTTCCGGAACTGGTCCGGCAATTGCGCGCGGCGGTCGGTGGCGACGCTGCACATCACGTGCATTTCGGAGCCACCAGCCAGGACGTCATCGACACCAGCCTGATGCTGCGATTGAAGGCGATCGCCGAACTCTTCAGCTACCGTCTCCGCGATGTCGTGGCGGTGCTTGAAGAGTGCGACCGGCAATGGGGGTTTCGTCCCCTCATGGGACGCACGCGCATGCAGGCGGCGATCCCGGTCACGGTTTCGGATCGCCTGCGCACCTGGATCGAGCCGCTTCTCGACCACCAGGACCGCCTCGAGGCCATGGACCGCGACCTGTTCGCCGTGCAGTTCGGCGGCCCCGCCGGCACGCTCGACAAGCTCGAGGACAAGGCGGAGGCCGTTCGCGAGACGCTCGCCGAGGAGCTTGCGCTGGTCGACTGCCCGCAATGGCACAGCCAGCGCTCGGCGGTGGCGGATTTCGCCAATCTGCTGTCGCTGATCACGGGCAGCCTGGGCAAGTTCGGCCAGGACGTGGCGCTGATGGCGCAAAACGGCGAGGAGATCGTGCTTGCCGGCGGCGGTGGCTCCTCGGCCATGCCGCACAAGCAGAATCCGGTTGCAGCCGAAGTGCTTGTCACCTTGGCGCGATTCAATGCAACCCAGCTTGCGGGCGTGCATCAGGCGCTCGTGCATGAGCAGGAACGCTCCGGTTCAGCCTGGACGCTCGAATGGTTGATCCTCCCTCAGATGGCCGGCGCGACGGCGGCTGCCACCAGGCTTGCGGCGGAACTGGCGGGCAATATCAGGCGCCTGGGCGGGGCGTGAGCCGCGTTCTGGCGCAGGCGTCTTAAGATCCGAAGCTCCTTCGATAAGCGGCCGGCGAGGTGCCGAACCTGCGAACGAACGATCGCCGGAAGGCGACGTCGTCGGTGAAGCCGATGTCCGTGGCAATCTTTTTGAGCGGAATGCTGGTGTCTTCGGCCAGCCGCCGTCCCGCTTCCAGCCGCATGCTTTCGACGTAGTCGGCCGGTGTCATGCCGACTTCCTGCTTGAACTGCCGGGAAAAGTTTCGCTCGCTCATGCCGACGCGCCTCGCAATCGCGGCGACGGTCAAGTCGGCGGCGAGGTTGTCGGCAATGAAGTCCTGGGCCGAGCGGATCGGCGTCTTCTGGGCGATCTGCCCGGCAAGCAGCGTACTGAACTGCGTTTGTCCCCCTGGTCTCTTCAGGAAAACGACCAGTTCGCGCGCGACCTTGAGAGCGATTTCCAGACCGAGATCCTTCTCGACGATCGCGAGCGCCAGATCGATCCCGGCCGTTACGCCCGCTGACGTCCAGACGTTGCCGTCCTTGGTGAAAATGCGGTTGGGCTCGAGCTTCACCTCGGGAAAGCGCTTGGAGAATTCCGCGGCCTGGGACCAATGCGTCGTCGCTTTCCTGCCATTGAGCAGACCTGCCTCGCCAAGCACGAAAGCGCCGGAGCAGACCGAACCGAAGCGACTGGCGCGAGCGGACGTCTCTTTCACCCAGCGCAGCAGTGCTTCCGAGATCGGCCGTTCCTGGATCAACGGGTCGCCCGCAACCAAGAGCGTGTCGACAAGGGAGGGTTCGTCGTCGATCGAGCGATCGGGTACGAGCACCAATCCGGACGAACCGCGCAGGGGGCTACCCGCCGTGCTGACGATTTCCACCGAATAATAGTCCTGGCCGCTCTGGCGGTTTGCTTCGGCAAACACGTCGGAGGGGCCGATCACATCGAGCAGCTGCACGCCTTGCATCGCGACGATTGCGATCTTGTGAGTGGACATCACAGTACCTCGAAAAGCTTGCCGGTCAGAACGACGCTCGCCGTGCGAACGAAAACGACCGTGATTGCGGCGGCAAGGAATATGAACATGAAACCGGCCAGACCGACGAGAACATCGCTTTCAGCAGCTCTGGCGTATCGGAAGAAAGCGATCGACAGAGCGGCAAGCGGGAAGCTGATGGCCCACCAGGCGATGCTGAAAGGAACATGCGACCGGAAGACCATCGGCGACAGCACAAGCATCAGAAACAAGGCGAAATAGAACAGAACAGTGGCGAAGAGGTCAACTGACCCAGTAACGTTGGTATAGGCCAGGAAGCCGACGGCAAACGGAGCGACAAGCACCATCAGGGACGGCCGGGCGAGCACCGGAACCGGGTCCTCGTGCCGCAACCGGGCGAAAATGAGGGCAACGAAGACCGCGGCCATGACGCTGCCGATCGAAAAGGCGAACATGTTCATTTCATGCGCCCAGGCAAACGGCATGGCATGACCGGTCACGGCTATATCCAGCGTCGCGACGCCCGGGATGAGCAGCGGCGGCAGCGTCGTTTCAGGTGACTGTTGCCGGCCAAGGAAAGCCCTGGTGACGAGATAGGCCAAGGCGAAGGTCAGCGCGGAAGCAGCGATCCAGATGCCTTGCGAGACGAGCGCACTGTAGCGGTTCAGAAAGGCGGACTGCAGCAGCAGACCGATGGCGACCGTGGCGAAGAAGTTGCTCTGGATCGGATGCGAGAACTCCGAGGATACATGGGAGGGATGCAGGATCCACTTGGCGGAATAACCGACAGCGAGGCCGAGGAAGATGAAGGTGCCGAGCCAGCCGATATATTCGCCGGGCAGACCCGGCAACCCTATGGAGTGGGTGGCTTCGCGCCACGCCAGACTCAGACCGGTGATGCCCATCACCGAGCCGAACAGGTTGATGGGGAGCTGGGAGATCGAACGCCTGGTCAGCGGCGTACTGTTCGAAACCTTGATGGATTGGATGGTCATCGGTTGCTCCTGTCTGGAAAGATGCTGACAGGATTAAAACACGCAACGGCTATGTCTTAAATGGAGCTAATAGGACGATTTCAGACTCATCGCATATGTTTTCGGCCACTGATCTCCCTGGCGGCAAAAGGCGCATCCGGGGGCGTCGTGAAGTCACGCCATGTTGCTCCGTATTCCCCGTGACCGCCATCAATCGGGACCGGCCCCGCCGGCGAGCATGGGCCAAGCCAGCGTTCTGCGAGAGCCTCGATTGAAGCGAACCGGCCGCGGCTTCAGGCCGCTTGTGTGCTTGCTACGGGGTGTTCCTGCCAATCTCCGTATGTTTTCGGCCATGCACGTTCAGGCTGTGGCGGCTGTCCCCTGCGTGACACTAAGTGCCGCGAACCATGCGCATCATCAGCGCCCGTTTTGAGGTGATCCAACTCCACCCGCGCCAAGGAATTCCGACGCTATGCCAACGAACATTCTGCTTCTCCCGACCACCATATCGAGCTTCATGAATGCGATATCGCGCTCGGCTTCCGAAGGTGCGACCCAGGGCGGAGGCGCTGTCACCATCAAGGCTCTCGGCTGCCTTTACGCCGTCGATCCGCAGGAGGAAGCGCGTGAGGAATTCGCGATCCCTGAAATTGCGCGGTTAGAAGATCTTCTCGAGGTCGACGGAATATTGCTGCTGCTTCGCGACGCGGGCGACGCCACCCGGGCGATCCGCTTTCTGAAACAGGCGGCCAACTTGCCGGAACACCGGCTTTTCATCGGTAAGCTGGGCTCGGTATTCGTCGTGCCCGGCGCCGCATCGCAAGGTCCGGGAGATTGGGGCAAGGAACTGGCATATGAAATGATGAAGCTTGGCATGATCGTGGCGGAGCTTCCCTACCGCTTTCTAATCGGCAACGAGCTTGACGGCGCTGACGGCAAGGCAGCCGCAGGCCCGAGCCTCGTTCAGCTTGTTGCCGCGCGTATGCATGCGCGCCACATCGCCGCCCTAACCAGGCGGATCGATCCGGAGCGCTGCTCACAAGCCGAGCTCATCGGATGACGCCTTTTGTAGCCACGATCTTGGCGCTTGCCATCTTAGGACTGTCAGTCTGTCGCATCCGGCCGATCGGGCCCAAGGGCTGCTCTTGTTTTCAAGGCCAAAGCTTGCGGCGGCACAAAGAGGAGCGGGACGCGTCGGCGTAACACGGTCGCGAGAAAATCGGAGACCGTCAATTGGGCACGAAAGATCGCGACCGCTGCATGTGCTGGGAATATGCAGCGCCCATCGCCGAACTCCTCTTGAACCCGCGCGGCCAGGGCTCGGACGACTTCTGTCTCCTTGAATTCATGGAGCTTCGGGGCAACCGGATGCTTTGCGGCGAGCCGCACATATTCCGATGCCGGCCACCCTCTCCTGAGCGATCATAGCGGCGGGCCGTAAGACAAGCCAACAGCCTTTCATAAGATTGATAATTTCTGTAGAAATAATCATCAAGCCGCGAAACCATTGTCCGTGATGAGCGTTGTCAGCAGGGACTTCGGGTCGGCCTTGGCGGACGCCTTACGCATTCCGGAACTTGCACGGGACAACGGATCAAGGAGACGCCTTTGCTTTATGATGTCGCTGTTGTCGGCTCTGGATTTTCAGCGATCGCGGTGACGATCAACCTGCTCCGGCAACTGCCGGCCTCCACGTCGATTGCGGTCGTCGGTGATGACCCGGGGTTTGGCAGGGGCACCGCCTATCGGACGGAATTTTATGTCCATCGTTTGAATGTTCCTGCCGGCCGCATGAGCGTCTTTCCCGAGAAGCCCGACGATTTTGTCGAATGGCTTCAGGAACATATGCGGCAGGTTTCGGCGGACGGCTTCGCGTCACGGGGAGACTATGGACTTTACTTGCGCGACCGGCTGGCATCGTTGTTGCGTGATCACGAGCGGCGCGCGTGGGTTGATTTCGTCAAGGCCAAGGCGACGGACTGCATTCATTGCAGCGAGGCAGGGCTTGTCTTTCATCTCGACAACGGCGCGGAACTCGGCGCGCGAAACGTCGTGCTCTGTCTCGGCATCGGCAATGCCGATCTGCCGCTCGCCGCTGGGCAAATCGACGCCGGCGTTGAAAGTCGCATCGTGCGCAATCCTTGGCGGCTGAGTTGGCTCTCGAAGGTCGGCCCGAGCGATACGATCTGCATCCTCGGGTCCGGATTGACGATGGTCGATCAGGTGCTTGCCTTGCGGGTTCACGGTCATCGCGGGCGTGTTCGCGTCCTGTCGCGCCGTGGCCTTCCCCCGCATGCGCATCCGACGGCCGACCGCCGGGCGGCGGCCGTCGAGCCGGAGCTCGGAAGTTCGCGAGAGATCAGCGCCCTGCTTGCGGGCTTTCGCAAGCGGGTTCGCGACGGTGCCGATTGGCGCGGTCTGATGGACGGTTTGAGACCGGTGACGCAAAAGCTTTGGCAGGAACTGACGAAAGAGCAACGTTCGCGGTTCCTGCGCCACGGCCTGGCGTGGTGGAACGTCCACCGCCATCGGATCGCCCCGGAGATATCTTCGCGTTTCGAGGCCTTGAGAAGAGATGGCATCGTTACCGTCCACGCCGGTTTTCTGGAGGCGATCGAGGAAGGGCCTCGCGGTGCATTGGTCAGGTATCGAGAAAGGCAAAGCCACCGGCCCCGATCGTTCAATGCGGATTGGATCGTCAACTGCACCGGTATGGAGCGGGCTGGAGTCGCGCATTCGCCGCTGCTTCGGGCGATGCAGCGGCAGGGGCTGATCAGTCCCGACGAGCTCGGACTCGGCCTTTCTGTCGACAAGGGCTCCCGCGTGCTTGATCAGCAGAAAGAGCCGCAGCCAGGGCTTTACGCGGTCGGCGCTTTGACGGCGGGCCAGTTCTGGGAAATCACTGCGGTTCCGGATATCCGTGTCCAGGTGCAAGACGTGGCAACCGCGATTGCGTCGACTCTGCGGGCTTGATGCCACCTCACGGCGTCAATGCATGATGCTGCTGAGGAAATGCCTCGTCCTTGGCTGTTTCGGATCGTCGAAGAACCGGTTCGGCTCGTTGATCTCGACGATCTCTCCGCCCTCCATGAAAACCACTCGGTCAGCCACCTTGCGAGCGAAGCCCATTTCGTGCGTGACGACGATCATGGTCATCCCGTCTTCCGCGAGAGCGATCATCGTATCCAGCACCTCTTTTACCATCTCGGGATCGAGCGCCGACGTCGGTTCGTCGAAGAGCATGATCCTCGGCGACATGCATAGGGCTCGGGCGATTGCGACCCGCTGCTGCTGCCCTCCCGACAGCTGGCCCGGATATTTTTCCGCCTGTTCCGGGATGCGGACCTTGCTGAGGAAGTGCATCGCGAACTCCTCCGCTTCCTTCCGCCGCTTCCCGCGCGAAAGTATCTGCGGCAGCGCGCAGTTCTCTTTGACCGTGAGATGGGGGAAGAGGTTGAAGTGCTGAAACACCATGCCGACCTCGCGCCGGATCGCGTCAAGGTTCCTGAGACTTTCATCAAGTTCGATGCCATTGACCGAGATGCTTCCGGCTTGATGTTCCTCGATACGGTTTACGCAACGGATCAGCGTCGACTTGCCCGACCCCGAGGGGCCGCAGATGACGATGCGTTCTCCCGGAGCGACTACCAGATTGATGTCCTTGAGAACCTGGAAATTGCCGTACCATTTGTTGAGCGCGGCAATGGAAATCGCAGCGGAAGTTAGAGCGTGATTCATCGGTAGGTCCTCGCTTGGACGCGGCTTTCGAGCCAGCGTGCGTAGTTGGAGATGCCGAAGCAAATGACGAAGTAGATGGCTGCGACGAAGACATAGCTCTCGACATAAGGAGCCGGCCATAGCGGGTCTGTCGCGGCCACGCGGCTTGCGCTCAGCATGTCGAACACCCCGACGATGAGGACGAGACTGGTGTTCTTCACCATCACGATCGCGGTGTTCGTCAAAGGCGGTATCACTTTCTGCAGCGCCTGCGGCAGCACGATGTGCCAGACGGTTTTCCATCCCGGGATGCCGAGCGCTTTTGCCGCCTCAACCTGTCCTGGAGGAAGGCCCTGAAGGCCGCCGCGGATCACTTCAGCAAGATAGGCGGCGGCGAATACGGTGAGCGCTGCCAGCGTGCGACCCAACTTGTCGATCGTCCATCCGGCTGGGAGCAGCAGCGGCAGCAGGATAGACGCCACGAACAGGAGGCCCACCAGCGGCAGGCCGCGGACCAACTCGATCGTCAGGATCGAAAGGAGGCGCGGGACGGGCAGTTTCGAGCGCCGCCCCAATGCCAGGAACACGGCAAAGGGGAAACCGAGTCCGAGCGACAGGAGAGCAAGAAGAAGCGTGACGGGCAGGCCACCCCAACTGGATGTCGGCACCAGAGCCATCCCGAGAACACCGCCCCACATCAGGGTCAGCATCGCGGCAATCGCCGCAACCCAGCCGTAGGCGAGTTTGCGACCCCACAGGCGAGGGGATAGCGATGCGAGGACCATCGTGATGATAAGGCCCATCACAACGAGCGGACGCCACTGTTGGTCCGGCGGGTAGACGCCGAAGATGATGAACCGGAACTTTGCGGCGATGAACGCCCAGCAGGCGCCGCCCTCCCTGCAGGTTGCGGGGTCGCCTGTCGTCCAGTTGGCATCGAACACGGCCCAGTTGATCGCCGGGATCATCGACAGCAGCAGGAACCCGGTGGCGACGGTAAGGGACGTCGCCGCCAGATCGCCGAAGAAGACGTGAACGACCGGCTTGCGGGAGCGCCGGGGCGGCGTGGCCAAGGCGGGCCGCCCGAGGATGGGGGTCGTGTCGGTGATTGTCATCGTGCCTCCACCAGCGCCACGCGGGCGTTGTACCAGTTCATGAACAGCGAAACGGCAAGGCTGATCGTCAGAAATGTGCCGAGCAGGAGCGCGATGCTCTCGATCGCCTGGCCCGTCTGGTTGATGACAGTCCCGACGACCAGGCCAAGCTCCGGATATCCGACTGCGAGTGCGAGCGTCGTGTTCTTGACGGTCGAAAGGTATTGGGAGGTCATCGGCGGGATGATGATCCGCAGCGCCTGAGGGATGATCACGTGCGTCAGCGTGTGTCGCTCCGACAAGCCGATGGCACGGCCGGCTTCCCACTGGCCCGCAGGAACCGCATCGATACCACCGCGAATGATCTCCCCGATAAAGGCCGAGGTATAGATGACGAGGCCCACCATGAGTGCCGCAAACTCGGGCGAAAGCCTCAGTCCGCCGGAGAAATTGAAGCCCTTATATTCAGGCAGGCTGAGGCTTGTCGCAGGAATGAACAGCGCGGCCCAGAAGAGCGCAAAAGCCGCTGACACTGCAAGCAGCAGAAGACCCGCGCCTCCTCCTTCCAACCGGAAATACGACACAACCTTTCGACGAAAGGCGACGAGCAGGGCGAGGCTCGCGAGGAGACAACCAACGAAGGCTGCCGCATTGGCGTCCAGTTCAAGAGCCGGAATGTAGAGCCCGCGGAGCGACAGGAAGACGCCCGGCAGCGGGTTCAGGGCTTCACGTGGCGCCGGCAGCGCCGTGGTCGCGAGCGCATACCAGAAGAGCAGGTGGACGATCAGCGGCATGTTGCGCACGGTCGTCACGAAAACGCTGGCGACGCCGGAGGTCAGCGGATGCTGCGACCGACGAGCCAACCCCACGATCAGGCCGAGAGCTGTCGATAGCGCGATGGCAAGAATCGAGATCGCAACCGTGTTCCCGACTCCCGTGATGTAGGCCCACAGGAAGGTATCGGCGGGGTCGTAGGGCAGCACGCTTTCCGAGATCGGAAAGTTGGCGGGCCGCGACAGGAAGTCGAAGCCGACGCGTATTCCACGGGCGTCGAGGTTGGCGACGGTGTTTGTGACGAGCCAGATGAGGAGGGCGGCCAGACCGCCCAGCAGGAGCAACTGTCCGCCCCAGTTCCTGAACCGTCTATTGTCCCAAAGAGCGGCAATCATTGCGGTGCTCCCTCGAGGATTATTGGAACGCGAGCGGGAACATCAGGCCGCCATCCGAGAACAGCTTGTTCGGTCCGCGGTCGATCTTGAGGGGGCTGCCCTTTCCGACGTTGCGATCGAACATCTCGCCGTAATTGCCGAGCTGCTTGACGATGTTGTAGGCGAATTTGTCGTCGAGCCCGAGGGCCTTGCCGTTGCCCGGCTCAACGCCGAGGAAGCGCTTGATGCGCGGATCGCCCGAAACCACCATCTCATCGACATTGGCCTGCGTGATACCGTACATCTCCGCATTCAGGAGCGCCTGGATCGACCAGTTCACGATGTCCAGCCACTGGTCGTCGCCATGGCGCACGGCGGGCGTCAAAGCATCCATGTATTTGGTGGCGGGAAAGATGACGTAGCCATCCGGGTCTTTCGACTGGGTGGCGCGGACGGAGGCCAGCGCCGAGGCGTCGGTGATCAGCGCGTCGCACCGGCCCGAGAAGAATGCCTGCCTCGTCGCGGCCACGTTGTCGAATACGACAGGCTTGAGCTGCAGGTTCAGTCTGGACGACACGTCGTTCACCACGACTTCGGTGGTGGAACCTGTCTGCACGCAGACGGACGCGCCGGTCATCTCCTCGACCTTGGTGACCCCGGATGACCTTGCAACCATGAAGCCGGTGAACTCATAGTAGTTGGGCGTGGCGAAGTTGATGCCGTTGGCGTCGCGCTGAAGTGTCCAGGTCAGCGTGCGGGGGAGGATGTCGATCTCACCCGTCTGAAGCGCCGGGATGCGCTGCTGGCCGCTCAGCGGCACAAACTCGACCTTGTCCTTGTCACCGAAGACCGCAACCGCGACGGCGCGGCAGGTTTCGACGTCGAGGCCCCTCCAATACCCCTTCTCGTCCGGGGCACCGAAGCCGACGGTACCCTGGCTTGCTCCACAGATCAGATGGCCGCGGGCCTTCACGGAATCCACGGTGGGGCCGGCGTGAGCCTGAGCGGTGGCCGCGACCGCCAAGGTCGCGGCAAGTGTAGCGGTCTTCCAATTCATGTTGTTGTTCCCTTTTATCGTTGGTGTCAGGTTTTCTATGCCGTCTTCGGCATTGCAGGGCGTTCCGCTATCGCTTCGATGATCGGCTCGAGGTCGGCCCAGAGATCTCTTTCGTCTTCCAGGCCGATGCTGATGCGAAGGATGGTGCCCGGGTGGGCGTTTCCGTCGGTCGCGCGCGTGATCGTCATAGGGGCAAGCAGGCTGTGGGTGCCGCCCCAGGAGGCTCCGATGGAGAAGGTCTTGGCCGCGGTGAGATGGCTGGGGAGCGCGTCTTCCGCGTAACGCGGGATGATGACGCTGAAGACGCCGCTCGAGCCCGCGAAATCCCGCTGCCAGTATCTATGGCCCGGGCAATCCGGCAGCGCCGGGTGAAGCACGAGATTCGCTGGTACACGCGACGCGATGCGCTTGGCGAAATCGGCCGCCACCCGGCCGGAATGGGCAAGGCGCACACCCATCGTCTCCAGTCCGCGCAGCGCCAGCGCGCAATCGTCGGGCGACACGCCGATGCCGATCATGCGCATCGTGTCCTTGAGCCGCCGATGGAGGTCGATGTCCTTCACGGAGATCGATCCCATGAGCAGGTCGGAGTGGCCGCCCACATATTTCGTCAGCGCCTGTGACGAGAAGTCGACGCCATGCGCCAATGGCTTGAAATATAGGGGCGTCGCCCAGGTATTATCGCAGCCGGTCAGCACGCCGCGCGCCTTGGCTGCGGCCACGATCGCCGGAATGTCCTGCACCTCCATGGTGGTGGAGCCCGGGGACTCGGTCCAGACGAGCCGGACGCTGTCGTCGATGAGGTCGGCGATGCCTGCGCCAATCATCGGGTCGTAGATACGGTGATTGATGCCGCGCGGCTTGAGGTGGTTCTCGCAAAAACCAGCGACCGGCGGATAGGCGGTGTCGGGGATAAGAACAGTGTCGCCCGGCATGAGGACGGACAGGAAAACGATGGTGATCGCTGCCTGACCCGATGGAACAAGCACGGTGCGGAGGCCCTGTTCGAGTTGGCTAAGCGACGCTTCCAGCGTCCGGGACGTCGGCGTGCCGTGCAGGCCGTAAGTATAGCCGTCCGGGCCGCGGTATTTCCGGTTGGCGTAGGCTTCGGCACTGTCGAACACGATCGTGGATGCCCGGTATGTCGGGATCGCCAGGCTTGCGAAGCCGTCGTGGGAGACCTGTGGCCGCTTTACGCAGAGCGTCTTGTCACGCATGTCTTGTCCTCGTTCAGATTTCGAGCCCAGTGTTGACATGCGGACCCTAGAAGGGCAATTGACGAACATGCCTAAGTCCATGCCGAAACCTTATAGGTCCAGAACGTGAACTTCCGCCAGATCGAAGCGTTTCGCGCTGTCATCATCACCGGCACCGTATCTGCGGGCGCAGAGCTGATGGGGATCACCCAGCCTGCCGTCAGCCGCCTCATCGCCGAGCTCGAAGCATCCACCGGTTTTGCCCTCTTCGACCGCGTGAAAGGCAGGCTGGTGCCCACGCCCGAGGGGCAGATCTTCTATCGCGACGTGGAGGCCAGCTTCCGCGGACTTGATCGGCTACGGTCTTCGGCCGCCCGCATCCGCGATTTCGGCTCCGGGCACATCCGCGTCGCAAGCCTCGCCGCAGCGGGTTCGACCATCGTGCCGCGGGCCGTCCGCAAATTCCGCGAAACGCACTCCTCGGCGATCGTTACCCTCAGCATCATGACGTCCGCAGCCGTCCGCAATCATGTGGTGGACGGGGAATTCGACCTCGGGCTCGCCGCGGACGAGGTCGACCTTTCCGGTGTCGGCCATCAGGTATTCGGCAGCTTTCCGGCGCTCTGCGCCATGCCGCCGGGCCACCCGCTCGCCGTCAAGAGCGTGATACGGCCCCAAGACTTCGACGGCGTCGATTACGTCGCGCTGTCGCCGGAGGACAGGGCGCGCCTCCAGTTCGATCGCTTGTGTGCGGAAGCAGACGTGCGGCCAAATCTCGTCATCGAAACCCCGTTCGCGGTCACCGCTTGCGCGCTTGCGCTCGAGGGAGTTGGCGTCGGAATAGTCAACCCTTTGGCAATCGACGGTTTTGCCGAAAGGGGATTGATCTTCCGCCCCTTCGAGCCGCCGGTCTACTTCAAAAGCTATCTTCTGTTCCGGCCGGACATGCAGAAGGCAAGCCTGGTTCGGGCCTTCGTTTCGGCTTTGCTGGATGCCAGGAACACCAGACCTTCGGCAAAGTTCGACAGGGGCTGTCCCCCTGACTGGCGAGGCTAGAGCGCCGGGCGTTCAAATGAACGCCCAAAGGACGCTCTAGAACTTTGAATCTAGAGCATCTTTTCTGCTTTCAGCGATTCCACTTGAAAGCAGGACGCTCTAGCCCGGCAATCGCTGACCAGTCTTAGGTTGCCGGGGATTTGCGAGTGGTGGCGCGCGGGCGATGATGAACGCGATCGCCAGGACCGTGACGCAAAGCCCGGCGGTAAAAGCCGTGACCCCCTCCCAACCCCACTTGCTCCACATCACCCCACCCGCAGAACCAAGCAGGCTCGAGCCGGCGTAGTAGCCGAAGAGATAAAGCGCGCTCGCATAGCCGCGACTGTCGAAGGCTCTTCTGCTGACCCAGCTCGAGGCGACGGTATGCGCCCCGAAAAACCCCATCGTGACGATCCCGATCGCTGAAACGATGAGCCAGAGCGGAGAGGGTGCAGTCAGCAGCAGGCCGATCAGCAGAACGACGACGGGTCGCCAGAACGTCGGGCGCACGCCGATCCGGCCCGCCAGCTTCCCGAACCAGGCGGAACTTGCCGATCCGAGCATATAGAGCAGGAAGATCGCGCCGATCTCGGCATGGCTGAGAGCGTAGGGTTCGACAGCCAGCCGATACGGTGCGTAGTTGTAGATCGTGACGAAGGCTCCCATCATGAGGAAGCCGGTGCCATAGAGCATCAGCAGAACCCGGTCGCGAAGCACGCTTGCATAACCGCCGAGGAAGCTCCGAAGGGAATGGCGTTGCGGCTGAAACGCGCGCGATGCGGGGGCGCTGGCACAAAAGACGATCGCGGCTGCCGCGCTGAAGAGGCCTATCGAGGCAATCGCCCACCGCCAGCCGAGCCACTCGGTGGCGACCGCCGCGCCAAGCCGCCCGATCATCCCTCCGAACGCCGAACCCGCGATGTAGAGCCCCATGGCGGGACCGATCGTGGCGGGCTCTACCTCTTCGGCAATGTAGGTCATCGCGACGGCAGGCACGCCTGCGAGCGCGATGCCGGACAGACAGCGCAACAGGAGCAGGCTTTCCCACGTTGGCGCAATCGCCGCCATGGTCCCGAAGAGCGCGGCGGAGATCAGCGAGTAGATCATCAATGTCCGACGCCCGATCCGGTCCGAGAGCCAGCCCGCAGCCAGAATCCCGATCGCCATCGGACCGGTCGCCAACGAGACAGCGAGGCTCGAATTTTCGGGCGAGATCCCGAACGTCGTGGAAAACTCCGGCAGAAGTGGCTGGACGCTGTACAACAGCGAGAACGTGGCGAAACCAGCCATGACCATCGCGGTGGCGAGGCGCTTGTACTCCGCCGTTCCGATCTGAATGAGGTCGTCGTTCTCCATTGCTCATCCTCTGTCCAGGGCAGTTCCCGCCCAAGAGCACGGGTTTGCTGTCGAGGACAATGACATTCTGGCCGGCCGCACCATGACGAGGGCCGGCATTTGTGTTGCGACCCCCCGCAGCGCCGCGCGTCTTCACAGCCGCGCAAAGGACGCTGCAACGCTCTGAATTTCTGCATGTTTCACTCGCTGGGTCGACCACGATTTAAGGAAACATGCATTAGGCTTCAAAGGCGAATGATCACGGATTTGAGCTGAGTGTAGTGTGAAAGCGCGTCGATTCCTTGCTCGCGTCCATAGCCGCTGTACTTGAAACCGCCGCAGGGGGTCTGCACGAAGCCGCCGCTGTATTCGTTGACGACGATCCGCCCGGCCTCGAGGCGAGCGGCCACACGGTGAACCCGTCCGATGTTCTGGGACCAGATACCGGCGGCCAGGCCGAGATCGGAATCGTTGGCGATGCGCACAGCGTCCGTCTCATCCTTGAACGGAATGACGCACAGGATCGGCCCGAAGATCTCTTCTCGGGCGAGCTCCATGTCATTGCGCACACCGGTGTAGACCGTCGGCTCGATGTAGTTTCCGCTTCCGAGTTCGGATCCGGTGGCGACCTTGCCGCCGATCGCGGGCGTCAGGCCATCACGTTCGGCAATGGCAAAGAAGCTCTTGATCTTCTCGAATTGCGCCTCCGTCGTGATCGGGCCATTGGAGGCGTCGAACTGCGGACCAAGATGAAGCGCGGCGACGTTGGCGACGAGTTTCTCGACGAACGCATCATGAATGCTTTCCTGCACCAGAAGTCGCGTTCCCGCGGCGCACCACTGCCCGCTATTCCAGGTGAATGCGCGCGTCGAGCCTTTTGCCGCGGCCTCCAGATCCGCATCGTCAAAGACAATGTTGGCGCTCTTGCCGCCGAGTTCGAGCGTGAGGGGAAGGACGCGTTCGGCTGCGATCCGCCCCAGTTCCTGGCCGGCCTTGAGGCCGCCCGTAAACGATATTTTCCGTACTGCAGGATGGGTGGCCATCGCCGGTCCGACCGCAGAGCCTTTGCCGACGACCACGTTCAAGACCCCGGCCGGCAAGCCGTGCGCGACCGCGAACTTCGCGAAGGCCACGAGCGAGCCCGAAGTGTGCTCGGAAGGCTTGGCGACCACCGTGTTTCCTGTCGCCAGCGCCGGAGCGATGGCGCGGGCTGCCTGATGCAGCGGCGCGTTCCACGGAAGTATCACGCCGATGACGCCGAAGGGGTCCCGTCTGGTGTAGACGTGATAGTCGGGGCCGACATTGATGACTTCCCCGTCCATGACATTGACGATGCCGCCATAGAATTCGAAATACTGGGCGGTGAGATCCAGGAGCGCGGCCATCTCGCGGCCGGGCTTTCCCGTTTCCTGGCTTTCGATGTCGACAATGTGCTGGCCATCCTCGCGAAGTCGTCGCGCGATATCGACGAGGATCCGGCCGCGCTCCGACGGGCGCATGTCGCTCCATGCAGACAGCGCCTGGGAGGCCGCGTCGCAGGCGAGCGCGACGTCTTTTTCGCCGCCATTGCCGACGTCCTTTATCCTGGCTTTCGTGCGCGGGTCCAGCTTGACGGAATAATGGCCGTCGACAGGGTCGACATCCCTGCCGCCGATGTAACTCACAGTCCGGTCGCTCATCTCATTCCCTCGCCATCTTGGTTCTGTTTCCTTCTTCCCCCGACTTCATCGGGACGGGGGCCTTTTTGGTCATGCTTATGACGTTGCTCTCCAGCACGCCGTCGATTGCCTGCTCGCTGAAGCCATAGGACCTTAGAATTGCGCGCGAGTCTTCGCCGAGTTTAGGCGCCACCTTGTGATTGCCGGCGTTCATGGCCGCGCTGTTGATCGGAAAGCCCGGCACGGTGATCTCGCCATGTTGCGGATCGCGGAGCTTGAGCAACATGCCGCTGGCCGCGAGTTGCGGGTGATCCATCAAATCCTTGTAGTCGGAGACAGGCGCGCAAAGGATGTCGGCCTGCAGCAGCAGCGAGAGCCATTCAGCGCGGCTCTTTTGCCGGAAGCGTGGGCTGAGCAACTCCTTCATCAGCGCGCGATTGGCAACGCGCGTCGACGAATCCGCGAGGCGTGGATCTGCTGCAAGTTCCGGAACGCCGAGTACCTCGCACAATCGCTCCCAACGACCGCCGTTATAGGCGGCGACCATCAACCAGCCGTCTGCCGCTTCAAAGGCCTCGTTGGGAGCAGAGTAGGGGGCCGCACTCCCGATGCGCTTCGGGACCTCCCCGTCCGCGAGATAATTGGTGAGTGAAACCTGCTGAAGCGCGATTGCCGCGTTGAAAAGATTGACGTCCAGTTGCGCGCCGAGGCCAATCTCCTCAGTCTTGCGCAATTGCGCCAGGATGCCCATCGCCGCGACATAGCCGGTGAAGACGTCGATCACGGGAGCCTGCACCTTCGAAGGTTCGGCATCTTCCGTACCGATGATGCTCATCAGGCCGCTGTCGGCCTGCAGGATGCCGTCGACGCCCGGTCGTTGAGCGTAGGGGCCGGATTGGCCATAGGCGGAAATCGAGCAATAGACGAGCCGCGGGTTCAAAGCCGACAACGTCTTGTAACCGAGCCCGAGCCTGTCCATCACCCCGGGCCGCATGCTCTCGACGACGATGTCTGCCTCGGCGGCCAAGCAGCGTGCCGCGTCCGCGGCAGCGGGGGATTTAAGGTCGAGGTTCAGGCCCAGCTTGTTTCGGTTGAAGCCATGAAACAGGGCGCTGTCGTTGCCGATCCACGCCGGGCCGAGCTTGCGGCCCAACTCGCCTTCCGGCGGCTCGACCTTGATGACTTTGGCGCCCATATCGGCGAGCAGCATCGTGCACGTCGGGCCTGCGCCGATATGCGTGAAGTCGATGACCGTCAGTCCGTTCAATGCTCCGCTTAGCATGGCTCCACCTCCTCAACTGCCCAAATGGTCGGCTCGGCGCCGCGCAAAGGACTCAAACCCGGCGCTCGATGTTCACGCCGAATGCCCTCTCGAGTTCCCTGACGACGACCGTCATGTCCTGAGTGGCGTTTCCATGGGCGTGCGCGAGTTCGTAAAACTGCTTGGCCAGCGCCGAGACCATCATTGGCGCCCCTGTGGCCTCGGCTTCGCTGACGCAAAGACGAAGGTCCTTGCACATGAGCTCAAGCCGGAAGCCGAAGTCGAACTGGCGGTCGAGAACGCGTTTTTCGAGAAGGTCTTCGGTCACGAAGCTGCGTGCCGTGCTGGCATTGAGCATCTCAAGGATCGTCTCGGCCGCCAGCCCGTACTTGATGCCGAACAAGGTGGCTTCGGCGGCAACGACCAAGTTCGCCCCGACGATCATGTTGTTGATCAACTTGAGCGCCTGCCCCTGGCCGACGCGATCTCCCACATGCACCACGTTGCGACCGTAGCAGTCGAAGACGGCCCTCAAGGCGTCGAAGGCTTTTTCCTCACCGGAGATCATGACCGAAAGCGTGCCCGCTTCCGCACCCCGCATGCCGCCGGCGAGCGGGCCGTCGAGTGCGGTTATCTGCCTTTGTGCCAGTGCCTCGGCCACCTTTCGAGCGACGCTTGGGCCGGTCGTCGAGTGGTCGACATAGATTTTCGCTCTCGCGCCGTGGACGAGGCCATTTTCCCCAAGTGCAACGCGCTCGACGATATCCGGTGTCGGAAGGCAGACGAGCACGGCGTCCGCGGCGTCGCCAACCGCCTTCGGAGAACTGCACACGCTCGCTCCCAATGACGCGAAGCGCTCAAGGATCTCGCTGCTCGTGTCGTGAACGTGAAGCTTGAAGCCGGCTCCGGCGATGTGCCGGGCCATGTGCGCTCCCATCGCGCCGAGGCCAATGAAGCCGATGTCTCTAAACGAGCGAGATGTGTGATTTTCCATGGTCTCCTCCACCATCAGGTCAGGCGCTTAGTACGGTCCGTAAATGCCCGTTTCTTCAAGTGAGAATTCGGCCGCTACCGTTGACCAGAACTCAACAGTTCGGGTGCATCCCGGTGTTGAATTTTAGTCAACGATCAAGGCCAGAAAACTCGCTCACACCCGCCGGGGCTTTCTGGGATCGTGGTGCAAGGTCGAGACGACCGTTTGACTGACAGCACGGAGGAGGAGCGCGATGTCAGATACTCTTGGCAACACATCGAATATCCGCATTGACAGCCAGCCGCAGCATGCGGGGACGCTGACCTATGCGCAAAAGAAGGCGGTCGTCGCCGCAACGCTTGGCACGATCGTCGAATACGCGGACTGGGTCATCTACGCGACCTTTGCATCGATCCTGGCGCAGCAATACTTCCCGGCGGGCGACAGCCTGACGGCGTTGCTGCAGGTGTTCGCCGTGTTCGCGGTCGGCTTCGTGATGCGGCCGATCGGTGGCGCAGTCCTCGGTGCATTCGCCGACCGATATGGAAGAAAAGCGGGTCTGACACTCTCCATTCTACTCATGTCCGTTGCTTCGTTCGCGATCGGCGTCTGCCCCGGATATGACACCATCGGCATCGCAGCTCCGATCGTCCTTGTGATCGCACGATTGGTCCAGGGTTTCTCGGCCGGTGGTGAATTCGGCTCGGCGTCGGCGTTTCTTGTCGAGTCCGCGCCCGCCGAGCGGCGGGCATTCGCCGGTTCCTGGCAATGGTTCGCCATCAACGCCGGAACGCTGGTGTCGTTCGTGCTGGGCTATGTCCTTGCTGCATTCGGCAGCGAAACCGGCCTGACCGATTGGGGCTGGCGCGTTGCCTTCGTGGTGGCCGCCCTTCTGGGACTGATCACGCTTTGGATACGCCTCTCCGTTGGGGAGACCGAAGTCTTCAAGAAACGGATCGCCGTCGAAGGGGTCCCCCAGAACCCACTGAGGGACGTGATCTTCAAGCACCGCGGTGATGCGCTGCGCGTTATCGGCATCGCAATGTCGGGCAACCTCCTGAACTACGTCTGGATGGTGAACTATCCGTCCTACCTTCACATCGTAACGGGCATGCCACGTGCGGAAACGCTGCTCATCGGCGTCATCGCAGTGACGATCTCGCTGTTCATCATTCCGTTCGTCGGCAAGCTCGCTGACAATATCGGGCGGAAGCCCGTACTGATTGGCTTTGCGCTGTTGTCCGCCCTCTGGGCATGGCCGAGCTTCGCTCTGCTCTATCCGGGCATGAGCTTCGTCGAAGGACTCGCCATGATGACGATTGCGATGGTGATCATGACGGGTTTTGCCGGCGCTGCCGCCGTGCTGATGGTCGAGCAGTTTCCGGCCCGGGTCCGCGTCACGGGGGTTGCCTTGCCCTATGCGCTCTCGGTGACGCTTTTCGGTGGCACGGCCCCATACATCATCACCGTCATGAACGGGGCAGGATACGGCGGCTATACATGGCTCTATCTGGCGGCGGTCTGCCTCGTGGCAGCGGCTGTCTATGCGAGCCTGCCTGAGACGAAGGGACAGCCGCTGCGATAGGCGGAGGCTCGTCCACACGACCGCTCCTCGGTACGGTGCAGGTCAAGAAAGAGGCGCGCGGCCAATGGTAGCCGCGCGCCTCTTTCGTTGGCCCATGGGTCATGCCTTGGCCAGATCGGCCGTTTTCAGGCTGGAGCCGTCGCCAGACTCTGCCTGATCGAGAAGCCATGTGCGGAAACGCCTGAACGCCGGGCTTCTCAGGCGGTTGCGCGGATAGATGAAATAGTAGGTGAAGTCACCGCGATCGAGGGTGAAATCGATCGGTTGAACGAGGCGGCCGGTGCGGAGATCGTCGGCAAACAGCGCCTTTTGCGCGATCATGACACCCTGGCCTTCAAGCGTTGCCTGATAGGCGAGCGTCGAGCTTGCGTATTTGTCGCCGGCATAGGCATCGATGTCCGAACCACCTGCGGCTTCGAGCCAGTATCGCCAATCATCCGGCCTGACGAACGAGTGCAGCAGGGGCACCTGCTTCAGGTCGGCCACATCGTTGATGCCCCGCTCGGATGCGAATGACGGCGTGCACAATGGCACCAGCTCATTCCTCATCACCCGGTCCACCTCGACGCCGGGCCAGTTTCCGTCGCCAAGGCGAATGGCTCCGTCGACGCTCTCCCGCTCGAAGTCCACCATTTCGTTGGAGGTCGTGAGTCGCACTTCCGTTGTTGCATTCGATTGATGAAACGTGCCGAGCCGCGGAATGAGCCATTTCATGGCGAAGGTGGTGTAGGCCCGAACCCTCAGGATCTCGACGGATTTCCGCCCCGTCAGCTTCTGGGTCTCTTCGCGTATTCCATCCAGGTGTCGGCTCACGGCGGCCAGGTAACGCTCCCCTTCGGCCGTCAACACGATCTCGCGCGGATCGCGACGGAAAAGGCGAACGCCGAGATAGGCCTCGAGGCGTTGGACCTGCCGGCTCACGGCGCCCGGGGTCACTAGCAGTTCTTCCGCCGCACGTCGGATGCTCTGGAGGCGTCCGGCGGCCTCGAAGGCTCGCAGCGCATTTAAGGGCGGCAGCATGTCCATGGCAGAACATAGCGATACTGTTGCCTTTTAGTCAACGGTGGCGGCAGCCTTTGTCGTTCTTAGAAAATCCGCGGTTCGACTACCCTTCCTGTATCGAATTTCAGTTCAATAGGTGGAGGAACCCCCAATGACCTCGATCGAGGTGGCGAGCCGCACCGGATCTCGCGACGAAGCCGTGTGCCTGGATGCATCACGGGAGAAGGACACAGGGAAGGCGGTGTTTCCGCGCATACCGGGAACGTCGCCTTCGGCGGATCGCTTTCATCCGATCAACTTGTCGCCGGAGGCAATCCTTTATAGCCACACGACAATCCATCCGAACCCGAAGACCGGCCTGAAGCCGTTCGTGCTCGTCTACGCCGATTTTCCGGAAGACGTCAGGGTCTTCGGACGCTTGGAGCTCGCCGACGGCGAGAAGCCGGAGATCGGTTCGCGGCTCTGCGTCCGCAGCAAAGGCGAGGGGGCCGATCCGAACGCCGACTATTTCTTCACGGTCGCCAAGGGAGGAAAATCGTGACCAGCCAGGTTTATATCGCCGGGGCGGCAATGACGCCCTTCGGTCGTCATAACGAGCTTTCCATGCAGGGTCTGGCGCAGGCCGCCGTTCTCAATGCATTGAAGGACGCCAGCGTGCGCCGAGAAGAGGTTCAGGCGATCTATGCCGCCAATGTCTACGGCGGAATGGTGCTGGGCCAGGTTCTGATGCGCGACACGGGCATCACCGGGCCCGCCCTTTACAATGTCGAGAACGCCTGCGCCAGCGGTGCCACGGCTGTGCATCTCGCCTGCCAGGCGTTGAGGCTCGGACTTTACGAGACCGTCGTCGTGTTCGGCGTCGAGCAGCTGACGCAGCTCGGCGGCGGCACCATCCCGCTTCAGCGCAACGACTACAAGACAGAGCTCTATGCGTCCCATGGAATGACCCTGCCGACGGTCTACGCGATGAGAGGCACGCGCTACCTTCACGAAAGGGGCGAAACGGCCGAGCTGCTCGCCCGCGTTGCCGTGAAGAACAGGGCGCATGGCGCACGCAATCCTCTCGCCCAGCAGCGTACCGAAGTGACACTTGAGGAGGTGCTCAATTCGAGGCCGGTGGCAGAGCCATTGACCTTGCTGCAATGCTGCCCGTCGGCGGTGGACGGCGCGGCGGCAGTCGTGCTCACGACCCGTCGCCCGACGCAGCATTCGGCGGCAGTCCGCATCCTGGCGTCCGCGGTTCAGTCGGGATACCAGGAGCTCGGCTGTGACGACATCCTGGACGCGGAGATTACCGCCAGGACGGCTCGTCTTGCCTACGAACAGTCGGGCGTCGACCCGAAGGACGTCAACCTGGTCGAGCTTCACGACGCCTTCACGATCGCGGAACTGCTCTACTACGAAGCTCTGCAACTGGCCAAACCCGGCGAAGGTGGCGAATTGCTTCGCAGCGGCGCCACGGCACTGGGCGGCCGAGTTCCCGTAAATCCCAGCGGCGGCCTTCTGGCGAAGGGGCACCCGCTCGGCGCGACAGGTGTGGCCCAGATGGTCGAAATCGTCTGGCAACTCCAGAATCGCGCGGACGGACGACAGATCGAGAACGCAAAAATCGGCCTGACGCAGTGCACGGGCGGCGGCATCGCCGGCGTCGACCACGCCGCATCCGCGGTCCACATCCTGGGGGTGTAAGATGAGCGACAATCAGATTGCCATCGTGACCGGCGGCGCGCGCGGAATTGGTCTGGGCGTAGCCGAGAAATTGTTGGAGGCGGGCAACGCAGTCGCCCTCGTGGACTTCGACGCCCAGACGCTCGCCGCAACAGTGGACACGTTGAAGAGCAGTTACGGAGACGGGAAGTTGCTCGGTGTGCAGGCGGATATCACCAGCCGCGAGCAGGTCGAAAATGCGGTCGCGGACGTGCGGGAGCATTTTGGGCGGATCGATATCCTCGTGAACAATGCCGGGATTGTCCGCGATCGCCGACTGGTCAAAATGGAGGAGGACGATTGGGATAGTGTCATCGCTACCAATCTGAAGTCCCAGTTCCTGACCTGCAAAAGCGTCGTTCCGGCGATGATCGAGCAGCGATACGGGCGCATCATCAATATCTCGTCGCGGGCCTGGCTCGGCGGTTTCGGCCAGGCCAACTATTCGGCGGCGAAAGGCGGCGTCGTCAGCCTGACCCGCAGCCTTGCGATCGAGCTGGCGTCTCAGGGCATCACCGTGAACGCCGTCGCACCCGGGATCGTGGCGACGCCGCTGTTCCAGACCTTCGCCGACGACGTGCAGGAGCGTTTGAAGAAAAGCGTGCCGATGCAGCGCATCGGCACACCCGACGACATTGCCCAGGCAGTGATGTTCTTCGCCGCGAAGGCGAGTTCCTACATCACGGGCCAGTTGCTCTACGTCTGCGGCGGCCGGTCATTGTCGAGTCCTAGCGTGTGAGCCGAAGATGCCCATCAAAACCACCACCGAAAACCATGTTGCAACGATCCGCATCGACCGTCCCGACAAGCTGAATGCGCTGGATGTCGAGCACCTCGTCGATCTGCGGAGGGAACTGAGCCTCGCCAATGAAGACCGATCCGTCAGAGTGATCGTCTTGACCGGGGCAGGGCGCGCCTTCTGCGTCGGTGCCGATCTGGGTGCCACGATCGACTCCGATCACAGCTTCGTAGAAGCATTCAACCTTTCGCGCGCAGAGGCGGCCGAGCGCGGCCTCTATATAAAGCTGTTCGATCTGAAGTCCCTGGATATCAAAAAGCCGTTGATCGCGGCGGTGAATGGCTTTTGCCTCGGCGGCGGCCTCGAGCTGGCGCTCCAGTGCGACTTCATCATCGCCTCGAGGAATGCGGCCTTCGGGCTGCCCGAGGTTGCGGTTTCAAGCCTGCCGGCCGGCGGCGGCGTGCCAAGCATCCTCAACGCGGTTCCAAGGAACATCGCAATGAGATTGCTGCTGACGGGCGAAAGGATCGATGCGGCCCGCGCCTACGATATCGGCCTGGTAACAGAGCTGGCTCCCGAGGATGAACTGGAGGCAGCCGTTGCGAAAGTGGCGGCGACGATCGCCAGCAACGGTCCGCTGGCAGTTCAACTGGTGAAGATGCTCGCCACCGAGGCGGCGGACATGACGACCGCACAGGCCTTCCGGCTCTCGGAACTGGCTTGGGGCGTCCTTCGGGACAGCGAGGATCGGCGCGAGGGGCGGATCGCGTTCCGCGAGAAGCGAAGGCCTGTTTACATCGGGCGCTGAACGTCGCGGCCTGGCGGACGCCGGCTCGGCATCGGGGGTTGCGTCAACTCAAAAGCCGTTCCCGCTCACGTTCATAGTAGCGCTCGAGCGACGGCAGTTCTGTCTTGAGCTGATCGAACAACGGGTCATCGGCGGCGACCGCGCCGCGATACTTCGCTTCGAGAAAATGGTGATGGTGTTGGAGCGCGGTCTCACTGGCACCATCAGCGACCGTAAATACCGGCGAGACCTCGCTTCGGCCCTTGACGGTGATCCGGTCGATTTCGGCGGTCGGAAATCTCGCCGCCGCAAGCTTCGCCGTCCGCTCGCCGAGCAGCAGGGAGATGCCGTAGTCCTTCGACGCTCCCTCGAGGCGCGAGGCGAGATTGACCGCGTCGCCAAGTGCCGAATAGTCGAAGCGGCGGGCGGACCCCATGTTGCCGACGACGCATTCGCCCGTATTGATGCCGATGCCGATCCGCAAGGTCTTCGGCGGACGTCCTGCCGCCGTTGCTTCGGCTTCGAGTTCCGCGTTGAGGTTTGCGAGAGCGGTGAGCATGTCGCGCGCCGCCTGAACGGCGTGGACCGCGTGGTCTGGATCGTCGAGCGGGGCGTTCCAGAACGCCATCAGGCAGTCGCCGATATACTTGTCGATCGTGCCGCCCCGGTTGAGCACGGCCTCTGAAAGCGGGGTCAGGAGCCTGTTGATAAGCGTCGTCAGTCCCTCCGGATCGTCCCTCATGTCCTCCGAAATCGTCGTAAAACCGCGAACGTCACAGAAGAGGATCGTGAGCGTGCGCCTCTCGCCGCCGAGCTTCAGCTGCGAAGGATCCTGGGCCAGCCGTTCGACGAGCGCGGGCGAGAGATACTGTGAAAAGGCACGCGTGATTTCGCGTCGCTGTCTGCGCTCCTCGGCATAGTCGAGACCCGCCTGTCCGACCGCAACGCCGAAGAAAGCCAGTCCGGGGCCGAGCGGCGAGACGAACACGTGGCCGAGACGCATAAGGGCATAGCTTGCCAGGAAGATCAGGGTGAGTGCAGCGGCGCCGTAGCCGAGTGTCCTCCAGCTTGTCGATTTGGAGACTGTCAGAGCCGCGGCCAAGGCGGCGAGGACGATCGCCGGTATGGCGATCGTCGCGCCCCCCCGCTTGATGAACAGCCGCTGCACGAGATTGTCGTAGATCGTCGCCTGGACTTCGGCGCCGGCGACGAGGCTGCGCGAAAACACCGTGTCGGAGATGGCAAAGGCATCGACTCCCCCGGCCGCAAGCGACGGTGCATTCTGCAGGCTCAGGCCGACGATGACGACGCGATCACGAAAGATGCCCTCCGGCAGGAAATTTTCCGGATCGAGCGCCTGGTAATAGGAAACGGTCGGGTAGGTGCGCGCCGGGCCGAAGGTCTGGATCAGGGCTCCCGTCGGCGGCGGCGCCGGGCCTGCTCCAGCGACGGTTGCAAGTGTCAGCGCGAAGCCGTCCGCATAGGGCGGCATCTGCCTGAGCGTACCGTCGCCGCTCAGATTGACCGAGGCGATGCCCACTTTCGCGCCCGTCGCCGTGAAAAGCGGCAGCGGTTCGGTGCGGACGTACTGGTCGGCCTGCGGTGTCTCGATCACCGACTGGTCGCCGGCAAGCACGATGTCGGGCCCGAGGACCGCGGCCAGTGCCGCATCGCTTTCCGCGGCAGCGGCCGGCTCGGCAAAAATGACGTCGAGGGCAATCGCCCGCGCGCCGGCGCGTCTCAGCGATTCGATCAGGCGCGCGTGCAGTGCGCGCGGCCAGGGCCATTGGCTGCCGATTTCCGCCATCGACGGCTCGTCAATCGCGACGATGATCGGACCATCTTCCGGGAGCGGAGGCCGGCCGATGATCGAGAGATAGTCATAGGCGCGCAGATCGACGAGCGACCAGCTGCCCGTCAGCGAGACAAGCGAGACGAGGGCGGCGACGAAGGCCGTCAAGACGGCAAGTTTCATCCGCCGCGTGGAACGGCGAATTCGTTCGACTGCCGCGGAAAAGCGTTGGGGGACGAGCGCTGGAGCGGGGGCGTTCATCAGAACCGCACTTTAACGGTGCCCTTGACGGTCGGCCCCCAGCCGGGAAGGCCGTCGCGCACCTCGAATTCCTCGTCGAGCAGGTTGAAGCCGGCGAGTTCCAACTCGAACCGCTTGTCGAAGGGCTCCCATAGGAGGGATGCATCGAGGGTCCAGAAGTCGTCGAGCGTCGTGCCGAGATCCGAGGTGCGCTCGCCCACATAGTTCGCTGCAACCGTCGTCTTGATGTTGGCGGTGTTAACCCACGTCAGCGCGATCTGGCCCGAATTCTCCGGCAGGAATGGAAGGTCGCCCCCCGTTGAGAGGTCGTCGCTTTCCGTCCGGGCCACGGTTGCCGACAGACCGAGACCGTGGCCGAGCGCCAGATTGGCGGTCAGCGCCAGGCGGTCGAGTCTGGCCTTGTCGAAGGCAAAGTCCGTGATTGAGAACGGGAGATCGATTGAGCCGTTTCGAATTTCCTGATGCTGGTAGTCAACCGCGGTGAAGAGCCAATCGTTCCATTCGGCGTCCCACCGCAGAGCCAACGTGTCGGCATAGCCTTGCGTGCCGATCAGGAACTGGTTCGGCTGCAGCCCGACGATGCCGACCGGCGCCAGCGTTGCCGTACCGAAATTGTAACCTTCGCGCTGGACGGCCGCGCGCAGCCAATGACCCTCGGCCGGTGCCCAGGCGACACCGAGCTTCGGCTCCGGCCGGATATTGTTGTCGTTGACGTCCTCGATGTAGCGGGCGAACAGCGCGCCTTCGACCTTGAGATCGGGCGTGATTTCGTAGATGCCGTCGATATAGGCCTTTGCCACGGCCTGCGTAGACGACTGGAAGTCGGTCACGCTGAAGGGAGGCGGCGGAACGATGAGACTAATCTGCGTCTTCGTATCCGACCTGATTTTCCCGCCTTCCACGCCGTAGCGCCACGTCAGGTCACCGTCGCCATACATATGGTTCAAAGCAGCGATGTAGGTACGCTCCTTAGCCTCAACATCGCTGCTTAATTTAACCGCGCCGAAGTCCTCGGTGTCGGTATCTTCGGTGCGGAGTTCATTGAAGAATAGCGCAGCGTTACCGACGTTGCGGTAGCCGAATGTGTGGCTCCAGGCGAGGCCGGAAAGAATACCAGAAGCTTCGTGTCCTATGTCGATGTCCGGCGGGACCGGCAGCAGTTCGCGAAATTCATCGACATCCGAATAATTGGCGAAGCCGACTATACGATCGTCGGGAGTCGGACTGGCCGTGATGTAGCCGTTACCTCCGATAAGCCTCAGTTCGCGTTCAATGCGCGCGCCTCCGGACTCGATCGTGTCTCTCGGCTCCTCCCACTGGAACGTGCCAAAAACGCTGATCGGAAACGGGGATACCGTAAATCCTCGTACCGCAGCTTCACCAATCCATCCGGTATGATCTTCGTTTGCGATGAACCCGCCGCCAAGTTCTGTTTCAAAGAACGGCGAACGCAGCAAATTGACGGTGCGCTCGCGGCTAGCGAGCATATGCGGTTCGATCATGAGCCCCTGGATCAGAGCGGAGAAGCTGCCCGGGTTGATCGTGTTCGTGATGGCGTTGGCGGCAAAATCGAACGTGTTGAAGAACGGATTGACGCTGCCGCGGACCGCCTGGTCGACATAGCTTGCGCCGGTGAAGGGATCGAAGACGGCGTCGCCGTAATATTGGCCCCAGGCGTCGAGCCCCTGTAGGCGGAAGGCGTCGTTGAGCGTCGAGCCCTGCTCCTGATTGGCGCCGAGCGCCGCCGTGTCGCCGCCTTTGGCGCGGGTGCGGCGCATTGCTTCCTGGGCGTTGCGGATTGCGCCGTCGGCGTCGTAGGCATCGATCGCAAGGGCGGTGCGCACGGTCGCCACGACCGGATCGTTCGGATCGAGCCTGTCGGCATTGTCGAGTGCCTGAGCCGCCGGAATGCGGTCACCTTTCTCGTAGTGCGCGGCGGCGAGCAGGAGCTGCGCATTGGAATAGGCAGGGTTGGCGGTGGAGCCCGCGAGCAGGTCTTCGACCGCCTTGTCCACGTCACCGTTCTGCAGGTGATAACGGCCGCGGGCCACCAGAGCGATATCGAAAGAAGGATCGACGGCAAGGGCGGTATCGAGCTCACGCTTTGCCTCGGCCATCCGCGTTTCGTCGAGATACTGGACGGCAAGGTTCGCATGCGCGACCGGGTCCAGCGGGTCGAGCGCGATCGCTTGCTTGAAAGCGGCCTCCGCGGCCCGGTTGTCGCCGCGAACACCCTGGACCAGACCCAGGGAATTCCAGATGGACGAGGAGCCCGGGGCAGTCTCCAGCGCCTTGTTGAGATCGGCGAGGGCGCCCTCGAGATCGTTGTCGATATGATAGCGATAGTGGGCGCGGGCCTCTAGTGCCGTCGGATCGTTGGGATCGATCGCAAGTGCCCGTTCGACTCCGTCGCGCAGCTCGTCGCGATCATCGAGCAACATGGCGAGCTGCGCGCGCGCTGCCGGCAATGTCGGATCGTCGGGATATCTCTGCTCGGCCCTTTTGATCACCTCGATCGCTGCGGGAATGTCTTCCCGGAAACCTGCGGTCCAGGCCTGCGCCATCCCAGCATAGCGGCCGCTTGCGTTCCGCGGCGGTTCCTCCACCCGATTGGGGTCAGCAAGCCCGCGCGCGAAATAGCCGCCATAGGCAGCGATCGTCCGGCGGCTCGGGTCGAGCCCGCGTTCGGCCTTCGAGAACAGGCGAGCCGCCTCCCGATACTGGTTCGAGGAGCCGGCGATCAACCCCCTGATCAGGTCGGCGCGTGCAACCTGCGAGCCGGAGAGACCGCGCCTGGTCGCCTCCGAAAGAGCGGCTTGGGCTTTCTGGCGGCCGTTCAGCGACAGATAGATTTCGGCAAGCGCCAGCCAGTCCTCGGTCGAGCGAGAGGCCTCCGGCTCTGCCTCGATCCGCGCGCGCTCACGACGCATCTGCGGAACGCTGAGCGGTGTCGCCGGCATCCAGACGAAGGCGTTGCGCAGTGACAGATGGAAGAGCATCTGCTCGCGGTCTTTCGGCGTGATGATTACGATCTTGGTTGGAGCGCTGCCGATCGCCGCGACGGCGCCTTCGCCCTGCTTCACGGTCACGCTGCCATAGGCGTTGCTGAGCTCGACAACACCCTCGAGAACGACCAGCGAAGTCTTGCCGTCTCCTCCGACGGTCAGCGTCCAGTCCGTTCCGCGGATGGCGGCGGTTGCAGCGGGTGTGTCGATCACCAGGCCTTCACCGCCACGCTCGGCGCGGGCCCAGATCGTGCCCGATTGCAATTCCAGGCTGGAGTCGCCCGCGCCGATCTGTTTGACGCGCAAGGCGGTGTTGCGTCCGAGCCGGATCTGCGTGTGGTCGCTGAAGAGGACGGCGAGCGCGCCTACCGCATTGGTGCGCAAGACGTCGCCGGGGAGCAGATCCTGGGCGAGATCAACGACGCGCCAGTTGGAGACGTCGACGAAGCGCACCTCCTCGCCGGTTTTGCGGGCGATGACGGATCCGGCCGCGGGCGCCTGGCGCGGAATCGGCTCGGCAAACGTCGGCCACGGCGCAAGCAGCACCGTGGCGGCAAACATGACCCCCGATAAACGTCCCCTCATTGCCGAGTCCCACCCTCGTTCTTGCGAATCCAGTGGATTTTCAGGAGAAAAAAGTCAAGTTCCCTGTGATGCCGCGGCTTTTTTTATCGCTACGGTGTATTAAGAGGGAAACAGTGCGAGGGGGCAGGTTTAGATGGCGATTAGCGAAAGCGTATACAGCATAGACCTTTCGGATGAAGTATTACCGCTGGAGCTCGGACCAAGCGCGTATTACGACCACATACGGAAGATCAACGACGTCTTTTACGACCAAATAAAGATGTCGGACCAGAAGGCGGCCTACATCTTCACTTTCATGTTTGCCTTCCTCATCAGTTCGGCCGAGGGAAGAAACGTGTTCACTTGGCAACGCTATCTCGGTGATGATCCATTGGCGATGATTTTATCGGCATTGCTGGCGATTGCTTCAATCTTCTCGATCATTTCGGCGATCCTCGTCGTTCTGCCGCGAAAGAGCGCGACGTCGACGACGCTCTTCTGGGGTGGGTGGCTGTCGCATCGCGAGACGTTCCGCAAAGCCGCAGCCGGCGGCCACCCGGCCTATCTGTTCCAGCAATATATCGAGAATGCTGACGCCCTTGCGTCGATCGCGTGCAGCAAATACCGCTTCGTCAATCTTGCTTTTCGGGGATTGATCGTCACGGTGCTTGCCTACGTGGCGATCCTGGCGACCGGCTGACATCGGCCCTCCATCAGCGGCGAGTGCCTCTCAAGCTCATATATGGCATTGTGGAAAACGGTCTTGAGTTCAGGGCGATAGCGCCTTTTCGTCATCCGCGTTTCGGGCGCGCCTTGGAAAAGCCCAATCGGCAACCAAGGGTGTGATTCCCACCCTTCCTGCGCTCTGTTCGCTGAACGATTGAGCGCCGGCCACCGCTGCCGATCCCGAAAAGGAGACCATGTATGAAAAAGAGTTTTGCCGTGAAGGCGTCCGTCGCGGCGCTGGTTCTCGCGGGGACGATGGCCGCCAATGCCGCCGACTTCCCAAGCTATCCGGCTCCAGCGCCGGCGCCGGCGCTGGAGCCGGATCTGCATGGGGGCGTGAAGATCGGCTATCTGGACTGCAACATCGGCGGCGGCGCCGGCTATGTTCTTGGCTCGGCCAAGGAAGTTGACTGCGTCTTTCGGTCCACGCTCGCGGGCGAGGCTTCGGATCACTATCAGGGCGAGATCAGGAAACTCGGCGTCGATCTCGGTTTCACCACGCGCAGCCGGGTGATCTGGGCGGTGCTGGCGCCGACCGCCGGTTATCACCGCGGGTCCCTGGGCGGCATCTACCAGGGTGCGTCGGCCGAAGCGACCGTCGGCGCCGGCGTCGGTGCAAATGTGCTCATCGGCGGTACGTCCGGCTCGATTCATCTGCAGGCGCTCAGCGTAACCGGCCAGCTTGGGCTCAATATCGCTGCCGCCGGGACGTCGATGACGCTCAACGCTGTCAACTAGATCACTTCACGGCTTCATTGAAACGGCGAAATGATCTAACTCTTTGGAACTACGCAATTCCTGGCGGAAAACCGCTACACGCTTTTCCTGGAATTGCTTGAAACCCCGTCGCTGGCGGCCTCGCCTGGCAGCGACGAACGTACAGGGTGTCGTATTAGTTTGCGGGGGGAATTGCGTGGGGGCAACCGTTCGTTCTTGTCTGTTGGCGGCTTGCGTGGCGGCATCGCCTGCTGGTGCGCGCGCCGAATGGCAGGCAGTCGAGAAAGTGCGAACCTATACCATTTCGGGCGAAACCGGTGCCGAGCTCTATGCCTCGATCGGCGAGCGGGGGCCGAAGCTGGGTCCGGTTCGCGCGATCGCGCACACGGATTTCAAGCTGACCTGGACGCGCAAATACGAGCCGCAGGGTGATGCCTGCGTCCTTTCGACGGCGAAGCCGAAGCTTACGATCACCTATATGCTGCCGAAGCCCGCAAAGGCATTGCCGGCCGGTCCGCGGGAGGATTGGGAGACGTTCATCGCCGGCGTGCACGAGCACGAGCGGGTGCATGGCGATTTCATCAAGGACATGGTGCGTCAGATCGAAAGCGCCTCAGTCGGCCTGACGGTGCCCGACGACCCGGCATGCCGCAAGATCAGGACCGAACTGACCAAGCGCCTCGGCGCACTTTCGCTGGCGCAGCGGCAGCGCAGCCGGGATTTCGACCGGGTCGAGATGAGCGACGGCGGCAATGTTCACCAGCTTATCCTGAAGCTGGTGAACGGCCGTAGCATCGTGGCTCAACCGTAACGGACGAGAAATTCCTCGGCGGTCAGATGGCGGAAGTCGTCGAGCGCGCGCCGCAGCTGGGTATGGTCCCAATCCCACCAGGCAAGACGATCCATGCGTCGGCCTATCTCGGCCGTGAATCGCTCACGGATGAGCTTTGCCGGAACGCCGCCGACGATCGTATAGGGGGCGACGTCCTTGGAGACGACGGCGCCGGCGCCGATCACCGCGCCGTTGCCGACACTTACGCCCGGCAGGATCGTCGCTCCGTGGCCGATCCAGACATCATGGCCGATCGTCACCCGGTTCTGCCGCCGCCAGGCGAAGAGATCGTGGTCGAGGTCGGCATCCTCCCAATAGTTCGGCGCGCGATAGGTGAAATGGTGCAGCGTCGCGCGCCAGGTCGGATGGTTGGTGGCGTTGATGCGCACCGAGGCAGCGATGTTGACGAACTTGCCGACCGTCGCGCACCAGATCGAGCCGTCCTGCATGATGTAGGAATAGTCGCCGAACTCGACCTCGTCGAGACGCGAACGCTCCTGGACTTCGCTGTAGCGGCCGAGCGTCGAATTCCTGACGCTTGCCGTCGGATGAATGAAGGGTTCGATGCCGAGTTTCTGGCTCATGCCGCCTGCTTCCTCGGCGAGAATTCGGAGACGTCGATGATGCGGTCGGCGACCGCGTCGCGCACTTCCTCGTCGTGGAAGATGCCGATCAGAGCCGTGCCTTCCGCTTTCTTCTTGGCGATCATCTCGACCACAACGGCGCGGTTCTTCGCGTCGAGCGAGGCGGTCGGCTCGTCGAGCAGCAGGATCCTGTGATCGGTGATGAAGCCGCGGGCGATGTTGACCCGCTGCTGCTCGCCGCCGGAAAAGGTGGCGGGCGGCAGCGACCAGAGTTCCGTCGGCAGGTTGAGCTTCGCAAGCAGTTCCGCCGCCCGGTCGCGCGCCTCCGCGACAGCAACGCCGCGCGCCTGTAAGGGTTCAGCGACGATGTCGAGGGCGGAGACGCGTGGCACGACGCGCAGGAACTGGCTGACATAGCCGAGCGTCGTGCGCCGCACTTCGAGCACGGTGCGCGGCTCTGCCGTCGCAAGATTTACCAACCGGCCGTCATGCTCCATGAGGATCTGGCCTTCGTCGACGCCGTAATTGCCGTAGAGCATCTTGAGGATCGAGCTCTTGCCGACGCCCGAGGGGCCGCCGAGCACGACGCATTCGCCGGCCTTGACCGAGAAGGAGACATTGGCGACCACCGGCAGGCGTACGCCGTCACGCAAGTGCATGGTGAAGCTCTTGGCGACTTCTGAAACAACGAGTGGAGTAGCCATGACTATTACTTTCCTTTGCGCATGATCTTGTCCGAAAACCGGATTCCACTTTTCGAGATCATGCGTCACACCTGGAGAATCGAGGAAACGAGAAGCTGGGTGTAGGGCTCGCGCGGATCGTCGAGCACCCGGTCGGTGAGCCCCTGTTCGATGACGGCGCCGT
Organism: Sinorhizobium sp. 6-70; assembly: GCF_030124375.1. Taxonomy (GTDB): domain Bacteria; phylum Pseudomonadota; class Alphaproteobacteria; order Rhizobiales; family Rhizobiaceae; genus Sinorhizobium. Next base: position 100,034 of record NZ_JASKLS010000003.1, read on the forward strand.
CCTTCATCACCATCATCCGGTGCGACAGGAGGCGCGCCACGGCGAGGTCATGGGTCACGATGATCGCGGCAAGGCCGAGATCGTGGACGAGCCCGCGCACGAGATCGAGCAGGCGTGCCTGCACCGAGACGTCGAGGCCGCCGGTCGGCTCGTCCATGAAGACGAGGCGAGGAGAGGTCACGAGATTGCGGGCGATCTGCAGGCGTTGGCGCATCCCGCCGGAGAACGCGCGCGGCTGGTCATCGATCCGGTCCTCATCGATTTCGACGCGGGTAAGCCAGTCCTTTGCCGTGGCGCGGATGTTGCCGTAGTGGCGGTCGCCGACGGCCATCAGGCGCTCCCCGACGTTGGCGCCGGCCGAAACCGTCATCCTCAGTCCGTCGGCCGGGTTCTGGTGGACGAAGCCCCAGTCGGTGCGCATCAGAAAGCGCCGTTCGGCCTCGCCCATGCGGGCGAGATCGCGGTATTGCCCGTCACGCATATGGTATTCGACGATCCCGGAGGTCGGCATCAGCCGGGTCGAGAGGCACGAGAGAAGCGTCGTCTTGCCGGACCCCGATTCGCCGACGATGGCGAGCACCTCTCCCGGGTAGAGCTCGAAGGAGACGTTCCGGCATCCGATGCGGCTGCCGTAGAATTTCGAGACGTCGTTGACTTTCAGAAGCGGAACGGCGCTCATTCTGCGGCCTCCTGGCTTTCCTGCGTTGGGCGGGCGAGCATCTGTCCGGCATGGCCATGCGCGCGCCGGTCTTCGCAGTGGTCGGTATCGGAGCAGACGAACATGCGCCCGCCCTTGTCGTCGAGCACCACTTCGTCGAGATAGACGTTCTCGGCGCCGCAGAGCGCGCAGGGCTTGTCGAATTGCTGGATCTCGAAGGGATGGTCCTCGAAATCGAGGCTGACGACCTCCGTATAGGGCGGCACCGCGTAGATGCGCTTTTCGCGGCCGGCGCCGAAGAGCTGAAGCGCTTCCGACATATGCATCTTCGGATTATCGAATTTCGGTGTCGGCGAGGGATCCATCACGTAGCGGCCCTCGACCTTGACCGGATAGGCATAGGTCGTGGCGATATGGCCGTTGCGGGCGATGTCCTCGTAAAGCTTCACATGCATGAGGCCGTATTCTTCAAGCGCATGCATCTTGCGCGTCTCGGTCTCGCGCGGCTCGAGGAAACGCAAGGGTTCCGGGATCGGCACCTGATAGACCAGCGTCTGGCCCTCCTTCAGCGTCTCCTCGGGAATGCGGTGGCGGGTCTGGATGATCGTCGCGTCTTTCGTCTTCGTGGTGACGGCGACGTCGGCGACCTTCTGGAAGAAGGCGCGGATCGAGACGGCATTGGTGGTGTCGTCGGCGCCCTGGTCGATGACCTTCAAAACGTCGTTCGGGCCGAGGATCGAGGCAGTCACCTGCACCCCGCCAGTGCCCCAGCCATAGGGCATCGGCATTTCGCGCGAGGCGAACGGCACCTGGTAGCCGGGAATGGCAACCGCTTTCAGGATCGCCCGGCGGATCATCCGCTTCGTCTGTTCATCGAGGTAGGCGAAATTATAGGTGGCAAGGTCGTTCATTCGGCGGCCTCCTTCATGCCGTCCTCGCCGCCGGCGCGGGCGGCCTCGTATTCGCGGCGCATGCGCCGCACCAGATCGAGCTCGGCCTGGAAGTCGACGTAGTGCGGCAGCTTCAGATGCTCGACGAAGCCGGTCGCCTGGACGTTGTCCGCATGCGAGATGACGAATTCCTGATCCTGGGCGGGGGCGACGATGTCCTCGCTGAACTCGTCGGTGCGAAGCGCCCGGTCGACAAGCGACATCGACATGGCCTTGCGCTCGCTCTGGCCGAAGACGAGGCCGTAGCCGCGGGTGAACTGCGGCGGCTGTTTGGCCGAGCCCTTGAACTGGTTGACCATCTGGCACTCAGTAACGCGGATCAGCCCGAGCGAGACGGCGAAGCCAAGCTCCGGCAGGTCGAGCTCTACCTCCACCTCGCCGATCCGGACTTCGCCGACGAAGGGGTGGGTGCGGCCATAGCCACGCTGGGTGGAATAGGCGAGTGCCAGCAGGAAGCCCTCGTCGCCGCGGGCAAGCGCCTGCAGTCGAAGGTCGCGCGCCATCGGGAACTCCATCGGCTCGCGCGTCAGGTCGCCCATCACATGGCCTTCCGGCATCCGGCCGTCGCCCTCGATGAGGCCTTCACCATCGAGAATGTCGGAAACACGCATGACGTGCTCGCCGGGTTCCTTGGCCGCCGGCTCTGCGACCGCCTCGTCTGCGATCAGCGAGGGGTCGAGCAGGCGGTGCGTGTAGTCGAAGGTGGGGCCAAGAAGCTGGCCGCCCGGCAGGTCCTTGTAGGTTGCCGAGACGCGGCGCTCGACCTTCATCGTCGCCGTGTCGACCGGCTCGGAATAGCCGAAGCGGGGCAGCGTCGTGCGATAGGCCCGCAGGATGAAGATCGCCTCGATCATGTCGCCGCGCGCCTGGCGCACGGCGAGCGCCGCAAGCGCCGGGTCATAAAGTGAGGCCTCGGCCATCACGCGGTCGACGGCGAGCCCGAGCTGTTCGACGACCTGCTCGATGGTGATCGAGGGCAGCGAGCGGTCGCCGCGGCGGCGATCGGCGAGCAGGCGATGGGCATTGGCAATGGCGGCTTCCCCGCCCTTGACGGCTACATACATGGATCACGCCTCCTTCCGGGCGGGATAAGGAAAAGTGTGAGGCGGTTTTCCGCCCGTATCCCGCGCGTTCTCGTCAAGTGAGAGCTTCGTCGTACGCGGCAGGCAGAGCACCGCGTCACCTGCCGCCAGGAGCAGGTCGATGCCGCGCGGGAAAATCGCCCTGTTCGCCGTCCAGAACTCGAGGAAGAGGTCGGGAAGGCCTGTGGGGGCGATGATGGTTTCGTCCTTGATTCCCGGTCCCTTGGCGATAAGCGGTTGGCCACCCGTGAATGCCTCGACCTCGATCACCAGCGTTGTCGAGCGATCGGGATATTCCTGCGTGCCGAGTGCGAACTGGTCGAAACTGGGCACCGCGCCGCCCCTCTCGATGAAGGCGAAGCGGGCGTCATCCTTTGTTTCGGTCACCGGCGCACCGGTGTGGAAGGCGATCCATTGCGGCACGGCGGACTTTGCGAGCGCAGGGGAGAGCCAAACGGGTGTATCGTGGTCGCAGAGCGTCAGCGCAACGGCGCCGCTCGCCTTGCCGAGGGGCGAGGGCGGCGAGGCGAGCGCCGCGAGGCTAGCAACGGTGCCCGGGCGGGCGAAGCAATCCATCAGAGCGCGGAACACGGATTGCGCCTGGAATACCGGGTCGGCGAAAGCGCCGGCGTAGATTTGCGATTGCGCGGCCATCAGTCGTCTCCCCGGACCATGGTGAAGAAATCGACGCGGGTCGCGGCGGTCTCTTCCGCCTTTCGACGGTCTTCGGCTTCGATGCGGGCGGCGATCAGCCGGTGCAGCGCTTCGACTGCCGGGCGATGCCTCTCGGTCTGGAAGAGCGCATCGAAGATCGCGGCGAAGCGGGCCCGTTCCTTGTCGGTGCCGAGCATCTGTCCATGGCCGATCTCGCCGCTGGCGAGCCTGACCGTAGCGCGCGACACGGTTGCCTCGCCGAGATTGAAGGCGTCGCCGCCGCCGCCGATCCGGCCGCGCACCATGACGAGCCCCGTTTCCGGGCCGCGTACCGGCGCCACGTCCGGGCTGTCGGTGATCGCCTCCCAGGCGCCGGCAAGTTCCGCGAGCGTGGCGCGGGCGAGAAGCCGCATGCCTTCCCGACGTTCTGCGGCTGGGTCCGGCAGCGCCTCATGTTTCTGCGTTGCGTCCATCGTTCACTCCAAAATGTCTATTGATCTAGACAACTATACATCTTATATCTTTCCTTAACGTTCGCAAATGACAGGCTTGTGACATCGGCGAAGAAAATGGGGCGAGAACTCAGGACAAGGAAAATGGCGTTGAAGAAAGTGGTCGAACGGCAGACCGGCGTGGCGCTCTGGCGGCAGATCGCCGATCGCATCCGGCTTTCGATCAGCAATGGCGACTATGACGCGACCGGCATGGTGCCGCCGGAGACGGTGCTGGCGCAGGAATTCGGCGTCAACCGCCACACGGTTCGCAGCGCTTTGGCGGCGCTTGGCGAGGAAGGCCTTGTCCGCGCCGTCCAGGGGCGAGGCACCATGATCACGCGCAAGGATCGCGTCAGCTATCCGATCTCGCGGCGCACCCGCTTTTCGCAGGGGCTCGGCCGGCAGGTGAAGGAGATCGGCACACGGCTGCTTGGCCACGCGGAAGTGCCGGCGAGCGGCGAGATCGCGGCCGCCCTTGCCATTTCCCCCGGCTCCCTGCTCATAGAATTGCGGACGGTCAGCAGCGGCGACGGTCGGCCGCTCTCCATGTCATTCAGCTATTTTCCGGTAGATCGTTTTCCGCGGATGGCCGAGGAATATTCCCAGCTCGGCTCCATCACCAAGGCCTTTGCCGCGCAGGGGCTCGATGACTATGTGCGCGTTTCGACCGAAATCGTCGCGCGGCATGCCGATGCGGACGAGCTTTCGCAGTTGAAGCTGTCGCCCGGTGCGATCGTGATGGAAGCGCAATCGGTGAACGCCGACCTCGACGGCAAGCCCGTCGAATTTTCGCGCACGCGCTTTGCGGCCGACCGGATGAAGCTCAGGATCGAGACTTAGAGCAACAACTTCGGTTGAATCGGCAGAGCGACTGCTCCACGGGAGCATTCGCCTGCCGGCACATTCCCCCCCCGGCAAGCGGAGGAGAAGGTACCCGCGGCGACGCTCTGCTCCCAGAGTACCCTCCGCGGCGAATTCGTCGATATCCTTCATTCGCTTGCACCGTCCGAATAAGGCAATGCGCCGCATTTCCGACGCGTTTTTGCCGCATCTACTAAACTGCTTTTATGCATGTCGTTGTCTGAAAACCGCTGCACACTTTTGGACGACATGCATTAAGCTTCGCAGGATCCACGCATTGACTTCTCTGGGGGAGAATAAAAATGGCGACGTGGCGACCCGATCCTTCCTTCTATCCATCACCCCGTATGGCCGCAAAGGCCCCAAAGGAAACCATCGCCTATGTGGCGGCATTCGATCCGGACCGACAGCGACCGGATGCGATCGCGGTGGTCGACGTCGATTCGACCTCCACGAGCTATTCTCAGATCGTCGGGCAGGTCGACATGCCGAACGTCGGCGACGAACTGCATCACTTCGGCTGGAATGCCTGTTCGTCCTGCCTTTGCCCCAATGCGCCGCATCCTCATGTCGAGCGCCGCTATCTGGTCGTGCCGGGCCTGAGGTCGTCGCGGCTTCATATCCTCGACACCAAGCCGGATCCCAAAAATCCGCGGATCGTCCGTGTGATCGATCCGGCGGAAATTGCCGAGAAGGCAAACTACTCCCGGCTGCACACCATCCATTGCGGACCGGAGGGCATCTATGTCAACGCGCTTGCCGACCGCGACGGCAACGCTCCCGGTGGCATCTTCCTGCTCGACCACGACAGCTTCGACGTGCTCGGGCAATGGGAGATGGATCGTGGACCGCAGCAGCTCGCCTATGATTTCTGGTGGCATCTCGGCCATGACACGATGATTACCAGCGAGTGGGGAACGCCGGAAAACTTCGAAAACGGCCTGGTTCCGGAGGTGCTGCTCGGTTCGAAATACGGGCGCAGGCTGCATTTCTGGGATCTCAACAAGCGCAAGCACGTGCAGGAGATCGATCTCGGCGAAGAGCATCAGCTGGTCTTCGAATTGCGTCCCGCCCACGATCCGACCAAGGCTTATGGTTTCGTCGGCTGTGTGATCAGTCTCAAAGATCTCTCCGCCTCGATCTGGACCTGGTATCGAGACGGCGACCAGTGGGCGGTGAAGAAAGTGATCGAGATTCCCGCCGAGCCGGCCGACCCGGACCTCCTGCCGCCCGTGCTCAAGGGGTTCAAGGCGGTCGCTCCGCTCGTGACCGACATCGATCTCTCGATGGACGACCGGTTCCTCTACGT
>NZ_JASKLS010000003.1:106051-355326 GCF_030124375.1 Sinorhizobium sp. 6-70
CCTCTACGTCTCCTGCTGGGGTACCGGCGACATGATCCAGTATGACGTTTCGGATCCGCTCGCGCCGAAGGAGACCGGCCGCGTCAGGATCGGCGGGATCGTTGCCCGCGCAACGCATCCGAAAGCGTCGAACGGCGCACTCAATGGCGGACCGCAGATGGTGGAAATCAGCCGTGACGGCAAGCGCGTTTATTTCACCAACTCGCTCTACGGCGCGATCGACCCGCAATTCTATCCGGACGGCATCGACGGATGGATGGTGAAACTCGATGTCGGCGACAACGGTGGAATCTCCTTCGACGAGAGCTTTTTCGTCGATTGGCCGAAGGGTCATCGCCCGCATCAGGTTAGGCTCGAAGGTGGCGACTGCTCGTCCGACTCCTATTGCTATCCGTGAGGGGTGTGGGATCGTGCCCCGCCAGTACGGATGACTGATTTCTGGCCGTGGCTTTCCCTCGCCGGCCTTGGCGCCTTTCATGGCGTCAACCCGGCAATGGGCTGGCTTTTTGCCGTGGCGCTGGGGCTCCATCGACAAAGTTCGCGGATCGTCTGGCTGTCGCTCCTGCCGATTGCCGCCGGGCATGCGGTCGCCATTGCCGTCGTGCTGGCGGCTTTTATGGCCTTCGGCACCGTCGTCGACCTGCGGAGCCTCAAGCTTTTCGCGGCCGCGCTCATTCTCGGCCTCGCCGGCTATTACGCATTCTATGGGCACCGCCACCGGGTCCGGGTCGGCATGCGGACCGGAATGGCCGGCCTCGCACTCTGGTCATTCCTGATGGCGACGGGGCATGGCGCGGGGCTGATGCTGGTGCCTGCGGTGTTGGGCCTCTGCCTCGCGGACCCATCAGCCACCATCCGTCTCGGCAGTTCGCTGCCGATCTCGCTGGCGGCCGTCGCACTCCATACCGCAGCGACGCTCGCGGTCACTGCCGCGGTCGCCTTCGCCATTATCGAATGGTTCGATCTTGGAGTCCTGCGTACCGCGTGGATCAACTTCGACCTCATCTGGACACTGGCACTGGTCGCGACCGGCGTCATTCTCGTCGTGGCTTGATGCCGTCGACGATTGAGGCCACCCACGGCCGCCGTCTGGCCGTTATCTCAGCTCCGGGCCAGCGGCTGAGATAACTCGCGGTTTCAGCCTCGCGCTCAACACACGTTTTGATTTCTCTGCGCCGACCGGCTATCTTGCCACGGGGCGTGACGAAGGCGTTTGGGAGGATGGATGTCGATCCGACAACGGTCGCGCTTAAGACGTCGCCTGTTCGCACTGCTTGCCGCCGGGCTCGGCGGTATCGCGGCGGCGGCCATCAGCTTCGCCATGGCGGTATACGATGCGGCCACGCCCAATCAGGTGCCAGTCGTCGCACCAGGCGAGCCGGTCGATACCGGGCGGTGGGTTGTCACGATACATGAAGCCTATCTCAGCCCAATTCCGCCGACCGGGACGAAGCCCTTCGAGCCGGACACGTTCCTCGTGCTCGAGTTCGATCTCGACAACCGATCGGCTGCCACCAGCAACGCTTTTCATGAACTGATCTCGATTGAGAAGCCGTCGCCGGCGGCTCTTCCCGGACCCACCTATTATCTCGCCCGGGACAAGTGGATTGCCAGCGCAATCAATCCGAACATGCCGGAACGGCTGATCGCAGTCTGGGAATTATCCAGCGGCACGCCGGTCCCGCAGTCACTGCAGCTCAAGCTTCGCCGCGAGATTTACAAGCAGCGCGACAATCTCTACGGCTCGCCCGGCTGGTTCGAGGATGGCGCAGCTGCGATGGTCGAACTGGCTGTCACCCAAGGTCGTAAGGGGGCACCGTTATGATGGGTGCCGTTCGAGCGGTACTCACCCTGCTACCCGCAGTAGCGGTCCTCTATGTGATGCAGCAAAACACGCCCGGCTATGGCGAGATCACCTCGCCCATCGTGATTCAAGGCAAGGCCGGCGAGCGGGTCGAAGGCCGGGACTTTGCATTCGCGGCTGGAAACATCCATCTCGCCCGCGCTGTGAAGACGCAGAGTTTCGGCAGTGTGCGCGAATACACAACTTCCGGCGTTTGGGTGCTTGTTGAAGGAGCGGCGGTGGCCAAACGCGAAAGCCTGACGTTGATGTCGGCGGAATGGCGTGCGCCAAGCGGAGTTCGGTACGCACTGAGCGAGCGGTTCTCGACGCTTCGCGGTTACCTGCCGACGGAACGCCTTGAGCCTGGGCTCCCGAGACCTGTTCTGCTTGCCTTCGAGATGCCTGAAGCAGAGGTGCGAGGGGGGACATTGCTCGTCGCGCGCTCAGCTCTCATACCGCTCGGCGAGGAGCTATGGATCGACGTCGGTGAAAAGAACCCGACAGACATTCATCCGTCTGTTGCGCTGGAGCGGGGTAGTAGCACCATGCCCTGGATATTGAAGGTCGAGTGAGGGCCGCGCCATGAGAATGAGTGAGCGAAGCCGTTACTGGATCTGCCTCCTGGCGCTGGTAGGTGTGTTGCCTTTGGCAATTGTCGTGAATGCGTGGGACAGTCTGCGAGAAGCATGGTCCGCGAATGAAGGCTCGCATTTCGTGGTTGAAAGTGGTGCCTCGCGAACCCACGGCGGGGCTGTGTGGCGGCTTGCCGATATGAAGCGTTTGCCTGGCTCCTCAAAGGAGGCGCGCATCGTCCTGGCGGCGTTGGAAGCCTTGCCTGATGATCCCAGTATTCTTGCGCAAACCAATTGCGTCGTCCGGCTGGTGGATGCCGAGGGGCGTCGCTGGGAGCCGCTGTCGATGACGGAGCCGACTGTCCGTGAGACGTATCCGGAGATTGCCGAGAGGCCGCGTTGCAGCGCGTTGGCATTTGCAGGCTCGCAGAGAGGCAACCCTGTGAAGATGGTTGAGAGCTTCGTCGTGCCGGCCAATGCGCGTGATCTCTCACTCTCGGTTGAGTTCACGGGAGCCGGGGACGATGTTCTTCTGTTCAAGTGGACGAGCAGCTAGCGCGCTTTATCGCTATCGTATCTAGATGCCGGCTCATCGCTTTGCTTTTCCTGTTTCGTCCCGCGAGCCCCTCACGCTTTGCTTGGAACGGCGCTGGCGGCTGCCGTTTTCAACTGCGTCGCCGCAGCATGCTCCAGCACGGCCGCAAGCAGTGCGATGCGTGCAGCGTCAAGCAGAATGCCGCCATCGAGATCGCTAGGGCTGCCGATGAAGACGCTGATGGTGTCGAAGAGCATCTGCCATGTAGTCAGATCCTGCACTCCAATCAGGCGGGTCGCGCCGAACCAAAGCCAGGCGCCGATCCAGCCGATCATCCGATAGGCCACAATGAAGACAAGCAGCGTGGCGAGGCCAGAGCCGAGCGTCAGTTTCAAGCATGTCCACACCGGGCCGTAGCGCGAACGATAATCACTGACGAAGTGCTCGATGAAATCCGAGAGCCATTTGCACCATGTCTTTGCGCGCGCGTTTGACGGCTGGCCGATACGGTTCGGACGGGAAAGTTCGTAGCCATAAATGATAGCGGCCATCACGAGCCATACCATTGGCAGGAGGGCATAGAAGAAAAGGTTCCGCGACTGCGTGATCCAGTCGGGCTTGCGGACCTCTATCGGCAAGAACGTTTCCGCCGCGTGGGCCGTGGTGATCAGGCTCAGCCCGCTGCTTTGGCTGAACGCGTCGGAAAGCGGTCCGGCACCGAGCCATGCGACGAACTCGTCCTTCCAGATGGCAAGGCCGTAGAGACCGATGAATATCCAACTCGCGTCCGCAGCGACGACCAGTAGCCGCCAAAAGGTCGCCTGCGTTTGCTTGTTCATTCGCTTGGCGCCCCAGCGCACCAGCCAGCAGACACCGATCGAAAGCAGAAGACCTTGCGAACTCAGAATGTCGAAGAATTGCGCCTTCTCGCCGAACGCGACCTTGCTCAGAGCCAGTCTTGAATACCCACGCACCGTGTCGCCGAGGAAACCCCATGCGGCATAGTAGGCGAAAAAGGGGAGAATGGCGGCGCCGACGAGAGCAAGCACGCGATCGTTACGTTCGCGACCATCGGGTGTTGCGCGCTGCTGTCTGACGGATGCGAGTGCCGGCAGTCCCGGGCGCAGTGCAAGAAACATCATGACGACGACGACAAGCTTCGAGAGTACGACGAGGGAGAGGACGACCATGCCGCCCAACGGGTGTTGCAGACCGACCGCGACAGCCACCCTGAGAAGCAGGTCGCGCACGATGTAGCCGACAGCAGCAATGAGAAGGAGCTGCGGCCAGAAACGGGCAAGCAGACGGCCCGTCAGGGCGAGAGGGCCCAGAGCATCCGCGATCGACGTCATGCCCGATACATACCTGCATGCGGCGCTCGGCACAACCACCGCGCTCCATCTGGAGGGCGGCAGCTCCACCAGTGGCTGCAGCTTCGCGTCACACGTTCCGTCGCTTGCCCTCGATCAGGTCGAGCACCGCGCGCGCGGCGTCGAGGACGTGTGTGCCAGGACCGAAGACGGCGGCGACGCCGTTGTCCATGAGATATTGATAGTCCTGTCGCGGAATAACGCCGCCGCAGACGACGATGATGTCCTTGCCGCCGCGCTTCTTCAGCGCTTCGGCGAGCTGCGGCATCAGTGTCTTATGGCCGGCGGCAAGCGAGGAGACGCCGACGACGGTAACATCCTCGGCAAGCGCCAGGTCGGCGGCCTCGTCCGGGGTCTGGAACAGCGGCCCGGCGACGACGTTGAAGCCGACGTCGCTGAAGGCAGACGCGATCACCTTGGCGCCGCGATCGTGCCCGTCCTGGCCGAGCTTGGCCACCATGATCTTCGGTTTGTGGCCAAGCCGCTTGGTGACCTCGTCGAGACGCCCGGCGAGCACGCCGAGTTCGGGATCGCTTTCATAGGCCTTTCCGTAGATGTCGGTGACGACTTCCGGGACCGCGGTGTAGTCGCCGAAGGCCTGCCGCATCGCTTCGGAGATCTCGCCGACGGTGGCGCGCTCCCGCGCGGCTTCGATCGCGGCCGCGAGCAGATTGCCCTTGCCGCTCCTTGCGACCTCGGCAAGCGCTTCGAGCGTCTCCTTCACCACCTGCGAATCGCGCCGGCGCTTGGTCTCCTCGATCCGTCTGATCTGCGCCGCCCGGACGGCGGTGTTGTCGATCTCGAGGATATCGATCGGCTCTTCGTTTTCGCGCCGATACTTGTTGACGCCGACGATAACCTCCTCGCCCTTGTCGACCGCCGCCTGGCGTCGGATCGCCGCCTCCTCGATCAGGCGCTTCGGCAGGCCGCTTGCCACCGCCTTGGTCATTCCGCCCAGCGCTTCCACCTCCTCCATCAAAGCCCAGGCCTTTTCCGCGAGATCGCGGGTCAGCGCCTCGACGTAATAGGAGCCGGCGAGTGGATCGACCACCTTGGTCACGCCGGTCTCATGCTGGAGGATCAGTTGCGTGTTGCGGGCGATGCGCGCGGAGAACTCGGTCGGCAGCGCGATCGCTTCGTCGAAGGAATTGGTGTGCAGCGACTGCGTGCCGCCGAGCACCGCCGACATCGCTTCGAAGGCGGTGCGGATGATATTGTTGTAGGGGTCTTGCTCCTGCAGCGACACCCCGGAGGTCTGGCAATGCGTGCGCAGCATCAGGGAGGACTGCTTTTTCGGGCGGAAGTCTTCCATAATCTTCGCCCAGAGGAAGCGCGCGGCGCGCAGCTTGGCGGCCTCCATGAAGAAGTTCATGCCGATGGCGAAGAAGAAGGAGAGCCGGCCGGCGAAGTCATCGACGTTCAAGCCCTTGGCAATCGCCGCGCGAACGTAATCGCGCCCGTCGGCAAGGGTGAAGGCCAACTCCTGCACCAGCGTCGCGCCGGCCTCCTGCATATGGTAGCCGGAGATCGAGATCGAGTTGAAGCGTGGCATATCTTTGGCCGTGTAGGCGATGATATCGGCGACGATCCGCATCGACGGCTCGGGCGGGTAGATGTAGGTGTTGCGGACCATGAACTCCTTGAGAATGTCGTTCTGAATGGTCCCGGAGAGCTCCCGGCGCGGCACGCCCTGCTCCTCGCCGGCGACGATGAAGGAAGCGAGAATCGGGATCACCGCGCCGTTCATCGTCATCGAGACCGAGATTTTATCGAGCGGGATGCCGTCGAACAGGATCTTCATGTCCTCGACGCTATCTATTGCCACGCCGGCCTTGCCGACGTCGCCGACGACGCGCGGATGATCCGAATCGTAGCCGCGATGGGTGGCGAGGTCGAAGGCGACCGAAACGCCCTGCTGGCCGGCGGCGAGCGCCTTGCGGTAAAAGGCGTTGGAGGCCTCGGCGGTGGAGAAGCCGGCATATTGCCGGATGGTCCATGGCCGGCCGACGTACATGGTGGCGCGTGGCCCGCGCGTGAACGGCGCGAAGCCCGGCAGCGTGCCGAGATGATCGACGCCCTGCATGTCCTCGGCCGTGTAGATCGGCTTCACCGGAATGCCCTCCGGGGTGTGCCAGACGAGATCTTCCAGCGGCACCTTCACTTCGCGTTCGGCGAGCGTGGCCCAGTCTTTCAGCGGATTGGTATTTTGGCGACTGTTGTCGTTATCAGGCATTGGCTTTCCGCTCCTTCTCACCGGCGGGCGCAAACGATGATCGCGCGTTGGAGGGCATACGACTTCACTCGAACTCCATGATCAACTCGTCCACCGCGAGGCTCGCGCCAGCGACGATCGCCACGCGCTTAACCGTCGCGCGCTTCTCAGCCCGGAGGATGTTTTCCATCTTCATTGCCTCGACTACGGCGATTGCCTGTCCGGCTTCGACCGTGTCGCCCTCCTTGACCGCGATCAAGGTCACGACGCCCGGCATCGGGCAGAGCAGCATCTTCGACGTGTCCGGCGGTAGCTTCTTCGGCATCAGCCGCGCGAGTTCGGCAACGCGCGGGGTTCTGACGCGCAAGATCGCGTCGATGCCGCGCCAGCGCAGCCGGATCCCGGTGCCGACGAGATCGACCTTCACGCCCATCGGCTGATTGTCGATGTTGAAGGTGGCAAGCGTACGGCCGGGCGTCCAGTCGGTTGCGACCGTCACCGCTCTCTCGTCGGCAAAGCGAACGAAGGCGCCATCGGCCGAGGCGCCGGCCGTGACGGCAAAGTGGCGATCACCAAGGCTTGCCACCCAGTCGTGACCGACGACGCGGCGGTGGTTGCCGATCGTGCCCGAGATCTGGCTTGCGCGCTCCTGTAGCGCCTGGTTGATCGTGACCGCGACGGCCGCGAGTTTGCGTGCGTCCGCCTCGTCCGGGACGACGCCCTGGAAGCCGTCGGTAAATTCCTCGGCGATATAGGCGGTGGTCAGACGCCCTTCGCGGAAGCGTTGCTGCTGCATGACGGCGGAAAGGAACGGCAGGTTGTGCCCGATGCCCTCGACTTCGAATTCATCGAGCGCGCTCGCCATCGCCTCGACGGCCGTGGCGCGATCCGGCCCCCAGGTGCACAGCTTGGCGATCATCGGGTCATAATACATCGAGATTTCGCCGCCCTCGAAGACGCCGGTGTCGTTGCGGATGACGGTGCCGTCGTCCTTTCTGCCTTCCTGGGGCGGACGGTAGCGCGTCAGCCGGCCGATCGAGGGCAGGAAGTTACGGTAGGGGTCTTCCGCGTAGAGCCGGCTTTCGATCGCCCAGCCGTCGAGCTTCACGTCTTTCTGGCTGAAGGCGAGTTCCTCGCCGGCGGCGACGCGGATCATCTGTTCGACGAGGTCGAGCCCGGTGATGAGTTCCGTCACCGGGTGCTCCACCTGCAAACGCGTGTTCATCTCGAGGAAGTAGAAATTGCGCTCGCCGTCGACGATGAATTCGACCGTACCGGCGGAGTGGTAGCCGACGGCTTTGGCGAGCGTGACCGCCTGTTTGCCCATGGCGCGCCGCGTCTTCTCGTCGAGGAACGGGGATGGCGCCTCCTCGATGACCTTCTGGTTTCGGCGCTGAATCGAGCATTCGCGCTCGCCGAGATAGAGCGTGTTGCCATGTTTGTCGCCGAGCACCTGGATTTCGATGTGGCGGGGCTCGGTCACGAATTTTTCGATGAAGATACGGTCGTCGCCGAAGGAGCTTTTCGCCTCGTTCTTCGACGACTGGAAGCCCTCGCGCGCCTCGATGTCGTTCCAGGCGATCCTCATGCCCTTGCCGCCGCCGCCGGCCGACGCCTTGATCATCACCGGATAGCCGATGGCCGCGGCGATCCGGACGGCTTCTTCGGCGTCCTCGATCAGCCCCATATGGCCCGGAACGGTCGAGACATCGGCTTCTGCGGCGATCTTCTTCGAGGTGATCTTGTCGCCCATCGCCTTTATCGCGCCGACGGGTGGCCCGATGAAGGCGACGCCTTCTTTCTCCAGCGCTTCGGCAAAAGCGGCGTTTTCCGAAAGGAAGCCGTAGCCCGGATGCACGGCATCGGCGCCGGTCTTGCGGATCGCGTCGATGATCTTGTCGATGACGATATAGGACTGGCTGGAGGGCGAGGCGCCGATATGTACCGCTTCATCCGCCATGCGCACATGCATGGCGTCGCGATCGGCATCGGAGTAGACGGCGACCGTCGCAATGCCGAGCCTCTTGGCGGTGCGGATAACGCGGCAGGCGATTTCACCACGATTGGCGATGAGGATTTTCTTGAACATGCGTTTCTCTTTGAATCCTTTCTGTCGCGTCAGCGCCTGAACTTTCGCCGGTAGGGTAGAAGCGCAATGGAGGAGGCCGCAGCCGCGCCGCCAAAGAGGAGAGCAAAAGGGGCAATCACCATGGCCGCCGCAAGCAGCGGGTTCGCAGAGCGCGCGATGTGGGTGCCGACTGCGCCGATGTTGAGCCAGATCAGTGCGCCCGCAGCCGCCACACCCACGAGCACGCCGTAAAGGGCGTTCGTCGCCAGATAGCGCAGCATCTGCCAGTGATCGCTGCGTGCCGCCTCAGGTGTCATCACGGGGTCCGGTCCCGATTTCATAGCGTGCCTCGTTTAGAGCGGAATCGTGTCGTGCTTGCGCCAGCGCGTCTCCGCCTGTTTGTTGCGGAGCGACGCGAAGGCGCGGGCGATGCGGCGGCGCGACGAGTGCGGCATGATCACCTCGTCGATGAAGCCGCGCTCGGCGGCGACGAAGGGATTGGCGAAGCGTTCCTCGTATTCCTTCGTGCGGGCGGCGATCTTTTCCGGATCGCCGAGTTCCGACCTGTAGAGGATTTCGGTCGCGCCCTTGGCGCCCATGACGGCGATCTCCGCCGTCGGCCAGGCATAGTTGACGTCGGCGCCGATGTGCTTCGAAGCCATGACGTCATAGGCTCCGCCATACGCCTTGCGGGTGATAAGGGTGACCATCGGTACCGTTGCCTGGCTATAGGCGAAGAGCAGCTTGGCGCCATGCTTAATGACGCCGCCATATTCCTGGCTCGTGCCCGGCAGGAAGCCCGGCACGTCGACGAGCGTCAGGATCGGGATCGAGAAGGCGTCGCAGAAGCGGACGAAACGGGCGGCCTTGCGCGAGGAATCGATGTCGAGGCAGCCGGCGAGCACCATCGGCTGGTTGGCGACTACACCGACTGTCTGCCCTTCGAGGCGAATGAAGCCGGTAACGATGTTGCGGGCAAAGCTCGCCTGGAGCTCGAAGAAGTCGCCTTCGTCGGCAAGCGCCAGAATGAGTTCCTTCATGTCGTAGGGCTTGGCGGCGCTGTCGGGGATCAGGCTGTCGAGACGCATCTCGACGCGCGCCGGATCATCGCAAAAGGGCCGGACCGGCGGTTTTTCGCGGTTGTTGAGCGGCAGGAAGTCGAAGAGCAGGCGCACGTGTTCCAGCGCCTCGACATCATTTTCATAGGCACCGTCGGCGACCGAGGATTTCGTCGTATGGGTGCGGGCGCCGCCGAGCTCCTCCGCGGTGACGATCTCGTTCGTCACGGTCTTGACCACGTCTGGGCCGGTGACGAACATGTAGGAGCTGTCGCGCACCATGAAGATGAAATCGGTCATCGCTGGCGAATAGACCGCGCCGCCGGCGCACGGCCCCATGATAACCGAGATCTGCGGAATGACGCCCGAGACTTCCGCGTTGCGGCGGAAAACCTCCGCATAGCCGGCGAGCGAGGCGACACCCTCCTGGATGCGGGCGCCGCCGGAATCGTTGAGGCCGATCACGGGCGCACCGTTGCGAGCTGCCATGTCCATGATCTTGCAGATCTTTTCCGCATGGGTCTCGGAGAGCGAGCCGCCGAGCACGGTGAAATCCTGGGAAAAGACATAGACCTGCCGGCCATTGATCGTGCCCCAGCCGGTGACGACGCCATCGCCGGCGATCTTCTGCTCGGCCATGCCGAAGTCGACGCAGCGATGCGTCACATACATGTCGTATTCTTCGAAGGAGCCTTCGTCGAGCAGCACGTCGATGCGCTCGCGCGCCGTCAGCTTGCCCTTGCCGTGCTGGGCCTCGACGCGGCGCTCGCCGCCGCCGGCGCGCGCTTGTGCGCGGCGGGCCTCCACCTGTTCCAGTATGGCGCGCATGTGTCTCCTCCCGAATTCTTTCTCGCCGAGATTTTCTCGATTTTGCAGAGGCGTTCCTAGCTTCGCAATAGCGTCGAAGGTCGGATGGCAAAACGGCCGATCATGTGCGAATGTGGAATATAGAAATATGTGAAACGTAAATTGCGAAGTTGCGAACATGGCGATCGGCAAACTCTATATCGGCCGCAAGGTCCGCGAACTCCGGGAAGCCAACCGGGCGACGCAGGGGCAGTTCGCCGAGCGCATCGGTATCTCGACGAGCTACCTGAACCAGATCGAAAACAACCAGCGGCCGGTTTCGGCGGCGGTGCTGCTCGCGCTTGCGGAGAAGTTCCAGATCGATATCGCGGAACTCTCGACGGGCGAGGGCGACCGGCTCCTGTCGGCCCTGTCGGAGGCGCTGAACGATCCGCTCTTCGAAACCTATTCGCCGAGCCTCCAGGAACTGAAGCTCGTCGCCCAGAACGCCCCGGGCCTCGCGCATGCGCTGATCACCTGCCATCAGGCCTATCGCCGCAACAGCGAACAGCTTGCCAGCATCGACGACACGATCGGCCGCGGCGCCTCCTTCGTCGAGACGACTCCTTACGAGGAGGTGCGCGACTTCTTCCATTTCGTCGACAACTACATCCACGAGATCGATACGCTCGCCGAAACGCTTGCCGCCGACCTCGGCCTTGGGGAGGGGGATAATCATACGGCGCTCGCCGCCTATCTCGAGCAGCGCCATGGCGTGCGCGTCGTGCGCGGCGTCGCGGGCGACGAGGCGATCCGCCGCTTCGATCCGCGCGCCCGTATCCTGACCCTGAACCCATACGCGCCGGCGCCGACGCGCGACTTTCAGCTTGCGCTGCAGATCGCCCAGTTCCATGCCCGCGAGGAGATCGACCGGGTCGCCGGCAGTGCGGGCTTCCGCACCGAGGAAGCCTACGAAATCTGCCGGCTCGGCTTGCAGAATTATTTCGCCGGCGCCCTGATCCTGCCGTACCAGTCTTTCCTCAAAGCGGCGCGAGAATTGCGGCACGATATCGAACTACTCGCTGCCCGTTTCGGCGCCTCGCTGGAGCAGGTCTGCCATCGGCTCTCGACGCTGCAGCGCCCCGGGCAGAAAGGGATTCCGATCTTCTTTGCGCGCATCGACCGGGCGGGGAACATCACCAAGCGCCACAGCGCGGCCAAACTGCAATTCGCCCGCTTCGGGGCGGCCTGTCCGCTGTGGAACGTGCATCAGGCGTTCGAGACGCCAGGGCGGATCATTCGCCAGCTCGCCGAAACGCCGGATGGCGTGCGCTATCTCTGTCTCGCCACGCAGATCACCAAGGGCGGCGGCGGTTACCGCGCCAATCATCCGCGCTACGCCTTGGCGCTCGGCTGCGAAATCTCCTATGCCGACGCTTTCGTTTATGCCGACGACATGGATCTCGGCAACCGCGCCGCCTTCGATCCGATCGGCATCTCCTGCCGCATCTGCGAGCGCACCAAATGCGCCAGCCGCGCCGTGCCGCCGCTGAAACGCAAGCTGATCGTCGACCATGACATGCGCGGCTCTCTGCCGTATCGTTTGAGTGAGAACTAAGCCTTGCTTTTCATGGTTCTGTTCGTTTTTGAACAGACTCTGTGAGAATTTGCGTCTGTGCCTGTGCGAAATTTGGTGTAACTACAGCGCCGCGCGTCTCCTCAGACGCGCAAAGGTCGCTGTAGCACTTTGAGTGCTGCATGTTTTTATCCATAAATCGTCTTCGATTTATGGAAACATGCAGTGCGCCACATTGTCAGTATGCGGGTCAGGGAGGACATGCATATGGATTTTCGCCTGTCAGAGGAGCAGGAAGCCATCCGCGCGATGGCGCTCGATTTTGCCCGGGACGAACTCGCGCCCAACGCCATCGACTGGGACCAGCAGAAGCATTTTCCGGTGGACAAGCTGCGGGCGGCCGCCGCTCTCGGCATGGCCGGCATCTATGTCCGTGACGATGTCGGCGGCACGGGTCTCACCCGCCTCGACGCGGCGATGATCATCGAGGCGTTGGCGACGGGCTGCCCGGCTGTCGCCTCCTTCGTCTCGATCCACAACATGTGCGCCGGTATGATCGACCGCTACGGCACCGACGAACAGCGCCAGCGGCTGCTACCGCAACTCCTCACCATGGAGACGCTGGCGAGCTATTGCCTGACCGAACCGGGTTCCGGTTCGGACGCGGCGGCACTGAAGACCAAGGCGGTGCGCGAGGGCGACAGCTATGTGCTGACCGGCCAGAAGCAATTCATTTCCGGCGCCGGCGAATCCGGCCTCTATATCGTCATGGCCCGCACCGGCGACGAGGGGCCGAAGGGCATTTCGGCGTTTGTCGTCGAGAAGGAGGCACCGGGTCTGACCTTCGGCGCCAACGAGAAGAAGATGGGCTGGCATGCCCAGCCGACCCGTGCGGTGATGCTGGACAATGTCCGCATCCCGGCTGCAAACCGGCTGGGTGCGGAAGGCGAGGGTTTCAGGATCGCCATGGCCGGTCTCGACGGCGGAAGGCTGAACATCGCCGCCGCCTCGCTCGGCGGTGCCCAGGCTGCCTTCGACAAGGCGCTCGCCTATGTCCAGGAGCGGCGCGCCTTTGGCAAGGCGATCGGCGAGTTCCAGGCGTTGCAGTTCCGTCTGGCCGACATGGCAACCGATCTCGAGATTGCCCGCACCTTCCTCTGGCGGGCGGCCGCCGCGCTCGATGCGGGGGATTCGGAGGCGACCAAGCTTTGCGCCATGGCCAAGCGTTTCGTGACCGACCGCTGCTTCGCGGTCGCAAACGATGCGCTGCAACTCCATGGCGGCTACGGCTATCTCGCCGATTACGGCGTCGAGAAGATTGTGCGCGACCTGCGGGTGCACCAGATACTCGAGGGCACCAACGAGATCATGCGGCTGATCGTTTCCCGCGCGATCATGGGACGGAAATAGGAAGGATATTTCATGGAGATGCAGTCCGCTCAACCGGAGGTCATCGTCGAGCGCCAAGGCGCGATCGGCAGGCTCCGGCTCAACCGGCCGCGTGCGCT
Source organism: Sinorhizobium sp. 6-70 (assembly GCF_030124375.1). Classification (GTDB taxonomy): domain Bacteria; phylum Pseudomonadota; class Alphaproteobacteria; order Rhizobiales; family Rhizobiaceae; genus Sinorhizobium. Next base: position 119,580 of record NZ_JASKLS010000003.1, read on the forward strand.
GAACAGCCTCAACCTGCCGATGATCCGCATGATCGATGCGGCCCTGACCGAGTTCGAACGCGACCCGGCGGTCGCCGCCGTGCTTGTCACCGGAGAAGGCGAACGTGGGCTTTGCGCCGGCGGCGACATCCGCATGATCTACGAGAGCGGCCGCGAGCGGCCGGAGGAAGGGGCGCAATTCTGGCGCGAGGAATTCGTCGTCAACAGCCGAATTTCTGCCTATTCCAAGCCCTATATTGCCCTCATGGACGGCATCGTCATGGGCGGTGGGGTCGGCGTTTCCGCTCATGGCAGCCATCGGATCGTCACGGAGAGGACGCGGCTTGCCATGCCGGAGACGGGAATCGGCTATTTCACCGACGTCGGCGCGACCTGGCTTCTGCCGCGTGCCCCCGGTGAGTTCGGCACCTATATCGGGCTCACCGGCCGCGACATCGGCGCGGCGAATGCGATCCACGCGCGGCTCGCCGACAGTTTTGTTTCGACGGACAGGATCGGCGACCTGATCGCCGCGCTCGCGGCGCTTCCGGCTTCGGCGAAGGCGGAGGATATTTCCGCCGCAATCCGCAGTGTTTCCAGCGAACCGTCCGAGTCGCCGTTGCACGACCATTTTTCGCTGATCGACCGCTGCTTTGCCTTCGGCACCGTCGAGGAAATCCTGGACGCGCTGGAACACGACGGCTCGGATTTCGCTCGCGAGACGCTGCAAATGCTGCGAACGCGCTCCGCTATCAGCCTGAAATTGACGCTATCGCTGTTGCGGGCGGGACACGCGAGCGCCACGCTCAACGAATGCCTGGAGCGGGAATACGCCGCGACAATCGGTATGCTCTCCAATCCGGATTTCTACGAAGGCGTGCGGGCTGCGGTGATCGACAAGGACCGCAATCCGAAATGGTCGATTGGGCTCGCGGAAGTGACGCCGCAGGTGCTCGCCCGGTTCGAGAGACACGACGGTCCGCCGCTCTTTGGGTGAAGACAGCCGTCGAACGAAAACGTGCAGGTGCAGGAGGAGAGGCACATGACGAAGATCGCCTTTATCGGGCTTGGCAACATGGGCGGCCCGATGGCCGCCAATCTGGTGAAGGCGGGTCACGCCGTCACCGGCTTCGACCTGTCGGAAGCGTCCCGCAACGCCGCGGCGAAGACCGGCGTTTCGGTCGCCGGCTCGATCGCACAAGCCGTGCGCGAGGCGGAGTGCGTCATCACCATGCTGCCGGCTAGCGCACATGTCCTTTATGTCTGGGACGAACTGCTCGGTTTCGTCGATCCGGGCACGCTCATCATCGACAGTTCGACGATCGATGTCGAAAGCGCGCGCAAGGTGCACGGCTTTGCCGACAAGGCAGGCTGCCCCTCGCTCGACGCGCCGGTCTCCGGCGGCACGGCGGGAGCCGCGGCCGGCACGCTGACCTTCATGGTCGGCGGCAGTGACGGGGCGTTTTCCCGCGGCAAGCACCTGCTCGAGGCAATGGGCAAGAAGATCGTCCACTGCGGCGATGTCGGCGCCGGCCAGGCGGCGAAGATCTGCAACAACATGATCCTCGGCATTTCGATGGCCGGTGTTTGCGAGGCTTTCGTACTCGCCGAGCGGCTGGGCCTCTCGCATCAGGCGCTCTTCGACGTCGCGTCCACCTCTTCGGGCCAATGCTGGTCGCTGACGACCTATTGCCCGGTTCCCGGCCCGGTGCCGGCCTCGCCGGCGAACAACGAATACAAGCCTGGCTTTACCGCGAGCCTGATGCTGAAGGACCTGAAGCTGTCGCAACAGGCCGCAAGCGCCAGCGGCGCGGCGACCCCGATGGGGGCGCAAGCGGCGCAGCTCTACAGCCTGTTCGAAAAACTCGGCCACGGCGGCGAGGATTTCTCTGCCTTGATCCGCATGCTGCGCGGCAACGAGGAGGTCAAGGCGGGGTAGGGCGCCGGCGTTCCACGCGCCCTCACATCTGCACGGTCATGCCGCCATCGACGGTGAGGGTGATGCCGTTGACGAAGCTTGCCGCTGGCGAGGCGAGGAAGACGGCGGCCGGGGCGATCTCTTCCGGTCGCCCCCAGCGCTTCAGCGGGATGCGCACGTCTACGAATGCCTTGAGTGCCGGATCGGCTGCGAGGTGTGCATTGGTCTCGGTCGCGAACCAGCCCGGCGCAATGGCGTTGACGGTCAGGTTGTCGGCGCCGAGTTCGACGGCGAGCGACCGCGTCAGCGCCGAAAGCCCGCCTTTGGCCGCCGTGTAGGCGGGATCGCCGGGGCGTGCCGCGAAGGCTGCGATCGAGGTGACGAAGATCAGCCGGCCGGCGCCGGACTGCTTAAGATAGGGCAATGCCGCCTTCGCCATGGCGTAAGCTGCCGTGAGATCGGTATTCAGGAGTGCTGCGAACTCGTACGGTTCCATCGCTTCGGTATTGCGGCGATCCCGCTCGCCGACGGCGTGTATCAATATGTCGAGCGCCCCGGTCTTGGCCGTGGCATCCACCAGAATGGCTTCGACATCGCGTGTAACGTCGCCCGGCGCCACCGCGACGGCGATGCCGTCATCGGCAAGCCGGGCTCTCGTCTCCTCCAGCGTGTCGAGATTGCGGCCGTTGATCACGGTCCAGGCGCCGGCTCGCGCAAGGGCCTTCGCCATTTCAAGGCCGAGCCCACGCCCGCCGCCGGTCACCAGTGCGGTCTTGCCGTTGAGATCAAACATGGCTTCCTCGTCCGTCGCTACTGCATGTTTCCTTAAATCGTAGCCGGGATAAAAACATGTAGCAATTCAAAGTGCTACAGCGCCACGCGTCCGATTGGACGCGCGGCGCTGTAGATCGTTCGCAAAGATTTACCGCAAGCGGCAGGCGTCAGCGATCGTGGTTCCAGCCGCTCCGGCCTGCTGCAAATGGAAAAGCCGGCCCCGCGGCTGCAGCGACCGGCTTACTAACTGTGGCAGCCTGCCGGCTGATTACTTCATCGTATAGACGTCGATGGTGAAGTACTTGTCGTTGATCTTCTGATAGGTGCCGTCGGCGCGGATTTCGTCGAGCGCCTTGTTCACCTTTTCGCGCAGATCGTTGTCCTCCTGCCGCACCGCAATACCGACGCCGTCGCCGACGAACTTCTTGTCGGTGATCGGCTCGCCGATAAGCTCGCAGCAGCCCTTGCCGTCGTCGTTCTTGGTGACCCAATCGAGCATCGGCAGCATATCGCCGACCTGCAGGTCGAGGCGGCCGTTGACCATGTCGAGATTGGCTTCGTCCTGGGTCGGGTAGAGCTTGATCTCCGCATCCGGATAGACGGCGGCAATATAGTCGGCCTGGGTCGTGCCGGACTGGGCGCCGATCACCTTGCCCTTGAGCGCCTCGTTGGTGAACTCGGTGAGCCCCGCGCCCTTCGGGGCCACATGTGTCATTGCAGCAAGATAGTAGGGGTTGCTGAACGCCACCTGCTTCTTGCGTTCCTCGGTGATGAACATCGAAGCGATGATCATGTCGTATTTCTTGGCGAGCAGGCCCGGAATGATTCCGTCCCAATCCTGGGCGACGACCTCGCATTCGACCTTCATGCGTTCGCAAAGCGCAAGGCCGATTTCGACGTCGAAGCCGCCGACCTTTCCGGTGGAATCGACGAAATTGAAGGGCGGATAGGCGCCTTCGGTGCCGATCTTCAGTTTGTCGGCTGCCTGCGCGGTCGATGAGAGCAGTCCGGCGCAGATGAGCGCCAATGTCATAATCCTGTTTTTCATTGTCCGTTCCCCTTGGAATTTGCCCCTTTGCCGGGGCTTCGGCCGAACTCTAGAGTCATATGCGGTATAAGCGAAATAGATAGAGCCGATAATCAATATTATTCCAATTTATCTGATAACCGCTCGCCTTGGGAACAGGAACAGGGGCTGACCACCCTGCCGGCGGTCATCCGGTTTTCGTACCGAGGCGGCGGAAACGGCTTTACATCGGCGACACTGTTTGATTTGTCAGTCGCAGTGATTTTTTCCTATGATTTGGGAGGTGCAGAATGAAGCTGTTGCGTTATGGACCGGAAGGGGCCGAGAAGCCGGGCGTGCTCGACGGTGCGGGCAGGATTCGCGATCTCTCCGGTGTCATCGCCGACATCGGCGGCGCGACGATCGTGGACTTTGGCTGGGCGAGCGGGCTCGACATCGAAAGCCTGCCGGTCGTCGAGGGCGCGCCGCGGCTTGGCGCCTGCGTTGCCGGCACCGGCAAGTTCATCTGCATCGGCCTCAACTATGCCGATCATGCCGCAGAGTCTGGTCTGGAGGTTCCGCCGGAGCCGGTCGTGTTCATGAAGGCGACCTCGGCGATCGTCGGCGCGAACGACAATGTGATCATTCCGCGCGGTTCGGTGGCCACCGACTGGGAAGTCGAGCTCGGTGTGGTTATCGGCAAGGCCGCGAAATATGTGTCCGAAGCGGAAGCGCTCGATCACGTCGCCGGCTATTGCGTCGTCAACGACGTGTCGGAGCGCGATTTCCAGGCGAGGCGCTCCGGCCAGTGGACCAAGGGAAAATCCTGCGACTCCTTCGGCCCCATCGGTCCATGGCTGGTGACCCGCGACGAGATCGGCAATCCGCAAAATCTGAAGATGTGGCTGACCGTCAACGGCGAGACGAAGCAGGACGGTTCGAGCGAAACCATGGTCTACGGCGTCTCCTATCTCGTGAGCTACCTCTCGCAGTTCATGACCCTGCATCCGGGGGATGTCATCTCGACCGGTACCCCTCCCGGCGTCGGCATGGGGTTCAAGCCGCCGCAATATCTGAAGGCCGGCGACGTGATCGAGCTCGGCATCGAAGGTCTCGGCGCGCAGAAGCAGAAGGTTGTTGCGGACGACTGAACCAGACCTACAGCGCCGCGCGTCTTATCAGGCGCGCAAAGGTCGCTGTAGCACTTTGAATTGCTGCATGTCTTTGTCCTTAAATCGAGGTCGATTTAAGGAGACATGCAGGAGGAGCGCCTCCAAGAGTTTGGTGGGGGCGCTCCGGCCGGGCTTAGCCCTTCAGCCGCCCCTGCCGCTTGAGTTGCTGCTCGCGGAAGAAGATGAAGAGGCCGGAGGCGACGATGAGGCCGGCGCCGAGGATCATCGACAGGCGCGGCGCGTCGCCGAAGATCAGCCAGCCGAAGACGATCGCCCAGAAGAGCAGCGTATATTGCAACGGCGCGATCGTCGCGGTTTCGGCGAGCTTCAACGCCCTGTTGACGAAGACGTGCGCGAGCATGGCGACGACGCCAAGCAGGCCCAGTAGCGCCGTGTCGAGCGGTTTCAGCGGTGTCCAGTCCAGGGGCGCCCAGACGAGGCCGGCGACTGCCGCCCCGACGATCTGCCAAAAGGCCAGTATCGTATCCGGCGTACCACGCAGAGAGCGTCCGGAAATCATCATGAAGGCGAAGAACATACTGCCGAGGAGCGAGATCAGCGCCGGCAAGGTGAAGGCTTCAGAGGATGGCTCGAGCGCGATGACGACGCCGACGAAGCCGATGGCGATCGCGGTCCAGCGCCGCCAGCCGACATGTTCCTTGAGGACCAGCGGCGAGACGGCCGCGACGTAGATCGGTGCTGCCAGCCAGTAGGTCATGACGTCGGCGAGCGGCAGATAGACCACGGCGAAATAGAAGGCGACGACCTCCGCCGTCGAGGCGACGACGCGAGCAAGCTGAAGCCATGGCCGTTCGACCGCGACAAGCTTCCGCAAACCGCCGGCCCAGAGGAAGGGTGCCAGCAGGAGGGCGGCAGCCAGGCTGCGGATCAGCACCACCTGGCCGACCGAATAGGTCGCGACCAGCCATTTGCCCATGACGTCGTTCAGCGAGAACATCAGCATGCCGAGAAGCATGAGCAGAACGCCGGTGCGGGCGGTGCCGGAAGCGTGAGAAAGGGGGGGAGTAGCAGTGTCTGCGGTCATGGCTCGGGCCTTTGTCTACAGCGCCGCCCGTCTTATCAGACGCGCAAAGGATGCCGTAGCACTTTGAATTGCTGCATGTTTTTGTCCTTAAATCGACTACGATCTAAGGAAACATGCGGTAGGGACCCAGCCATTGGCATATTCCTGCGGCGCGATCCATGCTCCGTTTCTGATCAACTCATCAGCGTTGCGAATGGGAGCCGCGGATCACGGCGGCCGATTCGATCGTTTCATTGTCTCATTGAAACAATAAAATGACCTAACTCTTTGGAAGGAAGCAATTCCGGGAGGGAAACTGTTGCGCCGTTTGCCTGGAATTGCCTTATCCGACTAAGCGCATGTCGGGGGTCAGCACCTTGCCGTAGAGCTCCGCATATTGGGCGGCGCTGCGGTGCCAGGAGCAATCCGTCCTCATCCCCTGCCTGCGCAAACTTTCCCAGACGCGTCGGCGCCTGAAAAGCCTGAAGGCTCGGCGTAGGGCGAGCCGCAATTCGTTCGTGTCGACGGGAGAAAACTGTATGCCGGTCGCCACCTGCGCATGTAGCGCGGCGTCGTTGGCGTCGATGATCGTCTCCGACAATCCGCCTGTGCGGGCGACGATGGGCACGCAGCCATAGCGCAAGGCGTAGAGTTGCGTCAGACCGCACGGTTCGAAGCGCGAAGGAACGAGCATCGCGTCTGCTCCGGCGTGGATCTGATGGGCGAGTGGCTCATCGTAGCCGATCTCGACGCTGACGCTGTGCGGGAAGCGCCGCGCGGCCTCGGTGAAGGCATCCTCGATCGCAGCGTCGCCCTGTCCATGCACGATCAGCTTGCCACCGCCTTTGACGATCTCGTCGACCACATCTGCCAGGAGATCCATGCCTTTCTGCCAGGTCAGCCTGTTGACCGCTGCGAAAACCGGTCCCGATGTGTTCGACAGGCCGAAGCGATCGAGGAGCTTCTGCCTGTTGGGCAAACGGCGCAACGGCGCGCGTGTCGAGAAGTGATGTTCGATATTCGGGTCCGACGAAGGGTTCCATACCTCCGTGTCGATGCCGTTGACGATGCCGGTAACATCATCATGGCGCGCATTCATCACGCCCTCGAGGCCCATGCCGAAGGTTGGCGACATGATCTCGCGCGCGTAGGTGGGGCTGACCACGGTGATAGCGTCCGCCGCCTGCAGTCCACCCTTCAGATAGCCGAGGTCGCCGTAATATTCGAGGCCCTCGAGCGAATAGGCTCCGTCCGGCAGTCCCAGTTCGGTGAAGCGAACGGCGGGAAACTGACCCTGGAAGGCGAGGTTGTGAACGGTCAAGACACGGGGAATCCCGGCGTTGGACGAGAACTTGAGGTAGACCAGGCTCAGCGCCGGATGCCAGTCGTGGGCATGAATGATATCTGGCCGCCAGTCCCCCACGCCGTGCTCGGCGATCTGCGCGGCGACGAAAGAAAAGGCTGCGAAACGCTTCCAGTTGTCCGGGTAGTCCTTGCCGTGATTGTCGCTGTAGGGACCGCCCTGTCGGTCAAAGAAGCCGGGCGCGTCGAGCACCAGGAGATCCAGACCGTCGGTCTGTCCTGCGAGAAGTGTGGCGCGTTCGCCGAACAGCCGATCATATTGTGTGACCGGTGACACCCCCGTGAGTGCCCGCATGACGCCCGGGTAGCCGGGAACCAGGGAGCGCGTATGGATGCCGTGGGCCGTCAGCGCCTTTGGCAACGAGCCGGCGACATCGGCCAGACCGCCGGTCTTTATCAGTGGGAAAATCTCAGCCGTGACGGACAGAATGTTCATCGCGTTTTTCCGGAGATCATGTCATTGCCGGGGAGGTGAAGCGCAGCCGCAAGTCTGCTCCTTTCAACACAATCAAGCCATCAAAGTTCCGCTGCGTGTTGAGAATTTCGCAAGGCAAATGCCCAGGCTAAAACAAGGCAACCCGATGGACGGATTCGGGTCCCCCTGCACATCGTCGGGAGGGGTCGGCGGGGACCCTTGGCCGTACGTGATCGGGCGGCAGCAGCGTGCTCATATCTCAGGCACGGCTCGGGTGGCGGGAAATTTGTTCGCGGCCGTGGAACATTCTTTCGCGAATAATGTTTGATGTGTGGATCGCATGGAGCGCGTTCTCTGACCCAAACTTTAGAGGCTCCTCGGCGGTCTCTCCTATGCTGGTTCGTCTTATGAGCCTCGTCTCGACGAGGCTCCCTTTTTTCGACAGTGTCCGAGGTGGAGCGGCGCCATAGCCTTTCGCTGCGAAGCAAGAAAGGAACACGTGGATGACCTTCAGCTTGATCAGCCCCGCATTCGTCGATGGGCAACTCATCCCTCAGAAATATACGCGGCTCGGCGAGAATCTCTTCCCGCCGCTGAAGTGGACAGGCACGCCCGAGGGAACGCAGAGCTTCGCCCTCATCGTCGAGGATCCAGACGCGCCGCGGGGCATGTTTCGTCATTGCGCGATCATCAACATTCCCGGCAGTTGGACGGAGCTGCCGCAAGCCGTCGATACCGGACCGGAACACAGCATCAAGTTCATCAGAAACGACTTCGGCAATGCCCGCTACGACGGACCGCAGCCGCCGGCCGGCACTGGTGTCCATCACTATTGGTTCCGCCTTGCCGCGCTTGATACCGCCAGTCTTTCAATTCCGGAAGACGTGGGGGCCGAGGAAGCCTGGAAGAGGGTGCGCAAGCACCTGGTCGAGGAAGCCGCGATCGTCGGCACCTTCGGGCAATAAGACGCGCGCAGGACCGCAAACGCGGCGTCTGCGCCCGGCAGCAGCGCAGGCTGCCTTCGGAACAATCACCGGCGCGATGGATTAGGGGTGCAAACAAGCCACAGCGGGAGAGCTTCCAATGAGCGCTTCAAGCACCACGATCGATCACGATACCATCCGCAACTGGGCCGAATCCCGTGACGGCTGGCCGGCACGCGTCAAGGGCGCAACCGACGGCGGCCTCCTGCGCATCGATTTCGGCACACCCGAAGACACGCTGGAGAAAATCTCATGGGATGAGTTCTTCGAGATTTTCGAAAAGAACAACCTGGCCTTTCTCCACCAGGACCTGACCGAAGACGGCCAGACCAGTCGCTTCTGCAAATTCATCCACCGCCATTGAAGGCGTAGCTTCTGCCGCCAGCTGAAACCCGGGCCAGCGGACGCATGCCACCATGGAACCGTCGCAGCGCCAGACAGTTTCTCCCTTCAGAAGGAAGGAATTGCCGATGCCTATCAGCAAGGCGAAGGATGCTGACAAGCTCGAGACTGACAAGCTCAACATTGGGCGACGTCCAGAGCCCGCCGCAGATCGAGGGGATAAGCCCGAAGAAATGCGCAGGAAGCGGTGCGTGCGCGGCGATGAGGAAAACCTCCGAGATCGAGAGTCGCTTTTTTGGCGTGGCGTCTGGATGACGGTGTTTTAGGCACGCACAGTAAGTCCTCGCCGGATCGTGTCGGCGATCCGTGCACCGTACCGGCATGCAACCGGTTGCCTACTCGACAGCCAGCAACCGTTCGATCTCTTGCAGACGCGATCTCAGACGCTGGATTTCGTCCCGTTTCTCCGCAACCACGTCCTTCGCCGTCTCCAGCCTGTCGGCGCCCGGAACGGTTCCGACTGCCGTGTGGGCCTCTGTCGCGATCGCGTCGATTTCGGTTTCGAGCTCGGCAATGCGCCCGCGCAACTCGTCGAGCTGGCGCCGGACGCTTCGGTCGGGATTGTTACGAGAGCCCGCGCCCAAGGCATCGATCGGTTCGTCGACGCCGGGATGGTCGAGCGGGCGGGCATGGATCGCACGCGATCCTTGATTTCCGCGTTTGGTCATTGGCTTGATCTCCCGTAGGGCACAAAACTCCTGACCACGGCGTATGTTCCGCAGGGATTTTCGAGACCGCGGACTTTTCGCCAGGTGACTGGAACTTCTGCCCGCAACGGCCGTTTTTGCTGAAGCTGAGCGAGGGAGGGTTCGATGCAACCGGAAGAAAACCTGCAGCTTCATTTCGATCTCTTGAGCCACCGGGCGTTGCTTTCATGCGGCGGCCGGGATTATTTGCTGCCGGACTGCTATCCGACCAAGGAAATGGCCCAAATCGCCGCGCAGAAATTCGCGTGGGAAACGCTCGGCTTGAAAGACCGTGCCCGCGAATGCGCCCAAGCTTCGGACCTGCCGGTCTGGCTGCGCTGAACGCCCGGATGTGGATCAGCCGATGAGGTGGAGACTTCTTTCAAGAGAGGCATCTGAGGAGATATTCCTCCTCGTCCTCGACCCCGGGGAGGAAGCCTTCACCGCCATTTCGGAGTTCGCCGCAGCACAGAAGATCACCGCGGCTTCGCTGATGGCGATCGGTGCGTTCGAGAAAGCAGTCGTAGGTTGGTACGATCTCGAAAAACGAGACTATCGCCGCATCCCGATCGACGAGCAATGCGAAGTGCTGAGCCTCATCGGCGACATTGCGCTCGGCGAGGACGGCAAACGCAGCCTGCATGCCCACGCGGTCCTTGGGCTTAGTGACGGGACGACGCGCGGCGGGCATTTTCTTGAAGGGATCGTCAAACCGACCCTCGAAGTGACATTGTCCGAAACGCCCGCGCATCTCCGGCGGAAGCACCATCCCGATCTCGGAGTTGCCTTGATCGATATCTGAGGCCGTTCAGCGCGTCGCGCGCTGCCAGAGTGTCATCACCGGACCATCGCTGCCGAAGACCGGATCGAGTTGGGGCAGCGGCACCGAAGCGATCGCCTGGCGATCCGAATTGCTGGCCGGGCCGCGTTGAATATCCGCGTGTTGTCCGGGAGGATAGCCGCCGATGACCAGGAAATCGGCGCTTGCGGCGATCCGACAGTGACCGGTGCCGGCGGGGAGCACGAGGACATCTCCCGCCATGATCTCCAGTTCCTTGCCCGTCGGTCCCCCGATCAACAGGCGCGCTTTGCCTCTGGCAACGGCCAGGACCTCGTGCGCGCGCGTATGATAGTGCTGGAAGTCGAAAACGCCGTCCCGCCACACGCCTCTCCAGCCATTGGCATGAAACCTGTCTTCGATGCGCGTGGCGCCGTCCCCGCTGACGTCGACAGCGTCGTGATAGACGAGGACAGGCAGGTGCGGATTGTTCGGTATGCCCTCACGTTCGGCAAACATCAGATCATCGACGTGCATTGGCTCTCTCCCGGAACGATTTCCGTCCCCTCCCGTTGGAGATAGGTCACCAAGGAGAAACGGCTATGAGCAAGAAGAGCAAGAAGACGAAATGGTCGCAGGATGTGACCGAGAACAGTGACGCGCTCGATCTCGAAGAGGGCGTCTTCAAGTCGGACGACCCGGCGAAGATTGCGCATTCCCTGAAGCGGTCGGCCGAGGCGAGCGATCGGCGCAAGTCGAGTCCGTTTCGCTCTGCCATGTCGATGCTGACGTTCTATATCAACAGGGCGGGTGCGGGCTTGAGCCGGAAGCAGAGGCACGTCCTCGAAGAGGCGAAGGTCGAGTTGCGGAAGGATTTCGGGCGCCAGCCCAAGTGAGGGATCGTTCAATGTCTTATAAGCTTTTCTACTGGGACGGGATCCCTGGGCGCGGCGAGTTCGTTCGCCTCGCGCTCGAGGAGGCCGGAGCCGATTATGTGGATGTCGCCCGCGAGCCCGATGGGCAGGAGGGGGGCACGACGGCGATGCTGAAGCTGTTGATGGACGGCGAGGGAGCGACGATCCCGTTTGCGCCGCCATTTCTGAAAGACGGCGACCTCCTCATTTCCCACGTCGCCAATATCCTGTTCTATCTCGGTCCCAAGCTCGGCCTAGCACCTGAGGAAGTCGACCTCCGTTTCGTCGCCAACGGGCTGCAACTGACGATCACCGATTTCGTCGCCGAGATCCACGACACGCATCACCCGATCGGCGTATCGCTCTACTATGAGGACCAGAAGCCGGAAGCGTTGCGGCGATCGTCCGATTTCCTGTCGGAGCGCCTGCCGAAGTTCCTCGGCTATTTCGAGCGGGTCTTGCGCCAGAATCCGAAGGGAGAGGGACATATCGTCGGCGGCCGGTTGAGCTATGTCGATCTGTCGCTCTTCCAACTCGTCGAAGGGCTTCGCTACGCCTTTCCGAAGGCGATGCGCAGCTACGAAGCCAACATTCCGGGTTTGATCACCCTGCACGACGTGGTCGCCGAGCGGCCGAATATCCGCAGCTATCTCGCCTCCGATCGAAGGCTCTCCTTCAATGAGGCGGGGATTTTCCGGCACTATCCGGAGCTCGACCAGCCCTCATAGACGACGCTGCCTGCGTGCACCGTGATCAGCTTCATGGGCAGCGACCTTCGCCAGATCCTCGACGAAGCGCGCACGCTGGGTAGCTGCATCCTCCCCGTCCCGGATCCTGAGAAGATAGGACGGATGGATCGTTACCAGGACCGGATAGCCGGCCGGAGTATCGATCAAGTCGCCGCGATTCCTTGTAACCCCGACGCTCCGACCGAGCAGCGTGACCAACGCCGTGGCGCCGAGCGCAACGACGAGGTCCGGTCGAAGTTGTTCGAGCTCCGCACCCAACCACCAGGAGCAACGCTGGATCTCGCCCGCATTGGGCCGTGAATGCAAACGCCGCTTGCCGCGCTGCTCGAACTTGAAGTGCTTGACTGCGTTGGTGAGATAGCAGCTCGAGCGATCGACACCGGCCTCGTGCAGGCACTCGTCGAGGATCCGGCCGGCCGGGCCGACGAACGGATGCCCGGCCAGGTCCTCTCGATCGCCGGGCTGTTCGCCGACCAGAACGATGCGGGCGTCAAGAGGGCCTTCGCCGAAGACCAACTGGGTTGCGTTCTTGTAGAGGTCGCAGCGTTCGCATCCTTCCGCCTGCTTCCGCAAGGCCGCAATGGAGCGCGCCTTGGCATGCTCGCCGGAAAGGGCCGGGCCGGTTTTTGCTGCTACTCGCGACATCTGTCGTCTCGCCTTGTTCCTCGTTTCCATGCACGCCTGTCGCCATGGCTGGGTCGACATTCTAACCCCAGGATCGAAATCATGTTCCGTTGCGCCTCGGGCGACGGATTAGGCTGTGGTGACGGCGGCGACGATGCCCGGTCCCGGCAGTTCACCCGCTATGAGAGAGCAGTCACCGGGCGCCGTGGTCGTGAAGATCGGCTCGCCGCTGCAAGGGGGAACGGGCCTTGCTTCTTCGGTGAGATTGATCCGCAAAGCCAAAACGGCGCTCCCAAACAACCAGTCGACCGCGACGAGCCCGTCGTCGGTTGGAAGTATGCGGTGGCCGGGGACGCCGGGTCGCTTGAGCAGGGGCACGATATGCCGCTGGCGGATATCGGCAAGCTCGCGGATGAAAGCGAGATGCCGCCTGCCTGCAGGACTTGCTGCACGACCCCATCGCAGTTTCGATGCGGCGAACGTCCGCAGGTCGAGCGGATCGGGCAAATCGGCGGCGGTCCTACCGCGCGGCATGCCGCCGAAATTCTCGGCCTCCCCCTTGCGTCCGGAGCGAACGGCCGTGGCGATCTCGCCCTCGTAGTCGGCGAAGAAGCAAAACGGCTGGGTCTCGCCATATTCCTCGCCCATGAAGAGCAGCGGAACTTGCGGAACGAGCATCAGCGTCGCCGTCAGCACCCGCATCATGTCCGCTCCGACGAGAGAGACGAGGCGTTCGCCGAAGGCACGGTTTCCGATCTGATCATGGTTTTGCAGAAAATTGACACGGGCCTGCGGCGGCACCCGCTCGCCGGTCCAGTGCGACGAAATCTCCGTCCCCTTGGCAGGCAAAGCGAAACCTTCGGCCATGGCCTCGCGAATTTTCCGCCAGGGCTCCGCGGCAAAGGGCTGATAGTGGCCTTTTGTCTCTCCCGTCGCCACGACATGCAGCGCGTTGTGGAGATCATCATTCCACGCGGCGGTGAAAAGCTCTGCGGTCCCTCCCGGTCCTCGCCCGACAAGGCTTCTGCGCCTGTGTGCGTCTTCGACGACGAGATGGACGTGGCGCTCGGGAAATGTCTCGTGGATCTCGCGCGCCATCTCGACGAGGATGTGCGGCTTGCGGCTATCTCTGATCTGTTCGGTCGCGTCGATGCGCAGGCCGTCGAAGCGGAAATCGCCCAGCCAATAGAGCGCATTCTCGATGAAATAACGTCGGACGGGGTCCTGCTCGAAGGCAATCGAGTCTCCCCACGGAGTCGCGCGATCCTTGTTGAAGAAGTCGGCCGCATAGCGCGGCAAGGCATTTTCTTCCGGGCCGAAGTGATTGTAGACGACATCGAGCAGCGCCATGAGCCCAAGTGAATGGGCCCGATCGACGAGGGCCTTGAGGTCGTCCGGTGTTCCATAGGCATAGTGAGGCGCAAAATGCAGCACGCCGTCGTAGCCCCAGCCGCGCGCGCCTGGGGCCTGGGCGATGGGCATGATCTCGATCGCGGTCACACCGGTATCCGCGAGATGGGCAAGACGCTCGCTTGCCGCGCGGAAGGTGCCCTCCGGCGTGAAGGTGCCGATGTGCAGTTCTGAGATGATTGCCTCTTCCCACGGCCGGCCGCGCCATGAGGTGTTCTTCCAACGATATGCCGACTGATCGACGAGGATCGAAGGACCGGAGGGGCCATCTTGCTGGGCCGAGGATGCCGGGTCGGCAACGAGCGACCCGTCGGAGAGCTGAAAGCAGTATCGGTCCCCGGCACGCGCTTTCAGCGAATGCTCGAACCATCCGTCGTCGAGCGCCTGCATGTCATGAGCGGCGCCGTTGTGGATGAGGCGGACCGCTTGTTCGTCGGGTGCCCACAATCTGAAGTACGCGGCGTCCGCCGAAATCAAACCGGCGCCCCATGTCTTCCTGAAAAGTCCGGGCGATTGCTGTCGCTGCATCGGCTCTGGTCCCTGGATTGAAAGGAAACTGGTCGGCATCGGCGAAAGTTCCCCGGTTTCCTCCCAGCGTCCCAAAGCGCCCGCTAGGAACAATTTCTTTTCTTCCGCGTTGCACCATCGCTTTCGAACGGGTGTGGGAGGGAATGATAACGGCGATGAACGTTTCTTTCTCCGAACTCAGTTTTCTGAAACCCGAACTCGGCGCCGAATATACCGGCGAGGGTACGCACTTCGCGGTTTTTTCGGCTCATGCGGAGAAGATCGAACTTTGCCTGTTCTCACAGGATGGCAGCGGGGAAACGGCGCGCCTGCCGCTGCCGAAGCGCGAGGGGGATGTCTGGTCGGGCTATATCGAAGGCATCGAGCCGGGGATGCTCTACGGCTACCGCGCCCATGGCCCCTACGACCCGAACAACGGGCACCGGTTCAATCCGAACAAATTGCTGCTCGACCCCTATGCCAAGCAGGTCGCCGGCACATTTGCCTGGGACGATGCGCTGTTCGGCTATACGATCGACGGCACGGGCAACGATCTTTCCTTCGATGAGCGCGACAGCGCGCCCTTCATGGTCAAGGGCGTCATCCAGGACCCGGCTTTCGACTGGGACGGCGAGCAGGCGATCCGCCGCCCCTGGACAGACACGATCATTTACGAGACCCATGTTCGTGGCATGACCATGACGCACCCGGCGGTGCCGGAAGACCTGCGCGGCACATTCCTCGGCATGGCAAGCGATCCGATCATCGAACATCTGACGAAACTCGGCGTAACGGCCATCGAACTCCTGCCGGTGCAGTATTTCCTCGACGACCGGCATCTGCTTGAACGCGGCCTGAGGAACTACTGGGGATACCAGACGCTCGGCTACTTCGCCCCCCAGGCGCGCTACATGAAGAGCGGCCGGATCACCGAGTTCAAGACGATGGTGAAGCGGTTTCATGCCGCCGGCATCGAAGTCCTGATGGATGTCGTCTTCAACCATACGGCCGAGGGCTCCGAGCACGGTCCGACCTTGAGTTTTCGCGGTCTCGACAACCTCAGCTACTACCGGCCATCCCCGGAAAATCCGCGTCATACCTTCGACATGACCGGCACCGGCAACACGCTCAACGTCGCCCATCCGATGGTGCTGCGCATGGTGCTCGACAGCCTGCGCTATTGGGTGCAGGTGATGCATATCGACGGTTTCCGTTTCGATCTCGCGAGCGCGCTCGGCCGCGAGGACATGGAATTCGATAGGGAGGGCGGCTTCTTCGATGCGATCAGGCAGGACCCGATCCTTGCCGGCGTCAAGCTCGTCGCGGAGCCCTGGGATATCGGCGCGGGCGGGTACCAGCTCGGCGGCTTTCCGCACCCGTTCCGCGAATGGAACGACCGCTTCCGGGACGACGTCCGGCGGTTCTGGAAGGGGGATGACGGTATTGTGCCGGTGCTTGCCGAGCGTGTCGCGGGCTCGCCGGTACAATTCAACCATTCCGACCGCGGCGCGACCGCGTCGATCAATCTTGTCAGCGCGCATGACGGCTTCACGCTGATGGACACGGTTTCCTACAACGACAGGCACAACGAGGCGAACGGCGAGGACAATCGCGACGGACATCCCGAAAATCATTCGGACAACATGGGTGTCGAAGGTGCCACCGATGACGAGGGAATCAAGAACGCACGCGCGCGCCGTCGCCGCGCAATGTTCGCCACCCTGATGGTCAGTCAGGGGGTGCCGATGATCCTTGGCGGCGACGAGTTCGGAAACAGCCAGGGCGGCAACAACAACGTCTATTGCGAGGACAACGAAATCGGTTGGCTCGACTGGGCTTCCGGAGACGAAGCCTTCCTGGCCTTCTGTCGAAAGATGGTGGAGTTCCGCAAGGAAAATCCATCGCTCCGCCAGGAGCGGTTTCTCAACGGCGAACCGGGCGAGGGCGGTCACTTCGAGATTGCCTGGTACGCAGCCGACGGCCGTCCGATGGACGAGGGAGCGTGGCATGATGGAGCGCTCCGTATCGTCGGCGTCTACATCAGCCGCAACGGCGTCGCGGAGTCGGCGCCAGCGAACGGCATGTTCCTCGTTTTGAACGCCGGCACTGATCGCGAGATCTCGCTTCCGCGCGTCAATGGAACGGAGCGATGGCAGCGCGTGCTCGATACAGCCAGTTTCGATGGGACAAGCGACGACCCCGACCCTGTTCGCGCGGCGCAGGACCATGAGCTTGTTGCCGGACAAAGCGTCACCGTTTTCATTCCGGCGGACCATGGCTAGAAATGGTGAGCCCGCGCTCGAGGAAAACGGGCTCGTTTACGTGAGCGACACCGAACCTGGAATCAGGCGCCTGCGCAAAGGTCGAGGCTTCGTTTATCGTCTGCCTGACGGTTCGGTGCTTTGCGACCCCGCAGCGAAGGCGCGCATATCGTCCCTGGGCCTGCCGCCCGCCTACGAGAATGTCTGGATCTGTCTGGATGAGAGCGGTCACCTCCAGGCGACGGGCTACGACGCGCGCGGCCGAAAGCAATATCGCTATCACGAGAAATGGCAGGCGCTGCGAAGCGGCGACAAGTTTGGGCAGCTTCTGACGTTCGGGACCGTGCTGCCGAGGATCCGCCGCACGATGCGGCGCCACATGCAGGGTGCGCCGGACGACATCCGCACCGTTCTGGCGGCGCTGGTAGCGCTCCTCGATGCAGCGCACCTGCGTGTTGGCAGCCCGGCCTATGTCGAGGCTAATGCGACCTATGGTGCGACAACCTTGCTCAAGCGCCACCTCAAGCTTTCGGATGGCTGCGTCCGGCTGAGCTTCACCGGCAAGGGCGGCAAGCGGGTGAGGCGCAGTCTCCGCCATCCGAGATTGCAGCGACTGCTCGAAGAGATTGCAGACCTGCCCGGCCGGCAGCTTTTTGTCTGGAAGGATGAGACCGACACGTTGCGGCCGATCGATTCGGGGCGCCTCAATCGCTATCTCGCAGAGATCTCGGGTGCAGCGATTTCCGCGAAAACCTTCCGAACCTGGGCGGGAAGCGTGGCGGCATTTACAGTCGCGCGCGCCGCTGTCGAGAGGGGGGAACGGCCGACGGTCAAGCAGATGAGCGAGGCCGCCGCATCCGTCCTGCACAACACGCCCGCGACCGCGCGCGAGAGCTATATCCACCCGCAGATCATCGCGCTTGCCGGTGACAGTGAGCTTTCAGTCAAGAAACTCGAGGCGTGCGGACGTGCGAACAACGAATTGCGCGCCGAGGAGGCGCGCATGCTGAACTTTCTCACTCGTGCGGAGCGATCGACACCTCGGAAACCCTGTCGAGACTGAACCACGGCCGATCTCAAGCGTCTAAAGTTCACGATCAGTGCTACCCGTGCGCCTGAACTGCCGGGCCGGTCGGCGGCTGGACCCGAAGATTGTTTTGCACATGGGTGACGCCCGAGACGTCGTCGGCACAATCTTCGGCCCTGCGTTTCGCCCACTTGGAATCGACGAAACCGCTGAGTTGCACTTCGCCTTTCAAGACCGAGACCTCGATGTTAGAGGCGTCGAGAGCGCCATCGTCGGTGAGCCGGTCGCTCACGTCTTCAAGGATGCGGCTGTCGGGACGGGTGTAGCCCTTGGGCCCCTTGCCGCGATACTGATCCATCTCGCGCCGCCGCTCCGCCTCATCGTCGCCGGACCAGGAAGCGACTTCGTCTCTGGCGCGATCGACGAAGCCGCGCTCATGCCTCTCGCTCGACGGTCCTCCATGGCTACGATAGGGGCGCTGCCCGCTATAGCCATAGCCGGAGCCATAGTAGTCGCCCATGGCCCGTTCGCGATTCCACCGATCATATTCGTCTTCCATGCCGCGATGGCGTTCCGAGCGGCGGGGTTCGGCATCCGGAAAATACATCGAATTTTCGTAGTCCGCGCCGTGCGGGGCTTCGCCAAAGCGTTCGCGGGCACGTCGCCTTTCCCGCTCGTACTCATAGGGTTCGCCGTATCGGTCCCGCTCCCTTTCGCGGGATCGGCCGTAATCCTTCTTTCTCGCCATCGGCTCCTCCTTGGAGTCCGTTCCTTGTGCCAATGCGATTCCAACTGCTCAAGGGCGGATCGGTTCCAGTTTCACCGTGGTGCTGATCCTCATCGCGCAGCGAGCCTTCCACCTTCGACGGGCGACGGTGGCGCACCGCGGCCCCCGGGAGCGGGACACGCGGGACATATGTGGAACATTCACGGGCGACTGGAATTGTTCAGTGAAACCCGAGGCCGGGGCTAGGCGCCCCGCGTCCAAGCGGACCACGAGCCCCAGCAGCGAGCCCGAGCAGGAATGGAGAGAAAAATGCCGAATCCGCGCCAACCAGAACCAAAGCCGCCGTCACCGCAGCCACCGCCCTGGAACCCCGAGCCGCCGATCGAGGAGCCGGATCCCGACCGCCTTCCCGATGAAGTGCCGGTCCCCAATCCGGACGAAAATCCGGAGCCCCCCAGACACTTCCGACCGCGCTGCGACCAGTGGAACAATTGAGCGGTCGCGCCGTTTGAATTCTGCCATCGACAGAGTTCATCGGTGAGGAAGAAGGGACATGGACAACGACAGGGAAGAGCTTATCCGGCGCAGAGCCTATGCGATCTGGGAGCGGGAAGGTCGGCCGGAAGGCCAGGATCGCCGCCACTGGGAGCAGGCATCGCGGGAGATGCAAAAAGAGGAAAACCGGTCGAGGGGCGGCGAAAAGCAGGATCTCGAAACGGGCGAAAAGCAGGATCTCGAAACGGAAGGGACAACGCACGCAACTTCAACGCCTGCGACGCCGCCCTCCCAGGGCAAATATCGAGACGCTGGCTCGACAGATCGGTAGCCGCTTGCGAGGCCGCCGGCGGCATGCCCGTCGGCACCAATTTCGAAGTCAAAACAAGGAGCAAGATCATGCACGTATCGGAAATCATGACCAAGGACGTTCATCTTGTCAGCCCGGACGAGACCATCACCGAGGTTGCAAGGCAAATGGCGGAAAACGACATCGGCTTCCTGCCGGTGGGGGATAACGACCGTCTGGTCGGCATGATAACGGACAGGGATATCGTTATTCGGGGCGTTGCAGACGGCCTCGATCTTCAGTCAAGGGTAGGAGACATCATGACGACCGATGTCAAATACTGCTTCGAAGACGATGAAGTGGATGACGTCGCGCGCAATATGGGCGACGTCCAGGTCCGGCGCCTGCCCGTAGTCAACCGCGACAAACGGTTGGTCGGCATCGTATCGCTCGCCGACGCCGCCCGCGAGCAGCCGGCGGCTGCCGGCACCGGCCTTAAAGGCGTGACGGTTCCCGGCGGAACCCACAACCAGGTCGGAAGAAGCGGCTAGAGCTGAAGCGAACCCGCCCGGCCATTGCTCGGAGCTTCGGGCCGCAGCCGGTGCGCAAGGCGGAACAAAAGCCCTGCCTTGCGCTTTTCCCGCTACGAAGGAGTCCGGAGATGCCAGCGAAGCAACACAGCAGCGGTAACGGCGCAGATCCGCGTCGCGCGCAACCAGGCTCGCCTGAGGCAAGTCAAGCGGGCCAATCGTCGACAACAGGAAAACCGCAAGAGGCCTGGAAGGAGGCGGAACTTCACCTACCCGAGGCGGAAGACAAGGCCCCGCGGCGCGCACATGTCGCCGATGCGGGAGACGCGGCCGGATGGGTGCCTGCAACTGGCGAAGAGACAGCGCGAGCAGATCCGCCGCAGCCGCGACCTCGCGACTATGGCGAGAGCATTCGCACGGCGGTGAAATATGTACCCGCATCGGAAGCCGGTGGTGGCCAGACGATGGCAGAGAGCGACGCGGCACAGGGTGACGACGGCACCGGCGGAGAAACGTGGAACCGCGCTCTTGGCAACAATACCAATGCCGGGATGATCCGCTTCTTCGGGGCGGTCGCGCTCTTCATCCTGATATTCGCGTCCGTTTTCTGGCTCATTGCCGGCTGACCAGCGCCACCGCAAGAGTAATTGGAGAGCGGCAACGGGCCGATCAGCTGAGCGGAGTGGACCAATGTCGTTCCTGCGGGACAACGGATTGACGATCACGCTGTTCGCCATGACCTCGGCAACAATTGTCGGCATGGCGGTCACCGGCGTTCATGCGTATAACCATGATGCGACCTTGCACGAGGGCACCGTCTTAAACTTCGTCTCCTACCTTGCATCGGGTCATTTTCTCTCGGCTCTCTTCGAGAATTGGGAGAGCGAGTTTCTGCAGATGTCCGCTTATGTCTGCCTCACGGCATATCTCTATCAACGCGGCTCGGCGGAATCGAGGGATCCTGATGCCGCATCGCAAGGCGATGAGGATCCGGCTTGCCGCGCGAGTGACCCGGCAGCCCCGTGGCCGGTGCGGCGTGGCGGCCTGTTGCGAACACTCTATTCCTACTCACTCGGCATAGCCCTCTGCGCTCTGTTCGTCCTGTCTTTCGTTCTGCACCTGCATGCAAGCGTCGCTGCGGCAAACCTCGATGCGGCCGCGCATGGCGAAGCCGCCTCGAATGCCTGGGCTCACCTCACGAATCCTGAATTCTGGTTCGAATGCTTCCAGAATTGGCAGTCGGAATTTCTATCCACTTTGGTTCTGGTGGTCTTCTCCATCTTTCTGCGTTTTCGCGGATCACCGGAATCGAAGGCCGTTGCGGCTCCTACGTGGCAAACCGGGAAATAGCCCCGACCCTTCCTCGTGGAACATAATCGGCCATTGCTGGTTCCGGGACTGTCGAAGTCGCACGGTGCTGTGGGGTCGCCCAACGGAAGGAGAAGAGAGATGCCCGCCAAATCGAAGGCACAGCAAATGGCTGCAGGTGCGGCACTTGCCGCCAAACGAGGAGAAAAGAAGAAGAGCGAACTCAAGGGCGCTTCGAAAGGCATGGAAGAATCCATGACCGAAAAGGAACTTGAGGAAATGGCTTCCACAAAACGCAAGGGCAAGAAGGAGCACGCTTCCAAGTCGTAGATGTCTTGCGGCGCGGGCTGGCCGGTCGAGGCTGTTGCGGTTCTAATCCCGGGCGTTTGGTAGTTTCCCTCGACATGAGGGGCGACCGCTTGCACCTTACACTTTTCCTCATCCCGCTCTGGCGACTACATGAACAACCCGGCACAATACGTTATCGTGAGATCCTCGCCATGACGAAGGATAAGCGGATGAACGAAACCAAGCCACGTGCGGGTGCGGACGCAGACAAGGTCATCGACGAGCGGATCGCCTCCCTCATGGGCAAGATACAGAAGGAAGCCGTGCCGGAGCGGCTGCTGGAATTGGCTCGGCAACTGCAAGCAGCGTTGAACGCACGCAACCGCTGAGGGGATGTTCATCGCGCCGCGGCTAGTTCAGTGGATTTCCATGCATCTGGATTATCAATTCTTCGCGGGCCCGGCTGAGCCTGCTCTTGATCGTGCCGATCGCGCAATCGCATATGTCGGCCGCCTCCTTATAGCTCATCCCAAAGCCGGCAACGAGGACAAGCACTTCCCGGTGCTCAGGGGTCAGTAACGCCAAGGCATCGCGCAGTTCGCCATTCAGAACCGACCATTCCTGTGGAGGCGCCATCGGAATCGGCAGCTCGGCGCAATTCGTGTGTCCAGGGCTCTCGCGTGTCCGGATCTTGTATTGTGTCCGGAAGGTATTTCGCATGATCGTGAACAGCCAGGACTTGAGGCTGGTACCCGGTTCAAATTGATCGATGCTTCTCAGCGCCCGAAACAGGGTTTCCTGCAGGAGGTCGTCCGCCTCGAAGGGGACTGATGTAAATGTCCGGGCAAACGCCCGCAGGGCAGGCATCAGGTCGACGACCTGCTCCTCTATGTGATGATGCGATTTGTGGAGCGCATGAACGCCGGTGGCAGGCATATCGAATACCGCCCTTTGCACGAACAGAAGATAGATAATGTCGAACAATGCCTGGCTGGCCTTTTGGTTCCTCGTAACACCAATGATATTTGGGGGGGCGATGGGGCCTTCGGCTGCCCGGCCGAGGGGCTCGTTGAAGTACAAGTTCGCCCTTTTCAGCACGGCTCGTCCGCTTGGCGACGTAGCTGCTCCTGGTCCGGCTTCGGCAATGCGTTGCGCAGCGACGCGCCTCGCGCGCAGTTCCGTTGCAGCCGCAAATCCGGCAAATGACAGGCAAATCTCTAAAATGCCTCGGTCTCGTGCGATCCTCGGACACGGTTGGGGCCAGACGCCTACTTTCGTTTCGTGAAGGTTGGCCTGAGGCAGGCTTTTGCCCGCCAAAGGAGGTACGTAATGAAAAAACTCCCCAGAATAATCGCTGTGTCGCTATTCGGGCTCGCATCCGCGACTGCAATGCCGCTCATCCCGGTGAGTGGCGGTAGCGGTTCGTCAAGCAATGCCTACGCAGACAACGGTGTCGTTCTCATACCGGGAACTGGAAGTGATGATGGCGGCGGTAGCGGCGGCACTAACGGGACCGGTGGTGGCAGCACCGACGGGACCGGCAATGGTGGCGGAGGCGATACCGGCACTGGCGGTGGAGCGGACAGCGGCACGGGCGGTGGAGCGGACACTGGTTCCGGTGGTACGGAAGGCTCTACCAGCAGCAGTTCAGAGGGCGCCGGCACCGGTGGCGGCACGTCGGGGGGTGGCGGCGAGTGAGGACGGCAACCCTGACCTGATGTAGCTGCCGACCGGGTCTTAAAGAGGTTCTTCTTGGCTGAAGGACCTCTTTTTGCGCCATCCGTCAAAACGTAATTCCGTTCGCAATCGGCCACTTCGCTCAGCTTTCATCTTTGGCCGCTCAAGGTGTTACGGCCGCTTGTCGCATGGAAAGGCCGTGCGCCGCTCACGCCGCGGGCACTCTGAACCAAGAGGTCAGAAGCCACGGCATGTTCCCTTAAATCGTAGCCGATTTAGGGATAAAAACATGCAGCAATTTCAAAGCGCTACAGCGTCCTTTGGGCATCTGATCGGACGCCCGGCGTGCAGGCCCCACGAGCGAGCTGGGAACCAATTACCCTGCCGCTGGTTGGGAAGGTCTCTCAAGGAAGGAGCATATCAATGAATAAATTTGCCATGATGATTGCGGTGCTGCTGACGGCTGTGGGTTCGTCGGCGATGGCCCAAGATACTATCGTGTTGCCTGGTGAAGTCAGGACCTACGTGCTGGAACAGAATACGCCGTCGATTCAATATGAGGGCGAGATCGTCGTCGGCCAGCCGGTGCCGGACGTGGTCGAAGTTTACCCCATTCCGGACCAGCCTGAGTACGGCTATGCGGTCGTCAACGAAAAGCGGGTCATTGTGAACCCGAAGACGCACACGGTCGTGCAGGTTCTCGAATAAGGGCTCCGGCGAACTGACCCGGCCGCAAGATCGGAACGCGAAGCATGGAAAACATCGAATTTCGGTTAGCTGCCCATCGCGAAATCCTGGTGGCTGTCCTTTCCGCGCTGGCGAAAAATGACGATGCCTGGCTGAAGATCAACCGTATCCTGGAAGAAGAACTGATCGTGCAAGATCATGAGGAGGATCCAGGGATCGTACCATCCGGAGCCTTTGCCAGGCAGAATGCTATGGCTGCGGAAATCTCATCCATTCTTCAGGACGCCAGCGCACGCGCGGCTGCCGACGCCAGCCCTGCCACGCCAAAAAACGGCCATTGAGAAAGACGAAAATAGCCTGCCGCACGGGGGAACCGCTCCTCTGCTGGTGCGTTAAGGAGGCATTGCGGCTTAGACCGCGCATGTCCACACGAAGCAGAAGGGAGCACATCGTGCGGCAAAGATCGAAGCAAAAGCGACCGAGATTCCTTCGACCGCCGGAAAATCCGAACCCCAAGAAGGCGCAGCGAAACACCTGGCAGCCCCAGGTCATTGTACCCTACCGCGTCGATCTCACACTCAAGAAGCCGGCAGATGAGGAAGTCAGAGTGCCTGCATCCATCAATGGCAGGAGTCTCGTCAATGGCCGCCCATGAGGACAGAGCGATACGCGTTCGGGACGTGATGTCCAAACAGGTTTTTACGGTTTCAACGAGCGATACGGCGCAATCCGTTGCGCGGCTGATGGAAGAGGCCGGGGTTGGCGCGTTGCCGGTCGAAGCCCCGGGCGTCGGAACCATCCTTGGGATCGTCACGGACCGCGATATCCTCGCTTCGGTGGTGGCCCAGGGACTGTCGACATCGACGGCTGTGTTCGAGTTCATGACGGTTTCCGCCGAGTCCTGCGAGGAGGACGACAGCATCCTGCTGGCGGCCCAAAAGATGCATGACTACAAGATACGCCGCCTCGTCGTCGTTGACGAAAACAAGCACGCGGCCGGCATCATTTCACTGGCCGACATCACGCGCGCGAGCCCGGAACTCGGGGGCCTCGTACTGGGGGGAATAAGCCGACAGGCGCACCAGTCCCCTCCGCTTGAAGGAGCCTCGACATGCCGAGCCTGACGCAGGATCGCCTGTGGAGCGAAGTGGTCATCCTCGAGGCGCCGAGCCGAGTGCTGCGGGTGCAGAGCACGCGCGACGCCTTTCTATGTCTCAAGAACCACTGGCCACTCGCCGACGGAAAGGCAAAAAGCGAAGCATTGGCAGCATGCGACCGCGTGATCGAGGGAAACGACGAACCTGACGCCGCACGCGCCGCCTTCATCAGGGCGGCGGAGGAAGCGCAATTCCGCGTCAACAGCTGGACAGGCTGATTGTCCCTGTCGCCTTCTTCTTATCCCTTTGTCAAAGGAACGGCTTGCCTCCGGTCACGGCGATCGTCGCGCCCGACACATAGCTCGACATCGGATCCGCCAGCATGACAAAGGTCGAAGCCAGTTCCACCGGCTGCCCAGGACGTTTCATCGGCACCTGCTTGCCGAACTCGACGACGGCATCTTCCGGGAGGCTCGAGGGGATCAATGGCGTCCAGATCGGACCGGGAGCCACGACATTCGCGCGTATACCCCGCTCGGCCAATAGCTGGGCGAGGCCGGCCGTGAAGTTATGGATTGCACCCTTGGTGGCGGCATAGGCGAGCAGGGTCGGATTGGGACTGTCGGCGTTGATGGAAGCGGTGTTGATGATCGCACTGCCTTCACGCATGTGCGGCACCGCTGCCTTGGTCAGATAGAATATGGCATGCATGTTGACCCTGAAGGTCAATTCCCATTCCTCGTCCGTTATGTCCTCGATTGCCTGAAACGATGCCTGGTGAGCCGCGTTGTTGACGAGAATGTCTATCCCGCCGAGCTCTTCGACAGCCGTATCGACGATGCGCCGGCAGTGGTCGGGAGACTGGATGTCGCCCGACACCAGCACCGCCTTGCACCCGGCCTCTTCGACGAGTGCCTTCGTTGCCCGGGCGTCCTCATGCTCGTTGAGGTAGGCGATAAGGACGTCGGCGCCCTCTCTGGCGTAGGCGATCGCCACGGCCCTGCCGATGCCGCTATCGCCACCGGTTATGATCGCCCTCTTTCCCTCCAGCCGGCCCGAACCCTGATAGGAATTCTCCCCGTGATCCGGTATCGGCTCCATTCGATCCGTCGTTCCGGGCATGGCTTGAGGTTGCCGCGCAAAGGGAGGGCGAGGAAAGGTATCCATTTCCAAAAACTCCGTATTGGATGAGGCAGACATTCGCGGTTCCGCCAGCGTGTCGTCTGGGGCCTAACCGAGGGCGGGACGCTTTGTTCCGGCGGTATTTGGTGCTCCGACGTCTCCGCGCTCGTCGGAACCGATAACGCCTGGGCGGCGTTTCATCACCCACAGGAAGACTGGGAATGAAACCGCGCACGATTCTCATTGGGATCATCTTTTTGATGGCGGCCGTTTTCGCCCTGCTGATCTACGACTTCGCCGACCGCCGTCCCGCCGAGGAAGTCGGCACGCGGCTCCCCGCTACCACCGATTGATCGTTTCCGATGCCCGCGAGGCTTCAGCCGGGAACTTCCTATCCGGCCTGACGTTGACTGATCAAGAACGCTCAGGAGGCAAAGATGAAAACCACGGAAAAGCGGCGCAAGGGTGTCCCCGGCGATGCGCCCGGAGAGAGACCGATCGAGAAGGATAGTGATTTGCATCCGCGCGCGAAGAAACAGCCCGTCGAACCGGATGACTTCGCAACCCATCGCGCCATCCGGGAAGCTGCGCGGCAAAAGCGAGATGATTATCTCGTCGAGTCCGATCTCGAGGAATCGGAGCAACGCTATCCGACCCCGGGCATGAAAGACCAGGATTAAGGAGCGTAACGATGGCATTGAAAACACTGAGAGCCGGCTTCACCGGCAAGCCGGCGGAACCGGATCTGAAAACGAGGACCCAGGAGGCCGCGCGCTACGTCCGCGACGAGGCGGCGGTGGTTGCCGGGACGGCCCGTGACCATCCGGCAGCGCTCAGCAGCACCTTGCTTGTGGTCGCGACCCTGGCATTTGTCGCGGGCTACCTCGTGGGCGGCACGGCGGCCCCTCCTTCACGCAGCCAGCGGTTCTGGTCGTGGTGATAGCTCCGCGCAAGCTTTCTCAGCCCGATCGGGAACAAATCGACGCCCATCCGGTTTATGTGTCGGACCGCGTGGAACAAGTCCCCTCTCCGCAAGCCCCTACGGACCGCGCGATCCCAAACAACAGTGCAGATCGGGCTCCACCAATTGGTGGGGCCCTTTTTCTAGAGCGCCGTGCGTTCAAATGAACGCACAAAGGATGCTCTAGCACTATGGTTCTAGAGCATCTTATCCGCTTTCAGTGACTCCACTTGAAAGCGAGATGCTCTAGGCCAGAACTGCACGCGATGATCGTTCGAAAACCGGGAACTATTGGTGGTTGCAGTGGTTTCGTCCGCAAATACAGTCTTTGGAGATCAATGATGAAAACGCCGAAACCGGGTGCATCCGGCACGACAGAACAATCGCCGCGCTGGGAAGGACCGAAGGAGACAAAGCCGAGGGGCTACCTTCCGGCCAAGGATGATCCCAAGCGGAACAGGGACGCGGCTGGCGAAAACCTGAAAGATCCGCATCGCCGCAAACTGTCGGACGCGGGCAAGACCAAAGAGGATTAGAGCGCCGTGCGTTCAAATGAACGCACAAGGGACGCTCTCTTTGAATTGCTGCATGGTTCCTTAAATCGCCTTCGATTTAAGAAACATGCAGCAGCCTCGCTACCTCAGCAGGCCCTGGCCTCCGTCGATCCAGATTGGGCTGCCGGTGACGTGCCGCGCGTCATCTGAAACCAGGAATCGAATAACTTCCGCAACGTCTTCACTGCGGCCGGGTTTGCCGCCGGTGATCGGGATCTCGCCCTGCGGCCACTCGACCGGTATCGCGGCCTCCTTCGCATGGCGTCGGCGGGTGTTCTCATCGATCTCGGTCTGAATCTCTCCGGGGCAGACGGCGTTCACGCGAATGCGGTGCCTGGCCAATTCGAGCGCGAGTTGCTGGACGATCGCCACTTGCGCCGCCTTGGTGGCTGTGTATGCGGTCGCTCCCGGCGTGGTGAAGGTCCGGGTACCGTTGATCGATGAGACGACGACGATCGCGCCGCCGCCGTTTTCCTTGAGATGGGGAACGGTCATATGCAGCGTCAGAAACGTACCGCGCAGATTGACGGCGATGGTCTCGTCCCATTCATGCGGCTTCAAGTCATCGATCGGCGCCCAGGCCCCGTTGATGCCGGCATTGGCGACGACGACATCGAGATGCTCGAATTCGCGGAGCAGTATCTTCACCGCGTTGCGCATCGCGAGTTCGTCCGCCACATCGGCTTCGAGCACCAATGCCTGGCCCCCGGCGGCAGCGATCTCCGACGCGCAATCTTCCAGCTTCGAGCGGGTGCGGCCGAGCAGGCCGACCTTCATTCCGTCGGCGGCAAGCGCAAGTGCGGTGGCGCGTCCGATGCCGGATCCCGCGCCGGTGATCAAGGCGACAGACGATCCGCGCGCCATGGACTAGCGTTTCTTCGGGCGATCGCTGGGGACGCTCGGCGTTGTAACGGAAACCGGGTCACTGGCGGGAAACGTATCTTCCAGGCCCTGATCGAGCTGGCGTTCCATCTCGGCCCTGTCCTTGGCCGCACGGGCGCTCCGCGCGGTCCTCACCTTGCGCTCTGTTTCGGTGTCGCTGCTATCCGGCGCGTCGGCATGTGCAAGCTCCAGCATAACCGCCTTGGCCTGTTCGACCGCGTTCAGCCGGTTTAGGCTCCGCGACGTGTCGTTGCGCATCGAAACGGAAACGATCTCTCCGCCTTCGCCGACGAATTCGACCGTGAACCCTGACCGGCCGCCCTGTTCCGGGATAACCTGTGTTCCAACGAGATGCATGCATGACCCTCCTGGCAAGTGCGTTCGCTACGCAAACGGCTTCGCTGGCGTTTGGTTCCAGCGACGCCGGATGTGCTCACGAGGCTGCTGCGGCCGTCGTCGTTATGCTCTTCCCGTGGGCTGCCGCTCGACTGCTCGCAATATCTTCTCGTGCAGGGCGCGATCTTCCTCGTTTTGGGCGTATTCCTTGAGGATCTCGGTGATGCGCTTGAGTTCCTGCTCCTCAAGCTCCTCGATGCCGATATATTCGTTCTCGGCCGAGCTCGTCAGGATGAGTTCGTCGAGCTTCGCCTGGACTGCCGTGGCGTCGCGGTTTTGGGAATTTTGCAGAACGAAAACCATGAGGAAGGTGATTATCGTCGTGCCTGTGTTCACGACCAGTTGCCAGGTTTCGGAAAAACCGAACAGCGGGCCTGTGGCACCCCAAAGGACGACCGCGGCCACGGCAAGGGCGAAGGTAACGGGCCGCCCGGAGTATTCCGCAACAACGGTCGAGAATTTGGTGAACGCATTGATCTTTCTGGACATTCGAGACACCCGGCGGTCGTTCGATTCCGATAACACGCCAGCGCGGGAAAGAGTTCCACGCGCCCGACTGTCCAGGAATGAGAGGCGGCGAGAGAGGGCTGGGCCCTGTGGGGGGCAGAAGCTTCGGCTCGCCTTATCCTTCGAGGATTTGCTCGAGCGTCGCGGCGTCTTCGAAGAATGCCATCGGATCGTCATTTGCCACGAATTCCAACATGGCGAAACGCCGCCCGGTCCAGCGGGATGCAGGCATGGCGGCCAGAACCGCCCGCCAGTAATCCGACGCCGCCTTCAGGGGGAAGCGCTTGCGGGCGGCATCCCAGGCGAAGACATGGACATGGGAGACATGCTGGCCAATTTGAGCGACCTCGGTCAGGGCATCGCCAAGCGGAAGCCCGGGCCGGGGCTGCCAATAGAGATAGACATTGTCGTGCCAGATCGCTTCGATCAGGCGCCGCGCAGAATCCGTCCCATCTGTCAAAGACTGCGGGTGGTACTCCAACGACACGGTGACCCCATGCCGCGCGGCTTCCGCACCCATGTCGCGGATTGCAGCCGCTGCAGCGTGCCTTTCACCGGCGCTGTAATCTTTGGAATCGCGCTGGCGTGTGCCGGGCCAGATGCGGATATTCGAGGCTCCAAGCGCGATCGCACTATCGAGGGCGTGCCGGAAGATGGAGAGGTCATCGGTGGGCGGAGCAACGTAGGAACCGTAGGACGTTGCCAAGCCCGCCTTTTCCGAGATACGCCCGACGTGCCGGGCGATCGGCTCGTCCCCCGGAGGGACATGGGCGTCGCCCGCCCACTCGATCGCGGCAAGCCCCGCTTCCGCCGCGAGCTCCACGATCCTGTCCGCAGGCAGGCTGCGGAACGTGACCGTGCAGAGCCCGGGTTCGAACGTGCTCATGCCATGCGCTCCAGGTCACTCTTGCGAATCTCGTAAAGCAGCGGCCTGCCTTCGACGAACCGCGCGATTTCATCGGCCGCCATCTCGCCGAGGCGCGTGCGTTCAAGGCCGACAGCGCCAGCGATGTGCGGGGTCAGGAAGACGTTCGGGAGGTCGTAAAAGAGAGAGCCTCTTTCCGGCACTTCGGGATGGGTGACGTCGATGACGGCATTGATCGTGCCGGTCTTCAGCTTGTCGATAAGTGCGGCTTCGTCCACGAGTGCACCTCGCGCCGTGTTGATCAAGGTCGCGCTGTCCTTCATGAGGGATAATCGTCGTGCGTCGATCATGTGTCGGGTCTCGGGCAGCGACGGCGCATGCAGAGACACGATGTCCGCGCGCGCCATCAAGGTATCAAGATCGACCTTCTCGACGTTGAGGGCGGAGGCGGCATCTCGTCCGACCAGCGGATCATAGAGCAGCACCTGATAGTCGAAAGGACGAAGAAGCTCGATCACCCGTCTGCCGATCCGGGACGCGCCGACGATTCCGATTGTGCGGCGATAGTTGCCGATCGGCTGACCCTGCAGGAGATAGGTGCGGGTGCGGTCCCGGTCGGCGGCGTAGAGATCGCGGAACCGGAAAACCTGCTTGCCGGCAAAAATGATTGCGGCAAGTGTGAACTCGGCGACCGGCACCGCATTGGCCTCGGCCGCATGGCTGACGGCCACGCCTGCGTCGAAGACGCAATCGTCGATCAGCCCCTTGACCGTTCCGGCCGCGTGCACGATGAGGCGGAGGCGCGGCGCGGCAGCAAGCGCCGCGCTGTCGAACAGGGGTGCGCCCCAGCCCGTCACCAGGATTTCCGTTTCAGCCAGCAGCCGGTTTGCCCGGTGATCGCCGAACTCCGTCATCGGCCGCTGATCCAGCACACGCCCGAGACTGTCGAATCTGGTTAGAAGCTCTGGTGTGAGGACGTATCGCGTCCTTTCGGGCTGCATCGCAAAGGCAATTGCGGGGCGCGTCATGGCATTCGTCCGGGCGCGTCCATTGCGCTCACGCGCTCGCCTTGATTCGCGAGGACACGCAACGCGTCAATGTCTGGACTGGCCGGCGGCCTCGTCCACTCACCTGAAATGGCGGAGGTGTCGCGAACGGCCAACACGGCACAGCGCAGAATGGTCTCGCCGGCCGGTATGGTTGCGCGCAGTTGCGGCACCAGCGTCTTTGCGAAGATCAGGTTGGTGTTTGGCGGCGCCTTCTGAGCCAGGCCTTCACGCGCAACGGACGAGCCGAGATCGCAGATCCCGCTGAAATCCTCCGCGCCGATCGCATGGGCTACGCCGGGAGCCGAGAAAAGCGTGTCGGCCTCGAAGTCTCGTCGGGCGATGGCGAAGCCGCCTTCAGCTGTTTCGAGCTCCCTCGCTGTCGTGATCCGATGCACCCGCACATGCCAGGGCGCCGACGGCAGCAGCCAGGTTTCGACCACGACGTCCGGCCAGGGCGACCATTTCGAATAGAGCACATTGCCGGCCAAGCGGGCCTCGTCATTGCTCTCGCGCACCCGGTAGTGAATGCCGTCGTCGCTGAAAGCGAGCATGGAATCGAAGGCACCGCCGGCAAAAGCCCGTTCGTCGCTCTCGACGCTGAAGCCGTAGCGCGTCGAATAGGCGAATTTCGCGTATTTCTCCGGGCCGAACCGCATCTGCCGGTTTTCCTGGCCCGAGGAAAGTGCCACCACATCGCCCTGGCAAGGCATCATCACCATGCCCGGATGGCGAAGGGGAACCGTCTCGTCGAGCGGCGCCGGAGGCGTTTCCGGGGTCGTCCAGAACGGATGGTCTTCGCCGATTGCGAGCGGCAGGAAGGCCTTGAATGCCCAGTAGGGCGAGCCGGCGGAATTGTAGTTTTCCGACATCAGGAGGTTCGGATAGCCGTAACCGATCGACAGCACGCCATCGCGGTGAGTCATCGGCTTGTCCGCCCACCATCGGAGGTGGCGAAGGCAAAGGCCCTTGATCTCGCCCCAGGGCAATGCCTCAAGATCGGCAAAGGCGAGCGCCGACCAGAAGCCCGCACAGGCGAAACGGTAAGTCAGGCTGCGGCCGAAGGGGAGGGTCGCGCCGTCCTGCCCGAACCAGTGGCGGAAATCCTGTGCAAAGGCGAGGGCTCGCTCGCGGTAACGCTTCGCATAGTCGTCGTCGACGAGCCGCGAATAGATCAGGCCGTAGAAGTGCATGGCAAAGGGGATGTAGTGGTCGATGCGCCGGACATTGCCATCGCGATACCAGCCATCCGCAATGTAGAAACCTTCGAGTTCGGAGAGATATTGCTTGGTCAGGCTGCGGTCGTATTCGATGCCGAGACGATCGAGTGCGATGTCGACGAATATGCGGAAGAACTTCCAGTTGTTGTCGGCATAGTCGAACTGACGGGCATGGATGAGATAGGCGACGAGGTTGTTTCTTGCCCGAGGACTCAGCGGATCCCAAATTTTTTCCGGCACCAGGGCAAGCGCAAAGCCGAGCGCAGCGAGCTCGACCATGCGCTGGTCCCGACCGTTGACCGCGCCCCAATATTCCGGATGGTTCGGGTCGGTGCCATTGGCGATCCCGTCTGCATAACGGTCCCAGTGGGCGAAGTAGCCGCCGCCGGCGCTGAAAGGCGCAAGCCCCCAAAGCGGCCTTGCGAAACCTTCGAGATCAGCGGCGGCGCGGTCGAAATGAGCGGCGGCGGCGTCGAGGCGAACGCGGGCGTTTCCCTCGGAAAAATATGGCAGCAGCGGATTGAAGAGATCGATCAGGGCGCGCTGCATGTCACTGCGCGTTGCAAGCGGATTGGAGCCGAGCGGATTGGCCGCGGCAGGATCATAGGTCATGAGCGCTGTCCTTTGTCTAGCGTGCCGCCATGTACCGGGATGACCGCGTGGGACACGTGCCGGGCGGGAGCTTCCGGGTGACGGAAGCGGAAGTGCATCATGCCGACCGCCTCGCGGCCGAGGCCCACGCGATCGACACGCATCGTCGCAAGCCGTGGACTGGCCATCTCTGCGCAGGGCAGGTCGTCGAAGCCGACGATGGCGAAATCGTCGGGCACCCTGAGGCCGAGTTCGGTCACAGCTTCGAGCACGCCGACGGCGACAAAGTCGTTCATGCAGAAGGCGGCCGAGAAGCCGGGATCCTCCTTGAGTGCGGCGAGTGTCGCCGCATGCGCCTCGACGCTCGCATTGGTCTCGAACGGCAAGCGGATCACGCGCGCCTCGCCTCCAACCGAAGCGACTGCCGTTTCGAAGCCGCGTATGCGTTCGCGGATCGTCTGGCGATCCGATCCGGTCAGGTGGAGGATGCGGCGGTGGCCGGCGTCGATGAGCCGCTGCGTCGCGGCATAGGCGCCGAAGAAGTTCGACGGCGAGACGCCGTCGAAGCGCAGTTGAGGGTCGGTGCCGTTGACGAGTATCACCGGCGTACGGCTTTCCATCAGCCACGCACTGAGCGGCTCACCGGGGTCGATGCCGACCAGAAACAGCCCTTGCGCTCCGACGGATCCCATCAGATCCCTGACAGTCCCGGGTGTAGCCTTGGCCTCGCTGACGAGGCGAATGTCAAAAGGAATGCCCTGCAGGGCTGCCTCGGAGCGCAAGCCCTCGACAATACCCTCGTAAAAGATGCTCAAAACCCCGGTGACGCCATTGCTCGCGATCAGCGCCAAGGTCCCGGGGGTCGCCCTCGGGCCGGTCTTTAGTGGATAGCCGAGCTCACTGGCAACCTTCAGGATCAGTTGGCGGACGTCTTCGCTGATGCCGGGTTCGTTCGAGAGAACACGCGACACGGTGGAGACCGAAACCCCGGCGCGGGTGGCGATGTCGGATTGGCGGAATCGTTTTGTAGGTGCTTCACTCATATCGCAAATGTTACGCAAACAACGCAAATTTGCAAGAGAGGAACAATTTCTTGCATAAACCGGATTTTTGCATAAGCTTGTTGCCGAACTTTGGTCCGCCGGACGCTGGAGGAGAGCGCGAGGCAGATAACGAGAGGGAGGACTGGCATGCGACTCAATCGACGCACATTCATGCTCGGCGCGGCAGGCGCGACTGCTGGCATTACGCTTGGCTCCGGTGGCCTGCGGCCCACCTTTGCGGCAGAAGACGTAAATCTGCGCGCCATGTGGTGGGGCTCCAACGATCGTTCGAAGCGAACATTGAGCGTTGCCAAGCTGTTCCAGGAGAAGAACCCCGGCATCGCCGTTGTCGGCGAGAGTCTCAGCGGTGACGGCTACTGGACAAAGCTCGCGACGCAGATGGCCGGTCGCTCCATCGCGGATGTCTTCCAGCTCGAACCAAATACGATTTCGGACTACTCGAAGCGCGGCGCCTGCCTCGCCCTCGATCCATTCATCGCTTCGGTGCTGGATGTGAAGGGTTTCGGCGAGGACGTGCTGAAGCTGACGACCGTGGACGGCAAGCTCTGGGGCATCGGCCTCGGCCTCAACTCCTTTGCCCTGTTTTACGATGCCGATGCCTTCGCGAAAGCAGGCATCACCCCTCCCGGGCTTGATACCACCTGGTCGGAATACGCCGACATCGCGGTCGAGATGGCGAAGGCGACCGGCAAGGGCGGCGGGCCGTATGCCGCTCGCTACACCTATGTCTTCGATGCCTGGCTCAGGCAACGTGGCAGCAGTCTCTTCAATGAAAGCGGGCTGGGCTTCGGCGTCGAAGAGGCCAAGGAGTGGTACGCCTACTGGGAAGACCTGCGCAAGCGGGGCGGCACCGTGGGCGCCGACATCCAGACGCTCGACCAGAATACGATCGACACCAACTGCCTGGCGCTCGGCTATTCGGCGATCGGCATGGCCTATTCGAACCAGATGGTCGGCTACCAGCTCATCATGAAGAATAAGCTCGGCATCGGCATGCTGCCGCGCGCCGAGAAGGGCGGCCCCTCCGGCCACTATTATCGCCCCGCGCTGATCTGGAGCGTCGGCGCGACCACGGAGCATGGCGAAGAAGCCGCCAAGTTCATCAGTTTCTTCGTTAACGACGTCGAGGCCGGCAAGATCCTCGGGGTCGAACGCGGCGTGCCGATGTCGCCCACAGTTCGTGAGGCAATCCTGCCGCAGCTCAACCCGACGGAAGCCGAAACGGTGAAATACATCAACGCGCTGAAGGACCAGGTCGGCAGCTATCCGCCCCCGGCACCGCTTGGAGCGACGGAGTTCGACCATCGCGTATTTCGACCGATCGCAGACGAGCTCGCGTTCGACCGCATATCGGTCGCGGACGCGGCCGAGCGTTTGGTCGGCGAGGGAAAGTCGACGGTCCGCGCCGGCTGAGGCCGAACCCGATCATGTCAACTGGAGTGGCACCCCCTCTGTCCGGTAGCGCAGAGGGGGTATTTACGCAGCCCGAACGAGAGCCATTCCAGGAAAAGTGTGTAACGGTTTTCCGTCCGGAATTGCGTATTTTCAAAGAGTTAGATCATTCCATTGTTTCAATGAAACAATGAAATGATCTGGTTCTAATCCCCGGCGTGGGTCTTGACCGTGGCGAGGCGACCGCCCTGGTACTTGCTGCCGTCCGTGGGTCCATGCTCGCGCCGCTCGATTGCCTGGCGAAAAGGCTCGCTGCTGTCCGTCGGTTGCCAGCCGAGGAAATCGGCATGCGCGTTCGACCACCAGGCATCCCGGTTCGCCGAGGCGCCGTACAGCACCAGATAGCCGATGGCCGGAGCCTCGAGAAGCCTGCGCACCAGCGACAGGAAATCACGCGGGCTCAGCCAGGTAGAAAGCATGCGCTGGTTTCTCGGCTCGGGGAAGCAACTGCCAATTCTGAGACAAGCCGTCTCCAGGCCGTATTTGTCGAAGTAAAGCCGGGCAAGATCCTCGCCGAAGCACTTGCTGACGCCGTAAAGACTGTCCGGCCGACGAGGCGAGGTGTGGTCGAGCGTCTCGCCGATGCGGTGAAAGCCTGTCACATGGTTGGTGCTTGCGAAGATGATGCGCCGGACGCCTGCCTTTCGCGCCGCCTCGTAAAGATTGTAGGTGCCGAGGATGTTGGCCTGAAGCAGCCCGTCGAAATCGGCTTCGACGGAGATCGCGCCAAGGTGCAGGATCGTATCGCAGTCGCGCGTGAGATCATCGACGGCCTGCGGGTCGGCGAGGTCGCACCGGACTACTTCCTCGCCATCCTCGGCCGGGGCAAGATCGGCGATATCCGAAAGGCGCAGGACCTCCACACAACCTTTCAAGCCGTGCCGGACATGGCGGCCCAGGGCACCTCCTGCTCCCGTCACCAGCAGCCGCGTCGTCATCCGTCCCACCTGTGCTAATGAATTTCCGGTTCGGGCAGCTTATGCGGCGACTGCAGGAAGGTGAAGTCGCAGCCTTCGGGGGCCTGCTGGATGTGCTCCGCATGCATCTTCAGGAAGCCTCTCGAATAATCTCGCTCCGGCGGTCTCCATTCGGAAAGCCGGCGCTCGATTTCTTCCGCATCGACCTCCAGCGTGAGCGTCCGCCCGGCGACATCGAGGGCGATGATGTCGCCATTGCGAACCGCCGCCAGCGGCCCGCCGACGTAAGCTTCGGGCGCGACGTGCAGGATGCAGGCGCCGTAGCTCGTGCCGCTCATGCGGGCGTCCGAAATGCGCACCATGTCGCGCACGCCCTGTTTCAGAAGCTTCTTCGGGATCGGCAGCATTCCCCATTCCGGCATGCCCGGTCCGCCGACAGGACCGGCATTGCGCAGGATGAGGACCGTGTTGGCGGTAACATCAAGATCCTCGTCGTTCACCGCCGTCATCATCGCGTCGTAATCGTCGAAGACGAGGGCAGGCCCGCGATGCTTGAGAAGGTGAGCGTCGGCCGCGGCAGGCTTCATGACACAGCCCTGCGGCGCAAGGTTTCCCTTCAGGATCGCCGTACCGCCGCGCGCGGCAACGGCGTTATCGAGCGGGCGGATCACGTCCGGCAGATGAACCTCGGCCTCGCGGATCGCCTCGCCGATGCTGCCGATGACGTTGCGCTCTTCGAGATGCAGCAGGGATTCCAGTTGCTTCCACAACGCCGGCAGCCCGCCGGCATAATAAAAGTCCTCCATCAGGAATTCGCCGGTCGGGCGGATGTTGCAGAGGACCGGGACCTTCTCCGACATGCGATCGAAATCGTCCAAGGTCAGCTCGACGCCGCGTCGCCGCGCCATGGCAATCAGATGAATCATCGCATTGGTCGAGCCGGCCATCGCCATGTGCACTGTCAATGCGTTTTCAAACGCCTTTGCCGTCAGGATGTCCGAAGGCTTCAGGTCCTCGAATACCATCTCGACGATGCGTGCACCGGAAAGCGCCGCCATGCGCGAATGGCCGGCGTCGGCGGCCGGGATCGCCGAGGCACCTGGCAGTGAGAGACCAAGGGTGTCGGCAAGGGCCGTCATCGTCGAGGCGGTGCCCATGGTCATGCAGGTGCCGAAGGAGCGGGCGATGCCGCGCTCCATGACGTTCCACTCCTGCTCGGTGATGCGCCCGGCCTCTTTTTCCGCCCAGTATTTCCAGACATCGGAGCCCGAACCCAGGGCCTGGCCGCGGTAGTTGCCGCGCAGCATCGGTCCCGCCGGCACGAAGATTGTCGGAAGATCGACCTGGATCGCGCCCATGATCGTCGCCGGCGTAGTCTTGTCGCAGCCGGCAAGCAGCACAACGCCGTCAACCGGGTGCGACCGGATGAGTTCCTCCACCTCCATCGCGAGGAAGTTGCGGTAAAGCATCGTCGTCGGCTTGACGTAGGTTTCCGCCAGCGACATCGCCGGCAGCTCGATCGGGAAGCCGCCGGCCTGCCACACCCCGCGTTTCACCTCTTCGGCGCGGGTGCGCAGATGCGCGTGGCACGGATTGATGTCGCTCCAGGTGTTGATGATCGCGATGACCGGCTTGCCGGCGATTTCCGCATTGTCATATCCCATCTGGTAAAGCCGGGACCTGTGACCGAAGGAGCGCAGGTCCTTGACGCCGAACCAGCGAAAGCTTCGAAATTCCTCTGGTTTCTTGCGTCCGGTCATCGGTCACCTCCTTTGCATTCCCGGGCGGGTCGGCTAAATTGCGCCTGTTCAGAAAAATGACAGGTGAAGGCGGACCCTTGGACGACGTGATGTTGAAGCTGAAACCGGCGCGGCGAGAGCGCCTCGCCGATGTTCTTTACGGCCAGATCCTTGAGCAGATCGCGAGCGGCCAGATGGCCGAGGGGGCGAAATTGCCGTCGGAAGCCCGGATCTGCCGCGATTTCCAGGTCTCCCGGCCGGTTGTTCGCGAGGCGCTGATGCGGCTGCAGGCGGACGGCCTGGTGGTTTCGCGGCAGGGCATTGGAACCTTCGTCAAGTCGCGCCCGTCCGACAAGCTGACCGATTTTGCGGCCTCGGCCGAGATCGCCAGCTATCTCAGGGCCTTCGAACCGCGGCTCGCACTCGAAACCGAGTGCGCGGGACTGGCCGCGATCCGCCGGACCAAGGCCCAGCTCAACCAGATCGGTGAAGCGCTGGCGGCGCTGGAGGGCGCTCTTGCCCGCGGTGAGACAGGCTGGGAGGAGGATTTCGCTTTCCATCTTGCCGTTGCGGCGGCCGCGGGCAATGAGCTTTTTCCGCGTCTCCTGGAAGAGCTCGGCGATATTCTGCGCGGCTCGATGCGCATGGCGCTCAGCCTGACGCGGCAGGGCTCGGAGGAACGGCGTCGCCGCGTTCTCGAAGAGCACCGCAAGATCTTCACGGCGATCTCCGGCGAGAACCGCGAGCTCGCACGTCTTTACATGCGCTACCACCTGACGGAATCCAGGGCCCGCATCACCGGATCCCACGGTGATCTTTAGAGCGATACCCCGTGCCACCGGATCGTTCCGGCAATCCCCGGGTTTTGCGCGCCGCCTCACCGAGCGGCGCCGACCAACACCCCCCTCTGCCCTGCCGGGCACAAGGGGGGAGATCGGCAGGGCAGAGGGGGGTATCGACACCTGTGTCTTCGTTTCCCGTTCCAGGGCCAGTCGCCCAGGAGCGCGGCGCCTTACCCGCGCCATCTCCGGCACCATGTCAGGCGCTCGCCGACAGCGGCCGGGCCCCGCGGGCCGCGGCTTCACTCTTCGTCTTGAGCGCGCGCGCTGCCGCGGCGATGGCATCGAGCCGTTCGGCGCCGTCGAGATTCGACAGGAATTCACCGATCGGACCGGTATCGCAGATGCCGGCGAGCCTCACCGCTTCATGCAGGACGCGGATCGGCGAATGGGCGTCGCGCAGATCCTCGAGCGGCAGGAAACTTTCGCGAAGTGTCCTTGCGGCAGCGAACTCATTGTCCTGACACGCCTTCAGGATTGCGGTCGACAGCTGCGGAGCGATGCACACCGAGCCGGAGGTGAAGGCGGTGAGGCCCATTTCGATGTGATCGATTGCCGGGCGCTCGCCGATACCGCTGACGATCCGCTCGCCCGAGCCGACGGCATCGAGGATGGCGGAAAGATAGCCGTCGTTTTTCGGGTCGGGCCGCACGACGGCGTATTTCAAGGCCGAGATCGCGCCATCGCGGAAAAGACGCGCGACATCGCCGGCTTCGAGGAAGCCGTCATTCTTGATATAGGCGATCAACGGCCGGCCGGCGGCATCCGCCAGCTTGGCGAATCCCGAGACCAGGCCCGCCGAAGTCGCGGGGACGGTGAGCGGGAGCACCATGGCGG
Source organism: Sinorhizobium sp. 6-70 (assembly GCF_030124375.1). GTDB lineage: Bacteria > Pseudomonadota > Alphaproteobacteria > Rhizobiales > Rhizobiaceae > Sinorhizobium. The sequence continues at coordinate 159,661 of NZ_JASKLS010000003.1, forward strand.
TCGGAAAATCCCGCTCGCGGAGGATCATCGCCTGGTCCATCGCCTTGCCGAAGTCGGCGCCGATCGAGGGGATCATCCAGCCGTCCGGCGGAGCAATGTCCTCGAGCACGTCGAGAAGGCTGCCGAATCCCGTGACGCCGAAATTGTAGAGATTGGCGTTGCCGCCGTAGAGATAGGTGGTCACCCCTCCCGCGAGCAGCCATTCGATCATCTTGCGATTTTCCGTCTTGGTCGGCTCGCCATTCGCCTGACGCGCCAGCGGCGGCACCGAAAGCACGGAAGAGGCGAGGTCGGCCACATCTACGGGAGTCGTTTTCATGAAAATCTCCTTGCCAAGTTTCTTGTATTTTTAATTTACAAGTTGAGCGAGGGCAATAGCAATGTTAGAGAAAGCGTCAGCCGATAAGTACCTGGGAAACCTGCGAGTCGGGGGGAAGGCGCTCGTTGCCGCCGCAACCGACGGACTGTGACACGATGGTTCAAACATGTCTTTCAACTTGACATTTGAGTGCATGCTGGATTTGCGCTGCACGGTGGCAGAAAGCCCGGTCTACGACGACCGCCGGAACTGCTTGTTTTTCGTCGATATCGGCAAGGGCGCCCTCCATCGTGCCGATCTCACCGGGGCGGGTCATATCGCGTGGACCTTCGAGCAAGGGGCCTGCTGTGTCGCGCTTGCCCATTCCGGGCGCCTCGTGCTCGCGCAACGGGACCGCGTCGTTCTGTTCGATCCCGAAAGCGGCGCCATCGTCAGCGAGATCGCCTCGATCGAAGCGGAGAGGCCGCACACGCGTCTGAACGACGGCAAGGTCGGACCGGACGGGGCGTTCTGGGTCGGGACGATGCATGAGGCCCTCGACCGGCAACCGGTCGCTTCCCTCTACCGCGTCACGCCTGATGGTGCAGTGGAGCGCAAGGTCGTCGACGTCGTCTGTTCCAACGGTCTTGCCTGGAACGCGGACGGCTCGGTTCTCTTTCATTCGGATTCGCGTGGGCCATGGATCGACCGTTGGCACTTCGATCCTGCGACGGGTGCGATTTCCGGGCGCCGGCGCCTCGTCGTCCTCGACGAGGCAAGCGGCCGTCCCGATGGAGCCGCGACCGACGTGGAGGGCGGTTACTGGAGCGCCGGGGTTTCGGCCGGCGTCCTCAACTGTTTCTCGGCAGAAGGCGAGTTGGTGAGGACGCATCGCTTCCCGGTGCCGGCGCCCACCATGCCCTGCTTCGCCGGGCCGGATCGCAAGACGCTCCTCGTCACGTCGCTGCGTCCGGCGGGTGCCGCGGAGCACAGCCCGGACGGCGGCATTTTCGTTACCCGAAGTCCGGTCGCGGGCGTCGCTGTGCAGCGCTTCGATGATCTCCGGCTTTGATGTTCGTTGCCCGCAGGCTCATGGAACGATACCCCGGCAAGCCCAGGCAACGTTCGCAAACGACCTCGGACCATCCGGCCGGCCTGCCTCGTAAGCGTCGCGCACGGCGGCATCGGTGATCGCCCGTTCTGTGGCCCCGAGCGTCGCCACATACTTACCGAGTGGTCCTTCGCCTGCGGCAATGGGCGCCCAGTAGTCGTCGAAGTTCTGGTAGTCCATGCGGATCATGAGCTGGGTTTCCGAAACGTCAATGAGACCCTGGTCCACAAAAGTCCTTTTCATTTCACCCGGTTGCATCATCGGCTGAAAGCAGTAGCGCGCGCGGAGCTGGCGCCCGCCTTCGCCGAGTGCCGCCACCGTGTCGACCATCATCCGCATCCCGGGCATGCCGCCGAGATGGTCCCACACCGCCGCCGCGACGACGCCGCCCGGCCGTACGACGCGGCGCATCTCGGCGACTGCCTTGTCGGCGTCGGGCACGAAATGGAGCACGAGCAGCGCGAGGGCGCGGTCGAAGGTACCATCTCCAAAGGGGAGGGCGCAGGCATCCGCCTGCCGGATCTTGATGCGCGGGTCGGTGTTGCGCCGGCTCGCCTCCGCGACGAAGACAGGCGAATAGTCGATCGCCGCGATCTCAGCGAGGCCGGCGGTCCTTGCGAGCGCAAAAGTGAGGCTGCCGGTGCCGCAGCCGACGTCGAGAATCTTTTCGCCGTCGGCAAGTCCAGAGAACTCGATGAATAGCGGCGCGAGCCTCCGGCTCCAGCGCCCCATCAACTGTTCATAGCCGGCTGCATCATGGACATTGAAGCTGGAGGTCATCGAAGTCTCCATAGGTTGAGGAATGGTAGACCTCGAGCTGGCGGATGCCAAGGGCGAACGGTCCGTTGTCGAGACAGGGAATCACGACGGTCTTGCAATGGGGCAGCGTTCGAATCGGCGATACACCTAATGCAGGTGTCGCAGCTTGTCGGGGTTCCGCATCACATAGACTGCAGCGATCTTGCCGTCTTCGATTTCGAGCGCAGTCGTCTGAAGTTCGCCGTCGCCTTCCAACGTGACGAAGCCGGGCAGTCCGTTGATGAAGCCGGCGCGAACAAGTTTCGAGCCGCTCTTTTGAAATAGAACTGCCAAGCTCTCGTGCACCTTCATCACCGCATCAAATCCGAAGATCGGTTTCATCGCTGCCGGACGCTTGCCGCCGCCGTCGGCATGGACGCTGACGTCGGCTGCCAACATCGCACCGAGCGCCTTCATGTCGCCACTGCGCGAGGCGGTGAAGAAGGCTTCAGCGATCTCGAGGCTTTTCTGTTTCTCGATCTGGAAGCGAGGCCTCTCCTCGCGGACATGGGTGCGCGCGCGGCTGGCGAGCTGCCGGCAGGCAGCCGGGTCGCGCTGGATGGTCGCCGCGACTTCCTCAAAACCCAGCCCAAAAACGTCGTGCAGCAGGAAGGCCGCCCGCTCGAGCGGAGAAAGGCGTTCCAGGGCAAGCATCAAGGGCAGGGTGACGTCTTCCTCCTGCTCCTCTTCCACGACCGGGTCGGGAAGCCAAGGACCGACATACGTCTCGCGCTGGCGTCGTGCTGATTTGAGCTGATCAAGGCAGAGCCGCGTGACCGTGCGGCGCAAAAACGCCTCGGGCTCGCGCACCGCCGAGCGGTCAGCCCCCATCCAGCGGATGAAGGCCTCCTGCACCATATCCTCCGCGTCGGCGACAGAGCCGAGCATGCGATAGGCGACGCGCATGAGCTTGGGACGCAGCGGATCGAATCCCGCCGCTGCGTCCTCGTGATTGGTGTCCGTCATCAGGCAGCTGCCTCGGCGGCGGCCTTGGCCGCGGCCGGATCGGCCCACAGGCTGAAGCCAACCGCAAGGCGGTTCCACCCGTTGATGACATTGATCATGAGCGTGAGCTTCACCTGCTCTTCCGCGGTAAACTGAGCCTTCAGGGCGTCATAGGCGCTTTCGTGCGTATGACCTTCCGACAGCCGCGTCAGTGCCTCGGTCCAGCCTAGCGCGGCGCGCTCGCGATCGGAATAACAGGGGGCTTCACGCCAGGCCGACAGCAGGTAGATGCGCTGCTCCGTCTCGCCTTTTGCCCGCGCTTCCACCGTATGCATGTTGATGCAGTTGGCGCAGCCGTTGATCTGCGAGGCGCGGATCTTCACCAGTTCGATGAGGCTCGGCTCTAGGCTGGCGGTGACGGCAACCGTCGTGCCCATCCAGCTCTTCATCAGCGACGGCGCAGCGGCGAACGGGTCGAGTTTGGCAGTCATGGTTCGTTTTCCTTTCTGTTGGTTCCGACACCATGACGAGGGAGGATCTGCGAATGTGACATCAGCGCAGAAATTTCTATCGGGGCATGAGCTCCGGCGGCCGAGCATTGGTATCCCGACGGCTCACGCAACCACGGCCGGAGTGGTTACCGGGCGAGTTTTCGCTGTTAATGGGCCACCTCGGAAGCGGCCGACATCAACTCTTCGGGATTGAGCACTCGGTCCATATTGTGGCCTTCCTCTTCAACTTCCGTAAAGCTCCAGCGCACCACGCCTTCCCGATCGAGCAGGAAATGGCCGACGAGCTGCATATGGCCGGGAATCCTCACCTGCTGATCGGCTTCGGTGATTTCGTACCCATCCTTCGCGTTGAGGAGGTCGCCTGCTGCGGCCGGATTCATCGGTTCGGGCAATTCCCCGGGCCGGTCGACCCGCATTGTCGTGACCACATCCATTCCGACCTTGTATGGCCAGTCGGTCTCATTCGCGGTGATCTCCAGGAGAGGTAAGCCGAAGGCGCGGTGTGACGCTCGCTCCGGATCGGATGCAGCAAGAAGACCGGGTATCGGATGATAACGGAAATAGAGTCGCGCGCGTTCGACCGGGGTGTTTACCACCGCTAGAGAACTCACGCCTTTCTCACGCAGTGCCGGGTTGAGCTGTGCCATCGCCGCGACATGGCGCCGGCAGAACGGACACAGCAGGCCTCGAAACAAACCGATCAACAACGGGCTGCGACCGCGAAAATCATCGAGTGCGATCGTTCCCTCGCGCGAGATGGCATCCAGCACGATGTTCGGCACCCGGTCGCCCGGTTGCAACGGATGGTCGGTGTGGGGCGCAGACATGGGCAACCTCCTCCCCGGGGCAGTCGAGAAAAGGCAGCACTGAAAAGTGCTTCGAGGTCGAGCTGGCGTTCCAGGGCGAAACAGGGTTCGGCCTTACAGCCAGGATAGGCCCTCAGAATGGCCCCACATTGGCCCATGAGCAAGCGGTAAACAGCGGACGGCCCCCTTGGCCTTTCCGCAGTTTCGTTCCATGGCGCGGAGCCGGCGCCGTGCTTACATCGTCTTGCCGTCGGCGCCGAAGACGTGGCAGCGCGAAGGATCGAAATGGACGGCGAGGTTGGTGCCGCGCTCCACCTTCTGCTGGCCCTCGAGCGCGACGGTGATGTGCTGGCCGTCAGGGGTAATGCCATAGAGCATGGTTTCGCCGCCGAGGTTTTCAACGAGCTCGACATTAATCGGGGCGAGCGCGATGCCATCGTCCTGTGCGGAAAGATGTTCCGGCCGGATGCCGAAGGTCACGTCCTGCCCCGGCGCCGCACCGCTCAAGGCGCGCGGCAGGCGGATCGTGCCGCCGCAAACCTGGATCGCGGTTTCCGCTTCCCCGACTGCAGCGATACGCGCCTTGAGGAAGTTCATTTTCGGGCTGCCGATGAATCCGGCGACGAAGCGGTTGACGGGATGATTATAGAGATCGAGCGGCGCCCCCACCTGCTCGATCCGCCCGGAGTTCAGGACAACGATCTTGTCGGCCATGGTCATGGCCTCCACCTGGTCGTGGGTCACATAGATCATCGTGTTGCCGAGATCCCGGTGAAGTCGCGAGATTTCGACGCGCATCTGTACGCGGAGTTCCGCATCGAGGTTGGAAAGCGGCTCGTCGAAGAGGAAGATGCGCGGCTCGCGCACGATCGCCCGGCCGATCGCCACGCGCTGGCGCTGGCCGCCGGAAAGCGCCTTCGGCTTGCGGTCGAGCAGCTTCTCGATCTGCAGGATCTCGGCGGCGCGACGCACCTTCGGCTCAATCTCCGCCTTTCTGTAGCCCGCCGTCTCGAGGCCGAAGGCGAGATTCTTGTAGACCGACATGTGCGGGTAGAGCGCATAGGACTGGAACACCATGGCGATGCCGCGCTTGGCCGGCGCCACCTCGTTCATCCGGTCGTTGTCGAGCATCAGCGTGCCGCCGGAAATCTCCTCCAGGCCGGCGATCATGCGCAGCAGGGTCGACTTGCCGCAACCGGACGGGCCGACGAAGACGGCGAACTCGCCGGGGTCGATGGTCAGGTCGATGCCGTGGATCACGTCGAACGCGCCATAGCGCTTCTCGACCTTTTGAAGAACGACGCTGGTTGCCATTTGCAAAATCCTCCCTGCGGCCTTTGCCGTTACCTCGTGTTCGCACGCCAATTGGCATATTTCGGACTCTCCGGTCCGATCGGAAGCGTTATCTCACGGCCGGTATCGGCGGACTGGTAGATCGCCGTCACCAGTTCCAGCGCCTGCCGCGCATCCTTCGTGGTGACAGGAAGCGGTCCCGTGCCGGTGAGAAAGGCGTGGAAATGCGCCATCTGCGTGGTGAAGCGCGGGGAGACCGGACGCCAGTCGCCGATCACGTCGTCGATCTTAGCCTGGACCGCCTCGTTGGCGGCAATGATCTTCCAGGGGTCCTTTCCCGGCGCATACGGTTCATGGCTGCTCTCGAAGGTGACATGCTCGAAGTGCAGGCGAAGGCGGCTGATCTGTTCCTGCGAGCCGAGCGTGCAGGAGAGCGAGACGAAGGCGCCGTTCTGCATGAGCAGGCTTGCCGAGGCGCAATCCTCGACCTCGATATCGTTGACGCGCGTCGCGACGCGTCCGAACACTTTTGCGGCCGGTCCAAGGAGATGCAGCATCATGTCGTGCAGGTGCAGCGCATGGGTCACCAGCACGCCGCCAAGCTCCGTCTCCCATTTGCCGCGCCAGGGAACGGAGTAATATTCCGGCGTGCGCAGCCAGAAGGTTTCGACCGAGCCCACATAGGGTTTGCCCGCGATACCGGAGTCGATGATGCGCTTCGCCTTCTCGATGCCGTCGCCATAGCGATATTGGAAGATCGGCATCAGCACGCCGCGAGCCTGCTTCTCCGCCTCCATGATCCGGTCGACACCCTTGAGCGAACCGGTGAGCGGCTTCTCGCAGATCACGTGCTTGCCCGAGGCGAGCGCATCGAGCACCTGCTCGAGGTGAATGCCGGGTGGCGTGCAGATATCGATGATGTCGATGCTGTCGTCGGCGAGCAATTCCTTGAACGAGGTGGTCCGCTTTTCGATGCCGAACTCGTTGCCGACTTCGTTCAGCCGTTCCACGTTGAGGTCGCAGAGCGCGGTGACCTGGAACTTGTCCGGATGCGGCAGATAGCCTTCGACGATATGCGACCGCCCGATCCCGCAGCCGATGATGGCAACTGTCTTTACGCTCATATCAGTTCTTTTCCTGGTTATGTTCGGCGATCGCTTGCGCTGAAAGGGCAAGCTCCATGGCGTTGAAGCAGCGTTCCCGCGGCATGGCGGTTTCGGTTCTGTCGCGGATGTCGGCAAGGAGCTGACGGCCGAACGGAAGGTCGACACCCGAGCAATCGATGTGTTCGACGCCGTTGCGATCGGCAAGAAACAGGTGGTTGCCTCCTTCCCGCCCGGCGAGATCGACCGTCTTGCGCACCTCGATCGTGCCAGTCGTACCGACAATGAAAAGCCGACCGTCGCCCCAGGTCGGCATGCCGTCCGGGGTGAGCCAGTTGACGTGGATCATGCCGGTCGCCCTTCCCGTCGAAAGATGAATGCTGCCCGTATCCTGCAATTCCGGACTGTCCGCAACGCTCCGGTTGTCGACGCTTGCCGAGAGAATGGTGGCATCGGTGGCGCCGGCGAAGAAGAGGAACTGCTCGCACTGGTGCGAGGCGATGTCGGTGAGGATGCCGCCATAATCCGCCCGGCGGAAGAACCAGCCGGGCCGGCTTTCCTTGCGCAGCCGATGCGGTCCGAGGCCGACCATGTGCACGACTTCGCCGATGGCGCCGGCGGCAACCAGCTCCCCGGCCCTTACCGTTGCCGGGCTCTCGAAATGCTCGGAATAGAGGATCGAGAAGATGCGTCCCGTTTCGGCCTGGACCCGGCGCACCTTTGCGAGTTGGTCGAGGCTCGTCATCCCCGGCTTGTCGACTAGCACGTCCTTGCCGTGGCGCATGGCGCGGATCGCAAGCTCTGCCCGCTCGGCCGAAATGGCGGCGGAGGTGATAAGGCCGATGCGCTCGTCTTCGAGGATCTGGTCGAGTTTCGCGATACGCGGCACATCCTTGTACGTGGCCGAGAACTCTGCAGCCAACGCATCGTCCGTTTCGTGGAAGCCGACGAGGCGGGCGCCGGCTCTGAGAAGGCAATTGACCTGGCCGTAGATGTGGTTGTGGTTGAGCCCGACCGCGGCAAAACGCAATTCGTCCATGGGTAAACTCCAGCTCCTTCGATTAGCGCTTCATGCCAGTGGTGGCGATGCCCTCGATCAGAAGGCGCTGGAAGAACAGGAAGAAGAAGAACACGGGCACGAGGGACAGCGTCGACATGGCGAAGAGACCACCCCAGTCGGAGGTGCTGCTCGAGTCGACGAAGGTCCTGAGGCCCAGCTGGATCGTGTAGGTGTTCATGTCGTTCAGGTAGATCAGCGGTCCGAAGAAGTCGTCCCAGGTCCAGATGAAGGAGAAGATCGCGGCCGTTGCGAGCACCGGCAGGGACAGCGGCACCATGATCTTCCAGTAGATGCGCCAGGGACCGCAGCCATCCATCATCGCCGCCTCGTCGAGCTCGCGCGGAATGCCGCGGAAGAACTGGACCATCAGGAAGATGAAGAAGGCGTCGCTCGCCAGGAATTTCGGCACCACGAGCGGCAGGAACGTGTTCACCCAGCCGAGATTGAGGAAGAGCACATATTGGGGAATGAGCGTCACGTGATAGGGGATCATCAGCGTCCCCAGCATGATCGCGAACCAGAAATTGCGTCCGGCGAAGCGAAGACGCGCGAAGGCGTAGGCCGCGAGCGAACAGGCGACGACGTTGCCGATCACGGTCAGCACTGCCACGACGAGTGAATTCCAGAAGAAGCGACCGAAGCTGACGTCGAGGCCGAACCAACCGCGCAAATAGGAAGCGACATCGATCGATGACGGCCAGAGCGAGGTCGAGGCGAAGATCTCATCCTCTGGCCTGACCGACGCGGAAATCATCCACAGCAGTGGGTAGAGCATCGCGATTGACGCGGCGATCAGGCCGGCGTGGACGAGAACCGATCCCAAGGGGCCGCGGCGGCCGAGTGGTGCCGATGGTGGGGCGGTTACGGAGCTCATGATCGCGTCAGTCATCGTAATGCACCCAGTAGCGAGAGGTCAGGAAGGAAAAGGCGGTGAAGAGCGCGATGATCAGCACCAGGATCCAGGCCAGGGCCGAGGCATAGCCCATGCGGAAGTTGCCAAAGGCTTCCTGATAGAGATAGAGCGTGTAGAAGAGCGTCGAGTTGATCGGTCCGCCGGTGCCGCCGGAAATGATGAAGGCCGGGGTAAACGCCTTGAAGGCGTCGATCGTTTGTACCACCGCATTGAAGAAGATGACCGGGGTCAGGAGCGGCAGTGTGATCTTGTAGAACTGCCGGAACTTCGACGCGCCGTCGAGGCTTGCGGCCTCATACATATCGGTGGGGATCTGGCGAAGACCGGCAAGGAAGATGATCATCGGCGAGCCGAACTGCCACACGCTCAAGACGACGAGCGTCCAGATCGCGTAGTTCGGATGCGAGATCCAGCTCGGACCCTCGATGCCGAACTGGGCAAGCAGGCTGTTGATGAGGCCGTCGCCGGCAAAGAGCTGTCGCCAGAGCACGGCGATCGCGACGCTGCCGCCGAGCAGCGAAGGCAGATAGAAGATCGCGCGATAGACGGTGAGGCCCCGGACGCCGCGATCGAGGAGGATGGCAACAAGCAGTGCGAAGCTGAGCTTGAAGGGTACCGAAAGCACCACATAGAGGAAGGTCACCTGCATCGCGGCGGCGAATTTCGGATCGGCTGTCGCGATGCGGACGTAATTGGCGGTCCCGACCCATTCCGGCGCGCGGATCAGGTCGAAGCTCGTAAAGGAGAGATAGAGCGAGGCGATCGCAGGCCCGAGCGTCAGGCCGAAAAAGCCGATGAGCCACGGCAACAGGAACATGTAGCCGGCTCCGTGCTTCGCCCAGATGGAGGCCCATCGGCCCTGTGCGGCGGGGCGCGCCTGGACGCCCCCACCGACGACGACAGCGGAATCCTGCACGGCCGCCATCTCCTTAGCCTCGCGACAGGATCTGTGTGACCTCGTCTACCAGCGTCTCGCCGCCCTGCTTGGCGTCGAGCTGGCCGAAGGCCACCTGCTCGGCCACCCTGCGCAGAGCCAGCTCCGCCTCGCCGGCGCCCGATGGCGGCGGCGGCGGCAGATCGCCGGCGAGCGCTCCGAGCCCGGAGACATATTCGAGTGCTGCTCGCCCGAGGTCATCGAGCGACGGCGCGAGCGCCTCGCGCACGGAGGCCGATTCCGGCACGCCGCGTTCGACGCCGAGGATCTTGGCCGCTTCCGGATCCTTGACGAAGAAGTTGACATATTTTGCGCCGAGTTCCGGATCGCTGGTCTTGGCCGATACCGAGAAGAACATCGATGGCTTGCGGTAATGTCCGCCCTTGGCATCCTTGCTGATCAGCGCATGGCTGCTCAGCACGATCTTGTCTTTGTTGATCGCCTGATAGCCGACGAGCTGGTTGGAATGGGCATAGGACGTCGCCGCCTTTCCAAGCGACAACGGGCTTGTCTCGATATTGAACTGATCGAGCGCCTGTATGTCCGCCGGCACGCAAGCCTTGTCCTCGCGCATCTTCTGCCACATGGCAAACCATTCGGCCCCGTCGTTCGCGTCATAGGCGATCTTGCCGTCTGCGGTGAAGAGGGCCTTGCCGCGCTGGCGGAGCCAGTTCTCAAGGAGCGGCTCCACGCCGCTGCCGTCCGAGAGGCCGTAATAGCCCTTGCGCTTGCCGGCCTTGGTGATCTCGAGACCCATGCGGGCGAGCTCGTCCCAGGTCGTGGACGGCGTCGGCAAGTCGACGCCGGCTTCCTCGAAGGCGACCGTGTTGACCATCATCGCCGTCGAGTTGGCGCCGAGGCTGATGCCGTAGAGCTTGCCGTCGACGCTGCCGCCCTTGATCTGCACCTGGTCGAAATCCTCGACCTTCAGCACCGAGCCGAGATAGCTGTCGAGCGGCGCGAGCGCGCCGCGCCGGGCATATTCGACGATATAGCGGTAATCCATCTGGATGACGTCGGGGGCGTTGCCCCCTGCGACCTGGGTCGCAAGGCGCGGCCAGTAGTCGCTCCAGCCGAGGAATTCGCCGTTGATGGCAACCCCGGGATTGGCCGTCTTGAAAAGCTCGCTGACCTTGTTGGTGCGGTCGGCGCGGGTCTGCGATCCCCACCAGAGCAGGCGCAGCCGCGTCTCCTGCGAAAAAGCGTGCGGCGCGAACGCTGCATATGAAAGAAGTGCTGCTCCTCCTGCAAGCACACTGCGTCTGCTGATCTTCTGCGTCATTGCTTCCTCCTCCCTCGGGAGCGCCTCCACAACGCTCCGTGTCATCGTCGTCTTGTTGAGTCCTCTTGCAATAAATAACTAATTGGTTACAAACTAGGGGCAAGCAAAGATCGTGTCAAGCAGTTGTGTGAAGTGCTGTCATTATCTTGTAAACTTTCTTTACGATGTCGCATCGAATGCCGCCGAAGGCAAGAGGTGCCGGAGGTGATGTATGGAGAAGCCGCAAGCGGGCGCGAGAGGAAGGAATGGCAACGGCGGGCGCGCTGAACGTTCCGCGCAGCGCGATCCCGAGCGGACGCGCGCATCCATCCTCGCAGCCGCCACACAGGAGTTCGCGGAAAACGGCATGGGCGGGGCGCGGGTCGACGCCATCGCCGAACGCGCCGGCATCAACAAGCGCATGCTCTATCATTACTTCGGTGACAAGGAGCAGCTCTACCTCGCCGTCCTGGAGGAGGCCTATATCGGCATAAGAACGGCGGAAAAATCGATAAATCTCAGTGACTTGGAACCGGAGCAGGGCATCGCCGAGCTGGCGATGTTCACGTGGAGATACTTCCTGGAGCACCCGGAGTTCCTCAGTCTCCTCGGTACCGAAAACCTGCATCGTGCCCGGTGGCTGCGGCAATCGACCCGTCTCAAGGAGCTGCATTCGCAACTCATGGGCAAGCTGTCCGAGTTGCTCGACCGGGGTCGCGCAAAAGGCCTCTTCCGGGAGGATGTCGACCCGTTGCACCTCTATCTGACGATGGCTGCACTCGGTTATTTCTATCTCTCGAACCAGTACACGCTCTCGACGATCTTCGGCCGCGATCTCGCTGAACGACCCAATCTCGAGGGCTGGGAGCGTCACATCGTTCATGTGACTCTGGCTTCGATCAGGCGCTGAATCGTCGACATGTCGTTTTTTTTGTTGACAGGTGTGCTTTTTGTCTGCAACAAAGTAACTGTTTAGTTACTGGCTTGGGAGGGCTGGTCCTTTCCCACGAGGCCTCGCAGGGAGGAGACCGCATGCCACGTTTGGGTATCATATTGCACGGCGTCACCGGGCGGATGGGCTACAACCAGCACCTGGTGCGCTCGATACTGGCCATTCGCGATCAGGGCGGGATCGTGCTCAAGTCGGGCGAGCGGCTGGAGATCGACCCGATCATCGTCGGCCGCAACCGAGACAAGATGGAGCAACTGGCGAAGCGTCACAACATTGCTCGCTGGTCTACCGACCTCGACGCGGCGCTTGCCGATCGGAACGACCAGATCTTTTTCGACGCCGGCACGACGCTGATGCGCGCCGAACTCATCGGCAGGGCGCTGGACGCCGGCAAGCACGTCTACTGCGAAAAACCGGTCTCCGACGACTTGCGAACGGCGGTGAAGCTGGCGCGAAAGGCGCGCGCCTCCGGGCTCAAGCACGGCGTCGTCCAGGACAAGCTGTTCCTGCCCGGGCTCCGCAAACTGGCTCTGCTCAGGGACTCCGGCTTCTTCGGAAAGATCCTCTCGGTGCGTGGCGAGTTCGGTTACTGGGTCTTTGAAGGCGACTGGGGCGTGCCCGCCCAGCGCCCCTCCTGGAATTATCGCAAGGGTGACGGCGGTGGCATCATTCTCGACATGCTCTGCCACTGGCGCTACGTGATGGACAACCTTTTCGGCGAGGTCCGCGCCGTCTCCTGCCTCGGCGCGACCCATATTCCAAGCCGCGTCGACGAACAGGGCCGGACCTATGACTGCGACACGGACGATGCGGCCTATGCAACCTTCGAGCTCGAAGGCGGCATCATCGCGCAGATCAATTCCTCCTGGACCGTGCGCGTGCGCCGCGACGATCTTGTGACCTTCCAGGTCGACGGAACGCACGGCTCGGCCGTCGCCGGCCTGACGAAATGCTGGACCCAGCACCGCGTCAACACGCCGAAGCCGGTCTGGAACCCGGACCAGCCGCAGACCATCGATTTCTACAAGACCTGGGACGAGGTGCCGGACACGCAGGTCTTCGACAATGGCTTCAAGGCGCAATGGGAGATGTTCCTGCGCCATGTGGCCGAGGGCGGTCCCTGGCCCTATGGGCTCGAGGCCGGCGCCAAGGGCGTGCAGCTTGCCGAGCTGGGACTGAAATCCTGGGCCGAGCGCCGCTGGCTCGATGTGCCGGAACTGGAGTTTTGAGCCATGACCAGCATCGATCTCCCTCTTGAAGACCAGCTCGCCCGTTACGAACTGACGGGCCGGCCGGTCCCCCTTAAGCAACGCGAGGCGGCCGCCTTTTCCAGGGTCGCCTTTGCGGCGGCGCATGTCGTCGCTGATCCGTTTGCGGACAATGATCCATGGCTGACACCGGCGATTGATTGGGAGCGCACGCTCGCATTTCGCCACCGCCTCTGGGATCTCGGCCTCGGCGTCGCCGAAGCGATGGATACGGCTCAGCGTGGCATGGGCCTCGGCTGGCCGGAAGCACGCGAACTCATCCACCGTGCGCTGGCCGAGGCGCGCGGGCGCTCCGGCGCGCTGATTGCCTGCGGCGCCGGCACCGATCATCTGGCGCCGGGCCCAGACGTCACGATCGACGATATTCTCAAGGCCTATGAGAGCCAGATCGAGACGATCGAAGCCGAAAACGGCCGCATCATCCTTATGGCGAGCCGGGCGCTCGCGGCGGCGGCGAAAGGGCCGGGGGACTATATCCGCGTCTACGACCGCATTCTTTCGCAGATAAAGGAGCCGGTGATCATCCATTGGCTCGGCGAGATGTTCGATCCGGCGCTCGAAGGCTATTGGGGCAATGCCGATCACATGGCGGCGATGAATACCTGCCACGCAGTCATCGAAGCGCATGCCGAAAAGGTCGATGGCATCAAGATTTCGCTGCTCTCGAAGGAAAAAGAAATCGCGATGCGCCGCCGGCTGCCGAAGGGCGTGCGCATGTATACCGGCGACGACTTCAACTATGCCGAGCTCATCGCCGGCGACGAAAAAGGGTATTCGGACGCGCTGCTCGGCATTTTCGATGCGATCGCGCCGGTGGCGTCAGCGGCACTTGAGGCGCTCGGCGAAGGGCGCAACGGCGAATTCTTCGAGCTCCTGGAGCCGACCGTGCCGCTATCGCGCCACATTTTCAAGGCGCCGACACGCTTCTACAAGACCGGAGTCGTCTTCCTTGCCTATCTGAACGGCCTGCAGGATCATTTCGTGATGATCGGCGGGCAACAGAGCGCGCGTTCGCTTGCCCATCTCGCCGAGCTCTTCCGTCTGGCGGACAGGGCCGGCGCTCTTGCCGATCCGGAACTAGCCGTCTCGCGCATGCGGCGCGTTCTCGCCGTCCACGGCATCAACTGAGGCCGCCATGACCGAGGCTCCCGTCGTCAGGCTCATCGAGGCGGACATTTTCGAGCGGCAGGTTGGCTTCCGCTTCCCATTCCGATTCGGGGCGGCGCGCGTCGAAAGCGCGCCGCAGGCTTTCGTCCGGGTGAGCATTGCGGACGAAAGCGGCCATGAGGCCGCCGGCTGGTCGGCCGAAATGATGATGCCGAAATGGTTCGACAAGAACCCGGCTCTTTCGCCGGACGACAATGTCGCGCAGCTTCGCGCGTCGCTACATCTGGCGATCGAAGTGTTGCAGGCGGCTGGCGCAAAGACGCCCTTCGGGCTGCATGCGGCAGCCGAGGCCGATCACCACCGGGCGGCTGCGAGCCAAGGTCTCCCGCCGCTGGTGGCGTCTTACGGCCTGGCGCTTATCGATCGCGCCGTCATCGATGCCGTGTGCCGGATGAAAGGCGCAAGTGCGGCCGACGCCGTCCGGCATGATCTGTTTGGCATCACCAACGCCACCGCGCCGGACCTTGCCGGCTTCGATCTCGCAGGCTTTTTCTCACGCCTGGAGCCTTCGCCGCGGCTTGCGGTGCGCCATACCATCGGGCTCGCCGATGCGTTGACCGCCGCCGAACTCGCGTCGGAGCAGCGGCTCGAGGACGGTCTGCCGCAGACGCTGGAAGGGGTGATTGCCGCCTACGGCCACCGCTATTTCAAGATCAAGGTTTCCGGACGCCCCGTCGAGGACCTGGAGCGCCTGATGGCTATCGCCGCGGTGCTCGATCGCACCATCGACGGCTATCGGGCGACGCTCGACGGCAACGAACAGTTCGAAAGCGCCGATGCGGCGGCCGACCTCCTCGATCGCCTGCAGAAGGAACCGCGCCTTTCCAGACTGCGCCGATCCCTTCTCTTCTTCGAGCAGCCGATCGCGCGCGCCGAGGCGCTGTCGAAATCGGTCGCCGCGCTTGCTGAGCGCATGCCGCTCGAAATCGACGAGTCCGACGGCGATATCGGCGCATTCCCGCGGGCACGCGAACTCGGCTATGCCGGCATCTCGTCGAAATCCTGCAAGGGTTTCTACCGGGCGCTGATCAACCGCGCTCGTGTCGAGAAATGGAACCGCGAGGCGGGTTCGTCGCAGTATTTCATGTCCGCCGAGGACCTGACGACCCAATCGGGTCTGGCGCTCCAGCAGGACCTCGTTCTGGCGGCGCTTGTCGGCACCGGCCATGTCGAGCGCAACGGTCATCATTACGTCGACGGCATGGCGCAGGCCCCGACGGGCGAGCAGGCGTCCTATCTGGCCGCTCATCCCGATCTTTATGACGGAGCGTCCGGACGGGCGCGGCTCGTAATCAAAGGGGGTGAGCTCAATTTTGGAAGCGCGTTAAGAGCGATCGGCCTCGGTTCGTTGGTCGAGCCGGACTGGGCGTCAATGACGGCGCGCTAGTGCATGTCGCCCAAAAGTGTGCAGCGGTTTTTGGCACAACGACATGCACAAAACGAAATCTGGGAGGAGAACATCATGCAGGTCGAGGGGCTTTCCATCAATCTGGCGACGATCCGCGAGCAATGCGGCTTTGCGGAGGCCGTGGATCTCTGCTTGAAACACGGCATCACGGCGATCGCTCCCTGGCGCGATCAGGTGGCGGCGGTCGGGCTCGATGAGGCGGTCCGCATCGTCAAGTCCAACGGATTGAAGCTGACCGGTCTCTGCCGTGGCGGTTTCTTCCCGGCGGCAGACACAGCGGGGCGAGAGAAGGCCATCGACGACAATAGACGCGCGATCGACGAGGCGGCCGCGCTTGGCGCCGACTGCCTGGTACTGGTCGTTGGCGGCCTGCCTGGAGGCTCGAAGAATATCGATGCCGCCCGCCGGATGGTCGAGGACGGCATCGCCACGGTGCTGCGGCATGCGGGCGCCGCCGGCGTGCCGCTTGCGATCGAGCCCCTGCATCCGATGTATGCCGCCGACCGGGCCTGCGTCAACACGCTCGGCCAGGCACTCGACATGTGTGAGGCGCTCGGCGCCGGTGTCGGGGTTGCGATCGATGTCTATCACGTCTGGTGGGATCCGGATCTCGCCAACCAGATCGCGCGGGCGGGCGAAATGAAGGCGATCCTCGCACATCACATCTGCGACTGGCTGGTCCCGACCAGGGACATGCTGACCGATCGCGGCATGATGGGCGACGGCGTCATCGATTTGAAGGGGATCCGGCGCCGGATCGAGGCCGCCGGTTTTCACGGGGCGCAGGAGGTCGAGATCTTCTCGGCCGAAAATTGGTGGAAGCGGCCGGCCGACGAGGTGATCGCCACCTGCGTGGAGCGCTATCGTAACTGCTGCTGAGATGGGTTGCTCGATCATGCATCTTACAAGCTGATGGCAAAAACCGGCGGGAAATACCTTGACGCTCCCAGAATTCAGTCACTAGCATGTATGTTGAATTTACATGTTGTACTAGCCATTGCCGCCGACCGCGCGGCTTCACTCCAGACAGGATTGCGTGAGGAAGATGGAAAACAAACGTCGTTTTGCGCTGGTCGGTACCGGCAACCGCGGCACCACGATGTGGGGCAAGGATCTGCTCGCCGGTTGGCGCGGTAAGGTCGATCTCGTCGCCATAGCCGACACGAATGCGCTCAGAGCCGAACGCGCCCGCACGATGATCGCCACCAACGCGCCGATCTACGGCAATGTGGACGCCATGCTTGCCGAAGCGCGGCCCGATCTCGTGATTGTCTGCACCCCGGACAGCACGCATGACGAGATCGTCGTCCGCGCGCTTGAGGCCGGTGCCGATGTCATCACCGAAAAGCCGATGTCGACGACGGTCGAAAAGATCCGCCGCATTCTGGATGCCGAGAAGCGCACCGGCCGGCGGGTGGACGTGTCGTTCAACTACCGCTTCGCGCCGACCGCCGCGCGCATCAAGGAACTGTTGAATTCCGGTGAGATCGGCCGCGTCACGTCGGTCGACTTTCACTGGTATCTCGACACCCGGCACGGCGCCGACTATTTCCGTCGCTGGCACGCCTATACGGAACGCTCGGGAAGCCTCTTCGTGCACAAGGCGACCCACCATTTCGATCTGTTGAACTGGTATCTCGACAGCGATCCGGATGCCGTGACGGCATTTGCCGACCTGCAGATGTACGGGCGCAAGGGCCCCTTCCGTGGGCCGCGCTGCAAGCTCTGTCCTCACAAGAACGACTGCGATTTCTACCTGGATCTCGAAGCCGATCCGTTCCTCGACGCGCTCTATGAGGACCCCTCGGAGATCGACGGCTACTTCCGTGACGGCTGCGTCTTCCGAGAGGACATCGATATTCCCGATACAATGGTCGCGAACATTCGTTACCGGAACAATGTCCACGTCTCCTATTCGCTGAACACCTTCCAGCCGATCGAAGGCCACCACATCGCGTTCAACGGAACGAAGGGCCGGATCGAGCTTCGCCAGTACGAGGACCAGCCGTGGGAGATGCCGGAGGAAGATGTCATCCTGCTGATCCGCAATTTTCCGAAGGGCCGCCCGGGGGTGGAGCGCATCGCGGTGCCGCATTCGCCGGGCGGGCACTATGGCGGCGACGACCGCTTGCGGAACATGCTTTTCAAGCCGGGCGCGAAGGACACGCTGGGACAGCGGGCAGGCGCCCGTGCCGGGGCGATGTCGGTCCTCTGCGGCATCGCGGCGCTGCAGAGCTCGCGCACGGGCAAGCTGGTCCGGCTTGCCGACCTGATGCCGGAGCTCTTCGAGGACGAGGTTGGCTCTGTTTCCCGGCCCGCAGCGCAGAGCTCGGCCTCTGCGGGCCGGCGATGAGTTCGCGCTCTCTCGTAGTCGCAGTGCCAGCCTGAAGTCCCGCACTCTGCTCACTGGAGGGCTCCATCATTGTGCGCATCCATGCATTTGACGCATGGGTGCGCTGATGTATGAGCGCTGCAATCCCCCGAGGTTCCGCATTATATGTTGCGCATCGAAGCAAACGAGGCGCCACGGACTGGCAGCCAGGCTTCGAAAGCCCATGAAAGGGGGATCAAAATGAACGTAGCACGCTCTTTCAACAACTGGCGCAAGTATCGTCAGACGGTCGCCGAACTGGGCCGCATGTCGACCCGCGAACTTAACGACCTCGGCATCAACCGCGGCGATATCCATCGCGTCGCCCGCGCCGCTGTCGGCCGCTAAAGGCTCGATCGACGGGCACGCCACGTCGGAACTGAATTAGATCTGTCCAAGCGCCTGCACCTCCCAGCGGGCGCTTTTTCTTTTGCGCCCGTCGCTTCCGACTTAGTTAACGCTTGCGGTCAGTGGGGCTAATCGAAACCTGATGCTGCCTGCAAGAATTTGCCCGGGATGCAACCCAACGAGGCCACCGCCTTCGTTCGGCATGTTGTGCGCATTGGGCAGATGCGTCATAGGCTCGAAGCAGAAGAAGTCCGCATCCGCATCCGGCGAATAGATCATGAAGCACCCGAATGCCCCTTGGGTCTCAAGCCTTAAGGCAAGTTTACGTTCGGGCCATTCGATCGCAGCCTCTCCGTCCCAGCCGTCATAGGCATTGTTCATCCAGTGAGCGGGTAGCGTATTGCCCTCGGTGAAATCGAGCGCGCGGGCAATTGGGCCCGGAGCGTCGGGCAAGTGTCCGGTCCTCTCGCCCCAGATGCGTTTTGCCTTCGCCCTGAGCCGGGTCCCGGCCGTGCGCGGAAAGAAGGGGTGGTGTCCCAACCCAAAGGGCAGTGGTCGCGCCGACATGTTCTTGACCACGAGGGAAAGAACCAGCGTGCTGCCATTCAGCCGGACTTCCTGTACGGCCTGATAGGCATAAGGGCTCCCCGCCTGCGCAGCCTGCACATAGGAAAGCGTCGCTTCCTGCCTGCTGTGGGACATCAGCTGCCATTCGCCGAGCCAGCCGTCCCCATGCAGGCAGAATGGATCGGCCGATGTATTCGGCTCGAGGAAGAAACGCTCGCCATCGAAGGTGAAACTGTTGCCTTCGATCCTGTTGCCGAAGGGCACGAGTGGGAAGCTCGCCTCGGCGCCGAAGCGCTGCGACGCGATCCCGGCCGTCGCCGTCGGCTTCAGGAACGGGATCCCGCGCCAGGTGCCGGCGAGCAGCGAACCGCCGAAACGGCTCAGTTCGACCGAGAGCTCGTCGTCCTTGAGATGCAGGACATCGTTCGGCATTGCCGATCAGACGCGCTGTCTGCCCGCGACCGAGCGCAGATTGTCGAGGAGCACCGCCAACAGCAGGATCAGGCCGCGCACCACGTATTGATAAAAAGCCTGGATGTTGAGCAGGTTCATGACGTTTTCGGCGATGCCCATGATCAGAACGCCGACGATGACGCCGGTCATCGCAGCGCGGCCGCCGGCCAGCGACACACCGCCGAGCACGCAGGCCGAAATGACCGAAAGCTCCAGTCCGGTCGCGGCATTCGGCTGGCCGGAGGTGATGCGCGAGGCAAGCAACACGCCCGCGACGGCGCAGACGATGCCCTGCAGGGCGAAGATCCAGATACGCATGCGGGCGACGTCGACGCCGGCAAGCCGCGAAGCCTCCGGATTGCCGCCGATCGCCAGCGTATTCTTGCCGAAGACGGTCCGGTTCAGCACGAAGCCGAAGACGATGAAGAACAGGCCCATCACCCAGATCGGTGTCGGGATGCCGAGGAAGCGCGACAGCGCGAGCTGGTAGAAACCGGGATCATTGATGCCGACCGCCCGGCCGTCCGAGGCGATCAGCGCGAAACCGCGGACGATCTGCATGGTGGCAAGCGTGGTGATCAGTGCATTGATGCGGAAACGGGCGATGACGACGCCGTTGATGGTGCCGACGATGGCGCCGCAAAGGACGGCGGCCAGCAGCCCGACGAGGATCGAGCCCGAGACGTTCGAGGCCATGACCGCCACCATGCCGGAAAATGCCACCGTCGAGCCGACGGAAAGGTCGAAATCGCGCGAGGCGAGGCAGAACATCATCGTGCAGGCGATGATGCCGATGGTGACAACGGACTGCAGCAGGCCGAGCATGTTGCGCTCGCTGAGGAAATTCGGAACCGTCAACGACACAATGACGAAGGCGACCGCGAAGATGACGACGAGGCCCTGTTCGCCGAGAAGGATTTTTTTCAAATGGGTCATCGTCACCGTACCTGTGTGAGGGGAAGCTCTTTGCTGTTCTTGATGTCGGGAAGGGCTGCCGCGAGGATCCGCCGCTCATCGAATTCCGCACGCGGCAAGTCGGCCGCGAGCCGACCCTCGCACATCACGATGATGCGATCCGTGATGCCCATCACCTCCGGCAGCTCGCTGGAGATGACGACGATCGCCATGCCCTGTTCGGCAAGCCCGTAGAGGATTTCGTAGATCTCGGATTTCGCGCCGACGTCGATACCGCGTGTCGGCTCGTCGACGATGAGAACCTTGATGCCTTCCTCGGACAGCCAGCGACCGAGAATGACCTTCTGCTGGTTGCCGCCCGAGAGGTTGACGATGTCCTGACGGCGGGACGGGGTGCGCACGCGAAGCTTGGCGATGAACTTGTCGGCGAGCTCGCTTTCCTTCTTCGGGTTGATGATGCCGAAGGGGGAAAAGTGGCGGCGTGAGGAGATCGTCATGTTCTCCTCGATCGACCGGCCCTGGACGATGCCGTCGAACTTGCGGTCCTCCGGGCAGAGAACGATGCCGGCCCGGATCGACTTCGGCGGGCTGTCTGCGGGCACGGCTGCACCGTCGACCGAGACGCTGCCCTCGCTGCGCCTATCGGCTCCATAGACGAGCCGCGCCATCTCGCTGCGGCCGGCGCCGATCAGGCCGAAGAAGCCGACGATCTCGCCGCGCCTGACCGAGAAGCTCAACGGAGCCTTCAGTTTGGGTCCCGCGATGTTTTCGACCCGCAGCCGCTCGGCGCCGAAGCTGCGTCCCCGCCAGCCCCAGATGTTTGCGATTTCGCGCCCGACCATCTCCGAAATGATCTGGTCGCGCGTCACCATGGAAATCTCCGGATGATGTGCGGCGAGCTTGCCGTCGCGCAGCACCGTAAGGCTGTCGCAGAGTCGGAAGATCTCGTCGAGGCGATGCGAGACGTAGAGAATGACAGTGCCGTTCGCGCGCAGGCGATCGATGAGGGCAAAGAGGATTTCGCTCTCGCGGGAGGACAGCGAAGAGGTCGGCTCGTCGAGAGCGATGACGCGCGCGTCGAGCATCACCGCCTTGGCGATCTCGACCATCTGGCGCTCGCCGATCGAAAGCGACGCGACCTTGGCGCCCGGGTCGACATCGATGCCGATCTCGGCCAGCTTCTCTGAGACGACGCCCGTGAGCTTCCGCCGGTCGATGACGCCGCCCTTGCCGGGGAAATGGCCGAGCCAAAGGTTTTCGGCGACCGTCAGTTCCGGCACGAGCTGCAGTTCCTGGTGAATGACGATGACACCGGCATGGAAGGCGTCGCGCACGGAGCGGTAATGCTGAACCTCGCCATCGATGCGGATCTGGCCCTCATCGGCGGACTGGTCTCCAGACAGAACGCGGATCAGCGTCGACTTGCCGGCGCCGTTTTCACCCATCAGCCCGTGGACCGCGCCCTTGCGGACAGTAAAGGAAACATCCGACAGCGCCTGGACGCCGGGATAACCTTTCGAAATCGATCGGAATTCGAGGAAATCTTGCATGCGCTGCTCCGAAGCGGAATGCCCGGCGGCACCAATGGCTGCCGCCGGGCTCGATGGCATTTCGTCCGGGACCGATTACTCGATGCCGAGTTCCTTGCGGACGGCTTCGTAGTTGTCACGCAGCGCCAACTGGCCGGCGGTCAGGATCAGCTTTTCCGGCTCCTTCTCGTTGGCAATCCAATCGTACATGTTGAGCGCGGTTTCGTAGCCGTGGCGTTTCGGCGAGATGATGACGGTGCCGAAGAAGCCGGTTGCGGCAGGCTTCTTGAACTCGTTGATCGCCGACTCCGCGCCGCCGATGCCGACGCCGATCACGCTGTCGGCGGCAATGCCCACGCTTTCGGTCGCGCGCACGGCCCCGAGCACGGCTTCGTCATTGAGGCCGACGGCGACCCATTTCTTGATGCCGGCGTTCTTGTTGAGCACGATCGTCGAGGCGTTGAGGGCGGCCTCCGTGTCGGTCTTGGCCTGCGGCGCGTCGAAGATGTTGGCTTCCGGGAAACCGTTGGCCTTGAGAATGGAAAGCGCGCCTTCGACGCGGTCGACGGCAGTCGGCAGTTGGTCGTAGGAGACACGGATCGCGCCGACTTCCTTCATGTCCCAGCCGCGTTTCTTGATTTCGTCGACGATCGCCTGGCCGACGGCCTCGCCGATCTTGGTGGCCGAGATTCCCATGTGCGGGACGTCTTCGATCGGGCTGCCGTCGGCGTTGACCAGGCGGTCGTCGACGGTCATCAGCTTGAGATCATTGGCGGCAGCCTTTGCGACGATGCCCGGGCCGAGCTTGACGTCAGGCGTGCAGACGATGAAGCCCTGCGCGCCCTGGGCCCCGAGATTGTCGATGGCCGACTGGACCTTCTCCCCGTCTTCGGCGCCGATCTTGACCAGCGTGAAGCCTTTTTCCTTGGCGGCGGCGTCCGCGAATTTCCATTCGTCCTGGAACCACGGCTCCTCGGGCTGCTTGACGATGAAGCCGATCTTGACGTCGGCCGCGAATGCGGAAGTGGCGGCGAATACCGCAACGGTACCAGCCAGAATGGCTGCCTTGATGAAGCGCATGATGTGTCTCCCTGGTGAACTGCCTCCTGCAGTTGCCATTTGTGTATGATGAATCATCATATTCGTCAATTGCCTTTGTATGATGAATGCGATAGTGATGTATAACGATAAACGCGTGCGCTTCGGCGCGCAGTCGCCAGCCCCGGCGATCTGCGCTATGGAGCATCGACTTGATCAGCGTGGGGGAGGCGATGGCAGCGGAAGGGCAGCAGCACCAGGGTATCGTGGCGGAACAGCCGCAGCGCCGTCCGCGCGTCCAGAAGAACATTACGCGCGCAATTGCCTCCGACATCTGCGCCGAGATCTTTCCCGTCGGTACCTTCCTGCCTCGCGAAAACGATCTCTGCGAACGCTATGGCGTCAGCCGTACCGTGATCCGGGAATCGCTTAAGATCCTCGAATCGAAGGGCATGGTGCTCGGCCGCTCCCGCGTCGGCACGGTCGTCTGCAACAAGGAAGAGTGGAACATTCTCGATTCGCAGGTTCTGGAATGGATTGGCGAGCGCATCTTCGAATTCGATCTGCTGAACTGCATTCTGGAAGCGCGCCGGGCGATCGAGCCGGCGGCGGCCGAATTCGCCGCTGAGCGCGCGACGGTGCAGGAAATCGCCGATCTTGACCGCGCCTGGCGCGATATGCGTGACGGCGAGCGCGACGTCGCGGGCTTCACCGAAGCCGACGTCGCCTTCCACACTTGCCTTCTGAAGGCCAGCCACAACCAGGTGTTCCTGCAGCTCGTCGGCATCATCCAGGCGGCGCTCAAATTCTCGCTGCACGCGTCGAACGAAGCCGCCGAACGCCGGGACGAGGCCATCGACATCCATGGCGAGCTGGTGGAGGCGCTGCGCATGCGCGACAAGGCGGCTGCGCGCGACTGTTCGATGCGGATGCTGAACCTTGCGGCACGCGATCTTGCCGCGGCCGTCAAACGGCACCGGCCCGCAGGGGCCGGTCTCCTGAATAACCCGTGAAGCGGGCAGCCCGCCCGCTTGCGTTTCCTCCAATGGACATCACGTCATGAAAATTACCAAGCTCACCACCTATATCGTTCCGCCGCGCTGGCTGTTTCTCAAGATCGAAACCGACGAGGGCATCGTCGGCTGGGGAGAGCCGGTGGTTGAAGGCCGCGCTCTGACCGTCGAGGCGGCCGTGCACGAACTCGCCGACTATCTCATCGGCAAGGATCCGTTCCTCATCGAGGACCACTGGAATGTGATGTATCGCGGCGGCTTCTATCGCGGCGGCGCCCTGCACATGAGCGCGCTTGCCGGGATCGATCAGGCGCTCTGGGACATCAAGGGCAAGGCGCTCGGCCAGCCAATCCATCAACTGCTCGGCGGCCAGTGCCGCGACAGGATCAAGGTCTATTCCTGGATCGGCGGCGACCGGCCGAGCGACGTTGCCCGCAATGCCAAGGAGGTCGTCGCCCGCGGCTTCAAGGCGATAAAGCTCAACGGCTGCGAAGAGCTGCAGATCGTCGACAGCAACGAGAAGATCGACAAGGCCGTCTCGACCATCGGCACAATCCGCGACGCGATCGGCCCGCATGTCGGCATCGGCGTCGACTTCCACGGCCGCGTGCACCGGCCGATGGCCAAGGTCCTTGCCAAGGAGCTCGAACAGTTCAAGCTGATGTTCATCGAGGAGCCGGTGCTGTCGGAAAACCGGGAGGCGCTGAAGGAAATCGCCAATCATTCGTCGACGCCGATCGCCCTTGGCGAGCGCCTCTATTCCCGTTGGGACTTCAAGTCGGTCCTTGCCGACGGTTATGTCGACATCATCCAGCCCGATCTTTCGCACGCCGGCGGCATCACCGAGTGCCGCAAGATCGCGGCGATGGCGGAAGCCTATGACGTGGCGCTGGCGCCGCATTGCCCGCTGGGGCCGATCGCGCTTGCTGCCTGCCTTCAGGTCGATGCCGTCAGCTACAACGCCTTCATTCAGGAGCAGAGCCTCGGTATCCATTACAACGCCGGCAACGACATCCTCGATTACATCTCCAACAAGGAGGTGTTCCGCTACGAGGATGGTTTCGTGTCGATCCCGCAGGGCCCGGGCCTGGGTGTCGAGGTCGACGAGGCCTATGTCATCGAGCGTGCGCGCGAAGGCCATCGCTGGCGCAACCCGATCTGGCGCCACGAGGATGGCAGCGTCGCCGAGTGGTGACGCGACAACGGGTGGATCTACAGCGCCGCGCGTCTTATCAGACGCCCAAAGGACGCTGTAGCACTTTGAATTAGTGCATGTTTTCTCCTTAAATCGGATCCGATTTAAGGAAACATGCAATAGAAAGAGGAGGAAGGACCATGGGCAACCGGCTCGATGGCAAACGCATCGTCATAACGGGTGCGGCCCAGGGCATTGGCCTTGCGATGGCCGAAGTCTTCCACGGCGAGGGCGCCAGCCTCTTTCTGATCGATCGCGATGGGCCGCTCTTGGAAAAGGAAGCAGCAAGACTCCGGGCCGAGGGCGGCCCGGTGTCTTCGGCCGTCGCAGACATTACCGGTGCCCACGCAATCGCTGCGGCCTTCGCCAGGGCCGAGAAAACCATCGGGCGCCCCAACGCGCTGGTCAACAACGCCGGCATCAACGTCTTCGCGGAGCCGCTGGCGACGAGCGAGGAGGACTGGCAGCGCTGCTTCGATGTGAACCTCAAGGGCGCCTGGAACTGCTGCAAGGCCGCGCTCCCGGGCATGATCGAGGCGGGCGGTGGGGTCATCCTCAATATCGCCTCGACGCATGCCTTCACAATCATTCCGCACACCTTCCCCTACCCCGTTGCCAAGCACGCGCTGATCGGCATGACGAAGTCACTCGGCATCGAATATGCATCGAAGGGAATCCGCGTGAACGCCCTGGCGCCGGGCTATGTGCGGACCCAGAAGGTGATCGACTACTGGAACAGCTTTCCCGATCCGGCAGCGGCCGAAGCGGAAACGATGAAGCTGCATCCGGGCGCACGCATCGCGACGCCGGACGAAATCGCCCGCGCCGCCCTGTTCATGATTTCCGATGAGTGCGCGTTCATGAATGCTACCTGCCTGACGGTGGATGGCGGCCTTAGCGTGCTCCATCATCCGGCCTGATTGGCGGTTCCCGGCGTCGCCGCGACAAAGGCAGCGTGGTCGGCCCCGCGCTTCGACAGCAGTTCCGCTGCAGGCGGTTATTGAAGGCCGTGTGCACCGTCGTCTCCCTGGGTGTGCGCGTGGGGACGCATTCATTCCAGGGGCCGCTGTCCATCGTTCCCTTCCTCGGACGCCTGACCTCCAAGGATCGTCAGGAAGGCTTCCCTCGAGGCGCAAATGAAGGCCGCGCGCGCTTCACCCGGGCTCCTCCGGTGCTTTAGCGCCGCCTCGCAGGCGCGCATCGCATAGCTGTAATAGGCGCCACCTCGAACTGGCCATTCGCGCTCCAAACACTTCATTGCGTCGAGCGGTCCAACGACCGTGCGACATTTCCCGTCCAGCATGCTGATACTGACCGGCGCCCCCCATGGAATCTCGTACATCGCTTTCCTTTCCTGTCCCCGAGCGGGGGCATCGGCGCGGGGTGAGGAACGAGCGAAACGGGTTTCCGCGCATCCCGCGAGCTGGAATGGCTTGGGCCAAATGACTTCGGACCGGCCGGTGCCGGGTCATGCCCAATGACTTTCGACTTGTGGCATCATGATTTCCGAAAGATCGAATCCGACTTTCCGGCTGATGCTCTTGTGCGACGCTTCCGGGTTGCGAATGCCTACCGGCTCCGGATGGAGAGGTGCGCCTCTTCGGCAGCCTTGATAAATGCCCTGCGGGCTTTCTCGGTCTTGACCTTGCCCTCGAGGGCCTGCAGGCAGACGCGTTTTGCGGCGGCAAGGGCACGCCCGTTCTGATGGGGCCACCGCAGCATCAGGCACTCGACGGCCTCGCGCGTGCTCTTCACGTCGCGGTATTTGCCTGCGTCACCGAGTTCCAACTGGACACTCCTGTCCCACCAGAAACTGTGCATGGCGTCCTGCCTCACAGGTCGTTTTCGTTGGAATTCAAACCCGTGGGAGCCGGTTTTGGTTCCATCCGTAACACGAGAACGGTGGGATATTATCGCGCAATTGGTGTTTCTGCGCACGCCCTATGAGACGGCGAAGTGGCGTGTCGGTCGCGCGTCCACCCTTGACGAGACGCTTGCCGCTGCTAAGTAAGAGACGATCCCGCCTTTTAGACATCGAACCGCGGGACGAACATTGGTGCCGGGCCCCTCTGGCGAGAGTTTTACGGCGCTCTCGTGATGTCGGTACCGCCAGCAAATGAGCCGGCGGATTAGCTACCATGAAAACTCAACTCATGCCCAACGCATGTGCCTGTTCGGCTGTGCGCTTTTTCCTTACTGAAGATCTCTCGTTCGTAATCGCCGAGGCACATTGTGCCGGGGAGGATCGTCCATGATCCAGCCCCATTCGCACACGACCGGCCTCGGCTATTTCAAGTGGGCCTTTATCGTGACAGGCCTCGGTCTGCTGCTTGGCGTCTGGCTCGGCTGGCAGTCGACCGGTACTTTCAGCGGCACCATGACCGTCTTCTTCATCTGCGCGGTGCTCGCTGTTCTCGAAATTTCGCTCTCCTTCGACAACGCCATCGTCAACGCCAACAAGCTCAAGGAGATGACGCCGGTCTGGCAACACCGGTTTCTGACCTGGGGCATCATCATTGCCGTCTTCGGCATGCGTATCGTCTTTCCGCTGCTGATCGTCGTCATAGCCGCCAATATCGGGCCGATTGACGCGGTCATCCTGGCGGCGGTGCGCCCCGAAGAATACGCCCGTATCATGAACGATGCACATCTGCCGATCGCCGCCTTCGGCGGAACGTTCCTGATGATGGTCGGTCTCACCTACTTCTTCGATCAGGAGAAGGACGTGCACTGGATCGCCTGGCTGGAGCGCAAGATGGCACGCTTCGCAACGATCAAGGGCATCGAGATCGCCCTTGTCCTGAGCGTCATCCTGGCGTTCTCGACCTTGCTCGAAGCCGAGCATGTGCACACCTTCGTCTATGCCAGCATCTATGGTCTGCTTACCTTCCTCGTTGTCGAGGTTGTCGGCGGTCTGCTCGATGCTTCGCAACAGACGATGAGCGCGGCGGCGAAGGGCGGTTTCGGTGCGTTTCTCTACCTGGAAGTGCTCGATGCCAGCTTTTCGTTCGACGGCGTCATCGGGGCCTTCGCCTTGACGCAGAACCTGTTCATCATCGCGATCGGTCTCGGCATTGGCGCCATGTATGTCCGCTCGATGACGGTCATGCTGGTCGAGAAGGGCACGCTCAACGAATATCGCTACCTGGAGCATGGTGCCTTCTACGCGATCCTGATCCTTTCGGTGGTGATGTATTTCCAGACGCTGATCCACATTCCGGAGGTCATTACCGGTCTTGGTGGCGCGGGCCTCATCGGCCTTTCGTGGTGGTCGTCGATCCGTCACAATCGGCGCCACCCAGAGGCCAGTGAAAACGAGCCGAACCAGCGGTTTCGCGTCGAGGCCTGAGAGCGAGGTAAGGCATTAGAAACGTTGTCGAAAACGGCTCGGCGAGATAACCGCAGGGCCGTTTTTTGCTGTCGTCGGATGCGGAATAAGCGGCGCCTAAGCCATTGATCTGGGTCAATGTGATTGACGGCGATGCGGTTAGACTGAACTCCGAAGTCAACGGGAGATTTTCATGTTCCGCAACATTCTCATTCCCACCGACGGTTCGCCGCTCGCTACGCTCGCCCTGGATGCCGGTATTGCCTTTGCCAAAGAAGCCGGAGCGAAGATCACGGTGCTGACCGTGATGGAGCCATTCAATCTCTTTTCGACCGATGCGGAACAGCTCGCCAGCACGAAGGAGGAATATGAGGCGTTGTCCCGTCAGCATGCCGGGGAAATACTTGCCGCCGCTACGGCGAAGTCCGAGCGGACCGGCGTACCGTGCGAAACGGATCAGGCCCGCAGCCACGAGGTCTACCGTGCAATCATCAACAAAGCGCACGATATCGGTGCCGATCTCATCATCATGGCGTCGCACGGCCGCGGCGGTGTCGGTGCCCTGATCATCGGTAGCGTCGCCGCGAAGGTGTTGACGCATTCGACGATCCCCGTGCTCATCTACAGGAACAAGTAGCGCGCGAAGCGGTCAAGCCGCGACGAATTTTCTTCGGCTTTCCAGGTTTTCGGCCCGGCGTCTCACAACGCCGGGATTTTTTTTGGCCATTGCCGGAAAAGCGTCAAAGTTTCGCGTGATGGGGTGCGTGCCTGGTGGACGGCTGCGGGGGACCGATCCGTTCGACCTACTGCATGTATCCTTAAATCGTAGCCGATCTAAGGATAAAACATGTAGCAATTCAGAGTGCTGAAACGGCGGGGAGGGATGTCCTTGAGCGTCAATCCGAACGATCTTGCGCTTCTTGCGGTGATGCGGCGCTACTTCCTGGTGAAGGATGAAGTCAATGTTCTGAAGGCCCGTCTGGAGGCCTCCCGGAAGGACGTCGCTGAGGAAATCAACCGCTTCTACGACCCGCGCACGAATGCGACCCATGCCGAAGACATTCTGGCGTGGCACCGGCTCAGGAAGGAGATGGATGAATTGATGAGCCTTGCCGCGACCTGGGGTAGGGGCGGCAACATCGAGACCCAGCAGCTTGCGTTGGAAGCGGCTGCGGAACCCGCTGCGGCCAACATCCCCTCTTTTCTCGATGTCCGGCCGTCATTGGATTGAAGGGCGATCCGTTTATCGGTTCAAGGCAGACCGCACGTCCTCGATCACGGGGAGTGCCGCGATGAGCACCAAGGGTGCCGCAAGAAAAAGCGCCGCAGAAACGCCCAGTTTGTTGAAGAGAAGGGCGCCGCAAATCCCGCCAACCAGGAAAAGGCCGATCAGGGACGTGAGAAGACGCAACTTCCGGCGGTCGGCGCGGACATGCAGTCTGGAGCTTCTGGCGCTGTCGCGGTTCCAGTAGACCAGCTTGCCGATCTCGATGCCCGTGTCGGTCACCAGGCCGGTCACGTGGGTGGTGCGGATTCTTGCGCCGGAGAGCTTCGTGATGATGGCGTTCTGCAGCCCCATGATGAAGCAGAGAAGCATGATCGTTGCCGATACGGCGACGGTTTCGCTGAGGTGGTTCCCGCTTATTGCGAAGCAGACAAGCAGGAATGCCTCGAACAGCAGCGGAAGCGCATATTCCGCCTGCAGGTCCAGCCGCCGGCCCCAGTTGATGAGGATGGCGGAGGTGGCGGCGCCGGCAACGAAGGAAAAGAGCGCGGAAAGGCCGGCTACAACCAGTGCAATATTACCAAGGACGATGTTGTCCGCGATCGCCGAGACGATACCCGACATATGCGACGTATATTGATGTACAGCCATGAAGCCGCCAGCATTGGCAGCCCCGGCGACGAATGTCAGGTAGAAGGCGAGATGGCGATCGGTCGCCTCACTGCGTTCCTTCGCAGTCAGGTTGCGGAGATAGTATTTCATGTTCGGTCGTTGGTGCCGAAAAGTGTCGGATTGGCAGATGGGAAGTGCGATTCATCCGATAGCACAAGATCGGCGCAGCTGTCCGTCCAATCTTGCGTTTGGTATAGTTTATCGCGGGCGTATATGCGCGGCGGGGATATGCAGAAGGATGCGCCGCGTGCGGGAAGACCGAAGGGGCGCTTTGCCGGCGATACGGGGCCAAACAAACTCGGCCCGACAGCAGTCAATAATTTAAGCTTTCGAAGGGATAATTGTTTCCCGGGGAACAACTCTACATTGCTGCCTCTGGATAGATCGGTCAGCAGAGTTCAAGCGGCCCGCTGGGCCGGCGCGGAGATTTCAATCAGTGCCTAAATCAAAAGCAGCATCAAATCGAACGAGCATCGATCCCGCGGAGGCGTTGCGAGGCTGCCGCACGGCCTTCATCGGCGTCGGTATGGCCAGCGCGCTCGTCAACATTCTCTATCTCACCGGCTCGTTCTTCATGCTTGAAGTCTACGACCGGGTCCTGCCGAGCCGAAGCATTCCTTCGCTGATCGCGCTCTCCTTCCTGGCACTGCTGCTCTACGGCTTCCAGGGCGCGTTCGAGCTGATCCGCGGCCGCATGCTGGTGCGTATCGCCGGCGCCCTCGACGAAACGATGAGCGCTCGGATCTACCGGGCGCTCGTCAAGGCACCCTTGAAGCTGAGGATGCAGGGAGATGGTCTGCAGGCGCTGCGTGATTTCGACCAGGTGCGATCCTTCCTGTCAGGCGCTGGTCCGGCTGCCCTGTTCGACCTGCCGTGGCTGCCCTTCTATATCGCCATCTGCTTTCTCTTCCATCCTGTCATCGGCTTCATAGCGATCGGCGGCGGGCTGGTCCTTACACTTCTGACCTATCTCACCAATAGCGGCACCCAGGCGCCGGCCAAGAAGGCGGCGGAGGCGGGAGGGCTGCGCAATGCTTTCGCCCAAGCGTCGCAGCGCAATGCCGAGGTCGTTCAGGCCATGGGCATGGCAGGGCGGATGACCGACCTCTGGGAACGGCGCAACGAGGATTTCCGCCTGGAAAACCGTCGCACATCCGATATCGGCAATGGCTATGGTGCGGTGTCGAAGGTCTTCCGCATGGCGTTGCAGTCAGGTGTGCTGGCGGCGGGTGCGGTTCTGGTGATCAAGGGCGAAGCCTCGCCGGGCATCATCATCGCCGGCTCGATCCTGACGGCTCGCGCGCTTGCGCCCGTGGAGCTCGCCATCGGCAACTGGCGCGGTCTCGTCGCCGCGCGGCAGAGCTGGCAACGGCTGAAGGACCTGCTCAAGGCACTGCCGGAGGCCGAGGCGCCGCTGGCGCTGCCGGCCCCGCGCGACCGCCTGAGCGTCGAGGGACTGGCGAGCGGACCGCCGGCGGCCCAGCGGTTGATCTTCACCGACATCAGTTTCACCGTCCGTGCCGGCAGCGCGCTCGGCGTGATCGGTCCGAGCGCGTCGGGCAAGTCCTCGCTCGCCCGCGCCATCCTCGGCGTTTGGCCGGCCTATCGCGGTTCCGTGCGGCTTGACGGCGCGGCTCTCGACCAATGGGACAGCGATGCCCTCGGCAAGCATATCGGCTATTTGCCACAGGACGTGGAACTTTTCGCTGGAACGGTTGCACAGAATATCTGCCGTTTCGCTGAAGACGCTACGCCCGAGGCGATCGTCGCGGCTGCCACGGCGGCGCGCGTCAACGACCTGATCCTTCGCCTTCCGAACGGCTATGAAACCGAAATCGGCGAGGGCGGCACTGCGCTTTCGGCCGGGCAGCGCCAGCGCATAGCGCTCGCCAGAGCGCTTTATGGAGATCCCTTCCTCGTCGTGCTCGACGAGCCCAATTCCAATCTCGACGCCGAAGGCGAGCAGGCGCTCAGCGAGGCGATCATGAATGTTCGCGCCCGCGGCGGCATCGTTGTCGTTATCGCGCATCGGCCGAGCGCGCTTGCGAGCACCGACCTCGTGCTGATGATGCAGGACGGGCGCATGCAGGCCTTCGGACCGAAGGATGAGGTGCTGGGCAAGGTGCTGCGCAGGGAACGCGTGCAGCAGTCAGAGCGGCCGGCGCCGCTCAAAATTGTCGGGGACGGCCAGGAGGTGGCGAAATGAGCGACGGGAAGAAGCAGGTGTTGAGCGCCCGCCGCTCGCTCGGGCGCCACATGATCGCGGTCTCCACATTGGCTATCGCCCTTGTCGTTGGCGTGGGCGGCTGGGCGGCGACGACGGAGCTGTCGAGCGCGATCGTTGCCGGTGGCGTCGTCGTTGTCGACGACAATGTCAAGAAGGTCCAGCACCTGACCGGCGGGATCGTCGGCGAGCTCCTGGTCCGCGAAGGCGACCGGGTTCATGCGGGTCAAGTGCTGATCCGTCTCGACGGTACTACCGTTCGCGCCAATCTGGCGATTGTCGAAAGCACGCTGGCGCAACTCTATGCCCGCCGCGCCCGGCTTCAGGCCGAGCGCCTTGGTGCCGTCTCTTTCGAAGTCGACAAGGATCTCGACAAGTTCATCTCCAGTGCCGCGGCGACGAAGCTCGTCGATGGCGAGCAGAGGCTCTTTGCCAGCCGCCGGTCGGCGC
Source organism: Sinorhizobium sp. 6-70 (assembly GCF_030124375.1). Classification (GTDB taxonomy): domain Bacteria; phylum Pseudomonadota; class Alphaproteobacteria; order Rhizobiales; family Rhizobiaceae; genus Sinorhizobium. The sequence goes on from NZ_JASKLS010000003.1 coordinate 192,818, forward strand.
TTATCGGCATGAAAGACCAGCTCGCCTCCCGAAAGGCGCAGTTGGCCGACGAAATCGAGGGGCTTACGGTCCAGTTGCAGGCGATCGAGGACGCGCTCAAGCTGATCGCGGAGGAGCTTACCGGTGTCGATTCGCTCTACGGCCAGGGCCTGGTGCCGATGCAGCGTGTAACGACGCTGAAGCGCCAGCGTGCCGAACTCGAGGGTGACCGCGGACAGCGCATCGCCGCCCGCGCCCAGGCGCGCGGCAAGTCGAGCGAGATCGACCTGCAGATCCTCCAGCTCGATGAGGATCGGCGGACGGAGATCTCCAAGGACCTGACGGATGTCGAGGCGAAGATCGCCGAATACGAGGAGCGGCGGACCGCGGCATCCGACCAGTTGCGTCGGCTCGATATTACGGCGCCGCTTTCCGGCCGCGTCTATCAGCTCGCCGTGCACACGGTAAACGGCGTGGTCAATCCCGGTGAAACGCTGATGCTCGTCGTGCCCGAGGCCGACGACCTGACGGTTGAGGCGCGCGTTGCGACCCATGACATCGACCAGATCCATGTCGGCCAGCCGGTCGAAATCCGCTTCAGCGCCTTCAATCAGCGCACGACGCCGGAGGTCGAGGCGGAGGTGGCAACGATCGCGCCGGACCTCGTTACCGACGAGCGCACCGGCGCCAGCTACTACCCCTTGCGCATCCGGCCGAAGAAGGAGAGCCTCGCCAAGCTCAATGGGCTCTCGCTCTATCCCGGCATGCCGGCCGAGGTGTTCATCAAGATCGCCGATCGCACCGTGATCTCCTACCTGACGAAGCCGCTCACCGACCAGATGCGGCATGCGTTCCGGGAGGATTAATCCGGCGCGATTCAACGGAAAGTGCGCAACCGTTTTCCATCCGGAATTGGTTGCGCACGGTTCAAGCTAATTCCAGGTTCGGCGGGCGAGCGCGTCCGCGTTTCATGCCAGCCTCTTCACCAGCAAATCTTCGTTGCGGTCCATACAGGCTACCCATCCTTAGGTGTAGCTCGATCGCCAACCTGCTTCACCATAGAGTCCGCGACGTGGCTCGTGACCGACACGCCTCGATCACGCAGAACAAGAAGCACATCATGTCGCAGGCAGAACCAAACCCCGTACGATTGGTAAGCAGGAGACAAACATGAGCTTGGACAACATCTCACACCTCGGTAGACCGGAGCTCGACGAGCTGGTTCCGTCGCGCTATGCGGTGCCGGTCGGCGAGATTGACGTGCTGGTAATCAGCGATGGAGTGCTGACACCGCCAGCCGAGTCAATGGCCACCAACGCCGACCCGGCCATCCGGGCAGCATGGCTGGACGACATGTTCCTGTCGCAGGACGCCTTCGATTGGGCATTGAACGCGGTCGTGGTGCGCAGCGGCGGCCAGACGATACTCATCGACAGTGGTCTAGGGGAGGAGTACCCGGACTTCCCTCGGGCCGGGCAGTTTGTCCATCGGCTGGAGGCTGCCGGCGTCGATCTTGCGTCGGTGACCGACGTGGTGCTGACCCACATGCACTTTGACCACGTTGGCGGGCTGCTCGTCGATGGCGTGAAGGACCGGCTGCGCCCGGACCTGCGGGTCCACGTGTCCGCCGCAGAGACCAAGTTCTGGGAGTCGCCCGATTTCTCCCGCACGGCCATGCCGCCGGCGCTTGCGGATTTGGCCCGGCGAGCGTCCCTGCAATTCCTGGACGAGTACCGCAGTCATCTCCGAACCTTCGAGGAGGAGTCCGAGGTGGCACCGGGCGTGGTCGTCACTCGCACCGGCGGCCACACGCCGGGGCACAGCGTTGTCCGCATGAAGTCTGGCGGCAACCGGCTGATGTTCGCCGGCGACGCCCTGTTTCCGGTTTCTTTCGACCACCCCGAGTGGCACAACGGTTTCGAACACGACCCGGAGGAGGCGACCCGTGTTCGGCTCCGTCTTATGCGGGAGTTGGCGGAGACAGGCTCGTTACTGGTGTCCACGCACATGCCGTTCCCCTCCGTTGGCCATGTGACGGCCGCCGGCAATCTCTTTCGTTGGGTACCGGCCTGGTGGGACTACTGACCGCTTACTGCGGTTAGGACCGAACTACTGCATGTTCCTTAAGTCGGAAGGATCAAATCACCCAGCAATTCAACGTGCTACAGCGAGCTTTGCGCGTCTGATAAGACGCGCGGCGCTGTAGCGCGCTTGCGGCGTTCCTCCACGGACAGCTTGCGCAGAGACCGCATCGATCTCGGCCTACAATCTGGCAGCCTACCCCGCATCGCTTTCCGGCAGAGCGAAATGAAAGACGGCGCCTCGGGGTTCATTGGGCGTCACCCAAATGGATCCGCCGTGGGATTCGATGATCGTCCGGCATATGGCCAGGCCCATCCCCAGGCCATTGGGTTTGGTGGAATGGAATGCATCGAACACGCGCTCTCGGTGCTCCTCCGTCAAGCCGGGGCCTGAATCGCCAACGGCAATCACCGCGCGCCCAGATGCATCGGTGCTGGACACGACGGTAAGATCGAGTGGCTGTGCAGTATCGGCAGTCATTGCCTCCACCGCGTTGACGATCAGGTTCAGAACGACTTGCTGAATCTGGACGCGGTCGGCCGAAACAGCCGGCAAGGTCTCAGCGAGATCCGTCTTCACGACGATGCCATTCCGCCTGACCTCGGCGCTTGTCAGAGCAAGTGTTTCGGAGACGACGTCGTTGATGTCCACCGCCTCTCTGCGCGGCGAGGTCTTCTTCACCAGGGCTCGGATGCGATCGAGGATTTCAGTGGCCAGGCGACCATCCCTGATGACGCGCTCGAAGGCGCCGCGCACCCGCTCCAGGTTCGGCGGATCGGCCACGAGCCATCGCAGACCCGCATTGCCGCTGGCCACGACACTAGTGAGGGGTTGGCTCACGTCGTGGACAATCCAGGCAGAAAGCTGGCCCATGGTCGCGACACGGTTGGCATGGGCCAGCTCCGACTGCAGCTCGCGGTAGCGCCGCTCACTTTCGCGGATCCGCGCCTCCGCCTGTTTGCGCTCGGTCAGGTCGATAATGTAGGCGACGCCCTGGTCAGGCCGCCTATCGAAAGCCGCTGCCCCGATCAGGACCGGTATCCGGCTGCCGTCTTTCCTGAAATACTCCTTTTCTCGGGCTTTCATGGTTCCGGTCGCCTTGAGCTCTTCTGCTTCCTGAAGGGCGTGCACTTCCTGCCATTCGGGAGGCGTCATATCGAACCAGCTCAGCCCGGCGTCGAGATCCGCGCGCTCGTACTGGACCATGCGCAGGAACGCATCGTTGGCGTCGAGCAGACGCCCATTCAGGTCCCAGATGACGATGCCGATGACGTTGGACTCGACCAGGCGGCGGATCCTGGCCTCGCGCTCCTCCAGCTCTCCGTAGAGGCGTGTATTTTCCAGCGAGATCGCGGCCTGCGAAGCGAGCAGCTTGAGCACCGCAATGCGATCCGCCGTAAAGACGTGAGCGGAGAGGTTGTTCTCCAGATAGAGCACACCGATGAGCTTGGCTTGGGTCGTTAGCGGTAGGCACAACAGCGAGCGCGGCCTCTTGCCGCCGATGTAGGGGTCGGCCGAGAACGGCGTCTGGGCCGAAGCGTCGCCCAGGATCACATTCTCCCGGGTGCGCATCGCGTAGTGCACGATCGATACCGGAAGCCCGGCCTCACTCAGGTCTGTCTTGCGCAGATCCACGGTTACAGCATCGGCGCCGGTCACGGCCTCGGCCTCCACCCGGTGCTCATCGCCACGCGACAGGATCAGCACGGCCCGACCGGCGCCGGCGTGCTCTATTGCCGTGCGCATGAGCGTGTCGATCAGCTTGTCGAGGACGATTTCGCCGGAGACGGCCTGCGAGACCCTGATGACGGTAGCGACGTCCAGATGCTCCAAAGTTGCCTCAGTTGTGCCGGTCGGGCCGACGGGCAGCCGTTCCTCGCGCGCGGATGGATGCAACTCATCGAGCTGGCGCACCTTCCCGTCGGCGCCCCAGCGCAGATAGCAGTAGCGCGCCTCACGCAGGTATTGCCGGGCAATCCTATCGAAGCCGCGCCGAGCATAGAATTGGGCCGCCAGCTCGCAGGCGATGGCCGCGTGCTGCAGGAAGCCGTTCTCGTATGCGAGGCGGATGCTGTCTTCGTAGAGACGTTGTGCTTTCAGCTCGCGCCCATCCAGGCGGGCAATCTCGGCTTCGACTAGCACATGCTTGTCAGCGAACGTGGGCGAGCGCGTTTCCTCGGCCCAGGTGCTGAGCTGCCGGTGGTGCGCATCGAGGAGCTTGCGCAGTGCGCCGCGCTGCCCGACGGACACCTCTTCCATCCGAGCGGCAAGGGCGAGCGCGCTGTAATAGTGATAGTCCAAATGAAAGCCGGCCGACGACTTCCAGCTCGATCTTGGCTCACTTTTGCGCTGGCCCTGGACGATCTTGAGCCACAGGCTAGGTTGAAGTTTGTCGGCCGCCGCCAAGGCGGCGCGGTGGTCGCCCGCCAGGAAATGCAGCATGATCTTGCGGGTCCAGTAATACCAGCCGACGACCATGCGTGAGTCGGTCAGCGCCGCCGCGAACTCGGTCTCGTCGAACTCGTCGTCGCTGAATTCCGCCAGACCACGCGTGAGCCCCCGCAGGCAGGCGATTGCCCGCTCGCTTGCGACGATCATATCCATGCCGTCCCGGAAGCCGGTGCGGCGTGCAGAGTCCAGGTATGCCTTGCACTCGGCGGCATCCTGCTGAAGGCTGTGACCGCGCACCAGGAGGTGCAACCCGATATGTCCGGCGGAATAGCAGGCAAAATAGAGGTCTCCCGCCTCCACGCCTCTCCGGTACGCCTTGCGCCAGCAGTCGATGGCGGTCGTGAGCGGCTCGGTCCACGAGGCCGCCAGCGCCATCGTATCGCCGACACGGGCCATGTCCAGCAACACATTGCGCCTCTCAGCGAGTTCGCCGGCTAAGTTGGCCAGCCGATATCCATCGTGGTAGCGGCCAAACGCGGGACCCATGAAAAACCCAAGCAAAGCGTACCCTTGGTTCGATATGTTGGCCGCGCCATGGACAAGACTGAGATTGACCATTCGGCAGCCGGCCAGGATCGCCAGGTTGAAATCTGTGAAATAGGCGGGTGCCCAGAGCTCGGCCAGAATCCGCATGGCCGCCAGCATCTCGGGATCCGTCATCGGCGGCAGGTCGGCAATACTCTCGAATGGACGGCCGCCCAGATTCTTCCAGACATCGCCGAACTCGCGCTCCGTCTCCTCCCGGCTCGGATGCGGCGGAAAATCGATGTCGAACAGTCGCAGGGCCGCCAGTGCGCTTCCGACCGCCGCGTCATAGTCGGATCTCACTACATGCAGCTCGATCCTCAGCCGGTGGATCGCGGCCTTGTCCACGCGGGTTCGCGCATCGTCCAAGGCGCTTGCGGCCATTCTTTCGGCGCCGTCGAAGTCGCCGTTGAGGAAGGTGCACTCGGCGTGATCCAGCGTCAGCGCGAATGCAAGCGCGTAGTGTGAACTCCAGCCATCCTCTCCGAGCAGCGCTCGGCCGTGGGCAAGAAAATCGCACGCCGCCGCATAGGCTGCCGAGGCCTTTGCCTTCCATCCCGCGCGCAGGTTGAGCGCGGAAGCGGTCGCCCGCTCCGCCGCGTCCGCGCCGGCGATGTCGCTGCGGTTGAAGTGGCTGGCAATGTCGAAGATCTCGGCGTCCACCTCACTCTCGCTGAGCGCCGCCAGCAGGTGCATCCCAATTCTACGGTGGGCACCGGCGCGCTCCGGTTCCCGGAGCAGCGCGTATGCCGCTTCGTGCACGCGGTCATGGGCGAACGCGTAGGCGGCATCGACCTGGTGCAAGAGCCCAACGCGTAGGGCCTCGTGCAGCAGGCTCTGCGTCTCCTGCTGCGAAGCTCCGGTCACTTGCCGGAACCTGTCGATCTCGACGCTGTTGCCTAGGCACGCCAGGTGCTTGAGCGCTCCAAGCGAGGCGTCCGGGAGCCGGCTCAGGCGCTCGATCATCAGGTCGACAACATTGTCGCCCACGCTCTTGGCGCCGACGCGGTCGTCGTCCCAGCGCCACGCCGCGACCTGCTGGTCGAAGACGAGCAGGCCGTCATCGACGAGTGCGCTGACGAACTGGACCGTAAAGAACGGATTGCCGCCGGCCTTCTCGAATACGACCTGCGCGAGCGGGATCGCCGTCTTGGGGTCGGCGCCGAGCGCCTCGGCGACCATAGAGGTAACGTCCTCCAGAAGGATTGGGCCCAGCACCATCTCCTCCACACCGCCTCGCGAGTCACGGATAGTCCTGAGCCTCTGCGTCAGCGGGTGCGTCGAGCCCACCTCGTTGTCGCGGTAGGCACCCACCAGCAGCAGGTGGCGCACCTCAGGCTGCGTGGCGAGATGCTCGAATGCGTCGAGCGTTGCCGAATCCAGCCACTGCAGATCGTCGAGAAACAGCACAAGGGGATGCTCCGGGCGCGCGAACACGCCCAGGAGCTGCCTGAACACCAGCAGGAACCTGCTCTGGGCTTCAGCCGCCGACAGGTCGGGCACCGGCGGCTGCTCGCCGATCACGAGGGCGAGTTCCGGGATCAGGTTCACCATCAGTTGGCCGTTGAGGCCGAGCGCTTCGATGAACGCGACGCGCCAGCGCGCCAGTTCTGCGTCGCTCTTGCTGAGGAGCTGCCGCACCAGGCCCTGGAACGCCTGCGCCAGCGTCGCATAGGGGATGCCGAGTTTGTACTGGTCGAACTTGCCGGCCGCAAACAGGCCACGCGGCGGCACCAGCGCCCTTTGCAGCTCATTGACCACTGACGACTTGCCGATGCCGGAATAACCCGACACTAGCACGAGCCCCGAGGCGCCGTCCGCCAGAACGCGGTCGAAGGCGGTGACGAGGCGCGCTATTTCCGCCTCGCGCCCGTAGAGCTTTTCCTGGAACAGCAGCTGACCCGAAGCGTCGCGAGCCCCCAGCACGAATGGCGCGATTCCCCCGCCTGCCGCCCATTGTTCGAGGCAGTGCTGCAGGTCGGCGCACAGTCCGGCGGCGGTCTGGTAACGGTCCTCCGCTCCCTTGGAGAGCAGTTTCATGATGATCTCGGAGACAGCTCCGGGAATTGCCGGCACGCGCTCGCCCGGCGGTAGAGGCTGGCGGGCTATATGGCAATGGATCCATTCCATCGGCTCGGTGGCTGCGAACGGCAGGACACCCGTCAGCACCTCGTATAGCGTGACGCCCAGTGCATAGAGGTCGCTGCGCGCGTCGATGGAACGGTTCATCCGGCCGGTCTGTTCGGGCGCCATGTAAGCGAAGGTGCCGGCGATCACCTCGGGCGGGGCGGGCGACAGCCGCTCGCGCGGCACGCGCGAGGCGATGCCGAAGCCCGTCAACCTGACCGCGTTGGTGGAGGGGCTGACGAGTACATTACCCGGCTTTATGTCCTTGTGGATGAGCCCGCTCGCGTGCATCTGCGCAACAGCCCCCGAGAGCGCGATGGCGAGCGGCAGGAATTGCCCCAATTCCATCGGTGCACCGACGAGACGGGCCAAAGGCTCGCCTCCTTTATCGTCCAAAAAGAGGAGGTTACGGTCGCGCACGAAGTCCAGCGGCCTCGCAGCCCAGGCGCTATCGAGGCTCCCCCTTAGCTCATATTCATGAGCGAGGCGCCCGAGGCTGTCCGGCCTCGGATGGCTGGCGGATGGCAGCACAGCCAGGACTGTGTCCCCCCTACCGTCGGCGTCCTCGCGCCAGCCTCTGTACAGGACTCGCTCGGCATCTCGCCACAGCAGATCGAAGCCAAGATCTCGGAGGGGATCCTGCGAGCTAGCCGCATTCATGAGCCAATTCCTCCCCGTTGCTCTGCTATGCAGAGCGGCTCAGCGCTCGTCTACTCGCACAACAACTTGGACCTTCAGCGGCTTTGCCGGCTCAATCATATTACTATTGGATGCGCCCGATCAATATCATCGTGGAGTGTTTGAGTTTGCGCTACTCGCGGGCGGTTACGTCGGTGGCGAGGCGGGCGAGAAAGCGTGGGCGAACTGGGACAGGTTTGCCGCCGATCTTCATAGATCGATTTTTCCTACTGGGTCAGGCGACCCAGCTATCGACGCCCTATCTGGGGAACCGCCCCGCAAGTTGATAGAGTGGCCGGCGACATTGCTTGGTATTGCTAAAGAACCGCTCAATCAGATTGCGGGCACGGTAGAGGTGACCGCAGAAGCACATTGGCTCGGTCCGGTTGTTGAGGCGCATACGAGTAAACGCTGGGCGCCGGGCACCGTTCGGCGGGCGAGAGCGGCGCGGCCTTCATACCAGCCTCATCAAATCTCGCTGCGGTCCGCTGAGAGCACAAGCTTGCCCTATCCTCATGTGTGGGTCGATCGCCAACACGCCTCAACGTAGAGTCGGCGACGTCGCTCGTGACCGACACGTCCGATCACGCAAAACAGGAGCATATCATGTCGAAGGTACAAACAAGTCCTCGAACGACCGTTCAGCAGGCGACAAACGCAGGCTTGGGTACCTCACACCACCAGTTGCGGCGTGACGAACTGGTTCCGTCGCGCTACGCGGTGCGGGTCGGCGAGATTGACGTGCTGGTGGTCAGCGATGGAATCATAGAGATACCGGCCGAGGCGATGGCCACCAACGCCGACCCGGCCGTCCGCGCGGCCTGGTTGGGCGACAGGTTCCTCCCGCAGGACGACCTAGATTGGGCACTGAACGCGTTCGTGGTGCGCAGCGGCAGCCAGACGATACTCATCGACAGCGGGCTGGGAGGGGAATACGCGGGCTACCCGCGGGCCGGTCAGTTTGTTCATCGACTCGAGGCCGCCGGCGTCGATCTCGCGTCCGTGACCGACGTGGTGCTGACCCACATGCACTTTGACCACGTTGGCGGGCTGCTCGTCGACGGCGTGAAGGACCGGTTGCGTCCGGACCTGCGGGTCCATGTGTCCGCCGCCGAGGCCAAGTTCTGGGAGTCGCCCGACTTCTCCCGCACCGCCATGCCGCCGGAGTTTGTGGAGGTGATTCGGCGGTCGTCCAGGCAGTTCCTGGATGAGTACCGCAGCCATCTGCGGACCTTCGACGAGGAGTCCGAGGTAGCGCCGGGGGTGGTCGTCACTCGCACCGGCGGCCACACCCCAGGGCATAGCGTCGTCCGCCTGGCGTCCGGCGGCGACCGGCTGATGTTCGCCGGCGACGCCCTGCTCCCGGCCTCGTTCGACCACCCCGAGTGGCACAACGGTTTCGAACACGACCCGGAGGAAGCGACCCGCGTTCGGCTCCGTCTTATGCGGGAGCTGGCGGAGACCGGCTCGTTGCTAGTGTCCACGCACATGCCATTCCCCTCCGTCGGCCATGTGGCGGCCGCCGGCAATCTCTTTCGTTGGGTACCAGCCTGGTGGGACTACTGACCGCTTGTTGGGTTAGAGATGACCGCATGCGTTTGAAAACTGGTCGATCGCTGCCTCGTACGACACCGCCGGTATCGCAGTGCCGTGCGAGCTGCTTGCGGTAGCAAGTGGCCCTTCGCGCCATTGCGCTGCGACGCACGATTGGGTCTCTTCCGAAGCGAAGCGAACGTTCAGCGAGTGCCGTTCAAGTGAAGAGCAAAGCCGTTCGCACCCGGATCCCCGAGATCCGGTCGAAGCTGAAGGCTCGGGATCACATAGTCTCCGGCGTTCTGCCGCCGGTAGGGAATGGGCGGCGTGGAGTCGAGCGTTCGCATCCTCTCGCGCAGGCGCTCGGCCACGGCGTGGAAGCTGGCCTCGTCAAGACGATCGACCCGATAGGCGACGAACGGCGGAAGCACGTCGTAGCCCGGATAAAACAGGATCCCGTGATTGATCGGGAATAGGAGGTCGTCGATCGGCCCATTGATCCCGCGGGCGGAGTAATGCTCCTCCCAGCCGCCGGTGGTCACGAGCAACATCGCGCGTTTCCCCGCGAAGGTTCCTTCGCCGAAGCGGTTGCCCCAATATTTGTCGCTGTGCTCGCCGACACCATAGGCGAAGCCGTAGGCGTAAACGCGATCCACCCAGCCTTTGAGGATCGCCGGCATACTGTACCACCACAGCGGGAACTGCAGGATCAGGACGTCGGCCCACAAGAGCTTTTCGTGCTCGGCTTTTACGTCTTCGGTCAGAGCGTTGGTGGCGAAAGCTTCTCCCGAGGCTTTGGCCACCTTCAATCGCGCGTCCGGGGCGAGCGAGAGAAAGTCGGCATGATCGATCTCGGATTTCCAGCGGTCGGCGTAAAGGTCCGACATGCGCACCTCGTGGCCCTGGGCCTCCAGTTCCTTGATGGCGATATCGCGAAGCGCGCCATTGAGCGAACGCGGTTCGGGATGGGCGAATACGAGCAGAACTTTCATAAGGTCGGCCTCCGACAGCAAAATCGATGCTTAGGTAGCCAACGCGGCAGCGATCCGCTAGATCTACATAATGGATATGATTTTGCCGAAAAATGGATAAGTACGACGTCACGCTGGAACGCATGCGCACCTTCGTCCGGGTGGCCGAGCGTGGGAGCCTGTCGGCTGTTGCGCGCGAGTTCGGAGTGGGCCAGTCGACGGTCACGCGCCATCTCAGGGAACTCGAGGAGGCGGTCGGCGTGCCTCTCATCAGCAGGACGACGCGGCGCGTCACCATGACCGATGAAGGCAGCCGCTATTACGCCAACTGCGTTCAAGTCCTTCGCCTCGTCGAGCAGGCCACGGACGAGGCGCGCGGCACGCGTGGCGCTCCAGCCGGCACTATCCGTCTATCCTGTACGGCGGCCTTCGGCGTCATGCATGTCAGCCGGTTGATTTTCGTTTTCCAGGATCGCTATCCCGATATCGGGGTGGACCTCAGCCTCACCGACGAGCGGATCGACCTCGTGCGCGAGGGGTTCGATATCGCGCTTCGCCTGGGCCCGCTTGCGGACAGCTCCATGAAACTCAGAGCGCTCGGCCAGTCCCGGCGCCTGCTGGTGGCGGCGCCGGGCTATCTTGCGGCGCGGGGTGTGCCGGCTGTGCCGCAGGACCTGTCTGGCCATGAGGCTATCCGGATGTCGAACGTGGCGGGAAGCGACACCCTCACCCTGCATGGGCCGGGCGGAGGGTCCCATGCCGTGCCCTTCGGGGGACGGCTCCGGGTCGATCACGGCCTTGCAGCGCGCGAAGCTCTCGTCGCCGGGCGCGGCATTGCGCCCGCGCATCAATGGCTGGTTGACGACCTCCTGGCGACCGGACGGCTGACGGCGATCTTGGCCGACTATTCGCTTCCGTCCGTTCCGTTGAGCATGCTGATCGTTCCGGAACGGGCGGGCATTGCGCGGGTGCGGCTGCTGGTCGACTTTCTCGTCGAGCAAATCGGCCTCGTCCCGGGGATCGAAAAGCCGCGGCCCAAGCACGGCTCCCGGCTCGAAGAACCGGCCGCTGGAGGTGACCTCCGGGAGAACTAGCCTGGAAACGACGAAACGCCCGCCCCGCTGTCGCGGGACGGGCGCATCCAGGTGACGCTCTACCCTAGAGGCCCCACTTTAGAGGAAGGAGAAGTCGCTCGTCGAGAGAGCCTTGACGTTCTGCAGGATCGCAACCAGTTCCAGGTCCGCTGTCGCGGCATTGCCGTCGGCATCGTACCAGAGGCGGCCATTGTCGGTCTCGAACAGGAACGTGCCCTTGCTGCTTGCCGCGACCGGGTCCGCGCCGGTGACCAGCGTCACCGCCGTGTCGCCGGCGGCGATGCCAAAGGCGGCGCGATCGATGATGAGCTTGTCCTGGCCACGGACGAAGTCGGTGATGACGTCGCCTTCACCGTCGCGTCCTTCGCGGTCGAAGACGAACCTGTCGTTGCCGGCTCCGCCGGTCAGCCAGTCGTCCCCTGCGCCCCCGACCAGGGTGTCGTTGCCGTCGCGGCCATCGAGGATATCGTCGGCGCCCTTGCCATAGAGCGTGTTGGCGGTCGCATCACCGCGAATTTCGTCATCGGCTGCGCTGCCGATGATGGTCTCGAAATTCTTGACGGTGAGACCGAGCGCCAGCCCCTTGTTCTTGGCCTGGGTCTGCAGATCGAGTACGACTGACGTCGCTCCCGCCGCAAAGCTCAGCGTATCGATACCGACGCCGCCATCGAAGAGGTCCTTACCGGAATGAACGGTGCGGGTGAGAACGTCGTTCCCGGCATCGCCGAAGAGCTGGTCGTCGCCGGCGCCGTCGCGGAGCGTGTCATTGCCGTTGCCGCCCCTTAGGACATCGTTGCCGGCCATGCCGTCGAGGATGTCGTTGAGGGTTCCGCCCGTAACCGTGTCCTTGCCCTTGCTGCCGACATAGTCCAGCGCTTCGAAGGCGTTGAAGGATGTCACCGTGTCGACATTGACCGTGCCGGTCGAGAAGTTGAAGGCGATATCCTTCGTCTGCTCGGAGACGTTCAGCCTGATCACGTCCGTGCCCGTGCCGCCGTCGGAGCGATCGCCGATGCCGGCATAGACCTTGTCGTTGCCATCCTCGGCGTAGATCACATCCCTGCCGCCGGTGGTGGTCGCCGTGTCACCATAGATGGTGTCGTTGCCCGTTCCAGCACGGATCGTGTCGTTGCCCGCATCGCCGGACAGGAGATCGTTGCCCGCCCCGGCGCTGAGACTGTCGTGACCGGCGCCGCCGCGCAGATCGTCGTTGAGGCTGCCACCAGCGAAGACGTCGTTGCCCGTCCCGCCGACGAGCGCGACCCGCTCGACGTTTTTCACCGTGACCGGAGCATTCGTCGCTGTCACCGATGCAGCAAGCTTGAAGGTGATGCCCTGCGTATACTTGCTGAAATTGATGGAGGCGAAGTCGGTACCCGTTCCACCGTCAACGACCAGCGTGCCGGTCGAGGCGGTGCGCGTGAAGCTGTCGTTGCCGGTTCCGAGATTGACCGTGTTGTAGCTGGCCGCTCCCGTGGCGCTGTCGCCGACGCTGACCACGTCGTTGCCGTCGCCGGCAGTGATCGAGTTCTTGCCACCAAAATCGCGGATGACATCGTTTCCTGCGCCCGAGTTGAGGGTGTCGCTTCCCTCTCCGCCATCGAGCGTGTCGTTGCCGTTGGTGCCGATCAGCGTGTCATTGCCGCCGTAACCGTAGAAGGCGACGCTGAGCGCGGAGCCGACGGACTTCACCACGTCATTACCGGAGCCGAACTCGACGCGGTAATGCTCGAAGTTCTTGAGGCTCGTACCGTCGGAGAGCGTCGCCGTGGCACCGGTCGCAGAGAACGTCTGCGCGGTTGTCAGCGAGCGACGGTCGACCGCGACCGTGTCTGTGCCCGTGCCGCCGTCGCCCTTGTCGGCGCCGCCGTCGCCCAAGGTGACGGAGTCGTTGCCGATGCCGCCGTTGACGGTGTCGCGGCCAATTCCGGCGAGGAGCGTGTCGTTGCCGGCACCGCCGTCGACGTAGTCGTCACCGGCCGCGGCGTCGACATAGTCATTGCCGCTGCCAGTCACGACCTTGTTGATGCCCGAGCCGCTCGCGTAGATCGAGTAGTGCTCGACACCCTTGAACGTCGTGCCGCCGGCGAGAGTATTGATTTCGGTGGCTGCCTTCGCGGTGAAGTTTCCGGAGAAGTTGCGGACCACCAGCCGGTCGCTGCCGCTTACGTCGGTGATCGTGTCTTTGCCTTGGCCGTAGGTGTAGTTGAGAGTGTCGTCGCCGGCGCCGCCCTCAAGCTTGTCGTCACCGATACCGCCGTCGAGCGAGTCATTGCCGGCGTCGCCTGCCAGGTTGTCGATACCGGCACCACCGGAAACGACATCACTATCGTTGCCGCCGGAAAGCACGTCGTTGCCGGCATCTCCCGAGAGCCAGTCTGCGCCGTCGCCGCCATAGACCTTGTCGTCGCCGTCACCACCACTCAGGTAGTCGCTCCCGGCGTCACCGTACAGGGTGTCAATGCCGGCGTCGCCGTTCAGGAAGTCAAAGCCGTAGCCGCCGCTGAGCGTATCGTTGCCGTCTCCGCCCTGGAGCAAGTCATGACCGCGTCCGCCCGAAAGCCGGTCGTGTCCGAGTCCCCCGGTCAGCATGTCTGAGTAGTTACCGCCGGTAACGACATCATCGAAGGCCGTTCCGGTGATGCTGAACGCCTCGACGTTGGTCGTCTGGATGCCTCCGATCAGCGTTTGCGGTGCGATCCAATCCTTGATCGCGATGTTAAGCTTTGCGCCGTGTTCCGAGTAATCGAGCATGACCATGTCGGTGCCGGAGCCACCATCGACCACATCGCCGGAGACTTCGCTGAGCTCAAAGGCGGTGATCGTATCCCGACCACTGCCGCCGTTGAGCTTGTCCTGTCCGGCCCCGCCGCTCAGCATGTCGCTTCCGCTGTTGCCGTTCAGCGTGTCGTTGCCGTCGCCGCCCATGAGGCTGTCGCCCTGGAACGAGCCGCTGACGGTGTCGTTGCCCTCGTCGGCACTCACCGTATCGCTGCCCATGCCGCCGTTGACGATGTCGTCGCCGGCAAGCGCCGCGATGAAATCATTCTCAAGATCGCTGCCGGTCAAAACGTCCTTGCCGACAGTTCCGAAGATATTCGCCATATGTCTTTCCTTGTTCCTGTGCATCGGGACATGCGTCGCTGTTCGCAGAGGCGGCTGCCTCGGCGTGGTGATGGATGGTTTTTTGGAAGAGGCGCCCATGACGGGCGGTCGCTCATCGTCGCGAGCGACAAGGCATCGAATAGACTAGATGCGATGCCGTTTCATGGAGTGTCTCCCCAGCCTAACCCCTCGCAAGTCACGCGGTATTGCGTGACCTGAAGAACGTTCCCTGCCGTTCTTGCTGCCATATATTGACGAGTCCGAGAACGTTTTGTGTTTCCGCGGGAACAGACCAAACGGGTAGATTCCCGGATCCATACGCAGATCTATGGTTGCAGAGAAAGGCGCCCGGATGACGACGGATCACAGCCTTCTGTGGGACTGGGTCAACGACAGCGGATAGCGGGTCGGATGGTAGGCAGCGGCGCTCACGTTGACCGTGCGGTTGTGCGTGTCGTAGGCGATCTGGTCCAGCGTCAGAACCGCAGCAGGTGCGTCGAGTTGGAGCAATGACGCCTCCGTGTCGGTGGCGAGCCGGGCGCTCAAGGTCGATTGGCCGCGCGACGGAATGATTCCATAGCGGTTCTCGAACTCCGCATAGAGCGACCGATTCTCGACCGTCCAGTCGATGTCGAGGATGCCGGGCGCGAGCGACGCGGAAAACCAGTCCCGCTGGATGACGACCGGCACGTCATCGAGGAGGCGCAACCTCTCCAGGAAAACGACGTCTGCGCCGGTCGGCAGGGACAGCGGCCGCGCCACCTCGGCGTCAGCACGGATGATCTTGCCGGCGAGCAGCCGCATCCCGGGCTTGAGATTGTTCGCATAGGCCGTCTGGGTGAAACTGCGCACGATCTCGAGCTCATAGATCGGCTTTGGTTCGGTGACATAGATGCCCTTGCCGGGCCGTGTCTGCAGATAGCCGAGGTTCTCGAGTTCCTTGACCGCCTGGCGCACCGTAATGCGGCTGACGCCATAGGCTGCGACCAGTTCCCGCTCTGACGGAAGCTTGTCGTTGACCGCAAGTTCCCGCCTTTCGATCATGCCTTTGAGCAGGTTTCGCAATTGCACGTAGAGCGCATCCGGGTGGTTGCGATCGATGGGATTTTCGTCCGGAAGATTTGCGTGTCGTGCCATGTGCCGTTCGTTTCAGCCGCCAGTTGCCGGATGCCCCTCTGCATTGCACCTGACAAGATTGAAGACAAGAGCCGGGTGAGATTCCATCCAACCTTGCTTCCCCGCATACCGGTGTCGAACCACCTGGTGGATTGCTGGAAAAGCGTCTGCAGATCGAATTGACATAACTGGTTATATCCAGTAGCGATATCACAATCGGAACGGCGGAGTAAAGAATGAAACTGACCTTGATTGGCGGCGGCGGCGTCCGGGCACCCCTGTTTGTCGGATCCGCCCTGCGGCGCGCGGAGCGAAGCGGTCTGACCGAGATCTGCTTGCAGGACATCAATGAGCAGAAGCTCGATCTGTTCGGGCGGATCAGCCAGGAGCTGGCCCGGCGCATGCAATCCCCGGTCAGGATCACGATGTCTGCCGATGCCGAGCGGGCGCTGGAAGGGGCAAGCTACGTCGTCACCACGGTCCGGCCCGGCAATGAAGAGGGTCGCGTCAAGGACGAACGCATCGCGCTTGCCCATGGCGTGCTAGGTCAGGAGACCACCGGTCCGGGCGGCTTTGCGATGGCGCTCCGCAGCATTCCGGTGATCCTCAAATACGCGGAAATCCTGAAGAAGGTCAGCCCCGACGCCTGGCTGTTCAACTTCACCAACCCGGCGGGCCTCGTCGCGCAGGCTCTGCAGAACGAAGGCTATCACCGCACGGTCGGCATTTGCGATGGTGCTAACGGTGCGCAGGAAGCCTTGGCGCGCTGGTACAAGGTGCCGCAGAATGACGTGCACGCCGAGGTCTATGGCCTCAACCACCTCTCCTTCACGAGGAGTGCAAAGATCGACGGCAAGGAAGTGCTCCAGCCGCTGCTTGACGACGACGCCTTTATCCGCGCGACGTCGCAGCGGATGTTCGACAGCAAGCTGATCCGCCACCAGCGCAACTGGATCAACGAATATCTCTATTACTACTACTATGCGGAAAGGGCCGTCGAGGCGCTCAAGTCGGACGAGCGCACGCGTGGTGAAGAGGTCAAGGACCTGAACGCGGCATTGATCGCCAAGCTCGGCACGATCAATCTCGATACTGACGCCGAGGGAGCACTTGCGGCCTACTATGCCTATGAGCGGCGACGCAACGCGACCTACATGCATTACGCGCTTGCCGATGCGCCGAGCATGGAAGAGGCCGACAAGTTCGTCGAAAGCATTGCGGCCGGAGAGACCGGCGAAGAGGGTGAAGGCTACGCCGGCGTCGCGCTCAACCTCGTCGATGCGCTGCAGACCGGAAAGCCCTGCTATACGGGCCTCAATGTCCGCAACGAGGGCGCGATCGACGGCCTGCGTGCCGACGATGTCGTGGAAGTGAGTTGCGTGGTCGACAAGAGCGGTATCGGACCGCTCAAGGTGGGCGCCATGCCCGAAGCTCAGGCGCAGCTCGTCCAGAACGTCAAGCGCTATGAGCGGTTGGCCGTCCGCGCGATCAAGGAGCGGAGCCGCGAACTCGCCGTCGAGGCGCTGATGGCGCATCCGCTCGTGCTCTCCTATTCGCGTGCGGTGCCACTGGTTGACGAATATCTCGCGGCGCATGCGCAATATGCAGGTGACTGGTCGTGAGCGAGACGCTTGGCTCCCGTTACGACGTGATGGTCGTCGGAGAGTACTACTTCGACCTGATCTTCCGCGGTCTCCCGGATGTGCCGAAGATCGGTGCCGATCTTTGGGCCGAAGAGTTCGAATGGGTACCGGGTGCTGCCTATTCGACGGCGCTGGCGCTCGCCCGGCTTGGAACGAAGGCGGGGTGGTGGTGCACCTTCGGCAACGACATCTTCAGCCGCATGATCATCGATGAAGCGCGGCGGGAAAACATCGATGATGGGCTCTTCATCCATCTGGACAAGCCGTTGCGCCGGGTGAGCGCGGCATTCTCGTTCGCTCATGACCGCGGCTTCATCAGCTATGCCGAGCAGCCGGACCCGCTGCCGAAGCCGGAGGATCTCGATCGCATTCGGCCGCGCATCCTGCTGCTGCAGGGCTTCTCGCTCGACGAGGAGCGGCGCGCGCTCATCCAGGCGGCGCGTGATCTCGGTATTATCGTCTGCTCCGACTTGCAGCATGTTGACTACAAGCTCTCGACGCCCGGCATCGAAGACATGCTGAGGCTGATAGACGTCTTCCTGCCGAATTCCTCCGAGGCGAAGGCATTGACCGGCGTGGATGACGCCGAACGTGCGCTCGCCTCGATCGCCCGTTTCTGCCCGACTGTCGTCGTCAAATGCGGCGCGGACGGCGCCATCGCCTCTTCGAAGGGAGAGGTCTGCCGCGTGCCGGCGCTCGCCGTCGACGTGTTCGACACGACCGGTGCCGGCGACTGCTTCAATGCCGGCTTCGTCCACGGCTTGCTCAACGAGCCGGACTTGCGCGGCGCAATCGAAATCGCCGTCATCTGCGGTTCGCTCGCGGTGACCGGCTATGGCGGCCGCAATCTGCCTTTTGAAAAACATCTTAAGAAATATCGGCGGCGGGAGGCCGCGATATAGCGACGTTCACAAGAGAACGAATGAGGGAACGACATGAAACACAAACTGAAAATGCTGGCAGGCATGGCCGTGGTGGCCTTCGCATCGGCGCTCCCGGCAAAAGCCGAAACGGTCTCGATGTTCTGCTCCGCGACCGACTACGAATTGTGTGAAAAGGCCGTCGCGAAGTGGTCGGAGAAAACCGGCAACGAGGTGAAGCTCAACCGGATGCCGCAGAACCTCGACGATGCGATCCCGATCTACCAGCAGCTCTTCGCGGCCCAATCGTCGGACATCGACGTGCTCTATATCGACGTCATCTGGCTCGGCATGTTCAAGGATCATCTGCTCGATGTCACGTCGAAGATCCCGGAGGACGAGGTGAAGGCGCATTTCGCCTCCGCCACGGATGCCGCGCGCCTCGACGGCAAGCTTCTGGCGATGCCCTTCTATATCGACACCGGGCTGATGTTCTATCGCAAGGACCTGCTCGAGAAATACGGCAAAGAGCCGCCGAAGACCTGGGATGAAATGACCGCGACCGCGAAGGAGATCCAGGACGCGGAGCGCAAGGCCGGAAACCCGGATATGTGGGGCTATGCCTGGCAGGGCCGCAGCTACGAGGGCCTGACCTGCGACGCGCTCGAATGGATCGCCTCGGCCGGCGGCGGAACCATCATCTCCGACGATGGCGAGGTCACCATCAACAGCCCCGTGACAGAAGCGGCGCTGACCCGTGCGCGCGGCTGGATCGGCACGATTTCGCCCGAGGGCGTCCTCAACTACGACGAGGAAAATTCGCGCGCCCTCTTCGAAAGCGGCAATGCGGTGTTCCACCGCAACTGGCCCTATGTTTGGGGCACATCGCAGGCGGAAGGCGGCAAGCTTGTCGGCAAGGTCGGCGTCTCCGCCCTTCCGCTCGGAGCCGAGGGGCAGAAGTCAAGCGGCTCGCTCGGCACGGCCTATCTCGGGGTCTCGAAATATTCCGAGAAGCAGGAACTTGCGGCTGACCTCCTGCGCTACATGGTCGGCCTCGAGGACCAGAAGATGCGCGCGATCGAAGGCGGCTACAACCCGACTGTCGCGGCGCTTTACGAAGACGCCGACGTGCTGGCGAAGATCCCCTTCCTCGGCATGGCAAAGACGGCCTTCGAGGAATCGGTCGCCCGTCCCTCCGCCGCCACCGGCAAGAACTACAACCGCATTTCCCGCACGTTCTACCGGGCTGTCCATGACATCATCTCCGGCAAGGACGATGTCGCCAAGGAACTTGCCGATCTCGAACGGCGGCTGCAGCGCGACGTGAAAGCCGGCGAATGAACAAAGCGGCACCTCCGGGGTATCTCGGAGGTGCCCTTTCGCAAATGTGCGGTTCGACGCGACGAGTTCCCGATGGTGAAGCCGACGAGGTGCCGACGCATGGGATAAGTGTCGGGCTCAGGACGATCCGCGAGGCGCGCAGGTGCAGGCCGCTTTTGAGCGGCGGCGGTAAGAAGGAAGCGCTGCAGCGCGTGGCGACGGCTGACGGATTCACGGCTGACTGGCCTGCGACCATCGTGCTCGAATGCAGCGACAGAGAAATCCTGGCCGACGGTGCCGCGGCGAGCCTTTGAAGGACAGCGTAATGGCTTCAGTCACCTTGAAAAACGTCAGCAAGACTTTTGGCGCTTACGATGTCATCCGGTCGATCGATCTGGAAATCGCGGATGGCGAGTTCACGGTGTTCGTCGGCCCGTCGGGTTGCGGGAAGTCGACGCTTTTGCGCCTGATCGCCGGGCTGGTCCCGGTTTCCGAAGGTGACGTCTTCATCGGCGGCGAGCAGGTGACCGACGTGCCGGCATCGAAGCGCGGGCTTGCCTTCGTCTTCCAGTCCTACGCGCTCTACCCGCACATGAACGTGTCGCGCAACATCAGCTTCGCGCTCGAAACCGCGCGCCTCGGCAAGGACGAAATCCCGCGCCGCGTCGCCAAGGTCGCGGAGATGCTGAAGATCGGCCATCTGCTCGACCGGCGCCCGCGGCAGCTTTCCGGCGGTCAGCGGCAGCGCGTAGCGATAGGTCGCGCGCTTGTCGGCCAGCCTGAGGTTTTCCTCTTCGACGAACCGTTGTCCAATCTCGACGCCGATCTGCGCATGGAAATGCGCTTTGAGATCGCCAAGCTGCATGCCGACGTAAAGACGACGATGATCTATGTGACGCACGACCAGACCGAGGCCATGACGCTCGCCGACCGGATCGTCATCCTCAATCAGGGGCGCATAGAGCAGGTCGGTCGGCCGAGGGAGCTTTATGACCGGCCGGCAAACAGGTTCGTCGCCGGTTTTCTCGGCAGTCCGCGCATGAACTTCGCGCCGCTCGACCGCACCGCCTCTTCCGGCGGCGTGCTCCGGGGCGTCGGCGGATTTTATCATGCTGCGGAACTTGCTGACGCCGACGGCCCCGTCGAAATCGGTCTCAGGCCCGAAGCCCTCAAGCTGGTGAGCGCCGAGACCAAGGGCGCGATCCGCGGGACATTCGAGCGCATGGAAGATCTCGGCTACGAGTATGTGTGCTATGTGCGGCTTGACGAAACGCTGGTCTGGACGGTGCGCTCGACCGGAAGTCCGCCCGCATTCGCTACGAGCCAGCCGGTTGGGCTCGGCTGGCAGCCTGAAAACCTCTATCTCTTCGGCGAAGACGGGCGACGGATCGATCACGGTGGCGCCATGCAACTGGCATCGGGAGCTTCGCTGTGAGTGCGGCCGAGAGGATGCAACGGCAGCAGAACCGCACGGCCTGGCTGTTTCTGCTGCCGCTGATCATCGCGCTCGTCGGCGTCGCGATCTGGCCGCTCGCGCGCAGCATCTTCTTTTCCTTCACCGACGCCTTCCTCGATGCGCCGGCGAACTACGGTTTTGTCGGGATCGACAATTTCATAACCGTCGCGGAAGATCCGGTGTTCTGGCGCGCGGTCAAGAACACGCTGTTCTTCACGGTCATATCTGTCGGTCTGGAGACGCTTCTTGGGCTGGCGATCGCGCTTTTGCTCCACCGGGCTTTCATCGGTCGTGGCATCGTCAGGGCAGCGATTCTCGTTCCCTGGGCGATGCCAATGGTCGTCTCGACCCGGATATGGGAATGGATGCTCAACGACCAGTTCGGCCTCGTCAACAAGCTGCTCGTGACCGTGGGCCTCGTCGAGAAGGGCATTGCCTGGACCGCCGAACCATCGCTCATCCTCTATACCGTGATCTTCATCGATGTCTGGGTGACGACGCCGTTCATGGTGCTGCTCATTCTCGCCGGGCTCCAGCTGATTCCCGAGGAGATCTACGAGGCCGCGGAGGTTTCCGGCGTGCCGCACTGGAAGCGCTTCTGGTCGATAACGCTGCCGCTCGCCACGCCGGCGATTGGCGTTGCGATGCTGTTTCGCACGCTCGATGCGCTCCGGATGTTCGACCTGAGCTATGTGCTCGCGGCCAACAATGAAAACACCATGACGATGTCGATCTATGCGCGCGACCAACTGATCAGCTTCCAGGACCTCGGCGTCGGCTCGGCGGCCTCCACCTGGGTGTTCATGATCATCGGGCTGATCGCGATCCTTATCGTTGGCGTCCTGCGCCTCGATCGCGCGACGGGGTGACGAAAATGGCAATGACGACGACTGCCACCGCACAACGCTATTCCAACAGCACCTATCGCACGATCCGGCGTGTGAAGACTTTCGGCCTCTATGCGGGTGTTGCGGCCGTGCTCGTCTACATGCTCTTTCCCTATTACTGGGCGATCGTATCGTCGACCAAATCCGGCCAGGCGCTCTATCAGTTCAGTCTCCTGCCATCACTGGATTTCAGCAACTACTGGCAGTTGTTCCACAATCCGGTTTTCATGGGCGCGCTCATAAATTCCGGTCTGGTCGCTTTCGCGAGCACGATGATCTCGCTGGTGATCGGCATTCTCGCGGCCTATGCGCTAGGGCGGCTGCATTTTTCGCCGGGCCGGACCATCTTGATTGCCGTACTGATGATCTCGATTTTCCCGCAGGTGGTGGTGCTCTCGGGAATGTTCGAAGTGATCGGCTGGCTTGGACTCTATAATCGCCCGTCGGCGCTCATCGTCTCCTATCTTATTCTCACGCTGCCCTTCACCACCTGGATCCTGACCAGCTTCATTCGCGATCTGCCGACCGAGCTCGAGGAGGCGGCGCTCATTGACGGTTGTTCGCGGCTGAGGGTCCTGACCCATGTGCTGCTGCCGCTGATGGGGCCGGCGATCGCCAGCACCGGGCTGCTCTCGTTTATTCTGGCGTGGAACGAATTCCTGTTCGCGCTCACCTTTATCCTGACCGACGAGAACCGGACCGTTCCGGTTGCGATCGGCCTCCTCACCGGCAGCAGCCGCTACGAATATCCGTTCGGCCAGATCATGGCCGCGTCGGTGACCGTCACGTTACCGCTGCTAGTGCTGGTGTTGATTTTCCAGCGCAAGATCGTCGCTGGCCTGACATCGGGTGCTGTGAAAGGGTAGTTGTGTTGCCGACAAGCAGGCACCGCCCGCGATTCATGCAGATGATCAAAAAATAGGCGGCGCGTTCGCGTTAATTCAGCTTGCCCGGAATACCGGGGCGATCTTTGGTTTCGGCGCGGACGGCCTCTTCGTGATACCAGCAACCGTCTATGGCGGCGGCGCAAATGTCTTGCACGTCGAGATCCGCCTTCTCGTCCCGGCGATTTTCCATCCTTCTGAGCGGTTTCGCGGGGAACGGATAAATCGTCGCCGACCTGCGGTACAAACTCTCGGCCATCGTCTGGTCTCCCTTGAGTTCCGTGAGGGAGCATAGCGCATCGCATCCGATTTGCACATAGTTTGCGCGAAATGATGAAAACTCAATCAATTGCGCGCCGTATTTGTGGGCACGCGCTTTCGCCGATTAAAAATTAGCCGCGGTTGCCGGAATTTTTGCGGCGGTAATACGCTTCGGACGCAATCTGGCTTCGCCCCGGCGTGTGGTTCGATGGCGTCGGTCCGACGCGGCGGGAGCGTGGCCCGGTGCGGAGCGGGGCTGAGCCGAAATCAACTAACCGATTGACTCTATTACAGCGTTCCAGCTGCCTAGCGGGCAGTGGATGGCTCCGCGCTCGGACCCGGGATCCGGGCCGTCATTCAATTCCTTCACCATCGGCGGGCCGCAACGGCCGAACTGGCACGCAAAATGCTTGAGCAGTTCCGGATCCCTGGCGGTCGGCGCTTCGCAAGCGTGTCTGTCCGTCAGGATTTGTTCAAAGCCTCGCAACACCACGTTATGAGAGATTCGCAATGACAAAGTATAAGCTCGAGTATATCTGGCTCGACGGCTACACCCCGGTACCGAACCTGCGCGGAAAAACGCAGGTCAAGGAATTCGATGCATTCCCGACGCTCGAGCAGCTCCCGCTCTGGGGGTTCGATGGTAGCTCGACGATGCAGGCCGAAGGTCGCAGCTCCGATTGCGTGCTGAAGCCGGTCGCGATCTATCCGGACCCGGTTCGCACCAACGGCGTACTGGTCATGTGCGAAGTCATGATGCCCGATGGCAAGACCCCGCATCCGTCGAACAGCCGCGCGACGATCCTTGACGACGACGGTGCCTGGTTCGGTTTCGAGCAGGAATACTTCTTCTACAAGAACGGCCGCCCGCTCGGCTTCCCGGAGCAGGGCTATCCGGCACCGCAGGGCCCGTACTACACCGGCGTCGGCTACAAGAACGTCGGCGACATCGCACGCCAGATCGTCGAAGAGCACCTCGACATCTGCCTGGCTGCCGGCATCAACCATGAAGGCATCAATGCCGAAGTCGCCAAGGGACAGTGGGAATTCCAGGTCTTCGGCAAGGGTTCGAAGAAGGCTGCCGACGAAGTCTGGATGGCTCGCTACCTGCTGCAGCGCCTGACGGAAAAGTACGGCATCGACATCGAGTGGCATTGCAAGCCGCTCGGCGACACCGACTGGAACGGCTCGGGCATGCACTGCAACTTTTCGACCGCCTATATGCGCGAAGTCGGCGGCAAGGACTATTTCGAGGCGCTTATGGCTGCCTTCGACAAGAACCTGCATGAGCACATCGCCGTCTATGGCCCGGACAACCACCTGCGCCTGACCGGCAAGCACGAGACGGCGCCGTGGAACAAGTTCAGCTATGGCGTGGCCGACCGCGGTGCATCGATCCGCGTTCCGCACAGCTTCGTCAACAACGGCTACCGCGGCTATCTCGAAGACCGCCGCCCGAACTCCCAGGGTTGCCCCTATCAGATCGCCTCGCAAGTGCTGAAGACGATCTCGACCGTTCCGACCGAAGGCAGCGTCGCGAAAGTCGCATAAACACTCCCCGCGGCGCCGACGCGAATGTCGGCGCCGTGTCTCTTTCTCCGGGCCGGTATCGGTTTTCTCCCGGAATCCGCAAGCGATCAGTAACACCCATCGCCGCTTTCAGCGCATTCTTGCGTCGAGGATCCAGTCGACTGCTTCGGAAATATCGCGAAGTGTCGCAGTCGGCGCCGGCTTGAACCGCCTCTCGTCCCCTTCCCGGTACTTGCCCGTGCGCACCAAGAGGGCGTACGCGACGCCTGCCTGCAGGCCCCCCGCGACATCCGTTTCCGCGTCGTCACCCACCATGACGGCTTGATCGTCCGGACAACTCATCGTTGCGAGCGCAGACCGGAAGAACGGCTGCGACGGCTTCCCGAGCACGATCGCGCTCTTCTGGCTGGCGAATTCCAGTCCTGTTACGAACGCACCCGCGTCGAGGCTGAGCTTTCCATCGGAATCCCTGAAGGTCCGGTTTGGCGCGAGTGCCAGTAATTCCGCACCGGCAATCAATTCTCGAAACGCCGCGTTGAGCGCCGGATAATCGAAAGCGTTACCCGCATCACCGACAACGACGGCCTTTGGCAAATCCCGGGTGAGATCGTCGAATTCCTGTATGAGATTGGGATGGACAAGCAGGTGTGGCGATCGGCGATGTTCGGCGAGCCACTGGCGCGCCGCCTCGGCCGGTGTGAACACTTCGTCGGCCGCCACGGAAAGGCCCAACCGCGCAAGCCGGTCAAGAACGGCCGGTTTGGTCGAGCGGGTGGTGTTGCTGACGAAGCGGATGGGAAGGCCGACGTCACGCAGGCGGCGAACGGCCTCCGTTGCGCCAGGTACGGCCTTTTCGCCGTCGTAGATGACGCCCGCCAGATCCAAAAGTACACCGCTGATCATCTGAGCAGGATGACATGGAGACGTTGCTGGTCAAGGCGCGCAGGCGAGGTGAGGGCGACAAACCGCGAGGTGCCGAAAATCGCCGCCAAGGCCTAGTGGACCTCGGCATGAAATAGCACCTACTAGAGGAGGAAATAGCTTGCAGTGATCGTCAGCGGATCATCCAGGTGCAGCAAAAAGTCAGCCTTTTTGTCCCCGTTGACGTCGGCATAGACATAGGTGTCGCTCTCTTGCTTAACATATCTCAGTTCGCCGGCCTTTCCGCTAAATGCGCTCGAACCGATGAAGGCAAAGGCCTGGTTCCCCGCTGCAGCGGTATTGGCGTCTATTGCCGAGAGATCTGTTCGATCGCCACCGGTATAGTTGAAATCATAGATCGTGTCGCGAGACGTAGCGGTAGAGTCCGTATGTGACTTGAAGACGAACTTGTCTGCACCTGCACCTCCGTAAAGGGCGTCGGCGCCTTGTCCGCCGATGATCGCGTCGTTGCCGTCACCGCCGGAGACCCGATCGTTGCCCGCGCCACCATTTAAGGTGTCGCTGCCGGACCTTCCTGTGATTGTGTCATTGCCGGATGTTCCGCCGGTACCCCCTGGCTCAAAGTCACCGGGGATCAGAAGCTTTTGGCCCGTCCAGGTAGAATGTCATTCAAACCCCCATCTAATCAGAAATGAGGGTGCACGCATAGCAGGCGAAAATAGGTATCGCAACCAAGGGTTCTTGGGTAGCGTAAATAGTTTGTTGCTATCGAAAATTAGCGCGCCGGCGCGCTACGTAATCGGGTTAGCTCTCCCAAGGGAGGCCGATGCTGTCATCGCAATGGGCGAATTGTTTTTCGAGTAACCGGCGCAGCTGCTACTTGCGTCAGACGGGTCGCTTCATGCGACGCCGGCCTTCCGTGATCATGACATGCGACGAAGCATGTCGTTGATCCGTGGCGTCGTCGCGTCATTACCCGCGGCGGATGTCCGGGAAGGTTGCCGGGTCGATGCCGAGGGTACGCAGGTCGCGCGCGTTCGGGCGGCGGTGGCCTTCGACGGCGGCGGCGGCAGCGTTCGCAGCACCGAGAACGGCGAAGGCGCGGCCAATGAAACCCATGCGGTTTTTGCTGGTGGCATTCATCTCTTTGCTCGCTTTCGTTTTCTATTTGATGAGCAAAAGATGGGTCTGAGAGGCAGTTTTTGCAATGCACAAAACCTCACCCCAGCCATGCAGTGCAAGCACGTCCGCGATGGGGAAGGCCTTTAAGATTGGGAAGAAAAAAAGTGGAGCGGAAAGAGGGCTGCCCCTCCCTCTTGCCGCTCCGTGAACCGCCTTGGGAGGCGAAAGGGTCAGTCCTCGCTGGCGGCGAGTTGCGCAAGCACCTGGCCTCGTCCACGCGCTCTCAGGATGAGCGGCACGATAAGGGCAAGGGCCGCGATCACCAGAAGCACCGCCGCGATCGGCGAGGTGAAGAGCACGGTGAAGTCACCCTGACTGATCGAAAGCGCCCGGCGCAGCTGTTGTTCGGCGAGCGGCCCGAGGATCAGGCCGACGACGACTGGGGCGATCGGATAGCCGAAGACGCGCATTACATAGCCGAGCAGGCCGAAGGCGAGCAGCATGCCGAGTTCGAACACGGACGGGTTGGCGCCGATGGTGCCAAGCGTCGCGAACAGGAGGATGCCCGCGTAAAGCCACGGCTTCGGGATGGTCAGGAGCTTCACCCAGAGGCCGATCAGCGGCAGGTTCAGGACCAGCAGCATGAAGTTGGCGATGAGGAGGCTCGCGATCAGGCCCCAGACGAGTTGCGGGTTGGTGGCAAACAGCAGCGGTCCGGGCTGGAGGCCGTATTGCTGGAAGCCGGCCAGCATGATCGCCGCAGTCGCCGTCGTCGGCAGGCCGAGCGTCAGCAGCGGCACCAGCGTGCCGGCGGCCGAGGCATTGTTGGCCGCTTCCGGCCCGGCGACGCCTTCGATGGCGCCATTGCCGAACTCCTCCGGGTGCTTGGTCAGGCGCTTCTCGGCTGCATAGGAGAGGAACGTGCCGATTTCGGCTCCGCCGGCCGGCATGGCGCCGATCGGGAAGCCGATCACGGTGCCGCGCAGCCACGGCTTCCAGGAGCGCGCCCAGTCCGCAGCGTTCATCCAGACCGAGCCCTTGACGGCTTCGACCTTGTCCGGGCCGCGATCGCCCTGGGCGGCGATGTAAAGGGTCTCACCGATCGCGAACATGGCGACTGCGAGCGTCGTCACCTCGATGCCGTCGAGCAGATCCGGCACGCCGAAGGAAAGGCGCGCCTGGCCGGTCAACTGGTCGATACCGATGCAGGCAAGTGTCAGGCCAACAAAGAGGGAGGTGAGGCCGCGCAGCGTCGAGTCTCCGAAAGCCGAAGAAACCGTGACGAAGGCAAGCACCATCAGCGCGAAATATTCGCGCGGGCCGAAAACGAGTGCGAGCTTGACGATGTACGGCGCGATGAAGGCGAGCGCGAGTGTCGCGATGAGACCGGCGACGAAGGAGCCGATCGCAGCGGTCGCCAATGCCGGGCCGCCGCGTCCGGCGCGCGCCATCTTGTTGCCCTCGAGCGCGGTGACGATCGATGAGCTTTCGCCCGGCGTGTTGAGCAGGATCGAGGTGGTCGAGCCACCATACATGCCGCCATAGTAGATGCCGGCGAACATGATGAGCGAGCCGCCTGGATCGAGCCTGTAGGTGACGGGCAAGAGGAGCGCGACTGTCAGCGCCGGGCCGATCCCGGGCAGAACACCGACGGCGGTGCCGAGCGTCACGCCGATGAGCGCGTAGAGCAGGTTCGTCGGCTGGGCGGCGACCAGCAGCCCCTGGAGCAGGAAGTCGAAAGTAGCCATGGTCGTCGGCCCTCTCAGAAGAAAAGGTGTTCAAGCGGCCCTGAGGGCAGCGACAATTGCAGGAGCTTGGCGAAGATCAACCAGACGAAGAAGCTGAACGCTATGCCGACCGGAATTGTGAGCCACAGCTCGCGTCTGCCAAAGCCGCGTGCCGTCATGGCAAAGAGAATGCCGGTTGCGATCGAAAAGCCGAGCGTGTTCAAGAGCAGCATCTGGGCGGCGAGGCCACCGACGATCCAGAAGACAGGGCCGAACTCCTGGTGCTCTCGCTCGGCAAAATCGCCGCGCCATCCTTCGATAGCCGTCCAGATTGCGAGGCCGATAAGACAGCAGGCGATCGCATAGGGAACCGTCGTCGGGCCGATCTGCGAATAGCCGGCGAGCCCGGTCAGGCGCGAAACATCCCAGAAGATCAGGCCGGCGATGAGCGCCAGCACGACGGCGATGATGAGCGCCGCCCTGTCAGGGCGGCGCGTTTCGACGGAAGGGTGGTTCCCCTTGTTCATTTGACCAGTCCGATGTCCTTGAGGACGGTTTCGGTTGCCGAAACGTCCTTCGCGAGCTGCTCGTTGAAGGCGTCGCCGGCGAGGTAGGTGTCCTGCCAGCCCTTCGTCTTCAAGACTTCCTGCCAGCCCGCGGACTTGGCGAGCTTTTCGATGTCGGCGCTGACGGCGGCCTTCTGCTCATCGGTGAGGCCGGGGGCGGCCGCGACCATGCGCCAGTTTTCAACCACCACGTCGACGCCCGATTCCTTCAGTGTCGGTGCGTCGATGCCTGGGAGACGCTCTGCACTCGAGACGGCGAGCAGCCGAAGCGTGCCGGCCTTGACCTGCGATTCGAATTCGCCATAGCCGGAAATGCCTGCGGTCACCTGGCTGCCGAGAATGGCGGCCAGCGCTTCACCACCGCCGGAATAGGCGATGTAGTTGATCTTCGTCGGATCGACGCCGGCAGCCTTGGCGATGAGGCCGACGGCGATGTGGTCGGTGCCGCCGGCAGAGCCGCCCGCCCAGGAAACGGCGCCTGGATCCTTCTTCAGCGCCGCGACCAGGTCGGCCATCGACTTGATTTCGGAAGCCGCCGGAACGACGATCGCCTCGTATTCGCCGGTCAGGCGCGCGATCGGCGTCACGTCCTTGAGGGTCACCGGCGAATTGTTGGTGAGAATGGCGCCCACCATGACGTAGCCGCCGACGAGGAGCGCGTTCGGGTTGCCCTTCTGCTGGCTGGCGAACTGCGCAAGCCCGATGGTGCCGCCGGCGCCGGGAACGTTCTGCACCTGGACATTGCCGGAGATACCTTCCTGCTGCATGACGGTCTGCAGCGAACGGGCTGTCTGGTCCCAGCCACCGCCGGGATTGGCCGGCGCGATGATCGTATAGTCGGCGGCATATGCCGGAAGCGCCAGGGCGCCAGCGAGAATGGATGCCAGGAAGAAGTGTTTCAAGGTCGGTCCTCCGTAGGGCGCGTTTAATCGCGCGTGCGTTGATTATCGTCGCGTACGGGAGAAGCACGTGGCTGGTTCTTTGCGCGCCAGCCGCTGACCGTGGTGGTGATTTCCTCCCGATGCGCTGCTGACGGCCCGCCTCCACGGATCATCAGCGTTCCCTAAGCCACCATAGAAAGCTGACATTAACCTGACACCAAGTCGGTCTTGCGTAAATGGATTGTTTTTGTTTGCTGAAACGTCAGTGGAGCCTGAGCACCTCGTTCCAGCGCGCGATCAGCCGGGCGCGCTTGACCTGGTCGAGATAGACCATCAATCCCGGGCTGACCGGAACGGGCCGCAATTGCCCGCCGAGCATCTCCTGCATGGTATTGGCCGTGTTCTCGCCCGCGACATCCGGGCTGACGGCGGGGATCTGCAGTTCGCGCGCCATGATGGTCTGGCCTTCCTTCGACATGAAGAATTCGAGGTAGCGGCGGCCGAGATCGGGGGAGGCGGCCGCCTGTGGCACCAGCCCGATGCGCGACATCACGACCGTATAGTCCTTCGGCAGCACGATCCCGACATCGGGATGGCGCGAGGCCCAGTCGGCGGCATAGGAGCCGAGGATATTGTAGCCAAGAACGAACCGGCCATCGGCAACCCGT
This sequence comes from Sinorhizobium sp. 6-70, assembly GCF_030124375.1. Classification (GTDB taxonomy): domain Bacteria; phylum Pseudomonadota; class Alphaproteobacteria; order Rhizobiales; family Rhizobiaceae; genus Sinorhizobium. The sequence goes on from NZ_JASKLS010000003.1 coordinate 223,166, forward strand.
TCGACGATCGCCTGGCTGGTCGAATAGAGTTTGACGCCCGCGGCGCCCATCGCCTGAATGACGCTCCAGATGTCGCCGAATTGCTCCTGGTCGCGCGACATGAAGAGGAAGCCGACGCCGGAGCGCTCGATATCGTAGGTGCCGATCCGGCCGAAGACGGCGCTGCCCTGTCGCTTGAGATAGTCGACGAATTCCGCGCGGGTTGCAGGCGGCGGCTCGGTCTTGAAGCTTGGCTTGTGATAGACGAAGACGGCCGGCTCGAAGGTCAGCGCATAGGCCGTGTTGCGCCAGTTCGCCCAGGCCGGCCAGCGGCCGCTCATCGGCAGGTCGCTGCGTTGGGCGTAGCCGTCGTTGCTGAGCTTGACCTGCAGGTCCATGGCTGACGAGAAGGCGAAGTCGGCCGTCTTCTCGCCGGCATCCGTCTCCTTGACGATCCGGTCGTAGATCTCGCCGGTCAGCATGTCCTCGTAGCGTACCGCCACGTCCGGATTGGCCTTCTGGAAACCAAGGATCATCGGCCGCGCGAGCGGTTCATCGAGCGAGGAATAGACCACCAGAACGGGGGCCTTGTCATCTCTGGAAAGGGCCGGGAAGAACACGGGCGCCGCAAGCGCCAGCCCGGGAAAAATGAGACAGAAAAGCAGGGAGATCAGGTATCGCATAATTCCACAATGCCTTACAGCGTCGCGTGTCCGTTCAGGCACGCAGAGGCCGCCGTAACAGCTTGAAGTGCTGCATGTTTTTCTCCCTAAATCAATTCCGATTTAAGGAATTATGCAGTAGCCGCCTGCCGTTCACAAGCAAGCCTGCGGCCGATAAAGTGATCGGGGGAGAGCGACATTGCGAATCTTGCTCGTTGAAGACAATCAGGCGCTGGCGGAGGGCCTATCCGCGATCCTGCGCGGAAGCGGTTACGCGGTCGACGTCGTCAGCGACGGCGCCTCGGCGCACGCGGTTGCTGCCGCGGAAAGTTTCGATCTGGTGATCCTCGATCTGAACCTGCCGGAAATGGACGGGCTCGACGTGCTGCGGGCCATGCGAGGGCGGCAGAACCGGGCGGCGGTCCTGATCCTGACGGCGCGCGGCACCCCGGAGGAACGGGTTAAGGGCCTCGATCTCGGCGCCGACGACTACATGATCAAGCCTTTCGACATCGGCGAGTTCGAAGCGCGGGTGCGGGTTCTCCTTCGCCGTCAGGCAGGACTGCGTGCCTCCGTCGTCAGCTATGGCAATGTCTCCCTGGACCTGACCTCGCGCAGTTTCTCTTCCGCCGGGGCGCCGATCGAAATTCCCGCCCGCGAGCTCGGGCTGCTCGAACTTCTGTTCATGCGGGCCGGCAAGGTGGTCGCCAAGGAGGCGATCGTCCAGTCGCTCACCGGTCTCGATGACGATCTCAGCGCCAATGCGATCGAGCAATATGTGAGCCGGCTGCGAAAGCGCTTGGCGCCTTACGGGCTGACGGTGCGCACCGCGCGCGGCATCGGCTATTATCTCGACAAGACGGCCAGCCCCGAATGAGGACGGCCGTCTATTCGCTGCGGCGCAGGCTGCTCGGCTGGCTCTTGATTTCCACTGCCGTGATCGGGGTGCTGGCTTTGACCGACACCTACCGAGAGGCGGTCAAGACGGCGAATGTCGTCTCGGACCGCGTGCTTGCCGGTTCGGCGCTGGCGATTGCCGAACGCGTCGTCGTCGCCGAGGACGGCTCGCTTCAGGTCGACATTCCCTATGTCGCGCTGGAGATGCTTACGTCCGCAGCGCAGGACCGGGTCTTCTATCGGGTCGACGGCCCCCCCGGCCAATTCATCACCGGCTATCAGACGCTGCCCTCGCTCGCGGAAGGCCAGGACCAGTCGACGACGTTCGGCGACGCCGTCTTCCGCGGCGAACCCATTCGCATTGCGGCGCTCCGGCGTTCCGCCTCAACCGGTGTCAGCTCCGTTCCCTTTGTCGTCACCGTTGCCGAAACGACGATCGCGAGGCGGCAATTGACGCAGACCATCCTTCTGCGTTCCGCCCTGCGCCTCGGCCTGATGATCGCTGGCGCGGCGATGATCGTCTGGATCGCCGTCACCTTTTCGCTGAGACCACTCTATCGGCTTGGCGACGCCATCGCCGAACGCAGCCCCGATGACCTGCATCCGATCGGCGAGCGCGTGCCGAGCGAGGTTCAGGGGCTCGTCGACACCGTCAACTCGTTCATGGTGCGTCTGCAATCGGCGCTCGACGCGCTGCGCCATTTCACCGGCAACGCCAGTCATCAGTTGCGAACGCCGCTGGCGATCATCCGCACGCAGCTGGCGCTTGCGCAGAGAGCGGGAACGATCGAGGAAACGCGGGCTGCCGCGCGCAAGGCGGATGAAGCGGTCGCACACGCAGAGCGTATTCTCGCGCAGCTGCTGCTGATGGCGAAGATCGACGCGGCGGGGAAGGATGAGGCGCGCGGCTCGGAGCGCATCGAACTCGTCGGGCTCGCGCGTGAGATCACCGCCGACCATGTGCCGGCGGCCGGCGAGGCAGGAATCGACCTCGGCTTCGCCGGCGACGGCGAACACTGGATCCGCGCCGAGCCGCTGCTCGTCGGCGAGCTTCTGAAGAACCTGATCGGCAACGCGCTCCTCTATGCCGGACGGGGCGCCGAGGTCACGGTGCGTGTCGAAGGGCGCAACGATGCTGTCGTGCTTGAAGTCGAGGACAATGGTCCCGGAATCCGACCGGAATTGCGCGAAGCGGTGCTCAAGCGTTTCCGACGCGGCGGCGACGAGGCGCCCGGCACCGGGCTTGGCCTGCCGATCGTCGAGGAGATCGCCAGGCTTTACGGCGGGACGATGCGCCTGGAGGACGGCGAGGGCAGGCGGGGATTGAAGGTGGTGGTGGCGTTGCCGGCGGGGTGAGATTCAGAGGCCGCTGCCAATCCTGCTCCGCGTGGTCGCCGCACCTCGGATATGGGCGTATCGCTTAGACGATGTGCCTCCAAACAAAAATGACCTGCCCGGGATTTCCCGGGCAGGTCTCGCTTAGGCTATGCCGATGCGTCCGATCAGAACGGCGAATCGGGGAAGTAGAAGTCCTTTGCATTGTCCTTGGTGACCAGCGTCGCGTCGATCGTGTAGGTGCCGCGCACCGGAACCTGGCCGTAGAAGTTGGCGGCCGTCATTTCGAGCGCGGTGCCGACCATTGCCGGCGGATAAAGAACGTCGACCGGGATCATCTTGTCGCCGTCCATGACCTTCTTGATCATTTCCTTCGAACCGGCGCCGGCCACGACATACTGGATGTCGGTGCGCTTGGCCTGCTCGATCGCCTGAAGGACGCCGACGGCCATGTCGTCGTCCTGGCACCAAACGACGTCGATCTGCGGATACTTGGTCAGGTAGTCCTGCATCACCTTGAAGGCGTCGTCGCGGTTCCAGTTGCCGTATTGGCGATCGAGGATTTCAACCTTCGAGCCGGCGACGCCCTGGTCGAAGCCGTCCTGGCGCTGCTGGTCGATCGGGATCGGCAGGCCGCGAATGACGACCACCTTGGCTTCCGGCGTCGTGGCCTTGATGTATTCGCCGGCGACCTGACCGAGAGCGGGGTTGTTGCCGGCGACATAGAGGTCACGCACGCTGTTGTCGTTGACCGAGGGCGCGCGGTCGACGAGCGCCACGAACGTGCCCTTGCCCTTGACCTCCTTGATGGCGTTGACCAACGGATCGGGATCGGTCGGCAGGATCACCAGCGCGTCGATACCCTGGGTTTCGAGGTCCTGCACGGCATTGGCCTGGCTTGCCGGATCCGGCGAGGTCTTGACGATGACGTTGAGGCCCGGATGCTGCTCCATGAGCGTTTTCGCGACGCGTTCCGCATGGAACACGACACCGGCGGTCCAGCCATGGTCGGCCGCAGGGATCGAGACGCCGATCGTGACTTTCCTTTCCTCCGCGTGGGCCACGCCCGTCAGTGCCATCATCGCGACGGCAGCAATGCCCATTAATCCCTTTCGCATGTTTTCTTTCCTCCCAATGTGTCAGGGTCTTCGCTGATGTCGCCGGATCGCGAGATCCGGCATTGTCACGATTTGCGTACCAGCGAGCGCTGGACGAGCATCGCGATGATGATGATCGCACCCTGCATCGCGCCGATCAGGTATTCGCTGATGAAGTTCGACAGGAGCATGATGTTACCGACCAATTCGAGGATGAAGGCGCCGCAGATCGTGCCCCAGACCCGGCCCGCGCCGCCCTTGAGCGCCGTGCCGCCGACGACGACGGCGGTGATGGCCTGCAGTTCCCAGAGAATGCCGGTCGTCGCCGAGGTGGAACCAAGGCGCGGCACGTAGAGCAGCACGGCAATCGCCACGCAAAGGCCCTGGATCACGAAAGCGATGGTGCGCACCCGGTTGACGGCAATGCCGGAATAGCGCGCGACGTCGCTGTTGGATCCGACGGCGACCACGTGCCTGCCATAGCGCGTGCGATAGAGGATGACGGCGGCGACGGCGGTAACCGCGAGGATGATCGCGATCGGCACGGGCACGCCGAGAATGCTGCCGAAATAGGCAGGGCGATAGAGCTCCTGTATCTCCGGCTCGCGAAGCGTGATCGCGCCGCCCTGGGAAAGCCAGGTGGTGAGACCGCGATAGATACCCATCGTGCCGAGCGTGGCGATGAAGGGCTCGATCCTGCCGACGGTCGTGATCAGCCCGTTGGCGAGGCCGCAGGCGGCGCCGGCCGCGACTGCGAATACGACGGCTGCCGTCAGCATCAGCGTCGGATCGGCGATGACACCGGAGTTCATAAAGAGGATCATCAAGCTCGCCACGAAGGCGACCATCGAGCCGACGGAAAGATCGAGGTCTCCGGCGGAGATGACGAATGTTGCGCCAACGGCAATGATGGCGATGAAGGCGCAACGCGTGGCGACGTTGGCGAGATTGTTGAGGCCGATGAAGTTGGGGTTGACGATGGCACCGACGATCAGAAGCAATGCAAGTGCGGCAAACGGCGCCACGGCCCTGAGATCGACGTCCCGCCATGTACGGCGGTGACTTGTGCTTTGGATGCTTTCCTCATTCACGCTCATGTCCAGACCAACCTCCCACCCCGACGTTCGGGGGAATTTCCTATTCCTGCGACTGCCTGTGGCCGGTGGCTTGGACCGTCAGGCGGCAGCCATTCTCTTCAGTCCCGCCGCATAGCGCATGATCTCCTGCTCGGTGATTTCGTCGCCTTCGAGCATGCCGACGATCCGTCCCTCGCGCATCACGGCGACGCGTGTGCAAAGCCCGATGACCTCCGGCATTTCCGATGAGACCACGATGATCGAGCGGCCGTCGCGCGCCAGTGCCGAAATGAAGTGATAGATCTGCTGCTTGGTGCCGACGTCGATGCCGCGCGTCGGCTCGTCGATGATGATGATCTCCGGCTCCGTCTCCATCACCTTGGCGAGCAGCAGCTTCTGCTGGTTGCCGCCCGACATGCGTCTGGCCACCACATTGCCGTCGCGCACCCGGATGTCGAAGCGACGTCGCGCCCTTTCGAGCGCAGCCGCTTCGCTGTTGGGGTCGAGATAGCCGAGACGGGCATGCCGACCGAGCGATTGCAAGGTCAGGTTCGCCGTCATGCCGGAATTCAGGAGCAGGCCCTTCGCCTTGCGGTCCTTGGTCATATAGGCAAGGCCTTGTCGATTGGCGGCGTGGACGTCGCCGGAAGTCACCGCTTCGCCGCGGATCGTCACCTCGCCCGAAAGGCGCGAGCGGAGACCTGCCACCGCCTCCATCAGTTCGGTTCGTCCCGAGCCGATCATGCCCGAGAAGCCGAGGATCTCGCCCTTGCGCACCTCGAAGCTGGCGTCCTTGACGTAATCGGTGGAGACGGATTCGACGCGCAGGACGATCTCTTCGTCGACGTCCGGCTCTGTCTTGGCGGGGTAGAGGCTCGACATCTCGCGGCCGACCATGAGTTGGGCGATCGATTCCCCGTCGAGTATCGCGGTCGGGGCAGTCTTCACCCATTGCCCGTCGCGCAACACGGTCACGCGGTCGGTCAGTTCGAGGACCTCGTCGAGCTTGTGGGACACGAAGACGAAGCTCGTGCCCTGCTCGCGCAGCTTGCGCACCTGGCGGAAGAGGAAATTGGTCTCCTCGCGGGAGAGGACGGCCGTCGGCTCGTCCATGAAGACGACCCGCGCGTCGCGGCTGATCGCCTTGGCAATCTCCACCATCTGCTTTTCGGCGATCGACAGGCTGCTGATCAGCGCGTTCGCGTCGACGCGACAGCCGAGGAGATCGAGAACCCGACGCGTCTCCGCGCGCATATATTTGCGGTCGAGCACGCCGAAGCGGGTCACCTCCCGGCCAAGAAAGAGGCTCTCCGCAACGGTCAGATGTTCGGCGAGATTGAATTCCTGGTGGATGATGACGATGCCCAGTGCCTCGGCGGCGCCGTTCGGCGGGAGCGTCACCGGATTGCCATCAAGCAGGATTTCGCCGGAGGAGGGCTGCTCGAAGCCGGAAAGAATTTTTACGAGCGTGGATTTGCCGGCGCCGTTCTCGCCCATCAGTGCATGGATCTCGCCGGCGCGAAGCTCGAAGTTGACGCTGAAGAGCACCTGCACGCCGCTGAACGACTTGCTGATGCGACGTGCCTCCAGCACGACGCTCCCGGCCTCGACCGTTTCCGGATTCATGAATTCCCCCTTGCGGCTCCCATCCGCTTTATGAGGTTATGTAAACCTTTACACACACCATGTAAAGGTTTACATCAGGGCATGCACGGGAATCTTCGGGGTGGCCTTTGACGTCTCCGGAACTGTGTGTAGTGTCCGGCCACCTACAGCGCCGGGCGTCTTATCAGACGCGCAAAGGACGCTGTAGCACTTTGGATGGCTGCATGTTTCCTTAAATCGGCGATTTAAGGAAACATGCAGTACGAGACGCAAGGCAGAGCACAGTGTCGGAATCCACGCCCGCAACCATCGAAGACGTCGCCAGGATCGCCGAAGTGTCGATCGCGACGGTTTCGCGGGCAATCCACACACCGGAGAAGGTTGCAAAGTCCACGCGACTGAAGGTCAACCAAGCCATTGCGATCACCGGCTATACGACCAATGCCATGGCGCGCAGCCTCAGGCTCGGGCGGTCGAACATGATTCTGGTCGTTGCCCCGGATATCGGCGATCCCAACTTTTCCAGCATTCTCGTGGGCCTGGAAAACGAGGCGCGGTCGCATGGCTATGGCGTGCTGATCGGCCACACGCAGAACGACGCCCAGCGCGCGCTCGAATACCTGAAGTTCCTCAACTCCAACCAGGCGGCCGGCCTCATCCTCTTCACCGGCATTCTGCCGTTCGGCCATGAGACGATGACGGCGCGATTGCCGCCAAGCGTCGGGATCTTCGAGCCTGTCTTCAACGGCGGCATCCCCTATGTCGGTATCGACGATATAGAGGGTGCCCGCAAGGTGGTCGACCTCCTGATCGCCGAAGGCCATCGCAAGATCGCCTTTATCGGCGACTCCCGCACGCGGCTGGCCTACAAGAGGCGACGGGAAGGCTTCGACGCGGGACTCGATGCCGCCGGCATTCGGGCGGAGCTTCGGCTCGTCCAGGAGGGCGACGGCACGCTCGAGAGCGGAAGGGCCGCCGTCGAGCGGCTCTTCGTGCGCGACACGCTGCCGACCGCCTTCATGTGCGTCAATGACCAGACGGCGCTCGGCGTGATGATCGGACTGAAGGCGCGCGGCTATGACATACCGGGTGATTTTTCGGTGACCGGCTTCGACGATGTGCCGCAGGCGACGTTCATGACACCGGCGCTGACCACGATCCGCCAGCCGCGCACGCTGATCGGAAAGCAGGCCATGGCGCTCCTGCTTGGCCTTCTTTCCGACAGGCGCCCCGCCGAGACGGAGATCCTCCTGAGGCCGGATCTGGTGGTCCGCAATTCGGTGACCGCGCCGTCGCGGCGATGGATGGCTAAGTAGGCTCCAGCATATCGTAATTGTCGATTGCCACGCTATTTTGCCTTTTGGCCACTACGTTACCTTTGAGTCAGCCTGACCTAACCGCCGTGAACCGTCACCAGCGATGTCCGGTGCGGGGGCCGAAAGCGGGCCTGGAACGGGCGTTTGCCGCCGTTTCTTCCGACCGACATTCTTCCAAAAACTCCTCTCGGGCACCGCGGAATTCGAACGGGACCTGATCAGCGAGCGAGTCAAGTACGATAGGTTCGCACCCAATGTTATGGCTTGCCGAAGGCCGAAGCTGCTATCGCTGGATTGCCCGTGATCTCCGCACCAGCAAAAACACCGCGACCCACATTGTTCGGCGCAAGCCTATCGACGTTGGGACACCCGAGCAAAGATACTCTGGAGACATGAAATGACCGACCAAGCACACGATGAAGTCGCCGCCCGCTGGAATCAAAACGCCGATCAATGGACGAATGATGTGCGCAACGGCTACGATGTCTATCGCAACTTGTTCACGTTCCCGGCTTTTCAGCAATTTTTGCCAGCCATTGCGGGCCTGGAAGTTATCGATTTTGGATGTGGTGAAGGCACGAATACCCGACACTTCGCTCAAATGGGTGCCAAGGTAACCGGCATCGATATTTCGCAGGGCTTGATCGAGCATGCCCGTCGGGCAGAGATCGCAGACCCAGCAGGAGTAACCTACAAAATCGCGTCTTATAGTTCCGACACGGGATTTCCTGCCTCCTCCTTTGATGCCGTCATTTCGACAATGGCATTAATGGACGGTCCTGACTTTCAAGGGGCCATGTGTGAAGCCTACCGCTTGCTTCGTCCGGGCGGGTTCGTCGCGTTCAGCGTCTTGCACCCGTGTTTTATCACGCCCGGCTTGCAATGGCAGAAAGATGAGCATGGTCAAATAACCGGTCTCTGCGTCGCACGCTATTTCGACAGGTCGAGTTTTACGGAGAAATGGAAGTTCGGAAATCGGCCGGAAGAGGAGAACGTCGTGCCATTTGCGGTGCCTCGGTTTCCGAGGACAATCGGAGACTATCTCAACGCGGTGGCATCTGCCGGTTTTCACATAAGCAGAATTGAAGAGCCGCAGCCCACGGAGGAAGCTTGTAAGATAGTGCCACGATTTAGCAGATGGCGCGATCTCGGTGCTTTCCTGCTGCTGGTTATGGCGGCACGTCCGAGGTAATCGCTTCCCCTCTACGATTCTGAGAACGTTCTTTCCTTAGAGTGTTTTCTCGTCCTCTCCCGGTACCGACCACACAGCCTATGCCAGCGAGCGCCACACAGCGGAGCCGGGGCTACGGCACGGCGGCAATCAGGGAGGGTGCGTTTCTCGTGAGGACCCGCTCTCTGACAAGAACCATGATGAAAATGCTTCCCAGGCAGTAAACGCCCATGCCGGCGATCTGCCATGGATAAGGCACGCCGGCATCGATCAGGAATCCGGTCAGGCCCGGACCCATGGCGGTAGCAAAGACAATGAGAGCCACGATGATGGCGCGGATGCCGCCGAGATGTTCCAGACCATACATCTCTGGCCACAGCGCTCCGAAAAGCGTCGATGACGAACCGAGTGAAACGCCGAGCAGCGTCATGAAGGCGAACGCGCTCCATTGTGCATCGACAAATGCCAGCACCAAGCACGCAGCGGCGAGTGGCAATAGATAGTACGGCAGGATTTGCACGGCGCTGAACCTGTCGATCAAATAGCCCGACAGCAGCGCCGAGAGCACCGTCATCGTGGATGAAACGATGAATGCGCTGGCGAATACCTCAAGCGACCAGCCACGAAGTTCAACCAGATAGACCTGATGGAAAAAGATCGTCGTCGCAATGAAGCCGGGCGCAAGGACGCCCGCAAGCGCCATCCAAAACACAGGATCGCGCAGCACTTCCTTGCGTGTCCAATCTCTCGCAGCTGAACGTCGTTCCGGGCCATCGCTTAGGCTCGGGGTACGCTCGACCCGCAAAAGCAGATAGATCGCTGGCAGACCGACGATCAGAATGAAAACGGAGGACATGAACCATGTGGTCCGCCAGCCGACGAGTGGCGCAACCGCCACGAAAGCAAGCGGAAACAGGGCTTCGCCGGCCTGATTGCCGAGGCTCGCCAGGGACACCGCCCTTCCGCGTTGCGCCGAGAACCAGCGCCCCATCGCCGTCATCGCATTGTGCGTCATCATGCCTTGGCCGAATAGCCGCAGCAGATAGAGCGTCACGAACAGCCAGAGCCAGTGCGACGCAAACCCCATCGCGACCGTCGCCACGGCAAGCATGGGGAGGGTGAGCAGGAGAACCGTACGCGCGCTGGCATGGTCGACGACCCGGCCAAGTTGCGGCAGGGTAAGTGCACTCAGCAGCGTCGCGCCCATGTAGATTGTGCCGAAGGCCCCGTGGCTCAGGTCGAATTCGCGGCGGATGTCTCCGGCGGACAGCGATATGAAGAACGTCTGCCCGAAGGAAGAAAAGAAGCACAGCAGGAACCCACCTGCCAGCCATCGGCTGTTTTTCACCAGAAATGTCGTGAATGGCATGTGGGCCCCGTTTGCCTGCTTGCTCAGTGCGCCGTCAGTGCGGCGCCCTCACCTTTATCATGAACAGCGAAGCGGTCGAGCATATGGGCGCTTGCCTCGTTGACACCGATGAGCTCGACGGCAACGCCATGGCGGCGATATTTGAGGACGATCTTGTCCAGCGCACCCACAGCCGTGATATCCCAAAGGTGAGCCTCACCGACGTCGATGATGACCTTTTCCAGCGGTTCGGTGAAATCGAAGGCGGCGATGAAGGCTTCGGTCGAGGCGAAGAAGATCTCGCCGTCGACATGATAGGTGCGCACCTTGCCGCCCGCGTCGAGCGCCGAACGAACATGGAAGAGCCGCGCGACCTTGCCGGCGAAGAATACACCGGACAGAAGCACGCCGACGAGAACGCCCTTTGCCAGGTCGTGGGTCCCGACGGTGGTGACGACCGTCGCAAGCATCACCACCGACGAAGGCAGGGGATTGCGCCTGAGGTCGAGAATGGACCGCCAGGAGAAGGTGCCGATCGATACCATGATCATCACCGCGACAAGAGCGGCCATCGGAATGATCCGCACGAGGTCATCGAGAACCAGAATCAGGAACAGGAGGAAAGCGCCGGCGACGAAGGTGGACAGCCGCCCGCGCCCGCCGGAACTGACGTTGATGACCGACTGGCCGATCATGGCGCAGCCGCCCATGCCGCCGATGAGCCCCGAAACGATGTTGCTCGCCCCCTGGCCGATGCACTCCTGGCTCTTGTTGCTCGTCGTATCGGTCATGTCGTCGACGATCTGAGCGGTCAAAAGCGATTCGAGCAGCCCGACGGCGGCAAGCGCAGCCGAGTAAGGGAAGATGATCTGCAACGTCTCGAGCGTGAGCGGCACCTGAGGCAGAGCAAGAATTGGCAGGTTCGAAGGCAGTTCCCCGAGATCGCCGACGGTGCGAATGTCCATGCCGGTCCAATAGGCGATCCCGGTCAGTACGGCGATCGCCACGAGAGGCGACGGGACCGCCTTCGTGACATATGGGAAGAGGTAGATGACCGCGAGTCCCGCCGCGATCATCACATAGGTCACGTGCGGCACGGCGATGAGCTCCGGAAGCTGCGCCATGAAGATCAGGATGGCGAGAGCGTTGACGAAGCCGGTGATGACCGAGCGGGAGACGAAGCGCATGACCCGGCCGAGTTTCAGCAAGCCTGCCGCGATCTGAATGAGACCCATCAGCAGGGTTGCCGCGAAGAGGTATTCGAGGCCGTGTTGCTTGACGAGGGTGATCATCAGCACGGCGGTGGCAGCCGTCGCCGCCGAAATCATGCCCGGCCGACCGCCGAGGACGGCGGAAACACAGGCGATGGCGAAGGAGGCAAACAGCCCCACCTTCGGATCGACGCCCGCGATGACCGAGAAGCCGATCGCCTCCGGGATCAAGGCAAGCGCCACGACGATGCCGGAAAGGACGTCGCCGCGGATGTTGGAGAACCATTCGCGTTTGTAGCTGGCAATTGTCAATTTCATGATTTTCTTCGCAAACGTACTGCACCAGGCTGGCGGGAGGTCCAGCTTGTTATGGTTTGGTGCTGTTGCGTTGTCTGGCGGATCGGCGGCCAGAAGAGCCACCCGGATTTTCACCGGGTCCGGGGTGAGTGGAGCTCATATATAAAAATCGCGGTTCGGGGACAATCGCCCATTGTGCGCGGCCGCAACTATCCCTCGATGGCTGCTATGCTCCAGCGGTCGATGGACGTCGAGCCGACGATGGCTTGTCGCGCAAACTACCATCCAGCGCGTTGGTAATAGATTGAACCGGAAAATTGAACCGGAGAGATCGATCCTAATGAGACGTTCTTTCGCCAAACAGAAAGATCAGCAACATAAGGGAAGCGAAGGACAAAGCCGCACCTGTCCATGCGATGAAGGCTACCTTACGCAACGAACGAAACTCCCCTGCGACAAAGAACCCGTCGAAGCGACTGGACTTGCGTCCTTGCCGTGCCCCCGGCTAAGGGTCTGATCTTCTGGCCGATTCACTAGGCAGCCGGCCGCTCTGCACCCAGAGCGGACGCTTGGGCACCAGCACGACGTTGCACCGCGACGCCCATCAGCCGATGGCCGCGAGCCAATTGCTGCTTATCAAGCATGCCCTTAGCGCCGCTCGACGCCCTTTGCCGCCAAGGTGCAATCGACCGCGCCGGCCACGGCGTGGCGTTGACGCCACCTTCGGCCAAGGCAGTTCGAAATGGGATACGGGCGTTACGTGTTAGCGGCCGCGGGGGCCGAAGAGGGAGGCTGTTTCGCGGGTCTGAACCCGAAGCATCGCGTTCCAAAGCTGGAGAACGAAACGCGGCTGGAACTGGCTCGCAAGCTTGCGCTGCGACAACATGATAAATCTCCGATGGTTTTGGACCACAGCAATATAGTGTATCGACGGCGCTGTTGCCAGAGCGCAGTCTACGGGGCAGCCTTGCAGGGCAAGCATATGTTGATGGGCGAGAAAATCTCTTGATCTTGAAAATCGCTTGATCTTGGTAATACAGGCAAAGAAAAGACCGGAACGGCTTGCGCTATTCCGGCCAGTCACTTTCCTTGGGAGGACAAGTCTTCTTCTCTGAAGCTTAGGTTTTCTTTCTGCCCTTCTGGCGATAGACGTCGACGACGACGGCGGCGACGATGATCACGCCCTTGACGATCTCCTGGTAGTAGGCGTCGACCCGAAGGAATGTGAAGCCGGAAGTCATGACGCCGAGGATCACCGTGCCGATGACGGTCCCGGTGACGCGGCCGACACCGCCGGTCAGCGACGTGCCGCCGATGACTGTCGCTGCGATGGCGTCGAGTTCATACATGACGCCCATGCCGGCCTGCGCTGTCTGGGCGCGTGCTGCGGTGACAACACCTGCAAGGCCTGCCAGCATGCCGGCGATTGCATAGACCTTGATCAGGTGCGCCTCGACATTGATGCCGGAAACGCGCGCAGCCTGCACGTTGGCGCCGATCGCATAGGTGAACTTGCCGTAGCGGGTGTAGCGCAGCGCGATGTGGAAGATCAGCGCGACGACGAGGAAAACGATGACCGGCCAGATGCCCGTGCCGATGAAGTTGAACTGATCGGTGAGACCGGAGACCGGCTGGCCCTTGGTGTACCACTTGGAGACGCCGCGCGCCGAAACCATCATGCCGAGCGTGGCGATGAAGGGAGGGATCTTGGTCTTGGCGATGAGCTGTCCGTTGATGTAGCCGGCGACGAGACCGATGCCGACGCCAAGGCCGATCGGCACGATGGCCGGAAGATCGGTGAGCGATGGATAAAGCGCGCGTGGCCAGGTGGACGCCTGCGCAACGCTCGCCGAGATCATCGCCGTCATGCCGACCACCGATCCCGACGAAAGATCGATACCGCCGGTGATGATCACCTGCGTCACACCGACGGCGATGATGCCGATCACCGAGACCTGCAGGATCATGATCGTCAGCCGCTGGGAATTCATCAGGAAGCTCTGGCCGACGAAGATCCAGCCGAGAACTTCGTAGACAAGGGCTATCCCGAGCAGCACCAGGAAGATGTTGAATTCGGGCGGCACGCGCCGTCTTGACCCCACGAGTGTCGTGTTGGTGCCGTGTGCGGCGACATTGGTATCCATTTTTCTGTCCTCCCTGCGGTCGGCATCGCGCGTTCAGCGCGCGGCAAGTTCCATGACCTTGATCTGGGTCGCTTCGGCTCGGTCGAGGAAGCCGGTGACGCGGCCTTCATGCATCACCATGATCCGGTCGCTCATGCCGAGCACTTCCGGCATTTCCGACGAGATCATGATGACGGCGACGCCGTTGCGGGCGAGCTCGGTGACAAGACGGTGGATTTCCGCCTTGGCGCCGACATCGATGCCGCGTGTCGGCTCATCAAGGATGAGAATGCGTGGATTGGTCAGAAGCCAGCGGCCGATCAACACCTTCTGCTGGTTGCCTCCCGACAGGTTTTCGATGCGTTCCTGCAGGTTCGGCGTCTTGACGCGCAGCTTGCGGCTCATCTCCTCGCAAGCGGCCGCGATCGCCTTCTCGCTGACGAAGCCGCGCTTGACGAACTTGTCCTGCAGCACCGCGATCTGCATGTTCTCGAGAATGTCGAGGATGAGCAGGCAGCCGGTGTCCTTGCGGTCCTCCGTCAGGAACGCCATGCGATGACGGATCGCCGTGTTGGGGTTGTCGATCACGACTTCCTTGCCGTCGATGGCGATCGTGCCCGAGCTTGCCGGCGTGACGCCGAAGAGCGTCTCCGCGACATTCGAGCGGCCGGAGCCGACGAGTCCGGCGACACCGAGGATCTCACCGGCGCGCACATCGAAGGAAACGTCGCTGAACACGCGATCGAGTGTGAGGTTCTTGACCGACAGAACGATATCGCCAATCGGCACTTCCTCCTTCGGGAACATCTGGGTGATCTCACGGCCGACCATCATCCGGATGATGTCGTCGCGGGTGACGTTGCTGGAGGCGTGCGTGCCGATATATTTGCCGTCGCGGAACACCGAGAATTCGTCGGCGATCTCGAACAGCTCGTTCATCTTGTGGGTGATGTAGACGATGCCGATGCCCTGCGATCTGAGGTCGCGGATGATCTCGAAGAGGTGCGCGACCTCGCGCTCGGTCAGCGCCGATGTCGGCTCGTCCATGATCAGGACGTCGGATTCGTAGGAAACCGCCTTGGCGATTTCGACCATCTGACGATTGGCGACGGAGAGGTGACGGACTTCGATCTCCGGGTCGAGGTTGATCTTCAGCCGCTCGAACAGCTTTGCGGTCATGCGGCGCATTTCGCCGTGATCGACGAAGCCGAACCGGTTCTTCGGCTCGCGGCGGATCCAGATGTTTTCGGCGACCGTCATGAACGGCATCAGGTTCAACTCCTGATGGATCATGGCGATGCCATTTTCGAGCGCGTCGAGCGGCGATTTCAAGCGGATGTCGACACCCTTGAGCTTCACCTCGCCCTGGTCCGGCTGGTAGATGCCGGCGAGTATCTTCATCAGGGTGGATTTACCGGCGCCGTTCTCGCCCATCAGCGCATGCACGGTGCCGCGTTTCAGCTTGAACTCGACGTCATCGAGCGCCACGACGCCCGGAAACTCCTTGCGTATGCCTTCCGCGGAAAGAAGAAACTCGGCGTTCGGTACGGCGCCACTCGCACGCACGGCTGCCATGGTTGTGGGACTGAGCGTCATTCTCATAGCCTCCCGGTTTCCGGCTCCGGCCGAAAAGTCCCGCGGCGGGCGAATACGCCTTCTCATTGAGCCCTACCGGGCTTCGTGCGGGGACCTGATTTCAGGAGGGAGCGCGGCTCTTGCCGCGCTCCCCAAGCGAACGATCAGTTCTTCGCCTGATATTTGTCCAGGTTTTCCTTGGTCACGAGTTCGAAGGGGATGTAGACCTTCTTTTCGACTGGCTCGCCCTTGGCGAGCTTGAGTGCGGCGTCGACAGAGCCCTGGCCCTGGCCGGCGGCGTTCTGGAATACCGTCACATCGAGGTCGCCGGCAGCCATGGCGGCGAGCGCGTCCTGGGTGGCATCGACGCCGCCGATGACGACCGAGTCCATCGAGCGGCCAGCAGCCTTCAGCGCCTGGATGGCACCGATCGCCATTTCGTCGTTGTTCGAAATGACTGCATCGAACTCGACGCCGGCCGAAAGCCAGTTGGTCACGAGGTCGGCGCCCTGGGTGCGCGACCAGTTGGCCGTCTGCTCTTCGACG
Organism: Sinorhizobium sp. 6-70; assembly: GCF_030124375.1. Classification (GTDB taxonomy): domain Bacteria; phylum Pseudomonadota; class Alphaproteobacteria; order Rhizobiales; family Rhizobiaceae; genus Sinorhizobium. Next base: position 239,404 of record NZ_JASKLS010000003.1, read on the forward strand.
ATTTCGATGCCCTTGCACTGTTCGGTGGCGAGCACGTCATGCACGTCTTTCGTGCGCATGCGGGCGGCCTGGTTGGAAAGCTCGCCCATCATGACAACGGCCTTGCCCTTGCCGCCGAGGATCTTGCAGATCTCCTGGGTTTCGAGCGTGCCGGATTCCTGCTCGTTCGAGGCGACGAAGGCCTGCTTGTCCGGGAGCGTGTCGACGTTGACCGGCTCGCGGTTGACATAGACCAGTGCGACACCGGCATCGGCGGCAATCTTCGACATGGCGGCGGTCGCGTCCGTGTCGACCGGGTTGACGATGATGGCATCGACACCGGCGGCGATGAAGTTCTGGATCTGGCTCTGCTGCTTTGCGACGTCGTTCTGAGCGTCTTCGATCTGCAATTCGACGCCATTGAGCGTCTTGGCATAGTCGGACATCCCGTTGCGCAGAACCGTCAGGAAGTTGTCGTCGAACAGCGCCATCGACACACCGATGGTCTCGGCATGCGCAGCCGTCGACATCATGACGGCCATGGCGGCCCCCAGCACAAATTTCTTCATTTCTCTCTCCTCCACATTCGGTGCCCGGCGACACCTTCTCCAGCCGGAAGCACGACCTTTTCGCAGGTCGAACCCATCCCGAACCGAAAGCCGCACTCCCGCTGCTCTTTCGATCGAAACGGAATAAACGAACCAGTAAATTGCGATTACGGAATATGTATTCCATTTTTGCCGGGCGCCGTCAAGCCTGTCTAGCGGCGCCCGGGCCATTTTCGGTGTTTTGAAAGTGATCAGGCCTTGGCTTGCAGAAAAGCCATGCTTTCCTGAAGCGCCTTTGCTGGATCGGCGAGGTCGTGCACCGACGGTGCGAAGGGTTCGAAGGAAAACAGGCCCATGTATCCTTGACCGGTGAGGCGGCGGATCTGTCCGGCATTGTCCAGCCGGTCCTCCGTATCAATGAGGACGCGATGCGGATCGCGCATGTCGGCGACCGCCACCGCCTTGTCGCTAACCCCGGAAATATGCACGAGCCCGGTCAACTCCGGGAAAAAGGCCTCTTCGCCGGCAAGATGATGGTGGAAGGTGTCGTGGACGAGACGGAATGTCGCTTCGCCGCCGACCTCGCAGATAGCCTCCACGGCTTCGGTCTTGGAACGCAGCGAGCAGATTTCGAAGCCGAGCGGCTCGACGAGTCCGCTCACGCCCGCCGCTTCCAGCAATGGCTTCAAGGCTTTCAGCGCGGTTCTCAGGTTTGCCTGGCGCTCACCATCCTTCTGGCCGCTACCATCATTGACCGGCACCAGCACCAGTGCCTTGGCGCCGCAGTCGCGCGCATAGGAGATAAGCGCGCGGGCTTCCGTTTCGCGCTCGTCGTTCCATTCGTTGAAGCGTTGCAGCGCGTTGATCGAAATGATCGTCAGTCCGTGCTTTTCGGCAAGCGCCTTCACAACATCCGCGCCGGTGCCGTCGAGGATCGCGTTGCCGGAGAGATCGTTGCGAATTTCGACTGCGGATATGCCAAGCGATCTGGCGAGCGCGAAAAATGCTTCAAGCGGCAGGCCGGGCGCAGCCATGTGATTGAGGGCGAAGGGAAGGGCGATCATGGCAGCTGTATCCTCCAGGAATGTTTGGAATGGCTTTCGTCTGATCGGAACATTTGTTCCATTTCAGGCCTTGTGCCACATTCATCACTTGGGAGGCGTCAGTCAAAGCGATAGGCGGGGAGCCGTCTTGCATTTCTGCAAGATTGCATTTTGCCAATGATGGAATCCTGTCATCGCGTCATCGTTACTTGGCCAAGGCACGCATTGGCGCTTACTTGATCCCGTTCACCTCGGCGATGAAATCGGACAGCATCGGCACATAGTCTTCGCCGTGACCGGTGCCGACGGCTTGCGCGAAGGAGTTGCGAACGGCCGCGCCGATCGGGTTGGCGGCGCCGGACGCGTTGGCGAAGGCCGCGAGATAGCTCATGTCCTTAAAGGCGTTGCGGATGGCGAACTTGTGCGCATTCGGGTCGCGTTCCAGCACCCAGCGGAAGAAGGTCTGGTAGAACGGGCAATCCATTCGCCCGCCGCGGATGACGCTGTCGAAGACCTGCGGGGTGAGGCCGGCCTTCCGCCCAAGCATCAAGGCCTCGGAATAAAGCGTGGCGTAGCCCATCGCCAGGAAGTTATTGAGGAGCTTCATCGTGTGGCCGGTGCCGGTCGGGCCAGTATGGACGATGCGGCCGGCGAAGCATTCGAGCACCGGCCAGACGCGCCGGACATCGTCGTCAGCGCCGCCGACCATGACATCGAGCGTGCCGGCGGCGGCATCGGCCGGCGTGCGGCTGAGGGGCGCGTCGAGGAGCGTGATGCCTTTTCCGGCCAAGTCCTCGGCGAGTTTCAAAGTGACGGAGGGATCGGAGGTAGAGCAGTCGACGATGGTGAGCGGCTTACCAGCCGCCGCAATGCCGTCCGCGCCTTCGACGACCGACAACACCTCCGGGGAGCCGGTGATGCAGAGGACGATGATGTCGCATCGTTCCGCCATGTCGCGCGGCGTTTTGACTTCCGTCGCGCCCTCGGCGAGCAGCGCCTCGACCGGCGCCCGGTTGCGATGCGCCATCACCTGAAGCGGCCAACCCTTTCTGACGATGTTTGCCGCCATGCCTTGACCCATCAGCCCGAGCCCGATGAAACCCACATTCGCCTTTGTCATTGGTCGCCTCCCGGCCGTTGCACATATCAAGTCATTATCCTGCACGATCGAGCCGGCTTCTCCAAATCCCCGGTCTCGTTCCGGCTGTCACTTCGCGCGCGATGCGACGGCCGGAGATCGAGGTGCCGGGGATGGCTGTGGGGCATTCGCGCGGCACGTCATCAACGTTAAACAAACGGATCCTCCTCGTGCAGGCGAGTCGGTCGCGGACGAAATCCAACGATCAACGCGCAATGGCCTTCGTGTTAAGTTCTGTTCTGCAAGGTTGAGCACTGCTGGGGTGGGGGATAGCTGGTGATTTCTGAATACGACGATCTGGACGCTCTCGAGTTGGCACGCCTTGTGAAGTCACGCGCGGTGTCGCCGGCCGAGCTGGTTGAGGCGGCGATCGACCGGATCGAGACGCGGAATGGGGATCTCAACGCCGTCATCCTCAAGATGTTCGATTCAGCACGGGCGTCAGCAGAACAGGTAGACACCAGTGCTCCGTTCGCCGGCGTCCCCTTTTTGTTGAAAGACCTTGTGTCGAAGGTGGCGGGCTTCCCGACCTCCAATGGCAACCGCCATTTTGCGAAACTGCCGGCGCCAGGAGACTCCGAGCACGTCAGGCGCTGGAAGAAGGCAGGACTAATCATAGTCGGTAAGACCAACACTCCCGAGTTCGGACTCACGCCGTACACGGAGCCCGAGCTTTTTGGGCCAACATTGAATCCCTGGGACACCCGGCGGACACCGGGCGGCTCCAGCGGCGGTTCGGCTGCCGCCGTCGCCTCGCGCATGGTGCCGCTGGCCTCAGCGGGGGATGGCGGCGGTTCGATCCGTATTCCAGCCTCCGCTTGCGGGCTCTTCGGAATGAAGCCGACACGCGGCCGCACGCCGCTCGGGCCGTTCATCGGCGACGCCTGGTCGGGATTTGTCGTGGAGCACGCCCTGACACGGTCGGTACGCGATTCCGCAGCCCTGCTCGACGCGGTTCAAGGCCCGGACATAGGTGCCCCTCACTATCTGCCGCGCCATTCCGGGTCCTATCTCGACTCGGTCGACCGGCCACCGGGCAGGCTCCGCATAGCGGTGTCAGCGAAGCCGATGCTTGGCGACACGATCGAGCAAGAGGTCTTGCGGGCGTTTGAAGACACGGCAGCACTCCTGCAAGAGCTTGGCCATGACGTCGTCGAAGCAACGCCTTTCGTCGACCGTGAGCCGTTCGCGCTGGCATTTCTCAATGTGCTCGCCGCGGAGTTGCGTGCCGACATCGAGGAAGCAGCAAGCATGGCGGGGGTCGCAGTGCGGCTCAAGGACTTCGACGCTTCAACGGGAGGCATGGGTCTGCTTGGAGATGCGCTGACAGCTGGTGAACTGGCGTCGGCGCAGCGTTACCTCAAAGTGGCCGCACGGGGCATTGCGGCGTTCTTCGAAACGCACGACGTGTTGATGACGCCCGTTCTTTCCCGAATGCCCCCGGCCACAGGCGCCCTCCAGCCGTCTGCGGCGGAAAAGAAACTCATCCGTGCTATCGGCTGGGCGAAGGCAGGATGGCTTTTCAGGAAGCTCGGCATTGCGAAGCACTTGGCCGCCGAGACATTTGCCTTCATCCCGTGGACACCTGTGTTCAACGTGACCGGGCAGCCCGCCATGTCCGTTCCGCTCTGCTGGGCAGAGCACGGATTGCCGATAGGTATTCATTTCGTGGGGCGTTTCGGGGACGAGGAGACATTGTTCCGGCTGGCAGGTCAGCTCGAGCTGGCCAGACCATGGTCCGGCCGCAAACCACCGATCTGTTGCCACCGATAGCTGGCTCGGCGCTGCACTTGTTGCTGTGGTGCCGCTCCAGGAATGTGCGAGAGCCGCGCATCGATGGTCGACTGTTAGAGCAATTCCAGGAAAAGTGTGTAACGGTTTTCCGTCTGGAATGGCGTAGTTTCAAAGATCTAGCCGCGCAAACTGATCCACGCCGGTGCGTGGTCGCTCGCGCCTTCGACGCCGCGCACGTCTCGGTCGATACCTGCAGCACTCAGTCGGCGTGTGAGCTTCCGGCTCAGGAGAACATGGTCGAGACGCAGCCCCGCGTTGCGCTGCCAGCGGTTCCGGCGGTAGTCCCAGAAGGTGAACAACTGCTCCTCCGGATGAATCGTGCGCAGTGCGTCCAGCCAGCCCTGGTCGAGAAGGTGCCGGAAGGCGGCGCGGCTTTCGGGTTGGACGAGGGCGTTGTCGTCGTAGGAGCGGGTCGGGTAGATGTCGCGCGGCTCGGGCACCACGTTGTAGTCGCCGGCGAGCACCACCGGCAGATCGGTCGCCAGCAGCTCAGCCGCATGCAGCCTCAGGCGTTCGTGCCAGGCCAGCTTGTAGTCGAATTTCGGTCCGGGTTGCGGGTTGCCGTTGGGCGCATAGAGCGAGGTGACGAGAACGCCGTTCACCGCGGCTTCGATGTATCGGCTTTGCGTGTCGGACGCATCGCCGGGCAACTCGGCCCGGGTCAGGATCGGCTCGCTGTCGCGCGCCAGGATCGCAACACCGTTCCACGCCGCCTGTCCGCGCCAGACGGCGCCATAGCCGGCCGCCTCGATCGCCTCCCTCGGGAATTGGGCGTCGGTGGCCTTGAGTTCCTGCAGGCAGACGACGTCAGGTTCGGCCGTTGCGAGCCAGGCGAGCAGATTGTCGAGGCGCCGGTTGATGCCATTGATGTTGAAGGTTGCGATCTTCATGCGCTCAGCGCACCAGCCGGCCGGTCCAGGCGGCAATTGTTTCACCCATCTTCTTCAGATGATCGGCGGCGGAAAAACCGGATATGCTCTTGCGCGGTTTAAGGTCGTGATCGCCGTCCTCGAGCCACAAGATTTCGATCGCCTCGGAGAGCGTATAACCGGCGACGTCCTCGCGGGTGCCGAATTCGTCGCGTGTTCCCTGGCAGATCAACGTCGGCGTCTTCAAGTCGGCGAGATGCTTCGTGCGAAGCTGCTCTGGCTTGGCCGGCGGATGGAACGGGTAGCCGAGGCAGAGCAGCCCGGCAATTTTACCGCCCGAACGAAGGTCGTCGGCGATCATGCTAGCGACCCGTCCTCCCATCGACTTGCCGCCGATGATGAGCGGGCCGGTCGCGCCGAGCGCGGCGACGGCGGCCTCGTATTCCGGCTTCAGCGTCTCGGCCCGGGGCGGTGGCTTGCGGCCTTCCGAGGTCCGACGAGCCGCCATGTAACCAAACTCAAAGCGGGCGACGCGAAAACCGGCGTCGGCAAGAGCCTTCGCGGTCGCGGTCATCGAGGCCGAGTCCATCGGTGCACCGGCGCCGTGCGCGAGGAGAATGGTGACGGGGGCATCGTCCGGTCCGTCGAACAGAAATTTCTCGCCCATCTCAGCCCGCCGTCCGTGGAAGGAGGTGGAGATCGACGAACTGCACGCCGCGTTCGGCAGCCCGTGCCCACTCCGAATCCTTGTCGAGTTCGAGATAGCGTCTCCACCAGCGTCGCGCCTCGGCGAGATTGTCCGCGTCGAATTCAAGTTTCGCCAGGTTGAAGACAGCGTCCGCATAGTCGCCGTCGAGTTCGACGGCTGTCGTGAGGTACCGGCGCGCGGCATCAATCCGCCCGCGTTCGCTCATCAATCCGGCGAGGTTGAACCAGGCCTCGACGAAGCTCGGGTCGAGCTTGAGCGCGCGTATATAATCATGCGCCGCTTCCACCTGCCGGCTCGCGGCCTTCAGGCAGTTCGCGCGGTTGAACGCCGCGACGGAATCCGTCGGGTCGATGGCGAGGCAGCGTTGATAGAATGCCGCCGCTTCCTCGTAGAAGCCGTCCTCCTCCGCGGCTTCCGCCTGGGCGAAAAGCTCTTCGAGCTCCGCATCGGTGGACGCTCCAAGATCGAACAACAATTGCCCGTCGAGTTCGCTGAGGCCCCCGGCGAGGCGGGCGTAGATTGCGTCCGCCCCTTCGTGATGGAGCGAGAGCGCAGTGAGCGCCGCCACGGAACCCGACCGGTGAACCGATCGCGCGATCGCAGTCCAGGTGGCGCCGCTGTCGATCAGGCCGGCATACTTCCGGGCGAGGATCAGGTCCCGGAAGGAATAGGGTTCGCTGTCATGCTCGAAGGCGTCGAACAGCGAAAGAAGGTCGAAGGTACGAGCCGCAAGCCGCGACTGATCGAGCAGCGACTGCCGCGTCAAGGCCGATGCATTCGGCGCCGTCATCAGTCCCAGCAGCCGAAGAAAGCCGTTCTCGCTGAGAGGGCGTCTGTTCTGGCGCATCTCCGCGTCGAACCGTGTTTCGATTTCCGCCTCGCTCGCCCTTGAAAGCAGGCTGCGGCCGAAGACGAGGTGGGAGGTCTGGCGCGTGATGCCGCGCCTCAGATGGCCGAGCTGACGCTCGACCTCGCGCGCCGCCAATCGGCGGGGAAACGCGGCCAGTGCGCCGACGATGCCGAATGTCTGCCCTGCAACCGCCATCAGACTTTTTTCTTGGCCGCCGGCTTGCCGCTGGTGGTTGCCGCTTTCGCGGTTCGCTTGGCCGCCGGCTCGGCCTTGGGCTTGCTCTTGGCCGGCGGTTTCGATTGCGAGAGGCTCGCCTTCAGAGCATCCATGAGATTGATGACGTTGCCGCGTTCGGGCGCCGCCGCGATGATCGGCTTGTGGCCCTTGAGCTTCTCGCGGATCATCTGCATCAGCGCGATCTCGTAGCGATCCTCGTAGTTCTTGGGATCGAAGGTTGTCAGCTTCTGCTCGATCAGCGCTTCGGCCAGCTGCAGCATTTCGGGATCCGGGTTTCCGACCGGAATGTTGCCGAAATATTCGGCGGTGCCGCGCACCTCGTTCGGGTTCCTGAGCGTGCAGACGAACATGCCGCTCTCGCGCGGACCGATGGTGATCACCCGTTCTCGGCTGGAGAGCACGAGGCGCGCGATCGCAAGCTTGCCGGTCTTGCGCAGAGCTTCGCGCAGCACGATGAAGGTTTCCTCCGCCATTGCACCGTCCGGCGCGAGATAGTAGGGCGCATCCTGGTAGATGACGTCGACAGACCCCTCGTCGACGAAGGCTTCGATGTTCATCGTGTGGTTGGATTCGATCTTGACGCTTTCGAGATCGGCGTCCTCGATAATGATGTATTTTTTGTCCTCGTACTCGTAGCCCTTCACGAGATCGGACCGTTCGACCAGCCCCAGCTCCGGATCCACCGGCTTCATGTTGATCCGGTTGTGGGTGTCCTTGTGAAGCTGATTGAAGCTGATGCGCTCGCTTGAACTGGTGGCTGGGTAGAGCCTGACGGGACAACTTACGAGACTGAGTCTGAGATAACCTTTCCAACTTGCCCTGGGCGCCATGATTGTCTCCTGCGCGGCAACACGAACTACTTCCCCGCCTCGGACAACAGAGGCAGATCCCTGGCGAAAGCATCTATTTCCGCCCATGGATCGCCGGACGTGACCAGGAGGCCAGGCAGCGAAGAATAGTTCAAATCCTCCGGAGCGTCGATAGATTCAAGATCGCTCCAGCTTACCGGGGTTGAGGCCGGCAGATTCGTCTTGGCGCGAAGCGAGTAGGGCGCCGCTGCCGTGTGGCCGCGCGCATTGCGATGGAAGTCGATGAAAATCCGCTTCACGCGCTTGTCCTTGCCCATCATCGTCGTAAAGACCTCTGGCGCGGTTGCTGCCAGGCGTGTGGCAATCGCGCTTGTTGCCTGATGGACCTTTTTCCAGTTGTGCTTGGGCGCGATCGGCACGACCACGTGGACGCCCTTGCCGCCCGATGTCTTGACGAAGGGAACAAGGTCGAGCGCCTCGAGCTCGCCGCGTATGTGGATTGCCGCCTCGACCACCTCGCGCCAGGTGATGCCTTCGCCGGGGTCAAGGTCGAAGACGACGCGGTCGGCCTTTTCAAGCTGCTTGCGAACGGTACCCCAAGTGTGAAATTCGACAACGCCGAACTGCGCGAGCGCAAGATACCCCTTGGCGTCCTCGACCGAGAGGTAGAATTTCGTTTCGCCCTCCGAGTTGGTTGATTGAAAGGTTCCCACCGAATTAGGCATGCCGGTGAAAGGATGGCGCTGGAAAAAGCAATCCTGCGGCTTTCCGGTCGGGCAGCGTACCAGCGAGACTGGGCGGCTGAGAATATGCGGCAGCATGAAATCGCCGACGAGCGCGTAGTAGACCGCGATGTCGAGCTTGGTCGGCCCGGACCTGCCGAACAGCCGGCGCGTCGGATTGGTGATCGAGATGCTGGCGAGATCGGCATCCGAAATCAGCCGCTTTCGCTGCGGCGTGGCGGGTGTCGAAAGTTCGACTTCGCGAAGCCCCTTGAATACGGCATGGCGGAGCAGATTGTCAGCGGTGCGGTTGCCATAGTGGATATGCGCCCATAACACGGGCCGGACCCAGATGATCTCCTTTGGCGCGCCGTCAAGCTTTGCCGCACCGGCGCGAAGCGGCTCCAGCCGCGCGAGCAGTTCTTGCGCCATTCGCGCGTCGAAGCCGGTTCCGACCTTGCCACGATATTGCAGTTCACCCTCGACCCATTCGCCGAGTGCAAGCGCGGCAAGTCCCTCCGCCGCCTCGGAGGTGGTGTATCCGGCGATCACGAAGTCGTCCGGCTGCAGCGCCTTGGTCTTGGTCCAGGTTTTCGACCGGCCGCTCTGGTACGACGCCGAGGCCCGCTTGGAGACGATGCCTTCAAGCCCCATTTCCGAAGCCTGGTCGTAAAGCGCTCGCCCGTCGCCAGGGACATGATCGCTGAACTGGATGGCGGAGCGCGCCGATACCTGTGTGGACAGCAATTGCGCCAGCAGCGCCTTGCGCCTCTCGAGCGGAACGGCCAGGAGATTCCACCCATCAAGGTGCAGAAGATCGAAGGCATAGAATACGAGCTTGTTGCCTGCGCCAGTCGAAAGTGCCTCCTGCAACAGGGCGAAGCGGCTGATTCCCCTCTCGTCCGGAACGACGATTTCGCCATCGAGGACGGCATCGCGCAATGGCAGTCGTCTGAAGGCCTCCGGCAGGTCGCCGTAACGTTTCGTCCAGTCGAGGCCGCCACGGGTGATAAGACGCACCTCGCCGTCTGAGACGTGCGCCATCGTGCGGTAGCCGTCGAACTTGATTTCGTGCAGCCAGTCGCCACCCTGCGGGGCGCCGCCCGGCGGTCTGTCCACAGCGGTCGCGAGCTGCGGTTCGATGCGGGTCGGCGCTGCGCCCTTTGTTGCGCCGGGAAGTGCGCCCGGATTGAGCTTCACCGGCTTGACTGGCTTGGCCGGCGGCTTCGGCTTCTCGACCAGTTCTTCGATCCGCCGCCCGGATTTGACGCTTTCGGGGCGCGCGGTGAGAATGTCGATGGTCGCGTCGGCGGCGAGGTCGTGTTCCTTGAACAGGAGCCAGTTTCGCTGGTCTTCCTCGCCGGGCTTGGGTTTCAACCGCGCCAGCATCCAGCCGCCGTTGAGTTTTTTGCCAGCAAGGCGGAACTTGAAGGCGCCGGTGCGCAAGCTCTTCTCGATGTCGTCCATCGGCGCCCACACGCCCGTGTCCCAGACGATCATCGGGCCGCCGCCATACTCGCCCTCGGGGATGACACCCTCGAAGTCGATATATTCCAACGGGTGATCCTCGGTCTCGACCGCGAGCCGCTTGTCCGCCGGATTGAGCGATGGACCCTTCGGGACGGCCCAGCTTTTGAGCACGTCTCCCAGCTGCAGCCTCAGGTCGTAGTGGTCGGCGGTCGCGTGATGCTTATGGACGACGAAGCGGTTGCCGCTCTCGCCGGCAAGGCTGCCGGGCGGCTCCGACGTTTTCGAAAAGTCCCTTTTCTTGCGATAGACCTGTAGCTTCGACGTCGCCATGCTCCCTACGCTATGGCTTATAGGGCGAACCCGCAATATGACGTTGACGTCGACGCGGAAGAGCCGCGCAACCTCAAGGGAGGGGAAGGCAAAAATGGGAGAAAACCATCGCTGGTTGAATGTACCGGCAAGCTGGCACGGCAGCGAACAGGCGCTGTCGCTCAAGACGGACGGCAATACGGATTTCTGGCGTGAGACCTTCTATGGGTTCGTTCGCGACAGCGGCCACGCCTATCTCCAACTGGTTTCCGGCGATTTCACCGCATCCGCCACGGTAATGGGCGCCTACGAGCAACTCTACGACCAGGCCGGGCTGATGTTGCGGCTCGACGAGGAGAACTGGATCAAGTGCGGCATCGAATATACTGACGGGCTGATGCATTTCAGCGTCGTCGTCACGCGCGGCGTTTCGGACTGGTCGGTGATCCCTCTGCATGACGCGACGCCTTCCGACGCGGTCGAGGTGCGGCTGACGCGTCATGGCGACGCAGTGCGGGTGCAGTTCCGCTTCGCGGATACACCCTGGCAGATGGCGCGGCTTTGCCCGTTTCCGGCGGCGGATGCGGAGATCGGTGTCATGGCCTGCTCCCCGGAACGCGCAGGCTTCGAGGCGAGCTTTCGCGATTTCACGGTCGGCCCGCCGATTGCCCGTGCGCTGCATGAGGATTGATGGCGTCAACGCGCATGCGGTGGTGCTTGAAACCGCTGCGCCTTTGGGCGACACGCGTCAGGCGATCGCTCGCGGCGTCAGGCTGACCGGGCGGCAGGATTCGCGGATCATCAGGCGGCCCTGCAGCACGAGCCGGCGCGGTGTTTCCGGGCTCTTGCCCGAAAGACGGTCGAGGATGAGTTGCGCCGCCTGCTCACCGATCGCCTGAACGGGCTGGGCGATCGTCGTCAGATGCGGTTGGAAAACGTCGGCCCAGGGGAAATCGTCGAAGCTCGCGACGGAAACGTCTTCCGGGCACTTGAGACCGATGTCGCGGATCGCCTTCATCACGCCGATGACCATCAGGTTGTTGGCGGAAAAGATCGCGGTCGGTCTCTCGGCGCTCGTGAGCAGCTGCATCGTCGCCGTGTAGGCATCCTTTTCGCGGAAATTGCCGATCCGCACGAGGTCGTCCTCGTAGGGTAGCTTGGCGGCCTCCAACGCGGCCTTGTAGCCGGCCAGACGCTCTCGTCCCGTTGATGTGTCGAGCGAGCCTGAAATATAGCCGATGCGGCGATGTCCGAGGCCGAGCATATAGAGGGTCGCATCCTGAACCGCACGGCGGTTGTCGAGCACGACGGCGTCGGTGTCGATCCCGTCGCAGAGCCGGTCGATCAATACGGTTGGAAGATTGGCGCCGGCCAGGATGCGCTTCAGGGTTTCGTCGTCTCCCGCGGGAGCGATGATCAGGCCGTCCACGCTGCGATCGATCAGGAGCTCGATCTGTTCATCCTGCATCTCGACGTCCTCGTCGTTGCAGCAGAGCATCACCGCGTAGCCGGCGCGATGGAGGACATCCTGGATCACCGCCACGACATCGGTGAAGAACGGGTTGGTGATGTCGGCCACCATCAGGCCGACCGTGCGCGTGGTACCGAGCTTGAGGCTGCGGGCGATCGCATTGCGCTTGTAGCCGATGACCTGGATCGCCTCTTCGATGCGGGCGCGCAGTTCCGGGCTGACGGGAGCAGACCCGTTGATCACCGCAGAAACCGTCGCCACGGAAACGCTCGCGGCCTTCGCGACGTCGAGCATCGTGGGTGCGGTGGATTTTCGTGAACGGCGGCGCTGCATCTTTGATCAAAACGTTTAGAAATACGGCTGGGAGAACCTTATGTGAGCCGGAGAATTTGTGCAATAGGTACGCTATGATAGGGATTTTTAGCCGCTTGACACGCTCGAAACGTTTAGAATAGGCTGCAGGAAAACATGCGAAATGATCGTGAGATATCGGTGGTGGGGAGGCCGCCAATGTCATGCGCGATGATAATGCGATCTCGCCTCATTCTGATCCGCACGGCGATGCCAGGCGCGTCGTTCTGACGGCCGAAGGCGTTTCCAAATCCTTCGGGGGCGTTGCCGCGCTCAAGGATGTGCGCTTCGATCTGCGCGCCGGCGAGATCCATGCCCTCATGGGCGAAAACGGCGCCGGGAAATCGACGCTGATGAAGATCCTTTCCGGCGTTTATCCCGATTATGACGGTCTCGTGCGCGTCGATGGCGCGCCGGCGCGCTTCGCGACGGTCAGGGACGCGGAAGCGGCCGGGATCGCCATCATCCATCAGGAGTTGAACCTCGTTCCGGAGCTCCGGGTCGCCGACAATATCTTTCTCGGCCGCGAACGCGTGATCGCCGGCCTCTTCGTCGACCGCAAGGCAAGCCTCGACGCGTCGCGCGTGCTGCTGCGGCGTCTTGGCATCGAACTCGATCCCGAGGCGCGCGTCGGTCAGCTTAGGGTCGGCGAGCAGCAGCTTGTCGAGATTGCCAAGGCGCTCTCGCTTGAGGCGCGCATTCTCATCATGGACGAGCCGACCTCGGCGCTGTCGCCCGGCGAGTGCCAGCGGCTTTTCAAAATCATGCGGCAGCTCGCTGCCGATGGCGTCGGCATCATCTATATTTCCCATCGCATCGACGAAGTGATGCATCTGAGCGACCGCATCACCGTCTTTCGCGATGGCCGCCATGTCTGGAGCCGGCCGAGGGCCGACCTCGATGAAGACACGGTCATCGCCGCCATGGTCGGGCGCAGCCTGCTCGAGGCAGAGCGTGTCGACCGGTCGACGCAGGGCGATCCGGTGTTGTCCGTGCGTGGCCTCTCGCTATCGACATATAGCCGGCACGGCTGGCGCGATGTGCTGAAGGGTGTGAACTTCGATGTGCGCGCGGGCGAAGTCCTCGGCATCGGCGGGCTGCTCGGCGCCGGGCGCACCGAGATCCTGGAAACGATCTTCGGTTCCAGCGAAGGTCGGCGCGGCGGCGAGATCCGCCTCGATGGCACGCCGGTCGACATCCGCTCCCCGCTCGATGCGCGCCGCCTCGGCATCGCGCTGGTCACGGAAGATCGGAAAACTCAAGGGCTGCATCTCCACGACTCGATTACGGACAACGTGGCCCTGCCGCTGGTCGGTCGGCTGGCGCGTTTCGGTTTACGCTCGTTCGATGCGGAAAGTTCGCTGAGCAGGAAGGCCGTTCAGACGCTCGGAGTGCGCTGCGGCAGCATCGACCAGATCGCCGGGACGCTCTCGGGTGGCAATCAGCAGAAGGTGGTCATCGGTAAATGGCTTGCCACCGGGCCGCGCGTGCTTCTGCTCGACGAGCCGACACGCGGCATCGACGTCGGCGCGAAGCGCGAGATCTACGACCTTATCTTCGCACTCGCGGGGGAGGGGCTGGCGATCGTGGTGGTGAGCTCCGAATTGCCGGAGCTCCTGCATCTTGCAGACCGGGTTCTGGTGATGGCTGAGGGCCGCCAGACGGGACTTATTTCCCGGGACGAGGCGAACGAGGAGCGCCTCATGCAGCTCGCCGCTCCGCGGGGCGGTGCGCTTGGAAGGGCCGTTGCATGACATTCTTGAGACTTTTATCCCAGACGAAACTCTATTGGGGCCTGATCGCCATCTTCCTGATTGGCGTTCTCTCCTCGCCGGTGACCTCGTCGGGCAGAAACATCTTTCTTTCTTCCGGCAACCTTCTCGACGTTTTGCGACAGGTTTCGACGACGGGTCTTGTTGCCACCGGCATGACGGCCGTCATTCTCACCGGCGGCATAGATCTTTCCGTCGGTTCGCTGATGGCGATTTGCAGCGTCGTTTGCGCGATGCTTCTGACCGTGCCCGGCGAAACGCCTGCCGTCTTCCTGGGAATGCCGGCTGTCGGACTGGCGTCGCTTCTTATCGGTGCGGTCGTCGTTCGCTTCATTTTCGTCAATATCGAAAAAACGCGAAGCGGCATCGCCAATATCAGGGACGTGCAACTCGACCGGATGCGCGGCACGCTGCTGCCCGCAGTCGGCGGTGTCGTTCTATGTGCTCTCGTCTTGAGCTTCCTGCTGCCGCAGGTGCAGACGAAGTTCGGCGTGCTCGGCGTCCTTCTGGTTGCGCCCGCCGTAGGCTTGCTCTTTGGCGCGATCAATGGCGCGATCATCGTTGTCGGCAGGCTGCAGCCGTTCATTGTCACCCTGGCTATGATGGTGACGGCACTTGGCATCGCCCGGCTGACGGCCGGCCAGAACAATGCGGTCCTTCCCGTTTATACCGGCAGCAACGCCACGGCGGATTTTGACGTGCTTCGCCAGCTCGTCTTCGGCATCGTACCGATGCCGGGCATCTTCTTCATCGCCGCGATCATCCTTTATAGCGTCGTTCTGCGCTTCACGCCCTTCGGCCGCTACGTCTATGCGATCGGGGGCAACGAGGAGGCAGCGCGCCTCTCCGGCATCAATGCAGGGCGGGTAAAGATCGTCACCTACGCGATCTCGGGCCTGCTCGCCGGCATCGCCGCGGTGCTCTACGTGGCACAATATCGGCAAGGCAAGCCGGATGCCGGCGCTGGACTGGAACTCGACGCGATTGCGGCCGTGGTGATCGGCGGCACGAGCCTCATGGGCGGGCGCGGAAGTCTCGCCGGCACGTTCTGTGGGGTTCTGATCTTCGGTCTGCTCTCCAATATCCTGCAGCTCCACAACATCAACTCCAATCTTCAGCTGGTGCTGAAGGGCGTGATCATCATCGGCACGGTGCTCGTCCAGGAGCGCAACGCCTACGATGTTCTCGCCCATTTGCGGCTGACAAGCCGCCGCCCGGCGCAACGGGAAACGGCCGCGGAGGAGCGGCCGTCAAGAGAGACCTTGTCTCTAACTATGGGAGGAAAGGAAGAATGAAACGTCGTGACATCATGAGACTGGCGGCTTTTGCGGCCGTCCTGGCGGCCACCACCGCCCTCTTGCCGGGCAAGGATGCACGCGCCCAGGACAAGAAGTGGCGCATCGGCTTCAGCCAGGCGACCACCATCGAGCCGTGGCGCGCGCAGTTCAACAAGGACATCATCGCCGAAGCGGCGAAACATCCGGAAATCGAGCTCATCGTCACGGATGGCGAGGACAAGACGGAAAAACAGGTCGCCGACGTCGAGAACCTGATCCGTCAGGAGGTCAATGCGCTGCTCATTTCGCCGAAGGAATCGGCCGGCCTCACCGGCGTCGTCCAGCAGGCGATCGACGCGAAAATCCCCGTCTTCGTCCTCGACCGCAACGTCGAGACCGACCAATACACCCAGTTCGTCGGCGGCGACAACAAGCTGATCGGCCGGGCGGCGGGCGAATATGCGGTCGAGCTTCTCGGCGGCAAGGGCAAGGCTCAGGGCAATGTCGTCGAGATCTGGGGCGGCATGGGCACGCAGCCCGCGCACGACCGGCACGATGGCTTCCACGAATTTACCGACAAGGAACCGGGCATCAAGCAACTGCTCGACCAGCAGTCGGGCGATTGGAAGCAGGACCAGGCCTATAACATCATGGCGACGGCGCTTCGCAACAACGAGAAGATCGATCTCGTCTACGGCCACAACGATCCGATGGCCTACGGCGCCTATCTGGCGGCGAAGGACGCCGGCCGCGAGAAGGACATCAAGTTCATCGGCATCGACGCCTTGCCGGGCGAGGGCGTGACCTGGGTCAACAACGGCGAACTCACCGCGACTTTCCTCTATGCGACACCCGGTGCCGAGGGACTCCGTCAGGCGATCAAGTTCCTGAACGGAGAAAAGGTCGAGAAGACCGTGACACTCGACACGATGAAGGTGACGAAGGAGAACGCCGGCCAGATCATGAAGGACAACGGCCTGTAACGCAGTAGGCGGGACGATCCCATCAACCGGGGGTTGGTGTGGCAATTCTCGTTGCCCAAAGGCGTGAAGCGCTTTTGGGCACTTCGAATGGCCGCATGTCTTCGTCCTTCAGTCGGTTCCGACCGAGAGAAGCATGCGCCAGCGGGCGGCGGGGGTGGACGAGGGGGCACCCGCCGCCCCTTTTATCGCATCATCGCCAGTGCCGTGGCGAAGAAGTCGTCGCCTCCGAAATTGCCTGATTTGAGCGCCATAAGCATCTCGCCCTGTGAATTGCCGATTGTCCGGAGCACCGGCACGCCGGGCGCGATCTCCGGGCCGATGAGGAACGCCGGAATGCCCAGCATGTCGACCGTCGCGCCGGAGGTTTCCCCGCCGGCGACGACGAGACGCCGCACGCCTCTTGCCACCAGTTCGGCGGCGATCGCCGAGGTCGCAGCCTCGATCGCGCGCCCGGATATTTCGCGTCCATAGCGCGATTGAAGGTCGGAAACGGCCTCCGGCGTGGTGCTGGCGGCAATGACGATCGGCCCTGCTTCCATTCGCTCCCCTGCCCAGGAAAGCGCGGCCGAGATTTCGTCCGGCGCGGCGGTGAGCAATCGTTCGGGATCGAGCCTCAGGACCGGCATTGCCCGTTCGGCGATGGCAAGCTGGCGAAGAGTGGCGCTGGAGCAGCTGCCGGCGATGACGGCTGCATGCCCGCCGACGGGACGGATGGCATCGGCTGTGGTACTGACCGTCGACGGCACACGACCGGAACGCACGAGTGCGCGTGCAAGCCCGAGACCGAGACCGGAGGCGCCGGTCGATACCGGTGTCCGAAGCGCCACCTCGCCGAGCGTCTCCAGATCGCTTTCGAAGACGGCATCGGCTATCGCCGCGCCGGCGCCCTCGGCACGCAGCGCATCGAGCCGCGCTTTCACGGCATCGGGTCCGCCGGCCACGGCTGGCAGGTCGATGAGGCCGATCGCGCCACGCGACTGGCGGGCCATAACCCGGACGAGATTGGCGTCGTGCATGGGATTGAGCGGATGGTCCTTGAGAGGGCTTTCGTCCAGCAGCTGGCCGTTGACGAAAAGGTGGCCGAGATAGACGGTGCGTCCGGTTTCCGGAAAGGCCGGGGTGACGAGTACCGTGCCGCCGCCCGCGGCCTCCGCAAGCGCCTGCGTCACAGGGCCGATATTGCCCTGGTCGGTCGAATCGAAGGTCGAGCAGATCTTGTAAAGCACATGCATCGCTCCGCGCCCGCGCAGCCATCGTTCGGCCGTGCCCGCGGCGGCGACGGCCTCCTGCGCGACGACCGAGCGGATCTTCAGTGAAACCACCACCGCGTCGACATCGGGCAAGGCCAGCGACGCATCGGGAATGCCGACCGTCTGCACCGTGCGCAGCCCGTTCTTCGTGAGCGTATTGGCGAGGTCAGAGGCGCCGGTGTAGTCGTCGGCGATCGATCCGAGCAGGATAGTCATCGCTCAACTCCGGGCAAAAGCCTTGAACCAGTCGAGACCGTCGAGCGTGCGGCCACGCGGGCTATATTCACAACCAACGAAACCATCATATCCGAGGCGGTCGATTTCTTCGAAGAGATATGGATAGTTCAGCTCTTCGCTATCGGGTTCATGGCGGGAAGGGACGCTGGCGATCTGGACGTGGCCGATCATCGGCAACAGGCGACGGAGCGCCATGACGATGTCGCCGTGCAGGATCTGGCGGTGATAGATGTCGAATTGAAGCTTGAGGTTCGCCAGGCCGAGTTCAGCGACAAGGCGCTCGGCCGCGCCGAAGTCGTTGAGGAAGTAGCCCGGCATGTTTCGTCCGTTGATAGGCTCGATGAGCAGATCGATGGCGCTCTCGGCCAGGCGTTCGGCCGCGTAAGCGACGGAACGCCGATAAGAGGATGCGGCCTCTGCGTCGTTGCTGTCGGCGAGACCCGCCATCAGATGCAGCCGTTTAACGCCTGTCGCGGCCGCATAGTCGAGCGCCCGTTCCACGCTCGACGTCAGTTCGTCGAAGCGGCCGGGCAGCGCCGCGATGCCGCGTTCGCCGGCCGCCCAGTCGCCCGGCGGCAGATTGAACAGTGCCTGTTTGAGATCGTTGCGGGCAAGCCTTTCGGCAATAATGTCGGGCGCTGCTTCATAGGGAAACAGATACTCGACGGCGGCAAATCCGGCGTCCGCCGCCGCGTCGAAGCGGTCGAGGAACGACCATTCGTTGAACATCGTCGTCAGGTTGGCGGCGAAGGCCGGCATTGTCGCGTCCTATTCATTCTTCGAGTTGGCGCCGGGCAGCGTTGCGCCGGAAAGCTGGGCATAGAGCCGGGCGAGGGAAGAATCGTCGTCACGGCCCATGCCCGCGCCGGCGGCCGCGAGATACATCTGCAGCGCCGCCGCCGCGAGCGGCGCGGGGTAGCGCTCGGACCGGGCCATGTCCTGGACGATGCCGAGGTCCTTGACGAAGATCTCGATGGCGCTGTGGGGCGTGTAGTTGCCGGCAAGCACATGCGGCACCCGGTTTTCGAACATCCAGGAATTGCCGGCCGATGCGGTGATCACCTCGTAGACCTTGTCGAGGTCGAGCCCCTGCTTGGCGGCCAAGCTTATCGCTTCGCAGGCGGCCGCTATGTGGACGCCGGCCAGAAGCTGATTGATCATCTTGAAGGCGGCGCCGGTTCCCGCCGTATCGCCGAGTTCGTAGACCTTGGCGGCCATTGCATCGAGCGCCGGGCGGGCGCTTTCGAACGCCGCCTTCGAACCGGACGCCATGATCGTCAGTTCGCCGCTGGCGGCTTTCGCGGCACCCCCGGAAATCGGTGCGTCGAGGTAGTGGAAACCGAGGGCCTCTGCCCGCCGCGACAGGTCTCTCGCGACAGCAGGATCCATGGTCGCCGACGAGATGACCACCGCGCCGGGCTTGATCACGCCAGCGATGCCGTCTGGGCCGAACAATATCGCTTCCGTCTGTGCGCCATTCACGACGACGGAGACAATGATGTCGGCTCCGCGCGCCGCTTCGGCGGCCGTAGCCGCACCTCTTCCGCCTTCGGCAACGAAACGGTCGACCGCTGCGGGTGTGATGTCGTAGCCGACGACGTCGAGCCCTGCACGCTTCATCGACCGGGCCATGCCGAACCCCATCGAGCCGAGGCCGATCACAGCGGCGAGGACGGTACGGCCGGCATTTTCCAGCTGAGACGACATACGACATGCTCCAATCGGGGAAGAAGGCTGTGATATTTCTGTGGCCTGTTTCGGCGTCAACAATTCTTTTAGTTGGCTTTGGCAGCGCTGCCAATTTGAAATTGGTAGCGCTGCCAAAATATCTTGTTATTGAATCGAACAGGAAGTTGCGAAGCGGCGGTCGGTGAGAAAGCAGGGTTCGGACGTGAACTTGGATGCCAGGCACCAGACGATGGTGACGCTTGCGAAGGTCGCCGAAGCGGCCGGCGTCGGCGAGAGCACGGTTTCGCGCGTTCTTCGAAATCACGGTTCGTTTTCCCGCAAGACGAGGGACCGGGTGATGGAGGCGGTCGAGCGGCTCGGCTATGTGCCGAACCGGATCGCAGGCACACTGGCTTCCGCCGGGTCGCGCCTCGTCGCGCTCGTCATTCCGTCGCTCACGAACATCGTGTTTGCCGATGTGCTGCGCGGGGCGAGCGCCATATTGGAGGGAAACCAGCACCAGGCCGTTTTCTCCGTAACCGAATATGAGCCGGAGAAGGAGGAAGCGCTCGTCGCCGCAATGCTCGCCTGGCGGCCGACAGCGGTGATGTTGGCGGGCTTCGAGCACTCCGAGGGCACGGTAAAAATGCTGCGCGCGAGCGGGTGCCGCGTCGTGGAACTGCTAGATCTGGATGGTGCTGCACAGGACCTCGCGGTCGGTTTCTCCAATCGCGCGGCAGGATCCGTCTCCGCCGATTTTCTCCTAAGGCGCGGCTATCGCAAGATCGGCTATGTCGGTCACGATCTCGACCGCGACACCCGGGCGGCAAAACGCTTCGCAAGTTTCCGCGAGAGGCTCGGCGCGGCCGGCTTTCCGCTCGTCGACAGTGAAATTCACGCCGGCGCCTCGTCGGTGGAAGGCGGACGATTGGCGCTGGAGCGGCTACTCGCGAGAATGCCCGACCTCGACGCGGTCTATTTCTCGAACGACGACATGGCGCTTGGCGGCTATTTCCATTGTCTGGCGCGCGGTATTCAGGTGCCCGAACGCCTGGCACTTTTCGGCCACAACGGCCTCGACATCGGCCGGGTGACGCCGCAGCCGCTCTCGACCATCCGCACGCCCCGGGTTGCGACAGGGCGGGTGGCCGCGGAGCTCGTTGTCACGGATGCACCGGCGCAGGTCGTCGACCTCGGCTTTGAGCTGATCGAAGGGGCGACCGCCTGACAGGAAAGGGATTGTCATGTCCGAGAACCGTCTGCGTGAGGAAATCTGCCGATATGGGCGATCGCTTTTCGAGCGCGGCCTGACACCCGGCTCGTCGGGCAATATATCGCTGAGACTCGACGATGGCGGCTGGCTGGTGACGCCCACCAACGCCTCGCTCGGTTTTCTCGATCCCGCCCGAATCTCCCGGCTCGACGCGACAGGACAACTCGTCTCGGGTGACAAGCCAACCAAGGAAATTCCACTCCACTCGGCCCTTTACGAGACGCGCGGCAGCGCCCGGGCGGTCGTCCATCTGCATTCCACCTATGCGGTGGCGCTTACCATGCTGCCGGAGATCGATCCGCGCGCCGCGCTGCCGCCGATGACGCCCTATTATCTGATGCGCGCCGGTGAAACGGCCCTTGTAACCTACTATCGTCCGGGCGACCCGGCGGTTGCCGATGCGATCCGTGGACTTGCAGGCAGGTACTCATCGGTATTGCTTGCAAATCACGGCCCGGTCGTGGCCGGCGACAGCCTCGAGGCTGCGGTCTTCGCCACCGAAGAACTGGAAGAAACGGCAAAGCTCTATCTGCTGCTGCGCAACCTCAATCCGCGCTATCTCAGCCCCCAGCAGGTGGATGACCTCGCGAAAACCTTTAAGCTCGATCTTCCGTCACGCAGCGATCATGAAGGGCACGATCACGGCTGAACCTGCTGGCGAGACAGGGCGTTAGACGCGTTGGTGGGGAGGGCGTCCCCGCATTCCTTCTTCGGGAAAAGTCTTGCAATCCGCGTGCGCCGCACAAGACCTGCGTCGATTTTTGATGCGCTGCCGCGACGAACTGCCCTTGACCGCCTCCTCCTTGCGGGGGTCTATTTATATTACTGATCCGGTGGACCAACCAGTGGATCAGTTGGGAGGTGCGGCGCAGTGAATGGCAGTCCCATACTCACGCAAATGCCGAAGATCGGGCGGAGCCTCGAACGCCGCACCGCGCGTGACGTGATTGCCGACAAGCTGATGGTTCTCGTTGCGACCAACATGCTGCATCCGGGCGACGAGCTTCCGGGCGAGCGCGAACTCGCCAACGTGCTCCATGTCAGTCGCGAGACGGTGCGCGGCGCCATCCAGACGCTTGCCGCGCGCGGCATCATTGAGGTTTCCCAAGGCAGCCGCAGCCGGGTCGCCAATGTGGACCTCAGCGATGTCACTGTGACGATCGCCTCGCCGAACGCCATCGACAGCTACGATCTCGAGGCGGTTCATGCCGCGAGGCTGCATATCGAGCTGAAGGTCGTAGGTGATGCCGCCGAAAACATCGATGAGGACGCACTTGGCAAGCTGGAGAGCCTGCTCGAAGCGCAGCGACTCGGCGGGGACGATGCCATGCGGTTCCTGATCTGCGACCGTGAATTCCATGTGGCGATCTATCGGGCTTGCGGCAATCCGCTGCTCTCCGACTTCGTCACCGACCTTTACACCTACATGATGAATTACCGGCGCAGCGCCATGTCGCGACCCGGAGCCATAGACGCCAGTTACAATGATCACAGCGAGATCGTGGCGGCGCTTGCCCGGCGCGACCGCGAGGCCGTCGTCGCGGCGTTTCGCCATCATCTCATGCGAATCTACGAGACGACGAAGGAATTGCTCGTCGAGCACGGCCGAGCGGAAAAGCCGACAGGCAAGGGTGGAAAGACACGCTGAACCCGGAATGTCCCGGGCGGAATACGGAGGTTCACGCGAATGCATGTCATGGTCATAGGTGCAGCGGGAATGATCGGCCGCAAGCTGGTCGAGAAACTCGCCGCAGAGCCGGATGCCCTCGGCTACGAGATCACCCGGCTCACGTTGGTGGACGTGGTCGAGGCACCCGTACCCGCGACACTTTCCGCGACTTCGACCGCGCCGGCAGTCGATCTTTCGTCCGAGGGCGGCGCAGAACGGCTCATTGCGTCACGGCCGGACGTTATTTTTCATCTGGCGGCGATCGTTTCCGGCGAAGCCGAGGCCGATTTCGACAAAGGTTACCGCGTTAATCTCGACGGCACGCGTTCGCTGTTTGAGGCGATCCGCCACGAAAACCGCAACGGACCCTACTTCCCGCGTCTCGTCTTTGCCTCGTCGATTGCCGTCTTCGGCCAGCCTTTCCCGGAAAAGATCGGGGACGAATTTTTCACGACCCCGCTGACGAGCTACGGCACGCAGAAGGCAATTTGCGAATTGCTGCTCGCCGACTATACGCGTCGGGGCATCTTCGACGGCATCGGCATCCGTCTGCCGACCATCTGCGTCCGGCCCGGCAAGCCCAACAAGGCGGCGTCGGGCTTCTTCTCGAACATTCTGCGCGAGCCGCTGGTCGGGCAGGAGGCGGTGTTGCCGGTGGACGAGAACGTCCGTCACTGGTTCGCAAGCCCGCGTTCGGCGGTCGGTTTTTTCGTCCATGCGGCGCGCATGGACACTGCAAGCATCGGGCCGCGGCGCAACCTGACCATGCCGGGACTGTCGGCACTGGTGGGCGAGGAAATCGCCGCGCTCGGACGGGTCGCAGGCGAGAAGGCCGTGCGCCTTATCCGCCGCGAACCGGATCCGATCATCGCCTCGATCGTCTCCGGCTGGGCCACCGATTTCGATGCCCGCCGTGCAAGCGAGCTCGGCTTTACGGCGGAAAGCAATTTCGACGAGATCATCCGGATCCATATCGAGGACGAACTCGGAGGGAGGATCTGACATGGCGCAAGCGAAAAGATCGGGCGAAGGAAAGATCGCGCTCGTGACCGGCGGCGGCACCGGCGTCGGTCGCGGGATAGCCAAAGCCTTGAGCGTCGAGGGCTACAGCCTGGTCATCACCGGCCGCCGGCCTGACGTGCTGGAACGCGCGGCCGGCGAAATCGCGCGGGAGACCGGCGGCGCCGTGCGGGCCATTACTTGCGATATCGGCAACCCAGCTGAGGTCGCGGCACTGTTCGGGGCCATCCGGGATGAGTTCGGTCGGCTCGACCTGCTCGTCAACAATGCCGGCACTAATGTTCCGCCGGTTCCGTTGGAGGAGGTGACCTTCGAGCAATGGAGCGCGATCGTCGCCGCGAACCTGACGGGCGCATTCCTTTGCACACAGCACGCCTTCCGGCTGATGAAGACCCAAAACCCGCGCGGCGGACGGATTATCAACAACGGCTCCATTTCAGCGACAACACCGAGGCCGAATTCCGCCCCTTACACTGCGACGAAACACGCGATCACCGGGCTGACGAAATCCACGGCGCTCGACGGGCGGCCGCATGACATCGCCTGCGGCCAGATCGACATCGGCAACGCGGCGACCGACATGACTGAGAAAATGAGTACGGGCGTGCTGCAGGCCAATGGAGAAGTCGCGCCTGAGCCGACCATTCCCGTCGCGCACGTCGCCGAGGCCGTCGTCTACATGGCGAGCCTGCCGCTGACGGCCAATGTGCTGACCATGACCGTCATGGCGACGCAGATGCCGTTGGTCGGACGCGGATAGGAAAGTTCCAGGAGGTCGGTTGCGGACGGGCAGGGGGGACGACCGGACGCAAGCGACCAGCATGGGCAGATATTGGGAGGAACGCATATGGCAGCCGTGGACTTCGTCGATGTCAGGAAATCGTTCGGTGCCTTTCCCGTCATCAAGGGCGTAAACATCGAAATCGAGGACGGTGAGTTCGTCATTCTCGTCGGTCCTTCCGGTTGCGGAAAATCGACGCTTCTGCGGATGCTGGCGGGACTTGAAAACATCTCCGCGGGCGAAATCCGCATCGGCAACCGCGTTGTGAATTCGCTGCCGCCGAAGGACCGCGACATTGCCATGGTGTTCCAGAACTATGCGCTCTATCCGCATATGACGGTCGCCGACAACATGGCCTTCTCGCTGATGCTCGCCGGTTCGCCCAAGGCGGATATCGACAAGCGCGTCGGCGGGGCGGCGGAAATCCTTGGCCTGTCGAAGCTGCTCGACCGCTATCCGCGCCAGCTTTCCGGCGGCCAGCGCCAACGCGTGGCCATGGGCCGGGCGATCGTGCGCGACCCGCAGGTGTTCCTCTTCGACGAGCCGCTGTCGAATCTCGATGCGAAGCTGCGCGTGGCCATGCGCGCCGAGATCAAGGAACTGCACCAGCGCCTCAAGACCACCACCGTCTATGTGACGCACGACCAGATCGAAGCAATGACCATGGCCGACAAGATCGTCGTGATGCATGACGGCATCGTCGAGCAGATCGGGGCGCCGCTCGATCTCTATGACAACCCGGCCAATCTATTCGTCGCCGGCTTCATCGGCTCGCCGGCAATGAACATGCTCAAGGGCAGGCTCGATCCGGCCAGTGGCAATGCGTTCGTGACGGCGGATGGCACGGCGCTGCCGGTGGCGCGCCCGGCCGCCGCAGCCAACGGACGGGAACTCGTCTACGGGCTTCGGCCTGAATACATGGCCTTGGATCCGAACGGACTGCCCGCGGAGATCGCGGTGATAGAGCCGACCGGCTACGAGACGCAGATGATCGTGCGGCTCGGAGGCAGCGATGTCACCTGTGTTTTCCGCGAAAGAGTGGACGCGAAGCCGGGCGACACGATCCGCCTGTCGATCGATGCGGCCCATGTTCACCTGTTCGACGCCGAGAGCGGACGACGCTTGTTCGATTGATGCCGCACGGAGAGGCCGCCGAGGGAAGAGGAGCCTTCGGTAGCCGTCGCGCGGAGATGTCCGGCAGGGGCTGGGCATCATTGCCGCCGCATTCGCCAAGCGGGACGGTGAATGCCGGAAGGATGTGCTCCCGCTTTCAAGGAGGAGTATTATGCCAATAAAGAGACGTGACTTCCTCGCAGCCTCGGCTGCCCTTGCCGGCATGGCGGGTCTTTCGCCGCTCGGCATCCGCCCGTCCTTTGCGCAGACCGCCGAGCCGAACTACAAGCCGGAAGAAGGCGCTAGCCTGCGACTTCTGCGCTGGACGCCTTTCGTCAAGGGAGACGAGGATGCCTGGCTCGCCAATACCAAGAAGTTCACAGAAGCGACCGGCGTCGAAGTGCGCATCGACAAGGAAAGCTGGGAAGACATTCGTCCGAAGGCCGCGGTCGCGGCGAATGTCGGTTCCGGTCCCGACATGGTGATGTGCTGGTTCGACGATGCCCATCAATATCCGGACAAGCTCGTCGACCTGACGGAGCTCGCGAACTATCTCGGCGACAAATATGGTGGCTGGTACGACGGCCTGAAGGGCTATGCGAGCCGCGACGGCCAGTTCATCGCCATGCCGCTGACAGCGATCGGCAACGCCGTCTGCTACCGTGAGAGCCACACGAAGGCGGCGGGCTTCAGCGAATTCCCAAAGGACACGGCGGGCTTCCTCGAGCTCTGCAAGGCATTGAAAGCCAAGGGGACGCCGGCCGGATTCCCACATGGCAAGGCCGTTGGCGACGGCAACAATTATGCCCATTGGCTGCTCTGGAGTCACGGTGGCAAGATGGTCGACGAAAGCGGCAAGGTCACCATCAACAGCCCTGAGACACTGGCTGCGATCAACTACGCAAAACAGCTGTACGAGACCTTCATTCCAGGCACTGAAAGCTGGCTCGACATCAACAACAACCGCGCCTTCCTCGCAGGTCAGGTTTCGCTGACAGCCAATGGTGTTTCGCTCTATTATGCGGCGAAGAAGGATCCGGCGCTCGCTGAGCTCGCGGCCGATATCCGCACCACCAACTTCCCGATCGGTCCAGTCGGCCAGAGCGTCGAGCTCCACCAGACGAGTTCGATCCTGCTCTTCAACCACTGCAAGTATCCGGAAGCGGCCAAGGCATACATCAAGTTCATGATGGAAGCCGACCAGATGAATGCCTGGATCGAGGGATCGAGCGCCTATTGCTGCCAGGCGTTGAAGGCCTTCGCCGACAACCCGGTCTGGGCCGCCGATCCGATCCACGCGCCCTATGCGCGCGCTTCGGAAACTTTGCGTCCGAACGGCTATGCCGGGCCGCTCGGCTATGCGTCGGCCGGCGTCATGGCCGACTATGTGCTGGTCGACATGTTTGCCACGGCCGTGACCGGGCAGATGACGCCGGAGGATGCTGTCACCGAGGCGGAACGGCGGGCAAACCGTTACTATCGCGTCTAGCCAGTTTCGGGCGGCTCTTGAGCGAGCCGCCCGAAGTCCGGAATGCGCCGGCGGAACCTGTCGGCGTAAACTGCGAGATCACCCGCGGAGAAGTTCGATGCCCACCGTACCGTCCGGAAAGCCGCCGTCCTTCATGGCTTCGCTCATGCAGAACAACAACGTGCTCGGCTTCCTGTTCATGCTGCCGGCCGCCGTGTTCCTGGTCTGCTTCCTCACCTATCCGCTCGGGCTCGGCGTCTGGCTCGGATTCACCGACACGCGGATCGGCCGCGACGGCGTCTTCATCGGTCTTGAGAACTATATCTTCCTTGCCGAGGACGCGGTCTTCTGGCTTTCGGTCTTCAACACGCTGCTCTACACCTCGGTCGCTTCGATCCTGAAGTTCATCCTCGGTTTGTGGCTGGCCCTGCTGCTCAACGAAAACCTGCCGTTCAAGTCGTTCTTCCGGGCGATCGTGCTGCTTCCCTGGGTCGTTCCGACCGTGCTTTCGGCACTTGCCTTCTGGTGGATCTACGATTCGCAGTTCTCGATCATCTCCTGGTCGCTGATGGAACTCGGGCTCATCGATGGACCGATCAACTTTCTCGGCGATCCGACCAACGCGCGGATTTCGGTGATCGTCGCCAATGTCTGGCGCGGCATCCCATTTGTCGCCATCTCGCTGCTCGCCGGCCTGCAGACGATCCCCGCTTCACTGCAGGAGGCGGCCTCGCTCGACGGCGCGACCAACTGGCAGCGTTTCCGCTACGTGACCCTCCCGATGCTGACGCCGATCATCGCCGTCGTCATGACCTTCTCGGTGCTCTTCACCTTTACCGATTTCCAGCTGATTTATGTGCTGACCAAGGGCGGACCGGTGAACGCCACCCATCTTATGGCGACACTTTCCTTCCAGCGCGGCATCCCGGGCGGCCAGCTCGGCGAAGGTGCGGCGATCGCCGTCGCCATGATCCCCTTCCTGCTTGCCGCGATCATGTTTAGCTTCTTCGGTCTGCAGCGCCGCAAATGGCAGCAGGGCGGCCAGGATTAGGAGGTTTGCCTTGAACACCACCGCGAAAATCCCGGACGATACCCTTACCGACCATGCGGAGGGCATGAGCTATCTCAACCGGCTGCCGCGCCGCATCGTCTTGCTCTACCTGCCGTTGGCAGTCTTCTGCTTCGTGCTGCTGTTTCCGTTCTACTGGATGGCAATCACCGCAGTGAAGCCGAATTCGCAGCTGACCGACTACACCAATTACAGCCCGTTCTGGGTCGTCGGACCGACACTCGACCACATCAAATATCTGTTCTTCGAGACGTCCTATCCGGGCTGGCTCTGGAATACGATGCTCGTCGCCATCGGTTCCACGATGCTGTCGCTCGCCGCCTCGGTGTTCGCCGCTTACGCGATCGAGCGGGTGCGCTTTACCGGCTCGCGGCCGGTCGGGCTGATGATCTTCCTCGCCTATCTGGTGCCGCCATCGATCCTGTTCATCCCGCTCGCCTTCATCGTCTTCAAGTTCGGGATCTACGATTCCAGGCTGGCGCTGGTCTTCACCTATCCGACCTTCCTTATCCCGTTCTGCACCTGGCTGCTGATGGGCTATTTCCGCTCGATTCCGTTCGAGCTGGAAGAAAGCGCGCTGGTCGACGGCGCGACGCGCTGGCAAATCCTCGTCAAGATCATCCTGCCGCTTGCCGTGCCCGGGCTGATATCGGCGGGCATCTTCGCCTTCACGCTCTCCTGGAACGAATTCATCTATGCGCTGACATTCATCCAGTCGTCGGAGAACAAGACTGTTCCGGTCGGGGTGCTGACCGAGCTCGTTCGCGGTGACGTGTTCGAATGGGGCGCACTGATGGCGGGTGCGCTGTTCGGCTCACTGCCGGTCGTCATCCTCTACTCCTTCTTCGTTGATTATTACGTTTCGTCGATGACAGGTGCAGTGAAGGAGTAGGGGGACCGATCATACGATCACTGCCGCACGTATTATGGACGCCACGGCAAAAGCAAAATTCGCTGTCCGACGTGGATGCACATGGTGGCGGCCGTTGGTCCGGTCTGAAGGTCGGCTCCAGAGCCGCCGACAGGTCGAGGCGCACTTGATCCGGCGTCACTGACGTTCCTCGACGTTGCGGCGAACCATCTTATCCCGACCTGCGTAGCGTTGCTGAAAGACGGCGAACCACGACCGCTCTGGTCCACGAGGGCACCGGCGCCGTTATGGTCGATCGATGGCGAGGCTGACGGCCCCGCTTCTACTCGGGGCGGGTGTCACAGGCGAAAAACATGGCCCGGACAATGGCTCGATGTAGGGGGCGACCTTCGAATTCTCTCACGGCGTGATAAGCGAGCATTTTTTAGGCCTGCATTGATAGCTTAACCAGTGTTCGGGCTTGATCCCTTCGCCGCGTTGGTACGTACGAACTGTCTGTCCTAGCACTCGATCGATGATCTGCACGGAAAGATCGGTGTCGGTGATGATGGTTTGGCCATCTCAGGCCCCCTGAAGCGTTCTCATCACATCTCCCAGCGCATCCACCAGCGCGTCCGCATTCTCTCGGGAGAACACAAGGGGTGGGCGAATCTTCAGTACATTGGCGTTGGGGCCGGAGGCGCTGATGAGGATGCGGCGCTCTCGCAGGCCATTGACGATGCGCGTCGTCAGCGCTGCGTCCGGCTGCTTGGCCACCGGGTCGCCCACGATTTCAACGCCAATGAAGAAGCCAGAGCCGCGAACGTCGCCGACTGCCGGATAGGTGCCCGAAAGGTTCTTAAGTCCGTTCATCAGGTAGCGACCGACCTCCAGCGCATTCTGCTGCAGGCCTTCAATGCGGATCGTATCGAGCACGGCCTTTCCGGCCGCGGCCGCAACCGGATTTCCGCCGAACGTGTTGAAATAGCGCGCACGCGTGCCGAACTCGGCAATCACTTCCGGACGGAGGACGATTCCTGCCATTGGGTAGCCGTTACCCATCGGCTTGCCGATCGTCACCATGTCGGGCAAAACGCCATGGCGCTCGAAGCCCCACATGGCTTCGCCGGTCCGTCCGAAACCAGGCTGGACTTCGTCTGCAACAAACAGGCCGCCCGCTTCGTGTATCGCATCAACCGCAGGCTTCAGGAAGCCCTTGGGTCCATCGAAAATACCGTCGCTGGAGAAGATCGTGTCGGTGATTAGCATGGCGGGCTTGATGCCGTGACGCTTGAGATCGGTGATGGCCGCGCTCACGTCGCGGCCGAATTTTTCCATCATCTCCTCGGGGGAGTGCCGGTAGCTGTCGGGCGCCGGTACTGTGCGGACATGCGGGCCTAGTGTCACGGAATCGCCCAGTGACGGCGAGAACTCGGCTACCGCGCCCGTCAGTCCGTGATAGGCGAGCTCCGTCGCGATGATGCCGGTACCCCCGGTGACGTAACGGGCGATGCGCACGGCGAGGTCGTTCGCCTCGCTTCCCGTGCAGGTAAGCATGGCCTGGCTAAGCGCCTTGGGAAAGGTGGCCGTCAGCGTCTCCGCATAGTCGACGATGCCTTCGTGCAGGTAGCGCGTGTGCGTGTTGAGTACCGCCGTCTGCCTGGTTATCGCCTCGACTACGCGCGGATGGCAATGGCCGAGCGAGGCGACGTTGTTGTAGGCATCAAGGTATCGTTCGCCGGCCGCGTCATAAAGAAAGACGCCTTCGCCGCGCACGATATGCAGCGGCTTTTCGTAGAACAGACGGTAGGCGGGGCCGAGCACCTTTTCCCGCCGGGCGATCAGCGCCTTTTCAGTCTCGTCCAGCCGTTCGAAATCTTCGCGCGAGAAAGCATTCACCATCGACATGATTCAGTCCTCGGAAAGTTTGGGCGCGAGCTGTTTCAGCCCAGCCGGTGTCAGATCGGATATATTGCAGAGACCCCGCCAAGCGGTGGTGTGGTTGCGCATGATGTAGTCCCGGTTCGCCGGAAAGCACGCGGACCGCCATTCGGCGATGATGACGGACATCGCCAGCCGGCAGCGGGCTAGAAGCGGCAGAAGCTCGATTTCGGCGCGCTCCAGGCTGCGTGCGGAAAGAAACCCTTCGAGGAAGGCGCCCGCGCGCGCCGTCCAGTTGTCCGTCGCAAGATGATAGGAGAGGCCGACGGCGAGGTCGTTGATCAACGGCGCATGCACCATGTCGCCAAAATCGATGATCCCGACGACCTTGGTCGGTTCCGCCCGATCGAGCAGAATATTGTGCGGGTTGAAATCGTTGTGGATGATCTGCCGTCGCGTGAGCGCCATGATCGCCGGGAGAGCGCGGTCGCATTCCGCCAGAACCGCTTCGGTCCGCGCGCGGCGCTCGGGCGCGACGTAGTCGACCACGGCGGCGAGGTCCAGCGTGTGGGAGATGTCCCACATCAGCTTGCCGGCCGGCGGGTGGCCACGGTAATCCTTGAGGCCCAGCCCGAGTTCCGCCAGCGCCCGGCCGACATTACGGCTCTGTGCCTCTGTGGTCAGCGTTCGATACTGCAATTCCCCGGGCAGGTAGCTCAAAAGGCGCATGATGCGCGGGCCGTCGACGGTTGCAAGCGTGTGGCTTTGCCCGCCGTCCTTGGTGCGCACCAGCCGTGGCACGGGCACCGCGGGCGCGGCGATCTCCAGATGCAAAAGCGCGCCGTTCTGGAATTCGAGCGCCGCCGGATCTTCGGCCGCATTTGCGATCTTGAGGACGTAGTCAGTCCGATTCTCGCCGGTGAAGAGGAAGGTTTCGTCGCGCTCGCTGGAAAGCTGCTTCGCCGTTCCCGTCAGGCCGTAAATCTCGGCAACTGTAGACTCGGCGACGGCGAGTGGAGTCGCGACCCAGGTGGCCGACATGGCGTTCCTTCTCGGGGGCGGCGATTGCTGCGTCATTCTTGCTCCGTTGCGCTCTGCTTGCTGCGTTTCGATCGACTGTTGTTCCGCTTCGCCAGGGCTCGTTACGCGTGGAAGCAGCAGGGATGGCCCCCTAAAAACGCCTTCGCTCGGTGGAACAGGCGTGCCGAAGGCGGTGCGAACTTGAAACATGTCAAAAAAGATGCATCAAGTATCTTATTACTGGATTTCCCGGATCCGTCCATGCCTGAATTTACGACACTGGAACATGAAAACCTCAACAGCGCCGTCTATGGCGCGCTGTGCGATGCGCTGATGCAAGGGCGGTTCCAGCCTGGAGACCGGCTGAAGATCCGCGATCTCGCGGAACAGTTCGGCACCAGTGTCACGCCGATCCGCGATGCGATCCTGCGTCTCGTCAATGACGAGGCGATCGTTTTTCGCTCGCCGCGCGACATCCGTATTCCGGTCATGAGCGAGAGCCGCTATCGCGAGATTCGCTCCATTCGAATTAAGCTGGAGGGGCTGGCGGCCGAAACGGCCGCGCAGGTAGCGACGAGCGCCGAGATCGAGATTCTCGAGCGAATTGTGCGTGAAAACGAGCAGGCGATTGCAGCAGGCGACCGCATGAAGGGGACGGAACTGAACCAGGCCTTCCATTTCATGCTGCCGCAGATTGCCGGAATGCCGGTCCTCAACGGCATCCTGCGGCGGCTTTGGCTGCAGATGGGACCGTTCATCTCCGACGCCTACCTACCCGGCGGACGGGCGATGATCGATTACCACTATCCCGTCATCGAGGCCTTGAAGCGGCACGATTCCGCTGCCGCCTCCATGGCGATCGTCGACGACATCCTGCTTGGCGGCAAGCCCGTCCTCGAGAGGATCCTTCGCGGCGAGAAGCGCGAGGCGCGACGGGCGTAATCCGCGCGAAGGAGGCTTGCATTTCACCACTCGCCCATTACGATGTATCAAGCAGCAACGGGGGAATGCTCGCATGACCGAAGAACGCCGCTACATGTTGCTGACGGGGGCAAGCCGCGGCATCGGCCATGCGACAGTCAAGCTCTTCCAGTCGAAGGGCTGGCGTATTCTCACCGTTTCACGCCAGCCATTTTCCGAGGAATGCGCCTGGCCGTCTGCCCGCGAAAGCCACATCCAGGCTGATCTTGCGGACCTGACGCAGATCGATCGCCTTGCCGCGACGGTGCGCGAGCGCCTTCCAAACGGCAGACTGCATGCGCTGGTCAACAATGCCGGCATCTCGCCGAAGGGGCCGGGCAGAGGCCGTCTCGGCGTGCTCGATACGGATGCCGACGTCTGGACGCAGGTGCTCAACGTCAATCTCGTCTCCACAGCGCTGATTGCGCGTGCGCTCATGCCGGAACTGGAAGCGGCGAAGGGATCGATCGTTAACGTCACTTCGATTGCCGGATCGCGCGTTCATCCGTTCGCGGGCGTGGCCTATGCCGCCTCCAAGGCGGCCCTTGCCGCGCTGACGCGTGAGATGGCGTATGAATTCGGACGCCGCGGCGTCCGAGCGAATGCGATTGCGCCCGGGGAAATCCATACCTCGATCCTTTCGCCGGGAACGGACAAGCTGGTGGCAGCGGAAGTGCCGATGGAAAGGCTGGGCGAACCGCGCGAAGTCGCGGAAACCATCTACTTCCTCTGCACGGATCCGTCGTCCTACATCAACGGCGCGGAAATCCACATCAATGGAGGGCAACACGTTTGACAGCTGTCAATCACGGGAAGAATCCCTTTGACGGCCAGTAATCGCAAAGCATCATTCGGCCGACGCCCAGGGGAAAGGGCGGGACGACCGGAGAGACCAAGAGCGATCGCCACATGCGCCGAAGGCGAGGGCGAAGGTTCATGGTCCGTATCAGATCGTCATCGGGAGTCGGTTCAAGCCGATCCTTGCAAACAATGAAAAGGGGAATGCAATGAAGACAATCCTGAAATCCGGAATTCTGGCTGCAGCCGCCGTCGTGCTGTCCGCAAGCCTTGCCGCGCCGGCGTTCGCGCGTGACCTGACGATCGTCTCCTGGGGCGGCAACTATCAGGACGCGCAGCGCGACATCTATTTCAAGCCCTTTTCCGAGAAGATAGGCAAGCCGGTGCTCGACGAAGCCTGGGACGGCGGCATCGGCGTCATCCAGTCGAAGGTCAAGGCCGGTGCGCCGAACTGGGACGCCGTGCAGGTCGAAGCGGAAGAGCTGGCGCTCGGCTGTGCCGACGGCCTCTACGAAAAAATCGACTGGGACAAGATGGGAGGCAAGGACAAGTTCCTTGATTCCGCGGTCAATGACTGCGGCGTCGGCGCCATCGTCTGGTCGACTGCAATCGCCTATGACGGCGACAAGCTGAAGGAAGGCCCGGCCTCCTGGGCCGACTTCTGGAACGTCGAGAAGTTCCCAGGCAAGCGCTCGTTGCGCAAGGGTCCGAAGTACACGCTCGAATTCGCGCTTCTGGCCGACGGCGTCTCCAAGGACGAACTCTATGACGTGCTCTCCACGGAAGAGGGCGTGGCGCGCGCCTTCAAGAAGCTTGACGAACTGAAGCCGAACATCGTCTGGTGGGAATCTGGCGCGCAGCCGCTGCAGTTCCTCGCCTCTGGGGAAGTGGCGATGACCTCGGCCTACAACGGCCGCATCACCGGCATCAACCGCTCCGAAGGCAAGAACTTCAAGGTCGTATTCCCGGGCAGCATCTACGCCGTCGACAGCTGGGTCGTGCTGAAGGATGCGGAAAACAAGGATGTCGCGCAGGACTTCATCGCCTTCGCCAGCCTACCCGAGAACCAGGCCAAGCTGCCGGAATTCGTCGCTTATGGTCTGCCGAACAAGGAAGCGGCGGCCAAGGTTCCCGCGGAATTCGCCAAGGACCTGCCGACCGATCCGGCGAACATGACGGACTCGATTCCGCTCAATGTCGATTTCTGGATCGACAACGCAGAAACGCTGACGCAGCGCTTCAACGCCTGGCTGGCCCAGTAAGAACATCCGTGGCGAAGAGCGCCCCGGGGCGCTCTTCCTGCATGGCCGGGTGCGTTCTGCATCACGCATCCTCGCCTCTAGCATGGAGTCTTCCGTGGCCGAATTCATTCGATTTGACCGCATCACCAAATTCTACGGTCCGCTCTGCGTGGTCGAAAATCTCGACCTCGGCATTGGAAAAGGCGAGTTTGTCAGCCTGCTCGGGCCCTCCGGGTCCGGCAAGACGACACTCTTGATGATGCTCGCGGGGTTCGAGCAACCGACTTCGGGGGCGATCCTGCTCGACGGGACGGCGATCAACGGCGTGCCGACCCATAAGCGCGATATGGGCGTAGTGTTCCAGAGTTATGCGCTGTTTCCGCACATGTCGGTCGGCGAAAACATCGCCTTTCCGCTGCAGATGCGCGGTATCAGCAAGGCGGAGATCGCCGAGCGTGTCAAGCGGGCGCTGGACATGGTGCAACTCTCGGCGTTTGCGGACCGCCGCCCCTCCCAGCTTTCCGGCGGCCAGCAGCAACGCGTGGCGCTAGCCCGCGCGCTCGTCTTCGAGCCGCGCGTGGTGTTGATGGACGAACCGCTGGGCGCGCTCGACAAGCAGCTACGCGAACAGATGCAGCTCGATATCCGCGATCTGCACCGTCGGCTCGGCCTGACGATCGTCTTCGTCACCCATGACCAGTCGGAAGCGCTGACCATGTCGGACCGCGTCGCCGTCTTCAACAAGGGCAAAATCGAACAGATAGGCACTCCACGGCAAGTCTATGACGAACCGGCGACGCGCTTCGTCGCGGAGTTCATCGGCGAGACCAATCTGGTCGAAGGCGTCGTTGAGACAGTACAGGGGCAGGAGGCGACCGTGCGGCTGGCCTCCGGTGCCCATATCGTTTCCGCTCTTTCTGGCGCCGTCGCGTCGGGGCAGCCGGTCTATCTCTCTATCCGTCCGGAACGGGTCGATCTCAGCGAGACGCGCGGCGATGCGCGCAACGTACTCGAAATGGAAGTCACCGACTCCGTCTATCAGGGCGACCACCTGCGCGTGCAGTTGGAGACCGCGGCTCATCCGCTGATCGCCAAGCTCGGTCGCCGCTCGCGCGAATTTCCGCCGGGAACGAAGGTTTTTGCGGCCTTTTCGGCTGGCGATTGCCGGGTTATCGCGCCATGAGTGCTCGGTCGTCGCGTACCGGCCGGTCGCTGCTTCTGGTGGCGCCGCTGCTTCTTTTCCTCATCGGCTTCTTCGTCTGGCCGTTGTTCAGCATGATGTCGCAGGCCATTTCGGATCCTGCCGTGCTGCGCCTTCTGCCGAAGACCGCCGAGGTGATTGGCGATTGGGACCGCAAGTCGCCGCCGAGCATCGCGATGCAGACGGCCTTGACCGACGATCTGAAAGCGGTCGGCGACGATCAGGCGCTCGGCGACATGGTGCGCCGTCTCAACAGCGCCCGCTCCGGCTTCCGCACGCTGATGTCCAAGACGACGAGTGCGCTGCAGGATACGGCCAATCCGCCGGCTGACCTCGTCTCCATCGACAAGCGCTGGGAAAAGCCGGAATTCTGGCAGGCCATCGCCGACGCGCTCTCGCCGCTCACTGACCGTAACCTGCTCGCCGCCGTCGACCTAGGCCGCAACGCCAGCGGACAGATCGCACATCTGCCTGCCGACCAGTCCGTCAACCGCGTCATTCTGGCTCGCACCTTCTGGATCGCCGCGCTCGTTACGTTCACCTGCACCTGCATAGGCTTTCCCTACGCGATCATTGCCGCTTCACTTTCCGGGTGGAAGCGCGACCTGATGCTAGGCGCCGTGCTTTTGCCACTGTGGACCTCGCTGCTTGTCCGCACCGCCGCCTGGTTCATCCTGCTGCAAGAGCAGGGCCTCATCAACGATCTGCTGCGAGGCCTCGGCCTGATCGATGCGCCGCTGGCGCTGATCTTCAACCGCACCGGAGTCATCATCGCCATGACCCATGTGCTCTTGCCCTTCATGGTGCTGCCGATCTATTCGGTGCTCATCACCATTCCGGAGAACCTGATGCCGGCCGCCGCGTCACTCGGAGCGCCGCCCTGGCGGGCGTTCCTGCGCGTGCTCTTGCCCCTGAGCCTGCGCGGCGTCGCCTCCGGCGGCCTGCTCGTCTTCATCTCGGCGATCGGCTACTACATCACGCCGGCCCTGATCGGCGGTCCCGGCGACCAGATGATCTCGTCGATCATTGCCTTCTACGCCACGGGCTCGGCCAACTGGGGCATGGCCGGCGCGCTCGGCATGGTGCTTCTTGTCGCCACGCTGGTGCTCTACAGCGTCTATGCACGATTTTCCGTTGACGAGCCGGGGAGGCGCTGACCATGCCGATGAAGCTCGCCAAATTCACCTTCGCGTCGCTTGCGATCCTGTTTCTCGTCGCGCCGCTCATCGCTATCCTGCCGCTCGCTTTCACCTCGAGCGTCATCCTGACCTATCCGATCCCGTCCTGGTCGCTGCGCTGGTTCGAGGAGTTGTTCACGGCGGACGCCTGGCGTCGCGCGATCATCAACAGCCTGATTGTCGGAAGCGGCACGACGCTGCTTGCGACCGTGCTCGGCACGGCCGCCTCGCTGGGCTTGCGAAACCGCTTGCTGTTGTTTCGCGGGTCGGTCCGCACGCTTTTCCTGCTGCCGATGGTCGTGCCGGCTGTCGTGCTCGGGGTCGGCATGCAGGTGCTGCTCGCCCGGTTTGGCCTGACCAACAGCTATGCAGGCGTGATCATCGCCCACACCGTCGTCGCCGTACCCTTCGTGGTGGTCAGCGTCACGGGGGCGCTCGCCGGCATTGACGAACGTGTGGAACTCGCGGCTCAAAGCCTCGGCGCGTCGCCTGCCACGGTCTTCTGCCGTGTCACCCTGCCGCTTGCCATGCCGGGCGTGCTTTCGGGGGCGGTGCTCGCCTTCGCCACCTCATTGGACGAAGTCGTGTTGACGCTCTTCGTCGCAGGTCCCAATCAGCGCACACTTGCCCGACAGATGTTTTCGAGCATCCGGGAGAACATCAGCCCGGCGATTGCTGCGGCCGCGTTTCTCTTCATCGCCGCGACAATCCTGGTCGGTCTCGCGGTAATGGTGTTCCGTTCCATGCTGGCGAAACGGAGATAGCATCGGGTGCGCGTACCCCGCCCGCGGACGATGGGCCGGAAATGAGCGAGCACATTATCAGCGCGATCCTGAGGCGAGTTGCTCTATCGATCATGTATTCCGCTTGTCGACAAGTGCTCCTCAGCATTGCACGGCGTTCTCCGTGAAGCGGCCGCGGTGTCGCTCAAAGGGTTGCCGATCAATGTCATCGGTCGGTTTTTGTTGAAGTCGGTCCACGTCCACGCGACAGGCGGGACGACGC
This sequence comes from Sinorhizobium sp. 6-70, assembly GCF_030124375.1. Taxonomy (GTDB): domain Bacteria; phylum Pseudomonadota; class Alphaproteobacteria; order Rhizobiales; family Rhizobiaceae; genus Sinorhizobium. Next base: position 277,417 of record NZ_JASKLS010000003.1, read on the forward strand.
TCATGTCGAATGGTGACCACGGGGAAGGTTTGGGCGAGGCCTGCAGCGATTCAAGATCGACGGCGCAGGCCCCTGACCGTCATCTTTTCCAAACGGCTGGACGGAAATTTACCACCAGAGCGGGAAAGCTGCCATTCGCCAAAATGGCTTACCACCGATGTGCGAGCGATGGCACCCAAATGGATGCGCCGCTTTTGCCAACCAATCCGAGGGGCGACCTCCGCCCTTGTAGGCAACTTTCAGTCGTCAGAGGGGAACGAGGCAAAGCGTGGGCGGTCCTCCGCCCGCATCGGGGGTCTCAACTTATCGGCATCTATCACGTGTGTGATTTATTGGTCGGGTCGACCCAAAATCATCGTGATCTACAGCGTACTTCCCATCCACTCGGCCGCGGCGATTGCCGAGCCGAGCAAAATGACCGGCAGCAACAGCGCACCGAAGAACCTGATCATCTGAATGCGGCGCGAACGCCTCTCATGCCGATCGTAAACCATCGTCTCTCAGCCTCTGGCTGCATCCCAAGAACAGTTCCGCTGTTATCAAAACATCATTGGAGTTGGACGGTCGAGTCTCCAAGGTAACATACCGGTCTGGCCGGCGAGTTTCTTGCCGCCGTGGATGCGGCAAAACGTCGGAGCAAGAGACCTCCGCGCGCGAACGGGTGGGTGTCGCGACAGAGGTCATCGACGAAGTGACGAAACCGAGAGGGCGGTCACCAGGCCGAGAAGGCCGTCATGAGCACTGCGGCCCAAAATAATGCTGACAATTCAGCCGCCAACAGAAACCCGAAAGTGGTGTCGCTCATGTGATCCTCCTCTGGCAACCTCCATTACCAGGGGAAACTATAGGGGGCCGCGGCCGGTTCCGCTACAAAATAAGACATACTCGTTAATTGGATCACGTGAGCAGAGAGTAAATCAGAACGCCGACGGAACCCCAGAAGCCAACCATTACCAGCGACATCGCCACGACAAAGATCTTAGTCAAAACAGAAACTCCACGCCCTTTTCATGAATTGCAGAAACTACCGCAGCGCTGAAAACTGGGTATCGGCACTAAGTCTGAGACGCATGGGACTATGGTCCGATACTTCAACGCGTGGGACTGAAATCGAACACGCGAGAAGCCTTAACGTTGGCGCGGCGAGCCCTGCCGTGGATTGAACCAGAAAATCGAGTCGATCGGAAAGGCCCGAAAAAATGCTTCCCCCGCCGCGACTGGCGCTCGCTCGGCCATTGCATTGTTAGGTCTAAACTGTTTCTTGGTCAGAAAATGAGGACGCAATCGGCGCCGGGGCGCCATGAAATGAGGTGCTTGTGCTAAAAGCTATGGACAGCTTGTCTGGCGCGACCGACAAGAGCTGGTATCCGCCGGAGGGGACCAGGCTCGGCGCGACGTTCTTTGTCCGCAGCGCGTTTCCATGGCTCGACCACTATTTTGGCGGAATGCCGCTAGGCTCCACACTCGCGCCCGGGATCGAGGGAATAGTCTCCTGGGGCGGACGCATTCCGGCGAAAAGTGCGATGGCGGTTGCCCGCCTGCGCCGACTGCCGCATTGGCATCTCGAAGATGGCTTCCTGCGCTCGGTCGGCCTTGGCAAGGATGGAGCGGCGCCCGTCTCGATCATCGTGGACGACCGGGCGCTTCCCGTCGATGGGGGGAACGCGTCGCGCCTGGAACTGCTGATCGCCGCTACGGCCGGAGGGGGCTGGGACAGTCTTGGAGAAAACATCCGCGAGCGGATGACCGAGCACAGACTGTCGAAATACAATAACCTGCCGCACGAACCGCCGTCGATCGAACAGAGTACTAGGAGACGTATTCTGCTTGTCGACCAGGTCTTCGGTGACGTCTCGGTGGAGCGTGCCCTCGGGAGCCGTCACTCCTTCGACAGGATGCTCGACGATGCCTTGGCAAGCGGCGCTCAATGCGTCGTGCGTACACATCCGGACGTGATGGCCGGCTACCGAAAGGGCTATATGACGGAGCGGGCCGCGAGGACGGCTGGCGTCGTTCTCCTGGCTGACCGCGTGTCGGTTGCTTCGATTCTCGACGTCGTCGATGAGGTCTGGACTGTTTCGAGCCAGGTCGGCTTCGATGCCTTGTTGCGGAAGATACCCGTGCGCTGCTACGCGGTACCTTTCTATGCGGGATGGGGACTGACGGATGATCGGGCGAGCGGCGCCGCCGAGTCCGCCTTGACGCGGCGCGCCCGTGCGAGACCCTCGGTCGATCAGCTCACGGCCGCAACGCTCGGGCTCTATCCGACCTATCGCAATCCGGCAAACTGGCAGCCGATGGACGTGTTCGAGGCGATCGATTTCCTGGTCGCTGAAGTTGAGGCTGCTCGCCGCCCATAACGGTGACCGATCCGTCAACGACTGGAAACGTCGTCAGTTCTCTTCCACCGAGACACCATCCTGGCCAATCCGGATCTCGATACCCGGCTTGTTTTCTTCGCGGTAGACGTAGATGCCGAGCCCGATCGCAACGACGGCAAGAACAGCGATAATGAGATAGAGCCCACTTCGGTTCATCAGTGCCATCCTTCCTATGCTCGGTGCGAGACACTACCGCCCCGGGGCGAACGCGCGATTTTTGTTGCAGCCGTAGCTCAATCGGTATCGCGTTCGCGCTTGTTGGTGAAGTGGGCGTTGCCCAGGCCCGTGCCAATCGTCAGAATTCCCCAACCGGAGACGTCCTGCATGAAAGACACCTGCGAAAGGCCCTGGACGACGGCGTCGTTGTGCATGATCACGAAGGTCTCGTGCTCGCCGATTTGCGGAATGGCTTCCTTGATCTCGGCGGGCAGATTGAAGTGCTCGCTTTCCCAATTCCCGCCCGGCAGGTTCTGACCGCCGCGCGCGATCGATCCATCGGCGTCGATCACGCCGGGACAGGCCAGGCCGATCACGGGTGCCGGGACAAGATCTGCCTTGTCCGCCTTGGCGATAAGCCTTTCGACCATGGAGATGAGACGTTCAATCGCCGTGGTCCGACTGGGCTTGTCGTCCGCATGTCGCCAGATATCCGACTTCCAGACCTTGGCCTTTGAGAGGTCAGAGCCTTCCTTCTGGCGCATCTCGACTATGCCCACGCGAATATTGGTGCCGCCGATATCGATGGCAAGGATCGCCTTGTGCCCCTTGAGCATCCAGTGTGGGATGAGGTGCGCCGCGCCGATAAGCCCTGCATCATCCGGATCGTGGACGATCGGGCTGAGTTCTATCTTGATGCCCTTGGCCTTCAGCAGCACCATCGCGCGGGCAATTGCAAGTTCGCCTACGACACGCTCCCTGAAGCCGCCGCCCACCACGACGCGTTGAGTATTCTTCCAGCTCTTCTGGCGCAGCAATTTGTCGAGAACAGCGGCAAGCTCGCCTGCGAAATCGTCAACCGCTCCCATGACCACGGCGGCTGCCTCCTTGTCGTCACCAACGAGCAGGGCGTCGACCTGCTTTTTCGACAGATCTCGGGTTGGCGTCTTCCCGAGTGGATCGGTGCCACCCTTGCGCACTCGCTTGCGCCAGGCATCGAGCTTTTCCTGGAAGGCATATTTGTTAGCCTTGTCGCCAAGAAAGCCGTCGGAGCTACGCAGTTCGATGTTGTAGCCATCGACCGTGACCGACGGTAGATCGTCGGCACCATGCGTTAGGAGCATGCCATTTGGCTTCTCGTTCGCGGATCTGCCCACGCAACCTCCCGTATGACGCTTCACCTGAACTGATCCGAGACCGGAGTGAGTGATAAACGTGAGCGGCAGGGCGATGTTCCGACGTGCAGCACCAAATCCCGAAGTCGCAGCACCAAATCCCGAAAGAATAGAGCGGAATTGCGCGCAGGCTCATCGCGCCTGGACCGAAATTCGAATGTTCTCCGGCGTCTGGCCGAGAGCCCGCGTTTGCCATTCAGCCGAGCGACTGCAAGGCCACAGGGGCCGGCTGATCTCAGCCAAAGGCGCGCGTAGGGGGCGGTGAGCCAAATAACACCGGCCTTTCACAGAACCGACATTTGCCGGAACTGATCCACTTGCGGATGAGTGGTCGGGCAGGGCCGAGCCCAAGCTACTCAGCGATGTCACGCCGGGAAAGCAGCCGCGCTTGGACGCGCTGCAGATGCAGTCGCATGCCGTTTGCGGCGCCACTGAGATTACGCTCCTCGATCGCATCGACAATGGCGTCGTGATCGGCAAAGCTGTGGTGATCGGCGGGAGGGCGTGGAAGATCATCTCGAAGCCGGCCCCATACCACCGTCCGGCGCACGGCGTTGATCGTGTCGAAGACGGCCAGGAGCAAGGCGTTTCTCGATGCTTGGGCGATGGCCCGGTGGAGCCGGTTGTCCCAATTCTCATACTGGCGCCATGTCTCCGCCATGCGGGCGCTCGAGGCACAATGCCTTAGGGCTCGGACGTCGTCCGCTGTGGCGTGGAGCGCCGCCTCCCGGGCCAACTCTGGTTCGATGACGAGGCGTGCATGCATCACCTCGGCCGGGCTCGTTTGGTTCGCGATGTTGGCCACCGATGACAGGTCACCCGTCGGCCGGGCCCCGATGAAGGTGCCCTTGCCGACATGACGCCAAAGTTCGCCCTGGTCTTCCAGGACTGCGAGCGCCTTGCGCAGGTCGCCGCGCGAAACCCCCAGAACTTCGGCCAGTTCACGCTCCGGCGGAAGCCGCGTCGCCGGCGGAAACTTCCCTTGCGCCAGGTACGCGCGAAGCTGCACGAGCGCGCTTTGCCCACCGCCGAGATCGGCTTCTGCCGCGGTCGCGAATTGCAGTCTGCCCTCGGAAAACGGGGTCATGTAAATCCAGCTCTCATCCTGATCAATACCCCGTTATATCGTGACCAATCACGCTTTGGCAACGGATTGGTTGACACCGAGATGTGTTGGGCACACAGTGCTGAGAATGAAATAACGGGAGGAAACCGATGACACTGTGGAGCAGGATAGCGGGCGCCGTCATTGCCGGCGCTGTCACGGTGATCGGCCTCGGCGGCCTTGAGACTGCCGCGGCGCAGGAAAAGGTTCGCGTCGCGCTCGGTGACGTCGTTTCAGTCGAGACTCTTGCCTTCCTCATCGCGCTCGAGCGTGCCAAGGAAAAGGGATTGGACTACGAACTGACCTCCTTTGCGGAAGAGGAATTGGCAATCCAGGCAATCGTCGGCGGTCAGGCGGATGTCGGCATCGGCACACCCTATTCCGTCATTCAGAAGACGAAGGTGCCGTTGCGGAATATCTTCCAGGTTTCCACTCTCGTCTTCTACCCCGTCGTCTCGACCGAGTACAAGACCTGGAAGGATCTTGATGGCGAACCCTTTACCTTTCATGCGCGCGGAACAGCTACCGAAGCCTATGGGAACGTGATCGCGGCGAGGGAGGGGATCACATTCGGGCAGCGCTCCTATGTGCCGGGATCGGAAAACCGGGTCGTCGCCATGCTGAATGGAACGATCAAGGCGACGGTCGTCGATCTGTCGAACAAGAACCTGCTTCTCAAACAGGCGCCCGACCGTTTCCATGTTCTTCCTGGCATTGAGGAGAAGGTCTCCGACGAAATTCTGTTCGCGAACGAGAATTGGATAAAGGACCATTCAGAGGCAGCGACCATCCTGACGCAAGAGCTTCTTACGCTCTGGCGGGAAATGAATGCGGATCCAACCGTCGTCGAAAAAGAAAGGGCGGCCAGGAAGCTTCTCTCCGATCAGCCGGCGGAGGTGCTTGCCGAGGTCGACAGCTACTACAAGGAGGGGGTCGAAGCGGGACTTTGGAACCCGGAGGGAGCAAGCGAGAAGATCGCCAAGGATGATTTTGCTTTTTACACGTCCTCGGGACAACTCGAAGGACCGGCCGAAAATCTGAAGGTTGAGGAATTCTGGGACTTCGGCCCGCTCAAAGCGGCAAAGGCGAAGAGCGGTGGCTGAGCATCGCTTCGGGGTCGAGGCCGGGCCTCGCGGCTTTCGTTTCTCTCGCGCCTTTCCCTTTCAGGCTCCGGGGAAAGCGCTGCGAGAGAAACGCCCAAGCGCGGCCGCATCCTTCGCCACACATCACCTCACGCTCAGCTTTCTCTCGGCGGTCGCTCTCTGTGGCGCTTGGGAATGGGCAGGGTTGGTTCCGATCAGTCCTGCCTTCCCGACCTTTAGCGAAACGATGGCCGCCTTGTGGTCGATAAGCGCCGACGGGTCGCTCGCTGGGGCGTTCGCCGTGACGCTTCAGCCGCTCGCGCTCGGGCTCGTCATTTCGATGGTCCTTGGCGTGGGTCTCGGTGTCGCCATGGGCCTCAGTCCGAAGACCGAATGGCTCGCGTCGCCGATTTTCATTGTGGCACAGTCGGCCCCGCTGGCAGCCCTTATCCCCCTGATAGTCTTTGCCTATGGCATCGGGCTTACGTCGAAGACGATCGTCGTCTGCATAATGGCGATGCCGGTCATCGTACTGAATTCCTTTGCCGCCGTCCGCCATACGCCGAAATCACTCATTGAAATGGGCGAATCCTTTCTTGCAACCCGGAGTAAGGTGATCACCCGGATCATCCTGCCGGCGGCGAGCCCTGTCATTTTCGCGGGCCTCCGTCTTGGCTGCGCATCGGGTTTTATTGGCGCGGTACTGGGCGAGTTGCTGATCACGCCGACTGGCGTCGGCGACCTGATCACCTATAGCCGCTCCATTGCCGACTATCCGACGATGTATGCCGCGATCCTTTCCATCATGGCGTTCTGCGTGCTCTTTATCGAGGTGCTCGGACGCATCGAGGTCACGATCTTCAGGCCGGAAAAGCGAGCCTCCTCATGACCGCGCTGGCACACCAGTTCTTTGCCGACCCTTCCCCGGTCACTGATTGCGCGGTCAGTGTTCTCGACGTCGGCAAGATCTATGCGGAGGCGGTCACGGCACTCGAGCATATCAACGTCGACTTCCCGCGCGGCCAGCTTACTTCCCTGCTGGGGCCATCGGGGTGTGGAAAGACGACGCTGCTCAAGATCATAGCCGGACTTCTGCCGGCATCTTCAGGCGAAGTGTTCGTCAACGATCGTCCCGTAGCCGGCCCCGGGCCGGAACGCGCCTTTGTCTTTCAGGATTTCGCTTTGATGCCTTGGGCAAACGTGCTGCGCAACGTTGCCTTCGGGCTCGAAATGCGTGGTATCGCAAAAAGCGAACGCGAGCAGATCGCCCGAGGCTATATCGACCAGGTCGGCCTCGCCGGCTTCGAAGCCCGCTATCCGCATGAGCTTTCAGGCGGGATGCGCCAACGCGTCGGCCTCGCGCGCGCCTTGGCGGTAAACGCGGAAGTTCTGCTGATGGACGAGCCCTTCTCGGCCGTTGACGAGCAGACCCGGCGAAAATTCCAAGAGGATCTTCTCTCCCTCATCGCCAGGGAAAAGAAGACCTTTATCTTCGTTACGCATTCGATCGAGGAGGCGGTCTATGTCTCGGACCGGATCGTGCTCCTGTCGCCGCGACCGGGCAGGATCGCACAGATCATCGAGCCTGCGATTGAGCGCGGCGGCGATCCAGACGCGATCCGGCGCCACCCCGTCTATCTCGATACGGTGGATGCCATCTGGCAGTCGCTGAAGACCTATCTCGAGTGAGGCGCGGCATGATCGCCTTTCGACATCGCATTCCCATGAGCGGTTCTCTCCTCCTCTGGGGGCTCGTTTGGGAAATCGTCGGTCAGCTCAAGCTCACCATCCTGCTGCCGCCGCTCTCCCGCGTCGTGTTGCGGGCTTTCGAGATTGTGCCGACGGAGACATTCCTTTCAGCCTTCGCCGTAACGGCCTCCGCCTTCATAGCCGGAAACCTGATCGCGATCCTGGTAGGCGTGCCGCTCGGCATCCTGATGGGGAGCTCGGTTGTCGCTGACCGGATCTTTCTGCCTTGGGTCAACCTGTTTCTCTCGGCGCCCCTGACGGCCCTCGTCCCGGTGATCATGGTGCTTTTCGGGCTTGGCCAGACGACGATCATCCTCACCGTCGTCCTATTTGCCATATGGATCATCGTGCTAGACACGCGGGCGGGCGTACGTTCGATCTCCCCTTCGCTCATTGAAATGGCTGCAAGCTTCGGCGCCGGCCGTTGGCAGACGTTTCGCCAGATCTACGTTTGGGCAGCGCTTCCGGAGATCCTGGCGGGAATCCGGCTCGGCGTTATCCGCTCGGTGAAGGGCGTCATCATCGGTCAGCTTCTGGTATCGATTGTCGGCTTCGGCGCACTGTTCAAGCTTTATGGCTCGCGGTTTCTTATGGAGCACTTCTGGGCGGTTCTCATCGTTCTTTTCGCGCTGGCCTTCTTGCTGGCCGAGGCCTTCGCCTGGCTTGAGCGTCGTGTCGAATTCTACGCCGCAACCCGCAGCTGACTCGATCTCAATCCCGTACAAAGAAAGGGTATTTCGTCCATGTCCTATGCCTTCAAGCCCGCCGCAGTGACTGCTCTCCCGATTAGGAATTCATCGGACCTATTCCCACTCCGACGGGTCTACTGCGTGGGCCGCAACTATGCCGATCACGCAATCGAGATGGGCCATGACCCTGACCGCGAGCCTCCCTTCTTTTTTCAGAAGAACCCGGACAATCTGGTCCTCGACGGCGAATTTCCCTATCCGAGCCGGACATCGGACGTGCATCACGAGATCGAACTCGTCGTTTGTCTCGGCAAGGGCGGCGAGGACATCCCGGTCGACCAGGCGCTGTCGCATGTTTACGGCTATGCGATCGGTTTGGACATGACGAGGCGTGATCTGCAAAACGAGGCGAAGAAAATGGGCAGGCCCTGGGAGGTCGCCAAGGCGTTCGAGAAGTCTGCCCCAGTATCGCCGATCGTCAGCGCAAGCGAGATCGGGCATTTGGAAGCGGGCGCTATCTGGTTGAAGGTCAATGGCGAGTTGCGCCAGAGCGGAGATCTGAACCAGATGATCTGGAAAGTGCCTGAGGCGATCTCGTATCTCTCAGGTCTTTTTCAGCTGGCCCCGGGCGACATCATCATGACCGGAACACCCGCCGGGGTCGGTCCGGTCAAAGTTGGCGACCGCCTTGAAGGCCATGTCGACGGGTTGGGGGAACTCACAGTGACAGTCGTCTAAGAACATCGTCGGGATATCGCCTCCGCCGCCCTGCCGATGTGTGGTCGCCGACATGCTCGCGCCGCACCCCGGCGCCGCATCCCAGCGCCTCTGGGCCTACGTGCCTCTTGCCACTACTTTGAGAGTAAATATCCGCTTCATGAAAGCTTAGGGTTGGCCGATTGCGAGCTCTGACCTAAATATGGGTTATGTCAGATCGGAAGCAGTTTCTCAGCGCCTCGAACCCGGACGCGGTTTCAGGAGAGGACTTCATTCTCGCGGCGCTTTCAACGGATCCGCAGGGCTGGGCTCTGTTCCTCGATATCGATGGTACGTTGCTTGACCTTGCCGAAACGCCGGATGCAGTGATCGTTCCACCTTCGTTGCCTGCGAATCTCGATGCCTTATCGAGAAAACTCGCAGGCGCCCTGGCACTCGTGACCGGTCGCGATCTTGGCTATGCCGAGCAGCTTTTTTCGCCATTCCTTTTTCCAATCGCGGGTCTTCATGGTGCCGAACGCCGCGATCCGGACGGCCGTGTGCACAAAGCCGCTGACACGGCGGAATTTGAGCGGCTGAAGGCCGATCTTGTCGCCGATACGGCCAACTGGCCTGGGGTTCTGATCGAGGACAAAGGAGCGGCGGTCGCCGCGCACTACCGGCTTGCGCCGGACAGAAAACTCCAACTTGAACCGCTGATCGAGCGGGCTTTGATCCGGGCAGGGCCAAACTGGGCGATCCAGCATGGCAAGATGGTGATCGAAATCCGTCCGGCCCGTGCCGACAAGGGCCAGGCAGTCGCGGCGTTTCTCGCGCAGCCCCCTTTTGTCGGAAGACGCGCCATCGCCATCGGGGACGACGTGACCGACGAAGCGATGTTTCGCATGGTCAACCAGCTCGGCGGCTACTCGATCCGCATCGGGCCGCCGTCGCCTGCGTCGGAAGCGGTCGGCTCCGTCCCCTCTGCCGAGGCTCTGCGCGGCATCATCGCTGCGTTGGTCCCCTGAATATGTGTCAGCCCCCTGAATATTTGAGCACCTGACCTATTTTCTTGCATGAAAGGAGTTCGGCATGGGCCGTCTCATCGTTGTTTCCAATCGCGTGCCGGTCCCGGACAAGGGTGGTATCGCACCCGCCGGTGGGCTGGCGGTTGCGCTGAAGGTCGCCCTCGAAGAGCATGGCGGCATATGGATGGGCTGGTCGGGGAAATCGAGCGGAGAACACGAGCCGCAGCCGCTTGCACAACTGCAGCAGGGCAACATCACCTATGCACTGACGGATCTGACCGACACCGATGTTGAGGAGTATTACCAAGGCTTTGCCAATCGGGTTCTTTGGCCGATCTGCCACTACCGGCTTGATCTCGCCGAGTACGGCCGCAAGGAAATGGCCGGGTATTTTCGCGTCAACCGCTTCTTCGCCCACCGGCTTGCCCCGCTTGTCAAACCCGATGACGTCATTTGGGTGCACGACTACCACTTGATCCCGCTCGCGGCAGAGCTGCGTGCGATGGGCTTGAAAAACCGCATCGGTTTCTTCCTCCATATCCCCTGGCCGCCGGCTGACGTGCTCTTCACGATGCCCGTTCATGAGGAGATCATGCGTGGTCTGTCCCACTACGAACTCGTCGGCTTTCAGACGGATCATGACCTCGAGAACTTCGCCGGCTGTCTCAGGCGGGAAGGCATCGGCGACGAACTAGGCGGCGGCCGCTTCAGCGCCTATGGCCGCGTATTCAAGGGCGACGCCTATGCAATCGGTATTGAGACTGCGGCCTTTGCCGAATTCGCCAAAAAGGCATCGACCCACAAGACGGTCAAAAGAACGCGTGAAAGCATTGGAGACCGCAGCCTGATCATCGGTGTCGATCGCCTCGATTATTCCAAGGGGATCACGCAGCGCATCGACGCGTTTGAGCGCTTCATCGTGGCCAATCCGGCCCAGCATGGACATGTGACCTACCTGCAAATCACGCCGAAGTCCCGCTCTGAAGTTCCGGAGTACGAAGCCATGCAGCGCATGGTTGCCGAACAGGCCGGCAGGGTGAACGGCGCGATCGGCGCCGTCGATTGGGTGCCGATTCGTTATATCAACCGCTCGATAGGCCGCCACATTCTTGCTGGGCTTTATCGGCTTGGCAAAGTTGGGCTTGTGACGCCGCTTCGAGATGGGATGAACCTCGTCGCAAAGGAATATGTGGCCGCCCAGGATCCGGACGATCCCGGCGTGCTTCTGCTTTCGCGTTTCGCCGGAGCGGCTCGCAAGTTAAACGGGGCGCTGCTCGTCAACCCATACGACACAGAGGGTATCGCGAACGCCATGGCGCGCGCGCTGAGCATGCCATTGGAAGAACGGAAGCAGCGCTGGAAGACGATGATGGATCACTTGTTGGAACACGATGTTACACGCTGGTGCCAGGATTTTCTCGATGACCTGACGGGTAGGCCAAATCTGCCCGGAGACCACTCAGATAGAGCGCAGGCCTCGTATTCTGAAAAAACCGGGATAAAAGCGAGCGACTAAGTTTCCTCTCGCAAGTCGCACGTCATCCTTGTAGTCACCTGGCTTGTCGACAAGGTCAGATATTCTCCGGCGTGAAGATATCGAAAGGCAGGAAGGTCTGTCCCGGCACTCCGGCAGCGCCTCGTTCGATCGCGCCGATCATCAGGTTGATTGTCTCTCGCACGAGAGCCGGAACGGGCGTTGCGATCGCCATCGTGACCGCCTCGTCGGCGAGTGCTGCGCGTGATTCCGGTGTGAGTTCGTTGACGACGACCAGCAGCTTACGCTCGAGCTTTTCCTCTCGGATCGCCGAAATCGCGCCTTCCATCCCGCCGCCGCAGACATAGAAACCGATGAGATCGGGATGCCGCCGCAAGAGATCGAGCGTCGCCTCATGGGTGATCTCGGCGGTATCGAGGTTGACCATCGTGTCGAGCACTTCGAATTCGGGCGCGTTCTCGCGAAAATAGGAGCGAAAGGCGATCTCGCGCAGTTCGTGTCCGTGGAAACGGTGGCTGCCGACGAAGGCCGCGACCTTGCCGGGGCGGTTCGCTGCCTTGGCAATCATCCAGGCCGCGGTTCGCCCAACCTTGTGGTTGTTCAGGCCGACATAACCCTCACGCACTCCGGCTGCGAAATCGGAGAGCAGCGAGAAAACCGGAGTGCCACGCGCCTTCAGCTCTTCTATCACTGCCGTGACGGCCGGATAGTCCGGTGCGACAAGCGCGATCGCCTGGTTGCGTGCCGCCATCGCCTTCAGCTTTTCAGTGATGCCTGCTGGGGTGGAGTTGGGAACGAAGTCCACCTGAGGGAGGGCGCGGACATGGGTCAGCGACAGCGACGCGTTCTCGATCTCCTTCGCAACGGCCTGATAGAAAGATTGCAGTGGTTTTTGCAGGAGAAAGCCGAGACGATATTGCGGAACATCCTCGAACACGCGCTGGCGAAGCAGGCCGACCGCGTGATAGCCGATCGTCTTGGCTGCGTCATAAACCCTTCGCGCCGTCTCCTCGCGCACCGGATGACGCCCGTTCAAGACCCGGTCGACCGTCGCAACGCTCACGCCCGCGGCCTGCGCAAGATCCGCGATCGTCGGCCTCCTCGTCATAGCTTCCTCCGTGACATTATCCCCTCAAGCATGACGTCGTCATCATGATGGAATTTGAGAGAATATATCATGACTGCATTGAGAATTGTCAAAAGTCAACATACCCTCCTTTCATCGAGTTTGAGGCGCAACGGGAGTGCGCTTCGGGAGAAAGAGATGACGACGGTTGCGACGAAAAGAGATTACAGCCTGCTCGGGCGCGACGCCGCGGCGGCAGTCGCAAATGGCCTTTCCGCGGCTGAGTGGTACCATACCGATATTCCGCGCAAGCAGATGAAGGAATTGATGAAACGCGAGGATGGCCCAGCCATCCGCGACACCTTTCTCTGGCTCGGCAGCATGGTGCTGTTCGGCGGGCTTGGCATTTACTTCTGGGATACTTGGGCGGCCGTGCCGCTTTTCCTCGCATACGGCGTCCTCTACGGCTCGGCATCCGACAGCCGCTGGCACGAATGCGGTCATGGCACCGCATTCAAGACGATGTGGATGAATGATGTCGTCTATCAGATCGCCTGTTTCATGATCATGCGCAATCCGGTGACCTGGCGCTGGAGCCACACCCGCCACCACACCGATACGGTCATCGTCGGCCGCGACCCGGAAATTGCTGTCATGCGCCCCCCGGATCTCCTGCGTCTCGTTCTCAATTTCTTCGGCATCATTGATGTCTGGTACGCGATGATTGACATGTTGCGAAACGCCTTCGGCGTGATCAGCGCCGCCGAAAAGACCTTCATTCCGGAAATGGAGCGGCCGAAGGCGATCCTTGTCGCCCGCATCTGGCTGACGATCTATGTCGCGACGATCGCCCTGTCGGTCTATCTCGGCTCTATCCTGCCTTTGATGCTGATCGGACTGCCGCGGCTTTACGGCGCCTGGCATCACGTGTTGACGGGCCTGCTGCAGCATGGCGGGCTTGCCGACAACGTCACCGATCATCGGTTGAACAGCCGCACGGTCTACATGAACCCGCTGAGCCGCTTCATCTATTGGAACATGAATTACCACGTCGAACATCACATGTTCCCGATGGTGCCCTATCACGCGCTACCGAAGCTGCACGCGATGATCAGGCACGACCTGCCGGCTGCGAACCCGTCCATGCTTCACGGCTATCTGGAAATGACCCCTGCCTTCCTCAAGCAACTCAGGAACGAGGACTATTTCCTGAAGCGCGAACTGCCGCCGACGGCAAAACCCTATCGCGAAGAGTTTCACAGCGACCGGGTTATCCACGCCGCCGAGTGAGCGTGGAAAACGACAGCCTATCAAAACCTTGCATTGAATGGAGGAACCCATGAGCTCGAACTGGGTCGAGGTCTGTGCGGCCGATGAGATCGATGAAGAAGACGTTATCCGTTTCGATCACGAGGGGCGCACCTTCGCTGTCTATCGCAGCCCCGATGACGAATATTTCGCGACCGATGGGCTTTGCACCCATGAGCACATTCATCTCGCCGACGGGCTGGTGATGGACGACATCATCGAATGTCCCAAGCATAACGGCCGTTTCAACTACAAGACCGGCCAGGCCAAGGGCGCCCCGGTCTGTGACAACCTCCGGACCTATCCGGTGAAGGTTGAGGCCGGCAGCGTTTTCATCGCGATTTCCTGACGACAAATTGCCTTAGCGCCGAAACGGCGGAGGGAGGAGACGGCATGACACATATCGTCATCGTTGGCGCCGGCGAATGCGGCGCGCGGGCAGCGTTTGCGCTGCGGGAAAAAGGCTTCGACGGCGACATCACGCTGATCGGCGCCGAACCGCATCTTCCCTATGAGCGGCCGCCGCTTTCGAAGGAAGGGCTTGCAGGCGCCGAGGGGCCGAAATACGTCGCGAGCGCCGAGCGCTATGAGGAAGCCGGGGTTGCGGTTTTGATGGACGCCCTTGTCGAAAGGATCGATCGTGACGGTAAAGCGGTGCGGCTCGCGGACGGCCGATCGATCAACTACGACCGTCTGCTGCTCGCAACCGGCGCGCGGCCGCGGGCGTTTCCAGGCGCGTCCGAAACCTCTGAGCGTATCCGGGTCCTCAGAACCCATGCCGATGCCCTCGCGATCCGGGCAGCGCTTGTGCCGGGCCGAAGGATCGCAATCATCGGCGGCGGCTTCATTGGCCTCGAACTGGCCGCGACGGCGCGCAGGCTGGGCGCCGAGGTCACTCTTGTCGAAGGGCTGCCGCGTCTTTTGACCCGCGGTGTGCCGGAAGAGATCGCCACTGTCGTCGCTGAAAGACACCGGCATGAAGGGGTAGAAATCATCTGCAGCGCCAAGATTGCGGCGCTCGAGGATGACGGATGCGAGGCGCGCGTTCTTCTTGCCGATGGCGGCTGCGTTTCCGCCGATCTCGTCATCGTCGGCATTGGCGCGATACCCAACACGGAACTCGCGGAAGCTGCGGGCCTTGCGATCGACAACGGCATTGCCGTCGACGAGACGCTGCGGACGTCAGATCCCGACATCTATGCCGCTGGCGACTGCTGCTCCTTCCCGCTGTCGCATTCCGGCGGGCGGCGGGTGCGGCTCGAGGCCTGGCGCAACGCCCAGGACCAGGGAACTCTGGTCGCCGCGAACCTCATCGGCGGGTCAGAGCCCGTCTCCAGCGTGCCGTGGTTCTGGTCGGATCAATACGACCTGACGCTGCAGATCACCGGCATTGCCGACGGCGCGGTGGCGACGGTTCGGCGCGATATGGAGGCGGGAGCCTTCATTCTCTTTCACCTGGATGGCGAAGGCCGGCTGATCGCCGCAAGCGGTATCGGCCCCGGCAATGCCGTTGCCCGCGACATCCGCCTTGCCGAAATGCTGATTACTGCGGGCAGCCGGCCGGCCCCAGAGGCGCTCGCCTCTCCAAACACCAAACTCAGGAAGCTGCTTGCAGCGTGAACGCCGCAACAATCAAATCTTGCGTTCCTCAAGGGAGATCTCGATGAGACACCGTCGTCCGACTGTTGCCGATCTTTTGTCGATCAAGGGCCAGAGGCAGCTTACCATGCTGCGCGTCGTGACACTTGAAGAGGCGGAAGCCGCCGAAGGGGCAGGCATCGACCTCGTTTCGGTTCCCCCCGCGCTGCTCGGCCCGGAATTCAGGGAGGTGGCGCCGTCCGTCTTCGCCTTCCCGGGTCTCGAATATGGTGACCATGTCACGGCCGACGACTATATCCGCGCCGCCTTCAAGGCGCTGAAAGCAGGCGGTGATGCCGTCTATTGCGCCGCGAGCCTTTCGATCGTCCGACGCATGCGCGACGAGGGCATTCCCGTTTGCGGCCATGTCGGGCTCATCCCCTCGAAGGCGACCTGGACCGGCGGCTTCCGCGCTGTGGGCAAGACCGCCGAAGGCGCGCTTGAGGTCTGGCGACAGGTGAGGGCGCTCGAAGAGGCCGGTGCATTCGCGGCGGAGATCGAGGTCGTCCCGGCAGAGGTGGCAATGGCGATCTCGAAGCGGAGCTCGCTGCTGATGCTTTCGATGGGCGCTGGCGCCGGATGCGATGCGCAATATCTTTTCGCGGAAGACGTGCTCGGCCAAAATCGCGGCCATTGCCCTCGCCACGCGAAGGTCTACCGCAATTTTGCCGCCGAATATGAGAAACTGCAGCAGGAGCGCATCGCGGCCTTCCGCGAATATGCCGAGGACGTGCGCTCCGGTGCCTATCCGCAAAAGGCGCACATGGTCGGCATCGAGCCGCGGGAGCTGGAGGAATTCCTCGGCAAGCTCGATGCACAGGAGGGGGCTTCGTTGCGGGCAAGATGACAGCGACAGCGCGGAGCGCCGTTTCAGACGCAAAAAACGTCGCAGCAGCACTTTGTATCGCTGCCGGTCTCAGCCTTTAATTGGCCCCTCCAAGAACCAGCGCAGTAGACACGCGACAGCAAGGACGAATGATGCACACTTACGTTTTGACGGTATCCTGCAAATCCACCCGCGGCATCGTCGCTGCGCTTTCCGGCTACCTCGCCGAACAGGGCTGCAACATCATCGACAGCTCGCAGTTCGACGATCTCGAAACGGGCCTGTTTTTCATGCGCATCAGCTTCATTTCGGAAGAAGGCGTCGCTCGCGCGTCACTCGAGGAAGGGCTGACGCCGATAGCCGCGAAATTCGCAATGGCAACGGCTCTTCACGACCAGTCGGAGCGTACCAAAGTGCTGTTGATGGTGTCGCGTTTCGGTCATTGCCTCAACGACCTGCTCTACCGCTGGAAGATCGGCGCGCTGCCGATCGACATCGTCGGCGTCGTCTCCAACCACTTCGACTACCAGAAGGTGGTCGTCAACCACGACATCCCGTTCCACTGCATCAAGGTGACGAAGGAAAACAAACCGAAGGCGGAAGCACAACTGATGGAACTCGTCGAGCAGACCGGCGCGGAACTGATCGTGCTCGCCCGCTACATGCAGGTCTTGTCCGATGCGCTCTGCAAGAAGATGTCGGGCCGGATCATCAATATTCACCACTCGTTCCTGCCGAGCTTCAAGGGCGCCAACCCTTACAAGCAGGCCTATGAGCGCGGCGTGAAGCTGATCGGCGCGACGGCGCATTACGTCACCGCCGATCTCGACGAGGGTCCGATCATCGAGCAGGACATCGCCCGCATCACCCATGCGCAAAGCGCCGAGGACCATGTCTCGATCGGCCGCGACGTCGAAAGCCAGGTGCTGGCCCGCGCCGTCCACGCCCATATCCACCACCGCTGCTTCATCAACGGCAACCGCGTCGTCGTCTTCCCGCCGAGCCCAGGAAGCTATGCGTCGGAACGGATGGGGTGATTGGGTGATTGATGGAGGGCGGCCGGCGAAAGATTGCTATCAATCGCCGGCTGCCGGGTCTCGCGGACTCGCGTCTACCGTAGAGTTTTGCACCGAAGACACGTTCGACGACCTCCGCCGTCGCCCCGTCGGGCCACCGCAGGGACAGCAGCCACTTCCTGCCAACTACCTAGCGCCGGGCGCATTCTAGGGAGCGGACGCACAAGTTGCCCGCGTGCCGGTTCAAGATGTCGCTTGGTATGTTCAGATGGCACCCCAATCTTCCCACACCGAAAGAAGACCCTCGGTTTGGCGATTCCGTCCCGTCGGAACCCATGGGACCATTTTTTGATTGGGCCAAATTCGCTGCCGCCGTGTGCCAGCCTAGTTGTCATTCACTGTGATGAGGTTGACTCGACTTCTATGGTGAGTATTCTAAACAAATTGGTATGACCACTTGGCCGCCTGACGGCGAGTCGATATCGAGGAGCACGATGTTTTCTGCCGTGGAATCGCGCCGCCTGTATCGGCAAGTCGCGGACCAAATCCGGGGCCTGATAGAGCGGGGCGACTTGGCGCCCGGTTCGAGGCTTCCGTCCGAGCGGGAGCTCGCGCACAAGCTTGGTGTTTCGCGTCCCACCATCCGGGAAGCATTGATCGTGCTCGAGGTCGAAGGCTTCATCGATATCCGCATGGGATCAGGCATCTATGTCACGGCACGCGAGGTGCCAGCGTCCGATACGCCGCCGGAGGATTTCGAAGGTCCATTCGAATTGCTGAGGGCGAGGGCGGTGGTCGAGTGCGCGATTGCCGAGGAGGCGGCGCGATTGGCACGCCCCGAGCATATCGCCATCATCGACGACAATCTGAAGCGGATGGCTGCGGTGCTTGAGGATCGCCGCCAGGCGCTTGCGCTTGATCGCGAGTTCCATGTCATCGTCTCCAGCATCATCGCCAATCAGACGCTGAATCGCTTCGTCAGCAGCATCCACGACATGCGCATGACGCCCTATTTTGAGAAGCTGGCGAGCTATTTCGAGAATACCGAGACCTGGCGCGCCGCGATGGAGGAGCATCGCGTGATCCGCGACGCGATCGCTACCGGAGATCCAGCGGCAGCGCGTGCCGCGATGCGTGCGCATCTCGATCAATCCCAGCTTCGTTTGTCGGCCAGCTTCGGGGAGGAGCCGAACGACGGCGCAATACCGGCTGCGTGGAGGCGCGTCGAGGACAACTGACACTGACGGGTTGAAAGTGGGATGCGTCCCGCTTTGAGCAATCACTTCACATTGGAGGAGGAACAAGATGAAGTCCAAACTGTTGATGCTACTGGGTGCGACTGCAACTATCCTGGTTTCGGCGCTCGCCGCTCAAGCTCAGACGGCGCTTAAATGGGCGCATGTCTATGAGACTTCGGAGCCGTTCCATACCGAATCCGTCTGGGCAGCCGAAGAAATCGCCAAGCGCACCGAGGGGCGCTACAAGATCGACGTCTTCCCGGCCTCGCAACTTGGTAAGGAGGCTGATCTCAATCAGGGCCTGAAACTCGGCACCGTCGATATCATCATCTCCGGTTCGAGCTTCGCCGCGCGCGAATACGCGCCGATCGGGGTCACCTATTTCCCCTATACGTTCCGCGACCCGGCGCATTTGATCGCCTATACGAAAAGCGACGTGTTCAAGCGGCTGGCCAAGGGATATGAGGACGCTTCCGGCAACCATATCACCGCGGTCACCTATTACGGCACGCGCCATACAACTTCGAACAAGCCGATCGCCAAATGCGCCGACTTGCAGGGGCTGAAGATGCGCGTTCCGGATGTTCCGGCCTACCTCGCCATGCCGCGCGCCTGTGGCGCCAACACGACGCCGATCGCCTTTGCGGAAGTCTATCTCGCATTGCAGAACGGCACGGTGGAAGCCCAGGAAAACCCGCTGACGACAATCGAGGCGAAGAAGTTCTTCGAAGTGCAGAAGCACATCGTTCTGACCGGCCACATCGTCGATCACCTGAACACGGTCGTGTCTAAGAACCTGTGGTCACAACTCTCCGATGCCGACAAGCAAATCTTCACCGACGTGATGCAGGAGGCAGCCGAGCGCGCCACCAAGATCATCGAGGAGCGTGAGCAGAAACTCGTTCAGACTTTCAAGGAGCGCGGCATCGAAGTGACTGACGTCGACAAGGCCGATTTCGAGGCGACCGTGATGGACAAGGTGGCGCTCGAAGACTTTGGCTACAAGAAAGAAGACTGGGAGGCCATCCGCGCCGTCAAGTGAATCGTTGACGCCGGCCGCATGCCAGCGGCCGGCACTCCGCCCACCGTTTGCCGGATGATCGCCATGCCACAGGAAGTCCATTTGCAAGTGACGCCGGAGGAAATTGCCCAATCCTTCGACGAAGCCCCGCCAGCCGCGGATGTCTCGAATTATGCCTTCGAGGACTGGGTCACGCTCGCCATCTTCTGGGTGATGACGGGATGCGTGTTCCTGCAGTTCTTCACCCGCTACGTGCTCAACGATTCCTATGCCTGGACGGAGGAGATCGCCACCAACTGCCTGATCGGCGTGGTGTTCCTCGGCTCCGTCATGTGCGTCAGGGTCTCGCGGCACATCCAGGTCGACGTGCTCTATCACTATCTGCCGCGGCCGGTGGCGCGAGGCATGGCGATCTTTGTCGATCTCGTGCGCATCGGCTTCTTCGCCTATGCCTGCTGGCTGATGTGGCGCTATGTGGCGATCGTTGCCAACGAGCGCATGGTGACGGTCGATCTGCCGCGCAACATCGTCTTCTACAGCGTGATGGCCGGTTTCGTGCTGATGCTCGTCCGCTCCGTCCAGGTGTTTATCGCCAATCAGCGCCGCGGTTATTCGGTTCTCGAAAAGCCCGAGGAATTCCAAAAGGTTGAGGGCTGATCCAATGCTGCTGCTCGTCGGTTCGTTTCTTCTCCTGATGCTGGTGGGTGTGCCGGTCGCCATCTCGATGGCCGTGGCATCCGTCCTCTATCTGGTCTTCTACAATGTCGCGCCCGACATCATCGCGGCACAGCGAATGATCGCCGGCGTCGAGAGTTTTCCGCTGCTCGCCGTGCCGTTCTTCATTCTGGCCGGCAACCTGATGAATTCCGCGGGCGTCACCGGCCGCATCTACTCCTTCGCCGTAGCGCTCGTCGGCTGGATGAAAGGGGGATTGGCACAGGTCAATATTATCGGCTCGGTGATCTTTTCCGGCATGTCCGGCACAGCACTCGCCGATGCCGCCGGCATCGGTACGATCGAGATCAAGGCGATGAAAGATCACGGCTATCCGGTCGAGGCCGCCGTTGGCGTCACCGCCGCCTCGGCGACGCTCGGGCCCATCTTTCCACCGTCGCTGCCCTTCGTGATCTACGGCATGATGGCGAACGTCTCGATCGGCGCGCTGTTCATGGCCGGCATCGTGCCGGGCGTGGTGATGACAGTGCTGATGATGCTGACGGTCGCGATCTTTGCATATAAGCGCGGTTGGGGCTCGGACACGCCTTTCGAGATGAAGCGATTGCTCTCGGCTTCGCTTGAAGTCGTCGTCGTGCTCTGCGTACCGATCGTCGTCTATCTCCTGATGTCGGCGGGGTTGTCGATGAATGCCGCCGCCGGCATTGCCCTTCTGATGCTGCTCGCCCTTGACTGGTATTTCGACTTCTCGGCCGTCATGGCGCTGATGACACCGGTCATTCTGATCGGCGGCATGACGATGGGCTGGTTTACACCGACGGAAGCGGCCGTCGCCGCCGTTCTCTGGTCGCTGTTTTTGGGGCTGGTGCGCTACCGGACGATGACCGTATCGACGCTGGCGCGGGCGACTTTCGACACCATCGAGACGACCGCTTCAGTGCTCTTCATCGTCACGGCGGCTTCCATTTTTGCGTGGCTGTTGACGGTCAGCCAGGCCGCCCAGATGCTATCCGGTGCGATTTTGACGATCACCGAGAACAAATGGGTTTTCCTGATCCTGGTAAACCTCTTGATGCTGTTCGTCGGCTGCTTCCTGGACACGATCGCCGCGATCACGATCCTCGTGCCGATCCTGCTGCCTTTGTCGGCCCAGTTCGGGATCGACCCGGTTCACTTTGGCCTGATCATGACGCTTAACCTGATGATCGGCCTCTTGCATCCCCCGCTTGGCATGGTGCTCTTCGTTCTGTCCCGCGTGGCGAAGCTGTCGGTGGAGCGAACAACGATGGCGATCCTGCCTTGGCTCCTGCCGCTCTTTATCGCGCTTATCCTCATCACCTTCGTTCCGGCGATCACGCTCTGGTTGCCGAGTGCAGTCGGGTTGATCCGCTGATGGCAGGTGCACCCATGCGCACGCGTCTCGCGCGGCTCCACGGTCAACGCGACCTCAGGTTGGAAGCCGAGGAGGTTGCTGAACCGGGCGAAGGCGAGGTCCTCCTGAAAATGGCGGCCGGGGGGATCTGCGGCTCGGACCTCCACTATTACCAGGATGGCGGCTTCGGCCCCATCCGGGTAAGAGAGCCGATTATTCCGGGCCATGAAGGTTCCGGATACGTTGCCGCGCTCGGTGCCGGGGTCTCTCGGCTTGCGATCGGCGACCTCGTCGCGATCAATCCGAGCCAACCCTGCGGCTCCTGCCGGTTTTGTGACGAGGGGCTGCCGATTCATTGCCTCAACATGCGATTCATGGGGAGCGCCATGCGTTTTCCTCATACGCAGGGCATGTTCCGCGACTGGCTCGTCGTTCCGGCCGGTCAATGTTTCCCGGCAGGGGCGCTAGTGAGCGCCGGCGAGGCCGCCTGTGCGGAACCGCTGGCAGTCTGCCTTCATGCGGTTGCCCAGGCCGGGGACCTCAAGGGCAAGCATGTGCTTGTTACAGGAGCTGGGCCGATCGGCGTTCTCGTGGTCGCGGCCGCTAGCCATGCAGGGGCGGGGGCGATCGTGGTGACGGACCTCGCCGACGCGGTGCTCGAGCGCGCAACGGCGATGGGTGCGACACTCGTTGTCAATGTGCGCCGCGATCCGGCGCCTTTGGCTGCATACGAGGCAGACAAAGGGCAGTTTGATGTCGTCTTCGAATGCTCCGCAGCCGAGCAAGCGCTGCGCAGCGCGATCGCTGCCGTAAGACCGCGAGGCCTGATCGTGCAAGTCGGCGTGACGGGCGACATCACCCTTCCGATCAATGCACTCGTCGGCAAGGAATTGCGGCTCATCGGATCGCAGCGCTTTGACAGCGAGTTCGCCCTTGCCGTCGACCTCATTGCTCGCGGCCGGATCGATGTCCGGCCGATCATTTCCCATGCGTTTCCGGTCGATCAGGCGGTCAAGGCCTTCGAGCAGGCCGTCGACCGTTCCGTCGCCTGCAAGGTGCAACTGACATTCCTGCCTTGACGGGCGATCAAGGTGCAAGGAGCATTACTTGATACTATTCCGCAGTCGCTGGGTCGCATCGGGAATGGACGATGTTGCGCGTGGTGGTGCCGCCGCTGCTTCATCCTGGACAAACGAGGCAATGTCGTTGAGCAGCATCAGTTCGGTTGCGGCATAGGCGGGATCGCCGGCGCGGTTGATGGTCTCCCACGGGTCGGTCTGGAGATCGAACAGCTCCCTTTGGCTCAAGCCGCCGCTGGTGTAGAGCGTCAGCTTGAAGCGTTGGTCCCGCGCCATGGTCGCTTGCATCGGCGGATCCCAGAAAGTGCCGCTATCGTTTACGCCGGAGTTGCGGTAGGCGCAGATTGCGCTGCTGCGCCTCGTTGTGTTCTGCGATGCCATGGTCACGAGATCCTCGCTCTGCGGGCATGATTGCGTGCTGAGGCCCGCTGCGGCGAGGCATGTGGCAGCAATGTCTCGGCCCTGGGCAAGCGCCGTGCACCGGATTCCGGCGGCGATCCGGCCTGGCCAGCGCAATAACAACGGCACTCCGACGGTAGGCTCGTAGAGCGCCACGCCCTTGACGAAGAGCCCATGGTCGCCAAGCTGGTCGCCATGGTCGGACAGGAAGATGACGAGTGTGTCTTCAGTCAAGCCCGCATCGTCCAGTGCGCTTAAGACGCGGCCGACCTGTTCGTCTAGGAATGCAATCGAGACGGCATAGCCAGTACGGATCTTGCGGATTTCCTCCGGCGAGAAGTCTGAGAGACGCCCGAGATAGGAGCCTTGCTGCTCCCGCTCAACACATTCGGGTTGTGTCGCGCTCGAAGGGACCGGATCAGGAATTTTCGCCTCATCTATTCGACCCCGAAACGTCAAGGGATAGTCTTCGTAAGGATCATGGGGATCGAAAAGGCTCATCAGGCAAAAGAACGGCTGCCCTCCCGCCTTCATTGACTGAATGAACGCGATGGTCCGATCCGCCGCCCATTTGCTCATGTGGACGGATTCGGGGTGGTGAAGCTCGCCGCGACCGTTGCGCTGAAGTGCGGCGAGGAAGTCCGGCGCGGTTTCGCGAAGCCAAGCGGTATAGCCGTTGAAGGGGCTTTGCATCGCGACCGACGGTTCCAGGCACCATTCATAGATATCAAAACCGTCATGCGGGTGTCGCTCATGTTCTTCCTTGAGACGGCTGCTGACGTGGAGTTTGCCAAAAAGCGCGGTTCGGTAACCGGCTTCCTGTCGCAGGCGTTCTGTGAAAAGCACTTCATCCGGGGGCAGATTGTCATGCACCCGCTCAACCCCATGACCCGGCACGGGCTTGCCAGTAAGGATGCTGGCGCGCGAAGGGGTGCAGATCGGGTTGTCGACGGTGCAGTATTCAAAGACCGCTCCAGCCTCGCCCAACCGGTCGAGATGAGGCGTGGGGATCCAGTCGCAGCCATAAACCCCAAGCGTATCCCTACGTTGCTGGTCCGTCATGATCATCAAAATGTTCGGCGGCGTCATGATGCTTACCTCAACAATCAAAGCATGATTTCGGGGAGGGCGGCTTTGGCTTTCTCTCGCAATCCCGGCACGATCTGGGGATCAAGCCAGCGATACGGCCGACGCAACCGGGTGCCGACGTCCGCCCATCCCCCGATCGCCGCCAGCAACTTGTCCAGTGCGGCATTCGAATAGCCCTGCACTTTGGCAAGGGGTGTGATGTGGACTTCGAGGAAAGCGCGCAGCCGTTCTTCCACCTCAAGCGCCCGCTCGATGTCACTGGCCATCGATGCAGTCCATCGCTGCGCTCCAGATGGGTTAAGGCAGGCGACATTCGAAAATGCCCCAACCGCGACGTCTTGTTTGACGCCCGTGGCAAGGTGGTGCCCAGGAACATAGAGTCCCCACGCGCCGAGGTGATGACGGGCTTGCTCGTACCAGCTCAGATCTCCGTCCGCGAGCTTGACGCCGACGACCTGCGGTACAGGTGCAAGGATCGCGGCCAGCTCGGCCGGAGCAAAGACGCGCTTGGCATGCGGCGGATGGTAGAGGACCAGCGGTATCGAGCCGGCCGCCTCCGCAGCCATCTGAAGGAAATCCGTTGCCTCCGCTGTCGTCACGGGCCACCAGTCCGGCAGGATGACCTGGATTGCCTCGGGCTCGAGCCTCGCCGCCCGGCGCACACGTTCCAGGGAAATCCGGGGATCAGGTTGGCAAGCGCCGATGATGAAAGGCATCGCCGCGGGCTTGCAGCGATCTGCCAGCAGTTGCTGAATGGCGTCGAACTCCTCCTCTGTCTGATTGTGGAATTCACCCGCGGTGCCATTGGAGTATATGCCGTCCACGCCGGCTGCGATCAGGTGCTCGATTTCACCGGCGAGACGCGAAAAATCGATCGAATCGTCGTCGTTTATCGGCAAAATCAGCGTCGCCCAATTTCCCCGAATGCGGCCCCAGCGACCATTCTGTCGTTCGAATTTCCCGGCTGCCACGTCTGACCTCCTTGCTATCCATTTGGATCCTGCAGCGCTGCCGGCGATCGCCTTGCGTCGCACGCCTAAAATCCGTCTCATCATTATCGACTTGCAAGATATCCTACAAGTCGATATACCTCAACCATGTTGGAAGCCAGATGACAGGGAGCAACTTCTTGGCCAAGCCAATCAAGCCGTTGGCGCGTCCGCCGCTTCTGCACGTCAGCGTGCAGGAGAGCCTGCGCAGCTATATCGAGGACAATAACCTTGGGGCTGGCGCAGCCCTGCCGCCGGAGACGTTCCTGGCGCAGCAATTGGGGGTCGGGCGCAACTCCGTGCGCGAGGCGATCAAGGCGCTGGAATCGGTCGGCATCCTCGAGACGCGGCGCGGCATCGGGGTTTTCGTCAAGGAATTCTCGTTTGCGCCACTGCTGGACAACCTTGCCTATGGTCTGCAGGCTTCGCTGCGCGACGTCGAGGAGTTGCAGGAGATCCGTCGCGTCCTGGAAACCGGCCTGATCGACAGAACCATCGAGATGATCGGCGAGGATGATATTGCCGAGCTCCGCAAGCTTACCGATCGCATGCGTCAACGCGCTGAACGTGGTGAGAGCTTTGCCGAGGAAGACCAGCAATTTCACCAGCTTCTGTTCCGTTGCCAGAACAACAAGATGCTGAGCGCGCTGATCAACATCTTCTGGTCCGCTTTCTACAAGGCTTCGGATCTCACAAATCTGACCAACCCGACTCCTCTGGATACCTGGCGCGATCACCACGAAATTGTCGAAGCTGTCGCGGCCAGAGATGTCGAGGCTGCCCGCAGGCGTCTCGGGGACCACTACTCCGGAATCAGGAGGGTTATCGCGTCGAACCGGCCCGGGGAGGTCGAGTCGGTCAAACAATAAACCGAATACAAGAGGAGGAGAGCATGCATCGACGGAATTTCGGCCGCCTTTTGGCGGCGGCAGCCTTTGCTTTTGCCAGCGCCACCGCGATGGTGTCCACGCCGGTCCTGGCGCAGGAGGAAAAGACAATTGTCGGCGGCTTCGACGTAGGGCCGGGCGGATTTCCGGGCAACTTCAACCCGCTGACCGCCACCGCCGGCTTTACCTGGCTCAATACCTACTTCGAGCCGCTGGTCATCTATACATCCGATCTGTCAAAGCTCGACAGCGCGCTTGCATCCGGGTTCACCGCGAGCGAAGACAACCTGTCCTACACCTTCAAGCTGGTCGACACGAAGTGGCATGACGGAAAGCCCTTCACCTCGGCGGACGTCAAGTTCACATTGGAACTCGCCAAGAACGCCGACAGCGGCAGTATTTTTGCCGCCCGGCTCGCCGACATTGCGTCGATCGAGACGCCTGATGAACATACGGCGGTAGTCAAGCTCTCCAAGCCCAACTCGGCCTTCCTGTCCGTTCTGTCGCAGGTGATGATGCTGCCCGAGCA
The DNA here is from genome assembly GCF_030124375.1 of Sinorhizobium sp. 6-70. Taxonomy (GTDB): domain Bacteria; phylum Pseudomonadota; class Alphaproteobacteria; order Rhizobiales; family Rhizobiaceae; genus Sinorhizobium. Next base: position 304,105 of record NZ_JASKLS010000003.1, read on the forward strand.
CGCGCTTTCGACGATCGACATCAAGGAAGTCGCCAAGAGCCAATGGTGGTCGACAAAGCCTGTCGGCACCGGACCATTCAAGTTCGTCAAGTATGTCAGCGACCAGTATGTCGAAATGGCTGCCTATGACGGCTATCGGGGCGGCAAGCCGAAGGTCAATCGCCTGATCAATCGGTATTTCGCCAATGCAGCTGCGGCCGTCTCGGCACTCTCGGCGGGAGAGATCCAGTTCACCTTCGCCGAGCCTGATGACGCCAAGACCTTCAAGGGCAATGACAACTTCCGGATCATCGAGGGCGACTCCTATGTGGTGAACTACATCGGCTTCAATCACAAGGCCGGAATCTGGAGCGACCTCCGCGTGCGACAGGCGGTCATGCACGCCATCGATCGAAACGCGATCATCTCGAGCTTGTTTGGAGGAGCGGCAAAGCTCGCCAACTGCGGCTACGTCGCGCCGCGGCTCGTTCCGAATGGCCTTGACGACTATGCCTACGACCCTGAGAAGGCGAAGGAACTGCTTGAGGAGGCAGGCTGGGACGACATTAACGGCGACAAGGCGATCCCGTGGCTTACCTACTATAATACGCCGCAGGTCGCCAACGTCATGGCGGCGATCCAGGCCATGCTCGCGCAGGTTGGCGTCAACGTGGTTCCGCGCGCCCTCGACGTGCCTAGCTACAACGGCATCGTCCGTAGCGAAAAGTTTGAAGAGTTCCCGTTGGTCTATGCCGGCCTGCAGAACGGCCCCAACCCGGCTTCGCTCAATATCGGGCTGAACGCCGCGCAGATCCCGCCCGCCGGCAACAACATCATGCGTGTCGAGATGCCTCAGCTCACCGAGGCATTGAACACGGCGATGGCGGAGACAGATCCGTCCAAGGCGGACGCCAAGTGGCAGCAGGTCTGCAAGGAAATGAATGCTCAGCTTCCCTGGAGCCCGATGTGGGTCGCGAGCCGCTACGGGGTCGTGTCCAGCAAGCTCAAGGACTTCTTCTGGACGCCCGCTCCGGCCGGCGGTCCATTCGTTTCCCATCCGGAGAAGTGGGATATCGCTCCGTAAAGGGGGCAGGGCCGAGGCGCGGTCGGACGGTCAAGTCCGGCCGCACCCCTACTGCATGCGTCCTTAAATCCTAGCCGATTTAAGGACAAAAACATGCAGCAATTCAAAGTGCCACAGCGTCCTTTGCGCGTCTGATAAGACGCGCGGCGCTGTCGGGACCCTGTTGGTGAAACATGCTGCAATATATCCTGCGCCGCACGGTCGTCGGCCTGCTCATGCTCCTGGCCCTGACCGTCCTCATCTTCACGCTGCTGCGGCTCACGCCCGGCGACCCTATCGATGCCTACATCAATCCGTCGGTCCCAATGTCGGCCGCCGACCTTGTCGCGCTGCGCACGCGCCTCGGCCTCGATCAGCCGCTGCCGGTGCAGTATTTCGCCTGGCTTGGTGCCGCCCTGACCGGAGATTTCGGCTATTCCATCCAGCGCGGCGGCGAACCGGTGCTGCCGCTCGTCCTCGGCCGCATCGGACCGACGATCCTCTTGATGTTCAGCGGGCTTGCCATCTCCGTCGTCGTGGGGATAGCAGCCGGCATCCTTGCCGCAGTCCGGCGCAACCAGTTCGCCGATCTCTCTCTGTCGACGGCGGCCTTCGTCGGCATCTCGAGCCCGGCCTTCCTGACGGCGCTTTTGGGACTCTACGTGTTTGCGGTCGTCTTGCGGTGGGTGCCGGCCGGCGGCATGCTGACACCCGGCGCTCCCTTCTCCGTCGGCGACCTGCTGGCGCACCTCATCCTGCCGGCCGCTCTGTTGTCGATCGGCCATGGTGCGCTGATCATGCGCTACATGCGCTCCTCACTGCTCGAGGTGCTGTCGCAGGATTACGTGCGGACCGCGCGCGCCAAAGGCGTTCGCGAGTTCTGGGTTATCGTCAAACATGCCGTCCGCAATGCCCTGCTGCCGGTGATCACGGTGATCGGATCCACGATCGGTATCGCGATTGGGGGCGCCATCTTCATAGAGAGCGTGTTTGACTGGCCGGGAATGGGCCTGTTGATGATCAACGCCGTGGTCCGGCGCGACTATCCGGTCATCATGTGCGCGACGCTCCTCACCGGCGCCTGCGTCATCCTCGTCAACCTCTTGACCGACATCGCCTATGCCGCTGTCGATCCGCGCATCAAGGTGGCGTAAGATGACCAGCCTGACAAAGACGCGTTCGGCCGGCCCTATCCGTCGTGCCATGTCGCGCTTTCTCGACAACGGTGCGGCCGTGGCAGGTGCGGCCATCCTCATTCCGATCCTGCTCATCACCCTTACCTATGACCTGTGGTGGCCTTACAAGCCCAACGACATCGACCTCCTGGCGATGAACCAGGGGCCGTCGTCGGCCCACTGGCTTGGAAGTGACGGCGTAGGGCGGGATATCATGGCGCGGCTCATGCAGGGCGGCCGGATCTCGCTGCTCGTGGCCACGGCGTCAATGGTGATTTCCACCTTCATCGGGTTCTTCATCGGAGCCGTCGCCGGCTTGGGAGGGCGCTTCGTTGACGGTGCGACGATGCGGTTCGTGGACCTTGCCATGACCTTGCCGCCGATCATTTTCCTCCTGGTGCTTGCCTCGATCGTCGGTAGCGGCGTCATGCCGACGATCCTCGTGATTTCGCTGCTGTCGTGGCCGGTGCTCTCGCGCATGGTCCGGGCGCGGCTCTTGGAGCTGCGCGAGCGGGATTTCGTCGTGGCATCACGCGGTATGGGCGCGGGCCTCTGGCACCTGCTCGTTCGCCATGCCCTGCCCAATACGATCGATATTCTCGTGGTCTACGCCACGCTGCAGGTGGCGAGCGGTATCCTGCTGGAGGCAGGCCTCTCCTTCCTCGGCCTCGGCGTCACGCCACCGGAAGCGAGCTGGGGCAACATGCTGAACGCCGCCCGCGCGACGCATGTCCTCGAAAATTATCCCTGGCAATGGATGTTTCCCGGCGCGGCGCTCGTCGTGACCGTCCTTGCCATCAACTTCGTGGGCGATGGGCTTCGTGATGCCTTCGACCCGCGCTCCGAACTCAAGTGAAAGGTTACAAATGCCCCTGTTTACCGGCGTCATCCCACCCGTGGTTACCCCGCTCACCACGACCTTCGAAGTGGATTACCCTTCGTTCTCACGTGTCATCGACCATCTCATCGACGGTGGTGTGCACGGCCTGTTCGTACTGGGTTCGACCAGCGAGGTCGTGTTCCACGACGAAACCACGCGGCGGCGCATCATCGAACATGCGGTCGAGCAGGTGCGCGGTCGCGTGCCGATCCTGGCCGGCGTGATCGACCCCACGACAGAGCGCGTGATTGCCCACGCAAAGGCAGCGCAATCGTCAGGTGTCGACGCGGTTGTCGTAACCGCCCCGTTCTATACGCGTACCAATCAGTCCGAGACCATCGACCACTTCCGTTACATCCGGGAGGCGGTCGACATACCGGTGATCGCCTATGACATACCGGTCTGCGTCGGCACAAAGCTCGAGCGGAAGACCACAGTTACGCTCGCGCGCGAAGGCACCGTGGTCGGTCTCAAGGATTCAAGCGGTGACGATGGCAATCTTCGCTACGTCATGGCCGACACTGCCGATCTTTCCGACTTCTTCGCCATGACCGGATCCGAAATCGTCGCCGACAGCGTCGTGAACATGGGCGCGCATGGCATCGTTCCCGGCCTCGGCAACGTCGATCCACACGGTTATGTGCGCCTGTGGAACCTGTGCCAGGCCGGCGATTTCACGGCCGCACGCCAGGAACAGGAGAGGCTTTGCCGGCTTTTTGAGATGGTCTGGGTGAGTCTGCCGCGAACCAGTGCAGGTTCTGCGGGTGTGGGGGCCTTCAAGACCGCCATGCGCCGGCTCGGCGTTATCGACACCAACATCATGGCCCGTCCGCAACGATCCCTCAATGATGAGGAGGCGGCGATCATCGACCGCATCCTGCGTCAAACCGGCCTCCTGGACTGATGATGAGCAGAGAGCCGATCCTCGAAATTTCGGGACTGACCACGGTGTTTCATATTGCCGATCGCGAGATCGTCGCCGTGCGCGACCTCGATCTCGCCGTGGCGACGGGAGAAACCGTGGCACTGGTCGGCGAGTCCGGCTCTGGAAAGTCGGTGACAAGCCTGTCGATCATGGGCCTCCTGCCGCGCGGCGTCGGCCGTATCGCCGCGGGAACGCTTCGCCTTAGACGCAAAACGGGTGAGAGCGTTGACCTTCACAGCATCGGCGGTGAGGCGCTGCGCCGCGTGCGCGGCAACGATATCGGTATGGTCTTTCAGGAACCCCTGACCAGCCTCAATCCGGTCTATACTGTCGGTGAGCAGATTGCCGAGCCGATCCGCATCCACCTTGGTAAGTCCCGCCGCGAGGCGCTGGCCGATGCCATCCAGCGGCTGGAGGATGTCGGCATTCCCGATCCACGCCGACGTGCCGGGCAATATCCGCACGAATTGTCGGGCGGCATGCGGCAGCGGGCAACCATCGCCATGGCGCTGGCTTGCAATCCGACGCTGCTGATTGCCGACGAGCCGACAACTGCCCTCGATGTCACCATTCAGGCGCAAATCCTCGACCTGCTCGGCCACCTGCAACGGGAACGCGGCATGGGCATGCTGTTCGTCACGCACAACCTTGGTGTTGTTGCCGAGATCGCCGACCGCGTCGCAGTCATGTATGCCGGCTCGGTCGTCGAAACCGGCAGCGTGGCGCGGGTTTTCTCCCACCCGCGCCACCCCTATACCAAGGGGCTGATGCGCTCGGTGCCGCGCCTTGGTACTGCGACGCGCCTCAAGGAAGCGGGTACGCCGCTTCCGACGATTGCCGGATCGGTTCCAAGTCTCATGAACCTGCCTGAAGGCTGTCCATTTGCGCCGCGCTGTCCCTATCGGATAAAAGCCTGCTCTGAGACTTACCCGCCGCTCGTCGAAACCGGCGATGGCCAGTTCAGTCGCTGCATTCGCTGGCAGGAGATCTGAACGATGTCAGATGAATTGCTCCTTGAGGTCAGCGGGCTGACCAAAGATTTCGCCCCGGTGGCGTTCGGGCGCGGACCGGTCGTCCGTGCCGTCCAGGACGTCTCGTTCAACATCAGACGCGGGGAAGTCGTCGGCCTCGTCGGGGAGTCGGGCAGCGGCAAGACCACCATCGGCCGCATGGTCGCACAGTTGGTTCCGCCGACCTCCGGCAGCATTCGTTTCGACGGTGTCGAAACGACGAGCCTTAGCCGCCGCGAACTTCGACGTCTGCATGCGCGCGTCCAGTATATCTTTCAGGATCCGTTTGCGAGCCTCTCACCGCGCATGACCATCGGTGAAATTCTCACCGAAGGTCTGGATATCCAGCGCATCGGCACCAAATCCGAGCGGATCGCGAAGGCCGCCAAGGCGCTTGCGTCGGTGGACCTGCCGCCCGATGCGATCTCACGCTATCCGCACGAGTTTTCCGGAGGGCAGCGCCAGAGGATCGGCATTGCACGGGCGCTGACGCTCGCGCCAGATCTGCTTGTCGCCGACGAACCGGTGTCGGCGCTCGACGTTTCGATCCAAGCGCAGATCGTCAACCTGCTGCGCGACCTGCAGGTGCGGCTGGGCCTTACCGTGCTGTTCATCGCGCATGATCTTGCAGTGGTCGAATACGTCGCCGATACCGTCATCGTGCTCTATCTCGGGCGCATCATGGAAATGGCGCCCAGCCGGAAGCTTTATGCCAGCCCGCAGCATCCCTATACGCGCGCGCTTCTCTCGGCCGTTCCCTCGCCCGATCCTTCGCAACGCCCCAACCGGCAGATCCTTAAGGGTGACATACCAAGCCCCGCGAATCCTCCCAGCGGCTGCGTCTTCCGCACCCGCTGCCCGGTCGCGATCGAGGCATGCGCCAGCATAGTGCCGCCGCTGCGAGAAACGGCGAAAGGACACTTCAAGGCTTGTATCCGTGACGACCTCGACTGATCCAAAATAGGGTGGGTTTTGACCATGAAGAACCTGCTCTTCATCGACGTCGATCAGCTTCGATGGGACTGCTTCGCGCCGCGCAAGACGGTGCCAGTCAAGATCCCGAACCTCGATCGGTTGATCGAGAGCGGCGTGAGCTTCGATCGAGCTTATTGCACCTCGTTGCTCTGTGCTCCGTCCCGCGCCTTTGATGTTAGACGCCACAAAGGCCGCGCGCGAAAACACGGACTCCGGCATTGATCCGGAAGAAGCCATCTTGTTGATTGAGGAAAGGTGAGTTCAACGCCTTCCAAACCAATTTGAACGCGGCCGAAAATGGTCGAGGCGGTCTTTTTGTGCAAAGGTCGGTTGCGGTTTGTCGTGCCGGCCAAAGATTTGCCAGGAAGCCCCGTTTGTGGAATATGCGGGCCTGAGGCCCATATCGCAGACTATCGAGGCGAGACGTGAAGCTTATCGAGCAACATTTTAGAGTGACTGCGGCGCTGGTCGTGCGCGAAATGTCGACGCGCTATGGGTCGAAGCCCGGCGGTTATCTCTGGGCGATCTTCGACCCGGTTGCCCATGTCGCGATGATGACGGTGATCTTTCAGGCGATCGCCCGCATGCCGGCATTGGGCTTGAGCTTTCCGCTGTTTTTTGCAAGCGGCTATCTGCCATTCGCGTTTTATCAACGTATGTCTTCCTTCATGGCGGGCACGATGAAGGCGAACAAGGCACTGCTCTCCTATCCAGTTGTCTCGCCGTTCGATGCCATCGTCTCGCGTTTCATCCTCCAGTTCATGACGGATGCGCTAGTAACTGGCGTGATCTTCTTGATGATCGTGGAACTTAGTGGCGTTACCCAACCAATGAACGTCGCCGGTATGATCGAGGGAGCGGGAGCGGCCGCGGTGCTCGGTCTCGGCATCGGCACGATCAACATCGTGATGTTCGCTCGCTTTTCGCTCTACGAACAGATTTTCGGCATTATCAGCCGTCCGCTCTTCATGATTTCTGGCGTTTTCTTCCTGCCGGAGAACCTGCCAAATCCCTTCAGGGACTATATTCTCTATAATCCGCTTGTGCATATCATCATGTGGTTTCGGAGTAGCATCTACCCGGAGTACCGCGCCGATGGGCTGGACAAGGGCTACGTCATCGAATTCGCGGTCGTATGCTTCGTGGCCGGACTCATGCTGCTAACGGCATCGATGCGCGAGATCAGGGAAGACCGACTTTAACGACCGAGATGCCATGCTTCATCGGCGCCGAATTCATTCTCGCGAGGGCCACCCGATTGTCTACTTAAGTTAGAACAGCACCTGGCTCAGCTCTGTCTGTCCCAGGTCTGTGCGCGGGTGGTTTGTGATGGAACTGCAAGCGGATCAGTTTTCGGAAGTAGATTGTCCCTCGAGAAGAACCGGCTTGCGATTGTGCAGGCTATGCAGAGGAGGCTCTTTTCATAGTGTAGAGAAGTTCTAATGCCTCTTCGAAGGTAAGAGCCCTCTTTTCCTGTGGATGGAAGTACTTCGGGTATAGAATATATGCGGCGGCAAAGACTTCTTCAACGCTGCGCCTCGCCGATCTGCGTTGGCACATCTGCCGATCATCCGTAAGGCCCCATCCTGCGTAAAACGGCATGCCAAAGCACGTTACCGGTATGCCCCTGATCAGTGCCTCAAACCCCGAGAGCGACGTCAGCGTGTAAACATGATCAATCGTTTGGAACGCATCAGCTAAGCTAATGTCTTGCTCAAGCACTTGCGCAATCGACTTTACCGCATCCGGCTTAGACCGGGCCGGTCGCGTGCCGTGCAGTATTTCCGGATGAGGCTTGTAGATTATATGCGCTTCCGGGTTCTCCTGAACTGCGGCTCGCACGAGGTCGTTGTTGTCCATCCGCCGCTGACAGCCCTTAAGTATGGACATGTCATCCTCAACCTGACCTAAGACTAGTATACGTTTGCGGTCTTTTGGGCCATACACGCGTTCGATGTCGACGTCCGCAGACGTGTTATATTTGCTCAACCTAGAGTTGATCAATCGGTTTATTCCGGTGCCCGCGCGAAGGATCAGGTCGGGATCGGCCGAAAAATCGTGGTGTTCGAGAATTTGCTCCAGGCGCGAAGCAGCACTTGCATCATAGTAAAGAACAGGTGAATCGAAGCAAAGCGATAGTGGCGGCGCCTTGGTGGCCCCCAACGCTACCGATCGGATGAAGCCGTCTTCGATTCTGATCAATGGCACATTGCGCCTCTCACAGAATTGCTCAATGAATAGCGGATGCTTATAGCCCCAAACGTATATCTTGGGAGATTTTGAAGATACTATTCTAGGAACCCAAAAGGCGTGAAATTCGAGCCATGAAATCGATCGTTTCCGACAGTATATTTTTTTCTCGGAGAGCCAACCTCTTATGAAATCTTTCCAAGGGCTCAAGCCGAATACGAATGCAGTGGACATGGCACATCTTTAAATGATCAGTGGATATTGTTCTTGGGCAGGTTCACAGGGCTGGACCGCACGCCTAGAACGCATTTCGACGGCCAAGACTATGCTCCCAATCCAGCGACGTGCGCACAATAAGTTCAAGGTCATCGTACTGCGGCACCCAATCCAGCTCTCGAACGATTAACGCTGGATTGGCAACGACAAAAGTTGCGTCACCTGGCCGCCGATCAACGATATTCACAGGGAAATCAGTCCCTGACACTTTCTTTACACGCTCCAGAACGTCAAACACGGAAAATCCGCGCCCGTAGCCACAGTTTGCGACAATTGAAGCGCCGCCCGCCCGCATCCGCTTCAAGGCTTTAAGATGTGCTTCTACCAGATCTGTGACATGGATGAAGTCCCGCACGCAAGTTCCGTCAGCCGTCGGGTAGTCGGCTCCATAGACGTCAAAGCCGCTCCGCTTTCCAAGAGCAGCTTCGCAGGCCACTTTTATGAGATGGGTAGCGCCGGCCGTAGATTGGCCGGTCCTTCCTAGTATATCGGCGCCCGCGACGTTAAAGTAGCGCAGAGCCGCATATTTGAAATCGTACGCTGCGGCAGCATCTCTCAGCATGATTTCGGTCATCAATTTAGAGGACCCGTATGGTGATTCGGGCCGCAAGGGAGCGTCTTCCTCGACGGGATTGCAGCTCGCGGGGGTACCATAGACGGCCGCAGTCGAGGAAAAAACAAAATGCCTAACGTTTGCCTTAACGGCCGCTTCAATCAGCACGCGTGATTTCGCTGTATTGTTTTCGTAATACGACAAAGGATCGGCTACCGACTCCGGCACGACAACTGAACCAGCGAAGTGGATGATCGCTTCGATATCGTTGGCTGAGAAAATCATGTCTAGCAGTTGACAGTCACCAATGTCGCCCTCGTAGAGCCGCGCCTCAGGAGCCACTGCCCAACGAAAACCTGTAGAAAGACGATCCAGCACGACGACGTCTTCACCCGCATCGAGCAAGCGCCAAACCATGTGGCTGCCGATGTAACCTGCGCCGCCTGTTACCAAAACCGCCATGCAATCTCTCCTGTGACGTCCGCGAATAAAATCAAATCAACCAAGCGCAATTAAATGTGGCCCAGCGCACTTGAAGAGATGCGCAGACCGCCAATTGGCTGGGTCGAGCATTCGAGATGGATAGGCCAAGCGGGCCCTCGCAATGTAGGGACTTAAGCGCGATCCCGAATGTTGTAGTAGGCCATCACGCCAATTCCCCAAGCAAACAAGAGCCCGAGGGTGAAGAGAAACGCATTCAGGAGGCGGCTTGGATATTGGGCCATTTGCGAGAGAGTCGGCTCAATGAAGAGAGCAAGGTACCGCTGCCGATTGTTGGCTTCGATGCGCGCCTTCTCGAGGGAGGCCAACGCTGCCGTATAGGCGCGCTCCGCGAATTCACGCTCGGTTTCCAGTTCCTCGAACTGAGCGATGCGGCCGGCGACATCCGGTGAATTGGGATCGCCCGCGACGGATGTCGGGCTTCTTTCGCCTGTGCCGAGGCGCTGGCGCTCGACGGCGAGCTGCTGCTCCAGGCTTTCGATACGCGTTTTCAGGACGCGGATTCGCGGCGTGTCCTCACCCATCTGGCTTTTCGCCGTGGCGAGATCGGCGTTCAGCTGTGTCAACTGCTGCTCCAGGGAGCCGATGAGCTGAACGGCGAGCTTTGCCCCTTCCTCTGGGCTGATTTCCTGCGATTTGTCGCGGTAATCGCGAAGACCCGCGCGCGCCTTGGAAAGCCGCGCTTCGCCGGCCAGAACTTCATCCTGCGCGGCGCGCAGAACGTCGTTGCGTGCCGAAAGTGAGAGGCTGTTCACGAGACTGTCGCTTTGGTCTACGACGAACTGCGCGATCTCCTGCGCCTGTTTTGGATCGAATGCCTTTACGGTCACTTGCATAATGCCGGACGCGTGATCGAAATTGACGTCAACCATATTGTGCCAATATTCGAGCTTGTCCTCGATCGGCAGCGCGGACCCGATCCCATAGAAGTAGTCGAGCCCTCGTGTGGCGTAGACGTCCTCCAGCTTGAACTTGCGGTCGGCGGCGGCAACCATGCGCTCGCTCAGGATATAATCCATGAGGATATAGCTGTCGGAGACAGTGCTGGCGCCGGAGGCCTGGGTGAACATGCCGAGGATATCGGTCGAAACGCCGCCCTCAATGCTGCGCACGGCGAAGGACGCAGAGCTATGATATTGATCTGCTGCGATAAAGGCCATGTAGAGCGAAGCGAGCGTAGCCGGAACGGCGACCAGTCCCAGGAAGGATGCGCCGATAATGGCGTGGCGCCAGCGCAGCTTCTTTAACCAGCGGATCTTCCAGTCCGTCTTCTTGGCGGGTTCGATCTTGTTGCGCCGCCCCGGTAGGGGAATGACGGGCGCACTCTCCTTGCCGAGCAGCCCCTCCAGGACCGCTATGCCCTTGCTTTTGCCGGCTGCTTCGCTCTTCTCGGCGGCCTGCGCGGAATCAGGCTTGTTCACTGCCGCGTCTTTGCTGACCGCCATTTAACCTTCCTTCATGTTTTTGTCGTGCGCGCGGATCGCGTCCTCGACATCTTCATAATAAGTCAGCTTGCCTTTTTCCAGCACGACACCGCAATCGCAATAGGTACGGATCGTGCTCGTGCTGTGCGAAACCATTATCAGATCGGAGTCCCGAAGCTTAGTCTCGAAGACAGCCTGGCACTTTTTCTTAAAATTTGCGTCACCGACGGCAGTAATCTCGTCGACGAGATAGTAATCGAAGTTGACGCCCATGCTCAAGCCGAAGGCGAGACGTGCCTTCATGCCGGACGAATAGGTACCCACCGGTGCCTTGAAAAAAGGACCAAGCTCCGCGAAATCCTCGACATAGTCGATGAGTTGCTCGGTGTCGACGCCATAAATGCGTGCGACGAAGCGCACATTCTGTTCGCCAGTCATCGAGCCCTGGAAGCTGCCCTGAAAGCCGAGCGGCCAGGAGATCTTGCCACGGCGGATGATTCGTCCGCGGTCGAGCTTGATCGCGCCGGCGATCAGCCTCAAGAGAGTCGATTTGCCGGCGCCATTGCGGCCAAGCAGGCCGACGCTCTTCCCCCGGTTCATAGTAAGGGAAGCGTCTTCGATGATCGGCTTCTTGATGCCCTTGGTGCGGGCATATTTTGTCGCCTGTTCGAACCGGATCATTCGTTTCTCAGCGTCTTTGACGAAAAGGTGAACACAAGCATTCCGGCAAACAATGTCAGAAATGCGAATCCGTAGAGGTACTCCATATCAAGGCCTATTGCCCTGTACTCTGGATAGAATCCCTGACGGAAGCCCATGATGATATGAACAAGAGGGTTGAGCAGCACGAGATCATGATAGGGCGCGGGGATCGAATCCGGAAGGAAGAATACCCCGGATATGAGGAAGAGCGGGCGGTTGGCGATGTTGAATACCTGCTCGTAGAGAGGGTATCTCAAAAATAGCACGCTGTTGACCATCGCCACCCCGAGGCCGCAAACGCACGCCATCGCCACCGCTTCCAGGATCGCCGGCCAATGCAGGCTAGTTTCCACACGCATGGTCGCGACGATCGTGCCTAGAACGATGAGAGCTACCAACGTCGTCGTCCCCACTTGGAGGACAAAGCGCGCGATGACCGCGTCGATCGGCGCGACATTCGGATAGCTGAGCAGGGCTTTGTTGGCCCGGACGGCGCTGTTCAGGTAACTGGTCATCGCCTGGTAGAACTGAAAAGCGATATAACCGGTTGCGAAAAACAAGGCGAAACTCGTCCCGAGCGCAGGGGCGCGAGCGATCGCCCGGAAGATGAAGGTCATGAGAAGGATGTGAGCAGCGGGGTCGAGCAGCGCCCAGATATACCCCCCGGGCTTTGAGCCGAAACGCGTGGACATTTCCCTGACCAGAAGGGCGCCGACAACGCGAAAATGGGCGAAAACATAGCTCACGTCAGTAACCCGAACCCATAGAGAATGCGCCGAGCAGTGGAAGTGTCGGATCCGACCGGCTGAGGAAGAAACGGACGCTGGCCTGCTTTGAAATCTTCGACATCGCGGTCCTTGCCGACACGATCGTTGTTGTCGTTGCTCCGGTTGAACACGAAGGATAGACGAGACACGCGCCCGCGAAAAGCGGTTCGCGGTCCGGTTTTGTCAGTGCCCGTAGCCGGCGGCAAAGACGACACCATCCCCGCAACTGCGACCAACGCGAATCGCTCGGCGGGGGACTCCAATCTGAGCCTGTCCCACGATCCCATCGTTCGATTTTCTCCCGATGACGTATGGCAGCAATTCCTCGTCGTACATTTCGTCGGTGCGTGGGTTTATCGCGAGCCCAGATCATCCGATATCTAGGCTACCTGCGCCCTTAAGGCGCTGGTGACAAGTGACCTCAATAGCGCGATCAGGCAAGCGCACCTTCGTGTTGCGCGCTGATATTGGTCTGGAGGGCGCGAGTAAACGGTCTGATGACTGGCGCAAGACTTTCTGCCGCAATAAAACCGGAGAATCCGGCAGCTCTTCGGCCCCCCTGTTTTCTTACAACTCGACGGGGAACCTATTCTCGCCGATTACATGTTTCAAGAACGGATACTGCAGGACCAGCAGACGTTTGCGCACCGCCGCATTGCCCGGAAGCTGTTTTTTGGCCTGCTTCAAATGCTTGACTGCCTTGCTGTGGTTGCCGGCCTCGATGCGGTATTCGGCCGCCGCCCGCAGCAGGTTCGGTTTCGATTTGTCTTTTGCATAGGCGGCCTCGTAGTGGGCAGCGGCCGCGCTGAACTTGCCGTTCGCCACCATCACTGAGACAAGCGCTGTCGACGGCTTAGCGCCGATCTTCTTACCGCTGGGAGCGTCGGTCTGTTCATCAGTGGCTACCTTGTCGGCGTGGTAACGATAGGGATCGAAGAGCACAGATTTGCGAAGATCAAAGGCCGGATGCTGATAGAACGCGGGAGCGTAGCCCGGAATACGCACTTCGGTGTACTTGATGTCTTTCACTTTGGTGCGGTTCGATGATGGGCTGAAGCTCGCGATTTCCGACTTCCAATCCGCGAAACTGTAAAGCTCGGTGAGTAGGTAGTTGTAGAACTGATGGACCTTCTGCTTGTCGACCGGGGCAACATTCGCGAGGCTGTTGACCATCTGGTCGACATTGTCGAACCGCTCGTTGACGCCATCGATCGAATAGAAGCAAGGGCCGTAGTGAAAGACCCGCTTGTTGAACGCCATCGAGATCACGCCTACGCCGGAGTTGAACAAGGCGACCGCCGACGCGGCTTCCAGAGCGTCATGGACGTGATAGTCATCGGCGCAGATCGCAGAGGTGAGGTTGAGCTTCTCATTTGAGAGTGGATGGTTTTTATAAACCATGACCCAGTCTCTCGGGAGCGCCAGCGAGAGGCGCTTCAGATCCAGCAGGTAGGCCTCGTATTCGCGGTTCTTCTCGCAGAAGAGAGTAGTAACGGTGTCATCGGCGAGCTGAAGGGGAACGAACAGAACCTTCGCCTCATGAGGTATATTGAGGCGATGACGCATCAAGGCGGGGCCAACGCGGCCCGATTGCTTTTCGAGAGCATGATCGCCAAAGCGCATATTCTCGATATAGGCTTTGACGGCGGCTTCCTGTTCTTCGCTCAAAGACTTGGCCCAGCATCCCTCGCTGTAGCTGGGGCTTTCGACGCAAAGGCCCCCCTTGTCGAAATAGAGCGCCCGTGGCAGAGCGCCGCGCTCACCGACGACGGGGTCAATGCCTTTGGCTCGCAACGCATTGTAGACCTTCTTTCGCCACGGCAAGCCATAGGGGTTCCACATCAGGACGGTGCGCGGTTTTCGATCGACGATCGACTGCGCAAATAGCTCGGGGTCTTCCCGCCCGTTTTCATCAATAATCACGGGGTTGTCGAGCGACCGGAAGATGCTTTCGTTGGCAATGTGGGGGTTAAAGCCGAGGATGATGTCCGGTGGCAGGTTCGGGTCGCGACGCGTCGGCACCTTTTTCGTGGCGTGATAGCGCTCTGCCTTTTCTGCGGCCAAGGTGATATTCGACTTCCCGCTCCGCCACGCCAAGGTCTCGTGAAAGAGGTGAAAGGCGTACATGCCTTTCCGTGCAAGATAATCGCCATGCATCCGATAAAGGGCGCGCCAGCCTTCGAACTCGGCCGTGTCGTTGAGATTCCAGTTCTTGGTGATTTCGAAGTTGTGGGGCTTCTCGATTTTGCTGTTCGAGATCAGAAGACGGAAAACGAAGTCTCTGTCTTCACCGCCCCAGCCTGCAAAGCTCTCGTCGAAAGCGCCAACATAAAGAGCAGTTTTCCGCCTCAGGGCGACCACGGAGCTTGCCGGCGCGTAGTGCTGAAGCGCAGAGTTGGATATATCCCCGCGGGGATCTTCCAGCAGGGCGCCAGTCAGCGCGCGCTCATATTCGGCGTCCATGCCGTTGGCGAAAACGCGTTCGGTCTGCTCCGCCGAGAGATAGACGGCCGGCACGGTGAGAAAATTGAACGGAGTGTCGTCAAGCAGATTCAACTCGCGCAACAAGCGCTGATAGAAGTCCCTGCTGTATGCGAGGTCTATGTCCTCAAAGCAGAGCCATTCGGTCGACGCGGCGTCAATGCCGGCGTTGCGGGCGCGAGAAAGTGAAAATGGCAGTTCCTCGGTTTGCAGCCGGATGTACTGGTAATTACGCGCGCTGCAGAATTTTTCGATATCCTGAGAAACGTCAGACGGGCTGCCATCATCAACGATAATGGTGTGAACGCCGTTCAAGGCGAGATCGTCCCTAAGTTGCAGCCTCTTAGCGTAGTCAGTGAAGTCCGAGGTTCTGATGGCGATGATCAGCGTAATCTTCATATGGTGACGTTTCTCCAGTTGGAGCCCCCGAGGCGTCTGTTAAAACACCGTTCGGTCACATTCAAGTGACGGATGCGAAAGCGGCAGAGCGCTCGGTCTGCCGCTCTGCCGCTTTTGTATTCTGGTTGTAGCATCAGGCGAATCTGGCCGTAGTTAGGCGGAGCCAGACTAGACGAGCCGGAAACGCGTCATGTTCTTACGCCGAGCTTCGGAAGGAATTCCGGAGCGTACATCAGCACACAAGCCGAGAGGCGCTTTGCGAGTTCAAGAACCCGCTTTCTGCTGTAGGGCTCGTCGAGAATGCTCAAGTCCAGGCCACCTTCTGTGAGGATTAGGGAAGCCTGCTGCCTGTAGCCGTTCTCCTGATCCTGGCCCCAGGTGGGATGGTTTCCTTCCCAGAGCATCGTTATTGTTTCTTCGAGGCCGCGTACTTTCTGGTGCACGCTCAGCCAACGTATCCCAAGACCCGTTGCTTCGAGCATCTCGAAAAGGGCAAAAATCTCATTCCAGAGAAACTCGCGATAGTTGATGAGTTCATCGAATGCGACTGTAACGCCAGGCCGCAACCTTTTGTGCTTTATGAGCGTGTCGAAGACGTCCTTGGTCGAAGAATAAATATCGCAATCGACATTCACGACAGCGACATCATCAGTGAGTTTTGCGAGGAATCCCGGAAGGGTGTCGGAGAAGAAGCCCTTTACAAGGGTAACGTTCGGGGGAACCTCCGGCAACTTGCCGCCGACAGAGAAATCCTGATCCCAATCGCTCCGGCCGTCAGACGGAAAACCCTCGAAGCTGTCGAAGCCGAAAAACTTCCTCTTCGAATATTTCTTGCCGGTGTAGTTAATCGATGCACCTTTGAATACGCCGAACTCTAGACAGACGCCCGGCTTCCCAATGGCAGCCTCGTGGGCCGCAATCAGCGGGACGTACCTTGACCCGGTCTTTTCGTGGGCCATCACGCTCGCAACCGCAGATAGCCTCGGCAGATAGGTGAGTAGAAACGCAGTGAACCGTTCTGCGGTCGTATAATTTGCCATATGGACGTCGCCCCTCATATAAAAGCGGGCGAACTATTAGAGGGCGGCGCGTGAAAGTCAACGCGCCGCACTGGCAAGAGAGCCCGGCTTGCCCTATTGGGGCCTCGCCAGAACGCTGACGCAATCTTTGTTGTTTCTGAATGACTGGCTGACGACGTTGAGCCCTGCTTCACGCGCCAGATCGGACATTTTCTCCGGCGTCATGTCGGTGCGGTGACCCTTGTCGTTCGCGCCTTTGCCGCTGTGGTCAAGCCATAGGAGGCCTCCGGGAGCCAGCCGCGCGCCGAGCTGCGTCACGTAGCCATGAATGATGACGGGATGCATGTGCACCATGCTGTCAAAGCACGCGATAAGATCATAATCAGCGTCTTCGACCATCGCGCAGGATTGCCCGTCATTGTGGTAGGTCCGCATCGGCACGGGTGTCATCTTGAAGCGTTCCCTAGTCAACTCAAGGCATGCCTCATTCATATCCAGTAGGTCTATCGAAGATGCATATCGGATGAGTTCGGCTGTGAATCGCCCTGCGCCAGGGGACAACTCCAATACCTTCAGGTCGTATCTCCCGGCTGGGATGTGAGGCCGAAGGAAGGTATCGGCCAGTGCAGCCGTTTCCCCGTGCGTCTGCTTATAGCCGTTGCCCCATTGATAGCCGTACTTGTCGTGCTTCTCCCATCGATCCCTGTTCCCCCAGCGCTCGCGGTTGACCTTCAGATTGGCATTGAGGTTCAGAATAGATTCTAGCATCGCGTCCTCCTCACGCTCCTCCAGCGAGTGAAGAGAATGCCACGACTCAATCATCGGTAAAAGCAACTCAGCAAACAAGATGAAGACGTGGATAAACCATGCCTCCAAGCCCGCTTTGCCTGGCGGCCGTTCGGGCGCTTCAGGTTAGGCCTCAGCGCGATTGAATTCTATCGCCATAGTAATCATATGCATATGCGCCCGCATCATCACCAGTCTCCCCACGCTCATTAGCGAGATGAGCCTCGGGGTGATCATGGGGTTCTTCCTGTTGTCCTTCTTCTTTCTCTACCTTTTCCTCGTCCTGTTCTCGCATTACGACGAACGCAAGAATCGCGCAGGCGATAAACAATGCCGCCTTTAAGCCGTCGCTCGGCAACAAAAATGAAATGCCGACGGCGGCAAGTGACAAAGTGAATGCAAACCTCATATTCCCCCAACCCAACATACCCGAGGGGTACTTAGGTGATTGGTGATTAAAGATAAATCCTATACCCACAGATATTTGTGAGTCATTCGCTTTCGAAGATTTCGACAGTGATCTGGACGGTTTGGCAGTTGCGTCAGCGATACCGCTCGCAACGATAGTCATGTCTTGACTTCCGATGCGCCAACAAAGCCAGAGATTGCCTGCAACCTAAACTGTTTTAGGGCGGGACCGCCTCGCGCCACCAGCATCACCCACCGGTCACCATATTCCCCCAGATATCGTTCGTGGGATCATCATTTCGGATAAGGCTTTCAGAGCCACCCACGAGCTTGTTGTCACGAACGACGTTGTGCTGAGCGAAATCAAGATTGCTGGCGCTGCTGCCGAAGGGGGAAGCGGGTTCGTCGGAGCAATAGCTGCGGTTGCCGTTGCGGGAGTTCAGCCAGACAGCCGGTTGGGTCAGAAAAGCCGATCCATAGCGGAATGTGTTGCCGGTGATCTGATTGAACTCAGGTTTCTGGTGGCGGATGACGCCACCTTCTCCGCAGTTGCGATAAACGAATATCCCGCCATTTTCGGGGTGTTCGAAGGTGTTGTTGGCAATTCTGTTGTTTGCCGAGCCGTCGATGGCGATCAGTTCCCGGTTTTCGGTGGAGATTCCGAAGACATTGTTGCTGATCGTGTTGTTGGCGGATTCCGCGTCGAGATAAACCGCGACGGACGTCGACTTGCCGTCAATGCGTGAGTCGACGAGGGTCGCTCCGGTCACGCCGGGTCCGATGTAAAGGGGTATGCCGTCGGGGGCGTTGAAAGTCACATTTTCCAGGCGGACGTTCTTCGGGGCCGAAGCTTGTGCGAATGCCGTATGGTTGGCGTTCAGCGACGATGCTTTCATGGTCTCGCCATTGGCGTTCTCGCCGAGACCATGAACGCGGACGAAGCCGTTGATCCTGCAATTGCGGATCGTGACGTTCGATGGTGCTGACCAGGCTCCGGACCCGACCTTGCTGGACCGGACGACGACCGCCGTTTTCTGCCTCCGGGATGTGCCGGCGCTGGCATCGATGGTCCCTCCACCGCAATCGAGTTGAGATCCGGAGGCGGCAGCACCTTCGAAGACGAGGGGATGCGTCACGACGTCGGTCGGGGAAAGGCGGATGCTGCAATCGAGCGAAACGGCATTCGTGCCGGGGGCCTTCAGCTTAGCCTGCACGTCAGCGCCGCAGGCGGGCTTTGGCTCCACCTGTTCCGGTGCCGGCGCAGGCGGGGCTGTCGGCTGCTCGGGGACGGGCTGCTGTTCGACCGGAGGCCTGGGCGGCTGGCTAAAGGCAGCGTCCGCCACCATCGCCAGATCGCTTTGGCAACTCGCCAAGATCAGGCTTGCTAAGGCCAGGCTTGCTAGGGCCAGGCTTGCCAGGGACAGGCGTATGATCTTCGTCGGATGCATCATCAGCTCGAGTCCTGGGTCCGTCTGAATCGGAACAAGCGTTTCGCCTAGCCGTTCCGAATCGCGATCACGTGCCCTTTTCTGGCATCTTTGGAAAACAATTGGCAACGGTGATGGAAGCCGGGGCGGGCTAGAAGCGGTAGCGTGATGGCACGTGACGGCATTCGATCTGCCCCCTGATCGTGTGCTAATAGCCGATGCAGGAAGCGCCATGATTGCCTCAGACCTTGGTCCTAAACGGGCCGGACGAACGTCTGAGCGGGCCGAGTTAAAGGTCCGGGGCAGCCGGGCTTTTCGGTGCTCGGAGTTGACGGTGGGATTGAAGCGTGAGCAAAGATTTCAGGGTGTCTCGCAGGCTTGTCGCGTCGACGGCGCTTTTCGCCGCACGGAAATGGCAGCCGTTGCGCCCGCATGTTTTCAACACCGTGGTCGGGTGAAGCGCCGATGGAGGTTTTTAAAGGGCTGAAATGATGGAGCGTCGAAAGTTCCTCACCGCGTTGTGCACCGCGTCGATCGGCTTCGCCATCGCGGCCCTCCCGTACAAGATCACGGTGTCCGGCTCCACACTTGACGTCGCCTCGCAGTCCGCCCTCGCCAAGAATGGCAACAACGGCGGTGGCAATGGCAACGGTGGCGGAAATGGAAACGGTGGCAACGGAGGCGGCGGCAACGGCGGCGGCGGCGGAAATAGCGGTGGGAAGGGAAGCGGCGGCTCAAGCAATAGCCGGTCGAACACCGGTTCGGCCAGGTCGACCGGAAAGAGCACGACTGTTCGAGACAACGGTTCGGGCCTGAGTGTTCGCCATTCCGACGGATTAAGCGAGGAAATCAGGGGCGGCCGCTACATCATGAAGGACTCGCGCGGCCGTACGATCGTCAACCGGCGAGCAACCTCGGCAGATGAAAAGCGGCTCCAAGCTTTCGTTGATTAGAGCACGTTCGTTGAAACGCGACGCGCTCGCTTTTGGACCGAGAGAATCCGGACAGTAAACTGCTACCCACTCTTCGAAGGGGGCCAAACCGGGTAGAATGCTGCAGGGCAACGGCATCCTCCACTCGGCATGGAAATCCTTGCGCCTTCACCTGGCACCTGTGTCGAAGATCGACAGCGTCGTTCTCTGACCACACGGTGCCCCTCGATCAGCCCCTCCGTTTCTCCGCCATCAGAAACACCGCCAGCACACAGCAAAGCAGCCCAAGGGACGCTGGCAACCCCCGATGTCCGATCAGTTGCATCGCCACTCCTGTCGCGGGCGAGCCCACGATGCCGCCGATGCCCCATACGAACGCGAAGGCCGCGTTACCGGCGATCAAGGCTCGACCGGTGAAACGCTCGCCGAGTTGGATCAGCGACAGGGTGTAGATCCCGAACGAGACCCCGCCCCAGACGAAAACGAGCGGCCAGATGAGCCACGAGTTGAAGATCGACGGCAGTAGCAGGCAGCCCGCCAGCGACGCCAGGGCGCAGAATAACAGGGTTCGCGTCGAGCCAAACTGCTCGGCCGCGCGCCCGAGCAAAATCTGCAGCGCCGCATTGCCCGCGATGAAACAGGTGATGAGCGAAGCGATGCGCTCCTCGGCGCTGCCGAGCGCGGCGCCATAGACCGCGAACAAGGAAAGCAGGATCTGTTCGAAGGCGGCAGCAGTGAAAACCGAGAACAACAGGAGCGACGCCAGTGCGAAGAAACGGGCAACCGACGTTGCCTCGCCTTCATGCGGCACCTCAGGCAGGCGCGGCACGACCGCAAGCACGATCAGGCCGCAGAGAAGGAAGGCCACGATGCCGACCATGAAGGGCGGCCAACCCTGCGTTCCGACGAGCCCGAGCGACAGCGGGCCGATGGCGAAGCCACCCGAAACGATCGATGAATAGAGGCCCATGATGCGGGCCCGGCGCGGCGCGGGCGTGATCGAGATCAGCCAGGTTTCGCTGAGCACGTAAAGCGGATTGGCGAAGAAACCGAGCAGGAAGCGCAGCGGCATCCAGGTCCAGACGTCCTGTGTCCAGGCAATCGCGATCAGGGTGAGCGCCGCCAGCATCGAACACAGGATTGCCAGCCGCGCCCCGCCCAGGCGCCACACCAGCGTCGGAATGACGGGCGCGGAAACGATGAATCCCAGGGGCGTCATCGCCGCCGACAAGCCGATCAGGCCGGGCGTCGTCGCCTGCCGCTCCAGGATGAAGCTGAGCAGCGGATAGGTCAGCCCCTGTGCCACGGCGAATACCGTGACGGTCGCGATGATGCCCGCCATCGCGGCCCACGGGATCCGATCCTCTCGCGGTGATGTTGTGCTTTCGGCCGTCATGCGGGCTTCGAAGCAGAGTCGGCAAATTTCGGCAAGTGCAAGTGCCGGCAAGCTGCTGCGGCAGGCGGGAACTGGCGATCCGGTGTCATTGCAGCATTCGCCTTATCTTTGCCAAAAGGGCTTGGCGATCTCCGCCTCGACCTCATGTCTCGTCAGACCGATATCGTCGATCAAATGGGGATCGTCCTTCGACTTTTGCTCAAGCTCCCAGCGAAAGCGTATCCGCTTGTCCCAGGTCGCGATAATGCCTCGCAGGGTCGCCAGGTGCCGACGCGATACGTCCGCCAACTCCACGCGCGTTCCTGGCCGTACTGCCTGATGCGGGGCCGGCGCAGGGCTGAAAGTTTGGTTCATAGCAACCTCCATGCGGATTGAGGTCCGCGGGCATCGACCTAAAAAGAGGAATGAATTCTGCAGGATACGAACGGCGCTGTAATTAAGCCTTCCCAAAAAGTTCTCAAAAACTTCCAAACGGACTATAGATACGCCGCATGCAGGAATCGCGCTTTGCTTTCGGTCCGTTCGTACTAGATCCGGGTGCGGGAACGCTCCTTCGGAACGATGATCCTGTCGCCGTTGGCTATCGCGGGCTGAAGCTGCTTGCGGCGCTCGTCGAGCGGCCCGGTGAAATCCTGGCCAAGGCCGAGTTGATGGACGCAGCATGGCCGGGCACGGCCGTCGAGGAAGGCAACCTCACCGTCCAGATCGCGCAGCTGAGGAAGCTGCTTGGTCCGGCCGCCGACGGCGGCGAATGGATCTCCACTGTTCCGCGCGTCGGCTACCGCTTTATAGGCGTCATCGAACAGCTCGGTAGCGCGACGAAACCTTTGCCGCTGCCCAGCAAACCATCGATCGCCGTGCTGCCCTTCGTGAATTTCAGCAATGATCCCGAGCAGGAATTCTTCGTGGACGGGTTGAGCGAAGACCTGATCACCGACCTGTCCAGGATCTCCGGCCTGTTCGTCATCGCACGCAACTCAGCCTTTGCCTACAAAGGGAAGGCGATGGACGTGCGCGAGATCGCACGAGACCGTGGCGTGCGCTACCTGCTGGAGGGTAGCGCAAGACGCGCCGCAGGGCGTGTGCGCATCAACGCCCAGCTCGTCGACGCGGTGAGTGGCGAACATCTGTGGGCGGAACGCTTCGATCGCAGCCTGGAAGATATCTTTGCCGTTCAGGACGAGGTCACCGGCAAGATTGTGGAGGCGTTGCTCGGCCGGCTGCGCGCGCCGCCGCCGCGCAATCGGCCCAAAAATCTCGAGGCTTACGATCTCTGCGTGCGGGCGCGCAAGCTGATCGATGATTCGCCGCAGACGGCGCGCGAAGCGCATCTGATGCTCACGCGCGCGGTGTCGCTCGATCCCGAATACGCCGAGGCCTATCGCTGGCTTGCCATGAACCACTGGACGGGATGGGTGCATTGGGGTGAACCCATTGAACCCAACCGCAGCGTTGCCCTGGAATTCGCGCGCAAAGCGGTCGCGATCGATCCCAACGATGCTGGCTGCCGCTGGGTCCTGGCTAACCTGCTGGCCTATGAGCGCAGCTTCGCCGAGGCCGATGCGGAATTTGCCAAGGCGATCGAGCTCGACCCGAACGAGGCCGACACCTGGGCGACACTATCCGACATCGCGGTCCTGGCTGGGCGGGTCGATGAGGGCCTTGAGCACATTCGCAAGGCGTTCCGGCTGAACCCGTTTCCGGCGAGCTGGTACTATCTGACGCTCGGCCAGGCGCAATATGCGGCCCGCGACTACGAAGCCGCTGTCGAAACACTGCGCAGGGACGAGACTTATCGCACAAGCTCACGCCGTTTCCTGGCGGCAAGCCTTGCCCAACTGGGCCGGCTCGACGAAGCGCGCGCGGAGGTCGAACTGTTCCTCGTCGCCAACCGGCATTTCTCAACCCGCCACTGGGCCGCGACGGAGCCGTTCCGCGACGCTGCGGCGCTTGAGCACTTCGTTGATGGCTTCCGCAAGGCCGGTCTTCCGGAGTGACGCGCCGGCGTGACTGACTTCGCAAACGGCCACTCAGATCAATCATAAAATGAGCGCATCATGGTACAGGCCCGACTCCCTTCGCTAGACACAAAATTGGAGAAGGTGACAGGCAAGGTCACGCTATGGTTTGCGCTCAACTTGGTCCTGCTTGTGGGCTTCCTTACCTTTGAGTTCTCCCCGATTTTAAAGCCACGCTGGTGGGAGGATGCCTATTCAGTAGCAATGAATTTACTCGCCGGCGGGCTTGTCTCTTTCTTCTTCTATTGGCTGGTGGTCTACATTCCCGAGCAGCGGAAAAGGCGTATTATCAAAGACAACCTCACGCGGATGTACCGCAGCATTAAGAAGGACATCCTATATCAAGTTCTTTTTGCGAGCATCAAAGGCGGTCGTTCCGATCTTCAGGCAGATCACGACACTATAGAAACCTTGATGACGACCGATGGCTTTAAGAAAGCCTTCCAAGGTGGGCGCGAGGCGGACGAGGGCTTCTATGCATTTGAAAACCAAATGAGCTACGACACACCGGAATTCCGCCGGATTATCCTGAATCTGGAGATGCTAGTGAGGCAGATCGAATTTGTGCTGCACAACTACACGATGGAGGACAAGGAGCTCTTCGACTTCTTCAAGCGCCTTGAATTAATGCTGCTTTCCCTGCGGCGGTCAACTCCCGGATACGACGAATCGAAGCCGCTGTGCAGCTTCGTGTATCAGATATTCTCAGGCTGGAATGTGATCGAGGGGTACCGGGGTTACGATGTGATCGACAAGATGATTGCCGATATCTGACGGCCAAGGTATCTCCGCGGCACCTTCGCACCGTTCGTGCCACCTACTCCTCAAAGCGACTCGTGGCGTCACGATCGCGGTCGTATCGTCTCTTGAGCGGAAACGGAGGCAACCAGGACTCGCGACGGATGGTCCAGAGTTCGTAGGTTGGCGTCAGTTGGTCATGGGCATCGAGGGATCCCAGGTTCACTTCGATCTCGTCTGCGCTACGCCCGAAAACGGGCGAGCCGCAGCGGGGACAGAAAAACCGCCCGGCGTAGTCGCGTGTTTCGCCGTCGATCGTCACCGCATCCTGAGGGAATATCGCGGAAGCGTGAAAAAGCGCCCCATGATGCTTGCGGCAGTCGAGACAGTGACAAAGGCCGACCCGGTATGGGAGTCCCGACGCCACAATGCGGACGTTGCCGCACAGGCAGCCGCCCGTAAATCGGTCCATGCTGCATCTCCTATAAGATCAAGCGGACGGAATGTTTACGACGAACAACACTGCCATTGCAAATTGCCGGCTGCGCGGTTTCGAAATTATCTAACCGGAGCGACCGTCTATTGCGTCGCGCAGCACCATCGCGGCTTCCGTCCGGTTGGCGGCGCCAAGTTTCGTCATGATCTGCGTCATGTGGTGCTTGACGGTTTTCTCCTGGAGATCGAGCTTTCTTGCGACCTGCTTGTTGCTCATGCCCGAAGCCACAAGGCGCAGAACCTCGTGCTCCCGAGCGGTCAGTTCCGCGATGAGGTCGGATTTGCTCACAGCGGCCGGCGAAGGGTTCGAGAGCAGCTTGGCAGAGAGTGTCGGAGCCACGTAGCTGTCGCCGGAGGCCACTGTCCGTATGACGTCCGCCAGCGCCCTCGATCCGATCCCCTTCAGGACATAGCCCTTCGCGCCGCCATTGAGAGCCGCCGTGACGTCGTCGCCGGCTTCGGACACGGTAAGCATCACGATCTTCTGCAGCGGTACCAATTCCAGGATAAGCGGAATCGCGTTCAGCCCGCCTCCCGGCATGGAGATGTCCAAGAGCATGACGTCTGGAGAAAGATTCTGGGCGATTCTCAGCGCGTCGTCGCGCGAGCTTCCCTCCGCAACGATTTCAAACCCGTCAATCTCCGAAAGACTTCTCGTCACGCCCTCTCTGAACAGAGGGTGATCGTCGATTACCGCCACGCGTATCGCTGCAGTCATGCCTATCCAATCTCCTCGATACCGAGTGACATCCTAGCGATAGTACCGGGGCCGGCACCGTCGACTTCAAATGTGCCGCCCAGACTCTCTATCCGTTCCCGGAGCCCGGCCAGTCCGAGGCTCGTCGGTCGTATTTCTTTGGGATCAAAACCCGTTCCGCCGTCCGCAACCGCAATGCAGACCCTGTTGCCTTCCGTGCTCTGCGCCACACGTTGCCCGACACCGCCGCCGTGGCGGTAAGCATTGTTGAGCGTCTCCTGCACGAAGCGGTATATGCATATCTTTGCGGAGGGAGAAAGGCGCTCGGGCGGATCCGACAGCGACAGCTCGACAGTCGATCCGGTTCGTTGTTCATGGGCGCGAACGACACGCTCCAGGAGTTCAGGCAGGCTAGCCATCTCGATCTGTGGCAGGACCAGCCCGCTGCATATCGTTCTGATCTCGTGCATTGCCTCGTCGAGGCTTGCCTTGATCGCTGTGATTTCCCGTTCGCGTACCGCGGCCGAGGTTGATGCACTGACCAATGCGTCGCTGTCCAGCCGCAACGAGGCGAAGGCGACGAGCTGCGCGGGGCCGTCATGCAAATCGGCCCCGATTCGGCGCAGCATGTTCTCGTTCAAGGCCGTTGCGCGTTGCGAAGCGTGCTGCAGGCGCCCACGCAGGGCCTCGTTCTGCGAGAGCAGGGCCGAAAGCTCGTCCACACGCTGCCGAAGCGCGTGGCGCTGCTTTTCGATGGTTCTGCTACCGCGCATGACGATTGCCGAAAGCATGATGAAGAACGCCAGCGTGAAGCCTGCGACGGCCAGCCAGGTCAGAAAACGCGCCTGACTCAGGCTGGTTTCGAAATCGTGAGCAATTTCATGGAATTCCGAAACGGCGACGACCTGTCCGGACCAGGGCTGGAGCACAGGATTGTAGATCTCGAGCAGCGGTTTGCCCGCCCGTTGGTTCGTCTCATCCGCGGCGTCGTCGGCGGGCTTGAACTGAGCCACCATCTCGCCGCCGAATGCGGTTCTCAACTCGTCGCCGAGATCGAAACGCCGTCCGATCATCTTCTCTTCGTTCGAGTAGAGAATCGTGCCGTCGGAGCGCCACAGGCGGAATGCCAGCAACCGGTTTCCGAGCGCCCCTTGTCCAAGCGTCTCGTCGAGCGCGCGCGCAACCGTGTCGTCGAGCACTTGCGTCGTCTGCATGTCGGGCAGGAGCGGCGCGATCACGCTGTCGACGTAGAGTGCGGTCGTCGCTGCCGAGTTCCGGGTAACGGCGCCTTCAATGAGGCTGGTGACGAAAGCGCCGACCACCAGCATGGCGGACATTGCAACGATGCCGCCGATCAGCAGGAACTGCTTCGCCAGCGGCTGCGCGTTCCATCGTTTGATCAGGTCATTGGCACGCAAGAGGAATCTCGGAGTTATACGCTCAACAAAGCAGCTGGACGTCGGTCGCAGTCGCGTCGGTAAAACTAATGCGCCCAAGCGGCCGGTCAATGCCATGCGGCCTTGGTCATGTCCATCGGACTTTTGATGGCGGCCGATCGGACCTAAGTCCTAATCGCCAGCGCAATGGTCCGGGGACGGTGGTGTCCTCGAGCGGCGCAAGCTAACGTTGCACCAATTCGAAAGCGGTTCGAGCGGCGCTATCGGCAGCGGGACCGCAAACATCAAAAGACACGGAGAAGTTCATGACCATTTCCAAAGTAATCGGACGAAGCTTCGTCGCACTGGCGCTCACCGTCGCCCCAGTTGCAGCCGTGACCTTCGGCGCATCGACTGTTGCTTTTGCCAAGGGCGGCAATGGCGGTGGAAACGGCGGGGGAGGGGGCAACGGCGGTGGCCACGGGGGTGGAAACGGCGGCGGCCACAGTGGCTCGCATTCCAGTTCGGGGAAATCGGGAACGTCCAAATCGGGAACGTCAGGGACGAGCAAGAAAAGCGGCAATAGCCACGGTACGTCGAAGCAAAAATCCGTCACCACACACAAGAAATCCGGCTCGGCAGTCAAGGCGGCAAAGGTCGTGAAGACGGAAACGGTGACCGTAACCACGCCGGAGACGGTTTCCGACACAGCAAAGCTCAGTTCGCTGAACCGGAACTATCATGCCTATTTGAACTCCAACGACCCCCGCATGAAGGCCATTTCCGCCTATGCGATCGCCTATGCCGAGTTCGAGGCTGAGAACGGCCCGGACGCCATTCCGACAGATCCTGCCTTGAGCGATGAAGCGCTCCGCGAAGCCCTCGAGAGCTTCACGAAGGACGGCGTTGTGACCGACGACACGCTCGCTGACGCCAAGGACATACTCGGTGTCGGGCCGGCGGTCGGCAAGATCGACGAGATCCGCGCGACGCTTCCGGAGCCTACCGATCCCGAGTTGGAACCTGAGACAACCGATCCGGAGGCGGCGGAGGCCGTAGATACGGAAACAGTGACCGTAACCGAGCTGGAGAACACAACTTCCGACACGGCAAACCTGAGCTCGTTGAATCGGAACTATCATGCCTATTTGAACTCCAATGATCCTCGCATGGCCGGCATTTCCGCCTACGCGACCGCCTATGCCGAGTTCGAGGCTGAGAACGGCCCGGACGCCATTCCGACAGATCCGGCCTTGAGCGATGAAGCGCTTCGCGAAGCCCTCGAGGGTTTCACGAAGGACGGCGTTGTGACCGACGACACGCTCGCTGACGCCAAGGATATACTCGGTGTCGGGCCGGCGGTCGGCAAGATCGACGAGATCCGCGCGACGCTTCCGGAGCCTGCCGATCCCGAGTTGGAACCTGAGACAACCGATCCGGAGCTGGAATCCGCAAATTGAACCTAAGCCTGGCCGGCAGTGGCGGTAACTGCTGCAGCCGGCCCTTAAGCCGAATGGGACGGATCGATCCATGAACCTGGAGAAATTCAGCAGTGTCGTTCGTCATGTGACACAGGCGATGCAACATGGACGGATCGGTTTTTCCCTGCAGCAAATCAACGCGGTCGACGACCCAAGCGAAGTTCTCTATTCGGAGTGCCTCGGAAGACTCGTCGAACGTGACGGCACAATCAGAACCTGTGGCGAATTCATAGCCTTTCTCGAAGCGTCGGGGCGTGCACCCGCCTTTGACCGGCACGTGGTTGATCTCGCATGCGACTGGTTGGCTTGCCATCCAGCGGCTTCTTTGGGCTGCAACATTTCGGCGGAAAATCTTGCCGACAAACAGAATTGGGCTGTTCTCTACGATCTGCTCCACAGGCATCGGGCGATGGCTCCGCGCCTAGTTCTCGAAATAACCGAAAGCCTGCCGGTTGCGACGCTCTCCGCCGCGGCTGAGTTGCTTCAGAGTGTTCGCGATCTCGGATACAAAGTCGCGATAGACGACTTCGGTACCGGCTATTCGACGCCCGAAACGCTTTTGTCCCTTCCCGTCGATATCGTGAAGATCGACGGCTTTTTCGTACAGCGCCGGGGCGATAAAGCGGAGCGGTTCTTTCGGCACATGGTCGGTCTGGCGTGCTGCGCGGCGTCCACCGTCGTCGTCGAAGGCATCGAGACATATGCCCAGTTAGAGGCTGCGAAAGCAGCCGGGGCAACACATGTGCAGGGATTTCTCCTGTCCGAGCCAACCCTGCCACCCGTCCATTGCGGACAGGTCAATTCCGCCCGGCACGCGGTCGCTTCCAGATGGATGATGTGAGGGCGAGAACACGGTCCGCCTGTGCGCCTCTCCCTGCTTCCGCCGATGTTTTCGACGGCGTCGTTCAAGTCTTTTTCGATTTCCGAATGTATTCGACCAATGCGCGGAGCTTCAGCGGCTGCCGGTGGCGCGTGGGGTAATAGAGATAGAAGCCGGCGAAGGGCGGACAGTAGGCTTCGAGCAGCGGCACGAGTTCGCCGCGCTCGATATAGGGCTGGAACGTCTCCGTCATCCCGAAGGTGATGCCCGCACCGGCCGTGGCCAGACGGATCATCATTCCCATGTCGTTGGTTGTGACGGCAGGATCCACTGAGACATCGAAATCTCGACCATTTTCCGTGAATTCCCAGCGGTAGGGCGCCGCGTCCGGACGCGGCCGCCAGCCGATGCAGACATGCGTCGAGAGATCGCGCGGATGGCTGGGGGTCCCGTGCCGTTCGATATATTCGGGGGAGGCGACAGCGCATTGTCGTTGTTCCGCCGATACCGCCAGCGCGATCATGTCCTGTTCGATGACTTCACCAAGGCGCACGCCGGCATCGAAACCGGCCTCGACAATGTCGAACTCTTCGTCCGTGATCGTCAGGTCCAGCCTCACTTTCGGAAAGGCCTCGATAAAACCCGCGAGCAGCCTGCCGGACAGGAAGCTCTCGGCGATCGAGGAAACGGCAATCCGCAAGCGCCCGGTCGGATTGGCCTCAACATCCCGTACCGTCTGTACCGCAGCGCTTACCTGGGCGGCCGATAAACGCACGCTCTCGTAAAAAAGCTCGCCTGCTTCCGTCAGCCTAACGCTGCGCGTCGTGCGCTGCACGAGAGCGACGCCAATGCGATCTTCCAGGCGCTGAAGTGCCTGGCTCACCGCCGAGCGGGTGACGCCAAGCCGCTCGCTCGCGACGCGGAAGTTGCGCGCTTCGGCGATCGCCAGAAACACCGAAATGCCTTCGAAATCATCGACCATGGGTTAGAAACTCTAACCAATGCATCCGGGATTGGCAACTCGATCGCGACAGGACGGGCGCATACTCTGCGATGGTCACCAGACCTTCATGAGAGGAAGCATGTCCACGACCTTTTCCAAGAACCTGGCGCTCGGTCCGGCCATCACCTTGCTTGCGACCTGCGCATCGGCGAGTTCAGCCTCCGGTGAAGACCGGATCCACGATCCGTCGCCGCATCAACACGCGAAGCAGGTGGCAATGGCATCGCATCCTTATGTCGGGATGTGGGTAACGGACGACGGATATGTCCGGCACGAGCTCCTCGCCAACGGGCGCTACGATGAAGCCCGTGGCACCCGCAAGAGCGCCTACCAGGGGCGCTACGAGGTGTCCGGCAAGCATATCGAATATTGGGACGATACCGGCTTCACCGCCGACGGCGATTTTGTGGACGAGAATACGCTCCACCACGGCGGCATGATCCTTCGCCGCCGATAGCCGCGGACACCGCGAAGGGCCGGACACCAGGCGCAATGCTGATTTCGCGCGGAGTCGAGCCCTTTCAAACAGGAACCCCCTCGCATCGCGAGGTCAATATGAAACGGAGCTAGAGATGTCGGATATTCAAGGCAAAGTCATCGCGATCACAGGAGCCAGCAGCGGTATCGGCGAGGCCACGGCGCGTGTTCTCGCAGTTGCGGGAGCCCATGTGCTGATCGGCGCGCGGCGGGCGGACCGACTGGAGCGTCTCGCTGACGAGATCGCTGCTGCCGGCGGCTCCGTCCGCATGAGAAGGCTGGACGTGACCAGCCGAACGGAGGTTGAGGCCTTTTCGCGTCATGCCCGGTCGGAGTTCGGCCGCCTTGACGTCATCGTCAACAACGCGGGCGTCATGCCGTTGTCGCCGATGGCCGCGCTCAAGGTCGACGAGTGGGATCGCATGGTCGATGTCAACATCAAGGGCGTCCTCTACGGCATTGTAGCGGCGCTACCGATCATGAGCGAGCAGGGGAGCGGGCAGATCGTCAATCTCTCATCGATCGGCGGTCACAGCGTTTCGCCGACCGCGGCCGTCTATTGCGCTACCAAGTTCGCCGTCTGCGCCATTTCCGATGGCTTGCGGCAGGAGACCGACAAAATCCGTGTCACAGTGATCTCGCCCGGCACGACGACATCCGAACTTGCCGACACGATTACCGATCCGACGGCCCGCGATGCGATGAAGGCCTGGCGCGCGATCACGATCAGTCCCGAGGCGGTCGCCAACGCGATCCTTTACGCGGTGAGCCAACCAGAAGACGTCGATGTCAGCGAGATCATCATCCGACCGACGGCAAGCCCCCACTGAACGCGGCGTATCGGGCAGTCCGCCGATGTCACGGGCAGCCCGCCACCGCCGTTCCCGTGCCCCGAACTGACAGTCGTTCGACCGCGGACAAATCTACGGCATTAGGGAGCAAAAACCGGTTGGTGCCTAATAACGGATCGATCCCTATTTGCGCTATCGCAACGACTTTTGCCTGCTCAACGGGCAAAAGCATTATTGCAAACTGAGGTTGAAAGGGGGTCACGATGAGCAAGATCCGTAAAGTTGGCAGGGGTCTTCTGGGTCGCACATTCGCCGCTATCGGTGCCGCAAATGCTATAGCCAGCGCGATTGAAGACAATCGCCGTCCCGATGATCGCGATCTAAGGACATTGGGTATCGACCCTGTGACTTTTCCGCAATTTACCCGCTAAGGCGTCCCTGCAAGATCGCGCTGTGTACCGCTGCCAGGTCGTGTCAATGCGTGGGATTCCAATCTACACGGGCCGCACACCGGCCAGAGTTGCCTGGTTTCTGGCCTGACCATTTGACTGCAAGCTCAAAGCGAAGGTCGCGAGCGCGATCAACGAGAACAGAGATTTGGATACCAGGCTCACCAGAAATGTCGCCCGATAGGCAGGTTCGATCAGGATGCTCGTCTCAAGCAGAATATAAATCACGATGAATATTGCCGCGAAACAATAAAGGGGAAGCCTGAGGCCTTCGGATCTTTCTTCGTTCTCGATAACACAATCCGTTATTACGCAGATGCCGACGCCATACATTGCCGGAATAAGAGAGCAGATTGCGTAATACCCCGTCAGCACAAGAATTCCTCCTTGGCCGATCTGCAAAAGCGCAGTCACGCTGTCATATCTCCACTGATACAAAATTACCCAAATGATGGCTGTGGCGAAGGCACAAGTCATTGCGGCGAAGACGATACCGCCATACTGGGAAAGCGGGAAATTCCGGATATCCGAGAAGGCTGTCCACGCACCCTGGTCGATCTTGTGGGTTCGTATGACAAGAGCGCAGATCCCGGCCGCGAGGAAGCTTGTAAAGAGTGATGCCGAGGTGAAGAAAGCCTCTTCGAACGGACCCACTGTCGAAGGGCCGGGCAAGAAAACAGCATGTATTTTATGGTATGCGGTTAGCAGGATCACGCAGCCGAGAAATGCAGTAAAGGTCGACAACAAGGCTGCGTTATTCCATGGCCGAGGCTTGCTGCGGCTTTTCCGCACGAGCAACAGCAGTTCTCTAAGCACCACGTCCAGGGGCCGAGCGCCTCGGTCCGGATGCAGATAGGCCTTCATCACTCTCGTGTCATTGAGAGCAATGATCGCAAAGAGCGCACTCAGTCTGCGGTTGGATATGCCGATTTCGGTTGCTTTCGCGCGCCACAGATCCGCAAGCGTCAGGTAGGACCGAATGTCCTCTTGCTCCAGCGACGCGAAAGTCGACC
Organism: Sinorhizobium sp. 6-70; assembly: GCF_030124375.1. Classification (GTDB taxonomy): domain Bacteria; phylum Pseudomonadota; class Alphaproteobacteria; order Rhizobiales; family Rhizobiaceae; genus Sinorhizobium. Next base: position 336,731 of record NZ_JASKLS010000003.1, read on the forward strand.
CTGGACCAGCGAGAATTTCGGCGGAAATGGATTGAATTCTTTGTGAATCGCCGTCCTTGATCGGAGCTTCTGGCGACGTGTTGCTTCTTTCAATTATGTATCTCACGACGGGGGAAGATAAGGTCTTTGAAACAAGTTCCTTTACTTCCTGCTTTAGGCTTTCGGACCTGGGCCTCAAAACGTCCAAGACATCGCGGTATTTGTCGAATTCGCCCGCCGACCAAATGTCCTGGCCGTTGATCGTCCATCTGGCAAACAGTTCCGCTCCCACTGTCCGCCTTGCGACTTTGTCAGCCTCTTCACGCGAACAGCCAGCATAAAGTACGAGGCTTTGAATCTTGCGAAACCGTTGCAGGTCCGGCTCATAGCGGGGATCCCTTCCCACATACGCCTCGATCTCGCTCTGGGAGAGCTTGGTGACGCGCTCGAAAAACTCATCGGGGATGTTGGATACGCTATGGGCCATGCTGCGCAGGGCAAGCTCGATTTGGGCGAACAATGGAGTGGACGGGATAACGCCTATGACAATGAGGGCCGCGCCAAGCGGCCATGCCGGTCCCTCAAAACCGTCGAGCGTTCCATCGGCGAGGACCCGTATGATCGGCTGTGATGCGCACATGAAGAAATAGAGGATTTCGAGAGACACCGTGTAGATGAGGTAGGCCTTGCGGAATACGCTCTTGCCGACGATTGCCGGCAGCGAAAGCAGACGCACGAAGTCGAATTCCTCGCCTCTTGGCGGTGTTATCAGGGACTCAACCCGCTTTCTTGAATGAAAGGCGATCGTCAAAGCCCCGAATAGGAATGTCAGGCTTGTTGGGTCACGCAACCAGTCAACCAACGCGCCCATGGTGTGCATCCCTCAGCATCGATTGATTTGCGGATTACATTGCGCGTTCGCGTCCCACGATGCGGCCGGAGCCAGCCCGCATGCTATCGTGGTCGCCAAAAGTAGGGTCAGGAGGAATTTCTTTCGCATGGCCAGCTCCACTAATAAATCCTGCGGCAGCTTTCAGGCGAGAAATGGTCGAGATTCGATATCAAGTCGCCTAGGAAAGCATAATCGCCTTCGATACGGACGCTGTTTGTAAATGTTATATGATACCGCGCATCGATCGCCGGACATGTTACATTTGTTACACCATGATTTTTGCGGATGGTGTGAATCCAAGTCTTTATTGTCCGCGATGCCAGCTTGCGAAACGGCGAGCCGATAACGGTCCTTCCAGTGATCTGATGAGGTGGAACGGCTCCCTCACGGGGGAGCCGTCTGGCCGAGTTCCATCTTCGCCCTCGGTCCTCTCGGCGACCTGGTCAAAATGATCAGATCGCAAAGGGTGTCTGCGCATCGTAAATCGGGTTCCTCGGTCCGACCTGCCAGTGGTTGGGGGTCTGATCGGGTGGCAATTTCATCATGATGGCCCGGTGGAAGGCGGCGTAGTCGCGGGTGAAGCGACCATGGTTCCAGGTGGAGATCAACGCGGCGGTGAAGGCGCCATTGCCGATGCCGTCAAGCGAGACCTGATTGTCCTGGCATCCGGAAATCAGGCGAACGCTGCACGAGATCGGAGACGCGATCTCGCGGGTCAGATTGCGTCCGTCGCCAAGCGAGATGGAGGCGCCGAGCCGCGCATAGAAGTCGCGGTTCTGGCGGAACGTCCGCGTGGCGACATCGATGGGCATCGCGCGCGGTATTTCCGCAGCAACTGTGTGGCCGTTCGTCAGTGCATGCCCGTTGGCGACGGTGGCACGCACCACGGTGCCGCTGTGGCAGCTGTCCGAAACCACCAGCACGCGGACGCCCGACCTGAATTCGGACCAGAGGCCATAGAGCTCGTCATCTACAAGCTGGCCGTCATAGAGGCACCAGGTTTCGTCCGTGGAATCGTCTTCATCGTTGTTGAAATCCGGAAGCTGCCCGCCGTGGCCCGAGTAGCTGATCAGGAAGATATCACCCTCCTTGAGATCCCTCGCGGCTCTTTTGACCTCGCTGATGACGTTTTGGCGCGTCGCCTCCTTGGTGAGCAGTGACTTGGTCTCGTATCCGAGGCCCTCTGCGATTTCCTGCATGTCGCTCGCGTCGAATTCACAGGCGCGCAGCGGTCCGTCCCAGCCCGCATAGTGAGCGGCGCTGACCATATTCAGGCCAATGTGGAGCGACATTCCTGACGGCCCGTCGGTTGCCCGCGAACTCGTCGCAGCCGTACGGGAAGGCGTTTCGAGGGCCGCTGTCGCGGCGGACGGCGCCTTGGCTCTTCCGGCGCGTGCCTTGCTCGCTTTATGTTCGACGTCACGTGCCTTTGAGGCGAACTGTTCGATCAGGGCCGCAAATTTCTGCGCCACCTTGGCATAGCCGTGGTCTGTCGGATGCAACTCGTCGAACCACTCCGTTGCGCCCACTATGTTGCGGCAATTGATGTAGTTGAGCCGCGCCGATGAGCTCTGCAGCAGCAACAGGCGTTCATTGAAGCGATCGATCATGACACGCGCGATCGCCCGCTGGAAATGCGGATCCTTGATCCCTCGCGATTCCATCGGCTTGCCGAGCCATCTTCCCTTTGCCGGGATCGTGTAGTCGTAACCATGGCAAAGGATATGCACCTTCGGAAAGGCCTTGGCGACCTGCCGAACGAGCTTGCCGTACATGCCGATCGCATCGTCCAGCATGGTCTCGAACGAGGGCCTGAGATGCGCCTCGGGTGGCAAGGCAGGGTCGAAATCGAAGAGATGAGCGGCGAGGTTGCCGCCCGCCACGACATCATTGCCGCCGCCGCTGAACAGGAAGATGGATGCTCCCGTGTTTTCGATCGCATCCATGTATTCGGCTTGTCTCAGCATGTTCGACAATGTGTCGCCAGCGGCGTCCAGGCTGAAGATTGCATAGCGCTTCATCAACTGGTCGATGACATCCATTAGACGGAAGGGATACTGAAACCAGCTGTCGCCCTCAGAGACGATGATCGGCCCCTTGTAGTCTCCGCTGCCGATGCGATTGTGGAAGGCGGCCTGACGGCGAAGGCGCGAGATGAAGTTCGCGCTGTTCAGTAGTGCGGCGCTGCGGGCCCGCCCTTCCGACGTCGCGGGCACGGTGACCAACTCGCGATTGATCTCGAGCACGGGGTTGAATGGGCCCGACTTCTCGTCGTCGACCAGAAAGTATTTTTGAAGCTCCTGCTCACTCAGGCCGGGATCAGCAAGCTTCCTGTTCAGTTCTTCCAAAGATATTTTGCTGCCTGACGTCATAACGCGTCCTCCCTCTTTGCCGGTCGGAGACATCCGACACTGGCGCGATGCGGTTGAGTATCTGGCCGATGAAGTCGGTCTTCAGCTGAAGATCTTCCTGTTGGAGCAATTCTCCGAGACGGGGCGGGATCGAGATTTCGTTGATCCGGATTTTCGAGAAGGCGGGATGATCTCTCCAGATCTCGTCGATCCGAGTCTTGCGAAGCGACTTGCCGATGAAGACCGGCGGCGGGCTGCTCGAGCGATCGGAGAAAGCCTTCTCTATGAGGTCGAGTATGGACTTCGAGTACATACCGACGGTCAGCCTTCCATCTGTAGCGGAATCAGGGACGTGGAGCGCCACAGCCGACGCATTGGTTCGGTCTGTGGGCGGTAGCGCCGAGATCAGTTGCGTGAAGCCGTCAGCAAAGTCCTTTGCGTCAATGGTCGGCGTGATGAAGTCGAGACTGGCGAGACGGCTGGCGAGCAGACGGAACGACGCGACGCGGTCACGTCTCCATCTCTCAATGAGGTCGCGGAAGAGAAGGACGCCAGCGCCGTCGCAAAGGATGTGCAAGGAATATTGATCCAGCCGCAACAGGCACTCCAGGACATGATCGACCGGACCATTGCTTGCTGCTGACTTCCGGCTGGCCGACTCGACGTCGCGCCAGAACGACCGGCCGATCCCATGTGTAATGTCCTCGATCAGGCGGTCCAGCCGCTCGCTGCGGACATCGATCTGCTTGGTGGCTTCGGTGAAAAGACCGGAGAGGACGGCGGTGGTCTGGTCGATGAAGTCGTTGCACCAAACGATCGTCAGCGGGTAGAGACCATGCTGTTTTATCGCATTCTTTTCTCGGGCGATCTGCTGGGCGGTCTGACCGAGCCCCAGCAAACTGCCGCCGAACCGCAGGAGAATTCCGCGGTAGCCACGATTGGCCGGGCCGTTCTCCGGCGTCCAGACTGGTGCGACGGGCTCATCGTCGTGGCCGTCCCGGCTGAGGAACCTGACGGTTTCGTCGAATGTCTTGGCGGAATATGGGTAGGGCGCCCTTTTGACTTCTTCACCGTCGTCGAGGTGGATGAGGTGGCCCAACACCTCGTAACCCGGGACACCAGCAACCCGGGCAGGCTTGCGAGCAAAAAAGATGCCCTGGTTTCCGATTGAGAGGTCGAAGGCGCCGGGGGTGGAAACGCCCAGCCGAAGTACCCAGCCATCGAAGATGTTGTCGGCCCAGTCCTGATAGGACCAGTGGCCCAATCCGTTGCAGCCGAGATAGCTGCCCCATTCCGTCCCCCACGAATTCAGCACGAGAAAGCCCGTGCTGTCGTAGCCGACGACGACAAAGGCATGGCCGCCTCCGTCTCCGGTCGACTGTATGATCTTGCCTTCATTCGCGCGCACGGCTTCGATATTCCAGCCGGTGTGGGTCGCGGCGGAAACAAGGACGGGTCCAACTTCGTTCAGGGCCGCGTGATAATCGTTGAGGCTCGGACGCAGGCGATAATAGGCGCCGAGCGACACTTCGCGTGCCGCCTTGGCACGCCTGACGTTCAGCGTCCCGCAGGGATTGCCTGGTTCGTACTTCCAGAGATCGTCGGAGCAAACGCCATGGTGGTAGAAGCCTTTGATGACCTCCCTAAGGGAAAGGCCCTCATCGCCGTCAGCTGATTCGCGCAGTCGAGCCATCTCGTAAAGCATGCGAGCGCTGACCGGCACGTTGGCAGCTGCATCCTGGCAACTGAGCATTCTCTGGAGATCGATGAGACTGGCGAGCGCCTGGGCGCTGCACGTGCCCTCCACGCCCTGATTTCTCGGCAGCCAGTACAGAGGCTCGGCGCTTTTCAGCGCATCAAGAACGAGTTCTGACGGCGACAGCGCCGGGAGGAGAGGGCGAAGGTTCGGCGTGTAGATCTGATCGCGCAAATCAGTTGGATCGCGCGGAACATTGCGTACCGTCTCCTGCCGCTCGCGAGAAAAAACCTGCATGGTCATAGGCGCCAAAAGCCAGAATGGGTTTCTGATTGGCTGACGCCCGGCATGCAAAGCTGGGCGTCATCTTCATGAACTAGGCGGCGCGCGGCTCCGCTTCCTCCCCTTCGAGATGCTGGGCGTCCGGTTCGACAAGCTGCCGGCGGCGAGACAAGTCGTCGGAGTTCGAAAGGGCGAAGTAAACGTCCGCGATCAGTTCGGATATCTTGGAGGGATCGAGCTTGTTGTTGCTCACGAACCCGGTCACGATCTCGGCGGTCATCTGCAAGATCGGATCCGGTTGCGCCCCGTCGTTGTCCATGGCTCCGACGGGGGATAATGGAGCCCTGGGTGTCTCCATGAATTCCGAACCGTCGTCGTAATGGGCTGCGGCGATCGGGATCGCCGAACGCGTGCCGATCCCTTGCACGAGCTCTGGCGCAAAAGCAGTCTCCAGCCCGCCTCTGACGGGCACAACGAGCCGGAAGGCTCCAAGAAACCTTGCGTGATACCGCGCAATCGCTTCTGCAATCCCTGGTTCGTACCCGTTGATGATGGCGCGCGCTCCGACAGGGTCGTTTACGTTGTGCTTGAAGTACCGCGCCAAACTGTGCCGGCCGCGGCTGTCGGCTCGAAACCAACCTTCCCCCATGCCGGCAAACATGATGGCGGCTGCATAGTCCGGCCGCAGAGCCAGATCGGGGTTGTCGGCGAGATTTTCGCCGACATGGTCGCCGGCGCGTCGATAGTTGTCCCGCCAGGTCAACTGGACATATCCACGCCCGTAGTAGGGATAATAGCGAAGGTTGCGCCGTCGCCAGGCTTCGGAGAGCCAATAGGCCTCCTTCACCGGCGTCATCTGCCGGGCCGTTTCATGGAACGTCGTGGCAAGCATATAAGCCAGCCAGCGCGGGTCGCCGTCTGGAAGTCTCAGCTCCCACTCGTCGAGTATGGCCGACATCCCGCCTACTTGACCTTGAGTCAGCCGGCCACCGAACATGGGCCGAACCTGATTGAAGAAGAATGTGCGATCGAATGGCATTCGTGCCTCCTATGTTCAAGGCTCACCTGAGAGAACAGGACATCGGTGATTGGAATCCGAATGCGTTGAGCGTTGCGCCCAATGTTTCGCGGTTAATGACAAAGGCGGCCGAGGTTGGATGAAGACCGGGATTGTTTCCCTGGAGCCGGTCCGAGTAGGCGATGATATGGCCTTGGGAAGAGATGATGCTGTCGGCTTTCCCTCCCAGCACCCGCTATATGCACACACCGACATATCTTTGGTGCGTGTATTTAGGTGAACGTTTCGCATGATGACCACCCCAAAAGTGTTGTTTCGCCTTGTTCCAAGTGGTCGCGAGTTCTCTCCCCGCGCCATGGACGTCCATGCGTGTTCGATTGTCCGGGTCTAAGCATCGAAAAATCAGCGGGTGGGCGCGGGAGAAATACGGCGCGGCTGAAAACGAGCGCAGATCTACAACAAACGTTGTGCGCAACGTTGTTCGGCTTCCCGGGTCCTAACCAAGCTTCAAGAAATTACGAACTATATGCCGTTGACTGTCGTGACGCTCGGTGTCTACCCGGCAAACGCATTGCCCAACTCCTGTCAGCGGCACTCCCATCAGCATAAATCATCATACCGCGTTGACGCGCTGACGCTTGTTACATGTGTAACATCGCTGCCGACTGGGGTTGGCGCAGTTTTCACCGGAACCGTAGCTTCCACAGAGGCTCGAATTTGATTTGCACCCGCGATCTCAGGGGCTCGCCCAATCAGCTCCTGACGACGCGAGTCAACTCCGATCGTCATGAAGTTTTGTGCCGCGGCCATCTGCTATCGCTGCGGAATTTGCAATTAGTCCCCAAGAGGTCGACGGTTCTGTTGAGTTGAGACGAGAAGCCGCACTCACATGACCGTTTGCCCGGCCATGTCCTTGGTCAGCAATTCCTTGTCCTCGCGAACCTGCTTTGCCGTCTCGGCTGCCATGTCCGAGCCGATCTCCGCAATGCGTGCCGCCTCGTCCGAATAGTCGAGAACTGCGTTCTGCCAGAAGCTGCAATAGAGATCGAAGGTTTCGTTGAGATGCTCCGGCGAGAGCAAGTCCTCGAGTAGCTTCAGGTCCTGTTCGCGCCGGCTCTTCAGGAAATTCAGCATCTCGACCTGGTAACGCAGCGTCATCCTCAAGGCCTCCGCCTGGAAGCGTCCCATCGAGAGAAGGTATTTCGCACCATCGGCCATCGCCGGCCAGCCTGGCGACGGAGAATTGGTCATAGGGGTTGCGATCATGCTGGGCATCGACACGACTCCTCGGTCTCGGGCTCGTCATTTGTCCAGTCGGCAAAGCGGCCTCCCGAACGGTCCGCCGCACTGCCAAAGAGCGTAGAAGGGACTTTTACCGAGCCGTCAGTCTACGTCGAAACGCACGGCGTTTCGAAGAAAAGTTAAGCCGAGGAGTTCTTTCGATCCTTGATCCGCATCAACCAGCGCCCATGGCGCGGGACGGATGCCCGCACGCGGCCGGCCACAAAGGCTTTTATGAGCCCCAGGGGTCGTGCGCCACACCCAGGCTGCGTCGGAATTCGCGGGCAAGCTCAAGAGGAGGTCGTCGCTGGCGCCTGTTCCTTGCTGAACGGTAAGGCTAGTCGCGGCTCGCCAGGCTGGCCCCTGCAGCCGCCCAGCGATGCCACTCGTTCTCGCTACCGTGGAACACGTTGAGGTCAATCCTGCCGTCCACGCCGTGCGAGAGGCCAGAGCCGGAATATTGCCAGAAGAGCCATTTCCGTCCCGGATAGACCTTGGACGGGTGAGCGGCCACCGAGCGCAGCCAGAATGGATGGTTCGGGAAGGCGCCCTTCAGGTTGTCGCGATAGAAATCCGGCGCAGTGTAGATGATCGGCCGTTGGCCGTAGTGCCTTTCCAGCTTGTCCATGAAGACCTGCATCTTTTCCAGGACACGTTCGCGCGAGGGGCGCCTCTTGCAGCTCGACTCGCCGTTCCACTCGACGTCGATGACCGGCGGCAGTGCGCCGGCTTCCCTCGGCACGTTACGCATGAACCAGTCGGCCTGTTCGCCGGCGGTTCGGCACCAGTAAAAGAAGTGATAGGCGCCGCGTTTGAGCCCGGCTTCCTTGGCCCTGCGCCAGTTCTTCTTGAACATCGGATCGAGATGGTCGCCGCCATCCGTCGCCTTGATGTAGGCGAAGTTCGCGCCCTGCGTCCGCAACTTCGCCCAGTTGATCTCGCCCTGCCAGCGCGAAACGTCGACGCCGTGCACGGCAAGCTTCCTCGGCGAGCGGGAGCCGAAATTGATCGGTTTGGCGTCGCGGAAGCGATGACTGTAGATTTGCCCGCGCGTTGACGGCGCCTCCTCGATCGCCGGGTTTTCCGGCGTGAGCAGGGCGATAGGTCTTTCCGAAGGGACGGGCATGCCGGCAGTTCTGGCCACCGGCACGAACGCCTGCGGCTCTGGAACAGACCCCGCCCAGGCGAGCATTTCCTGCGGCGGCGCCGCTTGCGAAGCAGCCGCGCCGACATTCGCGACAGGCATGGGCTTGAGCGACTGGGCAACGGAGCTCGTCGTTTCCCGTGACGGTTGCTGAGCGGCAACCCTTTCCCGATTGGAACTGAATCCGCAGCCCGACAAAACGAGGCCGGCAAGGAGGAGCACTGGCACAGCTGAGAAACGCATAGGAACCCGTACGCAAGACTTTCGGTGACAGCGGAACAGCCGTCGAACCCACTGACGGGAATTGCTAACGGAAAATTACCAAGAAAGACTGAATCCGATCTTTACCGCCGTCGGATTTCTTTGCGATCGAGAGGCGGCCGCAGAAGCCGCTGCCGCGAAACGGGTGTGGAACCGGGACGCGAGTTGTTTGCTCCAGCGCAATGATCTTCAAATATCGCGCGCATAAAAGGTGAGAAAACAACTCATAAATAAGAGCCGATTGGCTCACTTCCCGGGAAGGAAAATCACGCATGTGCTTCAAATTGCTTCCGCTCGCATCGGTCGGCATCCTCGTCACGGGCGTCTCGTTGGCGTCCGCGGCGGAATGCCGGATCGGCGATCCGTTGTTGCGTCACGGTATGGAGATCGCAGCCGTCTACCTTCAGCCGATCGAAATGGATCCTCCCGGCGTGATGATCCCGGCAGCCGAAGCCGATATCCATCTGGAGGCGGACGTTCACGCCGCAGCCGATAACAAGAACGGCTTTGTGGAAGGGGACTGGTTGCCCAACCTCCACGTCGAGTATCGGTTGACCAAAGCCGACACCGGCGAGGAGACAGCAGGTTCCTTCATGCCCATGGTCGCGAGCGACGGGCCTCACTATGGCGACAACGTCAAGCTCATGGGGCCGGGCAAATACAGACTGGAGCTGACCATCCACTCGGAATCGCATGACGAGACGGCCCATTTCGGTCGTCACGTGGATAAGGAAACAGGGGTCGCGCCATGGCCCGAGGCATTTAGCGTCGAATATGAATTCACCTACGCCGGCGTGGGGAAAAAGGGCGGCTACTAGAGCGCCGTGCGTTCAAATGAACGCACAAAGGACGCTCTAGGACCTGTCCCACGGCATGAACGGGGCGGCCGATCTTGACGGCCGATCTTGACGATGGACGCCGCGCCCTACAGCCGGAGGCCGCGGCAATGCGGCCTCTTCGCACCCCGCCACAGCGATACCCGGACCTATCATGGCGCCAATTCTCCAAACCTTCTTGCCATGCGCGGGACTTAAGGTCTCGCTCGAAGAAACGCAGGCTGACCGGGCGAAGCGGCGGGCCGTCGCATGACCGTGACTGTGCTTTTGTCGCGTCCACAACGTGATGTCTGGCAGCGCATCGGCGACTGGCTGGCGCGGTACCAAAGGCAGGTCCGCTGGCTTCAATGGAGCGTCGTTTCGGTCTATGCGGTGCTGCTCGTCGTGCCGGCGTTCTTGCCGATGCCGGGCAACGCCGCGCATATCTGGGACGATTTCACCCGCTTCGCGCAGTTTGCGTTCTGGGGCATATGGTGGCCGATGGTCCTGCTTGCGACGGCGCTTGTCGGGCGCGTGTGGTGCGGGCTTCTTTGCCCCGAGGGGGCGATTTCCGAATTCAGCAGCCGACACGGACGGGGAGGTGGTATCCCGCGCTGGGTCAAATGGAACGGATGGCCGACGGTCGCCTTTGCCGGCACGACGCTCTACGGCCAGATGGTCAGCGTCTATCAGTATCCGAAACCGGCGTTGCTGGTGCTCGGCGGGTCGACGCTGGCGGCCGCTGTCGTGGGTTATCTCTACGGCAAGGAAAAGCGCGTGTGGTGCCGCTATCTATGCCCGGTCGGCGGCGTGTTTGGCCTGCTCGCCAAGCTGGCGCCGCTCCATTTCCGCGTCGATGCCGAGATTTGGCGGGAGACACAACGCGCAGGGTTGAAACCGGGCGCCGTCAACTGTGCGCCTCTGGTGCCGCTAAAGACCATGCGGGGCGCAAGTGATTGCCATATGTGCGGCCGGTGCAGCGGATTCCGCGGGGCGATCCGGCTCGCGCGGCGGTCGCCCCTTCATGAGATCGTGCATGTGGCGGGGAAACATCCGAACCCGTGGGAAACGGTGCTAATCGTCTTCGGGCTGATGGGTGTTGCTTTCGGCGCCTTCCATTGGAGCGTGAGCCCCTGGTTCAACGCGGCAAAACAATGGGTTGCCGAATGGCTTGTCGAGTGCGGCGTGCTGTGGCCGCTGGAGGTTTCCCCGCCCTGGTGGGTACTCACGAACTATCCCGAGAGAAACGACGTATTGTCTCTGCTCGATGGGGCGATCCTCGTTCTCTACGTGCTCACGACGGCGCTCGCCGTCGGGCTCGCGATCACGCTGCTGCTTTCGCTTGCCACACTGTGCCTTGGTCGCTGGAACGCGGCGCGGTTTCATCATCTCGCGCAAACCCTCATCCCGCTCGCGGCCGCCGGCGTCTTCCTCGGACTGTCCGCGCTGTCGGTCACCCAGCTTCGCATGGATGGGATCGATCTGCCGTGGGTCGATGAAGCGCGCGGAGCGATGCTCTTCCTCGCAAGCGGCTGGTCCGGTGTGCTCTGCTGGCGCGTCACAGGGCTTTATTGCAAGCCGCCAGGGCGCCGCATGATGGCGCTTGCGAGCATTGGGCTTGCGGTTGCGATCGCCACTTCGGGCTGGTTCCTGTTTTTCTGGGGCTGGTAACGGGTGCCGCTTTCCGGCGTCAAGACGGCCGTACTCTCGCTTGCAAACCGCGCATATCCGGCTATCTGCCGCGGGGCAAGGGACTGAACAATGCCAGCGCGGGATGAGGAAAAGTGTGTACGGTTTTCCGCCCGCATCCCGCGCTAGCGCATTAGAATCGATCACGTTTATGATTTAGGTCGATCGGACGTAAAATCACCGTGATCTAGCGCTGGCCGTGGCCGGCCAGCAGCCCGAACCAGGATGTTCTAAGCGCGCTCTTCCCAGATTCTGGCGAGCTCGACGAGCGTGTTGACGCTTCTCTCCATGTCCTGCCGGCTGATCCATTCGAGCGGTGAATGGAAGGCATGGCCACCGGCGAAGATGTTGGCGCAGGGCAGGCCCATATAGGAGAGCCTCGAACCATCGGTGCCGCCCCGGATGCTGCCGCGCACCGGTGTCATGCCGGCGCGCCGGATCGCCTCCACGGCGTTCTCGACGATCTGCGGATGGCGATCGAGGATCGCCTTCATGTTGCGGTACTGCTCCTTCACCTCGAACGCGTAGCTCGAACGGGGAAACTCCGCCATGACGCGTTTCACGATGTCCTCGAGCATCTTCTCCTTGACGGCAAGACCGGCTTCATCGAAGTCGCGGACAATGAAGCCAAGGGTGGCTTTTTCCATCGATCCGGTCACGCCGATCGGATGGATGAAGCCGTCCCGGCCTGCGGTCGTCTCCGGTGCAATGTCCTTCGGCAAGCGGTCGATGATCGCGCCCGCGATCTTGATGGCGTTTTCCATCTTGCCTTTGGCGAAGCCTGGATGGATGGCGACGCCCTGAATGGTGATGTCGACGCCGTTGGCCGAGAAGGTTTCGTCCTCGATATGGCCGGCCGTTTCACCGTCCACGGTATAGCCGAACGCGGCTCCGAGCTTCTTGAGGTCGGCCTTGTCGACGCCGCGGCCGACTTCTTCGTCCGGCGTGAAAAGAAGCTTGATCGTGCCGTGCTTGATGTCCGGATTGTCGACGAGGACTTGCGCCGCCGTCATGATTTCGGCGAGGCCGGCTTTGTCGTCGGCACCGAGCAGCGTCGTGCCGTCGGTGGTGATGATGTCGTTGCCGATCTGATTGCCAAGCTCGGGATGGTCGCTGACGCGAATGACCTGCTGGGGATCGCCGGGAAGCCGGATGTCGCCGCCGGCATAGTTTCGCACCACCTGCGGCTTGACGTTGGTGCCGGTGAAATCGGGCGCGGTATCCATGTGCGAGCAGAAGCAGATCACGGGCACCGACTTGTCGACATTCGACGGGATCGTCGCATAGACGTAGCCGTGCTCATCGAGATGCGCATCGGCAAGCCCGATCGCCAACAATTCCTCGACCAATATCCGGCCAAGATTCTTCTGCTTTTCAGTCGAGGGCTGCGTCGACGACTTGGGATCCGATTGGGTGTCGATGACGACATAGCGGAGGAAGCGATCGGTAACGGTGTCGGTCATGGCAGCTCCAATCTGTTCATCAGCGTTGGCATCGCTATAGCCTTCGCCGGCCTTTCCGTGAATGCATTTTTTACCGGACCGGGATTCGCGTCCCTCTTTGTGCCGCGGAGAGCTAAACCTCATGCCCCCCAGATGACGGATTGCTCGTGCCGCTTGATGAGATGCTTGAGGTTTTCGAACCCTGTGCGCACATGCCGGGCGAATTGGTCGACTGCGGGCGTGCGCGGGGCATCCGAGCGTTTGAGCAGTCCCAGTGCGCGCTCAGGATGCGGAATTGAGATAGGTAGCGCGGTGATGGATTTCTCGTTCCTGAGCGCAAAGACGACGCTGTGGGGCAGGATCGTCAATGCATCCGCCGCCTTCATATAGTTGACGACGCTCATCAATGAACCGCCGGAATAGCGGATCTTGATCTCGGTCGCACCGAACGAGAGAAGCATGCTGCGCAGGTCGGCAAGCAGCGGGCTGCCGGGCGGCGGTGCGATCCATGGAAAGTCGAGCAAGTGCGCAGGTTGCGGCTTCCGCTTCATCAACAGCGGATGCGTCACCCGGCATGCGACCACGTTGCGCCCCGGCAATATCTGTTGGAACTCAAGCCCCGATCCTTCGTCGAGAATATCGATAGGACAGATGGCAAGGTCGATCTGGTCCGCCTTGAGCGCCGCGCGAAGGTCGGGAAAGTAGCCGTAGCTCTGGTCGACGCGGACATCGGGATAAAGGTTCTGGAATTCCGCGATCATGCCGGCAATTAGCCCGTCCATGAAGAAAGGCGTGCCTCCGAGCCGCACGACGCCGCTGTGGCCGACGCGGAAGCTCTCGACCGTATCGGACGCCTTGCGCGATGCCGACAGCATGATCTGGCCATGGTCGGCCAAAGCGCGCCCGAGCGGCGTCGGCTGCAAAGGCCTGCGGCCCTTGATGAAGAGCGGTTCACCGACGCGTCGTTCCAGCAAGGAAAGCGTGCGTGAGACAGCTGGCTGCGACAACCCGAGCAGGGCCGCCCCCTCGGTCACGCCGCCGGCCTTTACGACCGCGGCGAGCTGGATCAGATGGCGCTCATCGAACTTCATAACAATCGGTTATACTAGTTGGAAATAAAATCATCAACGCACTCCTCGTCCTGGATTAGCTTGCGGGTACCAGCCGATGCTTTGGAGGAGAGTATGTCGTCGCGGCCACTGGCGTTGAATTTCAGCGAGGCAAACTCGTCCGAGATCTTCGCGCAACGACTTCCGCAATCGAACGACAAGCTGTTGCCGCAGATGCTGGCAGCGGTTGTCACGCACCTTCATCAGCTTATCAGAGAGCTGCGGCCGACCCCTGCGGATTGGCGCAATGTCATAGCCTTTCTAACGGACGTCGGACATGCCTCGGACGAGCGCCGCCAGGAATGGGTGCTGCTTTCCGATCTCATCGGCGCCTCGGCTCTTGTCGAGGAAATCAATTCGCGTCGGCCGACGGGCGCGACCCCGAATACGGTTCGCGGACCGTTCTTTCGTGCCGATGCGCCCGAGTTGCCTTCGGGCAGCAACATTTCTTTGGACGGCATTGGAGAAACGCTCGAGGTGTTCGGATTCGTCCGGGACCTGGATGGTCATCCCATCGCGGGCGCAGAGGTCATCACCTGGCAGGCCAATGCCGAAGGCTTTTACGAGAACCAGCAGCCCGATCTTCAGCCGGAATTCAATCTGCGCGGCATTTTCAGGACGGACGAGGCAGGCGCGTTTTGCTACAGGACGGTCAAGCCGTGCGGCTATCGTGTCCCGGATGACGGTCCTGTCGGCAAGCTTTTGCGCCAGGCCGGCTATCCGCTGTGCCGCCCCGCCCACCTTCATTTCATCGTCAGCGCGCCCGGCTTCGAGACGATCACGACACATGTCTACGACGGCAGCGACCCCCATCTCGGCGAGGATGCGATCTTCGGGGTCAAGGAGGCGCTGGTTCGCGAGTTCAAGCCGCTGGACGGGAAGGGCGCGCCAGCCTGGCGTCTCGATTTCACCTTCGTAATGGCGCGCAAAAGGCAAGGAGCGGACGCATGAACCGCAATTTCGTCTATAGCAGCAGCCCTGCTCATATCATCTTCGGCGAAGGAAAGGGTGCTGCCGCCGGGGAATGGGTGGAGAAAATCGGCTGCAAGAAAGCACTCGTGCTCTCGACCCCGCAGCAGCAAGCCGACGCCGAAGCGCTGGCCGAACGCCTCGGGCCGCTTTCTGCCGGGGTTTTTGCGGGCGCCGTCATGCATACGCCGGTCGACGTGACCGAAAAGGCGATGGAGGTCGTTGCAAGAACCGGCGCCGATTGCATCGTTTCACTCGGCGGCGGCTCGACCACCGGTCTCGGCAAGGCGATTGCCTACCGCATAGACCTGCCGCAGATCGTCATTCCGACGACCTATGCGGGCTCGGAGGTGACGCCGATCCTCGGCCAGACCGAGGGCGGCCGCAAGACGACCGTGCGTCATCCGAGCATCCTGCCCGAAGTCGTGATCTACGATCCGGCACTAACGCTGGGGCTCCCTGTCGGCATGAGCGTCAACAGCGGCCTGAACGCCATGGCGCACGCGGTCGAGGCGCTTTACGCGCAGGATCGAAACCCGATCTCCACTCTGATGGCGATCGAGGGGCTCCGCGCCTTCAGGACGAGCCTGCCGAAAATAGCCAAGTCCCCGCGGGACATGGCCGTGCGGGCCGACGCGCTTTATGGCGCCTGGCTTTGCGGCACCGTGCTTGGCACCGTCGGCATGGCACTGCACCACAAGATCTGTCACACGCTCGGCGGCACTTTCGATACGCCACATGCCGAAACGCACGCGATCATGCTGCCGCATACCGCCGGCTACAACGCCGCCGCGGTCCCGGAACTGTTGGCTCCGATCGCCGAGATCTTCGGCGGTTCGGTCGGCGGCGGTCTTTGGGAGTTCGCCAACGAGATCGGCGCGCCGCTGGCGTTGAAGGATCTGGGCCTAGGCGAGCCCGATCTCGATCGTGCCGCGCAGATCGCGACGGAAAATCCCTATTGGAATCCGCGGCCGGTCGATCGGCGATCCATCCGTGACCTGCTGCAGGATGCCTGGGAGGGCAAGCGGCCGGCACGCTGAAGCGCTCGTCGAAAACGCTCTTTGGGAGGAGAGGGAAATGGGAGGAAAGATGTTTACCAGGCGTGATTTTTTGAAGACCACGGCGGCGACGGGGGCGTTTGCCGTCACGTCCGGCCTCACAATGCCGGCGATCGCACAGAGCGCGCCGATCAAGCTTGGCTATGTCAGCCCGCAGACCGGGCCGCTTGCCGCCTTTGGCGAGGCCGACAAGTTCGTCATCGACAGCTTCCTGGCGGCGACCAAGACGATGGGCCTCAACTACGAGGTCGTCGTCAAGGACAGTCAGTCTAACCCGAACCGCGCGGCAGAGGTCGCCAAGGAACTGATCGTAACCGACGAGGTCAACCTCGTGCTGGTGGCGTCCACGCCGGAAACGACCAATCCGGTCGCGACCATCTGCGAAGCGGAGGAAATGCCCTGCATTTCGACGGTTTCTCCCTGGCAACCGTGGTTCATCGGCCAACAGGGCAATCCGGGCGACCCGACGTCCTGGAAGCCCTTCGACTATGCCTATCATTTCTTCTGGGGGCTCGAAGACGTCATTGCCGTCTTCACCAACATGTGGTCGCAAATCGAGACCAACAAGCAGGTGGCTGGTCTCTTTCCCAATGACGGCGACGGCAATGCCTGGGGCGACAAGACGGTCGGCTTCCCGCCCGTCCTGGACAAGATGGGCTACGCGCTCACTGATCCCGGCCGTTATCAGAACATGACAGACGACTTCTCGGCGCAGATCAACGCCTTCAAGTCCGGTCAGTGCGAGATCGTCACCGGCGTCGTCATCCCCCCGGATTTCACGACCTTCTGGAACCAGGCCAAGCAGCAGGGTTTCGCGCCGAAGATCGCGTCGATCGGCAAGGCACTCCTGTTCCCGCAGGCGGTCGAAGCGCTCGGCAATGCCGGACACAATCTTTCGTCGGAAGTCTGGTGGACGCCCAGCCATCCGTTCAAGTCGTCGTTGACCGGCGAAAGTTCGGCTGAAGTCGCCGCCAGCTTCACCAAGGCCACCAACCGGCCCTGGACGCAACCGATCGGCTTCGCCCACGCGCTTTTCGAACTGGCGGTCGACGTGATGAAGCGGACGGCCGACCCAACCGACGGCGATGCCGTCGCGGAAGCGATCGCCGCCACAAGGCTCAATACTCTCGTTGGGCCGATTGCCTGGGACGGAAAGAACCTGCCTCCCTTCGCCGCGAAGAACGTTGCGAAGACGCCGCTCGTCGGCGGCCAGTGGCGGCTTAAGGACGGCGGCGGCTACGACCTCATCATTACCGACAACAAGACGGCGCCGAACATTCCCGTCGGCGGCAAGATGGAGCCGATCGCCTGATCTACAGCCGCTAACCCTTTGAATCGATATCGATCGAGACGGGATAACGCCCTGCCGCCGCGTGGGACGGCAGGAGGGGACTTTGTTCACGGGAGGAACGTGAATGGCAATTCTCAGACTGGAAGAGGTGTCGAAGAAGTTCGGTGCTTTGACGGTCGCCGAGCAGATCTCCTTTGCGGTCGGCGAGGGAGAAGCGCTCGGCATCATCGGGCCGAACGGCGCGGGAAAATCCACGCTCTTCAACCTCATCACCGGCAACATCGCGCCGGACAGCGGAACGGTCCACTTCTGCGGCGCGGACGTGACCCGCGTCCCACCGATGGTGCGCTGCCTCTCGGGAATGGGGCGGACATTCCAGATACCGCAGCCGTTCGAGCAACTGACCGTCTTCGAGAACCTGCTTGTCGCCGGTTCCTTCGGGACGCGGCGACAGGAAGCGGAGGTTTCCGACCGCTGCGCAGGAATCCTTGTCGACACCGGGCTGATCGACAAGGCCAACGTGCTGGCCGGCGGCTTGACGCTCTTGCAGCGCAAGCGGCTGGAATTGGCTCGAGCGCTCGCCACCGAACCGAAGCTCCTGCTCCTCGACGAGATCGCCGGCGGCTTGGCCGAGGGCGAATACCGCTCGCTGGTGGCCACCATTCGCGCCATCCATGCCAAAGGCGTTGCCGTGATCTGGATCGAACACGTGCTACACGCGCTGAACTCCGTCGTCGAACGCCTTCTGGTGCTGCATTTCGGCAGGGTGATTGGCATCGGCAAGCCGGATGAAATCATGGCCTCGCGCGAGGTGCGCGAAATCTACCTGGGGATCGAGATCTGATGGCGCTGATCGAAACCAAGGGGCTGACGGCCTTCTACGGCGATTTCCAGGCGCTTTTCGGCATCGACATCGCTGTCGAAGCGGGCGAGACGATCGCCATCATTGGTGCGAATGGGGCCGGCAAGACGACGCTGATGCGCTCGATTTCCGGCGTTCTTGCCAATGAACCGGGGGCTATCCTCCACAACAACACACCGATTGGCGCCCTCCCTGCGCCCGATGTCCTTGCCCGAGGTATCGCCATGGTGCCGGAAGGACGCAAGCTCTTTCCGTCGCTGACTGTCGAGGAAAACCTGCTGGTGGGCGCTTACGGCCGCAAGGCTCAGGGGCAATGGACGCTGGATAGCCTCTATGCGCTCTTTCCGGTGCTCAAGGAACGGCGCAGGAGTCCGGCGATGGCGCTCTCCGGCGGCCAGCAGCAAATGGTGGCGATCGGCCGGGCGCTGATGTCAAACCCGAGCGTGCTGCTCTGCGA
>NZ_JASKLS010000003.1:355336-558138 GCF_030124375.1 Sinorhizobium sp. 6-70
TCCGCCTCGGTCTCGCGCCGGCGGTCGTTCGCGCCATTTACGCTGCCTTTCCGCGTATCCGCGCGAGTGGTGCCTCCATCGTCATCGTCGAGCAGGATATCGGTCAGGCGCTGAAGGTGGCCGACCGCGTCTACTGCATGATGGAGGGAAGGATCACGCTGTCCGGCCATGCGTCGGAGCTTGGCCATGATGAGATCCACAAGGCTTACTTCGGAGCGGAGCGCCATGAACTGGCTTGATACCATCCTTCAAGGCGTGTTGCTCGGCGGGCTCTACGCGCTTTTCGCTGCCGGATTAAGCCTGGTCTTCGGCATCATGCGGCTCGTGAACCTCGCTCATGGCGACCTGATCGTGCTCGCCGCCTTTGTCATCCTCGCGCTTGTCACCACGCTCGGCGTCAGTCCCTTCGTCGGCGCGCTCATGGCCGCCCCGCTGATGTTTGCCGCCGGTTGGGCGCTGCAATATTTTCTGCTCAACCGCACACTGGGCAAGGATATCCTGCCGCCCTTGCTCGTGACCTTCGGCCTGTCGATCGTGCTCCAGAACGGACTGCTGGAAGGATTTTCGGCTGATAGCCGCCGGGTCTCCGCAGGCAGCCTTGAATCGGCATCGATCGCGCTTGGTCCGGTCAACGCCGGCATCATGCCGCTGATGACCTTTCTTTCCGCCGTTGCCGTTATCGTCTGCCTCAACCAGCTTATCTATCGCACTGCCGTCGGCCGCGCCTTTCGCGCCACTTCGGACGATCCGGTGACAGCCGGTCTGATGGGCATCCGCCCGCAACGGATATTCGCGCTCGCAACCGGTCTGGCGATGGTGGTCGTGACGATCGCAGCACTTTATCTCGGCACCCGCGCCAATTTCGAACCGACATCGGGACCGGCGCGGCTGATCTACGCCTTCGAGGCGGTCATCATCGGCGGGCTCGGCTCGCTTTGGGGCACACTCGCCGGCGGCGTCATTCTTGGGGTCGCGCAGACCGTCGGTGCCGCGATCAACCCGGAATGGCAGATCCTCACCGGGCATCTCGCCTTTCTGCTGGTTCTTCTTTTTAAACCGCGCGGCCTTTTCCCGCGCGCAATGGATTGAGGTGCATTCATGTCGCTCGTCATTCCATCCTGGCAGGTCGAAACCCGAAAAAAGACGTCGGCACCGTTCGCTCTTTCCGCGGGCGCTACGTTGCTGCTCGCCTTTGCGGTACCGTTCCTCGTCTCGCGCGGCGTCGTCCAGGATCTGTTCTTCATCCTGACGATGCTTGTGCTCGCGCAGAACTGGAATTTGCTCGCCGGTTACGCGGGTCTGATCTCCGTAGGTCAGCAGGCATTTGTCGGCTTCGGCGCCTATGCGATGTTCGCCTGCGTCATCCTGCTCGGCGTCGACCCGCTCGCAGCCGTCTTGATTGCAGGTGTGCTTTCGATGCTGCTCGCGATCCCGACCGCTTTCTTCACCTTCCGGCTTCAGGGACCCTATTTCGCGATCGGCACCTGGGTCATCGCCGAGGTTGTCCGCCTGCTGCTGGCGCAATGGAAGGCGCTCGGCGGCGGCACCGGGACATCGCTGCCGCGTGAGGCCATCCGCGACATGGTCGGTGTCGGGTTGATGCGCGACGTCTTCGGGATGAAGGCGTCCGCGGCCGGAGATACGCTGACCTATTGGCTGGCGCTGGTCCTGATGGTGTCGACCATCGGATTCGTCTACGGGCTGCTGCGCAGTAAGCAGGGTCTCGGCCTGGCGGCGGTACGCGACAACGAGCAGGCAGCGCGCGCTGTCGGCGTGAATGCGAGACGGATGAAGGCTTTCGTCTATCTCGCCGCCTCGTTCATTACCGGTATCGCCGGGGCGCTGATCTACGTGCAGAAGGCACGCATCTCGCCCGACGCCGCCTTTTCGGTGATCGACTGGACGGCCTATGTGATCTTCATCGTCGTGATCGGCGGCATCGGCACGGTCGAGGGACCTATCATCGGCGTCATCCTATTCTTTTTCCTGCAGAATCTCCTTGCTGGCTACGGCTCCTGGTATCTCCTGATACTGGGCCTGATCGGCATCCTCGTCATGCTTTTCGCGCCGCGCGGTCTCTGGGGCCTCTTCTCGGACCGCACCGGCATCCAGCTTTTTCCGGTTCGCCGCCTTTTGAGGGGCGGATCACTCAATCGCACGCATAAGGGAGGGCCTCATGGCTGACATCACTACGGACGTACTCATCATCGGCACCGGGCCTGCGGGATCGGCGACGGCGGCGCTGCTTTCGACCTATGGTGTCGAAAACCTGGTGATCAACCGCTATCGCTGGCTCGCCAACACGCCACGCGCGCACATCACCAACCAGCGCACCATGGAGGTTCTGCGCGATCTCGGCCGGGACGTCGAGGACGAGGCCTACATGTTCGCCGCCGAGCAGGACCTGATGGGCGAGAACGTGTTCTGCACGTCGCTTGCCGGCGAAGAGATCGGTCGCATGAAGAGCTGGGGCAAACACCCGCTGAGCCGCGCCGAGCACCAACTGTCCTCGCCGAGCCACATGAACGACCTGCCGCAGACCTTCATGGAGCCGCTGTTGTTCAAGACCGCATGTTCCCGCGGCACTCAAGCGCGGATGTCGACGGAATACATAGGCCATGTGCAGGATGCCGACGGCGTCACGACCACGTGCGTCGACCGGCTGACCGGCAGGGAATTCACAATTCGCTCGAAGTATCTGATCGGCGCCGACGGTGGCAATTCGCGTGTCGCCGAGCACGCGGGTCTTGCCTTCGAGGGCAAGATGGGCGTCGCGGGCTCGATGAACATCCTGTTCGAGGCCGATCTCTCGCGTTATGTCGCGCATCGCCCGTCGGTGCTCTATTGGGTGCTGCAGCCGGGCGCCGACGTCGGCGGCATCGGCATGGGCCTCGTGCGGATGGTGCGGCCCTGGCACGAATGGCTGATCGTCTGGGGCTACGACATCAACCAGCCGGCGCCGGCGGTGGACGAGGCACATGCCAAGAAGGTGGTGCGCGATCTTATCGGCGTGCCGGATCTGGAGCCGCGGATCAAGCAGGTCTCCACCTGGACCGTCAACAACATGTATGCGACGACCATGTCCAACGGCCGCGTGTTCTGCATGGGCGATGCGGCGCACCGCCACCCGCCTTCGAATGGCCTCGGCTCGAACACGTCCATCCAGGACGCATTCAATCTCGCCTGGAAGCTTGCTTTTGTGCTCAAGGGCAAGGCCGGCTCGAAGCTGCTCGAAAGCTACGGGACCGAGCGCGCGCCGGTCGCCAAGCAGATCGTTACCCGGGCCAACAAGTCGATCGAAGAATTCGGGCCGATCTTCAAGGCGCTCGGCCTGCTCGACTCGATCGACCCGGTGAAGATGCAGCAGAACATGGATGCACGCTGCGACAACACGCCGGCCGCGGAGGAGCAGCGCGCAGCGATCCGCAAATCGATCGCCGACAAGGTCTATGAGTTCGACGCCCACGGCGTCGAGATGAACCAGCGTTATCGTTCCGATGCGATCGTGACCGATGGGCAGAGCGAGCCCGCCTTCACCAAGGATGCGGAACTGCATTATCACCCGACGACATGGCCGGGCGCCCGGTTGCCGCATGCATGGGTGTTCTCCGGCGACGGGACCAAGGCCTCGACCCTGGACCTGACCGGCCAAGGCAAATTCACAGTACTGACCGGCATCGGCGGGGAGGGCTGGGTCGAGGCCGCCCGCGCGGTCGGTCGCGAGCTCGGCATCGAGATCGCCGCCCACGTGATCGGACCGCGCCAGCATTGGCAGGATTTTTCCGGCGATTGGGCGAACGCGCGCGAGGTGCGCGACAGCGGCATCGTGCTCGTCCGCCCGGATCATCACGTCTGTTGGCGGAGCGACGTGATAGCTGCGGATCCGGCAGCGGAACTCTATCGCGTCATGACGACAATTCTCGACAAGTGAGGACACCATGGAAGCGCATGAAAGAGGCTTTTTCACCGAAGAGAACTCCGTCGAAGTCGTCACGGGCCGCAACAGGAATGCCAAGGATGCGCGGCTGAAGCAGGTGATGGAGGTCGTCATCCGCAAGCTGCACGAGGCCGTGAAGGAAATCGAGCCGACCCAGGAGGAGTGGCTGCAAGCGATCCTTTTCCTGACCAGGACGGGGCAGATGTGCAACGAGTGGCGGCAGGAGTTCATCCTGCTGTCCGACACGCTCGGTGTCTCGATGCTGGTGGACGCCATCAACAATCGCAAACCATCAGGCGCCTCCGAAAGCACCGTGCTCGGCCCCTTCCACGTCAAGGGAGCGCCAGAGCTGGAGATGGGCGCCAATATCTGCCTCGACCAGAAGGGCGAGGACCTGTTTATCCAGGGGCGGATTCTCGATACGAGCGGCAACCCGATCGCCGGCGCTGTGCTCGATGTCTGGCAGGCAAATGACGAGGGCTTTTACGACGTCCAGCAGCAGGGCATCCAGCCTGACTTTAATTTGCGCGGCGTCTTCCGGACCGGGCCCGACGGGCGCTATTGGTTTCGCGCGGTGAAGCCGAAATATTATCCGATCCCGAACGACGGTCCGGTGGGCCAGATGCTCGACCATCTCGGTCGACACCCCAACCGTCCGGCGCATCTCCACTACATTATCAAGGCCGACGGCTTTGAGACACTGATCACCCACATCTTCGATCCGGACGATCCCTACATCAATTCCGACGCGGTCTTCGGTGTGAAGGAAAGCCTGCTCGCTGAGTTCAAGCGGACGCACGACCCGGTGCGTGCGAAGGAATACAACTTCGAAGGCGACTTCTGGGAGGTGGAGCACGATTTCGTGCTGGCGCGCACCGGCGAAAGAGGACGATGAGGGTGGCGCGGCAAGCCGTGCGGAGCGGCTTGCCGCTGTCGATCAGGTCAGCCTTCGGCCGTCCGCCCCGAACAGCCGCCGCTGATTGTCGTTGACCGAAAGGGCAATCGTGCTGCCGGCATTGATTTCCGGTCCCGAGCGATATTCGGCAATGAGCGGCTGGCCATCGGCAAGCTGGCAATAGAGATACTGGGTGCCGCCGAGATATTCGGCAAAATCGACTTTTGCCGGTATGCATCCCGCTCCGCCGTCGGTGACGAAGAGATGTTCCGGTCTTGCCCCGAAGGAAACCTTTTCTCCAATCTGTAAACCCTCGCCGGTGACGGGTACCGACATCTCGCTTCCCGCAACGCGGACGCGTCCGTTGCCTAACCAGACAGCGTCGAGCAGGTTCATTCGTGGGGAGCCGATGAAGCCCGCGACGAAGATATTGGCGGGATTTTCGTAGACCTCGCGCGGCGTTCCTGCCTGCTCGATGCGGCCGTCGCGCAGTACGACGATCTTGTCGGCCAGCGTCATCGCCTCGGTCTGGTCGTGGGTCACGTAGATCATCGTATTGCCGAGCTCGCGATGGAGTCTGGCGATCTCGATGCGCATCGAGACGCGCAGCTCCGCATCGAGGTTGGAAAGCGGCTCGTCGAAAAGAAAGACATCGGGCTTGCGCACGATCGCCCGCCCAATCGCAACGCGCTGGCGCTGGCCGCCGGAAAGCTGACCCGGGCGACGGTCGAGCAGATGGTCGATCTTCAGGATCGCCGAGGCGGCTTTCACGCGCGCCTCGATCTCGGCCGTCTCGGTGCGGGCCATTTTGAGGCCGAAGGCGAGATTTTCGCGCACGCTCATATGCGGATAGAGGGCATAGGATTGAAAGACCATCGCGATGCCGCGATCTGACGGATCGAGATCGGTGACGTTGCGTCCCTTGATCTCGATCTCGCCGTCGGTGACCTCCTCGAGGCCCGCAATCATGCGCAGCAAGGTGGACTTTCCGCAGCCGGACGGCCCGACGAAGACGACGAACGAGCCTTCCGCAATCCTGAGGTCGATGCCATGGATGACCTCCAGGCTGCCGAAGCTCTTGCGAATGTCCGTCAACACAACTCCGGTTTCATGCATGCCGTCACCGCCCGACTTCACCGGCGCGAACCCAGACGAGCATCTCGCCGGGCGTGCGATTGTCCCACAGGTGATAGGGAACGAAGCGGGCCGTCGCCCGGTTCACCTTCGGCGGTGACGTGCGATAGAGTGTGGCGCCCCAATCATCCGCTTTATCGCGGGCGACGGAAATGTCGAGCGCGACTGCGCCTTGAAGTTCAGCGATTTCTGCAGTCTTCGCGTTCGAAACACCGCCGCCAAGCACGATTCCGTTCAAGCCCGCGCCGTTGTCGGTTGCCTCTGCGCAATAGACGAGCGGCCCGCGCATGAGCGCGACACGGCCGGTATCCTGCCGCACCTGGGGATTTGCCCAGAGCGCGCGCGGCGTCAGAGGAATATCGAGCTCGACCCGGTCGTCGCTTCGCCATTCACGCTCGATGCGCGCGTAGCCGTCGGTTGTTACGTCCGAAAGATCGACGGTCTCGCCGTTCAGTTTCAGCGCGGCGCCCTCTGCCCATTCGGGAATGCGCAACGACAGAGAGAACCGCACCGGGTCCTGCGTCGTGACGTCGAAGCGGATGGCGCCGTTCCAGGGATAGCGGGTCTTCTGCACAAGCTCGACCTTCTTGCCGCCGATCTCGAAGTGGCCCTTGCTCTCGCCGTAGAGATGGACGGCGATTTCGTCGTCAGCGACGGCGTACATATAGGAGCCGATGGAGGCGAGCAGGCGCGAGATGTTCGGCGGGCAGCAGGGGCAATGGTGCCAGACCCAGCGATGATGCTTGCCGGCGCTTTCCAGCGGGTTCTCGTAGAAGAATGTCTTTCCGTCGAGCGAAAGACCGGCCATGGCGCCATTGTAGAGCGCTTGCTCCATGATGTCCGCATAGCGCCGGTTCGGGCCGCGCCCGAGCATGCGGCTTGCCCAGAAGACGAGGCCGACAGAGGCGCAGGTCTCGGCATAGGCGCTCTCGTTCGGAAGATCGTAGTAGTCCGTAAAGCCTTCGTTCGACGCTGCCGGTCCGATACCGCCGGTGACATACATCTGCTTGGTCGTCAGGTCGTCCCAAAGGGTTTCGAGCGCCGAGGTGAGACTGTCGTCGTTGTACTCGGTCGCGATGTCCGCCATGCCGGAGTAGAGATACATGGCGCGAACGGCATGACCGACGACTTTCTTCTGCTCTCTGACGGGCAGATGCGCCTGATTGTATTCGTAGGTCTTCTGGATGAACTGCTTCGGATCGCGACCGTCGCGGATCGCTTCTTCGGTGAAGAAGTGGGGCTCTCTGCCGCGCTCGTCGATGAAGAACTTGGCGAGATCGAGATATTTCTTCTGGCCCGTGACGCGGGCAAGCTTTACCAGCGCGAGCTCGATTTCTTCATGGCCGCAGTAGCCCGGCAACTGCCCTTCGCCATGGCCGAACACTTCGATCATATAGTCGGCAAAGCGGCACATGACGTCGAGCAGTTTGCGCTTTCCCGTCGCCTGGTAATAGGCGACGGCGCCCTCGATCAGATGGCCGGCGCAATAGAGTTCGTGGTGATCGCGAAGATTGGTCCAGCGCCGGCCGGGTTGTACCCGCTGGAACCAGGCGTTCAGGTAGCCGTCCTTGTCCTGCAGCTTTTCATACATGTCGACGATGGCATCGACACGCGCTTCGAGCCTGGGGTTGGGCTTGCGGTAGAGCGAATAGGCGATGGTCTCGATCGATTTTCCGAGATCGCTGTCCCAGAACATCTGGGTCGAGCCCGACCAGGCCTGCAACGGGATGACGATGCCGGGGCTCGGCTGGTCGACGTCGATCGCCCTGAGCATGCCGGCCTCGACACAGCGGTCGAGCAGGACTTCGGCGGTGGATTCGCAGATTGCGTCCTGGCGGTCGCCGAAAAGGCCGTGCACTTCAACACTCGGAACGGGGAGGGGGCGGAACTGGCGATCGTGTCGGGGTTTGTTCATGGCTTCATCCGTTTCTTGGAGTTCATTTCACGGCGCCGGCCATCAGCCCGCGCATGTAGTAGCGTTGCAGAAGCAGGAAGACGACGAGGCAGGGCAGGGTCATGACGGCGACGCCGGCCTGAACCGCGCCCCAGTTGACGGCGCCGAGGCGACCGGCGCGCACAGCCATCATCAGCACCGGCAGCGTGTATTTCTCGTTGCTCGACAAGAGTACGAGTGCCGCCAGGAATTCGTTCCAGGCATTGAGGAAAGCGAAGATCGCGACCGTGGCGATGCCGGGCAGCACCAGCGGCATCAGCACCCGGAAGAGGAGTTTCAGGTCGCGGGCGCCGTCGATGCGTGCCGCCTCCTCGATCTCCTTCGGCACCGCATCGAAGGCATTGCGCATCATGAAGACCGAGAAGGGAAGCTGCAGCGTCACATAGACGAGCGTCAGTCCGAACAGCGAATTGTTCAGCCCGAGCCTGGCAAGAATGATGAAGAGCGGCGTGAGGATCGACTGGAACGGGATCATCAGCGTGGCGATGATCAGCACGAACAGCACGTTCTTCAACGGAAAGCGGTAGCGCGAGAAGCCGTAACCCGCGAGCACGCTGACGGCCACGGTCAGCGCGACGGTTGCGAGCGACACGAGCAACGAGTTGAACGTGTGCTGCCAGACGCCGGCGCCGAAGGTGTCGAGCGAGCGATAGGAATCAAGGCTGATGCCGTTCGCCGGCCATGGCGGCAGCGGTGGAAGGCGCGCTTCGGTGCCGTGTCGGAACGACGCGAGCAGGGTGATGGCGAAAGGCGCCAGGAAGAAGAGCGCGATTGCCACGCCTGTCGCGTGATAGGTCGATTCTGCCCGGAACGCTTTGCGTGCCCGGCGCCGGCTGGAGAGACTCATGTTGGAGCGGTTCATCTTGGAAAGGGTCATGGGCGATCCTCCCCGACGCGAAGCAGCCGCAGTTGCATGACGCTGATAATGACCAGGATGGCGAGGAGTGCGATCGAGAGAGCCGCACCGTAACCGAGATTGAAGGACACGAAGGACTGGTTGAAGATGTAGTAGACCACGGAGATCATGCGGTTCTGTGGGCCGCCGCTCGTCATGATGTAGAACTGGTCGAAGGCGAGGATCGAGCCGGTCACCGAAATGATCAGCGCCAGCGCGATCGTCCGGCGCATCAGTGGCAAGGTGAGATAGCGGAACCGCTGCCACCGGCCGGCGCCGTCGATGCGGGCCGCCTCGGTCAATTCGGATGGAATTGCCTGTAGCCCGGTGAGCAGGATGATCATCGTAAAGCCGGCGATCTTCCAGACGACCATGACGATGATGGTGAAAAAGGCGCTATCGAAAGTGGCGAGCAGATTGGGGCTCTTCTCGACGAGTCCGAGTGCCTTCAATGCGGGGCCGATGAAGCCGCTGTCGACGTTCGCGAGCCAGACCCAGAGCAACGACGCCGAGGCGAGCCCGACGACGACGGGCAGGAAGATGATGGTGCGGTAGGCGCCGACGAAGCGTCGGTGCCTCTCGACGAAGATCGCCAATGGGAAGGCGACAGCGAAGATCGCGATCGTCACGATCACCGTGTAGTAGGTGGTGAAGCGCAGGGCCGAGACGAAGCGCCCGTCGTTCGCCATGCGGAAATAGTTGTTGAAACCGATCCAGCGCGGCGAACCGAGCAGCGGCCAGTTGTGCAGGCTCATCCACCCGGTAAACAGCACCGGCATGACGAAGAAGACGATGACGAGGGCCATCGCCGGGGCGATGTAAAGAAGCCCGCGCCATTGCGAGTGGCGCCGCCGTCTCCTGCGCACGGGCAATGCTTTTCCTGGGCCAGAGCCGGCCATCGCAATTCTCCGCCTGTTGAAGAAAGAGGGGCCGGAGGATCGCCTTCGGCCCCGGTTCTAGCCTGCAATCACTGGCCGGTGTCGATGATCGACTGCATTTCCGACTGGGCGTTGGAGAATGCCCCGTCGACATCGTCGCCATAGATTGCCGCATTGGTGAAGGTCGCCCAGGGGCCGTTGGCGCTGTTGATCAGATCGTTGAACTGCAGCGTGTAGGGCGTCTTGGCGACCTCGATCGCCTTGATACCCACCTGCATGCGCGGGTCGAGGCCTTCAAGCACCTTGTCGGCGATATCGCCGCGGGTCGGCAAGCTGCCGTATTTCGCCATCACCTTCTGGCCGTCCATCGAATAGGTGTATTCGAGGAACTCCTTCACCGCGTCGATCTTCTTCGTGCCCTTGGTTATGACGAAATTATCGCCGCCAGCAAATGACGAGGTACCGCCGTTGACGCCGGGGATCAGCGTCACGCCGAAGTTGATGTCGGGGTTTTCGGTGACCAGCGTGCCGATGGCAAAGGCGCCGATGCTTTGCTGGCCGATCTTGCCATTCGTGAAGGTCAGGAAGTTTACGCCGTTGTCGCTGGCCGAACTCGCCGGCACGAGGTCCTTCTTGACCATCGAACGGTAGATATCGACCGCCTTACGCATTTCCGGCGTGTCGAGTGTCGCCTTCTTGCCGTCGCTGGAGAGAATGTCGGCGCCCGAACCCCAGACAAGCGGGGTGAAGGTGAAGATCATGCAGCCGCCGCAGCCGCCGCCGGAGAAGTAGAAGCCGTAGATATCGTCACCGAGGGCGCGGATCTTTTCGGCATTGGCTTCGATCTCCTCCCAAGTGGTCGGCGCCTTTTCCGGGTCGAGGCCGGCCTTCTTGTAGAGGTCCTTGTTCCAGGCAAAAATCGACGTCTCGACCGAAAGCGGCAGGCCGTAGATGCGATCCTGATAGGTTCCGAGCTTCACGTGGGATGGCGAGAGCGAATTGAAGTAGGGCAGTGCCTTCGCCCAATCGGTCAGGTCCTCGAGCTGGCCGGCGGCGGCAAAGGCCGGGGTGTAGATGAGGTCGAGCGAAAGCGCGTCCGGGGCCTGCCCGCCCGCAATCGCGGTCGCATATTTTTGCACCAGTTCGGAGAACGGCACTTCGGTCATGGCGACCTGGTTCTCGTGGCTGGCATTGTAGGCCTCGACGACCTTCTTGAAGGATTCGCCGATGCCGGAACGAACCCACATTTCGATTTTCTCGGCGGCCGACGCACCGGACGCCAGGCACAAGGTAATGATGCTCGTTGCTGCCAATAGACGCTTGATCATGGCACTCCTCCCGTTGTGGCGCCTCCTCGCGCCGTTTCGTTATTCCGTGGGGCTCATGCCCCCGCACGATTGCCGGACAACCAACCGGCACGGCAATTTCCTCACGCCCGGCTCGACGCGTCGCCCCTCTGCGAGCGCGAGCACAGTCAGGCCGGCCTCACGGCCAAGCTCTTTCAACCCCATGTCGATGGAGGTCAGCGGCGGCCGCGTTTGCGCCGCCAGGATCTCCCAGTTGTCGAAGCCGACGACCGACACGTCTTCAGGCACCCGAACGTCACGCTCTCGCAAGGCGTCGACCACGCCGCGGGCGATCTGGTCGTTGCCGCAGAAGATGGCATCGGGCTTTTCGCCGGGCCGATCCCAGATCGACCCGACGGCCTCATGACCCCAGCTCTCGGCCCAGACGCCGTAAAGGATCGGCTCGACATCGCCGGCGACCTCCCGGTAGGCGCTGGCGCGCTCGCGGACCGAGAAGAAATCCTCAGGCCCGGTGATATGTGCGATCCGGCGGCGTCCGAGCTTCGCCAGCCATTCGACCGCAAGACGCGCGCCCTGCGCATCATCGGAGCGCAGCGTGACACTCGTCTCGGTGCCTTCGGTAAAGGCGTAAACGACTGGTACTGGGAGGCTCGACAGATCGACCGGCAAGCGTCGGTCCAGGCGCTTTCCGGAGGCGATGATGCCGTCGACCTGCTTGTCGAGCATGGCATCGACATGGATCTGCCCCAGCGCCGGGTCGTCTTCGATTGCGCACAGGAAGACCGAGACACCGTGATCGACCAGCGCTTCCGAAATTCCCGCCATAACCGGCAAGGTAAAACGTCCATAGGTGTCGTTCGTCAGAAGGCCGATGGTAAAGCTGCGCTTGCTGAGCAGTCCGCGCGCAAGCGCGTTCGGCCTGAAGCCGATTTCGCCCGCGATGCGCTTCACCCTCTCGCGCGTCTCGGCTCCCATGCGGCCAGTATTGTTCAACGCCTTCGAGGCCGTTGAAATACTGACGCCGGCTGCCGCAGCCACGTCATGAATGGTCACGCGTCTGTTGGTCGGATTGTCCAGCGCACCCTCCCGTGTTCAAGGAGAGAAAACCTTTTCTCATGTCATCTGTCAACAGAAAAAAGGTTTTCTCATCGTCGGTCGCTGAGAGGTTCAGGGCCGGGTAGGCGTCAGCAGCAAGATCGCGACAAAGACGATCGAGGCAAGCGGGACGATTGCACCGCGATCCTCCATCGCCAGCAGAGTCAGGCTACTGAACGCGCACCACAGGAGCGGGATCGGCAGAAGCAGCAAGGGGCGTCTTCCTCTGATCGCCAGCACCGTGCCGAGCGTCGTGATCGCGGTTGGATCCGGCATCATGCCGAAGGTTTCTGCGGCGGCCAGCGAACGCGTCGAAAGCAAGTCGAGAAGCGGGTGAACCAGGAGCCCGAATAGGACAAGAACAGTCCCACCGTAGCGGCGCCATCGGCTCACGGCGATGCGGTGGTCCGTATCAAAGCTGAGAATCGCCAGAAGCCCGGCCTGAAGAAAGAAGGCCATCGCGGCATAGGTCGCGCCCCAGTTTATGGTTGCATAGCGAAGCCAGAGGAACTGCCATGCGCAAAAGGCCCAGGCCACGGCAAATGCCGGCAGAAGCGCAATCTTCGCCAACCGCACATGCATGACCGCGAAAACGATGACCGCCAACATGCCGATCACGAAGACGAGCTGAAGCGGCCAGAAATCCAGATTGTAGCGCTCGATGAGGCGAACGTAGACGCGCGGCGAGAACATCAGGAAATCGCCAGGCGTATAGGTCCACCACTCCGACATTCGCCGACCTCACAGCTCGCGCGTTAGGCAGATCGGGCAAGGCGGGCGGTCACAACGCCTCCACGTAGTCGGCCATACGCCGCCGCGTCGCCTCGTCAGGCAGGACGCCGCCGCCGGCTTCGAGATTCTCGCGCACATGGTCGATGCGGGTCGTCGCGGGTATGGCGCAGGTGACCGCCGGATGTGAGACGATGAACTTGAGCAGGAACTGCGCCCAGTTGCGCGCGCCCGTCTCGGCGACCCATTCGGGCAGAGGTTCGTCATCGAGCTGCCGGATCAGGCTGCCCTGGCGGAACGGGCGGTTGACAATGACCGCGATGCCCTTCTCCTGCGCCAGGGGCAGGATGCGCTCCTCCGCCTCACGGTCGAGGATGTTGTAGGTAAGCTGAACGAAATCAATCGGCTGGCTCGCCATGATGCTCTCGATTTCCCGATGCCGCCGCCCTTCCGACGTAGTGATGCCGACGTAACGCAATTGCGCCTTTGCCTTCATCTCGAACAGCATTGGCAGATGGTCTTGCCAGGAAACGAGATTGTGGACCTGCATGAGATCGAACTTCTCAACGCCCCAGTAGGCGCGGGAGGCCTCGATCTGCTCCGCCCCGCTTGCCGGATCGGAAATCCAGACCTTCTCGGCTGAAAACAGGCGATCGGGGTATTTCAGCTTCTGAAGGCCATAGCCGATGGTCGGCTGCGAGGAGCCGTACATGGGAGAGGAATCGACCATGCGCCCGCCGCCTTCGAAGAAGGCCGCCATCACGGCGGCGCACTCGTCCTTAAGCACCGGATCGTCGCCGACGTTGAAGGTGATCCAGGTGCCGAGGCCAATCGCCGGTATTTCCTCGCCGCTTGACGGGATTGCTCTCCGGGTGACGCCGGCGACTTGGGCATGCGCGGAGTGCCGCACCACCGGCAAGGTCGCAGCCAATGCAAATCCCTGAAGGACGCTTCGCCGTGTGAACCTCATCGGGGGCACCTCCTTTCCGCGCATGGCAAGAGGACAAAGGAAATTATACCCGTTAGATCCGGCGAGATCATGAAGTGCTATGGCACCGGCATGAAACTGCGAAGTCGTGATGCGAGAGACGGTGGCCGCGTCGGGACTTTCCGCTTGTTCAGAGCCGTTCAAGCCCTTATTTGACGTTGACCGTCACAGGCTGGAGCGGGGTGGGGCAAAACTGCTTCGTCTTGCGGTACGGCCTTTGCCCGCGCAGCCCGCTGTCTT
Source organism: Sinorhizobium sp. 6-70 (assembly GCF_030124375.1). Taxonomy (GTDB): domain Bacteria; phylum Pseudomonadota; class Alphaproteobacteria; order Rhizobiales; family Rhizobiaceae; genus Sinorhizobium. Next base: position 369,389 of record NZ_JASKLS010000003.1, read on the forward strand.
TTGAGCAATGCAACAGTTCGCCAAGGAGCCGAAGAGAGAGATCGCATGGGGCATGCCGACGTCGGTTGCCCTGCATCTGGCCGTGGCGTTCCTGTTGCTCTTTCGGCTGCCCGAAGCACCGCCGGAACCGGCGAAGGAGCAGAGCGTCAACGTCGAACTGGTTCCGCCACCGCGCCCGAAGGCACAAAAGCCGCCGGCAGAACCGGCGAAATCCGGCGCCAAACCATCAGCCGCGCAGCCGCAGGCCTTCGAATCCGCTTCAGCACGCGCGGATGTAAACGAAGAGCAGCAGCCTCCGCCGAAGCAGGGCGAGGCGCAACAAGCTCCGAAAGCCGTCGAACAGCCGGAACCGACGCCATCCAAGACAGAGACCGCTGCGCGCGAAACGCCGGAACCCAAACCGGCGCCGCCGGTGCTGGCAATGCCGCAACCGGACGCGGCGATCCAGCAGGGCGAGGCGGAAGCGGCCTCCCCTGAAGGCGTGCCGGTTCCCGCGCAAAGGCCGCCGCCGGAAACAGCGGAGAAACAGCAGCCCTCGGAGCCGGCAGGCGCCAAAGTCGAACAGAAATCCGACGCGCTCGTTCCGGCAAAAGAACTCTTTTCGCCAAATGCGCTGTCGAACCCGCGCATCAAGCAGGCGCTCGGGAAGCTCCCCGTCAAGAAGCGCATCGCGCAGATCTGCAGCATCGAGGCGCTGGAGCAGATCCGTAACCAGAGGCCGGACGCTTTCCCGGATATGCTAGCCCGCGCCGGTACCATTTCGACTTCGGCGGTCACCGCCATCGGCAGCGCCTACCGAAGCAAGGCGAAGTGGTACAATGTCGACTTCAAGTGCGAGGTCGATGCTGATGCGACGGCCGTGACTTCTTTCAGCTTCGCGATCGGTGGCGCAGTTCCGAAAAGCGAATGGAATGCGCGCGAGCTGCCGCTGAACTGAGCACGCGGGCATCTCAGGCTCGATCTTCCTCGCCGCCCGACCGATCCCACAGCCACGAAATTCCCCAGATAATTGGCGCCGCTAGGCGTCGGGGGCGGGGCGCTTTCGCCGTTTGCCGAACTGCTGATCGGGATGCCCAGGGTAGAAGGGCAGTAAACCCAAAGATTGGCTCCCGCGACCTCCTGATTGTGTAAGACGTCATCTAAGTTGTCGCTAATGTTGCGCTTATGAGGAATGCGCGCAGTGTGATAAAATCGCGGCTCTGGGAGCAATTCCGGCCTAGGGAGGCGCCGGAAAATTTCAGTTTCTCGTTACGCGCTGCGAAGCAGCGTCTCCGCCATGCCGGATAGGGTGAGGTCCTCCTTTCGAAAAAGCGGCCTCTGAATAACAACTCGGAATGGGAGGTGTATGATGGTTCGTAAACTGTTTCTCACCTTGGCTGCCGCAGCGTCCGCGCTCGCGATCAGCGGAGCCGCATGGGCCGATATCACGGTCCTCGTGCCATCCGGCAGCGAAGGCGACGGCCTCAGAGCCGCGGCCGCAGACTACGCAAAGCTGAAGGGCACCAAGGTAGAGACCGTCCAGGCGCCCTATGCCAACGTCTTCGAACAAGGCGCCAATGCCGGCGCCACCAAGTCAGGCGTCTTCGATATCGTCCTGATGGATGATCCGTGGATTCCGTTCTTTGCCGAAAACGGGCACCTGGAGGACCTGACGCCCTACTTCAAGAAGGCCGGGTTGGAAGGACCCGACAACGATTTCCTGTCGAAGTCGCTGGCGATCTGCCGCAATCCCTATAACTCCGGGCCTTACGTCTGCCTGCCCTATGTGGGAAATGCGCAGATGTTCTTCTATGACGCTGCCAAGTACAAGGAAGCGGGCGTCGAGGCTCCGAAAACCTGGGATGACGTGCTGAAGGCGAGCAAGGCGCTGACCGAAGGAGGCGGCGGCCGCTATTTCGGCTATGTCTTCCGCGGCGGCCAGGGCAACCCGGTCGTTGCCGATTTCATGCCGATCTTCTGGTCTTATGGCGCCGATCTCTTCAATGCCGACCGGAGCAAGGTCACGATCGACACGCCGGAAGGTGCTGCCGCCATGAAGACGTTCATGGCACTGCGCGACGTCTCGCCGAAAGGAGTCGAGAGCTACAACGCCAACGAGGTCGGCACGGCGCTCGCTGCGGGCACCTCGGCTTCGTCGATCAACTGGCCGAACTGGGTCGCGACCTTTGAGGACCCGAGCCAGTCGAAGATGGTCGGCAAGATCTCCTACACCGCCATTCCAGCCGGAACGAAGCCGGGCAGTTCGGAAATCGGCCACTGGACCATGGGCATCATGTCGGCGTCGAAGAACAAGCAGGAAGCCTTCGACTTCATGCTCTGGGCAACCTCGCCCGAGCAGATCAAGATTTCCGCCGAGCGCGGCAACCCGCCCGTCCGGGCCTCGGTCTTCACCGATCCGGAACTGACCAAGCAGGAGAAGTTCCGGCACTATCCCGTGCTGATGGAGGCGATCCAGGCTTCGACCCCGCGTCCGCGCCATCCGAAATGGCCGGAGATCGAAAATGCCTTTGGCATCGAACTCTCCAAGGCCGTTGCGGGCACGATCACGCCGGAGGAGGCGCTGAAGAACGCGCAGGCGGCGGTCGAGCAGATCACCGGCCTTAAATAGCGGGAAATTCTGCACGAACGGGGCCTTCGGCCCCGTTCGCGACAGGAACCGAGATCGACAGAAGGTCTGCAGGGAGAGACGGATGTTGAAGTCCGCGAGCGACGGCACATCGACCGCGCAGTCTCGGCCAGGTGGCTGGCTGGAGCGGTGGGCGGAGCGTCACCTGCGCTACCTGATGCTTGCGCCGACGGTCCTGATATTGCTGGCGCTGACGATCTTCCCGAGCCTCTACATGTTTTACGCGGCGGTTCACAGGATCAGCCCGAACCCCGACCTGCCGTGGGAGTTCGTCGGTGCCGGCAATTTTGCGCGGCTCCTGTCGGATGCGCAGTTTCATGTCGCGCTCCGCAACACCATCGTCTTCACCGTGGTGGCAGTCACGGTCGAATTTCTTCTCGGTCTCGGCCTGGCCCTGCTTCTTGATAAATTCATCCGCCGGCTGACATTTCTGAAGACCGTGCTGATGATCCCGATGATGCTGCCGCCGATTGCCGTCGCCATCACCTGGAAGCTGATCTACGAGCCTCAATTCGGCGTGCTCAACGAAATCATGTACCGCCTCGGTCTTCCCCTGCAGGCATGGGCAGGCGACGTGAACCTCGCGATGTTCTCGATCATCGTTGCCGATGTCTGGCAGTGGACACCCTTCATATTCCTGCTGATGCTGGCGGGGCTCGCGAGCCTGCCGGTGGAACCTTATGAGGCGGCCGCGCTCGATGGCGCCTCGTCCTGGCGACAATTCTGGGACCTGACGATCCCCTTCCTGAAGCCGGTCATCGCAATCGCGCTGCTGCTGCGGGTGATGGACGCCCTGCGCCTTTTCGACCTGGTATTCATCCTCACCGGCGGCGGCCCCGCCGATCGCACCAAGGTGTTGAGTCTCTACATCTACCAGGTCGCTTACCGTTTCGCCGATCCCGGCTACGCGGCGGCGATATCGCTGTTCGTGCTGTTCGTGACGATCGTTCTCAGCACCTGGTTCATGAAGCGCATGCGGCTGGCGGATTGAAGACGATGGCGACAAGGACCCTCCACAGACGCAGCCGCACCAAAGAGGTGCTCACACGCCTTTTGGCCTACCTGGCGATCCTCGTCGCGTTGATCCTGACGCTTTTCCCGATCTATTGGATTGCTGCCAATTCGTTCAAGTTCGATATCGACATCTTCGCCGTGCCGCCGGAATGGCTGCCCAGAAACCCGACATTGAAGCATTACCAGGAAGCCTTCATCCAGCGTCCTTTCCTGCGCTACGCGCTGAACAGTTTCCTCGTCGCGGTCGGGACGACGATCGTCTCCGTGGTTTTCGGCACGATGGCGGGTTATGCCCTGGCACGGTTCCACTACCCGTGGCAGTGGCGCAAGCAGGTTTCGTTCTGGATTCTTTCGACACGCATGATGCCGCCGATCGTCAGCATCATTCCGCTCTACCTGTTCTTCAACTACTTCCAAATGCTGAACACGAAGTCGGCGCTCGTGATCGCCTACACCGCCTTCAACCTGCCTTTCGCGACCTGGATGATGAAAAGCTATTTCCAGGACCTGCCGGTCGAACTGGAGGAGGCTGCGGTCGTCGACGGCGATACCCGTTGGGGCGCCTTCCTGCATGTGGCCTTGCCGCTTGCCCGGCCGGGGCTTGCGGCAACGGCGATCTTCTGCCTGATCATTTCGTGGAACGAGTTCCTGTTGTCACTCATCATCACACTGACCGAGCAGTCGCAGACGCTGCCGATCGGCATTGCCGGGCGGGTGACGCAGTACAACACCTATTGGGGCGAGATCAGCGCCGCCGGGTTCATGGCCTGCGTTCCGATCGTCATCTTCGCTTTCATCGTTCAAAAGCATCTTGTCCGGGGGCTCTCCCTTGGGGCTGTCAAGGGTTGAGCCATGGCGTCGGTCAGTTTCAAGAACGTCTCGAAGAAGTTCGGCGAATTCGTCGCGATCACGGATTTCAACCTTGAGATCAGGGACAAGGAATTCCTCGTCCTCCTCGGCCCTTCCGGCTGCGGCAAGACGACGACCATGCGCATGGTTGCGGGGCTCGAGGAGGCGACGTCCGGCGATATCTACATCGACGCGGACCGCATTAATGGCGTGCTGCCCAAATATCGTGACGTGGCGATGGTCTTTCAGTCCTATGCGCTCTATCCGCATCTGACTGTCGAGCAGAATATCGGCTATCCCCTGAAAATCCGCAAAGTGCCGCCGGCCGAAAGCAAGCAGCGGATTGTCGACGTGGCGCGGCGCGTGGAGCTCGACAGCCTGTTGTCCCGTCTTCCGAGGGAGCTCTCGGGCGGCCAGCGACAGCGCGTGGCGCTCGCCCGCGCCATCGTGCGCACGCCGCGTGTCTTCCTGATGGACGAGCCGCTCTCCAATCTCGACGCCAAGCTGCGCACCCAGATGCGCTCGGAGCTGAAGCACCTGCAGCATGAACTCAAGGTCACGACGATCTATGTCACCCATGACCAGATAGAGGCGATGACGCTTGCCGATCGCGTCGCGGTGATGAACAAGGGTGTGATCGAGCAGCTCGGCACGCCGAGGGAAATCTACAACGATCCGCGCACGCTTTTCGTGGCCGGTTTCATCGGTTCGCCTTCGATGAACCTCATTCCGGGGGAAGTGCGGGATGGCGTGTTCGCGAGTGCTGGTCTCAGGGTCGGTGGGCTCGGCCGGGTCAGCATTTCCCGCGCCGTTCTCGGCATCCGTCCGGAGGACGTCCACGCCGCCCGCGTAGACGACCCCGACGTCAATTTGGTCGCGCCGATCTATTCGGTCGAACTCACCGGCGACAGTACGCTCGTCAGCCTGCGGCTCGGCGCACAACTGATGACCTTGCGGGCCGACAAGAATTTCGCCGGCCAGATCGACCAGCGGATCGGCGTCAAGGTTGCGGTGGATCGCGTGTTCCTGTTCGACGGGGAGACACAAGCCCGTGTCGATGTCTGACCTTTGCGCAGCGGCGATCCTCATTGCTCTCACATCTCACGCGGCTGCCGGCGATACCGGACCGATCGCCGACAATCCGCTGATCGACATCCCCGCCGGTCCGTTTGTCTTCGGCCGCGATGATGGTCCCGAAAACGAGCGCCCGCGCCGCGTGCTCGACGGACAATCCTTCGCCATCAACCGCACCGAGATCACGAACCACCAATATCGCCGTTTCGTCGAGGCAACCGGTCATCGCGCGGCGTTCTATGCAAATCACCCTGCGCTCGGCCTGGATGATCGGCCGGTGGTCGGCGTCAGCTGGGGAGATGCGGTGGCCTTTTGCCGTCACTACGGCCTGTCGCTGCCGTCGGAGCAGCAATATGAGAGGGCCGCGCGAGGCTCGAATGGGGCCGCGTTTCCTTGGGGCGAGCACGGCGGCAAGATCGTGCCGGCGAATTTTGGCACGGACAGCTGCTGTTCCGGCGACGCGCGTGACGGCTACCCGATGACTGCGCCGGCCGACGCCTTTGCCGAGGGCGCGAGCGGGGAAGGCGTCCTCAATCTCGTTGGCAACGTCTGGGAATGGACGAGCGACCTCTACGCGCCTTACGAGGGCCAGGCTGCGGCGGAGAGCGCCGGGCGATACCGCGTGCTTCGCGGCGGCTCCTGGAACAGCGATCCGAGCCACCTTACCACGACCTATCGTCTCGCATATGATCCGGAATTCCGTTTTGCAGCCAATGGCGGCTTCCGATGCGTTCGCTCCGAACCTTGATCATCGCCACCGGTCTTCTGTTCCTCGCAGATGGCGCTGCCGCCGACCCGGTGGCCGCTCCCGGCTACCGGCTGGAAACCGTCAGCAAACCGGGTGCGGCCTTCTCCGGCCTTTCGCGTGACGGGGAGGCGCTGCTCATCACCGATCTTGCCAGCGGCCGGCTCTTCCGGCGCGAGGCAGACGGTGAGCTTGTCGCCTTCGGCCCGGTGTTTCCTCACGGCCTCGACGTCATTGGCGACCCGACCGGGCCCTATCGCGTCGTGCGCGTTGGCGATGCTTCTGTCGCGGCTCAAGGGTGGACGCCGGTCGATGCCGGCGAAGGCCCGCTTGACCATGCCCTCGTGGCGGTCGGCGACGACGGCAACACCCGTGTGATCAGCAGCGATTTCTGGAATCCGTTCGACTTCGCCGTCGCCAATGGAACCTATTACGTGATCGACTCCGCACGAAACAGTGTCGAGCGCATTGAGGCGGACGGTCGCAAGCAAACGATCATGACCTTTCGCCGCATGAAGCAGGAAACGACGGCGCTGCGACAACTTTCGCCGACGGAGTTCACCGAAGAGGGCGGTTACGAAGTCGACGCGGTCCCGACTGGCATCGCCCTTCGCGACGGGCGCATCCATGTCGCGTTGTTCGGCGGATTTCCTTTCCTCGACGGTGCTGGAAAGATCGTTTCAGCTCCAGAGACGGGCGGAACTGCGCCGCCGCGGGCCGATGTCGATGGTCTGAACGCGCCGGTCGCGATCGCCTTCGACGCGGACGGCGGGATGCTCGTACTCGAGCATGGTCGCTACGACCAGAAGGAAGGTTTTCTGAAGGGCAGCGGCCGATTGCTCAAAATCGATAAGACGACGGGTGCCCGGCAGGTGGTTCTCGATCGGCTGACACGGCCGGTCGCCGTCCTCGTATGGGACGAACGGCGGCTCGTCGTTTCCGAACTCGCCGGCAATCTCCATTTCCTGACACGGGAACCGACACCGTGACGTTATCGAGCGTTCAGGCCTTTCTTGCCTGATCGGCGGTCAGCGCCTGCTCGCGCGTGCCGGAGACGATGATCTCCAGCACTTCGTGCTCGTCGGTGTTCTTGATGTAGCGGTCGCCGACATATTCGCCGCGCTTCAGCACCATGACGCGATCACCGACGGCGAAGATATCGACGAGGCGGTGCGAGATGATGATCTGGGCGACGCCTTGCCGCTTGAGTTCCAGCATGGTTTCGAGGAGCCGCTCGGTCGCCATCACCGAGAGGTTTGCTGTCGGTTCGTCGAGTATTACCACGCGCGGCTCGAACGAGATTGCACGGGCGATCGCCACCGATTGCTGGCGGCCACCCGACAGGCTCTCGACTTTCTGGTAGACCGAGTTCACATCCACCTTGAGGCGCTTCAACACGCTATCGGCTTCCGCATACATGCGCCGCCGGTCGACGAAGAAGCCGCGGCGCGGCCAGCGGCCGAGAAAGATGTTCTGGCCGACGTCCATGTTTCCGCAAAGGGCGAAGTCCTGATAGATCATCTCGATGCCCGCCGCGCGGCTTTCATGCGGGCTCTTGAAGTATACCGGCTGTCCGGCAACGAAGATCTCGCCGGCGTCGCGCTGGTAGGCGCCGGTCATGATCTTCATCAGCGTCGACTTGCCGGCCGAGTTGTCGCCGACGAGGCCGAGGATTTCGCCAGGGTAGAGCACGAGGTCGACGCTGCGGAGCGCCTGCACCGCCCCGAAGGCCTTTTCGATGCCGCGCATCTCTACGATCGGGGCACTTGCGGGGCTATCTGGCATGGCTTGTCTCCGGGGCTCGCTGGCGGACTCTACGCTCGCGCAACCGGCCAAACAGATTGGCCTGGCGAACCCAGATGTCGACCAGCACCGCGACGATGAGGATGCCGCCGATGAAGACGTTGATCCAGTGCTGCGGCATGCTGAAGCCCTGCACATTCAGCTGCAACAGCGCCCGAACGAGCGTAATGACGCCAGCGCCGGCAAGCGCTCCGATCATCGTGCCGTAGCCGCCGAAGATTGAACCGCCACCGATGATGACCGCGGCGATCGCGTCGAGCTCGCGGAACTGGCCGGCCACCGGGTTGAAGCTGCGGAAATAGGCGACGTTGATGATCCCGGCCATGGTCGCGCAGAGAGCCGCCAATAGCAGCGAGAGGAAGCGCACGCGGTTGGTGTTGATGCCGGCATAGGCCGCGGCGCGGACGTTGCCACCGGTGGCGTAGACCTTCTGGCCGAACGGCGTATAGGCAAGGACGATACCGGCGACGAGCGCAACGAGGAGCATCCAGATCGTCTGCACGCTCACGACCTGGGCGACGGCGCGCGAGAGTCCGTCCGGCAACACGATATCCATGTGGAGGAGGATGTCGTTCACCTTGCGGCCGATGAGGTTGTAGCCTTCGGGCCAGCCGGTCAGTTGCTGGCCGGCGACGAACCAGGCGGCCAGGCCGCGGGCGATGTAGAACATGCCGAGCGTGGCAATGAAGGCCGGCAGCTTGAAGCCGACGGTGACGACGGCATTGACGAGGCCGGCAGCCATCCCCGCCATGAGCCCCATCGTAACAGCCGTGAAGGGATCGGCGCCCAGCACCTTCAGAAAATAGGCCGCCGTGCTGCCGGCGAGCGCGAGCACGGCGCCGACGGAAAGATCGATATCGCCGGCGGCGATGACATAGACGAGCCCGACCGTGATCAGTGCCAGCTCGGTATAGTTGAGCAGGATCGCGAAGGTGTTGGAGAGGTTCCACCAGTAGTCGGGGCGCAGGGCAAGGCCCGTCAGCCACAGGAGTACGGCGAGGGTGATGGCGAGCGCATCGCGGCGGGAGAAGAACCGGCCGAACGCCGTCGCCGACACGTCGATGTCCGTCGCCATCGCGCCCTTGGTCTGGACGCCCTCCAATGCCACGCCGCCAATCTCGTAGGCCGGCGGCGGTGGCTGGCCGCGCAGCCACGCCCAGAAGCGGGCCGCCAGCTGACGACGAATGAGATGCGGCTCGATCAGCACGGCGATGACGAGGAGGAGGCCGAGGAACACAAGGACGGCGCCCGCCGGCAAGGTGTATCGGGCGTTGACGGCGATGCTCTCGCCGTCGATCACGACGGTGCGCGTGATCGACCAGCCCTCGCGCAGCACCTTGTCGATCAGGACGACAACGGCGGTGCCGAGGCAGGAGCCGATCACACGGCCGCGGCCGCCAAGGATCGACGCCCCACCGATAATGACGGAGGCGATGACAGTAAGCTCCCAGGTAACGCCGTAGAGGGGAGTCACGCCCTTGTCCTGGGCGGCCGACAGGAGTGCCGCAAGGGTCGCCGAGAGCGATGAGATCAGATAGGCGCGGATCCGCACCCAGTTCGTCGGGATGCCGGCATAGATCGCCGCCTGCTCATTGCCTCCCGTGGCGAAGGTCTCGTAGCCCCAGCGGGTCTTGGCGAGCACGAAGGCCCCGATAGTGGCGACGACAGCGAAGATGACGATCTGGTTGTTGAAGCCGAGGGCATTGCTCTCACCAAGGTGGAAGAAGAGCTGGTAATCCTTTGCTTTTCCTGAATAATAGATCGCCTGGCCGTGCGTAAGCGCGAGCACGAAGCCGCGGCCGATGAAAAGCATCGTCAATGTGGCGATGAATGCCGGCACCTTCAGGAGTGTGACGAGTGTGCCGTTGACGAGACCGATCAGGGTGCCGAGGAGCACGCAGAGGATGACCGAGGTCGCGATATCGAGATCAAGGAAGCTCGGCGCGAACAGCCGGGCAAAAATCACGGCAATCAGCCCGTATGTCGAGCCGACAGAAAGGTCGAGATCCTTGTTGGCGATGACGAAGGTCATGCCGACGGCAATGATCCCGACGCGGGACGTGTCACGCAAAAGCGCGTGAAGGGCCCCTGTCGAACCGAAGAAGGCCGGATTGACAAGCGCCCCAGCGAAATAGAGCAGAGCGAGGAAGATCAGGAGGCCGGCCTCCCAACCGCCGACAAGCTGCGGTGGAGCACGGCCGAGCGATGTCGTCGTCGTGAGCGCCATAGAGTTCCTACCGTTCGGTCCTTGCCAACGGAGGCGGGAGAGGCACGCCCTCCCGCCTATGCTTGAATGCACCTACAGCCCGCGCGCCTAATCAGACGCGAGAAAAGATTGCTGTAGCACTTTGAAACGCCGCATGTTTTTACCCTTAGATCCGACTCGATTTGAGGACATGCAGTACGAACTCAGTTCTCGAAGCGCTTGCCGACCTTGGCGACCGTATCCTTCGTCACGAGCTGCGCGCGCGTGTCGAGATTGGCGGCCGAGATGCCACGGTCGATCTGCAGGTAGAGCTGCATCACCGGCCAGAAGCCCTGCAGGAACGGTTGCTGCCCGAGCGAGCCGGTCAGGTTGCCGGCAGCGATGCCTTCCTGCTGGGCCGGCCCGAGGTCGAAACCATAGGCGCAGAACTTGTTCGTCCACCCCTTCTGTTCAACGGCCTTGACCAGCGGCGGCGTGAAGACGTTGTTGGCGGTAAAGGCGCCGACCACGTCCCCGCGCGACTCGAACAGCGACACGAGCGCGTTGACCGGATCGTTCGGGTTCGTGTCGATGCCGACGTTTTCCGGACCCGCATCGACCTTGAAGGCATCAAGCTTGCCGGCATCCTTCAGCGTCTTGACGATTGCGTTGAAGGCGGCGGTAACGCGGTTGTTGACCTCGATGTTGCCCATCGCCGTCGACGACGGCAGCAGGATCGAGCCCGAAGTGGCCCCGCTTGCGAGAACGCATTTGGCGAGCGCCTCACCGCCGATCGCCGCAGCCGAAGCGTCCTGGCCGGTATGGCTGATGCTGCTGCGGTTAAGGATCGCCCCGTCGAAGGAATTGGTCGTGGCGACCGGAATGCCGGAGGCCTCGGCGGCTTTGACGATGTCGTTGTATGCCCCGGACTGCGGCGTCGTCATGATGATCCCGTCGATCGTCGGATCCTGCACGATCTGGTTCAGGATCTCGATCTCGCGGGCGGGATCGTCCACCGGCGATTCCGAGCCGAGCAGCAGGATGTTGGCGCCGATCATGTTGCCGGCGACCTTGGCCCCCACATAGACCGGATCGAAGAAGCCGTTGCCGGCCGTGTGGGTCACGATAGCAAAAGTGAGATGGCCATCGGCCGAATGGAAGTTCTTCGTTTCGGGTGCTTCCTTGGCGGCTTCATCGAAGTTGTAGCCGCCGACTGCCTTTTCGACACTGCCGGATTGGGCAAAGCTGTTCTGCGCGCAAAGAGATAACGCCGCGACCGATGCCGCGTACAATAAAACTCGCCTCATGTTGGTCCTCCCTTATGGTCAAGGGTCGGAAGCCGTTCGGGCGGATGTAACGAGAGGGTCCGAAAAGCTTCCTCCCATTTGCCAAGGTGCTAATATTCTGCGCATTCTGGTAGAAGTAAATGGGGCCTCACCGTATTGGTGAACTTGTTGCACTTCGAAGCACCCTAAAAGGCTTAGGACCGTAATGTGCGCGGCCGACGCCGAGGGAGCAATCGCTCCTTGACCAGCGTCGGCCGCGTCCCCCGAAGTCAGTGCGCCGACAACCCGAAGAGCGCCTCAGCATTGCGGAAGCAGATCTTTTCGAGATCCTCTTTGGGCAGGTCGAGGCTGTTCAGGATCGCCAGCGTATCGCGGATATAGCCAGGCCCTCTTTCCGGATCGAAAGGAGAGTCGGACGCAAAGAGGATGCGGTCGCTGCCGTAGAATTCGAGGCCGCAGAGTGTCGCGGCGCGCGAGCCGAAAACGGCGGTATCGGCGTAGAAATCCTTGAAATAGTCCAGCGGGCGCTTCTTCAGCCGCTTGAGCACCAGCGACAGATCCTCGTCGGAGGTCCGCTTGCCGAGTTGATCCCAACCGGGGCCGACACGCCCTTCGAAATAGGGGACCATCGCCCCCATGTGATGGGCGAGCACCTTGAGCGTCGGAAGCCGGTCCATGAAGCCGGAAAAGACGAGGCGGGCCATGGCAGCACTGGTCTCATATGGCCAGCCGAAGGTCCACCAGATCTCGTATTTCGATTTGTCCTCCGTCGCGTAGTCCGGCATGGACGAGTTCCGTGACGGGTGCAGCAGCACCGGCTTACCGTGGCGTGCAGCGGCTTCGAAGATCGGGAAGAAGCGCTCCTCGTCGAGCGGCGCACCGTTGACGTTGGTGTGGATCTGCAGGCCGTTTGCGCCGAGTTCGGTGAAGGCGCGCTCGGCTTCCCTGACCGCCGCTTCGGGAGCGTTCATCGGCAGTGCGGCGACGAAGCCGGCGAACCGCTGCGGGTGTTTCTCGACGAGCTCCGCCAGGCCATCGTTGCCGAGCTTGGCAAACTCCGTCGACAGTTCCGGACCGCCCATGGCCTCGAGCGGCGGCATCCCGAGTGAGAGGATCTGCGAATAGTCCCTGAACTCGTCCATGACGCGGAAGCGAGCTTCCAGGTCGTAGATGCAGGGAATGCCCTGCATTCTGCGGCCGATATCCTTGCCGGCCCCGTCGAGCTCTTGGATCCGTTGCCACAGCGCCTTCGGGAAAAAGTGATTGAACGCATCGATATAGTGCATCGTCTTCCTCTTGGTGCGATTTGGTTGTTGTGCCGATGGTCAGCCGCGCGTCAGGCGCCGGACGAGATAGGCGAAAGTGGCCTTGAACATTTCTTCGCGGAACATGTGCCGGCGCTTCGCCTTGATATCCTCCGGCTTGCCGAGTGCCTTGGCCCCGCCTGCGGCCTCGACCCAAAGCTGCATCATGCAGGCGGTTTCGAGCGAAAGTGCCAGATAGATCGCCTGCTCGATGCTGGCGGCGGCGGTGACAATGCCGTGGTTCTGCAGCAGCATGGCGCCATGACCGCCGAGCGTTGCGGCGACCGCGCGGCCGCGTTCGGTCGTGGTGATCAGTTCGGTCGTCTCGGAAAAGACCGGCAGTCCTTCGGAGAAGATCGATCCGGCGTGACCGATGGCCTGCAACGGCTTGCCGAGGGCCGAGAAACTGACTGCGTAGGGCGCATGCGTGTGCACGACGGCATTGACGTCGGGTCGCGCCTTCAGCACCTCGGAATGGATGTAGACCTCGTTGTGGCGGCCGAGATCGCCGGCGATCTTCTCGCCGTCGAGACCGACGGTGATGAGATTGTCGAGCGTGATTTCCTCAAGGCCGATCTTTGAGGCCTTCATGTAGAAGCGATCCGGCGCATCCGGCACGCGCACGGATATATGGCCGCGCGTCCAGTCGCCCTGTCCGGCCTGTTCGAGAATCTTGCCGGCCTCGACCATTCTCTGTTTCACGTCCTCATGCATTGTCTTTAGCTCCGATGGCTCATTGCACAGGAAAGGATTGCCGCTCGGGAGGGCTGCTGCGCCCGAGTCTTGCAGGTCGCAGGCGCTACACACGGTGCTTGTCCCCCCGCTTGCGGCCCTGCGACACGTCGAGGAAAATTTCGGAGAGCGGGACCTTGCGATCGATCAGGCCCTGTTCGTGCGCATAGCCGACGACGGTTTCGAGTGTCTTGCGGTTCTGGCCGTCGAGGCCGTAGGCCCACGGGTCGTCGCCGAGAATTTCCTGCTGCTCCTCCCAGGCTTCGCGGTACCAGGCGAGCGGCACGATGCGCGGGTTTTCCATGCGCCGCATGGCGATGCGCTTCGCCTCGTTGAACGCCTGAAAGAGATTGATCGCCACCCAGGGATGACGCTCGACAATCTCCAGACGGATGCCGAGAACGTGCATGATGGGGAAAATGCCGGTTCGCTTGTAATAGGCGACCTCCTCTTGCTTGTAGTCGGGAAAGAGCCGACCGACGCGGGGATCGCGCCTGACGATGGGCTCGATCAGGTCGGGATGAAGGAGCGCGTCGATCTCGCCATCGAGCAGCATCTGCTCGACCGACTTGTCGTCGGGAAGCCGATGAAGCCGGAGCCCTTCCGGCGGCGTGAAATCGACATCCTCGTCCAGCTCGGCATACCAGTCGATCGACTTGTGCGGGACGCCGTACTCGCTTTCGAGCAGCCCGCGCAGCCAGAGCGTCGCGGTGACGAGATAGCTCTTCACGCCGACCTTGCGACCGATCAGATCTTTCGGTTCGCGGATTCCGCTTTGGGTGTTGGTGAAGATGAAGCCGTGGCGAAAGCGGCGGTGCAGAAAGACCGGGATGGCGGCGAAGGGCAGTCCGCGCGTCTTCGCGGCCATGTAGGAAGACAGGGAGACTTCGGCGACATCGAACTCGCTGTTTCTCAGGAAGCGCCAGTGACGCGTGGTCGAATCCATCTCGGTCAGGATCGTCAGTTCGATCCCGTCCGGTCGCACGTCTCCCTCCTTCAGCGCCCGGACGATCTCGTAATCGCCGCAGGCGAGCGTCAGCTCAATCTTTTTCGTCACCCGTTCCTCCCACCTCATGCGAGCCGCCCTGCGGCATCTGCGAACGCACCATGCGCCAAACGCGATTGGTATGTCTAGTAAAAATCTCACAATTTCTCGGAATATGAGATTTCATGATTTTCCGTTTGACGAATGAAATGATCTGACAGTACAAGTTCGGCATCCCTATTGAACAGCGCTTCAGCGATGTGGCTGTGAGCGAGGCAAGTTCGCTAGGTCCGGTTGGGTCGTCAACAGATTGTGATGGAATCTTAGCATGCGCGAAATGGATGTCCTTATTGTCGGTGCCGGACCTGTCGGGCTGACGCTGGCGATCGATCTCGGCCAAAGGGGTGTGCGCTGCACGCTGATCGAGAAGAAAGCGGCGCCGGAGTTCCTGCCGAAGATGGAGCGCTGCAATGCGCGAACAATGGAGATATTCCGGCGGATGGGACTTTCCGAGCGGATCAGGGCGGCCGGCCTGGGCGCGTCGATCCCGATGGACGTCTATGTCGTGCTTGCGATGAACGAGCCGCCGCTGTTGCGGCTGCCTTACCCGTCGGTCGCCGAATCGTTGGCGGAGATCGCGCAGAGCACCGACGCTTCGCAGCCGCTCGAAGCCTATCAACTCATCTCGCAGTATACGTTGGAACCGCTGCTGAAATCGGTCGCCGAAAACCTGCCCAGCGTCACGGTGCGCTATGGGTGCGAGTTTCTGTCGCTCGAACAGGACGAAGGTGGCGTGACGGTACGGACCGCTGATGCGAAGGGGACGACCGAGCTTTTCCGCGCCAAGTACCTTGTCGGTTGCGACGGTGGCGCGAGCCCGGTGCGCAAGCAACTCGGCATCAAACTGCGCGGCGAGGGCAACCTCCTGCACCTGCGTCAGGCGCTCTATTACAGCGAGACGCTGTATGACCGCATTCCGATCGGGGACGGTCCCGGGCGTGGGCGACACTATCATGTCGCCGACGGACAGGCGACATTCCTCATCATGCAGGACTCGACCAAACACTGGACGCTTCACGCTGTGGTCGAAAGTGACGAGGACATGGCGCAACAGTTCGAGAGGGCCGTCGGAGCGCCGGTCGACTATACGATGCTCTATGTCGGGCAGTGGAAGCAGAACCTGCTTCTGGCGGATCACTATGGCGCCGGACGGGTCTTCCTCGCGGGCGATGCGGCGCATCTCGTGATCCCGACGGGTGGACTTGGCATGAATACCGGCGTCGGCGACGCCGTCGATCTCGGCTGGAAGCTTGCGGCGGTGCTTGAGGGCTGGGGCGGACCCAACCTCCTGCGCTCCTACGAGATCGAGCGGCGACAGGTGGGCGACCGGAACGTCGGTGCGTCGCGCTATGCCTCGCTCGGGCGACGCAAGTGGCGCTCGCAATACCGGCCAGACATCCGCGACGCGACGCCGGCAGGGCAGGCGACACGCGACAATCTTGCGCGTGTCGCAGACGTCGAGCAGCGCAAGACCAACGAAATGATCGGCGCCGAGCTCGGTTATCGCTATGTCGGCTCTCCGGTGATCACCGACGAACCCGGTGGGCCGGAGCATCTTTTCCGGGAATACCACCCGACGACCTGGCCGGGTGCCCGGCTGCCGCATCTCTGGCTGGACAATGGACAGCCGGTGCAAGACCGCATCGGCCAAGGCTATACGTTGCTGCGGCTCGGTGGCACCGGCGCCGACGACGGCGCTCTCGGTAAGGCTTTTCGCGCCCTTGGCGTCCCCTTCGCGGCGGTCGATATTGCCGAGCAGAGGGCGCGCGACATCTACGGCTACAATCTCATCCTCATGCGCCCCGATATGCATGTCGTCTGGCGGGGCAACCAGGCTCCGGACGATGCGGCCTCGCTCGCTGCCATGGTGACAGGCCACTGAACGAGAAATGCCGCGAAGCCTCCGAGGCTTCGCGGCAGGTACGAAAAGCGGTCGATTGTTGCTGTCAATCGCGATCGAAAGCTTCATGGCCGAGACCGAGGCTCGGGAAGACCAGCGATTTGATCACCACCGGCACCGCGCCGGACGTCTCGAGCATGGAGCCGATGTCGATGAAATCGAACTCGTCGAGCTTGATGCCATCGATGGAGACGAGTTTCGCGATGCCGGCTTCCTGTTTGCAGTGCATTCCGATGAGGCCGCCGATATCACCGTCGCCGACAAGGATCAGTGGATGACCGTTGTGAAGGATTGGAGCGAGCCCATCGACAATACCGCGACAGAAAGCGTCGAGGCGTCGATAGCTTGCCGAGCCGTCCCATTCGTAGCAGACGGCGACCGCACTCTCGCCATTGCTGAGATCGAGCCGTGCCAGGCTTTCCCGCACCGCTTGCGCGATGGTGGCCGCATCGATCTCCTCATCGAAGGCGAGCGCTGGCTTGATGACCGGCACGTTGCGCACCGGCAGCATGTCGAGCGGATCGACGAAGATCGTGCTGCCGCTCACTTGCACCGTGTATTGCGAGGCGCCGACGACAGTCGCGCGGATGCCCTGCTGCGGGCGCTCCAGACGCGGTGACCAGTTCGCCAGGCGCTGTCGAAGTTCGACGGCGAGAAGGGGACCGAGATCGCTGAAATCCTGTTCTGCATCCGCGTAGAGGAATTCCGAAACGCCGCCTGAGATCGTCACGACGTCGGGCGCTGGACCGGCCGGCAAAGGGGGCAAGCGATGGAGATCGGCAGTTTCCCGCCGCATCTCCCCGCCCTGCATGGCCTCGAACAGCACCTCGACCATCGAGGCGGCGATGCGGCGGGCATCGTCGGCCGTCAACAACGCGCCGAGTTCGATCGCGACACCTGCGCGACGCGCAAAGTAATAGCCTGCCTCTTCGATCCGGGTAATGCGACGGTTAGCGTCGAAGGCGATGACGCGTGCGCCGATATCGATGGCGCTGATATGCCGGATCGCGCCTTCTTCGCAAAGGGCGAGTTTGGACGTGCCGCCGCCGATATCGACGTTCATTACCCGCCCGCCTTTGCCCGAACGCGCGACCGCGCCCGAGCCGAAAGCGGCAAGTGTCGTTTCGAGTCCGTCTCCGGCGCTGACGACGACGAACTTTCCGGTCTGGGCGGAAAAAATCTCGCCGATCGCCCGCGCGTTGCGGCGGCGGACAGCGACGCCGGTTAGGATAAGCGCGCCGGTGTCGATCGCCTCCGGCTTGAGACCGGCAGCCTCGTATTGCTCGGCAATGAAGGCGCCGAGCGCCTCGGCATCGATCTCGTTGTCGCCTGCATAAGGCGTCAGCAGGACCTCGGACTGATGCAGCAGCGTGCGCTCCACGACCATGTAGCGCGTATCGAGCCGCTCGAGCACGATACGCGAAAAGGCAAGGTGAGATGTCGACGAACCGATGTCGATACCGACGCTGGTCAGCCGGATCTCGTCCTCTAGTTCCATGCTGCGGCCGACATTCGAAAAGAATATCCGGCCGCCCTGTTGTTCTTCCTCTGACATCGCTCCGCCAATCAGACGACCGTCGACATCTTCTTGGTCGTATCGGCCGGCTTCTCGTACCATTCCGGCTTCATCCGGATCTCCACGCCGTTCCGCTTGAGATGCGCCTCGTATTCGTTGCGGATGAAGGGATCTTCCATCCAGTAGGGGATGGCGGTGCCGCCTTCATTGACGTCGATTGCAGTGTAGTCGGTGTGTTTTTCGCCGGGTGCACCGGGGTCGCGGCCCGGATTATGCGGGCCGAACCAGGCCATCAGGCGGAAGGGCTCCTTGGAGACGCTGAAGTGCTGGTGGTACCAGCGGGCGCCGCCGGGTGCCGCCGTCACCATGCCGAACGGGCCGTAGTCGAGGCGACGTACCTTGTCCGCGTGGCCGTCCTTCCACGGGTTGACGCCATATTGCTCCGGCCAGGTGTAGGTATAGCCTTCGCCCTTCAAGCAGATCAGGATCGCGGCCGAGGTGTGGGCGTGCGCTTTGGAATAGCGTCCGTTCTCGTGTTGACCGATCCAGTAATAGAAGGTGTTGTTGGTCATGAAGGGCTCGACGCGGCGGTAACCGGGGGAGCGCCGGTTGTCGAGCGGCAGTTCGCAGTTAACAGCGTCCGGCAGGAAGTTCGTCCGCCGCATGGCGAGACCGCGCACCGGATCGGGCTCGATCTCTTCGCGATATTTGTAGAAGTCGTCGGCGCCCGAAAAGCGGTCGCGGAAGACGTAAGGGTTGTTGAAGACGGCGTCAGCGTTCTGGAGCTGGTTGAGCACGTTCGGCGCCGTCGTGCCGCCGAGCAGCAGCGCCGGGCTGTTGGTGGCGTTGACGATGCGGTGCCAGGCATTCATCGGGATGGAGAACATGGAGCCCTCCTGCCACTCGAAGACATGCTTTCGACCCTCGCCTTCGAGCCAGACCTCGGTGGAGCCGCGTCCCTCGACCACGATGTAGATTTCCTCGTACATGTGCTTTTCGGGGTTGAGCGCGCCAGCGGCGGGAACCTCGACGAGGTGGCAGCCCCACTTGGTTTCGGTGCCGTAGAGCTGGATGTAGGTGCCGTTGCCGCCCGTCCGCTTCCACGGCTTCAACGGCAGGTTCTTCACGCTCGAAACGCCGAGATCGCGAAAGACCGGAATGCCTTCTTCTTCCATGAACTGGTCATAGGGCGTCGGCTGCTTCTTGAACTCGCCGAAGCCAGCCTTCTTGGTGCCGGCGGGCTCGTGCCAATGTGTACCGGTGCCGCCGCCAAGTGGGTCCTGATGCATTCCTGTCTCCTCTCGCTTGGTCTCAGTCGGGCAGGGCGAGCCGCGCTCGCGCCGCGGGAGCGTGTCCGCTCTCCGTTGCCCGTTTCAGCCAAACGCTAACAGACGCAGGGAATGACGGTAGTGCGTTTTCGGAAAGGCCTCCTTTCCGATCCGATCGCAACTCGGCGAACGATCTGCAGGCCCCCAACGGCGCGAAGAGCCTCGTTGCTCAGCTGCGCGCGACAGTCTTGGTGATGATGCCGGCGCAGAACACGACACGCTCGGCGACATCCTCGATCATTTTCGAGTTGGTGCGGGAATCCCGGAGCGTCAGGCTGAGGCTGCCGAGAATTTCCGAGCGGCTGTCGAAGACGGGCGCCGCCACGCCGGTTACCCCAGGGGTCACGTCTCCTGTGGTGCTCACCCAGCCCCGTTGCCGGTGCTCCCTTAGCGTCGCCTTGACTTCCTTCAGTGTCGCGCCGAGGCCGGCAGCGCCGAACTGTTCGGGTACCAGGCCATAGAACTTGCGCAGTTGGTGGTCGGGCAGGTAGGCGAGGATTCCGAGCGATGCGGCGCCATGAAGGAGCGAGCGCCTGCGCCCGCGCTCATAGTTGCTGTGGATCGCATCCGTGCCGCTTTCCTGATGGACGCAAAGGACATCGAACCGATATCGCCGGCAGAGGAGGGCGATGCCGCGGAACTGGCTGGCGAGCTCTTCCATCACCGGTCGCGCCGCCCGGATCAGCACGTCGCCCGTCCGGATCTTGTAATCCAGTTCGACGATCCGAGGGCCGAGCATGTAGCCGACCGAAGGCAGCGAGGTGAGAAGGCCCGCATCCGTCAGTGTCTTCAGGTAGCGATAGAGTGTCGAACGGGTGTAGCCCAGCCGTTCATGCATCTCGTCGAACGTCACCGCGACCGCGTCCTCGCCGCTGTCGAAGAGATCGAGGATGCCGAGCATCTTTTCGTGACTGTTCACGCGACGACTCCCCGTCGTTCAGTTGTATGTAAAGCGACAAAGAGGGGAGATCGCGAAGACAGGCCGGTTGATGGCGACATCGATACGTGTACTCGAAGCTTAAGGGCGCGGGTGGCTCGTTCTGCGCAACGGAGCGGAGTTTGCCGGTCCGTCAATGTGGGATTCGCGCATATCTTGTGCCAGCCCATCGCTTCCATCAAGCAGCAAATTTCAGAGGCCGGTCTCCCGGCCTCGTTGACGTTCGTCAGCGGCGGTTGTTTCAGGTGGCCGCGTTCCAGGTTTCGGGGAAGATGCCATCCCGGATGGCGCCGCGCGCATAATAATTCCAGAGCTTGCGGATGTGATGCCCGCGCCTGAAACCGTGGGAGAACGACTCGATTTCCGCTTCCGTCAGTGGCTTCACCTGGCCGATTGCGGCGGCGCGATAGGCGGCCTCGGCGTTTTCGACGAGATGAACCGAATCGATGAAGACGCCGCGAACCGTTTCGGCGGTGACGATCTGCCCGTGCGCGCGGATCTGCATGGCGTGATGCGGTCCGAGCGTCGCGACAATACCCCGTCCCCTCTCGGCGTCGTCCACATGGGCCGGATCGGCATGAACCGGTATGCCGCTCTTCCAGCGGATCGCGTGGTTCTTGAAGGGCAGCAGCGGCACGTCCTCGACAAGCGTGAAGACGTTGGTCACATCGTGATGGAAGTGAGCGATCGAGTTGACGTCCGTCCTTGCGCGATAAATCTCACAATGAAGGAATACCTCGGACGGAGGCTTGACGCCTGACGGGCCGGATACGACCTTGCCGTCGAGGTCGCAGACCAGGAGATCGTCGGGAGACACCTCCGCGCGGCTCTTCTCCTGCGGCTGGATCAGAAAGGTCACGCCTCCCGGCAATCGGGCACTGACATGGCCACTATACGCCAGTATTTTCAGGCTGTTGAGCAGCCGCGTGCTCATCGCCACGTCGAGGCGCGAGGACGCCTCGGATGGCACGTCCGCTGCCTCCACAGCCGCCGCGCTGTCGCTTTTTCCATGAACCTGCATGCGTTCCTCCGTGAGAATGAATAAATCTCACATTATACGACTTTTTCGTTTCCGCAAGCGCCGGGTCGCCCGGCCGCGCCTGAGACTCGTCAAACCTCGATCGTCACGTGCTCGTCCTCGATCACCACCTTGTAGGTCTTGATCGGGATCATGCAGGGGGGCGTGACCACTTCGCCCGTGCGTATGTCGAACGCACCATTGTGGAAGTCGCACTCGATGGTGTGGCCGTCGAGATAGCCCTCGGAAAGCGATCCTGGGCCGTGCGTGCACAGGTCGTCGGTAACGTAGAACACGCCGTTGACGTTGAAGACGGCGAGGGTGAGGTCGCCCTCCTCTACCCGTATCGCACTGTCCCAGTCGACGTCACTTGTGGAACACAGCCTTATTCTGGTGCTTGCCTCGGCCATTCCTGGCTCCTCCTTCGTTGCGTTGCAGGCCCGCTTGACGGGACGGTCATCAGATTGTACGTTGCTTAAAAAGAAACAGCGTTCCGTATAAAGGAACACAGAGAAAATACCTGATCGGTCGAGAACGTCAACCCGGAATTCGGAAAAGCCGCGCAGCGGTCGGAAAAAGGGCGTGGCGATGCAAATCGGCGCACTGCGCAAGCGGTCCGCAACATGGAGGAAGTGAAATGCTCAGGAAGGAACAGAACGATCTTCTAACGCAGACAGGCCCGGGCACGCCGATGGGCGACATGTTTCGCTGTTATTGGATCCCGGCGCTGCTTGCGGAGGAACTGCCGGACAACGATTGCGCCCCGGTCCGTGTGAAGCTCCTGAGCGAGCGCCTGCTCGCCTTCCGCGACAGCGAAGGCCGCTACGGCCTGATCGACGAATTCTGCGCCCACCGCGGTGTCTCGCTGTGGTTCGGCCGCAACGAACAGGGCGGTCTGCGCTGCCCCTATCACGGCTGGAAATACGATCACACCGGCCAGTGCACCGAGGTGCCGTCCGAGCCGAAGGAAAGCGGCTACTGCGGCAAGATCAAGCTGAAGTCCTATCCGCTGATCAAGATCGGCGACATCCTCTGGACCTATATGGGGCCGGCGGAAAAGCAGCCGCCGCATCCCGAATGGGAATTCGCGCTCGTTCCCTCGGAACAGACCTTCACGTCGAAGCGCTGGCAGGAGTGCAACTGGTTGCAGGCCATGGAAGGCGGCATCGATTCCAGCCACGTGTCCTGGCTCCACAGCGGCAATCTCAACAGCGACCCGCTCTTCAAGGGCGCGCGCGGCAACAAATACAACATGTCCGATGCAAGACCGTTCTTCGAGGTAACCGACAACGTGGGCGGCCTTTTCATCGGCGCACGACGCAACGCCGAGGAAGGCCATTACTATTGGCGGGTCACGCCCTGGGTCATGCCGTCCTTCACCATGGTCCCGCCGCGTGGCGACCATCCGGTTCACGGCCACTTCTGGATCCCGATCGACGACGAAAACTGCTGGGCCTGGAGCTTCGACTACCACCCGGTTCGTGCGCTGACGACGGAGGAACGCCAGGCGATGATTGCCGGCAAGGGCATCCATGTCGCCTATGTACCGGGAACCTACCGGCCGCTCGCCAACAAGGACAATGACTACCTCATGGACCGCGAGGCCCAGCGCAAGGGCATCACCTATTCAGGCGTCGAAGGCATCGCCATGCAGGACGCCTCACTGCAGGAAAGCATGGGTCCGATCGTCGATCGCAGCAAGGAAAACCTGGTGTCGACCGACAACGGCATCATCATGGCGCGTCACCGCCTGTTAAAGGCCGCCCGCGCGCTGCGTGACAAGGGCGTCGTTCCTCCTGGCGTCGATCCGGCACATCACCGCGTCCGTTCCGCGGCGATCGTGCTGCCGGTCGACAAGTCTTATGTCGATGTCGCCGAAGAGGCATTGACCGTGATCGAAGGCAAGGCGCCAACCAGCGTCTGACGCTGCAGTCACCACGGTGGCCCCGGCACTGTGCGTCGGGGACCACCTTGGCAGCCGCTTAATGAGGAGAAATGTCATGCAGCTCGGACTGAGCGAAAGTGCGCGCTTCGCCAGCGCGGAGGAAGCACGTTTCCGTGTCGAATACCCGAATTCCAGCCCGCGTAGGTCGCGTGTCATCGCCTTGGATGAGCCGAGCCTGGGGCTACTGCGCACGCTTGCCGACATGCCCTGGAGCGGTGCGCATTTTCTGCGCTACGTGAGCGCAAGGGGAGCCACCGATTCACTGCACATGCTGCCGGTCGACGCGGTTTTGGAGGACCTGGAAGGCAAGACGGTCAGCCTCGCCGACGAGATCGCCGACGCAGACATCATCGTCATGATAACGACAGCCGGCACTGCCGCGGATGCTGCCGAAGTGATCGGCAATGCCTGTTTCGTCTGCAACAAGCTGACAACCGGCCTGGTGCGCAACGCCGAAGGTGTCTCTGCGGAAGATCTTGCGCGTACGCTGACGACCATGCGGCCCTTCGCGGCGATGCTCGTCATCTCCAACGGCGACGAATATGTCGGCGAAATGCTGAGCGCGCTCAGGGTTTGAGGCAGGCAGGGTGGTGATGTGAGACCATGGCAACTGTGTTATGGACGAGCCGTAACTCTCGCGATGAAACGGACAATCACGCCATGAACGCACCCACCAAACCACCCGCGCGCGGAGGAAAAGGCCCCGCCGGCAAGCGCAACCGCCTCTCTTCGGTCACGACGGCGATCCGTCTCCTGAAGGCTTTTTCCGAGGACGAGGCCGAGATCGGCGTCAGTGCGCTGGCGCAAAGGCTGAAGGTTGCGAAGAGCACGGTCCACCGTCTGGCGGTGACGCTCGTGACCGAAGGGCTGCTCGAGCAGAACCCGCAGACCGAGCGCTATCGCCTCGGGGTCGGCCTCTTTGCCCTCGGTACGCTTGTGCGCCGGCGCATGGATCTTTCCAACGAGGCGAGACCCTATCTGTTCGACCTCCGCAAGCTGACGGGCGAAACGATCATTCTGGGCGTCCCTTCCGATGGAGAGGTGATGCACGTCTACGATCTGGAAAGTCCGCAGGCTCTCGCGATGAAATCCGACCTCGGTGCGCGCAAGCCCGCCCATTGCAGTGCCGTTGGACGCGCGATCTTCGCCTTTGCCCCTGAACAGGCGATCGAGCGGTTGCTGGCCGGGCCGCTGCAGCGGCGAACGGCAAAGACCGTCACCGATCCGGCGCGCCTGAGAGAGATGCTGGCCGAGACCCGGCAACGGGGCTTCGCCATCGAAGACGAGGAGAGCGAACCCGGAATCCGGGGCATCGCTGCCCCGGTACGCGATTCGACCGGTGCCGTCGTTGGCGCCGTCGGCATCGCAGGCCCATTGCAGCGGCTGTCGCTGGAGGCGCTTGAGGGCTATTCGCCCGCGCTTCTTGAAGCGGTCGCGGCCATTTCATCCCGCCTCGGTTACACGGCGGCCTTTCGAGAGAGATACGACTTAGGGAGTTGAACATGCCGGCAATTGCACTCAAGGGAAGCGACGTCCAATGGACTTGCGGAGATGACGACACCATCATGCGCTCGGCGTTGCGCACGGGCCTCGGCTTTCCCTATGAATGCAATGTCGGCTCCTGCGGCAACTGCCGTTTCGATCTCCTGGAGGGAGAGATCGAGGAATTGCGCCCCGATGCGCCCGGTCTCAGCGATCGTGATCGCGAGCGCGGACGGCGCCTCGGCTGCCAGTCTCGTCCGCTGACGGATTGCCTCGTAAAGCTCCGGCTGATGCCGCAATATGAAAGCCGCTTCCCGCCCGTGCGGCAGCAGGCGGAACTGATCGAAGTGCGCGACATCACGCATGATATCCGCGAGTTTCGTTTCCGGCTGGACAAGCCGGTCCGCTTTCTCGCGGGTCAGTATGCCTTGCTGGACCTTCCGGGTGTTGTGGGCAACCGGGCCTATTCCATGGCTAATGTGGAAAACGACGCGGGTGAATGGCACTTCCAGATCCGTCGCGTACCGAACGGGGCGGCGACAGGAAAACTGTTCGATGGGCTGTCGGTCGGTGATCGTATCGGCGTCGACGGCCCCTACGGCATGGCTTATCTCAGAGCCGAGTCGGATCGCGATATCATCTGTCTTGCCGGTGGTTCCGGCCTTTCGCCGATGATATCGGTCACGCGCGCCGCCGCGGCGACGCCGCTCTTGGCCAAACGCCGGATCGACTTCGTTTACGGCGGGCGGACGGCACGCGATATCTGCGGCGAGGACATGCTGGCCGAACTTCCCGGGTTCGGCTCCAACATCCACTACCATCCGGTCGTCTCCTCCGCGGACGGCGACGGCTGGGGCGGCCATTCCGGCTTCGTGCACGAGCTGGCGGGAAAGCTCTTCTCCGATCGCCTTCCTGAATGCGAGGTCTATTTTGCCGGTCCTCCGATGATGGGACAGGCGATCCAGAAGATGCTGATTGACCTCGGCGTTCCGCCGGCCCAGGTTCACTTCGACCAATTCTACTGACCGGTGAAAGGCGCGCATCAGAAATGCTTGGACATGCGATGAAGCTCCGCCAGCTTGCCTACTTCGTCAAAGTCGTCGAAGTGGGCAACATTACGCGGGCGGCCGAGCAGCTCAACCTCGCCCAGACCGCGCTTGGCATCCAGATCCGCAATCTCGAGGACGCTCTGCAGATCCAGTTGCTGGACCGCCATTCGCGCGGCGTGAGCGCGACGCCAGCAGGGATGCTGCTATATGAACGCTCCATTGAAATTCTGCAGCGGCTCGAGGAAACGCGCCGGGACCTGATCGCGCTCGGCGGAGAGCGGGTGCGCATCCGGTTTGGCGCAACGCCGAGCATTCTCAAGCTGATCGGGACGGAACTGCTCGTTGCCGCCAACGCGCAGTTGCCGGGAATCGCGCTTCATGTCGTAGAGGAATTGAGCTTCGTGCTGGCCGATGCCCTTGAGCGCGGCGAACTCGACTATGTGCTCGCCTACGACATAGAGGAAAACCCTGGTATCCGGCGCGTTGCTCTGATGGAGGAGGACCTTCTCCATGTGTCGGCGGCGAACGGGGCGGAGCAGGGCGGCGATATTTCCTTCCGGCAAGCGGTCGCCGGCGATCTCGCTCTGGTTTCGAACCGTGACATCATCTGGCGGCGGGTGCACGAGACAGCCTCGCGCCTCTCCGTCGACGTCAAGATTACCTATCAGGTTCAATCGAACGAGGCGATCAAGGCGCTGGTGCTGCATGGGGTCGCGCAAAGCATCATGCCCTACGGGATCGTCGCGGAAGAGATCAAGACGGGTCAGATCATCGGGCGGCGCGTGGACCGGCCCGGCGTCAAGCGGACGCTGTTTCTCGCTCATCCGGCCCATAGGGGGGTCGGGGATGAAAAGCCGTTCCTTACGTTCATCGACAAGATGGTCGACCGGCTGATGGCCGAAGTTGGGCCTTACGCGCACCCGATCGATCGCCTGGTTCCCATGGAGCAAGCGGATTCTCTTTGAGCAAGCCAATAGGTTTTATCTTGGACATTTGGGATCTCGCATTCGATGATCGCAGCAGATTGGAGATGTGAAACGGCGGGAAACGGCGGAGGAGCCGTCCAGGATTTTCGCTTGTAAGTCGCGGACTTGCGCTCGACTAGCCCAGGCTTTCCTGACCCCCCGGTAGTGCTAGGGAGACTATTCTGACTTCGTCGCTTCGTTTGTCGTTCGGTTGTTGGAACTACGACCGGACACGCCCCCTCATGGACAGAACGGTCGCGCCCGACGGGATCGATCTCGTTTATCTCAACATGCCGGTGGAAGAGACTTTCTTTCGCATGCTGCGCCATCGGGAATTCGACATCGCCGAGATGTCGCTTTCCTCCTACGTCATGTCCTGCTTCTCCGAGACGCGTCCTTTCGTGGCGATTCCGGTCTTTCCGTCCCGGTACTTCAGGCATTCGTCGATCTATGTGAACGCCGCGTCGGGCATTCGAGAGCCGAAGGATCTTATCGGCAAACGCGTCGGGACGCCCGAGTATCAGATGACCGCGCCGGTCTGGATACGCGGCATCCTTTCCGACGAATATGGCGTGAAGGTCGACGACGTCACCTATTACGCCGGCGGCGAAGAGCAGCCGAACCGGCCGGAAAAGCTGCCGCTCGACCTTCCGGGCCACATCCGTGTCAACCGCATCGGTCCGACGCAAACACTCTCGGCGATGCTGCGCGACGGAGAGATCGACGCGCTCTACACGGCGAGAAAGCCCTCGTCCTATGAGGGACCGACAGGTCGTGTCCGTCGTCTCTTCGAGAACTTCGTCGAGATCGAGCGTGCTTATTTCAAGCGGACCAGCATCTTTCCGATCATGCACACGATCGTCATCCGGCGGGAGGTGTACGAGGCACACCGCTGGATCGCGCAATCGCTCTACAAGGCCTTTGCCGAGGCGCAGTCGCGCGTCTACCGCGAACTCGAAGAGACCGCCGCGCTGAAGGTCATGCTGCCGTGGCTGAATGCGCACGTCGAGGAAGCGCGTCGGCTCATGGGTGACGACTACTGGAGCTACGGCTTCAAAGAGAATCGGGAGACGCTCGAAACGTTCCTCCGCTACTCCTACGAGCAGGGGCTATCGAAGCGGAAGCTTTGCGCGGAGGAGATTTTCGCGCCGGAGACGATGGAGAGCTTCGTCATCTAGGACCCGAGACGACGTCGGTTGGTGAAACAGGCCGAACACAGATTTGTTGAACCCGTTTAAGGTGTTAGCGGGGGGACCTGGAGGAGCTTGCCCTGCCATGCGGTTGCTGCATGGCAGGGCTGTTCGCGTTGATCTTCTTGTTGTTGCAAAGCAGCATTATATCTACTCCGTATGCAACGGAGAGATGATTGAAATGACAACGCTCGCAGCACGTCGTCCCGCAAACGCACAGTGGGTTCGCAGCATGTTCGGCGGGTTCATGGAGGGCATGAGCCTGGTCAGTGCCGCGCATGAATGCGCGATGGCGACCAGAGAGCGCCGCCAACCGTCCGTCGGCGCCCTGCAGACGCTCGGGATCGACGAGGCCGCCTTCGGCCGCACGCTCAAGCGCCGCTAAGGGCGTCCCGGTTTACGAACCAGCGCTTGCCTTGCGATGAACGACTGCAGCGGGGAAGTGATTCCGGCGAACAGGTCACGTGGCGCCGCACATATTGTTCCGAATACATGAAAAACGGGCGGCTCCTCGAGCAGCCCGTTTGTTGTTTCTAGCCCCGATTACGATGGGCCTTTGCAGAAGCCGTCCTTAGAGGACGCCGGTCATGATGCCGAGGCCGGCAAGCGCCATGGCACTGCCGCCGAGCCGCGTTGCGACATGGGACTTGGCCCCGACGCGTGCAAGGGCGAGACCTAGTGCGATGCCGGCGACATGCAGCAATGCGGTTGCACCCATGAAGCCGAGCGCGTATTGGACACCGGACGCATCCATCGGCATTTCAGCGCCGTGGGCATGGCCGTGGAAGACAGCGAAGAGGCTGACGACGCCCATTGCAACGGCGGTCGGCGGGTTCCAGCGAAGCGCGACCGCAAGGCCAAGTACGATTACAGACGCCGCGATGCCGATCTCGACAAACGGCACGGCGATGCCTTCGATCCCCAGGATGCCGCCCGCGGCCATCATCAGCACGAAGCTTGCCGGGACGAGCCAGAGGGCGCGACCGCCGAGAATGGAGGCGAATGTGCCGACGGCGACCATGGCGAGGATATGGTCCAGGCCGCCGACCGGGTGCATGAAGCCGTGTGCCAGGCCGCCTGCCGCGCCGACGCCGGTGTGAGCATGGGCTACGGCCGGTAGCGCTACGGCAGCCAATGCCAGCAGACCGCTTTTGATTGCTGCTTTCATCTTTCAGTTCCCTTGATGTTGCGAACGATTTTGCAGATGCCAACCGCTCGGTACCTGTGCGGATCTCATTGGGGCGAACCTGCTACGTTGAAAATCAACCATCTACGCACGAAAGTAAATTTTAATCTCTTTACGTGCGCGTTAAGTTTTTTTATGCTCCCCGCATGAAAAATATCACGTTTCGGCAGTTGAAGTCGATACGAGCGATCGAGGTGCACGGCAAGATCGTCGGCGCTGCGAAAGCGCTCGGATTGACCGCTCCGGCCGTCACCTTGCAGTTGAAGCAGATCGAGGCGGAAGCCGGCGTGCAGCTGTTCGAGCGCATGGCCCATGGGATGTTTCCGACGGAAGCCGGGCACGCGGTTCTGGCCGCCGCACGCGACATCGAAGATCGGCTTTCATTGCTGGAAACAGAGCTCGACGCCTTCAAGGGTGTGAAGCGCGGGCACATCGCCGTTGGGGCGGTCTCGACGGTCAAGTACTTCGCAAAACCGATGGTCGCCGCCTTTTCGAGCGCCTATCCCGACATCGACCTCGAGCTTTTCATCGACCGCCGCGCTGAAACGGTCGAGCGCTTGAAGAATAGAACGATCGACGTCGCGCTGCTCGGGCGCCCGCCGCGGGAATTCTCGGTGCGCGCGGCGGTTTTCGGGGAGCATTCGCTGGTCGTCGTCAGCGCGCCCAATCATCCGCTTGCCAAGCGGCAGGCTATCTCGAAGGCGGAAATTGCGCGTGAGCATTTCTTCCTGCGCAGCCCGGACTCCGCCACACGCAACTTCTTTGACCGGTTCATGAGCGAAATTCCCGGAAGGGCCGATGGCCCCAACACGGAGATGGAATCGATCGAGGATATCAAACGGGCGGTGATGGCGGATACCAGCGTCGCCTTTCTTGCGGCGCACAGCGTCGCCGCCGAGGTTCAGGCCGGCGAACTGACGATCCTCGATGTCGTCGGTCTGCCGATCCGCCGGCAATGGTTTGCTGTCAGCCGGACCGATCGTGCCATGACGCCGGTCATTGCCGCCTTCGAGGACTTTCTCGCGACCCAGGGGAAGGAATTCCTGCCGGACCTCTTGGCCGCGGAGGATGCGGCCCCCTGATCGTTGGGGACCGCTTGCTCGCTGCTTATCGCCTACACCAGCCAGCAATTGGAAGTTTTATAGCGACCCTTGCGGGTCTGATTAGACGCGCGGCGCTGCATTGCGCGACTCTTCCGTCTTGCGGAGGAATTCGATCACGCGCGCGTTGGTGGCGGCGGATGTTTGCTCAGAGACGGGAACGTCCCAATATTGCGATCCGGGGATGCATTCCTGGAGGTACCGCGCGGCCGATGTCGCGTGGGAAGCGTCCGCCCCGGGGATGATCAGGGTCGGGATATTCAGGCGCAACAGGTCCTCCGGTTCGGCACCGGGCGAGGTGTCTCTATCGAGCAGCGTTCTCGGCATGCTCGCGAGGATCGCCTTGTAGTGATCGACGTTCTGCCGGACATAACGCTCCGTGAACTCCGGATCGTGCCTGAGAACCGAGACCCAGGGCCCGCCGCGAGGATCGGCGCCAAAGGCCTTGTTGCTCTCTTTCGCCAGTGCGACGACCGCCTCCAGTCCGTTCTGGTGGACGAAAGCCAGGTGCTCGGCGAAGCGCTGATGGCCCGCAATGCGGTAACGCGCGCCGCCGACCGGCCAGAAGAGCACTATGCCGAGCACGGATTGGGGAAGCTCGGCCGCAAAGGCGGCGACGACGCTGCAGCCCATGCAGCCGCCCATCAGATAGGCCTTGTCGATACCGAGATGGTCGAGCAGGCCCTTGCCCTGTCTGACGTAGTCCGACCAGGTCACCCGCTCGACGCGGCCGCCGGACTGGCCGGTCTCGCGCCGGTCGAAAGTGATGCAGGTAAAATGCTGAGGCAGTTGTTCCAGGAACTGGATCTCGGCATAGATGCCCTGCGTCCGCCATTTCTCGATAGTCGCATCGAAACCTCCGGGCGAATACATCAGCAGCGGTGGGCCCGAGCCCAGTACCTCGTAGCGTGTCGCGATGCCGTCGATCGTTGTTATTGCCATGTTCATTCCTCCTCGAAACGGCGCATCATACTTTTCAAAGCCGCTTGGCATACGCGAGCCTCCGGACCGTGCCTTGGAAGGCACGGTGACGCGTCGGACCAAGCGGCTCCTGAACGTGTTGCGCCCGGCAGGGCGCATCAAACGCCTTCGCAGCCGAGCTTCTTCAGGCTTTCATCCACCCAGAGCTTCGGGTCGAGCTTGCCGGCGAGCGTGTTCGCTAGCGTTTTCGCTTCCGCTTCATTCTTGGCTTTTGCCTGGGCGTAGACTTCCTCGACCTGGTCGAACGGTATGCAGACGAGGCCGTCGTCATCGCCGAGCATCAGATCGCCCGGTTCGATGATCATTCCGCCAAGGGAGATCGGAACGTTGATCTCGCCCGGTCCATCCTTGTAGGGGCCTCGATGGGTGATGCCGGCGGCGAAGACCGGGAAGGTATTGGTCTTGATCCAGCCGTAGTCCCTGACGGCGCCATTGATCACGACGCCCGTGACCCCGATCGCCCTTGCGTGGGAGAGCATGAGCTCGCCGACGAGAGCGTTGGTGAGATCGCCGCCCGCATCGACCACGATGACGTCGCCGGGGCCGGCCATCAGCAGCGCCTTGTGAATCATCAGATTATCGCCCGGCCGCGTCTTCACTGTGAAGGCCGCGCCGGCAAGCACGCTAGAGGCGTGGAGCGGCCTGAGGGCCGCCCCGCCCGCCGTCATGCGGGACATGACGTCGCTGACGTTGGCTACCGGCAAGTCGAGAAACTTTTCGACCATTGCCGCACTGACGCGCCGTCGGCGCTCAACGATCCTGAATCCGAGTGTCATCTGCCTGTTCCTCCCTTGATCGCCACGGCTCACATCCACGGCATCAGCGATGCGTGAATGACGTCCGGCACGCCCTGTCCGCCGACGGACTTGATTGCCAGGTCGGCGTCCTTGAGGCCGAAGCG
Organism: Sinorhizobium sp. 6-70; assembly: GCF_030124375.1. Classification (GTDB taxonomy): domain Bacteria; phylum Pseudomonadota; class Alphaproteobacteria; order Rhizobiales; family Rhizobiaceae; genus Sinorhizobium. The sequence continues at coordinate 401,550 of NZ_JASKLS010000003.1, forward strand.
GTGCGTGGTGATCTTCTCGAGCGGGAAGCGGTTCGATGCGATCTGCTCGAGCGCCAGTTCGCAGGCGAGATAGCTGTGACCGCGTGCACTCTTGATGGTGATCGCCTTCGTCGTCACCTTCTCGAGCGGAAAATTCGGGAACTCCTTCATCTCGCCCTGCACGAGGATCGTGCCGGCCTTGCGCTTCAGTGCCTCGACACCGAGGAGGATCGGGATCGTGCCGGCGCCGGCCGTGCAGTCCAGCGAGATGTCGACGCCCTTGCCGCCGGTGATCTCCATGATGCGTTGAAGCGGATCCTCCTTCTGCACGTCGATGACGTAGTCAGCGCCAAGGGTCTTCGCGACCTCGAGGCGGGCGGCGTCCTTGGAGGTCCCCGTAACGATGATCAGCGATGCGCCTGCCTGCTTGCAGACAACTGTCTGCGACAGACCCTGCTGGCCCGGCCCTTGAATGAGGACGGTGGAGTTGTAGCCGACGCCTGCGTCGAAGAGCGACCACTCCACACCGTTCGCCATCGGCGTGACGAGACCAGCGAGTTCCGGCGTCACGCCCTTCGGCACGCGGTGGACGACAGCGTTCCACGGCAGGTAGACATATTGCGCAAAACCGCCCCACAGATGCGGTGCGCGCTCGGCCGAGGTATAGCCGTAACGGATGCCATCCGGATTGTTGCGCCAGTCGGTGTTTTCGCAATGGCGATACTGTCCCTGGTGACACCATTGGCACTTGCCGCACATGACGTAGTGCTCGACGAACACAAGGTCGCCTTCCTTGAAGCCCTTGCGACGGGTGAACTCGCGGCCGGCCTTGGCGATATAGCCGATGTTCTCGTGGCCCATGATGGTGGGCGCATTATTGGGCGGGCTCTTGAAGAGCTTCACGTCCGTGCCGCAGATGCCGGCCACTTCCATCTTCAGGAGTGCCGCATCCTCCGGGATGTCGGGCATGGGGAATTCCCGCATCTCCATTTTGCCCGGACCGGTGCGGACCGCCGCGAGGACCTGTTCCGTCATATCTTTGTTCCTTTCGAGTACTGTCGATCCGGCCGGATGCATGGCATGGCGTTCCGGTCCGGCTGGTTTTTCCGAATTCGTTTTTGACAGGCGCGACCGCGGCGCCCTATGTAGAGAGGGATCGCCCCAGGCCTTGGCGCCGGCGCGACTGGTTCAAAATCATGCTGAAGACCGCTGCTTCGAAACCCGAACATCTCGCCGCCATCCGCCAGGTGAAGGCCTGGACGCGCGAGCGCTTCGCGCTTCCCGACGATGTCGCGATCATGGTGTCGGAGATCGCCTGCGGCCTGCCGGGATGCCCGCCGCTCGAAACGGTGGTCGCCTTCTGGACGGCGCCCGACCGGCGCCACCAGTTCAAGGTTTTCAAACGTGCCGTCGAAGTTCGGGAGGACGACCTGCCGCCGTTCTGGATGAAGAACGCGATCATCTCGGACGACGACGGGTCCTGCTGCTGAAGCGACCGAGCTTTGGGCCAGCGGACAGCGGTCGATGATGGGTGAGACGCCTCCCATGACGTGTCACGCTGCCCGCGAAGGCCGCCCGCGCTTTGCGAGCTGGGCATCGAGCCGCGGATAGACGCGGCGGGCGTTGCCTTCGAAGATCTTGTAGCGGCTGTCCTCGTCGAGCGCTTCAAGCTGGTCGATGTAGCGTTTCGTGTCGTCGTAGTGATGGCCGGTTTCCGGATCGATGCCCTTGACCGCGCCGAGCATCTCGGACGCAAAGAGAATGTTGTCGACCGGGATGACCTTGGCCATCAGCTCGATGCCCGGATAGTGATAGACGCAGGTGTCGAAAAAGACGTTGTTCAGAAGGTGCTCCGAGAGGAGCGGTTTCTTCATCTCCTGGGCAAGCCCGCGATAGCGCCCCCAATGGAACGGCACCGCGCCGCCTCCGTGCGGAATGACGAACTTCAGCGTCGGGAAATCCTTGAAGAGATCGCCCTGGATCAACTGCATGAAGGCGGTGGTATCGCCGTTGATGTAATGCGCGCCGGTGTGGTGGAAACACGGATTGCACGACGATGTGACATGGATCATCGCCGGTACCTCGAGCTCGCAGAGCTTCTCGTAAAGAGGGTACCACTGCCGGTCGGTGAGCGGCGGATCGGTCCAGTAGCCGCCCGACGGATCGGGATTGAGATTGACGCCGACGAAACCGAGTTCGTTGACGATGCGCTCAAGCTCGGGAATGCAGTTCTTTGGTGGCGCACCGGGATGCTGCGGCAATTGCCCGACGGCGGCGAAATTGTCGGGCAGCAGGCTGCAGATCCGATAGATCAGGTCGTTCGACATCGCCGACCATTGCTTGCTGATGGCTTCGGTTCCGACGTGGTGGGCCATGCCGGCGGCGCGCGGCGAGAAGATCGTCAGGTCGCTTCCGCGCTCCTTCTGGAACTTGAGCTGCGGTTCGACCGATTTCAGCAGCACCTCGTCGGTGATCCCGAGGTCCGACGTGAGCGGGCGGCGCATCGGGTCTGCAAGGCCGGCGAGCTGCTTGTCCCTGAACTGGTGGAGCGCCTGCGGCTCCGTCGTGTAGTGTCCGTGAATGTCGATGATCATGGCGGCATCCTTATGCTGCTAAGGGCGAGGGCGGAGTTTGTCCGCCACGTCCTCAAGCCTCAAATCGAAGGGAAAAGTTCATCCACGTCATAGACGCGGGGCGTGATCTGCTGCTCGGCCGAATAGGCAAAGGCGAGTTGCAGCGATCGGCGGTTTTCCTCCAGCCCGTAAGGCGGAGGCGGTGCCGCGCCGTCGGCTTCGGCGACGCGCCGCGCCTCGTCGAACAACTCCATCAACTCGCCGGCGAGCCACGGGTGCTCTTCCGTCAGCGCAGTCTTGACCGTCAGCACGTGGTTGATCGGAACGATGCCGGTTGCGGCAATCCAGTCCTTCGCAGCCTTCTCGGCATCGGGGATGGCACTGCGGATCCCTGCCGGATCGACCTCGCGTTCACCCATGATCGCGGAAAGCTCGCCTGCAAGCATCAGCGGTCGCAGGGCCATCTCCGATTGATTGCGTACCGCGATGGCCGGGTCGTCGTATTCGCTCAAATGCGCATCCTCCATGGTGACCCAGGTGATGCTGTTGAGGTCGACGCCGTATTCATGCTGCAGGATGCCGCGGACCCAGACGCCGGAGGTCTGCGCATAGGCGCGCACGCCGACCTTTGTGTTTTCCAGGTCACGCGGCCCTTCGACCTTCGATTCGACGGGACAGACGAGGTTGGTATGCGGCAGCCGGCTCCAGAGCGGCACAGCAAGGCCGGTGATCGGCTTCCCGTAGTGATGCGCCAGGAGATGCGTGACGATCGCCATTTCCGAAAGATCGAGGTCGCCGCCGCGCACCATCGTGCGGAAGGCCTTGGGCAGCGGGTCGAATTCCTGGAACTCGAGCGTTACCCGGCTCGATCGCACCCTGCCATCCTTCAGAGGCTTGACGTGGTCGTGTTTGCCGACGGCGGTCCGCAAAACCAGTGGTTCGGCCATTTGCGTTCTTACCCCCTCAATTAGCGTTCCTTTATGCGGAACGATGTTCTGATTTAAGTATCATACTGTGAATCACCCTCGGGTCAATCGCGCCCCAGTAGATTTTTATCTTTCATCAGGTTCGGGGGTGATGCAGCGGCAGCCAATCCGGACGACGCACGGCCTCGACCGCGGCCGGTGAGGCCGCCGCACGCGAAACGCACGGGCTTTCGATAGGATCAGGCCATTCCGGCGAGGCTCAGCAGAAAATAGCTGACGCCGACAAATCCAAGGAGAGGATAGGGGCCGGTCTTCGTCGTCATCAAGACCGCAATCGCGCCAAGGGACGTTGCCATTTCGAGCGGCGTGAACCTGGCCGACTGGGCGACCGCGAAAACGCCGGCGAAAATCAGGCCGACAGCGACGGGCGCGAGCCCCTTTTCCGCGGCAATCGCCCAGGCGGAGCGACGATGGCGCTGCCAATAGCTGCCCAGGATGCAGAGCAGGATGGACGAGGGAATGAATATCGCGAGTGTCGCGAGGACCGCCCCCAACAGGCCGTTGACCTCCCACCCGATCAGCGCCACGATCAAAGTGCCGGGGCCAGGGGCTGCGCGCGAAATGGCGTAAAGATCGGTAAACTGCGGGCCGCTCAGCAGATGCAGGACATCGACGGTCTCATGCTGGAGGCTCGCCACGATCGTCTGGCCACCACCGAAGGAAACCAGGGACAGCGGGATGCAGAGGAGAATCAGATTGAGCAGCTTGTCGTCAATCACGTGATTTCTCCCGTTCGATCCAGAATGTTGCGGCAACACTGACGGGAATGCTGCCCGCGACGACGGCGACGAGTGGCCAGCGCAAAACGCCAACCATCAGGAAGACGGCCAGCGCCATAAGTATAGGCAGTGCATTTGCTTTGAGTCGGCGGGCGGTTTTGATCCCCATTGTCAATGAAGAGGCGATGCCAACACAGGCGAGCCCCCGCAGCACCGCCTGCGCCTCGGGATGGGACCTCAGCTGCTGATAGATGAAGCTCATAGCTAGGATCACCGCGAAGGCAGGCAGCACCATGCCGAAGAGCGCGATGCAGGCACCGGCAACGCCACGCAATTTGAGGCCGATATAGACGGCGAGGTTGACCGGATTGGCGCCCGGCATGACCTGGGCCACCGTCAATGTCTTGAGGAACTCGTCGTCGGTCAACCAGCCGCGCCGTTCGACGATCTCGCGATGGGTCCAGCCGGCCATGCCGCCTCCGAAAGAGGAGGCGCCGAGCCGCAGAAACGAAGCGAGCAGCGCAAGAGAGGTCACATTCTCGTCCCTCTCCATGCCGATGTCGCCGACAGGTTTGTCCATTGGTACTCCGATAGCCGCAAGCTCCCCTCGGCAGTCCGAAGCCGTGGGGAGAGCAATTGAATAGAGGTGCGATTGGCGCGGCGCGCTTGCCCTGCGCGCCTGTGAGCATCGGCATGCTAGTGGCGTAAGCCGCGGAAAGTCCATGCCATTTCGTCTTAGCTGCGTAGTAAGAAAAATTTATCGGTGCGATCCGTGTGTGCAAAACATGTCGGCCGAATGGTCCCGTTAAGCCTGGCTCGCCTGGACCGCGTCACAACCAAAGAGACGGCGGGATGGCCGGTCCAATGCGAATTATTACTTTCTAAACAAAGGAAATAACCGTGATATCAAAAGCATAAACGTATGGTTGCGCGTGCCTGCCGCGGAAACCTTGATCGCCGTTCCAAATTCTGTCCGCGCGAAAACTGTTGGACTAAGCATAATTTTTTGCTTTGGACAAAGGTCACAGCGATGGCACTAATGAAACCACGCGACAGGCAGGGGGCCAGCGCGAATGATGGCAATCGCCCTGTCTGCAGGAGGAGTTCGCAAGTGATTGCCCGATGGAGCCGCGATCTGATCGGCGGGAACTCCATTCTACGGGAGGATTGGAACCAGAAATGATCGAGACTATGTTCGGGGCGCTCTTTAATCTTGTGAGCACCCCCCACACCATGGGTCTCATGCTGATCGCGGTCGTCTTTGGACTGCTCGTCGGCGTGACGCCCGGCATCGGAGGCAAGCTCTCCATCGCCATGGCGATTCCCTTCGTCTATGGCATGGACATGGTGGCAGGCGCTGTTTTCCTGTTGACCATGCACGCCGTCAACGGCACCAGCGGCCAGATATCGAGCATCATGTTCGGCATCCCAGGCGATGGTGATGATGCGGCAACCACGCTTGACGGCTATCCACTCGCCAAGCAGGGACAGGCGGCGCGCGCGCTCGGTGCCAGTATTACCGCCTCCGGTGTCGGCGGCATCATCGGTGCGGTCGTTTTCGCGATCATGATTCCGGTGCTGGAACCGGTCATCCTGATGTTCAGCCCCGCCGAGTTCTTCCTGATTGCCCTTCTCGGCATCAGTTTCATCGCCTTCCTGGCGAGCGGCAGCAAGATCGTCAAAGGCCTGATCGTCGGCTTCTACGGTCTCATGCTGTCGACGATCGGCATGGATCCGATCACTGGTACGCCGCGCTATGCCGGCGACATGCTTTTCCTGTGGGACGGCGTCAGCCTCGTCACCGCGGTGCTCGCCATGTTCGCCGTACCGGAAATGCTTGCTCTTGCCACCAAGGGTGGTTCGATCTCGGCCGTGCCGATGGACAAGGCCTTCTCCTATAGGCAGCTGTTTTCAGGCGTCATGGAGGTCCCGCGTCACTGGTGGCTCGTGGTCCGCACCTCGGTCATCGGCTCCGTCATCGGGATGGTTCCCGGTCTCGGCGGCTCGACTGCGGCATGGCTCTGCTATGGCCATGCGGTGCAAAGCTCGAAGACGCCGGAGCGCTTTGGCAAGGGCGCGATCGAGGGCGTCATCGCCCCGGAGACCGCGAGCAACGGCAAGGAAGGCGGCTCGCTGCTACCGACCCTCTTCTTCGGCATCCCGGGCAGTTCCGGCATGGCCGTGCTGCTTGGCGCCTTCCTCATCCTGGGCATCCAGCCCGGCGCGATGATGGTCACCAAGCATCTCGATCTGGTCTGGACGCTGATCTGGGCGCTGGTCGTGGGCAACCTCATTGCCGTCGCCATGCTGCTCGTCGTCTGTCGTTGGCTCGCGGTTCTGACCTTCGTCAATGGTCGCATGCTGGCGCCCTTCATCCTCGTCTTCGTGACGATAGGCTGCTTCGTCAGCGATGTGCAGTGGCAGAACCTCGTGGTCCTCGTGCTCTTCAGCGCGATCGGCTACGGCTTCCAGCGGGCCGGCTGGCCGCGCTCGCCCTTCGTCATCGGCCTCGTTCTCGGCGGCCAGGCGGAAGCGTCGCTGCACCAGGCGCTTCAGTTGTGGGGTTACTCCTTCTTCCTGCGCCCGATGTCGCTGGTCCTGATCGGCATGATCGTCGCGCTGATGGTCTACGCCTTCTACCGCAATTTCCGGCCCGGCAATCGCCAGCCTAGCGTGGAGATCAACACGTGAAGAATCTTTCCTTCAGCACATGGCTCACCATCGTCATGCTCGCCTTCTTCGTCGTCATGGTGGCCCTCTCGATGGAATTTCCAGCTAAGGCGCGCTTCATGCCCCTGATCGTCGGTCTGCCGGCTATCGCACTCTGCCTCGTCCAACTCGGCATCGATTTGATGCCGTCCTCGAAGAGCGCATACCACGGTGCACCCCGCGCCGGTCTGGCACAACAGGCCGGTCTGGAGCCGGAGCTGCCGGAGTTCGGGCCGCACACGGTCTCGCAGGAGATCCTGATGTGGATCTATTTCGTGGCCTTTGTCGCCGGGATCCTCACCGTCGGGTTTTATGTGAGCGTGCCCGTGTTGCTGTTGACCTTCCTCCGTCGGGAAGCCGAGGCCTCGTGGCGGTTCGCCTTCTCGTTGGCGGCAGCAGCGACGCTGGTGCTCTACCTGATGTTCGGCGCACTCCTGCACATCCAGCTCCATCCCGGCTTCGTAACACCCTGGCTGGTGCAAATAATCGGGATCGGGGCAGCCTGATCAGGATCCGCGAGGAGGCGGTTCGAAAAAATGCGCGCCTTGCGGGGCGCGCGCCCAAAAAGAAACACCAAACGCACTGCAAGGATGGATTCACGTTGGCAGCGCCGCCGTGAGCGGGGTTGGTTTGCCGCTTGCAGACATTATCGGAAACCGGGTGTCCGCAAGAGCGGGCAGCTTACGCCGCAAGGCAAAGGGAGGAATTAATGGGAATTCAAACACTTCGCATCGCGGTATCGGGTGCCGCGATCCTGTCGGCACTGTGGCCCGGTCTCGGCTTGGCCGAGGACGGCGTCGAGTTCTTCAACGGCAAGACCGTCAACTACATCGTCGCGACGGCGCCCGGTGGCGTTTACGACACCAACGGACGTCTTGTTGCGCAATACATGCAGAAATACCTGCCAGGCTCGACCTTCGTCGTGCAGAACATGCCTGGAGCCGGCCATCTGCTGGGCACGAACTACATCTATGCCTCCGAACCAGACGGTCTGACCTTCGGCACCTTCAACACCGGGCTCCTCTACGGTCAGCTCAGCGGCGACCAGAACATCAAGTTCGACCTGACGAAGATGTCCTGGATCGGAAAGGTTGCATCCGACCCGCGCATCATTCTCGTCACCAAGGAATCCGGGATCGAAAGCTACGAACAGCTGAAAGCGCTGAAGGAGCCGGTCAAATTCGCTACCGCCGGAAAGGGAAGCGCCTCGATGATCGAGGCGACGATGTTCGTCAAGGCGCTCAAACTGCCGATCCAGGTGGTTTCGGGCTATAACGGCAACGAGGACCAGCTCGCGATGATGCGCGGCGAGGTCCAGGGCGTGATCGGATCCCGGTCGGAATTTCAGCAGTTCGTCGATGAGGGCAAGGGGCGTTTCATCGCGCAAGTCGGCGGCACCGAAACGGACGTACCGCAACTCTCTTCGATGGTCGACGACGCCACGGCAAAGCAAGTCGTCGGCCTGATCGAGTCGCAGAGCGGGATCTCGCGGCTTTCCGCCGGCCCGGCCGGGATCCCGGAGGAGCGCCTGAAGGCCCTTCGCGACGCCTATAAGGCTGCTACGACCGACCCGGAATTCGTCGAGAAAGCGCGTGCACTCGGCCTTCCCGTCGATCCGGCAGTCGGCGACGAGGTCGGAACGCGGGTCGAGAAGGCTTTGGACCAGGCTCCGGAGGTCATCAACGTATTGAAAGAGGCGCTCAGCGAAGGCTGATGCGCACCAGATCACAATGACTTTGGGTCGAATCGACCCAAAGTCATAAAACGTGATCGATTCTAATAAGTTAGAGCGGGATGCGGGCGGAAAACCGCGCACACTTTTCCTCATCCCGCTCTATCGAATTTTCAAGCTTCAACTGGGAGGAAAATCAATGAAATGGCATTCAATTCGCATGGCCGCTTGCGCGACTGCGGCTTTGCTTACGATCTCGACGGCCGCCGCTTGGGCGCAGGAAGGCAAGGAGTTCTTCAACGGCAAGACGGTCAACTACATCGTCGCGACCGGCCCTGGCGGCGGCTACGACACCAATGGTCGTCTCGTGGCGCAGTTCATGCAGAAGTACCTGCCGGGGTCGACCTTCGTCGTCCAGAACATGCCCGGCGCCGGCCACCTCATTGGAGCGAACTATATTTACGCTTCCGAGCCGGATGGGCTGACTTTCGGTACCTTCAACACCGGGCTCATCTACGGCCAGCTCGGCGGTGACCCCGGCATCAAGTTCGACCTCGCGGACATGTCCTGGATCGGAAAGGTCGCCTCCGACCCGCGCGTCATCGTCGTGAGCAAGGATTCCGGCATCGAGAGCTACGAGCAGCTCAAGGCGCTGAAGGAGCCGATCCGCTTTGCTTCTGCCGGTGTTGGCAGCGCCTCGACGATCGAGACCACGATGCTGGTCAATGCGCTCCATCTGCCGATCCAGATCGTGTCCGGATACAACGGCAGCGACGACCAACTTGCCTTGCGACGGGGCGAAGTGCAGGGGATCATTGCCTCGCGTTCCTCGTTCCAACAGTTCGTGGATGAGGGCAATGGCCGCATCATCGCCCAGATCGGCGGTTCGGAGACGGACGTGCCGCAGCTCGCCTCGCTGGTCGATGATGCAGATGCCAAGAAGGTCATTGCGCTGGTAGCCTCGCAAAGCAACATTTCTCGCCTGACGGCGGGTCCGAACGGCATTCCGGAAGACCGGTTGAAGGCGCTGCGCGACGCCTATAATGCCGCCACGTCCGATCCGGAATTCCTGGAGAAAGCCAAGTCTCTCAGCCTGCCGGTGGATCCGAAGGTCGGCGACGACGTGGCAGTAACGGTCAAGGCGGCACTGGACCAGACGCCCGAGATCGTTGAGTTTCTGAAAGAGGCCCTCCTGTCGCGGAACTGAGCCTAGCGGCTTTGCGGGCGGCGGTCTTGCCGCCGCCCGTTCACCTGGCGGCGCCAGAAGTTGCGCGCCATCGACGCCTCGCGTGATGCCGGCGCCATTCCTGGAATCGGAGCCGATTCAAGGAAAAAATTTGTCGGCAATTCAAAGTGTTGCATGGCTCTTTCATGCCCGAGAAGAGGCGTGACGTATAGTGTGTCGGGAAAACGCCTTTTCCGAAAACACACTACCGATGCCGGCACAAAAGACTCATAGTTCGCGCCGAATGCGGAACGACAAAGCGAAATGAAAGTGAACCAGATGGCCAGTACAGTCGATACAACGCCGCTCAGTGGTGAACCGGTTGCGGTTCCGGATCCCGGCAACACCAAGTTCCTTGTCGACCCCTATAAGGATTGGTCCAAGGGCGAGGGAATCCCGATCCATTTCGATCTCGGGCACGATCTGCTTGCGCTCGAAACAGGGCCATGGGATCGCTACGACGCACGCGGCTGCTTCGCACATACGCATGGCATGGGCGACTTCATGGCGAACTATGTCATCGAAGTCTTGGCTGGCCGCAAGACGCGCCCCGTCAAGCACCTCTACGAAGCCTTCTTCTATGTCCTGTCAGGCTATGGTTCGACGACCGTATGGCTTCCGAACGGCGAGGTCCGCACCTTCGAGTGGGGGCCGAAGGCGCTCTTTGCGATCCCGTTGAACTGCCTCTACCAGTTCAACAACGGTTCCGGTGTCGACACGGTGCGCCTCTCCTGCACGAACAATGCCCCGCTGACCATCAATCTCTACCACAACCTCGATTTCGTCTTCGACAACGACTTCGCCTTCAAGGACCGCATCGGCCAGGCCAAGCATTTCGAAGGCGAAGGCGCACTTTATTCCTATGGCTTGGAATCGGCGCGCAAGGTGCAGAACATCTGGGAAACCAACTTCGTCCACGATCTGACGAGCTTCAAGCTCTATGAATTCGAGGGACGCGGCAAGGGATCGCTCAACGTCAATTTCGTGCTGGCTGACGGAACGATGCATTCCCACGTTTCGCAGATGCCGGTCGGCCGCTACAAGAAGGCCCACCGCCACGCCGCCGGAACGCACGTGCACGCCGTCGACGGCGAGGGATACTCGCTGATGTGGTACGAGGGAGACTCCGAGTTCAAGGAAATTCCGTGGCGCCACGGCTTCATGTATACGCCGCCGTTCTGGATGTACCATCAGCATTTCAACACCTGCGATCAGCCGGCGCGCTACGTCGCCTGCAGCCTCGGCAGCCGGCGCTACCCGTTCATCTCGCTGCGCCGCAAGAGTGCGGAAGGCGGCGGTGCGACTTCGGTCAAGGACGGCGGACGGCAGATCGAATACGAGGATCAGGATCCGCGCGTACACCGCAAGTTCCTCGAGGAGTTGCAGAAGACCGGTGTGCCGTCGGCGATGGGCGACATCTTCGATGAGCCGGCGATCATGGCCCTGCCGAAGGAAAGCCTGACGGGCGTCATCCAGACGCCGATCCTTGCCGGTCCGGCGACGTAAGGCGCGGCAGGCGGGACCAGCCGGGCAGGAGGCCCGGCTTCACTGCATGATTCCTTAAATCGGAACCGCCTTAAGGACAAAATCATGCAGCAGTTCATGGTGCTACAGCGTCTTTGCGCGTTCGATGTGCGCGGCGCTGTAGCGGAAGGAGGAGTTGCGTGCACGATCTCGATTTCGACCACGAGCATGACAATCTGTCTGACAGCGAACGTCAGCAGATCGCGGACTGGCTGTGGAAACAGGAAACCGTCGATCTGTTGACGGTCGGCATCGATATCGGCAGCTCCACGTCTCACCTCTTGTTTGCGAATGTCGTCCTGCGGCGGGAGACGGACGATCTTTCCAGCCGTTTCGTCGTCGTCGATCGGCGCGTGGTCTGGCGCTCGCCGATCCTGCTGACGCCGTTTTTGCCGGACGGGACGATCGATGCGCACGAGTTGAGGCACTTCTTTCAGCACTGCTATCACGACGCGGGTTACAAGCGCAGCCACATTGACACCGGCGCCGTCATTCTGACCGGCGAGGCGATCAAGCGAAAGAACGCGCGGGCGATTGACGAGATCTTTGCAAACGAATCCGGACGCTTCGTCTGTGCGACCGCCGGCCACAAGCTCGAATGCATGCTCGCGGCCCATGGTTCGGGCGCAACCGCTCTCTCGAAGAAAAGGGACGCCTGCGGCCTGCATGTCGATATCGGTGGCGGCACGACAAAGCTTGCCTTGATCGACAAGGGAGAAATCATAAGCGTTGCCGCCTTTGCCGTTGGCGGACGGCTGCTGGCGCAGGATGCCCAAGGCACCTGGTCGCGCATTGACGATTCGGCCCGGATCGTTGCCGACGAACTCGGGCTCGGCACGGATCCCGCGACGATTGCCAACCCCGAGAACCGCCGCGCCATTGCAAAGCGCCTGGCCGCGATCGCAGTCGATGAAATTCTCGGCGAGCCGCTCGACGCGCTCGGCCAGCGCCTCCTGCTGACGGAACCTCTCGAACGCCCGGTCCAGCCCACTTACATCACCTTTTCCGGTGGCGTCTCGGAATACATTTTCGACTACGAGCCGAATGATCATGGCGATATAGCGCGGGATCTCGCCGACGAGATCGTGGCGCAGTTGAAGCCGCGCATCGAGATACCGATCGTCGATGCCGGGCAGCGCATCCGGGCGACCGTCATCGGCGCCTCGCAGTTCACCGTGCAGGTGAGCGGCAAGACGCTCTATATGAACGGCGCCGACGCTTTGCCGAAACACAATATCCCTGTGGTCCATCTAGGAAAGGCGCTTTCCGAAGAGCTCGATCCGGAGGAAATCGCCGCTGCATTCCGTGAGAGCGCTGCCAGGCAGGATCACGATGTTTCGGCGATGACGGCCCTTGCTTTTTCCTGGACCGGGTCGCCGGACTACCCGCGCCTGCTCGCCATGGCCAAAGCGATCAAGATGGTTGCCGCGCCAGAGGGCGAGCGCAAGGAGTTGTTGGTGCTGATGATCGATGGCGACGTTGGTCAGACGATAGGCCGGATTCTCGATCGGGAGCTCGGCGTCCGGTCACACCTGATTTCCATCGACGGCGTGCGGCTCAAGGATCTGGATTTCGTCGATCTCGGCGAGTTTATGAACCCGCCGGGGGTTATTCCCGTTGTTATCAAGTCGCTGCTCTTTTCTTGAATTGTCCCCGGCGCAGAGTTGTGCCAAGACGCCGGAGATGATCAAGTCTTCCGACATGCCGAGATCGAGCTTTGACGGGCTCGATCTCAACGACATCGTGATCTTCACGCGCGTGGTGCAGCATGGCAGCTTCACCACCGCCGCAAAGATCTTTGGGAAGTCGCCGTCCTATATGAGCAAGCACGTCTCCCAACTCGAGGAGGCGCTGAAGCTCACCCTGCTTAACCGCTCGACCCATGCCGTCTTCCTGACCGATGCGGGGAGTGTCTTCTTCGACCATTGCACGCGCATCCTTGCCGAGATCGACGCCGCGAAGGCGGATGCGAGCGGGCTCAGCAGCGAATTGATCGGCACGCTGCGGGTTCACAGCACGCCGGGCGTCGGCCAGGCGCTCGTCGCACCGGCAATCGTCGATTTCAACGCGCGATATCCTTCGATCAAGGTCGAGCTCACCGTCAGCGCCTACTCGGTGAATCTCATGGAACGCGGCGTGGACGTCGTGATCGGCAGCCGCGATTTCGATGACGACGAATCCTTTCACACCGGTCTTTTCGAGCGCAAGCTCGGTCCCGCGGCCTATGTCATTTGCGCCGCGCCTTCCTACTTCTCCGAGCGGCCGAGACCGCACAAGCCGGCCGACCTTCGAGAACACAACTGCCTGATCCATACGACGCAGAAGCCCGATCCGCGTACCTGGAGCGCACGCTTCGACGACGAGGAGATCACCGTGCAGGTGGACGGCACATTTCATTCGAATTTCGAGAGCGCGATCGTCCTTGCGGCTCTCCAGGGGGCCGGCATTGCCCGGCTTCCGCTTTACAGCGTGGTCGAGGAAATCCGGGCCGGAAGACTTCTTTCCGTATTCGACGGCGAGATCGTCTCGCGCCGCGTGATCAAGGCGTTTTATCCGCGCAGCCGTTTTGTCCCGAAGAAGCTTCGGGCTTTCCTGGCGATCCTGGAGGCGCGGCTGAAGGACGCGATGCGGCCGGGCGCGGAATGATCCCGGGACTTAAGCGATAGGGGGTTACCTTGGCTAAGAAGAAACCGACTGTCCTGATGATCATGGACGGATGGGGCTGGCGCGAAGAAGCGGAGGGCAATGCCGTCCTGCTCGCGAACACGCCGAACTTCGATCGTTTGTGGGCGACCTGTCCGCATGCGTTTCTCACGACGCATGGCCCCGCTGTCGGCTTGCCCGAGGGGCAGATGGGCAATTCCGAAGTGGGACATCTGAACATCGGAGCGGGGCGCATCGTGATGCAGGAGCTGCCGCGCATCGATGCCGCGATCGCAGACGGCACCCTGCGCGATCTGCTCGCCGAAAGCGGGCTGCCGGATGCGCTCAGGCGGACGGGGGGCGCATGCCATATCCTCGGCCTCGTGTCTCCAGGCGGCGTGCATTCCCACATGGACCATGTCGCGGCGGCCGCCCGGGAGCTCGCGAGCCTCGGCGTGCGCCCGGTTATTCATGCCTTTACCGACGGCCGTGATACGCAACCGGGGCAGGCGGCGCCGTATCTCCGCCAACTCGCTTGGAAGCTTCCGGACAGTGCTGTCGTTGCCACGGTCAGCGGCCGCTTCTTTGCAATGGACAGGGACAGCCGCTGGGATCGGGTCAGGCTCGCCTACGAGGCGATCGCTCTAGGCAAGGGGGTGCGTGCCGGCACGGCAGAGCAGGCGATCGCGCTTGCCGCGGCCGAGGAAAAGACGGACGAATTCATTCCGCCGAGCGTCGTCGGCGATTATGCCGGCATTCGCGACGGCGACGCGGTTCTTTGTGCGAATTTCCGATCGGATCGCGTGCGTGAGATTCTTGCGGCCCTGACGCTTCCCGATTTTGATGGCTTTGATCGGGGCAGGAGGCCGGATCTGTCGATCTCCGTCGGAATGGTCTCGTACGGATCAGAACTCGACGCCTCTATGGGGACGCTGTTTCCACCGCAACGCCTCGACGAGGGATTGAGCGAGACTGTCGCGAAAGCGGGGAAGACGCAAATCCATCTCGCCGAAACGGAAAAATACCCTCACGTCACGTATTTTCTGAACGGTGGGCGCGAGGCTCCGCATGAAGGGGAGGAGCGGACGCTCGTACCTTCGCCCAAGGTGGCCACCTACGACCTGCAGCCCACCATGTCGGCCCCGGAACTGACGACGAAGGTCGTTGCCGCGATCGAGAGCGGGGACTACGACCTGGTGGTCGTCAACTTCGCCAATCCCGATATGGTTGGTCATACCGGCAAGCTCGATGCGGCCATTCTCGCCGTGGAGATGGTCGACGGCGCGCTCGGCGAAATCGACGCGACCGTTGCGCGCGCGGGCGGGTCGATGCTGGTCATCGCCGATCACGGCAACTGCGAGATGATGATTGATCCCGAAAACGGGGAGCCGCACACGGCTCATACCACTAATCCGGTGCCGGTCCTGCTATCTGGTTCGTCAAGTGACGTGCGCCTGCGCGATGGTATTCTCGCCGACGTCGCCCCCACCACTTTGACGCTTATGGGGATCCGGCAGCCAGAGGCCATGACGGGCAGAGCGCTTTTTTCGGATCGATGATCTCCCGCGGAAAAGACGTGGCGGCGCAGCAGTGAATTCCGCGCCGGCGCATCGGCGGATTTGCGCTAGATCATTTCATTGTTTCATTGAAACGCTGAAATGATCTAACTCGTTCAAACTACGCAATTCCGGACCGAAAACCGTTACACACATTTCCTGGAATTGCGCTAGGAGGATAATACCAGTATAGCTCCAGCTGGCGTTTGTGGATGAAATCCGCAGGCGGTTCAATTTGCATGGAGCGGCAATGGAAACCGATATCTTCATCGAACTGGTCGGCAGGGAACTTACCGGCGCGGCTCCCGGTTCGCCGCTCTACAAGCGACTGAAGTCGGCGATCGAGGCCGCAATCCGCTCCAACGCTTTGAGAGCGGGTGCAGCCCTACCGGGCGAGCGCGTTATTGCCGATGCATTTTCGCTCTCCCGCGTGACCGTGCGAAAAGCGCTCGCCTTGCTTGAAGAGGAGGGATTGCTCAATCGCCGGCATGGCTTCCGCACGGAAGTTGGGTCGCGCGTTGAAAAATCCCTGTCGACGCTGACGAGCTTTTCCGAGGACATACGCGCACGCGGACTGACGCCCGGATGTATCTGGCTTTCCAAGCAGATAAGCCGGCCTTCGCCGGCCGAGATGATGGCATTGGGTGTTGCCGGAAACACCAATGTCGTTCGCATGAAACGGGTTCGAACCGCCGATTCCGCGCCGATCGCAGTCGAGATTTCCGCGGTACCGGCTCGCTTCTTGCCGTCTCCGGATCTCGTCGGCGATTCCCTCTACGAGGCATTGGAGGCGCGTGGCTTTCTGCCTCAGCGCGCGATCCAGAGAATGCGATCGAGAGCAGCTAGCGAGGAGGATGCCCAGCACCTCAATTGCGACCCCGGCGCGCCGCTGCTGATCACCGAGCGGCGCTGTTTTCTCGGTGATGGTCAGATCGTCGAATACTGCGAGACGCGCTACAAGGGCGATGTCTACGATTTCGTGTTCGAGCTGCAACGATGATACCAGTCATAAACTGGTTGTATTCTGGTATTTTCTATCTATCGTGATGCCGGAGAGGGAGTGTCACGATTGCAGCGCGCAGACATAAGGAACGGCCTGATCGTCTCATGCCAGCCGGTTCCGGCCGGCCCGATGGACAACGCCGAATTCGTGAAGGGGTTTGCCAAGGCGGCGATCGATGCCGGCGCTCGGGCGCTGCGGATTGAATCCGTCGCCTATGTCAGGGCTGTACGTTCCGCCGTCACAGTGCCGATCATCGGTATCGTCAAACGCGATCTTTCCGACAGCCCGGTGCGCATCACGCCCTATGTCTCCGATGCCGAGGCTCTTGCGGATGCCGGTGCGGACGTCGTTGCTTTCGATGCAACAGACCGGGTGCGCCCGGCCGGTATCGAGGCGCTCGTGCGGGCCGTAAAGGCGAAGGGCAAGCTGACGATGGCCGATTGCTCCTCGCTGGAGGATGCCGCGCACGCGCTCGCCGCCGGGGTGGACTTTGTCGGCACGACGCTCTCGGGATATGTGGGCGGCCCCGAACCGGTCGATCCGGACATAGATCTCATTGCGGCGATGCGGAGGCTCACTCCTTACGTCATTGCCGAGGGACGCATCCGCTCGCCGGAACAGGCGGCCGCCGCCGTCAAAGCCGGCGCCTACGCCGTCGTGGTGGGGTCGGCTATCACCCGCACGGAGCACGTAACGGCGTGGTTTCATGAAGCCTTGGCGAAAGCCTACACCAGGCAGGATGGAAGGTCGGCGGAATCCGTGCTCGCGGTCGACATCGGCGGCACCAAGACGATGGCGGCGCTGGTCAAAGGCGCCGTTATTGCCGATGAGATTCTCGTTCCGACGGCACGCGAGGCGGGGCCCGACGCATGGCTCGAAGCCGTTGCCGAGCGTACCGCGCAATGGCGCGGCCGTTATGCCCGTATCGGCTTTGCGGTCACCGGTCTCGTTCAGGACGGGCGTTGGTCGGCGCTCAATCCGGCGACACTCGGCATTCCCCACGGCTATTCGCTGGTCGAGAGGGCGACACGTCTGTTCGGCAAGCCGGTCTTCGCCATGAACGACGCGCAGGCAGCCGCCTGGGGCGAATATAAATTCGGCGCCGGCTCCGGTGAAAACCTCGTCTTTCTGACCATCTCGACTGGGATTGGCGGCGGGATCGTCATCAACGGACGGCCGCTGCCGGGGCTTGCAGGTCATTTCGGTCTCATTCGCGGCCCGTCCCAGGGCCGGTCTCCCTTGGAGGACGAGACGTCCGGGCGGTGGATTACAGTGGAGGCGCTGAAGGCCGGCCACGAAGCGGAAGCCGCCAAGGTTTTCGAAAGTGCGAGGCAGGGCGCGCCATGGGCGCGGGCGATCGTTTCGCAATCTGCGCTGCGCGCGGCAACGCTCTGTCGCGACATTCAATTGATGCTCGATCCGAACCAGATCGTCATCGGTGGCGGCATCGGCCTTGCTGCCGGCTACATCGATGAGATGCGCGAACATCTGAAGGACGTTGCGCCGCGTCTCGCCCCACGTCTCGTCGCGGCCAAGCTCGGCAGCCGCGCCGGCATCATCGGCGTCGCCGACCTCGCGGGAGAGGGCGGGTAGCGACGCTGCTTCGCATGCATTCGAACCGTCAAAAGACTAAGAAAGGGAACAACGATGAAACTGAACAGGACGTCTTTTTCGGCTGCGGCCATTCTTCTCGCAAGCGTTGCCCTGCCGGGCATTTCCCATGCAACCGTCACAGTCCTTGGTTGGCCGGGCGGTTCGGAGGAGACCGCCTTGCGTGCGACCGTCGAGGCCTATAACGCCCAGTCGGGCATTGCCGACGCAGACAAGGTCGAGCTGCTCTTCTTCAACCGCGACGGTTTCTACGACAAATTGCAGGCGGACATGGCGGCCGGCTCCAACGCCTTCGATGTCAATCTCGTCGCGACCTATTCGATCGGCCGCTACGCGCCTTACATGGAACCGGTCGATCTCGGCGCCGATGCTGGCAAGGTGTTCGGCGAGTCCGTCCTGAAGACGATGCAGTTCGACGGCAAACAGTATGGTGTGCCGACCGACCTGTCTCTGCATTTCATGTATTACCGCAAGGACCTCGTCGACGCGCTGATGCAGGACGATGCCGCCAAGAAGAAATATGCGGAAATCGCCAAGGAGCATCTCGGCAAGGATCTGCAGCCGAAGGATCCGGACAGCTGGACCTGGGACGATTGGGCGGCGACGACGCTTTATTTCAGCAAGCAGGTGAATTCCGACAGCCCGGTGCGCTACGGCACGGTGCTGCAGATGAAGAACCTGCTTTTCAACATGATGGTCTTCCAGTCGCTGCCGCGTTCCTACGGTGCGGACTGGACGGACAAGGACGGCAACGTCACGGTCGATTCCGACGCCTACAAGACCGGGCTGGAGCTTTACAGGAAGCTCTACGACGCCGGTGCCTCGCCGAAAGATTCGCTCAGCTACGAATATGCGGAGACAAACGCGGCCTTTGGCGCCGGCCAGGCGGCGACAGCGCTGCAATGGAACGCCGCGGCCGCTGATTTGACCAATGCGGAGAAGACCCCTGCGGTTGCTGCTGTCACCGGCATCGTCGCGCCTCCGGCAGGCCCGAATGGCCGCGCCGACCATATCCACGGCCTCGGTCTCGGCCTTAACAAGAATGCCAAGAACAAGGAAGGTGCCGTCAAGTTCCTGAAATGGCTGGCCACCGAAGATGCCGCTCTGCTTTATGCCCGCAGCGGCGGTTCGCCCGCGCTTGCCCCCGACGTTGCGGCCAAGGTTTCAAACGAGCGACCGGACCTCGTCAAGCTCGGGGAATTCGCCAGCCAATACGGCTACGTGATGAACGGCGCCACCTCGGCAAACGCGCTTTCGATCTACGAACTGCAGGCAAAGGAATTCACCGGCTACTGGGCTGGTCAGCAAAGTCTGGAAGATGCGCTGGCGCACACCAAGACCGGCATGCAGGATCTGCTGAAGAAATAATTTGAGCCGGACGCTGGGCAACAGCGTGGCGTCCGGCGCATCTGGCGGATGGAAATGGCTATCGTAAACCGCGCCGAAGGCAGAGCCTATCTCACACCGCTCGTGGGTTTCCTACTGTTTTTTCTGGGTTTTCCTGCGGCGGTCAATCTCGTCTATTCGATCTCGACGGTCTCATTCGAGACATTGCGCAGTCCGAGCCTCACCGGCTTCGGCAATTACGCCGCGGTGCTTGCCGACCGCGAATTCTGGGGCGCCGTCTCCTTTTCCATGCGCTTCGGTGTTCTGACGGCTCTCGCAGAGTGCTTGATCGGACTCTTTCTTGCGGTCTTCCTCACGCCGCTGCTGGCGAGGCGTTCCTACCTGATGGCGCCGTTGATGCTGCCGCTGATGGTGGCCCCGGCGATGATCGGCCTCATGTACCGGCTCGTCCTGCACGAGTTCGCTGGCCCGGTGCCCTATTATCTGTTCGAATGGTTCGGTGACAGCCCGGCCTTCCTCGACGTCGACAACGCCTTCCGCACGCTGCTCGTTGTCGAAATCCTGCAGTGGACGCCATTCGCCTTCCTGCTCTTTTACATGGCCTATGCGGCGATACCGCTCGAGGTACGCGAGGCCGCCTCGCTCGATGGCGCGTCGGCCCTGAAGGCGCTCTGGTGGATCGAATTGCCGCTGATGCTGCCGACGCTGGTGATTGCCTTCTTCATCCGCTTCATCGATGGCTTCCGTGTCTTCGACAACGTCTATGCACTCACCGGCAGCGGGGCGGGCGGATCGACGACGTCGCTCTCGATCTACATCTACCAGGCCTTCTTCAAGGGCGGGGCGATCGGCAAGGCTGTTGCGGCATCCGTCGTCCTTTTCCTGGCGTCGCTCGCCGTGCTTTACGGCCTCAACTGGATAACCGGCCGCGGGAGGCGCTGATCGATGCTCAACCTGCTGCGCTGGCTTGTCTTCTCGATCGCCGTGCTCGCGATGAACTTTCCCGTCATTGTCACGGTGATCACGTCCCTCAAGAGCGCGCGCGAACTGTCGTTCAATCCCGGGTTCTGGATCGGCGAACCGACGCTTGAAAATTACATGCGGGTGCTTGGCGAGACCGACCGATTCAACATCTACAGCTATCTCTTCAACAGCACCGTCGCTTCGCTGATCGGTACGGGACTGGCGATCGCGCTCGCCTTTCCGGCCGCCTACGCCATCGCCCGGAGCGAAGCGGGGAAGCGCACGCTGCTGCCGCTCATCATCAATTTGCGTGCTGTGCCGCTCATCATTTTCGCGATCCCGCTCTATATGATGTACCAGTGGTTGGGGCTGCTCGACACGCAGCTCGGCCTCGGCCTGATCCTGACGATCGTCAACACGCCGCTGGCGCTCGTCATCCTCGTCAATGCGATCTCCGACGTGCCGGCCGAGCTGGACGAGGCGGCAAAGATGGACGGCGCCAGCTCCCGGCAGGTCATGCTGATCATCATCCGTCCGGTGGTGCGCCCGGCGCTCGTCACGACCTTCATCTTCGGGTTCATCACGGCCTGGAACGAATTCCTTTTCGGCCTGATGCTGACGACGAGCCGGGCGGTGCCGATGACGGTCGGAGCGTCATTCTTCTTCGCCGCGAGCGGGGGAGGCGTGCAATGGGGCACCGCCTCAGCCGTCATGGTGCTCGGGGCACTGCCCCCCGCGTTGCTGGGCCTGTTGATGTACCGGCAGATCTCGGCGTCTTTGACCGCGGGTGCAGTGAAGGGTTAGGCCGGCGACTGCTGCTTAGATCATTTCATTGTTTCATTGAAACAGCGAAATAATCTAACTCTTTGAAACTACGCAATTCCGGACGGAAAACCGTTACACACTTTTCCTGGAATTGCTCTAGGCTCCAGACTCAATTGGTCCACCAGATGACGATAGCGGCGATGTGGACGGCGGCCTGGAAGTTTGTGGCGAGCTTGTCGTAGCGGGTGGCGATCCGCCGCCAATCCTTGAGACGGCAGAACATCCGCTCGATGACGTTGCGCTGGCGATAGGCCCTTGCATCGAAGGGATGGCGGCGCTTTCTGGTCGGGTTGTTGGGAATGACCGGAATGGTGCCGCGTCCGGTCAGATACTGGCGCAGGGCATCGCTGTCGTAGGCGGTGTCGGCAGCGAGGAAATAGGCGGGTGGCAGGTGCTGGAGCAACGGCCCGGCGGCGCGCACATCGCCCATCTGCCCCGGCGAGATCTGCAGACCGAGCGGCCGGCCGCGACCGTCTACGACGGCGTGGATTTTCGTCGTCCGGCCGCCGCGGGAGCGACCAATCGCCTGCGTCTGCGCCCCCCTTTTCCACCAGCGGCCGAGCGATGGACCTTCGCGGTGGTACTGTCGATCATCTGCATGTCGCAGGGACTGGCCGCGACCAGGGCCGAGAACAGCTTCTGCCACAGGCCGCGGCCGGCCCAACGATGAAAGCGGTTGTAAATCGTGGTTGGCGGGCCATAGACGGCCGGGCAATCCTGCCAACGGCAGCCGACACGCAACACATGGACAATGCCGCTGATGACGCGGCGGTCATCGACCCGGCGCGCACCGGGCCGGTTCTTCGGCAGCAGTGGTTCGATAACCGACCATTGCTGATCGCTCAGCCAGAATTCGCTTCCCATGCTTCAACTCCGTTATCTCGGAATAGAATCATGGAAATCAAATGCCATCAATAGGCTGATTGAGTTTTGACCCTTAGACCGGATCGGCGTCGATTGCCTTCAGCGCGGCGCGAGCCACCTCGAAATCCTGCTCGCTCGTGCCGGAACCGACGCCGATAGCGCCGGCGAGTTTGCCGCCGAAGCGAATGGGAAGGCCGCCTGCAAGATGCGTCACGCCTCCCTGCGATGCGATCCCCGCGGCAACGCCGAATTCGACCGCCATTGCGCCTGTCGGCCCGTTGATCGAGGCTGCGGTGCGGGCCTTTGCGCGAGCCGTATGCATGCTCAGGTATTTCGCGCCGTCCATGCGGATGCTGGCGATCGTCTCGCCGCTCGCATCGACGATGAAGACGCATTGCGGGACGCCCATGGTTTCCGCGTGGCGCACGGCCGTCGCCAGGGCATTGATTGCGCCTTCGTGGGCAAGACTGATTGTCTCTTTGTAATTCGCCATTGTTTTCTCCTTGTTCGCCACGAGCCTACAGGGACAAGCGAAAGTGAGAATGCTCGTGTTCGGCGAAGCACTTTCGCTGCTGGGGAACAAGTCAGAGTGTCACGGTGGCTTGGTGACCGGAGACTATGTCGCGATCGGGGAGCAGGGAGGTCGTGGTGTTACCGGGCGGGGCGACAATTTGCAGCGTTCGCCGCTCAGCCGTTGGGACGGTCGCGTCAACAGCCAGACAGGTGCTATCTATGTGTATCCTTAAGCCGGTTTAAGGATAGAAACAGTCAGCGATTCAAGGTGCTGCGTCCCTTGCACATCGGATTGGAAGCGTGGCGCTATAGGGCGAAAACGAAAGGATAGGGCCGATGACATCGACGGAACAGGATGCGCGACGCCTTGAAATGACGGTTCTGATGACGCCGGACATGGCCAACTTCAGTGGCAAAGTGCACGGCGGTGCGCTTCTGAATCTGCTCGATCGGGTAGCCTTTTCCTGTGCCTCGCGCTTTTCCAAGCAATATGCGGTGACGTTGTCCGTCGACCAGGTGATCTTCAAGGAGCCCATCCATGTGGGCGAACTGGTGACCTTCCGCGCCTCGATCAATTATGCCGGCCGGACGTCCATGGAGGTTGGCATCCGCGTGGAGGCGGAAGATATCCGTGCCGGTACCCGGCGGCATACGAACTCCTGCTATTTCACCATGGTCGCCGTGGACAGTGGGGGCCGCCCGGTGGAGGTGCCGCAGTGGTGCCCCGAGACGGCAGCGGATCAACGCCGACATCGTGCGGCCGAGTTGCGCCGGACGCTGAGGCGTGAGTTTGCCACCCGACTGGAGGCGGTTGCGAAAACCGGTCGCGACGTGGAAGGGGCAGGGGACTGAGACAATGGCACAGCAGGCGCGCGATCTCGACATGACGCTGTTTTGATGGCCGTACGAGCGGTTTTCTGTCGCGAAGGATGTTGGCTTATCTCGCAGGGACCACGGCGGCCAATTCCTACCCATAGGGGCGGCCGCGATTGACGAAATCTCGCGCGCATGAAGAGGCGGGGCCACAGGCGGGCCCCGAACCCAGGAGACCAAACGTTCTCATCCCGGCCGAAGCGGTCGGGTTGATGTAGATAAGCCAGCCATAAGCATCTGCTTTGCGGTCAGGCCAAGCGGCCAACCGCTTCAACCATCAGGCCGCAGAGCGTGGCCGGCTGGCCTCAACCGACAAATATGGCGCGCAAACGCGCGAACAGGCCTGTCTGCTTGCCGGCTATCGCCGAGCGGATGTGACGGGCCGCCGTCGCAGCGCTCACCGTAGCACCGAAGTGGCAATAGCAGATAACCCTGTGCAGTTGCTCGTCGCTCAGTTCGAAGAACCGCTTTGCTTCGCCATAAGTGTCATTTTCCATTCCGGCCGCGCGCAGGACGGGGTCCTTGAATGCGACCGAGATCGGCGAGTCGTCGCCGCGCATGGTCGCACGCACTCTGGCCGGCTGATACTCGGTCTCGTGCAGCGTCGAAAGGTGTCTGTGCGGGATTTGTTCGAGGAGTTCCGCCCAGCGTTCCAGACGCTCTGCGCGCGTTGTAAGCCGGCGCGGGAAGTCCTGTTTGACCTCTGCGACGATCTGCAGTTGCTCGAGTGCATGGTGCTTCATTTTGGCCTCCATTCAGACGATAGTTGCTCCGCCCCAGTTCCGAATTCAGCCCGCTATAAAAGTGACTCTTGCGCGTGCCGAAGTCCAATCACGATCTGTCGTGGAGGCCCGCTTTCACCAAAATGTGCAGCTTTCGCAACGGCGTGGCCTTCTTGCGGCTCTCGTTTTGCGCTTGTCCGGGGATATTTCCGACAGGCCGCAACCCCGTGCCCGGCCGCAACCGCTGCACGGGGTCGGATCTGGCGGCGTCCTAGGCGCCAAAGCCGCCGTCGATGGTATGAAGCGCTCCCGTCGTAAAGCCGGCTTCGGGGCCGGCGAGATAGGCCGCAAGACCGGCGACTTCCTCCGGGCGGCCATGGCGCTTGATCGCCATGAAGCTGTGCATGAATTCGCTCATCGGACCGTCTTCCGGGTTCATGTCGGTCGATGTCGGGCCGGGCTGGATGACGTTGACCGTTATGCCCTTGGCGCCAAAATCACGAGCAAGACCACGGGCCATGCCCTGCACGGCCGACTTGGTCAGCGCATAAGCGGCTCCGCCGGCAAAGGGCATTCGGTCACCGTTTACCGAGCCGACGATGATGATGCGCCCGCCTTCGGGCATCTGGCGCGCGGCCTCGACTGCCGCGTGATAGGGCGCGCGCACATTCACGTCGATCATCCGGTCGACAGCATTCGCATCCACTTCCAACGGATCGCCGAGCACCAGCGTTCCCGCGTTCACAACGAGCACATCAAGCGCACCTTGGTCGTTCACGACCTTGATGACAGCATCCCGGTCCGAGGCATCGGATTGGATCGCAGTCGAGCCCGTTTCCAAGGCCAGCGCTTTTGCCGTCTCGGTTGCCCCGGCATAGGTGAAGGCAACGGTCGCGCCTTCATTGGCGAAGCGCCGGACAATTGCCGCACCGATCCCACGGCTGCCGCCGATGACGAAGACCTTCTTTCCGCTGAAATTTGCCATTGCTCTCTCCTTGAGAAAAAATGTAGTAATCGCTACATAATATAAGCAAGAGGCGAGCGCAAGGATTTTTGTAGTGAGCGATACAAAAAATGCGAAACCGCGCGGTCGGCCCCGCGCCTTTGACGCCGACGAAGCCGTCGGCAAGGCGCAGGCGCTGTTCCATCAACGGGGGTACGACGCCGTCAGCCTCGCGGACTTGACGGGGGCGCTCGGAATCAATCCGCCGAGCTTCTATGCCGCGTTCGGCAGCAAGGCGGATCTCTATGGGCGTGCGCTGGAGCGCTACGCGAAGACGGAGGGCCTGGACTTCGAGCGCCTGCTCACGCCGGAAAAGGCGTTTGACGAAGCGCTGGCGGCGCTGTTCGAGGCCGCAGCGGTGGCCTATACGGCAGATCCTGGCGCCACCGGCTGTCTGGTGATCGAAGGCGCGCGCGGCGGAACGGATGCCATCGCCTGCGATAAGGCAAAGACGCTCTGGCGTCAGAGCCGTCAGCGGGTGCGCGATGCGATCGCCCGCCGCGAGACCGGCCACGCGGACGAGATCGCTGATTATGTGCTGGCGGTGCTGGCCGGCATCTCGGCAAGTGCGCGTGACGGTCTCGACGTTGACCGCCTGCGCGCGATCGGGCGCAGGGCGTCGCTGGCCTTTAGGCACGACGGGACATAGGCACTTCGCCGTCAGTCGTGCTCGACCTGCATCGCGGTGATCAAGCGCTCGCCGAGCTCGCGGGCAACGAGGTTGAGAAGGCCTGCTACTTTGTTGACAGACCGGCGCCGCTGTCCGATACAGTGCCGACATTCCGAGGGGAGCACCGGACGGTGCTGAGACGGCGGTGAGCCGGACCCTTGAACCTGATCCGGGTCATGCCGGCGTAGGAACGGGAACGGCACCCTTGAAGGCGCTCTCGCCACTTCTTCGCGATTTCCTGGATCTCGGTGATGTTCCAATCTGGAGACCGACAATGATGCGCTATCTTTCGTTTCTGCCTGTTGTCGAGGTGCAAGTCCGATGACGGCGATCGCGCTGACCATAGCCGGTTCTGATTCCGGCGGCGGGGCAGGCATTCAGGCTGACCTCAAGACTTTCTCCGCGCTCGGTGTCTATGGCGCTAGCGTCATCACCGCCGTGACGGCTCAAAATACGAAGGGCGTAACCGCCGTCGCCGACCTTTCACCGGAAATCGTCACGGCACAGATCAACGCGGTCTTTTCCGATCTCGACGTCGCCGCCGTCAAGATCGGCATGGTCTCGCGCGAGGAGACGATAGCCGCCATCGCCGGCGGGCTGCGCCGCTTCGGCAAGCAGGCAGTTATCGATCCGGTCATGGTGGCGACCTCCGGCGACCGGCTGCTGCGGCCGGATGCGGTGGCAGCGCTGACAGAGGACCTCTTGCCGCTGGCGCTGGTGGCTACTCCGAACCTGCCGGAAGCCGCATTGCTGACAGGCCGTTCGATCGCCGAGGATGAAACGGAGATGGCGCGGCAGGCCGAAGTCATTCTCAAGACCGGTGCCCGTTCGGTGCTGCTCAAGGGCGGCCATCGGAAGGGCAGCGAGGCAACCGACCTCTTCTTTGACGGCACGACGCTTATCCGCCTCCCCGCGGCCAGGATCGAGACGAGCAACGATCACGGCACGGGCTGTACGCTTTCGGCGGCCGTCGCTGCCGGCCTCGCGCTCGGACGGCCGTTGATTGACGCGGTGCGCGAGGCGAAGGCCTACCTGCATGCTGCGCTTTCCGCAGCGAATGCCCTGTCTGTGGGCGAAGGACGTGGGCCTGTGCACCACTTCCACCGCTGGTGGTGATGTGGGAATGGCGGGGCGTCATCGACACCGCATCCCAACGCACTGTGTCTCACTGTCGGCTGCGAGCCGCCGCCTCGGTGTCGCCACTGTTGCGACGCAACATGCTTTCGTCCATGCTTCTTGGACTGCTGCATGTTTCTTCAAATCGTAGCCGATTTAAGGAAACATGCAGCAGTCCAAAGTGCTACAGCGGCCTTCGCGCATCTTAGGGACGCGCGGCGCTGTATTCGGTTCCACGAAGGCAGCGATATATGCAGTTCCTTGCTCGTCGTTTGGAAGCTTTCAACCGAGACGAATTGCCGGATTGGCGTCGGTCGCCGACGGTGCTGGGTCGCGCGCTGCGACTCGTTCCGAGCCTCTTGGAATTTTTCCTGTTCTATGTCCTGGCGTTCGCCATCCTCGCGGGCGTAGTGGCACTGATGGCGCTGGCCTGGATCTTCAGGGTCGATCGAAAGTCGTCGTAGGGACGTTTCGGCCAGGCGAGAAATTTCAGAGAGTTAGATCATTTTATTGATCCAACAAAATAACGAAATGATGGGCCTTGCGGCGTACGTGGCTACTACCGCACGTTTCCTTAGAGCAATTCCAGGAGAAGTGTGTAACGGTTTTCCGTCCGGAATTGCGTAGTTTCAAAGAGTTAGATCATTTCGCTGTTTCAATGAAACAATGAAATGATCTAAGGAGCCGGCTTTAAGGATAAAACATGCAGCGTCGCGCGTCTGGTAAGACGCGCGACGCTGCATGGCAGATGCGGACGCCCATCAGCTCACGCTGCGGGCCGGTCCCCGCTGATCGAATGCTCGACATAGTATTTGCCGTAACGGTGTCGATATTTCTCGACACCACCGAAGTCGCTGTACTTCGAAAGCTCATCCATGTCGGTCTTGTTGAGGATGACCCCGAGTACCTTGGAATTGATTTGCGGCTCGGAATGCAGCACGTCGCGCACCAGTCGGGACGGTGTCTTTCCCCATTCGACGACGAAGATGAAACCATCTGCAAGCGGGGCAAAGGCTTTCGCATCTACCACGGGCGCCAGCGGAGCGAGGTCGACGACCACGTAGTCGAACGAACTGCGCGCATTCTCGATCAGGTTTGCCATGGCAGCCGAGGCGAGCAGTTCGTGGCTCTGATGGGGTTGATGGTTGGACGCCCCGCCGCCGACAGGGAAGATCGCAAGTTTGGTGCGCTGGTCGACCTTGATGCCGGCGGGCCAAGTGGCTTCACCCATCAGCGTCTCGACGAGCCCCGTGCGAGGGGCGGGCGTGATCATCTGGGTGAGGCCGGGCTTGCGGATATCGCCATCGATCAAGAGCGTCCGCTTTCCGCTGGCGGCCAACTGCGCCGCGAAGTTTGCGGCGATGACGGATTTTCCTTCGTCCGGAACCGCTGACACGATCCCGATCACGCGGCTGTCGTTGCCGTGCAACATGTGGTCGCAGGCAAGCTTGGCATTCCGGAAGGTCTCGGCAAAGGAGGATTGTGGCGCTTCGAGGACCATGCGCGACAGGCGTTGGAAGGCCACCGTCTCCTCGCCGAGTACTTCCGGTTGCCTGTCGGAGGCAAAGCGCGTGCGTACGAGTTCCGCACTCTTCCTTATCCGTGAACCGATCAGCGGCACATAACCGAGTGACTTGTGACCGAGGATTGTGCGCACATCGTCTTCAAGCCGGAAGGTTCTCTCGCGGAACTCCTGGAACGCGGCGAAGGCGCCGCCGGCCATCAATCCGAGCACGGCTGAAAGTGCAAGCGTCAGGGTCTTCTTCGGGCTCGACGGGGCGGTGGGAACGCCGGCTTCGGAGATGACCCGAGCCTTGGCAATCGGGAAGGAGCGTTGCTGCGCGGCCTGCTCGTAGCGGCCGAGATAGGACTCATAAAGCGTTTTCAGCGCCGCCGCCTTCTGCTCTAGGTCCCTCAACTGAACGAGCGACTTGTTGGCATTCGTGTTTTTCCCCACCACTCCTTCGATGCTTTCACGCAGCGACTGCTCGCGCGAGCGGGCGACCTCATATTCATTCTTGTAGCTTGCCGTCAGTTGCTGCAGTTCCTGGTAGATCTGCCGTCCCATGTCGGCCTGCTCGGCCCTCAGTGATACAGCCTGAGGGTGGTCCTCGCCAAAGCTTCGGGCGACCTCCTGCTCGCGCTTCACGACAGCGAGATAGCGCGCCCTGAGGTCGCGGATAACCATGTTGTCTCCCTCTTTGGGAGAAATAGTCGCGTTGTTGACGGCGGTCTCCGGCCCCTGGTCGACAATCGACTTGAACTGGTTGTAGCGCGCCGAGGCGCTTGCCGTGTCGGCCTGTGCGACGATGAGCTGGCTGTTGAGATCCGACAATTGCTGTTCGGACATCAACTCGCCGCGTGCGGCAGTCAGACCGTTTTCGCTTCTGAACTGCTCAACCTCGAGTGCTGCTGCCAGAGAGCGCTGCCGCAAATCCGTTAGGCGTTCCTGCAGCCAGACGGAAGCACGTTCCGTCGCTTCGAAATTGGCGTTCAACTGATCGGTGAGGTAGGCCTCCGCATAGCCACGCACGACGGTTGCGGCAAGCTGGCGGTCGTTCGACTTATAGGAAAGGGCCACCACGGAGCTTCGCGATACGCGCTCGACCGTCAGGGCCTGCTGGATCGACGCTGCGGCCGCCAGTCGCCGATTCTTGCGTATTGCCTCCTCCGAAACGGCAGGAGCGGACGAAAACAGGCCGGTCGCTGTTCTCACCCAATCCTTGACGTAGGCCACTGGCGAAAGCGGCGGGTTCATGATCGTTTCGTTCTCGGAAAGATTGAGCTTATCGACGACCCGCAATGCAAGCTCGCCGGACTTCAGGATCTCCACGGCACTCGCGATCTGCGTGTCCAGCATCTGGCTGTTTACCGGTGTCGGCTCTTCCTCTGCAAATTTGGACAGATTTTCGTCGAGCAGAATTTGCGTCATGGACGTGTATGTCGGTGTCGCAAACAGCAGGTAGGCAACACCCAGCATGATGAAGAGGACGACAAAGGCCGCAACCAGCCTGGCCCTGCGGGCGGCAATCGCCAGAAGCCGATCAAGATCGATAAAGCCGTCGGATTCTTCTTCGCGGGGCACGATGCTCAAGGGGACACTTCTCTGTTTCATGGGGGCCGCTCTGTTCATTTTTTTCTCCGGTCCGTGCGCCGGCGGCTCCTGCTGCATGTTTCCTTAAAATCGTAGCCGATTTAAGGATGAAAACAGGCAGCAACTCAAACCGCTACAGCGACCTTTGTGCGTCTGATGAGACGCACGGCGCTGTAGGAGCCGCCGGGAAACATTTGCTTATGCCGCTCGGATGCGGCTTTCGTGAGAC
This sequence comes from Sinorhizobium sp. 6-70, assembly GCF_030124375.1. Taxonomy (GTDB): domain Bacteria; phylum Pseudomonadota; class Alphaproteobacteria; order Rhizobiales; family Rhizobiaceae; genus Sinorhizobium. The sequence goes on from NZ_JASKLS010000003.1 coordinate 431,969, forward strand.
AGGACGATCTCGCGAACGGATTCGAAGACCATGTCGCCGATATCCGCCCGGTTAAGCGCGAAGGCGACGTTTGCCTCGATGAAGCCTTGCTTCGAACCGCAGTCGAAGGTCCTGCCCTCGTAGGGATGGGCGTGGAAGGGCTGATTTCCCGAAAGCTTCAGCATCCCGTCCGTCAACTGGATTTCGTTGCCCGCGCCGCGTTGCTGGTGCGCGAGGATGGAAAAGATCTCCGGCTGGAGGATGTAGCGCCCGTTGAGATAGTAGTTCGACGGAGCCTCGCCCGCGGCGGGCTTTTCCACCATCTCTGTTACCGCAAAGCCGTGCCGTACCGTTTCGCCCTTGCCGACGATGCCGTATTTGGAGGCGTCTTCGGGGGCGCATTGCTCGACGGCGACGACGTTGCCTCCGACCTCCTGGTAGAGATCCATCAGACCGGCCATGCAGCCGCGCGCGCCGAATGAAACCATGTCGGGAAGCAGCAGCGCGAAGGGCTCGTCGCCGATAAGATCGCGCGCGCACCACACCGCGTGGCCAAGGCCGAGCGGGGCCTGCTGGCGCGTAAAGCTGACGGAACCGGCTGTCGGCAGCATGCTTTCGAGTTCGGAAATCTGCGCGCTCTTGCCCGAACGTGACAGCGACGAGATGAGTTCCGGCGTATCGTCGAAGTGGTCTTCGATCGCCTGCTTGTTGCGGCTGGTGACGAAAACGATGTGCTCGATGCCGGCCTGACGGGCCTCGTCCACAGCGTATTGAACCACGGGCCGATCGACGATCGTCAACATTTCCTTCGGCACGGCCTTCGTTGCGGGAAGGAAACGCGTTCCATTTCCGGCAACGGGAATTACGGCTTTCCTGACGGTCCTGATACGGTCCATTCTATCGTCCTTTGCTTGTAAAAGGGCTGTCGCCCGGCGGGGATTGTTCGGTCGCCACCGTGATGGGGGCGGTGCTTGAGCGCGCCGCAAGGCGGCGCAGTCGTACGGCGATCGGCATGTGCAAATGCCGAAGCGCAAGGGGGTCGGCGAGCGCGGTCTTCAGCGCGCCGGCCAACGATCTGGTTTTCAACTGATCGACGAGGACGAGGAACGAGCGCGCCTGATGGAAGCCGCGGGTACGCTTGCGCTGCATTCTCTCGGACAGGATATCAAGTGGAAAGCGGCGCAGGAATGCCTCGTCCGCGGACATCATGGCGTCGATATGGTCGAGCTTGAGCACGCGAGAGATGGACCCCTCGCGGATATGGTAGACATAGCCGGCCGAAGGCTCGATGGCGCAGCGGGCGCCGGAGGCAAGGGCGGAGGCAAGCAGAATGTAGTCCTCGCCGATCCGGAGCGCTTCGTCGAAACGAAGGTCGTGCCTTTCGAGGAAACGCCGCTCGAACACGGGCTTCATGTAGCCGAAGTTGTGCCGCGAGCGGAAGATCACGTTCGACTCGATGAAGGCGGGAAGCGTCAGAAGCGGCTGGCGAGCGAGTTCGGCCTCCGGGAACATTCTGATGCTCTGCCCGTCGAGCGAGACGACGTCGAGGTTGTCGACGACGACCTGCGCTCCGGTCTTCTCGGCGCGTTCGATCATGCGCGCCAGCCGCTCCGGCCTCACGGTGTCGTCGGAATCGAGAACCGCGATCCAGTTGCCGCGTGCCGCCGCCAAGCCGGCATTGCGGGCCCCGCCGGGGCCGCGGTTCTGCTCGAGGGCAATCAGGCGCACCCTCGGGTCGGCGATGGTGGAAACGATCTCCACCGTCCCGTCCGACGACTGATCGTCGACGATCACCACCTCGACGGTAACGCCTTCCTGACGAAGCGCGCTTTCGACGGCTCGCACGATCGTCTCCGCGGCATTGTAGGCAGCCACGACAAAGGTGACGTCCGGAACGAACCCGCTCATGGCGATGTCACCCCCGTTGCTCCGTATTGTTCAAGTTCCTTGTGGCCCAGGAGCCCGCTCACGACGCCGGCGTGCATGATCGCCCGCAGCGCAAACCGATAGCGGTGTACGGGCGAAGGCAGGAAAAGCAGGGTCGCCAGCGAGCAATAGGCCGATTTGGCCGATGCCAGGGCGAGGTTCCACGGCTGCCGCGACCGGTTCGATTGCTCCGACAGCAGGCGCCCGTGCGTCTGGCCGGAGCGAAAGCGACGCTTCGAAAGCCACGCGAGCGAGGCCCGGTTTTCCGGCACCGGTTCGTGAACCCAGGCTTCAGAGGCGAAAGCGATTGTTCCTCCGGCGTCATGCATGGCGGCGAAGAAGTCCGTGTCCTCACCGCCGCTTTTGCCAAGCGCGAGCTTGAAGCGACGACCGATGAGCGCCGGGGCTCCGACGTTCAGCATGACGTTGCAGGTGTAGCCGGTGCGAATTTCACCACCGACCCAGACCGGCCGCGTCGAATGAAAATCGCCGCGACGCATCCAGGCGGGCGCCGACGTGCCGTAGGCCGCACGGACGGGCCCGAGGACTGCATCGGCACCAGTCGTTCGCGCGGCTTCCAGGAGGGCTGCCAACCACTCTTTCGAAGCGGTCTCATCGTCGTCGATGAAGGCGAGAAAATCGCCTGTGCTCTCGTCGAGGCATGCGTTGCGCGCGAGCGAGATGTTCGATGCCGGGCAATGGACATAGGTAATGTCGAAGGGGATCTCCGTGCGGAGAGCCTCCACAAGAGGCCTTGCGGTAGGTTCGACGTCGTTGTCCGCTACGATGATACGGATCACCGCGTTCGCGGGCGCCGTGATCTCGGCGAGCGAACGAAGCGTCTGGACGAGTTCCGGCCGCCGAAAGGTGCATACGGCGATATCGATCCGCATCGCCTTCTGCGATGCTTCGTTGGTCGCGGCCGTCATGGGATCACCCGAAACCGTCGCAAGTCGAGAAGCTCGCGCCAGAAGCCGGCCGACCAGGCGAGGTGCATGACCATTGCCGAAACGGCCGCGAGCGGCCCATAGGGATTTCGCTGGCCGAGCGCCATCCATGCGCCATAGCCAAGGCACGCGAGAGCCCAGACGCCGAACGGAATGGCGGCGACCCAGTTGACGACCGCGAGTAGTGCCCCGACGGCAACGGGCGCGACCGCCAGCGGCAGCATCTGCCGCAAGCCGGGCATGGCGCGATGCTTGAGGAAGTTCTTTGCACGGCCACGGCCATAACCGAAGTACTGCCGGAAGAGCGGGCCGACCTTCGCGCGCGGGTAGTAGACCATGTTCGTCTTGTCGGTCATCCAGATGCGGTACCCGGCTTTCGCCAAGCGGTAATCGAGTTCGGCATCTTCATTGTGACTGAAGGTCTCGTCGTAACCGCCGACCGCCTGGAAAGCGGCGATGCGCATGAGCGCGTGGTGTCCGTGGTCGGCCCAGTGACCGGCCGCACCGGCCCGGTGTTTGGAGCCGCCGTTGCCAAGCGTTGAGTTCTGGGCGAAGGCCGTTGCCTTCTGAAAGGCGCTGAAGCCGACCGTCTGCATCGCCACGACCACCGAGTCGGCGTCGGTCGCCACGGCCTCGTCGACGAGACGCTGGCAATAGTCGTCCGGGTAGCTGCCATGCGCGTCGATGCGGATCAGGTAGTCGAAGGACGACCCAAGTTCCGAAACGGCCCGGTTGATCGCGGAGCTCTGTATGCGTTTCGGGTTGTCGAGGAAAAGGACACGTTCGTCCTCGGCAGCAAGACGGCTCGCGATCTTGCGCGTGCCGTCGATGCTGCCGCCGTCGACGATCGCAATCTTTGCGTTCAGGGGCTCCAGCGACGGGCGCAGCTTTGCGACCAGCCCCTCGATGTGCTCGGCCTCATTGAGGCAAGGAATGATGATCAGGCTGGAGGTCAAACGGTTCGGGCTCATAGCAATCCACCCTCGTTGTGGCGGGGCTCCGGTACGGCCGGAGTCGGCATGGTTTGCGGCGTTTCGACAGCGAGTGCCGCGAGGCGCCGCACCAGCGCCTCGCAGTCCGCGCGGTCGAACACCCAGGTTCCGGGATTGCACTGGGCGACGCCATTAGCCGCTTCGATGTACCGATCCGGCGTCATCGATCCGATCAGAGTGGCCAGGCTTTCTGGTTCAGCCTCTTCCAGGACCAGTCCGATGCCACGCACCGAGAGGAAACGTGCCGTCTCGGTGCCCTTCATGGCGATCGGCACGCGTCCGTAGCGGCATCCCTCATAGAGGCGGTTCGGCAGCAGCCATGCGGAATTCTGGCCCTCCTCGAAGAAATCGATCGCCCATGTGAAGTGGACACCACCATAAATGTCGGCGAGGTCTTCCGGATTGCGGTAGGCGCCATCGAAGCGCATGAAGGGTTCATTGCGGACGAACGCGTCGAAATCCTCGAATTCCGAGTAGGCGGGCCTGCCTCGCAAGACGATTTCGAAGCGGCCCTCCATCTTCCGGGAGAACTCGGCGAGCAGTGCGAGGGACTTGGCGCAGCGCAAGGCTCCGAACCAGCCGATCTTCCATGGAGGACCGGGCACCGGGCATTGCGCGGAATCGGCGATCCGATCCGCAGGACCATCGATCTCCAGAACCTTGTTTTCGAGAAGCAGCGCCGGCGCGTCGAGCCCCGAGAGCGGGCGAAAATAGTGTTCGATGAAGGCTGGTGAACTGGTGATCAGCCAGCGCGCGTCGCGTCCGAGACGAGCCTCGGTGGCACGCAGCGCGCGCCCGACGACGTCCTTGCGCAGGAGCAAGCGGTGTATGTCGAGGCACTCGTAGACAATCGGGACCTGGCCGCCGAAAAGCGTCACGGCCCGTTTGGCGACCGCCAGCATCTCGAGATTGCGTGCGATGATCAGGTCGGGTTTGCCGACATGCGCCAGCTTGGTCTTCAGCGAAAGGCAGGCGGCGGCTACCGCGCCGATGCGCTGCGCAAAGCGACCGTCGGCCGTAACCCCCAGCTCGATCGGCTCGATGCCATGCATGACGGCGAGCGCATTGGCGTCCCGGCGAAAGCCGGCAAGCGTCACATTCGCTCCGCCGGCGACAAGCGTCAGGATCCGACGGCGTACGGCAGGATCGGCAAGGTCCTGTGCCAAATAAAGTATCTGCAGCATGAAAACGTCCGTTTCCGTGCTCAGCCCCAGCCGAGCTTAGTTCAGTTTTTTGTGCATCGCAACAAGATGCTGCATTTGCTCAAATGTTGGTCAAATGCTCGGAATCCGCTTAATCCATGCGGCAGGCGACTGACTCGGCGAACTGGCACTCGTCGCCAGGAGCCGTGAAGGCGACACGATCGACTTGAAGCATCGTCGGCTCCGTGTAGGAAAATGTGCCCATCCAGTCGCTGAGGGTGTCCGTTCCCCAAAGGCTGAAGAAGATCTTCTGCGCGTTCGACGGAATCTTCGCCGGATCCGTGACCTCATGGACCAGTTCGCCGTTGACGTAGTAGCGGATCCGGTCCTTCTCCCAGACAAAGGCGTAGTCGTTGAAGCCCTGGTTGGCTCCGCCGGGAACATCGGCAAGATGCTCGTTGCCGCCCTTGGCCGAAACATATTGATTGACCTGGACTTTCGCCGGATTCTTGCCGAGCACTTCGAAATCGATCTCGTCGTGCGGCTTCTTGTCGGCCGGACCGATGTAGGTGAAGAAGGCCGAGTTCAGGCCAGACCCGTCCGCCGTCTTGATCCGCGCCTCGTACGTGCCGTAGCCGAAACGCTTGCGGGTCTGAATTTCACCGCAGGCGAAATTGCGCTCGCCCTCCTTTCGATGCTCGAAGGCAAGTTCCAGAATGCCGTTGTTTATCTTCACCTGTTTCTTGGACCAGGTGCAGTTCTGGTGTGCGCCATTGTTCCATCCGTCCGACACGTACCAGAAGCCGGTGTTCAAGCTGTCGAAATCGTCCATGAAGGACGCGCCACTGGCGCCCGGTTGGGCGACCGCCGTTCCAGCGAGGCCCGCAAGCGGAAGTATGACGAGGGCGAGGTTGCGCAGGCGCGCATAACAGTCGGATATCATTGTCATTACCTTTGTTGCGGCGAATAGCTCGCATGTCCGCCACCTTGTGCCGGAAGCGCCATTCGCCCTTTCCCCGCCCGGCTCCCGGTGAGGGCGTCGAGCAGGTCGGGTGCCTGTCGCCTCATGAGATTGTGGGAAGCGACCAGGATCGCGATCACCAGGATCGGCATCGTGAAGTAGAAGAGGGGGTAGTAGGTCAGCCCGCTGCGGTTCCAGAGCATCCAGAACAGGACAAGCAACGGATAGTGAGCGCAGAAAATCCAGAAGCTTAGGCCGCCGGTTCGGGTCAGTCGCTCGCCGAAGCCGGTGCGCATGCGCGCGAACACGATGCCGGAAACCAGCACAATGCGCATCAGATCGATCCGCGACGAAACACTCGCGTCCATACCCACGATGTCAGTCACTCCCTATCTGGCAGCGCCTCGGCGGCAGCCGTCTCAACAGAGCAGTCTTGAGCCCGTAGGAAGTAAACTAGAGCATCGGCGAAGAAAAAATATGGCAGTGCAGCAGAAAAATGAAACGAATCATGCTGCGCTGCACCTAAGTGGCGAACCCGTGAGAAACCGGCGGTGGCCGCTCCATGCCGTGCTTCTTTGAAAAACCTCGGTTTCGTCGCATGTTGCAGAAATTGTGCCCCGCAAAATTCTGGGGCAAGCAGAGGTTGAGTTACAAAAATATGATTTTTTTAATCGATTGTGTTTTTCGACGGCTGATCGGGCGTCGGAGCCAAGACGCGACGAATTGCGGCAAGGTTGGGGCAGCTTTTCGGCGTTCGATCGAGGATAGGGTCGGCAAACGGCAAAGCCGTTGAACATGCTCGGATATTTGGCGCCGCGCCAAGCCGGCTTGACTGGCCGCGTTGTTGATAGCGGCCCCTGAGCACGACTGGATTTCAATCATTGAGCAGTAACCCAGCGCCGCCGTCAGCCGGCCGGCCTTGTTGCCAGCTCACCGCGCAGGCGCCCGGTGCGTCAGTCCTTGTCGTGCTTTGCGGAAACGGTTGGCGTCTCGCTCTCCAGCAGCGGTCTCGCGATCTCCTCCGCTTCGTCCTTGCGCTTCTCGGCGACCGCCTTGTCTTCAGATTTCACCGAGGGCATCAAAAGCGCAACAATGATGCCTATCGGGCCGAGTACACAACCGATCAGCAACCAGCGAAGACTGTGTCCACCCCGGAGCGCGGCCACGACCGCGGTCACGATGCTGCATAAGATCCAGATTTCAACGATCATCGATTCGCTTGCTGCCTTCAACACATCGGCTTTCGGTTGACGCGTCCGGGCGGTGCCGGGCATGACTGTCCGAACTGACTGCGCCAAATGCCGGCGCCGGCCGAACGGGCGGTCGCCTGCGCCTCAGCATAGACGCCCTTATTGTGCTCTTGCCGGTCGATTGCATTACCGGTCTCCACCAGCCAGCGGTTCACGTCTTTGCCGTCGGCGCGAAAGCAGGTGCCTACAAAACGGCCATAGCGATCGCGCTTGACGAGCTCGCAGCGCGTGGGACGGGAAGCCGCCAGAAACGCATCCAAGGCGGAAGCCGCTTCCTTGCCGCATCGGTAATCCAGGCCCTTCTCATCCAAGCAGACTTGCCAGCCTTCCGGTGCGTCGACGCCACTGAACTGGATCCGTTCGCCAGCGATTTCAATGGTATCGCCGTCAACGACCGACGCGTCACCGACAATCGGCTCGGCCCCTTGCGCGCTGTTCGCCGTCATCAGCAGAACCAGGAAAAGTTTAATTTTCCCCTTCGTTACTGGAGACCAGGCGATGTTGCAACTCGATTTCGTTCGGGGTTGACGGCAAGGAAGTCTGTTGCCGAAAGCCGTTGCGGCGGCCATCCCTATGCCGATCATGCGCAGTTCCCACACAGCCTCAGTCGTTATTAGCGTAACGCAAGTGGCCCGCCGTTCGCATCCCGCAAAACTTGGGGTGAATGGCGGTATAAGGCGTATTACCGGTGATTGAGCCCGTCGGGGCGAGGCCGCGATGTGGAGCGCAGGCAGCCGGCTGAGGCGGTCAGAAGACAAACATGTAAAGTAGAATAATGACGATCAGGGGAACACCCATCAGCCAGAGAATGACGCCTTTCATGCCGTTACCTCCATGTCGTTACTGTTGAGGTGGTAACGCGAAGGACCGAAGAAGCGTTCCTGACTCAGTTTCAAGGCAACAAAAAAGGCCGGGATGTCCCGACCTTTTCCTCTCCGCTGCTCTACCTGCCAGTACATCCGTGGTCAGCGTATCGAGCGCGAAGTCTACCTGCAGGTCAGGCGATCTCGCCGACATCTGAACAGGTAATTTGATGACGGAGATGTGGGAATTCCACGGAGCGATTGCAAGAGCAGGCGCGCAGTCCTTTCCGATACTATTCGGCGGAAGCCGCTGTCCTGTGCGCCGGCTGACGGCCGCTCGCCAATTCACGGAGTTTCCGCAACAGCGAGTGGTGTCAAAGCCACCGCCTGATGCGCAAACGAGAGATCGTCGCGCGACTCCTGCGAGCTCTCGAGCTCCGGCTATTCCCCCGGCTCGGCCGCCGGCGCTTCAAGCAGATAGCGGATGGCGCCCGAGCCTCCGAGCGCGACCGGTGCAGAGGGTTGACGGGGGCGAAAACGTTCAGTCTTGTCGGCAAGGATCCCGCCGACGATTGCCGGAAGCGCACCGGGATTTGTGAGACCATAGCCGATCGCGCTTATGTAGCCCGTCTGGTTCTTGAGATCGAGAAAATGCCGCAGTTCATAGCGGTCCCGGATGTGGCGCTCATGGCGCCGGATGGCGCTGGCGGCATCGGCGCTCAATGGGCTTTCGGTAAGGATCGCCTGGTCCGCCTCGTAGAGCCGCCTCAGATCGGCCGTACGGTGGCTGCCGCTCAACGAATTGCCTCGGACAATGGCCGCATAGCCGCAGCTGTGGATGATCTTGTAGCGTGCGCCCTTCGCAAGCGCTCTGGTATAGAGATCGTAGTCTTCGCCGAGGCGCAGGTCTTCATTGTAACGGAGCCGATGGTTTTCGAGGAACGAGCGCCGCATCAGCGGCTTGAGGAAGCCGATCTCACCGCGGCGAACGCCGCGCCGGGAGATATTGCCTTCGACGAAACCGACCAGATCGAGCAGGCGCGGACTCGCCGTGAAGCGGCCGATCCGGCCGTGGGCGGTTTCCGCCTGGCTTGCGTCGATGAACGCGATGTTGTCTGCAATGAAGTCCCAGCCATCCTCTGAAAGCATCTGGCGAAGTCGACCCGGAAGAAAGAAGTCATCGGCATCGAGTACGCCAAGAAGAGGGGACTGCGAGATCGCGATCGCATGATTGCGCGCGGCGGCGGGGCCGCGGTTTTCTTCGAAGCGGACCACGTTCAACCGGCCGCTTCCGTCATCTGCGGCGCGTGCCGTGCGGGCCGTGTCATCGGTCGAACCATCGTCAATGACGATGACTTCCGCAGCCTCGGGTTCGGCAAGGGCCGAGGCGATCGCTCTGGTGATTGTGTCGGCGGCGTTCTTTGCGGCAATGATAATGCAGACATTCGTCGGCGCGGCTACGGTCATACTGGGCTCCAGCAGGTGATCGAGATGCGTCGGTGTAATCAAGTTCCCACCGGACCTGCAAAACATGTCCGGTGATCGTGTCGCAAACGCGTCAAGCGCAAATTTTTTTGCGGTGCGGGAAAAAAGCCGGCCAAGGCTTTGGTCAAAGGGCTGCCTTCACGACATGCACGCTACGCGAGGGACCCAACAATTTAGGGGTTGGAGTGGCCCGGGCGATTCAAAGGGCCAATGGAGACCTTGCCCGATTGTTTGTCGTCGGATGTCGATTCCATCGACACCTTGCCGGGAGACAGTTTGCGCCGGCCACTGGCTTCCTTCCAGACCAGGAACACGACTGCGATGAAATATCCGACTTGCAACAGTACGGCGCAGAGCAGTGTCTGTATCGCGGTCGAAACCAGCGAGCCGTTCAGAAGATAGGTTGCTATGGCAAAGGCCACCAACGCGCCGATCATGCTGGCGAGGACGCGCGGCGCGAACATCGCGTTTCCGCCCTTCGGATTTTCGACTGGTACCGTCATTGGACTCTTAGCCCTCTCCTCCCGCTTCCCCACTATATTAGTGGTCGCTTTTCTCTTCAACATGCAAGCCGCAACTTTGTCGCTGCTGCTTTTACCGCGGGAACCTTTCCGCCAGCTTGAGCCGCGACCGGAGACAAATCACTTCGGAGTGATCATGTGCGGAAATGCAATTAAAGATAGAGCAGCTAGGAAAAATACAACAAACACTCGGGAAATCGGATTCCAAAATGGCTCGTTTGCCGGCCCCTAAATTGAGAGGGGTAAATGCGAACTCATTCTGATTGCTGCATCTTTCGGCTTAAGCGGAATGCCTTTTCCCGATCAACTTTTGTTACAAGTTGATTGCAAAAGGCTCTAGGAAAATGTGCGCTGCAAAACGATGATGCGATGCAAAAAGCTGAGCCGGAATTACCCCTTGTCAATTTCGCACCGGTGCCGCCCCCGGCCGGCCGAGTGAAACAATGATACGTTTCCTGTAATACTTCGCGATCCGAAAGCATTAAATCCCGCGGATGTTTGAGCGTGACAACCGCGCAACAAAATATCTTAGTTATAAATTTCCAGTCTTTATAATTAAATTTTAGTAATAGTGCCTGCGTCCGGTTGGTCAAAACGCATTGGTGACGGAGCGCGCCGAAGCGGCCTTGATTTCGCCTTCAAAAAACAAATTCTCACCATACACTCGCGCTAGATGACCCGCGTCCTGCGGGACCGACAATCGCAAAACGTAAATGGAGTCACCTCTATGAAGTCCGCGACTCGCTCGGCCAGTTCGCCGTTTTTCATCGCCAAAGAGACCGGAATGTTCCGGCCGATAGGGGGTATATCGAAACGAAGTTTTGACATTGCCGCCGCATCCTTGGCTCTCGTGTTCTTCAGCCCGCTCTTCCTGCTCATCATGGCTCTCGTGAAGTTCTCCGACGGAGGCAGTGTTTTCTATGGACACCGCCGCATCGGCCACAACGGACAGGCCTTCAAGTGCCTGAAATTCCGGACGATGATGCAGAATGGCGAGCGCGTGCTGCAAGATTATTTCAAGGAGAATCCTGACGCCTACGAAGAGTGGCGCACGACTCGCAAGCTGCAGGACGACCCACGGGTAACTGCGGTCGGAGCCGTGTTGCGCAAGCTCAGCCTCGACGAGCTGCCGCAGCTCCTCAACATCATTCGCGGCGAAATGAGCGTGGTCGGTCCGCGCCCGGTCGTAGAGGACGAGCTCGAGCTTTATGATTCGGCTGCCGTCTATTACCTGCGCTCCCGGCCCGGTCTGACCGGCCTTTGGCAGATCAGTGGCCGTAACGACGTATCCTACGCCGCCAGAGTGGCCTTCGACACGCAATACGTCCAGAACTGGTCGCTCCTCGCCGACCTTGCCATCGTCGTCAAGACGATTCCTGCCGTCTGCTTCTCCCGCGGCAGCTATTGAAACCCTGGCGCTGACCCTCAGGGTCGAAACAGTGTCAGGCATCAGGAAATCACGAAAATGCAACCTATCAAACCTTCGGGGACGCTTGACGTCTCCAAAAAGCTTTCCTGTTTCGCCCGCGTCGCGCTGATCGCGGTCATTGCCGCGTCGGGGGTGAGCGCGGCACAAGCCGACGAATATCGGCTCGGCGTGATGGACAAGCTGCGCGTGCGCGTTGCCGAGTGGCAGACGGCCGAGGGCGCCGTGCGCGACTGGTCGGCCGTCAGTGGCGAGTACACGATCGGCGCGTCGGGTAATCTCTCGCTGCCCTTTGTCGGCGACCTGCCTGCCTCAGGCAAGACGACGACGGAAGTCGCTGCCGAGATCGGCATCCAGATGCAGAAGCTTTTTGGCCTGCGCGACCGGCCCTCGGCCTCCGTCGAAATGGCGCAATACCGTCCCGTTTACCTCACCGGCGAAGTGGAGACTCCGGGCGAATATCCCTATGTCCCGAAGATGACGGTACTCAAGGCCGTCAGCCTCGGTGGCGGATTGCGCCGGGCCGAAAGCGGCGGGCGTTTTGTCCGGGACTACATCACGGCCAGCGGCGAATCCGCCGTACAGGTCGCGGAGCGCAACAGGCTGCTCATTCGCCGCGCCCGGCTCCAGGCTGAAATCGGCAAGCGCAACAACATCGAATTGCCCGACGAACTCAAGAAGGTCGAGGGCGTCGACGAGCTGCTCGCCGACGAGGCGGCTTTGATGGCGTCGCGCGACAAGCGGCAGGAACGCCAACTGGCCGCTCTTGCGGATCTTAAATCTCTTCTTCAGGGCGAAATCGAGTCGCTCGGGAAAAAATCAGAGACGCAAGCCCGCCAGCTCGAACTCGTCAAGGAAGATCGAGAGAAGGTCGACAGCCTCGCCGAAAAGGGGTTGGCGCTGAGCCAGCGCAAACTCGCGCTTGAACAAAGGGTTGCGGACGTGCAGTCGTCGCTGCTCGATATCGATACCAATACGCTCAAGGCCAAGCAGGATTACAACAAGGCGACGCAGGACGAGACCAATCTCCGCAACGATTGGGACGAGCAACTCGCTCAGGAACTGCAAAATACCGAGGCCGAGCTCGACACGCTTTCGCTGAAGGTCGGCACCAATCGCGACCTCATGGCCGAGGCTCTGTTGCAATCGGCCGAAGCGGCACGACTGGAAGACCAAAAATCCGAGGCGAACATCACCTTCTCGATCATCCGTGAAAAGGATGGCAAGCCGGCGGAAATCGCGGCGAATGAGAACACCGAAGTGCTGCCCGGAGACGTCATCAAGGTAAGCGCTGCGCTGGCGATGCGGTGAGTTCCAGTATGCGGATTTCGAAGGCGAGCCTCGTCAGCCCCGGAACGAATCAGCTTTACGGCACTTTCGCCGTGACGCTGTCGCTGTTCGTCTTCGCCTATTCGCCGCGCTTCGGACAGGTTTCGATTCTGCTTTATTACGCTTTGTGGCTGCCTCTGGTCCTCGTCGACTACCGCAAGGTCCTCGGCAACTACGGCAAGTATCTCTGGATCCTCGCCTTCACTGTCTTCGCCTGCCTTTCCTTCTTCTGGTCGGCGGCGCCCGGGATGACGATGCGCACCGGTGTGCAATATCTCAGCCACGTCGTCTGTGCGCTGATCGCCATGCGGACGATCGATATCCCGACCCTCACGCGCGGAGGGATTGCCGGCGTCGCCCTTGTCCTTCTCTATTCGTTGCTTTTCGGCGTGTATCACTATGATCCGCTGGACGGCACGTTCAGCTTTGTCGGCGCCTTCTCATCGAAGAACCAACTGGGCTTCTACGCTTCGCTGGGCATCTATTTCGCCTTCGTCGCCGTCTTCACCCTTGGCGAGCGCGGCATCTGGATGGCTGCGGCGGGCGTCTCGGGGTTGATCGCGGCCTACTCGCTGCTGGCCTCGCAGTCGGCGACTTCGGTCCTGACGACCGCCGCAATCATCGGCCTCTCGCTCGGAATGCGGGTGATATCCGCCCTGCGGCCGTCGAACCGCAAGGGCCTCTTCCTCGCCGCGGCAATGTTCGGTGTGGTCGCCGCCGTTGCGATCGCCTATAGCGGCGGGATCGACGTGGTACTCGGCGCATTCGGCAAGAATTCGACCCTTACAGGCCGCACCTATCTGTGGCAGCAGGGCATTGAGGCGGCAAGCGCTTCCCCGATCGTCGGGGTCGGCTACCAGGCCTATTGGATCCAGGGGTTTTCGGAGGCGGAACGGCTATGGGAAGAGTTTTATATCACCGCGCGCTCCGGCTTCCATTTTCATAACACCTATATCGAGGCAATCGTGGAAACGGGGATGATCGGCCTCCTGTTGCTGACCATGGTATTGGTCATAACGGTCTTCGGTCACCTGAAACGGTTGCTTTCCGAGGATCGCGATCCGGATTCGATGGTGCTCTTCGGTATAGCAATACTGCTTCTCATCCGATCTTTCGTCGAGGTCGACATTCTTAACCCGTATCATGTCGGGTCGTTCTTGCTGTATTTTTCGGCGGGCAAGCTGACGATCAGGCGCACGCGACCGACCATGAACTGGCTATGGCCGGAAGTCAGGCGTTCTGCAGCCTACAGAGTTCGTTTCAGCGCATAGTACTGCGTCGTGGGGGCGCTTGATGAAAACGATCCACGGGATCCAATACCTGCGCGCTGTGGCAGCGCTGGCGGTCGTGATATTTCATGCCGCAGAAAAGACCGGCCATCATTTCGCGATCGGCGCGGCCGGCGTTGACGTCTTCTTCGTCATCAGCGGCTTCATCATGTGGGTGATCAGCGATCGCCGGCCTGTTACGCCGGCGCGGTTCATGGCCGATCGCATCCGCCGCATCGTGCCCATCTATTGGCTGGCGGCCATGGTCATGGTCGCCGGAGGGATCGCGGGGCTGTTCCCTAACATGGTCCTATCCGTCGAGCATGTGCTCGCCTCGCTGTTCTTCATGCCAATGCGCTCTCCGAGCAACGGCGAGATATGGCCCGTTCTGGTGCAGGGCTGGACGCTCAATTTCGAGATGCTCTTTTACGCTGTGTTCGCGGTCTCGTTGTTGCTGCCGCGAAACTGGCGCCTGCCTTCGATCGCCGGTCTGTTCTTCTTCCTGGTCGTGGCCGGATCAGCGACCAGCTTCGACAATCCCTTGATGTTGACGTACACCCGCCCGGTCATTCTCGAATTCGTGGCTGGTATGGTCATCGGCGAGTTGTGGCTGAAGGGCAGGGTGCTGCCGCTCATGGCCGGCGTGGCGCTGATCGCTTGCTCGGTCGGCGGCTTCTCGCTTATCGGACTTCTGCACCTGCCATTCGACGAACTCGCGATCGGTCCGCTTGCGGTTATGCTCGTCGTCGGCGTCCTGTCGGTCGAGGCTGGCGGACATATCCGTTCGCTGCAGTTGCCGAACCTTCTCGGCAACGCTTCCTATTCGATCTATATCTGGCACACCTTTGCGATTTCCGTGGTCGCCAAGGCCGCTTCGATGGTCGGGATCGATGCCTGGATAGCGATGGTTATTTCGGTGCTTTTCGGCACCGTGATCGGCATTGCCGGCTATGCGATGCTGGAGCGTCCGTTGCTTTATCGAGGCCGCATGCGGCCTACGGCCCAGAGCGTGGCCGGCTAGGCCCGCATTGGAGCGCTTGCCTGTGTCGGCGCGGTGACCGTGGGTGTTTGCCCTCCTGTTTAAGGGGAGGCATGTTTCTTGGGTGGACACACGTCTACAGCGCCCGCCTTTTCGAAGGCATAGCGCTGTAGCGTTTTTGATATTGCTGAAGTTAAGGATATTCGCAGCAGCGCAGAAATCAGACGCCCTGATTTCTGCGCGAATGCCAATTCCAGGCGGACTCGGTGATCGCCGCGAGGTCGTATTGCGGCTCCCAGCCGAGCACTGCGCGCGCCTTGTCGTTGTTGGCGACCAGCGTGGTCGAGTCGCCTTCGCGCCGATCGGCATAGCGGATATTGAACGGCCGGTTCGCAACCTTTTCGATCGCGCTCAGGAGCTCCTTGACCGTCGTACCGGTCCCGGTACCGAGATTGAGCTCGACGCTTTCGCCGCCTTCCAGCAGGTAGTCGACCGCCCGCACATGGGCATCCGCAAGGTCCAGCACATGGATGTAGTCGCGCACGCAGGTGCCGTCGCGGGTGTCGTAGTCGGTGCCGAACACGCTGAAACTTTCCCGGCGACCAAGTGCCGCGTCGATAGCGAGCGGTATCGCGTGGGTTTCCGGCTCATGCCATTCACCGATCCGTCCCTCGAAGTCGGCGCCGGCGGCGTTGAAGTAGCGAAGAATCACGGAACGCAGGCCCTTGTAAAGACCATAGTCCTTCAGCGCCTGCTCGCAGACCCACTTCGTGCGCCCATAGGGGTTGATCGGCGCCTGCTTGTGGGTTTCGTCCATCGGCACGCTATCGGGCAGGCCGTAAGTGGCACACGTGGACGAGAATACGAAGGCGTCGATCCCGGCAGCAAGCGCCGCCGACAGCAAGGTGAGCGTGCCGATGACATTGTTGTCGTAGAATGCGGCCGGATCCTTCACCGACTCGCCGACTTCGATCATGGCGGCAAAATGCAGGATCGCGCGCGGCCGGTATCGGGCGAGAACGTCGTCGAGACGCTTGCGGTCTCGAATGTCACCTTTTTCGAGAACACCCCATTTGACGAATTCTTCGTGACCGTTCGAGAGGTTGTCGTAGACGATGGGCTGGTAGCCTTTGGCGGCCAGTTGGAGACATGTATGGGAGCCGATATAACCGGCGCCGCCGACGACAAGAATGTTGTTGTTCTGCACAGTCAACCTCGAGATTCGCATCTAGTTTCAATAGGAACCGCTCTACGGTTCGCAACGAATAGCGGCGAAATTCCCAGCAGATTGTAAAAGTTCTGCGAAGCCGGCGGCATTTTTGGGCTACGCGCCCATTCTTTGCCGACGGTGGCGGGCAACTGTTGCAAACGGGCTTCACCCAGCCAGCGACGACGTCGAAAATGCAATATTCGCGCTTGGCGCTTCGTCCGTGTTCAACTATAAGGGGTCTTCCGGCAATCAGAATCAGGGAGGCTAAGATGACAGTTTTTTCCTTCTCCCTATCGGGCGATCCAATATTCTTTGTGTGACGTAGGGCGCTTGCGCTTCTGATCGCAGTCCCGGAATTGGCTTCGTCCGGTGCCCTCCGCCTCGGAGATCGCGCCGATTCATTGATGCCGCAGCGCCAGTTCGCTTTTCCTGACGGCATTCCTATCGTTACTGGATTTTGAGGCCGGTGCACCCGTCACCGGGCAAATCATATGGCTTTTACTCGTTTTGTGGCGCGCGACCGCGCGTTCCGTAGCGTCTTCCGCTTTTGCTGGATTCACTGGAAGAAACAGCCGGCACGTCTCCTGGCGATCCTCGGCGCCGTGCTTCTTTCCACCCTTGCCGACGTGTTGACGCCGCTTTATTCCGGCAGGCTCGTCGACGCTGTCGTCTCAGGCGCAGCGACCGACGAAATTGCCTGGAACGCGGCGGTGTCGGCCTTCCTCATGCTGATGGCCCTTTCGCTCGGCGCCATCGTGCTCAGGCACGTGACATTCATGGGCATCGTCGCCCTGACGCTGAAGATGATGTCCGACATCGCCTCGGGCGCCTTCTTTCACATCCAGCGGTTTTCCAGCGACTGGCATGCCAACAGCTTCGCCGGCTCGACCGTGCGCAAGGTGACCCGCGGCATGTGGGCGTTGGATCTCCTGAACGACACGCTGCTGGTGGCGCTTTTCCCGTCGGTGATCATGCTGGCCGGTTCGACGGCATTGATGGCCTGGTACTGGCCGATGATGGGCGTGATCATCGGGTTAGGCTCGGTGGCCTTCATTGCGGTCACCGTCGCCCTTTCGCTCGGCTATGTGGCGCCGATGGCAAGCCTCGCCAACAGTTGGGATACAAGGCTCGGCGGCGCGCTTGCTGACGCGATCAGTTGCAACATCGTCGTCAAGGGGTTCGGCGCCGAGCGGCGCGAAGATCAACGTCTCGCCAAGGTTCTTGGCAAGTGGCAGAACCGGACCCGGCGCACCTGGACTCGCGGAACGGTCAACGGCACCGCGCAAGGCACCATGCTGCTCATTCTGCGCGCGGCGGTGATCGGTTTTGCCTTGGTGCTGTGGGCGAGGGGGCAGGCGAGCGCTGGCGACATCACCTTCGTGCTGACCTCCTTCTTCATCCTGCAGGGATATCTGCGCGAAGTGGGTATGCACATTCGCAACCTGCAGCGATCGATCAACGACATGGAGGAGCTTGTCGACATCCATGCCCAGCCGCTCGGCATCGAAGACCGGGCCGGTGCGACGCCGATCCGCATCACCGACGGCAAGATCGAGTTCAAGGACGTGACCTTCCACTACGGCGCACACCGGGCACCGCTCTATGACGGCTTCTCGGTGACCATCCGCGCCGGCGAGCGGGTCGGGCTTGTCGGGCATTCCGGATCGGGCAAGACCACCTTCGTCAAGCTGATCCAGCGCCTCCACGACCTGAAGGCGGGCGAGATCCGGATCGATGGGCAGGATATCGCCGGCGTGACGCAGGCGTCGCTCCGCCAGCAGATCGCCATCGTGCAGCAGGAGCCGATCCTGTTCCATCGTTCCCTTGCCGAAAACATCGCCTACGGGCGGCCGGGAGCGACCCAGCGCGAGGTCGAGGAGGCGGCAAGGCTTGCAAGCGCGCACGATTTCATCGAGGCGCTGCCGAAAGGCTACGGCACCCTGGTCGGCGAGCGTGGCGTCAAGCTCTCCGGTGGCGAGCGTCAGCGCGTCGCCATCGCCCGGGCATTCCTCGCGGATGCACCGATCCTGATCCTCGACGAAGCGACATCGAGCCTCGATTCCGAATCCGAGGTGCTGATCCAGCAGGCGATGGAGCGGCTGATGATGGGGCGCACGACCCTGGTAATCGCGCATCGGCTGTCGACGGTGCGCGCGCTGGACCGATTGCTGGTCTTCAACCGCGGTCGTATTGCGGAAGAGGGCGATCATGGCACGCTCATTCGTCTGAAGGGCGGCATTTACCGCGGGCTCTTCGAGCGGCAGGCACTGGAACTCACCAAGGGCCTTGTCCTCAACGACGGCTGAGAGGCCCGCATTCACGCAGAAGTACACAGGCCGCGCCTCTGGTGAAGCGCGCGGCCTGTGGCGCCGGTTTGAACGGTTTTCGGCTGTTCGGAGCGGGCGCGAATCTTACGGAAGCGAACTGCGCATTCGCTTCCGTAAGATTGAGTCAGGCGTAAGATCATTTCATTGTTTCATTGAAACAGTGAAATGATCTAACTCTTTGAAACTACGCAATTCCGGACGGAAAACCGTCACACACTTTTCCTGGAATTGCTCTAGCCCGCGTGATCGCGGCCCTCGCCGGCGCCGAAACGGTGGCCGGGCTGGAACGCCACCCGGACAGTGGTGATGGGGCCGAGGTCATTCCAGGTTGTGCGATGGAGGATCAGCAGTGCCTGACCTTGCCTTGTCTGCAACAATCTTGCGTCGCGTCGGTCGGCGTTTTCGGCTGAAAAGGAAAATTCCGCCCGAAGATAGGGGGCGTTGCGTACCAGCCATTCGTTCGCATTCAGATCGCGGAAGCCGGCCTGCTGCAGCCCCGGCGCGGCACGCGGATTAAGCCAGCGGTCCTCCAGTTGGTAGGGCTTTCCGTCCGCGTAGTGCACGGCCCTGAGATGAACCAGAAGCTCGCCTTCCGGAAGGCCCAGGCGCGCTGCGATCTGCGCTGGGATCGGGCTGAGCCGCTGCGCGACGACGCGATGGCTGTAGGCCATTCCCGCCTCCTCGACCTGCTCGCGCACGATCGGAATTGAGAAGGTTGCCTTGCTCACCGGATTGATCGCCACGCGTGTGCCGGCCCGTCGCTTGCGATCCAGCAGGCCCTCATCCGCGAGCACTTGCAACGCCTTGTTGACCGTCGCCCGCGCAGCGTCGAACTCGACGGCCAGGTCTGCCTCGTCGGGTATACGCTCTCCCTGGCGCCACTTCAGTTCGACGATCCGACGACGGACCTCGTCGGCGATGCTTTGTGCCTTGGGCATGGTCCGGCCTGTCAGTTTGTCGCTCACATCTCCTCCACACCGCCAGAACAGCGTCACCGGTAAGTTTAGACACATCTTCAAAATAAGTATAGACATATCTGCTGTGTTATGTTTAGACATTATCCATGTGTCGGCACCAATCGGGAGGAGGAGCGGATGCACGTTCTCAGCAATGCCATGACTCGTGACCAGGTAGCGCACCCGGCGTCGGAGACGCGGGTATGAGCCGGCCGCTTGCGGGGATCAAGGTGCTGGACCTGTCCCGTGTGCTCGCGGGGCCTTACTGCACGGCACTGCTCGCCGATCTCGGGGCCGAGATCATAAAGCTGGAGCCGCCCGCTGGCGATGATTATCGCCATATCGGCCCGTTCAGTCAGGGTGAGAGCGCACTCTTCACGCTGAACAATCGAGGTAAGCGCAGCATTGTTCTAGACCTCAAGAACGCGGACGACCTGGCGCTGGCTGAGGCGCTTGCGGCTCGTGTCGATGTCGTGGTCGAGAATTTTCGCCCAGGCGTAGCCGCACGGTTGGGGCTCGGCGCCGAGGCGCTGCGGAAAGCCAATCCGCGCCTCATCTATTGCTCGATCTCGGGCTTCGGCCAGGAGGGTCCATTCAGGGATCTGCCGGCCTATGACCTGGTTGTGCAAGCCATGTCCGGGCTTATGGCCAGCACCGGCGAAGAGAGCGGTGCGCCGCTGAAGACTGGCGAAAGCATTGCCGATCTGTTGTCCGGTCTATTTGCCAGCTGGTCGATCATGGCCGCGCTGGTGCAGCGCAATACCACAGGGCAGGGCGCCACGCTCGATGTCGCCATGTACGACGCGCTGTTTTCCATGCTGACCACCAGCCACGCGCTGCATCTCTATGCCGGACAACTGCCGCGACGCGTCGGCAACCGCCATCCACTCTCGACGCCCTTTGGTTGTTTTGCCACCAGGGATGGGCAAGTGGTGATCGCCGTGCTGAACGCCCGACAATTCGCGGTGCTCGCGGATCTCATCGGCGCGCCCGAGGCTGCCGACGATCCGCGCTTCGCCACGGACACAAGCCGCACCGAGCATGAGCCGGCGTTGAAGGCGCTGATTGAGAATTGGTCTCGCACCGTGACCACAGACCAAGCCGTCGCCGCCCTTTTCGCTGCAGGCCTGCCGGCCGCACCGATCTGGGATATCGCGCAGGCGATGTCGAACGAGCACGCAGCCACTCGCGGTTTGGTCAGCCTGCTGCAGCATCCGGTGATGGGCGAGGCGCCCACAGTCGGTCAACCTGTCCGCTTCGACGGCGAGAAACCGGTGGCGACGACTTCGGCGCCGCGCCTTGGAGGCGATCGCGACGCGATCCTCAGGGAATTCGGATTGGAGAAACGCGCATGACTGACGAATGGTACATGCTGGCCGAGGAAGAGCGGCTGTTCTGCAACGTGCTCACCCGCATCTGCGCCGAGCGCATCGCTCCAAAGGCGGCCGAAACCGACGACACCTCGACCTTCGTTCACGACCAACTGGCGATTTTGGCCGAGGCCGGGATGCTTGGCGCCAATCTGCCCGAGGCATATGGCGGCAGCGGCATCTCTGCCCCGGCGCTGCTGAGGGCAGTGGCGATCGTCGCCGGCGCCTGCGGCTCCACGGCTTCGGCGCTGACGGCACATTATCTGGCGACCGACTCGATCCTCTTTGGCGGGACGGAGACGCAGAAGCAGGAATGGCTGACCAGGGCCGCGACGGGCGAAGCCTTGGGAGCATTCGGCCTGACCGAACCCACTGCGGGATCTGACCCGGCCGACATGAAAACCCGCGCACGCCGCACCGACATTGGCTGGCATCTCAAGGGTACGAAATGCTTCATCTCGAATGGCGGTGTGGCGGATTTCATCGTGCTTTATGCTGTGACCGACCCGGAGAAGCGACATCGCGGCATCTCGGCCTTCCTTCTGCCCAAGGGCACGCCGGGCCTTGAAGCAGGGCCGGCGGAAAAGACCATGGGGCTGAAGGGCGGTCATGTCTTCACGCTGAACATCGATTGCCATCTCCCTGCGGATGCCCTGCTGGGCGAGGAGGGCAGCGGCTTCCGCACCGCGATGCAGGTGCTCGACAATGGCCGCATCGAAGTGGCCGCTCAGTGTCTCGGAATGGCCGAGGCGGCGATGAAAGCGGCCATCGGCTATGCGAAGGACCGCATCATCGGCGGCCAGCCGTTGAGTGACCGGCAGGGCATACGCTGGATGATCGCGGATATGGGATTGGCCTATCGTTCGGCCTTGCTGGTCGCTCAGGACGCAGCGCGGCAACGGGACCTGGCGCACGCAGGCGGCGGGCGCTTCTCTCTCGCGGCCTCCATGGCTAAGCTGCATGCATCCGAGGCTGCCGGCCGCATCGCGGACTGCGCGCTGCAACTGCACGGCGGCTATGGATATACTCGCGATTTTCCGATCGAACGGATCAACCGCGATTTGCGGATCATGCGAATCTACGAAGGGTCAAGTGAAATTCAACGCATCATCATTTCCGGCCAGATGCTGAACTGACCTACTGCAGGTTTCCTTAAATCGTAGCCGATTTAAGGATAAAAACGTGCAGCCATTCAAAGTGCTACAGCGTCCTTTGCGCATCTTGTCAGGCGCGCGGCGCTGTAGGGCGGAACCGCAGACAGTCCAGAGCGCAATACACAACAAGGAGCAACTGCAATGAGCATTCACATGACCATCAAGGGCGCGCTTTTCGGCTTGGCCGCACTTGGCCTCGCGAGCGCCGCCGAGGCCGACCAGCTTGCCGACATCAAGGCCGCGGGCAAGATCGTTACCGCGACCGACATGCACTACGCCCCCTTCGATATGCTGAACAACGGCACCTATGAGGGCATGACCAAGGACCTGTTCGATGCGGTTGCCAAGGAGATCGGAGTCGAGCCGGTCTATCAGGATATTCCCTGGACCGCCGAGCTGCCGGGTCTTGAGGTCAAGAAGTTCGACATCGTGATCGCACCGGTGACCATCACGCCGGAGCGGCTTCAGCGCTACACGTTCACCTTGCCGATCGCTGACGCGACCGTCTCGCTGGTCAAGGCCGCGAGCAACAATGAACTTACCAAACCCGAAGACATCAAGGGCAAGACTGTCGGCGTCCAGCAGGGCACCGCGCAATTCAAGCAGCTTGAGGCGTACGGCCAGAAGCTGGGCGATGTGACGATCAAGGAATACGGCACCACGGACGAAGCCTATGCCGACCTCGCTGCCGGCCGTCTGGATGCGGTTGCTGGCTCGCTGCCGAACCTCACCTATCTGGTGAAGAACCGCGCCGAGACCTTTGCCCTCTTCACGCCCGCCCAGTTCGGTGAGCCGAAATATTTTGCCTGGGTGCTGCGCAAGGACGCCGACAGTGAGAGCTTTGCCAAGGCCATCAACGACGCGCTGTTGAAGATGACGGCTGACGGCCGCGTCAAGGCCATTCAGGAAAAGTGGCTGGGTACCTATACCGAATTGCCCAGTGAAGTCCCGGCGAATTAAGTTGCTTGCGGGCGGAGGCCGCCTCCGCCCGTTCCCTTGTAGCAAGGTGAGGGCGCATGTTTTCCTTCGCGGTTTTCCTTGAAAGCTTCTGGCCGCTGTTCTGGGCGGCGCGATACACGCTGCTGATCTCCGTTCTGGGCATCGGGCTGGGCCTGGTGATTGGTACACTCATCTGCGCTGCGCGCCTGTCGCCTTACCCGCCACTGCGCCGCTTTGCCGCCATCTGGGTCAGTTTCCTGCGCGGCGTGCCGCTCCTGGTGCAACTGCTGGTGTTCTACTACACCTTGCCGGTCATCGGCCTGGATGTGCCACCGATGGTCGCCGCCGTGGTGACCGTGGGCATCTGCGCCAGTGCTTATATCTCGGAAATCTGGCGCGGCGCGATCGCGGCTCTGCCGAAAGGCCAGACCGAGGCCGCGGTTGCCATTGGCATGAACCCCCGCGACGTGTGGACCCGGGTGATCCTTCCACAGGCCGTGACGCTTTCGCTGCCGGCGTTGATCAACGAACTTATCTTGCTCGTGAAGGCGTCGTCGCTGGTTTCGGTCGTCGGCATTCTCGAACTCACTCGCGCCAGCCAGGCGCAGGCCGCTACCACCTTCCGTCCGCTTGAGGTCTATATAGCGGCGGCTTGCATCTATCTGCTGATAAACTTGTGCTTGGCGGCGCTGGGACGATACCTCGAACACAGGACGGCCGCCTGATGGAATGGAGTATTCTGCAGCAATATGGCCCCTCGCTGCTGAAGGGCTTCGGCAATACCGTCCTCTGCTGGGCACTGGGCACGGTCTTCGGCATGGCGCTTGGCCTCGTCATCGCGCTCATTCAGCGCTATGCGCCGCGCTGGGTCACGTGGATCGTCCAGGCCTATATCGAAGTGATCCGCGGCACGCCATTCCTCGTCCAGCTGTTCGTCCTCTACTACGGCGGCCCGCTCGTCGGCCTGCGCCTTGACGCGCTGCCCGCGGGCCTCCTGGGATTGACGATCTATGGCAGTCCCTATTTCGCCGAGATATTCCGCTCGGGCTTCCGCGCCGTACCGCTCGGCCAGATCGAGGCGGCCCGTGCGATCGGCATGTCCGAACTCAATATCGTGCGCCGTATCCTGCTGCCGCTGGGGCTGGTCTCCGCGCTGCCGGCGTTGGTGAACTTCTCGATTATCCTCACCAAGGAAACGGTGATCCTGTCGATCATAACCGTTCCCGAACTGCTGTATCAGGTGCAGCGCATGTCGGCCGAAACCTTCCGCTACCTGGAAGCAAACCTGGTATTGGCGCTGTTCTTCTGGGGGCTGGTCGAGGCGATCTCGCGTGTCGGCCACAGAATGGAAGCGCGCATCACGAAACATCTGATCGAAAGGACGTAAGATGCTTGCTGCGTCATCCGTCGAAATCCGCAAGGTCAACAAATACTACGGCGACTTTCAGGCGTTGAAGGATATCGACCTGTCGATCCTGCCGGGCAAGGTCACCTGCCTGATCGGCCCCTCGGGCTCGGGAAAGTCGACGCTCCTGCGCTGCATTAATTTCCTTGAGGAGTATGATTCCGGCGAAGTTCGCATCGACGGCCAGCTGATCGGCTATGACGCGCCGGGCAAGAGGATGCCGGGCCGCAAGCTGCGCGAGATGCGCCGCTCGATCGGCATGGTGTTCCAGCAGTTCAACCTCTGGCCGCACATGACTGCCAGGGAGAACGTCGCCGAAGGTTTGATCCGCGTGCGCGGGATGTCGAAATCCGAGGCGGAGCGCCGCGCCGCCGAGGCGCTGGCCAAGGTCGGGCTGGCGGATAAGATGGCGAACCATCCCTCTCGGCTTTCCGGCGGCCAGCAGCAGCGCGTTGCAATAGCCCGCGCGATCGCCATGGAACCCAAGCTGATGCTATTCGACGAGCCGACCTCGGCGCTGGACCCGGAGCTGGTCGGCGAAGTGCTGAACGTCATGAAAACGCTGGCCGGCGAGGGGATGACCATGGTGGTCGTGACGCATGAAATGGGTTTCGCCGCCCATGTCGCCGATCAGGTCGTCTTCATGGAGAAAGGCGAACTGGTCGGCGTCGACAGCCCCGACCGCATCCTGCATCATCCCGAGGACGCGCGTATTCAGTCCTTCCTGCGCACCTATCATGAGCGCAACAGCTTCTGAGTGCGAACGGGCGTTGCGGCGGTGCCGCAGTGACTGAGACGCGACGGCCTCCTTCTTTGGCGCGAGGGCGTCACAGGAAGCTAGTCTATGACGCCTGCATGTCCGTCGGACAAAATGCCTCCTTCGTACAGCCTGGTATTCACAAGGCGGGCCGTTTGGCCTAAAGAACGCGCAGATAAAACTCCGGTCGCAGCCTACCCGGTCAAAACAAGGACACCTGTCATGAAAACCATCGTGATCTGCTCCGGCGGATTGGATTCCGTCTCGCTTGCGTATAAGGTCGCAGCGGAATACGAACTTGTCGGCCTGCTATCGTTCGACTACGGCCAAAGGCACCGCAAGGAACTGGATTTCGCCGCCGCCTGCGCCGAACGTCTCGGCGTCCCCCACCAGATCATCGACATTCGCGAGATCGGCCGCCACTTGAGCGGTTCGGCATTGACCGACGATGTCGATGTGCCGGATGGACATTACGCCGAGGAAACCATGAAGGTAACGGTCGTGCCGAACCGCAACGCCATCATGCTCGCGATCGCCTTCGGCGTTGCCGCGGCCCGCAAGGCCGATGCGGTGGCGACCGCCGTGCATGGCGGCGATCACTTCATCTATCCCGACTGTCGGCCGGGGTTCATCGACGCGTTTCAGGCGATGCAGGCCCACGCCCTGGAGGGCTATGCCGACGTCACGCTCTATGCGCCGTACGTCAACGTCTCCAAGGCCGAGATCGTTGCGGACGGGGCGAGGAATGGAACGCCCTTCGCCGCGACCTGGTCGTGCTACAAGGGTGGCGCGCGCCATTGTGGCCGTTGCGGCACCTGCGTCGAGCGACGCGAAGCCTTTCATCTCGCGGGCGTCGAGGATCCGACGGAATACGATGATCCGGATTTCTGGACTTCGGCTACAGGCGCCTTCTCCGCCGAGGAGGTGAAATAATGTTCCGCATCACCAAGGAATTCCATTTCTCCGCCTCGCATCAGCTGACGAGCCTGCCGCCCGAGCATCAGTGCGCGCGGCTGCACGGGCATAACTATGTCGTCGAGATCGAGCTTTCGGCCGAAACGTTGAACGAACACGGCTTCGTCCGCGACTATCATGAGCTCGCGCCGTTGAAGCGCTACATCGACGAGACCTTCGATCACCGGCATCTCAACGACGTTCTCGGCCACGACCGCGTGACGGCGGAATGTCTGGCGCAGCACTTCTACGACTGGTGCAAGGCGCGGCTTCCGGAGACGGCCGCGGTGCGCGTCAGCGAAACGGCGAAGACCTGGGCGGAATACCGGCCATGAGCTCCGACAGATCCGCCGAGATCCGTGTCAGCGAGATTTTTGGGCCGACGATACAAGGTGAGGGCGTGCTGATCGGCCTGCCGACCGTCTTCGTCAGGACCGGTGGGTGCGATTATCGCTGCTCCTGGTGCGACAGCATGCATGCGGTCGACAGCCGCTATCGCGACGAATGGAAGGCGATGTCCACGGAGGATGTATGGCGCGAGGTCACGCGGCTGTCAGACGGAAAGCCGCTTATGGTCTCGCTCTCTGGCGGCAATCCGGCCATCCAGCCGCTTGGCGAGCTTATCGACCGCGGCCATCGCCACGGTTACCGCTTTGCCCTTGAAACGCAGGGGTCGGTTGCCAGGGACTGGTTTGCCGATCTGGACGTGTTGGTGCTGAGCCCGAAGCCGCCGTCAAGCTCGATGGAAACGGACTGGCAGGCATTCGACGCATGTCTGCGAATGGCTGAGGGCAGGCCGCAAACGGTGCTGAAGATCGTCGTGTTCGACGAGGCGGATTATGCCTATGCGCGGGGCGCGGCCGCGCGTTATCCGCAACTGCCCGTCTATCTGCAACCCGGCAATCACACACCGCCGCCCGCCGATGACGACAATGCGGCGATCGACATCGGCGGCATAATGGAGCGCATGCTCTGGCTGGTCGCCAAGGTTACGGAGGACCGCTGGTTCGAGGCCCGCGTCCTGCCGCAACTGCATGTCCTGCTCTGGGGCAACAAGCGCGGCGTCTGAAGCAATTCCCAGTTGCCTGGAGTTGCCTTTATTTCAAAGAGTTATGTCGGTTCCTTGATATCGAGCATGATGAGTTTGGGATGTGAGCCGGAAACGCGCCGCCCTGCAGGCAGTCCCCGGCGTGCGGCGAAGCGCTTCACTGGCCGAAGCCATAGGGCCGTCAAGGTGCACTGGCCGCGAGTTCCTTCTCGTGCGCACCTCCGCCAAGGTGAATGGGTTTCAGGACGGGACCTTCCGCGTCCTTCACGAGATGGATGACACGGGAGAACAGCGGTCCATTCCGCGGCGTGCGGCCAATTTTGACGACGGCAGTATCGCGGAGGTCGTCCTCGAAGATGGATAGGGCCAGCCTCATCGCTTCCCCATCCATCGTCTCGAGTGCCTCATCGATGATCACCCAGCGCGGCCGGTGGAGAACAAGTCGTGCGAAGGCGAGTGAACGTTGTTCGTCATCGCTCAGTTCGCGTTCCCAGCGCGCTTCACGATCGAGCAACGTGGTCAGCTGATCAAGCCCGACTTTCGAAAGTGCGGCAACAAGGCTCGCATCCGAGAAGTCACCAGCGCGCGGATAGGAAAGCGCGTCGCGCAGTTTGCCCCGCGGAAAATACGGGGAGCGCGGGATGAACGCGACCATCTCGCCGGCCGGCAACCCGACGCGCCCGCTTCCCCAGGGCCAAAGCCTTGCGAGTGCCCGGAAGAGCAGCGTCTTTCCCGCGCGAGGGTCGCCGCTGATGACGACGCGCTGACCCGCGCTGATCTCGATATGCGGTTCGGAAAGCCTGGTGCGTCCGCTCGACGACGCGACCTCGAGATTGTCGAAGGTGAGCTTATTCGTATCGTTCTCGACGAATTCGATCCGTTTTTCCGCGTCATGCAGGACGTCCGTCATGATCATGGCGCGGCGGAAGGCGGCGACGCGCAGAAGCGTCGCCCGCCAGTCGGCGATGGCGCTGATATTGGCGACGAACCATTTGAGCGACGTGTGCACTTGGTTGAAGGCGCCAACGGCCATCATCAGGCCGCCGAAGCTGATCTCGCCGGCGAAATAGACGGGAGCGGCGACCAGGATCGGCGCGACAACCGTGACCCAGCCATAGCCGTCCTGGACCCAGCCAAGATTGATCTGGGCACGGTAGATGTTGCGCATGGCCCCGAGCACGGTGGCGAGATCGAGCTGCAGACGACGCCGCTCGCCAGTCTCGCCCCCGGCAAGCGATATGGCATCGATATGTTCGCTGACATGCATCAGCGAGAAACGCAGTTCCGCTTCGCGTGCGTATCGATCGCCGTTCAAGACGATCAGACGCCGCCCGACAAGCCAACTCAGCCAAGATGCCGAGCCGGCGTAAAGGATCGCCGCCCAGACCATATAGCCCGGGATCTCGAGGGCGTAACCGCCGATGTGGAAAACAAAACCTGCTGACAGCGCCCAGAGAACGCTCACGAAAGATGCAAGCAGGATGGACGACTGCAGAAGGCCGAAACCGAGGTCTGTCGTGAGATCGGCAAGATGGCCGGCATCTTCCTGCATTCTCTGGTCCGGATTGATGCCCATTGCCCCGGAGTTGGCAAGCCGGAAGGCGCGCAGCGGCCGCATCCATTCGTTGATCAAGTCGAGCGTCAGCCCCTCGCGCAGCCTCAATCGCACCATCTGGTTGAGCCATTGCTGCGTGACATTGAGCACCAGCAGGCCGCCGGCGATGAAGACAAACAACAGGAGCTGATAGAAAAAGGCGTCGAGATCGCGCCGCTCGATCGCGTCAAAGAAGGGCCGGTTCCAGCGGTTGAGGATGATCTGCCCGATCGCTGTCGCGATGATGATCGCGAAGCTGCCGGCCGTAAGCCAGAGGATTGTCTTCAGCAGCGGTGACGCCATGAAGGCATGGCGCATCATGTCGAACTGGTCCCGGAGGCTCGTGCCCTCCGCGCCCGCGGGTTTGGGTGCTGCGTTCGCTCCGGCTTGATTCGTCATCTTCGGTTCCTTCCCTTCAGAAGGGGCAATCCGCCAAAGTCGTTCGGATGCGGCAGGCTGGACTATCGTCCAGAGCGGGGCACCACCATCGGATTGGGGGATCTTGCGGCCGCACTTGGCCCGGCGACGGAAACAATTCCGCGGGGTGCCGCCTACAACCGGCGGAGCCGGTTACAGGGGTCGGCGGCAACTGTCTATTCTGTGAAGAACCGAGACATCCGGCCTCATTGCTGCTGTCGCGATGTCGCGTTCGCGTGTCGAGCAGCAGCCTATGCAAAGCGAATATGCCACTGAAGATCCGGAGGTGCTGAAATGCAGTGAAACTAGAAACCCTCATGAATCCAGTTTATGGCCAACGGCGCCCGCTGGAAACAGCGTTTTGAGTATAGGGGCGGGATCTCGCCTCCGGATGTTAGAAATCCCGTGAGCGCCCACAACGAAGTCAAGAGCGTCATTGCATTCGATTTTGGTAGCGTAGCGCGAGCCCGTTGCAGTGCGTTTCGCGGTATGGTGGCTTGTCTATGTTACATCGATGACATAAAACGTTACCGCCGTCGCCAAGGCGCGTGTCACCCCCCTCAACATCGAATTTAAAAAAATTCAATGCCAAGAGAAGGAGACATTTATGTCCATTTCACTCGAAAGTTTTGACAATCAGCAAGCCGCTGCCGTCGTCAGCAACGACGTGGCTGCCCGCGTTCGGGCCGCCCGTGAGGCTGTCGGCTACAGCATCGAAGACCTTGCTGTTACTTGTGGCCTCGCCAACGTCGAGATCAGTGAAATTGAAAGTGGTCTGGATAAAACTCCAGCGAAGCTGAAGCGTATCGCATCGGCGCTGCAACTGCCGCTTTCGGACTTCTTGACCGTGGAAGTTTGACGGACAAGCCGACCGGTCCCGCCGCGCGGGCCGGTCGGAAAGTCTCGCGGTTCTCTGCACAACGTTGATTTTATTCAGGTAATTCCGACCTTCAGGGCTCAAGCGGCG
The DNA here is from genome assembly GCF_030124375.1 of Sinorhizobium sp. 6-70. GTDB lineage: Bacteria > Pseudomonadota > Alphaproteobacteria > Rhizobiales > Rhizobiaceae > Sinorhizobium. The sequence continues at coordinate 462,075 of NZ_JASKLS010000003.1, forward strand.
GACCGAGTGGTTCAAGCACCAGCTTTCCTTGCCAGCCTTCCTCACACTTTCTTGCGCGCCCGCCAATGCATATTTTCTAAGTCGTGGCCGGTTAAAGGATAAGGCCGTTGCGGCGACTTGCTCGGCTAGAGCAATTCCAGGAAAAGTGTGTAACGGTTTTCCGTCCGGAATTGCGTAGTTTCAACGAGTTAGATCATTTCAGTGTTTCAATGAAACACTGATCTAGTGCCCTGTCGGATGACTTTGGTAAAAGACCGCAGGCTTGGCAGGTCGAGCAGTGCGACCGATTGAGAGAACCGAACGGATGAACATCGTCCTTGTCCCGGGTTTCATGACCGACAGCGAGCTATGGTCGGATATGCTCCCCCGGTTGCATATCAGCAGCCAAATTGTCCATGTCGATCCGACGCGGGCGCAGTCGATTGAGGAAATGGCGAGACAGGCACTGATTGACGCGCCGGAGCAGTTCATGCTCGCCGGTTTCTCCATGGGAGGTTACGTCGCGCGCGAGATGGTACGGCTTGCACCACAGCGGGTATCGTCGCTGGTGCTGATTGCCACCTCCGCGCGGGGAGACGGGGAAATTCAAGCTCGGCGCAGGGCGGCAGCCGCGGCATTCGATCCGGCCACGTTCCGGGGGCTTAGCCCTTCTTCCCTCCGCGCCTCCGTTCACCCGGATCGAGAGAACGACGTTGAATTGATCGAACGGATCCACGCGATGAGCGTTCGCCTCGGCGGCAAGGTCTTTCAGCAGCAGACGATGTTTCGCCGGGATGGCGATCTTGAGCGCCTGGGCGAGATCCGCTGTGCCACGCTGATTGTCGCGGGAACACGGGACCGCCTCCGCAGTATCGCGGAGGTCGAGGAACTGCGCGATGGCATTCCTGGCGCAGTCATGGAGTTGATCGAGGCCGGGCATATGATCCCGATGGAAGCACCAGAGGAACTTGCGGCGATCCTCAAACGCTGGCTCGAGGGTCGCTTGGCTCAATAAGTGGCGGCAGGCGCCTCGCGGATGTCGATGGCTGTTGGAACTCGTTCAAGATCCTGTTGTTGAAATCGTGGCGCGAGCTTTGGCAGTGTCTGTGCCAGGCCTCTTTAGTCGCTCGAGCAACACCCGGAACGCCTCCACCGCTCTTTGCGACGTTTCCTGCGGGGCCTCCGAGTTGGCGATCCACAAGGCAGCATGGCTGCTGGCACCGTTGATCAGGCGCGCGGTCGCCTCTTCATCGACGTCGATAATCGCTCCGTCCGCCTTGAGTTGGCTCAGGCTCCGACTGAGGGCTGCGATACAGCCGTTGGTGCTTGGCCATTGAGATATGTCTCCCAGGACGGCGGGGCCGTCGCGAAACATGATTCGCTGAATTTCGGGCTCGAGCGCCATCTGGATATAGGCCACACACTCGTCGACGAAGCCCTCCCAGCGCGTTGGTGCTCGTGACGAGACGCTGTGCAACCGCGCCGTCATCTCCGCATCCAGCTCTTGAATCACCGCCTGCAACAGCCCCTTTTTGTCTCCGAAGTGGTGATAGAGCGCGCCACGCGTCAATCCCGCGCCTGCCGTAAAATCATCCATCGAGGATTGGGCATAGCCTACCGTCCCGAAGGCGTGCCGGGCAGCGGCAAGCAACTTCGCGCGTGTCTCGGCGATCATGACCGGGCGCGGCTTGCTCATGGATTCTCCTTCTTCGCATACGGTGCGTATTTTATTTGACATACGGCGCGTATGCAACTAGCGTCCACATACGCCACGTATGTAAGTGGGCGTCCTGATGACGAAGGAACACCTCATGTCTAATCCTTACAGAGAGATCTTCAGTGTGCGGGGCGCGAAAGGCTTCTCCGCCGCGGGCTTTTTCGCGCGCCTGCCGATAGCCATGGCACCGATCGGCATCGTCGCCATGCTGTCGCAGACGCGTGGGGAGTATTGGATCGCGGGAGCGGTTTCAGCAACATTCGCCCTTACAAATGCGCTTGTCTCTCCTCAAATTTCGCGCCTGGTCGATCGGCTCGGCCAGTCGGCGGTCATAGCGCCGGCCACGGCGGTCTCGGTCGTGGCTTTTATTGCTCTCATCGTGGGAGCGAACCAGGACTGGCCAGCGTGGGCGCTGTTCGCGTCGTCCTTTCTCGCGGCGGCGATGCCAAGCATTCCCGCGATGTTGCGGGCGCGCTGGACAGAGATATTCCGCGACCGTCCCGAGCTGAACACGGCCTTTGCCTTTGAGTCGGCAGCGGACGAACTGGTTTACATCGCCGGCGCATCGCTCTCGGTCGGGCTGGCGGTCGCGCTGTTTCCGGAAGCCGGGATGCTGGTCAGCACCATTTTCCTTGCGATCGGGACGGCTGCTTTCGTCCTGCAGCGGTCGACTGAACCGAAGGTGCGTTACTTGGAGCGCGGCGTTTCCCAAGGATCGGCAATTCGGTTGCGGCCGGTGCAGATCATCACGCTCGCCCTGGTATTCGTCGGCTCGATGTTCGCTACGGCGGAAGTCAGTGCGGTTGCAATCACGAAAGAGCTCGGGCAGCCAAACGCCGCAAGTCTCGTCATTGGCGTCTATGCGATCGGGTCGTTCGTCGTCGGGCTGGTCATCGGGGCCCTCAATCCCAGCATGCCGCTGCAGAGGCAGTTGCTGATCGCAGTCAGTATCCTTGCCGTGACGGCCCTGCCGCTCACTGTTGCCGATACGGTACCGCTTCTGGCCCTCGCGGTCTTCGTGAGCGGCATCGCCATCTCGCCGACCTTCATCACAGCCTTTGGCTTGATCGAGCGCCGGGTTCCGGACTCAATGCTGACCGAGGGCGTTACGTGGGTGATGACCGGCATTGGAATCGGCATGGCGCTCGGTGCCTTTGTCGCGGGCTGGGTAGTCGATAATTTCGGCGCGCAAAACGGCTTCTTCGTATCCGTAATCGCCGGAGCGGCGTCCGTGGTGATCATCGCTTTGAGTCAGCGGACCCTGGCCGGAGGCAGAACGGAAGCTGCTGCGGGGACGTTGCCTCAACCCGCTGCAGAGTAGGAAAGCGCCCGACTAGCTGATAACCTTACGGCATCATTCTAATAGAAGCAGAATGTCCCGCCTTAGGCGCCGGCATCCACGGAGACCGGGCGCGGGGCCGTCACCTCGCGGCCAGAAGGCTTTCGACCTGCCTGATCAGTTCGGGACCGTCGAACGGTTTTGCCAGGCGAGGCAATGCACGAAAGCGTTCCGGTAAATCTGCCGCCGTATAGCCCGTCAGCAGCAAGACGGGCACGCCTCGCTCGAGCAGTTCATCGACGAGCGGATAGACGAACTCGCCGCGCAGATTCAGGTCCAGCGTGGCGACTTCGAACTTCTGTTCGCGTGACGCGGTGATCGATCCCTGCAACGTCGTGAAAGGGCCCAGGACGACGTAGCCGGCTGCAACGAGGTCGTCTTCGATCTGCAATGCCACCAGGAATTCGTCTTCGACGACGAAAACCCGACATCCCTCGGACTCCGTCATTCGGCACCCCTGAGATAGGGCACGTCGATTGTGCAGTTCAGTCCGTGCGACGCAAACTCCAGGCGGACATCGCCACCCAGATCGGAAGCGAGGACCCGTTCGAGAAGCAAGCGACCGAAACCGTTGTGGCTTGGTGGCGAGACGGGAGGTCCTCCTGTCTCGTTCCAGCGGATGGAAAGCCGGTTCTCAACGGGGTCGACAGCCCAATCGACACTTACGCGACCGGCCTTTACGGACAACGCGCCGTGCTTGGCGGCATTGGTGGCAAGTTCATGCGCGGCCATACCAAGGGTCAGGGCATGTTTGGGTGGCAGAGTCGTTGGTGGGCCGTCGAGAGAGATGTTGTCCACGTCCTCGTTGCGATAGGGAGCCAGTTCATCGGAAAATATGCTCTGCAGAGAGACCCCCGACCATCTGGCTTCCGCAAGACGGGTATGTGCTTGTGCCAACGCCCGGATGCGGGCATCGAACGATCGCTGCGCATCGCGCGCGTCCGGGTTCGTCGAAAAAGACTGCCGTGCGATCGAGTTAACGGTGGCCAGCGTGTTCTTCACGCGGTGGCTGAGTTCAGCGACCAGTAAGTCCCTCTGCGCCTCAGCCTCCTTTCGCTCGGTGATGTCCATACAGATGCCGACCAGGCGTTCACCCGCCGCGCTCTCTGGGGGCGAGAACCGGCCAAAGGCTTCCATCCAGCGTATCGTTCCGTCGAGCAGGCGCATGCGGTAGGCGACATGATAGTCCTCGCGGGTGGCAAGGGCTTTCTCGATCGCCTGTTCGACGGCAGGAAGATCGGCCGGATGAATATCACGCTTGAAATCTGAAAGTGTCTCCTCGAATGTTCCCGGATCGAGATGATGAAGCACCTCAAGCCCGGGTGACCAGATTACTCTGCCTGTCTGCAGGTTCCACTCCCAGGCGCCCATCCGCCCGGCATCGAGAGCCATTTTCAGCCGGCGCTCGCTTTCTCGAAGGGCTTCTTCCGTCTGCTTGCGTTCGGTGATGTCGATGAACGCGGCCACGGCGCCGGTCACTTCTCCGAGTGCGTTTCGCATCGGGGTCGCGTTGCCGAGGAGATGGCGCGATTTCCCATCAGCGAACCGGATCTCCTCTTCGAAGTTCTCGACCTCTTCTCCGCGTGCCGCGCGCTGCACGGGTAGTTCATCGGCCGACAGCATCCTGCCCGCCGAGAAGGTCTGGAACCCGGAGGGCCGCTCATCGGCGGGCGCCGAAAACGAGAGATTCGATCCTGACGGCAGGTGGAGCAACTCATAGGCGCTTCGGTTACCTTCGATGACACGGCAGTCAGCCGTTCGTGTTATCCAGATGGGGGTCGGCACCGCTTCCATAATGGCCTGCAGTTCGGCCGCGCGTGCCCGTTCGTTGGCCTCGTTGCGCCGCAGTTGCTCCTCCGCGAGTTGCCTTGCGCGTTCGGCCCGGATGCGCTGGATGCTGAAGCCGAGCTGTCGGGCGATTGTCAGCCCGAGGCAGATCTCCGTCTCGCTGAACACATGTGGCTTGTCGTAATAGGCCATGAACTTGCCGATCAGCCTTCCTCCGGCAATCAAGGGAATGAACCCGAGTGCGGCAATGCCTTCCGATGTGATTGTCGCTTTGAGATCGTCGGAAAAGTCGGCTTCAGCGACGTCTTTAACGAAGATGGGATCCGGATCGCGGGCGTCCGAAGTCCATGGAGAATGGCCGTCGACAGCGTGACGGTAGTGTTCCGACAATCCGCTCCAGGCGACGAAGCGCATCGTATCGGACTGGTCGAACAACAAAATCGACGCGCGGCTGCAGTTAAGCGCCGCTCTGATAGCATCCAACGCCGCGTCGTAGACCTCTTCAATGCCCTTGGCGCGGTGAAGCTTTTCGGTGAGGCGGTAGAGCGAAGCCTGCTCGCGCAGCCGCGCTTGCATTAACTCTTCGGCTCGCTTCTGTTCGGTGATGTTGCGGGCGATTTTCGAGGCGCCGATTATGCGGCCTGTGGCGTTGCGAACGGGCGAAACCGTGAGCGAGATATCCACAAGGCTTCCGTCCTTGCGCTGACGCTTCGTTTCGTAGTGATCGATGCGCACACCATTGCGGATACGATCGAGAATATGGGGCTCCTCGTCCTCATGGCCGGGCGGCATCAGTATTGTGATTGGCTTCCCGACGACTTCGTTGGCGGTGTAGCCAAACAGATGTTCTGCTCCCTTGTTCCAGCTCGTGATAATGCCGTTCAGATCTTTACTGACAATGGCGTCGTCGGAGGACTCGACGATTGCAGCGAGGTACCGGGAATCCAGTTCAGCCTGTCGACGACTTTCGACCTCAGAGCCTTTTCGTTCGCTGATATCGACAAGGACATTGATTGCGCCCGTCATCATCCCCGACTTGTCAAAGATCGGCGTGGGGTAAGGAAGGATCGGAACCATCGTTCCATCCGGCCGCACAGCCACAATCTCGCTCCCTCTGACCGCTCGTCCTTGCTTGAGCGTCTGGGTCAGCGGACACTCGTCAGGGGGCAGAATTGACCCGTCCGAGCGACGCAGCTCCCAACTGACGCACCAACGATCCTTGCCGAGTTCGGGCTGCCTGCCGGCGAGATCCGCGGCTGCCTGATTGAAGTAGGTAATGATCCCCGCTTGGTCTGTGGCGTAGACCGCCACAGGCAATGCATCCAGCACCGCCCGAAAATCCGGTGAATCCAACCCACTGATCTTGCTCTCCAATTTTTTTGGCAGAGCCTCCGCGCTGCACATAGGTCCCTCCGCAAGCGCTCGCTGACCCCGGGAAACGCGGTACGGGCAGGTTTGTTCCGGATCGGTCGTCGCCTGCGAACCCCCAAGGTCACATGGGTAGATCCTCGGCAAACCGGATGTTAGGTTCCCGGCGGGTGGAGTGGGGCCCGCGCGGCCCAGTGGAGGAGACCGAGTAGATAAATCGGAGATGTTTTTATGAGCAGAACTGTGCTGAATGCCGTGGGCAAAACGCTGTACTATAGCGGAGGTTCGACGGCATGGTTTTCCGCGACAGGATCGGGCCCCACGCTTTACGGGACGTCCGGTAACGATTCCATATGGGGCGACAGTTCCGTCAATGTCACCATGATCGGCGGGAAGGGCGACGACATCTATTATCTCTATTCCGGGATTAATCGGGCGCAAGAGGTGGCGGGCGAGGGTGTCGATACAATCAACACCTGGATGAGCTACACGCTGCCGGCCAATTTCGAGAACCTGACCGTCACCGGCAACGGACGTTTCGCTTTCGGCAATGACGGCGACAATATCATCACCGGTGGCTCCGGCAGCCAGACCATCGACGGCGACGGCGGCAATGACGTCCTGATCGGGGCGGGCGGTGCCGACATCTTTGTCTTTTCGAAGGGCAATGGCAGCGATCTGATTACCGATTTCAGTTCGAATGATGTCGTGCGGCTGAACCGCTACGGTGTAACCTCGTTCGACCAGATGCTCGACAATATGGTGCAGGAGGGGGCCAATCTCCGCCTTAACTTTGCCAACGGCGAGAGCCTGGTCTTCGCCGATACGACGGTCGACGAACTGCAGGCAAGCCAGTTCCAGTTGAGCCTTGACCGATCCGTTCTGACGCAGACCTTTTCCGACGACTTCAACACCCTGCAGCTTCGTGACGGCGCAAGCGGCATCTGGGATGCAAAATTCTGGTGGGCGCCCGACAAGGGAAGTACACTCTCCGGAAACGGGGAGCTTCAATGGTATATCAACCCGGCCTATCAGCCCACGGCTTCCGCTAATCCGTTTTCCGTCAACAACGGTGTCCTGACGATCACGGCGACGCCGGCGTCCGATGCCATTCAGGCTGAGATCAACGGTTTCGACTACACCTCCGGCCTGCTCACGACCCATTCGTCCTTTGCCCAGACCTACGGCTATTTCGAGATTCGCGCCGACATGCCGGACGACCAAGGTGTCTGGCCGGCCTTCTGGCTTCTGCCGGCCGACGGCTCGTGGCCGCCCGAACTGGATGTCGTGGAAATGCGCGGGCAGGACCCGAACACCATGATCGCCACCGTTCACTCCAACGAAACCGGCTCGCGGACCAGTATTGCAAGCGCCGTCAAGGTCGCCGACACCAGCGGCTTCCACAAATACGGGGTGCTTTGGACGGAAGACGAGATCGTCTGGTACTTCGATGACGTCGCGGTCGCACACGCCGACACGCCTTCGGACATGCACGAGCCGATGTACATGCTCGTGAATCTCGCCGTCGGGGGCATTGCAGGCACGCCCGCCGACGGCCTTGTCGACGGGGCTGAAATGAAGATCGACTACATCAAGGCCTATTCGCTCGACGCCGACTGGCATATCTGAGTGATGCAGTCGCATAAGCGGAGGCCGGCAAGGCTGCGGCCTCCGCTGCAATGCGTTATTTCTGAATGCAGGTGTCGACGGTGTCCTTGGTGCATTCGTCGAGACCGGTGAACACCGGGTCTTCGACCGGCTTGCCGGCGATCAGGTCCAGCATTACCGCCGGCGCCTTGTAACCCATCTCGAATGGCCGCTGGCCGACGAGCGCTGTTACGAGGCCCTCGCGCGCGATCGCGACTTCGTCGCCGATGGTGTCGGCGGCGCCGATGACGAACTCGTTCTTGGCGATCTTGTCGGCCATCGGCTTGAAGAGGTCGCGATAAGGCTGCGGTGCACCGAACAACGGCCAGCCGCCCATGATGCCGAAGGCATCGAGGTCGGGGTTGGCCGCAAGGATATCGGTCATGGCCTGGACGCCCTTGGCGCCATCGTCATTGGTGAACACCGGGCAGCCGGCGACTTCGGTCCAGCCGCCTTCACCCTTCAACTCTGCCAGGCCCTTTTGGCCGGTCAGAGTGTCGCGCATCCCCTGGGCCCGGCGCAGAATGTTGTCTGCACCCGGGTTGCCTTCGATCGTGCAGATCTTGCCACCATCGGGTTTGGCCTTCTTGATGTATTCGGCGATCCGCGCGCCCATCAGGTAGTTGTCGGTGCCAAGATAGGTTTTGCGCAGTGCCGAATCTTCTGCGGCAAGATCCGCATCCAGCGTCATAACCGGAATCGACGGATTGGCCGTCTTCAGCGTCTGGGCTATGAGTTTCGCGTTTGACGGCGAGATGGCGATAGCGGCCGTTTCCGCCTTGCCGAGCATATCCTGGACGATCTGCGCCTCGCCAGCCTCGTCCGATGTCGATGCCGGTCCGGTATAGAAGCACTCAAATTCCGAATCCGGGTTTTCCTTGTTCCACTTCTGGCAACCCTGGTTGATCGCTTCGAAGAACGGGTTGTCGAGGCCCTTCACGACGATGACGAGCTGTTTCTTCTGGGCCATGGCCGTTCCGGCGCTGAGTGCCAAGACGGCAACGGCAAGCAATAGTGCCTTCCTCATTCCTTCCTCCCTTGAAACAAACGGGCACCCACGTGCCCGCCACACAAATCAACCCGGGTACCAGACGACGCGCGGATCATCCCCCGAACGCTCGTACTGCCAAGCCGAGTCGATAAGCTTTTCCATGTCATACTCAGGTCGCCAGTTCAGCAGGTACTTCGCCTTGCTGTTGTCCATCCAGTTCGAGTGAAACTGGCTTGCTATGTCGACAGAAGCGAGGCCGCGGGTGCGGGCGAGATAAGCGGCGACCTCGCCATAGTCGACCGGCCTGTCCATTGAGATATTGAAGAGCTGCCGCGTCGCGCGTGGATTGTCGATCGCCGCCAATATGGCGGAGACCAGATCATCGACATGCACGAAATTACGTTTCAGCGGCCGCCCGTCGGCATCGCGCAGCAGCGGCACCGTGCCGTTTTCGGCGTAGCGCTTTGCGTCGGCCTGCGGAACGAGGCTCTTCCACACCGGACCGCCGAAGACGTCATCGCCGAAAGACAGCGTGTACTTGAAGTCGTCCTTCTCCATGATCCAAGGCGCGCGCAGACAGCAGCCGTTGAGGCCGTACTGAATGCCGAACTGCTCCAGCATCACCTCTTCGAGCACCTTCGACAACGCGTAGCACCCGGGATACGCCTGATGCGGCACCTTCTCTGTAATCGGCCCGTCATGGCGGTAGTAGAAATGGCCGATACCGGCGTCGCCGCCGATGAGGATGAACTGGGACGCGGTCGCGCTGGCGCGGAACTCCTCCAGCAGCCAGAAAAGCCCCTTGACCGTGACATCGATGACGTCGTCGGGTGTTTCCTTGCAGGTGGCGAGGTGGACCACATGGGTGATGTCGGTGAGCGCTTCAGACACGACGCGCCGATCGGCGATCGATCCGCGCGCCACCTCGACCCGGTCGGTTTCCGGACACAGACGATTATGACAAAGCGCACGGATGCGCGCCTTGGGAAATCGCGGATCGTCAAGCAGCCCAGCAATGAAGTGCCGCCCGACCTTGCCCGTTGCACCGGTGACAAGGATCAGCATGCTCCTGCTCCCCTTTTCAAAGCTAATATCCGCGAGCTTCGCTCGTCAACGAGTATTTGTAATACAAAATGGATTCTTGCCCGCGTGCGGCGATTGAATCGCAGGACAATCGATTGACGCTGTCGCAAGGTTTTGCGTACATTCGCATAATCGCTCTCTGGGGGAGAAAATCGGAGAAGCGGGATCGCGACGGCTCCGCATCCAGGGTGGAGGGTTTGGAGCGGCCGCAAGCCTAAGGCTATCGGGAGGATAGAAGGCCGTGGCGGTTCTCGAACTCGCCAACATTTCCAAACATTTCGGCGCCATCCAGGCGGTCAGCGACGTTTCGCTTGCGCTGGACGCGGGGCAGGTGGTGGGCCTGATGGGCGACAACGGCGCCGGCAAGTCCACATTGGTGAAGATGATAGCTGGCAACTTTCGGCCAAGCCACGGCACCATGCGCCTCGACGGCGAGGAACTGGTGCTTCATCGACCCGTGGAGGCGCGCAAATACGGGATCGAGATCGTCTACCAGGATCTGGCGCTCTGCAACAACCTGACGGCCGCGGCAAATGTGTTCCTCGGACGCGAACTGCGGCGCGGTCTCGGTCCGCTGCGCATTCTCGACCACAAGAGAATGTACAAGCGTGCCGGCGAAATTTTCAGGGAGCTGAAATCGGAAACGCGACCGCGTGATCTCGTCAAGCAGATGTCAGGCGGTCAGCGGCAGGCGGTGGCAATTGCCCGCACGATGCTCTCCGAGGCAAAGATCGTGCTCATGGACGAACCCACCGCAGCGATCTCGGTCCGTCAGGTGGCGGAAGTCTTGAACCTGATCCGGGAACTGCGCGACCGGGGCATTGCGGTCATCCTGATCAGCCACCGCATGCCCGACGTCTTCGACGTCGCCGACCGTGTCATCGTGATGCGGCGGGGCCGAAAGGTTGCAGACAAGCCGATTGCCGCAAGCTCACCGGAAGAAGTTACCGGACTAATTACCGGCGCGATCGAACAGGTATGATGACACTACAGCGCCGCGAGAGAGACGAAGGTCGACGATGGCAGCAACGCTGGAACGGACCATAGAACACAGGCAGCAAACCTGGCCGGCGGCGTTGCTCGCGAGCCAGACGTTCTGGGTGCTGATTGCGGTGATCTTCGCCTGCATATTCTTGTCTTTCGCTACCGACTCCTTCGCCACAGCGAAGAATCTCTACAACATCACCCGCAACGTGACGTTCGTTGCGATCATCGCTCTCGGAATGACCCTGGTCATCATTACCGGCGGCATCGATCTCTCCGTCGGATCCGTGCTTTGCCTGTGCAGCATGGTGCTGGCGGTCGTCATGCACGCCGGCTACAGCATCGAGGTCGGCATCGCCGCCTCGATCGGCACCGCGCTTCTGATCGGCGCCTTCAACGGGGTCATGATCGCCTATCTCGGGTTTCCACCCTTCGTGATCACGCTCGGCATGCTGTCGATCGCACGCAGCCTGGCGATGGTGGCGTCGAACAACACCGTCGTTTTTCAGTTCGGACCGGATCATGACAAGTTGCTGGCGCTCGGCGGCGGCGCATGGTTCTTCGGCATCGCCAATCCCGTGCTCTACATGGTCGCGCTGGCGCTCCTCACCGGTTTCGTGCTGCGCTGGACCAAGTTCGGCCGCTACGTATTTGCCATCGGCGGCAACGAGCAGGCGGCCACTCTCACGGGCGTTCCGGTCAGAAGGATCAAGGTTGCCGTCTACATGATCTCCGCGCTCGCGGCCGGGGTCGCCGGCATCATTCAGACCGGCTGGCTCGGTGCCGTTACCACCAACATCGGCGCGGGAATGGAACTCCAGGTTATTGCCGCGGCGGTGATCGGCGGCGCTAATCTTGCCGGCGGCGTCGGCACGGCGTCTGGAGCGTTGATCGGCGCGGCGCTCATCGAAGTGATCCGTAACAGCCTTGGACTGCTCGGCATCAACGCCTTTTGGCAGGGCACTTTCATCGGCGGCGCCACAGTACTCGCCGTTCTATTCGACCGGATCCGCAACTTCCGGCAAAGCGAATAAGCATCCGTCTCAGCCCTTCACCAGAATTCGCCGCATCTCCTCGATCGCGGCGTCGAACTGCGGGTCCTTTCCTGCCGCATACGGCAGGCTGAATGGCACCGGAATGTCGGGATCGACGCCTCGCCCTTCGAGCCGCAGTCCCTCGTCGATGACAGCGTCCGAGACTGCCAGTTCGAGCAGGCTGTCGTCAGGCAGCAGATAGGCGCGGCCGGCGAGCAGAGCGCCGGCCGTTCGCGTGCCGACGAGCGGAATTCCGTTCAGTTTCAAGGCGTAGGCGAAGAGTTCTAATCCACTCCTGGCACCCTCGTCGATGATCGCCACCACGGGCCGGCGCCAGCGCACGTTGGCGAGTGTCTCTTTTCCCCCTCGGGAGATCAGCCGAAACGTCGGCGTGTCGCCCACAAAGAGCTCCGCCGCATCGGCCGGCCCGCCGCCCCACCGGCCGCGCAGGTCGACGATCACACCGTCGGCATCCTTGAGGCGCCCGGTGGCAAGCTCGCGGGCGACGATGTCCAGCCCATCTTCCGTCGAAAGCGTCCACAGTCGAAGATAACCGATCCGCCGTCCGTCATGCTCCGTCACTTTTACGCTGCTCTCGATCGCCCGCTCGAATGTCCGTAGCGGCCTCAGTCGCTCGACAGTAGCCTTGACGGCGATCGGTGCAGCGCCCGGCTGACGCCGCAACCGAACTTCGACGCTTCGCCCGACCTTGTCTCGAAAGGATTCGACTTCGCTGTAGGGGGCGCCATCCACCGAGAGGACCTCGTCGCCGACGAGAATTCCCGCGCGGTCGGCAGGCGAGCCGTCATATACATCGGTGACGAACCGCGGGCCATTGCTCTGCGTGACCATGCCGATGCCGGCATAGTTCACTTCCCCATCCGGCGGAAACAATCGCCGCATGTCGTTGCGGACGGCAAAGCGGAATATATCGATGAGCTCGAAATAGTCGATCGTATCGCGTTTGAAGCGGGCGGTATGCGACGCACCGAGGCTGGCGAGAACAGTATCGATTGCCTTGTCGACCTCAACCCGTGAACTCTTGGCGGTTAGCGGCACATCGTCAATCTCCCGGCGCACCGTCGCGACGAACCGGTCGAGCGCCGATGCGTCATGAAAATTGTCGACCGCGAGCGAGACCGCCCGGTCGAAGACCGGCTGTCCCGATCGGGGCGGCTCGAGGGCGAAGGCTCGCGCGGATGTGAAAAATAGCAAAAGTATGAGGGGGATGGAGCCGACCGTCCTTGCGCGCATGGGCCGATTTCCGTTTCTGTTTCGGCTGCTGCATGTTTCCCTAGAACGTCGCCGATTTAGGGATAAAAAACATGCAGTAATTCAACGTGCTACAGTGTCCTTTGCGCGTCCAACAGGACGTGCGGCGCCGTAGTATCGGTGAAACCGAGGCTGGATTGCGACGTCGGCAAACAACATTCCGTGATGTCGTGGCGCTTCCGGTGGTTTGTGAGTGCAGCCGGGAACAACGTCCAGGCGAGCAATGTTCGGTGATTTGTCATGGCTGGAAGACGAACAATGCCCTTATATCTGACTGCACTTGCCTCGCTTTTGCTGACCGCGCTCAGTCTCGGCCCGTCATTTGCCCATGTGCTGGAGGCGCCGCCGCGGCTCATCGTATGGTCGCCTGAACTCTGGCGAGAGGCGACAGTCTTCAACGGTCAGTTCGAACTCTTTGCCCAGATCGGTGGCCCGATCGACATCGCGGCAATATTGGTGGCGGCGTTGCTCACTTATCTGCTCGCGGGTGAGCGCCCCGCCGTCTGGTTTGCCTTGGCGGGCACCTGCCTGTTGGTACTAGGCCTCGGAGCGTGGTTCACACTCGTTGCACCGGTGAACGCCGTGTTGGATCGCTGGACGCCTGGTCCCATCCCGAGCGATTTCGCGTCGATTCGGTTGCAATGGGAAACGGGACATATGGTGGTCGCGGCATTAAAATTCCTGGCCTTCGCTTCGATAGGTGCGGCAGTGCTGGGGCCGCGACTGCCGTGATTGGCTAGAGCGCGACAGCCATCACGAGGAGGATGAAACTGATCAAGCCAAACACCGCCCGTGCGACATGTGAGAATTCCCACTGATCACGCAGATTGGTCCAATCCGGATCGCCGGAATGAGCAGGATCGCGCGCAGCGGCCAGCGAAAAGAAACCGGCGCTGACGCCTCTCAATTCGACATCCTTGAGCCAGAAATTGTTCACGGGATGCGTCAGGGTCCAGTAGATCGCCTGCATGGCCAATAGTCCGATGAAGGCCGAGGCTATCAGCCAGAAAGCCAGTGTGCCGGGAGGCGTCAAGAACAGCAGAACGGCACTGAACAGCAGGCCGAGAGGCTCGGCCGCACCTCCGATGGTGAAGCCGGGATAGTAGATCGGTTGAATGGCGAAATACTGTTCCCTGGCCAATCTGAGCTTGCCGGGCAATTCGAGCGCATGCGCGAGCGCAAGCGCCATGGCAATAGCCACGACGGTGATCGTCAGAACCTGCAAGGCAAGGAACATGGTCGAACCTGTTTCCGCTTCAGGGTCGAACGCTTCACCCCATGTTCAGTTCCCATGCATTCACCGCCGAAAGACTCAAAAATGAGTGTATTCGCCCTTGTCCCGGCGCAGGTGGCCGAAACGGAAGCTGCCCGATGCGGCCGCACGCACCATCATCATCTCGCCGATCGTCTCATGGGTCATGAGACCGACAAGATGGTCCGCACCATCGACCACCGCAACGGCGGGAGAACTTGTCTGCTGCATCAGTTTCAGACTCTCTTCGAGGCGCTTGCGGTAGTGGATACGCGGGATGTCGTGGCGCATCGCGCTGACGACCGGCGTTTCGGCCCCTCTTTCCTTCAGAGTCCGGATCATGTCGTCGCGTGTCAGCAGCCCCTCGAAGCGGCCGGTGGCGTCGACGACGGGGAACTCGCGTTGCGTCGTTGCAAGCAGCATCTCGATCGCCTCGTCGATCGTCGCCGAGCGGTCGAGCCTTGCGAATTCGGTGACCATGACATCGGCGATGAGGACGCTGCCGGACACGGCACGGATATGCGCATTCTGTGCTTCGGCGGTCGCGGCCAGATAGACGAAGATGGCGATGAAGATCAGCAGCGGATTATAGAACAGGCCGATGAAACCGAAAACGAAGGCAAGGCCCTGGCCGATTGCTGCGGCGATCTCCGTCGCCCTTGCCCAGGTGAGCCGCGAAGCGAGGGCTGCGCGCAGAACGCGGCCCCCATCCATCGGAAAGGCCGGAATCATATTGAAAAGCACGAGAAAGACGTTGACCCCGGCAAGCCTTGCGAGAAAGCTCCTTCCGGGATCCTCGACCTCGGCCATCTGCTCCATGCCGACCGAGCCGCCGAGCGCAAGAAAGATGAGCCCGGCGATCACGACATTGACGAGGGGACCGGCTATGGCGATCAGAAACTCCTCGCGAGGTTCCTCGGGCATGCGCTCGAGGCGGGCCACGCCGCCGATCGGCAGCAGCGTGATATCCGGTGTGTTGATTCCGAAATAGCGCGCCGCGGCGATGTGCCCGAACTCGTGCAGCACGACGCAGACGAAGACGGCAATGATGAAGATGATCCCTTCCCAGGCGGCAGGCGCCCCGCCAATGCGGTAATGCATCAGCCATATCCAGACAAGCAGGAGCGCAAAGGTGACATGCAGCCGTATCGCCGTGCCAGCGATTGTTCCAATCCTGAGAGACCAACCCATGCGCGTCTCGCTCCCGCGTCCGGCTGCCGATAGGCAGCGTTCTTCTTCGATAACCTCACGCGTCGACCGAGGTGTCGACGACCCCATGATAGTCGATCACCCCGGCTTCGCCATGGCGAAGTGCCAATTGCGACGGTCAGGCCGTTTTTAAGAATGTTCAATAGGCCCGCGGCGGCACGAACAGACAAATTGTCTTGCTGTGCTCCTCACCCGCGGCGGAGCACCAGTGGTAGTAACCGTCCGGCGAAATGCGCACCCGTCCGTCGGTGTAGGGTAAGACTTCGCCGGTCGCTTTGATGATATAGCCTTGCGGACGTTCGCTTATTGCCGTCTGGGTCACCTGCCGACAATCCATATTTGAACAGCAGGAGTTCGGGTATTTCCATCCGCTAGGGGCGTCATGGGCAAAGGCGGTCGTCGACAACCCGAGAACACCGAGGACAAGGAAAATTCCGCGCATTACGATCTCCTTTCAGGAGGGCGGCCGCCAAACTTCCGACTGGGAGACTGGCCGGAGCCGATATTTGACCTATGCTTCAAACGCCGAAGTTCGGGAAATGATCCCGTTTGCGGCCGTCGGCAGGTTCAAATTCGGGCGACAATCACGCCAGCCGTAGGAGTGTCTGCGGAAAGTCAGCGCCGAGGGACGAGGAACGCATCGCTCTCGCCCTCGACAAGTTCCATGGGCCAGACCTGGTTCTGAGGGGCGTCCGGATATTGATCTTTGAAGGCCGGCATGGCGGAAAGCAGGGTTTCTGCGAGCGCGATGCCGAGATCGCGAAGCGACAGGCGGAAGCAGGTGAGCGGCGGCGAGAGGAAATGCGCGTGCGGGCTGTAGCGCCCGACCACGGCGATGTCGCGCCCTGGCTTGATGCCCGCTTCGGAGAGCGCCTGGTAGAAACCGATCGCGATCGTCTCGTTGATCAGCACGATCGCCGTCGGCGGTTCCTCGAGCGCGAGAAGGTCACGGGCGATCTGGTAGCCGCCCGCTTCGTTCGGCGTCGAGCGGAAGATAAGATCCTCGTCTAAAGTTAGGCCGTGCGCCGCCAGCGCCCGGCGGCAGCGATCGACGAAGATGTAGCCGAGGTTGATGTCGTCGTGCGGTCGCGTGATAGCGATGCGCCGATGCCCGCGGGCAACCAGCCGGTCGATCGATGCCTGCGCCATGCCCTCGAAATCGAGATCGAGCCAGGGCTGGCCTGCATCCGTCAGGCTTCGGCCGAGGGTGACGAAGGGGATGTTGCGTTCGGCCAGGAATTCGATGCGGGGATCGTCTCGCTGGGTCGCCGACAGGATCAGCGCGTCGGCGAAGCCGCGCGCCACGACGCGGCGCAGGTAGTCGTTCGGATCTTCCTCAGACGAGCAGAGCAGGGCGACGAGATCGAGCTTGTGTCTGGCAAAGACCGCCTGAACGCCGTCGAAAACACTCATGAAGAATATATCGCCCTGGCCGGTGATCTCCGTGCCCGTCTGCATCATGAAGCCGATAATATTGGTCGTGCCTTGCCGAAGGCTTCGGCCCGACTGGTTCGGAACGTAACCGAGTTCCGTCGCAGCCTGAAGCACGCGCCTGCGGGTCTCTTCGTTGACGTCAGGCTTGCCGTTGAGCGCCCGCGAGACCGTTCCGATGGAAATATCGAGATGTTGCGCAAGGCGCCGAATTCCCTTCATCCCGAGTGTGATCCTCCTCATTCATCGGTCGGTCTCCGAATCCCTATTGACATGTTTCGGAAACTCCGCATAGTTCCGTAAACGTTTACGGCAGCCAAGACAAGGCGATTTCGTAGACTTGTGGGAGGAGGAACGTGATTTTGCGCGCAGTTCTGTGCGGGTGCGGAGCTATGGCCAAAGGTTGGCTGAAGGCGATCGTCACACACCGCGAACTTCAATCATCGATCCGCATCGTCGGGCTCGTCGACGTGAACGTCGAGGCAGCCCGGGCACTGGCGAAAGAGTTCGATCTCCCGGACGCGATCGTCGGTTCCGATCTCGATGCCGTGTTGAGCGAAACGAAGCCGGATCTGCTCTTCGACATCGTCGTGCCCGCCGCCCGCCACGAGGTGGTTGCTGTCGGGTTGAGGCATGGATGCCACGTGCTCAGCGAGAAACCAATGGCGACCTCGCTCGCCGCCGGCAGGGAGCTTATCCGCCTTGCCGGTGAGGCCGGCAGGATCCACGCCGTCGTCCAGAACCGCCGCTTTATCTCCGGCGTACGCCGTATCCGCCACTTCGTCGAAAGTGGCGCGATCGGCAAACTGACCGCTCTTCATTGCGACTTCTTCATCGGCGCGCATTTCGGCGGCTTCCGTGAAGAGATGGACAACGTTCTGCTCTTGGACATGGCGATCCATACCTTCGATGCGGCGCGCTTCATCGCCGACAAGACGCCGCTCGCGGTCTATTGCCACGAAAGCAATCCGCGCGGCTCCTGGTACGCGCACGGCGCAGCCGCGAACGCCATCTTCGAACTGTCGGACGACGTCACATTCACCTATCGCGGCTCGTGGTGCGCCGAGGGCGCGAACACCAGTTGGGAAAGTCAATGGCGGATCATCGGCACCGAGGGCACATTGCTCTGGGATGGGGCCGAGAGCTTCCAGGCCAACAAGGTCGCCGGCAGCGAAGGCTTTCTGCGCGACCTGCTCGCGATCGAGGTCCCGGATCCGGCCGATCAGGCAGAGACACATGGCCACGCCAGCGTGATCGCAGATTTCGTCGCGGCCATCCGCTCCGGCAAGAAACCGGAAACGGCAAGTGACGACAACATCAACAGCCTTGCCATGGTTTTTGCGGCGATCGAAAGCGCCCGCTCCCGGCAGCGCGTGACAATTTGAGGTATCTGATGAGCAATCCAGCCAAATCCATCCGCATCGGCACCATGGTCAGCGCCACGAAAGGCGAGGCCGCCAAACGCATCGGACAGATTGCCGGCTTGGGCTTCGAAAGTTTCGAGCCTTTCTTCTGGCAGACGACCAACGGGCAGGACCTCGCCGAGCTTGGCAAGCGCTGCAGGGCGGCGATCGGCGATCGCGACATCACCATCTCGACGCTCGGCATGTTCGGCAATCCGTTGGAGGAGACCGACATCGACCTGCAGACGCTGCAGGGCTGGAAAGATTGCATCGACAACGCGCATCACTTCGGCGCGACCTGCGTCGCGGGATTCACCGGCCGCATCCGTAATCGCCCGCTGACCGACAGCCTGCCGCGCTACAGGAAGATCTGGCGCGAGCTCGGCCAGCGCGCTGCGGACAAGGGCGTGAAGATCGCCTTCGAAAACTGCGCCATGGACGGGAACTGGGCGACGGGCGACTGGAACATCGCCCACAATCCTGACGCCTGGGAACTGATGTTCAACGAGACGCCGGACGACCACATCGGCCTCGAATGGGAGCCCTGCCACCAGATGGTCTATCTGATCGACCCTCTGCCGCAGATTCGCAAATGGGCGCACAAGATTTTCCATGTGCATGGCAAGGATGCGACGATCCGCTGGGACGTCATCCGCGAGCACGGCATCTTCGGCAAGGAGAAATTCGTCTTCATGCGCACGCCCGGTTTCGGCGACAGCAATTGGACGGACATCATCTCGGAACTCAGGCTCGCCGGCTGGTTCGGTTCGATCGACATCGAAGGCTGGCACGACCCGGTCTATCGCGATGCGCTTGAAATGACTGGCCAGGTCCACGCGCTCAACCACCTGAAAACGTGCCGGGGCGGCGATTTCGTCATCGATCCGGTCTGAGACATGCCCGACGACCGGCGTGGAGGATGCCGGTCGCGGGACAACCATGAGAGGAGGAGACTATGGGTATTCGCAGATTTGCTATCCTGGGCACGGTCGTCCTTGGCACTTCGCTAGCGGCATTCGCCGCCAGTGCCGAAGATGTGACGATCAGTGTTTGGTCGCTGGACCGAGACATTCAGCCGGCGCCAAACTTGATCAACGATTTCAATAAACTGAACACAGGAATTAAAGTCGAATATCGCCAGATCCAGTTCGACGACGTGGTCAGCGAGGCGATGCGCGCCTATTCGACAGGACAGGCACCCGACATCATTGCGGTCGACAATCCGGAGCACGCGCTTTTTTCGTCGCGCGGCGCTTTCCTCGACCTCACCGACATGATCGCAAAATCGTCGGTCGTCAAAGCCGAGAATTATTTTCCGGGGCCGCTCGCCTCGGTGACCTGGGAAGGAAAATATTACGGGATTCCCAAGGCGACCAATACGATCGCGCTCTACTACAACAAGGACATGTTCAAGGCGAAAGGCCTTGACCCGAACAAACCGCCGCAGACCTGGGATGAACTGGTAGAGGCGGCGCGCAAGCTGACGGACCCGGCCGCGAACGTCTACGGCCTGACCTTCTCGGCCAAGGCGAACGAAGAGGGGACGTTCCAGTTTTTGCCCTGGGCGCAGATGGCCGGCGGCAGCTATGATGCGATCAACTCGGACGGCGCGGTCAAGGCGCTCGATGTCTGGAAGAAGATCATAGACGAGAAGTTGGCGTCTCCGGACACGCTGACGCGAAGCCAATGGGATTCGACCGGCACCTTCAACTCAGGCAATGCCGCGATGGCGATCTCCGGGCCGTGGGAACTGGACCGGATGATCAAGGAAGCCAAATTCGACTGGGGCGTCGCCCTGTTGCCCGTGCCGGAGCCCGGCGCCGAACGCTCCTCGGCCATGGGTGATTTCAACTGGGCGATTTTTGCCAACACCGAGCACCCGGCGGAAGCCTTCAAGGTTCTGGAATATTTCGTCTCGCAGGACAACCGGATGTTCAAGGACTTCGGGCAATTGCCGGCCCGTTCCGACATCTCCATCCCGCCGACTGGCGAACCGTTGAAGGATGCGGCGCTAAAGGTCTTCGTCGAGCAGCTGAAATACGCCAAACCCCGCGGTCCGCATCCGGCTTGGCCAAAAATCTCCAAAGCAATCCAGGACGCGATCCAGGCGGCTTTGACTGGTCAGATGAGTTCCAAGGACGCGCTTGACCAGGCGGCCGAGAAGATCAAGGCGGTTCAGGGTTGAGAAATGCCGCCGCTCGCGCAGCGGCGGTAGGCATTCACCGGCGGATCCGGCATCCGCCCCTCGTTTCCTCCCGGAGGAGGCGATCTTTGGCTTCGGCCGGGATCGCCTCAGGGGAAGGGGATCGCCATGAAGAGAATCCTATCCAGTGTTACGGACGGCAAGGGTTTCGACGTCGGCCTCGTCGTGCTGCCGCTCGCCTTCCTGTTCGTCATGTCCGGCCTGCCGCTCGTCTACAATGTCGTAATGAGCTTCCAGGAGGTCGACATGTTCAGTCTCGGCAGCTTCGCGCGACCCTTCGTCGGTTTCCGTAACTATGTCGACCTGTTCTCCCAGCCTGAAACCCGGCCGATCCTCTTCAACACGGCTCTGTTCGTGGTGGCTTCGATCGCCGGACAATTCGCGATCGGCTTCGGCCTTGCGCTGTTCTTCTGGACCAATTTTCCTGGCGCCTCATGGCTACGCGGGCTCTTCCTCGTCTCCTGGGTGATGCCGGGTCTCGTCGTCGGCGCCATCTGGAACTGGATCCTTTCCGGCGACTTCGGTGTTCTCAATTTCCTCCTGAGGGAAACGGGTGTCATCGACGGCAATATCTTCTGGCGTTCCGATCCTAATTATTCCCTCTGGGCCGTCATCATCGCCAACATCTGGCTCGGCACGTCCTTCAACATGATCCTGCTTTCCGTTGGGCTCTCAGGTATACCGAAGGATCTCTACGAGGCGGCCGAACTCGACGGCGCCAACGCCCCCCAGCGCTTCTGGACGATTACACTGCCGATGATGCGTTCGACGATCGGCGCGATCATCGCACTCGGACTGATCTTCACCCTGCAGCAGTTCGACCTCTTCGCCGCGATCACATCGGGAGGGCCGAACAACACGTCCAACGTCACGCAATATTGGGCCTGGGACCTCTCCTTCCGCCAGTACGATTTTGCCAAGGGCGCGACGATTTCGGTGATCATGATCGTCTTCGTGATGTTCGCCTCGGTCGTCTATGTCCGCTCCACTCGTCATGAGGTCAGAGGATGAGCGAGCAAGTCCGCAACCGCTTGATGCTGGCCGTCGCACTCGTGCTCGCTGCCATCTATCTGTTCCCGCTCTACTGGATGTACATCACCGCGTTGAAGACCGGTTCGGCCATGTTCGCGACGCCACCGAAGTTTTGGCCGAGCGAGCCGCAATGGAGCATCTACGCGGACGTCTGGCAAAGCCGGAACATGGGGCGCTACCTCTGGAACTCGCTGGTCATCGCATTCGGCGCGGTGGCGCTGATCTCGGTGCTCGGCGTCGGCTGCGCCTATGTTCTCGCGCGCTATCGCAATGTCTGGGTCGATATCGGCCTATTCCTTATCCTCATGCTGCAGGTGCTGCCGGCCTCGCTGATGATCACGCCCATCTTCGTCGGCTTCTCGCAGTTCGGGCTTCTCGAGACTCCGCGCTTTGCCGTCATCCTGGCGATCGCGGCCAAGAGCATGCCGTTCTTCGTGGTGCTCGTCCGGGCGACCTTCATGAGCGTGCCGATGGAACTCGAGGAGGCGGCGCTCGTCGACGGCAATTCGCGCATCGGCGCCTTCTTCAACATCGTCCTGCCGCTGGCGCGCAACGGTATTCTGGTAAGCGCAATCCTGATTTTCATGCAGGCCTTCGGCGAGTTCGTCTATTCGAAATCGATGATCCAGGCCGTCGAACTGCAGCCCGCCAGCGTCGGCCTGAATTCTTTCATGGGGCCGAACACCAATGAATGGAACAACATCATGGCTTACGCCACGATCTATGTGACCCCGATTCTGGCAGCCTTCATTCTCTTGCAGCGCCGCATCGTTTCCGGCCTCACTTCGGGAGCCCTCAAATGACCCTTCAGATCGAACTCAACGGCGTCAACAAGTTCTACGGTGCCTTTCACGCGCTGAAGGACATCAATCTCGCGATAGAGGAGGGGACCTTCGTCGCCCTCGTCGGCCCGTCCGGCTGCGGCAAGTCCACTTTGCTGCGTTCGCTCGCGGGTCTTGAGAAGATCTCGACCGGCCAGATGAAGATCGCCGGCGCGCTTATGAATGATGTTCCGCCCCGCAAGCGCGATGTCGCGATGGTCTTCCAGTCCTACGCGCTCTATCCGCATATGACAGTCGAGGAGAACCTGACCTACAGCCTGCGCATCCGCGGCGTGAAGAAGGCCGAGGCGCGCAAGGCGGCGGAAGAAGTGGCGGCAACGACCGGCCTCTCGCATTTGATGAAGCGCTACCCGCGTGAACTCTCGGGCGGCCAGCGCCAACGTGTCGCGATGAGCCGAGCGATCATCCGCCACCCGAAAGCGTTCCTGTTCGACGAGCCGCTCTCCAATCTCGACGCGGCTCTTCGCGTGCACATGCGCAAGGAAATCCGCGCGCTGCATGACCGCCTCAAGGCAACATCCGTCTACGTGACGCACGACCAGATCGAGGCGATGACCATGGCCGACCATGTCGTCGTCATGCGCGACGGCATCATCGAGCAGCAGGGCCGACCGCTCGATCTTTATGACCGCCCCGCCAACAAATTCGTTGCGGGCTTCATAGGCTCGCCCGCGATGAACTTCATATCGGCGACCGTCGCGGAAGATGGTACGCATATCGTCCTCGACTTCGGCAAGACGCAGGCGAAACTCGCACTTGGCAGCCGCCTTGCGTCAGGCACGTCCGTTACTGCAGGTATACGGCCAGAGCACATCAAGGTTGTTGCCGAAGGGCAGGGTGCTTTCGACGTCCCGGTCGGTATCGTCGAGTCGACCGGCTCGGCGACCTACATCACGTCGGCGACCACGCCGGAATTGACGATCGTGGAGACCGGGCGCGGCGGGGCAAGAAGCGGTGAGATCATCGGCCTTGCGATAGACCCGGCGCAATTGCATCTTTTTGACACCGCGACGGGCAAGCGAATTGAATCGGAAAACGGTCGCGTGGGCATCGAGCCGCCGATCCATCTCCATCTTGCGGGTCATGCGAGCTAATACATGTCGCCAAAAAGTGTGCAGCGGTTTTGGTTGGGCGACATGCACGAAAACAAAGACCGAAAGCGCGTTGCATGAGGCCGTTTGAACGCGGCCGCCTTGTCTAAGGAAACTGCATAACCGTTTGTTATTTAATGCATCTAAACGTTTCGAGTTTTTACGATCCGTTCCGGAGAGATGCCTTTCCTTCCGTTAGGTTAAGCATGAGCCGTTCCTGACCCACACGGATCACGTTTTCCATAGCGCTTCGGGCGCCGTCCTCGTCGCGGCGCTGGATCTCCTCGACGATGCGGATATGCGCCATCGCAACGCGGTCGATTTCAGTATCATCGCGGGTTGGGCTCGTGAGTTTGAAGACGCCGATCAAGGCTGCTTCGATCAGGCTTCCCACCGTCCGCATGAAGGGGTTGAGCGAGGCTTCGAGCAGATGGAGGTGGAATTCGAGGTCGGCGTGCGCCAGCGTCTGGGCGCTGTGCCCGGCATCGCCCATGGCGACGGCAAGCCGCATCATCTGGCTGATGTCCGCGTCGGACGCCCGTCGGGCTGCAAGGCTGGCGGCATAGGGCTCGAGGGCCAGTCTCACCTCGCTCAGGTGGTGCAGGAAGTCCTGGTCCACACCGACATTGAAATGCCAGGAGAGGACATCGCCGTCGAACAGGTTCCAATGCGTCCGCGGCATGACGCGCGTTCCGATGCGCGCACGCGGGAAGACAAGCCCCTTCGCCGCAAGCGTCTTCATCGCTTCGCGCAGGACGGTGCGCGAGACATTGAAACGTGCCGCAAGCTCCACGTCGCCTGGCAGTATGTCGCCAACGGCAAATTCGCCGCCGACCACCGCCTGGCCCAGCTCGTCGACGACGAGCTGGTGGCTTGTGCGCTTTCGTGGTCGTTTGGCGAAGGTTTCCGGCGCCATTCACAGGGTCCTCTGCTCACTCAAGCGCGTTGTCGGGCATCGCGCGACAAATGGATGATCCCCTTCTGCAGGAGGATGAAGGCAAAGAGAAGCGCGCCGATCAGGATCTTCGTCCACCAACTGGAGAGCGATCCGTCGAAGGTTATGTAGGTCTGGATGAGGCCCTGGATGAAGAGGCCGACAAGCGTTCCGGCAACGAAGCCCGATCCACCGGTCAGCAGCGTGCCGCCGATGACGACTGCGGTGATCGCATCAAGCTCAACACCGACTGCGGCGAGCGAATAGCCGGCCGACGTGTAAAGCGAGAAGACGATCCCGGAGAGCCCCGCGAGCAGCCCCGAGAAGGCATAGATCTTGACCGTTGTGCTGGCGACCGGCACGCCCATGAGCTTTGCCGTCGCCGTGCCGCCGCCGAGCGCATAGACGTTCGTACCGAACCGGGTCCGGTGAGCAATCAGGATGCCGACGGCGAAGACCAGCAGCATCAGGCCGCCGATGAGGGTGATCCGTCCCCCGCCTGGCAGCTTGTAATAGAGCCCTTTCAATGTTGCGTAGAACGGATGCTTGATCGGGATGGAATCGATCGACAGCACGAAGGCCATGCCGCGCGCGAGGAACATTCCGGCCAGCGTCACGATGAAGGCCGGCATTTCGAGATAATGGATGATCACCCCCATCAGCGCACCGAACAGCGTGGTTATGGCGAGGACCAGCGCGAAGGCGACGAGCGGGTGCATGCTGGTGTGCTCCAGCACCACAGCGAGGAAGACGCCGGTGAAGGCGATGATAGAGCCCACCGAGAGATCGATGCCCCCCGAGAGAATGACGAAGGTCATGCCGACGGCGGCGATGCCGAGGAAGGCATTGTCGGTCAACAGATTGCCGATAACCCGGGTGGAGAGAATGTTCGGATATTGGGCGGCACAGAGCGCATAACTTAAGACGAAGATTAAGATTGTTGCCGTAAGAGGCAGATATTTCTGTTTCATTTCGCCTCCTGCTCGGTCGTTTTGGCTGCTCGCCGCGGGACAGCGAGGAAGGCAAAGGCGGTGCGGAAGCGCGGCGACTGAAGCACCAGAATGAAGACGATGATTGCCGCCTTGATGATGAGGTTGAACTCCGGCGGGAAACCGGAAAGCAGGATGCCAGTGTTGATCGCCTGGATGATGATCGCCCCAAGCACCGACGCGGCGATGCTGAAACGGCCGCCGAGAAGGGAAGTGCCGCCGACGACGACCGCCAGAATGGCGTCAAGCTCCAGCCAGAGCCCGGCATTGTTGGCGTCGGCCCCTCTGATATCGGCAGCAGCGATGATGCCGGCAATCGCGGCGCTGAGGCCGGAGAGCATATAGGCCGCAATCAGAAGTACCGGGGTGAGAACCCCCGACAGCGTGCTTGCCTGCCGGTTGACGCCGATCGCCTCGATCAGCATGCCGAGCGCGCTCTGCCGCACGAGCAGTGCGACGAGGATTCCGAAGACGAGCCACACCACGACAGGCATCGGCAAGCCGGCAAAGGAACCGCTGCCGATGAAGATGAGGCCCGGATCATTGAAGGTGAGGATTGCGCCCTCGGTCACGAGCTGGGCGATGCCTCGCCCGGCGACCATCAGCACAAGCGTCGCAATGATCGGCTGAATGTCGAGGACGGCGACGAGAATGCCGTTCCACACGCCGCAAAGGATGCCGACCGCGATCGTGACAAAGAGCGTCTCGAGGAGCGAATGGCCGGAGGTGATGAAGGACGCGGCAACGGCACCGCAAATCGCCATGACGGCGCCGACGGAAAGGTCGATGCCCTTGGTTGCGATGACGACGGTCATACCGATCGCCAGCAGCACGACTGGAGCGCCCCGATTGAGGATGTCGATCAGGCTGCCGTAGAGGCGGCCGTTCTGAATTTCCAGGTTGAGAAAACCGGGAAAGGTCATTGAAATCGCAATGAGAATAGCGGCAAGTGCAATCAGTTGCGGCAGCAAACGGGCGAGATAGGTCCGGAGGATCGATGTCATGATGCCCTCCGCTCGTTGGCCGCGGCAATCGCCTCGACGATCTGATCGGCGGTAAGGCGCTCTCCTCCGAGTTCGGCGACGTGGGCGCGGTCGCGAAGAACGATGATCCGTGTGCTGTAGGCGACCAGTTCTTCGATCTCCGATGAAATGACGATCAGGGACATGCCTTTCTCACGCAGCGTTTCGATAAGCCTGACGATCTCGGCATGTGCGCCGACATCGATGCCGCGCGTCGGTTCGTCGAGGATCAGGAATTCGGGTTCAGTGGCCAGCCAGCGGGCGAGGATGGCTTTCTGCTGGTTGCCGCCGGAAAGGAGCTTGATCGGCTTTTCCCTATCGGCCGTTCGGATATCCAGGACCCGGATATAAAGGTCGGCCAGCCGGTTCTGCTCGGCGCGCGAGATTGGTCGCGTCCAGCCGCGCCTGGCTTGCAGAGCAAGGACGATGTTTTCGCGCACAGAAAGATCGCCGACGATGCCGGCGGTCTTGCGGTCCTCTGGGCAAAAGCCGAATTTCTGGCGGATGGCGGCGCGAGGCGACGATAGCTCGACACGGCGGCCGTCGATTTCCACGGTGCCACTGTCGGCGCGATGGGCGCCGAAGAGGACTTCCGCCGTTTCCGTACGGCCCGAACCAAGAAGGCCGGCGATACCGACGACCTCTCCCGCCCTGACGTCGAGATCGAAGGGATCGATGCGCCCGCGTCGGCCATAGTTTCTGAACCGGTACCGTGGCTCGCCTTCCGCGGCGTGAGGCTGGACTGCACGGATCTCGGCCGCAAGTTCTCGGCCGATCATCATCGCGATCAGATCGCGGCGGTCGAGGTCGGCCGTGCTGCGGGTTCCGACAAGCCGCCCGTTCCTGAGCACCGTAATGCGGTCAGAAATTTCGTAGACCTGCTCGAGGAAGTGGGTGATGAAGATGATGCCCAGGCCGCGCGCCTTGAGGCGCCTGACGATGCGAAAGAGCATTGCGACCTCATGCGCATCGAGGCTCGCAGTCGGCTCGTCGAGGATCAACACCTTGCCCGAAAGGTCGACGGCGCGGGCGATGGCCACGACCTGCTGGATGGCGACCGAATAGCTTGCCAGCGCACGGGTGACGTCGAGTTCGAGCTCGTATTGCGATAGAAGCTCGTGTGCCTTGCGGTTCATCGCTCGGTTGTCGACCATGCCGAAGCGGCGTGGTTGCCGTCCGAGGAACAGGTTCTCGGCGACGCTGAGGTTCGGCAACAGGTTCACCTCCTGATAGACGGTCCCGATGCCCATTCGCTGGGCGTCGAAGGTGTCGCGCGGGTCAACGTCGACCCCGTCGAGCAGGATGCTGCCGCCATCCCGGCGGTAGGCACCGGTCAGGCATTTGATGAGCGTCGATTTGCCGGCGCCGTTCTCTCCGAGAAGCGCGTGAACCTCGCCTCGCTGGAGATGGAAGTCGACCTTGTCCAAGGCCTTGGTTCCGGGAAAGCCCTTGTCGATCCGGACCGCCGAAAGAATGTTGTCGCTGCTGGCTTGCATGGATACCGTCTCAGGAAGGTCGAGACCGGAGACGACTATGCCGCGCTTTGGGGACATCTGCTCCCGTTTCCGATCGGACCTTCTTTGCAGAAGGGCAGAAGCGGCCCGCACCGGTTCTGCCGGGCGGGCCGCAAGCGAGATCAGTAGCCGAGGCCCTTCTTCTCCTCGTAGACCTTCATCGGATCGTCAGCCTGGGTATAAAGCTTCGATTCCGTCTGGATCCATTTTCCCGGCGCCTTTTTATCCTTCAGGTAGGCGGCAAGCGCGTCGAAGGCGGGACCGGCCATGTTCGGGGTCAGTTCGACCGTGGCGTTGGCTTCGCCGGCGGCCATGGCCTGGAAGATATCCGGAACGGCATCGATCGAGACGACGAGGATGTCCGTACCCGGCTTCAAGCCGGCTTCCTTGATGGCCTGGATCGCGCCGACGGCCATGTCGTCGTTATGGGCGTAGAGCGCGCAGATGTTCTTGCCACCGCCTTCCGCCTTCAGGAAGCTTTCCATGACTTCCTTGCCCTTGGTGCGGGTGAAATCGCCGGTCTGGCTGCGAATAATCTTCAGGTTGTCGTGACCGGAGAGAGCCTGTTCGAAGCCTTTCTTACGGTCGATCGCCGGAGACGAACCGGTCGTGCCCTGAAGCTCGACGACGTTGCAGGGCTTGCCGGCAACCGTGTCGGCAAGCCACTTGCCGGCGACATTGCCTTCGTGAACGAGGTCGGAGGTCACGGCGGTCAAATAGAGATCGTCGGATGCATCCACGGTCCGGTCGAGCAGGATGACAGGAATCTCTGCATCCTTCGCCTCCTGCAGGACTTCGTCCCAGCCGGTTGCGACCACCGGAGCAACCAGGATTGCGTTCACGCCCTGCGCGATGAAGGAGCGGATAGCCTTGATCTGGTTTTCCTGCTTCTGCTGCGCATCGGCGAATTTGAGGTCGATTCCGCGCTGCTCGGCCTGCTGCTTCGTCAGCGTCGTTTCAGCTGCCCGCCAGCCGGATTCCGATCCGATCTGGGAAAAGCCGACGACGAGGTCCGCGGCCGATGCGCTGCCGAAGGTGCAGGCAGCAAGGATCGTTGCACTCGCGAGTGCCTTCGCAAATTTCATGATTTCCTCCCAAAGAAAGCTGCTCTCCATGCAGCTGCCGAGAAAAAATCATATAATATTACTTTTGTAAACTCACGTTTGAGATCATTAAGCGAATTCGCGCCAAATTCATTGGCGGGTCATGTCGCTTCGGTGATGACGTCAGAGCGTCGCTAGCGTGCGGTTCGACAATGTTTCCCCATAGAGTTGCCGAATGCTCTGCTTGTTTTCCAGCGCGATGATGATGTCCTCGCTGAAATCCACGCCATAA
Source organism: Sinorhizobium sp. 6-70 (assembly GCF_030124375.1). Taxonomy (GTDB): domain Bacteria; phylum Pseudomonadota; class Alphaproteobacteria; order Rhizobiales; family Rhizobiaceae; genus Sinorhizobium. Next base: position 491,534 of record NZ_JASKLS010000003.1, read on the forward strand.
AGCGCGGCGATCTCCGGGAGGGCTCCGGGACTGAAGACATTGATCTCCAGTATCTTGTCACCGACGATGTCGAGGCCTACCAAAAACATGCCGTCTTCAATCAGCTTCGGCCGGAGCTTTTCCGCCAGGGCCAGGATTTCCGGCGTGACCGTTGCTGCTTCGGGCGTACCGCTCGCGTGCATGTTCGAGCGCACATCACCCTTGGCAGGCACCCTGCGGAGAGCGGCATGTACACCGTCGCGCTCCAGAGGTCGTCCATTCATGAGAAAAAGGCGGATATCACCGGCGGTCGCTTCGGGCAGGTAGGTCTGGGCGATCAGATACCCTTCGCCGCTGGCAGCTTCAAATATCTGATTGAGGTTGGCTTCTTCCCGGGAGCTGATCTTGAAAACGTTCTTGCCGCCTGATCCCTGCAAAGGCTTTAGGATCACGCCGTCAGGATGCGCATCGATGAAGCCCCGGATTTCCTCGATGCTCCGGGAGATCAGCGTGATGGGGCGAACAACTTCCGGAAAACCTTGCAAATAGAGCTTGTTCTGCGCTCCCGCCAAGCCGGCCGGATCGTTGACGACGATCACGCCACGATCGGCCGCCAAATGGCCAAAATTCACGCCGGCATAGGCTGCCCAAGACCGCCTTTCGGCGTCTTCCGAAGGATCGTTGCGCAGCAAGAGCACGTCGATTTCCTTGATGTCGATCGTCCTGACCTTCGCTCGCTCGTCCTTGAGCGCATTGAGCAACGTCTCCGGCTTCTTTGGTTTCGGGCCATGCAGGGTCGTCGCGCGAACAATCAGGCTGTCGTCGGAACGCAGCACGAAGTCCCCGGGGGCGACGTAGCAAACATCGTGACCGCGGGCGAGTGCCGCGAGTGCAAGCCAGGTCGTCGCGTAATAGGTAGCCTCGCCTTCGATGGAATTGACGAAAAAGGCGATGCGCATGTCCGGCTCCTAACGTTCGACCATGTCGAGTGGTGACATTCCCGCGCGTGCCTTGGCCAGGCGCGACGACGCTTCCGGATTGTCAAGAAATATAGGGCGCACGGCTGGCACACCAAGCAGGCCGCGGGCGCTTAGTTCCTGCATCACGCCGAAATGCGAAGCGGCGATCTTTCCCATCCAGAAGGGCTCCAGGGCGCCATCAGCCGCCAAATGGGCGAGGAGTTGCAGAAGGCCGCGCAGGTAGATCGCATCCTTGGCGAGCCCCCCGCTGCGATAAACGCGCAAGACGACGTTGAAGGCATCGGCCTTCAAGAACCCGTGATCTTGAACCAGCAGTCTATAGGCTTCCGGCAGCGATGCGCCATCGAGCATTGCGGCGCAGGCAACCACGCGGGCTGCGATGAGGCGCAGCCGCTCGTGGCTCATGCCACCTGTCAGAAACTCCGCAAAGACCGCCAATCCCTCTTGCATGCCTTCGTACCCGGCGAGGCCGGAGCGGAACAGGCGCAAGCCTTGCGCCGAGCCATTGAAATAGGTCAGCAGATGGACGCCGACCTCGTGGCTCAAGATCGGTTCGACACGCTCCGCGTCCATGGCGGTGCTGCGTGCAATGAGGAGGCGGCTGCCCGACACCAGAAGGCCGGTGGGAAGATCGTCCCGCACCTCGACGGTGGCGTCGAAACCGGCATAGCGGCGACGGTATTCGGCAATCATCGCGCGCGCCTGTTGCTCGACGGAATAACAATCGGCATGTCGCTCCGCAACGCGCGATTCGGGGGCTGTATCGGTGGCGCCGTCGCGGGTTCGTGCAAGGATATCCTGCGCTGTCCGCAACAGTTCCGGCTCGACGGGACCGTAGAGGGCGCGGCCGAACTCGATGAATGTTGCGCGCTCCCGGGCCGAGAGCAACGAAAGCTGAAGGTCGAGCTCCTGCTGCTTTTCGCGGTAGAGATGATAAAGCACCGGATCTTCGAGGTGGTCGAAGGTGATCGAGAAGAGCTTTTTCTTTGCCTTCTCGACCTGCAGCGTCAACGGCCGATAGAGAAAACGCGGAGGTCGCCGATACTCGCTTGCGGCAAACTCGCTCCAGGCTGCTTCGGCGTTGATGGGGGTCACGGCGAGCAGGAAATCGAAGGTCGAAGCAACTTCGTCGATACTGCGGTCTGTGCGCACCACGGCGTCGATGAAGGCCTTCCTGCCGAGCGCCCGATGCGTCGAGATGTTCATGCTTTTGGTAGCCCTGACGAAAGCCGCGAAGGCTTGCAGGCCGGCATCGAAGATGCTCGCGATCAGGCGTTCACGAAGCTGCGGATAGATGTTGCCGGACTCACGCTGCCGATAGATCGGCGCAAACCGCACGCGAAGACGGGGAAACGGCAGGTCCAGTCCTTCGGCTTCACGAATCTCGACACGTGGCGTACGGAACTTCGCTTCGGTCGCCTCGGCGGCATTGGCGAATGCCTTGGCGGCAATCCGCGCCGGTCCTTGCGGGGTTGCCGTGACCTCGATCTTGAACGGCGGAAGGTACGGCGCGTCGTCGGTCAACAGTTCGTCGCGGGCGAGTTCGCCGATTTCGAGGACCATGAATGCGCCAAGACGCCGCTTGAGCAGCCCGCCGACAGCTTCGATGACCAAGGCAGCAACGTTGGCATCTGGCGCAACGAGGTAGGAGGCATTCGCCTGGGCGATCTCGCGGGCAACCGGACCTTCGTCGTCGCCGGAGATGTGCAGGCAAAGAAAGGGCAGCGCGCGATCGATATGCAGCCGTCCGCCATCCGGAAGGTCTTTTCGTACAGCCTTGTCGGCTTTGATGCTCGCCAGCGCCTCGGCGAGCCAGTCGGGCGTATCTGCCGTATCCCTGGGGGCGGGCGCGGCGGAACGTTTCATCGGCCCGCTCCCAAAGCGTTGATCAGTGACGGCAGTGTCGATGCGACAAGCTCCCTCAGCGCCGCAAGCGCCTCCATGTTCGGTTCGCCCGTCCACTCGTCCATGAAGAACTTCTTGAATTCGACGGCAATCGCGCAGCCTGTGTCGGGGAAGCGCTCATGGATGAAGCGCGTTTGTTCACCTCTGCCCTGAAACGCGATATTTTCGCGTATGTCGAGGCGTCGTCCTTGCCAGTCAACGGTGCCCAAGGCCTCGACGAAAGCATCCACGACCCGGGCCCATTTCACGCGATCCATCGAAAATGTGCCGATGTTGACCTCCGGCGCCGCTTCCGCCCGCATTGCTTCCGCTTGAGGACCGCCGCGCCGGTGGTTGTAGCTATGGACGTCGAGAACGACGAAGCGTCCATGGCGCCGCTCGACGCCCGCGAGCATGGCCTCCAGCATGGCGTAATATTCGTCATGCATCGCCAGCGACGCTTCGACCAAATCTTGCGGGGGCTTGACGGTCCAGACATTGAGACCCCAGGCCTGCTCCGGCCGCACATATATCGCACCATCGCGGGGGCGATTGATATCGACCTCGAATCGCGACCGATGAACGACAATCCGGTTCGGGAAATCACGGATGATGAACTCGGTGAACGGATCCTCCTCGCGCTGTCGTTCCGCGGCCGAGAGAGCAAGAAGACATTCGACCTCGCCGCGCACCGCGTGGCCATTGTGAATGGCCGTGGCGACAATCGGCGAGTCACCGCGATGCTGAGTCCACCATTCGTCGTCGAGAGACGCCGTCAACACCTTGCTGGGGCAATCCCATCTATTCATCTTGACGCTTTCGCAGCCGCATTCCGCGTATCGGTGACATGGCTACAATTCAGAAACGAAGTTTTCTGTTCCGCGCGTGGGCGCAAAAATTCACCCGCCGGAGCGGCACACGCTGGCACTGGTGCGGACTCAGCCGGGCCTTGCCTTATGCGCGATTGATCGTCGGCAGCAGGAGTTGCACCTCGCGCTGTCTCTCCGGCCCGAGACTTTCGACGTTTTTCCTCCAGAACGCCTCGGCTGCCGCAGGCTCAGGCTCCCAGTTTCTGACCGAGGTCTGATTATCGTCGATCACCACGCGGCGATGACCGCCAAGGCGCAGATATTCCTCTGCCAATTTGCAAGCGTTTGTTTGTTCCATGGCCCTCACTCCAGGTTGTTCCCGGATGCTCGGCTCGGCGGCGCCTCGCCGGATACTGCATATCCGAAACGTTCCGGGCGCACGGACGTTCCCGAAACGCAGGCCTTCGGGACATGAGGCGTTCGTCCAACCGAAGTCCATGATATTTATACGCGCTTGGCGCCGCCTTGTTCAACTGTGGGAAACCGTTGATGTTGTCGCTCGGCGAGTCCACCCAGGCTTCGCCGAGTCTCCCCCGTTCTGGCTCGACGCGTAGCCGCGCATGATTGAGGCCGATAATGCCTTCGGCGAATCCGTGTGGTACCATTCGGCGTTTCATCAGGCCGGGCGGCGCATGCATCGGAAGCTGGCTGCAATTCTGGTTGGGGACTTTGTGGCTTCCACGTCGGCGATGGAGCTCGACGAGGAGCAGACGATCGCGCGTGTCGTGGACTGCATGAGCCTCATCGGCGAAGTCGTGACGAGTTTTGGCGGCAGGGTCTTCAGCACCGCAGGAGACGCGATCCTTGCCGAATTCTCGAGCCCCGTGAATGCGCTGAGGGCGGCGATGGAAGCGCGTCTGGCGATCGGGTCGGTGCCGCGCACTTGCGTGCATGACATGCGCTTCGGCCTGCATCTCGCCGATGTCGCGATCGTCGGCGACGACTTGCGTGGCGACGGTGTGAATATTGCCTCGCGTATCGAAGCCTCCGCCGAACCGGGCGAGATCGAGGTCTCAGAGGCGCTCTACGATCAGGTCCGCCGCGTATCACCCTGCGCTTTTGAAGCGATCGGTGAACGGCATCTGAAGGGCGTGTCGGAGCCGATCCAAATCTACCGCGTCGGCGCGGCCATGGACCGCCACCGTTTCCAGGTCGCGCCGACCAAGGCACCGTCGCCTTCATTGGTCAGGCCGAACTCGGTGGCGGTCGCACCGTTCACGACCGCATCGATCGCAGATCAGAACCAAACCTTTCTCGCGGAAGGGATGACCGATGATCTGACGCTCGAACTCAGCCGGCTGAAGAGCCTTTTCGTCACCTCGCGCTCAGCCTCGACGGTGTTGCGAACGACCGATCCGGTGGAAATCGGTAGATCGCTTGGCGTGCGCTATGTTGTGGCAGGCTCCGTACGTAAGGCCGGCGGCTATATCCGGCTCAACATCTCGCTCGCAGAGACGGAGCAGGGGCATCTGATGTGGTCGGATCGCATTCAACGCCCCTTCGAGGAAATTCTCGACGTCATGGACGAGATCACCGCCCGCGTTGCAGCAACCGTTTCTGGTCGGATCGAACAGTCCGAACTCGCTGCGGCCCGTCTGAAGCGGCCGGAAAGCATGTCCGCCTACGAACATTATCTCCGCGGCCTCGACCACCATCGGCTAGCGGGAGTAGCCGACTTTCACCTTCACGAAGCGATGCACTGGTTCGAGAAGGCGATGAAGGCGGATCCGAGCTTCGGCCGGCCCTTCGCCATGCATGTCTGCTCTTGGAGTTCGCTGCCGAGTTTCGATCTCCGTCTCGGCGAACTGCAGACGGGTCATGCGCTGGAACTCGACCCGACGGACCCGGAGGCGCACCGCGTCATGGGCGCGATCAAAATGAAGAGGGGCGATTTCGCTGCCTCGCGCTTTCATCACGAGAAAGCCATCGAGATGGCGCCCAACGACGCTTACACGATCGGGCGATGCGCCGCGTTTTATCTCTTTGCGGGCGAGCCCGAACGAGCCCTGCAACTGCTCGATCGTGCGGAAACACTCGACCCGTTTCTTCCGGTTTGGATAACAGAGGAGCGCGTCGCGTCGCTTTACGCGCTCGGACGTTACCAGGAGATGTTCGAGGTCTCTCACAAGCTGCCATTCCAGACTCGACGCACCTATGTCTACCGGATTGCAGCGCGCATGGCCTGTTCCGACCTCGATCGGGCCAAGCAACTCGTCTCGCAGGCCCTTGCGCTCGACCCGATGCTCTCCGTCGAGTATTTGCGCAACCAGGAGCTTTTTGAGGATGCTGCGATAACCGCGGGCCTGGTAGATCGAACGCGTGCCGCAGGGCTCCCGGCTTCACCGGCGACAGGCGAGCCGCCTCGCGAAAGCTCTTCGCATATTCGCAACGACCTGGCCCAAGGCGCGCTGTCGCAATGATCGCCAACGCTTTCACGGCGGTCCTGGTCGCGAAGCCGGTGGACTACTGAGATTATCCTGCTGCGCGATCCGTTACCGACTCGCCTTCAATCGGCATCGCTACTCGGTGTGCGGGGGCGCCTCGATCGCCCAGCTAGGATCGGCTCCGGACGGATGGTCCATGAAAAAGACCCAGGTTCCATCGGGAAGTCGGCGATGAACCTCCATGCCGTGGTGATGCACTTCGGTCGGTTGGCCGTGCCTGTCGACCCCCTTGATCAGCCATTGAGAACGGGTCATCGCGAAATCGCCTGCGACCGTCGTATGGTGGGTGACCACATCCATGTGTGGCTTGAGGCCTATATAGGCCGCCATTGTCTCGCGGATGCCGTCGGCCCCGCGAGCGACCCTGGTCCCGCCGTGGACCGCATCGACCTGCACGATCGAGGCGTCCGGATGATACATTGCTGCCGCAGCCTCGACATCCTGCGCGTTGAAGGCGCGAGCGAGCCAAAGATTGCAGAGTTCAGGGGAGGGAGCGCCCATGGAAAGCCTCCTTTGGTTCGAATTCAGTTGCCTGTCGCAACGAGGATAGCCGCAACATCGGTGCAAAGCCCGTTGGTATTCCACCAGTCTCGCTTGCAGGATTGCAAGAGGGAAGGGGCAGTTCCTCGCTGATCGATAGCCGCGTGCTAACGGGGCCGACGGCTTCGAGCTCTTGGCAGGTCGTCTCTAAGGCGGCAGCGACGTCCGGTCCGTGATTTCGCCGATGGCGCTTGCGTGACCGCAAGTACCACCAGTGTTACAAATGGATCATGGATGACTGGAATGCGCTCCGGCTGGTGCTGGCCCTGCAGCGGGAAGGCAGCCTGACGGCCGTCGCGAAAAGGCTCGGCATCGATCATTCGACCGCGTTCCGGCGCCTTAACGCGCTGGAGGCGAGCATCGGCGTGCGGCTGTTCGAGCGGCTGCCCGGCGGGGCCTATCGACCGACGATGGCCGGCGAGCGAATGGCCGCTGCGGCGGAGCGCATGGAGGATGAGGCACTCTCGCTTGACCGCGACATAACCGGCCGCGATCACCGGCTTTCCGGTCTCTTGCGCGTAACGTCATCCGAAACGCTCGCCTACCGCGCGCTGACACGCCACATCGCGGTGTTCCGGCGGGCCCATCCCGGCATCGTCGTCGAATTGGTCATCGACAACCGCGTGCTCAGCCTGTCGCGTCGCGAAGCCGACATCGCGCTCAGGCCGATCCGGCCAAGGGAGGGCGATCTGTGGGGTCGCAAGCTCGCCGATGTGGCATGGGCGCTCTATGGGGCGCCGACCTATTTCGAAGCCCATGGTGGTGCCATCGCCGGGCCGGGCGATCTATGTCGTCACGCCATTATCGGCTGGGAGGAGACGACGGTGGGAATTGAAGCGGCCGATTGGCTTGGGCGCGTAGTGCCCCCTGAAGCCTTCGTCTATCGCACGAACAGCCTCGTCAACCAGCTCGTCGCTGCCAAGGCCGGCATCGGTCTCGCGCTTCTGCCCTGTTACCTTGGCGACAACGAACGCGGCCTCATGCATGCGCTGTCCGAGCCACTGTCGGACCTGTCGGGCGAGCTTTGGATCGTCACGCACGCCGATATCAAAGGCGCAGCCCGCGTGCGCGCCTTCTTCGATCTTGTTGGCGAGGGCCTGGCCCGCGAGCGCGAGCTGTTCGAAGGGCGCCGGATGATGGAAGGGTGTGCAGTCCGCAGGACCTGAAGTTCCTGTCGTCTGCTCAAGAGCTGCGGCAGCCGAAGCGACTTGAGAGTTCTTAGAGTGCGCGAGCCATGCGGCTTTCGAGCTCCTGTAGGCGCCACGCGAAGCCTGGATCACCCGGCCGCAGCGCGACGACCTCGGCCAGCTTGTCGCGTGCAACGCTGAGTTCGCCGTCGCGGATATGGCGGTTGGCGCGATGATAGAGAAAGTTCACCCGTTCGACAGGCGAAAAGCCGCTACCGAAGCGCCGATGAAGCCGGTCTGCCCAGGCGGGATGCCGGGCGATCGCCATGACTGCTATCTGATAGGGACGCATGGGCGCATCGACCCGGGCCGAGCGAGCGAGGATGCGCAGGCCCGGGGTGTCGTCGGCACGGCAGGCCTCGATAAGCGAAAGGGCGCGCGTCGTTCCGGTGAATGCCCGGACAGTGCCATGTCCCGTCATATGCACGGGAATGAGGCGCGTATCCCGTTGCAGCGTGGCAATCCGCTCCGCGTGGCGGCGATCGACGGCATGGAAGGGGTCGTAGAAAATATAGGCCCGGCCGGCGGTTTGGTCGGCGGCAATTGGCATGTTGGCGTGGAGGTCGGGCACGTGATGGCGGGTGAACCGGTTGTCGAAAGGCACAGACGTGGGGTCTATCGAAAGTTGCGGACAAAAGGCGATGGCGACCGTGGCGTTGAAGCGCCGCCGGTAGCGCAGTGCCGCATAGCCGCCTTGCGAATGGCCGTAGAGGATGCGCTCCGACGCTGTGCGAAGTATCGATGCCGCCGCGCTCGCCGCCTTCACGACGCTTGCCGCCGGGAACCAGTTCGGTCGCCTGCTGATGAAACCGAGCGCGGCGATGTCTGCCTTTTCGCAGAACCGCTGACCCCAGAAGCGACTGCCGTTCGCCTGCATTTCCATTTCATTGAAGGTGACGAGAAGATACGCCGACGATCCGGGGCGATGTATCACCTCGAGGTTTTCGTCGGAATAGATGAGCATGTGGAGTCTCCGGGACAATTTGGGCCGCTCCGCGAACTCGTTGTGCTTCACCCTTCGGGAAACATGACGCGCTTGCTCCCAAAGGTTTCAGGCGGTCAGTGGGACCGGATCGTAGTGTCCGCCATTCATCGCGCTCCGTTTTTCTCTGAGTAGCCGGCGATAGAGGTCCGCGTGGGCGCGAGCGGCGTCGACATGGCTCGCCGGCGGCCGCAGGGTTGCATGCAGCCGATCCCAAGCCTGTGGCCCGCGCACCGCTTCGATGAGGCGATCGGCCAGGTCCTGCGCGCTGCCGGCGCGGAAATGCAGGCCGTCCTTCCCGTCCCGAACTTTTTCGGCCATTCCGCCGATGTCGGAGCAGATGATCGGCCGACGGTGGTGCAACGCTTCCTGGATGACCATCGGCGAGTTCTCCCACCAGGTGGACGGCAGTACCACCCAGTCGACGGAACGCATCAGCCGCGGCATGTCCCCGTTTTGATAGGCACCGTAAAAGCGCACCCTGCGGCCGGCCTCATCGATGAGCTTCTTGACCCGGTCCTGGAATTCGGTTGGCTGGCGTTCAAGGTTGCCGCCGAATATCGTCAGGCAGGAATCCTCGCCCCAAACCTCCTGCGGCACGCGTGAAACGGCATCGATGAGCACATCGATGCCTTTGAAAGGTGTCATCTGCCCGAAATAGGCGAAGCGGTTTCGTCTGGCGGTCTGGGCCGGTAGGTCTCGCACCGGCGCGATCTCGCCAGTCACTATCCCGTTGTCGACGACGGAGAGTTTCTCCGCGTCGATTCCCCATTCGACATACCGCGTGGCGAGGAACATGCTGGGCGAGACGAAGGCGTCGGCAAGACCGAGCATGCCGCGCAGGAACTGTTCGCGCTTCAGGAAACGGGACACCGGGATTTCGGGAAAGCATCCGTGGCAGCCGATGGGCGAAGCCCTGCTGCAGAGTTGGCCGGAAGGCCGCTTCACCATTTGCCCGTGATTGTGGCAGATCGAAAGATATTCGTGGAAGGTCACCACGATGATCGCTTCCGGCAGTGCCTGGCGAAGGGCGTAGAGGGCCTCCACCCCCATGCCGATCAGGTGATGGAAGTGAACCACATGGGGGGTGAGATCGCCGACAAAGCGCAGGAGGTCGCGACGGATTGCTTCGGTATCGCCGTTGGAGAGGAAGAAGTGGTCGTAGTCGTCGGCGTGGAAGAGGACTTCATCCGGCGCGAGACGGTGGCTCATGAGCGCCGACGCACCGTGGCGCGGGAAAGGATGGCCGACGCGCGCCAGATAGATCGATTCAACCCCCGGCAACGTGTTGAGGCCCTTGTGAAGGCTATGGGACGCCGTCTCCGCCCCGCCAAGCGACATTGTCGGATGACCATGTGAAACAACGAGAACACGGAGCCGATCGCTCATGCGGAGACCTCTTCGAACCAACTGTCGTGGCGAGCCGGAGCCCAGCGGGAAGCGAATATTCTTCGATCGATCCGCTCCACGAGGGGAGCGAGTGCCGCCGTCGCTGCGCCGGACGATTCATCAGCCCCCAGCATCTGCACCAATGGCAGCCAGTACGAGGGTATTCCGGAGCGGCTGAGCCTCAGGCCAAGATCCAGGCCCTTTTGCTGAGAACCGAGGTAGCCGCCGGAAAAGCCTCCGGCGATGAGGAAGGCCTCGCGTGGCATGATGCAGCACTCGAAAGATGCCGCCGCGACCTGGGTCAAGTTGAGGCCGGTCACGGCGCTTAAGGGGTAGCCGGCATAGCGGCTCGACGCCGGATATTCGGATTGCTCGGCCGGCCAGCTTCCGGCCCAGCGAACCGAGTGATCCTCATAGGCAAGCGTGGGGGAAATGACGCCCCCCTGCGTGCCATGGGCGGCGACGAGCTTGCCGTACCATCCGGCCCGGAGCGGCAACAGCGAGCCGGCAAGCAGAACCACCGTCTCATGCGACAGCGCCCGGACCCCCGCTTCCAGAAGGTCGTAGAGATCGCCGCTCTCCTCAGCCGCCATAAGCTTGAGCGACAGCCGGTAGAATTGCGCGAGTTCTTTGATGCGGCCGGCCTGTCGCCGAAAGCGTTCTGCGGGCAGGACGAGCGCGATAGGCGCAAGGCGGGTTTCGGGATCGAGGGCCAGGAGTCCGAGGATGGGAGCCATATCTCCGTCTTCGGAGTCCTCAGGGGCTATGATGATCGGCGGACCTCCTGCCTGCTCGAACGGACCCGCGTCGACGGAGGCACCGATCGATGGAGAAGTCCTCTCTGATGCGCACAGGAAGGGAACGATCTGGCGATCGACAATTTCTGCGATCCCCCAGTGTTGCGGATCGATGGCACTGATCTGGCGAAGGACGGCCAAGCGGGGCGGAACGCGGATCGGTGTGAGCGGCATGAAGGCGCGACGAGAATCCGTCAGCGTCAGCTCCAGATGGAGGGCTGTCGCCGAATCCCAACCGCTCGCAAAGGCGATGAACCCGTGGGGATGGCTTCCATGTCCGAATGCGCTCCGGAACGCCGGCTCATCGGTGAACGCGTCCGTCACGTCGGAGCGCTCCAGCCGGCTCCAGTGATCGTCGAGCCGCGTTGCTGCCCGTTCGCCACAGAGCTTGACGCTTTGCACGTGCGCTTCGGGGTCAAGCAGCCAGCCCGAGATCAGGAATGCGCCTCGGCTCACCTGAAAGGCGCTGTCTATTCCCATCCGAACCGGGACGGGAAGCGCGGAGACCGTTTCGCGGCCCTCAAAGCTGTTTGCGGCCGAGCGCAGTTGCAGGAGAACCTGCGGCGAGCCGCGGGTCTGAAGCAGCAGGGCGCGAATATGCCCGGGTGTCTCCGAAGGCCCGGCGATCTGGCGGTGCTCATGAAGCGGCGCGTACCGCCAGCCTCCACGCCCGCGATAGACGAGTCCCTCGATGTCACGGACCCGAAGCGGTTCTTTTGTCGATAGCAGTCCGACGAAACCCGAGCCTCCCGCCGGAACGTCCTGACGGAGAAAGGTTGCAATCCCACAGTCGCAAACGACAGGCTTGCCGCTGTTCACCGCCACGCGGCAAACGCCGGGTTCGATGATGCGGCCCCATCCCTTGACGAAAATAACTCCGTCGTGGGTTTCGCCAACGAGTTCTACGAAACCGTCGCTCCCCTTGCGGGACTGCAAAAGAGCGATTATCGCGGCGAGCCTTCGCGGTCCTATGGGTCCTTGCATAAGCCCGTCGACCAGCGAATCGAGTAATCCTCCGAGTTGCTCCCCGGCGAGCTCCGCCAGGAGCGCGGCGGCATCGCGCACCGGGATTGGCCGCGGGGCGAAGATGTATCGCTTGCTGCCGGCCTCGTCCTCTCCGAGGCGAAGCGTCGTGAGCGGGCTATCGGTGTCTTGCATCTGCAGCAGCGCCGCGAACCCATGCGTTGCCGATCTCGCAGGCGAGGCCAAGCGCCAGCCGATGATAGAGGCAGTCACTCGGGTGACGTCGTCGTTGATCTCCGCCAACAGTGTTCCGGCCATTGGTTCGCCGGTACCGATGACGAGCAGAAATCCTTCGTCGATGGGGCAAGCGAGGACTCGTCCGCCCTTCATGATCCTGGTGGCAAGCTGCGAAGCCAAAGGAAGTGCTTGTTCTACCGCGACCATGTCGAGCCCTTACGCGCCGGTGAAAAGCGCGAGGGCAGCGCCGGCGGCGAAGCCCACGAGAACGAAAAGCAAAAGCAGCAAGGGTTTCAACTCAGTGTTCGAACGCTTCTGCAAGCCGCCGAGGTTCTTCTCCATTGCCGCCACGACGCCGTCGAGGCGCATGAGGTGGACATCGAGGTCGTCCAGCCGCTGCGCGACCTCTGCGCGGAGGTTTGCAACGGCGTCGCCGATGGCGGTTAATCCCTGTGTCTCGATCTCGCCGCTCACATCGTTCGGCGTGCGCAGAAGAGAGCGTTGTGACACCTGCAATTGTCGCTGCGCTGCCATCAGGATGTCGAGCTTGTCGAGAACCTTTGTCAGCGGCGCGGCAATGAGAGCTTCGGCGGCCTGCTCGTCGGGGCGGGGAACACGCAGCCTCTGCTCCGAGCCTCGCCCATCCAGGGCCGTCACGACGAGGTCGCCCGTACGCGCGGCAGCCGCCTCCGGCAGCGCGATCTCGAAGGCGTGGCTGCCGTCCCCGATGCCGTTGCGCTTGAGGTCGGGGCGATTGCGGTCGGCGACCGCCTCGGCAATCACGCTGCCATCGAGGATCACTCGGATGGTGAGCCGCTGGTTGGGCGCCGCCGGATCAAATGCCCAACCGAAGACGCGGCCCTGGTCGATCGCGTCCACGCGGCCATTCATGGGCCTCGCATTGTCCTGTTCCGGGGCGGCAGTTGATTTTTCGGCAACAACAGACATCGACTTTCCCCTATGCCGCTTCGATACGCGCGGGCTCGATCGCGTCGATCAGCTCGAGATAGCGTCGTGCCGTCGTATCGATGTCGTCGGGCTGGCGGGCGTTTGCGGAAAGGCGCTGGCCCAGGGCCGGGTCTTCCGCGAAGCGTCGAATGGCGGATGCCAGCGCGCGCGGATCGTTGGGTGCGACTGTGAGACCATTGACGCCGTCCTCGATCATCTCGGCCATGCCGCCGATGTTGCTGACGATGACCGGACGACCAAGGGCCTGCGCCTCCTGGATGACCAGTGGCGCGTTCTCCCACCAGATCGAGGGAACGATCGTGCAGTCGACCGCGGCGATGAGGTCGGCGACATCTTCGCGGCGATAGGGACCGCGCTGCTGCACCACCGGTGCCGTTTCGCCGAATAAGCGTGCAAGCTCTTCCGTGAACCTTTCGCTCTGGAAGGGAGCACCACCGTGAACGCGCAGCTCGAACGGTACGCGTTCGGCAATGAGCTGTCTCGCCGCCTCCAGCAGCGCCGGCACGCCCTTCCACGGATTGAGATTGCCGAAATAACCGAAGACGGGTCGGTCTCCATTGATCGGAGGCGCGCTGGCGCGTGCGTCTCTGCGTGGCAAACCGTTCGGAATGACGCTGATCGCATCTTCATCGAGCCCCCATTCAATGAAACGCTGCCGAAGGAAGCGGCTCGGTGCAACGAAACGGTCCACTTCGCGAAGCAGAGCCTTCAGATGACTTTCGCGCAGCACGAACCGGTCGAGGGCGATGTCCTTGAAACAGGCGTGGCAGCGGTCGGGGGTTGCTTTGTGGCAGAGTTCCTTGCCGGACGTGCGCACCATCAGGCCATCGTGGTGACAGATGGGATAATAGTCGTGCAGTGTCATGACGATCCGGCATTCAGGCAGTGTGCGGCGGACGATATGCGGGAACTCCGCGCCGAGCAGGAGCAGGTGGTGGATGTGCACCACGTCCGGCCGGAACTCACGCAGCAATTCCGCGAGATCGGGAACCACGCCATAGAGATCGATCTGGCTCATGAAGAGCCGGTCGAAGTGACCGGACCACAACAACACTTCATCGCCTGCCGGGCCGATCCCCTGAAAGCTCGTACCGGGACGCGCTTGGCGATGGATCTGGTTCGTGGCGCCGAGAAAAAGCGTTTCGCAGCCCGCCCGCCGATAGGCGCGGAACAGGTCGTGCGCGAAGATCTCGGTGCCTCCGGGATGGAGTGCCGGATGGTTATGGGCGGCAACGAGAACACGCATGCTCAAGCGCCGTTCCCCCGGTGCTCGGCAACGAAGACGTCCTGATAATGATCCGCTGCCTGCCCGCGCCAGGAGCCGAGCGATTTTGTGACGGCTGTGAGGCCGGCCCGGCTGAGGGCACCGTCGAGGAAGCCGTCGTCGAAACCCACCGCGGCAAGCTGCGGCAGATCGGGCACGAACCAGCAGGGCCCGTCGCCATCGCGCTGAAACCCCAGGCGCGGATCGCGCCTGCCTGTTTCATTCGCGGCGGCAACCGAGTCGACAACGAAGGCGGTCATGAACAGGCGTCCGCCCGGCCGCAAGAGCCTGCCGATCTCGCTCAGATAGACGAGGACCTCGTCCGGTGGCAGGTGAGTCACGATCGATGTCATGATGACGAAATCGAAGTGACGATCGGCGTAGGGTAGTCTCAGTGCCTTGCCGCTGATCTTGCCTTGCGGATTGTAGAGGTCATGCGCGATGTCGACCCGCTGGAACACGAAGTTGGGATAGGCGGGAGTGATGAAACGCCGGCACCAGGCGATACCGCCTTCGACGGGGTCGATGCCGCTGTAGCGCCCCTTCTCGAAGTCCAGATACTGGGTGAGCGGAACCGCCATCCGACCGATACCACAACCGATGTCGAGCACGCGGCTTTCCGGTTGCAATCCGCCCATCCGGATGAAGTGGCCCAGGAATTCGGCACCCACCGCCTTGAAGTCACCATCGCCGACGAAGACGCTGTTGGGGGCCGGTTGCGGCAGGAAGCGGTTGCTGAGGATGCTGCCCAGTAACCACTGAACCCGATCCTCACTGGCGGGAATCGCCGATGCCGGCACGCTCTGTCGACGTAGGGCGATCTCGCTCATGCGGCACTCCTTGCTTCCGCGTCGCCGCTGAGGGACGCGATTGTGTCATTGCCGCTGCCGGCAGCCATCAGGTCGGCGATGTCGTCGTTCCAGCGCTCGGTGTGCAGCCACGAATTGTATTGGCTGGCGACACCGCGCATGTAATCCTGGCTGCGGCGGATCGAGCGGCGCTCAAAATGATAAAGGCACGCCGATGGCTCATAGCCGATGTCGTAGCCGCACCGACGGATCTTGAGGCACAGATCGCTGTCCTCGTAATCGCCGATGACATAGTCCTCGGTGTATCCGCCAACGCGTTCGTAGATATCCCGCCGTGTGACCAGGCACGCGCCGGTAACGCCGGGAACGGAGCGGCGGACCTGCGCCGGCGCATAGTCACCCGGCATGCCCTTGTGGAAGTGGTGGTTGAGCCACACGCCGTGCCGGTCGCGCGCAAAGTAAAGCCCGGCATGCTGCAGCGAACCGTCCTCGAAGAGGAGCTTCGGACCGACGGCGCCGAGCCCTTTCTGTTCCATGAGCGGCCGTATGAGCGCCTGCAACCAACCGGTTGCCGTGGGCACGACGTCGGAATTGAGCATCACGAGCATCGTGCCTCGCGCGAAGCGCGCACCGGCGTTGCAGGCTCGTGCATAGCCGCCATTGCGGTTCATGACCACGAGCTTCATCGGTAGGCCGTGGAGGAGATGGAAGCCGCCAAGCAGATGTTCCGTCTCGTCCTGGATCTCGGGGGAATCCAGCACGTAGATGATTTCCGCGTTGCGCGCGAGCCAGGGATCGGTCGCCATGCCGGAGAGCTGAAAGCGCAGGAAATCGAGAACCCGGTAAAGCGGCACGACAATCGAGACCATCGGTGCCTGCTGCGGCAGGCCGTAGTCCTTCGTGTAGTCGACGTCTATTGTCCTGCCCAACCTCCGTTCCACATCCTGCAGAGCGGGCGCAAGTATCGTGCGGAAGGCTTGGTCGATGGCGTGCTGCGGCGGGACTGCGCGCAGGATGCGATTGCGTTGCGTCGTAGGCTCGAAGGGCTGTGGCTTCGGCACGAGGGGTTTCACTGCGCCGGAGGCGAGGCGCATCTGGAAGCGCGGCTGGAGGAGGGCGCCCAACGGCTCATTGAGCGGCAGCCAGGCGACAAAACCGGTCACGTCGGTTCTCGAGTTCTCGTCGGTTCCACGCGCCCAGGCGGGAAACTCATACCAATTGCCGTCGAGCGGCATCACCGTGCCGTCCTCTTTCAGGTAATCGACTCCGGCGAGAATACCTGTCGGGTCTCGTGACCAGCCGCCCGCGAGCAGGCCGCCTGAAAGGGCGAGAGCAAGATCGACCTCCGCGGCGGGATGCATCGGGGATTTGCCGACCTGCCGCGAAGGCAGCGGGGCTCGAAGCTGCAGGTCGACTGCCATCGCCGCACCGCCCTCCGGCATGCCTGACAGTGAGCGTACGACAAACTCCCGAAGATCGGGTGCGCGGCCGCCTTCGCTCCACCAGGCTTGGAGGTTCGGATAGCGGGGGTTGCCGCGTGCCACTTCCCGGACCGCAATGCCCCTTTTGCCCTGCAGGACCAAGGAGTGGGGAAGCCTCGCACATTCGACGATCAAGTGGCACGGCCGCAGGTTCTTGTCCCCTCGGCCGCTGACAAGAAACTGCGAGGTCAGCGGCAGCACGGCGTTCGGGCCCAAGCCATAGACCGCGCTGATCTCGCCGAAATCAGGACTGATTGCGGTCTCGACAAGGTATCGGCCTTCAGCGACGGGGCAGGCGACCTTGGCGAGCCTCGGCCGTGAGGCGAGCGCGTGAAGTGCGTCCTCAACGACGCCGACGAAAAGCGGGTCCCCGGAAAGTCGGAACGCACTTCGCCAGGCCGTTAGAAGATTGCTCAGGAACTTGATGCAGCCCTCCGGCGCAATGTCGGCAAAAAGGGCCTCGACGTCGAAGGGGGGCAGTTCACCGATGGGCCTCAGCATAACCGTTTGAAGGCGGCCGCTCTCGGTTGAGATCTGCGCGGGGGCCGGTTGCTTGCCGGGGCGCATGGCCCAGAGGATGCGATGGCCGCCGGTGACAAGCGAAAGGGTGGTGCTCACAAGCGGGACCGGTTGGTCATGCATGACGAGCGTGCACTTGGCTGCGGACAGCAACCTGGCAGGAACATCAAGGATCAATACGGCTACATCGGAGCCGAGCCGAAAGGCCTTCGCGTCGTCGTAAACAACGCTGGCGCCTTTCGTGCGGTCGTCGAACGTCACACGCCACTCCTCTGGACGGATTGCAGAAGATGGCACGCCCCGCGGGAGGAGGCAGGGCGCGCCCGTTCAAACTCAGTGGATGGTGAAATAGTTTCCGGGATGAGCCTGAATGTCTTCGGCGTCCGCGTTCACCAGCGTCAACGTGTCGCCATGGCCGAGGTCGATCACGACATTGCCGCCGACCTGGGTGATGCGCGAAGCCAGGTCCTCGGGCGCGGTGACGTCTAGCCCGTTGATGCCCTTGGCGATCTGCAGCACGTCCTCGCCGGGGGTGAAGTCGAGGATGACGTCGTTGCCGCCACCGCCATCGAAAACGAAGACATCGCTGCCCTGACCGCCGACCAGGAGGTCGTTGCCTTCGCCGCCATTGATGATGTCGTTGCCGGCGCCACCGTAGAGCAGGTCGCTGCCCTTGCCGCCGACGAGGAAGTCGTTGCCTTCGCCGCCGAGAAGGATGTCGTTGCCCTTGTCGCCGTCGAGCAGGTCGTCGCCCGCTCCGCCTACCAGGTTGTCGTTGCCCTTCTCACCATAGAGAAGATCTGTGCCTTCGCCGCCGAAAACTGTGTCGTTTCCGTCGCCGCCGAACAGCAAGTCGTCACCTCCGTCACCGAAGATGATGTCGTGCCCCTTGCCTCCGTTGACGAAATCATCACCGCCGTGGGCGCGAATGAAATCGTCAAAGCGAGAGCCAAACAGGGCGTCGTCGTATGCGCCGCCTTCCAAAGTGGCCATCTGCTTACTCCTCTTCGTCGTTTGATGCATGCATCATCGGCAGGGAGCCGAGATTGCGTGCCGGAGTGTGCATCGCAAAAAACGGGAAGGCAACATCCAGAACACCAATAAATCCATGTGGTTTCGACACTATTTTCGTATTTTTTTTGAAGAGTTGGAGCATGTGCCAATATTGGCACAATATATTTTTAGGAGTTATTATTATCGCAATGCCTGTAAATCGGTTCAAAATTCCAAGTAATTTGTGCGATGCAATCGTCGCGATCGGAATGTCCGTCAATCTTCCCGGAATGCCCGGTTGAAGCTGTCGGTGACCGGAGAAACGAGATAGTCGATTGCCGAACGGGGCCTGTGCACGATCAGCACCTCGGCGGGCATGCCGGGATAGAGGCGGATATCGGGATTGGCGGCGAGGGACTCCGGCGCAACCTCGGCACGCGCCACGAAGTAGGAGACGTCGGACTTCTCATCCACCGATTGGTCGGCCGCGATATAGGTGATCTTGCCGTCGAGCGGCAGATGGGTACGCTGATTATAGGCCGTCAGGCGGATCTGTGTCTTCGAGCCGATGGTTATGCTGTCGATGTCGCGCGTGCTGACGTGCATTTCCACAAGCAATGGCTCATCCTCGGGGACGATGTCGAGCAGGGGCTGGCCGGGGGTGACTGCGCTGCCGGGCGTCCGCAGTTGGATGTTGGCAATGACGCCTGGCTGGGGAGAGCGGATCTCGAGGCGGCGCAGGACGTCCTCCGCAGCGATCATTCGCTCCTCGACGTCCGCGAGTTCGAGCCGTGCCGTGGTGATCTCCCCGGCGATCTCCGCCTGGAAGTCGCTTTCTATCCCGGTCAGCGCGAGCTCGGCGCCGGCCATCGCTTTTTCCGCCTGGGCCTTGTCACCGGCAACTTCGCCGCGCGTTGCGGCAAGTTCGCTGAGCCTTGCGTCGATCTCGATGAGCTTCGAGCGCTGGGCAAATGCCTTATCGACGAGGGTTGCGATTGCTGTGCGCTGCTCGTTCATAAGCTCGATCTGGCGCTCGGTCGCCTGGAGCTGCGCGGCGAGCGACTTGGCCTTCTCGGAATATTCCTCGATGGTCTTGCGCTGGATCTCTATCTTTCCCTTCTTGGCTTCGCGGCGTTTCTCGAAGAACGCTGTTTCCGCCATGACGGCGTCGTGGGCGGCCGTGTCGCCCGTGCGGACGAGTTCGACCGGGAAGTTGATCTTCGTTGCCTCCGCCTGCTCGGACCGGAGGCGCGCGAGCTTTGCTACCAGGCCGACGCGCCGGCTTTGCAGCGCCTGGAGATCGGAGCGGGCACGCGTGTCCTCGAGCTTGATGACCGGTTGCCCGGCAGCAACGTGATCGCCCTCCTGAACCAGGACGCGGCTCAGGACGCCGCCTTCGAAATGGCTGATCGTCTTGCGCTTGGAGTCGACGACGATGGTGCCGCTGCTCACCGAGGCGCTGCTGAGCTCGGTCGAGAACGCCCAGCCGAAAAATCCGCCGAACGCGACCAGGATCGTTGTCAGCCCCGCAATGACGAGGCGCCGAATGGGCGAACGGGGATGGTCCTCCGACAGGTCGGGTTCCGTCGCGGCCGGGGAAGGCGGCGTGCCTGCGCGGACCGGCAGGCGGCGTTCCGGATTGTCGGTCTTGACGGGGAACTGCGCATCCAGGCGAACGGGCAGGATCGGTTCTTTCATCATCAGGCAGTACCTTCGCGTCGTGTTTCGCCTGGCATCATGGAAGCGACAACGTCGGTGCGCGGGCCGAACTGGCTGATCCGGCCGCCTTCCAGCACCAGCAATTTGTCGGCGACCTGCATGATGGCCGGCCTGTGAGCGATGAGGATGACGATGGCGCCGTCGCGGCGCGCGTCTTCGACCGCGCGGATGAGCGCCCGCTCGCCGATCGCATCGAGATTGGCATTGGGCTCGTCGAGGACGATGAGGCGTGGGCGGCCGTAAAGGCACCGGGCGAGCGCGATGCGCTGCCTTTGTCCTCCGGAAAGGGTCAACTGGCCTTCGCCCACCGGCGTATCATAGCCGAGCGGCAGGCGCCCGATCATGTCGTGGACGTCGGCGAGCCGTGACGCCTCCAGCACCTTGTAAGGATCACTTTCTTCCATGCGGGCGATGTTTTCCCGGATCGTCCCCTCGAGGAGGGAAACGGACTGCGGAAGATAGCCCGCTACCTTTCCAAATGAACTGCGCTCCCAGAGATAGACATTGTTGCCGTCCAGGAAGACGCCACCCGCCGTGGGCCTCAGGATGCCGACGAGCAGCCGCGCCAGGGTGGACTTGCCGGCGGCGGAGGGGCCAACGATCCCCAGGACCTCCCCGGGTGAGAGCGCAAAGGAGATGCCCTTGATGATCGGCACGTCGATGCCGGGAGCGGCGTAGACCAACTTGTCCACGACCAGGTCGCCTTCGGAGCGCGGCGTCGGCATGGTCTGGCGGATCGCGAGGTTTTCATTGAGCGCAGCCTCGATCCGGCGCCAGCCGGCGATGGCCAGGACCCATTGTCGCCAGTTCTCGATGACGGAATCGAAAGGCAGGAGAAGGCGCCCGACAAGAATGGTGGTCGCCATCATCGCGCCGGGGGAGATCTCCTGCTTCATCACGAGCAGGGCGCCCGCGGCGAGCGATATCATCTGAATGGCAAAGCGCAGGCTACGGGTGATCGAGGCCATCGCCCTGCTTCTGATTCCGCTGGCTTCCAGCACGCTGAGCGCGTGCAGCTGTGCGGAGCGCCACTTTTTCGCGAGCGCTGGCAACATCCCCATCGCCTCTATCGCCTCGGCGTGGCGTAATGTCGCACCTATCTTCGAGACTGCCTCAATATTAGCCTGGCCTGCCTCTTTCATGAGCCGCCGGGTCAGAAGGTCGTTCAGGAGGCCGCAGCAGAGAAGCACCGTCACCGAAATCGCGCCAACCACCCCGAAGAGTGGGTGCAGCAGAAAAAGAACGCCCAGAAATATGGGTGACCAGGCAGCGTCCAGGGGAGCGCTGACCGCCGACGAGGTCAGAAAACCGCGCAGCTCGGTCAGGTCCCTAAGCGACTGCGTCGCCCGCGCAAGCCCTTGATCGGCAGAGGCTTGCACCGCCGCGGTGAGCACCGGCAGGTTGAGCCAGCGCACCACGGCACTGCCCATGGCCTGAAAGGTCAGGGCACGGATAAAATCGAGCACGCCGAGAACGACAAGTGCGCCGAGTGCCAGGATCGTCAGCATCACCAGCGAGTCCATGCTCTGGCTATTCAACACCCTGTCATGTACCTGCATCATGTAGAGGGGCATCGTTAGTTGCAGGAGGTTGATACAGGCGCTTAGCAAAGCTGCATAAATAAGCGTCACAACGAAAACGCGACGAGCTCGCAAGACTAGCAGCCTTGGGTTGATTGTTCCGTTTTGCACCGGATTTGCACTGATTTGGCCCTTGCTAATCATTTGATTCGGAACAGTATTACGCATCGGCGATTTTCCGGATAAGAGGTGTATGCGAGGTCGCGATCTGGGTCAGATTCACTCAAATCACAGTATTGCTGCGATCAGTGTGGCACAATAAAGATCGCTTGCTCAAGATCAGGAATTCGGGGGCAGGGGCGTCACGAAATTTGCTTCAATTTTTGAAGTAAATTCCCGAATTTTGAAGTAAATTCCCCAATGGAGAGAGGGATGAATCATAAGATTCACTATCCGTTCGCAAACTTCGCAGACACGGTGGCAGTCCTGCCCGCCAGTGACACGATGAGGAGGATGCCCGACAACCCTGAGAGTGACCGTGACGCAGACGGTCCTCTGATCACGTATTTTGAGCTGGCTCGGGTCATGGAGCGGGCCAGCCGACGGTTTTCCGGCCTGTTGCGCACGGAACTTTCCAAAATCGGTGTGGATGACATCGGGCCCGCGCAGGCGATGGTGCTTCTCGCCATCGGAGAGGCGGAACTCTCGGTGGGGGAACTCCTGGACCGCGGCTACTATATGGGGTCCAACATCTCCTACTATCTGAAGCAACTCGGCGACGGCGATTACATCGACCGAATCGCTTCGCAGCGCGACAAGCGGTCGGCCCGCATCCGGCTTTCGGAAAAAGGCAGAAAGCTCTGCGCCAGCCTGCGCGAAGCGGCGAGGTCCTATGAACGCGCCCTCACCCATGGCGAACAGGACCGGCAGAACCTCGAGACCGCGTTCCAAACCCTGCACCGTCTCGAATTGGTCTGGGGAAATGCCGCTCGTTACGGCATTTGACGCGCCTTAGAAGACTGGTCCCTGTTTTGCGGTTGGCTTGAGAACATGCATGTAGCATTTGTGCACCGGCGCGGCTTCGGCCAGTTCGCGGCCCTCGCTCACCATCTCGCGCAGGCGGGCAACGAAGTGACCCTCGTGACCGAAACCGTGGATCAACGGATCCCTTCGGTCCGGGTGGTCCGGCATCGGGCGGAACCGGGGCCGCGGACATATCCGCAAATGGGGCGGCACCTCAGCGCGCCCGACCACCATGTGCGGATCGGCCATCGGGTCGCGGAGACCTTCGACACGATGGCACGCCTCGGTCAGGTCCCCGACGTTATTCTCGGCCACACGGGCTGGGGCAGCATGATGTTCGTCAAGGATGTGCTGCCACGCGTACCCGCTCTTGGATATTGCGAGTTCTTCTATCGTGCCGAAGGGGCGGATGTCGGCTTCGCGCCGGATGACGAGCCCGATTCGGAAACCCGCAAGCGATTGCGTCTGCGCAACGTCGCGCAACTCCTGTCACTGGAGGCGATCGAGGGCGGCATCAGCCCGACCAATTGGCAGAGAAGCCTTTATCCGGCCGACGCGCAGCAACGCATTGCGGTCTGCCACGAGGGGATAGACACGCGACGCTTTCGTCCCGACCCTGCAGCTTCGCTCAGGCTTCCCGATGGGCGCGTGCTCAAAGCCGGTGACCCAGTCATCACCTTCGTCGCCCGCGATCTCGAGCCTTATCGTGGCTTTCCACAGGCGCTCGAGGCGGCCGCAACAGTCGTCCGGCGGCATCCGGACGCGCTGTTCGTCTTTGTCGGCGGCGATGGCGTAAGTTATGGAGCGCCACCCCCCGGTGGGGGATCGTGGAAGGATCACCTTCTCGCGTCATTGGATGTCCCACGCGACAGGCTTATTTTTCCGGGCGTCGTGGCGCATTCCACACTTCGCCAGCTTTTTCAGGTCTCAGCCGCTCACCTCTACCTGACCTATCCCTTCGTCCTGTCGTGGTCGGCTCTTGAGGCAATGGCGTGCGGTGCTTTCATTATCGGATCGGACACACCTCCCGTCCAAGAGGTCATCCGCTCGGGCCGCAACGGACTTCTCGTACCCTTCTTCGATACCGCTGCGCTTGCCGATGCCATTCTCGACGTGCTGGAGCGTCCAGATAATTTCCGCGTCATGCGTGCCGCCGCGCGTAGAACAGTCGAGCAGAGATTCCGGCTGGACGATTGTCTCGCACGGCAAATGACATTGATCGGAAATGTGACCGCGCAACGGACAATTTCTTCACCAAAAGCGCCGAGCGCAGATGTTGCTTCAAGTTTTGAAGTATAATTAAAGATCAAAGCCCCAAAATTTCATTGTTGTGCACCGCAAAAATCGAAGATATGTTTTTTGCGATGAGTTTTTTTGGAGAAGATAGTTAGTCTCCTAGAGGCCATCTACCGAATAATTCGATTTCTTCTGGGGTTGCTGCGTGCAAGAGTTGATGTCTGCTGGCGTGAGGCAAATACCGGCTAAGCGCAGATTGGTTGTGGCATCCAATCGGGACCGGGCAGATGTTGAAGGCAGCGACATCGAGCACCTGGTCCATTTCCTGGAGACGGGTACGCAATCCCAATCTCCTCTGCAAAACGCATTCCCGCTGATTGCGCTGGCCTTCTCGAATGAAGGAGAGGCCGACCTGAGCGAGAGGCTTGCGGCGCTGCGCGCCTTGGGAACGGTTCCCGAAATACCTCTTCAACGCGTCGATGCGACGAGCAGGGAGGAGAGTCTGGCACTCGTTCGTGTGCTGGTAGAAGGCGGGGTGGGGCGGCTTGCCGGCTTCGCAGCCTCGGTAACGTCCGAGCTCGCCATCCTCCGGCGCGAGCGCGAAGCGCTGCTTGAGAACTACCGCGCGCTCGAGGACGCGTTCCAGGCTCGCAACTGGGAGCCGGTCACCGAAATTTTCGCACACGATCCTTATGTCGATCCGAAGGACGAGGGCATAGGGCAGTTGCTTGCAACCGGGTATGTCGAGCAACTCCTGCCGGTCTCCAGCCATGGCGTGGCGGGCGTCGCGCTGCACATCCACTCTGTCCCAAGGGATGGCGGTGAACTGGTCGTGATGCTGGGCTATGTCGAGAGCGGGGAGGGCGTGGCCGAGTGGACCGTGCCTTATGGACAGGTCGCCGCAGGCTGGAATTTCTTCGCGCTGCCGCGGGCTTGCGGAGGCGGGGCAAGGACGCTGCGGCTCAGGGTCTCCACGACGGGTACGGAAACGGTGGGGCTCTCGCTCGGTTATCCGATTGCAAGCGAGCGTTATACGGCCCGGTCCGACGCCGCGCATGCAGATCTCGATCTCCGACCCCTTGCATTCCGGGTGTTTACGGGCCTGGCCGGCGTCAGGCCGGCGCGCGTGCCGAACATGATCGCTCCGACCACCTTGCTCGAAGGGCATTTCATCGAAGACTATCGTCTGGCGGTCGAGCTCTTGAGCCAGATTGTCGATGTGTCCGTCACGCCTGTGGTTCCGGAGTTCCAGACCGTCCGCTTCCTCGAACACGAGCATGCTGTGGTGTGTCATCCGCTGCCAAGCGGAATTTCGGCCGGCACCATCGGTCGCGCCGTCGAGCCGGGCACGATTTCCTTCTCGGCGAGCGCCGTCATCGACCACCCGCAGGGCGCCCCCGCGGCCGTGAGCTTTCTGCTCGCGCCGACCAATTCGAATGCGCGATCCGAGGTGGCGGAGCTGGCGCGCAAGGGAGCAGCCAAGCCTTCGGCATTCTTCAGCGGCTGGCGTGAAGTTACCGCCCAGCAGGCGATCAACATCAACTTTCAACTGGATAAACCGGTGCGCGAGCCCATGGATCTCATGATCCTCAGCCGCGCGGTAACGGACACGGTCGATTTTTCGTGGCTCAAGGTGTCCGGCTTCCGGTTGGTCAAGCAGTCCGCAGGGGCGTCACATGTCCGGCAATAGGGACGTTTCGGACCTTATCGCAGTCGCCATGCCGCTCTACGGCCATGCCGCGCTCGTCCTGGAGGCGATCGAATCGGTGCTGGCATCGACCGTTTCCGAATGCAGGATTGCGGTGGTCGTATCGGTCGACGGCGATCCTCGGCAGGAGACCTTCGACCAGTTGCTCCTCTATGCCGCGGCACATCCGGCGGTTCATGTCCTGTTCGGAGTGAATGCCGGGCCGGGTGGCGCGCGCAACCGCGCGATCGACTATGTGCTCGAAAACCTGCCGGAGGCACGAGCCGTCTACTTCCTCGATGCCGATAACCGCGTCCTGCCGGGCACGATCGAAACTCTCTATCGGCAGCTCGCCTTGAGTGGCTGTGGCTGGGTCTACACCAATATCGACACTTTCTCGGTGAGCTGGCGTGCCCACTACGGCAACCGCTACTCGCGGCTTGTCCACTGCATTACCGACAATATCTGCGACACGGGCTCGATGATCTCGATCGACGTATTCCGCGCCGGTGTCCGCTTCAACGACGACAGGCAGAACGGCTTCGAAGACTGGGAGTTCTGGCTGTCCTGTATCGAGCATGGATTTGTCGGAACGCCGTGCCACGACACGACGTTCGAATACCGGCTGCGGGCAGAAAGCCGCTTCAAGGAAGCCAACCGTGACCGTGCCGCCTCGGTGAGCTTCCTCAGAAAACGCCATAGGGCACTTTTCCAGCGTCCGATGCTCGTTGATTTCGAGCATGAGGAATGCCCGCGCTATCTCTTCGCGCGGACGGAAGATGCCGCGATCTCCTTCTTCACCGATCCGACAAAGACACCTCACAAGCTTCGTCTAGACGATATCATTCCAGCCTTCTGGGCGAGCGTCGGCGAGCCGGATAACGTGCATTTCCCGCCGTTCCTGATCGCCGGAAGCGGCGCCACCCTCGACCTGCTGCTGCGCTCGCGCATGCTGCCGAATGTGCTTGCGCATCTGGAGCGCTTGAGCGAGAGGGCCAATGTGGTCTTCGTCCAGCTCGGCAATGATGCCGCGCAACGCAAGATCGAGCCGGTCTTTCATGAGGCGGGGGCGCATGTCGGGCACGCCGATCTCATCTTCCTGCCGACCTCGCTCGTGCGCGACGTGATCCAGAACAATGCACTCGACTGGTTCGCCTCGATCGGCAACCAGCAGGTATGGCCCACATCGGCGGTCCTGAAGGTGCGCTTTCCCTTCCCGAGAACCTTGCCGCGCCGTTCGCTGATCACGCCCCAGCAGGTGATGATCAACTGCATCAACGCCATCGCGACCAGCCCGTTGCGGCGCACGGCCGGCCGCCGCTGGACCTGGCGCCCGGCGCGGCTCGTGCCCTATGCGGAACTCCACAAGGCGCTTCGCCACGAGCTCGGCGGCTCGCCCGTCCTGCCGCTCGGGCATAGCGAGGGCGGCAAGCGCACTGCGGCGCTGCTCGTTCCGAACGCATCGTTCGGCGGCGCCGAAAAAGTCGTCTATGCGGCGGCGCGTGAATTGAAGGCGAACGGGTACGAGACCCACCTGTTCGTGCTCGGAACGTCGAGGATGGACGTGATCGACGAGTTCGATGCGAGCTTCGACTATATTCACTTCTGGGAGCAGGGCATTCCCGCCTGGGGCGGTTCCGGCTCGTTCCTGGGGCAGGACTTCATAGCCGAGGGCCATGAGGTCGATTGGGCGGCGCTCAAAGGGCAGCTTTCCGGTTTCGACCTCATAATCAACAATCATGTCATGGCGGTGCATCCGCTCATCGCCCGCCTGCGAGCCGAGGGAACCCGTACGGCATGCTATCTTCACGTCGTCGACAATACGGGGTTCAAAAGGCCGGCTGGACAGCCGTTCGCGGCAATCGCCCATGAACATTGCTATGACGCGTTCCTCACCTGCTCGGAACAGCTCAAAATCTATCTGCACAGCTTCGGCGTCCCGCACGAGAAGACCTTTGCCGTGCCCAACGGCGCGAGCTTCTCCGTACCGCCCAAAATCTTGGCCGAAGTGCTTTCAGTCAGGCGGATAGAGCGCAAGGACGACCGGCTGCGGGTGCTCTATATGGGCCGGCTCGACCAGCAGAAGGGGATCGACCGCCTGGCTGCCGCAATCGCGGAGCTCAGGGCCTCGCGTGTACCCTTCGACGCCCGGGCGATTGGTGGCGAGATCCTTGCGGACGCTACCGTATCGTGGACGGATCGGCTCAAGGACCTCGGTGTTGACGTGCACCCGCCGGTCTTCGCGAGCAAGGATCTCGTCAAGGCCCTTGGTTGGGCGGATGTCCTACTGATGCCATCGCGTTGGGAAGGGGCACCATTGATGATCGCCGAGGCGCAGCAACTCGGTTGCGTGCCAATCGCCACAGCCGTCGGCGCCGTCGACGAGCTCATAACGGATGGGGAGGACGGCATCCTGATCGACGCCGCAGCCGACCCACAGGTGGTGCGGGACATGGCGAAAGTCATCGCCGAGGTGGCTCACAATCGCGAGAAGCTCGCGCCTCTCATGGAGGGGTGCCTGAGAACCGCTGCACGCCGCTCGTGGGCATCCTCCTTTTCCGAGTTCCTCGGTTGGTGCGACCGCTCAGTGAACAATTCATCCCTCTCGCGCGCGACGGTCATTCGCGGGCGCGAGACGTCCAATCCCGGAGTTGCGGCGGTGGGCTGACAAGTCCGCGCCGGTTTCAAGAAGAAGGGTCTATTGCATGCGTCCAAGAATCCTCGTGACGGGAATTCCTGGCCACTACACGCGCCTTGCCAACGGCGCTCACGGCCTGTCGGTGTCCTATTCGGAGCGGCAGAAACAGCCGGAGACGAAAGAGGAGTTTCTTCAAGAGCTTCGCAATATCAGCAATACAGGAAACTACCTGATCGGCGAAGGGGCGCTCCGCGCGATCGCGCCGCATGCGAAGCAGGTGCCGTTCTGGCATCTTTACAA
Organism: Sinorhizobium sp. 6-70; assembly: GCF_030124375.1. Classification (GTDB taxonomy): domain Bacteria; phylum Pseudomonadota; class Alphaproteobacteria; order Rhizobiales; family Rhizobiaceae; genus Sinorhizobium. The sequence continues at coordinate 519,943 of NZ_JASKLS010000003.1, forward strand.
CTGCAGCAAGAATGGTGTTGGTCTGGAAGAGTTCAACGCCAATTTCGACATCTGCGTGTTCACTTGCGCGAACCTTCTGCGCAAGGGTCTCTCCGCCGACGCGGAAGCCGAAGTGTTAAGCAAACTGAAGATGCCGATCGTCATGCTCGGCATCGGTCTTCAGAACCGCCGGGATCTCGAGAACAGCCTGCCTGAGGGCACGAAGCGGCTCCTGGACGTGCTCAAGCAGCGAGAGCACTATTTCCTCACGCGCGGGTTCGAGACGGCAGGCTTCCTGAAGGACCAGGGATTTTCCTACGTCCAGCCGACGGGCTGCCCCTCCGTCTATTTCATGCCACACAACATGCGCGCGTCGCTGAAGAAGCTGCCGCATGTGAAAGTCGGCAAGGCGCGGACGATCTTCTCCGGCTATCTCGGCGCCAATCACGACACGATCGTCGATGCCCATGCTCTGGCGCCCGAGGGCTCGCGCCCCCAATACGTGATCCAGGACGAGTTCCTGCACTTCGACATGAAGGTGGAGGCGAGTGGCGACGGGCGCGTCTATGATTCCGCCTCGGGTTCGATGCTCGGCGAGCTCAGCTATCCGGGCACGGACCGGCTGAAGACAGCCTTCGACATCCGCACCTTCTTCGATACGAACCAGTGGCGTGCCTGGGCTTCGTCCATGGACTTCAATTTCGGGCGGCGCTTCCACGGCTCGATCATCGCCATGCAGGCGGGCGTCCCAAGCCTGATGGTGGCGGTGGACGACCGGATGCGCGAAATGCTCGGCTATACGGGCCTGCCCGCCGTGGATGCGACTGATGTGGACAAGGCGGAAAACCGGGCCGAGTTCGTTGCCGATCACCTGGCCGGGCTCAACGCATCCGAACTCACCGACAGATATTCCGATCGCGAGCGCACCTTCCGCTCGGCGCTGCGCGAAATCGGCATCGGCCAATAATCCTTCGCGGGCGCGGTCCCGCACTTCAGAAATCAGGTGTTTCGATGCGTGTCTTGCTTACAGGAATCCCGTCGTATCTGCAGCGTACCGTAGCGGGCGTATCCGGGTCGGAGGTCCGCCACAGGCCCTATTTCGATGAGGTGAGGACAAAGAAAGACCTCATCGACCAGGTGCGGAAGATCGCCAATACGGGCAACTATCTGATCGGCGAAGGTGCCGCCCACGCCCTGCGCGGACATGACGTCACCTATGTGCCGTTCTGGCATCTCGCCAACAGCCGCAACTCGGACGAGGTTTACGCGCGCTTCAACGAGGAGTTCGACATCTGTGTCTTCGCCTCGGCCAATCTGTTGCGGCCCGGTTACTCCGCGGACCTCGAAGCGGAGGTATTCGAAAAACTGAAGATGCCCGTGGTTGTGATGGGTATCGGCATACAGCGGAGAGAGGGGCTGAAGGAAAAGCTTCCGGCCGGCACTCTCAAATTCCTGGACGTGCTCAAAAAGAAAGAGAGCTTCTTCCTGACGCGCGGTTATTTCACCGCCGAATTCCTACGGGAGCAAGGCATGAAATCGGTGAGGCCGACGGGCTGCCCATCGCTTTTCTTTGCCCCGAACGAGATGAAGCGCTCACTCACCGCTCTTGCCAATCCGGAGTTGGCCACGGCCCAGAAAATCGCCTTCGGCGGCTACCTCGGCAGCGTCGCCGATACGATCGTCGATGCGCATGCGCTCCTGAAGCCTGACAGCGTGGCAAGCTACGTCGTCCAGGACGAAGTGGTTGCCTATAATCTCTCTCTGCCCGGCGAGGACGACGTGCCTGTCTACGACCGGGCTAGCGGACGCATCACCGGGCAGACCGAATACAAGCATTCCGAGAAGTGGCAGAGGAAGCACGAACTGCTGGTCTTCTTCGACACGAACCATTGGCGAAGCTGGGTCAGTTCCCGCGATCTCTGCTTCGGCCGCCGGTTCCATGGTTGCATCATCGGTATGCAGGCGGGGGTACCCTCGCTCATGATTGCAGTCGATGATCGCATGCGGGAGATGCTGGAGTTCATCGGCTTCCCCTATATGGAGGCCGCGATCTGGAACCGCGAGGCGGACAGGAAGGCCTATCTCGCGAATTTCCTTTCCAAGATCGACTCACAGGCCGTCATCGACCGGTATTCGGCTTGTGAAGCCAACTTCCGCACTGCTCTCACGCATGTCGGCCTCTAGGCTGTGGAAAGGGGCGGCGGCAGTCGCCTTGTGCGGATGGCTTGCGCTCGCCCAGCCTGCCTATCCCGATGACGCTCCTGCTGCTCGCATCGGCATAAACCGGGTAAACCTCGGATGGCTATCCCATGGCGAGCAGGAGAGAATACTCAATGATATCGCCGCGAGTGGAGCGACCGACGTGCGTCTCTCCCTGTCGCGACCGGTGGACAAGAGCATCGAGGCGCTGGCGATCGCCAGTCGGCTCGGTCTGAGGATCCTTCTCGAAATCCAGCTTGCGAATAAGAGCTACTACCCCGAGAGCGCCCGCCCGCGCACAGGCTTCGGCCGTATATGGGACATCTATCGGCTCTCCGATCTCGATCTCGATCGCTACCGCAACGGTTTGCGCGAGGCGCTTCAACACATCGATGCGCTCGGCGTGCGCCTCGAAGCGATCGAACCCGGAAACGAGATCAACCATGCCGGCTACAACGGCGACCTTGCCGTCTACCGGAAGCCGGGCGCTTCGACGCCGCGCGGCATCGCCGATCTCAAGGACCAGCTGGCGTTCGAGCGGGGTCTGGACAAGTATGTCCGTGTCCTGGAGATCAGCCGCGGCGAAGTGCGTGCCACTGTGCACAGCCACAACGCAACCGTCGTTTCCGCCGGCCTTTCCGATATGAGCGCCGAGGAGGCCGACAAGCGCGGAATGGAGCGGCTCGATCCGCGCGTGTTCGTCGCGGCTCTTCGCCAGCGTGGTGCCGACAGTCTCGTCGATGCCTACGGCGTCCACCTTTATCCCGGGCGGAAGACGCCGGCCGTATTAGCCACTCATGTAAGGAACCTGCTCGACCTCTGCCGACCTGCCGATCAGGGCACGCCGTGCTGGGTGACGGAATGGGGTATTGCCAATACCGCACGTTCCTGCCCGGTCGATGATCGGGCGCGAGAGGGAGCGGTGCGCTTCATGCGCACGACCCTCGGTGAACAGATGGAGGCAGGGCGGCTGGCGGCAGCGTATTACTACGACTGGGACTCTGAACCGTCCTACAGCCTCTGGCGCTGCGGCAAGTTGAGCCCCGCCGGTGCTGCAGCGATCCGACCGGCCGAAAACCAAGGGGCGCGGGCGAGATGAGGGGGACGTTCAGCGGCCATGCGCGAAGTTTGACAGGGGCGGGAGGCACCGCATGAAGGGAATCATTCTCGCAGGCGGCAGAGGGACCAGGCTCTACCCGGTGACGATCTCGGTGTCGAAGCAATTGCTTCCGGTCCACGACAAGCCGATGATCTATTACCCGCTCGGCACGCTCATGCTGGCGGGAATTCGCGACATTCTGGTCATCACCATGCCGAGGGACAAGCCGCTTTTCGAAGAGCTGCTTGGCGACGGAAGTCAGCTCGGCCTTTCGATCTCCTATGCCGAGCAATCCGAGCCGAATGGCCTTGCGGAAGCTTTCATCATCGGCCGAGAATTTGTCGGGAACAGTCCCGTCGCGCTGATCCTTGGAGACAATATCTTCTATGGCGCGGGTCTTCCCGAACTCTGCCGCGAGGCCGCAGCTCGCAAAAGTGGCGCTACGATCTTTGCCTATCGCGTGGACGATCCCGAGCGCTATGGCGTGGTGAGCTTCAATGGCCGCAACGGTCGCGCCGAGACCATCGAGGAAAAGCCGCAACGGCCGAACTCGAGCTGGGCCGTCACGGGCCTCTATTTCTACGAGAACAGCGTACTCGATGTCGCTGCCTCGATCAGACCGTCCGCCCGCGGCGAGCTGGAAATCACCGACGTCAACCGCGCCTATCTTGACCGCGGCGACCTTCACGTCTGCCGGCTTGGCCGGGGTTTTGCCTGGCTCGATACCGGCACTCATGACAGCCTGCACGATGCCGCCTCCTTCGTGCGTACGATCGAGCATCGCCAGGGCGTAAAGATCATGTGCCCGGAAGAGATCGCCTTCGAGCTCGGCTATGTCTCTGCCGAACAGGTGCTCGAACGCGCCGCCTTGCTCGGCAAGAACGAGTACGCGACCTACCTGCAGCGGCGCATCAGGGAGCTTGCCGATGCTTGAGGTAAGAGCCCTGGGCCTCGATGGCGTCCTGGAAATCGTGCCACGCAAGTTCGGTGACGAGCGGGGCTTCTTTTCGGATACCTACAATGCCGAGGTTCTCTCTGCGCATGGCATCTCGTTGACCTTCGTGCAGGACAACCACTCCTATTCCGCAATGGCGGGCACGCTACGCGGCCTGCATTACCAGCTTCCGCCACGCGCTCAGGTCAAGCTCGTCCGCGTCGTTCGGGGGAGGGCGTTCGATGTGGTCGTCGATATCCGCAAGGGTTCGCCGACATTCGCGCAATGGATTGCGGTCGAACTCTCGGCCGAAAGGTGGAACCAGGTTCTGGTACCCGCAGGATTCGCCCATGGTTTTGTCACCCTCGAGCCGGACACGGAGGTTCAATACAAGGTGAGTGAGCACTATTCCGCAGAACATGAACGTGCGATCCGCTTCGACGATCCACAGATCGGCATAAGGTGGCCCGTGGCCGTCGACCATCTGCTGCTGTCCGCGAAAGACAGGGGCGCGCCGCTGCTGGCCGATGCCAGCCTCTTCGAAACTCGTGGGTGAGGGGCAATCATGCGTGTTCTCGTTACAGGTGGCGCGGGCTTCATCGGCTCTGCGGTCTGCCGGCATCTGGTTGCGAATGGCGCCGAGCGGGTCGTCAATGTCGACAAGCTCACCTATGCCGGCAATCTTCAGTCCCTGCGCGCGGTGGACAATCACCCGAACTATGCTTTCTACCGTGCGGATATCCGCAACGAGCAATCTCTGCTGGACATCATGCGCCTCGAGCGCGTCGACGCTGTCATGCATCTCGCTGCCGAGAGCCATGTCGATCGATCGATCGACGGGCCTGGCGCATTTGCGGAAACGAACGTTCTCGGCACGGTCCGTCTGCTTTGCGCGGCGCTGGCCTATTGGTCGGAGCTCGGCCCAACAGCGCGCGACCGGTTTCGCTTTCACCATGTCTCCACCGACGAAGTGTTCGGGGATCTTCCTTTCTCCGGCGGTGTTTTCGTCGAAGAGACGCGCTACGCGCCGTCGTCGCCTTATGCGGCCTCGAAGGCGGCAGCGGACCATTTCGTTCGTTCCTGGCACCAGACCTACGGGCTACCGGTGGTGCTTTCGAACTCGTCCAACAACTACGGACCGTTTCATTTTCCTGAGAAGCTGATCCCCCTGACGATCGTCAATGCGATCGAGGAAAGGCCGCTGCCGCTCTATGGATCGGGTGCGAACGTTCGCGATTGGCTCCACGTCGACGACCATGCACGCGCGCTGGAGCTGGTGATGAGGGCGGGAAGGCCGGGGGAGAGCTACAACATCGGTGCCCGGGCCGCGCGCAACAATCTGTCGGTGGTGGAGAGCATCTGCGACCTGCTCGACATCCGCCTGCCGCGCAAGGAGGGAAAAAGTTATCGGGACCTCATCACGCTTGTCGCCGACCGGCCCGGCCACGACCGGCGCTATGCGATCGATCCCTCCAAGATCGAGCGCGAACTCGGCTGGCGGCCAAAGCAGGGTTTCGAGGCAGGTCTGAGCGACACGATCGATTGGTATCTTGCCAACAGCTGGTGGTGGGAGCCAATCCGACGCGAGCGCTACAACGGCGCACGCCTTGGTGGACGCCATCGGAGCGTTGCGTGAGAATTGTCGTGACAGGCTGCAAGGGGCAACTGGCGCAGAGCCTCGTCGAACGGGCGCATGGCTGGCCGGATATCGAGATTGTCGCGGTCGGGAGGCCGGATCTCGACTTGGCCCGCATGGAAACGATCCTACCCGCGATCGAACGCTGTCGGCCTGATTTGGTCGTTTCGGCTGCAGCGTACACCGCCGTGGACCAGGCCGAGAGCGAGGCGGAAAAGGCCTTCGCGATCAACGCCCTCGGCGCCGGGGCGGTTGCCGAAGCGGCGGCAGCCCTCGATGTGCCAGTCATCCACCTTTCCACCGACTATGTCTTCGACGGGACAAAGGAAGGCAGCTATTGCGAAGACGACGCAGCTGCTCCACTCAGCCTCTACGGCGCTTCGAAACTGGCTGGCGAGAGGGCCGTGATCACGGCGAATCCCTTCCACCTCGTCCTGCGGACCGGTTGGGTCTATAGCCCCGTTGGCAAGAATTTCGTGAAAACCATGTTGCGGCTCGCCGAGGATCACGAGGAGATCGCCGTCGTTGCCGACCAATGGGGCAACCCATCTTCGGCGCTGGATCTGGCGGACGCGATCCTTAGCGCAGCCGGTCTGATGACCCAACGCAACCGTGATCAAGTATCCGGCATTTACCACTTGTCGGGGACCGGCATTGCAAGCCGCGCCGATCTTGCCCGCCATGTTCTCTCCGTGAGCGGCACTCATGGCGGCCCGTCGGCGCGCGTGCGGAACGTTCCGACAACAGATTTCCCGGCGCCCGCGCGTCGTCCCGCTAATTCGTCTTTGTGTTGCGCCAGATTCGCAGAGACATTCGGCTGGACCATGCGTGCCTGGCAGCCTTCGGTGGAGACGACCGTGCGTCGACTGCTTCGGGACAGAGCGGGTTGAAGAAGGCGCCCGGTGCGCCGACGCCTTGCAGTTCCATAAGATAGATTATGCGATCTTCTGTTGTAGCGGCAGTTTAGAGATGCGACACAACGCAGCTACCGCCGCCCTCCGAGGTCTTCATGGCGCATTCTGTTCAGTCGCCGGCAGCTTTCACAAATGCGTCGAATATTCGAGCGCCGGGGTGGCTTTCGGCATCGAGCAGTTCTGGATGCCACTGTAAGCCCATGGCAAAAGATCGCGAACTCAGCTCTATCGCTTCGACTACTCCGTCTGGCCCCCGGGCCGTAACAACCACGTCACTGGACATTTCGACGATTGCCTCCCGATGAAGGCTGTTCACCTTGAATGTCTCGGCACTGAAGATACCAGCCATTCTGGTGCCGTGATCTGGTGCACCGGTTTCAAAGGGGACTTCGAGTGGGTGCGCGTCCCCAATGTGCTCAATGCGCAAGGTCAGCCATCGTACGAAAACGGGTCGTCGAGCGTCCCTGGTGTGTATTTTGCCGGCCTGCCTTTCGCGATCTCGCGACGGTCGGGCACAATATTGGCAATCGCGGAGGAAGCAGCTCTGTTGGCCGACAATATCCTGCGTCGGTTAAAAACCCACCCCTAACACCGGATTCAGTGACGTAGCGCCCAAGCGAATTTCATCCGCGAGGCGGCTTCCCCCTCGCGAGATTCAATTCGTTAAGGTGTGCCGCAATGGCCGACACCGTAGTTTCGGACGCTGTGAATGAATGTCAGCAACGGGGAGCAAGCGGACAATCGAGCTGATGAGCGTGCTATCTTAGTGAGGTATTCAATCAAGTCCGTCTCGCCTCGAATTTCCTGCGACCGAGTGCGACCTCTCCGCCAAGGAAACCGCCCGAACTTTATTCATAACGGAGGGCATCAATGGGCGGCAGTCGAGACGCCTGGAGAGCCGGATAAAACCCGAACAAGACACCAACCAGAGCCGCGAAGCCGCTAGCCAGCAGGATGGGTTCGATCCTCAACGCCGTTCGCACGCCGAACACGGTGTCGACGAGGGTCGCGCCCGTGACACCTACGAGAATGCCGATAATGCCGCCGAGCATCGCAAGCGTCATCGCTTCCACGAGAAACTGCGAGAGGATATCCCTCGGCGCGGCTCCGATTGCGGCACGAATGCCGATCTCGCGCGTCCGCTCGGCGACCGATACGAGCATGATGTTCATGATGCCGATGCCCCCGGTCAGCAGCGAGATCGACGCGACAGAAGCGAGCAGGATCGTAAGTGCCGATGAGGAAGCCTCCTGCAGTTTGCGGAACTCCGCCAAGTCAGTTATGCGGAAACTGTCCTCCTGCCCGGCCGCCAAACGGTGGCGAAACCGCAGAGCTTCGCTGATTTCTTCTTTTACTGGCTCTAGCGCAATCTCGGGTTCGACCTTCACGGCGATGCCGCTCACAGACTGCCACCGACCGGCTCGGCGGCCGAGCAGATGATTGCGCGCAGCCTTCAGCGGCACGAGGACAATGTCGTCAAGGTCCGAGCCGTCCACCATCTCGCCCTTCGATTGGAGCACACCGATCACTCGAAAGCTCAGATGATTGACGCGGATGTCGTGGCCTACCGGATCAATCCCGGAGAAAAGCTTGGTCGCCACGGTGTGACCGAGGATGGCCGCTCTGGAGGCGTCTTCCATTTCGTCGAAGCCAAACGACCGACCGCTGGCGATGTCCCAATTCTTCACGTTCTCGAAATCGCCGGTGACCCCGAGCACCGAAGTCGACCAGTTCCGGCCGCCCTGCACCAATTGCGCCCGCAAACGGACAAAAGGCGTGGCCTTAATATGCGGGAACTCGCGGGCGAGCGCAGCGGCGTCTTCGTCTGTCAGCGACAGCCTCGTGCCGGCACCCATGCTGACGCCGCTGACGACAGCGGAAGCCGGGTTGATGGTGAAATTGGTCGGGCCTAGTTTTTCGATGTCCTCCCTAATCCTCTGCTGTGTCCCGGCCCCGATCGCAATCATGACAATCACCGAGGCGGTGCCAAAGACGATCCCGAGCGTCGTCAGGATGCTGCGCATTGTGTTGGCTCGGATGGCGCGCCAGGCTTCGCGGACATTGAGGGTGGTTCTCATTGGGCCGCCTCGAGCTGACCGCTCGTTGATGACGCATCAGAGATGATCCGTCCATCCTTCAACGTGATAATGCGGTGCATGGAAGAGGCGACCGCAGGGTCATGCGTGACAAGCAGCAGCGTCACGCCAGTTTCGTTGATCTCGTAGAGCATGTTCAGGATCGTTCGGCTGACCGCGGTGTCGAGCGCGCCTGTTGGCTCGTCGGCCATGACAATTTTCGGCTTGTTGGCGAGCGCGCGGGCAATAGCGACCCGCTGTTGCTCGCCGCCAGACAACTGCGAGGGAAGGTGACTGGCCCTGTGGATGAGGCCGACGAGTTCGAGCAACTGCATGGCACGGTCGCGCCGGGCCGCGCGGCTCCAGCCGCCAGCATAGATCAGCGGTAGTTCAACATTCTCGAAGGCTGTCGCCCGCGCCAAGAGGTTGAAATTCTGGAAGACGAAACCGAAGACCTGTCCGCGCAGGGCGGCCAACTGCGACATGGACAGGCTGCTGACGTCGGTGTTGTCCAGCATGTAAGTGCCTGAGGACGGCACGTCGAGGCAGCCGAGGATGTTCAGCAGCGTCGATTTGCCGGAACCGGACGGCCCCATGATCGCGACCGCTTCGCCCTGCTCCACGCGGAGAGTGATGTCGATCAGCGCGTTCACATCGCTGCCTCCCATTGGGTACAGTCGCGACAACCGGGAGGTTGCGATCAGCGGCCTCACTGGAACACCCCGATGAGGCGTTTTGCCGCCGACTCTTTGCGCGCGACGGGGCGAACACCGACCGCAACCAGGTCTCCCGGCGCAACCTCCGCGCCGATGATTTCGACCATGTCGCCGTCGGTCACCCCCAGCTTCACGTCAACGGGCTTCAACTCGCCGGCCCTTTCGAGCCACAGTACCGCAGCGTCCGGCACAAGCCTTGGTCCTGACTGCCGGAAGCGGATGGCGGCGGTCGGCGTCTTGAGGACTTCGTTGCGCTCGGTGACGATGACGCGGGCGGTAGCGGTCATGCCCGGCAGCAGCATGAGTTCGGGATTCGGTGCCTTCACGACAACGGTGTAGGTAACCACATTTTGCGACGTGGTGGGAGAGAGACGGACCTGCTCCACGCTGCCGCCGAAGTTCCGTCCAGGGTAGGCATCGACGGTGAATTCGACGCGTAGGCCAGGGCTGATGCGGCCGATCGCCGACTCGTCGATCAGCATGTTGACCTGCATGTCGCGCAGGTCCTTGGCGATTGTGAACAGCGTCGGAGCCTGCAGGCTCGCGGCGACAATCTGGCCGACTTCGATGCTTCTGTCGACGACCACCCCATCGACGGGCGAGTGGATGCGCGTACGCTCCAGATTGGTTCGCGCTTGTTTCAGCGCCGCATTCGTCCGTTGAACACCCGAACGGGCTTCCAGCAATTGCGCGTCCGCCAGGCGCTTCGCAGTTTCCGCCTTGTCGCGTTCGACAAGGGAGCCCGCCCCGCTCCGGTGGAGACTGTCGCGGCGCTTGAGCTCCGCCGCGGATTCTTGAGCTGCGACCTCTGCCTTCAGAAGCGCAGCGGCGGCCATATCGACTTCCGCCCGGGCCTGCTCGACAGCGATTCGGAAAGTGGTTGCGTCCAACGTGGCGATGACATCGCCGCGCCGGACGGGCGCATTGAAATCGGCTTGTATCTGATCGATCTGCCCGGAAATCTGCGTACTGACGACCACCGTGGCAACAGGCGTAAGCTGCCCGGTGGCGGTGACGGTGGAAACAAGATCACCGCGTTCGACGGTGGCGAAACGATAGACCTCCTCTTGCGTCCGCGAAGCATCGGACACCCGGGTGACGGATGCCGCCGCCGCCGCAAGCTTCGAGTGGACCGCCGACAACTCATCGGCGACCCACTCCGGAGAGACTTGTGCAAGTCTGGCCTGAACCGCAGATTGCTGCTCGGTTATCCACTCACTGACGCCTGCGTTGGGCACCACGGCGGCAGCGGACAACGATCCGATCGAGACGAAAGCGCCTAACAACACCCATCTGCCCATACTCGTTCATCCCCATGAGTTGCTCCCGAATACAGGAGAGGCGATTTGAACGCTCGTCGGGGTATTACGCAGTGTTACGCCGGTTCACACAGGCTATCATCAACCTGCACTTCATCTGTCGTAGTAGTTTGAGTGAATGTACCGCGGGTGTTTCCTGTCTGTGTGTGAGTCCACTGGAAAGTGGTGATGGTTACCGTGGATTGGAAACATGCTTTCACATTACCGCTGTTGCCCGCAGTCTGTGCTCGGAATTGGGTCTCTGTCACCGAACCAATTTGTACTGGTACCCAAGCTGCAAAGGCGACGCCGGTTGTGGCCGCGAACATCGAAACGGCGAGTAGGATTTTCTTCATCTGCTTCACTCCTCCAGCTATGGCGGATGCGGCAGCACTATTTTCCACGCAACCGCCGTTGCGGCCGCCTTACGATTCTCCCATCGTCGCAATGTCCGGCGGCCGAAGAATTAAGCCTCCTGTATCCGACTAGTGGGCGCGCGTGTCTATTTGCGCTTCGATAGTGTTTGAGGTTTCATTCGATAGTAACCGATGGATATACCGTTCCGGCCGTCGCCGTGTTGGCATCGCGCTTCGACATTGATGGGCGGGCGTGGTCGGCGGCGACGCGCCGACTTGGGAGTCCCTGCGCAAACGGTCGGGTGAAAACAGAGACGGCATGGAAGCCTCTCCTGCGGGCATGGCCGAGCACGTTAGGCCCAGCGATTGCGGTGTGATGCTCAACGCACTTGATCGGACAACCGACGTTTGACGAGGTGCTACAGCGCGCAGGCAAATACCTTCAGTGCCCCCCGAACGGGATGTAGCTGTGTCCAAAGATGTTACCGCCGCTCTGCCTCCAATACCCGATTTGACACCGCAATTCTTCAGGTGTGCCCGGCCGCGAACCGTGCTCCGATCACGGCGTCGGAACCGATCGCCTCCTTATTCCGCCGTCCTTTCAAACTGGCCATCTCCGCATCCTCCAGCCACCGACGCGCCAAATGCGTTCTGCCGCTGAGATGAAGCCTTTCGTAGATATGGTGCAAATGCATCTTCACTGTGCCCTCACACAAATTGAGTTCGCGCGCGATTTCCTTGTTACTCAGACCTCGCGACACGAACTGGGCTATTTCAGCTTCCCGACATGTGAGGCACGTCCCATTCTGTGTACGCTGTTCCGCGACCGCGAGATGGCACAACAGGTCGGGATCGATCCACCTGCGGCCCCGATACACGCTCTCGACACAATCGATGACGCTCCTGGCGCGACCCGCGCTCAACAGAATGCCCTCTACGCCAAGACTCACCAGACCCGCTGCCGTGACGGCGTCGTGCTCATCTAGCATTAAGATGATTGCCACCGAACGGTACCTCGCGCGCAGTTGCAAGACCGTTTTGGCGGGTTCCTGACATACGATGTTATCCGCCAAAATGATGATGTCCGGGCGAGAGGTTTCCACGGAATGCAGGAGGTCACTCTCGCACGAGCAGCGCGCGACGACGCGATGGCCACCCGCTTCCAATAAGGCCCCCAGTCCGGCGCTCGCGATTTCGTGCCGGTTGGCAATTGCCACGGCGGTTGGCGGGACGGCCGTTCCAGCCGATGAAATGAGTTCTCCCACTGCCATCGCTCTACCCCCAGCTCCCGCGAATCGGATTGCACGCATCGACCCGAAGGCCTTGCCGTGCTCAAGTAGCTGTCAATCAAAGTATCCGGGAATTTTGAACACGAGCGCCGCAATCGTGCCGTGCGTCCTGGCGCTATTCTGGATGTGCAACATTTCACGGCAAGCGCGCCGACGGGCCTCAGGTTGACCCCTCATGCCACCAAGCGCGCCCCTCCCTCTTTCTGCTGATTCAAGATCAGCAGGCAACGAATTTTAGCTATACATACATTAGCCGCAGGTTATTTTACCGGCCTTACTAAATCGCCGCAATCCTATTTTTCGCCGAACAGCTTTTCTGGTATTCGCACACTTAACAAGCGGCGTTTCTTGATAATTCTGGCGTACCGCAGCTCCCGTCCATCATTTACTCCGTCGGACTCATCGCCCCGGCCGAGTTTGCGTCCATCCGCAGGGTTCGGCGGATGGAGTTCCGCTGGGCGCTGGCGGCGTTCCTCGGAGTGCTGGTCTTCGGCACGCTTCAAGGCATCGTGGTCGCGATCGCCCTTTCGCTGATCGGGCTGGCCAGTCAGTCGGCAAAACCGAGGGTCCACGTCATCGGCCGCAGCGGGACACCGATGTGCTCCGGCCGCTATCACATGAGCATCCCGACGATGACACGCTCGAGGGCTTGCTGATCCTCCGTCCGGACGGCCGGCTCTTCTTTGCTAACATTCAGCAGGTTGCGGATCAGATCCAGTCGCTGGTGCCTGAGCATAAGCCGCATGTGCTCGCGCTCGATATGAGCGGCGTCTTTGACATCGAGTATTCCGCCATTCAGATGATGATCGAGAGCGAACGGCGCCTCACCGCACAGGGCATCACGGTGTGGCTGGCAGGATTGAATCCGGATGTGCTCGACTACGGCCGGGCCCCGGTCTCGCCGACAAACCCGGCCGCGAGCGGCTCTTCTTCAGCATACATGCCGCTCTCCAACCCTATTTGGAAGGCGTTAGCGACAGCTAGGGACGGAACTCGGCCAGCCGCATCCTGGCGCCGCGCACTACTGATTGGCTCGCGGCGTCCCTGCGTACGCCCCACCGATAAGCAAGAGCTTCGCTGCTCGGCGTAAGGTTGACCGAAACATAGAAGGCAGAGCCGACGACTAATAAAGAAAGCGCTTTGCAGCCTTTGCCAGTTGCTTGGGCGACGACGTCGTAGGGTCAGCACCGGAAATTCCCTTCGCTGTCGACGAGTGACCCCACTGGGTCGACTTTGGCCTTCACCCAGGGCCAACGAGCAGCGCTTCACCGAGACGCGCCGCTTTGGGTCTCCGGAACGTGCCGGCGCAATACTTTCGTGGATTCTCGGCTCGCGATCCACTACTCTCTCAGGCGGGAGGAAATCGGTTTGGAACGCCGCCTCGCCGCCATTATGGCCGCTGACGTAGTTGGCTACTCGCGTCTGATCCGGACTGATGAGGACGGGACACTCGCGGCGCTCAAGTCGCTGCGCACTGACCTGATTGGACCGAAGATCGCGGAACATCATGGGCGTATCGTCAAGCTCATGGGTGGCCCAAGAGGTGAACATCACAGCAACAAGCCGTGCAAGGCTCGCGGGAGCGCGATTCTGTCCGCCCCCAAGGCGACGTTCACGCTTAAGCTGTGAAGGCAGCATTGCGCCCCGCTCCCGCCGTTCGCAAGGCGCATGCGCATGGCCTAAAGCGGACGTTCAATCCGTTTTTACTCGATCGACTCAGAAGTCGGCCGCACCAACCGGGATGGAAGCTGGATGATCTTCGACTGGTTGGTGCCGCGCTTGCCGCAGATGCCGGGCTTTTTGAAGAGGAAGGTCGTGACGATGGTCGAGGGATCGCCGTTCTTGGCGCCGTAGTAGAGATGATAGACCGGGATCACCCCGTCGAAAGACACCGTGCGCTTGATCGAGCAGGCCGAGTGTCTTCGTGTAGAAATCATAGTCTTCCTGCGCAGCGTCGGTGCTCAGCGTGAGGTGATGGTAACCGAGATGAACGACATGTTTCTTCTCTTCCAAATACCACGTTGGCGGGAACGGGGAATCGCAACCCGGCGCTGTTTTTGTTTCCGTCTTCATTACTCGTCCCGCACGATTTCTCTTCAATCTCATCCTCGACAATCTGATTACAGACATAACGGTGCCGAAGCCGTGCTCGCCTCTGTCAGATATCGAGGGATGGAGAGAGCAAACGGCAACTTAATCGGCGAGAAGTGTCTCGGCGAGCTTGACCCAATAGGCGATGCCATAGGGGATGGCCTCGTCGTTGAAATCATAACTCGGGCTGTGAAGATTCGCGGTGTTCCCGTTCCCGATGATGATGAAGGCCCCGGGCCGGGCTTCCAGCATGTAGGAGAAATCCTCTGCGGCCATTCGCGGCTCGATACCCACGCGAACGAATTCGGGGCCAACGACCGACTGCGCGACCTCAATAGCGCGCCCGGTCTGCTCACGATGGTTGAAGGTGGCCGGATAGCCGCGCGTGTAATCGACCGTTGCGGCCGCCCCATGGGCCAACGCGATTGAACTTGCGACCTCGAAGAGCCGGCGCTGTGCCCAATCACGCGTATCGGGACGCAGGGTTCGCACGGTGCCAGACAACCGGACTTCGGCCGGGATGACGTTGGGCGAATGGCCGCCGTTGATCGTCGCGACCGTTATCACGACCGACTGCAGGGGGTCGGTTTCCCGAGCAACTAGACTTTGAAGCGCGACGACGACATGCGAGGCCGCGACGACAGGGTCAATCGAAAGGTGAGGCTGCCCCGCGTGACTGCCTCGCCCCCTGATCGTAATTTCGAATGTATCCACAGCCGCAAGAATTGCTCCCTCGCGGATCGCAAATTCGCCGATCGGGATCCCCGGCTCATTGTGCATGCCGAACACCTGAGCAATGCCGAACCGCTCCATCAATCCATCTTCGACCATGGCCAGGGCGCCCGCACCACCCTCCTCTGCCGGTTGGAAAATGACTGCGACGGTGCCCCGGAATTTGCGAGTCTGCGCCAACAGTCGCGCGGCGCCGAGCAGCATCGCCATGTGCCCGTCATGACCGCAGGAATGGGCTCTGCCGTCCACCTTTGAAACCCAGGCACGGCTTCCGCTCTCTAATATGGGCAGGGCATCCATGTCGGCACGCAAGCCTATGACCGGACCTTGGCCGAGATCGCCCCTGATCAGCGCAACGACGCCAGTTCTGCCAATACCGGTCTCGACGAGATCGCAGCCAAAAGCGGACAGCTTGTCGGCCACGAATCTTGCCGTCTCGTGGACCTCGTAAAGAAGCTCGGGATTTTGATGGAGATGCCTCCGCCATTCCGTGACATCGGCTGGCAAGTCGTGGTTGACGGCGGGCTGGGAAACGCTCATTGGGACACTCTCGATTGTGGGGGGATGGGGCGCTTGGACATCTGACGATTGGCGTCTAGGTCATGATCGAAGGGTAGTCCCTGCCGCGCCAGTGCCGCAGCTTCTCGGCGAACTCTCTCTGAAAGGCCAAGGGACCGAGTCTTTGCCTGTACGGCTCGTCATAGATGCCGATGAAGAGGGTGAGGTTGAGAAAGAAGTGAGCACCCATCTCGAACAGGCTGACGAAGTCATGCTCGACCAGCGCCTTGCGCTCTGCATCCGTGAAGGCGTGCGCCGTCGACGCTTCGACCTCGTTTCCGATCAGCTTGGGTCCGATGGATTGCTCCCATACCGAGACGAAGCTGCGAGGCTCTTCGGTATAGCGCGCGAGCAGGCGAGGATCGCGATCCACGGTGAAGAGGAACTTGTTGACGTAGTACTTGCTCATCGCACCGCCTCCTTCGGGAACCAGGTGAAATACGCTTCCATCGTGTGAAAGAGATCGAGGTAATCGACGTAGTCGGCCTCGGCCGCTCCGGCCACGCCGAGCATGAGTATGAAATTCAGAAAGCCGTGCGTTGCATTGCCGCTGGCCTCCAGGCTCTCATGCGTGACCGAAGCGAGGATGGCCCCGATGTTTCCGGTTCGCAGCCAATCGATCGCCTGTCGATCGAATTCGGGGTCCGGGCCGGCTTCCATGAATTGTCGAGGGCCACCAAGCTCGAGCGACAGATGGCCTGTCCCGATGGCCGCAACCCTCTTGTCGGACGGATAGTCCTCGATCGCTTTGCGGATCGCGCGTCCCAATTCGAGGAAGCGTCTTGGAGACGGCAGGGGCGGGGCAAAGATATTGGTGTAAATCGGCACGATCGGCAGATCGTTTTGCGGCCGAACTGTGATGATCGGACAAACGATCGAGTGATCGATCTTCAACTCGTTCGAGAACGCGAGGTCGAAATCCTGCGCCAGAAGCGATTGATGCAGGAAGCGTGACATGTCCTCGTCGCCGGAGAGCTTGTAGCTCGGAATGCCGAACTCACGTTCCTCGTTGTAGAAGGTGGCATCGTACCAGGATGCCTTTCCGATCAGGAACTGCGGATAGTTGTCCAGGAAGATCTGATGGAAATGATCCGAACCGATCATCACCAGGATATCCGGTCGCGCGCCGGTCAGTGTTTCGCGATAGGCCTCTACCTTTCGCTTCCACTCGGGCGCCTGCGGCATTTGCTCCTCGGGCGGAGCCGTTGTCGCCTTGAGGTAAAACGGATGGTGGGTGGATGCGAGGGTCGCGACGAGTCTTGCCAAAGCGCTTCTCCATGATGACGACAGCACGCGTGCCGAGCTCATCTATGGGGCATTGGTTTTCTGCCCGGATTTCAGGGAAACGAATTTGGTTGCGTTTGAAACGATACCGGACGCCGCATGCACGACCGGCGCGGCTGCGCCCCGAGGGCTCCCACCAAATTCCCGAAGGCAGACCGTCGCCGTATCGGACCACGGCGAAGGCATGGGACGCGTTCCTCAGCCCTTGTTCCGATGGATGACCTTGACGTCGGCATCGAACAGGTAGCCGGCTCCCCTCTCCGTCTTGATCAGGGACGGCTTGGAGGGATCGGTCTCGAGCTTTCTTCGCAAGCGAAGGATGAGCACATCTATGCTTCGATCAAAGACTTCCTCATCGTGGACGCGACTTGCCGAAAGAAGCTGCTCTCGTGACAAGATCTGGCGTGGAGAACGAAGGAATGCTGTCAGCAGGTTGAACTCGCCAGCGGTCAGCTTCACCTCCTGGCCGTCGTGAACCAGCCTTCGGAGCTTGATGTTGAGCTCCCAGTCATCAAAGCCGTAGATGGTCTTGTCTTTTTTCGTGCTGATAATGGGACGTTCGCGCAGTGAGGAGCGGACGCGGGCCAGCAATTCCCTCGTTCCGAAGGGCTTGGTTATGTAGTCGACGGCACCGAGTTCCAGACCCACAACCTTGTCCGCCTCCTCGAGGCGATCTCCACTGATGATGATGATCGGACAATCCGAGGTGCTGGAAAGCTTCCTGACAATGTCGAGACCGTCCTCGCGCCCCAGATTGAGATCGACGATCAGAAGGTCGACCTCGTCCGTGCTGAGCACCCTCTGCAGGTCCTGGCTGCCGCTCAGCCCGGTCACTCTCAGGGCATGCTGGGAAAGATAGTCCGTCAGCAAGCTGCGGATGGCGAGGTCGTCATCGATGACCAGAACATGCTTCACGACGGCGCCCCGACATGTGCGCGACGACCGATCGAATGCCCACCGGGCAGGTCCCCTGACCGCAGACCGGGGCCTGCCTTTGACGAAACTTGAACGCCAAGAATTCGCATACTGGCTTTGCGAGTGCCTGTTTGCCTTCTCATTGCCTGGAGATGGCAACGTAAACAGGCTGGGTCTGCGAGCGCTTCACTCATTGAAACCTTCCTTCTTTCATCCGAAGAAGGCGGATCATAAGCGGCAGGCCAATCTACCACAAGAAGCATTTTTATCAATTATATCATTTTTTGGCGACTCCAGCGACTTGCGCCGAGACAGAGCCGTCGAGGTACGAACTCGCCCTCCCACGTTCCTCGTCGAATTGCTCTTTCTCCATCAACACAAGGTCCTCCGGCAGAGGATAATAGGGAGAGCAATAGATGGAAGCCGCTGTAGCCGATCCAAAGGCCTGTAAAAGAGTGGACGCTGCGCCTCTACAATCAAGTTCGCTGAACTTGTTGTAGATGACGACAGGCAACCGGAACACGCAGACAATCAATCGAAACATGACATGGCATCCATTGTAGTTTTATTTTTCAGGTGAGGAGCGAGGGGCGCGGTCTCGAAATACCGACGGCCGCTCCCGCGGGGGTCGCATTGGGCGCGGCAAGGACATCGGCAGAAGCGGCGCAGTTTGAACGGCCCGTCTGTTGCCGTCTTGCGCCGTCGACCCTTGCCACGATCCCAGGCAAAAGACCGCGATTGCCCTATCGCCACCGGACGAGGAGCTCGTCGACCTGGCGAATTCCTGCATGCCCGTAGATACTGAGCTGCTGATCGCCCAGCTCCAGGGACAGAGGCGAACTGAGGAGAGCTGCGAGGGCTTCTTCCATCTCGATCCGTGCCAGAGCCTCCCCCAGACACCTGTGCTCGCCGCCACCGAACACGGGGTGCCACTTGCCCAGCGGCCGTGTGAGGTTGAAATGGTCGGGATCCACGAAAACCTCAGGGTCCCTCAGAGCCGACATGGTGGACAGGAGCACCGGACTGCCCCTCGGGATCACATATCCGTCCAGGCTGATGTCCTCGACCGCCAGGCGCGGGATCGAGGCGACGGCCGGCTCAAACCTCAAGGATTCCGACACGGCCGCGGCTACCATCGCAGGCTGATGGCGCAGCGCGCGCCACAGGCCGTCCTGCCGATCGAGGAGCAAGCCGACCATGATGACGATTGCCGCTCGCGTAGTGTCCGTGCCGCCCAGCACGACCGAGACGATCTGCATGACGGCTTCGAGGGCAGACATTCCGGCGGCCTCGTCGCCGCTTGCGACATAGTCGGACAGAAAATCCGCCCGCGGGCGCTTTCGACGATCGTCGATAACGCTCGATACATAGGAGGAGAGCTCGTTAATCGCCGCTTCGATATCGGGCAGGTCGTCCTGCGTCCAGGACGTGGTGAGGACCTTCGAGACCCTGTAGGCCAGGGAGGTGAAGAGCGGCACATCGCAACGCGGGATCCCGAGGATACCCGCAATGGTGATGGCAGGGATGGCAGCAGCATAGTCATCACGCAGCTTCATCACCCCATCCCCCAGCTTGAGCGTCACCAGCTCCTCCGCCAGAGATCGGACATTGGGACGAAGGCTCTCCATCATTCGGAAGGCGAAGCATCGCGAAAGGGGCTGCCGGCGACGGCGATGGGTATCGCCATTCGAGAAGAGCAGGCTATTCGAGACAAGATCCATCACGGGACCACCGAAAATCCCGCGGGCCCTGACCAGTTCGGTTTCGATCTGCCGGGTCCTCGGGTCGCTGACCAGCGTCTGCACGTCATTGGCGCGCAGAACGAGAAACGCGCCATCTTCCCTTCGCGCGAAAGGGAACTCGGGACGAAGTTCCCTGTAGAATTCGTGTGGTGCCGCGTTGAGCGATGCAAAGCTCAGCGTCGGCGGGGAAATGGAAGTCTTGCCTGGCAGCGACATGGTACGGAAGCCTCTCTTGTTGAGTGACTCCGTTATCCTTCATGCTAGCGGCACCATTCTTTCAGGATCGGGGGATACGATTTCAACTGTAAGACGGCAGCGTTCAAAGCGGTTTTTTCAGGAGGCTGTAGGATCTGCGATAGATCGCTCCTCCGGCAAACCGCAGAAGCCCATTTCTGACCGCCGGTGGCAAACGGCGCATCTTGTCGCGTGCCGCGCATTGCCTGTGAACCCAGTCCGCCCTGACTTTTTGTCTGCTCTGATAGCGACCCAATGCAATCTCGATGCCGGGCGTTGCGGCAAGTTCCTCGGCGAGAACAAGAGCATCCTCGATTGCCAGGCAAGCGCCCTGTGCCATGCTCGGAGGAGATGCATGGGCAGCGTCTCCCACCAACGCGACACGGTTCTGATACCATGTCCCCATCCACAGTCGCACCAACTCTGCAAAATGGACGACGGCTTCAGACGACAGCTCGAGAGCAGGTCGCAGCGGACCTGCTATCGCCTCAAACAGCGGCAGCAATGGCGTCTCGTAAGAATAGTCCCCAGCCGAGGCCTGGTCGACGGACATGTCCGCGTAGATGTAGAGTTCAGTCTTCGAAATCGGCTTCGCCAACAGGCTGCGATCGGCTCCCAGCATGACGGACCATTCGTCAACGGAGCAGGTATTTGGAACGATGAAACGCCAGCAGACATTCCCGACATATTCAGGACTGGCCGCCTGCTTGAAGGTCAATCCTCGCACAGCGGAATTGACCCCGTCGGCTCCGATCACGAGGTCGAAATCGTCCATGCATCCGTCTGCGAAGTAGACATGGCAACCTTGGTTGTTGCTCGAGATATCGACAATCTGGCGGAACTCGATGTCGTCGGGATCCATGCCGTCGTTGAGCAATTGCCACAGGTCGGATCTCCTGATCGACCGGCACGACGCGACATCGCGCCAGTACTCATTGGTGTCGACCGATAAAAGCAGCCGTCCCCTCTCATTATAGAACCGTTGGGAGTTGACGGCATGGGACAGCCGGAACAGGCCTTCCCGCAGCCCAAGGTCGCAGAGCGCTCTGACGCCATTTCCGGGCAGGAACAGCCCTGCCCCGCCCGCTCCGGCCGAGCGGTTTCGTTCAATAACCTTGACGGTGAAACCGCGTCGGACCAAAGCCCGTCGGGCTGCCAGACCCGCGACGCCGGCCCCTACGATGAGAACGCGCATGGAACGACCTGTCTTTCGTTGAAACCATTGTTTGCACCTTCAGGACTGATCGCCTGAGCTGCACGCCCAGAGTTTCGCCATGCCCTTTTTGTCCGTCTCACCGTTCCCACCTCACCCAGCACTCGCCGGTCTTCCGGACAAATAAATGCCCGTGGAATGCCGGTAGATTTTCGAGTTGAAGCTTTGGGAGACGCTCGACGAGGACCGAGAGCCCCTCCTCGAGCTCGGCCCGCCCCATCGCGTCGGCGACACATTTATGCGCGCCGCCACCAAAGGCCAGTCGCGCCAGGTTCAGGTTTGAACGCGATATGTCGAAGACATTCGGCTGATCGAAAACACGTTCATCCCGCAACGCGGATATAAACGACAGCAGAACCGGTTGGCCTGCCGGCAAAGTCCAGCCGTCGATCTCGATGTCTTGAAGGGAGACCCGGATGACGCCCGCGATGCCCGGTTCAAAGCGCATGCCTTCGGCAACGGCGTTTGTGACCAGTGTCGGATCTGCACAGACAGCTCGCCATTGTTCGGGATGTGAGAGCAACTGCGCCGCCTGCGCAATCAGCGCGGTCCGCACCGATTCCGTTCCACCGATGATCAGCTGGATGATCTGGACGAGCACTTCCACCCTGGCCAGTTCGTTCTCTTCGGCGAACCGCAGATATTGCGCGAGAAACCCGTGTGACCGACCGGCCTCGGCCTCTGTGAGAAGGCCATCAAGGTAGTTTCGGACCCGAAGCGCTGCCGTCTCGGCATTTGCGACGGCATCTTCCGTTGGATCCGGCCGGAAGAATGCGTTCATGGCATGGACATCCTGGGCGAAAGGCGGGATGTCCGCCTCGGGAATTTCAAAAAGGCGGGCCAAGGCGAGTATGGGGAGCTTCGCCGCATAACCGGAGGCGAGTTCAAGCCTGCCGCTGTCATAGCTCGCGTCGATCAACGCGATAGCCGCCTGCCTCAGATGCTGTCGAAACGGCTCCGACACCTGGTTTGCGAGCGCTCCGGATATTGCAGACCGGCGGCGAACATGAACCTCGCCATTGGCCGTCAGCATCCCATGCGCGAAGATGTCAAAGAGCGCGCCCTCCGTGACCCCAGCCTGCGCCGGCATCGCGATTTCCGTTGCCTGCAATCGCGGATCACTCATCAGCCGCACGACATCGTCATGCCGCAGAACGACGTAGCCGCCTGTATCGAGGGCAATGAAGGGAAAGGCCTGGCGATATCGAGCAAAAGTGGCGTGGACGTCCGCGTCCAGACCGGACGATGCAACGACAGGGACAGTGCGAATGCTATCCAACATGTGAAATTCCTTCATAGGGATCACAAAATCAGTGGGATGGGACGCGGCCCCTCGCTGGGATTGCCCGGCGAGAGCTCGACCGCCCCACTCAAGCGCCGTCTTTGACTTCAGCTGCGAGAGGCATTGGCCTCCCGCAGACTGGCGCTGACTGCGATATCGAGCGGCATCGATCGGTGGACCCGGCGACAACCGTTTCAGAATTCATGCTGGGCGCGGATCATGTCTGCCGCCCTTTCGCCGATCACGACGCACGGCGCCATGGTGTTGCCCGTGGTGATCCGTGGCATGATGGACGCATCCGCGATACGCAGACCCTTGATGCCGTAGACCTTCAGTTCGTGGTCGACGACCGACATGCTGTCTCGGCCCATTTTTGCCGTACAGGACTGGTGCCAATAGGTGGCCGCCGACCGGCGGATGAAGTCGACAAGGCCGTTCCGACCCCGTGCTCCAGGCGCGGTCTCGCCACTCACGAGCGGCGTGAAAGCTGCACCATTGCCCAGCTCCCGGCAGAGTTCGACAGCCGCAATGGCCGTCGCCATATCCTCCGGCTCGCTCAGGGAATTGGGCTCGATCAGAACGGCATCGTTCACGCCCGGCCCAGAAAGCCTCAGACGCCCCCGGCTTTTCGGCTGCGCCAGTCCTGCAAACATGGTCCAACCATGTTCGGGCGTTTCCAATCCGGTTTCAGCGGGTGACGGAACCGGGAATTCCAGCTGGCACTGAAGGATGTCCGGCTGCGGCAGACGGGAATCGCTCTTCCAGTAGAGTGTGGCCTCGCAGCCTCCGCCTCCCACGCCTTCGGGCTTCCGGTACGCCCAGGTGCAGCCGAAGGCGAGATGGTCCTGGTGATTTCTTCCTACGCCAGAAAGATGCTGGACGACAGAAATGCCATGTGCAGAGAGCTCGTCCTCCGGACCGATGCCTGACTGCATCAGGACCTTCGGCGTGTTGACGGCTCCAAGCGAAAGGATCGTCTCGAACTGGGCCTTGAACTGCCGGCGTTGTCCGTCGAGCAGAACCTCAACGCCGATCACCCTCTTGCCATCGAAGAGCAGGCGGGAAACCAGCGCACCCGTGATGATGGTCAGGTTACGTCTGGCTGTAAGAGGCGTGACGTAGGACTGGAAAACGGATTGCCGCTTGCCGTTGAGGATCCTGAGCTCGGCGATCGCCGCGCCGCCGTCGCCTTCCATCATCGCGCCATTCGGACTGTCGAACACCGGAATGCCGAGCGCCTCAGCCGACTGGAGCATAGCCTGTGCAACCGGCTGCGGCGCATCGGGTTGAGCGACGTGGGCCGGGCCTCCTACGCCTCGACGGATCGGATCAGGCGCCCCGCGCCAGTCTTCGATACGACGATAGTAGCCGAGAACCGATTCATAGCCCCAGGCATCGTCGCCGGCTTCTGCCGCGAAATGGTTCCAGTCCTCCCTGTGCCCCCTGGCCCAGACCATGACATTGATGCTCGAGCCACCTCCTAGACCTTTCCCCATGCTCAAGGGTAGCCGCCGACCTTCGAGGTTGGCGGCAGGCTGTCCAACGAAGCCCCAGTCACGCGGCGAACCGAGATTGAGCGGCCACTGCGCCGGCTCCCGCACGCTGTCGGCATTATCGTGCTCTCCTGCTTCGAGCAGCAGGACGCGCGCGCCACCGCACTCGGCGAGTCGGCCCGCCACGACAGACCCGCTGGAGCCGGCACCGCAGATAATGAAATCGAATTCCTCGCCAACCCGACCGACCGGGATGTGCCCTTCGCGAATGTCTGTTTCGTGCGGAGTTGGTCGCATGGGGATACCTCTTTGAACTGTTACTGAGGCACGAGCTCTTAGCTTTCAAAATTCCATTTTGCAATATTTTTATCAATTTTATCATTTTTTTATGATCGCATGGCCGTGGGGACGGAGCCCGCACTTATGTAGGCCAGCAGTCTGGCCGAGGACGTGGGCGCCAACAATACTCCTGCGCCGGCAGCCGCCGGGCGCTGTCGGTCGTACTCCGGCACCAGAAAGCACCAGTCGTTTCAACCGTAGCCACGGCGGGCGAAGCTGAAAATCTTCGTTAACTTGACGGTCCGATTGACGTTCTGCGCTTCGTCACGTGGGCTGGGCCAGGCGACGCGCCAATGCACGAAAAGGCGCTTTGAGGAGGGGAGAACACGAGTTGGCGGACCAGCTGGCGGTCCCTGCAACAGCTTCACACATTGAGGTACAGGCTATGAACCAGAAAATGAGACCTGCGCTAGACGCGATAGCCGCGAGTCCGGACCATATGATCAAGGTTCTTGAAGGACGATGGAAACTTCCCATTCTTCTTCAACTGAGCAGGTCGGGAGCAATGCGATTCTCAGACCTTGCTCGCTCGATACCCAACATTTCGAAGAGGATGCTTACCCAGCAGCTGAAGCAGATGCAGGCCGACGGTCTGGTCCGTCGCCTCATTTTGGACGGTACCGCAACGCGGGTCGAGTATCAGCTAACGGACTGGGGTCGAGCGTTGAGACCAAGCCTCGCTTCTCTCGTGGAATGGGCGCAGAAGTGCCCGGGACATGTGAAAGGGCCTGCAACAAGTCATCGGAAGGTTGATTGAGAAAACGGTCTCTCCCGGGTCCAGGCGGCCCATGATCGCTGACGGCGGCGCTCGGCATCTCGACGCGCACGGCCAGAGTGCAGATAAACCCCGGCATCGGAGGCTCCCGGAGTTCCGATCAGGCAACCGGTGTAAACGAGACAACCTCCGTGCGGACCAGTGAGGGCCTGTTCAGATTGTCGAAGATCGCGTTCGCCAACGCTGCCGAACTGAAAGGCGTCCTGAGGACTCGGGCGCCAGACGGCAGGAAGGCGGGTTGAAGATCGGAGCTGCGCTCGGACAGCAGCAGCATCTTCTGCTGCCCGAACATGTCCTCGACAACAGCGAGATCCTCCGTTGAACCCAAGCACTTCCGGTTAACAATCAACATGTCGGCATCACGCTCCGAGCCGAGCAATTCCCGCAGGCACCCAATGCTTCTGCAGCCGATCGGCTCGTAACCGAGTGCAGCAACCTTCTCCTCGTAGAGCTCCAGCAGTGTCTTGTCATTTTCCACGATCATGATGCATTGGCCGTTCCCCGTCGCTACTGCTCTTTCGTTGAAGAAGCTGTCGATCGGCAGCGGTGCCAGATTGGTGGAGGGGAGGAAGATCTCGAACGTCGTGCCCACGGCTGGAGCACTTCTGACATTGATGCCGCCGTTCAAGGAACTGACGATGCCATGGACTGCGGACAAGCCCAATCCCGACCCACCTGCCCGAGAATTTGTGGTGAAGAACGGCTCGAAGATGTGCGGCAGGATATGAGGCGGAATGCCGGGGCCTTCGTCCGTAACGGCGAGGCGGACGTGTGAGCCAGGGGAGATTTCACCATGAGAGAGAACTCTCCGGCGCTGAACATGGATGGCATTAACCTCAATCTTCACCGCCTGGCCGCGGGCCGACGCCTGGCTCGCATTCTTGCAGAGGTTCATTGCCAGCTGGTGCACCTCGACCGGATTGCCTTCCACAACGGCTGGTCCTCGACAGAGGCTGGATTCGATCACGACGTGATTGCCGAGCGTAACCTGCAAAAGGGGCAGGATATCTGCAACGGCATCTCTGACATCGAACGGCTTGACGATCCGCTCTCGCTTGCGGCTGAAGGTGAGAATCTGGTCGACGATGTGTTTAGCGCGGGCACCGCTCTTCAGAATCTCTTCGACATAATGGCGGATCGGTGTGGGTTTCCGAAGCAGCTGGACTGCCATTTCGCCGTAACCGAGTATTGCCCCAAGCACATTGTTGAATTCATGTGCGATACCGCCCGCAAGCGTGCCGACTGCTTCCAGGCGCTGCGCATGTTCCAGCCGTCGTTCTAGCCCATGTTTCTCCTGGCGACCTTTGTCGGCTTCGACGAACTCGATGAATGTCTTGAGAATGGATTGAAGCAACTGCGTTTCGTCGGAGCTTACCTTTGGCTGGTAGGTGTCGAATTGCAGAACGAGAGCGGCGACATCTCCACATGCCAACTTTGCCCCAACCAGCAGACTGGGACAGGTCCCGTGTGCATCCATTAAATTGCAGTGGCGGATCGCGGCGCAACGGGCCGGTCCTCCGAGCACGCCAGTGGGTGCCGGTTCCTTCTCGCGATAGAGATCCTGTGCGAAGACGATAAGACGCTGCATCAACAGGTCTCCGCCCTCGACCCGGTAGGCATCCTTCAGTTCCTCATGGGCGTCATACATCACGAAACCGCTGCAGCGGGCTCCGAAAAAGCAGGAAGCTGTCTGCAGCGCATTGCTCATGAAGGTCGGAAAATTGTCCAGGCCCCAGGCAACGAGATCCGCCTTCATGTCGGCGACAATCTGCTCGTAGTGCAGTCGTCGCTTGAGACGCTGCGTTTGTTGGCGCAGCCGATAGATCAAGATGCAGATGTAGATGGAGAGCAGCGCCGCGGTGATGCCCAACACGACCCGGCTAAAATGCGCGAGCGAGGCAGCATCCGCAGCAAGCCTCAGATATTCCGACTGCAATTCTCCGGCCCGCGTCGGCGTGGCCGAGGCCTGGATGGCCGAAATCTTCGAATCGACCCGCGGCAAGACCGCAAGGACCATCTTCGCATGGATGATAACCGTTCCGAAGCTTTCAAGTCTTTGCGCTTGCGTATCGTATCGCCCGAGTTGCTCAAGCTTACTGAGAATCTTGCTTTTCAGTAGGTCGTCGTGGCTGATGGAGAAGCGCATCATCAGATTGCTCAGATCACCTACACGCGCCAAAGCGCGAGCGACACCCAGATCCTCGGTTTCGTGGAGTGAGGTCAGTGTCTGCCCAAAGACCCCGATGGAGTTCTGCAAGAGAGCGTTTCTTGTCTTGAAACTTTCCACCAGCATCTCGTCCCGATCAATTGCGGTCCTGAGTTCAGTGAGAAGCTTGTTCAGGTTGAATTCTCCGGCAAACTGGGGACCATCAAACAGGTCGCTCAAGCCGTTAAGGGCACTGCGAAGATTGACGACGGAAGTGACGAGGCCATCATAGGAAGGAAGGAGGCCGGCTCGCGCCCGAAGGACGTCACGCTGCAATGCCGCGTGGTTCACGTCGACCGCCCTAAGGTTCATCATGATGGCTTCATGAACCGATCGATCCAGGTCCTTTCTCGCTGCGACGAACGCCACGACGACGGCAAATACGATCAGTGCAGCAAGCGGCAGGGCTTCACCGAGCCGTTTCAGTGACAACCGCCAAAAGACGCTTCCCATTGTATTCCCCGGTCAGACTTTTCAAGAAAGCTTCAAGATTGGCGATGTCGCTTTGAGAGAGTTCGCGGCCCAACTGGCTTCGGCCCATGACCGCAATGGCATCTCGGAGCGTGGCTGCGCTCCCATCGTGAAAGTAGGGTGCCGTCACCTCGACATTCCGGAGGCTAGGGACCCGGAAGACCGAATCTTCACCCTCCGTTGCCTGCAGACGTTTGTCGAGGTCCGACGGTTTTGGCAGCCCTTCGGCGTCGGGTGAACCGAACACGCCGAAGATCTGGAACATGTTTCCCCCAATGTTTGCACCCTGGTGGCATGAGACGCAGCCATACTCGATGAACAGCCGGAATCCGTCTTTCTCCACCGGAGTGAGTGCAGCCTTGTCACCCATGAGAAAGCGATCGAATGGCGCGTTGGGCGTCGTCAGCGACATTTGAAAGGTGACCAGGGCATCTAACACGGTCTCTCGACTAGGGGGCGCCCCATAGAGTCGCCTGAATGCAGCAAGGTAACTTTGGTCGCGGGTCAAGCGCGACAGAAGCATTGTCCAGTTCGCAGCCATCAGACCGCGATCATTCAGGACGGCCTCGTTTTGCACCGCCAGCGATGTGAACCTTCCTCGCCATCCGAGCCGGTAATTGTTACCGACGTTAAAGATCGTGGGCGCGTTGAAGGCATGGACCTGACCGTCATAGCCGATCGTTCTCGGCAATGGGACCGTTCCTCCTGTCTCAAGGTTGTGGCAGGCGCTGCAGGAGAGCTTCTCCCGACCCGAGAGCATAGGATCGTGGAATAGGCGCTCTCCCAGCGCAACTTTGGCAGGCGGAAGACTTGCGGGCGGCGGCAAAGGCGAGAGCGCGGATCCAGAGGCAGACTTTGGCAAGGCGCCATCGCCGGCAAAGGCGATGCTGACCCATGCAATCGCAGCGATCAGCAGGATTGCCCCAATCTTGTTTCCCGGCACCAGCGAGATGCCTGTCGTCCGTCCCATCAAGCCCCTGCCTGTGCATGTGGTGATTGCGAGCAACCCATACGGGCCGCCCATGTAGGTTATATTTTCATCATAAATATCATATTTATCAATTATCTATTTCGTCAACAACGCGTGACTGTGGGAGTTCGGTGTAAAACCCCGACGTCCCCGCCGACACGAGGGCAGAGCCACCAACCTTTTTCGATGTGGCGCCAGCAGTTGCGTGGGACAATTTGAATTCAAAAATGAGCGAGGGAGAGTGTGATCCCCACTTTGATCGTCGCCGTGAGCGCCCAGTAAAAACCGATGATCGATGCAAACGATATGAGCGCGACCAATCCCGCTAGCCAAAGGCTGGGCTCCCCAATCGGCAAGATCTCCGTTTCGTTCTCCACGACCGCCGGCCGAGGTGACCAACTCTCCTCGCCGCGGAGCGGGTCAGCCTCGTCCGCGAGATCACAGGTACGATCCCACAGGTTGCGGGATCGCCATCGACGGTGTGAAGACAGACACACGACGACACCACGGTTTCGCGGTCCGTCTTCGATATTGTTCAAAATCGGCGAGGACTCTTCTTCTTTGTAATCAATCATGATTGCAACCATTTGATTTCCCGAATGGATGCGGGGCTGGCATTTCCTCAGAATTTCGCGGCGACCCGCTACGATTGCGATTGTAATACTTGGGATCCGGACGAGAACCCGCCCTGACCAAACCCTGATATACCCACTGACAGGAAACGGCAGTGGGCTGACTGCGATGGTAGTTCGTTGGATTAGGCGCGACCAGGAAGCGCGGGCATGGCGGTGTTTGCGAAGAACTGGAAGGAGCACATCGACGTCTACGGTCCGGAGAACCACCTGCGCCTGACCGGCAAGCACGGGACGGCTCCGTGGAACAAGTTCTCCTACGGCGTTGCCGACCGTGGCGCCTCGATTCGCGTTCCGCACTCCTTCGTCAACAACGGCTACAAGAGGCACCTCGAAGACCGCCGTCCGAACTCGCAGGGCGCCCCCTATGCGATCGCCTTGCAGGTCCTGAAGACGATCTCGGAAGTGCCGACGGATGACTACGCCAAGAGCGCTGCCTGATTTCGCGCAAAGCCTAGAGATTGCAGCGCCGGTGGGAACGCCGGTGCTGTTTTCGTTTAGGGGCAAGGGTTGTGTCTCTCGCCTTCCGACGCGGGAGCAAGCCCGGTTGAGCCCAGCCAACGAGATCGCAAAAAGGCAGGATGGGCAGCGGAAGCCTAACAGAGCGCCTGGAGATCCGGTGAATCAGATACCGCCGTCGAGGCGCAGCATGAGAGGCACGGCCCGCGGCTCAGCGATGAGCGCGGACGCGGGCGACAATTGCCTAGGAAAGGCAGGAAGAGCGCCTAGAGAGCGGCATCCCAGGCGACATCGGCAAGAAACGCCGAAAGAAGGGCGTTGAAAGCGATCGGAGCCTGGAGGAAGGGGGCGTGGCCAGCGTCCGGAATTCGAAAGCATGTTTCCCTCCAAAGCCGGGAGAAGGGCACGCCATCGACATAGTCGAGATTGACGACACGGTCGTCGCGGCCATTCACGACAGCGGTTTTCACCGTCGTATCACTGACGATGTCACGCTGGTTGCTCTTCTCGTCCAGGCGGTGGGCGGAGAACAGTGTGCTGCGGAACTCATGGTCGGTCCGCGCAGCGGCTCGTTCCATGAACGGTTCGGCAGACGCTCCGAATACGCTCTGGACAAAGGCGGCTGCATCCTCGGCAGACATCCTGCCACGGCTGGCCAGCCCGCTCATCAGATTGCCACGGAAGCCCTCAGCTATCACCGGCCCGACAGGTGGCGCACCTGTGATGAAAAGACCTGATGCGGCATAGGATTGTGCCAGCATTTCCATGGCGACATGTCCGCCGAGAGACCATCCGACCAGTACGGGAGAGTTGGCCACGACATGTTCGAGAAGTTCGATCGTTGCTTCCGCGAGACCAGGCAGCGGATAGGTCCGAGTCTTCTCCAAGGCGTCGCTCGACTCCCCGTGCCCAGGCAAGTCGAAGCTGATCAATCGATAATTCTTGAATGTCTTATTGCTGACCTGCCGATGGAAAACCTGTCGCGACGACGAATTCCCGTGAATGAAGACGACGTCAGGTCCATCGCCCGCCGTCATTTCAACGGCCATGATGCCGTGAGAGGTGCGTATTTCCTGCCTTTGCGAATGCATGTAACGAGTGCTCCTGACAACCGGGGACTTAATGGAGAGCTTATTCAGACCAGTTCACCGAGAGCTGACGATGTCTCTTGCGAACGTCGGGCTGTGGGTCTGCGTGGGATGTTCCCTGCGGATTGACCATCGTCGGTTCTCGCTGAACCGCCAGCGAGAACCGTGTCGATGCCGTGCCCTGCGGGTCTACTGTCCTCGCCGGACAATCTTGAAGGCAAAAAATTGGGTCTTCTGCCTCGGGGAAAAATTGTTGTCGGCGGCGAGCAACAGGATCTCGGTTCCGTCGCGGGCCTTGCCGATCGCCATTGCCTCGATGTTGTCAGGGCTCAGGCCGATGCCATTGAGGTCCAGAACCTCAGTCTTCAGAAACGGAACCACATGCCCGTCATGCTCGGCGAGGGAATCGATGTCGGAGACGTCGGTACCACTGGCGAGATCCACCATGAAGATCTTGATTGTGTTGCCAGCGCCTTCAGCAAAACTCCGCTCGATCATGAGAACCCGGCCATCGCCCAGGGACAGCATCTCCGACAACCCGGTCATCGCCTTCTCTCCCTCGGCACCGGCCTGGGGAATCGGTGAGATCATATAGACATACTGTGCCTTCGGCTTGCCGGAGATCGCGTCGAACTGAACCACCCGTGCTGGGCTGCTCTCTGTAAGGCTCGGCTTGGGGCCGTCCTGTTGGAGAGCAGCCTCCAGCGCAACAAGGACATCACCGGATGGCAGAATTGCGAGAGACTCGAAGGCCAGGTGGTCCCGGATGCCCGAGGAGCCGTCGGCTGTGGGGGCGAAATCATCCAGCAGGGAGAATTCCCTGAGATGGACGCCGTCGGAAGAGCTGACGCGAACGGAAGGCGGCAGTCGCGCCTTCCCGCCCTCTTCGCTCGTCCAGTAGAGGCCTTCCGCGCCGAGCCGGAGTGCCTCGGGATCAACAGACTGAGGGGTGAACGGCTTGTCACCGACGTCACGCAACGGAATGTGCCGGAGAACGGACACGCCTTGCAGGCCATGTGCACTGACATCGACGTCGAGCTCGTAGACCCGCACGGGTCCCCGCTCTGCCCGATCGTCGCTGAGCGCAATGAAGCGCCCGGTCGCCGTATCGAAATCGAGGCCGGAAATCCCGCCGAACTCGACACCCGCTTCGCTATAGCCTGTCGGGATCACCGTTTGACCGAGATAGGTGAAGGCGATCCCCGCGGAGCAATCGCCAAACGGGCAGGGCTTTTCAAACGTCTCGCCAATCTCGGCCGCATAGGTCCCCATTGACCCACATGCGAGGTAGAGTGCTGCAGCACTCAGAATGGACTTAAGTCTCGCAAATCTCGACAGGCGACGGTGGAATGAGCCGGACGGCCAAGAAACGGGACCGGCATTGCATCGGCATGGACCAAAGTCATGAGGAGAAGCCTTTAAGTTATGGACTACTCCTTCCTCGATATTCAGTTGAGGTGGTTGCTTGATTTCAAAGCGAGCGTGCTTCGTTACAAATCGAACTGAAGCGCTCATGGCCGGGGTCACGCCTGGCTGAAGCCAACTTCATCAGGTCGCTTGCCGGCACCGGATCGGAACCGAGATGAACAGACCGCAGAGCGCCGATCGGTGCCTGAGCCGGACCCGGGGCTCAGCCCCCGAGCCGAGCCGGCTCCAATGCAGGCGGGGATTTTGACGGATCCTGCTTCCCCGTCAGAGTCAGACGGATCAAGTTGGAGATCGCTTCCGCGATCGTGATCAAGGCGTCACGTTCCTCGCGTTCCAGAGACCGCGGCACGGTGTCGATAACGCACACCGATCCTAGAGCGAAACCCAGCGGATCCCGAACCGGAGCGCCGGCATAGAATCGGAAACCGTAAGGTTCTTCCAAGGTAGGGTTGGTCTCGAATGTTTTGTCTCGGCTCAGATCCTCAATGACAGTTATCTCGTTCGCAACGAGCGTCTCGTTGCAGAAAGCCCAGTCCCGAGATGTACCTTCACCGTCGAAACCCACTCGGGATTTGAACCACTGCTGATCCTTCGTAATAAGGGTGAACATCGCGATTGGAGCACGGGTGACATAGGCAGCGAGACGCACGAGACGGTCGAAGCGGCTGTCCGCGCCGGACCCGACCAGCGCAGATCGCCGGACGGCTTCCAGACGTGCCTTCTCGTTCAATGGCCTAGCGAAAGATGGGCCGTCGCCGTTATCGAGCAGTCGCGCTTTCAGATGGTCGATGACCGCCGCACTCATGGCCGACACGCTGGCAAGCATCTGCATCTGGATGCGCTTGTCGCCCCGCGCAGCCGGCGAGCCTGCTCCCTTCTCCGTCATCGTGAAGACCAGAGTCTGTCTGTAGCGGGGATCGCCGCTGATGGCGGTCACGAACTTCTTTCGCTCAGCATCCTCGGCGTTCTCCACGATCAGCAACGTAGGCGGTGCAGGTTCAAGAAGCTTCCGCAATGTGCCCACGTCTTCCGCGGCATCAATGAGCAAGCCAGAGCCGGGAAGACCGACCTCGACCCAATCCGAAGCCCGCCCCTTGCCGGCGAGAATGACGGCGTTTGCACCGAGATCCACCGGCTCCTGTACCGTCTCTTCGATGAGATCGAGGACGGCCTGTCGTGGAATTCTTCGATGCCCACCCGGTGTCTTCCACGAAGGGAGTCGACCGCTTTCGACCCATAGCTGGGCCGTGCGGATGGAAACGCCAAGCAATTCTGCGGCATTCGCCGTCGTTAGGATATCTTTCATTATTCGCCCCACGACAGTGGGAACAAATGTAGTAAAAATTAGAAAATTTGCAAGAAGCGAAACCAATTTGAGAAGGACGGTTCGATCGCAGCGTTCAGTGAGCCGCCCTCGGCCCCATGCCAGGCTGCACCTGGCATGGGGCCGAGGGCGTTTCGAGAACGTAACCGCTGCAGCGGGACTGTCGCGTCGCTATCCCGCTGCAGGACGTCGTGTCACGTGGCGGCCAGCGTCTTGGCCGCTTCGTCGATGGTGTCCGCAATCTCCTTGGCGCGAGTGATGAGGAGAGCGTGGCTGCCTGAAACCTTGGTGATCTTGGCACCCATGCGTTCCGCCATATGCATCAGCATCGCCTGGTCGAAAGCCTTGTCTTCCGTCGCGATCACGGCCGAGCTGGGCTTGCTGCGCCATGCGGCATTCTTGAGCTTCGTGCCGGAGGCCGACATATTGATCGGGACCTGGGAGTCCCGCACGAAGGCTGCCTGCTCGTCGCTGAAGCCTTGTTGAACATCTCCGGCCTGACGAAACCGAAACCCTCGTCGCCGATTTCGAGCACGAATTCCGGCGTCGGTGCAAAGCCTTCATACTGTTGAGCGGTCGTTTCGCCGGCGTCTGGAGCCAGAGCCGAAACATAGACCAGGCCACCTAGGGAAGCACTCCGGCTTCCGTGATCACCGTACCGTCCCACGAGTGGCCGACAAGGATCGTCGGGCCGCTCTGGAGGTCGAGCAGCCGATTGGTCGAAGCGACGTCGTCTTCGAGCGACGTGAGCAGGTCTGGACGTGATAGCCGCGTTTTGTGAGTTCCTCGTAGACGCCGCGCCATCCGGCTCCGTCGGCGAAGGCACCAAGCACAAGAACGACGTTCTTCACGGGTGCAGTATTGGCAATGGCAGGGGTGAAGGTCGCAAGCGCCATAGTGCTCGTGCTTGCCACGGTGAGGGTGAGCTGGGTCAGTTCCCTGGTCGTGTTCTTCTTTAGGTTGTTCGTTGGCGGTTGAAATCTGCCTCCATGCCGCGCAACCGGCGGGAGAACCGTTGCCCGGCCGGAGGTCGCTGAAGGAGTCTGCTTGGGAGGGACATGAGGCCGTCAATCAGCATCTGTAGAATTGCAGGCATCCCGTGCGCCGGATATCGGCCTTTCCGTCTCGCCCGGGCATCCGATGGTATCAGCCAACTAGGACGTCTCGGCAGCGGTGGCCGCGCAACACGGGGTCGAGGGAAATTCGCAATTCAATTCTTACAGGAAGCGCCGCGCCCGGAATTCGCTCAGATGAGCTCGTCGATGACGCTATGAGCGCATTGGCAGACGGCGGTGGAGGAGTATCTCGCCCCTGGAGATGCCGATATCCTTCAAGAGGTAGTCTGGCATGCTCAGGAGCAACTCAATCTCCTTCCGTTTCTGGCGCCAGCGGGTAAACCGGCCGAAGAAATCTCCCCTGTACACATTTTCACCTGGCCGGTATGCCGGCCGAATAAGCAATTGTCGCAGATTTTCGATCATCCCTGCCTCACGCGTTGATAGCACTTGCATCCAGTTGGATAGGCTCTTGCCGGTGAACTAGACACGACGATGCGTGGCGCATCGCGCAGGATTGTTTCAGGACAGGGGAAACCGCTTACGAATGGAACGAAGGCGGTCGGGAGGCCATGTTGCGAACACGCGCGATGACACCGGCGGCTCGTTGGGCGTCCGCAACGAGGCGGGTCACGATATCCCGAAGCTCGGAAGTTCGGGGTTCGGGCGCTGAAACAGCGCAGCGCAAAGGACGCGACTAACACTCGCTCTCGGAGACCGGTCAGAAAGCTGAGGTGACGCCGCCTAAAGTCGAAACGCCGACGGGAATTCTGTCTGACGGGACGCGAGAACCGAGCGACATACCGGCGCGAGGTTTAACGACCTCGGTTTCAGCTCTTCACATTTGGCTGCTCGCACTTTAGCCCGGCGACGGAGTCGCCAGGTTCTGCAAGTTTCTGTAGGCCGGTAGAACGAAGCCCCCAACGGAAGAGCCTTCGCACCGGCTACCGCCAGGTTCTTATACGGTCGGAACGGTGCCGCCATCGACCAGATATTCCGCGCCGGTGATCGATGCCGCCAGGTCCGAAGAAAGGAAGGCGATCAGGTTGGCCACTTCCTCCGGTTTGGCGGGGCGGCCGAGGGGTATGCCCCCGAGGCTGTCCATGATGATCTTCTTGCCACCTTCGTAGTCGGTGTTCGCCTGCGCGGCCAAGCGCTCCGCGAGATGCACCGATCCTTCAGTCTCGATCCAGCCTGGAGAGACGCGCACTACCCGAACACCGCGCGGCGAGACCTCCTTCGAAAGAGATTTGCTGTAGGTCGAAAGGGCAGCTTTGGCAGCTGCATAGGCAGTCGTCGATTCGGGCAGCGGAAGAACTCGCTGGATGGACGACACATGAATGACGACCCCATGCCCTTGAGCCACCATCTGCGGCACGAGTTCTCTGTCGAGGCGCACGGCGGGAAACAGGTTCAAGTTGAGCTCGTTCTCCCAATCTGCATCATCGAGTGCGGCAAAACCACCGCCGGGCGCTGAGGAGCCGCCCAACATGTGAACGATAATGTCGACGCCACCAAATCGATCGCGTACCGCGTTCGAAACTGCGATGGCACCTCCCACCGTTTTCAGGTCGGCGGCGACGAACTGTTCCTCCGGCAAAGCGTCGGGGCGCGAACGTGCTGTGACAAGCACGCGTGCCCCGAGTCTGCGAAACAGCTCCGCCGTGGCCCCTCCGGTACCCTTGGTCCCGCCGGTGACCAGCGCGCGTTTTCCATCCAGTGTCAAAAACCCGGTCATCAGCCAATCTCCAGTTCTGAGATCGTGCCCTTTTCAAGTACGAAGCGGAAACCAAGCTGAGCCGGACTGTTGGGAAAGTTGCCGCTGACAGTGGCCAGCACGGAGATCCCGTTGCCATCGCCGGTGACACTGATCGGCTCAGCCCTATGACTGTACTTGCGCTTTGCCTCGAGCCACCAAAGGCGGATCGGCTCCAGGCCTTCATATGTGGCACCTTCGTCGCGCACGACAGCGGTCTCGGAGAATGCACCGATCAAAGCCTTGGCATCGGCGGACTGATCGGCATCGAAATAGGCTCTTACAGCATCTGGCAAATTCATCGGTTTCGTCCTTCTCTTTATGTTGTCCAGCCAATTTAGCGCTTGACGATAATGAAAATAACCGGGACAAATTTGCATGACGCATGTCGGAAATCGGGACAATGGAACGCGCCTCGCTGGCAGATCTGACCGCCGTTATAACCATCGCGCGTAAAGGGACCTTCCGAGCCGCAGCGGTTGAGCTCAACATGTCGACGACAGCCCTCAGCCACACGATCGCACGGCTGGAGGCGTACCTGGGGGTGCGATTGTTCAACCGGACAACCCGCAGCCTCTCGTTGACGAGTGCCGGAAAAATCTTCGTCGAGCAGGTGGGGCCGGCTCTTCAAGACGTTCGCGGCGCATTGGACGCTGTTCGATCCGAGCGCGACACCCCCTCCGGCACGTTGCGTATCAATGCAGCCCCTTTTGCAGCGCAAGAGATCGCCACGCTCGTGTTCGAGTTTCTTCGCCGCTATCCAGACATGACGGTGGACCTGGTCACCGAAGGGCGGCTCGTCGATATCGTGGCCGATGGTTTCGATCTGGGTGTACGCGTGGCGGGATTGGTTCCGAGCGACATGATTTCGGTGTCGCTCGGTCGGCCGCAACGATATGCGGTCGTGGGCTCTCCCGACTATTTCGCCAGTCACCCGAAGCCCTTGGTGCCTCCGGACCTGCTCAATCACAATTGCATCCAGGTCCGTCTTCCAGGCGGCGCATTGTTCAAATGGCGTTTCGAAAAGGACGGCGAGACGGTGCAGCTCGACGTCGAAGGCCCCGTCATTCTGGACGAGGCAAATCTCGCGCGTGCTGCCGTGATGGAGAACGTGGGCATTGGCTACTTCATGGAGCAGAACGTGATGGCCGACCTGGAAGCAGGTCGTCTGACCCGTGTGTTGGATGACTGGACACCGGCCTTCCCCGGTCTTTGTCTCTACTATCCCAACCGTCGGAACCCCGCAGTTGGCATGAAGGAATTTCTTGCCTTAGCGCGCCGCCACGCAGCGGAAAGGCGTGACGTCGCGAGGCAAAAGGGCAGCCCGGCGGACTGCGACAGGCCATAGCACTTCTCATTCAGCAAGCCAGGGAGCGCGCGATGGCCAGTTCCACCCGGTCGAAGTTACGGCAGAAATGGCATTTCCAGCGCGCTGTTTGATCTCGCGATCGACAGCAAGCTCCGCGGCTGCGATCTTGTTAAGATCAAAATCGGAACCCTCGTCACAGGTCAAGAAATTCGAGCTCGCGCCATTGTGATCCAGCAAAAGACCGGTCGCCCTGTGCAGTTCGAGATCACGGCCGACGTCAGGGCAAGTTTGCTTGCATGGCTTCAGCGGCGAGGTGGAACAGTCGACGACTACGCTTTTCCCAGT
>NZ_JASKLS010000021.1 GCF_030124375.1 Sinorhizobium sp. 6-70
ACCGCATCCAGCGCTCCGGATTCAGCCCGATCGTCGGCAAACGTATCGTGCTGACGGGCGGCGCCAGCCAGCTGACCGGCCTGCCGGAAGCGGCGCGGCGCATCCTCGCCCGCAATGTCCGCATCGGTCGCCCGCTCGGCGTGTCCGGCCTGCCGGCCGCCGCCAAGGGGCCGGCGTTCTCCACGGCCGTCGGACTGATGATCTATCCGCAGGTCGCTGATCTCGAGACCCATGCTGCTCACGGCGGCATGTTCTCCACCTTCGGCGGCGGCAACAGCCGTATCGCTCGCATGGGGCAGTGGCTGAAAGAGAGTTTCTGAGTTTCGCCGATGCCGCAGGGGCGTCGGAGGTAACAGGTGTTTGAGTTTTGAAGGATTTGGCCGGCTCGGCAAGGCGGCCAGAAAACGAGAAGGAACAGTGATATGACCATCAACTTGCAAAAGCCGGATATTACCGAGCTGAAGCCCCGCATCACGGTCTTCGGGGTCGGCGGCGGCGGCGGCAACGCCGTCAACAACATGATCACCGCGGGCCTGCAGGGCGTCGATTTCGTCGTCGCCAACACCGATGCGCAGGCGCTCACCATGACCAAGGCTGAACGCATCATCCAGATGGGTGTCGCCGTCACCGAAGGTCTCGGCGCCGGCTCGCAGCCGGAAGTCGGCCGCGCAGCCGCCGAAGAGTGCATCGACGAGATCATCGATCACCTGAACGGCACGCACATGTGCTTCGTCACCGCCGGCATGGGCGGCGGTACTGGTACGGGTGCGGCTCCGATCGTCGCTCAGGCCGCCCGCAACAAGGGCATCCTCACCGTCGGCGTCGTCACCAAGCCCTTCCACTTCGAAGGCCAGCGCCGCATGCGCCTTGCCGATCAGGGCATTACCGAACTGCAGAAGTCGGTCGACACGCTGATCGTCATCCCGAACCAGAACCTTTTCCGCATCGCCAATGACAAGACGACCTTCGCCGACGCCTTCGCCATGGCCGATCAGGTCCTCTATTCGGGCGTTGCCTGCATCACCGACCTCATGGTGAAGGAAGGCCTTATTAACCTCGACTTCGCCGACGTCCGCTCGGTGATGCGCGAGATGGGCCGCGCCATGATGGGCACCGGCGAAGCATCGGGCGAAGGCCGCGCAATGGCTGCCGCCGAAGCCGCAATTGCCAACCCGCTGCTCGACGAAACCTCGATGAAGGGCGCTCAGGGCCTGCTCATCTCCATCACCGGCGGTCGCGACCTCACGCTCTTCGAGGTCGACGAGGCTGCAACGCGCATCCGCGAGGAAGTGGATCCCGACGCCAACATCATCCTTGGCGCCACCTTCGATGAAGAACTCGAAGGCTTGATTCGCGTTTCCGTCGTTGCAACCGGTATCGATCGCACGGCCGCGGAGGTGGCCGGTCGCACTGTTGACTTTCGTCCGGTAGCGCCGAAGCCGATCGTTCGCCCGTCCGCCGCAATTCCGGCCCAGCCGCAGCCAGTCGCCCAGCACCAGCCGCCGGCACCGCAGTCGCAGCCGGTCGCTCAGCCTGTGCAGCAGCAAAACACGGTCGACCAGATCGCACTCGCAATCCGCGAAGCCGAGATGGAGCGCGAACTCGATATCGCCACCCGTGCGCAGGTCGCTGCGCCGGTTCACCAGGTACAACACGTACAACAGATGCAGGAGGAAGCCTTTCGGCCCCAAAGCAAGCTTTTCGCCGGCGCCGCGCCGGTGGAGGCCGCTCCCGTAGTGCGTCAGGCCCCGCCGGTGCAGCGTCCGGTCGAGATGCCGGTGCAGGCACACGTCCAGCCGCAAGTGCAGCCGCAGCCGGTCCGCCACGAGCCGGCTCCGGTCATGCGCCAGCAGGCCGAACCGGTGCGTATGCCGAAGGTCGAGGACTTCCCGCCGGTCGTGAAGGCCGAGATCGATCACCGCGCGCAAACCGCTCCCGCTCACCAGGAAGAGCGTGGACCGATGGGGCTCCTGAAGCGAATCACCAATTCGCTTTCCCGTCGCGATGACGACGATCACGGCGTCTCGGCCGACATGACGGCGGCAGCACCGAGCGCTGCATCGCAGCAGCGCCGCCCGCTGTCGCCGGAAGCGAGCCTTTATGCACCGCGTCGCGGTCAGCTTGACGATCACGGCCGCGTCTCGCCGCAGGCGCGCTCGCACGAAGATGATCAGCTCGAAATCCCGGCATTCCTTCGCCGCCAGTCGAACTGATTTTGAAGGACTGTTCCTTCACCTTGCCGAATGCCCGGGCAGCCGCCCGGGCATTTTTCGATTTTATTCATTATTTCAATGGCTTGTAATTTGTGTTGCGCACATGACAATTGCGTAACAATGCGAAACGAACAGTGATTTGGAATGGTGCCTCCAAAATCTTATTTTCAGCATCGGAATTGGGGACGCATACGATTCGATCGGGCGCTGTTAGTTCGAAGAATCGAGGGTTCGGCAAATAGGTGCGGATCCTCGAGGTTCTGACTTGCGCCTTGAACATCGGGTGCATCCTTCGTGTGTTTGGCCGGTGCCGCATCGAGTGCCAGGGCCTCATCGAGTGAAAGTGAAGACGAGAATGGGAATTGAACTCCTCGGGTTTCAGGCGACGATTGCGAACCCGGTCACGCTGAAGGGAATTGGCGTCCATTCCGGCGCGGAAGTGTCGATCACCTTCCATCCGGCCGAGGCCGACGCCGGCATCGTGTTTCAGCGCGTTCTCGCTGGCGGCCGCGTCGCCGAGTTCAGGGCCGTCTCGTCGCAGGTTGGCAACACCGACCTCTGCACGGTTCTCGGCCTCTCGCCTGCGACGTCGATCGCCACGGTCGAACACGTGATGGCAGCAATCTACGCGCTTGGCCTCGACAACCTGCTCGTCGAGGTTCACGGCGCCGAAATGCCGATCATGGACGGCAGCTCCGAGCCCTTCATCGACGCGATCGAACAGGTCGGCCTGCGGGCGCTGGCCGTGAAGCGCCGCTATATCCGCATCATCAAGCCGGTGCGCATCGACTCGGGCGCTTCCTGGTCGGAGTTCACGCCCTATGACGGCATGCGCTTCGAGGTCGAGATCGACTTCGACTGCCCGCTGATCGGCCGTCAGTCCTGGAAGGGCGATATGACGCCTTCGGTCTTCAAGCGCGAACTGTCGCGCGCACGCACCTTCGGCTTCATGCGCGACGTCGAACGGCTCTGGGCCGGCGGCTTTGCGCTCGGCTCGTCGCTCGAAAACTCGGTGGTGATCTCGGACGACAACACCGTGGTCAATGTCGAGGGGCTGCGCTATGCGGACGAGTTCGTCCGCCACAAGACCCTTGACGCCGTCGGCGATCTGTCGCTGGCCGGTGCTCCCTTCATCGGCTGCTACCGCTCCTATCGCGGCGGCCACAAGATGAACGCGAACGCGCTGAAGGCGCTGCTCAGCGACCCGACCGCCTACGAGGTCGTCGAAACGGCCACGCCGCGTCAGCGCACCCGCTCACGCGATATGGTCGCCGTCGCAGCTCCGGGTTTTGCGCCCTGGTCCGCATAACGATAAACGTCAGTTCTTCTCCAGTCGCCGGCCGAAAGGCCGGCATTTTCATTGTGCGGGATGATTCCCGGAAGCCGAATCCGGGCCAGGAATATGCTGGCGCGCCAAGTATTGGACGGCTTTCATCCGTGGAAAACGTGCAAAGCACTGCATACCGCCACAAATTTGCATGAATTGCTGATCATGACGTTGCGATCTTGAGGCAATTTGCTCTAAAACGCGCAGGTCTGGCGGGACGCGGTCCGCCGAATGAA
This sequence comes from Sinorhizobium sp. 6-70, assembly GCF_030124375.1. Classification (GTDB taxonomy): domain Bacteria; phylum Pseudomonadota; class Alphaproteobacteria; order Rhizobiales; family Rhizobiaceae; genus Sinorhizobium. The sequence goes on from NZ_JASKLS010000021.1 coordinate 3,777, forward strand.
ACGGGAATATTCGATGGTTCTTGCAGTTTCGCTCGACATGAGAAAATCGGTGCGCGTCGCCGCGGTCGTTGTTGCGGCTGTGGTTGGCAGCAGCCTGATCACAGCCTGCCAGAACGACCCGGATATCGACATCACCAAGCTCGCCGCGGAAACCGATCCGCCGGAGGTTCTCTACAACCAGGGCCTTGCCAACCTCAATGCCGGCAAGACGACGGAAGCGGCGCGCAAGTTCGAAGCGCTCGACAAGCAGCATCCGTTCTCCGAATACGCCCGCAAGGCGCTGGTGATGAACGCCTTCGTCGCCTACCGCAACGGCCAGTATCAGGACGCGATCAACGCCACCAGCCGCTATCTGAACCTCTACCCGCAGTCGGAAGATGCGGCGTATGCGCAGTACATTCAGGGTCTCGCCTACACCAAGCAGATCCCTTCGGTAACGCAGGACCAGAAGGCGGCCGGCAAGGCGATCGACGCGATGCAGGCGGTCGTCGATAAATATCCGGACTCCGACTATGTCGAGGATGCCCAGGCGAAGATCCGTTTCGCCCGCGACCAGCTCGCCGGCAAGGAAATGCAGGTCGGTCGCTACTATCTCGAGCGTAAGGAATATCTTGCCGCCGTTTCCCGGTTCCGCGTCGTCGTCGAGCAGTATCCGAACACGAACCAGGTCGAAGAAGCGCTTGCCCGACTCGTCGAGGCCTATTACGCCATGGGTGTAACCACGGAAGCGCAAACTGCGGCGGCGGTGCTCGGGCACAATTATCCGGACAGCCAGTGGTATGCCGATTCCTTCAAACTGCTGCAGTCGGGCGGACTTGAGCCGCGCGAAAGCGGTACGTCCTGGATTGCGCGCGCAGGCAAGAGGCTCATCGGCGCCTGACCTGCTCAGCGCTCGACAAGGAAGATATGAACCCGGATGCTCGCGCAGCTCTCGATCCGCGATATCGTCCTGATCGAACGGCTTGACCTCACCTTCGATGCCGGGCTTTCCGTGCTGACCGGCGAAACCGGCGCCGGTAAATCCATCCTTCTCGACAGCCTCTCGTTGGCGCTCGGCGGCCGCGGCGATGGCTCGCTCGTGCGCCACGGCGAGGACAAGGGGCAGGTGACTGCGGTCTTCGATGTCCCAGCCGGCCACGCGGCGCGACTGATGCTGCGCGAGAACGGCATCGACGACGATGGCGACCTGATTTTCCGCCGCGTGCAGTCGACCGACGGCCGTACCAAAGCCTTTGTCAACGACCAGCCGGTGAGCGTGCAGTTGATGCGGCAGCTCGGCCAGACGCTCGTCGAAATCCACGGCCAGCACGACGACCGGGCGCTGGTCGATACCGATGCGCACCGCGCGCTGCTCGACGCTTTCGGCGGCACATCGGAGGCGGCGGAAGAGGTTGGAGCGCTTTACCGCGGCTGGCGGGACGCGGAACGCAATCTCAAGAAACACCGCGAGCGCGTCGAGGCAGCGGCGCGCGAAGCCGATTATCTGCGCTCCGCGGTCGAAGAGCTCGAGACGCTTTCGCCACGCGACGGCGAAGAGGAGGAACTGGCCGAAGGCCGGGCGCGGATGATGAAGGCCGAGCGGATCGCCGGCGATATCAGCGAGGCATCCGAGTTTCTGAACGGCAATACCTCACCGGTGCCACTGATCGCCTCGCTGGTCCGCCGGCTGGAGCGCAAGAGCCATGAGGCCCCGGGTCTGCTCGAGGAGACGGTGGAGCTTCTGGACGGCGCGCTGAACCAGCTTTCGGATGCTCAGATGGCGGTGGAGCGGGCGCTCCGCAACACCGAATTCGACCCGAAGGAACTGGAACGCACCGAGGAGCGCCTCTTCGCCTTGCGCGCTGCAAGCCGTAAATATTCGGTTCCGGTCACCGAACTGCCGGCGCTTGCCGTGCGAATGATCGCCGACCTCGCTGATTTGGACGCCGGCGAGGAGAAGCTGAAGCAGATGGAAGTGCAGGTGGGCGAGGCGAGGGCAGCCTTCGACGGGGCGGCCCGGTCGCTTTCCGAGAAACGCCACCACACGGCGGAGGCGCTTTCGGCCGCCGTGATGGCGGAGCTGCCGGCGCTGAAGCTCGAACGGGCGCGTTTCATGGTCGAGGTCGCGAGCGACCCGGCCTCGCCGACCGCTGACGGCATCGATCTCGTCGAATTCCATGTGCAGACAAACCCGGGCACCCGGCCGGGACCGATCATGAAGGTCGCCTCCGGCGGCGAGCTTTCCCGTTTCCTGCTGGCGCTGAAAGTGGCGCTTGCCGATCGCGGCTCGGCGCCGACGCTCGTCTTCGACGAAATCGATACCGGCGTCGGCGGGGCGGTGGCGGATGCCATCGGCCAGCGGCTGAAGCGGCTTTCCAAGACCGTGCAGGTGCTTTCCGTCACCCATGCGCCGCAGGTTGCTGCGCGTGCGGCGACGCACCTGCTGATTTCAAAGGGCCCGTCGGCGGAAAGATCCGAGACAATCGCCACCCGTGTCGCGCGCATGGACGACAAGGCACGTACGGAAGAAATCGCTCGCATGCTTGCCGGCGCCTCGATCACCGAGGAGGCGAGGGCGGCGGCAGCGCGATTGCTTGCCGGCAACGGCTGAGCGGATCGCTCTTTTCTTTCGCGCAGAGCGCACTGCATCGCAATGCGTCTTTCTCGACGCGCAAAGGTCGCTGTAGCACTTTGAATTGCTGCATGATTTTGTCCTCAAATCGATTCCGATTTGAGGAATCATGCAGTAAAAACGACTCCCAATCCGGAGTCGTCGCCCATGTTGAGTGAAAGAAAACCCGTCGAGCACATGACCGAAACGGAAGCGGCTGAAGAGCTCGCCTTTCTTGCGGCGGAGCTCGCCCGTCATGATGCGCTTTATCATGGACAGGACGCGCCCGAAATCTCGGATGCGGACTATGACGCGCTGAAGCGTCGCAACGACCTGATCGAGGCTAGATTTCCCGCGCTCATCCGCGAGGACAGTCCTTCGCGCAAGGTCGGCGCGGCCCCCTCGCTGACGTTCCAGCCGGTCGTCCATGCGCGGCCGATGCTGTCGCTCGACAACACGTTCTCGGACGAGGACGCCCGCGATTTCGTCGCTGGCGTCTATCGCTTCCTGGGGCGGCTTCCGGATCATTCGATCGCCTTTACCGCCGAGCCGAAGATCGACGGGCTTTCGATGTCGCTGCGTTATGAAAATCGGCGGCTTGCGACGGCCGCGACACGTGGCGACGGCACGACCGGTGAGAACGTCACCGCCAATGTGCGCACGATCGGCATGATTCCACAGAGGCTTCCGGCCGACGCCCCGGACATCGTCGAGGTGCGCGGAGAGATCTACATGGCGAAGTCCGACTTTGCCGCGCTCAATGCCGAGATGGCGGCGCAGGGCAGGCCGCTCTATGTCAACCCGCGCAACACCGCCTCCGGCTCGCTGCGACAGCTCGATGCCAAGGTGACGGCGAACCGCAAGCTTCGGTTCTTCGCCTATGCCTGGGGTGAGATATCGGCAATGCCGGCCGACACCCAGCTCGGAATGGTCGAGACGTTCAAGGCCTGGGGCTTCCCGGTCAATCCGCTGATACAGCGTTTCTCTTCCGCGGACGAATTGCTGGAGCACTATCACCACATCGAGCGCGAGCGGCCCGATCTCGACTATGATATCGACGGTGTCGTCTACAAAGTCGACCGGCTCGACCTGCAGGCGCGCCTCGGCTTCCGCTCGCGCTCGCCGCGCTGGGCGACGGCACACAAGTTTCCGGCCGAGCAGGCCTTCACGCGGCTCAAGGGCATCGACATCCAGGTCGGCCGCACCGGCGCACTGACGCCGGTGGCGCGGCTGGAGCCGATCACCGTCGGCGGCGTGGTGGTGACCAACGCGACCTTGCACAACGAGGATTATATCCGCGGTGTCGGCAATAGCGGTGAACCGATCCGCGAAGGGCGCGACATCCGCATCGGCGACATGGTCATCGTCCAGCGGGCAGGGGACGTCATCCCGCAGATCGTCGATGTGGTGATGGACGAACGTGCCGAAGGCGCCGAGCCCTACAAATTCCCGACCACATGCCCGGTCTGCGGCAGCCATGCGGTGCGCGACATCAACGAGAAATCCGGCAAGGTCGATGCAGTCCGCCGCTGCACCGGCGGCTTCGTCTGCCGTGCGCAGGCGGTCGAACACCTGAAGCACTTCGTCTCGCGCAACGCCTTCGACATCGAAGGGCTTGGCTCCAAGCAGATCGAATTCTTCTTCGAAAGCGAAGACGACAACCTGAGGATCCGCACGGCACCGGAGATCTTCACGCTGGAGCGCCGGCAGGACGCCTCACTCACCAAGCTCGAAAATATCGAGGGCTTTGGAAAGGTCAGCGTCCGAAAGCTTTTCGAGGCGATCAAGAACCGGCGCTCGATCGCACTCCACCGCTTCATTTACGCGCTCGGCATCCGCCATGTCGGCGAGACGACGGCGAAGCTGCTTGCGCGCTCCTATGGCAGCTACGATCATTTTGGCGCGGCGATGGTCGAGGCGGGCAATTTTGCCGGCGACGCCTGGAACGAGCTCAACAGCATCGACGGCATCGGCGAGGTTGTCGCCCGCGCCATCGTCGAGTTCTACAAGGAGCCCCGCAATGTGGAGGTCGTCTCGCGGCTTCTGGAAGAGGTGACGCCGGAAAGCGCGGAAATGCCGGTCGTGGCCGACAGCCCGGTCGCCGGCAAAACGGTGGTCTTCACCGGCTCGCTCGAAAAGATGACGCGCGATGAGGCGAAGGCGAAGGCCGAAAGCCTCGGTGCCAAGGTGGCGGGCTCGGTCTCGAAGAAGACCGACATCGTCGTCGCCGGTCCCGGTGCCGGCTCGAAACTCGACAAGGCCCGCGAGCTCGGCATTCAGACCATGGACGAGGACGAGTGGCTGGCGCTAATCGGTGGGTGACGCAGCCACCTCAATAAAGTTTTGCAGCGCTTCCGTCCTTCAATCGGGGACCCGGCTGACGGTCCGGACGGCGATGGCGTCGTACCGGCTCAGCCAGTCACGCCGCCTGCTCGGCCGACATGTCCATCCACATGAACTCCCAGGCATGGCCGTCCAGATCCTGGAAGCTGATGCCGTACATCGCGCCGTAGTCGATGGCCGGCTTCCACCGCTTGCCGCCAGCGGCGAGCGCCTTGGCGAGCATGTCGTCGCATTCGGCGCGGCTCGCGGCGGAAAGCGCGGTGATAACTTCCGTGCCCTTGGCCGTGTCGCTGATCTCCCCGGTGATGAAGCCGCGGAATTTCGGCTCGGTCAGCAGCATGGCAAAGATATTGTCGTCGATGACCATGCAGGCGGCCGTTTCGTCCGAGAACTGCTCATTGAAGGTGAAGCCGAGGGCTGAAAAGAAAGTACGGGAGGCTTCCAGGTTTTTGACGGGCAGGTTTACGAAAATCATGCGCATGGGATTTTCCTCGTGAGTTTGCTTCCACGCGACTACAGCGCCATGGCTCGTTCAGAGGCACAAAGGTCGCTGCAGCACTTTGAGTTGCTGCATGTATCTGTCCCCTAATCGGCTCCGATTTGAGGATACATGCAGTAAGACGAAGAACGGCTTCCACAGCCGACAGGCGGAGACGAATTTAACTGGTGCTCGCGTGGCGGCTTTCAACCGCAGTTCAGCCGAGGCTTCCGGCAAAACGCTCCGCGAGTCGCTGCCGTTTGAAGTGATCGGCGACAAAATCGATGAAGACGCGCGTCTTGGCGGGCAGCAGCGTGCGGCTACCGTAATAGACCGATATCGGGCCGGCATCGGCGTACCACTTGGGAACGAGCCGGATAAGCGCGCCGGATTCCAGATGAGGCAACACGTCCGGTACAGCGATCAGAGTCATGCCGAGACCGAGAAGGGCGGCGCGGCACATGGCGGCCGGATCATTGACGACGATCGTCTCCTTCGGCGCTGCCGCCATCTCCTCGCCTGCGGCGTTGCGCATCATCCATTGGCGGATGCGGCCGGTGCGCGCCGAGCGCATGGCGATGCCGTCAAGCTCGCCAAGGCCGGCGGGATCGAGCGGCAGGGTTCGGCCGGCCACATAAGCGGGTGAGGCAACGGCGATGATATGGGCGGGCGCCAGCACGCGCGAGACGATGCCGGGCGAGAGCTCGAAGCCGCCGCCGATTGCCGCGTCGAAACCCTCGGCGACCAGATCGACCTGCCGGTTGTCGAACTGCCAGTCGATCTGGATCCCCGGGTAACTCTTCAAAAAATCCGGCAGCAGCGGCAGGATGTAGTCGGTGCCAAAGGTCGGGCTGAGGCTGACCTTGAGCACGCCGGCAGGTTCCCGCCGTTCGTCGCCCGCCTCGGCGATTGCCGCCTGCAGCCCTTCGAGATTATCGCGGATTGCCGTCAGGAAGCGTTCACCATCCTCGGTCAGGGTCAGTTTGCGGGTCGAGCGATGGAAAAGCCGAATGCCGAGGTTTCGTTCGAGCATCGCGACATTGCGGCTGACGGCCGCCGGCGTCAGTCCGAGTCGCCGGGCCGCACCGGAAAAGCCGCCCTGTTCGGCGCTACGGACGAAGGATTCGAGATTGGCCAGCGTTTCCATGGAATCTCAAGTGAGCGTTGAAAATGATGAAAGCGATTTCCCACTACCCGAGAAGGCCGCCGCCGTGGTTGACGCGATCAAGGCCGAGGCTGGCCGCGCCGTTGCCATCAGGGCCGATGCCGGTGATGCTGCCGCCGTGCGCGCCGCCGTCGTCGAAAAGGTCAAGACGTTCGGTGGCATCGATATCCTCGTCAACAATGCCGGCATCGCGCTCGGCGGTGCGATCGACGAGATCACCGAGGCGGACTACAATCGAATGATCGCGGTCAATGTCACCGGCGTCTTCGTTGCCACGCAGGAGGCGGTACGCAACATGAAGGCGGGCGGGCGCGTTATCCACATCGGCAGCTCGATGGTGCGCTACGCCGCATTTCCAACCGCCTCGCTTTACACGCTGACCAAGGGTGCGGTCGCCGGCTTCAACCGCAGCTTGGTGCGCGATCTGGGGCCGCGTGGCATTACCGTCAACACGGTGCATCCCGGTCCGACCGACACCGACATGAACCCAGATGGCGGGCCGGTCTCCAAGATCGTCGGCCCGGGCATGGCGATCGGCCGTTATGGCAAGCCGGACGAGATCGCGAGCGTCGTCGCCTACCTGTCGAGCCCAGAGGCCGCCTTCGTTACTGGCGCTGACATCGTCGCCGACGGTGGCTTCACGGCCTGAGGTCGCAGCGACTCGCAACATCGAAAGGAAGCCGCCATGTCCATCGGTATTATCGGATCCGGCAACATCGGATCGGCCTTTGCCCGGGCACTCGCCCGGGCGGGGATCCCGGCCGTCATTTCCAACAGCCGCGGGCCGGAGAGCCTGAAAGAGCTTGCCGGCGAACTCACTCCCTACATCACCGCCGGGACGCGTGAAGAGGCCGCAGGCGCCGATCTCGTGTTTGTCGCCGTCAATTGGTCGAAGCTGCCCAAGGCGCTTTCCGGTCTGCCGGATTGGGAGGGCCGAATCGTCATCGACGCGAACAACCCGATCGAGGCGCCGCTCTTCAAGCCCGCCGAGCTCGGCGGGCGGCTTTCAAGCGAGATCTTCACCGACCTCGTCCCCGGCGCGCGCGTCGTCAAGGCCTTCAACCATCTGCAGCCGCATCTCGTCTCCGGCGATCCGAAGGCAGAAGGCGGCCGCCGCGTGCTCTTCTTCTCCGGTGATGACGCAGCTGCCAAGGCGGAGGTCGGTGGGCTGATCGACCGGCTCGGTTTCTTCGGCATCGATCTCGGCCCGCTCTCGGTCGGCGGAAAGCTCGCCCAGTTTCCCGGTGGTCCGCTGCCTGCGCTCAATCTCGTGAAGTTCGATTAAACATCAGGCAGGCCGGCGATCCGGCCTGCTTCTTGAACGCCCGCGATCCTCCCTCACGCACCATTTCCATTTGTCTTTTTGCGCTGCACAAGATAGAGCTGTGCAGCCAAAATTTGTGCAATTGCCTTTTCGCGGGGCTCGCCATGGGCCATATCAGCGAAACCGGGCGCGCCGTACCGGTGCCCCGGCGGATTGGAGGGTCCGAGATGAAAACGATCACCACCGTCGCCGAACTGCGCGCGGCTCTCGCCGAGCATCGGCGAGCGGGAAAGGGCATCGGTCTGGTCCCCACTATGGGCTATCTTCATGTCGGCCACATGGAACTGGTGCGCCGCGCGCGCAGCGAGAACGACGTGGTCGTTGCCAGCATCTTCGTTAATCCCCTGCAGTTCGGGCCGAACGAAGACCTTGCCAAATATCCGCGCGATCTCGCCCGCGACCAGGCGATGCTTGCCGAGGGCGGCGTCGATTTTCTCTTCGCGCCCGGCGTTTCCGACATGTATCCGCGTCCGATGGAAACCGTGGTCGACGTGCCGAAGCTCGGCTCGGAGCTCGAGGGTTCGGTCCGGCCCGGCCATTTCGCGGGCGTCGCGACGGTCGTCACCAAGCTCTTCAACATCGTCCAGCCGGACCGTGCCTATTTCGGCGAGAAGGATTTCCAGCAACTGCAGATCATCCGCCGCATGGTCGAGGATCTGGCGCAGCCCGTCTCGGTGATCGGCGTGCCGACGGTGCGCGAGGCCGATGGTCTCGCCTGTTCGTCGCGCAACGTCTATCTCACCTCCGACGAGCGCCGCGCCGCTGCGATCGTGCCGAAGGCGCTGGACGAGGCCGAACGGTTGATCGCCGGCGGCCTGACCGAACCTGGCGCTGTCGAGAGGGGCGTCATCGACTTCCTGTCGGCAGAACCGCTGGCGCGGCCGGAGGTCGTCGCGCTGCGCGATCCGGAAACGCTGGAGCCGATCCTTGAGGTCGGCGAGAAGCCGGTTCTGTTGTTGCTTTTCGTCCGCTTCGGCAGCACGAAGCTGCTCGATAACCGTGTTATCGCACCGAAATCTGCCCATTTTGCAAAGGTAGCCTGAGAATGAGCGTACACACCGCGAAGCGGCGGCTCAGCCCCGCCAATATCGAAGCCCTGAAGGGCGAACGCCCGATCGTCAGCCTCACCGCTTATACGACGCCGATCGCGCGCCTGCTCGATCCGCATGTCGATTTCCTGCTCGTCGGCGACTCGCTCGGCATGGTGCTCTATGGCCTCGACACCACGGTCGGCGTCACGCTCGACATGATGATCGCTCATGGTCAGGCGGTGATGCGCGGCTCCGAACGCTCCTGCGTCGTCATCGATCTTCCCTTCGGCTCCTATCAGGAATCGAAGGAGCAGGCCTTCCGCAGCGCCGCGCGCATCCTGAAGGAAACCGGCTGCAGCGCGGTGAAGCTGGAGGGCGGGGCGGAAATGGCCGAGACCGTCGATTTCCTCGTCAGCCGTGGCATTCCGGTGCTCGGCCACGTGGGCCTCATGCCACAGCTCGTCAACACCACCGGCGGCTATCGCTCGGTCGGCCGCAACGAAAAGGAAGTGGCGAAGATCCGCCGCGACGCCAAGGCGATCGATGACGCCGGCGCGTTCGCGATCGTCGTCGAAGGCACGATCGAACCGGTCGCGCGCGAGATTACCGCTACCCTGCGTTCGCCGACCATCGGCATTGGCGCCTCGCCCGCCTGCGACGGCCAGATTCTTGTCTCTGACGACATGCTCGGCATCTTCAACGATTTCAAGCCGCGCTTCGTCAAGCATTTCGCCGAGCTCGCACCGGCGATCTCGAAGGCCGTCGAGGAATATGCCAACGAGGTGAAGGCGCGGACCTTCCCGGCTATCGAGCATACCTTCCAGTTGAAGCGCTAAGGGGCAGGGGCCTCCGCTCCGTTTCGCGCTTGCGATCCAGCGGCGCCGTGTCGGCGCCGCGCGGGTTCGGTCAGTCCCTACAGCGCCGCGCGTATTATCAGAAGCGCAAGGGACGCTGTAGCACTTTGAATTGCTGCATGTTTTTGTTCTTAAATCGAGGTCGATTTAAGAAGACATGCAGTAGCACGCCAAACATCAGAAAATTCAATCACTGTATCAGCGCAATTGAATTGTCGCCGCGTGCGGCAGCGCCTATCTGTCGCCCCATGCCGGTTCGCGGACATGCCTCCGGTTTCGGCGGGAGAAGTTCATGAACAGAGACGATTTCCGAGCGGGGCTGCGTGGCGGCTTCCCTATCATGCTGGCGGCTTCGCCTTTCGGCGCGCTGTTTGGGGCCCTGGCGGTCGATAACGGCTTTACGATCGCCGACGCGGTGTTCATGAGCGCCACCGTCTATGCCGGCGCCAGCCAGATGGTGGGTATCGAACTCTTCGGCAACAACGTCCAGCCCTGGCTGGTCGTGCTCTCGGTCTTCGCGGTCAACTTCCGCCACGTGCTCTATTCTGCCTCGATCGCCAAGTACATCTCCCATTTCAGTTTCGGGCAGAAGCTTCTCGCTTTCTTCTTGCTCGTGGATCCGCAATATGCCGAGACGGAGCAGCGCGGCGAGCGTGGATTGCCCGTTACATTCGCGTGGTACCTCGGCTTCGGGCTGGTGATCTACGTACCCTGGATTATCAATACGCTGGTCGGGGCTATCTTCGGTCAATTGATCGGCGATCCGAAGTCGATCGGCCTCGATGTCCTGCTGCCAATCTATTTCCTCGGCCTCGTGCTCGGCTTCCGCAAGCGCGATCGCTTCCTTCCCGTGGTCGCAACCAGCGCCGTCGCCTCCATTGCTGCCATGCACTTCGTCGGCTCGCCTTGGCATGTCAGCATCGGCGCACTTGCCGGCATCCTGCTCGCGGCCGTCCTGCCGCCGGAGCATCGCCTGCAGCAAGGGTCAACGACCGTGGAAAAGGAGGCCTGAGCCGTGGATGCACAGCACCTCAACCTCATCTACCTGATCGTCGCCGCCGCACTCGCCACCTTCGCGACCCGGTTCGGCGGATATGTGCTGATCACGCAGCTGAAGCGCATTCCGCCGCGGCTAGAAGCGGCGCTGAATGCCGTCCCGGCGGCGGTTCTGACGACGCTGGTTGCGCCGGCCTTCGTCTATGGCGGCTTCGACGTCGCGGTGTCGATGCTCGTTGCCTTCGCGATCGGCATGCGTTTCTCGACGCTCCGGATGCTCGTTGTCGGCTGGGTCGCGGTGATGGTCATCCGGCACGTGATCCTGTAGCTCTCTCGTCCTTCCCGCTACCGGCGGGTACGGGTCGGGCGCCCGCCATTGGCGCTAAACCAATACTGGATTATCATCCCTTGGTTGCCGGAGAGGCACATCAGCCCTCCGGACTTGGAGGAGTGACCTCATGATTATCAGGATTTCGATTGCCCTCCTGTTGGCCCTCGCACCTGTGACTGCCTTTGCCAACCAGTGCCCCACCATGATGGCGGCGATAGACGCGGCTCTGCCAAACGCCTCCCTTTCCGAAGCCGACATGGCCAAGGTCAAACAGTTGCGTCAGCAGGGCGAACAGCTGCACCAGTCGGGCGATCACGCCGGCTCTGAGGCAGCGCTCGGCGAAGCAAAGAAAATGTTGGGAATCTGAACGGAAGAGCCGGGATCGCCCCGACCTTTCGGTTCAAAATCCGGAGCGGGTCAATCCGCCGCGAGCCGGAAATCTGGACGGCGGCCGCCATAGGATTGCGGCGCGGCGGCACCTTTCAGGCCTACAGCGCCGCGCTTCCTAAGTAGTCGGCTGACGATTTTCAAATCAAACGTGCAATCCCGTAAAATTTCCGGGTTACACCGGAGCAGCGCGGGAAATATAACATTGTCGTTGGTAGAGATATCGTACCTCCCAACTGAGGCCCGGCCGCCCCCCTGTAGCCCCCAACCTACGCCGCCGGGCCTCCCTCGCACCCCTTCATAGCAACGGAAGTTCCGCGCGCTACTGCATTTTTTCTTAAATCGAAGCCAGATTTAAGGACAAAAACATGCAGCAATTCAAAGTGCTGCAGCGACCTTTGCGCGGCTGACAAGACGCGCGGCGCTGTAGGTCGGTGGCGCGGAAAGACGCTCTTGGTTCGACGGGCTGTTCGTTAGATCGCTTCACCGTTCCAATGAACTTATGACGCGATCTAACCATTTGAAGCAACACAAGTTTTAGCGTGTGACCGCTTCCGTGGCGGCCTCCAGCCAGCGGCGCGTCTCGTCGCTGGCGATGAGCGGCATGAGTTTGTCACGCGTTTCAGCATGGTAGGCGTTCAGCCAAGCAAGCTCCTCGTCGGTCAACAGCGAAGGCAGGACGAGGCGCCGGTCGATCGGGCAGTAGGTCAGCGTGTCGAAGCCGAGCATCGGCAGGTCGCCGCCTTCGATCTCCGAGGCTTCGCGGATGACGACGAGATTCTCGATGCGGATGCCGAAGGCGCCCGGGCGATAGTATCCGGGCTCGTTGGAAAGGATCATGCCCGGCAGCAGTTCCTGCGTCGAGAGCCGGGCGATGCGCTGCGGCCCCTCGTGCACGGAAAGATAGGAACCGACGCCGTGCCCGGTGCCGTGGGCATAGTCGGCGCCCGCCTTCCAGAGTGCGATGCGGGCAAGGGGATCGAGATCGACGCCGCGCGAACCCTTGGGGAAGCGCGCCGTGCTTATCGCGATCATGCCCTTCAGCACCAGCGTAAAGAAACGCTTCTGCTCTTCCGGAACGGCACCGATCGCGACCGTGCGGGTGATGTCGGTGGTACCGTTGATGTATTGCGCGCCGGAATCGATCAGGAACATGGTTCCGGGCTCGATTGTCCGGTCCGTATCCGTCGTCACGCGGTAGTGCATGATCGCAGCGTGCGAGCCGGCGCCTGCAATCGTGTCGAAGGAGATGTCCTTCAGCGGATTCTGCATGCGCTCGCCGACGGTCGCGCGCGCGGCCTCCAGCCTTTCCGTCGCGGCGATCTCGGTCACGCTGCCGGGTTCGGTCTGGTCGAGCCAAGCGAGGAACTCCACCATCGCGGCGCCATCCTGCAGATGCGCGCGGAGCGAACCCTGGATCTCCGCGTCGTTCTTGCGGGCGCGGGGGAGGCGGGCCGGATCGACTGCGCCGACGATCGAGCCGCCCTTCGCGCGGATCAGCTCGCCGATGGCGAAGGGCGCAAGGTCGGGATCGATCATGATCGCGGCGCCGGTCGCTGCCAGCGCCGACAGCCGATCCTCGAAACTTGCGGGCGCGGCGATCTCGGCAAGCTGGGTCAGATAGGCTTCCTGTTCAATGCCGGTCTTGCGCTTGTCGAGGAAGATCTCGGCGCGGCCGTCTGCAGGGATGATCGCGCGGGCGAGCGGATGCGGCGTGTGCGGGACGTCGCTGCCGCGAATGTTGAAGGCCCATGCGACGGAGGAGGGGTCGGTGAGGACGACGGCGGCCGCCTTCGCTTTGTCGAGGCCGGCAGCAATCGCCGCAATCTTGTCCTTCGCCAGTTGGCCGGCGTACTCGATCGGCTGGATCGTCACCCGGCCGAGGGGAGCGGCGGGCCGGGCGGTCCAGATTTTGTCGAGCGGGTTATGATCGAGAAAGACGAGCGTGCCACCGATCGCCGCAAGCGCTTTCTGCAGCTTGAGGACCTCGGCGCCGGTATGCAGCCACGGGTCGATGCCGAGGCGGAAACCTTTCGGCGCATGGCCCTCCAGCCAGACATGCGGCGGCTCGCCGATCAGGTCGCCGCCTGTGAAGACGCTGCCGTCGACCTGCTCCTTGAGTTGGGTCACGTAACGTCCGTCGACGAAGACGATCGCTTCACGCTGCGTAATAAGCGCGACGCCGGCGGAGCCGGTGAAGCCCGTCAACCAGGAAAGACGCTCGGATGAAGCCGGCACATACTCGCCCTGGAATTCGTCGGCGCGTGGCACGAGGAAGCCGTCAATGTCGAGGGCCGCGAAAGCGGCGCGCAGAGCGGCGGTGCGCTCCTTGCCGAACTGAGGCGTGGAGGTGACTTCGAAGGACTGAAACATGGATTATTTCCGGCAATTTGGCGGGGAACCGCGACTGGGATGATCGTCATGTTAGCGGAAAGGGCGCTTCAGAGGAAAGAGGCGATATCCGGCCGTGAACAGGCCGATGGGCTGCGGATATGCGCCCGTCGAGCGGGGCATTTGCCCATTCCGCGGACATATGCGTGACATGCATGGCACCCATGCTGCAACGCATCTATCTCTATCGGAATAATGGTTTATAAGCGCGCTCAACGAACACGGACGAACATCCGGTGGTTCAAAAAGCTGCAGTTCTGAGAATAGTTGGTCATTCTGTTCTCCTCCTCCCTCAAGGGTGGCCAATTTCAGAACGGTAGAAGCCCGCTCGAGCGCTCCTCCTCCTCAGGCTCGCGGGCACAGGCGATGCCTCTGGCATCGCCTTTGTTTCGAAAAGGGCCGCCCGTCATGATGGACTGGGCGGCCCTTTTCGTTTTCTGTCCCTCTCGTATTGATGGCCGCAGCGGTCGCTTTGGACGAAAAACGCCGCGGCGACGGCGCTTTGTGCTGCATTGTCTCGCTTCAAGTGGGATGGCGCGATCCGCTATTTCGTCAGATGGATGGTGACCCAGCCGTTCCGCCAGATGGTGCGCGCATGTTTGAGGCGCTGGCCGTTATAGGCGGCGAGCACCTTCCAGCGCTGTTCGGCGAGGATCCCGGACAGAATGACCGAGCCACCGGGGGCGAGATTGGCGACGAGCTGCGGCGCCATCTTCATCAGCGGCCGCGCCAGGATATTGGCGATGATCAGGTCGAAGGGGCCGTTGGCGCTGAACGCCGTCGAGTGGAAACCGGGAGCTGTGGCGAAGGTCATGCCGGTGGCGACGCCGTTGCGGCGGGCGTTTTCGCTCGCGACGCGGGTCGCGATCGGATCGATGTCGGTGGCGAGTACCGGCACATGCAGGAGTTTCCAGGCGGCGATTGCGAGCACGCCGCTGCCGGTTCCGAGGTCGAGGACGTTGCGGACCGGCCGCGTATGCGCGACGGAGGCGAATACCTCAAGGCACCCGGCCGTCGTGCCGTGGTGGCCGGTGCCGAAGGCCTGGCCGGCGTCGATCTCGATCGCGATCTCGCCGGTCCTTACCTTGTCGCGGTCATGCGAGCCGTGGACGACGAAGCGTCCGGCGCGCACCGGGGCGAGCCCTTCCAACGATTTGGCGATCCAGTCGATATCGGGCAGGACTTCCCGTTCGATCGGAAGATGGGAGAAATCCGCGGCCAGCGCTTCGGCGAGCCGCTCCCTGACGCTCTCCTCCTCGTCCGCCATCATGTAGACCGAGGCTTCCCAGACGTCGCACTTTTCGTCGATCTCCATCGTCGCGATGGCAAAGTCTTCGTCCTCGAAGATCGTGCTCATGACGTCGAGCACGGCCTCGACCTGTTTCTCGGTGCTGGTGACGAAAAGTCTTATCTCGCTCAACGGTGTGTCCTTCGGCTGTGGCTGGCCTCGCGGCTATCACGGATCAGGCTGAAACGCAAAGCGCCGGCTACTGCATGTTTCCCTAGGTCGTAACCGACTTCAGGGTAAAAACATGCAGCAATTCAAAGTGCTACAGCGTCCTTTGCGCGTCCGATCGGACGCGCGGCGCTGTAAGCCGGCGCTTTCAGGAATGGGAAGTGAAGTCGTCGCTCAACCCTTGGTCAGGTTCTCGAGCTTCTGGACGGCGGTGTCCGGGTTCTCACCATAGGCGATCGTGCCGCTGAAGTGGCCGTTCGCGTCAAGCAGGAACACCGAGGCCGTGTGGTCCATGGTGTAGTCGCCGTTGGGATTCTTTTCGTCGACAGGCACCTTCTTGTAGTAGACGCGGTAGCCCTTAACCATTTCCAGCACCTTGTCCGGCGGTCCGGAAATACCGGTGATGCGCTTCGAGACATTGGAGACGTACTGGCCGAGAACGTCCGGGGTATCGCGCTCCGGGTCGACGGTGATGAAATAAGCCTGCAGCTTGCTGCCGTCCGGATCGACCTTTTCGAGCCAGCCGTTCAGCTCGAAAAGCGTCGTCGGGCAGACTTCGGGGCAATGGGTGAAGCCGAAGAAAAGCGCGGTCGGCTTGCCGGCGAACGCCTGTTCGGTGATCGGCTTGCCGTCCTGTGCGACAAGCGCGAAGGGCACGCCGAAGGGGCCTGATGATGCCTGCTGCCGCGATTGCGTCATGTCGTAGGTGAGCCAGCCGAGGATCGCCACCATGACGAGGATGGCCGCCCAAAGGACGATGCGAATGGTTTTCATCATTGCTACCGGTTTGCTGGGCCCTCGTAAGGGCCGTCAATGAACGTGGCGTTGTGATACCGCGTCACCACCACCGGCGCAAAGGGTGAATTGCCGCAGGTGGTTCATGCGGCAGCTGCGAAATCCGCTCCGAACAGGGGCGTCAGAAGCACCAGGAAATGCCGGCTTGGGCGAGCGATAGGAAGATGTCGGCGCCATGCGCGATCCAGCCTCGGAAGGCCAGGAGTGCGACCAGCGCGAAGACACCCGCGACAAGGGCGAAGACGAGGGGCGATAGCGATTTCTTCGTGTCCGTGTGCATAGGACGATCATAACACTCGAAGGCGACAAGGAAAGAGGCGAGGACAAGCGGTTGATCCGCAGAGCTGGTAGCCATGTTTTAGCGAATGGTTAAGGTCTGTTTGCGAGTGTCGCCGAAAGCGGAGAAGTGCACACTTCGATATGACATGAGGTCATCCGGTTGATCGAGCCCGGCCTTCCGCATCGATCGCAACGGAGGACCTCGCCTGCCGCGGCGGGTCCATTGCCATGGACTGCCAGTCAATGAACACCTCTCCATCCGTCGGACGCACCCTCTCGGTCAGCCAGAGACTGGCGACGCTTGCAGCCGCTGCCTTCCTTGGTTTTAGCTCGGTGCTCGCCGTCGGCTTGTACCAGGAGCGGCGATCGGAAGAGACGCTTGAAAAGGCGATTGCCGCCCAGCGCGGAATGAGGACGGCCGAGGAAATGCGGCTTGCCGGTCTTGAGCTGGTGCTCGCTGCAATGGATACGATCGTCGATCGCGACGAGGGCAAGATCCTGCCCGAGCGCGCGGCCCAAATCAAAGCTTCGCTTGCAGCGCTTGAGACAGGGAAAGCCGATGTCGAGGCGCTGGCGCGTCTCCTTGGCAAACCGGAAGTCGTCTCCAATTTCGATGCCGATCTTGCCGAACTGCACAAGGCGATCGAGGTGGATCTGAAGGCGCTGGTGGAGGCCGGAGCGCAAGCGGACGAATTCGCCCGCATCGACGATGCGATCGACGGGGGCGGGGAGCGCGTCGGCGCCGCACTCGCTGAGTTGAGCAAAGCGGCCGCCGGCCTTGC
Organism: Sinorhizobium sp. 6-70; assembly: GCF_030124375.1. Lineage (GTDB taxonomy): Bacteria > Pseudomonadota > Alphaproteobacteria > Rhizobiales > Rhizobiaceae > Sinorhizobium. The sequence goes on from NZ_JASKLS010000021.1 coordinate 20,979, forward strand.
TTCCGCGCGCATCGCCGAGACCGAGGCGGCATCAACAAATGCACTCATCCTGCAGGCAACCGCCGGGCTGCTGGCGATGGCGACCTTGCTGGCGCTGATCTGGTTCCACGGCAATGTTTTGCGCCGGGGTATCCTCGGCTTGCGCGACGGCATGCAGCGGATCCATTCGGGCGACTTGAACGCCAGCGTGGCTGGGCTCGGGCGCGGTGACGAAATCGGCGAGATGGCTCGGTCGGTAGAGCTCTTCCGGGCGTCGGCGATCGAAAAACGCTCGCTGGAGCAGAACGCGATGGCGAGCCGCAGAGAAATCGAGGAGGTGCGTCAGCGCCAGGAAGCCGAGCGCGATCAGGCTGTCGCCCGCATCAAGACCGCGGTCGATGCGCTGGGACGGGCGCTCAACCAGCTTTCCGAGGGCAATCTGGCGGTCGCGATCCGCGAACCTTTCGCAGACGGTTTCGATGTACTACGCCGCGATTTCAACAACACCGTCGAACGGCTGAGCCACGTTCTCTCGAGCGTCAAGGAGAACGCCGTTTCGATCGAAACGAACGGCCGGCAGATGCGCAGCGCCGCTGACGATCTGGCCCGGCGAACGGAACGGCAGGCGGCGTCGCTCGAGCAGACCTCGGCCGCTTTGGAGGAAATCACCGTTACGGTGAAGACCGCGACCGAGCGCGCCGAAGAGGCAAGCCGCATGGTCGGCGAGACGCGCACCAATGCGGAAGAGTCCGGACGCATCGTCGGCGAAGCGATCTCGGCGATGGCGCGCATCGAGGGTGCCTCCAACGAAATCGGCAAGATCATCAACGTCATCGACGAGATCGCCTTCCAGACGAACCTTCTGGCGCTCAATGCCGGCGTCGAGGCGGCGCGGGCAGGCGAGGCGGGCAAGGGCTTTGCCGTCGTTGCCCAGGAGGTCCGGGAACTGGCCCAGCGGGCTGCTGGCGCGGCGAAGGATATCAAGGCGCTCGTTACGCGATCCGGCAACGAGGTGGGAACCGGCGTGAAGCTGGTGCAGGCGACCGGCGAGGCGCTTGGCCGCATCGGCGCCGACGTCGCGCGCATCAACGAACATATGAGCTCGATCGTAATGGCGGCGAGGGAGCAGTCGACGGGGCTTAACGAAATCAGCACCGCGGTCGGCCAACTCGACCAGATGACGCAGCAGAACGCTGCGATGGTGGAGCAGACCAACGCTTCGAGCCACACGCTCGCGCAGGACGCCGAGAAGCTCAGCGAACTCGTCGGCCAGTTCCGCCACGGGCAGGTGAGCGAGGCAGCGTTCCGGAAGGCCGCTCCTGCTCCCGCGCAGCCCTCTGTCAAGGCCGGCGCTCCGACCAAGGCGAACATTCCGGTCCGGGCCGGCAACGCGGCCTCCGCAAGGCCGGTGCCGCTGCGCAAACCCGCGGCCGCACAGGCATCCACCCGTCCAGCTCCATCCCCCGCCAAGGCCCTGATGGGCAAACTGGCGGGCGCTTTCGGCAACAAGCCGGGCTCCGTACCGTCCGTTACGGCCTCCGGCGATAATTGGGAAGAATTCTGATCATGAGCAACGCTATCAAGCAGTCCGGCGCCTACCTCGAAATCGTCTCCTTCCACCTCGGAGACCAGGAGTTCTGCATCGACATCATGGCGATCCGCGAAATTCGCGGCTGGGCGCCGGTCACGCCGATGCCGCATACACCGCCTTATGTGCTTGGCCTCATCAACCTGCGCGGCGCCGTGATCCCGGTGATCGACATGGCCTGCCGCCTCGGCATGAAGATGACCGAGCCGTCCGAACGCTCGGCGATCATCGTTACCGACATCAACGGCAAGCTCGTCGGCCTCTTGGTCGAGCAGGTTTCCGACATGATGACGATCCGCAGCGAAGACCTGCAGCCGGCACCGGAGATCATTCCGGAGGCACAGCGGGCCTTCTGCCGGGGCATCGTCGCGCTCGAAAAGACGATGGTCTGCTTCCTCAATCTCGATACGGTCATCGCCGACGAGCTGGCGCAGGCGGCATAGCCTCAACGCAAGCCCTGACATACTGCAAAAGGCCCGCTTCGGCGGGCCTTTTCGCACGACGACGATGCAGATCGGCCCGGGTTTGCGCCGGGCGTTTCAGAGTTCGACGGGCAAGGCTGCCCCGACAGTCGGCGCTTTCCAGGAACACGAGCGCGGTGCAGGCGTTATCCCATAACAGCATGGGAGGACCCTATGCTGAAAAACCACGGCGTCCCTCGGGAGGCGGGGTGCTGCTACAGACACAGGAGCAATGCCATGAGAGTTTCCATGAAAACATCTTTGGCCGCGTTTGTCCTCTCGTCTGCCCTTGCAGGCGTTGCTGGTTCGGCCGTTGCCGACAGCTACTATCAGGGCATCGATCCGCATAATCCTCCTGGGACTCAGAACAGAGGAACGATGTTAGTACCCATGCAAAGACGCCCGTACTATGTCGATGAAATGCCGACGGGCAGCATCTACGTCGATCCGATGGCGACAGGTAGCGTCAGCGGAGCCCCTGGTCGCGTGCGTGAGCAGTATCGGGACGAATACCAGGGTGGCGGTCAAGGCGACTACTACCAGGGTATCATGCCCCCGGCACCGGTTCCCTGAGTGACAGCATAGTCTGGATCTTACCGATATATTGTTGATTGCAGGACGGCGCGTGATCAGCGTCGCCATTGCGCGGGGAGCGGCTTGTTCTCGATCGACACCTCGGGTCTTCGACCTGCCATATGCGATTTTGGCAGGGCCGGCGACAGCGGCGTCAAGTTACAGTTGCGTAATATTCCATCACGGTTGCATGAGTCATTCGTGACAAAACGTCACCGCTTGCAAGGAACAACTGCTCCCAAAAGGTGTTATCCTTTCGGTATCCGTTGGAGGCCGGATGCTGAATGAACATAGGAGCAATGTCATGAAAGTTTCGCTGAAAACATCAGTTGTTGCATTTGCCCTGTCCTCCGTACTCGGCGCCGCGGCGCCAGCCTTTGCGGACTCCTATTACCAGGGCATCGACCCGAACAACCCTCCGGGCACGCAGAACCAGGTACGAGCCCCTGTGATGCAGAGCCGGGGCGCTCCGGCCACTGTTGACGAGATGCCGACAGGCAGCATCGACAACGGCCGGGTCATATATCCGAACAGTGGGTCCTCCTATCAGCCACGCTATAACGGCGGTGATGGCGATTATTACCGCGGTATCGTACCCCCGACACCCTGACATTCGGATAACGTGAACAATCTTCTCTCAAGGCGGGGCGGGACAACCCGCCTTGATTTTTGGGCCGCCTTGATTTTTGCGCCGCCTTGATTTTTGCGGGCGCTATTGCGGGCGCCCTTTCTCCCAGGTGACGGTCTGGCCAAACAGCGGCACGGTGGTGATCGACATCTTGGCCGATCCATCCGTCAGTTGTCGCGAATGCGCGAGGTAAATCAGCGTGTCATTGGCCTTGTCGTAGATGCGGGTCACCAGAAGATCCTTCCAGATCAGCGATAGGCCGGAGCGGAAAACCTCTTCCCCTTCCTTCGACAGATCGATGTCGCCGATACTGATCGGCCCGGTCTGCCGGCAGGCGATCGAATTGTTGGACGGATCCTCGAACCAGTTGCCGTTCTTCAGACGGTCGATCACGCTGCGATCGAAATAGGTCACGTGGCAGGTGACGCCGTTGACCTTGGGGTCGCGGACGGCGTCGATCTTGATGTCGTTGCCGAGCCAGTCGACGCCCACTTGGCCGACCGTTTCGGCGCGTGCGGGGAGGGACGCTGCGGCACAGGCCAGGCTGGCGAGCAGCAGCATGCGGATGGGGCGGAACATGAAATACTCTCCGATGGATTGCAGCGTTGAGATAGGTGGTGGACGCGGCAATACAAGGCGAGCGGCTGGCACGTGGCTGGTCTGCCAAGGCATTCGGCGCTCAGCTAAGGGCATGAATGTCAAGGCCGATGCCGGCGCGTCGCGCGACGCGGAGCAGCCTTCTCCGGATCCGGACTATCGTACTGGCGCAACTGCGCCGCTGCCGCCGCGAGTGCGCGGGCGCTCGAGTCGATCTGGCGCTGTCTGGCGATCGTACAGCGGTCGCGGCCGTCCGCCTTGGAATCGTAGAGCGCCAGATCGGCGCGGATCATCACGTCGGTAATCGCGTCGCCCGGCACTGCGGCGGCGATGCCGATGCTGACAGTCAGCCGGATGCGTTGATGGACGCGGCTGACGGGTGTTTCGCGCACTGTTCGGCAGATTGCCTCGGCGAGCGCAGTCGCCTGCTCTTCGGTGTGGTCCGGCAGGATCAGGCCGAATTCCTCGCCGCCGATCCGGCCAAAAGCACCACGGCCGTCGAGGAAGGCGGACACGGTCTCGGCGAAATGCTTGAGCGCAATATCGCCGCAGGCGTGGCCGTAATGGTCATTGATCTGCTTGAAATAGTCGAGATCGAGAAGCAGGAAGGCAAGCGGCCGGTTACGGGCGAGGCAGTTGGCGAAAACCCGTTCTCCGGCCTCGATCAGCGCCGCGCGCGACAAGGCGCCGGTCAGTCCGTCGCGGGCAATCGTTGTCCTGAGACCGGCGATGATGCGGCCCTGGACGGTGAATATCACGGCGACGAACAGGAGCGGCAGAAAGGCAACCCGCATTGCCGCGACTGCGAACTCGAAGGCGACAGCCGTGTGGGAAGCGGAAGCCCCCGTCTTCTGATGGAGGGGGCTGAGCGCATAAACCAGCGCAGCGCAGCCCATGGCGGCCGAAATGACGATGACCGCCTGGCACGCTTGTCGCGCCTTCGGCCAGCGATCAAGTGCGGCGAGGCCGGCGACGAGAAGAAGGGCGGAGGCAAGACCGACCGCAATCAGCAGTTGGGGGCCGAGGCTGCCGTCATCGTTCAACGAGACGACCAGGCCGACAATGCCGGCGGTTAGCGCCAGTGCCGGTAACAGGAAAGCGGGAGCGGATAGCGCGAGGAGACCGCGGAACCCCAGAAGGATGAAGAGGGATGCGGATATCAGCGCGGCGTGGCCCAGCATAACGGGAAAAAAGGCAGAGACTATATCCGCAACCATCACCGAGGCGATTGCGACCACCGAAAGCGCGCAGCCGAGGCAAAAAAACTGCACGCCGGCCACTGCCGTCTGCCGCAGCGACAATAGGACCGGCAGCATCATCAAAAGCGCCAACAGCGATATGGCAGGGAGAAAGCTCATTTCGAAACGGCCTGTCATGCTAAAATAGAAAGGCGGCTTACGTTCCAGCCAATATGCGACATCAATTGGTACCTGTGGCGCATTAACGAAAGCCGGCAAAATTTGATGCAATTTTAGCGATTGGTCTGCCGCAATGCGGTTGTGCATATCGGCGCGAGAGTGCCGCCGCGGCGAGGCCGGCGGGAGCGGATGCGATGCCCGGTGAAAGAATTCCTTTTGCAGATAGGGTCGATGCGGGCCGAAAGCTCGCTCGCGCGATCGAGCGCGAAGCTTTCGCCGATCCCGTGGTGATGGCGCTGCCGCGCGGTGGCGTGCCCGTGGCGTTCGAAGTCGCCGCCCATCTCGGCGCGCCGCTCGAACTCCTGATCGTCCGCAAGATCGGTGCGCCCGGGCATGCCGAATTCGGCCTCGGCGCACTCGTCGACGGCGAAGAGCCGCAGCTTGTGCTGAACGACGAAGCGATGCGTCTCGTGCATCCGACCGAGATTTATGTGCAGGCGGAGACCGAACGCCAGCGGCTCGAACTTACGCGCCGCCGGGCGCTTTACGTCGGCGACCGACCGCGCGTTTCGCCGAAGGGGCGCAACGTCATCGTCGTCGATGACGGCATTGCCACCGGCGGGACGGCCAAAGCGGCGATCCAGGCACTGCGGCAGGAAGGTGCAGCGGCCCTGATGCTCGCCGTTCCGGTTGCGCCGCCGAGCGCCGTTACCAGCCTCAGCCGGGAGGTCGATCGGATGGTTTGCCTCGCGAGCCCCAACCCGTTCCATGCGGTCAGCATTTATTACAACGATTTCGACCAGACCACCGATGCGGAGGTCGTTGCGCTCCTGAAGGAGGCGAGAGGCGATGGCCGGTGAGCAATCAGCGACCGCGACGACATTCCGCTTTCGTGCGGCATTGAATTTTCGAACGTCTGCCGCATGTCTTTGGGCGATTGTCGCGCGATGAGTTGGCGTGCCACAGCCGCATGGACCGGATCGATGTCAGGGTTTATCCTCTCGCGCTCTTCAAGGTCTTTACTGGTGGGTTCCAAAAATGACCGAAGACCTCTCGATCCGGCCTGTCGTGCGCAATGACTACGAGCGATGGCTACCGCTCTGGGAAGGCTACAATGCATTCTACGGCCGTGCGGGCGAGGCCGCGCTTACGCCGGACATCACGCTCATGACCTGGTCGCGCTTCTTCGATGCCTATGAGCCGATGTATGCGCTGGTTGCCGAAAGCAAGGGTCGGCTGATCGGACTCACGCATTACCTCTTCCATCGCAGCACCATCTCGATCCAGCCGAATTGCTACCTCCAGGATCTCTTCATCAACGAAGCCGCACGCGGCAAGGGCGTCGGCCAGGCGCTGATCAACGGCGTCTTCGAGGCAGCGCGCCGGGCGGGATCACCGCGCGTCTACTGGCTGACGCACGAGAGCAACGTCAAGGCGATGCGGCTCTACGACCAAGTGGCGGTGAAGTCCGGTTTCGTGATGTATAAGATGGTGATTTGAGTGCCGCGACGAATTGGCGGTGTCGACGCGGCGCGACTTCATTCCTCGACGAGCACAGGAAAGAGCCCCTGCGGTGACTGAGCAAGGCGTGGCGGCCAATGTTCGGCCTGATCACACCCGCTCCACAAACCCGTCCAGCACGCGCTTCTGCCCGGCGCGATCGAAATCGATCGTCAGCTTGTTGCCCTCGATCGCGGCGATGTTGCCGTTGCCGAACTTGAGGTGGAAGACGCGGTCGCCGATGTTGAAGCGGGACGGTTCCGAGGTCGTCGACTTGGCGACCAGTTCGCCCTCGATCATGCGGGTGCGCGGGCCGGACTCGCCGTAGCCGATGCGCTCGACGGCGTGGCCGGAGCGCGTGCCCCAATTGTCGCGCGTCGCCTCCGAGCGATGCTGCTGGGCGCGCTTCCAGCCGGGGGTCTGGTAGGAGTTCTCGAAGGGATCGGCCTTGTCGAAACGCGACTGGCCATAGCCGCCGCGACCGTAGCCGCCATAGGAGACGTCCTGCTCGGCCACTTCCACATGGTCGATCGGCAGTTCGTCCAGGAAGCGTGAGGGCATCGTGGATTGCCAGAGGCCGTGGATGCGGCGGTTCGAGACGAACCAGATGTGGCAGCGGCGCTTGGCGCGGGTGATGCCGACATAGGCGAGGCGGCGTTCTTCCTCGAGGCCGGCGCGGCCGCCCTCGTCGAGTGCGCGCTGGTGGGGGAAGAGGCCTTCCTCCCAGCCCGGCAGGAACACCGTGTCGAATTCCAGGCCCTTGGCCGAATGCAGCGTCATGATCGAGACGGCATCCATGTCCTCGTTCTGCTCGGCGTCCATGACGAGCGCGACATGCTCCAGAAAGCCGCGCAACGATTCGAAGGCCTCCATCGAGCGGATGAGTTCCTTCAGGTTTTCGAGCCGCCCCGGGGCTTCCGCCGATTTGTCGGCCTGCCACATGGCAGTGTAGCCGCTTTCGTCGAGGATCTGCTCGGCAAGTTCGGTGTGCGGCGTCGTTTCGAGCAGCGTCTGCCAGCGGCGAAAATCGGTAACGACGTCGAAGAGAGCCTTGCGCGCCTTCGGCTTCAACTCGTCCGTCTCGATGATGTCGCTTGCGGCGGCGAACATGGGGATGTCGCGGGCGCGGGCATAGTCGTGGAGCGTGCGCACGGTGGTGTCGCCCAGGCCGCGCTTCGGCGTGTTGACGATGCGCTCGAAGGCGAGGTCGTCGGCCGGCTGGCAGACAAGGCGGAAATAGGCCATGGCGTCGCGGATTTCGAGCCGCTCGTAGAAGCGCGGGCCGCCGATGACGCGATAGTTGAGGCCGAGGGTGACGAAGCGGTCTTCGAATTCACGCATCTGGAACGAGGCACGCACCAGGATCGCGATGTCGTTCAGATTATGCTTCTGCCGCTGGAGCTGCTCGATCTCCTCTCCGATGGCGCGGGCTTCCTCCTCCGAATCCCAGGCGGCGTGCACATGCACCTTCTCGTCGTCGGGATTGGTGCGTTCGGTGAAGAGCGTCTTGCCGAGGCGGCCTTCGTTGTGGGCGATCAAATGCGCGGCTGCGCCGAGGATATGCTCGGTCGAGCGGTAATTGCGTTCGAGCTTGATGACCTTCGCGCCGGGGAAATCCTTCTCGAAGCGCAGGATGTTGTCCACTTCCGCGCCGCGCCAGCCGTAGATCGACTGATCGTCGTCGCCGACGCAGCAAATATTGATTTGTTGTGTGGGTTTCTTCGCGCTCACGCTGTCGCCGCTTGCGCGGCTGCGCTCCGCGGGGGCGGACGAAACGTCGTCCGGCCAGCCTTGGCTGGCTAGGGCTTCGCCCGGGGCGCTTGCAGTGGGTCGCTTTGCTTGCGGCCGCTGCGCCAAAAGCCTCAGCCACATATATTGCGCGGTGTTGGTGTCCTGGTACTCGTCGACGAGGATATAGCGGAACTTGTCGTGATATTCCCGGAGCACGTCCGGATTGGCTCGGAACATCCGGATCGGATGCAGGAGCAGGTCGCCGAAATCGCAGGCGTTGAGCGTCAGTAGCCGGTTCTGGTAGGCGGCGTAAAGCTCGCGACCCTTGCCGTTGGCGAAGGCGCGGGCATCACCCTCCGGAATCTGCGAGGGGTCGAGGCCCTTGTTCTTCCAGGTGTCGATCATGCCGGCGAATTGCTTTGCCGGCCAGCGCTTGTCGTCGAGCCCTTCGGCCTGGATCAGCTGCTTGATCAGCCGCACGACATCATCTGTGTCGAGAATGGTGAAATTGGACCTCAAGCCCACGAGCTCCGCGTGGCGGCGGAGCAGCTTGACGCCGATCGAGTGGAAGGTGCCGAGCCAGGGCATGCCTTCGACCGCATGGCCGACGAGCACGCCGATGCGCTCCTTCATCTCGCGCGCAGCCTTGTTGGTGAAGGTGACGGCGAGGATCTGCGAGGGGAAGGCGCGGCCGGTCGAAAGGATATGGGCGATGCGGGTCGTCAGGACGCGGGTCTTGCCGGTGCCGGCACCGGCGAGCACGAGCACCGGTCCTTCGAGCGTTTCGACGGCTTCCGTCTGCTCGGGATTGAGGCCGGAGAGGTAATCCGGGCGCTTGGCCTTGTCGCGGGCGGCCATGGCGCGCGCGGCGATACCGCCGGCGGCGGGCGCAGGTTTGCGCGGCGCCGGCTCCTCGTCGAAGAAGGGAATGTCGTCAAAACCTTTGCTCATGCGGCCCAATGTAGTGATTCGGGACCGAAAGGCCAGAAAGGATGTTCTTCTTTTATTCCGGATTCTTCAAGCGCGAAGACAAGCCTGTGGAAAGACGACAGCGCCGTGCGTCTGTTTTCAGATGCACAAAGGTCGCTGTAGTACTTTGAATTGCTGCATGTTTTTGTCCCTATGGGGACACATGCAGTGGTATTTCGAAGTCATCAATTTTCGCCCGGCGCGTCGAAAGCCGGATCGACCGGGACCTGCAGCGCAGTGGCCAGTTGATTGGTCTTGGCCGCCAGCGAGATGACACGCAGAAGGTCGGCATGCTCCGCCGCCGTCATGCCCTTGGCCTTGGCCGATGCCGTGTGGGAATGAATGCAGTAACCGCAGCCGTTGGTGACGGAAACGGCGATATAGAGCATTTCCTTCACCAAGGGGTCGAGGGCGGAGGGCGTCGCCATGACCGCCTTCACCTCCGCCCAGGTCCGCTCCAGAAGGTCAGCGTCGAAGGCGAGCCAGAGCCACATGTTGTTGACGAAGTCCGATTTCCGTGTGGCACGGATGTCGTCGAAAACCGCTTTGACGCGCGGGTCGGCTTCCGGATCGGGCGGCGGGACGACAGTGCTCATGCTTTCTCCTTGGACTCACATTGATTCTGCGCGGAATTTACGCGGTCGGTTGTTCAGACAAGCGCGAAGACGCGGGCCGGGCCGCCGGTGCCGCCGCGGTGCTTCGGTGCGCCGAGCACCAGGGTCGCGCCCTTGGCGGGCAGCTTGTCGAGATTGGCCGCGGCCTCCAGCCCCCAGCGGCCCTGCGGCAGCCAGGCATAATGGGTGGCGAAATCCGGCGAGGCGCCGAAGTCGAGCGAAAGCGTGTCGACGGCGATGCCGGCGGCCTGCGTTTCTTCGAGCAGGAACTTGGCGGCCTCGACGTGGAAACCCGGGAAATGGAGCTTGCCCTCGGCGTCGGCGTTGCGGAACTTGTCGGTGCCGAGATGCCCGGCCCAGCCGGAAAGCATGGCAACACAGGCGCTTTCCGGAATGTCGCCATTGGCGCCGATCCACGCCTTGATGTCGTCCGGCGTTATCTGCGCGTCGGCGTTGCCCGTCGCCTTCTCGCGGATATCGACGACGCAGAGCGGCACCACCAGCTTCTCGACCGGCAGTTCTGCGACCGACAGGCCGTCGGCGGAGAAATGCAGCGGCGCATCGACATGCGTACCTGTGTGTTCGCTCACCCGAAGTTCGAACAGGTTGAACTTTTCCTTGGCGTAGCTGAACTTCTGCTCACGGAAGAACTGCTGTTGGCCGAAGTAGGTCGGAAACTCCTGGTAGAGTTCGTGGGTGAGGTCGGTCACGCTGGTATGGCCGGCGGCGAGCGCCGGCGGCGCTATTCCCATGCCAGCGGCGGCAATACCTGCCGTACCGACCGCGGCCGCACGGAAAAAGCCGCGTCGCGACAGCATTCGCTGCTTTACCGATTCCATGATGCAGGCGTCGCACATCGTCCTTCTCCCCAACATGCGTTGAACATCGAAACCGATCGGAAGTGGTGTCCGAGGCAGGCAGAATAGCCCAGCGGTTGAGGCTGTAAACACCGGTTGTCCAGTAAAATGCTGTGCAATCGGCGCACCGCGATGGGCGCCATCATGCCGCCAACAATTTCGCTTTTATTACAATTGCGTAATGATGGCATTCCGAGATTGCCCGACGGCAGGCAAATAATGATACTCGGGGCAAATCGGAACGCTCCGCCGGCACGGGGGCCGCGCTGGGGCGTGCTTTTTCATTTGGAGATGTGAATGCGGCTTTGGAAGCAACTGGCGGTCAGCGTCGTTGTGCTCGTGGTGGGGGCAGCTGCCTGGGTGCGTTTTGCGCCCGGCGCCGGTGAAACGCTGGCGGCGATCGGCGTTTCGCATCCGCTGATCGATAAACTGTCGAAGTCGCAGGGCAGCGAAGGTGAAGGCGGGCGGCGCAACGGACGCGGGCAGGGTGGCCAGGGCGGCTTCGGCGATGCGACGCTGGTCGTCGTCAGGCCGTCGGCGAGCGCGATCGTCAACGACAGGCTCAATGCCATCGGCAATGGCGAAGCGATCCATTCCGTCACGGTGACGCCGACCGCGACAGGCAACCTCACCGAAATCCTGGTGAAGTCCGGTGACAGGATCGCCGAGGGCCAGGTCATCGCGCGGTTGGACAGCGACGACCAGAAGGTTGCAGCAGAACAAGCGCGGCTGACACGCGACAGTGCTGCGGAAAAGCTCCAGCGCTATCGCAATCTCAGCAGCGCACGAGCGGTGACGGCGGTGGAGGTTCGCGATACGGAAATCGCGCTGCAGGCGGCGGAGCTGGCGCTGAGGACGGCAGAACTCGATCTCAAGCGCCGCGATATCGTCGCGCCGTCGAAGGGTGTCGTCGGTATCATCACCGTTAACGTCGGCGACTATGTCACGACCTCGACGCCGATCGCGGTGGTGGACGATCGTTCGCAAATTCTTGTCGATTTCTGGGTTCCGGAACGCTTCGCCAGCAAGATTTTCGTCGACCAGCCGGTGACGGCGAATGCGATCGCGCAGCCCGGGCGACAGCTCGAAGGCGTCATCCATGCGATCGACAACCGTCTCGATCAGGCGAGCCGGACGCTCCGCGTCCGTGCAAGGCTTGAAAATCCCGACGACATGCTGCGGGCGGGCATGTCCTTCTCGGTTACCATGGCCTTCGACGGCGACCGTTTTCCGACGGTCGACCCGCTGGCGATCCAGTGGAGTTCGGATGGATCCTATATCTGGCGCGTCAAGGACGACCGCAGTGAACGGGTGCCGGTCAAGATCATCCAGCGCAACCCGGACAAGGTGCTTGTCGACGCCGCCGTTGCGGAGGGCGACCGTATCGTGACCGAGGGCGTGCAGCGTCTGCGCGATGGCGGTGCGGTGCGCGTTGCCGGCGAAAAGCGCCGCGAGCCAGAGCAGAAGGTCGCGGGAGAGGCGCAATGAACATCGGGTTCGGCGGCCATCACGGCAAGGGCGGAGGCCAAGGCGGAAAGACCGGCTTTACCGCTCTTTTCATCCGTCGGCCGATCTTCGCGCTGGTGATCAACACGCTGATCGTCGTTGCCGGCCTCGCCGCCTGGAACGGCATCGAAATGCGCGAACTGCCGCAGGTCGACCAGCCGGTCGTCTCCGTGACGACCTGGTTCGAAGGCGCTTCGCCGGAAACGATCGACCGTGAGGTGACTTCGGTCGTCGAAGGCGCCGTGTCGCGCGTCCAGGGCCTCAAAAGCATTTCGTCGAGCTCTTCCTTCGGGCGCAGCCGCGTGACGCTCGAATTCTCCGACACGACCGATATCGGCCAGGCGGCGAATGACATCCGCGATGCGCTCGGCCGCGTTGCCGGGCAGTTGCCGGACGATGCCGACGAGCCGATCATCGTCAAGGCGGATGCGGACAGCCAGCCGATCATACGGCTGGCGCTGACCTCCGACACGATGACCATGGAAGACATGACGCTACTGGTCGAAAACGAGATCAGCGACCGGCTTGCGGCGGTCGAGGGCGTCGCCGATGTGACGGTCTACGGCGACCAGGAGAAGATCTTCCGCATCGATCTGGACCAGGCGAAGCTCGCCGGCCGTGGGGTCACGGTGGCCAATCTTCGCGAAGCGCTCTCCAACGCATCCTATGACGTGCCGGCGGGCTCGCTGACCAGTGCCAGCCAGGACATTACCGTTCGGGCGACGGCGGACCTCCAGACGCCCGAGCAGTTCGAAAACCTCATCATCGGGGACAATGTGCGGCTGCGGGACGTCGCGACCGTAACGCTCGGCCCGGACACGGGCACGTCGGCGCTGCGCTCCAATGGTCGGCAGGGCATCGGCCTCGGCATCGTCCGCCAGGCCCAGTCGAATACGGTCGATATCTCCGAGGGTATTCACAAGGTGGTGGACACGATCGCCTCGGAGATCCTGCCGGAGGGAACGGAACTCAAGATCACCAGCGACGATGCCGTATTCATCAACGGCGCGATCCACGAAGTGGAGATCGCGCTCCTTGTCGCCGTATTCATCGTCACCTTTGTCATCTATCTTTTCCTGCTCGACTGGCGGGCGACGCTGATCCCGGCAATCTCGATGCCGATCGCGTTGATCGGCACGCTCGCGGCGATCTATCTCGCCGGTTTCTCGATCAACATCCTGACGCTGCTTGCGATCGTGCTTGCAACCGGTCTCGTCGTCGACGATGCGATCGTGGTGCTCGAAAACATCGTGCGCCGCCGCGCGGAGGGCCTCGGGCCCCGCGCGGCTGCAGTGCATGGCACGCTCGAGGTCTTCTTCGCGGTGCTGGCGACGACGGCCACGCTTGCCGCGGTGTTCGTGCCGCTCTCCTTCCTGCCGGGGCAGACAGGCGGGCTCTTCCGCGAGTTCGGTTTCGTGCTCGCTTTCTCGATCCTGCTCTCGTCCTTCGTGTCGCTCACGCTCTGCCCGATGCTCGCCTCGCGTCTGCTGACGACCGATGCGCATGCCCATCAGGGCGTGATGAGTCGGCTCGGGGCGCGGGCCGCGGCGTTCTATCGGGTGACGCTTCGCGCCTGCCTCAATGCGCCGCTCATCGTCTTCGTCGTCGCTGCCTTCTTCACCGCGGCGGGGGCCGCCGGCTTCCTGACGCTCAAGTCCGAACTGACCCCGAACGAGGACCGTTCGCAAGTCATGCTCAGGATCAACGCGCCGCAGGGCGTCTCGCTCGAATATACGCAGGCGCAGATGCGTCGCATCGAGGAGGGCCTTGAGCCGCTGGTCAAATCGGGCGAGATCAGCAACGTCTTTTCAATCTCGGGACAGGGCGGCACGGCCAATAGCGGCTTCATGGTGCTGACGCTTGCCCCGTGGGAAGTGCGGGAGCGCACGCAACAGCAGATCGTCGCAGACATCAACAAGGTGACCGCGACCATCCCGTCCGTCCGCTCCTTCGCCATCCAGTCCAACAGTCTTGGCATTCGCGGTGCCGGTAGTGGCCTTCAGGTGGCGCTGGTCGGCAACGATTACACAAAGCTCGGCGACGCGGCGGCCAAGCTCGTCCGCGCGATCGAGGACAGCGGCCGTTTCGAGAACGTGCGGCTCAACTATGAGGCCAACCAGGCGCAACTCTCGATCACCATCGACCGTGAGCGCGCGTCCGACCTCGGTGTCGACATCAGCGGGCTGTCCTGGGCGCTCCAGGCGATGCTCGACGGCAGCAGCGTCGTCGATATCTTCGTCGAGGGCGATGCCTATCCCGTCAAGCTGCTTTCCTCTACCACTCCGCTCAACGACCCGACGGACCTGCAGAACATCTTCGTCAAGGCACGTGACGGCCGGATCGTGCCGATGTCGACCATTGCGACGATCGAGGAAAAGGCCGTGGCGCCGCAGCTCGGGCGCGAGTCGCAACTTCGCGCAGTTTCGCTTTCGGCCGGCCTGAAGTCGGACCTCGCGCTCGGCGAGGCGCTGTCGATGGTGGAGGAAATGGCGGAACCGCTGTTGCCGCCCGGGTCGCGGGTGATGCCGCTTGCGGAAGCGGCGACGCTCAACGAAAACGCCAACGGCCTTTTCATCACCTTCGGCTTCGCGATCATCATCATCTTCCTGGTGCTGGCAGCACAGTTCGAGAGCTTCGTGAGCGGTTTGATCATCATGTCGACCGTGCCGCTCGGGCTTGCCTGTGCCGTCTTCGCGATGATCATCACGGGCAATACGCTGAACATCTACAGCCAGATCGGGCTGGTCATGCTGGTCGGCATCATGGCGAAGAACGGCATCCTGATCGTCGAGTTCGCCAATCAGTTGCGTGATCGCGGTCAGGATGTCCGCGGCGCCATCGAGAACGCTGCCAATATCCGCCTGAGACCCGTGTTGATGACGATGATCGCGACGGTCGTTGGCGCTGTCCCGTTGGTTCTGGCGAGCGGAGCGGGGGCCGAGGCGCGCATCGCACTCGGCTGGGTGCTGGTCGGCGGGTTGGGCCTCGCGGTGATCGTGACGCTCTACCTCACGCCGGTCGCCTATCTCGTCATCGCGCGCTTCACCAAGCCGCATGCCGACGAGGAGCGCAAGCTGCACGAGGAGATGGACGCGGCTTCAGCGATGGTCGAAATACGATAGGACAGGTCGCACCGCTACAGCGCCGTGCGTCCTTCCGGACGCACAAAGGACGCTTTAGCACTTTGATTCTAGAGCATCTTATCCGCTTTCAGCGATTCCACTTGAAAGCAGGATGCTCTAGCGGATGCGCTTACCTTCGCTGTCGAGCACCTTCTCGCCATCCTCCTTGCTGAATGGCCCCTTGTGCGTGTCGGGCAGGATATCGAGCACGAGCTCGGACGGGCGCGAAAGCCTCGTCCCGAGCGGCGTTACGACGAACGGCCGGTTGATCAGGATCGGGTGGTCGAGCATGGCGTCGAGCAACTGGTCGTCGGTCAGCGCCGGATCGTCGAGGCCGAGTTCGGCATAGGGCGTGCCTTTGTCACGGATGGCTTCGCGCACGGTCAGGCCCGCGTCGGCGATCATGCGGACGAGCTCGTCGCGCGATGGCGGCGTCTTCAAATATTCGATGACGGTCGGCTCGATCCCGGCATTGCGGATCATTGCCAGCGTATTGCGGGAGGTGCCGCAGGCGGGGTTGTGATAGATCTTGACGTCCATGGTCATTCAGCACCTTTCAGCTCGTTGAGCGCGTGAACCGCAACCTTCTCCTCCGCCAGCATCCAGCCGGCAAGCGCCATCGCCAGCAATGCACCGAAAATCTCGGCGATGATGAAGCCGGGCAGATCGACCGGGCGGATGCCCGCAAAGGTATTCGACAGGGCGCGCGCGATCGCGACCGCCGGATTGGCGAAGGAGGTCGAGGCGGTGAACCAATAGGCGGCGGTGATGTAGAGTCCGACCAGCCAGGCGATCGCATCCGGCCGGAAGCGGAGTCCGGCGAGAATGGTGAAAACGAGGCCGCAGGCGGCGACTGCTTCCGCGATCCACTGGCCCGTGCCGGTGCGTGCCGTCGCTGAAATCTGGATGAGCGGAAGCTCGAACTTGGCGTGCGCGACAAGCGAGCCGGCGATGCCGCCGGCGATCTGCGCGACGACATAGGAGACCGCCGTATTTGCCTCGATCTCGCGCCGGAGCGCGAAGACCATCGTCACAGCCGGATTGAAATGCGCACCGGAGAGCGGCCCAAGGACCGTGATCAGCACGACGAGGATCGCTCCCGTCGGGAGCGTGTTGCCGAGCAGCGAAAGCGCGACGTCGTCCGTAAGCTTGTCCGCCATAATGCCGGAGCCGACAACGGTGGCGACGAGTATAGCGGTCCCAAGCGCTTCGGCCGCGAGACGGCGGCGGAGATCGAATGTCATCGCTATCAGCCCCCGTTCGGCCTGTCGCGGCCGATCTCGTCGAGGCGCTGCTGGAGGGCGAGCTTGTCGAGCGTGGGCATCGGCAGGCTGATGAAGGCCAATATCCGATTATTCATCATCCGATAGGCTTCGGAAAAGGCAAAGTGTTTTTCGGGTTCGCTGCCTTTGGCTACGGCTGGGTCCGGCACGCCCCAATGCGCCGATAGCGGCTGCCCCGGCCAGACGGGGCAGGCCTCGTTGGCGGCATCGTCACAGACGGTGAAGACGAAATCCATCTTCGGCGCGTCAGGGCCGGCGAACTCGTCCCAACTCTTGGAGCGCGCGAAAGACGTATCGTAGTCGAGGCTCTGCAGAAGCTCCAGGGCGAGAGGATGAACCTTCCCCTTGGGCTGCGATCCGGCCGAGAACGTCTTGAACTTGCCTTGGCCAAGTCGATTGAGGATCGCCTCGGCCATGATCGAGCGTGCGGAATTGGCTGTGCAAAGAAAGAGAACGTTGAATGGCCTATGATCGTTCACGATTAACCTCCTCAACAATTGCAGGTCACGGCCCGGATGACCGGGCGGCAAAGCTCGGGATTGCCGTTGCAGCAGTCTTCCATGAGATAAGCGAGCAGGTCGCAGAACCCGGTCATATCGGCCACGTAACGTACGACGCGCCCGTCGCGTTCGGCGTGCACGAGGCCGGCGTGGTCGAGCACTTTCAGGTGCGCCGATGTCGTGTTTTGGATGGTGCCCAGCCGCGTGGCGATCTCGCCGGCCGGCACGCCATCCGGTCCGGCGTGCACCAGAAGGCGGAAGACTTCGAGGCGGGTATCCTGGCCAAGGGCCGCAAGGGCGGCAAGGGCTGTCTTCTTTTCCATATATCCATAGATCCAGATTTATTGATCTCAATAGGCGCTGTTCGTGACAGTGTGATGACAGGCTAGAATCCGCGCAGTGCGGCGAGCAGGTAAATCGCCGCCGCAATCGCGCCGAGCGCGCTTCGGCCGGCATGGAGCTTGCCCCAGCGCATGAGCAGCGCGCGGGTCTCATCGTTCGCCTCCTCGGGGCGGGTCGCCTCCAGGCGGCGGTTGACGGGCATGACGACGAGCAGGGTATAGGGCCAGTTCAGGATGATGACCGCTGCCCCGAGGCCCCAGAGCGGATTGCCGGTCTGCCACCATGCCGCGGCGCCGAGGAGTCCGGAAACAACGGCGAGGGAAGCCTGCATCTCGAAGCCACGCCGGTAGGCCGGGCCCCACTCGGCAAGCGCCGAGCGGTCATCGAGGCCGAGCCGTGCCGGTTGCTCGGCCACGTTGATATAGATGGCGGCGCCGAAGAAGACGGATGCCGTTAGCAGGGCAAGCAATCCAAACATTCGACCTTCTCCTCCTGCATGTTTCCTTAAATCGGAGCGGGTTTAAGGAAAGAGACATGCAGCAATTCAAAGTGCTACAGCGTCCTTTGCGCGTCTCACAAGACGCGCGGCGCTGTAGGGCGCAGGCGTGGACAGCGGTAGATGTTAATCATAGCACTGCTTGCCGCCAAGCGAGGAGCACGGCTGCCGACCGATAGAAGAGGTCGTCGCCCACGGGGCACTTGTGACAAGCCGGTACCACCAACTGTGATTTTGTGCGTTGCGAAGCTTCGAACCTGCGTGAACTTCTGGACAAATTGATTCCGATTTGCACAGTAGCGCCTTGAAATAGCAGCGCTTCCGATCTGGCCTCGGATGTGTCGTCGCCACGTGGCATCACGGAAAGACGAGTGTGCGCTTTACCTGGAGGTCATGGCAACCTCTGTCCATGAGCTTGCGCGCCGGCCAGGGTGGAGGCAGTCGCCGCGTAATTCCTTAATTCGGTGTCGAATTGGGAATAAAATCGGGCGGCAATGCAGAATGTTACAGTGACCCTTGCGCGACTGGCCGGGACGCGAGGTGCTGCAGGGAAGGGGCGTTTTCGTGGCGTTGAAGGCAATCAAAGCGGGAACGAGAAACGACAGCGGTATCGCTGCGGCGAAGGAACGCCTAGCCGCACGATTCGGCGAGCGCTTCCAGACCGGTGAGACGGTCCGTGCCCAGCACACCCACACGACGACCTATATTCCGGCGCAATTGCCGGACGCCGTGGTCTTTCCCGAGAATGGCGCCGAAGTGCGCGAGATCGTCGAGATCGCCAGTGCGCACCGCGTGCCGCTGATCCCCTTCGGCACGGGATCTTCGCTGGAGGGGCACGTCAACGCGCCGAACGGCGGCATATCGGTCGATATGATGCGCATGAACCGCGTTCTTGCCGTTAATGCCGAGGATCTCGATTGCACGGTCGAGCCCGGCGTCACCCGCGAGGACCTGAACGCCTATCTGCGCGATACCGGTCTTTTCTTCCCGATCGATCCTGGGGCGAACGCCTCGATCGGCGGCATGGCCTCGACACGCGCCTCCGGCACCAACGCGGTGCGCTACGGCACGATGAAGGAAAACGTGCTGGCGGTGACGGCGGTCGTAGCCGGCGGTCGCGAGATTTTGACCGGCCACCGGGCGCGCAAGTCCTCGGCCGGCTACGACCTGACGCGGCTCTTCGTCGGCGCGGAAGGTACGCTCGGCATCGTCACGTCGATCACGCTCCGCCTGCAAGGAATACCGGAGGTGATCTCCGGCGGCGTCTGCCCGTTCCCCACCATTGCCGACGCCTGCAACGCGGTGATCCTGACGATCCAGTCGGGCATTCCGGTGGCGCGCATCGAGCTGCTCGACGCGCTGCAGATGAAGGCGTGTAACGCCTATTCGAACCTCGGCTATGCGGAGACGCCGACGCTTTTCGTCGAGTTTCATGGCAGCGCCGAGAGCGTCGAGCTACAATCGCGCCAGTTCGCCGAAATAGCGTCGGAATTGGGGTCTACTGGTTTTATCTGGACGACCAATCCGGAAGAGCGCTCGCGACTCTGGAAGGCGCGGCACAACGCCTATTGGGCACAGAAGGGGCTGGTGCCCGGTGCTGCGATCCTTTCGACGGATGTTTGCGTGCCGATCTCGCGGCTTGCCGATTGCGTCGCGGCAACGCATGAGGATAGCGCGGCACACGGGCTGGTCGCCCCGATCGTCGGCCATGCGGGCGACGGCAACTTTCACGTCGGGCTGCTTTTCGACGACAAGGATCCAGCCGATGTTGCGCGGGCGGAAGCCTTCGTGGAGCGGCTGAACGCACGGGCTCTGTCGATGGACGGCACCTGTACGGGAGAACATGGAATCGGGCAGGGCAAGATGCCGTTTCTCGAGGCGGAGCTCGGCGACGCGCTCGATCTGATGCGGCAGATCAAGCGCGCGCTCGATCCGGACAATATTTTCAACCCAGGCAAGATTTTTGCCTGACACTGTGGGGATCAGCGGCTCAAGGATGCGAGTAGGGGCGCGAATGAGACAGACGGGAATGTGACACGGTGCTGGCGCGAATTCTGGTTACCATCGGCGGGCTCATTGTCGTCGCCCTTTTTGCGGCGTTGATCGCACCATTGTTCATCGACTGGACCAGCTTCCGCAACGATTTCGAGCGCGAGGCAAGCCGCATCATGGGCAAGCCGGTCGTGGTTCATGGCAGTGTCGATGCCCGCATCCTTCCGTTCCCGACGGTGACCCTCAACGACGTGCGCGTCGGTCCCACCGACGGCGAACAGCCGATCGTCCAGATCGCGCAATTCTCGATGAGCGCCGAGCTTGCGCCGTTCTTGAGCGGCGAGGCGCTGATCTTCGACATGCGGCTCGATCGACCGAAGGCGAGGATTCGCCTCCTGCCGGATGGTACGCTGGACTGGGCGCGTGGGACCCGCGCATCGATCCCGGCAAGCACGGTCGTTCTCGAAAAGGTCGAGATCGTTGACGGTGAGATCGAGTTCGTCGACGAGCAGACGGGACGGACCCGCCGCGTCAGCGATCTCTCTGCCGATCTGTCGGCGCGCTCCCTTGCCGGCCCGTGGAAGGTCGAGGGCCGCGCGGCGCTCGATGGCGAAGCCGGCAGCTTCGCCCTCTCCAGTAACGAGGTGAACGAAGAAGGCGCGCTGAGCCTCAGGGCGCGGCTGACGCCGGACAAGCGGCCGTTCGGTGTCGAGCTCGACGGCGATCTCAAGGTCGTCGACTTCAGACCGGTCTATGCCGGCCGTTTCACGCTGACCGAGAACCGGCCGGCGGACGAGGCCAAGCAAAGTGGCGCCCTGCGTATCAACGGCGATTTCCAGCTCACCAACGAGAGCATCCGTGTCCCGGAATACCGCTTCGAGGCTGGCCCGCCGGACGATCCCTACGTCGTCACCGGCGAGGCGACGCTCGACACCGGCAAGGACCAGAAATTCCTGCTGATCGCCGATGGGCAGCAGATCGACGTCAGCCGCATCGGCAATTCCGGCCGCAGTGGCAAGACTGGCCGCGACCCCGCCATTTCGCTGCGCCAGCGGATCGAGGCGATGCTGGCGATCGCCGCCGACATCCCTATCCCGCAGGTGCCGGGCCGCGCCAGCCTGAAGCTGCCGGCCATCGTGATCGGCGATACGACTGTTCGGGACGTGCGGCTCGACGTCAGGCCGGATGGCGCCGGCTGGATCGTCGAGAATGCCGTGGCGCTGCTGCCCGGCCGGACGCAAATGGAGGCCAGCGGACGACTGAACCTCAAGGAACAGCGCGCCTTTCGCGGCGACATCCTGGTCGCCTCCAACCAGCCTTCAGGACTGGCGAACTGGCTGGCCGGGTCCGTGGACCCGGCGATCCGCAAGCTGAAGACGGCCGGCTTTGCCGCGACCGTCAACCTGACGGACACGCTGCAGCAGTTCGAGGGCCTTGAGGTGGCGGCAGGCCCCGCGACGCTTCGGGGCCGGATCGAACGCCAGTCCTTCGCGGAGCAGCAGCCGAGCCTGTCGCTGCAGCTCAAAGGCAACCGTATCGACCTGGAGGCGCTGCAGGCGCTGGCCGGTCTCATCGCCGGCGATGCTTCGAACGGAACTCTGCTGCAGCATGCGATCGCCGCCGATCTCTCCGCCGAGGCATTTTCCGCCTTCGGTGAGGAAGCGCGTGACGTGCAGGCGGTGCTGACGCTCAAGAACGGGCAGTTGCAGGCCGAGCGGGTGGCGATCGGTTCGCTATCCGGCGCCCAGCTTGCCTTTTCCGGCCGCATGAGCGGCGGCCTCGACCAGCCGGTGCTTTCGGCGAAGATGAAGCTCGCCGCCAAGGATCTCACGCCCTTCCTCGAAATGGTCGGTCGACACGCGATCGCCCATCCGGCGTTGCAACAGCTCATCAAGGCCGGCCCCTATTATTCCGATGCCGCTTTGGACGTGACGTTGACGGCCGGCAGCAACGAGGGCAGTGCGCCGGTTACCTTCGGTGTGATCGGCACTGCCAACGGCAGCAAGATCGCCGCAAGCTACCAGGCGCCCGATGTCGCGCAAGCGCTTACCGGCAAGGGAATGCTGCTGGAGGCGACACTCGAAAATCCGCAGTCGGTCGTCCTCGTCGGACAGGCGGGCTTCGATCCGCTGCCGTTCGATGCGGACGCCAATAGTATCCTGTCGGTCAAGCTGCAGAGTACGGAGGGGTCCAAGGCGAACGGCACGCTGACCTTCACCACCGAGAAAACGTCGCTGGCGGCCAAGGGCGACTTCGACCTCGCCCGTGACCACTATCTCGAAGGGCAGGCAAAGCTGACGCTGCAGACGGAAGATCTGGAGCCATTCCTGCTCCTCCAGGGAATCGGATTGCCGCAGATGGGCAGCGGGCTACCCGTGACGCTGTCGACCGACATCACGACCGATGCGGAAAGGGTTGCCCTCTCGGCGGTCGAAGGCAAGGTCGACCAGAATGTCTTTTCCGGCGCGCTGGCGATCGACCGCAAGACCGCCGGCAAGGCCGTCGGCGAGCTTGCGCTGGACACGCTCGACCTAGGCTGGCTCGGCGAGGGCATCCTCGGGCAATTCGAGGACGCGTCGATCGGCGGATTGTCGATGGCACCCGTCGCGCAGCCAGCCTGGACCGGGCTCGACGTCGCGTTGAATGTCACGGCGAAGCGCTTCTGGCCCGGTATCTACGGTCCGGTTACCGGCTTTGCCGGGAAGCTCGAATGGAAGGGCGACGAGCTGGCCCTGAGCGACGCCGCCGGCGAATGGCTCGGCGGCAAGCTCGAGGGGCGGGTGCAAGTCGGCAACGCCAATGGCTCGGGCTTCCTGCGCTCGCGCTTCGACCTCAAGGGCGCGGATCTTGCCGCCGCCGGATGGGCGCGCGAAAGCGGTGCGGTGGCAACGGGTCGGTTCGATCTGGCCGTTGCTATGGAAGCTTCGGGCGCGACCCCCCGGGCGATGGCCCATTCGGCGAGCGGATCGGGGACGGCGACGTTCAACGGTGTCACGCTCAACGGCATCAACACGGCGGCGCTGGCGCCGCTGATGGGCGCCGCCGATGCCATGAAGACCGAGATTTCGCCCGACGCGATCCGCAAGGCGGCGGAACAAGTGCTCTTTACCGGTCAATCGGTCGTCGGTGCCATCAAGGTGCCTTTCAGCGTCGCCGGCGGCACGGTCAGGGCGCAGAATGTCACGGCGGGCGACGGCAACGCCGCGTTCACCGGCGAAGCGGCATTCGACCTTGCAGAACAACGCATGAATGGCGTGATCGACCTGGCGTTCCGGCCGGGCGAAGAGGCGCTCGCCGGCGCCGAGCCGCGCGTGCGCTTCGGCTTTGATGGGCCACTGAACGCGCCTGATGTTTCGATGGACGTCACCGACCTGTCGAATTTCCTGTCGCTCAGGGCCTTCGAGCGCGAACGGCGGCGCGTGGAAACGCTGCAATCGAATGTGCTAGAAAAGCAGCGGCTTCGCCGCGAAGTGGCGCTTTACAAGGCACGCGCGGCCGAACGCGAGGTTGCGCGCCTGAGGGCGATCGCCGAGGAGCGCCACCGCCAGGCCGCGGCCGCGGAGGCGGCGCGGATGAAGGCCGAGGCGGAGGCGCGCGCAGCGGCCGAACGGCGCGCGGCCGAGGAACTGCGCCTGCGCCTGCGGCAACTCCCGCCGCGCAGCGCGCTGGAGCCGCCACCGTCCCCGCGAAACGTCCAGCGCGGCAACCAGCAGCCACCGTCGGGCGGCAACGCGGCCGGGGAAAACGCCGGCCCGCCGCTGAACTTCGACATGCTGCCAGACATCACGGTGCAATAAGCGGGATGAGGAAAAGTGCGAAGCGGTTTTCCGCCCGCATCCCGCGTCAAGCAGGCAAGTTGGGATGAGGAAAAGCGCGAAGCGGTTTTCCGCCCGCATCCCGCGTCAAACAGGCAAATCGGGATGAGGAAAAGTGCGAAGCGGTTTTCCGCCCGCATCCCGCGTCAAACAGGCAAGTTGAGATGAGAGTGCGAAGCGGCTTTCTTCTTCCCGGCGGCGAAACCGTTAAAACCCTAGAATTTTAGTGGTCCATTTGAAGTCGTATTAGCATCCCCTCAGGCACAATGCGCCTATAATTGGGGTTGCGAGATGAAATCGCTTGAGCCGCGGCTTGATCGCCGCGCAGTCATCTGGATCGTGAACTGTACCCTTGGTGGCACCGTCGGCTGCACGGTGATCGCGATGCTCATCACGTATTATTGCACGGCCCGCTTCGGCACGGAGGTCATGACCACCACGCTCAGCCTCGCGCTCTATATCCCCGTGCTTCTTGCCGTGCCGCTTTTTGCCATCATCGGGGTCAAGATGCAGCAGCTGGCGCTGGCGAACCGGCTCCTCGTCCAGGCGAGCCGCTATGACGGGTTGACGGGCTGTCTGAACAGGGGCGCCTTCACGGCCGATGTCATCGATTTCTTCGCGAAACAGGACCTCACTCTCTTTCCGCCCACATCGGCGCTGTTGATCCTCGATGCCGATCATTTCAAGAAGATCAATGATTGCCATGGGCACCTTGCCGGAGATGCGGCGCTCGTCGGGATTGCGGCGGTACTGCGCAATGCGGTGGGCGAGACCGGTCTGGTTGGCCGGCTCGGTGGTGAAGAGTTCGGCGCTTTCGTGCGTTCAACCGATGTGGCTGCGATCGGTGAATTGGCGGAGCGCATCCGCCTCGGCGTCGCCGAGGACAGGGTGCCGGAAGGCGACTGTGCGTATGCGGTCACCGTCAGCATCGGGATTGCCCTCTTCACTTATCCGGCCGTCTACGAGGACATTTTCAGGAGTGCCGACGACCAGCTTTATCTCGCCAAGGGGGCAGGGCGGAACTGCGTCCGCATGATGGAGCACTCGCCAATGTCGGACGGGATACGCGCCATGGCGGAGCAATTGCGTCGCGGTTTTCCGGAGCTTGATGCACGCGGCTGGCAGGACGCTGATTTCCGAGGCCCGGTTCACGACAAGCTCATGGGGTAACTCAAGCGCTACTGTCACCATTGCGGGCCTGGGAGGTACGGTGCACCGCATGTTTCCTTAGATCCGATTTAAGGACAAAAACATGCAGCAGATCAAAGTGCTACAGCGACCTTTGTGCGTCTGTCGCGCTGGCGTGTGATTTTACCCAGGCGAGAACGTAAACACGGAGCGCAGAGGAGAGATTGCCGTCGGGGTTGCGCCCGTCATCGACTTCGGCGATCAGTCGGGCAAGCGGCATGCCGCGGCTTTGCGCGATCGATCTCAGTTCCTGCCAGAACGGTTCTTCGAGGGTAATACTCGTTCGGTGGCCGTGCAGAGTGGCGGAATGCTTGACGATCATCATCGCTCACAAACCGATTCAAGGCGTTGGCATTCCGATTCCGGAAGCTGGCTCAAGTCTTTGCGGCAGAATCGTTTTTCGGGATTGCGGACGGTACGGCTTGTCACGCCTTCTCCCCGTCCGGGGTACCGTCCGCGGGATGCGTCGTGGCCGGTGTCTCCAGCCGACCCTGGTCGAGCGCCTTCGATGCTTTCTCGTTCAGGGCGCTGGTCAGCGTCCTTTCCGCCTTGGTGCGTCCGAAAGCGATACGGTTCTGCTCGGCCCGCTTCTCTTTTTCTGTGCGGGCCTGCTTTTTGCGGAACTGGCGCAGGTTGACGATGTCGCCGGCCATCGCCGCCTCCGTATCGATCAGTTCTTCTTGCGGAAGGAGTCGAGCGAGACGACCGAACCTCCGCCATTTTTCGGTTCGCCCGATTTCTCCGGGCTCTTCTCGGCAGGTTCGTTGCCGTCTTCGCCGGCCGGATACGCGGTGATCTCTGCCGAATCCTCTTCATCCTCGCTGGCGGCGACGTCGAACTCGAGCTCGAAATTGACCGACGGATCGTAGAAGCCGCGGACGGCGTTGAAGGGGATCACCAGCTTCTCTGGTGTGTCGGAGAAGGAGAGACCGATCTCGAAAGCCGCTTCGCTGACCTTCAGGTCCCAGAACTGGTGCTGCACGACGATCGTCATCTGTTCGGGATATTTCGCCTTGAGGTGCTGCGAGATGCGCACGCCGGGGGCGCCCGTCAGAAACGTGATGAAGAAGTGGTGGTCGCCGGGCAAATGACCCGTGGCTGCGACTTCGGCCAGCACCTTGCGAATGACGCCGCGAAGCGCGTCCTGCGCCAGAATGTCGTAGCGTATGTGGTCCTGGCCCATATGATCCCCGTCTTCCTTCGAACTCAACTGCTGCATGTTAAAGCGCCGCAGCATCTTTGTGTACCACAGCCGGTGTGCAGCACTGTACGACACTCCTTTGCCCCGTCCGCTTATGACGAGTCAATTATCAAGCATCTATAGACCATTTCGCGACAGGGGAGAAGGTGAAGGCTTCTGTTGCCAGGTGCCTTCGGACCCCGCCTTACGGTGCTACCCGGAAGGGCTTGATTTGAAGTGCCGCACCGCCGTTAGGCAGCGAGACGTGCTTCAGCATAGTTGTCGTTTGCAACTATAAGTTTAGCCCGATAACGGTGGTACAATGCCGAGCAAAAAGTCGATCTTTACGCCCTTGTCGATCCTATTTCGCCCCCATCAAAAGCCGGTCCGGATTTCCAGGCCGGTTTTTGGTGGAGGCGCCGGGTACCGCCCCCGGGTCCAATGGGTTTATTTCATCGCCCGTTTATTGCCATAGCCGCCCGAAGACGGCACGAGTGATATAGGTCTTTCCGCTGCTCAAGAAAAGGGGCCACGAAGGCGAATGTGACGGATATATTTATCCCCGATGCGGCTGGCACGGAAACGCCTTGACATACCCGATGAGCGTGAAAAACTCCGGCTGCTGCACGCAGCTCGCGAAACGGGCGGCAGCTTGAGAGCAAGTGCAAATTGGAGGCATCATGACCGATTATCTCGCAGACGTGCAGAAATACGACAGCGGCGCCGACGAAGCAGTTGTCAACAAGATCGTGCGCCATCTCGGCATCGCTCTTCGCAATAAGGATTCCGCCCTTGTTTCGGCCACGGACCCGAAGGAGCTCGAGCGCGTGAAGGAAAAGTGGTGCGAGAAGAAGCTCGGCGTCGGCGGCGCGGACGCGGATGCGGCAATCGCGGCCACGGCCAAGGCGATGGCGGACGACCGCTCCAAGTCGCGAGTCACGTTTTACTATCTGGTGGCCAAGAACCTCGGCAAGCTCCAGGCGCTCTGATCCGCAGGGTTTCGCGCCGTAGCGCCGCGCGGCCTTTCAGACGCGCGAAATTGCTACGCCTTTTCGTGATCCTGGCAGAGCAATCCAGGGTCACGAACGTCCTGATTTCCCTTATCCAGAGTGGTCAAGTTAAAGCCGCGGCGCTTCGGCGCTATGCCTGCTCCTTGGTACCGACGCTGTCCGGCCATAGGGCGCGGATTTCCTTCGGCAACGTGTCGCGCACCTTTGCCGACTGGCCGAGGTCGACGTGCCGTGCAAGAACCTGGAATACCGATTTCGTGGCTTCAGCGGGATTGACCGGCCGGCCGGGTTTCATCCCGTCCATGACGCACTCGAGAAATTCGTCGAGCGACCGCATCGCCCTTTCCGGCCGGTGGTTGGGACGGTATTGGTCGTAATAGGCGCCCCGCACGAGCAGCGGCAGTTCCGCGCCAAGATGGGCGGCCACTTCGGGAGGCAGCCTGTCGCGCAGCGTCCTCAGCACGACAGTCAATATGTGCCACGCCACTTTCCGGTCCGGGCCATGATGCTCCATGATCTCGCCGAGCCAGATATTGGTGGTTTGCAGGGTCTTGTCGAAAACATCGAGGCCTGTCGCACTCATGGTCATACCTCTCTCGCAGGATCGAACGTTCGATATCAATCTCAAAAGGATTAACCCCAGTCGGCCGCGTTTGTTTCGTCGCCGGCCCAGAAAAGCGCGGCCGACGCACTCCTATGCGTTCGACAATCGGAACAATCGCGGGCCCGCTGGGTTAGCCGATAGAGATGCCCGGCCGCACCCGGCTAGGGTGGGTGTGGGCTCGACCACAGAAATGTGAGGAAGTCTGATGACATCTTCCAAGCATCCGAAGACACGCCGCCCCAGCGACAAGGATCTCAAGCAGGACCCCGGCATCGGCCGGACCAAGGGCATCCGGGGACCATCCGACTATGAGATGCTGAAGCGCGGCAACACCATCGAAGGCGACGTCGCGAACGACACGACTACCCAGGGTGGTGCGAACCCGCGACAGCGCGGCCGGACGAACAAATAGGAGGAAGTAATGGTCGGCAAGAAGACGCACGAACAGCAACTGCGCGTGCTTCAGGGCCGCGAGAAGACGTCCAACGAAAGTAAGGATTTTGACGCCGAGGCGAAACTGCGCCGCTCGGAGGCCCTGAGAAAGGCCTATCGAAAGGGTGACAGCCTCGACACCGAGCATGCCGACGCGCGCGATGAGGACGAGCGCAGTATGACACGCGGAAAGAACCAGGAAAGCAGGCACCACCAGGGTGCAAAGAGCTGAAGCGAAGACTTTTCGCGCCCATCCGAGACATTGAAAGGAGACGAACCATGGCTCACGCCAGTCGCAAGCATGTCGGAAAGCCGGACAAAGGCAAGGGTTCGGGCAGCGGAGCACAGAGCGAAGTCAAAAGTGGTGTTCTTGGTGAGAACGATGTTCTGTCCAATCGGGACAAGAAGCAGCATTCCGATACACGCGGCCTTGATGAAAGAGCCGTGAGAAACGAGCAATACCAGGACCACGCCGCAAACCGTCGTCCTGCCAAATAAACCGTCGTCCTGCCAAATGAGCGCTGCCAAATGAGCGGGCGGGGCGGGGACACGGGAACGCTGAAGCCACGTCTGCCGCGTGCCTTGAAGTCGTCGCTTAGCGCGACGCGCTTATCACGGCATCAATTTGCGGGAAAACTCGTCTCAGCCATTGGTTCGCCGGAGGCTTCGTCCTATTTTGGGCGAAGCGAACGAATCGTCGGCGAAGAAGCATGCGGCAATATCTCGATCTCCTCGAACATGTGATGACAAGCGGAACCGACCGCGGCGACCGGACCGGAACCGGCACGCGTTCGGTCTTCGGCTACCAGATGCGCTTCGACCTATCGCAAGGCTTTCCGGTCCTGACCACCAAGAAGCTGCACCTGCGCTCGATCATCCACGAGCTCCTGTGGTTCCTCAAAGGCGAGACGAACATCGCCTATCTCAAGGAGCACGGCGTCAGCATCTGGGATGAGTGGGCGGACGAGAAGGGTGAACTCGGGCCGGTCTACGGCTACCAGTGGCGCTCCTGGCCAGCGCCCGAGGGTGGC
This sequence comes from Sinorhizobium sp. 6-70, assembly GCF_030124375.1. GTDB lineage: Bacteria > Pseudomonadota > Alphaproteobacteria > Rhizobiales > Rhizobiaceae > Sinorhizobium. Next base: position 50,335 of record NZ_JASKLS010000021.1, read on the forward strand.
CACATCGACCAGATCGCAGCACTCATCGAAGGCTTGAAGACCAATCCGAATTCCCGCCGCCATATCGTTTCGGCCTGGAATCCGGCGCTGGTCGACGAGATGGCGCTGCCGCCCTGCCATTGCCTGTTCCAGTTCTACGTGGCGGACGGCAAGCTCTCCTGCCAGCTTTACCAGCGCTCGGCCGACATCTTCCTCGGCGTGCCCTTCAACATCGCCTCCTATGCGCTGCTGACTTTGATGGTTGCGCAGGTGACGGGGCTGAAGCCGGGCGATTTCGTCCACACGCTTGGCGACGCACACATCTATCACAACCACTTCGAACAGGCGCGGCTGCAACTGGCGCGAACGCCGAAGCGGCTGCCGGAAATGCGCCTCAATTCGACCGTGAAGGACATATTTTCCTTTAAATTCGAGGACTTTACGCTCGTCGGCTACGAAGCGGATTCACATATCAAAGCGCCAGTCGCCGTCTAGATTGGGCGGAATGGCAGCTGCTTCCGGCCGCGTCCGAGATCGGTCGGCGCGGAGCCAGCTTCAAGTAACTTGCCTGAAGCGGCCTATACATTCTGAACGAGAAAGGAAGCTCCCTCCCGCGTTCCTGCGGGTGCGGGCGACGCTTCCGGAAAAGCGCCGCGAACCGGCGTAACAGGGAGGGTTCGATGCTGACGCTCATCCACGCGCCGCTGTCGCGCTCGTCGCGCATCATCTGGCTGCTCGAGGAAATCGGCGCCGAATACGAGATCCGCTATGTCAACATCCGCCGGTGGGATGGCTCGGGCGGGCCGGACGAGAACAATCCACATCCGCACAAGCAGGTGCCGGCACTTCTGCACAACGGCGCTGTGATCTGGGAGTCGGCCGCCGTCGTGCAATATCTGACAGACCTCCACCCGAACTGCAGTCTCGGCCGGCCGCCGGGTCATCCCGACCGCGGCGCCTATCTTTCCTGGCTCGCCTATTATGCCGGCGTCATCGAGCCGACGGCGCTTGCCCATATTTCCGGCGTGACCGTCAACAATCCGGCGCTCGCAAGACTCTACACCGAAATGTGCGCCCACGTGATCGGCGTCCTGAGCCGCCAGACCTACCTCCTCGGTGAGACCATGAGCGCGGCCGATCTCCTGCTGGCGAGCGCGCTTCAATGGATGCGCAAGATCTTGCCGGAAAGCGAGGTGATCGACCGTTACATTCGCGTCGTGACCGACCGGGCGGCCCTGCAGCGAGCGCGCGAGATCGACAGCAAGCCGAGTGGTTTCCATGACTGAAGCAAAGACTGAAACGGGCTCTGAACCGAAGATCGTGATCGTCGTCGCGGTCGCGACCAACGGGGTGATCGGACGCGAGGGTGACCTGCCGTGGCGGCTCTCGACCGATCTCAAGCGCTTCAAGGCGCTGACGATCGGCAAGCCGCTCGTGATGGGGCGGAAGACCTGGGCCTCGCTCGGGCGCCCGCTGCCGGGGCGAGCGAACATCGTCATCAGCCGCAACCGCGATTTCGAGGCGCAAGGGGCCGAGGTCGTTCCCTCGCTGGAGGCGGCGCTGGAACTGGCGCGCAGACATGCGGCGGCGGTCGGCGCAGACGAAATCTGCGTCATCGGCGGCGGGGAGATCTATCGCCAGTCGATCGCCGTCGCGGACGTGCTGCACGTGACGGAGGTGAAGGCCGAGGTCGATGGCGACACGCGTTTTCCGGTGATCGATCCGGCGGTCTTCGAGCGGGTGTTCGAGGAGGAGTTGCCGCGCGGCGAGAAGGACAGCCATGCGATGCATTTTGTGACCTGGCGGCGGCGGGAGACAGCGGGATGAGGTGGTTTTCCGCTCACATACCGCGCCGGGTCGAGAGGCCGGAATGAGGAAAAGTGCGAAGCGGTTTCCCGCTCGCATGTGGCGCTCACCTGTTCGTGTAGCGCGTCTCCCAACTATTTTAACCCATTTACGGTGAAGTCGGCCGTATCGCGTTGAAAGCAATGCATGTGATACCTATAACGGTTTCACATCGCGACCGCTTGCTCGTGCCTGCGGGTGGTCGGCGAGAGAGTTTTCTTGAAGAGAGGTTTTGATGCCCTGGAGCAATCAGAATGGCGGCGGCGGCCCATGGGGCGGCGGCGGCAATCAAGGGCCATGGGGCCAGGGGCCCAACCGGCCGCGAGGCGGGAGAGGTGGCCCGCCAGATCTCGAGGAGATCATCCGGCGCGGTCAGGACCAATTGAAGAATGTGGTTCCCGGGGGCTTCAATGGCGGTGTCTTCGTCATCGTCGGCCTTTTGATCGTCGGTTTCATCCTGCTCAACTCGATCTACACGGTCCAGCCGGACGAGCGCGGCGTCGAGATGCGCTTCGGCAGGCCGAAGGAAGAAATTTCGATGCCGGGCCTGCATTACCACTTCTGGCCGCTCGAAACGGTGGAGTTCGTCAAGGTCACGGAGCAGCAGCAGAATATCGGCGGACGCGCCACCGGCCAGTCCAATGCCGGGCTGATGCTCTCTGGCGACCAGAACATCGTCAACGTGCAGTTCTCGGTGCTGTTCTCGGTAACCGACCCGAAGGCCTATCTCTTCAACGTCGAGAACCCGTCCGACACGCTGCAGCAGGTGGCCGAAAGCGCAATGCGCGAGGTCGTCGGCCGGCGTCCGGCGCAGGACATTTTCCGCGACAACCGCCAGGCAATCGCCGCCGACGTGAAGAACACCATCCAGGCGACGATGGACAGTTACGGTGCCGGCGTTTCGGTGAATACGGTCGCAATCGAGGATGCCGCGCCTCCGCGTGAAGTCGCCGATGCGTTCGACGAGGTGCAGCGCGCCGAGCAGGACGAGGACCGCTTCGTCGAGGAAGCCAACCAGTACGCCAACCAGGTACTCGGCAAGGCGCGCGGCCAAGGCGCGCAGATCCGCGAAGAGGCGGCCGCCTACAAGGACCGCGTCGTCAAGGAAGCGCAGGGTGAGGCACAGCGCTTCATTTCGGTCCATGACGCCTATTCCAAGGCTCCGGACGTCACGCGCAGGCGGCTCTATCTCGAAACCATGCAGGATGTTTTCCGCAAGTCGAAGAAGGTCATTCTCGACGAGAAGAACGGGCAGGGCGTGCTGCCCTATCTGCCGCTCAACGAAATCGGCAGACCCGCGCAGTCGGGAGGTACCCAATGATAAACAATCGCAGTTCAATCATCCTGATCATCCTCGCGGCAGTGCTCGTCGTGATCTATTCGTCGGTTTTCGTGGTCACCGAGCGCCAGCAGGCGATTGTCGTGCGCTTCGGCGAGATCCGAGCCGTCAAGACCGAGCCTGGCCTCTACTTCAAGCTTCCCTTCGCCTTCATGGATGCCGACCGCGTGCAATTTGTCGAGGACCAGGCGCTTCGCTTCGATCTCGACAATATCCGCGTACAGGTCTCCGGCGGCAAGTTCTACGAGGTGGACGCTTTCGTGGTTTACAGGATCGCCGACGCCCGGCGTTTCCGCGAGACCGTTTCGGGCGACCGGGAGTCGGCCGAGGCGCGGCTCAGGACCCGTCTCGACGCATCGCTGCGCCGCGTCTACGGCCTGAGGGGGTTCGAGGCGGCACTTTCGGATGAACGCGCGTCGATGATGCGCGAAGTCCGGACAGACCTCCGGGCCGATGCCGAATCGCTCGGCCTCAACATCGAGGACGTGCGCATCCGCCGGACAGACCTGACGCAGGAGGTCTCGCAGCAAACCTTCGAGAGGATGAAGGCGGAGCGTCTGGCCGAGGCCGAGCTGATCCGCGCACGCGGTAACGAGGAAGGCCAGCGCCGCCGCGCGATCGCCGACCGTCAGGTCGTCGAGATCGTCGCGGAAGCCCAGCGTGATTCGGAAATCCTGCGAGGCGAGGGCGAAGCCGAGCGGGCCGGGATCTTTGCCGACGCCTTCACGCGCGATCCTGGCTTCTTCGACTTCTACCGCTCGATGGCGGCCTATTCCCAGTCCATCGGTAACCCGGATACAACCGTAGTGCTGTCGCCGCATTCGGAATTCTTCCGCTATTTCAACAGCGCGGACGGTGCGGCGTTGCCACAGCCGCCGACCGCGCCGGCGGCGCCTGCGACCGCAGATTGAGCGGATGATGTCCGATTTTCTGATTGGGTTTGGTTTCTTCCTGATCATCGAGGGGCTGGTGTACGCACTGGCCCCTTTGGTTTTGGTGGAATTGGCGAAGCGTTTGCCGTATGTCCCGGAACATCAGCTCCGACTGGCCGGACTCGTTTCGGTGGCGGCCGGCGTCGGACTTGTATGGTTGGTTCGAGGATAGTGCGAAATGCCACATAAACTGCTGATCCGGCTGGTCGATGCCGAATATGCCATTACCCGTCTGAACGTCGGGTCCGCGATACCGGAGTGGCTGCCGGGGCCGGGTTTCTGGACGGTGTCGAGCTCTCGCGAGGAAATGACGCTGGTCTGTCGCGCCGCCCGCGTACCGTCGAGTGTGCAGAGCTCGCTTGGATGGCGCTGCTTCCGCATCGAGCAGCATTTCAGCTTCGACGTGCCGGGCGTCCTGTCCTCGGTGCTGCGACCGCTTTCCGCAGCCGGCGTCGGCGTATTTGCCAATTCGACCTTCAGCACCGATTATGTCTTCGTGGCCGGCTCCGACCTTGAGAAGGCGCTGCAGGCGTTGAAGGATCACGGGCACGAGATCACCGGCTGAGCGCACGAAGGTGGCGCTGACCCGAGATGCCGGCCTCTGTCTTCGTGGAGCGGATCAGGAAATCGTGTTTGGACGCTCCGGAATTCCGCCGTATCTTCAAGGGAAGATCTGTGTGCGGACCCGTGCGAGCGGCGTATCGTGCAGTTGAAGGGAATCGATCACGCGGCGGTCCCGGATTGCGACAATCCATGAATTGCCACATTCCATGCCGGTGTGATCCAAGAGGAATAATAGGAGCCTAGCGACTTGTCGACACGACCAGAATTCTTCCGCGGCCTGGTGCTTGCGGCCGCGACGGCACTGCTTCTAAACAACACGGCGCTCGCCGAGACGGCAACGTCACGACCGGCGGCCGGGCCGCCATCCGTCGCCGACCTTGCCGAGGGACTGCTCGACGCCGTGGTCAACATTTCCATTTCCCAGAACGTCAAGAGCGATGATGACGACGCACCCATGCCGCAGGTGCCGGAGGGGTCGCCGCATCAGGAATTCTTCGACGAGTTCTTCAAGGGGCAGGGCGGGGAGAGTAACCGGCCGCGCACGGTCAATTCACTCGGTTCCGGTTTCATTATCGACCCGGCCGGCTTCATCGTCACCAACAACCATGTCATCCAGGACGCAGACGACATCGAGATCAACTTCTCGGATGGCTCCAAGCTGAAGGCGAAGCTGGTCGGCACGGATACCAAGACCGACCTGGCGCTGCTGAAGGTCGAGCCGAAGAAGCCGCTCAAGGCCGTTTCCTTCGGTGACTCGCGCAAGATCCGGATCGGCGACTGGGTGATGGTGGTTGGCAATCCGTTCGGTCTCGGCGTGTCGGTTTCGGTCGGCGTCGTTTCGGCGCGCGGGCGCAACATCAATGCCGGCCCCTATGACAGCTTCATCCAGACCGACGCGGCGATCAACCGCGGCAATTCGGGCGGTCCGCTGTTCAACATGCAGGGCGAGGTGATCGGCATCAATACCGCGATCCTTTCTCAGACCGGCATGTCGGTGGGCATCGGCTTCGCCGTGCCGACTGAACTGGCGATGAACGTCGTCAATCAGCTCAAGGAATTCGGCGAGACCCGACGCGGCTGGCTCGGCGTCCGCATTCAGCCGGTCACCGACGACATCGCCGAAAGCCTGAAGATGGAGAGGCCCCATGGTGCGCTGGTCTCCGGCATCATCGAAGGCGGGCCGATCGCCAAGGGCGAGATCAAGGCAGGCGATATCATCACCCGGTTCGATGGGACGGATGTCGCGGAGATCCGCGACCTGATGCGCGCGGTCGGCGAGAGCCCGGTCGGCAAGAAGGTCGATGTGGTCATCATTCGCGACGGCAAGGAGCAGACGGTTCACGTCACGCTCGGCCGGCTGGAGGATGGCGAGCATCTTGCAGACGTGCAGCCCAACCAGAACGGCGAGGGCGCAAAGCCTAACGAGCCGCCCGCCGCCCAACTGCCGGCGAGCGACGTTGTACTCGGCATGAAGCTCGCTGTGCTCGACGCCGATCACCGCAAGAGCTTCGGTATTGCCGAGAATGTCGACGGCGTGGTGGTGACCGAGGTGCAGCCGAATTCCGTCGCGGCCGAACGCCGGGTGGCGGTCGGCGACGTCATCGTCGAGGTCGGGCAGGAGGCAATGGACACGCCGGAGGATGTTTCGGCGCGGGTCGAGAAACTGAAGAGCGATGGGCGGCGCAACGCGCTTCTGATGATCGCCAACAAGACCGGCGAATTGCGCTTCGTCACCGTGCGGGTGGAATAGCGCAAGCAAGGCCGGCGTTTCAGGCTGAAGCGCAGACAGACCGATGTGAGCGGCCGGCGATGCGACGCCTTGTCGGCATTCTTGGGTCACATCAGCCGATGCTTGCCCTTGCATGACCGCGGTGCTGGCTGGAAGGTCAGCAGACGGATGGCGGCGAGGATTATTTCGAAGACCTCGTGCATGGCCTTGTCCTCCTTCCGATGAAGCGGGCTGCGAGCCGGTATCCGCCCTCGCATGTGTCCTTTGCTGAGTTTGATTTCAGCGCACTTGCCGCCCCTCCTCAAACGAGTTTACAGTCGGTCTCGGATGACTTGAGGTTATGTATGAAACGCGGCCGGCTGCCCCTGACGGCGTTGCGGAGCTTCGAGGCGGCTGGACGGCTCGGAAGCTTTACCGAGGCTGCCGTGGAGCTTTTCGTCTCGCAGGCGGCGATCAGCCGTCAGATCCGCGATCTCGAAGGCCTGATCGGCAAGCCACTGTTCGAGCGGCATCATCGCAGCGTGAGCCTGACGGCGGATGGCGAGGCGCTGCTCACGGTATTGACGCATTCCTTCGACCGGATAGGCGAAAGCCTCGATGCGCTTTCCGGTGCGAAACGGGCCGGAACGCTGACGGTGAGCGCCGAGCCTTCCTTCGCCGGCTGCTGGCTCGTCCCGCATCTCGCGCAGTTTCAGGCGGAAAACCCCGAAGTCGACCTCGTCATAGACGCCGATCCCCGGCTCGTTGAACTTCGCGGCCACGATGTCGACATTGCCATTCGGCACAGCGCCAAGGTCACCTCATGGCCTCGTGTCGAGGCCAGGCATCTTGGTGATGTCGAGATGATCGCGGTGATGGCGCCGTCACTCGCGCCTCGGCCGCTGCGCGAACCGCTGGATCTCTTGCGGTACGGCCTTCTGCACGAGGACACCAGGGGGCTCTGGGAGCAATGGTTCGCTGCTGCCGGGGCGGGACAAGTGCGGGTCGAGCGCGGCGCGATTTTCGCCGACGGGGCACTTGTGCTTCAAGCGGCGCTCCGCGGTCACGGTGTCGCGCTCATGGATCGCGATCATGTGCGCGACGATCTCAACGCCGGGCGTCTCGTCCAGGCTTTTGACCTTTCCATTCGCTATGGTGCCTTCTGGCTGGTTGCGCGGCGGTTCGATGCGCTCTCCGAACCCGCCAGACGTTTCGTCGCGTGGATCGAGCGCTGTTATCCCGGTCGGCTTCGGAAAGGCGATGCGGGGAACGGCGTTTGACCGGGCGCCTAGATCATTTCATTGTTTCATGGAAACACTGAAATGATCTAACTCGTTGAAACTACGCAATTCCGGACGGAAACCGCTACACACTTTTCCTGGAATTGCTCTAACCCTGCGCCGGAACGCCGCGCGCCCAATCATCCGCCGTGATCGCGTAAAGCACGTGGTGCTTCAGATGCGCATGCGTGTCGGGCACGCGCGGGTGGTCGAAGTCGCGGTTCGGGTCCGGCCGCATGCCGAGCCGTTTCATCACCGCGGTGGAGCGGGCGTTCGCGGGCACGGCGAAGGAAACGATTTCGCCGAGGCGTCGTTCGGTGAAGCCGTAGTCGAGGAGTGCTGCTGCCGCCTCGGTCACATAGCCCTTGCCCCAGAAGGGCGGGGCGAGCCGCCATCCGATCTCGATCGTCCCGTTCGGCAGATGCGGCTCCAGATCGGTAAGCGCCAGGCCGCAGAAACCGATCGGGATGTCGCTGTCGCGCAATGCAAGGGCAAAGAAGCCGAAGCCGGTTTCGCTGATGCCACGGCCGATGCGATCGAACAGCGCATCGGATTCCGCGCGGTTGCGGCGGAAGGCGAAGAATTCCATGACCTTCGGATGGCTGTTGATCTCGGCAAAGAGGTCGCGATCGGTCTCGTTCCAGCCACGAATGCGCAGCCTGTCGGTTTCTCGAATGATCACACCACGAAGTCCGTCTTGCGATAGCCCTGGAGGTAGAGAAGGGCCGTCAGGTCGCCGTGGTCGATGCGGATCTTCGCCTGTTCGGCGACCACGGGTTTCGCATGCAGCGCGACCCCGGTGCCGGCAAGCTGCAGCATGCCGAGGTCGTTGGCGCCGTCACCGACGGCAATCACCTCGGCGGTCGAAATTCCGAGCCTGCCGGAGATGTCGATGAGCGCGTCGACCTTGGCCTGCTTGCCGAGGATCGGATGGGCGACCTCGCCGGTGAGCGTGCCATCCTTCTCGATCAGCACGTTGGCGCGGTTCTCATCAAAGCCGAGTTTTGCCGCGATCGGCCCGGTGAAGACGGTGAAGCCACCGGAGACCAGGGCGGTATAGTAGCCCTTGGCCTTCATGGTCGCGATCAGCTCTTTGCCGCCGGGCGTCAGCGTGATGCGCTTGGCGATCACCTCGTCGATGACGCTGCCGGGAAGGCCCTTCAAGAGTGCCACGCGCTCGATCAGCGCCGGCTCGAAGGCGATCTCGCCGTTCATGGCGCGGGCGGTGATCCCCGCAACTTTTTCCTTGAGACCCACTTCGGCGGCAAGCTCGTCGATGCATTCCTGGCCGATCATGGTCGAATCCATGTCGGCGATCAGGAACTTCTTGCGGCGGCTTTCGGCATCCTGCACCGCGACATCGATCGCTAGGCCGTTCACCTCGGCGCGCAACCGCGCTTCGGAGGCGTCCGGATCGGTGCCGTCCGTAAGCGCGATGTCGCAGGCGACGCCGTCCGCCAGCCAGTAGACCCCGGATGCGTTTACGGCGCTCGCCGCCGCTTCCGCCAGCGCAGGCGTCAGAACAGGATTTGACGGATTGGCGATAAGCGTGGCAACGAGAGCCATGATCAAGAACCTTGAAAGAGAAACGGACGCGATCCTGATAACCGGGCCGACCGCCAGCGGCAAGTCCGCGCTTGCGGTGGAACTCGCGCGCCGGCACGGCGGCGTGGTGATCAATGCCGACAGCATGCAGGTCTACGACACGCTGAAGATCCTGACCGCCCGGCCGGACGAGGCGGAGATGGGCGGGATAGAGCATTTTCTCTACGGCCATGTGCCGGCTGGAGCGGCCTATTCGACGGGCGCGTGGCTGCGCGAGGCGGAGGTCCTTGTCGCCCGGTTGCGCGAGGAGGGGCGGCTGCCGGTCTTCGTCGGCGGCACCGGGCTTTATTTCAAGGCGCTGACGGGCGGGCTTTCCGATATGCCGGAGATACCGGCAGCGATCCGCGAGACGTTGCGCGCGCGGCTGAAGGAGCAGGGGGCGGAGGCGCTTCATGCGGAGCTTGCCGCACGAGACCCGCAAACCGCCACGCAATTGCGGCCGGGCGACGGGCAGCGGATCGTTCGCGCGCTCGAGGTGATCGAAGCGACCGGCAAGCCGATCCACCTCTTCCAGCAGAGCCGTGGCCCCATGATCGTCGATCCCGACAGGGCGCAAAAAATCGTCGTGTTGCCGGATCGTGCCGTCCTGCACAGCCGCATCGACCGCCGCTTCGAGACCATGCTTGAGCGCGGGGCAGTCGACGAGGTGCGTGCGTTGCTTGCGCTAGACCTCTCGCCCGACATGCCGGTGATGAAGGCGATCGGGGTTCAGCAGATCGCTGCAATGCTCAGGGGCGAGATCGGCGAGGCCGAAGTGATCGCGACCGGGGCCGCCGCTACGCGGCAATACGCCAAGCGCCAGATGACCTGGTTCCGCAACCAGCTCGACGACAGCTGGCAGCGGATCGAAGGGCCGGAGAGCCTACTGTAAAATTGGTGATCAGCCGATTCCGTGTTCCTTCAACACGGCTTCCTCGTCGCCGCTGATCCAGCCGAAGATCTTCGGCTCGTCGTTGCGGACCTGAACCAGATAGTGGACCTCGAAATCGATGGTGACGTCAGGTCCGTCCGGCACGTCGTAGGTGGAGCGCCAGTCGATCCTGACGAGGAAATGCTGGCTATCGATCGGCGTGATGGTGGTGTTGCGGATCTTCAACTCCTTGGTGCCGATCGCGCGATAGCGGGCATAGCCCCTCGCCATCGAGACCTTCAGGCTGTCGTCGTTCTTGCCGGCAAGCACGCCTGCGGGCGAAGCGGCGATGAACTCGGAGGCGAAAGCGAAGGCCGTCTCGCCGACATCCATTTCGGCGGCAAGCACACGATTGGCCATGGTTTCGTATCGTGCGAAGAAGCGTCGGAGGATCTCTTCCATGATACCGGTCCTGAATTTTGTTCGAACGGCTTGAATGAAAACGCACGCTCGTGCCGTGCGGTTCCTATGACGTGCCGGCAGTGCTGGCCCATCAGCCGATTGCCGTCTGCTGGTGCTGCACGAGTTTCCAACCCACTCCGGTATCGCAATAGGTCGAGGTGCAGTAGGCAGCGTAGGGCTTTCTATCCGCGCGATGACCTTCGGCGCGATATGCCAGAACCACGCAGCCATGCGCCGGGCGGCCGATCATTCTATCGGTGATGACCACACGATCCCATCGCGGTGCGCCCTCCAGGCTGTCGATGATCGAGGCGCCCTGCACGAGGCCTACCGGAGCAGGAAACGCCATGATGCATTGCTTATCGACCAGCTTCCGATAGCTGTCCGGGCCTTCGAGCCAAAGCCTTTGTTCCGTCTCCCAAGCGTGGGCGTCGTCCATGACCACCTCCGTCGAATTCCGTCCGGACTACGCTACGAACGTTCGAGTGGGCGCTAGGATCCAGGAGGCCGCTACGACGGGTTCCCGCAAACGCTCACGCCGGGCTGTCGGCGACGGTATATTCAAAGAAGAGGTCGGTCTCGATCCGCTTGAATTTTTGCCACTCGTCGGCGCCGATGTCACCGGGCTTAGCGACATGGTCGACATCGCTGCGGAAGACGCGACCGCGGGCCTTTTGCATGAGTCTCTCCTCGATGAAGCGAAGCGGATGCTCCCACGGCTTGTCCTTGTGCGCCGCCCAGGGCGTATTGGCGGGGATCATCGCCACGAATTCGTCCTGGAAGGCGTTGCTTGCCAGCCAGGAAAGGTTGGCATAGTCCGCCCCCACGCTGCCGTCGAGCGTGGCATTGTGGCTGCCGTGATGACCGACCTTGTAAAGGACCGTCCGGCCGAGGAGGTCGCGCGCCGTGACGGTTCGGCCGTCGACGCTCCATTTGAGCGGCGCCCAGGAGATCCAGTTGCCGCGCTGGGCGTCGCCGGTGAAGAGCAGCACCTTGCCGGTGCTCGGGAGTTCGATCGCGATGACGAGGCTCGTGTTGTTCACTTCGTCGTTCAGCCTGAGCGCCAGCGTTTCCGCGCTCTCGAGCCAGTCGTTGTCGATCTGCCGCCAGGCCTCGGCACCACGCTTGCCCTTGACGCCATAGTGGTCGACGAAGAACGCCTTCAGGAACGCATCATGGCTTCGCTCGACGTCCTTGCGCGAAATGCCGAAGCGCGGGTCGAACGCGCGGCTCGCGTTTTCCGGGCCGCCGTCGACCGTCGCCGCGAGCAGGCTCAACGTCGCGCCATCCGCCGAGAGCCTGAACTCTTCCTCGCCTTGCGGTTCCAGTGACAGCAGCAGCTCGACATCGCGTGGCGGCCCAAGCGCGTAGACGCGCACCCCATCGACACCCGGCAATCCGTAAGGATCGTGATCGGGCCGCAGGAAAACCGGGTCGCCGGCGATCCGGTCGCGCAGGTATTTGATGGCGCGCTTGTTGGTGATCCCTTCGATGGCGAGCGCGCCCTGCTTTCGGGCCGAGAGAGCCGGGTGGCGCCGCTTGACGTCCCTGAAGCGCTCCCGAAGCCCGTCGGCGGCATCCTCCCCTGTCTCGAAGGACAGGAGATCGCGCAGCATCGTGCGGTTCGGAGAATGGACACCGAAGCCCGCTCGATCGAGCCGTTCATCGGCGCCCATCAGGGCGAGCAGCGTGTCGTGGAAGCGTTCGCGCAGACTGTTGGCGAACGCATCACCATCGTCCTCGGTCCATGCCAGCCAAAGTCCGCCGATCGCGATCGGATCGAAGCACGGCTTTCTCGTCGTGGGGTCCTTCGCCGCGAAGCCGTTGACGTGATCCATATGCTCATGGGTCACCAGCACGACGTCCAGCCGGTTTCCGGTCGCTTCGCCGATGTCGGCGACCACCTTGTCGATCGTCTGTTCGGGCTTGATCTCGGAGTTCGTCCACAGGCCGCAGTCGATCAGCATGTAGAAGGCGCTGCCGTCCACCTTGCGCGTCGCCAGAAGAAAGCAGTCGCCATGGCCCTGCCGATACATGCGCACCGTGACACCGGACTCTGGGGCCTCCATTCTGGGCATAGGCTTCTCCTAGCTCCCCTGTCGGTGAAGATGTGCGAAAATCTCAGGTCGAACGGGTTTGCTCCCGCCGGCGGTGAAGGCGTTTTCCCGGCTCCGCGCCTGCCTGGTCAGGTATGCGCGCATTCTTTCGAGCTCCGCGTCGTCGCAAATGTCGCCGGGCGTGCGGATGACCCGTCGGATCTCGAAGGTCTCGGCGTCGATGAGCAGCGTGCAGCCGCGGCGAAAATAAAAATCGTGGGGACCTTTCGGCGGCTTGCCCTTGTCCGCCGCCTCCTGCTTCTTCGGGTCGAGATAACCTTGGCGGGTCTGCGTCAGTTCGACGACATATTCGCGCTCCATCTGGTCGCGGTTGCCGCGGCGTGCGGCCATGCGAACGCTGTGCACTTCGATCGCCGGGCCGTCGACGATCTTGCTGCGCCGGACCGTCGCCGGCGCGTCGGCATCCGTGCGGATGCGGATGATATCGCGAAGCGGCGCATTCTTGGCCTCGGTGATGAGCCCCCAGAACAAGCGCCCGTAGAGGTCGCGCGCCAGCCATTCGACCTTGCGGTCGGCCTCGAGCCCGAGCTCGAGGAGATTGCGTCCGAGGATTTCCCGGAGCGACGATTTCGACCGCTTGGCGGTCTCCGGCAGGCGGTTGCCCATCGCCTTGTTCAGCTCGTTGAAGACCTCCTGGGCGGTGCGGTCCAGGCCGTCCAGGAACGTCTGGCCCTCACTGTCGTGGAAATCGCTCCGGCTCTTGAGCTCGTCGATCATTTCGAGCGGGCGCGAAAGCAGATAGGCGACATCACCTTTGAGATCGCTCAATCTGGGAAAGACGGCTTTGTAGTCGGCCGCTGCTTCGGCCATCGTCGGCCAGAGCAGCGTCTGGACGGAGACGATCGGCATGTCGCGCGGAACGATGCCCCAGGCCAGGAAGGCCTCCATCACCGCGACGCGATAGTTGTGCTCGTCCTCGGGGTAGAGGTCGCGGTCGGCGGTAATGATTGCGCGCAGGTAGTCGCCGAAGGTGACGTCGACGGGCGGGCAATAGTCGAGCGCGCGAATGCACATCTGCAGGATGTGCCGGGCCGATTTCGATGCTTCCTGCGCCAGCCGGTTGACGAGATCGGGATGCAGTGCGCCCGCCGGCAGAATGCCCGTGCCGCTCGACGCGATGCGCAGCAGGTCGGATATGCGCGCGCGATAGATCGACAGGAACGCCCGGAACACGGCGGCCACGAGGATGGCGCCGCGGTCATGCACCTCCTCCGTCTCACGCAGAAGCCTCGGATTGGGTTCATGCGCCCGCCAGACGCCGTCCTTCCAGCCGCCAAGCGCATCGCGCAACGCCGTTCCGCGGCCGAGGACCTGGCCGAATTCCTGGGCGAGCTGGCCGAGGAGGTTCTGGCTCTCGAGGTCGCCGCGCGTGCGGGCGATCTGGTCCTTCAACACGTCCGGATAGGAGAAATGCTGGAAGATCGCGACGATGTCGGCGAAAGCCTCGTGCAGGGCGAGCACGTCCGGATTGGTCGCCTCGCTGAAGCGCGGGTGCATGCCGTCGAGCAGTGCGTGCGAGGTCTCATGGGCGATGATGTCGTGGGAGAGGCAGGTGAATATAATCGTTCCGGCGGGTGCCCCCGACTGGCCTTCGCCGGCCGCGAAATAGCCGAAGAGGAGCGCCTTCTTTTCGGGGCTGTAATAGGCGTTGGCGTCACGAAGCGCGTGCGGATAGATGCGCAGGCGCTGGACATATTGCGGATTGATCCACCGGCCTTGCTCGTCGCGGTCGCGCGGCGCCCAGAGCGCGACCCGGCCGAGGGCAATTTCGAAATTGACGATGGTGTTCATCGCCACCGCATAGGTCATCTGCTGGTGGAATTGCGGGTTCCATTCCGCGGGCCTGAGGCCATTGTCGGCAAGCAGGCTCGGATCATGCAGGTTGACCGGCGCGTAGACGAGATCGAGCGACGGGTCGAAGTCGACCACCTCGACATATTCCCCGACCGGACCGACGAACGGCGCGCCGGGGTCGAGCTTGTCCATTTCCCAGGGGATCGAAACGATGACCTCGTTGAGTGGCAGCGTTTCGTGTCGCCGCCCCATGCTCGGGTCGAAGGCGAAGATTCGGAGCTTGCGCGGAGGCATGGTCGACAAAACGGACATCTGCTCCTCCCGAAATTGCCGCCGCTATTTGCTGCCCAGTCTATGCATTCCTTGAAGTTCGATAGTGCAACAGGAAGGATTGGCCTGCGTAAGAGGTTTGTCAACTCACGATTGCAAACGTGGTGGCGGCTTCCTCCGGGGAGGATCTCCCCGAGGGCATCCCAGCAGTGTCGACGGCCTATTTGCGGATGAGGCTGCCGAGCGGGCGCTTGAGCAGGCTTTCGCGTAGCGAGCCCTCGCGGCGCGGCTCGGTTGTCGGGTGCGCGAGGCGCGGATCCGGGGCCTGCGGCTTCGGACTGCTGTCCCTTTCGGCCTGGCCGGAGAGAATCTGCTCACGGATCTGGTTGAAACGCTCGAGCTGCGGGTTGACCGGGTCCGGGCGCGGAAGCATGTCCGGTCGGTAAGGCTCGAACGCCGGCTCGTGCCAGGCTTCGGCCTCGGATGGCAGGTCGGCGCCATGGCCGACGCCGTGAATGGGTTCATCATCCTCAAAAGTCGACGTCTTGGCGTTCTGCGCCGCCAGATAGCTCTGCTGGAAGTTTGAAATGTCCGGCCCGGCGACCGCCCGCATCCGGCTGACGATCGACCGCAGGTCGACGCTAGGCGCGGCGTCCTCGTCCACCTTGTCGGTGATGCCGTGGGCACGCGGCAGGCGCCGGTCGTCGACGCGGGTGAAGCGCATGCGCATCGGGACGGCGACCGCCTCACCGAAGGCGATTGCTTCGCCATTGCCGATCGAGGAGATGAAACTGGTGGTGGAGATCGACGAATTCGAGATCGCCGAGCGGATGATCTCCTGGTCGCGATCATTGGCAAGCCGCATGGCGAAGACGGTCGAGCATTGAGACAGGATCGTCGGGTCGAGCTCACCCGGGCGCTGCGTGATGATGCCGAGCGAGACGCCGTATTTGCGGCCTTCCTTGGCGATGCGCGCGATCGCCTGGCGGGTCGGCAGGAAGCCGAGCGAGGCATCGGCCGGCACGTAGCGGTGCGCTTCTTCGCAAACGACCAGCATGTGGATGCCGCCGTCGCTCCAGAGCCCAATTTCGAAGGCCATGCGGCAGAGCACCGAGGCGACCGAATTGACGACTTCCGAAGGAATACCCGCGAGCTCAAATGTGGCGATCGGCTTGCCTTCGCCGGGAATGCGGAAGATCTTGGCGATCGTGTCCTGGATCGTGTCCTGGATCGTGTTCGACGAGAACATGAAATGGTAGCGCGGATCGTTGATCGCCGAGATGATCTTGATCTTGAGCGAGCGCAGGTGCGGCTTGTCCGTCCTGCCTTCCAGACGGCCGATGCGCTCATCGATCATCGCCAGCAGATCGGCGATACGGTAGGGCACGGGGGTATCGACGGTGATCGAACTCTTCTCGTTCTGACGGCGCATCAGCCCGGATTCGCCGCCCTTGAAAGCCTTCTTCGCATCGGGAATGATGTCGCGCAGGATGTCGAGTTCTTCCGGCACGGGCGGGCGTCCACGAAAGATGACTTCGGCGAATTCTTCCAGCCTGAAAAGCCAGAAGGGGAGGTCGAGCGTATCCGTGTCGATGACGACCGCATGCTCCGGGAAGGCGGCGGCGAACTCGTTGTGCGGATCGAGGATCAGCACGCGCAGCTTCGGATCGGCGGCGATCGCCTTGTTCAACAGCAGCGTGACGGCGGTCGATTTGCCGACGCCGGTCGTTCCGACGATGGCAAAGTGCTTGGCGAGCATCGACGGCACGTGGATCGTGGCGTCGAGGCTCTCGTCCTGAGTCAGCTTGCCGATGACGCAGCTGTCCGTCTGGCCCGTCTCGTAGATGCGGGCGAGGTCGGTGGCGCGGATGCGGTGGGCGATGGCGCCGAGATAGGGATATTGGCTGATGCCGGTCGAGAACGACTCGCGTCCGTCCGCATCGGTTTGGACCTCGCCCATAAGCTCGACCTCGATGCGGAAGGTGTTGTTTGTCTGCTCGCCCCATTCGCTGGCGACGGTCTGCATGGCATAGACGAGCGCCACGACGCGGTTCGTGCCGACGGAAATGGAAATCAGGCGACCGACGGACCACAGTTCCGTCAGGGAGGTTTCGCCGTCTTCGGCAACTGCGGCGATCGTTGCGCGCGAGCCGCTGCAGCCAACGACACGACCGAGGAAGCGATTACCGGGCTTAAGGCTGTCACGGCGATCCTGCTCTCCGGCAGGGACCGAGGAATGACGATCACTGTCAAGCAATTCAGCACCTCACGCGACGAATAGCTCGATAGATTAGCGGAGGGGATTTAATAAGTGGTTTCGCGCTTTTATCGAAATATCCCTGTTTCTTTCGCCTTTTGCGCGCAGTCGGAAAAGGCGTTGACGGGCAGGATTTTTCTGTTTATCAAATCGCCCCATGAAAAATTTCGCGGTTATTCTTGTGGTGGGACGGCGCATGGGCAGGATGGTGTAACCATCCGGCGGTAGCCACCCATGCGCTGAACGAGGCTCCTGAAGGGGCCTTTTTTTATGCCCTGAGAAAAGCTAATCACACCCCAAACCTTGAAAAGGGACGGAAGCAGGCCAATGAGCGGAACAGAAAACCAGATGACGGGCGCGGAGATCGTTCTCCAGGCACTGAAGGACAATGGCGTCAAGCATATCTTCGGCTATCCTGGCGGTGCCGTGCTTCCGATCTATGACGAGATCTTCCAGCAGGAAGAGATCGAACACATTCTTGTCCGCCACGAGCAGGGCGCCGGCCATATGGCCGAGGGCTACGCCCGCTCCACCGGCAAGGTCGGCGTCATGCTGGTCACCTCCGGCCCCGGCGCGACCAATGCGGTCACGCCGCTCCAGGACGCGCTGATGGATTCGATCCCGCTCGTCTGCATCTCCGGCCAGGTCCCGACCCCGCTGATCGGCTCGGACGCCTTCCAGGAATGCGACACCGTCGGCATCACGCGGCCCTGCACCAAGCACAACTGGCTGGTCAAGGACGTCAACGATCTCGCCCGCATCATCCACGAGGCCTTTCGCGTCGCGCAGTCCGGCCGTCCCGGGCCGGTCGTCGTCGACATTCCGAAGGACGTCCAGTTCGCGACCGGCACCTACACGCCGCCGTCCGCCGTTCCGACCCAGAAGAGCTACCAGCCGAAGACGCAGGGCGATCTGAAGAAGATCGAGGAAGCGGTCGAGCTGATGAAGACGGCGCGCCGGCCGATCATCTATTCCGGCGGCGGCGTCATCAATTCCGGCCCGCAGGCATCGCATTTCCTGCGCGAGCTGGTCGAACTCACCGACTTCCCGATCACCTCGACGCTGATGGGCCTCGGCGCCTATCCGCATTCCGGCAAGAACTGGCTCGGCATGCTCGGCATGCACGGCACCTACGAAGCCAACATGGCCATGCACGACTGCGACGTCATGGTCTGCATCGGCGCCCGCTTCGACGACCGCATTACCGGCCGCCTCAACGCGTTTTCGCCGAACTCGAAGAAGATCCACATCGACATCGACCCGTCGTCGATCAACAAGAACGTCCGCGTAGACATTCCGATCCTCGGCGATGTCGCGACGGTACTCGAGGACATGGTCCGCCTGTGGCGCGCCGCGGCGAAGACCGTCGACAAGGCGCGGCTGGAAAACTGGTGGACCGGTATCGCCAAGTGGCGGGCGCGCAATTCGCTGGCCTATACGCCGAACGACGACGTCATCATGCCGCAATATGCGATCCAGAGGCTCTATGAGCTGACCAAGGACCGTGACACCTACATCACCACCGAAGTCGGCCAGCACCAGATGTGGGCGGCGCAGTTCTTCGGCTTCGAACAGCCGAACCGCTGGATGACCTCGGGTGGCCTCGGCACCATGGGCTACGGCTTCCCGGCCGCCGTCGGCGTCCAGGTCGCGCATCCTGAGAGCCTCGTCATCGATATCGCCGGCGACGCGTCGATCCAGATGTGCATCCAGGAAATGTCCTGCGCGGTCCAATACGGGCTGCCGGTCAAGATCTTCATCCTCAACAACCAATACATGGGTATGGTCCGGCAGTGGCAGCAGCTGCTCCACGGCAACCGCCTGTCGCACTCCTATACGGAAGCGATGCCGGATTTCGTCAAGCTGGCGGAAGCCTATGGCGGCGTCGGCATCCGCTGCGAAAAGCCGGGCGAACTGGACGAGGCGATCCGCCAGATGATCGACACGCCGGCGCCGGTCATCTTCGACTGCCGCGTCGCCAACCTCGCCAACTGCTTCCCGATGATCCCGTCGGGAAAGGCGCACAACGAAATGCTGTTGCCCGACGAGGCGACGGACGAAGCGGTCGCCAATGCGATCGACGCCAAGGGTCGCCAGCTCGTCTGATGAAAAGGTAGGAAAGAACAAAATGAGTGCACATCTTCAGCCGACGGGCTCTGCCTATTTCATCGCCAAGGAGACGGAACTTGCCGAAACGCACACGCTCTCCGTTCTCGTCGACAACGAGCCGGGCGTGCTCGCCCGCGTCATCGGCCTCTTTTCCGGCCGCGGCTACAACATCGAAAGCCTGACGGTTTCCGAGACCGAACACGAGGCGCATCTGTCGCGCATCACCGTCGTCACGCGCGGTACGCCGCACGTGCTGGAGCAGATCAAGAACCAGCTCGAACGGCTGGTGCCCGTGCATCGGGTCGTCGACCTCACGGTTCGCGCTGCCAACCTTGGTCACGATCGGCCGATCGAGCGCGAACTGGCGCTCGTCAAGGTGCACGGCTCCGGTGACCACCGCGTGGAGGCGCTGCGGCTCGCGGATGCGTTCCGTGCTTCCGTCATCGACGCCAATATCGAGCACTTCGTCTTCGAGATCACCGGCAAGCCGTCGAAGATCGAGCAGTTCATCGCCATCATGAAGCCGCTCGGCCTGATCGAGGTCTGCCGCACCGGCATCGCCGCGATGAACCGAGGCCCGCAGGGGATGTGATGGCTGCCTGAAACTGGCGTCGCTGAATAGCAGTTGCCCCTCTCCTCGGGTTTAACCCGAGGACTAACCCTCTCCCCGCGCGGGGAGAGGGGACTTGGGGCGGCGCGGCATATCCCTTCGCCCCGTTGGCGGGAAGAGGGTGCCGGCGGGGGATGAGGGCCTGATACCGCAGTCTCGTTAAATAACCTCCAGCCGCATCTTCCTTCCTGGCGGCGGAAAGAGCCGGTCGAGCTCGGCGAGGTTTTGCGCCGTGAAATGAATGTCCATCGCGTCGCGGTTTTCGCGGGCGCGGTCGGCCGAGCCGGTCTTCGGGATCGAGATGACGCCCGGGCGGCTCTTGAGGAAGGCGAGCGCCACCTGCGCCGGGGTCGCCTGATGCGCCTTGGCGATGTGGATCAGGCCGGCGTTGTGAAGCAGCCGCCCCTCGTCAAGCGGCGAATAGGCCATGACCGGTACACTGCGGTCGCGGCACCAGGGCAGGAGATCGTATTCGATGCCGCGGCGGGCGAGGTTGTAGAGTACCTGGTTGGCGGCGACGTTCCTGCCGTCCGGCACCGATTCCAGTTCCTCCATATCGTCGACATCGAAGTTCGAGACGCCCCAGGCGGCGATCTTGCCGGCCTTCTTCAGCATCTCGAAGGCTCCGACGGTCTCCGCAAGCGGATATGCGCCGCGCCAATGCAGAAGATAGAGATCGATCCGGTCGGTACCGAGGCATTTGAGGCTGCGTTCGCAGGCGGCGACGGTGCCGGAACGGCTGGCATTGGAGGGCAGCACCTTGCTGACGAGAAAGAGCTCGTCACGCCGGCCTTTGATCGCCTCGCCGACGATGCGTTCCGCACCGCCATCGCCGTACATCTCGGCCGTGTCGATCAGCGTCATGCCGAGGTCGAGCCCGGCTTGCAGGCTGCGGATTTCCTCCGCGGCCTGAGCGCGGTTCTCGCCCATGCGCCAGGTGCCCTGGCCAAGCACCGGAACCGTGCGGCCGTCAGGAAAAGTGGTGGTCGGGATCGGATCGTGCATCGGAAATTGCCCTGAGGTTGGCTGGACACGCCAAGATTAAGATCCGATGCAAGAAAGTCCATAAGGACAAACGTGGCTAGCATCGCGGCACCAGGCCTGCGTTCGTACCGCTGCATTCGGCCGTCGCCGGAAGATGACGATAGCGGCGCGCCGCCGCTAACTCGCCGAGAAATAAAAACAAATCGCGCCTTGCAAGGGACACAATTGTAACTTACATAGTTTAGATCGATATTGCTCGACGATATTTGTTTCTGCGCCTTGGCGCTTCGTCACGAAGATCCTGACAAAATCGGTTTTAATACATCGCGGGAACGCGGTGTTGTTCTTCCATGAGCGATTGAAAGGATGCCAGCGTGGCTTCTGGAACAGTAAAGTGGTTCAATAGCACCAAGGGCTTCGGGTTCATCCAGCCGGATGATGGTGCTGCGGACGTGTTCGTGCACATCTCGGCCGTTGAGCGCGCCGGCCTGTCCACTCTCAAGGACGGCCAGAAGGTGAGCTTCGAACTCGCACAGGATCGCCGCACGGGCAAGACGTCGGCGGAAAACCTGCGCGCCCTTTGAGTTTGCGCACGCGATTGTGCTCCATGATCGCATTAGACGAGATTATCATCTCCCCGCCTTTGACCACGGATGTACTGGCACTGGCGGGTTGAGATGATGAGGGAAGGTCGGGTTCGCCCGGCCTTTTTTATTGCCGTCAGTAAGGAGTAAGTTGATGAAGGAAAGTCAGGCCAACAGCGTTTTCAAGCAGGGCAAGAAAACTCCATCCGACCGCGCCGACCAGGCGACCATTGCCTCGCGTGCCATCATGGAGCAGGAGAAGGTCGCCCGCGAAAAGAAGACGGCCCGCCTCCGGCAACTGCGGCTGGAAAAGGAAGCCGCCGAGGAAGCGGCAAATCCGGCCGCTGCGCCGAAAGAGAAGCGAAAGGCACAAAAGCGGAAATAGGTATCCGCTTTCTGGAGGCTCGTTGCCTAACGCTGGGCGGCGACCAGAAGCATCATTGGGCGGTCGACCTCTTCCGCGAGATCGGGAATGGCGGCGAGCTGCTCGGCTGTCGGGCTCCACTCCTCGACATGGCGGATCGAAAAGCCAGCCTTGACTAGCGTGTTCAACGTAGTGCCGATCGTGCGGTGATATTTGACGACGCCCTTGGCCAGCCAATCGGTGATACGTTTCCCCTCGGCCGAATAACGATCGAGCGGCCAGATCCTGCGGCCGTCCGCATCGCTGGACCAGCCCGGCTTGCTCGGCGCCATATAGATCGGATGCTCGATCGTGAAGATGAAATGGGCGCCGGGCACAAGGCTCGCATGGATCGTGCGCACCAGCCGGTTGAAATCTTCGATATAATGGAGGGCGAGCGAGCTATACGCGAAACCGAAGCTCATTTCCGGCAGCACGAGATGATCGAGATCTGCAATCCGATATTCGATCGCCGTGTCGTCCGTATCCTTTCTCGCCCGTGCGATCATGTTCTCCGAAACGTCCAGTCCGAGCACATGGGCCGCACCGTTCTGGCGTGCCCAACGGGCAAACCACCCGAAGCCGCAGCCGAGATCGACCACGCGCAGGCCCCTGAGGTCCGGCAACATGGCCCGGATCGCCGGCCATTCGGGGGCGCCATCGAGCCCGTGCACGGATCGCGGGAGCTGGCTGTAGCCCGCGAAGAACTCGCGTTTGTCGTAGATATTCTGTGCCATCTGAGCGTTTCCATATCGCGAACGCGGCCAATTTCCACGCGTCCGGGATGTTGTCAAGGCAACTGTCGAATGCCGGCTTCGCTGACTGAAGACAGCCCATCAATTCCGGTTTTGTCACCATGACAAATACCAGCTGGTCTTTGCCTTTAGGTCAGGTAGGCTGACTTAAATTACCTGGAACCGATTCCGGTTCTGACGGATTGCCACGATAAATCAGATAGATCTGGCGCGGTCGCCACGGCGGCGCTGCGCTGCAGGAGGAAATGCATGCAACTGGATACGCTGCTCGCGCTGTTCCTGTTTGCCTTCACGACGTCGATTACGCCGGGGCCGAACAACATGATGCTGTTTGCGTCAGGCGTGAACTTCGGTTTCGCACGCACCATTCCGCATATGCTCGGCATCGGCGTCGGCTTCTTCGTGCTCCTGCTCGCAGTCGGTCTCGGGCTTGGCGCGCTGCTCCATTCGGTGCCGCTCGTCTACACCACGCTGAAATTTGCCGGTGGCGCCTATCTCGTCTGGATCGCCTGGAAGATCGGGACCTCGCGATCGCTCGGTGAGGGCAAGGCGAGTGCGCGGCCGATGACCTTCCTGCAGGCCGCCGCCTTCCAGTGGGTCAATCCGAAAGCCTGGGTCATGGCGGTCTCGGCGATGGCCACCTATACCAGCAGCGACAGCTATTTCTTGAGCGTGCTTGCCGTCGGACTCGTCTTCGCGCTCGTCAACGTGCCGAGCGTTTCGACCTGGGCTGGCTTCGGCTCGGCGCTCCGGCAATGGCTCTCCGAACCGTCGCGGCTCAAATGGTTCAACATCTCCATGGCCGTGCTGCTCGTCGTCAGCCTCTGGCCGATGCTAAAATAGACGGATGTCGGGCTTTGTCAGCATCAGCCAGAAGATGGCGATGACGGCCAAGAAGGCCGGAAAGCCAAACGCGAACCAGATGCGGTAGAGCCGATCGAAAGCCGGCGGCAGAGGCGCTTCCGCTGCAGCAGCCTGCTTTGCAAGGTCTCGCAACCGGATCTGGATCCAGACGACCGGCAGCCAGAAGAGTCCGGTGAAGACGTAAAGTGCCAGCGACAGCGCGATCCAGCCCTCGGCAAGCGGCCAGCCAATCGCGCGCGCCAGCCCGTAGCCGGTCAGCGGCTGCAGCACGACCGCGGTCGCGGTGAAGATCGTATCGGCAACAACCACAATTCCGGCGACATGGGCGATGATGCGCGGATCGCGACTACGCTCGGCCATCACCATGAAAAAGGCGATGCCGGCGCCGGTGCCGAAAAGCACGGTCGCGCCGAGTACGTGAAGGAGCCGGAGGAGATCTTCGAGCACCATCAGCGTTCGTCCAGAATGGCAAGCGCCGTGAGCGTTAGCGGAATCGACGGCAGGACCTTGACCAGCGGACCGAGGGGATCGAGCCAGAGCGCGGGTTCGGCAAGCGTTGCTGCAAGCAGATAGGCAAGCGTCAGCAAGAGCATGCCGAGGAGCGCCGGTCTTGCCCAGGGCCGTACGAGAACTGCGAGTCCGAGCGCGATATCTGCAAGACAGGTCGCGATGGTCGCCGCGCTAGCAAGCGGCGTTGGCAGGAAGGCGGCGAAATGAATGCTTGCCGCATCGAAGGCGAAGAACGGCACGAGGCCGGAGGCGAGCCAGAAGAGCGAAAGGGCTACGACGATCAGCGGCTTCAACAGGTAGAGCCGGGCGAACCAGAGATCCTGGACGCCGGAAGGAGCGGCGGCAAGGGTTTCGGCGGCGCGTAACAGGCGCGGCTTGAAATCCGCTGACTGCCTGCTCGCGATGCCGCCGGACATGACCGTCATCGCGGTGGAGCGGAGCGGCGAGCGCCAGCCGAGCCGACCGGCCACATCAGCGAGCCAGGTGACCGGTCGCGTCAAGGCAGACGGCAAGGCCATCGCCGGAACGGGCGGCAGGCCCAGCCAACGGCGATGAATGAGAACGAGCTCCTTCAACGTCAGGCTTTCATCATTGCCGAGCGGAAGATCCGAGCCGGCCGCCAGTTCGCCGTCGACAGCGGCGCTGACGGTGCTTGCAACATCATCGAGTGCGATCGTTGCGACCGGATTTTCGGCATGGATGAGCGGGATTGCAAAGGGGAGGGCGGCAAGGGCTCTTAAAAGCGCAGAGCCACCATGGGCATTGCGGCCGAGCACAAGCGCCGGCCGCAGGATGACGAAGCGCAGGCCGCTCGAAGCGAGCGCCGCGTTCGCCCTGCGCTTGGTGGCGAGAAAGGCAAGATCTTGGCCGGTGCCCTCGGTTTCCGCCGATATCTGCACGACAAGCCGCAGCCCGCTGTCGCGCGCGGCGTCGTAGAGCGCCAGCATCGCCTTTTCCTGGGTGGCGACGAGATCGTCCGAAAGGCCGTCCTGCAAGGCGCCGGCGCAATTGACCACCACGTCGTGGCCCTTGAGCGCATCTTGCCAGTCGTTGCTCCGCGTCATGCCGGCAAGATCGGCCCTGATCCAGTGAAGCGCGGGCATTTTCAGCGCGACGCGCGAAGGATCGCGGCCGAGTCCGGTGACCCGGTGGCCATCATTGACGAGTTTTCTGGCGATGGCGGAGCCGATGAAACCGGTCGCGCCGAGAATCAGGATGTTCATGGCACGACCTTAGCTGAAACCGGTAGGCGCGAAAGCGCCAGATGCAACCTTGCCGCTAACGTCAATGTGTAAATCGTCCGTTGCGAAACGGAAATCCTCATGGGACGGTCTGCGGCTGGCGGTTTTCGTTATCGGAGATATTCTCGTCAGGCCGAGAATACGAATGAGGAAATGAAGGTGCCACCCATTCTCGAAGGACCGAACATCAGGCTCCGGCCCCCTTGTGAAGCGGACATAGAGACTCGTTTTCTTTTGGGGAGCGATCCCGACATCGCCGAAATGTTCGGCGTTAGTAGAGAAGACGTGCGGCCGATAACGAGAGAAAGAGCGGCAGGCTGGGTGAGCAACCTTGTTGAGCAGCCGCACGCCTGGATCATTGAAATTCAAGGGACGTGCGCCGGAGAGATCAGGCTGGACCGCGTCGACCAGCATGACCGCCGCGCCTCAATGGCAATCGGAATATTCAACAGCGCCCTGCTTGGGCATGGGTTTGGCAGCGAGGCAATCCACCTTCTTCTGAGGCACGCCTTTGGCCCGATGGGCCTTCATCGAATTGGAATACGTGTGCTCAGCTACAACGAACGGGCGATCAGGGCGTATGAAAAATGCGGTTTTGTTGTAGAGGGGAGAGAGCGCGAGGCTGCCTTTGTCAACGGAACATGGCACGACGACATCATGATGGGCTTGCTCGACCGTGAATTCCTTGACAGGCCCGCGCCTCAGACTCACGACGCTGACGAACCCTCGAACTGCCGGTAGCATTCGTCGGCGACCTTCTGCAAAAGCGCGCGCGGCACTTCGCCGGTGACGGCGTAGCCAATCCCGCCATCGATCCAGTAGAAGGTTTCGACGCCGCCTTGGCTCGCAATGCGGAAGCTCGTCTCGCGGTTCTCGGTGTTGCGACCGAGAAGGACGGTCAGCCGCTGGCCGGTGCCATCCTCGTACATCAGCATGGCGCCCGCCTTGCCGTTGACCGGAACCAGCCGACCGCCGACGAGCGAGAAGCCGAGCGTGGAAAGATCGGGGATCCTCAGCTGATAGTCGAGCCGCTTGCCGAGCCAGGTCGCCAGATGCGGCTCGTCGTCGGCGCCCACCTCGACCGGGTGGCGCACCTCGCTCGCATAGATGAGGAAAGCCGATTGTGCCTGCCGGGGCAGCGTGTCGGGCTCTTCCGCGACCTGAAGCGGCCCGTCGGGAGCCACGATCGCGGGTCCATAGAAGCCGGTGAGGGCGCCTGCGGCGAAGATCAGCAGACCGGCGGCGGCGCGTCCCAGCAGGCCGCGGGAGGATGTCGCCCCGACCTTCGGTGCTGCCCGGCCCGTGGCGACGAGCGAGCGGTCGCCGTCGTCGCTGCGGGCATAGCTGGCGAAATGCGATCTCAGCGCCGCGGCCTGCGCCTGCCACTGCCGCACTTCCTCTGCGCGTGCCGGGTGCCTTTCTAGCCATGCCTCGATGCGCTCTCGCTCCGGCTGGCTCAGTTGGCCATCGACATAGGCGTGCAGCTCGTCTTCGGAGACAGTGTTGAATTCGTCAGTCATTTCGGTCTCCGCAGGGCAACCACGTTGTCGTCCTTCATTGCTTCGGCGAGCTGGCGGCGGGCACGCGACAGGCGCGACATGACCGTGCCGATCGGGATCGCCATCATCTCCGCCACGTCCTGGTAGCGGTAACCTTCGATCACCACCAGCATCAGCACCGAGCGGTTTTCGGCCGAAAGCCTGTCGAGCGCGCGTTCGAGGCGCAGCTTCTCCAGCGGGTCGGCGTTGCCATCAGCGGCAGCAAGGCCGAGTTCGTCATTGAGTTCGACCTCGGGGTGCTGTGCCCTGTGCCGGTGAGTGTTGCGGTAGAGATTGGTCATGATCGTGAAGGCCCAGGCGCGCAGGTTCACCCCGCGCCACTGCGCACGGCGCGCCAGGACCTTCTCGACGCAATCCTGCAGCAGATCCTCGCCGTCCGGATCGGACCGGGTGAGGCTGCGCGAATAGCGCCGGAGCGCCGGCATCAGGGCCAGCACCCCTTCCTCGAAGGCGTCGGGAGCGGAAGGATCCGTCCCCGCGCTCCCCTCTTGACCGTCACGGCCGTGCGACATCCCATTCGCCCTTCACGCCATCGCCGGTAATGTCACCCATCTTCTTGTCCTTGATGAAGAAATAGAGCGGCATGCCATCCTTCGCCCACTGCTTGCCGCCATCCTTGCGGTCGACGATCGTGTAGGCGCCCTCGGCCATGGCATTTCCTTCGACCATGAACGGCGGCCAGTTCTTCGCGCAGTTGTCGTAGCAACTGGAAACGCCACCGTGGTCATCCTTGTACGTATAAAGCGTCATGCCGTTCGCTGCCGCCAGCACATTGCCCTTTTTCGATTCGACCGATTTGACCGGCGGCGCGGCAAGGGCGGAAGCGCTTGCGGCAAGGCAAATGGCGATGGCTATTGGAAACGTTCTCATGGGGACCTTCCTTCCTCAATAGGTTTCTGCGGCGGGGCGAGGGTCTGTCCCGCTCCCGCTGAAGCGGAACCGCGTTCTGGCCGGTTCGCGGATAAGACACGGAGGATGCAGGATTTATTCCCTATGCGCTCGTGGTGGTTGAGGGGGGCGATGGTTGTCGAAGCAGCCATCCACGCGCGCAGCCGTGGGTGCGATGTCGGCTGAGCAACGCGCCCGCGACTTAAGCCCGATCGGCGACGAAGCGGGCGAGGGCCGGGCCGAGCATGGTGATGATCAGCACCCGCACCGTCTGCAGTGCCATGACGAAGGACACGTCGACATTGCTCGAGGTGGCGATGACGGCGATCGAATCGAGGCCGCCGGGGCTGGTGGCGAGATAGGCCGTCAGCGGATCGATGTCCGCGGCGACGATCAGTAGAACCGCAAGCAACCCGGAAAAGGACATCAAGGCGAGGATGGAAATCACCGTCGGCACCAGTGCCCGGCGGGCATGTACCAGGATCGTACGCGTGAACCCGAGGCCGATGTTCCAGCCGAGCATGACGGAGCACAGGGCAATCAGCCATCGTGGCAGCTCGGTCGTCAGCGTGCCGGTGATGTTGAGAACGGAACCGATGGCGAAGGGCACGAGGAAGACGCCAGCCGGTACGCGCAGGACCTTGCCGAGGAAGCCGCCGGCAAGGCCGACGGCAAGCGTTGCCAGGAAGGGGAGGCCGGCGATAGGCGCGAACCAGCCGGTCGTGGCGCGGACCTCGGCACCGGAGACCCACAGGTGGGCGACCAGCGTGGCCGCGCTGGCGACGAAGACAACGCGCAAGTATTGCATGAAGGCGACCAGCCTTGCATCAGCACCATAGGCGTCCGCCATCAAGAGCATGGTCGAAGCGGCACCGGCCGAGGAGCCCCAGATCGCCGTCGTGCCAGGCAGGATGCGCATCCGCGTCATGGTCCAGCCGCAAAGCGTGCTGACACCTATGACGGCGAGAACGACGGCCAGGAAGAGCAGCCAGTTGCCGGAAAAGGCGACCAGCAGGCCGGGCGTCATCGAGCCGGCGATCATCATCGCCAGGATGAACTGGACGCAGAAGTAGAGCTGGCGCGGCAGGCGGATCGTGCCGCCGTTCATGCCGACGAGCGCGCCGGCGAGCATCGGGCCTATCAGCAGGCCGGCCGGAAGGCCGATCGCCTCGAGGATCGCCGCGAACACGGCCGAAAGGGGTGCGAGCACGCACCACTGCAAAGCCGGCCGCAAGCGGCCGATCCCTGCGTTTTCCGGCGGGGAGGGCGTTGCTGGGTGTTCCGGTCTCAAGGGCCTTCTCCGGGTGCTCTCCGGCGGGTGCGGCGACGAACGACATGACGGCGCAGGATGTGCAACGGTTGGTAGCGCATAGCCGGAGAATCGGAAATCGATTTTCGGAAAAAGCGTTTGCGCGATTTCACGGCGCCGTTGCCTCTGCACTGCTTTGGATGCAGCGCAGCGTAGAAGCATTCGTGGCCGTGGTTCAAGGTGCATTGCAAAAAAGTGCTACAGCCGGGTTGTCCTTTTTCTCGAAGCCGGCTCGCAGAGGGCACGATTGAGAAATCCGCACTTGCGCACTGCCCCCGAATCCTGACACTGCGGGCCATGCAGTTCGCTCCGCAACAGGATGAGGCCTTGCAGGCCGTTTCGCGCTGGCTGAAGGAAGGGCGCTCGCCGCTCTTCCGGCTGTTCGGCTATGCCGGAACCGGCAAGACAACGCTCGCCCGCCATTTCGCCGAGCACGTAGACGGCGAGGTGCTGTTTGCCGCCTTCACCGGCAAGGCGGCCCAGGTGCTGCGCTCCAAGGGGGCGAGCAATGCCAAGACCATCCATTCGCTGATCTACCGGCCGCGTGGAGAGGAGGAGGTGGAGGACGAGGAGACCGGCAAAACCTCGATCGCGCCGATGTTCTCGATCAACCGGCAGAGCCCAGTCGCAAAAGCAGCGCTGATCATCGTCGACGAATGCTCGATGGTCGACGAGGCGCTCGGCAAGGACTTGATGAGCTTCGGCACGCCGATCCTCGTTCTTGGCGATCCCGGACAGTTGCCGCCGGTCTCGGGCGGCGGCTACTTCACCAATCAGGAGCCGGACTACCTGCTGACGGACATCCACCGGCAGGCGCGCGACAACCCGATCATCCAGCTGGCCATGCAGGTGCGCGAGGGCAGCGAGATCATGCATGGCGACTACGGCACCGCCCAGGTGATCGGCCGCGGGCAGGTGACACAGGACCTGGTGCTGGAGGCCGACCAGGTGCTCGTCGGCACGAACCGGACGCGGCGGCGCTACAACCAGCGGCTCCGCGAGCTGAAGGGCTTCACCAGCGAATATCCGCAATCCGGCGACAAGCTGGTCTGCCTTCGGAACGACCCGGCCAAGGGGCTGCTCAACGGCTCGCTCTGGCAGGTGATGAGCTCGTCGAAGGAAACGGTGAAGCCGGGCATCAACCTGATGATCCGTCCGGAAGACGACGACATGGATCGCGGTGCCGCGAAGATCAAGCTCCTGAAGGCCGCCTTCGAGGATGTCGAAGGCGAGATCCCCTGGTCCACCCGCAAGCGCTATGACGAGTTCGACTACGGCTACGCGCTGACGGTGCACAAGGCGCAGGGCTCTCAGTGGAACAATGTCGTGCTCTTCGACGAGAGCTTCGCCTTTCGCGACACGCGCGAACGCTGGCTCTACACGGCGATCACCCGGGCGGCGGAGCGGCTGACGATCGTCCGGTGAGGCGCACTGACAGGTGGCCTGCCTGCCATTGGGGGCCAGAGGTTGAGCGGCGGGCGGGGGTTGCAGCCAACCGTCGATTGACATTGGCTCGACCGGCAATCAGCCTCTGCCTGAATAGTGATTCCTCAAGAAAAGCACGTGTTTAATCGAGCGATATCCGGCTGCACGGCTTCCCAAAGCAGGATCAAGTTGAAAAGATACGAGAAAAGCAAGTCGTCCATATTGAGCGCGCGCGTCTAAACGGACTGCGCCGTCTAATGCGGGGAGTGGTGCATGCTGCGCGAAAGCCGGATCAACACACCACGGCACGCGGCCAAGCGTAGACAACGCTCGGGCAGTTCGTCCACGCGTGGCGGCGAGCGACGCATCGTGACGGCACTTTGCTACGACCTTGTCGGCTCGACCGATCTCATGCAAGCCATGGACATTGAGGATTACCAGGATCTGCTGTCCGCTTTCCAGCTTGCCGCGAAGCAGGCGATCGTTTCGAATTCCGGCGTCATGCAGCACGAGGCGGGCGACGGCGGGGTTGCGCTCTTTCCGATCGAGCTCGAAGCGAAGGACGCAGCCTCGCTTGCCATTCGGGCGGGGCTCGGGATTGTTGAGGCCTGCAAACGCGTGGGTCACGAGACGGGGCTGGACGATCTGCGCGTTCGCGTGGGCATCGCAACCTCCATTGCCCTTGTTCGGGAGCCGGCGTCGGAGGAGAACTGGACGCGGGAACCGGTTACCGGGGTGGCCCAGGCCATGGCCACCCGTCTGGAGGGGGTCGCCGCGCCGAACAGCGTCCTGGTTTCCGAGGACACGCGGCATCTTGCGGGCAGATCCTTCGCGTTCGTGTTCCAGGGCAGCAAGGTCCTGAAGGGCTTCTCCGCGCCTGAAAAAGTGTGGCGCGCGCTTGAACACAAGATCGGCGTCGCCCGGTTCTATGCCTTCGGCAGGCTTGGAGGCCCGTTCATCGACCGTGAGAGTGAGCTGAACACGATCGCGAATGCATGGGACGGCGTTATTCAAGGGCGCGGCGCCGTCGTCTTGATCGAAGGGGACGCCGGCATTGGCAAATCGCGGCTGCTCAGGGAAATCCGCGGCAGCACGCGCGACCGGCGGTCGAAGCTCTTCTTTTTCCAATGCCAGCCGGGCGGGTTCCGCTCGACGCTTCATCCTCTTGTCAACAGCTTCCCCGGCGCGATGTTGCTGAGTGGCGGCCACAGGGGGCTGACGGCTGCAGCGGTGGCGGCACAGTTCGAACGCAACGGCATCAGCGATCCGGAAGTCGTCGATATTTTCGCCTATCTGCTCGGGGCGCAGGGGAGAAACCACCTGCTGTCGGACGAAGACCCCAAGACCATCCGCGAGAAGGCCCATCGCGCCGTGTTTCGTGCACTCGAAGTCGTGTGCCGAAGAGGACCGGTAGTCCTGGCAGTCGAGGACATTCATTGGATCGACCCTACCTCCCGCGATCTGCTCGGCGAAGCTGCACGGGTAATGCAGCAGTTTCCGATACTGCTTGTCGCAACGTCGCGCCCTTCAGCTCCGTTGCACTGGCTGGACGCGGCGAATCCGACGCGCCTGTTGTTGCGGCCGCTCGATCGCGACGAGGCGAGGCTGGCTATACAGGCGAACTGGCCGGAGCATCGGCTGGCGATGCTGCCCGACCTCTTCGATGTGACGGAACGAATATCCGGAGGCGTCCCACTCTTCATCGAAGAGATCTGTCAGTGGGTCTCGCAAAACGCCGAGCCGGACACGATGAGTTTGTCGGAAAACGTCAAACCCACTCATATATCCGCGTTCGAGGCGATATTGGACGCCCGCCTGCAGCACCTCGGCTCCGCGAGAGAGGTGGCGCGGGCGGCGGCGATCGCCGGCACTCAGATCACCTTGCCGTTGCTTCGGGAGCTGCTTCCGGATTTCGGCAAGAAGGCGCTTGCAAACGCAGCCGACATGCTCTGTGAGACAGGGTTCCTCACACGGATCAGAGCGTCGGGCCGGACCGCCTATGGGTTCCGGCATGCACTGATCCAGGAGACGATATATAACGCGCAGTTGCGCAAGCAGCGACAGGTGCTGCATCGCCGACTCTTCGCTGCGGTCAGTCAAAACCGGGACGTCGCCTCCTGGATCGACACCGGTGCGCTTGCCGAACATGCGGAGCGGGCAGGGCTTGTGGAAGAGGCGGTCCCGTTGTTTATCGCTGCCGGAAAGGAGAGTTCGAGCCGGTCGGCGATGATCGAGGCGAGGCAATATCTGGAGCATGCCTTGGATCTCTGCGGCCAATTGGACGAGGCAAGCACGGCCGAGCCGCTGCAGCTTTCGGCGCTGATGGCGCTTGGGCCTGTCCTGACAGGACTGGTGGGGTTCAATTCGCCACCAGCGCGCAATCTTTATGAGCAAGGCGTGGAAATTGCGCGCAGACGGCCGTTGTCGGAGCAGTCGCAGTGGTTTCCGATCTATTGGGGTTGGTGGTTCACCGGATCGGATTTCCGCGTCATGCACGATCGCGCCTTGGAGGTTCAGTCGATGCTGTCGAAGGCCAATGAGCCGGAGATCCAACTTCAGGTCAATCATTGCATCTGGGCGATCGATTTCAACCTCGGTCGCCACCGGGAGACACAAGATGCCGTCAAGGCCGGCTTGGCGCTCTATGACGAGAAGAGGGCGAAGGAGAGCCGAACGGAGTTCAGCGGGCATGATGCAAAGGTCTGCGCTCTCGGCCAACTTGCGCTTTCGTTATGGCTCACGGGGCGCACGAAGGCCTCCGACGCCGCTATCTCCCGGATGATCGCCTTCGTCGACCGGATCGCGCATGCGCCCAGCAAGGCCCACTCGCTCGATACCGAGGCGGTCTCGGCTTTCTATAGGGATGATTTCGAGAAGCTCACGGATGTTGCAGCGCGAATGGCGGATTTCGCGACGGAGCAGAAGATGCAATCCCTGTCGGGCCTGTCGCTTCTTTTTGGCG
Organism: Sinorhizobium sp. 6-70; assembly: GCF_030124375.1. GTDB lineage: Bacteria > Pseudomonadota > Alphaproteobacteria > Rhizobiales > Rhizobiaceae > Sinorhizobium. The sequence goes on from NZ_JASKLS010000021.1 coordinate 83,540, forward strand.
GTTGGGCAGAGGCCCATCGCACGAGCCTCGCGAGTGGTCATGCGACATTTCAAAGCGGACTGTCGCTTTTGCGCGATCTCGGGGCTGTCGCCGACCTGCCGATCTATCTCTACATGCATGCCACCTTGCTCGGCCGTGCCGGTAAGCTCGACCTCGCGATCGACGTCGTGAGCGAGGCGATCGGCAAAGCCGAGGAAACCGGCCATGCCTATTGGCTGGCGGAGTTGCACCGCTGCCGGGCGGTCCTCCGTGCCCGAGCAGGGGAGCCCAGGGAAGCGGCTGCAATAGACCTGCGCTCGGCACTGGAGATTGCCGAAATTCAGGAAGCAACGGCGCTGCTCAGGCGGACGCGGCATTCGATCCGGGAGCTTGGCATTGCCGTCAAACGCTGAAGCAAGGGGCGTTAGTGCGAACGTTGCCGCATGCTCCAGTGCGGCACTCACCGATCTCCATGCTTCGATCGCTTTGCGGCTGAATGTACCGCTTTCGCATCAGCCGGCATCCGAGGAACTGGAGCACTGTCTTCGCGCGATCCTGCCGCTCTGCCGGCGCGCGCGGATAAGCCGGCTCGGCGACCTGACCGGCCTTGACCGGATCGGCCTGCCGGTGATCCAGGCCGTTCGCCCCGCCGCCCTTTCCGAGGTCACGTCCCTGGGGCGGGGCTTTTCCAAGGCGCAGGCGACAGTGGGTGCGGTCATGGAAGCGCTCGAGCGCTACTATGCCGAGTCGATACCGGCCGAACGGATCTTTCCGGCCACGGCCGATGAGCTCGAAATCGCCGACGGTCTGTTTGAAAATCTGTTGGTTCCGGAACGCCGGGAGGGCTGGCGGAGGAAGAGGATACCCTGGATCGCCGGCCTCGACGTCGCCAGCGGAGACATGCATCCGGTGCCGCTGGAGCTTGTGCACACCCGCTACACCGATCCGCCGCCTGCCGGCGACGGGCTGTTTCTGCGCACGACTACGGGGCTTGCCTGCCACACAAGTGCCAGCGGCGCGTTCGCACACGGGCTGCTCGAGTGCATCGAGCGTGACGCGATCGCGCGCGCCTTTGCGACCCACGGTTTCTTCGACCGGATGCGCATCGCCACGTCCGCGCTCGGCGACCGGCCCGATTACATTCTGTCGGTCGCGGGCGCCTGCGGCATATCCTTCGCCCTTTGGCTCGCCCCTTCGCCGGCAAGCATTCCCGTCGTCTGGTGCCAGACGATCGAGGCTGGCCGCGGCGAGCCTATCCTGGCCCTGCCGACGGAAGGTTACGCCGCCGGCCAGAGCGTCGAAGCGGCGGCAGCGAGCGCGATGCTGGAGGCACTGGCGGCACGGGCGGGGGCGATTTCGGGCGCGCGCGACGACCAGACGAGAGAACACTACCGGAGAAGCACCGGCACCGTCGTTGCGAAAGCCCGCGCGCTCATTCTTGACGATGCGGCTTCGACGCGCACAGCACCTCCGCTCGTCGTCCCCGATCTTCGCTCGCTGATGGATCAGGTGATCACCGCCGGTCTTGGACCGATACTGGCCGTACCGGTTGGGGCGGATGATGAAGCGGGCGTTCATTGCGTCAGGACCGTTCTTCCCCGCGCCCTTTCCTTTTTCCTCCTGCGATGAGTGTTCGGATGGCGGAGCGAAGCGACGAAGGTCCGGTCCTGGTGTTCCTTGGTCCGACGCTGCCTCTTGCGGAGGCCGAAAGGACTCTCGATGCCATTTATCTGCAACCGTCCGCGCAAGGGGACATCCTGCTTGCGGCCCACGCCTTCCGCCCGCGCGCCATGGTACTGATAGACGGCCAGTTCGAAGACAGGCCAGCCGTTCGGCACAAGGAAATCCTCTGGGCGATGGCACAGGGGATCGTCATGATCGGTGCTGCCAGCATGGGGGCGCTCAGGGCGGCGGAACTCGATGGATTCGGCATGATCGGTGTCGGCCTGGTCTACCGATGGTACCGGCGCCGGAGGCTCGCCCTTCATGCCGATCCGGCGCCCGACGACGCCGTCGCGGTCCATTCCGGGCCGCCGGAGCTGGGCTTCCTTCCGCTCACCGACTCTTTGATCGATCTGCAGCGGACGTTTTCCGCCTTGACGCGCCGCGGCGCCATCACCGCCTCCGAACGCGACCTCCTCGCAACGATCGCGCGAAGCATGAACTTTCGGGAGCGCTCGCTGCCGGCTGTCTTTCGGGCCGCCGGGTGGCCGGAAGAGAGGCTTATGGTACTGCGACGTGAAATGGTCGGACAAAAGAGACGCGATGCGCTGCTCGCCCTGAAGAACGTGCCGCGCCTTGTCATGCAGCGAGGCAGGGTGTCCCCGCCCGGCGCCTGGATTGCCACGAACACCTTCCTCCGCGACCTGGAGGCGGGCGGCATTGACTCGAATTTGGTGAACACCTATAAATTGAACCCGTAATTGCCGGATTTTCTTAGTCGGGGGCAATTGTGCGATGCGTCTGCTTCGAGACGATGCCCTCGAATCCGGGGATAGGCGTGTAGGCACGCGTTTCTGGATTTTCCCCCAACCACCCTTCATTCCGGGATACGAGCAGCCGGATCGCGTCTGGCTGTCGATAGCGCCCGATGAAATCGGTGCCGGCCCGAGCGACGCGACGATGTATGTCGTCGACCCACTCGTTGACAAGCAGCCATACGGTTTCGACCGGCTGCCGCCATTCGACGGGGCCATGCGTGCGCCGGTGCAGCCGGGGCCGGACCGCCATTTCGACAGTATAATGCCGACTTCGCGGGCATTTCTTTCCGTGCACGCCTACGCCTGTGTGCACCTCGTTCTCGATATCTGGCAGAGCTATCTCGGCAGGCCGATCCGCTGGTTCTTCGACGAGACCTTTCCGCGGCTCGAGATCGTTGCTTTCGTGGAATGGGACAATGCGCAGGCAGGGTACGGATTCCTGGAGCTAGGGTGTTCGGATGCGGAGGGCATCAGGCGACCTTATGCGCTGAACTTCGATACGATTGCCCATGAAGTCGGTCACCTTATCCTCCTCTCGGAAACCGGTATCCCGACGGCCGTGTCGCGCGAAGGCGACTTCTTTCCGTTTTCGGAGGCCTTTTCCGACCTGGTTTCGTTGATCTCGTTCCTGCATTTCGATTCCGCGATCGATCGGCTGCTCAGGCGCACGAGGGGCAACCTGCTACTCTATAACGAGCTCAATCGTTTCGCGGAGACGAGCCCGGAAACGCAGATTCGCCTCGCCACCAACTTTCGCCGCATGTCCGAGGTGACGCGCGAGGTGCATGACCGCGCGCTTCCCTTCATAGGTGCGATCTTCGACGCTATCGTGGAACTCTATCATCGAGAACTGGTTGCCCGCGGTTGCGCGGACCGGCGCCTTCTCGACATCGACCTTCGTTACCTGGAGCAGGAGGATTTCGACCGCTTCCGCGCTTTGACGGCGGAAGCCTTCCAGGTCAGGCCGATGATCTTTGGGCTTGCGCTGAGGGCCGCTCGCGACGCCGTAGGGCAGGCGATCGCGGCTTCGTTGCGGACAATCGATCCGAACACCTTACGACTGGATCAGGCGGCAAGCGCCATCATTGCCGCGGCTGAAGGCCAGGCGGCAGAGATCATCAGGGCGAATTTCGAATGGCGTGAGATCGTCAATTCGAGATAGAATCAGAAAAGGAGAGGGAAGATGAGCGACTGTTGCAACAATCCGGGCGTCGGCAACAAGGCAGAGGATCTGGAGCCCCCTAAATACGACGCCTACAATCCAAGTGAGGTGCGTCTTTATGGGCGGCCCGCCGTTTCTCAATCAATATTTACGGCGGAGGAGCTTAGGGGGCTCGACGGCGAGCTCGAAGCGGAACTGAAAAACCCTCAAATAAAGGCCGAAGACAGAAGGCAGATATCCGCAATCATCCGGCGTGTTGCCGAAGCAAAATTGCTTAACCTGTTCCAGCAGCAGATAGTTTTGGCTATTATTGACGAAAAAGCGTCTGAAGTCTCAAGGCTTCCGGTAGAGATTAATATCCCGTCAAGAAATTTTCGCCGGGATGATGAGAGATACATAAAGAGCATTGGCGTGATCTATGGCTATGCCTATGAAGGCCATTGCTACAAGTTGCCGAAACCGCAAATCATGTATCTTCCCGAGGAGCCGCGAGAGATTCTCGGCGGCGATTGTGGGTGCGATTGCGGGTATGTACCGGAGCTCGGCTATGCCGTCTGGCAGATCGATAAGTTGGAACGCGTCATTGCGCTCGACGTCCGATCCGACGACGTGAAGACTTTGGTCCTCGACGAGAACATGCCAGGTAGCCGTTCGCCGATGGCTTACGCGCAAACGATGGCGCTTGCTCCGCAACGGCATCGCGACTGACGGCTTGCACTTTTCAACCCGCGCGATACGGCGATAATTGCGAGGTCGAGCGTCCGCCGCACGGATGCGGCGGGCACAGGCGTCGAAAGAGCGATCATGATCCTTGTGACGGGAGCCTCGGGCTATGTCGGCGGGGCCGTCTTGAAGCGGCTTTCCGAAAGGGGGCATTCCGTTTCCGCGATGGTGCGCAATCTCGCCGGCGCGGCCGAGGTTCGCGCCGCCGGCGTTCCGATACGCATCGCCAATTATGAAGACCGGGCGAGCCTCGAGCGGGCATTCGATGGGGTCGACCGGCTGGTCTTCGTCGCAAGCGATGGTGACGCCCGCGCCGTAATGCGTCAGCACGCGAACGTCATCGACGCTGCCGCCGATGCCGGGGTCGGCCACATCGTCTTTACGAGTATCGTCGATATAGATGCCGCATCGACGTTTTATTTCACGCCCGTCTATCGGGACGCCGAGCGCCGGCTCGCCGAGCGTGGGGCAGGGGCGACGCTCCTGCGCTGCAGCCTCTATGCGGATCTCATCCTCTCCAACTGGCTGCGTCCCGCCCGCGCAACGGGGGAGATCGCCCTGCCGCTTGCCGAAGCTCGCGTTGCGCCGATCTCGCGCGATGATGTGGCCGAGGCGCTGGCGAACGTGGCCGCCTCGCAAACACCCGGCGGCGGCCCCTATCACGTGACCGGACCGACGGCCTATTCCTTCGACGAGATCGCAGCGGCTGCAAGCGCCATTTTCGGCGTGACGATGCGCTACGTCCCTTGCGCCCCGGCCGACTATCTGGCGCGCCTCTGGGCCGAGGCGTCCGACCCTTGGCCGCATGCCTTTTCGTCGTTGTGCCGATCGATTTCAGAAGGACGCTACGGAACCGTTTCTCCGGATTTCGAGCGTCTGGTCGGCAGACCCGCAGAGGACTTCGAAAGCTTTCTGCGAAAGGCAGTGCCGGGACGCCCGCTTTAATGCTTGCTGCAGATACGACGTCGTTTCTCCGACAAGGGCAAGGCAGCGAACCTTCGATCCGCACCGATTCCGCCGGCGTGCGGGGCCGCCGTTTCCGCCGAGACCAATGCGGAAACCAGCGAAAAGACCATCGCGATGAGAACTGCGCTTTCCGACTGCGTGGAGCAGCACGCGCGAAAGATCGGAACTTTGCGGGAAAACCGCGAAGGCCGAGACAAAATAGAGAAGCAGATGATGAACGCTGACCAGCGCTGCATAGCCGACGATCGCGCGCCAATCGATCCAGGCGGCGCAAATCGCGAGGCTGGCGAAGAAATACATATGCATGTCGATCTGCAGCGGCGAACCGGAGAAGGCAAAGACAAGCAGGGCAACCGTGGCGGCGTGGGCCATTGCGGTTACGATCCGGGTCGTCGGCCCTGTCCTGTCCCGGATCCAGCCGACGGTTGCTGATGCCACGATGACGAGCGCGGCGCCGGCGGCAAAACGGTCGAAGCCGTCCGCGCGCATTGTCGTCGTAAGAATGATCAGTGCGACATTGATCCAAAGGAGCGCAACGATTCCCGGCGACACCCTTTGGCGAATTTTTCGAGAGCGCTCATTTTGAACCTTCCTGCGAGCAGGTCATGGAAAGGCCTGCGTTGAGAACGAGGGCAAAGCGCTGCTTTGCTTAGCGGACGTTCCCCGCGCCGTCCGTGATCATCCTGGCGGATCGCCATGACCGGTATTTCCCGTTTCCCTCTATTACAAGTTGTCCAAAGGACAAGAACATGCCGCAAAATCAAAATGCTACAGCGACCTTTCGGCGTCCGACAAGACGCGCGGCGCTGTAGAGGTTGTGCAATGAAGCGTTTCCCCGCCTGCAACTTTACGCGCCCAGAATTTGCCAAAATCATTGATTTAGCGTTAAGCGGCTAAAGATGAGTGCAAGGTGTTTCTCGCGTTGCGCCAGTCATGTTCGCGAACGATTCTTCCGAGTTGGGTTCGCTCTACATGGAGAAAGCCGTGACGATTACGCGAGTCGATGCCGCGAAGGGGTGCTGCGTCCAAAGGGCACAGTAACGCACTGCGTAACTTCCGAATGCAGCAGTGCGCCCCTCGCGCATTCTTGAACGCACAAGTGACGCACAACGCCGCCGGCGGCCTGGCGGCGCACCTACTGAAGATTGCCGTCGCCGCTGCGGTCGGCGGCCTTGAAGTCGGCCATGACCCTGTTCAGGAACTCGTTTTGCGTGAGCTTGCCGTCGCGGTTGGCGTCAGTGGCGGCAAACTGCTGCGTGTTCAGAATTTGGCCCACTTCTTCGGAGCGCAGGCCGCCGTCCTTGTTCTTGTCCAGACTCACGAAGGCCGAGGTCATGAAGGCCTGGTATTCGGATTGGTCGACCGCGCCATTCCTGTTACGGTCGAGCCGATCCATTTGGCCCTGGTTCATGGCCGCTGGTTGACCCTGCGCCGCGACTGCGATGGCCTGGGAAAATGCGAATGTCGCCAATAGGACTATTCTTTTCATCATCCCGCCCTTCGCATCAATAGCAGGTCAAGGCATTGCCGCCCGCAGCACCCAGTGTGGCCCCGCTGCCAACGGCCCAAAGCTGGCCGGTGCCCGAGCCAATGGTCGCGCCGATCACGCCGCCGACGACGGCGCCGCCGACCGTGCCGGCGATGCAGCCGAACTCGCCGGCGCGCGTGCTGGAGGTCGTCGCGGATTGGCAGCTGGATATAGCCATGCCGCCTGCGAGAATGAAAATTACCGTGAGCTTGTTCATTTTTTCCTCCAAGTATATCCGCGCGAGTGCAATAAAGATCGGCGGATGCGCCATTTTCTGGCGCCGGATGGAAATAAGCTTCTGAATATGCATCTCGAATAACGAGAAGCTCTTCTGCTCGGTCAGAAGCATATCGCTGACCAGACACACAAACCGTCGCTAAAGACGTCCTCGGTCGCGTCCAAATATTACTGCCGCACCAAGGCGGTGACAATTGTCGGGGCCCATTCCGCTCGTCAAATATTACGACAAGTTGTATCGGTTTGTGGGCAGCCTGACCGTTTTGTCCTCTATTCCGATGTGATCAGGCCGGCGAGAACGGCCTTGGCGACGGCCTGAAAGCGATTGTGGGCACCGAACTTGCGGATGATCCCGGATTCCAGCGTGAGGGCCGCGGTCAGATCCATGTCCATCAGCCCGGCGATGCGGGACGCGGGATAACCTTCGGCCATGAAGCCAAGGCAATCGGACTCGATCGGCGACAGGTGGACATGCTCCGCTGCGGTCGGATCGTCTTCGCCCTCCACCGATCTGGCTTCGAGCAGTTCGGCGATCCTCTGCATCTGGCGACGCAGGATCGATTGCTGGGCAGCAAGCTCGCGGCGACGCGCCTGCAACGCTGCATCGAACAATTCGTCCGCCTGCGTCTGGCTTTCGGCCCGATCGAGTGTCTCCATCAGTTCCTGGATCGCGGCGATCGGCATGTCGATCTCACGGCAGGCATTGATTACCGCCATGCGGCGGATATGGTCCTCGCCATAAACGCGCATCGGCCCCATGCGGGCGGCGGTGAGCAGGCCTTTCTCTTCGTAGAAATGCAGCGTCCGGTGCGTCACGCCGAAAACCTCCGCCATCTCGGCGATGGCGAGTCGGTCGTCCGGACCATGGTAGGGTAAGGGCAGTTGAGGCAGGAAGCCGAAAGCGTCGTCCTTGGCGCCTGCTTGTTTCCAGGATTCTTGCGACATTTCCAATGTCCCCCATTCAAGCGTCTGGAAGGCGTCGCAACCGGCCGGCTTCCGCCGGAGACTGTCTTCTCCAGCCAAGCGTCCGGCCGGTCGCCGACCTCGACACCTGCTGCTCGTGGGACACATCCGTGCGCAAGGCACGGCTACCGCTGACCAATGTGCATGACTGCGACGAAAACCTGACGCCGCAGGTCCGTTAGCTGGAGCCTCGTCACGCGTTCCCCCGAACGCGCGGTGCTCCAGTGAGCAACCCGGCATGAAATCCAACGCACGTACTCACGGTAAGTGCGAATCACGCAAATGAACAGTCCTTAATATTGCTGGGAAAAACGCGGCCGCGGACGCAGTGCCCGACAGCGCGGCGTGCATCAATGGCCGATCACCTTGAGCGGGCTGTTGGCGGAAATGATGAAGAGCGGCTCGTCGCCCCTGAGCGGACCGAGCTTCTGCTGACAATCCCAGGCCTTCTGGAAGCTGTCGCGTGTCAGCAGCCGGCGGTAGCGCGCCGTTGCCGTCATGCATTCCATAAGCGTGCTCTGGATCCTCTCCGCCGCGGCATGCGTGTAGATCTCGCCGTCGAGCGCAAAAAGCTGCGCGGCAAGCGACATACTTTCGAAGAGAATGTCCGGCTCGCTCGTCAGCCGTTCCGCGGTGATGAAGTCGCGCCGGAGCGGGATGCCTACACCGTCATGCGAGAGCGTGATGCGGATGCCTACCGCGGGTGCGTCGTACCACGCGAGATCGATCGAGAAAGCCAGAGCCTGATTGCTGGAGGCGCGCGCGCCTGCGTTCTCGACCGCGCTCGCCTTGGCGAGCGTCTTGTGGCGAAGCGCCGCCTCGTGCAGGGCCTTTGCGAATTGCCTGGTGCCCTTATGCTCGGGGCCGGACACGCTGACGCTGACGGACGGCAGGCCGCGGATGGCAGCCATGGGGCCTTGGACGAGCTTTGCCTCCGCGTCGATATCCAGCGTCATTTCGGGCGAGGGCAGGGGGGCGAAGAGGAGCAGCGGCAACACGCTGAGTACAGCCCAGGGAGAAGAAAAGGGGGCCGGCTGCCAGGGGGCGCGGCGCCGGGACGACGACCGGCCGCCGCTCTTTTCCTGTTGGACCGAGGCCGCGCCGGCGACATGCACGCGGCGGTACTCCGGTACATAGGTTCCCTTCGGAATGATGATCTGCCACTTCTCGCTGGCGCCGTCGGTGTCGTAGAAGGTCTTGAGCAGCTTGCGCAACTTGCCCGCGTGGACGCGGACGAGGGGGTCCCCGTCGGCATTGAAGCTCTGGTCGCGGCCGAAGACGTCGACGCCGATCGAATATCCCTTGAGCTGGGCCCCTTCGCCGATCATTTCCTTTTCGACAACATAGGCGAGGAAAGCGCGCAACCTTTCCGACCGCCGAAAGCTGCGGCTGTCGAGAACCCGGCGGAGCGCCAGCCGGATCGTCTCGTCGCAGGGCCTTTCGGCTGGCGTCATCGATGTTGCTCCAAAGTTGTGGGCGGTATGCCGGAACAGAGACCGTAGGACTTAAGTCTGATTCGGAGCTTAGGCCCAAAAATGGCGGTTGTCAGGTTCGATGACGATTAATTGCATTTTTCTGAAATACGCGACTCAGGCCTGCGACGGGACCGCTCTCCAGCCGCGTGTGACGGGAGAGCTCGCGAGGGCGAGATTGGGCAACGAGTCCGCTGCGCTTCTCACCCACCGTTGCGGTATTCGAGCTTCGGATACCAGTCCTTGCCGCGGCCTTCGGGAGTGGTGTCGAGAAGGGTCCACAGCGGGTCGAGGTCCGGCGCGCCGCGCGGGTCCTGGCCGGGGTCGGCCATCTTGCCGTTCATTTCGCTGCTCCAGAAGTGTCGGATGGTGCCGTCGCGGCGGGTGAATACGGTGTAGCCGGGGACGTCGGCATCCTCGGCGCTGACATAGTTGCGGGTGAAGGCACCGTCTCCGTCGGAATAGACCCTCAGTTGCGTCCAGCCGCGTTCCTTCTTCGCGGCCACCAGCCGTTCGATCGGCGAGCGGGCAACCAGGGCGAGGGCCACGCGCTGCTCTATATCCGGTACCTTGCGTTCCCATGCTCCCATCAGCGAGGTGCACATGGGGCAGGGTCTTTCGCGCTGCGGGCCGAACATGTAGCTGTAGACTACGAGCGTGTCCTTGCCGCCGAAAAGATCGGCGAGCGTGACAGCCCCGTTTTCGCCCTCGAAACGATAGTCCTTGGTGACTTCACCGCCCGGCGGCAATTGCCGGCGCAACTCTGCCACGTGCTCGATATGGCGCCTGAGCTCGATCTCCTCCGCGAGAAGCTCGTTGCGTGCGCGTCGATAGTCGGCGCTTTCGTTCGGAAAGCTGGCGTGGTTCCTTGCCGCCACTTCCTTTGCCGGGATGAGTGTGGTCGTCATGATCGCTCTCCTCTCGCTCTCTGCGATTTACCTTCATCCTGCCTGATTAACGTTGATATCAACATAGTTTCGTCATGTCAAAAGGCGGGCGCAATCATACAAAACGGCGATTCCGGTTTTATAAAATCTGCGGTAGAACAGCGGCATGATGATGGTGCCCGCCTCTTTGAAAGTGTCGACATGCCCGCAAAACTGTCCGTGAATCTGAATGCCGTCGCGATGCTGCGCAACCGGCGCGATCTTCCCTGGCCGTCCGTTACCGGACTCGGCCGCATCGCCCTTCAGGCGGGGGCGTGCGGGCTGACCGTTCACCCGCGCCCGGACCAGCGCCATATCCGCTTCTCCGACCTCCAGCCTATCCGCGACCTGATCGACGACGAGTTTCCGCAGGCGGAATTCAACATGGAAGGCTTCCCGAACGAGGATTTTCTTCAACTGGTCGAACGGCACGAGCCGGAGCAGGTGACGCTGGTGCCGGACGATCCGGCGCAGGCGACCTCGGACCATGGCTGGGATTTCCGCAAGAACCACAACCTGCTTGGGAATGTGGTCGGACGGCTGAAGAAAAAGGGCTTCCGCGTTTCGCTCTTCGCCGACGGCGATCCGGATCCGGAAGCGTTGAAGATCGCCAAGGAAACCGGGGCGGACCGGATCGAGCTTTATACCGGCCCCTATGGCGGCTGCTATGATGACCTCGAGAAGGCCGAGCGGATCGCCGCAGAACTCGGCCGCACCGCGGAGATCGCCCTTGGCCTCGGGCTCGCCGTCAATGCCGGCCACGACCTCACCGTCGCCAACCTGCCGTTGCTGGCAAAATACATCCCGGCGCTCGCCGAGGTTTCGATCGGCCATGGCCTGACAGCGGATGCGCTGGAATACGGCATGGCGGAGACGGTGCGCCGCTTCCGCAGCGCCTGCGGTGAGGCAATCTAGGCCAAAAGGCGTCGCATTCGAACGAATGCGGCACCTTTACATCCCTGGCTTTACGCATGTCGTTTGCCCGAAACCGCTGCACGCTTTCGGAGCGACACGCACATGAGCCGAGCGGTAACAGGATTTTGAACAGCCGCTGCTGCGCGTTCTTTGGGCCGCGCCGAGCGGCTGCATGGCCTCCGGGCCGGAACCGCCAAAGGGAAGAAATCTCGTAGAAATTCAAGGCATTCCAGCGCCCTTTGTGCGCCTGAGTGGTCGCGACCAGCGGCGATCCGGGGCGCAGGAGCGTCGGTCGAAAAGCGGCTGCGCCGTATAAAGGGGTGCCGATTCCACAAATGTGTCCAAAAGCCGCCGTATAAGCAGCGCCGATTTTGAACACTCGAATCATGCGTACTCAATTCATTTAAGAACACGCTCTTGTTGGGGGGCGTTGTCGTGGAATACCGTAGGGATATTGACGGCGTGCGAGCCATCGCCGTGATGTCGGTCGTATTCTGTCATGCTGGAGTTCCTGGTTTTTCCGGTGGGTTGGTTGGCGTCGACGTTTTCTTTGTCGTTTCGGGTTTCCTTATTGCCGGAATTCTCCATCGTGAGCTTGCAGCAGGGCGCTTCTCGCTGATCTCGTTCTATGAGCGGCGAGCGCGACGAATATTGCCGGCGCTTTTCTTCACGATTGCTGCCTGCTTTGTGGCGGCGGCGCTGCTGCTGCTGCCGGACATGTTCGTCGGGTTGGCACGGTCCGCGCTGGCCGCGATGTTCTTTTCGTCCAATATCTGGTTCTGGTACGCGAATGCGGACTATTACGCCCCGGATGCGGATCTGGAACCGCTGCTTCACACCTGGTCCTTGGGCGTCGAGGAGCAGTTCTACATCGTCTTTCCCCTAGTCTTGTGGTGGCTCTTCCTGTTGCCGCGACGGTCCATGGTCCGGGCATTCGCCGGCTTGTGTGTCGCATCGTTCTTGCTTTCCGTCTGGGCAAGCGGCGCTTACCCGCGGGCCAACTTCTACCTGGCGCCCACGCGGGCCTGGGAGCTTGGGCTTGGCGTGCTCCTTGCCGTCGGCGCCTTTCCGCGCTGTGACAGTGCAAGGCTTGCCCAGGCGGCATCGCTGCTCGGGCTGGGCGCAATACTGGCGGCGGTCGCGTCCTTTGATAATACAACGCTGTTGCCCGGGTTCAGCGCGGTGCTGCCCGCTTTCGGCGCCCTGGCTCTGCTATGGTCGGGCGAGCAACGGGTGACGTTCGTCGGCCGCATGCTGTCCGGTTCGATACCGGTGGCGATCGGGCTGATCTCCTATTCGCTCTATCTCTGGCACTGGCCGATCATCGTCTACTTCAAGCTGGTGGGCGGCACGATGGAAATTACGCCGCACCAGATGCTGATCGCCATTGCCGTATCACTTGCCTGCGCCTATGCGAGTTGGCGTTTCATCGAAACGCCGTTCCGCCGCCGGGCGCCGAATGGATTTACGCCCCACTTCATTCTGGCCTCTTCGTCGGCCGCCGTCTTAGTCGTCGCGGTCGTGGCGGCCACGGTGAATGTGTGGCAAGGCTTTCCGGGGCGCCTCTCGCGCGATGCGCAACTGGCCTATTCCGGCACCTTCGATATTGACGGACAACGCGATCGCTGCGGCGGCAAGACGCCGCGGGACGGCCTTTGCCGCATCGGGGCGGACACCGGCGCAGCAAAAGGCAAGAGCAGCATCCTGCTCTGGGGGGATTCCCATGCCGGAGCAATCATGTCCGGCCTCGATGTGTTGCTCGAGAGAAGCCACAAACAGGGCGCGGTCGCATTCAAGGGCGGGTGCCCGCCTCTTCTTGGCGTGGAACGGCTGGACAAAGGGCCGGACCACGATTGCTCCGAATTCAACGCGGCGGTCATGTCGATGCTGCGAAAGGGCCGCGACTCGCCCGTGGTCGTCCTCAGTGCGCGCTGGTCACATATCGTCAATAGCGATCCCGAAAGTGAAACAAGCGGCCCGCAGGCGCAGCTCGTCCGAAAGGGTGGCGGCGAAAGCGACCCCGAGCAGGAGTATGCCCTCTTCGCGACTGCATTGCTGAAGACCGTGCGAGCGATCCGCAGCACCGGCCGAAAGGTCATCATTGTCGATGATATTCCGGATATCGGCTGGTCCGTCCCGCGCGTTCTCGGTCTCAACCACTTTATCGATGCCGCCTTGCCGCCTGTCCCGACGCGGGCCGTGGTCGAGGCGCGTAACGCGCGCGTCAACCGGGTGCTCGAAATCGCGGACAAGGATGCAGGCGTACAGCGCGTCAGTGCCGTCCCGCTGCTGTGCAGGCCTCTTTGCATGGTCGCAAAGGACGGCATCCCGCTCTATTCAGACGAGCACCACCTTAGTGTCTTCGGTGCGACAACTGTGGTGCCGATGATGATGAAGGATGCCATAGCCACCGTTCAAACCCCCATCAGATCAGTGAGATGATCGGCAGCGCCGCAGTCCGCCAGCGGTCGGCCTTCGCCCGCAGCGCTTGCGCTGGGTGCCGCATCCATGCAATATCCATACATTGTGGAAAATGGGGTGTTGTCGATGGACAAGGCGGGTCTTTCCTGGGTGCCGGCGCTGAGCAGAGAGGCCGGACCGCTCTATCTGGCAATCGCCGATGCGCTGGCGGCGGATATCGCGGCCGGTGGGCTTAAGGAGGGAACGCGCCTGCCGCCGCAGCGGGCGCTCGCGGGTGTTCTCGGCATCGATTTCACCACCGTCAGTCGTGCCTACAACGAGGCGCGGACGCGGGGTTTGATCGAGGGGCGTGTAGGGCAGGGCACCTATGTCAAGGCGCGGCGGAAGAATGGCGGCCGGTCGTCCGGCGGCGGGCTCGTCGACATGAGCATGAACCTGCCGCCGCTCTTCGACGATCCGGAACTTATCGCCCGGATGTGGGGCGGCATCGATGCCCTTGAGGACGAGCGGGGCCTGGATCTCCTGATGCGCTACCAGGCGGTCGGTGGCGCGCTGCCGGACAAAGCGGCGGGGACCGCCTGGCTGAGGCCGAGGCTCGGCGAGGTGGCGGCGGAGCGGGTGCTCGTCTGTCCCGGCGCGCAAGGGGCGCTGCTTGCCACGGTCAGCATGCTTGCCGCGCGCGGCGACGTGATCTGCGCCGAGGCACTGACCTATCCGGGGCTGCGGTCGCTCGCGGCCCATCTCGGCATAGGCTTTGCTGCCGTTGCCGTGGACGAACAGGGACTTTTGCCCGAGGCGTTCGAGGCCGCCTGCGTCAAGCATCGACCGAAGGCGCTTTACTGCAATCCGACGCTTCATAATCCGACGACGGCGACACTGTCGCTCAAGCGCAGGGAGGCGGTCGTCGCAATCGCCCGCAGGCACGGCGTCGCGATCGTCGAGGACGACGCCTATGGCGCGCTGCCGACAAACCCGTTACCGCCGCTTGCTGCGCTCGCTCCCGACCTTGTCTATTACGTGGCCGGGCTTGCCAAGTGCCTTTCACCGGCGCTTCGCATCGCCTATCTCGTCGTTCCGGATGCGGTGAGTTCCGTTCGTCTCGAGGGCGCGATCCGCGCGACGGCCGGCATGGCCTCGCCGCTTTCGGCGGCGGTCGCCACGCGCTGGGTCGAGGATGGAACGGCGGACGCAGTGCTTGCGGCCATTCGGGCCGAGGCCGGACGGCGCCAGCGGATCGCGGCGGAGATCCTGCCGGCCGATCGCGTCCTGACCAATCCCGAGGCGTTTCACCTTTGGCTTACCCTGCCACCCGGCTGGACACGCGGTGAGTTCACTGCCCGTTTGCGTACGGCCGGGATCAGCATCGTCACGAGCGACGCATTCGCGCTCGCCAATCCGCCGGAGGCGGTGCGGCTGGGACTCGGCGCGGCAGAAACGCGCGCGGAGCTTGAGCGCAGCCTCGCCGTCATCGCCGATCTTCTCGTGCAATCGCCGGCTGCGGTAAACTTCGTCGTCTGAACGGTGGCGCCGACATCCGGCGCAATTGTCGCAGGGATTAATGCATACAATTATTTGACAATGTATGTTTTGTATGGCTCTCTGTTCCAGAAGCCGGCGAGGCGGATTGTCCGCTGCCATCCGGCATGTCGGCGCCGACGAGCGCTGCCGCGATTGCGCACCTGCACTTGCCGCCGACGAAACCCTGGAAAGGAAAGACAATGTCTTCACACGAAGATTGGCCGGCCCTTCCGCCGCTGCAGACGGGCCTGCGCGGCCGCTGCCCGCGTTGCGGCCAAGGGCATCTGTTCGAAGGCTTCCTGAAGCTCCGCCGGGAATGTGAGGTCTGCGGCCTCGATTATTCCTTCGCCGATCCGGCCGACGGCCCGGCCTTTTTCGTCATCTGCTTCGCGTGCGTGCCGAGCGTTTTGCTCGGTGTCTGGCTGGAGGTGCAGTATGCCGCGCCGCTTTGGGTGCATCTGTTGACGACCGGCCCCTTCATGCTTCTCACCTGCATCCCGCCGCTCAGACCGCTGAAGGGCTGGCTGGTCGCAAGCCAGTTCTTCTACAAGGCGGAAGAGGGCAAGGTCGTGCGCAAGGCCCTGCCGTAGGTGCCGGAAGGGCCCAAGGCAAGCGCGACCTCCTGATTGCGATGCGGCCGACGCGTCACCAGCGGGCGACGTAGCGGCCGCCGAGGGTCCCGAGAAGCGCCAGGCCCGCGACCGCGATCGTGTACCAGGTCGCGACGAACAGGGGTGAATCGTCCGGGCAATGCGAGGCATAGAGCGTTGCGGCGATACCGCCGGCCAAAAGCCCCGCGATCGCACCGGCGAGGGTCGGATGGGACGCAGCACCGTGGCGCAGCGCGAGTAGAAGCAGCGCGAGCGGGCCGATCCCGATCAGCGGAATGAAGGTCAGGCAAACCAGGCTGTTCGTCCCGACAAGCCTGGCCGGCCACGTTTCGGCGGGGGAGACGATAAGCTCGATCGCAACCCCCGCCAGGATGAGTGCCGGGGCGATGGCAAGACAAGGCAGTACGCCGCGCGCGTCGGCTTCCGGGCGCGACAGCATTCGCAGAAGGGCGAAGGCGCTTGCGCCAAGGGCAATCGTCACCAAGAACTTGAAGAGAAAGCGGACCGTCTGAGCGGCGCTGGCGATATCCGGCCGGGGGCCGAGCAGGGCGAAAAAAACCGTCGTCGCAATCGCGATCGCGATGAGGACAGCGCCCCACCAGACGGTATTCATTGGCACGCCGGTTCGCCGGCTGTCCGCCGCCAGGGCCTTAATGAGTTCGTGCGTCTCCATGTCAGTCTCGTCCAAATCGCCGCGCGATGGCAGCAAGGCCGCGATGAAGCGCGACGCGAACTGCGGTTTCCTTCATGTCGAGGCTCCGGGCCGTCTCCGCGATCGTGCGCCCTTCCACCGATATCGCCGTCACCACCGAACGCTGGCCCGGCGTCAGCGTTTCGAGGGCGCGGCCGATCTCCCAATCCCGCGCCGTCTCCGTTTCCTCGGTCGCAAGCTCATTCTCGACCTCGCTGAGCTCGATCCGGGCATGGCGCCCATGTCGCCGCATGGCATCTACAAGCTTGTGCCGCGCGATCGCGTAGAGCCATGGCTTCACCGGGCGGTCATTGCTCCAGGTGTGACGCTTCACATGGATGGCCAGCAGCGTTTCCTGGACGATATCCTCCGGATCAAGGCCGGCAAATACGATCCTGCGCCGCGCCCAGGCGCGAACAAGCGCTGCGGCTTCGTGCAGGAAATCGCCGTAAGCCTTTTCGTCGCCGCCAAGCGCGGTGCGAAAGAGCCGGGCGAGATCGCCGTCGTCCGCGCCGTTCAATTGCGCTTCCTCCCAATTCGCCAGTTTGCGCCGCTTGTTACATGCCCGCGTAGCAAATGCTTCGCCCCATCGGAGCGGAGGCCCTTGTTCGACCCGAGTCAATCCAAAATCACCGTGAATTCGCACCGCAATGCGCTCACGAAAGCGTGTAGCCGCAAAGTGTAACATCTCTCCCGCAGGCGACGAAGGAAGGTCTGTGTGCCGGCGCAAAGGCGCACGCACCAACACGGAGATGGAAACCATGTCTACCAGAACCTCGATAAGCGCGGCCATACTTGCCAGTGCGGTGGCAACCGCAGTGTCGTCGCTCGCGATCGCCGCGCCGCTCACGGAGGCGCAGGTCAAGGCCGCAATGGATGCCGGCAAGGAGAAGTGCTTCGGCGTCGCGCTCAAAGGCCAGAACGACTGCAAGGCCGGCCCGGGCACGACCTGCCAGGCAACCTCGACGGTGGATTACCAGGGCAATGCCTGGAAATTCGTCGATGGCGGCACCTGCACGACAATGGACCTGCCGGATGGCCGCAAGGGTTCGCCGGAGCCGCTGTCGCGCGATCTTCCCTCCTAAGCCAGCTTTGAAACTACGCAATTCCGGACGGAAAACCGTTCCACACTTTTCCTGGAATTGCTCTAGACAAGCGCCGGAAAGCGGAGGCGACGATGGCCAAATTGGCAATACACGCGGATCGTGGCGCGTCGGAAGACTTCCGTTTTCCGGCGCATGCGATCGACGGACTGGCAGGCACCAGTTTCAAACATCAGCACATCACATCCATTCTGGAAGATCAGGCGGCCGAGCGCGGCTTCTTCGAGGTTCACGCGGAAAACTACATGGGCGAGGGCGGGCCGCCGCACGCGGCGCTCGCGCGAATACGAGCGGATTATCCGGTTTCTCTTCACGGCGTCTGCATGTCGATCGGCGGGCCGCAGCCGCTGGATAAGGCCCATCTCGGCCGTTTTGCGCGGCTGATCGAGCGATACGAACCGGCGCTTGTCTCGGAGCATCTGGCCTGGTCGACGCACGAGACGACCTATTACAACGACCTGCTGCCGCTGCCCTACACCGAAGCCACCCTGCAGCGCGTGGCCGACCATATTGATGAGGTTCAGGAGACGATCGGGCGGCCGATACTCATCGAGAACCCATCGACCTACCTGCTCTTCAGGGAATCGACGATGAGCGAGACGGCATTCATCCGCGAGCTGGTCGGACGTACAGGCTGCGGCCTGCTGCTCGACGTCAACAATGTCTTCGTCTCGGCAACCAATCATGGCTTTTCCGCGCTCGACTATCTCGCGGACTATCCGCTCGAACATGTCTGCGAGATCCATCTGGCCGGCCACACCGAGCAAGAGGACGACGAGGGCGATCTCCTTCTCATCGACAGCCACGACGGGCCGGTCGCGGACGCGGTCTGGACGCTCTTCGACATCGTCATCGGCCGGTGCGGTCCGCTTCCGACGCTCATTGAATGGGACAGCGCAATTCCCGACTGGCCGGTGCTGAAGGCCGAAGCGATAGCGGCACAAGCGATCCTCGATCGGCACGCCGGCGCATTGCTGCGGGGGAAGAGCCATGCGCGCGGCTAGGGACGCTCTTTGCGCGACCGCTGATGATCTCGGCTATCCGGAGCGCCTCGTGCCGGCGCTGCTCGATCCTGGTCGCGCCACGCCCACTGTCGTTGCGGGACCGATGGGCAAGGCCGCCGACAAGCGCTTCGACATCTATCGCAACAACGTCACCGTCAGCCTGATCGACGCGCTCGCCGCGGCATTCCCCGCGACGATGCGCATCACCGGCGAGACCTTCTTTCGCGCGATGGCCCGGTTTTACGTGCGGGAGACGCCCCCGACATCGCCGCTCCTCTTCGAGTACGGCCGGGACCTTCCCGCCTTCATAGAGCGTTACGAATATGCGCAATCGATGCCGTGGCTTGCCGATGTCGCCCGCATCGAGCGGGCCTGGCTTGACGCCTATCACGCGGCGGACGCGCCCGTCCTGTCGCCGCATGCCCTGACGTCGTTTCCGGCCGACGCGCTCGCCGACACCGTCTTCGAGACGCACCCGTCGGCGCACGTGGTCCGCTCGGCCTATCCGGCGGTGACGATCTTTTCCGTGAACCGCGACAGCGGCCCGGTCGGCCGCATCGAGGCCCGGGAGCCGGAGAGCGCGCTGATAACAAGACCGGCGCTCGACGTGGAGGTTCGTCGTCTTCCGCCGGGCGCCGATGTCTTCCTCGGCAACCTCCTGTCGGCTGAGCCACTCGGAAGCGCTGCCGCGGCGGCAAGCGCGCACTGTCCGGAATTCGATCTCGCAACTGCCATTGCCGTGATGCTTGAGGCCGGTGCCTTTGCCGCGGTTCGCTAGAGCGGGATGCGGAAAGTGTGGGCGGCTTTCCGCCCGCGTCCCGCTCTCACTCATAAGAATCGGTCACGTTTATGATTTTGGGTCGATTCGACCCCGAAATATTGAGATCTAGGGAGGATGAGAAGGTGACTCTCGTACCGAAGTTCTTCGAAAGACATGATAATTGGGGCGGCGCAGGCTGGCTCGGCCGGATCGACGGCCTGATTGCGGCCATCGCGCCGACGTCGCTCGCCCAGCTTGTTTTGCGCCTGGGGCTTGCCGTGCCTTTCTGGCGCTCGGGCATGAGCAAATGGGACGGCTTCCTGCAACTGAACGATGTCGCCGTCCTGCTCTTTACCTCGGAATTCCAACTGCATCTGCCGGGTGGCCCCTATGCCTTTCCGGCTCCGGCCGCGACGGCATTTGCCGTCGCTTGCGCGGAAGTGCTGTTGCCGACGTTCCTTGTCTTGGGTTTGGCGACAAGGCTCGTCGCACTCGGACTTCTCGCCATGACGATTGTCATCCAAGTCACCGTTCCGGATGGATGGCCGATCCATTTGACATGGGCGGCGATGGCGCTCGGCATCGTCACCTGGGGTGCGGGCAGGTTGTCAGCGGATTGGTGGCTCGGGTCGAGCGCGCGCGGAGGAAAAATGTAAGCGGATTGCCCCTCATCCGCCTGCCGGCACCTTCTCCCCGCACGCGGGGCGAAGGGACTCGTTGCGCCGCTTTTAAACTCCTTCTCCCCTCGCGGACAGGGGAGGAAACATGCAGTAGGCGGGTGCGGCATATCCCCTCTCCCTGTCAAAACGGGGAGAAGGTGCCGGCAGGCGGATGAGGGGCAAGCAACTCAACATGTCATCACTCCTTTACCCCGGGTTTCCCAGATCCAGATTGTGCTGCCATTCGACCGCATCCTCCAGACGATCGTGGCCCCAGAACAGTTCGCCGTCCGAGACGAAGGAAGGCGAACCGAAGATGCCGATCTCCTTCGCCTCCCTAGTAGCGGCGCCAAGCGCGTCGGCCGCCGCGGCGGAGCCTGCCTGCTTCAGCACGCGGGCGGGGTCCTGGCCCGCTTCCCTGATGCTCGCCGAGAGGTTGGGCTCGCTGCCGGCAGGGTCGCGTTCGACGAACCAGCGGCGATAAGTGGCGATGGCATAGGCCGGGCACCAGCCTTCTTCAGCGGCGAGCACCGCAACGCGGTTGGCCTGTTCCAACTCGGGCAACGGGTAGGGGATAGGCAGCCTCAGGGGCAGGCCGAACCTCGCGGCGCGCCGCTCGATATCGCGCCACATATAGGCGGCCTTGAGCGGCTTGTCGGCGAACGGAGCGTCGTGTGCGTCAAGCTGGATTGCGTGGGCGTCGAAGGGCCTCCAACGAACCTCGACGCCCGCCCTCTCGGCGACTTCAGCCAGCCGCATGACGGCCAGAAAGGTGTAAGGGCTTCCTATCGAGAACCAGAAGTCGATCGGCGCCGTCATTGCTCTTCCTCCCCTGCTGCATGACGCATGGGGAGGTAGATAGAGCCTGGACGCTGCACGCCAATGCGGCCTTCGACAAAAAGCCCCGGACGGTTGTGACCGGGGCTTTGATGTGGCGGCGAATTATTGGACGAGCGTTGTCTTGCTCGCTTCGAGGAATGCGGGAAGGCTGATGGGCGTGTTGCCGGTCAGCGCGGCGAAATCGCCGGTCACCATGCCGATGTGGCCTTCGCGGGTGTTGCTGTCGAAGGAGACGACGATCGGGACCATGAAGTCGGGCAGGCCCGCGCCCTTGAGGCCGCCGGCGAGTGCCTCGTCGGAAATGTGGACGACCTCGAGCTTCTGGCCCGTGGTGCTGGCGACGAGGGCTGCGACCTCGTCGGTCGAGCGCAGTTCCGCGCCGGTCAGCGTATAGGTGCGGCTCTCCGTGGAGCCGGAAAGAAGTGCTGCTGCCGCCGCTTCGGCCGCGTCGCTGCGGGCGATATGGGCAAGGCGGCCAGCGCCGGCGGAGGAGAACCACTGCCCGGTTTCAAGCGCGTGCGGCAGGGCCATGAAGAGGTTTTCCATGTACCAGCCGTTCCTGAGGATCGTATAGGGAATGCCGGTCGCCTTGATGGCGTTTTCGGTGCCGAGATGATCGGGCGCGAAGGGGATGACCGAGGTCTCCGGGTTCGGCATCGAGGTGTAGAGGATGTGCTTGGCGCCGGCTTTCTCAGCGGCGGCAACGGCGTTCAGGTGCTGTTGCAGCCGCTTGCCCGGCTGACCCAGCGCATCGGTCGAGATGATGAGGATGCGATCGGCGCCGGCAAAGGCCTTTTCGAGCGAGGCCGGGTCGTCGAAGTCGGCGGCGCGAGTCTGCACGCCCTTGGCGGCGTAAGGGGCGAGCTTGCTGCTGTCGCGACTGGCGGCGATGATATCGGCCGGCTGCACCTTGGCGGAAGCAAGCAGCGCGTCGAGCACGAGCTGCCCGAGCTGACCTGCAGCGCCGGTCACGAGCAATGTTTCGGACATGGTCTTTCCTTTCGTTGCGTTCCAGCCGTCTCTCGCCGAGTGTTGATATCATTACGAGTGCTGGTCTCTTTTTGAGATTTGCTCTTATCCCGTAATCTGCTAAGAGCTGTAAAGGAGGCAGTTTTTTCTGCGGTGGTTACGGAAAGGGTACCGCCATGAACAGGACGACAGGCGCAGTGAAGGGCAAGCGGGTGGTGATGGTGTGCGGAGTGCCGATGGATATGGCCAATTGTCCCGTGCGTGACGTGATGGACAATATCGGCGGCAAATGGAATTCGCTGATGATCCTGTCGCTCGCCGACGGCCCCTTACGCTTCTCGCAGCTCCGACGGCTGATCCCGGACATTTCGCAGCGCATGCTGACGCAGACGCTGCGCGACCTGCAACGCGACGGCTATCTGAGCCGCACGGTCTACCCGACGCAGCCGCCGAGCGTGGAATACAGCCTCACCGATCTCGGCCGGTCGTTTCTCGTGCCGCTCAAACTGTTCGTCGACTGGTCGCTCCAAAACCACGACGCGATCCGCAAGGCGCGGGCGGAGTATGACACCGGGGCATGAGCGGATTGTCGCCATATGTCTGTGCTACCGCCACTCTCATGGCATTGGGTATAGCGATCGGCATCGGCATCGGCGCGGTCATAGGCACAGCGCTCGGTGACCTCGCGGCCGGTGTCACTATCGGCATTGCTCTGGGTGCTGCAGCGGGGTTGATGTATCAGCACCGATAAGGCGAGCGCCTGTGATCATTAACCTATTAGCCGGCAAATGCTGCCGCCGACCCCTCGCCAGATGGGATGCAGCACACCCAAGTCGTTGGGCGTGGGAGCCCGATTACCTCATGTTGCCAACGTGAGGAATGGCGTCACGGATTTCCGGTATTCGCGGCGTCGGGCGGCGTTCAACGCCGCGCCCCGAGCGGAGGCTGCGCCGCAGCTTAAATCATTTCATTGTTTCATTGAAACAGCGAAATGATCTAACTCTTTGAAACTACGCAATTCCGGACGGAAAACCGTTACACACTTTTCCTGGAATTGCTCTAGGCGGCGCAGTTCACGACCTCACCGCCGAGGGCGAATTCGACAGCGGCCTCGGCATGGATGGCAGTGGAATCGAAGCCCGGCAGCGGCAGGTTTGCGGGATCGAGGATCAGGCAGATCTCGGTGCAGCCGAGAATGACCGCGTCGGCGCCTTCGGCCTTGGCCTTCTCGATGAGGGCGACCAGCGCCTGGCGCGACGGCTCCAGCACTTTGCCGGCGCAAAGCTCGTCGAAGATGACGTTGTGGGTGAGCGTGCGGCCATCGGCATCCGGGACCATCAATTCGATCCCGTGCCGCTTCATGCGCTCGGCATAGAAGCCGTGCTCCATGGTATAGCGCGTGGCGAGCAGCAGCGGCTTGCGGCTGCCGGCCAACTTCAATCGCTCTGCGGTCTCGTCGATGATGTTGATCAGCGGCACGTCGACCGATGCCTGCACCTGATCGGCAATCAGGTGCATGGTGTTGGTGCAGATCAGCACGCATTGCGCGCCGGCAGCCTTCAGCCCGCGCGCAACGTCGGAGAGGCGCTGAGCGGCGTCGTCCCAACGGCCGGCCTTCTGCAGGTCGACGATCTTCTGGAAATCCACGGAATGAAGCAGCACTTCGGCCGAATGCAGCGCGCCCAGGCGCTCGCGTACGGCCTCGTTGACCATGCGGTAGTAAACCGCCGAACTCTCGAAGCTCATGCCGCCGATAAGGCCGATCTTGCGCATTTCCATGGTTCCCTCGTTCTTGAACAGGTATCGACATCGGGACGAAGAAGATGCTGTCTTGCCACCTTCTGATCCCGTTCCATTGTTAAAAGTATGGCGCGGCTTTGACCGGATATGTTTGCTTTGATGGAGAGATCTGGGGAAATCTGCGCGCAATATTTGTGTCATGGTCGCATTTTCCGCAAATTATTGGCGTCAATTGGGTCGGCAGCGAGGAGTCACTGGCGTGTTGGATGAGAGAGACCGGAAGCTCCTGGCGCTCCTGCAGGAGGATGGCAGCGTGGCCATGAGCGACCTGGCGGAGCGCGTCAACCTGTCGCTTTCCGCCTGTTCGCGGCGCATTCAGCGACTGGAGGAGGCAGGCTATATCGCGCGGCGCATCGCCGTGCTCGACCGGGAAAAGATGGGTGTGCCGACCACGGTATTCGCGCTGATCAAGACCGCGCATCATTCCGACGAATGGATCGAAAAGTTCCGGCGCGCGATCAGCGATATTCCCGAGATCGTCGAGGCGCACCGGCTGACCGGCAACTACGACTATATCGTCAAGGTGGTGCTGCCGCGCGTGGAGCATTACGACGTCGTCTACAAGCAGATCGTCCGAAAGGTGGAACTGTTCGACGTTTCCGCCTCCATTTCCATGGAAGTCTTGAAAAGCGGCACGGCCGTGCCCGTCGGTTACGCGGAATAGCGTCTACAGCGCCGCGCGCCTTACCAGACGCGCAAAGGAACCCTGTAGCACTTTGAATTGCTGCATGTTTTTATCCTTAAATCGGCAACGATTTAAGGAAACATGCAGCAGGCCGGGGCACGCGATGTTGCAAGGGAGCCATGTCGAACAAGCGGTTGTGTGTGGCCTCCCGAAGGCGGACAGTCTTGGAAACAAGGCGGAATGCGATGCAGGAAAAACATCACGTCGTTGTCGTCGGCGGAGGCTTTGGCGGGCTGCAACTCGTCAACGATCTTCGCGGCGCGCCGGTCCGGATAACGCTGATCGACAAGCGCAACCACCACCTCTTCCAGCCGCTGCTTTACCAGGTGGCGACGACGCTGCTGGCGACCTCGGAGATCGCGTGGCCGATCCGCAATCTTTATCGCGACCGGCCGGAGGTGACCACGCTGCTGGGAGAGGTCGTGGGTGTCGATCCGGCTAACAAGAGCGTGATCCTGACCAGCGGCAAGCCGGTCCCCTACGACACGCTGGTGCTCGCGACCGGCGCCACGCATGCCTATTTCGGCCACGACGAATGGGCACCGGTAGCGCCCGGCTTGAAAACGCTGGAGGACGCGACGACCATTCGCCGGCGCGTGCTTCTCGCTTTCGAGCGGGCGGAGCTCGAGGACGATCCGGCAAAACGCGATGCACTGCTGACCTTCACCGTCATCGGTGCAGGGCCGACCGGGGTGGAGCTGGCCGGCATCATCGCCGAGATGGCCCATCGGACGCTGCCGGGCGAGTTCCGCCGCATCGATACGAGACAGGCACGGGTGGTGCTCGTCGAGGCGGGGCCGCGCATCCTTCCCGCCTTCACCGAGGAACTGTCGGCCTATGCGGCCCGGGAACTTGCAAAACTCGGTGTGGAAGTGCGCACGGGGGCTGCCGTCACCGACTGCACCGACGCCGGCGTGATGATCGGCGACGCCTTCGTGCCGAGCCGCACGCTGGTCTGGGCCGCAGGCGTGCAGGCCTCGCCGGCCGCCGGTTGGCTCGGCATCGAGGCGGATCGTGCGGGTCGAGCCATCGTTGAAAAGGATTTGAGCGCTCCCGGGCTGCCCGATGTTTTCGTCATCGGCGACACGGCTTCGGTCATCCAGGAGGGGGGCAAGCCTGTGCCGGGCATCGCGCCCGCCGCCAAGCAGCAGGGCGCCTATGTTGCCCGGATGATCCGCGCCAGGCTCGAGCGCAAGCCGGCGCCGGGGCCGTTCCGCTATCGTCACCAGGGGAGCCTCGCCACGATCGGCAAGCGTGCCGCGATCATCGATTTCGGCAGGATCAAGCTCAAGGGCGCGCTCGCCTGGTGGATCTGGGGCATTGCCCATATCTACTTCCTGATCGGCACGCGCAGCCGCTTCGCGGTCGCCTGGAGCTGGCTGTGGATTTACCTCAGCGGCCAGCACAGTGCCCGGCTGATCACCCAGAAAGAGACGCTGCGGCAGGAAGGGTAGCGGCGTTACAAAGCACGATCCGCGCTCATTTCATGTCCTGATAAACGTACCAGGTCGCATGCCCGATGACGGGAAAGAGCACGATCATCGCCGCGCCTACCGTCAGGATCGAGATGAGGAAGGCGCAGAGCACGACGAAGCCCCAGGCGATCATCACGGGCATGTTGTTCCAGGCGGTCGAAATGCTGGTTCCCATCGCCGTGAAGGCGTCGAGCCGTTGGTCGAGCAGCATGGGAAACGAGACGACCGCGATCGCGAAGGAAAAGGCGGCGAAGAGACCGCCGATCACGCAGCCGGTGACGAGCATGGCCCACCCGGTCGGTGTCCCGAAGAGCACCGGCGCGATGTGATCAAGGCCCGGAAACGGCCGTACGCCGAAGAACAGCGCATAGACTATGACTGCGGCGCGCATCCATGTCGCCATCAACAGCATCAGGAGCACGCCGACGAAAAGCACCTGGGCCCCGGAGGCGGGGCGCACGAAGAGCATTTTTGCGAGCGTCGCCTTTTCACCGGCGTCGGTGAGGCGTGCTTTCTCATAAAGACCAATTGCGAGAAACGGGGCGACCACCATGAAGCCGGCAAGCGCCGGAAACAGGATGTAATCGTAGCCGAAGGTGAACAGCGTCCAGATAACGACGACAGAGACGAGAAAGACACCGACGCCGTAAATAAGGCTCGGCACCGGGTCGACGATCAGCGCCTGCCATCCCTTGCGCAACCACTGGAACACGGTGGCTGGAGGCAGATGGCGTGCCCTCGGCGATTCATAGGGTTCGACAATGTCGTTCGGTCCCATCCCGCTTCCTCCTGCGGCGCCGCGCGTCGTTTTGCGCAAGGATCACCGCAAACTCTTGAATTGCTGCGCAATTTCTTCCTCAAATCGTTGCCGATCCAGGGAGTTCAGCAGGCGGATCCTGCCGCCCGGTACACGCCTTCAACGCCTGAGCGTTCCTTCAGATGCGCCGCGCAGCCCGGGTCGGAACGGACCGCGACGTAGATGAAATGGACGTTTGCACCGGCGAAGATCGCCAGCACGGTGAAGAGCAGCGGCAGCACCCACCAAGGGCGGCGTGGCTTCCGGCTACCTTCGCCCGCTTCCCGGGACTGTCGATCGAGCGCCGCGTCACTCACTGGCTTTGCTCCCCCGTGAACTGGGTCTCACCTCCCATGGTCGCGACGTAGAGTGCGAGCATCTTTATCTCTTCCGGCGCCAGACGTGCCTCCCAGGTCGGCATGTGCCCCATCCGTCCGCCAAATATGGTGGTGACGATCTGGCTGGCGCTGCCGCCGTAGAGCCAGTGGCTGTCGGTCAGGTTCGGAGCTCCGAGATCCACATTGCCTCTTGCATCCTCGCCGTGACAGCTGACGCAGTTGGCCGCAAACACCTCCTTGCCCTTTGCGATCCGGTCGGCGGTCTCGGGCGTCGCAAGAGAGGGGTCGCTGAGCGAACGAACATAGTATGCCACGTCAGAGATTTGCGCCCTGTCGAGAACGCCGTCGCGGCCGAAGGCGGGCATTTGTGACGTGCGGGTGTCCTCGGCCGCCGAATTGACCCCGACGCGAAGCGTCTGCGCGATCGCATCCGGATCGCCGCCCCAGATCCAGTCGCCGTCCGTCAGATCCGGAAAGCCGGGACCGCCTGTTCCGCTCGCGCCGTGGCAGACCGCGCAATTGTCGCCGAACAGGCGATGGCCGGTCTCCTTGACCTTCGCCATCAGAGTTCCGTCCGCCTGGATCTGGCTCCAGTCCTTGGCCGCGAGATCGCTGAGCCAGATCGACCGTGCCGCGTTCGCCGCTTCGATGCTTTCCTCCACCTCGGTCCTCTGGTCGATCCCGAGAGCACCCCTGGTATAGGTCGTGATGAGCGGCCATGCCGGCATCAGGATCCACCAGACCAGCGAGAAAAGAAATGTCACGACGAGAAAGAAGATCACCACCTTGGGGATCGGCGTATCGAGTTCCGCGATGCCGTTCCAGTCATGGCCAGTGGTCAGCCGGCCCGTCACCGGATCCCGCTCTATTGCTGCCATGGCTTGTCGTCCTTGTCATCCAGGATGCTCTTCTTGGCGTCGTCGAATTTCTTCCGGTTCTTCGGCCAGAACACGTAGACGAGCACGACGATGGCAAAGGCAATCAGATAGAAAAGCCCCCAGCTCTTGGCGAATGCCACCAGCGTATTGTGGTCGACTTCCATCGCTAGCCTCCCATCTCTAGCCACCTTGTCCGGCGGCGCCTTCGGTTTTGGCTGCCTTGGTCAATTTGCCGAGAACCTGCAGATACGCGACAACCGCGTCCATTTCGGTGACCCGGTTCGGAACACCGTCAAACGCAGAAACCGTCGTGTCGTTGCCATAACGTTCGGTGACGCCCGACGCTTGCGAGGCATCGGGCGATGCCTGGCCGAACGCATCGGCGGGGGCGTTGGCGATCATTTCGTCGGTATAGGGAACGCCAACCTTGCGGAGTGCTGCGAGGTGGTCGCCGAGATCGGATATCTTGAGCGGGTTGCGCGCGAGCCACGGATAGGCGGGCATGACGGAGCCCGCGACTACGTCGCGCGGATTGATGAGGTGGGCGACATGCCAGAAATCGGAATATTTGCCGCCGACGCGCGCGAGATCCGGGCCTGTTCGCTTCGAGCCCCAGAGCATCGGGTGATCGTATTTCGACTCGACGGCGAGCGAATAAGGACCGTAGCGCTCCACCTCGTCGCGCAAGGTGCGGATCATCTGCGAATGGCAGGCATAACAACCTTCGCGAATGTAGATGTTGCGTCCTGCAAGTTCGAGCGGCGTATAGACCCGCATGTTGGGATCACTCTCGACCGTTTCATCGATCGTATAGAGCGGGGCGATCTCGACAAGGCCGCCGATGCTCGACACCACGATGATGGCAAGCACGAAGCCGATGGCGTTTCGCTCGAGCTTTCTGTGAACCTCGGGCATGTCACTCTCCCGCCGCAACGGCTTCGCCGCGGCCGGGAACGGGGAGATCGCCGGCTGCTTTCTCGGTCGCGTCCTCGGGCGTGTAGCGTATGGTCATGTACAGATTGTAGGTGCCGACGATCGCCCCGGCGAGAAACAGGAGACCGCCGAAGGCGCGGGCGATGTAGTAGGGATGCATCGCGATGACGGTTTCGAGGAAGGAAAAGGCAAGCGTGCCGCTGTCATTGTAGGTGCGCCACATTAGGCCCTGCAGGATGCCCGAGTTCCACATGGCGAAGACGTAGATGATGGTGCCCATCAGCGCGAGCCAGAAATGCACCTCCACCAGCCGCGCGGAATACATCGCCTTCTTCTTCCAGAGCCAGGGAATGACGCTGTAGAGCGAGCCGAAGGTGATGAAGGCGACCCAGCCGAGCGCGCCGGCGTGCACGTGGCCGACCGTCCAGTCGGTATAGTGGGAGAGGCCGTTCACTGGCCGGATCGCCAGGAACGAGCCCTCGAAAGTGGTAAGGCCATAGAAGACGGAGGCCACCATGATGAAGCGGAGCGTCGCGTCGTCCCTGACCTTGTGCCAGGCGCCGTTAAGGGTCGCGAGCGCATTGCCGGCCGACGCCCATGACGGAACGAGCAGCATGACGGAAAAGGTCATTCCGAGCGTCTGCACCCAATGGGGCAGGGCGGTGTAGTGCAGATGGTGTGATCCCGCCCACATGTAGAAGAAGGTGATGCCCCAGAAGCTGATGATCGAGAGCCGGTAGGAGAAGATCGGCCGCTCTGCGCGCTTGGGCAGGTAGTAGTACAGCATGCCAAGGAAGCCGGCGGTCAGGAAGAACGCCACCGCATTGTGCCCGTACCACCACTGCACCATAGCATCCTGGACGCCGGAATAGATCGAATAGGATTTGGCACCCGTCAGGGATACGGGAACGGCGATGTTGTTGACGATATGCAGGACGGCGACGACCAGGATGAAGGCCATGTAGTACCAGTTGGCGACGTAGATATGCGGCTCTTTGCGGCGCGCCAGCGTGCGAATGAAGAGCACGAAATAGGTCACCCAGACGACGACCAGCCAGATATCGGCGTACCATTCGGCTTCGGCATATTCCTTGGACTGCGTGATACCCATGAAATAGCCGCTGACGGCGAGGATGCAGAAGAGGTTGTAGCCGAAGACGACAAACCAGGGGCTGAGCTGGTCGGCGAGGCGGGCCCGCGAGGTGCGCTGCAGGACATGGAACGAGGTGGCGATCAGTGCATTGCCGCCGAAGCCGAAAATCACGCCGGTCGTATGCGCCGGCCTCAGCCTGCCGAAACTCGACCAGGCCGCGTCGAAGGCGAGTTCCGGCCAGGCGAGTTGCGCCGCGACCCAGACGCCGACCCCCATGCCGAAGATCGCCCAAATCATCGTCAGCACGATGCCGACCTTGCTCGGATCGTCGTAATATTGCGACAGCCGCGATGGCTCCGGTTCGGGGTCGAAGATGACGGAGAGGACGAGAAAGAGCAGGACGAGGCTGTAGAGGAAAACGATGGCACCGTGAACGCCAAGCGTGTCGGCCCGTCCCGCTGCCGCCATTGCCAGACCGACGATCACCAGCGCGACAAGAATGGTTGCTGCGGATCGCCGCTCGCCCGAGGTTAGCTGTCTGATCATGCTTTCAGCCCCATCCGCTTCCCATGTGACGTCTCGTTCTTTCGCCGGCTTTGCTCGTCACAGTCCCGGTCGTACATCGCGGCGCGCCGCATGATGTCTTTTGGCTGCTTGGGCAAGCGCGAGTGCGTCACGCAAGCTTCGGCCCGCCGTCGGCCGCGGTTGTATCAAAAACATCCGCATCTTAGCGCGGCATCAGCCGATGACAAGAAGCAGCTGAAGCGATTTGAAAGCCTAAATGTTATGGATTCTCGTAGTTTAGGGACGACGCGAGCGCGGAAAGCGGTTTTGTGCTTTGCTGCGTTATGCCCTACAAGGTCGATGTCTTTTGCTGCCAATGCAACTGTGGATATGATGACCATCGACGCGTCTCTCGTCAGCCGGTTGATCGCCGTGCAATTTCCAGAATGGGCGCATCTTCCGATCAGCCCTGTCCGGTTCGGCGGATGGGACAACCGGACCTTCCATCTGGGTAGCCACATGACCGTACGGCTGCCCAGTGCCGCGCCGTATGCGCTTCAGGTCGAGAAGGAACAGCGATGGCTGCCGGTGCTGGCGCCGCGCCTGCCGCTTCCCATTCCCGTGCCCTTGGCTCAAGGCCGGCCGGGCGAGGGCTACCCCTGGCCGTGGTCGGTCTACAAGTGGCGCGAGGGCGAGATCGCGACCCATGCGCCTGTCGCCGATCTCAGCGCCTTCGCGACGACCTTGGCAGAGTTCCTTGTCGCTCTGCAGGAGGTTGACGCCACCGACGGGCCGCCGCCGGGGCAGCACAATTTTTTCCGGGGCGGACCGCTCACCGTCTATGACGGGGAAACGCGCCGCGCGCTCGAAGCCCTCGAGGGCAGGATCGATACGGATGCGGCACGCGCCGTCTGGGAAGCGGCGCTCGCCGCGGACTGGCAGGGGGCGCCGGTCTGGTTTCACGGCGACGTCAGTTCCGGCAATCTTCTGGTTGAGGACGGCCGGTTAAGCGCCGTCATTGATTTCGGCACCTCAGGCATCGGCGACCCCGCGTGCGACCTCTCGGTCGCCTGGACCTTTTTTCACGGGGAGAGCCGCGAGGTGTTCCGCGCCGCACTGCCGCTCGACAAAGCGACCTGGGCGCGCGGCCGCGGCTGGACGCTCTGGAAGGCGCTCATCGTCTATGCCGAGGTTCCGGGTACCGATCGCCTCGAAGTGGAGAAATCGCGCCGCGTGATCGAGGCGGTGCTCGCCGATCACGAACGCTTCGGCTGAGCGAGCGCGCAACGAAGGGGTGATATGGATCAGCCGGAGACGCGAGCGACGGAGCGGCCGCACCAGGAAGGCGCTTCTCCCGCCCGTTTGCGCACGAGCCCTTCGGAGACGAGAACGTCGCCGAGCGATCTTCCGTTGCGCATCACCAGATGCGGGGTTCCACTTTCCTTGCTGCTGCCAGTGGAGGCGACCAGAGTGAACTTGCCGGCGTTCAACAACTCGCGCAGACGTTGCTTGGCGTAGAAGCCGCGCGCGCGTTCCGCCTCGCATTTCGCCTCCTTCGTCTCGGGAGCGTCGATGTCGGCGATCAGGATCTTTTCGCCCTTGAAGAGGAAGGTGTCGCCGTCGACAACGCAGTTATCGTTGCGAATGCCGCAAAAATAGAACGTGTTGGCGTCGGCAAACCGAGGCGTCGGCTGCTCCATCGGTCGCCCAACCGGAGCAGGAGGAACAAGCGCTGGCTTTCCGACGATCGGGGAGGGAGGTGCGAGCGCCGGCTTCCTGGCGATCGAGCCGGTATGCTCTTTCGGCTTCGGCCGCGTCTGTGCGGCCACCGGTCTTGTCTTCGTCTCGGTCGGTGAAAGCATGGCGACCACCTCGGAGGCGCCGGGCAGATCCGGCAGTTTAGCCCGGTGGTCATAGGCTGCGATGCCGCCGATGATTAGGACAGCCGCGACATACCACGGCGCCATGCCGCCGCCATTGCCCTTCCGGCTCGTGCTGCGCTTCCGCCTCTTTGAACTCGCCTTGGCCATCCGATTCGGTCCTCGATTGCGCCGGCATTATCGGGACTAGGGGTTGCTGAAAGGTTGCCATCCGGCTCGCCGAAGTGGGCGATGGCGGGTGTGCGCGAAAGCCACACGGAGCTCGCTCCCGTGTCTACGCGGCAGATGTCCTGCCGGCCCTGGCGCCTCAACCCCAGCCCGAGGAAAGCCCCGAGGGGTGGTCCTTCTCCTTTGCGCCCTATTTCTGGATCGCGGGGATCGACGGAGACACGGCGTCGTTCGGCTCGCCGACGGTCGAGATCGACCAGAGCTTCAGTGACATCTTTTCCGACCTCGATTTCGGCTTCATGGCGGCAGGCGATGCGAGATACGGCCGCTTCAGCATCTTCACGGACCTGCAATACGCGAAAGTATCGACGGATTCGGCCACGCCGCGCGGAATTCTCGCCAATAAGGTCGATGTGAAAACGGCGACCTTTTCCGGTCTCCTCGGCGCCGGCTATGCTGTCGTCGACGACAGCAGCGCCCGTCTCGATGTCATCGGTGGCGTCAAGGTTTGGTCGGCGGAGACGGAGATTTCGTTCAGAGGCGGCATTCTGGACGGCGTTTCGTGGGAAGACAAGGAAACCTGGGTCGACGGGCTGGTCGGCCTGCGCGGCCTCTATTCGTTCACGCCGGAGTGGTACGTTACCGGCTGGGGCCTCGTTGCCGCCGGCGAGGCCGACCTGGACTGGGACCTGATCGGGGCGATCGGCTACAACATCAACGACCGGATCTCGGCCCTTGCCGGTTATCGCGCCATGGGGGTCGACTACAGCAATGACGGTTTCACTTACGATGTGATCCAGCACGGGCCGATCATCGGCGTCGCCATTCGTTTCTAAAGAAGTCGAGGACGGTTCGTAACGAATTTTCCGGAAATCGTGTCGTTTCAAAGAGTTGGTCTTACTGTCAACGGCGCGGTGAACCACCCGAGAGCCTGTCGATCGAGGCCCAATGCGAATGGGCGGTCTGGCGTAGCACGGCGATCTCCCGGTTCGCGCATGATTGCTGACGATCGCTGATTGCGGATGTTTGCGCGCATCGCAAGAATATCGTGGGGTACGGGAACGACCGCTCCGCGGTTTCCGCCGGTATAGAGAAACCATCTCCGGAATGGATGAGGCAAAAGAAGGCGGGCCCTTGTAGCCGTGCGACTTTCCAGTCGCATGAAGGCTACGGGAACCCGCCAATCTCGGCAGGTCACGCCGCATTCAGGTGAGGCCTGAAGGCGATTTCCTGCCGCGCGCGCTTTTATAAAGTGCGCAGATTGCATGGCGCGTTCATTGGAACGCGCCATGCATGCATCAACGGTTGTCGTCGCTTTGCTCGGAATTACCGGGAATCCCGTCGCTGCCGCCGTTGCCTTTGCCATTATTGGCTTGCCCGCCTGCACCTGCGCCGTCGCCGCCCTTGCCGGGTGCCTTGTCGCCGCCCTTGCCGGGTGCCTTGTCGCCGCCCTTGCCGGGTGCCTTGTCGCCGGTCTTGTCCTTGTCCTTGCCCTTGCCGCCAGCCTTGTCCTTGCCCTTGCCGCCGGCCTTGTCCTTGTTCTTGCCGCCGGCTTTGTCCTTGCCCTTGCCGCCAGCCTTATCCTTGTCCTTGTCGCCAGCCTTATCCTTGCCCTTGCCGCCAGCCTTGTCCTTGCCCTTGCCGCCGGCCTTATCCTTGTCCTTGTCGCCAGCCTTGTCCTTGCCCTTGCCGCCAGCCTTGTCCTTGCCCTTGCCGCCGGCCTTATCCTTGTCCTTGTCGCCAGCCTTATCCTTGCCCTTGCCGCCGGCCTTGTCCTTGTTCTTGCCGCCGGCTTTGTCCTTGCCCTTGCCGCCAGCCTTGTCGTTGCCCTCGGGTTTATCCTTGCTCTTGCCGTCGGCCTTGCCTTTGTCGCCGCCCTTGTCGCCGCCTTGGTTATTGTCGCCCTGGCCGCCGTTGCCGCCGCCGCCGTTGTCGCCGCCGCCGCCGTTGTCGCCGTTGTCGCCGCCGCCGCCGTTGTCGCCGT
>NZ_JASKLS010000022.1 GCF_030124375.1 Sinorhizobium sp. 6-70
CAGATCACAAAAGCCCCCGACGTCGCAAGACGCGGGGGCTTTTTGCATCCGCCAGCCGCCGACAGACCCCCATCGGCTGGCCCAGCCGCGGCCCCACGCCGACTGCCATCCAACAAACAGGCAACAGGCCGCAACCCGCAAGAAGGCGCCGGCATACCCAGCGCCGCAAAGAAGCGGCCGCCATCAAGGCGAGGAGCGATGCCAATCGGCCATGAAGGGGGAGTTCTGCGCGCCGGTGGTCAGGGGGAGGGCTACGACGACCTTCTGTATGTGGGAACGGACAAGGTGCCTGTAACACCGAAGCGTCCGTCGTCGTTCCCGGTCCCCTTCAAATCGGTTGTCATCGCACTCTCCTTTAAAGCCTGGCGTGTGTGCTCAGGCATACCGTGCGACGGCGAGATCGGTGGCATCGATGTCTGGCTTGTGGCCGGAAACGAGATCGGCGATGACGCGGGCCGAGCCCGAACTCATCGTCCAGCCGAGCGTGCCGTGGCCGGTATTGAGAAACAGGCCAGCAATCTTCGTAGGTCCGATGATCGGCGTGCCGTCCGGCGTCATCGGCCTCAGTCCGGACCAGAACGAGGCTTTGCCGGCGTCGCCGCCCGGGAAGAGGTCGGTGACGGAATGTTCCAGCGTGCGGCGGCGCGCCTCGCCGAGATCGTTGGTGTAGCCAGAAATTTCCGCCATGCCACCAACGCGGATGCGGTCACCGAGCCGCGTGATCGCAATCTTGTAGGTCTCGTCCATCACCGTCGATTCCGGCGCACGTGAAGCGTTGGCAATCGGGATGGTGAGCGAATAGCCTTTGACCGGATAGACCGGCAGGCGGATGCCGAAGGGCCGCACCAGCAGCGGCGAATAGCTGCCGAGCGCGACGACGACCGCATCGGCGGCGAGTCTTTCCCTGACGGTGACGACGCCGCGTACCCGGCCGGCTTCGACATCCAGCCCCTCGATTTCCGTGCCGTAGGCGAAGCGCACGCCGAGTTCTTCCGCCTTCTTTGCGAGCGCATTGGCGAACTTGAAGCAGTCGCCGGTCTCGTCCTTCGGCGTCAGCAGACCGCCGACGATCTTGTCTCGGACATGCTTTAGCGCCGGCTCTACGCGGATGCAGCCGTCGCGGTCGAGCACCTCATAAGGAATGCCGTCGGCGGCGAGCGCTTTGACATCCTTGGCCGAAGCGTCGAGCTGCTGCTGCGTGCGGAACAATTGCAGCGTACCCTGCATGCGCTCGTCATAAGCGATGCCTGTCTCGGTGCGCAGCGCCGCAAGCGAAATGCGGCTGTAGTCGGCAAGCCGCAGCATGCGGCTCTTGTTGATCGCGTAGCGCTTCGAGGTGCAATTGGAGAGCATTCGCATCAGCCAGCACAGCATGGCGGCATCGACCTTGGGACGCAGGATCAGCGGCGCGTGCTCCATAAACAGCCACTTGATTGCCTTCATCGGAATCCCAGGGGCCGCCCAGGGCGAGCAATAGCCGAACGAAACTTCGCCGGCATTGGCGAAGCTCGTTTCCAGCGCCGGGCCCTGCTGGCGGTCGATGACGGTCACCTCGTGTCCTGCCTTGGCAAGCTGGTAGGCAGACGTGACGCCGACGATGCCGGCGCCGAGAACGGTAACTTTCATGGTGTCCTCACTGGGGAAGAAGAAGGGGTCAGCAGTACCGTCGCTCGTAGCGATGGCCGAGACCGGTCAGGATTTCATAGGAAATGGTGCCAGCGTCGCGGGCGAGGTCTTCGAGCGTCTGGTGTGGGCCGAGGACTTCCACCAGGCTGCCGAGGTGCAGGCGGCCTTTCGGCAGGGCGGAAACGTCGATGGTGATGCTGTCCATAGACACGCGCCCGACGATCGGCAGACGGATGCCGTCGCAGTAGACCGCGCCCCGGTCGCTCAGGCTGCGCGGCAGGCCGTCCGCATAGCCGGCGGCGATGGTGGCAAGGCGCGTTTCGCCCACCGTGGCATGGGTGCCGCTGTAGCCGATGCGTGTGCCGGCCGGCACGGTGCGCGTTTGGACCACCGCGACCTCCAGGCGCACGACTGGCTCCACCGGGTTCGGCATGCCGGTGGTTGGTGCGCCCCCATAGAGCGCGATGCCCGGGCGGGCGAGTACGCCATGATAGGCCTTGTCGAGGAAGATGCCGCCAGAATTGGCAAAGCAGACGTCGAGTGCCGGAAACTCGGCCGCGACGAGGTTCATCTCGGCGAGTTGATCGCCGTTCTGCTCGCTCGTGGTATCGTCGGCGGATGCAAGGTGGCTCATGATGAACAGAACCTCGATCCCGCGGTCCGCTTCTACCAGGCCGGCAAGGGCCGCCCTGTGCTCCGGCGGCACGCCGAGGCGCGACATGCCGGTATCGAATTGTAGCCCTGCGGGGAGCCGGCGTCCGCGTGCCCGCGCGGCCTGAGCCCACTGCTGCCACTGCTCCAGCGAATTGATGATCGGAACGATACCTTCCCGGGCGCAGGCGCCCTCGTTGCCGGGCTGGAGGCCGTTCAACACCAAGACCGTGGCGTCGGCGGGAAGACGCGGACGCAGGCTGAGAGCCTCGACGAACTGGGCCACGAAGAAATGGCGGCAGCCGCACGCATAGAGTTTTGCGGTGATCTGGTCGGCGCCGAGGCCATAGGCGTCGGCCTTGACGACGGCCGCCGCGCGCGCGGGCGCAACCTCCGCCGCCAGCCTTTCATAGTTGCGGGCAAGGGCACTGAGATCGATTGTCAGATGGCCAGACGCACCGCCCGTGCCGGCCTTCCTGCCTGCCATGTTTTCTTGTATCGCGCTGTCCATTACTGG
The DNA here is from genome assembly GCF_030124375.1 of Sinorhizobium sp. 6-70. Lineage (GTDB taxonomy): Bacteria > Pseudomonadota > Alphaproteobacteria > Rhizobiales > Rhizobiaceae > Sinorhizobium. Next base: position 2,795 of record NZ_JASKLS010000022.1, read on the forward strand.
TCCCCCATTTGGATGGGAGCCTAGTGAAACGATCGTGAAATTGCCGAGGAAATAGCGATTGATCGGTGTGCAGATCTATGATTTTTGAAAGGAATGACGAAGATTTGGAATAATCTGCAATGACGGCACTGGACGCGATCGACCGCAACATCCTTCGGCTCCTGCGGCTCGATGCGCGTATGAGCAATGCCAGGCTCGCGGCTGAGGTCGGGCTCTCGCCGTCTGCCTGTCTCAGGCGGATCAAGCTGCTGGAGCGGGGCGGCGTCATCCGCGGCTATACCGCGCTGGTGGATACGTCGACCGTCGAGGCGACGATTGCCGTCATCATCAACATCACGCTGGAGCGGCAAACGGAAGACTATCTCGACCGTTTCGAGGCGGCGGTGCGCCGGCATCCGGAAATTCGCGAGTGTTTTCTAATGACGGGCGGTTCGGACTATCTCCTGCGGGTCGAGGTCGCCAATGCGGGCGAGTTCGAGCGCATCCACAAGGAAATCCTCTCGGCCTTGCCAGGCGTCCTGCGCATCCATTCGAGCTTTTCGATCCGCAATGTGCTGGCGACGCGGCCCAAGGGGCGGACTGGCCGCTCATGAAGGCGGGACGCGCCCGATAGCGGCTCGCGTCGGCTTCATGACGGCCCGAACACCGCGCTCATGTCGTTACTGGCGCAAGCCCACGCGCGATATTGAAAAACGCGTTCACAAGCTTGCCGTTGCTGCGCTCGCGTAGGCAGATCAGAGCCTCGTCCATTAGCATTTCCGGTGCGTCTATCTGAATGGGAACCAGACGACTGTCTTGCCCAAACTCGGCTGAAGAAACGAAGCCGACCCCGCCGCCCGCCGCGACGATCTCGCGCACCGCCTCGCGGCCTTCAGCTTCAATCAGCGGTGTCAGGGGCACGCCGCATTGTTTGGCCATCGCCTCGAGCTTCTGGCGGGTCTTGGAGCCTTGTTCGCGCATGACGAGCGGGTGCTTGACGAGATCGGCGAACGTGACCGTGTTTTGACCAGCGAGAGGAAAGTCGCGGCTCGCGAAGGCGATGATCGGTGTGGAGTTGAGTTTCAGGATCTCGAAATCGCTGGATTGCGGGATTTCGCCGAGCACGCCGATATCCGCCTCGTAGGCGTGCAGGCTGGTGATGACCGTTTCGGTATTACCCGAGTCGATCGAGACCTGTACCGACGGGTAGGCGCGGCGGAAGGCGGCGAGTATGTGCAGAAGGTGGTGGGCAGCGTCGGCGACGATCCGCAGTTTGCCTGCGCGGAGCGCCCGGGACTCCGAAAGCAGATCCAGCGCCTGCTGCTCGACGTCGAACATGCGGCGGGTGACTTCGAGAAGCTGCTGGCCGGCCTGGGTCAGCGTCACCTGCTTCTTGTTTCGGTTGAAGAGCAGGACGTCGTATTCCTCCTCAAGCTTGCGGACCTGGTCCGAGACGGCAGGCTGCGTGAGGAAGAGCGCTTCTGCCGCTCGCGAGAAGCCACCATGGATAGCCACGTTATGGAAGGCGCGAAGCTGGACGTAACGCATGCGAGCGGCCCTAGATAGATTTCGTCGATAGTTTCATTAAAACGAACGATTTGATTTATGTAAAGCGGCAAGGGATAGTTTCCGGATTCCATCCTCTCTCCGGAGCGCGCCCATGAACCTCCCGGCCGTCGCCCTCGAACTTGCCGCCGCCACGGTCCTGTTGCTCTATGCCGTCAGTCTCGTGAAGAAAGGCGTCGAAACGGCGTCTGGTGACATCGTCGCGCGAACCGTCGGCGGCGCTGGCAGACGGCCGCGTGCGGCCGTCTATGGCTGTGTTGTGGCGATCGCGTTACAGAGTTCGACGGCGGTCGCGATGCTTGCGGCCGGCTTTGCCATCAGCGGCGCGCTCGGGCTCGATATCGGACTGGCGGTGCTTCTCGGGGCCGATCTTGGCTCGGCGCTGGTCGTCAAGATCCTATCCTTCGACCTGCATTGGCTGGCGCCGCTGTTCGTCGCAGCCGGCGGTCTCCTGCATTTGAAAGCGTCTATGCGCAAGGTCACCGAAGCCGGGCGCGCCGTGCTCGGTATCGGCCTGCTGCTGCTGTCGCTCCAGATGATCGGCCACGCGACGCAGCCGCTGACACAAAGCCCACTTTTGCCCTCCGCCATCGCCTTCCTGGGGACGGATGCGCTGACGGTGATGATCCTCGCCGCGGTCTTCACCTGGGCGCTGCATTCCAGCGTGGCGGCGATCCTGCTGATCCTGACCTTTGCGGCAAAGGGGCTCGTGCCGCTGGAGGTTGGCATTCCCCTGGTTCTCGGCGTCAATCTCGGCGGGGGACTGATTGCTCTGTGGCTGACCCGCGGCCTGCCGGTTGAAGGCCGGCGCCTGCCGCTCGGTAACCTTCTCTTTCGCGCATTGTTCAGTGCGGCGGTCTTCGCTCTGTTTTCGCTGCACGCCCCCTTCGTCTGGCTTCCGGGCGGTACGGTTGCCGGCAAGCTCGTCAACTTGCATCTACTGTTCAATGCCGCGCTGGTTCTCATCGGGCTGGTCTCGTGCGGTCTGATGGCGCGTCTCGTCAGGCTCCTCACCGCGGCGCCGGTAGAGGCTTACCTGGCGGCCCATGCCAGCGCGCTCGACCATTCGCTGATCGACAAGCCGGCGCAGGCGCTTGCAGCGGCGGCGCGCGAGGTATTGCACATGGGCAATCTCATCGCGCGAATGCTGGAGCCGGTGATGGCGGTCATTCAGTCACCGACGCCGGAGACAGTGAAGGCGCTACGCAGCATCGACGGGGACATCCACCGGGCGCATCGCGAGATCAAGCTCTATGTCGCGGCCGTCAATCGCGGGGTTCTAACAGAGGAACAATCACGGCGGGGTATCGAGCTTACAGAGGCGGCAATCCATCTCGAATATGCCGGCGACGTCGTCGCGAAAAACCTCCTGCAGATGGCCGAGGAGCGGCTAGATGGCGCCGGCGCCTTCTCGCAGGAGGGATGGCGTGAGCTCACCTTGCTGCACGCTGCGGTGTTTGCCAATGTCAGGCTCGCGGCCAATCTTCTCGTCTCGCCTGACCCTGTGATCGCCCGTGAGATGGTCCGGCAGAAAGAGCATGTGCGCCGACTCGTCGAGGAGAGCAGCAAGAGCCACCTGGAGCGGCTTCGGCAGGGCATCGCGGCGAGCATCCAGTCGAGCGACATGCATCTGGAGATCGTCCGGGCACTGAAGGAGGTCAATTCGCTGGTCACGACCATGGCCTATCCGCGCCTGCGCGAGACCGGAGACCTGCTGGAAAGCCGACTGGTGCCGGCAGCCTAGATACATAAATTGTACCTATAGATTGATACAAAAGAACGATTTTACAGATATATGTTTCCGCCGCATTGTCTTTCTCGAACATGCCAAACGCGAGGACGGACCATGCCAAACATCGCTTCTGATAGAACCATCGCGCCTCTGGAATCGCCGAGACTCGGCGAGCCCTATCTGCTGACGCCCGGCCCGTTGACGACGGCCTATGAAGTCAAGGAAGTCATGCTGAAGGACTGGGGTTCGTGGGACGGCGACTTCCGGGCCATGACCGCGCAGCTGCGTCGTGAGCTCCTCGAGATCGCCGGTGACACGAAGGACGAGTTCGATTGTGTGCCGATGCAGGGCAGCGGCTCGTTCTCGGTCGAGGCGATGCTCGGCAGCTTCGTTCCGCGGGACGGCAAGGTGCTGGTGCTGATGAACGGTGCCTATGGCAAGCGCATCGCCCAGACGCTCTCTTATCTTGGCCGCGAACACGTGACGATCGACAAGGGCGACTACATGCCGCCGCGTGGTCCCGAAGTCGCCGCCGCGCTCGATGCCGATCCGGCGATCACCCATGTGGTCGTCGTCCACTGCGAGACCAGCTCCGGCATACTCAATCCGCTGAAGGAAATCTCTGAGACGGTGTACTCCCGCGGTCGCAAGCTGCTCGTCGATTCGATGAGCGCCTTCGGCGCCGTGCCGGCAGGCATCGCCGATTTCCGCTACGAGGCGATCGTCTCCTCCGCCAACAAGTGCATCGAGGGCGTGCCGGGCTTCGGCTTCGTCATCGCCCGCAAGAGCGAACTGGAGGCGGCCAAGGGCCGCAGCCACTCGCTGAGCCTCGATGTGCATGCCCAGTGGGAATACATGAACAAGACGGGCCAATGGCGCTTCACGCCACCGACCCACGTGGTTGCCGCCTTCCTGGAGGCGCTCCGTATCCATCGTGAAGAAGGCGGCGTTGCCGGTCGCGGCGCGCGTTATGCCCGCAATCGCGATGTCATGGTGGCCGGCATGCGCGAGGTGGGTTTCGAGACGCTGCTTGCCGATCAGTGGCTGTCGCCGATCATCGTCACCTTCTTCAGCCCGGCCCATCCCGCTTTCGCCTTCGATCGCTTCTACGATCTGATGAAGGAAAAAGGCTTCATCATCTATCCCGGCAAGCTCACCGTGGCCGACAGCTTCCGCGTCGGCTGCATCGGCCGCATGGACGAGCATGTCATGCGCTGTGTGGTGGAAGCCGCTCGAAGCTCGCTCGCCGAAATGGGCGTCGACAGCGCCGCCCCGCCGGCCGTCGCCCTCGAAGAACGTAGCCGTCTCGCCGCCTGAACGAAGGAATTTCCCATGAACCAGATGTCCAAGATCACCGTCACCGCCAACCGGCGCACCTATCCCTGGCCGAACGTTCCGGCAATCGCCATCTGCCTCGATGGCTGCGAGCCGGCCTATCTCGACGAGGCGATCAAGGCCGGCCTGATGCCGACACTTGCCCGCATCCGCAAGACGGGCACGGAACGCACTGCGTTGAGCGTCATCCCGAGCTTCACCAACCCGAACAATCTCTCCATCGCCACCGGCCGCCCGCCGGCGATCCACGGCATCTGCGGCAACTATCTCTACGAACCGCAGACCGGCAAGGAAGTGATGATGAACGATCCGCGCTTCCTGCGCGCGCCGACGATCTTCAAGCAGTTCTACGATGCCGGCGCGAAGGTCGCCGTGGTGACGGCGAAGGACAAGCTGCGGGCGCTGCTCGGCCACGGCCTCAAGTTCGACGAGGGCAGGGCGGTCTGCTTCTCGTCGGAGAAAGCCGACAAGTCGACCACGGCCGAAAACGGCCTCGACAATGCCTCGGCCTGGCTCGGCCGTCCGGTGCCGGAGGTCTATTCGGCGGACCTTTCCGAATTCGTCTTCGCCGCGGGCGTCAAGCTGCTCAAGGAATTCCGCCCGGACGTCATGTACCTGACGACGACCGACTATGTGCAGCACAAATACGCGCCCGGCGTGCCCGAGGCGAACTCCTTCTATGAGATGTTCGACAGGTACCTGACCGAGCTCGACGCCCTCGGCGCGGCGATCATCGTCACCGCCGACCACGGCATGAAGCCCAAGCACAAGGCGGACGGTTCGCCGGATGTCATCTATGTGCAGGACCTGCTGGACGAATGGCTCGGCAAGGATACCGCCCGCGTCATCCTGCCGATCACCGACCCCTATGTGGTGCATCACGGGGCGCTCGGTTCCTTTGCCACGGCTTACCTGCCCGAAGCGACTGATAAGGAGGAGATCATCGAGCGGCTGACGGCGATCGATGGCATTGACGTCGTGCTCTCCCGCCCGGAGGCCTGCGTGCGCTTCGAGCTGCCGGACGACCGCATCGGCGACGTCGTGCTGGTCTCGTCCGAAAACAAGACGCTCGGTACCAGCGAGCACCGGCATGATCTTGCTGCGCTGAACGAGCCGCTGCGCTCGCATGGCGGCCTCACGGAACAGGAAGTGCCCTTCATCGCCAACCGCAAGCTGCCCGAACTTCTGACGGCCGGCACGCTGCGCAACTTCGACGCCTTCTATTACGCGCTCGTCGCAGCCGCCCAGCCGGCGCAATAGGGAGGGAACGATGACCAAAGTGGAAACGGCATTTGCCATTCGCCACGAGCCTATGCGGATCGCCGGCAAGGCGGTCGATACCGAAGGGCGTATCGACGTGCACTACCCCTGGAACGACGCCGTCATCGGCACCGTTCCGGCCGGCAATGCGGAGCATGCCCGCAAGGCCTTCGAGATCGCGGCGGCTTATCAGCCGAAGCTGACGCGCTACGAGCGCCAGCGCATCCTGCTCAAGGCGGCGGACATGCTCGTCGCCCGCAAGGAGGAGATTTCCGACCTCATCACACTGGAGCTCGGCATCTCCAAGCAGGACTCGCTTTATGAAGTGGGCCGCGCCTTCGATGTGCTGACACTCTCCGGCCAGATGTGCATCCGTGACGACGGCGAGATCTTCTCCTGTGACCTCACCCCGCACGGCAAGGCCCGCAAGATTTTCACCACCCGCGAACCGCTGACCGCCATTTCGGCGATCACGCCCTTCAATCATCCGCTCAATATGGTGGCGCACAAGGTGGCGCCGGCGATCGCGACGAACAATTGCGTCGTGCTGAAGCCGACGGAGTTGACGCCGATGACGGCGCTGGTATTCGCCGACATACTCTACGAGGCGGGCCTGCCGCCGGAAATGCTTTCGGTCGTTACCGGCTGGCCGGACGATATCGGGATGGAGATGATGACCAACCCGAACTTCGACCTTATCACCTTTACCGGCAGCGTGCCGGTCGGCAAGCTAATCGCGGCGAACGCCCATTACAAGCGGCAGGTGCTGGAACTCGGCGGCAACGATCCGCTGATCATCCTCAACGACCTGTCGGACGCCGATCTTGCCAAGGCGGCGGACCTTGCGGTTGCCGGTGCGACGAAGAATTCCGGCCAGCGCTGCACGGCGGTGAAGCGCATCCTCTGCCAGGAGAGCATCGCCGATCGCTTCGTCCCCCTGGTGCTGGAGCGGGCGAGGAAGCTCAAGTTCGGCGATCCGATGGACCGGGCGACGGAACTCGGCACGGTCGTGCATGCCCGAGCGGCGGAGGTGTTCGAGCGCCGGGTGCACAAGGCGGCGGAAGAGGGGGCGGAGATACTCTACGACCCCGGCCGCAAGGGCGCCCTGCTGCCGCCGATCGTCGTCGACCGGGTGCGGCACTCGAGCGAACTGGTCATGGAGGAAACCTTCGCGCCGATCATCCCGATCGTGCGCGCGCCGGACGACGATGATGCGCTTATCGCGCTGTCGAACTCGACGGCGTTCGGCCTTTCCTCCGGGGTCTGCACCAACGACTTCCGGCGCATGCAGAAATACATTGCCGGGCTAAGGGTCGGCACTGTCAATATCTGGGAGGTGCCGGGATACCGCATCGAGATGAGCCCCTTCGGCGGCATCAAGGACTCCGGCAACGGCTACAAGGAAGGCGTCATCGAGGCGATGAAGAGCTTTACCAACGTCAAGACATTCTCTCTGCCATGGTGATGTGAGCGTTTCCCCCGCTGATTCACCCTCTGGGAGCTGCCTCGGCGGCTCCCTTTTTGTTTACACGATGGGCGGGCGTGGCGCGTGCGAGACAGGACCATCGGCGACCGCTTTGAAAGTGCTGCTTATTCTTCGTTGGCCGGCCACGCGTGGCAGAGCATCCATAGATTTTACTTGCTAAACGATAAGAATAATAAATTTTACTAACTAAAAAGCCCTGCGCAGAATGCTCATGAAGCCGATGACAGAGGGGCAGCATCAAGATTGCCCGCCGCGCTTCCTGGTTTTTCCAGGTCTTCAGAGGAGAACTTCAATCATGAACAGACGCGTGCTTTTTTTGCTTGCCGGCGCCGTTTCTGCCGTGCTCCCCGCCATTGCTTTTGCTGAAACCCAACTCACCGTCTATACCGCCATCGAGGCCGTCGACCTCGATCGTTATAAGGCGACTTTCGAAAAGGCCCACCCCGACATCAAGATCAACTGGGTGCGCGACTCCACCGGCGTGATGACGGCAAAGCTGCTCGCCGAGAAGGACAATCCGCAGGCCGACGTGGTCTGGGGTCTTGCCGCCACGTCGTTGCTTCTCCTCAAGACCGAAGGCATGCTGGAGCCTTACCAGCCCAAGGGCGTCGAGGAGCTGGACAAGAAATTCGTTGACAACGACACCCCTCCCGGCTGGGTCGGCATGGACGCCTATGTCGCTGCGCTCTGCTACAACACGGTGGAAGGCGAGAAGCTCGGCCTCAAGGCGCCGACGAGTTGGGAAGACCTGACGAAGCCGGAGTACAAGGGCCATATCGTGATGCCGAACCCGGCTTCCTCCGGCACGGGCTTCCTCAACGTCTCGGGCTGGATGCAGTTGTGGGGCGAGGACAAGGCCTGGGCCTATATGGACAAGCTCCACGAGAACATCTCCGCCTATACCCATTCCGGCTCAAAGCCCTGCAAGATGGCGGGTGCCGGCGAGGCAGTGATCGGCGTTTCCTTCGAGTTTCCCGGGGCCAAGGCCAAGAGCGCCGGCGCGCCGATCGACATCATCTTCCCGTCTGAAGGCTCGGGTTGGGAAGCCGAGGCAACGGCGATCATCGGCGGCACGCCCAACCTCGAAGCCGCCAAGACGCTGGTCGACTGGTCGGTCACCAAGGAAGCCAACGAGATGTACAATGTCGGCTATGCCGTCGTCGCTTATCCGGGCGTCGCAAAGGCGGTCGAACACCTGCCGTCCGACATCTCCTCCAAGATGATCGACAACGACTTCGAATGGGCCGCGAACAACCGCACTGCCATTCTGAAGGAATGGCAGAAGCGTTACGACGCCAAGTCGGAGCCGAAGAGCTGATCCCGATCGACCGGGCGGGGCGCCGATGCGCTCCGCCCATCGCATTCTCCCGAAATCCCTGAAGCCAGCGGAGCTTGCAGATGAGACATGCCCTGTCGATCGAACCGACGCCCACGCCCATTCACCGCGCCGCGAAGCAGGCGGGCGCTGAGCCGACGCCCTATCTGGAGATCACCGATCTGTGGAAGGCCTATGGCGATTTCGTCGCGCTGCGCGACATATCGCTCAGTATCGGCAAGGGCGAGTTCATCTGTTTCCTCGGCCCCTCGGGCTGCGGCAAGACGACCTTGCTGAGGGCGATCGCAGGCCTGGACCTCCAGACGCAAGGCACGATCCGGCAGGACGGCCGCAACATCTCAACCCTGCCGGCCTCCAGACGCGATTACGGCATCGTCTTCCAGTCCTACGCGCTCTTTCCGAACCTCACCATCGAGCAGAATATTGCCTTCGGCCTGGAAAACATCGGCCGTTCGAAGGCAGCGGTGGCCGCGCGTGTCGCCGAGCTTCTGGAAACGGTCGGCCTGTCGGCGCATGGCAAGAAATATCCCGCCCAACTCTCCGGCGGCCAACAGCAGCGCATCGCGCTTGCCCGGGCCATCGCCATCTCGCCGGGCCTGCTTCTGCTCGATGAGCCGCTGTCAGCACTCGACGCCAAGGTTCGCGTCCACCTTCGCCACGAGATCAAGGCACTGCAACGAAAACTCGGCGTCACCACCATCATGGTCACGCATGACCAGGAGGAGGCGCTCGCCATGGCCGACCGGATCGTCGTGATGAACCACGGCGTCATCGAACAGGTTGGCTCACCCTCCGAAATCTATCGCCACGCCAAAACCCTGTTCGTCGCCGACTTCATCGGCGAGACCAACCAGTTTCCTGCAGAGGTCCTGAGCGACGGCGAGGTCGAGATCGGTCATTCGGCCTTCTGCTGCCCGACCGAGGAGTTCGCGACCGGCCAGGCGGCGACCGCCGTCGTGCGCCCCGTCGACATCATCCCACACGGCGCCGACGCGCATGCGGCCAATGCTGTCGACCGGCCCGCAACGCCGCAGAATCTGGTCGATGCCCAGGTGCAGGAGATGGAGTTCCTCGGCATGTTCTGGCGCACGCGGCTGACGGCGCCCCGGCTCGGTGAACGCACGCTCGTTGCCGACTTCTCCGTCAATGCGGTCCGCCGCCTGCGTATCGAGGCGGGCGGCGTCATCCAGGTCGAGATCCCGCGGGAACGCCTGCTGCTCTACCCAAGGAGTGCCTGACGATGAACTTCGCTCTTGAAGCGTCCCACCTGCCACTGACTGGCAAGCGGCTTCGGCAGGAAGCCTCCCGCGACGATCTCGTCAAGCTCGGCTTCATGGCCGTCATCGGTCTCTACCTGATAGTCGCGCTCGCTGCGCCGCTCTTCGTCATGTTGTCGAAGTCGCTTTCGACTTACCGGTTCGCACTGGCCGCCTTTGAATTCCAGGTGAGCGACGAGACGGGTGCGAACTGGGGTCCGGTTGTCAGCGCGGCAGAACTGAATCGTGAGCTTGGCGCCGTGGCGGACACGGAGCTTTCCACGAATTCCGACGGCCGGCTCGCCGCGACGAAGTTCTTCCCGGAATTCAAGTTCCGCAGTCCGGTGCATTATCGCATTCGTGGCACGACGGATGATGCCGCCTTCCTCGTCGGCTCCACGCGAGAAACGGGCACGGCGTGGCGTGAATACGATTCCGGCACCTTTCGGCGTGTTGTGCTGCGTCCGGCAAGCAGCCTCGGCTTCGAGAACTTCAGAACCTATTTCTCGACGCCCGCGCTTGCCCAGTCGATCCACAATTCGGTGCTGATGGCCGCGATCAGCACGGTGGTGACGATCTCGATCGCCTTTGCGCTTGCCTATGGCCTGACGCGAAGCTGCATGCCGCTCAGGGGTTTGTTCCGCGGAATCCTGACGATTCCGATCCTCGTTCCATCGCTGCTGCCGGGCATCGCGCTCGTTTATCTCTTCGGCAATCAGGGCGTCTTCAAGGACTGGCTGATGGGCTACTCCATCTATGGCCCGATCGGCATCGTCATCGGCTCGGTCTTCTTCACGCTACCGCACGCCTTCCTCATTATCCTGACGGCGCTCTCCATCGCCGATGCGCGGCACTACGAGGCCGCCGCCTCGCTCAAGGCCAGCAAATGGCGGACCTTCACAACCGTGACGGTGCCGGGTGCGCGCTATGGCATCGTCTCGGCTGCCTTCGTCGTCTTCACGCTGGTCATCACCGATTTCGGCCTGCCCAAGGTGATCGGCGGCCAGTACGGCATGCTCGCCGTCGATATCTACAAGCAGGTGATCGGCCAGCAGAACTTCGAGATGGGGGCCGTCGTCTCCGTCATCCTCCTCGTGCCGGCCGTGCTCGCCTTTGTCGTCGATCGGCGCATGCAGAGGCGACAGGTGGCATTGCTCTCGGCGCGCGCGGTGCCCTATGTGCCGAAGCGCAATGCGCGGATGGATACACTCTGTTTCGCCTTCGCCTGCCTCGCCAGCCTGTTCATCCTCGGCATGATCGCGATGTGTCAGATCGCGGCGATCGTGAAGTTCTGGCCTTACGACCTGACACTGACGGCGAAGAACTTCGCCTTTGACCTGATGGACGGCGGCGGCTGGGCAGCCTATGGCAACTCGATCAGGCTCGCACTGCTGACGGCGCTCTTCGGTTCGGTCATCGTCTTTGCCGGCGCCTATATGGTCGAGAAGGCGGATGGCTTCCGCTTCGGGCGCAGCATTTTCCATTTCCTGGCGATGATGCCCATGGCCGTGCCGGGCATGGTGCTCGGCCTTGCCTACATCTTCTTCTTCAACAACCCCGCCAATCCCCTGTACCCGATCTACGGCACGATGACGATCCTCGTCGTCTGTACGGTGACGCACTTCTACACGGTCGCGCACCTGACGGCGCTCACCGCGCTCAAGCAGATGGACCCGGAATTCGAATCCGTCGCCGCCTCCTTGAAGCAGCCCTTCCACCGCTTGTTCTTCCGTGTCACGGTGCCGGTCTGCCTGCCGGCAATCCTCAACATCGCGATCTATCTCTTCGTCAATGCGATGACGACGGTCTCGGCCGTGGTCTTTCTGTACGCCACGGACACCAAACTTGCCTCGGTCGCCGTACTCAACATGGACGATGCGGGCGACATCGCGCCGGCAGCGGCCATGGGCATGATGATCTTCTACACGAATGTCGCCGCCAAGCTTATCCACGCGCTGATCGCCCGCGGCCTGCTTGCCCGCACACAGGCGTGGCGATAGTGTCAGAGATACCGAAGCGTGCACAGCAATGGTACTCATGAATGCTTCGCCCATGCAGGGTCATCGCCCTTTGGGGCAAATCCACGCGTTGCCTCGAAACGCTCCGATATCCTCGACGGTTCATTTGCGTATAAAGCTCCGCAGCACCAAGGTTTCCGGACGATAGTGCCGGAGAAACCGATCCCCGTCCTCATTCCGGCCATGTGGCGGGCGGAGCTATTTTGACTGCTTTGCAACTGAATGGCTGCGACAGCGCATCTTGCGACAAGCGGCAGGTCTGTGTTCCTTTACGGGCTATCGGCTTTGGATGCGGAGAAGATCTTGGACGAACTCGATTGTGTGGTCGCCGGTGCGGGTGTGGTCGGCCTTGCAGTGGCGCGCGCCCTGGCGCTCGCCGGCCGCGAGGTCTTGATCCTCGAGGCGGCCGATGCGATCGGCACGGAGACCTCGTCTCGCAACAGTGAGGTCATTCATGCCGGCATCTATTATCCTGCCGGTAGCCTGATGGCCCGCTTCTGCGTCGCCGGCCGCAAGGCGCTCTACGCCTATTGCCGGGAACGCGGGTTGCCGCACCGAAACTGCGGAAAACTGATCGTCGCCACGTCAGCGGAGGAACTGCAGCGCCTGCCGGAGATTGCGGCCAAGGCTGCGGCAAATGGCGTTGCCGACATCCGTGAGATATCCGCAGCCGAGGCGAAGGAACTGGAGCCTTCACTTTCTACCACCGGCGCCTTGCTGTCCCCGTCCACCGGGATCATCGACAGCCACGCCTATATGCTCGCGCTGCTCGGCGATGCCGAGAGCGCCGGCGCACTTCTTGCGCTGAAAAGCCCTGTCGTCCGCGTCCGGGCTGACGATGCCGGTTTTGAGGTAGATACCGGCGGCGACGATCCGCTCACGTTTCGCTGCCGGTTCTTTGTCAATGCAGCGGGCCTGCATGCGACCACGCTTGCCAATGCGATCGAAGGCGTGCCTCGGTATCTGGTGCCGTCGGCCTATTATGCCAAGGGCAGCTATTTCTCGCTGACCGGCGGGACGCCGTTCTCACGGCTCATCTATCCGGTGCCGGTGAAGGGCGGTCTCGGCATTCACCTGACGCTCGATATGGCCGGCCGCGCCCGTTTCGGGCCCGATATCGAGTGGATCGATCGGGTGGACTACCAGGTGGAACCGGAAAGGGCGGCGCTCTTTTACCAAGGGATCCGCCGGTATTATCCAGACCTGAAGGACGGGGCGCTCGCGCCGGCCTATTCTGGAATTCGGCCAAAGATCGTGCCGCCGGAGATCGCCAACCAGGATTTCCGCATACAGGGGCCGGACAGCCACGGCGTGCCGGGACTGATCAATCTCTTCGGGATTGAATCGCCCGGACTGACATCATCGCTGGCTCTCGCCGATTATGTCCGCGACATGACGCTCCAAGCATTGCGCTGATTTTACAGCGCCATGCGTCTTGCCAGACGCGCAAAGGTCGCTGTGGCACTTTGAATTGCTGCCTTAAATCGGGGACGACCACCGTGGCCTTGTCTTGTGGCGGCGCTCTGCTACGCTCTCCCATTGCTTCCAAAAACGAAAGAGAGCACGTGGCGCATTCTTCGGAAGCTAGCGGGAGGCGTTTCCAGCTCATCCTGATCAAGCCGTCGCACTATGATGACGAAGGCTACGTGATCCGGTGGTGGCGTGCCATGATCCCCTCGAACTCGCTCGCCGCGCTTTATGGTATTGCCGCTGACTGCGCCGAACGCAAGGTGCTCGGCCCGGACACTGCCATCGATATCACGGTGGTCGACGAAACGAATACGCGGGTCGATTTCCCGGCCCTTCTGCGCGTGCTTGGCCGACGCGACAATTTCGGCATGGTGGCGCTTGTCGGAGTCCAATCCAACCAGTTTCCGCGCGCGCTCGATATTGCGCGGCCGTTTCGCAACGCTGGCATACCCGTTGCCATGGGCGGGTTTCACGTGTCGGGCTGCCTTGCCATGCTTGACGGCAAGGCAGTGGAACTCGACGCCTGCCGTGAGATAGGCATTTCCATGTTTGCCGGCGAGGCGGAGGGCCGTCTTGAAACCGTGCTGCGCGATGCGGCTGCCGGCAAGCTGGAGCCGATCTACAACTTCATGGATGACCTGCCGGCCATTGCCGACACACCGGTGCCGTTCCTGCCGAAGGAAAATATCGCCCACACGCTCGGCTTCAGTACGAGTTTCGATGCCGGTCGCGGCTGTCCCTATCAATGTTCCTTCTGCACGATCATCAACGTGCAGGGGCGCAGGTCGCGTTTCCGCTCGGCCGACGACGTCGAGAAGCTCGTGCGGATGAACTGGGCACAAGGTGTGCACAAGTTCTTCATCACCGACGATAATTTTGCCCGCAACAGGAATTGGGAGGCGATCTTCGACCGGTTGATCGAACTGCGGGAGAAGGACGCCATTCCGCTCGGCCTGATGATCCAGGTCGACACACTCTGCCACAGGATCCCGAACTTCATCGAGAAGGCCAAGCGCGCCGGTGTTACCCGCGTTTTCATCGGTCTCGAGAACGTCAACCCGGATAATCTGACCGCTGCGAGGAAGAGCCAGAACAAGATCACCGAATATCGCAAGATGCTGCTTGCCTGGAAGGCGCAGGGCATCATGACGCTCGCGGGCTACATCCTCGGCTTTCCGGCGGATACGCCCGAGACCATCCGGCGCGACATCGCCATCATCCAACACGAACTGCCGGTCGATATCGTCGAATTCTTCATCCTCACACCACTGCCGGGCTCGGAGGACCACCAAAAGCTCTGGAGGAACGGCGTCGAGATGGAGGCGGATCTCAACGTCTATGATGTCGAGCATGTGTGCACGGCGCACGCGAGGATGAGCCGGGAGGCGTGGGAAAACATCTACCACGAGGCGTGGCGGCTCTATTACTCGCCGGAGCATATGGAGACATTGCTGCGCCGCGCGGCCGCGACGGGCGTGCCGCTTGGAAGCCTTGTCAAGCTGCTCGTTTCCTTCGCGACGATGGTGTCGCTCGAACACGTCCACCCGCTGCAAAGCGGCTTTTTGCGCCTGAAGCGGCCGTCGGAGCGGCGGCCGGGAATAAAGAGGGTGCATCCGCTGATCTTCTGGCCGCAGTTTTTACTGCAGACGGTGCGCAGGCACGGGACGCTTGCAGGCATGATCGTCCGGCTGACTGCCGCCGCCTTCAGGATTTCCCGCGACCCGGCTTCGAAGGCCTACATGGACCAGGCGCTGACGCCGGTCGGAGCAGACGACGAGGAGACGCTTGAACTTTTTACCAAAACTGCCGGAGGTACGACTGCGGTGGCGCATATAAGGAAGATCACGGCGCTCACCCACGCCGCTCCGGGCGTCTAATCGTCGGGCCTGCATTTTTTCCTTGAGCTTGCCGCCGGCGATAACAAATCAGCCTAGCCGCAACGGCAAGCCGAAGCCCCCGCCAGCATCGGAAGCGCGACTATCTGCCGACCACTGCACCACTCGGAGCGGCATCTGGACCCGATAGGCTTCGCGAGCACGTACGCAAGGCACGCGATAAAATCAAAGCACTCCATCGTCCCAACGCATCCAACACGACGGCAAGCCGCTGTGGACAGGCAAGTTCAGCCGCCTTTTCGAGGCAGGAATCCGATCTGCTGTCGCTGCGGGTCTTCCTGTTTCAGCGTGCGGAGCATCGTCTCGTATTCCCGCTCGACTTCGGGCGTCACGGACGGACGGATTTCATCGAACGCCTTGTTGAAATGCGTTGACGTGACGTCCTGGGCGTCGAGATTTTCTCTGAGTGCGATAAGACCCGCGCGTCTTGTGAGGTCTTCAAGGTCGGCGCCCGTGAACCGCTCGGTCCTCTGTGCGAGATCGTCGAGGTCGACGTCCTTGGCCAGCGGCATCTTGCGCGTGTGAATGCCGAGAATCTTGCGCCGGCCCTTTTGATCGGGAACGGGAACATAGACAAGCTCGTCAAAACGGCCGGGTCGAAGCAGGGCGGGGTCGAGCAGGTTCGGCCGATTGGTCGCCGCCATGACGACGACGCCTTGCATGTCTTCCAGGCCGTCCATTTCCGCCAGCAAGGTGTTTACCACGCGTTCGGTCACGGCTGGCTCGCCGATGCCGCCACCCCGAGCCGGGGCGAGGGAATCGATTTCGTCGATAAAGATCACGGTCGGCGCGACCTGCCTTGCCCGCTCAAAGAGTTGCGACACTTGCTGCTCGGACTCCCCGTACCATTTCGAAAGCAGGTCCGACGACTTGGTCGCCACGAAATTCGCCTCCGCTTCCCGCGCGACGGCCTTCGCCAGCAAGGTCTTGCCGGTTCCCGGCGGACCGAACAGCAGGAATCCCTTGGCCGGTCGAATGCCCATTCGCTTGAATGATTGCGGAGACCGCAACGGCAATTCGACCCCTTCGCGAAGCCGCATCTGCGCCTCGTCGAGCCCACCGATGTCAGCCCACCGAACATCGGGGGCCTGAATCATGATTTCGCGCAGTGCCGAGGGCTGTATCCGCTTCATAGCACTCAGGAAGTCAGCCTGGTTGACGCTCAGATTTTCGAGGACCTCGGACGGGATACCCTCCCTGAGATTGATGTCGGGCAATATCCTGCGAAGCGCATCCATCGCTGCCTCGCGCGCGAGTGCGCCGACATCCGCGCCGACAAAACCGTATGTGGTTCTTGCAATTTCGTCGAGGTCGACGTCTTCCGCCAGAGGCATGCCGCGCGCGTGAATGGCAAGAACCTCGCGCCTGCCTTTCTGATCCGGCACTCCGATGACGATCTCGCGATCGAAGCGGCCTGGACGCCTCAGCGCTTCGTCAATCGAGTCACGACGGTTGGTGGCACCGATAACGACGATGTTCTGCCTCGGCTCGAGACCGTCCATCAAAGTCAAAAGCTGTGCGACGATCCGGCGTTCCACCTCTCCGGTCACTTTCTCGCGTTTTGGCGCGATCGAGTCGATCTCATCGAGAAATATGATGGAAGGAGCGTTCTTGGCCGCCTCCTCGAACACCTGGCGCAGCCGTTGTTCGGATTCGCCATATTGGCTACCCATGATTTCCGGCCCGGCGATATGATAGAAATGAGCCTCGGTTTCGTTTGCAACCGCCCGCGCCAGAAGCGTTTTGCCGGTTCCCGGAGGGCCGTGAAGCAGCACGCCTTTCGGCGGATCGATGCCTAGGCGCTGGAACAGCTCCGGATGACGAAGCGGCAGCTCCACCATTTCCCGCACTTGATCGACGGCGTTGCCGAGGCCGCCGATGTCATCATAGGTGACGTCGGCGCGCCTGGCTTCCTTGGGCTCCTCGAATTCCGGCCGCAGTTCGACGATGGTATTTTCTCCCATCGTGACGATACCGCGCGGCTGGGTCGACACGACCACCAGACGTATTTCCTGAAGACCGTAGGCCGGAAGTTCGACCAAGCCGCGCATGATGTCATGCTCCGTGCGGGCGTTGCGACTGATGCGCTGCTGTACGGACGTCGAGATCACATCCCCGGCAGCCATCGGGCGGCGAAAGAAGGTACGCTGAAGCGCTTCGCCCGATCCTTGCAGCCGAAGGTTCTTCTGGGCAGGGGCGAGAACGACCCGCTGGGCAGGTCTCGCATCCACCTTGTGAACCTCCACATGGTCGCCGCTGGTTGCGCCGGCGTTCACACGCTGCAGGCCGTCCAGCCTGATGATGTTGAGGCCCTCGTCTTCACCATAGCCGCGGAAAGCGATCGCACCCGTATGACGTTTCCCGACAATCTCGATTATGTCGCCTTCCTCGACTCCGAGCGCGGACATGATCTTTGGCGTAATTCTCGCGAACGGTCCTCCGGAGTCTTCGGGGCGGGTGTTGGCGACCTGAAGCTTGACGATATTGTCCTGGGATTGTGCCATTGAACTCTCCGGGGTCGGACGTGGTCTGAAAGAGGGGACGAGTGCAGTGTCGATCAGTTATACGACCAAACATATGGTTGAGGACAAGCATTTCTACCCACACCTTCGGCGTTTCAGCATGGCCTCGAAGGGGCTGACTTCACGTAGGGAAATACAAAATGCAGCAATTCAAGATGCTACAGCGCCCTTTGCGCGTTTTACAAGACGCGCGCGCTGTAGGCGCCGGCTTCAATCCAACGGCAGGTCGGCCGGAAAGTCGCCAGGCGTCACGCGGCAGATGCACATGCGGCCGGATGCGCCGCCGGCATTTTCACGATGCGGCCCCGCGCTTCCTGCGGCGAACACCCAAAGGTCTCGCGGTAGCATTTGGAGAAATGGGAAGCTGATACGAAGCCGCAAGCGATGGCTACCTCCACGACAGGCATCGTCGACTGCACCAGCAGCAGTTGGGCGCGCTCGAGACGGAGCTTCAAATAATATCGCGCCGGCGAACAGCGCAGTTCGTTGCGGAACAGCCGCTCCACCTGGCGTCGTGAGAGGCCGATTGAAGAGGTAAGCTCTTCCACTTGCATCGGCTCGGTCAGGCTCTTTTCCATCTTCTCGACCAGCTTCAGCACGATGGGATCTCGAACCCCAACGCGTTGGGCGAAGGGAAGGCGCTGCCGCTCCCCGGGGTCCCGCACACGGTCGACAAGTGCGAGTTCGCATATGCCGCTCACAACGCTCTCGTCGAAATCGCGGCCGATAATGTGGAGCATCATGTCGAAGGAAGCAGCCCCGCCGGCGCAGGTATAGATGTTACCGTCGACCTCGTAGATTCCGCTACTGGCGTTTGCCGCGCCAAAGCGCTCCACAAATCCGGGTTGGTTCTCCCAATGGATCGCGCATTTCCTCTGGTCGAGCAGCCCGGCTCTCGCCAGGACATGGGCGCCCGTGCACAGGCCTGCGACGGCGACGCCACGATTGCGGCATTCACGCAGCCACGCATCGGCCGCACGGTCGATGTAGCGCTCCACATGCTTTCCCCCGCAAATGACGGACACCGAGGGACGCAGACGGCTGGTGAGATGCTGGCGTTCAACCGCTACCGAGTTGTCGGCTTCAAGCGCAAGGCCGCAGCTCGCGCGGACCTTGGCACCGTCGGAAGAGACTACTCGCCAGGAGTAGGCTTCGTAACCGACGACTGTGTTTGCCAGCCGCAAGGCCTCGACCGCTGAAGAGAACGCCAGCATCGTAAATTCCGGCACAAGGTAGAAGGCAAACTGACGCTGTTCCGCGCTCACTAGTCTCATCCAAATTCCTCCCCGACGGCCTGGTATCCTCCAGCGTCGCATGGCCATCTGTCCGCGACATTTCCTGAAATATTGACTTGCCTTGGAGATCTGAAAAGAATGATTGCGTCATATCGGCAGTAGAAATGAGACAGTATGGCTGTAAACGACGTTTCCCAGAGGAGCGTGCGCCGCGATCAGGATGCACGCCTGACGGTGAGCTTTGTTCTGGTGCAGCGATTTACGCTCTGCGCCTTCGCCAATTTCGTGGATGTGTTGCGCCTCGCCGCGGATGAAGGCGACCGTAGCCGGCCAATTCAATGCCGATGGAAAGTCGTTGCCCCGGACATGAAACCGATCACCGCCAGCTGCGGTGTCTCTGTTCAGCCTCACGAGGTGTTCGGCAGCCCGAAACTTTTCGATTATATCGTGGTGGTCGGCGGCCTTATCGACGAAATGGACCGGCCCGACGAGCGGGTGGAACGTTACCTGCGGCAGGCCGCGGCGGCCGGGGTGCCTCTGGTTGGCCTTTGCACCGGCACCTTCATACTCCATCGTGCCGGTTTAATGGAGGGCTATCGCGGCTGTGTGAGCTGGTTCCACCATCAGGATTTTCTCTCGCAGTTCGACGGACTCAGGCCGATATCCGACCAGATCTTCGTGGTCGACCGCGACCGCCTCACTTGCTCGGGCGGCACGAGCACGGCTCACCTCGCGGCATTCCTGGTCGACAGGCACATCGGCAAGGCTCAATCCACGAAGAGCTTGAATATCATGATGATCAGCGAGGCGGAGGACGGGGGAACGCCGCAGCCCGGCCTGACGCTCAGCTTCCGGACCAAGGATCCAATTGTCAGGAAGGCGCTTTTGCTGATGCAGCAAAGCCTGGACACGCCTCTCTCCGTCTCCGAGATAGCAAGGAGTCTGAAAGTCGGTAAGCGGTGTCTTGAACGGCATTTCAGGGAAGCACTTGGAACCTCGCCCCTGACTGCGTTCATCGAGATGAGGCTCTTGCTCGCGCGCCACATGCTCGAAAACACCGACAAGTCGATTGCGATGGTCGCGGCGGAAAGCGGCTTCTGTGATTCATCCCATCTCAGCCGGATGTTCCGCAGGCGGTTTGCCAACACGCCGCAGAATTTCCGCGCATCCCTGGGTTCTTAGACGACAGCAAGTCGCAAGACTCCGGGCACGTTGTTGATCCGGCGCTAGGACGACGCAGCCGCCGGAGTCCTTCCGCGAACGGGGAGGTCGTCGATGCGATGCCAGCGCTAGCGCGGCAGCAATCCTCACGGCAGGCGCAACCATGACGCATTCCGCGTGCTGTTCGGCGCATATGAGGTCTTCTTTCTAAAGTGTTCGATCCACTATCAGCGCTATCTCCCGCCTCGAAAACAGATAGGCAGATCATGATGAACATCGCGCAGATGCAGGAACAGCGACTGAAGGCACTCCAACTGACGAGGTCCGGGGCGCCGAGGCTGCCGTCCAACCCGTTCTTCGGCGTCGGCCCGATCACCGATGCGACGGCCGACGAAGTGGATAGCCGTCTGCGGCGCATCGCGTTCGACGCCTGGATCGAGAAGACCTATCGCAAGTTCGACGACCGGGGCAACGACATCGGCGGCTTCACCACCGCCGAGATTTCGCGCAGCATGCACCGCGGCTATCCGGCCGACAAAATCTTGACCGACATGATGCGGGCGATCCATCGCTATTTCGGGTTTCCGAAGACGAACCGTATGGCCGTGGGGCTCGGCGGTGGCCACAGCGGCTTCACCGTCTGCGTCCAGCACCTGATGAACGCCAACAACGCCTCTCAGCGCGTCTATGTCGATACGCCGCGGCCGGAGAGCGATCCGTCCAAGGCCGCCGGCTTTTTCCGCCAGTCCTGGGCGACCCAGCTGATCGAGATGCAGCGCTTCGCCGAAAAGGGCTGCGAGAGCCGCATCCATTTCGCCGTCTCCGAAGGTGTGATCCCGACGGCAGCAGAGCTTTCCGAACTCGGCGTTTCGATCTTCGTTGGTGTCGGCCACGAGACGACCGGGGCCAATGCCTATACCAGCCGTGAGATCCGCGAGCTTTTGAGCTGGATCGACGGTGATCCGGCAAACCGCCATGCGGTATTCGATGCCACCTCGATGCTCGGTGCCATGCCGTGGGAACCGGAACTCGTCAGCGCCGTCATGGCGAAGTGCTGCCTGTTCATGCCATTCCAGAAGGCGATCGGCGGGGTTTCGGGCTATTTTGTCGCCTCCTTCACGCCGTATGCGCTGGCGCTGATCGAGCAGAACCAGCAAGATCCGGCCTGGGCGATCCCGCGCCAGCTGAAGATCGCGCCGCCGATCGATCCCAGGCAGCCGTTCTCGGCAAAGCGGTCCGTCGATGCCGGACCGTTCTACGACGCGGCGGAAGACCGCATGCTTGGCGGCGTCATCAACACCTACAGCGCGCTCGCCTTTGCCGAGACCACCTTCGGCCTCTTGCAGTCGGAGGCCCGGGTCGGCTCTGTCGTCGAGCTCAACCGCCGCTCTGCCGCCAACCGCAAGGTGATCGACGAGTGGGTGAAGTCGCATCCGCTCCCGTCGCTGGCCGTCACCGATGCCGAGCGGCGCGGTGCGGCGGTGACGCTCCTCAAGGTCGAGGACGACGGCATCACCGATCCCGCCGTCCACGCCCGCATTATCGCCCGTTCGAAGCAACTGCTCGGCTATGAGGGCATCACCCATCCGAACGGCGAATACGAGCGCGGCCTCGACGCGGCCCGCTACGTCAATGCCTTCCCGGGCACGCCCGGCGACTATCGCGCCTGGGTCGGCGGCATCCGCGAGCCGGAAGACGTCGTCGCGCTGCTGGAGAACCTGCAATACGCCTATTTGCGCGCCAAGATCGTCGTTCTCGAAGAGGAGCTGGCGAAGAACGGCGTCACTTTCGAGGCCACGGCCAAGTCCACCGGCGCCGTCCGGAAGGACGATCCCACGCGCGCCTACACGGTGCTGATCGCCGATCTGGTCGGCCTGCGTTTCGGCGCAGACGGCCAGCCGGATCACAGCGAAATCAAGGCCTATGTCGAGGAAAACGGCGGCGTCTTCCATCTCGGGCCGCTCGGCGACCGCTCGGCGCTCGAGAAGGGCCGCATCCATTTCTTCTACCAACCCAACCTCAGCACCGAGGCGGAGATCCTGCCGCAGACCGACAAGGGCCAATACGACGCACTGATAGCGGCGGCGACCTTCATTCCGAAGGCCTCGGTTTTCCCGCTCGGCGGCGTGCGCATCGGCGCCGGCACCGGCAACATGGGCTCGGCCTCCTGGGGCGGCGGTAACGGTGAGGGCGGCGACGCGCCGCTGATGAACACGCCGGGCATCAACAGCCGCGCGACCGCGCAGATGGCGATGAAGGCGATCCTCAAGGTCGTCCCCGACCTGCCGGTCGACCGGCTGCACCGGATGGTCGCCGGCGGCGACTTCGACACCGGCCGCCAGCTCAAGGATTTTCCGACCGCAAAGCTCGAGGGCCGGAAGATCGCGATTCTCGGCTACGGCAATATCGGCCGCGAAGTCGCCAAGCTCGCCAAGGCCTTCGGGATGAAGGTCGCAATCTACGCCCGCGAGCATCACAGGCACTGGATCGAGGCGGAAGGCTTCGACTATGCCGCAAGCCCTGTCGCGGCGGCGACCGGCGCCGACGTGCTTTCCGTCCACATCGGTCTCGGCCGCCTGGACGCCGCGACCGGGGTCTATTCCAACGCCGGAACCGTCGATCGGGAGATGCTCGGCGCGATGAACGACGGCGCGGTGCTGGTCAACTACGACCGGGGCGAGGTCGTCGATGCTATTGCGCTCGACGAGGCGCTGTCGTCCGGTAAGATCGCGCACGCGGCGATCGACGCCGACCTCTTCAAGGACGCCGCGACCGGTAAGCTCAGCGGGCCGATGCTTCCCTACCTGCCGCTCGAAGAACGCCATAAGGGCAAGCTGGAACTGCTGCCGCATGCGGCCGCCGACACCGACCATCCCTCGCGCGTGACCGGCGCGAAGCAGGCGGTCGACCAGATCTTCGACGTCATCCGCTTCAAGTCGGTCACCAATCTCAAGGGCGATCTGCCGGAGGGTTACGTGTTGGCCGGCAGCCGCACGCCGGCGGGCATTGGCCGCGTGACGAAGCAGGTGGTCACCGAGGTCGCCGGCAAGGCAGAGCTCCTGGAGGAACTGCGGCAGACGTCGGAAAAGGTCGCGGCGATCCTGGGCGCGCTCTCCGCCGTTTCCGATCCGGATCACCGCGGCCGGATTATCGATCGGCACACCGGCCTGCTCGTCGAAAGTGTTGACCGGCAGCGCGCGCTGCTCGACCAGCTCGGCCTCTACGGGCCGGCGGAGGAGTAAGACCTTCTGCGGCTTCCGGCCCTCGCAATCAACACGCCCCTGACGGTCCCCGCAGGGGCGTTCGTGCTTCCGCTGCATCTATGCCCGCGCGGCGGAGCGCAGTTTTCCCTATTGCGAATTTTCGGTCGCGACGCTCGCGGACATACCGAAGAGTTCCGGGTATGTCTCTGCCAGTATGTCCTCTATGGCCTTTGAGAAACGCTCGTTGGCAATCCTGTTTGGATGCGCATCACTGGGCGATACCCATAGGGTATCGGGCGCAAGATCCGCTACCGAAGGCCGCAAGTCGAGAAACGGTATGTGTTCGCTGGCGGCAATCCGGCCGACGGCCTTGGTCACCTCCGGGAAAGGATAGTCCTTCAATTCGTGGAGTTCGGGATAGTTTACGAGGATCAGCTTGTAGCCGCGCTCCCGGCAGAAACTTGCCAGACGATGGATCGAAGCCTTGGCCTGCTGCCAGCCGGGTTCCTCGGGGCCATATAGATCGCGATAGTAAGTCTTCCAATCCGCCCGGCCGAGCAAGATGCGCGAGACCTTGTCTATCGCCGACGCGAAGACAACGTAGGCCCTCGAATGCTCACTCAGCCAGGATTGTTTCCGGTAGGGAGTGGGCTCGGCATCGTTGATGAAGTAGTTCAGCACGACGACGTCCGGATCGAGCTTGTACCCTTCCGTCAGGAGGTAGGCGACCTCCATCTGCGTGTTGTAATTGCCGACGCCGGTGTTGATCACCTCGTAGCGAGGCTGAGCGGCGGACGTCCCGTTGAGCAATGCCTCGAGTTGCTTCGAGGGTGTGTCTTCGGAGCGCACCCCCCATCCGAACGTCAACGAGTCACCAAGCATGATCGTGCGGACACGGCCGACGGGCTTGCCGCCAGCAGCGAGCTCCCTGTCGCGCAAGCCTATTGAGTTTATCTGCACGGGTACGCCCATATAGACGCCGCCCGTGTTGGGGCGATGCTCATGGGCAATTGCCGGATTGGCGCTGACCCGTTTCAGGTCCCGCGCGTATTTCCACATCTCCAGGTCGAAATCCATGCCATTGTCGACGGCAGTCCTCGCAACGCCCTCGAGAAGCAGGGCGCCGACGGCAATGCCAAGAGCCGTCGACAGCAGCATCAGGGCGACACGCCTCATTCGGGAGGATGGCTTCCCGGGTATTCGAACCTCTCGCGCTGCCTCGGAAATCATCGTGCGATTGGTCCCCCAGGGTTACCGCGCTGCGGAAAGCTGCCCGCAGTCGGGCTCGACGGGCGGGCCAGGCGAGAAGGAATGCTGGCTTCGCCTGATTGTGTTCTTGCCTCTCCATTCACTGAGGAGCCATTCGTCGATTGCTTCCGCAACGAGGAAATGCCCCAAGGGAGAAAGATGCTTGTCAACGACGCCAAAGGTTTTCGTGGGATCGGCGGCCGCCAAACGCGCGGTCGGGTCGACAACGAACATGCCTGGCGTCGTCGCAGCCAGCTTCTCAATCATCTCGCGTTGCCGATCTGGCTGCAGCCCGTCGTCTCGACCGGCCATCTCTGCCCATCCGGGCAAAATGACCACAAGCAGGTCTGCGCCATTACTCCGAGCAGTGGCGGCCACTTGCCCGAAGAGACGTTTTGTCAGTTCGAGCGCGACTTCTATATCTCGGCGAGAATCGATGTTCCCCACATACGGCCGCAGTAGCGTCGAATAGATCCAATTGTATAATTTGCTGTTCTTCCACAATAAAAGATGCGCCTCTAACAACAAACCCGCAGGCTTCGGACTTGAACCCGCCGGTTCAACTTGGATGTCGACGGTGGAGGGTGTGAGAACCGCCCGCTCGGCATTGTCTTCTATGTCCGTGCTCAGTGAAAACCCGACGACCAAGAGCTTGTGGGAGATCGTTCGCCCCTTGTCTTCATAGAGCCGGATCTCGTTCGGCTGCCCGTAACCGCCGGTGCCATAGTTTTTAAACAGGAGCTGCGGGTGCCATGCATTCAGCAGCGCGCTGAATGTTTCGCTTTCCCTGACAAGCGAGCCTCGCACGATCGAGTCGCCGAGCACGATCACGGGTTCGCCGTTGCCGGTGGCATTGTCGCGGAAGCCGTCTGTGTTGATTTTCACGGGGTTCCACGGATCGAAACTGCTGAATCGTTCGAAGTATCTGTTGCCGGGGATTTCCGTGAAGCCGTAGCGGGCGTGGGGCTGGTGTCTCGTTCGTGGTGTTCCGCAGAACACATAGTCGCTCTCACCAACGGGGATCTGAAGGCTTGGGAAAGCGCGCAGCGCCAATTCAGACCCGACCACGGCAACCGCAACCGACACGACAACTGTCAAAGCGTCGCCGATCCAGGGGAAGGCCCGAGAAAGATGCATGCGCCCAGCGCTTTTCCGCGCGGACGCCATATCATCCGCCGCTATCGAACTTCCAGTGTTTGGCTTGTTGCGACGAGTGCCTTCCCGCATCACGACGAAGACCTTTCCAATGATCTTATTCCGCCGCGCCGTCTCGCCCGGTGTGTCACGCGTGCCGGGTTTCGCCGTCGCGCAATTGCGTTCGACAGGCTTGATAAAGAACGGCCCTCATTGGTGCCCGCCTCATTTTCGGGAGTCCGCGCGCTTCACCGGAATTGGCAAACACTACTCGTTTCCTTGGCCGGAATTGGGAAGATCCGACAGGACGAATATTAGCGGGGGAGACCCCGCAGGCGACCGCTAAATTGTGGAACGTTTCGGTCGCGACATAAACGGTCTCCGCGGAAGACACGGCCTGGCTGACCCGTGCCTCATCGGAAATCTGAACATAGAGGACGCCGGGGATGGACAATGGCATGGTACTGACGACCGGATCCAGGATCACGTCAATTGCCGCCGGAGCCACGTCGTTCAGCACGAAGACCACAAGCCCGTATCGGCTCGACCGATAGGCGGTAATGATCGCAGCCGCTGGTAGCAGGCCGTCGGTCGGCGTGATCTCTACAACGTTTTGTACATGCATGGTCGCTCTCCGAGGAAAAGAAGAACGCGTCGCAACTGGAAAACTGACGGTGCTGATTACCTAATCTAAATTCGCATCATTCCGGGAGCCGGATATTAAACAGCGCAACTCTAACCTATTGCCGGTTTTTCGAATATATTCCCATGGATATACTCACCGCGTCTTTTTCACGTTCAGGCGGCAAATGCGCGTTGGTGACACCACTGACGCGGGCCCGTTGCGAGGCCTGACTTGCGCCGCATCGCGCTCAGTGCATCGCGCTGGCGGCCTTCGATATCTGAGGGCCTTTCAAGCGTTTCGCCATGATGTCTGCAGCAAATGCGGCGCCGTTGCGGTTGAAGTGGCTATCTGCGGCATACATCTTCTCGGGCTCCGGGTGCGCCTCCAGGGGCGGCACGAGATCGATTACCTCGATGCCTTCGGCAACCGCGCTGTCGAGCACAAGCGTGCGCAGCGGGTCGAATGCGGCTCTTGAGCTGAGTGCGCCCATGAACCGATCGACCCTTGGCACATAGACAAGCGTGAAAGTTCCTCCCCAGCTGTCGGTTATCGATTTCGCACGACGGAGGATCTTACGGAACTCCGGTATTTCCGGTGTGGCCTTCGGCAAGACCAGTCCCAATCGCGTAAGCGTCTGTTGCAATGCCGCGAAATTTCGAAGGAGCTCCGTCTTTGTCAAGAGATCCATCACCGTCACCGGCTGCTTGTTACGCTGCTCCATCGCGGTTCTTGCCCGATGCAAGGAGTCGCCGGCGTCCGACGGGGATCCGTAGTTCGCATCCAGGTCGAGAGCCGCGCGCAGCCATGGCATGTGAAGCTCGTTTTCCAGATTTTCCCAGTCATTTCCCTCGAAAAACACCATCAGCACATGATCGGGGCGAAGGATCGGGCCGAAGCGTCCGAGCGTTGCGAGTTCTACGAGGGGGCCATTACCCCTGATACCCGCAGCAGTCGCTACAAGGCGGTCCAATCTCAGGTGTGACGCGATATCGTCGCCGGGAGGCAGGCAAAAGCCTTCGACAAAAGAGTCGCCGAGAAGCATCGCGTCGATGGGGCCGCGATCGTACACCTCGTCCGGATTGTTGAAGCCGAAACGATCTGAGCGATAGGTGATCGCATTGTTCTCCGGCGCGCAGAGTACGACTTCGGTCTTCGGGAAGCCGGACAATACTGCTTGCGGCAAACTATCGACATTGGACATTCTGTTGAGCTGATTGAGCGTGAATGCGGCTACGACATATCCTTTCTGCTCAAGGGTCTGTCGTTCGTTTTCGTCGAGCTGCCCCAACATCGACAATCGGACTGGCACGGACCGGAAGGTAAGCAACGCTTCAAAGAGAAACAGGCCGAGCAAGGCGCTCAGGCCGTAGATGCCCACCGCCATCGCCAGCTTGGGCCTGGCCAGGAAACCCGCGAGCAGAAACAAAAGGGCGAGCGATCCCGGAATCACAACATAGCGAAGGAAGTGCGGGGCGGCGGAAGCATATTCGCTATAGTTCAACAGTGCATAGGCGGGGCTCAGCAAGAAGTAAGCCGCCAGGATCGTACAAAGTATAAATCCTGTTCTTCTGTGTCTCAAGGCAGTTCCACCTTTCTTGCAAGGTCAAACCTATGTTTGGCTTCCGCTTTTTGCTCGGGTCTGTCCACCGGACCCGAGGACAGGCAGGGGAGGGGGCATTCGGCGTTTATTTTACGATCCGATCCCCCGGCGAGCATTCGTCAATTCTGTCAAATATCGTTTCCTGAGCCTAACAGTTTTGGCCAAAACATTCCGCAATAACCGGGAGATCATTCAACATTGAGCTGCAGTCTCTTTGACAGATTGGCAAGCTCCACGCGCGTCGAAATGTCGAGCTTGCTATAGATGCTGTGAAGGTGGAGCTTCACGGTGCCGGGTGAAATCCCGAGTTGCATGCCAATCTCTCTGCTGCGCATTCCCGCCGCAGCAAGGCGTGACACCTCTATTTCGCGCTGCGTCAACACCTCAAGAACCCGGTCGCGCTCGGTCTCTTGCCTGCGGATTCGATCGAGCGCGCCCTTTAGCGCCGGGTCGTGAAAATAAGTGCCTCCTGCCACGACCTGTCTGATGCAATCCAACAGCGCGACAGGCGCTTGTTCCTTCAGCACGATGCCGCTCACGCCCAGTTGCATCGCTTCCTCGAGTTGGTCGTCGCCGATGTCCGCCGTAAGGATCACGATCGCCGCGCGGCAGCGGCCACGTACCCGACGAACGAATTCCAGGCCGTTCATCTCCGGCATTCGTAAGTCGAGAACAACGAAATCAACAGCATCGGAATCCAGGACATCAAGCGCCTGCGCGGCGTTTTGACATGTCGCCACGACCTGCCAACCCGGCACGGTCTCGATCAAACGCCGCAGCCCGTCGAGAACGATCAAATGATCGTCGACGACAATCACGCGGAGATTTATCGAGGCATCGGAAGCATGATCACCACTCGTGTCCATTCCGCAATCCTATCAATTGCAAGTTTGCCGCCGCGGGCGGCTGTTCGCTCGCGCAAGCTTCTTGGACCCATTTTCTTGCGTTCCAGCTCGGCATGTTCGACACGATCGCCGAAGCCAAAGCCGACCCCATCGTCGTCAACGGTCAGGACGATTGCTTCCTTGTCCGTCCGCAGGCTGATCCTGACCGTCCGCGCGTGCCCGTGGCGCACCGCATTGGCCGTCGCCTCCGAGGTCATGCGCGTCAACTCGTAAATCAGACCCATCGGAAGCCTGACCTTGGCTGGATCGAGCGCGACATCCACATCGATCTGCCATTGCAGCATGAGCCGATCGGCCAATGCCGCGAATTGGTGCTCCAATTGTGCTTCCGCCGCGTCTCCATGTTCGCGCCCCGGTTCCAGCGCCCGGATGAAGGTGCGCAGCTCTCGCTGCTCGTCGAGAAGCATCGACTGGATGGCGGTCAAGCGTTCCTCCAAGTCGTCCGGCGGTTTTTGTCCCATCGGCCGCAGAGATTGGAGCTGCAAGGCGGTGCCCGCCAGGGTTTGAAGAACGCCGTCATGAAGATCGCGCCCGATACGAATGCGTTCCTCGACGGCGGCCTCGTCGCTAAGACGACGAACCAGCATCGCTTGTTCGAAGAGCGCCTTGATGCGATCGGCGATGATTTCGGTGATTGCGACGTCGTCAAGCGTCAGCGCCGGCGGTTCGAGCAGAAAGAGGCGGGCCTGCAGGTCGCCAACCTCGAAATGGACGGAGACGGCGGACGTCAACGAAAACGCATGGACCAGCGCGGGAGAGAGGGGTGGCCGCTCATCGGTCCAGGAGTCAAATCGGCCATCGCCCTTGTGAATGAGAACACGGTTGCGCATGGCGTCGGAAATCAAAAGGCTTTGTTGATGCAAGGTTTTGTCGGTCCATGCTCCAAAGGCATCCGGAGCCATCTGCGTCACCTTGCAGACCCCGTTTTCCCATAACGCCACATAAGTCCACGGCTCTTCGCCATCGCTCCAGATGAGCAGCGCGCGCTTAACCAGCATCACATGCGCGGCATATTCCAGCGCAGCAGCGGCGGGCCACTCGCGGCCTTGCGGCAAGGCGGGCGTTCTTTGAACCAGTCTCAGCAGCTCGGCCCGCACAGCCTCCTGGTGGGCCCCAAGCCAGATGAGCAGTACCGCCGCCACGAAGATGAACAACAGCCGCGAAACATTCGTCGTGGTGTCAGCGTCCGGATCGAACAGATCACGTGTATCGAAGTATCCGAGATACAGCAGGATCAGCAGGCAGACGAGCCCACTCCAGAACGCCCCTCGCCACCTCCAGTGCAAGGTCGCGGACAACAGCGTGAAGGGCATGAGCACGAAAAAGGGGCTGGACGTGCCGTCAGTCATCGACATGAATGCCGCGAATGCGACGATATCGATCACATGGCGCACGAACGTCCCGCGGACCCTCGAAATCTCGGTTCGCCAGGACAGGATGGCAACGATGACGGCGTAGCAGAAGTAAGCGACGAGCAGCGCGTACATCGGCTCGGGCGGCAGCGGCACATGCACGGAGTCCAGCCAAGCGATCCAGATGCTGCCGGCCGCAAGCATGATGCGGCCGATTGCGATCACCTTGTCCGACCGGGCACGGAAGGTGTTCGTCCAAACCATGCGACCGGGAAGAAGATCCCGCTCGTTCGCGTGGCGATCGCTCCGCATCCCTTGGTATGCGCGAGCATATCCAACACGCAGTCGATCTGACAGATTGAACGTCCTGAGGATGGCCGTTGTACATCCCCTGAGGGCTGCTTCAATTGAAGCGCTTATGTTGGCCGAACTGTTCCACATTAAAGCGGCCACCCGAGTATGAACTGATCCAGGTATTTACTGTCAAAACAGATATCTGCCGGTTGCGGCAACCAAATCTAGTCTTTTAAAATGACCCCGTCTCTCAATGGCGCGAGCATGCATTTGGGCTGGGATAAGCTTAATTGGAATATCTGCCAATATACCGCTGGATATATGGATCCGTCGATCCGGCTCGCTCTCATGCGATCGAATTTTTCAGCCACCAGCTCGAATGTGCAATGCGGTCAGCAACCGGGCACACAGGTACAATGATATTCAGTAATATCAGCCGAAAAAAATCTGTTGCGAACACCAAAAGCCTCAACGGGATCGTAACGTTAGCCAAGATATGAAAATCCACCTCTTTCTATGCTGTCATCGGTTGTCGATATGCCGCGGTAGAGCATTGAATGAGCCGGATTTCCTCCACGGAAACCGTTTCTATATCCATCGGCATATTGACCAAACCTGGTCACTGTTGCTGTAGTTCGGTCATGAATTAATGCGATTGTGAGGGACTATTACCCTCGATTTCAGTTCACCAACATTGACGCCGGGCGCTTGATTGAGGTGGGTAGCAATGAGCGCGTCGCATGAGCCGATCATAGAAAGCATCCCTGAAGGTCCATCCAACCGTAGTTTCGGCTACACTGTCGGCGGGATCCTCTTTTGCATCGCAGTTTTAAGATGGTGGCAGGCGGAGCATGCCACCCCACTGACCATTGCGCTTGGTTCGATCGGTATTGCGCTTGTCATCCTGGCATACTTGGCCCCCGATACCTTGACCACGGCGAACCGGCTTTGGACCAAACTCGGCTTCCTCCTGTTCAAGGTGATCAATCCGGTCGTGATGCTGCTGATCTATGTCACCACGTTCATTCCGATCGGGGTTCTGTTGCGATTGCGCGGCCACGACCCCTTAGGGACAGCATTCGACCGCAGCGCAAGCACCTACTGGAAGGCGAGGTCCGCAAACGAGCCGCCGCCGGCGACGATGCGCAACCAGTACTAAATGTCGCGAGGGAAGAGAGATGGAATTCGTCCAGGAGCTTTTCGCCTATATGGGCAACCGAAAGAAGTTCTGGTTGCTTCCGATCCTGATCATGGTGACGGTTTTCGGAACGCTGGTGGTCCTCACACAGGGCACCGCCGTCGCACCATTCATCTACACACTGTTCTGACGCGGGGCCCTCGTGCGCGTTCTGGGCATCTCCGCCTTTTATCACGACAGCGCCGCGGCTCTGGTTGAAGACGGCCGCGTCCTCGCGGCCGCGCAGGAGGAACGCTTCACTCGAAAGAAGCACGACCCGAGTTTTCCTGCGCGGGCGATAGAATACTGCCTGGCGGAAGCGCGCTGCGGCATGAACGATATCGATCATGTCGTGTTTTACGACAAGCCGTTCTTGAAGTTCGAGCGGCTTCTCGAGACCTACCTTGCAACGAGCCCCAGGGGGTTTCGTTCATTCAAGATTGCGATGCCGGTATGGATCAAGGAGAAGCTGTTTCAAAAGAAACTCCTTCGCAAGGATCTAGGCAGGCTTGCCGGGGTGAAGGAATGGGCGGGATCGCTGCTTTTTACCGAGCATCATCTGGCGCACGCCGCGAGCGCGTATTTTCCTTCTCCCTTCCCAAGAGCGGCGGTATTGACCATGGACGGGGTCGGCGAATGGTGCACGACGTCCCTTGGCCACGGCCGCGACAATCATCTTGAAATATTGAAGGAAATCCATTTCCCCCATTCCCTGGGCCTGCTTTATTCCGCCTTCACCTACTACACCGGCTTCAAGGTGAATTCCGGCGAGTACAAGCTGATGGGGCTCGCGCCCTATGGCCGGCCGCGCTTCGCCCAGACCATCCTCGACCATCTTATCGACCTCAAGGAGGATGGCTCGTTTCGGCTTGATCAGCGCTACTTCGACTATTGCACCGGTCTCACGATGACGTCGCCGGCCTTTCATCGCCTGTTCGGCGGCGATCCGCGCAAACCGGAGTCCCCGCTTACCCAGCGCGAGATGGACCTGGCGGCATCGATCCAGAGCGTTACGGAAGAGGTCGTATTGCGGCTCGCACGGTTCGCGAAGCAGGAAACCAATGAGAGAAGCCTTTGCCTGGCGGGCGGCGTCGCGCTTAACTGCGTCGCCAACGGCAAGCTCCTCAAGGAAGGTCTCTTCGAGGACATCTGGGTGCAGCCCGCCGCCGGCGATGCAGGCGGCGCATTGGGTGCGGCACTCGCCGTATGGCATGGCTACCTGAGCCAGCCCCGCGCCACAAACGGCGGGGACAGTATGGCCGGGGCCTATCTCGGTCCGAGCTACGAACAAGGTGAAATCGAACAGCGCCTGACTGCCGCCGGCGCCACGTACCGGGTTCTGTCCGACGCTGAAATCACGGCAGACACAGTCGAGGCCCTTGTGGGGGAAAAGGCCGTTGGCTGGATGCAGGGGCGCATGGAGTTTGGGCCGCGCGCGCTCGGAGCGCGCTCGATCCTTGGCGATCCGCGCTCGCCGACGATGCAGAAGACCCTCAATCTCAAGGTCAAATACCGCGAGAGTTTTCGCCCCTTTGCTCCCTCCGTCCGCCGCGAGGACTTGGCCGACTGGTTCGATCTCGATGCCGACAGCCCCTACATGCTGCTCGTCGCCGACGTGCTGGAGAACCGGAGGTTGCATGCCAATCATCCGCAGGAACAGTTGTTCGGCATCGACTTGCTGAATGTGCCGAGATCAGAGATTCCGGCTGTCACCCACGTCGATTACTCGGCGCGCATCCAGACGGTGCATCGCGAGACCAACCCGCGCTATTGGGATCTCTTGACAGCCTTCAAAGCGCGCACCGGCTGTCCGGTCCTTGTCAACACCAGCTTCAACGTGCGCGGAGAGCCGATCGTCTGCACGCCTGAAGACGCATTCCGATGCTTCATGGGCACCGAGATCGAACGGCTCGTCGTCGGCAACTGCATGCTGAAGAAGGAAGACCAGCCTGAACGTCTACGCAAGGACTACAAGGAACAGTTCGAACTCGACTAATTGCATGTCGCCCAAAAGTGTGCAGCGGTTTTGGACAACGACATGCATGAAAACAAGGACCCTTTCGTGGATCGTCGGCAAACTCCCGTGATCATCCCGTCTGCTCGACGATCGGCGGAATCTGGATCACTTTCAGGTCCGATGCGCCCGAGTCGATGATCTCGAAGACCGCGTCGAGCATTCTCGGAACGTCCTGGCGAACCATTTCGATGTGGTCGCCGAGCATGGCCACGAAAGGATCCCAGTCGAAGCAACCGAGATGCGGTATCCGGTCGGCATAGTGGCCGGAACGACGGATCCATCGCATCACGCCTTCAAGCGAAATGGTCGAGTTGACAAACATGCCGCGCGGCAGCGTTCCGACCTTTTCCGCCATCGCCTTCATGGCGTTTTCCGCCTTCTCGGGCGCATAGCCACAGGTAAGGACGAGCGTCTCGTCGACCGCCACCCCCGCTTCGGCATGGGCCGCGCGGAATCCTCTCACGCGTTCCGATGTGTTGTGGTCGGTTCCGCGTCCGCCGACGAAGAGCAGCGGCGCCTTTTCACCGAACTCCCTCTCGCAGTTCGCCAGCACGCGCCGCGTCAGTTCGAGCGCGCCGGCGAAATTGTCCGAGATGACCGACGGCACGCGTGAACCCGGGAGGTCGAGATTTACGGCGCGCACGCCCGCGGCGGAACATATGTCGGCGATGCGATCCGGATCGGTCGCGCCGGTCGCGATCAGGCAGTCCACCTGGTAGGAAAGCATCGCGCGGGCCGCTTCGATTTCCAATGCCGGATCGCGGCGCGTGCAGGTGATGATCGGGAAGAGCCCTCTCTCGCGGGCCAGGGCCTCGAACTGTTCGACGATCGAGCCGAAGTAACGGTTGTCGTACTTCGGCACGATCATGCCGATGATTTTCGATCGCTCGCGCCTGAGCACGCTCGCCTGCATGTTCAGCGCGTATCCCTGTTCCTCGGCAAGCCGGGTGATCTTCTCGGCCAACTGGCTGCTGATGCGGCGCTTCTTCCAGTTTCCGTTCAGCACGGCACTCACCGCGCTCGCCGAGGTGCCGGCCAATTCGGCCAAATCGTAGATCGTTGTCCTTTTCGTCGGAATGCTACGCTTCACGAATTTTGATCTCCATTTTCGAACGCCACCTTGACATCAAAGAAGTTAAGTGGCAATTCTGCTTCATCGATTGAGCAAGCGAGCGCAATCGATGAAGCCGCCAGTTTCAATAAAAGCTGGGCAGGGAGGAGTCAGACAGGAAATCAAAAAAATCAAGCGCCGCGGTGTTCGCTGCGGCGAGCGACCGGCTGCGCCCTGATGGGCCCATAAAAACCGTCCGGAATTTGTCGCCGGACGACTTCGCGATATCTTGGGGGTGTCGCCCTTCAAAAGCTTCAGGACGCCGGCGAAAATCAACCTTGGAGGAAACTTATGAAGACGATCTATTACTTGCTTGCCTCGACCGGTCTGGCCGTGTCGCTCAGCAGCGCCGCCGTTGCGCAGGAAGCGGCCACCGTTGCCTTCCTGATGCCGGACCAGGCATCGACTCGCTACGAGGAACACGACTATCCGGGCTTCAAGGCGGAGATGGAGAAGCTCTGCCCGAGTTGCACCGTCATCTACCAGAACGCCAATGCGGACGTGGCGCTTCAGCAGCAGCAGTTCAACTCCGTAATCGCGCAGGGCGCCAAGGTCGTCGTGCTCGATCCGGTTGATTCCGCCGCAGCCGCCGCGCTCGTCGAAATCGCCCATTCCCAGGATGTCAAGGTGATCGCCTATGACCGTCCGATCCCGGACAAGCCGGCGGACTATTACGTTTCGTTCGACAATGAAGGCATCGGCCGCGCGATCGCGCAGTCGCTGGTCGAGCATTTGAAGGCGGCTGGTGTTCCGGATGGTTCCGGCGTGCTGCAAATCAACGGTTCGCCGACCGATGCGGCTGCCGGCCTCATCCGCGACGGTATCGATTCCGCCCTCGATGCATCCGGCTACAAGACGCTCGCCGAATTCGACACGCCGGACTGGGCGCCGCCGAAGGCGCAGGAATGGGCCGCGGGCCAGATCACCCGTTTCGGCGATCAGATCAAGGGGATTGTCGCGGCCAACGATGGAACCGGTGGTGGTGCCATCGCGGCGCTCAAGGCTGCGGGCGTCAAGCCCGTTCCGCCCGTCACCGGCAACGATGCGACGATCGCCGCATTGCAGCTGATCATCTCCGGCGACCAGTACAACACGATCTCCAAGCCGTCGGAGATCGTAGCGGCAGCTGCCGCCAACGTCGCTGTGAAGCTGATCAAGGGAGAAACACCGGAATCGACCCATAAGCTGTACGAAACGCCCTCGCAGCTCTTCACTCCCGCAGTGGTCACTGCCGAGAACATCAAGGCCGAGATCTTCGACAAGAAGATCAACACGCCGGAGGAAATCTGCACCGGCGAATATGTTGAAGGCTGCCGTAAACTCGGCATCATGAACTGAGACTCTGTTGTCGTGTTCGGTCGCGAGACGCGGCCGAACACATCTCCGAGATCACGATGATTTTGGTCGACCCATAATCATGGCCGTGATGGATTCCAATAAGCCGGAGCGGGATGCCTCGGAATCGCTCATACGTTTCCTTGATCCCGTTCCACTGCATGTTTCCCTAGTCACATCCGATTTAAGGGCAGAACACGCAGCAATTCAAAAGTGCTACAGCGTTTTTTTGCCGTCTGACGCGGCGCTGTGGTTGAAAGGTCGAAAGGCGATGACACGCGATATCCAGAGTGCTCCCGCAAAAGGTGAGCCTGTGCTGCGTCTTCGCGGCATATCCAAGAATTTTGGCGCCGTATCCGCACTCACCGACATCGAGCTCGACGTCAACGCGGGCGAAGTCGTCGCGTTGGTGGGAGACAACGGCGCCGGCAAGTCGACGCTCGTCAAGATCCTCGCCGGCGTGCATCAACCATCCGCGGGCACGATCGAGTTCTGCGGGGAAGGCGTGACGCTCGACAATCCCGCAAAGGCGCTTGGCCTCGGGATTGCGACGGTCTTCCAGGACCTGGCGCTGTGCGAAAATCTCGATGTCGTCGCGAACCTGTTCCTCGGCCACGAACTGGCCCCCTGGCAACTCGACGAAGTCGCGATGGAAGTGCGCGCCTGGACGCTTCTGCGGGAGCTGGCCGCGCGCATCCCGTCCGTGCGCCAGCCGATCGCGTCGCTCTCCGGCGGCCAGCGCCAGACGGTGGCGATCGCGCGCTCGCTGCTGTTGGATCCCAA
This sequence comes from Sinorhizobium sp. 6-70, assembly GCF_030124375.1. Taxonomy (GTDB): domain Bacteria; phylum Pseudomonadota; class Alphaproteobacteria; order Rhizobiales; family Rhizobiaceae; genus Sinorhizobium. The sequence goes on from NZ_JASKLS010000022.1 coordinate 39,830, forward strand.
GCTCATCATGCTCGATGAGCCGACGGCGGCACTCGGCGTCGCCCAGACCGCCGAAGTCCTCAACCTGATCGAACGCGTCCGCGACCGCGGGCTCGGCGTGATCATCATCAGCCACAACATGGAAGACGTGCGCGCGGTGGCGGATCGCATCGTCGTGCTGCGGCTTGGCCGGAACAACGGCGTCTTCCTGCCGGACGCGTCCAACCATGACCTCGTAACCGCGATCACCGGTGCCACGGAGAACGCCGTTTCGCGCCGGCTCGACCGCAAGACCGGCCTCGCCAACGAGCAGAGCGGAGGAGCCGCATGAGCCAGAATCCTTCGAACACCGCTGTCCAGACCCAGCAGAGGCTTGACCGCAGCGATGAACGTGTGCGCCACGACGAGGGAATCCTCGACATGGTGTGGGGGTTCATCGATCGCGTGCGGTCCGGCGACCTCGGCATGCTGCCGGTCGCGGTAGGCCTCATTGTCATATCGATCATCTTTTCAGCCCTCAATCCGGTCTTTCTTGCTCCCAACAACCTGGTGAACCTGCTCTTCGATTGCGCCACCGTGGGCGTGATCTCGCTGGGGATCATCTGCGTGCTGGTGCTGGGCGAAATCGACCTTTCGGTGGGCTCCATGAGCGGCCTCGCCTCGGCGATGGTCGGGGTCCTGTGGGTAAATTCCGGCTGGCCGATCGCCGCAGCGATCTTCGCGGCGCTTCTGGTCGGCGCCACAGTCGGACTGATCTACGCGACCCTCTACAACCGGCTCGGGATGCCGAGCTTCATTGCCACGCTCGCTGGTCTTCTCGCGCTGCTGGGCATGCAGCTCTATATCCTCGGGCCGACCGGTTCGATCAACCTGCCGTACGCTTCCTCGCTCGTCCGCTTCGGACAGATAATGATCATGCCGGACTGGCTCTCCCATACGCTGGCGCTGGTGCCGGGCCTGGTAATGGTCGGCAAGGGTATGCGCACGATGCGCCAGCGGCAGGCGGCGAACCTCTCCGCGCAGCCACTCGGTGCGCTGATCATCAAGGCGGTCGTGCTTACGGTCGCGCTTGAAGTGGCAGTCTTCTACCTCAATCTCGGCCGCGGCGTGCCGTGGATGTTCGGCTTGTTCGTCGCTCTTGCCGTGATCCTCAATTACGCGCTGACGCGCACGAAGTGGGGCCGGTCGATGTTCGCAGTCGGCGGCAACCGGGAGGCCGCGCGCCGGTCGGGCATCAACGTGCGACGGATCTACATGAGCGCCTTCGTTCTCTGCTCCACGCTCGCCACGCTCGGCGGCATCCTGTCGGCATCACGTCTTGCCTCCTCAAGCCAGCAGGCCGGCACGGGCGACGTCAACCTCAATGCAATCGCTGCGGCCGTCATCGGCGGCACCAGCCTCTTCGGCGGGCGTGGCAGCGCCTATTCGGCCCTGCTCGGCATCATCGTCATCCAGGCGATCTCGAACGGCCTGACGCTTCTCAATCTGAGTTCGTCGCTCCGCTACATGATCACCGGCGGCGTTCTGGCAATCGCAGTCATCGTCGACTCGTTGGCCCGTCGTTCCCGTGTCAGCCACGGACGCGCGTGATCCAATCTATTGGAAAGGAGTTTTAAAATGGCCGACCTCATGAAAGGCAAAGTCGCCGCCATCACCGGCGCAGCATCGGGCATCGGCCTGGAATGCGCCCGCACGCTGCTTGCGGAAGGGGCGAAGGTCGTTCTCATCGATCGCGCGCAGGACAAGCTGGAACAGCTCTGCGCCGAGCTCGGCGACAACGCCCTGCCGCTGGTCGTCGATCTTCTCAAGCCCGCCGAAGTCTCAGGGATGCTTCCGAGGATCTTGGATATCGCCGGAAAGCTCGACGTTTTCCACGCCAATGCCGGTGCCTATATCGGCGGTGCGGTGGCCGAAGGTGACCCGGACGCCTGGGACCGGATGCTGAACCTCAACATCAACGCGGCGTTCCGCTCGGTGCACGCGGTGCTGCCCTATATGATCGAACAGAAGTCGGGCGACATCCTCTTCACGAGTTCGATTGCGGGCGTTGTCCCCGTCGTCTGGGAGCCGATCTACACGGCATCGAAATTTGCCGTGCAAGCTTTTGTGCACAGCACGCGGCGACAGGTGGCGCCACATGGCGTACGCGTCGGGGCCGTATTGCCTGGGCCCGTCGTGACGGCACTGCTCGACGACTGGCCCAAGGCGAAGATGGAAGAAGCACTTGCCAACGGCAGCCTCATGCAGCCGAAGGAAGTGGCGGATGCGGTGCTCTTCATGCTGACGCGCCCGCGCAACGTCACGATCCGCGATCTGGTGATCCTGCCCAATAGCGTCGATCTCTAGATCACGATGATTTAGGTCGGCTCGACCTAAATCATAAACGTGATCGATTCTAATAGGTTAGAGCGGGATGCAGGCGGAAAACCGCGCACACTTTTCCTCATCCCGCTCTGATTGCTTCCGACGGCGCGAGGCCCAGGCCTCCGCCGATCCACGTTCCTGACTTGCAGGCGGTAGACCATGACCAACAGTTCCCCCGCACGCCCCACGGGCGGCGAACGATATCTCATCGGCGTTGATGTCGGCACCGGAAGCGCAAGAGCGGGTCTATTCGACCTGACCGGCCGGCTGCTGGCGTCGGGCAAGCGCGATATCACGCTCTTTCGCGAGGCTGGTTCCATCGTGGAGCAGTCGAGTTCGGAGATCTGGTCTGCCGTCTGCGCAGCCGTTTGCGAGGCGGTTTCCGCTGCAAGCGTCGATCCTGCAAAAGTCGTAAGCATCGGCTTCGATGCGACCTGTTCGCTCGTCGTCCTTGGCGATGACGGGCGGTCCCTTCCGGTCGGACCGTCGGAGGACGCTCAGCGCGATATCATCGTCTGGATGGACCACCGCGCCGTTGACCAGGCGGAGCGCATCAACGCCAAGGGTCACGCTGTGCTGCGCTATGTCGGCGGGCGCATATCGCCCGAGATGGAGACGCCGAAGCTTCTCTGGTTGCGCGAAAATCGTCCTCGCGTCTTCGATGCCGCCTGGCAATTCTTCGACCTTGCGGATTTCCTGACCTGGCGGGCAACGGGCGACCTTGCCCGTTCGACCTGCACGGTGACGTGCAAGTGGACCTATCTCGCGCACGAGAAGCGCTGGGATCCGGATTATTTTCGCGCGATCGGCCTTGGCCAACTCGCGGATGAAGACTTCGTGCGCATAGGTCAGCGCGTCGTGGAGCCGGGCACGCCGGTTGGAAACGGGCTGACGGACCGCGCCGCCGAGGAGTTGGGTCTCGCAGCCGGCACACCGGTCGGAGCCGGCATGATCGACGCCCACGCCGGCGGCATCGGAACGGTCGGCGTTGATGGCCCCCCCGAGAGCAACCTTGGCTATGTCTTCGGAACTTCCTCCTGCACGATGACGTCTACGTCGGAGCCGGTTTTCGTGCCCGGCGTGTGGGGACCTTACTATTCGGCAATGGTGCCGGGGATGTGGCTGAACGAGGGCGGCCAGTCCGCCGCGGGCGCTGCGATCGAGCAGCTTCTGTCTTTCCACCCGGCGGCCGGCGAGGCGCTGGAGCTCGCAGGACGACGCGGCCTCTCGCTGCCGGTCCTGTTGGCGGAGCTTGCCGCGCAGAAAGTCCAGACGCTGTCGGACGCGGTGGAACTGGCCGGCGGAATCCACGTCGTTCCGGAATTTCTCGGCAACCGTGCGCCGTTTGCCGATCCGCATGCTCGCGCGGTCGTCGCCGGGCTCGGCATGGAGAGGGATCTCGACAATCTCGTGTCGCTCTACGTGGCCGGACTATGTGGTATCGGTTACGGGCTGCGTCAGATCATCGATACGCAGGCTTCGTCCGGCGCTCTGATTGACAAGATCGTCATCAGCGGGGGGGCGGGCCAGCTTGATCTCGTCCGCCAGTTGCTCGCGGACGCGACCGGGAAGCCGGTTCTGGCGACGCGCTCCGAAGAGCCTGTGCTTCTCGGAGCGGCCATCCTCGGAAGCGTGGCGGCAGGCGAGTTCCCGGACGTTCGCTCGGCGATGGCAGGGCTTTCCGGCACGGATCGCAGCTACGTGCCTGCCGGCGGTGAAATCGCGGCACTTCATGCGCTGAGATACGATGCCTTCAGGAAGCTCCAGTCGCTGGCGCGGGAGATCCGGTAGGCCCGTCTCGATCCCGGCGGGTGAAGCGACTGCAGGCGGCTGCTTCCATGCACCATTTCGGCTCCCGCGGCGGGCCTCAGCGCCACCCGAGAACGGGAGCGATGTGGGTGAGGATCGCCTCTATGACATGCGCGTTATAGTCGACGCCAAGCTGGTTGGGGACGGTCAGGAGCAGCGTATCGGCCTCCGCGATCGCCTCGTCCTTCGCGAGTTCCTCAACGAGGACGTCCGGCTCGCCGGCGTAGCTCCGACCGAAAATCGCGCGGGTCTTCTCGTCGATGAAGCCGATCTTGTCCTCATCCTGACCGCCTCGTCCGAAGTAGGCGCGGTCGCGGTCGTCCACCAATGCGAAGATGCTGCGGCTGACTGACACCCGTGGCTCGCGCTCGTGGCCTGCCGCCTTCCATGCCTCGCGGAACGCGCGGATCTGGTCGGCCTGCTGCACATGGAAGGGAAGGCGGGTCTCGTCATCCTTGAGTGTGGAACTCTGCAAATTCATGCCCAGCTTGGCTGCCCAAACGGCAGTGGCGTTGGAGCTGGCGCCCCACCAGATCCGTTCGCGCAGCCCCTCCGAGTGCGGCTCGATACGCAGCAAGCCGGGAGGATTGGGAAACATCGGTCGTGGATTGGGTTGAGCAAAGCCTTCGCCGCGCAGCACATCGAGCAGGACCTCTGCATGGCGCCGCGCCATGTCGGCGTCGGTGCTGCCCTCGGGTGGCTGGTAGCCGAAGTAACGCCATCCGTCGATGACCTGCTCGGGCGAACCGCGACTGATCCCAAGCTGCAGGCGCCCGCCGGCGATGATGTCGGCCGCACCCGCATCCTCGGCCATGTACATCGGGTTTTCGTAGCGCATGTCGATGACCGCTGTGCCGATCTCGATGCGGCTTGTCTTCGCGCCGATCGCCGAAAGCAGCGGGAATGGCGAGGCCAATTGGCGTGCGAAGTGATGCACGCGAAAATACGCCCCGTCGGCGCCGAGCTCCTCGGCAGCGACGGCGAGATCGATGGACTGCAGCAGCGCGTCGGACGCCGAGCGCGTCTCCGAGTGCGGCGAGGGCGACCAGTGCCCGAACGAGAGAAAGCCGATCTTCTTCATGGTTGTGCAGCCCGTGATGTTGCAGCCATTGCTTCATGGCACAAATCCGGCGCGGGATATAGGCATGCCATGCGCCGTCGCGCCCCGCACTGAGCGCGGGGGGCCTGCCAAGGCGATCCGAACAGATGATGTACCGCCCGACAGCCGCTCAAGTATCCGGCAGGGTGAATACGGGGCAGGGCGTCGCGATGCCGCGTAACACGTGTTCGCCGAGCGGCACCAGCGGCGTGGTGGTCTCGGCGGCGACCGCGCCCGAGATCAGCACCGACTGGCCAAGCGGCCGGCACAGCCCCTCCAGCCGGCTGACCAGGTTGACCGCCGGGCCGATGGCGGTGAAATCCAGCCGGTCGGCCGCACCGATATTGCCCCACAATATCTCGCCGAGATGCAGCGCCACCCCGAAGGGCAGCGGCGGGAGTCCTTGCGCCTCACGCGTGGCATCGAGATGGGCCATGCCGGCGCGCGCCGCGACGACAGCGCGCAATGCCGCCGCGCAGGCCTCGGCCGGTGTGCCGGAGACCGGAAAGATCGCCAGCAGGCCATCGCCCATGAACTTCAGCACTTCACCCCCGAAGACGTGAATTGCCCCGGCGACGCGGTCGAACCAGGCATCGAGGGTGGCGATCATCGCCTGGGGTTCCGTCGCCTCGGACAGGGCGGTGAAGTTGCGCAGGTCGGTACAAAGCAGCACGGCGCGGATGGTCTCTCCGGTGCCCCGACTGAGCGCGCCGGCCTGAACCCGGGCGGCGCTACGGCGGCCGAGATAGGCCTCGAGCAGCGTTGTAAGTGCCGCCCGTTCGGTCAAGGCGGCCAAAGGGGCGGCCGCGAAACGTGCGGCCTGGCACAGCCGGGACCTCTCGGCAGGATCGAATGGTCGGCTGCCGGCCCAGCCCAGCACCAATCTGTCCGGCGCCGGGCCGACCGTGTCCTCCAACACCGGCCCCAGCGCCGCAAGCCAGTCGTGTCCTGCCTGGTTGGATGGGCTGCCGGCAAAAGCCAGCGCCTCGGTCACCGTCCCGGTCTCCGCTCGCCACAGCCAGGTGCGGCGGGCGACGATTGGATGCGGCACCGCCATCGTCAGCGCACCGCCGGCCAACGGAAGACCGTCGGCCAGCAGCCGGCGGCCGAGCTCGGCCAAAAACCGATCCGGGCCGGGCGACGCGCCGGCCTCGTCGACCAGCCAGGCAAGGGGTGCGGGTAGATCCATGGCGCGATCATAGCGTCACGTTCGCTTACCTGTCATCCGCGCTACAGCGGCGTTTGCTGGGCCGGAGCCGACGCATCGGAAGAACGTTCAGCAAATTCAAAGATCTAAAGCGACTCTTGTCTATCTCGAGAAACGCGCGAGGCCGTAAGTGGTGGCGCGGGCAGCCGCGCGGGTCTATCATCGATACCTGCCCGACGTTTCTCCGTTTGACCACAGTCGGCCAGCTCATCGCAACCATTGGGGGAGACCGATGCCTGAGACCCTCGTCGTCCGTCGCGAAACACACATTTCAGCGCCACCCGCCGCGGTGTTCGCCCTGCTGACCGATCCTGAAAAGATCCTGCGCTGGATGGGAACGGAAGCGGACGTCGAGCCGGAGCCCGGCGGGCTCTATCTCGTCAACGTCACCGGTGCCCGCTTCGCTCGCGGCTCCTTCCGCGAGGTCGTGCCGGTCCATCGCCTGGTGTACAGCTTCGGTTGGGACGACAGCGAGATCGTGCCGCCGGCGTCGAGCCTTGTCGAGATCGACCTCATCGAACAGCCGGATGGAACGCTGCTCAGGCTGACCCACAGCGGTCTGCCCAATGCCGAACAGTGCGCAGGCCATGCGGAAGGCTGGGCCCATTATCTCGACCGGCTGGGCGAGGTTGCGGCCGGGCGCGATCCGGGCCCGGACCCCTGGCACGGCCGCACCGGCTGACGTACCGAACATTTCCAAGTCGACCTAAACGCCGTCCCTGTTCCGCGTCCGATTGCATCGAGATCGACGAGTCTTCGCATAAGGCATCTGCGACCGTTGCACGGAGGTCGAAGTCATGCTTCAAGATGGCACGTCACGGACATGTGCCAGCCCGGATGCATGTCTTCAATGAGGTCGGCGAGACCGCCAGCCGGCCCAAATTCATATTGGCGGCGGTTCGCCCGAGAGACTCTCCATGGTACTCAAAGTTGCGGTCCAGATGGACCATATTTCCTCAATCAATATCGCAGGCGATAGCGCCTTTGCCTTGATGCTGGAGGCGCAGGCGCGCGGACACGAGCTTTATCATTATACTCCCGACCGCCTGGCGATGATCGGCGACAATGTCTTTTGCGCGCTTGAACCGGTGGAAGTGCGCGACGAGAAAGGCAACCATTTCGTGCTCGGGGAGAAGCAACGTGCGAACCTCGCTGACGTCGACGTGGTGCTCATGCGCCAGGACCCGCCATTCGACCTGTCCTACATCGCGGCGACCCATATCCTGGAAAAAATTCATCCCAAGACCCTGGTTGTCAACGATCCGGCTCAAGTGCGCAACGCTCCGGAGAAACTCTTCGTCACGGAGTTCTCGGATCTGATGCCTCCGACCCTCATCACACGCGACAAGGCGGAAATCGACTTGTTCCGCGCCGAATACGGCGACATCGTCATGAAACCGCTTTTCGGCCACGGCGGTGCGGCAGTGGTCCGCCTCACCAAGGACGATCTCAACTACGGCTCGCTCTACGACATCTTCGCGACGACCTTCCGTGAGCCTTGGGTCATTCAGCAGTTCCTGCCGAACGTGAAGCACGGGGACAAGCGCATCCTTCTTGTTGACGGTGAGTTTGCAGGAGCGGTCAACCGTGTGCCGGCGGCCGGCGATCTGCGCTCCAACATGGTGCGCGGCGGCGCGCCGACCGTCGCTGACCTGACGAAGAAGGAACGGGAAATCTGCGAGCGTCTGGGCCCGTCGCTCCGCGAGAAGGGGCTTATTCTCGTCGGCATCGACGTCATCGATGACAAGCTCACCGAGATAAACGTGACGGCGCCGACCGGCATCCGTGCGGTAAGGAAGCTTGGTGGCCCGGACGTGGCAGCGAAGGTATGGGACGTGCTGGAGGCGAAACGGGCGGGGTGACGGTCTTCTGGTGACATCGCTGCAGAGCCGTTGACGGACGACGCTACCGGATGGCTCTGAGGATCTGCAAACGAAATCGAAGAAGACCGGCACCGGGGCGGAAAATCAATCAAAACTAATCATTTTTGCATCAACTGACCGGATGGTAGCGTGAAGGTCCAGTTCGATTGGATCGCCTATGCTCGAATATTCGCTTGCTCATTGGATGGCATTCCTCACGGCTGCCATCCTGCTGAACTTGTCTCCTGGTCCAGACATGGCCCTTATCCTTGGCCATACGATCAAGACCGGGACGAGGGCGGGATTTTCAGCGCTCTTCGGCATTTGGACCGGCTCGCTCGTCCATGTCCTTCTGGCCGCGTTCGGCCTCTCGGCAGTTCTCGCCGCATCGGCAACCGCCTTCACGGCCGTCAAGTGGATCGGCGCGGTCTACCTCGTGTGGCTCGGTATCCAGGCGCTACGCACAGGGGGCGAGAGTGCTTTTGCGAAAGCGCAGGACGAAGCCTTGAACTGGAGACAGATTTATCGCCAGGGTGTCCTGGTTGCTGCGCTCAACCCCAAAGTCGCCATCTTCTTCCTCGCGTTCCTGCCGCAGTTCGTCGTGGAGGGCGCTGGGCCGGCCTGGTTGCAGCTTGCCGTGCACGGCCTCCTGATCATCGTCGTTGCAGCGTTCATCGAACCGCCGCTTATCCTTGCTGGCGCACGGTTCACCAGTTTTATCAAGCGGAATGGCCGCATCTCACTCTGGCTCGATCGCGGCCTTGGCGCGCTTTTCATTGCGCTCGGCATCCGCCTGGCGATGACGACTCGGTAGGCTAATGCATGTCGCCCAAAAGTGTGCAGCGGTTTTGGGACAACGACATGCATGAAAACAGGATCTAAAGCGCGTCGCATGAGGCCGTTTGAACGCGACGCGCTTTGGGCACCCAGCGGGGCGCTTCCGCAATAAACTGGTTTCAAATCGACGTGAGTTTTGCCGGCCGCGTGGTGATTTCGTCGCGCATCCACCCTAGGTGAGACGCATGATCAAGCTGATTGCGGCCTTCCTCTCGTTCCTAGCGTTCCTGCCGGCTGCGATCGCGCAGGAGGCCTCTTCCGTGCCTTCGCTGCTCGACGACCTTGCGGGCCGTCAGGATCTGACTTCCCTGAAGACAGTCGTCATTGCCCGTAACGGCAAGGTCGTTGCGGAGCGCGGCTATCGTGGTCATGCGCCAGAGGATTCGACCAACATCAAGTCAGCGTCGAAGTCCATCGTCTCGGCGCTTGTTGGCATTGCGATCGATAAGGGCCTGCTCGAAGGCCCCGACCAGAAAATCGCGCCGATCCTGAAGAGCGACCTGCCGGCATCGCCGGATCCCCGGATCAACGACATCACGATCGGCAACCTGCTTTCGATGCAGGCAGGGCTCGGCCGAATGTCGGGGCCGAATTACGGGCGCTGGGTCTCCAGCCGCAATTGGGTCCGTTTTGCACTCTCCCAGCCCTTCGACGAGGAGCCCGGCGGGCGGATGCTCTATTCCACGGCCTCCACCCATCTTCTTTCGGCGATCCTGACGAAAGTCAGCGGCAAGTCGACCTTGGTACTGGCGCGCGATTGGCTCGGTCCGGTCGACGGCTTCCGGATCGGCGCCTGGGAACGCGATCCGCAGGGAATTTATCTCGGCGGCAACCAGATGGCGATGAGCGCCCGCTCGCTGCTCGCCTTCGGAGAGCTCTACCGCAATCGCGGCAGGACCGCCGAAGGCCGGCAGATCATCCCGGAAGATTGGATCGAGCTCTCCTGGCAGGCGCGCACCAATTCGCGTTTCTCAGGCGACGCCTATGGCTATGGCTGGTTCGCGCGGCAGATCGGCGGCGAAGATGTCCATTTCGCCTGGGGCTATGGCGGGCAGATGCTCTACATCGTCCCGTCGCTGGAATTGACCGTCGTGATGACCTCGGAAGAGAGCGGGCCTTCGGCCCGCAACGGCTATCGCGACGCGCTGCATGGTGTCATGGCCGAGATCGTCAATGCGGTCCGAGCATCCTGAGCGTGGGATGCCACGGTCGGGATGACGGCGTGCATGCGCATCCGTTCAGGGCGCAGCGCCGAAGAACAGGAGCCGCGTCAAGAGCACGTAGGTCGACTCCGACACCATCATCGCCACGAAAACCAGGACGAGTAGGGGGGGCAGCAAAATCGCGTAGATCAGTGCGAGGCGCTCCCAGGCCATGTGCATGAATACGGCGACGATGAGGCCGGCCTTGAGCACCATGAAAATCAGGATGAGCGACCAGCGCAGATAACCCTGAAGGCCGACATAGTCGACCAGGTAGGAAAAGGTGCTGAGGACGAAAAGCAGGCCCCAGACCAGAAGGTAGAGCTTGATCGGGTGGTGCTGCTGCTCGGCATGCGCCTCAACCGGAGCCATGATGCCCTCCTCACCAAAGATAGAAGAATGCAAAGATGAAGACCCAGACCAGATCGACAAAGTGCCAGTAGAGGCCGGTGATCTCGACGATCTCGTAGTGACCCTTGCGGCTTGTGAAGAAGCCACGCCGCTCCGTGTCGAAATCGCCGCGCCAGACTTTGCGGGCGATGATCAACAGGAAGATCACGCCGATCGTGACGTGGGTGCCGTGAAAGCCGGTGATCATGAAGAAGGTCGAGCCGAACTGCGCCGCCCCCCAGGGATTGCCCCACGGCCGCACGCCCTCGGCGATCAGCTTCGACCATTCGAAGGCCTGCATGCCGACAAAGGTGGCGCCGAACAGCGCGGTCAGGAGCATCAGCGCGGCGGTTTTGCGACGGTCGCGGCGGTAGCCGTAGTTGACGGCCATCGCCATGGTGCCGCTGCTGGAGATCAGGACGAAGGTCATGATGGCGATGAGAATCAGCGGCACCTGAACCCCGCCGATCTCCAGCGCGAAGACCTCGCTCGGGTTCGGCCAGGGCACGGTGGTCGCCATGCGGGCGGACATGTAGGCGATCAGGAAGCAGCCGAAAATGAACGTGTCGCTCAGGAGGAAGATCCACATCATGGCCTTGCCCCAGGAGACGTTTTTGAAGGCCCGCTGGTCCGAGGCCCAGTCGGCGGCCAAGCCGGCGAGACCGGATGGGCGGGAGAGCGTTTCCAAGGAGGACGGCTTTAGTGGAGCGGACATGTCAGCGTTCCTATGTCAGCAATTGACGGCAGAGATCGACGACGTCGTTGGCCCAACCGGAAAAGAGGGCAAAGAGAACCAGCCAGACGGCCAGCATGAAATGCCAGTAGGTGGCGCAGAGCCCGATGGAGAGGTGTGCTCTTCGGTCGATCGGCGCATCCCACGTACGCAGGATGACGCGCGCAAGCACCGCGATCCCACCGACGATGTGCAGGCCGTGCATGCCGGTGAGCATGTAGAAAAAGCTGTTGGCGGGGCTGCTGGTCAAAAAATATCCGGCGGAAGAGAGCGCGCGCCAGGCGAAAAGCTGTCCGACGAGGAAGGCGAGGCCCGCGGCGAGCGCAACGAGAAGGCTCGTTCGGGCAGCGTCGTCGTTCCGCCGCTCGGCTTCGACCTTGGCCCAATGCAGGGTCGCGCTGCTCAGGGCAAGAATACCGGTGTTGATCCAGAGAAAGCGCGGGACGGGCAGCGGCGACCAGTCGGACGAGGCCATGCGCATGAAATAGGCGCTGATGAAAAGCGTGAAGAGCGCGCCGACGACCGCGAGGAAAACAGCGAGACCGATCTTTGCGGCCGGTACGGGCTCGGCGCCGCGATGGTCATGCAGATGACCGACTTCCAGCCACGGCTTCGAGGCCAGTCGCTGTTGTGCCAGCCACCAGGCGATGATGACGGCGATGACCGCCAGGAAGACCAGCACGACCGTCATGAGACGGCCTCGTGGGTTACGCGTCCCGGCCCAGGCTGGTTCTGCGGAATGAAGTCCTCCGGCGCGCCGGGGACGCTGTAGTCGTAAGCCCAGCGATAGACGACAGGCAGTTCCTTGCCCCAGTTGCCGTGCGGCGGCGGCGTCTCAGGCGTCTGCCATTCGAGCGTCGTCGCGCGCCAGGGATTGCCGCCGGCATCCCTGCCGTGGCGCAGGCTCCAGACGAGGTTGAAAAGGAAGACGATCTGGGCTGCGCCAACGACGAGTGCCGCGACGCTGATGAAGGCATTGAGGCTGTGCACCGACTCCGGCACGAACGCCGTTTCGCCGAGTTCGTAGTAGCGGCGCGGAACGCCGACGAGGCCGACATAGTGCATCGGGAAGAAGATCGCGTAGGAGCCGAGGAAGGTGGTCCAGAAGTGCACCTGGCCGAGCGCCTCGTTGAGCATGCGCCCGGTGATCTTCGGATACCAGTGATAGATCGCCCCGAAGATGACCAGAATCGGCGCGACGCCCATGACCATGTGGAAATGCGCGACGACGAACATGGTGTCGGAGAGCGGCACGTCCACCACGACATTGCCGAGGAACAGCCCGGTCAGTCCGCCGTTGACGAAGGTGACGATGAAGGCGAGGGCGAAGAGCATCGGCAAGGTCAGGTGGATGTCGCCCCGCCAGAGCGTCAGTACCCAATTGTAGACCTTGATTGCCGTCGGCACTGCGATGATCAGCGTCGTGGTGGCGAAGAAGAAACCGAAATAGGGGTTCATGCCGCTGACGTACATGTGGTGCGCCCAGACGACCATGGACAGCGCGCCGATGATGACGATCGCCCAAACCATCATGCGATACCCGAAGATGTTCTTGCGCGCATGCGTGCTGATGAGGTCCGAAACGATGCCGAAGGCCGGCAGGGCGACGATGTAGACCTCCGGATGACCGAAGAACCAGAAGAGATGCTGGAACAGGATCGGGCTGCCGCCGCCATATTGCAGTTGCTCGCCCATCTCGGAGATCGCCGGCATGAAGAAACTCGTGCCGAGCAGCCGATCAAAAAGCATCATGACGCAGGCGACGAACAGCGCCGGGAAGGCGAGCAGGGCCATGACCGTGGCGGTGACGATGCCCCAGACCGTCAGCGGCATGCGCATCAACGTCATGCCACGCGCCCGGCCTTGCAGAACAGTGACGACGTAGTTGAGCCCGCCCATCGTGAAGCCGATGATGAAGATGATCAGCGAAGAGAGCATCAGGATGATGCCCCAATCCTTGCCGCCGGGCGTATTGGACAGAATTGCCTGGGGCGGGTAAAGCGTCCAGCCGGCCCCGGTCGGCCCGCCGGGAGCGAAAAAGCTTGCGACCAGCACCAGCACCGCGATGAGATAGATCCAGTAGCTCAGCATGTTCGCGTAGGGAAAGACCATGTCGCGGGCGCCGACCATGAGCGGGATCAGATAGTTGCCGAAGCCGCCGAGGAAGAGCGCGGTCAGCAGATAGATCACCATGATCATCCCGTGCATGGTGATGAACTGGTAATAGCGATCGGCGTCAATGAAGTCGAACGTCCCGGGGAAGCCGAGCTGCAGGCGCATCAGCCATGAGAGCACCAGTGCGACCATGCCGATGGCGATCGCCGTCGTCGCGTATTGGATGGCGATGACTTTCGCGTCCTGGCTGAAAACGTATCGCGTCCACCAGCTGTGCGGATGATAAAGTTCAACATCCTCGACTTCGGCGGGCGGGACCGCCTCGCCAATACCGGACCGGACGTCGACCATCATGCTCCTCCAAGTTTCCCAGTTTTCTACCTACAGCGCCGCGCGTCGAAGCAGATGCGCAAAGGACGCTGTAACACCTTGAATTGCTGCATCTTTTTCTCCTTAAATCGGCTATGATTTTAAGGAGACATGCGGTAGCGCTTCCTATTGCACCGACGAGGCGTCGGCCGCGACCGCCCTTGGGCTGTCACCGGACGATGCCGTCAATTGCGAAAAGGTCTGCTGCTCGGCGAGCCACGTCTGGTAATCGGCCTCGCTGTCGACCACCACGGTGCCGCGCATTTGAGGATGACCGGTGCCGCAAAGCTCTGCGCAGAGGATCTCGAACGTGCCTGTCCGCGTCGGCGTGAGCCAGAAATAGGTCACCATGCCGGGCACCATATCCATCTTGGCGCGAAACTCCGGCACATAGAAATCATGCAGGACATCGACCGAACGCAGGAGAACCTTGACGGGCTTGCCGACGGGCAGGTGCAACTCGCCACCTTCGATGATCACATCATCGAGGGTGGCTGCGTCATTGCGATTGAGCCCGAGCGTGTTCTCGGGCGCGACGTCGCGGGTTTCCGATGTTCCGAGCTTTCCGTCCTTGCCCGGCAGTCGGAAACTCCACAGCCATTGCTGGCCGACGACTTCGACCTCGGTTGCCGCCGCCGGGACGGTGATGAACTGGTTCCAGACGAAAAGGCCCGGCGCCAGCATCGCGATGACGCCAACGGTCGTGCTTACGGCGAGCCAGCCTTCGAGCCGTTTGTTTTCGGGTTCATAAGCGGCTTGGTTGCCGGGCCGATGGCGGAACCGGAAAACGCAATAGGCTGTAAACAGGACGACCGCGACGAAGACGAAGCCGGTGATCCAGAACGTTATGATGAGAGTATTGTCTATGTAATTCCAGTTGGAGGCGATTGGTGTCCACCACCAGGGACTCAACAAATGGAACAACACTGATCCGGCGGCCAACAAAACCAGAATCACCACCACGGCCATTTCTTGTCCCTCCTACCGTAATCGGCTGTGGGCATGAATACGCAATCCGTAGAGTTCCGATCACGATTATTGCACGAACGGAAAACAGTCGCAAATCGCCCGAAAGGGTTGTTGTCCAGTTCCCTTTCGCGCGACAGTACGCTTATTGCGAATATTGTTTGAGGTAGGCGAGCAGGTTGGAGATGTCCGTGTCATCCTTCAGACCGGGAAAGGCCATTTTGGTTCCTTTCACCTTTGCCTTCGGGTCGTGGAGGTAATCGCGCAACGTCGCTTCATCCCACTTGAGGCCCCCCTTGCCAGCCTCGACCATCGCCGGCGAGTAGCGGAAATTGGGATGTGTGCCGGCCGTCCTGCCCAGGACGTGATTGAGCGATGGACCGACCTTGTTGGTGTCCTTGTCGACGACGTGACAGACCTGGCATTTCTTGAAGACGGTCGCGCCGGCCTCGGCGTCGCCCTCTTGGGCGAGGGCCGTCAGCGGACAAAATACGAGTGCCGAGAAGGAGAGGGCAACAACAGGAATTCGCATGATACTTCCTCAATTTCGCCGGGCGCGGGGCAAGGAGGACTATCGTCAAATCGTTGTATTGGCGGTGCTTGCTTCTCTCAATGGTAGCGCGCCGAGGGCGGTTGATATTTGCGACAAGAACAAAACTAAGGCCCCCTTGGCAGAAGTCAATTGCCATGTCGGGGCGCTTCCGGCGCTGCGGAGCGGCTTTGCATGTGGCACTCCTGCCGCCTTCTGCGGGCGGATCAGACGCGATTGCCCTCGGCGTCGAAGAAATGCAGGTAGTGTGCGGGAAAGCGGACCGGGACGGTGCCGGAGGCTGTCAGGAAGGACCGGTCGTTGGTGAAGGCCTTGAAGCTTGTCCGGCCCAGCGACAAATGCAGGATGATGCCGAATCCGGTCGGCTCGACGAGGTCCACCGTCGCGAGCAGACTGTCCGGCCCGTGACCCGCAAGGACGACATGCTCCGGGCGTATGCCAAGCGTTGCCGGGGTACTATCCGCGATCGACGCGGACGCATCGAGCGGAACGCTGACGCCTCCTTCCGTCTCGAAACTCGGCCTGTCGCCGGCACGATAGGTGCCCTTGAAGAAATTCATGCCGGGAGAGCCGATGAAACCCGCCACGAAAAGGTTGGCGGGACGGTCGTAGAGCTCGAGCGGGCTTCCCACCTGCTGGACCACGCCGCCGTTCATCGCGACGATGCGGTCTGCCAGCGTCATCGCTTCGATCTGGTCGTGCGTCACGTAGATCGAGGTCGCGCCGAGATCCTTGTGCAGTTTCTTGATTTCGGCACGCATCTGTTCGCGCAGGCGCGCATCGAGATTGGAGAGCGGTTCGTCGAAAAGAAAAGCCTTCGGCTGTCGGACGATCGCTCGCCCCATTGCGACACGCTGGCGCTGGCCGCCGGAAAGCGCGCGCGGGCGGCGCTCCAGCAGCGGTTCGAGACCCAGCTTGGTCGCGGCGCCGGAAACGACGGTGGTGATCCTGTCCCTGGCCGTCTTGCGCAGTCGCAGGCTGTAGCTCATGTTCTTCTCGACCGACATGTGCGGATAGAGCGCATAGGACTGGAACACCATGGCGATGTCGCGGTCCTTCGGCGCGAGCTCGTTGACGCGCTTGCCGGCGATGCGGATCTCGCCGGCCGTCACGCTTTCAAGCCCCGCGATCATGCGCAGAAGCGTGGACTTACCGCAGCCGGACGGACCGACGAGGACGACGAATTCGCCATCCTTGATCTTCAGATCGACGTCGTGCAGCACCGGGTGGATGCCGTAGGATTTCTGGATATTGGCGATATCGATGGAAGCCATGGCTAGACCAATCCTCAGCCTTTGACCGCGCCGGCCGTGAGGCCCTGGACGAGATAGCGTTGAATGAACAGGAAGAAGAGGCAGGCCGGGATCAAAGCCAGCACGCCAGCCGCCATCATCTGCCCGAAATCGACCGAAAACTTCGACACGAAGGACAAGAGCCCGACCGGGAAGGTCGCCTGCTCGTTGCCCGAGATCAGCATCAGCGAGAACAATAGTTCGCTCCAAGCGGCGGTGAAGACGAAACCTAGGGTGGCGGCGATGCCGGGCAGCGTCAGCGGCAGGATGATCTGGCGGAAGGCGACGAACTGCGTGGCGCCGTCGATCATCGCTGCTTCTTCCAGATCCTTCGGAATGCCGTCGAAGAAGGACTGCATCAGGAAGGTGGCGAAGGGCACGTTGAACGCCGTGTAGACGATGACGAGGCCGGTCAAACTGTTGGTGAGCCCCAGCGGCGAGAGGATCTTGAAGATCGGCGCGACCAGCATCACCAGCGGGAACATCTGGGTGAGCAGCATCAAGGTCACCAGCCAATACTTGGCCCGGAAGTTGAAACGCGAGAGCGCGTAGCCGGAGAGTGAAGAAAGGATCGTCACGATCACCGCGGTCGAGCCTGAGACGATGAGGCTGTTGCGGAAGAAGACCGGAAAAGAACTGTGCCGGAGCACGAAGTCGAAATGCTCGAAACTCGCCCGTGACGGCCAGAGCCGCACACCCTCGGTGTAGAGCAGATCGTTCGGCGTGACCGCAACCTTGAGCAGCCAGAACAGCGGGAAGAGCGCAAAGGCGATGTAGGCGAGGATCGCCAGGCGGTGGGCAACTGTGAGGAAGGCTGATTTGGCGCGCATTGGTGTCAATCCTTGCTCAGGAGCCACTGTCTCAGGATGACGATCAGCAGCGAATAGGCGAGGAGCAGCGCCAGGAGCACCAGCGCAATCGCCGAGGCGTAGCCGAAATCGAGCCGTTTGAAGGCCTGGGTAAAGATGTAGCTCGCGACGATCTGCGTCCGGTCGGCCGGTCCGCCATTGGTCATGACGATGATGAGGTCGGCGAAATTCGAGATCCAGACCGTGCGCAGGAGAATGGTGATCGCGATCGTCGGAGCAAGGAAGGGAAGGGTGATCGAAAGGAAGCGCTGGACCGGCCCCGCCCCGTCGATGCTCGCGGCCTCGTAAAGATCGCGCGGGATCGCCTGCAGCGCGGCAAGGAGCGTGATCGCGAAGAATGGGATACCCCACCAGATATTGGCAACGATCGGCCCCCACATGGCAAGCTGCGGATCGGACAGGATATTGGCCGGCTGGTTCATGAGCCCGAGCCCGTAGAGCCAATGCGGCAGCGGACCGACGACGGGATTGAAGAGCCATGCCCAGTTGAGACCGGCGAGGAAGCTCGGGACGGCCCAGGGCAGGAAGACCAGCGCTTGGGCGATCGCGCGGCCGGGAAAGGGTTTGTCGAGCAGGAGGGCGAGTATGAGGCCGAAGCTGAACTGCAGCAGCACGGAAGCGCCGGTCCACCAGAGCGTATTGCGGAGCGCGCGGAAAAACGCCTGGTCCTCAGACAGTGCCCTGAAGTGATCGAGGCCGACGAAGGCACCGGAGAAGGGGTTGAGCAGTTGTATGTCCCGGAAGGCATACGAAACGCCGAGCACCAGCGGCACAAGCATGACCGCGACGATCAGGATCAGCGCCGGCGCACTGTAAAGATAGGGTGCGGAGGCATTGGCGATGCGTTTCATCAGCGGTGGACGAATTGCAGGCAGGCCGTTATGGCGTGCGGCATAGGCCATCGTTCGAAGTTTCCCCTTTTGACCGCCGTTATCGATCGGCGCCTTCTTGTCGTTTGGTTTGAAGACCGGCGGCGGCCGGGAGCCGCCGCCGGTGCCATCTTACTTCTTGTTCGCCAGGTACTTCTGTTGCGCCTTGGTCAGGTAATCGGCCCACTGGTTGGCGAGCTCTTCCGGCGTGATGTCGCCGAGCAGTGCTTCCTGGGTGGTCTTGATCGCCAGAGAATCCTTGAAGAAGGCGAATTCTTCGAGATAGGTCGGCATGACTGTCAGCACGACATCCTTGTCGGCGAGCTCATCGAACCAGCCCTTGAATTGCGGGCTCGCATAGAAGGGGTCCTTCTCGGCCGACTTGTGGACCGGCAGCGCGCCGGTGCGCTTGTTCCACTCGATGTTGCCTTCCGGACCTTCGAGTGTCTCGATGAGCTTCCAGGAGAGATCCTTGTTCTGGCTTGCGGAAAGCATCGACCAGCCGGCAAAGCCGATTGTGGTGAACGCCTTGCCGCTCGGGCCCTTCGGCATGGTGGTGACGCCGAAATCGTCAGGCTTCATGCGCTGGGCAATCGCGATCAGCGCATCCGGGTCCTGGTCGAGGAAGGCGCAGGTGCCGCTATAGAAGCCGGCGACGATTTCGTTGAAGCCCCAGTTGACGCTGTCCTTCGGCGCGAGCCCCTTCTTGTAGAGGTCGATGACCCAGGTCAGGCCCTTCACCCAGCCTTCGCTGTTCATCGTCGACGTGCCGTCTTCATTGAAGAACTTGTTGTCGCCGGCCATGGTGGCGCCGAACATCACCCAGCCGTTGAGGCCGCCTGGCCCGCCGCGCAGGCAGTAGCCGGATTTTCCCGGCAACCTGGAAACCGCCTCGGACGCCTTGACGAAGTCGTCCATCGTCTTCGGCGGTTCGGCAACGCCGGCCTCGGAGAGCAGCTTCTTGTTGTAGAACATCGCGCGGAGATAGAAGCCGTAGGGCAGCATGTAGGCAGTGTCGTTGACATCGCGGCCGAGCTCGAGCGCGCGCTCCGTCAGGCCGGGGGTGTGCTCCCACTTTTCGAGGTAGGGCTCGAGGCTTTCGAGCATGCCGTTGTTGGCGTAAAGCGAGAGCCAGGTGTCCGGCATTTCCATGACGTCCGGCACTTCGCCGGCCGAGACCATGGTCGCGAATTTCTGGAAGGCTTCGCCCCAGGGTAACGAGATGATCTCGACGGTGGTGCCGGGGTTTGCCGCCTCGAACTTGGCGACGATCGATTTCAGCGTCTCGGTGCGCTCGGGGCTGGTGATGACCTCGACGAGTTTCAGCTTGGTGTCGGCGAGTGCGCTGCCGGCCATCAGCGTCGCAAGCAGCGTAGCGGTAATCAGTTTCCTCATTTTCAGTTCCCCTTTTCTTAGGTGTTCGGGTGTTACCGTGTCGTCAGCCTAGCGAAGCGACGGCGATCGCCGCTTCGAGATCGCTCCAGAGGGCCTCCGTTCCCTCCAGGCCGACATGGAGCCGTACCGACCGCGGAGAAATGCCGAAGGCGGCCGCGGAATTGGGCTGGGCTTTCTGCGCCAGAACGACTTCGCCCGGCACGATGAGGCTTTCGTGGCCGCCCCAGGAAACGCCGAGCTTGAACAATTCGAGCTGATCGGCGAAACGGCGCACGTCGACGCCCTCGCGGAAAATGAACGAGAACAGGCCGGACGTTCCGGAAAGACCGGGCGGCAGATGATTGCCGAGGCCAGGATGGCAAACCGTTTCGACCAGCGGATGGCTCTGCAGGCGCTGCGCGACGGCGAGTGCCGAGCGTTCGTGCGCCTTCATCCGGATCGGCAGCGTGCGAAGCCCGCGGATCAAGAGCCAGGCATCGAACGGTGAAAGCTTGCCGCCGAGATAGGGATAGGCCTCCGAGCGGATGCGGCCGATCAAATCCTTCGAGCCGGCAACGACGCCGGCGACGACATCGCTGTGGCCGCCGAGATATTTCGAGGCCGAGTGGATGACGAGATCGACGCCGAGCGCGATCGGCTGCTGGAACACCGGGCTCGCCCAGCTGTTATCGATCGCGGTGATCACGCCCTCAGCCTTTGCGAGCGCCGCAAGGGCGGCAACGTCGTGCGTGTCCATGACCCAGCTCGTCGGACTTTCCATGTAAAAGAGCTTGGCGCCGGGGAGCGCCTTTGCCACGGCTTCCTCGTCGCGTCCGTCGACATAGGTTACTTCGACGCGCATGCGCTTCAGGTGCGTGCCGAACAGCCGGAAGGCGTCGGGATAAACATGCTTGACCGCGACGATGCGGTCGCCCGGCTCGACGAAGGAAAGAACGGTCGACGAGATCGCCGACATGCCGCTCGCGAATCCGATCGCATCCTCGGCACCTTCGAGCTTCGCCAGCATCTCCTCGAACATTCGGACGGTCGGGTTGAGGCCGCGGGTATAGATCGGCCGCACGCGCTCGCCCCGGTAGGAGGCGACCATGTCGTCATAGTCCTTGAAGGTGAACAGCGACGTCTGGACGATCGGTGGCACGACGGCATCGAAGGCATTGCCTTCGTCATGCGCGACGATGAGGGATGCTGCATCGAACGGATCGAAGCCGTTGGTCATTTGGACATTTCCTTGATGTCTTCCTCGACGATGGCGAGGATCTTCAGTGTTTCTTCGCGCGCAGCGTTGGTGTCCTGCGCTGCGATGGCGTTGAAAAGCGTGCGGTGGAACGGAAAGGACCGCCGGGCAAAATCCGGCCGGTCGAAAGGCTTCTCCCAGAATTGTTCGAACGCCTCGCGCATCTGTTCGAGAAGCTGGCGGAAGAGCGGGTTGTGCGTGGCGTCGTAGATCGCCAGGTGGAAGGCCAGGTCTTCCGGACCGGATGTGCCCTTGGCGAGATGCACGCGTTCCATTTCGTCAAGCTTTGTCTCGATGTTGACGAGGTCCAAATCGGTGCGGCGGCGCGCGGCGACCATGCCGGCCTCGACCTCGATGCCGCGCCGGACTTCGAGCGTCTGCAGAAGTGCGTCGCGCAGGTGTTCTGTATCGAGCGCCAGCGGCATGTGGATCGTCGCGCCGGAAATGGCACGCAGCAGATAGGTGCCGCTGCCTTTGCGCGCCTCCATGACGCCGAGCGCCTGGAAATGGCTGAGGACCTCGCGGACCGTGGAGCGCCCGACGGCGAGCGCCGCCATCAGCTCACGCTCGGCCGGCAGCCGATCGCCCGGCTTCAGGCCGGCATGCTGGATGTAGTCGGCAAGTGCGGCAATGACCTGTTGCACCCGGTCGACGGGGGGCAGTGGAACAAGCGTTGCCTTTTCTTGCTGAGGCATCCGTCTCTCCCCGCGGCGCCAAATTGGTCTGACATCTGAGCAATATGCAGGTGCTAGACGCGGCGGTCAAGCGGCAAACTCGGGTCTTCAGTCAGTGACGCGGAAGCCGGCCGTGGTAGCGGCCTTGTCGGAGCACGAGGGAGTCCTCGGTCCCAGGCTGCAGCGATCCCTTGACCGTTCCCGTGATTGGGCGCGATATCGGAGCGAGGAGTTCTACGATGAGATATCGAGCTTTTGCCGCTCTCGCCCTTGCCGTGACAGTGACCCTATCCGGCTTGTCGGCGGCCGATGCGAATGCGCAGATGCGAACGGGGAAGGGGGAGTATTACAGCGGCATCCAGCGCAAGCATTGGCCGGGCTACCTCTTTTTCTGGATCACCGGCCGCGATCGCGAGACTGCCCTTGGTGCGCCCGAAAGGAATGCAGCCGGAGCCAAGCAGCCGCCGAAGAGCGGCAGGAACTATCCGGCCCAATAGCTGCGGCATGATTCCTTATCTCGGAATCGATTTAAGGACAAAATCTTGCAGCCGATTGGACGCGCGGCGCTGTAGGCGAAGGACGCCGGTGCCACGTGCCGGCGTCCTCGTCATAGGACAGCGAAAGGACGCTCGCCGTCAAACCTTGGCGACATGGACCTCGCGCGGCAGTGAGGAGAGGACCTCCGGGCCATCGGCGCGCAGGATCACGATATCCTCAAGCCGAATACCGAAACGACCGGGCAGGTAGATGCCGGGCTCGATGGAAAACACCATGCCTTCCTCAAGAATCGTTTCCGAGGTTGCGGTGATGTAGGGCGGCTCGTGACCGTCGATGCCCATGCCGTGGCCGGTGCGATGCACGAAATATTCGCCATAGCCGGCATCGGTAATCACCTTGCGCGCGGCCGCGTCGACCTCCTTCGCCGCCACCCCGGGGCGGGCGGCCTTCATCGCGGCTTGCACTGCCTTTTCCACGATCGTGTGGATCTGGCCATAGCCCTCCGGTGCGCGCCCCACGACCGCCATCCGGGTAATATCGCTCGGAAAGCCCTGCTTGCGGCCGCCGATGTCGATCACCACGGCGTCGCCCTCTTCGATGACGCGGTCGCTGGCCGAATGGTGGGGAAAGGCGCCGTTGCCGCCGGAGCCGACAATCCAGAACGCCGGCGCTGCGCCTTCCGAGGAAAAGTGCGCGCGGATCTCGACCGCGAGCTCCTTCTCGGTCATGCCGGGACGGACCGCCGAAAAGGCGGCCTGCATCGCGCGGTCGGCGATCGCTGCATTCATCTTTAGGAGTTCGTATTCGCCGCGGTCCTTGCGCATGCGCAGTGCGCCAAGCGTGCCAGGGGTAAAATCACGTGCGGTGTCGTCCGGCAGGTTGTCGAGAAGCAGCAGCGCAAAATCCGCACGCATCGTCTCGTCGAGAACGACGCGGCCGGGCTTTGCAGCCTCCAGTCCTGTAAGCGCCGCCTTCAGCGCCAGAACGGGACCTTCCGCATCAGACCAATTGTAGAAGTCAATGTCGGTATGCTCGCGCGTGCCTTCGGCATTGAGCGCCGGCATCAGGAAGGCTTCCCGTTCTGGCGCGATCAGAAGCAGGCAGGGACGCTCGTCCGGATGCGGATGGAAACCCAGCACCCACTCCATGTGTGACCCCGGCGCGATAGCGATAAGCCCCGTGCCGGTTTCCTTCATTCGAGCGCGCAGCGCGGCGAGCCGCATCGTCGTCTGTTCGTTCATGTCGTTGCGTCCTGTGTTGATGGTGAGTGAAAATGCTGCTTGCGGGGCGGATATGTGCCGTTGCCTGCATCAGCGTGGCTTGTGTTTTTTCGCTACACCGTGGCGGCTTGCGGCACGCGTCACCGCTAGGCTGTTGTCCGGGTCGCCGGAAGGCTCGCCATCGCCGAAGACGTCCATCGTGCAGGTATGCAGAATGGTCGTTGGCTTGCTCGTGTGGTTCCAGGTGGCGTGGATGCGCGTGGATGGGAAATGGGCCGAGTCGCCGGACTCCAGAACGATGCGCTCGCCGTCGATCTCCAGGGTCAGCGAGCCCTCGAGGATGAAGTAGATCTCCTCGCCTTCGTGCGACATCGGTTCGCTTCGGCGCCCGGGCGGCTCATGAATGATCGTGCTTCGAAGGACATTGCCGGGGAAGGCGGCGGAAAGGCGTTCGTAGGAGACGTTGCCGTCGCCGTCGCCAAGCGCATAGATCGGACGGTGCGCGCGGCGGGTGACGGGCGAGGCAACCTTCGGCGGCGTGAACACGGTGCCGACTTCGACTTCCAACGTGCGGCAGACGGCAATCAGCGATGTGAGCGAAGGCACAGTAATGCCGCGCTCGATCTGTGAAATGAAGCCGACCGAAAAGCCCGAGCGGTCGGCGACGGTCTGGAGCGTCAGCTTCAGTTCCTTCCGGCGCCGGCGCAGCCTCTCGCCGAGCGGCGGATCGCCCACGCCAACGTGCGCTTCCTGAGCGTTCTCCGTATTCAAGGGGCGCCTCTCGCCTTTTTAGTATTTCTTCAAAGTTGGAGCACTCATGAGTCGCTGTCAACGGCCTTTTTAGTCATACTAAAAATCCATTTCGCGCATGAACTCGGGCGGGCTTGCGGCTACTTCGGGAGGGATGGGTTTCAGCCGGCGAGGCTGAGCAGCTTGGCAATCGCCTGCTGGTCAAAACCGCCGATACCCTCGCGGATATCGGCTCCGATTGCCTCGGCCACGGCGTCCTCGTCGCGCCGCCTCAGTGCGTCGATCGCCTCGCGATGGCGGTCGACGACGTAGAGTTCGGCGACATGTTCCATGGCGATGCCGAGAATCGGTCCGAGCTGCAGCCACACGCTCTCGATCAACGGCATGGCGATCTGGTCGGGATTGGCCATATAGATCTGCCGATGGAAATCCTGGTTGGCGATCAGCGCCGCAGCCTTCCGGCCAGCGAGGATCGCGGCCTCGATGGCCTCGTCGATCGCGACGATGCGGTCGATCTGTCGGTCCGAAAGATGGGCGACCGCCCTGCGTGCTGCGTGGCTTTCGAGCACGATCCGTAGTGAAATCAGTTCCTCGAAGCGCGCGGGGGTGATGCGCGGCACGACGATGCGGCGGTTTTCGAGGAAGTGCAGGGCGCCAATCGAGGTCAGCTGCCGCAACGCCTCGCGCACCGGCGTCGGGCTGCTCTCCAGCGCTTCGGCCAAGCCGCGGATCGTCACCGACGTTCCGGGACGAAAGGCGCCGACCATGATCGCCTGCCTGAGGCGTGCAAAGGCATAGTCATGCGTGGTCATGCCTTCCGGTCGTTCCAACGCCGGCAAAACAAGGGCCTTCACGATTGCGATTCCTCCTGCCGCATTGGTTCGCGCGGCTGATAGCACCGGCTAAGCTTGACTTCAAATCGTGAATTATGTCAATTTTGTAAAAATATGATCACAAAATAAGAATTGAGATATGTCTCTAGAGGCGGAAGATCCAAGCGCATTCAAGGTCTGGTTGGAGCAGAACGGCCCGATCGAAAGCATCCAGGCGGTCATCTGTGACCTGAACGGCATCATGCGCGGCAAGCGCGTGCCGGTCGAACAGGCCTCCAAGGTGCTCGGCGGCGGCATCCGCATGCCGCTCTCCATCGTTGGCGTCGATGTCTGGGGAGAGGACATCATCGGCAGCGAACAGGTTTTCGCGACCGGCGACCGCGACGGAATCTGCGGGGTCACGGGGCGGGGAGCGCTGCCGGTCAACTGGACGTCCCGGCCGAGCGCGCTGGTGCCGCTTTGGCTCTTCATCGAGGATGGCAAGCCGTTTCTTGCCGATCCTCGTCAGGCACTTGCGGCAATCGTCGGGGAATACCGCGAACTTGGCCTGCGCCCCGTCGTCGCGACGGAGCTGGAATTCTACCTGATCGATCCGGAGCCTGACAGCGCCGTGCCGCCGATCTCGCCCTATACCGGCAAGCGGCTCGATTCCGACGCGATCCTATCGATCGACGAGCTCGATGATTTCGGCGAGTTCTTCTCCGACGTCTACAAGGAATGCGCCAGGCAGAACGTGCCGGCCGATGCAGCGATCGCCGAGAACGGCATCGGCCAGTTCGAGATCAACCTCTTGCATACCGACGATCCGCTGAAGGCGGCGGACGACGCGATCTTCTTCAAGCGCATCGTCAAGGGCGTTGCGCGCAAGCACGGGCTCGCTGCGACCTTCATGGCCAAGCCCTACGGTACGCGCTCCGGCAACGGCATGCATATCCATTTCAGCCTGCTCGACGAGGAGGGCAGCAACGTCTTCAACGACGGCAGCGACGAGGGATCGCCAATCCTGAGGCACGCGGTCGCCGGACTCTTGCGCGGCATGGCGGAGACGACCCTCATGTTTGCGCCGCATTTCAATTCCTACCGGCGGCTCCGGCCGGACACCCATGCGCCGACCTCGATTTCCTGGGGCTATGAGAACCGCACCTCGGCCATCCGCATTCCGGGCGGCAACCCGGCGGCGCGACGCATCGAACATCGGGTCGCCGGTGCCGATGCGAACCCTTACCTCGTCATCGCGGCGATCCTCGGTGCCGCCCTCGTCGGTATCCGCAACAAATGGAAGCCGGCGGCGCCGGTTGAGGGGCGGGCCTACGACGCCGAGAAACTGCCCAAAATTCCTGCCGAGTGGGGGCAGGCGGTCGATGCCTTCGAGGCCGGACCGATTGCCGCCGAGATTTTCGACCCCGTGCTTCGCTCCATGCTGATCGCCTGCAAGCGCCAGGAGATCGCCGGCTTTGCCGAGCAGGTCACGGACTATGAGTTCAGCGCCTATCTGGAAATCGTATGATGGCAAGCGCAAAGAAATCCTATGCTGGCGACGGCAGCTATCCAACGAGCTACTACGCTGCCTCGCGCAACGTCGTCCGTACCCCGGTCAAGCTTAAGGGGCGCATCGAAACCGATATCTGCGTCGTCGGGGCGGGCTATTCAGGCCTGTCGACAGCAATCCATCTCGCCGAAAAGGGCTACAAGGTCACGGTGATCGAAGGCGCGCAGGTGGGGTGGGGCGCCTCCGGGCGCAATGGCGGTCAGGTCGTCAACGGCCTCAATGCCGGCCTTTCGACGATCCAGCGCCGTTACGGCGAGGATGCGGCACGCTTCATCGGCGGCCTGGTGCAGGAGGGCGGACGGATCATCCGCCGGCTCGTCAGCCGATACCAGATCGACTGCGACCTGAAGCCCGGCAACATCTATGCCGCCTATACCGCCGCGCACATGAAGGAACTGGAAGCCAAGCAGGCGCTCTGGCGCAAATACGGAATGGACGACCACCAACTCCTCGACCGCGAGGCGCTCAGGAAGCTGGTCAACTCCGACGCCTATTGCGGCGGCATGCTCGACACGACGGGCGGGCACATGCATCCGCTCAATCTGGTGCTTGGCGAGGCTCGCGCTCTCGAAAGCCTGGGCGGCACGATTTACGAAATGTCGCCGGTCACCCGCGTGGACCACGAGGCGGCCCAGCCGACCGTCTACACGCAAGAGGGTGAGGTCTCCGCTCGCATCGTCGTGCTTTGCGGCAATGCCTATCTCGGCGACGCGGTGCCGAAGCTCGTCTCGCGTGTCATGCCGGTCTCGACGCAGATGATCACCACGGCACCGCTTGGCGACGAACTCGCCCATTCGCTGATCCCAAGCGACATGTGCGTGGAGGATGTGCGCTACATTCTCGACTATTTCCGGCTGTCCGCCGACAAGCGGATGATTTTCGGCGGTGGCACCGTCTATGGCGGCACGGATCCGGCGGATGTCGTCGCGAAGCTCAGGCCCAATCTCGAAAAGGTCTTTCCGCGGCTTAAGGGCGTGAAGATCGACTATGCCTGGAGCGGGAATTTCGCGCTTTCCTTCACGCGCGTGCCGCAGATGGGGCGCATCGGCGCCAACACCTATTTCGCGCATGGCTATAGCGGCCATGGCGTCACCGGCTCCCATCTCTTCGGCCGTACGCTTGCCGAGGCGATCGACGGCGACACGTCGCGCTTCGACGTCTTCGAGAAGCTGCCGTGGTATCCGTTTCCGGGTGGTCGGATGTTCCGCGCGCAATATTCGACGATCGGTTCCTGGTGGTATTCCTTCAAGGATGCCGTCGGCTGGTAAATGGCCGACCTTGCGGAGTTTCGCGTCCAAATCGATTCCTCTCCGGACGATGATGCGCTAGAATTTCTCGGCTGGACCGTCTGACCGGTGCGTCCAGATCGGGCGCGATATCCAGCGTGCTGCAATGGTGCGCCATGAGGCTTTCTCCTCGGTCCGATCTTAAAATCGAGATCGCGGCAAACGCGACGCGTGAACATGTACCGCAGGGCATTCACGCCCTAACCGCGGGGCAGGCCATGACGGAATGACCGCGGTCGATCAGGGAGGTCAGAAATGTTCATACGCTTCGGTTACGAGATCGGCGTCCGGTGCACGCATCCAACGCCGATGATGACCTATCTTTCGGTTGTACCTGAACGGCGTGGCAACATCGTCCGTGAGCGCGGTCCGGCCGCGTCCCCCATTCTGGCGATGGAGGAAATCACTGACCCTCATGGAAACGCCTGCCTGCGGATGGTCTTGCATGCGGGCGAAACCAAGCTCAGCTATGACGCCGTGATCAAGGACGACGGCAGGCCCGATGCCTCGGATCCACTGGCGGACGCCGTGCCGGTGGAGAGGCTTCCAGCCGGATGGCTGCCTTACCTTTCCGCCAGCCGCTATTGCGAGACCGATCGGCTCGGTGCACTGGCGTGGAAACTTTTCGGCGACGTCCCGGCCGGATGGCAGCGCGTCCAGGCGATCTGCAATTATGTCCATGACCGGCTGGTTTTCAGCTATGGCTATGCGCAGGCGATGCGCACGGCCACGGAGGCGCACGAGGATCGCCTGGGCGTCAGCCGCGATTATGCTCATCTCGCCATTGCTTTTTGCCGCTGCATGAACATGCCGGCGCGCTACGTCAACGGCTACATGACCAATGTCGGCGTGCCTGAGAGCCCGGCACCCATGGATTTCAATGCCTGGTTCGAGGTCTATATCGGCGATCGCTGGTATACGTTCGACGCCAAGAACAATGCGCGGCGCATCGGCCGCATTCCTGTCGCGCGCGGCCGCGACGCGGCCGACATCCCGTTGATCCAGACCTTCGGAAAGCATGAGCTCACCGCCTTTACCGTGTGGACCTCAGTCGAAACCGATGTCTCGCTCGCCCGGTCGCACCGTGCGGCCGACGTTTCGCTGCTGACACCCTGGTTCAGCGAAACCTGGTCGCGACATCTGCAAGAGCGCGACCGCAACCGGCACTGAACATGGCAATGTCCCCGTAAACGGATTTTTCATTTCCGGCGCGATCGACAGAAAATAATATCTATAAACTCAATGGATAATATAGGAGAACATAGCTAATCGTGAAGTTGCGAAACAGCGGAGAGCAAGATGCACGCGATCAAGGCGACGGCCCAATCCCGCTACGCGATCTACGCTGCACAACCGGCGCGACGCGCGCGGGGCAATCTGATTCCTCACACCATTGCGATTGCGGCGGCTTTCAGTTTTCTCTCGGCGCTCATCATTGGTGCGATCTGACGCCGGTGCGGCGTCCTCTCGAACACAATTTTTTTCCTTCCTCCGCCTTGTCGGGATGCCGCGTACAGCGACAGCCCGGACGTGCGTCGCGCATCGGCCGGCGTGGCGACGAGATCGTTCCGCTTGCAGCCCGGGCTGCCAACGTCGTAGCCTCGCCCGCGGCAAGAGGGCATATGCGGCGGATTGCTCCGGAAGACTGGTATGAAGCCTCTCGAAGATAACGTCACTTCGCTTTCGGAGCCGTACGGGAAGGAGGAGCGAATGCTCGACAAGAGAAAGTTCTATATCAACGGCGAATGGGTCGATCCGATCGAGACGAAGGATCTGGAGGTCCTGAATCCGGCGACCGAGCAGCCGATTGCCGTGATTTCCATGGGCACGGCTGCGGAGATCGACCGGGCCGTCGCCGCGGCGAAGAAGGCCTTCGCAACCTACAGCCAGACCAGCGTCGAGGAGCGTCTGGCGCTACTCGAAAAGCTGCTTTCGATCTATAAGCGCCGCTATGACGAGATGGCCGCAACGATCACCATGGAGCTGGGCGCGCCGGCGACGATGGCGCGCGAGCAACAGGCCGATGTCGGCGTCGGCCACCTGCAGGGTTTCATCGATGCGCTGAAACGCCTGAAGACGCGCGACCGGCTTCCGAACGGTGATGTCATGCTGCGCGAGCCGGTCGGTGTTTGCGGGCTGATCACGCCCTGGAACTGGCCGATCAACCAGATCGCCCTGAAGGTCGTGCCGGCGCTTGCGACCGGCTGCACCTGCGTCCTGAAACCCAGCGAATTCACGCCGCTCAACGCCATGCTTTACGCGGAGATGATCCACGAGGCTGGCTTCCCGGCAGGTGTATTCAATCTCGTGAACGGCGACGGGGTCAATGCCGGTGCCGCGCTCTCGAGGCACAAGGACATCGACATG
This sequence comes from Sinorhizobium sp. 6-70, assembly GCF_030124375.1. GTDB lineage: Bacteria > Pseudomonadota > Alphaproteobacteria > Rhizobiales > Rhizobiaceae > Sinorhizobium. The sequence continues at coordinate 70,148 of NZ_JASKLS010000022.1, forward strand.
ATGTCGTTCACCGGCTCGACCCGGGCTGGTATCGCGGTCAGCAGGGACGCGGCCGAAACGGTAAAGCGCGTCACGCTGGAACTTGGCGGCAAATCGCCGAACATCGTCTTTGCCGACGCTGACCTTGAGGAACGCGTCGCCGGCAGCATCCTCGAATGCTTCAACAATTCCGGCCAGTCGTGCGACGCGCCGACGCGCATGCTGGTGGAGCGCGGCGTCTACGACAAGGTGGTGCAGATTGCGAGGCGTGTCGGTGCCGAGGCCAGGGTCGGCGATCCGGCGAAGGAGGGCTCGCACATCGGTCCGCTCGTCAGCCACATCCAGTATGGCCGCGTACAGGTGCTGATCGAGGCCGGTATTGCAGAAGGCGCCAAACTGCTCGTCGGCGGTGTCGGCAAGCCCGAGGGCTTCGAGACGGGCTATTTCGTCAAGCCGACGATCTTCGCCGACGTCGACAACACGATGCGCATCGCACGCGAAGAGGTATTCGGTCCGGTGCTTGCGATCATTCCCTTCGACACGGAAGAGGAAGCGATCGCGATCGCCAACGACACCAGTTACGGGCTGGCAGCCTATGTCCAGACGGGGGATCCGAAACGGGCTGAACGCGTCGCCGCAAGGTTGCGCGCAGGCATGGTGCATATCAACGGCGGCCCGCACCGCTACGGCAGCCCCTTCGGCGGCTATAAGCAGTCGGGCAATGGCCGCGAAGGCGGCCTGTTCGGCCTTGAAGATTTCCTGGAGGTGAAGACCGTGCACGTGCCGGACGCGGCTTGATCCTCCGCTACTGCATGTGTCCTTAAATCATAGCCGATTTACGGACAAAAACATGCAGCAATTCAAAGTATGCTACAGCGTCCTTTGCGCGTCTGGGAAGACGCGCGGCGCTGTAGCTCGAAATTGAGCCGGTGCTCACCGCACCGGCTGAATTTTTGTCGCTAAATTAGCTGTTGTCGGCTGTTGTTGGCGGTCCGGTTCTGATAGCTGGCTCGCGGGGTGCCATGGATCCAGCGGCATCCATCATCACTTGACCCTCTGGACACCGCCTTGACCAAAGCCGCCACTTCCGTTTCCTCCCGCAACTCGCTTGCGATGACAGCGCTGCTGCTCGGTGGTGCTGCTATCGGCGGATCGCCGATCTTCGTGAGGCTTTCTGAGGTCGGGCCGATGGCGACCGCCTTCTGGCGGGTGGCTCTGGCGCTGATCCCGCTTGTCGCCTGGTCGTGGTTTCGGAACGGGCCAGCAGGCGACAGGCGGCCGCAGCAATTTTCCGATTACGCCATGCTCATTCTGCCCGGCGTCTTTCTCGCGATCGACCTCGCGGCCTGGCATCTCTCCCTGACCATGACATCCGTTGCGAATGCGACGCTGCTCGCAAACCTTGCGCCGGTCTTCGTCACGCTCGCGGGCTGGGCGCTGTTTCGCGCGCCGGTCAGCCGCGTTTTCGTCGCGGGGCTCGCCACGGCGATCGCCGGCGTCGTGGTCCTGAAGGGCGGGCCGGCCGCGCTCGCGGAGGGCGACGTTCTCGGCGATGGCATCGCGGTCGTCGCCGCGATGTTCTATGCGGGTTATATCCTTGCGATCGGCAAGTTGCGGAGCCGCTTCGACACCAACCGGATCATGATCTGGAGCACGGCCTCGGCTGCCGTCTGCATGCTGCCGATGACGCTCGTCGCCGAACCCACTCTCTTTCCGGCAAGCGGCTTCGGATGGGCGATGCTCTTCGGTCTCGCCTTTGTCAGTCATGCGGGCGGGCAGGTGGCGATCACCTATGCGCTCGCCTACCTGCCGGCCGCCTTCTCGTCGTTGACGCTGCTGTTGCAGCCGGTTGTGGCGGCGATCCTCGCCTGGGGGCTGCTCAGCGAACCGGTGGGCCTCGCTCAGGCCATCGGCGGCGCGATCGTGCTCGTCGGGATCTTGATCGCCCGCCGCGGATGATCTCTTACGCTCAGATGCCGGGCAGCTCGAAGCCCGCGAGCCGTCCTTCGAGTCTGCGGATCGTCGCCACATCGGCATTGGCGAAGGCAAAGCGCAGGTAGTTTTCCTGGCCCTCGCCGAAATAGTCGCCCGGCAGGCAGACCACTCCGGCGAGCTTCGCCAGCTTCTCGGCAACGAATTGCGAATCGATGTCGGGGAAGGGGTGGCGGATATAGGCGAAATAGGCCCCGACCGCCTGCAGCTTCCACTTCGGCAGGCGGCTCATGACCTCTTCGAGGGCGTCGGCGCGTGCGGCAATTTCAACACGGTTCGCGAGCCGCCAATCGGCAAGCGCCGGAATCGCTTTCGCGACAGCCGCCTGCGCGGCGCGCGGAGCACAGATCTGCAGGTTGTCCATGATCTTTGTGATCTGTTCGACGAGCGCCGGACCGGCGGTGATCGCGCCGAGGCGGTGGCCGGGAATGCAGAGGGATTTCGAGAAACTGTAGAGGCCGATGAAGCTGTCCTGCCAGCCCTTTGCCTGAAGCAGGCCGTGCGGCGCGACATCCGCCGATGGCAGGAAGTCGCGGTAGGTTTCGTCGAGGATCAGCCAGGTGCCGTTCTTGCGGCAGGCTTCGTGGATGCGTTGAAGCAATTCCGGCGGATAGACGGCGCCGGTCGGGTTGTTCGGCGAGACGAGGGCAAGCGCGCGAATGCCAGGCCGAAGCGCCGAGGCGATCTCGTCCACCTCCGGCAGGAAGCCGGCGCCGGCGTCACAGGGCACCAGCTCGACATTGATGCCCAGCATCGCCAGCGTCGTTTCCTGATTGAAGTAATAGGGGTTGGTCATCAGGATCGTGTCGCCCGCCCCGGCGATCGCCATGACGGCACACATGAAGGCCTGGTTGCAGCCGGAGGTGATGTGAATGTTGTCGGCCGCGACCGCCGCACCATAGAGGCTGGCGACATGGGCGGCATAGGCCGCGCGCAACTCCGCCTCGCCCTCGATCGCGCCGTAACCGGTGTAGGCGGTCGAGGCGGAAGCCTCGCCGAGCCATTTCAGCATGTCCGGATGTGCGGGATAGCCCGGCACCGCCTGCGAAAGATCGATCAGCGGCCCTCTTGCCCCGTCATAGGCCTTCGCCCAGGCGAGCACCGAGGGAACCGGCGGCGGCGAGAGCTTTTCGACGAGGGGATTGAAATGCGGCATGTGAATCTTCCTGTTGCTGGTAAGCGGGGACAAAGGGCTGGCGGAGAATTGCACCGGGCTCAGGGTCCCGTTTTATGATTTGGCCTTGCGTTTCTGGGGGCGTTCCGGGTGACGTTTGCGCGCCGGCGACGAGACGGGCTGAAAACCGTCCGCGGTCGACGTTCGCGGGGCTTCGGGCTTCGGCATGCGGCTTCGAATGATCGTGCGTGCGGAAACCTGGAGCTCCGGCATCGGGTCGCTCTCGAGGGCGGCGAACAACCAGTCGATGAAGACGCGGACGATCGGTGCGGCGCGGATTTCGTTGCGGCAGGCGACGAAGAAGGCATCGTTGGCCGGCACCGTCAGATCGAAGGGGGCGATCAGTTCGCCGCGCGCGATCAGGCTTCCCGCGGTGATCGTGTCGCCGAGCGCCACGCCCTGATTGTGCAACGCCGCTTCGGTCGAAAGCCGCGCATCGCTCATGAAATGCTGGCGGCCGCGCTGCAGATCGATCGCATCGGCGGCGGCGAGCCAGGTGTTCCACTCGCGGCCGTCGTCGCCGTGAAGCATCACGTGGTCGCGCAGATCCCGCACGGAGCGCAGCGGCCGCATGTTGAGAAGTGTCGGACTGACGACCGGGAAAAGCTCGAGCCGGCTCCAGAGCTTCGCCCAGCAGTCGTTCCAATTGCCGTCGCCGTAGAGCAGGCAGATATCGACGTCGGGGGAATGGAGATGAGCCGCATCGTTGGAGGCGATCAGCGTCAGCCTGACGTCCGGGAACTGCTCGGTGAACTGGTGCAGACGCGGGATCATCCAGAAGGAGAGCAGCGCCGGCACGCAGGTGATCCTGAGTTCCCCGCTTGTCGCCGGGCGAGTCATGGCGGCGGTAGCGGCGGCGATCTCCGCGAAGGCATGGGTGACGGCCGGCAGCAGCAGGGCGCCTTGCGGGGTCAGCCTCAGCCGTTTGCCGCCGCGCTCGAAAAGCGTGGCGTTGAAGGAGAGTTCCAGGGCCCGGATCTGATGGCTGATCGCGCCGTGGGTAACGTTGAGCTCGCGCGCCGCAGCCGAAACGGAGCCGCGCCGGGCGGTGGCCTCGAAAGCACGCAGCGGATTGAGAGGAGGCAGGCGGCTCGACAAAAAATGGGCTCCGGAGGGCGGGCAACAATGTGAATTTTTCTCACACGAAACGCTATAACAATGTCAATTGATTTTCCAGCGGAATTGTCTCCTAATATGCGCCAACAAAAGGCAAAGCCTGGGGAACATGACGGCGCCGGTCCAACCGGCGAAATCCGCAAATCGCGATTTGCGGCGCGTCCCGCGCATCCCCGGCAGCAAAACATGGAGGTTTGGGCGCATGGCCTGGGATGAACAGAAGCTCAGCGAATTGAAGGCGAAATATGGCGAAAGTCACGGCGGCGAGCTCTTCGATCCGACGTTCCGCAAGGTCGCGGACAAGATCTTCACCAAGAGCGGCACGCGGCTCGCCCCCTATTCCGGCATCCCGACTTTCCTGACCGCGCCCTATATGCCGGTCGACGCCGAAAATCCGGACTTCGGCAATCTTCAGGTGGCGATCGTCGGCATACCGATGGATCTTGGTGTCACCAACCGTCCGGGCTCCCGTTTCGGACCACGGGCGCTCCGTGCGATCGAACGCATTGGTCCTTACAACCATGTGCTCGGCTGCGCGCCCGTCCACGATCTCCGCGTGGCCGATATCGGTGATGTTGCCTTCCAGAGCCGCTATCGGCTGGAGCTCAGCCATGACGATATCGAAAAGCGCATCGACCAGATTGTCGATGCCGGCGTCGTGCCGCTTTCGGTCGGCGGCGACCATTCGATCACGCATCCGATCCTGAAGGCGGTCGGCAAGAAGCGCCCGGTCGGCATGATTCATATCGATGCCCATTGCGACACCGGCGGCGCCTATGACCTTACCAAGTTCCATCACGGCGGTCCGTTCCGCAACGCGGTTCTCGACGGCGTGCTCGACCCGACCCGTGTCGTCCAGATCGGCATCCGCGGCTCGGCCGAATATCTCTGGGAGTTCTCCTACGAGTCCGGCATGACCGTGATCCACGCCGAAGAAGTCACCGGTCTTGGCATTCCGGCTATCATCGAAAAGGCGAAGAAGATCGTGGGGGACGGTCCGACTTATCTCTCCTTCGATATCGACAGCCTCGATCCAAGTTTCGCGCCGGGGACCGGCACGCCGGAAGTCGGCGGCCTGACGACTCGTGAGGTGCTCGAACTCATCCGCGGCTTGAAGGGAGTCAATCTTGTCGGCGGCGATGTCGTCGAGGTTGCCCCGCAATATGACGCGACGACCAATACCGCCCATGCGGGCGCGCAGGTGCTTTTCGAGATCCTGAGCCTGATGGTTTTCAGCCCGGCGATCACAGGCAAGGCCGGCTGAGCCTTCGAAACCCGTTCTGCCGTCGAACTGGAAGCGGTGGCAGGGCGGACGCCGGAGCTAGGAAATTTCCAGACTGTGAAGCCACGGTGAATGCTTTTCCGGGATTGGGCGCAGGCCGCTCCGATGTGCATCATAAGCGGCGGTCGGGTGCGAGACGCTTCTCAGAATGGCCAATGCAGTCGATAATGCGGACGAAGAGCTTTTCACGGCAGATGCGCTGATTGCGGGCTCACTCGCGCCTCGCCATACGCTGATCGAACTGGGCTATTGCTTCGGCAAGAGATGCTGGCGGAGCGAGCCGAAAAGATGCAGGGAATCAACTACAACAGGGAACGCGGCGGCTGCCGCCAAAACAAAGGAGATATGCAATGAACATCAATTCCATCAAGCGCCGCACGCTGCTGGGGGCGGGGCTTGCCGGTGCATCGATGCTTGCGATGCCGGCAGTGCTGAGAGCGCAGGACAGGTCGTTGAAGGTCGGCGTCTATGGCGGCTACTTCAAGGATTCGTTCGACAAGAACATCTTCCCCGAATTCACCAAGGCCACGGGCATCGCGATCGAGTCGGTCGCAGAGCCGACCGGTGAAGCCTGGCTCGTGCAGTTGGAACAGGCCGCTCGTGCCGGCCAGGCTCCGGCGGATGTTTCGATGATGTCGCAGGTCGCAATGCTCAAGGGTCAGGCGACCGAGCTCTGGGCGCCGCTCGACATGGCGAAGATCAAGAACGCCTCGCATCTGCTCGACCGGTTCATCAACAAGTATCCGGATGGCCGCGTCGCGGGCATCGGAGCCGTTTCCTGGTACATCACCCTCGTCACCAACACGGACGTCTTCAAGGAAGCGCCGACCTCGTGGACCGCCTTCTGGGATCCGGCAAATGCCGACAAGCTCGGGCTGCTCGCGCTCGTCTCCAACTCCTTCCTGCTCGAGGTAACCGCCAAGACCTTCATGGGCGGCACCAATGCGCTCGACACGGAGGAGGGCATCCTCAAGGCATTCGAGAAACTCGCCGAAGTGAAGCCGAATGTCCGGCTCTGGTACCGCGACGAAGCGCAGTTCGAACAGGCGCTGAAGTCGGGTGAAATTCCGATGGGCCAGTATTATCACGACGTGACCGGTCTTGCGGCCGCCGATGGGCACCCGGTACGCTCCACCTTCCCCAAGGAAGGTGGCATCCAGGATTCCGGTTGCTGGGCGCTGTCGCGCGCTTCGCAGAAAGCGGAGGAAGCGCACATCTTCATCGACTATATGTCCCAACCGTCGATTCAGGCGACGCTGTCGCGCAAGGTTGGCACCTCGCCGACGGTCAAGCGCGAATCGACTGATCTTACGGACAAGGAGTTTGCAGCCGTTTCGTCGGACATCGAGCCGATTATCCCGCGCTACGATCTCTACCAGACCAAGTCGGATTGGCTGAACCAGAAGTGGACGGAGCTGATCGTCGGCTGATCGCCAATGGGCGTCGACTTCCCGCCTGCGGGCGGGACGTCGATGTTGAAAGACCGAGCGGAATGCGGGCGGAAACCGTTCCCCCTGTTCGCGCTCCATGAAGCATCTGCGCATCAGGCGCTACTGCATGATCCCTTGGGAACCGGCTTGAGGGCCATGTAGCAAACTCAAAGCGATGCAGCGACCTTTGCGCGTCTGAAAAGACGCACGGCGCCGCAGGACGGGAAATATATGTCGGGACTTGCCCTTCAGAACGTCGTCAAGGAATTCGGGTCCTTCAGGGCCGTCAACAATGTCGAGCTCACGGTGCCGCACGGCACCTTCGTTTGCATGCTCGGCCCGTCTGGCTGCGGCAAGACGACGTTGCTGCGCATGATCGCCGGGCTCGATCTGCCGACGGGAGGCGCAATCCGCCTCGACGGCGAAGACATCACCCACGTGCCGACCCATAAGCGCAATCTCGGCATGGTGTTCCAGTCGCTGGCGCTCTTCCCGCACCTGACGGTCGGCGAAAACATCGCCTATCCCTTGCGCATCCGCAAGGCGCCGAAGGAGGACCAGAAGCGGCGGGTCGAGGAACTGCTGTCGATGATCCACCTCTCCGGCTATGCCGACCGGCCGGTCTCCAAGCTTTCCGGCGGTCAGCGCCAGCGTGTGGCAATCGCCCGCGCGCTGGCAATCTCGCCGAAGCTTTTCCTTCTCGACGAGCCGCTTTCGGCACTCGACGCGAAGCTCAGGGAAGCGATGCAAGTGGAACTGCGCCAATTGCAGCAGCGGCTCGGGATTACGACGATCGTCGTCACGCACGACCAGCGCGAAGCAATGACGATGGCCGATACGGTGGTCGTCATGAATGGCGGGGAAATCCGCCAGGCGGCCTCGCCGATCGAAATCTACCGCCGGCCGGCGGACAGTTTCGTCGCCGACTTCATCGGCCAGACCAACCTGATCGAAGCCGAAGCGGACACGCAGGGCCATGTTTCCGTACTCGGCCAGTCGGTGCCGGGTCTCGCCTTGCCGTCCGGTGAGGCAAAGGCGACGCTTTCAATTCGTCCCGAGGACGTGCACCTGACGGCGCCGGGTGCCGGTGCGATTTCCGGCACGGTCACCTTCGTGCGCGATCTCGGCGGAACGATCGAAACGTTTGTCGACGTCGCCGGCCGCCAGATCGTCGCCGTCTCCACGCCGCGCGAGCGGCCGGACGTCACCGTCGGCCAGCAGGTCGGCGTCGCGCTCACTCCGGATGTTTGCGTGGTGCTCAGGAAATGAGACGCGAACCGCCCCAGACTGTCGGCGACTACACGCCGCTCCTTTTCCCCGCGGCGATGCTGACCATCTTCTTCGTCGTGCCCTTCGGCACGATGATCGCCGTGAGCTTCTTCCAGCGCCAGCAGGGCGGCTTCTATACGCCGGCCTTCGTCTTCGACAATTACGCCCGCTTTCTCACGGCCTTTTTCGGCGGCGTGCTGGGCTTCTCGCTCATGATGGCGATCGCTGTCGCCATCTGCTGCGTCGTGCTGGCGCTGCCCTTCACCTACATGCTGACGCGGATGGCGCGCAGCGTGCAGGTCGTCTGGTTGGTCGCGCTGCTCTCGGTGCTCTCGCTCTCCGAGGTCATCATCGGTTTCGCCTGGTCGACACTCTTCTCGCGCACGGCCGGTATCACCAACATCCTCGTCGCACTCGGCCTCATGGGCGAGGCCAAGGCGCTGACCCCGAGTTTCGCCGCAGTGCTGACGGGCATGGTCTATCAGGCCTTCCCCTACACGGTGCTCGTATTGTTCCCGGCGCTTGTCCGGCTCGATCCGACCTTGACCGAGGCCGCGCGAACGCTTGGAGCCTCGCCGCTCAAGGCCTTCTTTACCGTCGTCGTTCCGGCGCTGAGGAACACGATCGTTGCGACGCTGATCATGGTCTTCATCTTCGCGCTCGGTTCCTATCTGCTGCCGCAGCTTCTCGGCCGGCCACAGCATTGGACGCTGTCGGTGCTGATCACCGACCAGGCGATCTACCAGTCGAACATGCCTTTCGCTGCGGCGATGGCGGTGTTCCTCGTGCTGGTGACGCTCGGGCTGGTCGCCTTGACGGTGATTGCGGGACGAAAGGGAGAGGCGGCATGACGTCCATTTTCCGCAAGTTCTATTTCTTCCTGATCGCGCTCTTCCTTGCGCTGCCGCTGATCGTGGTTGCCGGCGTTTCGGTCAACCAAAAGCAGACGCTTGCCTTCCCGCCACAGGGCTTTTCGACATCCTGGTACGGCGAGATCTTCCTGAACCCCGAATGGCGAAACGCGCTGATGGCCTCGGTGACGCTGGCGGTGCTTTCGGCAGCGCTTGCCGTCGCCATTGCCTTGCCGCTTGCGTGGTTCCTGTGGCGGCGGATAGCGCCCTGGGCGAACGTCTTCCAGCTTCTGGGCGTTGCGCCCTTCACGCTGCCGCCGGTGATCACGGCGCTGGGGCTTCTCACCTTCTGGGCGACCGTCGGCTTCTACGGCCAGCCCTGGACTGCGGTCGTCAGCCACGCGATCTTCTTCGTGACGCTGCCGCTCGTCACCTTGTCCCTCGGCTTCACGTCGATCGATCGTTCGCTGGTCGAGGCAGCATCGACCATGGGCGCGGACGAGCGCACGGTGTTCCGCACCGTGGTGCTGCCGCTAATCCTGCCCTACATCGTCTCGGGCTATGCCTTTGCGTTCGTGCTGTCGCTCAATGAGTATATCGTCGCCTACATGACCGTCGGCTTCACCATGGAGACGCTGCCGATCAAGATCTTCAACGCGCTACGCTACGGCTACACGCCGACCATGGCCTCGGTGACGATCCTCTTCGTCACGACGGCCGCGGTCATCTTCGGCCTCGTCGCCCGTTTCGGAGACCTGCCGAAGCTGCTGGGCGCCATGTCATCGGATGGCAAATGATGAAGCTTGCCGCTTTGCAGATGAAGTCCATTGGCGGTGACGTCGCCGCCAATCTCGGCCGGATCGCCGCTGCGGCCGCGGAGGCGTCGCGCCAGGGCGCGACGCTGCTCCTCACGCCCGAACTCGGCATTACCGGCTACGGTGCCGGTGACGTGATCCGTGACATCGCCGAAGACGCCGACGGCCCAATCGTGCAGCGGTTGCAGCAGATCTCGGCCGAAGCCGGTATCGCCATCATTGCCGGCTTTGCCGAGCGGGAGGGTGACGCGGTCTACAACAGCGCCGTCCATGTCGACGGTGACGCTGCCCCGACGGTCTATCGCAAGTCGCACCTCTACGGCGACTACGAACGCTCGCTGTTCACGCCGGCAGAACCGTCGACCCGCCTCTTCGAACACCAAGGCGTCAGGTGCGGCATGCTGATCTGCTACGACGTCGAGTTTCCCGAAAATGTCCGCCGGCTCGCGCTTGCCGGTGCTGATGCAGTGCTGGTGCCGACGGCGCTTCCGGCAGGCTGGTCGGGAACCTTCATCGCCGATCACATGATCCAGACAAGGGCGTTCGAGAACCAGCTTTTCGTAGCCTACATCAATCATTGCGGTTCCGATGCGATGTTTTCCTTCGCCGGTTCGTCGCGCATCGCTTCGCCGGACGGGCAACTCCTGGCAAAAGCGAACTCCGCAGATGAAACCCTGATCTTCGCTGAAATCGACCCGGAGTTGTTTGCCATTTCGCGGTCGGAGAATACCTATCTCCGGGACCTGCAGCATCCGCGCCGCTAGATCGTTCGCTTTGGGAGAACAATCTGTTCGCGTCGCTTTCTCTTTTTGAAACGACCAGGCCGACCGATATTATGGCTCAACGAAATGCCCGCGTTACGGCGCCGTGCGTCTTTTGAGACGCCCAAAGGCCAGCGTAACGCACTGAACTGGAGGCAATCATGAGCTTGCAACTGACCGGTATCCACCATCTCACGGCGATCACGGCCAATGCGCCGGAAAACCTGCGCTTCTACACCAAGACGCTCGGGCTGAGGCTGGTCAAGAAAACCGTCAACCAGGACGACACGACCGCCTATCATCTTTTCTATGCCGACGGACAAGCAACACCCGGTAGCGACCTGACCTTCTTCGACTGGCCGGTCGGCCCCGAGGGACGCGGCACGCACAGTATTTCGCGCACCGGGTTCCGAGTCGGCAGCGCCGAAAGTGTCAGATGGTGGAAGCGTCGGTTTACCGAACTGAACGTCTCCGCCGGCGAGGTCACGGAAATCGACGGCCGGACGTCGGTCGACTTCGAGGACGGTGAAGGCCAGCGCTTCCGACTTCTGGACGATGGCGGGCTTGCGCCGTCGCATCCATGGGAAAAGAGCCCGGTTCCCACCGAGCACCAGATCAAGGGCCTCGGCCCGATTACGATCAGCGTGCCGGATATCACCAACACGGCGCTCGTGCTCACGCACGTCATGAACATGACGGACGTGCGCGCCTATCCTGCGCCCGACGGCGTCGGCGAAGTGCATGTTTTCTCGATGGGCGAGGGCGGTCCCGGGGCCGAGTTGCATGTCGCGGTCCAGCCGGGCCTGCCAATCGCGCGCCAAGGCGCGGGTGGGGTGCACCACGTCGCCTTCCGCACGCCGGATGTCGATGGGCTGCATCAGTGGACGGAACGGCTGAACGGCTTCCGCTTGCCGTCGAGCGGCGAGGTCGAGCGCTTCTATTTTCGCTCGCTCTATTTCCGCGAGCCGAACGGCATCCTGTTCGAGATTGCGACCGACGGTCCCGGCTTTGCCGTCGACGAACCGATGGAAACGCTCGGCGAAAGCCTTTCGCTGCCGCCGTTCCTTGAGCCGAAGCGGGCTCAGATCGAGGCAGGGCTGAAGCCTTTGGAGTAGCCGCAAGAAGCCGAGACATCGTTCTCGGCTTTCTTTTTTGTCCTTTGACCTCTAGTTCTACTGAATGCCTTAAGTCGTAGCCGATTCAAGGATAAAAACATGCGGCAATTCAAAGTGCTACAGCGTCTTTTGCGCGTCTGATACGACGCGCGTCGCTGTAGTGTGGAAGGGCGGCCTTGGGCCGCCGATGCGCGGACAAGAGGAACCCATCATTCATGACGAAGATTCTCGGCATATCGGGCAGTCTGCGAAAGGCTTCCTTCAATACGGCTTTACTGAAGGCAGCAAAATCCCTCGCGCCGGACAACATTGAATTCGAGACCGCAACGCTGCACGGCATCCCGCTCTATGATGGCGATGTGGAGGCTGAGAGCGGCGTTCCGGCGGCGGCGGCCGAACTCAAGCAGAAGATCGCGGCGGCGGACGGAGTGATCCTTTTCACGCCGGAGTACAACAACTCGATGCCCGGCGTTTTCAAGAACGCGATCGACTGGCTCAGTCGTCCGCCGGCCGACACCAAAAAGGTGTTCGGTTGTCGGCCCTTTGCGTTGGCCGGTGCGTCGCCTGGGAATTTCGGCACCATTCTCAGCCAGAATGCCTGGCTCTCCGTGATGCGGACGCTCGGGGCCGACCTGTGGTCGGGGAAGCGGTTGATATTGCCGAAGGCCGCCACGTTGTTCGACAGCGAGGGGCAATTGACCGACGAGCAGACCCGGGAGCGCTTACGCGACTTTGTCACGGCCTTCGCGGAGTATGTCGCCTCGGCGAAAGCATCTTAACCCGTTCGGGCCACGGCATCAGAGACCGTGTTCCGCCATCCAGCGGCGAATGGCTTCGACATCGTCGTCACCGATGCCGTGATGAGTGTCGATGTCCAGTGCCTTGAGGGTTGCGCCGGTGTCGGCGAGGATCTTTATCAAGGCCGGCGCATATTTGCCGTAGGGATCTTCCTTGCCTGTCAGCACCAGAACGTTTGCTCCGGCAAGATCGGGTGTCGGCGCGTCTTCGAGCGCGGCCATTGCCCGCATCATCACCACGTTCCTAATGAGGCCGGGGTAAAGCAGCATCACGGCAGCCAGCATATTGGCGCCGTTCGAGTAGCCGATGAAGATGGTCCTGTCAGGCGTGAGTCCATAGCCCTCGCGCGCGCCCTCGACGAAGGCGACGAAGGCCTCTGCCTCCGAGCGGATGTCCTGTTGGTCGAACGTTGTCATCGACAGGCGGCGGAACCAGCGCGGGAAACCTTCCTCGGTGCTTCGGCCGCGCACTCCAAGTAAGGTGGCGTAAGGATCGACCTGATGCCCGAAGGGGAGCATGTCGGTCTCGTTGCCGCCGCTGCCGTGCAAGAGCACGAAGGTGCGGAGGTTGGGTTCGTCCGGGTGATAGAAGCGGTGGATGAAAGGGAGGTCGCGCGGGGTCAGCCGCGGCTCGCCGGGCAGGGCGAATTGCGGAAGCTTCACCAAGGTCGCGGCCGCATCGGCTTCCAATTGCGGCGGCAGGAACAACTTGGATCCGAGCGTGTCCGGCAACTCGTCGACCGCAAAACCCGGACCGTCGGTCGCGAACTCGTAGAGCGAGCCGCCCGGTTCACGCACATAGAGCGAGAAGAAATACTTGCGGTCGTGCGCGCTGGTCGCGCCGGCGTGTTCCTGCTCGAGATCGGCGCGCACGGCCAGCACCGTCGCCTCATCCGGGGCGCGGAAGGCGATATGGTCGATCGTGCCGGTGCCGGGCGCCGACGTCCAAAAGCCGGTGGCGTCGCGCACGTCGATGACGTCTCCGGACTTCGACGTGAAGCGCCGGATCGTGGCCGTTGCTCCGGTCTCCGCATAGCCGAAATGATTTTGCAGGAAGTGGGCGGTCTCCTTCGGCTTCTCGGTGAGAATGGTCGCGCCGCGCAGCCGCCGGATCGCGTCCGTCTCCGGAATATCCCGGCTCGCCCATGGAGCGGGTTCGGCAAGCGCGTTGGTTCCGACCAGTTTCACGATCACGCCGTCCGGATCCTTGAGACGCAGCACCGGCTCGCCGAACTCCTGCGCAGGCCCGGTCGCCTGAATGTTGAACTGCAATGCGCGCGTCAGCCAGAAGCCGATGCTCTCCGGTGGGATGGCGAAGGCGATTTCGCTCGGCTGACCGTGGCCGACGCGTCCGGGCGAGCCGTCTTCCCACATCAGGAAGGTGACGAGCGAGCCCGGCGACCCCGCCGCATCCCCGTAAAAGAGATGCAATTGGTTGGGGTCCTCGTAGCCGCCGGTTCGCTTGACGAGGCGCAGGCCAAGAAAGCCGACATAGAAATCGACATTTGCCTGCACTTTGCGGGCGATCAGGGTGATGTGGTGGATGCCGCTGGTCACCGTCTTGTCCCTCTGCGCGTCGACTGCGCACTGCTCTCGGGGGGCCTGGTTACGTCCGTGAATCGCTCAGCCTTTTTTGCCGGCGAGGAAGACCTTGAAGGCTTCGCCATGGTCCGGATGCCAGCGCGAAAGCGGCGGCCGGTTCTCGACGATGTCGCCCGCCGCCCACAGGATGCGTTTCTCGTCCGTCGAGCGGTCGACCTCGTTGTCCGGGCAGAGGATATAGAAGTCCCCGCGTTCGAGGCTTTCCATCATGAAGTCCACGGTCTCATCCGCGGTCCATGCGCCCGCCGGCTTCTCCGTGCGCCCGTGGGAGGTCAGCGATGTGTAAACGAAGCCGGGGATCAGGAGATGCGCGGCGACCTTGCAGCCCTCGGTGTTGCGCAGTTCATGCTGCAGCGCCTCGGTGAAGGCCTTCACCCCGGCCTTCGAGACATTGTAGGCCGGATCGCCGGGCGGGGTGGTGATACCTTGTTTCGATCCGGTATTGATGATGAGCCCCGGCTCGCCATGGGCGATCATGGCGGGCGCGAAAATCCGCGAGCCGTTGATCACGCCCCAGAGATTGACTGCAAGCACGGCTTCCCAGTTCTCCAGCGGGCCAAACATCGAGCTGCCCGGCTGGATGCCGGCATTGTTCATCAGCACATGCACGTGGCCGAACCGCTCGCTTGCCGAACGCGCCAGCGCCACGAGGTCATCGGGGCGGGAGACGTCCGTGGCGATTGCGGCGACATCGCTCGCGCCGCCCGTGGCAATCCTTGCCACCTCGGCCGCGGCCGCCTGCAAGCGCTCGCCGGGCAGGTCGGCAAGGACAACCTTCAGCCCGAGGCCGGCGAATCGTTTGGCCGCGGCAAACCCGATACCCGAGGCAGCTCCGGTGATGACGGCGACATGGTTTTTTGCAATGGCGGCGTAGGACATGGCGTAGATCCCCGTTGACGGCGGAAAGGTCCGAAAGAGATAGAGCGGCGGCGGCGCCAAGTCCATCGCAATCGCCGGCGAACCGGCTTGTGAAACATCTGAAATGGCATCGCTTTCCAGCAAGCGTCCTTGTCCGGAAGGATGTGAGCGCTACCTCACTTATCAGGGGCCTTTATGGATAGGGTTCCTCTGCACGCCCGGCCACGAGATGTTCATGGCAAGCCAAACGAGCAAGAACAGCAAACGCACGCCCTGTGAAAATTGTCCCCTTCGCCAACTCGCGCTCTTTCGCGATTTCGCAGCCGAGGAACTCGCCTTCGTTTCGGATTTCAAGACGGGCGAGTTGGCAGTCGATAGCGGCGCGACGATAATCCTTGAAGGTATGCATAGCGCTCATCTCTTCACTGTCCTTGCCGGCTGGGGCTTTCGATACAAGATGCTCGACGACGGCCGGCGTCAGATCCTGAACTATGTGATGCCGGGAGATATTGTCGGACTGCAAGGCAGCCTGATGGGAGAAATGCAGCATTCGATCGAGGCGCTTTCGCCGGTGACTCTCTGCGTCTTCGAGCGGGACAGGCTAAATCAGCTTTATACCAAACACCCCGATCTTGCCTATGATCTGACCTGGATCGCGGCCCGGGAGGAACGCATGCTTGACGAGCATCTCCTGAGCATTGGCCGGCGTTCGGCACTTGAGAGGGCCGCCTATCTCCTTGCCTTTCTTTACCAGCGGGCAAAGGTATTGGAGCTGTTTCGCGGCAATCGCGTCGCGATCCCGATCCGCCAGCAGCATGTCGCCGACACGCTTGGTCTCTCGGTCGTCCACACCAACAAGACCCTGAAGAAGCTTGCCGACCGCGGGCTCATTCGGTGGGTGGACGGGGGATGCAACGTGCGCGATGTCGATGGGCTGCTTGCGATTGCCGAGTGGGGCGGTATCAGCGAGCACAAGCGGCCATTCATCTGATGTGGCGGTCACATGTCAATTTTAAATGCCAGGACACTCTTTACGGCCTAGCTTGGATGTTCGAGGATCAAGCCTCGGTTTGCGGGGCAGGGTTCTGAAAGGGCGTCGGGAGTGCGAAGCAACGAAATTCCGCCGACAATAAAGACGGTTCTCGTTTTGGACGACAATTTCATCATTGCGATGGATGCCGAGGAAATCCTTACATCTCTGGGAGTGGCAGAGGTTCATGTCGCCACCAATGCCGAGCAGGCTATGGAAATCGTGGCCGCTCACGCCATCGATTTTGCCCTCATCGACGTCAATCTCGATAGCGACACCAGCTTCGTCGTTGCCGATGCCATGATCGCGCGCGGCATCATGGTCGGGTTTACCAGCGGATACGGCGAGTCCTTTCCTTCGCCGGAGCATCTGCGCGATGTTCCGAGGATAGACAAACCCTTCAACGAGATGACGATCGGCAGCCTTATTGCCGCCGCACACGTTCAGCGCGATCGTTGACGACGACGTCAGGGCTTGCCGCGGGCGACGAACCAGGGATTGGCAAAATCGCTGTCGTGGCGCTGCTTGCGCTTGCCGTAAGTGAGCGGCGTTCCTTCCATGGTCAGCGTCTCGCCGCCGGCCGCGCGCAGGATGGCGTCGCCGGCTGCCGTGTCCCATTCCATGGTACGGCTGAAGCGCGGGTAGATGTCGGCAAGCCCTTCGGCCAGCAGGCAAAATTTCAACGACGAGCCGACCGCCTCATAGTCGGTAATGCCATGATCGGCGAGATAGGCGACCGTTTCTGCGCTGTTGTGCCAGCGACTGGTCAAGGCCACCGGCCGGTCGCCGCAGATGCGGCAGCCGATGGTCACGTGAGCACCGGCAGCGCGATCGTCCTCGATCAAGGCCTTCGTCGCTTTGCCGGCACTTGCTGAATAGAGGATGCCGAGCGCGGGGGCATAGACCACACCGGCGATGGGCGCACCGTTTTCGATCAACGCGATGTTGACGGTGAAATCGCTGCTGCGCCCGACGAACTCCTTGGTGCCGTCGAGGGGATCGACGAGGAAGAACGATTTTCCGGAAATATCGGGGACGTGCCCGGCGGCGGCGGCTTCCTCGGCGATCACCGGAATGTCGGGAAAGCTCGCCGCGAGATCGGCGAGGATTATGCGTTCGGCGGTGTGGTCGGCGTCGGTAACGGGTGAAGTATCGGCCTTGTAGGTGACGGCCGGCCCGGCGTTGTAAATGTCCAGGATCGCCCTTCCGGCTGCGACTGCCGATCTTTCCAGTGTTTCCAACATCGTCACTCTTCTTTTCCGCGCCAGCGCTCCGATTCGCATGAGACGGCCGGATACCGGTAGTCTTCCTTCATACTCAAATCTGCCTCTTTGCCGCAATCGCGGAAGCTTCCGCAGTTGCCGCGGAAAGATACGTCATCGCGGCATTTTGCAGCCGCAAGGCGCCTTGCATCTTTGCGTTGCGCTTTGCTTGTGCAAAGGTGGCCGCGCAAATGAACTGGATGCCTTCATGCGCTATTCCGCATTCTCGATCGTCAAGAACGCCCTCTCCGGAAATCTGAAATGGAAGCCGCAATGGCGACAGGCCGAGCCGAAGTCGCACTATGACGTAATCATCGTCGGCGGCGGCGGTCATGGTCTCGCGACAGCCTACTATCTCGCCAAGGAATTCGGCATCAAAAACGTCGCGGTGCTCGAGAAGGGCTATCTTGGCTCAGGCAATGTCGGGCGCAACACGACGATCGTGCGTTCCAACTACATGCTGCCGGGCAACGAGCCGTTCTACGAATTCTCGATGAAGCTTTGGGAAGGGTTGGAGCGCGAGCTGAACTATAATGTGATGCTGTCGCAGCGCGGCGTGATCATGCTCTACCACAGCGACGGCCAACGCGACGCTTATATCCGGCGCGGCAACGCCATGTGGATGGAAGGCGTGGCGGCCGAGCTGATCGAGCGCGACCAGCTGAGGAAGATGATCCCCTTCCTCAACTACGACCACGCGCGCTATCCGATCCTCGGTGGGCTCCTGCAGCGCCGCGCCGGTACCGCCCGGCACGACGCGGTTGCCTGGGGTTACGCGCGCGGTGCCGACCGTTACGGGGTCGATATCATCGAACACTGCGAGGTGACCGCCATCCGCCGCGAGAACGGCGTCGTCACCGGGGTCGAGACGACCAGGGGCTTCATCGGCTGCAACAAGCTCGCGCTGGCGGCTGCGGGCAACACGTCCCGCGTTGGCGAGATGGCGGATCTGAAGCTACCGATCGAGAGCCATGTGCTTCAGGCCTTCGTGACCGAAGCGCTGAAGCCCTGCATCGACCACGTGATCGTCTACGGCGGCGGGCATTTCTACATCTCGCAGTCCGACAAGGGCGGCCTTGTCTTCGGGGCGGAAATCGACGGTTACACGTCCTACGCCCAGCGCGGAAACCTCGCGACCGCCGAGCATGTGATGGAGGAGGGGGTGACGATGATCCCCGGTCTTTCGCGCGTCCGGGTGCTGCGCTCCTGGGCCGGGGTCATGGACATGAGCATGGATGGATCGCCGATCATCGACCGCACGCCGATCGACAATCTCTATTTGAACTGCGGCTGGTGCTACGGCGGTTTCAAGGCCACGCCCGCATCGGGCTACTGCTTTGCTCACCTGATTGCCAAGAACGACACTCATCCGGTCGCACGTGCCCTGAGGCTCGACCGTTTTGCTCGTGGCTATGCGGTCGACGAGGCCGGTGCCGGTCCCCAACCCAATCTCCACTGATAGAAGCGACGAACCGCCCATTCCCATGCGGTCGCATTTTCGCATCAACTGGACCCGCTCGGGTCCAAGGACAAGACGATGGCAAGCCTGATCACCTGTCCCCATTGCGGGGTCCGCCCGAAGGAAGAATTTACGATCCGCGGCGACGCGTCGCTCGTTCGCCCGGCGCCGACCGCATCCGATGAGGCCTGGCACGATTATGTCTATGTGCGCGCCAATCCGCGGGGGCGTACGCTCGAACACTGGCAGCACGTGGCAGGCTGCCGCCGTTTTTTGGTGGTCGAACGGGACACGTTCACCCATGAGGTCCATTCCGTGACCGACGGTGCTGCGTTCGCGACGGAGAACGGCCGATGACCGCCTATCGCCTGACGGCCGGGGGACTGGTCGATCGCAGCCGTTCGCTGAGTTTCAGTTTCGATGGCCGCCCCTTGCGCGGCTTTGCCGGGGACACGCTTGCCTCGGCACTCCTTGCCAACGACCAACTGCTGGTCGGCCGCAGCTTCAAATATCACCGGCCGCGCGGGATCGTCAGCGCGAGCGCGTCGGAACCGAACGCGCTCGTTACGATCGGTTCCGGCGCGCGCAGCGATCCGAACACGAAGGCGACTGTTGCGGAGCTTTATGCCGGACTGACGGCGCGCAGTCAGAACCGCTGGCCGTCGCTCGGCTTCGACATCGGCGCGATGAGTGATCTTTTCTCGCCCTTTCTGGGTGCGGGCTTCTACTACAAGACCTTCATGTGGCCGGCGCAATTCTGGGAAAAGCTCTACGAACCGCTGATCCGCCGTGCTGCCGGGCTCGGGCGCGCGGTGCTCGAACGGGATCCGGAAATCTATGAGAAATCCTGGGCGCACTGCGATCTGCTTGTCGTCGGTGGCGGCCCGACCGGACTGATGGCGGCGCTGACGGCGGCGCGCGCCGGCCTTCGCGTCATTCTCGCCGACGAGGATTTCCGCCTGGGCGGGTCGCTGCTTTCGGAAACGCAGGCGATCAATGGTGCACCCGCCTATGTCTTCGCCGATCGTGTCGTCGCGGAATTGCAGGCACTGCCGAACGTCACCCTGTTGCCACGGACGACGGTCTTCGGCTGGTACGACGACAACGTCTTCGGCGCCGTCGAACGGGTTCAGAAGCATGCGGCGGAGCCTTTGGCCAAGCTGCCGGCGGAGCGGGTCTGGCGCATCGTCGCGAGGCGGGCGCTTCTTGCGACCGGTGCCGAGGAGCGTCCGCTGGTCTTCGGCGGCAATGACCGGCCCGGCGTGATGATGGCCGGGGCACTCAGGACCTATGCGAACCGCTACGGCGTGGCGGCCGGTAGATCGGTTGCGATCTTTACCAACGGCAGCGCCGGATATCAGGCTGCCCGTGACCTCCACGCCAAGGGCATTGCCATAGCGGCAATCGTCGACAGTCGTGCAGCGGCGGAAGACGCCGCGCCCGAAGGCACGCGCGTGATCCGTTCGGCCTCCGTCGTCGATACCAGGGGACGCCGGCGGGTTTCCGGGCTCGTGGTCGAGCGGTCGGGTTTCGAGGAACTTGTTGCCTGTGATGCGGTCGGCATGTCCGGCGGCTGGAGCCCGGTCATTCACCTGGCCTGCCAGCGTGGGGCGAAGCCGGTGTGGTCCGATCAACTGAGCGCGTTCGTTGCACCGGATGTCGGCGGCGGGTTGCGTATCGCCGGGTCGGCGGGCGGCATCTACACGCTCGCGGGCTGCATCAGCGACGGCGCTGCCAAGGCGTCGGCGATCACATCCGACCTGGGGTTCAAGCCCGCTCAGGACGTTCTGCCGCAAACGGGCGAGGAAGCTGATCCGTCCTTCACCGCGCTTTGGTATGTGCCCGGAGCAAAGGCCAAGGCCTTCGTCGATTTCCAGAACGACGTGCACGCGAAGGATCTGGGGCTCGCGCTGCGCGAAGGGTTCGGCCACGTCGAACACGCCAAGCGCTATACGACCAGCGGCATGGCGACCGACCAGGGCAAGCTCTCGAATATCAACGCCGTTGGCATTCTTGCAGGCATGCGCGGGGTAAGCCCCGCGGATGTCGGGGTGACGACATTCCGCCCGTTCTATACGCCCGTTTCCTTCGGCGCGCTTGCCGGGACCGCGCGCGACAAACACGCCCAGCCCGTCCGGAAATCGCCTCTGCATGAGTGGGCGCGGAAACATGGGGCGACGTTTGTCGAGGCCGGACAATGGTATCGGTCCGCCTGGTTTCCCCGTGCGGGCGAAAAGACCTGGCGCGAGAGCGTCGATCGCGAGGTGCTGAACGTGCGCGCGAACGTCGGCATTTGCGACGTCTCGACACTGGGCAAGATCGAGCTTTTCGGCCCGGACGCGGCTGAATTCCTCAATCGGCTCTATTGCAACGCTTTGCTGAAGCTTCCGGTCGGCAAGGCCCGATATGGCCTGATGCTGCGCGAGGACGGTTTCGTCTATGACGATGGCACGGCGAGCCGGCTCGCGGAGGAGCATTTCCTCGTGACCACGACGACCGCGATGGCGGGCGGCGTGATGTCCCACATGGAATATTGCTCGCAGGTGCTCTGGCCCGAACTGAAGGTTCGTTTCTGCTCCGTGTCCGACCAGTGGGCGCAGATCGCCATCGCCGGCCCGAAGGCGCGCGGCGTGCTCCAGCAGCTTGTCGAGGATGACATCTCCGACGCGGCATTCCCGTTCCTCGCCGCCGGAACGGTAACGCTCAAGGGCGGACTGAAAGCCCGGCTCTTCCGCATCTCCTTCTCCGGCGAACTGGCCTTTGAGCTGGCGGTTCCGGCCGGATTTGGCGTGGCGGTTGCCGATCAGCTGATGGACGTGGGCCGCGCCTTCGATATCTGCGCCTATGGGGTGGAGGCCCTCAACGTGCTCCGGCTGGAAAAGGGCCTGCCCACGCATGCTGAATTCGATGGCCGGGTGACGCCGGACGACGCCGGGCTGGGCCGCATGGTTTCAGCGCACAAGACGGACTTCATCGGCAAGCATCTCTCGTCGCGATACGGGCTGACGGCCGCAGACCGTATGCAACTCGTAGGGCTGAAGTCGGTGGACAGGGAAAAGGACATTCGCGCCGGTGCGCATCTGCTGCGTGAGGGCATGAAGCCGTCGAGCCTTAACGACCAGGGGTGGGTCAGCTCTGCCTGCTTCTCGCCGGTTCTCGGTCATCATATCGCCCTTGCCTTCCTGAAGTCGGGCCGCGAACGTTACGGCGAACGGATTGTCGTCTGGGACAAGCTGCGCGATCAGGAAGTCATCGCCGAGGTCTGCGATCCGGTCTTCGTCGATCCCGAGAATGCCAGAATGAAAGCCTGAGGAAAACGCCGATGATCCGCGACCACTACAACCGTCATGCGCTTGATGAGAAGCTGCGCGGCGCGCCGCGGCCGCCGGGCGCTAATCATCTCGCCATCGGCCATAGGCAGGCAATGGCGATGGTGCTTGCCACCGCCGGCGAGGAGGACGCCGTCGAAAGGCTGTTATCATCCGTTACTGAATTCGCCGTGCGGTTCAGCGCGCCGGGCGAATGGCTGGTCATCTCCGAAAACGATACGCCGGAGGGGCTGCAACGTTGTCTCGACGCGCTTTGCAGCGGCCGGGCCCATATCCTCGATCAAAGCGAAGCGCGCGTCCTGTTCCGGCTTTCCGGCCCGTCGACGCGCCGGATTCTTGCCAAGGGCATCGGCCTCGACCTGCACCCGATAGCCTTTGCGGCCGGCGCCAGCGCGAATGCGCTTTGCGGCCACATCGCCGTCAATCTGGTGCGGACCGGGGAAGATGTGTTCGAACTGCTCGCTCCACGCTCCTTTGCCGAATCCCTCTTCGATGACCTCATGACAATGGGGCGCGAATACGACCTGACGGCGGCATTCGCCGCGTGACGAGCCGAGCGGTTGCGGCAGTCTTCGGATGATGCCCGGTCGCAACATCGGCCGCAATTCAAGGTAGCGTCGGTTGCGCGCCCTTATGGGACGCGTGGCGTCGTTGGTGCCGATTTACCGCGACTTTGCGGTCAATCGTGCTCATTTCGCGTGCGATCGCTGCCAAAATTTTGATTTTTTTGGCTTCGAAAGCGCCAAATCGATTTTATCGCCGAAGAATCCGGAGGAGAACCACTTTTTAGCTTTCATTTTCGTTTGAAAGAGGTATGGAATTGGGGCAAAGAGCACGCTCACCAATGAGCTCTAATAACAAGAGATCGGACCGCTAGGATCTGGTCCAGGGGAAGATTGATGGAGTATTTCGTCCAGCAGCTCGTCAACGGGCTGACGCTTGGGTCTATTTATGGTATGATCGCGATTGGTTATACCATGGTTTACGGCATCATCGGCATGATCAACTTCGCCCATGGCGATATCTTCATGCTAGGCGGCTTTGCCGCGTTGATTGTCTTTCTTATTCTCACATCATTCATGGCGGGCGTGCCGGTTGTACTGGCGCTGTTGCTCATGATGGTCGTCGGTATGCTTACGGCGGCGATTTGGAACTGGACCATTGAGCGGGTGGCTTACCGTCCGCTGCGCGGGTCCTTCCGTCTGGCGCCGCTGATCACGGCCATCGGCATGTCGATCGTATTGTCGAACTTCATTCAGGTGACCCAGGGTCCGCGCAACAAGCCGATCCCGCCGCTTGTCTCGTCTGTCTATGATGTATTCGGCATCGCCATTTCGCTGAAGCAGATCATCATCGTCATCATTACGGCCATTCTGCTTTCAGTGTTCTGGTACATCGTCAACAAGACGCCGCTCGGTCGTGCGCAACGCGCCACCGAACAGGACCGCAAGATGGCGGCACTGCTCGGCGTTGATGTCGATCGTACGATCTCGGTGACGTTCGTCATGGGCGCGGCGCTTGCCGCTGTCGCCGGGACGATGTTCTTGATGTATTACGGTGTCGTCGTTTTCACCGACGGCTTTGCTCCGGGCGTCAAGGCATTTACGGCTGCGGTTCTCGGAGGCATCGGCTCGCTGCCGGGCGCGGTCCTCGGCGGCCTTATGATCGGCCTGATCGAGTCATTGTGGTCGGCCTATTTCACCATCGACTACAAGGATGTCGCGACGTTCTCGATTCTCGCGATCGTCCTGATCTTCAAGCCGTCGGGTATTCTCGGACGACCGGAAGTCGAGAAGGTATAATTCCATGGCAAACATTGCATCTACTACTGCAAGCGCCGGCACTGAGGTGACGGCGCGGGCCCTGCGCGAGGCTGTCTTCGCGGGCCTCGTCACCCTCGGCATGTTCGTGCTCTTCGTCGGCCTCAAGACCGACCAGAACATCCGCAACGAGTTGATCCTCACCCAGCGCTGGGGTCTGCTGGCGACGTTCGTGATCACTGCCATGGTTGGTCGCTTCCTGATGGTCGCCTACGCCCAGCCTTGGCTTGCGCAGAGAAAGGCGGCGAAGGCGGCTGCCCCGGAGGTCGTGAAAGAGGAGGGCTTTTTCAGCCGCAACTTCTCCAAGATCGCGATCGCGGCACTCATCCTCTATCCGCCGGTCATCTTGGCCCTTACCGGGGTTCAGGGGTCGCTGAAATGGGTGGACAATTTCGGCGTCCAGATCCTGATCTACGTGATGCTCGCCTGGGGCCTGAACATCGTCGTCGGCCTTGCCGGTCTGCTCGACCTCGGCTACGTCGCCTTCTACGCGGTCGGTGCCTATTCCTATGCGCTGCTTTCCAGCTATTTCGGCCTGTCCTTCTGGGTGCTCTTGCCGGTCGCCGGGCTTCTTGCCGCCTGCTGGGGCGTGATCCTCGGGTTTCCGGTCCTGCGCCTTCGCGGTGATTACCTCGCGATCGTGACGCTCGCCTTCGGCGAGATCATCCGTCTCGTGCTGATCAACTGGACAGAGGTGACCAAGGGTACCTTCGGCGTCTCCGGCATCGCCAAGGCAACGTTATTCGGCATCAAGTTCGATGCTTCCAAGGACGGCTTCGCGGCGTTGATGGGCCTGCCGATCTCGTCGGCCTATTACAAGATCTTCCTGTTCTATCTGATCCTCGGCCTCGCCTTGCTGACGGCCTTCGTCACAATCCGGTTGCGCCGGATGCCGATCGGCCGCGCCTGGGAAGCGCTTCGCGAGGACGAGATCGCCTGCCGCTCGCTTGGCATCAACACGACCACGACGAAGCTTACGGCCTTCGCCACGGGTGCCATGTTCGGTGGCTTCGCCGGTTCATTCTTCGCGGTTCGTCAGGGCTTCGTGTCGCCGGAATCCTTCGTGTTCCTCGAATCTGCTGTCATTCTTGCGATCGTGGTTCTTGGTGGCATGGGATCGCTGACCGGCATCGCCGTCGCAGCGATTGTCATGATCGGCGGTACCGAAATCCTTCGTGAACTCACTTTCCTGAAGATAATCTTCGGACCGAACTTCACGCCCGAACTTTACCGCATGCTGATCTTTGGCCTGGCCATGGTCGTCGTCATGGTGCTGAAGCCGCGCGGCTTCGTTGGATCCCGTGAACCGACCGCGTTCCTGCGCGAACGCAAGGCTGTCTCCGGCAGCTTCACCAAGGAAGGGCACGGCTGATGGCCATCGAGACAATGACGAATACAATGACAAAAGACCCCATTCTCAAGGTCGAGCACCTGTCGATGCGCTTCGGCGGTCTCATGGCCATCAACGACTTCTCCTTCGAGGCGTATCGCGGCGACATCACCGCGCTGATCGGCCCGAACGGGGCGGGCAAGACGACGGTGTTCAACTGCATCACCGGCTTCTACAAGCCGACGATGGGCATGATCACGATGAGGCAGAAGTCCGGGCAGGAGTATCTGCTCGAGCGTCTGCCCGATTTCGAGATCACCAAGCACGCCAAGGTCGCGCGCACGTTCCAGAACATCCGGATGTTCTCCGGCCTGACGGTTCTGGAAAACCTGCTTGTGGCGCAACACAACAAGCTGATGCTGGCTTCCGGCTATACCATTCTCGGCCTGCTCGGATTCCCGGCCTATCGCCAGGCTTCCAGGGAAGCGATCGACATTGCGCGGCATTGGCTCGAGAGAGCGTCGCTGATCGACCGCGCCGACGACCCGGCCGGTGACCTGCCTTACGGTGCGCAGCGGCGGCTCGAGATCGCTCGTGCCATGTGCACCGGGCCGGAACTTCTCTGCCTCGACGAGCCGGCGGCGGGCCTCAACCCGCGCGAGTCGCTTGCGCTCAATGAACTTCTGCAGAACATCCGCCGCGATACCGGCACGTCCATCCTCTTGATCGAGCATGACATGTCGGTGGTCATGGAGATTTCCGACCATGTGGTGGTGCTGGAATACGGCCAGAAGATTTCCGACGGCAACCCGGAATTCGTGAGGAACGATCCGAAGGTCATTGCGGCCTACCTGGGTGTCGAGGACGAAGAGGTTGAAGAGGTGATCGAACAAATCGAGGAGATTGAAGGCGGGCAGGGAGGCACGAAGCAATGAGTGCGCCGCTGCTGCATGTAAGAGCCGTCGAGACCTATTACGGCAATATCCGCGCACTGAACGGCGTCGACGTGGAGGTCCATCGTGGAGAAATCGTCAGCCTGATCGGTGCCAACGGCGCCGGGAAGTCGACGCTGATGATGACGATCTGCGGCAGCCCGCAGGCGCGCACCGGCTCCGTCTTCTTCGACGGTCAGGAGATTACGCGGCTGCCGACGCACGAGATCGCCCGCCTGAGAATCGCGCAATCGCCGGAAGGGCGACGTATCTTCCCGCGCATGACGGTTCTTGAGAACCTGCAGATGGGGGCTAGCCTCGACAACCTGAAGTATTTCAACGAGGACGTCGAAAAGATCTTCACGCTCTTCCCGCGCCTGAAGGAGCGGCAGGCGCAACGCGGCGGCACGCTGTCGGGCGGCGAACAGCAGATGTTGTCTATCGGGCGCGCCCTGATGGCCCGGCCGAAGCTGCTTTTGCTCGACGAGCCTTCGCTCGGCCTTGCGCCGCTGATCGTGAAGGGCATCTTCGAGGCGATCAAGAAACTCAACAAGCAAGAAGGCCTGACGGTGTTCCTGGTCGAGCAGAACGCCTTCGGTGCACTCAAGCTGTCGGACCGTGCTTATGTCATGGTCAACGGCAGGGTGACCATGAGCGGGACGGGCAAGGATCTTCTCGCCAATCCGGAAGTCCGTTCGGCCTATCTCGAAGGCGGCCGTCATTGATGCGCCGCGCCTGGAGTATGTGACATGCAGGGAATTCTCTACGAAGAAACGTCGATCTGGCAGTTTCTCTTCATCACCTGTGTGCTGGGTGGCTGGACCGCCTGGCGGACGGGCAAGAGCGTTGCCGATACGTGGCATAACTTTCCGCGGCTGCTGCTCTATGTGGCGCTGCTGGGTTGGGCTATCCGCTTCATTCATCACGCTCTTTTCGGTGGCACGATGTTCAGCCTGCAGTACTATATCGTGGACACGATCGTGCTTTTGTTGTTTGCTACCGCCGGTTTTCGATACTACCGGACCAGGCAAATGACCAACAACTACTACTGGCTCTATGAAAAGGCTTCACCCTTCTCCTGGAAGACCAAATAAGGGAACAGCACGTGCCGGTCGATTGCGGCCGGTGCGAAAGAACACCGGCGCAATTAAGGTGGGCATTGCGCAGGCGTGGAAACGAGACCCGCTCGATTATTGGGAGTAACAAGATGAAAAAGTCTCTTTTGTCGGCCGTTGCGCTGACGGCAATGGTCGCCTTTAGCGGCTCTGCGTGGGCTGACATTGTGGTCGGTGTTGCCGGCCCGTTGACCGGCCCGAATGCTGCGTTCGGTGCACAGCTTCAGAAAGGCGCTGAACAGGCGGCTGCCGATATCAACGCTGCAGGCGGCATCAACGGTGAACAGATCAAGGTTGTGCTCGGCGACGACGTGTCGGATGCCAAGCAGGGCGTTTCGGTCGCCAACAAGTTCGTTGCTGACGGCGTGAAGTTCGTCGTCGGCCACTTCAACTCGGGCGTGTCCATCCCGGCTTCGGAAATCTACGCCGAAAACGGCATCCTGCAGGTCACTCCGGCCTCCACCAACCCGCAGTTCACCGAGCGCGGCCTGTGGAACACCTTCCGTACCTGCGGTCGCGACGATCAGCAGGGTGCGGTTGCCGGTGCCTACCTCGCCGCCAATTTCAAGGACGCGAAGATCGCCGTCGTTCACGACAAGACCCCCTATGGTCAGGGCCTTGCCGATGAAACCAAGAAGGCGATGAACGAGGCCGGCCTCACCGAAGCGCTCTACGAAGGTATCAACACGGGTGACAAGGACTTCTCGGCGCTGATCGCGAAGATGAAGCAAGCCGGTGTTTCGATCGTCTATTACGGCGGTCTGCACACGGAAGCTGGCCTGATCATGCGCCAGATGAAGGACCAGGGCCTGAAGGCAACGATGATGTCGGGTGACGGCATCGTCTCGAACGAACTGGCCTCGATCGCCGGTGACGCCGTTGACGGCACGCTGATGACCTTCTCGCCGGATCCGCGCAAGAACCCGAATGCCAAGGACCTCGTCGAGAAGTTCCGCACCGCCGGCTTTGAACCGGAAGCCTACACGCTCTATGCCTATGCCGCTCTCCAGGTGATCGCTGAAGGCGCGAAGGCTGCCGGCGGCAACGATCCGCAGGCCGTGGCCGAGGCCATCAAGGCCAAGGGTCCGTTCAAGACCGCAATCGGCGAACTCGGCTACGACGAAAAGGGTGACATCACCCGCCCGGACTACGTCATGTACACCTGGAAGAAGGGTGACGACGGCAAGTACAGCTACTTCCAGAACGAATAGTCGTCATTTCGTTCCGCTTTTAGAGGACCCGGCGTGGAAGCGCCGGGTCTTTTTGTTCCTGTGGCAGCGGTGCATACGCACCTCCAGCGCGGCCCGTCCGATCAGACGTGCAAGGGATGTTGTAGCACTTTGAATTGCTGCATGGTTTCGTGGTTGAACTGGCTACGATTTAGAGCAATTCCAGGAAAAGTGTGTAACGGTTTTCCGTCCGGAATTGCGTAGTTTCAAAGAGTTAGATCATTTCACTGTTTCAGTGAAACAATGAAATGGATCTAAGGGCGCATGCGGTAGCGATGCGCAGGCTGTCAGCGCCTGCACAGCGCGCCTTATCTCAGCAGCGACGTACGCAGCGTTGCGATCTCCTGCTTGAGCCGGACGAGCTCGGCGGGCTTCATACCTGTGGCGTTGGCAATGCCACGGGGAACATTTTCGGCCTTTTCCCGCAAGGCGCGGCCGCTTTCGGTCAATTTAACGCGCACTTGTCTTTCGTCGGCCCGGTCCCGGACTCGCGATATGTAGCCCATGGCTTCGAGGCGCTTCAGCATAGGTGTGAGCGTGCTCGACTCCAGAAAAAGCCTTTCGCCCAAACTGCCAACGGTCTGGTCGTCTTTTTCCCAAAGGACGACCATCACGAGATATTGCGGATAGGTGAGGTCCAACTCGTCCAGCAGCGGCTTGTAGACGCGCGTGAAGGCGTGGTTTGTCGAATAGATCGCGAAGCACAGAAAATTGTCGAGTTTCATTAGGTCTTCGTGAGAGGGGCTGTCTGCCTTGGTCATTGTTCCAACCCAGATTTGTTCATGGGATAAAATAAATCGTTCGCGATCTAATCGCAAGGTATTGACACGTCGAATTCGTCACGATAAATATCGTGCACGATTTAATAGTGAGATAGGTAATGATCGGGCGGTATCGCGCACGATTTAATCGCGAGACTTTAAGCGACCTATGCAGCGGAACAAGGAGCATTCCATGACAAGGATAAGCGCAAGCGTAAGGACGAACGGCATCTCACGAAGAGACGTACTGGCTGGCACGCTCGGCGCCGCCGCTGCAGTATCTGCTGTCCGCCCGGCCTCGGCGGCGGCAGTTGCCGCGAATGCAACCACCACAACCAGCGAAGGAGCAAGGACCATGGGAAGCAGGATCGTCACCCGCGACGGCGTCGAAATCTATTACAAGGACTGGGGTCCGAAGGACGGGCCGGTGGTCG
>NZ_JASKLS010000023.1:0-38328 GCF_030124375.1 Sinorhizobium sp. 6-70
GCCGTTGTCGCCGCCGCCGCCGTTGTCGCCGCCGCCGCCGTTGTCGCCGCCGCCGCCGTTGTCGCCGCCGCCGCCGTTGTCGCCGCCGCCGCCGTTGTCACCGCCGCCGCCGTTGTCGCCGCCGCCATTGTTGCCGCCGCCATCATCGTCGTCAGGAGGGGGAGGGCTGCTGCCGCCGCCACCGCCGGTACCACCGCTGCCGCCAGAGCCGCCGCTGCCGCCGGAGCCGCCGCTGCCTTTTCCACCACCACTGCCTTTGGGCGGACTGGCGTCGCTGCGCTCATCTCCGCCAGTCGAGGCACCCTTTATAGTTGCTGTCGACAGTGGAGGGCACATTTTGATTTGTGCAGGTGTGAGGATTTTTGAGCGGTTAAGCGCTACGCAACAGGCCGCGAAGTTATCTTCCGTCAGCGAGCCGCATTGTTTTGCAGTCATGCGCTGTCTCTGTACCGCATTCGCGTCCGTCGTGAGAACTACTGATGCTATTGATGCTGTTGAGAGGATAAAGAAAATTCTTAATGCGGACTTGTTTAACTTAGACATTACACAACTCCAACAAATAAATATTTGAAATAAGTAGTAAATAATTCGCGTAAAGCGCGAAGCGGTCAAGTTACGAATTATTAGTAGTAGGGCCATAACATCGCCCAATTTCGGGTTAATCAACCTTGAGTTAATCCCCATTGATTATGTGTAGTTGGGCTCGGGAGCGTTACGCCCGCCGTTGGAGGGAAATTTCATGAAATTCTTCATCGCCCAGGCCGCATCTCTGTTGCTGTTCGTGATGCCGCAGGTGGCCGATGCCGGTACGACGATGAGGACCGGCGGCAAGGCTTTCGCGCCACCGGCCTTCTCCTCGTTCTGCACGCGCGAGCCGCGCCTGTGCAGCACCGGCGGTGGAAGCAAGCTGGTCGTCCTGCATCCGGAAAAGGCGAGCGAGCTGCAGCAGATCAACCGCGCGGTCAATGCGCGCATCAGGGAGCGAAGCGATCTGGCAAATGTCGGCCGGGATGACGATTGGCGCGTGCCCACGGCTTACGGTGACTGCGAGGATTTCGCCATTCTGAAGAAGCGCGAATTGCTCAAGCGCGGCTGGCCCGCATCGGCGCTGCTCTTGACGGTCGCCCGCTATCGCGGCGAGGGGCACACGGTGCTGACCGTGCGTACCAGCGAAGGCGATCTCGTCCTCGACAACATGACCAACTCGGTTCGCGACTGGTCGAGGACCCCTTATGACTATTTCGCCCGCCAGTCTCAATCGAACGGCCGCCGCTGGGAGCGGATCGACGGCGCGCAGAGGATCTGAGGCGCTACAGCGCGCGCGTCTTATGAGACACGCGGGGCGCTGTAGCACTTCGAATTGCTGCATGTTTTATCCCTAGATCGGCTCCGATTTAAGGAAACATGCAGTGGCGGCTGTCAGACGGTTCCGACAGTGCAGATGCGGGCGCAAACGCTCGTGGCCGCCTTCTCGCGGCTATCTTCTTACGGCGACGACCTGTCTTCGGCTGAACTGCGACAACTGAACGCGCCCCGATTGGTTGCCGCCGATCAGTTGTGCGGTCGACCTGGATAGGGCGGAGAGGATCCCGACGTGATAGCCGCGACCGGTGCGCACGACGATGACGTCGCCTGGACGCGCGTAGGCGAGGCGCACGGGCGCACCGAAGTGCAGCCATGAACTTGCGAAACTATAGGCTTTGGGCGGCTGTCGGCCGGACTTCCGGGCAATCATGCCCATAAAATGGCCGCACCATGGCGTGCGGGCGGGGTTTATGCCGAGGGCGGCGCGCAGCCGCCTGTTGTTCTTGACTTCATGCAATCCGGTAAATTGCTGGGCCTGGGCCAACATGCCGGCGGTAGCCGTATCAGGCATTGTAAAGGCGACATACATTGCGGCGAGAAACGCTATAACCCTCATGGCTTGAGTCTCCTTGCCATTTTTCGGTGTGCGTTCACTGCTCGAGCCGTCCGCCTCTATGCGGAGACGCTGGAAGCGAGTAAAGTGCTTTGGAATCAAAGCACTAGAACGCTATTGCGCGCTCGCTCGAACGCGCAATAGGACACCGTCGGGCTCGGCCGAGCCGAGTCCGCTCTTGTTCTGTTTCTCTATCCAGCGCGCAGAACGGTGACGTTCCCGTATTGCGTCGAACGCTGCAACACGGCCCCAACAGGCGGGCGAACCGAGAGGTTCTGGCCCAACTCTAACGAAACAAAAATTCGGTATTCCCCTGCCATCCGCTGGATAGCGAGCGGACTTTGCCGGCTGCGTGAAGCAAAATTGTGGCAATGGCTCCATTCGCGCCATTTCTCCGCGTCACGCACCTCAGAGGGCCTGTCCTGAGCAGCCGAAGCGGATCTATCCAGGATTGCGCCGATCTGTTCCAGCACCCGGATATGTGTTAATTATTTCCGGTTGTTCGGGGGCGCGGCGATGGTAAGCGCGAAGCGGAAAAAACCGCGGAAGACCGGCGGCAAGACCGCCGAGGCAGATGTGGGTGAGGGCAGCCGGAAGGCGACCAAGGACGCTGCCGGCACCGCGTCGGTGTTTCTCGAGAAAGACCCCGGAATCTGTCTCGTCTACCACGTCAAGGACGCGCAAGGCCGCTACCTGACGGACGAACAGGCCGTGCGTGCGCTGCAGTCTTCGGCCTTGCCCGCAGACACGATGGCCGCGCGCAAGGCAAGCGGCGTCCGCATCTGCGCGGACGGCGATTCCTGGATCAACATCCTTTGGCCGCTGTCGGCGCTGGCGGGCTACGCACCGACATTTTTCGATATCCTCGAGGGGCGCTACTACGCCCAGAACGTCGCCTATCCGGGTGATACGTTCGAGCAGATGCGGCAGAAGAAGGATTACCGCCAGCTCGTGAAATCCGCCTCGTTCGACTTCTTCATCTTTTCGGGTGGCGGCAACGACATCCTTGGCGGCGGCGCCCTGACGGAGCTGCTGCGGCCGCGGACCTCCGGCACGCCCGGCGATCCGAGAAGTTTTCTCCGCCTGGATGTCCTCGATCGCAAGGTGCGGTCGCTCGAGGACGGCTATAACGAGATCGCGCGCGATGTTGCGATCCTGTCGACCCCGAAGCGGACTCAGATGCTGGTCCATGGCTACGACGTTCCGACGCCGGTGGCGAACGGCCCGTGGCTGGGCCAGCCCTTCACCCGCCGCGGCTTCAACCTGACGAGCGACGGCGTGCTGATCGAACGCATTCTCACCCATCTCGTTGACCGTCTCTACGACATGCTCGAACGCATCGAGCGCGCTCAGGACAATGTCACCGTCGTCAACCTCAAGAACATCGTACAGGGGCGGTGGAACGACGAGCTCCACCCGCGGAAGGCTGCGTCGCAGGATCTGGCGCAAAAATTCATCGCGGTGATGGAACCGTCGGTGTGAAATCGGGCGGGCACGTTTCCCGGGATTTATCATCCTCTGGCCGGTCACCGGCCACGATGCGCCGCCGCCTTCCACGGCGTCATGCAGGGAGGAAAGCACAACCTCTCATCCGGATTAATCCGCGCTGAGCGCCACCGCGGGCTGGAGGCGGGAGGCGTTGCGGGCGGGCAGGAAGCCGAAGAGCAGGCCCGTGAGGAAGGAACAGGCGAAGGCGAGCGCCACGGGCCCGATGGTGAAGCTCACCGGCATGCCGAAGGTCTTGGCAAGGGCGCCGGTGCCCAGTCCGGCAGCGACCCCGATCGCTCCACCGATCGCGGAAACGACCAGCGCCTCGACGATGAACTGCACGAGGATGTCGCGCTCGCGCGCGCCGGTCGCCATGCGCACGCCGATTTCGCGTGTCCGCTCACTGACGCTGACCAGCATGATGTTCATGACGCCGATGCCGCCGACGAGCAGGGAAATCGCCGCGACCGACCCCAGGAAGAGCTTCATCGTGTTCGACGTCTCGGTGAAGGCCTCTCGCACCGATGACATGTTGGTGATCTGGGTGTCTTCCCTCTTATGCCGCTCGTTGAGCAGCGCCTGGATGCGATCCTGCGTCAGGTCGATGGCGGAAGAGTCCTTCACCTCGACGGTGATCGTGCGGATGTTGCGCTGCCCGAAGATGCGCATGCTGCCGGTCGTCAGCGGCACGAGGACCACGTCGTCCTGGTCATTGCCGCCGGCGCTGGCGCCCTTTTCGCTCATCACGCCGATCACCTGGAAAGGGATCTTGTTGACGAGCACATATTGGCCGATCGGGTCGGACCCGTCCGCAAACAGCGTCTTCACCACGGTTTCGCCAAGGACGGCGACGGGTGCGTAGCTTTCCATGTCGTTGCGGTTGATGAACTCGCCGCGGCCGATGCTCCAGGATTTCGCCGTCGTGAATTGCGGCACCGTGCCGTTGGCCGTCGTCTGGTAATCGACATTGCCACGCCTGAGCGTGACCGTGCTCGTCATTTCCGGCACGGCGAAGGCGACGTTCGGCAGCTCCAGGATCGCGTCGGCATCGGCCGGCACGAGCGTGACGTTGCTGCCGCCGGCGCTGCCGCGGAAATTGGCCATGCTTGGGCGCACAAGGAGTAGATCGGATCCCATCGAGGAGATGCGGCTCAAGACGGAGTCCTGCGCGCCGGTGCCGATCGCCAGCATGGCGACCACCGAGCCGACGCCGATGACGATGCCGAGCAGGGTGAGGATGGTGCGGAAGAGGTTGGCGCGCAAAGCCCGCATCGCCATCTTCACCGCCTCGGAGACATCGGCGATCGCGGCGAAGCCTTCGCGCGTGCGCTGGGCGAGACCGACCGCGGCCTCCGGATTGCTGCGCCCCTTCTTCGTCCGGTCGGCGATGATGCGACCGTCGTGGATTTCGATCAGCCGGTCGGCCTGTTCGGCGACTTCACGCGAATGGGTGATGACGATCACGGTGTGGCCGTTCTCGTTCATCTCGCGCAAGAGCGCCATTACCTCGTCGCCGCTCTGGCTGTCGAGCGCGCCGGTCGGCTCGTCGGCGAGGATCACGCGGCCGCCGTTCATCAGTGCCCGGGCGATCGAGACGCGCTGCTGCTGGCCGCCGGAAAGCTGGCTCGGCCGATGGTCAAGCCGCTCGCCGAGTTTCAGCGATTTCAGCAGGTCCTCGGCGCGGTCGTGCCGGTCGCGCGCAGGCATGCCGGCGTAGACGGCCGGCACCTCGACATTCTCCCTGGCGCTCGCGGTCGGGATCAGGTTGTAGGCCTGGAAGACGAAGCCGAAGGTGCGGCGGCGCAGCGCCGCCAACTCGTCGCCGTCGAAGCCGGAGACCCGTTCGCCATCGATCAGGTATTCGCCCGAGGTCGGCTGGTCGAGGCAGCCGAGAATGTTCATCAGCGTCGACTTGCCGGAGCCGGACTGGCCGATGATCGCGACGAATTCGCCGGCCTCGATATCGAGCGAGATATCGTGCAGTACCTCGACGGCGAGATCGCCGTTGAAATAGGTCTTGCTGACGTCCCTGAGCGAGAGAAGCGTGGTCATGGGCGCGCTCAGAACATCGGCGGCATGCGGATGCCGCGCGCACGGTTACCGCGGGCGCTGTCGCCCGTCGAGGCGGACGCCGCATCAACGACGACGCGGTCACCTTCCTCAAGACCGCTGACGATCTCGGCGCTGACGCGGTTGCGGATGCCGACCTCGACGGCGCGGTTCTCGGTCGCGCCCGAGGGCGTGACGACGGTCACCTGCGCCTTGCCTTCGCCGTTCGCATGGATCGCTGCGCTCGGGACGACGAGGACGTCCTTGGCCGCAGCCTCGACGAAGAAGACCTGGGCGCTCATCGACATCATCAGTTCGCCCGTCGGGTTGGGCACGTCGAAGAGGGCGTAGTACAGAACGACGTTGTTTTCCGTGTCCGGCATCGGCTGGATCTGCCGCAATTTGCCGGTGAAGCGTTTGCCGGGTTGGCCGAGCAGGGTGAAATAGGCGTCCATGCCCATCCTGAGCTTGCCGACATCAGCCTCGGAGACCTGCGCCTTCACCGTCATCGTCGAAAGATCGGCGATGGTGACGATCGTCGGCGTCGTCTGGTTGGCGTTCAAGGTCTGCCCTTCCTTGGCCGGATTGGCGACGATCGTGCCGGCCATCGGCGCATAGATCTTGGTGTAGCCGAGATCGACCTTGTCGCCGGCGAGCGTCGCCTTCTGCTTGCGGATCTGGGCCTCGATGGCTTTCACATCGGCGCCGGCGGCAGCATGATCGGCGACCGCCTGGTCAAGCGTCGATTGCGAGACGCTGTTGGTCGCGACCAGATTTCGCTGCCGCTCGATATTCGCCTGCTTCAGCACGAGCTGCGCCTTCTTCGAGACGAGCTGCGCCTCGAGATAGGCGAGTTCCGCTTGGTCGATTTCGATGCGGTTTTCGATCGTGGCCGGGTCGATCTCGGCGACGAGCTGGTTTGCCTCGACCTTGTCGCCGATCTCGACATGCAGCGATTGCAACTGGCCGGAAACCTGTGCGCCGGCATCGACGGAGTTGATGGCGTCGAGGGTGCCGACGGCGGTGACGTTGTCCTCGATGTCGCCGCGAGCGACGACCTGCGTGATCATGGCGGTCGTCGGCTCGGAGCCGTATTGGCTCCAGGCATAATAGCCGGCGCCGAGCACGGCGAGGATAACGGGCACGGCGATCCAGAGGCGCGAGCGGCGTTTCCGGCGAACCGGCGGCGCGGCTGCCGGGATGACACGCACGTTGGCGGGGGTGGGCTTGAGCGCCGTCGCCTCGTCCCTGATCGTCTTCGCTGCCTTGCTCATGGCCTCACCGCTTCGCTTCCATTCATTGCTTCTCAAAATAGAGATGAACTCGATCAGCGAAAAGCATTGAGATCATTATATTTTTGTAATGTGGGCGAGGCGCCGGCGGATGGCCGACGCCCGAAATGTCATCTTCACCAACAGCTTAGGCTGCGTCACCTTTCCGGGCCGTGAGCGTCGCGACGTCGGTGACGCAGGCATGGCGATCGGCGAGTCCGGCAAGTTCGGCGATATGCAATTGACGCGCTGTGACGACGCCTGCCGGCGAGGGCAGGTCGCGGGTGGCGCAGGCATCGCCCGCGACGGTGATCTCGTAACCGAGATCGAGCGCGGCGCGCGCCGTCGAGGACACGCAATTGTGGGTCATGAAACCGGCGATCACGACCTTGGCGCCCGAGGGG
This sequence comes from Sinorhizobium sp. 6-70, assembly GCF_030124375.1. Taxonomy (GTDB): domain Bacteria; phylum Pseudomonadota; class Alphaproteobacteria; order Rhizobiales; family Rhizobiaceae; genus Sinorhizobium. The sequence goes on from NZ_JASKLS010000023.1 coordinate 7,131, forward strand.
CCGACGAGGTCGGCAAGGCTGGTGCCGGAGAAGGCGTTCGGACGCGGCTTTTCGACGATCGCTTCGGTGAGGAGCGGCTTCAAGGCATCGATGAAGGCGCCCCGTTCGGCGGCACGATCGAACGGGCCGCCGGCCGCACCCTTGTGCGCGACGTGGATGATCTTTGCACCGGCCTGCCGCGCGGCGGCAAGCAGGACACCGGCGCGCCCGACGGCGGCTTCCGCGTCGACGAGCGTCAGCGGTCCGGAAAGATACTCGTTCTGATAGTCGATAAGGATCAGCGTGGTCTCGCCGAGCGCCGGTGGCGCGGGCTCGCGGCCGGCGAGAGAGAAGAGGGTAAAGGGCGAGGTCGTCATGGCGGGCTCCATTGCCTGTTCGGATGCTTCACCCTATGCTCTGCGAGACCGCCGAAGAAGTCGAAGTTTTCGGAGAAAAACCTGCATGAATGCAGAGAGCTGGGCTGACCTCGAACTGCTCGACCATATCGTTCGCGGCGGGACGCTGAGTGCGGCCGCGCGCACTCTCGGGGTCGACCAGACGACGATTGCACGCCGGCTCGCGGCGCTGGAGCGGCGGATCGGGACGGCGCTTTTCGACCGCATCGGCGGACGGCTTGCGCCGACGCCGGTGCTTGCCACGGTGCTCGATCGGCTGCGGACGATTTCGGAGGAGGCGTCGCTGTCGATGGCAGCGCTGAAGCGGGCGACGGCGGAGCTTCACGGCCACGTGCGCGTAACGAGCGTCAGCTTCGTTCTCGGCCGCATCATCGCTCCGGCGCTCTGCGACCTCGAGCGCAGCCATCCCGGCATCACCCTCGACCTCGTGGCCGATGATCAGGCGCTGAGCTTCGAGCGCCGGGAGGCGGACATTGCCGTGCGCCTCGGCCGCACCGGCGAGGACACGACCCGGATCAAGCGCATCGGCGCGATCCGCTTCCGGCTCTGCCGCCCCGCCGGCCTTCCGCCGGGCGAGCATCCGGTCGTGCGCTACCGCGATACGCTTGCGCATGTACCGGAAATGCTGGCGCTCGACCGGGCAAGACCGGCGGCCCGCGTGGTGCTCACCGCTGACAAGCTGGAGATCCTCGCCGAGGCGGCACTTGCGCTCGGCGCCGAGGTGATGCTGCCGGAACTCTCCGCCCGGCACGATCCGCGCTTCGAGATCGTCGACGAAGCGGCGGCCATGGCCGACCGACCGGTCTATCTGATGATCCATCCCGAAAGGGCGCGCGTGCCGAGCGTCGCTGCGGTCGCCGCCTTCGTCGAGGCGGCGGTGCATGGCTGGCGATCTTGAGACGGCGATGAGGTGACTACAGCGCCACGCGTCTTACCAGACGCGCAAAGGAGCAGCACTTGACTACTACTGCGCCTTGCGGGCCGCGCGGCGGATGTAGCGCCCGAAGGCTTCGAGCGTTTCTTCGCTAACGTGGTGCTCGATGCCCTCGGCGTCGATGCGAGCGGTGGCCGGACTGATGCCGAGCGCGAGGAGGAACGACACGACGATCTCGTGGCGCGCCTTCGACCTTTCGGCGATTTCCCGTCCGGCGGCGGTCAGGAAAACGCCACGGTATGGCCGCTGGACGATCAATTCTTCGGCAGCCAACCGCTTCAGCATTTTCGCGACCGTCGGCTGGGCGACGCCCAGCCTCTGTGCGATCTCGACCTGCCTTGCCTCGCCGTTGTCATCGATCAGGTCGGCAATCAGTTCGACATAGTCCTCGACGAGCTCGGTCCGGCGGTTGCTCCGGGTCTGGCGGAAGCTCTCGACCTGCGTTTCCGGGTCGATAAGGGGCATCGTGATTTCTTCGGATCGGGCTGTTTGGTCGGACATCGCATGGCTCCTCGCAGGACATCGTAGGCCTCCGTCGGAATCATAGCAACGGCTAAAAATGTCTCACCGCCTGCAAACTCCCGCGCACCGGAACGGACCCATAACTTAGCCATTGCTATATTTCCTGTCTTGTGCTTATTTTATTTGATCGTACTAACGATGGAGTGCCCGCATGACCAAATGGGGGCCGTTTGAAATCACCAGACGTGGACTGCTCTGGGGCGGCGTCACGGCCGCCGGCGGGAGCGTTATCGCTGCGAGCGGATCGTCCGTCGCTCAATCCGACCATTTGGCCGACCATCTGGCCGACCATTCGGCGCATACGGCCGCTTCACCTCTCCCGGGCCATGGTTCCGCCCACGGCGCGATGATCACCGTCGGTGAGGTCGATGAAACGCGCAATGGCTTCGAGACCGCGAAGCTGCTGACGGAGTGGGATACGGGTACCGTTTCCCGGCTGCCCGACGGCCGGGTCCTTCGTACCTTCGAGGTGGAGGGGGTCGACAAGGAAATCGAAATCGCACCCGGCATCATGTTCCCGGCGTGGACGTATAACGGGCGGGTGCCCGGCCCCTCGCTCAGGGCGACCGAGGGTGACCGGCTACGGATCGTGTTCAGGAACCTGGGTTCGCACCCTCATTCAATGCACTTCCATGGCATTCACGCGGCGCGCATGGACGGCGTTCCCGGCGCGGGCCTGATCGATCCCGGGGACGAGTTCGTGTACGAATTCGACGCGCGGCCGTTCGGCTGCCATCTCTACCACTGCCATGCGCTTCCGCTGAAGCGGCACATCCAGAAGGGCATGTACGGCCTTTTCGTCATCGATCCCGATCCCGAGAGGCACCCAGAGCTCACCGACATTGCCCGTTCCCGTCTTCTCGGCGCGCCGGAAAACGCCGAATGGCAAGAGTTCGCCATGGTGATGAACGGCTTCGACACCAATTTCGACAACGAGAACGAAGTCTATGCGGTGAACACGGTCGCGCATGCCTACATGAAGCGGCCGATCCGGATCGTGCGGGACAGGCCGGTCCGCATCTATCTCGCCAATGTCGTCGAATTCGACCCGATCAACTCGTTCCACCTGCACGGCAATTTCTTCGATTATTTCGACCAAGGAACGACCCTGACGCCGACTCTCAAGACGGTGGACCTGATCACCCAGTGCCAGGCCCAGCGCGGCATCATCGAATTTTCCTTCAAGGATCACGAGCCCGGCCTCTACATGTTCCATCCGCATCAGTCGGAGTTCACCGAACTCGGCTGGTCGGGCATGTTCGATGTCGTGGAGGCGATCGCATGAACGAGGTCTCCCGCATAGCGGCAGCCGACCCAGTCGTCCACCGGGCGCGGAAATCCCGTGCGGCGCTGCTGTGGCTCATCCTGCCGATGGCGGCGCTTGGCCTTGCGATCGTCTGGCTGGTGGCCGCGAATCCCTTGTCGCGCTTCGGTAACGGCGCGCCGCCGGTCGAGACCCTGACCTTCGAGCGGACGATCCTGTCGGATGACGGTATCCGCGTCCTCGTCCGCGCCGGCGGTTCGCAGCCGATGACGATCGCCCAGGTCCAGGTCGACGACGCCTATTGGCAGTTCACGCAGGATCCGCCGGGACCGATCAGCCGCGGGTCGACGGCCTGGATTCATTTGCCCTTCCCGTGGGTGCTGGGGGAGGCGCACGCGATCAACATCGTCACCAACACGGGGGCGACGTTCGAGCACCAAATCGCAGTCGCCGTGCCGAAGCCGGCGCACAACGCCACGAGCCTCCTGTCGCAAGCGCTGCTCGGTGTCCTTGTCGGCCTTGTCCCCGTGGCGATCGGGATGACGTTCTATCCCGCGCTCCGTGGCGTCGGCCGTGACGGCATGGATTTCCTGCTTTCGCTCACCGTCGGGCTGCTGGCGTTCCTTCTCGTCGATGCCACGCAAGAAGCATTCGAGCTTGCAGGTGAGGCCGCCGCCATCTTCCAGGGGCAGGCGATGGTCTGGCTTGCGGCGGCCGCCAGCTTCCTTCTGCTGATGGCGGTCGGCAGACGTCAGGGCGCGCCGAGCGGGCTGGCGCTTGCAACCTTCATCGCGCTCGGCATCGGCCTGCATAATCTCGGCGAAGGGCTGGCCATCGGTGCGGCCTTCGCGACAGGCGCGGCGGGTTTGGGCTCGTTCCTGGTGTTGGGGTTCATGGCGCACAACATTACCGAAGGTATCGGAATTTCGGCGCCGCTGCTGAAGAAGCGGCCGGCTCTTTGGGCTTTTGCAGCCTTGGCCTTGCTAGCCGGAGGACCCGCGGTGGTCGGCCTCTGGATCGGCAGCCTTGCCTACGCGCCACAATGGTCGGCCCTGGCTCTGTCTGTCGGAGCGGGGGCCATACTGCAGGTCATGGTCGAGGTCGCCGCCTATCTGATGCGGTCCGACGGACGTGGGACAACGGCACTCCTCGCGCCGGCCACGGTCGCAGGGCTGACGACGGGCGTCGCCTTCATGTACGGGACGGCGATGCTCGTGAAGGTCTGACCGTCGAGACGCATGGCTGGCCACCGGTTGCTGGCACTTTCCCCGCCGCATACATTTCTTCACAAAATCGCCTTGACGCTCCCGTGCCACCGCACTAAAAACATGCGAACCGTACCGTACGGTACTGACGGAGCGATGGCGAAGTGCAGGGTGTCTTGGAGAGCAGGGGGGCAAGTGCCGGAAGCGGTCTGACCGAGCGTCAGGGCGTCGTGCTCGAACAGGCGCTGAGACTGCTTGTTGACGGCGGCGAGAAGGCGCTGACGACGGCGGGCATCGCGCGGGCCGCCAATTGCTCCAAGGAAAGCCTCTACAAATGGTTCGGCGATCGTGACGGGCTGCTTTCGGCGATGATCAGCTACCAGGCGAGCAAGGTCAGGACACTCGACGTTTCCGCCGGGGCGCTGGATGCGGAGAGCCTCCGCCGGCATCTCGTTGCCTTTGCCCGGGACCTGCTAGACGTGCTTGCCGGCGACGTGTCGCTGGCGCTGAACCGGCTGGCGATCGGTCAGGCGAGCCGTGAGGGATCGAAGCTCGGCCACATGTTGCAGGAGCGCGGCCGCCGCCAGATCGGCCGGCGCGCCGGCGCGCTGCTCGAAGCCGGCCGCAAGGCGGGGCTTCTCGCCTTCGACGATGGCGAGGAGGCCTATGGTGCGCTTTACGGTCTCGTCGTTTCCGACTGGCATTTGCGGATGCTGCTCGGCGAGGAGCCAAGCGAGATGAAGAAGGGTTTCAGCCGCAGGGCGGAGCGGGCGGTCGACGCCTTTCTTACGCTCTACGGCAAGAAAGGGTAGCGGCGGGTCTCAAACGGACGCATAAGCCTTTGCGAAGATCAAAGGATCTTCCGGGTCATGCGTTCGGGCCAGCCAGTGGAACAACAGACCAGCAAAGGGAAGGATAATTCTATGCGCGTCTATTACGATCGTGATGCCGATCTCAACCTGATCAAGTCCAAGAAGGTCGCCATCGTCGGCTATGGCAGCCAGGGCCGCGCCCATGCGCTGAACCTCAAGGACTCCGGCGCCAAGGAAATCCGCATCGCGCTGAAGCCGGGCTCGGCAACCGCCGCCAAGGTCGAGGCCGACGGTCTTTCGGTGCTCTCGGTCGCGGAAGCCGCCAAGTGGGCCGACCTCATCATGATGGCGACGCCGGATGAACTGCAGGCCGACATCTACAAGGGCGAGATTGCCGACAACATCCGCGACGGTGCGGCGATCGCCTTCGCCCACGGCCTCAACGTCCATTTCGGCCTGATCGAGCCGAAGGCGTCGGTCGACGTCGTCATGATCGCGCCGAAAGGCCCGGGCCACACGGTTCGCGGCGAATACCAGAAGGGCGGCGGCGTTCCCTGCCTCGTTGCCGTTCACCAGAACGCTTCCGGCAACGCGCTCGATCTCGCGCTCTCCTACGCCTGCGGCGTCGGCGGCGGCCGCTCGGGCATCATCGAAACCAACTTCAAGGAAGAGTGCGAAACCGACCTCTTCGGCGAACAGGTCGTTCTCTGCGGCGGTCTGGTCGAACTCATCCGCGCCGGGTTCGAAACGCTGGTCGAAGCCGGATATGCCCCGGAAATGGCCTATTTCGAGTGCCTGCACGAAGTGAAGCTGATCGTCGACCTGATCTATGAAGGCGGCATCGCCAACATGAACTACTCGATCTCCAACACCGCCGAGTGGGGCGAGTACGTCACCGGCCCGCGCATCATCACCGAAGAAACCAAGGCCGAGATGAAGCGCGTTCTCAAGGACATCCAGACCGGCAAGTTCACCTCGGAATGGATGCAGGAGTACCGCTCGGGTGCCGCCCGCTTCAAGGGCATCCGCCGCGTCAACGACGCCCACCAGATCGAGGAAGTCGGCGCGAAGCTGCGCGGCATGATGCCCTGGATCGGCAAGAACAAGCTGGTCGACAAGGCGAAGAACTAAGCGAACGCGCATAACCCCGAAAAATCGCATCGATTTTCCGAAAGGTTATACGCCATTTGCAAGTGTGCCGCGTCCCTTGTGCATCCTGGATGCGTGGCGCGGCATGCCCTACCTCCCAAGAGGCAAAAGGAAGCCGGGGTGTTTTGCCTCGGCTTTCTTTTTTCGGGTGCCAGTTCGTACTCGATTTCAATGGCTTAAGCGGAGTACGAGTGGAAAACCGCTCACACTTTCCTTCCGCGCTGAGCGCTGAATTGGCCGCATCCCGGGAACAAGCCCGGCGCATGGTCCGTTTTCTGCTTGCTAAGAGCATTCCGACTGCAACTTGGTTGAGCCATAGAGCCTCCGTGTGCGCGTTGCATACGCCAGGCTGGTGCGACGGCAACTCATGCGCGGAGCCTCTCATGGAAGACTTCCTGCTGTTTGCGGTAGTCGGGTTTCTGGCCCAATTGGTCGATGGTGCTCTTGGGATGGCCTATGGGGTGATCTCTTCAACGGTGCTCCTCACCTTTGGGGTGCCGCCGGCGCAAGCATCAGCTTCAGCGCATGCCGCGGAATTGTTCACCACCGCCGCTTCGGGGTCAGGTCATCTTTATCATCGCAACATCGACTGGAAGCTGTTTCGGCGACTGATCCCGTTTGGTGTTGGCGGGGGTATACTCGGTGCTTTTGTCCTTACCTCGTTTGAGGGAAATCAGGTCAAGCCATTCGTCACCGCCTATCTCGCAGTCGTTGGGAGTTGGCTGTTGCTGCGGTCGTTTCATCGTATCCCCACCAATCCCGTGAAGCTGAGAGTTGTGGCGCCGCTCGGCGCAATCGCCGGATTTCTGGATGCGGCGGGCGGTGGCGGCTGGGGGCCTGTCGCCACCACCGGTCTGCTTGGCGCCGGTGGACAGCCGCGATACGTGATCGGGACGGTCAATGCGACCGAATTCCTGATCGCGCTTTCGGTGTCGTTGAGCTTCCTCGCCACGATTGTAACCGGCCATTGGGAGCAAGCCGTCGAATCCCGCAGTTACTTCACATCTCTCGGCGGGCTGATCACCGGGGGTGTTTTTGCGGCGCCTCTTGCAGGATGGGTCGTCAAGGCATTGCAAGAGAAAACGCTCCTGCGGCTCGTCGGCTCTCTGATCACGCTTTTGGCCGGCTACCAGACGCTCGAACTGTCCGGATGGCTCTAAATGCGCGAGGGAGCGCTGCCCTTCGGAGAGGGCCGCGCGCCCTTGCGCTTGCCGGCCCTTACATCGGCTCGTTGCCCTTCATGGCGTTGGACATGTGCGTCTTGCACTTGTCCATTTCCTTGGCGTTCATCGCCTCCTTGGCCATGGCGAGTTCCTTGTTGGCGTAGTCCTTCTTCATTGCATCGGTGATTTGGCCGACGTCGGTTTCGAGCTTTGTCATCCCCGCCTGGTCGCACTTGATATCGGCCTGTGCAAAGACGGGCGATGCAACAGCCGTGAGCATGGCAGCCGCAACCAACACTTTGTTCAACATGGTGGAACCTCCAATGTTCTTCTCTGCATGTCGCGTGCAACACGTGGAGTTCCAACCATCATGCGCCACTTCCGTTCCCTCGGCACGGGCTTGTCGCGAGCGCAAGCGGGGCCGCAAGCGCCCCGAGAGGGCGCCGGCGGCCTTGAACGAGAAGGCCTGCGAGCGTTCAGGAACGTCGATCGAGCGTTCAATCGCGATAGAAATTCCGGGGCCACTTGTGCGCGCGCAGTTTCTCGCGCGCGTCGGCGGGAAGGCCGCGTCCGTCGCCGATCGCGCAATTGCGCTCGACATTGCGAACCGAGCGCATGCCGGGGATGACGGTCGATACGGCCGGGTGGCTGAGCACGAAGCGCAGCGCCGTCTCCGCGAGCGCGTCGGGGGCGATCGCCAGGTCCTCGACGATCTTGCGTGCCCGCTGCTCGACCTCGGCCTTGCGGTCGCCGCGGAAATAATTGGCCCTGAAGTCTCCCTCCGGGAACACGGTGTCGGCGCGGATCTGGCCGGTGAGCCCGCCCTCGTCGAGCGCCACCCGCACGATCACGCCGACATTGTGCCGCTCGCAGGCCGGGAACAGCTTTTCCTCGGGCGTCTGTTCGAAGACGTTGTAGATCACCTGCACGCTGTCGACGACGCCGCTTTCGATGAGGGCCAGGGCGTTTTCCGGCTCGTAGTCGTTGATCGATACGCCGAAGAAGCGGATCTTGCCGTCCCGCTTCAGCCGCTCGACTGCCGAGAGCCAGTCGCCGCGGCCGACCCATTCGTCCGACCAGACGTGAAACTGCTGCACGTCGATGGTCTCGACGTCGAGGTTCCTGAGGCTCGTTTCGGTGCAGGCAATGACATGGTCGGCGGGGAAGCCGTCCTCGACCGGCGTGCCGGGGCGGGCCGGCCACACCCTGTTCCTGGGCGGGATCTTGGTTGCGACGTGGATCGTCTCCGAGCGTTCCTTAAGCAGCTTGCCGACCAGCCTTTCGCTGTGGCCTTCGCCATAACCGAGCGCCGTGTCGATGAAGGTGAGACCGAGGTCGATCGCCCGGTTGAGCGCGCGTGCCGACTCCTCGTCGTCGGCGCCCCGCCAGCCGCTGTTGCCGATGCCCCAGGCACCATAACCGATTTCGGAAACGCTGAGGCCGGTACGCCCGAGTGTTCTGTAGTGCATGGCTTTTCTCTCAAGTGGGATTGAACGGGGCGATCGGGAACGATCGGTTTTGCAGGTCGCCTTCTACCTAGGTTTCGGTCAAGCGAAGTCAAACAAGACAGCGGCGCGGCATTGATCGCTGTTCATGGGGGCAGGGGCTCTAGTTCCTGTCGACCGGCTTCGAGCGCATCCGCGAGACGGTTTCGCGCTCGGCGCGCTTGCAGCGTATCGGCGGCAGGCCGCGGTCCATCAGGTCCATGTCCTCGAGCACCATGTCTCCCATGCGCTTGAAAGCGACATCGAGGGCGCCGGCGCGGTGGGCCGAGCGCAGGAAGCCGGGTAGCGTTCGGACGGGGTGATCGAGGCCAAGCGGTTCCTCCGGAAAGACATCGCTGGCCGCGATGATGTGCCTGGTGCCTACCGCATCCATCAACGCCTCGAAATCCACGACGCCGGCCCGGCTGAGCAGGATGAAGGCGGCGCCTTTGCGCATCTTCGCGAAGGCGTCTGCGCCGAGGAACCCCTGGTTCTCGCTGGTGACCGAGGCGACGACGAAGACATAGTCGCTCTCGGATAGCACCTCGTCCAACGAGGCCGGCTCCACCCCATGCTCTATCAGCATCGACGGCGGCAGCCAGGGATCGAAGACCCGTGTGCGGGTGCGGAAGCCCGACAGCAGGCGGTTCAGCACCTTGCCGAGGTCGCCGAAGCCGATGATGCCGACATCTGCGCCGGAGATGAGCCGCGCCGTGCGGTTGCCGTCACCACCCCATAATTCTTCGCCTTCGCGAAACGCGAGATCCGCATCGACGATGCCGCGCGCGAGATTGATCGCCATGGCAAGGCCAAGTTCGGCCACCGGCTCGGCAAAGACCGCGCCGGTCGTTACCACATGGATGCCACGCTCGAACAACGTCTCATAGGGCATGTTGTTGATCAGGTTGGTCTCGACGTTGAAGACGCAGCGCAGCGATCGCATCCCGGCGAGCAATTCGCCCGAAATCGGTGGTTGGCCGATGATGTAGCGGGCCGCGGCGAGAACGTCGGCCGGCAGCGCGGCAATGTCCCGGTCGGTCGTCTCAACGATCCGGTAGCCGGCACGAAGGCGCGCGAGCGAAGGCGGGGTGAAAATGAGGTCGAGCGTACGCGGTTCCGGCGCGCTGATCACCAGCGGCAGCGAATTGTCGGACATGGCTTCTTCCTCCCGGTCGGCTCCTTCCGATGCATTCGGTACATGTACCGCTGACGCACAGGTTGTACGCCGAATGAAACGATTTACAATATGGAAAAATCGATTTATCGCTTGTTGTGCGACACTCGGCAGACTGCTTGCTCTCGGGAGGAGAGGATGGTTCATCGGGAAGCGCATGCGCGGCGGCCGTCGATCCACGACGTGGCGAATAGCGCCGGCGTCTCTGCCGCGACGGTGTCGAAAGTCCTGCAAGGTGTCGCGACGGTGAAGCCCGAGAACGTCCAGCGCGTATTCGACGCGGTGGAACTGCTCGGCTATCGCGTCGATCCGCTCGCCTCGGACCTGAGGCGCGCCAAGCGCCGCATCATCGGTGCAATCGTTCCGGAATTCGAAAGCGAATTCTTCGGCTCCGTGATCACGCAGCTGGAGCGGCTGGCCGAACAGCGCGGCTATGCGCTCGTCGCGGCGTCGAGCCGGGAGTCGGAAACGCGCGAAAAGGAAATCCTCGCCCGCATGCACGACTGGCGCGTCTCCGGCGTCGTGCTGGCGCCGGTGCGCAACGAGCACGGACCGGCGGCAGGGTTCATGAAGAAGAACGGCATGACCGGTGTGCTGATCGACCGGGTGCTTGCGGACGATGCCTTCGACACGGTTTCGGCCGACAGTGTTTCGGCGAGCGCGGAGGTGGCGCGCGAGCTCGTTGAAAGGGGCCACCGCCATATCCTCGTGCTGGGGCTCGGCGAACAGGCGGCGACCGTCAGGGCCCGGCTGGACAGTTTTCGTGAGAGCGCGCTCCAGCTTGCCCCCGATACCCGCGTCGACGTGATCCTTTCGGAAAGCGATGTCGAGCCGCTGCGATCTTCGCTGCGGGATTATTTCGCCAAGGGCGAGCGGCCGACCGCCGTCTATTCGCTGTTCCTGAGGGGCACGCTGGTCGCGCTCAGCGAATTCCGCCGGCGCGGCTGGCATTGCCCGAACGACATTTCCCTCGTCGGCTTCGACGATGCTGAGTGGATGCAGGTGACGTGGCCGGCGATTGCGGCGGTCGTGCAACCGGTGCGGCAGATCGCCATCGAGGCGATGGACGTGCTGTTTCGCCGGATCGAAGGGGAAGGGGGGCCGCCGATGGCGCGGCTCGAACCATGCAAGGTCTTGATGCGGGAATCCGTTGGGTCGCCAGGTAGCGGACCGCATTCCGGGGGAGGAAAACGGCAATGACCCCGATTGTCGAAGACGGAAGGCAAGCGCCGGATCTGGCTGGAACTCACGGTGCGTGACATCAACTGGAGGAAACGATGCAACCATTTGTCGCAAAGATAAATCGATTTACTTTGGCGTTGGGCGTTGCAATGGCCTTCGCCGCGCCTGCCGTCGCCCAAGACGGCGAATACGGCGTCCTGATGAAAACGCTCGCCAATCCGTTCTGGGGCGCCATGAGCCAGGGGGTCGAGGACGGTGCCAAGGAAGCCGGTGTGAAATATTTCCTGCAAGCAGCCGAAAGCGATCAGGCGGCCGAGCCGCAGCTCAATCTCTGCAACACGATGCTGGAACGCAAGCCGGTGGCGATGATCACCGCCGCGATCAACTCGACCAACCTCCTGCCGTGCCTCAAGGCGGCGCAGGATGCGGGTATCAAGGTTGTCGATCTCGACGGCAACCTCGATCAGGCCGTGCTCGACAAGGAGGGCATAAAGATCACCTTCCGCATCGGCTCGGACAACGTCGCGGCGGGCGCGCAGGGCGCCGATTATCTCGTCGAGAAGCTCGGCAAGGAGGCCAAGGGGCCAGTGCTGGTGATCGAGGGGCTGTCGGGCAACGTCACCGGGCAGAGGCGCGCTCAAGGCTTTGCAGCACGGCTGAAAGAACTGGCGCCCGGCCTCGAGGTCGTCGCCTCGCTTCCCGGCGACTGGGACCGCGGCAAGGCGGCTTCGATCACCAACGACATCCTGACACGCAACCCGGACCTCGTCGGCATTTTCGCCGCCAATGACGGCATGGCGCTCGGCGCAGTCGAGGCGGTCTATGCCGCCGGCAAGGGCGATCAGGTGACGATCATCGGCGTGGACGGCAATTCCGACGCAGTGAAGTCGATTAAGGACGGCCGGCTCAACGCCTCGGTCGCCCAGCTTCCCTATCTCGTCGGAAAACAGGCGGTCGAGAACGTGAAGAAGGCAATCGCCGGCGAAAGCGTGACGGCGGACATCGCCGTGCCGACGCTGGTGCTGACCAAGGATGTGCTCGATGCCGGCAAGGAGCCGATGCTTCAATACGTCAAGTGAGCTTTGCCGAACCCGGCTGGCGCGCCATACTGCGCCGGCCGCCTTTTGTAGTGGGTGGGAACCATGGCACATGAAACGGCGCAGCCCGGGCTTTGGGCGCGGGCGCAACGAACATCGGTCGAGCAACTGCACATACGGCTGGAATCCTTCATCGTCCTGATCGTGCTCAGCGCCGTCATGGCCGTCCTGTCGCCGTTCTTCCTGTCGCTCAGCAATTTTCTGAACATCCTGCTTGCCACCTCGACGATCGGCGTGCTGGCGATCGCCGCGACTTACGTCATCGGATCCGGCGGGCTTGACCTGTCGCTCGGATCGGTGATGGGGCTTTCCGGTGTGGCGGGCGCCTATGTCGCCGTCAATCTCGGCGCGCCTTCGCCCGTGGGGCTTGCCGCCTGCATCCTTGCCGGGTCGGCCGCCGGTTATGTCAACGGCCAGCTGATCACGCGCGCCTTCGTCCCGGCCTTCATCGTCACGCTCGGCATGCTGGGGCTTGCCCGCGGGCTTGCGCTCGTCATTTCCGACGGCCGGGTGATCTACGGCCTGCCGGCCTTGATGGTCTATGTCGGCCAGGGGCGGCCGCTTGGCATTCCGATGCCGGTGATCATCTTCGTCATCACCGCAATCGTCGCCCATTGCGTGCTCGCCTATTCGAAATTCGGCCGGCACACCATGGCGCTCGGGGATTCCGAAAGTGCCGCGCGCGCCGCCGGTATCCGCGTCGAGCGGCACAGGCGTATCCTCTACACGCTTTCCGGCGCGCTCGCCGGGCTTGCCGGCATGCTGTTCATGGCCCGCATCAACTCCGGCGATCCGACGGCGGGCCTCAATTACGAACTGACGGCGATCACCGCGGCCATCATCGGCGGCACCAATCTCTTCGGCGGCCGCGGCTCCATTCTCGGCACCATGATCGGCGCGCTGATCATGGGCGTGCTGCAGAACGGGCTCAACCTGCTTGCGGTGCAATCCTATTACCAGCAGATGGCGATCGGCGCGGTGCTGATCCTCGCGGTCTTCATCGACCAGTATCAGGTGCGCAAGGAGAGCCGTGTATGACCCTTCTCACGCTTTCCGGCATCCGCAAGAGCTTTGGCGCGGTCGACGTGCTGCATGGCGTCGATCTCGCCGTCGAGAAGGGCGAGGTGGTCGGCCTCGTCGGCGACAACGGTGCCGGCAAGTCGACGCTGATGAAGACGATCACCGGCATCTACCGGGCCGATGCCGGCTCGATCGAGTTCGACGGCACGGACGTGCTGCCACTCGACCCAGGCGCGCGGCGCGAACTCGGCATCGAGATGATCTATCAGGACCTGTCGCTGGCAAAACAGCAGGACGTGGCGAGCAATATCTTCCTCGGCCGCGAACCGACGCGAAAACTGTTCGGGCTGTTTCCCGGCTTCATCGACAAGGCGCGGATGGACCGCGAGGCGGCAAGCATGATCGCGCGGCTCGGCGCCCACCTGCCGTCGATAAACCGCTCGGTCGGCTCCTTTTCGGGCGGCCAGCAGCAGACCGTGGCGATCGCCCGGGCGCTCACCTTCAATCCGAAGCTCGTCATCATGGACGAGCCGACCGCAGCCCTTGCGGTGCGCGAGGTGCAGGGCGTGCTCGACCTCATCCGCCGGCTGAAATCGGAGGGCATCGCCGTGATCCTGATCTCCCACCGGCTGAACGACGTGCTTGCCGTCACCGACCGCATCGTCGTCCTGCGACACGGGCGGGCCGACGCAAATCTTGCCACCGCCAGAACCAACATGAGCGAGGTCGTCAGCCGCATCGTCGGCGGCGGCGACCTTTCGGCTGCGGCCATGCACGAACAACGGGGCTGACTTCATGAGTACCTTCGGACTGCACACTTTCGCGATCGCGCCTGTCTGGGATCTCTCGCGCATCGAGCCGCAAATGGATCGCCTCAAGGAGCTCGGCATCGGGCTCCTGGAAATTCCGCTGCTGAGGCCGAGGGAAATCGACACGCGGCGGACGCGGGCCTTCGCCGGCCATTATGGCGTCGAGCTGATACCGTCGCTCGGACTGCCGCGGGCGCTCGATATCGTAGCACATCCGCAGGACGGGCTCGATTTCCTGGAGCCGGCATTCCGGGTATGCGAGGAGATCGGCAGCTTCGGGCTCGCCGGCGTCACCTATGGCTCGATCGGCAAGACCACGGGCCGCGCAGCGACGACCAGGGAGATCGACGGCATGTGCCGATTTCTCGAGCGGGCGGCGAAGGCGGCAAGGTCGCACGGCGTGAAGCTCGGCATCGAACCCTGCAACCGCTACGAGACTCATCTCATCAACCGCGGTATCGACGCCGCGCGGATCATCGAGCGGATCGGTGCCGACAATCTTTTCATCCATCTCGACACCTATCATATGCATATCGAGGAGGAGAGCTTTGGCGCCGGGTTCGAAGCGGCGGCGCCCTATCTCGGATATGTGCATGTCTCCGAGGCCAACCGCGGCGTGCCGGGACGCGGCATGCTGAACTGGCAGGCCTGCATGAAGGCGATCGCCGACATCGGCTACGAGGGTCCGATCACGCTCGAGAGCATGAACCATGTCGACCAGGACATCGCCGGCGGGCTGGCAATCTGGCGGCCGGTCGCCGAAGACCCGCGCGATGTCATCGAGGTCGGCTTGCCGTTCCTGCGCGAGACGGCGCGGGCGGCCGGTCTGCAACTGGGCTGATGGCTCGGGCAGATTGAAGCCCAACCCCAGCGGCGCACCGCCGCCGCTTGAGCCGTGTGCTCGCGCCGCATCCCCCAACCGTGAGTGGCCGACGGTCGCGAGGATCGTCGGGTTCCAAAGATTTTCAGCACTCCCTGTCCCGGGCACGACTTCAAAAACGCGGCTGCTACGTTACTTACAACGGCGTCCAGTCGCATTGCCTAACGGGGAGGCGAACAATGAGTGCCGGTCCCTGGAACGAGTGTGTCGTCGTGAGGTCTGGCGAAGGCGGTTTGGCATTCGTGTCGACCACAAGCGAGGCTCTCGCCCTGCTGCAGGAGGCTTGGCCGCAGCGAAGGGGACCCGCCTATTACGCTGCTGTTGCCGCATGCGAGGAGGTGTTGAGCGGCCATCTGCCGGCTTACGTCGCCCGGATCACATTTCTTGATGCATCAAGGGAGGCGGGTATCGCCGTTGCGCCTTAGGTCGGGTGCGAGGCAAGGCGACCGATTTTGCGCTTCGGCCTTTCGGAAAGATTTGAAAATGTTCGGCATTTCCTGCATCTTTCCCCCTCTCAGACAAATCCGTCAGGCAGAAAGTGCTTTCGTTTCTCCCGCAACAGGTGGAGGCCCAAATGCGCGCCGATGAAATCATGACGACAAACGTAGCCACGATCAGTACGGCAAGCAGTGTACGCCACGCGATCGAAACCATGGTGACGAAAGGGCTGAGCGGTCTCCCTGTCATCGACGACGATGGTGCGGTCGCTGGCATGCTGACGGAAGGCGACCTTTTGCGCCGCGTCGAGCTCGGGAAGGGCCGGGGCACTGGCGCGGCCGAAAGCGCCCTCGTCGATCTCGACCGCTACATCCGCAGCAATAGCTGGCGCATCGCCGATCTGATGTCGACCGAGGTTTTCACCGTCGGGCGCGACGCTCCGATCGGCGCCGTTGCCGAGCTCATGTTCAACCACAAGATCAAGCGCGTGCCGGTCGTGGAAAATGGCGCGCTGGTCGGCATCATCAGTCGCGTCGACCTTTTGCGCGCGATCGTCGACGTTCCCGGTGACGGCGCGGTCAGGGGAGACGAACCGCTTGCCGTCGCGATCCGTGCGCGCCTTCGCTCCGACCTCGGCCTGGATCTGCGGAACATCACGGTCACCGTGGAAGCTTGCCATGCCGTGCTTGAAGGCAAGTTGAAGAGCGAGTTGGAGCGTCGCGCGATCAAGGTGCTGATGGAGAATATCAACGGCGTCGAAAGTTATGTCGACAGGCTGGTCGTGGAAAAGGAGATTTAGCGGCCCACGTTCTTGATCCCCTATTGTTCGAGCTCATGATCCTCGCTGCCACGATCGTTGTGCTCCTCAAGGGCCAACGGGAGCGAGGAATCCCGAAACCCAGCAACGATAAGTTGACGGATGGGAAGAAGCTGGTGCATCCTGCCGGCCGTCAAGACATGCCTGTATCGTATTCCGGGTCGCTCGACCCGCAGACAGATCAAGTGCGTGCACTACGCGTAGGTCGCGTCCGACATAGCGCGACGCTCCAAGTTTCGACTCGACTCATAGCATTCATTCACAAGACATCAGCCGCAGCATTCGGGGAATCTGGTCGGAGGACACTGTGAAGAGAAGCACGAAATTCCGCGTGGCCGCCTTCGCAGCCGTGCTCGCCGCAACAGTTGCTCTGCCGGCTGAGGGCGCCGACCTGGTGATCGCCATGCCCAATTGGCCGTCCGGACAGGCAACGGCCAATATCCTGAAATTGAGCATCGCCAAGAAGTTCGGTCTGGAGGCCGACGTGCGCGAACTCGGGACGATCAGCGCCTTTGTCGGACTCGACAAGGGCGAGGTCGACATCCAGCCCGAAGTGTGGCGGCCGAATTTCGAGGATCTCATCAAGAAATACGTGACCGACAAGGGCGCGGTCGTCCTGAGCGGGCGCGCCGTTCCGGCGTGGCAGGGCCTTTGCGCCACGCCTGAGGCAGCCGCTGCCGGCCTCAAGACGATCGCCGACCTCAGCGATCCGGCGAAGACCGCAGTGCTCGACACGGACGGGGATGGACGCGGCGAGGTGTGGATCGGCGCGCCGACCTGGCTTTCGACGGGGATCGAACGGGTGCGGGCGAACAGCTACGGCTATGCCGCGAACCTGACGCTCGTCGAGGCCGAGGAGGAGGTGGCGATGGCGGCGGTCGATGCGGCGGTCGCGACCGCCCGGCCGATGGTGTTCTATTGCTATGCGCCGCACCACGTCTTCGAGTTGCACAAGCTCACGCGTATCGAGGAGCCGGCGCATGACCCGGCGAAATGGAAGATCGTGCCGGCGGACGATCCCCTGTGGGTCACCAAGTCGAGCGCGCCAACCGCCTGGGATACGGCGCATTTCCACATCGCCTATGCGGCCGCCTTCGGCAAGAAGCATCCCGATATCGCGAAGTTCCTGGAGGAGGTGGATTTCTCGCCGGAAGAGGTGACGGCGATGAGCTACGCGCTGGAGGTGGAGCGCCAGACGCCCCCCGACTACGCCAAGAAATGGGTCGACGGCAACGCAGCACGCATAGACGGGTGGGCAAAGCAATGACGATGATCCGGGACAGCCTTGAGACAGAGGTAAAACGTGGCGGGACGCGGAAAATCGGCTTGATCGTGCTTGCCGCCGGCCTGTGCCTCGGGCCGCTGGCGGCGCTCGCGGCGACGCAGATCTACGACGCCCGCACGAAGAAATGGGTTGACTATGACAAGCGCAAGGCGCGGCAGTATTTCGCGCGCAACAAGCAGGTGCCGGAGGCCTTTCGCCGCCAGGTCGTGACATTCCGCACCGCCGAGCCGCCTGGCACGATCATCATCGACGGCAACCAGCATTTTCTCTATCTCGTCCAGCCCGGCGGCCAGGCGATCCGCTATGGCATCGGCGTCGGTCGCGAGGGCTTCGGCTGGGCGGGCATCGTTCGCGTCGGCCGCACGGCCGAGTGGCCGACCTGGACGCCGCCGGCCGAGATGGTGGCGCGCGACCCGAACGCGGCAAAATGGGCGGCCGGCATGCCGGGCGGGCCGGACAATCCGCTCGGGGCGAGGGCGCTCTATCTCTACGAAGGCGAGAACGACACGATCTACCGTATCCATGGCACGGTGGAGCCCTGGACGATCGGTCTCGACGTTTCCTCCGGCTGCATCCGGATGAACAATGACGACATCGTCGATCTGCATTCCCGCGTGGAAATTGGCGCCAAGGTCATCGTGCTGATGCAGGGGGCGGCGCTCTACAAGGGCGTCTGAACAGGGCGTGTGAGCAAGGGCGTGTGAACAGCGAAGGCGACATCTGGAGGTGAGGATTTGTCGACGACCAAGTTGAATGCATATTCGATCGCGCGCTGCGCATTTGTTGTCGCCGGCGTCTCGCTTCTCGGCGGATGCCAGTCATCGACGCCTGAACCGCAGAACATGGCCCGCACAAGCCTGCAGACCGCGCCCGCCGACCTGCAGCTCATCTGCGCCAATGCCGTCGTTGCGCAAGCCAGCGGCGCCAGGGTTCTGCCGATGAGTTCGCGCCAGCTCGATGCAACAACCTACGCCGTCGATGTCGATGCCGGCGGGCGCAAGTTCAACTGCGTCGTCGACAGCAGCGGCAGCGTCAAATCCGTCCAGCCGGCCTGAGACTAATCCCGAGAAAGGCGTAACGGGTTTCCGCCCGCGGCCGCGCCATCAGGTTCCGCTTTTCATTTCCGCCAGCGCCCTGTGGAGTGGCGCATCGGAAATCTGGATGGCTCCGCTGAAGGGGATGTCCATGTCGAGGACGAGATAGACGGAAGCGGCGATCAACAGAGCCGACACGAGGAACATCGTGGCGACGACCGTGTTCATCGGCGCCCGATAACCGAAGCTCGCGAAAATCAGCGTCAGCCAAGCGCCCAGCATCGCGATGAGCGGCATGGGAATCGCGCCCTCGGATTGTTCGACAATCGCCCAGCGTTGTTCGACGATGCGATTGTATTGTTGATGCGCGCTCGCAACTATGGACTCGTGAAAGCCGTCGGCGGGCGTGATGGCGGCGAGGCTTTCCCCCAGCATATCCAGGCGAATTTGAGCCGTGTTCCTTTCGCTGCGGAGAGTGTCGTCCGCGCGTGCCGGATTTGCGATCGCCTCTTCTACGTAGGCAACGAGGTGCTGGCGGGCGTCGTTTGCGCCGAGGCCGTAAGTTCTTAGCGTCCGATCAAGCAGGATGAGGTTGGTCGCATAGGAATGAACGTTGCTGTCGATGTTTTCGAAGGTGTTTTTCGCGGAATTGATCATGAGACCGAAGACCAGCGAGGTCATGACCACGAAAATATTCGCAACGAGGCGCACGACGGTGTTTGTGTCGTCGTCCCGGTGCCGCAGCGGAAGTTTCGGGTGGAAGCGCATGGTGGCAAACGACGCAATGCACAAACATGCGAAGACGGTGGACGAAATAATCAACCCGGTCATGTTTGTACCTTTGCGGGGCGCTGCTGGCCAAGACACTGGTTCTTCTAGAATCCGGAGGGACCAGCGCAAAAATATCTTCGGCGGGCAGTTTCGGCAAGAAAGCAGCATGCCGTCTGGTATTCTGGTTATTGATTGAAGCGGTCGGCTTTGTTTGCGTTTTCG
The DNA here is from genome assembly GCF_030124375.1 of Sinorhizobium sp. 6-70. Lineage (GTDB taxonomy): Bacteria > Pseudomonadota > Alphaproteobacteria > Rhizobiales > Rhizobiaceae > Sinorhizobium. The sequence continues at coordinate 26,788 of NZ_JASKLS010000023.1, forward strand.
CAATTTGAGTATTGTGCGCCGCAGAATAGTATTGTGCGACGCAAATCTTACTTTCCTAAACTAAGGTATTCCGAAATATTATTCTGCAGTTCTCTTCCTATTGAGACCAATTCGTGCTCTGATGTGTTGGTTGGCAGGAGGAAGCGTAATGACGACAATTCTGCAGCACTTCGCGCTCTTCGATTTTCTCATCCTGGCTGCGATCTGCGCCCTGTTGATCTGCAGCTACTGGGATGAGGGAGAGGCCTGAGCGGCGCAGCCAGACTGATAAGCCTCGCCGGGTGCAGTCCGGCCGTTGCTACTATTGCTTTGCTGATATTGGTTTTGCGGCCGACACATGCAGCCAGCGGGTCGGCTCTCCGTCGTAACCACCCCCATCCGCTTCCAGGATATCCACGTTCGCCCAACCGTTCCTGTTGAACAGCGGCATCAGCCAGTCCCGCGAAGGATAGTTGAAATAGCGCCCGAAGCGATCGTGGCCTTCGCCGTTTCCAGCCTTGAAACTGGCATGAAGAATCCCGCCGCCTCTCAGTGCGCGCAGGATGCGGGCAAGCACGCCGGCAAGCTCGGCACGCGGCACATGCAGGAGACATGCTTCCGCCCAGACCGCGTCGAAAACGTCGCGCCATGCGATCTCATCAAACCGGACGACCTCGACCTGCCGCCCGAGAAGACGCTCGGCCTCGGCCGCAAGCTCCGGTGAGCCGTCGGTCGGTGTCACATCGAACCCCCTGGCAAGCATATAGGCGCTGTCCTGTCCGCCGCCGCAGCCGAGTTCGAGAATCCTGGCACCGGGCGTGAGCCTTGCGAGGAAGCGTTCAAGGCGCGCCGTCGGCGCCTTGCGCTCCCGATTTGCATAGGCTGCCGCATTGTCGCGGTAGAAGGCATTCGTCTCGTCGCGGAGCGGCGGCATCTCGTTTCCCTTGTCGTCATGGGCATGTGATAAGACGGGCAGTGATGCAGGACAAGCGGCTCACGGAAAGCCGCCGCCTTGAGCCGATGCGCGATCTCTCGAAAGAGCTTAGCGCGCACTCAACAGTGCATTGAACGTCTTGAGATCGACGTTTCCGCCGCTGAGGAGAATGCCTGCTCTCGCGCCCGGACAGGGCAGCACACCCTGCAATATGGCAGCCGCGGCCAGGCAGCCGGTCGGCTCCACGATGATCTTCATGCGTTCGGCAAAGAACCGCATGGTCTCGACCAGTTGCGGATCGGTAACGGTTACGATCTCGTCGACCGTGCGTTTCAGGATGGCGAAGTTGCGCTCGCCGATGTGGGTGACGATCGCGCCGTCGGCGATGGATTTTGGCGCCGGGATACGCACGATCTCGCCCTTCTTGAGCGACTGCTGGCCGTCGTTGCCCGCCTCCGGCTCGACGCCGATGATCCTGCAGGCGGGTGAGAGCGCGCGGGCGCTGAGCGCGCTGCCGGCGAGCAGACCGCCTCCGCCGAGCGGTACGACGAGCAGGTCGAGTTCCCCGACCTCCTCGATCAGTTCCAGTGCGGCGGTACCCTGTCCCGCAATCACATCCGGATGATCAAAGGGCGGGACCAAGGTTGCGCCACGCTCGGCGGCGAGGCGCCTGCTGATTTCCTCACGATCCTCGGTGTACCGGTCATAGAAATGGATCTCGGCTCCATAGGCCTTCGTCGCGGCGATCTTTATCTCCGGCGCGTCCGTCGGCATCACGATCGTTGCCGGAACGCCTTGCAGCTTCGCCGCATAGGCCAGCGCCTGGGCGTGGTTGCCGGAGGAGAAGGCCACGACGCCGTTTCGTCGGGGAGATTCGTCGAGCGCAGCAACGGCGTTGTATGCGCCGCGAAACTTGAAGGCGCCGGCGCGTTGCAGGTTCTCCGCCTTGAAGAAGAGAGACGCCGCAGCCATTCCGTCGGCTGTCCGCGATGTCAAAACGGGGGTGCGGTGCGCGGCGCCGGAAATGCGCTGCCGCGCCATTTGAACATCCTCGAATGTCGGAATCCTGAGCGAAGCGGACGCTGATGACGTGTCGTTCACGAAAACCTCCAGACGCGGTTCCCACGGATAGAAGGAGCATAGCGCGCGATATCCGCACGCGCTACACGAGGCGCCAATGTCTCACGTTACGTCACGCAAGTAACCACGCGGCAGTAACCTGTTTTGTAAGCCTTGGGCCACGAAAAACGAACTGATTTAGGTCAATAACGTTGACATAAAATAGCGGACGTGATCCTGTCGCCGGACAATCGACAAAGAAACGCGGGACGCCGGAAGTCCGCTTCTTCCGTAGTCCCGTTGCAAAGATCTCGAGGAACCCGCCCATGCTGAATTGGGACCATATCTTCGCGACGCGTTCGAGCCGGATGCGCGCCTCCGAAATCCGTGAGCTTCTGAAGTTGCTCGATCGTCCCGATATCATTTCCTTCGCTGGCGGCATTCCCGATCCCGAACTCTTCCCCGACGCTGAATTCAAGGCGGCCTATGCCGAGATCTTCGGCGGCCCGGCGGTCAGCGCAGCACTGCAGTATTCGGTAAGCGAGGGTTACCGGCCGCTGCGCGAGTGGCTGGCCAAGCAGATGGCGGCGCTTGGCATCCCGGCGACGGTCGACAACATCTTCATCACCTCCGGCTCGCAGCAGGCGCTCGACTATCTCGGCAAGCTGTTCCTGTCGCCGAAGGATACCGCGCTCGTCACGTGGCCGACCTATCTCGGCGCACTGCAGGCCTTCAATGCCTATGAGCCGGCCTACGACCAGTTGAACCCCGGCGGCAACCGCACGCCCGAAGCCTACCGCCAGCAGGCAGCTGAGGCCGGTGGCCGGGTGAAGTTCGCCTATCTCTCCGCCGATTTCGCCAACCCGACCGGCGAGACGGTTGACCGTGCCGGCCGCGAGCGCGTCCTTGACCTTGCGGAAGAGCTCGACGTCGCCGTCATCGAAGATGCGGCCTATCAGTCGCTGCGCTATGACGGTGAGGCGATCCCGCCGATCCTGGCGCTGGAAATCGCCCGCAAGGGCGACATCAACAGCGCCCGCACGATCTATTGCGGCAGCTTCTCCAAGACGCTGGCACCGGGACTTCGCGTCGGCTGGGTCTGCGCCTCCGAAGCTGTTATCCGCAAGCTGGTGCTGATGAAGCAGGCGGCCGACCTGCATTCCTCGACGATCAACCAGATGGCGATCTGCACCGTGGCCGAGCGCGGCTTCGACGAGCAGGTGGCGAAGATCCACAAGGTCTACAAGCACCGCCGCAGCGCCATGCTGGCCGCACTCGAAAGATACATGCCGGCAGATGTGACCTGGACCAAGCCGGAAGGCGGCATGTTCGTCTGGGTGACGCTGCCGAAGGGCACGGATGGGGCCGCGCTTCTGGCCAAATCGATCCAGACGGCGAAGGTTGCCTTCGTCCCCGGCCGCGCCTTCTTCGCCGACGGGTCCGGCGAAAACACGCTGCGCCTGAGCTTCTCCTGCGCCAACGACAAGATGATCGAAGAGGGCATCCGCCGGCTAGGAGACTTGATCCGCGGTGAGGTCGCTGAGGCGGCCTAAGCCGGACAGACGAGGCGAGCATTCCAAGGGCCTGGCGGAAACGCCGGGCCTTCTGTTTATCGGCAGACTTTCTCCGCGTTCGTCCTGGCGGCCCGCGGTCTCTTTCGCTGTTGCCAGCAGTGGCGATTGACGGCAAACTTGCGAGACAGCCCAGCCTCTCGCATGACGAGCAGAGCCGGCTGTCATCGTTTCCGATTCATGTGCGTTGTGCAGTAACCGAAAGGGGAGGACTGCCATGACCGATCGAAGCGAACTCGAAAACATCATGCACGCGATCTACCAGGCGCGGGACGACAATGACCTCGACGCCTTGATGGCCTATGTACACCCGGCCTGCAGCTTCCGTATCGCGGGAAGTGATCGGCTCGGTCCGATGTGCCGGAAGATCGAAGGTGGCGAGGCCGTGCGTCTCAACTTCAAGGAATTGATGGAGGTCTGGGATCTTTCCAAGGTGGCAACGCTCGCTCTTCACATCGATGGCGAAACGGTTTGCGCCCATCGCGCCGGCGAGGTCCGGTTCGTCCCGAGCGATGCCCGCTTCGAAACCGAGTTTATCGACAAGGTCACCTTCAGCGACGGGCTGATGGTGGAGATCATGGAGTTTGTCGACACGCTGCAACTGATGGAGGTGGCGACCCCGATGGACACGTCAGTGCAGCTTGCGGGCATTGTCATGACGACCCAGACGGGCGTGTAGCACGGCCACGGCGGTCTCGTCGCCACCGAATCGCCTGCGTGGCGATCTGATACGCGGGGCTGCAGAACAAGTGTCTTCTGAATCTCTGGAAGAGCCGGCGACCGCGGGCGCGGCAATGGCTGATGGCGTTCTATTTCTCTTCGTCAGCGGCAATAATCCGGGCACCGCTGAGACACGGCCTGCATATGTGCGCCGGAACCGGGCAGGGTGTGCCGGATCGCTGAGTTTCTTACGTTTTCGACGTGCCCACCCTTCGTTTTTGAGGGGGCGTGTTAATTGGATCGATCAATCAGTGATTGTGGTCTGGCGGTGTGTTGCTTAGGCCTCATGCACAGCAGTTTCGAGCGGCGTGAACGCCGCCAGCGAGCGGGCAGCCGCATAAACTTCAGAAAAAATTGAAAAAAGCCCCATATTACCGCCTCATTTTCGGTCAGGATCACCCTCGCGAAGGCGTGCTGCATTGCGGCGTAGAATGTTGCGCCGCGTCAAATCACGCTTTGCCTCCAGATCTGTTCGTGCCATGGAATGACTGGGGCGTCTGAGAGAAATGCAACCAACGGTATGAGTATGCAAGCGGCCCCAGGAAGCTTTCGCCCGGACATCGAAGGACTGCGCGCCTTGGCGGTTTCCGGTGTCGTTGCCTTTCATTTCGGCATGACCGGTCTGCCCGGCGGCTTCATCGGCGTCGATATCTTCTTCGTCATCTCCGGGTATCTGATCACCAGGCATCTGCAGCAGGAGATCGCCAGGAGCGGCACGGTCAATCTCTGGCGCTTTTATGCTCGGCGCGCTCGCCGTTTGCTCCCGGCCTCACTGTTCGTCATCCTGGTGACGCTGCTTTTCGGCTACTTCATTCTCTCGCCGTCGGAGCAGCAGTTTTATTCGAAGGGATCGCTGTTTGCCTCGTCCTACATGATCAATCTGTGGCTCATCCGCTGGACCGTGGATTATTTTGCATCGGACGCGTCGAACAACCCCTTTATTCATTACTGGTCTCTCTCGGTCGAGGAGCAGTTCTATCTCGTCTGGCCTGCGCTCCTCCTGGTCCTTGCGCGGTTTCTTCCGGGCAAGCGCAACCCGTTCCTTCTGCTTGCTGCCGTGGCCGTGGTTTCCCTTGCGCTTTGCTGGCGGATGACCGCGATTTCCCAGCCCTGGGCGTTCTATTTCTCGCCGCTGAGAGCCTGGGAGTTCGCCGCCGGTGGCCTTGCTTCGATGGCGGTCTCGCAGGAGTGGGCAAGACGGTTCCGCTTTTCGCCCGCCCTCGGCTGGCTTGGGCTCGCCCTGATCGCGGTGGCCTATCTGACCGTCACGGAGGATATCCCCTTTCCGGGCTCGATTGCCCTGGTGCCGGTGTTGGGCACGGTGATGGTGCTTCTCAGCGGCGCGCATGAAAGCCGCATCGGGCCAAGGTCCGTTCTCGCCTTCCAGCCATTCCAGGAGATCGGGAAACTCTCCTATTCCCTCTATCTCTGGCACTGGCCGGTGATCGTCTATGCGGGGATCCTCGAGCCGGACCTGACGATCGCCGATCGGCTCCTGTGTCTGGCGCTCACACTCGTCCTCTCGCTTCTCAGTTATCATTTCATCGAAAATCCAGTGCGCCACAGCGGCTGGCTGGCGGCCAAGACCAGCCGGTCGCTGGGGCTCGCGGCGATGCTGACAGCGACGGGCGCGACGGTCGCCTACGGCAGTGCAGCCCTGGCAAACTACAACCTCGATTCTGAGCAGCGGCAGGTCCTCACAAGCGCCGAGCGGAAGTCGGCGGCGCGGGAATTCGATTCGGCCTGCGTGCTCGAAAGGGACCAGATCGCGCCAAAGGCCTGTGAATTCGGCGCCAAGAACCCGAAAAAGACCATCGTTCTCTTCGGCGATTCCCATGCCGATCACTGGTCGACGCCGCTCAAGCGAATTGCCGAGAACAACGGCTGGCGGCTTGTCACCTATCTGAAGTCGTCATGCCCGGCGGCAAGTGTGACGACCTGGAACACGGTGTTGGCGCGTAGCTACAGCGAGTGCGACGAGTGGAGGAAGCTGGTGTTCGGCCAGATTGCCTCGCTGAGGCCGGATGTCGTCATCCTTTCGGAATACTCCTCGAGCTACGTCCGAAACGACATCAATTACATATCGAGCTATCAGATCGACGTCAGCGACTGGGCGAAGGGCATCAAGCGCACGGTGGAGACGTTGAAAGAGACCGGCAGCGACGTCGTCGTGCTCCGGGACGGCCCGCTGCACAAATCCTACCTCGACAAGTGTGTCGCGCGTGCCCTGTGGCAGGACGACAGCCCGAGCGTTTGCGACACACCGCGCAACGAGGCCGTGGAGGAAACGATCCCGGCGGCGGAACGGAAGGTCGTGTCGGAAGTGGGCCATGCCTCCTATGTCGATGTGGTCGATCTTTTCTGCAACAAAACCACTTGCCCCGCGGTCATCGACGGCAAACTGACCTTCCGCGATCGCCATCACATCGCCACGCCCTATGCAGAATCGCTCGCGGCTCCCCTGCAACGGGCGATTTTCGGAGAGACGATCGTCGGCGCGGTCCGGAACAAGTAGCTTGCGCGCGAGTGCGGGAGCCGCATTGTCGGGCGGCACGCTGCCATCTTGCCAACGCCGTTAAAATCCCGCCTTGGCGCCTTCTTCCTCGCTGATCCGGCCGTCGACGAGATGGATGCGCCGATGCATGCGGGCGGCCATTTCGAGGTCGTGGGTGACGGCGACGACCGTCTTGCCGCGCTCGTTGACGAGTGCCTCCAGGATCGCGAAGACCTGCTCCGAACTCTTGCTGTCGAGGCTGCCCGTCGGCTCGTCGGCGAGGATGAGCGGCGGATCGTTGGCGAGCGCTCTGGCGACCGCCACCCGCTGGCGCTGGCCGCCGGAAAGCTGGTCGGGCCGCTTGTCGAGGTGACCTTCGAGCCCGAGCGATGTGAGCAGTGCCGTCGCCCGCTCGCGCATCTCGCCGCGGGTGAGGCGGGCGAGCTTGCGCATCGGGATCTCGACGTTTTGGCGGGCGGTGAACTCCGGCAGCAGGAAATGGAACTGGAACACGAAGCCGATATTGGCGAGGCGCGTCGTGGCACGCTCCTTCTCGCTCATCGGCTCGGCATCGCGGCCGCGGATCTTGAGTGTTCCCGCGCTCGGCCGGTCGAGCAGGCCCAGGAGATAGAGCAGCGACGATTTTCCCGATCCTGACGGGCCGGTCACGGCGACGAATTCGCGCTCGCCGATGCTGAGGGTGACATCCCTCACCAGCGTGACCGGCACCGTCTCGTGGAGAATGCGTGTGAGATCGGTCGTCTCGATCAGGCTCGTCATGTCGCACCCCTGATGATGTCGACCGGATTGAGCTGCGCCGCGCGCCGGGCCGGCAGGTAGCCGGCGACCGCCGCAGAGCCGACCGCGGAGGCCGTCGCAATCAGGTAGTGGAGCATGCTCCAGGCGATCGGCAGCCGCGTCATTTCCTGGCCGGTCGCAGCGATTTCGAAGTGCACGAGCGAAAGCGCGTAGGTGATCGAAAATCCGAGTGCCCAGCCGAGGAGCGAACCGGCGCCGCCGATTGCCAGCCCCTCGAGCACAAAGAGGCGCCGCATGTCGGCTTCTGAGAAGCCGAGCGATTTCATGATGGCGATGTCGCGTGCCTTCTCGTGGGTGATGGTCGAGATGATGTTGAAGATGCCGAAGCCGGCGACAAGCATGATGGCGGCCACGACCGTGTACATGATGATGTTGCGCACCACGAGCGCCTCCAGGATGGATTCGTTCGCCTCCTGCCAGGCAACCGCCTTGTAGCCGAGCTCCGCCTCGACGCGTCGTGCAATCGTGGGGGCGGCATTTGGATCGTCGAGCTTGATGCTGATCCGGTTGATCGCGTTCAGCCGGTTGGACAGGATTTGCGCATTCTTCTGCAGCACATAGGCCTCGCCCTCATCACGCGCCGTGGTTCCGGTGTGAAACAGCCCGACGATCTTGAAGTTGCGGGTGAGCCCCTCGGACGAGACCGCGGTGATCGTATCGCCAAGCCCGGCGCCCAGCCTCGACGCCATCGTATCGCCGATCACGACATTGTTGCCGCCGGCGGTGAGCGCGGCGAAGCTTCCCTCACGGAAATCCTCGACGATCGGCGAGACGCTCGCTTCCCTCTCCGGATCGATGCCGATCACCACGGCGCCGACCTCGCGGCCGGAATAGCGGATGACGCCCTCGGCATGGAGCGTTGCGGCGAACCGACCCGGGATCCATTCCTCGAGCCACGATTGCGCTGCCGTCGGGTTGATGATGCCGCGGCGGTCGTCGCGCGGCCGCAAGCCCGATATGGCGGCGACCTCGAAGACGTCCTCCGCCGGTTGCCGGCGCGCCGAACGCTGCTCGTCGCTCACCTCGACATGCGGCATGGTATCGACGAGTTGGCGGACGAAATCGTCCTGGCCGCCCTGCATCAGCGCCGCCATCGCAATGGAGAAGCCGACGCCGACCGCCACGCCGATTATCGCGACGACGGTCTGGCGGCCGCGACCGGCGATGTGCGTCCACGCAATATCGAGGATTAACTGCATGATGGCCTCAGTTGCTGCCGCCTCCCGCAATGGTCACGCGCGTGCCTTCGGCAAGGTCAGCGGGGAAGGGGGCGATGACCTGTGTTGTCTCCTCAAGTCCTGAAAGAACCTCGACGCCGCCCGTGCCGCGTATGCCGATCTCGATCTCGCGCAAGCGCACGTCGCCGCCCTCGACCACGGCGACCCGGTTGCCGCTGACCGCGCCCGAGGGAAGGATCAATGCGTTCGGCGACTGGCGCACGATCACGTTGACATCGGTGGACATGCCGATCCTGAGCGGCGTGTCGTCGGGCAGGCGGAAACGGACGCGGTAGGTCTTCGTAACGGGATCGCCCTTCGGCGTGATGCTGTCGACGACCGCCTCCAGTTCACGGCCGGCAAACGCGTCAGACCGCAACAGCGCCCGCTGGCCTACCTCGACGCGTGGGATGTCCTCCTCGTTCACCTCGGCCGTGACGATCAGGGGCTTCGGTTCGCCGACCCAGAAGAGCACGGTGCCGAGTTCCGCGACCTCGCCGATCTCGCCGTCCTGGCGCAGTACCTGCCCGGCGCTCGGCGCGCGCAGCACGTAGCTCGCGAGCCGTGCCTGCTGGGCTGCCACCAATGCCTCCAACTGCGCCACTTCGGTGCGGGCCCTGTCAACCTCCTGCACGCTGATCGTGTTGCGCGCCGAAAGCGCGAGCTTGCGGCGATATTCCTCCTGCGCCAGCGACAGGCGCGCCTGGAGTTCGCCGCGCGTGGCGCGCGCCTCGGTGTCGTCGAGGCGGGCGAGCACGTGGTCCTTTTCCACGCGCTCGCCCTCGCAATTGCATTGCTCGACGATCCGCTCGCGCACGGTGGGCGTGACCTTGGCCCAGATGCGCGGCTCCACGACGCCGCTCGCATAGACGATTTCAGCCGCATCGCCACGCTTCGGCGTCACCACGGTCACGGGCGCCGGACGAGAGACGTACCAGTAAGCCGCCGCACCTGCCACCGCGGCCATTGCAATACCGATCGCATAACGCTTCAACCGCACGAAATCTCTCCACGAAACCCGATTGCCTGCCCCAGACCGCCTCGATTGAACGCGTAAAGGGCGCAGCGGCTTTGATCTGGAGCATTCCACCTCAAAAAGCAGGAGGCACCCTAGTAATAGACCGACCGTCGGTCTATTATCAAGTCATACTTCCACTGCAGGGTTTCCAGGACGACGCATGACCCGAATTGTAAAATCGCCGGATATTCGAACGAACGAGCTTATCGATTGCGCGCAGCGTCTCTTCTTCGAACATGGATACGAGAATACCACGGTCAACGACGTCATCCGGGAGGCGGGCCTGTCCAAAGGTGCCTTCTACCATTACTTCGCATCCAAGGAGGCGCTGCTGGAGGCGCTTGCGGCGCGGATGGCCCGCCAGAGCCTGGACGAGATGCGGCCGCTTCTCGAGGATCCGTCGCTCGACGGCGTCGGCCGCCTGAACGCGCTTTTTGCCAACTCGCGGCGCATGAAGGTGGACATGGCTCCGCAATTGAAGAACACGTACAATGCGCTTTTCAAACCTGAAAACACCGTGCTTTATCATCGCATCGACGAGGCGCTGACCGAGGTCACCCTGCCGTTCATGACGGAAATCCTGAGGCGGGGCCAGGAGGAGGGAAGCCTCGATGCACCCGATCCCGAGGCAATGGCACTCATGCTGCTCAATCTGAGGCTCGGTGTCGCGAAGGTCATGTATCGCGCCCTGCAGCAGGCGGAAGCCGGCGACGTCGAGAGCGCCGCGGCCATGCTCGATAGCTGGATGCAGAGCTATGGTCTGGCTGTGGAGCGGGTTCTGAAACTCCCGGAAGGATCGATCCAGGTTACGGAACCGGGCTTTGCCCGTGCGTTTCTTGCGGCTTAGTCCCGTATATCAACCCTCGCTCAAAACCCTCGGCATTGGCGAGCCGGTCCATTCGAAGGTGATCGTGCGGCCCTGGCGGATGTTCTGGATGACCGAGGGGCGGAACACGGCAAGGCATTCGCCTTCTGGATGGCGGGCCGAGGGGTAGATCACGCCATTGCCGCCCTTGGCGAGGATGGTGCCGGCGAGTGCCTGGCCGGCCGGATAGGCGATCACCGGATCCAGATCGAGATAGGCCGCGCCCCTCTCGCCGCGCACGTCATGGAAGCGGCAGAGGAAGCCGGCGATCAGTTCGCGATAGTGGCCGATGTCGTGGAAATTGCCGGCGTCGCGCAGCGCCCGCGTGCGGTGGAAGACGATTTCCGCCTGGCAGGTCTCGCTCGCCAGCGTCCCGAAAGCGCAGTACCAGGCGCCGCGCTCCTCGCCATTGAAGCGGTTGCCCGGCGGGCGGGCATGGCAGAAGGCGGCGTTGATCAGCGACCAGCCATAGCCGAAGGATTCATTCAAGAGTTCGGCCGGGCTGACGCCGGACGGCAGCGCAATCGGGCTCAGCCGCGCCGAGGTCTGCGCCTCCAGCCGGTTGAGGATCTCCAGCTCGTCGTCGTTGTCACAGAGGGGTTTTACCGCCGGCTCTGTGATGTAGGCCGTCGAGATCAGCCGGACGGTGGCGGGATCGGTGAAGTCGATCTCGGGGATCATAAACCACCGCGCAGGCCGTCGAGGTAGCGGCGGACGCGGAGCATCGCGGGGATGCCGCCCTCGATCATCGTGGCGACCGGGGTCTTGCCATTGAAGACCGGGCCGGTATTGGCCGATTTCGGCCACTCATAGGTGAGGGGGCCGTTGAAGAAGAGGCGCAGTCCCTTGAAGATGCCGACGATCA
>NZ_JASKLS010000023.1:38338-65330 GCF_030124375.1 Sinorhizobium sp. 6-70
CGCGCGTCCGCTTGTCCTGGTCGAGCTTGCCCCGGAAGTCGCCGGCCTTCATGCGGTTCCAGGTGGCGATCGGCACGTCGAAGAGCTCGGCCGACTCCTTGTTGGTCAGCTTCCAGAACTCGCAGGCGCGCACCACCGCCTTGACGATGACGGCTTCCTCCTGTTTCGCCGCGCCCCGATCAGGGATTATTGCGGGCTGCGCGCTGGACATGATCGTCTCCTCTGATTTGCTGAGTTATATCATATGATACGATGTAGCGGCTTTTCAAGAGGCAACCGGTCCGCCCACGTCATTCCTGTGACAAGCACAGGAATGACGTGGGCGGAGGGCGCGCTCACCCGACTTGTTTGGTGAGATGGGTGGAGGGGGCACCGGCCAGCCGCGCATGGCAGCCGCACATGCGTGGTCGCGTCCGCTCCGGCGTGCGAAGAACGTAACCCTGATTCTGGTGCCGTTCCGGGTCCAAACCTGATAAGTTTCATCTCTCGGAACAAGAGGCCTTTCGATGAAGCGCCGCCTCACCACGATCCTTTCGGCCGACGTGGCCGGCTACAGCCGCCTCATGGGAGCAAACGAGGCGGAAACGCTCGCGGCGCTGACGGCGCATCGGGCGGAGCTCGTGGACGCCATGGTCGCAGACCATCAGGGGCGCATCGTCAAGCTGATCGGCGACGGCATGCTGGTCGAGTTCGAGAGTGTGGTAAGCGCTGTCGATTGCGCCGCCAAGATCCAGAAGGGGATGCGTGCGCGCAATTCGGCCGTGCCGGCGGACCGGCGGATCGAGTTTCGCATCGGTGTCAACATTGGCGACGTGATCGTCGAGAATGACGACATCTTCGGCGACGGCGTCAACATCGCGGCGCGGATCGAGAGCTTCGCGACGCCGGGTGGCGTGGCGGTGTCGGCGGCTGTGCGCGAGCATGTCGGCAACCGGCTCGATCTCATCTTCGAGGATGCCGGCGAACAGCTCCTGAAGAACATCGAACGGCCGGTCAGGGTCTACAATGTCGTCATCGATGCCTCGCAAGCGGCAAGCGACCGATCTGACCGGGTGCCGGCAACGGCGCAAAAGCCGTCCATCGCCGTGCTGCCGTTCAACAACATGAGCGATGATCCCGCACAGGAGTATTTTTCCGACGGTATTACCGAGGACATCATTACGGACCTCTCGAAAATCTCCGGCCTTTCGGTCGTCGCCCGGCACACGGTCTTCGCCTACAAGGGCACGCGGGTGACGGCGCAGCGGGTCGCGGCCGAACTCGGTGTCAGCTTCCTGCTGGAAGGAAGTGTGCGCAAGGCCGGCCAGCGCGTCCGCATCACTGGGCAGTTGATTGACGGCACGGATGGGCGGCACGTCTGGGCCGAACGTTATGATCGGGACCTCACGGACATCTTCGACATCCAGGACGAGATCACGCAGGCAATCGTCACGCAACTAAAGATCAGGCTGCTACCCAAGGAAAGGAAGGCGATCGAACAGCCTGTCACGGCGAGTGTCGAGGCCTATAACTACTGCCTCAAGGGGCGAGAGCTCTTCTATACGATGACGAAGGCGTCGCTGCAGCATGCCCGGCGGATGTTCACTTACGCGGCGGAACTCGATCCGCGTTTTGCGCGTGCCTACGCCGGAATCGCGGACTGCGATTCCTTCCTGTGCGGATTCCACGGTGAGCATGTTCCGCCGGAATCGCTTCTGGAGACCTGCGCCAAGGCGCTGGAGCTCGATCCCGATCTGCCAGAGGTGCACGCATCGCACGGCTACGCGCTCTCGACGATCGGACGCCATGAGGAAGCGGTAGCCGCTTTCGAGCGCGCGCTTGCGCTCGATCCGAATTCCCACGAGGCTCACTACTTCTATGCGCGCCACTGTTTTGTCCGGGAGAATTTTGAAGAGTCCGTCGCGCACTTCGAGCGCGCCGCCGAAATCCGACCCGATGACTACCGCTCTCCGATCCTTGCAGGAAACGCGCTCGATCACCTCGGGCAGCTCGACAAGAAGGAAAGACTGAGCAGGATCGGCCTAGAGCGCGTCGAGCGGAGCTTGGTGCAGCATCCGGAAAGCTCGGACGCCGCCCAACTCGGCGCGTGCGCATGCGCGGTGATGGGCGATCGCGATCGCGCGCTGGAATTGGTCGCGCGGGTCAAGACGATCGATCCGGAGGATACGCACGCACGTTATAATATCGCCTGCGTCTATGCGCTGCTTGGAGAACAGGACCAGGCCATCGATTTGCTCGAACAGTCTCTGCCGTTCGTTTCTCCGGAACTTCGCGCCTGGTTCCGCAACGATACCGATCTCGATTCCATCCGCTCCCATCCGCGCTACGCTCAGCTTCTGAAAATGTCGGAGTAGGAAGCCCCTTCAAACATGCGGCTCGAGCAACGACAGGTCAGCCTCGCCGAGGCGGTCCTTCGCGGTCCAGAGCTGGTGCCAATAGGGATAGATGACCGGCGGCAGGCTGACGGCGTCGAGCAGCTCGCGCTCCTCGTCGGTAAGCTTGAGGCTGGCGGCGGCGAGGTTGTCGCGGAACTGTTCCTCCTTGCGTCCGCCGATGATGACGGAGGTGACGCCCTTGCGGCCGATCGTCCAGGCGAGCGCCACTTGCGCGGGCGAGACGCCGCGCTCGCCGGCAATCGCCACCAGCATGTCGACGATCTCCCACAGGCGCTCCTCGTCGCGGATCGGCGGCTCGTTCCAGCCGGCGAGCTGGCGCGTGCCTTCCGGCGTCTGGCCGCGCCGATGTTTGCCGGATAGCAGGCCTCCGGCGAGCGGGCTCCAGACGAGCACACCGAGACCCTGGTCGATCGCGATCGGGATCAGCTCGTATTCAGCCTCGCGGGCTTCGAGCGTGTAGTGGATCTGCTGGCTGATGAAGCGGTGGCGACGCTCGTGGGCGCTGATGCCGAGCGCCTTCATGATGTGCCAGCCGGAATAGTTGGAGCAGCCGATGTAGCGCACCTTGCCCTGGTTGACGAGCGTGTCCAGCGCCGCAATCGTTTCTTCGAGCGGCGTCTGGCCATCCCATTGATGCACCTGGTAGAGGTCGATGACGTCCGTCTTCAGCCGCTTCAGGCTCGCCTCGCATTCGCTGATCAGGTGATGGCGCGAGAGGCCGCCGTCGTTCGGCCCAGGCCCCATGGAAAAGCGCGCCTTGGTGGCAATCAGCACGCCGTTCTTGCGCTTGCCGCCGAGCACCTCACCAATGATCTCCTCCGATGCGCCGGCGGAATAGACATTGGCGGTGTCGATCAGGTTGACGCCGGCATCGAGGCAGAGATCGACATAGCGGCGCGCTTCGTCGAGGCCGACATTGCCGACCTGGGCGAACTTGCCTTCGCCGCCGATGGTCATGGTGCCCATGGTGATCGTCGAGACTTTCAGGCCTGAGCGGCCGAGCAGACGGTATTCCATTTCCCGATCCTTCCGTGGTTTTCGACCGTGTCGCGTGCATTCTACCGCATATTGCCGGCGGCGGTGGCGCCCGTGACATCAAAGGAAGCGGGCGGGAATCGCGTCGTGGTAAGGAAACAAGGGGAAGTAGGGTCGCGCCTCGGCGAGCGTGCGCTGAAAGGAGGGGCGTTCGAGCAGGCGTTCGAAATAGGCGGCGAGATTGGGGTGCGTGCCGTCGAAAGGCACGACGATGCCGGCATAAAAGAGGGCGGGAGCGGCGGCGCAGTCGGCAATCGTGAAGCTCTCGCCGATTGCGAAAGTCCTGTCGGCCACCTGCCGTTCGAGCATGTCATAGGCGACAGGGAGTGCCGCGCGCGCATCGAGGACGCCGCGTCGGTCGTTCTCGCCCAACGCCCGCAGCTTGTCCGTGACGATCTTCTGCATCGGGACCTGGACATAGAGGTCGAAGAAGCGATCCCAGAGCCTCGCTTCGAGGGCCTGCGCGGCGTCGAGCGGAATAAGCGGCTTCCTGCCGGGATAGTGGCGTTCGAGATATTCGATGATGATCGAGGTTTCCGGCACCGTCTGGTGGCGGGCGTCGTCATGCAGCACCGGAATCTTGCCGACCGGCCAGAGATCGAGGAAGCGGGCGTGCTCGTCCGCATCCGCCAGGTCGACCAACTGGCTTTCGAAGGGCGTTCCGGTCTCGTAGAGCGCAACCAGCACCTTGTGGCAGAAGGAGGCGAGCGGATGGAGATAGAGTGTAAGCGCCATGTCGAAATCCCTTGTGTTCGGGCCGATGCCATCGCGCCATGACTATAGGGCGCGATCGCGGCGCGAAAAAGGGGAGCCGGCGGGTTCCAGCCGCGGCGCGTCTCGCCGTGAGCAACTAGGGCTGCTCTTATCCGCGGCTCCCCCTTGCTCCGTCATCCTCGGGCTTGACCCGAGGATCCAGAATCCAGCGCCACTTCAGCCTCGCGAGGATTGTCGGCTGCCCGTGCTTGGATCCTCGGGTCAAGCCCGAGGATGACGGTGGAATACGAAGATGACTGAGAGAGAACCGACGCCTTCATGGCCCCGAAGATGTTTCCGTTAAGGCGGCGACGAAGCGGTCGAGGCTTTGGCGGACGTAGTCCTGCACCGGCATGCGCGGGTCAAAGCTCCACCAGAGTAGGGCGCCCTGCCATTGGGAGGCCATCATCAGGCCGATGCCGGCGGGAGCGGCCGGCACGCCGGAGAAGCGCGCCTCGATCGCTTCAGACAGCACGCCACGCCAGTGCGCGCCGCGGGCGCGTAGGTCCGGATCGCGCAGATCCTCGCGCAGGATCATGAGGTCGTCGGCATAGGATTCGATGCCGCCATAATCGCCCGAAAGCCCGACGAGCAGGGCGACTGCGCCCTCCGGTGTCTGCGGCGTGCTCTCGGCCAGCTCGAGCGTCAGGCGGTCGAGCCGGTTCCAGGCCCGCAGGAGGGCGGCCTGGATGAGACGGGCCTTGCTTTCGAAGCGTTGCACCAGCGTTGAGGCGGAAAGGCCGCAGCCGGCTGAAAGCGCCGCGAAGGTCAGGGCGTCCGGTCCGTCCTTGCGCATGATCGCGAGCGCCATGTCGAGCACATCGTCGTCGGGCAAGGTTTTGGGGCGAGGCATTTTGGACCTTTATTTATAACCGAATAAGCGTTTATATATTTCAGTCACGACAAATGCCAATGATTTTCGGTGGAGGAGAGAATGTCGCTCACGGGAAAAGTGGCGCTGGTCGCCGGCGGAACACGCGGCGCGGGGCGCGGGATCGCGGTCGAACTCGGGGCGGCGGGCGCGACCGTCTATGTCACCGGGCGGACGACGCGCACGGAGCAATCGGAGTATCAAAGGCCGGAGACGATCGAGGAAACGGCGGAGCGGGTGACGGCGGCCGGCGGCGTCGGGATCGCTGTCCAGGTCGACCATCTGCAGCCGGACCAAGTGAAGGCCCTTGTCGACCGTATCCGCCAGGAGCGCGGCCGGCTCGACGTTCTCGTCAACGACATCTGGGGTGGCGAGCGGCTGTTCGAGTGGAACAAGCCGGTCTGGGATCACAATCTCGAAAACGGCCTCCGGATCTTGCGGCTTGCGATCGACACGCATCTGATCACCGCACATTACGCGCTGCCGCTGATGATCGAGCGGCCGGGCGGGCTTCTCGTGGAGGTGACGGACGGAACGGCCGAATACAATGCCGAGCACTACCGGCTCTCGCCCTTCTACGATCTCGCCAAGGTTTCGGCGAACCGCATGGCCTGGGCGCATGCCAAGGATCTTGCGGCGCACGGCGCGACGGCGGTTTCGCTGACGCCCGGCTGGCTGCGCTCGGAAATGATGCTGGAAGCCTTCGGCGTGACGGAGGCCAACTGGCGCGATGCGGCTGAGAAGCAGCCGCACTTCGTCATCTCCGAGACGCCGCATTTCATCGGCCGCGCGG
This sequence comes from Sinorhizobium sp. 6-70, assembly GCF_030124375.1. Taxonomy (GTDB): domain Bacteria; phylum Pseudomonadota; class Alphaproteobacteria; order Rhizobiales; family Rhizobiaceae; genus Sinorhizobium. The sequence goes on from NZ_JASKLS010000023.1 coordinate 44,187, forward strand.
TCGCAGCACTCGCTGCCGACCAGGACAAGGCCCGCTGGAACGGCAAGTCCCTTTCGAGCGGCGGCCTTGCCAAGGTCTACGGCTTCACCGATCTCGACGGATCCCGGCCGGATTGCTGGCGCTACATGGACGAGGTGATGGATCCCGGAAAGCCGGCGGATGCGACGGGGTACAGATGAGGAGGCGAGTGAACAACATCTAGCCTATCCGAAGACGATGCTTGCCGGTGGCCTCCCGAGGATACACCCTGTTTGGTCGTTTACAACCATTGGTCCTTGGATTTTAATCATCACCGGGTCAATAGACTTGGGGGTAGCTATGAGGATTGCGCAGTTTACCTGCATTGTCGGCATGACAGCTTTCGGATGCTGCGGAACTGCATTTGCTGACCAAGCGGCGCATCAAGGCCCTGCAAGCGGTGAACGCAGCTACGCGCAAGATGTGCGCAAGGAGAAAATTCGGAAGGGTAATTGCACCATTACCCGCAAGTGGAAGGACGGCACGTTCACCGAGAAAAAGAAATGCAAAGGTGTGCCGATGCCGGGTTAAAGGAGTGTGCGCCGGAGGGAGGTCGCCGACCTCCTGCCTTGCGAAGTTTTAGCCTTTCGCGAGCTAACCGCCTTAACGCTTTGAATGGCGGCTTGATCTTGCCTGCGGTCGATAATGATTTCGGGTCGCGCCCGCCGGGCGTATGATTGCAGCCTGAAGGTGGAGGCGCCGGCGGGGGCGGTCCGCGTCACGAAGCGGTGATTTGGGAGGAGGATCATGGCCGATACCGACAAGGTCTTTGCGGGGGCGATACCGGATCTTTACGACCGACTGCTGGTGCCACTTATCTTCTCGGATTACGCGCGCGACCTGGCCGGGCGCGTGGCCAGGCTGAAGCCCCACGACCTCTTGGAGATCGCGGCCGGAACCGGCGTCGTCACCCGCGCGCTTGCACCGCAGATGGATGCGAATGCGCGGCTCGTCGCCACCGACCTCAACCAGCCGATGCTCGACTTGGCGGCAGAAAAACAGGGCGACGATCCGCGGATCACCTGGCGGCAGGCGGACGCGCTGGCGCTGCCGTTCCAGGCCTGGAGCTTCGACGTCGTCCTCTGCCAGTTCGGCGTAATGTTCTTCCCCGATAGGGTGCAGGCCTACCGCGAGGTCCACCACGTGCTGAAGCCGGGCGGCTATTTTCTCCTCAATGTCTGGGACGCGATCGAGGCGAACGAACTGGCGCTGGCCGTGACTGAGGCTCTGGCCGCACATTTTCCCGACGACCCACCACGCTTCATGGCGAGAACGCCGCATGGTTATGGCGACCCGGCCTTGGTCCGCGCCGACCTGGAGGCGGCGGGTTTCCGCAACATAACGCTGGAGACGCTGGAAAAGAAAAGCGGCGCGCTGTCGGCTGAGGAAATCGCGACCGGTTTCTGCCAGGGATCGCCCCTCAGGAACGAAATCGAGGCGCGCGATCCTTCGGGCCTCGGCGCCGCGACGCGGGCGGCCACCGATGCCCTTCGGCAGCGCTATGGCGAGGGCGCAATCGAGGGACGGATCCGGGCCCATGTCGTGACGGCAAGCCGTTAGAGCATTTCACTGAAAGCAGCGAAATGCTCTAACTTTTTGAAACTACGCAATTCCGGACGGAAAACCGTTACACACTTTTCCTGGAATAGCTCTAGGTCGAGAGGAGCGCATGCAGATCGGCAAACAAAGGACGGCGACGAGCCGGATCTCGACGGTGAGCGCAGAACGGGTCGAGGTGCGCGGTCGTGACCTCTGCCGCGACCTGATGGGACGGCTGACCTTTACTGAATATTTCCACCTGCTTGCGACCGGCCGCGAGCCGACGGAGGAACAGCGCTATTTTCTCGACCTGCTGCTGATCGCGATCGCCGAACACGGCATGATGCCGACCGTGCAGGCGGCGCGGATGACGCTCGCGGCCGACCCGGGGTCGCTGCAGGGCGCTCTCGCGGCCGGCCTTCTCGGCTGCGGTCCGGTGCTGGTCGGAACCGCCGAGCTCTGCGGCGCGCTGCTGGCGCGGGCCGAGGCGCAGATCGCGGGCGGCGAGGATGCCGATGCGGTGGTGCGTGCGCTGGTAAACGATGTCCGAAAGGCGGGCGGCAAGTTGCCGGGTTTCGGTCATCCGGTGCACCGTCCCGTCGATCCCCGCGCCGAGCGCATTCTCGAACTTGCCGATCAGCGCGGCGTGAGCGGCACCCATGTGGCGCTGGCGCGGTTGATGCGCACAACCGCCGCCGAAGTCTGGGGCAAGCTGCTGGTGATGAACGTGTCCATGCCGATTGCCGCCGTGCTGCTTGACCTCGGCTTCCCGGTGACGATGATCAAGGCGGTGCCGCTGCTCGCCCGGTCGGCCGGCATTCTCGCGCACCTGACGGAAGAGCGGGCAAACCCGATCGGCTTCGCCATGGCCTCGGCAGCGGAGGCGGCGGTCATCTACCGGAAAGACGAAGAGGAGGGCGGCGGTTGACCATGCTTGACCCCGAGATCGAAACGCTGCCCTGGCGCGAGCAGATCCGGCTCGACGATCAGGCCTATCGACAGCAGATCGAATATCTGCTCGCCCGCTCGCGCTTCTACCGGACAAAGCTGGAGACCGCCGGCTTCGCCACCGCCGACAAGATCGGCGGTCTTGCCGCCGTCGCCGATCTACCCCTGACCGAGAAGAGCGAAATCCGCGCAAGCTGCGGCGCGGCCGATCCGATGGGAACGCATGTGGCCTCACCGAAGGACGAGATCGTGCGGATCTATTCGACCAGCGGCACGACCGGGACGCCGAGCTATATTCCGCTGACGGCGGGTGACCTTGACAACTGGGTGACGACCTCGGCGCGCAGCTATTCCGCCTCCGGCATCCGGCCCGACGATGTGATCGTTTCGACCTACAATGCCGGGCCGTTCGTGGCTGGCGCGGCGCTCGCAGCCTTCGACCGGATCGGCCTGTGCCATATCCCGGTCGGCACCGGAAATACCGAGCGGTTGATGGCGGCGATCCGCCTCTTGCAGCCCGCGGCCGCGGTTATGACGCCCTCCTATGCGGCCTATCTCGGCGAGTGGGCGGCCGAGCGCGACTTCGACCTGAAGGGCTCCAGCGTCCGGCGGCTGCTGGTCGCCGGCGAGCCCGGCGGCGGCGAGCCGAAATTCCGGGCGCGGCTCGAAGAGGCGTGGGGCGCGAAGGTGACCGAGGCGATGGGCATCGGCGATATTGGCGTGTCGCTCTGGGGCGAGTGCGAGGAACAATGCGGCATGCATCTCGGCGCTCGCGGCTTCGTCCATGCCGAACTGATCGACCCGGAAACGGCTGCTCCCATCGCGCTTGAGGACGGCGCGCGCGGCGAACTGGTGCTGACGCATCTCCGGCACCGCGCGGCGCCGATGCTCAGGTTTCGCACCCGCGACCATGTGGAGACGTGGACGTCCACCTGCCGCTGCGGGCGGACGGCGCCGCGCGTGCGCTGCATCGGTCGCACCGACGACCTGCTGATCGTGCGTGGCGTCAACGTCTTTCCCTCGGCAATCCGCGACGTGGTCAGCGAATTTGCGCCGGCAGTCAGCGGCGTGATCCTAGTGCGGCCCGTAGCGACGGGCTCGCGACAGGAGCCGCCTTTGCCGGTTTCGGTGGAACTCGGCAAGGACAGTGAAGGCGGCCCGGGACTCGCCGCGAGCATCGAGAAGCGCCTTCGCGAGGTCCTTGTCGTCTCGACGCGGATAGAGATCCTGCCCTGGGGGTCGCTTCAACGCAGCGAATACAAGTCGAAACTGGTGGAGAGGGTGGAGTAAAACATAGCAGGCGCGGCGCGGCTTCCGTCTACGTGCTGCGAAACGAAAACGGGAGGATGACGATGCGAAAGCTGCAAGCGCAAGGGGTCCATCACATCACGCTGGTCGGCGCGGACCGGCAGACATCGATCGATTTCTGGGAGGGCCTGCTCGGCATGCCCTTCATCTTCGAGCAGCCGAACCTCGACCGGGCGACGGAAAGCCATCTCTATTTCGATCCGGGCGACGGCCGGCTGATAACCGTCTTCACCGACGAGAACCGCAAGCCCGATCCGAAGCGGACCTCGACCGATATCGGCTGCGTGCACCATATCGCCTTTGCCGTCTCGCGCGCGACGTTCCAGCAGGCGGTCGAGCGCCTGAACGAGCGGGAGATCCGCCACAGCGGGGTCAAGGATCGCGGCTTCATGGATTCGATCTATTTCGAGGATCCGCTCGGGTTGCTCGTCGAGCTCGCTTCCTATCGCTTCGAGCCGCCGGCCGGCCACACCCATGCCGAGGTGCTGATGGAGGCCCACAAGGTGCGGCTGGCGCGCGGCGACTACAACATCGCCGAGGTGCACCTTGCCGATGCCATCGAAGTGCTGATCGAACGGACGCGGGGGTCGCTGTCAGCGGATCGGACGCCGAAGAACCCCTATTGATAAGAGTGGGAACAAAAGGGAGGACCAACCATGCCTGAAATCAAGCTCAACGTGATCAAGCCCAGCGTCAACAACATGACGGCGCGTGTCTTCATGCGCGCGGCCGGCCTCGACTTCGACGAGAACGACGTCTTCGGCCAGACGCGCACGCCCGAATACCTCGCGAAGGCGCCGTCGCATCTGACGCCGATGATCGAAATGGGCTGCCTGCCGCAGGGGGCGCTCTGGGAAAGCTGCGCGATCATGCAGTATCTCTGCAACAAGAACGGCCTCGATCACCTCTACCCGAAGGACCCCGAGGCGCGCGCGATGATCGACAGCGCCATGTTCTATCTGATCGGCACTTTCTATCCCTATCTCGCCCGCGCCACCTATCCGGCGCTCAATTTCCCGCAATATCCGGGCGAAGTCGGCTACAGCGATGCCGACCCGGTGACGAAGGAGCATGCGCGTATGGCCGCGACCGAGGCGCTGGCCGAACCGCTCGAGGTGTTCCGCAAGTTCTTTATCGGCGACAGGTCCTTCATCGGCGGCGCGAAGCCCTCGATCGCCGATATCAGGCTGGCTGCGACCCTCGAATTCCTAGCGGTGATCGACTATCCGCTGCCGGCCTGGGCCAAGGACTATATGGCATCGATGGAGGAGGCACTCGGCAGCGCCTATAGCGAGCCGGCGGCGGACGTTCGCGGCTATATCAGCTATGTGCGGGGTCAGCGGTGATGCGGAGTAGGTAATACTTATAGCGTTGATTCAGTGAGTTGTGGTGGTTTCCTGCGGGTTCACTCGAACAACCCGCGTTGTTCTGTCCGTATTTGGATCCTCGGGTCAAGCCCGAGGATGACGGTGGAAAATGGAGACGAGACAGAATTAGGGTCCGTCGGCGTCGTGAAAAGCGATAAGCCGATGCCCTATGGACGCCAGGCTCGGCGTTAGTCGCGAAACGGCCCGCTGCCTCATGCACATTGTTGTTTGCCGCGGGTCACTACTCTTGTTCCGTCATCCTCGGGCTTGACCCGAGGGTCCAGACTGGCGCCGCCGCTTAGTTCACGAGTCGCCCGCGCACATCACTTCCGGTAGAGCATCCAGTCCTTGCGCGCGCCACCGGTTTCGCTGCCGGCGAAGAACACGACCCTTTCGCTCGCGGTTTCGGTGGCAGTCTGCAGGGCCTTTTCCGCGTGGCCGACCAGTTCGGAGGCGGTGCCGGCGTCAAAGGTGGTGCTGCATCCGAAGCGGGCGAGCACCACCGGCATGCGGCGCTGGCGGCTGTCGAATGCGCTCTGGCAGCTTTTCTTCAACTGGTCAGCCACCTTCTGGATTTCTGCTTCGGCGCTCGTCCAGACGAGAATGCCGATCTGCGGCCGGTCGAGCCAGGCGGCGAAATCGGTCGTCTGCACGACCTGCGACACGACGAAGCCGAGCCGCTCAAGGATCGCTTCCTTGAGCTTGACGAGTTCCTTGGCCTCGAAGGGTTCGAGCGCCAGCAGATTGCAGAGGATGAGCGATGCGCCTTCGGGGTAACGCTCGCCGCCATAGAGTTCTGCGAGCCTCTTGTTGAAGCCCCGGCGGTTGGCGAGATTCGTGGCGAGGTGGGTGAATTTCGTGCGCTCGAATTCCTCGACGTCGCTCGCAATGGCCGCGACGGCCGTGATTTGCGTCGAAACGCTTTCGAGCATCTGCGTGCTCTTCGACTGCTGGACCTCCGTCAGCTGCCGGATTGCCTGCAGGTGGGACTGGATCGACTTCGTGTCCCTCGGGTCCATCGACGAGATCTTGCCGGTCGCCTGGCCGAGCAGGCTTGAATAGCTGGAGAGAGAGCTTTGGCCCGATTGCAGCGATTCCTTCAGGGTCGAAAGCTCGCTCTGGATGCGGTTGGTCGATTCATCGACGAGGGATTTGCCGAAATGATGCGGCAGGTAGGCGCGAGCGAGTGCGTCGATCTCTTCTTCTGCGATCGGCTTGGCAAGGCGGGCAAACTTCTCCCGCAGTTCCGGATTGTTGCCGCTGATGATCTCGTACATGAGCTCGTAATTGACCGGGGAGGCATGGATCTCCAGCCGGTTCAGCGTGGCAAAGACCGTGTAGCAGAGTTCCTTGCGGCTCTGTTCCGCAAGCTGTTTCGGGGATGAATTCGCAATCGCCATAATGCAGCGCCTTTCGCATGAAGCGTCTCAGGCAAATGCACCTGGGACGATGGTCGGACAGGTACGCGTGAGGCCGGGGCCTCGTATCGATATGCAGCAGCGAAGGTATAGCGTCCGACCCCGCCATTCATGCGGTTTGATTGACGCGACTGCGTCTCGTCGAACAACCTAGAGTAAGCGCGCGTCCATTAATGGCTGGTAAATTAGCAATTCTGATGAATGGGAAACTGCGAAGCGGTGCGGAGAGAAACAGGAATGGCCGCACGCTCCCTCAACCGATCCGGTCGGGGAATGCAGCCTGGAAGGAAGGGCAATAGCAAGGGAGCGGCGAATGTCCCGACGGGAAGGGTCAGCGCTTGTAGAGCGACCAGTCTTTGCGCTGGCCGCCGGCCTTGCTGTCCAAGAAGAAGGCTACGGCTTCGTCGGCCTGTTCGGTGGCGGTTTCGAGCGCCGTTTCGGCATGGAGGAAAAGGCTCGCCGCCGTATCGGCGTCATAGGTCGTGCTGCATCCGAAATGCGCCATGACGGAGGGCATGCCGGGCCGCTGGCCGCTGAAGGCGCGCAGGCAGCTCACGCGGATATGCTCGGCAACCCGCTGGATTTCCGCTTCACTGGTGGTCGCGACGAGAATGCCGATTTGCGGCCGGTCGAGCCAGGCGGCGAAATCGGTGGCGTGAATGGTCTGCGAGACGACGGAACCGAGCCGCTGCAGGATCGCTTCCTTGAGCTTGATCAGCTCCTTCTTCTCGAAGGGTTCGAGCGCCAGGAGATTGCAGAGAATGAGCGCCGCGCCGTCCGGATAGCGGTCGCCGCCGTAAAGTTCGGCGAGCTTGCGGTTGAAACCGCGCCGGTTGGCGAGATTGGTGGCGGCGTGGGTGAATTTCGCCCGCTCGAACTCGTCGAGATCGCCGGAAATCGCGGTCACCGCCGAGACATGGGTCGAAACGCTTTCCAGCATCTCGTCGCTCTTCGAGCGCTGGACGTCGGTCGCCGCCCGGATCGCCTGCAGCTCTGACTGGATCCTTTGGGTGTCGCCCGGATCGATCGAGGAGAAATTGCCGCTCGCCTGGCCGAGCATGGTCGAATAGCTCGAAAGGGAGTTGTGGCCCGATTGCAGCGACTCCTTCAAGGTCGAGAGTTCGCTCTGGATGCGGGTGGCAGACTCCTCGATCTTCGACTGCCCGAAATGGTGCGGCAGGTACATGCGCGCCAGAATGTCCAGATCCTCCTCGGTCACGTCGCGGCCGAGGCGGGCGAATTTCTCGCGCAGTTCCGGATTGTTGCCGCTGATGATTTCGCACATCAGCTCGTAATTGACCGGCGAGGCATCGATCTGCAGTCGCTCCAGCGTGGCGAAGGCATTGTAATAGACGTCCCGGCGGATCTGCTGCGCAATGTGTTTCGGGGAAGGGCTCACGACAGCCATGGTGCGGCACCTTTCAGGAAAAGCGTCTGATGCGGGACGGGGAGGGAACGCATGAAGCGGAAACCTCGGATCGGAAAACGGCAAGAATCTTCTTCGACCCCGCATGATGCGGACGGAACGATGCCTGATGCACCCGATCGAACGGCCGAGAGTAACTGGACGCGCGTTAAGGGCGGGTGAAGGGAATAGGGAGAATGTTTGGGGTTGCGGGATTTTAGCGGCTGTCTCCCTCAATCCGACCCGACCGACGCAGGTGCGCGCTGCGGCTTCCCATGCTCGTCCCGCGTCTCGGTCGCCTCACTTGCCGCCGGCGGTACGCTTGTCCTGTGCTCCCCCAGTCCGGCGAGCTTGTGGCCGCGTTCGCGCAGCCACTGGAAGGCGACGTAGAGGGCGGGGATGACGAAGATGCCGAGGAGGGAGGCGGCGAGCATGCCGCCGGCGACACCGGTGCCGACGGCACGGCGGCTGAGCATGCCGGCGCCTTCAGCCGTCACCAGCGGGATCAACCCGACGATGAAAGCGAAGCTCGTCATCATCACCGCGCGGAAGCGGGTGCGCGCCCCTTGGACGGCCGCCTCGACGATGCCGGCGCCCTTCTCCCGCTGGAACTTGGCGAATTCGACGATCAGGATCGCGTTCTTGGAAGCAAGCGCGATCAAGACGACCAGGCCGATCTGGGCGTAGATGTCGAAGGAGAGGCCGGCGATGAGCACTGCGACCAGGGCGCCCGCGACGCCAACGGTCACCGACAAGAGCACCGGAATCGGGATCGTCCAGCTCTCATAGAGCGCCACCAGGAAGAGGTAGGCGAAGAGCACGGCCAGCGCCAGGATCACCGTCGTCTGGCCGGCAGCCTCGAGCTCCTGCAATGCCGTGCCGGTCCACGCGTAGCTGTAGCCGGGCGGCAGCGTGGTGGCGGAAAGCGCCGCCATCGCCTGCAGCGCCTCGCCCGAGGAGACGCCGGGAGCGGGCTGGCCGTTGAGCGTGATCGAGCGGTTGTTGTTGTAGCGCACCATCGTCTGCGGGCCGACGATATAGTCGACACGCGCGACCGAGGCGACCGGCACCATGCCGCCCGAAGCGTTGCGCACATGCAGGCGCTGGATATCGTTGACGGAATCGCGGTCGGCCTCGGACGCCTGGAGGTTCACCTTCCAGCTTCGGCCGAAAAGGTTGAAGTCGTTGACGTAGTAGGAGCCGAGCGTGCCTTGCAGCGTCGCGAAAAGATCGCTGATCGAGACGCCGAGCGCCTGCACGCGGTCGCGGTCGATGTCGAGATAGAGCTGCGGCGCGCTTGCCGAATAGGTGGTGTAGGTCGGCCCGAGCTTCGGGTTCTGGTTGGCGGCGATGATCAGCCCGCCGGCGGTGGCGGAAAGGTCGGCCGCCGAGCGGCCCTGCAGGTCGAGCAACTGAAATTCGAAGCCCGAGCCGGTGCCGAGCCCGAGGATCGGCGGCAGGTTGAAGGCGAAGACCTGCGCCTCGCGGATCGTAACGCCCTTGGCCATGGCGGTGGCGACCGCGCTGGTGACCGAGGCCGACGCCGCCTCGCGCTCGGCGAAAGGCTTCATGGTGACGACCGCGAAGGCGCTGTTCGACTTCGAAATACCGTCGAGGAAGCTGTAGCCGGCGACGCTGGTCACGTCCTGCACGCCTTCGATGCCGCGGAGAAAAGTCTCGACCTGGCGCAGCGCGACATTGGTGCGGTTGTAGGAGGCGCCTTCGGGGAGGCGTACTTCGGTGAAGAACATGCCCTGGTCTTCGCTCGGCAGGAAGCCGGTCGGCACGATGCGGAACAGCCAGCCCGTGGCACCGATCGCGACCGCGATCAGGAGGAGGCCGATGATGGCGCGCCGGGCGATCTTCTCCGCGACATAGACATAGCCGTCGCGGCCGTTGTCGATGCGGCGCGACAGCCAGCCGAGAATGCCGCGCTTCTCGCCGTGATGCGGCTTCAACAGGATCGAGCAAAGCGCGGGGCTCAAGGTTAGCGCGTTGATGGCGGAGATCACCATCGATACCGAGACGGCGACGGCGAACTGCTGGAAGAGCTGGCCGCTCAGGCCCGGGATGAACGCGACCGGGACGAAGACCGACAAGAGCACGAGCGTAATGGCGACGATCGCGCCGGTGATTTCACCCATGGCAAGGCGCGCGGCCTCCGGCGCCTCCATGCCGGGATTTTCCTCCATCACCCGCTCGATGTTTTCGACGACGACGATCGCGTCGTCGACGACGATGCCGATCGCGAGCACCAGCGCCAGCAGCGATACGGTGTTGAGCGAGAAGCCCATGGCGAGGATCACCGCGAAGGTGCCGACGAGGGCCACCGGCACGGCGACGAGCGGAACCAGCGTCGCGCGCCAGTTGCCGAGGAAGAGGAAGACGACGATGATCACCAGCACGAAGGCCTCGATCAGCGTCTGCACGACATTTTCGACGCTCGCCTCGACGAATTCGGAGGTGTCATAGGAAATCTTGTAGGTGAGGCCTTCCGGGAAGGCTTGCGACAGGCGATCGAGCGCGGCCCGGACGCCCTCGGCGGCTTCAAGCGCGTTCGCGCCCGGCGCCAGATAGGTGCCGATCATCGCCACCGGCTTGCCGTTGAAGCGGGCGCTCGAATCCGAGCTCGCCGCGCCGAGTTCCACCCTGGCGACGTCGCGGACGCGCACGAAGGAGCCGTTGTCCTCGGCGCGCAGCACGACGTTCTCGAACTCAGCCGGATCGGTGAGCCGCCCCTGCGTCTGCAGGTTCAGCTGGAAGAGCGGATCGTTGGTCATCGGCTGGGCGCCGATGCGGCCGATCGCTGCCTGGATGTTCTGGGCCTTCAGCGCATTGATCACGTCCGTCGGCGTCATGCCGAGGCTCGTCAGCCGGTCGATGTCGAGCACGACCCGCATCGAATAATCCTGCGCGCCGAAGAGCGAGGCGTCGCCGACGCCCGGCACGCGCTTGATCGTGTCCATCACGTTGATGGTGGCGTAATTCGACAGGAACAGGTTGTCGAAGCTGTTGTTCTCGCCCTCGCCGTAGATGGCGATCACCTGCATCAGCGCGGAGGATTTCTTGCGCACGCTAACGCCGGTCTGCTTGACTTCGGAGGGCAGCCTCGCCTCCGCAAGCGAGACGCGGTTCTGCACGTTGACGGTGGCGATATCCGGGTCGGTGCCGACGGCGAAGGTCACCGTCAGCGTGTAGGAGCCGTCGGCGCCGCTCGTCGACTTCATGTAGAGCATGTCGTCGACGCCGACGATCTGGCTCTCGATCGGCTGGCCGACGGTCGACTCGACCACCTCGGCGCCGGCGCCCGGATAGCTGGCCGTCACGCTCACCTGAGGCGGCACGATATCGGGGAACTGCGCAACCGGCAGCGCGGTGAGCGCAATCAGCCCCGCGAGCGTCAAGACGATGGAGATGACCGCGGCGAAGCGGGGACGATCGATGAAGATTTCGGAGATCATGGCTCAGCCGCCCGTTGCCAGTGCCGCATCGACGACGATGCCCGGCCTGACCTTGCCGACGCCGTCGGTGATCACCCGCTCGCCCTCCTTGAGGCCCTTGGCGATGACCGCCTGGCCGCGGGCGGTGCGCTGGACGTCGACACGGCGAAGCTCGACCTTCGAGTCTGCCCCGACCACCATGACGAAGGCGCCCTGCTGGTCGCGCTGGATCGCCTGCTGCGGAACCGCGAGCACCTCCTGCTTGTCGGTTGCCTCGAGCGTGACCCTCACCAGCGTGCCGTCGAGCAGCAGGTAGTCGGGGTTGTCGAACTCGGCCCGGACGGTGACGGTATCGGTGCCCGGCGCGACATTGCTGGAAACGAAGTTGATGGTGCCCTTCTTCGGATAGGTGGTGCCGTCCGGCAGCAGAAGCTCGACATTGGCGTCGCGGCCGACTTCGCCCCTGATCGCCCGCTGGCGATATTCGAGGAAAATGGCTGTGGCGACCGGGAACTCGACATAGATCGGGTCGAGCCGCGTCAGCGTCACCAACGCGTCAGAATCCGGTCCGACCAGGGCGCCGACGTCGACGCTCGTGAGGCCGGTGATACCCTCGAAGGGTGCGATGATCTTCGTATAGGAGAGGTTGAGGTCGGCGCCCTGCTTGCTGCCGTTTAGGCGCACGATCTCCGCCTCGGCCTTGGCGAGCTCCGCATTCGCGGTGTCCACTCGCGCCTGCGAAATCGTGTTGCTGGAGATCAGCTGCTGCGCGCGGTCGCGCTCGAGTACGGCAAGCTGACGCGCCGCTTCGGCCGCCTTGAGCTGTCCCTCGATTTCCTGCACCGCGGCGCGGTAGGCGCCGTCTTCCACCTGATAGAGGAGCGCGCCGGCCGGAACCTTGTCGCCCTCCTTGAAATTCACCGCCTCCAGGAAGCCCGAGACACGGGCGCGAATGCCGACCTTCTGGATCGCCACGACCTTGCCGGTGAAATCCGCGCTTTCGCGCAGATCCATGATCGCGGCCGGCGCCACGACCACGGCGGGGGCCGGTGCCTGCTGGGCGAGGGCCGTTTGCGATGAGATGTTGATTGCGACAAGCAAGCCCGACGAGAGGGCGGCAGCCAGGATCCTCGAACCACGCATGCAACGTCCTCCCTATGAACGAAACAGCTTGAGGCGGCCCTTATTCTCCGCTGGAGTATTTGAAATCAGAGCACTTCCGCCCTGGCAAGTCACGCAACTTCAGATTGATCGGTTATCGACAGCTTAGTTGTAGGGGGCCGCATCAAACCGGCTTCACCTCGTCCTCCCGCCGGGTCGAGCCTATCCAGGCGACGACGAGATCGTAGAAGACGCCGAGCACGATCGGGCCGAGGAAGAGGCCGATCAGCCCATAGGAAAGCGTGCCGCCGATCACGCCGGCGAGGATGACGAGCATCGGCGTTTTCAGCCCGCGGGCGACCAGCATCGGCTTCAGGACGTTGTCGATCAGCCCGACGAAAACCAGGATCAGCGTCAGGCCGAGGGCGGCACGGGTCTCCATCGACATCCACGCCCAGATGACGACCGGCAGGAGCACCGGGGCCGGGCCGATCTGGACGATGCAGAAGATGAGGACGGCGAAGGCGAGCACGCTTGCCGCGGGGATGGCGAAGAGCGAGAAGGCGAGCCCGGCAAGCAACGCCTGCAAGAGCGCCACGCCGATCACGCCGCGCGCGACATTGCGGATCGTCGCGGCGGCGAGATCGACGAAGCCGGCGCCGCGCTCGCCGGCGACCCGGCGGGCGAAAAGCTTCAGGCCTTCGCCGAGCCGCGGGCCGGGACGAAAGAGGAAGCCCGCGATGATGACCGAAACGATGAAACCGATGAGATCGAGGCCGATGCCGGCGATCTTGCCAAGCACCGTGCCGCCCGCCTGCAGGAGCGACGGCGCGAGGCGCTGCAGCGTCGCTTCGAGATTACCGGAGGCCTGGGTCCAGGCGGTGTGGAGCCAGTCGCCGATCAGCGGCCAGTCGCGCACGGCATCCGGTGGCGCAGGCACGGCGAACGTGCCGGCCGCCAATTTCCCAAACAGCGCCTGCACCGCTTCGGCAAAGCTCAGCGCGATCGCCGCCAGCGGACCGGCGATCACCGCGAGCGCGAGGAGCGTGATCGCCGCCGCGGCAAGCCGGGGCCGGCCGCCGAGAAGGGCGGTCAGCGCCTTGAATGCGGGGTAGAGCGCGACGGTGAGGATGCCGGCCCAGATGGCGATGATCGCGAAGGGGGCGACAAGGGTCAGCGACCAGTAGGCAAAGAGCGCCAGTACGCCGAGCCGCAGAAACTCGGTGACCCGCGGCTCGATCGACGGCGGGCTGGCCGGAACGCTTGCGCCGGCCTCCGTTTTCAGCGGCGTTTGAACATCATCCACGGTAGCTCCCCCGGGGCGAGAAACACCCGCCGCCGCTTGCCCCCGCAACGGTCGGCATGGCCGCGTCGTCCAACTCTTTGAAACTACGCAATTCCGGACGGAAAACCGTTGCACACTTTTCCTGGAATTGCGCTCAGTCCAGGTCAGGACCGGATCAGGCGGCAAGCGGAGTGTACAGCGGGCGCGGGGCAGCGGGAAGGGGAGGATGTAACCCCGGACGCTTGCCTTAGCGAAAGGCGAACTTGGATTGTCGGAGGGGCTGCGGCGCGCGTCCTGCATGCCTCCTTAATCGCCGCCGAATTAAGGATAAAAACATGCAACAATTCAAAGTGCTACAGCGCCCTTTGCGCGTCGGAAAAGACGCGCGGCGCTGTAGTGAGGCGAAGGCGAAGATCCCTTCGCCGGCACCGTTCTTCCGCTATCGGGAGCGGGCGACCTTCTTCGGTCCCGGCAGAAGACCCTCGCGCTGGAGCTTCTTGCGGGCCAGCTTGCGGGTGCGGCGAACGGCTTCCGCCTTTTCGCGCGCACGCTTTTCCGACGGCTTTTCGTAGGCGCTGCGCGCCTTCATTTCGCGGAAAACGCCTTCGCGCTGCATCTTCTTCTTCAGAACGCGAAGGGCTTGCTCGATATTATTGTCGCGGACGAGTACTTGCAAAGTATATCCTTCCTTTCAACGGCGGGTGCCGTGTTACGCGTTGGTTCGATGCGGTTTCGTCTGGTGCGGAGAGGGGGCCTCCCCGGTTCACATTCCGGACGGCGCACCGCCTGGCGTCTCCCGGAAAAGATTGCCTCAAGTGATGGTTTCACTTGGCTGCCTTGGTGCTCAACGGTTTGAGCCAGCGTTTGCCGCTGACCATCGCTGCCGCGTCGTCCTGCCGAACCGGCAAGTCCGTTTCGGAGGCATCGATGTCGCCTTCGAAGATGCGCCGGTCGAAGTTCTCGGTGCCGAAGCGAATGCGATACTGCGGCTCGCCGTACTCGGCCGCCGGCAGAATCCCGACGATGCGGCATTTTCTGTCGGCGCTCGCCGTACGGGTGAGGTCGGCCCTGACCACGACCGTATCGCCAACACTATAGCTGCTGCGGCTCATCGCCATCTCCTTTGTCCGAAACTTCCGGCCCAAAACTTCCGGCGCGGGAGACTTCCGGAGGCAAAACAAAAAGGCCGGGCATTACCCCGACCTCTTCCTGTCATTCGCGCACGCCGCTGCCAGTACATCCGTGGTCAGCGGCGGCGAATGACAAATTACGCGGCGCGCAGATTGTCTGCCGAGCTCTTGCCGGACCTCTTGTCCTGCACGATGTCGTAGCTGACCTTCTGGCCCTCGACAAGCGAGCGCATTCCGGCGCGTTCAACGGCAGAAACATGCACGAACACATCCGTCGTGCCGTCGTCGGGCTGGATGAAACCAAAACCCTTGGTGCTGTTGAACCACTTTACGGTGCCTGAATTCATAACGATTTCCTTTCAATCGCTGGAGTTTCCGGACGAAGTTTCATCCGATTTGATCGATATTTGAGAGGAAATCTGTCGGGCGCGTCAGCGCTGAGGCAAAGGTCACAAGCAATGTTCGACGGGTCATATATAGACGTTATTGGCGGATATGCAATGGACGGGCGGATTTTAATTGGGAAGCCAGGTTTTGGGGATGCGGAAATACGATCCGGGAAGGGCGCTGAAATAGTCATGATATTATGAGGAGCTGCGCCCGACCATCTCCCGGTAATGCGGAAAGATGTGATCCGCGGTGAGGGGCGCGAGCGCCAAGCCACCGGTATCAAGGGGCGACGCCCATTTCACTTCCTCGATCTCGGCCGCGGGGTGGAAGTGAACCTGCTCCGTCCTGACGAGGAAGACATCCGCATGCACGCGGTGCCCCGGTTCATTGGCTGCCTCGGCATGGAACTCACCCAGGACCTCGAAGGACGCCGGCGCGACGTCAAGGTCGATCTCTTCCTTGAGTTCCCGCGCCAAGGCCGCATCCGGCGTTTCACCGGGGCCGATCTTTCCACCCGGCTGCATGAAGGCGCTTGCCCCGCGCTTGCGAACCAGGAGCGTTTGCCCGTCGGGGCGGACGAGCAGTGCGGCGGCGATGCGGATTGTGTTCAATTTGCTTACCTTGAGTCGTGACTGCGGAGCCGGATCGCGGATGGCACAATAGGTGTAGATGCAGGAGAAGCAAACTGCGCATACGGCACTTGGTGGAAACGCCGTAAGGCTGATCCTGGCAGACTGAAATGGTGGCTATGGAGGGAAGTCAAAAAACGATAGTCGGAATCAGTTATCTGAGGCATCAAAGCCGCTTTAATTGTGGCGTCCAACGGTAGCAGTAATCAAGACATAGTGGATAAACCATATCCGGGTGCCCTCACTGGGCACATCGGCAACTACTGCCCTTGTTTTTTCCGCTCACTGTTGGTTGATATCCTCAGGGTAGCACCGAAGCGCCCGGTTCTCGTCAGGTAGTTCAAATGGAATTTGTATCTAAGCTTATCGATAAAAAAATAATGGGCCTAAATATCGCGGCGGTGCTCACTATCGATGAGTACTTTCTGTTTGCCCCTGCCATTCTCGATAAGAATACATACCAGAGAAAGAAAGTAAAAAGCAGCGGAAAGACGTATGACCTTCTGCGAGATGACCTGATTCAAGGCTGCGTTATACCACCTATCATCCTTGCGGTTAGTGGAGCTTACGGAAATGACCTTGATAATCTCGTTAAGCAAGCCATTGAGCAAGGCGATGCCTTTGGCAGATGGGCTGAAATTTTTGCCTACATTGAGCGTGCCGCGCGCGATGGCGAACTGCTGATTCTCGACGGCCTACAAAGAACGCTGACAATCAATGGCATCCTGAACAGAGGCGAAGGCGACTTCACGGGAGAACAGATCGCATCTCTTCGTAACAACAAAATAAGAATCGAAGTGTATGTCGGTCTCTCTAAACCCGGGATTCTTTACCGAATGTTGACGCTGAATACCGGCCAGACGCCGATGTCTTTCAGACATCAGCTCGAGATTCTGTACAATGACTATATTGATAACGCCGATCTTCCCGGGGGAATAGAGGTCGTGAGGGAAGTAGATGACGCGCGCGCGCGCGGCGTCACGAAATACAAGTATGCCGATGTCATCGACATGTTCTATGCGTATTCCACCGGTTCCCCAATGCCTTACACAAAACAAGGATTGGTCGGCGAATTGAAGGAGCTGAACTTCCTTGAGAATTTCAGGTTCACCCCCGCAAACGACGACATGAAGCAACTTCTTATCGCCTTCAACTTGCTCGCAAAGCGGATAGAGGCACTCGACGGTGATTGGGCCTACCGGATTGAAGAAGAACCCGCAGACGAGGGTGATGAGACAGTCGAGCGACCTTTCGCCACGAACACGTCCTCGCTGTTTTCCAGAGCCCAGTTCATGACGGGCTTCGGTGCTGAATGCCAAAGGCTGATTGAGCAAAAGCAGTACCCAAGTATTGCGGATATCGGCAATCTATCCAATGGATTGTATTTCTCTGCCGAGCCTCATGTTGCGCTCGACCAACTTATTGAAATACTTGATCGCATATCGAAGAAAGCAAAAAGGATTGGCGATGCTCAGCGAGCTTATGCCCAGTTTGCCTTTCGCGCCATGCTCAATCCCAACAGTGACAGCTACTTGGACTTGTCCAAGTGCTGGCTGTCAGCTGAAGAAACGTATCAAATGATGTTCTAGGGCTACGGCGTTGCAATCGTTCCTCGATTTGGCAGCTGATCAGGTCGATGACTTTGAGCTGACTATACAGCACGAAGTCGGATCATGTGTAGTAAAGTCGCATCTTGGCGATTTAGGTATTATACGGCATGGGATTGAGGTCGATGATCCTCAGAATACCCAGGAATTCACCACCATGCTCTGCAATGTCGGTGAAGTCGGTGAAGCAGACACGCGTTTGGTTGTAGCTACGCCGTCAGGACAACGATTGGGTTATGGATTTCCATTAGCTGCACTGCGCGTCGGAACAGGGATACGAGAAGGTTGGCCTGCAAAATTTGCAGAGGTGGGCTTTCGCAAATTTGTCTCTCTCGGAAACATCAACAGGTACTCGGTATTTCGAACGACTGCAGAGCTGCGAGGCGAGGAATTTTTCCTCGATGAGCTTTTTTCGGAAGAGCATGTATTGTTCGTGTTCAGCAATGCTGGTCTTCAGGAAGCAGGACTGTCGGATGAGCGCCTTCGCCTGTCCTTGTTAGAACAACAAATCCAGGAGGTCGAAAGCCACGGCAAGGGATTTACGGCCGGAGATGCAGGTTTAGAAAATAAAAACATCAACCTCCGCATCCCCAGGACACTAGATCCAGCGGACGTTACTATCTTCTGCAGCTTGATTAGTCAGGCCGATAAGGAGCGCTTCAGCGTTGGAAGCTTTCTCACTTACTATCAGGTTATAGAATACTGCATCGACAAGATATTTCAAATCGAAGTCAAAAAACTGCCCACGCTCGAATTGGACACTTGGAAACTAAAAGAGAGCTTAGCAAATCTCACGAATGAAGTTTCCAGGATTGGTATCCTTGATCAAAAATACCTTTCAAATACAGTCCGGCGCTCAAGTTTTGAGGACCTAAAACAGGAATGCCTGCAACTTCTAACCAACACTGGCGACCCTCAAGAGGCGCACGTTTCGTGGTTTAAGGCCCTCTATAAGGTACGAAATATGGTGGTGCATAATCAGATGCGTTTCCATCGTCACGCCGGGAAGATGGAGTTGTCTGCCACCAATAAGGTCTTAAGGCGAGCGTGTATGGAAGCGCTATTTAGTTTCTCACCGCCAATAGAGCAATGAGTGCATATATCAAGAGGCATTACCCGTCAGCAATCCAGCGCGCTCGTTTTTGGCCCTATCTGAAATCTTGCCACGCCGAATGTCGGTACTGTAGCGGGATGCCCGCTGCCGTTCTGGCGCCGGATCGTCACCGGGACAGAGAGCAGCAACGATCTCTGCAATCCGCTCTAGAGAGGTCGTGAGGGTCCTAACGCCTCATCGCGGATATATGAACTTTGTCCGCGTCTCCAGAGGAAAGCCCACGGCGTCGAAGGAGGGTAGTTGACGCCATAAACCGATTGCAAGCGCCGACATTCGAAGGCGGGAAGGACTGCGTGTCCAAGTCTCAGATTTCCTATTTGTTTGGGAAATTCTGCGGGCGACCCCAGCGTGAATGCTCAAGACTGCTGCAAAGGGAAACTCACTCTCGGTTTGTCGGCAGGTCCGCTTCTGGACGCAAAGCTGACCAAGCTCACTTCCCCCATCTCCTGTCACACCCCTGTAAAACACCCGCTCTATCCCTCGGCGCCATCTTTCTCCCACCGAGGGCAAATCCCATGAAAACGCTTCTCTCTGCCGTTGCCGCAACGCTTATCGCCGGCCTCATGTCCACCGCGGCTTTTGCCGAAAGCCTGGTGCTTTATACCAGCCAGCCGAACGAGGATGCGCAGGCGACGGTGGATGCGTTCAAGGCGGCGAACCCGGGCGTCGAGGTCGAGTGGGTGCGCGAGGGGACGACGAAGATCATGGCCAAGCTGATGGCCGAGATCGAGGCGGGCAATCCGGTGGCGGATGTGCTTCTGATCGCAGATACGGTGACGATGCAGCGGCTGAAGGAGGGCGGGCATCTGTTGCCTTACAAGTCGCCGGAAGCGGCGGGTTATGATGCCGCGCTCTATGATGCGGACGGAGCCTATTATTCGACCAAGATGATCACCACCGGCATCGTCTACAACACCTCTGCCGCGATGAAGCCGGAAGGCTGGCAGGATCTCGTAAAGCCCGAGGCGAAGGGCCTCGTCACCATGCCGAGCCCGCTCACCTCCGGCGCTGCGCTGATCCATGCCGAGACGCTCGCCGCCATTCCCGGCCTCGGCTGGGATTATTACAAGGCGCTCGCCGAAAACGGCGCGACGGCCGCCGGCGGCAATGGCGGCGTGTTGAAGGCGGTCGCGACCGGCGAGAAGGCCTATGGCATGCTCGTCGATTTCATGGCGATCCGCGAGAAGGCCAAGGGCGCGCCGGTGGAATTCGTCTTCCCGGCCGAGGGCGTTTCCGCCGTCACCGAGCCGGTCGGCATTTTGAAGACAGCCAAGAACGTCGACGCCGCGAAGAAATTCGTCGACTTCCTCATCTCCGAGGAAGGCCAGAAGGTGGCGGTGAAGATGGGCTATATCCCGGCCCGCAACGGCGTGGCGCTGCCGGAAGGCTATCCGGCCCGCGAGACGATCAAGGTGCTGCCGGTCGATGCGGCCGCGGCGGTCAAGAATTCCGAAACGGATCTCAAGACCTTCTCCGGCATTTTCGGGACGAACTGATCGCCTGATGACGCGAGCGGACGAGATCGCCCGCAGCCGGCGCCCAAGCGCGCCGGCGGAAGCTGACGCGGAAGGCGGCTCCGGGTTTCTGGAGCCGCCTCGACGTCTTTTGTCCAAGGCGCGGCGGTTCGGTCCATTGCGGTTTCTCTTCGGCGGCGGGGAGGCGGCGGAAAGCCTGCCCCCTGAAATCGCTTCCGCAAAGCTGCCGGACGCACTGACGCGGACGCTGCGCGGCGTCGAGCTGCCGGCGATGCCTCACGTTACGGAAGATGATTTCCCCAAGGCGAGATCGCCGCGCGGCGGCCGGGCAGGCCGGTGGTTTGCCTTCCGCTCGCGGAGGGCGCGACCAGCGTCTGGCGAGCCGAGCTGGCTGATGCCCTTCGTGCTTTGTGCCGTGCTCCTGCTTTCCGTGTTGCCGCTTGCCCGTCTGGCGGCAGCGGGTTTGAGCGGGCTTGTGGGCGGTGAGGCGGCGCGGCTGATCTTTGAGCCGGCGACCTTCGCGGCGCTTCGCAACACGCTCGCCACCGCCACCGGCGGCATGGTCGTCTCACTTCTCCTCGGCTCGCTCTTCGCCTTCGCCGTGGCGCTCCCCGACATCAGGGGCAAGCTCACCTTAAGCTTCGCCTTCATGCTGCCGATGATGATCCCGCCGCAGGTGACGGCGCTTGCCTGGGTCGAGATGTCCGGGCCGGCGAGCCCGCTCTTGAAGACGCTCGGGATTGCGCCGCCGCTCGGCAGCCCGCAGCCGCTCTATTCGCTTTCCGGCATCGCGCTGCTCCTCGGCGTGCAGCATGCGCCGCTCGTCTTCCTGGCGCTGAAAGCCGGACTTGCGGCGAGCCCGCGCGACGGCATCGAGGCGGCGCGGCTCGCGGGCGCCGGGCCGCTGCGGGTCTTTCGCGATATCGTGCTGCCGCTGGTAACTCCGGGGCTGATCGCCGGCGGCAGCACG
>NZ_JASKLS010000024.1:0-35801 GCF_030124375.1 Sinorhizobium sp. 6-70
ACTGGGAAAAGCGTAGTCGTCGACTGTTCCACCTCGCCGCTGAAGCCATGCAAGCAAACTTGCCCTGACGTCGGCCGTGATCTCGAACTGCACAGGGCGGCCGGTCTTTTGCTGGACGACCATGGCTCGGGTTCGAATTTCCGTTCCTGTCACAAGGCTTCCAATTTTCATTTTCACAAGATCGCAGCCGCGGAGCTTACTGTCGATCGCGAGATCAAACAGCGCGCGATCTCTCATGCGGCCCTCGCGGTCGAGGAAGAAGCGGATCGCCCAAATCTGGCGCTGCTTCAGGGGCTTCTTGATGCCGACTTTTCGGCCGGCGTTCCAAGCCGGTCGATCCAGTGCGGCAGGATCGTATTGTGCAATACCCATTTGAGTTCTCCTTCGGCCACCATTGGCCTTCAGGAAAATGGGTGAGTTCAAGGATCCGCAGGGCCGTTAGCCGCGGACTGCTTTCGGAGAGCAGGCGTTGAAAGCTGACATTCGTTCACCAGCGGCTCGAAGTTTGCCTTTTGACCCGCAGCAGACGATTTTTTGCTGCCGTCGCCGCGGTGCACGACCTCGGATGACCGGTCTACGGCATGGAGAGTTCGGAACGCTTGCGCTTCCTGCGCGAGCAGGTTACATACTGAACTATATGGTTCAGTATGTAAGTCCTCCCCTCGATCTCTCGTTTGCGGCGCTGTCCGATGCGACCCGCCGCGGGATCATTGATCAGCTTGGGCGAGGGGACGCGTCGATTACCAGTCTCGCCGACAAGTTCCAGATGACGCCGACCGGCATGAAGAAGCACGTCCAGGTTCTCGAGCGGGCGGGGCTCGTCGTCACGCAGAAGGTCGGACGGGTGAGAACCTGCAAGCTTGGGAAACGCGGCCTCAAGGCGGAGGCCGAGTGGATCGAGGCGCATCGCAAGCTCTTCGAGGCCCGCTTCGAAGCATTGGACGAAATCATCAGCGAAATGAAACAGGAGGGAAGCGATGACTCAGCAAGTTAATAGTGCAGGTGGTGCGCAGAACCGCACGTCAGTCGAGCGCAGAGGGGATCGCGAACTCGTCGTGACGCGGACATTCAATGCACCGCCGAGCACGGTTTACAGGGCGTGGAGCCAGCCCGAGCTGTTCCAGCGCTGGTGGGTGCCAAAATCGGTATCCGGCGTTTCGCTCGTATCGTGCGATATGGACGTCCGTACCGGCGGCAAATATCGGCTGGAATTCGGCGCCGGCGGTTCGGACACCATGGCCTTCTATGGCAAGTATCTCGAGGTGGTACCGAACGAGCGCATCGTCTGGACCAACGACGAGGGCGAAGAGGGCGCGATCACGACCGTGACCTTCGAGGACCAAGGCGGGAGGACACTACTGAATTTCCACGAAGTCTATCCGTCCAAGGAGGCGCTTGAGGAAGCACTACAGGGCTCGGCGGCCGCATTGCCGGAGCAGTTGGTGCAGCTCGACGAATTGCTTTCCAGCATAGGCGAGTAGCGCGGGTCGGGAAACTCGAAGGCATCAAGCGTTTCGCGCAGTCCGATCAATTTGTCTTACCTTCCGCGAAACGCATTTTGTCGACTCAGACCGGGAGCCCGGCCTGTTTGCGCAAGCTCTTGTCGAACGCGGATTCGGGGACGAAACGGCGCAGCAAGCGAACTTGGCCGGCCATTTTTCCGGCGGTGTAACGTCTTCTCGGCGCGTTAGCGGTTGCCGCTTTGACAACCGTCTCTGCCACGACCTCGGGGTCGTCGCCTGTTTCGACCCCCTTGCGCATCTGCACTTCCATGTCAGCGCGCACCGTATCGTAGACAGCAAGCGAGCGATCGGGCCTAGTCAGGTTTTCCTCAAAGGCCGTGCGGGTAAAGCCGGGCTCGACCAGCGCCACGCGAATTCCGAACGTGCGCAGTTCGTGGTCGAGAGACTCGGAATAGCCTTCGACGGCATGCTTGGTCGATGCATAGAGAGCATTGTAGGGCGATGGGATCAGCCCGAGAATGGAACTTATGTTGATGATCCTGCCCCTGCCCTGACTCCGCATGGTTGGCAACACGGCGTTGGTGACGCGGAGCACGCCAAAGACGTTCACGTCGTACAACGCCTGTGCCTGAGCAGTTGAGGACTCCTCTGCGCCGCCGAGCAGGCCAATGCCGGCATTGTTGACGAGCAGGTCTATGCGTCCGGCCTCGGCCAGCACCTGATCGATCAGCCTCGCCACAGACGCATCGTCGGTTACGTCACAGGTCAGCATGTTGATGCCATCAGATCTTTCGGCGGCCGCACGACGGCTGGTTCCGAAGACCCGAAAGCCCGCGCGCTGAAGGGCTTTGGCGGTAGCGCGTCCGATGCCGGTCGATGCCCCAGTCACCAGGGCGACACCAAGATTGGCTTTGTTCATCGAGATTTACTTCCTTCTTTGTGCTGATTCGTTTCATGTCGATTCGAAAGAGGAGTGGCCCCGGGGCGAGACTTCAGCCGCGGGGCTCTCCGGCGATCGCCAGCTTGTCCGTCCAGCGTCGGAACAAGGCGCTAGCGTTGACGCCTCCGAATCCGAAGCCATTGGAGATCGCGTAGTCCATCTCCATCGGCCGGGCGTGGTTCGCAACGAAGTCGATCCCGTCGCCGTCTGGATCCGGAGCGCTCAGATTGAGCGTCGGCGGGGCCACCTGATCCCTGAGCGCCAGGATCGTGAAGATGGCTTCAAGCCCGCCGGCAGCTCCGAGCAGGTGTCCGGTCGCCGACTT
The DNA here is from genome assembly GCF_030124375.1 of Sinorhizobium sp. 6-70. Classification (GTDB taxonomy): domain Bacteria; phylum Pseudomonadota; class Alphaproteobacteria; order Rhizobiales; family Rhizobiaceae; genus Sinorhizobium. The sequence continues at coordinate 2,729 of NZ_JASKLS010000024.1, forward strand.
CGTTCCGCTGACAGCGACGTTGAAATCGGCGCCGAAGACCCTTTTGATCGCTGCGATTTCTCCGAGGTCGCCGACCGGCGTCGAGGTCGCGTGCGCATTGAGGTGGCGAATCTCGCGTGGCGAAACTCCGGCCTGGGCAATGGCGATCTCCATCGCGCGGCGCGCGCCGTCGCCGTCCTCGGGACCGGACGTGACGTGGTGGGCGTCCGCTGTGGTACCGTAGCCGACGAGCTCGGCGATCGGTTTCGCACCGCGCGCCAGCGCGTGGCTCAATGCCTCGACGACCAGGATGCCGGCGCCTTCGCCCATGACGAAGCCGTCACGCAACATGTCGAAGGGGCGCGAGGCCTGATCAGGCGCTTCATTGAAGCCGGTCGAGAGAGAGCGTGCCGCAGCAAAACCACCGAGGCTGACGACATTCATGCATGCTTCCGTTCCGCCGCACACCGCGATGTCGGCTTCATTGGCGCGGATAAGACGAGCCGCATCGCCGATCGCCTGAATGCCGGCCGCACACGCCGTCACCGGTGCGCCGAGCGGACCTTTGAAGCCGTAGCGGATGGAGATTTGCCCGGCTGCCAGGTTCACCAGGAAAGATGGCACGGTGAAGGGTGAAAGCCGTCGGACACCGCGCTGATCGACCGTTCGCACCGCCTCCGTGATGGCGGGGAACCCGCCGATGCCGGAAGCGATGATAGTCGCGGTGCGGGCCCGGTCCTCTTCCAAGACCGGTTTCCATTCCGCCTGCGCAAGTGCCTCTTCTGCCGCCGCCAGTGCGAAGAGAATGAATCGGTCGACCTTACGCTGATCCTTTGGAGCAAGAATGGTACTCGGATCGAAGCCAGCTTCGGGGTCTTCTCCCAGGGAGGGAACCGTTCCGCCGACCTTCGCCGGCAGCTCCCCCACGACTTCGTCCGCAAGCCGTCGGATGCCCGAACGCCCGGACAAGAGCCGAGACCAGGAAGTCGTCACATTGGCTCCGAGCGGGCTGACTGCTCCCATGCCTGTGATAACGATACGACGCATGTGATCTCCAACTATTTCATCCGTCTGCGCGGGGTGCAGACGCTCGATCGGCGGTTACCGCCTATTCATTTCGCCAATGTCTCGTCAGGGCGAACTCGGGACGTGTGCCAGGCCGAGCGACAAGACACCGGGAAGGCAGCGTGCGAACCGCGTGAGGCGATGACCCCACTGGCGGGAAGAGGACATCTCACACGTTTCTTGCGGAGGCGGCGATCCGCCGAACCTCACCGGCAGCCGCGTTGAGGAACCGCTGCGACATCTCTTCATCATTCAAGATCCGAGCGATCGTCACGGCCCCCACCATCAGCGCCAGCATCGGCATGGCCTTCTCGTAGGTTTTTGGACGTTCCGCCTCGGGCATCAATTCGTTGAGAATTTGAAGATGCGCTTGAATGCCATCCTGGAACGGCGCTCTCACCTCCTCGCTTTGACGCGCCGCATCAGCACCAAGTGCCACCAAGGGGCAACCGTCGCTCTTCTCCTCGCGATGTCCCATCGACAGGTAGAGTTCGATAACGGCGTCGAGAGGGTCGGGGCTTGCCGCGGCAACCGCCGACCATCTGCGGGTCGCGTGCTCCATCGCCCGCCTCGAGGCCTGTGCCGCAAGATCGTCCTTGGATTCGAACTGCTTGTAGAATCCGCCCTGGGTGAGACCGGCTCCCTTCATCAGATCCTTGAGGCCGATGCCGTCAAAGCCGTGCTCTCGAAAAAGCCGGCTCGCTGCATTGATGACCGCTTCGCGATTTGCCTCCGCCTGGGCCCGACTAACTCTCATGATCGACCTCAAATTAGATTTCACTTGACATCTATATTACGTTTAGATTTAGATTGCAATCTAATTCCAGCAGTGCCCGTCAACAAGGGTCATCTGACATGAAGCGCAAATTTCTTTTCACATCGATCGGCCTTGTGGCTGCAGCCGGGGGCGTGGCGTACGCGCTCGTTTTCGAAACGCCGGCACGGGACGCGGAGGCCGCGGATCCTCGCGTCGCTTCGCCACTTGTAATGGTCGTGGAGGCGACGAACCCGGAAAACGCCAGGCGAGCCTTTACAGGTACGGTTGCCGCGCGGGTTGAGAGCAATCTTGGTTTCCGGGTACCGGGCAAAATCATTCAGCGCCTCGTGGATGTCGGTGAACAGGTCAAGGCGGGCCAACCGCTGCTGCGGATCGATGAGGCCGATCTACGACTTTCGCTCACCGCCAAGCGCAACGCTGTCGCTGCCGCACGCGCTGTCCTGGTTCAGGCGCGTGCGGACGAGAGGCGCTATGCGGTTCTCGTGAAGAATGGTCTGGCGGCAACGCCGCAGCGTTACGAGCAGGCGAAGGCGGCGCTCGATACCGCCGCCGCACAGCTCGCCGCCGCGGAAGCGGAAGCGAAGGTTGCGGAGAACGAGGCGACCTATTCTGTTCTGGCAGCGGATGCGGACGGCACGGTGATCGATACGCTCGGCGAGCCGGGGCAGGTCGTCTCCGCCGGCCAGACGGTGGTTCGTCTTGCCCACGCCGGTCCCCGCGAGGCCGTGGTCGCGCTTCCCGAGACGCTCCGGCCCGCGGTCGGCTCATCGGCCGAGGCCAGCCTGTATGGGGGCGATGGGCGTCGCTACACGGCACGTCTGCGGCAGTTATCGGACTCCGCCGATCTCCAGACCCGTACCTACGAGGCCCGCTATGTCCTCGACGGCGAGGCCGCGGCAGCACCGCTCGGTGCCACGGTTACCATCCGGATTGCAAACCAGGTAAGGCAACCGGAAGTCCAGGTGCCGCTCGGAGCCGTGCTCGACGATGGCGCGAAGACCGGCGTTTGGGTCTTGGACAGAGCCAGCTCGACCGTACACTTTCGACCGGTCAAGCTTGTTCGCGTGACCAGCGAAACCGCCATGATTTCCGGTTTGAACTCGGACGATCCGATCGTTTCGCTCGGCGCTCATCTCCTGCAGGAAGGCGCCCGCGTCAGGACTGCGCCTGAGGGGGGTAACTGATGATGAGCCTCAATCTTTCCGCGATCGCCGTTCGCGAGCGGGCCGTCACCCTGTTCTTCATCCTCCTGCTGGTGGCCGCCGGCGCCTACGCCTTCCTCATGCTCGGACGGGCGGAGGATCCGAACTTCACCATCAAGACCATGACGGTCACAACCGCATGGCCGGGCGCGACGGCACGCGAGATGCAGGACCTCGTTGCTGAACCACTGGAGAAGCGGCTTCAGGAGCTGACCTGGTACGATCGGGTGGAGACGGCCACACGGCCAGGGTATGCGTATATGACGGTCACGCTGAAGGACAGCACACCGCCATCCGCCGTGCAGGAGGAGTTCTACCAGGCCCGCAAGAAGCTCGGGGATGAAACCCGCAAGCTGCCATCCGGCGTTTTCGGTCCTTTCGTCAACGACGAATATTCGGACGTGAGCTTTGCCCTTTATGCGCTGGAGGCCAAGGGCATGCCGATGCGTGAGCTGGCGAGGCAGGCCGAGGTGATCCGCCAGGATCTCCTGCACGTGCCCGGCGTCAAGAAGATCAACATCCTCGGTGAACGACCCGAACAGATCTTCGTCGAGTTTTCCTATGCCAAACTGGCAACCCTCGGCGTCTCGGCACAGGATATTGTTGCCGCCTTGCAGCGGCAGAACACCGTAACACCGGCAGGCTCGATCGACACAAAGGGACCGCAGGTCTTCATCCGGGTCAACGGCGCTTATGACAGTGTCCAGGCGATTGCCGACACACCGATCGCCGCTGCGGGGCGGACGCTGAAGCTCTCCGACATTGCCGAGGTCCGCCGCGGTTACGAGGATCCTCCGACCTACCTGATCCGGCGCCAGGGCGAGCCGACCATCATGCTAGCGGCTGTCATGCAGGAGGGCTGGGACGGTCTCGCGCTCGGCAAGGCGCTCGAGGACAGGACTGCAGCGATCGCCTCGGCACTGCCGCTCGGGATGACGCTCGACAAGGTGACCGACCAGGCCGTCAATATCACTTCGGCGGTCGACGAATTCATGATGAAGTTCGCGATGGCGCTCGGCGTGGTGCTGGTGGTGAGCCTGCTCAGCCTCGGCTGGCGCGTCGGCATCGTCGTGGCGGCTGCCGTCCCGCTGACGCTTGCGGTGGTCTTCCTCATCATGCTCGAAACCGGCCGGTTCTTCGACCGTATCACGCTCGGCGCCCTCATCCTGGCGCTCGGTCTTCTGGTGGACGACGCCATCATCGCCATCGAAGTGATGGTGGTGAAAATGGAAGAGGGCATGGGCCGCATCAAGGCGGCAGCCTATGCCTGGAGCCACACGGCGGCGCCGATGCTGTCGGGAACGCTCGTGACGATCGCCGGCTTCCTGCCGGTGGGCTTCGCGCGCTCGACGGCCGGCGAGTACGCCGGCAACATCTTCTGGGTCGTGGGATTCGCCCTCATCGTCTCCTGGATCGTCGCGGTGGTCTTCACGCCCTACCTCGGCGTCAAGATGCTCCCCGCGATCAAGCCGATCGAAGGCGGTCATCACGCGATTTACAACACACCGAACTATCGGCGTCTGCGCGGGCTCATCACCTTTGCGGTGCGCCACAAGTTTCTGACCTGCGCCATCGTCGGCATCGCCTTCGCGCTTTCCGTGGTCGGCATGGGAGCGGTCAAGCAGCAGTTCTTCCCGACATCTGATCGACCGGAGGTGCTGGTGGAGGTTCGCCTGCCGCAAGGCACCAGCATCGAGACGACGACCGCAACGGTCGAGAAGCTCGAACACTGGCTGCACAGCCAGCCCGAGGCCAAGATCGTCACGAGCTATGTCGGGCAGGGCGCTCCCCGCTTCTTCTTTGCCATGGCGCCGGAATTGCCTGATCCGGCCTTCGCCAAGATCGTCGTGCTCACACCCGACGCGGAGGCGCGCGAGGCTTTGAAGCACCGACTCCGCGAGGCGGTGTCACAGGGCATTGCACCGGAGGCCTATGTGCGTGTCACCCAGCTTGTGTTCGGACCCTACACGCCGTTCCCAGTCGAGTTTCGGGTCATGGGACCTGATCCCGCCCAACTGTACAGCATTTCCGAGAAGGCGCTCGACATCATGCGCAGCATCCCGGACGCGCGGCAGGCCAACCGCGATTGGGGCGATCGTACACCTGTACTCCGCTTCATCCCGGATCAGGAGCGACTGAACCTCATCGGCCTCTCGCCGGCTGAGGCGGCCCAGCAACTGCAGTTTCTCCTCACCGGTATCCCCGTTACCCAGGTCCGCGAGGACATCCGTAATGTCCCGATCGTCGCACGCAGCGCCGGCGGCGAGCGGCTGGATCCGACGCGTCTGGCGGATTTCTCCTTGATGAGCCGCGACGGCCGCCCGATTCCGCTCGATCAGATCGGCCATTCGGAAATCCGGCTGGAAGAGCCGATCCTGAAGCGCCGCGATCGCACGCCGGTCATTACGATCCGCGCGGACATCAATGAGGTGACCCAGCCTCCGGAGGTCTCCATGGAGATCATGACCGCCCTTCAGCCGCTGATCGCTTCGCTTCCGGCCGGCTATCGCATCGAGCTGGGTGGATCGATCGAGGAGGCTGCCAAGGCCAATACCGCCCTGGGCAAGGTCTTTCCGGCGATGATCGCCGCCATGCTGATCGTCATCATGCTGCAGGTGCGATCCTTCTCGACAATGGCCATGGTCATGCTGACGGCGCCGCTTGGCCTCGTCGGCGTCGTGCCGATGCTGCTCACCTTCAACCAGCCCTTCGGCTTCAACGCCATTCTCGGCCTGATTGGTTTGGCCGGCATCCTGATGCGCAACACGCTGATCCTGACCGAACAGATCAAGGAGAACCGTGCTGCCGGGCTTGATGACTATCACGCCGTCATTGAGGCAACGGTGCAACGCACGCGGCCGGTGATCCTGACCGCACTGGCCGCCGTGCTCGCCTTCATTCCCCTCACGCACTCGGTCTTCTGGGGGTCGATGGCCTATACGCTGATCGGCGGCACGGCGGTCGGCACGGTGCTGATCCTGCTCTTCCTTCCGGCGCTCTACGCGGCCTGGTTCCGGATCAAGCCGACTGCAGATGAGACCCATCAGGAGCCGACGGAGGAGCCGAAAGTGCGCATAGCACTGGCGGCCGAATAGGGCTCTGTTTTCGGAAAAGACGGCTCACGCACTCGCCCGCTGGCCCTGCCAGAACTTATGCAGGGCCAGCCAAACGATCTTGCCGCTTGCAGATGAGCGCCGCAGATCCGGTTCAACCGTGCTGGAGACTTCCATGAATCATCCCGTTCGAACGGGAGCCGATTCCGACGAGGTGCGCGCGCGCATCCTGGAGGTGGCGGAGGAGCACTTTCGCCGCATCGGCTACGATAAGACAACGGTGGCCGACATTGCCTCCGAGCTCCATCTGCAGGCGGGTAGTGAGCGAGGTCGCGGATATAGCTTCTACGATCGCACGCACGAATGCGCCGCCCGTGGTGAAACTCGAGGAGCTCCTGACCGCGGTCCACCGCCAACACAAAGTGACACTCCTCAAGGAAAAGCGCCTGCACGACCTGATTGTCGCCTCCATGCAGGCGAACTGGGCGGTCAGCAAGGCGCATACTGAGCAGATGGTGACGATCTTTGAGGCGATCATCCGCGAGGGCGTCGACGCGGGCGAGTTCGAGGTCGAAGATCCCGCCGAAGCGGCGCGCGCGGTCAAGTCCGCGTTCATGCCGTTCTTCCATCCGATTATGGTCGAGCACAGCGTCCGACACGGCGAAGACACAGAAGCGGCCCTGCGCGAGCAGATTCGCTTTATCCAAAAGGCTCTTTGCAAGCCCGATTATGCCCGTGACCGCCCGGACGCGGACCCAGCGGCCTCACCATTTGAGAGCCGGCTTAGGGTCGAACTCGTCCCTACCAGCCACGAATCCGAACGTCTTGAAGTCCGCCTTGCTGACCTTGGAAATCTAAAACCATAGCGTCCGCTTTCAGGCGTGCATCCAAGACCGTGTAAGTCCGAAATGGGGCGCGAAGCTGACGCCGCATACTCAAGCTGCTATGCCCCTTTGGACCAATTGTGAGGCCTTGGTCTGAACCCTTGCAGGTCTCTGCTTGTGGAGCTTCCGAGCAGCAGACCGTGCGCTTACGGCCATGACACTGTCATTGGTCACGGCTTGTCTGAGGCAGTCGAAACGGGTCCCGAGCCGTCTTGCTACAAAGCTCCAGGCATCCCTGGGATCTAGAGAACGCTACATGCTCCTTGATGCGAAATCGCGCCAAGTAGTTGCAAAGACTTCGCTTTTTTTGGTGGGGTTGGCAGCTAACAAACGGAAGGAATAGGTCCAAAAATAGTTCATCTGGGGACCTTGGATTCTCACATGATTTCAATGACTTAGCTAAATCGCCTTTGATTTCCCTATATTTCCCGCCGCGAGCGACCGTGGATGCGTGTGTGGAGCGGCAATAATTTCCGCATCGAGCCTGACGCAAACACTGTAGGAACACTGGTCATGGGGCAAGGGGATGCATACTGAAGCCAGGTTCAACCGCCCGTGATGTCAGCGATCGTGCGATAATGAGCGGGATCATTCCTCCCGCCCTGAGGACTTGAAGTTCGAGGTCGGTTTCGATCGCTGCGCTACAATCCAGATTTCGAGGCCCTGATGGATCTTCCATGGTGACGGTCAAGGTGCAGCGTGGGCTCAATTTGGCGGCGTCAATCATGAAAATGGTGTCCGGCCCTATTGCCAAAGATTGAGGGTGCGCGTCGTCCGGGAGCCGAATGGGCAACACCCCCATGTTGATCAAATTTGACCTGTGAATTCGTTCAAAACTCCGCGCAAGCACTGCCCTGACGCCGAGGAGGGCCACGCCCTTGGCGGCCCAGTCTCTCGAGGATCCCGCGCCGTAGCGCTCTCCGGCAACGATGACGACTGATCTGCCTTCGCTCTGATACTTCTGGGCGATTTCCCAGATCGGGCCCGTCTCGCCGCTCGGCCAGTGGATCGTGGTGGAGGCAGATGTCTGATCCAGAAGCAAGTTGTGGGCGGTGCGATTGTCGAACAGCCCCCGAACCATCGCTTGCCAGTTTCCACGCCTTGCCGCGTAGACGTTGAGATTGTTCGCAGGATCACCGCTTTCGATCAGGTGGTGACCGGCATAGCTTGAAGGATCGATCTGGCCCGCCGGCGAAATATGGTCTGTCGTCATGTCATCGCCAAGCACGACGAGGGGGGAGGCGCTGTACTTTCCAAGGCGGCTTCGCATTTGCTGCGAGGCGAAAGGTGGGCGTCTTATGTAAGTGGAGTGTTCGTCCCAGGGGAAGAGGACCGACTCGGGGGCGGCCAACTCTTTCCAGGCGTCGCTTCGTTCGGCATCGGCAAATGCATCGGCGAAATCGGTGGAGCATGCGCTGGCCCCGAGCACCGCAGCGATCTCCTCCTCAGAAGGCCAAAGGTCCTTCAGAAGGATCGGCCTTCCATCGGGTGCGTGGCCGAACTCTTGGCGAGCAATGTCCTCGACGACGCGACCCACAAGCGAAAATGCGATGACGAGAGGAGGGGAAGCCAGAAACCCATACTCTAGTTTCGCATGGACACGGCCCGGAAAGTTACGATTGCCGGAAAGGATTGCCGCGGTGACCGCACCACTGGAGACAGCTAGGTCCATGTCTGGATGCAACGGGCCTGAGTTGCCGATGCAGGTCGTGCATCCAAAGCCGACAATATTGAAACCGACAGCTTCGAGGTCGTCGAGCAATCCTGCGCGCTTCAGGAGGCGTTCTGCAGCAGGAGAACCAGGTGCCAGTGATGTCTTGACCCAGTGTGGAGGCTTCAGTCCGAACTGCCGGGCCTTCCGAGCGATCAAGCCGGCTGCGATCAGCAGTTTCGGATCCGACGTGTTGGTGCAACTCGTGATCGCCGCAATGGCGACGGCCCCGTCGGGAATATCACCCTCAGGCTGTTCGAGGGTACGACCAGATGCATCCGCCAGGGCCTGACGTGCCTTGTGAAGCGGAAGGCGATCTTGTGGACGTCGTGGGCCGGCTACGATTGGCGACAGCGTCGACAGATCGAGTTGCAAAACCCGTGTGTATCGTGGCTGAACGTCTGGATTGAACCAGAGGCCTTGGGCTCTGGCGACGCTCTCGACGATTTCGCATTGTTGTTCCGAGCGTCCGGTTTCCCTTAGATAGCGGATGGTCTGGCGGTCGATCGGGAAGTATCCGCTCGAGGCACCATATTCCGGTGCCATGTTGGCGATCACGGCGCGGTCACCACAGGAAAGGGCAGAAACGCCGTCCCCGAAAAACTCGACAAATTCGCCGGAAACCTGATGCACGCGTAACAGATGGGTGACCGCCAGAGCCAAGTCGGTGGACATCACGCCAGGACGAAATGTGCCTGTCAAATGCACGCCGATCACGTCGGGCAGGCGCAGCATCACCGGCATGCCGAAGAACACGCTTTCCGCCTCCAGACCGCCCACGCCCCAGGCCAGCACGCCGATGCCGTTGATCATGGGTGTGTGGCTGTCGGTTCCTATCAGCGTATCCGGTATCGCCCAACGCTCGCCATTGACGTCCTGAACCGTGACCACCGTTGCTAGTTGCTCGAGGTTCATCGTGTGCATGATGCCAGTCCCAGGCGGATGGACGCGAACGCCGGGGAGGGCATTCGTCGCCCATTTCATCAGGCGATAGCGCTCCTCATTTCGTTCCATTTCGCGCTGCATGTTGAATTCACGCGCTCCGGGGCGGCCGTACCAGTCGACGGCGACGCTGTGATCGACCGAGACATCGACCGGAAGAACGGGTTTAAGCATCGATGGGTCGCCGCCGGCTTCCGCGACGGCGTCGCGCATGGCGGCAATGTCGACCAGCGCGGGCACACAGGTGGTATCATGCATGAGCAGGCGGGCGGGATGGAACGGTAGCTCCACATCGCTTCGGCCATGTTTTAGCCAGGCAAAGAAGGTTTCCCTGAGTGAGTCGGCCTCCATCGAGCCGGTGCGCAGTGCATTCTCGAAGAAGATCCGCATCAGCCACGGAAGGCGCGTGAGGGCGGGACCGAGCGCCTGACGAAGGTCAGCGGCCCTCAATCGACCCGCGCGGGTCTGGATGCTCAGTGCCGCCATGCAAGTACTCCTAATTGGATTTATAGTTTTAAAAAGCCAAAAAGTAATCCGTGTCAATCCACATTTTGCTGAAAATTGGCTTTATGGCGAGTAGCAAGCCAAAAAATCGAGCGCCAGGGTGTTCCAATCGGCGCGGCGCTCGCTTAAGTTTGCGGCAGACACGACGCGGCGTGCGTCGAACGAAGGCAAACAATCATGCGCTCGAGCCAACTCGCACAGAACATCGCAAACGAAATCACCCTTCTGGTCACGTCCGGGGAACTCACCATGGGGGAGCATCTACGGACGCAGCACCTGGCGGATCGCTTTGGCGTCTCCCGCTCCCCCGTGCGCGAGGCGATGCAGATCCTTGCCGACCAAGGGGTGCTCGAGCAGAAGGAAAACAGAGGCTACTTCGTCAGCAGTTTAGCAGGTGCCATCGCCGAGCCGGTCAGCGACGAGGCGCAGCCGTTCGAGGTGGCGAATGACTACCAGCGGCTTGCCGAGGACTGGTTGACCGACCGGATCTCCGCCGAAGTCACCGAGCAGATGCTGCGCGAACGCTACGATCTGACCAAGGCGCAACTGAACGACATTCTGATGCGTGCGGTCCGCGAGGGCTGGGCGGAGCGCAAGCAGGGATATGGTTGGCGTTTCCTGCCGGTCGCCAAGACGCCTGAGGCCTTTGAGCAGATCTATCGATTTCGCATGCTGATCGAACCTGCGGCCATGCTTGAGCCGGAATTTAGGCTAGATCGCAAGATCATTGATGAGCAGCGCCGGATTCAGTCCCGGATGTTGGAGACGGACATCGAGCGGCTACCTGCGGAGCGCCTGCTGCACAACGGAGCACTTTTCCATGAAGAGCTCATCAAGATGTCGAACAACCCATTCTTCCATCTCTCACTCGTCCGCGTGAACCGCATGCGTCGCTTGCTGGAGTACCGCTCACGCGTCGATCGCAACCGCACTGTCCGGCAGTGCCAGGAGCATCTCGATATCCTTGATTTGCTGGAGCGCGGTGAGATCGTCGAAGCCTCCTACGCCATGCGTCGACACCTTGGCGGTGCGCTGTCGAAGAAGTCCCCGATTGCGTGGGAATGGTTGAACCAGGCGCAAGAAAAAATCGAAGCCTGAATTTTTCGATTGCATTTTAAGATCAAAAAAGCCAATAGTCTCTCGTGACGTTGTGCGGCGAACTAGCTCGTCGCCTCATGGGAGATTGTCTGATGAAAATATTCGTGACGCCGTGTGATGGGATCGGTCCGGAGATCACTGCGGCAACAATGGAGGTCTTGAAGGCCACGGATGCGGCTTTTGGCTTGGGCTTGGAATACCACTTCGAGGACACTGGCTTCACGAGCCTGGAGAAGTACGGTTCGACCCTTCGCGATGAGACAATCGAGCTCGCACGCACTTTCGACGGCATCATTCTCGGACCGCAGTCCCATATGGACTACCCACCGCGCGACAAGGGCGGAGTGAACGTATCGGCGGGTTTCCGGGTGAAGCTGGACCTCTATGCCAACGTGCGTCCAGCGCGTTCCCGCAGCTTCCTCAACAATGCCAAGAAGATGGACCTCGTCATCATGCGCGAGGCCACGGAAGGGTTCTACCCGGACCGCAACATGTATGCAGGCACAGGCGAGTTCATGCCGACGCCGGACGTTGCGCTTTCTGTGCGCAAGATTACGGCTTCGGCATGCGAGCGCATCGCACGCCAAGCCTTCCTGCTTGCCATGAAGCGCAACAAGAAGGTCACCGCGGTTCACAAGGCAAACAACTTCATCCTGACAGATGGCCTGTTCCTGCAGCAGGTGCGGAAGGTCGCTGCTGAATTCCCGGAAGTCACGCTGAACGAGTTCATCATCGATGCAATGGCTGCCCATCTCGTGCGTGATCCCTCACGCTTCGATGTGATTGTCGCGACCAACTTCTACTCTGACATTCTTTCGGACCTGGCAAGCGAGCTCTCGGGCAGTCTCGGTCTTGCTGGCTCGATCAATGCGAACGCTGAAACCGGTCTGGTTTGCGCCCAGGCCCAGCATGGTTCGGCACCTGACATCGAGAACCAGAATATCGCAAATCCGACCTCGCTCATTCTCTCGGCAGCAATGATGCTGAGCTGGCTGGGTGAACAGCGTGGCTTGCCGCAGTTTGAGGCTGCGGGAGCAGAGATCGAACGGGCCGTGGACGAGGTTCTTGCCAATCCCGAAACGCGTACCCGCGATCTCGGCGGCGCCATCAATACAGACGCCTTCGGCGCATTAGTGGCGAAGGCCGTGCGCAGCGCCTCGCCATCCAAGAAGGCCGCTAGCGCTTAGTATTTGCTTTTTTGTATTGCAAAAGCCAATTTGCAGTGCGATGAAAATACGAGGGCGGCATAGCCCTCGTGTCACCGCCCGGAGGAGCTTGGAGCGCGGGCACGTTTTTGGGAGAGAAAAAATGAACATGAAAGTATCGGGTCGTTCCGCACGCTTGATTGCCGCCACGGCATTGATGGTCACTTTCGGTACGGCAGCATTCGCTCAGGAAGTTCCCACCGGGTATCCCGCGGACTATGCCTCGCTCATCGAGGCAGCCAAGAAGGAGGGAACCGTATCGGTCTACACGTCGACCGATGCTGCCCAGTCGCAGAAGCTGCAGGATGCGTTTACGAAGAAGTATGGCATCAAGATCGCCTACAACGACCTTGGGACCAACGGTGCCTACAACCAAGTGATCTCCGAGGCCGCAGCGGGTCAAACGACCGCTGACGTTGTCTGGAGTTCTGCCATGGACCTGCAAATGACGCTGGTGCAGGACGGTTATGCGTCGGAATACGCCTCACCGGAGGCGGCCAATCTTCCGAGCTGGGCGAACTACAAGAACACGCTCTTCGGTTCGACCGTCGAGCCGGTCGGTGTCATCTACAACACCAAGGCGCTTTCGGAAGATCGTTTGCCGAAGACCTACGCCGACATGATCACCTTCCTGAAGGACAACAAGACCGAGCTGCAGGGCAAGGTCGCGACCTTCGATCCAGAGAAGAGCGGCTCCGGCTTCCTTCATCATTCGAACGATGCCCGTAACCGTTCTGACTTCTGGGATCTTGCCAAGGCCATGGGTGACGACGGAGCCAAGATCTATTCCAGCTCGGGCGGCATGAAGGAAACGGTCGTTTCCGGCGAGAACGTCATCGCGATCAACATCATCGGTTCCTATGCCCTCGACTGGGTCAAGGAGAGCCCGAACCTAGGCGTCCACTTTGCCACCGACTACACGCCGGCATTCTCGCGTGTAATCTTGATGACCAAGGATGCACCGCATCCGAACGCCGCCAAGCTGTTCATCGACTTTATGCTTTCCCAGGAAGGCCAGTCGGCGCTCGCAGAAGGTGGTCTACCGTCAGTGCGTGAAGACGTCACCGCCGGCCTGAACGTCAAGACGCTCAACGAGCGTGTCGGTGGCGGCCTGAAGCCGATCGCCGTCGATGAAGGCGTCCTCGAATACATGGACCAGATGAAGCGCGTCCAGTTCCTGAACGATTGGAAGGCCGCCCTCGGTCGCTAACGCCGCTCCGGCTGCGGCGCAGCAAAGCGCCGCAGCTTCCAATTCCTTTGTGAGAGGCAACGATGTCTACCCATGCACCAGCGCCGGCTGCGCTTACGATGACGAAAGCGGCAGCCGAGAAGAGGTACCCCGCGAGAATGCCGAAAAACGGCAACGCGAATGCTTACCGCCGAATTGTCATCGGCTTGCTCGCGATCGCGGTTCTGGCACCTGTCGGCCTGATCATCTACCAGAGCTTCCTGACGGCTGCTTTCTTCAGCCCGCGCGCCAAGTTTGGCTTTGATGCCTATCGCTACGTCTTTACCGACAAGAACTTCTACCGGGCACTCGGCACGACAGCCATTTTCTCCTTCGGCATGGTGGCCATCGCTGTGCCGCTGGGCGGCTTACTGGCATTTCTCATCACCCGCACGGACATTAAGGCCAAGCGTCTGCTCGAGATCCTCGTGCTCGTGCCGATGTTCATTTCGTCGATCGTTTTGGCGTTTGGATACACGGTCTCGGTCGGGCCGACGGGCTTCGTCTCGCTGTTCGTGCGAGACTTGATCGGAATCGTTCCTTGGAACATCTATAGCCTGCCTGGAATGATCCTGATCGCCGGCCTGAGCCATGTGCCGCATGTCTATCTCTACGTGTCGTCGGCCATGCGCAATCTGCCATCAGACCTGGAAGAGGCAGCGCGCACCACAGGTGCGTCCATCTGGCAGGTGTCTCGTGACGTGACGCTGCCGATGGTGCTACCGGCGCTGATCTTCGCAGCGGCCCTCAACATCCTGCTTGGCTTCGAGACCTTCGGCATTCCACTGGTGCTCGGCGATCCCAACGGCATTATGGTGCTGACCACCTACATCTACAAACTCACGACACTCTTCGGTACCCCGACTTATCAGCTCATGGCGGTCGTTGCCGTCGTCCTGATCCTCATTACCCTGCCGCTCGTCTGGATGCAGCGAAGGCTGCTCCGCAATGCCCGCAAGTATGCGGCGATGGGCGGCAAGGGCGCGCGTGTCTCCACGCTCAAGCTGGGCACAAGCGGCCAGTTGATCGCCCTTTCGATCATCGGCTTCTGGCTCTTCGTCTCCGTCGTGCTTCCGATCGGTGGGATCGCCGTGCGTGCTTTCGTGGATGCCTGGGGCGAGGGGGTCAATCTCTGGGATCAACTCACCTTTGCGAACTTCGACCGCATGCTGGAAGTACCGAGCCTTGTCCGCGGCATCATCAACACCGTTGTGCTGTCCGTCTTCGGTGGGGCGCTTGCCGTCGGCATCTATCTGCTGGTCGGCCTCGCAGGCCACCGCAACTGGGGCATGTCCAACACGGTGCTCGACTACATCGTCCTTCTGCCGCGGGCGCTACCCGGCCTGGTCATCGGTCTCGCCTTCTTCTGGGTGTTCCTGTTCGTGCCGTTCCTAACCCCGCTGCGACCGACGCTGGTGAGCCTGTTCGTTGCTTATGTCGTCGTCGGCCTGTCCTATGGTCTGCGTCTCCTTCAGGGCACGCTGATCCAGGTCGCGCCGGAACTGGAAGAATCCGCTCGCACGACGGGGGCGACGATCGGCCGGACCTGGAAGGACGTGGTCATTCCGATCGTGCGTCCGGGCCTGGCCGGTGCGTGGGCCCTCATCATGATCATCTTCCTTCGCGAATACGCGACAGGCGTCTACCTGATGGGCGCGGGTACGGAAGTCATCGGTTCGCTCATGGTCTCGCTGCTTCAGACGGGTGCCATGAACACGATCGCCGCCCTTTCCCTCATCAGCATCGTATTGACTGGCGCGGGCCTCGCACTCGCCCTTCGTTTGGGAGCAAAAATACATGACTGAACTCGTTGTAAGCAATGTCCAGAAGTGGCTCGGCGGACTGCAGATCCTGAAGGGTGCGTCGTTTACGGCCGAACGTGGTTCTATCGTTGCCCTGCTCGGGGCCTCCGGTAGCGGCAAGACGACGCTGCTCCGCTGCGTCGCCGGCCTGGAACAGCCGGAAATCGGGCAGATCGTCATCGGCGGAAAGACGGTGCTGGACGGAGAGAAGAAGCTCGCGCTTCCTCCTGAGCAGCGAAACATCGGGCTCGTCTTCCAGTCCTATGCGCTCTGGCCGCACCGGACAGTGAAGGAAAACGTCGGCTACGGGCTTAAGCTGCGCAACGTTGCCCAGGCGGACATCGAAAAGCGTGTGCAAGGGATCTTGGACCGGATGGGCCTCGGACATCTGGCCGACCGCTTCCCGTCGCAGCTCTCCGGCGGACAGCAGCAGCGCGTCGCCATCTGCCGGGCGCTGGTCTACGAGCCCCGCGTCCTTCTCCTCGATGAGCCGCTGTCCAACCTCGACGCGAAGCTGCGCGAGGAGGCGCGCTACTGGATCCGCAAGCTGATCCTCGATCTGGAGATCTGCGCGATCCTAGTGACGCACGACCAGAGCGAAGCGCTGGCCGCGGCCGACAACATTCTCCTGCTGCAGGACGGACGCATCGTCCAGCAAGGCGGACCGCAGGAGATCTACTCGAACCCCAACAGCTTCTATTCGGCTGACTTCCTGGGTGCGAACAACATCGTCAGGGCGAAGATCAAGACCGTCGACGGCAGGACTGCGGTCATCGGCGGCGACAACTGGAGCCTCAACGGCACGATCCGCGAAACGGTCGGCTTGAACGCATCCCAGGATGCGCGCGCCGTGATCCGCGTCGAGCAGATAAGCGTGACGGACAGCCCGGCCGCAGACGGCCTCGAGATGAACCTCGACGACAGCATCTACCTCGGAGACCGTTGGGAATATCGTCTGCGGCGCGGTGATTTCGTGGCAAAGGCGCATGGCGCGAAGCAGCTTGCGTCAGGCAAGGTCTGGGCTCGGATTCCGCCCGAAAGCGTCTGGGTGTTCTCGGCAGGCGCGCAATAGCACAGTGCCTCCATCGGCGGCCGATGATCCTCCTGAGCGGCCGCCAACCTTTTCAAGGATGAAACGCAGTGACAACTCAACTGAGAATCGCGCTTGTCCATGCGACGACCATCGCCATGGATCCGATAAGACAGGCCTTTGAGCGTTCGTGGCCCGAGGCCGACACGGTCAACATCCTCGAGGACAGCCTCTCGCCGGACCGGGCCAAGCAGGCCGGCATCACCGATGCGCTGACTGACAGGATCGTTGCATTGACGAAATACGCCCGCATGATCGGCAGCGATGCGGTGCTCTTCACCTGCTCGGCGTTCGGACGGGCAATCGAGCAGGCCGCGACGACGGTCGACATTCCGGTCCTGAAGCCGAACGAGGCGATGTTCGAGGCCGCGATCCACAAGGGCGGTCGCACTGCGATGCTCTACACTTTTCCACCCGCCCGCGAAGGAATGGAAGTCGAGTTCCGCGAGGAAGCGGAGCGCCTCAATCCCTATGCCGCGATCGAGAGTTTCCTGGTGGACGGCGCAATCGAAGCTGTTCGGGCAGGCGATGCGGAAACGCACAATAGGCTCATAGCGGAAGCCGCAGCCAAGCTCGAAGGATTCGATGCTATCACCTTGGCCCATTTCTCGACGGCACGCGCACTGAAGGCCGTTCAGGCGGTCACGGATATTCCCGTTCTCACGAGCCCGGACGCGGCGATTGCGAAACTTCGTCGCCTGCTGGCCGCGGACGATCATTCTATTCGTCGAGGTGCTGTGTGATATGCTGATCGGTGTCATTGCAGATGATTTCACGGGGGCGAGCGATATCGCCAACACGCTTGCCAAGAGCCTTCCGGGGCAGGGTGGCCTGCGAACGGTCCAGTATCTGGGAGTACCGACGGAAAACGCCGCAGGCGACGTGGAAGCTGGCGTCATAGCGTTGAAAAGCCGCTCGATCGCAGCGAAAGATGCTGTCGAGCAATCCCTGCGTGCGCTTAATTGGCTGCTGGAGCAGGAGTGCCGGCAGATCGTCTTCAAGTATTGCTCGACGTTCGATTCCACGCCGAACGGCAACATCGGACAAGTCGGCGAAGCGCTGGCAAACGCACTTGGTGTGAAGGGTGTCGTGGCATGCCCTGCATTTCCGGGTGCCGGACGCACGGTCTATCAGGGACATTTGTTCGTGAGGGACATGCTTCTCAACGAATCCGGTTTGCAAAATCATCCACTCAATCCCATGACCGACGCCGACATCCGGCGGTGGCTTAGGAAGCAGACCACATCCGAGGTCGGGCACGTCGGCATCGATGTCGTGCACAATGGATCGCAAGCCATCGCAACCGCACTGAATGCCGCAGCGAGCGCTCAGGAGACGCTTGTGATCGTCGATGCCATCAGCGACGGCGATCTGGTGTCGATCGGACGCGCCGTGGCCGACCATCGATTGATAACCGGCGGATCCGGGATCGCGATCGGCCTACCCGCCAACTTCATCGACCGAGGGCTTGCCAAGGGCAATGGCTCTACAGCGGTGGGCGTGCTGGGTCCGGACGCCATTCTGGCCGGAAGCTGCTCCGGGGCCACGCGCGAGCAGGTCGAGCTTCACAAAACCAATCACCCGACCATGCCGATCGACGTCGATGCTGTCATGGACGGGAAAACCACACCCGGCCACGTGGCCGCCTTCCTGCTCCGACATGAAGGACGGGCTCCACTTGCCTATTCATCTGGCGCTCCTGAAACGGTTCGCGCGCTACAGGAGAAGTATGGCCGCGAGAACGTGGCTCGTGCCCTCGACCAGCTCTTTGCCGAAACGGCACAGGAGCTGGTCCGGTCAGGGATCCGACGTCTCGTGGTCGCCGGGGGAGAAACATCAGGTGCCGTCGTCTCCGCGCTTGAACTCGGCGCACTATCCATTGGTCCGGAGATAGATCCAGGAGTGCCTGTGCTCGTTTCTGGCGGGCCGGAACCTGTGGCCCTGGCACTGAAGTCCGGAAACTTCGGGTCGCCGGACTTCTTCACAAAGGCACTGGAAAGGCTGGCAGGTCGATGAGCAAGGAAGCCACTCTACGAGAGCAGATGGTACAGCTCTCGAAATCATTGTTCGATCGCGGTTTCTCGGTCGGGTCGGCAGGCAACATCAGTGCGGCTGTCGACGACGGCCTGCTGATCACCCCCACCAATTCCTGCCTCGGCTTTCTCGATCCAGCCCGGATCAGCAAGCTGGATCGCAATGGAAACCATATCTCAGGCGACAAGCCTTCGAAGGAGATCTTTCTGCATCGTGCCTTCTATGAAACGCGACCTCGGACAGGGGCAGTGGTACACCTCCACTCCACCTTCGCGACGGCGTTGTCCTGTTTGACTGATACCGATGCGGACGACTGCATCCCCCCGCTCACGCCTTATGTCGTCATGCGCGTGGGACAGGTGAAACTGGTGCCGTACGTGCGGCCCGGCGACGAGCGTGCAGGGGATTTGATCCGGGAACTGGACGGTCGTTATGCCGCAGTGTTGCTTGCGAACCATGGACCGGTTGTGACCGGGCGAGATCTCGCATCAGCAGTTTACGCAGCGGAAGAACTTGAAGAAACCGCCAAGCTGCTTGTGCTCCTGCGTGATGCGCCCAAACGCATGCTGGCTGCCGCGAGCGTTGAAGAACTCAAGGCCGTTTTTGGAGCCTACTGACGGAGAGACCATGAAAACTGCTGATCTCGTGGACGCCCATGGCGACGATGTTCACTTCTGCAATCTGCCTTTCATCAAGCTGGGACAACGGCGGACGTTCTCCGGTCCGATCACAACCGTGAAGTGCTTCGAAGACAACGCGCTCCTGAAGGCCGAACTTCAGAAGCCCGGCGATGGGCGCGTGATGGTCGTCGATGGTGGTGCGTCAACGCGGTTTGCCCTGCTGGGTGACCAGATCGCGGTGATCCTTCGCGACAACAATTGGGCTGGCATCATCATCAACGGGTCGGTCCGTGACAGTGTCGAGATCGATACGATGGACGTCGGCGTGTTCTGCCTGTCGATCACCCCGAAGAAGTCGAGCAAGGATGGTGTGGGTAAGCGCGACGTCGGTATCAGCTTCGGAGGTGTCACCTTTACGCCGGGCCATTTCGCCTATGCAGACGCGGACGGCGTGCTGGTGAGCGCAGAGGACTTTCGCTGAAGTCGAAGGGGAATTCGATGCCGGAGAACCGATGGTCAGCGCATATCGGCTATCTGTTCACCGAGCTGCCGCTCTTTGAACGGATCGCTGCCGCGGCAAAAGCCGGGTTCACGGCGATCGAGCATCCGCAACCGTTTGTAATCCCCGCCGCGCAGATGCGGGCAGAACTGGCACGCTGCGGACTTGTCTTTTCGCAGGTCGGAGCTGCCGTCGGCGACGCCAGTAGAGGGGAAAAGGGGCTCACCGCCATCCCCGGCCGTGAAGCAGACTTTCGCGAGCAATTCGATCGCGCACTCGATTATGCAAACGCCGTCGATTGCCCGTTCGTCCATCCGATGGCGGGCGTTCCTTCGACGAGCAATGTTGCAGCCATAGCGGAAACGTATCGCAACAATCTGAGCTATGCCGTGGAGCGCACAGCAGGCACGCCGGTCAAAGTGCTGATCGAGGCCATCAGCGAGGCTGCCGTTCCCGGTTATGCCATGTCCACGCTCGATCATGCCGCGCGTATTCAGGACGCGTTCGGGCCGGACAACATCGCGCTGCTTGTCGACACGTATCATGCGTGCGCGAATGGTACTGAACTCGAATCCTGGATTGCCGCGAACCACTACAGGATCGGCCACGTCCACATCGCTGACCACCCCGGCAGGCATGAACCGGCAACCGGGGTCATTGATTTTGAAAGCCTGCTCGAGGCCCTGCGGTCCCATGGCTTCGAAGGTGCAATTGGCTTCGAATTTTTCCCATCGAAAACCACGATCGACAGCGCAGCCTTCCTGCCGCGCTGGAAGCAATTCATGGCAGCAAGTGCCAAGTGCGAGCGACAAGACAGGAGGCCTGCGTGATAACGGCAATCAACCCTACGAATGGAAGCGAACTGGCGCGCTATGAGTTTCACGACGACGTCTATGTCGACACCGCTCTATCTGCTGCAGCCGAGGCGCAGAAGTCATGGCGGAAGGTTCCGGTCACCGAACGCGTTCCCCTCTTGCATGGAATGGCGAAGGTTCTTCGCGCCAACAAGGCGCGCTATGCGGAGATGATCACCCTCGAAATGGGCAAGCCGATCGTCGAGTCGGAAGCAGAAATCGAGAAGTGCGCCTACAATTGCGATTTCTATGCGGAACATGCTCCGCAATATCTCGCCGACGAGCCGGTCAAATCCAATGCTTCCGAGAGTGTTGTCGCCTTCGATCCCCTTGGCGTCGTGCTTGCCATCATGCCGTGGAACTATCCGTTCTGGCAGTTCTTTCGGTTTGCCGCTCCGGGGTTCGCCGCCGGCAACGGGGCGATCCTGAAGCATGCCAACAACGTGCCGCAGTGCGCGCTGGCGATTGAGGAGGTGATGTCGGAAGCTGGCTGCCCCAAAGGCCTGTTCCGCACGCTTCTGATCGAGCCGCAGAAGGTTGCAAGCCTGATCGCGGATGATCGCATTGCCGCCGTCACCCTGACAGGCTCGACGGAAGTCGGTGCCATCGTTGCCGCGCAGGCAGGCAAGGCGCTCAAGAAGCAGGTTCTCGAGCTTGGAGGCTCGGATCCGTTTGTCGTCCTTGCCGATGCCGATCTCGAAGAAGCGGCAACGGTCGCGGTCAAGGCGCGCTACATCAATGTCGGCCAGTCCTGCGTCAACGCCAAGCGCTTCATTGTCGAGGAGAGCATCGCCGATCGCTTCGTCGAACTGTTCTGCGCTGGCGTCGCCAAGCTGAAGATCGGCGATCCGATGGAACGCGACACCAACATCGGCCCGATGGCGCGCGCAAACCTCATGAGGGGTCTCCATGCCCAGGTCGAACAGACTGTCGCTGCTGGCGCGACGCTGATGACGGGTGGAAAGCCGCTCGAGGGTGAGGGCTTCTATTATCCACCGACTGTTCTTGATCACGTAACGCCCGAGATGACCGCGTTCCGGGAAGAAACCTTTGGACCGGTTGCTGCAATCATCCGGGTAAAGGATGCCGACGAGGCGATCCGCCTTGCCAACCAGACGGAATTCGGCCTTGGATCGGCCATCTGGAGCAAGGACGTCAGGCGTGCCCGAGAGCTTGCTCGCGACCTTGATGCGGGTGCCGTCTTCATCAACGGCATGGTGGCTTCCGATCCCCGCTATCCCTTCGGGGGCATCAAACGTTCCGGTTACGGTCGCGAGCTCGGCGTCTATGGCATGCGCGAATTCGTGAACATCAAGACCATCTGGACCGGTCCAGCCCACACTGCAAAGTAAGGAATGAATGTCATGGCATCGTCTGCCCAGCCGGCAATCCTCCGTCCCCGCGAACTGAAGACAAACGATCGTGGTGGAGGCGCGCGTACCACTCCGCTCGTCACCCGAAAGTGCGGCTCGACCAGCATGATCAACGGCATTACCGCCTTTGATCCGGGTGCTGCCATCGGCCTGCACATGCACAATTGTGAAGAGAGTGTCATGGTCATCGAGGGCCAGGCGATCGCCGAGATCGACGGTGTCCAGCATCATCTCGACACCAATGATACGACGTGGATTCCCGCAAACGTCCCGCATCGCTTCATCAATGCCACAGACAAGCCCATGCGGATCTTCTGGGTCTACGCGTCAATCGACGCCACGCGGACCATGATCGCGACGGGTGAGGAACGTGCCATCGATGCCGAGCATGGGCATCAGTCCGGAGCAGGCAAATGATCCTTGAAGTTGCCGAGATCACGGTGAAGCCCGGTAATGAACAGGCATTCGAGCAGGGTGTCGAGAAAGCTGCTCCCCTGTTTCTCAGGGCCAGGGGTTGCCACGGCGTTTCCCTGCATCGGGTCATCGAGACACCATCACTCTATCGTCTCGTGGTGAAGTGGGAGACGGTGGACAATCACATGGTCGACTTCCGCAACTCCGACGATTTTCAGGAATGGCGAATGCTCGTCAGTCCCTTTTTCGACGGCGCGCCGCGCGTCACCCATTCCGAATGCGTGGCTTCGTATGGCTGATCATGCGTAGGAAGCGTGCTGTTGCCATCTCATTTGCCCTGACATTGGCAATCGCCGCCGCCGGCGGTTCGGTGATGTGGCATTTCCATATGCCGCTCGCCTGGCTCCTCGGTGCGATGATTGCAACGGGCCTTGGTGCGCTTGTCCGCCTGCCGCTAGCGATGCCCCGCTTTGCCAGGCCACCGATGACGGCCCTGATCGGCGCGATGCTCGGAACGTCCTTCTCGCCCGCAGTGTTCGAGCACGTAGGCATGTGGCTTCTGTCCCTTTCTGGCTTGGCGGTCTTCATCGCATCAGCCGGGGCGGCGGTCTACGCCTACTTCCGTCTGGTCGCAGGCCTTGATCACCCAACGGCCTTCTTTTCGGCGATGCCGGGCGGATTGGTCGAGATGGTGATCCTGGGTGCCGAGCGAGGCGGCGATGAGAAGACGATCGCACTCATTCATGCGTCACGAATATTCCTCGTCGTCCTCAGCCTACCGTTCCTGATTCAACCGTTCACAGGAGCGCCAATCAGCCGGACCGGAACCAGCTATGTTCCTCTTTCGAGCGTCGAGCTTGCAGATCTTGCGTGGTTCACTGCGGCCGTTGTCTTGGGTGTCGGGGCAGGGATCGTCCTCCGTCTTCCAGCCAGATATCTCATGGGGCCGATGGCCGTCAGTGCGATCCTGCATTTCTCTGGCGTGACCGATTTCGAGATGCCGAGCATTGCGTTGGCGGCGGCGCAGGTGGTGATCGGCGCCACGGTCGGATGCCGCTTCGCAATGGCATCACCACGGGAGATCCTGAAGGTTATCGGTCTTTCGATCGGATCCACCTTCCTTCTGCTTTGCGTATCGATGGGGTTTGCCGGCGTTCTCGCCTGCTTCACCGGCGATCGCTTCATCGCGCTCGTTCTGGCCTACTCACCAGGTGGGGTGGCCGAGATGAGCATCATTGCCCTGTCACTCGGCATAGAAGTACCATTCGTGGTTCTTCATCACATCGTGCGCGTCCTGCTGGTGGTCGCGGGATCAGCGTTCGTGTTTCGATTTGTGAAGCGGTTCCGATGAGCGCGGGGCGATCACCGATTGCAATGAACGTTTACTGGTGACGGGACGGCGGAAGAGCTCGAAATGGTTTAAACTGGGTCCCCAGGCAGCAAATTACGCATCTGAAATGGTAACCGCGACAGCTCTCCTTTGAGCGACAACTACCGACAAACGGTGGTCAAGCGCTTGTAAAAACTATGCTTTTTTTGAAGCTAAGTGGCCTGTCAGGAAAGCGAACTGCGGGCCAAAAAACAGCCTGCCTGGGGACCGTGGATTCTCACGAGACCAGCGCATTCGCCCTCCAGAGTGAGTTCCGAGCGGGTCCCAAACTTTGCCAGGAACTGATAAGCCCACCCGGCCTCCAGGTCGAGTTCCATCTCGACGACATCGCCCCCACGCCCATTGCGCTTGGCCATCGTGCTGATGTCATCGAGCTTCTCAAGCAGGCTGTCGCGCTCGTGTTCGAACAGGATCTGGAGTTGCTGTTTGGTGGACATCGCTTCCTTCGAATTCATCTTCAGCTCGGCCAGCCGGGTATTGAGCTTCCGGCCGATGATCTGAGCCTTTCTATGGTCGGAACAATGAAGGCTGAGTGAAAGGCGGCTACCCGGACGGCAGCGGACGAAGGCGGTTGGAATACGCGCGCGCCAGTAAAAGATGTTGCCGCGGCGAATAAGATTCTCGACCTCGTGGCGCACGGCCATGATCAGTGCCCTGTCTTTCCCCGAGAGCTCGTCCATCGCGCTCGATCGGCGTGGGCATCACCTTTGGGCTACAGTTCTGGGCATCAGGTCGCCGATGATGCCAAAACGATATTCGGCACGACTGGAAAATCAAGGAATTAAGGGCTCTTCGGGAGAATTGGCTGGGGAACCTGGATTCGAACCAGGACTAACGGAGTCAGAGTCCGCTGGTCTACCGTTAACCTATTCCCCAAGGTTCGCTGGCGGAGCGAGGCCGCCGCGTCGGTGTGGCGGGCTTATAAACAAAAGAATGCCCGATGCAAATACCTTTTGGCAAAAAAATGCGACTGGCCTGTGGCCAGCCACTCTTTTCCACGCGCGAGCGCCGGGGAGTGCGCGGAAAGACGGGAGCCTTGCGATGACCTGTGCCTCCGTAAGCCTCGGAGGCGGCTCGGTTTGCCGGCCACGGCGGCGCGTCTGTCAGGCGCGCAAGGACGCTGTAGCGTGCGGAATCGCTGCGGTTTTTTCTCCTTAAATCGATTTCGATTTAACGAAACACGCAGCCGCCGCGACGTCAAAAAAGGTTTGGCGAAAAGGGGCGGCGCTGGTACAGTCGCGCCAACGCAAAATCGAGAGAGCGCCTTGAGCGGCCGTCAGGCTTCGCGCGGCGCCATGGTTGAGACACGTGAAAGACCCCGATCACGGCGAAAAGCCGTCTGAATCCGGGGCGTCGGCAGCAGGTCGTGGCGAGGCGCGCAAGGTCGTGCCGCGCGGCGGAAAGGGCAAGCGGAGGCGGCGCAGGCCGTCCGGCTCGCCGTCTGCAGTTGCCAGCCAATCCGGCCAAGCCGGAGAGGCAGGGCGTCCCGCAGGACTGGATGTGGCGGAGCCTGCGCGAAAGCGCAAACGGCGCCGTCGCTCGAAAGCAGCAAAACCGCAGGGCCAGGTCATGGCCGCCGTTTCCGGCGGAAGCGTCGAGCTTTTCGATGCGGTCATCACCGACAAGAAGGGCCACAAGCGCAGCAAGAAGGCGCGGCATCGGCGCGGGCTTCAGGGGCGGCCGCTTGCGTCGAACGGCAAACCGCATGCGAGTGAGCGGCCGGGCGATCCACGTCGTGCCGAGGCCGGGGCGGTTTCACAGCCGACGCATGCGCCGCGGTCGGAAAATCTGCGCGCGCCCTTTGTTACGGCGGGTGAGCCGCCGGCACCGCTCTACGCGGCGCTCGACCTCGGCACCAACAATTGCCGCCTCCTGGTCGCGCAGCCGACCCGGCCGGGCCAGTTCCGCGTGGTCGACGCGTTCTCGCGCATTGTCCGGCTCGGCGAGGGGTTGGGAGCGAGCGGGCGCCTTTCGGACGACGCGATGGAGCGCTCCGTCGAGGCACTCAAGATCTGTGCCGCGAAACTCAATGCCCGTTTGATCCGCCGCCGCCGGCTGATCGCCACGGAGGCGGCGCGGTCGGCCGCCAACGGCGAAATCTTTCTGAGGCGCGTGGCCGAGGAAACCGGGCTCGACCTCGAGATCATCGATCGCGAGACCGAAGCGCGGCTGGCGGTTTCCGGCTGCTCGTCGCTGGTCGATCGCGAGACGAGATCCGTCGTTCTCTTCGATATCGGCGGCGGCTCGTCCGAGATCGCCATCATTCGCATTGGCGACAACCGGTCGAGCCGGCTGGCCAACCATATCACCCATTGGACGTCGCTCCCCGTCGGGGTCGTCACCCTTTCGGAACGCCATGGCGGCGAGCATGTGACGCCGCAGAGCTTCGAGGCGATGGTGGGCGAGGTCGAGGGCATGCTCGCCCGCTTCGATAGCCCCCCGGTCGAGGCTCTGGCGAACGGCGGCGACGGCTTTCATCTGATCGGAACATCGGGAACGGTAACGACGCTCGCCGGTGTCCATCTCGATCTGCCGCGTTACGACCGGCGCAAGGTCGATGGGCTGTGGCTGTCCGACGACGAGGTTTCGGCGATGCAATCCCGCCTGCTTTCCTGGGATTTCGCAGCTCGCGCCGCAAATCCCTGCATCGGGCCGGATCGTGCCGATCTGGTGCTTGCCGGCTGCGCGATCCTCGAGGCGATCCGCCGCCGCTGGCCGTCGACGCGCATGCGCGTGGCCGATCGCGGTCTGCGCGAAGGCCTGTTGACCGATATGATGGCTGACGACGGCGCCTGGCGCCGCGCCCGCCCGCGCCGGCACCAGCGCAGCTTCAATGGCGGATCGGCGAACCACGAGGGGAACAGGACCCACGAGGGGAACAAAGCCCATGAGGGGAATAAGGCATGACGAAATCGCCGATCGGCGGCAACCGCAGCGGCCGTAAGCTCGGCCAGAAGGTGAAGAAGGGCAAGCTCAAGGCCTCCTCGCGCCGCTGGCTGGAGCGCCATATCAACGATCCCTACGTCCAGCGGGCACAGCTCGAGGGCTATCGCGCCCGGGCGGCCTTCAAGCTTCTTGAAATCGACGAGAAGCACAAGATCCTTGCCGGCGCCAGGCGCATCATCGACCTTGGTGCCGCGCCCGGAAGC
Organism: Sinorhizobium sp. 6-70; assembly: GCF_030124375.1. GTDB lineage: Bacteria > Pseudomonadota > Alphaproteobacteria > Rhizobiales > Rhizobiaceae > Sinorhizobium. Next base: position 29,603 of record NZ_JASKLS010000024.1, read on the forward strand.
TGGTCGCAGATCGCCGCCAAGGTGACGAATTCGACCGATGCCGACCCGCGTGTGGCCGCGATCGACTTTCTTGAAATGGACCCGATCCCCGGTGTCCGCTTCCTGCAGATGGACTTTCTCGACCCCGAGGCGCCCGACAGGCTAAAAGAGGCGATCGGTGGAACGCCTGACCTGGTGATCTCCGACATGGCGGCGCCGACTACCGGCCATCGCCAGACTGATCACCTGCGCACGATGCACCTTTGCGAGGTCGCAGCTCATTTTGCCGTCGATGTGCTCGCCGAAGGCGGCCACTTCCTGGCAAAGACTTTCCAGGGCGGCACGGAGCGTGAGCTCCTGAACATGCTGAAGCAGAATTTCCGGCAGGTCATCCATGTCAAGCCGGCCTCGTCTCGCGCCGAGTCGGTCGAGATGTTCCTGCTCGCCAAGGGCTTCAAGGGACGGCGAGCGACGGAGACCGAGGAGCCGGCGGAAGACGCTGCAACGGAGTAGAACATGCTGCTTTACGTGACGCTCGGCACGAACGACCTCGACCGCGCCGGCGCCTTTTATGACAAGACGCTCGCGACGCTTGGCCTTGAACGGCGGAAGCAGGACGAAGTCGAGATCGGCTATGGCGCCGAAAGCGATGTCCGCTGCCGCCTCTGGGTGGTGACGCCGTTCAACCGGAAGGCGGCGACGATCGGCAACGGTTCGATGGTTGCGCTCGAGGCGGAAAACCGCACTGCCGTCGATGCCTTCTACGCCGCTGCACTCGCCAATGGCGGCACGGACGAGGGCGCACCCGGCCTGAGGCCCTTCCACCCGAATTTCTATGCTGCTTACGTCCGCGATCCGGACGGCAACAAGCTGTCGGCCGTGTGTGAGCGGCCGGAATAAAGCGGGACGACAGGGCCTGCCTTATTTGCCGGCCGTCGTTTCGGCTTCGCGCATCTGCAGGCGGTGACCGGAAACGGAAGCGCCGGCATTCTTCGCCATCGTCAGGAACGGGATGGCGCCCAGCAGATTGGCGCCGGCGATGATCATGAACGCGATATGGAAGTCTTCCAGACCCAGCGGGCCGCCGCTGATCGACGTTTGGACTTCAAGGATCGCGCCAGCGACGGCAACCCCAAGCGCAAGGCTGATCTGCTGCAGCACGGCGCTCATCGAGGTCGCCTTGCTGGCGTCCGCATCGTCGATATCGGCGAAGGAAAGCGCGTTGATGCTGGTGAAGAAGAACGACCGGGCGAAGCCCGCAAGCAGCAGGATCGAGATCATCACCAGGTAGGGGGTCGCCGGCGTGAAGAAGCCGTTGGCGAAGGTCAACAACCCACCGACGACGGCCGCGGCGATCAGCGTGGTGCGGAAACCGGCAAAGGCGAGAACACGGCGCGCGAGGAATTTGGTGGTGATGGCGCCAATCGCGCCGACGAAGGTGATGAGGCCGGACTCGAACGGATTGAGGCCGAAACCGATCTGCAGCATCAGCGGCATCAGGAAGGGGATCGCACCGACCGAGATGCGGAAGATCGTGCCGCCGATCGTGGCCGCGCGGAAGGCGCTGTTCCTGAACAGCTTCAGATCGAGCACCGGCGCCGGATGCCTGCGGGCATGGACGATGTAGAGGAGCGTGGCGGCGATGCCGGCTGAAACGGATGCAAAGCCGATCGACGTCGGCAGCGCTGGCAAGCTGATGACCGACAGGCCGAAGACGATGCCCGAGGCGGCGATGCCGCCAAGCACGAAGCCGAGAATGTCGACCGGCGGCGGGTTTCGCCGTTCCATCTCGGGCAGATAGATGCCGGAAAGCACGTAGCCGGCAATGCCGACCGGCACGTTGATCAGGAAGATCCAGTGCCAGGAAAAATAGGTGGTGATGAAGCCGCCAAGCGGAGGGCCGGCGAGCGGTCCGACGAGTGCCGGGATAGTCAGCAACGCCATGGCCGAGACGAGCTCGCTGCGCGGGGCGCCTCGGACGAGAACAAGGCGAGCGACGGGCGTCATCATTGCGCCGCCCATACCCTGCAGGAAGCGCGAGAGGACGAAAGCGATGAGGCTGTTCGAGATGGCGCAGAGCACCGAGCCGACGATGAAGACGAGAATCGCCGCACGAAAAATGCGCTTGGCGCCGAAGCGGTCGGCCATCCAGCCGCTCAACGGGATGAAGATCGCGAGCGCCACCATGTAGGATGTCAGCGCCAGTTTCAGGGTGATCGGGCCGACACCGATGTCGTGGGCGATGGCGGGCAGTGAAGTCGAAATAACCGTGGAATCCATCTGCTCCATGAAGAGAGCTATGGCGAGGATCAACGGAACGATACGATTCATGCGGAAAGGCCCTGGCGTGAGTGGCGCGGGCGTGGCGCGACAATGACGGCCTATAGCATAATTCCCGGAAGCGGAATCGATTTCAGGAAATTGCGTCGGTCAAAGCGCTACCGCGGCCCTACAGCGCCGCGCGTCTGATTAGACGCGCAAAGGACGCTGCAGCACTTTTGCGTTGCTGCATGTTTTTGTCTTTAAATCGGCTACGATTTAAAGACAAAAACATGCAGTAGGCGTCTAAAAACACGAAAGCCATCGAAGCGCAAACCAAACCTGCGATTGCAGATCAAAAGCCTGTGATCCCGCCTGTCCCTTTCCTTCGGCCCTACTTCCTGCCCGTCATGGCTTGCCGTGGCAACGGCTTACTTGTGCGCCACGTTCACCGGGCAGGTCGAGTGCGATTCTGGAAGGACGAGGCGCGTGTCGGCACGCCGGCCGAAAATCGCGGACGGTGCAGAAGTTGTGCCGGGCATCACGGCGCTTGCCGCTTTTTGGCCCTACGCGCCGCAAGGTCTTCGACATGATCGCCGCGGACCGTCTGCCCTTCATCGGCTACCGCTTCATGCCGGCGACCTATCAGTTCGATATCTAGCGGCGGAGAAATGTTGCTGTGCAACAACAATTTCCAGGGCCCTGGAGATTTCCGGCCCTTGACTATTCCCATTCCGACATATCCGTGTTACGAGCCCTCGCCAACTTCCAAGACAAGCTTTGAAGTCACCCGGTGGACAAATCGCTGACGGTCCCCGGGGATTTTCGTTTATTGAAGAGGAACTGGCCATGGCGCGCATCATCGAAACGGCAACCGGTCTGGAGGCTTTGACCTTCGACGACGTTCTGCTTCAGCCGGGACATTCCGAGGTCATGCCGGGCCAGACCAACATCTCGACCCGCATCGCGCAGGATATAGATCTCAACCTCCCCATTCTGTCCTCCGCAATGGATACGGTCACCGAAGGCCGGCTGGCGATCGCCATGGCCCAGGCCGGCGGCCTCGGCGTCATTCATCGCAACCTGACCCCGGCCGAACAGGCCGAAGAGGTTCGCCAGGTCAAGAAGTTCGAGAGCGGCATGGTCGTCAACCCGGTCACGATCGGTCCGGATGCAACGCTCGCCGACGCGCTGAGCCTGATGAAGGTGCACGGCATTTCCGGTATCCCGGTCGTTGAAAATGGCGGCGCCGGCGGGCAGAAGCAGGGGCGTCTCGTCGGCATCCTCACCAATCGCGACGTACGCTTCGCCTCCGATCCGGGTCAGAAGATCTACGAACTGATGACCCGGGAAAATCTGATCACCGTCAAGGAAAGTGTCGACCAGCAGGAAGCCAAGCGTCTCCTCCACAAGCACCGGATCGAGAAGCTCCTGGTGGTGGATCCGGACGGCCGCTGCGTCGGTCTGATCACGGTCAAGGACATCGAGAAGTCGCAGCTCAATCCCAACGCGTCGAAGGACGCGCAGGGCCGGCTTCGCGCCGCCGCCGCCGTCAGCGTCGGTGACGACGGTTTCGAGCGCGCCGAGCGGCTGATCGACGCCGGCGTCGACCTGATCGTCGTCGACACCGCACACGGCCATTCACAGCGTGTGCTCGATGCCGTCGGCCGGATCAAGAAGCTGACGAACTCCGTTCGCATCATGGCGGGCAACGTGGCCACCGCGGATGGCACCAAGGCGCTGATCGATGCCGGTGCCGATGCCGTCAAGGTCGGTATCGGCCCCGGCTCTATCTGCACGACGCGTATCGTCGCCGGCGTCGGCGTGCCGCAGCTTGCGGCGATCATGGCCGCCGTCGAGGCCGGGCAGGCGTCCGGGATCCCGGTGATTGCCGACGGCGGCATCAAGTTCTCCGGTGACATGGCGAAGGCCATCGCCGCCGGCGCCTCGGCTGTCATGATCGGCTCGCTGCTCGCCGGTACCGACGAGAGCCCGGGCGAAGTCTTCCTTTATCAGGGCCGTTCCTTCAAGGCCTATCGCGGCATGGGTTCTGTCGGCGCAATGGCGCGCGGTTCGGCCGATCGCTACTTCCAGGCCGAGGTGCGCGACACGCTGAAGCTCGTGCCGGAAGGCATCGAGGGCCAGGTCCCCTACAAGGGGCCGGTTGCGGGCGTGCTGCATCAGCTCGCCGGTGGGCTCAAGGCTTCCATGGGCTATGTCGGCGGCGCGACGATCAAGGACTATCAGGAACGCGCGACCTTCGTGCGTATCTCCGGTGCCGGCCTTCGCGAGAGCCACGCGCACGACGTGACGATCACCCGCGAGAGCCCGAACTATCCGGGCGCCGTCTGACAGCTGCTTCGGGGCGCTTCGAAGCGCCCCGCTTTCCCCCCGACATTGCAAACACCGATGACCGGCTTCGAGATCTTCTGGCCCATGGTCGCCCATGTTGCACTGGTTTTCGTGCTCTACCTCATTTTTTCGACACGCCGCTTTGGATGGCGATGAGCTGATCGCCGTTTGCCGGCATGACTGTTTCAGATCTGAGACGATTTCTCCACCGAACGACCCCTCCTTGATGTGTGTCAAGGGACCGTGGCTTGCTCTGGCGCTAGGCTTCCGTTTGTCAGCGCGACACCGGAGCGTGCGCGATGCCGGCTGCGCCGGCGCCAACATCGACGATCGGAGGACATCGATATGACCATGAAAGCCGCTGTGGTACGCGAGTTCGGCAAGCCGCTTGTGATCGAGGAAGTGCCGATCCCAAGGCCTGGACCCGGCCAGGTCCTCATCAAGTACGAGGCGACAGGCGTGTGCCACACCGATCTGCATGCCGCAAAGGGTGATTGGGCGGTGAAGCCGAACCCGCCCTTCATTCCGGGCCATGAAGGCGTGGGTTACGTCGCCAAGCTCGGTGCCGGCGTCAAGGGGCTGAAGGAGGGCGACCGGGTCGGTGTTCCGTGGCTGCACACTGCCTGCGGCTGCTGCACGCCCTGCCGCACCGGCTGGGAAACGCTTTGCGGCAGCCAGCAGAATACCGGCTATTCGATTGATGGCACCTTCGCCCAATATGGGCTCGCCGATCCGGATTTCGTCGGGCGGCTACCCGCAAAGCTCGAATTCGGTCCGGCGGCGCCGGTGCTCTGCGCCGGCGTCACGGTCTACAAGGGGCTGAAGGAGACGGAGGTGAAGCCCGGCGAATGGGTCCTCGTCTCCGGTATCGGCGGCCTTGGCCACATGGCGGTGCAGTATGCCAAGGCCATGGGCATGCATGTCGCCGCGGCCGATATCTTCCCCGAGAAGATCGCGCTCGCCGAGAAGCTCGGCGCCGACCTCGTCATCGATGCAAGGTCGCGCGACGCCGTGGAAGAGGTCCAGAAGCGGATCGGAGGCGTCCACGGATCGGCTGGTGACGGCGGTCTCACCGAAGGCGATGGAGCAGGCTTACAACATGCTGCGCTCCAAGGGCACGATGGCGCTCGTCGGCCTGCCGCCGGGCCAGATCTGCCTGCCGATCTTCGATACGGTCCTGAAGCGCATCACCGTGCGTGGCTCGATCGTCGGCACCCGTCAGGATCTTGAGGAAGCGCTGGAATTTGCCGGCGAGGGCAAGGTCGCGGCCCACTTTTCCTGGGATAAGCTCGAGAACATCAACGCGATCTTCGAGCGCATGGAGGAGGGCAGGATCGGCGGCCGCATCGTCCTCGATCTCAACGGCTAGGCAGTGAAACGCGGGGCGGTTTCTTCGCCCCGCGCCGCCCGATCCAGCGCTGCCGGTAACGCAGTTTTGTACGCCATGCGCGCGCCGGTTGACCTATCCTGCGCGCGGGCGGCTTTCCTTCCGGTACCGCCTGCGGAGAGGATAGCCGAAGGAGGGCGCCATGAACGAACCCGTCATCACCCAAGCGATGATCGATGCCTATGACGAGTAAACAATTAAGACACAGGACCTTCTCCTTGT
>NZ_JASKLS010000024.1:35811-62127 GCF_030124375.1 Sinorhizobium sp. 6-70
ACGCTGGACCGTCGCCGTTTCATGGAGACGCTGACGGCGTTGGCCGGTTCCGCCGCGGCCGCTGCGGCGATTGCACCGATGCTGGCTGCAAACAGCGCCAAGGCGGAGATGATTTCCGGCACCGATGCGCGCATCAAGGGCGAGGACATTACCTATCCGGGCGGGAATGGTGAGATGAGAGGTTACCTCGTCAGGCCTGCCGATGCCTCCGGCAAGCTGCCTGCGGTGATTGTCATCCACGAAAACCGCGGTCTCAATCCGCATATTCGCGATGTCGCGCGCCGTATGGCGCTGGAGGGTTTTGTCGCCCTCGCGCCCGATTTCCTTTCTCCCGACGGAGGAACCCCTAGCGACGAGGACAAGGCCCGTGAGATGATCGGTGCGCTTGATGCCGGGGCCACCAACGAAGACGCGGTAGCAACGGTCACCTTCCTGAAGGGCCACGAAGGAAGCACCGGCAATGTCGGGGCCATCGGATTCTGCTGGGGCGGCGGGCTCGTGAACCGCCTGGCCGTAAACTCTCCCGACCTCAAGGCCGCGGTCGCCTATTATGGTGCTCAACCGAAGGCCGAGGATGTTGCGAAGATCAAGGCGGCAATGCTGCTGCATTATGCCGGGCTCGACGAGCGTATCAATGCCGGCATCGAAGACTATCGCAAGGCGCTGACCGCCAACGGCAAGGACTTCACAATCTATGTCTATGACGGCGTCAACCACGCCTTCAACAATGACACCTCAGCTGCCCGCTACGACAAGGCCGCGGCCGATCTTGCCTGGGGGCGGACCGTCGAATTTCTGAAGGCGAAGCTTGCTTGAGAGGCTGGCGCGGGATTGCAGATCAGCGCCGAGTGCTCCATCTAAATCCCGCTTCCCGCTCGAGAGGGTCGGTCATTCGAGAAAGCCACGCGTCCGAAAGGAGGCGTGGCTTTCTCGTAGTCCACCCTAGAGCAATTCCAGGAAAAGTGTGTGACGATTTCTACTACCAGCCCGGCAGCATATGGCTCTGCCTGAGGCGCGGATAACGCGGGTAGCCCTTCAAATCGCCGTCGAGGTCGTCGTTGACCGTGATCGGCGTGATGTTGTCGAGACAGGCCGTGATGTGGTTGGTGATCGCGTTCGAGAGCGATGGCGAAAGGCCGGGACGCTTCATGATGCCGATCTGCACCGGCGCCAGCGCCGGGAAGCCATCGGCCAGCGTTAGCACCTTCATGCCGGGTCTCAGCGCCGATTCCGGCAGCACCGAAACCGCCATGCCGGCGAGCACGGCGGCGGCCACGACGGTCGACGACCAACTCGTGAACAGGATCTGATATTCCTTGCCCGTCGCGTCGAGCGCCGCGCAAGCGGCCTGCCGCCACTGACAGTCGCGCCGGCCGACAGCAAGCGGGATCGGCGCGTTCTCCGGCAGCGGATGGTTGATCGAGCTCACCCAGCAAAGCGGCTCCGTCCGCACCACGTCCGAGGCCCGCGCCCTTGGATTGTGGGTGACGAGCGCGATGTCGAGATCGCCCTTTGCCATTTTCTCGGCAAGGTCGACCGAGGGCTCGCAGACGATATAGAGCTCGACGTTCGGGTGGGTCTTGGCGAAACGGACGATGATCTCCGGCATGTAGCGATCGGCATAATCGTCCGGCGTGCCGATTCTGAGCGTGCCCTCGAGGCGGTTGTCGTCGAAGGAAGCAATCGCCTCGTTGTTGAGGCGGATCATCCGGCGAGCGAAATTCAGGAGCCGGTCGCCTTCGACGGTCAGCCGGTTGCCGCGTCCATCCTTCATGAAAAGTGCCTTGCCGATGCGCTCTTCCAGGCGCCGCATCTGCATCGAGACAGCCGACTGGGTCTTGAACACGCGGTCGGCAGCCTTGGTGAAGCTGCCCGTGTCCGCGATGGCAACGAAGGTTTGCAATTGGTCAATATCGAGCGGTGCTGACATGGCCGTAATACCCATAAGATTGTTTGATGAATATCATTAAAAACATTCGTTGGACTGATCAATAAGCATTTGCCACTAATGGCGTGCAAATCACATCAAGTCCTGTCCGCGAAATCTCTCGCTGACCCGAAAAATTACCGCCTGCCCCTGCGTATGACCTCCCCGCAGGGTGTGGGCTTCTTCGTGCCTGAAAAAGGAGTACCGCGATGCGCACGACCCAACACGCCTTCGATCTCGATCTCGTTGCGGGAAAGCAGTCGCTTGCATCCCGCGCCGCAGGCGCGACCGGCGTGCTGACGGCTGTCTGGCGCCTGTTCCGTAACCGCTGCCAGATCGCACGTCTGCAAGATCTTGATGACCGGCAGTTGCTCGACATGGGATTGAAACGCGAAGACCTGCACGAGGCTTTGACCTCCTCGTTCTTCGACAATCCCGGGAGCTACCTGACCCGCGCGTCCCGAAACCGGGCAAACCTCTTTTACCGAGGGGTGCGCCACGATTAATCCCCTACAGCGCTGCGCGTCTAATCAGACGCGCGAAATACGCTGTAGGACTTTGAATTGCTGCATGTTTTATCCTTAAATTAAGGAAACATGCAGCGGCGCATCCCGCCGCCTTGGATGCGCCATACGGCATGATCCGCGACCGGTTGCCGCCTTCGCGGATCATGCCGTCGAAATCCGGTTCACGGTGCGCCAACCCGCATCGACACGTTCCCCGCAGGGTATGAGCCAATAGACCCTGCCGCTTGCCCGGTGCATGACCAAGACATGCACCGGGCTTTTTTATGCACAGGTCTGCAAGGTGCCGTCGAAGGCAAGACGTTTGAAAGCGGGACGCTTCAAAGCAATTCCAGGAAAAGTGCATCGCGGTTTTCTGCTGGAATTGCGCGGTCTTTGAAGCAATTCCAGGAAAAGTGCATCGCGGTTTTCCGTCTGGAATTGCGCGGTTTTAAAGCTGTTCTCGATGAAACGATGAAATGATCTAGGCCTTGTCGCCCGAACCTTTCTTGTAGCTCTCGAACAGGGCGTCGATGTTCTTCTGGTATTCCTTCTGCATTTCGAGCCCGCTGTCGAACATCGTGTTCATCATTTCGGAAAATTGCCTGAAGGCCGGGTTCTCTGCGGGCGCTTTTTCGGGTGCGCTCGCACCTCGCTGCATCATCTCCTGAAACGCCTTAAAGAACGGATTGTCGGCGAAGATGTCCGCCGTTTTCGGCTTCTCTTCCGTTTTTGCCATGCCGAAGAACCCCTGCATTGCCTGAACGAAGGGATTATCGAATGCGGTTGGGGTTGGGTCGGGCTTCTTGGCCAGCCCTGTCGCCTCCATCCATTGCTGCATCATCGCCATCATGGGATTGTTGGCAAAGGGATCGCTGGCAGTGCCCGTCGTTTGCTTGAACAGGCCGCCCATCAGCGTGCTCGCCATCACCGGCAGCATCTGCTTGTAGATCTCCTGACCGATGCCGGTCATCTGTGCGGCTTGCGCGGCGATCGCGCGCGACATTTCCTTGGAGCCGAATAGCTGGCCAAGGACACCGTTGCCATCGGCCATGCCTTGTGGCGTGAAGGCCTGGCTCATGTCCTCGAAATACTTGGCGTAGTTGCCGGTCGAAAGTGCACCCATCAGCGCACCGAGATCATAGGGATTGGCCGTGTTGCGCTTGAAGGCCGTCGAGAAAGCGGGCAGAAGCGCCGCCGTTGCCTTCGCCATCTGTTCCTGGGCAAGACCGAATTGCTTCGCCATCAACTCGATGGCCTTGCCGTTCTGCGCCTGGGCGAACATGTCAAAAAGCGGTGCCATCCCTTTATCCTTCCCGGACGAACGACGCATGTCGCTGCACTATAACGGGAATCGGTGGGCTGCAAACCGCTTTTTAGACCGCGTGCTGCTTGTGAACGTCTCGGCGCGCTCAGTACTGATATTCTGCGAAGACCGGCTCGACGGAACCGTTCCAGCGGCCGTTGTAAAGCGCCAGCAGGTCCTCGGCGAGCGTTGCCTTCTTCGCCAGCACTTCGTCGAGCGGCGCCAGGAACTGGCTCTCGTCTATTCCATCGCCGTTCAGTCGGTTGCGCCGCTTCAGGCCAGCGCGTGAGATCGTCAGGACCTCACGGGCGATGTCGAAGAGGGATGTCGTGCCGAGCTTCGCGGAAAGCGCCTGGGCGGGTACGGCATCGCGCAGCGCCTGCACGTCCTCGTAACTCCATCCGCGCGTCAACGCCTCGGCCGCATCGAGCGCCTCGTCATCGTAGAGCAGGCCGACCCAGAAGGCCGGTAGCGCGCAGATCCGGCGCCAAGGGCCGCCATCGGCGCCGCGCATTTCGAGGAAGCGTTTCAGCCGGACATCGGGGAAGAGCGTCGACAGGTGATTGGTCCAGTCGCCCATATTGGGCTGCCATTCGCCGATCTCGCCCTTGAGCGCCCCGGCCATGAATTGCCGGAACGTCACATGGGTACAGTCGTGGTAGTGCCCATCGCGCACGACGAAATACATCGGTACGTCGAGCGCCCATTCGACATAGTCGGCAAAGCCGAAATTCGGCCTGAAGGCAGCGGGCAGCTGGCCGGCGCGCTGATTATCCGTGTCGCGCCAGATGTCGCCCCGCCAGGAGAGAAGGCCGTTCGGCTTGCCGTCGGTAAAGGGAGAGCTTGCGAAAAGGGCGGTCGCGAGCGGCTGCAGTTTCATCGACACCTGCATCTTGCGCCGCATATCCTCCTCGGAGGAGAAGTCGAGATTCACCTGGATGGTGCAGGTGCGATACATCATGTCGAGGCCCTTGGTGCCGACCTTCGGCATGTAACGCGTCATGATGCCGTATCGCGATTTCGGCATGCGCGGCGTCTCGGCGAACGTCCATTTCGGGCTGCCGCCGATGCCGAGGAAACGAATGCCGAGCGGTTCGGCAATTTCCCGAAGAACGGCCAGGTGCTGGTTGGATTCCTTGCAGGTCTGATGCAGATTTTCAAGCGGGGCGCCGGATAGCTCGAACTGCCCGCCCGGCTCCAGCGAAATCGCGCCATTGCCGGAATGTTCGGCGAGCCCGATGATGTTGCCCTCGTCGAGGATCGGTTCCCAGCCGCTTTTCTCGGCCATCCCGTTCAGAAGCGCCTGAATGCTGGCTTCGCCGAAATAGGGCACCGGGCTGTTGTCCGCCTTAAAGAAGGCGAATTTCTCATGCTCCGTCCCGATCCGAAACTTCTCCTTCGGCTTCGAACCGGACTCCAGGTAGGCGGTCAGGTCAGCGACAGAGGTAACCGGCGTCTGGTCGGTGGTATCTCGGGCCATATGCGTCTTCTTTGTTTGAGCGGCGTCCGCCGGGCAGCAGGAGCGATGGTGGGTGCTTGAACCGTAATTAGGTGCGGCGCAAGTGAATTTCTTTCAAGATCGCCTCAAAAAAACTCCGTGCCTGCACGATTCCTTAAACCGGAGCCGGCTCAAGGGCAAATCATGCGGCAATTCAAAGTGCTACAGCGTCCTTTGCGCGTCTGACAAGACGCGCAAAGGACGCTGTAGAAGCGCGTGAGAAGGCGACGGATCACCGCCAGTCGCCGACTGCCGCCTGGATGACTGCCATCGCCGCGACCGCCGCCGTATCCGCGCGCAGGATCCGCGGTCCGAGCGGGATCGCAGTCACGAAGTCGAGGCTGCGCAAAAGCGTGCGCTCGGCTTCGGAAAAGCCGCCTTCGGGGCCGATCAGCAGTGCGAGCTTACGTTCGGCAATTGCTTGCAGGATCGGCAGCGGATTCTGGCTCTCGTTGCCTTCGTCGCAGAAGATGATACGGCGATCCCGCGGCCAGGTCTGAAGAAGATCTTCGAGTTTCCTCGGGGTGTCGACAGGCGGAATGCCGAGCACGCCGCATTGTTCGGCCGCTTCGATCACATTCGCACGCACCCGGTCGAGGCTGCCGAGCTTGCCTTGAACATGCTGCGTCATCACCGGCTGCAGTCGTCCAGCCCCCATTTCGACCGCCTTCTGGACCAGATAATCGAGGCGGCCGACTTTGAGCGGCGCGAAGAGATAGACGAGGTCGCAAGGAGCGGGCTGCGGACGCGTCTGTTCGATCGCGGTGAGAAGGAGGCGTTTTCTGGACGGCAGCGAGAGTTCCGCCCGCCACTCGCCGTCCTCGCCGTTGAACACCAGTACGGACGCGCCCTCGTCGAGACGCAAGACGTTGACGAGGTAGTTGTACTGTTCCTTGCTGGCCTCGTGCGTCGCACCGGCATCAAGCGGGCTTTCCAAGAACAGGCGCTGCATACGGAAATTGGCACGCAATTCGGTCACCTTCACAGAAACAGGCTGGCGAGGATGAGATAGACGAAAGCCGAGAGCAGCGCCGATGCCGGAAGCGTGATCACCCAGGCGGCAACGATCGTCAGGAAATGGGAGCGGCGCACGAGCCTGCGGCGGCGCACTTCCGCGAAATTCGCCTCGGCCTTCTCCATGAAATCGATGTGGCCGGTCTTGTGGCGGACATATTCGCGGCGCCGCACGGAGTGGCGTGTGTACCACTCGCGGAAGAAGCCGACCCCAAAGACTGCGCCGACCGCCGTGTGGGTAGAGCTGATCGGCAACCCGACGGCTGAGGCGAGCAGCACGGTGACCGCCGTCGCCAGCGCAACGCAGAAGGCGCGCATCGGGTTGAGGCGGGTGATCTCCTCGCCGACGACACGGATCAGGAGCGGTCCGTAGAGCAGCAAACCCATCGAAATACCGAGCGCACCGATGAGCAGCACCCAGAAAGGCGCCTCCGACTGCGCCGTCGAGATCACGCCGTCAACGGCGGAGACGATCGCTGACAAGGGCCCGATTGCGTTCGACACGTCATTGGCGCCGTGCGCAAAGGAGAGCAGGGCGGCGGAGAAAATCAGCGGAAGACGGAACAGCTTGCGAAGGGACTGATTGCGGTTGTCCAGCCCCTCCGATTGGCGATGGATCCACGGTTTGCACAGCACGTAGCAGCCGATACCGGCAACCACGCCGATCAAAAGGCCGGTCGTAAGCGAAATGAGGGCCAGGTGGACTAGACCGAAAACCGCCACATAGGCGGTGAAGGAACCGGCGGTAACACCGAGCACGACCGGCATCCAGCGCCGTGCCGCGGCGATCTTGTCACCTCGATAGATGACGAATTCCTTGAGGAACGCCAGGAAGAGGGCGGCGATGGCGCCACCGAGAAGGGGCGAAACAGTCCAGCTCGCGGTAATGCCGGCAAGCGCCCACCATTTCACGCTGCCGAGACCCGCCGCCGCCAGGCCGGCGCCAATGATGCCGCCAATGATGGAATGCGTGGTCGATACCGGCGCGCGCGAATAGGTGGCGATGTTGATCCAGATCGCCGAGGACAGCAGTGCCGCCATCATCACCCACACTAGCGCGTCGGCGCTGACCAGCTGCGCGCCGTCGACGATACCAGCCTCAATGGTGAGTGTGACCTTGCGTCCAGCGATCAACGCGCCCGCGATTTCGAAGACGGCCGCAATCCCCAGTGCCGTAGCCATCGTCATGGCTTTCGCGCCGACCGCCGCGCCGACGTTGTTCGTCACGTCGTTGGCACCGATGTTCATCGCCATGTAGGCAGCGACCGCCGCGGCTGTGACGACGACGGTCGTGCCGGCCGCACCGGTGAAATAGTATGCCGCAAAGCCCATGCTGAGCATCAGGAAGAGCAGCGCCAAGCCGGGGGCAGACAGCTTGCGCATCACGTGATGCGAGGCTTCCTCGGCAAGGCTGAGCTTGTCGAGGTCCTTGTCCAGGGTCAGCTTTTCCAGGCGCGGCTTGGCCACGGATAGGTCTCCATTGTCATCATCGCCAGTAGCGGTACGGGCGAGCGCGTTCAAGCGGAATTGAGGGGAGAACGGCCGCAATGGCCGATGGACGACTTCTCAAGTATGGCTGATGCCGTCCGCCGACGTCCGCGTCAGCCGTTTGCGCTCTTCGGAGCGGATGCGGGCGCCGCCGCCATCCGTTCGCCGAACGCCAGGATAAGGCTTTTCAGCGAGGGTTCGGCAACACGGCTTGCCGCCTCCTTGAAGTCGACCCATTCAAGGCGTCGCGTGCCCTTTTCAGGGAAGTTCTTGCAGAAGTCATCGACTTCGAGCGCATGGACCTGGACCTTGCAGGAGATCTTCAGGCCGTGGTTCATGCGCTTCTGGTAGACATAAGCGCCGACTGCGGTCTTCTGCGCCTTGCCTTTTACCCCGGCTTCTTCATAAGCCTCGCGTTCCGCGACCTCATGGGCCCGCTTGCCTTGCATCGGCCAGCCCTTGGGAATGACCCAGCGGCCGGTATCGCGGCTGGTGATCAGGAGGATCTCCAGCGCACCCGTCTTCTTGCGGATCCGGTAACATAGCGCGGCATATTGCATGCGCGCGGGGCGACGCAGCATCAGATGCACATCAGCGGCCAACCGGTTCAAGAAGTTCAAGGGGTTCAATACTCCTTACGCGAATCAAAAGGCATTAGCAGTTCTGCAAGTATGACTCGCCCAGCTTGCCTGTAAATGACGTTCTACAGCCCATAAACGGCGAGATGACGGTGAGGTTCCGACGGGGGCATCGCTCATTGCGACTATACATAACGCAGAGGCCCCGATCCTGTTCCGACCCCGGCTAAAGCGCTTCTGTGAAATTATGATGACAAGCCCTAAGATCCGGCACGGTCCCGCTGCTGAAGCCGCAGCCGCGCGATGCGCGCCCATTCGCCGGTGCGCTCTGCTGCGTATGCCGCGGCGGCGACGAAGTCGATATGGCTTTGCGCCGCCTTCTTGGCGGCCTCCGGGTCACGGGCGATGATGGCGGCGTAGATAGCCTCATGTTGCGCGAGCAGCCGGTCGCGCGCGCCCGGAGCGCCGAACACCGAGGTGCGGTGAAAGAATATCCCTTGGGTCAGAAGCCGGTAGCAGGCGCGCAGCGTATGCAGTAGGATCATATTGTGCGCACTCTCGCCGATCGCGTTGTGCAGCTCAATGTCGGCCGCGAGCTCTTCGTCGAAGTCGCCGTTGCGGTGGGCGGCCCGCATCCGCTCGATGACGCGTGTGAGAATGTCGCGGTCGAAATCGGTGGCGCGGCTTGCCGCAAGCTCCGCCGTCAGGCCCTCGAGCTCCCGCCGGTATTCGAGGTAGTCCTGCGTCGCCTTGTGGTGGCGCCCGATAAGCTCGATCAACGGTTTTGAGAAGATCTGGCCGACCACGTCGGCGACAAATGTGCCGCCGCCATGCCGGCTTTCCAAAAGTCCGCGCGCCTCCAGTTCCTTGAGGGCTTCGCGCAGGATCGGTCTCGACACGTCGAAACGCTTCGACAGGTCCCGCTCGCCCGGCAACCGGTCGCCGTCACGCAACACGCCTTCGAGGATCAAAAGCTCGATCTGCTGCACGACCTCGTCCGCCGTGCGGCTGTGGCTGATGCGTGCATAGAGGTCGAGCTGATCTTCAGTCACGGCAATGTCTCCTGCTGGTGGAAGACCCTTCACGCCCTATCCTCCATGCCGGCTGCAATCTAGCAGGCCCGGAAAAGTGGTCAAATTGATTGTCCACTTTGTGGTCGTCGCGACTGACAAAAGTTAAACTGCGTCAATGCGTCCTGTTCATTTTGCTCGACTCGTTGATAAGAAAGTGGTGATGAACGCGTGAGGGGGATGAAGCGCTTCATGGCAAAGGGCAGTTTCGCATTTCCTTCCGCGCCGCTGCGGGCGCAGGTTCTCGGTGAGGTTCATTCGCGGCCCTATGCGCTGGTGACGACGCCTCGGGTCATTTTTCAGCTTGCCTTCATGACCGAAGGCGGCTCGATCGTCGACCACGCAGTATTGTCCGAGCTGTCGCGCTCGCGCGGTATCGCGCCGCCCGGCCGCGACGCCAACCACCATGCAATGGCTTGGGGACAGGGCACGCTACGCTGGGAACGGCATACGGAGTTCTCCACCTATTTCTGGGACGCCCCGGCGCCAGACCATTTTGGCGGCGAGGTACCGATCCACCCGTTCGGTGATGGGTTTTCGCCGCCGGGAACGCTGATTTCCGGCATTCGTCTCGAAATCCGGCCGGATACGCCGGAGACGCGTGAGGCGATCAAGGCCTTCGACCCGACCAGCCTCTGCTACAGCGAAACCAAGAACGGCCAGGCCGTACTCGTCACGGATTTTCGCCAGAACGGCGACGGGCTGACCCAGATCCTCGTGATCGACTGCGGCCTGACGGAAGCGGGCACGGGCGCGCTGGTGCAGCGCCTGCTCGATATCGAGACCTACCGCACGCTCGCCATGCTCGGCCTTCCGCTTGCCCAATCGCTGTCGCCGGAAATCCGTCGGACGGAGGACGGCCTGACCGGAATTACCCAGCGGATGAAGGAAAACGTCCGCGAAGAGGCCGATGAGATGCTCTCCGAAATCACCCGGCTTGCCGCCGACGTCGAGGCCGCCGCCGCCCTCAGCCTCTATCGTTTCGGCGCCAGCCGCGCCTATTACGGCATCGTGCAGGAGCGCATCCGCACGCTGTCCGAGACGGCTGTGCCCGGCTACGAGACGATCGGCACGTTCCTCGAACGCAGGCTGGCGCCGGCGATGCGAACCTGTCAGTCGATCGAGGAGCGTCAGGCGAACCTCTCGCGTAAGCTCGCGCGCGCCACGGCGCTTCTGAGAAGCTGGGTCGATGTGGAGCTCGAAAAGCAGAACAGCGCCCTGCTGAATTCAATGGATCGTCGGGCCAAGTTGCAGTTGCGCCTCCAGCAGACCGTCGAAGGCCTGTCGGTTGCTGCCATTTCCTACTACGTCGTCGGGCTGTTCGGCTATCTCGCCAAGGCCGTAAGCCACGAGCTGCCGGTCGATCCCAACCTTCTGACCGGCCTTGCGGTTCCCTTTGCCGTCACAGGCGTCTGGCTCATCGTCCGGCGCATCCGTCGCCACCATGAAGAAGGCGCGCAGAAATAGCGTTCGGGTCGCCGCGCGGCTATTGCTCCCAGTAGGGCACCGGTCCGTACAGCGCGGCCAGGTAATCGATAAAAAGACGGACCTTGGCGGGCAGGAATTGGCGGCTTGGATAGACGGCCGAGAGCGTCAGGTTGCGCGAGCCTTCCCACTGCGGCAGCACCTGGACCAACTGTCCGGCGCGCAATTCCTTGCCGATGTCCCAAGTGGAGCGCAGCGCGATGCCGGCGCCGGCGATCACCGCCTCGCGGATGATCTCCGACGAATTGGTGACGAGTGGCCCCTCCGGGCGATAGGTCAGACTGCCGCCGGGACCCTCCAGCTTCCAGTTGTCGTTATTGTGGGCCGGTAGGCAGACATGGTTCGCGAGATCACCGATTTCACTCGGGAGGCCGTGGCGCGCGACATAGCTCGGGGCAGCGCACAGGAGGCGGCGGACAGGCGCAAGCTTGCGCGCGACGAGGCTCGAATCGGTCAGTTCGCCGATCCGGACGGCGAGATCGAAGCCATCAGCGACGATATCGGCGAAATCATCGCTGAGAACGATGTGGAGTTTCAGGTCCGGATGATCCTTCATGAAGCCGGTCAGGTGCGGTGCGATGTGCATGCGTCCGAAGGACGTTGGAGCGCTGATCCGCAGCGTGCCCTGCGCCTGCGACGAGCGGCCGGAGGCGTAGGCTTCCGCATCCTCGATACCGGCGAGGATGCCGAGGACGCGGTCGTAAAAACCCTGTCCCGCCTCCGTCAGCGAAATTTGCCGCGTGGTGCGCTGGAGAAGCCGCGTGCCGAGCCTGTCCTCCAGCCGCTTGACGCGCTTGGAGATTACTGCCGGAGACAGGCTGAGCAGGCGTCCCGCGGCCGACATGCTGCCGGATGAGACAACCCGCGCAAAGATCTCGAGATCGCCGAGATTTGTCATTAATCTTGACCATTATTGCCGAAAACGAAAAGATCCCTAGCATCCGCCGGGTGCCGATCCTAGTGCATGTTTCCTTAAGTCGTCGCCGATTTAAGGGTAAAACCATGCAGCACTTCAAAGTGCTGCCATCCCGTCAGCGTCTGACAAGACGCGCGGCGCAGTAGCGCATTCGGCTTTCACAAAGCGAACAAGATGCTCTAGATTCGCATTGCTTTACACGTGCATTTGAACGCGCGGTGCGCTAGTGGTAAACAAAAAATACCACTTGGTGGGCCGCATTGCTTGGGAGGATCCTATGCCGGAGATGATCGGGTTTCTGAAACCGAAACAAGCCGTTCTGGATCGCCGGCAAGAAATTGTTGCCGATCTCAAGGATCTCCTGCCCAAGGGCTGCCTGATCAGCGAGGAGCGCGAGCTGAAGCCATTCGAGACCGATGCATTTCTCGCCTATCGGCGGTTGCCGCTTGCCGTCGCTCTGCCGGAAACAACGGAACAGGTGGCCGCCGTGCTCAAATATTGCAGCCGCTACGGTGTTCCGGTCGTGCCGCGCGGCGCCGGCACATCGCTCTCGGGCGGCGCCATCCCGCAGGAGGATGCCGTCGTCATCGGTCTTTCGAAAATGTCGCGCATTCTCGACATCGACCTCTTTAACAGGACGGCCACCGTTCAGGCGGGCGTCACGAACCTCAATATCTCCGAGGCGGTCTCCGCCGACGGTTTCTTCTATGCGCCCGATCCGAGCTCTCAGCTCGCCTGCACCATTGGCGGCAATATCGGCATGAACTCCGGCGGCGCCCATTGCCTGAAATACGGAGTCACAACCAATAACCTTTTGGGCGTGAAGCTGGTGCTTTTCGACGGCACGGTGATTGAGCTCGGCGGCAAGGCGCTGGACGCGGCCGGATACGACCTGCTTGGGCTCGTCTGCGGCTCGGAGGGCCAGCTCGGCATCGTCACGGAAGCAACGGTGCGTTTGATCGCCAAGCCGGAAGGTGCGCGTCCGGTGCTCTTCGGCTTCGCCTCGTCCGAGGCGGCCGGTGCCTGCGTTGCCGATGTCATCGGAGCGGGCATCATTCCCGTTGCCATGGAATTCATGGACAAGCCGGCGATCGAGATCTGCGAAGCCTTTGCGCTTGCCGGTTATCCGCTCGACGTCGAGGCACTTCTGATCGTCGAGGTCGAGGGATCCGAGGCCGAGATGGACGCGATGCTTCAACGCATCATCGAGGTCGCCCGCCGCCATGGCGTCACCACGATACGGGAGTGCCAATCCGCATTGGAGGCGGCACTGATCTGGAAGGGCCGGAAATCGGCTTTCGGCGCGACGGGCCGCATTGCGGACTATATCTGCATGGATGGCACCGTGCCGCTCAGCCAGCTTTCGCATGTGTTGCGCAAGACCGGCGAGATTGTCGCTGGCTATGGCCTCCGCGTGGCGAACGTCTTCCATGCCGGTGACGGCAACATGCATCCGCTGATCCTCTACAACATCAACGATCCGGAGGATGCGGCGAGAGCCGAAGCGGCCGGCAACGACATCCTCAAGCTCTGCGTCGATGTCGGCGGCTGCCTGACGGGCGAACATGGCGTTGGCATAGAAAAGCGCGATCTGATGTTGCACCAGTACAGCCGGAACGATCTCGATCAGCAGATGGCCACGCGCGCAGCCTTCGATCCCGAGTGGATCCTCAATCCATCGAAGGTCTTTCCGCTCGAAGGGCGTCCGGCAGCATGATCGTCCACTTCGAACCGGCCAGCGAGGAGGGGATCGCCTCCGTCGTGCGCTCCGCTGCGGCAGAGCGCGTCACTCTGGCAATCGTCGGCGGTGGCACACGTGCGGGGCTCGGCAATCCGGTGCGGACCGACCGGACGCTCTCGACGCGCCGCCTCTCCGGCATCGTCAGCTATAATCCGGCGGAAATGACCATGAGCGCGCTCGCCGGAACGCCGCTTGCCGAGGTCGAAGCCGCGCTTCGAGCCAAAGGCCAGATGCTTTCCTTCGAGCCGATGGATCATAGGCCGATATTCGCCACGTCGGGCGAACCGACGATCGGCGGAGTATTCGCCGCGAATGTTTCCGGCCCGCGTCGCTACGTCGCCGGTGCCGCGCGCGACAACCTGCTCGGCGTGCGCTTCGTCAATGGCGCCGGTGACCTGATCAAGGCCGGTGGGCGGGTCATGAAGAACGTCACCGGGCTCGACCTCGTCAAGCTCATGGCGGGCTCCTACGGCACGCTCGGGATCCTGACGGAAGTCACCTTCAAGGTGCTGCCCATTCCGCCGGCGGCGGCGACCGTGGTCGTTTCGGGCCTCAATGACGCCGAGGCTGCTGCGGCCATGGCCGAGACGATGGCGCAGCCGGTGGAGGCTTCCGGCGCAGCGCATCTGCCCGAGAGCGTGCGCGGACGCTTCCTGGATGGCGCACTTCCCGACGGCGCCGCAACCGTGCTCAGGCTGGAAGGCCTGGCGGATTCCGTCGACCTGCGTGTGGAGAAGCTCACTGCGGCGCTTTCCCGCTTCGGGTCGGTCTCTCGCCTCGACGCCGAGGCAACGCGTCTATTGTGGGCGGAAATTCGCGACGTGAAACCCTACGCCGACGGTACGAGGCGGCCACTATGGCGGGTGTCTGTCGCGCCGTCCGCAGGGCACCAGCTCGTCGCTGCACTGCGCCTTCAAACGGGCGTCGATGCTTTTTACGACTGGCAGGGCGGGCTCGTCTGGCTGCGGATGGAGGCGGATGCCGAGGCGGAACTCGTGCGTCGCTATGTGGGCGCGCTCGGCGGCGGCCACGCAGGCCTCGTGAGGGCTGGCGACGACGTACGGGCCCGCGTTCCCGCCTTCGAGCCGCAGGCACCGGCCGTTGTTCAGCTGACGGAGCGCATCCGCGCTCGGTTTGATCCGGCGCGGATTTTCAATCCGGGCCGGATGGCAGCAAACGTGTAGGCACCATCGCGACCCGTTCGAACATGCCAAAGGGAGAATTCGATGAGCGATACCGGTCCCCGGACGCCGCTTTCCCGCCAGACCGATCGCTGGCTGGAACCGGGCAGGGTCAATATTCAGATCATCTACGTGCTCTACCTGGTCGCATTTGTCATCGGCATCACCGCGCTCATCGGGATCGTGCTCGCCTATCTCAACCGCGACAAGGCGGAGCCATGGGCGCGGACCCACTACACCTGGGCGATCCGCACCTTCTGGATCGCCTTGCTTTTCTGCATCGTCTCGGCCCTGCTCACCGTTATGGTCATTGGTATTCTGGGCTTTGTCGCCACGGCGGTGTGGATCGTCGTCAGATGCGTAATCGGCCTGCAGAGGGCGGCCCGGGAGGAGCCGATCACCAATCCGGAGAGCTGGCTGGTCTAGCTGGATCCCCGGGGCGAAATGAGGCGGGCGCTGAGGTCTTTCGCCCGCATTCCGCCCTAAGTTAGAGGAATGATTCGACGGTACCGGATCCGCCCCATCCAAAATCGTCGCATCTGAAGCCTTGCAAAGCCTACCAAATGGAGTACTCGGTTGCAGACCAATTTCTCGCCCGCGCAACTCGCTGATCCGCATGTCGCCGAATCCGAAAAGATCCTGCGCAAATGCGTGCACTGTGGTTTCTGCACCGCCACCTGTCCGACCTATGTCGTCCTCGGTGACGAACTCGACAGTCCCCGCGGACGGATCTACCTGATCAAGGACATGCTCGAAAACGGGCGGGCGGCGGATCGGGAAACCGTTACGCACATCGACCGCTGTCTTTCCTGTCTTTCCTGTCTCACGACTTGTCCGTCGGGTGTCGACTACATGCATTTGGTCGACCATGCCCGCATCCATATCGAGAAGACGTACAAACGGCCGTTGAAGGATCGCTTCGCCCGCGCCGTTCTCGCCGCAGTGCTACCCTATCCCAAGCGATTTCGCCTTGCCCTGCGCGCGGCCCGCATAACCCGCCCCTTGGCAGGGACGGTGAAGCGGATCCCATGGCTGAGGACCTTTGGCGTCATGCTCGACCTTGCTCCGAATGCGGTGCCGCCGCCCTCTGCAGGCACCAGGCCAGCCACTTACGCGACGAAGGGCGAGCGCCGTGGCCGGGTCGCGATCCTGACCGGCTGCGCGCAGCCGGTCTTGAAGCCTGAGATCAACGAAGCGGCGATCCGGCTGCTGACCGGGCAGGGGATCGAGGTTGTCGTCTCCGCCGGCGAGGGTTGCTGCGGCGCCTTGGTCCATCACATGGGACGTGAGGAGCAAGCGCTCGAGGCCGCGCGCCGCAACGTCGATATCTGGCTGAAGGCAGCCGACGAAGACGGCCTCGACGCGATCATCGTGACCGCCTCGGGCTGTGGCACCACGATCAAGGATTATGGCCATATGCTGCGGCTGGATCCGGGATATGCGGAAAAGGCCGCGAAAGTGTCGGCATTGGCAAAAGACATCACCGAGTACCTCGCTGGGCTCGAACTGCCGCAGCGTGAGGCGCGGGGGATGACGGTTGCCTACCATTCCGCCTGCTCGATGCAGCATGGCCAGAAGATCACGACAGTGCCGAAGGAGCTGTTGAAGCGAGCGGGTTTCACGGTTCGCGAGCCGGCGGAAGGCCATCTCTGTTGCGGTTCGGCTGGCACTTACAACATCCTGCAGTCGGAGATCTCGACGAAACTCAAGGCGCGGAAAGTCCGGAACATCGAGGCGACGAAACCGGACGTGATTGCGAGCGGCAACATCGGTTGCATCACGCAGATCGCGACCGGGACGGCGCTTCCGATCGTGCACACCGTCGAGCTGCTGGATTGGGCTTATGGCGGGCAGAAGCCGAAAGGTCTCTGAGATTAAAATGCAAATGCCGGCACAGATCTGTGCCGGCATTTGTCATGTCGCTGCCTGCTGCGTGTATCCTTAAGGCCTAGCTGACTTAGGGATAAAAACATGCGCCAATTCGAAGTGCTACAGCGCCGTCTACGCGTCTGGTAAGCGCGCGGCGCTGCAGATGGCTCAGCCGCCAAAGATCTGGCGGAAAATGTCCACGCCGCGGTCGGTGTAGTTGACGTCGCCGTGCCTGTTACCCGGGCCGATGACGATGACTTTCGTGCCGATGTCGGCGCGATCGTAGAGGTGCTCGACGTCCTCGTTCATCATCCGGATGCATCCCGAGGACATGTTCTGGCCGATCGTCCAGGGCTGGTTCGTTCCGTGGATGCGGAAGATCGTGTCACGGCCACCCTGGTAGAGATAAAGTGCGCGAGCACCGAGCGGATTGTCGATGCCGCCTTCCTGGGTGATCGGCAGGATGCGACCCTTCGCCCGTTCGCGCACGCGCATCTCCGCCGGCGGCGTCCAGGTTGGCCACTCGGCCTTGCGGCCGACCTTGACGACACCGGACCAGCCAAAGCCTTCGCGGCCAACGCCGATGCCGTAACGCGTCGCGCGGTTCGGGCCGTCGATGTAATAGAGATACTTGTTGTTCGTATCGACGATAATGGTGCCGGGGGCCTCATTCGTCCGGAAACGGACCTTGGTGCGCCAATATTTTTGCGGCGGTCGCTTCTGGTGGGTGACCAACAGAGCGTCGGTATGCTTGGCGGCGGCCTCCGGTGCATTCGCCGGCGTGAACGCCGATGCATTCGTCACGGCAAACAGCGCCGTGGCCGCGACGGCGAACGCCACCACCTTCTTGGCATGAAATTTCATTAACGATTCCCTCTCAACCCTAATCGCGTGCAGGTTTCACAAATTACCTGCAAGATTTCGCCTACGCCATATCCGATAGAGCATCGGCATCGGCGTAACTTGTATCTATCGGAACAGCTGTTGCGTTTGCACCACTGTTCCTACAGCGCCGCGCGTCTTATCAGACGCGCAAAGGACGCTGCAGCATTTTGAATGGCTGCTTGAATGGCTGCATGTTTTGATCCTTAAATCGGCTGCGATTTAAGGAAACATGCAGCAGGCAAACGCAACTTGTGCGCGGGTTATTCAGATAATATGCGCTTTTATATCACGATAACCTTGGTGCCCACGTTCACCCGCTCATAGAGATCGACGACATCCTCGTTGCGCATGCGGATGCAGCCAGATGAAACGCCATAGCCGATCGTCCAGGGCGCGTTGGTACCGTGGATGCGGTAGAGCGTCGAGCCGAGATACATGGCCCGGGCGCCGAGCGGGTTTGCGGGACCGCCCTCCATGCGGGCCGGCAGATAGTGGCCCTTCGCAGCTTCTCGCGCGATCATTTCCTGCGGCGGCGTCCAGTTCGGCCACTCCGCCTTCCGCGTAATCCGGTGCGCCCCGGCCCATTCGAAGCCCGGCTTGCCGACCCCGACGCCATAGCGACGGGCTTCACCTTTGCCGGTGACGAGATAGAGAAAGCGGTTGTTGGTGTCGATGACGATCGTGCCGGGCTTTTCCGGACCGCCATAGGCCACGGTTTGCGGTAGGAACTGCGGATCGAATTTCGTCTTTATCGGCTTTTGCGGGCGCACTGCCGCAACCGGTTGCACCAATGCCGGCGCCGACCGGCTGGTGACCCGACGTTGGTCGAATTGTTTTCGGGTGGCAGCCGGGATCTGTGGACGGTAAGCGACCGGACGCGCCTGCTGGCCGCCAGGCTGGGCCGCCCCAAGCTGCATCACCCAAGGGGCGGTCAAATCCGGGCTGACGATGACCGGCGGCCGGTTGTGGTACCGGTCGCGGGCTCCGGCCTCGCCGGCAACGACACACAGGAGGGATACGGCAAGAAAAAGGGATTTCTTCATCATGGGGCGGACTCGCTACACTGCGCCAAAAATCTTCAACGAATGGCTTCGAGGCCGGAAAAGCGACGTTTCACCGGCCTGACCTGCCTGCAATGGCCTGATCGTGGCACCCGCGTTGCCACCGAAAGGTAAACGGCTATTCATTAAAATGCCGGCGCGTGGATAAAGCTCTGGGTAGGGTTATCGGCCACTTTATGAAAGTGGTTTCAGAGTGGTAAACAGAACAAAAGAGCAACTGAGGCGAGAAGAGACAATGGCCGCGAAAGGCTTGATTACCGGAGATGATGGACTTGATCGTTGCGCCTGGCACGGCAATCTCGAAGACTATCGGCGCTATCATGACGAGGAGTGGGGTCGACCGGTTACGGATGATCATCGGCTGTTCGAGAAGATCTGCCTGGAAGGTTTTCAGTCGGGGCTGTCGTGGTTGACGATCTTGCGGAAGCGCGCGGCGTTTCGCGCGGCATTCGCCGGTTTCGATTTCAACCGGGTTGCCGAATTCGGAGAAGCTGATATCGAGCGCTGCCTTGCCGACACCGGTATCGTACGCCACCGCGGCAAGATCGTCTCGACCATCAACAACGCACGGCGGGCCAAGGAACTGCGCGCGGAGTTCGGGTCGCTTGCCTCCTATTTCTGGTCCCACGAGCCGGGTGAGACCGAGCGTCCGAAGGTTGTGAGCTACGAAGCCTTGATCGCCAATCCGACAACCGTGACGTCGACGCTGATTTCGAAGGACCTGAAGAAGCGCGGCTGGACCTTTGTCGGGCCGACGACGATCTATGCTTTCATGCAGGCCATGGGCCTCGTTAACGACCATATCGAAGGCTGCTATTGCCGCGCCGGAATCGAGGAGATGCGGCAACAATTCAAAAGGCCGGCGCGCCGGTCCACCTGAACCGAGGCGCCGGCCGGAGATCTGGTCCGCCCACTTTGAATTGCTGCATGTTTTTATCCTTAATCGGTTAGCCTTTTAGGAAACATGCAGTGCGGAAGAGATGGTCTGCTTCGTCAACCGCCGTTCTTGGCGAGCCATTCCTTCATCATCTTGATCTCGCCCTCCTGGGCTTTGATGATCTCTTCCGCCAGCTTGCGGATCTCTTGATCCTTGCCGTGTTCAAGCTCGATCTTGGCCATGTCGATCGCTCCCTGGTGGTGGGCGATCATGCCGCGCACGAAGTCGAGGTCGGTCTTGCCGGTGAAGGCGATGTCCATGTCTTTGTGCATCTTGGCGTTTGCCACGGCAAAGGCCTTGCTTGACGGCGATGTGTCGGCCGCCGGCTCTGCCGCTTCCATTGAGCCATGCATGTGCCCGTGGCCGCTTTCCTGTGCGAACGAGGGGGCGGTGGCAAGTGCTGCCGACATCAAGGCGGCGGCGATGGTTTTGAGGGACATGATATTTCCTTTCGAAATCTTATCCGACATTCGCGGGTGCTTGTCGCGATGCGCGGGATTGTCCGTTTCCGGGCGGAGGCACCGAAAAGCGGAGAGAATGTTCTTCGCGGGTTCGAATAACCGCGGCGTCCTAGATCAAAAGGAAGGGCTTGGGCGGCGGGACCGGAGGTCTCGCGTTCGCGTCGTCGGGTACTGCGTAGTGCCGCAATGCAAGGCGGGTGGACGGGGTCTCCGGCGGCATCACTTTGGACTGTGCGGGGCTGATTGCGAGGCACGCCGCGCAAAGCACGGGGTGCAGCGGCTTCACCGGAAGGTCACAGCGCTTCGTCGCCTCGCAACGCACGTCATGGCCTGAAGCGTGATGGCCTAAAGTGTGATGCTCCGTGACTGCCAGATGATGCCCGATGTCCGCGGCAGCGACATCCCGAGCCTGTGTCGCAGCCGACAGGGCGCCGACCAAAGGTGCGGATAGGAACAGCAGAACAAGGGCGAGGCGGCGCAGCATGCCTCTAAGATAGGTTAAGTTACTGCAAGTGGAAGAGGTGTCGGCGGCCGCTATCACGTCGCCTACGGTTCCGCGTGCCGGGGAAAGGCAAATATGCCCTCTAGCGTGCCGTCTCCAACTTCACCGGCAAGTGTCGAATTTCCGACGCAGCAGAGCGGCGAGGACTGTCCGGATCGACCACGCACGAGCGTGGAAAAGCAGAAGGAGGAGGGTGTCCCGGTCGCCTGTTCCAGAATGTTCAGAATTATCGATCTGTCGTCTCCGTCGTGGGCGCGCAACAGGTCTACGATGCCGCAGGGGTTCCGCGATGCGCCGAGAAGCGCGAGCGTTTGCGGCCCTAGAAGGAAGGTGCCGCTGGCAAGGTGGCAACGCCAGGGTTCGACGAGATAATCCTCTCGCTCCACGTCGCGCGTCCAGCCTTCATGCGCCAACAGATGAGCGGGCTCGATGGCCCCGTCACCGGGATTCACAAATTTCAGCATGTCGCCAAAATCTCCACTGAAACCCTTGCGTCGTTCACGGGCTCTTCTTCCGCGTCGACGTCCGTTCCGGCTTCCAAGCAGCATCGCCCCTACTGCAGCAATTCAAGGTACTACAGCGTCCTTCGCGTCTGATAAGACGCGCGGCGCTGTAGAGGCGCTGCCGCCGGTGTGCCGGATCGTTTCGGATTGCCGGACAAGCCGATCGATCAGTGCTTAACCTATAGGGGAATCTCGCTCCAAGTACAATCACAGCTTTGTTATTGAACCGGCCGTGCAATGCGGCAGAGCGCCGGAGAGCAGGGCACGCATTGAGAGGATCTCCCGTTTCCGGTATGCGCGCCCTTTATAGCCGCCGCCCTTGCCGCCCTTGACGTGATCCGGTAGGGAATGCACCGACCGATTTTGACAGTCCGGAATACTTTCCATGAACGAAAAGCAGAAGAAACCGCAGAAGCTCAAGGCGCGCCTGCCGCGCGGCTTTGTCGATCGTTCGGCGGCCGATATCCGCGCCGTCAACGAGATGATCGCCAAGATCCAGGAGGTTTACGAGCGCTACGGTTTCGATCCGGTGGAAACGCCGTTGTTCGAATATACCGACGCGTTGGGAAAATTCCTTCCCGACAGCGATCGGCCGAACGAGGGCGTCTTCTCGCTGACGGATGACGACGACCAGTGGATGAGCCTGCGCTATGACCTGACCGCGCCGCTCGCGCGGCACGTGGCGGAGAATTTCAACGAGATCCAGCTCCCCTACCGGACCTATCGAGCCGGCTACGTCTTCCGCAACGAGAAGCCGGGCCCGGGCCGTTTCCGCCAGTTCATGCAGTTCGACGCCGACACGGTTGGTGCGGCGGGCGTACAGGCCGATGCCGAGATGTGCATGATGATGGCCGACACCATGGAAGCGCTCGGCATCGCGCGCGGCGACTATGTGATCCGCGTCAACAATCGCAAGGTTCTCGACGGTGTGCTCGAGGCGATCGGCCTCGGTGGTGGTGAGCACGCGAATGCTCGCCTGACGGTACTGCGTGCGATCGACAAGCTCGACAAGTTCGGTCCGGAAGGCGTGCGACTTTTGCTGGGCGAAGGTCGCAAGGATGAAAGCGGCGACTTCACCAAGGGCGCTGGCCTGAATGACGGGCAGATCCGCAAGATCCTGTTTTTTGTCGGCATCACCGACTATGCCAAGAGCGCCGCGGAGCTCGCCGAGCTCGTGGCCGGAACCACCAAGGGTGGGGAGGGCGTGGAGGAACTCAATACGATCCGCAGCCTCGTGCTCAGCGCGGGCTATGAAGCGGACCGCATCAAAATCGACCCTTCGGTCGTGCGCGGCCTCGAATACTACACTGGTCCCGTCTTCGAGGCCGAGTTGCAGTTTGCGGTTACGAACGAGAAGGGCGAGAAGGTCGTCTTCGGCTCCGTCGGCGGTGGCGGCCGCTATGATGGCCTTGTCTCGCGCTTCATGGGGCAGCCGGTGCCGGCAACCGGCTTCTCGATTGGCGTGTCGCGGCTGATGACGGCGCTGAAAAACCTTGGCAAACTCGGGACCGAGGACGTGATCGCGCCGGTGGTCGTCTGCGTCATGGACCGTGATATCGAAAGCATGGGCCGCTACCAGCGCTTCGTCCAGGAACTGCGCCATTCCGGCATCCGGGCCGAGATGTACCAGGGAAACAAGAAGAATTTCGGCGACCAGCTCAAATATGCCGACCGCCGCGGTTCCCCGCTGGCAATCATCCAGGGTGGCGACGAACGCGCCTCTGGCGTCGTGCAGATCAAGGACCTGATCGAAGGCAAGCGGCTCTCGGGCGAAATCCAGGATAATGTTACCTGGCGCGAGGCGCGCGTCGCCCAGATTTCGGTGCCGGAAAGCGATCTGGTAGAGAAGGTGCGGGAGATGCTGGCGGCACAGGCTGAGGACCGAACGAAGGCGAACTGACGGCGATGCCTCTGATCAACCTGCCCGCCTTTGCTGGCGACCTGCTTGCCGATTTCGAGCGGATGGAGACCCTGCGTGTCGATACGCCGGTGATCCAGCCGGCCGAGCCCTTTCTCGATATGGCAGGCGAAGATTTGCGGCGCCGCATTTTCCTGACGCAGAGCGAGACGGGCGAGAGCCTTTGCCTTCGTCCTGAATTCACGATTCCGGTTTGCCTTCGTCATATCGAAACGGCGACCGGCACACCGCAACGCTATGCTTACCTCGGCGAAGTATTTCGCCAGCGGCGCGAGGGGTCGAGCGAGTTCTATCAGGCCGGCATCGAGGATCTTGGCGAGCGAGACACAGCGCGGGCGGACGCGAGAGCCGTCGGCGACGCGATGCAGGTTCTTGCCAACAGATTGCCGGGACGGCGGCTGAAGGTGACGCTGGGCGATCAATCGGTGTTCGAAGCGGTGATTGCCGCCTGCGGGCTGCCTGCCGGCTGGCAGAAGCGGCTGATCCATGCCTTCGGCGAGCCGAAACAACTGCAGAAGCTTCTGGCTGAACTCGCCGATCCGAAGTCCGCGGGCGTCTTCGGCCATGAGGTAGAGCGGCTTGCAATCATGGGCATGCTGGAGGACGAGGACCGGCTCGTTGCCCTTATCGGCCAGACTATGGAGGCAACCGGCTATTCCACCAATGCCAGCCGGTCGCCGCGCGACATCGCCCGTCGCCTCAAGGAAAAGATGGGATTGGCGAACACACGGCTGGACAAGGCCACGCTCGCCGTCATGCGCGAATTCCTGACGCTGGACCTGCCTCTTGCCGATGCGCCGGCTGCGCTCTTCCGCTTCGCCGCGAAGTCCGGGCTGAAGATCGAAGCCGCATTGTCGCTGTTCGACGCGCGCGTTGCCGCGCTTTCCCGGGCGGGAGCCGACATCGGTCTCATCCGCTATCGCGCCGCCTTCGGTCGTCCGCTCGACTATTATACCGGCCTCGTCTTCGAGATAGAGGTCGAAGGGGAGGCGGCCGTTCTTGCCGGTGGCGGGCGCTTCGACCGGCTGCTGACGCTTCTCGGCGCGCGCGAACATATTCCGGCGGTCGGCTTCTCCCTCTGGCTTGATCGGATCGAGCAGGCGGTTGCCGCAGGGGGCGCGAAATGACGATCACCATTGCACTGCCTTCAAAGGGGCGGATGAAGGACGATGCCTCGGCGATCTTCGAGCGAGCCGGAATGAAGATCGTCGCCGTCGGCAACGACCGCTCCTACCGCGGCCGCGTCGAAGGCTGGGACGACGTCGAGATCGCCTTTCTCTCGGCCTCGGAAATCTCCCGCGAGATCGGCAGCGGCGCTGTCGACTTCGGCGTCACTGGCGAAGACCTCGTTCGCGAGGGCCTTGCCGATGCCGATGCGCGCGTGGAATTCTGCGCCCGGCTTGGCTTCGGCCATGCCGATGTCGTCGTGGCCGTGCCGGAGGTCTGGTATGACGTCGATACCATGGCGGACCTCGGCGATGTCGCAGCCGATTTCCGTGCCCGTCATGGCCGCAGGCTGGCGATCGCCACCAAATACTGGCGCTTGACCCAGCAGTTTTTCTCCGGAAGCCATGGCATCCAGCTCTATCGCATCGTCGAAAGCCTGGGTGCGACCGAAGGCGCGCCGGCTTCCGGTTCTGCCGACATCATCGTCGACATCACCTCGACCGGCTCGACGCTGAAGGCGAACCACCTGAAGATCCTTTCGGACGGAGTGATCCTGCGGTCGGAAGCCTGTCTCGTCAGGGCGCGGAAGGCTGACCATCAGGACAATCCTGTCGTCGACCGGATCATGGCAGCCGTCCGCGCGGCGCTCTGATATGTTGCCGAAGGGCGGGACGGAGAAATACGCTCCGGCGTAAATTTTGCCTCGGGTGCTGACAAATGGAACTGTGACGACCTATGTAGGGGCGGCACAACCCACCTTCGCCCTTCCCACCTCGAGGCATCCTTATGGCTGATCTTTCCTCTTTCCCGATCACGACCCGCTGGCCGGCAACCAACCCGGATATCATCCAGCTCTATTCGCTGCCGACCCCGAACGGCGTGAAGATTTCCATTGCCCTGGAAGAACTGGGCCTGCCCTACGAGCCGCATCGCATTGCGTTCGATGCCAACGAACAGAAGTCGCCCGAATTCCTGTCGCTCAACCCGAACGGCCGCATCCCGGCGATCATCGACCCGAATGGCCCCGGCGGAAAGCCGATCGGTCTCTTCGAATCCGGCGCGATCCTGGTTTATCTGGCAGAGAAGACGGGAAAGCTTATCCCGGCGGATGCCGCCGGCCGCTACGAGACACTTTGCTGGGTGATGTTCCAGATGGGCGGCGTCGGGCCGATGCTCGGCCAGTTCGGGCATTTCTTCAAGTTCGCGGCCGAGAAGGTTGCCAACAACTCCTATCCGGTGGAGCGCTACCGCGATGAATCGAAGCGCCTCCTCGGCGTTCTCGAGACACGGCTGAAAGGCCGGCAATGGCTGATGGGTGACGAATACACGATCGCCGATATTGCCACTTACCCGTGGGTCGAGGGTGCGCGCAGGTTCTATGGCGGCGCGGAAGTGCTCGAATACGAGAGCTTCCCGAATGTCATGGCTTGGGTCGACCGCGGCCTTGCGCGGCCTGCCGCACAGAAGGGGATGGAAATCCCGCGCAAGCCCTGATCCCGTCGCGGGCGCGCCGTTCCGCCCGAGTTGACGAAGCTCGGGCAGAGAGGGTACGGCTTGCTAAAACAGTGGCCTACAGCAACGCGCATCTCTTGAGACGCGCAAAGGTCGCTGTAGCACTTTGAATCACTGCATGATTTATCCTCAAATCGATTCCGATCTGAGGAATCAAGCGGTAGAGACGGGGAAGCAGGTGTCGGGAAGACTTGTTGTTGTTGGCGGCGGTCAGGCCGCGTTCGCCTTGGTTGCCAAACTTCGCGCGTTGAAGGATGAGCGGCCGGTGACGATCGTTGCTTCGGAGGCAAGCCTTCCCTACCAGCGGCCGCCCCTTTCCAAAAAATATCTGCTCCGAGAAATGAGTCTGGATCGGCTGCTCTATCGGCCGGAGGCCTGGTATTCGGAGCACGACATCGACATTCGCCTTTCGACGACCGTCACACGCATCGACCGCGGGCAAAAACAGGTCGCTTTAAGCGACGGATCGGTGCTCGGCTATGAGACGCTTGCCTTCGCGACCGGGGCGACGCCGCGTCGGCTGCCGGCCTCGGTCGGCGGTGATCTGGCCGGCGTCTACGTCGTACGGGATTTCCGGGACGCCGACCTGCTGGCCGAGGAGATGCGGCCCGGGCGCCGCGCGCTGGTGCTGGGCGGGGGCTATATCGGTCTTGAGGCCGCCGCGGTCGCCCGCACCTGCGGCATGGAAGTGACCGTCATTGAAATGGCGGACCGCATCCTGCAGCGCGTAGCCTCGGCGGCGACCTCCCAGGTCGCTCGAGAGATCCACCGCCCCCGTGGCGGCGATATACGCG
>NZ_JASKLS010000025.1 GCF_030124375.1 Sinorhizobium sp. 6-70
CCAGAAGAAAATTCCTTTGCCATGCGAAACAGTGAACGTTTCGCTCGCGCCGCGGCCCGCGTAGAAAGCTTTTCCCGACGCCTCCTTCTGAATGGGTTTGGAGTCTAAGGTCAGTATGGACATTTGAGGACCTGAATCGTGATCGTTGGTTGGTTAAACAGACGTTGCGGCTTAATCGCAGCGATCTGCGTTGACAGAGTTACTTACGGAATCTTGCTGGGGTGCGGGATACGCCTCCAGCTCGACGGGAGGTTAACCCTCACGTCGATGCGTTAATGTAGCAACAACGACGGTAAATCAGCCCCATCGGATCGTTATGAGGAGCGTCGCTTCGTTATTCAGGTGTATTAGGTTCAGGCCTGATTGGCTTGACCAGCGTGAGCAGGCAAAGATCGGCGTCGGTTAACCGGTTGGGCCGACCTCCATAGCAGAAATGCCCGGGATCGAACTTTGCGGCATCCCCTGGATGATGCGGCGCATGCCCGCATCCGATGTCTTAACCTCACCCCAGCCCTCCCGTCCGGATTCGACCTGCCCGAGCAACCCTCGGAAGACCAGTATAGGGCGAGCCCCCTCAGGCACGAGGACGGACATACGTCGTGTAATCGCGGGCAAGCGGCCTCTGGACCCAATTACGATCTTGAAAGGTGGCTGCTCCCCGATATGATGAGATACGGGGTCTCGACTGGACGTCCGAATTGGGCTTCTTGCGGCGCAGCCGAGGTGGCATTGCTAGCTTGCGACCTAATACTTGAATGCGTAATCATAACTCGCGCCGTGGGATCTGCAGTCGCCTTTTGCCCGCCTCTGATCTTTGACATTATAGTCGACCGCGCCGCTCAGGGCCTTGACCGCATTGCTGCGGTCTTCGGGCGGTAATTGTCGTCGCTAAAGTTGCCGATCTCCAAGCGGTGAGCGTGCGCAAAGGGAACGTCGACAGAGCGGCACCATCGAAAAGCAGCGGGCGCATGCTCAAGACGATGCCTCTGCTGCTTCTAATGCGCTCTCCGCGGTCCGACGGCCAGCGCATTGCACGACGCTCCGTGTTTTTAGTGGGTCGCAACCCAAATCACAGAAAGCGGAAGATCGCTCGACTGGTTAACTCAGCGCGGAAACTCGTCTCGCCTTTTGGCGGGTCGCCAAAACATCCCGGATCGAGAAGCTCGAGTGTATTCGCAATACACCGGCAACGTTGACAGCACCTCCTTGTGATTCGCTCGAAAGCCCCTACACTCTCGACGTCTACGCGCAGCAGATTCGCGGGTCATCAAATAACATTCGCGAATTTCAGGATGCTTGCTGACCGCTGCGTCGAACTTTTCGAGATAGTCCTCCGTCTGCCGTTCAAGGGTGATGTTGATAATGACCGCGATCGTCGCATCGGAACTTGCCGTGTCAACGAGTGCCGTACACCCCCCGGATTACTCGCGCCGTTTCCACAATCTTGATACGCCGCAGGCAGGCGGACGGGGACAGGCCCACCTCAGTTGCCAGTCTTGCATTGCTCATGCGCGCATCAAACCGCGTAGCTAGATCGTCACTTCCGGCCGATCTAAGCAACCACACGATTTTCCGAGCGACGTGACGTTTGGCGGCAATCACTCGGAAATATACGGGAATCCTGCAACCTTCATGGTATAAACGCAGATTGATGCCATAAGCACATGTCCCTTTCACAGCAGAACCGGAAGACAGCCGCTCGGTGCCCGCGCCTTTTGGGCAAGCCCGGCCGCCGCAGTTTGAACGCGATCAGATGCCAATTGCCTCATAGGCGTCGGCGATCTGCCGGATAGATTCGACGTAGGCAGCAGTCCTGTAATCGCCCAGTTCCGGTTGTTCCTGCATCAGTTCAGCGAAGCGTGCCCAAGTGCTGCGCATGACGCTTCCAGGCCGGAGCGCACCAGATCGATTTCCGCGCCGCCTTCGAGAAACTCGTCGCGCATGTCGGTGGGGAACTCCTTACCCGTCATTCGCTCCAGGACAGTGGCGATGGCATGGTTGCGCCGTTCCCGCCGCCGCCGTTCCATCAGCCCGAAGGGGATGTGCGTCAGGTTACCCACTCGAAGTAGCTGACCACCACGCCGCCGGCATTGACGTAGAGATCGGGAAGGATCGTCACGCCGCGCGAGCGAAGGATCTTGTCGGCTTCAAAAGGTGACCGGACCATTCGCGGCTTCGACGACGAGCTGCGCCTTGACGCGCTCGGCGTTTTCCGCATGACTAGCGTTTTCCATTGCTGCCGGCATCAGAACGTCGTAAGGCTGTTCGATGCCCACCATGTCGCCGGCAAACGACTTGCCGTCGTCAAAGCAAAGGATGCTGCCGGTGCGGATGTGATGTTACTTCAGCGCCTCGATCGCCAGGCCTTCCGGATTGGCGATATAGCCGTCCCGCCCGGCAACAACCGTCACTCGAGCGCCGTCCTCCTCGGAAAGGAACTTGGCAGCATGATAGCCGACATTGCCAAACCCCTGAACAATGACGGGTACCCCCTCGAGGTCGCGCTTGCCGTTCAGACCGACGGTTCGCGGATCGCGTAGGAAGCTCTGGATGGCGAACTGAACGCCGCGGCCGGTCGCTTCGGTGCGTCCGGCAATGCCGCTCTTCGACAGCGGCTTTCCGGTCACGCAGGCGCGCGCATTGACGACATCGGTCGGATTGGCACGGCGGAACTCGTCCATCATCCAGGCCATTTCGCGTTTTGCCCGTGCCGATATCGGGCGCGGGAACGTTGACGCCGGGACCGATCAGCCCACGCTTGTTGAGTTCCTATGTGAGCCGGCGGGTGATGCGCTTGAGCTCCTGCGGCGTCCAGTCGCGCGGATCGATCTTCAGCGCCCCTTTCGAGCCACCGAACGGCACATCGACCAGCGAGCATTTCAGCGTCATCAGCGCGGCCAGCGCCTCGACTTCCTCGGCGCCGGCATTGGCCGCATAGCGAATGCCGCCCTTCACCGGCTCGCAGTGCTCGCTGTGCACCGAGCGCCAGCCGATGAAGTTGTACATCCGGCCGCGCAGCCGCACACCGAAGCGGACCGTGTAGGTCGAATTGCACTGCACGATGCGTTCTGCTAGCCCCTCAGGAAGGTCGAGGAAGCTCATGGCATGGCGGAAGTTCTGGTCGACGCTCTCCAGAAAACCAGCGGAGTTCGCTTGGCTCGACTGGACCTCCGGTTTGGATATTGCATTGACCTGTCGGTTTCTTTTTGTTCGAATAGTTGGGTGGCCGCGTGCTGCGTCAGATCGGCAGAATTTGGTGAGGGGGATGGCGCACGAGCATTGCGTAAATCAGCGTGAACAGCCGACGAGCACTTCGGTGACAGTCGCTCCGGTCCATGCGCCTGATTGCGTCGTAGTAGCTGTCGCAGATGCGCGTGTAATCTTTGAGCAGCCGCCGGAAGGGGGTGATCGAAACGCGCTGACTGACGACATGCGCTCCCTCGTCGTCGGCGATATGCAGCACCAGGCGCCCAGTTTCGATCCTGAGTCGATAGGGCCCGCCTTCGTGACCGACGGGCAAGAACCTGTTGTTGTCAAGGAGGTCGATGCCCGCGAGCGCCTGTTCACGCTCGACACGAGGGTCTCGCCGACCAAAGGATCGGTCGAGCGCGACATCGCAAAGACGGGCCTCGGCTGAGCTCATTACCACTGCCTTCCCCTCACATTGCTTCCACGCACATGGCAATGCCGTCGAAGGAGGCGACGACCGTGCGAGCTGGACTGACGTTGACGATGGATAGGCTGCTCATGATGAGCTCCTACCGCTGTTCCTGGATCTGGGGTGGCTTTGTCAACGGCCATTCCGGGTGAGAGACACTTTGCGACCACACGTTCGCAGCCGTCTTAAACGAGGCGTGCACGAACGACGACATAGAGCGTTGCATCGACAGGTTTAGGCGCTATGCGCTTTAGATTAATTTAGCTAAGTGTCAGCGCCACGACTCATACTTTGGCGTCCTGGCTACGGCCGAACCAGATCGGCTCGCCCGACGGCGGCACGATTACCGGCTGGTGGGCATAGAACGAACAGCCGTCGTAGCCCGTCGGCCAGTCAATGTGCTACGGGTCGGTGACGATCTAGAGATTGATGCCCTTCGCCTCCATTCAGCCGCGCTTTATATTCCCAATAGAAAATTTTGAGGTTGGGTTGGGTCATGCTTCTTCCCTCGTTTTCCGGCCGTGCCGGCCTTAACTCTCGAACGTGGTTCCGGCATCCGCCGCATTGGCTCGCGCGAAGGCGAGCGTGGCGATTGCCGTGTCCTGAATGCCGGTGCCGGTGAGATCCGCTATGGTGATCTCTTCCGCCCCGGTTCGGCCGGGCTTCAGCCCGGCGATCACCTGACCGAGCTCCGCGAATTCGGCGTCGGCCGCGACGAGCCCGGCCGCAATCGCGTGATGCAGCTCGCCCAACCGGCGTGTCTGCCCGAGGCTGTCGGCGACATAGGTTGCACGGGCGATCGCCTGCGGGTCGAGCTCGTTCTTGTGCTCGGCATCCGAGCCCATCGCGGTGACATGCTGCCCCGGCTGCAGCCATTGGGCCTTGAGGATCGGCGCTTCCGACGGTGTGGTGGTGACGACGATGTCGGCGCCGCTGACGGCTGCCTTCGGCTCGATTCCTGCCTTGACCGGGAAGCCGAGCTTTGCGGTGAGTTCCGCCGCCGCGGCCGTGGCCTTGGCATGATCTCGCGCCCACAGCCGCGCCTCGCGGATCGGCCGCACCAGAGCGAGCGCCTGAAGCTGCAGCCTTGCCTGCATCCCGGCGCCGAAGATCGCGGCCACCGAGGAATCCTCCCGCGACAGATGTTTCGCTGCCACCGCGCCGGCGGCGGCCGTGCGCACGTCTGTCAGATAACCGTTATCGAGCAGCAGCGCCTGCACGAGGCCCGTCCGGCTCGACAGGAGCACCATCATGCCGTTGGTGCTCGGCAACCCGATCTTCGGATTGTCGAAGAAGCCGGGGCTGATCTTGATCGCAAACCCCTCGATGCCGGGAACATAGGCAGTCTTCACGTCGACTTCGCCGCGATGCTCGGGAATGTCGAGCCTGAGGATCGGTGGCATCGCCACGGCCTTGGTGGCAAGCGCATGGAATGCATCCTCGACGCAATCGACCGCCTCGCGGTCGAGCGATACGACCGCCCTCAGATCAGCCTCTGTGAGAATCTTCATTTGTCTCATGTTCTACCACCCTCCCGAAGGGGGTCCGTTTCGCCGTTCATCACGCGCAAATGCAGGCCCATGTCGACGTTGCGGCCGGAAAGAATGACCGCGATCGGGCCTCCGATGTTCTTGATCTTGCCGGCGAGAAGCGCCGCGATGCCGACGGCCCCTGCTCCCTCGACAATCTCACGCTCCTCGGAATAGGCATGGCGCATGCCAGCGGCGATCTCTTCTTCGGAAAGCAGCACGACGTCATCGAGAAGGTCGCGGCACATGGCGAATGTGACCTGGTTGTCGAGTCCGATCCCCCCGCCGAGCGAATCCGCAAGGCTTGGCTCTTCCTCGACTTGCACGGGCCTGCCGGCTTGGACGCTTGCCTTCATCGCCGCACCGCGCTCCATCGTCAGCCCGATCACGCGCGCCTTCGGCCGGCGCGCCTTGACTGCGGCGGCGACGCCCGCCGCGAGCCCGCCGCCCGATAGCGGCACCAGCACCGTGGCAACGTCGGGCATCTGTTCGACGATCTCGAGCCCCAGCGTCCCCTGCCCTGCGACCACCGCCGGGTGATCGAAGGGCGGCACCATCACCAGCCCCTCCTCGCTGACCAGACGGTCGACCTCCTGCTGCGCCTCGTCCTGTGACTTGCCGACGATCCTCACATGGGCACCGAGGCGCCGGATCTCGGAAACCTTGTTCTCGGGCACCAGGCGCGACATGCAGATCGTCGCGACTGAACCTTCCGCCTTGGCCGCATAGGCAAGCGCCCGGCCGTGATTGCCGGTGGAGGCCGCGATCACGCCGCGGGACCGCTCTTCGGCGGAAAGCGAAAGCACGGCATTGGTCGCGCCGCGAAGCTTGAAGCTGCCGGTCGTCTGGAGGTGTTCGAGCTTCAGGCCGACAGGCACGCCGCAGAGCCTGCCGAGCGAGGCCGAGGAGACCAGGGGTGTCGTCAGCACGCGGCCGGAAATGCGCCGGGCCGCGGCTTCGATATCCTCGATCGTTACCGGAAGAGGAGCGCTCATGCCCATTCCTCTTCAAGTGGCGGGGTGATAAACAAAAGCCGATGCGGGTACGCGACGGGTTTCCGAGTCATGAATGTCTTTCACGTCACTTAGCCTTCTGCCAGACAAAGGAATTTAGCATTCGTACGACATTAGCGGCCCGAACTTTGGGTCCACGTCGCTCGCCGGTTTGACTTTTCGTTTGCATTGCCATCGCGTTGTTCATCCGCGATTGACACAGACGACTTTGGGCTGGGTCATATCCTCGTAGGCAAACCGAACCCCTTCCCTGCCCATGCTGCCGTATTTGAAGCCACCAAAGGGCATGGCGTCGAAGCGGTAATCGGAGGAGTCGTTGATCATCACCCCGCCAGCCTCGACCCGGTTCGCCGCCTCAAGCGCGACATTGAGATTGCTGGTGAAGATACCGGCATGCAGGCTGTAGTCCGGCTCGTTAGCCATCCCGATGGCTTGATCGAGCGTGTCGAACGGAGCGAGCATGACAACTGGGGCGAACACCTCCTCGTGCCAGAGCCGGCAGCGTGTTGGTGTGCCTTCGAGCACCGTTGGGTGATAGAGCGATCCGTCACGGGAGTTGCCGCAGAGCAGCTTGGCGCCTGCGTTGATGGCTTCATTAACAGCCGCCTCGGTGCGTTCTGCGACTTGAGGCGAGATCATTGGACCGACATCGGTTGCCTCGTTCATCGGATCCCCTGCCTTGAGGTTTCGCGTACTCGCAACAAAAGCATCTCGGAATTGGTCGTAGAGCTCGGCCTGGATGAGAATGCGCTGCGCACCGACGCAGTTTTGCCCGGCCGCCCAGAAGGCGCCGGAAACGCAAGCCTCGACTGCCTTGTCGAAGTCACAGTCGTTCATGACGATCACGGGGGCATTGCCACCCAGCTCCATCGCCAGCTTCTTCAAGCCTGCCG
Organism: Sinorhizobium sp. 6-70; assembly: GCF_030124375.1. Classification (GTDB taxonomy): domain Bacteria; phylum Pseudomonadota; class Alphaproteobacteria; order Rhizobiales; family Rhizobiaceae; genus Sinorhizobium. The sequence continues at coordinate 7,094 of NZ_JASKLS010000025.1, forward strand.
TGCGGCTGATTGCCTCGCCGGTGACAAAGCCGCCGGTGAATGACACCATGCGCACCTCACGCGCAGAGATCATGGCGGTGACCAAGTCCCTGTCGCCGTGAGCGACGGTAATGACCCCGTCGGGCAGTCCCGCTTCCCGAAGAGCTTCGACGAGATTGATCGCCGAGAACGGCGTCAAATTAGACGGCTTCAGCAGAACGGCATTGCCGCCGGCAATCGCAGGTCCGAGCTTGTGGGCGACAAGGTTCAGCGGGTCATTGTAGGGCGTGATGGCGGCGATGATGCCAAGCGGTTCGCGGGTGAACCAGCCTTGCCGCTGCTCCGATCCGGTATAGGCATCGAACGGCACGATCTCGCCGGCATTGCGCTTGGTCTCCTCGGCCGACAGCTTCAGCGTGTTGACGCAGCGTAGCACTTCCTTGCGCGCTTGGATGATCGTCTTTCCGGCTTCGCGAACGATGGTCTCGGCAAAAGCGTCGCGGCGGCGCTCAACGATCTGAGCGGCACCTTCGAGGAGGCTGGCGCGGCGATGCCGCGGCAGATTGCGCGAGATTTCCGCGCCGCGACGGGCACGGGCGATGAGTTTGCCGATTTCGCTCGCATCGGTGGCGTCAATCGTTCCCACGACGGATCCGTCATAGGGGCTATGGACGGTGATTGGCGCCAAGCTGGTCGTGATATGAAGTTTGGCAGCGGTCATAAGCCAGCTTCCCTTCCCTGATAGTGCCATCCAGTGCGGAGGCCAAGTTTGTCCGTCAGGGCAAGGTCGAAAGCCAGCCCTGTTCAAGATTGGTTGCTCTGATCGTCAACAGGACAACTGAATGCGGCCGGGGCTACCCCGGCCGCTTCATTTAGATTTTGTGGCCCTCGAGAACGAGGTCGTCGATCACCCAGCGCACTGCCTTCTCGGCAATTGCCACGATCTCGTCGACTTCTTCCCTCGTGGTGACGAGCGGCGGTGCGAAGCCGAGGATGTCGCCGTGCGGCATGGCGCGGGCAATGAGACCACGGTCGCGTGCTGCCTTAGAGACGCGGGCACCGACTTTCAGTGAGGGATCAAAACGCTTCTTGTTCTCGCGATCACCGACGAACTCGATCGCGCCCATCAGGCCGACTCCACGCACCTCACCGACGATCGGCAGGTGACCGAACTTTTCCTTGAGCTGCGCCTGGAAATGGGCCCCCACCTCACGGGCATTGCCCGGCAGGTCCTCCTTCTCGACGATGTCGAGAACGGCGTTGGCCGCAGCTGCACCGATGGGGTGGCCGGAATAGGTGTAGCCGTGCGAGAACGCCCCGACCTTGTCAGCGCCGTCTTCCAGCACCTTGTAAACCTTCTCGCCGACGATCGAGGCCGAGAGTGGGAAATAGGCGGAGGTCAAGCCCTTGGCGACGGTGATCAGGTCGGGTTCGATGCCATAGTGCTGCGAGCCAAACATCAAGCCGGTGCGGCCGAAGCCGGTGATCACCTCATCGGCAATCAACAGCACGTCGTGCTTCTTGAGTACCACCTGGATCGCTTCCCAATAGCCATCCGGCGGCGGGGTGATGCCGCCGGTACCGAGCACCGGTTCGGCGATGAAGGCGCCGACATTGTCCGGACCGAGCGTCTCGATCAATTCGTCCAGTTCAGCAGCCCGTCGAGCAGAGAATTCCCGCTCGGTTTCGCCTGGGTTGGCACCCCAGTAATGATGCGGCACACCGGTATGGACGATCTGCGACAGCGGCAGGTCCATATGGTCGTGGTAGAAGCTCATGCCGGTCATTGAGCCGGAGACGACGCTACAGCCGTGGTAGCCGCGTTCACGCGAGATGATCTTCTTCTTGCTCGGCTTGCCGCGAAGATTGTTGAAGTACCAGACGAGCTTGGCCTGGGTCTCATTGGCGTCCGAACCGGACATGCCGTAGAACACCTTGCTCATCTTGGCTGGCGCCATCTTCACAAGGCGATCGGAGAGGATCGCCAGTTCGTCAGTCGTGTGCGCCGCATAGGAATGATAGTAGGCGAGCCGATAGGCTTGGCGCGAGATGGCTTCGGCGACTTCCGTGCGGCCATAGCCGACGTTGACGCAGTAAAGGCCGGCAAAGCCGTCGATCAGGTGATTGCCATGGGCATCCTGAATGCGGACCCCCTTGCCTGTCTCGACGATCGTCGGCTCACCGAGCTTGCCGGTAGCGAAGTCCTTGAGCTGCGTGAAAGGATGCAGGACGGTGTTGCGGTCCTTCTCGCTGATGTCCTTGATGTTGATCGTCACTTGCGATGCCCTTTAGACTGCGACTTCTTAGAGAGGAATGAGAAAACCGTCAGTTTCCGCTGAAGCGTGCAGCCCGCTGATCTCTACTGCTGTGATGTTAAACGTGAGCTGGGATCAGTTGACGGCGATGATGGGGAGACATAAGCAAGAGTTTTGCATTTCGAGGCACAAACGCGCAAGATTCTGCATGGAAGAAATTGATCGCATAGACGCAGCCCTGCTGAATGCCGTCCAAAGAAACAACCGACTGACGTCTGACGAACTCGCCGAGTTGGTGCACCTGTCACCTACAGCCTGTCATCGACGTCTCAAGCGGTTGCGAGCCAGAGGCATCATTGAAGGCGACGTTTCAATCGTCTCGCAAAAGGCAGCCGGCCGACAGGTCACTGTCGTGGTTCTAGTATCGCTTGAGCGCGAACGAGCTGACATCATCGATCGCTTCAAGTCAGCGATAAGAAACACACGCGAGGTGATGATCGGCTATTATGTAACAGGGGATGCAGATTTCATTCTGGTCGTCACTGCCAAGGACATGGAAGACTACGAGCAATTCACACGCCGCTTCTTCTATGAAAACAATGACATCAAAGGATTCAAGACTATGGTTGTCATGGATCGCGTCAAAGCAGGGTTCGCATTTCCAATCGAAATCTGAGGCATTGAGCTCTCTCCGAGTTGGGAGCTTGGCCAAGGTGAAAAGGAAAAGATCGGTGCCATGTCGTCTCGCTACTCTCGTCCGAACCGTCTGCTTACTGGCGCGACGGAACAAAGATGATAGAGGCCAAGCGTCTCGCTTAGTTCCGTCCTGCCCTGCGATCGGGTGGGCATGGCCAAGCGGCATGGTCCGCGTCATACCAACGAGCAATGACGCTGACTCGTGATGGGATTCCCAAATCAGAGGAATTCTGACTCATTGTGCCAAACGGAAGGTTTGGCATGACGAAGGCGATATCGTTGCGAGTAAGGGTGGCAACTTCGCTGACGCGCAAACCGAGCTTGGCCAAGATCATCAGAACCGCATAGTCCCGATGACCCATTGCCGTTGTCCGATCACAGGCATCGAGAACCTTCTGCACCTTCTCTGGCGGCAGGAATGTTGGAAGACCGGCCAGTCGCCAGCGGCGGACGGACGGCACGCAATCGGCCATCGGCGTCGAAATAAAGCCCTCCAAATGCAAGTAGCGCAGGAAGCCACCACGCACATTGCTTTGCCACTATCGGCGGAGCCATCGAGCCATCGAGCGCACGTCGCTCGACATAATCGATGACGATCTCCGGGCTGAGCGCTGCAAACCCATCAGCGCCGGCAGGACAGTATCCGTCCGGTGAGGACCGCGGGGGGGTACTGCTCCGAGCCTTTGCCCTTCGTGAGAGGCTTGGGCGGCGCGTCACCCATCTCTCTGCGCACACCAATGATGTGCCGAAGATTATCGATACCGTCCTCCGTGAAGACGACGACAGGCTCGCTCAATTCTGAGGCTGGGAAGCTGTCGTAGGCGCTGAGGCGTCCGTCCTCGGAGAAGATCACGATTGAGCAATCGTGGAGAAAGTCCTCATCCTCCTCGAGCATTTCGGCCACGTATTTGAGGGTGTAGAGAGTCGTGCTGCGATATCCCATTGTCGGTCCAATTCTTCGGTCAGGCGGCGCCTTGTCGGTAGCCACTTTCGAAGAAGACCAGTTCCACGGCAACAGCTCTTCGAGCCGTGCTACCGGCATGTCGGCAATGCGGGCGAGAACATCGGCAAGCATGCCTGCGGATCGATGTCGTTAAGCTTTGCCGTCATGATCAGCGTCGCCATGAAGGCGGCGCGATCGGCACCTCGATCAGAGCCAGCAAAGAGCCACGACTTCCTGTTATGTATAGATATGCATAACCGCAAGAACTGGCTCTTCGCGCTCGCCGGACGCTCACAATCCTTGCTCATTCGGTGGCCGAATATCGCGCAATAGCCGAGATCCTTAATCTCGCGGGAAAAGCCGCCGCCCTGTCAGGCCCGGATAGGCCCTCATACGTTCGCGAAGATAGAACCGCGAAAGGGTCGATCACCGTCGCTCTTCGCGTGCGCAGTCCATAGACCGGAGCCTCCAGCCCTCGCTCGATGTACTTTTGGGGCGGATTCGTTTCGGTATCGACACTGGTACCAGAATTAGGCGCGGACATAGAAGCTCACATCGGCTCACAACGCAAGCTGCCGATATCCGAACGCTAACCCCTCCACCACACGGGGTCTTCCTGCCGCTTAGACCTGAACGGCAACTCCAACATAAGAACCGCATGTTTTTGCTGTGAGCAAGATGCGCGTAAACCCATCTTCCCACCGCTTCTGGTAGTTTTTTAGACCTCTATTATCACATACCATCTTAAGCGCGCTCATCATCGCCGGTACCAGCAGGAGTCTGACGCGATCTCTATTGGAGCAGTGAACGTGTCCGTCAACCAGCAAGTTGCGCAGAACAGTCGTCGGAGAATGAGCAATTGTTTTGGCAGGCTCCCGTGGAGTTCCGAACTGTTGCACAATTTTAACGACGAAACTCGGAGAGCCCTAGATATTTCAATAATTGGTGCCACGGGTGCTGTTGGAGCTGAACTGATAAAACTGCTGGAAGCAAGTCAAGTTCCAGTCTCTCAGTTGCGGCTGCTTGCGTCCCGCACTTCGGGTGGCCGCCGCTTGAGGTTCCGAGATGAAATCTGCATCGTAGAGCCACTCGACGATATCGTCGATACAAAAGCGGATATCGCATTCTTTTCCGCTGGAGGCGCGGTAAGCGCCGAGTATGGACCTCTGTTCGCAGCGCAAGGCGCCCTCGTCATTGATAATTCCAATGCGTTTCGAATGAACCTCGACGTACCACTCCTGGTACCGCAAGTTAATCCCAATACTCTCGTTAGCCGCCCCCATTCAGGTATTGTGGCAAACCCAAATTGCTCCACAATTCAGCTGGTCCGAGCACTGAGACCGCTGGTAACCGCACTTGATGTTCATCAAATTATTTTGACCACGTATCAGGCCGCCTCGGGAAAAGGCCTGAAAGGGATTGACGAGCTATTGGAAGGCGCGAGAAGCGCACTGCGTGGACGCGCGCCGCCAAGCGCCGAGCGTTTTCCTTTCCCCCTTGCGTTCAACGTGATACCGCAAGTCGGTAAGTTCGACTCGAACGGTATAACTCTCGAAGAACTCAAGCTGGTTAACGAGTCTCGAAAAATCTTTGGTCTGCCTCATCTGCGGCTAACCTCAACCTGCGTTCGCGTGCCCGTAATAAACGGCCATTCAGCGGCCGTATACATTGAATTCGAAGAGCCAGTTCGCCTCGAACGGGTTCATGAGTTACTCGCGACAGAGCCAGGCGTTCGGCTCTACGCAAACGGAATTCAGGAAGCATATCCAACGCCGCGCCTTCTCGAAGACCCTGCGGTTGTTCACGTCGGGCGCGTTAGAGTCAGCTCCGAGAATCCATGCGGGCTCTGGCTCTGGATCGTCGCAGATAATCTTCAGGTTGGCGCGGCGCTTAATGCACTCCTCATCGCGAAGCTTGCAATTGCCAATAACGTGATTGGTGGACCATGACCGTGACCGTTCTGAAATTCGGAGGCTCTAGTTTCCTGCATCTTGAAGACTTCGGTCGAGTCGCTCGGCATTTAGCCGAGCGGCTCTCGGCGGGCGAAAACAAAATTGTTGCCGTGGTCAGCGCGATGTCGGGAACTACCGACGATCTTAAAGCAGGCATGCTTGACGTGAACAAGCAACCGAGCCCATCGAATCTCGATGCGGCACTCGCAACCGGAGAGATGCTCAGTACCTGCCTATTGCAGGCAGCCGTAAGCGGGCTAGGAATTCCCGTACTGTCATTAAACGGCTATTCCCTTGGAATACGCTCGAATTCAGAGTTTGGCCGCGCTTCAGTAGAAAGCGTAGATGCGAGTCCAATTATGGCAGCATTACAGAAGCATGACGTTGTCATTGCCGCTGGTGGCCAGGCAATCGACCGGACCGGCAGATTAACCTTTCTCGGCAGAAACAGCTCTGATCTGACAGCTATCGTAATTGCGTCCATGCTGGGAGAGCACGCTTGCGAAATATACTCCGATGTTCCTGGCGTCTATACGGCAGATCCTTATCTTGTTCCTGGAGCACGCCTGGTCCCGGAAATTGCGTATGCGACCGTCGCGCGCATGTCGCGACATGGCGCAAAAGTGCTGCACCACAGGGCGGTGGACTATGCACAAAAGCACGCGGTCACCATTGCTTGCAAATCGCTCACGAGCGACGGAGCAGTTACGGGTACCACTGTGGCAGGTCATGGAAACGCTAGATCCGTGACAGTGGCCCGCGATACAGCGGTGTTATCGTGCAGCAGCCTTGCAGAACGCGATGAACTGCGCGCGATGCTCGATCAACACGACGTCAGCACGATCTGTATGGATGACAATTGCGGGGCCGGCATATGCATTTTGTGCGACATTGATTTTGGCATTCGGCTTGTCGAACTGACGGGCACTCGCTTGGTCTCCATTGGATCAAGAACCGCGGTGACAGAGCTCGATCCCTCAACGTTGCGCGTTCACTTGGAGGCCGATTATGAGCAAGCCATTTCCCGGGCATGCCAGATCCATCAACGAATGTATCCCGCAACGGGTGGCGCGATATGTGGGCGGAGAACGGCTAAGCAGCGCTCCACTTATAGTTCGCTGCTCATCCGAGCAAATAATGCGCCGGAAAGTACGTAATGAGTTTATTGACCAGTGAATCACACGAGGCCCTTCACTCCGAGCCACCAGCACTCACCATATCGGGAAAATCGACTTGCGCATGCTCCGCCGCCTGCGCTATGGCTGAGGGCGTGCTTGCGAGCGCCTTCGCTAGGAGACCACTTGGTAGGAGACGACCCTGATCCGTGCTCTATCTCGGCCTCGGTCTTCGACTACCGGACCTAGAAGGAGCACCTACTGTCCGGTTTGTCGAGTCTGCGACGGTGAGTGTTTGCCCTAGCCTCTGTCGCATCACAGTCTAACCAATTGGTAAACGTGTAGAACGTGTTTGCTGAGGCCATTTCTAGACGTTGGCACGACTTTTGAACCTCTCTCATCGCTTACCGTCAGGAACTCCCGTCGGAATAACATGTCAGGTCTGATCAGATCTGCAAGCGCTTTAGCGATGCCGTCGTGCCGACAAAGGGACGCACGGCCGCGTCTCCTACGGCCAACCTTTGTGCCCCGTTTGCGAAGCGGGGCTCACTTGAGGAGAGAGGACAGGGGATGGGAAAACTCGAAACTTCCAGGAAATCAGCGAAAATTACCGACCTTTCTCTACGGGAAAGGGAGTGTCTTCTGTGGGTTGCGAGAGGGAAGTCTTCCTGGGGTATAGGCGTCATTCTTGGTATATCTGAGAATACTGTTAATTTCCACATAAAAAATGTAATGCGGAAGTTGGATGTTACCAGTAGAACGGTGGCTGCTATGAAGGCCGTCGAGTCCGGTATAATTGAATTGTAAGGAACGGCCTTTAGAATGACGCGTTCTCACAAATCGGACCAAATAAAACTGTCACCTTAAAGGATTCGAGCTTTCAGGAACACGTCCAGGCAAGTGGATTCTATTGAATATCCGGTTGGCAGATCAAGCGTTCCAGCCGCGATGGGAATCAATGGCGAACATCATGCCGCAATGGGTGCAGCCTTGTGGCGTGCCGCTGAAGTGAGAGTGGGCGCTTCGTGCTCACCGATCACGATGTGGAAGTACCTTGTTCGACTCCTTGTTGAAATAAGCGAACACCAAAGAACGGCTTGTAACGATACTACCATCCCATGTAGGGCGTACTGGCCCAGATTGCAGGCTAAAATAGAGGCGTCATCGCTGGCATTCCGATGAGGGAAACTGCTCCTTACAAGCTTCGAGCTCGCAGGTTCAAGAGTATACGCGGGCGGCCGCGGTCTCATCGCTCTGATGGAGGAAGATTATGCTTCAAGAGAGTAGGTTCAATTCGCTATCTGCCTTCGAAACCCTCGAGTCGCGCGTGCGGTCATATTCGCGTTCTTTTCCTGTTGTCTTCAAGAAGGCCGCAGGAGCCATTCTCGAAGACGAGACAGGTCGTGAGTTTATCGATTTTCTCTCTGGCGCGGCCGTCCTTAACTACGGGCACAACGACCCCTATTTTCTCAATGATGTGATAGAGTATTTGCAAGCAAACGGCATCATCCACGCGTTGGACATGGCCACGTCAGTCAAAAGAGAGTTTATGGAGTACTTTGAAACCACGATATTGCGTCCCCGTGGTCTGACATACAAATTTCAGTTTTCCGGTCCAACTGGTGCCAATGCCGTAGAGGCTGCTTTGAAACTCGCGCGGAAGGCTACTGGGCGGCACAGTATAATTTCATTCACCAACGGTTATCATGGCGTGAGCTTGGGGGCGCTGGCGGTAACCGGCAATCGATACTACCGAGGTGCAGCAGGTTTTCCTCCGAGCGGTGGGGTTTTCATGCCTTACGACGGGTACTGGGGAACCGATAATGACACTTCGGACTATCTGGCCAGGGCAATTGCTGACTCGAGCAGTGGTGTTGACCTACCGGCAGCAATCATTCTCGAAACCATACAAGGCGAGGGAGGCATTAATCTCGCGAGCAAAGAGTGGCTGCAGTCGCTTGAGCGGCTTTGCAGAAAGAACGACATGCTCCTGATTGTTGATGATATTCAGGCAGGCTGCGGACGAACGGGCAGTTTTTTCAGTTTTGAATTTGCGGGTATATCTCCAGACATCGTTCTTTTGTCGAAATCTCTCAGCGGCAGCGGGCTGCCCCTGTCCCTTGTGTTGCTCAAACCTGAATTTGACGTTTGGCAACCCGGCGAACACACTGGAACTTTCAGAGGCAACAGTCTTGCGCTCGTGACGGCGACTGCTGCATTAAGAAAATACTGGGCGGATGAAAAGCTGTCGGCGCGTGTTACAGAGACAGGACGCGTGATAAACGAGCGCCTTTGGCAGATCGCTCAAAACAACCGAGACAGCTTGTCCGTGCGCGGAAGGGGCATGATGTGGGGGCTTGATTGCGGCACCGGTGGAGTGGCAGAGAAGATTGCCCACAAGACCTTTGAAGATGGGCTCGTGATAGAGCGATGCGGTGCGGAAGGCCACGTTATCAAACTTCTTCCTCCTTTGACCATTGACGGGCAGACGCTTCAACGTGGTCTGGACATTCTGGACAAGGCCGTGCACGCAAGCGGCTAAACCGGATCGACTGCCATGTAAGCGCGATAAAGCGTTTAGCGAGGACCGTCTTATGGTCCGCTGGCGAATTGTTCATTGTGTAAATTCCGCCGTCCCCGATGAAACAAGGTGCGATTCGTTCGAGCTGTGGCGCAGCCGTTCCCCGGCGACCGGTATTTTGAAAGGCCTACAAAGACTGATAGTTACCATCCCGACGACTTTCCCATATCCTGCCGACTGCAAATATCAGGACATCGACAAGCACGAGAGTTCTCGCAGAAGTTATGATTCCCACAAGATGGCAGGAGCACAATGCACTCGATAGGCGGCCGGGCGCACAAGCACTTGCATGGTAGTGAAAGTGTAGCATTGAAGCGCCGTAGCGCCGCAATTAGCCGGGCCGGAACAGTCGATTACTCACCAGAAATGCGGTCGTCGGAGTCTGGAAATCTGAATACATAACCTGAGAAGGGCATGAGAAATGACCGAAGTCAAATTCGCAACATCGACCCAAGCGCCACACGATTACTCATTGTCGTCTCTGGAAGACTCGGGTTGGTCATCAGTTCCTACTGTAACAGAGCTCTCGGACGGTGACTTTGCGACCAAGTACCGGGATGCAATGCGGCCGGTTCTCCTACGTAGCGGCTGCGCGGCTTGGAGCGCTTGCTGGCGCTGGTCACCCCAGTATTTTAATGAGATTGCCGGAGAACTCACGATACCGGTGAAGACGCTTGATCACGGCGAAATTAAGCTCTCTTCTTGGAAGCTCTCAGAGTATACGCGGTTCCTCACAGGGCAGCTGCCGAGCGCGGATGGAGCGACCTTGAACCCAAGAGCAGTTCCGTACTGCCACGATATCCCACTGCTGGGCCTGGTGGAAAGCCTGGCAGAGGACTGCCAGCCCTTTCCTGGAGATTACCTCACTCCCTGGTACCGTCGGCATTGGTGGCGCTATTCGCAGTTCTTCATGGGCCCGGCGGGCACCGTTACTCCGCTCCACTTTGACACCCTGCTTAGTCACAACCTGTTCTTCCAGATTTACGGCGACAAGCAGTTCACCATTCTCCCACCTAGCCAGGCTACGTGCTGTGGGCGCCGCGGGTGGAGGTGGTTTGATGTGGACCCCGAGCAACCGGACTATGTGCGTTTTCCGGAGTACGAGCAAGCGACACCCATAGTCATCACCGTAAGCGCTGGCGACATGCTGTATATGCCACCGGGAACCCTCCACCACGTTCGCAGCTTATCAACTTCGATTTCCTTCAATATCGATTTTCACACGAAACACAGCGTGTTGGATGCGTTGGCACAGTCGAACAAAGGAATGCCGGCAGAAATTGTCTACTACAATGCGATCACGGCGCTGGGCGTATCCGCCGAAATCCCTGAAGACATCACGTTTCCGCTGTACCGCCCATACTTGAGTTATGTAAGTTGAAAGGGATAGTCGCAGAGAGCCGCGAGCTGAAGGATTGGCATGAAGCCCTGAACTTTACGTCGGGAGCCAAGCCTCGTGGCGCTTGGAGCGGTGCTTTGACGGGCTTGATACCATACGGGCCATGAAGTCCAGGGCGTTCTGGCGATCACAGGATGCAGCGCCTTCTCGCCCAGATGCGGCGTGGTCGTCATTGCTGCGAGTGTCGACAATCAGCCGTCTGTGTTCATCTTGGGCCCGCTCACGCTGGCATTTTAATCCCGCGAGCCCGCACGCAGGTTGGCCCCACGGTTATCTCGCGTCAGCCCTTGCGAAATAGTAAGCGGCAAGCTGACCCCATCTGGCGCCGGTAGCGCAGGCGCCTGTATTGCGGACAGACGATTCACAAACTGTGAGCTTCTATGTCTGCGCCTAGCTCTGGAACTAGAAACGTCCATATGATCGAACTCGTTCCGGAACGGCTTGAGGGTGCGCCGCGGCAGTTTCGGCGGCGCTGGTCCGATGAATTCAAGGAGCGGGTTGTGGCTGAGGCGATGGAGCCTGGCGCAAGCGTTTCAGCGATTGCACATCGTATGGGCATACATCCATCACAACTATTTGGCTGGCGTCGTGATGCTCGTGCCGGACAACGATCCTTCGCGGCTGATCCGGCTGTTGGGGTGGAAGCTGGGCCGGTTGGTGCGAGAGCGGTGATCGAGCTTGTCATCGGCGACATCGTTGTCCGGGCTGGCGCAGATATCGATGAAGCGCACCTACGGCGCGTTATCCCGGCGGTGCGATCGGCATGATCCCTTCGGGCGTGAAAGTCTTTCTTGCGAGCCATCCCATCGACTTCCGCAAAGGCCCGGACAGCTTACTGTCGCTTGTGCGCGATGCCGGCAATGACCCGTTCTTATGTGCCGGGCGAGATTATGTGGCGGATCTGTCCCGGCGCCAGCCGAGGCCCGTCTAATCTGGAATTCTCCGCCACATAATATTTCGTGCCTCTTGGGATGGGTGCGGGATTCCCCCGCGCCGCTATTCGGAGGGACAACATGCTCGAGTTCTATTTCTCGTATCGTGGGGTGCTCAAGCGCCTGCGTAGTGGTGCGCTTGGTGGCGAGATGGATCGCCTCGCGGAGCATTTCTTCACGCTCGGTTATAAGCGAGCGTCCGCCAAGATTTACCTGAGCCGGATTGCGCGTTTTAGCCAGTTTGCCTTGACGCGCTGTGGTCCGATGCCGATCCATCAAGATGTCATCGACAGCTATTTGGGCGCGTTTGCTACTGATACTCCGCGCATTGGGGCAGTATCGGCTCTGGCACATGCACGGCGAGTGGCTCCGGAGCGGTTCATTATTTCCGTTTCAAGTGAAGAGGATAATCCGGATGCTCCGCTTCTGGCCTCCTTTTCGGACTATCTGCGCAGGGTACGGGGCCTGGAGCCGAAGACCCGCGAAGGCGTTCTTCTGGGCGGCCGCCGCTTTCTGGATTGGTTGCGCCATCACCACCCCGGCCAAAGTCTTGAGGCGTTGACAGCTGAGCACGTGCTTGCTGCTGTCGAGCATCGGCTGTCGCTATCGGCGACCTCCGGCACCCGCACGGCAGCGACTTCTCACATTCGAACATTTCTTCGGTTTTTATATTGGGCTGGCCACCATCACCAAGATCTTGCCCGCATCGTCCCGAGAACGCCGTATTGGCGTTTGGCGCATCTCCCGCCGCGCCTTGCATGGGGTGACGTTCGGCGCGCAATCGATGCGATCGGCCCAACGACGCCGGTCGCTATCCGCGATCGAGCCGTCCTGCTGCTGCTCGCCACCACGGGCATTCGCAACGGCGAGTTACGCGCCATTCGGCTGCAGGATATCGACTGGCGTACTGGCGAGGTTTTTATCCGGCGTACCAAGGGCAAGCGTGATCGGGTGGTGCCACTCCTCGAGGAGACCGGCGCGGCGCTCGTCGACTACATCCTGCGCGCTCGACCGAAGGTGGACAGTCCGTATCTGTTCCTGTCGTTCACGCCGCCGGTGGGACCGTTCAAGTCTGCGGCGCCTGTTTCAAGGATCGTGAGGAAGCGGTTGCGGCATGGCGGGGTCGAACTCGGGCGGGTCGCAGGTGCACATCTCCTGCGCCACAGCCTCGCCACTCAGCTTGTCGGGCAGCGAAGGCCAATCAACGAGGTCGCCGATCTTCTTGGTCACCGGAGCATCAACACAACGGCGCTGTACGTAAAGGTTGCGGCCTCGCAACTCGCCGAGGTCGCACTCCCCTTTCCGGGAGGCGCTGCATGACCGCCTTTGCCCGATTCCTCGGCGAGAAGGTCGAGCGTTACATCGAACTGCGCCACTCGCTCGGCTATGCCTTCAGCAAACAAGCCGGTACGTTGCGCGCTTTCGTCCGCTACGTTGAACGCACTCAATTCGACGGGCCCGCCACCCGGACGATGGCGCTGGACTTCGTCCTGTCCTTCGGCGGCGCCGCCAACAGCCGCGCTACTCGTCACGGCGTGCTCCGCCGATTCTACGAGTATCTCGCTGTCTATGACGCCCAAACCGAAGCCTTGGAGCGCAGAGCCTTTCCCAGATCCAGGGCGATTCCGCCTCCACGGATCCTCAGCGAGGCAGAGTTGGCGTCGCTCATCGACGCATGCGCCCGCATTTCGCCAGGCATCCCTCTCAGGGGGCGGACGATGGCGACGCTGATCGGACTGTTAGCAAGCTCGCGACTGCGATCGGGGGAAGTGGTCAGGCTTGATCGTGCCGATGTCGATCTGACCAACGGGGTTCTTCTGGTTCGGAAGACGAAGTTCCGCAAGGATCGTCTCGTTCCGGTTCACACGACGACCCAAACAGCGCTTCGCCGCTATGCCCGTGAGCGCGATGCCGCTTTTCCCAGTCCCAAGCACCAGGCCTTCTTCCTCAGCTCTCGTGGCAACCGCCTCTCGGCGACTGGCTTGCAAAGCGGATTTGCTCAGGTCCGCAAGTTCGCCGGCCTTGATGACGGCAAGCCGTTGCGGCCGCACGATCTGCGGCACCGGTTTGCCGTGACCCGCATGAGCCTTTGGCATCAACAACGCGCCAACGACCAGGCGCTACTCCCGGTGCTCGCCACCTATCTCGGCCACGCCAACTACAGTGACACAGCCTATTACCTCACTGGCTCGGTGGATCTTCTCGCCATGGCGGCGGAGCGCGCTTTCCTCGATGGAGGCGCAGCATGAGTGAACACTTACTCCTAGCGCCGCTCTTGGAGTCCTACTTTCGCCGGCGCCTGACCAAACAACGCAATTCGACTCCCGCGACCATGGCCAGCTATCGCGACGCCTTGCGCATGCTCATCCTCTTTGCCGCCACCCGGTTGCGGAAGAAGCCGGCTGCGTTGGTGCTCGAGGAGCTCGATCGAGACCTCATTCTCGCCTTTCTCGACGAACTCGAGGAGAAGCGGAACAACACCATCGCCACGCGCAACGCCCGCCTAGCGGCGATCCGATCGTTCTTCCACCATGTCGCAGCCGCCGATCCGGCGTCCTTCGGTGTCGCCCAACGCGTGCTGACGATTCCCATAAAGCGGGCGCACATCGAGGTGACGCACCACCTCACCAAGGCCGAAGTGGACGCCCTCATCGAGGCGCCCAATCCAAGGACGTCCCGTGGTCGGCGTGACCGCACGTTTCTACTGTTCCTGGCACGGACCGGCGCGCGGGTCTCCGAAGCTACCGGCGTCAACGCGAACGACCTTCAGTTGGAACGGTCGCACCCGCAAGTACTGCTGCGCGGCAAAGGGCGCAGAGACCGCGTCATCCCCATTCCTCAGGATCTGGCGAGAGCACTGACAACCTTGTTGGCCGAACACGGAATCGCGAACCACGAGCCGCGACCGATATTCGTCGGCGCCCGCAACGAGCGCCTGACGCGCTTCGGAGCAACCCACATCGTGCGGCGAGCCGTGGCCCAGGCCGTGACCATCAGGCCGGCCTTGGCCCAAAAGCCTATATCGCCGCACATCTTCCGACACTCACTGGCCATGAAGCTCCTCCAGTCGGGCGTTGACCTTCTGACGATCCAAGCCTGGCTCGGGCACGCACAGGTCGCTACAACCCATCGCTATGCCGCCGCCGATGTCGAGATGATGCGTAAAGGTCTCGAGAAGGCTGGAGTCGCCGGCGATCTTGGCGTCCGTTTCCGACCAAATGACGCCGTGCTGCAACTACTGAACAGTATCTGAGTATTATGTGGCGGAGAATTCCAGATTAGACGGGCCTCGGCTGGCGCCGGACGGATCCGCCACATAATCTCGCCCGGCACATAACATCGGTTATGTGGCGCACCACATAACCGTATAACGGTGCGCTCTATGTCTTCCGGGCCAAACGGGCGGACCGGATCAAGATCGTCTGGTGGGATGGATCCGGGGTTTGCCTCTATGCCAAGCGGTTAGAGAAAGCGCAGTTCTGCTGGCCACGCATCGGCCACAGCCGGGTCCAACTCAACCATGCCCAGCTCCTGGCTCTGGTCGACGGGATGGACTGGAAGCGGGTGCGATCGACGCCGGTCAAGCCTCCCGAGATTGTTGGGTAGAACCGCTGCGGCGAAGTGAATCAGGGGGCTGAAACCGCGGGCGGGTCACGGCGAAATATGCTCTGATCATGCCCATGACGCGCCCCGATCTTGAGCTTCCGGATGATGTTGAGGCACCGAAAGCCATGGTTCTTGCCATGGCCGAAAAGGCAGCCCGCGTCGAGGCTTTGGAAAAGCAGGTCGATGACCTCCAGGCCCGTAACGCTGACGCCGATGAGCGCATCGAGCGGCTGACGCAGATCCTGAAGGCCTTCGATCCGGCCCGCTTTGGCCGACGTTCGGAAAAGCTTGCAACATCTACAGTCGATGACGAGCAGCACGCCTTTGTCTTCGAGGAGATCGAGACCGGCATTGCCGCGATCAAGGCCCAGGTCACGAAAGGCCGCGGGAATGCGGGTGGCAAACGTGCACCGCGGCCACGCAAGGGCTTCGCGCCTCATCTTGAGCGCGTCGAGGTCGTGATCGAGCCGGAAGAGTTGCCCGAACACGCGGGCAAGCAGAAGATCCGGATCGGAGAAGACGTCTCCGAACGGCTGGACGTCGTCGCAGCTAAGTTCCGTGTCATCGTCACGCGTCGTCCCAAATACGCTTTTAGGAACGAGGACGGCGTCATCCAGGCCGCGGCTCCGGCCCACATCATCGAAGGCGGCATTCCAACAGAAGCGCTTCTGGCCCAGATCGCCGTGTCCAAATATGCAGACGGCCTGCCACTCTATCGCCAGGAAACCATCTACGCGCGTGACAAGGTCGAACTTGACCGCAAGCTTATGGCCCAATGGATGGGCAAGCTGGGGTTCGAGCTCGACATCCTCGCCGATCACATCCTGAACGAGATCAAGAAGGCCGAGCGGATCTTTGCCGACGAAACGACCTTGCCGACACTTGCGCCTGGGTCCGGGTCGGCAAGGACAGCGTGGCTATGGGCATATGCCAGAGACGATCGGACCTTCGGAGGCAACAGCCCGCCGATGGTGGCCTATCGCTTCGAGGACAGTCGAGCGACCGAGTGCGTTGCACGGCACCTCAGCGGCTATCGCGGCATTTTGCAAGTCGATGGGTATGGTGCCTACAGCAAGCTTGTCCGCAAGGATGGAGGCAACGACGGCGTTGTCTTGGCTGGCTGTTGGTCGCACAGCCGACGGAAGTTCTACGAGTTGCACGTTGCGAAAAGCTCGAAAGTCGCCACAGAAACGGTCGAGCGGATGGCAAAGCTCTGGGAGATCGAGGAAACCGTCCGCGGCCAAAGTACTGAATCTCGTGCCGCAGCGCGTCAGAAAAAGTCGATGGCGATCGTGCGCGATCTCTTTACTTTTTGGCAGGCGACCCTGCCGCGGGTCTCCGGAAAATCCAAACTCGCCGAGGCGCTCCGGTATGCCATCTCGCGTCGCGACATCTTCGAGCGCTTCCTGACCGACGGTCGCGTCGAGTTCGATTCCAACATTGTCGAGCGAGCTATCAGACCCCAGGCAAACGTTGATTCATTGTACCCCTCTTCTTCAAGTATCTGGAAACATTGATATTTGCTTTTGCGCTTCGGCACGATACGGGCCGCTCTTGCTACGTATGGCTTTGAGTACGTCCTGTGTTTGACGATGACAGGCTTCGATTTGCCATGGGGCACCCGGGACGACCTGCTCAGCGGGCAAAATGCGATCAACAATAAGGCGGCGAATGACGTGGCTGGTCACTTCCAAGCATTTAGCGGCCTCTTTCATGGTCAGCCACTGCCCATCTTTCTCGGCGGGCCGGAAAGCATGAATGCCCTGAACCCTGCGAATGGAGCTGACACGGTGCGCAGTCCAGGTTTTGTTTTGACCCGTTCGAACGCCCATTCGGTTCAACGTAGCGGCGATATCATCGTCGGAATAACGGGTCGCCGTTTGCTTCATGACGGCAAGCGCCTGGTCAGGCGTCTGGCATCCGTGTTCGCCGGTTTTGGGCTTGCGCACACGCAGAACCGAATGTTGTCCACCCTTCCAGTGAATGGTCAGAACGACCTCCCGGTTTGCTTCCACAAGGCCACAAAGCTCGAGAAGATGATGCCAGTCGCGACCATTGCGTGCCAGGCGTGACGCGTCGAAGCAAAGGACAGCCCCGACTTCACCGGCACACAATGCCACTACCAGCTTCTCAAAACCCGGACGAGCAACCATTCCACTGGCCGATCGCCCGAGATCATCGTCGATGACCTCAACCGTGCGGAAGCCGCGATGGCGTGCGACGTCAACGAGCTCATATTGCCGGCGACGGCTCTCGGGGTTGTTCTCGACCTGACCTGGGCTCGACTGCCGCACGTAAACAATGGCTTTCCGCTGCGGGATGGTGGGAGGAAGGATCTCAACGGTCGTCATCATTCCGTTCCTCCTCCTTCATGCCAGTGGCCGCCTCGATGAGAAGCGTGGCAAGGTTCGACACCAGCCGCCGTCGGTCGCTCGCTGGGAGGCCGAGAAGGCGCGGCGGTTCGAAGGAGATCAGGAGCTGGCGCTGATGCGGTTGAAGGCGAAAATACCGGGTCGGGCATCTTGGGGTTCCTCGACGAGATTCGGTTCGCCGGAACAGGGTCGCCGCATTCCGCGGCGCTGTAAAAGGTCATCCAGATCCACAAGGGCCGGCAATGAGACCCGAGGCGTCCCCAATTCCATGCCAGCACAGCACGCCGCATCGAGCATCCAGGCTGCGATCGCCGTCACAACGCCGGGCATGACCTCAACGTGGACAAACTGCCCCTTCTTACGGTTCTCGCTATAGTGCAGCCGCAGACGACGACCGAAATAGGGATGCCAGCGATAGTGGACGACAACTTCTCGCCCGACATGGGCAGAATGTTCGGTAGATGGCCATCACCAGGAAAAATAGCCTCTTCGCTGGTAGCGACGGCGGCGGCAGGACCTGGGCGACGATCGCGACGCTCCTCCAGACGGCAAAGATGAATACCGTCGATCCCCAAGCTTGGCTCACCCAGACACTTGAGCGTCTTGCAAATGGATGGCCCAGCAGCGAAATTGACGCCCTCATGCCGTGGAACTACGCGGCCTGAACGGCCCTAGCTTGTCGCTTACGCGAAATATATAGCTGCACCGTTGATCGCGGGCGCGCCGCCTAGATGCGCGTAGAGGGTCCTCGAGCTCTCCGGAAAGAAGTCTTCATTGACGAGGGCGATCATTGCTTGCATGGATTTGCCCTCATAGAATCCGTAATCATGCCTTCAAGCCGCGCAAACAGGCGGACCGACGCTTTTGTTTCCTCGGACGGAATGCCATGACATGGGTAGGCGTAGTCCTCGAGAAGTATCACATCATCATCGGTGATTTCCGTGCCGAGCTCGACAAGCTTTGCGGTATGTTGGGCCACTTGTTAGCACCTGCGCCTTGTATGGCCGGGGGTCGCGGAGGCATCGATCACGTTTCGCTGTCTGCCATCCTTGGCGAAGCCGACGACCATCCCGGCTTGCATAGAGCCAGTCACAGTGCAAACGACGATGTAGTCGAAGGCAAAACCAAGCTCTTTCTCTTGGGCGCGCACCTCCTCCACGAACCCGACGTACCCAAGGCCGCCATATTTGTGAACTGAGGCCCCGGCCTACTGCCCCTTTGCTTGACTTCATCGAGCGCCTGCGACAACTGCCGATGTCAAAGCCTTGATCAACTAGCCGCACCTCTGCGTCCATGATCCGGCTCAAGAGAATGTTTCCGACTCGGTCGTAGACGGCATCCTCATGTGGCACCCAGCTCTCCTGTACCAAGCGGCGACGACGGCAACCATCCGCGTGTGGTTGGACTGCACTCCGCCGATGGAGACAAGCGTATGCTTTCGACGCGATCGCGTCCGGGATGATATCTTCTAGCTTGCGCAGCGTGTTTCCGCCGAACGCCAGCCCAGAATTGCAGTCCTCACATTTGGCATAGATTTCAACCTTTCCCCCTAAATGCTTGCCGAGGCGTTCAAGCTTCCCGATCGGCGCAGGTCCAAAGGTAAGCGGGTAGCGACCGAACCTTTCCAGCATGTTCTCTCCAGTGTTCTGATTGAAGTCAGCCGCTTTCCGATTTCCATAAGACCCCGTTTCTTCCAGCGCCTTCCTCTGCCGGGAAACGACGCGACCTTGCACACCGGCGTGCTACGTTGAAGAGAGCAACGCCTATGGAAACCGAAAAGCTACATGTCGCTATGCATTGGTGAATGACTTGAAACCGGTCGCTCTGGCAGGTCATGTCCCTTCAACGCCTAGCTCCATCTCCACCGAGCCAAATTGGCGCGGATCTAAGCCCTATCTGTCACGGAGCCGGAGGAGACCGATGGCGAGCTGTCTGGCATTTACGGAAATGCTCAGACCTCTGGGCATCTCTCTGATCGCAGCTGGACCGCCAGATCAGAAAGATTACACTCCCGAAATAAGCTACCTGAAGAAGCAGACAACCAACCAACGTTGCGACGATTACCTGGCGAATGGAATGGGAGAAGAAATAGACCGTGAGAGCGTTAGTGCAAAGGAAAAGTGCCAGGACGCTACAGAAGACTCTGAGGGGCAACGCCGTTCTCCTGGTTTGGCATTAGATCAGACAGTATCCTTGTCAGCCGCAACATGGGTCTGGCAGTTCTTCGGGCAGACCCGAGCGCAGGCTCCGCAACCAATGCAGCGGCCGGCCTGGTCGACGGCCATGATCATGCGATTGAGCTCACCATCGAAGTCGTCGTCCTCGTCGTCGCAGATGCCGAGGACTTCGCCCGCATCATCGATGCCATAAAGGTGCATGACCTCGCGCGAGCAGACCTTGAAGCAGCGGCCGCAGCCAATGCAGGTCGTGCCATCGATAACAGTCAGATATTCGGGCATCCAGTTCGTGCCGTCGCGGGTAAGAAAAGGGCTCGTCATCCTGAGTTCTCCAACGCGCTGAGCTCTCTCTTCGCAGCGTCCGGCTCCGCAAAGACATCGAACGTTCTTTTGGCGACCGCCTTGACCTCGCTCCAGTTGACTGGAAGGTCCTCGGCGAGTTCGTGCAGTTCCATCTTCGCAGTCCCGGCGCGCGACTGCAGTTTGCGGACTTTCTTCCTCAGTTCTTCAAGGTCTGGCATGATCTCGTTCCTCGAAACCTGGGTCAGGCCCGTGCAGCGTCAGGATGGGCTTCGATGGCGGCTATCGCATCGTCTACCAGTTTCGCACCCGCCTTAGCGAGTTTGCCAAGTGTGTCGAAGCCGAACCGACGGACCTCGCGCATGGTCTTCGACAGAACCACCAATCGGCCGGTCGTGAGAACGACGCGACCGGAGCCCTCAGGGCTGATCATGATGGTCGATGATGCAAGCAGCCCGGAGCGCTCCTCGATCGCAAGCGCCGCGCAGGTGTAGAAAATCTGGAGCCTCCACAGCACGTCCGGATCGGGATCGCCGATGGTCGGGATCTCACGATGCCGCTCCTTCGTGACGATGAAGTCGGCGAGTAGGTCGGCATCGGATTTGTCTTCCCAGATTCTATAGGTGTCCTGTGCGCGGATCAGGCGGATGAGACATTTGACGAACGGGGTGGCAAGGGTCGTCTCGTCCGCGTTCTCAGCACGGATGACCGCGGTATCCGACGGTGTTGTCATCGTTCGGTCCTCATTCTCGAAGGATTGCTTTTTTGCGGCACCTGCTTCCGTCAGCACCTTGCGCAGCCAGGGCGGAGGCGACGTCTTGAGCATGGTCTGGCCTCGCGACAGTACGTCTTCGATGGACTGAGGCTGCGGCACTTTGATCGGATGGACTTTTGCCGAGACAACTTTGGCTGTGGAGGGCCACCTCGGCCGGTATGCTTCTAGCCTCTTCCACGCAATCGCCTCCTCCTCTGGGATGAGTGTCTCTGTGCGCTCGATGAGCTCCGCATCGGCGTCCTTCTTCACAAGCAACCCCGCGATCTGCGGGAGCGCTTCCGAGGTGTCGGTGATGCCGTAGACGGAGTCCTCGAAAAGCGGTATGTCTCAGTGCGCCTCCAGCGCGCTACACCAATGCCGGTCATCGGCTCGCGCCGCCTCGGAACGAAGCGCTTCAAATCCCATGCCACTTCGGGCCGATCACGCCAACGGAAGAATTCGGTCTTGTTTTTCAGCTGTTTAGTCTCAGTCTAACAGTCTGAACAAACCTGTGTCGCGGATCCGACAAGGCGACAAAGGCGTCGGATCGCGTGAGTGTCAAATCTCGTCGTCACGAGCGATCTGTTGATCGCGCAAACGTCTCCAGGTCAAGCCGGTCCGGGGATCGGCCAATGTAGCGGGAGAACTTCGCTACCGCGTGCACCTTTAGCGTCATGCGTGGCCGGCGACAGATTGCGGATCGTCATGCCCTCGATCATGCGCAGTCGAAGCGGTTCATCTCGGCCATCTTATTGCTCCTGTTCTCAGGATTGCACTCCAACAGCAAAACAGCAGCTCAGCCACAAACCGTCCCGCCAATGCCGCGCGCCAGAGGCCTCGTTCAATCCTCAAAATGCAGCTGCATCCAAAAAATCTGTCAAAGCAGTGCTAAGCCGCCTGTTGGGCGAGATGGGTTCCTCCTCTGGCGATCGATGGCCGAGTGCTGAGTTTGGCCGCTTCAAAAGTAGATCTGTTCGGTGAAACTCGGCAGCCGTTAGGCAAATCGGCGAGCTGTGGTACCCGGCAACGCAGACATCCTCGACTTTCAAGGTGTTCATGAAGCTGTTATCACCAGAGGCTGATGGTATCACGGCCGTTCCGGTATCCAATCCATTTCACTTCCAGGGTAGCGATGATGGGGCAGATTGATAAGTGAGAGTTCGACTGGCAATTTACCACTGTGCGAGCCGATCAATTCGGCCGGTGATGCTGATTACACCGAATCCGCCGTCAGGATGCGGCGGCGAGAGGGAAGATCAGCCATTATGGGCGACCAGGAATCGTTTTGCGGCGGCGGCCGCGGCCCTTGCGATTCTGTAGCACACGCTTAACCCTGTCGGACGACAGCGCTGCGCGACCGCTGGGTAGTCAAGTGGAGGCTGCGCCTCATCGAATACCGATCGAATCTAAGCGCGCTTACGATGCGGATTCTGGAAGAGGCGATTTGGCGCTCAAATGCTCATTAGGTCTTCTTTTCCAAAAGAAGTCATTCGTCGACCATAAGGATGGTCGCGCAAAGAAGAACATGCGGAGCTTTGGGAAGAGATGAACCTGATCCTTTCACCTGCCCAACGCCATCGCTTGGGCGAAGATGTGAGTCAACGGGACCGAAAGGGAAGGTGAGGACTCAGATGAGCAAGATGGCGGGCGCAGGCCCGGATCCAATATCGCCGACCACGTTTGCGCCGCTCAGGAACCCGGCCTTTCGTTCGATTTGGTTAGCCATGCAGGTTTCCAGCCTTGGTTGGCTGATGCAGACTGTGGCCATCAGCTGGCTGATGGCCACAGTCTCGACTTCCGATCTGATGGTCGCGCTCGTACCGGCTTCATCGACGCTGCCTGCGTTCATCCTTTCTGTCTTCGCCGGGGCAATTGCCGATAATTTCAGCCGTCGCAGGGTCATGTTCGCCGCTCGGTGCCTTATGGCTATAGCATCTGCAATGCTGACCGCGTTTGTTGCGCTGGGCTTTGTCGATCCGTGGATGATCCTCGGCTTCAGCTTCTTAGTCGCATGCGGCGCAGCTCTCAACGATCCCGCCTGGCAAGCTTCGGTTGGCGATATCGTGGACCGACGCGATGTTCCCGCTGCCGTTACCCTCCTCTCTGTCGGCTTCAACACCGTACGGACCGTGGGCCCGGCGCTCGGCGGCATCGTGGTTGCCTCGTTCGGGCTTGTGTCGGCTCTCGCCGTGACGACACTCAGCTACCTGGTACCTCTGGGCACCATATGGCGCTGCACGTGGAAGGTTCGTTCCTTACCTCTCCCGCGTGAGTCGATGAGAATTGCGATCTATGACGGGCTGCGCTTCACGGCAATGTCTTCCGAGATCAAGGCCGCGACCACTCGTGGGACACTCTTCGGACTGGCGAGCACCGCCATTCTAGCGCTGCTGCCCTTGGTTGTCCGAGACCAGTTAGCGGGAGGGCCGCTCGCCTTTGGCACGCTCATGGCCGGGTTCGGGACCGGCGCGGTCTTCGGCGGCCTCTCCAACAACATGCTCAGACGGATCTTGTCTGAGGAATGGCTGATGAAGCTCTCCTGCGTCGCCTGCGCGGCGTGCTCCCTCTCCCTTGCGCTGAGCTCTTCGCTTGCAGTGGCGGCAATTGCACTCGCCGTGGGGGGCGCGGGTTGGGTCACCGCCTGGTCCCGGCTTGGCGTGAGTGTGCAGTTGGCGAGCCCGCGATGGGTCGTGGGGCGCACCATCTCGATCTACTACGCACTAGTAGATGGCGGCATCGCGGCGGGCAGTTGGGTGTGGGGCACGGTGACCCAGAACTATTCTCTAACCGTGGCGCTGGAGGGCTCCGCTGCAGCCCTGCTGCTTGTCGCTGCAGCCGGTTTTCTGTTTCCTCTTCGCGAGCGCCGCGAATCAGAGCCTGATCCTTTGGAGGAGTTCAACACCCCGGCTGTCGCCCTCGATCTGAAGCCAAGAAGTGGTCCCATCGTGGTCAAGGTTGAGTATCTGGTACCCGAGGAAAGTGAAGAAGCTTTCCTGGAGCTCATGCGCGAACGTCGGCACGTGCAGAGCCGCGTCGGTGCTCGGCATTGGACGCTCCAACGCAACCTTCAGGAGCCGTCGCAATGGACAGAAACATTCCGAACGCCGACTTGGACGGACTACCTTCGCCTCAACTATCGCCTCACGACTGCGGATAAGCAGCTTGACGAACGTGTCCTTCAATTACACGAGGGAGAGCTTCCGCCCCAAACGACGCTTTTGATCGAGCGACCGACAGGCCCCGCTCGCAAAGCCGAGCAATCGAGCCTCCTTTTTCCCCACCGTTGATCTCCTCACAAGTGCGGGGGCAAGCAATCCTTTCCCCTACCAGCGGTGGCAGGAAGATGATACCTGCCCGCCCTAGACGCCATGTTCCGGGCGGACATGTGCCAACCTGGTCCATGGCGCCGCTCGTCGAGGCCTATCAGGCGATGCGCGGCGCCTCGTTCTTGGTCGCGGTGATCTTCACGGCCGAGATCGGGGATGTGCGCCGCTTCGATAGTCCGCCACCGTTGATGGCCTTCCTCGGTCTGGTTCCGGGAGAGCGCTCGACCGGTGACACGGTCCGCCGGTCGAGCCTCACGCTCGCGGCAATCGACGCGCCCGCCGCGCCTTGGTCGAAGCGGCCTGGACTTATCGCTACCCAGCCAGGGTCAGCGAGGCTCTGAGGGTTCGGCTCGAGGGATTGCCCAAGGCTGTCCGCGACATCGCCTGGAAGGCGCAAATCAGGCACTGCGCTTGCTATCCTCGCCTCAAC
This sequence comes from Sinorhizobium sp. 6-70, assembly GCF_030124375.1. GTDB lineage: Bacteria > Pseudomonadota > Alphaproteobacteria > Rhizobiales > Rhizobiaceae > Sinorhizobium. Next base: position 31,911 of record NZ_JASKLS010000025.1, read on the forward strand.
GCCGCCGGCAAGAAACCACCGGTGATCGTGGCCGCGATCGCGCGCGAGATCGCCGCCTTTGGGCTATCGGGCAGGAGGTCGTACCGTCATTGACGAGTTTCGACCCAGCCCGCTGCACAGGCCGGGGTGGGCCACGGTGGGGAACTCCCGTCGCTAGTTACGGGGCCGAGCCAATCCGCTCGACGCCCGCCCTCTAGACCGAGGACAGCCCCGAGACGAAGACACGGAAGCCGGTACCCGACCCGCGGATGAGAGTCTGATCAACCGTCGTCTCTGACCTCCACCCCCGGCCCGGTGCAGCTTCAGCCAATCCGACTGCTTCGCACGCTCGCGCCAAGTGGCCGATGCCGGTCGCCTTCAGCCTTGACAGGGAACATGAGAGACTAGCCGACAAATGGCGCGCAACTGTTCGTCCAGGCGGCGTAGCCGCTGAGCCGCGTCCTCGATCGCGTCGATCTTCTCCTGGAGCACGATCTGCTGCGCCGTATGCTCGAAGCTCTGGCGGGCAAGCCAGCGGCCGGTGCGCCAATGTCCAATGGCCGCCGCCTTCGTAGATCCGCCCATGGCGCAGGAGGAAAGAGAGTAGTTGCTGGCGTTTGCGGCGCAGGTCGTCGGCGCTGGCTTCCTGAGCCCGGACCAGATCGCGGACAGCCTCGTGGACGACGTCCGGCACCCATACCACGGTCAGCTCGCCCGCTCGGTGCAGCCGCGCCAGCGTGACCGCGTCCCGTCGGTTCGTCTTGACTCGCTCGCCCGACCGCTTCGGGATCAGGGCCGGCGTGACCACCATGCAGTCGTGCCCAAGATCGCGGACCTGACGGTACAACCCCTAACCCGTCGGCCCGGCCTCGAAGCAGACGTGCAGTCGATCATACTTTTTTCCCAGGTTGATCGTCCGCTCTATCGTCGCAGGGTCATTCTCGATCTCGCCGACGAACCGAACCTCGCCCGACCGGCCGCCCCCTGCAATCGCCACCGCGTGCTTCTTCTTGACGCGACAAACGCTGCGTTATACTCCCCCATGGCTCGCCTCCGTGTGTAAGGATCCGCTCGGCCCATCCGAGCAACCCTCGTCTTTCAATCGCACGAAAAGGCGGGCCACCGATGCTGGCACGAGAATATCGCAAGTTGGAAGCAACTGGTCAGGATCGATTGCTGCCTCTTTTGAACCGCAAAGGAAATGATGCTCGCGCATAGGTCTCCGAGAGCCTTTTTGGCTAGCACTCGAACGCTCAAACGCATTATACCGGCGTTAATGCGGACAAGTTACTATGCCGCACTTGCCCCGAAGGGAGTCCAGCTTCGCAAATCCCGACTCTTTTCGAGGCTCCTTCTCATATCCGTCTGAACCCGGTCACCTTTTGCCCCCTAAGGCTAGTGCTCGAGCGATGGACAGCCAAGCCCTTCCTGACAAAATGGGCCCGCCGTGTGGTCGCTAACGCCGATGATCTTGACGCCTCGCCTCGCGAGCGTAGCGGCCGACCACCGGGCCGAAGCCTTGGACGATCGCAGTGCACTGGGGGTCCAACGCAATCTCGTCCATGACGCGCGACGAGGCAGGCGATACCGCGTCAGATTGCCTCGAGACGCGGCTTTCCCTCATGTGATGGTCGACAGTCACACTTCGGCACGTGAAATGCCTGCAACGGGGGTATCCAATGGGGCAATCGCTCATCAGGTGCAACCTCATCTGAACCGATCCACCACGCCAACATCCCGGTCCCCGCTATTACCACTGAGGAGACGACATGTGCTTGACCATCCCACCCTTGATAAATTGAATGCCATGGGTCTGACCGGCATCGCCAAAGCGTTCAACGAACGATCCTGAATGGCTCGGGCTGCTGCTCGAGCGAGAGTGGAGCTGGCGCTACGATCGCAAGCTTGCCGCACGTCTCAGGTTCGCCAAGCTGCGCCACCAGGCCGTGCGCGAGGATGTCGATTATCGCAGTGGCCGCGGTCTCGATCGGGCGCTGTTCATGAAGTTGATTGGCGGCGACTGATCGATGCCCACGACAACCTCGCGATCTGCGGCCATCTGGCGTCAGCAAAGCTGGTTGGCCTGTGCACTCGGGCACAAGGCCTGCCGCGACGATCGTTCCGTTCTTTATCTGCGCGTGCCACGGCTGTTTGCCAATCTCGGCCTTGCTCGCGGTGACGGTCGCTATCCAACACTGCAGCGGACCCTCGGGCGCGTCCAGCTCCTGATCCTCGATGATTGGGGCCTGGGGGCGCTCAACGAGCAGGCGCGCACGACCTTCTGGAGACCCTCGAAGCTCGCTACGGACGCCGCTCGACAATCATTACCAGCCAGCTTCCGGTGTCCGCCTGGCACGAGCTCATCGGCAATCCAACCTATGCCGGTGCCATCCTCGACAGCCTCGTTCACAATGCCACCGCATCGATCTATCTGGCGAAAGCCTGCGACGAAACCAGCGCCGGAAATCTTGACTCGTCACACGAATGAACTAACAACAACCACAGCCAGCAGGACCCCAGCCTCAAGGGGGCGAGATCATCCCGGAATACGGGGGCGCAATCATCGCGGAACAAAGGGGCGGCTCCCTCGGAATCGGCAAAAAATGGTCACAACTATCCACCGGGGGTCGGTATCACTTACTAATGCCGGCCCGGAAGTCTCTGAGCTTGCGATACACCCAGCGGCTCCTGACCATGTCTTTGATCCTGAGGCCGCTCTTCCAATGGCAGGCCATCTCTTCCAGATCGCGCAAGCTAAGATTGAGGCAGGCCCCAGCGCACGCAAAGCAGAATGACTGACTGGTTAACTGACGCTGCAGACATCGCAACCCTGCGAAAATCGTTGGGACGCTCGCCGGCAACCAAAACGTTGCAACAAAGCCTTCAACTAAATTTACAGAACCTTTGCGACCGCAGATCGCCAACGATGGTACCCTTACCGCGAAGTCTGAGGTCAGGCACGGATAGAAGCTGATGCCCATCTACCCTCGGACCGCCGCACAGCACGTAACAGAGGGTCAACAGCGAATGGAAAGAAGAGCGCTCATCCTAGTCGAAGGCCATCCGGGTAATGGTCCGCGATACATCCAAGCGGCTCGGCGTCTTGGCCTGCATCCAATTACCTTATCGGCTGATCCAGCTCAATACGACTATCTTGCGGCGGAAGGGATCGAGAAAATCCGTGTCGATACGGATAATGTCGATGCGCTGATCAGCGAGTGTTCCCGGCTGCGCGCGACCCATGGCATTGCTGGCATTACAGGTGCCGAGGAGGAGGTCTATGCGACCGTTGGCAAGCTCTGCCAGTATTTCGGACTACCCGGACCAAACCCCGCATCTATTGAACGATGCTGCGACAAATTCACTCAACGTCAGCTCCTCGCGGAGGGCGGAGTTCCAATACCTGCTTATCGCCTGGCAGCGAATGCGGCGGAGGTTGAAAGCTTTGCCGCCGAGATCGGCCTGCCGGTGATCCTTAAGCCAGCCGTCGGCAGCGGTAGCTGCGGTGTTCGATTGTGCCGCAATGTCGATGAGTTAGCCGAACATACGGCCTATCTGTTGGGCGGGAAACACATTTGGCGGTCTTCGCCAAGGATACTAGTCGAAGAATTCGCACAAGGCCCATACTATAGAGCTGACATAATGGGAAATGAGGTCGTTGGGATTTCCGACGCTGACTTCGGCTCTCCGCCGCATTTCGTCTTTCGTCAGTGTGCCTCTCCAGCCCCGTTATCTGAGGCCGAGCATAAACGCGTCGCCGATATTTCGCTGAGCTGTTTGCAAGCTCTCGGCCTTGGCTGGGGGCCCACGGCCATTGAATTCAGGTGGACGAAGAATGGACTAGTCGTTATCGAAGTCAATCCGCGTCTTTCGGGTGGGGCCTCTGCTCAACGGGTTCAACTGGCTTACGGTGTCGATCTCATCACCGAGCACATTAAGCTCGTCATCGGCGATGAATGGGATTTACGCAAGAGGCATTCGCACACTGCGGTCACGCGCTACCTACTTCCTGATCGCGATGGCAACCTCGATTGGATCGATGGCGACAGTCGGGCGGCTGCTGTGTCAGGTGTCGTCGAGGTCAAATTGTATGTTGAACCCAAGGCGCCGATCGTCAGGAAAGGCGATGACCGAGACACGATCGGACATGTCACCGCCGCCTCACCCAGCCGTGCTCAGACCGAGGCGACACTTCAGCGTGCCGTCGACTTAATTCGTTGGTCGATCACACCATTTCCGACACTTGGCGAACGGGAACAATAAGTGTCGCTCACGTACCCACACCAGCGCAGGTGGCGCCAGGTAAGAGGTGATGGTCGCCGGACATCGGTGCAATTAAAAGCAGGAGAGACGCAAGTCGATGATGATGATACATCGGTGGTTCCTTCGAATCAGGTTGGTGTCAGCAACCCGACCCATACCGGAGAACATCGATGACCACCCGCTCCGCCGCTAGCTCCCTACGGCGCTGTCGAGGGCGCGCTCGCAAGCGGCTTCGCCACCGCCGAGCTACACCACTTGGCGGGACACGACCCAGGAAGCAGAGTGGCAACTATTCACCTCGCTGATGTATACTTGGCTAAGTTCCAAGATAACGAGGCGGATTGTAGACTACTCAATATCTTCTGTGATTTTGCGGATGCGTCGCAGCACGCCGTCCGTTCCGTGCTCGTGAAATACTAAACTTGCGACAGGCGCTTTCGGACCCTTTCGGGCTCGATTCTGAGGAGTGGAACGCGAACGTCCATGTGATCTTGAGCGCGGCAAAAAGGCGTTTCGTATGCAAAGACGACCCGCGTCGGCGGAGTTGCTTCACTAGGTGCCGGAGCGCTTGCTTTTGACAGCAACGATGCCCTCATTGTCCATAACGGAGCCTGAGCAACGGTTTAGCGTACGCTCAGGTAAATGACGATCAGCTACCGTCGGTGCTCACCGGACGGGTACGATGCAGGTGATCAATCGCCTACATCTGCAGCTCCAATGACACACCACAATTTACATCGAGGTCGGCGAGGCGGTGTAGGATCCGAAGTGCGCGCATCCCCTTGTCTGCAAGACCTGCGCGCGCTGCTGCATGGCGCCCATGCGCTCAAAGCCGAACTGGCCTGCCTATCCGCCAGCCAAGTTGTGAGCTGCAGCAAGCCCTCGAAGCCAGTGCGGAGCGTCTGTTCGATAGGGACGAATGCCGAGCCCGCAGCGGTCGAGGAGAAGCTGCGCCAGGCTTTTCAAGCGGTGCGACTACTTGTTCACCTTCCTCGAACATGAGCCCGTGTCCCGCCGCCATCAGTCGCATGCTCTCTCGCGGCAATAAGACCGAGCGGGGCGCCACAAGTGGCAGGTGATTGCCTCCATGGCCGCTACATGCCGACAAATCGGCGCCTCCTTCGCCGACTTCCTCGCCCCTAGGCTCCCACTCCAAGCGCGCAAAACATGGTGCAACCATCGCCGCCCCGCACCTACAGGCGTTTCCGGGCACCTCTCTATTACTTCCATTGCGCTGTATCCACGCTCGAGTTGCGAAAGATGGGCTACGGGATGCCGATTCCGAAATGCCGCGTATGGGCGACGTCGAGGATGCGATTGACCAAGCTCAAGAAGCTGTATCCGGCCGTCGTCGCGGCCAGGACATAAGAAGCGCGCGCACCGAGCCCCGGGATGGAGTTGATCTCCAGGACAAAGGGCTGGCCGGAGCGATCGATCCGAAGGTCGACCCGGGCATAATCCCGGCACTGACAGGCATGGAAGGTCGCAACCGACATATCCCGCAGCACGGTCGCAAGCCTACTCCCTATTTGCGCCGGGCATATCTTCGGCGGCGCCTCGACCGCCACGTACTTCGCTTTCCAAGTCATAAGACGCGTTTCGCGGTCGCCGAAGTCGTGCTCCACCAGAGGCAACACCTCGGGTTCTCCGTTTCCCAGCAGCGCGACGGCGACTTCTCGCCCGTCGATGTATTCTTCGACGAGCGCATCCTGCGAATACTGCGTGACGATCGCTTCCACGGCCTGCCGCATCTGAGCAGGTTCATGTACGAGCTGCAATCCGAGGCTGCTGTCTTCGAGACGCGGCTTCACCACCACTGGGAATCGCAGGTCGCCGGTATTCTCCGTGCCGTGACGCATCACGCAAAAATCCGGCGTCGGCACGCCGCGATCGCGGATGAGCCTCTTGGTGATGACCTTGTCGAACGCCAGGCCATGCCCGAGCGGGCCAGATCCGGTGTACGGGACACCGGCCATCTCGAGCATGGCCGGAACGTGAGTGTAACGGTACTCGCCCTGAATGCCCTCCGCCAAGTTGAAGACGATTCCCGAAGGGCGGGCTTGCGGATCGGGCGGCATGAACCGCTCGAGCGTAGTGAGCAGTCCTTTATCGCCTTCACACAGCAGGGTCTCGTGGCCGCTTTCTTGCAGTGCCGCCACCACCCTTTCGACTGTCTCGCGGGCGTCTTCCTCCGGACAAGGCTGACCGAACCGGTTGATCACGCCCGTACGATCATGGTTCCACACGACGGCCACCCGCATGAGCTACTCCTTGGATGTTTGTGCGCTGCCACGTTCATTCGCTCGGATTTGGTTGCCCGAGGAGAACAGCACGTCTGGGCTCTGCGCACCTTCACCGTCTCCCATGCAATCGGCGTGCCACTGAAAACCTGCGCGCGCATGAGAGGAGAAGCCATGGGTTTCGGGCCGCGCCGGCGGAATCTGGGCCCCTCAGTGTGTCGGGTTCGAACGTAGATGTTTTCAACTGGACACGGCTGTAAAGCAGCGTTCGCATCATCGCGTCAATGCACAGCGATATACAGTCAACACGCTTGCTTGCCTCCCGACTCGTTAAGCTTCAGCGTCACCGCAGCATTGGTCGAACAGCCTCGAGTTCTTGAACCGCTGCGGCATGTCGATGGTGCTCGTGAACGCCAGACGACGAGACCGACACCGGGGATGTCACCAGAGGCCGGCACATGTCATCGTTGCGAGATGTCCAGTACCTTCTTGTGCAACCGGGCGAATTCCTCAAAGCAGTTTACGCCTCGTTGTCAGCAGCTGCTCCATGATCGCCTGGAGATCAGCCATGCTGTCGACCAGCTCGCGGAGACGCTCCTCGAATTTGACAACTCCAACGTTCCCGACCTTCAGCCCAAAATGCGCACGATCGACGCCCTGTCTAGGGAACGGAAACATCGCGGCGCTTGCAGACCATGCCTCGTGTTGGCTCCATCGGCGCGCTGGCGATCGAGACTTTCGCGCCGCCGGTGGAGACCTTCAAACGCGGCCCAGGTTTAGCCGCCGGGCTCGGGCCCGCTGCAGAAATCGACCGGTGGCAAGCAAGGGGGCAAGACATCGAAGATGGGCCAACGATGGCGCGTGGCATCTGGGCCATGCTTGCGAAAAAAGAGGAATCCGGCGATGGTGCGGACATAATCATTCAGCAACGCACTTGAGCCGGCACGTTCGGGGCAGGAACCTCATGGGCAAATGATCGATCGGGGTCAGGAAAACCAGCCCTGGACTAGAGCCTCATGAGTTCGCAGTTTCAGATTTGGACCTGATCCACGCATCACGATACGGGCCCGCGGCATGTGAAAGGCCGCAAACGGAGGCGCACGAGTCCGCACTCGATCATACGCTCAACAAGTTCAAATTTTCCTTACACAGCGGCTGGCGTCCACATGAGTCCCGGACCATCGTCATCTTCATCGAATCTCGCAAATCCGACGAAATCACTTTTTTGGCACGGGCACTAAGCCAACGTGGGTTCCTCGGGAGTGCCGAGCCTATCCCCAAGCAAGGAAGGAGGGGCCGCCCCGAAACGGCATCCAACCAGGATACAGCATGAACATAAGCGGGCTTCATCAGAGTTCGCTCTCGAAAATCTGGAACGTCTCCGTGAGGAGCTCCACGAAGAGATCGACTTCCGGCTCGGTGATGATAAGCGGAGGGCATGCCAAG
>NZ_JASKLS010000026.1 GCF_030124375.1 Sinorhizobium sp. 6-70
AGAGCGAAGGTCATCGTCGCCAGCAGCGCCGCCGCCCTCGTCAGTGATCGGGCTTATAGACCCACCACCTCCGACACGTCAACATCCATTTTCAAAAAAAATGACAGTTTTCTGACAAAGCCCGGCGGCGTAAGGCTTTGCGGGTCGAAGATTCTTTTTTCGCCGCATCCGCCGCCCTGTGGGTGCACAATTTCGCCCTCACTTCTTCACAATCGACCGATCTAAGCGGCATCATCGATGCTTCGCTACGGGGACAGACGGCGGGAGGCTTTTCTTCGCCGATTTGACTTCGACGCTTGGAGGATGCACATCTTCGCGTAACGTATCGACGCAAGAATACGGCAAGTGCAATCAGGGGACATCCAGCCTGGCATGATCACCGACAAGAAAATGGTCCGGTCGCTCGGCGACCAGCCTCCGATCCTTGCGGATGGCCGCCGCGCGCCCGACCGGCGCGAGATCTCGGTGCGCTGGCTGTCGGGCACGTTCCTCACCGGCATCACTTCGAGCCTGTTGATGGGCGTCGCGCTTTTTGCGGCTCTCGACGGCCGGCAGCAATTGGCGATCCCGGCCGAGGCTTTTGCAGCACTCGATCCTTCCGCTCCAGGCGGCGTTCCGATCAATACCGCCAAGCGCGGCGACCGCATCCTCTCGCCAAACGTCGTCGCCAAGCCGGCCGACAAGACGGTGATGGAAGTCTCGACGATGATCCACGACGGCGAAAAGGAGGTCGTCCGTCGGCAGCCCTTCGTCCACGTGAAGATGGCACTCGCGGCCAATCATCAGACGTCTGAAAACTATCCCGCATTCGACCCGCTGGCGATCTTCGCGACTGATGACGGTGACGCCGAAGCTCCGGCGGCAAGGACAGGCACCATCTACGGTTCGGATGTCGAATCCGAAGTGGCGCTGAAAACCGTCGACTTTCCGCTGAAGGGATCAGGCTTGACCTTCGGCCCATCCATGTCGCTCGACGAGGTGGAGGAAAACGTCCGCACCAATGGCTCCGTCCTGACGGAGGGCAATACGCAGGTTGCTTCGCTCTTCTATGTCGATCCGCAACGCTTCGCTTCGGATGCCGGCGATCTCGATCTGATCCAGGGGCTTTCGGCCCGGATCGTCGAGGAGAACATGAGCGTTTCGGCGTATGAGAACATCACCAAGCAGAGCACCGAATACGCCGATGACGTCATCCCGGTGCGCCGACCGACACCGATTGCGACCGTGATGGTGAATGCCGGCTATGCCACGGCGCAGGCCGAGGATGCAGGAGGCTACATCGAAGAGGCGCTCGGCGCCAAGGAACTCGCCGCCGGCGACGTCCTGCGTGTCGGCATCATTCAGAAAGGCGAAGAAGCGCGTATCGTGCGCGCCACCATCTACTCGCGCAATCGTCACGTGCTCACCATGGCCGTCGACGACAAGGGCCGTTTCGTCCCCGGTGCCGAACCGCCGAAACTCGATGCGGTCGCGACGGCTTTCGACGACAACGGCACGCCGGTCGTCACCAGCGGCCATGATCTGCCCCGCGTTTACGACGGTATCTATCGAGCCGCCCTCTCCTACGGCATGAATTCCGACATGGTGGCCCTGGTGGTCAAGCTGTTGGCAAGCAATGTCGACTTCCAGGCGCAGTTGAAGCCGACAGATTCACTCGAGGCGTTCTTCTCGGTCACCGACGAAAGCGGGCTCGCGACCGACGACTCCGAACTTCTCTACGTGAATGCCAAGTTCGGCGATGCCGAAACCCGGTTCTACCGTTTCCAGGACCCGGACGACAATTCGATCGACTACTTCGACATGGACGGCAAGAGCATCCGCCAGTTTCTTTTGCGCAATCCCGTTCCGAACGGCCATTTCCGTTCCGGTTTCGGCATGCGCCGGCACCCGATCCTCGGCTTCTCCCGCATGCATACGGGTGTTGACTGGTCGGCGCCGCGCGGCACGCCGATCATCGCCGCGGGCAACGGTACGGTCGAGAAAGCCGGCTGGGACTCCGGCGGCTACGGCAACCAGACGCTGATCCGCCATGCCAACGGCTACGTCTCGTCCTACAACCACCAGAGCGCGATCTCCAAGAGCGTCAAGCCGGGCGCCAAGGTCGTCCAGGGCCAGGTGATCGGCTGGGTCGGCACGACCGGGCTTTCGACCGGTCCGCATCTCCACTACGAACTGATCGTCAATGGCAACAAGGTCGATCCCCTGCGCATCCGCCTGCCCGGCGGCAAGTCGCTCAAAGGAGAAGCGCTGGCGAAGTTCGAGAAGGAACGCGAACGGATCGATGAACTCCTCGGCAAGGACGAGGGCAACGAGGTTGCGAGCAAGTAACGCTCACCGCTGTAATGCGGAAAGGCCGCCCTCCGGCGGCCTTTTGTGTTTTTGATGTTCCACAGCGCCGCGCGTCTGATAAGACAAGCAAAGGACGCTGTAGCGCTTTGAATTGCTGCATGTTTTATCCTTAAATCGGCGACGATGTAAGGGAAACATGCAGTAGCTTACGCGGCTTCCTTCTCGCCGGAGGTCCCGCGCTTGAAGTTCAGCCGGTCGGAGCCGGCAAGAACCTTCACGACCGAGCCGTCCGGGAACTCGCCCTGCAGCATCTTTTCGGCCAGCGGATCCTGAACATATTTCTGGATCGCCCGCTTCAAGGGCCGAGCGCCGTACGCGGGGTCATAGCCCTTGTCAGCCAGGAAGGCCCGCGCTTCGTCCTCCAGCTCGATCGTGATCTTGCGATCGGCAAGCAGCTTGCGCAGCCTTTCGAGCTGGATATCGACAATTGCACCCATTTCCGAGCGACGCAGGCGGTGGAACAGGATGATCTCGTCGACGCGGTTCAGGAATTCAGGACGGAAGGCGGCTCTCACCACCTCCATCACCTGGTCGCGAACCGCGTCGCTGTCCTCGTTCTCGCCGAGCGCGGCCAGGTATTCCGCACCGAGGTTCGAGGTCATGATGATCATCGTGTTCTTGAAGTCGACCGTGCGCCCCTGACCATCGGTCAATCGTCCGTCGTCAAGCACCTGCAAGAGCACGTTGAAGACATCCGGATGCGCCTTCTCGATCTCGTCGAAGAGCACGACCTGGTAGGGCCGGCGGCGGACGGATTCGGTCAGCGCTCCGCCCTCTTCATAGCCGACATAGCCAGGAGGCGCACCGATCAGCCGAGCAACGGAGTGCTTCTCCATGTACTCCGACATGTCGATCCGCATCAGCGCCGTCTCGTCATCGAAGAGGAACCGGGCAAGCGCCTTGGTCAACTCCGTCTTACCGACGCCGGTAGGCCCAAGGAAGATGAACGAGCCGATCGGACGGTTCGGGTCCTGAAGCCCTGCGCGCGAACGCCGGACCGCGCGCGAGACCGCCTGCACCGCATCGCCCTGGCCGACGACCCATTTTGCCAGTTCGTCTTCCATCCTCAGCAGCTTCTCGCGCTCGCCCTCAAGCATCTTGTCGACGGGAATGCCGGTCCAGCGCGAAACGATATGGGCGATGTTGTCGGGCGTAACGACCTCCTGCACCATCGCATCGGCACTCGAACCGTCCTGACTTTCAGCGTCGGCAAGCGCCTTCTCGAGTTTCGGGATCACGCCGTAGGCGAGTTCGCCAGCGCGCTGGAATTCACCCTTGCGCTGAACGATCTGAAGCTCGATGCGTGCCTCGTCGAGCTGTTTCTTGAGATCGGCAGCTTGCCCGAGTTTCTGCTTTTCAGCCTGCCAGCGCGCCGTCAGCGCGGAAGCTTCCTCTTCAAGAGAGGCCAGGTCGAGTTCCAGTTTCGCGAGACGATCCTTGGAGGAAGCGTCGGTTTCCTTCTTCAGGGCTTCGCGCTCGATCTTCAACTGGATGACACGCCGGTCGAGTTCGTCGAGTTCCTCCGGCTTGGAGTCGACCTGCATCCTGAGGCGCGATGCAGCCTCGTCCATCAGGTCGATTGCCTTGTCCGGCAGGAAGCGGTCGGTGATGTAGCGGTTGGAAAGCGTCGCGGCGGCCACCAGCGCGGAATCCGAGATCCGTACCTTGTGGTGCTGTTCATACTTCTCCTTGAGACCGCGCAGGATCGAAATCGTGTCCTCGACCGTCGGCTCGTCCACCATCACTGGCTGGAAGCGACGGGCAAGGGCGGCATCCTTCTCGACATGCTTGCGATACTCGTCGAGCGTCGTCGCGCCGACGCAGTGCAATTCGCCGCGGGCAAGCGCGGGCTTCAGGAGGTTCGAGGCATCCATGGCCCCGTCCGCCTTGCCGGCGCCGACCAGCGTGTGCATCTCGTCGATGAAGAGAATGATTTCACCGTTCTCCGACTGGACCTCGTTGAGCACCGCCTTCAGCCGCTCTTCGAATTCGCCGCGGAATTTTGCGCCGGCTATCAGCGCGCCCATATCGAGCGCCATCAGCCGCTTGTCCTTGAGGCTCTCCGGCACGTCACCATTGACGATGCGCAGCGCCAAGCCTTCGGCGATCGCCGTCTTGCCGACGCCGGGCTCACCGATCAGCACCGGGTTGTTCTTGGTCCGGCGCGAAAGCACCTGGATCGTGCGGCGGATTTCGTCATCGCGGCCGATCACCGGATCGAGCTTGCCCTCCCGCGCTTCCGCCGTCAGGTCGCGCGCGTATTTCTTGAGCGAGTCGAAGCCCTGCTCGGCATTGGCGCTGTCGGCCGTGCGCCCTTTACGGATTTCATTGATGACCTGGTTGAGCTTGGTCGGCGTGACGCCCGCCTTCGACAGGATCGATGCGGTCGCAGCCGAGCTTTCGATCGCCAGCGCCAGGAGCAGGCGCTCGACGGTCACGAAGCTGTCGCCAGCCTTCTTCGCGGCCTGTTCGGCTGCAGTGAAAACCTTGGCGAGCGGCTGCGACAGGTAGACGGAACCGTTCCCGCCGGAAACCTTCGGGAGCTTGGCCAGGGCGGCAGCCGTGCCGGCCCGCGCCTCGCGTGCATCACCGCCGGCGCGCTCGATCAAGGACGCGGCCATGCCCTGATCATCGTCGAGCAATACCTTGAGGACGTGCTCGGGCGTGAACTGCTGGTGTCCCTCTGCCAACGCATAGGTCTGCGCCGATTGCAGGAAACCGCGGACACGCTCGGAATATTTCTCGATATTCATTCTCTACCTCCATAGCCCGGCGAGCCCATCTGCGTGGCACTGGCCGGCGTTTCAGGATCAGGCTCCCGCATTCGGCAAGCCCGTCACGCCAGCGCCGCTCGTCTTATCAGACGCGCAAAGATCGCTGACGCTTTGAAATGCTGCATAATTTTATCCTGAGATCGATTTCGATCTAAGGAATTATGCAGTGAGAGCATGTCCTCGCATTGCGCGCGATCAAGTCCTCGAAGCGGAATATGGGGCAGCATTTTCAGAAATTAAAGTGCCGCAACGGAAGGCGTTCAGGGAAATCTCGATGGGCAAGTGGCGCCTGCCTGTTCCGATCAAAGAGCGCCTCGATCATCGAGCGGTAGACACAAGAAAACCCGACTGCTGGCAGCCGGGTTCTCGTCAAATCGTGGCGTAGGGCCGCGCGAAACGCGGCGGAATGCATTTATTCCGAGGTGGCAAGCGCCGGCGCATCGCCGGAAGCTTCTCCGCCCGGCTGGGCGTCGCCCGATGCTTCGTCCTGCGCGCCGCGGCGCGGCTGGCGGCGCGGGCGGCTCGCGCTGCGACGGCGAGAGGCCGGGCGGCTGGACGCGGCCGCAGGGGTTTCCTCTTCCATTGCAACTTCGGCAGGTGTGCCTTCGATCACCGGCTGCGGACCGGAACCGTCGATCACCGGCTGAGGCGCGCTCACTGAAGGCTGGGCTGCAGCCGAGACAGGTGCCTCTTCGGCATAGACCTGATCCAGATCGTCCTGATCGCGGTCGACCACGTCCCTTTCCTGGTAGTCCTGGCGCTCTTCGCGCTGGAAACGATCCTGCATCTGCGCCTGGGCAGCCGCGATGATGCGGTTGTAGTGTTCGGCGTGCTGCAGGTAGTTTTCGGCCATGACGCGGTCGCCGGAACTCTGGGCATCGCGCGCAAGGGCGCCGTACTTCTCGGCGATGTGCTGGGCCGTACCGCGAATTTTCACGTCAGGACCGGAGCTGTCGTAAGTCCGCGTAAGCGGATTGGATCCCTTACGATTGTGATTGTTGTTTCCGTTATTGTTGTTATTTCGCCCACGGCCGCGCTTGTTTTGCTGTCCTGGCCTCATTGTACATTCACCCGAATTTTCTTGATAATGATGATCATGTGGTTCCGCATCCCGGCCGGATCTGTCCGCGCCCGAGAAAACACGCGCCGCAACAGACCGCATATAGCGATCTCGGCGCCGGCTGACGTCAAATTAACAGGTACCCGCACGAGGCACTGTCGAACCCTAGCAACTCTTTCTTGAGAGCAATCCCCGTGGCCAGGTCATACCGGAACGAATCTTTGGTCAATGACCTTCTGCCCAGTGCGCGGGGGCAAACTAGCCCGCTTCCTTTAGGATTCCAAGCCCTTTCTTTGCCCTTCGAGAAAAGAGATGCGCCGATGCAGCATTTTTTCAACGATCGCTGCCGCATTCTCCGTCGCGCTTGAACATGAGGACCCGGTCGTTGCCACCAAGGTCCTTCGCGCTGTCGTGCAAGCGCAACCCTTGCGCCGCGAACAGCGCCGTTACCACCTGCTTTTGATCGAAACCGATTTCCAAGCCGATTACGCCGTCTGCTTCAAGATGACGATCGGCGCGAAGGGCGATGGCACGATAGGCATCAAGCCCGTCGTCTCCGCCATCAAGAGCAGCGGCCGGATCATAAAATTTCACTTCCGGCTCAAGCTCATCGACGACTCTGGACTGGATATAAGGCGGATTTGAGACGATCACATCGAACCGCCCCTCGACCCCCTCGAACCAGTTGCTCCGAAGCGTCTGGAAGCGTCCAGCAAGGCCGTTGCGCTCTGCGTTGTCGCGTGCCGTTGCCAAGGCGTCTTCGGATATATCGGTACCAAGACCGCTGGCTTCAAGTACCTGATCGAGAAGTGCGAGACAGATTGCCCCTGTTCCAGTGCCGAGATCGACGATCCGGCAGGCCCCCTTGCTGGCGACGATCCGCCGCATATGCGGGATCATGCAATCAACCAGCGTTTCCGTGTCCGGTCGCGGTTCGAGAGTGTCCTTCGAGAGCTTGAGGGTCAGTCCGTAGAACTCCCTTTCGCCCAGGATGCGGTAGACCGGCTCGCGCGCTGCGCGACGGTCGATAGCGGCACGGATGCGCGCCGCGACGGTGTCGTCGACCGCCTCCCCTCCTCGCACCATCAAGGCGGCAAGCGAAAGCCCCAGCAGCCCCGATATCAAATGCCGCGCATCGAGCGCCGCCGTCTCGATACCGGCGGCCTTCAGCCTGTCGCGGCTTTCGGCAAGAAGGCGGTCGAGCGTCTCGGCCATTGCGGCTCAGCCCTGCTGCTCGCCGAGAAGCGCAAGCTGGCTCGCCTGATGATCCGCCAGCAGCGCATCCACAACCTCGTCGATCTCACCTTCCATCATCCGGTCGAGCTTGTAGAGTGTCAGGTTGATGCGATGATCCGTGATGCGCCCCTGCGGGAAATTATAGGTGCGAATTCGCTCCGAGCGATCGCCGGAACCCACCTGGCTCTTGCGATCCGCCGAACGCTCGCTGTCGGCGCGCTGGCGCTCCATGTCGAAGAGCCGTGAGCGCAGCACCTGCATCGCCTTGGCGCGGTTCTGATGCTGCGATTTCTCCGAACTCGTGACGACGATGCCTGTCGGAATATGGGTGATGCGGACCGCCGAGTCGGTCGTATTGACGTGCTGGCCGCCGGCGCCCGAAGATCGCATCGTATCGATGCGGATATCCTCGGGCCGGATCTCGATGTCGATCTCCTCAGCCTCGGGCAGTACCGCAACAGTAGCAGCGGAGGTATGGATGCGTCCGCTCGCCTCGGTCTCCGGCACGCGCTGCACCCGGTGGACGCCGGATTCGAACTTCAATCGCGAGAAAACCCCACGACCCGACACGGTGGCGATGATCTCCTTGTAGCCGCCGGCCTCGCCCTCGCTTGCGGAAAGAACCTCGACACGCCAGCCCTTGGTCGAGGCGTAACGCTCGTACATGCGGAAGAGGTCGCCGGCAAAGAGCGCCGCTTCCGAGCCGCCGGTGCCGGCGCGGATTTCAAGAATCGCGCTTTTTTCGTCAGCCGCATCCTTCGGCAGGAGCAGGATCTGAATTTCCTGCTCAAGCGCGTCGATCTGCTCCTCGACGTCGGGCTTTTCCATCTCCGCGAGGTCGCGCATCTCCTTGTCCGTCGTCCGGTCGGAGAGCATGGCATTGATGTCGGTAAGTTCAGCCGTCGCCTTCTCGTACGCACGGATCTTCGTCACGACCGGCTGCAGCTCGGAATATTCCGAGGCCAGTTTCACATAAACGTCCGCCGACGGCCCGGCCGACATGCGAGCTTCGATTTCACCGAACCGGCGCTCCAGTTCGCGCATCTTTTCAACGGGAAGCTTTGCCAAATGTAACTCCAAATGCGTTCGCCCCCGCCCGGGTGCATCCGGGCGTGGCTACTGCATGATTCCTTAAATCCGAATCGATTTAAGGGCAAAATCACGCAGCAACTCAAAGCTCCACAGCGACCTTTGCGCGCCTGAATAGACGCGCGCCGCTGTAAGGACGCTTCAATCCTGTCTAAACCGGTATGCCGTTCGCCGCTGCGAAATCGACAAGGAGCTGCCGAACGGACGTTTGGGATTTCACGTCGTCGAGAGCAGCTTCCAGGATTTCGGCCAGCCTGCCGGCATCGAGCGCCAAGAGCATCGCCTTGACCGGCCCGACTGCGGTCGGCGACATCGACACCGAGCGGAAGCCGAGGCCGAGCAGCGCCATCGCCGACAACGGCTTGCTCGCCATTTCGCCACAGAGCGTGACCGGCGTGTCGTTGCGCTCGCCGGCCCGCACGATATCGCGCAGGATACGCAGGAATGGCCGGTCGAGAATGTCGAAACGATCGGACACACGGGCATTGCCGCGGTCGACGGCCATCGCGAACTGGAAGAGATCGTTCGAACCGACGGAAACGAAATCCACCTCTGCCATCAGTTCGTCGAGCTGCCACATCAGCGCCGGAACTTCCAGCATCGCACCGAACTGCAGCTTGCGCGGCAACTGCTCGCCAAGCTTCGACTGGCGCTCGATCTCCTTCTGCAAAAGTTCGCGCGCGCTCTTGAGCTCGGAGACTTCCGTCACCATCGGCAGCATCAGCTTGAGTTCAGCGCCGGCGGCTGCTCTCAACATCGCCCTCAACTGCGTGCGCAGAAGCCCGGGCCGGTCGAGCGAAAGCCGTATCGCGCGCCAGCCGAGCGCCGGGTTCTCCTCTTCCGCCGCGCGGAAATAGGGGACCACCTTGTCGCCGCCGATGTCGAGCGTGCGGAAGGTCACCGGCTTGCCGCCCGTTTGCTTCAGCACGCTGCGATAGAAGGCCTCCTGTTCCTCTGCCTTCGGCATGGTCGAAGCGATCATGAATTGCAGCTCCGTGCGGAAAAGGCCGATGCCTTCCGCCCCCGCCTCGTTCAGATGCGGCAGATCGACCAGCAGGCCGGCGTTCATCTGCAGCGTGATGCGCTTGCCATCCTTCGTCAGCGGCTCGACATCTTTCAGCGCACGAAACTGGGCCTGCCGGCGGGCACGGAACCGCACCTTCTCCTCATAGGCCCGCTGCAGGTCGGCCAAGGGCCGCAAATGCACCTTCGCATCGTCGCCGTCGACGATGATCGCGTCGCGGTTTTCGGCAAGCGCGACCGCCCCCGCCGCCTGGCCCACGACCGGGATCCCCATGGCGCGGGCGACAATCACTACATGGCTCGTGACCGCGCCCTCTTCAAGGACCAGGCCGCGCACCCTCTCTCGCGGATAGTCGAGCAGTTCCGCCGCCCCCATAGCGCGGGCGATGATGATCGCGTCATTGGGGAAATCGGCTGCCGAAAGCCTGGCGCCATAGCCGGAAAGCTGGCGCAGCAGGCGGTTGGCAAGATCGTCGAAATCGTGCATCCGCTCACGGAGATAAGGATCGGTGAGCCGGATCATCCGCGCCTTGGTCTCGCTCTGGACGCGTTCGACGGCCGCTTCCGCCGTCAGGCCGTTGCGGATCGCTTCTTCAAGCTTCCTCACCCAGCCGCGATCGTGAGCGAACATCCGATAGGTTTCAAGCACCGCCCGATGTTCGCCCTCCATCGAGACTTCGCGGCGCGACAGCATGTCGTCGATCGAGATACGCAGGGAACCGAGCGCCTCTGCGAGGCGCTGCAATTCCTGTTCCGTATCCTCGTTGAGCAGGTTCGTGACGACGATCCTCGGCTCGTGCAGCACGACGTAGCCGAGGCCTATGCCTTCGCCGAAGCTGTTGCCTTCGATCGAGACCGGGCGCGAAAGATCGAGTTCGAGCCCCGGCTTGGTGATCTTCTTCAATTCGCCGGTCGCGACCATCTCGGCGAGAACCATCGCCGTCGTTTCCAGCGCCTCGACCTCGTCCTCGCGATAGTTGCGCATCGCCTTGTTCTGCACGACGAGAACGCCGAGCGCGCGTCCCGTACGCAGAATCGGCACGCCGAGGAAGGAGTGGTAGATCTCTTCGCCCGTCTCCGGCAGGTAGGTGAAGGCCGGATGCGACTGCGCATCGGAAAGATTGAGCGGTCGTGCCGAGGCGGCGATCGTACCGACGAGACCCTGCCCCATCTTCAACTGCGCCAGGTGGACCGCGGTCTTGTTCAGACCTTCGGTGGCGTAAAGTTCGAGCACGCCATCGGAACGCAGCACGTAGACGGAGCACACTTCCGCGACCATGTTCTGTGCGATCTGGCGCACGATCCGGTCCAGGCGCTCCTGCGGCTCAAGCGGTTCCGCCATGAGCTCGCGCAACCGCTTGAGGAGAACGCGCGGACCTGCGGAAAGGTCTCTCATCGCGTAAGGTCTCCAGTATAAGAATTACCGACGACATACATCAGGACCTACGGCCCTTCGAGCCGCGAATCCAAATCGAATGTCTGCTGTTTAACTCTTATCCAGACCGTAGGCGGAATGCAAAGTGCGAACCGCCAATTCCGCATATGGACCGTCGATCAGAATGGATATCTTGATCTCGGACGTGGTAATGGCCTTGATGTTGATGCCCTTGTCGGCGAGCGCCCGGAAGGCCGATGCGGCGACACCCGCATGGCTGCGCATGCCGATGCCGATCACCGAGACCTTGACGAGGCCGGACTCCGACTGGGCGACGTCGTAGCCGATCTTTTCCTTGTTGTCGGAAAGCACCTTCAGCGCCTTGTCGACATCGCCGGACGGAACGGTGAAGGTCATGTCCGTCTTCGAGCCGTCTTCCGAAATGTTCTGCACGATCATGTCGACGTTGATATGGGCTTCCGCGAGCGGGCCGAAGATCGCGGCGGAAACGCCCGGCCGGTCTGCCAGACGGCGCAGCGAAATCTGGGCTTCATCCTTGGCATAGGCAATGCCGGTTACGACTTCCTGTTCCACGATCTCATCCTCATCACAAATCAGCGTTCCGGGCGGGTTCAGAAGGTCACCCATGCCCGGCGCATCGGGATCCTCGAAAGAAGAGCGCACGAAGGTGCGAACCTTGTGCACCATGGCGAGCTCGACCGAGCGCACCTGCAGCACCTTGGCGCCGAGCGAGGCCATTTCCAGCATTTCCTCGAAGGCGATTTTCTTCAGCCGGCGCGCCTTGGGCTCGATCCGCGGATCGGTCGTATAGACGCCGTCGACATCGGTATAGATGTCGCAGCGGTCGGCCTTCACCGCGGCGGCAATCGCGACCGCGGAGGTGTCGGAACCGCCGCGCCCGAGCGTCGCCAGCCTATTGTCCGGACCAAGGCCCTGGAAGCCGGCGATCACCGCCACTTGGCCCTCGCCCATCCGACGAATGATGTCGGCGCCCTCGATGTCGAGGATGCGGGCGGCGCCGTGGGCGTTGTCGGTCTTGATCGGGATCTGCCAACCCTGCCAGGAGCGCGCGTTGATGTTCATCGATTGCAGCGCGATCGCCAGCAGCCCCGAGGTGACCTGCTCACCGGAGGCAACGACGGCATCATATTCGCGCGCGTCGTAGAACGGGGCGTTCGAACCAGCGACCTTCGGCATGGTTTCGACCCAGCCGACCAGCTCGTTGGTCTTGCCGGACATGGCGGAAACGACGACGGCGACCTGGTGGCCGGCATCGACTTCGCGTTTCACATGGCGGGCGACATTGTAGATGCGTTCCAAATTTGCGACGGACGTTCCGCCGAATTTCATCACGATGCGTGCCATTTCGCCTCTACCGGTACCGATGTTTGCGCGCGAGCGCGCGACAGGGAAAGCGTCCCCGCCCGGCGCCTGACGATCAAAAAAGCTTGGGACTTCTCGGACATCGGCCAGTCACCGCTTCGGGGAGCGGAAAGTCGCGGCGTCTCTTAGCGGATCAACGAGCGCCGTGCAATGGCAAGGCGACGGATTGGCGAGGTTCCAGCCGGCGTTGGAACCGGCCTTCCGACCCCCTACAGCGCCGCGCGTCTTATCAGGCGCGCAACGGACGCTGTAGCGCTTTGAATTGCTGCATGTTTTCATCCCAAACCGGCTACGATTTAAGGAAACATGCAGTAGTCGCGCCCAGGTTGAAAATCTCCGTCCGCGGTGCTAACAAGGCGCTGCAACTCAATTGATGAAGGGAGGGCTGCGCGTGATTACCTATTTCCGGCACCACCGCCAGCGTGGCCCCGTCTCCGCCCTGCAGATGCGTTTGCAGGGCTGACCAGAGACCGAACCTCATTCTCATCGCTTCCTGGTCTGCCCAGTCGTCGTGCGGAGCCGAACCATAGGTTCACTGGCTCCGCCTATCGTCATCACCCGAGCCGAATGGTCCCAACGCGCTGACGTTCGCATCCGGCCACCCGCTTCCACTCCAGCAATTGCGGGAAGCGGGAGCACCGCTCGGGCAGTCCAGAGAACGACAATGGCCTTGATCAATATAAAGAACCTCGGCGTCACCTTGGGCGCGCCGCTCTTTTCGAACCTCAACCTTTCGGTCGCAGCCGGCGACCGCATCGGCGTCGTCGCCGCCAACGGTCGGGGAAAATCCACGCTTTTGAAGTGCATCGCGGGCGGGCTTGATCCGACCGCAGGCGAAATCACGCGCTCGCGTGGTCTCACTGTCGGCCATGTCGAGCAAGCGTTACCTGCCACCATCTTGGACAAGCCGTTCTACGAAGCTGTCCGCCAGGCGTTGCCGGAGGAACAGGCGGAAGCCGAGAGCTGGCGGGTCGATGTCATGCTGGATTC
This sequence comes from Sinorhizobium sp. 6-70, assembly GCF_030124375.1. GTDB lineage: Bacteria > Pseudomonadota > Alphaproteobacteria > Rhizobiales > Rhizobiaceae > Sinorhizobium. The sequence goes on from NZ_JASKLS010000026.1 coordinate 13,301, forward strand.
GCTCGAAGTTCCGCCGGAGCTTCGCGAACGGCCGATCGCACAGCTCAGTGGCGGCTGGCAGAGGCTTGCGCTTCTTGCCCGCGTCTCGGTCACCGATCCGGACGCGCTGCTGCTCGACGAGCCGACGAACCATCTCGACCTCGCCAAGATCATGCAGCTGGAAAATTGGCTCAACAGCCTGCCCCGCGACGTTCCCGTGCTGATCTCCAGCCATGATCGCGCCTTTCTCGATGCAACGACGAACCGCACGCTGTTTCTGCGTCCCGAGCAGTCTCAGGTATTTTCGCTGCCCTATTCGCGCGCCCGCAGCGCGCTGGACGAGATCGATGCCTCGGATGAGCGGCGCTATCAGAAGGAGATGAAGACCGCCCAGCAACTGCGCCGGCAGGCGGCCAAGCTCAACAATATCGGCATCAACTCCGGCAGCGATCTCCTGACCGTCAAGACGAAGCAGTTGCGGCAGCGGGCGGAGCGTCTGGAAGATGCGGCGCGGCCGGGCTTTCAGGAACGATCATCCGGGGCGATCCGGCTCGCCAACCGCGGCACGCACGCCAAGACGCTGGTGACGCTCGATGATGTATCCGTGGAAGCGCCTGGCGGACGCCTGCTCTTCAAGACAGGCAAGCTCTGGATCTGCCAGGGCGACCGCATCGTGCTGCTCGGGCGGAACGGCGCCGGAAAGTCGCGGCTCATCAACCTGATCAGGACGGCGATATCCGGACCGGACCACGCATCGGAAAGCATCAAGCCAACGCCGTCTCTCGTGCTCGGCTACAGTGACCAGGATCTCGCTGGTCTGCCGGATGAGGATACCCCGCTTGCAGCCCTCGGCCGGCGTTTCGAGATCGGCGATCAAAGGGCGCGCGCCCTGCTGGCCGGTGCCGGGCTCGGCATCGACCTCCAGACGCGCCCGGTCGGCGTTCTTTCAGGAGGCCAGAAGTCAAGGCTGGCCATGCTTGTCCTGAGGCTCACCAATCCGAATTTCTACCTGCTCGACGAGCCGACCAACCACCTGGATATCGAAGGGCAGGAAGCGTTGGAAGGGGAACTGTTGGCGAACGAAGCGACCTGCCTTCTCGTCTCGCACGACCGCAGCTTCGTGCGCGCCGTCGGCAATCGCTTCTGGCTAATCGAAAACCGACGGCTCGTCGAGGTCGACGGTCCGGAGGATTTCTTTGCCTCCGCGGCAACAAGTCCGATGTGAGTGCAGCCCCCGCGACAACCCCGCCCGCTGGCGGGGTGTCGCTGAGCCGACGGAACAACACAATTCATCCTACCGCTTGGCAGCGGCGGCCGGCCTCGGTGGAAGAGCGATGACGCAGGCGACGTCACAACCGTCAAGCCTTCGCGTCAATACCGCTTCTACCGTCCAGGCGTTACGCCTGACGCCCGCCTCCAGCCGTCGCGCGATATTGTCGGCGCTGTGAGCTGGCTCGTCATGGAAGAGGAAGAGCCGCCCGGCCGGCGAAAGGTGCCGCGCCAGGACCACAAGCTCGCGCGTGGGATCTTTCCGCGCGAAAGCGCCGACGCGCAGGGCATAGGCTTTGTCGAAGCACGCCTCGCCGAAATCCGCAGAGGCAAGCTCGGCCGTATGAAACTGCGCGCGGCCAGCGACAAGATGATGTGCGTTTCGCCGCTTTGCCGCCACGATCATCGTCGCCGACCGGTCGACTGCGACGATCCGACCATCGATCAGCCTGTCGCAAACCATTGTCACCGCAACCCCATGGCCGCAGCCGATCTCGAGTATCTCCTCGGACGCTTCCGGCGATAGTACGTCGACGGCCCAGGCTATCCTGTCGTTCGGCACGGGCTGTCTCCTCGTCCCATCCGTCACGCCCGCCTTGGCATAGGAAGGCTGCCGCGGCGATGCATACCGCTCTTAAAATAATACCACTTGCAATACAGCATCAGTTTTGCGATCCTGCCATGATACCGCGGAATCCGCAGCTCGGCACGTCGTCAACGGGAGGAAAGACAATGCGCAAGATTATTATGTGGGACATGGTCAGCGTCGACGGCTTCTTCGAGGCGCCGGATCACGACATAAGCTGGTTCGTCTTCGAGGATGAACTCGCAGCCTACATCGGCGAGACGCAGATGGAAGCCGGCACGCTGCTCTTCGGTCGTGCGACCTACGAGATGATGGCGGCCTATTGGCCGGCGGCCGAGGGCGACATCGCCACCTTCATGAACGGTATCGAGAAATTCGTGTTCTCGAGAACGCTGAAGAGCGCCGACTGGCACAACACGACCCTCGTTTCAGGCGACGCTGTCGCGCAGGTGGAGCGGTTGAAGGAGCTCGACGGCGGAACAATCTTCATCTTCGGCAGCGCCGATTTCGCTGCGACCCTGACGGCGAAGGGGCTCGTCGATGAGTACCGCCTCGGCATCAATCCCGTGCTGCTCGGCAAAGGCGTGCCCCTCTTCCAGAATATTCCGGAGCGCACGAACCTGAAGCTCACGCATACACGCCCGCTCAAATCCGGCGTCGTCGTCCTGCATTACCAGCCGCAATCCGCTTGATCCCTATCTCGTCTTCGCCGCTCCGGGCGCACGAGGTCTCGACGGGCGTGCGTGGCCGTTGAGCACGCCCCTTGACATCGCCCTTCGATCGTCCGACTTCACGATCAGAATGAAGAAGTGTCGAGCGGGCCGAACCTTATCCGCCGACTGCAAGGAGACTCTGATGAGCGAGACGGCACGCACCACGATCGACCAGAGCGAAGTGGACCGGTTTTCCGCGATGGCCGCGGAATGGTGGGATCCGACCGGCAAGTTCCGTCCGCTGCACAAGTTCAATCCGGTGCGCCTTGCCTATATCCGCGACAAGGTATCGGAACATTTCGGCCGCGAGCCCAAGGGTCCGCAGCCGCTCAAAGGCCTGCGGCTGCTCGATATCGGCTGCGGCGGCGGGCTTCTCTCCGAGCCGATGGCGCGCATGGGCGCAGATGTTCTCGGCGCCGACGCATCGGAAAAGAATATCGGCATCGCCAAGACCCACGCGGCCGGGAGCGGCGTTTCCGTCGACTACCGCGCAGTCACCGCGGAGGCGCTCGCCGAAGCCGGCGAGAGCTTCGACGTCGTCCTCAACATGGAGGTGGTGGAACATGTCGCCGACGTCGATTTCTTCGTCACCACCTGCGCCCATATGGTGCGTCCGGGCGGGCTTATGTTCATAGCCACGATCAACCGCACGGTGAAAGCCGCCGCGCTCGCGATCTTCGCCGCGGAAAACCTGTTGCGCTGGCTCCCACGCGGCACCCACCAATACGAGAAGCTGGTTCGTCCGGAGGAACTGGAAAAACCGCTCGAGGCAAGCGGTCTCGAGATCACCGACCGTACCGGCGTGTTCTTCAACCCGCTCGCCAATCAATGGAACCTGTCGAAGGATATGGACGTCAACTACATGATCGTCGCAAGGCGGCCGCGCTGACTTTTTGAAACGACGCGTTCCGGACGGAAAACCGCCACGCACTTTCCCTCATGCCGCCCTAATTCACGTCATCCGGCAGCACCGGCAGGGGTGCGATCTCGATGCCTTCTTCCAGAAGCGCCATCGCCTCTTCCGCGCTTGCCTTGCCGATCAGCCCGCGCTCCTCGGCCTCGCCATAGTGGATCTTGCGCGCTTCTTCCGGGAAACGTTCGCCGACGTCCTCGGCGTTCTCGCGGATCGAATTGACCAGTTCGCGGATCTTGGCGATCGTTTCCTTCTGAGCCCGATCCATCACGAGTGCCCGCGTCGCCTCCTTCTTGCGCGCGGTCGATACCGAAGGCGCCATCAGCTGCTTGCTGACGGAGTGAGAGCCGCATGCAGGACAGGCGACCAGACGCCGCTCGACCTGGGAATCGAAATCGTCGCTCGACGCGAACCAGCCTTCGAAGTCATGGCCATCATCACACGAGAGGTTGTAACGGATCACGCTGCAACGCCCCCTTTCCCGGTCGGCATCACCTCGTCCAGCACAAAACTGCGGCCATTCTTCAGATTGGGTATCTTCGCCCGCGCGCCATGCACCGCGGCAATGTCGATGTCGGCAACGATAATCCCCTCCCCGGCCGCGCCTGCCTCAGCGAGCACGCGGCCCCACGGGTCGATGATCATCGAATGACCGAAGGTTTCACGACCATCCTCGTGCGTTCCAGCCTGCGCAGCGGCGACGACGAAAAGGCCGTTTTCGATGGCGCGGGCGCGTAGCAGGATCTCCCAGTGCGCCTCGCCTGTCTGCTTGGTGAAGGCCGCAGGTATCGACATGATCTCGGCACCGGCAACGGCCTGCTGACGGAAGAGCTCGGGGAAGCGGACGTCGTAACAGATGGAAAAGCCCAGCTTGCCGAAGGCAAGATCGGCGACGCGCGCTGTCGCGCCGGGCTGGTATGCCGCACTCTCGCGCCAGCTTTCGCCATTCTCCAGATCCACGTCGAACATATGGATCTTGTCGTAGTCGCAGACCTTGACCCCGTCCGGCCCGAAGAGGAAGCCGCGGTTGGCGATCTTGCCGTCGGAAAGCGCTATCGGCGTCGAGCCGATATGGAGATAGACGCCGAGCTCGCCGGCAAGAGGCGCGGCCTCGCGCACGACGATGTCGTTCGCCTCGTCCTTGAGCACGGATCGAAGTCCTGCCCGATCACGCTGTATGGCACCGGTCATTTCCGGTGTCTGGATGTAGGTCGCGCCTTGAGCAGCCGCCTCACGCACGAGCTTCGCCATCGTCTCCACGTTTCTTGCGGGATCGACGCCGGAGCACATCTGGACGGCAGCAGCCTTGAAACTCATCTTTCTTCTCTCCCTAGCCATCCTCGCGCAGGCCGGGCTCTCGCACGTTTGCGATGGCTGCGCGTCAAACCTTCAGGCAGCAAGCAGTGCGTCGAGCTTGCCGGCGCGGTCGAGCGCGTGCAGGTCGTCGCAACCGCCCACGTGGAGGTCGTTTATGAAGATCTGCGGGAAAGTCATGCCGCCGTTCGACTTTTCGATCATCGTCTGGCGCAGGCCCGGATCATGGGTCGCGTCATGTTCGACGAAGTTGACGCCTTTGGTTTCGAGAAGTTTCTTTGCTGCCGAGCAATAGCCGCAGAACTGACGCGTATAAATGACGACCGAAGCCATATTGTTGGACCGCTCCTTCACCGGCACGACGCCGGATATCTGCCGCTACATGCTTCCTTGAATCGGTTCCTGTTCAAGGAAGCATGTAGCATTTCAAGGTGCTACAGCGACCTTTGCGCGTCTTATCAGACGCGCGGCGCTGTAGTCATATAGGACCGGACATGGCTCTTGCAAAGGTCAAAACCGTGACATCTCCGGCCCCCGCCCGCTTCAGCGCGCGGGTCGCGGCCGAGACGGTTGCACCGGTCGTATATACATCGTCGACGAGTATGATTCTTTTCCCGCTGAGACCCGGCCTGCCGCTTTCAGGGACGACGAAAGCGCCACGCACATTCTCCTCACGCGCCCGGGCGCCGAGACCGACCTGCCGGCTGGTGCGTTTGATGCGGCGAAGCACGTCCGGTCGGTAGGGCTTTTCCGCACGCCGCGCGATGACACGGGCAAGCTCGGCGGCCTGGTTGAATTTTCGTCGCCAGAGGCGGAATGCATGGAGCGGAACCGGCACGATCATGTCGGCAGCCGCGACCGCGCCGTCGCTCGCGCGGATCATCCATTCACCCATCATCGGCGCAAGATCGGTGCGGTCGCGGTATTTCAGACCGTGGACGAGATCGCGCACGACACCGTCGTGGATCGCTACCGAGCGAAGCCGGTCGAAGACGGGGGGATCGGCGATAGCTTCGGGCGAGACGGAGCCCGGCCCGGGATCAAAGGCAAAGGGCAGCCCGAGGATCTCGCAATAGGGGCGCTCGATCAGCCGCAGGCCGGACCAACAAGCCGGACATACGGCGTGATGGTCGCCGGTCAGCCATCCGCAGCCGCAGCAGACCGGCGGATAGACAATACCGACGGCTTCGCGCCCGACGCGGCGCAACAATGCCGCCCAATGCGAAGCCTGATTTCGCCATCCTTCCGGTTCCATATGGTTGACTTTGTCCACGTCAGGGTTTCTTTGCATCCGTGATTTCGGAGAGAGTACCGTGGAAATCATCTTTGACCAGAGCCTCGTCGAGGCGCGCCGCCACAGGGCCCTCATCAACGGCGACCAGAAGGCAACCTTCCTGCTCGATATCGTGGCGCGGGAGCTCGCCGAGCGCGTCAGCGTCGTTGAAAGGCATTTCGACCGGGCAATGGAGTTGCATGGCTACACCGGTCCCACGGCGCGCTGTCTTGCCGCGACGGGCAAGGTCGGAACCATCGAGCGGGTGGAAACGGAGGACGGCTTCGGTTCCGGCGACCGACCCGTTACGGTCGCCCCGCTGGAGCGGATTCCCGCCGCACCGGAGTCGCTCAATCTCCTCGTGTCGCCGCTTTCGCTGCATCTGACCAACGATACGCCCGGCGTCTTCATCCAGGCCCGCCGCGTGTTGAAGCCGGATGGCCTGTTTCTTGCGGCGATCCCTGGCAACGGCACGTTGCAGGAGCTCCGCGATTCGCTGCTCACGGCCGAGGCCGAACTGACCGGCGGGGCGAGCCCAAGGGTCATTCCCTTTGCCGACGTTCGTGAAATGGGCGCCCTCCTGCAGCGGGCAGGCTTTGCCCTGCCGGTCGCGGACGCCGAAGCCTACACGGTCCGCTACGATTCACTTTTCGGGTTGCTGAAGGACCTGAGGGCCATGGGCATGGCCAACCCGCTGGCGGCCCGCAGTCGCGTGCCGGTTTCCCGGCGGTTTTTCCTGAGGGCGGCCGAGATCTATGCGGAACGCTTCTCCGATCCCGATGGCCGCATCCGCGCGACCTTCTCTATCATCTATGTTTCCGGTTGGGCGCCGCACGAGAGCCAGCAAAAACCGTTGAAACCCGGCTCCGCGAAGCAAAGGCTGTCCGAAGCGCTCGGCGTCAACGAACATCCGCTGAAAGAACGATAGGCGACACGACAGCGCCCTGCCGCTACTCGGACGCACATAGGTGGCTGTAGCACTTGGATTGCAGTAGACGCCGGTGTTCCGGCGCCGCCGGGGCGTCTTCACCCCCAGGTCGACTCCATCGTGTCCACCACATGATTGAAGAGACCGAGCAGCGAATCGGACAAGCTCTCGAGACCGATGAGCAGGCCAATGGAAATAAGCGCAGCGAGGAGACCGTATTCAATGGCTGTGGCGCCGTCTCTGCTGCGAATGAAGCCTGCGAACTTGCCCATCTGCCCCTCCCCGGTTTTTGCCCCCGGAACGGAAAATGCCGGCCTGCAGCGCCATGCGTCTTTTCACACGCACAAAGGTCGCAGCAGCAGGCCCGGCATTTCGTTCAACTCAGCATCCACTCTTGCTGCCATCCGCATCGATGATGCAGACGGCGCCCGGCATTTCCTGCAGCACGCTGCGGCGTACGGTGTAGCGCTTGCTCGTGCCGTTCGAAGGAACTGAGCCGGTTGAAATATTGTCGTATTCCATCGGTGTATTCGCCAGCATGCGCTTGTCTGCCTTTGACGACAGCATCGGCGTGAGGATCATCGTCAGCGCAATCACCGCCGTTCCGAACAGCAGCGACAGATTGAGCACGCCCGTCCGGCGGGCCTGGCTCGCCGCCAGATCCTTGTCCTGAACTGTCCTCCAGAAATCTTCGTCTACCATCCCAGCCTCGCAAACACGTGAAAGAGCGGCGGGCGAAGCACCCTTCCCAAGCCTCGACCTGACCACACCTGCTCGAAACCGGTGTCATGCCATAGCTGGCAAGCACCGAAACTGATGTCTCTAGCATGCCACGAGGGTGATAAACTTTTGATTAATAAACTTCGAGATTTCCGGTAGCTTCGTGCCCTGACGGGGAAACAATCGGGCCATACGCAATGGCGTGCGGCCGTTTCGGATCAGAGCAAATCCATCAGAAATGGGATCAGCGGCTCGTCCGCCGGAGGCATCGGATAGTCGCGCAGCGCTTTCGGCCGCACCCACTTGATCGTCTGGCCCTCTCGCCCCTCGGCAAAGCCCTCGTATCGCCGGCATACATAAAGCGGCATCAGCAGGTGAAAATCGTCATAGCTGTGGCTCGCGAAGGTGAGTGGAGCAAGGCATGCGACCTTGGTGCGGATGCCGAGCTCCTCCTCCAGTTCGCGGATCAGCGTCGCCTCCGGCGTTTCACCCGGCTCCACCTTGCCGCCCGGAAACTCCCAAAGCCCGGCGAGCGACTTTCCCTCCGGACGCTGCGCCAGGAGAACGCGGCCGTCGGAATCGACCAGAGCACAGGCAGCAACCAGCACGATCTTCTTTCCCTGCACATCCATGCGTCAGGCCCTCGGCGTGCGATAAAGGTAACGATAGACCTCGGTGAAGCCGGCCTTGCGGTAAAGTTCGACTGCCGCTTCGTTTTCCGTCTCCACCTGCAGCCAGGCTTTCTTCGCACCCTTAAGACGTGCCCAGCGCAGTGATGCATCGAGCAACGCCGAACCGACGCCCTTTCGGCGCACGCCTTCGGCTACCGCGAACTGCATGATACCGGCCAGGTCGTTGTCCTGGACGACCAGCGACACGGCGGTCGGGCCGATCTCAAGGTCCTCGAACAGGAACAGACCGCATTCCGGCTTGATGGCATTGATAATTTCGGTGAGTGCCGGCTTGGTCTGCGGCTCCTCCTTGCCGATCAGGATGCGCGCATCGACGAAACGACCGACATCCTTCATGGGGAGGTGGTCTATGCCGTCACCAAATTCGCGCTCGGCCAGGTCCGCCGTCAGCACCAGGCTATGTCCGAATGCGGCCCAGCCCTCATTGTCCATGTAGGCGATCAGTTGCGGCGGCGTCAGCGGCGTCTGGCGAACGGTGAGCGGACGGCCGTAATCGTCGAAACGTTTGCCTGCTTTTCCGAGCCGGATGGGAATGTCACGGTAATCCGATGGATCAAGTGGATTGACCGAGTTCAGGCGTTTGGACGCATGTCCCGCCGTAAGGCGGATCAGCCAGCTGCCGTCATACTGAACGCTCGCAGCCGGCCAGGCGCGGAAGCCGACGGCTTCCAGGCGGCGCACACTCGGAAGATCAACCATGATCGTTTCCCCAACCGCCGCGTCCGTCGTCGGCGGCTGCCCGTCATTCGATGTCATTCGTTCGCAACCTCGGATGAGAGAACCAGAGCGTCAGCTTCTGTAGTCGCCGTTGATCTCGACATATTCCTTGGTCAGATCACAGGTATAGACGGTCGCACGGCCAGAACCGAGCCCGATGTCGACACGGATCGGAATGTCTTCGCCCTTCATGACGGCGCTTGCCGCCGCCTCCGAATACTCCGGATCCCGCTCGCCTTCGACGGCAACGCGCACATCGCCGAACCAGATCGCCAGCAGGTCTCGTTCGGCCATCTCTCCGGATTTGCCGACAGCCATGACCACCCGGCCCCAGTTCGCATCCTCGCCGGCAACAGCCGTCTTCACCAGCGGCGAATTGGCGATCGACAGCGCAATGCGCTTGGCCGCGGCATCGTTTTCCGCACCTTCGACGGTTACGGCCACCATCTTGCGGGCGCCCTCGCCGTCGCGCACCACCTGCAGGGCCAGATCGTGCAGCAGATCGTTGAGCGCGATGCGGAAGGCGTCGAGGCGTGGATCGGCGACGTCCACAACCTTTGCCTGCCCGTCTTTCGCGGCCGCGCCGGTTGCAAACAGCATGAGCGTGTCGGAGGTGGAGGTGTCGCTGTCAACAGTGACGGAGTTGAAGGTCGGGCCGACGCCGGCGGAAAGCAGGGCCTGAAGCGCTGGCGGCGCGATATCTGCGTCCGTCACCACGAAGGAAAGCATCGTCGCCATGTCGGGCGCGATCATGCCTGCGCCTTTGGCGATGCCGTTGATCGTCACCGTGACGCCGCCAATCTTAGCACTGCGGGTCGCGACCTTCGGATAGGTATCCGTCGTCATGATCGCCTTGGCGGCCTCGAACCAGAAATCTTCCTTGGCGGAAACCGCAAGACCATCGAGGACGCCGGCGAATTTGGTCGCATCGAGCGGTTCGCCGATCACGCCGGTCGAGGCGAGGAAGATCTCGTTCTCCTTGCATCCGACGGCCTTGGCTGCGGACTGCGCCGTGAGTTCGGTCGCCTCCCGCCCCTTCTTGCCCGTAAACGCATTGGCATTGCCAGAATTGACGACGACGGCGCGTGCAACACCGCCCGGAAGATTCCTGCGGCAGAAGTCGACCGGCGCCGACGGGCATTTCGATCGGGTGAAGACGCCGGCAACCGCAGCGGGCTCGTCGAAGATCATCATCAGCACGTCGGTGCGGTTCTTGTACTTGATCCCTGCCGCGGCCGTAGCCATGCGCACACCTCGAAGCGGCGGTATTTCGGCGAAGGTTTTCGGAGCGAGCGGAGAAACGGAGCCGGACATGGGATGAACCTGCTTTGAGAACCCTGGATGCTGTTGCGACAGATGCCCGAACGGCACCGAACCGTCGGGCATCGCGAATGCGTGAAACCGGATGTCGCTCAACCTCTTTGGCTAGCGCATCCGGCGAAAGCTTACTTGGTTTCCTGCGGCTTGTTGGCCTCGTCATAGGCCTTCTTGAGCGCCGGATCCGAGATTTCGACCCCGGTTTCCTTTTTCGCGGAAGCTAGAAGCTCAAGATATTTGTCACGCATGACGAGCTGACGAACCTGCGGCTCGACCTGTTCCAGCGTCGGCGGCGCCTGCGGGCGCTTGTCCTCGACGAGGATGACGTGGAAGCCGAACTGCGTCTTCACCGGCGTCTTGGTGTAGGTGCCCTTTTCGAGGGCGAAGGCAGCCGCCTCGAATTCCGGCACCATCCGTCCCTTGGCGAAGTAGCCCAGATCGCCGCCGTCATCCTTGTTCGGATCGGACGATTTGGCCTTGGCGAGCTCGACGAAGCTCTTGCCGGCGTCGAGTTCCTTGATCACGGCCTTTGCCTCGTCCTCGGTCTTCACCAGGATATGGCGTGCCTTGATCTCTTCCTGTGCCGGGATTGCGGCGATTTCCTTGTCGTAACGGGCCTTGACGTCTTCCTTCGTCACTGCGTCCACCACATGCTTCTTGAAGAACGCATTGTGCAGCTCGCGTTCGGTGAGGTAGGCGATACGCTGCTTGAAGACGGCGTCGTCCTGCAAGCCCTCCTTCTCGGCGTTCTTTGCCAGAAGCTTGACGTCGATGACGGCCGAAAGCGCGGCGGCGCGTTTCTGTTCTTCCGGCATCTGCTGAAGCTGGGGATCAAGACCACCGAGGGCGAGATTGAGCTCGGATTGGCGGACTTCCTGCTCGCCAACCTTCGCGATTACCGGATCGGTTTCTTCGGCGCGCACTCCGTGCACAGCGATCGCCGCGACGAAAACCGCAGCCGCCAAAGTCTTGTATCTGGACATTTCAATAACCTTTCACCATTGGCCGCCGGGCGCGATTGCCTCTGGCCGTTGCGGCTGCACAACACCAGAATATGGCCGTTCTGTAGCCATCCGGCAGTGCAAGTGCGTTGACATAATCCGACCCCCCTCTTATCTGTCACGCAACCTCGCGTCCAGAACAGTTTCCGGGCGTTTCATGGCATTATGTGGTTTTTCAAACCCAACCTGAAACCCCAGGCGACAAATAAAGAAAGGGCCATTCATATGGTCAGTCTCGGCGGCCTAGCCCGCAAGTTGTTTGGTTCCGCCAATGAGCGCCGCGTCCGCAGTTACCAGGGCCGGGTGGACGCCATCAACGCTCTCGAAGCCGAAATGAAGGCGCTCAGCGATGAAGCGCTGGCGGCAAAGACCACGGAATTCCGCCAGCAGTTGGCCGACGGCAAGACACTCGACGACATCCTTGTGCCGGCCTTCGCCGTCGCGCGCGAAGCGGCGCGCCGCGTCCTCGGCCTGCGTCCCTTCGACGTCCAGCTCATCGGCGGCATGATCCTGCACGAGCGCGCCATTTCCGAGATGAAGACCGGTGAAGGCAAGACGCTCGTTGCCACACTGCCCGTCTATCTCAATGCGCTTGCCGGCAAGGGCGTGCATGTTGTCACCGTCAACGACTACCTGGCCCAACGCGACGCCGGCATGATGGGCCGCATCTACGGCTTCCTCGGCCTGACGACCGGCGTTATCATTCATGGCCTCACCGACGAGCAGCGCCGCGACGCCTATGCCTGCGACGTCACTTACGCGACCAACAACGAGCTTGGCTTCGACTATCTGCGTGACAACATGAAGTATGAGCGCTCGCAGATGGTGCAGCGCGGTCACTTCTTCGCTATCGTCGACGAAGTCGACTCCATCCTGGTCGACGAGGCGCGCACGCCGCTGATTATCTCCGGCCCGCTCGACGACCGCTCCGATCTCTACAATACGATCAACGATTTCATTCCGCTGCTTGCGCCGGAAGACTACGAGATCGACGAGAAGCAGCGCTCGGCCAACTTCTCGGAGGAAGGCACCGAGAAGCTTGAAAACATGCTGCGGCAGGCGGGCCTCTTGAAAGGCGAGTCGCTCTACGACATCGAGAACGTTGCGATCGTCCATCACGTCAACAATGCGCTGAAGGCTCACCAGCTCTTCACGCGCGACAAGGACTACATCGTGCGCAACGGCGAGATCGTCATCATCGACGAGTTTACCGGCCGCATGATGCCGGGGCGCCGTTATTCCGAGGGCCAGCACCAGGCGCTCGAGGCCAAGGAAAAGGTACAGATCCAGCCCGAGAACCAGACACTCGCCTCGATCACCTTCCAGAACTATTTCCGCATGTACGAAAAACTTGCCGGCATGACCGGTACGGCAGCGACGGAAGCCGAGGAATTCGGCAATATCTACGGCCTCGAAGTGATCGAAGTTCCGACCAACCTGCCGATCCAGCGCGCCGATGAGGATGACGAGGTCTATCGGACGGCGGGCGAGAAATACAAGGCGATCATCGACGAGATCAAGTCTGCGCACGAGCGCGGCCAGCCGATGCTGGTTGGTACCACCTCCATCGAAAAGTCCGAGCTTCTCGCCGACATGCTGAAAAAAAGCGGCTTCTCGAAGTTCCAGGTCTTGAACGCCCGCTACCACGAACAGGAAGCCTATATCGTCGCCCAGGCCGGCGTTCCAGGCGCCGTGACGATCGCCACCAACATGGCCGGCCGCGGCACCGACATCCAGCTCGGTGGCAACCCCGACATGCGCATCCAGCAGGAACTGGCCGAGATGGAGCCGGGGCCGGAGCGCGAGGCACGCGAAAAGGCGATCCGCGAAGAAGTGCAGAAGCTCAAGGAGAAGGCACTCGCGGCCGGCGGTCTCTACGTTCTCGCTACGGAGCGCCATGAGAGCCGCCGCATCGACAACCAGCTGCGCGGCCGTTCGGGCCGCCAGGGGGATCCCGGGCGTTCGAAGTTCTACCTGTCATTGCAGGACGACCTGATGCGCATCTTCGGGTCCGACCGTATGGACGGCATGTTGCAGAAGCTGGGCCTGAAGGAAGGCGAGGCAATCGTCCATCCGTGGATCAACAAGGCGCTCGAGCGGGCACAGAAAAAGGTCGAGGCCCGCAACTTCGACATCCGCAAGAATCTGTTGAAGTATGACGACGTCCTCAACGATCAGCGCAAGGTCATCTTCGAGCAGCGCATCGAGCTGATGGACGCGGAAAGCGTCACCGAGACGGTCACCGACATGCGCAACGAAGTGATCGAGGATGTCGTCAGCAAGCGGATCCCCGAGCGTGCCTATGCCGAGCAATGGGACGTCGAGGGACTGAAGGCGGATGTCCAGCAATATCTCAACCTCGACCTGCCGGTCACCGAGTGGGCGGCCGAAGAAGGTATCGCCGAGGACGACATTCTCGAACGCGTCAACGCTGCCGCCGACAAGGCTGCTGCCGACCGGGCGGAACGCTTCGGCCCCGACATCATGCAATATATCGAGCGCTCCGTCGTGCTGCAGACGCTAGACCATCTCTGGCGCGAACACATCGTCAACCTCGACCATCTTCGTTCGGTCATCGGCTTCCGCGGCTACGCCCAGCGCGATCCGCTGCAGGAGTACAAGTCCGAGGCGTTCGAACTGTTCCAGGGACTGCTCGGTAATCTCCGCCAAGCCGTAACCGCACAGTTGATGCGCGTCGAACTGGTTCGCGAGGCGCAGGAAGCAAGCCAGCCGCTGCCGCCAATGGAAGGCCATCATATCGATCCGCTGACCGGCGAGGACGACTTCGCGCAATCTGGCGCGCCGCTGCTGGCCGTTGCACAGGCCGACCGCAATCCAGCCGACCCCTCGACCTGGGGCAAGGTATCGCGCAATGAGCCCTGCCCTTGCGGCTCGGGCAAGAAATACAAGCATTGCCACGGGATATACGAAGCATGATCGAATGCCGCCTTCGGGCGGCATTTTCGTAAGCGCGTTCGACCGGGCCCCGGCTCAGCTTGTGGGCAGCTGTGTGACAGCCCTCCTGCGGATGCCGCGCGAACCGTTTGTTAACGCTGATCTGGCAGAAGTGGTCCCTGTATTGCGTAGTGTCAGGGTGTCCCTCGTGTTCATGGCGGTATGTCAATCGGCCGGACGAATGTTGCCGTCGGCGCTGAGGCAACGCCTGTCTCCGCTGCCGGCCAGGCTTGGATCGATCGCGTCCGGCGCTGATCCCAAGACCCGTGCACAACGCACGGCCCTGATCGCTTTCGCGATCCGCATCTTCAGTGCAGCCATTGCTCTCGTCTCTCAGATCGTTCTCGCTCGTCTGATGGGCGAGTTCGAATACGGCGTCTTCGTCTTCGTCTGGGTCCTGGCCGTCCTGTTCGGCAACCTGTCGTGCCTCGGCCTGCACGCGGCCGTGATCCGCTTCGTGCCGGAATATCAAACGGCAGGCGCCGTGGCCGAAATCCGTGGGCTCACGACCGCGGCGCGCGTCTTTGCGCTGTTGTCGGCGACCGCACTCGCCGCCATCGGCGCCATCGGTCTCTGGTGCTTTGCGGACATGATCGAGCATTATCATCTCGTCGCCCTCTATCTCGCTCTGGTCGCCCTGCCGATGATTGCGCTCGGTGACGTGATGGACGGCACGGCGCGCGCGCATGGCTGGCCGTTCGCGGCGATGAGCCCCACCTTCATCGTTCGGCCGCTGCTCATCCTCGTCTTCATGGTGCTGGCCACCGCCGGCGGCTTGCCGAACACGGCAAAGACGGCAATGATCGCCGCGCTGGCGGCCACCTACGTCACGACGCTCGGGCAATTTCTCGCAATGACACGGCGCCTGCGCAGACGTTACGTTCGCGGACCGATGAAGATCGAACTCGGACCATGGCTGCGCCTTTCCGTGCCGATATTCCTCGCGGAAGGTTTCGGTTTTCTGCTGACCAATTCCGACGTGGTGATCGTCGGGCTCTACCTGCCGCCGGACGACGTGGCGATCTACTTCGCCGCTGCCAAAACCATGGCTCTCGTCCATTTCGTCATGTTCGCCGTGAAGGCGGCGGCGGGTCCGCGCTTTTCCGAGGCAATGGCCTCCGGCGAGAGACGCCAACTCGCCGAAATCGCAACCGAAAGCGCGCACTGGTCCTTCTGGCCCTCTCTCGCGATGGGCGGCACTGTGCTCATCGCCGGTCGTTTCCTGCTGTCGCTGTTCGGCCCGGCTTTCACCGCGGGGGCGCCATTGATGGCGATCCTGTTTGCCGGGATTCTGGCCAAGGCCTTCGTCGGCCCCGTCGAAACCCTGCTGACCATGACCGGCCGGCAGAAGCTCTGTGCGATACTTTACGCGACCGCGCTCGCCGTCAACATCGCGCTGAATATTGTTCTTATCCCGGCCTTCGGCCTGATCGGCGCAGCATTCGCCACCGCCGGCGCGATGTTCTTCGAGGCAGCAATTCTGCACCTTGCTGCAAGACGCGCTTTCGCCATCCCCCTCCTCGCTTTCGCGGGCGCAGGAAGCGGCAACGACAAGAACGAGGCGATCCGTCCATGATCGGCAACACACCCTTTCCCGGAGATACGAACGGCAGAGCGAGCCGCCTGCTCGGCGGATTGGCCCAGCCGGACATCGACGTGGCGCAACCCGAGCAGACCGTCAGCGTCGGGCGGCCAGGCCGCTACCTTTCGATCTATTCCGCAAGGGCCGGCTACGAGTTGCAACGAGAGCTCGATTACCTCTCCAACCGCGCAATAGAACCGAACATATTCTTCACGGGCCGCTTCCTCGCTCCGGCCATGCCGCGCCTCGAGGACCGGGTTATCCGGCTCGCGGTGATCCGGGACAACGACGAACGCCGCAGCAGAATGCGCTTCCTCATGCCGTTTTCGATCGAGAAACCGGGGTTCGCGATCGGTGCATCTATCATTCGTGCCTGGTCCAACCCGTTTGGCCCGCTCGGCGTACCGCTGCTCGATGCAGAAGATGCGGCCGAAACGATCAGCAATCTTTACGAGGCCCTGGCCGCATCGTCGTCCGGCCTGCCGCCGGTGCTCGTGCTGCCGGACGTGAGGCTCAGGGGCCGGTTCGCACAACTCGCCCGCGCCGTCGCGATCAGCGAAAACCTGCCGCTCACCGTGACGGACACCTTTGAACGGCCGATGCTCGAAAGCCTGCTCGACGGCCCGACCTATTTGCGCAAGGCAATCAAGCGCGGGCATTTCAAGGAATTGCGGCGCCAGTGGAAGAACCTCGAAAAGCACGGACGCCTGATCTACACCGTCGCACGCCAGCCGGAGGAGATCCGGTTGCGCATGGAGGAATTCCTGGCGCTGGAGGCTTCCGGCTGGAAGGGGCGAGAACGCAGCGCCATGATCACGGATCGCTTCCGCGCCGCCTTTGCCCGCGAGGCGATCACCAATCTCGCCGAGACGGATAGCGTCCGCATCCACACACTCGATCTCGACGGCAAGGCGATCGCCTCCATGGTCGTTCTGCTCATGGCCGGCGAGGCCTATACGTGGAAGACCGCCTATGACGAGCGCTATGCGATATATTCGCCCGGCAAGCTGCTGCTGGCCGAACTGACGGAATGGCACCTCGACGACGCCAACATCGCCCGCTCCGATTCCTGCGCCGTGCCCAACCACCCGGTGATAGGCCGCTTCTGGCAGGAGCGCGAGGAGATGGGAACCCTCGTCATCGGCTTGCAGCAGAACCGTGACCGCGATGTCCGCCAGGTTGCCGCCCAGCTCCACCTCTATCGCAATACGCGCAACATGGCACGGCTGCTGCGCGAGAAGATACGGGCGCTTGCCGGCCGCTGACGCCTCGGTCCGAAAATCGGATTCGATCTTCGGGATATGTGTGGATTCAAAGACTTACAGCGCCTTTGTGCGTCCTGAAGGACGCACGGCGCCGTAATGCCGCCGCTACTTGCGAAGCGCTTCGGCAGCCGCCCGATCGCGCAGAAGCCGTCGGATCACCTTTCCCGACGTCGTCAAAGGCAGGCTATCGACGAACTCGATCTCGCGCGGGTATTCGTGCATGGAGAGCCTGGTTTTCACCCAGTCGCGGATTCCGGCCGCGACCTCGTCATCGGCGGAGACGCCTGGCTTCAGCACCACATAGGCCTTGACGATCTCCGTGCGGACCGGATCGGGCTTGCCGACGACCGCCGCCAGTTGAACGTCGGGATGGCCGGCCAGGCAATCCTCGATCTCGCCTGGACCGATGCGGTAGCCGGACGAGGTGATGACGTCGTCGTCACGGCCGAAGAAGGTGAAGTAGCCCTCCGCGTCCATCACGCCCTGGTCCCCGGTCGTCATCCAATCATCGACGAACTTCATTTCCGTCGCCCGCTCGTTGCGCCAATAGCGGAGGAACATCACCGGATCCGGGCGCTGCACAGCCACCTGCCCGACTGTGCCCGGCGGCAGGATCCTCCCTTCACCGTCGATGATCGCCACCCTGTGACCGGGTGCCGCCTTGCCCATGGAGCCCGGCTTCAAGACACCGAGATCTGCGGCCGAAGAGATGACGATATTGCACTCCGTCTGGCCGTAGAACTCGCTGACTTCGATCCCGAGCGCTGCCTTTGCCCATTCGAAGGTCTCCCGCCCGAGCGCCTCGCCGGCGGAGCCGATCGTCCGCAGCTTGAGAGCGTAACGGTCACCTGGCCGGTCGACGGCCTTCAGGAGCCGAAGCGCTGTCGGCGGGATGAAGGCATTGCGCACATCCATCTCTTCCATGATCCGGAAGGCCATATGCGGATCGAATTTCTGCGCCGGCGATGAAACAACCGGCACGCCGAGCAGCAGCGACGGCAGCAGTGCGTTCAGAAGCCCCCCGGCCCAGGCCCAATCGGCCGGAGTCCACATCCGGTCGCCCGGTTGCGGCAGGAAGTGATGATGGAACTGGAAGCCCGGCAAGTGACCGAGCAGGACGCGGTGGCCATGCAGCGCGCCCTTTGGAGGCCCCGTTGTACCGGAGGTGTAGATCATCAGCGCCGGATCGTCCGGCGTCGTATCAGCGGCCGCAAAACGCTTCCCGCTGTTTGCGAGCCGATCGAAACGCACTGTTCCGGGCTCATCCCCTTCATCCGCCAGCACGAAGAGAGCGAGTTCCGGCAGCTTCGCTCTGATCGCCGCAAGCCGCTCGTAGCCGAACCGGTTGGTGATGATCGCGGTCGCTCCGGCATCCAGCAGCCGATATTCGAGCGCATCGACGCCGAACAGCAAAGCGAGCGGCAAGGCGATCGCGCCAAGCTTGTAGATCGCAACATGCGCGATTGCTGCCTCGAAACCCTGCGGCAGAAAGATCGCGACACGGTCGCCGCGCTTGACGCCATGGTCTTCCAATCCGGCGGCAAAAGCGGACGAGCGCACCGCGAAGGCGCCATAGGTCAAAGAAAGATGCGCGCCGTCAGGCCTGAAGTGCTGAAGGCAGACACGCTCCGGTTCCCGCTCCGCCCATGCATCGCTGACCGCAACGCCGATGTTGAACTTCTCCGGAATCCGCCAGCGGAAATCGCGGTAGAGTTCATCGTAGTTTTCGATTTTCGGGAGCATGGGCGGCCGCACAAAATTTTTTCCGCCATGCAGCTAACATTTTCGCACCCGCCTGTTCAATGGAGGCGCGGCTGCGGAAGGCGTCCGATAATCTCCGGGGTATGGTGGTGCCCCATGCCGGGGTCGAACCAGCACTCCTTTCGGAACTCGATTTTGAGTCGAGCGCGTCTACCAATTCCGCCAATGGGGCTCAGGCTGTGATGTCAGCGGCTTGCGATTTACACGATCGATTTCGCGCCGGTCAACCGCGAAAATGCATTTCGCCGCCCGGTGATCACAAAAGCGTGCAAACTGTGTGTCTTGCGGGCAATTTACAGCGCCGCCGATCCTTCCTAAGAAGGCGTCGTAATGGCACGGCCGGCCGCCGAAGCCGTCCACCCTGTCGCCCGACCGCGAGGTATCCATGACCGCAGCTTCCGTCGCCCAACGCCAGCACCTTGTTGGCGCCGTTCTCGTCACGCTCGGCATGGCGGCAACTGTCGGCGGCGCGCTCGGCTTCGAGCATATCGGCGGCTATATCCCCTGTGCGCTCTGCCTGTTGCAGCGCAATCCCTACTACTACGGCATTCCGCTCGGCCTTCTGGCGGTCGTTTCAAGTGCTCTCAAGTTGCCAGCCTGGATCACGCGAACGCTGCTCCTGCTGGTCGGCATCCTGATGCTCGTCGGTGCCGGCATGGGCGTCTATCACTCGGGCGTCGAATGGCATTTCTGGGAGGGACCGTCGACCTGCGCGACAGCCGCGCAGGGCATCTCGTCCGATGTCGGGGACCTGCTCGGCGATCTCGATGCCAAGCACGCCCCCTCCTGCACGGATGCGGCACTCCGCGTGCTTGGGCTCTCCTTTGCAGGCTGGAACGTGATCGCAAGCCTCATCCTGGCTGCGATCGCATTGCGCAGTGCCGCCAAGGCTTGATAATTACGGCTGCAGTTCGACATCCCAGTAGAGATAGTCCATCCAGCTTTCATGCAGATGGTTCGGCGGGAAGAGCCGGCCGTTGTTGTGCAGGTCCTGCACCGTCGGCTGGTAGGGCCTCTGATGCGGGAACATGTTGGCCTGCTTCGGCAGCTTGCTGCCCTTGCGCAGGTTGCAGGGCGAACAGGCCGCCACGACATTTTCCCAAGTCGTCTGGCCGCCATGGGCGCGCGGCACCACATGGTCGAAGGTCAGGTCGTCAGGCGATCCGCAATACTGGCACTCGAACTTGTCGCGGAGGAAAACGTTGAACCGGGTGAAGGCCGGATGGCGCGACGGCTGCACATAGCTCTTGAGACAAACGACGCTCGGCAGCCGCATCGAGAAGCTGGGCGACGAGACTGAATGTTCGTATTCGGCGAGGATCGTGACGCGGTCAAGGAAGACGGCCTTGATCGCGTCCTGCCAGGACCAGAGCGACAAGGGGTAATAACTCAGCGGCCGGTAGTCGGCGTTCAAAACGAGCGCCGGCAGGGCCTGCGGTGAGACTGCAATCGTCAAGCGCATTCTCCTGATCGATTCGGCATCTGCACCTTCTATATTAGTCGTGTTGCGACAGGATTGTGAAGCCACAAAGAAAAACGGCGCGAAGGATTCGCTTTTTTCTTCAAGGCGTCACCGGCAGCGCGTCACGCCGCATTTCCTGTGCATAATAGGCCCAGAACAGCCGCGCGGCGACGCTGCGCCACGGCGACCAGGAGGTTGCGAGCGAATCAATCTCGCTTGCCGTCGGGCGCAGGTCGAACTCCAGCGCATGGCCGATGGCGTTTTGCAGCGCAACGTCGCCGGACGGAAAGACGTCCGGATGGCCGGCGCAGAAAAGCAGGTAGACTTCCGCCGTCCAGCGACCGACCCCCTTGATTGCCGTCAATTCGTGGATCGCCACGGCGGCCTCGGCATTGCAGATGGCGTCGAGATCGATCTCGCCGGCAACCGCGGCGGCCGCGACGCGCCGCAACGTGTCGGCCTTGGCGCGGGAGAGGCCGAATTGCCGGCAATCGTCGTCGCCGAGCGAAAGGACTGCACCCGGACTGATCTCGCCGAGCGCGGCCTCCATGCGCCGCCAGATCGCGGCAGCGCTCGCCTTCGAGACCATTTGCGACACGATAATGTTCGCGATACCGCGATAGCCCGGATCCGTCCGCCTGAGTGGCACCGGCCCCGCCTTGGCGACCACGTGCTCGAGACGGGCGTCGAGCATTATCAGGCCGGCAAGCCCGGCCTCGATATCCTCGTGTGTCCGGATGATCCGCATACGCCCTCCACTGCATGTGTCCTCAAATCCTAACCGATTCAAGGACAAAAACATGCAGCAATTCAAAGTGCTATAGCGTCCTCTGTGCGTCTGAAAAGACGCAGCCGCGCTGTAGAAAGCGGATGACCTTTATACCGCTTCCATGCCAAAGGGAAACGATGACCATCTCGCCCGAGCAACCCGTTTTTCGTTTCGCACCGAGCCCGAACGGCCTGCTGCACCTTGGTCATGCGCTGTCCGCCATCCTTAATCATGACATGGCGGCCTTCGCCAATGGACGCTTTCTGCTGCGGATCGAGGACATCGACCAGACACGTTGCCGCCCGGAGCTGGAACAGGCGATTTTCGATGATCTCGGCTGGCTGGGTCTCAGTTGGGAGCACCCGGTACGCCGCCAATCCGAACACCTCGACCTTTATGCCGAGATGCTTCAGCGCCTGCGGGCAATGGGTGTCGTCTATCCATCCATCATGACCCGCGGGGAGATCAGGGCGGCGGTCGCCGCGGCGGAGGCCGAGGGGTCGGTCTGGCCGCGCGATCCGGACGGAACGCCACTTTATCCGGGCCGCGAGCGCGAACTATCGCTTGGCGAGCAAGCCGCACTTGTCGCCGGCGATCGGCCCTTTGCCTGGCGCCTCGACGTCACAAGGGCGATAGATCTCGTGCCCGGCCGTTTGACATGGCAGGAAACCGGCGCAGGCCCCGCCGGGGAAACGGGCCCGGTTCCGGCGGATCCCGCAAGCTGGGGCGATGTGATCCTTTCGCGTTCCGACGCGCCATCGAGCTACCATCTCTCGGTCGTCGTCGATGACGCGCTCCAGGGCGTCACCCATATCGTGCGCGGGCGCGATCTGTATCACGCGACTTCGGTCCACCGCTTGCTCCAGCGGCTTCTCGATCTCCCGGAACCAGTCTACCACCATCACCGCCTTATCCTCGGGCCGGATGGCAAGAAGCTGTCGAAGAGCAGCAAAGACACGGGTATCGCCGCATTCCGCGCTGCCGGAAAGACGCCAGCGGACATTCGCGCCATGGTGCTATGAACCATTCTCACCGGGGCGATCGTCGCTCTCGCGCTGACCCAAGAAAGTGCGCATGACGAGGCGCTTGACGCGGAATTTCATGATCGCGGCATTGATCTCGGCGCCGATGATGAAGATCGCGCCGATCATGTACAGAAACACCAGGACGATCACGACCGAGGCGAGACCGGCATAGGTGGTCACATAGCTGGAGAAAGCCGTGAGATAATAGGCGAAGACATAGGCTCCGATCGACCAGAACACCAGAGTGAGAACGATTCCGGGAAGGACATCGAGGATCTTGCGGTGGCCGTCCGGAAGCCACAGATGCGACACCAGCAGCCCGCTGGTCAGCATCACAAGGGCAAGCGTTAGCCCCCAATTATCGACCGTTGCGAGGACGGTGTCGAGCCAGGGCAGCCATTGGTCGGCATTGCGCACCGCAAGCGGCACCGCAACGAGCAGAACGCTGATGACGGCAAGGATCAGCACGCCGGCGATCACGAAGCCGAGACTCGCAAGCCGCGTCACATACCACGAGCGGCTCTCAGCAACCCGATAGGCGCGGTTCAGCGCAATCCTGAGCGCCTCTACGCCGTTGGAGGCAAAATAGGCGGCCGCGAGCACGGAAACAGTGAGCACGCCGCCGCGCGGGATCGTCAGCACCCGGACGACCTCGTCGGCCACTGGTTGGGCGATCGATTCCGGCCAGGCATCGAAAATCAGATGGACGGCCGTCTCCGCAAACTGGTCGGCGCCGAGGAAGCTGCCGAGCGCCGTGCCGAAGATCAGGAACGGAAAGACCGCCATCAGCGAGGACAGCGCAACGTGGCTCGCCATCGCCCAGCCGTCGTCCTCGCTGAAATGCCAGAGCGCATCGAAGACGACCTTCCAGATGATGCGAACGACGGCCGGCATTCCTTCTCCGAGCTTGCGGGTATCCACGGCACCGACGGGCGCCTGCGTAACACACGCAATTCAATTGTATCCCACGGATGAATATGGGAAACGGGGGATGGATTTCTACAGGAATCGACCGGATGCCCGATCGCCCAACCATCATTGTCACAGGCTGCTCTTCCGGCATCGGCGCCTATTGTGCCCGCGCGCTGAAGGCAGACGGCTGGCGCGTCTTCGCGACCGTTCGCCGGCCCGAAGATCGGACGGAACTGGAGGCCGAAGGCATCGAGACCTTCATCATGGACTACACCAGGCCGGAAACGATCGTCGCGTTGGCGGAGGCGGTAATGGCCCGTTCTGGCGGGCGCATCGACGCTCTCTTCAACAATGGTGCCTATGGCCAGGCGGGCGCCGTCGAGGACCTGCCGGCCGAGGCGCTCAGACTGCAACTCGAAACCAATGTCGTCGGCTGGCATGAGCTGACACGCCGCGTCATACCGGCGATGCGCGCCCGCGGCCACGGCCGCATCGTCCAATGCTCGTCGATTCTCGGCATCGTCCCCTATCGCTGGCGCGGTGCGTACAACGCCTCGAAATTCGCGATCGAGGGATTGTCGCTGACCTTGAGAATGGAGCTTGCCGGCAGCGGCGTCGACGTCAGCCTGATCGAACCCGGGCCGATCGCCTCGAGATTCACGGCCAATGCCATCCCCTACATCGAGCGCTTCATCGATCTCAAGAATTCCGTCCACCGCAGGGAGTATGAGCGGCAGATGCAACGCCTGCGCGGCGAAAGCAAGCCGGCACCGGGCAAGCTCGGGCCGGATGCCGTCTATGCTGTCTTGAAACATGCGCTGACGTCACGCAGGCCGCGACCGCACTATATAGTAACAAGACCTGCCAAGCAGGGTGCGCTGCTGAAGAAGCTCCTGCCGGCCGCCCTATTCTATCGCATCATCGGCCGTCTCGGCTGACCGAAATCGGAGGGATATGCATCATGTCCACTTTCTTCACCGGCCTGACCCTGCTCGTCATGGGCCTGGTCGTCATCGTCCTGATCCGCGGCCTGTTCAACATGGCCACCGGCGGCAGCGGCAATACTTCGAACAAGCTGATGCAGGCGCGCATCGTCCTCCAGGCGATCGCCATCGCGCTGATCATGCTGACGTTGTGGATTACCGGCGGCGGACGGCCGGGCTGAGAACGGGGCGACGGCACCATGGTAAGGCTCAACAAGATCTATACGAGAACAGGCGACGACGGCACGACCGGACTTGTTTCCGGTCCACGCCGCGCGAAATGCGACCTGCGCATCGAGGCCTATGGCACCGTCGACGAGGCGAACGCCCTGGTCGGCCTTGCGCGCCTGCATACCGGCGACATGGCTGATCTCGACACGATGCTGATGCGCATCCAGAACGACCTCTTCGACCTCGGAGCAGACCTTGCAACACCCGATACCGGCGAGACGCTGGACTATGAACCGCTGAGGATCGCAGCTTCCCAGGTCGCAAGGCTGGAGGATGAGATCGACCGCCTCAATGCCGATCTCGAACCCTTGCGGTCTTTCGTTCTGCCCGCCGGCAGCCCGGCTTCGGCGGCGCTGCACGTTGCCCGCACCGTCGCACGACGCGCCGAACGCCAGATCGTTGCCCTTGCCACCGGTGAGATCGTCAGCCGCGACGCGATCTCCTATATCAATCGGCTCTCGGACTTCCTTTTCGTTGCCGCCCGCTGGGCAAATGACAAGGGACGTGCCGATGTGCTTTGGGTTCCGGGCAAGAACAGATAACCTTCGTCAAGAATCGCGCTCGGGGGCCGCATGTTCATACCGCTTCACGACAGCAACACGCTGAAGCACATCAGCATGCAATATGTGACGATCGCGCTGATCGCCACGAACATCGCGGTCTGGCTGATCACCGGCCCGATCGCTACGGAAGAATTCGCGAACGCGGCCGTGCTCGGGCTCGGCTACATCCCGGCCGTTGTCTTCGAGTATGCCGATCTCGATCCGTCACTCGTCATCGTTCCCGATCAATTTACGTTCGTCACCTATTCGTTCCTGCACGGCGACTTCTCGCATCTGGCGATGAACATGCTGTTTCTCTGGGTTTTCGGCGACAATGTCGAGGACGCGCTCGGGCATTTTCGTTTCCTCGTCTTCTACCTGCTGTGCGCCGCCGCCGGCGCGCTTGCGCACGGATTGCTCGATCCTGCCTCGGAAGCGCCGCTGATCGGCGCCTCCGGCGCCATCTCGGGCGTTGTCGCCGCCTATTTCCTGCTGCATCCGAAGGTGCGCGTGTGGGTTCTGGTCCTCTTCCGCATCCCGTTGCCGCTGCCTGCAGCAATCCCGCTGGCTTTCTGGATCGGCCAGCAATTCTACATGCTGGTGGTCGACTCCGGCAGTGGTGTCTCCTGGAGTGCCCATGTCGGCGGCATTGTTGCGGGGCTTCTGCTGGTGGTCATTTTGCGACGCCGCGGCGTTCCGCTTTTCGATCGCACGATCGTCACTCCGCGCGCCGTCGAGCATCGTGCGGAGCGACCCGAAGCGGTCGACGCAAGCGCTGCAAGCCCCCGAAAACCGCCTACTCCATGGGGGCGTCCGACCTGAGGGCTGATGCTGGCGCGCAATGTCCGCGCCAATATGGAACGCAATTTCAATATGTTGATCGTTCCGCGGGCGGGAAAGCTCCGGCCATTCGACGTTTCCCGCTCCACCTCTTGTCAGGTGCAAATATGACGTGTACGTAAACGTCATTCGAAATCTCGAGGTTATATCGATTTAGCTTCGCGGGCGACGATTGTAATTGGAGAAAAAACGCGTATCGATGTCGCCAACCGACAATCAGGCAGCTCTGTTAAGGGGCATTTTCCTGCGAAAGCTCTTGGAGGGAATGAATCCATGAAAATCCTAGTCACGGTGAAGCGTGTGGTCGACTTCAACGTCAAGATCCGGGTGAAGGCGGACGGCTCGGGTGTCGAGCTGGCCAATGTCAAGATG
>NZ_JASKLS010000027.1 GCF_030124375.1 Sinorhizobium sp. 6-70
CGCGGGGGCTTTTTGCATCCGCCAGCCGCCGACAGACCCCCATCGGCTGGCCCAGCCGCGGCCCCACGCGGCCATTCGACAAACAGGCAACAGGCCGCAGCCCGCAAGAAGGCGCCGGCACACCCAGCGCCGCAAAGAAGTGCAAATCCTACCCCTGCCGATATCAATCGATCCGCCCCCGAGCTTCCGCTTCGGGGGCGGTTTGTTTCGCGAACCCCATTCGCGGTCAGGACATCCTATACGCGCGAATAGATCGATTAATCCCACAAGGTGATCGAATTTCGCGACGCGACCAAATACTCTGCTGCCGAAGTCTCGTCACGCAAGCTCGGTATGGGGGGGCAATCAGGAATACCGTGGCTCTACGGATGGACGCTCTCCTGGATCCCGCGCGAACGGAAGCGCGGTTACACGCGCATGCAGCATCCCTGTGCATGCGTGGTGAGGTGGTGCGCTCGATCGTACACGGGGTTGGTCAGCCGCTGTCGCCAATTGTGATGGAAGCCGACACGCGTCTGCGCCTGCTGTCGCAGGACTCGCCGCACCCAAAAAAGTGCCGCTTCAATATCGGGCGCATGAAGCTCTGCGCCCGGCATGCGAGCGAACCCGTACATCCGATCAAGCCGGCCGCTCGCTTGTTGGAATCAAGGGGGCGGCTTGGGGCTATCCCAAAGGACAGCCGAGGCGTAACGTCCAATCTGCGCTGCAGGCTGCCAGCAAAAAAAGAGGGGCAGCGTATCATGGTCATTCGCAGCTGTTGGAGTTCTAGATCGTGACAGAGCTGCCGGCATACGTCGTCGAGACGCTTTGGGAAGATCAGGAATTTGTCCTGTCCCGACGTATATCAGACGAAGAAGGCTCTTCGCTTTTGGTGTGCACGCCTGCGTCGACACAGCCGACCGTGGAGACGGTGGCACGGCTCCATCACGCCTATGCGCTTCGGGACGAGTTGGATTCTGCCTGGGCGGCGCGACCCGTGGCGCTGGAACGCCGACCTGGAAGGTCTGCTCTCCTGACGGAGGACCCGGGTGGCGAAGTGCTCGCCCGAATGGTTGGGAAGCCTTGGGATCTGACGCCGTTCCTGCGCGTCGCGATCGGCCTGGCTGCCGCGCTTGGTCGCCTCCATAGCCGTGGGCTGGTTCACAAAGACGTCAAGCCATCCAATGTCCTGGTCAACATCGACCGCCGCGAGTTGTGGCTGCTGGGTTTCGGCATTGCTTCTCGCGTGCCGCGTGAACGTCGGGCGCCCGAACCGCCCGAGATCATCGCGGGAACGCTTGCCTATATGGCGCCCGAGCAGACTGGCCGCATGAACCGATCCACCGATGCACGCAGCGATCTCTACTCGCTCGGTGTCACGCTGTACGAGATGCTTACCGGGGCGCTTCCGTTCACGGCTTCGGATCCGATGGAATTGATCCATTGCCACATCGCCCGCCAGCCGATGCCGCCCGAGGAGCGCGCGAACGGCATTCCGGCTCCGGTCGCTGCGATCGTGATGAAGCTCCTCGCCAAGACCGCCGAGGACCGTTACCAGACCGCCGCCGGCGTCGCATACGATCTCGAACAGTGCCTGAAGACATGGGAGGGGCACCGCTGCGTCGACCCGTTTCCGTTGGGTTCGCGAGACGTGTCCGATCGGCTGTTGATTTCCGAAAAGTTGTATGGCCGAGAGGCCGAGATCGACGCTCTTCTTGCTGCATTCGATCGCGTTGTGAGTCAGGGCAGAACCGAACTCGTGCTCGTCTCCGGCTATTCCGGTATCGGCAAGTCCTCGGTCGTCAATGAACTCCACAAAGTGCTGGTTCCGCCGCGCGGTCTCTTTGCGTCCGGCAAGTTCGATCAGTACAAGCGCGATATCCCATACGCGACCTTGGCGCAGGCGTTGCAGAGTCTCGTGCGCCAGTTGCTCAGCAAGAACGATGCCGAGCTCGCTCGCTGGCGCACCGCGTTGCTCGAGGCGCTGGGAGCGAACGGCTCGCTCATCGTTGACCTCATTCCGGAGCTTTCGCTCATCGTCGGTGAACAGCCGCCGGTTGCCGACCTGCCGCCGCAGGAAGCGCAAGCGCGATTCCAGCAAGTCTTCCGTCGATTCCTCGGCGTGTTCGCTCGAGCGGAACATCCGCTCGCCTTGTTCCTCGACGACCTGCAATGGCTGGATAGGGCGACGCTCGACTTGATCGAACATCTCAGTACCCATCCAGAGGTGCGCCACCTTCTATTGGTCGGCGCATACAGGGACAACGAGGTTGGCCCGACACACGCGCTGGTGCGGACACTTGGAGCGATCCGCAGTGCCCGAGGGAGGGTGCGGGAGATCGTGCTCGAGCCTCTCAAGCCTGGCGATGTGGGTCAGCTTGTCGGCGATGCGCTCCACTGCGACCCGGTGGGCGCACAACCGCTCGTGCAACTGGTGCACGAAAAGACCGGGGGGAATCCGTTCTTCACGATCCAGTTCTTGACGGTTCTCGCCGAGGAGGCGCTGCTCGCATTTGACCATGGTACAGGGGCTTGGACATGGGACATGGCACGCGTTCGGGCGAAGGGGTTCACCGAGAACGTGGTCGATTTCATGGCCACGAAGCTGAGGCGTCTGCCGGGCAAAACGCGGGACTTCCTGGGAAAACTCGCCTGCCTGGGAAATAGCGGACAGACCGCCACATTGAGTATGGTTTTCGGGGTGTCTGAAGACGAAATACACGTGGCTCTCTGGGAGGTCGTGCGCACGGGACTTATCTCCCGTCATGGGGGCGGTTATGTTTTCCTCCATGACCGTGTTCACGAAGCTGCCTATGCCCTGATCTCCAGGGATGAGCGGGTAGCAGTGCACCTGCAGATTGGCAGGATACTTGCCGCCCGGACGACGCCGGCCGAGATCGACACAAAGATCTTCGAGATCGTCAATCAACTCGATCGCGGCGCCGCCTTGATTCAATCGCACGAAGAACGACTGCGGGTCGCAGCCCTCAATCTGCGCGCAGGCAAGCGCGCGAGGACTTCAACGGCTTATGCGTCGGCACTGACCTATTTCGCCGCCGGTCGCGCTTTGTTGGACGATAACTATTGGGAGCAGCAGTATCGCCTGGTGTTCGATCTGGAACTTCATCTGGCCGAATGTCAATTCCTGACCGGCGAACTCGCCCCTGCAGAGGAACGCCTCTCAGCCCTGGTGGAGCGTGCAGCAACCGTGGTCGATAGAGCCGCGGTCACGCATTTGCGCCAGGCGCTTTACCTGACCCTCGACCGCCCCGATCGCGCCATCGAGGTCGGCTTGGAATATCTCCGCAATGTCGGTATCGAATGGTCGTCGCAACCGTCGGAAGACGTCGTCCGTGTAGAACTCGAGCGCATGTGGCGGCTACTCGACGGCCGATCGATTGAACAGCTCATCGATCTTCCGTTGATGAGCGATCTCGGCTGGCGTGCGACGATGGACGTTCTCTCGGGTCTGTTCGCGCCAACGCTGCTCACCAACAGCAACCTGTACGACCTCGTCGTCCTTCGCATGACAACGCTCAGCCTGGAGCACGGTAACTGTGATGCCTCGTGCTACGCCTATTCCCACATCAACCGGGTGTTGGGATTTCGGTTCGGCGACTACCAGACGGCTTTTCGCTTCGGCCAGCTTGCCTGCGATCTCGTGCAGAATCGCGGCTTGGATCTTTTCGAGGCGCGTGTCTACGCCTCCTTCGGAGCCTTCGCTGTCCCGTGGATGAAAGACCTTGTCGCCAGCCGCGCGCTGATAAGGCGCGGCTTCGATATGGCGAACGCCAGCGGTGATCTGACCTATGCGGTTTTTGGCTTCAAGAACCTGATCACGAATCTCGTCGTTTCGGGAGAACATCTCGGCGAGGTGGAACGTGAGGCAGAGCAGGGTCTCGCATATGCTCGCAAGGCGCGATTTGGTTTCGCCGTGGATTGGTTCACTTGCCAGCTCATGCTGATCCGGGCTCTTCGCGGGCCCTTGCTGGATTTCGATTCTCCCGACAATGCGGGATACGGTGACGATTCCTACGAGCGACACATAAAGGAAGACCCACCTCTGGCGCTTTGCACCTGCACCTATTGGATTCACAAGCTGCAAGCGTGCGTTCTGGCTGAGGATTATTCAAGGGCCATGGAGGCTGTAGCGAACGCCGCTCCCTTGCTTTGGTCGACGCGATCCTTCCTGGAGGCCGCGGATTATCATTTCTACGGCGCGCTCACACGCGCGGCCGCCTGCGACTTTGCGATGAGTGAGGAGCGGGCGCAGCATTTCGACTTACTCCTTGCCCACCATAGGCAACTCGTGGTGTGGGCGGAGAACTGCCCCGCAAACTTTGCAAACCGTGCAGCGTTGGTCGGCGCCGAAATTGCGCGGCTGGAAGGGCGAGATCTGGACGCGATGCGCTTGTATGAAGAAGCTATCCGATCGGCACGCGAAAACAGGTTTCTCCAGAACGAGGGCATCGCTCACGAACTCGCCTCGCGCTTTTACGCGACACGCGACTTCGAGACGATCGCCAATACCTATCTGCGCAACGCGCGCTATTGCTACCTCCGTTGGGGTGCCGACGCCAAGGTACGCCAGCTCGATCAGCTCCATCCGCATCTGCGCGGGGAGCCGGTGCGCCCGAGTGCCACGTCGACGATCAGCACGCCGGTCGAGCAACTGGATCTCGCCACCGTTGTCAAAGTCTCGCAAGCGGTGTGGGGCGAGACCGTCCTGGAGAAGCTGATCGACAAGCTTATGCGGACTTCGATCGAGCACGCGGGTGCTGAACGGGGTCTCTTGATTCTCCCGCGGGGTGATGAGTTGCGCATTGCGGCAGAGGCCACCACCAGAGGCAACACCATTGTCGTGGGGACCCGAGAAGCGAGCGCGGCCGCGGCCGCTCTGCCGGAGTCGGTCGTCCATTATGTCGTGCGCACCCAGGAGAGCGTGATTTTGGACGATGCCTCAGCCGCGAACCCTTTTTTGGCCGATGCGTATATTGTTCAGCATCATGCTCGTTCCATTCTCTGCTTGCCGTTGATCAACCGGGCCAAACTCGTCGGCGTGCTCTATCTTGAAAACAATCTGATACCCCACGTGTTCACTCCGGCCCGGATCGCCGTGCTGAAACTTGTGGCCTTGCAGGCAGCGATCTCGCTCGAGAATACCCGTCTTTACGGCGATCTCCAGCAACGGGAAGCGAAGATCCGGCGCCTGGTCGACGCCAACGTCATGGGGGTCTGCATCTGGAACCTCGATGGCGGAATTACCGAGGCCAATGAAGCATTTCTCCGCATGGTGGGACACAGCCGCGAAGATCTTCTGTCGGGCCGTGTGCGCTGGAGGGATCTGACGCCGGCGGAATGGCGCGATCGAGACGAACACGCCGTGGCAGAGCTACGGGCGGTCGCGAAGTTCCAGCCGTTCGAGAAGGAATTCTTCCGGAAGGACGGCAGCCGCGTACCTCTGCTGATCGGCGGCGCGCTGTTTGAGGAGGGTGGAAATGAGGGTGTTGCGTTCGTGCTCGACTTGACCGAACGCAAGCTTGCCGAAAATGCATTGCGCGAGAGCCAGGAGAATTTGGCGCGTACCGAGCAATTCTCCCTGGTGATGGCGACTCATACCGATCTGGAGGGTCGCTGGCTCAAAGTGCCACCAACTCTGTGCAAGCTGTTGGGTTACACAGAAGAAGAACTGCTGGGACGCCGGTTTCACGAGTTCACCCACCCGGATGACGTGGAAGCAGAGTGGGCGCAATGCTCGCGGCTCGCTCGCGGCGAGTTCAAATCGTTTGATTTGGAGAAGCGCTACATACGAAAGGACGGCGCCAACGTATGGGTCTATCTGAATGCCTCGGTTGTATTGGACGTCAACGGCGCGCCCGTTCACTTTCGCACCTACATCAGAGACATCACCCAGCGCAAGCAGCAGGAGCAAGCGTTGGGCCAGAGCGAGGAGCGTTACCGCACGCTCGCCGAGACCGCCACGGACGTAATACTGGCGATAGACCAGACGAGCAAAATTCTGTTCGTCAACGGGGCGGTGGAGAAGGCCTTTGGCTATACCCCGGCGGAAATAGTCGGCCAGAAGATTACGGTGCTCATGCCTCAGCGTCTGCGCCGCCGCCACGAAGAAGCCATCCGCCGTTACCTGGAATCCGGGGACAAACGGATTTCGTGGAGCGCCGTGTCCTTGCCCGGGCTGCACAAGAACGGAAGAGAGATTGACCTGGACGTGTCGTTTGCCGAGGTGGGGACGGGAGATGAGCGGTTCTTCAGCGGGATTCTGCGCGACGTGACGGAGCGCAAGCGCACGGAAGAAGCGCTGCGCCAGACGCAGGCGGAGCTCGCCCATGTTGCGCGCGTGGCGACACTCGGAGAGATGAGCGCTTCGATTGCCCACGAAGTCAATCAGCCGCTGGCTGCCGTCGTCAATAGCGCCGGCGCGTGCTTGCGCTGGCTCGATGCTCACAGGCTGCAGGAAGCTCGGCGCTCCGCCTCGCGGGCGATCGCAGAAGGCCGTCGTGCCAGCGAAATCATTTCTCGCATACGCGCCCTGGCCAATAAGGCGCCGCCGCAAAAGGACTGGCTCGACGTCAATGAGACGATACACGAAGTCATTGCGTTGGCGCGCGGCGAGATGCAGCAAAACGGTGTGGCGTTAGAGACTCAGCTTTCGAGTGATGTGCCGATCATCCTGGCAGACCGCATCCAATTGCAGCAAGTGGTTCTGAATCTGATGATGAATGCTATCGAGGCCTTGAACAGCGTCGAAAAGAATGGGCGCGAACTGTTGGTTCGCTCGGCCACGGACAAATCGGAGCACGTGGTGATCTCGGTCCAGGATTCGGGTCCGGGGTTTGATCCGAACCGCATGGACCTACTCTTCGATGCGTTTTATACGACCAAGCCGCAAGGCTTGG
This sequence comes from Sinorhizobium sp. 6-70, assembly GCF_030124375.1. GTDB lineage: Bacteria > Pseudomonadota > Alphaproteobacteria > Rhizobiales > Rhizobiaceae > Sinorhizobium. Next base: position 6,897 of record NZ_JASKLS010000027.1, read on the forward strand.
GCATGGGACTGGCGATCAGCCGAACTCTTATCGAGGCCCACGGCGGGCGCTTGTGGGCGACGGCGAATGCGCCACGGGGCGCTGTTTTTCAGTTCATGCTGCCGGTTAATAGCGAGAAGCTGGCCTGACGGAACCGGACCGGCCGGCGCTCGTCTGCGGGGAGCCGCAACACAACCACGGCCGCTGATCCCGACACCCTCATCCTCCCGGATCAGGTTCTGATTTCGGGCCGAATGACCCGAAATCGCAGAATGTGTTCGAGACACGGGCGCCGGCGGAACACACGTGCGCTCCTTATGTATTTGGCGTCACATTTAGTGACGCCAATTGACGGCGCTTCGATTTCATGTCACAGAATGTGTCTCGAAATTTGGAGCAAATTGCATGACGAACGTCCGCGCCTACAACAGCCCCTTGCGCGCAGAAAAGGCGCGTGAAACGCGGGAGGCAATCCTGACCGCGCTGTTCGAGCTGATAGACTCGGCGGGCGCCGCGGACGAGGTCTCGACAGAAGCGATTGCGCAAAAGGCCGGAGTGCAGCGCAGGACGATCTTTCGTCATTTCGCGACCAAGGACGAAATGCTCGCCGCCTTCTGGCCCTGGCTTAACGCCCGAATTGGCACTTCTGCGACGCCGTCGACGGTGAAGGAAGTCGTCGATGGGCCACGACGGGCCTTTCCGCGGTTCGATTTGCATGAACCGGCGATCCGCGCCTCGCTGCATTCCAAGGCCGGTCGCGAGATGCGGATCGGTACGGTTGCGGCCCGCCGCGTGCATTTCGCGCGTTCACTGGCTCCGGCCATTGCTTCCCTTCCGGCATCCGAAGCCTGGAAGGTCGAGGCACTGGCGCACCTGCTTTTCTCGGCCTCCGCATGGGAGGTCCTGAAGGACTATGGCGGTCTTACCGGCGCTCAGGCCGGCGAGGTCGCATCCTGGGCGCTTGAAGTGATCCTGTCCGCGGTCACATCCGGCGACGCATCCGCGGACGTCGCATCGCAACCAAAGGAGACAAGCGATGAAGTTTAACGTCACTGCCCCTGAAGGCGGCGAGACCCTCTGGGTCGTTGCCGACCGCATCCGGTTCCTTGGCGGCATCGCGGGCTCGGGCCTCGAACTGATCGAGGTCGAGATCCCACCGGGCTCCGGTACTCCGCCCCATACCCACGCTTCGACGGAAATGTTCTACGTGACGGAAGGCGAGGTCACGGTTCGCCGCTTTGCGGCCGACGGTCCGCCGGAAGTAACAGTTGCAGGACCCCGCACCGCGATCCATATCGGCTCGATGACGCCGCACAACTACTCGAACGACAGCGGCCGCACGGCGCGAATGCTCGTCCTGCTCGAATCTTCCATGATCGCTTTCTTCCGCGACATCGGCACCAGCGAACCTCAGTCGCAGCCGGATTTCGCCCGGATCGGTTCAGCCATGCAACGTCATGGCATCGAGGCGCTGACGATCGCGGCTTGAGTGGTACTGCCGCATGACGCCGGACCGTTTCCGAGGAAACGGTCCGGCGATAGCGCTAAGTAGCCTGAGATCAAGCCGATCGGGCGATGTTTCTGTCAAGCCAGCGCACATCTTGCTGCAATCGCGCATAGGACCGGGTCGGTATCATGCCGTGATGCGTGGCTGCGACTCCCGTGGCTTCGGCCCTGATGTTCCGTTCCTCGCGATGCAGCCTGTTGAAGGCCACGGAACTCAGCTTGCCTTCGGAGCGCTCCGACTTGATGCGCCGATCGGCCGAGCGAAGCTCATGGAGGATATTGGCGAGCCGCGGCTCCCGTACGGACGCAGCGGGTATTGTCGTTTGGACAGCCGGCGCCGGAGGAGTCATCGCCCCGTCGTCGGGAAATACGCCCTGGTAATAGTCGCCGTTTTCGGGACCGCTCGAAGGTGCCGAGCCATGGTGCTGGCCGGCCGCGAAGGCATTACCTGCGACGAGTGACAGGGCAAGAGCTGCGATCGCTGATGTCGTGATAAGTGAGCGCATTTTGCGTCTCCTTGATCATTGGAAGCTATGAGCTTCCGCGGGGCCGTCTCACACTGTCGCGTCGCGATCACGTTGATCGCCGGCAGTATCCAGCCTCGATAATCTTTATATAGTGAGTGGAAGTGTAAATCACGTTAACAATAATTTAAGTTTAGTGTTGCTTTGCGGCCAAATTTTTGCCGGATTCTACTCGCGCCTGCGATTGATAAAACATCTGATTTCGCCGCCTATTTCATGAACATATTGTAATGTTCAGTCGTTTTGGCAGAGGTCCCTGGTCTCTGGTCGCTAATGAACTTCTGTTTCAGCTTCTGGCAAGATCCTCCTTCCCCGTGGCGTTCTGCCCTCTTGACCGGTAACTAGCATTACCGTAGGTGCTAACGGTAACGCCAATTACCGGAGGTCGCCGTGGCGCAACCCGACAAGAAATGGTGCGGAACATCGATCGACATCGACGTCTACAGACAAACCAGGGAGGCGTTGCGCGACCGGGAGCGCGAGCTCTCGCAACTGATCGACATGGTTCCGGGCCATCTCTGGCGATTGACGCCCGGCGGCGAGCCGAGCTTCTTCAACAAACAGATGGTGGACTTTCTCGGCTTATGCGTGGGGGACACGGACAAACCGGGCATGAGCCGATTGGACGCGCTCGTAGAGGCGATCGTTCATCCAGACGACGCAGCCTGCATGGCGGACGCGCTCCGTCGCTGCCTCGTTACCGGCAGGTGCTTCTCCATGCGGTATCGTCTGCGCCGCGCTGACGGTGTCTATCGCTGGATGTCGAGCCGCGCGGAGCCGATGCGCGGTGAGGACGGGCGCATCGTCCAGTGGTACGGTCTTTGCCACGACATAGACGATCAGATGCACGCCGAAGAAGCGTTGCGCCGAAGCGAACGGAAGCTTCAGCAACTGATCGACGCCTTGCCGGTTCACATCTGGAGCTGGACGCCCGAAGGAGAGCTGGCCTACGTCAGCAAGCGATATCTGAACCACCTCGGCCTCTCCGAGGCGAACGCGGAGGATTTTGTGAGAGTGGCGCAGGAGCTGGTTCATCCCGAGGACGCTCTTGAGGTGCAGCGTACGGCTGCGAACTGCATCAAGACCGGCAAGTCCTTCGTGATGCGGTACCGCCGGCGTGGGAAAGACGGAGCCTATCGCTGGATGGAGGGCAGGTGCGAGCCTCAGCGCGATCAAGACGGGAAGATCGTGCAATGGTACGGCGTTTCTCTCGACGTTGACGACGGGGTGCGCGCACAGGAGGAATTGCGTCTCGCCCAGGAAAATCTCGCGCGTGCGAGCCAGGCGGCGAGCCTTGCCGAACTCTCCGCTTCCATCGCGCACGAGGTCAGCCAGCCGTTGACCGCTGTGATCACCTCCTCGAACGTCTGCCAGCGGTGGCTTACGACGGAACCGCCGAACATCGAGCGGGCGCAAAAGACCGTCGAGCGCATCACGCGTGCCGCAAACGCCGCCGCCGACGTCGTGAGCCGCGTCCGCGCCCTGTTCAGGCAATCTGTGGGGACGAGGGATCCGATGGCGCTCGGCAGCCTTGTCCTGGAGGCGCGGGACCTCATGGCCGAGGAGGCGGCGCGCCGGCGCGTCCGCATGGATGTCGAGGTCGAGAGCGACCTTCCGCCCGTCACAGTCGATCGCGTCCAGCTTCAGCAGGTCCTGATCAATCTCGCTCGCAATGGCCTGGAGGCAATGGAGTCCGCTGCCAGCGACCCGGTCCTTCGGATGCGCGTTCGGCGGTTGGGGGAAGTGGTCCAGACCGAGATCAGTGACCGCGGGCCAGGCATCGAATTTCCCGACAGGATATTCGAGGCCTTCTTTACGACGAAGGGTCACGGCATGGGCATGGGACTCGCGATCTGCCGTTCGATCGTCGAGTCTCATGGCGGGCAATTATGGGCGGAGAACAACGAACCGAATGGAGCGACGTTTATCTTCACGCTGCCGGTCGACGCGACGACGGCACCGGTTTCTCAAGGCGGAGAATAGACGCTCTACCGCGGCCGGACTCCATTGAGGAAGACCTTGACGGCGGAAGCAACCACCTCCTGCGCCTCTTCGTCCGACGGCGGCGGGCGGAGCGCAAAAATGACCTGAAGAAGATTGTCGCGGATCATACCGACAAAGTGCCCGGCCAGGCGCAGGCAGTCGTCGGCGCGAATTTCTCCCCGCTCCCTGGCGAATTCAAGGACTTCGGCGAGCCGGGAGGTCGCCCGGCCCGGCCCTTGTTCATAGAACGCCTTGACGAGATCGGGGAAACGGTTGGCCTCGGTGATGGCAATTCGGTAAATGCCGATCAGGGTTGGCGACATGTAAAGACCCATGAGACGCTGGCCAAACGCCGTAAGCGTCTCCTCCAGATCGTGCCCTTCGATTTCCTCGATGACCAGGGTCGACAGCAGCCTATCCGCGCTTTCGGCGACGATGGCGGAGAACAGGCCCTCCTTGTTACCGAACTCATTGTAGATGTTGCGCTTCGATCCGCCGGCGCGTTCGATGATCGCGTCGATGCTCGTCGCCGCGTAACCTTGCTCGAAAAAGACCTCGGCAGCCGCTTGAAGAAGTGCTTGCCGCCGACTTTTCAACCGCCCAGATGTTGCTGCAGCCACAGCTCTTGACCTCTCCTGATGGTGCACCACCTTCAGTGGTAATGATCATTACCTCCGATGTCAATGGTAACAGGCGAAAGCGACGGAGGGGTTCCGCCGTCTACAGCCGCGCGTCTTATCAGATGCGCAAGGCACGCTGTAGCACTTTGAATCGCCGCATGTTTTGGATCGGCTGCGATTTAGAGCAATTCCAGGAAAGGTGTGTAACGGTTTTCCGTCCGGAATTGCGTAGTTTCAAAGATTTAGATCATTTCACTGTTTCAATAAAACAGTGAAATGATCTAAGGAGATATGCAATGGGAGGAGATCCGCCACAGAAGGCCTTATCCGATCACGATTGATCCGGAGACGCCTCGTGAGCCTCGCCTGGGCGTTCCCGGTCATCATAGAGAACGCGTTCGGCCGCGCCCGCAAGGTCCTCGTACTGGCCCTTCGACAGGTTCCAGATGAACGCGGCGAGCGCCCCGCCGCTCATCAGGACCGCAAGCGGGACAAGAAACATCGCATCACCCATCGAGCCCGACCTTCTCATATCTTCCGCGGTTGAGACGCAGCGCATTCGCGACGACGATCACGGAGGAGGACGACATGGCGACGGATGCGAGAAGCGGCGTCAGGAAGCCCAATACGGCGACCGGCACGGCAAGCAGATTATAGGCAATCGACAGCGCGAAATTCTGCCGGGCGAGAGCTGCGCTGTCGCGGGAAATCCGATGGGCGCGGGCGACGGCCAACAGGCTTTCATGCATGAAGATCAGATCTGCGGCGGTCCGGCCGATGTCGGAGGCGGAGGCCGGCGCGAAGGAGACATGCGCTGCCGCCAGTGCCGCCGCGTCGTTCAGCCCATCGCCGACCATCAGAACCTGGCGGCCCTCGCTACGGAGCGCGTCGAGCCGCCCGACCTTGCCCGCCGGCGTCGCTTCGGCGACGAACGGAATGTCCAACTGTTCCGCGATCTCGGCAACCGCCTTCTGTCGATCGCCCGACAGCATCTCCACCTGCAGCCCCTCTGCCTTGAGCCGCCTGACACAATCCTCGGCGTCGCTCCGCAGCCGGTCCTCGAAACGAAATGTCCTGACCAGTGCTCCGTCCCGGCTGAAGACGACGCTGGCGCCCTCCGGGACGACGACATGGGGAGCGGCCCATTCCGGGCGGCCGAGCCTGTAGAGGACCCCGCCGAGCCTGGCCTCGACGCCGGAGCCGGGCACTTCGCCGACGAGTGCCGCGGAGACGGCCGCAGCATCGGGACACGCGGCCGCGATGGCGCGGGAGTAGGGATGCGTGGAATGGCGGGCAATTCCGGCGGCAAGCGCCATGGCATCGCGGTCGTCCTCATCGACCTGCGGCAGAAGTTCGGGTTGGCCTCGGGTCAAGGTACCCGTCTTGTCGAAGACCACGGTGTCGATCTCCGATAGGCGCTCCAGCGCGCCGCCGTCCTTGATCAGGATGCCACCGCGGAACAGCCGTCCGGCGGCGACGACCTGCACCATCGGCACGGCAAGGCCGAGCGCGCAGGGGCATGTGACGATGAGCACTGCAATGCCGGTCGTTGCCGCGTGGTGAAGGCCGGCTCCCGCCGCCAGCCATCCGAGAAACGTTACGAAGGCTGCGGCATGGACGACGGGCGCATAGAGAGAGGATGCACGGTCGGCGATCCGCCTGTACCCGCTGCGACCTGATTCCGCCGCCTCCATCATTCGGGTCATTTCTGCCAGGAACGATTCATCCGACCGGCGGAGCGCGACTATTTCGATGGGAGCGGCAAGATTGAGCGTTCCGGCCTGAAGCTCGTGCCCGATGCCGGCGGGGACGGGTATGCTCTCGCCGCTCGTGAGCGAGCAATCGATCTCGGAGGCACCGGCAACGATCGTCGCGTCGACGGGAACGCGCTGGCCCGCCGCGAGCGGCAGGCGCATGCCGGGGAGGATCTCGGCCAGGGGACAATAGCGCCGTCGCCCGTCGGCTTCGATGACATAGCCGCCCCGGGATCCGAGCCGGGCGATGCCAGACACGGCGCTGCGGGCGCGCGCTCGCATCATATGGTCGAACGTCCGGCCGATCAGCAGGAAGAACAGCAGCGAAACGGCCGCGTCGAAATAGGCATGAGCGCCATGGACGGCGGTTTCGTAGACGCTCAGAACGAAGGTCAGTGTCACGCCGATGGAAATCGGCACGTCCATGTTGGTGCGTCCGTGCCTGAGCGCGGTCCACGCAGAGCGGAAAAACACCTGCCCCGAATAAAGGACGGTCGGCAGCGCGATCACGCCGGAGATCAGATGGAAGAGCTGCCGGGTCTGCGGATCGGCGCCGAACCAGACGGCGAAGGACAGCAGCATGATGTTGCTCGATGCGAAGGCCGCGACCGCAAGCGCACGCAGCATGGCGCTGAACTCTTCGTCATGCTCCTCCTCCGGTATTTCCGCCGCGTGGGCGGGAAAGCCTATCGCATCGAGCGCCTCCACCAATGCCGGCGCTTCGCCTTGCTGGCTCCATTCGACGACAACGCGCTTCGTCGACAGGTTGGCGCGTGCGCTCGTGACGCCCGGCAGCCTGGCAAGCGATGTCTCGACCTTGCGCATGCATCCGCCGCAATGCATCGACGGAACGACGAGTTCGGTCCTGAAGCCTGACTTGGACTGCCGGCGGCTCAGCAAAAGAAGCTCGCTGCCCCCATCTTCGGTGCCGCGATCCGCTCTCATCACCTCGGATGCATTGACGATCTCCATGCGGGGCGACCTCAGGCGGAGGGCCGCAGTGCGCGATAGCAATGCCAGGTCCCGTGACCGAGGACAGGAAAGATGACGATCAGGCCGATGAAGCCGGTCGCGACCGAGAGCACGAACAAGGCAAGCACGATGCCCGCCCAGATGAGCATCACGTTAAGATTGTTCCAAACGAGCGCCATGCTCGTGCCCATGGCGGTGAGTGCGTCGGAGCGCTCCTGCAGAAGCATGGGAAGCGAGATCGCGCCGATCGCGAATGAAAACGACGCGAAAAGCCCGCCGATGGCGCTGCCGACCACCAGCATCGCCCATCCGATCGGTGTGAGGAAGAGCATCGTCACGATGTTCCCGAGGCCGGGAAACGGCAGCAGCCCGAAGAACAGGGCATAGACGATAACGGCCGCGCGAAGCCAGACGACCATCAGCAGGCAAAGGAGGGCGCCGGTGAACACGACCTGGTAGCCGGCGGCGGGGCGGACGAAAATCATATCGGCAAAGGTCACGCGTGCGCCTGTCGAAAGGCGTCTGCTCTTCTCATAGAGCCCCATCGCGAAGATCGGGCCGACGACCATGAACCCCGCCAGAACCGGCAGCAGTATGTAGTCCTTTCCGGTCGCGAACAGGAGCCAGACGCTGCCTGCCATGACGACATAAACCAGAAGTCCATAGGCGAGGCCCTGATGCATGCCCGCCAGAAAATCCCGCATTCCCGCGCGCAGCCAGTCGAAGGCTGCGCTCGCTGGCAGATTTCGTTGCCAGATTTTCTCGCGTGGCTCCGCAGGTACGACATTGGGGATGTCGGTCATGGTCATCACTCGCGGTCGGTTTCAGATGCGTTGCGGCACTCGGATTGCGCCGCGGCAAATGTCGCTTGCGTCGAGGCCTCTCCCACGCGCCGATGAGGGACGCAGTCCGGCTGGGACGTGACGGCGACGTAAACGAGATGCGCATTGGCAGTCGCGACGAACGCGACGCCGAAGGCGATCCCGAGCGCCAGGCTCGTGCGGCCGACACGCCCTCTCGAAGTGTCGCTCATCATCGTTCCTTTCTGAGATCGTGCAGGTAGGCGGCCAGTATTTTGATGTCCACGGCCCCCAGTCTGTTCTCCCAGCTCGGCATGCGCCCCTGCCGCCCGTGCCAGACCGTGTCATGGATCGTCTGAAGATCGCCGCCATAGAGCCAGCTCGCATCCGTCAGGTTCGGTGCGCCGAGAGCGACCTGGCCGCGGGCATCGTCACCATGGCAGGCGGCGCAATTGTTCTGAAAAATCTCCAACCCTTTCGTTTGGGTCATCGCAGCGTGATCCGAACCGCTCTTGCCGATGTCCCGCAGATAGGCGATCACCGCCTTGATATCTGCGCGTGGCAGCATGTCATCCTTGCCGAAGGCCGGCATCTGAGCGGTTCTGGTGTCTGGATGCGGGGAGTTGATGCCCACGCGGATTGTTTCCTGGATTGCCTCCGGCGAGTCGCCCCAGTTCAGCACCCCGGCTGCGAGATTGGGGAAGCCGGCATTGCCCCTGGCGTCGATCCCATGGCAAACGGCGCAATTGCCGCCGAAGAGCGCATGGCCCGCCTCGCGCAGCTTCTGCATCAGGGCAGCATCCGCCTCGATCGCGTCGAAGCCCTGCTTTTCTATCGCCGCACGCCAGGGCCCCTGCTCGAGCGCTGCGCGCTCGAGCTTCCGGCGAACGACGTCGCGCTCGTCGTAGCCGAGGATGCCCTTGGTGTAGGTGTAGCCGAGCGGCACGGCCGGCATGAATATCCAATAGATCAGCGAGAAAATCGTGGTGACGATCAGGAAGAAGTAAACGGCGCGCGGGACCGGCGTGTTCAGTTCCTTGATGCCGTTCCACTCGTGCCCTGTCGTCTTATGACCCGTCAGCGGATCACGTTCCTCTATTGCCACGGCCGGTCTTCCTTGTTGAGAATGGTGACTGGGGCTTCTTCGAACTCTTTCCTTTTGGAGGGCCAGTAGGCGTAGCCAAGGACAATGATCGACAGGGCGATAAGATAGAGAAGGCCAAATGTCTTGGCGATCCAGACCATTGTTTCGTGCGAGATAGGCACGGTCACTCCGTCTCCGCGGCCGCGGTCTTCTGATTGACGTCGATGAGGTTGCCCAGGATCTGAAGATAGGCGACGAGCGCGTCCATCTCTGTCAGGCGTTGCGCGTCACCGTCGAACGTGCGGACGTTCGTCGCCTCTCCGTAACGCTCGGCAACTGCCGCTGCGGCGTTACTGTCCGGGTTTGCCTGGCCGTACGCGTCCGCGGCGGCATTGGCGATCATTTCTCCGGTATAAGGGACGCCGACCGCGCGTTGCGCCGCGAGCTGACTCGAAAGATCGTCCATCCTCAGCGTCCTTTCCATCAGCCAGCCGTAGGCAGGCATGATCGAGACGGGTACGACATCGCGCGGGTTGATCAGGTGGCGGACATGCCATTCGTCGGAATATTTGCCGCCGAGACGGGCGATGTCGGGACCGGTGCGTTTCGAGCCCCAGAGCATGGGATGATCGTATTTCGACTCGACCGCCAAGCTGTAGTGGCCGTAGCGATCGACGTCGTCCTTCAGCGTGCGGATCATCTGCGAGTGGCAGGCATAGCAGCCCTCGCGCATGTATATGTTGCGGCCCGCAAGCTCCAGCGGCGTATAGACGCGCATGTCGGGCGCGGCTTCGACCGTCTCGGCGATCGTGAAAAGCGGCGCGATTTCGACGATCCCGCCGATGCTGGCCGCTCCGATAATCGCGAGCGTGAGGCCGATGGCGCGTCGCTCCAGCTTGTAGTGGAGTTTGAACAAGGGGCTTACTCCGCAGGTTGCAGCGATCCACCGGCCGGCTGGCCGTAGAGAGGCTTCGACTGGCTTCCTTCGGCGTCACTCGCCAGCGGTGCGTGGCGTATCGTGAGATAGATATTCAGGCAGCCGGCCAGCGCGCCCAGCAGGAAGAGAAGGCCTCCGATCGCACGGGCGATGTAATAGGGTCGCATCGCCACCAGCGAGTCGATGAAGGAATAGGCGAGGTTGCCGTTCTCGGTGTAGGTGCGCCACATCAGCCCCTGGATGACGCCCGAATTCCACATGGCGAAGACGTAGGTCAACGTGCCGGCCAGCGCGAGCCAGAAGTGCAGTTCGACCAGCGCCGGCGAATACATGCGTTCCCGCTTCCACAGCCAGGGGACCGACGCGTAAATCGCACCGAAGGTAATCATCGCCACCCAGCCGAGCGCGCCCGCATGGACGTGACCGACAGTCCAGTCCGTGTAATGCGAAAGCGAGTTGACCGGGCGGATCGCCATGAAGGATCCCTCGAAGGTCGTCAGCCCGTAGAACACAGCCGCGACCATCATGAACCGCAAGGTCGCGTCGTCGCGCACGCGGTGCCAGGCGCCGTTGAGCGTCAGCAGCGCGTTCGCGGCCGAGCCCCACGAGGGGACCAGAAGAACCAGCGAGAAGGTCATTCCGAGCGTTTGAACCCATTGCGGCAGCGCGGTGTAATGCAGGTGGTGCGAGCCGACCCACATGTACATGAAGGTGATGCCCCAGAAGCTGATGATGGACATCCTGTAGGAGAAGATCGGCCGCCCCGCGCGAACGGGGAGATAGTAGTACATCATCCCCAGGAAGCCTGACGTCAGGAAGAAGGCGACGGCGTTGTGACCGTACCACCATTCGGTCAGCGCATCCTGAACCCCCGAGAAAAGCGAATGGCTCTTGGCGCCGACGAGAGAGACCGGCACCGCCAGGTTATTGACGATGTGCAGCATCGCGACAACGACGATGAACGCCATGTAGTACCAGTTGGCCACGTAGATATGTGGTTCCTGGCGGCGCGACAGGGTGCGCAGGTACAGGATGAAATAAACCACCCACACGACGAGCAGCCATAGATCGGCATACCATTCCGGTTCGGCATACTCCTTGGACTGCGTGATGCCGAGCATGTAGCCGGTGACGGCGAGGACGCAGAAAAGGTTGTAGCCGATCAGAACGAACCAGGGGCTGAACTGATCCGCGAGCCTAGCACGGCTGGTGCGTTGCATGACGTAGAAGGACGTCGCAATCAGTCCGTTGCCGCCGAACCCGAAGATCACCCCGGTGGTATGGACCGGGCGGAGGCGCCCGAAGCTCGCCCACGCCCCATCGAATGTCAGGTTCGGATTGACCAGCAGCCATGCCACCCAATCGCCTATGAAAAGGGCGAATGCGGCCCATGCCATGGTCAGTACGATGCCGGCCTTGCTGGGATCGTCGTAATAGCTGCGCAGTCGCGCGCTCGAAGGCTCCGGGTCGAAGAGATGACGCATGACCGGAACGGCCATGCCAAGCGACAGGATCACGATGAGGAAACCGTGCGTTGCGATCGGATCGCCTCGCCCCCCAGCCGCAATCGCGACCCCCAACAGCGACATGGCAAGCAGAATGGTCAACGCCCCCTGGCGCTCGCCCTTCGTCAATTGCGACAGCATTGCCGGACTTTCCTGACTTCTTTTTGGGCGCTGGGTTGCGCCCAATGCGCCCCACCTTGGTTGCCAACGGCTGCCGCGACTAGTGATACAACAGTATAGGTAACCGCCCGGCCCGCCCGGCCCCCGCCGGAAGCTGCGGAGACCAAATGCCGGCTCGTCATGATGGTTTGGGCTGGCTCCTTAGCCGGCTGACGAGCGCTCGGATGTCATCCGGCACAACGCCATCTCGTCTCATGAAACGGATGCGGACACGGGACATTCGCCTGCCCCGTGACGATCGTCCGCTGAAACGATGAACCCAGCCTGAGACTGAGGTTCAGTGTGCCGGGAGCAGGATTTCCGTGTAGAGCTCGGACGGATCGGGCTCGGGATCATGCGTGGCAAAATCGGTCGCCTTGTTGACGATGTCGCGCACCTCGCCGTCCATCGCCTTCAGCTTGTCTTCAGAGAGTTTCCAGTCCTTCAGCAGCCGGCGGCCGACCAGGTCGATGGGATCATGCTCCTCGCGAACCCGGGTCACCTCATCCTTCGAACGATACTTCGCCGGATCGGACATCGAGTGCCCGCGGTAGCGGTAGGTATGCATCTCGAGAATGTAGGGGCCTTTGCCGCTGCGGGCATGATCGATGGCCTTTTGCCCGGCGGCGTAGACGGCACGGACGTCCATGCCGTCCACCTGCTCGCCGGGAATGCCGAAGGATGCACCGCGTTTCGAGTAATCGGTCTGGGCCGAGGCGCGGCTCATCTCCGTGCCCATGGCATAGCGGTTGTTCTCGATCACATAGACGACGGGCAGCTTCCACAGGGCGGCCATGTTGAAGCTCTCGTAGACCTGGCCCTGGTTGGCCGCACCCTCGCCGAAATAGGTCAGGCAGACATTGCCGTTGTCCCTGTAGCGGTTTGCAAACGCGATACCGGTGCCGAGCGACACCTGGGCGCCAACGATGCCATGGCCTCCATAGAAGTGCTTCTCCTTCGAGAACATGTGCATGGAGCCGCCCTTGCCCTTCGACAGGCCGCCGCGGCGCCCCGTCAACTCGGCCATGACACCGTTCGGATGCATGCCGCAGGCGAGCATATGGCCGTGGTCCCGGTATCCGGTGATCACCTGGTCGCCCTCTTTCGTCGCCATCTGCATGCCGACGACAACGGCTTCCTGACCGATGTAGAGGTGGCAGAAGCCGCGGATGAGCGTCATGCCATAGAGCTGCCCGGCCTTCTCCTCGAAGCGGCGGATCAGCAGCATATCGCGATAGGCGTGCAGATCTTTATCCCTGCCGAATTTCGGTGCCATGATTTTCTCCGACATCACTTGTCAAATGAGCATGCTCCGCCCAATCGAAGGGTGGTCAGGTCCCGACGGGCAAGCCTATTCATCTCAGGCCGTCGCCGCGACCCGAGAGCGCTGGTGCGCGGCATAGAGCCAGGAGCCTTGGAGCGTAACCTAAACTTATGTGTAGTACTGTAGCCTGCGAAGATCAGGTGCGGGGCAGGTCGATGCGGCGATCGAGGTATCGATCGAGACGGAAACAGTGGGCTGCGCCGACAAGATAGATGCCGTCTAAAACACCAGCCAGCTTCGAAGAATCCGGAATCCGTAGATGTACATCGCTCCGAGGAGAGTAATGACACCAAGCGCAGCCACGCCCCGACTGACCGGTCTCGAGGCATGCCGCATGCGGAGAATGTAACGCATCGGGTCCAGACGAGGGTGTTCGCGTCGTTGTGGGGCTGATTGCGCGCGTGCAATCTCGCCCGCATTGGCTGTTGCCCGAGGCAAGGTCAACAGATTGCCGTCACGAACGACCAGCACTATCGAGCCACGGTTCTTTACCGCCAGGTAACTTACTCGGCCCTTCCTTGTGTCCGCCGGGCCCGCGTCTCTGGGTCTTGTGTTCGTCGGGTTCGTGCGCATGAAGGTTCTCCGATCTGGAGGTTGCCTTGCAGGCGACAAGAGTCGCTCAAGGCGGCCTCCAAGGGTCCTTCGTCTGTCGAGTCCGAACAAGTTATACGGTCGTATGCCGAGACGCCTTTGAGCCGACAGAAGGACGTTTCCGGCCGAGCCACCAAACTGTCCAAGGACCTACGTCATCCATTTCTGGTGCTTGGAAAATCGTTCGGCCAAGAGATCGATAAACAAGCGAACCTTTGTAGGTTGATGACTGCGGTTCGGATAGACCGCATTGATACTCAACTCAACGGCCCGATATTCCGGCATCATCCGCACTAGCCGCCCTTCGGCGAGATCTTCGAACACTACGAAGCTCGGCGCGAGAAAAATGCCTTGGCCTGTCAGCGCCATGTACCGCAGCGTTTCGGCGCTGTTGGAGACGAGATTACCTCCCACTTTCGCGCTCTTCTGCTGTCCCTTGGCGTCCTCGAAGCGCCATTCGTCACCGTAGGGGTAGTAGGTGTAGCGCAGGCAATTATGTTGCGAGATTTCGGCCGGTGTCTTGGGCATGTCATGCGCCCGAAGATATTCCGGCGAACAGACAAGGATATGCCGCCAAGCCGTGAGCTTCCGCACGATCAAGGTGGAGTCCGGAAGCGGTGTCGTGCGGATCAGGAGGTCGTAACCATCTTCGATCATGTCGACGGCCCGCCCGCCCATGTCAAAGTTGACCGAGACTGATGGATAGAGCGCCATGTATTCGCTGACCACAGGCAGCAGGAAACGCACGATTGCCGAACTCGTGTAGATCCTCAGCGTCCCGCGTGGCGTGGCGCTCAACGCTGCAGCGGCTTGATCCGCGTCCTCCAGATCGATGAGGATTTGTGCGGAACGCTCATAGTAGTACCTGCCGGTCTCAGTCAGGCTGACTTTTCGTGTGGTGCGGTTGAGCAACCGTACACCGAGATGGTTCTCGAGTGCTTGTACATGGTTGCTCACCATGGTGACGGACATCTTGAGATGCCTGGCGGCGGCGGAAAAGCCACCACATTCCACCACGCGACCGAAGACGACGAGGCTGGTCAGTCGATCCATCTTGTCCTCTGATTATCCACTGAGAGTTGATGATCCTTTCCGATTTGGGGAGATTATCAAGAAACACGCTTTCTGGCATTCTTCATCTAATCGGCGTGTCCTGCGCGGCCCGTCGAGACCAAGGTCGGCTCGTCGCCTGAAAGGAGAAGAGGGCTATGGCCAGAATGCTCGACATCGCACCTTCCGAGGATATGGATCCGCGCAACGCTGATGGCACCGGTGCTCTCCTGGGCGTCATCGATTGGCTGGCCGGCGACGAATGCCATGCGACGGATGAAGCGGGCCTCCTTTCCGGTCTCGGCCGCCGCCTGTGCGCTTTGGGCGTTCCCATCGATCGCATGACGCTCCACCTGATGACGCTGCATCCGGAATTGATTGGTCGCAGCATCGCCTGGGCACCCGGTGAGCCGGTCGAAATCTACGACCGCGAGCACGGGTCCCGCGTTGCCACTGCGGACACGCCGCTCCGCAAGATTATGGACACCCGCGAACCGCTGCTGATCGTAGGTCCCGGCGAAAGCCCGCATGGTCGCTGGCAACATCTTGATGTTTTTGCAAATCGCGGCCTCATGCAGTTGATGATCGCACCGCTCTGCAATGCCGATGGTCCGGTCGGCGCCGCCGCCTTCGGCACCAGACGGCCGGGCGGGTTCACGGCCTTCGATCGCCAGGTGATAAAGCGCATTTTGCCGGCGCTGCGCAATGCCAGTGAACTGCGTATCCTGCGTCAGGTCGAGCTCAGCCTTCTTGATACCTATATCGGACCGATGACTGCGCAGCGCATCCTCGCTGGCCATATCCGTCAAGGCGAGATCGAATCCATGGAAGCCGCGCTCTTGCTCTGCGACCTTCGTGGCTTTACCGAGCTCTCCAATCGGCTACCCGGTGAGGCGGTCCTTGGCCTGCTGAACGCCTATTTCGACAGGATCATTCCGGCGATCACCCGAGAAGGCGGCGAGGTGCTCAAATTCATGGGCGACGCGGTGCTCGCCTTCTTTCCCGGAGAAGCGGCGAGGGCTTGCGCCTCGGGGCTTTCCGCGGCCCAGGCGATTGTCGAGGAGATTGACCGCTTCGAACATCAAGGCATCGGCCTCAAGGTCGGCATCGCTCTGCACTATGGCCAGGTCAGCTACGGCAACATCGGCTCAGGCCGGCGTCTCGACTTCACGTTGATCGGCGCCGATGTCAATCTTGTCAGCCGCATTCAATCGGTTTGCAGCGAACTTGGCGAAGCCCTTCTGATGTCGGAGCCGTTCATGAGGGAAGTGGAGACGGGCTCCGCGATCTCGGCCGGGCTACATTCTCTCAAGGGTTTCCCCGAGAAGTTCGAGCTTTTTTCGGTTGTCTCCAACGACCCCGGATCGTTGGATTGATTTATGTCCGTCCGGCGCCAGGTCGACTAGATGTGGCTCTTGATGGCTGCCAGGATTTTTGCATCCACGGTGATGAAGTCAGCGCCGCTCTTCGCCGCCGGTGCCGATCTCTGGCCTGGTATATATACGCCGAGCTCCTCGAGGCGCCTGACCTGTTCGGCGATGCGAGTGCCGAAGTCCTCTCCGATCGCGTTCGGGGACAGCGCGATAATGGTCAAGCCGGTACCGGGGCATTCAGCTCCGGATCTGAAATCCGGCGCGTCGAGTGACCAGGATGCGCCCGACAGGCCGGCCGCCAGAACCTCGACCATCAAGGCAATGTTGGCTCCCCGTGATCCGCCGAACGCAAGCAGCGCGCCTCGCAGCGCCTTGTGCGGATCGAGGGTGACCTCGCCGTTTTCATCGGTGGCCCATCCGTCGGGAATAGGACGCCCCTCTGAAGCAGCCCTAACGATGTTGACGAATGCCGTAGCGCTCGACGACTGATCGATGACCAGCGGTCGCTCTGATCCCGACAGCGGAACACCGAAGGCCAGCGGATTGGTCCCGTAGACAGCCCGTGCGCCAGGTGCCGCAGCCACCACCGCAGGACTGTTGGCCACCGCAAGCGAGACCAGCCCATCGAGGGCCAGGCGCCTGACGTAATACCCCAATTCTCCTGCCGTATAGCTGTGCTTCTGCGTGAAGATTGCCACACCGAAGGTGCGGGCGCGGTTGCCGAGATCCTCGAAAACGAGGTCGAAGCCGAGTTGGGCGATCCCGCGATTGGCATCCGCGTGAATGAGCGCCGGAAGCCGATGCACGATGCGGGGGCTCGCACGCCCGTCAATGCGGCCGTCTCGCAAGCTCTGCAGGTAGTCCAGAAAATGTGGAAACCCCAGTTCCTCGCGGCCGACTTCGATGGCAGACAGCGTCGCGGCGACGAGCGACTTTGTCATCAGATGGCTGGCACCTGCGGAGAGGCAGGCCTCGGTTGCGAGCGACCGAGCCTCCGCAGCGGGCAACGTGATCCGCTCGTCCGTCATGAGAGCTCCAAGGCGACTTTCCTGCCTTCGTAGAAGGCATAAGGAGCCTGCCGCGGCGCAGCGCAATCTCCGATTTGATGGAACGCCAGATCCTGAGCCTCCAGATCCTGGGCGAGCCAGTTGGCCGGCATATTTGTCGTGGCGAGGACAAGACAGTCTCCCTCGACGAAGGATTGCTGCCCGGTGTTGTGGTCGACGACCGTTGCACCGTTCCCGTGCCATTCGGCGACGCTGACTTCGACCACCCAGTTGACGTTGAGCTTTCTCAGGATCCGCCGCAGCGGCGCGTCGGCCGTTGTTCGCTGGAGTTCCTTGCCGATGAACGGGTCCGGGGAGAGGATGGTGACCTCGTGGCCGTCCTCGGCAAGTTTCCAGGCCGTGCCGCAGCCCCGCCAGCCACCGCCTTCGTCGAGGAGCAGAACGCGCTTTCCAGGTCTTGCTTGACGCGCCATGATGGCCTCGACCGTGAACACGTTGCCTTTCTCCATTCCAGGCAGTGTCTCGACCGCGGGCAGGGCCTTCTGAAACCCGGTTTCCGGCGAAAGGGAGCCCGTCGCAAGGATGATCGAATCGGCGCCATAGCCCGAAATCTCCGATGCCTCGAGATAACAGTTGAGACGCACATCGACCTTCAGCTTGCCCAGCTGGCGCTCATACCATTGAATGAGATCGAGGATCTGCCCGCGACGTGGCTGCATGCCGGCGAGTAGAAAGCTGCCGCCAAGCCGGCTCGATGCTTCCACAAGCGTAACCTTGTGACCCCGCTCCGCAGCGACCCGCGCTGCTTCCAACCCTGCCGGCCCGCCGCCCACGACGAGGACCTTCTTCGGTTCGGCCGTCCGGGTAAAGCGGTCGCCTCCCCATTCAAACTCCCGTCCGGCGGACGGGTTGATGAGACAGCTTATCCAGTAGTCACGCGAGCGCCGGCCCCAACACATCTGATTGCACGAAATGCATCCCCTGATGTCGTCCGGGCGATCGTCGCTTGCCTTGCGAGCGAGATGCGGATCAGCGATCTGGCCGCGGACGATCGACACCAGGTCCGCCGCCCCTTCGCCGAGCACGGTCTCGGCGTTTTCCGGCGTTCTGATATGACTTTCGGCAATGACCAGCGCCTTCTTCACAGTCCGCTTGAGCGTCGCCGCGAGGTCGGCTCCGAGTTTTTCGGGGTAGAGGAAGGTGGGCATCAGCTTATGGAAGTCGAGGTAGCCGCCGGACCCGCACGTGACGTAGTCGATCAGTCCCAGTTCGTCATGCATGCCGACGATCTCGGCAAGCGCCTCCCTGGAGAGTGCGACGCTGTAATCCGGCTCGTCGCTGACAGCGAGGCCGACGATGAAGTCGGATCCGCAGATTGCCCTGATCCGGGTAAGGATCTCCCGTGACATTCGCGTGCGGTTTTCGAGAGAACCGCCCCATTCGTCATCCCGGCGGTTCGACCACGGCGTCCAGAATTGATCGACCATGCCGAGATAGGCGGCCCAGACCTCGACGCCGTCGAAGCCCGCCTCCTGGCACCGGCGTGCCGCCTGGACGAAACCGTCGACCGTTTCCCAGATTTCCGCCTCGCTCATCGGATGCGAGCCATCACTGTCATGATAGCTCGGAAGACCGGACGGCGACCAATGCGGGTGATAGGAATTGTCCGAATCGCCGTGAGCGCCGACATGATAGAGCTGCTGGATGGCGACAGCGCCATTGTCCTTGATGGCGGCGGCAACCTTTCTGAAATGCGGGATCACGCTGTCGTCCGAGGGGCGAAAGTTCCCCCGCGTCAGCACGGCGGCGGGATGGACCGGCATGGGTTCCACAACGATCATCGCGGCTCCGCCGATCGCCCGCTCGGCGTAGTAGGCCGCATGTCGCTCGGTCGGAAGGCCGCCTTCGGCCATGTTCGCCGTATGGGCTCCGAAGACGATCCTGTTTCTTAAGGTGCGCCCACCCAGTTCGATGGGTGAGAACAGGTGTTGGAACAGCTTGGACATCACGAATCTCCGGCAGTGCGAATGGGAGGCAGGCGCGCTGGTCTTGGCGTCAGGTCTTGTGAGTGCTTGCCGGCCTACAATGCCCTTGCCAAAGAGCCGCCGTCGTGGGACGCCGCGCCATGGGAGTTGACCATCGCACCGGCAAGCTGACGCAGGTTGACGACGCCAATCGGTTTTCCGGTGGGGCCGACGACGGCGACATCGCCATCGGGGCCCTTGGCAATCACGCGCATGGCATCCTCGATGGTGGTTCCGGCCGGGATCGTGATCGCGTCCGGTGAGAAGCCCGGCCGCGCCGGCGCCATGACGGCCTCGACGTGGACGACGCGCCCACGGTTGACCTCCTTGACGAAGTTCGCCACGTAGTCATCGGCGGGTCTGAGCACGATGTCCTGGCTGGTGCCCTGCTGGATGACTTCGCCATCGCGCAGGATGGCGATCTGGTCGCCCAGCCTCAGCGCCTCGTCGAGGTCGTGGGTGATGAAGACGATGGTTTTCCTGATCTCCTTCTGCAGGTCGAGAAGGACCGTCTGCATATCCGTGCGGATCAGTGGATCGAGCGCCGAATAGGCCTCGTCCATGAGGAGCACCGGCGCATCATTGGCAAGCGCGCGGGCTAGGCCGACGCGCTGCTGCATGCCGCCCGAGAGCTGGTTGGGGTACTTGCCCTCGAAGCCTTTCAGTCCGACCCGCTCGATCCAGCGCATGGCTACGTCGACCGCTTTCGCGCGCTCGACACCTTGGACCTCGAGCCCGTAGACGGTGTTATCCAGAACGTTGCGATGGGGAAGAAGCGCAAACTTCTGGAACACCATCGCGGTCTGGTGCCGGCGGAATTCCCGCAGTTCGAGCTCATTCATTTTCACCACATCGACGCCATTCACCAGCACTTCGCCGGCGGTCGGATCGATCAGGCGGTTGATGTGCCGGATGAGCGTCGACTTTCCCGAACCGGACAGACCCATGATTACCTGGATGCAGCCCGAGGGCATCTCGATGTTGATGTCTTTCAGCCCCAGGACATGGCCGAACTTCTCGTTCAACTCGGCCTTCGAGAGGCCGTTTCTGACGGCCTCGACATGCGTTGCAGCGTTCGATCCGAAGATTTTGTAAAGGTTGCGGATCTTGATGCCGTCGAAATGGTGATCAGCCATGGACGATCTCCCGGTGCTTCTGGAGTCGCTTGCCATAGGCCTGGCTGACCCGGTCGAAGATGATGGCGATGCCGACAATGGCAAGGCCGTTGAAGATTCCGAGCGTGAAATACTGGTTGGCAATCGCCTTCAGAACCGGCTGGCCGAGGCCCTGGACACCGATCATCGAGGCGATGACGACCATCGCAAGCGCCATCATGATGGTCTGGTTGATGCCGGCCATGATGGTCGGCAGCGCCAGCGGCAACTGCACGTTCTTGAGCTTCTGCCAGCTCGACGAGCCGAAGGCGTCGGCCGCCTCGAGGACGTCCTTGTCGACCAGGCGGATGCCGAGATCGGTGAGCCGGATCATCGGCGGGATGGCGTAGATGACCACCGCGATCAGCCCCGGAACCTTGCCGATGCCAAGCAGCATCACGACGGGAATCAGGTAGACGAAGCTCGGCATAGTCTGCATGACGTCGAGCACCGGATTCACCAGCCGCTGCAGCCGGTCGGAACGGGACATCAGGATGCCGATCGGGATGCCGATCGCGATCGACAGCAGCGTGCAGACGAAAATCATCGAGATCGTCCGCATCGTGTCGTCCCACATGTCGAAGTAGCCGATGGCCAGCAATGTGACGAGACAGCTCAGCACAATCTTCCAGCTCCTGCTCGCGCCCCAGGCGACCGCTAGGACGATCAGGGTGATGATCGGCCAGGGCGTGTGCGTCATGAAGCGTTCGGCGGCGATCAGGAAATGCTGCAAGGGCGAGAAGAAGCCCTCGATCGCATCACCGTATCCACGCGTGAATGCCCGGAATCCCTCGTCGATCGCCTTCTTCAGATTGCGCAGGGCGTCGTCATTCATGTGCGGAAATTCATAAAACCAGTCCATTCGGTTCCCCTTTTTGAAGAAGCCGGCACACTTTTTTCTGTTTTTTCGGCAGGATGAGCGCGGCGCGCCGTTGCGCGCCGCACGTTGAGGTATCAGAGCGCTGCCTTGACCTTCTCGGCGGCCTCCGGAGAGACCCACTTTGTCCAGACGTCCTCGTTCTCCTCGAGGAAGTGCTTGGCGCCTTCTTCGCCGCTCGCCTGGTTGTCGGTCATCCACGCCATCAGCTTGCTGACCGTGTCGTTGCTCCAGGAGCGCTTGTTCAGGTAGTCCATGACCTCCGGACCGGCCTTCTCGGAGAAGGGCTTGGCGACCAGCGTCACGATGGTGTCGACCGGCCACGCGCTTGGCTTCGGGTCAGGGCAATCGGCCACGGTAACGCAGCGCTTCCACTCCGCTGCGTCTTCCGGAACGCCTGGTTCCAGCTTGACCATCTGATACTTGCCGAGGAGCGCCGTAGGCGCCCAATAGTAACCGACCCAGGCTTCCTTGGACTCGTACGCCTTGGCGATAGAGCCGTCCAGGCCGGCGGCAGAACCGGTGTCGACGAGCTTGAAGCCAGCCTTTTCGGCGTCGAACGCCTTAAAAAGTTGGGACGTGACGACGGTGCCGCCCCAGCCCTGGGGGCCATTGAAGATTGCGCCCTTCTTGGCGTCTTCCGGATCGGGGAACAGGTCCGGGTGCTTCAACATATCGGGAATCGTCTTGATGTCCGGATGGGCGTCCGCGAAGTATTTGGGGATCCACCAGCCTTGCACGCCGCCATCAGGCAGCGGGGAACCGACCTTGATGATACGGCCCTCTTCCGTTCCCTTCTTGACGACGTCCGGCAGCAGATCGATCCACGCCTCCGGCGCGATATCGGGCTCGCCCTTTTCCGCCATGGAGGTGATCGTCGGGACGGTGTCGCCGATGGTGATTTCGGCGTCGCAGCCATAACCCTCATTCAAAATGATCTTGTCGAGGTTGGAGAGCACTTCGGCGCTCTGCCAGTTCATGCTCGCGATGGTCAGCGACCCGCATTCCGCGGCGCTGGAGGCGGACGTGCCTCCCAGTACACCAAGCATGAGGCAAGTCGATGCAAGTAGATACTTCATTGCCGTTCCCTTTTTTCTGGATTGTGGCGGCTTAAGTTAGCGAAGCTGACCTGCCGCAATCGCCAGCTCCGATCGATTCAGGAGTGCTCCTTCCCCATATTGACCGATTTCTGAAAGGCTGCCGCAAGCCCGTCCCCGACGGCGGCGTCGAAGCCGGCGGCGCGCATGGCTTCGATTGCAGCGGCGGTCGTCCCGCGGTAGCTGACGAACGCTTCGACCGTATCGGCGGGACATTCGCCGCTCTTCTCGAACAGACGCCCGGACCCGACGAGCACGGCGGTAACGGCGCGTCGAGCGGCGTCCGGTTTGATGCCGCGCGACACGGCATCGCGCATCATGGCGGCAGCGAGGAGCGCCGGGAAAGCTGGCCCGGAGCCGGAGAGGCCGGTCAGATAATCGATGTCGCTCTCGCTTGCGACCTCGTCCTGCGCTCCGCAGGTCTCGAAAATTGCCCGCACCGCAGCGCGGTCCTGGTCGTTCACACCTTCCGAGCCGATCCAGGGCGTATAGGATTTGCCGACCTCAGCCGCCGCGTTAGGCAAGCTGCGGACGACCCTTTTCGTGTTGTGGTGTTCGGCCAACTGGCTCAAAAGAACACCGGCCATGACGGAGATCACCAGCTTGCCATCGGCATCGATCGCGAGAGGCGGCCAATCAGCGGGCCGGACCGAGACAATGATCACGTCCGAACGGTTGGCCAGCTGCTGATTGTCGGTGGTCCAGAAGCAACCGTTAAGGCGGTTCGGTTGCTCCGTGCGATAAGAGAGAGAAAGATCATGCGCCTGCGCAAGACCGGCATCGAGGAGTGAAGCAGCAATTGCTCCGCCGAGCCAGCCGCCTCCACCAACGATGCCGATCCGCAATGAGCCGCTCATCGTCGGTTATCCTCTCACCTCGGGTTTGTAGCCGTGCCGCGAAAAGAAGCGATCCAACTCCCGCTGCTCCGGCACTTGGCCCGTATAGATGGCGATGTACTCGGGGATCCGCTTCATACGGGTCGCGACATCCTCTTGAGTCTGCATCGAGATGTAGCCGATCTGAACCAGGTAGGTCGTGCGGGCGCGGACATCGGCGGTGATCTCCGAATGGCCGAAACGGATAAACATCCGCCTGAGGGCTTCTAGTCGGGCTTGATCGGCCCGCTGAACTTCGCTCAGGATGTCTTCGGACTGCAGCGCCCAGCTGCGCACGGCAAACTCGAATTTCGAATCGAATAGGTCCTTGTTCAGCCAGCAATCGAAAACGTTCAGCATCGCTTCGGCCAGAGATTCCGCGTAGGCCTGCGATTGCTTCACGATGTTGCCGGTATTCTTATCCCGCCAACGACCGATGAGCGCCGCCAGCAGTTCTTCCCGATCCTTGAAGAACCAGTAGAAGCTCGTTCGCGACAGGCTGAGCCTCTTTGCCAACGGCAGAATCTTTACAGCGTCCACTCCGCCTTCGAGCAGAGATTCGTAGGCCGCCTCCAGCCACCCCTCCTGCGATCCGCGCCAGCCGCTATCGTTCAAAACCTGCTCCATAATGACTCCCTAACAAATTGTGAAAGAATATACAAGGAAAATGTACACATATGTCCATTGACCAGACCTAACTGTTTTCGATCTTGACACATATGTACATTTCCGCGTAGCGTTCGAACTGAAGTCTCTAAAGCGGAGCCCGGCATATGTCGAACGACCCTCTCCTTCAGCCTTATCAGCTCAAGCACCTGACGCTGCGCAACCGTATCATCGTGACCTCTCACGAACCGGCCTATCCGGACGACGGCATGCCGAAGGAGCGGTATCGCGCCTACACCGTGGAGCGCGCCAAGGGGGGAGTGGCGATGACCATGACGGCCGGCTCCGCGGCGGTCTCGAAAGACAGCCCGCCGGTGTTCAACAACCTGCTCGCCTACAAGGACGAGATCGTGCCGTGGATCAAGGAGATGACCGACGCCGTGCACGAAGAGGGCGCGGCGATCATGATCCAGCTCACCCATCTGGGCCGGCGCACGCGCTGGGACAAGGGTGACTGGCTACCCGTCGTCGCTCCCTCCCATCACCGCGAGGCGTCGCACCGCGCCTTCCCCAAGAAGATCGAAGACTGGGACATCGAGAGGATCATCAAGGATTTCGCCGATGCGGCCGAGCGCATGAAGGCGGGCGGCATGGATGGCGTCGAGCTGGAGGCCTACGGTCACCTCCTCGACCAGTTCACCTCGCCGCTGACAAACGAACTCGATGGTCCTTACGGCGGCTCGCTCGACAACCGCATGCGTTTCTGTTTCGACGTCCTGAAAGCGATCCGCGCGCGTGTCGGAGACGATTTCATCCTCGGTGTCCGTTACACGGCCGATGAATGTCTTCCCGGCGGGACGGGCAAGGAGGAAGGCTTAGAAATCTCGAAACGCCTCAAGGAAAGCGGGCTGATCGATTACCTGAACGTTATCCGCGGCCATATCGATACCGACGCCGGCCTCACCGACGTCATCCCGATCCAGGGCATGGCCAATTCACCGCATCTCGATTTCGCCGGCGAAATTCGCGCCGCCACGAATTTTCCGACCTTCCACGCCGCAAAGATTCCGGACGTGGCGACCGCGCGCCACGCGATTGCGTCCGGCAAGGTCGACATGGTCGGGATGACCCGCGCCCACATGACGGACCCGCATATCGTCCGGAAGATCATCGAGAAGCGGGAAGAGGACATTAGGCCCTGCGTCGGTGCGAACTACTGTCTCGACCGCATCTATCAGGGCGGTGCCGCCTACTGCATCCACAACGCGGCGACCGGACGCGAGCTCACCATGCCGCACACGATCGCGAAGGCCGAGCGCCGCAAGAAGGTCGTGATCGTCGGTGCCGGGCCCGCCGGCCTTGAGGCGGCCCGCGTCGCGGGGGAGCGCGGCCATGAGGTTGTCGTCTTCGAAGCAGCCAGCGACCCAGGCGGCCAGGTCCGTCTGACGGCGCAGAGTGAACGCCGGAGAGAAATGATCAGCATCATCGACTGGCGCATGAGCCAGTGCGAGAAGCTGGGCGTCACCTTCCACTTCAACACCTGGGCGGAAGCGGAAACCGTTCAGGCGGAAAATCCAAACGTCGTCATCATCGCGACAGGCGGGATGCCGCATACGGACGTGCTCACCAAGGGCAACGAATTCGTCGTCTCCGCCTGGGACATCATCTCCGGCGACGTCAAGCCGGGCACCAACGTGCTGATCTTCGACGACGCCGGCGATCATGCCGGCCTGCAGGCCGCGGAGTTCATCGCCAAGGCAGGGGCAAAGGTCGAGATCATGACGCCCGACCGCTCCTTCGCGCCGGAGGTCATGGCAATGAACCTCGTCCCTTACATGCGTTCGCTTCAGAAGCTCGATGTGACCTTCACTGTCACCTACCGCCTGGATGCGGTCGAGAAGAGCGGCAATGAACTCGTCGCCCATGTCGGCAGCGACTATGGCGGCGTTGCCAAGCAGCGGACGTTCGATCAGATCGTCGTCAATCACGGCACCATTCCGCTCGACGAGCTGTATTTCGAGCTGAAACCGGCATCGAGCAATCTCGGGGAGATATCGCACGAGCAGTTGATCGCCGGCAGGCAGCAAACCGTCTGGCGCAATCCCGATGGCAAGTTCCAGCTCTTCCGCATCGGCGACGCGGTCGCGGCGCGCAACACGCACGCAGCGATCTACGACGCGCTTCGGCTTCTCAAGGATATCTGAGTAGACACGGGCCGCCTGACCGGCGACCCGCTACTGCATGTTTCCTTAAATCCTGGCCGATCTAAGCAAAAAACATGCAGCAATTCAAAGTGCTACAGCGTCCCCCTTGCGCGTGCTGTAGTCATCCACGGGGAGAGACAATGACAGCTCGAAACGAAGCCCTTCAGGTGTTCATCGACGCCGCGTTCATCGCCTTCGACCAGTTCGCACTGGACCCGCAATCACGTCGGTCGACCCGGCAGATCTTTTCCGCGCTGGAAGTGCCCGGCGTGCAAAGACCCGGTCCCGGGAGCCGGCTGCCCGTATGTTCCCACCTCGACACGGCGCTGGCGATCGAAACCGAACACGACTCGCTCCGCGGCCTGGTCGATCGCTTCAAGGCGACCGAGCCGCTGCTCGAATGGCGCCGGCGCTCCAATTATGACGGTTCGGCGAGTGATAATTTCCACGACGGCCATGCGAATGCGATGATCATCGGACCCGGTGGCCTCGAACAGCGCACGGATGTGTGGATCGGCGTAACGGTGATGGCGCCTCACGTCCGCTACCCAGACCACAATCATCGACCGGAGGAAGTCTACCTCGTCCTTTCGGACGGGGCGTTTCGTCAGGGCGACGGGTCGTGGTTCAGGCCGGGTTTCGGCGGCTCATTTTACAACGAGCCCGGCATCAAACATGCGATGCGCTCCTTCGAGAAGCCATTCCTGGCCTTCTGGGCGCTTGCAGACCGCCCGGCATGAGTGTCTTCGGGCCAATCAAGAAATAGATGGGAGTACCGATGAAAATCCTAGTCACGGTGAAGCGTGTGGTCGACTTCAACGTCAAGATCCGGGTGAAGGCGGACGGCTCGGGTGTCGAGCTGGCCAATGTCAAGATG
>NZ_JASKLS010000028.1 GCF_030124375.1 Sinorhizobium sp. 6-70
AATCGACCCGATGATCACCCACACGCTGCCGCTCGACGACATCAACAAGGGTTTTGAGCTGATGCATTCCGGCGAAAGCATCAGGAGCGTCGTGATCTATTGACGCCGTGTGGATCGGGGTGACGATTTCGCGTCGCCCCGGAGACCAACGGCCGGTCCTCAGCCATTCCAACGAAAAAAGCAGCCTCCTTGCGAGGCTGCTTTTTTGCGGCTTCCAGGTCGTCGGGCTGCTACCGGTCGATGACGAGGTCGCTCAGAGGCTTGGAGCAGCAGGGGAGGAAAAAGCCGGCGTCGATTTCCCTCTGCCGGATGCCGCCGGAGTGATTCATGTCCACCGACCCGCTGACAAGCTTCGACTTGCAGGTTCCACATAGGCCGTTGGCGCAGGAAGACGGTATCCTGACGCCCGATTTCTTGGCGCAGGAAAGCACGGTCTGTTCGGCAGCCACCTCGATCGTGCGCGTCTGCTTGACGAATTCGACCTTGAACGTCTTGGCTTCCGCCAGCTCCGATACCGGGGGCGCCTCTTCTTCGAGGACGGCGGCATCGAAGCTTTCCTCGATATAGTTCGACGAGGGAACGCCGAGCTCGGCCGTGAGCCTGCGCGCCGCGGCCATGAAGGGCGCCGGTCCGCAGCACATGACCAAGCGCTCAGCGAGGTCAGGAACGGCGAGACTGAGATATTCGCGGGAAATGCGACCGGAGAGACCCGGCCAGCAGCGCTCGCCGCTGACCTCTTCGGGAAGGAAATGAAGCCGGAGCCCTTTCATCCTGTTCGCGAGGTTCGTGAGTTCCTCGCGGAATACAAGGTCTTTCGGCGTTCTGCCCGCATGCATGAACACAACGTCGGCCGGCTCCGAAGTATCGGCCAATTCTCGTATCATCGACATCACCGGCGTGATGCCGGATCCGCCTGACAGGAAAAGGAACTTGCCTCTCGGACTGGATGGCCGGACGAACCGGCCAAGCGGACCATTGGCCCGCACTGCGGCGCCGGCCGTGAGATTGTCGTGAAGCCAGTTCGACACCTTGCCGCCGGGTACGCGCTTGACCGTGATCGAGACGGCGTTCTTCCTGTAGGGCGACGACGAGATGCTATAGCAGCGGCTCTCGGCATCGCCGCCGAGCGCCAGGTCGAAGAGGAGATACTGGCCGGCAAGAAAGGCAAATTGCTTGCCGTCCGGAGCGGCGAACGTGAACGTCTTCACGTCGTGGGTCTCCTGATGGACGTCGACACAGACCAGCGTGTCATCGATCTCGGGATTCCATTCTCCGGTCCGGCTTATGTCGGCGGTCGATGACTGGGGCTTAAAATCCATGGGCGCGCATCCGGTTGATGTACCACGTTGCGAAATCGTCGAGATGACCTTCGGTAAAGCGGGAATAGGCGCCCGGCTCGTAAGCGGGATCCTGGATGCCGGCGTGAGAGCGTGCGACGAGTTCGGCGTCCTGGTCGGTCGTCGCCAGCCAGACGCTCGTCAGTTTATCGAGATCGTAGTCGACGCCTTCGACCGCATCCTTGTGGACCAGCCACTTGGTTCGAACCAGCGTCGTGTCGGCAGAAAGCGGGATGACGATCGACGTCACGGCATGATCGCCCATGAAGTGGTTCCAGCCGTTGTGGCCCCAGAGATGCGTGTCGCCGAGATCCTTCCGCGTGATGGAGCCGAGCAGCTTGGCCGATGCGGCGGTCGCATCGGGCGTCTGCGACTCGCCAGCACCGGCGATGATCAGTCGCTGCGTCCGGAAGTTGGTTGCTCCGTCGACGACCGGCTCCACCGCCGATGACAGATGCCCCGCAGCTTCCCAGGCGGCCGTACGCTCCTGATACAGGGCCTGGTGCAATTCAGCCTCCTCCCGGTCCTCCGGGCTCAGGCCCTCGGGGTCAAAACCGAAGTCGAGATCGACGAACGAAACGCAGAGCTCCGGGTGATTGGCCGAGCAGTGGTAGCACTCGCGATTGTTCTCGATCGTCAGCTTCCAGTTACCCTTCTCGATCACGTCGGACTGGAACGCGACCTTGGCGTTGCGAATGTCGTAGGGGGCGAGCCGCTTCTCCATGACCTCTTCGAGGCGGGCGATGTCCTCAGGCGGATTGTCCGAAAGGCATACGTAGATCAGACCGCTGATCGACTTGAAGTTGACCGGCTTCAGGCTCTTGCAGCTCTTGTCGAAATCGGCGCCCATGTGCGGGGCATAACTCAGCTCGCCGGAAAGCTCGTAGGTCCATTGATGGTAAGGACAGACGAGCTTTGACACGACCGTCGTTCCGGCATCCAGCAGCCGTGCACCACGATGGCGACAGACATTGTGCACGACGCGGATCTCGCCATCGTCATCGCGAAGCAGGATGAGACTGGAGTTTCCGATGTCGACGACAGTCGCGTCGCCGGGTTCCGGAACATCGCATTCGAGGCCTATGCAGATCCAGTGTCTGCGGAAAAACACCTCAAGATCCGCTTCGAAGACGTCGTCCCGGGTGTAAAGACCCGCTGGCAACGAATGACCATCTGCGCGTGCGTCGAGCAGTGGCGATATGGAGGAAGAGAAGGTCTGAAGCATAAGGCACCCTTATCGTTGGATTGCTGAATCATCGGGTGAAAATGCCGCTTTCTCAACGGCAGAAATGGGCCTGCTTGACATAATGAAAAGTAATGCGAGATTCGGTGTCCGGACGGATGGAGCGCGCGCTTTCGCCACCGCTCTTGTACAAGAACAGTTCACGGGGTTGCTTGTGGCCGGTTTGAGGAGAAGGTTACCGCCACTTACGGGAATGACCGTCTTCGAAGCGGCTGCGCGTCTCGGAAGCTTCACCAGGGCGGCGGCTGAGCTCGGCGTAACACAGGCAGCCGTCAGTCGACAGATTCAC
This sequence comes from Sinorhizobium sp. 6-70, assembly GCF_030124375.1. GTDB lineage: Bacteria > Pseudomonadota > Alphaproteobacteria > Rhizobiales > Rhizobiaceae > Sinorhizobium. The sequence goes on from NZ_JASKLS010000028.1 coordinate 2,870, forward strand.
CTGCTGGAGGAAGCTTTCGGCTTTCCCCTGTTTCGGCGGCTGCATCGAAGAATAGAGCTGACAGAGAAGGGAAGGCTGCTGTCGTCTGCCACGACGAGCGCCTTCAACCTCATCGCGGACACGGTTTTTGATATCACGAAGGACGAATCCAGCGATGAACTGGCCATCTCCGCGACGGTGGCGTTCTCTCATTTCTGGCTGCTTCCCAAGATTTCCGCGTTCTCGCGGACCTATCCGCAGGTGAAGCTGCGGATTATCACTCAGGACAAATCCACCGATATTGAAAGCGACGACATCGATCTTGCCATTAGGTACGGAAACGGAATGTGGCCCGACGGCCAAGCCGAATTCCTGTTTGACGACGAGATATTTCCTGTCTGCAGCCCCGAGTATCTCCGGGAGATCGGAGAGATTTCGACATTGGCCGAACTCGTCCAGTATCCCCTTATCGCCAACGACACCGATGATCCGACGTGGACCGGCTGGAATGAATGGCTCGCGGCATTTTCTGTTCAGGGGCCGAAAAGATCCACGGGGCTGCGCTGCAGCTTCTACACCGAAGCGATTTATGCGGCCCTGAACGGGCAGGGCATAGCACTGGGCTGGAAGCGCCTGGTCGAGGACTTGCTTAACCAGAATCGCCTGGTTCGTCTCACCGATGCGGCGATCAGCACCAGGAACGGCTACTTCGTCGTGCTTCCACGAAGGCAGAAGAAAAAGGAACACGCCGAGCTGCTTGTTCGGTGGCTAAGAACTTCGTCCGGGGCATCTTAGACCCGAGTTCCTCGCAGCTCCATCGCGACGCTGGCTCCCAGAACTCTCCTCGCCAGAGACATGCCGGTCGCTAAGCTGGCCTCATCATTCCGTGTCGGCGGTCGGGCTGGCCTGCCTACCAGGAAGCTCGTTGATCCTGACGTTTGACGCGCGACCAGGCGCGCCGGCCTGGAGCATAGCTTTGGCCCAAGACTTCAGGGCTAACCAGCCGATTTCCTGTGACTTTTCTTCGTTGAAACCGGTCGCTTGTATTATGTGCGTATAACGAATGTATACGCACATAATACAATTTTCTTGACTCGCCGCCCCTCGAATGCGACCTTGTGCGTATCGAGCCAACTTCCGACGTTCGAGGAGGTCCCTGTGAAGAGCGGCAAAAACGGTCTCTACGAAGATTTGAAACAGCAGATCCTGACGATGGAGCTCGATCCCGACGAAGACCTGGACGAGCTGGCGCTTAGCGAGCGGTACGGCGTGTCGCGGACTCCCGTGCGCGAAATCATCCGCCGCCTTGAGGGCGAGGGCTACGTCGAGATTCGCGAGAACCGGGGCGCGCGGGTGGCGCCTATGAACCACTCGACGCTCAGAAACTTCTTTCTGGTCGCGCCGATGGTCTACGCCGCGATCGGTCGGCTCTCGGTGCAGAACTTCAAGGCCAGGCAGCTCGCAGACCTTAAGGACACGCAGGAGCGGTTTCGCACTGCGGCCAGTTCCAAGGACGCCCCATCGATGGTGCTGGAGAACAACCGTTTCCACGAGATCATGGGCGAGATGTCGGGCAACGTCTACCTGCAGCCCAGCCTCAGCCGCCTTCTGATCGATCACGCCCGCATCGGCCACACCTTCTTCCGTCCGCGGAACGAAGACATGGAAAAGCGGCTGCGTGTCGCCGTCGAGCATCACGACGCGTTCATTGCGGCGATTGCCGCGCATGACGAGGACGCGGTCGTCGACCTCGTCTTCGAACACTGGGAACTCTCGCGAGAGAACATGGAGATGTTCATCGCGCCGCAAGGCCTCAAGGCGGACGCCTTGGTCGATGGCCCGGTCACATTGTCGATGGAGAAACTGTCTTGAACTTCGAAGGTATCTACACGCCTGCGGTGACGCCTTACACCAACGGCACGATCGACAAGAAGGCGTTCGCCGACGTTCTCGAATCTCTGATCGAGGCCAAGGTCCACGGGATCATCGTCGGCGGATCCACCGGGGAATACTACGCGCAGACGGCGCAGGAGCGCTTCGATCTCGCCGCCCACGCGAAGGACGTCATTGGCACGCGGCTACCGCTGATCGTCGGCACCGGTGCGACGCGGACGGAAGATTCGGTCGAATACGCCAAGGCGGCCAAGGATATCGGCGCCGATGCGATCCTGGTGTCGTCGCCGCCCTATGCCCTGCCGACGGAGCGCGAGAACGCCGTCCATGCGCTCACCATCGACCGCGCCGCGAACATGCCGATCATGCTCTACAACTATCCGGCCCGCATGGGCGTGATGATGGGCGACGAATATTTCTCCCGCGTCGGCAAGTCCAAGAACGTCGTGGCGATCAAGGAAAGCTCCGGCGACATGGGCAACCTCCACCTGCTGGCCCGGAAGTTTCCGCACATCTCGCTCTCATGCGGCTGGGACGACCAGGCGCTCGAATTCTTCGCCTGGGGAGCGAAAAGCTGGGTCTGCGCCGGCTCCAACTTCCTCCCGCGCGAACATGTCGCTCTCTATGAAGCGTGCGTGCTGGAGAAGAACTTCGACAAGGGCCGCGCCATCATGACGGCGATGCTGCCACTGATGGATTTCCTCGAATGCGGCAAGTTCGTCCAGTCGATCAAGTTCGGCTGCGAACTGAACGGACTGAATGTCGGCGAGGTGCGCGCACCGCTGCGTCCCCTGAATTCGGAAGAAAAGCGAACCCTCCAGACCGTCGTCAGCAACCTGAAGCGGTCCGTCGCGCACATCACCTCGGGAGCCAACTATGCATGATCTTCTGACCGCAGCGGAATATACGGCGATCGCGAAGTCGATGTCCTATCCGTCGAACGCCTTCATCGACGGCGCCTTCCGCCCGGCTCAGTCCGGAAAGACCTTCAAGACGACCAATCCGGCGACAGGGGAAGTCCTGACGGAAATCGCCGCCTGCGATTCTGCCGATGTCGACTTTGCCGTTGCGAAAGCGAAGGAAGCGTTCGAGGACGGCCGCTGGCATCTGCGCTCGCCCGGTGAAAGGAAGGAAGTCCTTCTCAAGTTCGCGAGGCTGCTCGAGCGCAACCGACACGAACTTGCGGTCCTGGAGAGTCTCGACAGCGGCAAGCCGATCCGCGAGGTCCAGACGATCGATGTGCCGGATACAATCCACACGATCCGCTGGCATGCGGAGCTAATCGACAAGATTTACGACAACACCGCGCCGGTCGGATCGAATGCGCTGACGCTGGTCGTGCGCGAACCGATCGGCGTCGTCGGCCTGGTGCTGCCTTGGAACTTCCCGCTGCTGATGCTGGCGTGGAAGATCGGTCCGGCACTCGCCGCCGGCTGCTCTATCGTGGTGAAGCCGGCGCAGGAGACGACGCTCACCGCGCTCAGGGTGGCGGAACTCGCCCATGAGGCTGGGGTTCCGGCAGGCGTCTTCAACGTGGTGACCGGCAGTGGCAAGGACGTCGGCGAGCCGCTCGGCATGCACATGGACGTCTCCATGGTCAGCTTCACCGGCTCGACCGCCACCGGCCGACGCTTCCTCCGCTACGCAGCGGATTCGAACCTGAAGCGGGTTGTTCTCGAGTGCGGCGGCAAGAATCCGGCCGTGGTCATGAACGACGTGGAGGATCTCGATCTGGTCGCCGAGCAGGTCGTCAACGGCGCCTTCTGGAACATGGGCGAAAACTGCTCCGCGACCTCGCGCCTCATCGTCCAAGCCGAGGTCAAGGACGAGCTTCTGAAGCGCATCGGCGCCTATATGCGGGAATGGAGGATGGGCGATCCGCTCAACCCCGAAAACCGCATCGGATCGCTGGTCAGCAAGGCACACTTCGAGAAGGTGAAATCCTATCTCGAAACGGTCGAGGCCGAGAAGCTTTCGCTGCTTTTTGGCGGAGATACGCGTGAAGGCAACTTTGTCGAGCCGACTGTCGTCGACGGTGTCGGCCGCGACAGCCGCATCTTCCAGGAGGAGATCTTTGGCCCGGTCCTTTCCGTCACCACGTTCAACAGCCTGTCGGAGGCGATCGCCCTTGCCAATGACACCGTCTACGGCCTGACGGCATCGGTCTATACCGGCAGTCTCCGGAACGCGATCAAGCTGTCACGCGAAATCCGCGCCGGCGTCGTCACCGTGAACTGCTTTGGCGAGGGTGACGCGACGACGCCGTTCGGCGGCTACAAGGAATCCGGTTTCGGCGGCCGCGACAAGTCCATCTGGGCCCACGATCAGTACACCGAGCTGAAGACGATCTGGATCGATGTTTCGGATCGCTCCGTTGCCGAGACCGTGCGATGAGCCAGCACGCGGTCAAGCGACTGCCCGTCGATACCGGAATATCCGGCTGGGAGGCGATCAGCACCCGCGGATTCCCGATGCAGACGCTTGAGAACGACGTTCGCGCCGACTGGCTTGTCATCGGCGCGGGCTTCGCGGGCCTTTCGGCTGCGCGGAGACTGTCGCAACTGAGGCCCGGCGAGAAGATCGTTGTGCTCGATGCAACTGAAGTTGCAAAGAGCACGGCGGGACGCAACTCGGGTTACATGATCGATGTGCCGCACAATCTTTCGTCCGGCGAGTATTCGGTCGCCGACGAGAAGTCGACGCTGCTCGAGATCGAGCAGAATCGTCTCGCAATCGCCTTTGCCGCACAGACTGCCGCCGAATACGGCATGTCGAAGGAGACATTCGATCCATCCGGCAAGATCAATGCCGCGGCAAGCGAACGCGGACTGAAACTCAACGACAACTATGGCCGCTCGCTCAAGCGTATCGGCGAGAAATCCGAGCTCTTCGACGCGAAGCAGATGCGCGACATTACCGGCTCGCATCATTACCTCGGCGGGCTCTACACGCCGGGCGCCGTGATGATCCAGCCGGCCGATTACATCCGCGGTATGGCACGCGGCCTGGGCCCGAAGATCGAACTTTACGAGCGATCGCCCGTCCTCGAACTGACCCGGCAGGACAAGCACTGGAAGGCACGGTCCAGCCGCGGCACGGTAACGGCCCCGAAGGTGATCCTTGGTGTGAATGGCCATGTCGAGAGCTTCGGCTATTTCCGCCATCGGCTGATGCATGTCTTCACCTACGCATCCATGACGGCCGCCTTCTCGCAGGACCAGATCCGAAATGGGATGACCGGCGTCGACCGGTGGGCGCTGCTGCCGGCGGATCCGATGGGCGCCACGGTGAGGAAGATCAGCAGCGGCGGACGTTCGCGCATCGTGATCAGGACCCGCTTCACCTATGACCCGAGCCTCGAGGTCTCTGCGAAGCGCGTCGCCGGAATTGCGGCAGAGCAGAGACGATCGCTTGACGTTCGTTTTCCCGGACTTGAACGCCTGCCGTTCGAGTTCAGCTGGGCCGGTGCGCTTTGCCTCAGCAGGAATCATGTTCCGGCCTTCGGCGAACTCGAGGAGGGGCTCTACTCCGCCTGCTGCGAAAACGGTCTCGGCACCGTCAAGAGCACCCTCGCAGGCATCATGGCGGCGGAACTCGCCACCAGCGCCGAGAGCGTGAATCTCGAGAAATACAAGGCACAGCCGAAACCGAGCAGGTTGCCGCCGGAGCCTTTGGCCTGGCTCGGCATCAACGCGGTCATCCGCTGGCAGGAATTGCGAGCTGGTCGGGAGGGCTGAGCCTGCGACCGCGCAATGACGAAGGCTGAATGAGCAGTCTTCGAACAACAATGGGAACAAGAACAGGAGAGAACAGTGAAGACACTGTGGAAAGCACTGTGCGCCGCTGCGATGGTCGGTATGACCATGATGCCCGCTCGCGCCGAAGAGAAGACCATCGAGATGGGAACCCTCTCGTGGGAGGACCTGACGCCAATCACGGGCATCACGAAGAAGGTTCTGGAAGACGCCGGCTACACCGTGAAGGTGACCGAGTTTTCCGAGTGGGGCATCGCCTATGCGGCGCTCAGCAAGGGCGACATTCAAATCCTCGCATCGCAGACCGACTATGTCGCCCAGGACTACTGGGACAAGAACAAGAATCGGCTGGAGAAGATCTCGCCGGTATCGCACGGCCTCTACCAGGGCGTCGCGGTCCCCAAATACGTCAACATCGACTCCGTCGACCAGCTTAACGACAACGCGGACAAGTTCAGCGGAAAGATCATCGGGATCGAGCCGGGTTCCGGCCTGATGCGCGACACCGCGGCCGCAGTCAAGGACTACGGCCTTAAGCTGCAACTCGTGGAAGGCAGCACTGCCGCTATGACCGCAGCGCTCAAATCGGCAATCGACAGGCAGGAGTGGGTTGCCGTCACCATCTGGGAGCCGTCGTGGATGATGCAGAAGTACGACGTGAAGTTCCTCAAGGATCCGAAGGGCGTCTTCCCGCCGCCGCAGAGCTACTACTGGATCGGCCAAAAAGGCTTCTCAGAGGAGAACCCGCAGGCACGCGAGGTGCTGGCAAGCGTCTACGTTCCCCTGGCGGACATCACCGCGATCAATAGTGCCGTCAGCGACGGCAAGAAGATGGACGAGGCGGTGAAGGAGTGGACGGACAGCCATGCCGACCTCCTCAAGCGCTGGGGAAACATCAAGAGCTATTGAGTCCTAACCGCAATTGGCCGTCTGGAGATCGCCGGGCGGCCACCGCCAAGGCTTGTGAAGACTTGAGAACCGCCAGCACAAGATTGGCTCCAAGGGGAACGAAGAAATGGCAAGCATCGATACGAATGAAGTGCTGATCGACTGCCAAGCGGTGTGGAAGATCTTCGGAGACAAGGCACCCGCCGCGATGGAAGCAGTTGCGAAGCGCGGCCTGACGAAGAAGCAGATCCTGCAGGACTACAATTGCGTGGTCGGCGTGTCCGACGCCAGCCTGCAGGTCCATCGCGGGGAAATCTTCTGTATCATGGGATTGTCGGGCAGCGGCAAGTCTACCTTGATCAGGCTTCTGAACCGGTTGATCGCTCCAAGCTTCGGGAAGGTTCTGGTGAAGGGCAGGGATCTGTCGGCCCTCGACGCGACCGAACTCCGGCAGATGCGAGCCCAAAACATCGGCATGGTCTTCCAGAGCGTGGCGTTGCTTCCGCATCGAACGGTGCTCGAGAATGCGGCCTTCGGTCTCGAGGTGCAGGGCATTGCCAAAGCGGAGAGAAACCGGACCGCGCAAGCGGCGCTTGAGAAAGTCGGCCTCGGTGACTGGCTTAATCGCTATCCAGCAGAACTGTCCGGCGGCATGCAACAGCGCGTCGGACTGGCGCGCGCCATCGCCTCGGATCCGGAAATCATTCTCATGGACGAGCCGTTCAGCGCGCTTGACCCGCTTATTCGCCGTCAGTTGCAGGACGAATTCCGGCAGCTGACGAAAGAACTCGGCAAGTCGGCGGTGTTCATTACCCATGATCTCGACGAGGCGATTCGCATCGGCGACCGCATCGCGATCATGAAGGACGGCGTCATCATCCAGGTAGGGACCGCTGAGGAGATCGTCTTGAACCCGGCCGATCAATATGTCGCCGATTTCGTCGCTGGCATTTCCCGCCTGCACCTGATCAAGGCTCATTCGGTCATGGTTCCGGTCGCCGATTACCAGCGACAACACCCGGGTGGCGATATTGGCACCCTCGCCAGAACGACGCCCGAGGCCGACATCGACGAGCTGATCGGACTGACCATGCAATCCGACCGTGACGCGATCGCCGTTCTGGACAGCGGAACCGTGATCGGAGTCGTGACTGCGCGGAGCCTGCTTGCCGGCGTCAAGGGGACGACGATTGGCGAGCAGCCCGCGGCAGCCTAGAGGAGCGTTTCGACATGGAGACTGCGGCTTTCGCGGATACGTTCGACGCGTGGACGGACTCGGCTCTGGAGTGGCTGGGCGACAACGGTGAATTCCTCTTCGATCTCGTGCGAACGATGCTTGAAGGATTCCACGAGGGCATTTTGTGGCTGCTGGCGCTGCCGCCTTTCTATGTGGTGGCAATTGTTCTCGCCGTTGCCGGATGGCGGCTGGTCGGTGCGTGGTTTGGCGCGCTCACCGGAACAGCCCTCGTCATTTGCGCGCTCATGGGGCTGTGGCCGGAAACCATGAGCACCCTGGCCCTGGTGATGACCGCGACCTCGCTTGCGCTGCTCGTTGGTTTGCCGATCGGCGTGGCAGCGGGCTTTCTACCGGCGCTCGACCGGTTGCTGGAGCCGGCCCTGGATCTCATCCAGACGCTCCCGCCTTACATCTACCTTCTGCCGGCCATTGCGCTTCTGGGCTATGGACCGGCGACGGCGCTCATCGCGACCTTCGTCGTCGCCATGCCTCCGGCGATCCGACTGACATCGCTCGGCATCCGCATGACGCCGCACGAGTTCATCGAACTGGGGCACGCGATCGGTACCACGAAATGGCAGATGTTCTTCAAGATCCGTCTGCCCTTCGCAATGCCGAGCATCATGGCGGGCATCAACCAGAGCCTGATGATGGCGTTCGGAATGGTCGTCATCGCCGGCATCGTCGGTTCGGGCGGTCTTGGCGAAACGATCTACGGGGCGATCCGCACACTCGATATCGCTAAGTCGATCGATGCCGCCATCGCGATCGTCGTGCTGACCATGGTGCTTGATCGCATCACCCAGAGTGCCGCTCGCTTCGGCAAGGGAGGAACACCATGAATCCGGATAGCTTTCAGTTTTCGCCGGGTACATACCTGGCGCCGGCTGTCGACTGGCTCAACGCCAACTTGCATCCGCTGTTCGCCTTGATCACCGCTGTCGTCGAAGCAGTGCTTTCTGGGATCGAGGCGTCGCTGCTCTCGCTGCCACCCTACATGCTGATCGCAATCGTGATGCCTCTCGCTTTCTTCCTCGTAAATGTGCGGGCGGCCATCCTCGCGGGCCTGGCACTCGGTTTTTGCCTTCTCATGGGTCTCTGGGATGCTTCGATGCAGACGATTGCTCTGGTCTCGGTGGCCGTGGCGATTTCCGTCCTGGTCGCCTTTCCGCTTGGCATCCTCGCCTCTCGCTTCAAGGCCGTCGAGGCGGCGATCCGCCCGGTTCTCGACATCATGCAGACGGTGCCGCCCTGGGTGTATCTCATTCCTGCGGTCATGATCTTCAGCCTCGGGCGGGTACCCGCGATCATCGCGACGATCGTCTACGGCATACCGCCGATGCTGCGCCTGACGACGCTCGCCTTCAACCAGGTTCCGAAGGACATGCTCGAACTCGGTCAGGCGATCGGTGCCTCGCCCCGTTCCATCCTGTTCAAGATCGAAATCCCGGCTGCAAAGCCGACCCTGCTTGTTGGCCTCAATCAATGCATCCTGCTGTCGCTTGCCATGGTCGTCCTGGCTGGCCTGGTCGGAGCGGGCGGGCTCGGCGCCGAGGTGACGCGGGGCTTGACGCGAATGGAGATGGGCCTTGGCCTGCGTGCCGGGCTTGCGATCGTCGCGGTCGCATTGCTTCTCGACAGGCTCTCGCGCGGCGCGCTTCAGCGTGACCGAACCAGGGCAACAGGCTGATTGGATCTCACCATGCGGCACAGTTTCTTCTGCATCGATTCACACACCTGCGGCAATCCGGTCCGCGTCGTCGCCGGGGGCGGCCCTCTGCTTCCGCATCTGCCGATTTTCGAGCGCCGCGAGATCTTCGTCCGCGACTATGATTGGATCCGCCGGGCGCTGATGTTCGAGCCGCGCGGCCACGACGTGATGTCCGGTGCCATCGTCTATCCCGCCTTCAGGGACGACTGTGACTTCGCGGCGCTCTTCATCGAAGTCAGCGGTTGCCTGCCCATGTGCGGGGCTGGCACCATCGGCCTCTCGACGGTCGTCATCGAGGAAGGTCTTGTCCGACCCAGGACGCCGGGCACCCTTTCGATCGAGACGCCGGCGGGAAGGGTCGACGTCAAGTACGAGATGGACGGCGATTTCGTCAGAAGCGTCCGCCTGTTCAATGTCGCGAGTTACCTGCACGAAGCGGACGTCGAAGTCGATGTTCCCGGTGTCGGACGCCTCGTCGTCGACGTCGCCTATGGCGGCAACTTCTACGCGGTCGTCGAGCCGCAGCGGAACTGGCCGGGCCTTGACGGCACGACAGCATCCGAGCTTGTCGGCCTCAGCCAGAAGCTTCGCGATGCGCTTGCAGACGTTTGCGATCCCGTCCATCCGGAGGATGAACGGATTCGTGGCGTCCACCACGCCATCTGGTGCGATCGCGCAAGGGACGAAAACGCCGACGGCCGCGGTGCAGTCTTCTATGGCGAGAAGGCGATCGATCGTTCGCCGGGCGGAACCGGAACGTCCGCCCGCATGGCGCAGCTTTACGGTAAAGGTCGGCTGAAGATCGGCGACGCATACCGAAGCGAAAGCCTGATCGGCACGGTTTTCGAAGGACGGGTCGAGGCGGCCACCAACGTCGGAACGCATGAGGGCATCATGCCGAGCATCGGCGCATGGGCACGGATCACCGGACACAATACGATCTTCGTCGACGACCGCGATCCATTGGCCCACGGATTTCAGATCAGATGAAGCCGCATGAGCGAGGCACCGCGCGAGTGCCGACCTGCACGCATGTTCATCACCGGGCGTGACCAGAAAAGTGCGAGCGAAATGGGACACTCCATTCAATCATCGTCGTCGGGGACAGCCCCGCAGGCGCAGCGGCTGAGAATCGGCTTCATCCTCGCGCGATCTTTCACGCTGTCGGCCTTCGCGCTCTTCGTCGACACCCTACGGCTGGCGAGCGACCAGCTCGACCGATCGGGCCGGGTCCTCGCCGATTGGCAGGTCCTCGGCAGCACGAGGCACCTGATCACTTCGAGCTGCGGTGTTCAGGTCGCTCCCACTTCCGACTTCGTCGATCCCCGCCAATTCGACTACATTGCCGTTGTCGGGGGCCTTCTGACTGTCGAACAACCGGTCGACCATGAAACCATTCGCTTTCTCAAGGACGCTGCTTCGAAAAGGGTCCCGTTAATCGGCCTGTGCACCGGGTCCTTCGTTCTCGCGGAAGCGGGCTTGATGAAAGAACACGCGACCTGTGTGAGCTGGCTTCACTATCACCAGTTCCGCGAACGTTTTCCTGATCATGAAGTCCGGCCGGACCGGCTGTTCAATCTGGACCGCAAGCGCGGCTCTTGCGCGGGGGGAAGCAGCGCCGCCGATCTCGCGGCTGCCCTGGTGAGGCGGCACATCAGTTCGGATGCCGAGCGCAACGCGCTTGAAGTGCTGCAGATCGAAAAGGCCCGATCGCAGTTCGACAACCAGACGCGGCAGCCGCTCCGCGATTATGTCGAAGACTCCCGTGTTGCGGCCGTTCTGATAACCATGGAACAGCATCTCGAAGGCGGAATCACCATTGAGGGGCTTGCGGCCTCGGTCGGGCTTTCGAGGCGCCAACTCGAGCGGCTGTTCACCGAAAAGGCGAGGATGTCTCCCGCTCTGGCTTTCCGTCGCCTGCGATTGGACCGGGCGAAGCAGATTTTGCTGACGAGCAGGAAACCCATAATCGAGGTTGCCCTCGATGTGGGGTTTGTGAACACCTCGCATTTTACCAAGGAGTTTCGGCGCGCCTACGGCCGAACGCCCGCAGAAATCCGCGATTCCGCGGCGCGTGATCGGGAAGCGTCTGGCGAGAAAGGGTCCCCCGCGATGAAACACGCGGGCTGGCGGTAATCCAATGCATGTCGCCCAAAAGTGTGCAGCGGTTTGGTGCAACGACATGCATGAAAACGACCTAGAGCAATTCAAGGAAAAGTGTGTAACGGTTTTCCGTCCGGAATTGCGTAGTTTCAAAGAGTTAGATCATTTCCCTGTTTCAATGAAACAATGAAATGATCTAAGCCCTCCGGGAAGTCGATGACACGGAAACCGGTTTGAAGGGCTCCCAAAGGGCCGGACACGATTCCTGTTGGGCGAGGCCTGGATCGATCGATCGAGTTGCGTCCGTCCCTGCTCCCTCCAAGATGTCGCCACGGGCAAACCGTTAGGGGGAAGACAACCTTCCCAATTTGCGGTTGAAATCAGGGACATCTCGGCTAAGCTGTTTGCGGCACCGAGGCATTACACAGATCCGGCTGGCGTCGGAGATGGCGTACTCTGTCGATCAAGCGGGATGTGCGGTGCTCCGTATACTCATACTGTTTATCTCTATTCTTCTTGCGGCTTCACGCCTCTCGGGCGCCGTTGCGCAGGAGCCTTCGCCCGCGCCGGCCGAACAGGTCTCGCAGATCAAGCTCGGCTATCTTCGTGCCTATGCACCGCAACTGGCCCTTTCGGTGCTGGACGTGCCGCCGCGCGACGAAGGCGTCGCGGGGGCGAAGGTCGCGATCGGCGACAACAACACGACCGGTACCTTCCTCAAGCAGAAGTTTACGCTCGACGTGTCCGAGGTGAAGCCGGATGCCGATGTCGTGCCGGCTTTCAATGATATGGTGTCGAGGGGCGTTCTCTACATTCTGGCCGATCTCTCCGCCACGCAGCTCCTATCGATTGCCGACCTCGCTCACGACAAGGGCGTCCTGATCTTCAACGTTGGCGCTACGGACGACCGTCTGCGCGAGGAGGACTGCCGGGAGAACGTCTTCCACACCGCGCCGACACGCACCATGCTCGCCGATGGGCTGGCGCAGTATCTGGTCTGGAAGCAGTGGCGGCGATGGGTACTGATCTATGGCTCCCATGAGCCGGACAAGCTGTTTGCCGATGCGCTCCGCCGTGCCGCGACCCGCTTCGGCGGCGAGATCGTTGCGGAAAAGGAGTTCACCGACACCGGCACCGCGCGGCGGACGGATACCGGAGTGGTCCAGATCCAACGGCAGATGCCGGTCTTCACTCAGGATTTCCCCGATCACGACGTGCTGCTCGTGGCAGACGAAAGCGAGGTTTTCGGAACCTATGTGCCGTTCCGGACCTGGATTCCGCGCCCGGTAGCCGGAACCGCCGGTCTGGTCCCTTCCGCCTGGCATCCGGCCAGCGAACAATGGGGCGGCACGCAGATCCAGAACCGCTTTGCCAAGGCGAACGGCAGACGCATGTTGTCGAAGGATATGGCCGCGTGGACGGCAGCGAGAATTATCGGCGATGCTGCCACACGCACGCAAAGTACCGATCCCGAAAAGCTCGCGGCCTTCATTCGCGCCGACGATTTTTCGATAGCCGCCTTCAAGGGGCAGAGGCTGACCTTCCGCAAATGGAACTGGCAGTTGCGCCAGCCGATCTTCCTGGGAGACGGACGTTCCGTCGTCTCGACGTCGCCGCAGGAGGGGTTCTTGCATCAGGTCTCCGAACTCGACACGCTCGGCATCGATCAGCCGGAGACCCAATGCGAGCTGAAATAGGCGACAGCGGCCCGCGTCCAATCGGACGCGCTGAGCTCGCTGCAGCACTTTGAAATGCAGCAAACAGGGAGAGAGCCAGATGCTGCGAAGATTGACCATTCTTTCGGCCGGACTTGCCGTGACGGCAAGCTTGGGGTCGCCGGCATCCGCCTATATGGTCTATGTCTCCAACGAGAAGGACAACACGGTAACCGTCGTCGACTCGACCACGATGGAGGTGGTCCGCACCATCGATGTCGGCCAGCGGCCGCGCGGCATCACGATTTCGCACGACGGCAAGTTCATCTATCTCTGCGCCAGCGACGACGACACGATCGAGATCATCGACACGGCCACCTACGAGATCGTCGGGTCGCTGCCGTCCGGTCCGGACCCAGAACTGTTCGTGCTTTCCCCCGACGGCCGGACGCTCTACGTCGCCAATGAGGACGACAATCTGGTCACCGTCATCGACCTCGAGAGCAAGAGTGTGGCGATGGAGGTGCCGGTTGGCGTGGAACCCGAGGGAATGGGCATCAGCCCGGACGGGAAGTCGTTGGTCAACACCTCGGAGACGACCAACATGGCGCACTTCATCGACACCGAGAGCCACGAGATCACCGATAATGTGCTCGTCGATGCCCGGCCGCGCTTCGCCGAGTTCAAGCCCGACAATTCCGAGGTCTGGGTAAGCGCCGAAATCGGCGGCACCGTTTCGGTCATCGACAATGCGAGCCGTAAGGTGAAGCACAAGATCAACTTCGAGATTCCCGGTTTGCGCTCGGAATCGATCCAGCCGGTCGGCGTGCGCATCACCGCCGACGGTAAGAAAGCCTATGTGGCGCTCGGCCCGGCCAATCGCGTCGCTGTGGTCAATGCGGAGACCTACGAGGTCGAAAAATACGTGCTCGTCGGGCAGCGGGTCTGGCAGCTCGCTTTCACGCCCGACCAGAAGACGATCATCAGCACCAACGGCGTTTCGAACGACATCACCTTCATCGACGTCGCGACCGACGAAGCGGTTCAGTCGGTGACCGTCGGGGCGCTGCCATGGGGGGTGGTCGTCAGCCCGAACTGACGCACGGGGCAAAAGCCGTCCAGTCAGAAAAAATGAGACGACATGTCGTCCATTCCCGATCTGCGGGAGAAAGGTTTGCAAGGAACGATCACCATCAAATAGGCTGGGATTCGGGCTAACTTTGCCGTTCGCGGGAGGAACACGACACCATGCAGCATGTTAAGGCCAATGATGGAGTGAGCTTGCCTGCCGCACTTGATGTGGCGGGGGTCAAACATTCCTACGGCCAGAAGCAGGTTCTGTCCGATATTTCCTTTTCAATCGCGCCGCAACGCTTCACCGTCTTGCTCGGCCTCAACGGCGCCGGCAAGACGACGTTGTTCTCCTTGATCACCCATCTCTACAGCACCCGATACGGCACGATCCGCATCTTCGGCCACGACGTCGGCCGGGAACCGGGCGAGGCACTGCGGCGGCTCGGCATCGTGTTTCAGGCGCGCACGCTCGATCTTGATCTGAGCGTCTACCAGAATCTCTCCTACCACGCCTCACTGCACGGCATCGGGCGAAGAGAGGCCCTGACGCGGATTACGGCGCTGCTTGACCAGATCGACATGAGCGACCGGTTGTACGACAAGGCACGCAGCCTCTCCGGCGGGCAGATGCGCCGCATCGAGATTGTGCGGGCTCTGTTGCATCGTCCACCGCTTCTCTTGCTGGACGAGGCGACCGTGGGGCTCGACATCCAGTCGCGTGCCGAGATCCTTGCCACGATCCGTAAGCTCGTGGTTACCGATGGCATCAGCGTCTTCTGGGCGACCCACCTCATCGATGAGGTCGAGGAAACCGATCATGTCATCATACTCGACAAGGGCCGGGTGCTCGCGGACGGCAGGGTCGATGACGTCGTCCGTTCCTGTGGAGCGAGCAACATTCGAGAGGCCTTCGGGACGCTGAGCGGGGTCGCTTCGGTTCCGGCCAGTGGAGAACGTCGATGACTTTGCAATCTGCTACAGCACCCGTTTCGGCAGGCGCTGCCATGGAACGCGGCTTCGGCACCCGTCAATACCTCGTCTGCCTCAGGGGCATCCTGGTCCGGGAAGGATTGCGCTTTCTCAATCAGCGAGAGCGCTTCATCTCGTCGCTGGTTCGTCCGCTCCTGTGGCTCTTCGTGTTCGCCGCCGGCTTCCGCCAGGTGCTTGGTGTCTCCATCATCCCGCCCTACAAGACCTACGTGCTGTACGAGGTCTACATCACCCCGGGCCTCTGCGGCATGATCCTGTTGTTCAGCGGCATGCAGTCGTCGCTGTCGATGGTCTACGACCGGGAGATGGGCAACATGCGGACCCTGCTGGTCAGCCCGTTTCCGCGCTGGTTCCTGCTGGTATCGAAGCTGCTCGCCGGCGTCACCGTATCGATCCTGCAGGTCTATGCCTTTCTCGCCATCGCCTGGTTCTGGGGCGTCAAGCCGCCATGGACCGGCTACCTCATGGTGCTGCCGGCGCTGTTCCTGTCAGGGATGATGCTGTGCTCGCTCGGAATGCTGTTGTCGTCGATGATCAAGCAACTGGAGAATTTCGCGGGGATCATGAACTTTGTGATCTTCCCGATGTATTTCGCCTCTCCCGCGCTCTATCCCCTATGGCGCATTCAGGAATCGAGCCCGCTTCTCTACAAGATCTGCCTTGCAAACCCGTTCACTTACGCGGTCGAGCTGATCCGCTTCGCCCTTTATGGACAGGTCGACTGGGGATCGCTGATGCTCGTGGTTGCGTTCACCATACTGTTTCTGGGCGGTGCGATCCTCGCCTATGACCCATCGACGGGCTTGCTCGGCCGCAAGCAGGATACCGGAGGAAATGCCTGATGCGGCGGCTATCCCCGAAACGCCTCATCCCCGTCGCGGCGGTCGCTGCAATGGCCGCTTGGCCGGTCTTTGCGGCGCAGGGAGACGACCCGGATTGGCCGTGTATCCAGCGCAAGGTCCCCGAACTTTCGCTGGGCCAGATATGGACCAGTGGTGAACTGCCGCCAACGGCGGCCGATTGGTCGAAAGATGCGGCCATTTCTGCCTTGGTGCCGGAACTGTCGGCCCGTCGCGTTCCGCTCCCGGAGGCGCAACAAAAGATCAAGAGTTATGCGGAAGGCCTGCCTGAGGATGAGAAAGAGAGGCGCATGACCATGCTCGTGCAGGGTCTGTTCGACCATATGAACCGGGAGCGCTCGGACGTTATCGCCGGTATTGGGCGCTACGCCCACAGGCAGAGGGACATGGCGGCGTTGCTGCGGCAGGAGGCCTCTGCCGTGGACGCCTTGCGGGCGAAGCCCGATGCCGACCCGAACGAGCTGACCGCACGGAGCGATCGGCTGGTGTTCCAGACACGGGTTTTTCGGGAGCGGACGGAATCGCTGGGCTTTGTCTGCGAGGTGCCGACGCTGATCGAGCAGCGCTTGTACGCTCTGGCCAAGACGATTGCGCAAGCGCTGAAAGGCCAGTGAGCTCGGAGCGGTCCGCCGCTACCGGAAGCCTACGGCGCCGTGCGTCTTTTTGAGACGCGCAAAGGTCGCTGCAGCACCTTGAATCGCTACATGATTTTGTCCTCAATACGATTTCGATATGAGGAATCGTGCAGCAGGCGGAGGTTCGCGGACGAATTGACGCTCGTTTATCGCACGCGTATCCTCCTCCTAGGCCTTCCATCGGGCACCTCGTGAAGGCCAGCGTCGATTGCGTGCAAAGCATGCGAGCGAACGTGATTGTTATGCGCGTTCGCGCAGGGAAAGGTGCTCTATTGAACCTCGTCGATCTCGTCCTGACCGTCTGCATGTTGGCCAACCCCACCAGTTGCCGCACTGAGCACCTGTATTTCGAGACGCG
This sequence comes from Sinorhizobium sp. 6-70, assembly GCF_030124375.1. Lineage (GTDB taxonomy): Bacteria > Pseudomonadota > Alphaproteobacteria > Rhizobiales > Rhizobiaceae > Sinorhizobium. The sequence goes on from NZ_JASKLS010000028.1 coordinate 20,008, forward strand.
CGGATCCCTTTTCCAATGCATGGCGTTGGCTCCGGCCGAGATCGCGAAGTGGTCCGAGAGCCATCCGACGTTGAAAATCGTGCGATGGAAATGCGCGTTCCCCGGGAAGGACGGGGAAACGTGATATTGCGTTGTTGGGAGGTGGCATCATGAACATATCGCGGCGCGCGCTCTGCGCGGCGGGTTTGCTAGCAGTGGCAAGTCCTCTGGGCTTCCATGCCGCGGCAGCCCCACCGGCTTCGAAGATACGGGTAGGCGTCCTGAAGTTCGGCACGGTGAACTGGGAACTCGACACCATCAAGCACAACAAATTCGATGCCGCCAACGGCATCGACGTGGAAGTCGTCTATTTCGCCGGCGAGGACGCCACCAACGTGGCGATGCTGGCGGGCGACCTGGACGTCATCGTTTCCGACTGGTTGTGGGTGTCGCGCCAGCGTTCGCAGGGCGAGGATCTCACGCTCGCGCCTTATTCGACCGCCGTTGGCGCCATCATGGTCAAGGAGGATGCGCCGATCCGTGCCATCCCCGACCTTGCGGGGAAGAAAATCGGCGTGACGGGCGGATCGCTCGACAAGAGCTGGCTTCTGATCCAAGGGCTTGCGCGGCGCGACAACAAGATCGATCTGACCAAGGAGAGCGAGATTGTTTTCGGCGCCCCGCCTTTGCTGTCGGAAAAGGCTGTCTCCGGCGAGCTCGATGCGGTCTTGAATTTTTGGCACTTCTGCGCGCGGCTGGAGGCAAACGGCTTCCGCCGCCTGATTGGCGCTGACGACGCGGCGAGGGCGCTCGGGGCGTCGGGGCCGGTCTCGGCCTTGGGATATGTATTTCACGACAAGTGGGCGAATGAAAACCCGGATGTGGCGATGAACTTTGTCAGGGCAAGCGCGCAGGCCAAGAAGCTTCTGGCTCATTCCGACGCCGAATGGCAGCGTCTGGCGCCTATCGTGCGAGCCGAGGGCAGGGAACTCGAGGTGCTGCGTGATCGCTATCGTGAAGGCATTCCGAGCCGGCCTCTCGCCGAAGAGGAAAGCGATGCCGCCAAGCTATATGACGTCCTTGCAGAACTGGGCGGCGAAAAGCTCGTCGGCGAGGCGCGCCACATGGCGCCGGGGACGTTCTGGGCTGCATTGAAGACATGACGGCAGGCTTCGGATCAGAAAACGGCGCATCCGCAAGCCGGCGCAGGCGCACCGTCCCCCGTGGGATCGGCAGCATGCTGCCTGCAGTGACGGCCGTGGCATCGCTCCTCGGATTGTGCCTGCTCTGGAGCCTTGCGGCCGAGATCTGGCCGAGCCGCGCGTTTCCGCCGCCGCTCGAGGTCTGGCGGGTGATTGTCAAGGAGGCCGCGAGTGGCGATCTTGGCTATCACCTGGCGATGACGCTTTGGCGGGTCGCAGCCGCCTACGTTGTCGCCATGGTCGTCGGGTCCGTCATCGGTGTCCTGCTCGGCACGCACCGGCGGGCGGATTCCTTCTTCAATCCGTGGCTTGTCCTTTTTCTCAACCTCCCGGCCCTGGTCGTTATCGTGCTTGCCTACATCTGGTTCGGCCTGACGGAGGCTGCCGCGATCGGCGCGGTCGCGATCAACAAGATACCCAATGTCGTCGTCACCATGCGGGAGGGTGCGCGCGCGCTCGACCCCCGGTTTGCGGAAATGGCCACCGTCTACCGGCTGGGGCGGCTCGACCGTCTCCGCCACGTCCTGATGCCGCAGTTGCAGCCGTATTTCGCCGCCGCCTCGCGCTCCGGCATTGCGTTGATCTGGAAGATCGTGCTCGTCGTCGAGCTGCTCGGCCGCTCCAGCGGCGTCGGCTTCCAGATCTATCTCTATTTTCAGATATTCGATGTTGCCGCCATCCTTGCCTACACGTTAGCTTTCGTGGCCATCATGCTGTTGATCGAACTCCTTCTGGTGCAGCCACTTGAACGACATGCAACCCGCTGGCGTCGCCGCCCCGCTTAAGGTCGACATTACCGAGAAGACGTTCCGGTCGGCGGAAGGCGTTACGATTGTCGCGTTGCGCGGACTTTCCTTCGAGGTGAGGCAGGGCGAATTCGCTTGTCTGCTGGGGCCGTCCGGCTGCGGCAAGACCACCACACTGCGGATCCTGCTGGGTCTCGATCGGCAGTTTTCGGGCAGTTATCAGTTGCCCGAAGGCGGCTCCAACCGCATTGCTGCGGTCTTCCAGGAGCCGGTGCTTCTCCCCTGGCGGACGGTGGAGCAGAATGTCCGCCTTGCGCTGTCTCCCCACCTCAGGGACAAGGCGCTGGACTGGCTGTTCGAAATCCTGGGTCTTTCGGCAATGCGGTCGCTCTACCCTTCGGAGCTTTCGCTTGGCCTTGCGCGGCGCGCCGCCCTGGCAAGGGCCTTTGCGACGGAGCCCGCCATTCTTTTTCTGGACGAGCCTTTCGCCTCGCTCGACGAGCGCACCGCCGACAGATTGCGCCGTCTCCTGATGACGGTGTGGGCGGCGCGGCCCACGACCGCTCTGATGGTGACCCACAATCTGCGCGAGGCCCTCCTGCTTGCTGATCGTATCATCGTGCTCTCACCCCGCCCGGCGCAGGTGCTCGGTATTTTCGACGTCGGCCTCTCGCGCCACTTGCGCGACGCGCCGGCGCTCAACAACCTCGTTTCGGATTTTCACAAGCGGTTTCCGGACGCGGTGTGAATCGCGTAGGCGTCAGAAGCAGCGGACCTCCGCTTCAGCCTGCGCGCGTCTCAGTTCGGCGACGGCGGATTTCGCCGGCGCAGTCTGCCGGAACAGAGCTCCTCTTTCGCCTGTCTCAAGCCCCAGGCTCCTGAACGTCGCGGCCGCCTCATAGCGTTCGTAGGGCAAGATCGAGGCTATGACGTCGATGGAGCAGGAACAGCTCTCGAGCGCGGCTCGTGTGTCGCCATTGGCTTTCATGCAACCATACACATAGTCGACGATTGCAACGGTCGGATAACTCCCGGTTGCAGATGCCGATGCAGCACACGTGAACGTCACGAGGAAGGCGATCACGCCCAAGTTACCAGTGGTCACGATGAACATCTCCAGGTATTAATGCGTAGGCGTACGCCGAATTAGCCGTTCTGCACATTGTATTATTATAGTAAGTACTCCAGCAAAACAAAATTAAAACTGGCGAATATTAGTAATATACGTGTTGCATGGCAGCATTTTTTTGTTGTTGCGCCGCATGCATAGCGTGTATTTAACCTTGCCTTAACCGGTCTAATCGCCTATTCTACCAAGTGTTTCCGGCTTCAAGCCTTGTCTCTTGGGAGCGTAAAAGTCGCGTCGGTCAAGAGGACGGGCAATAACGGTGCCCTCTGCCCATCCAACTGAACCGTGAAACGCTGAAGGAAGCAGATATCCCACGACAAGCATGACAGAGCTTGGGCTGGCCTTGTGGTCGCCCGAGGATTGTGATCACGCGCCTCGGGTCCACATCGACATCGGGAGGAATCCGCATGCGCATACTCGGAAAACTATATCTGCCGATGACCGCCGCTGGACTTCTGACAGCGGCTCTTGCCGGAAATGCCTTCGCCAATGACGAACTGACGAAGCTTTCGGGCGACTCGAAGAACTGGGCTATGCCGACGGGCGACTATGCCAATCATCGGTATTCCAAACTCAATCAGATCACCAAGGACAACGTCAAAAACCTGCAGGTCAAATGGACCTTCTCGACCGGAGTTCTGCGTGGCCATGAGGGCGGACCATTGGTGATCGGCGACGTCATGTACGTCCATACGCCGTTTCCCAACAACGTCTATGCCCTCGATCTTAACAACGACGGCAAGATCCTCTGGAAATACGAGCCAAAGCAGGATGCGAACGTAATCGGCATCATGTGCTGTGACACGGTCTATCGCGGCGTCGCCTATGGCGACGGCAAGATCATCCTGGCCCAGGCTGACACGACGGTCGTTGCCCTCGACGCCAAGACCGGCAAGGTCGTCTGGTCAGTGAAGAATGGCGAACAGATCGATGGCAGCAAGGCCGAATCCAGCACGGGTGCGCCGATGGTCGTCAAGGACAAGGTGCTGATCGGTATATCGGGTGCGGAATATGGCGTCCGCGGCTCGATGGCGGCGTACAACCTGAAAGACGGGTCGCTTGCCTGGAGGGCCTATTCGACTGGTCCCGACTCCGAAATGCTCGTCGACCCCGAAAAGACCACCCACCTCGGAAAGCCCATCGGACCTGACTCGGGCATAAAGAGCTGGGAAGGCGAGGAGTGGAAGACCGGCGGCGGTACGACGTGGGGATGGTACTCCTATGATCCGAAGCTCAACCTGATCTACTATGGCACGGCTAACCCAGGGACCTGGAACCCCGTGCAGCGACCAGGCGACAACCGATGGTCGATGACGCTGATGGCACGTGACGTCGATACTGGTATGGCCAAGTGGCTATATCAGATGACGCCGCACGACGAGTGGGATTATGACGGCGTCAACGAGAACATTCTCGTCGATGCGATGCAGATCAACGGCCAGCCGCGCGACGTGCTCGTGCATTTCGACCGCAACGGCTTTGCCTACACCCTCGATCGGGCGACGGGAGAGCTTCTGGTTGCCAAGAAATACGATCCGAAGGTCAACTGGGCGACGGAAGTCGTCATGGATCCGAAGAGCGACCAGTATGGCCGGCCGCAGGTCGTGTCGAAATACTCCACCGAGCAGAACGGCGAGGACGTGAATTCGACGGGGATCTGCCCGGCCGCCCTCGGCTCGAAGGATCAGCAGCCAGCCGCTTATTCACCGAAGACCGGCTTGTTCTACGTGCCGACGAACCACGTCTGCATGGACTATGAGCCGTACAAGGTTAGCTATACGGCTGGTCAGCCTTATGTCGGTGCAACTGTCTCGATGTATCCGGCCCCGGAAAGCCATGGCGGCATGGGCAACTTCATTGCCTGGGACGCTGCCAAGGGTGAGATCGTCTGGTCTAAGCCCGAGCGGTTCTCAGTCTGGTCCGGTGCGCTCGCGACCGAAGGCGACGTGGTCTTCTACGGAACCCTGGAAGGTTACATCGTCGCAGTCGACACGGCGGGCAACGAACTCTACCGGTTCAAGACGCCCTCCGGCATCATCGGCAACATCAACACGTTCGAACATGGCGGCAAGCAGTATATCGCCGTCTTGTCGGGCGTTGGCGGCTGGGCAGGCATCGGGCTCGCCGGCGGCCTTCTGGGAGCCGAGGGTGCGGCGGCCTGGCAGCAGGCCGTGGCCGGTAAGAACGCTCCGACCGAAGAAAAACAAAGCATCGCCACAGCAGGTTTGGGTGCGGTAGGCGGTTATGCCGGACTGGCGGAATACACGACGCTCGGCGGACAACTGACCGTCTTCGGTCTTCCGGACTGATGACCTGTTCAAAAGTAATAGGGCTGCGTTTCCGGCGCGGCCCCATCAGACTTCAACCGCCCGAAGCAACGACTTCGGGGCGGTCCGCATTCCCATTTGTGCAACCCAATAGGTCCTGCTGGAGCGTCGCGTTCCGGTTTTCCAAAGCGTGGAGTTATTGATGGCCCTTCGTAACGTAGCCCTGGCGCTCGGCGCCGCGTTCCCACTCTTGATCCCCGGAAATATTACAGCGGCAGACGACAAGCAAAAAGCCGCAGCAGTCAAAGACGAAGACGGCAAATACTTCGATGCGGAGGGAAACCCGACTTTCAAGTTCCAGGACGATGGGACGGTCGACTGGTACACTTTCAGCGGCTACCGGCGCTATCACTCGGACTGTCATGTCTGTCACGGTCCCGATGGGGTCGGCTCGAGTTATGCACCCGCCTTGGCCACGACCGTGAAGAACATGGATTATCCGACTTTCATCTCGATCGTTGCGGAGGGACGCAAGAACGTCGGCGGCGGCAAGGAAAACGTCATGCCGGCGTTCGGCGACAACAAGAACGTCTATTGTTACCTCGACGACATCTACGTCTACCTGCGCGCCCGCTCCGTCGGTGCCGCGCCCCGAGGTCGCCCGCCAAAGAAGGCTGACAAGCCCGAAGCGGCGAAGGCTTACGAGGCATCCTGCATGGGTGAATGATATGGCACATGGCGTCCATCGGACCTTTAGGGCAGCCGTCATCTCCACAGTGATGGCCGCGCTGACGCCGCTGCAAGCGCAATCCCAGGGCGCCGGGCTCGGGGCTGCCGGCGAACTGGTCGATCCGGACACGCTGCGGGTCTGCGCCGATCCGTCCAACATGCCCTTCTCCGACCAGAGCGGCGAGGGCTTCGAGGATAAGCTCGCCAAGATGGTCGCAGCCAAGACGGGACGAAAATCCGTCGCCTACATGTGGTATCCCTCGATCACAGGTTTTGTGCGCAATACCCTCGGCGCCAACCGCTGCGACATCATCATGGGTTACGCGCAGGGAGACGAGCTGGTCCAGAATACCAATGCTTATTATCGCTCCTCCTACGTGCTGCTGTACAAGAAGGACGGCGACCTTGCCGGCGTCGAAACGCTGACCGATCCGAAACTTGCAGACAAGAGAATCGGCGTGGTCCAGGGAACGCCACCCTCCGCGAATATGGCAATCGCAAAGCTGATGCGCAAAGCGAAGGTCTATCCGCTGACGGTCGACACGCGGATAATGCCGTCGGTCGCCGAGCTCATGGTACGAGACATGTTGGCAGGCGTGATTGACGCCGCCGTGATCTGGGGCCCGATGGCAGGTTATTATGCCGGCAAGTCCGGCGCCGACCTGGCAATCGTGCCTTTGACCCGGGAGAAGGGCGGCCAGCGCATGATCTATCGGATCACGATGGGTGTACGGCCGTCCGACCAGCAATGGAAACGCACGCTCAACGCCTTCATCAGGGACAACCAGGCGGAAATCAACGAGCTCCTGCTCTCCTATGGCGTCCCGCTGCTCGATGAACGCGACGAGAGGATCATGCAGTGATGCCCGAGTACCTCGCGACACTGAAGATGCCGGATGCCGGAAATACCGCGGTATCATCGGCATCAGGTGACCGCCGATGGTTGGACGGGCTGCATCTTGTCGGGCTCATCCTGGCGAACCGGTCCATGGCGGAGATGAGGAGCAAGGGAGGATAACGACATGGACGTACGCGCCGCCGTCGCCACTCAGGCCGGCAAGCCACTGGAAATCATGACGGTTCAGCTCGAAGGGCCGAAGGCCGGCGAGGTGCTGGTCGAG
>NZ_JASKLS010000029.1 GCF_030124375.1 Sinorhizobium sp. 6-70
CCAGAAGAAAATTCCTTTGCCATGCGAAACAGTGAACGTTTCGCTCGCGCCGCGGCCCGCGTAGAAAGCTTTTCCCGACGCCTCCTTCTGAATGGGTTTTGGGGCAGAGATCAGTGTAGGCATCTTGCAGCTTGCTCCTAATTTAAATGCTTTCGGAAAGGCGCCTGGAACCAACATTTTGGAACTGATCTGCCCGGGTGACGACATTTTGGCGTACAAATCCGCGCTCATGTACTGAACGGCATCTGTGCTCGGCGGTCTGCAGCCAAGGTCTCGCAAATCGTCCCTAGATTTCAGGCGAATCAAGGAAGGATTACAGCATTTCAATAGCTTCCGCCTTGTCGGGTGATGTCACCCACGACACCAATATTGTCAGCAGCTCCTGCCGCCTCACGACGAAGGACTTTCAAAAGTCATGCCAACCGCGCGAAAGGGCCTTGCCCGCAAATTTTCCGTGGTTCATTCAATGGCTTAAATGAGAGTTCAGCAGGCAGCACAACCGAACACCGTCGTGTCTTGGACCCGACCAACGCGACATTAGGTATCGGGTGCTAAGGAATGATCTCCGGGATTTCTCTGCGGGGCAACGGAATTCACGCCCCAATTCAACCGCGTTCGCCGTGACTGAAGTCCGACCCCGGACATAGCAGTGTTGGGACGGTCGTATCATTTTGACGTGAATTTATCCCTTGGCAGGATCCTTGCAACGTGACCTGCGTACGCATCCGCAAGTCGTCGTCGATGAGCACGCTCACCCGAAAACGCCGTCGCCGCCTTAAAGAGCGTATTCTCCGAAGCTGCCGAGCCGGCAAAATGCCTTTGCGCATGGTTGAGGCGGTGGCTGGGCCGGCCTCAATACATGATGAGGACTTGGAAGCGTCTCGCACGAGGATGATGCGGTAATCGACACGAACCGGGTCAAGATGCTCATCGACGCAGCCTCCCAGCCCCTTGCAGCCGGCAAGAGCGTCGCGTTCATCCCCGGGCTCCTCGGGCCTTTGTGACAATCCCGACCGCGCGGGACCAACCGCGAGCGGCAAGCCCAGGCTATCAAGATAAACACCGCTACTATGTGAGAATAGCGATAAAGTCTACTTTCTTTAAACCGAAGAATGTCGGCGTTTTGAAGTCGCCAATGCGGCCGGCGAGGTCGGGGCTATCGCCTGCGGCGATGCGCTTGATTTGATTATCGCTTGCCAGGTATTCGTCCGAAGCCATGGGTTACCGGCTAATAAGCGCTCACCGTATGTCCACAACGCCACGAGCAGCTTGGTTGCAGCGCGAGCATCGCCCCTAATAACCCAGGGCTTATCAAATTTGGCTGTCACGGTGCGACCTCGGCTTCGGCGCTTTAAGGGTCGCTGTTGCCCGCAAGCTCGCCCTCATCCTGCATCGCATGTGGAGCGATGCGACCGTGTTCCACTTTGCCAAGGAAGCCGGCGGCCCCGCGTCGGCATGAAATAGGGCAGCATTTTGGTCTAGGGCTCGCTACACTCCTCGCCCAAACCCAAGCCATCAATTTGGCGTCGACCTCTTTCAGATGTGTTTGCGACTGCGCATATTGTGGCATGAAGCGCGAATAGCTCCCGCGCAAATCCGGTAGCATCTTATCTGCCGCGATTTGCTCGAGCAACTTGCACATCCTTTGGCAGCGATCTGCCCGTATTCTGTGGCATAGCCGCGGATCGCATTGGCAAAACTGCGTGCGATTGCGGATCAGCCTTCCTCCTAATCGGTCATAATATGGCAAGCCAACTGGCAGTGATTGGGCAAGGAGCGCCAATGACGCATTTTTGCTGCCCGCTCCCGCTCAACTCGGCTTAGCACTTCTGGCATCTGGAGCGTTGGGATCGCCAGCTGTGGCCGAAAACCCAAACATCGATTGTGCCGATCTGTCTACTCAGATGCCTGCGTTACAATATATGGCTCGCTCACACCATACGCCCTTGGATAATCACCGCAATGGTCACGTTGTTCACGGCTTAGCAGTTTACACCCAGTTGCGTTAGATCGGACGGGTCGTTGCCGGCTCACAGAATTACTACACCCTGCTAGCGATGTGTAAAAGAGATATGTACATATTTAGACAATCGTGACATAGCACCATCCTCATTCAGTTTTTTTGAAGCCGTTGTTTCACAATTAGTATAGCAGAGAACATATGAAAAGCCGGAGTGACTATAAAGGTGTATTTCCTAATAATGAAATTCATCCGGACGTCAGAAAAATTTATCAAAACGTTTAAGCCGCTTTCCTAAAAGGGAGTGTAGCATTCCAGCACAACAATGGCTGGAGAAAGTAATGGATTACGTCACACGTCCGCTCTCGCATGGCCAGATGGGCCTTTGGCTCCATCATCAAAAAAGACCAACCGGTGGCGAATACAATCTGCCAGTCGAGCTACGCATAAAGGTACCGTTCGATATTGCTGCCTTGCGGCTAGCGCTCCAGTCATTAATCGACCGCCATGAAATGCTGCGTACGACCTTTCACCAAGAGGGCGAGCACGTCATTCAGCGGATTCATGAGACAGCGTCTCTGAGTCTTCATGTCATTCGGCTGCAAGGTGTCGAACAAGCGGACTTGCATCAATCTATCGCGGCGGAAGCTCGCTCGCCTTTCGATCTGGAAAATGGGCCGGCGTTTCGCGCTCACCTGTTCGTGCGCAGTGCCGCGGAAGAGGTCCTTCTCCTCAATTTCCATCACATCATTTCCGACGCTTACAGCATTCGCACCTTCCTGCACGAGTTCGGCAGGCTCTATCAGGCGTACTGCGGAAAAGCCCCAATGCCGCATCTGACCACCGCCGCTTCTTACGGGGACTTCATAGCGTGGCAGGACCGCGTTCTTGCCGGCGACGACGGAGAACGCATGTGGGCCTACTGGCGCAGCCAGTTTGTCGATCATGAGCCTGATCTTGCTCTTCCGACCGACAGGCCACGAGCTGCGCTGACCACGCACAACGGGTCAGTGTTCTCTTTGAATATTGAGATGCCGCTGGTGGCGCGATTGGAGCGACTGGCAAACAACGAAAAAGTATCGTTCGCCACTGTCCTGCTTGCTGCCTATTACATTCTGCTGCACCGTTATAGCGACCAAGACGACATCACCCTTTACGCACCGCGCCTCGGTCGACCGGCAGGAAATTTTTCGGAGACCTTCGGCTACTTTGTGACGTTGTGCGCCCTGCGGCAGGATCTTTCTGGAAATCCCATTTTCCTCGACCATTTGCAGCGGGTGCGTCACCTCATGCGCTGCGCGCGCAGCCACGAGTATTTTCCTCTTCCTCTGCTGCTGGAGAAGCTCAAGATCCCTCCTGCACCTAATAGCAATCCGCTCGCTCAAGCAGTCTTCAACTTCATTCCCGAGACGGTGAGTTCCCTTGGCTTCACGCCATACGACGTCGACCTGTCCGGCTTCCCTGCGCAAATTCGGCTTTGCGAGACCGATGTTTGGATCGATCTTGATTTTCGAGTCCTTGCTGGAAAAAAGGACGTCCGCCTCTACGTCGTATACAATGCGGATTTATGGGATTGCAGCACCATCGAGCGGCTGGCGAAGCATTATTGTTTCCTGCTTGACGCGATTGCGGATACCCCTGCACGGCGGATTGGCGACTACAATCTCCTTAGGCCAGAGGAAGAGCACCAAGTACTGCATGGCTGGAACAATACGACCTCACCTTTTCCTTCCGAGTTTTGCCTGCACAACCTGATTGAAACGCAGGTTGCAACTTATCCGGACAATATCGCCGTCAGTTGCTCATTCGAGGCGCTCAGCTATGCCGCACTTGAGCAAAGGGCAAACAGGCTTGCCCATCACTTGATTTCAAAAGGGGTCCGCCTTGGAAGCGTGGTCGGTGTCCTCCTTGAGCGCTCGTGCGATCTCATTGTGGGATTTCTGGCGGTCTTGAAGACCGGAGCCGCCTATCTTCCCCTCGATCCGCGCCTCCCAGCTAAACGCCTGCGCTTCATCGCGCGGGACGCTGGTGCCACCGCGGTCATCAGCAAGACGGAGCTTAGAGAACAGACGTTCGGGGAAGCTTTATTGGGACGAAACCTTGAGGCTGAGAAAGGATGCGCGGTGGTTCTCCTCGATGAGGACCACACCGAAATTGCTCAGCATGAAGTCACGCCCCCGCACTGTCGTGTCGGCCCATCCGATTTGGCTTACGTGATCTATACGTCCGGTTCCACGGGGGAGCCGAAAGGCGTGATGATTGAACACCGCAGCGCCTGCAACATGGCGGAGGATCTAAGACGCACTTATCAGTTGGGGCCGGAATGCCGGGTATTGCAGTTCGCTTCCTGCGGATTTGATGCATCGCTATTTGATTTCATGTTGGCCTTATCGTCTGGCGGTCAATTGTGCTTGGCTCCCCGGTCAGCGTCGCTGCCCGGGGCAGAGCTCGTTGAATTCATGCGTCGTGAGCGCATTACGGCGGCCGGTCTTACGCCGACAGCGTGGAATTCTTTGCCGTCGACCGATCTACCTGACCTCACCGTCATCAAGTCAGGTGGAGAGCCTTTGCCGTCCAGCCTCGTTGAGCGATGGGGTGAGAGGCGCCGGATATTCAATTCCTATGGTCCCACCGAAACGACCGTTTATTGCATAAGAACCGAGGTGCAAGCCGACGGGAGAAAGCCACCCATCGGCCGTCCCGCCATCAATACCAAGGCTTATATCCTCGATCGTTATGGTAATCCGGCACCGATTGGCGCAATCGGTGAACTTTACATCGCCGGCGTCGGTGTAGCCCGTGGCTACATCAATCGCGATGAACTCACGCGCGAGCTCTTCCGGCCAAACCCGTTCGAAGATGGGTCCCAATCGATGCTATACAGGACTGGAGATCGGGTCCGCTATCGGTCAGATGGCACGATTGAGTTTCTGGGTAGAAAGGACGGACAGATCAAAATTCGTGGCATGCGGGTCGAACTTGCTGAAATCGAGCAGTGCCTCATGGGACACGAAAATGTCAAGGCATGCTGCATTACGCTGACAGACGGTCCCCACAAAAACGGGAGCCTGATAGCTTATCTAGTGATGCAACGGGAGAGTTCGAAAGATACCGATGAACTACAGGCTTTTCTGCGCGCCGCGCTGCCTGCCTACATGATCCCTTCGCAGTTCGTTTTCCTCCCGCAGCTGCCGACCAATCGTAGCGGTAAAATCGATCGGCGCGCTCTTCCCGAGCCGAAAAAAGCCTCGAATTTGAAAGCAGCAAGCTTACCAACCGGCACATTTCAGAAGGAGTTGGCCGAGATATGGAAGGACGTGCTTAAGTTAGACTCCGTCGACATCGAAGACAACTTCTTCGACGTTGGCGGACATTCCTTAGCCATCGTACAAGTTCAGGCGCGTATCCAGGATCGTTTAGGCATTGATTGTAAGATCCTGGATGTTTTCGAGCACCCCACGATAAGAACGCTCGCTGCGCACCTGGCCGCAATTCAATTCGTTCCTCACGCCGCTCAAGATTTAAAGGAACCAATTGGTTTGGCCGCAAGCGGAGGCGGGCCAAAACTGAACCACAAGGCTGTCGCGATCATCGGTATGGCGGGCAGGTTCCCGGGGGCAGAGAACGTCGATCAATTCTGGAGCAATTTGGTCAATGGCATAGAATCCATCGCAGACCTGGATGAACAGACGTTGCGAGAAGCTGGCGTCGATCCCGCCACTTTTGGCATGCCCAACTATGTAAAGCGAGAAGCCGTTATCAGCGGAGTTGATTTGTTCGACGCAGCGTTTTTTGGCATCTCACCTAAGGAAGCAGCGTGGATGGACCCGCAACAGCGAATCCTGCTGCAAACGGCGTATCAGGCGCTCGATCATGCGGGATACGGGTCCCGCGGTACGGCAGAAGACCGTGTCGGTGTCTTTGCCGGCGTGGGAGCCAACCGCTATCTCGCTGAACGTGAAGCAGGCTGGAAGCTGCTGGATTCAGAGAAAATGCAGATTCGCGTTCTTAATGGCCACGACTTCACGGCGACGCGCATCGCGTATAAGCTCAACTTGACCGGCCCCTGCGTGTCAGTTCAGACGGCCTGCTCTACTTCGCTAGTTGCTGTCCATCTGGCTTGCCAGAGCCTGCGCAGCAATGAGTGCGACATGGCGCTCGCGGGTGGTGCATCGATTTCCCTGCCTCATGGAAAAGGCTATCTCCATCAGCAAGGCCACATCTTTTCTCCTGACGGCCACTGCCGTGCGTTCGATGCTAAAGCACAAGGAACCGTGAGAGGCAGTGGAGCTGCGGTCGTCGTTCTCAAGCGGCTGAGTGATGCCTGTAGAGACGGCGACTACATCTGGGCAGTGATAAAGGGAACCGCCATCAACAATGATGGCGCCGCCAAAGTAGGCTTCACCGCCCCCAGCGCTGATGGACAGGCTGCGGTGATTCAAGCTGCCCTCACCGATGCTGACGTCTCTGCGGATACCATCAGTTATGTGGAGGCGCATGGTACGGGAACGTACCTCGGAGATCCCATCGAAATCTCCGGCGTGACAAAGGCCTTCCAGTCCCACACAGCAAGGAAACAATTCTGCGCAATAGGTTCGGTGAAGGCAAATATCGGCCATCTTGACGCCGCAGCGGGTGTAACAGGGTTGATCAAGCTCGCCGTAATGCTGAACAGGGGCGTCATCCCCGCTAGCCTTTATTTCGATAAGCCCAACCCAAATATCGAGTTTCAGGAGAGCCCGGTGTTCGTAAACAAGACCTGCACGCCTTGGCCCAAACTTAGTGAGCCACGGCGCGGTGGAGTCAGCTCATTTGGTATTGGCGGCACGAATGCGCACACGATTCTCGAGGAGGCTCCGCCGCAGAGGGGTGAGCAAGGTGGTCGCCGGCCGCACGTTTTTCCAGTATCGGGGGCGAGCAGGTCGGCACTGACCAAAATGCTCGTACAACTTGCCGGTTTTATGCGCCAAAGGGATACCCAGCACAGTGCAGCAAACATCGCATACACGCTGCAAAAGGGTCGAGCCGCTCTCAGATATCGCACAAGTTTTGTGGCATCGGATCTGGTAGAACTAGCCGACCAACTCGATCAGGCGGCACTGCAGGTGGGCGCTTCGCGAGAGGTGTCAGGCAGTGAACACCGCATCGTGTTCATGTTCTCCGGCCAAGGCGGTCAGCAGATTGGAATGGGTCGCGAGCTGTACGAAGAAGAGCTGGTATTCCGCAACGCCATCGATGAATGCGCAAATTGGCTTACCGAGTTCGCACAGATTGATTTCCGCCGCCTGCTCTACAAAGAAGGCAAACCCGATGGTGAGCTTGAACCTCAGTTGGAAGCCATAATTCAGCCCGTCATCTTTGCTACGCAATATGCAATGGCGAAGCTCTTTATCTCGTGGGGCATTTTCCCTTCGGCTGTAATCGGGCACAGCATCGGAGAATATGCAGCCGCTCATATTGCCGGGATCATCTCGTTACCCGATGCCATTCGACTGACACTAATAAGAGGACAGATAACGTCCCGTGTGCCTGCCGGCGGTATTGTTGCAGTTGCCCTGGCAGCCGAAGAGCTTCAACCTTATTGGAACGAAAGCTTGTCATTGGCGGCCATCAACGGTCCACGTCAGTGCGTCGTTTCGGGGCCTGCATCCGAGATCGCAGCCTTTTATGAGCGATTGCAGGCGAAATCTATTGAAAGCAAACGAATATGCGCAAGTCATGCCGGGCATTCATCCCTGCTCGATCCAATCCTGCCGGAGTTTAGGATTCACGCAGAACAGGTCGAGTTGCATGCGCCGCAAATACCTTTCATGTCAACGGTGACCGGTGACTGGCTTGAGAACGAAGCGCAGCTTGATGGCGGCTACTGGGTTCGCAATCTGAGAGAGACTGTGCAGTCCCATCGGGCTTTCGATCGGCTGGTGCAATCGGGCCACGAATTGTTCATCGAGACGGGACCTGGGGCAGCCCTGACCAGACATTCCAGGCAGTTCAAGTCAAAGAGCAGCCGGCACAGCGTTGTCGCCTTTGCCGCTTTGCCAGGAGACGATAGTGGACAGGGCGATCACGCCAGCCTGTTGCAAACGCTGGGGGAGCTGTGGACCTGCGGCGTTCGCATTGATTGGTCTGGCCTGCACCACCGTCGGCCTCTGCAGCGTGCTCCTCTCCCGCCTTATGCGTTTGATTGCAAGTCTTACTGGCTCGATGCGGTTGCCACCAATAATCGGAGACAATATGCGGATGCAAATCAAAGTGACCCTGCAACGATGTCGGTTGATCGCCCAGTTGAAAACAAAGAAGGGCACAGCCCGGATGTGATCGAGGTGTCTGCCGAAGCAGCTTTGGACCGCCAAATTGCGGCGGTCTTTGGGCAGGTTCTTGGCTTGAATGACGTGGCCCTGACCGACAGCTTCTTTGACCTCGGTGGGGATTCGTTAAGCGCATTAAGCGCCATCAATCGCATTGGGCAGCTCACGGGTGAGAAGTTGGCTCCCTCCCTGCTGTTAGAACACCAAACCCCGAGAGCGCTGGCGGCAGCCCTATCGGAGACCTCTAGAAGCGCGCGTCCGGGCGCATTGATACCGATACAAACCAGCGGCTCGCGGGTGCCTCTGTTTTGCGCCCACCCTATCGGCGGACAGGTGCTCTTTTATAAGCATCTTGCTGAAGCCCTAGGCGCGGAGCAGCCGCTCTTCGGCCTGCAGGCGCGCGGTTTGAACGGTGAGGCAATACCTCACCTGAGCATTCCAGTGATGGCGCGAGAATACATAGAGGCCATCAAGAGCGTACATCCACGGGGCCCTTACCAACTCGCCGGCTTATCCATGGGCGGTAGTGTTGCTTGGGAGATGGCCTGCCAATTGCGCGATGCTGGTGACGAGGTGGCGTTAGTGGGCCTGTTCGATGCAAGAGCGTTTCACGAGAATGAAGATCTCACAAGCGAGGGGTATCACCGCGTGCTCGGCAACAGCCACATTCCTGAGTGGCTGAGCGAGCCAGCGGTCACATTGAGTGTGCTTTTTCCGGCGCTGAAGAAACATTGGCGAAAGCTAAAATCTGTCAAACGCGAGCGCCAAGTCACTGCCTTGTTCGATTTCGGCAGGCAAGCAGGCGGCGTTCCCGACGTGAGCGAAACGCACCTCGATCATCTCCTGACAGTTGCCGAGGCAAATAGAATTGCGCTGCGTGATTACACGCCTCGGCCCAATGATAGCAGGACCGTTCTTTTTACGGCCGAGAAGGGGCTGCGCATATCCATCAATCAACCCAATGGCGATCTTGGTTGGAAGGAATTCGCGCGGGGCCGCCTGGAAATTCACGAGGTTCCAGGTGACCATTACTCGATGATCGCTCCGCCGCATGTGAACGTCCTAGCGAAGAAGCTTAGTAACTATCTTTATCGAAACGACTAATCGTCGATCCGGATGGCGGGGTTTACACCGCGACAGTATAAATCCTGCGAGATCGACGCAGCGGGCACATATCGCGTGTGGCGATGGCTTGCTCTGAACGCTTGCACGAGCGCCAGAATGCCGAGACGGGTGCGAAAGCCCCGCTCGGGACGCAGCCGGTGACGGCCTGGAAGAAGAAAGAAGACGGCGGTGGAAACACCGAGCTTCTCGCCGGCCGCGATCGATCCTTCTGATATCCATTTGCGGCGATCCGCGCGCTGCATGTGATCGGGGCGGTCGTATGGCCGCGCCGGTTGGGCACACTCGCGTGGCTGGCGATCCGCTGCGCCTTGTGGAAGAACTGTAAGCGCGATTTTCCCTGCACGTTGACGCCGCCTTTCGGCGCTTGATTTCGGAAAGCGTCGCGCTGGATCAGGCGGCAGTGGCAGTTTTGGGGAAGTTGAAGGGCAGCAGGTCGGTGATATCGGCGTCGCCGTAAGCGTGACCACCCCTGCCTCGCGGCGCGGGTACCGGAACTTGTCCTCGGTCAGCCGCTTCAGGACCAGCACAAAGCCGGACCGGTCGAAGAACGGGAGCTTCACCCAGTCGCGACGGCGATTGCAGAACGCGAAAACCGCCGGAGCAAACGGATCGAGCGCCATCGTTTCCTGAACCAGAACCGCAAGGCTGTTGATGCCGGCCCGGAAGTCGATCGGCTCACGATGCAGGTAGACTTTGAGATCAGCGCCCAGTTTGAACATGACCCCAACGCTCCGATGATCTCCGTCAATGCATCCACATCGCCGCATTCCAGCGTCAGCTCCACGCCGTTCGGCAGTGACCCGCTCACTTCGGCTGGAGAGGGAAAGGCGCAGCCCTTTTCGATGCCGACCCACGCCCTCATCGCAAGGGGCCTCGGTAAATCCACCGCAGCCATGCTGCTCTCTCGCAGCAAGGCCTGATCGGAAAGTGATTTCAATCTGAACTGGGATAACCGCCAGTGATGAGGACGGCGAGAGAGGCTGGGTCTGCGCGCTTCTCAACAACAGGCATGGAAACGTTCCTTCTAGTGGCGGTCGCCAGCGTTTGTTCGGGATCAGGAAATGAGAGATCGTTATCTGCGCACATTGCTTATCCACGGTGCTCGAGCGGCATTGGTTCGAGCTGGCGGCAAACAAGATGCTCGCAGTCTTTGGCTTGGCAAGCTTCGTCTCCGACGCCATCCTAATGTTGCGGCGGTCGCGCTCGCCCTGACAATTGCAGCAACCGGCAGGAGACGGAAAAGGTCCCTTCCGTCGCTTTCCGAGCCTGATGTGTGGACCGGCATAGCGTTGTGCCAATGTCTTCGGGGGCGTTGAGGTGGAAGCGAGCGAAAACCCATCGAGGGTCGCAGCGACGGTATTCGCGCTGCATCAGGAAGCCGGATATACGTCAGCAGTTGTGACCAGTAATCCCCCCTCGCCAAATCTGTTGCAATCGGCGGGGTCTATATACGTCCATACATGAATCTGATTTTCTCAGGTTTGCTAATCCCAAGAGTCCACACGACCTAGGAGAGAAGTCGTCCCTTGAACATCGCAACCCTGCGAAAATCGTTGGGACGCTCGCCGGCAACCAAAACGTTGCAACAAAGCCTTCAACTAAATTTACAGAACCTTTGCGACCGCAGAT
>NZ_JASKLS010000030.1:2500-6488 GCF_030124375.1 Sinorhizobium sp. 6-70
ATGTTGCCTGACCGCGCATCACCGGACAGATCTCGAGAAGCTGGTCTTAAGATACGGCCTCGGAATTGCTCGGCGTAATTCCAATTTTATTGCACTCAAGCCTTCCGCAAAATCCAAGATTTTGCGGGGTTGAGTGTTGAGGACCGTATCGAACACGTCGATGGCATCTGAATTTGGATTGGGTTGTAAAAGGTAACCCTTTCCGCCGCGTCCCTTCGGGACGACGGCTAAGGATGAGCATTGGCAATGAGAACGATCAAGTGTCAAAAGGGCATTTGGTGGATGCCTTGGCATGCACAGGCGATGAAGGACGTGATACGCTGCGATAAGCCGTGGGGAGCTGCGAATGAGCTTTGATCCATGGATCTCCGAATGGGGCAACCCACCTTAAATACTTGGAAAATCATTTTGGTTGTCGGACCGTAGGTCCGACGATACGGCGAACGATCGCCGACGGCCTTTGGCCTTGCGGTGCTTCGCACCGAGCGCGTTTCCCTCGCGGGGGACGGAGTTCGAAGCGAAGCTTCGCAAGCGCAAAGCGCGTCGCCGGTCGTCCGGCGTTAAAGAACCAAAATGGTTTCCAAGTATTGTTAAAAGGTATCTTATTCTGAATACATAGGGATAAGAAGCGAACGCAGGGAACTGAAACATCTAAGTACCTGCAGGAAAGGACATCAACCGAGACTCCGCAAGTAGTGGCGAGCGAACGCGGACCAGGCCAGTGGCAATGAGGAATGAAGTGGAACGACTTGGAAAGGTCGGCCGTAGAGGGTGATAGCCCCTTACACGTAGAACACTCATTGTCCTTGAGTAAGGCGGGACACGAGAAATCCTGTCTGAACATGGGGAGACCACTCTCCAAGCCTAAGTACTCGTGCATGACCGATAGCGAACAAGTACCGTGAGGGAAAGGTGAAAAGCACCCCGACAAGGGGAGTGAAATAGAACCTGAAACCGGATGCCTACAAACAGTCGGAGCCCGCAAGGGTGACGGCGTACCTTTTGTATAATGGGTCAACGACTTAGTGTGACATGCAAGCTTAAGCCGATAGGTGAAGGCGCAGCGAAAGCGAGTCTGAATAGGGCGTTTAGTATGTCGCATTAGACCCGAAACCGAGTGATCTAGCCATGAGCAGGTTGAAGGTTGGGTAACACCAACTGGAGGACCGAACCCGCATCTGTTGCAATAGATTGGGATGACTTGTGGCTAGGGGTGAAAGGCCAATCAAACTCGGAAATAGCTGGTTCTCCGCGAAATCTATTTAGGTAGAGCGTCGACCGAATACCCCCGGGGGTAGAGCACTGGATGGGCTATGGGGACTCACCGTCTTACTGATCCTAACCAAACTCCGAATACCGGGGAGTACTAGTCGGCAGACACACGGCGGGTGCTAACGTCCGTCGTGAAAAGGGCAACAACCCTGACCTCCAGCTAAGGTCCCCAAGTCATGGCTAAGTGGGAAAGGATGTGAGGATCCCAAAACAACCAGGATGTTGGCTTAGAAGCAGCCATCATTTAAAGAAAGCGTAACAGCTCACTGGTCTAAATAAGGGTCTTTGCGCCGAAAATGTAACGGGGCTAAAGCCATGCACCGAAGCTGAGGATTTGCGCAAGCAAGTGGTAGCGGAGCGTTCCGTAAGCCTGTGAAGGGATACCCGTGAGGGGTCCTGGAGGTATCGGAAGTGCGAATGTTGACATGAGTAACGATAAAGAGGGTGAGAGACCCTCTCGCCGAAAGACCAAGGGTTCCTGCTTAAAGTTAATCTGAGCAGGGTTAGCCGGCCCCTAAGACGAGGCGGACACGCGTAGTCGATGGGAACCACGTTAATATTCGTGGGCCTGGTGGTAGTGACGGATCGCTTAACTTGTCTGGACTTATTGGATTGTCCAGGCCTGGACGCGGTCCCGGGAAATAGCTCCACCGTATAGACCGTACCCGAAACCGACACAGGTGGTCAGGTAGAGTATACCAAGGCGCTTGAGAGAACTGCGTTGAAGGAACTCGGCAAATTGCACGCGTAACTTCGGAAGAAGCGTGACCTCATTGTGGGCAACCATGATGGGGTGGCACAGACCAGGGGGTAGCGACTGTTTATCAAAAACACAGGGCTCTGCGAAGTCGCAAGACGACGTATAGGGTCTGACGCCTGCCCGGTGCTGGAAGGTTAAGAGGAGGGGTGCAAGCTCTGAATCGAAGCCCCAGTAAACGGCGGCCGTAACTATAACGGTCCTAAGGTAGCGAAATTCCTTGTCGGGTAAGTTCCGACCTGCACGAATGGCGTAACGACTTCCCCGCTGTCTCCAACGCAGACTCAGTGAAATTGAATTCCCCGTGAAGATGCGGGGTTCCTGCGGTCAGACGGAAAGACCCCGTGCACCTTTACTATAGCTTTACACTGGCATTCGTGTCGGCATGTGTAGGATAGGTGGTAGGCTTTGAAGCAGGGACGCCAGTTCCTGTGGAGCCATCCTTGAAATACCACCCTTATCGTCATGGATGTCTAACCGCGGTCCGTCATCCGGATCCGGGACAGTGTATGGTGGGTAGTTTGACTGGGGCGGTCGCCTCCGAAAGAGTAACGGAGGCGCGCGATGGTGGGCTCAGAGCGGTCGGAAATCGCTCGTCGAGTGCAATGGCATAAGCCCGCCTGACTGCGAGACTGACAAGTCGAGCAGAGACGAAAGTCGGTCATAGTGATCCGGTGGTCCCGCGTGGAAGGGCCATCGCTCAACGGATAAAAGGTACGCCGGGGATAACAGGCTGATGACCCCCAAGAGTCCATATCGACGGGGTTGTTTGGCACCTCGATGTCGGCTCATCGCATCCTGGGGCTGGAGCAGGTCCCAAGGGTTTGGCTGTTCGCCAATTAAAGCGGTACGTGAGCTGGGTTCAGAACGTCGTGAGACAGTTCGGTCCCTATCTGCCGTGGGTGTAGGAATATTGACAGGATCTGTCCCTAGTACGAGAGGACCGGGATGGACATATCTCTGGTGGACCTGTTGTCCTGCCAAGGGCATAGCAGGGTAGCTATATATGGAAGGGATAACCGCTGAAGGCATCTAAGCGGGAAACCCACCTGAAAACGAGTATTCCCTTGAGAACCGTGGAAGACGACCACGTTGATAGGCCGGGTGTGGAAGTGCGGCAACGCATGAAGCTTACCGGTACTAATCGTTCGATCGGCTTGATCGTTCCCATTGCTTATGCTCATCGAAGATGAGCATCATTCTTCTGTCCTCACGCGCCAAAGGCGCTGCGGACGGCGCGCCGGACCACCGGCGGCTCGGCTCTGCCGGCTGCTGGAATTGTCCGGATAAGACGCAAAGACGTGTTCAAAACGAAGCAATCGCTTCACCAGCTTCTCGATTAAAGTTTGCCATGCCATGCATGTGAAACTTGCTCTAGGCCACGCAGCCTCCTTAACCAGAGGGTGCCGTATGGCCAGCGCGGCTGCCCTTCGAGCGACCAGCGAGAAGGATAAGCTTAGCCGCGCCAGCAAAGAGCAAGATTGAGCCTGCATCGCAAGGCTCACGCTTGCGCTTTGCCGACCTGGTGGTTCTGGCGGGGTGGCTGCACCCGTTCCCATTCCGAACACGGCCGTGAAACGCCCCAGCGCCGATGGTACTTCGTCTTAAGACGCGGGAGAGTAGGTCGCTGCCAGGTCTGCAAAACGCAAGCAATGCCGCTCCCCTTCGAGGCAAGGCCGAGAAGGACAAGGCGGCGGCAATAAAAAGATCGTCTTCTCTTCACGCACTCGGCCCAAGCCGAAACAAACGGGCCGCTTCAACGCGGCCCTTATGCTTTGAAAATAACGCGGGGTGGAGCAGCCCGGTAGCTCGTCAGGCTCATAACCTGAAGGCCGCAGGTTCAAATCCTGCCCCCGCAACCAGATCACAAAAGCCCCCGACGTCGCAAGACGCGGGGGCTTTTTGCATCCGCCAGCCGCCGACAGACCCCCATCGGCTGGCCCAGCCGCGGCCCCACGC
>NZ_JASKLS010000004.1:0-358974 GCF_030124375.1 Sinorhizobium sp. 6-70
ACCCTGATCATCCATGGCGACGACGACCAGATCGTGCCGATCGATGCGGCGGCGCGGGCCTCGAAGACACTCATCCCGCAGGCGGTGCTGAAGGTCTATCCCGGTGCCCCGCACGGCATCACCGACACCCACAAGGATCAGCTCAACCAGGACCTGCTCGAGTTCGCGAGGTCGTAATCTTCGAGCGAAAGACAAGGGGGCGCCCGAGCGGCGCCCTTTTTCTTTTCATGGGAAGCGGGCTGATCGGGACGGAAGAAACCCGAACGGCAATGGGCATCAAGGTCGGCGACAACGTCACCGCCTTGTTTACCGGTCGCGACCGCCGGAGAGGGGCCTAAAGCAGCAAGAACCTCGCGAATTCGCCTTGCGAAACAATGCCTTGACTTTGAGGCCCGGCTCGCGGACGATGCCGCCATCGGTACTTGCCGTGTGTCAAAAAATATCCAACGGCCTTCATGAATAGTGCAGCAATCATCGCTCCGCAGCGGGCGTGGGGAAAAGGGCGGCTCGTTGCCAAATGCCGGAGCGGCCGCACGGCTATCGCCGAACTCTATCAGGAAGGCTGCGCCAAGATCCGTCTGCCAAAGACCTTTGATGCGTCGCTTGAAGCGGTGCTGATCAATTCGTCGGGGGGGATCACCGGCGGCGACCGGATGGCCTGGGCGTTCGAGGCGGGCGAAGGCACGGCGCTGACGTTGACGACGCAGGCATGCGAGAAAGTCTACAAGGCGAGCGCGGGAACGGCCGAAATCTCGACGCGGATCCTTGTTGCTGGTGGAAGTCGAGTCGATTGGCTGCCGCAGGAAACCATCCTCTTCGACCGCGCATCCTTGGCGCGGTCCCTGGAAGTCGAGCTTGCCGGAGACGCAACCTTTCTGGCGGTCGAGGCGGTTCTTCTCGGCCGCAAGGCGATGGGCGAGGCCGTGCAGGCTGGTCTCTTCCGCGACCGCTGGCGGGTGACAAGCGGCGGCCGGCTTCTGCATGCGGAGAACCTAACGCTTGCCAATGATATTGCCGCACTCGCGGGACGTTCCGCGGTGCTCGGCGGTGCGGCAGCCTTTGCGACACTGCTTTATGTCGGGACGGATTGCGAAGCGATGCTGCCCGGGCTGCGAGGCACCCTCGGCGGCTATGCGAGCGCCGGGGTCAGCCATTTTCAGGTTGCCGGTCGTGACAAGCTGGTCGCGCGCATCGCAGCGACAGACGGCTTCGCACTTAGAAAAATTCTTGTCCCGGTTATTTCGCACTTGCGTAACGATGCATCTGTGCCGAAAGTCTGGACGATATGATCCCACAATTCATTGGACGGCCGACGCATGAATCTCACCCCGCGCGAAAAGGACAAGCTGTTGATTTCCATGGCGGCGATGGTCGCGCGCCGGAGGCTGGAGCGCGGCGTGAAGCTCAACCATCCGGAAGCGATCGCCCTCATCACCGATTTCGTCGTCGAAGGTGCGCGGGACGGGCGCTCCGTGGCCGACCTGATGGAAGCCGGCGCGCATGTCCTGACCCGTGACCAGGTCATGGAAGGGATTCCCGAAATGATCCATGACATTCAGATCGAGGCGACCTTTCCGGATGGGACGAAGCTCGTCACCGTCCATGAACCGATCCGCTAGGACGTAACGAAAGAGTGTGGAGCGACTTCTGACCGGACCCGCCGTCAACCTTGAGGGGCAACCATGCTGAGGCTGCGCCCGAACTGCGAATGCTGTGATCGCGACCTGCCGCCGGAGAGCCGGGAGGCCATGATCTGCACGTTCGAATGCACCTTCTGTGCCGACTGTGCCGACAAGAAGCTTGACGGCATCTGCCCGAATTGCAGCGGCGAACTGGTCCGCCGGCCGATCCGCCCGGCTCAGATGCTTGCGAAATATCCGGCGTCGACGGAGCGCGTGTTGAAGCCGCAAGGCTGCGCGGACGGTCAAGCGGCGTGAAGAGGAGAAGGCATTGATTCCTGGCGAAATCATCGCAGCCGACGGAGAGATCGAACTAAACGTCGGTCTCCAAACCGTTACCATCGAGGTTTCCAACTCCGGGGACCGTCCCGTGCAGGTGGGGAGCCACTATCATTTCGCCGAGACGAACCCGGGGCTGATCTTCGATCGTGACGCCGCCCGCGGCAAGCGGCTCGACATTCCGGCCGGTACGGCCGTCCGCTTCGAGCCCGGCCAGACGAGGCAGGTCACGTTGATCCCGCTTTCAGGCAAACGCGAGGTGTTTGGCTTCCGCCAGGCGATCATGGGCAAGCTATGAGGGTGTTCGCGTCTCTATCCGGCTTGCTTCTGCTGTCAGCGGTTTCGGCCGCCGCGCAAGAACAGCCAAGGGTCGATTGCCAGAACGCTGTGACGCAGATGGACATGAACATCTGCGCCGGCCAGGACTATGACCGAGCCGATGCGGACCTGAACAACATCTACAAACAAGCGGTCGCTGCCATGAAGGCGATGGACAAGGAACTCGGCGAAATCGACGCCGCCTATCCCGGGGCAGAGGAAGCATTGAAGAAGGCACAACGGGCCTGGATCGGCTACCGTGACGGGCAGTGCGAACTGGCCGGGTTCGAGGCGCGTGGCGGTTCGATGGAGCCGATGCTGGTTTCCGGCTGCCTGGCGGAACTGACCCGCAAGCGAACAAGCGAATTGAAGCAACTTCTCGAACCGAGCGGAAACTGACCGTTGAGCGGCCGCACCATCACGATCGTTGGCAATGGCGACGTGCCGCAAGGCGCGGCAGCCGCGATTGACTCCGCCGATCTCGTCATCCGCTTCAACGATTGCCGCTCGGTCGGCAAGGGCGGGACAAGAACCGACATCGTCGCGGTCTGCAATACTGGTCGCCCAGCGCTGTCGATGCTCGGTGGAGGTCGATGGAAGAACAGCGGGGCAGTGCGGCGGGCGAGCGAGATATGGAGCGTCCGTACTGGCGCGAAGTTTGCCGCCATGCGGGCGGATCTTATGAAGATGCACCCGGATCTCGACGATTTCTGCGACGATTACACCGCGGGCTTCGAAGCGTTCGCGCGTGCGACAGGCCGGCGTCATCGGGTGATCCCGGTGGAAACCCACGAGCGGCTTGAGCGCGATCTCGCCCGCTTCGCGCCGGCGCCCTATGTCGTGCCGTCGAGCGGCCTTGTGGTGATCGCCGAGATCCTGTCCGCTTTCGCCCAGCCCGAAGACGATGTCGTGCTGGCCGGCTTCGGCCATAGCGGCTGGGAATGGCATCCCTTTGCCGCCGAACGCCGCTACGTCGACGCGCTTGTCGCCGAAGGCTGCCTGCGCCGCCTCGACCGATCCCAATCTTCAGACTTTTCCGACGGAGCCTGATCCATGCCCCACAAGATGTCGCGCGCGGCCTATGCCAACATGTTCGGTCCGACGGTGGGCGACAAGGTGCGCCTTGCCGATACCGAGCTTTTCATCGAGGTCGAGAAGGATTTCACCACCTATGGCGAAGAGGTGAAGTTCGGCGGCGGCAAGGTTATCCGCGACGGCATGGGGCAAAGCCAGGTGACGCGCGAGGGCGGTGCGGTCGACACCGTGATCACCAACGCGCTGATCGTCGACCATTGGGGGATCGTGAAGGCGGATATCGGCCTCAAGGACGGGCGAATCGCGGCGATCGGCAAGGCCGGCAATCCGGACACGCAGCCGGGCGTCACGATCATCGTCGGGCCGGGCACAGAAGTGATCGCCGGCGAGGGCAAGATCGTCACAGCCGGCGGCATGGACAGCCATATCCACTTCATCTGCCCGCAGCAGATCGAGGAGGCGCTGATGAGCGGCCTCACCTGCATGCTCGGCGGCGGCACCGGCCCGGCGCACGGCACGCTCGCAACGACCTGCACGCCTGGCCCCTGGCACATCGCCCGGATGATCGAGGCGGCTGATGCATTCCCGATGAACCTGGCCTTTGCCGGCAAGGGCAATGCGTCGCTCCCCGGTGCGCTTGTGGAAATGGTGCTCGGCGGCGCCACCTCGCTGAAGCTGCACGAGGATTGGGGCACGACGCCGGCGGCGATCGACTGCTGCCTGTCGGTTGCCGACGAATACGACGTGCAGGTGATGATCCACACCGACACGCTGAACGAGAGCGGCTTCGTCGAGGATACGATCGCCGCGATCAAGGGCCGGACGATCCATGCCTTCCATACGGAAGGGGCGGGAGGCGGCCATGCGCCGGATATCATCAAGATCTGCGGCCAGCCGAACGTCATTCCGTCTTCGACCAATCCGACCCGGCCCTATACGCTGAATACGCTGGCTGAGCATCTCGACATGCTGATGGTCTGCCACCATCTGTCGCCCTCGATTCCGGAAGACATCGCCTTCGCCGAAAGCCGCATCCGCAAGGAAACGATCGCGGCCGAGGACATCCTGCACGATATCGGCGCCTTTTCGATCATTTCGTCCGACAGCCAGGCCATGGGCCGCGTCGGCGAGGTGGCGATCCGCACCTGGCAGACGGCCGACAAGATGAAGCGCCAGCGCGGGCGGCTCAAGGAAGAGTCCGGTGGCAACGACAACTTCCGGGTCAAGCGCTACATCGCCAAATACACGATCAACCCCGCGATCGCGCACGGTCTCAGCCACGAAATCGGTTCGCTGGAAGTGGGCAAGCGTGCCGACCTTGTCATCTGGAATCCGGCCTTTTTCGGCGTGAAGCCCGACATGGTGCTGCTCGGTGGCTCGATCGCCGCGGCGCCGATGGGCGATCCGAATGCCTCGATCCCGACGCCGCAGCCCGTTCACTACCGGCCGATGTTCGGAGCCTATGGCCGGAACCGGACCAACTCCTCGGTCACCTTCGTCTCACAGGCGTCGCTCGATGCGGGGCTTGCGGGACGGCTGGGGGTCGCCAAGGAGCTCGTCGCCGTCCAGAACACCCGCGGCGGCATCGGCAAGGCGTCGATGATCCACAACAGCCTGACGCCGCATATCGAGGTCGATCCGGAGACCTACGAGGTCCGTGCCGACGGCGAGCTGCTGACCTGCGAGCCGGCGACCATTGTGCCGATGGCGCAGCGCTACTTCCTGTTCTAGGCGGCCGCCCGGGGCGAGCAGAAAGCCATGCGTCGCCCGCATGGCAGCCATGCGGAGCCACCCAAAACGCTGCTTTGATGCTGCACCGCAGCGCAATCTCCGATAGGAAAAGACTCTCACTTTCGGCCGGCTGCGTTTTCCTCCCAAGACTGATCGCGGCCGGCAGCCTGTCCTGAAGGAGATGACGATGCTCGGCAGAAAAGTTCCCTCTGTAACCTTCCGTACTCGCGTCCGCGACGAAGCCGTCGGCGGTTCCAATCCGTTCCGCTGGCAGGACGTTTCGTCGGACGACTATTTCGCCGGCAAGCGCGTCGTGCTGTTTTCGCTTCCGGGTGCCTTCACCCCCACCTGCTCGACCTACCAGCTTCCCGATTTTGAAAAGCTCGCCGCTGAGTTCCGCGCCGAAGGCATCGACGAGATCTACTGCATCTCGGTCAACGACGCCTTCGTGATGAACGCCTGGGGCAAGTCGCAGAGCCTTGAAAACGTCAAGCTGATCCCGGACGGCTCGGGCGAGTTCACCCGCAAGATGGGCATGCTGGTTGCCAAGGACAATCTCGGCTTCGGCATGCGCTCCTGGCGTTATGGCGCCGTCATCAACAACGGCGTCGTCGAGCAGTGGTTCGAAGAAGAAGGCTACTCCGACAATTGCGATAGCGACCCCTACGGCGTTTCCTCGCCGCAGAACATTCTCGACGCGCTGAAGTCGCAGAAGATCGCCGCCTGATCCGGTTATGAATGCCTGCGCTTCTTGGAGGTGCAGGGCCGAACACGACTGAAGGCCCCGGTTTGCCCAGGCAGGGTGTGGAAACCATTTCGCTTCCGCCTTCCTGCTGGCGCCGGGGCCTTTTCTTGTTACATTGGTGGCGGAAAGGCGCGGCGAGGATCAATGGTTTACGTTATCGCATATCTGAAGGCACATGCGGGCAAGGGCGATGACGTCGTCGCCTTGGCGGCACCACTGATCGAGGCCACGCGCAAGGAAGCGGGCTGCATTGGCTACGATCTCTATCGCAAGCCCGCGGAACCGGACACGCTGGTCTTCGTCGAGAACTGGAAAGACCGGGCGGCGGTGGACGCCCATTTTGGCGAGCCGCATCTCAAGGCCTTTCAGGCGGCGATGGCGGATCTGCTGGCAGACGCTCGCATCGAGGTCGTGCACCCGGAAAGGACAGAGGTGATCTGACGTGCCTTATCGCTCGACCGAAGTGCTGTCGCCGGGCCCCGCGGACAAGGCGGCGCTTCACAGCGTGACGCTCGCCCATGACGAGCGCCATCTAAGACGAAAGCTGCTGCATCTCGAAAACGACGATGTGGTGATGCTCGACCTCAAGCAGCCGGTGATGCTCGCCGACGGCGACCTCCTCGTGCTGGAAGGAGGCGGCTACATCCGGATCAAGGCCGCCGACGAGGCGCTTTACGAGGTTCGCGCGCGGGATGACGTGCACCTCATCGAGCTTGCCTGGCACCTCGGCAATCGACATCTTACGGCGGCGGTCGAGGAGGGGCGCATCCTGATCGCCCGCGATCCCGTCATCCGTGCAATGCTTGAAGGCTTGGGTGCCACCGTCGGCGAAGTGACCGAACCCTTCCAACCGTTGCGGGGCGCTTATCACGGCGGTGGACATGGCCACGGCAGTCACGGCCACGGCGGTCACCACCACGACCATGGCTGACCAGCCCGACACGCGGGCGCTCCTGCGCCTCGTTACCTGGCTATCACCCGCCTTTCCGGCCGGTTCCTTCGCCTATTCCGGAGGACTGGAACAGGCGGTTCACGATGGTCTCGTGACCAATGCCGAAGAGCTGCGGCTTTGGCTGGAGACGCTGCTGACGCGCGGTGGCATGTGGAACGACGCCCTTCTTCTGGCCGAAAGCTATGAGGGGCATGAGGATCCGCGACGATTGAAGGCGGCGAGCGAACTGGCGGAAGCGATGGCGGGTTCGTCGGAGCGTCACATGGAAACCTTGCTGCAGGGCGAGGCATTTCTTGCTGCTGCGTGCAACTGGCCGAGCGCCGTATTCGAGTTGCTTGGACCGGTGGCGGTCTATCCGGTGGCTGTTGGCGCCGTGGCCGGTGCGCATTGCACCGGATTGCGGCCCGCGATCGCGGCCTACCTCGGCGCCGCCACTTCCAACGCGGTTTCGGCTGCCATTCGCTGCGGAGTCATCGGTCAGCGCGATGGCGTCGGCGTGTTGGCTGGCCTCGAGAACACGATCGCCGCTGTTGCCGACCGCGCCGCGCAAGCCTCGCTGGACGAGCTTGGCTCGGCGACGATCATGGCCGATATTTCGTCGCTGAGACACGAAACGTTGCATACCCGCCTGTTCCGCTCCTAGATCACGATGATTTTGGTTCGAATCGAACCAAAATCATCGTGAGCGATTCTAATAAGTAGCGCGGGATGCGGGCGGAAAACCGCGGACACTTTTCCTCATCCCGCTCTAACGGGCGGCCGTATCCTGAAAGGAAACGCAGATGCCATCGAAAAACGGTCCCCTTCGCGTCGGCATCGGCGGCCCGGTCGGTTCCGGCAAGACGGCGCTGACTGACAAGCTGTGCAAGGCGATGCGGGAGAAATATTCCGTCGCGGTCGTCACCAACGACATCTACACCAAGGAAGACGCCGAAGCGCTGGTACGGATGCAGGCGCTGCCCTCGGAACGGATCGTCGGTGTCGAAACCGGCGGCTGCCCGCATACGGCGATCCGCGAGGACGCGTCGATCAATCTGCAGGCGATCGCCGACCTCAATCGCCGGATTCCCGATCTCGACGTGGTCTTCATCGAATCCGGCGGCGACAATCTGGCAGCGACCTTTTCTCCCGATCTCGCCGACCTGACGATCTACGTGATCTCCGTCTGCCAGGGCGAAGAGATCCCGCGCAAGGGCGGGCCGGGGATCACGAAGTCCGACCTCCTTGTGATCAACAAGAAGGATCTTGCCCCCTATGTCGGGGCCGACCTCGACGTGATGGAACGGGATGCGGAGCGGATGCGTGCGGCAAAGCCGTTCGTCTTTTCGGACATGAAGCGCGGCGACGGCATAGACCGGATCGTCGAATTCCTGACCGTGGAGGGCGGGCTCTGACGCTGTAGGTAAGCTGCTCAGAAACGCTCCAGCGCTTGCCGGTCGCGGATTTCGATCATCCGGCCTTTGACGGTGACGCCCGACTGGCGGAGCGTCGAGAAGGCGCGCGACAGGGCCTCCGGCGCCAGACCGAGCTTGCCCGCAAGCACGTTCTTCTGGAATGGCAGGCGGAACGAGAAGCTGCTCAGCCCGTCCGGGCAATGGCTGAGGATATAGCTTGCGACCCGCTGAGGCGCGGTGAGCAACCGGTCCTCGGCAAGGCAGTCTTCCGTCATCTTGCCATGGCGGCAGAGAAGTTCGATCAGCGCCTGGGCGACATCGGTATTTTCCGCGGCAAGCTGACGAAGCTTGCCGCTTTCGAACCGCGCGACGATCAGGGCCTCCGCTGCCTGCGCATTGGCGGTCGCACGATGCTCCAGGAACATGGCGTTTGCGCCGAAGATCTCGCCCTTGGGCAATACGGCGATGTCGGCTTCGCGACCATCCTTGCCCAAGCGGTAGAGACGGACGAGACCAGAGAGCACGAAGAAGACATGGTCGATCGGGTCGTCCTGACGAAACACGATATCGTGTTCCTCGTGCGTGGAAACGATTGCGCCCTCAAGGATAGCCTCTGCCGTCGGTCGCGGCAGTCTCGCAAAGAAATGCGAATCGAGAAGAACAGTTCTGTCGGTCGAGGTCAGTCGCAAGGTCTTCATCCGTGCCATTCCCGAATTGGATCGAACCATGCTAATCGGTCATCGAAAGACGCGAATTGACCCCGATCAAATAACTTTCACAAAAAGGCCCGCGCATGACGGCGCAGGCTACAGCGCCGCGCGTCTTATCAGACGCGCAAAGGTCGCTGTAGCCCTGTGAAGTGCTGCATGTTTTTATCCTTAAATCGGCTATGATTTAAGGAAACATGCAGTAGATAGTGTGCGTTTGCGGCGCAGGAGCGGTTTTACTCGGCGGCAAGCGCCGGATGATTGACGACCTTGCGGCCGGACTTGTCGTCACGCTGCTGCTCTTCCAGCACCTTGATGCGTTCCTGCAGTTCCTCGATCGTGCCGCCCTGCTCGGCGGCGAGCCTTGTCAGCGCCTCGCGGTCGAGCGGCAGATCCTCCTCGTCCTTCTTGCCGATGAAGCGGCCGAAGATCCAGGCGAGCAGCCGCGACAGGTCGTCCATGATCAGGAAGAAGGAGGGAACGACGACGAGGCTCAGGACCGTCGAGACGATGATGCCGCCAATGACGGCGATCGCCATTGGAGCGCGGAAGGAACCACCTTCGCCGACGCCGAGCGCAGAGGGCAGCATGCCGGCGGACATGGCGATCGAGGTCATCACGATCGGGCGCGCGCGCTTGCGGCCGGCTTCGATCATCGACAGCGTGCGGTCCATGCCGTGATGCATCATCTCGATACCGAAATCGACGAGCAGGATCGCGTTCTTGGTGACGATACCCATCAGCATCAGGATACCGATCAGCACCGGCATCGAGAGCGCGTTCTGGGTCAGGATCAGGGCTCCAGCCACGCCGCCGATCGCGAGCGGCAGCGAGAACAGGATGGTGAAGGGTTGGATCACATCCTTGAACAGCAGGATGAGCACGACCAACACCATCATCAGGCCGAGCAACATGGCGTTGCCGAAGCTCTGCTGCATTTCCGCCTGCACCTCGGCATCGCCGCTTTCACGGAACTCGACCGTCCCCGGCAGCTTAACTTCGCCTGCGATCTGCTTGAAGCGATTGGACGCGGTGTCGAGCGCGACACCAACCGGAAGGTCGGCACCCAGTGTCACGACGCGGTAACGGTCGTAGCGCTTGATCGAGCTCGGCCCTTCCGAATAGTTGATGTCAGCAACGCTCGAAAGCGGAACGGTCGCGCCGGACGCAGTTTGGACCTTGAGGTTACGGATCGCCGCGAGATCCGTTCGGAAATCCCGGTTGAGCTGGACGCGGATCGGGATCAGCCGGCCGTCGAGCGCGATTTTGGTGAGTTGCGCGTCGATGTCACCGATGGTGGCGACGCGGATTACCTCGGAAATCTGCTGCGTCGTGATGCCGAGACGGGACATCTGATCGGCGCGCGGACGGATCTGCAACTCCGGCCGCGGCAGCGCGCCATCGGGGCTGACGTTGGCGAGCAGCGGGTCACTGCGCAGCTTGACTTCAAGAGCTGCGACGGCGCTGTCCAAGTCTGCGTCGTTGTTGGAGAGCAGGTTGAACGACAGATCGCGCTCGCCACGGTCGTTGAGCTTGGTGACACGAACGTCGGGGATAGAGCGGAGCTCTGCGAAGATCTCCCTTTCGATCTCAGATTGCGGCTTGATGCGGCCCGCCGGCGGCAGCTTAGGCAGGTACTCACCGATCAGCGGCATGCGGCCGATGACGTCGTTGACGACCCTGTTGACGAGCGAGTGGTCGAGCTTCTTCAAAAGCACGGTGACTGCGGCGCGCCGCAGTTCGAGATCGCCCTTGGGCGAGGCGCCGCCGAGCACGAAGACGTCCTCGACGCCGTCTATGTCCTTGATGCGGTCATAGATCTCGGTCGTCGTCCGGTCCGTGTCCTCGAGCATCGCATCCGGCGGCAATTCGATCGACAGGCTGACGCGCGAATTATCCTCCGGCGGCAGGAAGCTGCCCGGAACCTGGAACAGGAAGTAGAGGGAGATGGCAAGGCAACCGATGGCGGCTAACAGCGTCGAATAGCGCCAGCGGGTTGTCACTCTGATGATGCCCGTATAGAGCGTCATAATGGCGCTGTCGTCGCTTCCGTGGTGGCCTCCACCGACATCGCTAGGCTTCATCAGATAGGCCGCCATAACGGGCGTGATCAGGCGGGCGACGAGCAGCGAGAAGAAGACGGAGACGGCGACCGTCAAGCCGAACTGGATGAAGTATTGCCCCGGAATGCCCGGCATGAAGGAGACCGGGACAAAGACGGCGATGATGGTGAAGGTGGTGGCGATCACCGCCAGGCCGATCTCATCCGCCGCCTCGATCGCGGCGCGGTAGGGCGACTTGCCCATGCGGATATGCCGCTCGATATTCTCGATCTCCACGATCGCGTCATCGACGAGGATACCGGTCGCGAGCGTCATTGCCAGGAAGCTGACGAGGTTCAGCGAGAAGCCTAGGAGCTCCATCACCCAGAAGGTCGGGATCGCCGAGAGCGGCAGCGCGATCGCGGAAATCAGCGTTGCACGCCAGTTGCGCAGGAACAGCAGCACGACGACGACGGCGAGCAGTGCTCCCTCGATCAACGTATGGATCGCAGCTTCGTAGTTGCCATAGGTGAAGTAGACCGAATCGTCGACCTTCTCGATGGTGACATCCGGGTGCTTGGCGCGAATGTCGTCGAGCGTCTTGGCGACCGTTTCCGCAACGGTGACTTCACTAGCGCCTTTTGCCCGGAAGACGGCGAAGGTGACGCCAGGATGGCCGTTGAACCGGGAGAATGATTTTGGTTCTTCGTAGGTGTCGATCACCGTGCCAAGTTTCGAGAGCCGGACGAAACGGCCGTTTGGCAGCGAGATCATGGTATTGGCGAGTTCGGCCACGTCACGCGTGTCGCCCAGCGTGCGGATCGCCTGTTCGCTGCCGCCGACCTGGCCGCGACCGGAGCCGAGATCCATGTTCATGCGGCGAAGCTGGCCGTTCACGTCGGCGGCGGTGATGCCGTAGGAGTTCAGACGGTCTTCGTTAAGCTCGATGCGGACCTCCCGATCGGAGCCGCCGTAACGGTCGACACGGCCGATGCCGCTCTGGCCCTGGATCGCGCGCTTGATCGTGTCGTCGACGAACCAGGACAATTCCTCCAGCGTCATGCCGGGTGAGGAGACGGAGAACGTCTGAATCGCCTGGCCTTCGACGTCGACCTTGGAGACGATCGGCTCTTCAATCGAGGTCGGCAGGTCGCTGCGGATGCGGTCGATCGCGTCCTTGACGTCCTGCACGGCTTGGGTCGTAGGCACCTCCATGCGGAAGATGACGGCGGTGGTCGAACTGCCGTCGGTGATCGTCGACTGGATATGGTCGACGCCAGAGACGCCGGCGACCGCATCCTCGATCTCCTTGGTGACCTGGGTCTCGAGTTCGGCAGGAGCGGCACCACTCTGCGTGACGCTGATCTGAACGATCGGCACGTCGATGTTCGGAAAACGGGTGATCGGCAGGGAATTGAACGACTGCCAGCCGAGCACGACAAGCACGAAGAAGGCCAGGATCGGCGCGACCGGATTGCGGATGGACCAGGCTGAAAAGTTCATGGTCTCGTTCCCGTCAGTTGGTTGCCGGCTGCGCGGATTTGACCGGGTTGATGCGGTCGCCGTCGCGCACATAGGCGCCGGCCTTCGCCACTGCCTGTTCACCTGCCTTGAGGCCGGAAAGGATTTCGACGAACTGTCCGTCCTGGATACCGGTTACCACCGGCACAAGCCGCACCACGCCGTCTTCGACCTTGCGGACGATTGCCTTGCCGTCTTCGGCAGTAACAGCCGTTTGCGGCAAAACAACCGTTTGTTTTTGTTCGACGGTGATGACCGCGCTCGCATACATGCCGGCGCGAGCCTTGGACGTGTCGCTGATGGTAATGTCGACGGAACCAAGCCGCGTCTGAGGGTCTACGGTCGGTGCGATCAGCCGGATTTTGCCCTCGATCGTCGTGCTGCTTCCGGCAAGCCTGACCGTCGCCGGCTGTCCGACGGCGAGTTTGACGATGTCTGCCTCGGCGACATCCGCCTTCATCTCGATCGCACCGTCGCGGATGATGGCGAAGAGCGGCTCGCCGCTGCCGCTGGCGATGGCGCCGATCTTGGCGTTCTTGGCGGAGATCACGCCGCTGACGGGAGCCTTTACGGCGGTACGCGCAAGACGCAGGTCGATGTCGTCGATCTGTGCCTGCACCACCTTGATGTCGGCCGTGGCGACGCTCACCGATTGCTCGGCCGAGTGGACGCGAGCGCGAGCAGCAGCGGCGAGCGCCTTCAGGCGGTCGGACTCGGCAGTCGACACCGTGCCGTTCTCGGACAGCCGCACGGCACGATCGGCAACGCGTGTCGCCTCTTCCGAATTTGCCGTCATTTCGGCGAGCTGGGCGCGCAACTGGGCGAGCGACGCCTCCGCTTTGGCGAGATTGGCTTCGAGCTGGCTCTTCTGCAAGAGCAGTGCATCGTCGTTGAGCACGACCAGGGTGCTGCCTTCTTCGACCCTGTCGCCGACATCGACGTTCAGCGATCGGACGGAAAGGCCGTCGACCAGCGGTGAAACGTAGGTTTCTTCGACAGCTTCGATGGAGCCGGTGGCGATGACGCGGTCACTGATCGATTGCTGCACGGCTTCGGTGACGACGATCGAGGGGAGCGTCTGCGATTGCTGCGGCTTAGCGGCCTCTTCGGCGAACGCGCTGGAAAATGCGCTGAGTGTCATCGCCGCGCAGGCACCGAAAAGAGGTAGAAGTTTCTGAGCCATCGGCCTGTTTTCCTGAAAATGAAATACCGGACATCGCACCCAAGCGGCGAAGGTCTGGCTTAAATCACCTTATTCTCTTGCGTTCCATGCACCGCCGACAGATCGCCACGTTCACGGGCATGGTCACAAGCTTAAATTTCGACCAATGCAGGCGGTTTCAAACCGAATACATCGAGTCCAGGAAAAAGTTCCCTAAAGGGCAAAGCTTAAGAAAACGATTTCCTCCCTGCGCCCGCTCCAGCCAAACGCTTTCGCCTATGTAATCGTCGTGCGAAATGCTTACAAGGTCGCGGAAGCAATGGTGCCTCACTACTTTTATTCTCGTATATCTCGCAGTGCAATATGGCGAGAATGCAGAGGACGCAACTCCGGCGCGACTTTTTGACCACTGCATGTTTCCGTAAATCGTAGCCGATTTAAGCAGCGACCTTTGTGCGCCTGAAAAGACGCACGGCGCTGTAATGCTGCGGCTGATCTTGGGCCGGCGCCAGGCTATAAGAAAAAGGAGCGCGCGGCGGGGGCCGCACGCTCCGGTTTCCATCGGCTTCCGCGCGTATTACTTGAGCGCTTCGTCCGTTACTTCGTGCGTCCAGGCGCCTTCCGGCTCCTTGGAGATGACCGGGTCGGAGCCCCCGGCGAGCAGCGACTGAACGGTGCGCTTGTAGTCGGCCTCGTCGAGCGTGCCGTTGGAGCCTGCGGTCAGCTTGGCGATTTCACCCATCATGCGCTTCTGATGCTTCTCCGTCTGGGCGCCGGTGGAATCGTTCTGAAGAACGATATCGGCGGCCTCGTCCGGGTTCTCCTCTGCATATTTCCACCCCTTCATCGAGGCGCGGACGAACTTCACCATCTTTTCCTTGAAGGCCGGATCCTTGAGCTTGTCCTCGAGCACGTAGAGACCATCTTCGAGGGTGGCGACGCCCTGGTCTTCATACTTGAAGGTGACAAGGTCTTCCGGCTTGATGCCCGCGTCGATCACCTGCCAATACTCGTTGTAGGTCATCGTGGAGATGCAGGCGGCCTGCTTCTGGATCAGGGGATCGACGTTGAAGCCCTGCTTCAAGACGGTCACACCTTCCGGACCGCCGTCCGTCGGGATCTTCAGATGCGCCATCCAGGAGAGGAAGGGGTATTCGTTGCCGAAGAACCATACGCCGAGCGTCTTGCCCTTGAAGTTGTCAGGGCTCGTCACGCCGGTCTCCTTGAGACAGGTCAGCATCATGCCGGACTTCTTGAACGGCTGGGCGATGTTGACGAGCGGCACGCCCTTTTCGCGTGTGGCGAGAGCGGAAGGCATCCAGTCGACGATGACGTCGGCGCCGCCGCCGGCAATCACCTGCGCCGGAGCGATATCCGGGCCGCCGGGCTTGATATCGACGTCGAGGCCCTCTTCCTCGTAGAAGCCCTTGTCCTTGGCGACGTAGTAGCCGGCAAACTGGGCCTGGGTGACCCACTTCAGCTGCAGCGCGACCTTGTCGGCGGCATTGGCATGGAAGGCGGCAAGCGAAAAGACGCCTGCAGCAAGCAGAGACGCAAGTTTCTTGTTCATGTCTGTTCCCTCTTATTGTTGGTTCATTCTCATTGTCGCTTCATTCCTAGATCATTTCATTGTTTCATTGAAACCCTGATATGATCTAACTGTTTGAAACTACGCAATTCCGTACGGAAAGCCGCTGCACACCTTTCCTGGAATTGCTCTAGGCCCGTCCACTGCGGATGGACGGGTGCCAGAAAGTGACGGCGCGCTCGGCGAGCGCCACCACCCCGTAGAAGGCGGAGCCAGCCACCGCCGCGACGGCGATCTCGGCCCAGACCATGTCGACGTTCATGCGGCCCACCTCTGTGGAGATCCGGAAACCCATGCCGACGATGGGCGTCCCGAAAAATTCGGCAACGATGGCGCCGATCAGCGCCAGCGTGGAGTTAATCTTGAGCGCGTTGAAAATGAAAGGCCAGGCGGCCGGCAGGCGCAGCTTGACGAGCGTCTGCCACCATGTCGCCGCGTAGGTGCGCATCAGGTCGCGCTCCATATGGCTGGCCGCCGCCAGGCCGGAAACCGTGTTCACCAGCATCGGGAAGAAGGTCATGATGACGACGACTGCGACCTTCGACTGCCAGTCGAAGCCGAACCACATGACCATGATCGGCGCGACGCCGATGACGGGGAGGGCGGAGACGAAGTTGCCGAGCGGCAGCAGCCCCTTCTGCAGGAAAGGAGAGCGGTCGATCAGGATCGCCACGGCGAAGCCGAGGCCGCAGCCGAGCGCATAGCCGGTCAGCACGGCCTTGAGGAAGGTCTGCCGGAAATCGGCCACCAGCGTCGGCAGCGAGTTGACGAGACGCTGCCAGATCATCGACGGCGCCGGCAGCAGCACCGACGGAATGCTGAAGCCGCGGACGATGCCCTCCCACAGCACGAGAATGGTGATGCCGAAGAGGAGGGGAACGGCGAAACGCGCGGCGTTGGTGGCCGTCGGGTGAGCAAAGTGCTGGCGCACGAGCCATTCGTTGACGGCCCAGGCAGCGAGCCAGAAGAAAACGGCTCCGGCGAGAATGGGCATGTTCATGGCTTGGCCCCCATGCGCTTGAGGACGGCCGTGTGCGCCAGGCCGACAATCATCACGAGGACGGCCGCGAGCGCTGCCGCCATGAACAGGGCCGCCCAGATCTGCACTGTCTGGCCGTAATAGGACCCGGCGAGTAGGCGGGCGCCAAGCCCCGCCACGGCTCCTGTGGGCAACTCGCCGACGATCGCGCCGACAAGC
This sequence comes from Sinorhizobium sp. 6-70, assembly GCF_030124375.1. Lineage (GTDB taxonomy): Bacteria > Pseudomonadota > Alphaproteobacteria > Rhizobiales > Rhizobiaceae > Sinorhizobium. Next base: position 16,352 of record NZ_JASKLS010000004.1, read on the forward strand.
GAGATGGCGACGGCGACCTTCAGTGAGGTGAAGAGGTAGGGCATGGAAGACGGCCAGCGCAGCTTCCAGAAGGTCTGCGCCGAAGAGGCATTATAGGTATGCATCAGGTCGAGCTGGATCGCTTCCGGACTGCGCAGTCCCTTGACCATGCCGACGACGACCGGGAAGAACGAGAGATAGGTCGAGATCAGCGCTTTCGGCAGCAATCCGGCGATGCCGATCGCGTTCAGAACGACAATGATCATCGGCGCGATCGCGAGGATCGGGATCGTCTGGCTGGCGATCACCCACGGCATCAGGGACCTGTCCATCGCACGGTTGTGGACGATGCCGACGGCAAGCAGCACGCCGAGCGCCGCGCCGATGCCGAAGCCGAGCAGTGTCGCGGAAAGCGTGATCCAGGCGTGATAGACAAGGCTGCGTTTCGAGGTGATCGCCTTGTTGACGGTCGTATCCCAGATTTCGGCGACGACCTGGTGAGGGGCGGGCAGAACGGGCCGCTCCTGGGCCATCGTGTTGCGGACGATATCGGAGAGCCCGATCTCGGTGCCGGCGCGTGCGGCCGCGTCGCGCTCGAAGGGCGCGTTGAGGAATATGGCAGCGACGTACCAGACGGCGATCAGGATGAGGACCACGGTAGAGATCGGAAGCAGCTTGTCTCTGAAGAAGCTCTCTTCGCGCATGGTCACGCCTCTCTTCCGCTCAAGGGTTCGGCGCGCCAGTGATAGAGAATGTCTGGCAGCTTCTCCTCGTTTTCGCCACCGGTTCTGCGCACCGGTACGAAGCCCTCCCGTTCGTAGAAGCGTTGGGCACCTCTATTGTGTTCAAAGGTCCAAAGCCTCAGTTCACCTGTCGCCCGTTTTTTCGCTTCGTGCAGCAGCGCCGTTCCGATTCCAACGCGCCGGTGGCGTTCGTCCAGATAGAGCGCAGTCACAAAACCGTCCGCGGACAGGGCAAGAAAGCCCGCGATTTCGCCCCGACAGTCGGCGACTATGACGGGCCCGCTTGCAAAGACGCTTTCCCGATAATGCCGTACCACATCGTCTGCCGGATGGACCCTTGGCATCCACGCCGTAGCGTCTACCCAGCGATTGAAGATGTCGGCGCACGCCTCCATGTCCGCCAAATCCGCATCGCGACAGCGAGCCTGGGCGGCGCAAGCACTACTCGTCATAGCTGTGCCCCGCTCTCAAACCCTCGCGCACGCGGTGGGCGATTTCCAGGAACTCCGCCGTCTCGCGAATGCCGAGTGGCCGCTCTCGCGGAAGAGTGGATTCGATGATGTCGGTCACGCGGCCGGGGCGGGGGCTCATGACGACGATTTTGGTCGAGAGGTACACCGCCTCCGGAATCGAATGGGTGACGAAACAGATGGTTTTGTTGGTTCGCGCCCAGAGTTTCAGAAGCTGTTCGTTCAGGTGGTCGCGAACGATCTCGTCGAGGGCGCCGAATGGTTCGTCCATCAGAAGAAGGTCGGCGTCGAAGGCGAGCGCGCGGGCGATCGAGGCCCGCTGCTGCATGCCACCGGAAAGCTGCCAGGGATATTTCTTGCCGAAACCCGAAAGGTTGACGAGTTCGAGCGTACGCTCGATCCGGGCCTTCCGCTCATCTTTCGAATAGCCCATGATTTCGAGCGGCAGGGCGATGTTCTTTTCGATCGTGCGCCAGGGGTAAAGCGCTGCCGCCTGGAAAACATAACCGTAGGCGCGGTGCCGGCGGGCCTCCTCCGGCGTCATGCCGTTGACCGCTATGGAGCCGGAGGTCGGTTTCTCGAGGTCGGCGATGACCCGCAGGAATGTCGTCTTGCCGCATCCGGACGGGCCGATGAAGGAGACGAAGTCGCCCTTGGCCACATCGAGGTTCACGCCCGTCAGCGCGTTGACCGGCCCGTCGCTGGTCTGGAACGTGAGACCGAGATCCCGAGCCGAGACCACGGAGGCAGAATTGGATGTCATGGGCGGATTCTCATTGTGGCTTGTCTGTGGCAGACTGCTATCCGAACCTGCAACATGCAATGCCGCCGATGTCGTCTGTTGCGGTTTTTTCAGCGAATTCTGGAGAGCGTTCATGTCTCGATCATCCAATTCTGGCTGTCGCGTGGTTCGTCCGGGTGACACCTATGCCGGCAAGCAGGGGCTCAACTATTTCGAGGGCATCGCCGCGGAAACGGTCGGCTCGAAGGGCATCTGCATGCACCTCCTGACCATTCCGCCTGGCGCGCGTGCCAAGGCGCATCTGCATGAAAGCCATGAGACCGCGATCTACGTGCTTGCCGGCGAGGCCCATACCTGGTTCGGTGACCGGCTCGAAGAGCACGTGATCGTCAAGGCGGGTGAGATGTTCTACATCCCGGCCGGCGTGCCGCACCTGCCGGCCAATCTCTCCGACAAGCCATGCTCGGCGGTGATCGCCCGAACAGATCCGAAGGAGCAGGAAAGCGTCGTCCTGCTGCCCGAACTCGATGCGTTGGTGCCGGCCTAGCGCTCCGAAGAGCGACCTTGCCCAAGACGTGTATGACGGATGCGGCATATGGAGTGCGTCAAACCCCGCTTGCCGGGATGCCGGTGCGCTGTACGGCGCGCGGCGCCGTCACTTCCTTCCATGTGGTAAGGGCCGTGCTGACAGCAGGGAAGGGATCGCGCTTGACGAATTCCCCATGACCTTCCTGCGTCTTGACTGTGCCTTCCTCGATCGAAACGACGCCGCGGCTGAGCGTGAAGCGAGGCAGCCCCGTCACGGTCTTGCCCTCGAAGACGTTGTAGTCGATCGACGATTGCTGGGACTTAGCCGAGATCGTCTTCGAGCGCTTCGGATCCCAGACGACCAGGTCGGCATCGCTACCCACCAGGATCGCGCCCTTCTTCGGATAGATGTTCAGGATCTTGGCGATGTTGGTCGAGGTCACCGCGACGAATTCGTTCATCGTGATGCGGCCGGTGGCGACACCGTGGGTCCACAACATGGGCATCCGGTCTTCGAGGCCCCCGGTGCCGTTCGGGATCTTGGTGAAATCGCCGACGCCGAAGCGCTTCTGGTCTGTGGTGAAGGCGCAATGGTCGGTCGCGACCACCTGCAGCGAGCCCGAGGCAAGCCCCGCCCAGAGGCTGTCCTGATGCTGCTTGTTGCGGAAGGGCGGCGACATCACGCGGCGGGCGGCGTGGTCCCAATCCTTGTTGAAATATTCGCTTTCATCGAGCGTCAGGTGCTGGATCAACGGCTCGCCGAAGACGCGTATGCCTTTGGCGCGGGCGCGCCGGATCGCCTCGTGAGCCTGCTCGCAGGAGGTGTGGACGATATAGACCGGACAGCCGGCCATGTCGGCGATCATGATCGCCCGGTTGGTCGCCTCGCCTTCGACTTCGGCCGGCCGCGAATAGGCGTGGGCCTCGGGGCCGTTGTTGCCTTCGGCGAGCAGCTTCGCCTGCAACTGGGCGACGACGTCGCCGTTTTCAGCGTGGACGAGCGGCAGGGCACCAAGCCCGGCGCAGCGCTGGAACGAGGAGAACATCTCGTCGTCATCTACCATCAGCGCGCCTTTGTAGGCCATGAAGTGCTTGAAGGTGTTGATGCCCTTTTCCTTGACGATCGTCTCCATCTCGTTGAAGACCTGCTCACCCCACCAGGTGACCGCCATGTGGAAGGAATAGTCGCAATTGGCGCGTGTCGACTTGTTGTCCCACATGGTGAGCGCTTCGAGCAGCGACTGGCCAGGCGAGGGGAGCGCGAAATCGACGACCATGGTCGTGCCACCAGCGAGTGCCGCGCGCGTGCCGCTTTCGAAATCGTCCGAGGAATAGGTGCCCATGAAGGGCATTTCGAGGTGGGTGTGCGGGTCGATGCCGCCGGGCATGACATAGCAACCGGTCGCGTCCAGCGTCTCGGTGCCGGAGAGGTTCGGACCGATCTCGACGATCCTGCCGCCATCGATCTTGACGTCGGCCTTGTAGGTGAGGTCGGCCGTGACGATGGTTCCACCCTTGATCACAGTGCTCATGGCTTGTGTTCCCTTGCGATTGTGTTTTCGGCCGCCGGAAGGGCCAAGAAAAAGGGCGGAACCGTCGTCCCGCCCACAATGTCACTTCACGATTTCGGCAGTTTCGACCACGGCGTGGAAGAGAACATCGGCCCCCGCGGAGGCCCACTCCTTGGAGATGTCCTCCGCCTCGTTGTGGCTGAGGCCGCCGACGCAGGGACACATGATCATCGTGGTCGGCGCGACCTTCGCGGCCCAACAGGCATCGTGGCCGGCGCCCGAAATGAGGTTCATGTGGCTGTAGCCGAGCTTCTCGGCGGCGCCGCGCACGGTTGCGACCAGTTTGGGGTCGAAGGTGACCGGGTCGAAATGGCCGACCGCCTCGATCGAACAGCCGACACCCAGTGCCTCGGCGATCTTCGGCGCTTCGGCCTCGATCCGCGCGCGCATGCCGTCGAGCTTGGCCTGGTCGGGCGAGCGAATGTCGATGGTGAAGACGACCTTGCCGGGCAGCACGTTGCGTGAATTGGGCGAGAAGAACACCTGGCCGACACCGCCAACGGCGCCCGGCTGGTTTTCCATCGCAACGTCCTGGACCATCTCGAAGATCCGCGCCATGGCAAGACCGGCATTGAGCCGCATGTTCATCGGCGTCGATCCGGTGTGCGCTTCCCGGCCCGTGAGCGTGACTTCGAGCCACCACAGGCCCTGACAGTGCGTGACGACGCCGATCTGCTTGCTCTCGGCTTCCAGGATCGGCCCCTGTTCGATGTGGTATTCGAAATAGGCGTGCATCTTGCGCGCACCCACTTCCTCATCGCCGAGCCAGCCGATGCGCTTCAGCTCGTCGCCGAACGACTTTCCCTCCGGATCCTTGCGGGCGTAGGCGTAGTCAAGCGTGAGCGCACCGGCAAACACGCCCGAAGCGATCATCGCAGGCGCGAAACGCGCGCCCTCTTCATTGGTCCAGTTCGTCACCACGATGGGGTGCTTCGTGCGGATGCCGAGATCGTTCATCGTGCGCACGACCTCAAGGCCGCTCAGGACACCGAGCACGCCGTCGAACTTGCCGCCCGTCGGTTGCGTGTCGAGATGGGAGCCGATGTGCACGGGCAGTGCGTCGGGATCAGTGCCGGGGCGGGTGAAAAACATGGTGCCCATCTTGTCGACACCCATGGTAAGGCCAGCCGCCTCGCACCAGGACTGGAAACGCCGACGACCGTCGCCGTCTTCGTCCGTCAATGTCTGGCGATTGTTGCCGCCGGCGACGCCGGGGCCGATCTTTGCCATATCCATCAACGAATCCCACAGGCGGTCAGCGTTGACGCGCATGTTCTCGCCAGGTGCTGCCATGGCGTTCTCCTCGTTTTTCGGTTTGCCCCTTGCGGTGCAGCCCTCATGTTCCCGCCGGTCAAATCCAGGCTTTGTTCTGGTGCCTTTCGATCAGCCGTTGCCTTTGTCGGCAAACTGACTGATAATTTGACCGGTTGGTAAACATTACAACTTCCGTGGCGGCACTCAAGCCGGAAAAACAAAAAATCGGAGTTGTTGCCCAAAAAAATGGCGCGTCCGAATTTTGGGCAATTCGAGGTGCTGCGGCGATTTTGTGCGTCTGACAGAATACACGGCGCTCGCGTGTCATTGTGCGCAGGGAGCGGGCAGGGGGCAAGATGGTACTTCCGAGAGCGGCCAAAACCCAGAGGCGTACACGCATCCAGGAGGAGAAGGAGGAGCAGATTCTCGAGGCGGCGCTGGAGGTCTTTTCGGCGAACGGCTTTCGCGGCTCGACCATCGATCAGATCGCCGAAGTGGCGGGCATGTCAAAGCCGAATCTGCTCTATTATTTCCGCACCAAGGAGGCGATGCACCGGGCGCTGATCGACCGCGTGCTCGACACCTGGCTCGATCCGCTCCGCGAGTTCAACGCCGAGGGAAACCCGGTCGCCGAGATCCGCAGCTACATCCGGAGGAAGCTGGAGATGGCGCGCGATTTCCCGCGCGAAAGCCGGCTGTTCGCCAACGAGGTGCTGCAGGGCGCGCCCCATATCGAGGATGAGCTGAAGGGCCCGCTGAAAGAACTCGTCGACGAGAAGGCCGAGGTCATCCGCGCGTGGGCAAAGGCCGGCAAGATTGCCAAGTGCGATCCCTACCACCTGATCTTCGCAATCTGGTCGACGACGCAGCACTATGCCGATTTCGATGTGCAGGTCCGTGCCGTGCTCGGCCAGGAAAACGCGGGCGACGGGCGCTTCGAGGATGCCGCACGCTTCCTTGAGCGGCTGTTCGTCGACGGTCTGCAGGTCCGCGAGCAACCGTCGTCGGATTACACTGAAGAGATATAAGTCCCCTCGATCGCCCCTCATCCGCCTGCCGGCACCTTCTCCCCGCAAGCGGGGCGAAGGGCTATGCCGCGGCGCCCAATCCCCTCTCCAAACGGACCCGGGAGAGAGGGCACAAGAGGCACCGCGGTGTCCCTTCTCCCCATAGGATGGGGAGAAGGTGCCGGCAAGCGGATGAGGGGCGATTAACTCGGCGCCGGCAGCACCTCGGAAAGCTGCGTGGCGCTGCCGAGAATCCAGGTCTCAAGCTTCGCTTGCCGGCCGCGCAGGCCGATGTCGAGCCGCATGTTGCCTTCGAGATCGAGACCGGCGCGGCGGACGAGTTCGACCGAAACTGCAAGTTCGGCATCATGCTCCTTCGCGAGCCCCTCGAGCCGGCTTGCGGTGTTGATCGTGTCGCCGACCGCGGTCAGCGAAGTCGCCCGGCCATAGCCCATCTCGCCGACGATTGCCGGGCCTGCGTGCAGGCCGATTGCCAGTCGCAGCGGCTGTTCGAGCTCTCCATGAAATGTCTGATTGAGCGCCTGGATACCTTTGGACAATCGGACGGCGGCCGCGAGTGACTGAAGGCATGCTTCCTGGAATGGCGCCTTCAGCCCGAAGATCGCGAGCGCACCGTCTCCGATGAACTTGTCGATCACACCGCCCGAGCTTTCGACGGCTTCGCCGACCATCTCGAAGTAGCGGTTGAGCAGGAACACCGTATCGAAAGGCAGCTTGTGCTCGGCGATGCGCGTGAAATCACGCAGATCGCAGAAGAGCACGGCGATCCGACGCTCGCGGCCCTCGCCGTCTTGCTGGGCGAATTGCTTTTTTATTCCGAGGCTGTCGGTATCGAGAATGGGGACGACGGTCACGCTGTGAACCGGCCGGAACTGGCAGGCGAGCCGCACATTGTCCGGCGCACCAATTCGGGTCAACGTCGCTCGCTCCGCGGTCTCCGCCGCCGGTTGGCCCTCCAGGCCCTGGATCACTCGCACCCGGCACGTCGAGCAGCGGCCACGACCGCCGCACATCGAGACGTGGGGAATGCCCGCGGCGCGGCTTGCCTCCAGCACGCTGAAACCAAGGCTGACCGCCGCGACACGGCCGTCGGGGTAACGGACGCGAATTCGGCCCCGCGTCGGCAGCGCGCGAAGGGCGAAAGTGCCGGCGATCAGGCCACCGAAACCGGCGTAGAGCGCCAGGCGGATGTCTTCCATGAGCGCCGGATCGACCCGCGGCTTCTGACTGGTGTAAGCCGTGTCGCCATAGCCGCCATGTTCCGCATAGACGCGCTCAAGCGATCGCGCACCGTTGACGAAGCCGAGCAGGGCGAAGATCGGAACAAGCAGCGCGATCGTGTAAAGCAGGATCTCGTAACGCGGAAACCAGGCTCGACCGCGCATCCAGAACCAGGCGCCGAGACATCCATGGCTCCAGGCGAGGAGAAGCGCCGCCGTTTGCCGGGTGGTGCCGATGGAACTCGACCAAAGCGATCGGAGGATGTCAGGATAAGTGGCTTCGATCCCGGAGAAGATCGGTTCCACCCGGGTTGCAACCACATGCGCCATCAGCACGAAGGGCAGACTGAGGCCGAAGACGATCTTCAACGCCTCGCGGGCGGGCATTCTGAGCGTCTGCCGCCGGTAGAGGCTGTCGAGGGCCATCGTGAAATGCAGGAGCAGTGCGCCGTAGAGCAGTGTCGTCCCGGGTATGCTGTGCCACAGCAGATTGAACGTCCGCCTCCCGGATTCCATGGCGTCGATGGAGATCAGGCCGAGCGAATGGTTGAAGAAATGGCAGAGAATGAATGTGCCGAGCACGGCCCCTGAGATCAGGTGTATCTTCTTGCGTGCGCTGATGGAAAAGATCGTCAACCACTCTGCCCGGTATTTGCTGGCCCTGGCCAGCCATTGCTGATTCCGTTCCTTATCAACCAGATCGCGGATACCGACAACTTACGTTTTTGACACAAACAGTTTCGTTTTCGTGACCGCATTGTAGCGTCACTCGATCGGCTTCATGGCGCCGCCCCTATGGCTTCGTTCGGGTCGCGTGGGTTCTTATGCTATTGCATGATGCGGGGCAGCCGCTCGGCGAGTTGGTCGATCACCACCCGGAGCTTTGGCAGCATAAGCTGTGTTTGCGGCCAGACCGCGTAAGCCTTGAAGATCTGAGCGGGCCGGTCCGTAAGCACCCGCACGAGTTCGCCGCGCTGCACGCGCTCGCGCACCAGCCAGCACGGCAGCCAGGCAAGACCAAGACCACTGGCCGCGGCATCGGCGATGGCGGCAAGATCATCCAGCCGCAAACGGGCCCTCGGCGTCACGTCTTCGGTCATGTTCCCGTTGATGGGAAAGGACCACGGGCGCTGGTATCCGCTCCGCGCGTAGAGAACGGCATCGTGCCTGGTGACGTCATCAAGGCTTGTCGGTGTGCCGTGTGCTTCGAGATAGGCGGGCGCGGCGCAGACAGTCATGCGCTGATCTGCGATCGCCCGTGCCATGAGGCTCGGGTCAGTGCCCGCGGAACCGTTGCGGATAGCGAGATCGAAGCCCTCATCGAAAAGATCGACGAGGCGGTCGTTGAAGGAAAGATCGAGCTCCAGATGCGGATGCGCGCGAACCAGCTCATGCAGCAGCGGTGCCACGCATTGGCGGCCGAAAAGAACAGGCATCGAAATACGCAAGCGACCGCGAATTTCCTGCCTGCCGGATTCAAGCACGGCCTCGGCGCTCCGGACCTCGTCAAGCGCCTTCAGGCAGCTTCGGTAGAAGAGCTGGCCCTCGTCGGTCAGGCTTTGTGTCCGCGTGGTGCGATGAAAGAGCCGCACGCCGAGCCGCTGCTCGAGGCGCGCGATCGTCTTGCCCACGGCCGAACGGGAAAGGTTCAGCCGCTCAGCGGCGGCGGAGAAACCGCCGGCATCGGCGACCTCCACGAAGACGGAAATACCGTTCAGCCTCTCCATCCGATTGTATCCATTTGAGAACCAATGATGGGAAATCTTATCGCAACTGGCGATCTGATTTCAACACTATGCTCGTCCCATCACCATCCACGCGAAAGGAATGATCATGACGAAATGGATGAGGGAATGGAGCATCGACGCGATTGGCCCGCAAAATCTCAAGATTGCCGAGCGTCCCGTGCCGGATATCGGTGACCATGACGTGCTCGTCCGGGTAACGGCCGTGTCGCTCAATTATCGCGACAAGCTGGTGCTTGAAACCGGCATGGGGCTGGATCTCAACTTCCCCTTCGTGCCGGCTTCGGACATGAGCGGCGTCGTCGAAAACGTCGGCAAGGGCGTGACGCGCTTCACGCCCGGCGACCGCGTCATCTCGACCTTCCACCCCGGCTGGCTCGACGGTCTACGGCCGGGAAGCGGCAGGGCGCCTTCCTACGCGACACTCGGCGGCGTGCATCCGGGCGTCATGTCGGAATATGTCGCGTTCCCTGAAGACTGGTTCGTCGCCGCGCCGAAGAGCCTCGACGCAGCCGAGGCGAGCACGCTGCCATGCGCCGGCCTCACCGCCTGGTTCGCGCTCGTAGAGAAGGGCCGCCTCAGACCCGGTGATCGCGTCGTCGTCCAGGGGACAGGCGGTGTAGCGCTCTTCGGCCTGCAGATCGCCAATGCGAACGGTGCTGAGGTCATCGTCACGTCGGGGAGCAAGGAGAAACTCTCGCGCGCGCTGACACTTGGCGCCGACCACGGCATCAATCGCAAGTCGGAGGACTGGGTCGAGCGGGTCTATGAGCTGACCGCAGACCATGGCGCCGACCACATTCTGGAAATCGCCGGTGGCGCCGGCCTTGGTCAGTCGTTAAGAGCCGTTGCGGCCGACGGGCGCATTTCCGTGATCGGGGTGTTGGAAGGCTTTGAAATTTCGGGGCCGGCGGCGCCGCTGCTTCTGAAATCCCCGGTGCTGCAGGGCATCAGCGTCGGACATCGCCGGGCGCTCGAGGATTTCGTCGGCGCGATCGACCGTATCGGATTGAAGCCGGTTATCGACAAGCGATACAAGTTCGCCGAATTCCGCGAGGCGGTGGCGCATCTCGATCGCGGGCCGTTCGGAAAGCTGGTGATCGAATTCTAGAGCAATTCCAGGAAAAGTGTGTAACGGCTTTCCGTCCGGAATTGCGTAGTTTCAAAGAGTTAGATCATTTCACTGTTTCAATGAAACAGTGAAATGATCTAGCGACCATCAAAGCACGAAAGGCCACCGGAGTTCCCTTCCGGCGGCCTTTCCCTATTAACGACCTCCCTTACTCGGCGGCTTGCCGTGCCATCGGGTTGTTGGGATGGGTCGTCCAGTTGGCGTAGTTAGGATCGACGGGCTTGCCGGTTCGCTTGTCGACAGTGCCGGCGGCGAGCGGTTCCATCGTGATGCAGTTCGAGACGGGGCAGACGTTGACGCAAAGATTGCAGCCGACGCACTCCTCCTCGATTACCTCGAAATGGCGCACGCCGTTGACGAACTGGGTGATCGCCTGGTGCGAGGTGTCCTCGCAGGCGATGTGACAGCGGCCGCATTTGATGCAGGCGTCCTGGTCGATCTTCGCCTTGGCGACGTAGTTGAGGTTGAGATACTGCCAGTCGGTGACGTTCGGCACGGCCCGGCCGCAGATGTCGTCGAGCGTGCGGTGGCCCTTGGCGTCCATCCAGTCGGAAAGACCGGAGATCATTTCCTGGACGATCTTGAAGCCGTAGGTCATCGCCGCCGTGCAGACCTGGACGTTGCCGGCGCCGAGCGCCAGGAATTCGGCCGCGTCGCGCCAGGTGGTGATGCCGCCGATGCCCGAAATCGGCAATCCGTGGGTCTCCGGATCGCGGGCGATTTCGGCGACCATGTTGAGCGCGATCGGCTTCACTGCCGGCCCGCAATAGCCGCCGTGGCTGCCCCGGCCGTCGATCGAGGGCTCCGGCGAGAACGTGTCGAGGTTGACCGAAGTGATCGAGTTGATCGTGTTGATCAGCGACACGGCGTCAGTGCCGCCGGCCTTGGCGGCGCGGGCGGGCTTGCGGATGTCGGTGATGTTCGGCGTCAGCTTGGTGATCACCGGCATGCGCGTGTACTGTTTGCACCAGCGCACGACCATCTCGATATATTCCGGCACCTGGCCGACCGCCGAGCCCATGCCGCGCTCGGACATGCCGTGCGGACAGCCGAAGTTGAGTTCTATGCCGTCGGCCCCGGTCTCCTCGACCAACGGCAGGATCGCCTTCCAGGCGTTCTCTTCACAGGGCACCATGATCGAGGCGATCAGCGCCCGGTCGGGCCAGTTCATCTTCACCTGCTTCATCTCGCGAAGGTTCACATAGAGATCGCGGTCGGTGATGAGCTCGATGTTGTTCAAGCCGAGCAGACGCCGGTCGGCGCCCCAGATCGCGCCGTAGCGCGGGCCGTTGACGTTGACGACGGGCGGTCCTTCCTCGCCGAGCGTCTTCCAGACGACGCCGCCCCAGCCGGCCTTGAAGGCGCGCTCGACGTTATAGGCCTTGTCCGTCGGCGGCGCCGAGGCGAGCCAGAACGGGTTCGGGGATTTGATGCCGACAAAATTGTTGCGAAGATCAGCCATTGTTCTCTTCCTCTCGATCCTGTTCCGCTTCTTACGCGACGGCGCTCGCCAGCGGCTGAGCCGCGGCGAAGGCTCGGTTGATCGATTCGGCGGCGTCCCGCCCCATAGCGACGGCGGAAACGGTCAGATCCTCTCCGCCGTGGACGCAGTCGCCGCCCGCCCAGACCTTGGGGAGCGAGGTGCGGCCCTCGGCATCGACGGCGATGCGCCCGCTCTCCATCTGAAGCGCGCCGAGGCCTGATGCCTCGAAGGTCTGGCCGATCGCCTTGAAGATCTGGTCAGCTGCGATGATACCTGTTTCCCCTGTGGTCGTCAGCTTGCCGTTATCGAGCGTCGTGTAGTCGAGCTCGATGCCGGCGACCCTGCCGTCCTTCAGCGCGATGCGCTTCGGCTGCAGCCAGTGGCGAATGGTGACGCCCTTGGAGGTTGCCAGATCCTGCTCGAACTCGGAGGCGTTCATGTGCTCCTTGCCGCGGCGGTAGCAGATCGTCACTTCCTCGGCGCCGAGGAGCTTCGACTGGACGGCAGCGTCGATTGCGGTCATGCCGCCGCCGAGCACCACGACCCGCCGGCCGACCGGGATGTCGGCCTTGGTCTTCGACTGGCGGAGCGCGGCGATGAAGTCGACGGCGTCCTGGACGCCTTCGGCATTCTCGCCTTCGATCCTGAGTGCGTTGACGCCGGCAAGGCCGAGGCCGAGGAAGACGGCGTCATATTGATCGGTGAGGTCGGCAAGCGAGAAGTCGCGGCCGATTGCTTGGCCCTGGCGCACCTCGATACCGCCGATCGAAAGGACGTAATCGACCTCCTTCTGGGCGAAGTCGTCCACCGACTTGTAGGCGGCGATGCCGTATTCATTGAGTCCGCCGGATTTCTCACGCGCATCGTAGACCACCACGTCGTGGCCATTGACCGCGAGCCGGTGGGCGCAGGCGAGCCCCGCGGGTCCGGCACCGACCACCGCTATCTTTCGACCGGACGAGGCGGCCCGCGTGTAGAACTGCTTGTTTTCCTTCATCGCGATGTCGGTCGCGTAACGCTGCAGCCTGCCGATCTCCACCGGCCGCTCCTCCGCCGTGTTGCGGACGCAGGCTTGTTCGCAAAGCGTTTCGGTGGGACAGACGCGGGCGCACATGCCGCCGAGAATGTTCTGGTCGAAAATCGTCTTCGCCGAACCGATCGGATTGCCCGTTGCAATCTGCCGGATGAACAACGGGATATCGATCGAGGTGGGACAGGCCGTCATGCACGGCGCATCGTGACAGAAGTAACAGCGGTCGGAAGCGACCAGAGCCTCGTGTTTGTCGAGCGGTGGATGAAGGTCGGAGAAATTGGCTTCGTATTCCTTGAGCGGCAGTCGGCCGCCAAGGATCCCAGATTGCGTCGTTCCCATTTTTGGCTCCCAATGTTTTCTCAGGATGAGGGAACGGTAACACGCTTTATTTTTTTATCAAACGGTAAAAGTTTACTTCGGAAACTTGCCGAACACCCTGAGAACCGGGGGTTTCTATTCACGCATCCAATTCGCTCTGCACGTTTGTTTGACAGGGCAGGGCAAATAGTGGCAGCAAATCAAGGGGGAAGGAGATAATCGCATGGCGCGCAGGCCGGAGACCAACAACAGGCTGGACGATGCTGCCCGGGCTGGCTGGCTATACTATGTCGCCGGCCGGACGCAGGACGAGATTGCGTCGATCATGGGTATCTCGCGGCAATCGGCGCAGCGCCTCGTTTCCTTGGCCATGGCCGAGAGGCTGATCAAGGTTCGGCTCGATCATCCGATCGCTGCCTGCCTCGAGACGGCCGCCCGGCTCAAGGAAAAATATGCGCTGAAACACGTCGATGTCGTGCCGAGCGATCCGGGTTCGAGTTCGACGACCGTCGGTATCGCCGAAGCCGGCGCGGTGGAGATCGAGCGCTGGCTGAAATCGACGGAGCCGGTGGTTCTGGCGATCGGGACAGGGCGCACGCTGAAGGCGACGATCGACCAGTTGCCCTCGATGGAGTGCCCGCAGCATCGCATCGTCTCGCTGACCGGCAATATCAGGCTCGATGGCTCGGCCGCCTACTACAACGTCATTTTCAGTATGGCGGACACGATCAAGGCGCGCCATTTTCCCATGCCCCTGCCGGTGCTCGTTTCGTCGCCCGAGGAGCGCGAGGTCCTTCACAACCAGAGTCTCGTCAAGCTCGCGCTCAAGCTCGGCGCGGAAGCCAATGCCGCCTTCGTCGGCGTGGGCGAACTCGGGCCCGACGCACCGCTGTGCGAGGACGGCTTCCTGGCGCGCGAGGAAATGGAGCGGCTGACGGCGGCCGGTGCCGCAGGGGAAATTTGCGGCTGGATGTTCGATCACGAGGGCGAACTGCTGACCGGCAGCATCAACGAACGTGTCGCCTCCATTCCGCTTCCGCCGCGCGACCGGGCGTCGGTCATCGGCATTGCCAAGGGCAGGCGCAAGTACGAGGCGCTCCGGGCAGCACTCAAGGGCCGCATCATCAACGGCCTTATCACCGACGAGACCACTGCCGACTTTCTGCTCGGCGCGTGATTCAGGCAGATAAACTCAGGCGGCATCGAGCTTCGACAACGCGCAGGCCGAGCTGCGGGGTGCATTCTGCCCGCCGCGCTTGACAAAAAATCCATAGCTAAAACAGCCCATTAACGGTTTCGGGTGCGTCGCAGCAACGAATGCACATTGACATTTTTCGCCAACGGGTGAGTAATTGCCCATGAGCAAGGCAAATGCTCATTTTCTTCTGGGAGGAAGTCGATGAATTTGAGAACTTTCCTGCTGGGCACGTGCTCGGCAGTCGCTCTGGCGGGTCTGGCCCAAGCAGAAACCCTGACCATTGCGACGGTGAACAACGGCGACATGATCCGGATGCAGAAGCTGACGGATGATTTCACCTCGAAAAATCCGGACATTCAGCTCGAGTGGGTAACGCTCGAGGAAAACGTGCTGCGCCAGCGCGTAACGACGGATATCGCGACGAAAGGCGGCCAGTACGACATCATGACGATCGGCACCTACGAAGTGCCGATCTGGGCCAAGCAGGGCTGGCTCCTGCCGCTCGACAATCTTGGCGCCGATTACGACGTCGATGACCTGCTGCCGGCGATCCGCAGCGGCCTGACCATCGACGGCAAGCTCTATGCCGCACCGTTCTACGGCGAAAGCTCGATGGTGATGTATCGCAAGGACCTCTTCGAGAAGGCCGGCCTCACCATGCCTGACGCCCCGACCTGGGACTTCATCGCGGACGCCGCCCGCAAGATCACCGACAAGAACAATGAGGTGTACGGCATCTGCCTGCGCGGCAAGGCCGGCTGGGGCGAGAACATGGCCTTCCTGACGGCGACGGCGAACGCTTTCGGCGCACGCTGGTTCGACGAGAAATGGCAGCCGCAGTTCGATCAGCCCGAATGGAAGAATACGCTCGACTTCTATGTCAAGCTGATGAATGACGCCGGCCCGCCTGGTGCCTCCTCGAACGGTTTCAACGAAAACCTGTCACTCTTCCAGACGGGCAAGTGCGCCATGTGGATCGACGCAACGGTTGCCGCTTCCTTCGTAACCAACCCGAAGGAATCCACGGTTGCCGACAAGGTCGGTTTCGCGCTCGCGCCCGATACCGGCCTTGGCAAACGTGGCAACTGGCTCTGGGCGTGGAACCTCGCGATCCCCGCGGGCTCGCAGAAGACGGAAGCGGCAGAGAAGTTCATCGCTTGGGCGACCGGCAAGGATTATCTGAAGCTCGTCGCCGAGAAGGAGGGCTGGGCAAACGTTCCGCCCGGTACCCGCACCTCTCTCTACGAGAACCCGGAATACCAGAAGGCGGCGCCATTCGCGAAAATGACGCTCGACTCGATCAACGCGGCCGACCCGAAGAACCCGGCGGTCAAACCGGTGCCCTATGTCGGCGTGCAGTTCGTCGCGATCCCGGAATTCCAGGGCCTCGGCACCGCCGTAGGCCAGGTGTTCTCGGCAGCACTGGCCGGCCAGATGAGCGTGGATCAGGCGCTTGCCAGCGCGCAGCAACTGTCGACCCGCGAAATGACCAAGGCCGGTTACATCAAATAGGGCTCCCAAGGGCCGGGGCGCTGGTTGGAAACGGCTGGTGTCCCGGCAACTCTCAGGGCGGGATGGGGAAAAGCGGAACGGGTTTTCCGCTTCCCGCTCTGACTTTTTAGATCGGTCACGGCGCGTCCGGCATGCGCGGTAAACCGCGCCCGCCTTCATGGAACAGCGTTGACAATTACGGGAGGACGCCATGGCGACCTTGCATACCCGCTCCGCTGCGCGGCTGATGATCGCGCCCTCGGTGCTCCTGCTTCTGGCCTGGATGATCGTTCCGCTGGCCATGACCATCTATTTCTCGCTTCTGCGCTATAATCTGCTGATGCCCGGAATGGAGGAGTTCGCAGGGCTCTCGAACTACATTTACTTTGTGACCGATCCGGCGTTCTTCCAGGCGGTCTTCAACACGCTCGCGATCGTCCTCGGCGTGCTGTTCATCACCGTGATCGGCGGCATCGCCCTCGCGCTTCTTCTCGACCAGCCGATGTTCGGGCAGGGGATCGTGCGCATCCTGGTGATCGCGCCGTTCCTGATCATGCCGACCGTTGCGGCACTCGTCTGGAAGAACATGTTCATGAACCCGGTGAACGGGCTCTTTGCCTGGCTCGCCAAACTCGTCGGCCTGCAGCCCTTCGACTTCCTCGCGAATGCGCCACTCTTCTCGATCATCCTCATTGTCGCCTGGCAATGGCTGCCCTTCGCGACGCTCATCCTGCTGACGGCGCTGCAGTCGCTCGACGAGGAACAGAAGGAGGCCGCGCAGATGGATGGTGCCGGCGCCTGGAGCCGCTTCTTCTATCTGGTGCTGCCGCATCTTTCGCGCGCAATCACCGTGGTGATCCTGATCCAGACGATCTTCCTGCTCTCCGTCTTTGCCGAAATCCTCGTCACCACCAACGGTGGGCCAGGTACGCAGAGCACGAACCTCACCTTCCTCGTCTATGCGCAGGCTCTCCTGCAGTTCGACGTGGGCGGCGCATCCGCCGGCGGCATCATCGCGGTCATCCTCGCCAATATCGTCGCATTCTTCCTGATGCGCATGATCGGCAAGACGCTGGAGGCTTGAGACCCATGGCACGCAATGTTTCGACCCAACGCAAGGTGGTTGTCACCGTCGTCGCCTGGACGATCGGCATCCTGATCTTCTTCCCGATCCTCTGGACGTTCCTGACGAGCTTCAAGACGGAGGCGCAAGCGATCGCCTCGCCGCCCGCATTCCTCTTCTTCGATTGGACGACCGAGAACTACTTCGAAGTGCAGAGCCGGTCCAATTACTTCAAGCACTTCATGAACTCGGTGGTTATCTCCTTCGGGTCGACGCTGATCGGTCTCATCATCGCCATTCCGTCGGCATGGGCCATGGCCTTCGCCCCGACGAAACGGACCAAGGACGTGCTGATGTGGATGCTGTCCACGAAGATGATGCCGCCCGTCGGCGTGCTGGTGCCGATGTACCTGATGTACCGCAACTCGGGGCTCCTCGACACCCGCATAGGCCTGGTGATCGTCCTGACGCTGATCAACCTGCCGATCATCATCTGGATGCTCTATACCTACTTCAAGGAAATCCCCGGCGAGATCCTGGAAGCGGCGCGCATGGACGGCGCCTCGCTCTCCAAGGAGATCATCTACGTGCTGACGCCGATGGCGATCCCCGGCATCGCATCGACGCTGCTCCTCAACATCATTCTCGCCTGGAACGAGGCGTTCTGGACCTTGAATCTGACCGCGGCGAAGGCAGCACCGCTGACCGCCTTCATCGCTTCCTATTCGAGCCCGGAAGGTCTGTTTTACGCGAAGCTTTCGGCCGCCTCCACGATGGCGATCGCCCCCATCCTCATACTCGGCTGGTTCTCGCAGAAGCAGCTTGTACGCGGCCTGACCTTCGGCGCGGTCAAATAAGGATACGACCATGGGAAGCATCACACTCAAGAACGTATCGAAAGTCTTCGGCTCCCACGCCGTCATCCCTTCGATCGACCTCGACATCCATCACGGTGAATTCGTCGTCTTCGTCGGACCGTCCGGCTGCGGCAAGTCCACGCTGCTCAGATTGATTGCCGGCCTGGAGGATGTCAGCGACGGCGAGATCGTCATCGACGGCAAGAACGCAACAGAGCTGCCGCCGGCAAAACGCGGCCTCTCGATGGTGTTCCAGTCCTATGCGCTCTATCCGCATATGAGCGTGCGTTCCAACATCGCCTTTCCCCTGAAGATGGCGGGGGAAGACAAGGCGGTGATCGACAAGAAGGTGGCGGACGCCGCCCGGGTGCTGAACCTCACCGATTACCTCGACCGCAAGCCGCGCCAGCTTTCCGGTGGTCAGCGCCAGCGCGTGGCGATCGGCCGGGCGATTGTCCGGCAGCCGGAGGCCTTCCTGTTCGACGAGCCGCTTTCGAACCTCGATGCGGCGCTGCGCGTCAACATGCGGCTCGAGATCAGCCAGCTTCATCAGCAACTGAAGACGACGATGATCTATGTGACGCACGACCAGGTGGAGGCCATGACCATGGCCGACAAGATCGTGGTGCTCAATCGCGGACGCATCGAGCAGGTGGGCTCGCCGCTCGAACTCTACCACAAGCCGGACAATCTTTTTGTTGCCGGCTTCATCGGCTCGCCGAAGATGAATTTCATTTCCGGGGCGCCGGCAGCCGCCTATCAGGCCCACACAATCGGCATCCGCCCCGAGCATCTGACGCTTTCCAAGGATCAGGGGACGTGGCGGGGCACCGTCGGTGTGGCCGAGCATCTCGGCTCCGACACCTTCCTGCACGTGAAGGCCGATACCATCGGCACGCTGACGGCGCGCGTCAGCGGCGACTTCGGGGTAACCCATGGAGATCAGGTCTACCTGACGCCGGATGTCCAGCGCCTGCACAAGTTTGACGAAAAAGGGTTGGCAATTCGATGAAACGTCTTGAAGGTAAAAGCGCGCTGATTACCGGATCCGCGCGGGGTATCGGCCGTGCCTTCGCCGAGGCCTATGTGCGCGAGGGGGCCACCGTCGCGATCGCGGACATCAATATCGACCGGGCGAAGCAGACGGCTGCGGAAATCGGACCGGCGGCCTATGCCGTCCAAATGGACGTGACCCGGCAGGAGTCGATCGACGCGGCGGTCGCTGCAGTTGTCGAGCATGCGGGCGGCCTGGATATCCTGGTCAACAATGCCGCTCTCTTCGATCTGGCGCCGATCGTCGCGATCACCCGAGAAAGCTACGAAAAACTCTTTTCGATCAATGTCGCCGGCACGCTCTTCACCCTGCAGGCGGCGGCCAAGCAGATGATCGCGCAGGGGCGCGGCGGCAAGATCATCAACATGGCGAGCCAGGCGGGTCGCCGCGGCGAGGCACTGGTTGCCGTCTATTGCGCCACCAAGGCGGCCGTCATCAGCCTTACGCAGTCGGCCGGGCTCAATCTCATCAAACATCGCATCAACGTGAACGCGATCGCTCCCGGCGTCGTCGACGGCGAACATTGGGATGGCGTCGATGCGCTCTTTGCCAAGTACGAGAACCGTCCGCTCGGCGAAAAGAAGCGCCTGGTTGGCGAGGAGGTGCCGTACGGACGGATGGGCACCGCCGAAGATCTCACCGGCATGGCGATTTTCCTGGCCTCATCGGAGAGCGACTACATCGTTGCCCAGACCTACAACGTCGATGGCGGCAACTGGATGAGCTGAGGCTTCGTCGCAGCACGAGTCCTCGAAAGGAACGATAGGATGACGACCAAACTCTCCCTTGCCACACTCGACGCAGCCAAGGCCAAGGCTGGCGTTCCGAAATATGGTCGGCACGACCTTCGCGCCGGCATCGTCCATTTCGGCGTCGGCAACTTTCATCGCGCCCACCAGGCCGTCTATCTCGATGACCTTTTCAATCTAGGGCTCGACCGTGACTGGGCGATCATGGGGGCAGGGGTGTTGCCGTCGGACGAGGTCATGCGGGCCAAGCTCGAAGCGCAGGATTTCCTGACGACAGTGGTCGAGCAGGACAACAACCGCACGGGCGCGCATGTCACCGGGGCGATGATCGCCTATCTCAAGCCCGGTGACACGCCGGCGATCGTGGCGCAGCTCGCAAGCCCGTCCATTCGCATCGTATCGTTGACGATCACCGAAGGCGGCTATTTCATCGATCCGGCGTCCGGCGTCTTCAATCCTGCCCACCCGGCAATCGTCGAGGACGCGCGCAATCCGACGAGACCGAAGACGGTCTTCGGTCTCATCCTGGCGGGGCTCGCTGAGCGCAGAGCGAGGGGCATACCGCCCTTCACTGTCATGTCCTGCGACAATATCCCCGGCAATGGCGAGGTGACGCATGCGGCCGTAGCCGGCCTCGCGCGCCTCTCGGATCCCGCCTTCGCAGACTGGATCGATGCAAACGTCGCCTTTCCGAACGGCATGGTCGACCGCATCACGCCCGCGACCGGCGCCCGGGAAATCGGTTTCGTCGCCTCGGAATACGGCATCGACGATGCCTGGCCGGTCTTTTGCGAGGAGTTCAAGCAATGGGTGCTGGAGGATCATTTCCCGCAAGGCCGCCCGGCGCTTGAAAAGGTCGGCGTCCAGTTCGTCCCCGACGTCGCTCCCTATGAGCACATGAAGATCCGCATTCTAAACGGCGGCCACGCCGCAATCGCCTATCCGGCGGCATTGCTCGACATCCATTTCGTCCACGAGGCCATGGAGGAGCCGTTGATCCGCGGCTTCCTGGCGAAGCTCGAACACGACGAAATCATCCCGGTCATTCCGCCGGTCCCGGATACGGATCTCAAGGACTACTACAGGCTCATCGAGACGCGCTTCGCCAATCCGAAGATCGGCGACACCATTCCGCGGCTGGCTCAGGATGGTTCGAACCGCCAGCCGAAATTCATCCTGCCGTCGACCGCCGATCGCCTGCGCCGCGGCGAAGATGTGGTCGGGCTGTCGCTGGTCTCTGCCCTCTGGTGCCGCTATTTCGCCGGAAAATCGGACAGCGGCAGGGATATCGTCTTCAACGATGCCAGCGCCGATCGGCTGCACGCCGCCGCCCTTGCAGCGAAGGAAGACCCGATGGCCTTCCTCGCCCTCTCCGACATTTTCGGTGACGTCGCCGGGTCCGACCTCTTCCGGCGGCGCTTCGGACATGCACTGAAAACGCTCTGGGAAAAGGGTACGCGCGCAACGCTCCAGCTCTATCTGGACGACAAACTCGAGGGATAGCGATGGCGGGCGGCGCCTCCAGGCTGGTGATCTTCGACTGCGACGGCGTCCTGGTAGACAGCGAACCGATCTCGCTTGCCGTCCTTGTCGAGGCACTGGATGCGGCGGGAATATCGATGACGACGGCCGAGGCGAGCGAACGCTTCCTCGGCCGCAGCCTTAAAAGCATGTCCGCGATCCTTCATGACGAACACGGACTTGCGACTGACGACGCCTTTCTCGAAGGCATGCGGACGCGCCTTTATGCGCGCTTCCGCGAGGAACTGAAGCCCGTTGACGGCATTCGCCGGGCGGTCGAACAGCTCGACGGAGCCTGCTGCGTCGCGTCGTCGAGCCAGCCCGAGCGCATTCGCCTTTCCCTGACGGTGACCGGACTGATCGACCTCTTCGAGCCGCACATCTTCAGCGCCAGCATGGTCGCGCACGGCAAGCCAGCGCCCGATCTCTTTCTCTATGCGAGCAGGCAAATGGGTTACGCGTCCGCCGATTGCGTCGTCGTGGAAGACAGCCCGGCCGGCATCGAGGCGGCGAAAGCGGCCGGCATGCGCGTCTTTGCCTTCGCCGGCGCCAGCCACGCACGGAACGACCGGCATCGCCGAGCACTGGCTCAACTCCATCCCGATGTGCTGTTTGACGATATGGGCGAATTGATACAGTTTGTCCGACAATAAGTCAGAGCACGATCGCGGCAATAGAGCGTGCCCACATCCCGCTCTGACCTCTTAAATCATCGTGATCTCGGGACGGAGACATCCATTAATGCGCGAATATGTCGTTGCGGTCGATATCGGCACCGGTAGCGCCCGTGCCGGTATTTTTGACCGGAAAGGCAAGCTTCTCGCGCGGGCCGACAGGCCGATTGCGATGAACCGGCCGGAAGAAAACCACGCCGAGCATGATTCCGAGGACATTTGGGCGGCGGTCTGCGGGGCGGTCAAGTCGGCACGCGACACGGCCGGGGTCGCTACGGACAATGTCGCGGCGATCGGTTTCGACGCGACGTGCTCGCTGGTCGTGCGCGACCGCGATGGCGCACCGCTTTCAATCAATCGTGCCGGTGACGCGCGCTGGGACACGATCGTCTGGCTCGATCACCGAGCGCTCAAGGAGGCCGATTTCTGCACCTCGACAGAGCATCCCGTCCTCCACCATTCCGGCCGCGTGATGTCGCCGGAGATGGAAATGCCGAAGTTGATGTGGCTGAAGCGACACCTTCCCGGGCAATGGGAAAGGGCCGGTTATTTCTTCGATCTCGCAGATTACATGTCCTGGCGCGCGACTGGCAGCACGGCTCGTTCGCGTTGCACGCTCACGGCAAAATGGAATTATCTCGCGCACAAGGAGAGGGGCTGGCAGCCGGACTATCTCGAACAGATCGGCCTTGCGGACCTTCTCGACCGAGGGGGGCTGCCTGAGGGAACACTGCCCGTCGGCAGTGCGGTTGGGCGTCTGACCGCAGCAGCGGCGGAAGAACTCGGCCTCGACACGGAATGCCAGGTTGCACCGGGGCTGATCGATGCCTATGCCGGTGCGCTCGGCGTGCTCGGCAGATTTGCCGCCGAGCCCGCAAATCTCGAACGGCAACTCGCCCTCATCGCCGGCACCTCGAGCTGTATTGTCGCCTTTTCACGTGAGATGAAGCCCGGCTTCGGCATGTGGGGCCCGTATTTCGAGGCGGTGCTTCCGGGTTGCTGGTTGGTCGAGGGCGGGCAGTCGGCGACGGGTGCGCTGCTCGATCATATCGTGCGCGTGCATGGCGGCGGGCGGGAACCGACCGCGGAGACGCACATGAAGATCATCGAGCGCGTGCAGGAACTGCGCGCGCTGCATGGCCCGGCATTCGCCGATCGGCTGCATGTCCTTCCCGATTTTCACGGCAACCGGTCGCCGCTCGCCGATCCGCACGCGCTCGGCGTCGTCAGCGGTCTGGCGCTCGATTCATCGTTCGATGCGCTTTGCCGTCTTTATTGGCGCACCTGCGTCGCGATCGCGCTTGGAATCCGGCACATCCTCGAAATGATGAAAGAGGCGGGATACAATCTCGATACGCTGCACGTGACCGGCGGGCATGTGCGCAATCCGCTGCTGATGGAGCTTTATTGCGACGCGACGGGCTGCCGCGTCGTTGCGCCTGAAACGCCCGATGCCGTGCTGCTCGGCACTGCGATGGCGGCGGCTGTCGCCGGCGGGCTTTATTCCGATCTCGCAGAGGCAGGGACGGCAATGGCGTCCAGCGGTCACGAACGCCTTCCCGATGCGGCATCGCGAAACGTCTACGATCGCGACTATCGGCGGTTTCTCACGCTTTACCGACATCGGGCCGAACTGGAGGCCATGGACTAACCGGCGTCCTCGTCGATTTTACTTTTTTGTGGAACCTTTCTCTTCCTGGCGCGTTGGAGCGGACAACCGGACGGTGGCGCACATCGCCCCCAATGTGACGCCGGAGGCATACCGCCGGTTGCCCAACTCACATCCCCTCTGTGAGTTGATAAAGCTCAGCCAGTGCCTTTCCCTCGGCACTGGCTGTTTTGCGTTAGACTCTTCGAAGACGGGCGGTCGCCCGTCGCTTCCGGATTGCTGCTCAGGCAGCCGCCTTCGTCGACTCGTTGAAGAAGAGCGCCTGGCTGATGAGCGCCTTAACCATTTCCGGGTTGAAGGGCTTCGTGACGAGGAAAGTTGGTTCGGGCCGTTCGCCGGTCAGCAGTCTTTCGGGGAAGGCTGTGATGAAAATCACCGGAATGGCAGCGGTCTTCAGGATCTCGTTCACGGCATCTATGCCGGAACTTCCATCGGCCAACTGAATATCGGCGAGCACCATGCTCGGCTTCGTGTCCTTGTAAAGGGCGATTGCCTCGTCCCGGGTCCGCGCGATGCCGGTGACGCGATGGCCGAGACTTTTGACCATCTGCTCGATGTCGATTGCGATCAGCGGTTCGTCCTCGATGATCATGATATCGGTCGCAACCTGACGAGAGATTTCCTGCGACGCCCGCTCCAGAAGTGTGCTCAGCTTGGCTGCATCGACATCAAGCACCTCTGCAGCCTCGTTGGGGCTGAAGCCTTCGACCGACACCAGCAGGAAGGCCTGCCGCGCCAGCGGTGACACCGCCGCGAGGTTGACTGATGCCCGCTGTTCCCAGGCAAAAGGCGAAACCGGCTCGGGGATCAGCACCGAGGATGAGCCGAACAAGGACGTATAAAGGCGAAACAGCGCGACCCTGTCGTTGCTTGCTTCGGGAAAGATTGTCGTGTCCGCGATAAGAGCCTCAAGAACCGCGGCCACATAAGCATCGCCCGACGTTTGCGAGCCTGTCAGCGCGCGGGAATAACGGCGCAAATAGGGCAGGAGCGGCGCGATCCGGTTAGACAGTGTCATGCAAGACTCCCTCAGTCATTTGTTCGGTTCTTGTCTCGACGCGAAAACGCCCGGCCGAAAAAAAGGTTCCGCGCTGGAACATTTCATTTTTTTTCTGCGTTATGGTGCAGGCGAACTCTCCAAGGTGATGATTGCAAGATGAGATATAGTTCAGGGGCAGGGCGGCCGATTGGCACAAGCTCGTCGACCGGTGATCCGAATGCACAGATCGCAGCGAAGCTGAAGGCGCTCTATCAGTCGGTGCAGGAAGAGGCGATTCCTGCACGGTTTCTTGATTTGCTGGAAAAGCTGGACGCGGCGGAACAGCACTCGACTCCGCAAGGCCAATCGGTTCTGCAAGGGAGGGAGTAGGCGCCGGGATGTCGTCCGAAAACCAAGAATTCAAGCGCGAGATGCTCGCCGCACTTCCTAGCCTGCGCGCCTTTGCCATGTCGCTGATCGGCCGCCACGACCGAGCGGACGATCTCGTGCAGGACACGATCATGAAGGCCTGGGCAAAACAGGACCATTTCGAGATCGGCACGAACATGAAGGCGTGGCTCTTCACGATCCTGCGCAACGAGCTCTACAGCCAAATGCGCAAGCGTGGTCGCGAGATTCAGGACAGCGACGGCCATTTCACCGAAACGCTCGCCCACCATCCCGAGCAATACGGTTCGCTCGATCTCCAGGATTTCCGGCGGGCTCTGGAGCAGTTGCCACCGGACCAGCGCGAAGCGATCATCCTGGTCGGTGCATCCGGCTTCTCCTACGAAGAAGCTGCAAAGATCTGCGGCTGCGCGCTCGGTACCATCAAGAGCCGCGTCAATCGCGCGCGTCAGCGCCTGCAGGAAATTCTCCAGGTGCAAGGCGAGAATGACTACGGCCCTGACGAGACCTCGGCGCCCATTACCTCGCGCGCATTCGTTTCGTGATCTTCGTGCGTTCTTGAGGCCAGACCGTTGCAAGTCGGCGGCGGTCCTGCTTTTTTGCTCCGAGCACCAGTCACGGCGGTGAGGGCCGGAACCTTCTGCGGCGCCGTGCGTCTTTTCAGACGCGCAATGGACGCTGTAGCACTTTGAACTGCAGCATGTTCTTAACCTTAAATCGGGTACGATTTAAGGAAACATGCGGTGGATCCTGATCGGTTCTGCTGCGACGGGTGCGCGAGTTTGGAGTTGGACCGGATGCGCGAGAAGACCGAGGCGACGCTTCCAACGGTAGCGCAGGTGCTCGATGCCCGCGAACGGCTTGGCGTCCTGCATACCGTCGTGCCCGACATGGCGGTGCCGGACGGCGACTTCGACGGTCTTGCAAAGCTCGCGGCAAGCCTGTTCAGCGCACCAATTGCGCTCGTCAGCCTCGTTGATAGTGAATGGCAATGGCTCAAGGCGGCCGTCGGAACGACGGACACGCGGCTGCGCTGCGACGAATCTTTCTGCCTCCACACGGTCGCAGATCCCGACGGCGTCTTCGTCGTGCTCGATGCCTCGCGGCATCCATTGTTTCGTCATCGGCCAAGGGTCACAGACGCACCATTCCTGCGTTTCTATGCGGGCGCTTCCATTCTCTTGGACGGCCAGGCGATTGGCACAGTCTGTGTTTTCGATGTGGCGCCGCGTAAGGAAATCGCGCCGAAACTGATCGATGAGCTTCGCCGGATTGCCGGTATTGCCGCATCGCTGCTCAAGCTCAAGGACGAGTCGCGCCGGCGTGCGCTCAAGGAGGCGGCGCTTTCGCGCGAGGAACAGCGCCTCGCCATGGCGCTCGACGCAGCGAATGTCGGCAGCTGGCTTTGGGATATCCGCGCCGGCACGGTTGCCGGAAACGGCGCGATGATGCGCATGTTCGGGCTCCCGCCCGAGCGGTTGGTCGGCGCCAGGAAGATCTTCGCCGCCATCCATCCCGATGACCGCATCGCGACGTTTTCCAAACTCAGGCAGGCGATGACCGCGAACGAGGAATATGACGGCATGTTTCGCATCGGCGACAGCGGGCGCTGGCTGCTCGGGCGCGGCAGGGTGCACGACCGCGACGGCAAGGGTGCTCCGCTGACCTTCCTCGGCATGACCATCGATGTCACCGATCAGCAGGCTGCGGTACAGCGGACGCGGCTTCTGCTCAAGGAACTGAACCACCGGGTCAAGAACACCTTGGCGATGCTGCAGTCGCTCGCCCGTCAGACGCTTCGACAGACGAGCGATCCTGTCGAATTCATGGCCGCATTCGCCGGCCGGCTCCAGTCCATCTCGGACGCGCACGGGCTGCTCTCCGACTACGAATGGGGCACGATCCACCTCTCGGAACTGATATCGAAGCAGTTGCGTCCCTATGTCAGCGACTATGCCGAACAGGTCGAGCTCCATAAGGACGAAATTCTGCTGGGGCCCGATCAGGCGGTTGGACTTGGATTGGTGCTGCACGAGCTGGCGACGAACGCCCTGAAATACGGGTCGCTCTCGGTGCCGAAAGGCAAGGTCGTGCTCACCGCGCGTGGCGTCGTCGAAGACGGCGGCGCCGTGCTGCATCTGACCTGGACCGAGGTGGGCGGCCCGCCGGTTCGCGAGCCGAAAAGACGTGGTTTCGGCTCGATCCTGATCGAGCGCAGTCTCGACAAGGTCATCGGCAGCTCGGTCAAGGTCGAATATCTGCCGGCCGGCGTGACTGCGCTCATCCGGTTGCCCTTGTGACTGTGATTCTGTCCAGCCTACAGCGCGGTGCGTCTTATCAGACGTACAAAGGACGCTGTAACACTTTGAAGTGTTGCATGTTTTTGTCCCTAAATCGGCTATGATTCAAGGACAAATGCAGTGGCCGCGAGGGCGAGGTCGCGGCGGCAGGATAGGCCGTTACGGGCGCGCTGAGTCAGCGCTTTTCATCGCGATGCCGGCCCTTGCCGAGGCCGAGCAGGGCTCCGACCGCAACGGCGGTCGCCACGGCGAGCAGCGGCTGCCGTCGCAAGATGCCTGCTGCGGCCACGAGCGCCAGATTCGTCTGCATCGCCGCGAGGCGCCGGCGCTCTTCGGCGAGCCGCCGGTCGCGGGCGCGGAGCCCCGCCACCACCGCGATCAGGATCAATGCTGTCACGAACAGAACGACGGCCATCGCCGAAACCGCGGCCACCGGCGAGTAGCGCGCGGCGAGAAAGAGCGTGACTGCTGCCAGCGCGAAGATATAAGCCGTGCCGAGCAAGGTCGCGATGGTCGCCCATAAGATCACGTTGCGCCTGTAGCGTGAGGTGGCTGCAGCCACGTCTACTGCAAGCAAAGCGGACAAGGCGGCCCCGAGCGTTCCCATGCGAGCTACTCCGATTGCGTCATGCGGGCAGGAAGAACGGCCTTCCTGCGGCAGATCGTTCACGCCGTGGACATGCCTATCGGCGCAGAAGCGCAGCCGCGATAAGACCTATCGCCGCTGCTGCGCCGAGCGTTGCGATCGGGTGCTCGCGCACCGCCCTGCGGATCTCCCTTTCCGTCCCGGAATAGCGGTCGCGTAAATCCGAGAGCAGTTGCTCGCCGCTTGCCAGCAGATTTTCGAGATCGGCTTCGGCCCGATCACGCGCGCCCTTTGCCTTGGTTTTTGCGTCTTGGGAGACGGCCGCCCCGCGCTCGCTGAGCAGTCCGACGAGTGCCGCCATGTCCGCCCGAATTTCCTGGAGCTGGTCTTCGATTGGCGTTTCGCCGTGCCCGCCGTTGCGTTTCCTGGTGCTCGAACTCGAGAAGAGGCCCGTTGCCATGATGTGAAGCTCCCTTTCGCTGCAACGCCGGCCAAGACAGCCGGCGCATATTCCACCCCTCTCGGGCAAGGCGTGTCTCGCCCGAGATTCAGCGGAACAACGCGCGAAGGCGAGATTTGTTTCGATAAATCCTGCCGTTACCGCAAACAGCTCCTGGGCGCAGCGAAAAAGCGCGCGGGCGTCCGGGCGCGATCAGATCGTCACCGATTGTGGCAGTACGAAGGGGATATCGCGCGTCGGAGTGACGTTGACCTGCATCCGGCATCCGAACACGGCTTCCATGGTTTCGTCGTTCAGGACCTCCCGCGGCGGTCCGCTCGCGCGGACGTGGCCGGCTCTCATCATGACCATCTGGTCCGCGAACATCGCGGTCAGATTGAGGTCGTGCATGACGGCGATGACGCCGCCTCCGCGGTGGCAGAATTGGCGCGCAAGCTGCATGATCGTCAGCTGGTGGCGGATGTCGAGGCTCGATACGGGCTCGTCGAGCAGGAGATAGCGAGGCTCACCATCGCTGACCGGGGCCGAGATCTGGCAAAGGACACGCGCAAGCTGGACGCGCTGTTGTTCGCCGCCCGAGAGCTCCTGATAGAAGCGTCCGGCAAAGCCCGCCAGATCAACGGCCTCGAGCGCATCGTCGGCAATGCGGTCGTTGGCGGAGTCACTGCCTGTGTCGCCGGCCGAAAGGCCGAGACGGACGATTTCTCGCACCGTGAAGGGGAAGGAAATAACGGTCGATTGCGGCAGGACGCCACGTTTGAGCGCAAGCTCCCACGGCCTGAGGGCGGCGAGATCATGGCCGTTGATCGTGACCTTGCCCGATGCAAGCGGGAGTTCGCCGGAAACCGCCTTCAAGGTGGTTGTCTTGCCTGATCCGTTCGGGCCGACGATCGCCGTCATCGTGCCCGGAGCAGCACCGAACGAGACGCCATGGATCACCTGCCTGCCGGCAAGACGGACGGAGATATCGGAAACCGTGATCATGACGCGCTCTCAAAGCCCCATGTTCGATCGGCCACGCAGCAGGATCCAGAGAAAGAACGGTGCGCCGACGAAGGCCGTGATGATGCCGATCGGCAATTCGGCGGGCGAAACGATCGTCCGGGCCACCATATCGGCGAAGATCAGCATGGTGCCGCCGAGGAGCGCAGAGGCAGGCAGCAGGTAGCGGTGGTCCGGACCGATGACGAGGCGCAGCAGATGGGGCACGACGATACCCACGAAACCGATGCCGCCACTGACGGCAACGGATGCGCCCGTCGCGGCCGCAACGCTGAGAATCGCGATATTCTTGAGGCGCTGGACGGGAATACCCATGTGGAACGCCGCGGCTTCGCCAAGCGTGATTGCGTTCAGGCCACGTGCCAAGAGGGGGCCCACCGCAAGCGACATCATGATGATCGGCGCGGCGGCGAGGATCTTCGTCCAGTTGGCGCCGGCCAGCGAGCCGAGGCCCCAGAAGGTCAGGTCGCGCAGTTGCTTATCGTCGGCAATGAAGACGAGTACGCCTGTGACCGCACCGGTGAGCGCGCCGAGCGCAATGCCCGCAAGCAGCATTGTCGCCACTGAAGTCTGGCCACCGCGCGTCGCAATGCGGTAGAGGAGCAGGGTCGTGGCAAGGCCGCCGAGGAAAGCGGCGACCGGAAGCGCGTAAAAACCCACGAGCGCAAAGAGCGGGCCGAACACGCTCGAACCGAGGACGATCAGCAGAACGGCGCCAAGGCTTGCACCCGACGAAACGCCGACGAGGCCAGGGTCGGCGAGCGGGTTGCGAAAGAGGCCCTGCATCACCACACCAGAGACGGCCAGCGCCGCACCGACGAGCAAACCGAGCACCGCACGCGGCAGGCGGATGTCAAGTATAATGATGCGGTCGCGGACGCTCAGCGCCTGATCGGCGCCCCCTGTGCCGGCCAGCCAATGGACGACATTGGAGAGCGAGGCGTCGGCGGCGCCGGTCATGATCGACGTGACGAACGTCGCGGTCGCAAGAAGCGCGAGCACGACAATCAGCAGGCGCGCAAGGCCCGAGCGGTTCCCGGCGCGCCATTCGCTGACGATGTTGGCGGCGAAGGCAGGCGCGCGCATGCTGCCTTCCATCGCCTCACTGCGAGGCATTGGTCTTCTTTCCATAGATTGCGTTGTTCAGTTCGCGGATGGCGCCGGCAGTGCGGGGGCCGAAGCCAAGCAGATCCAGCCCGTCCATGCGGACCAGCGCCTTGCTCTTTGCCGCTGGTGTCAGGCTCAGGGCCGGCATGGCGAACAGTTCCTCGACGCCGGCGGAATGATCGCCGCCCCGAGTCATCATCAGCACGACGTCCGGCTTGGCTTCGATGATCGCCTCGTCCGTCAGCGCCTTATAACCTGGAAACGTTGCGGCGGCATTGACCGCGCCGGAAAGCTTGATGATGCCGTCAGCGGCCGTGCCGGTACCCGATGCCAGGATCTTGCCGCCCTGCGTACTGAGAATGAAGAGAACACGCTTGCGTTCGCTTTCGCGACGCTTGGCTGCCTCCGCCAGCGCACCATCGAGGTCCTTCTCCACCGATTGGGCGAGCGCCTCCGCCTTGTCCTTCACGCCAAGAAAAGCGCCGACGGCACGGATCTTCGCGACGATACCGTTTTTGTCGAAGGTATCGGGGATGCTGGTGAAAGGGATCTTTGCTTCCTTAAGCACGGCAAGCGCCTCGGGCGGTCCGCTGCCTTCGATCGCGACGATTGCTGTCGGATTGACGGCGATGATGCCTTCCGGCGCCAGTTGCCGCATATAGCCGACGTCCGGCAGCTTCGTTGCCGCTTCCGGATAGGTGCTGGTGGAGTCGCGGCCGACGAGGCGGCTTTCCTCGCCGAGTGCGTAGATGATCTCGGTGATCGCGCCGCCAACCGACACGAGGCGGGAAACATCGGGCTGCTGCATGTCCTCGGCCATTGCCGGGCGCAGGAACGAGGGCCCTTCGGGGGCCAGTGCCGGCAGCAACAGGGGCGCGGAGAGCGCGAAGGCGGCAAGCGCCAGCTCCCAGCGGCGAAGGCGGCGGAAATCGAGACCTGTGATCATGATCGCTCCTCAGGCGGCGACGATCGTGTTGAGCCGGGGCAGGCCTTCGACAAGGCCGCGCCACTCCGGCCGCTCGGCGAGACCTTCCTTGCGCTTGCCGAAGAACTGGATGACCATCTCGCCCTTGGCGTCGAGTGCCTCGAGCGAGGTCACATGGCCGTCGGTCGTCGGTTTGCGGACCGCCCACAATTCGGTGATATGGTCCGTGCGCAGATGCAGATGGAATGTCGGATCCATTACGTTGAGCCACGGGCCCATCACCCCGATGCGGGCAACCGGACCGGAATGGATCTGGATGACGCCGCGATTGCCGACGAAGCACATGATCGGCAGTTCAATTTCGGCGCTGCCGCGCATCATCGCCTCGACGCCCGTCGGATCGAGGCGCCAGGCCAGATCCTCGCCGACGGCATGGAGGGCTTGGCGCCGACCGATGTTCAGGTTGCGCAACATGCCGTGGAACTGGTGAGTGTCGGTCAGTTTCGACCAGCGGTCCCGGAGTTCCTCGGCATCGACCGCAACGTCGGACTTGTCGTCGCTCGTCGGTGCGCTCGTGTCGGCAACGAAGTCCTGCGACTGGTCCTCCAGGCGGAAGTCTTTGACGATCCTGTCGTAGGCCGCTCCGTTCGAGGCGGGGCGCAGGTGAACCTTGTGGACGGCATGGCCCCACTTATCGAAGAATTGCAGGCTGCGGCGGACGTCGCCGTTGGAGTCGGTCTTCGTGACGGCAAAACCGTGGGCCCAGGCGCCTGGGAAGATGCGCAGGTCGATTTCGGTCCCCAGCACCAGCGCGGCCGCCTTTCCTGCCTTGATATTCTCGTAGACGCCGATCTTCTCGTGGACCGCGCTTTCGTTGCGCGTGAGCGCGAGCACTTCACCCAGTTCCTCGACCCGCTCCAGGAAACGGTTGGCGTTGCTATCGATGCGAACCGTCGTCAGGCCGCATTCGGCGGCAACGAGCGCAGCTTCCGAAACGCCGAGCTGCGCGGCGATATCGCGCTCGCGCAGCTTCGGGTTCGCAGCGCGGTAGGCACGAATTTCGGACGGGGTTGGGCGAATGCTCTCGATCATTGTCTGCTGCCTATTTGTTCAGAATCAGTTTGCCCTGACGGGTGATCTTCATCCGGTAGATCGTACCGTCATGGGAAATGAGGATCTCGCTATCGCCGCGGAAGAGATCGCGGCTCTCCACGATTCGCTGGGTTCGGTCGGCCAGGCTCGGCTGCGAGGGGCGCGCGGTATCGGTATCGTTCGGTGTCACGGTTTCGGCCAGTTCGCGAGGGACGAACCGGCTGTTTTCCCGAATTCTTCCCGCGTATTCCCTTTTATTATCTTGACTTCATTACTCATATTTCTTTAAGGACGCAATACCGGATTTTTATAGTTAAGTTTACGAGCGCGAGCCGTTTGAGGATTGCCGGGAGCACGCGTGCAGATGTCGAGTGGTGTTGTGATGACGCATCCTTTCCGTTTCGCTTTTTCGGTCGCATTCGCGCTTTTTTTCGTGACCGCGCCGGCCATCGCGCAGGAGGCTGCGGCTTCGGGCGGGCTCGCCATCGAGCTGAACGAGGTCGCTCCATCGGAGAAGGGGTGCAAGCTGACTTTCGTTGCCGGTAATGCGTTGCCGCAGTCGCTCGCGAAAGTGTCGTTCGAATTCGTTCTCTTCGATCAGCAGGGCTTGGTCGAGCGCATGGCGGTGCTCGACTTCCGCGACCTTCCTGCCGGCAAGACGAAGGTCCGCCAGTTCGATCTGCCCGGCACGAGATGCGAGTCGGTGAAGAGTTTGCTGATCAATGATGCACCGGCATGTGTCGGAGACGGCGTCGACAAGAATGCCTGCATGACGGGTCTCAAGACCGGTTCCAAGTCGGCGGTTGAGCTCAAGGGCTGAGAGCCTCGGTCGTTTGACGTTGCCGATTGGAAGGCAAGCATAGATGAAGCACATCATGAAATGGGCCGTGGCGATCGGTCTCTCCGTGTTGGCGCACGCCGGTGGAGCAATGCTGCTGGAGCCTAGCAAGGACGATTTTCTGATGGCTGGCGGCGCGGCGACCGAGGTTACGCTGCTTGGCAATGCCTTCGAGGAGGCACTGCAGGCAGGCGAACCTCTGGACGCGGTCGAGCCTATCGAGGACGCATTGGAGGAAGTGAAACCGAGCGAGATTTCGCCGACGGAAGAGTTGCCTGAAGAGGTCCCGCCGACGACGCCGGAGAGTGTCTCGGAACAGCCGTCCGACATTCCGCCGGCAGAGGCGGATGTCATCCTGCCGGCGGACGAAATGCCGACGACCCAGGCCGCCGATGCACCGGTAACAGCGAGCGTCGCGCCTGTCGAAACCGTAGTTCCAGAAGAAAAGCCTGAGCCAGAAAAGGTCGAGAAGAAGGTCGAACCGAAGAAGGCGCCGCCAAAGAAGAAGAAAGTTGCACGCAAGAAGGCCGGCGAGCGCGGTGAGCAGGCGAATACGCAGGCCAAGGGTCAGGCGGACGGTGTGGAAAATGCAACGGCCAGTGCGGCGACTGGCGCCAGGCAGGGCTCCGTTGCCCAGGAAGCGGGCAATGCCGCAGTCGACAACTACAAGGGCAAGGTGCAGCGGAAGCTGAATCGGGCCATCCGCTATCCCGCCGAAGCCAAACGCCAGGGGCTTCGCGGCGTCGCTCACGTACGGTTCACTGTCACGTCCGACGGGGGGCTCGCCGGCGTCAGCTTGGCACGAAGTGCGGGATCGCCAATTCTCGACCAGGCAGCGCTCGATACCGTCCGTCGCGCCGCACCTTTCCCGGCAATCCCCGCGGAAGCCCGGCGCGACAGTTGGCAGTTCACCATTCCAGTTCAATTCAAACGGTAATCGCCCTCGGGATCAACGGACCGCCTTCTGCTCGAAATAATATGAATTAAAAACTCAAGTTTATACTTTACTCTGATTATCAAGTTTAATAAGTTGCCGCCGTCACGCAACCGTTTGGTGTGCGTTCTGAATCGAAAATCCAAAGGGCGATCGGCGGAGAAGCGCCGAGGACGCGGAACAAGATGGAGAGGAATGCATGCGCGACAAGCGGCAGAACGCAGGCAAAGGCGGCAAGGGCAAAGCGGCGAATGCGGCATCCGAACCGGGCCCCGATGCCGGCAAGGCGACGCTCGAGGGCCGCAGCTTCCTCTATGTCGGCGGCAGAGACTGCCAGGTTGCCCATCTGCGCGAGATCGCCAGTTCCTTCGGCGCGGAGTTGATCCATCATGACGGGGGCTTGCGCGAAGCCGTTTCGCGTATCGACCGTGTCCTTCCCTCGGTCGACTGTGTCTTCTGCCCCATCGACTGCATCAGTCACGACGCGTGTCTTCGCGTTAAGACCGGCTGCAAGAAGTGGGGCAAGGCTTTCGTGCCGCTGCGCAATGGCTCGAAATCGAGCCTCGAGCGGGCGCTGCAGGATCTGACCACCAACAGCCGCGACAGCTAACCTTTCCAAAAAACGATGTCACGCGTGCAGACGGGCACGTCGTGCCTGGAGAATCGACGATGAATGATGAGCGTCCCGATCAAATGATGATGATCGGTCTTCACAAGCTGGCCTCGCAATTCGGCGATGGACTGGTGCCCGAACTATACGAGTTGCTGACGCGCCGGGCCCGCATGCTGGAAGAAAATCCGAACGTCGCCGAGTTCCCCAGCTGGCAGGCGCGGCAGCCGGGCAGGGATCCTCTCGGCCTTGCGTCACCGCCTGAGGGCGCTATCCTGCCGTTCCCGAGTGTCGGAACCGACGCTCCGTTGAAGAAGGATCGTGCATAGAGCAACTCCAGGGAAAGTGTGTAGCGGTCTTCCGTCCGGAATTGCGTAATTTCAGAGAGTTAGAGCAATTCCAGGGAAAGTGTGTAGCGGTTTTCCGTCCGGAATTGCGCAATTTCAGAGAGTAGAGCGACGACATGTACTTCGCCATGAACCGTTTCCGCATTGCGATCGGCCAGGAAGAGGCGTTCGAGGCCATCTGGAAAGGCCGGGACACAAGCCTGGCCGAAATGCCCGGCTTCATCGCCTTCCACCTGCTTCGCGGAGAGAGCGTGCCGGAAGAGGGCTATACGCCCTTCATTTCGAAATCGACCTGGGAAAGCAAGGACGCTTTCGTTGCCTGGACGAAGTCGGAAAATTTCCGCGCGGCGCACCGGAGCGCCGGCGACAACAAGGCCATGTATCTCGGCCCACCGAAATTCGAAGGTTACTCCGTGGTCGAGGGCGCGTGAGGGACGCTTTTTAGCTCGCGCTCGACGGCAGAAATGCCCCGACAGCCACGGCGAGCCAGCCCGCCATCATCGTCAGCCCGCCGAGCGGTGCCGACATCGGGAAAAGGCCTTGGCCGAGAGCATGGCGCGCGGCGAGATCGCCAGCGAAAAGCGCAGTCCCTGCGGCCAACAGCAAAGCGGCGATTGCGGCCGTGCGGAAATGGGCCCATCCGGCGTGGAGTGCGACGAGTGCCGGCGCATGGGCGAGGCACATGGCGGAGGCACCGCCGAGAAGCCGTGGGTCAGCGCCGTGCGAGGCCGCTGCCGCAGCGCCGACACCGGCAATCCCCATCAGCCCCGCAATCAAAAGCACGGTCCGGCGCGCTGCGCTGTTCGGCATCGAAAGCTATTCCTTGTTCTGCATGTGGTGGGCGAGTCGCGTGATCGGTTCGAGAATGATCGCCCGCAATTTCGGATGGGTAATGGTCTCTTCGAGCGCGCGCGTGAAGCAAAGAAGCCATTCGTCGCGCTCGGCCGGCCCGATCTCCGCGATGAAGTGGCGACGGCGCAGCATCGGATGGCCGCGTTTTTCCACATAGATCGGCGGCCCGCCGAGCCAGCCGGTCAAATATTCGTAGAGTTTCTCCTCGCTGCCCGAGAGATCCGGCGGATGGACGGCGCGGCAGCGGGCGGCTTCCGGGAGGCTGTCCATGAGCGCGTAGAAGCGCCGTGTGAGCGCGCGAACCGTGGCGTCGCCGCCGATCGCTTCATAAAGTGTTGTCGTTTCGCTTCCCGCCATATCGTCGTCCTTTGCCGGATTGGTATAACGCGACCTGCCATTCGACAATGTCTTTCACGTCTTCTGTTTGCGGCGTTTCATCGCGTCGGAGCCGAGCATGTGCTTGACAAACCGTCCAGACGGTATCTTGATGGGGGCATGACAAACGCCCATCGCAGGAAAAAGCAGCCGGAGCACGTTCGCCAGCAATTGCTGGAGGTCGCCGCGCGCCTGTCGTTGGAGCAGGGCATCAGCGCCGTTACGTTGGATGCGGTGTCGCAGGCGGCCGGCGTCAGCAAGGGCGGGCTCCTGCATCATTTCCCGAACAAGCTCGCCCTGCTCGACGGCCTCTTCGACGAACTCGTCGCACGTTTCGATCGGGCGATCGAGGAAGCAATGGCGAACGACGATGTCGAGCAAGGGTGGTTTACACGCGCCTATCTGACCGTCTGCTTTGCGCTCGATGCGGAAGCGGAAGGGAAGGGATGGCAGGTGCTGACGATCGCATTGCTCGCCGAGCCGCATCTCAAGGCGCGCTGGCGCGACTGGGTGGCGCGACGCGCGGAGGAATTCGCAGCGACCGATTCCTCGCCCAACTGCCTGCTTGCCCGTTTTGCCGCCGACGGTGTCTGGCTGGCGGACCTGCTTGGGAGCCATGAACTCGATGCGCCGACCCGAGCGCTTCTGCTCCAGAACCTCAAGGCGCTTTCACTGCAGTAGGCAAGAAGTCGGCGCAGACCGCTCTCAACCACCGGAGACCTCCCATGAACCCCGCCATGCTTTATACGGTCCTGGTGATCGCCATCGTCTTCGAGGTGCTCGGCACTTCCGCGATGCAGGCGGCGCAGCATTTCTCACGGCTGGCGCCCACGGTGATCATGGTGCTGTGCTATGGCGTCGCTTTCTTTTTCCTCTCCTACACGCTGCGCTATATTCCGGTCGGCATCGCCTACGCGCTGTGGAGCGGCCTCGGCATCGTGCTGATCTCTGCCGCCGGCTATCTCGTCTTCGGTCAGAAGCTCGACCTGCCAGCCGTTTTCGGGCTGGCGCTGATCATCGCCGGCGTGCTGGTTCTCAATCTCTTTTCCAAGTCGACGTTTCACTGACCCATCGACAAATACCTTTCGAGCGGCGCTTTGGATCCTGCGCTGCGTCCCTGCAACATTTCGCTACAGATTACGCTGGGAAAACCCCTGAAATTCATTGAAATGGTCGATCTGTTTCAATAGCATCGCCCGCGTCCCTTCTTTGGATGCGGCATGGAAGAATTCCATCCGATCTCCCTGATAATGCGAAGGAATTCTGGGAATGCAGGCGGTTTTCGACGGCCATAACGACGTGCTTCTGCGCCTTTGGCAGCACGGGCGCAGCGGAGGCAATCCGGTAACCGAATTCGTCGAGGGAACCGACAAGGGCCACATCGATGCGCCGCGCGCCAAGCGGGGTGGCCTCGCCGGCGGTCTTTCGGCGATTTACATTCCATCGGGCGATCTGGTGCTGAAGACGCCGGACGAGAACGGCCACTACGCCACCCCTCTGTCCGCGCCGCTTGACCGTCTGCCGTCGCTTGCTACGGCGATGGAGCTTGCCGATATCGCCATCAGGCTCGATCGTGCCGGCGCCTGGAGGCTTTGCCGCTCGACCGCGGAAATCCGGTCGGCGATCGCGGACGGTATCTTCGCCTCGGTCCTGCATATGGAGGGCTGCGAGGCGATCGGGCCCGACCTTTCGTCGCTCGAAACCTTTTATGCGGCCGGGCTTCGCTCGCTGGGTCCTGTCTGGAGCCGTCACAATGTTTTCGGCCATGGCGTGCCGTTCGCCTATCCCATGTCGCCGGATACAGGCCCAGGCCTGACCGAGGCGGGCTTCGAGCTGGTGCGCGCCTGCAACCGGCTCGGCATCCTCATCGATCTGGCGCACAGCACCGAACAGGGTTTCTGGGATGTGGCGAAGACCACCGACCAGCCGCTTATCGCCAGCCATTCCAATGCCCATGCGTTGACACCGGTCGCACGCAATCTCACGGACCGGCAGCTCGACGCCGTGCGCGAGAGCCATGGGCTCGTCGGTCTTAACTACGCGACGACGATGCTTCGCCCGGACGGGCAGGAGAACGCGGCAACGCCTCTGTCCGACATGGTTCGCCATGTCGATTACATGATCGAGCGCATGGGAATCGATTGCGTCGCACTGGGATCGGATTTCGACGGCGCCACCATACCGGAGGACATAGCCGACGCGGCGGGTAACCACAAGCTCGTTGCCGCACTGGCAGGCGCTGGATATGGTGAGGCCGAACTGGCAAAGATATGCCGGGAGAACTGGCTGAGAGTTCTGGGACAGGCATGGCACGAGGCCGCCTGATCCTGTGAAGAAAGGCCCGGAAAGGGCATAAAACGAGGGAACTGCAAAAAATGATGCACAAGCTTAATGGACGTTTTCGACTGCTTGCCGCTTCGGCAGCACTTGCCATGGTTATGGGCGCTTCCCAGCCTGCCTTCGCAGAGACGCCGAAGGACACGCTGGTCGAAGCCTTCGCGATCGACGACATCATCACCATGGATCCGGGCGAGGCTTTCGAGCTTTCGACCGCGGAGATGACGAGCAACACCTACAGCCTGCTCGTCCGCCTCGATCTTAACGATACGACAAAGGTCGTGGGCGATCTCGCTGACAGCTGGACGGTTTCCGATGACGGCCTGACCTATACGTTCAAGCTGAAACCCGGCCTGAAATTCGCCTCCGGCAATCCGATCACGGCAGAGGACGTAGCCTATTCGTTCGAGCGTGCCGTGAAGCTCGACAAGAGCCCGGCCTTCATCCTTACCCAGTTCGGCCTTAACGGCGACAACGTCACCGAAAAGGCGAAGGCCGCCGACGAAACGACCTTTGTCTTCACCGTCGACCAGGCCTACGCACCGAGCTTCGTCCTTAACTGCCTGACCGCGACGGTCGCTTCGGTTGTCGACAAGAAACTCGTGCTTGAGCACGTCAAGGCCGTGACCCCGACTGCGGACTACAAGTATGACAACGACTTCGGCAACGAATGGCTGAAGACGGGTTACGCCGGTTCCGGCGCGTTCAAGCTGCGCGAATGGCGGGCGAACGAAGTCGTCGTGCTGGAACGCAACGACAACTATTACGGTGACCCGGCGAAGCTCGCCCGCGTCATCTACCGGCACATGAAGGAAAGCTCCGGCCAGCGCCTGGCGCTCGAAGCCGGCGACGTCGACGTCGCGCGCAACCTGGAGCCGGGCGACTACGAAGCCGTGGCGAAGAACGGCGATCTGGCAACGACCAGCGCAGCGAAGGGCTCGATCTACTACATCAGCCTCAACCAGAAGAACGAGGCGCTGGCGAAGCCGGAAGTGCGCGAAGCGTTCAAGTACCTCGTCGACTACGATGCAATCGGCTCGACCCTGATCAAGGGCATCGGCGAAATCCACCAGAGCTTCCTGCCGAAGGGGGTTCTGGGCGCGCTTGACGAGAACCCCTACAAGTTCGACGTGGCGAAGGCCAAGGAACTGTTGGCAAAGGCCGGCTATCCGGACGGCTTCTCCGTCACCATGGACGTGCGCAATACCCAGCCGGTCACGGGCGTTGCCGAATCCTTCCAGCAGACGCTCGGACAGGCGGGCGTGAAGCTCGAGATCATCCCCGGTGACGGCAAGCAGACCTTGACGAAGTACCGCGCCCGCAACCACGACATGTATATCGGCGTGTGGGGCATGGACTATTTCGACCCGAACTCGAATGCCGAAACCTTCACCAGCAACCCGGACAATTCCGACGAAGGCAAGAACAAGACACTTGCCTGGCGCAACGCCTGGGACGTTCCGGAGCTGACGAAGAAGACCAAGGAAGCGCTGCTTGAGCGCGATGGCGCCAAGCGCGCGGAGACCTACAAGGAACTCCAGAAGACGGTTCTCGCGGAGAGCCCGTTCGTCGTCATCTTCCAGCAGACGGAAGTTGCCGGCCTTCGCGGCAACCTGAAAGGCCTCAAGCTCGGTCCGAGCTTCGACACCAACTACGTCTGGAACGTCTCCAAGGAATAACCCGAAAGGACCGTTCCCTTGAGCATGAGCGGAACAGAACGATTGAATGGGCGCAGGCGCGCCCGTTCCCGAAAGGCTGTGGCCTCGGCATTGCAATTCCTTGTCGTCGTGGCGACCACCTATCTCGGCCTTCTCGCCGTCACCTTCTTCATCGGCCGCGTCATCCCGATCGATCCGGTCCTCGCCGTTCTCGGCGACCGGGCGCCTTCGCATGTCGTCGAGAGAACGCGTGAGGCGATGGGGCTCAACCAGCCTCTCTACCACCAATTCTTCATCTATGTCCGGCAGGCGCTTTCCGGCGATTTCGGCATTTCGGTGCTGACGACCAATCCGGTCATGACGGATATCCGCCGCGTTTTCCCGGCGACGATCGAGCTAGCGACGCTTGGAACGCTGATTGGCGCCTTCATCGGCGTGCCGCTCGGCGTGCTCGCAGCGGTCAAGCGCGGCAGCATTGCGGACCAGATCGTCCGCGTCATCGGCCTCGTCGGCTACTCGGTTCCGATCTTCTGGCTGGCGCTGCTGGCGCTGCTCGTCTTCTACGCCCGGCTGCAATGGGTCGCCTATCCCGGCCGCATCGATATCGTCTACGAATACACGTTTTCGCCGATCACCGGATTTTATCTCGTCGACGCGCTCTGGCAGGGGCAGTGGGATGTCTTCCGCGACGTCTTTCGCCACATCATCCTACCGGCATCGCTGCTCGGCTATTTCTCGCTCGCCTATATTAGCCGCATGACCCGCAGCTTCATGCTGAACGAGCTGCAGCAGGAATATATCGTCGCCGCGCGCGCCAAGGGTCTTTCGGAAGCGCGGATCATCTGGGGCCACGCGTTGCGCAACGCGGCCGTGCCGCTCGTGACAGTGATCGCGCTTTCCTATGCGGGCCTGCTTGAAGGGTCGGTACTCACCGAAACCGTCTTCGCCTGGCCGGGACTCGGCCTCTACATCACCAATTCGCTGCAGAATGCCGATATGAACGCCGTGCTCGGCGGAACGATCATCATCGGATCGGTCTTCATCGGCATCAATCTCCTGTCCGATCTCCTCTACCGGACGCTCGATCCAAGGACGCGCGCACGATGAGCCTTGCCACCGAAACACGACCGATGACACGCCGTGAATGGTTGCTGTCCGACCGGCCGCAATCGCGCACGCAGGCGCGTCTCGGCCGCGCCTATATGACCTGGCGGCGCTTTTCGGCCAACCGCCTCGCGGTTCTCGGCCTCATCATCCTGCTCGGGCTGGTGTTCGTGGCGGCCTTTGCAGGTGTTCTTGCGCCCCATTCGCCAGTGGT
This sequence comes from Sinorhizobium sp. 6-70, assembly GCF_030124375.1. Classification (GTDB taxonomy): domain Bacteria; phylum Pseudomonadota; class Alphaproteobacteria; order Rhizobiales; family Rhizobiaceae; genus Sinorhizobium. The sequence continues at coordinate 58,002 of NZ_JASKLS010000004.1, forward strand.
CGGCAACCTCGCCGGCGCGCGGCTGCTGCCGCCCGGAAGCGAGGGGTATCTGCTCGGCACGGACGACCAGGGCCGCGATATCCTCTCGCGACTGATTCACGGGTCGCGGCTGACGCTTGCGGTCGTCCTTCTCGTCGCGATTATCGCCGCACCGGTCGGCCTTATCGTCGGCGCTGTCGCCGGATACTCCGGCGGCTGGATCGATGCCGTGCTGATGCGCATCACCGATATCTTTCTCGCCTTTCCAAAGCTCGTCCTGGCGCTCGCCTTCGTCGCGGCGCTTGGACCCGGAATCGAAAATGCCGTCATCGCGATTGCGATCACCTCCTGGCCGCCCTATGCGCGGATCGCCCGCGCCGAGACGCTGACGGTGCGCAATTCCGACTATATCGCCGCCGTTCAACTGATGGGGGCGTCGCCGGCGCGTATCATCTTCCGCCATGTCATGCCGATGTGCCTGTCGTCGCTGATCGTGCGCGTAACCCTCGACATGGCCGGCATCATCCTGACGGCTGCGGGCCTCGGGTTCCTTGGCCTTGGCGCCCAGCCGCCGCTGCCTGAATGGGGTGCGATGATCGCCTCCGGCCGCCGCTTCATTCTCGATCAATGGTGGGTCGCCACCATGCCCGGTGTCGCCATCCTGATCGTCAGCCTCGGCTTCAACCTCCTTGGCGACGGCCTGCGCGACGCACTCGATCCGCGGGAGAGCGGCCAATGAGCGCGCTTCTGACGGTCAACGACCTGAGAGTCCGGTTTCCGACGCGAACCGGCGTCGTCGAGGCTGTGCGCGGCGTCTCCTTCACCCTCGGGCGCGAACGTCTCGGCATCGTGGGCGAGAGCGGTTCCGGAAAATCGCAGACGGGCAGGGCGATCATGGGGCTCACGCCGTCGCATGCCGAGGTTACGGCAAAGACGCTTTCGTTCGGCGGTGTCGATCTCATTTCCGCTCCGCCAAAAGTCCGCCGGGATCTTCGCGGCAAGCGCATCGCGATGATCCTGCAGGATCCGAAATATTCGCTGAATCCGGTGATGAGCATCGGCCGGCAGATCGTCGAGACGCTTCGCCGGCACGAGAACGTCAGCCGTTCTGAAGCGCGGGAGCGGGCGTTGGATATGCTTGCGGCGGTGCAGATTCGCGACCCAGCCCGCGTCTTCGACCTTTACCCGCACGAGGTCTCCGGCGGCATGGGCCAGCGAGCGATGATCGCCATGATGCTGGTCGCAGGCCCGGAGCTTCTGATCGCCGACGAGCCGACGTCTGCTCTCGATGTGACGGTGCAGCTCGAAGTGTTGTCGATCCTCGACAAGCTGGTCGCGGATCGCGGCATGGGACTGATCTTTGTCTCGCACGATCTCAGGCTCGTCTCGTCCTTCTGCGACCGGGTGCTGGTCATGTATGCCGGGAAGATCGTCGAGGAGATCGCCGCATCGGATCTCGCCAGCGCCAAGCATCCCTATACGCAAGGCCTCCTGAACTGCATGCCCGTCATCGGGGCGGATCGCCATCCCTTGCCTGTCCTCGACCGCAAGCCGGAGTGGGCGCTATGACGACTGCCGTTTCCGTCCAAAACCTCACGGTCGCCTATGAAGACTTCAAGGCGCTGGATGCTGTCGGCGTCGACGTCGCTGCCGGCGAGTCCTTCGGCCTCGTTGGCGAGTCCGGCTCGGGAAAATCCACCCTGCTCAGGGCGGTTGCCGGGCTCGCCCCGGTAACCGGGGGCACGATCCGCGTCGAGAACCGGCAGCTTCAAGGCGCGCGCCGCGACAAGGCTTTTTACCGCTCGGTGCAGATGGTGTTCCAGGATCCCTATGGCTCGCTGCATCCGCGCCAGACGGTCGATCGGCAATTGTTGGAGCCGTTGGCGATCCACGGCGTCGGCGATGGCGAACGCCGCATCCTGAAGGCGCTGGATGAAGTCGGGCTCGGTTCCGGCTTCCGCTTCCGCTACCCGCACCAGTTGTCCGGCGGGCAACGTCAACGCATCGCCATCGCGCGGGCGCTCATTCTCGAACCCTCGATCCTGCTGCTCGACGAGCCGACATCGGCGCTCGATGCGTCCGTCCAGGCGGAAGTGCTCAACCTCCTCGAACAGGTGCGTCGCGACCGCAAGCTGACCTTCATCATGGTCAGCCACGATCTCGGGGTCGTCACCCATATGTGCGACCGGCTGGCTGTCATGCGCGGCGGGCGCGTCGTCGAACGGTTGTCGTCGGCCGATCTCGTCGCCGGACGCATCGGCGAGGACTACACCCGCAACCTGATGGTGGCGAGCAAGGGATTCCGGCGGGGGTGAAGCTCCCGAGCCCTCTCTGAAGCCCCAGCTCAGGATTGTTTTCGGAACAAAAAACGCCCCGCAGCAACAGCTTCGGGGCGTTTGCAATAATACGTCTTCGCCTGATCACTTGCGCCGCAGGAAGCCGTCAGGGGCGACCGTAATCATCAGTTTCTGGTCAATCGAGCGGTCGATCTCGAACTCGGGGTGTGATTCCAGATATTTCCACACTGCCGTCTTGGGATTGTTTCCCTTGCCCCACGGGCGATCGGGATAGGCCTCTTCCGGCAGGTCTTCGATGACAGTGTCGAACACGACGCAATAGCTGTCCTTGGTCGTCAGCGGCGCGTAGGCCTCCAGTTCCGCCAACACGTGATCATGGGTGTGGTTGCTGTCGAGACAGACGAGGACGCGCTCGAAGGGTTTTGCAAAGTCATAGACCCGTTCGACCACGCTGCGCTCGATGCTCGACCCCTGGATCATGTGGATCCGGGACGACATCGGGTGAGCCTTGATGGCCTCCCGGTTGTGGGCGCGGATATCGATGTCGACGCCCAGCACCTTCCTGCGCGGGTCGCGCGGGTCGAGTGACGTGCCAGCCTCGATTGCGTCGCTCATGTCGAGGAGCGCCAGCATTGATGCGCTCATGATGAGCGAACCGCCGTGAGCGATACCGGTTTCGATGATCAGATCGGGACGCGTCGTCCAGATGATCTCCTGCATCGCGACGATATCCTGCGGATACTGGATGATCGGCCGGTCCATCCAGAAGTAGTTGTAGGAATATTTCGGACCGATCGACTGGCGCAGGAAATCGGCGGCACTCTTGCGGAACTCGCGGTTCGCTTCGATTTCGGAGATGCGCGCGGCGACCTCCTTCCGGAAATCAGTCATGATCGACCTCGATATAGGTGTATGCGTTGTTGGACATTCGCTTGATCTCGTCGAGATAATTGCGGTTCATCACGTAGATGCTCGAACCGGGGGGCAAGTCTGCCAGCACGTCCTCAGGCGCGCGGACCCGCAGTCCGGTAATCGGCAGGTACTTGCCTTGCTTGGCCGGGTTGATGTCGATGACCGCCTTCACCGGCAGCCCGGCGCGCGTGCGGAGCAGCGAGAAGATGACGCCCTTCGACGCTCCGCCCCAGATCACCGCCGGTTCCCGGTCGGTAATATCCAGCGCGTCGAGCTTGCGGGTGAAGTCCTGCGGAATGCCTGCCCGGTCCTTCTCGTCGATGACCGGTTTGCGCAAAGAATTCAGTTCCGCGACCACGAATAAATATTGGCCGCCAAAGACCCGGCCGCTCGAAATGACGTTGCCGAAGATCCGGTGAAAGTCGGAGAGCCTGAAATAATTGACGTGCTCGTAGAAGATGTCGAACCAGGCGCGGCGCTCGCAGATCCAGTCGAAGCACGGGACCTCGATATAGATCTTTCCCTGGCCGCCATTCGCCTGTTTCAATTGCTCGAGGAAGGCGACCGGGTCCGGAATGTGCTCGAGCACATGGCGCAGGATGAGGCCCTTGGCCTCGATGCCGGAGCCGGGCTGGAAGTATTCCCGGCGGACGCGAGGGTTGTCACCCTCATAGGCCGGATCGAAACCGGTGATGTCGACGCCTTCGCCAAGAAGTTTCTCGAGGAAGAAGGCCTTGCCGCATCCGACTTCGACGAGGTCGTGGCGTCCCATCGTGTCGAGAATGATCCTGGCGACATCCTCGAGATGCCGCTGGAATGACGGGCTGACGGCCTGCTCGTTCTGATAGCTCGTATCGTAAACCATCAGTTCCGGCCTGAACGCGGCATTTCGCACCAGGCCCGTGCCAAGATCCTCCACCAGGCGCATTTCCCCGCGTGGCGAGGATATCGCCTGATCGGCGCTGTCGTACATTTTGTTCTGAAAAATGGGCAACTCGCGCTGCTCATAAAGCACCCGAGTCGCGTTTCCTGATGCCATAAGTGGTTCCTCAGCCTGTCGGTTCACCTGACACCCACGACATAAGGTGGGTCGACGAGATTTTCGGCTCGACCCCCGAAGTTGAGCAGGTCCCGCCTTCCATGTTCGTCGGCGATTCTCTCGGCAAATTCTCGGATCGTTACCGGTACTCCCGAACAAATATTGACCGCTCCTTGCGCGGTGCTGACCGAAGTGTCCACGATCATCCTGGCGGCTTCGCTGACGTCCAGAAAATCACGGACCTGATGGCCTTGGGTCAAATCGGCTCTCTGTCCTGCGGCAAGGCATTTTCGGAGATAGGGAACGAGGCGCCGTTCGTCTTCTCCTGCGCCGTAGAGATAGAACAGCCGGCACCAGGCAAATTCGACACCATTGTGCGGCAGCCATTGTGAAAGCGCCATGAACGCGGCGGCCTTGGCACCAGCATAAGGCGTCAGGGGCTCGAGCGGCGTATCGATAGTAAGCGGCCGGCCGGTAAGCTCGTATTCAAAGCAGGTGCCGATCCCGACAAAGCGCCTGACGCCGGCGGCCGCAGCGCCTTTGGCCATGGCCAAAGTGCCGGCAAGACAATCGAGATTGAGAGGTGACGTGAGGTATTTGCCGGGCTCGGCATACCACGCCAGATGGATGATCGTGTCGATCCCGACGAGTGCTTGCGTCCACCATTCCGCCGACTCGGAAAAAAGCGCATCGGTTGAAAGAATGCGCTCGATTGCCACCGCGTCCGCGAGGTGGCTTTCGGTTCCCGTACGTACGACAGGGCAGGCGGCGACGCCGCGCTTGGCCAATTCGCGCAGGACGTGGCGGCCGACAAAGCCGGTGGCGCCGGTGAGAAGGACTTGTTTGGTCAAGCGGTCTCCATTCACGGGCAAGGATTTTTGCAAGGGGTAGTGGTCATGAGACCGCTACCAAGTTTCGGCGCAACCCATTGAAGTGATGCAAGTGCGGACGGAAAACGGCTACACACTTTCCCCGGAATCGCTCTAACGTCTTTCGATCGTGCGGGAATGATGTTAGCGCCTGCAAACTCGCCGCGCAGATCAATCGCTTGGCTAATTGAGAGGACAAGCAATGTCGCGCTTCAAGCGCATCCATACGGAACTTCCCGGCCTGACGGTGGTCGAGCGCAAGCAATTCAGTGACGAGCGCGGTTTCTTCTCGCGTTTCTTTTGCCAGGAGGAGCTTTTCGAGCTTGGTTCTACCGGGTCGATTGCCCAAATCAATCACTCGATGACGCGCACCAAGGGCGCCGTCCGCGGGCTGCATTTCCAGCGGCCCCCCTATGAGGAGGCGAAGTTCGTCTCGTGTCTGGCCGGTGCGGTCTTCGATGTCGCTGTCGACATGCGGCCGCATTCGCCGACCTACTTGCGCTGGCACGGCGAGGTCTTGAGCGCGGAGAACGCGCGGTCCATGATGATCCCGGGCGGCTTTGCCCACGGCTTCCAGACCCTCACCGAGAATTGCGAGCTGATCTATCTTCATGACAAGCCTTTTACGCCGGAGGCGGAAGGTGGGCTGAATGCGCTCGATCCGCGCGTGAATATCGCATGGCCGATCGAAATTACCCAGATGTCCGAGCGCGACCGTAACCTCGCTTTCGTCTGATCGCCGTTGGAACGCCTACAGAGCCACAAAGGACGCTGTAGCACTTTGAATTGCTGCATGTTTTCGTCCTTGATCGGTTACGATTTAAGGACACATGCAGTGGTCGCGCCCTCAAATCACGCGCACTTCCGGAATCGCCACCACGAAGCGGCCGCCCCAGGAGCGGACGTGATCATTCGCGGCAACGATCTCTTCCGTCAGGTTCCAGGGGAGGATCGCGACGTAGTCGGGCCTGGCGGCCGCCAGTTCGTCCGGCGCGTGGATCGGGATATGGCTGCCGGGCGACAGCTTGCCCTGTTTCAGGTCATTGCGGTCGACGATGAAGGCGATGTCGTCGGAGGTAAGGCCACAAACATTCAGGAAAGTGTTGCCCTTGGCCGCGGCGCCGTAAGCCGCCACGGTTTTGCCCTCGGCCTTTGCGTCCGCGAGGAAGGCCCGAAATTCCTCGCAGACCGCCGCGATCCGCTTTCCGAACGCCAGGTAGGTCTCCATGCGCATCAGACCGGCTGCAGCTTCGTCGGCGCGCACCTTTGCGAGGCCCGCGGTCTCCGGCCTCTTGCCGCCTGCCAGTTGCGCATAGATGCGCAGCGAGCCGCCGTGGGTCGGCAGTTCTTCGACGTCGAAGACGTGCAAGCCGCAGGCTTTGAAAATGCGCTCGACGGCGACCAGAGAGAGATAAGAATAGTGCTCGTGGTAGATCGTATCGAACTGGATGCCTTCGATCGTGTGCAGCAGATGCGGGAACTCGAAGGTCGCCACGCCGTCCGGCTTCAGCAGGATCGGGAAGCCGCTGACGAAATCGGCGATATCCGGCACGTGCGCCAGAACATTGTTTGCGGCCGTCAGGTCGGCGCGGATTCCGCGGGCGACCAGTTCACTTGCGGTTATCTGCCCGAAGAAGGCGACATGGGTCGGGACGTTGCGACCCTCGGCTATCTTGGCGGCATTGGCGGCTGGTTCGACGCCAAGCACGGGAATATTCTTCGCGGCGAAATATTGCAGCAGATAGCCGTCGTTGGAGGCAACTTCCACGACCTGTGACGTGCCGTCGAGATTGAAACGGCCGATCATCTTTTCGGCATAGCGCCGGGAATGGTCCAGCCAGCTCGTCGAGAACGATGACAGGTAGTGATATTCGGCGTTGAAGATCTTATCGGCCGGTACCGTTTCGGTGGTCTGGACGAGCAGGCACTCCGAGCAGACCATCACCTGCAAGGGAAAGGCCTGCTCGCGCGCGATCGCTTCTTCGGTCGGCTCGAGAAACGAGTTCGACCAGGGCGTCGCACCCAGGTCGGCAACGAGGGTTGCAAGCGGGGTCGAGCAGAAACGGCAGTGATGGGGCATTATCATGGGCGACCTTTCGTAAATGCGGCGATTTGGCCGAGCGTGAGCTGGCGGGCGGCCTCGCCCCGGCGCCAGCCGTTGTACCAGTGTGCGGTCCACTCGATCGCCTGTCGCTGCGTCAGCCGCGCGCGCCAGGCGAGGGTCTTGGCCGCGCGTGCCGGGTCAAGACCGAGGGTCTGCATTTCGCGCGGTTGCGCGAGCGAGGAAACATCATCCCACTGCGGGGACAGGCCCATTGCGGCCTGGATCGCGTTTGCCACATCGCGCACGGCAATCGGCTGCTCAGCGGGTGAGGGGCCGAAGTTCAGCGCGTCCGCGCTGGTTTCATCCTTGTAGAGCGCTTCGGCGAGCAGGAAATAGCCGTTGAGACAGTCAAGCACATGTTGCCAGGGCCGTGTCGCCAGCGGACTGCGGATATGGAGTCTTTCACCTGAAAGCGCCGCCCGCACGATATCGGGCACCAGCCGGTCGCTCGAAAAGTCGCCGCCGCCGATGACATTGCCGCCGCGGGCGGTGGCGATGCGGATGCCGCGCTCGTTGAAATAGGAACTCCGCCAGCTCGCGACTGCGATCTCGCACGCGGCCTTCGAGCCCGAATAGGGATCGTGGCCGCCGAGCGTGTCGGTTTCCCGAAAGTGGCGGCCGTTCTCGTCGTTGCGGTAGACCTTGTCCGTCGTCACCACGAGAATGGCCTTCAATGAAGGCGCGGCGCGGGCGGCTTCGAGGAGCCGTACCGTGCCCATGACGTTCACGTCGAAGGTTTCGGCGGGGGCTGCGTAGCTTTCCCGCACCAGCGGCTGTGCTGCCATGTGCAGGATGATTTCCGGCTCGCTCTTTCGTATGGTTTCGGCAAGTGCTTCGCGATCCCGAATGTCTCCGAACTGCCGGTCCGGCAATTCGCCCGGATGCAGCAATGCGTACAGAGACGGCTGGGAGACCGGCGGCAGGGCGTAGCCGGTGACATGTGCCCCCATCTCGCTCAGCCACAGCGCAGCCCAACTGCCCTTGAAGCCGGTGTGACCGGTGAGGAGGACGCGTTTTCCCGCCCAGAACTCCGGATCAGGCAGGCGGGTCACGACCAGAGCCTCCAGGGCGCGCGGTTCTGCTGCCAGAGCTCTTCAAGCTGGTTCTTGTCGCGCAGCGTGTCCATCGGGCGCCAGAAGCCATCATGCGGGAAAGCCATCAATTGGCCGTCCCGCGCCAGGCCGTCGAGGGGCCCGTCTTCAAAGGGGGTGTGATCGCCTTCGATGCGGTCGAGCACCGCGCGGTTGAGCACGAAGAAGCCGCCGTTGATGCGGCCGTTGTCTCCTGCAGGCTTTTCCGTAAAGCTGTAGACTTGGCCGGCGTCGATCGCGAGCGCGCCGTATCGGCCCGGCGGCACGACGCTCGTCACGGTCGCATCCCGCCCGTGGCGGAGATGGAAATCGGTCAATGCGCGGATGTCGATGTCCGCGACGCCATCGCCATAGGTGAGGCAGAAGGTATCGCCGAGATAATCGGCGACGCGCTTCAAGCGCCCGCCCGTCATCGATTCCGCGCCGGTTTCCACAAGGGTTACCCGCCAGGGCTCCGCCTTGCTGGTGTGATAAACGGTCTCTCCGGTCGCCATGTTGAAGCTGACGTCCGAGGAGTGCAGGATGTAGTTGGAGAAATACTCCTTGATCATGTAGCCGCGGTAGCCAAGGCAGATCACGAAATCGGAAAAGCCGAAATGGCTATAGATCTTCATGATGTGCCAGAGGATCGGCCGGCCGCCGATCTCGATCATCGGCTTGGGTCGCAGGTGGCTTTCCTCGGAGATACGCGTGCCGTATCCACCGGCGAGAATGACGACTTTCATGCCCGATCTGCCTCCAACGTGCGCGGCTGCGCTCCGCTTTTTTCGTATTTCAGCCTTGCCCGGGGCTTGATTGACGACGGCTTTCCCGGGGGATTCGGAACAAACGTCGGAGGGCGTGGGGACGCCGCCGGCGGTCGATGGAATATTTTGCTGAAAATTACAACCATGGGGCGTGCTGCGGTTGGCCGATGCAGCCGGGCCGGCTGCTTGCGCGGGGTTGGGGAAAAGCGCAGAATGCCGGGCGCTGGGGCATGGTTCACCGCGGGAGGAGCGAATCATGAACGACATGAGCCTCACCAATCTGCAAGCGGGAAAGACGACGGTTAAGGCGGAAGCCATTGAGGCGCTGGCGGGGCAATTGCGCGGCCGCGTGCTCATGGAGAAAGATGCGGCCTACGACGAGGCGCGCACGATCTGGAACGCGATGATCGACCGCAAGCCCGCATTGATCGTGCAATGCGTCGGGGCTGCCGACGTTATGAATGCGGTCCGTTTTGCGTCCGAAAACGGCCTGCTCGTTGCGGTGCGCGGCGGTGGACATAACATTGCCGGCAACGCTGTCTGCGACGGCGGCCTGATGATCGATCTGTCGCCGATGAAATCCGTGCGCGTCGACGCCACGGCGAAGCGGGCATGGGTCGAGCCCGGGGCGACGCTCGCCGATGTCGACAAGGAAACCCAGGCATTCCGGCTGGCGCTTCCGACCGGCATCAATTCGACCACCGGCATTGCCGGCTTGACGCTTGGCGGCGGTTTCGGGTGGCTTACGCGCAGGTTCGGATTGACCCTGGACTGCTTGCTTTCGGTCGATGTGGTGACGGCGAATGGCGAACTGGTGCGCGCCAGCCCTACGGAGCATCGCGACCTCTTCTGGGCGCTGCGTGGCGGCGGCGGGAATTTCGGTGTCGTTACGGCTTTCGAATTCCAGCTTCACGAACTCGACACGCAGGTTCTCGCCGGTCTCGTCGTGCATCCTTTTGCGGATGCGCAAACCGTCCTCCAGCAATACCGCGAGGCGCTTGAGACAGCGCCGGACGAACTCACCTGCTGGGCGGTGATGCGGCAGGCGCCGCCGCTGCCGTTCCTTCCGGAAGAATGGCACGGCAAGGAAATCCTCGTGCTAGCCATGTGCTACTCAGGGGATATCGCAGCCGGGGGGCAGGCAACCGCGGCCTTGCGCTCGATCGGCAAGCCGATCGCGGATGTCGTCGGTCCCAATCCTTTTGTCGGCTGGCAGCAGGCGTTTGATCCCTTGCTTACGCCCGGTGCTCGCAACTATTGGAAGAGCCATGATTTCATGGAGTTGTCCGACACGACGATCGGCATCCTTCTGGACGCCATTCGCCAACTGCCGGGACCGGAATGCGAAATCTTCATTGGCCATGTCGGTGGCGTAGCCGGTCGTATCGCGGCGGAGGAAACGGCTTTTCCGCAGCGCAGCTCCCATTTTGTCATGAACGTTCATGCTCGATGGCGCGAACCGGCAATGGACCAGACCTGCATAGACTGGGCGCGTCGTCTGTTCGAGGCCGCCAAGCCTTACGCAGCCGGAACGGCATATATCAATTTCATGCCGGCCGACGAGGTCGACCGTGTAGCGGCCGCCTATGGCAGCAACTACGGGCGGCTCGTCGAGGTCAAGCGAAGATACGATCCGCAGAACCTGTTCCGCATGAACCAGAACGTGCAGCCGATCGAGGAGCGGGGAGCGGCGTGAGCCCGCAGGTGCGGCCGTCCACCGCCAAGATCCGGCCATGCGCGAAGTAACGCGTATGGCCGGGCGCATGCCGTGACGGCAGAAGAGAGGCGTAAGGAGTTGTCATTGTCGCTGGCGAGGGCCGGCGCGTTGGCCGGAGAGGCTTGATGGGGGAGGAGTCGGTAGACGACCTGTTTCAGCGCGCGGCAGAGCATGCCGTGCGCTTCCGCGACGGCATTTCCGTGGGCCCGCAAAGGCCGCGAGTCTCCTATCACGCATCACTCGAGGAATTTCGCGAACCTCTGCCGGAGCAAGGGGGCGCTGGCCTTGGCGTGATCGAGGAGCTTGTGGCGAAGGCGGAGCCCGGCCTTCACGCGATGACGGGTTCGCGCTTCTTCGGCTGGGTCATTGGCGGGTCGCATCTGGTGGGCGTCGCGGCCGACTGGCTGACGAGCGCCTGGGGCCAGAACACCGGCAACCATCATGCAACGCCCGCGGCAGCGGCGGCCGAGGCTGTCGCGGGTAGCTGGCTGCTCGATCTTCTCGATCTGCCGGAAGAGAGTTCCGTCGGCTTCGTTACCGGCGCGACGGTCGCCAATTTTGTCTGCGTCGCCGCAGCACGCGGCGATGTCTTGCGGAAGGTCGGCTGGGACGTCGAGGGGCAGGGCCTGTTCGGCGCACCGCCGATCACGGTTCTGATTGGCGATGACGCCCACGCGACCGTTTTCTCCGCTCTGCAGTTTCTGGGACTCGGGCACGACCGGGTCGTCCGCGTGAAGACCGATGATGCCGGCCGCATTCTCGTGTCGGATTTCGCTGAAGCGGCTGGCAAGGTGTCCGGCCCCTGCATTGCCATCCTCCAGGCGGGGCAGATCAATACCGGTGCCTTCGACGATTTCGAGCGCATCATTCCTATCGCCAGGGACATCGGCGCCTGGGTTCACGTCGACGGCGCGTTCGGTCTTTGGGCGCGCGCATGCCACAGAGGAGCGGGCTCGCCAAGGGCATCGACAGCGCCGATTCCTGGGCGACCGACGGTCACAAATGGCTGCAGACGCCCTATGACTGCGGCTACGCCATCGTTCGCGACGAAGAGGCGCATCGCCGTTCGATGACGACTACAGCAAGCTTCCTGCCGTCGAGCTACGAAGGCGAGCGCGATCCGAGCCACTTCGTCCCGGAATTGTCGCGTCGTGCCCGCGGTTTTGCCACCTGGGCGATGATCAAGCATCTTGGGCGCGACGGGATCGCCGCCATGGTCGAGCGTCACTGTCGGGTTGCCCGCGCCATGGCCGAAAGGCTGAGGCCGGAACAGGGAATCGCGGTACTGAACGATGTCGTGCTCAATCAGTTTCTCGTGCGGTTCGGCACGACATGCCCGGACGACGAGGCCGACCGGCTCACCCAGCGGACGATCGAGCGGATACAGGCCGACGGCGTTTGCTTCTGCGGCGGCGCGATCTGGCGTCGCCGCAAGGTCATGCGGGTATCGGTGATTTCATGGCTGACCGACGAGCTCGCCGGTAATGTTGCAGCAGATGCGATGATAACTGCCTGGCGGGCGGTCCGGGGTGAGTGAGGATCGCATCCTTCTTGGCTTAACGGCGAGATCCCGGGCGTTTATGGAGCAACTGTAGACAGATGGAAATCTCATGAACTCGCTGACATTGAAGCGTATCTATGAGGCGCCGGAGGCAAGCGACGGCACGCGCATCCTCGTCGATCGGCTTTGGCCGCGCGGCATTGCCAAGGACAAGGCCGGGGTCGATCTCTGGCTGAAGGACATCGCGCCGAGCGATGCATTGCGCAAACGCTTCCATGGAAAGCCGGATGCATGGGACGAGTTCTGCACGGCCTATGCGGCGGAACTGGAGGACGAGACGGCCCAGGCGGCGGTCCAGGAGCTCCGCAAGCATCTCGCAAAGGGTCCCGTGACGTTGCTTTACGCGGCGCGCAACGAGGAGAGGAACAATGCCGTCGCACTGAAGGCATGGCTGGAGCGCCATCTGTAAGGCGCCGCTGAGGTTGCGAGCGACCGTCATGGCCATGCGGGTCGCCGGACCTTGTCACACCCGCATCGCCTCGATCACCGCCCGCAGCCCGGCGGAAATGTTCCGGCGGCTCGGATAGTAGAGGTAGAACCAGTCCTCCGGCGGACACCATTCATCGAGGCAGCGGATCAGCCTGCCATCAATGATCTCGCGCTGCGCGCGGTTTTCCCAGACATAGGCGAGCGTCACGCCGGAGAGCGCTAACTGTACCATGAGTTCCTGGTCGTCGAGTGCGACCGGTCCGCTCGGGTGAAAGGCGACGGTCTCGCCGCCGCGTTCGAATTCCCAAGGGTAGCGCACACCGCTCGGATACATGTTTTGGACGCAGACATGATCCTTCAGCTCGTGCGGCGTCTGCGGGATGTCCCGCTCCCGGAAATAATCCGGTGCGCCGACGACCGCGAAGCGCAGCCGGGGCTTGATCTTCACCGCCACCATACCTTCCCGAAGACTCTCGCCGAGGCGGATGCCGGCGTCGAAACCTTCCTCGACGATATCCACCAGCCGGTCGGTCGCGGAGATCTCGAGCTCCAGATTGGGATTGTCCCGGATGAGCGGCCCCATCACCCGCCCCAGGATGAATGGGGCGACCGAATTCGGGACATTGATGCGCACCTTGCCGAACGGCGTGTCGCGAAACCTGTTGAGCGCGTCGAGCGCCGATCCGATGTCGCCGAAGGCCGGGGTGAGATACGCCTGAAGCATTGTGCCGGCATCGGTAAGCGAGACGCTGCGGGTCGTACGATTGAGCAGCCGAAGCCCGATCCGTTCCTCGAGGTTGCTGACGGCATGGCTGATCGCCGAGGCGGTGACGCCACGCTCCTCGGCGGCCTTCCGGAAGCTTCGGTGCCGGGCGACGGCGTCGAAGGCCGCGAGTTCTGACAGGTCGGTTGCGCGCATAGATGAATCTCACTCAGCATTGTTGAGAGAATTCTCATTCTAATCATGCAAATCGAATTGCGCCATTCTCCCCTTGTCGCCACGGGCAAGTCAGCCCCGGCCTCGAAGGATTTCATGCTCATCCGATCAGGGAAGGAGTTCGCAAATGGCACAGACATGGTTCATCACAGGCTGCTCGACCGGCTTTGGCCGCGCGCTCGCACAGCACGTCATCGCGCTCGGCCACAATGTCGTCGTCACGGCTCGTGGCGCGGCGCAGGTTGCCGATCTTGCGGCGATCGCACCGGACCGCACGCTCGCTCTCGCGCTCGATGTGACGAAGGCGGACGACATTGCTGAGGCCACACGCGCCGCCGAGCAACGCTTCGGTCGCATCGACGTTCTCGTCAACAATGCCGGTGTCGGTTATTTCGGCGCCTTCGAGGAGAGCAACATGGATGCGGTCCGCGCCATGTTCGAGGTCAATGTCTGGGGCCTCGCCAACATGACGCGCGCGGTCCTGCCCGGCATGCGCCGGCGACGCTCGGGGACGATCGTCAATATTTCGTCGGTCGGCGGCCTGCGATCGGTACCGTCGCTGAGTTTCTACGCCGCCTCCAAATTCGCTGTCGAGGCTTTGTCCGAGGGGCTGTCGAAGGAGACGGAGCCTCTCGGCATCAAGGTGCTCATCGTCGAGCCCGGTCCTTTCCGCACCGATTGGGCGGGACGTTCCGCCGGCGAGGCCAGCGTCTCGATCAACGACTACGAGGACACGGCAGGTGCCGTCTGGCGCAGGATCAGGGGGTACAGCGGCAAGCAACCCGGCGATCCGGAACGGGCGGCGCGCGCGATCGTCATGGCTGTCAATGCCGCCGAACCGCCGCTGCGGCTGCTGCTCGGCCGTGAGGCTCTCGCCGGTGCTCGGGCGAAGCTCGATGCCTTGCGCAAGGTTTTCGATGCCTGGGCCGAAGTGACCGAAGGGGCCGACTTCCCCGCCACCGAAACGAACTGACCGAAACTCGAACAGACCTTCCATCTCCAACTCACCTTGACTCAAGGAAAGGACTTTCTCATGCGTATCTGGTTCATCACAGGTGCCTCCCGCGGCTTTGGCTCGCTCATCACGAAAGAGGCACTCAGTGCCGGAGATGCGGTGGTCGCCACGGCGCGCCGCGTCGAAACCCTCGATGCCCTCGGCCAGCACGAAAACCTGCTGAAGTTGGCCCTCGACGTCACCAATGAGGAACAGGCCCGGGCGGCAGCCGCGGCGGCGGTGGAGCGCTTCGGCCGGATCGACGTCCTGCTCAACAATGCCGGTTACGGCCTGCTCGGCGCCGTCGAGGAAGCGACGGCGCAAGAAATCGAAAAGATCTATCGCACTAACGTTTTCGGCGTCCTCGCCGTCACCCGTGCCGTGCTTCCGCAAATGCGGCGCCAGCGGTCGGGCCACATCATCAACATCTCGTCGATCGGCGGCTATGTGGCCTATACCGGCTGGGGCGTCTACGGCTCGACCAAATTCGCGATCGAAGGGTTGACCGAGGCGCTTGCGCAGGAATTGGCGCCGCTCGGCATCAAGGCGACGGTGGTCGAGCCGGGCTTCTTCCGCACCGACTTCCTCGACGACCAGTCTCTGGCGGTGAGCCCGTTGTCGATCCCGGACTATAGCGAGACGGTCGGCGCCATGCGTGATTTCGCCAAGACCGCAAACCACGCCCAGCCGGGCGATCCGGCACGGTTCGCAAAGGCCATGGTCCAACTCGCCCATGCCGACAACCCGCCGCTGCGCATGCCCTTCGGCAGCGACACCGTCGCCGCGATCGAGACCAAGAATGCCCATGTCGCCGACGAACTCGCCGCCTGGCGGGAACTCGCCGTATCGACCGACTTTCCGAAGGAGAGTGCGTCCGCCTGACGACCGGCCGAATTGCGTAGTTTCAAAGATCTGGAGACCGGCGGCCGCGTAAAGCGGCCGCCGGCCTAATCTTGTGCCCGGTACAATCTCCTATCCCGCCGCTCCCGCCTGCATTTGCGACTGCCATTCTTCGTTGACTTCGCAGGTGATCAGAGGAAAATGTTTCCCCTGATACGTCACTACGTAACATCAAGGGTGCCTACGATGACGATCGCAAGGAAACTTCAGGACTATATTGAAGGCGAGGGTGTGAGCTACGACATCGTCGCTCATCACCGCACGGCAACCACCAGTCAGTCGGCGCAGGCGGCGCATGTTCCGGGCAGCAGGCTGGCCAAATCCGTGGTCGTGCATCACGAAATGGGCTACTTTCTCGCCGTGGTTCCGAGCACGCATCGGATCGAGCTCTCCACATTGCAGGACGTGATGAATAGGCGTCTTGGTCTCGCCTCGGAGGAGGAGGTCAGCACGCTTTTCGCCGATTGCGACACCGGCGCGGTGCCTCCCATCGGATCGGCCTACAATGTGCCGGTGGTCCTTGACGAAAGTCTCGGCAACGTCAGTGACGTCTATTTCGAAGGCGGCGACCACAAAACACTGGTGCATGTCAGCGGACCAAACTTCCGCAGCCTGATGAAGGATGCGCAGGTCGCCCGCTTCAGCCACCCGTCGTAAGGGTTAGGATCCCCGGTCGAGTCTTGGCAACCGGGCGCCCAACTGGCGCTACCGAGGCTTGGCCGCGCGTGTATGACATGGCGTAGGGAGGCTGCGCCGTGTTACGTTCACGCCCGATGGAACAGGCTCCGATTGCGGGCACGCGTGCCATACAGCCGTAGAGGCGAAGGACTACATTTTTCACTCGTATCAGAAACGGTGACCCGGACGCGGTGAACACGGAGAGCAGCTTCCACCGTCAGCCTGCGGTCGTGTTGTGCGCTTAACATGGCGCTGTGGGCAGCGCCATGGAGCCGTCACAGCACCAGTTCCCAATTCTGCCCGACCAGATCGCGCCCGAAGCTATGGTGCTTCTCCTCGTGCACGAGATGAAAACCTGTCGTCTGGTAGATGTGCCTTGCGGCGGTCAGTATGTCATTGGTCCAAAGGGTGACCTTCGAATACCCCGCCTGTCGCGCAAAGCGGATGCATTCCTCGACGAGCCGACGGCCGATGCCGAGACCGCGTGCGCTTGGCTCGGTGTAGAGAAGGCGGAGCTTGCCGACGGTCGCCGACTCTTCGACCAGGAATACCGAACCGACGATCTCGCCCTCGCGCTCCGCGACCCAGCATCGCTCGCGGCTCGGTTTGAAGTTCTGAATGAAATCGGCCGTGATCTGGGCGACGAGAGCCTCAAAAGTCTCATCCCATCCGTATTCCTGTGCATAAAGCACGCCGTGGCGATGGACGATCCAGCCCATGTCTCCCGGCTGATGCGTGCGCAGGATATAGGGGACGCGAGCAGGTTCCGGGGCACCCCCAAGCAGTCGCTCGGCCTCGGCAAGTGCCGCAGCGAGATTCCGCCGCTCCGGCAGTGAGAGGCGATCGAGCATGGCGCTCACCTCGTCACGCGAGCGCGCGTCGATGGCCGCGAAGCTCTCGCGGCCTGCCGGGGTAAGCGAGATCAGAACCTGCCGCCCGTCCTCCTGCGATGGGCTTTTCGAGACGAGGCCGCGCTCTTCCAGGCCGCGCAAGAGGCGGCTCAGATATCCGGAATCGAGCTCGAGCTCGGCTCCAAGCTCCTTTGCTGTCGATGTCTTCCGCTGCGCGAGCTCGTAGACGAGGCGGCCCTCGGCGAGGGACAGGGGGCCGCCAAGCAGGCCCTCGTGCAGCAGACCGATGCGGCGTGTGTAGAAACGGCTGAAGCGGCGCACCGCGGCCACATCTTCCCGATCGATCTGCGGCATGGCATACCTATTTAGTTGACATTGTCAGATATATCGCTGACTTTGTCATGAAGTATCTGACAATGTCAACTATCTGGCTTGGACCGCCTTGTCGGCCAGCCGCCGGGTGAAGCGGTTCAGATCGATGATGGCGCGGCGATGGGTCCCTTCGCCGATCAGGCCAGCTTCGTCGCAGCAGGAGACTTTGAAAAGAAGCGACCTTTCGTTCACCGCAATCAGCTCGACGTCTGCGATCACCGACATGCCGACGGGGGTTGGCGCGACATGGCTGACATCGACATGGGTGCCGACGGTATGTTGTTCGTCCGTGAGGTAGGGGCGCAACGCTTCGATGCAGGTCTGCTCGATGAAGCCGATCATCATCGCCGTCGCGAACACCGGCGGCATATCCCTGAAGCCCGGCCAAGCGTCATCGACCTCGGGCACGGTATGAAACGGTGTGACGGTCAGGCGTTCGCAATGCCGCAGGCCAGCCCGGAGTGTCGGCAGCTCCGTGGTGTCGCTCATATCGTCCCCAATCTCATGTTGACGGGCCAGGACACTGGCCGCTTCTTCGCCGGATCGCCCCAGAGTTCGGAAATATCCCGGACGAAGGCAGCGAGAACGTCCTCGCGACCGGCGTCGTTAACACGGCGCACGGCGGACCATGTTGACAGGTAGCCGAGGAATTCGCCGAGTTCCCAAGCCCGGCAGATTTCCATCTCTGGCGCAGTGCGCTCACCGAAAGGGAAGCTGATATCGGCGTAGCCGGTGTCCACCAGCTTGCGCTCGGGCGGCCAATAGGGGCCGATCTCGTTGCGGTAGAAATCAATGAACCGCTCCTGAAGATCGTCCGGTTCCAGCCGCAGGACCCCGTAGCTGATGAGCGCAATAACTGCGTTCTTAGCGGCGATCCGGCGAGCCTCGGCATAAAAGGCCGGCAGATCGAACCAGTGAGCGGCCTGCGCCGCAGTGATGAGGCTGACTGCGTTGTCCGGAAGGGGCAGTTTCTCGGCCGGTGCGCAGAGGTATCGCACCTTGTCCTCAGTCCGCGCATTGGCGATCTGGTCTTCGCTGGGATCGAGCCCAATGACGCTGTCGAAATAGGTCGCCAATTGCCGGGTCAGCTGCCCACTGCCGCAGCCGACATCGACGGCCATCTCACGGGAGGGGGCAATTCCGGCAAGAAACGCCGAGAGCCCGGCGGGGTACTCCGGCCTGAACCGTGCATAGGCGTTGCCTCCTGCATCGAACCAGTTCTTGCGCGGTGTGGTGTCATTCGGCATCGATGTGATCCTCGTTTGCGTGGTGTGCGGCGGCGACCCTCAGTCGAGCGCCAAATCCCTGGCGCTCCAGCGCGCGCGCCGTCTTTGCCAGCACCTCAAGAAGCGGATGGCCGATCTCCTTCTCCAGCGCACCTATGGCTGCGAAGGTGGTCGCCCAGTGGGGTTCAAGCCTCTTCAGCAGTTCCCGGCCGCGAGCCGTCAGGTGAACACCGTTCTTGCGCCCATCCTCCAGCCGATGGCGTGCCACCAGGCCATCGGCCTCCATCAGCCTCACCGACTGGCTGATCGCGCCCTGGGTGAGGCTGCTCAGGGAAGTGATTTCAGTGACAGTTTCTGCTCCGGCGCTGAGCGCGCGCATGACCGGAGTGTATCTGGCGCGATAAGAAAGCCTCATGGCGCGGTACTCTTCCTCCGCACCCTGATCGACCAGTTCTCCGACATAGCGGAGCAATTCACCGAGACCCGGCATCTGTTTTTCGCTCATGGCCGCAAATTACATTAGCGCTAATGTAATTTCAAGCGCGAGCTTTCGGTGCGTTTCGTGATCGCCGGATCGACCGGTGAACAGCGCGCTCATGTCAAAGCGCGGACTCCAGCAGCAACCTCGGCCAAGTCGTCGTTGAGCTGGTGGTCGCGGCCTTGGAGCCGATGCACGATCGCGCCGGGTATCGCTCTTTCATAGAGATCGACATGCGCGAACGGCGCAGTGTCGTCCTCGCTGCCATGATAGAGATAGACCGGCGTCTTTGGCGGCAATCGCGCGCCGAGTTCGGCCGTTGGCTCGATGTCTTCACTCGGCCACCCGCCAGCGCCAACAAAGGGCGCCGCGATGAGAAATACGCCAGCAAGCTTCCGGTTCGGTGGCGCCTCTGCGAGGGCGTTGATCAGAACCGTTCCGCCAATGGAGTGGCCAATCACTATCGCGCCATCATCGAGGCCGCCGATCTCTTGCGCGAGCGCGGCCTTCCATACGGTATAGCTGGGATCCGCCTCATTCGGCATGCGCGGGTAGCGGACGTCGTAGCCAAGCCCAAGTTCTCGTCTCAAGCTGTCGACGAGCTTGTTGTCCCATTCATCATGGGTCCCTGCGCCTCCGCCTTGTATGAACAGGACTTGCTTCTTCATGGTCGAGGTCCTTCAGGCTTGCCCGCTCACGATGTCGTTTGCCGACAGCTCGCGCGGCACGTATTTCGGCAATCTCGCGGCTGGGAAAATCGACAACAATGAGATGCCCGCCACGATCAAGAACGCCCCCCGCAACGCTCGGAGGCGGGCGTCCTCGTTGATCGCGATCGCCGTCTCCACCTGGTCCGGCGTCGCCGAGGTCGCGCTGAAGACGCTCCTCAGTTCATCGTTGGTCACGAAGTCGACATCGTCGAAAAGCACGTGATTGCTGAGCTCGGGCGGCAGCTCGGACTGGCTGAAGGCGGAGGTGAGAAACATGCCCAGCAGCCCTACCGCCACAACGCTGGCGAAGGCCGCGCCCAGCGCGTTCGAGACGTTGTTCGCCACGCCGCGCAACGCGGCCACGTCGCCGGCGAGGCGCTTGGGCGAGGAGGATACGAGCACGTTGAAAAGCAAAGTCAGCAGCGTACCCTCGCCGATGCCGACGAGGATCAGGCCCAGAATGACCGTCACGGTGCTCCAGTCGTTGCCGACGGTGAAGGCAACCACCGCCAGACCGATCGCGATCAGGACGAACGAGGCGGTGCCGAGACTCCGTGGCCCGAAGCGATCATATAATCGCACCGAGAGGACACCGGATGCCGCGATTGCAGCCGTGTAAGGGAGGATGGCCACCGCAGAGAACAGGGGCGTGCGGCCCTGGATGATCTGCACATAGAGCGGGACAAGAAAACCCACCGCGAGGCCGAGGCTGCCTGCGGCGAGAAAGGCGATGACGGCACTCTTTTCTTCCCTGCTGTCCAATACCTCCATCGCAAGCAAGGGCTGCCTGTTGGCTGCGACCCGCCTATTGGACCACGCGAAGAACGCCTGCCCGAACATTACCCCCAGAAGAATGAGGATCGGCGCCGGCGACAATCCCAGCAGCGAAAACGGCGCCGCGCTCTCCGCGAGCAGAAGTCCCCACGCCTGAAGATTGTTGAAGCCAAGCAGGATAAGCGCGACAGCGGCCGCCGAGAGGACGACCCCGAACATGTCGATCCTCGTGCCGGGCTGGCGCGGGATCGGCGCCAGGCGAAAACTCAGGATCAGGACGACGACCGCCAGGGAGACGATCAGCCAATATGAGTAGCGCCAGCTCAGGGCTGTGGCGAGAAATCCGGCGATGACGAAGGTTACCGCGCTGGCGACCGCGGGGATGCCGGCCAGCACGCCCAGCGCCGTTTCCTGCTGCCGGCCGTGATAATTGGCGGCGATCAACACCACCAAGGTCGGCACGGCCGCCGCGGCGGCGATTCCCGCGATCGACTGAGCGGCATTCATCGTGCTTGCATCGGTGCTGGTCGCCATCAACCCCATCGCCGCGCCGTGCACGACGACGCTGACCTGGAGCACGCGGCGCTCACCCGCGAGCTTGCCGATCTTCGCGCCCAGCATGACGAACGCGGCAACGAACATCGAGTAGAGGAGAAGCGCGGTCGCTGCGGCGGTCGCCGGCGAACCGAGATCTTGGGAGAGCGGCCCGAGCGAAACGGGCAGGGCGCTGATGTTGATGGCCATCTGAAGTTGAGCGAGGACGATCACGATCAATGGCAACCAGGGCGCCCGGCCAGCGTGCTGGCCTGCAATGGCGGAGTCGGCGGTCGGGTCCGATGGGGTTGTCATGTGATCCACTCTGAAGCTTCAAAAGCCTGCTATCGGTTAGATAGGAAAGCGCAGGACGGCGGCCAGCTCCATCTGACCCGGCAGGTCCGACCGGCGCACGCCGAGCACGCGCGCTCCGCTGGTGAAGGCGCGGCTGGCGATCTCGTCGACGACGCCATAAGCCCCGGCGTCTCCATCAGTGAACGAAACGGCACCAGTCTCCGCATCGATCGTCCCCGGGATGACGGCGTCTATGTCAACCAGCAGCGTTTCAATCGCGCCAAACGTGGCCGCACGCGCGGCATCGGAGATATCGGTCGTCGCGCGGCCGCTGCCCGCGCGCTTGTCGTACAACTTTTTCAATTCGTCGATCTCCCGCGCGTAGGCGGCATCGAGAACGGCACGCGCGGCCTGCGCGAGCTCGGCATCCGGTACGCGGTCTGGACTGGTCTTAATACCGTCCGGCAATAGGTTCGGATAGCTGTTTACAGCTGGAAACACCGATGCGAGCCGCCCGGTCGCCGCCAGGATCAACGGCGTTTCGCGTCCGCTCAGGAATGGCCGCAGTGCAGCGTCGATCTTGCGCGCATACTGCAGGAAACGGACGTTCTGACTCTCCAGACCGCCCATGCGCCCGTCGCTAGTGCGGTCGTTGAGCGTGGATTTGCCGGCCGCGCTTGCTGCATCCTTCGGCATGTTGTCGATCTTCAGCGTGGTGGCGGGCACGTCGGTATGCATTTCCACCAGCCGCACCGCGTTCTCGGAAAGCGCGAGAATGAAGGCGGAGTGCGGAAAGGTGATGGCCCGGATGAGCGGCTTCAGATGGAATCTGTCCCCCACTTCCGCCATCGGGGTCAGATGGTTGGCCAGCCGAAAGGTCCGCAGACTTTCCGGGGTGGCGAGGACAGCGAGGCTGTTGGCCTGAAAGCGCCAGAACTCATCATCATCCGCCAGGGCATCGACTTCTTCCGTCAGGGACAGGAGCCGCCTCTTGTCGAGCCCCGCCGCCTCGAGGCGCTCACGCGCCTCCCGGAGGAAATTGCCCAGCTGGATCCGCGAAGCGTCACTCTCCTGCGTGAGCGGCGTGGTCCTCAAATAGATCGACACGCAGGCGTCGCTTCTGACGTCGTAGATCGCCTTGAATTCGGAGCGCGTGGGGATATCAACATGCAACATTGAGCAATCCTTCCTGTGTTCCGGCCACCGCGAGCGCGGCGACGAGTTTCGCTTCGAGCGCCGGAGCGGGCCGCCTCACAGCGGCAGCAGCCACGGCACGAGGACTACGCTGACGATCAGAACAATCAGCGAGAACGGCACGCCGATCCGGACGAAGTCGCCGAAGGTGTAGTGTCCAGGCCCGACCACGAGCGCGTTCACCGGAGAGGACACCGGAGTCATGAACGCGGTCGAGGCCGCCAGGGCCACGATCATCGCAAACGGATAGGGTGAGGCGCCCAATTCCTGTGCGACCGCGAGAGCCACCGGCGCCATCAGCACAGCCGTCGCGGTATTGGAGATGAACATGCCGAGCAGGGCGGTGATGACAAAAAGCGTCCCGAGCACGACATGCGGGCCTGTGTCGGCCGTCAGAGCCCGCAAGCTGTCCGCAGCGACCTCGACACCGCCGGTGCGCTCGAGCGCGATCGAAAACGGCAACATGCCGACGATCAGCACGATCGTCTTCCAATCGATGGAACGATAGGCGCTGTTGAAGTCAATGCAGCGCAGCACCCCCATCAGCAGGCAACCGATCAGTGCTGCCTGGACATTGGGAATGACGCCGCTGACCATCAGCCCGACGACAAGCGCGAGGCAAGCCAGAGCATGGACGGCTTTGTCGTGCGCCGGCAGCTCCTTGTCACGCTGGACGGCCATATTGAGGATGACCAAGGGGCTACCGTCCGATCGGAGCTTGTCGAGGTCCCGCCATGGTCCGATCAACAGCAACATGTCGCCGATCGCCAGCGGCTCATGCAGAAATTCGCGGCCGTAAGCGACCATGCCCCGGCGCAGGCCGATCACCGTCAAATTGAACCGCTTGGAGAGCTCTGCATCGGCAATCGTCTGGCCGGCGAGATCGGACGTCGCCGCCACGACGACCTGGGCCAAGCCGATTTCCTGCGACCGGTCGGCGAAATCGGCGCCGCGCAGCGATATTTCTTCAAGCGCGAAGCGCTCACAAATGGTTCGTATGTCGGAATCTCGGCCGGCATAATCGATCAGCATGACGTCGTCCACTTTCAGCTCCGCCTTTGCCGAGGGCTGCATGACCTCGCGGGCGAACCGGCGACCGCGCTCGAGCGCAACGATATTGGCACCGGGCCATCCGCTCAGGTCGAACTCTTCCAGGGTCCTGCCGGCCAGCGGCGACTGCGCGGTTATCCGCAGCCGGTGTTCACGATCGGCCAGCTTGTATTCATCGATCCAGGCCGCGAGGTTAGGGCGGCTGGAACTTGATGCCGGCGTGGCGGTATCCTGGAGCCAGCGCCGGGCGACGCTCATATAGAGGGTGCCGAGCAGCAGAATCGGCAGCCCGAACGGCGTGAAGCTGAAGAACCCGAATCCCTCCACACCGTGGCGCTCGAGCTCGCCGTTCACGATCAGATTCGGCGCGGTCGCAACCAGGGTCATCATTCCGCTGATCAAGGCGGCCACGCTGAGCGGCATCATCAGCCGGCCCGGACCGATGCCGGTGCTCTGAGAGATGCGCAACGCAACCGGTATGAAGATCGCCGTGACGGCAGTCGAACTCATGGTCGCGCCGAGCGCGCCCACGACCATCATCAGCAGGACGATCAGGCGCAGTTCGTTCTTGCCCGCCCTGGCGATCAACCAGTCGCCCACCCGCTGGGCGACGCCGGTGCGGACCAGCCCTTCGCCGAGCACGAACAGGGCTGCGATCAGCACGATGTTCGGATCGCTGAAACCGGCCAGGGCCTCCCCCATCGTAACGACACCGGTGAACGGCAGCGCCACCAGCGTCATCAGGGCGACCGCATCCAGGCGCGGCCTGTTGATCGCGAACATTACGATCGCAGCGCCGAGAAGCGTGAGAACGATCAAAAGATCTGTAATGACCGCCTCCTGCGCCAAACGTCCGCATCGAGCCGTTCTCCGGCTCTAGTGTCCGTCGCTCCCGAAATTCGAACCACCGGGCCAGGCGCTGCCAAACGCGCGCATGTGCTCCGCATACTGCCGCAGCCGATCCTGGACGAGCCGGTGCACCGTCCCCTCAGGAAACGTCCCGTCCGCTGCCGGTTCGCCGGCCGTCCGCTCCATCAGCAACTCGATTCCCTCGTCGACGTGGCTGACGGCCCAGACGTGGAAACGTCCCGCCCGCACCGCCTCCACGACCTCCTCCTTCAGCATCAGGTTCATGACGTTGGCCGTCGGCACGATCACTCCTTGCCGGCCGGTCAGTCCCCGATCGCGGCAGACATCGTAGAAGCCTTCGATCTTGCGCGTCACGCCCCCGACCGCCTGCACCTGGCCGTGCTGGTTCACCGCGCCAGTCACGGCAATTCCCTGGTTCAACGGAAGACCGGACAGGGCCGACAGCAAGGCGTAGAGTTCGGTCGTCGACGCCGAGTCGCCGTCAATCCCGCCATACGACTGCTCGAAGGTGATCGTCGCCCCCAGCGAGAGCGGCCAATCTTGAGCGTATTGCGCTTGCAGATACCCGGTCAGGATCAAGAACCCCTTCGCATGGATCGGCCCCGAGAGCTCGATCTCCCGCTCAATGCTCTGTACCGTTCCCCGCCCCACTGAAACGCGCGCGGTAACCCGTGACGGCTGCCCGAAACTGTAGTCCCCGACGTTGAGCACTGACACCCCGTTAACCTGCGCCACCCGAGCGCCCTCGGTGTCGATCATGATCGTGCCATCGGAGATCACCTCTCGCATTCGTTCCTCGGCCAGATTGCGCCGTCGCTCCTGCTGGGCGACCGCCGCGTCGACATCCTCCGCCAGCACGAACTTGTGCTTCGCCTTGCCTGCCCAGTGGCAGGCCTCGACGGCCAGCCTGGCAACGTCGAGGAACCGCGTGGTCAGCTTCCGCTGGTGGTCGCGCAACCGCGCTCCATGTTCGACGATCCGGGCGACGGCCGAACGGTCGAAGTGGAGCAGTCGACGATCGCGTACGACCAAGCTCAGGAAGGCGGAATAGCTTGCTAGGTTCTCCTCGTTCCAATCCATGTCCGGCGCGAATTCCGCTTTCACCCCGAACAGTTCCGGGAACTCGACGTCGGCCTGATGGAGGGCTTGATAGAGCGCGGCCGGTCCGATCAGGATCACCTTCACGTCGAGCGGAATCGGCTCCGGCCGCGGCCGGTTCGTCGGCACCGGCGCTCCTTGCTCTCCCGGGTTCTCGATCACCACCTCGCCGGACGCCAGGGCGCGCTTCAGCCCCTCCCAAGCGAAGGGGTTGCGCATGACGTCCAGGGCATGCAGGACGAGGAAACCGCCGTTGGCGCGGTGCAGCGCGCCGGGCCTGATCTGGAGGAAGTCGGTCACCATCGTCCCCATCACGGCCCGGTAGTCGAGCCGGCCGCTCAGGTTGTAGTAGGTCGGGTTGCGCTCGAGGACGACCGGCGCGCCGGCGATCCCACTGTTGTCGATCAACACGTTGACTTCGTACCGCGCCAAGGACCCCTGATGCCTCCGCAGCGCAGTCGCGCCGTCCGCTTGCCCGGCTTCGGCCGTCGGCAAGAAGTCGTGCAGATGGTCCGGCAGGTCCGTCTCTATCTGCTCGAGGAAGGCGAGGACGTCTGGCTGGTCGTCGTAATCCTCGCGCAATTCGGCAATGAGTGGGCCTGCGGTGAGGAGCGCCACCTCCCGGTCGAGCGCGGTGACGCGTTGCTGGGCTTCCTTGTCGACCTGCCGCATCTTACGCACGTAAGCGCCGAGCTCGGCCTGGATCTGCGCACCCCGCTGCTCGAGCTCCGCCTTTGCCTCGGGGGGCAACTGCTCGAACGCCTCTTGTGGCATCGGCTCGCCGTTCAGCAGCGGGATTTTGGCAATGCCGGTCGGCCCCATCTCCAGCGCGAACTCGCGTTCCTGCGCAAAGGCGCGCAGGTCTGCGATCAGCTCGGCCCGTCGCCTCCTCACCTCGACAAGGACCTCCTCTCGTCGCCGCGCGTAATCCTCGCCCTCGAAAGCGCCGGGAATCTCTAACTGCGCCGCCTCCACAAACGACGTCATCGCCTTTGCCAGTTTCCGACCCTTGCCGGCCGGCACCGGGAAGGCGCGTGGACGGTCCGGCTCGGCGAAGTTGTGGACGTAGACCCAGTCGGGCGGTGTCGGCCGCGCCGCGGCGAAGGAGCGCACCGCCGCGAGGACCGTGCTCTCGCGCCCGGTGCCGGGCGAACCGGCGGCGTAGAGGTGGAAGCCACGGGCGCCCACCTCAAGCGCAAAAGCGATCGCCTCGGCCGCGCGCGGCTGCCCGATCGTCGTCTTGACCGGCGACACCTCGGCCGTCGTCTGAAATGGTAGGGTGGCCGGATCGAGCCGCCGCCTCAGATCCTGCGGCTGCACCGCCAACCGCTCGCGCAAGGCCCGCATGGCGTTTCTCCGCGTAAGGCTAGCGACGCTCTTTGCAGTCTGCTCTCCCCGGCCGCGGAAAGAATCTCGAAGAACGCTCGTACGCGCGGCGGCAAGCAGTCTTGGCTGAAACCACGGCAAACGTGCCGAGGAGAGAATCGCGCCACATTCAAACTGCCCATCCTGAGCGGAGCGCTCCGGCAACGACAACCGGGAGATGGCATCGGGCCGATAGTGTCCGCTTCTAGCGTGTAATCATGACATTGCAATCGCGCGGTGGCAATGCCTTGGGACGCAGGGAGGCTTTGGTTGTCGAGTGGTGGTGGCAGATTTGTTCTAAATGGTGGGTAGTTTGGCGCACCCGACAGGATTCGAACCTGTGACCTTTGGAATCGGAATCCAACACTCTATCCAGCTGAGCTACGGGTGCATCCGTTGGCGGCAGGGCCGCCGAAGCAGGCTGTGAGCGGTTCTTAGCCTAGCTTGCGCGCCGCTTCAATGGTGATTGAAGGAGTTTGCAGCGGAAATTTGCGTTTGGTGTTCGTGTCGGGGCCGTAGCGCCTCTCGGGGCAGGGGACTTCCGGAAAGAAAAATGCCGCGCCTTGAGACGCGGCATTTGCGGTGTTTGCACTGCTCCGGAACTCAGGCCATCTGCATGGCGCCGGGGCCGGGGATCGCCTTTGGCGGCACCTTGCCCATGATGATCATGCCGAGCACTTCGTCCTTGGTCACGTCCTCGGTGCGGGCGTGGCCGACGACCTGGCCGTTCTTCATCACCGATACGCGGTCGGCAAGGTCGAAGACATCGTGGATGTCGTGGCTGATCAGGAAGATACCGATGCCTTCGCGCTTCAATTGCTTGATGAGCTCGCCGACCTGTGCGGTCTCCTGCGGCCCGAGGGCGGCCGTCGGCTCGTCCATGATCAGGATGCGGGCGTTGAACAGGATGGCGCGCGCGATCGCCACCGACTGCCGCTGGCCGCCGGAGAGCGCCTTCACCGGCTCCTTGAAGCGCTGGAAGTTCGGGTTGAGGCGGCCCATCACCTCGCGTGCCTTCGCCTCCATCGCGACGTCGTCGAGCGTTCCCCAGGGGGTGCGGAGCTCGCGGCCGAGATAGAGGTTCGCGGCGGCGTCGACATTGTCGGCGACGGCGAGCGTCTGGTAGATCGTCTCGATGCCGTATTTCTTCGCGTCGCGCGGATTGTGAATGTCCGCCGGCTCGCCATTGATCAGGATCTCGCCGGCATCGCGCCGGTAAGCGCCGGAAAGGATCTTGATCAGCGTCGACTTGCCGGCGCCGTTGTGGCCGAGGAGCGCCACGACTTCACCCGGATAGAGATCGACGGAAGCGTTGTCCACCGCGTGGATACCGCCGAAGGAGATGGAAATGTTCTTCATTTCCACGAGCGGAGTGCGTTGATCTGTCATGTTCGTACTCCTGATTATTTCGCGCGGGCGCGGTAGATGGTGTCGAGCCAGACGGCGGTGACCAGCACGACGCCGACGACGATCCGCTGCAGCGGGCTGTCGATGCCGAGCAGCACCATGCCGGATTGCAGCGACTGCATGACGAGGGCGCCGAGCATGGCACCGGCGATCGTGCCCATGCCGCCGGCAAGCGAGGTGCCGCCGATGACGGCCGCGGCGATGGTGTAGAGTTCGTCGAGCTCGCCTTGGGCATTGGTGGCGGCGTTGAGGCGTGCCGTCGAGATCGCGGCGGCGACGGCACAGAGCATGCCCATCAGCGCGAAGATCCTCACCGTCACCCAGCGCGTCTTGATGCCGGCGAGTTCGGCCGCTTCCGGATTGCCGCCGATCGCGAAGACGTAGCGGCCGAAGCGCAGACGCGTGGCGATGAAGGTCATGACGATGCCGATGACGATGGCGATCAGCACCGGAATGGCGATGCCGTGTGCAATGAAGAGGCCGCCTTCGGGCCAGGCGATGCCGTTGGCTTCGGCGTATTTGCGGGCGATGTTGGCCGGCCAGGGATAGCTGTTGGCGATCGCCACGGCGCCGAGGACGAGGGCGCAGCCAATTCCCGACAGGAAGTACTCGGCCCAGACCGGGCGGCGGGGAAAGCCGAAGCGCTTGCGCTGCTTGCGGGCGTTGATGATGCTCGCGACGATCGCGAGACAGGCAAGGAGGCCGACGATCCAGCTTGCCGTCGCGCCGATCGAGCCTTCGGTGCCGCCGCCCATCAGGCGGAAGGTGGCGTCCATCGGTGCGACCGTGCGGCCGCTGGTCACGAACCAGGTGGCGCCGCGCCAGATGAGGAGCCCGCCGAGCGTGACGATGAAGGACGGCACGTTGAGGAAAGCGATGATCATTCCATGCAAGGCGCCGATCGCCGCGCCGAGGGAAAGGCCGGCAAGCAGCGTGATGATCCAGGTGGCGGGATGGTTGAAGCCCAGCACCTGCGGCAGCAGCTCGGCCTGCAGCACGCCCATGATCATGCCGACGAAGCCGAGGATGGAGCCGACCGACAGATCGATATTGCGGGTGACGATGACGAGAACCATGCCGGTCGCCATGACGGCGACCGAGGCGGTCTGCACCGAAAGGTTCCAGAGGTTTCGCGGCGTGAGGAACAGCCCGCCGGACAGGAAATTAAAGCCGATCCAGATGATCAGCATCGCGCCGACCATGCCCAGAAGGCGGGTGTCGATTTCGGTGGCGCGGAAGAAGCGCTTCACCGGGTTTTCAGCCGCGCTGCGGGCGCGATTAAAATGTGCGGTATTCGTCGTGTCGGCCATGGCCGCCGTCCCCCACTGTTTTCCATTTGCTCATGCGGTCGTTCTATAGCGCCGCGCGTCTGATCAGACGTGCGAAGGACGCTGTAGCACCTTGAATGCTACAGAGCGCCTCGGTTGCGGCGATCTTAACACCCGCATGCGAAGATCGTCCCGACCTCAAGCAAACGCCGCAACGGGTCGCGTTGCGGCGTCTTGAGGTCAATTCAAATGCCGAGCCGTCAGTTGCACGCGGCGATGGTACCGGCCGCAACGCCCTGGCAGGCTGCGTCCTTGGAGATCCAGCCGGCGTCGATGACGACGTTCAGATTGTCCTTGGTGATGGCCAGCGGTGCCAGGAAGACCGACTTCATGGCAACGCCCTTCGGTCCGCCGTTGAAGGTTTGAACGCCCTCGATCTCGTCCATCGTCTTGCCGGCGGCGAGCGCCGAGGCGATTTCGGCGGCCTTTTTGCCGAGCTCGCGCGCGTCCTTCCAGACGGAAACCGTCTGGGTGCCGAGCGCCACGCGGTTGAGCGCCGCAAAGTCACCGTCCTGTCCGGACACCGGAACCGAGCCTGCGAGACCCTGTGCCGAAAGCGCTGCAATCGCGCCGCCGGCCGTGCCGTCGTTCGAAGCGACGACCGCGTCGACCTTGTTGTCATTGGCGGTCAGGAACTGCTCCATGTTCTTCTGGGCATTTTCCGGCTTCCAGCCATCGGTGTAGGCCTCGCCGACATTCTTGACCTTGCCGCCGTCGACCGCTTCCTTCAGCACTTCCATCTGGCCGGCAAAGAGGAAGTCGGCGTTCGGGTCGGACGAGGAGCCCTTGATGAAGACGAAGTTGCCTTCCGGCTTCGCCTTGAAGACTTCGCGGGCCTGCATGCGGCCCACTTCCTTGTTGTCGAAGGTGATGTAGAAGGCGGCCGGATTCTCGATCAGGCGGTCGTAGCCGACGACCGGGATGCCTTCTGCCGTCGCCTTTTCGATCGCAGGGGCGATCGCGTCGGAATCCTGGGCGAGCACGATCAAGGCGTTTGCGCCCTGCGCGATCAGCGACTCGATGTCGGTCAGCTGCTTGGCGGCGGAAGACTGGGCATCGGCGGAGATATATTTGTCGCCGGAAGCTTCAAGCGCGGCCTTGATGGCAGCCTCGTCGGTTTTCCAACGCTCTTCCTGGAAGTTCGACCAGGAAACGCCGACGACGAGATCCTTGGCGATCGCCGCCGAATGCATGGACGCGATGATGGCAGCCCCCGCCATCAGCTTCAAAACGGATTTCATTTCATCCTCCCAAGTGGTTGCGCCCTGCGCACGAACCTCCCGCACGCCTCCTCGGCCAACCGTGAAGTGCTGTCGCAAACCCGCCGCAACCAGTGCGGACTTTTTTCTCGACAGTCGAGAAAATAAATGTCAGAGTTTTAGCAGGCTGTCAACAAGGCCCCGTACAGTCCCATGCGTCTTTTCCGCTAAGGGCAAAAAGTCGCTGTAGCACATTGAAATGCCGCATGTTTTATCCTTAAGCGGCTTCGATCTACGGAAACATGCAGGGCGTCTTGTCTTGCCGCTCAACAGATGCTTTGGAGGAGGCATGGGGTTGAAGGACCCGCCATCGACAGGGACGTGTAATGCTGACGAAGTCCAGCACTGAACTTGTACGTCAGCAGAACAGCACGCTTGTCCTTGCGGCGCTCCGCCGCAAAGGTTCCTTGTCCCACACGGAAATCGCATCGGAAACCGCTCTCGCCTCGGCCACCGTCTCGGCCATCACCGCCGAACTGGAACACGCCGGGATCATCGCCAAAAGCGAGCAGCACGTTCAGGGCGGCCGTGGCCGGCCGCGCGTGCTTTTCACGCCGAGGCGCGACTGCGGCCATGTGATCGTCGCGCGCATTTCGTCCGATATCGTCCAGTATTCGCTCGCAGACTATGGCGGCACTCTGCTCGACCGGTTCGAAGAGGCGAGACATCACGATCTGAAGGGCACCGCCACTTTCGGGCAGATGTTTGCCGCCGCACTTGAACGGTTGCTCCAGCGCTCCCGCATCACGAAAGAGGACGTGCTTGCCATCTCGATCAGCAGCAAGGGTCTTGTTGCCGCCGATGGAGCGCGACTGATCTGGTCGCCGATTTTCGGCCGCGAGGAACTCGATTTCGAAGAGCTGCTGCGCCCGGCTTGGCGCGCCAAGATCATGCTCAGCAACGAGACGCTCCTGGTTGCCCAGGCGCTCGCCGTCCGGGCCCAGGAGGAGAGAGAAGATTTCAGGGCGCTGGCGGCCATATCGCTCGGCCACAGCATCGGTCTCGGCCTTGCGCGGCAAGGGCGCCACGGTGACCTCGATGTTTCGGCGCCGAATTTCGGGCACATGCTGCACACGAGTTCCGCCGGGCTTTGCCGCTGCGGCGGCCATGGCTGCATCGAGGCGGCCGCAGGTTTCTATGGAATCCTGCGCACGGCATTCGAGGTGCCTTCCGACACGATCCCGGCGAAGTTCGTGCCGCTGTCGGAGATGGACAAGATCGCGGCAAGTGCGCGCCAGGGGCACCGTATGGCAGGCTACGCCTTTCGCCAGGCCGGCATCGCTCTCGGTAACGGCATCTCCCGCATGC
Organism: Sinorhizobium sp. 6-70; assembly: GCF_030124375.1. Taxonomy (GTDB): domain Bacteria; phylum Pseudomonadota; class Alphaproteobacteria; order Rhizobiales; family Rhizobiaceae; genus Sinorhizobium. The sequence continues at coordinate 90,373 of NZ_JASKLS010000004.1, forward strand.
TGAGCCTCTACGAGCCGATGCCGATCTTCGTCACCGGACCGGGGACACGTTACTTCGATCTCCTTCATAAGGGACTGGAGGAGGGGCTTGGCCAGTCCCTGCAGGTTCGCCTGCAGGGACTGCCGGAAATCGCGGTGGCGGCTGACGAGCAACGGCTCGTCTTCGACGGTCATCTCAATCGCGCACTGAGCACGATCGATGCCGACATTGCCGCCGGGCATGGTTAGTTCCGGCCGAAATCTTACAGGCGAATTCTGGTGCTTTTGCAATTTACAGTTATTTAGAGACTCCTTGCAAAGCTGTCACTGAGGCAGGGGGCATCCATGTTTTCAGTGATTGCATGCATACGCAATGATCATGACTGGCGCCTGATCGCCGTCGCGGCGGTCGTTTGTCTTGCTGGCAGCGTCGCCACGATGCTGCTCCTCTTGCGCGCGCAGCGCAGCGGGGGCACTCAGCGGCGCCTTTGGACCGTCGCCTGCGCCCTGGCGTCCGGCGTCGGTATCTGGTCGACACATTTCATCGCGATGCTCGCCTATGATGGCGGGATACCGATCGCCTATGAGGTCCGAGGCACGACCCTCTCGGTGCTGGTGGCGATCGCGGCGTCCTGGATTGCATTTGCCGTGGCTCTGGCCGGGACCTTCCGTTACGCCTTCGCCGGCGGCGGCGTCTTGCTCGGCGTCGGCATCGCAGCGATGCATTTCACCGGCATGCGCGCGGTCGAAACGCAGGGCCAGGTTACCTTCGATTTTGGATCGACGATGATCGCCGTCATCTTCGGCACGTTGATTGCCGGCGTCGCGCTTCATGCGTTTCAGACGCTGCGGGGCGTTCGCAGGCTGGTCGTGTCCACGGTCCTGCTCGTTCTTGCGATTTGCGCGATGCATTTCAAGTCGATGAGCGGCGTCAGCCTCGTGCCGGACCCGGGTATTGCCGCCGCCGATGCATTCGATCCCGCCTGGCTAGCGGGGGGCGTGATCGCCGCATCGACGACACTCATCCTCGTGGCTTTCGGCGCGCTCTTTCTCGACCGTCACCTCACCGATCTTCGCGGCCTCGTCAACGCGTCGCTCGAAGGCATGATGATCGTCCGCGGCGATGAGATCGTCGATGTGAACGAGCGTTTCGTCGGCCTTTGTGGCCGGACCGCAAACGATCTGGCAAAGAGAAACCTCGCGGAGCTGTTCACGCAGGACCGGGAGCGGCCGGGGGATCGTCGGGCGTTCGGATCATGCGAACTCGAATTACTTCACGCGGACGGGAGGCGAATTCCCGTCGAGTACATGTGCCGCACGATCGAATACCGGGGTCGCGAGTGCGACGTGATTTTCGTGCGCGATCTTAGCCAGCGCAAGGAGGCGGAACGCACGATCGAGCACCTTGCGCATCATGATGCCCTGACGGATCTTTCGAACCGCAGTTCCTTCGATCGCCGCATGGCGCAGGCGATCGCCGTAGCGAGCGCAAGGAACGAGCCATTGGCCGTCTTCTGTCTCGACCTCGATCGCTTCAAGGCCGTCAACGATATTTTCGGTCACGGAGAAGGCGATCGCATCCTGCGCAAGGTGGCCGACATCCTGCGTACAGCATGCGCGGAAGGCGATACGATCGCGCGGCTCGGCGGCGACGAATTCGCGATCATCCAGCCTTCCGCCGGACCCGAGGCGGCGCGGCAATTGTCGGAGCGCATTCTCAGGCTTTTTGCCGAGGAAATGGACACCAGCCGTGACCCGATGGCCGTCGGCGTCAGCATCGGTGTGGCGATCTATCCGGCCGACGGAATGACGGCGGACCGGCTTTGCAACAACGCCGATACGGCGCTTTACCGGGCCAAGCAGACCGGGAAGGGCATCGCCTGCTTCTTCGACGCCGAGATGGATGCAGCGGTGCGCACGCGCCGGCAGATGGAAAACGACCTTCGGCACGCAGTCGTCAGACGTCAGCTTTTTCTTGAATACCAGCCGCTCGTCGACGTTCGTGACGACAGGGTCGTCGGCTACGAGGCGCTGTTGCGCTGGCAGCATCCCGACCGCGGTCTCGTCAGCCCCAGTGTTTTCATTCCGATTGCCGAGGAAAGCGGCTCGATCATCCAGATCGGTGAGTGGGTGCTCGAGCAGGCTTGCCTTGAGGCGGTCCGATGGAACGAGCCGCTGGCGATTTCAGTCAATATATCGCCGGTGCAGTTTCTGCTTCCCAACCTCTTTGACCAGATCGAGGGGGTCCTGAGGCGCACCGGTCTCGAGCCGCGCCGGCTGGAACTGGAGATCACCGAAGCAGTGCTCATGCACAACAGAGATGACGTGCTGGCGACGCTCGTCCGGTTGCGACTGCTCGGCGTCCGCATCGTCATGGACGATTTCGGGACGGGGCATTCCTCGCTCAGCAACCTCCAGAACTTCCCGTTCGACAAACTGAAGATCGATTGCAGCTTCACCGCGGCTCTCGACAAGGATCCGGCGGCGCACGCCATCATCCGCGCGATCATCGCCCTCGGTCAAAGCCTCAACCTGCCGGTGGTGACCGAAGGTGTCGAAACGGAGCGGCAGAAGCAGATCATCGTCGAAGAGGGATGCCGGCAGATACAGGGCTTTCTCTCCGGTCGCCCGGGACGCGCGCCGAGTTCCACCCAGCCGGCGCAAGACCGGCTGCAAAGCGTCGAGGCGTGATTTTCACCGAATGAAAAAAGATCAAGGCCGGTTAAAGCCCGGCCTTGATTGTTTCGTCGAAAATGCCGGTGTCAGGCGACGCTGATCTGGCGCTTCTCGGCAACCGACTTCACGGCCGCGTCGGCCAGTGCCAGCGCCGCGAGGCCGTCCTTGCCGGAGGGCGTGATTTCCGCGCCTTTTTCGATCGCGGCGATGAAGCTCTCGATCTCGTTTGCGTAAGCCTCGGTATAGCGCGTCATGAAGAAGTCGTGCAGCGGCGGACGCGTGTAGCCTTCGCCGGTGGCGATTTCGATCGATACGGGGCGCTGGTTTTCCGCCGAGACGACGCCCTTCGATCCGTGAACCTCGATTCGCTGATCGTAGCCATAGGTGGCACGGCGAGAATTCGAGATGATCGCCTGTCTGCCGGAGGCCGTCTGCAGGATGACCGACACGCTGTCATAATCGCCGGCCGCGCCGATCGCCTTGTCCACCAGCACGGCAGCGGTGGCGGTCACCGTAACGGGTTCCTCCCCGAGCAGGAAGCGCGCCATGTCGAAATCGTGGATCGTCATGTCGCGGAAGATGCCGCCCGAGCGCTTGATATAGTCGACCGGCGGCGCACCCGGATCGCGCGAGGTGATCGTCACCATCTCGACATCGCCGATGCGGCCGTCGTCGATTGCCTTGCGTACGGCCATGAAATGCGGGTCGAAGCGGCGGTTGAAACCGACCATCAGTTTGGCCTTGGTGTCCGACACGACCTTGAGGCAGGCCCTCACGCGCTCGACATCGAGGTCGATCGGCTTTTCGCAGAAGATCGCCTTGCCGGCGTGGGCAAAGCGCTCGATCAGGTCGGCATGCGTATCGGTCGGCGTGCAGATGACGACCGCATCGATATCGGCAGCGCTTTCGATTGCCTCGATCGTGCGCACTTCGCAGCCATAGGCCTTGGCGATGGCATCCGCCGCCGCCGGGACGGCGTCGGCAACCGCGACAAGGACGGCGTCAGGATTGCCGCTGACGGCTTTCGCGTGAACCTTGCCGATGCGCCCGGCGCCCAGAAGACCAAATCTCACTGTCATGTTCGTCTCTCTCGAAATCCGGTCGCAACCGGAAGGGACGCGATGATGACGCTCATCGCGCGAAGGCGTCGCGGGCAGCATTGCCCGCGCATGCATAGGAACGTAACGACGGTTGATATCCCCGCGCGCCGCGGCGAGGTGTGCCTCTCTCCCTTGGCTCCATTCCGATCCTGTCTCGCGTTTGCGACAATTTCACGAGTGACGGAATGAAAAGGCCAATTTTCTCACTTTCGGAATTTTTATTCCATTCGTACCGGCGTCGTCAAGGCCGGGTTTATTGGGACACACTTGCGGACGCGGCCAATTTGCCCATACAAGGAAGCCACTTTGTACGCTCGCCCGAGAGACGGAATGCTCAAGTTCATCGACCCGGATCACCCTTTCTACCGGCCCCTGTGGGTCCGCCTGTTGATCGTCGCCGCCTGTGCCGCGTGGACGGCGGTCGAGTTCAGCAACGGCCAGGTAACTTGGGGCATGATCTTCCTGGCTGTGACTGCCTATGCAGGCTGTGCCCTGCTGATCTTCTTCAAGCCGAAGCAATCGGCCGATGACAAGGCCGATACGGAGGACGCATCGAAGTGAAGGTCATGTCGACCTGTTGTCGCGCGGCAGCCTTAGCGACGCTTCGTCGATGAGCATATTGGCGAGCTTCATCCGGATGGTGGCGTTGGCCCTGAATTCGGCCGGTAACCTGTCCGGATGGTTGGCGGCGGCGAACCGCCGTCGCTTGGCAGCGAGCGTCGCGGCCGTCTCCTGCTCCTGCAGCGCGAGGTCGGCGGCAACGTCAGCAAGACTCGTGCGTCTCAGATAATCGGGCATCACCGGTGGCTGCGCCTTCTCGGCCGGCGCGAGCTCACGATAGGCTCGCTCCACGGCATCGAATGCGGCTGCGGCCGCCGAAGACGTGTCGACGATGAAGCCTGGCGAGAAACCCGCTTTCCCGTGCCGGAATACCTGCACGCCGACGTCCTCTTCGGAGGCCTCGTCCTGCTGCTCCTCCTTCAATCGCTCGAGCACCGACTGAAACACCGACATGCCGAACATGACGTTGCCTTTCCCAAAAGCTCATTCAAGGCGAAGCAATTTTGCTCCAAGCGAACGAAGCACTGATCTTGGGCGATCCTGCCCTGCGAGGGTTATGCGGGCCTGATCACGCTCTGCTTTGCTTCAGGATCAGGTCGTAGAGCAGCTTTGCGCTTGGCGGCAGGGCGCGGCCTTCCGCGGTGATGAGGCCGTAGGGCTTGATGCGTATCGGGAATTGCGTCGGCAGCACGCGAATATCGCCGGCAGGCGTCCCGTTGCCGGCGACGAGGTTCGCGACGTCGAGGGCGACCGGCGCGATCGCATTGGTGTTTCGAACGATCGACAGCGTCAGGATGATCGATGACGTGTTGATGACAGTTGCCGGCAGCCGGACGCCGGCGGAGACGAAGCTGTCCTCGACCGCGCGGCGCAACAGCGTGCCCGGCGGCTGGAACACCCAGTCGTAGCCCGGCAGGTCGTCGGCACTGGCAAATGCCTTGTCGAGAAGGGGATGGCCTTCGCGAACGATCAGGCAGACGTCCTCAAAGCCGATCTCCACCATGTTGAAGAGACGCGGATTGAAATCGTCCGGGATGCGACCGACGACGAAGTCGTGGCGCGCCGCCAGGAGTTCGCGGGTCAGCACATTGCTGTTGTCGATCTGCACATTGATCTCGATGCCCGGATAGGCTGTGGAAACCTGGCGGATGGCAGGCACGGCGAGGTTAAGGGCGGGGCCGGTGACCGAGCCGAGCGATACCGAGCCGCCGCTGCCGGTTTTCAGTTCATTGATCTCGCGCGCGGCCTCGCGCAGTTCGAGAAAGATCGAGCGCGCGCGTCGCGCAAGCGCCTCGCCATAACGGGTCAGTTCGACGCCGCGCGCCACCCGTTCGCAAATCGGCGCCTTCATGATCGCTTCGATTTCGGCGAGCATGCGCGACGCCGCGGGTTGCGAGATGCCGAGCGAATCGGCGGCGGTGCTGATGCGGCGATGATCCTCGATCGCCAGGATGAGTCTCATGTGATTGATCTTCAGCCCCGACCGTAAGAGGCCGGTATCGAGGAGTTCGTCCGCCACCCCGGTGGCATTCGCCCTGCTGTCCACTGTCACGGCATTCGTCCCGTTTCGGAAAAGTTTTAATAATCACACTCTTTTGACGTGGTATATCAATTTTGATATGCATGCAAAGCGATATTGTATTTGACAGTTATGTCGATTGATTCCAGTTTCCCTTCCGATGCGCCAGTGCATGCGGGAGTATGTGGGGCCGGGAGGGCTTTCCTTCACCTTGAACCACCGCCGGAGACCAGCTCTCCGCGCCGGTGGATCGCTGCGCATATGACGGGGCCTGCCGGCTTCAACACTCAGGGAGAGATCTGATGAAATTGATTACTTCGCTTCTCGCAGCCGCGGCGATTTCCGTCGCGTCGTTTGCTGCACCGGTCTTCGCACAGGACAAGGGCACGGTCGGCATCTCCATGCCGACGAAGACGTCGACCCGCTGGATTTCCGACGGCGAGACCATGGAGAAGCTGTTCAAGGACGCCGGCTACACGCCGGACCTGCAGTTCGCTGACGACGACATTCCGAACCAGCTCGCGCAGATCGAGAACATGGTGACCAAGGGCGCGAAGGTTCTTGTGATCGGCGCCATCGACGGCACCACGCTGTCCGACATCTTGCAGAAAGCACACGACGCTGGCGTCAAGGTTATTGCCTATGACCGGCTTATCCGCGACTCCGGCAACGTCGATTACTACGCGACCTTCGACAACTTCCAGGTCGGCGTCCTGCAGGCGACGTCGCTCGTCAACGGCCTGAAGCTCGACGGCGCGACCGAGCCGAAGAACATCGAACTTTTCGGCGGTTCGCCGGATGACAACAACGCCTTCTTCTTCTACGACGGCGCCATGTCGGTCCTGCAGCCCTTGATCGACGGCGGCAAGATCGTCGTGAAGTCCGGCCAGACGGGCATGGATCAGGTAGGTACCCTGCGTTGGGACGGCGCTGTCGCCCAGGCCCGCATGGAAAACCTGCTTTCGTCCACCTACACCGATGCCAAGGTCGACGGCGTGCTTTCGCCTTATGACGGTCTCTCGATCGGCATCATCTCGGCGCTGAAGGGTGTCGGCTATGGCTCCGGCGACATGCCGATGCCGGTGGTCACCGGTCAGGACGCCGAACTGCCGTCGGTCAAGTCGATCCTCGCCGACGAACAGAATTCAACTGTCTTCAAGGACACCCGCGAACTCGCCAAGGTCACCGTCGGCATGGTCAACGCGATCATGGACGGCAAGGAGCCGGAGGTGAACGACACCAAGACCTATGAAAACGGTGTCAAGGTTGTTCCGTCCTACCTGCTGAAGCCGGTTGCGGTCGACAAGTCCAACGCCAAGGAAATCCTTGTCGGCTCGGGCTACTACACGGAAGACCAGATCAACAACTGATCGCGTCACACATGGGGGTCCGCGATCCGTTGCGGACCCTTTTCTCTGGGTAAGGGAGTCTGTAGTCTCTCGCAGACTGCCGCTGGAATGCTGAACATGGACAATATCATTCTGGAAATGCGGGGCATCACCAAGACGTTTCCGGGCGTCAAGGCGCTGGACAATGTCAGCTTCAAGGTCCGCGAAGGTGAAATCCACGCTCTCGTCGGTGAAAATGGTGCCGGCAAGTCGACCTTGATGAAGGTGCTGAGTGGCGTCTATCCGGCCGGAACCTACGAGGGTGAGATCCATTATGACGGCGAGGTGCGCCGCTTCAGCACGATCTCGGACAGCGAACACCTCGGCATCATCATCATCCATCAGGAACTGGCGCTGGTTCCGCTGCTGTCGATCGCCGAAAACATCTTTCTCGGCAACGAGATTGCCAGCAAGGGCGTGATCCACTGGCCGCAGACCTTTGCCCGTACGCAGGAGCTCTTGAACAAGGTGGGCTTGAAGGAGCCGCCTGCGACCCTCATCACCGACATCGGTGTCGGCAAGCAGCAACTGGTGGAGATCGCCAAGGCGCTTTCCAAGAAGGTCCGCCTGTTGATCCTCGACGAACCGACCGCCTCGCTCAACGAGACCGATTCCGACGCGCTTCTGAAGCTGCTCATGGAGTTTCGCAAGCAGGGCATGACCTCGATCATCATCTCGCACAAGCTCAACGAGATTAAGAAGGTCGCGGACCAGATCACCATCCTGCGCGACGGGGGCACGGTTGAAACACTCGACTGTCAGAAAGAAGACATCAGCGAGGACCGGATCATCAAGGGCATGGTCGGCCGGGCGATGGAAGACCGCTACCCGCCCCGCGAACCGAATATCGGCGAGACGCTGCTCGAAGTGAAGAACTGGAACGTCTTCCATCAGCATCACCGCGACCGTCAATTCCTGCACGATGTCAGTTTCAACGTTCGCGCTGGCGAGGTCGTCGGCATCGCCGGGCTGATGGGTGCAGGCCGCACCGAAACGGTGATGAGCATCTTCGGCAAGTCATGGGGGCACAAGATCACCGGCGAGGTGACCATGCGCGGCTCGCCGGTGGACGTGAGCACGATTCCCCGCGCGATCAAGGCGGGCCTTGCCTATGTCACGGAAGACCGCAAGCAGCTCGGTCTCGTGCTGATCAACAACATCAAGGACAACACGACGCTTGCCAACCTCAGCGCGGTCGCGTCGAACGGCGTCATCGACGAGCGCAAGGAGCGAAAGGTCGCTGCGGACTATCGCTCGAAGCTCCGTATCCGTTCGCATTCGATCTATCAGGAGACGGTGAACCTTTCAGGCGGCAACCAGCAGAAGGTCGTGCTGTCCAAGTGGCTGTTCACCAATCCCGAGGTTCTCATACTCGACGAGCCAACGCGTGGTATCGACATCGGCGCGAAGTATGAGATCTACACCATCATCAACCAACTCGCGGCCGAGGGCAAAGGCATCCTGATGATCTCGTCGGAGATGCCGGAACTGCTCGGAACCTGCGATCGCATCTATGTCATGAACGAAGGGCGCATTGTGGCAGAGCTTTCCAAGGAGGAAGCGAGCCAGGAATCCATCATGCGCGCCATCATGCGTTCAGGGGAGAAACACTAATGGTCGCCGATACGAGCACCCACACCACCAAACCGTCGATCGGTGACTATCTCAGGAACAACATCCGCGAATACGGCCTCTTGGTCGCGCTCGTGATCATCATGTTGTTCTTCCAGTTCGTGACCAACGGCGTTCTCTTCAGGCCGGTGAACATCACGAACCTGGTGCTGCAGAACTCGTTCATCGTCATCATGGCGCTGGGCATGCTGTTGATCATCGTCGCCGGGCATATCGACCTTTCCGTCGGCTCGATCGTCGCCTTCATCGGCGCGATCTCGGCGATCATGCTGGTCAAATGGGGCCTGCCCGCCTTTGTCGTTGTTCCTGCCTGTCTTGTCGTCGGCGGCATCATGGGGGCGGCACAGGGCTATTGGGTGGCCTATCAGAAAATCCCGTCGTTCATCGTCACGCTCGCCGGCATGCTGGTGTTCCGCGGAATGACCTACGTGGTCCTCGGCGGACGCCCGATCGGACCGTTCCCAAAGGATTTCCAGATTCTTTCGACCGGCTTCGTTCCGGATTTTCTCTACTTCCTCAACCCGAGCCCCGAGGTGATCAAGAACATGGTGGCGCTGCTGGCGGTGCTGGCGCTGGTTGGCTATGCGATCTTTGCCGGCCTGCGCAATCGCCGCATCAACGAGCAGCACGGCACGGAGAACGAGCCTTTCGTCTTCTTCGCGGTCCAGATGGCGGTCATCGGCGTTGTCGCCCTCTTCATCGGCTTCCAGCTTTCGACCTATCGTGGTCTGCCGAATGTGCTCATCATCATGGGCGTGCTGATTGCCGCCTATACGTTCATCACGAGCCGGTCGACGATCGGCCGGCGGATCTATGCGATGGGCGGCAACGAAAAGGCTGCCAAGCTCTCCGGCATCAACACCGAACGGCTGACGTTCTACGCTTTCGTGAACATGGGCGTGCTTGCTGCTCTTGCCGGCATGATCATCACCGCGCGTCTGAATTCGGCGACCCCGAAGGCGGGCGTCGGGTTCGAACTCGACGTGATTGCCGCGTGCTTCATCGGCGGAGCGTCGGCTTCTGGCGGCGTCGGCAAGATCACCGGTGCGGTGATCGGCGCCTTCATCATGGGCGTGATGAACAACGGCATGTCGATCATGGGCATCGGCATCGACTACCAGCAGCTTATCAAGGGCCTCGTGCTGCTCGCAGCCGTGTTCTTCGACGTCTACAACAAGAACAAGGGCAAGGGCTGATCGGATTTGCGGTCAGCTCCCAGGTCAACACTATGAAGGCGGCCCTTCTGGCTGCTGTAGATGGGTGGTGCGAGCCACCCTCAGGGCGGTGCATTGCCTTTCCTCAAGGAAGGGCTGGCCGAAGCCAACTCGACTAGGAAGGACAGGAACGTGCTGATTTCTCAGGTCAGGAAGCAAGACGGATCGGTTGCAGTCGTCGTACGGACGCCGGGCGAAACGGCCCGCGTCGTCAGGGGAGCGGAAAGCGTCTACGCATTGGCGATGGAAGCGGCCAACGGCGGCAAGAGCCTCAAGGCGGTCATCGATGCCAAGGGTCTCGGCGAAACGATCGATCTCGAAGAGGCCTATGCCGAAGGGCGACTGCTGCCGCCGATCACGCATCCCGATCCTGGCCACCTGCATCTCACCGGAACCGGTTTGACCCATCTCGGCTCGGCGGCAACGCGCGATGCGATGCACAAGAAGACGGCCGAGGCAGCGGAAGAGACGCTGACCGATTCGATGAAGATGTTCCGCATGGGGCTCGAGGGCGGCAAGCCGAAGCCCGGTGAAAAGGGCGTCCAGCCGGAATGGTTCTACAAGGGCAATGGCACGTCGGCGGTCGCGCCCGGCCAGGCCCTTGTTTCCCCGGCCTTTGCGGAAGATGGCGGCGAGGAGCCGGAAATGGCCGGCATCTATGTCATCTCCGACAAGGGCGTGCCTTATCGCCTCGGCTTTGCCGTCGCCAACGAGTTTTCCGATCACAAGACCGAGCGGGTCAACTATCTCTGGCTCGCTCATTCGAAGCTGCGCCAGGCGAGCTTCGGGCCGGAAATTCGCATCGGTGCGGCGCCTGACGACATTCGCGGCACCTCGCGCATTCTGCGCGGCGGCAAGGCGCTGTGGGAAAAGCCGTTTCTTTCCGGCGAAGCCAACATGTCGCACAGCTTCGCCAACCTCGAATATCACCATTTCAAGTACGGTCTCTTCCGTGTGCCGGGCGACGTGCATGTGCATATGTTCGGCACGGCGACGCTCTCCTTCGGCGACGGCATCCGCACGGAGGAGGGCGACATATTCGAGATCGAGGCCGGAGAATTCGGCCTGCCGCTGCGCAATCCGCTGACGATTGCCGCAGAGGAAGAGATCGACATACGCCAACTCTGATTACTGCCACGGCAGCGGGGCCGCGACCGGCGGCCAGTTGTTGCGTCAAGAAGACAAGGAGGCTTAAGGCCCATGACACTTCACCAGAACCTGATCGCCGGCGAATGGGTCGGTACCGACGGTGTTGCCAACGTCAATCCGTCGAACACCAACGATGTCATCGGCGACTATGCCCGCGCCAGCGCCGATGATGCGAAGGCCGCGATCGCGGCGGCAAAGGCGGCCTTTCCGGCCTGGTCGCGTTCCGGCATCCTCGAGCGCCATGCGATCCTGAAGAAGACCGCCGACGAGATCATCGCCCGCAAGGACGAACTCGGGCGGCTCTTGTCGCGCGAGGAGGGCAAGACGCTCGCCGAGGGCATCGGCGAGACCGTGCGGGCCGGCCAGATCTTCGAGTTCTTCGCCGGCGAAGCCCTGCGGCTGGCCGGCGAGGTCATCCCGTCGGTCCGGCCGGGGATCGGCATCGAGATCACCCGCGAGCCGGTCGGCGTCGTCGGCATCATCACCCCGTGGAATTTTCCGATCGCCATTCCTGCCTGGAAGGTCGCCCCGGCACTTTGCTACGGCAACACCGTCGTCTTCAAGCCGGCCGAACTGGTGCCGGGCTGCTCCTGGGCGATCGTCGACATTCTTCACCGCGCCGGCCTGCCGAAGGGCGTGTTGAACCTCGTCATGGGCAAGGGCTCGGTCGTCGGCCAGGCGATGCTCGACAGCCCCGACGTCCAGGCGATCACCTTCACCGGTTCCGTCGGCACCGGCAAACGTGTGGCCGCCGCCTCCGTCGAACACAACCGGAAATTCCAGCTGGAGATGGGCGGCAAGAACCCGTTCGTCGTGCTCGACGATGCCGATCTTTCGGTCGCCGTCGAGGCCGCCGTCAATTCCGCCTTCTTCTCGACCGGCCAGCGCTGCACGGCCTCGTCGCGCCTCATCGTCACCGAAGGCATCCACGACAGGTTCGTCGCGGCGATGGGCGAGCGGATGAAAGGCCTTGTCATCGACGACGCGCTGAAGGCCGGCACCCATATCGGCCCGGTCGTCGATCAAGGCCAGCTGAACCAGGACACCGACTACATCGCCATCGGACAGCAGGAAGGCGCCAAGCTCGCCTTCGGCGGCGAGGTTATCTCGCGCGACACGCCCGGCTTCTATCTTGAGCCGGCGCTGTTCACCGACGCGACCAATCAGATGCGGATCTCCCGCGAGGAGATCTTCGGTCCGGTCGCGGCGGTGATCCGGGTGAAGGATTACGACGAGGCGCTGGCGGTTGCCAACGACACGCCGTTCGGGCTTTCGTCGGGCATCGCCACCACCAGCCTCAAGCACGCGACGCATTTCAAGCGCAATGCCGAGGCCGGCATGGTGATGGTCAACCTGCCGACCGCCGGCGTCGATTTCCACGTGCCCTTCGGCGGCCGCAAGGGCTCGTCCTATGGCTCGCGCGAACAAGGCAAATACGCCGCCGAATTCTACACAACCGTCAAGACAGCCTACACGCTGGCTTGAAGAGTTTAGAGCGGGATGCGGGCGGAAAGCCGCGCACACTTTTCCACATCCCGCTCTCAAGCCTACCTGATTTCGCCCGCTGCGATGCGGGGTTAAAGAGGAAACGATGAAGAAGAAAGCTGAGTGGCCGCGCAAACTCCGTTCACAGGAATGGTTCGGCGGTACGGGCAAGAATGCCATCATGCATCGCTCCTGGATGAAGAACCAGGGGCTACCCGCCGATACCTTCGATGGCCGGCCGATCATCGGCATCTGCAATACCTGGTCCGAGCTCACGCCCTGCAACGCGCATCTGCGTGACCTTGCCGAGCGGGTGAAGCGCGGCGTCTACGAGGCGGGTGGCTTCCCGGTGGAATTCCCGGTCTTCTCGACGGGCGAAAGCACGCTGAGGCCGACGGCGATGATGTTCCGCAACCTCGCGGCCATGGACGTCGAGGAATCGATCCGCGGCAATCCGGTCGATGGCGTCGTGCTGCTCGGTGGCTGTGACAAGACCACGCCCAGCCTCCTGATGGGGGCGGCGAGCGTCGACATTCCGGCAATCGTCGTCTCCGGTGGACCGATGCTCAACGGCAAGTGGCGGGGCAAGGACGTCGGTTCCGGCACCGCGGTCTGGCAGTTTTCCGAAATGGTCAAGTCCGGCGAGATGACGCTGGAAGAATTCATGGACGCCGAACAGGGCATGGCCCGTTCGGCCGGAAGCTGTATGACCATGGGCACGGCCTCGACCATGGCGTCGATGGCCGAAGCGCTCGGCATGACGCTCTCCGGCAACGCCGCCATTCCCGCCGTCGATGCACGTCGCCGGGTAATTTCGCAGCTCACCGGTCGCCGCATCGTCGAGATGGTCAAGGAAGACCTGAAGCCTTCCGACATCCTCACCAAGCAGGCATTCGAAAACGCCATCCGCGTCAATGGCGCGGTCGGCGGCTCCACCAACGCGGTCCTGCACCTGCTCGCGCTTGCCGGCCGCATCGGCGTCGATCTTTCGCTCGACGACTGGGATCGGCTCGGCCGCGACGTGCCGACGATCGTCAACCTGCAGCCGTCGGGCAAGTACCTAATGGAGGAGTTCTATTACGCCGGCGGCCTGCCGGTCGTCATCAAGGCTGTGGCCGAGATGGGGCTTCTGCACAACGACGCCATCACGGTCAGCGGCGACACGATCTGGAACGACGTCAAGGGCGTCGTCAACTACAACGAAGACGTGATCCTGCCGCGCGAGAAGGCGCTGACGAAGTCCGGCGGCATCGCCGTTCTGCGTGGTAACCTCGCCCCGAGGGGCGCCGTGCTGAAGCCTTCGGCCGCATCGCCGCACCTGATGCAGCACAAGGGTCGCGCCGTCGTCTTCGAAAGCATCGAGGACTATCACGCGCGCATCAACCGTGAAGATCTCGACATCGACGAGAACTGCATCATGGTGCTGAAATATTGCGGTCCCAAGGGCTATCCGGGCATGGCCGAGGTCGGCAACATGGGCCTGCCGCCCAAGGTGCTGAAGAAGGGCATCACCGACATGATCCGCATCTCCGACGCGCGCATGTCGGGCACGGCTTACGGCACCGTCATCCTCCATACCGCCCCGGAAGCGGCCGAAGGAGGACCTTTGGCGCTCGTCCAGAACGGCGACCTGATCGAAGTCGACATCCCGAACCGCACGCTGCACCTCGACGTTTCGGATGAGGAGCTTGCCCGCCGCCGTATGGCCTGGGTATCGCCGGTCGAGCCGCTCAAGGGCGGCTACGGCGGGCTCTACATCAAGACGGTCATGCAGGCCGATACCGGCGCCGACCTCGACTTCCTCGTGGGTGCGCGCGGCGATCGCATCCCGATGGACCGCGACAGCCATTGATTGGGGTTGGCGAGCGGCCGTTGCCCCCCGCATTTGCCCCTCACCTAACCCTCTCCCCGTAAGGACGGGGAGGGGGGCTGAGCCGGCGCCGCGAGCCCCTTCGCCCCGCATGCGGGGAGAAGGTGGCCGGCAGGCCGGATGAGGGGCAAGCGCGGGCGTCATTACCCGAAAATGCCTCGCCATCTACTGACTCTGGCTTTGGCTCTGCTCGCCTTGGCTTTGCTTCTGCCCTTGCCGCTCAACCGTCACGGCCACCTTGAGTATCTCGCTGGCGGCGCCGTGCACCAGCCCGGAAATCGGCGCGGCATCGCGGTAGCAGAGGCCGGATGCGATGCGGACATAGCGGTCGTCCGGGCAGATCTTGTTGGCGGCGTCGAAGCCGACCCAGCCGAGGCCGGCGATATGGATTTCGGCCCAGGCGTGGCTCGCCGTCTGTTCCGGATGGCCTTCCATCATCAGGTAGCCGGAAAGATAGCGGGCAGGAAGGCCAAGGGTGCGGGCGGCGGAAATCAGGATATGGGCGTGATCCTGGCAGACGCCCTTGCCGCGCTCCAGTGCTTCTTCTGCTGTGGTCTCGGTCTGCGTGTCGCCGGGCTTGTATTCGACCGTTTCGTGGATGAGCGCCATCAGCGAATGCACGCGCTCGAGGTCGGTATCGCCTTCGGCCGATTTCGCCAGATCGCGGATCAGCTTTCCCGCTTTGCTGAGCGGCGTTTCGCGCGCATAGAGCCATAGCGGCACGAAGGAGTGATGCGGGCCGAAGACGCCGGCGCGATCCTCCGTCTCCACCTCACCGATCGCGACAATCCGTATGGCTTGGCGGTCTCCCTCGACGCTGACGAGATGTGTGCGATTGCCGAAGTGGTCGTCGTAGGACACCTCGACGGCCGCGCCCTCGACGCGGGTCTCCCAGTTCAGGACCGTTTGGCCCACCTGTGTCGTTGGTGTCAGCCGCAACCGCTGCAGGGCATACGGCACCGGTTCATCGTAGTGATATTCGGTCGTGTGGCTGATTTTCAGGTGCATGTTCTTCTCCTGAAGCTCAGTGATAGAACCGATAGCCGTCAGAGATTTCCTGGCCCAGACGGTTGTTGTCGCTGATGAACTCCTCGAGATATTCGTGCAGCCCCTGATCCATGATGTCGTTCATCGAACGGCTGCGGAGCGCCGTAAGGGTCTGCTCGGCGGTCTCGTGCGCCGCATGCGTCTCGCCGTATTCACGCGCGAGATAGCCGAGATTGCTGACGATCTTTTCGTAGCAATAGGCGAGCGACCGTGGCATGCGTCCGTTCGAGATCAGGAAGTCGGCGATGTTCGCCGGCCTGAGCTCGGCGTCGTAGACCCAGCCATAGGCGCGATGGGCGGAGACGGAGCGCAGGATAGATTCCCATTGCACGTTGTCCATCGACGAGCCGACGGCGGCGACGGCTGGCAGCAGCACGTAATATTTCACGTCGAGAATACGCGCCGTATTGTCCGCCCGTTCGATGAAGGTTCCGATGCGCGAGAAGTTGAAGATCTCGTTCCTCAGCATCGTGCCATGGAAGGCGCCGCGGATGAGACCGGCGCGGCGCTTGATCGTGTCGATGATCTCGGGCAGGTCGGCGGGCCGCGCCTTCTTCGCCAGCATCGCCTTCATCTCGATCCAGCATTCGTTGGTCGCTTCCCAGGTCTCGCGCGTTAGCGCCGTGCGAACCATGCGGGCATTGTGGCGGCCCGCCTCGATGCAGGACATGACGCTCGAGGGATTGGCGCGATCGCGAAGCAGGAAGTCGATGGCATCGCTGCTCGTCAGCGTCTCGTGCACCTCGTCATAGAGCTCGCGCACCCCGGCGCTCTGCAGCACCCCATCCCAGTCGTCCTCGGTCGCTTCGCTGCGGGTCAGCGACATGCGCAGGCCCGCATCGATCAGGCGGGCGCTGTTCTCCGCGCGCTCGATATAGCGGAACATCCAGTAGAGGCCGTTCGCAGTTCTTCCCAGCATCGCGTCAGTCCTCCAGTACCCAGGTGTCCTTGGTGCCGCCGCCCTGGCTGGAATTGACCACCAGGGAGCCGGCTTTCAGCGCGACGCGGGTCAAGCCGCCGGGAATGATCTGCACCTTGTCGGAGACGAGGACGTAGGGACGCAGGTCGACATGGCGAGGAGCGATGCCCTTGTTGACGAGGATCGGAACGGTGGACAGCGACAACGTCGGCTGGGCGATGTAGTTGCCGGGGCGTGCCTTCAGCTTTTCGGCGAAGGCGGTCCGTTCTTTCTTGGTTGCCGTCGGGCCGACGAGCATGCCGTAGCCGCCGGAACCGTGGACTTCCTTGATTACCAGTTCCTCGATGTGTTCGAGCACGTATTTGAGGCTCTGCGGCTCCGAGCAGCGCCAGGTCGGAACGTTCTCGAGCAGGGGCTTGCGGCCGGTATAGAACTCCACGATCTCGGGCATATAGGAATAGATCGCCTTGTCGTCGGAAATACCGGTGCCGGGCGCATTGGCGATGGTGATGTTGCCGGCCCGGTAGACGTCCATGATGCCGGGAATGCCGAGGGCGGAATCGGCGCGGAAGGTGAGGGGGTCGAGGAAATCGTCGTCGACGCGGCGGTAGAGCACGTCGATCGCTTCGTAGCCGCGCGTCGTGCGCATCTTCACCTTGCCGTCGATGACACGAAGATCCGAGCCTTCGACCAGTTCGACGCCCATCATGTCCGCAAGGAAGGCGTGCTCGTAGAAGGCGGAGTTGTAGATACCGGGGGTCAGCACGGCGACACGCGGCTTGCCGCTGCAGCCGGGCGGCGCCAGCGACGCGAGGCTCTGGCGAAGCAGGTACGGATAGTTCTCGACCGGCCGCACGCGGTTCTGGTGAAAGAGTTCCGGGAACATCTGCATCATGGTTTCCCGGTTTTCCAGCATGTAGCTGACACCGGACGGCGTGCGGGCGTTGTCCTCGAGCACGTAGAACTGGTCTTCGCCGGTGCGCACGATGTCGGTGCCGACGATGTGCGTGTAGACACCGCCCGGCGGCCTGAAGCCGATCATCTGCGGCAGGAAGGCATCGTTTTTCTCGATCAGCTCGCGCGGGATGCGACCGGCGCGAACGATCTCCTGCTTGTGGTAGATGTCGTCGAGGAAGGCGTTAAGCGCGATCACCCGCTGTTCGATGCCTTGCGCCAGCTTGCGCCATTCTCGGCCGGAAATGATGCGGGGAATAAGGTCGAAGGGAATGAGCTTTTCGGAGGAGTCTGCGTGTCCGTAGACCGCGAAGGTGATGCCCGTCTTGCGGAAGATGTTCTCAGCTTCTTTTGATTTCGCGATGAGCCGATTTCTGTCCTGGCTGGCATACCATTCATTGTAGGTCGAATATGGCTGGCGCGGACTGCTGTCCGCATTCATCATTTCGTCAAATGCCAAAGGCGTGGTCCCCTTATTTTTGACCATTTGAGTACAATGGTTGATGCAATGCAAGAAGCGTGCACATTCGCGGATCGAGAATTTTTGGGCGGCCTCCAAAGTCTTTCGGGACGCGGCTGCCGCGGTCGCGAGCGGCCGAAATCCGTCGCAGCGGGCGGCCAGCTCCCGGGCGACTTCTGCATGTGCATTGGGAAATCGGCAGGTGCTTGAAATTTGAGCATTCGGCGGGAGGCTATGGGAGGAAGTGAGATGGCGATAACGTTCGAAATCGTGGAGCGCCCGACGCAAGAGATCACGGGTCACCTCTGGGAAGGCACATTCGTCGAGGCGGCCGACGGGGCCGTTCGCCGCCTGATCGCCGAGACGCAGGAGCATCGTCGGCGTGCTTATCCCGAAGATCATTCGACCCTGATCGGTCTCTCATGGAATGATCGGTCGGACGGCTTCCGTTATCTCGTCGGCTATGTGGGTGCTGACGGCCGAACCTTCACCCAGCCGCAACATGTGGAACTGCCGGCCATGCGTTTGGTAACGATGATCCATCGTCCCGAGAGCTCGGATGTCTTCGTGGATTACGGCAAGATGTTCGACTGGATCGCCGCCGAGGGGCACGTCGTCGATACGACCCATTTCCACTATCGTGAGGAATACGAGGCCGGGTTCGTTTCACCCGCGACCTCGTCGCTCAGGCTTATGGTTCCGATTCGCTGATGGTGAGCATCAGAAAAATTGCTTTGACCGATTGCCGCATGCGCTTTATCCGCGGGCGTGCTCGTACCAGCCCGCGACCTCCGGCAGCCGACTAATTCCGCCGCGGTCGTGCTCAGCCATGGAAAAACCGATGACGCTTGCCCGTTTGGCCCCGGCCATCTTCGTCCTGCTCTGGTCCACCGGCTGGGTCGTCGCCAAATATGCGGCGTTTTTCGCCGATCCGCTGACCTTTCTCGTGCTGCGTTATACCTTTGCGATCCTGCTCTTCATCGGCTTCTGCGTCGTGACTGGCGCTCGCTGGCCGCGCTCCTGGACGACGATCGGTCATGCTATCGTGTCGGGGATGTTTCTCCATGGGCTCTATCTGGGCGCCGTGTGGTGGGCGATCGGGCAGGGTGTGCCGGCAGCGATTTCCGGCATCATCGCCGGGCTGCAGCCATTGATGACCGCAGCCGTCGCGCCGCTCCTGATCAACGAAAACCTGACCCGGCAGCAGCGAACCGGGCTGGTGCTCGGGTTTTTCGGCATTGCGCTCGCGGTGCTGCCGAAAATGGTGGCGATCGATACCGCCGCGACGCCGATCCAGATCCTGCCCGTCGTCGTCAACGTGCTTGGCATGGCGGCCGTCACCTACGGTACGCTCTACCAGAAACGGCATCTTCAAAATGGAGACATCCGTGCCATCGCGACGCTGCAATATGCAGGCGCGCTGATCGTCACCGTTCCTCTCGCGCTCGCGCTCGAGGATCTGCACGTCACCTGGAACCTGCAGCTTGTCGGCGCGCTGGCCTGGTCGGTGCTTGGCCTGTCGATGGGTGCGATCGCGCTGTTGCTCTATCTCATCCGTCGCGGACAGGTGTCGCGGGCTGCCTCGCTGATCTATCTGGTGCCGCCACTTGCAGCCGTTCAGGCGGCGCTCTTCTTCGGCGAAGCCCTGACCCTGCCGATGATCGTCGGCACCATCATCGCCGTGACGGGGGTCTATCTCACCAACCGGAAGGCCGCTCGCCCGGCGCCGTCCGGCGACGCGGCCCGCAGCGCTGCCGCCAGGTAGATCGCTGGCGCCGAAGCATTGCCGCCGTCGATAGCTGAAACAGCGGGTACTCTCGGAGCTTGCAAATCAAATGACCAAAGCATTGCTGATAATCGACGTCCAAAACGCCATTCTTTCGGGAAAGGGCACGCCGGAGCGGCAGCCGCGCATCGATGCAGCGCTAGAGGAGACCGTCGCACGGCTCAGCACCCTTCAGGTTAAGGCGCGAGCTGCTGGCGTTCCGGTTGTGTTGGTCCAGCATGACGGCGACAAGGATCATCGATTGGCCGTGGGGACATATGGTTGGGCCATCCGCGACGAAATCGCGCCCAGGGAGAACGACGTGGTCGTTCACAAGAAGAGTTGTGACTCGTTCTTTGAGACCGATCTTGCGGAGCGCCTCGCGGAACGGTCCGTGACGCATCTGATCGTCGGCGGATGCATGTCGCAATTCTGTGTCGACACGACGGTAAGGCGGGCCGTTACGCTCGGATATGATGTGACGCTTGTTGCCGATGGCCACCTGACGGCGGACTCGGGAAGCCTGCTGTTTCCCGAGATCGTGGCGCATCACAATGAGACGCTCGATGGATTCGATGCCGGCGGAGCCAAAGTGAGTGTTTGCCCCACCGCCGAAATTGCCTTCTGACAAAGGCCTCAGCATAACGCGCGATCGCAGAGGTTCCGCGATCGCGCTTGGCATTTTTGCGCTACGCCGCGTAGGCGTCAGCCCTGGCGAACACCATTGTCGGTACGACGATTTCCGCGGCCGCTTTCATGGCGGTTGCCGGGCTGTCCGTCACGCTGGCGTCGGCCCTCGTGCTTCGATGCCGGACGGCCGTGGTGCTTGCGACCCTCGTGATTGCGGTTGCCTTCCGACCGGCCGTCCTGATGGCCGTGGCCCGGCTGGCGCTGATCGCGGCGGTCGTGCTTCTGCGGACGCCGTTCGTCGCGCAGCAGATCGTCCCCGGCAAAGCTCGACGGGGCTGCCGCCGGTTCGCGCGCCGGACGCTCGCGATGCGGACGCCCTTCCTGTCGATGGCCGCCGCCGTTGCCATGACGCTGGCCGTTGCCGCGACCGCCGCGTCCCTTGGACGGACGCGCCTGGTCGGCCGGTGCCTCGCCGCTGGCGATGGCGATCTGGATGCCCATCAGCTTCTCGATGTCACGAAGCAGCCGGATTTCGTCCGGAGTGCAGAAGGCGATGGCGATGCCGTCGCGGCCGTTGCGGGCCGTGCGGCCGATGCGGTGGACGTAGGCGTCCGGGACCTCCGGCAGGTCGTAGTTGTAGACATGCGTGACGCCCGGAATGTCGATGCCGCGGGCGGCGACATCGGTTGCAACGAGCACCCGGATTTCACCATCGCGGAAGGCTTTCAGCGCACGCTCACGCTGGCCCTGGCTCTTGTTGCCATGGATCGACGCGGCCTTGAAGCCGACGTGGTCCAGATGCTTCATCAGCTTCTCAGCGCCGTGCTTGGTGCGGCTGAAGATGAGCGAAAGGCCGTCGGGATTGTCGGAAAGCGACTGCTTGAGGATCGAGGTCTTCAAGTCCTTGCCGGGAACGAAGTGGACGTATTGCTCGACCTTGTCGGCGGCCTTGCCCGGAGGCGTGACCGCGACCTTGACCGGATCGGTCAAATACTCGCCGGCAAGCTCGGCAATCAGCTTCGGCATGGTTGCAGAGAAAAGCAGTGTCTGACGGTTCTTCGGCACCAGCTTAGAGATCTTGCGCAGGTCGTGGATGAAGCCGAGGTCGAGCATCTGGTCGGCCTCGTCCAGGACGAGATAGCGAGCCTGGGTCAACGTCACCGCCTTGCGAGCGACGAGGTCGAGCAGGCGGCCGGGGGTCGCGACGAGAATGTCGACGCCGCGGGCGAGCTGCTCGGTCTGCTTGTTGATCGAGACGCCACCGACGACGACGCCGATCTTGAGCGGGCTCTTCTTGACGAAGAGCTTCAGATTGGCGGCGATCTGGTTGACGAGTTCGCGGGTGGGAGCAAGCACGAGAGCGCGGATGTTGCGCGGATCGGGGCGCTTGCCGTCGGCAACGAGCTTTTCGATCATCGGCAGGCCAAAAGCAGCGGTCTTGCCGGTGCCGGTCTGTGCAAGGCCGATGAGGTCACGGCCGCTCAAGACCAGCGGAATGGCTTGGGCCTGGATAGGCGTCGGTTTTTCGAAACCGTTGGCGGAGAGTGTTGCCAGAATATGCTCGGAAAGACCGAGCTCTTTAAAAGTGGACAATGCGTATACCTTTAGGGCGCGCCAAATGCTCTCGCCGGAACCGCAGGATGCAATTCCGGTGTCGTCTGGCGTCAAGAACCCCGCGTGAATTGGGAACTTGTGGGTTAAAGAAAAATCGTCATGCGCCTGTGCTGCCGCATATCGCGGCGAATATTTGCGCTTTCCCTTCTTCACGACTTGGGAGTGGTTGCCGAGGGCGCGCTCACGCGGCGGCCGGAAGGTGACGCCGCTCCATGTCGTTGTTTTGACCGGAAAAGTCAAGATCTATCTTTTTGCAAGTGCGAAGGGACGCTCCGATTCAGTCGATCACGAGCTCGAAATCGGCTCCAGCCACCGGTTGACCGTTGATCAGAACGACGACCTTGTGCGCGCCGGCATAGTAGCGCCGCGTCGTGATCGGTCGGATCGCGTGGAGCTTCTCGATTTCGAAGGCGGCACCCGGTTCGAGCGTCATTGTCGTCCACTTGAACACTTTCGGCGACGTCGTGCCGTTCGCCTTCCGGTGATGCACGGCATAGTCGATCATGACTTTTTGCTCCGCCGCGCCGGAATTCTGTATTTCGAGGCCGAAGCGAAGATGCTCGCCAAGGCGCACAAGCGGCGTGCCCAGCGTCAGGCTGGCATCGATGCCTGACAATGCACCGAAACCGAAGTTGGCGAGTGCCTCCGCATGCCCCTGCTTCATGAGCGTACGGCAGGCGTGGCGGAGCAACCTCAGGCGTTCCGGCGAGGCGCCGTCGACATGCGCGGCCACGAACCGTGCGACGAGATCCGGGTGATCCTTGGCGATGTCGTTGAGGCTGTTCGCGACGGAGCGGCGCACGTAATCTTCGGGGTCGTCGATCAGCGCGACGAGGATCGGAAGGATCGGCTGCGGATCGCGGATCAGCTCTGGCAGCCGCATGGCCCAAGGCAGACGCGGCCGCGTGCCTTCACTCGCGAGCCGCCGGACGTGATGATTGTTGTCGCTCGTCCAACTGGAGATTGTTGCCAGCGCTCGTTGCTGGTCCCGATGGATGAAACCGCGGATGCCGAATTCCGCGGTGAAATGCGGAGTCAGGCGGCGCAGCAGCGAGAGCGAGAGTTCGAAATCGTCAAGGCCGCGGGTTGCGATGAACTGGTTCACCGGAAGAAGTGCCCAGCCGCTCAGCCCCGGTGCGTCGTCTCTCGGCAGCGCCCGCTGCAGGATCTCGGCGGCGGCAGGGAAATCTTCCGGCAGCGTCTGAAGGAGCGCGTCGCGGATTTGCAGCGATCGCTGCATCAGTTCGAGTGAATCAAGGTCGCGGGTTGCGAGCGCAATGAAGCGCTCGCGGTCGAATGCACCCGCATCCCGGTTGAGATGCGTGGCGATCTCCAGGACGATTCCCGGATGCAGCAAGTTCTTGAGTGGTTCAGCCATAGGTCAGCGCCGTCTTCTCCGCTCAGATCTGCCGTTCGGTGACGAAGTGCTGCATTAGCCTTACCCGTGTGATCGCCGCCATGTACGGCGTAAATTCCGGGTCGTTCAGCACCCGCTGGCCGGCGGCCTCGGCGGCATCGAGTGTTTCCCACTCGACCAGGTCAGCGAGCAGATCGGTCGTTTCGCAGGCAGTCACGGCACGCCAGGAGACGAAACCGGGATAGCGGGACACGGCCTGCATGGCGCGGCCGCGAGCGACGAGTGCTGCCTTCTTGTCTCGCACGGTGCAGAGTGCCAGTTCGAGTACACGTTGGGCCATCATCGTTGCCTCCTTTCAACACAGCTTGACTTAACCACACTCCAACTGCCAGCCTTATGGCCATAGTGTTTTGGGAGGTGAGATCATGCGGCCCGCCGATCGGTTGTTTCGCATCATTCAACTCATGCGTGCCTCTGGCAAGGCAATGACGGCGCGGGAAATTGCCGAAAGGATGGAAGTAGCGCCGCGCACGATCTACCGCGACATGGAGCACCTGATGGCCTCGGGAGCGCCGATCGATGGCGAACGTGGCGTGGGTTACCTGCTGCGGGAGGCCTTTGACGCGCCGCCGCTCACCTTCACCTTCGAGCAACTGGAGGCAATCGCATTTGGCGCTCGCGCCGTTCAGATGCTTGGGGACAGGCATCTGGCGCAGGCCGCGCGCGAGGCCATAGAGAAGATCGGACATGGACTGCCACCGGATCACGCAAAAAGGTTGAGAGAAGCACCGTTGAGGGCCTTCCGCTCAGCAATGCAGCCCGATCCGCCCCGGCTGCTCGGCGAAATACGCCAGGCGATTGCGACCAGACGGAAGCTGCACGTGACGTACGAAAGCCTTGCAGAACTAACGTCGGAGCGTACAATTTGGCCGCTCGGCCTTAGCGTTTTCGGGCACAACTGGCTGCTCACGGGTTGGTGCGAATTGCGCCAGGACTTCCGTGATTTTCGGGTTGATAGGATCAATTCGCTCAAGATCGAGCGGGAGCAATACGAGCCAACACCGGAGCGCAGCTTCGACGCCTACCTTGCCCGAATGTAGTCCGGTCGCGCGCACTGCGTGTGAAAGATTTCGGCAGAAGGGAACTTGAAACGGCTTCGGTCGTTCTGCCCTGATGACCTTCACCGACCTATCTGCCATCGAACACGGGGGAGAAAATAGTGCGGAACCGGATTTGGATACTGGCAGCCGACGGAAACACGGCGCGCATCGTCAAGGACGTCAACTTGCTGAAGGATGGACGCCAGCAACCGGAAGTGGAGACGTACGAAATCGAAACCAAACGTGCTCAGGACATCATGGCCGACAAACCCGGCCGCAGCCACACGTCGGTCGGCCATGGCCGTTCGGCGATGGAATACAGCAGCGATCCGGTTCGCGAGGAGCAGCACCGCTTTGCCATGGAGATCGCCGGGAAGCTCGACCACTATGCGCTTGAACACGCCTTCGAGAACCTTGTGATCTGCGCTGCACCCAAGACGCTGGGTGACCTCAGGAAGCTGCTTTCGCATCAGGTCAAGGAAAGGACCCTTGCGGAGATCGATCGCAACTGCGTCGCCGTGCCCACGGACCAACTGATAGCAACGGTCCGCTCAGTGGTGTTTCCGTAGCGCAAACATGCTCCAGGCGTTCCGTCAGAAATCCGTCGGCACGCCGCCTTCCGCTTTGCGCCTGGCGACGAAAGCGTCGAGTTCTTCTTCTATCGCCGGGTCGAGCGGCGGGCGCTCATATTCGTTGAGCTTCTGCTTGAAGACACGGTTGGCATGATCGTAGGTGGTCGGTCGGCCCGCCTCGGTCCAGGTCTCGAAATTCCGCCAATCGGAAAGGATCGGCGAGTAGAAAGCCGTTTCGTAGCGCTGAAGCGTGTGCATCGTGCCGAAATAATGTCCGCCGGGACCGACGTCCCGCACCGCATCGAGACCGAGTGCATCTTCGCTGACATCGAGCGGCTGGAGAAATTCAGCCACCATCTGCAGCATGTCGACATCAAGGATGAACTTCTCGAAGGAAGCCGTCAGGCCGCCCTCGGTCCAACCGGCCGCGTGCATGACGAAATTACCGCCGCCCTGGGTCAGCGCCCACAGCGAAAGCGCCGACTCATAGGCGGCCTGCGCGTCGAGCGTGTTTGCGGCGTTGGTATTGGATGTGCGGTAGGGAATGTTGTACTTGCGTGCGAGTTGGCCGCCGGCGATGACGGCCTTCATGTATTCCGGCGTGCCGAAGGCCGGTGCGCCGGTCTTCATGTCGACATTCGAGGTGAAGCCGCCATACATCACCGGTGCACCCTTGCGCACCATCTGGGTAAAGGCAATGCCGCAAAGCGCCTCGGCGTTCTGCTGTACCAGAGCACCGGCGATGGTGACCGGCGCCATGGCGCCGGCAAGCGTGAAGGGCGTGACGACGACCACCTGGTTGCGGGACGACATTTCGATGATGCCCTGAAGCATCGGCCCGTCTAGGCGAAGCGGCGAAGACGTATTGATGATCGTGAAGAGCGACGGTTCCCGCTCCATCTGCTCCATCGAGATACCGCGGCCGATGCGCGCGATTTCGATGCCGTCGGTGTTGCGCTGGCGACCGAGCGAATATACGTGAAACACCTTGTCGGTCAGCTTCACCATGTCCGAGAGGCAATCCAGGTGACGGGTCGAGGCATGGAGGTCGACCGGTTCGACCGGGTAGCCGCCGGTGGTGTGGACGATGTCGTAAGACTGCGCCAGCTTCGCCAGTTTGCGGAAATCCTCCTGGTTGCCAGTGCGCCTGCCGCCCTCACGATCGGCAACGAAAGGCGCGCTGGCGATCTGCGCGAAGACGAGGTTGTTGCCTCCGATCTCGACGTTTCTCGCCGGATTGCGCGCGTGCATGGTGAAACCGGCGGGAGCCGAGGCGATCATCTCCATGATCAGGCCGCGGTCGAAGCGGACGCGATCGGTGCCCGCTGTTACGGCCGCGCCGGCCGCTTTCATGCGATCGCGCGCCTCCGGCAGGATAATGTCCATGCCGATTTCTTCGAGGATCGTCAGGGAAGCGTCATGTATCGCTTCGAGTGCGTCCTCCGAGAGGACTGTCGACTTCGCCAGCGTGTTGACGAGGTTTAGGTATCTCGCCGCCACCGGCTTTCGTGACCGTTCCGCACCCCGCCCGCCTGGTCGGCGCCGCCGCTCCAGCGGTGACGTTTCGCCTGCTGCAGCGTCCCGGAATTGATTGTCGGTCATGAAAGATCCACCCTCGCGTTTCCGAAGGATCTCTGTCGCAGATTTTGACGTGTCATGCCCCGCCGTTTGCGACAGTTCACTTCGTGCAGTGTAGCAGAGGTTGAAAAAGCGCCGTCGCAATTGCCAGCGCGGACAGCGCCGCGCGTTTTATCAGACGCGCATTGCTGCATTTTTTTATCCTTAAATCGCAGAAACTTAAGGAAACAGAGGGATCAGGGCTTGTCGCCGCGCAGCATCTCGCGTTTGCCGGCGAAACCTGGGCGCCGCTCGACGACGAACCCGGCCGCCTCGAGATTCCGTCGGACGAAGCCGGCGGCGGCATAGGTCGCGAAGGTGCCGCCCGACGCGGCCTTGTCGAACACCAGTTGCATCAATTCCCACGACCACATGTCCGGGTTGCGCGATGGCGCAAAACCGTCGAGATACCACGCGTCGAATGTGTGCTCCGACGCGCCGAGGCTTGCAAGCGCAGGCCCACACACCACCGTCAACCGAGCCTCGTCCGTGAACTCGAGATCGACGTGGCCTTCCGGTGTTTCCGGCCAGCTTGCGACAAGCGCCTGTCTTTCCTCGGAAATTTCCGGCCAATGTGAGAGCGCCCGGTCGATATCGGCCGCCATCATTGGGAAACGCTCGAAGGAGATGAAGTGCAGCCGGCCCGCCGCCGTCCGCGTCCTTTTCCATTGCCGCCAGGTTTCGCAGAAATTGAGGCCCGTGCCGAAGCCGAGCTCGCCTATCACGAAGCTTTTTACCGTCTGCCAGCGTTGCGGCAGCCTGTTGCCGGAGAGGAAGACATGGCCGCATTCAAGCCGGCCGTCGGTGCGGCAATAAAAGTGATCGCCAAACTCCGTCGAGTAGGGCATATCGCCCTCGTGCCATTCAAGGCTTTGCCGCGATGGCGGATGGCTCTGGCGGAGATCAGTTGCTGTCATGGCGGTGTTCATCTTCCGACCCTAAGAAAATGTGCCAGGGTCGTTGTAGCACTTTGAGACGCTGCATAATTCTGTCCTTCGATCGATCTCGATCTAGGGAATTATGCCGTAGAAGGTCAATCGATGAGTGAACTCTTGATCGTTGGTGGCGGTATCATGGGGCTGTGGGCCGCCGTGATGGCAGGCCGGGCCGGCGTCGCCACATGCCTTGTCGAGCGCAGGCGCATCGGCGCGGGCGCGAGCGGAGGCCTGCTCGGAGCACTGATGCCGCATATACCCGACCGGTGGAATGCAAAGAAGCAATTCCAGTTCGATGCGCTGGTCGCGCTCGAAGACGAGATCGCCGAACTGCAGCAAGCGACCGGACTATCGGCCGATTATCGCCGCTGCGGCCGGGTCATGCCGCTTGGCAAACCGCATCTGCGAGAGATCGCTCTCGGCCACGAGCAGGACGCGGTGCGGCATTGGATTTCCGGTGACCGCCGGTTCCATTGGCATGTCCGAGATGCGGGCACCGGCAACGCGTGGCCGGCGGCGGAGGCGGCGCCATTCGGCATTAGCCACGACACGCTCGCCGCGAGAGTGGCGCCGCGGCGCCTGGTGCAGGTGCTCAAGGCCGCGCTCGCGCAATTCGCCCATGTCCAGGTCGAAGAGGGTGCCGAGGTTTCGTCGCTCGATCCTCAACGCGGGCGGCTCTCGCTCTCGGACGGAAGGGTGTTCCACTTCGGCCATTGCATTCTCTCCGCCGGGGTCGAAAGCTTTGGCCTGATCGATCGCCTGGCGCATCCGGCACAGGCGCCGAGCGGCAGCGCCGTTAAGGGGCAGGCAGCATTGCTTAGCGCCGACATCGATCCGGCCTCGCCGATCATCTTCACCGACGGACTCTACATCGTTGCACACGAAGATGGTCATGTGGCGATCGGCAGCACCAGCGAGAATCGCTTCGACGAGCCGCATTCGACGGACGGTCAACTGGACGTGCTCATCCGGCGAGCTGAAGCAATGGCACCGGCGTTGCGCGGCGCACAAGTGATCGAGCGTTGGGCCGGGCTACGCCCGAAAGCGACCGGGCGCGGGCCCATCGTCGGACGCCATCCCGATTACAACAATCTGTCCGTGCTGAGTGGCGGCTTCAAAGTCAGTTTCGGTTTGGCACATGCCCTGGCGCGCTTCGTGATCGACGACATCATCGGGCGGCCGACCATCGATCTTCCCGAGTCGTTTGCGTGCGCGCATCACATCGCGGCGCTGCGGCAGTAAGACCGCGGCCGGCCAGACGGGCGCCCCCACATGATAGAGCGCTTAGCCCATTGCCCGCCGTATGGTTTTTGACATGAGAGACAGGAAAGCCGGGCGGGACGATGCCACGAGCTTCCAGGAGAGCACCGACGTCGCCAACTGCCGCGGAAGCACCCCCACTGCAAGGAACCAGGCCGCTTCGACGGCACGCCTTCGGATAGAGTAATTCATGGCAAGACTGGCGGTTGCACCGGCGGCCGCCAGGCGCAGCCGCGAGTCATCTCTGACCGGGTGCCGCGCCTCCTCGATGCACAAGGACGCAAGTCGCTCTTCGAGGTGGGTCGGGTCACGCAGGGCGATCCCCGGCTGCAGCTGCGATCCGGTGGCCGCCGCCTCAGCGGAGAGGGCTTCGAGGCGGCGGAAATCATGTTGCATGCGCCAGCGTGCCCGTTCGGCCAGTTTTTCGGCAAACAGCGAATGATTGGAACCATGCATGCGATACGCCCCGAGGCAATCGTCAGTAGCCTGAACCTGTCCATGCAGCGGTGCCACAGTTGCGAGATAGCCGTCGGCGCCTTGCCGGAATTTTCCCTCCGGCATCGGCATCACCGCTTCCAGGGCCGAACGGGCGAAGGCGAGGCCACTGGTGACCGTCGTCTGATAACGACCGCGATGAAACAGTTTTGGCGTCACGTCGCCCGTATCGAAGGGCTGCTCCGGCGGCGGGAAGACATCCATTACCTTTTCTCGTTGATCGACGAGATGGAGCCTGAACTGAAATTGAGCGGTCGAGGCGTCCCATGCATTGACGACCTCGGATACGGCAGTCGGATAGAGATAGTCGTCGGCGTCCAGAAAGAACACGATGTCGCCGGAGCTCGCGGCGAAACCGGTGTTAAAGGCCGCCGCGTGTCCGCCGTTTTCCGGACGCAGGCAGGCGCGGATCCTGTCGCCGTACTGTCGAATGATGCCTGGCGATTCATCGGAAGAGGCATCGTCGACAACGATAACCTCGGTATGCGGGTGATCTTGAGCCAACGCGCTGTCGATACAGCGCCCGAGAAAGTGCGCGTAGTTATAGTTGGTGATGATGATGGATACAGAAGTTTGGTCCAGCAAAGCCTGCCCTCGCTCTGATCCCCGCTTGTCGCTTCGGTACTCATGCCGAGTGTGAGTGGTCGGTCGCCGGCATCTCGTCTGGAGACGATAAGGCATTCGCCCGCCAAACAGGCGGCCGGTACCAACCTTTAAAGGAAACCGCGGGTAGATTTCCTCCGGCGCAGCGGTGCTCGAAACGGCAGGTTGCTGCCTTGCACCGTTGCGCGATCTTCGACGCTTCAAGGGAAGCGCTGCGGCGTAGTAACTGCACTTATTGTGTTGACAATAGGGCCTTGGCGGATCGGTGGACGGAATGTCGACCAGCCTTGGCAGGAGTGGACGCCGCGTGTTTCCATGTCCATCTTGCTTCGCATGAGGCGTTTCAGTCGCTTTTAAACGATCGATTTTTTGGCGCGGTTCTCAGCCGCCAACTTCGTTAATCTGTCACGCAAATCACCTAATAGGCGGCCATCCACGGACTTCCGGAGCATGCGCCATGCGTTACGCCATTTGTTTCACCACGCCTATGGGGGACCCGCTGTCGGCAGTGGCCGCCAGCTGGCTTGGGCGGAACGTTTATTCGGATGAGCCGACGGAACTGCCTTCTGTTGCCGGATTGAGCGTTTCGGAGATCGCCTTCCATACGGCAGCACCCCGCCGCTTCGGCTTTCATGCCATGATCATGGCCCCGTTCTGCCTCAACCCAGCCGCGGACGAGGCCGATCTGCTGAAGGCGCTGATGCATTTCGCCAGCGCCGAAACGCCTTTCGACATCGCGCGGATGGAGGTTGCCCGGTTCAGTCAGTGCTGGGGCCTAGTGCCGCAGGTGCCGAGCCATGAAATGCACCTGCTCGCCGCTCGTGTCGTGCAGACATTCGACAGGTTTCGCGCGCCGATAAGCGAGGACGAGATCGAACGGTGCGATCCGGACCGGCTGACGGCGCCGCAATTCAGCAACCTTCATCGCTGGGGCGATCCCTATGTGATGGACGAGTATCGCTTTCACATGAAGCTGACGGGCGCCTTGAATCCGGAAACCGCCCGGCGCATGGAAGCGCCCCTCAGGGAGCTTTTCGAGCCGCATCTTGAAAGGCCGCTGGCGATCGGCAGCCTTGCGCTCTTCATCGAGCAGGATCCGGGCGCGCCGATGCGGGTTCATTCTCAGCATCCGCTTGGCAAGATTTCCGCCCGGTTGCACGGCGGCACGGCGAAACGGCTGGCCGTCGACAACCTGGCCGAGGGTCGCGTCGCCAGACCGATCCCCTTCATCATGGCCTCCTTGCTGGCGGGCCGCTAGGCGGCACTCGCAAACCTCAAATTCATCTCGACAATCCGGTCCGCAGTGCTACCGTTC
The DNA here is from genome assembly GCF_030124375.1 of Sinorhizobium sp. 6-70. GTDB lineage: Bacteria > Pseudomonadota > Alphaproteobacteria > Rhizobiales > Rhizobiaceae > Sinorhizobium. The sequence continues at coordinate 121,588 of NZ_JASKLS010000004.1, forward strand.
CGGAAAAATCGAAGGGTGATTTGATGGCAGGGACCTCCTATCCGCGCGATCTCATAGGCTATGGGCGGACGCCGCCGCAGGTGCGCTGGCCGGGTGACGCGCACATCGCCGTCCAATTCGTCCTGAACTACGAGGAGGGAGGCGAAAGCTGCATTCTCGATGGCGATCCGGCGTCCGAATGCCTGCTGTCGGAGATCGTCGGCGCGCAGCCCTGGCCGGGCCAGCGCAATCTCAACATGGAATCGATCTATGAATATGGCGCCCGTGCCGGCTTCTGGCGGCTGTGGCGCATGTTCACGAGCCGCGGCGTCACGCTTACGGTCTATGCCGTAACGCTTGCGATGGCACGCAATCCGGAGGCGGTCGCGGCGATGAAGGAGGCGGGCTGGGAGATTGCCAGCCACGGGCTGCGCTGGCTCGAATACAAGGATTTCCCGGAAGAGGCGGAACGCGAGCATATCCGCGAGGTCGTTCGCCTGCATACGGAGCTGACGGGCGAGCGGCCGCTCGGCATCTATCAGGGCAAGCCCTCGGTCAACACGCTGAAGCTCGTGCTGGAAGAGGGCGGCTTTCTCTATTCCTGCGATTCCTATGCGGACGAGCTTCCCTACTGGGTTCCTGGATTGGCCCCCGACAAACCGCATCTCATCATTCCCTACACGCTCGACGCCAACGACATGCGTTTTGCGACCAATCAGGGGTTCAATTCCGGCGACCAGTTCTTCGCCTACCTCAAAGACACGTTCGACGTGCTCTATGCGGAGGGCAGGGAAGGCAGCCCGAAGATGATGAACATTGGCCTCCATTGCCGCCTCGTCGGTCGCCCCGGCCGCGCGGCCGCGCTGGCCCGCTTCATCGATTACGTCATGTCCCATGACAAGGTGTGGATACCGCGCCGCATCGACATTGCGCGCCATTGGTATGATCACCACAAACCGGAAGGTGTGCGCTGATGTCTGACAGGGAGGCCTTCGTCGATCGCTTCGGCGGTGTCTTCGAGCATTCACCATGGGTCGCTGAGCGCGCCTACGACCGCGCCGCTTCCGCCGGGTTGACGGCTGGCAACGTCCATTCTGCGCTTTGCTGCGCCTTTCGCGCGGCGTCGCCCGCCGAACGCCTCGCTGTCCTCAAAGCCCATCCGGATCTCGCCGGCAAGCTTGCAATCGCCGGCAAGCTGACCGCCGACTCCCGGGCGGAGCAGGCGTCCGCGGGACTCGACCGCCTTTCACCCGAGGAGCATCAGCGGTTCACTGCACTCAACAAGGTTTATACGAAGAAGTTCGGCTTCCCCTTCATCATTGCGGTCAAGGGGCTGATGAAGGACGACATTCTCGCCGCTTTCGAAAGGCGGATTGACAATTCGGCGGAAGAAGAATTTGAAACCGCCTGCGCGCAGGTGGAGCAGATCGCCCGGCTGCGCCTCAGATCCATGCTGCCCGGAGACGAAAATGTCTGAGAGTGCCGTTCGTGACTTGTCCGCCTTGGCGTCGTGCCACGCACCCTTGTGCTGCGGAGCCGAAGCCTGATGCCGCGCCTGCTTTCGATCGAGCCCCTGACCAAGGAGGCTTTCGCCACTTTCGGCAGCGTCATTGAAGCGGACCCGGCCTCGATGCGCTTCATCAATGGCGGCAACACCGAACGGTTTCACGCCCTTGCGCGCGCCGATGTCACGGGCGAGGGTGCCGGCGTCATCATCAACATCTTTCGCGGTCAGCCGCGCGCCTTTCCCTATGCCATCACGATGATGGAGCGCCATCCGTTCGGCAGCCAGAGTTTTTCGCCGCTCGATGATAGGCCGTGGCTCGCAGTGGTGGCCGAGGATGAAGGCGGGCGCCCGGGCAGGCCTCGGGTGTTCCTGGCGAGCGGACGACAGGGGGTCAATTATGGCCGCAACGTCTGGCATCACCCGCTGATGTCGGTCGAAGCGGCGAGCGATTTCATCGTCGTCGATCGCGAAGGACCGGGCAACAACCTGGAAGAGTTCTTCTACGACGAGCCCTTCGTCATCCCCGTTCCCTTCTGAAGGAAATGAAGCGATGAGCAACGCTGGGAGACTTACGACCCATGTCCTCGATACCGCGCTCGGCAAACCGGCCGAGGGCCTTAGAATCGATCTCTATTGGCTGGAGGGCGAAGAGCGGCAATTAATCCGCACGGTCCACACGAACAGCGACGGGCGCGTCGACGGACCGATGGTCGAAGGTGTGGCCTTCATGGCGGGCAATTACGAGCTGGTCTTTCATGCCGGCGACTATCTCCGGGCAACGGGCGTCGTGCTTCCGAAGCCGGCCTTCCTCGACCTCGTCCCCTTGCGCTTCGGGATCGCCGATCCAGGAAGCCACTATCACGTGCCGCTGCTGCTCTCGCCCTACGGCTATTCCACCTATCGCGGAAGCTGAGCCGATAATTATCGCGGGACGCGGGCGGAAAACCGCGCACACTTTCCTCCCCCGCTCTATTCCGTAAGAATGTCGCGGCTGACGTCGGTGATGCTGCGCTTGCCGCAGAGTGCCATGGTGATGTCCATCTCCTTGCGGATGATGTCGAGCGCGAGCGTCACGCCCTCCTTGCCCATGGCGCCAAGGCCGTAGAGGAAGGGGCGGCCGATGAACGTCCCTTTCGCACCGAGCGCGATCGCCTTCAGCACATCCTGGCCCGAGCGGATGCCGCCATCGAGATGGACTTCGATCTGGTGTCCGACGGCATCGACGATGCGTGGCAGCATGCTGATCGACGAGGGCGCTCCGTCAAGCTGGCGGCCGCCGTGGTTCGAAACGACGATCGCGTCGGCACCGGTTTTGGCGGCCATCTTCGCATCCTCGGGATCGAGGATCCCCTTGAGGATCAGCGGGCCGCCCCAGCGCTCCTTGATCCATTCGACGTCCTTCCAGGAAAGCTGCGGATCGAACTGCTCGTTGGTCCAGGCGCCGAGCGACGAAAGATCGGTGACGCTTTTGGCGTGACCGACGATGTTGCGGAAGGTGCGGCGGTTGGTGCCGAGCATCTTCATGCACCAGCCGGGCCGGGTTGCCATCTGCCAGAGGTGCTTCGGCGTCATGCGCGGCGGCGCGGAAAGGCCATTGCGCAGGTCCTTGTGGCGCTGGCCGAGGATCTGCAGATCGAGTGTCAGCACCAGCGCCGAGCATTTCGCCGCCTTCGCCCGGTCGATGAGGTTGAGCACAAATTCCCGCTCGCGCATCACATAAAGCTGGAACCAGAAGGGCTTGGTGGTGACCGAGGCGACATCCTCGATGGAGCAGATGCTCATGGTCGAAAGCGTGAAGGGTACCCCGAAAGCTTCCGCGGCCTGTGCCGCCAGCATTTCTCCGTCGGCATGCTGCATGCCGGTAAGGCCTGTCGGCGCAAGGGCGACCGGCATCGACACCTTCTGGCCGATCATCGTCGTTTCCAGGGAGCGGTTGCTCATGTCGACCAGCACCCGCTGACGCAACTTGATCTTCGAAAAATCCTCCTCGTTGGCGCGATAGGTTCCCTCCGTCCAGGCGCCGCTGTCGGCATAGTCGAAGAAGAGTTTTGGAACACGCCGCTTGGCAAGCGCCTTGAGGTCGCGGATTTCGAGGATTTGCGTCATGGGAACGGCCTCATCGATGGATGACGACTGCATGTTCCCTCAAGTCGGGACGACTTAAGGGCAAGTCATGCAGCAACTCAAAGTGCTACGGCGACCTTCGTGCGTCTTCTAAGACGCAAGGCGCTGTAGGGGCCATTATCACGATTTGGGAAGACGCGTAATAGCTGTTGGGAGAGAGAGGTCAAAAAAATTGACCTCTTCGTCGACTCAGTTGGTACCGAGCGAAGATTTGGCAGGGCGGCCGGCCACATAGGTCTCCACGATCGCCCGATCGTCCCCCATCGTCTGTAGCAGGAAGAGCTCATCGGCCAGCGAATTGACCACTTCGGCACGCAGCGCCATGGCCGGCGTCGCCGCCATGTTCAGCACTGTTAGGTCTGCATCGGTGCCCGGCTCCAGCGTGCCGATGCGATCGACAAGCGATAGCGCCTCGGCATTGCCGCGGGTCATCAGGTAGAAGCTATCGAAAGGGTTCAGTCGCTCGCCCTGCAACTGCAGGATCTTGTAGGCCTCGTCGAGCGTCTTGAGCATAGAGTAGCTGGTGCCGCCGCCGATATCGGAGGCGACGGAGACGCGCACCGGTTTCTGCCGGCGCGTCAGGGCGCGCAGCGGAAAAAGACCGGACCCCAGGAAAAGATTCGACGTCGGGCAGAATACCGCGACGGATCCCGTTTCGCTCATGGCATCGGCTTCGCGGTCCGAAAGATGGATGCAATGGCCGAAGAGGCTCTTCGGTCCAAGCAGGCCGTAGCGGGCGTAGACGTCGGTGTAGTCCTTCGCTTCCGGATAGAGCTCGCAGGTGTAAGTGATTTCGTCGCGGTTTTCGGAAAGATGCGTCTGGACATGCAGGTCGGGAAACTCGCCGACGAGCGATTTCGCGACCTCCATCTGCTCCGGCGTCGAGGTGATGGCGAAACGCGGCGTGATGGCGACGTGGTTGCGGCCCTTGCCGTGCCAGTCCGCGATGACCGCCCGCGTTTCGTCATAGCTCATCTGAGGGGTGTCGAGCAGGCCTTGTGGTGCGTTGCGGTCCATCATCACCTTGCCGCCCACCATGCACATATTGCGCTTCCGGCTTTCGGCGAAGAAGGCGTCGGCGGAGGCCTTGTGGACGGAGCAATAGGCAGTCGCCGTCGTCGTCCCTTGGCGGATCATCTCGTCGAAGAAATGAACGGCCATGCGTTCGGCATGCGCCGTTTCGACGAACCGGCATTCCTCCGGGAACGTGTAGGTGTTCAGCCATTCGAGCAGGTTGGCGGCATAGGACGCCATGACCTGCATCTGCGGGAAATGAAGATGCGTGTCGATGAAGCCGGGCATGATCAGATGTGGGCGATGATCGATCTCCGTCACGCCCTCCGGCGCTGCGGCCTTCACCACCGCATACGGGCCGGACGCCTCGATCACGCCGTCCCGGATGAGAAGCGCGCCATCGCTTTCATAGGAATAGGCCGCGCTGTCGTCGATGGCTTGCGGGGCACGGTTGAAGCTCAAGAAGCGGCCGCGAACGAGGGTGGTTGTCATCGTGTCTCCCCGACGGCGCTTTCGTACCAGGCGGTCAGCAGCCTGCGTTCGTCCGCCGTCATATCGGTTATGTTGCCGGGCGGCATGGCATGGCTGCGCCCGGCCTGGATATAGATTTCGCGCGCGTGGGCGGCAATCTCCGCGTCGCTGTCGAATATGACCTCCTTTGGCGCCCGGGCAATGCCCTCGTAAGCGGGCTCGGCTGCGTGGCACATGCTGCAGCGGGTCGAGATCGTATCCTTCACTGCCGGAAAATGCGCGTTCTCGACAAAGCGCCTGAAGACTGGCGCGGCTTCAGCTTGTTCCTCGCCCGTCAATACCTTCGGCACTGTCGAGAGCCACATGATCAGGATGAAGAGGATTACGGTGACGATCCAGGTCCAGGTCGGCTCGCCCTTGCGCGCATGGGTGGTGTTGAACCAGTGGCGGATAGTCACCCCCATCAGGAAGACGAGCGCTGCGATGATCCAGTTGAAAGCCGTCGCGAAGGCCAGCGGATAGTGGTTCGACAGCATGAAGAAGATGACCGGCAACGTCAGGTAGTTGTTGTGGAGGGAGCGCTGCTTGGCCTGGGCGCCGAGCTTCGGATCCGGCGTGCGGCCGGCGATCAGATCGGCCACGACGATCTTCTGGTTGGGAATGATGATGAAGAAGACGTTGGCCGACATGATGGTCGCGGTGAAGGCGCCAAGATGCAGGAAGGCGGCGCGACCGGTGAACACCTGCGTGTAACCCCAGGCCATGGCGACGAGCACGACATAAAGCAGGGCCATCAGCCCCCAGGTGTTCTTGCCGATCGGCGATTTGCAGAGAAGGTCATAAAGCACCCAGCCGAGCCCAAGCGAGGCGAGCGAGATCAGGATCGCCTTCGTCGCCGAGATGTCGAGCACATGACGGTCGATCAGGAAAAGATCGGCGCCGCCATAATAGACGATGCAGAGCATGGCGAAGCCGGAGAGCCACGTCATGTAGGATTCCCATTTGAACCAGGTGAGATGCTCCGGCATCGCCTCCGGTGCGACCAGGTATTTCTGGATATGGTAGAAGCCGCCGCCATGCACCTGCCATTCCTCGCCATAGGCGCCGGGGGGAAGGTGGTCGCGCTTCACCAGGCCGAGGTCGAGCGCGATGAAATAGAAGGATGAGCCGATCCAGGCGATTGCCGTCACGACATGCAGCCAGCGGGCGGCGAAGGCCAGCCATTCCCAGGCAATGGCGAATTCGTACATTCAGGTCCCCTCGTTTTCTTCGTTGACGCAGCTTGCGAGAAAAAACCGAAACGGGGAAGGGCTGTTCTCGACGATCCACGCCACGGGCTAGGCCCCGCCATCCTGTTTGAATTCCGCAAGGATCCAGTCGCGAAAACTGCGAATCTTTGCGACGTTGCGTCGCGCATACGGATAGACCAGCCAGTAGTCGTGGCCCTCGCTGCCGCGCAGATCGAAAGGTTGATAAAGCCGACCGAGCGCGACGTCATCGGCGTAGAATTGAGGAGTAAGGATCGCCACACCTTGCCCGGCGATTGCGGCGCCAGCCTCGAAGGACTGGGCGCCGAGCCGCGTCGGAACCCGGCCTTCGAGATCCGGATCGCGAACGCCGGCGGCACGGAACCATAGCGGCCACCAACGGTCTTGAGGGTCGATGATGCGGAGCTTCAGGAGATCTCGCGGTTCGCTCAACCCCCCGACCGTAGAAGCGAGCGCCGGACTGAGCATCGGTGCAAACTCCACCTTCATCAGTCGATGGCTGACGAGACCCGGCCAATCGCCCAACCCGGACCGGATCGCCACGTCGACTGCCTCTTTGCTGAAGTCGATCATCGCATCGTTCGCCGACAGGCGAACGGCAATGTTGGGATGGGCAAGTTGAAATGAGCCCATATGGCGGGCGAGCCATTGCGACGCGAAGGTCGCGGTCGAACTGATGAGCAGGGCTGACGCTGCATCGCCGCGCGCCGAGGCAACCGCTTCCTGCAACATCTCGAATGCTTCCGTCACCCTGGGCGCCAGCCGCTGGCCGACTTCCGTCAGCGTGACTTGCCGCGGGCGCCTCAGGAACAGCGGCTCGCCGATATTCTCCTCGACGAGCTTGATCTGATAGCTGACGGCCGTCTGGGTCATGCCGAGCTCGTTGCCCGCCTTGGTGAAACTACCGAGCCGGGCCGCGGTCTCGAATACCCTTAGTGCGTTCAGCGGGAACTGCTTCGACATTTTCATGGATAAGCTCTCTTGATGCATGCAGACGGATGTTCGATTGGAATTCGAGCGCCTTTCGCGGCATCCTGCAAGTCGAGTTCAGCAAATGCAACAGGTGTCTGAATGACTTGCGATGCAATGGAATGCACTGAGAAGAAACCGTTTTTCTCCTTCGACATGATTTTGCGATTTGCTTCGAGCGCTCTTGCTTCCGAACGCTCGCGCTCTCGTAGACTGGATGTCGAGGCGTTGTCCGATTACATGAAAAGAGACATGGGTTTTATGGATGGACGTTCGCCGCTGCGAGACGACGATATGTTCCAATAGTGCTCGCGGCAGCCAATCAACCGCCGCTTTGCCTCAACCGTTCGACCGCCATGAGGATACGCTCCGGCGTTGTCGGGGCGTCGAGGCGAGGGCATTCGCGGTAGTTGGCGACACTGGCGACCGCCATCGACAGAGCCTCAAGCACCGAGATAGGCAGCATGAAGGGCGGTTCCCCAACCGCCTTGGATCGTCCGATGGTCATCTCGGCATTCTCCGACCATTCGGCGAGGCGGACGTTGAAGATCTTCGGCCGGTCCGAGGCGAGCGGAATCTTGTAGGTCGAGGGCGCATGCGTCCTTAAACGTCCTTTGTCGTCCCACCAGAGTTCCTCCGTGGTCAGCCATCCCATGCCCTGGACAAAGCCGCCCTCGATCTGGCCGAGGTCGATGGCCGGATTGAGCGAGCGACCGACATCGTGCAGCACGTCGACCCGATCGACGAGGTATTCGCCGGTGAGGGTGTCGATCGAGACCTCGGAGACGGCGGCGCCATAGGCGAAATAATAGAACGGCGTGCCGCGCCCCGTGGCGCGATCCCAGTGAATCTTCGGCGTCTTGTAGAATCCGGCTGCGGACAACTGCACACGGGCCGTGTAAGCCTGACGGATGAAATCCGCGAAAGGCACGCGCTCCTCGCCGATCTTTACATGGTTCGCCACGAAGGTGACGCGTTCGGCGGTCGTCTGCCAGCGCTCGGCCGCGAAGGCGACCAGACGGTCCTTGATCTGACGGGCCGCGTCGAAGGCCGCCATGCCGTTGAGATCCGAGCCCGACGAGGCCGCGGTCGCCGACGTGTTCGGCACCTTGCCGGTCGTCGTCGCGGTGATCTTCACCCGGTCGATATCGATCTGGAAGCTGTCGGCGAGAACCTGGGCCACCTTGGTGTAGAGGCCTTGGCCCATCTCCGTGCCGCCATGATTGAGATGGACCGAGCCATCCTGGTAGATATGCACCAGCGCGCCCGCCTGGTTAAAGGCAGTCATGGTGAAGGAGATGCCGAATTTCACCGGCGTCAGCGCAATTCCTTTTCGGATCACCCGGCTTGAATTGTTGAAGTCGACGATCGCGGCGCGGCGCGCCTGGTAATCGGCATCCACCTCCAGCTCGCCGACGATCCGATGGATGATATTGTCCTCGATCTTCTGGTGGTAGGGCGTGATGTCGCGACCGGATCCCTTCTCGCCGTAGAAGTTCAGCTTGCGGATTTCGAGCGGATCCTTGCCGAGGGCATAGGCGATCTCCTCGATGATGCGCTCGGCGCCGACCATGCCCTGCGGTCCCCCGAAACCGCGATAGGCGGTGTTGGAGACCGTGTTGGTTTTCAGCGGCTGCGAGGTCAGCTTCACATGCGGGTAGAAATAGGAGCTGTCCGCGTGGAAGAGCGCCCGGTCGGTCACCGGCCCCGAGAGGTCGGAGGAGTAGCCGCAACGGGCGGCGTAGTTCGCATGGACGGCGTGGATGCGCCCTTCGTCGTCAAAGCCGATGTCGTAATCGACGAGGAAATCGTGGCGCTTGCCGGTCGCCATCATGTCGTCGTCGCGGTCCGGCCGGAATTTCACGGCGCGGTGAAGCCTTCGCGCGGCGACGGCGGCAAGTGCCGCGAACTGGTTGCCCTGCGTCTCCTTGCCGCCAAAGCCGCCGCCCATGCGGCGGACGTTCACCGTGATGGCGTTGGACGGCACGCCTAGCACATGCGCGACCATATGCTGGATTTCGCTTGGATGTTGCGTCGAGGACCAGACAGTCATCTCGTCGTCTTCGCCGGGAATGGCCAGGGCCATGTGCCCTTCCAGATAGAAGTGCTCCTGGCCGCCGATCCGCATCCGTCCCTTCAGCCGGCGCGGCGCCCGCTCCAGTTCAGCTTCGGCGTCACCGCGCTGGAGCGTCAGCGGTTGCGTCACGAGCTCGCCGCCCTGGACCATGGCGTCGGCCACATCGATCAAATGCGGCAGGTCGCGATAGGTGATCTTGGCGAGCCGCGCGGCACGGCGTGCGATCTCGCGCGTTTCGGCGAACACGGCAAAGGCCGGCTGGCCATGGAACTGCACGCGGCCGTCGGCCAGCACCGGCTCGTCATGCAGGTGGCTCGGACTGATGTCGTTTGAATGCGGCATGTCGCGTGCGGTCAGCACGCAGACGACACCGGGCAATGCGGCGACAGCGGAGAGGTCCATCTCCAGGATCTCGGCATGGGCGCGATCGGTAAGGCCCAGCGCGCCATGAAGCGTGCCGGCGGCCTCGGGCATGTCGTCGATATAGTCTGCCGTTCCCGCCACATGCTTGTGGGCGCTGTCGTGGCGCAGCCGTGTGTGCATCGGGCCAGCGATGGTGGTCTGCTCTTCGAAGGTGGACTTATCCATCTTGTCGATCCCTTTCGAAGAAAGCGCCCCTCATCCGGCCTGCCGGCCACCTTCTCCCCGTTCTGACGGGGAGAAGGAACGTTGCCGTGCCGCCTTTGTCCCCTCTGCCCGCTTGCGGGGAGAGGGTTAGTCCTCGGGTTAAACCCGAGGAGAGGGGCAATCCCCCGGCACAAGCTTCGAACGCCGTACTCATGCCACATCCTCGAAACGCTGGAGTTGAACCGTGTCGCCGGTGCTCTCCAGGAAAAAGCGCATCAGCAGGTTCTTTGCCGCCAGGATGCGATAGGCGCTCGTGGCGCGCCAGTCGGTGATCGGTTGGTAGTCGCTCGCAAGAGCCGCCTGAGCCGCGCGAATGGTTTCCTCGCTCCAGGGCTGCCCGATCAGGGCCGCCTCTACCGCCTTCGCCCTTTTTGGCGTTGCGGCCATGCCGCCGAAGGCGACGAGGACGGTGCGGACGCGGTTGTCCTCGTCAACCGCGATCCGGAAGGCGCCGAGGAGGGCGGAGATATCCTCGTCGCGGCGTTTCGAAACCTTGTAGGCGGCGAAACGATCGCTTTCGGGCAACGCCGGAACGAAGATGCTTTCGACGAATTCGCCCGGCCTGCGATCCTGCTTGCCGTACGCGATGAAGAAATCCTCGAGCGGCAGCGTGCGCGTGCCGTTCTTCGATCGCAGGGTGACCGATGCGCCGAGGACGATCAGCGGCGGTGGGCTGTCGCCGATCGGCGAGCCATTGGCGATGTTGCCGCCGATCGTGCCCATATTGCGCACCTGTTCGCCGCCGATGCGATCGATGAGTTGGCCGAAGGCTGGGTAGGCATTGGAGAGGGCATCGAACGCGGCGGTGTAGCTGACGCCGGCGCCAATCGTCAGACCCGCTTCCGTACGGTCGATCCGTTGCAGTTCGGCGATGCCGTTGATGAATACCGCTGGATTGAGCGGTCGCATCTGCTTCGTCACCCAGAGACCGACATCGGTTGCACCGGCGACGATTGTCGCGGTCGGATGTTCGTCGAGCACCGTTGCAAGTCCCGACGCGTCCGCCGGCACGATCAGACAGTCCTCGCCCTTGCGGATCACGATCGTTTCCGTGGAATGGAGCGCTTTCAGCCGGGCGGTGACGGCTTCCCGCGTACGGGTGATCGGATCGAAGAGCGCCGAGGGGCGTTCCCGCGCTGCGGCCTCTGCCGCCCGCACGATCGGCTCATAGCCGGTGCAGCGACAGAGATTGCCCTGCAGCGTCTTCTCGATCGCGGCCCGGCTCGGATTGTCGTTCGTCAGCCACAGGCCATAGAGCGACATGACGAAGCCCGGCGTGCAGAAGCCGCATTGCGAGCCGTGGAAATCGACCATCGCCTGCTGCACCGGATGGAGCGTGCCTTCCGTGGTCGCGAGATGCTCGACAGTCACGACATGTGTCGCGTTCAGCGACCCGACGAAGCGGATGCAGGCGTTGACGCTCTCGTACACGAGCCTTTCGCCGTTCTCGCCGTCGTCCGCAAGGCGGCCAACCAGCACTGTGCAGGCGCCGCAATCGCCTTCGGCGCAGCCCTCTTTGGTGCCGGTCAAACGACGCTCCAGCCGCAGATAGTCGAGCAAGGTCGCAGTCGGCGCGACGTCCGAAAGGGCGACTTCGGTATCATTCAGGACGAAGCGGATGCTGTTGGATGCCTGTGCCATGCCAATCATTCCGTGGCTGCTGCGCGTTCCCGTAACCGTAGCCGATATATGGATAAAACATGCAGCAATTCAAAGTGCTACAGCGTCCTTTGCGCGTGTTATGTTATAAGACGCGCGGCGCTGTAGCTCGTCAACGGTGGAAAATCGCTCACACTGCAGCCCGCTACTGCGCGGTCCAGCCGCCGTCCATCGAGACATGCGTGCCGGTGATCTGCGCGGCATCGTCGCTCGCAAGATAGAGCGCTAGCGATGCCACCTGCTCGACGGTTATGAATTTCTTTGTCGGCTGGCCCTTGAGCATCACGTCGCTCACTACCTGCGCCTCCTTGATGCCGCGCGTCCTCGCCTGGTCCGGGATCTGCTTCTCGACAAGCGGCGTCAGCACGTAGCCGGGGCAGATCGAGTTGGCCGTGATGCCGTTTTCCGCGACCTCCAGCGCGACCGTCTTCGTCAGGCCCATGATACCATGCTTGGCCGCGACATAGGCGGACTTGAAGGGCGAGGCGACGAGCCCATGCGCGGAGGCGATATTGATGATACGTCCCCAGCCTTTCGCCTTCATGCCGGGGAGAGCCGCACGGATCGTGTGGAAGGAGGAGGAGAGATTGATCGCGATGATCCGGTCCCATTGTTCGACCGGAAAGTCCTCGACCTTCTCGACATATTGCACGCCGGCATTGTTGACGAGGATATCGACGCCGCCGAAGCGCGCTGCAGCGGTCGCCATCAAGTCGGCGATCTCCTCAGGCTTCGTCATGTCGGCAGGATGATAGATGACCGTGCCGCTGCCGAGGTCGGCGACCTCGTCCGTCACGGCCCGGATCTCGTCCGACGCACCGAAGCCATTCAGCACGGTATTGGCACCGGTCTTGGCGAACGCCTTGGCAATCGCCAGTCCGATGCCGCTCGTCGAGCCTGTTATGACCGCAGTCTTCGTCATTTCTTCTCTCCCTTGCGCTGCCGCTCTTTGTCGCCGGTTCGAGCGGCGGCGCGGGCGAAACTCGCCGCGCTGTTCTTCGTTCCGCCCTTGGTTCGGTTTTGCAATGCAACAGCGTCAACCTACGCGGAAAAATGCACGAGTGACAATTGTGTTTTTCAGATTGCCGACGCAGATTTGGCACCGTTCGGAGGAGCGGTGATATTGCGTTTCGTTTTCGTTTGACATTCGTTTTTCCATCGTATTGAAGTTTTTCGAATGTCGTCGTTGAGGAAGGCGCGATATCAACATAAGGCCGGGGAGGGGCGCATGGGCCAATATATTCTCGCGATCGATCAGGGCACGACATCGAGCCGGGCGATCGTTTTCGACCGCAAGCAGAAGATCGCCGGCGTCGGCCAGAAGGAATTCAAACAACATTTCCCGAAGTCGGGCTGGGTCGAGCACGACCCCGAGGAAATCTGGCAAACGGTTCTCTTCACCGTCAAGGAAGCGATCGGGAAGGCCGGCATATCCGCGAGCGAGATCGCCGCAATCGGCATCACGAACCAGCGCGAGACGGTGGTCGTATGGGAGCGCGAGACCGGCAAGCCGATCCACAATGCGATCGTCTGGCAGGACCGCCGCACCGCGCTGTTCTGCGACAAGCTCAAGAAGAGAGGGCTCGAAAAGACCTTTGCGAAAAAGACCGGTCTGCTGCTCGATCCTTATTTCTCCGGCACGAAGCTCAACTGGCTGCTTTCAAACGTGAAAGGGGCGCATGCGCGCGCAACGAAGGGCGAGCTTTGCTTTGGCACCATCGACACCTTCCTCATCTGGCGGCTCACCGGCGGCAAGTCCTTTGCCACGGATGCGACCAACGCATCGCGCACGCTTCTCTACAACATCGCCGACAATGCCTGGGACGACGAGTTGCTCGACATTCTGCGCGTTCCGCGGGCGATGCTGCCGGAGGTCAAGGATTGCGCCGCAGACTTCGGCGTGGCGGATGCAGCGCTCTTCGGCGCGCCGATCCCGATCCTCGGCGTTGCGGGCGACCAGCAGGCCGCGACGATCGGTCAGGCCTGCTTCAAGCCCGGCATGCTGAAATCGACCTACGGCACAGGCTGCTTTGCACTGCTCAACACCGGCAAGGACATCGTCCGCTCGAAGAACCGCTTGCTTACCACCATCGCCTATCGCCTCAACGGTGAGACCACCTACGCGCTCGAGGGTTCGATCTTCGTTGCGGGTGCGGCGGTGCAATGGCTGCGCGATGGCCTCAAGGTGATCAAGGCGGCCCCGGATACCGGCACGCTCGCCGAGAGCGCCGATCCCTCGCAGGACGTCTATCTCGTTCCGGCCTTTACCGGCCTCGGAGCGCCGCACTGGGATCCGGACGCGCGCGGCGCGATCTTCGGCATGACCCGCAACACCGGACCAGCGGAGTTCGCCCGGGCGGCACTCGAAGCTGTCTGCTACCAGACCCGCGATCTGCTCGAGGCCATGCACAAGGACTGGCGTAACGGCGGCAAGGATACGGTGCTGCGCGTCGACGGCGGCATGGTCGCGTCCGACTGGACGATGCAGCGCCTCTCCGATCTGCTCGACGCGCCGGTCGATCGCCCGGTGATTCTTGAGACGACGGCGCTTGGTGTCGCCTGGCTTGCCGGAAGCCGCGCCGGCATCTGGCCAAGCCAGGAGGAGTTTGCCAAGTCCTGGGCGCGCGACCGGCGTTTCGAACCAGAAATGGACGAGGCGACGCGCAAGGGAAAGCTCAAGGGCTGGCGCAACGCGGTCAAGAGGACGCTGATCGCGGCGTAAGCGGCAGCGTTTCGCCTGCGGTTTTGCAAGGCTTGCTTACAAAAAACATAACGCAGGCATCTGCGGATCGCAGCAATGAAGCGCTGCTGCGAGCATCGATGGTTCGATGAAGTCGATGATGCATCGCCAATGGGCTATGGGAAGATTGCCTAAGGTCTCGTTACGCAATCCGAACTCCCGGGCGTCGCGCGAGAAGGATGCCCCGCGCGAAGGTGGTGCCGGTCCGAGGACGAGGAGTCGCTGTATCGCGGGTCATCACGCCGGCCCCAGTTCGACTTGACTCTCGCATAGCTGAATGGCTATATATCGATCAATAGCCAACTGGGTATGGATCCCTAAATGTCGAACGCTCACGACGTGCTCTTCAGGACCCTGGCCGATCCGACTCGGCGGGCTCTCTTTGAGCGATTGTGCCGTGAGGGGGAAAGAACAGTCGGAGCACTGACGGCTCGGGCCGGGGTCTCGCAACCGGTCGTCTCAAAGCATCTCGGGGTCCTGAAGCAGGCGGGGTTGGTGCGCGACCGCCACGAAGGTCGCCACACGTACTACAGCGCCCAACTCGGTGCGCTTGCTCCGCTGGTCGATTGGACAAGCCAGATGGCCGGTTTCTGGCAAAGCCGCTTCGACGACCTCGAAGACCTACTGAAAAGGATGGACCAATGAACGAAACGTCGCCCGAAATGCGCTCCGTCGTGGTCGAACGCGAGATCCCGCATCCGCCGGAAAAGATCTGGCGCGCGCTCACCCAGCCACACCTGGTGGAGGAGTGGCTGATGAAGAACGATTTCAAAGCGGTTGTGGGCCACGGTTTCAATCTACGCGGAGACTGGGGCGGCGTATTGGACTGCGAGGTCCTCGCCGTAGAGCCGAACAAAAAACTGACCTACACCTGGAATTTCGCCCACGACGATGCGGCCTACGATTTGAGGAGTGTGGTGACTTTCACGCTGACCCCAACGAGCACAGGGACCCAGCTGCGCATGGAGCAGTCGGGCTTCCGGCCGGAACAGCGGCAGGCCTTCGGAGGCGCCAAAGCGGGATGGCAGCAGTTTTTTGCCAATCTGGAGCGCGTCCTGGCGCAGACGGATTGAAGTCCGCCGGCACCGTCCAAATGGGCCAATCGGGCCTGATTCACTGCGTTAATGGGAGGTTTCGATGAATTGGAACACGTGGATTCGGCAGATCCACCGCTGGTTGTCGATCGCCTTCACGGTGACCGTGATCGCCAACTTCGTCGCCATGGGACTGGGGGAGCCTCCTGCCTGGGTGGTCTATGCGCCATTGCTCCCGCTTTTCTTGCTGCTTTTCACCGGCCTCTACATGTTCGCGTTGCCGTATGTTGCGAAGTGGCATGGTGGTCGAGCCGCTGGCGTAGTCAAGTGAACACAATCGCCGGCAAGATGCTGCAGGACCGAGAAGTTGCCCAAGCGGTCGCGGCTAAGCCGCGCCATGCGGGCTGGAAAAGCGACGGTGCGCCCTCGGGCTCGTCGCGTTCGCTCTCACAAGGCCCAACAGCGCTCGAGGAGTGCGGTCAACCGGCTGTATGACCTGCTGCCCAACTACGGACATGGAGGTCGTCCCTGCGGGTTATGCGCGAGGGGGCGCCCCACATCAGGAACGCTCATCTTAGCCTGTTGGGCCAACTGCATGCGCGGCAGTTGTGTGGAGATTTCTCGAAAAGATGCTCTCTCCGGCTGCAAATGCAGGAACAGATGCGGCCGCATGCGGTTCACCTATGCGAGCCGGCATCATGCCGGCCAATGGAGAACACTCATGATCCTGAAATCAGTCGCTACTCTCGCTTTCATTGCGGCACTCGCCGCTCCTGCACTTGCGCAGACGGATGTCGTTTGCGATGCGGCCGCCATCGCGAAGGCCGAACAGCAGATCAGTCAGATTTCCGACGGTGCAAAGAAAGTCGAATCTGCCAAGGAATTGACCATGGCCAAGGACGCCATGGCGGCCAATGACCTGGAAAAGTGCAAGTCGCATCTGGGTAACGCGATCAAGGGCATGGACGCCATGTAGAAAGACGTACGCGGGGTGGCCTTCCACGCCCCGCGCTACCGCCAACCACGGACGGTTTTCCCGGCGAAGTCCTGCTCGGCCAACACGCCTCCGTACCGTCGTCCGCGTTACCTGGGGCTCAAGCAGGAGGTTGAAAGCCCGCGCGGTCTCCGCCGGCTCCCTAGCCCGGCCGTCCCGGTTCCACAGCGGCGGCAATGGGGAAACGATGCGTTTCCCGAATGGCCATTTGCGGCGTGACAGGATGCCAACTATTTCTGTGCGAACAGAAACAGGAAGGCATCATGGAACTCGGGCTTTATACATTCGCGGACGTGGATCCGAATGCGATCGACAAGGGTGCCGACGGGCGGCGACGTCTGGCCAACCTCCTCGAGGAAATAGAGCTTGCCGACCAGGTCGGGCTCGACGTCTTCGGCCTCGGCGAGCATCACCGCCCGGACTACGCTGCTTCAGCACCGGCGGTGATCCTTGCGGCCGCTGCCTCGCGCACCAGCAGGATCCGGCTCAGCAGCGCCGTGACGGTACTGAGCTCGGACGATCCGGTGCGGGTGTTCCAGCAGTTTTCGACGCTCGACCTTCTCTCCAACGGTCGTGCCGAGATCATGGCGGGCCGAGGCTCCTTCATCGAGTCCTTCCCGCTCTTCGGCCAGTCGCTTGACGACTACGACCAGCTCTTTTCAGAGAAACTGGATTTGCTGCTGGCGATTCGGGAGAGCGAAAAGGTTACCTGGTTGGGCGAGTTGCGGCCGCCGATCGACAACCGTGGCGTCTATCCGCGTCCGATGCAGGCTCCGCTACCGCTCTGGATCGCCGTCGGCGGCACACCGCAGTCGGTGGCGCGTGCGGGCGCGCTCGGATTGCCGATGGCGCTCGCGATCATTGGCGGTGAGCCGCGCCGTTTTGCGCCGCTCTTCGACCTTTACCGCGAGGCGGCGCGCCGCGCAGGCCAGGACGTCGCGACGCTGAAGACGAGCATCAACGTTCATGGTTTCATCGCCGACACGACGGAGAAGGCGGCTGACCAGTTCTACGGACCGCAGGCGGAGGTGATGAACCGCATCGGCCGTGAACGCGGCTGGGGGCCGACGAACCGCGCCCACTTCGACCAGGCGCGCAGCCCGACGGGCAATCTCTTCCTCGGCGATCCCGAGACGGTGGCGGAGAAGATCGTCGCGCATCAAAAACTCTTCCGCAATGATCGCTTCCTCCTGCAGATGGCGATCGGCCTGATGCCGCATGACCAGATCATGCGCGGCATCGAGCTTTACGGCACCAAGGTCGCGCCACTGGTCCGGGAGATGCTGGCGGAGCAACGCCGATCGCATTCTGCCGGCACCTGAACGTCTGCTGTCGGCACTGGCATATGCCGGGCCGGCACGCTACATGTGGCCGCGAAAGCGAGACACCATGACCCTCAACAACGACGAAGATCTTGAGCGGCTGAAGGAAATCGGCCGCATCTGCGCCAATGCGCTCCAGGCTATGGCCGAGGCCCTCGAACCCGGTATCACCACGGCCGAACTCGACGCGATCGGGCGAAAGGTGCTGGAGGATGCAGGCGCGCGTTCGGCGCCGGAGCTTTGCTATCAATTCCCCGGCGCGACCTGCATCAGCGTCAACGAGGAAATCGCCCACGGCATCCCCGGCGCCCGCGTGATCCGCGCCGGCGATCTGGTCAATATCGACGTTTCGGCGGAGAAGGACGGTATCTTCGCCGATACGGGCGCGTCTTTTCCGGTGCCTCCAGTGACCGCAGCAATCGACAGGCTTTGCCGCGACGGCAAGCGCGCCATGTGGGTCGGGCTGAAGCAGGTGCGCCCGGGACAATCCCTGGCGGCGATCGGCAATGCCATCGGCGACTTCGCCCGCAAGAACCGCTATTCCCTCGTCACCAATCTCGCAAGCCACGGCATCGGCCGTTCGCTGCATGAGGAGCCGGGCGAAATTGCCACCTGGCCGGACCCATCCGAGCGGCGGCACATGACCGATGGCATGGTTTTCACGGTCGAACCGTTCCTGTCGATGGGCGCCCACTGGGCGGAAGGCGGAGACGACGACTGGACGCTCTACAGCGAGCCACGCGCTCCGACGGTGCAGTATGAACATACCGTCGTCGTCACGCGCGGCGGGCCTCTGGTCGTCACCTTGCCGGGGTGACGCCCCTACAGCGCCGCGCGCCTTATCAGACGCGCAAAAGACGCTGTAGCGAATTCGGTGGAGTGTTCGATTCCTTCAACAGGACGTTCAATTATTGTCATTTGTCGTCTTCTTGCTGCGGTGCAATAAGAAGACATGAGCACGCTTCACAAACTGCCGGACCGCGATCACGTCCCTTCGAAGCAAGCCGGTGCCGGCCTTCATGAGGTAAAGCACCGCGGCGCCAAAGAGCCGGCGCCTTCGCTCGCGCCTCCCACCCCAGGCGGCAATCTCGCGGCAACGGCGATCGCCGGTGCCATCGCCATGGCGGTTGCCATGGGCTTCGGCCGTTTTTCCTACACGCCGATCCTGCCGGCGATGATGGCGGATGCGGGGCTCTCGCCACGGGACGCCGGGCTGATCGCCTCGGCGAACTTCGTTGGCTATCTCGCCGGCGCCGTGCTTGCCGCCTATGGCTGTGCTCATGGCCGCGAGCGGCGGATCGGCCTCGCGGCGCTCGTGGCGACGACGCTGTTGCTCGCCGCCATGGGACTGACGTCCTCTGTGCTCGCTTACTCCATCATTCGTTTCTTCGCTGGCGTTGCCAGCGCTTTTGCGATGATCTTCATCTCGGGGATCGTGCTCGGAGAGGGGCTGCGCGCCAGATCGGAGCATGTCCCATCAGTGCATTTCGGCGGAGTCGGCTTTGGCATCGCCCTTTCCTCGATCTGCGTCTGGGCCGCACCGCTTGCAGCCGCCGGCTTCTCCACGTCGCAAGCGGACTGGTTCACTGGCGCACTCGTCGCGCTCATGGGCACGGTCGTCGTGGCCGCGCTGCTGCCGCGCGGACATCTCGCCGCAAGTGGCGGTCAACGTGAAGGGCCGCTGATGTGGACGCGGCCGTTGACGGTCGTGACGTTTACCTACGGTTTCTTCGGCTTCGGCTACGTGATCACCGCCACGTTTCTCGTTGCCATGGCTCGCGATGCGAGCGGCGGTCACAGCGTTGAGTTTCTCGCCTGGCTGCTGACAGGCGCAAGTGCCGCGGTCTCGGTGTATCTCTGGCGCTTCGCTGTGCCGCGTTTCGGGCTTGCTGGCGTCTACGCCATCGGTCTTCTGGTCGAGGCTGCCGGGCTTGTGCTGACCGTCTCGTTGCCGTTGCCCTTCGCGCCGATCGTGGGCGGCTTGATGCTCGGCGCCACCTTCATGATGATCACGGCCTATGGCCTGCAGATCGGACGGCGGCTTGCGCCGCAAAGCCCGCGCCGGGCGCTTGCCTTGATGACGGCTGCCTTCGGTATCGGCCAGATCGTCGGGCCGCTCGTCGCCGGCTGGCTTGCCGAACGGACCGGCGATTTTACCTTGCCGACGCTCGTAGCCGCGCTCGTTCTGTTTTGCTGCGGAGGCGTGGTCGTGCTTGAGTTGCGCAAGATCAGTCCAGCCCTGGATCGTTGATTTCCAAGGTCATCCGGCCGATCTGCGGGAAAATTTAAAAACGCGCAGCTTCATGAAATAACAGTAACATTCACATTACCTAATTGTTGCCTTGGGTGAATTGCCCTAGTTTCGGCACATCAGGGGGCAAGTCATTGTCCTTCCTCAGAACCGAGAGTGCCGCACCTTGTTCCAATCCTTTTTCCCCAAGCCGAAGCAATTCTTCATTTCCGTCATCGCCTGGTCGCTGTTAGCCATTGCCTTCTGGTACGGCTGGGGCGAAAGCCTGGGCGCCGCATTCGGCCTTCCTCCTTTGGCGGTAGATGCGCCGCCGATCGTCGGCATTTCCGCGTTTTGGTCGCCGGCTTTCCTGTGGTTTTACATATACTTCGCCGTCGCCGTCGGGCTTTTCACGGCGTTCTGGTACGTCTATTCACCGCATCGCTGGCAGACCTGGTCTATCCTGGGCTCGTCTCTGATCCTTTTTGTTACCTATTTCCAGGTCCAGGTGAGTGTCGCGATCAACAACTGGTACGGCCCGTTCTGGGATCTGGTGCAGGCAGCGGTTTCCAAGTCGGCTGTGGTGACGGCCGAGCAGTTCTACGGGGAGATCGGCACATTCCTGGCGATTGCGATGGTCGCCGTCGCCGTTGCGGTCATGACGCGCTTCTTCGTCAGCCACTACATCTTCCGCTGGCGCACGGCGATGAACGAATACTACATGGAGCACTGGAGCAGGCTTCGCCATATCGAAGGTGCTTCGCAGCGCGTCCAGGAAGATACGATGCGTTTCTCGACCACCGTCGAGGGGCTTGGCGTCAGCTTGATCGATAGCGTCATGACCCTGATCGCGTTCACGCCGGTACTGATCCGGCTGTCCGCCAACGTCACCGAGCTTCCGATTGTAGGCATCATTCCCTATCCGCTGGTAACGGCCGCAGTACTCTGGTCACTGTTCGGCACCCTGTTCCTGGCGCTCGTCGGCATCAAGCTGCCGGGGCTGGAATTCCGCAATCAGCGCGTGGAGGCCGCCTACCGCAAGGAACTGGTCTATGGCGAGGACCACGCCGACCGCGCCCAGCCGCCGACGGTCGCCGATCTGTTCGATAATGTCCGCCGGAACTATTTCCGGCTTTACTTCCACTATCTCTATTTCAATATCGCCCGCATCTTCTATCTGCAGATCAACAACATCTTCTCGCTGCTGATCCTGGCTCCGTCGATCATCGCCGGCCGAATATCGCTTGGCGCCCTGAACCAGATTTCCGGTGCGTTCGGCCAGGTGACGTCCTCGTTCCAATATCTCGTCAACTCGTGGCCGACGATCGTCGAGCTCCTCTCGATCTACAAGCGCTTGCGCGCCTTCGAAGCGATCCTCGACGAGGAGCCGCTGCCGGAGATCGACCAGCAGTTCATCAAGGTCGGCGGCAAGGAAGAGCTGGCGCTTTAAGCCGGATCAATCAGAAGGCGGAGCGATCCGCCTTCTTTTTTGCGCTCTCGATGAGGGGGAGCGCCTCGGCATAGCTGACGCAGGCGACATCCGGCTTGCCGCAGGTCTCCGTCAGGAAGCGGTCAAGCGCGCGCCAATAGGCGCCGCCGTTCATCTCGACGAAATGGAAGCCGAGCTGAAGCGGAACACGGCCTCCGTCGTATTCCTTGCGGAACGCCTCGCGGTAGGCCGCAAGCGTGCGTTCTTCGAAGGCCGCGCTGTTCTTCTTGTTCTCGACGCCCATCGAATGGCGGACGAAGAGGTTGTAGTCCATGCCGATCACCGGCCGGTGCGACGGACCTTCGGGAATGAGGGGCAAGCCGAAACGGGGCAAGCCGTCCTGTGACGACGGCCACCCGGGCCCTTTGGTCACGAGGCTTGCGTCATAGGTGAAGCGAAACGCCTTCAACGCCGGCACCAGGCCGTCGCTCAACGAAAGGTAGGGCGCGCGAAAACCCCTGATATCGTTTCGCGCAAACTCCGCCCAGCCTTGCGGTTCCGCCCCTGCCTTGTCGGCCTTCTTCCAGGCGTTGATCAAAGCCTCGCGGAAAGCGGTGAATTCCCGCTGCCAATCGGCATCGCTCCAACCCTTGCCGTCGAAATGGCCGCAGGCATGGCTGCCGATATCGTGTCCATCGATATGGGCCTGCCAGATATGGCCGGCCCGCGCCGCGATCTCCTCGCGGCTTTGCGCGAAGCCGACGTTCGAGCGCCCGGCCTTTTGGCCCGGCGCCTTGTAGATCTGCTTGCCGTCCGCTTTTGTCATCAGGAAGGTGCAGGACAGGAAATAGGTGAAGTGGGCACCGGTGCGCCTCGCCATGGTGAGGCTCCTCTCCCACAGCGCGTTGTCATGCGCACCGTCGAAGGAGACGATGACGAGCTGTTTGTTCGCTGTGGCCTCGGGTGCCGGCAGCGGCTCGGCAATGGCGAGGGCGGGAAAAAGGCAAAGGGAGAGAGCAAGGATCTGGCGCGTCATTTCGGAGGCATCTTGGGAGAATCAGTAAAGGAATTGTTCGTGCCGTCCGTTGTGCAGGAATGCGGCAATCCTTTGATGCATCTGGAAATTCGCGATTGATATCGCTATGGCTTGGTAAACAAATGAATAATTGCGGCGGGTGAAACATGGCGCTTCTCGTACTGGGCATTGTGATCTTCTTGGGCATCCACCTCGTTCGAAGCTTCGCACCGAGCGTGCGCAAGGCCGTGATCGAGCGAAAGGGCGTCGGAACCTGGCACGCGATCCACGGCATCTCGGCGGTCATTGGCCTCGCACTTATCGCCTTCGGTTTCGACCAGGCGCGCGCGACCACCGGCATCCTCTATACGCCGCCGGTCTTTCTCACCCATATCGCCTTGACCCTGATGCTGATCGCCTGCATCTGTCTCGCGGCCGCCTTCCTGCCGTCTGGCAAGATTCGTGTCGCAACGAAGCATCCGGCGATCCTCGCCATCAAGATCTGGGCACTTGCCCATCTGCTTGCCAACGGCGAGACCTCGTCCGTCCTGCTCTTCGGCTCCTTCCTGGCGTGGGGCGTCATTCTCCGCATTTCCATGAAGAAGCGCTGGCGTGCCGGCGAGATCAGCTACCCAACCGTCTTTTCCTATCGCTACGATGTCGGCGCAATCCTCCTCGGGGCTGCGCTCTTCGTTGCGATTGTCTGGAAGCTGCACGAACTGGTGATCGGGGTAGCACCCATCGCCATCGGCTAAATGATCTTCTCCCCCTTACAAGCGGCGCAAAATCGGGTAGAAGGCGCAAAATTCTCATCATGAAGGCCGGGCAGCCGGAACACAGGGACATGGCGAACCAAGACGACAGCTTTATCCGCGAGGTCAATGAAGAACTCCGTTCGGACCAGATGAAAGCCATCTGGATGCGCTTCGGCGGGCTGATCGTCGCGCTCGCCGCCTTGATCGTGCTCGGCACCGTCGGCAAGGTCGGTTATGACTATTGGCAGGAAACATCCTCCTCGCAATCGGGAGATGCCTTCCTCGCGGCGCTCAATCTTGCCCGGGAAAACAAGTCGGACGAGGCGCTTGCAGCGCTGACGGCTTTGGAAAAGGACGGCTACGGCTCCTATCCGGTGCTGGCCCGGTTGCGGTCTGCGACCCTGCAGGCCCAGAAGGGCGAGACCGACGCGGCGATCACTGCCTTCTCCGAAATCGGCAAGGATACGCGTATTCCGCCGGCGCTGCGCGATGCCGCGCGCCTGCGCGCCGCCTATCTGCTCATCGACCACGGGACCTATGAGCAGGTGTCGTCGGAGGTCGAACAACTGGCCGTTCCGCAAAACACGATGCGCCATTCCGCCCGGGAAGCGCTTGGTCTTTCGGCCTACAAGGCAGGCGACTTCGCCAAGGCAAAAAGCTGGTTCCAGCAGATCACCGACGACACCGAGAGCCCGCGCGGGGTCATGGGCCGGGCGCAGATGATGCTTGACGTGATCGCTGCGAGCGGAAAAGCCTAGCATCGGCCCGAAAATCGGACCCGATTTTCGGAAAGCACGATGCGTAGATTCAAAGAGTTATAGCGCCGTGCGCCCTAAGGGATGCACGGCGCTATAAGAGCGGAAACGGATATTTGAGATGAGTTTTACCGTCGCCATCGTCGGGCGCCCCAATGTCGGCAAGTCCACCTTGTTCAACCGCCTGGTTGGCAAGAAACTGGCGCTTGTCGACGATACGCCGGGCGTGACCCGCGACCGGCGCCCGGGCGACGCGAAGCTCGTCGACCTCAAGTTTCGCATCATCGATACGGCGGGGCTCGAGCAATCGGCGCCAGATAGCCTGCAGGGGCGGATGTGGGCGCAGACCGAGGCGGCGATCGACGAGGCCGATCTTTCGCTGTTCGTGATCGATGCCAAGGCGGGATTGACCCCGGCGGATGAGACGCTCGCCGAAATGCTGCGCCGTCGCGGCAAGCCCGTCATCGTCGTCGCCAACAAGGCCGAGGCGCGCGGTTCCGACGGCGGCTTTTACGACGCCTTCACGCTCGGCCTCGGCGATCCTTGCCCGATCTCGGCCGAACATGGTGAGGGCATGATCGACCTGCGCGACGCCATTGTCGCCGCGCTTGGCGAGGAGAGGGCATTTCCGCCGAAGGAAGACGTGGCGGTGACCGATGTCGACATCCGCCCGAGTGCTCCGGGCGAGGGGGCCGAGGATGAGGATGTCGAGCCCGCCTATGACGAGACGAAGCCGCTGCGCGTGGCGATCGTCGGCCGGCCGAATGCCGGCAAGTCGACGCTGATCAATCGCTTCCTCGGCGAAGACCGGTTGCTGACCGGACCCGAGGCGGGGATCACCCGCGATTCGATCTCCGTCGAATGGCAATGGCGCAGCCGCACGATCAAGATGTTCGATACGGCCGGCATGCGCCGCAAGGCCAAGGTCCAGGAAAAGCTCGAGAAGCTCTCGGTCGCCGATGCGTTGAGGGCGATCCGCTTTGCTGAAACTGTCGTTGTCGTATTCGACGCGACTATTCCCTTCGAGAAGCAGGATCTGCAGATCGTCGATCTGGTCCTGCGCGAGGGACGCGCGGCCGTGCTCGCTTTCAACAAATGGGATCTTGTCGAGGACTGGCAAGCGGTGCTGGCCGATCTTCGTGAAAAGACCGAGCGTCTCTTGCCGCAGGCGCGCGGCATCCGCGCGGTGCCGATCTCCGGCCATACGGGCTATGGTCTGGACCGGCTGATGCAGGCGATCATAGACACCGACAAGGTGTGGAACCGGCGTATCTCGACGGCGCGGCTTAACCGCTGGCTCGAATCGCAGCAAGTGCAACATCCGCCGCCGGCCGTTTCCGGGCGCCGCCTTAAGCTCAAATACATGACGCAGGTAAAGGCCCGTCCGCCGGGCTTCATGATCTCCTGCACGCGCCCCGAGGCCCTGCCGGAATCCTATACCCGCTATCTGATCAACGGGCTTCGCAACGACTTCGACCTGCCGGGCGTGCCGATCCGGGTGCATTTCCGCGCGTCGGATAATCCTTACGAATCGAAGGCACGCAAGAAGCGCTGATCAGAGGACCGTTGCCGGCAACTTGTCCCGCGCGATCAATGCTCCGTGGTGGCTGATTACGGCAGCCGCGATGCGAACGGCGAATGCCGCCGCGTCGGCGTGGCTGTCGCCCGCCGCGAGGCGGGCGAGTAACGCGCCATTGAAGCTGTCGCCGGCGCTGGTCGTATCGACTACGACCGGCACCGGCAGCGCAGGAACATGAACGCGTTCCTTGCCGGCGAGGTCCACGGTTACGCCGTTGGCGCCATCCTTGACTGCGATGTCTTCGACACCGAGTGCCCGATAACGATCGATCGTCGCAGAAACCGTACTGTCGCCGAAATGGTTCGCTTCGTCGTCGAAGCTTGGCAGAACCATGGTGGCCGTCCGCGCGCCCGCTTGCAGCACAGCGCGCATCCGCGCCAGGTGCTCCCAGAGGCGCGGACGGATATTCGGATCGAAGACGACCCGCTTCCCGCTTGCTCGCGCACGACGCAACTCCGACAGCAAAGTCTCGATCGCGTTGGACGACAGGATTGCAAGCGTGATCCCGGAAAAGAAGACAAGGTCCGCCGTCTCGATCGCCGCCCGTAGCCGATCGGGGTCGTCGGCGAGCAATTTGGCGGCCGAGGCGGAGCGCCAATAGGAGAAACTGCGCTCGCCGTCCTTCAGGTGGATCATGTAGAGACCAGGGATCCGGTCCTCGTTCCTGCAAATATGGGCAGTGCCTATGCCCTTGCTTTCGATAAAGGCCAGCATTTCGGCCGAGACGGTATCGGTGCCGACGGCCGTGAAATAGTCGACGCTCCAGTCCGATGGCAGGAACAGACGGGCATAGTAGGCGGTGTTGAACGTGTCGCCGGCATAGCCCTTGCGCAGCATGCCCCCTTCCGCCTGCATCAGTTCGACCATGCACTCGCCGATCGAAAGCAGTGTGCAGGCCATATGTTCCTCCATTTCCGGGATCACGCGAGCCGAGGCCCTGCGAGCAAATATCACCATCGTCGTTTACTCGAAGAACTCCCAAAGATAAATCTGCTTGGAGACAGCGAAACGAGGAGATTTGCCGATGGCGATAGCATCGAGTTCAGCGGCCGACTGGTGGCGCGGCGCAGTGATCTATCAGGTCTACCCGCGCTCCTTTCAGGATACCAACGGCGATGGCATCGGAGATCTTCGCGGCGTCACCGGGCGGCTTCCCCATATCGCCTCGCTCGGTGTCGATGCGATCTGGCTGTCGCCCTTCTTCAGGTCACCGCAGGCCGACATGGGCTATGACGTCTCCGACTATTGCGACGTCGACCCGATGTTCGGCACCCTTGCCGATTTCGACGCCATGCTCGCAGAGGCGCATCGCCTCGGCCTGAAGGTGATCATCGACCAGGTGATTTCGCACAGCTCGGATCGCCATCCGTGGTTCGTCGAGAGCCGGTCCAGCAGGACCAATGCCAAGGCCGACTGGTATGTCTGGGCGGACCCGAAACCCGACGGCACGGCGCCGAACAATTGGCTTTCGATCTTCGGCGGCCCCGCCTGGGAATGGGACGGCGTGCGCAGGCAATACTACATGCACAATTTCCTGTCGTCGCAGCCGGACCTCAACTTCCACAATCCGGAGGTCCAGGAGGCCGTGCTCTCGACCGTCCGCTTCTGGCTCGATCGCGGCGTCGACGGCTTCCGGCTCGATACCGCCAACTACTATTTCCACGACCGCAACCTCAGAGACAATCCGCCGCTCGTTCCAGATCCGGATGCAACGAGCCACGATGCGCCGGATGTCAACCCCTACGGCATGCAGGATCATCTCTACGACAAGACACAGCCGGAGAACGTCGGCTTCCTGCGCAGATTACGGGCCATGCTCGATGAATACAGCGCTCGCGCAACGGTCGGCGAAGTGGGCGACGGCGCCCGTTCACTGCGGACGGTCGCCGCCTACACGGGCGGCCGCGACAAGCTGCACATGTGCTACACCTTCGATTTTCTCGGGCCCGAATTCACGGCAGGGCATATCCGCCGCTGCGTGGAAAAGTTTCGGGCGGTGGTCGCTGACGGCTGGGTTTGCTGGGCCTTTTCCAACCACGATGTGATCCGCCATGTCAGCCGGTTCGCACGCAATGAAGCCGAGCGCGAGCGGGTGGCGAAGCTCGCGATCTCCCTGCTTGCCGCGTTGCGCGGGTCGATCTGCCTTTACCAAGGCGAGGAACTGGGATTGCCGGAGGCGGAACTCGCCTTCGAGGAACTGCGCGACCCCTACGGCATCCGTTTCTGGCCAGCCTTCAAGGGCCGCGACGGATGCCGCACGCCGATGGTATGGGAACAGGAATTGCCCCATGCGGGCTTCTCCCTCGGGACGCCCTGGCTGCCGGTCCGCGACGAACAGCGGTTGCTAGCGGTCGATGCGCAGGAGGGCGTTCCGGGCTCGGTGCTGGAGCATTATCGCCAGACTCTCGATTTTCGCCGGACACATGCGCCGCTTCTCGACGGCGACATGGCGTTTCTCACCTTCAACCAGGATATCCTGGCTTTCACACGGGAGAAGGATGGCGAGCGGTTACTGTTCGTGTTCAACCTCACGCGGGAGCCGCAGGAGGTGCGACTCCCGGTCGATGTGATCGTTCACGAAATGCTTCCGATGCCCGGCTTCGCACCCCGGTTGATCGACGACGCAATCGCACTTTCCGAGCTCGACGTCTTCTGCGGTCGGTTGCGGTGAGCATCACCCGATAAGCGTGAATGTATCTACGTCTACAAGGCCCTTGTCCGAGATTTTCAGGTGCGGAATCACCGGCAGCGGCAGGAAGGCGAGTTGCAGGAAGGGCTCCTCCAGCGTGGCGCCGAGGGCGAAGGCGGCTTGCCGGAGGTGATGGAGAATGTCGCGCACGCGCTCATGGGGTTCGAGGCTCATCAGGCCGGCGACGGGGAGGGCGATCTCACCGGTCACCTTGCCGTCGTTGACGACGACGAAGCCGCCCTTGATCTCGCCGAGCCGGTTGGCGGCGAGCGCCATGTCCTCCTCGTTGACGCCGACGACACAGATATTGTGGCTGTCGTGGCCGACGGTCGAGGCGATCGCGCCTTTCTTCAGGCCGAAGCCCTGGACGAAGCCGTTGGCGTGATTGCCATTGACGCCGTGGCGCTCGATGACGGCCACCTTGATGATGTCCCGGCCGAGGTCGATTCCAGTCTGGTTTCCTTCAGCGGGCAGGTGGAAGCGCCGATGTTCGGTGATGATCTTGCCGGGAAGGACGCCGATCACCGAGGTTTGGCCCTCGGCATAGGGAGCCGCGAAATCGGCGGCTTTGATCGCGCCAGCCTTGACACTATCAAGCCCGACAGGCTCGACCGGCTTGCGCGTCGCGAAGAGGGCATCGGTTACCCGTCTTCCCCCGGAAAACACGATCTCGGCCCTGCAGCGCTCCAGGCTGTCGATGACGACGAGGTCGGCGCGCCAGCCGGGCGCGACAAGGCCGCGGTCCCTGAGGCCGAAGGCGCGGGCGGCGGAAATCGAGGCAGCGCGATAGATCGCCAGAGGCTCGACGCCGGCCGCGATCGCGGTGCGGATCATGTGATCGAGGTGACCCTGTTCGGCGATGTCGAGCGGATTGCGGTCGTCGGTGCAGAGTGCAAGGTAGGGCGACAGCCGCTCGGTGATGATCGGCATGAGGGCATTGAGGTCTTTCGAGACGGAACCCTCGCGCACGAGGATGTGCATGCCCTTGCGGATTTTTTCGAGCGCCTCGGCCGCGGTCGTGCATTCGTGGTCGGTGCGGATGCCGGTGGCAAGATAGCCGTTCAGTTCCTTGCCGGAGAGAAGCGGTGCATGACCGTCGATGTGACCGCCCTGGAATGCATCGAGCTTGGCGAGGCAAATGGGGTCCTTGTGGACGACGCCGGGAAAATTCATGAACTCGGCGAGCCCGATCACCTTCGGGTGGTGGCGGAAGGGCACGAGGCGCTCGATCGGCAGGTCGGCGCCGGCCGTCTCGAGATGTGTTGCCGGCACGCAGGACGAAAGCTGGACGCGAATGTCCATGATCGTTTCCATCGCCGACTCGAGGAAGAACTGGATGCCCTCGGTGCCAAGGACGTTCGCGATCTCGTGCGGATCGCAGATCGCCGTCGTGATGCCGAGCGGTAGGACGCAGCGGTCGAATTCGTGCGGCGTAACGAGCGAGGATTCGATGTGCAGATGCGTGTCGATGAAACCCGGAACGACAATGCGGCCGGTGATGTCGATCTCCTCGCGTCCCTCATAATCGCCGTAGGTGCCGACGATGCGGTCGCCGCAAATGGCGATATCGGAGGCAATAAGTTCACCCGTGACGAGATCGAAGAAACGGCCGCCCTTGAGCACGATGTCGGCCGGGACGCGGCCCACGCCCTGATCGATGAAACGTTCCAACATCTCGGACATGCGCGCGCTCCGCTTTCTCCTGCGTGATTCCTTAAATCGGAAATCGACTTAAGGAGAAAATCATGCAGCAATTCAAAGTGCTACAGCGACATTAGCGCGTCTGATTGGACGCGCGACGCTGTCTATTGATGCATAACAATAACCCTCTCCCCGCATGCGGGGAAAGGGCGGAAACATCGCTGGGGATCAGTCTCAGATGTTGTTCTTCAGCACGTCTCGCAGCTTGTCGAACAATTCGTCGATCTGCTGTTTCTGGATGATCAGCGGCGGCGACAACGCGATGATGTCGCCGGTCGTACGGATGAGCAGCCCCTTCTCATAGGCCTTCAGGAAGGCGGAGAACGCCCGCTTCGTTGGCTCTCCGGCGATCGGTTCCAGTTCGATCGCGCCGATCAGTCCGATGTTGCGGATGTCGATGACATGCGGGCAGTCCTTGAGCGAATGCAGCGCTTCTTCCCAGTAGGACCCGAGCTCGGCGGCGCGCGTGAGCAGGCCTTCCTCCTTGTAGGTATCGAGCGTGCCAAGCGCCGCGGCAGATGCGATCGGGTTGCCGGAATAGGTGTAGCCGTGGAAGAACTCGATCAGATGTTCCGGCCCGGTCATGAAGGCGTCGTGGATCTCGGACGTCACGAAGACGGCGCCCATCGGGATCACGCCGTTGGTGATGCCTTTCGCGGTCGTGATGATGTCTGGCTTCACGTCGAAATACTGCGCGGCGAAGGGCGTGCCCAGGCGGCCGAAACCGGTGATGACCTCGTCGAAGATCAGGAGGATGCCGTGCTTGGTGCAGATCTCGCGCAGTTTCTGGAGATAGCCCTTCGGCGGGATGAGCACGCCGGTGGAGCCGGCAACCGGCTCGACGATGACGGCGGCGATCGTGGAGGCGTCATGCAGGGTGACGATCCGTTCCAGTTCGGCTGCAAGATCGGCGCCATGCTCAGGTTCGCCGCGGGTGAAAGCATTCTTTGCCGGAAGGTGGGTATGCGGCAGGTGATCGACGCCGGTCAGCAGCGTGCCGAACATCTTGCGGTTGGCGACGATGCCGCCGACCGAGATGCCGCCGAAGTTGACGCCGTGATAGCCGCGCTCGCGGCCGATCAGCCGGAAGCGGGAGCCATTGCCCTTGGCGCGATGGTAGGCAAGCGCGACCTTCAGCGCCGTGTCGACCGATTCGGAGCCCGAGTTCGTGTAGAGGACATGGTTCATGCCTTCAGGCGCGATGTCTACCAGCCGGTTCGCAAGCTCGAATGCTTTCGGATGGCCGAGCTGGAAAGCCGGCGCATAGTCGAGTTCGCCCGCCTGTTCGCGGATCGCTTCTGTGATTTTCGGTCGGCAGTGACCCGCATTGACGCACCAGAGGCCAGCGGTGCCGTCCAGTACCGTGCGGCCGTCGTGGGTCGTGTAGTACATGTCCTTGGCGCCGACGAAGAGGCGAGGCTCCTTCTTGAATTGCCGGTTGGCCGTGAACGGCATCCAGAAGGCGCGCAGATCGTTCGGCGTTGTGTTCAATCGGTTCGACATGTCCTGTTCTCCTCGGCGAATTCTGATTGCTGACGGCCATAGGCGGCCAGGTCGGATTCTTTTACCCTTTGGTCAAACTATCAGTGCGCCCGATAGCGTCAAGCCTGCGGCGCTTGCGTCCCTGCAGCAAGTTTTTCGAGAGAACGATGGCCGTCAGCCTTGCGGCTCGCCAAAAATATAAGCCCCGCGCGATTGCTCGTGGGGGCTTCATAAGGCGTCCAGCGTGACGGACGTATTGGGAGATTACGCCGATTTGCGGACGAGGACTTTCTCTGCCACGGCATTGTCTTCGCCGTAGATCTCTGCAAGGGCGCCCAAGATCTTCATGACCGCATCAGAGGAACTCGAATAATAAATCGTCTGGGCGTCACGACGGGTGCTTACCAGATTCTGGGCGCGCAATTTTGAAAGGTGTTGGGAAAGAGCCGACTGGCTCAGCCCGACCTTGTTGGCCAATGCGCCGACCGCCAGCTCTTCCTTGATGAGAGAGTCAAGGATGAGAAGGCGTTTGGGATTTGCCATGGCCGAGAGGAAGCCGGCTGCTATTTCTGCTTCCTCGTGTTTTTCAGGCGGAAGGGGCTGCATTGCGTGCTCCATGCGAAAATTACATCACGCGTAGTTATGATTGGTGAAGCACGATAATTAGACGTGATGCATAAAAGGGCAACCACCTACTGCGAAAAATGGGGGTAGCTAAACACCGATTAACCGTAAAGTTTTTTCAGAAGCGGCCGCAATTCTGCTGTCCTCTGGAGCGGTGCCTCGAATTCGAGGCGTTTCAACCGCTCGCCGTCAAAGAGATCGAGGCCCGCCGCGTCAATACCGACGATCTTCCAATCCCCCGCCGGCGCGCGGCAAAGGACGGTCGCATAGTGATTCACGGCGCCGGCATGGTCGGCATTCATGTGTTCGATCGCGCTGTCCTCCATTTCCGCGAGGTCGGCGGCGGCCGCTGAGGTGATCGCGAGGTCGTCGGCCGTCAGTGCATAGGCGCGTCCGAAACCGCCGTTGAGGCTTGCCCTTAATGGGTTCAGCCGGAAGAAACCGAAATCGGGAAAGTCGACATAGAGCTTGGCCTTGGGATGGCGGCGGACGAAACGCGCGCGAATGCGGTCATGGACCTCGGAAGCGCGCGGAACCTCTTCAGCCTCGCATTGAACGGTCAGGCGCGGGTGAGCGAGCGGATCTCCCTTGCCGGGTTCGCCGGTCAGGAGCGACGCCCGCCGGTCGGCGAGCAGCGCCTGCGTGTGCGTTGCCAGTCGCGAGACGAGAACGACCGGCGCGCCATCGATGTCGATGCCGATCAGCACACGGCTGACAAAGGGGAAGCCGTCGCTCTCGGGCTCGATTGCAGCAAGCGAGCCGCTTTTTGCCGAGCGAAGCAATGTCCGGGCGAGCTTGCGGGCGTCATCATCGGTTTCGCGCAGAACGCTGGGTTTTTCGCTCATACCGGTCTTCCTTTCGCTGCTCGTCACCCCGAACAATATAAATGAAAAAGCCCGAAGCGGTTGCTCCGGGCTTTATTGGCCGTTCGGCGTGTTGCGTCAACTTTTGTTGCGATGACGCGTCAGGCCCTCGACTATGTTTTGCGCGTCGATCGTGCCGACGACCGAGCCGTTGTCGACGACGCCGATGCTGCCCGGCTGGCGGGACATTGCGTCCAGGATATCGACGAGGGGAGTCGTCGGCTTCGCCGTCGCCGTCACGCCGGCAATTGTCGCGCCTCGTTCGACGCCGGTCCGCATGACGTCCTTGGCCATCAGCATGGTGATCGGGTTCATGTGCTGGACGAAGTCGGCGACATACTGGTTTGCCGGGTTTTTCACGATCTCCTGCGGTGTACCGCACTGGATGATGCGTCCGCCCTCCATGATGGCGATGCGGTTGCCGATGCGGAAGGCTTCGTCGAGGTCGTGGCTCACGAAGATGATCGTTTTCTTCAGCCGTCGCTGGAATTCGAGCAATTCATCCTGCAAGCGGGTGCGGATCAACGGATCGAGCGCCGAGAACGGTTCGTCCATCAGGAGGATGGGCGCGCCGGTCGCAAAGGCGCGGGCAAGTCCGACGCGCTGCTGCATGCCGCCCGAAAGCTCATTGACTTTCCTGTCCGCCCATTTCCCAAGGTTGACCAGTTCGAGCTGTTCGCCGACGCGCTTCTTGCGTTCTGCCTCAGGCATGCCTGCGAGCTCGAGA
Source organism: Sinorhizobium sp. 6-70 (assembly GCF_030124375.1). Taxonomy (GTDB): domain Bacteria; phylum Pseudomonadota; class Alphaproteobacteria; order Rhizobiales; family Rhizobiaceae; genus Sinorhizobium. The sequence goes on from NZ_JASKLS010000004.1 coordinate 155,222, forward strand.
CCGAAGCCGACGTTGTCGGCGACGGTGCGCCAGGGAAGAAGCGCGAACTGCTGGAACACCATGGAAACCGTGTGCATGCGGAAGTCGCGCAGCGACTTGGCGGTGCAGCGATAGGGGTTCAGCGATCCATTTGCGGTCTTGATCTCGACGTCGCCGCGTACCACCGGCGCAAGGCCGTTGACAGCTCTGAGCAGCGTCGACTTTCCGGAGCCGGAGAGGCCCATCAGGACCAGGATCTCGCCCTCGTTGATTGTCAGCGAAGCGCCGGCGACGCCGAGCACGAGCCCCGTGGCGGCACCGATCTCGTCACGGCTTTTTCCCTGATCGACCATTTGCAGCGCGGCCTGCGGGCTCTTGCCAAAGATGATGTCGACATTCTTGAAAACGACGGCGTCTGTCATGCGCCTTCTCCTTCATCCGACGAGCGGAACAGACGGTCGAGGATGATCGCGAGAATGACGATGCAAAGACCGGCCTCGAAACCCTTGGCGACATTGACCGAGTTCAGGGCGCGAAGCACTGGAACGCCGAGACCGTTGGCGCCGACGAGGGCGGCGATGACCACCATCGACAGGGAAAGCATGATCGTCTGGGTGAGACCGGCCATGATCTGCGGCGTGGCAAAGGGCAGTTCTACCTTGCGCAACACCTGCCACGGTGTTGCGCCGAAGGACTCGGCCGCCTCAACCAGCGAAGGCGGTGTCGAGATGATGCCGAGGCGCGTCAGCCGGATCGGCGCGGGAATGGCGAAGATGACGGTGGCGATCAGGCCCGGCACCATGCCGAGGCCGAAGAGAATCAGCGCGGGGATGAGATAGACAAAGGTCGGGATCGTCTGCATCAGGTCGAGAATGGGGCGCATGACGGAATAGACCCATGCGCGGCGAGCTGCCGCAATACCGAGCGGAACGCCGACGGCCATGCTAACGAAACTTGCCGCGAGAACCAGCGCCAGCGTTTCGGTCGTTTCCTTCCAGTAGCCCTGGTTGACGATCAAGAGAAGCCCGAGACCGGTGAAGAGCGTCACCCCGAGCGAACGGCGGAACCACCAGGCAAGCGCCGTGACGACTGCGACAACGATGAGCGGGTGCGGAGTCTGGAGGACGTAGAGCAGGACGGCCACGACCGCCGACAGGAAATTCGCGAGCTGATCGAAGAACAGTTCGAAATTCGTTGTCAGCCAGTCGACGAACGCCTTGGCCCAGCCCCCGATGGGGATGCGGTATTCAGTCAGAAATTCCACGAGATTGGATCCCTCTTGTCAGGGTCAAAAACCGGATCGCGCGAAGCGGTGAAAAAAGGCGGGGTGGTTCCCCGCCCGCTGCATGTTTCCTTGAACCGGGGCCGGTTCAAGGATGAAACGTGCAGCACTTCAAAGTGCTACAGCGATCTATATGTCTGCTGCAGGACACACGGCCCTGTAGTCGATCAGAGACCGAGCGCGGCCTTCACCGCAGCCATTCCGTCGCCGCCGTCCCTCGTGGTCACACCGGCAAGCCAGGGGTCGATTGCCGTCGGATTTGCCTTGAGCCATGCCGCCGCCGCTGCCTCCGGCTCTTCGCCGTCGTTCAGGATCTTGCCCATGATCTCGTTCTCCATCTGGAGTGAGAACTTCAGATTCTTCAGCAGGGCGCCGACGTTCGGGCATTCGGTCGCGTAGCCGGCACGCACATTGGTCAGCACCGTGGCGCCGCCGAAATTCGGACCGAAGATGTCATCGCCGCCCGACAGATAGGTGAGCTTGAAATTGGCGTTCATCGGATGCGGCTCCCACCCGAGGAAGACGATCGGCTCGCCGTCCTTCTCGGCGCGGGCGACCTGCGCCAGCATGCCTTGCTCGGAGGATTCGACCACCTCGAAACCCTTGAGATCGAAGGTCCCCTTGTCAACCATGTCGATGATCAGACGATTGCCGTCATTACCTGGTTCGATCCCGTAGATCTTGCCGTCCAGCTCATCCTTGTGCGCGGCAATATCCTTGAAATCCTTTATGCCGAGTTCCGCGCCTTTGGCGTTGGTCGCAAGCGTGTACTTGGCACCTTCGAGGTTCTCCCGCACGGTTTCGACGGACTTGTCCTCGCGATAGGGCGCGATGTCGGCTTCCATCGTCGGCATCCAGTTGCCGAGGAAGACGTCGATGTCCTTGTTCTTCAGCGAGGTATAGGTGACGGGAACCGACAGGACCTTCACGTCCGTCTGGTAGCCGAGGCCCTTGAGAATCGTCGTTGCCGTTGCCGTCGTCGCCGTAATGTCCGTCCAGCCGACATCGGAGAAGCGGACGGTGCCACAGCTTTCCGGTTCGGCCGCGACGGCAGTTCCGGCGGTCAGGGCTGCCATGCAAACGGCACCAGCCAGCATGAGTTTGAGAGAGCGTATGCTTATCATCGTTGTCGTTCCCCTGCCTCTATTTATTGTTTTAGCCAAACACCAATGGAGCGCGAATTCAAGCGCCTTGATGTCGAAGGAAGTGTATTGCGTCAATACATTGACGGGATGCACAATGCGACGCCCAATGTCGCAATATCCAAGAAAAGGAAGCCATTTTGCGTCATGCTCTTGCGCCGACGCGCAGGGGTTGTCGTCATGCCTTGGCCAGCGACGTGGCCTTAGGGAATCGCGCGGAAGCGAAAACCTGTGGGTCATGCTGACCCGCTCTGGCCATCGGCCGCCAGCCCCGTCATGAAGCGGATTATTGCTTGTGTCCGAAAGGCGCACGGCGCTGTAGGACGTCCGGAGACAGGGAATATGGCCAAACTCTATTTCAGCTATGCGACGATGAATGCCGGCAAGAGCACCCTGTTGCTGCAGGCCTCCTATAACTACCAGGAGCGCGGCATGCGCGTCGCCATGCTGATCGCCGCCTTCGACAACCGCGCCGGAACCGGCCGCATCTCGTCGCGTATCGGGCTGGCATCGGACGCGATCCCGTTCAGCGGCGATGACGATCTCTACGCCCTTGTCGAACGCCTGAACGCAGACGGTTCCGGCGAGATCGCCTGTGTCTTCGTGGACGAGGCGCAATTCCTCGCCGAAGACCAGGTCTGGCAGCTCGCGCGCGTGGCCGACCGCCTCGGCATCCCGGTGATGGCCTATGGCCTCAGAACCGACTTCCAGGGCAAGCTTTTTCCCGGTTCCATGGCGCTGCTGGCGATCGCTGACGAATTGCGCGAAGTCAGGACGATCTGCCATTGCGGGCGCAAGGCGACGATGGTCGTGCGCCTCGACGGCGCCGGCAACCTTGTGCGCGAGGGCGCGCAGGTGGATGTCGGCGGCAACGAGAAATACGTTTCCTTTTGCCGCCGTCATTGGGAAGACCGCATGCACGACGGCTGAAGAAGCCAGCTGAAATTTTTTGATATGATCGCACGTAGACGGTCGCCGCGATTGCTCGCCTCCGTTCGACAACCCGCGCGAAAAAGCGTGTGTGCTATACTTGTCCTAACCGGCCAAACATCCTTTATATAACTGCAATCGAAGGCTGAATAATTTCGGCACGCCGATGCGGGTGACTGTCCCGATCCAGGGGCCAGATTAAAGGGGGAAGGTATGGCGACTCTGCAGAATTTTGACGCGGAAATCGAAAAGACGAGGAATGTCGTCCAGGAGATGCGCGGCAAGCTTGAGCAATCTGGCGTTGTTCTCGACCAGTTCGCCAAGGCCGACACCAAACTCGGTGGCGTCAATTTTGACATCGAGAACGCCCGCATCCAGGACGTGATCAATCAGCAGAAGGTGATGGAAGCCAACATCGCCGATCTGATCATCGGGCTTGAAGATGCGACCAACGTCTTCGGCTCCGAATTCGAAAGCATGAAGAGCTATACCGGCTACGAGAAATTCATCGGCATGTTCTCCAAGCAGAAGATGCAGCGCCTGCGGACCGATCGCGTGCGCAACATGTCGCTTGCCGGCAACCTGCAGGAACTTCTCGTCAAGTCCGACACCATCGTCGGCATCCTCAAGGACCAGAGGGCGATCCTCGACCAGCGCTACAAGACCTCCGAGCAGAGCCTCATCAAGGTGATCGACCGCCGCAAGGGGACGATGGCGTCGCTCGAGGAGACGCAGAAGCGCATCGAGGAACTAAATCCCCTGTTGCTCGACATCGAGAACAGGATCGCCGCGTCGACCGACCAGAAGACGAGAACGGAACTGGAGGGCGAGCGCTCGACGCTCGCGACGGAATATAACGAGAAACAGGCGAAGGAGCAGGAGCTGCTCGCAGAGAGCCAGACGCTCGAGCGCTACACGTCGATGTTCCAGACCTTCGTCGATTCGCTCAATAATCAGATCGCCGCGCAGAATACGCTGATCAACAAGCTGACGATCGATACCGAACAGCGCATCGTGCTTTACAAGTCGCTGGAGGATTCGTTGAAGACGGCGGCGCAGCAGGATGTGGCGCACAAGATCAACACGCTGGGTAGCCAGGTAGACACCGCGGCCGAGGAGACCATGGCCGGCATCGGCGCGGCGGCGCAGCGTCACATCGGCGACCTGCTCGAAATGCATGAGAAGAACATGCTCGCAACGCAGGATATCCAGCGGCGCAAGAAACTCGCCGACGACGCCTTCGCCCGTCGCTTCCAAACGGTGATGGACAAGCACAATGCGGCAAACTACGTGAAGCAGTGATCGGCAAGGCGGCAATGACGAGATCTCCGACCGCCTTTCGGCGCCTGCCGAGGGACTAGGCATGAACACCGCCGCATCCGCAGCCGTACGGCAATATTTCAGTTCCATCCGCTCCGCGCTGGCGGGGCTTGAGCTGTTTCTCGGCGACCGCAACTCACCGCTCTACCAGAATACCGTGGTCGGCGAGATCATCGTTCCCTATCTCGCCCGTCTGAAGTCTTCGATCGCCTGCTGGGAAAACCGCATCGGCTTCGTCGAGCGGTTCCGGATTTCGCGCGCCGAAAGCGGCTTCCCGGTCTTCCAGAACGTGCTCGAATTGGAAAACGACCGGCAGAGTGCGGAAAAGCGGCTGGCGAGCATTCCGCCGGCCGATGCTCTGCGCGAAGAGATGGCCGATTTCATTCTCAGGCAAAAAGCCTTTCCCGAGGGCTTGCAGGCCCGCATGGCGGAAAGGCTCTATCTCGAGCAGATCGGCAAAGGCGATATTTTCTCGCCCTTCATTCTGCCGGAGACGATCCGGGTCGCCGTCAACCCGAAGACGATGCGGCCCTACTACGTCGTCTCCTGGGGCGCCTTCGATGGCACCCAGACGCTCCCCATGGTCTACATGGCGACGATCGAGGATTCATCGGACAACATAGTCGAGATGCTGGTCACCCGTGACGGCAAGCTCAATCCCGGCATCGAGATTCCGCTGCCGGTCGGCGGTCTCCTCAATCCTGAACTTGCGAGCCGCTTCGATGACTTCGCCTCGAAGAACAGCGCCTATTCGCTGACGCCGGTGACAATCGCCACGAATCTCGACAAGGACTTCCCGGAGCTCCACCCGAAACAGCTTCGGCGCATCGTGCTCGGCCCGTTCTATTCGGCCGGGATCACCGAGAACAACGCCAGGATCAACGATATTCTCTCGAAGGTGCGCAAGACGGAGAACGCCTGGCTTTTGACCTGGACGGTGCAGGAAGTCTTCTCCAAGGCCGAACGTCCTGCGGAGCGCGGTTTCTGGTCCTCGACGCCGGCGCAGGAGGAATTCCACATAGACACCGACAACCTGGAGGCTGCCCGGATGGGGGTCAGCTCTTACGAGAAGCATGCGCTCGTGCCGCACGACGCCTATCAGGCGCTTTACGCCGAGGGCGAGGCGGGGGAAGTCTTTGGAGACTACAAGGTGCACGTGATTTCCGGCAACCAGGTGGTGAGCGAGGTTTGACGATGACGCTGAATACCGGCCTGACGACGCTGCACGAGGACGACATCGCCAAGCATCAGGCGACAGCCCAGAGCCTCGTCATCAAGCTGATCATCCTTGAACGGGATGACACAGCAGGGGGGACGCCGCTCGCAGGCACCGGCCGTCGTTTCGTCTCGACCGTTTCGACTGGCGGCCAGCGCCGCAGCCGCGAGGTTGAGCTTCAGCGCACGATCCAATCGGTGCGTGGCGCCGATCCGCTCCTGTCGCCGGCCCAGCATGCCGTCCTTTACCGCGCGCGCCGCGGCATTCAAGTGGCGCTTGCCGTCGCCGACGTTTTCGCGCGCCAGACGAATCTCGAGCAATTGCAGGCGCGCAACGCCGCGGCGCCGCTCGGCGGCGAGGAGGCGGGCCAATTCAAGGCACTGCTTTCGGCGGCCGCCTATGTTGCCGCCTTCACGCTTGCGGCCTATCTGGGCGCGACCCTGCAGGGGGAAGGGGAGCCGGTCGACGATGCGGCAGAGCCCGACTTTCTCTTCGATACGCCCCAGGATGCGCTGAAAAGCATGATTGCGGCGCTCGATCGCAGCATTGCCGGTGCGCCTGACGATCTTGCCTTGACGGCCCGCACGCGCGCCTTTTCACGGGTCGCGATCGAAGGACTGATCGCCCGCAAGGCGCGGTTCACCGGCCTTCAGAGCTTCGAAAACGTCCATATCCGGCTCGACCAGGACGACTTCACCCTGAACGGTTTCGACATTGCGCCGGGACAAAAGCGCAAACCGCTGGTGATGACCTTCAAAAAGCCCGAAGAAATCATCGGCAACCACATTGCGAAATACCAGGCGCTGAAGCTCGCCAAGATGCTGATGGCCTATGACTTCGACCGGCAGATGAATCCGTTCGTCGAACTTGGCGGCTTCCTCTTCACCTTCATCGGCGACGGCATGCCCGGCACCGGCAAGACCATTCTCATCCAAATGCTGGCCGGCATGCTCCACGATTACTGTGGCGTCGCCGGCTACGCTTTCCACTACGAGAATTTCGGCGTCGACCAGATTTCCTCCTACCAGGGAAAATCCGGTCAGAACTGCAAGGAGTTCGTCAACAACGTCATCAATCCTCGGGCGATCGGCTTCGGCACGATCGACGATGTCGATCAGGTGGCGGCCAAGCGCTCCGATGACCGCGCCTCGGCCGGCCAGCATGAGGTGACGGCGGTGCTGATGGAAAGTTTCGCCGGTGCGTCGACCGTGGTGCGGGGCAATTGCACCTTCGGCATGTTCTCGAACTACCCGGAGAATGTCGATGATGCGTTGCGTCAGCGCGCGGGTGCGCGCTGGCTCGTCGATGGGCCACTGACGGAAGGCGACTATATCGACATCTTCGCGCTGCTTGTCGGCAAGAACCACAAGATCCCGCTTGGTGAGCATGATCTTTACGCGGGCCAGGAGATCAAGCGCGCGGTCTCACAGTCCTATGCGGCCCATTCACGGCCGCAGGAAGAGGGGCTTGCCGCCGTTTGGGAGCGTTACGAGAAGGAAAAGGGCAAGATTGCCACGCTCGCCGACGTCGGCGCCTATCTGCACATGATCAAGGAAGCCGAGCCGCGCTTTACCGGCCGGGCGATCAGAAACATCACCGATGCGATCAAGATGCGGGCGATGGACGTCGAACTGCCCGACGACTGGTTCAAGGATGCCGGCGCCTTCATGCACAGGTCCTACGACGAGAAGAAGGCGATGATCGAGGACTTGCGCGGCCCGATCACGATCGAGATGGTGCTGCAGGAAATCAACCGCTATGCCGACAGCGAGTTCCGCTACACCGACAAGGCGGACGATGCCGCCGTAGGCGACATCATTCGGCGTGAGCGCCAGCGCGAAAGGGCGATCCGCGAGATCGAGACCATGAAACGCGAGGGCAGATGGCAGGCATGAGCGAAGAGAATCGGGAGCGCTCAATTGCCACGGCGGGGAGCATTCCCGCATGAAGCGTCTCCTTGAAGCCGAGCTGATCTATGGTCGGCTGCTCGACATATCCGAGCCGCATCTCGTCGCGCGCTACAACAAGGCGCTGGAGGGCTTAGGCCTGAAACCGACGGCGCTCGACCACTTCAGCATCGACATGACCGGCTTCTCGCCGGAGATTGCCGACGAACTCGGGGATCTAGATTATCTCGACCCGAACCGCGTCAATCGGCGTTTTATCATCCTGACGCCGGCTCAGGCGGACCTCCCCGTCGTCCACACGAGTTTTTCCAACACTGCCGCGCTGATGCATGAATTCTTCAATGCCAACAGCCGAGCGATCAACGCGGTGACGATCAAGGACGCGCTCTACGGCGAGATCGAGGACTCGGTTTCCGTGGTCGAGGACATCGACGACCTCCTGTCGATCAATGAGGTCCGTTTCCGGGTCCTTTCGGCGGAAGACATGCTCGGCAAGGCAGCCGAACTCAGGGAACTGGTGGACCGGTTGAAGAAGGTACCGACCGCCTGGGCCGATGATGCCATGCTGAACCGGATGGTGGAACTGGCAAAAGTGACCGGCGACATCCGCCAGAACGCGCTGGTGCCAAACGAACTCGTTTTCCGCCACGAGGCCTTCTGGGCCAATCACTTCGGCGGCGTCTATGTCTTCCTCGACCAGAAAACAACGACGGTGATTTGCGATCCCTCGGTGCCCGGTTTCAGGCGATCGCGGCCATGGCAGGTGAGCTACATTGCCATCAACGATCATGCCCGTATCTACGAGTTTCTCGCCCGGACCAACCGGCTGCAATTGCCGCAGGCTTCCTGGGTGCAGGAATCCGGGCTGTTCCAGCACCGGGCGGACATGATCATTCGCGGGCTGATCAACGATGCCGATCCGACAGCCGATCCCATGAATGCCGACCGGATCTGGCTGCAGACCTGGATCCACCGTAACGCGGCCCTTGTGTCGCGCGATGGAACCTACCCCTTCCTTCAGGAAATGGCCCGGACGATAGCGGCAACGGGCACGATCACCATGGCGGAGGTCCCGCCGGAACATCGCTTCCTGCTCGTGCGCGCCGCGCCGATGCATCCCGATCAATGGCTGGTGAACCGCCTGATCTCAGAGCTCGTCCCCCGCGATTTCGTCTCCCGCTTCGTGTTCGACAAGCAGGGATTCTATGGCGCTTATGAGCACTTCAGCGAAAAGTTCCGGGAATATGTTGTCGCGACATTGACCAGCACGTATCTCAAGGACAAGGCCGCTTTCCGCCACAAGCTCTACGGTCTCAAAGAGGAATAGGACATGTTCGATCCGATCGTTGCGTTTTTTCAGCGTATTTTCACGGCGATCGGCCGTGGCATCGGCCTGGCGGTGGCCTGGCTTCTCTGGCCCTTCGTCGCACTCGGTAACTGGTATCGGGCAAGAAGCTGGATCATCAAGGGCCCGATCGGCCTGATCCTCCTTGGCCTCGTTCTGTTCTACGGCTACTTCATCTGGCAGACGCAGGCCTGGACCAATTTCGACCCGGATTATGTCGACCGCTACAAGCTCGCCGAGCGCAAGGTGCCGGCAGGGTCGCCGGTAAGCGGTCCCGGCGCAACGACGCCGGGGCAGCCAAATCCAGGGACTACCGGCGACCAGGCTGCCGCAGTCGGTTCATCGGGCGAGGCCAACACGACCGAGGCGCTCGCCGTCGCGCAACTGCCGGCAGGAACGGTTTGCCAGACCTCGGCGATCGTCGACGTAGCAGCCGATCTCATCGACTACAATGTCAACCAGAATGCCTGGATATCCTCCATGCTGCTCTACAAGCTCGGCCTCTTCGGGATGGACTGGGACGATACGCCCTGGCTCGACAACAAGGCGTCATTCCAGCGCGGCATCAACCAGGCAATACGCCGCACTTCGGTGGAGCTCGTCGATTCGCTCGGACGCGTCCGCGGCACGTCGGGCATCAACAACGACCTGCAAAGCGCGCGCGGCAACATCCAGTTCGACGAGGAGACCTGGTATTTCGGCATCAACCCGTTCGGGCCCAAGACACCGACGCCAAGCTTCTATCGGGCGGCGATGCGCGATTTCAGGAAGTTCAATGTTTCGCTCGGAAAGTGCGAGGCGATCTTCGACGGTCGGTCCGACAACATGGTCGAGTTCCTCGACCGCATCGCCAACGACCTCGGCAACACCTCGGCGATCATCCGCGAACGCTCCGAATTCCACAATGGCGGCTGGTTCGACACGCGCGCCGACGACCGCTTCTGGTTCGCTTTCGGCCAGCTCTATGGTTACTACGGCATTCTTTCCGCCGCCGGTGCCGACTTCGAGAATGTCGTCGCCCAGCGCGGCCTGACACCGATCTGGACGGAGACGATGCGGCAGCTGCGCGCCGCCTTGAACATCCAGCCCTTGATCATCTCCAACGGCCGCGAGGATGGCTGGATCATGCCGACGCACCTGGCAACGATGGGTTTCTACATCCTTCGTGTGCGGTCCAACCTGGTCGAGATGCGCGATATCCTTGCCCGCTGATCCGTGGCGTGCAAGCGTAAGCGCAAAGAAACAAAACGCGCCCATTTTCGCGGAGGAGGCGGATTGCGCGTGCCACAAGAGGGGGAGCAGCCATGCCGGAGGTCAAATCCGATATCGAGATCGCGCGCGCCGCGAAGAAGAAGCCGATCCAGGAGATCGGCGAAAAGCTCGGCATTCCGCCGGAGCACCTGCTGCCCTACGGCCACGACAAGGCCAAGGTCAGCGCTGAATTCATCGCCGCGCAGCAGGGAAACGGAAACGGCCGGCTTATCCTGGTGACGGCGATCAATCCCACGCCAGCCGGCGAAGGCAAGACGACAACGACCGTTGGGCTCGGCGACGGCCTCAACCGCATCGGCAAGAAGACGGTCGTCTGTATCCGCGAAGCATCGCTCGGCCCGTGCTTCGGCAGCAAGGGCGGTGCGGCCGGCGGCGGTTACGCCCAGGTCGTGCCGATGGAGGATATCAACCTTCACTTCACCGGCGATTTCCATGCCATCACGGCGGCGCACAACCTGCTCGCCGCGCTGATCGACAACCACATCTATTGGGGCAACGAGCAGGCGATCGATATTCGCCGTATCGCCTGGCGTCGGGTGATGGACATGAACGACCGGGCGCTACGCCAGATTGTCGGCTCGCTCGGCGGCGTCGCCAACGGCTACCCCCGCGAGACCGGTTTCGACATCACCGTCGCCTCGGAAGTCATGGCGATTCTCTGCCTTGCGATGGACATCAAGGATCTCGAAAAGCGGCTCGGCAACATCATCATCGGCTACCGGCGCGACAAGAGCCCGGTCTACGCCCGCGACATCAAGGCCGACGGGGCGATGGCGGTACTGCTCAAGGATGCGATGCAGCCGAACCTGGTGCAGACGCTCGAGAATAACCCGGCCTTCGTCCATGGCGGCCCCTTTGCCAATATCGCCCATGGCTGCAATTCGGTGGTCGCCACCGCAACTGCCCTGAAGCTCGCCGACTATGTCGTTACCGAGGCCGGCTTCGGTGCCGATCTCGGCGCCGAAAAATTCTTCGACATCAAGTGCCGTAAGGCCGGCCTGAAGCCGGACGCCGCGGTCGTCGTCGCGACGGTGCGGGCGGTCAAGATGAATGGCGGCGTCAAGAAGGAGGATCTGGGCCGGGAGAACATCGAGGCGCTCAAGAAAGGCTGCGCCAATCTCGGGCGGCACGTCCAGAACGTCAAGAAATTCGGCGTTCCCGTCCTTGTTGCGATCAACCACTTCACCTCCGACACCGAGGCCGAGATCCAGGCGATCAAGGATTATGTGAGGACGCTTGGTTCCGAAGCCGTTCTCTGCAAGCACTGGGCCGAGGGTTCGGCAGGGATAGAGGAACTCGCGCATAAGGTCGTGGACCTCGCCAATGCTGGCCATACGCAGTTCTCGCCGCTTTACCCCGACGACATGCCGCTTTTCCAGAAGATCGAGACGATCGCCAAGGACATCTATCACGCGAGCGAGGTGATTGCCGACAAGCTGGTGCGCGAACAGCTCCGGACCTGGGAGGACCAGGGTTACGGCCACCTGCCGATCTGCATGGCGAAGACCCAATATTCCTTCTCGACGGACCCGAACCTGCGCGGCGCGCCGACCGGGCACACGGTGCCGATCCGCGAGGTGCGGCTTGCGGCCGGCGCCGGCTTCATCGTCGTCATCACCGGCGAGATCATGACGATGCCGGGCCTGCCGAAAGCGCCGTCCTCCGAGAAAATACGGCTCAACGAGGAGGGGCTGATCGAGGGGCTGTTCTGAGGCTGTGTGATCACGGCGGGAGCGATACCGGACCGATTAGGGGGTGTTGCGGCCGGCATCCTCCCGAACTGCGCGGGTGGTAGCCCCTCTGCCCTGTCGGGCAGGGGGCATCGACACTCGACTTCCGTTGCCTTTCAGCCGAGGCCGCCGATGTAGTCGGCCTTGCCGATCGGCACGCCCTTGTGGCGGAGGATGTCGTAGGCGGTTGTTACATGGAAGTAGAAGTTCGGCAGCACGAACTGCAAGAGGTAGTCCTCGCCGCTGAACCTGACTTTGAGGTTGGGGAAGCTGAGCGTCACTTCGCGGTTTTCACTGCCTTCGAGATCAGCCGGTTGGACCGTTTCGAGGAATGCGACGGTCTTGGCGATCCGTTCGCGTAGTTCGGCAAAACTCCGTTCCTCATCCGGGAAGCGCGGTGTTTCAATCGTCGTCAGCCGTCCAATGGCGTTCTTGCTGGTGTCGCTCGCTCGCTGGATCTGGCCCGCCAGCGGCAGCATGTCCGGCGCCAACCGTGCGTCGAAGAGGTCAGCGAGCGGCATGCCCTTCTCCGAAGCGAAGGCTTCGGCTTTGTCGAGCAGGCCACCGAGGGCGGAAAAGCCGCGGATGAAGGCGGGTACGGAAAGCTTGTACATGGTTAGCGGCATGGATTGTTCCTCGGTAAGGTCGGTGGCAGGGGAATGATCCGCAATAGATCGTGCTCGCCCGCGGCGATTTCAATCGCGTCGCCGATCGCCTATCGACAGTAGCGATAGCCGTTCTTGCGTTCGATGATGTCGAAATGCAGGTGCGTCTCATGGGCGGCGTCGCTGCCCGGATCGAGGACAGTCGTGAAATAGAGGCAGCCTGATGCGGTGACCGCGCGCTGAAACGCGCCGGTCAGCGTGCCATCCTCGTCACGCGGTTGAATGGCGATCGTCCTGCCGTCTCCGAGCGTGAACGAGGCGATGTCCACAGCGTTGCCGTGGGCATGCTCCGATATCTTGCCGGTCGTTGCGTTGTTGCGCAGGCGGCAGACATAGGTCGAGGCCTGGTTCAGCGCCGTGATCCGGGTATCCGGTCCGAAGGCCGTGGCGGCCGCGGGGGTCGCCGATTCCTTGGTCCAACGGGCAAGCGCCAGTGCCGTCGCGCAGCGCATCGTCCCCTCCGGCTTCAGGGCGACGCCCGGCAAGATGGCGGTCACGCGAATCGGTTTGTCGATACCGCAACCTTTGCCGTCGTCGATGCGCTTGCTGTCAGTGAATGTCCCGCCGAGCGCCTTGAGGTCGGCAAGGCAGGTTGCGTGCTCTTCGGCGGACTCCTCTTTCACGGGCAGGAATACGTCCTCAACGCTGTCGTCCTTGGTCGTGTCCCGGGGGGCTTCCTCTTTCTTTTCTGCGCTCGGCTGAGCACCTGTCTTGCCATTGCTCTCGGCGCCCTTGGGCGGCACCCCAGGCTTCGGCTCCGGGGTTGGCGTTGCCTGCTCGCCAGGGACTGCAGGTTTTGGGACCGGCACCGGACCCTTCCTGGGAAGGCTTGCGCCCGAAAGAATCAAGACGGACAACAGGATCATTCCGGCGGAGTGGCGCATGCAGGTCCTTTCCATCCGTTGCCGAAGCCAAAACGCATGAGAGCAGATCCTGTTTCAAAATGTGCTGAAACTGAGGACATGGCCCTGCAACGAGCGTGAATCGGGAGCTCGCCGGCACCCCTGGATTTATATTGACAATTTCACTCAAGTTTTTTATGTGGCGTAAATGAGGCGATGCTCTGACACGTCGCACACATCCAAACCTTCGCCCAGCCAGCCCCTTGAGTTTGCCGCTCAACAGCAAGCCCGGCCAACATCTCAAAGGACTGGTCTATGCTCAACCGGCATCATCGCCTGGCTCTTCTCGCATGCACGGCATTCATCACTCTCGCCGGAACAACGTTTTCGCACGCCCAATCGACCGAGGCGGCGACTGCCGCCGAAAAGCAGGGGCGCGTAACGGCACTGAAGAAACTGATCGCCACGAACGGCGAGAAGGAGGGGGTGGCCGATACGCCGCTTGCCGAGCGGGTCACCGAACAGGAACTCGACAACAATCAGATATCGAGCTTCGAAGATCTGGGGAGGAGCCTTGAACCCGGTGTGAACTTCAACCGCGCGAACGGCAGCGTCAATATTCGCGGTCTCGAAGGGCCTCGGGTGCTGACGACGATCGACGGCATCCCGATCCCCTTCCTTGACGACGGGGCGCGCGACGCAGACGGTGGTATCGACAGCTTCGATTTTGCCGCGCTCTCGACGATCGATATCGTGCGGGGCGCCGATTCGAGCCGCGCCGGCGGCGGTGCGCTCGGCGGCGCCGTCGTCCTGCGCACGCTGGAGCCGGAAGACCTGATCGGCGAAGGCAGGACCTGGGGTGGAATCTTCAAGTTCGCCTACGACGGTGACGATGAGAGCGTCGGCGGATCCGCCGCCGTCGCCGCGCGCTACGACAACACGGCCGTCCTGTTCCAGGGCGGCTACAAGAGGGGACACGAACGGCAGAGCAATGGCGACGTTGGCGGCTATTCGACGACGCGCACCGAGGCGGATCCCGCCGACTACGACCAGAACAACCTCTTGTTCAAGGTCCGGCAATACACCGACAGTGGCCACACTTTCGGTCTGACGGCGGAACGCTTCGATCGCGACAAGGACATCGATTTCATGTCCGGCCAGAGTCTCCTCGGCAATTATCGGCCGGGCAACTACGACAAGCTCGACAATACCCGGCGCGAGCGCCTGTCGCTCGACTACGAATTCGAGGCCACCGACGACAACGCCTGGTTCGACAGCGCTTCGGCCACCATCTATTGGCAGCGCCTGCTCCGCGAAAATGGTGTCGATGCCTTCCGCAGCACCTCGGTGATCGGCGCGTATTCGCGGCTCAACGAAGCAGAGGACGAGAGCTTCGGCGCCAGCGGCTACGTCGACAAGTTCTTCGGTACCGGCCTCCTGCAGCATCAGGTCACGCTCGGCGGCGATTTTGCCATCGGCAAGCTCCACCAGTATTCCTCAGGCGAGGACAGCTGCGACACAACGCCAAGCCCTTCGTGCAACTTCCTGCATACCAATCAGTCGGATAGCCCCGACGTCGACAGCAAGAAGGTCGGTATCTATTTGCAGGATCGCATGTCGATCGGTGATGGTCCTTTCGCGCTGACGCCGGGGCTCCGCTTCGACTGGTACGACTATTCGCCCCAGAAGACGGCCGCCTATATGCGCAATCCCAACTATGACGGGTTGCCACCCGGACAGAGCGACCAGGCGCTGTCGCCAAAGCTGCTTGCGACCTATCAGGCAGCCGAACAGCTCGAGCTTTTCGCACAGTGGGCGATGGCTTTCCGGCCGCCGACAGCCGAGGAGCTCTATCTGAACTACGGTGCGCCGGGCAGCTACCTGCAGATCGGCAATCCCGACCTGAAGCCGGAAACGAGCCATGGTTTTGAGGTCGGGGCCAATTTCGGCGACGAGGAATTCGGCGGTCGCGTAAGCGCCTTCTACAATAGGTACAGGAACTTCATCGACGAGCGCTGGAGCTTTGATCCGACCGGGACCTATCCGCTCGGCATTACCGAGGCGATAAACCGCGCCAACGTCTCCATCCATGGGATCGAGCTGTCGGGCCACAAGGTATTCAGCAACGGCTTCCACGTCCGAACCGCGCTCGCCTATGCCTATGGACGGGACCTCGATACGGACGAGGTGCTCGGTTCCGTGGCTCCGCTGAAGGGAGTCCTCGGTGTAGGCTATGCCGCGGAAAGCTGGGGAACCGACGTCATCCTGACGGCTGCAATGGCCGTTTCGGAGAAGTCGACCAACAGCTTCAAGGCACCGGGCTATGGCATCGTCGATCTCACCGGCTGGTGGGAACCGGTTGAGTTGCCGGGTATGCGGGTGAATGCCGGCGTCTACAATGTCTTCGACAAGACGTATTGGGATGCCATAAACACTCAGAACACGTTCACGCAGCCGGCTGATTTCTATTCGGAGCCGGGCCGGACCTTCAAGATCTCGCTGACGCAACGCTTCTGAGGCGGCCCAACGCATCCGATCGATCGAACGGGCGGCTTGCGGTAGCCGCCCGCTGCAGCTCTGCTGTCGACCCCGTTTTCCCGCTTGCGTGCATGCGCAAGCCGCGCTAACACTTCCGCCCATGGCAAACATGCAGAACATTTCGATCTGGTGGTGGGCTCGCTGAGGCGGCCTTGACCAGTCATGCGTGATTGAGACATGAAGCCGCCCGAAGATTTCGAGGCGGCTTTTTCGTATTCAGGCCGCGTGGAAAGACCGGGCTTTTACGGAGCGAGGCGAATGGCAACGGTAATTCTGGAAGACGGCGCGGAGAGCTACACCACTGAAGGCGGCATCGTCGTCACGCGCCGGCGGCGCGATGCGTCCTACACGGACGCGATCTCGTCCTGTGTCGACAAGCTCGACGAGCGGCGCGGCGCGGTCTTTTCCTCGAACTACGAATATCCCGGCCGTTACACACGCTGGGACACCGCCGTCGTCGACCCCCCGCTCGCCATCTCTTCCTTCGGTCGTTCGCTCTGGATCGAAGCCTACAATGGGCGCGGCGAGGTGTTGCTGGCGCTCATCGGCGAGCACCTGAAATCCGTTGCAGACATCACCATTGGTGCGTCGACGACGCGTCGGCTCGATCTCACCATCAACCAGCCGGACCGTGTGTTTACCGAGGAAGAGCGCTCGAAGATGCCGACGGTCTTCACGGTGCTGCGCGCCGTGACGAACCTTTTCCATTCGGCCGAAGATTCCAATCTCGGCTTCTATGGCGCCTTCGGCTACGATCTTGCCTTCCAGTTCGACGCGATCGACCTGAAATTGCAGCGGCCGGACGACCAGCGCGACATGGTTCTCTTCCTGCCGGACGAGATCCTCGTCGTCGACCACTATGCGGCGAAGGCCTGGGTCGACTGCTATGATTTTGCCAAGGGCGGCCATTCGACCGAGGGCAAGGCCGCGGAAATCACGCCGGAGCCGTTCCGCACCGTCGACAGCATTCCGCCCCATGGCGATCACCGCCCCGGCGAATATGCCGAACTCGTGGTCAAGGCCAAGGAAAGCTTCCGTCGAGGCGACCTCTTCGAGGTCGTGCCCGGACAGAAATTCTACGAGCGCTGCGAGAGCCGCCCTTCGGAGATTTCCAACCGGCTGAAGGCGATCAACCCTTCGCCCTATTCCTTCTTCATCAACCTCGGAAACCAGGAATATCTCGTCGGCGCCTCACCGGAGATGTTCGTCCGGGTCTCGGGCCGCCGCATCGAGACCTGCCCGATCTCCGGCACAATCAAGCGGGGAGACGATCCGATCGCCGACAGCGAGCAGATCCTGAAGCTGTTGAATTCGAAGAAGGACGAGTCCGAGCTCACCATGTGCTCGGACGTCGACCGTAACGACAAGAGCCGCGTCTGCGTGCCCGGTTCGGTGAAAGTCATTGGCCGTCGTCAGATCGAGATGTATTCGCGGCTGATCCACACCGTCGACCACATCGAGGGGCGGCTTCGCGATGACATGGACGCCTTCGATGGCTTCCTGAGCCACGCCTGGGCGGTGACCGTCACCGGCGCGCCGAAGCTCTGGGCGATGCGCTTCATCGAGAGCCACGAGAAGAGCCCGCGCGCATGGTATGGTGGCGCAATCGGCATGGTCGGCTTCAATGGCGACATGAACACCGGCCTGACCTTGCGTACCATCCGCATCAAGGACGGGATCGCCGAGGTGAGAGCGGGCGCCACGCTGCTCTATGATTCCAATCCGGAAGAAGAAGAAGCCGAAACCGAACTGAAGGCATCCGCCATGATTGCAGCCATCCGCGACGCCAAATCCGCCAACAGCGCCAAGGCCGGGCGCGACGTTGCGCCGGTCGGCGCGGGCGTCAACATCCTGCTCGTCGACCACGAGGACAGTTTTGTCCACACGCTGGCGAACTACTTCCGGCAAACGGGCGCGACCGTCACCACCGTGCGCACGCCGGTTGCCGAGGAGATTTTCGACCGCGTCAAACCGGACCTCGTCGTGCTTTCACCCGGGCCTGGCAGCCCGAAGGATTTCGACTGCAAGGCGACGATCAAGAAGGCGAGGGCGCGCGAACTGCCGATCTTCGGGGTTTGCCTCGGCCTTCAGGCGCTCGCAGAGGCCTATGGCGGCAACCTCCGGCAACTGGCGATCCCGATGCACGGCAAGCCATCGCGCATCCGCGTGCTGGAACCCGGCATCGTCTTCTCCGGGCTCGGCAAGGATGTGACCGTCGGGCGCTACCATTCGATCTTTGCCGATCCTTCCAGCCTGCCGCCCGAGTTCATGATCACTGCAGAGAGCGAGGACGGCACGATCATGGGCATCGAACATATGAAAGAGCCGGTGGCGGCGGTGCAGTTCCATCCGGAGTCGATCATGACGCTCGGCGGCGACGCCGGCATGCGGATGATCGAGAACGTGGTCGCGCATCTCGCCAAGCGGGCGAAAACCAAGGCCGCCTGACGACGCTCGAATTGGGCTGTCACAAGCCGGCACTCACGGCCCTTTGACAAGACGTGCATAATCACCCATATGGTGTTTAGAGCCCGCCTGCGCGAAAATTCGCGCGGGCGGTTTTGCGTTTGAATGGGCTTGCATTTGCAACTCGTTTGCATCTGCACGAGGAATGAAGATGAGCGCTTCCGATAGCAGAACGATCCTGAGGCTGGCCTTTTGGGGCATACCGCTTTCCGTCGGGGTCATGGGGCTGAAGATGCTCGCCTGGTGGGTGACCGGTTCGGTTGCGCTGCTTTCCGACGGGCTGGAATCCATCGTAAACGTGATTGCCGCAGTGATCGCTTATGTGGTGATCGGCTATGCCGCGAAACCGGCGGATGCGACCCACCCGTTCGGACATCACAAGGCGGAGTATTTTTCCGCAGTCATCGAAGGCGTATTGATTGTTGTGGCGGCGCTTCTGATCATATGGGAAGCGGTGCCGGAGATGATGGCGCCGGAACTCTTGAGCGCACCGGCGCTCGGTCTTGCGATCACTTTCGTCGCCAGCGGCATCAATGCGATCTGGGCCTATGTGCTGATCCGCGCCGGTACCCGTCATCGCTCGCCGGCGCTGAGCGCCGACGGACACCACCTTCTCTCCGACGTCATAACCTCGACAGGCGTGCTCGTTGGCCTTCTTCTTGCCATTGCCACCGGTTACGCCATCCTCGATCCGCTGCTGGCAGTGATCGTCGCCGGCAACATCCTGTTCCAGGGCTGGAAGGTCATCTCGCGTTCGGTCGACGGCCTGATGGACAGGGCCGTGCCCGCGGAGGAGGAAGAGGCGATCAAGCAGGCAATCGCAGCAAATGCCCGCGGTTCTCTCGGCGTGCACGATCTGAAGACGCGACAGGCCGGCCCGGCGATCTTCGTGGATTTCCACATGGTCGTTCCCGAAGCGATGCCCGTCGGCGACGCCCATGACATTTGCGACAGGGTCGAGGACGCGATCCGCGTCGTTCATCCGGGCGCGAGAATAGCCATTCATGTCGAGCCGGAAGGCGAGAAGGCGCACGGCGTGCGCGTGAAGACCAGATCGGGATGAGGAAAAGTGTATGCGGTTTTCCGCCCGCATCCCGCTCTTACTATTTAGAATCGATCACGGCCAGGATCTGGGTCGTACAGACCCAAATCCCCGTGATCTCGTGGAGCAGTAAGGAAATGACAAAAACGGACGTATCGGGACTTTCACAACTTGGCGCAAAGGTCGACCTGCCGCAAAACCCGGATGAGGCGGTGCTTGAAAGGGTGCCGAGCGGGCACGCGGGCACGGACTTTGTCGTCCGCTTCACGGCACCGGAGTTCACCTCGCTTTGTCCGATGACGGGACAGCCGGATTTCGCGCACATCGTCATCGACTATGTGCCGGATGGCTGGCTCGTGGAGTCGAAGTCGCTCAAGCTCTTCCTGCACTCCTTCCGCAACCATGGCGCCTTCCACGAGGATTGCACCATCGATATTGCCAAGCGGCTGGTGTCGCTGCTTTCGCCGAAGTGGCTGAGGATCGGCGCCTATTGGTATCCGCGCGGCGGCATTCCGATCGACGTGTTCTGGCAGACCGGCAAGCCGCCGGAGGGCGTCTGGCTGCCGGACCAGGGCGTGCCGACCTATCGCGGTCGTGGGTGAGGGCTGACGAGGTTCCTAACTGCCGATGGGGCGGCATGACCGCGGGCGTTTACCACAGTGTGAGCAAGCCGGCCGGTCGCCCTAGTTCACGGTTCGGTTTGCTGCATTGTCTTCGCGGTCGAGTCGCATTATCTCACTTTGTAGACATTTCATGAGGAGTCCGAAGAATGCGGAACGACGACGAACAGGAAGAAAAGAAGACCGAATTGCCGCTCGGCAAGGAAACGGAGGCGAACCTTTTCAAGTCGCGTTCGATTTTCATCTACGGGACGATCACCCAGGAGCTGGCGCAGAAGGTTTGCTCGCAACTCGTGGCGCTCGCCTCCGCCAGCGATGACGATATCCGCATTTTCGTCAATTCTCCCGGCGGCCACGTCGAGTCCGGCGACAGCATTCACGACATGATCAAGTTCGTGAAGCCGAAGGTATGGACGATCGGTACCGGCTGGGTCGCGTCTGCCGGCGCGCTGATCTATGTCGGTCCGCCGAAGGAACGGCGCCTTTGCCTGCCAAACACGCGCTTCCTGCTGCACCAACCGTCCGGCGGCACACGCGGCATGGCCTCCGATATCGAGATCCAGGCGCGCGAAATCCTCAAGATGAACGAGCGCCTGAACAAGATCTTCTCCGCAGCAACCGGCCAGCCGGTCGAGAAGATCGCCAAGGATACCGACCGCGACTATTGGCTCGGAGCGGAAGAAGCGAAGGAGTACGGCCTCGTTTCGCGGATCATCACGTCGATCGCCGACGTCTAAGCCCGATAGGCACAAATCACAGGAAGGGCACCGGCCACGCGCCGGTGCCCTTTTTTCCTTGCTTTGCTCTCGCTTCTGCGGTGCAACCGCTTCGGCGCGATATTGGCGCCATCGCCCTTGCCCTGTTTCGGCAGGCCGTGTATAGGCTTTCGCATGACCAGCGCGAACGCACATAAGATCGCAGCGATCTTCCCCGGACACGATGACAATCGTGCGCCGTCTCGTGCGCTTGCATCGCTTCTTCTTCTCGGCCTTATTCGCGGTTGCCGGGTTCGCTGAGGAGCGCCCGGCGGCCGAAGAGCCTAGCCGGCAGATGCTCCTCGAATCCCCAAGAGAGCTGAAACAAAAGGCGCGGCCCACGCGGCATGAGCCATCGCAATGACTTCGATGATCGGCTATTGCATGTGGCAAGCCACGCCCCAGTGACGAAGAGAAGCTGCAATGATTCTGAAATCGCATTCCATCAAGACCGGCATGCCCGATGCGGCGGTGAAATATCAGCCGTACCCGCAGATCGCGCTGACGGACCGGACGTGGCCGTCCAAAACCATCACGCAAGCGCCGATCTGGTGCTCGGTGGACCTGCGCGACGGCAACCAGGCGCTCGTCGATCCGATGGGGCACGACCGCAAGGCGCGGATGTTCCATCTGCTGGTCGATATGGGCTTCAAGGAAATCGAGATCGGTTTCCCGTCCGCCTCGCAGACCGACTTCGACTTCGCACGCTGGTGCGTGGAGGACGCGAATGTCCCCGCCGACGTGTCCTTGCAGGTGCTGGTGCAGTGCCGGCCGGAACTGATCACGCGCACCTTCGAGGCGCTCGAGGGCGCGCGCAGGCCGATCGTCCACTTCTACAATTCGACGAGCGAATTGCAGCGCCGCGTGGTGTTCGGCAAGGACGTCGCCGGCATAAAGCAGATCGCGACCGATGCCGCCAAGATGATCACCGACATGGCGGCCAGGGCCGGCGGCGGCTACCGTTTCCAGTATTCGCCGGAGAGCTTCACCGGCACCGAGCTCGAAGTGGCGCTGGAGATCTGCAACGCCGTCACCGAAATCGTCAGGCCGACGCCGGACAACAAGCTGATCATCAATCTGCCCTCGACCGTCGAGATGGCGACGCCGAACATCTATGCCGACCAGATCGAGTGGATGTGCCGCAATCTCGACAACCGCGAGAACCTGATCATCTCGCTGCATCCGCACAACGACCGCGGCACCGGTATTGCCGCCACCGAGCTGGGCTTGATGGCAGGCGCCGACCGCGTCGAGGGAACGCTCTTCGGCAACGGCGAGCGCACGGGTAACGTCGATGTGGTGACGCTGGCCTTGAACATGTTCACGCAAGGGGTGGACCCGGGGCTCGACTGCTCGGACATCGAGCGGATCAAGGAAGTCTACGAATATTCGAACCAGATGGTCATTCCCGAGCGCCACCCTTACGTCGGCGAACTCGTCTACACGGCTTTCTCCGGATCGCACCAGGACGCGATCAACAAGGGCATGAAGGCGATCAAGCAGGCCAACAAGCCGCTCTGGGAGGTGCCGTACCTGCCGATCGATCCGCGCGACGTCGGCCGCAGCTACGAGGCGATCATCCGCATCAATTCCCAATCCGGCAAGGGGGGTATCGCCTATATCCTGCAGGAAGACTACGGCATCAACCTGCCGCGAAACCTGCAGGTCGAGTTCCGCGAGGACATCCAGCGCATCACCGACGAAGAGGGCAAGGAGCTTCCGTCGAAGCGCATCCATGCCCGTTTCATCGAGCGATACGTGGAGCAGCCCAGCGCGCGGCTGAAATTCGTCGATCACCACACCTATCCGGTCGGCGAGCACAAGGGCCTGCGCGTCGTTGCCGCGGAAATCACCGACAGGGGCGAGACCAAGCGGATCGAGGGCAGGGGCACCGGCCCGATCGACGGCTTTATCAACGCGTTGTCGATCTATCTCGGCATCGAGCTGTCGGTGGCCGACTATTCGGAGCATTCGCTGCAGCATGGTTCGAACGCTGCGGCCATTGCCTATGTCGAGGTCGAGCACCCGGGCGGCACGCTGTTCGGCGTTGGCATCAATACCAATATCGTCGCTGCCTCGCTGGAAGCGATTGTCTCGGCGGCCAACCGGGTGCTGGAGATGAAGGCGGTGTAAGGACCGCCACGATCAGCCTATGCAGAAAAGCCGCGCTGGTTCTCCGGACCGCGCGGTTTTTTTTAAACCCCTGGAGTAGTCAGATGCTCGCCGCTACGGCTTCTGCGAGTTCGCGGAGCGCGGCATCCGCGGACGGGCCGACGAGCACCAGGGATGCATCGCCTTTCTGCCAGGAGACCAGCCCGAGGTTGTCGCGGATATCCTCGCGGAACTGATCCGCTTGTGGCTTGTCACCACCCTTGAGGAAACAGATCGCGTAGATGTCGCCCTCGCCATCACGGTAGACGAGCTGGCCGACGGGCTTGCCGTCCACCACCAACAGCCTCGCACCCTCGAAGGTGAGGCCCTTGCTTGCGAGATCCGGGGTCCTGAAGCCGACGCCGACGCTGGAGGCGAGCCACGTCTCGATCGTCGGCCCGTCCGACGCAGGCGCCTCGACGAGGTGTTCCTTCTGCCGGGAATAGATGCGGTGATAGTCGGCGATCTCATCGATCCACGGGCGCGCGGAGGCGGCGCTTTCGGGCTCGGCGACGTAATGCGCGCTGCCGGCGAGGAAGCCCGCGGCACCGCCGAGAAGCAATAGCGCCATGGCCGCGGCGAGCGCCCGCGGCCAGACGCGAACCGTCCGCGCCGGCAGGTTCGCCGTCGCGACGCGCTCGGATCGCGGATTGATGCCGGGTCCCTGCTTGATCTGGCGCACCAGCGCCAGCGGCACCGGGTCATGGAGAAAGTCCTCGAAGGCCTTGTTGCCAAATGCGCTGCCGGCCTTCAGCTTCTCGAGCATGACCTTGGCATCGTCGTCACGGGCCAGCAAAGCATCGAGTTCGGCTCTCTCGGCATCGCCGAGCTCGCCGTCGATATAGGCGGACAACCGAACTTCGAGCGCTTGACCTGTCGTCTGCTGCAAGGGTCAGGCCCTCCTTTCGGTATTCTCGGACAGCATGGCGGCGAGCCGCAGGCGGGCGGTGGACAGCCTGCTCATCACGGTACCGATCGGAACCCCGAGGATATCTGCGGTCTCGCGGTAGCTGTGACCTTCGACGTTGATGAGCAGGAAAACGCTGGCAAGACCTTCCGGCATGGACAGGATCATCTTCTGCAGTTGATTGGCATAGACCGCTTTTTCGGCAACAGCCTCCACGCGAAGCTCATTCTGGTCGAAAATGTCGACGGCTCCGCCGCCGGTGCGGACCTTGCGCTTGCGGACTTCGTCGACCCAGAGATTGCGCGTCATGGCATAGATCCAGCTCTCCAGCCGGCCTTCCCCATTCCAAAGGTGGCTGCGTGCGATGGCCCGCTCGCAAGCCTCCTGAACGAGGTCATCGGCATCATTGGCATTGCGCGTCAGCGTCAGCGCAAAACGGCGCAATTTGGGCAGCAGGCTGACCAAATCCCGTCTGAAGTCTTTCGTCTCTGCCGCTGGGCGCATCGCTCTTCCAATGAGACGTATCGGATCGGGCATCTATTCGCGGTGCGAAATGCACTACCCAATGATATGAAACATTTGATCCGAAGTCTGCAAGGGAAGAGCCGGAACGGAAACAGGTTTTTGCGTTCCGGCGTCGGTTTGCCATTGCCTCGCGGCTGCAGCTGGTCGCGGAGAAAGCCGTGCTGCTCGAGTGCAGTTTCGGTCGTCTCCGACCGCGTCTCAGTAATGATGGCGAAGGCCGCCGAGGGACTGAAGCAGAGCCCTGTAGGCCCAGGTGTTTTCGCCGCCGCGATCACGAATTTCGACGAGCTGCACCTTGGCTTCCTCGATCCGGCCTTGCTCGACCAGGGCCTGGCCAAGATAGGACCGGGCGAGAATGTAGTTCTCGTCGGCCTGAAGCGCGCGTTTGTAATATTGCATGCCAAGCTCCATGCGCCCAGCCTTGCGATTGGCGTAGCCGAGATAGTTGAGCACGCGGGCACTGCGCTGATCGCTTACGGCTTCGAGCACCTTGATCGCATTGTCGTACTGGTCGGCATAGGCAAGCTCGCGCGCGGCTTCGAACAGGACGTCGTCGCTGAGCCCGCTTTTCTTCGCGTTGACGCATTGGCCCTTGCGCGTATCCCAGATCTTGCCGTTCTTGCATTGGGTGCTTGTCTTGGTCTTGCGCGGCGGTTCGCTGGTGTCGCCGACGGCCAAGGCCGACTGGCCGGCGATCGAGGCCATGAATGCAGCAAGGACAAAGAAAGTCGTCTTCCGGAACATCGTGCCTGTCTCCCTGGAACGTCGCGCAGCACGGCCGGCTGCCGAACCCGAACCGCATTATGACGCACGGGCACGGCAAATTATTCGGCGAGAGCGGAATTTTCCTGCAAGGCTGTCGGCGTTGTGGGCAGATCGAGCCTAGAAAAGGGTGGTTTCGGCGAGTTCGACGCCGGTCGCGTCGGCATTGAGCGTGTAGCGCTCGCGGCTGAGTTGCCAGTTTCCGGACTCGCCCGCTACCGAGAAGAGATTGTAGGCGGCGGCCGGCTTGCTGCCCCCAGGCCCCTGCGACGCCGAGGCGATCCCGACGACCGGCACCGGCGCGGTCTGTCCCTTGAGGTAATAAACCGTGTTGAGGTGGGTGTGGCCATGCAGCACCAGTTCGGCGCCCCCGGACGAGATGGTCGCAGCAAAGCGGCGAATGCCGATCATGCGCTTGTGCATCGAGGTCGCGCCCCGGATGGGCGGATGATGGATCAGCACGACCCGGAAGAGACCAGCCTCGCCCGCCGCCTGCAGTAGGTCGACGGTCGCACGCGCCTGTCGCTGGCCGAAGTAGCCGCTG
The DNA here is from genome assembly GCF_030124375.1 of Sinorhizobium sp. 6-70. GTDB lineage: Bacteria > Pseudomonadota > Alphaproteobacteria > Rhizobiales > Rhizobiaceae > Sinorhizobium. Next base: position 181,162 of record NZ_JASKLS010000004.1, read on the forward strand.
GCGGCGAAGGGCGGCGTGGCGACTGCGGTCGAGCAGCCGATGATTGCCACCGGGCCGCGCACGCGCACATAGGGAAAGCAATGATGGTCTCGGATCCAGCCGAGCGGACCTTCATCACTGCGCATGTAGGGGTACCAGGCACGTGTCGTCTTCTCGTAGGCACCCGGAACATAGGCGTCGTGGTTGCCCGGCACGACGGAGATATCCTTGGCGTCGCCGGCCTCCGCAAGCCACGCGGTCACGGCCGCGATCTCCAGGGAAGAGGCGAGATTCACGAGGTCGCCGGTAATCGCCAGATGGTCCGGATGTCGCCTCTGGATATCCGCCATCAGGCAATCCAATGTGCCGGCGAAAAGATGGCGCGCTCTGTTCCTGTGCCAGTTGACGAAACCGGTTATCCGCTTGGAAGCAAGTTCCCTCAGAGACAGATCTGGCAGAGGTCCGAGATGAACGTCCGAAATATGCGCAAGTTTGAACATCGCCCCCGTCTAGCGCATATTCCATCAGAGTGGAATCACTAGATTGTAACGATTTCGGGTGAAAGCCGCCGCTACGAGGAGACGTGGTTGAAGCAGCAGCGACCGGCGGAAATGCGCAACTGGCGAATTCGCCTGCTGACGCGGTTCGCGCATGCCTATTTTGCGCTCTCGCGTGGCATGACGCTTGGGGTGCGCGCCGCCTGCTTCGACGGCGAAGGGCGGATCTTCCTCGTCAGGCATTCCTATCTTCCCGGCTGGCATCTGCCGGGCGGCGGCCTCGATCGCCATGAGACGGCGGTGCAGGGGCTCGCCCGCGAACTCAGGGAAGAAGGCAATCTGGAACTTACGTCACCGCCGTTGCTGGTGCAGGTCTACTATAACCGGGGCACCAGCAAGCGCGATCACGTCATCTTCTTTCGTTGCGACGATGTCCGCCAGCAACAGCCGAAGGTTCCCGACCTGGAGATAGCCGCCGCCGGCTTCTTTGCGCTCGACCAACTGCCCGAGGACACGACCGCCGCGACGCGCCGGCGGATTGCGGAGCTTGCGGGAACGGAGGCGCCGGACACGTTCTGGTGAGTATCAACGGGTGCCGATGGCAACGCGCCTCGTAGTCTCGTTTGAACGTGCTGTGCGGTCGAGGCGATCGCGACCGTGCGGAGTCGTAAGGTCGACTACCGGGCCCACTGGCACGACACCCGTCGGGTTGATCATGGTGTGGCTGCGATAATAGTGCTCTTTGATATGGTGCATGTTCACGGTGTCGGCGACGCCCGGGACCTGGTAGAGGTCGCGCAGATACCCGTAGAGGTTCGGATAGTCGGCAATGCGCCGGATGTTGCATTTGAAGTGGCCGACATAGACCGGGTCGAACCGCACGAGCGTCGTGAACAGGCGCCAGTCGGCCTCGGTGATCTGATCTCCGAAGAGATAACGCTGCGAGGCGAGGCGGCCTTCCAACTCGTCCAACATCGCGAACAGGGCCTTGACGCTCTCGTCATAGGCCTGCTGGCTGGTGGCGAAGCCGGCTTTGTAGACGCCGTTGTTTACCGCGTCATAGATGCGGGCGTTGAGCGCGTCGATTTCGTCGCGCAGTTCCGCTGGGCAGAAATCCTCGGTCGAGCCGGTAAGATGATCGAAGGCCGAGTTGAACATGCGGATGATTTCGGCCGATTCATTGGAGACGATGGTGTTCTTCTTCTTGTCCCAAAGCACGGGCACGGTCACGCGGCCGGAATAGCTGGGGTCGGCGCGCACATAAATCTGCCAAAGCGCGTCGGAACCGAAGAGATGGTCGACGGTGCCGCCGTTTACGCCCTTGAATTCCCAACCGTTGGACAGCATCAGGGGATCGACGATCGAGACCGGAATGATCTCCTCAAGCTTCTTGAGCTTGCGGAAGATCAGCGTGCGATGCGCCCAGGGACAGGCGAGCGAGACATAGAGATGGTAGCGGTCCGGTTCGGCCGCGAACCCGCCTTGGCCGGAAGGTCCAGGCGATCCATCGGCGGTGATCCAGTTGCGAAACCGCGACTCGCTGCGCTTGAAATGGCCCTTCGTCGTCTTGGTGTCGTACCAGACGTCCTGCCAGACTCCGTTGACCAGCCTGCCCATGCATGAGCTCCTTCGTGTTTTCTCTTACCTTGATAGATAACGCAGCAGCGGGGCGGTGATAGGTATCAAATTCTGAACACTGCGTTTTGGGCTTTGACAGGCGGCGATTTTCTGCTATCGCGATCAGGCAAATTTCATGTTCGGAACGATCGTAACCATGATCCTGTCGGGAAGCCTGCGACGACGCTGATGCCGCCAACGCCCTTTCGGGGCGCGCCATCTTTATTGTCCGCTCGCATGCTTGGTTCTCGATATCCATGAAAAAGCACGACATCGTCTATCTGACTGAAGACGCGTCACACGACGCAGCCATCGAAATCATCAACGAAGAGGCCTTTGGTCCCGGCCGTTTCGTGCGCGCCGCCGCTCGCATTCGCGAGCAGGGTCCGCATGACCGTTCGCTGTCCTTCATTTGCACCGATGACGGCGAGACGATCGCCTCCGTACGGATGACGCCGGTCATGGCCGGGCCGGTGAGGGGACATCTGCTCGGTCCGCTGGCCGTGCGACCGTCGCACAAGAACCGGGGCATTGGCCGCGAGCTCGTGCGGATTGCCGTCGAAGCTGCGCGGCGGAAGGGCTCCGAGGCAGTGATCCTCGTCGGCGATCCGCCCTATTACCAGCCGCTCGGTTTCGAGAAGGTGCATTACGGAGCACTTGAATTTCCAGGGCCTGTCGACCCGGCAAGGGTTCTGGTGGTGCCGATGGCTGCGGATGTCCACGCGCGGCTCGGCGGCGTGATCTGCTGGCGGGACGACAGCGTTGTCCCCGTGGCCGAACACGCCGTAGAAGCCCAGGCCGAGGGTGCCGCCGCCTGATTTGAAGTGCCTCCATGATGGTGCGCAGTCAGCCTTTGGCGTGAAAAACAGGGATCTCGCGTGCGTCGGAAAGGACGCACGCCGCCACTCACCGCCCCTCGCGATACCACATGGACGAGATCAGGAAGAGCAGGGCGGCGAGCCCGAAGAGACCGCCGAACAGGGACAGGGAGTTGATGCCCTTCAGCACCGTCTCGTCGGTCATGCGCAGCGAGAGGCGCTCATCGTCGGCCACCCGGACCGCGCCACGCACCGGCAGGATCGAGGGGAGATCGACCGGGCCGTCGGCATCCGCCAGCCGCCGCACGGCCCCCTTGGTTTTTTCCGCCCAGGGGCGGAGCTTTTCTTCCGTGGAGATTGCCGCCTTGAATTCCGGCGCATCGACATTGCCGACATGGACGAGGGTCGTGAGCTCGTCATTGGCCACCTCGAAGAGGCCGGTCTCCGTCGTTTTGACATCGGTCTTGTAGAGGCCCGGTTCGCGCTCGGTCAGCGTGAACTCTTCAGTCTTCCCCGATGGATAGGTGAGAGTCGCCTGGCCGGGATCGCCTTCGATCGTCTGCCGGGTGATTTCCAGCGTACGGCCGGAGGCGCGCGCCGTCAGCGCCTCTTCTTCAAGCGCCGGTTCCTGCATCAGCCAGTGGGCCGTGCGCCGATAAAGCGCGACATGCGGTCCGCCACCTTCAAAGCCGCGCGCCCACAGCCAACCCTGGTCGGACAGAAGCATCGCGACACGCCCCTTGCCGACGCGGTTGAGGACGAGCAACGGCTTTCCGTCGGCCGCTTCCATCACCGTCTGCCCGAGCGGACGGTCCACGTCGACGGTGCGGAACCACCGGCCCCAGCTCGGAGGCTCGCTCGACGCGCCTTCGAGACCGCGCGTAACCGGATGCTTCCTTCCCTCCTCCGAGAGGCGGGGGAAGAAGGCCTTGTCATTCATGACGCCGGTGGGCGTCGCGGGCAGAACGGCCGAAAGCGGCGTGGCGGCGATCGAGTCGTCGCCGGCATGTTCCGGGCCGGCGGCGATCAACAACGCGCCGCCGTTCTGCACATATTGCGCGATGTTGTCGTAGTAGAGGATCGGCAACACGCCGCGATGCTGGTAGCGGTCGAAAATGATCAGATCGAACTCGCTGATCTTGTCGACGAAGAGCTCGCGCGTCGGAAAGGCGATCAGCGAAAGTTCGTTGATCGGGGTGCCATCCTGCTTCTCCGGGGGACGCAGAATGGTGAAATGGACGAGATCGACCGCAGCGTCGGATTTCAGAAGGTTGCGCCAGGCGCGCTCGCCCGCATGCGGCTCGCCGGAAACGAGAAGCACGCGCAGGTTCTCGCGAATGCCGTCGAGCACGTGGACGGCGCGGTTGTTGACCTCCGTCACTTCGCCGGCGATGGGATTCACCGCGAATTCGAGGATGTTGTTGCCGCCGCGCGGCACGGTGAAGCTGAAGGGCACATCGGTGCCTGGCTCGGCATGCTCGGTCGCGATCTCGTTGCCATTGAGGCGGATCGTCACTTCGGCGCCACCGCCGGGTGCGGCACCGTCGTCGACGACGCGGAAGGTCATCTTCTGCTGCTCGCCGACGATGCCGAAGCGCGGTGCGCTGACGATTTCGATACGCCGATCGAATTCATTCGGCTTGCCGGTGATCAGGCCATGGATCGGCGCATCGAAGCCGAGTTTCTGATTGACGGCGGGAACGTCGTGAATTTGTCCGTCGGTGATGAAGATCGCGCCGCCGACCCGCGCCGGTGGCACGTCGGCAAGCGCTGTCGACAATGCGCCGAAGAGCTTCGTCGAAGGCGCCTCGGTTTCGGCGCTGTCCGCAGCCTCGACGATGCGGGTCTCGATCTGCGGAAAGCGGGAGAGGCGATCCTTGAGGTCGGCAAGCGCCTTGTCGGTCTGTTCGCGGCGATTGCCATTATTCTGACTCTGGCTGCGGTCGACGACGACGGCAACGATGGTCGAAAGCGGCTCGCGCTCCTCTTGGAAAATCGATGGATTGCTGATCGCCAGGCAGAACGCCGCCAGCGCCGCCGTTCTCAACCAGGCGCCGCGAATGCCACGCCACAGGCCGAGCGCCGCGAGTGCGACTGCCGCAATGATCAGCGCCGCGAGGTACGGCCAGGGAAGAAATGGTGCAAAATCGACGGTCATCGAACGGTCCTCACTGACCGAGCCGCTCGAGCAGGGCAGGCACGTGCACCTGGTCGGCCTTGTAGTTGCCGGTCAGCATATACATCATGATGTTGACGCCGGAGCGGAAGGCGTATTCGCGCTGCATCTCGTCCGGCGGAACTGTCGGCAAGAGCGCAACGCCATTCGTATCCACGGCCCAGGCACCGGCAAAGTCGTTGCCGGTGATCATGATCGGCGTTACGCCGTCTCCGGACCGGGCCGGGCGGTCGCTTGGCTCTTCGTGGTTGTCGAGTTGCGCCTCTATCCAGAGAGGACTGCCGGTGTAGCGCCCCGGAAAATTCGTCAACAGATAGAAGGCCTTGGTCAGCACATGGTCGGCCGGAACGGGCTCCAGCGGCGGAATGTCGAGATTGGCCAAAATCGCCTGCAGTCGTTCGCTGTTCGGGCTTGTTCCATTTGACGAGGCGCCCAATGAGGAGAACTGGTCCCGCGTGTCGAAGAGCACCGTGCCGCCCGCGCGCATATAGGCGTCGATGCGGCTTACAGCCTGCGGGCTCGGCATCGGCGCATTGGCGGAGATCGGCCAATAGATGATCGGATAGAAGTTGAGTTCGTCCTTGGATATGTCAAGCCCGACGGGCGCACCCGGCTCGAGCGTCGTGCGATAGGTCAGGAAATCGGTGAGTCCCGTGAGACCGCGTTCGGAGAGACGATCGACGTCGTCTTCCCCGGTGACGACATAGGCGAGGTGGGTCGTATCGAGGTGTTCGAGGATGCGTTGGTCATCCGGACGCGCGTCATCCGCAAGTGCCTGCGGTGGCAGGAGCACGAGGGTGCCAAGCGTGCCGCACAGGATGAAGAGCATTGTGGCCGCCGTCCTGGCCATGCGGACTCGCGAAAAGGCTCCGCCCATGAAGAGAACGACGACGGCGTCGGCGAGGAGCAGGAGCAGCGCCAGCGTCAAGAGAGCAGGCTTCAGCGACCAGCTTTCCTCGCCGGTCAGCCGTTCTGAGCTGTGCGGGCCTGCTGCCACCATGTCGATCCGCTTGAGTTCCGCGTCGCGGGGGAGCAGGTTCAACGCCGTGAAACCGTCTTCGGAACCGTAGAGTCCCGGCGGGTTTTCCGGAGTTGCAAGCGGCGCCTTGCCGGGAGCGACGTCGAGCGGCCGCGCACTGCCGGTTTCAGCGACGAGGACGCCGTCGGCGTTCAGCAGCCGGTAGGGCGCCAGCGTCTGTGCCTGTGTCTTGCCTTCGCTCGCGACGCCGCCGCTGCGCGAAAGCTGCACGCTACGACGAAGCATTTCGACGAAATGGCCGGAAATCGGCAGATTCGACCAGGTTGCCTCGGCGCTGACGTGGAAGAGGATGATGCGTCCCGACCCCTGGGCAGCCGTCGTCACCAGGGGCGTTCCGTCCGCAAGATTTGCCCAAGTCCGCTCGGCGAGGTCAGCCGTGGGTTCGGCCAGGACCTGCCGCTTGACGAGAATGTCGGTGGGACGAGGCATGCCGGCAAAGGGGCCGTTGGCGGGATAGTCGGCGAGCGGCTGTGGCTCCGACCACGAAAGTGCGCCGCCAAGCGCCCGCTCGCCCTGCCTCAGCGTCACGGGCACGAGCGGGTCGTCGGCTGGTGCCGCCGCAAGACGCGGCCCGGCAAAGCGGATCAGCGTGCCGCCATTGTCGATCCACTTCTTCATCAGCGGGTACATCTCTTCCGGCAAGCGGCCGATATCGGCCATGATCAGGACCGAAGGCCGTTGTTCCAGAAGTTCCGGAATGGCAACGGCAAGGTCGGTCTCGCGCGGTTCGATGAGATCGGCATAGGGAGCCAGCGCCCGGTTGATGTAGTAGAGCGGCGACAGCAGCGGCTGGGAAAGATCGCGAGCCTCGCCGCTCAGGAGAGCGACACGGCGGCGGCGGAAACCATCGTCGAGCAGATGGACAGCACCGGCGGTCGCGGCTCCTTCGATGCCGATGCGGGCGAAATCGTTGCGCAGTTCGAAGGGCGCGGCGATCGTTCCCTTCGCAACCGCTTCACCGGGCGCGAAGTCGATCGCGCCGTCGGCGATGGCGCGGCCACGCGTATCGTAAGCGACGATCGACACGGAACGGCGGTCATCGGTTTTCAACCGGCTCGCCGTCACCGACATGCCGTCATTTTCGTTGCTGCTGTTGGTCAGCGCTATCGCTTGACTGCCATCGGCCTCGATCATCCGGAGGTTCGCGGCGCCCATTCCGGCAAGCGCCTCCATCGTCTTGCCGTCCGCTGCTTCGATGCCGTCCGTGACGAAGGCGAGCGTGCCGGGCGCAGCGTCCTTGAAAGCCGTCCGCATGGCGGCGATCGCAGAGCGGCGATCGGCCGGGAGCGGTTCGGGTGATGCCGCAGCCAGACGGTTGCGCGCCGATGCCGCCGATCCCGGCGTGGCATTGTGCTGTCGATCGCCGGTGAAGACGATCGACACGGCAAGGTCTCTCGCCTCGGCGTCGTCGATCAGCGCCGAGGCAGCCTCGATCCGTCGCTCCCAATCGGGTGCGGTCGCCCAGCTGTTGTCGATCAAGAGCGCGAGCGGGCCGGAGGACGCCAGCGTATTGCTGCGCGGATTGAATACCGGATCGGCGATCGCGAAGATGACGGCGGCCGCCATCAGCATCCTGAGAAGCGTCAGCCACCAAGGGCTCTTCGACGGGGTCTCCTCGCGCTTCAGAACCGAGGCGAGGATGCGCAGCGGCGGAAAGACTTCGGCTGCCGGTCGCGGCGGTGTCATCCGCAAAAGCCACCAGATCACCGGCAACGCGACAAGTGCGGCCAGCATGGCAGGATTGGCGAAGACGAAGGAAAGGCCGCCGATCATAGCAGACCTCCATGCGTTGCCCGTCCAGGCATTCCGGACAGATACATGTGCACGGCAACCAGCGCCTCGGACGCGGGGCGGTCGGTCCTATGCGGGATGAACGTCCAGCCGAGATGCCTGAGGCTCGAGCCCAGGCTGTCGCGACGGGCAAGATAGGCGCGCTGATAATCCTCCTGCAGAATCTCGGCGCGTCCGGCGGTCAGCTTTTCGCCGGTTTCCGGATCGGTGAATTCGGTTCGCCCGGCATAGGGGAAGACCTCCTCCGCAGGATCGGCGATCTCTACCATGTGCCCGCGGAAGCCGCGGCGTGCGAGCGGGGCGAGACGCTCCATTACCTTGTCGGCGGGATCGAGGAAGTCGCCGATCAGCACCAGATCGCTGGCGTTGCGGATCATGCTGGTATCGGGCAGGCCCTCCGCAAGCGAGCTTAGCATGATCGCGGTTGCCAATCGTTCGGCGGCGTTGCGAGCAGAGACCGGTTCCATGACGCCGGGGCAGCCGATCCGTTCGCCGGAGCGCGCGAGGATTTCGGCCAGCGCCAGCATCAGCACGAGTGCACGGCTTTCCTTGGAGACCGCGCCGAGCGTCGACTTGTACATCATCGAGGGGGAAAGGTCGGCCCAAAGCCAGATCGTATGGGCTGCCTCCCATTCGCGGTCTCGGACATAGGTATGGTCGTCGCGGGCGGAGCGGCGCCAGTCGATCCGCGACAGGCTTTCGCCCTCGCTATAGGGGCGGAACTGCCAGAAATTTTCGCCGATACCGCGCTTGCGCCGGCCATGCCAGCCGGAGATCACCGTGTTGGCGATCCTGCGCGCTTCGACAAGGCAGTCCGGAACGAGCATTGCGCGCTGTTGGGCGCGCGACAGGACTTCGCCGGAGGGGGTACGCGCGACTATGTGCCCGATGGAGGCCATGCACTAACCCTTGGCTCGTTTCACCAGGCCGGCGATGACGTCGCGGACGGTCATGCCTTCCGCACGGGCGGCGAAGGTGAGCGCCATGCGGTGCTGCAGCACGGGTTCGGCAAGAGCCAGGATATCGTCGGCGGAAGGCGCCAGGCGGCCGTCATAAAGGGCGCGCGCGCGGGCGCACAGCATCAGGGCCTGGCCAGCACGCGGACCTGGCCCCCAGGCGACAGTCTTGTCGGTGGTCGAGTTGCCGTTTCCGGGGCGGGCAGAGCGCACGAGCGAGAGGATGGCATCGACCACCTTCTCGCCGACCGGCATCTGGCGGATCAGACTCTGGATCTGCAGCAGGCGCTGGGCGTCGATCACCGGTCGCGCTTCGGCTTCAGCGACGCCGGTCGTCTCCAGAAGGATCTGCCGTTCAGCGGCAAGCTCGGGGTAGCCGACGTCGACCTGCATCAGGAAACGGTCGAGCTGCGCCTCCGGCAGGGGGTAGGTTCCCTCCTGCTCGAGCGGGTTCTGGGTCGCGAGCACATGGAACGGCTGAGGCAGGTCCTTGCGGACGCCGGCAACGGTGATGTGATACTCCTGCATGGCCTGCAACAGCGCCGACTGCGTACGCGGCGAGGCACGGTTGATCTCGTCTGCCATCAGCAGTTGCGTAAAAATCGGGCCGGGGACGAAACGGAACGACCGATAGCCCGCGGCATCCTGGTCCATCACTTCCGAGCCCAGAATGTCGGAAGGCATCAAATCGGGTGTGAACTGGATGCGGCTGTTGTCGAGCCCGAGAACGGTACCGAGCGTGGCGACGAGCTTGGTTTTGGCAAGACCCGGTACGCCGACGAGCAGCGCATGGCCGCCGGACAGCACGGCGAGCAGCGTCTGTTCGATGACGCTTTCCTGGCCGAAGATCACCTTGCCGACCTCGGCGCGGATGAGCGCGATCTCACCCAGTGCGGCTTCCGCGGCCGCGACGATTGCCTTCTCGTCGGCCGCATCGGTCGCGCTTTTCATTACAGTCATCGCAATTCTCCCAGATCGTCGCTGCTGAACCGAATCGCCATTGCCTAATATTCAGTCCTTATTTTTCAATTTAGACCCTGGCGGACGGCTGACAAGCCGCCGCCGGCGCACTATGTCGTGAGCTTGCAGGAGGCTCGCCGTGCATCCCGCATGCTTGTCGATGCGGACGGAATGCCCAAAACCACAGGCCGGAGCATCCCTGGCACGTTCATCTGAACGCGTTATGCTTCAGGAGCAAGATATGCTTCGGGAACAAGATCGGGACCAAACGGGACGGAACGATGGCAGAAGCCAAGATTCAGCAAACGGGCGACGCGGCCGGCCTTGCCGCGCTGATTGCTCGCGCCGCCGGCGAAAGGGGCGGTGAAGCGCGGGGATTGCCGCCGGTCGACCATTGGAATCCGCCGTTTTGCGGCGATATCGACATGGAAATCCGTGGCGATGGAACGTGGTTCTACATGGGAACTCCGATCGGTCGCCAGCCGCTTGTCCGGCTGTTTTCCACCGTGCTGCGCAAGGACGAGGACGGCAAGACCTACCTTGTCACGCCAGTGGAAAAGGTCGGGATCCGCATCGCCGATGCTCCGTTCATCGCCGTGGAAATGCGCGTTACCGTCAAGGATGGCGAAAAGGTCCTGACATTTCGCACCAATGTCGGCGACGTGGTGGAGGCAGGGCCGGAGCATCTCCTTCGCTTTGTCATTCAAGGCGAAAATCGCGAACTGAAACCCTACCTTCATGTGCGTGGGCGGCTTGAGGCGCTCGTATCGAGGCCGGTCATGTATGATATTGTCGAACTGGGCGAAACCGTCGAGATCGACGGCATCGACATGTTCTGCGTCAAATCGTCCGGCGCGATCTTTCCGATCATGCCGGCGGCCGAGCTGGAAGCCCTGTCGCAATGACAAATCATCCCTTTTCCGCCGAGGAGTTTCGCCGCAGGGCGCTCGCCCAGACAGGTGGACCGATTGAGACGGCCTGGCGCGATCACGGCGATTTCCTGCTCAATCCGGGCATCGTGCCCTATCTCGAGACTCTGCATTTGAAGGACGCTGCCGTGCTTGTGCCGGTTGTCGACGATGGCGAAGACGCGAGCGTGATCTTTACCCAGCGGACATCGACGTTGCGCAAGCACTCTGGTCAGGTCGCCTTTCCGGGCGGGGTGGTCGATCCCGAGGACAAGTCCATCGAAGTTGCGGCGCTCCGCGAGGCGCAGGAGGAGATCGGTCTCGACCCTCGCTTCGTCGAAACGATCGGCCGTCTGCCGCACTATATGGCCATGTCAGGATTCCGCATCACGCCGGTGCTCGCGGTCGTGCAGCCAGGCTTCGAGCTCGCGCCCAATCCGGAAGAGGTAGAAAGCGTGTTCGAAGTGCCGCTTTCCTTCCTGATGAACCCTGTCAACCATGGGCGCGGACGCAGCCATTGGCAGGGTGCGGAGCGGCAATTCTATCGCATGCCCTATGGCGAGCGGAATATTTGGGGAATTACGGCGGGGATCGTCCGCATGCTCTACGAAAGGCTTTACGCATGACTTCCGTTGCCGCTGAGGCGTGGTTTCACGCTCCCTCGCTCCGGCGCGTTTTCGACGTTCTGAACGTCGACGGCGGCGAGGTGCGCGTCGTCGGCGGCGCGATCCGCAACAGCCTCATGGGCCTGCCGGCGGGCGATGTCGACATGGCGACCACCTGGCGCCCGGACGACGTTGCTGAGCGCGCGAGGGCAGCGGGTATCAAAGTGGTGCCGACCGGTGTCGACCATGGCACGGTCACCCTCGTCATCGACGGGACACCGTATGAAGTGACGACGCTGCGGCGCGACGTGGCGACCGATGGGCGCCGTGCCGAAGTGGCCTTCGGGACCGATTGGCGAGCGGATGCCGAGCGCCGCGACTTCACCATCAACGCCCTCTATGCGGACAGCAAAGGCCAGATAATCGACCATGTCGGCGGTCTTGCCGACATCGAGAGCAGGACGCTGCGTTTCATCGGCAATGCCGCCGAGCGCGTCCGGGAGGATTATCTGCGCATCCTGCGCTTCTTCCGTTTCTTCGCCTATTACGGCGCCGGCCGGCCCGACGCAGATGGGCTCCGGGCCTGCGCACAGGCGCGCGCAAAGCTCTCGACGCTTTCGGCGGAACGGGTGTGGTCAGAAACGAAGAAACTGCTCGCCGCGGATGATCCCGGCCGCGCGCTGCTGTGGATGCGCCAGACCGGGGTGCTCACCGAAATCCTGCCGGAGACGGAAAAATGGGGCATTGATGCCGTTCCCGGCCTCATTGCCGCCGAGAAGGCGTTCTCCTGGAAACCGGATCCGCTGCTGAGGCTGGCGGCGATCGTGCCTCCGGATGCGGAGCGGCTTGAGGCGATGGCCGTGCGGTTGCGTCTCTCGAAGGCGGAAGCCGCCTATTTCGCGCGATTTGCGAGTGCTCCGGTAATTCCCGCGACGCTCGCAGATGTGGCTCTCGACCGCCAGCTATACCGCTCCGGCGCCGTGGGGATCACAACACGCCTGCGGCTTGCCCTGGCATCCTCGTGTCGCCTGTCCGAAAACGATCCGTCGCTTCTTGGCGAAACGGCCGCGTTTCAGCGGCTTCTGTCGCGCGCGGAGAAATGGCAGCGTCCAGTCTTTCCTTTGACGGGAACCGATGTCCTGAAGGCGGGCATTGCCGCCGGTCCCAAGGTTGGCGAGGTGCTGTCCGAGCTGGAAAATTTCTGGATCGAGCGCAATTTCACCCCCACCCGGGCAGCGCTCGCAACCCGGCTCGAATCGATAGTCTCAGACACCAAGTGACATGGTGGAGGGACTCGACCGAAAGACGGTCTTGCCCCACTCCGGTCAGGCGGCCTTGCTTTCGTCGACGATCCGAACCTTGATGTTGTCGATCATGTTCTCACGGATCGTCGTTTCGCCGTGGGTCACGCGCATGTGTTCCACAACACGACGGACGATCTCTGCATCATTGTCGGCGCGGGTGTGCCATTCACAACCCGGGACGAGCGAACCGCATTCAAACAAGCGCATGGTGCTGCTCCTTCCTCTGCTGCTGGCTCAAGGTGCAGTCACGCCCCAATTGCGTGCCTTGCAAAATTCAAGCTTACCATTAACACCGACGCCGCCAAATTGTTCCACCTGTCCTGCGGAGATTTTACGGGGGGACAGAGTTCGCGGCGGAGGGCAGCTTTCTGACGGCAACGCGAAGAAACTTCTGTAGAATTGCACGTCGTTGATGTTATGGCTTTGCCTTCCTTGAGACTCGCAGAGGCTGTTTTCCGTCATGACCGCGACCGTTCAATCGGAACTGATTTCCGCCATCCGGAGCATTCCGGATTACCCGAAGCCAGGCGTCATGTTTCGCGACATCACGACATTGCTCGGCAATCCGAAGGCTTTCCGCCGGGCGATCGACGAACTCGTCCACCCCTATGCCGGAACCAAAATCGAGAAGATCGCCGGCATCGAGGCGCGCGGGTTTATTCTGGGCGGCGCGATCGCCCACCAGCTTTCGGCCGGCTTCGTGCCGATCCGAAAGAAGGGCAAGCTGCCGCACGATACCGTCCGCATCGCCTACAGCCTCGAATATGGCGTAGACGAGATGGAAATGCACAGGGATGCAATCCAGCCGGGCGAGAAGGTAATCCTGGTCGATGACCTCATTGCCACCGGTGGGACCGCCGAAGGCGCCGTCAAGCTTCTGCAGCAGATGGGAGCGGATATCGTGGCCGCCTGCTTCATCATCGATCTGCCAGAGCTCGGCGGGCGCAAGAAGCTCGAGGCCCTCGGCGTCAATGTCCGCACGCTGATCGAATTCGCGGGGCATTGAAGCGCTCCGAGATACGCGCACGACGCCTGCTGCAGCGTCCTTTGCGCGTCCGGTAAGGCGCGCGGCGCTGTAGGCCTCAGGTGAATTCGATCACCTTGCTTTCGAACTGGATGACGGGTTCGCCGTGCTGGTTCTCGCCTTCGCAGAGAATGGTGTTGATACGCCATCCGGGTCTCGACGCGACGGTTCGCGCTTCGAGAAATGTGACCGCGTAGGTTATCGTGTCGCCGGCATAGACCGGCTTCAGCCACTTGAGTTCGCGAAAGCCGGGTGAGGGGCCCAGTTTCGGCGCGTGCAGCCCCTCGGCTGCCAGGCGCCGGATCTCATCCTTCCAGAACCGCACGAAACATTGCATCCAGCCGGCGCTCGTGTGCCAACCGGACGCGCAAAGGCCGCCGAAAAGCGAGTGCTTGGCCGCTTCCGCGTCGAGATGGAATGACTGCGGGTCGAAGTTGCGCGCGAAGCGGACGATGTCGTCTGCCGTGAATGTCAGGCTGCCGATCACGGTCTTTCGGCCCGCTGCGTAGATTTCCGCCAACGTCATCATAGCCGCTGCCCCCGGTCGCGGCGGCGGAAAAGGACGGAGCATTCCGAAACCGCGATTGCTTCCCCCGACTGGTTGTTAATCTCGTTGCGGAACTTGACGATGCCGACGCCAGGTTTCGACTTCGACGGCCGGGCTCCGAGCACCAGGCTGAAGCCTGCCAGCACGTCGCCGGCGAGCACCGGCTTCTTCCAATCCATGAAGTCGATGCCTGGCGAGCCTTGAGAGGAGGAATTGCCGAGAAAGGCGTCGATCATCATGCGCATGCCGATCGCGCTCGTGTGCCAGCCGGAGGCGGAAAGGCCGCCGAGAATACTGCGCTTGCCGGCCTCTTCATCCAGATGCATCGGTTGCGGGTCGAATTCGCTGGCAAAAGCGATGATGTCGGGCGCCTGCACGGCGACCGGCTGATAGTCGAAGCGCCGACCTGGCGTGAAGTCCTCGAAATAAAGCATGCCGGCCTCCCTCGCTGCCGGAGATGTGCTGCTATGCGGCTCTACTCCATGTTTCCTTAAATCGAAGACAATTTAAGGACGGCTCTGCCGCATAGCCACCGCGTCAGGTGTTGAAGCGGAAATGGATGACATCGCCGTCCTGGACGACATAATCCTTGCCTTCGTCGCGCGCCTTGCCGGCTTCCTTCGCGCCGGTTTCGCCGCCGAGCGAAATATAGTCAGCATAAGCGATCGTGTTTGCGCGAATAAAGCCGCGCTCGAAATCCGTGTGGATAACGCCGGCCGCCTGCGGCGCCCTGGTGCCGCGCGGAATGGTCCATGCGCGTGTTTCCTTCGGGCCAACCGTGAAATAGGTGATGAGGTCGAGCAGCTTGTAGCCGGCGCGGATCAACCGGTCGAGGCCGGCCTCCTCGAGGCCGAGCGCAGCAAGGAATTCCTTGGCTTCCTCCTCAGGCAGCTGTGCGACCTCCGATTCGATCGCGGCCGAGATGACAACGGTTTCCGCACCCTGGGCCTTCGCCATTTCGGCGACTGCGCGCGTGTGCTCATTGCCGGTGGCGGCGTCGCTTTCGGCGACGTTGCAGACGTAGAGCACCGGATGGGAGGTGAGGAGATTGAGGCCCTGGAGAATGCGCAGTTCGTCCGCATCGAGCTTGGAAAGCAGGGTCCGTACCGGCTTGCCTTCCTGCAGGAGCTTCAGCGAGGCTTCCATTACCGGAAGCTGCGCCATCGAGTCCTTGTCCTTGCCGGCGGCGCGCTTGCGCGTCTGCTCCGTGCGCCGCTCCAGGCTTTCGAGATCGGCGAGCATCAGTTCGGTTTCGATCGTCTCGGCATCGGCCACCGGGTGGATGCGGCCTTCTACGTGGGTGATGTCGTCGTCCTCGAAGCAGCGCAGAACATGAACCACGGCGTCGACCTCGCGAATATTGGCGAGGAACTGGTTGCCGAGGCCTTCGCCCTTGGACGCGCCGCGCACGAGACCGGCGATGTCGACGAAGGAGATGCGCGTCGGGATGATTTCCTTCGACTTCGCGACATCGGCGAGCTTGCGCATGCGCGGGTCCGGAACCGCAACTTCACCGGTGTTCGGCTCGATCGTGCAGAACGGATAGTTTGCCGCTTGCGCTGCCGCGGTCTTGGTGAGCGCATTGAAGAGTGTGGACTTGCCGACATTCGGCAGCCCGACGATACCGCATTTGAAGCCCATGGCTAAAACCTGTCTTTTCTCGGATTGCTTGGGGGTGGCTATGGGGTAAAGGAGGGGAGCGGTCAAGCTCTTCACGCGCTTCTGAAGCGCCGCGCGCCTCATCAGACGCGCAAACGGTGCTGTAACACTTTGAATTGCTGCATGTTTCCATCATTCGCGAACGAATGATCGAAACATGCAGTGGACCTCATCGCCCGGCTTTCCCTTGAATGCCAATGCCCGACGCGCAATATTGTGCTGCGCGACGGTGATCGCCTCCTCATGTCATCAACGGGTGGATTTCCGATGAGTGACAATGATGTTGCCGCAAAGCCCAAAACCAGATCGAAGCCCAAGCTGCAGCGGCCGAAGCTCTATAAGGTCATTCTGGTCAACGACGACTACACCCCACGCGAATTCGTGGTCATGGTGCTCAAGGCCGTATTCCGGATGAGCGAGGAAACCGGCTACCGGGTGATGATGACGGCACACAGGCTCGGCACCTCGGTCGTCGTCGTCTGTGCCAGGGATATCGCCGAGACCAAGGCCAAGGAGGCGACCGATCTCGCTAAGGAAGCGGGCTATCCGCTGCTGTTTACGACCGAGCCGGAGGAATGAAGCCTCAACGCCGCCTGATCTGAAAGCCGGTCTTGTCCTGGACGAAGCCGCAACGCTCGTAGAGGCGCAACGTCGCTGCGTCCTTTGATCCCGTAAGCAGCATGACTTTGTAGCACCCCATCGTCCAAGCGCGGTCAATTTGCGTGCTTGATCAGGGCGCCCGCATAGCCTCGCCGGCGGTAGGCGACTCCGGTGACTACATTCTCGATCAACGCGTAAGGAGCACCATTTCTCGTAAGGTTCGGTACAACGACGAGGGTGACGGACGCTGCCGCAATGCCGTTTGCAAATCCGATGAAAATCGTCATGCCAGGCTGGGCGCGTATTGCCGCGAAACGCTCCGAAGCGAGGGTCTGGTCAAGCCCAGCGTCATCAGGATGCAACTCGCGGTAAAGCGCCAGAAGCCCGGGCAGGTCGTCGGCAGCAGCGGAGCGAATTGCGAGAGCGGAGGGCAACAGGATCTAATCCCCCTTGGAGCCGAACATCTTCCTCAGCATCTCGGCCATCGGGCCGGTCGCTGGAAGTTTTTTCGGCTGCGCGGCGTTGCGGGCCTGGTGAATGTGGGATTGCGCGGGCTGCTTCTTGGCCGCCTGGGGCTTTTCCTCGGTCGGCTTGCCGCCGGTCGCCAGCGCGATCTTGTTCATGAGCTGCGAATCCTCGCCCTTGACCAGCATATCCGCGTTGTCGGCGATCGCGTCCAGAAGCGGCGAAAGCCAGGCCTGATCGGCCTTGGCGAAGTCGCCGAGCACATGGGCATGCACCAGATCCTTCACACCCGGGTGGCCGATGCCGAGGCGCAGTCGGCGGTATTCCTTGCCGCAGTGGGCGTCGATCGATTTGATGCCGTTGTGGCCGCCGTGGCCCCCGCCGGTCTTGATCCGTGCCTTGGCGGCAGGAAGATCGAGTTCGTCGTAGATCACGACGATATCCTTCGGCGCGAGCTTGTAGAAGCGCATGGCTTCGCCCACCGACTCTCCCGACAGGTTCATGAAGGTCTGCGGCTTCATCAGAAGCACGCGCTCGCCGGCGATCTCGCCCTCGGAAATTTCCGCCTTGAACTTCTTCGACCACGAGGCAAAGCTCGGGCGACGCTGTATCGCGTCGACGGCCATGAAGCCGATATTGTGGCGGTTCCCGGCATATTTCGAACCCGGATTGCCAAGTCCCGCGATAATCAGCATGTCGCCATACTCCCTGGAGCTTCCTGCGTCACGACCGCGTGCGGGGGAGCCGGGGCAAGGGGCGATCGCGCGTGTCCCGGTCGTTGTTAAATCAACCCAAAATCATCGCGGTCCGGGGAAGTCAATCCTTATTTCGCCGCCTGCTCGATGCGGTTCGGGCGCAGGCCGTAGCGTGCGAAGATCCGGTCCTGCGTGCCGTTGGCGATCAGGCGGTCGAGTTCGGCTTGCATACGGGCAACCGTCTCATCGGGCACATCCTTATGGCAGGCGATGCCATATTGCTTGCCTTCCAGCACCAATGCCGCCTCGACCGGTATGCCATCGGCCCGCATGGTCTCGAAGGTCTTTTCCGACGTCATGAGCAGATCGATGCGACCGGCGGCGAGTTTCTTCATGGTGGAGTCGAGATTGGTGGCATAGTCGACCTTCTCGAAACCATGCGTCTTCAGATACGCCGCGGAGAAGTCTTCCCGCTGCGTTCCGACGACGAACTCTTTGGCGTCATCGATCGTTTGCGGCGCGATCGCAGCCCCCTTGCGTCGTACCATGATCATGTGATCGACGAGGAGCGGCTCGATCCACTTGAATTTCCTGTCTCGCTCTGCGTCGTGACCGGTGGTGAAAACGCAGTGGAAAGGCTGGCTTTCGGCAAGCGCGAAGGCGCGCGCCCATGGCAGGACCTCGATGTCGTAGGGGAGATCGACAGCCTTCATGATCAGCGCGACCTGTTCGACCGACGCGCCATTCGCGCCGCTCGCGGTCGAGAAGTTGTAGGGCGGATACTCCTCGGTGACGAAATGGATCGTCTCGGCGTGAGCGGTGGTGGAAAGACCGAGCAGGAATGCCAGGATCAGATGCTTCACGCCCATTTTCTCCTTTTCCAGCGGCGCTATGCCGGATTGGCCGCCTTGGCTTCGGATTCATTCTCCAGCAGAGCCAACATGCCGTCGATCGGCATGGGCCGGCTGAAGAGATAACCCTGGCCATTATCTACGCCGAGCTTGCGCAGAAGCTGCCACTGCTCCTTCGTCTCGATGCCTTCGGCGACGACCGTACATCCCATCTGATGCGAAATGGTGCGAATGCCCTTGATGAGCATGCGGCTCTTGCGCCTGACGTCGGCGGTGCCGGAACTCAGCGACCGGGTGAAGGACTGGTCGACCTTGACGATATCGACAGGGAAGCGATTGAGATAGCTCAAGGACGAGTAGCCGGTGCCGAAATCGTCAAGCGCGATGCGGCAGCCGAATTCGTTGAGTTGTTTCAGGACGGCGTGAACCTCGGGATTGTCCAGCATCAGCACCGCCTCGGTGATCTCGATGACGATCCTCTGCGGCGAAATGTGGTGCTTGAGCAGCAACGCAGCCAGCTTGTGGGGCAAGGTCAGCTCGAACTGCAGGGGCGAGAAGTTGACCGCCAGATAGGTGTTCTGCGTTCCATCCAGCTCGGAGATCGCGGCGAGGTGGCGAATCGCCTTCTCGAGCACGCGGTCGCCGATGCGGCCGATCGTGCCTGTCTCCTCGGCGATGCCGATGATCTTGCCGGGCGGCATCAGCCCCTTTTCCGGATGATCGAGGCGCATCAGCGCCTCGAAACCGACAATCTGGCCGTCGCCGAGGCCGACGATCGGCTGCAACCAGGCCTCGAACCAATCCTCTTTCAGACCGGTTTCGATGTATTGCTCGATCTCGTGGCGCTCGCGTGCGGTATCGAGCATGCTCGCGTCGAAAATCCGCAAGCCGTTCTTGCCGTCGCGCTTGCGTGCATACATCGCCATATCCGCCTTCAAGAGAAGGTCTGAGGCGCTTGCCGCATGCGTCGGGTAGACCGAAACGCCGACACTCGCGCTGACCGACAGTTCGTTGCCGGCAATCGCCATCGGTTCGCGGAGCGCCGCGCAGATGCGCTCGGCAATCTCGTAGGCGAGGGCGGCGACATCCGTTGCCGCGACGAGAATGGCGAATTCGTCGCCGCCGAGTCTCGACATCACGTCACCTGCGCCAAGCGTCGTGCGGATCAGTTCGACCGTCCGGCGCAAGACGGCGTCACCGGCGGCGTGGCCGAAATTGTCGTTGATCCATTTGAAGCGGTCGAGGTCGATGAACAGGCAGGCAAGCTGCATGCCGCATTCGTCGGCGCTGCGGATCGCGTCGTCGAGCGCGCTTTCGAAGCCCTGGCGATTGAGCAGCCCGGTCAGGTGATCGGTGATCGCCTGGGCATGGTTGCGGCTTTCCGCCTGCTTGAGCGCCGTGACATCGGTCATGACGGACAGCGAAAGATCGGCGCCATGGGCCATTTCCGATTCCAGGATCAGGACGGTCATGAATTCGCCGTCGGCCTTGCGGAAGGGCAGCGTTACTTCGCTGATATCGTCATTGTCGACCGCGGTCGTCTTTGCGCGATGGCGATAGGCTTCGTGCCACAACGGATCGATGAAATCGGTGAAGTTGCGGCCGATGACCTCTTCGCGGGCGTAGCCCGTCGCAAGCAACCAGTAATCGCTGACGGCGCTCAGCCTGTTTGCAGCGTCGAGCGAGAAAAGCATGGCCGGCGTGAGATTGTAGGTTTCGGTCGCGCGATGGTGCGCGATCTTGAGTTCGCTTTCCTCGCGCTCGAGGCGATCCTGCATCTCGTTGAAGTTCGCCGCGAGCGTGCCCATCTCGTCGTCCGAAGTCCAGTCTACCCGGTGGCGGGATCCGAGCCGCCTTGTCGCCTCGATCGCCGCGGTCAGTCGCATCAGCGGGCGGATGACCGTGAAACGATTGCCGACGAGGGCCGCCGCAAAGACGATCGCGACCGCAAAAAGAAGAATGGCGAGGACGGTCCATTCATCCTTGCTGAAACGCGAAAGGATGCCGGGCATCGGGACGACGACCTCGAGCGTGCCGATTTCTTTGACGCCCTCGACACTCTCAAAGGCGATGGCGGTCTTCAAGGAGCGGCTTGCGGTGGTGCCGCCGATGCCGACCCGCGGCAATTGAGCAAGGATATTTCCACCCGCATCGCGAATGGCGACGGCCCTGATATCGGTGGCGTTCATCAGCGAGCGGGCGATCCGGTCGATGCCCTGCTGGTCGAAATCCCAGATCGGCTTGCCGAGCGCTTCGCCGCTCGCCTCCATCAAAAGCTCGACATTCTGCAGGCGCTCGCGCGCGACGCGTTCGCTGGAGATGGTGAGAAAGAGTGCGAGCAACGGTGCGACGAATACAAACATTGCGCTGCCGATGATCGCCACAAACCGGTTTTCCACCGAGTGCATCATTGCATGCCCCGCTCGGCAGTCGTTGCCATTTTATTCATTGCTAATTCTCTTGGGCTGCCACCAATGTCTCCCCGCCGGCAGGACATCATCAAAACCTTAAATGTTGCTGAAGTTGCACGCCGAGATTTCATGAGGCCGCGGACAAGACGCTGTGCTTGCATTAGCGGATGATGATGCTTGGAAAAAGCCAAGTCCTGACCGCCTGAAGTCTGGCGGCCTGAAGTCTGGCGGGAAATGAAAAACCCGCCCCATGTGACATGGAGCGGGTTTGTCTTGTCAGCCGTCACTGTATGATTCCTTAAATCGGGATCGATTTAAGGACAAAATCATGCAGCACTTCAAGTGCTACAGCGACCTTTGCGCGTCCGCTGGACGCGCGGCGCTGTAGTGCTGGCAGATGCGCGAAACGCAGATTATTCTTCTGCTTCGCCCTCGGCCTCTTCTGCTTCTTCTCCTTCGGCTTCCATCACGCGGCCGGCGATCGTGGCGACCGTGAAGTCGCGGTCGGCGATAACCGGGGTCGCGCCTGCCGGAAGCTTGATGTCCGAGATGTGGACGGTGTCGCCGATGTTCAGGCCGGTGAGGTCAACGGTCAGGAACTCCGGAATGCTGTCGGCGGAAACGTTCAGTTCCACTTCGTGGCGAACGATGTTCAGGGCACCGCCGCGCTTGAGACCCGGGGACTTCTCTTCATTTTCGAAGTGAACCGGGACCTGGACGGAAACCTGGCTGTCCTTCGAGACGCGCAGGAAATCGACGTGCATGGTGAAGTCGCGGACCGGATCCAACTGGTAGTCCTTCGGCAGGACGCGGATCTTCTCGCCGTTGACGTCGATGATCGCGACGGTGGTCATGAAACCGCCGGCGTGGATCTTCATCGTCACGTCCTTGGTGGAGAGCGCGATGGAAAGGGGGGCCTGCTTGTCACCATAGATGACAGCCGGAATAAGACCGTTGCGGCGAAGTTCACGGGAGGACCCCTTACCAACCCGTTCGCGCGTCTCGGCCTTGAGCTCGTAAGTCTGGCTCATGGGTAGACCTTTCTGGTTATTTGGAGAGTTCGTCCGCCACAGAGGCGGAAAAACCTGAAGCCGCATGCGGCTTCATCCGCGGTGCCTCCAAGGGTGTCCGCGCGGACGCGGGGTCCTTAGCCGAGAACGGGCGGAAATGCAAGGCGAGGCGCCGCAGTTCACGCCTTTCGCTTGGTAAACCGGGCGAGCGCGAGCATGAGACCGCCGGCGATCAGACCCCAGAACGCGCCAGAGACGCCGGCGAAGCTGACGCCTGATGCGGTTACCAGGAAGGTTATCGCGGCGGCTTCGCGCGTCTGAGCTTCGCTGAAAGCCGCCATGGCCGAGCTGGCAAAGGCACCGATGAGCGCCAGTCCGGCGACTGCCTCGATCAGCACCGGGGGTGCGAGACTGACAAAGGTGGTAACGGTGCCGGCGAGCAGGCCGAAGACGATATAGGCAATGCCGGCATTGATCGCCGACCAGTAGCGACGCGCGCGATCGGGATGAGAATCGACGCCGGCGCACATGGCCGCGGTAATCGCCGCCAGATTGACCGCATGGCCGCCGAAGGGCGCGCTCAGCACCGAAAAGAGGCCGGTCGTTGCAAAGAGCGGGCCGGGGTTCGGATGGTAGTCGTTGACCTTCAAAACGGCGATCCCGGGAATGTTCTGCGATGCCATCGTCACGATGAAGAGCGGCAGGGCGATGCTGACCAAGGCGGCCGTGTTGAAGACCGGGAAGACGAATTCGGCTTGGGGGATCAGCGCCGAGGAAAGCCTTGCAAAGATACCGTCAGGCATTTCGATGCCGAAGGCGATGACGAGCGCGAAGGCGAGGAGGGCGGCGGGCACGGCATAGAGCTTGTTGATCCTGCCGACCAGAGCCCAGGCGAGAACGATCGGCAGGCCGAAGAGCGGGTTGAAGGCGATCGCCTTGACCGGTGCGAAGCACAGGCCAATGAGCACGCCGGCAAGCATTGCGTTCGCCAAAGCCGAGGGGATCGACGAAACCATCCTGCCGAGCGGCTTCCAAAGCCCGGCGATGACGATCAGCAGGCCGCAAACGAGAAAGGCGCCGACCGCTGCATTGAAACCGCCCTCGACGGCGGTCGAGCTTGCGAGCAATGCGGCGCCAGGAGTCGACCACGCGACGCTGATCGGCAGCCGCGTCACACTGCTGATGACAATTGCACACACCCCCATCGAAATCGACAGAGCCATCAGGCCGGAGGCGGCCTGGGCTTCCGTTGCGCCCACGCCGGCAAGTCCGTTCAGGATGACGGCGAAAGAGCTCGCAAAACCGACAAAGGCGATCAGCAGACCCATGAAAAGGCTTTGAAGCGAAAAGTCGCGAAGCATGGCGAAAAACCGGATGTTGCGGGGGCGCGGGCGTGAAATGACCCATCGAGTAGCATATCCCACTGCCCAATTTAAGGATAAAAACATGCGACAATTCAAAGTGCTACAGCATTATTTTGAAAACACATGGCCTCGTGGGCTGTGCCGCTTGATACATTCATCAAGGCGCTTGACGGCGCGACCTTCGTCTGGCTGGACCGGCCGCGCAATCGATGCCTATAGTGCAGCCGCTGCAGGTATGCCGAGCGGGAGATCGGCATACCTGTGTGAACCGGAGGACGCTTTTAGGGAGGGAGCGGATGCCTGCCGTCAGGGATCATTCCGAACACGTCTACAGGATCGCCCATCAATCGTCGGCTGCGGCGAGTTCGCCGGTCGCGGCATCGTGGCGCCGCTGCGTGACGCTGCATGGACTGGCGCCGGAGGAGGTCCGTTCGCCCTGGCGGCTTACGGATAACGAATTCCGGCAGGCGCACGAACGTTCCGGCGTGTTGGTTGCGGAGGCGGTCGCAGAACTCGACCGGCTGTTCGCTGTCGTCGGCAAGGCCGGCTGCTGCCTTCTATTGACCGACGACAAGGGCGTCGCGCTCGAACGCCGCGGAGCGGTCGGCGACGATGCCGAATTTCGCGATGTCGGCCTGTGGTCGGGAACCGTGTGGAGCGAGGCGAGCGTCGGCACAAATGGCATCGGTACGGCGATCGCGGACGCGCGCGCTGTCGTCATCCAGCGCGACCAGCATTTCCTGAGCCGCAATATCGGACTGAGTTGCGCGACGGCGCCGATCCGGGACGAGGCGGGGCAGCTTGCGGGGGCGATCGACATTTCCACCTGCCGCGACGACGCATCCGAGGCAGCGGTGTCGATCCTTTCCCAGGCCGTGCGCGACGCCGCCTCCCGCATTGAGGCCAATCTGTTCCGGCGGGCTTTTGCCGGGGCGCGCATCGTGCTCGTACCGGTGGACAGGGCAGGGCCGGCATTGCTTGCGGTCGACCGCGACGATCTCGTCCTTGGCGCGACCCGCGCCGCGCGGCAGCGGCTCGGCCTCGATGACAGGCGAATTGCAGCGGGCGTTCCGGCTTCAGACCTGCTCCAGGAGGAGCCGCCCGGTGACGGAGGGGAACTGCCGGACGCCGAGCGGGCCGCCCTGCGTCGCGTGTTGTCGCGTACCAACGGCAACGTCTCGATGGCAGCCGACCTTCTCGGGATTAGCCGCGCCACGCTTTACCGCAAGATGAAGCGGCTTTCGCTCAACTGAGCGATTGCTGCGCTGCAGCACGCCGGGCCGGGCCGGCCTGTCTCAATTCTGAAACAGATGGCACTGCCGAGTGCCGCGGCTCTCTATCGCCGTTCGATATTCGGCTGCACCCTTCCTCGCACAGCAAAGGACTGCTGTTTACAGGGAGGAAGCCATGTTGCACCAGAAGATCGTCGAGAACCCGTACAAGCAGAAATATGGAAACTTCATTGGCGGGGAATGGCGGGAGCCGATTGCGGGCCGCTATTTCGACAACGCGACGCCGGTCACCGGCGGCACGCTTTGCCAGATCGCCCGTTCCGATGCCGCCGATATCGAAGCCGCGCTCGACGCGGCGCATGCGGCGCGAGAAAAATGGGGGCGGACGTCGACGACGGAGCGCTCCAACATCCTGATGAAGATCGCCGACCGCATGGAGGAAAATCTTGAGCTGCTGGCGCGGGCGGAAACCTTCGACAACGGCAAGCCGATCCGCGAGACCATGGCGGCCGACATTCCGCTGGCGATCGATCATTTCCGTTATTTTGCCGCTTGCATCCGCGCCCAGGAAGGCTCGATCGGCGAGATCGACCACGACACGGTCGCCTATCATTTCCACGAGCCGCTCGGGGTCGTCGGTCAGATCATCCCCTGGAACTTTCCGATCCTGATGGCCGCATGGAAGCTCGCCCCGGCACTTGCTGCCGGCAACTGCGTGGTGCTGAAGCCGGCCGAGCAGACGCCTGCCTCCATTCTCGTCTGGGCGGAACTCGTTGGCGACCTCCTGCCGCCGGGCGTGCTGAATATCGTCAACGGCTTCGGTCTTGAAGCGGGCAAGCCACTTGCCACCAGCCCGCGCATCGCCAAGATCGCCTTCACCGGCGAGACGACGACCGGGCGGCTGATCATGCAGTATGCCAGCCAGAACCTCATACCGGTGACGCTCGAACTCGGCGGCAAGTCGCCGAACATTTTCTTCGCCGATGTGCTTAACGAGGACGATGACTATTTCGACAAGGCACTTGAAGGCTTTGCGATGTTCGCGCTCAACCAGGGCGAGGTCTGCACCTGCCCGAGCCGCGCGCTGATCCAGGAAAGTATCTACGACCGTTTCATGGATCGGGCGCTGAAGCGGGTCGAGGCGATCCGCCAGGGCAACCCGCTCGACAAGGCGACCATGATCGGCGCGCAGGCGTCGAGCGAGCAGCTCGAAAAGATCCTCTCCTATATCGATATCGGCAAGCAGGAAGGGGCCGAGGTGCTGACCGGCGGGGGACGCAACGTGCTCGAAGGCGAGCTTTCCGAGGGCTACTATGTAAAGCCGACGGTGTTCCGCGGCCATAACAAGATGCGCATCTTCCAGGAGGAGATCTTCGGCCCCGTCGTTTCGGTGACGACCTTCAAGACGGAGGCAGAGGCGCTGGAGATCGCCAACGATACGCTTTACGGCCTCGGTGCCGGTGTGTGGAGCCGCGATGCCAACCGCTGCTATCGCTTCGGGCGCGAGATTCACGCCGGCCGCGTCTGGACCAATTGCTACCACGCCTATCCTGCGCATGCCGCTTTCGGCGGCTACAAGCAGTCCGGCATCGGCCGCGAGACGCACAAGATGATGCTCGACCACTACCAGCAGACCAAGAACATGCTGGTGAGCTACAGCCCGAAGGCGCTCGGCTTCTTCTGATCCTCATTGTTCGATCCCGGCGGTGGTCGCCGGTGATCCTCCCGGCGGGCTCCCGATATTTCATCGGGGGCCTGTCGGTCGTGCAGGAGGGAGGAAATGATGACGGAGCCAAATGGCGAGCCGCGCGTGCTTGCGACCGATGCGGCGATCGAACTCATCCGCGAAATCCGGCGCGACCATCCCGACATTCTCTTTCACCAGTCGGGTGGTTGCTGCGACGGCTCGTCGCCGATGTGTTATCCGGCGGACGAGTACATCGTCGGCGACAATGACGTGAAGCTCGGCGAAATTGATGGTGTGCCGGTCTATATCAGCGCCAGCCAGTTTGAAGTCTGGAAGCACACGCAACTGATCATCGATGTCGTTCCGGGCAGGGGCGGGATGTTCTCGCTCGACAATGGCCGGGAGAAGCGGTTTTTGACGCGCTCGCGTCTGTTCGGTGGAGGCGAGGTTTGCACGATACAGCCCCTGGTCGGTGGCGGCAGTTAGTGCCGGCTGTGCCGGTCGCCTTCGCAATCACTTAGCGGTCGACTGAGACAGGTGTTTTCCCGAGGCCGTCAAAGCGCGTTAGGCTCCTTTTAAAATGTTACAATCTATAGTCGTGGCAGCAAATTTTCCCGATCCTATTGTTGCTAGGCATGAAGCCGTAGATGCTGATTGATTTCGATGTCGATGCAGGCGTTGAAATTTGCGAGGAAGCAGTTTCATGACAACGATCTCACCTGCCGGCAATTCGGCTGCGCTGGCCATCCTGCGGTCCGGTTCGCGGGCAGAGGTGTCGGCTGCCGATTTCCTCCTCTCACCAGTGTTCAAGGCCAGTTCGGACGCGGTGGCCGCAGCTGTTTTCAATGCCATTGCGGAAAATCGCGACTTTCAGAAGGAGTTTTCGGATTCCTATGATGCCGCAATGAAACTCGGGGCGACGCTAGGCGGAATACACCCGGACAACGCCAAGCACATGGCGCTCGCTGATTTGATTATGAAGCATCGGGAAAGCTTTCCGCCGGAAGAGTTCACGATATACACGGATCTGCCGGAAGAAGCATCGATCACGACCACCATTCCGTCTGTGGCTGCGATGAAAGGTGAAATCTTCAGAGAGCGGATTGCGGAAAAACAGGCCGCGTTCGACGCGGAAATCGCCGCTGCTGAAGCATCCCCCGATCCTGCAGCCGTCAAGCTGAATGCACTGTCGCAAGTCGTGAAAGTTCTGGTACTCGATGCTGCGGAACCCGCAGTCGCCCTTCTCGAAAACAGTCTTCCAAAATCGGAAGAACTGGCAAAGCCCTTCGCCGCGTAGCCGCGCGACTTGCCGAAGTCAGCGGCCCTTCGCTGATTTTTTCTCGTGCCCAATCTTGGCTGCCAGATCGAGAAATGCCCGCAGTTTGGGTTGTGTCTGCGCCTTCGCCGGGAAATAGATGAAGAGACCGGGCGAGGTCGGAAGATACGCCTCCAGCACGCGTTCGAGACGCCCGGCTGCGACGGCTTCGCGGACCGAAGGCTCAGGCAGATAAGCCAGCCCCATCCCGGCTTCCGCCAGTTCGATGAGCAACAGGAAGTCGTTGACGGTCAGCCCGCCCGGGACGTCGACGGAGAAATCGCGCCCGCCACGCTCGAACTCCCAACGATAGATCGTGCCCGACGTGGGATAACGGTAGCGGATCGCCTCATGGCGCGTCAGTTCCTCCGGCGTTGCCGGGCGTCCCCGTTTGGCGAAATAGGACGGTGCGCCGACGACGGCCCAGGCGATGTCAGGAGTTAGCCTGACTGCAACCATGTCCTTTTCAATGGCTTCGCCGATGCGGATGCCGGCATCGAAGCCGCGTTCGGTGATATCGATCGCCGCGTCATCGATCGAGATTTCCACGGACACGTCCGGATAGGCCTGCCGAAAGCGCGGCAGCAAAGGGGTCAGCACGAGCGGGATCGCCATGCGCGGGACGGTCAGGCGGAGGTTGCCGATCGGCCGGTCGCGAAAACCGCCAAGCAGGTCATGGGCTTCGGCGATGTCGGATGCCGCCGGGCGCACGCGCAGCAGGAATGCGCTGCCCGCCTCCGTGAGGGCCACGCGGCGCGTGGTGCGAACGAAGAGCTGAACGCCGAGCCTGCTCTCGAGCGCCTTAATCGCTTGGCTGACGGCATTCGGCGTAACGCCGAGCGCAGCCGCTGCGGCGGTGAAGCTGCGATGCTCCGCCACCGCCAGAAATTCCGTCAATCCGCTGAAATGGTCGGCTGCCACTGTCGCGCCATTATGAAGTTGTGCTTCATAACCTTTATAGAGGCATCCGGTTTTTCGCAATAATCCGTTTTGGCATGATCGTCGCCAACCGCAAATGCGGCCTATTCGGCAACGGAGGAAAACATGCAGTACACAACGCTTGGCAATACCGGTCTCGTGGTTTCGCGTCTTGCTTTCGGCGCCATGACCTTCACGGCCGGCGACCGCACGATCGGTGCGATCTACAAGACCGATGCAGAGGCGGCGGCCACACTCGTCGGGAGGGCGCTGGATGCCGGCATCAATTTCTTCGATACGGCCGACGCATACGCCTCCGGTCAGTCGGAGCGCATTCTCGGCGAGGCGTTGAGGACGCGCCGCGATGAAGTGGTCATCGCAACGAAAGTGGGGTTTCGAACCGGCACGCCGCTGACGCAGGCCGGTCTCTCCCGTCGCCATATTCTCTGGTCCGTGGACCAGAGCCTGAAACGGCTCGGCACCGACTGGATCGACGTCTACATCGTTCACAAGGAGGATCCCCACACGCCACTTGAAGAGACGTTGTCGGTGCTGGACGAGGTGGTCGGCTCGGGGAAGGTGCGCTATATCGGCTTCTCGAACTGGTCGGCCTGGAAGGTGGCGGCGGCGCTCGAAATCCAGAAAGCCGCCGGTTTCGCGCGCTTCACGCATGGGCAGATGCACTATTCTCTTCTCGGCCGGGACGTCGAACGCGACGTGATCCCGATGATGCAGCGCTACCGCCTGGGATTGACGGTCTGGAGCCCGCTCGCCGCCGGCTTCCTCTCTGGCAAGTACACCCGCGACAATCTCGGGGATCCAGACAACCGCTATTCCGGCTTCGACATTCTACCTTTCGACAAGGAGCAGGGCTTCCGTCTCGTCGAACGCATGCGCACGATCGCCGACGCGCACGGAGCAAGCGTCGCTCAGGTGGCGATCTCCTGGCTGCTGGCGAAGGATGCTGTGACGAGCGTGTTGCTCGGCGCCTCCAAGCTGCATCAGCTCGAAGACAATCTCGGCGCCGCCGAGCTTACGTTGACGGGAGGCGAGATCGCAGCGCTCGATGCCGAGACCGTGCCTCCGCCGGTCTATCCGAACTGGTTCATCGACAATCTTGCCGACCAGCCGGTGACGCAGGTTCTCGGGAAGAGTCGATAGCTTGGTTCGCACCTGCCAGACAAACGCCGGCGCTCGATGCGCCGGCGTCGATGCACTCCAAGCGCCGTGCGTTCAAATGAACGCACAAAGGACGCTCTGGCACTTTGATTCTAGAGCATCTTATCCGCCTTCAGTGATGCCACGTGAAAGCGGGATGCTCTAGTCTCGGACTGAATGACCTCAGTCGAACAGGCTCGAAACCGATTCTTCCTGGCTGGTGCGGCTGATCGCTTCGCCGATCAGGGCGGCGGTCGAGATCACGCGGATATTGTGCGCCGACTGGACGGCGGTCGTCGGCTGGATGGAGTCGGTGATAACGAGTTCCTTCAGCATCGAGGAGGCGACGCGGGTTACCGCACCGCCGGAAAGCACGCCGTGGGTGATATAGGCGGTGACGCTGGTGGCGCCATTCTTCAAGAGTGCCTCGGCGGCGTTGCAAAGCGTGCCACCGGAATCGACGATGTCGTCGATCAAGATGCAGTCCTTGCCGTTCACATCGCCGATGACGTTCATGACTTCCGATTCACCCGGGCGATCGCGGCGCTTGTCGACGATCGCCAGCAGACAGTCGAGACGTTTTGCAAGCGCGCGGGCGCGCACGACGCCGCCGACGTCCGGCGAGACGACCATGACGTTCTTCAGGTCGTAATGCTCCTTGACGTCGCGTGCCAGGATCGGAACCGCATAGAGGTTGTCGGTCGGAATGTCGAAGAAGCCCTGGATCTGGCCGGCGTGGAGATCGAGGGTGAGAACGCGGTCAGCGCCGGCTTCGGTGATGAGGTTGGCGACCAGCTTGGCGGAGATCGGCGTGCGAGGACCGGGCTTTCGGTCCTGTCGGGCATAGCCGAAATAGGGAAGGACGGCGGTAATGCGGCGGGCGGAAGAGCGGCGCACCGCGTCGATCATGATGAGCAGTTCCATCAGGTGATCGTTGGTCGGAAAAGAGGTGGACTGGACGATGAAAACGTCCTCTCCGCGCACGTTCTCGCCGATTTCGACGAAGATTTCCTGGTCGGCGAACCGCCTTACTGTAGCTTTGCCGAGGGGCAGGTTGAGATAGTTGCAGATCGCTTCGGCAAGCAGCCGGTTCGAATTGCCTGCGAAAACCTTCATTGACGGTCCGCCTTGAGCTGGCGCGGCCTCCGTCCGGCGTGCAGTCCGGGGCGGTTTTTTCCGCGCAAATTCCGTAAGCCATTCCGATCGCGGGCAATCTTTACGGAATGGCCGCTGTTCAGAGCTGATCGGCCGCTTTTTAGCGTCCCTGAACTCGAATGCAAGGGGGAATGCTGCGGCGCAAAGGCCATTACCCTAAAAACTTTGTGTCAACCGGCCAAGATCACGCCGATTCGGGGCGACCGCACGCGTAATCACAGATCGTGATCGATTTTAGTGAGTTAGAGCGGATGGAGGCGCGCGCGTTTCCTCATCCTGCTCTGGACTGACGCCAATCGAGATAGGCCTTGATGGTTTTGGTAGCGATCGCCTGCATTGTTTCCGGCGGAACCGCGCTCCAGGGCTCGGCAGCGGTGCTTGCGACGGTGTCCTGTCCCTGGATGCGGTGCAGGCGATTGCCGTTGCCGTCGAGAATGTCCCAGACATAAACGACCGTTGTCTTGCCGCCGTCGTTGAGCGCCGAAAAATAGCCCTTGAGGATATGCTCGCTCGTCTTGTCTGCAGAGCCCTTGATCGCCAGCCCCTGTGCGTGGGCGTCGGCGCCGAGCTGTTTCGAAAGCGGGGTCACCGCCTCGACCGGTGCACCGATGATCGGCAGGAAGCGAATGCTGCCTGAACCGCTTGTGGCCGCTGGCAGGGCGGCGTGGTTTACTTCTTCTTGCTGCCGCGCGGCCGCTGCTGGTTCGGTCGAGGATCGTTGCCCTGCCGGCTCCTGCTGAGGGGCGGGGCTCTGTATGCGCGTGGTCTGGACCGTCCTCACCTCAACCTGCGCGGTCTCGTCTTGCCCGGTCTCGCCTTGCCCGGTCTCGCCTTGCCCGGTCTCGCCTTGTACGGTCTGGGCCTGCCTTGTCTGGATTGGCGCCGCACCTTCGGCAAGGCGGTTTGCCTGGGCGTCGAGCGTGCCGGCAGGGTCCGTATAGGTGGCATCGCCGGTGGCATATTGCGTCGGCGGGCTGGAGATGTTCGGCTGCGCAGAGAAGGCGGCCGTGCTGCTTGGTGGCACGGTTTGCACCGGAACGATGGCAGTTTGCGTCGACATGGTGTCGAGATCGGACTGAGTCACCGGCGGGGATCGGAAGGTCCCGGCGCCCACGTCCACCTGCGGTATCAGCACATCGGTGCTGTTGCAGCCCGTAAGTGCTGTTGCAAGACCAAGGCTTGCGATAGGCATGATCAGCTTTCGCATCGTTCCCACCGTCCGTCTCGACTCTAACAGTCGGAGCGGGAGGGGAGCTTCGCACGCCCTGATCCCGTTCCGGTTCGCGACAGCTTCTAGAAAGCGGGATGCTCTACGAAGCTGCCTCCGTTCGTCCGTCTCGGTCGGAAATCATAGGCGGATTTCCTTACGCAGAAATGAAGTCCAGTCCGTAACGTGAGAGCGCACGCGGTTTATCCGGTGTCGTGAGATAGGTCTGGCCGAGCGTCATGGCCGTTCCGCTGTCGGAATCCATGATGATCATGTGCACGAAGAGCGACATGTCCGGCTCGATCTCCTCAGGGTTGCCGACATGGAACATCTGGTGCTCCATCCAGGAGGGGGAGAAGCGCGCGCCGAGTGAATAGCCGCAGGCGTTCAGCCGGTGGCGGGCCAAGCCACGCTCGTCCATGATCCTGGCATGGACGTCGAAGACGGTGCCGAAGGTGTTGCCGGGGCGGAGCACCATTTCGATCGCCTGGATCGTCTCGCGGCAGGCGCTGTAGAGCTCACGGTGGCGGTTGGTCGGCTCTCCGATCACGACGGTGCGCATCATCGCCGCATGGTAATGGGCGCTGACGCCGGCCCATTCGAGGGTCAGTTGGTCGTTGGCGTCGAGCGTGCGCCGGCCCGATTTGTAGCGGCAGAGCAGGGCGTCGGCGCCCGAGCCGATGATGAATTCGTTGGCCGGATAATCGCCGCCGCCGGCAAAGACCGCGCCCTGCATGGCCGCGAGAATGGCGGCTTCGCTGCCACCCGGGCGGATCAACGGCAAAGCCGCCTCGAGCGCGTCGTCTGCGAGGCTGGCGGCCTTTTCGACATGGGCGACTTCGGCGGGGCTCTTGATCAGGCGAAGGCGGCTCACAAGCAACGAGGCGTCGATCAGTTCGCCGAAGTTGGCGAGTTGATGGTCGACCAGTCGCGCCGTTCTGCCGGTCATGCCGTGCGTGTCGTATTCGACTCCGATCCGGCAGCCGAGCAGGTCAAGCTCGTTCAGGAGATTCTTGAGATCCACCGCCGGATCGGCATTGACCCGGTCCACCCAGATTTCAATGCGCTCGATATTGGACGTGTGACGCGCCTGGCGTAGGTCGGCCGAACGTGTCAAGAGCACCATCGAGCCGTCCCTCTTGACGACCAGCGTCTGAAAGAAGCAGTAGCCGAACGTATCGTAACCGGTCAGCCAGTACATGCTTTCCTGCGCAAAGAGCAGCAGGGCGTCGAGCTTCTCTTCCTGCATTTTGGCCGTCAGCCGCGCAAGGCGGGCTGCGTATTCCTCTGCCGCAAACTGAAGCGCCATTTCAATTCTCCCGTATGCAGATCGCCGACATCTGCCGGCCGTAGTCTGGCTCCTGTCTGTGTGTCGTACGGCGGTAGGAAAAGAAACGGTCCTCGTCCGCGTAGGTGCAGATGTCGAGGTTCTCCGCCGTCACCCCGGCTTCCGTCAGTCGCCGGATTGTCAACCCCGGCAGGTCGAACATCGCATGGCCGTTCCGTTCTGAAGGGCTGAAGAAAGAAACATAGTCGTCGTCAGCGGCGATGAAACGTTCGACGAATTCGGTTCCGACCTCGTAGTGCGTCCGGCTGATCGACGGGCCAAGGCAGGCGATGATCCGCTCACGGCGCGCGCCGAGCGAGATCATCGCCTCGA
Organism: Sinorhizobium sp. 6-70; assembly: GCF_030124375.1. Classification (GTDB taxonomy): domain Bacteria; phylum Pseudomonadota; class Alphaproteobacteria; order Rhizobiales; family Rhizobiaceae; genus Sinorhizobium. Next base: position 214,770 of record NZ_JASKLS010000004.1, read on the forward strand.
TCGTGCCTTCAAGAATCCCGCCGAGTGCGCCTTTCCAACCGGCATGGGCCGCACCGATCACGCCGGCTTGCGGATCGGTAAAGAGCACAGGCCCGCAATCGGCTGAAAGAACGCCGAGCACGATGCCCGGGGTCGCCGTCACCAGCGCGTCGGCATCGGGGCGCGCGCCATCATAGCTGCCGTCGACGACGACGGCGTCCGGCGAGTGGATCTGATGAACGGTTGCAAGGCGCCGCGGCTCCGCATCGAACCAGCGCGCGACGCGCGCTCGGTTTTCGCCGACGCGTTCGCGGTCGTCCTTCGAGCCGAGGCCGACGTTCAGGCCGCGATAGATGCCTTCGGAAACGCCGCCCTTGCGGGTGAAATAGCCGTGTGCGATCGCCGGTCCCGCCTTGGCGCTGAAGAGCGGACTCTGAACCGGGGAAAGCGAGGCATCGTCCTGCATCGGTGTTCTCGCCCTTGCTGTCTTTAAGGTTTCATTGGAAATGAGGGCGCGTCGCGGCCCGGTGATTTGCGGCTGATTTGCGGCGCGATGTTGACGCGGCATGCCGGCACTGTCAATCGCCGAACCGCCGCCGGCCTGCTGCATGTTTCCTTAAACCGGAATCGATTTGAGTATAAAACATGCGGCAATTCAAGCTGTTGCGGCGGCCATGCGTTTGAAAAGACCCATGGCGCCGAGACGGTCGATCGTCACTGTGCCTTCTTCTGAAACGGCGCCAGCATGACTTCAGGGCTGCTGACCGCCAGAACCTTGAACAGTTCGCCCATCTTTCCAGCTCCGGAGCCCGCGAGCCGTTCGACGGCGGAGCGAATGCCTTCCTGGGTCAGCGTGTCCTTGCCGCGGCCGAGTGCCGCCGCCCGCTCGAGCAGACCGAGGCCGACGAGGAAATCGCCCTGATGCGCGAGTCCATTGACCTGCACTCCCTCCGCCTTCGCGCGACGGGCAAGCTGTTCGAAATCGACATGGCTCGTGAGATCCGCCTGGCCGGGGCTGGCCAGCGGAGGATCGTAGCGATGCTCGCGGACCGCTTGCAGCGTGTCGCCGTAGCTGGTCGCCAGATGTCCGTAGTCGATGATAATGGCCGTGCCCCCGTCGGCGCGAAGGCGCTCGCATAGGGCGGCCATGACCGCGTCGCGTGCCGGGGCTGTCTCGAAAATCGTACCGTCGCCGACCGATTGCGCCGGCGACGGCAGAAGCGACGGATCGATGCCCGCGACGCCAACCGCGAAGATCAAGTTGTCGTCGGCATCGAGACCTATCATGCGCTCTCGGAATCCCTGCGCGGTGCGAACGAATTGCCGGATCGGAACTGCGTCGAAAAGCTCGTTTGCCGCAAGCAGCAGAAAGCCCGCAGGCAAAGTTTCGAAGCTCGTGTGCCAATGAACCTTGCCCTGGTGTCCGGCGAGCGTTTCGGCTTGCAGCTTCTGCAGCCGCTCGCTCGTCTCTACGAGATGCACGTTGGCCGACCGATAGAGGTCGGGCGCCAGCCGAGCGATCACGCGCAGCATATCGGACATCATCGTGCCTCGCCCCGGGCCGATCTCGGCGACGATCGCGGGTTCCGGGCAGCCGTGCTCCTGCCACGCATGCACCAGGAATATGCCGATCATCTCGCCGAAAAGTTGGCTGATCTCGGGCGCGGTGGTGAAATCGCCGGCTGGGCCGAAGGGTTCGCGAACACGATAGTAGCCGTGCTGCGGATCGGCGAGGCAGAGTGAAAAATAGTCGGTGACGCTGATCGGCCCGTTGGCCTTGATCAACGCCTTGATCTTGTCGGCGAGAGGATTCGTCATGCACCCGTCCAGTTATGCGGTCGCTGCTGCCCGGCGTGCGCGCGCGATCGCCCATATGCCTGCGAGCGCCATCGGCAGCGAAAGCACCATGCCCATGGTTAGCCAGCCTCCGGCCAGATAGCCGATCTGAGCGTCCGGTTCGCGGAAGAATTCGACAAAAATGCGGCTCGCCGCATAGCCGCAGACGAATATGCCGCAGACCAGGCCGGGTACCTTCAACGCCTTCCGGCGGTAGACGAAATAGGCAAGCACCAGGAGGAGCAGAATGCCTTCGAGCGCCGCCTCGTAGAGCTGGCTCGGGTGGCGGGCAAAGGGGCCGCCGGTCGGAAAGACGATCGCCCAGGGCACGGACGACAGGCGTCCCCAGAGTTCGCCATTGATGAAGTTGGCGAGGCGGCCGAAGAAGAGGCCGATCGGCACCACGGCGGCGACGACATCGAACAGGCTCCAGACGGCAATGGCGTTGCGCCGCGCGAAAATGATCATCGCGAGCATCGTGCCGAGAAGGCCGCCGTGGAACGACATGCCGCCGTTCCAGATCTCGATCGCGCGGATCGGATTCTGCAGGACCGAGCTCAGGTCGTAGAAAAGGATGTATCCGATGCGCCCGCCAAGGACGATGCCGGCGGCAACCCAGAGCAGGAAATCGTCGAGCTGCGTCAGGTTGAAGGCCGGGGTCTCGTTGCGCCAGAGCGCGGCGTTCTGGACGATGCGGCGCGCATAAACCCAGCCGATGAGGATGCCCGCGACATAGGCGAGGCCGTACCAATGAATGGCAAGCGGCCCGATCGTGAAGATGACGGGATCGATTTCCGGGAAGGGGAGGATGGCGAGGCGGGTGGCGATTGTTTCCAAGGTCTTGTCTCGTGCCGGCCGGTTGTTTTGGCGGAACATGGCGATCGAATCCGGGCGGGTCAAGCCGCCGGTGCGCCCCGTCCACCCTCGGCGCCGTCTTATTTTTCTTGCATCCTTTCGCCGACAATCCTACCTCAATTTCATGACCGTGCTGCTGCGCGATGCTGAAATGGAGATCTGGACGATGAGCACTGGAGCCAACCGCATTCTGGACGACTTTGCCAAGCTGATGACCGATGCGGCGGGCGCTGCCCAGGGCGTGCGACGCGAGGTCGAGACGGCCTTCCGCGCGCAGGCCGAAAGCTGGCTGAACTCGCTCGATGTCGTCAAGCGCGAGGAATTCGAGGCGATGAAGGAAATGGCCGTCAAGGCGCGCGAGGAAAACGACGCACTGCTTGCCCGCATCGAAGCGCTCGAAGCGCGCCTCGCAGAGACTGGAAAGAAAAAGTAACGAACGAGCGGAGCCGCGCTTCTCGCGGCTCCGCTCGTTCCGTCTTTTGGCCCGTTCATGGAGTGAACCGCGTTCATCGAATCCCGCGGCCTCCAGCCAGGAGATTGTCCGCGTCTTTACGCTGTCACGCTTGCTGCCTGGTTCCTCAAATCGGCTCTGAATTGAGGAATCGTGCAGCAATTCAAAGTGCTAGGGCGATCCTTGCCTGTCGGAAGAGACGTACGGCGCCGTAGGGTTAATAAAATCTGAAAAGTTTTCCACCTGTGGACACTGCCAAAAAGTCGTTATGGCAGAGTCGTTTAAGCATCTGTGCTGAATCAAAATCGCAACGCGGGCGTCATTCTTCGCCGCAATTTTTCGCCCGAGGGGCTGGCAGGCTGACTCTGCCGTTATACACTGATTTTAAATGATGATTCGAAACGGATCACGTAAGCTCCGGGCAGGGTAAGTAAGCCAGGATGGCCGTGCGTCCAGCAATCATAGTGTGTCCGTATCCGGTATTGGGTTTGCAGCGTTGCGTCTTGTGAACGCGATCATGCGCGCCTGTGCCGCGCCGTAAGGGTGATGCATGAGCCTTTTGGAAATGGAAGTCGAGCGCCAGTCCAACCCGGTCGACATGATCGAGTTCGTGGCCGCCAACAACGACTGGTCGTTCGAGCGATCCGGCGAAGATGAGATCGCCATGACGGTCGAAGGCAAATGGGCGGACTATCACGTTTCCTTCTCCTGGATGGAGGAGTTCGAGGCGCTGCATCTGGCTTGCGCCTTTGACATCAAGGTGCCGGAAAGCCGCGTCAACGAGGTGATCCGCCTGTTGTCCCATATCAACGGTCAAGTGTTGATGGGGCATTTCGATCTCTGGCGCCAAGAAGAAGTCATCATCTTCCGCCAATCTCTCTTGCTCGCGGGCGGTGCGGAACCGACGAATCAGCAGGTCGAGGTGCTGTTGTCGAGTGCGCTCGATGCCTGCGAATCCTATTTCCAGGCGTTCCAGTTCGTCGTCTGGTCCGGAATGGATGCGCAGCGTGCCGTCGATGCGGTGCTGTTCGAAACCGTCGGGGAGGCATGAGATGGCTGTAGCCGTGTCCGGTCCAATCGTCCTCATCGGCGCCGGCAATATGGGCGGCGCGATGCTCGGCGGCTGGCTGAAGAGCGGCGTCAAGGGCGGCGACGTCCTCGTAATCGATCCGGGTCCGCCGCCGGCCATGGCCAAGTTTATTGCCGACAATGGCGTCAGCCATGCCACGTCCGTGCCGGAAGGGGTCAAGGCGGGCGTGGTCTTCCTTGCTATCAAACCCCAGATCATGGATGCCGTCTTGCCGCCGCTCAAAGGGATTGTCGGCCCGGAGACAGTCATCGTTTCCGTCGCTGCCGGCAAGACGCTCCGGTCCATCGAAAGCCATCTCGGTGAAGCCGCAACCGTGCGCGCCATGCCGAACACGCCGGCGATGATCGGCCGTGGCGTGACCGGCGCCTACGCGAATGCGCGCGTAACCGAGGCACAGCGCGCCCTGGTTCATGACCTTCTGAGGGTCAGCGGTCCGGTCGAATGGGTCGAGACCGAAGCCGACATCGATGCAGTGACGGCCGTTTCCGGCAGTGGACCGGCCTATGTCTTCTATCTCGTCGAGTGCATGGCGGAGGCCGGGCGCAGGGCCGGTCTCAAGGCGGACCTCGCCATGCGTCTCGCTCGGGAAACCGTCGCGGGGGCTGGTGAACTCCTGCATCAGTCCCCCGACGAAGCCGCGCAGCTGCGCCAGAACGTAACCTCTCCCGGCGGAACAACGGCTGCGGCGCTCGCCATTCTGATGGCCGACGACGGAATGCAGCCGCTCTTCGAAAAGGCCATTGCGGCCGCGCGCAAGCGGGCCGAGGAACTGGCCGGATAAGTCACCGCGATTTCAAGAGCACGATCATGGCCGAAACCATTTCCTTCGCCGATTTCGAACGCGTCGACATTCGCGTCGGCACGATCATCGAGGCCGAGCCTTTCCCGGAGGCGCGCAAGCCTGCCCTCAAGCTGAAGATCGATTTTGGCCCTGAAATCGGCATAAAACGGTCGTCGGCGCAAATTACGGTTCACTACAAGCCGGAGGATCTCGTCGGACGGCAGGTGCTGGGCGTGGTCAATTTTCCGCCACGTCAGATCGGCCCCGTGCGTTCTGAAGTGCTGACCCTCGGCTTTGAAGACGAGGCTGGCGCGATTGTGCTGGCGGCGACCGACAAGCCGGTTCCGAACGGCAAGAAGTTGATGTGAGCGTCATGACGACCAACGGTGACCTGATACGTGAACGCGTCAAGGTTTCCTGTCTCTGGCGCGCGGCGGAGGTCGCGCGGGAATGGCGAGCGAGCCATATGCTCTCGCTTCTCGATCCGGAACTGCCGGAAGCGCACGTGCCGGTCATCGCCGAAGTCGCGCACCACGTCGTGCGCATGCGCGATCAGGAAAATGCCGGCGCGACGCAGCATTTCCCGGATCTCGTCCACGACGTCTTCGAGGCCATGAGACCGGTCGCCGACGATCGATCGAGTCGTATCCTGGTCCATTGCCATGCCGGTGTCAGCCGCTCGACGGCCTTCGCCTACGGGTTGATTGCCTACCAGTTGGGAAAGGGCAGGGAAGAGGAGGCCTTCGCAGCGCTGCTGACGATCACCCGCAAGCCGTGGCCAAACCGACGGATCATCGAAATCCTCGATGCCTCCCTTGGCCGCGAAGGCAGGCTGCTTGCCCCGCTTGACGCAATGCGCGCGCGCCATCCACGGCGGATCGATGCCTGGCATCGCTTCAATCACCGGCGCGGCTTTAGGTCTACCTATTCGCGGTAGCGCGATTCTTGATTAGATCGCGATGATTTGGATTGAACCGATCCAAGATTAGCGAGGTGGTCGACTACGCATCTTGCAGTTGGAGCCTTGACTAACGCTTGTCCTATCGCGACCCTTCCCGGGTTAGTTGCCGCCGCATGACTGGCATGCGGCCGGCGGTAATTTCGATGGGAGGAGAAATGGCGAACACGACGCGCGTCTTTATCGGCTTCGACAGCAGGGAGGTCGTCGCCTATCACGTCTTTTGCCAGAGCATTCTGGAGAAGAGTTCGATTCCGGTTGAGTTTCTGCCGATCGCATTGAGCACTCTGGGAGGGATTTTCACCCGCGAGCGCAATCCGTTGCAGTCGACGGAGTTCTCGTTTTCCCGCTTCCTCGTTCCTTATCTCAGCGGCTATCAGGGATGGAGTCTCTTCGCCGATTGCGACATGCTGATGCGGACCGACATCGCGCGGCTGTGGCAATTGCGCGACGAGCGCTATGCCGTGATGTGCGTGAAGCACGAATACACGCCCAAAATCGCGACAAAGTTCCTCGGCCAGACGCAGACGAAATATGAAAAGAAAAATTGGTCGAGCGTCATCCTCTTCAATAACGCCAAATGCACGGCGCTTACGCCAGACTACGTCAACACGGCAACCGGCCTGCAACTGCACCAGTTCAAATGGCTGGAATCGGAGGAGTTAATCGGCGCACTGCCGCCGACCTGGAACTGGCTGGTCAACGAGTATGACTACAATCCGGCGGCGGACCTCGTGCACTTCACCGACGGAGGTCCGTATTTTGTGGAATACAAGAACGATGATTATGCCGAGGAATGGTTCGCCACGCGCGATCGGGTCCTTTTCGTTGAGCAACGGTAATGCCGCATGACGCCGGCCAAGTCTGACGGCATGTTGGCAACCCGCACCGCGGGTATCAATGTCTGAAACGTTTGAAGAACGCGCGGATGTTTCGCTCGAGCTTCGTCCTTGCCCAAAGCCTGGAGACCTGACGCTCCGTGCCGGTCAAGCGGTTTGCCAGCACGTTGGCGGCCACGAGCGCTATCGTCGCCTCGTCGAATTCGGGGAAGCGGCCAATGATGCGCGCCAGCGCGCCCGCTGGTTCGCAAAGGCTGTCTTCGAAGCGCTGGATGCGCCCCTTCTGGGCGAGAAGTTGCAACATGATCTGTTCGAAGGTCCAGTCGTGCTCGCTGTACATGTTGAACTGCAGGCCCGCGGTGCCTGTAAATCCGCAGAGAGAGACATTTGCGTCCGGGACCTTCTCGACCAGCCACAGGGCAACGGCAAACCCAGTTGTGGGCATGCGGTCGACCGGATAGAGCGGCCCAAGAGCGTGGTCGAAGTCCAGGGTGTACGGCACGAGGGTGCTCGTGCGCGCAGTCGTCACGCGCGGCGCGCCTTCGGGCACGCCGCGATCGGCAAGAACGCCAATCTCGGCCTTCGGTGGCTGCGAGAAGAGCGAATATGCCCTATCGAAATGCTTGCGCGACTTCAGGAAGCGAGTGCCGTCGGCGATAAGTCGGTGGCAAAGCACCGCATCCCCATCGAAGGGACGCGTCAGCACCTTTGCGCAGCCGGTAAAGAAGACATACAGCGTTCTTTCCGGCAGGGCGCGCACGACCGCGTCGACGTCGACGCCCTCGCTGTTGGCAATCAGGGCCACGGTTTCATATCTGGAGAGGAGCGCTTCGAAAACCCTGCTTTGCATTGGCGGCGGTTCCCGACTGTTGGACAGTTATAGCATTGATAGCCAAAGGCGGCTCGTTCGCCAATCCCGAACGGCGGCAACCGGAGCGGCACGCTTGCCTGCTTTGCTGTCAACGGCCACTCTCCTACGAGCCAAGGAATGCGGAAGCTCCGCACTCGCCGCGCCGCGCGTCAGTCGCGCAAACGCCATCGGCATCACGTCGGCACGCGTACCGTCGCGCGAAGGCCCCCGAGTGGACTGTCTCCAAGCGTGACATTGCCGCCATGGCTTCGGGCGATGTCACGGGCTACTGCAAGGCCGAGACCCGTGCCGGAGCTGTCGAGGTTGCGGGCCTCGTCAAGGCGGAAGAACGGTTTGAACACGTCTTCCCGCGATCGCTCCGGGATCCCAGGCCCGTCGTCATCGACGGTAATTGTCAGCCATTTGGTGCCGTGGCGAGCCTCGATGCGCACCGTGTTGGCATAGCGATAGGCGTTCGAAGCCAGATTGGAGATGAGCCGGGTGAAGGCGTTTGGCCGGACGCGAACATTGGTGTCTCCTTCGATCGAGGTGGTCAGCGACTTACCAAAGAGGTCGGACTCTGCGGCAAGGCGGGCCATGAGGTCGTCGAGATTCAACTCGCCGACGTCTTCTTCCGCCTCGCCCCGCGCAAAGGCCAGATAGCCTTCCAGCATGTTCTGCATGTCCTCGACATCCTGGTTGAGGCTTTCGAGGTCCGGATTGTTACCGGCGAGCGCGAGCTGCAGCTTGAATCGTGTGAGAATCGTGCGCAGGTCGTGGCTGACGCCGGTCAGCATCGCGGTGCGCTGCTCGATCTGGCGCTCGATGCGCTCGCGCATGAGGATGAAGGCAAGACCCGCGCGGCGTATCTCCTCGGCGCCGCGCGGCGCGAAATCGTCGATCTTCTGGCCCTTGCCGAAACTTTCCGCGGCGCTCGCCAGCGCCAGGATCGGCCTGATCTGCCCGCGCAGGAAGAGGACCGCGATCGTCAACAGCACCAGCGAGGCGCCGACCATCCAGACCAGGAAGATATGGGTGTTTGATGCATAGGCCTGGTTGCGCCGCGCATAGACCCTGAGGATACGGCCATCATTGAGCTTGATGCGGATCTCGACGAGCTTCGAGTTGCCGACGGTGTCGATCCAGAAGGGGCGGCGGATCTGGTTCGAAATCTCCTCGCTGAGGATCTGGTCAAGGATTTCGAAGAAGGGCTTGGGACGTGGCGGCGGCAACTCACCGCCGGGCTCGACGGCGATGTTGAGATTGAGCTGTTCACGGGCAATGCGCACGATCTGGTCGATATCGCCATCGCGCGGAAAGGTCGTGATCAGATCGACGATCGCGGCGATGTCGCTGGTTACCGCCGCCGAGAGACGTTGTGTGACGAGCTGCCAGTGTCGCTCCATGAAGACGAAGGCGACGACCGACTGTAGCAGCACCATTGGAATGATGACGATCAGCAGCGAGCGCGCGTAAAGGCCGATCGGCAGGCGGCGGCGCAACCACCGCGTCAGGCGTTTCCAGGCACCGTCGGCCGGGCCTGTTCTTTCGCGCCTGATGCTGTCAAAGCTTGCCATGACTCTCCCGCATTTCAGTCCACACTCAGTCGGTAGCCGATGCCGCGTACCGTCTGAAGCCAGATGGGGTTGGACGGGTCGTCCTCGATCTTGCGCCTCAGCCGGTTGATTTGCACGTCGATCGTCCGTTCACCGACCTCGGCGTCGTCTCCGATCAGTTCATGCCGAGGGATGGTCTCGCCGGCGCGCTGGGAGAACAGGGTCATGATCTCCTGCTCGCGGTCGGTCAGCCGGATATGATCGGCGCCACGGCGGAGCTCTTTACGCACCACGGAGAAGGTATAGGGACCGAAAATGACCTGGTCGACCTTCGGCGCCTGTGCCGGCTGGTTGCGGCGCAGGATGTTGTTGATTCTGAGCACGAGTTCGCGCGGCTCGAAAGGCTTCGGCAGATAGTCGTCCGCACCGGCCTCAAGGCCCTCGATGCGCGAATTCGATTCCGCCAGCGCCGTCAGCATGATGATCGGCACCGTCTTGATCTGCCTCAGGCTCTGCGTCAGTTGAATGCCGCTCTCGCCGGGCATCATCACATCGACGATCAGGAGGTCGAAATCGATGCCGATCAGCTTGCGCCGCGCCTCGTCGGCGTCGGCCGCCGTCGTCACGCGGAAGCCCTGCTCGACCAGGTAGCGGTTGAGCAGGTCGCGAATCCGCCGGTCGTCGTCGACGATCAGAAGATGCGCCGCATCGTCGGAGACTTTCGCTTTAACTGTCATGGCTCGACTACCCTCATTTTCCGCAAGCCGGGCTGGCTGGATCACGCATTCAACCAGACGCGCGGCGGCCGCCCAATTCCCCGATTCCAGGGGTCCGCCTGCCTCGCCCGAATGAAGCTCGAGACGCTGGCCCCATAAACATCAGTCCGCGGCGGCATTCTTCATGTTGGCGAGAAAACGCTTCACGATTTCACGCGCGCCGGGACCCGTTTTTGCCAATGCCTCGGCTATGCGGCGGGACTGTGGCTCCGCAAGCGCCCGGGCCAACGCCTTGCCCTCCTGTGTCGTGTAAAGCATTCGCTGCCGCCGGTCCTCGGGGCCGGTTACCTGACGAATATAGCCGGAATCGATAAGTTGCTTCAAAACGCGTGCCAGGCTCTGCTTGGTGATCTTCAACGTTTCAAGGAGGTCGGCAACGGTCATTCCGGGCTCGCGGTTGACGAAATGCACGACTCGGTGGTGTGCGCGACCGAAGCCGCTCTTTTCGAGTATGGCGTCCGGATCACCGGTGAAGTCGCGATAGGCAAAAAACAGCAGTTCGATGATCTCGAAGTCTATCGTGTCCTCCTCCTCACCGGCAACTTCGGTCAGGTACTCGGTGTTGTCCTTGGGTCGGCCGGGCACGCAATCATTTCCTTTCAACCAAATTGCACTTCGCGAAATATATCGCAAAATATGTCAGTTTTGTTGACATATTTTTACGCCATTGATAGCGATCGGCTCGTCGGGCGAGACATCGGGGCTCGGTGTCGCCGTTGGAGGATAGGCCGCGCGTTTCCGTTCGCAAATCCAAAATCGTGAAATTGAATTTTCCCCCCGTCTGTTTGCCGATAAACTGGAAACAGCAAGATAATCAACAGTAGATATGGTGCATACGCGCCGGAGGATAATACCATGGCAGCTATTCCCTTTGATCAGTTGGACGGTGAAATCTGGTTCAACGGCGAGTTCGTGCCCTGGAAGGATGCCAAGATACATGTGCTGACGCATGGGCTGCACTATGCGAGTGCGGTCTTCGAAGGCGAGCGCGCTTATGGCGGGCGCATCTTCAAGCTTACGGAACACAATCAGCGGCTTCACCAGTCTGCGGCCATTCTGGGCTTCAAGATTCCCTATTCGGTCGATGAACTCGACAGTGCCAGCAAGGAGTTGCTGAAGCGCCAGGGTTTCTCAGAAGCCTATGTCCGCCCGATCGCCTGGCGCGGCAGCGAGCAGATGGGCGTCTCCGCCCAGAACAGCCGCATCAACGTCGCGATCGCTATCTGGCAATGGGGCAGCTATTTCAATCCTGCGGAGAAGTTGAAGGGCATTCGCCTTGACATCGCCGAGTATCGTCGTCCCGATCCGCGGACCGCGCCTTCGAAGTCCAAGGCTGCCGGCCTCTACATGATCTGCACGATCTCCAAGCATGCGGCCGAAGCCAAGGGTTATGCGGATGCCCTGATGCTCGACTGGCGCGGCCAGGTGGCCGAAGCGACCGGCGCCAACGTCTTTTTCGTAAAGGACGGCGTTCTCCACACGCCTGTGCCGGACTGCTTCCTGGACGGCATCACGCGCCGGACCGTCATCGAGCTTGCCAAGCGCCGGGGCTACGAGGTGGTCGAACGGGTAATCATGCCGGAAGAGCTTTCTGGTTTTTCGGAATGCTTCCTGACCGGTTCGGCCGCCGAGGTCACTCCGGTCTCGGAGATCGGCCCCTATCGCTTCGCGCCGGCCACGATCACCGAAACGCTGATGAACGACTATACGAAGGAAGTTAATCCGGTCGCTGCCGCGGCAGAATAGGCTAGACCTGGGACAGGGATTCTTGCGCCTCCGAAGAACCGGGGGCGCCCTGCAAAGCGTTCAAAGCAGAAAAGGCGACCTGCGGCCGCCTTTTGTCTTGCTACGGATATCGCTCGGGAGACGTCACGCTGTTTTGCCGAGGAACTGTCCGACGATGCCGCTCAGCACGCCGCCGCCGACAAGGCCGCCAATTGCCTGCATGACAAGGCCGGTAGCTGCCGCTTCCCCGCCAAGCATCTGAACCAGGTACCCACCGCCGAGGCCGCCGATGGCTCCCACGATCGTGCGCGCGACAACCCCGAATGCCTGCTGCTTCAGCATGGCGCTGGCCGCGTTGCCGCCAGCTGCCCCCGCGATTAACTGGGTAATGATAGGCATTAATGCTTCCATTGAACCCTCCGTCTGCGGCCCCCGTCCAAGAGCCGCGATGCGCCGATGATCCGGCACGGACAGGTTGAGACCGAAAGCGAAAACTGTCAATTTCGACGTTGAGGTTGTGCAGAGGCGGCGCTGATGACCGGTTGCAAGCATGGGCTCGGAAATTACTGTAATGCTTTGATCTATATCGATATCTAGTTCGGCTTGCGGTTTTGAGGGAAGGAATTGGCGAATAGTAAATGGTGCTGCCAGAAGAAGAAGTCTGAGTAATTCCGAACGGAGATCGATCTTTCTTCTCGGTAGAAAGCGCATATTGGCGCGTGATTCGGCGAATCGTTCTTCCTCCAGTGACCTTTGCGCGTCTTCCCAGGCGCGCAAAGGTCGCTGTAGCATCTTGCGTTGCTGCATGCAGGAAGAGGAGGCTGCGCGCGCGTCCTCGACCGGCTGTCGATTGTGTCAGCGATAGACGTAAACGATGCGCCGCGTCGCCGGTTCTACCAGCACTGGCTGTCCGTTGATGCTGACATAATCGTAGTCGTAGTCCGGAATCTGCCGGATGGCGACTGTACTTGGCAATGCCGCGCCGATAACGGGCTCGCCTTCGAGGTAAACCGTGTCGGCAGGATTTGCAGTAATATAAGTGCGCACCGCCGCAGGCGGCGTGACGGCATCAACCTGTTCGACCGGACCGATCAGTTCCAGCGGTTCGGAAGTCGTGGCGACGACAGGGTCACCCGGCTGTACCTGATAGGTCACGGACGGAATTGCGAGCTCCGTGCGGCGTTGCTCGACGACAACCGCGGATCCGCCGAGATCGGTTGTCAGATAGCGGGCATAGGCCCAGCCGCGCACACCATTGACGCTGACCTGACACCAATTGCTTCCTTGGATGCATCCATCGAGAACCGCAGCGCTGCCGCGCGTTGCAAGGCCGATGGTCGGATATTGTGGCCCCGGGCCAGCGCGGATATTCAGATCCGTAACGGCGGTTGCGCTCATTGCTGCATAGCCCGTCGAGATGCCGGCGGCGAGCATCAAACCCGCTGCCGCGACCGCTCGAAACAGGTGGAGGGAAGGGGTTTTCATCGTCTTGCTCCTGTTGCGTGATGAGGGCGAAACGCCTGGTAGAGCCGGGATGTTCCCCCCGTGACATCACGAAGTGTGAGGATGAGACATATTGCTGCCGCTTCGGCGATCGAACCAATGCGGCCGACCGGCCCGACCGTCGAATGACTGTGTGAAATTTCGGTATTTGCCCGTCCCGGATGGGGCGGCCCGCTGCAATCCTGGGGGATGAAATGGAACTCATCGATGAGCGCAGAATCACGGCCCAGAGGCTTCGTCCGCTGGTGATTGTCGTCGTGGCGTCGAAACTTGCGATATCGGCCCTGCTGTTGACCACGGTGCAATTGTCTCCGCCTGCCCCTGCGCCCGCGCCAGAAATCGCGGCGTTGCGCTGAATTGGGCTGTCATCCCGCCCATATGTCGCTATAGGTGGCCGCGGAACGGATTGAGATCGGCTTGGATGCTTGGTGGTTACGCCTGCCTTGCACCCACACGATCCAGAAGCGAGGCGCGGTCCCATGTTACAGGCGGGCATTATCCCGGTTACGCATTTCGAGCAGAACTGCACGGTCCTGTTCGACAGTGAAACCAAGGATGGTGTGGTCGTCGACCCCGGTGGCGACGTCGACATCATCCTGCAGACCATTCGTGAGAATGGCATCACCCCGAAAGCGATATGGCTCACGCATGGCCATATCGATCACGCCGGCGGCGCCAAGGAGTTGAAGGAGGCGCTGGGGCTCGAGATCATCGGTCCGCACAAGGACGACCAGCCCTTGCTCGAGCGACTGGAGAGCCAGGCGGAACGTTTCGGCTTGACGATGAAGGTGCAGAACGTCCTTCCCGACCGGTGGCTTGAAGACGGCGACACCGTCTCCTTCGGCGATCATGTTTTCGAGGTGCTGCATTGCCCGGGGCATGCGCCGGGCCATGTGGTCTATTTCAACAGGAAGCAGAATTTCGCCCATGTCGGCGACGTGCTCTTCCACGGGTCGATCGGGCGCACCGACTTGCCCGGCGGCAATCACCAGCAACTGCTTGCCTCGATTCGCGACAAGATCCTGCCGCTTGGCGACCATGTCGGTTTCATCTGCGGCCACGGTCCGGGCGGACAGATCGGCGAGGAACGCCGCAGCAATCCATATCTCAGGGGTCTCTGACATCGCAGTGTGATTCCTGCGACCGACTGAAGGGAATCTGAACTTGCTGCATGTCGCTGGGAGAATCAAAAAAGGCACATGCCTCGGGTAGGGCATGTGCCTTCTGTTGAGCGTATCGCGCTTCGATCAGCCGGCCGTGCAGAAATGGCTGCGGCCGTCATAGCCGACGAAGGTGCCGCTGTCCGGATCGAATGAACGGTAGCGCTGCGAGCAATAGCGGTACCAGGCCGGCGTCCAGGGTTCGAGGCCGTAGCTCTCTACGGCAACCCGGCGATAGACCGGGCGGGCCTGGTAAACCGGGCGCGGCTGATAGACCGGGCGCGACTCATAATATTCGGGTTCCGGATCGACATAGACGCGCTCGCTGTAGACCGGCTCGCTGTAGTAGCGCGGCTGCGAGGCGATTGCGCCGCCGATGAGCGTGCCTGTGACCAGGCCCACGGCGCCCGCTGCCCATGCATCATCGTGATCTCCTGCTTGGGCGGTACCGAAGGTCGGGAGAACCACGGCGGCTGCGGCAACCGAGACAACAGCGGCTTTGATGAATTTGTTCATGGGCTTCAATCCTATGCATGGGGCCGGAATCAGTTCCGGTTTTCATCATGAACCGACACTAGGGCGCCCAAACTGAACGTAGCCTGAATGAAAAAACCCGGCAAATCTGCCGGGCTGCAACTTAAACTTATATATGTCAGCAGAGGCCGTATCAGCCGGCGATCTGCAGGTTGACCGCCTTCGGGCCTTTGCCGCGGCGATCCGGTTCGGTGTCGAAGCTTACCTTCTGATTTTCCGTAAGGCCGCTCAGGCCCGAAGCCTGCACGGCAGAAATATGTACGAAGATGTCTGCACCACCGTTGTCAGGCTTGATGAAACCAAAACCCTTGTCGGTGTTGAAGAATTTTACAGTGCCAGTTTCGGCCATGCGTCAGGTCCTTTTCTCTCCACCCGCTTGACGGCGCGGGCAGCATTGCAGTTTTGCCCAAAATGGGCGTGGGGGCAGGCAGTTCTCGAAATTTGAGGAAAGGGTCCTGTTATCGCGACCAGCCATTAAGAAGGGAAAACAAGCCTCCCCCCAGTCTGGCCGCCCGGAGTGGCTTGCGTCTCCGGTCCGCTTATAATTCAAGATCTTCCCATGTTCGCAGATTGCCCGAACACAGTAAGAGTGATGGGTTTATTTTGAATTGGCAAGCAAAACTTTTCTGACGAGGTATTGCCGCTTCTCATTGCTCAAAAAGCGATCAGTTGCCGTTCCGGCGCGGGATATTCTGAACGCATCGCAACCTGTTGAAATCACAGCTTTTTGAACGCGGTTACGGGAAGACTTGACTGTTTGCGCCATATTTTGTCGCTCTCGATCATGCAGCGGCCTTGCGCGGTTTCGTTCGAAAAATCGCAAGCGCCTGATATGTCTCATGTTCCGCATGCGGCAAAACGCTGCCGCCAAACTTTGCAGAAAATCTACAAGGAATACTGGATAATTCGCGCGCGGTGGCGCCCGGCTGTCTCATTCCGAAGCAAAATGGACGCTATTGGACAGTAATAAGTAATACCGTAAGTTCAGCTTGCGCGCAGTACAGAAAACTCTTGCCTGCTGCATGATTCCTTAAATCGGAATCGATTCAAGGAGAAAATCAGCAGCAATTCAAAGGCTACGGCGACCTTTGCGCGTCCGATTGGACG
The DNA here is from genome assembly GCF_030124375.1 of Sinorhizobium sp. 6-70. GTDB lineage: Bacteria > Pseudomonadota > Alphaproteobacteria > Rhizobiales > Rhizobiaceae > Sinorhizobium. The sequence continues at coordinate 230,770 of NZ_JASKLS010000004.1, forward strand.
CGCGGCGCTGTAGGTGGTCCCATCAAGCGGCTGCTTCCGCCTCCTGGCGCCTTCTCGCCAGTTCCGGAATGAGTTCGACCGCCAGCATCGCCACAAAAATGACCGCGCAGCCGAGGTATCCGATCGGTGTGATGACCTCACCAAGCAGCAGCACACCGAAAAGAGCGGCGAACAGGGCTTCGCTTGACAGGAAGATCGCCGCCTGCGGCGCCGTCGTGTAGCGCTGGCCGACAACCTGGCAGATGAAGGCGACGCCGCTCGAAAAAATGCCGGCGTAAAGTATCTGGGGCAGGGCGTCCTCGATCACCCCGAGGCTCAAGGGTTCGCTGAAGGCCGCGAGCAGGCAACCAAGCACCGCGCAGACGGCGAATTGCACCATCGACAAGAGCATCGGACGACCGGTATCGGAGGCGAAGATGCCGACCAGCAGCATCTGGCTCGCCCAGAAGAGCGCACAGACGATCGTCAGAAGGTCTCCACCGTTCAGGCTCGAAAGTGCGCCACCGCTCAAGAGGAAGATGCCGAAGCTCGCAAGCAGGGCACCCGGCCAGATGACCCAATGCGGCTTGCGGCGCAGGAATACGACGGTCAATATCGGTACGAAGACGACGTAGAGCCCGGTCAGAAAGCCGGAATTGGTGACGCTCGTCGTCAGAAGCCCGAACTGCTGCGTCACCGCGCCGCCGAAGAGCGCCAGGCCGATGACAACGAAGTTGCGGATCGATTTTTGCGGAAGCGGCTTCTTGGCGAGCCTTCCTTCGACGACGGCCAGGGGCAGCGCGACGATCGTCGCGATCGCAAAACGCAGGCCAATGAACCAGAGCGGGCCGATTGCCTCCATCGCCGTCGATTGAGCGACAAAACCGGCGCCCCAGATTGCGCCGGAAAACAGCAGGAATAGATTGGCCTGGAGGCGAGTCACGGCTGTGCTCCCGGATCATGACGGATTTGGATCGAGGCAATCCAAAGCCATGCCGCTCCGGTGATTGCAAAGCCGCTCTATCAGTTGCGTTTTTGCCGGGCAAGCCTCATCCTCCGCCTCCTCAATGGGGAAACCGACGAAACGATCCCCGCTGCCGAGAGGCAAGCGATGCCCTGTGACCATTTCCGCAGCCGCGACGTGACCCGATGAGCGCCACCGGCTATTCCGGAACGCCACTGACAAAAAAGCTCGGCCTGCGTGACGGGCAGGCCGCCCTGCTGCTTGCCGTCCCGGTCGAGCTTTCTGAAATTGCCGGCTTTCCCGGTTTCGCGCTCATCGACACGTCGATCGGCCGGATCGCCTCGCGCCACTATGATTATATCCATGTCTTCGAAACCGACCGGACCGCGCTCGCAGGCCAGGCCGAGGCGCTCGGGGCGTGGCTGAAGCCGGACGGAATGCTCTGGGTCTCGTGGCCGAAACAGGCCTCGGGTGTTGTGACGACCCTCACAGAGAATGCCTTGCGCGAGATATTTTTGCCGCTCGATCTCGTCGATGTGAAGGTTTGCGCCGTCGACCCGGTCTGGTCGGGGCTCAAGTTCATGTTTCGCAAGGAGGTGCGGGCGTCACTTCAAACGCGTTGAAATGAAGTGCTCTGACCGCCGTTATTGCGTCGGAGCCTTGGAGACCCGGAGAACGGCGCCGTTGTCTTCGTCGGTCACCATCAGCAGCGCGCCGTCCGGCGCCACGACCACATCCCGAATCCGGCCGAACTCGCCGTCGAACAGCCGTTCCTCGGAGGTGATCGCGCCGTTTTCGTCTCTCTCCAGGCGAGCGAGCAGCTGGTATTTCAGCGCCGCGACCAGGAGGTCGCCATCCCATTCCGGAAACATGCTGCCGCGGTAGACCGCAAGCGCCCCCGGGGCGATCGACGGATCCCAATAGTAGAGTGGCTGTTCAAGGCCCTCCTTGGCCGTGCCTTCGCCAATCTCCGCGCCGGAGTAGTCTTTCCCATAGGTGATCACCGGCCAGCCGTAGTTCTTGCCCGGCTGCGGGTTGTTCACTTCATCGCCGCCGCGCGCACCGTGTTCGACGGTCAAGAGCTTGCCGTCGCCCTGGTCGAAGGTGATGCCTTGCGGATTGCGGTGTCCTTTCGACCAGATCTCGGCGCGACCTTCGATGCCGCCGCGATAAGGGTTGGACGCCGGAATGCTACCGTCGGGGTTGATGTGCAGAATGGCGCCGGCATGGTCGCGCGGGTCCTGCGCGCGTTCACCTTGACCGCGATCACCAATGCCGAAGAACAGGCTGCCGTCCTTGTCTATGGCGATGCGTGAGCCGAAATGCTGGCCCCGGCCGGTGAACTTGCTCATCCGGAACAGTTCCTTCACATCGGTCAATCGTCGTTGGTCGTCGGAGAGGGCGGCTCGAACAAGCACCGTGCCATAGCCATCGCCGTCACTGGCGGAATAGGTCAGGTAAAGCACGCGGTTGGTGGCGAATTGCGGATCCAGGGCGACATCGAGCAACCCGCCCTGTCCGCGTGCGGCCACATCGGGCACGCCTTCGATCGGGGCGGACAGTTCGCCGTCGCGAAGGATGCGCAAGCGTCCCGGGCGCTCTGTGACGATGAGGCCGCCGTCCGGCATCGCCTCTACGGCCCAGGGATGGCGGAGGCCGGTCGCAAGCGTTTCGACAAGGACCGTGCCGGTCTGGGTTGAAAATTCCTGCGCCCCTTGTGCGGGCGCTGCCTGCGGGGCGAGGAGGCATAGGAAACCGGAAAGCAGAGGGGCCGCGGACCGCGCCGATGGGGTCGGGATGTTCGTCGAACCTGCCCTCGAGAGCGAGCGCCGCATTGCGTTCTCCGGATTGCGCCTTTGGTTGAGGTAAGCTGGGGCGCAGGCGCGTGCCTTTCAAGTCACATCGGATCAAAACGGCTTTATCGGGAGATCGAGCCGGTGGTGAGCGGTAACGCGCGTTGCTCGCCGACGAGTTCGGCATTGACGATGTAGCGCAGCGGCCCCTGTTCGACGGCGTCGAAGGGCCAGCAGGTGGCGAGCGCAAGGTGGCGGCCGCTGGCCGATGCGTTGATGCCGCTTTCGTCCCAACGGGCGACGCGGCCCTCGCCGGCCCGGAAAATGAAGCGGCGGCCATCCTTGCGCGTCAGCACCAGGAGGTCACCGGGGCTCACGTCCTTCAGCCAGCGGAAATGCGTGTCGCGATGGGCGGCGATCACCGATGTCCCCTCATTGCCCGGGAGCGGCGTGTTGGCGAGCCGGGCGGGGCCAAAGGCAAGAGCCTCGCCGCTTGCTCCGGCAAGCACGATCGCCGAACGATTGATCCGGGGTGCGGCGATTTCCGCCTCGGTCTCGAAATCCGCCCAAGGCCAGGGCCTGCCGTCGGCGGCGCCGCGAAGCTGTTCTTCGAAAGTCTTTCGCAACAGGACCTGCGAAAGCTCGGCCTTGGCCTTCATGTAGAACCCCTTGCCGATCAGCAGCAAGCCGGCAAGGGCAATGAGGGCGATGATCGCAACGACGATCGTTTCGACCGCCGACAGTCTGGCAAGGAAACCGGCAGGCCGGTCGGAGAGGTCATCGTCGTCAGCCATGGCGAAGAACCCTTGCGACGATGAATACGGCGATCTGCTGCCGCCAGAATGCGAAAGTCGTGCCTGCCAGGAGCGCGATGGCAAGCAGCATCAGGCCGATCAGAATCTGCCTGTCAGCCTCGGTTGCCGTCTGCGGCAGGTTCACCTGGTTGGTCGCCTCGGCGATCAGGCTTGCGGCGCGCGCCGTCGGCGCTGCGGCCATCCGGTCCGCGACGAGCATGGCGCGTTCGCTCCGGTTGCCCGCCGCCGCCTCCCGTTCGTCGATCCTGCCGGGGTCGGCCGGGTTCTCGCCAAAAACCTTGCCGAAATCCCATCCTTCCGGGAGGTTCAACGGTACCTTGGCGCCGGCGAGCGGTTCTCCCGCCGGGCGGGAAGGGGTGACGTCGACGGCGACAAGGCTGGTGACGCGCGACACGAGATGATGCGCGAGCGCGACGGCCTCGATCTGCCGGTCGAGGTCGTCCGCGTTTGCGATTGCCGCGGCGCTCGCCTCGAGATCATCGATCTTCCGACGCGCCCAGAGCTTGGCGATGCCATCGCCAGCCGCCGACTTGGCGATGTCCATCTCGACCCGCCAGGGCTGATCCCCCGCCTTGCCGACAATCCTGAGCTTGCCTTCCGGCGCCGTGCCGCCGAGTTCCGCCGTCAGCACCACCGGCTCGCCACGATAGAGGTCGGGCATCGGGTCTGGCGTGATGTCTGCGGCGGCGACACGGTCGAACGTCGCCGAAATTTCCGTCATGGCCGGGTTTTCGAGTTTCTCGAAAAGCTCGACCATGCGGGTGGCGACCTCGCGCTCGGAGCCGATCAGTGTGAAGGTGCCGCGGCCATATTCCGCCGCCTTGGTCATGAAGTGGCTGTTGGGAGCGGAACCGATCCCGACGGTGAAGACGCGGGCATCGCCGCGGTTGTTGCGGATCTCGTCGAAAAGCTGGCTCTCGTTGCCGATCGCGCCGTCGGTGAGGAAAATCACCTGGCGCAAGGCGCCCGGTTCCACCGGTCCCTGGGTGCGAAGTGCCGCTTCCAGCGCCGGCAACATTTCGGTGCCACCATTGGCCGTGAGCGCGCGCACGAAGGCGATGGCATCCTCGCGCTTGTCGGGCGTGGCGGCGACGAGTTCGGGAAAGTGCACCGTCATCGTGTCGTCGAAGCGGATGACGTTGAAGCGGTCATCGTCGTCCAGTCGCGAGATCGCCAGCGCAAGGCTCTCTTTGGCCTGTTCCATCGATGGGCCGGCCATCGAGCCGGAATTGTCGATGACGAAAACAACTTCGCGCCTGACCGGCTTGCCGGCCTCGACGGCCGACGGCGGCGTGACGAAGGCAAGCAGGTAGGTCTTGCCGCCCACCGTCTCGCGGAAGAGACCGGCATAGGGGCTCCTGCCCTCGATCGCCTTCCAGCTCAGTTCGAAATCCTTGTCGGCCGGAACGCTGCCGTTTTTGAGCGTGATCCGGCGGGTGAGTTCGTCGAGTGATGCGACATCGACCTCGTGATAGGGGGAGGTCACGCTTGCGATCGGAAAACCGGCCTTGAGGTTCACCGCGAGGGTTACGGGATTGACCTTGGCGTTTGCCTTTGGATCGAGTACCGGCGCCTCGATCTTCTCCCGATCCGGAACCGGCTCGCTCACGGCGTAGCCGCTGCGGCCATCGATATCGACCGTGCTGACGACCGGCTGCGGATTGTAGCGGGGCGCGACGACCATCGGGAAGCGGAAGGAAAAGACCCCGTTGGACTGGCGAACGCCGCTCTGATACTCGATCTGCACGACGATGGTTTCGCCTGGGCCGATATTGGCGACCTGATTGGTGAAGATGTTCGGCCGCTGCTGCTCGAGAAGCGCGGCCTTCTTGCCCTCGGCCTTTGCCTGTTCGTAGATTTCCTTGGCCTCGGCGCGCGGCTTGATCTTTCCCTCGATGAAGCGGTCGCCGATCTGCATTTTCAGCGTGTCGACGGCGGAGTCCTCCGGGAGCGGAAAGACGTAGGTGCCCTCGACCCATCCCTTGCTCGGGTTTTCGAAGCGCTGGGTGACGCGGGTTCGCATGACGGGCCCGTTGACGTCTATCTCGACGTCGGTTGCCAGCCGCGGCGCCTCGACGAAATAGCCGGGTTCCCGCGAAGGAAAGAGCAGCGCGCCGGTCCCCATGTCGTTCGGGCGGACGTAGCCCGCCAGCCGTTGCGGTCTGGCATCGGCCGTTTGCGCCGAAGCCTGCGCCAACAGGCCGAGGATCATCACGATGCAGGCTGCAAGTGCGGCGAGCGCCAGGTAGAAGCCCCAGCGCGCCTCGTTGCGCCGAGTGCGCATGGCGGCGATTTCGTCATCGAGAAACATTGCATACCCCCACGATGCGAATGCATTCACGTCATGGTAGAAGAGGCCCGGAAATCGGCTCTTGCGGGACTAAATTGCGGCGCTCCGCGACAGTTGTTGTGACCAAATTAAGGCAATGCGGAAATCGGCGAAACGTGCTGATTTTTTTGAAGAAAATCTGGAGCGGGAGGTCTCTTGGCGCTCCTGTTTCACGGCCGCACGCGGTCGCCGGCTCTCCCCCGAAATCCTGCTCGTCAGGACCTTTGCATGCCAGGGCGCGATGGCGTCGCCGATCGATCGCTGCGATGGTATTCATGAAACTTTGTCATGGTGACGCATTTTGCGCGGCTTTGCCGCCGTTTTTGCCGCTCGAGCGCTTGCAAGACCGGGCTTCTTTCGACATAGACCTAACCGCTATGGAGCCTGACTTCCGTTCCGTAGCGCTTCACGCCGTTTCGAAACGATCAGGACCTCACACCATGGCCTTCCTTGCCGATGCCCTTTCCCGTGTAAAGCCTTCCGCCACCATCGCCGTTTCGCAGAAAGCCCGTGAGCTGAAAGCGAAAGGCCGTGACGTCATCGGCCTCGGTGCAGGGGAGCCGGACTTCGACACGCCGGACAACATCAAGAAGGCCGCGATCGACGCGATCAACCGCGGTGAGACGAAGTACACGCCCGTTTCCGGCATTCCGGAACTGCGCGAAGCGATTGCGAAGAAGTTCAAGCGCGAAAATAATCTCGATTACACCGCGGCGCAGACGATCGTCGGCACCGGCGGAAAGCAGATTCTTTTCAACGCTTTCATGGCGACGCTGAATGCCGGCGATGAAGTCGTGATCCCGGCACCCTACTGGGTCTCCTATCCGGAGATGGTGGCGCTGTGCGGCGGCACCCCGGTCTTCGTCGCGACCAAGCAGGAAAACAATTTCAAGCTGAGGCCCGAGGACCTCGAAAAGGCGATCACGCCGAAGACCAAGTGGTTCGTCTTCAACTCGCCGTCCAACCCCTCGGGTGCTGCCTATTTGCATGACGAACTGAAGGCGCTGACGGACGTGCTGATGAAGCACCCGCACGTCTGGGTTCTGACCGACGACATGTACGAGCACCTGACCTATGGCGACTTCAAGTTTGCCACGCCGGTCGAGGTCGAGCCCGGCCTTTACGACCGCACGCTGACGATGAACGGGGTCTCCAAGGCCTATGCCATGACCGGCTGGCGCATCGGCTATGCGGCAGGTCCGCTGCACCTCATCAAGGCGATGGACATGATCCAGGGCCAGCAGACCTCGGGCGCCACTTCCATCGCGCAGTGGGCCGCGGTCGAGGCACTCAACGGGCCGCAGGATTTCATCCCGCGCAACAAGGAGATCTTCCAGGGCCGCCGCGATCTCGTCGTCTCGATGCTGAACCAGGCCAAGGGCATTTCCTGCCCGACGCCGGAAGGCGCCTTCTACGTCTATCCGTCGTGCGCCGGCCTCATCGGCAAGACCGCGCCGTCCGGCAAGGTCATCGAGACGGATGAGGACTTCGTCTCCGAGCTTCTGGAAGCCGAAGGTGTCGCGGTCGTCCATGGTTCGGCCTTCGGTCTCGGCCCGAACTTCCGCATCTCCTACGCGACCTCCGAGGAACTGCTCGAAGAGGCCTGCCGCCGCATCCAGCGCTTCTGCGCCGCCTGCAAATAAAAACGGCCTTTGCCGCAAGTGAGGAGCCCGCCGATGCCGGCGGGCTTTTTGTTGCCTCACAAAGCGATTCAACGCCTTGCCAATCCACATCAGGCGACGGTGCTAATTCGCTGAAACGGATTCACTTTTCCCCGGATCGTCTCGATCACGCCCGAGATATCATCGCTGCCATGACCTTCCGCAATCCGGCGGGTAGCGAGCCGAAGCATCGGTTCGATGAAGTCCGGGGCCACACTTTGCTCCGTGCTCGCCTTGGCGATGTTTTCGAGTGCGATCGCCTGCATGGCGAGGTTGGAGACGACGGCGTCGCTGTGCTTGCCGCTATCGATCTTGCCGGCAAGGTCGGGGAGTGTGCCGCTCATCGCCTCGATCCACGGAAGGAGAAGCGGCAGGAAATCCGTGACCTTGCCGCCACTGCTTGCCACCAGCGCGCCGGCATGCAGAAAACCGGAGAAGAGACCGTACATGCTGGAAAGCAGCGCGAGGTCATAGAGCGCCGCCAGCCCGGCGTCGTCGCCGAGATGGCGGCTTTCGGCAAGGGCATCGAGCGATGGCTTGTGCCGTTCGAAGACCGCGTCCGAGCCGCTATAGAGAATCAAGGCGCCGGTCTCGCCGATCATCGGCGGAATGGCCATGATGCCCCCGTCGAGATAGGCCGCTCCGTTTTCCTCCGCCCAGGCGGCGAGTTTTTTCGCTTCGCGCGGCGTGCCGTTCGTCAGATTGACGAGATCGCGGCCGCGGAGCGCGCCCTGCGCCTTAGTCAGCACCGCGCCCGCGGCGGCATAGTCGACGACGCAAAGGATCGTGAGGTCGCTTGCCGCGACGGCTTCGGCGGGGCTCGTGGCGATCCTTGCTCCCGCGCCGGCAAGAGGCTCCGCACGCGATGGCGTGCGGTTCCAGACGGTGACGGAATGGCCCTTCCTAATGAGGGTTGCGGCGAGCGCGGCGCCCATGGCACCGAGGCCGAGAACCGAAATCCTGGTCATGCTTCTTCCTTTCCGCTTTTCGCGTCAGAAGGCGGTTGCGAGCTTCTGGCCGAGGCCGCCATCGACGGCGAACTTTGCACCGGTCGTGAAACTTGCCTCGAAGGCGAGGAACAGCACGGCGCGCGCCACCTCGTCGGCCGTACCGTTGCGCTTCATTGGCGTGACCGCATCGCCTAGCGCTTTGAACTCGGCACGCTCGGTCTCCGTCAACCCCGCAGCACCCTTGGTAGGCGTGTCGATGAAGCCAGGGGAGACGGCGTTGACGCGGATGCCGCGCGGCAGGAGCTCGGTCGCAAGCACGGAGGCGAACGAGACGAGCGCCGCCTTGGTGGCGCTGTAGACGCTCATGCCCGGATATCCGCCCTCGTCGGCGACGGAGGAGGTGAAGACGATCGAGCCGTCCTTGCGGATCAGCGGGGCCAGGCGCTGAACGGTGAAGAACGCGCCCTTGGTGTTGATCGCGAACTGGCGGTCGTAGGATGCCTCGGTCACCTGATCGAACGGCTCGAGTTCCGAAATGCCGGCGTTAATGTGGAGGAGATCGATCGCGCCCATCTTCTGACCGGCAGCTATGCCGAGAGCTGCAATGTCGTTGAGATCGGCGATGTCGGAGCGCAAGGCATGGACGCGCGTGCCGAAGCTCTCCCTCACTTTTGCGAGGTTGTTCGCGTTGTTTCCTGTCAGCAGCACTTCCGCGCCGCCATCGACCAATCGTGTGACCGTCGCCAGCCCCATGCCATGGGTGCCGCCGATCACGATGGCCTTCTTACCTTCATAGATAGTCATGCTGTCTTCCTCTTGGGTTCGAATTAACGATGAGGAAGAGATGCATTTATGGACGAACATGTGCCAGACCGCTTAATGTGGACTTATCATCCACAAATGCGGACGGTGGCTCAGGCTCATGGCAAACCTCAATGACTTCATGTTCTTCGTCCACGTCGCGGATCACGGGGGCTTTGCCCCGGCTGCGCGCGCGCTCAAGGTGCCGAAATCGACGCTCAGCAAACGTGTGGCGGAACTCGAAAAGGCGCTCGGCGTTCGGCTCATCAACCGCACTTCGCGCCGCTTTGCGGTGACCGAGACAGGGGAGGATTTCTATCGTCATGCGGCGGCAATGCTCATTGAGGCGGAAGCAGCCGAGAGCGTAGTCAAGGGAAGGCTTTCAGAGCCGAGCGGTACCGTCAGAATCACGGCATCCGTTCCGACGGCGCAGCTTTCGCTCGCGCCGCTGTTGCCACGGCTGGCGATCGCATACCCGAAGATCCGCTTTATGGTGCATGCGACCGACAGGTTCGTCGATATCGTCCAGGAAGGCTTCGATCTCGCGGTGCGCGATCATTTCGCGTCGCTGCCGGACTCCGGCCTCGTGCAGCGGCGTGTCGGCTCCGAAGCGGTCTGGTTCGTCGCGGCTCCCGCCTACCTCAGCGCGCGTGGCACGCCGGCGCATCCTGGCGATCTCGAAAGCCATGACGGACTCCTGACATCGCTCTCGTCGGAAGGCTGGGTGGCAACCGATCCTAGGGGCTCGCAGGTGCAGGCCCGGCCGCGGCCGCGCTTCCTCGCGGACGAATCCTACGTTCTGCGCGAAGCGGCGCTTTCCGGACTCGGGATCACCGCCTTGCCTCGCAAGCTCTGTGCAGCGGAGGTTGCTGGCGGCGTCCTCGTCCGTATCCTGCCTGAATGGACGGCCGGCAGGGTGACGACGACGATCCTGATGCCGCATCGGCGCGGCCAATTGCCTTCGGTGCGTGCAACAGTGGATTTCCTGGCCGCCCGCCTCGGCGAAGGCTGACTCTCGATGACTACTCGATTTAAGGACGAAGACCTGCAGCGATTCAACGTGCGGCCTTTGCGCGTCCGATAAGACGCGCGGCGCTGTAGGAGGCCGGCGCTCGGTGCCGAATTACGTCGCGGGCTTTGTTGCCCGCATGCTCTGTCTGCCCGCCATTCGTGACCACCACGATGCGAGATCGGGATGATCCTTGATCAGCGCACGCCCTTCCGGAGCCATCAGAAAATAGTCGAACATCGAAGCGGCATGCAGATCGGCCAACGTCAGGCTGTCGCCCGTAAGCCAGTGCGCATCCTTCATGAGATCGGCCATAGCCTTGAGGCAAATGGCTGCCTTGGGAAGATTTTCGGCGATGCACGCCTCATCTGCAAAGCCGAGTTTGGCGGGTTTTGATACCCGCTCGACGTAAATGCCCCAGACCATGACCGGATAAGCATATGCATCCATCATGCTGATTAGCTGGTTGACGCGGGCACGCCGTCGCAAATCCGACGGCTGAAGGTTCGGCCCCTCGAATGCCTCATCGATATAGCGAATTATCGCGCCTGTTTCATACAGCCGAAAGCCGTCATGCTCGAAGGCCGGAATGCAGCCGAATGGGTGTCGTTGCAGATAGTCGCGAGGCGGGCCGCCTTCGCCAAAGACGTCGATTGGCACGAGATCGTAACCGATGCCTTTTTCTTCCAGCGTCAAGCGAACAGTTCTGACGTAGACGCTGTAATCGGCACCAAAGACAAGAGGCTTTGCCATTGTCTATTCCTAACAAGGCAGTTCGCGAAAGCCGTGATCAAGCGACGACTTCGCGCCAGATTTTCGCAGCACCATGCGAGGTGCATTTTATCGCCGCGAAGGTCGAGCGTGGGAGTTTTCAAGGTTCCCGACATAAAAAAACCTCCGAGCAGACGCCCGGAGGGTTCTCTGTATTTTATCGAACCGGCTGACGGCTGGGACTCAGCGCTCAGCGAGCGCCGGTTCGCCCTTCTTCTCGCGCACGAGGTTGAGGAAGCGGCGGAAGAGATAGTGGCTGTCTTGCGGGCCGGGCGAGGCTTCCGGGTGATGCTGGACCGAAAAGACAGGCTTGCCGGTTACACGCAGGCCACAGTTGGTGCCGTCGAAGAGCGAAATGTGAGTCTCTTCAACGCCTTCCGGCAGCGACTTCGAATCGACCGCGAAGCCGTGGTTCATCGAGACGATCTCGACCTTGCCGGTGGTGTGATCCTTGACCGGATGGTTGGCGCCGTGGTGGCCCTGGTGCATCTTCTCGGTCTTGGCGCCGAGTGCCAGCGCCAGCATCTGGTGGCCGAGGCATATGCCGAAGACCGGAACCTCGGTCTTCAGGAGGTCCTGGATTACCGGAACGGCGTATTCGCCGGTCGCCGCCGGATCGCCCGGACCGTTGGAAAGGAAGATGCCGTCCGGCTGCAGTGCCAGAACTTCTTCTGCGCTCGTCTGCGCGGGGACGACCGTGACCCGGCAGTTGAGACCGGCGAAGAGTCGCAGGATGTTGCGCTTTACGCCATAGTCGAGGGCGACGACGTGATAGGCGGCATCGGTTTCACCGAGCGTCGAATAGCCCTCGTTCCACACCCAGGGCTTTTCGCTCCAGCGGGACGACTGGCCGGAGGTGGCGACCTTGGCGAGGTCGAGGCCTTCGAGACCGCTCCAGGCCTTTGCCTCAGCCTTCAGCGCATTGATGTCGAAGACGCCGGCGGGGTCGTGAGCGATGACAGCGTTCGGCATGCCGTTTTCGCGGATCCAGGCGGTCAGCGCACGCGTGTCGATGCCGCAAAGGCCGATCATGCCGCGGGCCTTCAGCCAGGCGTCGAGGTGCTTGGCGGCGCGGTAGTTGGAGGGCTCGGTGATGTCGGCCTTGAAGATGACACCGACGGCGCCGTGGCGGGCGGCGGGCGTCAAGTCCTCGATATCCTCATCATTGGTGCCGATGTTGCCGATATGCGGGAAGGTGAAGGTGACGATCTGGCCGAGATAGGAGGGGTCGGTCAGGATTTCCTGGTATCCGGTCAGTGCCGTGTTGAAGCAGACTTCGGCCTGAACCTTGCCGGTCGCGCCGATGCCCTTGCCTTCGATCACCGTGCCGTCGGCCAGAACGAGAAGGGCGGTGGGTTTCTGGGTTGTCCATGCGGGTGTCGCGGTCATCGTTCCTATCCCGTTGCGGCGGAAAGCGAGGCTTGAAAGCCGGTCGGTTCAGCGCCATTTCAAATCGCATGCGGCATGGCGCGCGGAAACCCCGCGAGAAAAGGTTCATGCCGATGTTCGTGCAGGTGCCGGAAAATAACGAAAGGCCTTGGCTGGGTCAACCGGCCGCCATGAATTGTAAGGAAATAAAATTCCTTATAATTCAATTGGTTGCGTAATCCGTTTGATTGCACCTGCCGCACTGGTTTAAGACGACGACAACAACGACGTAATCGAACCGGTTGCGGGCATGAGCTCCGCGGGCCGGTTTCGACATGGAGCAAGGACATGCGCGACCAACTCGCGAACGCATTGAAAGAAGCCCTCAAAGCCAAGGACACACGGCGCACTTCGACTGTCCGGCTGATCCAGGCTGCGATCAAGGACCGCGACATTGCCAATCGCGGCCAGGGCAAGGATCCGGTCGGCGACGACGAGATCATGCAGATCCTCGCCAAGATGATCAAACAGCGCGAAGAATCCGCCCGCATTTACGACGAGGGCGGCCGGCCCGAGCTCGCCGAGCAGGAACGCCAGGAAATTGCCGTCATCAACCATTTCCTCCCTGAACAGCTCTCCGAGGACAAGGTAAAGCAGGCCTGCGCCGCGATCATTGAGGAGACCGGCGCCCAGGGCCTTCGCGACATGGGCAAGTGCATGAATGCGCTGAAGGAGCGCTACCCCGGCCAGATGGACTTCGCAAAGGCCTCCGGTCTCGTCAAGGAACTGCTGAAATAAGCCTGCGCCCGCTTTGCAGCGGGCGTGTCGCCTTCCTCGCCGGCGCACCGACCGACCTCATTTTTGAGCTTCGGCGCCCCGGCATCTGCCTGTGAATTGCGGGCACCGCGGATCGCGCTGCTTGTGTGGCAGGCCCGCTAGGGGTATCGGCTATCCATGCGCTTTTCACAGTCCTTCCTCGACGAGATACGCGATCGCGTTCCGATTTCGGACGTGGTCGGCAAGCGCGTCACCTGGGATCGGCGCAAGACCAATGTTTCGCGCGGCGACTACTGGGCCTGTTGCCCCTTTCACGGCGAAAAGTCGCCGAGCTTCCATTGCGAGGACCGCAAGGGGCGCTATCATTGCTTCGGCTGCGGCGTTTCCGGCGACCACTTCCGTTTCCTGACAGACCTTGAAGGGCTGAGCTTCCCTGAAGCGGTGCAGCAGATTGCCGACATGGCCGGCGTCGCCATGCCGCAACCCGACCCCCAGGCCGAGCGGCGTGAGAAGGAGCGGACCAGCCTGCTCGACGTCATGGAAATGGCGACGCAGTTCTTCCAGGACCAGTTGCAGACGGCGAGTGGTGCCAAGGCACGGGCCTACCTGCGCGAGCGGGGGCTGACCGGGCGCACGATCGAGACGTTCCGGCTGGGCTTTGCGCCCGACAGCCGCAACGCGCTGAAGGAATTTCTTTCCGGCAAGGGCGTCGGCAAGGAGCAGATCGAAGCCTGCGGCCTCGTCGTGCATGGACCCGACGTGCCGGTCTCCTACGACCGCTTCCGCGACCGCATCATGTTTCCGATCCTTTCGGCGCGCGAGAAGGTGATCGCCTTCGGTGGCCGCGCCATGTCGCCCGACGCGCCGGCCAAATATCTGAATTCGAATGAGACGGAGCTCTTCCACAAGGGCAACGTCCTGTTCAATTTCGCACGCGCCCGGCGGGCCTCGCAGGGCGCCGATGGGGCCGGCACGATCATTGCCGTCGAAGGCTACATGGATGTGATCGCGCTGCATCAGGCCGGCATCGAGAATGCCGTGGCGCCGCTCGGAACCGCGCTTACCGAAAGCCAGCTCGATCTTCTCTGGAAGATGACGCCGCAGCCGGTGCTCTGCTTCGACGGCGATGGTGCGGGCATCCGCGCCGCCAACCGCGCCGTCGATCTGGCGCTGCCCCACCTGAAGCCCGGACGATCGGTCCGCTTCGCCATGCTGCCGGACGGCAAGGACCCGGACGATCTCGTCCGCCATGACGGACGCGAACCTTTCGACAAGGTGCTCGCCAATGCCCGTTCGCTCGCCGAAATGGTGTGGCTGCGCGAGGTCCAGGGCGGCGAATTCGATACGCCCGAAAAACGCGCCGAACTGGAAGCGCGGCTGAGGCAGGTGACGTCGGTCATCGCCGACGAAAGTGTGCGCCGCCACTATGGCCAGGACATGCGCGACCGCCTCAATGCCTTTCTGCAGGGCAGTGCGCCGTTCAGGAATGAACGGCGGCCGTTCGAACGAGGCGGGCGCCAGAGTGGCGGCCCCCGCGGCGCTTCAGGCGCGCGGAATATTGCCGCCGGCCCGACCGCGATCTCCGATCGCCTGGCGCGCTCTTCCCTCGTCAGTGGCCAACAGGCGGTGCCGCTGCTGCGCGAGAGCGTGCTGGCGCTCACCATCGTCAACCACCCGCAATTGCTCTTCGACGAATATGACGAGATCTCGACGATCGAGTTCGACCACCGTGACCTGCAGCGCTGCTGGGCGATGGTTTTGAACGCTGCGGCGGCAAACGGACCGCGGCTGACGCGCGAGATCCTCATCGAGCAATTGGAAGCGGAGGGTTTCGGCGCGCTGATCGCAGCACTCGACCAGCAGGTCCGCTATGCGCGGCTGTGGACGGCGACGGTTGCGGCGGCGCCTGAGGATGCGCGCGAGGGTTACCTTCAGGCGCTTGCCCTCCACAGGCGCAGCAAAGCCCTGCATTGGCAGCGGCGCGAACTGGAGCGGGAGTTGGCCCACGCCACCGAGGACGGGGACCTCGAGGTCGTGCCGCAGCTGCTCAGGACACTCCAGGAGGTCCAGCTCGAAGTGACGCGACTTGAAAACCAGGAAGCCATCATCGAAGGCTTCGGCGTCCTTTCCGGCCGAGTCAAGGGTCCGGCTGCGCGGTAGGAGACCCGCCTGAGGCCGCCCCTCATCCCGCTGCCCGACCTTCTCCCCGCAGGCGGGGAGAAGGGACCTTGCAGCGCCCTCTCGGTCCACCGCGCCGTAACCATCGCGGTTAGGATTTGCGATCGAGTACAGCGCCGGCCGCGAGTCCACCCTCGCCCCGCTTGCGGGGAGAGGGCAGGGCTGAGGGCGTTAGCTGCGAAGCGAGGCGATGCTCTCCTTCGAGTCTTCAAGCGGTTTACATCCCACCTGCCCAAACCCCATACTCAGCCGTCCGACGAAAGCGATTCCATGCCTCATAACGACAATGCTTCCGCCGCGCGCCTGTTCGAAAGCGAAGGCGTCGCCAATCCTCTCGATGTTCTGAAACGCGTCTATGGCTATTCCGCCTTCCGCGGTCAGCAGCTGGACGTCGTGGAGCATGTGGTGGCGGGCGGCGATGCAGTGGTGCTCTTCCCGACAGGGGCGGGCAAATCGCTCTGCTTCCAGATTCCCGCACTTTGCCGCAACGGGGTCGGCGTCGTCGTCTCGCCATTGATCGCCTTGATGCGCGATCAGGTCGAGGCGCTGAAGCAACTCGGCATTCGCGCTGCCGCGCTTAATTCGTCTCTGACGCGTGACGAGGCGATCGCTGTTCGGCGCGCGCTTTCGGAGGGAACGCTCGACCTGCTTTACGTGACGCCGGAGCGCGCTGTCACCGACGGTTTCGCCGAGATGATCGGCGATATGGATATTGCACTGTTCGCGATCGACGAGGCGCATTGTGTCTCGCAGTGGGGCCACGATTTCCGGCCTGAATATCGCGGCCTGGATTGTCTCCGGTCGCGCTTTGCCGGCGTGCCGCGCATCGCACTCACGGCCACCGCGGATCCGCACACGCGCGACGATATCATCGAGCGGCTGGCGCTCACCGAAGCGAAAGTCTTCACGACCAGCTTCGACCGGCCGAACATCGCTTACGAGATCGTCGAGCGCGATCAGCCGCGCCAGCAGCTTCTGCGGTTCCTCTCCCGCTTCAAGGGATCGAGCGGCATCGTCTATTGCCTGTCGCGTGCCAAGGTCGAGGACACGGCGGAATGGCTGAACGCGCAAGGCGTGCGGGCGCTTCCCTACCATGCCGGCATGGACCGTCTCCTGCGGGACGCCCATCAGGATGCCTTCCTGAAGGAGGAAGACCTTTGCCTCGTCGCGACGGTTGCCTTCGGCATGGGCATCGACAAGCCGGATGTTCGCTACGTCGCCCATCTCGATCTGCCGGGTTCGGTCGAAGCCTATTATCAGGAGACCGGTCGCGCTGGTCGCGACGGTCTGCCCTCCGAAGTCTGGATGGCCTACGGCATGGCCGATGTCATCCAGCGTCGGCGGATGATCGACGAGGGCGGTGCCGCGGAGGAGATCAAGCGCATCGAGCGGGCGAAGCTCAATGCGCTGCTTGGGATCTGCGAGACGGCGGGCTGCCGGCGGCAGGCGATCCTTGCGCATTTCGGCGAGGCGCATCCCGGCCGCTGCGGCCATTGCGACACCTGCCTGAAGCCGGTCGAGACCTGGGACGGTACCGAGGCCGCGATCAAGGCACTGGCAGCCGTCTATCGGACGGGCGAGCGCTTCGGCACCGGCCACCTGGTCGATGTGCTCATGGGGACGATCAACGAGAAAACCGAGCGGTTCGGCCATGTCGGTATGCCGGTCTTCGGCGCTGGCAAGGATCTGCCGGCACGAACGTGGCAATCGGTGTTCCGGCAGTTGCTCGCCGGCGGCCTCGTCCGGATTGATCATTCCGCCTTCGGGGCGCTGCAGCTCGAGCCGGAGGCCCGCGCGGTCTTCAAGCGCGAGCGCCAGGTGTTCTTCCGCAAGGATAGGCCGACCTCCGGAAAGGCCGCCCGAACGGCGAAGTCCGGTGCCCAGCGCGAGAGAGCCGATCTCGCCGGATCCGACCTCGAACTTTTCGAGCGCCTGCGCGCCGAGCGGTTCTCGATCGCCAAGGAATTGAACGTGCCGCCCTATGTCGTCTTCCCGGACACGACCTTGATCGCGCTCGCCAAGCAGCGTCCGCGCGACTTCGACGATCTTCTCGATATTCCCGGTATCGGCGAGAGCAAGCGCGAGCGTTACGGCGAGGCATTCCTGGCCGTCATAGACGGCTACCTCGACGGGTAGGGCCGCAGTCGGTGCCTCACCACTGATCGGCCCGTCCTTACGAACGAAAATGTCGCTTGAGGCGCGCCGTGGGACAGAAAGTGTCTGCGGACCGCGTCCAGCGCGAAAGCCCCTGTCGTTTTCATTGATCGGTGCGTTCCGGCCTCCCCGAGGTGCTGGAAATTGCTGCAAGAGACGGCCCGTCGTGCTAGTCGTCTAGCGTGCGCCCACGCGCGGCGCCCGGGTTCGAAACATCCTTCTTACAGCGAGTGGCCAGCCATGACCTCAGCCTTTCTGTCCCATCTTCGTTCGGAACTCGAAGGCCTGAAATCGGCCGGCCTCTATAAGTCGGAGCGCGTCATCACCTCGAAGCAGGCGGGTGAAATCGAGGTAGCGTCCGGCGATCGCGTGCTGAACTTCTGCGCCAACAACTATCTCGGTCTGGCGGATAACCAAGAGCTTGCCGAGGCTGGCAAGAAGGCGCTTGATCGCTATGGCTACGGCATGGCCTCGGTCCGCTTCATCTGCGGCACGCAGGAAGAGCACAAGCAGCTCGAAGCGCGCATATCCTCTTTCCTTGGGATGGAGGACACAATCCTCTATTCCTCCTGCTTCGACGCCAATGGCGGGCTGTTCGAGACCTTGCTCGGAGAGGAAGACGCGGTCATCTCCGATGCGCTGAACCATGCTTCGATCATCGACGGCGTGCGGCTCTCCAAGGCGAAGCGCTTCCGCTACGCCAACAACGACATGGCGGCGCTCGAGGAGGAGTTGAAGAAGGCCGAAGGCAGCCGCTTCAAGCTGATCGCCACCGACGGTGTCTTCTCGATGGATGGCATCATCGCCAATCTCAGGGGCGTTTGCGACCTCGCGGAAAAATACGGCGCGATGGTCATGGTCGACGACAGCCATGCGGTCGGTTTCGTAGGCAAGCACGGCCGCGGCTCCGCCGAGCATTGCGGCGTCGAGGGCCGGATCGACATCATAACCGGCACGCTCGGGAAGGCGCTCGGTGGCGCCTCGGGCGGCTACACCTCAGCCAGGGCCGAAGTCGTCGAATGGCTGCGCCAGCGCTCGCGGCCCTATCTTTTCTCCAACACGCTGGCGCCCGTCATCGCCGCGGCTTCGCTGAAGGTCTTCGACCTGATCGAGAACGGCGACAAGCTGCGCGAAAGGCTTTATGCGAACGCCGCGCTGTTCCGGGCTGAAATGTCGAAGCTCGGCTTCACGCTTGCCGGCGAAGGGCATCCGATTATTCCCGTCATGCTCGGTGACGCGGCGCTCGCGCAGGAGATGGCCGCGCGGATGCTCGAGAGGGGCGTCTATGTCATCGGCTTCTCCTTCCCGGTCGTGCCGCGGGGGCAGGCGCGCATCCGCACCCAGATGTCGGCCGCGCACAGCGAACAGGATGTCCGGCGCGCGATAGCGGTCTTCGAAGAGGTCGGCCGTGAACTGGGCGTGATTTGAAGAGTTGGGCCGAGGGGCGAGTGAGGATCCTGCGATGACGAACATGATGAAGGCGCTGGTCAAGACGAAGCCGGAAGTCGGGCTCTGGATGGAGCGGGTCCCGGTGCCGGAAGTAGGCCCCAACGATGTCTTGATCCGGGTAAAGAAGTCGGCGATCTGCGGCACCGACGTTCACATCTGGAACTGGGACCAGTGGGCGCAGAAGACGATTCCCGTGCCGATGGTCGTCGGCCACGAGTTCATGGGCGAGATCGCGGAAGTCGGCTCCGCCGTTACCAAGTATCACGTGGGCGAACGCGTTTCGGGCGAAGGCCACATCGTCTGCGGCAAGTGCCGCAATTGCCGGGCCGGCAGGGGGCACCTCTGCCGCAACACGCTTGGCGTCGGCGTCAATCGTCCGGGCTCCTTCGGCGAGTTCGTCTGCATCCCGGAATATAATGTCGTGTCGATCCCCGACGATGTGCCGGATGAGATCGCCGCGATCTTCGATCCCTTCGGCAATGCCGTCCACACGGCGCTTTCCTTCGACCTCGTCGGCGAGGACGTGCTCGTCACCGGGGCCGGACCGATCGGCATCATGGGCGCGCTCGTCGCCAAGCGCTCGGGCGCGCGCAAGGTGGTGATCACCGATATCAACCCGACGCGCCTCGACCTCGCCCGCAAGGTCGGCATCGACTATGTCGTCGATGCGTCCAAGGAAAACCTCGCCGACGTGATGCGATCGATCGGCATGACCGAGGGTTTCGATGTCGGTCTCGAAATGTCGGGCGCGGCGCCTGCGTTCCGCGACATGATCGACAAGATGAACAATGGCGGCAAGATCGCCATCCTCGGCATCGCGCCGGCGGGCTTCGAGATCGACTGGAACAAGGTCATCTTCAAGATGCTCAACCTCAAGGGCATCTATGGCCGCGAAATGTTCGAGACGTGGTACAAGATGATCGCCTTTGTCCAGGGCGGACTGGATCTCTCACCGGTCATCACCCACCGGATCGGCATCGACGATTTCCGCGAGGGGTTCGAGGCGATGCGGTCCGGAAATTCCGGCAAGGTCGTGATGGATTGGTAGAGATCGCGCGTTTGCGTTGACTGATCTCGATCTCGTGGTTAGCCCCCCGCAGGTCGCCCCTGCGGCCGGCTTCCTGACTTCAGCCCTGGAAAACCAGCGCCGCCCTTGTCTTTTTTTGGACCGTCCCTACATCTTGAGCGAAAGCTGATAAACAGCGCAAAAACCCGCGGAGAAGCGTTTTTTGCCGATTTACGCGGTTTTTCGCCGGAAATGCTTGACGGGATCAAAAATTCTGGGAATCACCATTTCAAGCAGAAATGGCGACACGGTACGGCGGATAGGAAAATCATGCCTGAGACGTTTCAGTGGCAGGGCTGTCGAGGCCTGCCAGCTCAACCGCGATCGTTGTCGTGGTTAATCAGGAATTAAACATCATCCCGTTACGTCAGGGGAAATGAGTCGGTGGCGGGTGCGCGGCGCCCGGACCCCGAAGCGGCATTGGCACCAGGCTCACGCTGGTTGCGACAAGGAAAGCGACGAATAAATGGCAACTAAAGTCAAAGAAAACGAAGAAGCAGACGTTGAACGCGAAGGCGCTCCGGACGGCCCGCTTCTCGACCTTTCCGACGACGCTGTCAAGAAGATGATCAAGGCCGCCAAGAAGCGCGGCTATGTGACGATGGACGAACTGAATTCAGTCCTGCCGTCCGAGGAAGTCACCTCCGAACAGATCGAAGACACGATGGCCATGCTTTCCGACATGGGCATCAACGTCATCGAGGATGAAGAAGCCGAGGAAGCCGCCAGTGGCGGCGACGACGAAGACAGCAGCGACGACGGCGACGGCGAGGGCGGTGAACTCACCACGTCGAGCGGCACGGCGCTTGCGACCGGCAAGAAGAAGGAGCCGACCGATCGCACCGACGATCCGGTGCGTATGTATCTGCGCGAGATGGGATCGGTCGAACTTCTCTCCCGCGAAGGCGAAATTGCGATCGCCAAGCGCATCGAGGCCGGCCGCGAGACGATGATTGCCGGTCTCTGTGAGAGCCCGCTTACCTTCCAGGCGCTGATCATCTGGCGCGATGAACTGAACGAGGGCCAGACGCTTCTGCGCGAGATCATCGATCTCGAAACGACCTACTCCGGTCCCGAGGCGAAGGCTGCCCCGCAGTTCCAGAGCCCGGAAAAGATCGAGGCTGACCGCAAGGCGGCCGAAGAGAAGGAAAAGGTGCGCAAGACGCGCGCAGCCGCTGCCAATGACGACGACATAACCAATGTCGGCGGCGATGGCCAGCCGCCCGAGGAAGAAGAAGAGGACGATGACGAATCGAACCTCTCGCTCGCCGCGATGGAAGCGGAACTGCGCCCGCAGGTGATGGAAACGCTCGACATCATCGCCGAGACCTACAAGAAGCTCCGCAAGCTGCAGGACCAGCAGGTGGAAGCACGCCTTGCCGCGACCGGCACGCTGTCGCCGGCGCAGGAGCGCCGCTACAAGGAGCTGAAGGACGAGCTGATCAAGGCGGTGAAGTCGCTGTCGCTCAACCAGAACCGCATCGATGCGCTGGTCGAGCAGCTTTACGACATTTCGAAGCGGCTGATGCAGAACGAAGGCCGGCTGTTGCGCCTTGCCGAATCCTACGGCGTCAAGCGCGACTCGTTCCTGGAACAGTATTCGGGCGCCGAGCTCGACCCGAACTGGATGAAGTCGATCAGCAACCTCGCCGGCAAGGGCTGGAAGGAGTTTGCCAAGGCCGAAAACCAGACGATCCGCGATATCCGCCAGGAGATCCAGAATCTCGCGACCGAGACCGGCATTTCCATCGCCGAGTTCCGCCGCATCGTCTCGATGGTGCAGAAGGGCGAGCGCGAGGCGCGCATCGCCAAGAAGGAGATGGTCGAGGCCAACCTGCGTCTCGTCATTTCGATCGCCAAGAAGTACACGAACCGCGGCCTGCAGTTCCTGGATCTCATTCAGGAAGGCAACATCGGCCTGATGAAGGCGGTAGACAAGTTCGAGTACCGCCGCGGCTACAAGTTCTCGACCTACGCCACGTGGTGGATCCGGCAGGCGATCACCCGTTCGATCGCCGACCAGGCCCGCACCATCCGCATTCCGGTGCACATGATCGAGACGATCAACAAGATCGTCCGTACCTCGCGCCAGATGCTGCACGAGATCGGCCGCGAGCCGACGCCGGAAGAACTGGCCGAAAAGCTCGCCATGCC
Source organism: Sinorhizobium sp. 6-70 (assembly GCF_030124375.1). Classification (GTDB taxonomy): domain Bacteria; phylum Pseudomonadota; class Alphaproteobacteria; order Rhizobiales; family Rhizobiaceae; genus Sinorhizobium. Next base: position 252,988 of record NZ_JASKLS010000004.1, read on the forward strand.
GCTCGAGAAGGTGCGCAAGGTGCTGAAGATCGCCAAGGAGCCGATCTCGCTCGAAACGCCGGTCGGTGACGAGGAAGATTCACACCTCGGCGATTTCATCGAGGACAAGAACGCACTGCTGCCGATCGACGCGGCCATCCAGGCGAATCTGCGTGAAACGACGACCCGCGTTCTCGCTTCGCTGACGCCGCGCGAGGAGCGTGTGCTGCGCATGCGCTTCGGCATCGGCATGAACACCGACCACACGCTCGAAGAGGTTGGCCAGCAGTTCTCGGTCACCCGCGAACGTATCCGTCAGATCGAAGCGAAGGCGCTGAGGAAGCTCAAGCACCCGAGCCGTTCGCGCAAGCTGCGCTCGTTCCTTGACAGCTAAGCGCAACAGATAAAGTCAAAAAAGCCGGGCCTCGAGCCCGGCTTTTTTATGCCCCCATCATTCCGCTTTTTGCGCACGCACCCTGTTCCGGCCGCGCTTGTTCGCGCATGACCGCGGGATTATACTTTGCGGCTTGCAGCGGGCCCGCGATGCAGGGAGGGCGCACCGCGGGCGCGAACCAGAGCGCCCATGCGATGAACGCATCATCGGCGCTAGTCCTTTGAATCCAGAGCATCTTGTTCGCCTTCACCCCGAAAGCGGGATGCTCTGTGGGGAGGTGTGAGATGACTACTTATGTCGTGCTTCTCAATTGGACCGAGCAGGGTATCAAGAACGTACGCGAGTCTCCGAAGCGGCTGGATGCTGCTAGGAAGGTGCTTAACGAAATGGGCGGGTCCTTCAAGGACTTCTACCTGACCATGGGCGAATACGACATGGTCGCAGTCTGCGAAGCGCCCGACGACGCGGTTGCAGCACGGTTTGCGTTGACGCTTGGGATGAATGGCAATGTGCGCACGCGCACGTTGAAGGCATTTCCGGAAGCCGCCTATCGTGAACTGATCGGCACGCTCGGCTAGGTTGCGTCGTGTCAAGGAATTGGATCATCTCACTGTTTCAATGAAACAGTGAGATGATTTTGGCTTCGATGCCCGGACGTCAAGGCGCGCCGTTGCCCGACAGGATTTGCGCCGCGCCGCGGATCGCGTTGCGAAAGGCGTCGTCGAAGCTGACGCCGCGGATTTGCCACCGATACCTCTTCCCGGCGTCTTCCGTCAGTTGCCAGTCGGCAATCCAGCCGAGCGCCTCGTCGTTCCAGGAAATCGTCCCGACGAGCGCGACGTCCGCGCCGATCGCCTTTGCCAGCCGTTCCAACTGTAGCGCCCGTTCACTCGACAGGAAGTCGAGGCCGAGCTTTTCCTGGGTAAGCGTTTTCCGATCCGGCAGTCTTGCTTCAAGCGCGAGGGGCACGGTCGCGGCGGCGAGCGACTCGGCCATGTAGGGGCTCTCTTCGCCGTCGCTCGTCAGCATGAAGCTGCGCTTTTGGTCGTGGACGGCAAGAAAGACTGCAATCCTCGGGCGCGCCTGCGGCCAGGGCCTGCTTCCGAGCTCGTCAAGCAACCGGTCTATCGTTGCCGGCTCGTAACGACAGGTCAGATCATGCGGCCGGTCGTGCGTGCCCTGTTCGTCGTGGATCGGAATACCCTCCAGCCGATCCCGATAGGCAAAGGACGCGACGAAGCTGCCGGCGCGTTCAATGAGCGGCGCGAGCGCTGGTGCGGCCAGCACACGCTGGTCGCCGGAGACCTTGACGAGGACTTCCTCCAGGCATTCACGAAATCCGATCTCCCGGTTTTCCTCGCCGGTGCCGGTGACGATCGCGTCGCTCACGTAAAGATCCTGCGCGTTAGTGGCTCGTGCCATCCCCGACGAGATCACGCCGGCAAGCATGGCGAGAAGCGGCAGGACGGCTGTCATTCTGGCGGTCATTCAACGTCGCCTCAAAACCGATCCTTAAGATTTACGCTTTATCAATCTCTCGCAAACGAGAGGTTCCGCGATGCGTTGCGTTTTTGTCGTCGTCCTCCTGTTGCTGGCCGGCTGCGGAACGGTGCCGAAAAACACCCGGAACGCCTGCGCGGTTTTCGAGCAGCGAGACGGTCTTTTCAACAATTGGCGTCGGGCCGCCTATGCGGCGGAGCGCGAATATGGCGTGCCCGTTCCGGTGCTGATGGCGACGATCTACACGGAATCCGGTTTCCAGCACAACGCAAGGCCGCCGCGCACAAAGCTCTTCGGCTTCATTCCCTGGACGCGCGTCTCCTCCGCCTATGGATATTCGCAGGCGCTCGACGGCACCTGGGCCCGCTACCAGTCTGAAACCGGACGCTGGACGGCGCGCCGGACAGATTTCGCCGACGCTGTCCGCTTCATCGCCTGGTACCACAATCAAAGCCACCAGCAGAACGGCATCGCGCTCAACGACCCTTATCGGCTCTATATTGCCTACTACCACGGTCACGGCGGCTACGCGCGCGGCAACTGGAGCCAAACGGCGCAGACGGGCGCAAAGCGTGCTTCCGGCATGGCGACGCTCTACGCTCAGCAACTGCGCGGCTGCGGTTCGTGAGCCAGATCTAGCCGGCTGCCGCGGTGTCCAACCCCGCAACATCGATCTTGACCATGCCCATCATCGCCTGCTGCACCCGGCCGGCCTTTGCGCTGTCCGCGTCGCTGAGATACCGGATGAGCGCGTCGGGAATGATCTGCCAGGTAACGCCGTAACGGTCCTTCAGCCAGCCGCATTGCTGCGGCGTGCCGCCCTCGATCAACCGGTCCCAATAATAGTCGACCTCTGCCTGGTCGCTGCACCGGACGAGAAACGAAATAGCCTCGGAGAACTTGAAATGCGGTCCGCCGTTCAATCCCATGAACTGCAGGCCCTCGAGCTCGAAGTTCGCGGTAAAGGCCTTGCCGTCCGGTCCACGCTTGATGTCCTTGACGCGGGCGTTGCGGAAAATGGAGGTGTAGAATTCGATGGCATCTTCCAGCTGGTTGTCGAACCAGAGGAACGGCGTGATCTTCTGCATGGTGGTTCTCCCTTGATCGTCGTTACGGATCAAGGACGAATGGGAGGAGGGTATTCCGACAATCGATCACCGCATTCTGCGCCATTCGCCCACATACGCCAGACAAGGCGGCCCCTGTCTGCGGACCGTGCAAGATGAAGAAAAATCATCATCCGCTGTCGGAACCTTTCCGCTTCGATCGTCCTTTGCCTGTCCAGCCAAACAGGAGGAGACGAACATGCCCTATGTTGATGGTTTTCTCGTCGCGGTGCCGCAGGAGAAGGTCGAGGACTACAAGGCCTTGGCGCGCCGGGCGGGCGACGTCTGGAAGGAACACGGTGCGCTCAACTACGTCGAGTGCTTGGCCGACGACGTGCCCTATGGAGAATTGACATCCTTTCCGCGCGCCGTGCAGGCGAAAGAGGACGAGACAGTGGTCTTCTCCTGGGTCGTCTATCGGTCGCGCCAGGATCGTGACGCGGTCGTTGCCAAGGTCATGGCCGATCCTCGGCTCCAGGGAGACGAGTGGAAGTCTATCTTCGATGGCAAGCGCATGATTTATGGAGGCTTCGAGCCGTTTCTGGAACTGTAGCGGGCAGGGAGGGCCGCGCCGCTCGACCTGGCAAGACGCGGCCCTTACGCTCTTTTCGTTCCCGCATGGGCTGTCCCGGATTTTGACCTATTGGATATTTTTCCTAAATTGATTCGTTCAAGGACGACTTCGTCGCCGCTATTGCATGTTCCTTAAATCGCAGCCGATTTGAGGATATGCAGCAATTCAAGGTGCTTAGCGTCCTTTGAGCATCTGATAAGACGAACGGGAAGAGCCGCAATGCCGCAGACCGTCATCACGATCGCAACCCGTGGGCAGGGACTCTACGAGTTTACAGATGCGGCCGCCGATTTCGTGCGGCAATCAGGCGTCGCGGAGGGGCTTCTCACCGTGTTCGTCCGTCATACGTCCGCATCCTTGCTCATCCAGGAAAACGCCGACCCGGACGTGAAACGCGACCTCAATGAATTCTTTCGTCGCCTGGTGCCGCCATCGTCGGACCCCTCCATGCGCTGGATCGTTCACACCCAGGAGGGACCAGACGACATGCCGGCGCATATCAAGGCGGCGCTCAACCAGGTCTCGATCGGCATCCCGGTAACTGATGCGCGCATGACGCTCGGCATCTGGCAGGGGATCTATCTGTTCGAACACCGCGATCGCCCGCACCGGCGCGAAATCGTGCTGCATCTTGGCACGTGATGGGGCTCAACGCAGCTCTGCTCCGGCGGCCTGATCTGCGGTAGAGTTGAGTGGCCACAGCTTCGGGGAAAGACGATGACAGACGCCCAGACCATCGCGAGCCGTTTCATCGAGGCGGTCAACAGCCGCGATTTCGACGCGCTTTCCCGGCTCGTCGACGAGGACGTCGCGCTTGATTCGCTGACCGGCCAGCGAACCGTGGGCGTCGGTCCGTTGAGGGCCTGGATCATGAACTATCTGCACCATTTCGACGAAACGTTCAGCGATATCGTGCTGATGCATGATGCCTTCGGGCAGCGGGTTGCCGCCGACATGACTGCACGCGGCACCTATCGCAAGACCATGTCGGGTTTTCCAACGGCTTCGGGCCAGAGCTACGCCATTCCGAGCGTTTTCATCTTCGAAGTCGAGGACGGTGCCATCACACGCCTCAGCCACTACCGCAATCTCCGCATCTTCGAGCGCGAACTGCAGGGCTGAGCCGCCTCCCGCGTAACATGCTGAACGTCTACAGCGCCGCGCGCCTTATCGGACGCGCAAAGGTCGCTGTATCCGGGGCGGACGAATGCGGCGCGGTCGGAAGGCAGCGAATCGCTTTGCTTGCCGTTTGGTCCATGCGGGCTTCATCAACCTGAACAGCGCATGAACGGAGGGTTCCGGTAGCGTTCAGTTTGCCCGGTCTAAGTTTGGCTCAATCGTCGAGAGCGGTAATCGCCAATTTTGAACCCTTTGCTACCGGAGAAACGCTATGAGAAAATTCCTCGTCAATGCCGCGGTTGCTGCCGTCATCGGGCTCACCGGTCTTGCCGGTGCCGCCACCACGGCTTCCGCTGAATCGGTGATATTCGAGTTCGGCTCGCCGCAGGGCGTCCAATACCGTGACTATGATCGCGACTGGCGCCGGGATCGCCCCCGCTGGGACGGCGAGCGCCGCGGCCGTTGTGACCCGTGGCTTGCCGTCGAAAAGGCACGTGACCGCGGCCTGCGCCGGGCCCATGTCGCCAATGTCGCGCGGCGCCAGGTCGTCGTCGAGGGCCGCCGCCATGGTGACCGCCAGGCGATCATCTTCGCCAATGTGCGCGGCTGCCCGGTGATCGGCCGCTGGTAAGCTGCCGGATTTCCGTCTCGTCTCCCCCGGCCGGCGGAAATGCGCCCCTCACGGAAACCGTGAGGGGCTTTTGATTCGAAAAGCCCCGCGCGATGCAATTCGCCGGGGCTTGTCTGTTGTTTTTTCCGCGAAGGATCACTTTGAAGTTGGCGCGAAACAGGAAGTGCCCGCCTACAGCGCCGCGCGTCTTAGCGCAAAGGTCGCTGTGGCACTTTGAGCTGCTGCATGTTCGTATCCCTAGATCGGCGCTGATTTAGGGAAACATGCGGCAGGATTTCTACCGGCATCACTGCTCGATGGCGAAGGTCACGTTGACGGTGACGTTGTAGGCGTTTTCGCCGGTTGCGATCGGAACGGCATCGGCGGCGAACTCTTTGGCCATGCTGCGCACCATCGGAACCGGTTCCGGGCGGGAAGCCTGTTCCGAAATCTCGATCAGCCGGCCGAGCGAGACGCCGGCCGCCTCCGCCAGCACCTTCGCCTTGACGATCGCGTCGGCCACTGCCGCCTTGCGGGCCTCGGTGATGACTTCGTCGGGCTTGTCCTTGGTGAATTCGATGCCGCCACCCTGGTTGATGCCGAGGGTCACGGACTTGTCGAGGACCTCGCCGAGGGTGCTCAGATCCCGCACGCGCACGGTAACGCCGTTGACGACCTGATAGCCGATGAGTTCCGGCGGCCGGTTGGTGCCGTCGTTGCCCTGCGGGAAGTTGTATTGCGGGTTGATGGCGAAGCCGCTGGTCTGCAGGTCGCGCTCGGCAATGCCGCCTTGCTTGAGCGCCGAGAGCACCTCCGCCATCGCCTTGTTGTTGGCGTCGAGCGCTTCGCGCGCGGTCTTCGCGTCCTTGACGACGCTCAATTGCACGATCGCCATGTCGGGCGCTGCGGTTGCGCGGCCCTCACCGGAGACCTTGATCAGCGCCTGCCGGCCCCGCACGCCTTCGGGACGCGCGTTGCTTGCGCCCTTGTTGGCATTGCTCTCGTCCGCCACAGCGGCGGCCGCAAAAGCGCCGGCAAAAGCAGCGGCCATGGCAGCGACATGAACCGTGCGGGCGATGCGTGTAGAAATCATGGTTATTTCTCTCCGGTTGTTTTATGCCGAACTCTTGCTTATCGATTGTGTAGGCATTGCGGCAATGGCTTGTCGTCAAAAAGGTTTTCCGCTAGAGCCATTGCGACCCGCGAATTACCATTGGTTCGCGGTCAGCCGGCAGACGACCGGCACGGGCCTGTAGCTCAATGGTTAGAGCCGGCGGCTCATAACCGCTTGGTTGGGGGTTCGAGTCCCTCCGGGCCCACCATTATCTTTGATTTTATTCAGGAATTTTGAAAGTTTCCCAAGGGCCTACCTGGCAACTGATAACCGGGTCTCATGGCCCGCCACGTTTCGCGCTCCTCAATGGCGGAAAGCGCGTTCGTGGAAAGCCGCTTGCGGTTGGCCATGCGGAATATACGTATCGGACTCGCGCATCGATCAGTGGCCGAGCACGTCCCGAATCTGGCGGGGGAGGTAGTCTCAGAGCGATGCCCTCGGGGCCGGGCGGGGCCATTGCGTGCGGTCTTCCAGGACTGAATTACAGGTCTCTCGCTACCACATTGATCTAAAGTTCTCTCACGCGCTGCCTTTTGTATCGTTGTCTTCGTCCAACCCATCGATAAAGCCGTACTGCTCCAGCCACTCACGAAGGATGAGGCGGATTATCTCGTCTCGGGTCATCTGGAGTTCTTCGCAGGCCAGAGCGAGCGCCAACTCAACATCGTCGTCGAAGATCATTGTCCCCTCCTACGCACTACAACCATGGGATTGAAGGGTCTCACAGAGCAGGTTGCAGTCAAGGATTACGGAGCGCGCTCAATGGGATAAGGCCAAATTGGGCTAAGACCATTGGCCCATGTCTTTATCGGACTAAAGTCCTAGATAGATCTCGATGGCAGAGAAAGGCCGGGCGAAGCCCGCTGCATGTTTCCTTTAGATCGCACCCGATTTAAGGATAAAACATGCAGCAATTCAAAGTGCCACAGCGTCCTTGGTGCGTCTGATAAGCCGCCGGCGCTGTAGAAAAAATGCCATTGCGCGCTCAGCGCTGCGAGCGATAGCATTGCCTCGGGCGCGGATTTGGGAGGAGACCATTAACCTCAGGCAGCTTCGTTATTTCGTGAAGGTGGTCGAGACCGGGAATATCACCCGGGCGTCGGAAAGCATGAATGTCGCGCAGACGGCGCTCGGCCAGCAGATCAGGCATCTGGAAGAATCGCTCGGCGTCCGGCTTTTTGTGCGCCATTCGCGCGGCATTTCGCTGACCGAGCCGGGAGAAGTCTTGCACCGGCATGCGCTTGCCATTCTCAGTTCCGTCGAGGAGGCGCGCCGGGAGGTGATGGCGCATGGGGCGGCGAGGCGAGAGGTTGTCAATCTCGGCGTTACGCCCAGCATCCAGGCTTTGATCGGCCCGGAACTCCTCCTTGCCGCCCGCGACGAGATCCCGGACGTTTCGTTCCGCGTCGTCGAGGAGTTGAGCTTCATCCTGATCGACGCGCTCATGCGCGGCGAGCTCGATATTGCGCTTGCCTATGAGTTCGAGAACCGTCCCGGGCTTGCCGCGACGGCGCTGATCGAGGAGGAATTGCTGTTCGTCGCGGGTGCCGGGTCCGGTGTGCTCGGGGAATCGATCTCCTTCGAGGAGGCGATCCGCACCGACCTCGCGCTCGTCAGCGACCGCGATATCGTCTGGCGGTTGATCCACGACGTCGCCGGCCGGCAAAAGCTTCCCGTAAACGTCGCCTTCGAGGTGCAGTCGATGCCGGCGATCAAGACGCTGGTCGCGCGGGGAGCGGCCACCAGCGTGGTGCCCTATGGGGTGGTGGCGGAGGAAATCCAGCAGGGGCTGATCGTCGCCTGTCCGATCCGCCAGCCGTCCATGAAGCGCACGCTCTTCCTCAACCGCATGTCGGATGCCGTGTCTTTCGTTCACGAGACGGCGCTGCTCGCTTTTCTCGACAGGATGATTGGGCGGCTTGCCGAGAGGATGGGGCCATACGGCAGCCTGATCGGCAGCGTCCTGCCACGTCGACATGGGGAGGTTGAGCCATAAACCTTCGGCAGTTGCGCTATTTCGCGATGGTGGTCAAAACCGGCGGCATGTCGCATGCGGCGGCCCAGCTCAAGCTTGCCCAGACCGCGATCAGCATTCAGATTCGCGACCTCGAACGCGAGATCGGTGTCAGCCTGTTTGAGCGGCATTCGCGCGGCGTGGTGCCGACGAAGGCCGGCGAGGTGCTGTACGAGCGCTATAACGAACTCGAGCGATTTCTTGAACGGACGCTCACGGACGTCCGCTCCGCCGCCGGCAGCCCGGCGCCGAGGCCTTTTGTCATCGGCCTGACACCGAGCCATATGCGCCTTGTCGGGGCCGACGTGTTGATCGCGGCGGGGGCGAAGCTGCCGGCGACATCCTTGAAACTGGTCGAGGAACTGAGCTTCGCGCTGATCGCCGCGCTCGAGCGCAAGGAGATCGACCTCGCTTTCGCCTACGACGTCGAGGGACGTCCAGGCCTGGTGCGGGAGGCAGTGATCGAGGACGAACTGCTGTTCGTGACGGCGCGGGCCAATGCGTCGGACGACAGCCCCATCAGCTTTGCCGATGCTCTTCAAGAGGAGCTCTTCTTCGCCGGTGAGCGTGGCATAGTCACCCTTGTCCGCCGCATGGCCCAGCGCCTCTCGCTCGAGCCGCGCATCGTTTCGGACATGCAGTCGGTGCCGGCGATCCGGGCGCGCATCGCCGAAGGCGGCGCCAGCCTTCTGCCCTATGGCAGCGTCGCCGACGGCATCAGTCGCGGCGTCTTCGCCATCCGCAGGATAGAGCGTCCCGTGCCGAGCCGCACACTCTACATGGTGAGCCGGCGCGAGGAGCGCTCGCTTCTGGAAGACGAACTCATCGGACCGTTCCTGAAGGACGTGGTTCGCCACATCTGCCGCGCCTCGGCCCCTTACGCGATCATCGTCGATCCGCGTTTCGAGACCGCCGGGACGTCTTCCTGACCCCCAGCGGCATCACCCAGCCATAGCGAAAAACTTATAGCTCGCCGCTTTCAACGGTCTTGGACAGGCCGTCTTCGCGTCACTAGGCTTGCCATATATCAAATCCGGCGCGGTCAGGAGAGAGCGCCGGGCGGCCGGAATATCGGGCCGTTTGGAGCGCATTCAGGGAGGCTGCCGCATGGGAGGCTATCGCGTGACCGTCGACACCGGCGGGACGTTTTCGGACTTTGTCTATCTCGACGAAACGACGGGAGAGACGTCGATTTCAAAGGTTCCGTCGACGCCGGACGACCCGTCGCGGGCAATCCTGTCCGGGATCGATATTCTCCTGGAGCGCGGCGTGCGCCCGGACGACGTCAGCTATTTCTGCCATGGCACGACGGTCGGGACGAACGCAATTCTGGAAGGCAAGGGGGCGAAGACCGGACTTCTGGTGACCAAAGGTTTTCGCGGTATCTACGAAGTCGGCGAACAGGCGCGTCCGCATGGGCCGGCGATCTTCGACATCCTCTATGAAAAGCCCGCGCCGATCGTGCTTCCGTCGCTGACCGGCGAAGTATCGGAGCGGGTGGTCCACGACGGCAGCGTCCTTGCCGAGCTCGACGAAGCAGCACTTCGCGAGACGCTTGCCGAACTCCGCGGCCAAGGGGTCGAATCCGTTGCCGTCTGCCTGCTCTTCTCGTTCCTCTATCCGCGCCACGAGGAGCGGATCCGTGAGATTGTCCGCGAGGAACTGCCGGGCTGCGAAGTGTCGCTTTCGTCGGAAATCGTGCCGCAGATCCGGGAATATCATCGGCTGAGCACGACGGTGATCAATGCTTACCTGCAGCCGGTTCTCGCCCGCTATATCGCGCGGCTTGCCGACCGGCTGGAAGCGGCGGGCGTGAAGACGCCGCAGAAATACATCATGCAGTCGAACGGGGGCATGGCGACCTTCGAGGCGACGGCGAAAAAGGGCGTCACGACGGTGCTTTCAGGTCCGGCAGGTGGCGTGACCGCCAGCGTCGCAATGGCGCGCTCGACCGGCTACCACGACATCGTCACCTTCGACATGGGCGGCACGTCCTGCGACGTGGCCTTGATCAAGAACGGCACGCCGGTGATCGCCAACCGCGGCAAGGTCGAGGGCCGCGACATCGCCATGCCGATGATGGATATCAACACGGTCAGCGCCGGCGGCGGCACGATCGCCGAAGTCGACCGTTTCGGCGTCCTCCAGGTCGGGCCGGAAAGCGCCGGCGCTATACCGGGTCCTGCTTGCTACAGCCGCGGCGGCACCAAGCCGACCATCACCGACTGCAACCTGCTGCTCGGCTATCTCTCGGAAGAAAACTTCCTCGGCGGCAAGATGCGCCTCGACGCGCAGAAGGCGCGGCAGGCCGTGGATGCCCATGTGGCCGGCCCGCTCGGCATGGACGTGCCCGAAGCGGCCGAAGGCATCGTCCGGATCATCAACGTCAAGATGGAGGAGGCGATCAAGGCTATCTCGACGATGCGCGGCCACGACCTGCGCGACTTCATGCTGCTGCCCTTCGGCGGCGCCGGTCCGCTGCATGCCGCCCGCATCGCCCGTGAACTCGGCATGGCCGGTCTCGTCGTGCCGCTGCATGCGGGCGTCTTCTCGGCTATGGGCCTGGTGATGTCGGATGTCACGCACGACTATGTGCGCTCACGGCTGACACCACTCGACGGCGCCCCGGCGAGCGAACTCAACGCGATATTTGCCGGCATGGAAGCGCAGGGGCTTGCCGATCTTGCCGAGGAAGGCTTCCCGGCGGACCGCATCCGTATCGAGCGGGCTCTCGATCTTCGCTATGCCGGGCAGGGGTACGAACTGACCGTTCCGATCGGCGCGCTTGCCGATGCTGCGGATGTCGATGCCGTGCGCAGCGCTTTCGATGCGGAGCACGAAGTGATGTTCGGCCACAAGGCTTCGGGCGAATCCGTAGAGATCGTCTCCTACCGGGTGAAGGCGGTCGGCCTGGTGCCGCCGGTCAATGCCAAGCGCTACCAGCCGGGCGGCGGAACGCTTGCCGATGCTTTCCTCGGCCGCCGCCCGGTCCGCTTCGACGGCGAAAACCTCGACTGCGCCGTCTACCAGCGCGAACGTCTCGATGTCGGGCTCGTCTTCACCGGGCCGGCCGTCGTGGAACAGTTCGACTGCACGACCGTCATCCTGCCGGGCCAACGGGTTAGGGTCGACGAATTCAAGAATCTCATCGTAACGGAGGTCGCGTGATGCTGCAGCGTAACGCTTCGCTTGGCAGACCCACTGCCGTCGAACTTGAAGTGATCCGCGCGAGCCTCGGCGGCATCGTGCAGGAAATGCAGAACTCGCTGTTCCGCACCGGCTTTTCCACCATCATCCGGGAATCGCAGGATGCCTCCTGCGCGCTGCTCGACGCCAACGCGGCGGTCATCGCCCAGCACGTGGTCCTGCCGCTGCATATCGGCGCTTTCCCGGCCTGCACGCAGGCGGTGCTGCGCGCCTTTGCCGGCGACATCGCGCCCGGCGACGCATTCCTGATCAACGACCCTTACGAGGGCGGCAGCCCACATGCGCCGGACATGGCGGTGATCACGCCGCTCTTCTTCGACGACACCCTGGTGGCCTTCTGCGCCAGCATTGCGCACAAGGGCGATATCGGCGGCCCGGTGCCGGGAAGCTGCTCGGGCCAGGCCCGTGAAGTCTTCAACGAAGGCCTGCAATTGCCGCCGGTGCGCTACCACCGCAATTACCTGCCCTTCGGCGATGTCGAGAAGATCATTGCTGCCAACAGCCGCACGCCGGAACTGGTGCTCGGCGACATTCGCGGCCAGCTGGGCTCCGCGCGCCTCGGCGAGCGCCGACTTGCCGCCCTTCTGGAAAAGTTCGGCTCATCGAAATGCATCGCCGCCTTCAACGAACTTGGCGACATCGCCGAGCGGCGGATGCGGGCGATCATCGATACCTGGAAGGACGGTGTCTTCGAGGCCGAGCGCTTTGTCGACGACGATGGCGTCGAACTGTCGAAGCCGGTGCGCATCCACGTCCGGGTGGAAAAGGCGGGTGACACCATCCGCTTCGACTTCACCGGCTCGGCCGACCAGACGCGGGGGCCGGCGAATATCCGTCCGCCGCTCGTCCAGGCGGCCTGCGCCTACGCGCTGATCTCGCTGGTGGACCCGAACATCTTCATCACCAGCGGTATTTTGCGCTCCTTCACGGTCGAAACGCGGCCCTCAAGCGTGCTGAACCCGCGTTATCCTGCCCCGGTCAATACCTACAATCCGACGGTGCATGCCGTCGTCGACGCGATCTTCGCGGCGCTCGGGCAAGTGGTGCCGGAACGCTCGCGGGCGGACGGCTGCGGCAGCCGGTCGATCATCCTCGGCGGCCGCGGCACGAATACCGGCAGCAGCTACGTGCAGTACGAGATCGTCGGTGGCGGAGCAGGGGCGCGCTCGACGCGCGACGGGGCTTCGGGCACGACCGTCAACCAGAGCAACGCCAAGATCGCACCGGTGGAGATCATCGAAAGCGAATTTCCGACCCGGGTGCTTGCCTTCGAGCTGATCCGCGACTCCGGCGGTGCGGGCAAATTCCGCGGCGGACTCGGTATCCGGCGCAAATATCTGAACCTCACCGAGGCACGCTTCTCGATCCGCTCGACCAAGCACGTCATTCCGGCCGAGGGTTATGCCGACGGCCTGCCGGGACGTACGGGCGACATCCGCATCAACCCGGATGGAGACGGCTGGAAGCGCCTGCCTTCGCGCTACGCCGATTATCCGCTGCAGACTGGCGACGTGTTCGAACTCGAAACGCCGGGCGGTGGTGGCTACGGCGATCCGCTGACGCGTGATCCGGCATCGGTGCTTGCAGATGTCAGGGAAGGGTATGTCTCGGTCGAGGCGGCCGGACGCGACTACGGCGTGGTGCTGGTGGCGGGGCCAAAGGGTCCGAGCCTCGACGACGAGGCGACGCAGAGATTGCGAGCAGCGCGGTCGAAGACCGGGGCGGCTTGAAGCGAGATCAGGAGGAAACAATGGATGGAATCGTGAACACGAAACCGACGGCCGGCGTGATCGGCTTGGGTGCGATGGGTTACCAGATGGCCCGGCACCTGAAGGAGAAGGGCTTCACCGTTGCCGGTTATGACGTTTCGGCCGAGGCCACGGCCAAGTCGCAGGCGATCGGCATTCCGACCATGGCGGATATCGGCGAGGTCGGCAGCGGCGCCGAGGTTGTCGTCGTCATGGTGCAGACCGACAAGCAGGTCGTCGACGTTATCGGCAATGGCGGACTTCTCGCCTCGCTCGCGCCGGGATCGGTGATCTGCATCGCGAGCTCGATCGCGCCGGACACCTGCCGGCAGCTTGAGCGCGAGGCGGCCGAGAAGGGCGTCGGCATTCTCGACACGCCGGTGGTGCTCGGCCAGGAAGCGGCGGACAACGGTACGCTGACGGTCTTTGTCGGCGGCGAGGCGAAATGGCTCGAGAAGGCGCGCCCTGTGCTCTCGGCCTTCGGCAGCAACATCCTGCACATCGGGCCGAGCGGCACCGGCCAGATCGCCAAGACGACCAACAATATGCTGCTTTGGGCCTGCATTTGCGCTAACTTTGAAGCGCTCAGCCTCGCTAAGCAACTCGGCGCCGACGTGCCGACGCTGGTCTCCGCGCTGATGCATTCTTCCGGTGCCAATTGGTCGCTGTCGCGCTGGGGCAAGAGCACCGGTAAATGGGCGGAGAAGGACATGGATGTCGCCCTAGACCTTGCGCAGAGCGTCAAGCTGCCTCTGCCGCTCAACGGTCTCGTCGACCAGCTCATGAAATCCATGAACAAGGAACGAATGCAGAGCCTGCTTAGCTGAATCCAGTGACCCTTATCCAGGGCTCGGAGGAGAGCCGGGTGAGGGCGAACCAACCGTGGGAGGAGAGCATGAAAAATCTATTGAAGACAGTTTTGGCAGCGGGGTTGAGCCTCGTTGCCGGCGCCTTGTCGCCGGCGGCGGCGGACGAAGCCTTGACCACGGTGAATGTCGCCTATGACGGTTTCACCATGACGAGCGCGCCGATCCAGTACACGCTTGCCAAGGGCCTGTTCAAGAAACATGGCCTCGACGTCAATCTCGTCTATGTCGAGGGTGGCTCGGTGCTCACCCAGGCGCTCGTCGGCGGCTCGATCGACATCGCCCAGAACGGCTATACCCCGTCGATCTCGGCGGCCGTTGCCGGCGCCGATGTTGTCATCATCGGCAGCATGGCCAACAAACTGCCGTTCCAGCTTGTCGTCGATTCCTCGATCCAGAATGCCGATCAGCTGCGCGGCAAGAGCATCGCCATCAGCAAGTTCGGCTCGTCGACCGACACCGCCCTCAAGTTCGCGCTCAAGTCCCTCGGCCTCGAGGCAACGGATGTCAACATTCTGCAGCTCGGAGGCGAGGGAACGCGGGCGGCTGCCTATGAAAGCCATCAGGTCCAGGGGCTGATGTCGCAATATCCGCGCACCCAGGAAATAGTCGATGCCGGCTCGAAGATGCTCGTGGACGTGACCGAGATCGTCAAGGATTACCCGAATACCGCCTATGTGACCTCGCGGAACTACCTTTCCGGGCACCCTGACGTCGTCAAGCGCTTCTTCATGGCGATGGGCGAGGGCCTCCACGGCTTCCGTGCCAATCCGCAGGACGCAATGGAGGTAACCGCGTCGTTCCTGAAACTTGAGAAGGGACCGTCGGTCGAACAGGCGTTCCGCTTCTATTCCGAGAAGGTATTCCCGCAGGATCTGCGCCCCTCGATGCCGGGTGTGGCTGCCGTCCTGGCGGAGCTTTCCAAAACGCTGCCGGCTGCGGCCTCCGTCAAGCCGGAATCGATAGTCGACACAAGCACGCTCGATGCGCTTGACAGCGAAGGCTTCTTCAAAGCGCTCGACTGAAACTGCGGACAAGGCGGGAGGAGACACCCATGTTGCAGGCAACGCCGGTCAAGCTGAAGGCCGATAGCGTCAAACTGAATTATTACAATGATCGCACCAAGCGCGATCTGAGCGTACTCGACGGCATCGACTTCAGCGTCAACGAGGGTGAACTCGTCAGCATCGTCGGCCCGAGCGGCTGCGGGAAATCGACCTTTCTCGCCGCCGTCGACGGCCTCGTCTCGATCGACGGCGGTAAAATCCTGATCGACGAACGGGAGGTGAAGAAGCCGGGGCCGGATCGCGGCCTCGTCTTCCAGCAGGACTCGCTCTTTCCGTGGCGCACGGTCCAGCGCAACGTCGCCTACGGCCTCGAGATCCAAAAGCTCTTGAGCAAGGAGGAAATCGCCGCCCGTGCGCGCAAGTTTGTCGAGCTCGTCGGGCTCTCCGGTTTCGAGGACAGCTATCCGCGCGAACTTTCCGGCGGCATGCGCCAGCGCGTCAACATCGCAAGGGCACTCGCCGTCGATCCGGAACTGCTGCTGCTCGATGAGCCCTTCGCGGCGCTCGACGCGCAGACGCGCGAATTCATGCAGTTCGAACTGCTGCGCATTCTCGACCGGGCCCAGAAAACCGGCCTGTTCATCACCCACCAGATCGACGAGGCGATCTTCCTTTCCAACCGCGTCGTCGTGTTTTCCGCACGCCCGGCGAAGGTGAAGGAGATCGTCGAGATCGACCTGCCGAAGGAGCGCACGCTCGATCTGAAGCATACGCCGCGCTTCATGGAGATCTTTCGCCATATCTGGCGGCTGATCGAAGAGGAAAGCGCCCGCATGGGCCTTCTGCGCGTGCATTGAGGAGCGAGAGATGACGTCCGTTACCGAAGACCGAGAAATCCCAAGACCGCGCAAGTCGGAATTCGCCATCTACGAATTCCTGGTGCGCCACGAGAACGCCTTGCTCGGCAGCTTCACGATGATCGTGGCGCTGCTGCTCTGGGAGGCAGTCGTCCGCCTCGACCTGGTCAATCCGCTTTTCACCAGTTCGCCGAGCCGCATCATCGCAACCGGTTACGCGATGTTCGCCGACGGCAGCATCTATCCGCACCTCGCCATCAGCGGATTGGAGCTGGTTGTTGGCTATGGGCTGGCGATCATCGTCGGTGTGCCGCTCGGCATCCTGATGGGCTGGTACCGTCGCTTCGACGCGGCGTTCGACCCGATCATCTCGGCGCTCTACGCGACGCCGCGCATTGCGCTGCTGCCGTTGATCATGATCTGGTTCGGTATCGGCCTCGGCTCGAAGTTTGCGATCATCTTTCTGAGCGCCGTCTTTCCGATCCTCATCAACACGACCGCCGGCGTCCAGACCGTCGAGCGCGACTATATCAAGGTGGCTCGGTCCTTCGGTGCGAACGACAGGCAGATGTTCCTGACGGTTGCCTTCCCGGCGGCCGTTCCTTTCCTGCTGACCGGCCTGCGCCTCGGCCTTGGTCACGCGCTGATCGGCATCGTGGTGGGCGAGATGTACTCGGCACAGGCGGGCGTCGGCTATCTCATCTCCGTCGCTGGCGCCACCTTCCAGACCGACCGGGTCATGTTCGGCATCATCCTGATCGCCGCCGCCGGCGTCGTTCTCACCAACATCCTCAGGATGATCGAGCGGCGCTTCGACCGCTGGCGGCCGGACAACAAGCTCTAATCTTCTGGCCGGTCACGCGCGACCGGCTGGATCACTCCACACTAAAGAACGGTAGGACAGAATGAAACTGATCGATCAAGTGGCGGTCGTCACCGGCGCTGGCCGGAATATCGGCGAGGCAACGGCGAAGCTTCTGGCAAAGGAGGGCGCAAGTATCGCCGTGACCGACATCGACGCCGAGCGCGCCGGACGCGTCGCGGGGGAGATCCGCGCGGCAGGCGGCACGGCCGAGGTGTTCCTCGCCAACGTTGCCGACGAAGAAGGCGTCATCTCGCTCGTCAAGAGCGTGACGGACCGCTTCGGCAAGGTCGATATCCTCGTCAACAATGTTGCGATCAGCGACAACAAGCACATTCTCGATGTCACGAAGGAAGAATGGGACCGGGTTATCGCCGTGACGCTGACCGGGACGTTCCTGATGAGCAAATATTTCGCCCAGCAGATGGTGGCGCAGGGCCATGGCGGAAACATCGTCAACGTCGGCTCGACCTCGGGTTTCTACGGACGCCCGCGCGCCGTCGCCTACACGGCTGCCAAGGCGGGCGTGACGAACCTCTCGCGCTCGTTGGCAATCCAGCTCGCCAAGCACAAGATCCGCGTCAACTGCGTGGTGCCGAACAAGATCGGCTCGCCGGTCGGCAAGGATACATTCGATCCGACCCGGCCCGTCGTGAACTTGCGCGACCGGCCGGGCGTGCCGGACGATCTCGCCCGCGCCATCCTGTTCCTGGTCTCCCCCGATTCCGATTTCATCGACGGCACGACGCTTTTCGTCGACGGCGGCGTTTCGGCGCTCATGCCCGGCAGCGAATGAGCAGTTGTGATGGGGCTTATCGGTCGAGTTCGGGATAGATCCGATCGAGAAATCCCGGCCTGAGCTTTTCGCCGATCAGGCAGTCGGCGCCGGGCGTCATGGCCGTGAGTTGCAAGGTGGGCGGTGGGGGCAGGCCGCTCACTTCAAGGATCAGCTTCTGGCGGATCGCGATCGCGAAATCCTCCGGTTCATGGACCGGAAGCACAAAAGATCCCGGTCCGCCGATGACACACTGAGCGTAGTACTGGTCGAGCGGTCCGGTCGAGACCGAGGGGCGGATGAGGATCGCAAGGCCGTTGATGATGATGCCGCGTGAAATGGCTCCGTCGCGGGCAGGCGTGACCGGCGGGCCGGTATTGTTCGGCCCGTCGCCGGAGATGTCTATCACCCGGCGTGCGCCGGAAAAGGCATTGGAATCGATCAGGTTCGTGCCGAACAGGATGGCATTGGAGATCGATGTGCCACGACGCGTGCCGATCGGCCGCGCCTCGACCTTCGCGGCGAAGGCTTCGGCGTCCTCGGCATTGTCGATGACCTGCCAGGAGACGACCGACTGCTCGTTCACAAGTCCTGCCCATTCGAAGTAGCCGATGGCGATGCGCCCGATCAGGCCGCCCTTGACCGCGTTGATGAAGTCCGGATGCCGCAGTGCCTGCAGATAGCCGGACCGTTGTACGCGCGCCTCTTCCATGTCCATCGATCCGGACATGTCGACGGCCAGCACCAGTTCCACATCGACATCCGTCTGCATGGCGGCCGATTGGATCGGACTCCCACTGAGGGCCAGGATCAATGCCAACGTGCTCAACATCGCATCAACCGTCTACTGCTCGTGGTCACTTCGGGGCTGGATGCGGAATAATATGAGGCAATCTGCCCGCACCCTGCGCTTCAAAAATCGATCACATCTTTGAGTCTGGATTGCATCACGCCAAAATCAAGGCATCGGGAAGAATGTAGCATAGGATTGGCCTTGCGCGACTGTTGCGAACGATCAGCCCTACAATATTCGGTGATCGCCGATATCCTGCTCGCCCGATTTTGCCCTTGAAGGAACCGTACCGATGGGCGAAAGCATTGGCCGCTTTCAGGGCGTTGGATATCGCTGACGCAACCGGCACGAACGCTGTGCGCCAGACGGGACATGGGGATGCTTCAATCCACGTCAAATACGGACATCATACGGATCGATCGGTTGCAACGCGCTGCGTTCGGCTATTTTCTCCGATATTCCGATGCCGGGACGGGTCTCGTAGCGGACACCTCGCGGGAGGGATCGCCATCGAGCATCGCCGCCACGGGCTTCGGCCTTGCTTGCTATCCGGTCGCGGTCGAGCGTGGCTGGATCAGCCGTGCCGAGGCTGCGCGTCGCGTGCTGACGGTTTTGCGTTTTCTCGCGGCCAGCAGGCAGGCAAGTGATAGGCGCGCGACAGGCTACCGTGGCCTCTACTATCATTTCCTCGATATACGCACCGGCGAGCGCAGCTGGAACTGCGAGCTTTCGACGATGGACAGCGCGCTGCTCTTTGCTGGGATGCTGACGGCGGCTGCCTATTTCGCGGAGGGCAGGCGAGACGAGACGGAGATCCGCAGCCTTTCCGAACGGCTCTTCGAGCGGGCGGACTGGGCATGGGCCCTCAATCGCGGCAACGCGCTGACGATGGGCTGGCGGCCGCCGGGTCGCTTCCTCAGGCATCGCTGGCGCGGATATAGCGAGGCACTGTTGCTCTACGTGCTGGCGCTTGCCGCACCGCGCCACGCGATCGCGCCTGAGAACTACGACGCCTTCACCGCGGCTCATGAGTGGCTGTCGATCGGCGGCGCCCGGCATCTTCATGCGGGCGCGCTTTTCATCCACCTCTTTCCTCATGCCTGGATCGATTTTCGCGCCATTCGCGATGCCGCGATGCGCAAGGCGGGAAGCGACTATTTCGAGAATACCCGTCGCGCGGTTGCGTTCCAGCGCTCGCATGCGGAGGAAAATCCCGGCGCCTTCGCCGGTTATTGCCGCGACCTCTGGGGCTTCAGCGCCTGCCACGCGCCGAAGGGCCGGCTGCGGCTTCGTGACGGCCGTTGGCAAAGGATGCTCGGCTACGCGGCACGCGGCGCGCCCTTTGGCGCCGACGACGGCACACTCGTGCCCTGGGCGCCGCTTGCCTGCCTGCCCTTCGAGCCGGAGGCGAGCCTTGGCGGCCTCAACCATCTGCTTTCCCGTTATCCGGCGCTGCTCAGCGATGACCGCCTTCCAGGTGGTTTCAATCCGAGCCTGCCAGGCGAGGGCGCCGAAGGTTGGGTGGACGACAGGGTCGTCGGGCTTGACCAGGGCCTGTTGGTCATGATGATCGAGAACTGGAGAAGCGGATTGCTCTGGGATATCACGCGCAGCATTCCAGCCTTTGGCTGCGGACTGCGCCGGGCCGGTTTCGAGGGTGGCTGGCTGTCGGCGGGCGGCCCGCAAGTCTGAGCGCGACGGAGACGGAATGGAGAAGGCGCCGAAGTTGGAGCTGGAAGACGCCCAGGGCGAGGGGGAGGCGAGGGCGGCGGTCGCCTGGCTCGAAGCCGCGTTTCCCGAGGTTGCCTGCTCGCTGACCTCGGACGCGGAGGTGCGGCCGCCGTCGGCATTCTGGGCCGAGGGGTCGGCCGATCTGGAGACCTGTCTCGCCTATCAGGATCGTTTTGCCGCCGGGATGGACGACAAGGTGCGGGCGGCGCATCTCATCGCCTTCTATAGCCATCAGCTCAGCCTCGCGGCCACCGCCATCTATCTCTGCTGCGGTCGTGTCCCGCACGTGACGGGGCTACGCTTCGAGCACTACGTGCATCCGCGCAAGGCGGGCGCCGTTGATGCCGGGCGTTTTCATTTTTGCATGGGCCTCAGTGATGTCTCCGGCAGTGATCGGGGTGATGCCGAAAAGCTCTTTCACGATCGCTTTGTCGCTCATCTGAAGCCGGTCATAGCTCATCTGAAGCGACGCTGCGGCCTATCGCTGCGCGCGCAATGGCGGCTTGCGGCCGACAGTCTGGCAGGTGCCTTTCTCGAAGTCGGCCGACGGCGCGGAACGGAGGAGGAGGCGATCGCGCAGGCGCTGGCGATCGTCAAGCGTCCGGGGTCTCCGCTTCATTCCGAGGCGCTTTGCTATGAGAGGATCGATGTTGCCGCGGCGGATGGGAAGGATCTTTCGCGGACCTACAGGAGACGCGGCGGGTGCTGCCTCTACTATCGCACCGACGGCGGCAGTTATTGCGACAGCTGCGTGTTGCTCGACCCCGAGGCCCGACGCGAACGGCTTCGGGCGCATTTGCGTGATGCGTTTCGCGATCGAACGGGGTGAGTTTCTAAGCCCCTCATCCGCCTGCCGGCACCTTCTCCCCGCAGGCGGGGAGAAGGGATTCGCGGTCGCGTATTTCTGAGCCACGACGTTGCTGCAAGTGGAGACTGATAAATGGTCGTGGCCTCTCCCCGCGAGCGGGGAGAGGGGCAGCAAAGATCAGAACGTGACCTAACGCGCCTTGACGAACCGGTCGTTGATGAAGCCGGATACCACCCCTAGCACGAGCCAGAAGGCGAGCGTGGTCGCGAGTGCCGCAACGGCGAACTCGGCGCCGAGGACGGCGGGCACGTTGCTGGAGATGTCGAGCGGCTGCGGCGCGCCGTAGAACTGCGGCGCGGCGATGAGCACGAGACCCGCGATCTTGGCGACCAACTCGCGGCGTAGCGCCAGCAGATAGAGGCCGGCTGCCGAGAACAGTACGGTCGCAGCCCACCAGACCTGCCGGTCGCCGAGTTCGGCCGCCGGAAAGCCAGGCAGTTCAGGTGGAAGGCCGATCGCCGGCAGCAAGTGGACGGCGAGCCATCCGCAGGCGCCCCAGAGCGCCCCGTTCGCGAGCGTGATCGGATAGCCGATCACGAGGCTGACGCCGGCAAGCAGCAGCGAAAATCCGGCGCCGGTCACGAGATTGGCGAGGAGCGTGCCGGAGAAGCGGCTTAGGCCGAACATGATGCCGCCTTCCTCGTGCTCACCCTCATGCTCATGCGCATAGGCCGGCGTGACCGGCGAGAGCGCGGAAAGCAGCTCGCCGACGGGTGAAGTGCCGCTCAGCGACGAATGCTGGTCGTGGCCAGCGGCTGCGGGATCCTGCGTTGCCGGCTGATCTGCCGCCGGTGTTTCCCCTTCATATTCCTCGGCGTGCAGGATCAGCGGCACGACGCGCATTTCCTGAGCGGCGGTCATGAAGACGCCGGCAATCAGCCCGGCCACGATCGCGGCCAGAAGTGTCTTGACGATCATTGTCGATATTCCTCAATCCGGCGCGCGGCTGCGCGGCGCGTCTTCAAAGACGCGCAAACGCGCCCTAAGACCGGCGCCATTTCCAGTTTCCATGGATGCAAAACGCCGGCGGAACACGCCGGGGCGCATGCCCAACGGCAAATACGCCCGCGTGCTATACGCCGGAGGAACGATCCGCTCTTGTTCGAGATGGAACGCCTGCTGCGACCTTTGCGCGTCTGATAAGACGCGCGGCGCCGTCGTGCGTTCCATGGCATCGATCAGTGGCAGGGGAAGCCGTAGGAATGGCGGGTGTCGTGCGCCGTGTCGTGCAGAACGGCCGAATTTGCGAGGCCTGCACCGAAGACGAGGAAGGCGCCGATCAACAGGGCGGAGATGCCCGCGACCAGACGATCGTTGAGGGAGAGCGAAATGCTCGAAGCTGTAGACGTAGCCATGACAACCTCCGTGATGGCGTGGGACGTTTCCCGGGTTGGGCACTATGCCCGCATCGCTTGGCAGGTTTCCTGGCTCACGGCGTCAGGTGGTTTTCACCAAGGATTTGCCTCGCCTTCCCAGGATCGAACCGCCCTCTCGCGGTCTTTCCCAGTGGCTTCTTCCGGATCGCTCCGGAACGGCAAATTCACGCCGCTCTACAGTCGCGGGGTCGGCCGTGATTAAGATGCCCAGTTTGGGTCCATCCGTCAC
The DNA here is from genome assembly GCF_030124375.1 of Sinorhizobium sp. 6-70. Taxonomy (GTDB): domain Bacteria; phylum Pseudomonadota; class Alphaproteobacteria; order Rhizobiales; family Rhizobiaceae; genus Sinorhizobium. The sequence goes on from NZ_JASKLS010000004.1 coordinate 275,717, forward strand.
GTTCCCATTTACTCCCGAAACGCGTTCGCTTTCCGGGAACCAATCGATCCCAGATGATTAGGATCGGTCGCGGGCGATGTCAATTGAACTTGCGTCGTCTCAAGTTGCATCCGCGACAAATTCACGAAGGATCATGTGCTTAAAGGCGGCGACGATGCGGTCGCCCTCAGGCCTGTCGACCGAGACTGCGAGCCGCATCGTGCATTCGCCGAGATGCATGATGAGCAAGGCGGCGTCCTCGATCCTCTGGCGTGGCGTTTCCGGCTGAACCCTTGCCCATGTTTCGGCAAGCAGGCGCCCATTCGCACGGCTTTCGGCGAGTTCGATCTTGCGCAGGGTCTTGTCCGCCTGCATCGCCGACCAGATATCGCGCATCACTGGCTCGGCGAGAAACATGTCGTAGTAGGTGTCGAAGAGCGCCGAAAAGGCGCTGCGCAACTCGGCGAGCGTCGTGACTTTGGCGAACTCGCTCGCGATGGAGTCCCTGCTGGCCGCATTGTAGCGTTCGGCAAGGGTGTGCACGATCGCCGCCTTGTCGGGAAAATACTGGTAGAGCGAGCCGATGGAGATGCCGGCCATCTCCGCGACTTCGCTCATGCGCATGGCGTCGCTGCCTTTTTCCTCGATCAGTTTACTGGCGCAGGCGAGGATGTGCTCGACACGCTCGCGGCTGCGCTTCTGACTCGGCGTGCGGCGAAGGCTTGGTTGCTCTTCGGCTGGCTCCACGCTCGGAATTGGCTCTTCGATCATGAGTATCGCTCACATTTTGACTTGACTCGCAAAATACGAGGATTTATCACATTTGCAAATATGAGGATTACTCATATTTTTCCGAGTTGTCGCCGATATACGGAGTGTTGTGCGATGGTCGCCCTGATTCCCGCTTTGGCTTTCGCCGCTGTCATCGGCTCCGGCCTGATGGCCGGTCTGTTCTTCATCTTCTCCGTCTGCATCATGCAGGCCTTGTCGCGGTTGCCGCCCGAGCAGGGAATCGCCGCGATGAATGCCATCAATGAGGTGATCCAGAATCCGATCTTCCTCAGTACCTTCATGGGAACGGCACTTGTGGGGCTGATCCTCGTCGCCTCGGCCTTCTTTTCTGGAGGGCAGGGTAGCTGGCTGTTGGCGGCCGGCGGCCTTGCCTATGTCGTCGGAGCACTGCTGGTGACGATCGTCTTCAACGTGCCGTTGAACGATGCGCTTGCGGCCGCGTCAGGAGAGGCGGCTCAAGAGATCTGGCAGAAGCGATACCTGACCGATTGGGTCTGGTGGAACCACGTCCGGACATTCGCCTCGATCGCAGCGCTGGCGCTCTTCGTGCTCGGCTTCGCGCGAAGCTAGTGCAGCGCTCTTTACGGCGTCAGCGTCCGGTGTAGTGCGGCTCGCGCCGTTCTTTCCAGGCTGCAAGGCCCTCGGCGAGATCATGGCTCGGCACCACGCGCGCGAATTGTTCGCACTCGTTCAGCAGCCCTTCGCCGATCGTCATGTTGAGACCGCGCGTGACCGCGGTGATGATCGCCGCGACCGCAAGCGGGGAGTGGCGCATGATCCGAAGTGCCAAGGCGCGGGCGGAAGCGATGAGATCGTCGTGTGGCACGATCGTGTTGACGAGCCCAAGCTCGAGCGCCCGGTTCGCGGAAAATTCGTCACCAGTGAGCAGCAGTTCGAGCGCGCGTTTGCGGCCGGCGAGCCGCGGAAGGCGCTGGGTACCGCCGAAGGTCGGCGGCATGGCCAGCTTGATCTCGGGCTTGGCAAAATAGGCCCGTTCGCTGGCGATCGCGAGATGCACGGCTTCGGTGATTTCGCAGCCGCCGCCATAGGCAAGGCCGTTGACAGCCGCAATCACCGGTTTCGGATAGGCTTCCAGCCGGGCGGTGAGCCTTTGCCCGCGCCGCACGAAATTGCGAACGGCGACATTTACGCCCTGCGCCACACTTCTGGAAAACTCGTGAATGTCGCCGCCGGCCGAAAAGGCGCGTTCTCCGGCGCCGGTGAGGATGATCGACTGAACCGTGTCGTCCACCTCGATCAGGTCGAGGAGGTGAAGGAGCCGGTCGATCAGTTCGTAGCTCAACGCGTTGAGCTTTTCCGGCCGGTTGAGGGTGAGCAGCGCGACGCCGTCGGCGGCATCGAAAAGCACTGTATCGGACATGGCTATCTCCCGTGGTGTTGACGGAAGCAGGCTAGGCGAGCGATAACCGGCTGTATATTCACTAGTCGGTATACATGGCACCATGACAGCTGCTTCCTCCACCCGCGACCGTATTGTTTCTGCTGCAGCCAAACTTTTCTACGCGGAGGGGATCCGCGCCGTCAGCGTCGACGCGGTAGCGGAAGCAGCTGGCGTCACGAAGCGCACGCTCTACTATCATTTCGACAGCAAGGATGAGTTGATCGCCGCCTATCTTGAGGGGCGCGACCAGCCAAACCTCAGGCTCTTCCAGAAATGGTTCACTGAGACTGACGGCGACGTGGCGACAAAGGTGGAGGGAATGTTCCGCAATCTCGCCCGTGCCGCGCGCCATCCAAAATGGAAGGGCTGCGGCTTCCTGCGCACCTCCGCCGAACTGGCGAATATGCCGGGGCATCCCGCGATGCGCATCGGGGCAGCGCATAAGAAGAAATTCGAGAACTGGCTACGGCAGAGCCTCGAAGACGAGGGAATCGACGGCGCAGAAGTGCTTGCGCGTCAGGTTCGGCTGCTCCTCGACGGCAGCTTCGCCGTCGTTTTGCTCCATCGCGATCCTAGCTATATGGAGACGGCGGGGATGGCGGCGGCATCGCTGATCAGAAGTGCGCTGCCCAACCGGTGACGAAAAATGCCGGCCAAATGGAGGAGAAAGCATGGCAGTCCGACGTATCGTGCCCAATCTGCAGACATCCGATCCGCCGCGTGCGCGCGCTTTCTATACCGATCTCCTCGGCCTCGAGGTGGTGATGGATCATGGGTGGATCCTCACCTTCGCAGCGAAAGGCGGCTCCGCCATGCCGCAGGTGAGCTTCGCCATCGAGGGTGGATCGGGAACGCCGGTGCCGGCGCTCTCGATCGAGGTCGATGACGTGGACGAGGTCTATCAACGCGCGAAGCACGCCGGTACGGAGATCGTCTACGATATCACTGACGAGCCTTGGGGCGTGCGCCGGTTCTATCTGCGCGACCCGTTCGGCAACATCGTCAACATCCTGTCGCATTCAGCGGAGCTCAAATCGCGCTCCGGAAAGACGTAAATTCACACGGTCGTCAACGCATTGGCGACGTCGGCGACGAGGTCGTCCGGATGCTCGATGCCGATCGACAGGCGGATGGTCGACTCGAGCACGCCGATCCGCTGGCGCACCTCGATAGGCACGCCGGAATGGGTCATCGCGGCAGGATGGCTCGCAAGCGATTCCGTGCCGCCGAGGCTGACGGCGAGCTTGAAGATCTGCAGCGCGTTGAGGAAGCGGAATGCGGCGTCCTGGCCACCGGCGATGTCGAAGGAGAAGGTCGAGCCGGCGCCGGTCGACTGGGCGGCGAAGACGCGCCCGACCGGTGAGGCCTCGTCATGGAAGGGGAGGTAATGAATCCGCTCGACCTTCGGATGGTCGCGCAGGAACTCGGCGACGACGCGGGCATTGTCATTCGCCCTGTGCATGCGGACCGCGAGCGTCTCCAGCGAGCGGCCGAGCATCCAGCAGGAGTGCGGATCGAGTTGCGTGCCGATCGCGCCGCGTAGCGCCTTGATCTGCTTGATGATCGCATTCGAGCCAAGCACAGCGCCAGCGATGAGGTCGGAGTGGCCGCCGATATATTTGGTCAGCGAGTAGAGAGAGACGTCGGCGCCGTGATCGAGCGGGTGCTGGAAGACCGGGCCGAGCAGCGTGTTGTCACAGACGACTATCGGCCGGTGCCCCTGTCTTTCGCCGATCGTCTCCGCAACGCGGCGGATCATGGCGATATCGACGAGGCTGTTGGTCGGATTGGCGGGTGTCTCGACGAGGATGACGGCGACGCGTCCCTTGTTCATCGCCTCGTCCGCCGCGGCCCTGACGGCCGCCTCGTCGACCCCATCGGCGAAGCCTACTGCCGAGACGTTGAGGTTGAGAAAAGTCTTGGCGAGCAGCGTTTCGGTGCCGCCATAAAGCGGCTGCGAGTGCAGGATGGAGTCACCCGGACGCACGAAGGCGAGCAGCGTCGTCGCGATTGCCGCCATGCCGGAGGAGAAGACGGCGCCGCTTTCGGCCCGTTCAAAGACAGTCAGCCGGTCCTCGACGATCTCGCTGTTCGGATGATTGAAGCGGGAATAGACGAGACCCGCGCCGACGCCCGCCGGCGGTTCGCGCCGCCCCGAAACGAAATCGAAGAAATCGCGGCCCTCCTCGGCCGAGCGGAAAACGAAAGTCGAAGTCAGGAAGACCGGCGGCTTGACCGCGCCCTCCGAGAGCTCCGGATCGTAACCATAGTTCAGCATGAGGGTTTCGGGGTGCAGCTTGTGGTTGCCGATATGGGTCTTGGAAGGATGCGGCGCGGTCATGGCTTTTCTCCTCGAACGAAGCGGATTCGGCTACAGCGCCGCGTGTCTCGTGAGACGCGCAAAGGACGCTGTAGCACTTTAAATTGGCTGCATGTTTTTGTCCTTAAATCGCCTACGATTTCAGGACACATGCAGTAACAGCCAAATTATATCAGACGCTTGGACCGATCCTTGCTATTTGCGATCACTTCGCTTTGATGAGCGCAAATATTTGCCGGAACCGAAGAGATATGACGCAGAAAATTGCTGATGAAATGGATCGCCGGATTCTGAAGGAACTGCTGGCCGACGCCAGGATCACCAACAACGAGCTCGCAGAGCGCGTCGGGCTGTCGGCCTCGCCCTGCCTCAGGCGCCTGCGGCGGCTGGAGGAAAGCGGCGTCATCCGCGGTTATACCGCGCTTGTCGATCCAGCGATCGAAGGCTGGACGATGACGGCGATCGCGACCGTCCGGCTCAGCCGCCAGCACGAGGATGAAATCGTGATGTTCGAGGAGGCGATCCGCGGCTGGGACGAGGTGCTCGAATGCCACCTTGTCACCGGCTCGCGCGACTATGTTCTGAAGGTGATGAGTGCGGGGCTCGAACAATATGAACGCTTCATCAAGGAAAAGATCGCCCGGTTGAAATGCGTCGCTTCGATCGAGACGAGCTTCGTGATGAACACGATCAAGGAACGGCGGATCTAGACTCGCCCCCGCGCCTTTTGGCGGCAACAATTGACTGCATGGGACAGCAGGGCGACATTGCTCTCTGCGCGTGTCGCTCGCGCCGGACATTCCGCTGGTAGTGCCTGTAGAGTGGAGGGTCGCATGGAACACCTTCAACGGACGGACATGTCGAGGCCGCGGCTCTCAAGCCATCCCGCAAGCCTCTGGGGTCCGTTTTCTACGACCGGGCTGCTCGTCGGCGTGCTGTTCTTCGCCGTTTCGCTCACACCGAGCCTCATTCCGCGGCCTTACTTGATCCAGGGAACGATATCCGGCTTCTCGCTCGCGGCCGGCTATGCAATCGGCGTGCTGATGCGCTGGCTCTGGTCCTTTTTCGAGCTTCCCGACGCCTCGCCGCGGCGTCAACACACGCTGAAGATCGTGGCGGGGCTCGTCTGCGCTGCGGCAGTCGCGGTGTTCCTGTGGCAGACCGCGGGATGGCAGAACACCGTCCGCGATATCATGGGTCTCGAACCGATCGAGACGGCGGAACCCTTGAAGCTCGGTCTCATCGCAGCGTCGGTCTTTGTCGTGCTCGTCTTTCTGGCGCGGCTGTTCCGGCTGACATTCCATTTTCTCTCGCGCATGCTGGAACGTCTCGTCACGCGCCCTATCGCAAGGGCGATCGGCGGGCTCGCAGCCATTGCACTCTTCTGGTCCGTCGCCGATGGTCTGATCTTCAGGTTCGCATTGCGTGCCGCCGACAGTTCCTTTCAGAGCCTCGATGCCTATATCGACGCCGAGGTGCCGCCTCCGTCGGATCCGGCCAAGACGGGCAGCGCCGCATCGCTGGTCAACTGGGATGAGCTTGGACGGCGGGGCCGTGAGTTTATCGCCTCGGGCCCGACGGGTGCCGAGATCGGCACCTTCTTCGGCGGCGAGGCGCGGGAGCCCATACGGGTCTATGCGGGGTTGAATTCTGCGGACTCAGCGAGGGAGCGGGCGAAGCTCGCCCTGGAAGAGCTGAAGCGCGCCGGCGGTTTCGAACGCAAGTCGCTGATCGTCGTCGTTCCAACCGGCACCGGCTGGGTCGATCCGGCGGCACTGGATCCTGTTGAATACCTGCTGCACGGCGATGTCGCGAGCGTTGCGGTCCAATATTCCTATCTCTCAAGCTGGCTGTCGCTGCTGGTCGAGCCGGGCTACGGGGCCGATGCTGCCAATGCGCTGTTCGACGAGGTCTACAGCTACTGGAGGACGCTGCCGAAGGACCGGCGGCCGAAGCTCTATCTTCACGGCCTGAGCCTTGGCGCGATGAACTCGCAAGGGTCAGTTGATCTGTTCGACGTCATAAGTGATCCCTTTCAGGGCGCGCTCTGGAGCGGGCCGCCTTTCACGAGCGAGCTGTGGCAATCGGTGACGGCGGATCGCGATCCTGCGTCCCCGGTCTGGCTGCCGCGCTACCGGGACAGTTCGATCATCCGTTTCACGCACCAGCAGAATGCGCTTGAGATTCCGGGCGCCCGCTGGGGGGCGATGCGGATCGTTTATCTGCAATATGCGAGCGATCCGGTGACGTTTTTCGATCCCCATGCCTTCTATCGCGAGCCGCAATGGATGAAAGCGCCGCGGGGGCCCGATGTCTCGCCGGCGCTAAGCTGGTTTCCCGTGGTGACCGGACTGCAGCTTCTCGCCGACATTGCTTTGGCGACGACGTCGCCGATCGGTTACGGTCATGTCTACGCGCCGGAGCACTATATCGATGCCTGGATGGCGGTGACCGATCCACCGGCGGTCACACCCGAAGATGTCACGCGGCTGAAGACGCGGTTCAAGGAGCAATGAGCGACGCTGGCTTCACCGGCATTCGCCCCTCATCCGCCTGCCGGTACCTTCTCCGCGCCCGCGGGGAGAAGGGATAAGCCGCGCCGCTTCCAGTCCCCTCTCCCCGCGAGCGGGGAGAGGGCCAGGGTGAGGGGCAATCTCCGCAGCAACTCGGGCGTAAGTCCTGTTTGACTACACGCTAAAGACCAAAAAGCAGCCCCTCCATCGCCCGGATGATCTTGCGGTGCTGATGGGCATGGCGGGTGCGGAGGCTGGTCGCCGCGTAGACGGCCTGCGGAATGACCGGGGCGTCAGCGACCGCGGTCGCAACACCGAGGTCGGCAAGCCTTATTGCAGTCGCTCCGGTGACATAGGCGGCCCCGCCTAGCGCGCGAAGCAGGCCGGTGATCGCCATGTTCTGCCCGGCGGAAAGCGGCGCGGCGGAGAGGTGCGGCAGGGCGAGGCGATGGGCGCGGTCGAAGGCCGGCGAGTAGCTCGAGCGAATATAGGTCTCGGGCTTCACCCGGGCTATATCGCAGAGTTGCGTGCTGACCAGTTTGTAATGCAGTTCGCCGATCCGTTCATAGTGGAGATCGGGCAGGTAATGGGGGGTGTAGAGGATAGCGAGGTCAAGCTCGCCAGCCGCGAGATCGCGGTTCATCTGGTTGGAATAATCCGACTCCATGTAGATTTCGGTCTGCGGCAGCTCGCGACGGATGGCGGCCAGCCAGTTGCCGGCAAGGGTCTCGGCGAGATCGTGCTGGATCCCGAGCCGCATCGAGCGCTCGAAAGCGCCGGCACTGGCGACCGCGCGCGTTGCTTCATGCCATTGATTTTGAAGCGCTTTCGCGTAATCGAGAAAACGCAGGCCTGAAGCCGTCGGCACCGTGCCGCCCTTGCTGCGGGTAAAAAGCTTGCGGTTGAATTGCGCCTCCAGCGCCTTCACGCGATGCGACACGGTCGACTGCGTAATGTTCAGCCGCTCGGCCGTGCGGTTGAAGCTCCGCGTTTCCATCAGGTCCAGAAATGTCTCAATCAGTTCAACTTGCATCTTTGCGACACGCCGCCTCCAAAGCGCGGTGAATCTAATCGAAATTCTCGATCAATAATACCTCGTTCCGCTGCTTGATGGCCTTATTTTCCTCGTCAAATATCCACTCAAAAGAGGGAACTACGCATGTCGAATTTGCCGTCTCACGCGCGCGTCGTGATCATCGGCGGGGGGGCGGTTGGCGCCTCCTCGCTCTATCATCTTGCCAAGGCCGGCTGGACCGACTGCGTGCTTCTGGAAAAGAACGAGCTGACCGCGGGCTCGACCTGGCATGCGGCCGGCAATGTGCCGACCTTCTCGTCGTCGTGGTCGATCATGAACATGCAGCGCTATTCGGCCTCGCTCTATCGCGAGCTTGGAGCGCTGGTCGATTATCCGATGAACTACCACGTCACCGGGTCGATCCGCCTCGGTCATTCGATGGAACGGCTGCAGGAGTTCAAGCGGGTCGTCGGCATGGGCCGCTACCAGGGCATGGATCTCGACATCCTGACGCCGGACGAGATGCGCGGCCGTTATCCTTTCCTCGAAACCCACGAGCTGACCGGCGCGCTTTACGATCCGTATGACGGCGATATCGACCCCGCGCAGCTCACCCAGGCGCTCGCCAAGGGCGCGCGCGACTTAGGCGCAAAGATCATCCGTTTCTGTCCGGTAACGGGGGCGCGCCGCGAGAACGATGAATGGGTGATCTCCACGCCGCAGGGTGAGATCCGTTGCGAATACGTCGTCAACGCCGCCGGCTATTATGCCCGCGAAGTCGGCAAGATGTTCGGCCGCGACGTGCCGATGATGGTGATGAGCCATCAATATATTCTCTTCGATGAAATCCCAGAACTCGCCGCCTGGTCGAAGGAAGCGGGGCACAAGCTGCCGCTGCTCCGCGATGTCGATTCCTCCTATTATCTCCGGCAGGAGAAATACGGCATGAATCTCGGGCCTTACGAGAAGAATTGCCGGGCGCACTGGACGAGGCCGGACGATCCGATGCCCGAGGATTTTTCCTTCCAGCTTTTCCCGGACGACCTCGACCGGCTCGAATGGTATCTGAACGATGCGGTCGAGCGCGTGCCGATGCTCGGCACGGCGGGCCTGTCGCGCGTGATCAACGGGCCGATCCCGTACGCGCCGGACGGCAACCCGCTGATCGGGCCGATGCCCGGCGTGCCGAATGCTTTCGAGGCCTGCGTTTTCACCTTCGGCATCTGCCAGGCGGGCGGGGCCGGCAAGGTGCTCGCCGAATGGGTGACGGAAGGCCAGACGGAATGGGACATGTGGTCCTGCGATCCGCGCCGCTACACCAACTTTACCGACCAGGACTATTGCATCGCCAAGGGCATGGAGATCTACGGCCACGAATACGCGATGCATTTCCCGAAGCATTACTGGCCGGCGGGGCGCGGCAAGAAGCTGTCGCCGATCCACGACCGCATCGCCGCGCTCGGTGCCCAGTTCAAGCCCTATAACGGCTGGGAGCGCGCCATGTGGTACACAAAACCCGGCGACGACACCTCCGAGGAAGCGACGCAGACCTGGGGCCGCGAGGGGCCGTGGGCGAGGCGCATCGAGGAGGAGTGCCTGGCGGTGCGCGACGCGGCCGGCATCCTCGACCTGCCGGGCTTTTCGCGTTTCCGCGTCAAGGGCGAGGGCGCGCGAGAGTGGCTGACGGGGCTGATCACCGGCCGCGTGCCGAAGCCGGGACGCATCGGCCTTGCCTATTTCGCGGACGACAAGGGGCGCATCGTTACCGAAATGTCTGTGATGGCGATCGAGGAGGACTTCTTCTTCCTGATCACGGCGGCGACGGCGCAATGGCACGACTTCGAATGGCTGCAGAAACACCGTCCGGCCGGCGCGGCCTTCACGCTTGACGATGTGACCGCGAATTTCTCCTGCCAGATCCTGACCGGCCCGAAATCGCGCGACATCCTCGCCGAAGTTTCCGATGCCGACCTTTCGAAAGGCTGGCTCACGCATCAGACGGCGCAAATCGCGGGGCGCTACTGCCAACTCGTTAGGGTCTCCTTTGCCGGAGAGCTCGGCTGGGAAATCCACACGAAGGTGGACGACACGGCGGCAATCTTCGACGAGGTATGGGCGACCGGCGAGAAACACGGCCTCAGACCCTTCGGCATGGAGGCGCTCGACAGCCTGCGTATCGAGAAGGGCTACCGCGCCTGGAAGGGTGATTTGTCCACCGACTACACGGTCCTGCAGGGCGGGCTGGAGCGCTTCGTCGATTGGTCGAAACCGGCATTCAAGGGCAAGGCGGCGCTGGAGCGCGAGAAGCAGCGGGGCGTCAGCAAACGCTTCGTCACCCTGACGGTCGAGGCCGGCGAATGCGACGCGCCCTACATGTCGACGCTCTGGTCGGGCGGCGAGGTGGTCGGTGAGACGACCTCCGGAAACTGGGGTTACCGCGTCGGCAAGTCGATCGCGCTTGGCATGCTGCGTGCCGATCTCGCCGTGCCGGGCCAGGAAATCGAGGTCGAGATTTTCGGCGAGCGCTTCAAGGCGGTGGTTCAGCCGGACCAGCCGCTCTGGGATCCCTCGAATGAAAGACTGAGAGCATGACGAAACCCATTCCTGCAAAAGCCCGTGCGGTTATAATCGGCGGCGGTGTCTCCGGTTGCTCGGTTGCCTATCACCTGTCGAAGCTTGGCTGGACGGACGTGGTGCTGCTCGAGCGCAAGCAGCTGACCTCGGGCACGACCTGGCATGCGGCCGGTCTGATCGGCCAGCTTCGCGCCTCGCAGAACATGACGCGGCTCGCAAAATATTCGGCGGACCTTTACGTCAAGCTCGAGGCCGAGACCGGCATCGCCACCGGCATGCGCCAGAACGGCTCGATCACTGTCGCGCTGACGGACGAGCGCAAGGAAGAGATCTACCGCCAGGCCTCTCTCGCCCGCGCCTTCAACGTCGACGTTCGCGAGATCACGCCGGACGAGGTGAAGGCGATGTATCCGCATCTCAACACTTCGGATGTCAGGGCGGCGGTGCATCTTCCGCTCGACGGTCAGTGCGATCCGGCCAATATCGCCATGGCGCTTGCCAAGGGCGCGCGCCAGAACGGCGCGACGATCATCGAGGGTGTGAAGGTCACGTCCGTTCTGAAGAAAGACGGCCGCGTGACGCGCGTCACCTGCGAGCAGAACGGCGAGCGCTTCACGATCGAGACCGAGAATGTCGTCAACTGCGCCGGCATGTGGGGCAGGGAGCTTGCCCGGCAAGTCGGCGTCACCGTGCCGCTCCACGCCTGCGAGCATTTCTACATAGTCACCGAGGCGATCGCGGGCCTGAGCCGGTTGCCGGTACTGCGCGTGCCGGACGAGTGTACCTACTACAAGGAAGACGCCGGCAAGATGCTCGTCGGCGCCTTCGAGCCCAAGGCCAAGCCCTGGGGCATGGACGGCATTCGCGAGGACTTCTGCTTCGACCAGTTGCCAGAGGACTTCGACCATTTCGCACCGATCCTCGAAATGGCGGTCAATCGCATGCCGATGCTGGAGACGGCAGGCATCCACACCTTCTTCAACGGGCCGGAAAGTTTTACGCCCGATGATCGCTACTATCTCGGCGAGGCGCCGGAAGTGAAAGGCTACTGGGTTGCCGCCGGCTACAATTCGATCGGCATTGTTTCCTCCGGCGGTGCCGGCATGGCGCTGGCGCAATGGATGAATGACGGCGAGCCGCCCTTCGACCTCTGGGAGGTCGATATCCGCCGCGCGCAGCCATTCCAGAAGAACCGCAGCTACCTCAAGGACCGCGTGTCTGAAACGCTCGGCCTGCTCTATGCCGATCACTTCCCCTATCGCCAGATGGCGACCGCGCGCGGCGTGCGACGTTCACCCCTCCATGAACACCTGAAGGCCCGTGGCGCCGTCTTCGGCGAGGTGGCGGGCTGGGAGCGTGCCAACTGGTTCGCAAGGGACGGACAGGAGCGCGAATACCGCTATTCCTGGAAGCGCCAGAACTGGTTCGAAAACCAGCGCCAGGAGCATCTTGCTACGCGCGGCGGCGTCGGCCTTTTCGACATGACGTCGTTCGGCAAGATCCGGGTCGAAGGGCGAGACGCGCTCGCGTTCCTGCAGCGGCTCTGCGCCAACGAGATGAATGTCGAGCCGGGCCGGATCGTCTACACGCAGATGCTGAATGCGCGCGGCGGCATCGAGAGCGACCTGACCGTCACTCGCCTTTCGGAAACCGCTTTCTTCCTGGTGGTGCCCGGCGCGACGCTGCAGCGTGATCTCGCCTGGCTGCGCAAGCATGTTCGCGATGAATTCGTGGTGATCACCGATGTCACCGCCGCCGAAAGCGTGCTCTGCGTCATGGGACCGAAGTCGCGCGCGCTGATGCAGAAGGTGAGCCCGAGCGACTTTTCCAATCAGGCGCATCCTTTCGGTACCGCGCGCGAAATCGAGATCGGCATGGGCCTCGCCCGTGCGCATCGCGTCACTTATGTCGGCGAGCTCGGCTGGGAGCTCTATGTCTCGACCGATCAGGCGGCCCATGTGTTCGAAGCGCTGGAAGCCGCAGGCGGCGATGTCGGCCTCAAGCTCTGCGGTCTTCACACGCTCGACAGCTGCCGCATCGAGAAGGCGTTCCGCCATTTCGGACACGACATCACCGATGAGGATCATGTGCTCGAAGCCGGTCTCGGCTTTGCCGTGAAGACCGACAAGGGCGACTTCATCGGCCGTGAGGCGGTCCTTGCGAAACAAGACAAGGGGCTGGCGCGCCGGCTGGTGCAGTTCCGGCTTGCTGATCCCGAGCCCTTGCTCTTCCACAACGAGGCGATTGTTCGCGACGGTGAGATCGTCGGCACGATTACGTCCGGCAACTACGGCCACCACCTCGGCGGCGCGATCGGCCTCGGCTATGTGCCTTGCGAGGGCGAGAGCGCCGCGGATGTGCTGGCGTCACGCTACGAGATCGAGATTGCCGGAACGCGGGTCAGGGCTGAGGCTTCGCTGAAGCCGATGTACGACCCGAAGGCGGAGCGGGTGCGGATGTAAGTGGGAAAAATGATTGCCCTTCATCCCGCTGCCGCGACCTTCTCCCCGCATGCGGGGAGAAGGGATATGCCGCGGCCGAGAGGCCGACCTCGCCCTTGGGAAAAGGGACACGCGGCGCTGCCTCGTCCCCTCTCCCCGCGTGTGGGGAGAGGGTTAGGGTGAGGGGCAACAGGAGGACGGCGACAGGTGCCATTGGGAGATCGAATGATGGCTGAGGAATGCGCAGTTGCGGTTTCGAGACGGTCCGGAGGACGGGCGGCGCGCATGGCGCTTCGCTCGGCGCCGCTTGCCGAGAACATCCGGCCGGTGCGGCCGGGGCTTGCCGGCGGGCAGTACAAGCCGCTGAGCGAGGCGAATGTCCGGCGCATCCACGAAGCAGCACTCGATGCGCTGGAAGAGATCGGCCTTGCCAATGCGCCGAAATCCGGCATCGAGATCATGACCGGTGCGGGCGCCATCCTCGGCGATGACGGGCGCATCCGCTTTCCCCGCGCGCTGGTCGAGGACATGCTGGCCGTTGCCGCCCGCGACATCACGCTCTATGCCCGCGACCCGAAGCAGGATCTCGAGCTTAGCGGCACGCGGGTCTACTACGGCACCGCCGGCGCGGCGGTTCATGTTGTCGATGTCGAGAAGCGGGAATACCGGGAGTCGACCGCGAAGGACCTCTTGAACGCCGCCCAACTCGTCCACCATCTCGACAATATCCATTTCTTCCAGCGGGCCATGGTGTGCCGGGACATTCCCGACAATTTCCTGATGGACATCAACACGCTCTATGCCTGTTGCGCCGGGACGACGAAACATGTCGGCACCAGCTTTTCCGATCCGTCGCATGTCGAGGGCTGTTTCGATCTCATCCACATGATCGCCGGCGGCGAGGGCAAGTGGCGGGAGCGGCCCTTCGTCTCCAATTCCAACTGCTTCGTCGTGCCGCCGATGAAATTCGCCGAGGAAAGCTGCGTCACCATGGAAAAATGCATCCGTGGCGGCATGCCGATCCTCCTGCTTTCCGCCGGGCAGGCGGGGGCAACCGCGCCGGCGCCGCTTGCAACGGCAATCGTGCAGGCGGTTGCCGAATGTTTGGCGGGTGTCGTCTATGTCAACGCCATGTCTCCCGGGCACCCGGCAGTCTTCGGAACCTGGCCTTTCGTGTCGGATTTGAGGACCGGCGCGATGTCCGGCGGTTCCGGCGAGCAGGCGCTGCTGACGGCCGGTTGCGCGCAGATGCACCAGTTCTACCGTCTGCCGGGCGGGGCAGCTGCCGGTATCGCAGACGCCAAGCTGCCGGACATGCAGGCCGGCTGGGAACAGGCGATTTCCAACGTCATGGCGGGGCTTTCCGGCCTCAACATGGTCTATGAAGCCGTCGGCATGCATGCTTCGCTTCTCGGCTTCTGCCTGGAATCGCTGGTGCTCGGCGACGATCTGCTGGGCCAGGTGCAGCGCTGCATCCGCGGCATCGACGTGACCGAGGATTCGGTTTCGCTCGAAACCATGCGCTCCGTCTGCCTTGACGGCCCCGGCCACTATCTCGGCCACCCGCAGACGCTCGGGCTGATGCAAACCGAATATATCTACCCGGCGGTCGCCGATCGCACGAGCCCGAAGGAATGGGTGGAGATCGGCCGTCCGGATCTCGTCGCACGCGCGATCGAGAGGAAGAACCGCATTCTCGCGGAGGCAGCGCCTTCGGTGATCGCACCGGAGATCGACCGGGCGATCCGCGAAAAGTTCAGGATCTATTGCTGACGGCAGTTCAGGGCGGTTCCGCTTTCGAGCTTGTTCTCTCGGTCAGGTTCGGCGGTCGAAGTGCGTCCTGAGCGTCACATGCGTCTGAACAGTGGCGACACCCGGGATCGCGGCGATGCGCCGCCGGATCGTGTCGAGGTCGCCGTTGGAATCGCATTCGACGAGCAGCATCAGATCCGTTGCGCCCGCAAGCGACCAGCAACTGACAACATGAGGCATGCCGGAAAGATGCGGCACCACATGGTCGCAGTTCTTGCCGGGCTGGAAGGCGACCGCGACAAGCGCGCGCACGACAGGCGATTTGTCCTCCTGACCGAGGCGGATCGTGTAACCGGCAACGACACCCTTCGTCTCGAGCCGCCGCAGCCGCTCATGCGTGGCGCTTCGGGAAAGGCCGGCATGGCGGGCGAGCGCCACAAGGCTCTGGCGTGAATCCTTACGCAAAGCGGCGATCAACAGCCGGTCTTTTTCATCGAGTTCGGTCAAATCGTCGTCCCCTGCCGGTGCTACCGGACGAACGTCCGGGCCGGGCAACATCATGCTCAGTGAAACCGGACGATAGGGCAGTTACCGTCCAGGGACAACGAAGGAGCCTCATCCATGAACAGCTTGAAATTGCCCGACAATGCCGTCCTGATACCGATCGATTTGCAGCAGGCCTTTGATGCGGCGCCATGGCCGCCGCGCTGGAATGACCGCGTGGACGAAAACGGTCTCGCGCTTCTCGCCGCCTGGCGTTCCGCCAAGCGGCCGATCATCCATGTGCGGCACGACAGTGTCGAGGAAGGCTCGACGCTGCGGCCGGAACGGCCGGGTAATGCATTCCGCCCGGGTTTCGGGCCGAAGGGCGAGGAACCGCTGGTCACAAAGAGCGTGAACGCCGCCTTTATCGGCACCGACCTTGACTTGCGGCTCCGGCGTCTCGGCGCCGATACCGTCGTGCTCTTCGGCATCTCCACGGACATGTGTGTTTCGACCTCGGTACGGGTCGGCGCCAACATGGGATATCGCGTGATCCTCGTGGAGGATGCTTGCGATTGTTTCGATCTGGCCGACGGCTCGGGTGGCGTGGTTTCTGCGCGGGATATCCATCGCGCGCATATCGCGACGCTGCGGGCGGAATTCGCTTCGGTCGTGACGACAGGCGAGCTGCTCGCGGCGCTCGGCGGCGCTGCGGCGGCGTGATTGCGAGGGCTGGCGGGGCGGGATGCCGCCTGTGGCTCCTAATTCTTTGAAACTGGGCAATTCCAGGCGGAAACCGCTGCACACCTGGAATTGCGCTAATGCGTCGCCGCGCCTCGCACTTGGCTCACCTCGTAGCTCCATTTCGGCGCGGTTGGCGGTTCTCCATCCCGGAACGGAAATGTAAGGAACGTCTCGAATGGCCGGCTCTGGCCGCCCGGCACGCGGACGAGGATGAGCGCCGTGTCATCGCCGATCCGCTCGCATGCGCCACCAGGGCAGTCTTCGAGCGTGACGGTCAGCCGGAAATATTCGAGCGCCAGGGAGGAGCCGTTATGAACGGTACCGCGGACGCGGTAGCTCCGCTCGGACTGGTTGCGCTCGAAAGTGACGCCTTCGAGCGCAAGGTCCGCGGTCGCGAGCCCGGCAGGACGGGTTGGCTCAGGCGCCGACGCTTGCTGGTTGCCACGGTCGCTCAACCAGATCACGAAGGCAATGACCAGGCCGAGCGCGACGGCAATTGACAGGATCAGCTCGGCGCGGCTCCGAAAGCGGCTGTATCGGGCCGCAAGATATACGATCGCGACGGCGACCAGCAGGACAATCAACCACAGCATGAAGCTCCTCCTCGCGGAACCTTATATGGGGTCGAACGCGACTGGCAATTACCAGTCGCGTCTATCCACGCCGAGGAAGATCAATTGGAATAAGATGCTTGAAATCAAGGCGCTAGCGCCCTGTTGCCGCGGGCTCTTTCCCATGCGCCGGCTGTGCTATTTTCCGGTCTTCAGGCTGATCCAGTAGCTGCCCTCGAAAGGAACCGCTGCGAAGCGCGTGTTGATTTCGGCAAGGCTTGCCGCTGGATCGACATCCGGAAAAAGGTCCGGGCGCAGCCAGGCGGCGAAGGCTTCCGCCGCGAGGATGTTCAGCGGCACGGCATTGAAGAAATTCCAGAGGCCATGGACGCGCCCGTTGCGGACCGCCGCGATGCTCGTCATTAGCGGGGTTCCGACGGCTTCCGCCAGGGTCCGCTCTGCGTCTTCCGCCTTCACGCCGGGGCCGATGGAGAAGCCGCTGTACTTTCCGCCCGGCGACGACGTGGCGATGTAGACCTCGGGATTTTCGGCCATGACCGCTTCCGCGTTGACCATGCCGCCGGGACGCGGCAGCTTTCCTTCGACGATATTGCGGCTGCCGGTGATGCTTATGAATTCGCCGAGGCCGCCGACGCCATAGGCCCAGCAACAGGCGGCTACACCAGGGAACGCCTCCATGAGCACGGTCGGTCCGGGTTGGGGGTGCTTCGCAACCCGCTCGCGGATGCGGTCGAGGCGCTCTTCGTAGAAGCGGGCGAAATCTTCGGCCTGCTTCTCCCGCTCAAAGATCTTGCCGAGCAGCCGCATGTTGCCGGCAGTATTCTTCAACGGGTCGCCATTGAAGTCGACCACGACCACCGGCACGCCCACGCTCTCGAGATATTCAATCGCGCGCTTACCCGGTTCCGTATCGGCCTGCCAGTTGGCAAGGATCGCGAGGTCGGCCTTCAGCGTCAGGAGCGCCTCGAACGACAGGCCCGCTCCGCTGCCGTCATCGATCAACGGCACTTCCGCGAGCCTCGGAAACTTGCGGACGAAACTTTCATAGATCTCCGAATTGTCGTTCTTCATGTCGCCCGACCAGCCGGCGAGGAGGCTGACGGGATCCGGATGGATGAGCGAGAGGGCGACAAGATTGAAGCCGCTTCCGAGCAGAACCGCCTTGGGCGCGGCCGGAATCTTCACTTGCCGACCGACCGCGTCGGTGATGGTCATGGGCCACTGGGGTTCCGCACGAGCGGCGAAGCAGAACACTGTCATCGACAGAAGCGTGATGACCCGGATGATGGTCATAAGACCGACGTTAGGACGAGACAATTACTGTTTCCTTTGGCTGGGAAGGGCGCAGAGACTGCCGCAGCTCGGGATACCGGGGAGCAGGTATCGAAGGCAGCAGATCTTACGCCGGCAGACGCTTGTCCCATCCTCTTCCTCATGGCGCAGGCAATCGAAGAAGGGGTTGGGCGCGCCGTTGGGCATCAGGCGACAGCCGACCATGGCATCGGCCTGATTACTCAAGGGTTCGATCCCGGCCGTGCGAAGCGCATAGTCGATATAGACGGCGGCATTGTTCCAGGCGAGCCGGGGCGAAATCCCTCCGATGGCCTTCAGATGACCGACGACCTTGGCGAGATGCTCTTCCATCAGCGGAGCGAGGACGGAAAATATCTCCTGCTCGCCATCTTCCCGCCAGGCGCCGGGCGTCGCGACGCCGAATGCGCGGGGAAGGCCATCGGCCGAGAGCGCCACCGTCATGTCGTCGAACGCAACGGGCAGCGCTTGGTGATCCAGCACCCGGGCGACGACATAAGGGATGGTAAGGCAGGAGAAATAATAGAGCGACCACATGGAGGCGACAGCACGCCGGTCGCTACCATTCGAAATTTCGGCATAGGTCGAGAGCGCCCGTTCGAAGGCGCCCGAGGCAAAAAAAGTGGCGAGCGGGATGCCGTCGGAGAGCTCTTCCGCCAGCATCATCTTCTCGTTGCACCAGGCATGCGGACCGGCAAAGGCCACCGACAGGAGCTTTGCCCCGCCGACGTCCGCCATGCTTTCATGCCCGCCCGTTGTCATGGTTTTTACCAGTTGTAGCGTAGCGAGCCGATCACGGTGCGGCCCTGGTCGCGGTAGCAATAATTCGACGTGCAGGTGATGTCGCGACGGTCGAAGAGGTTGGTCGCGTTCACTTGCAACTGCAGCCCCTCATACTTCTTGTCGATCGCCGCGAAGTCGTAACCGATCGAAGCGTCGAAAAACACGCGAGAGCCGTTTCTGATCGTATTCTGGTCGTTGCCGTAACTCGATCCGATAAAGCGGGCACCACCGCCCACACTCAAGCCGTAAAGGGGAGTGTCTTCCGGTATGAGATAGTGGGCCCAAACAGAAGCCGTGTGGAAGGGCGTGCTCGACACATACTTGCCGGTCGTTAGGGCAGAGCCTTCCTTGATGGTCACATCGTTGTAGCTGTAAGCCGCGGTGAGGGAGAGGCCGTTGTCCAGGCTGGTCGTTGCTTCCAGTTCGAAGCCGCGCGAGCGCATGTCGCGCTGGACTTGCGTGTTGATGGAATTGATCACCTCCCAGACGACGCCGTTCTCCTGATCAATGTTGAAGATGGCAGCCGTGAGTAGCGTGTTGCTGTTGGGCAAAAGATATTTGACGCCGATTTCCTGCTGTTCGCTTTCCGTGGGTCGAAGCGGCCCGCCGGTGTCATAGTCGATGCCGATGTTGGGCGAGAATGCGGTCGAATAGCTGATGTAGGGCGCAAGTCCGAAATCCGTCTCATAGGTGAGACCAATGCGGCCAGAGAATTTCTTGTCGGTTTGTGAAGTACTGCTCGTCGCATCAGTCGTCAGGTCAGTCGTATCTGTGTCCGTCGAAGTCCAGTCGTAGCGCCCGCCCAGCGTGAGCGTCCAAGCATCGTAACGGATCTGATCCTGCAGATAAGTTCCTAGCTGCCACTGATCCTGTTCGGTGCGCGAACTGAAATCGGGCCGAGTGATCGGGCCGCCGTAGTGCGGGTCCAAGATGTTAATCGGCGGCGCCAACCCGCCACCGGCTAGCGCTTTGTAACGAAGCTTCTGCGCGTCGACACCTGTGAGAAGCGTGTGGTCGAGAGCGCCCGTCTCAAACTTGTATTCGAGCTGATTGTCCATGACAGCTGCAGTCAGGCGCTCATCGAGAATGCCAGAAGCGCGTTTAAAGCCGTAACTGCCTGGACCGGCTACATCGGGTACTAGCTTGCCGAAGCCGTAAACATAGTCTGCCTCGATTTGGAGTGATGAAATGCGAAAGTTCTGACGGAATGTCAGGCCATTGTCGAAGTCATGTTCGAACTCCCAACCGAACCTTCCCTGATCCTGGACGGAGTCGTTAAATGAGGGATCACCCGAGAAGAAATCGGTGTGATGAGGGACATCTTTGTCATCAACCCAGGTGAAGTCGGCTGCTGTCCCGCCCGTCTTTGAACGAGAATATTCGCTGAGGATCGTCAGCTTGGTGCCCTCGTCCGGAATCCATGACAGGGCAGGCGCTATGTAGATCCGGTCGTCCTTAACGCCCACCTGCTCAGTGTCGGAGTCACGCAGGAGCCCGGTGAGACGGTAATAGACAGGGTCCGTCTCGTTTATCGGCCCGGAGAAATCGAACTGCCCCTGGTATCGCTCGTGGGTGCCGTATTGGACCTGCACCTCACGCAGCGGTTCTTCCGTCGGGCGCTTGGTAATGAGATTGTAGAGGCCACCGGCGCTGCTCGATCCATAAAGTGCCGACGAGGGGCCGCGCAGGATCGAAACGCCTTCCAGGCCATAGGGCTCATTCTTGAACAGTGCGAATCCGGCTCCCGGCTGGCGAAGATTGTCGCGGAAGACGCCGGTATAGGTCACGTCGAAGCCGCGTACGAAAAATGCATCGAAGCGGGGGTCGAAGCCGTAGGCGCCGACGCGTGTCCCAGGCGTATAGGCCAGCGCCTCAAGCAACGTCTGCGGGTTGCGGTCCTTCAGTTGCTGTTCTGTCACCGTCGAGATCGACTGCGGCGTCTCGAGGAACGGCGTATCGACCTTGGCGCCAGTCGCGCTACTGATACCCACGTAACCTTCGGCCGTAATGACGCCGCCGCTGCCGCCGTTGACGACCAGAGTTTCGAGTGCGGTCGAATCTCCGCTGGACGTGGTCTCCTCCTGCGGTGCTTCCTGCGCATGGGCGGCTGAGACGAGCGCAAGGGCGGTGGTGCCGGCGAGGGCAGCGCGAATGAGCGGCAGGAGGAGGGTTCTCGTGGCGGGCATGCGATGCAACTTTCTGATCGATAAGCGAAATTCTATAAGATGAGCTATTCACTCATGATTTCTGTTCACGCAAGAGGCTTTTTATGACTATAAGAGTCATGTTTTTGAGTTTGTGGGAAATCTGCAACAGCCGCTTCTGCGCGGCGTGGCGCGCGTCCGTGTTCGGGACGGGCCGAAGGCGCATAAAAAAAGCCCTCCGGTCGATCTGGACGAACCGGAGGGCGTGCTATGCCGGTGTGATTGGCGCGGGCGCCAAGTGGCGACTACATCAGGCCGAGTTGCTTGTAGAAGCCGAGCGCGTCGTAATAGTCGCTCTGGGTGGAAATCTTGCCGTCCTTGACGGTAAAGATCGAAGCCCCCGTGAACTTGAACGTCTTGCCGGTGGCAGCAGTGCCATCGCCCCAGGCGCCTGAATTCGTGCCCGAAAACTCCCACTCGAACGATACCTTGTCGCCGGCGGCGATCGGGTCGCCCTTCATGGTCCAGACGGCATCGGGAACGGCGTTCAGAAAATTGTCGATGACACCGGTCTTGGCGGCATCCTTGCCGTTGACGGGCTTGCCGACGGAAGCGTCGTAATAGGCGACGTCGTCAGCGAAGTAGGACGCGGCCTTGCTCGAATCGTGGGCGTTCCACGCCGCGAGATAGGCCGCAACGACAGTCGGAGCATCATCAGCCGCGAAGGCCGGCGTTGAAGAGAGAAGGGCGCTCAGGCCCAGCGCGCCAGCGGCGGCGAGTAATTGACGGCGATACATGATGGCATCCTCCCATTAGCCATGATTGATCATGATGTGGCGAACGGCGGTGTAGTCTTCGAGCGCATAGACCGACATGTCCTTGCCGTAGCCGGATTGCTTGACGCCGCCATGCGGCATCTCGTTGGTCAGCATGAAATGCGTGTTGATCCAGGTGCAGCCGTATTGCAGGCGGGAGGCCGCCCGCATCGCCTTGGTGATGTCCTTCGTCCAGACGGAGGAGGCAAGGCCGTAGTCGCTGTCGTTCGCCCAGGCGACGGCATCATCGCTGCCGGTGAAGCGGGTGACGGAAACGACCGGCCCGAACACCTCCCTGCGGACGATCTCGTCTTCCTGCGTGGCGCCGGCGACGACGGTCGGCTTGAAGAAGAAGCCGTCCTTGCTGCCCGCGGCGCCACCGGTGGTGATCTCGATATGCTTCTGGTCCGCCGCCCGTTCGACGAAGCTCGCGACCCGGTCGCGCTGGCGCTTGGAGATCAGCGGGCCGATCTCGTTCACGGTGTCATCATCGAGGTTGTAGCGGATCGTCGAGACCGCGGATGTCAGATCGGCAACGAGCCTCTCGTAGATGCCGGCCTCGGCATAGATGCGGCAAGCGGCGGTGCAATCCTGGCCGGCGTTGTAGTAGCCGAAGGTCCGGATGCCGTTCACCACAGCTTCCAGATCTGCGTCGTCATAGACGATGACCGGCGCCTTGCCTCCGAGTTCGAGATGAGTGCGCTTGACCGTCTTGGCGGCGGCAGCCAGCACCTTCTTGCCGGTCGCAATATCGCCGGTGATCGAGACCATCGCGATCTTCGGATGGTTTATGAGTGTGTTGCCGACGGTTTCGCCGCGGCCGGTTACGACGTTGACAACACCTTCGGGCAGGATCTCCGCGAGCAGCCGTGCGAGCTTCAGCGCCGTCAGCGGCGTCTGTTCGGAAGGCTTGAAGACCACCGTGTTGCCGCCGGCGATGGCCGGCGCCAGCTTCCAGGCCATCATCATCAGCGGGTAGTTCCAGGGTGCGATCGAGCCGACGATGCCGATCGGGTCGCGGCGGATCATCGAGGTATGCCCCGGCAGATATTCGCCCGCCGTCGGCGCATGCAGGTTGCGCACCGCACCGGCGAAGAAGCGCCAGCAGTCGATGATTGCCGGCAGTTCGTCGTTCTTCACCGCATTGATCGGCTTGCCGCAATTGAGCGCTTCCAGCGCGGCAAAGCCGTCGGCGTTTTTCTCGATCGCATCGGCGATCTTCAGGAGATAGTTCGAGCGCTCGGCAGGCGTGGTCTGCGACCAGGCGACAAAGGCGCGCTGGGCCGCGTCGACGGCGACGTCGAGCTGCGCATGGGAAGCCTCCGCGACATCGATGATCTTGGCGCCCGTCCTCGGGTTCAGGATGTGCTCCTCGGCCTCGGTCCCGGCTTCGAAGCGCGATCCGATCAAGAGTTGGGTGTCCATATCTGTTCTCCCTTTATGTTCGATGTCATTTGCCGGCGCCGGCGATCTGGTCGCCGTCACGCGTCAGGTAGTAGGCGCCGAGGATCGGCAGGAAGGTGACGACGACCACGATCATGGCGACGACATTGGTTACTGGACGCTGGCGCGGGCGGATCAACTCCTCCAGCATCCAGATCGGCAGGGTCGATTGCTGCCCGGCGGTGAAAGTCGTGACGATCACCTCATCGAAAGAAAGCGCGAAGGCGAGCATGCCGCCGGCAAGCAGCGCCGTGCCGATGTTCGGGAGGATCACGTATCGGAATGTCTGGAAGCCGTCGGCGCCGAGATCCATCGAGGCCTCGATCAGTGAGCCGGAGATCCGCCGGAAGCGGGCGACCGCATTGTTGTAGACGACAACGATGCAGAAGGTCGCGTGGCCGAGAACGATGGTCCAGAAGGAAAACGGGATATCCGCCATCGAGAAGGCCGAGCGCAGCGCGATGCCGGTGATGATGCCGGGGAGCGCAATCGGCAGGATGACCAGCAGCGAGATCGTCTCGCGGCCGAAGAAGCGGGTCTGGCTGACAGCGGCGGCGCAGAGCGTGCCGAGCATCAGCGCCGTGGCCGTCGCGATCGATGCGACCTTGACCGAGAGCGCCAGCGCCGCCCAGACGTCCGGTCGGTCCCATGCGACGCCGAACCACTGCGTCGTCAGGCCAGGCGGCGGGAACTGATAACTCTTCTCCTCCGTCGTGAAGGCGTAGAGGAAGATCAAGAGGATCGGCAGATGCATGAAGGTGAGGCCGCCCGCAGCAGCGATCTTCAGGCTCAGGGGAGCGCGGTTCGATTTCTCAGAGCGCATCGAAGGCCCCCATGCGGTTGGCCATCCAGAGATAGATGCCCATGATGACGATCGGCACGACCGTAAAGGCGGCGGCGAGCGGAATGTTGCCGGCGGTGCCCTGCTGGGCATAAACCGCCTGGCCGATGAAGAGGCGCGACGAGCCGATGATCTGCGGGATGATGTAATCGCCGAGCGTCAGCGAGAAGGTAAAGATCGAGCCGGCGACGATGCCCGGCAGCGCCAGCGGAAAGAGCACGTGGCGGAAGGTCTGCGCCGGTGTACCGCCCAGATCCGACGACGCTTCGATCAGGTTTGACGGTACCCGCTCCAGCGCCGCCTGGATCGGCAGGATCATGAACGGCATCCAGACATAGACGAAGACGATGAAGGTGCCGGTGTAGCTGACCGACAGCGAATTGCCGCCGACCACCGGAAGCGCGAGCCAGGCGTCGAGCAGCCAGAGCAGGTTCAGCTTCTCGAAGAACCAGGTCAGAATGCCTTCCTTGGCGAGGATCAGCTTCCACGCATAGATCTTGACGAGATAGCTCGACCAGAGCGGCAGCATGACGCCGAGATAGAACAGCACCTTCCATTTTCCGCGTGCGTAGCGGGCCGCGTAATAGGCGATCGGAAAGGCGATCAACGCGGAGACAAGCGTCACCACCGCAGCCATCGTGACGGTGCGGATGATGATGTCGAGATTGGTCTCGCTCAAAAGCTGGCGGTAGGTCGCGAGCGTGAACTCGTAATTGATGAGACCGGAGAAATCGTCGATCGAGAAAAAGCTCTGCAGCAGGAGTGCGAAGAGCGAACCGAGATAGACGACGCCGAGCCAAAGAAGCGGCGGCCCGAGCAGCACCGCCAGGAGCACACGCGGATGCCTCCAGAAAAAGTCGGAAAGACGGCCGGCGGTGCCGCGACGTTCCGGAAGGATGATGCTTTCGGCGACGATGGTCATGCGTCCTCCATCGGGTGAAGGTCGCGCGCGGCGAAGCTGATCGTGACCGGGCTACCGATGGCCGGGACGACGTGCGCGGCCGGGCTTGCCACGGCGATGCGCGCGCCGTCGACATCGACGACGACGCGGTTGGTCGCACCGAGGAAGCTCTGGCCCGCAACAGTGCCGGCAAGGCTCAAAGCGCCATTGCTCGGCGCCGCGAGCACGATTGCTTCCGGCCTGAGGCTCGCGAAGGCGGCCTTCAGGCCGAGCCTCTGGCAGAGCTTCGTCGACAGCACGTTGGACGAGCCGACGAAATCGGCGACGAAACGGGTCTTCGGCTGGTTGTAGACCTCTTCCGGACTGCCGAGCTGCTGGATCTGGCCCTCGTTGAAGACGGCAATGCGGTCGGCCATCGAGAGCGCCTCGCCCTGGTCGTGGGTGACGAAGATGAAGGTGATGCCGAGCGATTTCTGCAGGCTCTTCAGTTCTTCCTGCATTTGTTCGCGGAGCTTCAGATCGAGCGCGCCGAGCGGCTCATCGAGGAGCAGCACCTTCGGCTTGTTGACGAGCGCGCGGGCGAGCGCCACGCGCTGGCGCTGACCGCCGGAGAGCTGCCCGGGTCGACGCGTGCCGTAGCCCGGCAGCTTGACCATGGCGAGCGCATCCTCGGCGGCCTTGCGCCGTTCCTCGCGCCCGGCGCCCTTGACCATCAGGCCATAGGCGACATTGTCGAGGATCGAGAGGTGCGGAAAGAGCGCGTAGTCCTGGAATACGGTATTGACGCTGCGCCGGTAGGGCGGAACTCCCTCGGCCGTCTCACCGAAGATTTCGATATGGCCGCCCGTCGGCTGATCGAAGCCGGCCATCAGCCTGAGGCACGTGGTCTTGCCGGAGCCCGAGGGCCCGAGCATGGCGAAGAACTCGCCCTCGGCGATATCGAGGTTCACGCGATCGACGGCGCGAACGGCGCCGAAGTAGCGGGAGACGTTGTCGAAGAGGACGGCGGTGGTCATGGGGATGCTCCGGAAAGTTCTTGTCCCTCATCCGCCTGCCGGCGATAAGCGGCCGGCGCCTTGCCTAAAGGCGACGCTCCAGCTTTGCAGGAGGCGTTCCCTCTCCCCGCGCGCGGGGAGAGGGCTAGGGTGAGGGGCGATGCTTGCGACGCGGTTGCTGCGGCTTACCGCCCGCCGATCACGCCGATATAGTCGGAAACCCAGCGGTGATAGGGCACGCATTCGCCCTGGCTTTCACACTTCGTCACCGGCGTCTTCCAGAACTTGACCTTGTCGAAGTCCTCGTAGCCGTTGGTCTTGCAGCCGGCGTCGGTCAGCAGTTCATTGCCCTTGCAGGCCGCGCCGACCGAGGGGTTCGCGCCGAACCAGGCGGAAACGTCGCCCTGCACCTTCGGCGAAAGCGTATGCTCCATCCACATGTAGGCGCAGTTCGGGTGTGCGCTGTCGGCATGCAGCATGGTCGTATCGGCCCAGCCCGTTACCCCTTCCTCCGGAATCACCGAGGCGATCGGCAGCTTTTCGGCCTCCATCAGGTTGACCTGGAACGGCCAGGAGCCGGAAGCGACGACGCCTTCGTTCTTGAAGTCATCGATCTGGATCATCGCATCGTGCCAGTAGCGGCCGACGAGAGTGCGCTGGACGCGAAGGAGGTCGAGCGCGGCCTTGTACTGGTCTTCGTTGAGTTCGTAGGGGTTCTTGATGCCGAGATCGGGCTTGTGTGCCATCAGGTAGTTGGCAGCGTCGGCGACGTGGATCGGGCCGTCATAGGCCTGGACGCGGCCCTTGTTGGATTTGCCGTCAGGCAGCGTCATTTCCTCGAAGACGACGTTCCAGCTCTTCGGCGCTTCGCCCTTGAACGCATCCTTGTTGTACATCAGCACGTTCGGGCCCCAGACATAGGGGGTGCCGTAGTGGACGCCGGCGACCGTGTGCCACGGCGCATTCTGCATGCGCTCGTCGATCGTCTTCCAGCTCGGGATGAGGTCGGTGTTGATGGGCTGGACGCGCTTGCCGGCGACGAGGCGCAGGGAGGCATCGCCAGAGGCAGTGACGAGGTCGAAACCGCCTTCGTTCATCAGCGCGACCATTTCATCCGAGGTGGCTGCGGTCTTGACGGTGACCTTGCAGCCCGTCTCCTTCTCGAAGCCGGTGACCCAATCGTAGTTCTTGTCGGTTTCGCCGCGCTCGATGTAACCGGCCCAGGCGACGATCGACAGCTCCCCTTCGCCCTTGCCCAACTCCTTCAGCGGCTCCTGCGCGAGCGCAGGGGCGACGAGGCCCAGCGAAAGAGTAAGCGCCGTGCAGGATTTCAAGATCTGCGTCATCGGAAGTCTCCCCAGTTTATGCCGCGTTTCTGCAGCTTTGTTCCCGGATCGAAGCGTGCCTTGATTTCCCCGCATTCGCAAATTCATTAATCAGAATGTCGTTATCGGTTTTTCCGATATCTAAGGGAAATGATAGGAGCTCGAAGCGTTTTCCGCGCGAACGCGCCTTTTTCCCGCCGAATACGATGTCACCGGGGGCGAGCGCTGCGAAGGGCTTCGGCGATGCCGACAAAATCGCGGGCCGATTGCGGCAGGCTGGAGCCTTTCCGCCAGACCATGCCGACCTGCACGACCGGCAGCGCGCCGGACACGTCGCGGCTTTCGATCCGGTCGCCTTCGAGCGACCAGGGGCGGTAGACAAGATCGGGCAGAAGGGCGATGCCGGCGCCGGTTGCGACCAGGCTTCTGACCGCCTCGACCGAGCGGGTGCGGAAGGCGACGTGCGGGCGGGCGCCAAGCGCCGTCAGGAGCTTGCCGGTGTTCTCCTCGATTTCGTCCACGGTCAGCATGATCAGCGGCTCCTTGGCAATGTCGTCGACCGAGATGATATCGGCGCTGACGAGCGGATGGCCGATCGGAAGCCAGACACGGTAGGGGGAGGTTTCGAGGATTTCCGCCTGCAGCGCCATGCGGTCGCGCAGGTTCGAGATCACCATGACCGCGACGTCGAGTTCGCCGCCGATCAGGAGATGCTCGAGATAGGAGCCGTTGTCCTCGATCGCGCTCACTTCGACGCCGGGGCAGGCGCGGCGGTAGCGGGCGAGCAGGTCGGAGAGGACGTAGCCCGCGACGAGCGAGGTGACGCCGAGATTGAGCTTGCCTCCAAGTTCCTCGCGGCTGTCGGAAAAGCTCCGCCGCGCATCGGAGACATCGGCCAAGATCTTCGTCGCGTGGCGTAGGAACTGGTGGCCGTTGTGGGTGATCGACAGGCCGCGCGGGTGGCGGTCGAAGAGCTCGACGCCGAGGTCGGTTTCAAGTTCCTTGATCGCTTCGGTGATCGACGACTGTGAAATCGAAAGGTTCTGCGCGGCGCGGGTGACCGAGCCCTGTTCGGCGACGGCGATGAAATACTGCAATTGCCGGAGTGTGAATGCCATGCACGGACTTAACACCGGGCGGGGACCCGATTGCAAGCAAGGCAGCATGGCAGCGCCATGCCGCGCCGCATTTTGTCGTGCGCAGGAAGATGCCGGTGGTAAGGTCTCTTCAACAGCGCCGTGCGTCTTTTCAGACGCACAAAGGTCGCTGTAGCACTTTGAATTGCTGCATGGTTTTATCCTTCAATCGGCAACGATTTAAGGAAACATGCAGCAGGGAGAGCAGGATGGATTCGAAGACATCGCGGTCAATGCCGACTGAGCCGGGTATTCTCGCCTTTCACGAACGCTGCGAGGCATTCTATCCTGCCGATGCCGTCGACGCCTCGATTGCGCAGCAGCGCCGCTGGTACGACGCGCTTTGCGCCGAGTTCGACGCGCCGTCTCCGGCGGGGCTGACGCGGCGGGATGAGCGCGTGGCCGGGTGCATTCCGGTGCGGCACTATCGACCGGCTGAAGTCGAGACCGATACGCGCATCTTCTACATCCACGGCGGCGGCTTCGTCGTCGGTTCGCTCGACAGCCATGACGCGATCTGCGCGGAGCTCGCCGACGGCGCCCGCGCCGAACTGGTCTCGATCGACTATCGCCTGGCGCCGGAGCATGTCTGGCCGGCAGCTTTCGAGGACTGCTACGAGGTATTGCAGAACCTGCTCGCGGGACGCCGCCCGGTGGTCGTCGTCGGCGACAGTGCGGGTGGCAATCTCACGGCGGGCATCGTGCTCAAGGCGAAGGCCGAGGGCCTTTCCGGCATCATCGGTCAGGTGCTGATCTATCCGGGTCTCGGCGGCGATCTCGTCAGCGGTTCGTATGTCGAGATGGCCGATGCGCCGGGGCTCACAACGGCGGACGTCGGTTATTACCGCGACATCCTGAAGGCGCCGGCGGACAATCTTTTCGCCCATCCGCTGAAGGCCAGCGATCTTTCCGGCTTGCCGCCGGCCTATGTCACTGCGGCGCATTTCGATCCGTTGCGGGACGACGCGCGGAACTATGCGGCGCGGCTCGCGCAGGCCGGTGTTGACGTCACGTATCGTGAAGAACCGCAGATGATCCATGCCTGGCTCAGGGCTCGGCACATGAGCCCGGGCGCTGAAGAGGGCTTTCGCCGTCTCGTCCACGGCGTGGCGCGACTGCTCGGGG
Source organism: Sinorhizobium sp. 6-70 (assembly GCF_030124375.1). Taxonomy (GTDB): domain Bacteria; phylum Pseudomonadota; class Alphaproteobacteria; order Rhizobiales; family Rhizobiaceae; genus Sinorhizobium. The sequence goes on from NZ_JASKLS010000004.1 coordinate 305,123, forward strand.
CGAGGTGACAGTATGAGCGGAGAGACCGACCTTGCTCGACTGTTGGCGGAGATGAACCCAATCCTGCAGGAAGGCGAATATGTCTATTGCACGGTTCAGGGCGATACGGCGCCCTGGCCTGCGCTTGAGCCAATCGGCACTTTCCGCGAGGCCGAAGGCCTGACGCTCGTTCTCGAACGATCACGGGCGGATGCAGCCGGGCTTTCCTATGGTCCGGTTCTGCGGCTGATTACGCTCAGCGTGCACTCGGCGCTGGAGGCCGTGGGGCTGACGGCGGCGGTATCGGCGGCGCTGACCCAAGCCGGGATCAGCGCCAACGTCGTCGCCGCCTATTACCACGACCACATTTTCGTGCCGGCGGCGCATGCCGAGCGGGCGATGGCGGCGTTGCGGGGATTAACTAGGTCGCGGTGGATTTGCCCCTCACCCTAACCCTCTCCCCGCGCGCGGGGAGAGGGTTAGGCATCGCGGTTGGCGCGCCCCTTCAGTTTCCTATCGACGCAGTGCTTTCTGTCCGCAGGTGGGGTAGACGGACCTTGGACGGGGCGGCTACCCCCTTCTCCCCGCCTGCGGGGAGAAGGTCGCGGCAGCGGGATGAGGGGCCGCAATAACGCTCGACGCGCGTCGGTCGCTCACATGAAGTCTCGCCGAATACGCTTTTCGAAGGTTTTTTCGAAAATCTTCTCCTGGCCCTCGAAAGCCTCGACCTTGGCCGAGGTGATCCATTCGGTTTCGGTGCAGGCCAAGCGAGCCGTCGAGGCCGTCTTCACGACCTGCTCGCCGCGCCGGGCGATGCAGGTCCAGGTGGAATGGCCCGTCATGGAATGCGGATCACCGGGCGCGATCGACCAGGTTTCGTCACGAACGTCCTGGGTGGCGTTGCCGGTGCCGGGGTGCTCGACGAGGCCGGTATCCTCATAGATCCGGTAACGCGTCACGCCTTTAGCCATGTCGCGCTCGACGGTGCGGCGCGTCTCTCCCGGCGAGTGCTCGATGTAATGCGGCAGCGGGTCGGGGTTTGCCGGTTGCGGCACAACGATCTCGCGGTGGTCGCCGAGGAGCGGCAGCGAGAGCGACAGGCTGGCGGTGTCGATCGTCAGGCCCGCATCGGTCGGCGGCGGCAGGATCATCGGCCAGTAGGACGTCGACAGCGACAGGCGGATGCGGTGGCCGGCGCGGAAGCGATAGCCGCATGCGTCGAGCACCAGCGTGACGCGCGTCCTGCGGTTTTTCTCCATCGGCTGCGGCGTCGCGTTGCCGTGACGATGGGCGAGGTTGAGCACCCCGAAGGCGACGCGCGTCGCGGTGCCATCGGGATGGATGTCGACGAGACGTGCGACAAGGTTAGCCGTCTCGGCGCTGCAGGCGACCTCGAGACTGAGGACCGCCTGTCCGAGATAATCCTGCGCTTCAAGTAGCGGCTGCGTTTCGAAGGTGAGCGATCCGGCGTCGTCGATGCGCTGGTCACCGGCCATTTCGGCATCGGGCTTCAGCGTGAAATATTCGCCGGCGGCCGTCCCGGTATCGAGCGGCGAACGGAGATAAACGTCGCCGACGCCCTTCGCCGCAGAGGCTCCAGCGGTCAGACTGCCGTCGCCGGCGATGGCAAACTTGCGCATTTCCGGCGCCGTCCAAACGTCCTTGGCGATCCATCGGCCCGGATCTTCATTTCGCCTGAGCGCCGGCTTCGGCCCGTCGAGAATATAGGCGCGCATCTGCGGCAGCTGTTCCGCGTCGTTCTTCTCGTCCCTCAGCCAGCGATTCCACCAACGGATCGCCTCGCTGTGGAAATCCGCGCGCGGCTTCGGCCAGGCAAAATGCGGGTATTTGTGCACCCAGGGACCGATGAGGGCCTTCGCCTTGTCGCCGAGTCCTTCGACCGCCTTGATCGGGGTGTTGCGATAACCGTCTGCCCAACCGGCGATTACCAGGGCGGGAATAGGGAAGCGCTCGAAGTCCTCGCAGATCGACCCGTGGCGCCAGAAATCGTCGCGGCGCTGGTGCTCGAGCCATTCCTCCAGGAAGAACGGTTCGTTTTCGAGCCGCTCAAGCCACATTTCCTTCCAGCGCTCGCCGGCAAGTTCCGGATCCGGTGAGCGTGACTGGTAGGCGAGCATGGTCGCCGCCCAGGAAAGCTGCGCCGAGAGGTGGCAACCGTTCTTGTAGTGAATGTCGTCGTTGTAGCGGTCGACGGTCGAGGCGATCGAGATGACGGCTTTGAGCGCCGGCGGCTTCAGGGCCGCGACCTGCAGGCAGTTGAAGCCACCCCAGGAAATGCCCATCATCCCGACTTTGCCGTTGGACCAGGGCTGCGACGCGATCCATTCGATGATCTCGCAGCCGTCGGAAAGCTCGCGCAGCGTATATTCCCCGTCGATCACGCCGTCGGATTCACCCGAGCCGCGGATGTCGACGCGCACGCCGGCAATGCCGGCGGCGGCGAAGACCGGATAGGTCGATTCATCGCGGGCGCAGGTGCCGTCCCGCTTGCGATAGGGCAGATATTCGAGGACGGCCGGCACCGGATTCTGCTCGGTGCCCTCCGGCATCCAGATGCGGGCGGCAAGGCGCGTCCCGTCCTTGAGCGTGATCCATTCGTTCTCGAAGACGGTAAAGTTGCGATCGGCCATTGTCTACCTCCCGATCCATGCCTGATTTTAGAGGCGCAATACGCGGGCGGAAAACCGCCCGCACTCTTCCTCATCCCGTTTTAGCTGTCGAACCAGACGCGGCTTCCCACATAGCCGTTCGAAAGGTCGTTACCGATGTCGTGCACGAAGCCCTTCAGCGAGGCGGAGGCGGCGTTCACGTAGTCGTTGAAGACGGGCAGGATCAGGCCGCCTTCGTCGCGCACCATAACCGCCATCGTATGATAGAGTTCCTTGCGTTTCGCCTCGTCAAGCTCGGAGCGCGCCTGCAACAAGAGCTTGTCGAAATCTTCACGCTTGAAGCGCGTGTCGTTCCATTCCGCGCTTGAGAGATACGAGGTCGAATAGCGGGAATCCTGCGTCGGGCGCCCACCCCAATAGGAGGCGGAGAATGGCTGGACGTTCCAGACATTGGTCCAATAGCCATCCTCCGGCTCGCGCCTGATTTCCAGCTCGATGCCGGCCTTGCGGGCGCTTTCCTGGAAGAGAACCGCTGCGTCGACCGCGCCTGGGAATGCGGCATCGGATGTACGCAGCAGGATCGGCCGGTCATGGCCGGATTTCTTGTAGTGGAAGGCCGCTTTGTCCGGATCGTAGACGCGCTGTTCGATGCCCGTCGGCGCGAGCGCGTAGTTTTCGTTGACCGGATAGTCGTTGCCGAGCTTGCCGTAGCCGCCGACGGCGCGATCCAGGATGGCCTGCCGATCGATAGCGTATTTCAGCGCCAGCCTGAGATCGTTGTTGTCGAAGGGCGCCGTGTCGCAATGCATAAGGAAGCTGTAGAAGCCCTTGCCTGGCGTCTGGAGGATCTGGACGCGAGGGGCGCGCTTGAGAAGCGATACGGTCTTCGGGTCGACGTTGTTGATGAAATGCACCTGGCCCGAGGAAAGGGCCGCGATGCGCGCCGAGTTGTCATTCATGACGATGATCTCGACGCTGTCGACAAAGCCGCGATCCGAGCGCCAGTCGGAGGCGTTCTTCTCGAAGGTCGCGCGGATGCCGGCCTCATAGCTTACGAGCTTGTACGGCCCCGTTCCGATCGTGGAGGCAGGATTTTCGACGCCACCGCCCGGCTGGATGATCAAATGGTAATCGGTGAGCAGCAACGGCAAGTCCGCATTGCCCTCCGAGAGCGTCAGCACGAGATCGCCGCCCTTTTCCTCAATCGTCTTGATCGACCGCATGAGTCCGAGGGCGCCTGACTTGGAGCCCTCGTCGGAGTGTCGCTTCAGCGTCGCGACGACGTCGGCGACCGTCAGCTTGCTGCCATCATGGAAGGCGATGTCGTTACGGATCTTGAAGGTCCAGACCGAAGCATCCGCCGAAGGCTCCCAGGAAGAGGCGATCGAGGGCAGGGGCGCGCCAGTCACCGGATCGGATTCGACGAGCTTGTCGCCCCAGAGATGGCCGATCACGAAGGAGACGGAGCCGGTATAGGCGGCGGGATCGAGGGAATCCGTTGTCGCGCCGCCCTTGAGGCCGAGCTTCAGGTGGCCACCGCGTTTCGGCTCCTGTGCCTGCGCTTCGCCCGCTATCATTGTGCCACCGAGGCCGGCGGCGAGACCCAGCGCCGCAGTGCCTGCAAGGAAGCCGCGGCGGTTGATGCCAGTCGGGACGATAAGACCGTCGGGACGCTTCGTGAATTCCGTCATTTCAGAGTTCCCATTGTGTGTTGTTCGACGAAAAAAACTAGCGCCTGCCCCACGCAGCACAATTTCGCGACTTGACGCTAATTTACGCTAGTTTACGCTCTGTGAAATCAAGAGCGCAGGAGCCGGATGTGGAACAGGACGATGCATTCGTCGCCAACTTGCGTTTCGCCTGCGCGACCCGGCGTTCGATCTCGCAGATTTGCCGCGAAATCGGGATCAATCGCCAGCAGTTCAACCGTTACATCAACGGTGAGGCGCGGCCGTCGGCGCACAATGTTGCGCGGATCGCTGGATTCTTCGACCTTTCGACACAGGATTTTTCGCTATCGCCGAAACTGTTCGAAGCGCGGATGACTCGTCCCGAGCGCCATCGCCTGGAGGCGGGGCAACTCCTTGAAGGCTTTCCGGGCGATGTCGCGGCCCTTCGCCGCCATTTCGGTTACTACCAGACCTATCATCTTTCGCTCTCCTGGCCCGGCTTCATCGTCTGTTCCTGCGCGCATATCTACGAGGAAGGCGGCTCGATCCGGGTGAAATCGATCGAGCGCATTCGCGATGCGGCAAACGAGATCCAGCAGTTCTCGAAATATGTCGGCCTTGTCACCTTCTGGCAAAACCGCATCTTCATTGCCGAGCGTACCGTGGGGCACGCGTCGATGCTGGCGCAGACGATCCTGATGCCGTTCGAGGTGCACCAACGGGTCTATCTGCGCGGCACCACGATGGGGGTCTCGTGGCGGAAGGAGAACCTGCCTTACGCCTCGCGCATGATCTGGCGGCATATCGGGCAGGATCCGGACAAGCGCCAGATGCTTTCGCGCTGCGGGCTGCTTCCTTTCGGATCACGGCATCTGCCCTCTGCGGTGAGGCGCTTTCTGGAGACGCCGGAAGCCGAGGTGCTGACTATTCCGGCGGAGTATTGACGAAAGCGGATCGCCGCAGGGCTGAGCTCGTTCGAGCCCGGTGTGCCTGGCGGCGTCGCGGAAAGCGGCAAGCGAGCGCTGCGAGGGGGCGGCCGCGCTCCGCAGCCGCCCCTCGCGATCAATTTCCGGCGCTCTCCATGCGCCGCGTCTTCAGCACCTTCTCCAGCCAGCCGATTTCCATCTCCGGCACCGATTTCAGGAGCAGGTCGGTATAGTCGTCGAATGGTGGCGAGAGCACCTTCGACTTCGGTCCGAAGCGCACCAGGCGACCGCGGTGCATGACCGCGACGCTGTCGGCGATGGCTCGCACGATGGCGATGTCATGGGTGATAAAGACATAGGAAACAGCGGTTTCCTCCTGAAGCCTGAGAAGCAGATTCAGGATGCCTTCGGCCACCAGTGGGTCCAGCGCCGAGGTGGGCTCATCGCATAGGATGAGTTCCGGCCTGGCGGCAAGAGCCCGCGCGATCGCGACGCGCTGCTTCTGGCCACCGGAAAGCTCGGCCGGATAGCGGTCGAGGAACCGCGGCCCCATCTCGATCTGGTCGAGCAGTTCCTTGACCCGCTCGGTCTTCCTGGCGCCGTGCATGCTGAAATAGAAGGAAAGCGGGCGGCCGATGATGTCGCGTACCGTCTGGCGCGGGTTCATTGCCGTGTCGGCCATCTGGTAGATCATCTGGATGCGGCGCAATTCGTCGTTCGTCCGGCCCTTGAGTGCCTTCGGCAGTTCCTTGCCGTCGAAAGTGATGCGGCCCTCGGACGGCGGCAAGAGGCCGGTGATGACGCGGGCGAGCGTCGACTTGCCGGAGCCGGATTCTCCAACGATTGCCAGCGTCTGGCCCTTCGGCAGGTGCATCGACACGTCGTGCAGCACCTTGAAGCCATTGGCATAGCCGGCATGGACATGCTCGATCTTGAGAAGCGTACCGGACTGGTCCGCTGCTTCGTCGCGCTTGGTCTGACGGACGCTGACGAGGGCGCGGGTATAGTCTTCCTTCGGCGCTTCGATCACCTGCTTGGTCGTGCCGTATTCGACGGTCTTGCCATGGCGCAGCACCATGATGTCGTCGGACACCTGCGCCACCACGGCGAGATCGTGGGTGATGTAGAGCGCCGCCGTATGCGTCTCCTCGATCGCATGCTTGATCGCGGCAAGCACGTCGATCTGGGTGGTGACGTCGAGCGCCGTCGTCGGTTCGTCGAAGACGATCAGTTCCGGGTTGGGGCAGAGCGCCATGGCGGTCATGGCTCGCTGCAATTGGCCGCCCGAAACCTGGTGCGGATAACGGTCCCCGAAGGTTTCCGGATTGGGCAGGCCGAGTACGCGGAAGAGATAAAGCGCGCGCTTTTCGGCTTCATCCCGCGTCACGATGCCGTGCCGGACCGAGGCCTCGATGACCTGGTCGCCGAGTTTGTGGGCCGGGTTGAAGGCGGCTGCTGCGGATTGCGCAACATAGCAGACCTGGGCGCCGCGCACCGAGTTGATGCCGGAACGGCCGAGCTTCAGGATGTCGCGGCCGTTGAGCAGCACCTCTCCGCCGATGATGCGGCAGCCGCCGCGACCATAGGCAAGTGCCGAGAGGCCGATCGTTGACTTGCCGGCGCCCGACTCGCCGATGAGACCGAGCACCTTGCCTTTCTGCAAGTCGAAAGAAACGCCTTCGACCAGGGTCACGACCTTGGGCGGCTCGCCCGGCGGGTAGCTCGTCGCCTCGATTTTCAGGTTCTTGACGGAAAGAAGCTCAGGCATCGCCGCGCCCTCCTTTCAGGCTCGAGGTCCGCTTCATCAGCCAGTCGACGACGAGGTTGACGCAGATGGCGAGGGTAGCGATCGCAGCGCCCGGAACGAGCGCCGCGGAAATGCCGAAGATGATGCCGTCCTTGTTGTCCTTGACCATGCCGCCCCAATCGGCGGCCGGCGGCTGGATGCCGAGGCCGAGGAAGGAGAGGGTGGAGAGGAACAGGATCGAGAAGGCAAAGCGCAGGCCGAATTCGGCGAGCAGCGGCGACAACGTGTTCGGAAGGATCTCGCGGAAGATGATCCAGAGCGAGCCTTCGCCGCGCAACCGTGCCGCCTCGACGAATTCCATCACCGCAACGTCGAGTGCGACGGCACGGCCGATGCGGAAGACGCGGGTGGAGTCGAGCACCGCCATCACGAGGATCAGGATCCAGAGATGCTGCGGCAATACCGCGAGCACGACGAGGGCGAAGATCAGCGTCGGGATCGCCATCATCAGATCGTTGAAGCGCGAGAAGAGCTGATCGACGAAGCCGCCCATGACCGCCGCGGCAAAGCTCAATATCATGCCGAGCGAGAAGGAGAGCACGGTTGCCGCCAGCGCCACGAAGATGGTGGTGCGGGCGCCATAGATCAGGCGCGAGAGCAGGTCGCGGCCGAGATTGTCGGTGCCGAGCAGGAAGTCGCCGCCGGCCGGAAGCCAGATATCGCCGACGACGTCCCGCTCGCCAAAAGGTGCGATGACCGGTGCGAAAATCGCGCAGAGAATGGCGATCGCGATGCCCGCGATGCCGATCCAGGCGCTCAAGGGGATAGATCTCAGGTTCATCGCGGGTGCCTCAGTCTCGGGTTGGCGAGAATGGCGAGAATGTCTGCCGCCATGTTGAGGAAGATGTAGAAGGCGGCAAAGATCAGGCCGCAGGCCTGGACGACCGGCATGTCACGCACGGTCACCGCATCCACCATGTATTGCCCCATGCCCGGGTAGACGAAGACCACCTCGACAACGACGACGCCGACGACCAGGTAGGCCAGGTTCAGCGCGATGACGTTGATGACCGGGGCCACGGCGTTGGGAGCGGCGTGACGAGCTATGATGCGGAAGGTGCTGAGCCCCTTGAGTTCGGCGGTCTCGACATAGGCAGACGACATGACGTTGAGGATCGCCGCCCGCGTCATGCGCATCATATGGGCGAGAACGACAAGGACGAGGGTCGCGACCGGAAGCGCGATTGCCGAAAGCCGTTCGGTGAAGCTCATGCTTTCATAGACCGTCGCCGGGAAGGTGGCGACGCCCCATTTGACCGCGAAGAACATGATCAGGAGGTAGCCGATGAAGAATTCCGGCAGCGAGATCGCCGCGAGCGATATCACGTTGATGATCTTGTCCGGCATGCGGTTGCGGAACTGCACGGCCAGCATGCCGAGCCCGACGGCGAGCGGGACGGAGATGAGCGCGGCAAAGAACGCGAGGAACAACGAATTGCCGAGCCGGTTGCCGATCTGCTCGCTGACCGAATTCTTGCTGGCCCAGGAGGTGCCGAAGTCACCCTTAACGGCGCCGCCGAGCCAGTTAAGGTAGCGTTCGCTCCACGGCCGGTCGAGGCCGAGGTCCTTGCGGATGTTTTCGACCGCCTGCGGTGTTGCCGACTGGCCGAGATAGGTGGTGGCGAAATCGCCCGGCAAGGCTTCGATGCCGCCGAAGATCATCAGCGACACGGCGAAAAGCAATCCAACACTCAAGCCGAGGCGCTGAACGATCAGCGCCACGAGAGGACGGCGAAAGACGAAACGCCGCCAGAAGGTGCCACCGATCTCGCCATCGGCGCCGGTGGGGTTTGGTTTTGCTGGCACTCCGGAAAGGTCGGCAGACCGCGGCTGTTCACCCGCGGTCCCATCCGTCAGAACCGGACCAGTCATTGGTCCGCTTTCCGTCATCACGCGTCGAGCCAAACGCGGGTTGCGACATAGCCGTTCGACATGTCGTTGCCGATGTCGTGGACATAGCCCTTCACCTGCTTGGTAGCTGCGTTCACGAAATCGTTGAACATCGGCAGGATCAGGCCGCCTTCGTCACGCACCATCATCGCCATGGTGCGGTACATATCCTTGCGCTTGGCTTCGTCCAGTTCGGAGCGGGCCTCGAGCAGGAGCTTGTCGAAATCCGGACGCTGGAAACGGGTGTCATTCCAGTCGGCATTCGAGAGGTAGGCGGTCGAATACATCTGGTCCTGGGTCGGACGGCCGCCCCAGTAGGAGGTCGAGAAGGGCTGGACGTTCCAGACGTTGGTCCAGTAGCCGTCGCCCGGCTCGCGCTTGACCTCGATCTCGATGCCGGCCTTCTTGGCGCTCTCCTGATAGAGAACGGCGGCGTCAACCGCCCCCGGGAAGGCGACATCGGACGTGCGCAGCAGGACCGGGCCGCTATGTCCGGATTTCTTGTAGTGGAAGGCGGCCTTGTCGGGATCATAGGCGCGCTGCTCGATCCCTTCCGGGAAGAGCGCGTAGGTATCGTTGATCGGGAAGTCGTTGCCTACCTTGCCGTAGCCGCCGAGGATGCGCTGGACCATCGTCTCGCGATCCATCGCGTATTTCAGCGCCATGCGCAGGTCGTTGTTGTCGAACGGCGCGGTGTTGCAATGCATGATGAAGACGTAGTGGCCACGACCAGACGTGTTGAGAATCTCAACGGTGGGTGCCCGCTTCAGAAGGCTGACGGTCTTCGGATCGACGCGGTTGATGTAGTGTACCTGACCGGAGGAAAGCGCCGCGATGCGCGCGGTCGCATCGTTCATGGCGATCAGTTCGATCGAATCCACATAGCCCCGATCCGTCCGCCAGTCGTCGGCATTCTTTTCGAAAGTGGCGCGCACGCCGGGTTCGAAGCTCGCCACCTTGTACGGGCCGGTGCCGATCATCGCGTCCGGGTTGTCGAGGCCGCCGTTCGGCTGAATGATGAGGTGATAGTCGGAAAGCAGCAGCGGCATGTCGGCATTGCCTTCCGTCAGGGTCAGCACAAGCTTGTCGCCGTCGGCCTTGATTTCCTTGATCGACTTCATCACACCGAGCGCGCCGGATTCCGACTTGTCATCGGTGTGGCGCTGCAGGGTCTTGATGACGTCGTCGACCGTCAGTTCCTTGCCGTCATGGAACTTGACGCCCTTGCGGATTGTAAAGGTCCAGGTCGCTGCGTCAGCGGAAGGCTCCCAGGATTCGGCGAGTGCCGGAATTGGCGCACCGGTGGTCGGATGGCTTTCGACAAGCATGTCGCCCCAGTTGCGCCCGACGACAAACATGAATTGCGAAAGAGCCTTTGCCGGATCCCGTGAGTCGGTCGCCGCTGCGCCTTCGAGACCGAGCTTCAGGTGCCCGCCGCGCTTCGGCTCCTGCGCCGCGGCACTGGTTGCGAAAAGCGTGCCGGCGGTCGAAGCGGCGATGCCGAAAGCGGCCGCGCGTCCGAGAAACTCACGCCGGTTCATTTTGCCCAGCATGACCTGTCGTGTCAGATAGTCTTTGTAATCGCTCATTCCCCTGTTCCCTTCTTTACGTCGGCATTCGCCGTTTGTTGTGATTGGTAGAGACTGTTGCGTATCACCATCGTCTGAATGGCTTCAAAGCTCGCGTGATGTCGTCTGGTTTCTCCTCCCTTGCGATCTACGGTAGCGATACAGCTGTTCCGATCCATAAGGCTAGTCGTTCGGAACAGGCTTGTAACGTCCTAAATTCTAAATCTTTCCCATAAGCTTAGCTTATGGACGACCCGTATTCCCGCGTGCACCGGTTCCCGCGGCCTGCCACGTCGAATGCCGGTTCTCGCCGGCTGGAAATCACGCGGCCATCGGCGGCCGTATCGTCTCAGCGTCCCTTCCAGACGGGATCGCGCTTCTCGGCGAAGGCGCGTGCTCCTTCGAGCTGGTCTTCGCTCGAATAGAGGATATCGACCGTCTTGAACTGCCGGCGGGTGATCTTGTTCATCGTCGTCTGGAAGTCGCGGCCTTCCGCCTCTCGCACCACTTCCTTGATCGCGGCGTAGACGAGCGGCGGCCCGCTTTCGAGCAGGTGTGCAAGCTCCCAGGCGCGTTCCATCAGCCGGTTGGCCGGCAGGATTTCGTTGACGAATCCCCAGCGGTTCGCCTCGGTGACGTCGAGCCAGCGGCCGGTCAGCAGCATGTCCATGGCGATGTGGTAGGGGATGCGCTTCGGCAATTTGATCGAAGCGGCATCGGCGACGGTGCCGGACCGGATTTCCGGCAGCGCGAAGGTCGCATGTTCGGCAGCAAGGATGATGTCGGTCGACAGCGCGATCTCCAGACCGCCGCCGCAACAGATGCCGTTGACGGCGGCGATGATCGGCTTGTTGAGGTCGCGCAGTTCCTGGATGCCGCCGAAACCGCCGACGCCATAATCGCCGTCGACGGCGTCGCCTTCGGCCGCTGCCTTGAGGTCCCAGCCGGGGCAAAAGAATTTTTCGCCTGCGCCGGTGATGATCGCCACGCGCAAGGCGGGGTCGTCGCGGAACTCGCGGAAGATTTCGCCCATGATCCGGCTGGTCTTCAGATCGATGGCGTTGGCCTTCGGCCGGTCGATCGTGACTTCGAGAATGCCGCCTTTGCGGCGGGTGAGGATCGGTCCGGTCATAGGCGTCATTTCCTCCGGCGGATCAGGGCGTCAGCGGCGATAGCTCCTTGGCCTTCCGGTAACACCATAATAGGATTGATATCGAGTTCGTCGAGCTTTGAAGCGTTTGAAACGACATAGGATGCCGCTGCGGCGACAGTCCTGGTCAGCGCCGCCACATCGCCCTTCGGGCCGCCGCGGTAGCCGTCCAGCAGTTTCTTGATCTTGAGACTGTCGATCGCCTCCGAAATCGCTTCTTCCGTGGTCGGAAGCGTCAGGATCGCGGAATCATCGAGCAATTCCACGAGGATTCCGCCTGCGCCGATGGTGAGTACCGGGCCGGCAACGGGGTCGCGCATCGCCCCGATGATGAGTTCCGCCACAGGCTTTGCGACCATCTTTTCCACAAGATAACTTGAAGCCACCGCGGCCATCGCGTCGGCGGCGGCGTAGACCTCGTCGCGGCTTGCGAGGTTGAGCTTCACCGCGCCCGCTTCGGTCTTGTGGGCGACGCCGAGGCCCTTGAGCACCACGGGGAAGCCGAGAGCTTCGGCGGTATCTGCCGCTTCCTCGGCCGTGGCGGCCGTTTTTCCCCGAGGCACTTCGACGCCGGATTCCAGGAGTTCGGCCTTGGCTTCCGCCTCGGTCAGCGTAATGGCATCGCCCGCTTCGGCCCGGACCTTGAGGAGGGGCGGCGGGGCAGGTCTTGCCCAGACGGCGCCGATCTCAGCCGCAGTCTCTGCAGCGGCGAGCGCTTCGTCGATACCGAAGAAGGGAACGACACCCGCCGCCATCAGCGAAAGAGCGGTTTCTTCCGGCATGTTTTCGCCGAGGCTCGCGACGATGCCCGCGGCGGCACCGGTTGCGTTTGCCGAGGCGATAACCGCCTGGCAAGTCGTCACCCAGTCGGCGGCGTCGCAACGGTCGAGGCGGGGGAAGTCGAGCACGATCAGGTTCAAGGCATAGCCGCCCTTCATCATCGCAGTGAAGGCGGCCGTCTGCTTGTCACGGTTGCCCCAGACGAAGGTGTGGTAGTCGAGCGGATTGGCGATAGTCACCATCTCGCCGAGACTGTCCTTCAGCGGCTGGCGCTGCTCCTCGCGCAACGCCCGGAAGTTGACCCTGCGCCGAACACCGGCATCCGCCATCAGCGAGGCTTCGCCGCCAGAGCAGCTCATCGAGGAGATGTCGGCGCTGGCAAGAGGCCCGTGCAGGTGCAGGAGCTTCAACGTTTCGAGGAGCTCCGGCAGGGTGTCGACCCGGCCGATGCCGAGGCGGGCAAGCAGTGCCGAGGAGACACGGTCGTTGCCGGCGAGGGAGGCCGTGTGGGAGACTGTCGCAAGCTGGGCGGCTTCCGATTTGCCGACCTTCAGCGTGACGACGGGCTTGCGCAGTTCGCGCGCGCGGGTCGCCAGCCGCTCCAGCGCCTCGATGCTGTCGAAGCCTTCGATGTGGAGGCCGACGGCGGTGACGCGCGGATCTTCGAGCACGGCGCAGGCGATGTCGGAAAGCCCGGTCTGCGCCTGGTTGCCGGCGGTCATGACATAGGCGAGCGGCAGCCCGCGTGTCTGCATCGAGATATTGCAGGCAATGTTCGACGACTGCGTGAGGATCGCGACGCCGCGCTCGACGCGCAGCATGCCATGCTGGTCCGGCCAGAGCAGGGCGCCGTCGAGCATGTTGATGAAGCCGTAGCAATTGGGCCCGACGATCGGCATGTCGCCGGCAGCGGCAACCAACGCCTCCTGCAGATCATTGCCGTCGGCAAGCTCGCTTGCTGCTTCGCGGAAGCCCGAGGCGTAGCAGACGGCGCCGCCGGCGCCGCGTGCGGCGAGGTCGCGGATGATCTCGATCGTCAGTGCCCGGTTGACGCCGACAAAAGAGGCGTCCGGCGCATCCGGCAGGTCTGCCACCGAGCGGTAGCAGCGGCGGCCGAGAATTTCTTCTTCGCGCGGGTGGACCGGCCAGATCTCGCCGGCAAAGCCCATCTTGTCGCATTGTTCGATGACGCGGCGCGCCTCCTTGCCACCGAAGACGGCGATGGAGCGCGGGCGGATCAGCCGGTCGAGAGAGCGGGGAGGGGTGGTCATTGCGCCCTGCACTCCCTCAACGCGGCAGGGCGATGCCCCTCATCCCGCTGCCGCGACCTTCTCCCCGTAACACGGGGAGAAGGGACCTGCCGCCCCCGCGTGCCCGGCCTCACCGACAGGAGAAGCGCGCGCAGCACGGCGTACCCTCTCCCCGCATGCGGGGAGAGGGTTAGGGTGAGGGGCAAATAGCCTAGCCGAAAACCGTACATCATCCCTCAAGCCCCCAGCGGCCGCAGCAGGTCGCGGCTGATGATGTGGCGCTGGATTTCCGAAGTGCCATCCCAGATGCGCTCGACGCGGGCGTCACGCCAGAAGCGGGCGAGCGGCAGGTCGTCCATAAGGCCCATGCCGCCATAGATCTGGATCGCCTCGTCGGTGACGCGCGCCAGCATTTCCGTTGCATAGACCTTGGCAGAGGCGATCTCGCGGTTTGACGGCAGGCCCTGGTCGAGCCGCCAGGCGGCCGACAGCGTCAGAAGGTCGGCGGCGTCGATCTCGGTGATCATGTCGGCGAGCTTGAAGGAGACGCCCTGGTTGGCGCCGATCGGCTTGCCGAACTGCTTGCGTTCGGCCGCATAGGAGAGCGCATAGTCGAAGGCGCGCCGCGCCCGCCCGACCGAGGTGGCGGCGACCGTCAGGCGCGTGGCATAGAGCCATTCATTGGCGATGTCGAAACCCTTGTGCACCTCGCCGAGGATCTGCGAGGAGGGCAGGCGGCAGTCGTCGAAGGTCAGGATGCAGTTCTTGTAGCCGCGATGCGAAACGGAGTTGTAGCCTTCACGGATCTGGAAACCAGGCGTGCCGCGATCGACGAGGAAGCAGGTGATCTTCTTCTTCGGGCCACGCGGTGTCTGCTCCTCGCCGGTGGCGATGAAGACGATGACGAAATCGGCGATGTCGGCGTGGCTGATGAAGTGCTTCGTGCCGTTGACGATCCAGTCGTCGCCGTCCTGCCTGGCGAAGCATTTCATGCCGCGCACGTCGGAGCCAGCGTCCGGCTCGGTCATGGCGAGCGCGTCGAATTTATCGCCCTTGACGGCCGGCAGCAGGTAGCGTTCGCGTTGCTCTTCGTTGCAGGCCATCAGGATGCCGGAGGGGCGGCCGAAAAATACGGTCAAGCCCATCGAGCCACGGCCAAGCTCGCGTTCGACGAGCGTGAAGGTCAGGTGATCGAGCCCGGCACCGCCGACCGCTTCGGGAAAGTTGCAGGCGAAGAAGCCGAGCTCCTTGCACTTGCGGGCAATTTCCTGGCCGAGCTCGCGTGGTACTATACCGGTGCGCTCGACCTCGTTTTCATGCGGATAGATCTCGGTCTCGACGAAGTTGCGGACCGTATCGACGATCATCTGCTGTTCTTCGGTCAGTGCGAAATTCATTGTTCTCCCTCGTATTCTTTTGGTCCGCCTGCCTGGGCCGATCTCCTCATCGGCCCGCGGTGTCTTTGGCATTTTGCCCCTCTCCTCGGGTTTAACCCGAGGACTAGCCCTCTCCCCGCGAGCGGGGAGCGGGGACGTTTGTGCTTTTCGCTCAGCGCTGAGGCCCAGGCGAGCGGCTGCGGCAGATCCCTTCTCCCCGCATGCGGGGAGAAGGTGGCGGCAGCCGGATGAGGGGGCGGCCGCCGCAGCATCTCAGCGCTTCTGCCCCACATGCCGCCCGGCACCTTCCGGTACAGCGAGCTTTGCATGGCCTTCCGCGATCGGCGTCAGCTTCGTGAGCACTTCCGCCGGCGCCGGGACCGACTTGCCGGCCTTGGCGTCGACGTGCAGCATCATCTGTTCGGCGGTCGCGATAACGTCGCCGGACGCGGCATCGTGGATCCTGGTGAAGAAGTGGATCCGTTTCTCGTCTGAGGCGAGAAGCTGGAGCGTCGTGTAAAGCGCCTGGCCGAGCTTGGCTTCACCCAGATGGCGGATATGGGTTTCGACGGTGTAGTAGCTGTGGCCGGCTTCGACATAGGCGAAGTCGACGCCGATCAGACGCAGCAGCGCGTCGGACGTGTCGCCGAAGAGCTGCAGGTAGCGGTGCTCGGTCATGTGACCGTTGTAGTCGACCCAGGCAGCATTGACCTTGGTGTCGAGGAGGCGCAGCGGACCGGAGGCATCATAGCTTTTCGGCTGATCGCCGCCCTTTGCCCAAAGGCGCTTTTCGAAATCGGCGAGCAGTTTGCCAGCGCCCCAGCCTTCGCCGCCATTGCCGGCCTTCAGCGCATGCATGATGCCGACGAGGTTTTCGTCGCGGATGCGTTCGAGTTCGCGGATCGAGCGGCCGGCGGCTTGGGCGTCCGACTGCGCGCCGATCTTCTCGACGAGCGCGTCGTCTAGGTCGACGACATCGGTGAACTTGGTCCAGGGCCATTTCAGGCAGGGGCCGAACTGGGCGAGGAAGTGGCGCATGCCGGCTTCGCCGCCGGCGATGCGATAGGTCTCGAACAGGCCCATCTGCGCCCAGCGCATGCCGAAGGAATAGCGCATGACATTGTCGAGCGTCTCGGTATCGCAGATGTCATCTTGGATCAGCCACAGCGCCTCGCGCCAGAGCGCTTCGAGCAGGCGGTCGCCGACGAAGGCCTCGATCTCCTTGGCGATGACGACGCCCTTCATGCCGATTTCGGCAACGCCTTCTTCCGCCCGCTTGATCGTCGCCGCCGAGGTTTTCTTGCCGCCGACGAGCTCGACCAGCGGCAAGAGATAGACCGGGTTATAGGGGTGCGCCACGAACATGCGTTCGGGGTTTTTCATGTCGGCCTGCAGGTCCGAGGGCAGCAGGCCCGAGGTCGAGGAGCCGATGAGCGCGTCGGGGCGGGCAAATGCGTCGATCTCGGTGATGACGCCGCGCTTCAACTCCAGCCGCTCGGGAACGCTTTCCTGAATCCAATCAACCCCTTCGACCGCCTGCTGGATCGTCTTGCAGAAGGTGAACTTGCCGCGCGGCGGCAGCGGCGCCATGGTCAGCATGCCATAGGCCTTCTCGGCATTGGCCATGACCTCGCCGATGATGCGCTCGGCTTCCGGATGCGGATCGAAGATGTTGACGTCGATGCCGGCAAGCGCGAAACGCGCCGCCCAGGCCCCACCGATGACGCCGCCGCCGACGCAGGCGGCCTTGGTGATGATGCTCATGCCCTCTCCTCGATTCTTTGAAATCTCAATCTGCCCCTCACCCTAACCCTCTCCCCGCAGGCGGGGAGAGGGGACTGGGCGCCTACGATTTGCGTCCTTCTCCCCGTATGTACGGGGAGAAGGTGCCGGCAGGCGGATGAGGGGCCGAACTCGCCTTACCGCTTCTGCAGCTTGAGTTTCTCGCGGACCTCTGCCGGGCCGATGATCTTTGCGCCCATGCCCTCGATGACGGACACCGCCTTTTCGACGAGCTGGCCGTTGGTCGCGAGCTGGCCCTTGCCGATATAGAGGTTGTCTTCCAAGCCGACGCGGACATTGCCGCCGGCAAGGATCGCCGCTGCCGGGTAGGCGAGCGCATTGCGGCCGATCGAGAAGGCAGAGAAGGTCCAATTCGACGGCACGTTGTTGACCATCGCCATAAAGGTGTTGAGGTCGTCGGGCGCGCCCCACGGAATGCCCATGCAGAGCTGGATCAGCACCGGATCCTCGATCAGGCCTTCTTCGACGAGTTGCTTGGCAAACCAGAGATGACCGGTGTCGAAGGCTTCGATCTCGGGGCGGACGCCAAGCGCGGTCATCTGGCGGGCCATCTCGCGCAGCATCGACGGCGTGTTGGTCATCACGTAGTCGCCGAGCGAGAAGTTCATGGTGCCGCAGTCGAGTGTGCAGATTTCCGGCAGGCATTCGGCAACATGGGCGACACGCTCGGTGGCGCCGGCCATGTCAGTGCCCTTCTCATTGACCGGGAGGGGGCTTTCGACATTGCCGAAAACAAGATCCCCACCCATGCCGGCGGTGAGATTCAGCACAATGTCGATGTCGGCGGAACGGATGCGAT
Source organism: Sinorhizobium sp. 6-70 (assembly GCF_030124375.1). Taxonomy (GTDB): domain Bacteria; phylum Pseudomonadota; class Alphaproteobacteria; order Rhizobiales; family Rhizobiaceae; genus Sinorhizobium. Next base: position 322,751 of record NZ_JASKLS010000004.1, read on the forward strand.
CGGTCACTTCCTTGTAGAGGTCGAGGCGGCGGGCCGGCGCGCCGGTCTCCGGGTCGCGAACGTGGCAATGGATAATTGCTGCCCCGGCCTTGGCGGCTTCGACCGCGGCTTCGGCGATCTGCTTCGGCGTAATCGGAACGTGGCCGGATTTGGAAACTGTGTCTCCCGAACCGGTGACGGCGCACGTGATGAATACCTCGCGGTTCATGCTGAGCGGCATTGCTGTCTCCCTTTTGTTGGGAGCTATTACGGGCCAGAACGGCTGGTCTTGCTTTTCATTATCGGCCGTATCCTATACATTATCGGCGACAGGAGCAGGAAGTTTCACCATGGATCAGGTTGCTTCGCACGTGCAGCACATCGACTTGCTGGTCCTTCCGGAGACGAACCTGATCCTCGTTGCTTCCGTGATCGAGCCGCTACGCGCCGCCAACCGCATCGCCGGCCGCACACTTTATACCTGGACGATCTTCAGCCCTGACGGCGAAGCGATCGAGACCAAGAGCGGCATTCCCATTCCGGTCTCCGGCCCGTTCCGGCCGCAGCGGGAGACGGCGCCGCTCTTCGTGATTTCGAGCTACAACTGGAAGCGCAGTGCCACTTCGCAACTCAAGATGCTGCTGTCGCAGACGGCGCGGCATCGGGAGGTCATGGCGGGGATCGAATCCGGCTCGTGGCTCCTCGCCGAGACCAGCCTGCTCGACAATTTTTCCGGCACGACGCACTGGGAGGATTTCGAGGATTTCGCCGCCGCCTATCCGCATGTGACCATGGTGCGCGAGCGTTTCGTCATCGACGGCAAGCGGATCACCACCGGCGGCTCGCTGCCGACGCTTGATCTGATGCTCGAACTGATCCGCCGGGCGCATGGTTACTCGCTGGCGCTCGAGGTCTCGCGCCTCTTCATCTACGAGCAGGAGCGCACACGTGGCGACCTGCTGCAGGTGCCGGCAATCGGCAATATGCGCATTCTCGACGCCCGGGTCGGCACGGCGGTCAAGCTGATGGAGGAGACCGTCGAGGCGCCGCTGACGCTGGCACGGCTTGCACGCCGCGCTGGTGTCAGCGCCCGGCATCTGCAGGACCTATTCAAGGACACGATGGGCGTTGCTCCGCACGAGCATTATCTCGCTCTCCGTCTCAATGCCGCGCGCCGAAAGGTGATCGAAACGCGGATGGAGTTCGCCGATATCGCCGCGATCGCCGGCTTCAATTCTTCGTCGTCATTCTCGCGCAGCTACCGCGCGCACTACCGCGAAAGCCCCAGCGAGACGCGCCGGCGGCTGAAGCTCAAGAGCTGATTGAACAGCTTCAGACGGAGAATCGGGCGGCGCCAGATTGGCGATTCGAATCAGCGGCTTGGCGCGATTTCGATAGGCAGCGATTCAGGTTCGCACCGTTCCGGTCTTCATCATCCTGAAGATGGCTTCGCCGGCCTGGGCCCAAAGGGCCTTCCTGGGCCAGACGAGGGTCAGGGATTGTCTGTATCGGGGCGAGAGCCGGATCATTGCGGGCGGGCGATGGACCCGGGCGAGCGAGCTTTCCGGCAATATCGAGAGATAGCCGTGGTGGCTGACGAGATTGATGATGACGGGGATGGAGTCCACTTCGATCAGGATGACGCGCCGCCGTTCGCTTTCGCTGAGCGTATCTTCCAGAAAACGTGTGGCCTCGCGCCTCAGCCCGCTCTTGGCACTCGGCACGGCGATCGGGGATGTGCAGAGCAGGCGGGCGAAGTCGCCGCCCATCTCGGAGAGCGTTGCAGCAGCGCCGGCGAGCGCCAGCGGCGTCTCCGATACGAGCCGGCCGTCGAATTCGTGGGGAAAGTCGGCGACGTCGAGGAGCGCAGCGTCAAAGCGCCGGCTCTTCAGCCCGGCGATGAGTTCGTCTGCCGTCGTGCTCGAAATGAAGAGGTGCTGACGGGGGCGGGAAGCATGCCAGGCGGCCGTCAGCGCTGCCAGCATGCGCGCGATCTCGCTCTCGGGCCCGAGCGGCATCACCGCGCCGAGACGCCATGTCGTCGCGTCGCGGCGAAAGCGGTCGTCCGATGCGCGTGTCAGGCGCCCCCAGCACTGAAGCAGTTTCTCCGCCAGCGGGATGGCGGCGAGCGCTTCCTCGGTGCAGGCCACTCCGTGGTAAGCGCGCTCGAACAGCCGGTATCCGAGATGGCGTTCGAGGTCCGCCATCTGGCGGGTCAGCTGCGGTTGGCCGAGACCGAGCATCCGCGCGACCGAGCGTATGCTGCCGTTGCGGGCGATCTTCACGAAACGGTCGAGCGCAGCCAGGCTGACGGGCGGGATCGGGCCTGCCGCCGGGCTTCCAAGGCGGTTCACGAGAAGCGTTGCGGTGTCGGCCGCTTCCGCTATGTCCGCGGTGCGCGCCTGCGCCTCCAGCGTCGGCACGAGCATGGCGCCCTCGCGGCGAAGCAGCGGAACGGAAATCGTCTGCTCGAAGCGCCGGACGGCGGCGCTGACACTCGACGGCGGGCGGCCGCTCAGCTTTGCCGCGCGCCGTACGCCGCCTTCACGCAGCGTCGCGTCGACAAGGACGATCGTTGCAATATCCACGATATCTACCCGCGCTTCGAACAGGGATGTGGGTCGAGCTGTTCGGATTTCAGCATCATTCGTTCCCAATTTGGGATATACCACGCATCGGCACTGTGCGCATAGCATGCTCGCAAAAGAGGTTTCGTTTCAGCATGCTGCAATCGGTCAAGACCATCGTCCTGTGCGGAAAACCGCTCGACTTCGGGGTGCTCGAAGAGATCGGCTCAGGGCTAGCGCGACCGGTTGCGGATGATAGCGGCATGGAACGGGTCGCCGCTGCCCACAAGGTGGTCGCCGACCGCGTCGCCATGGGCCTGCCGGTCTATGGCTCCAACACTGGCGTCGGGTCGATGAAGGACCGACTGTGGACGGCCGACGACCTCGCCGAATTCAACACGTCGCTCGTCCGCGCCCATCACTTCGGCACCGGCGAATTCTTTGCCGCGCCGGTCATCCGCAAGGCGATCGCCATCCGCATCAACACCGCGATGCGTGGGCATACCGGGTGCAGCCCGGAACTTATCGATGCCTTCGTCGCGCTTCTCGAGCGGGGGATCGTCCCGGCCGTGCGCCGCCACGGCTCGATGGGCTGCGCCGATATCGGCCTGATGGGGCAGGTGGCCTCCGTGTTGACCGGCGTCGGCGAAGCCTATTTTAACGGTCAGCTCATGACGGCGGAATCGGCGCTGAAAGAGGCGGGACTGGCGCCTTTCGTCATGCGGCCGCGCGATGCGCTTGCCGCACTCAGCGTCAATGCAATCTCCTATGCGGCAGCGGGCGACGTCCTGCGTGAGGCGGCCGCGGCGATCCGCGTGCTGCTTGTCACCGGCGTCATGTCGTCGCGCGCACTCGGAGCGTCGGCCGATCCTTGGCTGGTCGCAGCAACGCTTTCGACGCGCGGCGAGGCGCTTGTCGGTTCCTGGCTCTACGGCCAGTCGGGCATCACCGAGTGGCCCTTGCCAACGGCGATACACGATCCGCTGAGCCTCCGCATGACCGCCCAGGTCTTCGGTGCGGTCGTCGACACCCTGCTGGTCGCCGCCGGCCGACTTGTCGAGGCAACCTATCTCTCGGACGACAACCCCGTGGTGCTCGGCGGGCAGGTGCATTCATCCGGCGCGTCCCTGCCGCTGACGACGACGCTCTATATCGAGGCGGCGCAGATCGCCTTTTCGCATGTGGCGCGCAATGTCCTGAACCGCTGCATCCTGCTTTCGAACGGCGGGCGGCGCAACCTCTCGGTCAATCTCGTCGCGCCCGGGGAGGTCGCCACGGGGCTCGGGCCGCTGATGAAGCTGGCCGTCGAGCTCTACATGCGTGTCCAGTCGCTTGCCGTACCCTTGTCCGCGCAGTCGATCGTGGTGGCCGGCGGATTGGAGGAGGAGGCGACCTTCCTGCCGCTGATCGTCGAGCGCATGGAGGCGCAGGTTCGCGACCTCCGGCAGCTTGCAGCGATCGAGGCGATGCTGTCTGCACAAGCCATCGATCTCGTCGGCGACGAACCGAAGGGTGTCGTCAGGCTCGCCTATGACCGCACACGCTCGGTCAGCCCGATCTATCTCAAGGACCGCCCGCTCTCGAAGGAGATCGAAGCGCTGCAGGCGGCATTCACCGACCACGACCTGTTGCGTGCCTTCGTCGAGACGGCGCCGATGCCGGAATTCGACGACTTCTTCGCGCTGGCCAAATGAACTGGCAGAATGAACGGGAAGGAAAAGAGCAATGTCCGATTTCGATCTTGTTCTGAAAGGCACCGTCGTCCTCCCGCATCGCGTCGTCAAAGGTGGGCATGTGGCCGTGCGGGACGGCAAGGTGGTGCATGTCGGGCAGGGCGTGGCGCCTTCGGCACGCAAAAGGCAGGACCTCGGCAAGGCGCTGATTTTGCCCGGCGCGATCGATGCCCAGGTGCATTCGCTGTCGCAGAAGAACCAGGAGGATTTCATCTGGTCGACTCGCTCGGCTGCCGCCGGCGGGGTGACGACGATCGTCGACATGCCCTATGACGAGGGAAATCTCGTTTGCTCGGCGGAAGCAGTCAGGCGCAAGGTCGCCCATGCCGGTCCGCAGGCTCGCGTCGACTTTGCGCTCTACGGCACGATTGATCCCGAAGAGGGGCCGTCGCGGATTGGCGAGATGGTTGAAGCCGGTGTCGCCGCCTTCAAGTTCTCGACTTTCGGAACGGATCCGAAACGTTTTCCTCGAATTCCTGCCGCGCTATTGGAGGAGTGCTTTCGGGCCATTGCCCCGACGGGACTGACCGCCGGCGTTCACAACGAGGATGACGAGGCGGTTCGGGCCGCGATCGACAGGGTCAAGGCTGCCGGCATCAGCGACTATCGGGCCCATGGCCTTTCGCGTCCGCCGCTGACGGAGTTGCTTGCCACCAACCAGATCTATGAGACGGGCGCGGCAACCGGGTGCCCGGCGCATGTGGTGCATTGCTCGCTCGGTCGAGGCTATGAAATCGCCGCCGCCTATCGGGCGCAGGGGCATGCGGCGACGATCGAGTGCTGCATCCATTACCTTACTTTGGACGAGGAGAACGACGTGCGCCGCCTCGGCGGCAAGGCCAAGATCAATCCGCCGATCCGCCCGCGTGCGGAGGTCGAAAAACTCTGGCGGCATGTGGCTGAAGGTAGCGTGACGCTGGTTTCCACCGATCATGTGAGCTGGTCGGAAGATCGCAAGACAAATCCGGACATGCTCGCCAATGCCTCCGGCGTGCCGGGTCTCGAGGCGATGGTGCCGCTTTTCGTCAAGGGTGCGCTGGAGCGCGGCATCCCGCTGACACGGGCCGCCGAGCTGATGGCGCTCAACCCCGCGCGGCACTTCCGCCTCGACCATTGCAAGGGCGCGCTCGAAGCCGGCAAGGACGCCGATATCATCGTCATGACGCCGGAATCCTATGTCTATGATGCGGCCGAAAGCGGCAACAATGTCGTCGGCTGGTCGCCCTACAACGGCATTCGCCTGCCATGGCGGGTTTCCGCCACATATCTGCGCGGGCGGCTTGCTTTTGACGGCCGCCGCGTGCTTGCGGAGCCGGGCACCGGCGCCTTCGTGCGGCCGCTCCCGAGCCTGCCGATCCAGGAGTCGCGGCAATGAGCGCAAGGCGGACCAATCTGCCGGTCGATGCGCGGCGCATCGCCGAAATCGTCAATGGGCTGGCGCGCATTACCGAGCCCGATCGCCCCTATACCCGCCGCGCGTTCACGCCGCTCTTTCTCGAAGGTCGCGCTTTCCTGGAGCAGTGCTTCAAAGCCGCGGGCCTCGACACGAGGATCGATGCGGCTGGCAATCTCATCGGCTGGCGCAAGGGCCGCAAGCCGGCGCTCGGCACGATCATGCTCGGCTCGCATTCCGACACGGTTCCGGAAGGTGGTCGCTTCGACGGGATTGCCGGCGTCGCGGCGGCGCTCGAAGTGGCGCGGTCGCTTTCAGACGCGGGCATCGAGCTCGACCACGATCTGGAGATCGTCGACTTCCTTGCCGAGGAGGTGTCGATCTTCGGCGTCTCCTGCGTCGGCAGCCGCTGCATGGCCGGGCTTGTTCCGGAGGCCTGGCTGAGCCGTGCGCACGACGAGCTGACGCTCCGCGAAGGGATCGTCGAGGCCGGTGGTGATCCTTCCCGTTTGCCTTCGTCGAAGCGCTCCGACGTCAAGGCGTTCCTGGAGCTGCATATCGAGCAGGGACCGGTGCTCGAGGCCGAGCGCCTCGACATCGGCGTGGTGACGGCAATCTCCGGGATCACGCGCATCGAGATCGTCGTCGAGGGACAGGCGGATCATGCGGGAACGACGCCGATGGGGCGCCGTCGCGACGCCCTTGTCGCGGCGTCGCGGCTCGTGCTGGAGATCGAGACGCTGGGCTTTGCCCATGCGGCAGGCGAGGGTCACTTCGCCGCGACCGTCGGCGAATTCGAGATCGAACCCAATGCCGCCAACGTCGTGCCATCGCGGGCGCGGCTTTTGATCGATGCCCGCGCCGAACTGCGGCCGCAGATGGAAGTGTTTATCGCCGAGGTCGAGGTGCTTGCCGTCCGCATCGCCGAGGAGACCGGCGTCGCGATCACTCCGCCGACGCTGATCTCCGACAGTCACCCGACACCCGGCGACCCCTTGGTTCTCGCGACGCTGGAAGCCGCCTGCGGGCGCGTCGGCGCGCGTCACCGGCTGATGGCTTCCGGGGCCGGGCACGACACGGCCTGGATGGGCCGGATAACGAAAGCCGCGATGATCTTCATTCCCTGTCGCGATGGCCGGTCGCACGCGCCCGACGAGTGGGCGGAAAACGACGATATCGCGCTTGGCGCGGCGGTGCTCTTCGAAGCCGTGCGACGGCTCGATGGACAATTGCAGGAGAAGAAATAGATGGGCCGGATACTGACGGAAAAGGATGTCGAGGCGGCGGTCAAGGGCGGTTCCGTCTATGCGGCGGGTGGCGGTGGTTGGGCCGATCACGGACGCATGCTCGGATACGCCGCCGTCTCCATCGGCAAGCCGGAGCTGGTTTCGATCAACGAGCTGGAGCCGGACGATTGGGTGGCGACCGCCGCTGCGATCGGTGCGCCGGCCTCGACTACACCCTGGGAGATGCGCGGTGTCGATTACGTGAAAGCCGTTCAATTGCTGCAGGAGGCGCTCGGCGAAAAGCTCGCCGGCCTGATCATCGGGCAGAACGGCAAATCCTCGACGCTGAATGGCTGGCTGCCCTCGGCGATCCTCGGCACCAAGGTCGTGGATGCCGTCGGCGATATCCGTGCTCATCCGACGGGTGACATGGGATCGATCGGCCTCGCCGGTTCGCCCGAACCGATGATCCAGACCGCGGTCGGGGGAAACCGCGAGGAGAACCGCTATATCGAACTCGTGGTCCGGGGTGCGACGGCCAAGGTGTCGCCGATCCTGAGGACCGCGGCCGATATGTCGGGCGGCTTCATCGCCTCCTGCCGCAATCCGGTGCGTGCGTCCTACGTCAAGGCTAATGCTGCGCTCGGCGGCATCTCCATGGCGCTGACTCTGGGCGAGGCGATTATCGCTGCGGAAGGCAAGGGCGGCAGCGCCGTCATCGACGCGATCGCAAATACCACCAACGGCTCCATTCTCGCCGAGGGAACGATCACCGATAAATCGGTGGTTTATACCAAGGAGGCCTTCGACATCGGCACGGTCACGCTGGGGCAGGGCGATGACTCAACGATACTCCATGTGATGAACGAATACATGGCCGTGCAAACGCTGGACGGTACGCGCCTTGCAACATTCCCGGATGTCATCACCACGCTGTCGCCGGAAGGCGAGCCTTTGAGCGTCGGGCAGTTGCAGGTGGGCATGACGGTCTTTGTGCTGCATGTGCCGAAGAGCGTGATCCCGCTTGCCTCCAGCGTCATTGACCCGACCGTCTATCCGCCCGTCGAAAAGGCGATGGGGATCGAGATTGCACGCTACGCGCTCGCCGGCAAGCGTTGACGGGAGGACGATGTGGCACGCGACGCGGGACTCGAAGAGCTGGTGAGGCAAGACCTTGGCGAGCGGCCGGGGCTTTCGGAAAAGCCGATGTTCGGTGGGTTGGCCTTTCTCCTGAACGGCAATTTGCTCTGTGGCGCCCGCGAGGATGGAATGCTGGCGCGGCTTGGCAAGGGCAACGACGATTGGGCCTTGGCGCTGCCCGGCATCGTGCAGATGGTGATGGGCGAGCGCCGGATGCACGGATGGGTGCGCGCCGGCGCAGAGGCCTATGGCGATGACGCTTTGCGCCGGCGCCTGCTGGATGCGGCGAAAGGCTATGTCGAAACGCTGCCGCCGAAGTGAATGAACGAGGGCGGCGTGGTTCGCCCCTCATCCGCCTGCCGGCACTTTCTCCCCGTAAACGGGGAGAAGGGATATGCCGCGGCCTCCTGGTCCCCTACTATCCCCGCGAGCGGGGAGAGGGCTAGGGTGAGGGGCAAATTCAGCGCCGGCCTAACAAGGGAACGATCACGATGCCGAAGGCCAATCCCCGTCACCCGAATTTTCCGATTCCCGGAGGGCCGGAGTTGCGCGCCAGGGGCTGGCGGCAGGAGGCGCTGCTGCGGCTGCTCGAAAACGTGTTGTCGGTCGGCGAGGATCCGGACAACCTCGTCGTCTACGCCGCCCTGGGCAAGGCCGCGCGCAACTGGCCGTCCCATCGGGCAATCGTCAAGACGCTCATCGAGATGGACGAGGACCAGACGCTGGTCATCCAGTCCGGCAAGCCGGTCGGCCTGTTGAAGACCCATGCCAAGGCACCGCTCGTCATCATGGCCAATTGCAACATCGTCGGCCAATGGGCGAAGGCCGAGGTGTTTTACGAGCTGCAGCGCAAGGGGCTGATCTGCTGGGGCGGGCTAACGGCAGGCGCCTGGCAATATATCGGCAGCCAGGGTGTGATCCAGGGCACCTACGAGATCTTCATGCGAATTGCCGAGCGCCGCTTCGGCGGCGATCTTTCCGGCCGTTTCGTGCTGACCGCGGGTCTCGGCGGCATGGGTGGCGCCCAGCCGCTGGCCGGCCGCATGGCGGGGGCTGCCATCCTCTGCGTCGACATCGACCCTGAGCGGGCGAAGAAGCGCCAGCAGGTCGGCTATCTCCAGGAGATCGCGCCGGACCTCGACACGGCGCTCGCGATGATCGCCGCGGCGGTCAAGGAGAAACGGGCGCTGTCCGTCGGCCTCGTCGGCAACGCCGCGGAAATCTATCCGGAGATCGCCCGGCGCGGCATCGTTCCGGATGTGGTGACAGACCAGACGTCGGCGCATGATCTCGTCTACGGCTATGTGCCGAAGGGCATGAGCCTCGACCAGGTGCGGTCGCTGCGCGAAGACGGGCAGGGCCAGCTGATGGCCGCAAGCCGCGCCTCGATCGTCGAGCACGTGAAGGCCATGCTCGACTTCCAGAAAAAGGGCTCGGAGGTCTTCGACAACGGCAACCTGATCCGCACGCAGGCGCGGGAGGGGGGCGTTGCTGATGCCTTCGACATCCCGATCTTCACCGAAGCCTATCTCCGGCCGCTCTTTGCCCGCGCCATTGGTCCGTTCCGCTGGATGGCCCTTTCCGGCGACGAGAGCGACATCGCCCTGATCGACGACCTGCTCCTCGCAATGTTCCCGGAGAACCGGATCATCACCAACTGGATCCTGCTTGCGCGTCAGCATATTCCCTTCGAAGGCCTGCCGGCACGCATCGCCTGGCTCGGCCACGGCGAACGCACGGCGCTCGCGCGGCGCGTCAACCAACTGGTCGCCAGCGGCGAGCTCAAGGGACCGATCGCCTTCTCACGCGACCATCTCGATGCCGGCGCGATGGCGCATCCGAACATCATGACCGAGCGGATGAAGGACGGGTCGGACGCGATCGCCGACTGGCCACTGCTCGACGCCATGCTGCTCTGCTCCTCGATGGCCGACCTCGTCGTCGTCCATTCGGGCGGGGGCGGTTATGCCGGTTACATGACGAGCTGCGGCGTGACGGTCGTTGCAGACGGCACGAAGGCGGCCGACGAGCGGCTCGACCATGCGCTGACCAACGACACATCGCTCGGAGTCATCCGCTATGCGGACGCGGGCTACGAAGAATCCTTCGATGAGATTGCGGCGAAGGGCATCGGGCATGTGAAGGTGTGAGGGCAGCTGCGATGGGGGATCAGACAACCGTCTCCCCGCCATCGACCACAAGGATCTGCCCGGTCATGTAGGACGACCGGTCGGAGACGAGAAAGAGGATCGACTCGGCGATTTCGTCGACGCTTGCCCAGCGGCCGAGCGGCACTTTCTCACGGATATAGGCCTCGATCGCGCCGCGCCCGCCCATTTGCGCAATGAAGGGCTCGTTGAAGGGCGTGTCCACCCAGCCGGGGCAGAGCGCGTTGACGCGCACGCCGTATTTCGCATAGTCGCCGGCCATCTGGCGGGTCATGGCGATGACGGCGTGCTTCGTCGTCGTGTAGGCGATCATCTCGCGATCGTAGAGCACGCCGGAGGACGAGGACGTGTTGACGATGACACCCCGGCCTGCCGCCTTCATCGACGGCATGACGAGGCGGGCGGCCATGAAATGGGCGCGAACGTTGAGGCTCCAGGAGCGATCGAAACCCGCCACCTCGACCCCTTCGAGATCACCGGCAACCTGGGCGCCAGCGTGGTTGTGCAGGATGTCGATGCGGCCGTGGCGGTAAAGCACGTCGGCGATCCCGTCCGACAGCGCCTGGTCGTCGGTCACGTCGATGGCGAGCGGTTCGGCGCTGCCGCCCTTGCCGGCAATCGCCGCAACGGCCGCTTCCGCGGCCTTCTGGCTGCGGTCGACGACAACCACATGGGCGCCTTCGCGCGCCATGATGGCCGCGCCCGCTTGGCCGATGCCGGAGCCTGCTCCGGTGACGATCGCGACCCGGTCTTTCAGGATCATTGTTTCACTCCCCGGATTTGCTTTTCTTTTCGCCCATCAGAAGGCGCGCGGTCAGGATCAGGAGCAGCGAGGCCGCCAATACCAGGGTCGCGATCGCGTTGATTTCCGGCGTCACGCCGCGCCGTATCGAGGCGAAGACATAGATCGGCAGGGTCGTCTTCGAACCGGCGACGAAGAAGGCAATGATGAAATCGTCGAAGGAGAAGGTGAAGGCGAGCAGGAAGCCGGCAAGGATCGACGGCAGGATCTGCGGCAGCACGATCAGGCGGAAAGTGGTGAGCGGCGTCGCGTAGAGATCGCTCGACGCCTCGACGATATCGCGGCCGAGACTCGCGATCCGCGCCTTGACGATCATCGTCACCAGCGCCATCGAGAAAAGGCCGTGGGCGGCGATGATCGAGCCGTAGCCGAGGCCGAGCTGGGGCGGCTGATCGCCCGGCCAGATCGTCGCCAGCGCCGGATTGACGAAGGAGAACACGGCGACGAGCGCGACCAGCGTAGCAATCCCGATGACGACGCCCGGCACGACGATCGCCGCAGCGAACAAGGCATCGAAGACGGCGCGCGTGCGCGTGCCGAGCCGCTCCATGCCGAGCGCGGCCATCGTGCCGAAGACGGCCGCGAGCGCCGCACTCGTAAAGGCGATCATCAGGCTGTTTTGCAGCGCCGAGACCAGGAACGTGTTGGCGAGGGCCTTGCCGTACCAGGCGGTCGAAAAGCCGGTGAACTCGCTCGCATTGCGGCCGGCGTTGAAGGAGAACAGCACGACCAGCGCGATCGGCGCATAGAGGAAGAGATAGACAGAGGAGATGAAGGCGCGCATCAGACGAGGTCCACCTGTCTTGTGCCGGCGACCTTCCAGGCGATCCGCATCGCCACCATCAGCACCACCACGACGACGGCGACCAGGGTCACGGCGATTGCCGAGCCGAATGGCCAGTTGCGCGACTGGAGGAAGAGATCGACGAGCGCGTTGCCGATGAAGAAGACCTTGCCGCCGCCGAGAAGCTGCGGGATCAGGTACTCGCCGAGCAGCAGGATGGTGACGAGCGCGACGCCGGTCATCACACCGGGTAGCGAAAGCGGCAGGGTGACGCCGAAGAAGGTGGAGACCGGCCTGGCGCCGAGATCGGCGGAAGCCTCCAGCAGCCGGCGGTCGAGTTTTTCGAGGCTCACATAGATCGGCATGATCATCAGCGGCAGGTAGCCATAGACGATGCCGAGGAGGACCGCCCCGGGCGTGTTGAGCATGCGCACGTCCTCGATGCCGATCATCGCGAGCAGATTGGGAATGCCGCGCGAGCCGAGGATATACATCCAGGCGTAAGTGCGCACGAGCAGGCTCGTCCAAAACGGCACGACCACGAGCGAAACGAGGATGAGGCGATAGCGCGGGTTCGCCCTGACGGCGAGATAATAGGCGACGGGATAGGCGACCAGCAGGCAGAGGAGCGCGCCGGCGGGTGCAAGCACCAGCGTGTTCCAGAAGGCGGCCGCCCGCGTCGGCAGTTTGGCGAACTGGGCGAACGTGAAGGCGGCCTGATACCCGCCCTCCGGCGCGCGTTCGCCGAAGGCGAAGACGAGCATGGCGATGAAGGGAAGCACGAGGAAGATGCAAAGCCACGCGGCCGCCGGCGCAACCAGCGCTGCCGTCACCAGGTTTCTCTTCGTGTTCATTGCCGCTTGCATGAAGTTCGGTCCGTTGGAACGCACGTTCAAGATTTGCCCCTCATCCGGCCTGCCGGTCTCCTTCTCCCCGTTTTTTCGGGGAGCAGGAGACTCGCGGCGTCGTCTCCTCTCATCTGGAGCGATGCGGCGAAAGAAAGCGACGAGTGGCACTTCCTTGTCCCCTCTCCCCGCATGCGGGGAGAGGGCTAGGGTGAGGGGCAGGCTTCGAAAATCACGCCGACTTGAAACGCGCCATCAGCTCGGCGCGACCGGGATCGGTCAGCGTCACGGCGGCGCCGAATTCGAGCGGCGTCAGCGCCGCTTCGTCCGGATAGACGATCTTGTTGGAAGTGACCTCGGCCGGCAGCAGCTTCAGAACACGGCTGTCGGTCGTCGGCGCGCCGTTGGCGACGTGCTCCTTGACGGCGTTTTCCGGTGTCATCAGGTAGTTGAGCAACGCATAGCCGGCGGCCTTGTTGGCCGCACTCTTCGGGATTGCGTAGAAATCCGACCAGATCTCGCCGCCATCCTTGCCGAGCAAGAACTGGATTTCCGGCATGTCGCGGTTGAGCTGCGCGCCGTCATTGGTCCAGCACATGGTCATCCAGGCGTCGGTCGCGCGCATCGACGGCTGGTAGTCGCTGTTGATCGCGTAGAGATGCGGTTTCACCTTGATCAGGAGTTCCTCGGCCTTGGCGAGTTCGTCCGGCTTGACGGAGTTGAAGGAAAACCCAAGCGAGACCAGCGCATTGCCGATGGTGGTGAGCTGGTAGTCGTGCACCATGGCGCGGCCGTCCGCCTCGGTCATCGCGACGTCGAAGAACTCCTTCCAACTCGTGACCGGCGTCTTGATCTTGCTGGAGTTCACGGCGATGCCGGTCGTGCCCCAGTTTTTCGGCACGGCATAGGTCTTGCCGTCGACGATGCCCTCGTTGGTGAAGCGCGCGGTCTCGGTCGAGGCGTCGTAGTTCGGCAGTTTCGACAGGTCGAGCTCGTCGATGAGGCCGAGTTTCGCATAGGTCGAGATCGTGTAGTTGGTCGGAACGAAGAGGTCCCAGCCGGTGCCGCCCGCCTGGAGCTTCGCCAGCATTTCCTCGTTCGAGCCGAACACATTGACCTCGACGGCAACGCCGGTAGCGGCCGTAAAGGCCTCGAAGGTCGCGGGGTCGTGGTAGTTCGGCCAGGTCGCGATCGACATCTGCGTACCGAGATCGCCGGCGAAGGCGGTGGAATTGAACAGTCCGGGCTGGCGTGCCAAGACGGCGGTCGCAAGGCCGAGGCCGGTGACGCCGAGGAAGTGGCGGCGCGTGATCGAGCCGCGCTTCAGGCGCATCAGTTCATCGGCAAGCTTGTCGGCAGTGATCGGGGCATTCTCTCTGTACCACTTGGTCATGATGCTGTTCCCTTATCGTTGACGTGCAGTGATGGCAGCAGATCCGGCGGTTGAGGCCGGAAAGACGTGAAGCGCATTGGGGTCGAAGGCGAGTCCGATCCGTTCGCCGGGCTCCGCGAGATCGCGTTCGTTGAGGCTCCGGCGGTCGGCGGTCACCAGGAAGTCGCCGAGGCCATCGACCTCGACGGAATATTCGACCGACGAGCCCAGGAAGATGCGGTGGGTGACTGTGCCTTGAAGCGTCGCCGCGCCATCGCGGACGAGGGTGATCGCCTCCGGGCGGAGCGCAACCATGGCCGCGCCGAGTGTGCCGTTGGCGCTCGCGGGTTTCGGGAGGCCGACGCCGTTCGCCAGCCGGATCGAATTCGCGCCCGCCTCGATGGTCGCGGGGACACGGTTGGTCTTGCCGACGAAGTCGGCGACGAAGAGGCTTGCCGGCCGGTCGTAGATCTCCTGCGGCGGGCCGATCTGGACGATCCGGCCGGTGCTCATGACGCAGACGAGGTCGCTCATCGACAGCGCCTCTTCCTGGTCATGCGTGACAAGGACAAAGGTGATGCCGAGCTCGCGCTGCAGACTCTGGAGCTCGATCTGCATGGCCGTCCGCAGTTTCTTGTCGAGGGCGGCCAGCGGCTCGTCTAGAAGCAGCACCTTGGGCTTGTTGACAATGGCGCGGGCGAGCGCCACGCGCTGCTGCTGGCCGCCGGACATCTCGTGGATGCGGCGCTTGCCGAAGCCGCCGAGGCGAACCATCTCCAGCGCCTCCCGCGCCCGGCGGGCGATTTCCGCGGCGGCGATGCGCGGGCGCATCTGCTTAAGGCCATAGGCGACGTTCTGTTCGACATCGAGATGCGGGAACAGCGCATATTGCTGGAACACCATGTTGACCGGCCGGCGATAGGCGGGCACGCCGTTCATCGGCTGGCCGCCGATATAGACCGTGCCTTCGCTCGGCTGCTCAAAGCCCCCGATCATCCGCAGGCAAGTGGTCTTGCCGCAGCCGGAAGGGCCAAGCAGCGCCACGAAGGCGCCCTTCGGCACCGCGAGGTTGATGTCCGAGACTGCCGTCACGCCGCCATAGCGTTTGGCGACCGAACGGAATTCGATGTCGTTCGTCGAAGCGGATGTCACGTCTGTTCCCTGCGGTTGTTTTTGAAGATGTGGCGTTCCCACAGCGTCGCGCGTCTTATCGGACTCGCGAAGCACGCTGCAGCACCTTGAAATTGCTGCATGTTCTTATCCTTAAATCAGCTGCGATTTAAGGAAACATGCAGGAGGCCGCTACTTCCACCGTCATTGCCGAGCAGCCTAGTCAAATGCGGCGGCGCTGGTATATACCCCAAGAGAGGTATTTCAACCCGGATTGCCCTGTGGAAGGAGTATACCCCGAAGCGGGAAAATCGGGCGGGGAGCGCGGTTTGAGTATCGACCTCGATGGGCTTTTTCAGGCGCTGGCGCCCTTGGTCGACGGTGCGCCGATGGAGGATCAGGCCGTCGGTGGCGCATTTCGTCGGCTAATGTCGACCCTGATGAACTTCGATTATGTCGTCGTCTTCGCCTATCGCGGCAAGGAACGTCCGATCGATCTCTACAGCACCTTCGACGCGAAGGATCACGTTCTTTTCGTCAGTCTCTATCAGGCCGGGCCCTATCTGCTCGATCCCTTCTATCATGCCGCATGCGCGCCGAAGCCTGGCGTCTGGCGGATGCGGGAACTGGCGCCGGATCGCTTTTTCTCCAGCGAATACTACCGCACCTATTACGTCCAGACCGGGCTTGCGGAGGAGGTCGGCTTTTTCGTGCCGATCAGCGATGAGATCACTGTCGTCCTCTCGCTGATGCGGCGTGAGGCGACCGGCACCTTCAGCGCGGCGGAGTTCGCTTTGCTCAAGAAGGGGGAGCCGCTGGTGGCGGCGCTCGTGCGCCATCACTGGGCCGATCTCGGCCGCCGCTTCGACGTGGCACTGGCGAAGACAGGGCGGAGCCGGCGAAAGGCGGTGCATCCGCCCGCCGACGGCGTCTGGCAACATCTGAACGTGACCGAAAGGGAGGCGGCGATCATCGAACTGGTGCTTCAGGGGCATTCGTCGGAGTCGATCGGCCTCAAGCTCGGCATCTCGACAGGCACGGTGAAGGTCCACCGGCGCAACGTCTATCGCAAGCTCGGCATCTCCTCTCAGACCCAGCTTCTTTCGCTCTACCTGAAGAATCTCGGCCAGTAAGGCGCGCGGCCTTGACTGGCTTCCAGGGAATATTTGAGGATGCCCGCATTCCCTTAAAGAGCCGGAGCGTTCAATGTCCGAGATCCCGCCATCCAAGCCGCATTCGGTTGCTCATCATGTCGCCAGAATGAGCGGTCGGGATCCGCACGAGAGCCATCGCGCTGCCACGCCGCTGGAACTGCTCTTCGACCTGACCTTCGTCATCGCCTTCAGCCTTGCTGCCGCACAGCTTGCACACCTGCTGGCCGAGGGGCACGTCAAGGCCGGGCTGATCGGCTTCGGTTTCGCGACGTTCGCGATCTGCTGGGCCTGGGTGAACTTTTCCTGGTTCGCATCCGCCTACGATACCGACGACTGGGTGTTTCGTTGCGTGACGATGGTGCAGATGGCCGGCGTGCTCATTCTCGCCATCGGACTTCCGCCTATGTTCGAGTCGATCGACAAGGGCGAAAACCTGAACAACGGCATCATGGTGCTCGGTTACGTGGTGATGCGGGTCGCCATGGTGTTCCAATGGCTCAGAGCGGCGCGAGAGGACCCGCTCCGCAGCAAGGCTTGTACGACCTATGCCATCGCGATCTCCATTGCGCAGATCGGCTGGATCGTGCTGATCTTCATCGATTTCTCCCTGCTCGTGACGCTTGCCTTCGTCGTCGTGCTGACGGCGGTCGAGATGGCCGGGCCGGTGATCGGGGAATCGTTCCAGGGCGGAACGCCCTGGCATGCCCACCACATAGCCGAGCGCCACAGCCTGCTCGCCATCATTGCGCTCGGCGAAGGAGTGGTTGGAACGGTCGCCTCCGTGACAGCGGTGGTCGAGGGGCACGGCTGGAGTGCCGATGTCGCCCTTGTCTGCATCGCAGGCACAGGGCTGACCTTCGGCATGTGGTGGATCTACTTCACGCTCCCGAGCGCGGAAATCCTTCACAAGTTCCGCAAGCGCTCCCTCGTATGGGGTTATGGGCACATGCCGATCTTCGCCGCAATCGTCGCGACGGGCGCGGGTCTGCATGTCGCCGCCTACTATATCGAGCACAAGGCGCATATTTCGTCCGTCGCGGCGGTGATGACCGTTGCCGTTCCGGTCGCGATCTACATAGGCTTGATTTACGCCATGTACATCTATCTGGTCAGGGCGGCGGAGCGTCGCCATTTCTGGCAGTTCCTTGCTACGATCCTCGTGCTGGCGACTTCAGTCGGAGCCGCGATGGCGGGTATCGATATGGCGGTATGCCTCATTATTCTGATGTTCGCGCCGATCATCACCGTCGTTGGTTACGAACGCGCCGGCCATCGCCACAAGGCACGATCGCTCGACCGCGCGCTCGGGGGCGAGCAGAGCGCGCATTGAGGGCATGCTTCGGCACGCAGTTGTCGAGTCATTTCATGGCTTTGCGTGAAGCGCCTGAGGATCCGATTCAGGTGCTTCACGAGGTGATTCAAGTGCGGGCTTACCACGTCTTGCTGAGCTTCAGCGTGATCGTCCGGCCTTCGCCGTAGCCGCAGGTTTCGAGGCCCTGGCATCCCTTGACATATTCCTTGTCGAAGAGGTTGGCGACGTTGAGGGATGCGGCCCAGTCGTTCTTCTCGTAGCGGATCGCAGCATCGACGAGCGTGGCGTCCGGCACCTTCTTCGTATTTTCCGCATCGGCCCAGGATTCGCCTTGGTAACGGACCCCAGCGCCGAGGCTCATGCCTTCGAGCACGCCACTCGTGAGGGTGTAATCGAGCCACACTGCCGCCTGTGTTTCGGGGACAATATAGGGCGTTTTGCCGATGAGCGACGGGTTGGTATCTTCCGTGATCTCGAGGTCGGTATAGCTGAAGGCCGAGATCAGCTGCCAGTTTTCGTCGACATTGACCTTGGCTTCGAGCTCGATCCCGCGCGCACGCACCTCGCCGAACTGCGTGGACAGACCAAGGATATCTGTCACCTGGACGTTCTGCTTGGTTATCTCGAAGACGGAGGCGGTGAACAGCCCGTCGATGAATGTCGGTGCGTATTTGATACCGGCCTCATACTGGTAACCCTCTTCCGGTTTCAATGGCACCAGCGTCACGACTGCCGGATCGGGGTTCGCGTCGCGGTTGCCGATGAGCGGGTTGAAGAACGTGGCAATGCTCACATAGGGTGTGATCCCGTTCTCGAACTCATAGGCGAGACCGGCACGGCCGCTGAGTGCGCCGTCGTCGTACGAGAAATTGGAGGGGCTGGAGAAGGCGGTAGTGCCATTCTTGATGTCCGTATCGACGTAGTCGTAACGGCCGTTGAGGGTGACGAGCCAGCCGTCGCCGAAGCGAATCTGGTCCTGCGCATAGACGCCGAGCTGCTGCTGCGTCACGACCTGGTTCAGGTAGACGAAGTTCGGCCCCTGCGGCACGCCATAGACCGGGTCGGTAGCGCTGATCGGCGTCGCCCCGCAGCATGCCTGGATGTGGTCGAGACGGTAATATTTGTAGTCAAGGCCGGCGAGCAAAGCGTGGTTCGTGCCGCCGAGATCGAATTCGTTCTCCACCCGGTTGTCGATTGCGAAGCTGTCGACCTTCGACGTTGCCTCGAAACCGATGCGGTTGAGGAGGTAGTCGGGACCGGTCGGCGTGCCGCCGACGTAGCCGAAAGTGTAGGGTCCCTGTTCGTGCTTGTGGAGATGGGCATAGCGGGCGTTCTGAGTGAAGGTCCAGCCGCTTTCGAGCTCGTGTTTCGCCTCGTAGCCGATCATCTGCTGGGCGTAGGTTCCCTCGTCGAGATCGGGCTCGCCGTAGAAGGCGTCGCGGTCGATCTTGCCGAACGGCGCATCGACGACGGTTCCCACATAGGGCAGGAAGCCGTTGCCGACATGCAGCTGGTCGAGGCCCTGCAAAAGGCCGTAAACAGTGAGGCTCGTCGCGTCGTCCGGGGCATAGGCTATTTGCGGCAGGACGAAGCCGCGCAGATCCTCGGAGAAGTCGGAATAATTGTCGCCTCCGGCAACCTCGCCGGTCAGCCGATAGCGAACGGTTCCATCCTCGTTCAGGCTGTCGTTGAGATCGAAGCCGGTGAAGGCGTTGCCGTCGTTGTTGATGCCGATTTCGGCATAGTGGAACGGCTCGTCAAGCGGCCGCTTGCTGATCAGGTTAATGATGCCGCCCGGATTGGCGCCACCGTAGAGCACCGATGCCGGCCCCTTCAACACCTCGACTCGCTCAAGCATGAAGGGATCGATCTGGAAGCCGCCGAAGCCGAAACTGTATAGCGACAGGCCGTCGAGGAACACGCCGGTCTGGGTCGCATTGAAGCCGCGAATGTAGAACCAATCCGTGTCGGCGTCGGTGCCGAATGGCTCGGTGGCAACACCGGGCGTGTAGCGCAGTGCCTCGTCGATCTTGTTGACGACGCCGCGATCGTCCAATTCCTCACGCCCGACAACCGAAACGGATTGGGGAATGGCGGTGACCGGCGTCGCAGATTTAGATCCGGTCGAGGTCGCTTTGGCCACGTAGCCGTCAACAGGGCCTGTGGCGCTGCCATTCGCGGACGCCCCGCCTTCGACCACCAGCCTTTCCAGTTGGGTGGCGCTCCCGTCCTGCGCTGGCGCCGCTCCGGCGACCAGCAGCGCTGCGAACGCTACTCCGCCCCCCAAGACGTCCTTCAAACGCACTCTGTTGCCATTGCTCTGCATCGTATCTCTGCCCCGAAATAGGCCATGTCGCGCTCCATCCCCGGAGAACGCGGCGTGGCCAGTCGTCCTGTTGATAAGATGAGCGTTTATCTCAAGTATATCGGTCGGGCTTGTCCGGATCCGGGAAAATTGAACGATCCTGGGCAAATTTCCGCACGGCACCAGGCGGTCGGCCGACCGCCGTCATGAGAGGCGGCACTTTTTCCAGAGCGCGGGCGTGGTGCCGACCGTCTTCCTGAAGACGCGCGTGAAGTGTGCCTGATCCGCGAAGCCCGTTTCGGCCGCTACGGTGGTCAGCGACCGGTCGCCCTTGATCAGCATTTCCTTGGCGCGTTCGATCCGGGCATTTGTCTGCCACTGATGCGGCGCCATCCCGGTCGATGCCTTGAAGGCGTGGCTGAAATGCGATTGTGACAGCCCGGTGAGTTTCGCCAGCTCTTCGAGCCGGACGTTGCGGGCGACGTTCTCCCCGATGTAGTCCACCGCGCGGCGCAGTTGCCAGCCTGCCAACTGGCTGCGTTTGCGGCTCACGCCTCGGTTGATCTTCATCAGGTCGATGAACAGCGCCAGCGTCAGCCCGTCGCCGTAGAGGTCGTGCAGCGGCTGCGGATTGAGGCATTCGGCCGCGATCAATTCCGCAAGATGGAGAAACCGAGGGTCCTGAAACATGAGCCGAGGCGTCTCGATCGCGCTGGGGTCGAGATCTTCCATCAGGCGCCGGCTGAGCGCGTCGACGTCGAAATGCAGGTCGAGATGCCGCAGGTACTGGATATCGACGACATCGGTCCAGAGCTCCACGCCGGCGGGTATGTAGGAGAGGGCCTGCCGATGATAGTTCTGGACGGCGCTCCTGCCGCTTGAGGCGAGTTTGACTCGGCAATTTCCTCCGCCCTTCGCGTCGAGCACGATGAACATGCGCGGGTCTTCCGCGATATAGTAGCCGCCGGCGTGGGGAATGCACTCAACGTCCCACACATCCGCGACGACGCCGTTCCAATGACGCCGGTGCATTCCGCCTATGACAGAGAAACCGCTGATCCTGTTTTGCATGCGCGGCTGAAATGTCATTGTCACGTCCCTGGCCCCGCTGGGCCTTCCCGGCCCGACGAAGTGATTAATCTTTCTTTTTTTAGTCAAGTTTCGATATCGCAGTGCATCTGGATTTTCAATGCGCCGCAGCAGCCATCCGCGGTTTGCAAAAAAAAGAGGGCACGACCGGTATTGGTCGTGCCCCGATATGTTTGTTCGAACGAGTCCTCAGGCGTCGATCAGGGCCAGCTTGGCGCGAGCGTCGAGAATCTGGGCGCAGGCACGGGCGGCTTCTTCGCCCTTGATGACGAAATGATCGCGGAAGAAGGCGATCAGCGGTTCGCTTTCCTGGAAATTATGCGGGGTGAGCACAGCGGAAAGGACCGGCACATCGGTGTCGAGCTGCACGCGCATCATGCCGTCGAGCACCGTGCCGGCGACAAAGTCGTGGCGGTAGATGCCGCCATCAACCACAAAGGCGGTTCCGAGGATCGCCGAATAACGGCCGGTTCGGGCGAGCGTCTGTGCGTGCAGCGGGATTTCGAGAGCACCCGGAACGTCGAAGATCTCGACGTCGGCCGCGTTGCCGCCGAGCTTCGTCCACTGCGCGACGAAAGCATCGACGCACCGGTCGACGATGTCGGCGTGCCAGCGGGCGCGGACGATTGCAATCCTGGCGGCGGGTTGGGAAAGAATGGTCATGGTCTCAAGCCTTTCAGGGTTTGGGTGTTTCCAATGATCCCGTCGGGCGAACATGCATGCGCGGAGAGCCCGAGAAGGGACTCCGCTCCTGCTTGCTCTCTTCCATCCGGACTGTAACCGTCGGCTCCGGAATTCGACCGGATCTGCTGACCTTCGGAATGAGGCTCCCGAAGCGCTCGCGGGCTTCGGCCACATGATCATCCGACCATGTGATCGCTACCGCCGGTGGGGAATTTCGCCCCGCCCTGAGAACGCTTGCGACTATATAGGTCGGCGGGGCGCGGTCAAACGCGCGCTGCGACGGAAAATCGGGAAATCGCGACAGATTTTTCCACGGCCGCGCATTGCCGGAACAAATCATTCCGGCACTACAGCGCCGCGCGTCTTGTCAGACGCGCAAAGGACGCTGTAGCACTTTGAATTTGCTGCATGTTTTTATCCTTAAATCGGATACGATTTAAGGAAACATGCAGTAGCGCCGCGCGTCTTATCAGACGCGCAAAGGACGCTGTAGCACTTTGAGTTGCTGCATGTTTTTATCCTTAAATCGGATACGATTTAAGGAAACATGCAGTAGCGCCACGCGTCTTATCAGACGCGTAAAGGACGCTGTAGCACTTTGAATTGCTGCATGTTTTTATCCTTAAATCGGATACGATTTAAGGAAACATGCAGTAGCGCCACGCGTCTTATCAGACGCGTAAAGGACGCTGTAGCACTTTGAATTGCTGCATGTTTTTATCCTTAAATCGGAACGACTTAAGGATACATGCAGTCAGCGGGACCTATTCGCGGATGACGAGCAGGTCCCTGGCGGCGAAGCGCAGCGTGACGTTCTCGCCGGAGACCGGCGGGGTGAGGCCCGGATCGTTGAACGTATCGAAGGAGATGATGTCGTTACCGACGCGCAATTTTGTGCGGATGACGGAACCGAGGAAGCTTGTGGACACGACTTCGCCTGCGAGAGCTGTGTCGCCCTTCGCACTCTCGACGATCGAGCCGGCCTCCGGGCGCAGTGCGAGCGAAATGCTGTCGCCGCCCTTCATGCCAGCGATCGGCGCTTTGAGGGAAATGCGCTGATCGCCAATGGTGACGGCCCCGCTTGCCGGGTCCGCAACCTTGCCCTCGATGATGTTCAGCGTGCCGACGAACGAGGCGACGAAACGGGTTGCCGGCGTGTTGTAGATTTCGAAGGGGGTGCCGATCTGGTCGGCGTGGCCGGCATTCATGACGACGATGCGATCGGAGATCGACAGCGCCTCTTCCTGATCGTGCGTCACGAATACGGTGGTGATGCCGAGCTGCTGCTGGATCTGGCGGATCTCCTCGCGCAGCGAAACGCGGATCTTCGCGTCGAGCGCGGAGAGGGGCTCGTCGAGCAGCAACACTTGCGGCTTGACGGCGAGCGCACGGGCGAGCGCCACGCGCTGCTGCTGACCGCCCGACAGCTGATAGGGATAGCGGTCCGCCAGGTGCTCAAGCTTGATCAGGCCGAGCATCTGCTTCACGCGCTGGTCGATTTCCGTTTTCTCGGCGCCCGCCACCTTGAGGCCGAAGGCGACGTTGTCCTGCACGTTCATGTTCGGGAACAGCGCATAGGCCTGGAACACCATGCCGATATTGCGTTGGTTGGGTTTCAACGCGCCCTGGTCCTTGCCGTCAATGACGACGGAGCCGCCCGAGGGGGTCTCGAAGCCGGCGATCATGCGCAGGATGGTGGTCTTGCCGCAACCCGAGGGGCCGAGGAAGGAAACGAACTCGCCCTTGTTGATGCCCATGTTGAAGTTGTGCACGACCTGAACCGGGCCGAAGGACTTCTGGATATTGGTCAGTGTCAGGAATGCCATGTGATCAAGCCTTGGCCGGAGCGGATTTCTGGAAGCGGGAGACGAGCTGGATCAGACCCATGCTGAGCCAGGTGATGGCGAATGCGATGACGGCGAGCGCCGAAGGTTCATAGGCCTTGTTGGCGCCGACGAGCTGCAGGTAGGGGCCGAAAGCCGGCCGGTTGAGCAGCGCCGCCATGGTGAATTCGCCCATCACGATCGCAAAGGTGATGAAGGAGCCGGACAGCACGCCGCTCATCACATTCGGGAAGATGCAGCGGAAGAGGATCGTCGGCCATTTGGCACCGAGGCTCTCGGCCGCTTCCGTCAGCGTCCTGACGTCGATCGCCCGCATGGCGGTATCGACCGCGCGGTACATGTAGGGCAGCGACAATGTCATGTAGGAGAACATCAGGAGCGCGTTCGTGCCGGAGGTCGACCCCGTCAGCGGCAGTACCGACGAGGAGTTATAAAGGCGCAAATAGCCGAAGACGATGACGATCGCCGGGATGACGAGCGGCAGTAGCGTGATGAATTCGACGACCGGTCGCACTTGCGGCAGGCGCAGCCGCACCCAATAGGCTGTCGGCACGACGAGCAGCATGCCGAAGACGATGGTCAAGAACGCCATCAGCATCGAATAGCCGAAGGTCTCGCGGAACTGGATATCGGAGAAGACTGACTCGTAGGCGTCGAAGGAATATTGGCCACGCCGCATGCGCAGCGAGAATTCCAGGGTGCCGAGCAGCGGAATGATGAAGTAGCCCGCTCCGATGGCGATGGCGATCCAGGCGCCGAGGCGTTGTGCTTTCATTTCTGCCACCGTTCGGCGCGCATCCGCAGCCAGATGTAAAGAATGTTGGAAATGCCGGTGATGACGATCATGCCGAGCGCCAGCGCATAACCGAGGTTCGGGTTGTGCAGCACGTCGCCGCGGATCTGCGCATAGAGCAGGATCGGCACGATGTTGAGTGAACTGCCGGTGAGGGCGTAGGCGGTGGCGATTGCACCGAAAGCGTTGGCGAAGAGCAGGAGCGTCGTGCCGAGCAGGCTCGGCCAGAGGATCGGCAAGGCCACCATGCGCCAGTATTGCCAGTGTGAGGCGCCGAGGATCTCGGACGCTTCGCGCCATTCCTTCTTCATGCCGTCGAGTGCCGGCGTCAGGATCAGCACCATCAGCGGGATCTGGAAATACATGTAGGTGATGGTGAGACCGAAGAAACTCAGGAGGTTGAAGCCGGTTGAGTAGAGATTGAAGCCGAACCAGTCGCGCAGGAAAACCGTGACGAGGCCGGTGCGCCCAAGGGTCGCGAGAAACGCGAAGGCGAGCGGCACGCCGGCGAAGTTCGAGGCAACGCCGGAAAAGGTGAGAAGGCCGGAGCGGACCCAGGTGGGGACGCCGCCGAGCACGATCGCCCAGGCGAGGAAGAAACCGATCAGCGCGCCGCCGAGCGAGGAAGCGACCGAGACCCGGATCGAGATCCAGTAGGCTGAGAGAATCGAAGGCGTGAAGAGGTCGGCAATGTTCTTGAACGTGAGCTCGCCCTCGGGCGTCAGGAAGGCGCCGGTCACGAGATAAAGCGTCGGGACGATCAGGAACATCAGCGCGAAAATCATGAACGGCGCGATGCCGAGCCAATCGATGATCGCCCGTTTGCTGATCCGGGGTGCTGCTATTGCTGTTGTCATGGTCATCGCGTTTCCGGCCGTCCCGGCATCAAAGGAAGCCTCCCCGCCGGTGCGGGGCGGGGAGGCCGAGGTCAATATTACTGGACGTTGGCGCCGACGATGGCATCCCACTTGGTGGTGATTGCCGTCTTGCCGGCTTCCTGCTCCTCGAGTGTCGGGAAGACGGCCTTTTCATAGGCCGCTGCCGGCGGCAGCTTGTCGAGCATTTCCTGCGGGACCTTGCCGTTCTTGGCGAGGTCGTTGAAGCGGATCGGGTGGCAATAGCCCTTCAGCCAGCCGAGCTGACCTTCGTCGGAATAGAGGTATTCCATCCAGAGCTTGGCGGCATTCGGATGCGGGGCGAAGGCCGAAATCGCCTGGACGTAGACGCCGGCGACGACGCCCGAAGCCGGGACGACGACTTCGACCGGCGGGTTGCCGTTCAGGCTGTCGCGCCAGGAGAGACCGTTATAGTCCCAGGCGATGATGATCGGGGTCGAGCCTTGCGCGAGCGAAGCGGACTTGCCGATGACCGGAACGAAGTTGCCGGCCTTGTTGACTTCGCCGAAGAAGCCGAGACCAGCCTCGCCAGCCTTGGCGGCATCCTTCTCACCGGCGGAAAGGCCGGCGGCATAGACGGCCTGGACGGCCTGGTTGGACGCGCGCGGATCGCCGGCGAGCGCGACCGCGTTCGCATAGTCCGACTTCTTGAGGTCGGCCCAGTCCTTCGGCACGTCCTTGACGATGTCGGTGTTCACCACGAACGAGAGAACGCCGTAATAGTCGCCGTACCAGTAGCCTTCCGCGTCCTTGGCGCTATCCGGGATCGAGTCCCAGGTCGAGACCTTGTAGGGCTGGATCAGGCCTTCGGCCTTGGCCGACGGACCGAAAGACAGACCGACGTCGATCACGTCGGGCGCCTGCGGACCGGTGTTGCCCTTGTTGGCCTTGATTGCTTCGATTTCGTCACCCGAACCGGCGTCCGGGTTCAGTTCGTTGACTTCGAGGCCGTACTTGGCCTTGAAGCCGGCAATGACGTCGCCGTAGCCGCACCAGTTGTGCGGAAGCGCGATCGTGGTCAGCGTGCCTTCCTTCTTGGCGGCGGCGATAAGCTCCTCGCTCGGCTCGGCGACGGCGATTGCCGACGTTGCGAGCAGCATGGCGGTGGAAAGCGAGAGCAGGCGTTGAGTCTTTGAAATCACTGACGTTCTCCTTATTGTGCTTTCAGTTGAAATCGTTCGTTGTAATTTCGGCGATGCTGTTAAAGAGGCGCGATGAAGCCTGTGTGACAGGCTCTGTCCCGTTCGCGCCATCCGTGTCGGTCGCGGGACGGCGGTCGTCCTGATTTGCGCAAACACCCGGTGGTATCCAGTGAGCTTGGTCCATAAACTGCCGGCTCCTCCCTAGACCGGCCTGCGGAAAATGCGTGTCGAATCGAACAGGCCTTCAAGCATCTTCATCCGGTCCCGCGTCTCGTCCCAGTTCATGTTCTGCACGGCTTCGATCAGCGCCTCGACGAGAAAGAGCAGCATGACCGAACTGTCCCAGGCCGAGGGTGCTTCGATCTGCACGCGGAAGACCTTGGAAGAGGATTTGGCGACGGGAGAACCCCATTGGTCCGTGAAGAGAACAATTTCGACGCGCCGATCGCGGGCGATGCGGGCAAGCGTTTCCATCTCCTGTTCGTACCGGCGGATATCGAACAGGATCAGAACGTCGCCCTGCTTCATGTCCAAGACGTAGTGCGGCCAGGAGCTCGGGTTGGCGGCGATCTGGGTAACCCCGGTGCGGATGACCTGGAGATGGGTGAAGAAGTAGTCGGCCAAGGAGCGAGTGATGCGCCCGCCGGCAAGATAGATATTGCGTTTGCAGTCGGCGATCAGGGTGGCGGTCTGATCGAATTCGCGCGGTTCTATCTGGGACAGCGTCTGGCGCATATTCCCCATGACTGCATCGGCGAACCGGTTAAGCGTGTGCGTGCCGGGGGCGCTGGCGGCCCAGCGATCGTGCTTGGCGATCGGATTGGAGATCGTCGCCTCGAGCTCCTGGTGGAGCCTTGCCTGAAAGTCCGGAAATCCGCGGAAGCCCAGCTTCTGGACCATGCGCGCCACGGTTGGCGTCGAAACGCCGGCGTTCTCGGCGACCGTGGTGATCGAACCGAGTCCGGAGACGGGATAGTTGTCGAGAAGTGTCTCCGCCAATTGCTTCTCGGCGCGCGTCAGCGCCGCGAAATGTGCGTTGATCACATCCGACACCGTCATGGATGCCGCTTTGCTGGTCAATGTCGTGCCCCTGAACTGGTCTGCGCCAGCTTGTGACGAATTAAACATCGCTGTCACAATCGGAGTCAATCTGCTTTTTGAAGAGATCGTTTCAGATTTCCGTTGACACTCCCTGATTCGTGAAGAATTCTCTTCATTAAGATCGTCTGACGAGGCAATTTGGGGGCGCCGGTTTTGACGGGACTTTTGACGCAGGCAGAGGGCGATCCGGTCGCCATCGACAATGCGGGCGGGAAGGGAGACTTCCTCTTCGTCTGCGAGCACGCGTCACGCCGCCTGCCGGAGCGTCTAGGAACGCTCGGCCTTTCAAAAGAAGCACTGGAGAGCCATATCGCCTGGGATCCCGGCGCGCTGGCGGTCGCCGGACGTCTTGCCGACAGGCTTGACAGCACGCTCATCCATCAACGCTTTTCGCGCCTTGCCTATGACTGCAACCGGCCGCCCGAGTCCGATGCCGCAATGCCGGCCGTCAGCGAAGTCTACGAGGTGCCGGGCAACAGGGCGATGTCGGCCGCAGAACGACAGGCGAGGGTGGCGGAGATCTATCTCCCGTTTCGCGACGCCGTGGCGCGGTTCGTGTCCGAGCGCAAGGCCGCCGGACGGCGCCTTTTCCTTGTCACCATGCACAGTTTCACGCCTGTCTATTTCGGTGAGCCGCGCGCCGTCGAAATCGGCATCCTGCACGATGCCGACAGCCGGTTTGCCGACCGCATGCTCGCGATCGCGACGGACGGAGAGGTCGCCTACGACATCCGCCGCAATGAGCCCTATGGGCCGGCGGACGGCGTAACGCACAGCCTGGTAGAGTACGGCGTGCGAAACGGACTGCCGAACGTGATGATCGAGATCAGAAACGATCTCATTCGGGACGAGATTAGCCAGAGGGTCATGGCTGATTATCTGGAAGGGCTGCTCGTCAAGAGTAGGGCCGCCCTTCCTGCACGATAAAAAGACTCTGGGGAGCGGCAAAGCCGCGGTCCCGTTCCGATGCCGGAGCGGGTGTGATGGGGCCTCCTGCAATGGCGCGCGAGGTCAAGGAGAAAACAGGGGATAGAAGATGTCAGACTACACCGATGTCGATAAGAAGCAGGACATGCAGGTCCTGCATTCGATGGGCTACGCCCAGGAGCTCGAGCGGCGCTTGAGCCAGTTCTCGAACTTCGCCGTTTCTTTCTCGATCATTTGCATTCTGTCGGGCGGTATCAACTCGCTGGCGCAGGCGACATCCGGTGCGGGTGGCGCGGCGATCGGCATCGGCTGGCCGCTCGGATGCTTCATCTCGCTGGTCTTCGCCGTCGCCATGGCGCAGATCGGCTCTGCCTATCCGACTGCCGGCGGCCTCTATCACTGGGGCTCGATTCTCGGCAACCGGTTCACCGGCTGGCTGACGGCCTGGTTCAACCTGCTCGGACTTGTAACGGTTCTCGGCGCCATCAACGTCGGCACCTATTACTTCTTCATGGGCACGTTCGGGACACCCTATTTCGGCCTCGAAGACACGACGACCACCCGCATTGTCTTCCTTACGATCATCACCGGCCTGCAGGCCCTTGTGAACCACATGGGTATCGGGTTGACAGCGAAGTTGACCGACTTCTCGGGCTACCTGATCTTCGTGACCGCGATCTTGCTCGCCGTGGTCTGCCTTGCCGCGGCCGACACCTACGAGATCGGCAGGCTCTTCACCTTCGCGAACTATTCCGGCGAAGCGGGCGGCGACGTCTGGCCGGAGACGTCTGGAACCTGGGTATTCCTGCTCGGCCTCCTTCTGCCGATCTACACGATCACCGGTTATGACGCCTCGGCGCACACGTCGGAGGAGACGGTAAGGGCCGCGCATTCCGTGCCGCGAGGCATGGTTTCGTCGGTGCTCTGGTCGGCGCTTTTCGGCTACATCATGCTCTGCGCCTTCGTGCTGATGATCCCGAACATGGACGAGGCCGCCAAGCAGGGCTGGAACGTGTTCTTCTGGGCGATGGACGCGCAGGTCAACCCGGTCATCAAGGACATTCTCTATCTCGCCATTTTCGTCAGCCAGTGGCTGTGCGGTCTGGCGACGGTGACCTCGGTCTCGCGCATGATCTTCGCCTTCTCGCGTGATGGCGGCCTGCCGGCTTCGAAGGCGCTTGCCAAGGTCAGCCCGACCTATCGCACGCCGGTTGCGGCGATCTGGACCGGGTCGATCCTTGCCGTGCTCTTCGTCTGGGGCTCGTCGCTCGTCTCGATCGGCGAAACGCCCGTCTACACCATCGTCGTCTCCTGCACGGTCATCTTCCTGTTCTTCTCATTCGCGATCCCGATCACGCTCGGCTTTTTCGCCTGGGGAACCTCGAAGTGGGACAAGATGGGTCCTTGGGATCTCGGCGAGGGTACGTTCAAGCTCTTCGCCGTGCTGTCGATCATCGCCATGGTGCTGATCTTCGTGCTCGGCATTCAGCCGCCGAACGATTGGGCGCTCTACATCACCGTCGGCTTCCTGGTCGTCACGGGCATCGTCTGGTTCGGCTTCGAGAGCCGCCGTTTCCGCGGGCCGCCGATCGGTGACGAAGTTGCGCGCCGGCAGGCCGAAATCGTCGCAGCCGAAAAGGCCGTCGGGCAACGTTGATTAAACAACAAGAAGGCGGGGCCGCGCCTGCGGCTTCCGCCTCATTTTTTGCGGCCACGGGAACGGTCGCACCGAAACATGGGATGATACTTTCATGAGCTATTCGTTCGAGGAATTGAAAGAGGATGTCGCCGCCGGCCGCATCGACACGGTGCTCGCCTGCCAGGTCGACATGCAAGGGCGCCTGATGGGCAAACGCTTCCATGCGGAATATTTCGTCGAAAGCGCGTGGAAGGAAACGCATAGCTGCAACTACCTGCTTGCGACCGACATGGAGATGGAGACGGTCTCCGGCTACAAGGCGACGAGCTGGGAGAAGGGTTACGGCGACTATACGATGAAGCCTGATCTTGCGACGCTCCGGCGCATTCCGTGGCTTGAAGGCACGGCGCTGGTGCTCTGCGACGTGCTTGATCACCACACGCACGAAGAGGTGCCGCATTCGCCCCGGGCCATCCTCAAGAAGCAGATCGCGCGCCTCGAGGCGATGGGCCTCAAGGCCTTCATGGCGAGCGAGCTGGAATTCTTCCTCTTCGATCAATCCTACGACGATGCGCGCCAGTCCGGCTATCGCGACCTGCAACTCGCCAGCGGCTACAACGAGGACTACCACATCTTTCAGACGACCAAGGAAGAGGACGTGATGCGGGCGATCCGCAACGGCCTTCAGGGCGCCGGCATTCCAGTCGAAAATTCCAAGGGCGAGGCCTCTGCCGGCCAGGAGGAAATCAACGTCCGCTATGCCGACGCGCTGACAATGGCGGACCGGCATGCCATCATCAAGAACGGCTGCAAGGAAATCGCCTGGCAGCGCGGCAAGGCCATCACCTTCCTCGCCAAGTGGAACTATTCGGCTGCCGGCTCCTCCTCGCATATCCACCAGTCGCTCTGGAGCGCCGACGGCGAGGCGCCGCTCTTCTTCGACAAGAGCGCGCCCCATGGCATGTCCGAGCTGATGCGGCACTACGTCGCCGGGCTTCTGACCCATGCGAGCGAGATCACCTATTTTCTGGCGCCTTATATCAACTCCTACAAACGTTTCATGGCCGGCACCTTCGCGCCGACCAAGGCGATCTGGAGCAAGGACAACCGCACCGCCGGCTATCGCCTCTGCGGCGAGGACACCAAGGCGATCCGCATCGAATGCCGCGTCGGCGGTTCCGACCTCAACCCATACCTTGCCTTTGCCGCTTTGATCGCCGCCGGCATATCCGGCATCGAAGACAAGATGGAACTCGAAGCGCCATTCGTCGGCGATGCCTATTATGGCAAGGACATACGCGAGATCCCGCACACGCTGAGGGATGCGACCGAGGCACTCACCGGCTCGAAGATGCTGCGTGCCGCCTTCGGCGACGACGTGATCGATCACTACACCCGCGCGGCGCGGTGGGAGCAGGAGGAATACGACCGGCGCGTCACCGACTGGGAGGTCGCGCGCGGTTTCGAAAGAGCGTAAGAATTTCCCTTCCCAACCCCTCCGCACAAGGAGGAGGGCTTTCTGGCGCACTCCGGTTAGGTGTGTGGAGAGCGCGTGGTGCGTTTCCCCCTCGCAGGCAGGGCGGCGCGCGGCGCTGGGAGGGGTCTTGTTGTTGAAAGCAAAAGCAGGATGACGATCATGACGATGATCAAATGCATTTCCCCAGTGAACGGCGAGGTCTACGCCGAGCGCCCCGCGATGCCGCTGGAACTCGCCAGACAGACCGTGGCCCACGCGCGTATGGCACAGAAAATCTGGGCGAAGCGCCCGGTCGAGGAGCGCGTCAAGCTCGTGCTCGCGGGCGTCGCGCGGCTCAACGAGATGGTCGACGAGGTCGTGCCCGAGCTTGCCTGGCAGATGGGCCGGCCGGTGCGCTATGGCGGCGAGTTCAAAGGTTTCAATGAGCGCTCGAACTATGTCGCCTCGATCGCCGCCGATGCACTGAAACCGATCATTGTCGAAGAGAGCGACCGTTTCGAGCGGCGCATCGAGCGCGAGCCGCATGGCGTCGTCTTGGTCATCGCGCCGTGGAACTACCCTTACATGACCGCGATCAACACTGTCGCCCCGGCGCTGATGGCCGGGAATACGGTCATCATCAAGCATGCGAGCCAGACGATCCTCGTCGGCGAGCGCATGGTGCGCGCCTTCATCGAGGCCGGTGTGCCGGCGGATGTGTTCCAGAACCTTTTCCTCGATCACGACACGACGGCGGCGCTGATTGCCGCCAAAAGCTTCGATTTCATCAATTTCACCGGCTCGGTCGAAGGCGGACGCTCGATCGAACGTGCCGCCGCCGGCACCTTTACCGGCCTTGGCCTCGAGCTTGGCGGCAAGGATCCGGGCTATGTGATGGAGGATGCGGACCTTGATGCCGCCGTCGACACATTGATGGACGGCGCGACCTACAATTCCGGCCAGTGCTGCTGCGGCATCGAACGCATCTATGTGCATGAATCGCTCTACGACGCCTTTGTCGAGAAGTCGGTTGCTTGGGTTTCCAATTACAAGCTCGGCAATCCGCTCGATCCGGAGACGACGCTGGGCCCCATGGCCAACAAGCGCTTTGCCGCAACCGTGCGGCATCAGATCGCCGATGCCGTTTCGAAGGGCGCCAAGGCGCTGATCGATCCCAAACTTTTCCCGCAGGATGACGGCGGCGCCTATCTCGCGCCGCAGATCCTCGTCGATGTCGATCATTCGATGGAGTTCATGCGCGAGGAAACCTTCGGGCCGGCGGTCGGCATCATGAAGGTGAAGAACGACGGCGAGGCGATCGAGCTGATGAACGATTGCCAATATGGCCTGACCGTTTCGCTCTGGACGCAGGACGCCGAGCGCGCCTCGCGCATCGGCCGCAATCTCGAAACCGGCACCGTCTTCATGAACCGCGCCGATTATCTCGATCCGGCGCTCTGCTGGACGGGGGTTAAGGAAACGGGCCGCGGCGGCTCGCTCTCGATCCTCGGCTTCCACAATCTCACCCGTCCGAAATCCTATCATCTGAAGAAAGTAACAGCATGACGATCACCGCCAACTGGAGCTATCCGACCGCCGTCAAGTTCGGCGCCGGCCGGATCAAGGAGCTTGCGGGCCATTGCAAGGCTCTCGGCATGAAAAAGCCGCTGCTCGTGACCGACCGCGGTCTTGCGCCGATGGCGATCACGCAGAACGCGCTCGACATCCTGGAGACGGGCGGTCTTGGCCGCGCCATCTTCGCCGACGTCGACCCAAACCCGAACGACAAGAACCTGGAAGCCGGGGTGAAGGCGTTCAAAGAGGGCGGCCATGACGGCGTCGTTGCCTTCGGCGGCGGTTCCGGCCTTGATCTCGGAAAATGCGTCGCCTTCATGGTCGGCCAGACGCGGCCGGTCTGGGATTTCGAGGATGTCGGTGACTGGTGGACGCGCGCAAGCGTCGAGGGCATCGCGCCGATTGTTGCGGTTCCGACGACCGCCGGCACCGGTTCGGAAGTCGGGCGCGCCAGCGTCATCACCAATTCGGCGAGCCACGTGAAGAAGGTGATCTTCCACCCGAAGTTCCTTCCAGGCGTCACGATCTGCGATCCGGAGCTGACAGTCGGCATGCCCAAGGTCATCACGGCCGGCACGGGCATGGATGCCTTCGCCCATTGCCTGGAGGCCTATTCCTCGCCCTTGTATCATCCGATGTCGGCGGGCATTGCGCTTGAAGGTATGCGGCTCGTCAAGGAATACCTGCCGCGCGCTTACAAGGACGGCGCGGATATCGAAGCGCGCGCCAATATGATGAGTGCCGCGGCGATGGGTGCCGTCGCATTCCAGAAGGGACTGGGCGCGATCCATTCGCTCTCCCATCCGGTCGGTGCGATCTACAACACCCATCACGGCATGACCAATGCCGTGGTGATGCCGCCGGTGCTTCGCTTCAACCGGCCGGCAATCGAGGACAAGATCGCCCGCGCTGCCGCCTATCTCGGCATCGCCGGCGGTTTCGACGGTTTCTACGACTACGTGCTGAAGCTGCGCGAGGAACTCGGCGTGCCGGATAAGCTTTCCGCGCTCGGCGTCGGCACTGACCGCATCGATGAAATGTCGGAAATGGCGATCGTCGATCCGACCGCCGGCGGCAACCCGGTCGAACTGACCCTCGACGCGGCGAAGAAACTCTTCAGAGAGTGCATCTGAGCGGATCGCGTTAATTTTTTCGAAGCCCGGAAGACCTTGGTTTTTCGGGCTTTGCCGTCGGTTGCCAAGCCCGCGGTTAATCTTTGCCCGCCAAAATTTCCGTTTCGTTAACCATGTTCTGAAAGGCTCTGTTAAGGGGCGCCGCCGATGCATCGGCCGGGGCTCGAAACAATGACGGAATGAGGTGGAAGATGGCGGTCATCACATTTGCCAACGCAAAAGGCGGCGCCGGCAAGACGACGGCGGCATTGATCCTGTCGACGGAACTGGCAAGACAGGGCAACAAGGTGGTGGTGCTCGATGCGGATCCGCAGCGCTGGATCACGCGCTGGTCGGAGGTCTCCGGCCATGTCGCCAATCTTGAGGTGATCTCGCACATCACGCCGGCATCGCTGCCCTGTCATATCCGCGAACTGAAAGACGAGGCGGATTTCATCGTTATCGACCTCGCCGGGGCGAAGGATGCGATCGTCGCGCTGGCACTCGGCCTTTCCGACCAGGTGCTTATCCCGGTTCAGGGCTGCGCGATGGACGCGCAGGGCGCTGTCCAGATCCTCGAACTGATCCGCCATCTCGAACAAAAGGCGACGGTGCGCATCAAGCATTCAGTCGTGCTCACGCGCGTCAACTCGCTGGTGACGACGCGTGCGCTCCAGACGATCAAGACGCTGCTTGCGTCGCGGGGTGTTGCAATGCTCGAAACGCCGATCGTGGAACGCGCTGCCTATCGCGAGATTTTCGAGTGCGGCGGAACGCTGCAGACGATGGATACAGGTCGCGTCAGCAATCTCGACAAGGCGCGCGAGAATGCTCTGGCCCTTGCCCAAGAAGTCCAGGCGCTTTTGCCTGCTCGTCCGCAGCGCTCCTGGGCATCGCGGGTGCCGTCCTGGGCGC
Source organism: Sinorhizobium sp. 6-70 (assembly GCF_030124375.1). Classification (GTDB taxonomy): domain Bacteria; phylum Pseudomonadota; class Alphaproteobacteria; order Rhizobiales; family Rhizobiaceae; genus Sinorhizobium. Next base: position 357,814 of record NZ_JASKLS010000004.1, read on the forward strand.
AACTGCGCGCCGCGTAGCAGCATTTTGGCCTTTCTCCCGAACCCAACCGGAATTGACGATGGTCAATTCCGGTTGAATCTTTTGTCTAGGTCCACCGAATGGCCGTCGCGCGTAAGGTTTCCTTTACCACGCTCTTTTAACCCTGCCGATGGAAAGTGAATACGCGTCAACGTCTACAGCGCTGTGCGTCTCCCAAGACACACAAAGGTCGCCGTAGCACTTTGAATTTCTGCATGTTTTTCTCCCGAAATCGGGGGCGATCGAAGAAAACATGCGGGCGACGCGGCCGCCATGAACGCGGCGACGGGTTCCCGATGCCGAGGTTCAGTATCGGTGGTTCCGACCTTCCATGACCCAGTCGAGCTCTACGCAGGGAAGTTCACGGATGAAGACGGAACCCTCCACCGCCGGCCAGGATATCGCCGGCCGTCTCAATTTCATGGCATTGGATGAAGCCGCCAAGACAAATCTAAGGGCGCTGAAGCCGCTCCTGCAGAAGGAGCTTGGACCTGCGCTCGACCGGTTCTATGCAAAGGTGAAGCAGACGCCGGAGACCAACGCCTTCTTCTCGTCCGACGGACATATCAACCGCGCCAAGAACGCCCAGCTCGGCCATTGGGCGAACATCGCCGATGCGAATTTCAATGCCGAATATGGCGCCAGAGTGCGCACGATCGGCCAGGTCCACGCCAAGATCGGCCTCGAGCCGCGCTGGTATATCGGCGGCTATGCGCTGATTGCTGAGCACCTGATCGGTGCGGCGGTAAAGGCGCATTGGCCGAGAGGGGGTGTCTTTTCTCGCCAGACGACCTCGGCGGAAGAGATGGGGGCGATGCTGGCAAGCCTGATCAAGGGCGTCTTCCTCGACATGGACCTCTCCATCTCGGTCTATATGGACGCCTCCGACGTCACGAAGCAGCGTGCCGTGCAGGAGGAGGTGCTTGCCGGCGAGCGGGAGCTCGTCAGCCGCACGTTCGGCGCGGCCTTGAAGCAGATTTCCGATGGCGATCTGACTGCGCGCATCACGTCCGACCTGCCGGAGGCTTACAGCGAACTTCGCGAAAACTTCAATCACGCCATCAGCGAATTGGCGCGGGTCATCGGCGGGATCGGCGTGGGCGCCAGTCAGATTCACCTGAACGCCAAGGAAATCGCGGATGC
>NZ_JASKLS010000004.1:358984-405261 GCF_030124375.1 Sinorhizobium sp. 6-70
CTCGCAAAACGCACCGAACGTCAGGCGGCCAACCTCGAGGAGACGGCGGCCGCGGTGGAGCAGGTGACGCGCACCGTGCGTCAGACGGCCGAGGGCGCCGACCAGGCCAATTCGACCGTCATTGCCGCGCGTGCCAATGCCGAGCAGGGCGGCGAGGTCGTCAGCTATGCCATCGGCGTGATGCAGGAAATCCAGGCCTCGTCGGCGAGCATCGCCCGCATCGTCGATGTGATCGACGAGATCGCCTTCCAGACCAACCTGCTGGCGCTCAATGCCGGCATCGAGGCGGCGCGCGCCGGCGACGCGGGGAGGGGATTTGCCGTCGTCGCCTCGGAGGTGCGTGCGCTCGCGCAGCGCTGTGCCGAGGCGGCCAAGGATATCCAGTCGTTGATCGCGAAATCGCGCGACCAGGTCGAGGATGGCGTCAACTCGGTCAACAAGGTGGCCCAGTCGCTGCGGCAGATCGTGGCGCAGGTGGTGGAGGTGAGCTCGGTCTTCGGTGCGATCCGCGCCAGCACCGCCGAGCAGGCGACCGGCCTCCAGGAGGTCAACAGCGCCATCAGCCAGATGGACCAGATCACCCAGCAGAATGCCGCGATGGTGGAGCAGGCGAACGCCTCGAGCCAGGCGCTGACGGCTGAGGCCGAGCAGACTGCACGACGTCTCCGCGCCTTCAAGACGTCCGGCAGCGGCAGTGCCGGTGGCGCATCAGGCTATCAGATCGCTGCTTAAATTACCGCCGGAATGACAGCCACACGCTCCTCATCCCTGTGCTCGTCACAGGGATCCAGCCACGGCGCGTCCGCGCCGTGAATGACGTTGGCTTGTCGAGGGAGGCGGTTGCTGAGGCAACAATGCTGCCCTTCGGCGTGGTACAAAGCGCCAGATGGAGTCTCTAGCACCGCCGACGCGGTGCGGCTGGATTCCTGTGACAAGCACAGGAATGACGGGGGAGAGAACAACCGGCAGGCAGGAGGTGAAGAGCAGCGGAGCTCAGAACCGCCGATCGACGAAATGCTTTGCCTGCGCGCCGGCGTGATAGAAGGCGGATTTCACGGTTCGCCACGGATCCGGCGTGATCGGGGTTTCTGAAAGCGGGATGGCTGAGGCGTCTCCCATGACGTGGTCAGCGAGTGCACGTCCGAAGACCGTTCCCGGCGCAATGCCGCGGCCATTGTAACCGCTTACCGAAACGACGTTCGGCGCGAGCACGTGCATCGCCGGGAGGTTGTTGGTCGTCATGCCGATGCTGCCGTCCCACCAGTATTCGAAGCGGAAATCGCCGATATAGGGGAAGAGCTTGCGTAGCGAGCGAGCGGCGAAGGCGCGATGCGTGCCCTCGGCCATGGCGTCGAGCCGGCCGATCGAACCGAAGATCATTCGGTTCTGCTGGTCCATGCGGAAGGAGGTCATCACGAGCCCGGTATCCCAGCTGCCCTGACGCTCCGGCAGGATTCGCGCTGCAACCTTTTCGGGAAGCGGATTGGTGGCGAACTGGAAATAGGGGAGGATCGTCAGTTCCTGCGTATGCGCCTTCCACGGCACGTCGGCAACGAGGCCGCCATAGGCGTTGGTGGCAAGAATGACGTGGCGGGCGGCAATCCTGCCGCGGCCGGCCTTCAGTTTCCATAGATCGCCCTGGCGCTCGGCGGCAACCAGCGGAGTGTCGGTAAAGATGCTGGCGCCGCCGGCAAGCGCCGCCCGTGCCAGCCCTCTTGCGTAGGCGAGTGGCTGGATCGTTCCGGCGCGACGGTCGAGCAACGCACCGGCAAAGCCCTCCGCGCCGGACAGCGCGTGCGTCCTCTCGGCGGAGAGCACTTCGACCGGTGCGCCGCGTTTCTTCCACTGCGCCTCGCGATCCTCAATGTCCTTCAAGCCCTCGGCGCCGACAGCCATGTGGAGCGTGCCGTTGCGGACAGCTTCGCATTGCATCCCGTGTTTCGCGACCAGGTCGTAGACGAGAGACGGACCGTCGCCGAGCTCTTTCAACAAGCGGTTTCCCGCGTCGGCGCCGAGGGTTGCCACCAGATCGTCCGGCTTCACCCACATGCCGGCATTGACCAGACCGACATTGCGTCCGGAGCCGCCGAATCCGATCATCCGCGCTTCGACCACGGTTGCGTTCACGCCCTTTTCCGCAAGGTGCAGCGCGGCGGAGAGGCCGGTGAAACCGCCGCCGATAATCGCCACGTCGGTCGTCAGTTCGCCTGCAAGCGGGCCGGTTTCAGGAGCGGCCGGTGCCGTCGCATGCCAGAGATTGGGGAGAGCACGCTCCGTTGCCATTGCGGACATTCCTTTGCCTTCGGAGTGGGGAATGAAGGCCGAAAACGCCCCTCTTTATCCTGCACCGATTGATCGTGATGGAAAACTCTTCGCCAGTGATAGAACCATTGTCGCAAAGTTTTTCATGACAATGTTTCATGAGGTCATGAAGCCGTGCAATGCCCGGCGGCGGCCGCAGATTGCGATCAGGAAATCGCCTGCACGCGCCCTCTCGAGGAACTGGTCCTGAAAGGAGGGCGTGTCCTTCGCCGCGTGGCGGCCGCGTTATAGGATCAATCGACGAACTCGACCGTCACGCCCTTGCTGACCATCTTGCCGAGTTCGGTGGCGTCCCAGTTGGTCAGGCGAATGCAGCCGTGGCTCTGGGTCTTGCCGATCTTCGACGGGTCGGGGGTGCCGTGAATGCCGTAGGTCGGCTTCGACAGCGCGATCCATACCGTGCCGACGGGACCGTTCGGTCCCGGCTGCAGGGTCAGGATCTTGTCGTTCGCGCCCTGCTGGAAGTTGATCTTCGGGTTGTAGGTGTAGCCCGGATCGAAGGCGATCCGCTCGACCGACACGATGCCGGAGGGGGAGGGTGTGTCCGACGAGCCGATCGTCGAAGGATAAGCGGCAACGAGCTTGTCGGCCTCATCGTAGGCGAGCACCTGCTTGCGACTCTTGTCGGCCACAATCCTCGCGACCTTGCCCGCCTTGTTCGGGCCTGGATTGATGACCTTGATAATCGTACCCGGAACGGTGAAATCTATGCCCGGATTGAGTTCGCGCAGGTAGGCCTCGTCCATGTGGAACTTCTCGCCGAGCATCTCGACCGTGGACATGAAGGACAGATGCGGAAGCATCGCCTTGTGGGCATAGTCTTCCGGGATCGCCGCGACATAGGGCCCGGCCGCGTCTGCAGCGGTGATCGTGTAGGTGGTGATCGGCAGACCGCCGTTGAAGCGCAGCCGTTCGAGAATGTCTTCGGTGTTGTTCGGATCGAGCGTCTCGCCGGTTGCCTGCTGCCAGGCCTCGATTGCCTTGGTGACGTTCGAGCCCATCTTGCCGTCGATCACACCCGGCGAGAAGCCTTCGCGGTCGAGAAACACCTGCAGCGCGGTGATCTCCGCACGCGATTTGCCCTTCACCGTGATCGCTGGCGGCATCGGCTGCCTGAGCGGATCGTCATATTGGGGATCGTAGGCTGCCTGCTCGCTGCCATCGATCAGGCCCGGCAGGTTGTCCCGCAACTCCTCACGCTCGACTGGGGCCGGCTCGCGGTAGTCCGGGACGGTGCCCGTATATTCGCCGGGCTCGGAATAGCCGTAGCCGCGGTCGCCATAGCCGTCGTTCGAATAGACGTCGACGTCGCTTTGCCGCCGACGGGCTCTGCTGTAGCCGTCCGACGGCATCACTGTCGCGACGACATTGCCCCAGGGATCGACGAGAACAGTGCGGCCGCGGCGGTCACGCATCGCGCGGACCTCGTCCTGTCCCGGCATATAGTCGAGAATTTCGCCGCTCGGGGTAACCAGGATCACATCACCGCCGCCGCGGTAATAACCTTCCTGCGCGAAGGCAGGTATAAGCTCCACGGCCAAAAGGCCGGCTGCGGCAAGAAGCGAGAGGCCGGTGCGGGTCGCAGTCGTCACGATAGAACCTGTTTTCATGATGATTGATCCGGGCGGTACATGCCGATTTGGACGTTAATGTGAAAAAAGTGAATCCATCGTGAACGGTTGGTTAAAATTCATCCTCACCGATCGGTTAACCGTACTAGATCGGTCTGGCGTCGGTTTCAACCGGGGAGAATGAGGGCAGAAGGGCCTGGAATCGATCCTTCGCACCGTGTTCGTCCTCCGTCTGTGTCGGTAACGCTCACGAAGCCGGATTGTTCAGTCGCAAATTGTCATGCCCGGGGCGTTTTGCTTTGCTTTATCATGCATTTGCACGTCGCCCGATTCGTGTGCACCAGCCGGAGCAACCTATGGAAACAACCTTGAGCAGCACGCGTGACAGTGTCCCCAGCCACCTCCTGTTCGATCGCTCGTCGGCGCTCGACATTGGCGCCTTCGTGGTCGATGGCACGGACCTTTCTCCGGGTTCGGCCATCCCGTCCGATGGCGACCCGCGGATCGATCGTGCGCTCGCCGGCTTTCTCTTTACCTGCGGCCCCGATCACATCCGCCATCCCGAACTTGTCGAAGGCCGCGACGACGGGAGGCGCTACCCTCTGCATGGTTCGCTTGCAGGCACGTCCGTCATCCGGGCGGAGATGTCCGCCGACGGCACAGGTTGCGAGGCTCTGACCGAGGTGCATCTTGCCTGTGGCGGCAAGGCGGCCGTCCAGCGTCGATGGTCCGTGAGCGAAAACGGGCAAAGCGTGATACTTGAGGATCACGTAACGAACGTCGGCGCTTCGGCCTTCGCGCCAATGATGATGTATCACATGAATATTGGCGGCCGGCTGCTCGGCCCCGAAACGCATGTCGTCAGTCCCTCACTCGAAAGTGGATCGCTCGGCTGGCAGTTCGGCATGGGCGAGAGCGCCCATTTTTGTATTCCGGCGCATGACGAGGACGGCTGGTCGGAGGTTTCGCTTACGCCCTTGCCGGGGCTTGGCGGGCGGCGGCTTGCCGTTCGGTTTCGCGTGGACACGCTGCCGTTCCTGCAGATGTGGCGCTGCCAGCGCGACGGCGCCAATGTCATCAGCATCGAACCGGCATCGCATCGCCTGGCAAGGCGGCCGGAGCTGGCGGCATCGGGCGAGCTCGGCGTCATCGAGCCTGGCCAGGCGCGCGACTATGCGCTCGCCTTCGCGGTGTCCTGATCGACCGGAATAGCCAGAGCGGCTGCGGGCGGAAACTTCCTCATCCCGCTCTTGCGATTGACGCCGCCTGACGCCCGGCCTAAATCAGGGCAACACCGTTCAGAGGAAGCATCATCATGGACATTCGCCAGATCAACGATGAATACTCGGTTTCCGGCCAGATCACGGTCGAGGACCTCGACGAGATCAAGGCGCTCGGGTTCAAGTCCATCGTCTGCCACCGCCCGGATTTCGAGACCCCTGATCAGCCGACCTTCGATGCGATCGCCGCCCGCGCCGCCGAGCTGGGCCTCGAAATCACGCATATTCCCGTAGGACCGATGGGCGTGACCGCCGACACGGTGACCCGCATGGTCGATGCACTCGACGAGTTCCAGCGCCCGATGCTCGGCTATTGCCGTTCCGGCGCCCGCTCCACCGCTGTTTATCAGCAGACGCAGCATATCCGCAGCTGACGGGACTGGTCTGCCGCCGGCCAAGTGAACCGCTACGGCACCCCCCTCTGCCCTGCCGGGCGGAGGGAGGTTAAGAAGCACCGGACTTCGGCTCTTGTCTCGCTTCAACCGTTGCGAATTTCGGTCAGCGTTCTGGTCGGCGTGATCGCTTCCGGGTCGAGCTTGATTTCGATGATCGCCGGCTTGCCGCTGGCGCGTGCCCGGAGGAATGCGTCGGCAAATTCTTCGGTCCGCACCACGGTTTCGCCATGGCCACCATAGGCGCGTGCAAGTGCTGCAAAATCCGGGTTGGTAAGGTCCGTGGCGCTGACGCGGCCGGGATATTCGCGCTCCTGGTGCATGCGGATCGTGCCGTAGATGCCGTTGTTGACGACGAGCACAATGATCGGCAGCTGATAGCGGATGGCGGTCGCGAACTCCTGCCCGTGCATGAGGAAGCAGCCGTCACCGGCAAAGCAGATAACTTCGCGCTCCGGATGGAGTTGCTTGGCCGCGACGGCCGCCGGCAGCCCGTAGCCCATCGAGCCTGAAGCGGGTGCGGCCTGGGTTCCATAACGGCGGAAGCGGTGGAAGCGGTGCAGCCAGGTGGCGTAGTTGCCGGCGCCGTTGGTGAAGATCGTGTCCGGCCCCGTATTCGCCTCGATCCAGTTCATGATCGGCCCCATCTGCACGTCGCCGGGACCCTTTTCAGGCGGCGTCGACCATTTGAGATAGGCTTCGTGCATGGCCCCGGTGCGCGCGGACCACTCAGGTTCGGCCGCAGGTGCGAGGTCGCCGAGCGCCGCTACGAAATCGCGCGGGCTTGCGGCGATCGCCAGATCCGGGCGGTAGACGCGGCCTAGCTCCGCGGGATCCGGATGGACATGGACCAGCGTCTGCCTGGGGTAGGGGACGTCGATCAGCGTGTAGCTGGAAGAGGGCATCTCAGAAAAACGGCCGCCGACGAGCAGGACGAGATCGGCCTCCTTGATTTCCTTCGCCAGTGCGGGGTTGATGCCGATGCCGACGTCGCCGGCATAGACCGGATTCAGGTGGTCGAAGAGCATCTGGCGGCGGAAGGAGCAGCCGACCGGCAGCCTCCAGCGCTCCGCGAAACGCTGGAATCCGGCCACGCTTTCGGCAGACCAGCGCGTGCCGCCAAGGATAGCAATCGGCCGTTTCGCAGCTGCGAGCAGTTCCTCGAGCCCGGCGATCTGGCCGCGGCCCGGATGGCTCTCGACCGGCTGGTAGGCGCGGGCCTGAGGCGCCTCGGTAGGCTCCGTCAGCATGTCCTCCGGGAGCGTCAGGACCACCGGGCCGGGACGGCCTGACGTCGCGACGGCAAAGGCGCGGGTGACGAACTCGGGGATGCGCGCCGGGTCGTCGATTTCTCCCACCCATTTCGCGACCTCGGTAAAGGCGCGGCGATATTCGATCTCCTGGAAGGCCTCGCGCTCGCGCGCGTCGCGCTGCACCTGGCCGATGAAGAGGATCATCGGGATCGAGTCCTGCCTGGCGATATGAAGCCCGGCCGAGGCGTTGGTGGCGCCCGGGCCGCGGGTCACCATGCAGATGCCGGGTTCGCCGGTGAGCCGGCCCCAGCAGTCCGCCATCATCGCCGCGCCGCCTTCCTGGCGGCAGACAATGACATCGATGTCGGTGTCGTGGAGTGCGTCCAGGACCGCCAGATAGCTCTCTCCCGGCACGCACGAGATGCGCCTGACGCCATTCGCGACCAGCGCCTCGACAACCAGCTGACCACCCGTTTTCATCCGAACTCCTCCCAATGCTCTTTTATTCTTATCCGTTTATCGACACCTCAGATCGCCGGCGAGACCGGTGCGACACTTGCGGTCTTCTCCACCTTACGCTCGCGCCAGATGATATAGAGACCCGAGGCGATGATGATCGCGATGCCCAGCCACTTCAGCGCGTCCGGAAGATCGGCGAAGACCAGCCAGCCGAAGATCGTCGCCGAGACGATTTCGAGATATTGCAGCGGCGCGAGCACCGAAGCTGCGGCGGCGCGATAGGCATAGACACCGAGCACGCCCGAGATCGTCGCGGTGACGCCGACGCCGAGCAGGTAGAGCCACGTATTGCCCTCCGGCCAGACGGGATCGAACACGCTCGAGCCGCTGCCTTCACCGAACGAGAGCAGGACGAGGCAGAAGAGGCCGCCCCAGATGCCTGCGTGGAACTGCATCGACCAGGGGTCCTCGTTCTGCGCGACCATGCGGGTCACGAGCAGGAAGACGGCGAGCCCGAAGGCGGCGACGATCGGCAGAAGCGCGATCAGGCCCACCTCCTGCATGCTCGGCTGGATGACGAGCAGCGCACCGAAGAATCCGACGGCGCAGGCAGTGTAGCGCCGCCAGCCGATCGTCTCCTTAAGGAAAATGGCGCCGAGAATGGTGAGGATGATCGGCTCCACGAAAAAGATGGCGATCGCGTCGGCAACCTCCATCACCTTCAGCGTGGTGATGAAGGAGAGCATGGTCAGCACCAGAAGCCCGCCGCGCAGCGCATGCAGTGCGCTCTTGCGCCAGGTGAGGTCGAAGAGGGTGCCGCGGACAAGGACGACCGGCAGGATGAAGGCCACCTGCAGCAGGAAGCGGACGGCGGTGATCTCGGCCGACGGAACCGTGGCGATCGCAAGTTTGGCGAAGATGTCGATCAGCGGCGAGATCAGAACGGCAATGACCATCAACGTGAGGCCAAAGGAAACGCGGTCGTGACCGGCGGCGATTCTGGGCAGGGAGAGGTCGGTCATGGTTTTCCGTCTCGTCGGCGCTTTCTATCGACCGCCTTCAGGCACCAGGCGGCAAAGTCTTCGGTTGCCTTCTCCCGGCCGATCTCGTTGAGCGTCTCGTGGCGCATGCCGTCATGGATGGTGATGGTCACGTCGGTCATATCGCGCGCTTTCATTTGCTCGCCGAGCCAGCGAATGGCGGCGCCGTTGAACGTCGAAGGATCCGCGCTGCCGCCGACGAGATGGACGGGCAGATTGGCGGGCAACCGCGCCAACCGGTCCGCGCGGGCGCCGGCGAAGGCGAATTTGAACAGGTCGATCCAAAGCGACACCGTCGCATCGAAACCGCAGAGCGGATCGGCCGCGTATTTGGCGACTTCGCTTTCGTCGCGCGACAGCCAGTCGGCATCGCTCTTCCGATCGGCAATCGCCTTGCTCCAGGCGCCGAAGGTGAGCTTCGTCAGCAGAGGGCTCGGCACGTCCGAACCTTTCAGCATCCGCTCGATCGCCAATATCGCCTGACCGCCTCGGCCGGCAAGGCCCGGGCGGAAATTGGAATTCCAGACGGCAAGCGCGTCATAAAGCTCTGGATCGGCTTCGGCGGCGTTGAGCGCGATCAGCCCACCCATCGAATGACCGAAGAGAACGACCGGCAGGTCCGGGTGGTTGGCGACTGCCATGTCGCGCATCGCCCGCACGTCCGCGATCACCTTGGCCGCCCCATCCCGTTGCGCGAAGGTTGCAAGCGGGGCGTCCGGCGCCCGGCTCTCCCCATGGCCGCGATGGTCATGTGCATAGACATGGAAGCCATTTGCCGCCATCGCCTCGGCGAAACGCGCATAGCGGCCGGAATGTTCGGACAATCCGTGGCTGATGATGAGGATGCCCCGCGGTTCGGTCGAGGCCGTGAAATGGCGCCAGCCGAGCGTAGCACCCGTCGGGCTTTGATGCGTCCTCACCTGCCCGAACATGTCATGCCCCCGGGAACAATCATCAGACCTTTGCGTGCCGCCGAGAGAGTGTCGAGGACACCATCGCGCGAACCAAGGAACACTCTCAGCGGAAATGCCCTTCGCAAAATACACCGGCCGATATCAAATCGATTTGCTCCGCAAAGGCAATCGCTGCTTGTTGCTTGTTGCGCATGAGGTCACAACGAATCCGGAAATGAGGATTAGGGGTTGCAATTTTCGCGCATTCGTCGATATTTGTTCTTGTTTTGTTTTCCTGTTGGAGGCTATTTGAAATGCGGGCGAGGGTGAAAACGAATCTTGCGAGAGTTGCGACACTCATTCTGGGGCTGGGACTGTCGTCCTTTGCCGCAGCCGAGGAGGTGTCGCCGGTCGAAACGGCGGGAGTGGCAAGCTCCGGCAAGACGCAATACGTGCTGGCGGTCAGTTGGCAGCCGGGATTTTGCGAGACGCGACCGAACCGCAAGGAATGCGCGGATCAGACGGCAGACCGCTTTGATGCGACGCATTTCTCGCTTCACGGGCTCTGGCCGCTGAAGAAGAGCTATTGCGGCGTCGAGGCGGAGCTCAAGGCGCGCGATCGAAAGGGCGACTGGCTGGACCTGCCGAAGCTTGCCATGGCCGACGAAACCGCCGCACGCCTGCTCGTCGCCATGCCGGGGGTCAAGTCCGGCCTCGATCGCCACCAATGGCTGCAGAGCGGCACGTGCCAGACTGCAAAGGCGGACGATTATTTCAGGCTGCAACTGCGCCTTGTCGACGAATTGAACTCGTCCGCCGTGCAGGCTCTCTTTGCCGGCAAACTCGGTTCAGAGATTGGCGAAAAAGAGATCAAGCAGGCCTTCGACCAGAGCTTCGGGGTCGGGGCCGGCGACCGGGCGCGCATGCGCTGCCAGACGATCAACGGCCGCAGCGTCATCACCGGTTTCACCATCGGACTTTCCGGCGACCTCGCAGGCAAGGCTGGTCTTGAGAGCCTGATCCAGGCGGCCGGGCCGACCGAGTTCAAGTGCGCCAAGGGGATCGTCGACGCCGCCGGGCGCGGTTGATCCGCGAGGGCTGCTTGCCAGAAGGGATTGGTGTGGGCAGGCCTTTGGCGGATTGCCCCGCCACCGTAATTCGCCTACATAGCGGGCAAATTTCCCTTCCGATGCGGAGCATTCCCTTATGGCACGTCAGTTCATCTATCACATGGCCGGGCTCAACAAGGCCTATGGCAACAAGAAGGTCCTGGAGAACATCCATCTATCGTTCTACCCGGATGCGAAGATCGGTATTCTCGGCCCCAATGGCGCCGGTAAGTCGACGGTCCTCAGGATCATGGCGGGCCTCGACCATGAATATACCGGCGAAGCCTGGGTCGCTGAGGGCGCAACCGTCGGCTATCTGCCGCAGGAGCCGCAGCTCAATCCCGCAAAGACCGTGCTCGAGAACGTCATGGAGGGCGTTGCCGCCAAGAAGGCGATCCTCGACCGGTACAACGAACTGATGATGAACTATTCCGACGAGACGGCGGACGAGGGGGCCAAGCTCCAGGACATCATCGACAGCCAGAACCTCTGGGATCTCGACAGCCAGGTGGAGATGGCGATGGACGCGCTGCGCTGCCCGCCGGGTGACGCCGACGTCAACAATCTCTCGGGCGGTGAGAAGCGCCGCGTTGCGCTCTGCAAGCTCCTGCTGTCGCAGCCGGATCTCCTGCTGCTCGACGAACCGACCAACCACCTCGATGCCGAGACGATCGCCTGGCTCGAAAAGCACCTGCGCGAATATCCGGGTGCCGTGCTGATGGTCACCCACGACCGCTACTTCCTCGACAACGTCACCGGCTGGATCCTCGAGCTCGACCGCGGCCGCGGCATTCCCTACGAGGGTAATTATTCCGCCTATCTGCAGGCGAAGGCCAAGCGCATGGCCCAGGAGGGCCGCGAGGAGGCAACCCGCCAGAAGGCAATCAGCCGCGAGCAGGAGTGGATCGCTTCGAGCCCGAAGGCCCGACAGGCGAAATCCAAGGCGCGTGTCCGCGCCTATGACGAACTGGTCAAGGCGGCCGCCGACCGGCGTCCCGGCGACGCCCAGATCATCATTCCCGTCGGCGAGCGCTTGGGCCAGGTGGTCATCGAGGCGGAGAACATTTCCAAGGGCTATGACGATCAACTGCTGATCGAGGGCCTGAGCTTCAAACTGCCGCCCGGCGGCATCGTCGGCGTCATTGGTCCGAACGGCGCCGGCAAGACGACGCTCTTCCGGATGATCACCGGCAAGGAACAACCGAACGACGGTTCCTTCCGGATCGGCGAGAGCGTGCAGCTTGCCTATGTCGACCAGAGCCGCGACGCGCTCGACGCCAACAAGACCGTCTGGGAGGAAATCTCCGGCGGCAATGACATCATCAAGCTGGGCAAGCACGAGGTCAATTCGCGCGCCTATTGCTCGTCCTTCAATTTCAAGGGCGGCGACCAGCAGCAGAAGGTAGGCACGCTTTCGGGTGGCCAGCGTAACCGCGTGCACCTCGCGAAGATGCTAAAGTCCGGCGGCAACGTCGTCCTGCTCGACGAACCGACCAACGACCTTGATACCGAAACGCTGGCGGCACTCGAGGACGCGCTCGAAAACTTCGCCGGTTGCGCGGTCATCATCAGCCACGACCGCATGTTCCTCGACCGTCTGGCGACCCATATCCTCGCCTTTGAGGGCGATAGCCATGTTGAGTGGTTCGAAGGCAACTTCGAGGACTACGAAAAGGACAAGGTCCGCCGCCTCGGCCCGGATTCGGTCAATCCGAAGCGCGTGACCTACAAGCGCCTGACGCGCTAACGCATGTTGCCCAAAACTGTGCAGCGGTTTTGGACCACGACATGCATGAAAACAAAGACGTAAAGCGCCACGCGTCTTATCAGACGCGCAAAGGTCGCTGTAGCTCCCTGAATTGCTGGATGTTTTACATCGTCTGCGATTAAGGAGACATGCAGTAGGCTCTTCTTGGACGGGCGGATCGTAGCATCCGCCCGTTCGCCTATCTTCTCCGCGCCATTCGATTGTCTTTGTGCGCAAATTCACTTGCGCACTTCTCACAAATCACATAAAGATATCTTTATGTGTTGATGAGGAGGCGATGGTGAGCCGAGGAACGCTTGGGTTGGACGCGTTGGTCGACGTGCTGAAGGCGGCGGGTGAGCCGACACGGATGCGCCTGCTCGCTTTGCTGTGTGCCAGCGACCTTACCGTCACCGATCTTACCGAAATTCTCGGACAATCGCAGCCGCGTATCTCCCGGCATCTGAAGCTGCTTGCCGAAGTGGCGCTCATTGATCGCTATCAGGAAGGGGCGTGGGCCTATTTCCGCCTGCGGCAGGAGGGAGGGCGTGTCGCGCTGGTGCGCGAACTGCTCGCGGCGGCCGCGGCTGAAGACGCCATCCTTGCCAAGGATGCGATGCGGCTCGCCGTCCTGAAACGCCAGCGCGCCGAGAAGGCGCAGGCCTATTTCAGCCGCAATGCCGCCGAATGGGATGAACTGAGGCGGCTGCATGTCAGCGAAGGCGATGTCGAGGCCACGCTGAAGGCGATGGTCGGCGAGAAACCGGTCGAAAGCCTGCTCGATCTTGGCACCGGCACCGGTCGTATCCTGCAACTTTTCGAGGGTATCTACCGGCGCGGCATCGGCGTCGATGCCAGCCGCGACATGCTTGCTGTGGCGCGCTCCAACCTCGACAGGGCGGGAATTACGAAAGCTTCCATCCGCCACGGCGATATCTTCAACTTGCCGCTCGACGGACAGGCTTTCGATCTCGTGACGATCCATCAGGTGCTGCATTTCCTGGAGGAGCCCGAAGCGGCGATTGCCGAGGCCGCGCGCATGCTCGCGCCTGGCGGCCGGCTCGTCATCATCGATTTCGCCCCGCACGGGCTCGAATATCTGCGTCATGAGCATGCCCATGCGCGCCTCGGCTTCTCCCATCAGGCGATGGCCGACTGGCTGCAGAAGGCTGGCCTCGCGCTGGAGAAAACAACCGACCTCGCGCCGGAGGGCGCGGACGAGGGCAAACTGACAGTGACGATCTGGCTGGCGCGCGATCAGCGTGTTGCCGATCACATCGCCGATATGCCGCGTCAGCGCGTTCAGGCAGGGGGAGTTTGAGAATGACGACACGGACGCTTTATCCGGCTGAGCGCGGTAACCTCAGACTGTCATTCGAGTATTTTCCTCCGAAGACCGACGAAATGGAGGTGCAGCTCTTCCAGACGGTTGCGGACCTTTCCGTGTTTGACCCTGCCTTCGTCACCGTGACCTACGGCGCCGGCGGCTCGACGAAGGCCCGTTCGCTGACGACCGTCAGGCGTATGATCGGGGAAATGGGCATCGGGAACACGGCGGCGCATCTGACCTGCGTCGGCGCCCCGAAAGCCGAAGTCGATGCAGTGATCGAGGAGTTCCTGGCCTTCGGCGTCCGGCATTTCGTGGCGCTCCGGGGCGATCCGCAGGGCGGCATCGGCAGCGCCTATCAGCCGTTTCCGGGAGGTTACGAAAACGCCGCTGCCCTCGTAAAGGCCTTGCGCGCCCGTGGCGACTTCGAAATTTCGGTTTCGGCCTATCCGGAGAAGCACCCGGAGAGCACGGATGTCGCCGCCGATATCGACATGCTGAAGCGCAAGGTCGACAACGGCGCGACGCGGGCGATCACCCAGTTCTTCTTCGACAACGATGATTTCGAGCGTTATCTGGAGCGGGTGCGAAGGGCCGGCGTCCACGTTCCGATCGTGCCGGGAATCCTGCCGATCAACAATCTCGCTCAGGTCCAGAGATTCGCCGGATTGTGCGGCGCGCGGGTTCCCGAGGCGGTCATTTCGCGGCTCGCCCATCTTGAAGACCAGCCCGCGGAGCGGTTCAAGGAAGCGACCCATATCGCCGCCGAACAGATTGTCGATCTCGCCCGGCGCGGCGTGCGCGATTTCCATCTCTACACGATGAACCGCTCACCGCTTATCACGGCGGTCTGCGATCTTGTCGGGTTTGAGCGTA
Source organism: Sinorhizobium sp. 6-70 (assembly GCF_030124375.1). GTDB lineage: Bacteria > Pseudomonadota > Alphaproteobacteria > Rhizobiales > Rhizobiaceae > Sinorhizobium. The sequence goes on from NZ_JASKLS010000004.1 coordinate 373,254, forward strand.
TGCCGGTGCAGGAGACCGCTGTCGAGCTTCCGATCAGGGCGAGCGCGTAGACGCACCAGTTCGAGCAAAGATAAGCCCATGAACGGATCGGCGTTCATGGGCTTTGGTTGTTATCGCAGTCTGTTGACCGGGTACTCTCTGAGTGGCCTGCCTGACAAATCTTGCTGCAAATGGATTTCCGGAAATTAAAGTCCTTGTCTCGGTTTGGACTTTTCAGCGGCCCTGCTCAGACAAAAAGCATTATGGCCACGAATGCGAACGCTGCACTGATCATGAGGACATTCAACGAATGTGTAAGTCCCATAAGATGATCCTCCCTGCGTTGACCGGTAAAACATAGGGCGAAAAAACGGCGTGTGAAAGCGAAACTTGTGCTGCGCTGCGAAAGACGGACTGTAACAATGCGTTATTCACAGAACTAAACGTCGGAAATTATTCGATTTTCTCCTTGCCACATTTTTTTCACAATTGCTTCGCGCGGGTTAATGTAACCGCGTGTAATGCTGCGTGAGCGTCGCGGAGGGCGATGACGAAGCCTTTTTTGATTCTTTTTCAGGTCGAATAACGAAGCTTCAGGACGCGTCCGTCGAGGACGGCGAGGCCGGCTGCGATGAGCGCCATGCCGGCGATATCCACCGCCTGCAGTGTCTCGCCGAGAAAGAGATAGCCAAGCAATATGGCGCTCGGTGGCACGAGCAGCGTGACGAGCGAAGCGTTGGTTGCGCCAGCCTCCGCCATGATGCGGAAATAGAGAATGTAGCCGTAGGCGGTCGAGACGAGAGCGAGGCCGAGGATCGCGAACACGGCGGTTGTCGGCGGCGCCGGCAGCATCCAGGGCGTATCGGCAAGGGCGGCGATCGGCAACATCATCAGTGTCGACGCCGTCAATTGTCCGGCTGCCGTCACCGGCGGTGCCAGACTGCGGAAGCGCTTGCCGTAGGTTGCGGCCAGGCCGTAGCTGACAGCGGCCAGCACCGGCAGCACGAGCGCCCAGAGCGGGATGGTTGTGGAACGGCCGACAAGACCCGAAAGCGCGCTCGGACCGATGAGCACGATGGTGCCCGCCAGCCCCAACAAACAACCGCTGATCTTGGCGGCGCTCAGCTTCTCGTCGTCCGTGGCCATGTTGGCGATCAGTACGGTCCAGACCGGCGTCGTCGCGTTCAGGATCGCGGCGAGCCCGGCGCCAATATGCGTTTGGCCGAGGAAGATGAAGGCGTGCGGGATGGCGTTGTTGATCAATCCCATCAGCATGAATTCGGGCCAGCGTTCCTTGAGCGCCGGATAGATGCCGTAGCGGCCGCGAATGTAGATGTGGAGAGCAAGCGCCGCGAGACCGAGACGCAGGAGAACCAGCGTGAAGGGCGGCACATGGGCAACGGCAACCCGCGCGAAGAAGAAGGAACCACCCCAGATAAGGCCAAGCAGGGTCAGGAGCGCCCAGTTGCCCATCGTCATCTGTGTGTTGATCGCCTTTGCCGGTGAACTCATCGTCGTGCCTGTGCCATGCTGCAAGTGACGCGCAAGCCGTAATACAAAGAAGCGGGCGCTGCCACCCGCTTCTTGCTCGTTCCACGTTCTCGTGCCCGCCACGGTTGTCCGACGACAAGCGGAACGTTGCGATCAGAGCGCGCTCAGGAGTTCCTGAGTTGCCCAGCCGTCGGCGGGCAGTCCAAGCTTCAGTTGCTCCTTCTGCAACGCGGTGCGCGTGCCGGAGCCGAGAATGCCGTCGATCTTGCCGACATCGTGGCCGAGGGCCTGGAGTCGTGTCTGCAGCGCCTTCATCTCGACGTCACCGAGACCGGGTTCCGGATTGCCGCCCTGATAGGGCGAAGCGCCGGCAAGGCGAGTCGCGAAATAGGCGGCGGAGGTGGTGTAGATGAACGACTGGTTCCACTCGAGATAGATATTGAAATTCGGATAGGTGAGGAAGGCGACGCCCTTGCGACCTTGCGGCAGCACAAGCGATGCTTCAAGACCGCTGCTCGCGGTGTTGCCATCACGCGGCGCGACGCCAAGCGCGAACCAGTCACCGGCGGTCATGCCGGCTTGCAGCCCGGTCTTCTCCCAGGGCAGGTTTTCCGGGACGCTGACTTCCTGGATCCAGGGCTGCCCGGCCTTGAAGCCGAGGCTCTGGATGAATTTCGCCGCCGTGAGGATGGCATCCGGCGAACTCTTCTTCAGATTGATGTGACCATCGCCGTCTCCGTCGACGCCATAGGCGATGATGTCTTCCGGCAGCATCTGCACCTGGCCGATCTCGCCGGCCCAGGCGCCGGTGGTCGTCGCCGGATCAAGGTCGCCATGCTGCACCATTTCGATCGCAGCAAGGAGCTGCGGCCGGAACATTTCCGGGCGGCGGCAGTCATGTGCCAGCGTCACCAGCGCATTGCGCGTATTGAAATCGCCCTGGACCGCGCCGAAATCCGTCTCCATGGCCCAGAAGGCAGTGATGACCGGCGCCGGCACGCCGAATTCGCTTTCCGCCCGTGCAAAAACCTCGGCATATTCCCTGATCTTCTGCGCGCCGATATCGAGCCGGGCCTTGCTCACGGTGCGCTTGGAAAACTCCGTGAAGGTCTGCTTGAACACGCCCTGGGCGCGGTCGCGGCTCAGCACCTTCTGGTCGATCGCGGCGCCCGCGAGCGCACGGTCGGCGACATCGGCCGGAATACCCTTGGCAACGGCCTCGGCCTTGACGCCGTCAAGGAACGTGGCGAGATCACCGCCGCAGGCCACGGGTGGCGTCTGCTGTTGGGTTTGCGCCAGCGCAGACGTGCCGGTCAGCGCCAGCAGTCCGAGGGTGAGGAGGATTTTGCGGGCCGTGCCTGTCATCATAGTTCCTTTCCTTCGCCGCGCGGCCCCGGCAGGCCGGCGAGCGTGCAATCTGTCTCATGCCCGTTTTCCCAGATCGGCATCGATTTGAGAAACAGGCAGCCATTCGAAATGCCCCAGCGATCCTTATGCGTCCGAGAGACGCCGGCGCTGCAAGAAGTCTGCCGAAGCTCTCTCAGAGCATTATGACCGAATGAAGAAATGCGGGGTTTGTGCGAGCAATCTGAACGACAATTGCCGTCTATCTCGAAACCGCCGCTACCCACTTCTGCCAGTTTTTCGCGGACCCGGCGAAGGCGTTGATGTCCGTGCTTCCCCGGATGCCGGGGATGACACCGGTGCTGGTGTATTGCCAGAAGGCCCAGCGGCGCTCGACATAGACCTCACCCGGATGCTTGGCGGTCGAGCGGACCCAGAAGTGATAGTCCTTGAACTGGTCGACGAGATTGTCGCGATGGAAGTCGACGGAGGTGTAGATGATCGGCCGCTTGCCGTAATGCGCCTCCAGCCGGTCCATGAAGCGCTTCATCTCGGCGCGCACGGTCTCCGGGGAGGGGCGATAGCGGCAGGTCTTCGATTCACCGTTCCATTCTGCATCGAGCACGGGCGGCAGATAGACAGCGCTCTTCGGCACGTTGGCGATGAACCAGTCGGCCTGGGCGTCCGCGGTGGAGCAGAAGTAATAGAAATGGTAGGGCGCATAGGGAATTCCGGCGGCGCGCGCCTGCTGCCAATATTCGTTGAAGCGGGTATCGATCCTGTCCTTGCCTTCCGTCGCCTTGATGAAGGCGAAGGAGACGCCTGAATTCTTGACCCGTGCCCAGTCGATGTCGCCGTTCCACTTGGAAACGTCGATGCCGTGGATGTTGTGACGATGCGGATTGCGGCCGCCGAAATCCTGCGGGTCCGTATCCTGGAACCGCGGCGATATCGAAGCGGTCTGTACCAGGTCGTAGTCGGTTGAGGTGCAGGCGGAAAGAAGGGTTGCAACAGGCAGCAAAGCCAGGAGAAGCCGGCGCATGGGGTTCCCGTTTCGAGACGATCGACGATCCTGCCTCACGCGATGGCTTTCATGATGGTGATTTTCCCCTCGGAGGCGTGCCCCATTTTCACCATATCATCGTAAAAATTGAGTTAGCTCAAGCGGGAATTGCGGCAGCGGCGAGCGGGCAAACATTCGCTGGCGCGAGCGGGCGCCCGCCGGGCCACGCAAAATGCTATCGGGCGCCGTTTCGATCCGGGTGGCGATAGACGGCGAGCCAGGCATATCCCCGGCCGATCGACTTCAATTCGAGCGTTGCGCCGTTTGTTTTCGCCTTCTCGCGCATGACCTCGAAAAGCGTCTCGCGCGGGGTCACGTGAAAGCGCTTCAGCCACGCCTGGAGCAGGCGGTGGAAGCCGCCGGGCCAGCCTTCCTGTTGGCCGAAGTCGGCAATATGAAGCGAGCCGCCCGGATTGAGCGCGGCGATCGCGGCGTCGAGAGACTTCTCCCATTCGGGAATCATCGACAGCGCATAGGAGATGACGATGCGGTTGAAGCCCGGCTGGTCGAAGGCGGTGGGCGTGAAATTCGTCGCATCGGCGACACGTAGTGCTACACTCGACAAGCCCTGACGCCGAAGCTTTGCGCTCGCGGTCGCAAGCATCTCCGCGGAAATATCGAGGCCGAAGAGGAGCCTACCGGGATAGAGTTCGCCGATCATGGCGAGGTTACGGCCTGTACCGCAGCCGACCTCGAGCACCGAGGCGCCCGCCGGCGGGTTGAGCTCTCGGATCAGCGTGTCGCGTCCGAAGAGGTAATATTTCCGCGTGAAGTCATAGATGTAGCGCTGATAGCGATACATCTGGTCCATCAGGCGCGCGTGGTTGTTTTCCGACGGCTGGGCGGCGCTCATGCTTTCTTCCGATAGACGTGGAAGCCGCCATAGATGGCCGAACGGTCCTCCGCACCGAGTTTGGTGGACGCCTCGGCATCGTAGTGCCACTGGTCGAGCAGAGCCGCGGAGACGCGGCCCGGCAGGATGCTCGCTTCCGCGGCGGTGCGGAAAATCACCACGGCGCCGCTGTCGGCGGTGCGCGTGATCTCCGTCCAAAGGTCGTTCAACTGCCGATCGTTCATCCAGTCCTGCGCGTCGAGCAGGACGTAACGATCGACCGACGAAGCCGCTTTGCGGGCCAGCAATTCGGTAAAGCTTGCGTGGTGGACCTCGACGCGGTCGGCATGATCGCGGATCGCTTCGTGGTTCTCGGCTTGCAGATAGGCCGGCAGCTCGCCTTCATGCGGCAGCGGGTAGCGCCGCGCGAAGGCCTGCCAGGCGAAATAGTTCTCGCGAAGCGGGAAGTGGCAGGTGAGCTTCTCAAGGCGTTGGCGCAGCACCGCGGCCAGCGATTTCTCATCGCTCAGGCTCGCGAGCTCGTCGAATTGCTGCGGCGGGATGCCGAGACCGAAAAGCGAGCTCTTGCGGCTGGTGATCCAGCGAATGACCGGACGCTCGAACAGCGGCGCGAGCCTTTCGTCGAAGAACTGGCGCTGTTCGCGCATCGACCGGGCCTGGACGAACTCCTCGGGGTTGATGCCATGGAGACGGGCGAGCAGATGACTGGCGGCGATGAAACGGCCGAGAAGGCCAGTGCGATAGATGTTGCGGCCGAAGACGCCGATGCGGCGTCGTCCGTCGAGCGCCCGGCCGTTCCAGTAGGCGCGGGTCGTCGCGTCGACGTTAGGAGCGAGGAAAAGGTCGAAGGCCTGCACATTCGACTGCGTGTCTGTCGCGGCAAGAAAGCGCACGATGTCCTTGTGGCTTGGCAAGTGGCGAAAGGCGGCGAGTTTCAGCCGGTTCAACGCGACATGGTGCGGATTGAGGTCGACGACATCGATATGGGCGGGGCCGGCGGAGAGATAGGTCAGCATGTTGCAACCGCCTGAACCGATCGTCACGATGCGGTGTCCGGCACGGATCCGCATTGCCGCCATGTCGACGATCGGATCTTCCCAGATCTGCGGGTAGACGAGCCCCGAGAAAAGCAACCCGAACAGGCGTTCCGACAGGCCGGCGAGGGAGAGGGGCTTGTGCTGCAGCAGCGCGCTTTTCAGCTTTGGATTCTTCCTGCCAAAGCCGGCGTCGGGGGCGAGTTCGGTCATCTTTGCCTGTCATCCAGTTGAAACTTAGCCGCTTCTAAAGTGACTCCGCTACACTTTGATGACGGGGTTTCGCACAGCCGCGAGGCTTCCGAGGGCTTTTCCTTTCGCCGGAATCCTGTTTCTCTCGTAACTGCCGCGCGTGCGGAGACGTGACGGTCCGGGAGCCGGGAGGACGCGCATGAAACGGTTGCTGAAGGCGATCGCCGGAGCGGTGGTCGTCGGTCTTGCGGGGATCGGCGGATGGCTGGCATTGTTCCCGCCGGAGCTTCTGAAGGTGGGCGACGGCTATGCCGCCAAGATCGTCTGCTCCAATGTCTTCCTTGCCAAACGCGATCCGCAAGCGGTTCTTGCGGAGGACGTGCAGGCGCCCGGCCATCCGCTCTTGAAGTTCGTCCGCGTCTCGGTCGATCGGGAAAAGGAGAGCGTGACGGCGCGCATATTCGGCTTTGCCGCGCCCGGCCGAGCGGTCCATAGGCCGGGATATGGTTGTACCAATGTCGATGACAGCGGCGCGCAGGCGCTTGCGGGTTCGGCAACGGGGACAGGGGCTGAGACCGGAGCCATAGGGACTCACGACGCGGCTATCGGCTGGCCAGACGGCAGCAAAGCCGACATAGATCCGGCGATTCAGAGCGTCATCGAGGATGCCGGCCTGGCGGGTTCCGGCATACGGGCGATCGCCGTCGTGCGAGACGGCCGGCTGGTGGCCGAGACCTATGGCCCTGGCTTCGATCGGGGGACGCCTCTGCTCGGCTGGTCGATGACGAAATCGGTGACTGCGGCCCTGATCGGCCTGCGGACCGGGGAGGGGAAGATGGACGTCGCCCGCAGCGATCTTCTGCCAGCCTGGAGCGGCGATGATCGGTCGCGGATCAAGCTCGCCGATCTCCTGGCGATGCAGAGCGGGCTCGCGTTCAACGAGGACTATGGCGACGTGACCGACGTCACGCGCATGCTCTATCTCGAAAGCGACATGGCCGGCTTCGTGGCGTCAAAGCAGCTGGACATGCAGCCGGGCAAGAAATTCCGCTATTCGAGCGGCACCAGCAATCTTCTGTCCCAGCTGTGGATGCGAACGTTCGACGATCCGGCCGAAGCGCTCGCTTATCCGCGCAAGGCGCTCTTCGCCCCGCTCGGCATGACGAGCGCCGTGATGGAAACGGATGCGAGCGGCACCTTCGTCGGTTCCTCCTACATGTATGCGACGGCGCAGGACTGGGCGCGCTTCGCGCAGTTTCTATTGGATGACGGAAGCTGGAAGGGCAGGCGGATTTTGCCGGAGGGTTATGTTTCCTTCATGCGCACGCCATCGGCGGCGTCCGGCGGCGATTATGGCTCCGCACAGGTGTGGCTGCAGGAAAACGGCATCCGCGCCGGCACAGGCAACTTCCCGCCGGATACGTTCTGGATGCTTGGGCACGACGGACAGGCGATCATGCTCGTTCCGTCACTGCGGCTCGCGGTCGTCCGCCTCGGTCTCACACCGTCGCGCACCGGCTACGACGTGCAGAAGCTGAATGCGAAAATAATAGAGGCGCTCGATTGAGCGCCCTCGGACATCAGTTTCACGCTGTTTGCCGGACGACGCCCAGGGCTTAAATCATTTGGAGCGGGATGCGGGCGGAAAACCGCACACACTTTTCCTCATCCCGCTCTAGCGCATATCGAGCTCGTCTAGCAGGCCCTTGCGCTTGGCGTGATAGTAGTAGCCGCTGGCGTAAAGCTTTACGGCGCCGTCATGCTGGTTGTCGGCCACCATCCAGGCGCCGCGCAGGTACTTGGTCGCGTATTTGAGATTGGTTTCCGCGTCGAACAGACCCTCGGCCGGGCCTTCATAACCTAGACCCTTGGCGGTGTTATAGCGGATCTGCATCAGGCCGAAGTTGCCCTTGCTGTAGGCGCGGGGATTGTAGTTGCTCTCGCGCTTGACGACCCGGTGCACGAGCTCCACCGGAATGCCGTTCAGCTCCGCATAATATTTGATCAGCCGGTCGAGTTCCGGACGCGAGCTGGTCGGCGTCTTTGAGAACTTCAGCGAGTCGGGGATGACGCTTGCGACGGCGCCGACGGCAGAGCCGATCACGCCGGTGTTCGGCCGCGCCGTCGGAACGATCATCCGGTTGGCGACCAGCGTTTCGAGGCCGACCGGCTCGCCCGTGTCGAAATCCGATTCCATGGCCGCGGCAACCCCCAGGAAGGGCACGGTTGCGGGCGCGGCGGCGGCGGGCTTTTCTGCAAGCTCGGCCGATGTGGCCGGCCCTGCCATCGCCACTTCGAATGCCTGACCCGGCTTGGCGGTCGGAATCGCAACCCTCTGGGGAGCGGCATAGGCCAGCGTTGCATCGCTGGCCGGCATTGTCGCGGTCGCCGCTATCGGAGAGGTCTCCGTCGCTGCGGTTGCCACCATGGTTGTCGTCGACGCCGCGGCGGCGTCCGTCGCGGTTGCGCCTGGTGTCGTCTCACCGGGGGTCGTTTGAGAAGCAAGGGCTGTCGAAGCTACGGTCGCCGCTCCGTCCGGTGTCGGCAGGGCATAGGCCGTCATTTCTGTTCCGGGCTTCGCGATGGGGGTGACTGTCTGCACGGCGGTGAGTTCTTCAAGCGACGTATGCTCGACCGTGGAGCACCCCGAGGCAATGGCCACCGATGCCAGGGCAGCGGCAGTAAATGCCCGTTTTGTAAGGGAGATACGGAATACAGCCATAGTGTCACTTTCGTGCTTCTGGGCCCCGTAGCCCCCGCAAATCAGTGGATGCCAACCACCGCGCTTGAATCTCCATTAACCTATGCCGTCAGTTGCGGCAAGCGCGTGGGAGATTTTCACGGCGCAGCCCGTTTCAGACCGGCCGTCAGCAGGCCAGCACCGATCAGCAGCGAGCCGCCGGTGCGGTTGACCACGCGGCGAATATTCGGCTTGCGGATCGTGTTTCGGGCGGCCGCGGCGAGAAAGGCATAAAGCGCTGCATTGAGTGTCGCGAGCATAAGGAACGTCGCCTCGAAAATCGCCATCTGGGCAAAGAGCGGCCGCGACAAATCGAGGAACTGCGGCAGGAAGGCGACGAAGAAGATGATGCTCTTCGGATTGAGAGCGGTGACGGCATAAGCGTGCGGGAAGATGCGCCGCGGCCTTTCCGCCGAAGCCGCGCTATCGGCTTCTTCGCCACCGACCGGTGCCTTCCAGAGTTTGATGCCGAGCCAGACGAGGTAAGCGGCGCCGACCCATTTCAAGACGGTGAAGATGGCGGCCGACGTAGCGAGCAGGGCGCCAAGGCCAAGCATCGAGGCGGTCATGGCGGTGAAGTCGCCGAGGGCGACGCCGGCGACGGTCGCGCCGGCAGTCTTGCGGCCGTGGCCGAGGGAGTAGGAGATCACGAGAAGAATGGTCGGGCCGGGGATCGCGAGCAGCACCGCCGACGCGGCCGCAAAGGCAAACCAGTGTTCGAAGGACATGAAAAGGCTCCGCGCTTGAATGGCTTCCTGGAAAGAACCGGGAGGGAGCCACGCAAGCGCGAAGCCGTCAACTGCAATTATGGGTGCCGCTTCCAGCGCCGCGCGTCCTTCGGGACGCGCAAAGGTCGCTGTAGCACTCTGAATTGCTGCATGATTTTTTCCTCAAATCGATTCCGATTTGAGGAATCATGCTAGTCCGCCGCCTGCCACTTCTGACCGATGACGTCCATGACGTCGCCGAACCATTTCGCGGACGGGTCAAAATGCTTGCCGCCCTTGATGCGCGGGAACTCGATCGTGCGCAGCTTGCCGCCCTGGTCCTCGTCATGGCCCGTTACGCCGGAGACCTTGTTGAGCGCGCTTTCGACCGCGAGGTCGACCATGCTCTGGATCAGGCGCAGGTCGTCGCCATTGGCGGGCGCGGAGCGGGCGTAGTAGCCGGACTTCTGCACCATCGAGCGTTCGGCGCCGAGAAGGGCGGCGAACTGCTTCGAGAACCAGTTGCCGACGTTGATCGTGTCGATCTTCACGTGGCCGAAAGCATCGCGCTTGACCGTTTCGCCCGCCGCCTCGCGTTCGGCGACGATCGCGTCCAGGCATGCGCCTTCGCTGACGAACAGGGTGACGAAGCCGGCGCGGTCCATGACTTTGCGCAGGCGCTCGGCCTCGGCCTCGAGATCGAACTTCATCTCCGGCAGGTAAAGGCCGTCGATGTTCTTCAGCTGCGCGTTCATCATGAAGCCGTCGACATATTCCTTGTCTTCGGCCATCTGGATGTAGGCGCGCGCGGTTGCTGCCGTCAACCAGCCGCAATGGCGGCCCATCACTTCGTGGACGACGAGGGTGCGCGGCGCCGCGCTCTGCTCGTTGCTGACATTGTCGAAGAAGCGCGCGCCGTATTCGGCCGCCGTCCAGGCGCCGAGCGTCTGGCGGATTGGCACCACGTCGTTGTCGACCGTCTTCGGTAGGCCGACGACCGTCAGGTCATAGCCGTTCGCACCGAGATAGGCGGCGAGATCGGCCGCGGTCGTGTTGGTGTCGTCACCGCCGATCGTATGCAGGATCGTGATGCCGTCCGACGCCAGCCTCTCGGCGGCGACCCGAAGCGGGTTCTGGCCTTCCTTGACGAGACCGCGCTTCACGCAGTCGGCTGTGTTGGTAAGCTTGACGCGGCTGTTGCCGATTGGCGAACCGCCGTGGCGATGGAGCAGATGCGCTTTCTCGCGCATGTCCCTGGTGATCTCGATACGGTCGGCGAGAAGCAGGCCCTGATAGCCGGAACGGTAGGCGACGAGCTCGTAGTCGGGCGCGATGTCGGTGTACCGTTCGATCAGGCCGCCGACAGCGGATGAAAGGCAGGGGGCAAGCCCGCCCGCCGTCAGCATTGCGACTTTCTTCTTGGCCATGGTTCCTCCTCGGCGATTCGGCACTGGCAACGGCTCAGCAGAGCCGGTCATGTTCATGATCCTTGCTCATTCAAGGACATCGTGGTCTAGCGCAAATCCGATGGAAGTTAAATGACAGGCCTGTGGATCCTTCAAAAAGCCCATGCCGTCCGACGTCGACTCGTCGACGCGACTATACTTCGAAATAGGTTGAGATTTACGGCTATATGATTTATTGAGGGGCCATCACAAGTACGTCATCCGTGGTGTTTCCGGCGATCGGCCGCTTGCAATTTGCCACCACATCAGATCATGCTGGATGGTGGACAGGGAAAAATCGCACATATGTCATTCTGGGACAGCCTGCTGAAAATCGTCACGGCCACAGGCAATGCGCTCGCGGGCGTGGTCGAGGCCGTTCGCACCCTCTTTGAAGGGGACCCGGAAACACGGCGCAAGGTCGCGTTCTCGGTGGCGATGATCGCGCTTTCGGCGAAGATGGCGAAAGCCGACGGTATCGTCAGCGAGACCGAGGTTGCCGCCTTCCGCGATATCTTCAAATTTCCCGCGGACCAGGCGCAGAACGTTGCGCGTCTCTACAACCTCGCGCGTCAGGACGTTGCGGGCTATGAGGCCTATGCCGAAAAGATGGCGTCGCTGTGCTCGTCCTGCGAAAAGAACTGCCCGATCCTCGAGGACATCATCGACGGGCTCTTCCATATCGCGAAATCCGATGGCGCCTTGCATGAGAAGGAGCTCGCGTTCCTCATGCGGGTCGCGGAGATCTTCAAGATGGACGAGGAGCATTTCCACCGCATCATGGCGCGCCATGTCCATCTCACGGGCCGCGATCCTTATGAGGTTCTGGGCGTGTCGCCGAAGGACGATTTCGCCAAGATCCGCAGGCGCTATCGCGTGCTCGTCTCCGAGAACCATCCAGACATGCTGGTGGCGCGGGGCGTGCCGGAAGAATTTCACGCGATCGCCAACGATCGCATGGCCGCGCTCAACGCAGCCTATGAGGCGATCGAAAGAGAACGCCGCGCGGCATGACAGCGAAGACATGCGACTTTCCCGGTGCCCGCCTGCTCTCGTCGCCCAATCATGGCGAGCGGGCCGCCGGGCGCAACCCGGATATGATCCTGTTGCACTATACCGGCATGGAGACCGCCGCTTCGGCCCTCGACTGGCTTTGCCGCGAGGAAAGCCAGGTCTCCAGCCATTATTTCGTTCATGAGGACGGCCGGATCGACCAGCTTGTCGCGGAGGAGCGGCGTGCCTGGCACGCGGGCAAGAGCTTCTGGAAGGGCGAGGCGGACATCAACTCCTGTTCGATCGGTATCGAGATCGCCAATGCCGGCCATCCGGGCGGGTTGCCGGACTTCCCTGAAGCACAGATCGAAGCGGTCGCCGAATTGTGTCGGGACTGTGGCGAGCGCTGGTCCATCGCCCCGGAAAGGGTCCTTGCGCACAGCGATGTTGCACCGATTCGCAAGGTCGATCCGGGAGAAAAATTTCCTTGGCACGTGCTGCACGCCAAGGGGGTCGGCCACTGGGTGGAACCGGCGCCGGTCGGCGGCGGCCGGTTTTTCCAGCGCGGCGACCGGGGGCAGCCGATCGAGGCGATCCAGTCTCTGTTGTCCCTCTACGGTTATGGTATTGAAGTAACAGGCGATTTCTGCGAGAAGACAGAAGGCGCGGTGGCCGCATTCCAACGGCATTTCCGCCAGGCGAGGGTGGATGGAATCGCCGATGTTTCGACCATCGACACGCTTCACCGCCTGCTTTCCGCCCTGCCGAATCCCGCCGTTTAGGCGACGATTTTTGGGGGCGCTAATTTAGCGCGCTCACCATTTTCCTGCGCGATTTTTTTGTGTTGCCACATGTTTACCATGATGGCCCCTTCATTTTCCCTGCATCAACTGCAGGGGATGCAGCGCGACCGCGCCGCTCTTTTGTCAATAAAAACGATCGGGAAATTCGGTCGTGGCGGCGGGGTGCGCCGCTGCGAGCAGTTCCCCAGACCGGAGACTTCAAACTAAATGAGAATATCGTCTGTTGCTGCGGTGGCGGCATGCTTTGGCATGTCCTTCGCCGGGATGGGTATGTCGTATGCAGGGGATGTCGACAAAACCATCAAGACCTCTTCGCTTCAGTCAGTGACCAGAACAACAGGTTATCCGAAGCCTGACCTATCCCTGTCGACGGGTTCGCAATATACGATCCTCATCCAGTCCTACGCCAAGCAATTTGGAGTCCCCGCCGGCCTCGCTCACGCCGTCGTTCAAATCGAAAGCAACTTCGACCCGGATGCGCGTGGCAGCTCCGGCGAGATCGGCCTGATGCAGATCAAGCCCGCCACTGCCCGCATGATGGGCTATTCCGGTTCCGCCAAGGGCCTCTACGATCCGGAAACCAACATCAAGTTCGGCATGATGTATCTGGCGAAGGCGCAGGAGCTTTCGGACGGCTCAACCTGCGGCACCATCCTGAAATACAATGCCGGCCACGCCGCCACGCGCATGAACCCGGTGTCGAAGCGCTATTGCGGCAAGGTTCAGAGCATCCTGAACTAAGGGCTGAATCGTCCGTGGGCCTCCCCGACTGAACATGACGGACACATGATTAGCCTTGGATCGATCCCGGTCCAAGGCTATTGCCGGAAAGGTCTCGCGTTCCGGCATACCGTTAATTCCCGAAGGAATTCGGTGCCTTGTGTTTGCGGCATGTTATTCCCGGCGACGGGAGCCATCGGGGACTGTCATGTCGGAAAGCTTTGATTTCGCTGTCGTCGATCCTATATCGGTTTTGCCAGCGATCGCAGCGTTGTCGTCACCGGCGGCAATGGACACGCCGCGAAGAGTTCCGACGAGATCGGCCGACTCGGTGCCGCGCTCGTCCTCAAGGGGCGCATTGATGCCCCGAATACGAAACCGACTTTGCGGTTTTGTATCGCTGAACAGAACCGGCTAGGCAAAGCATGAAATCGCCGATTTTTCTGGCGCTTGCTGTCTTGGCGGGTTATGGACCCTCTGCCAGTTGGCCGGGCAGCCGCGCCCCGCAAGTGCCGAAAGGCCGCGGGGGGAGGAAAGTCCGGGCTCCACGGAAACACGGTGCCGGATAACGTCCGGCGGGGGCGACCCTAGGGAAAGTGCCACAGAAAGCAAACCGCTTCGCTTCGCGGAGTAAGGGTGAAAGGGTGGGGTAAGAGCCCACCGCGGACATGGCAACATGGACGGCACGGCAAACCCCACCGGGAGCAAGACCGAATAGGGATGACACGGGCGCGCAAGCGTCCAGCCGGTTTCCAGGCGCGTCATCCGGGTGGGTTGCAAGAGGCTGCGCGCAAGCGCAGTCCCAGATGAATGGCTGCCACGTCCCGTTCCTTCGGGGGCGGGGCCATACAGAACCCGGCTTACAGGCCAACTGGCTTTTTTCTTCCAGGGCTACTCGCAGCCGCCATTTCAAGCGGAGCGCCATTTCTCAAGCGAATCAGCAGTCGAACGCCTCCCGCGACCATTGCTGCTGCCGTGCGGTTTCACGCGGGATTCCAAGGGATTAGGATCCCGATCGTAACCCTTTGTTAAACTTAACAACCTATCAATATTTGATCATCCGCAAGGCTTCTCCCATTGACGCCCATATGGTCCCATGTTATCCCATAATGGTACTGCGCAAGGGCCGCGTCGTGGCCCACTATCGCAAAATTCCAAGGTTCCTTCCTCGGAAGGGTCGGGCGGGCATGCTTGTGTCCGGCGGGGGTCTTTTGCGCGCGCAGGCAAGTGTTCGCGCGGGCCGATGATCGTGGCCCGTCAGTCGGAGGCGGCCGTTTCGCGTCATGAACCGCTTCTTGTCACATGCTACGAACCGGATCGATGCAAAGGGGCGGGTGTCCGTGCCTTCGGCGTTCCGCGCCGTGCTTTCGGATGGGGGCGTCCGGGAGTTATACTGCTTTCAGGACTTCGTCTTTCCGGCGATCAGCGTCGGTGGGCCGGAGCTTCTGGACCGGTTCGAGAAGCAGATGGCGGCAGAGGATCCGTTTTCGGATGTCGCCAACCAGATGTCGCTCCTCGTTCATGGGGGCGGCGTCTTTGTGAAGCTCGACCCGGAGGGCCGGTTGATGGTGACGGATTTTATTCGCGACTTCACCGGCATCTCGACCGACGTGACCTTCGTCGGACGGGGCGATCATTTTCAGCTCTGGGAGCCGCAGGCGTTTGCGAGGGCGCAGGCGGAGGCCCGGGAAGGGCGCAAGCAACGGGGGTTGCGTCCGGAATAGAATGGAGAGGCGGAATGGTGACGGATCAAGGCGGCGGAGATTCTGAAGCCGACGGCGGACCGGTTCGTCACATTCCCGTCCTGCTGACCGAGGTGCTCGCTGCCCTCGAACCTGCGCCTGGCAAGATCATTCTCGATGGCACGTTTGGTGCCGGCGGCTATACGGCCGCCATCCTGACGGCGGGCGCCGACGTGGTCGCGCTAGACCGCGATCCGACGGCGATTGCCGCAGGTCAGCCTCTTGTCGCTGCCTCCGAGGGGCGGCTCAAGCTCGTTCATTCCCGTTTTTCGGAACTCGCCGAACATGCGCCGGCAGAAGGCCTTGACGGCGTCGTGCTCGATATCGGGGTTTCCTCGATGCAGATCGACGAGGCCGAGCGCGGCTTTTCTTTCCAGAAGAAGGGTCCTCTCGACATGCGCATGTCGGCTTCCGGCGTCTCTGCCGCCGATGTCGTCAATCGCGCCAAGGTCTCCGATCTCATCCGCATCTTCGGCTTCCTCGGCGAGGAGAAGCAGGCGGGCCGCATTGCCCGCGCCATCGAAAAACGCCGCGCTGAGGCGCCGTTCGAAACGACGCGCGACCTCGCGGGCCTCATCGAGACCGTGACGCCGCGCAAGGCCAAGGACAAGATCCATCCTGCGACCCGCGTCTTTCAGGCGCTGCGCATCTTCGTCAACGAAGAGCTCGGGGAGCTCGCCAATGCGCTTTTTGCTGCCGAGCGGGTGCTGAAGCCCGGCGGGCGCCTTGTCGTCGTCACCTTCCATTCTCTCGAAGACAGGATCGTCAAGACGTTCTTCCAGGACCGGTCCGGCAAGGCGGCAGGATCCCGCCATCTGCCGATGGTTGCTGCACGCGCCGCAACCTTCACGCCAGTCGGCAAGCCTATGATTGCGGCCAGTGAGGAAGAAGCGTCCCGCAATCCGCGTGCCCGGTCCGCCAAGCTCAGGGCCGGCATCCGCACGGAGGCCCCGTCGCCGGGAAACGATCTGTCCATTTTCAATCTGCCGGAACTGGCGAGCCTTGCGAAACTGGGGGGCTAAGAGAAGATGCTGCGAACGCTCGACATTGTCCTGATCGTCGTCATGACGGCAGCCGCTACGGTCACCTACACGATCAAGCATCAGGCCGAGAACAAGCGCGAAGAAGTTCGCCGGCTCGACGCCGCCATCAAGCTCGAGGAAGACACGATCGATCTCTTGAGGGCGGATTGGGCGCTGCTGACACAGCCGAACCGGCTCGAGCGGCTCGTGGGCGCCTTCGCCGCCGACCTGCAACTCGCGCCGACCCCTTCGACGCAACTCGCGCGGCCCGAGGAATTGCCGATGCTGAGAGCGGATCTGCCGCAACCGGAAGGCGACAAGGGGGCTGACGACGGCGTTGCCGCCGTCATCAAGACAGATGGTATAGCAACAGGATCGGTGGCGCGCTGATGTCGTTTCTCTCCCGTATCATGGTGCTGAAGAGCAAGGCGCATTTCTCGGCGGGCGGCAACAACCGGCCATCCGATGGGGTCAAGGTCACGATCCAGGGAGCGCGCAAGAAGAGCGCCAGCCAGGCCAAGAACCGGGTGGCGATCGTCATTGCCAGCTTCGGAATCGTCTATGCGGTGATCGGCGGGCGGCTGGTGCAGTACGGCATGGCGCAGCCGGAGACCGTTTCGTCGATCGGGCGCGCCGACAATCTGATGGCTTCGCGCCCCGACATTCTCGATCGCAACGGTGAAATCCTCGCAACCGACATCCGCACCGTGTCGCTCTATGCCGAGCCGCACAAGATCGTCGATGCCGACGAAGCAGTGGAGCGCCTGGCGACGGTTCTGCCCGATCTCAACGCCCGCGAGATCTACAACAAGCTCAAATCGAAGTCGCGTTTCCAATGGCTGCGCCGGCAGCTGACGCCGAAGCAGCAGAGCGAAATCCTGGCGCTCGGCATTCCCGGCGTCGGGTTCCGCCCGGAAAAGCGGCGCTTCTATCCTGGCGGCCCGACCGCCGCCCATATCCTCGGTCATGTCAATATCGACAACCGCGGCGTTGCCGGGATGGAGCGCTATATCGACGGCCAGGGCCTTGCCGATCTTGCGGCGATCGGCATGACCAGCGATGCCAAACTCGAGCCGGTCAAGCTTTCGATCGATGTGCGCGTCCAGAACATCGTGCGCGACGTGATCGAAGCCGGCATGAAGAATTTCCAGGCGATCGCCGCCGGCGCGGTCGTGCTCGATGTCCACACCGGCGAAGTGCTGGCAATGGCCTCGGTTCCGGACTACGACCCGAACAAGCCAGCCGAAGGCGCCGAGGAAGGCTGGATGAACCGCATGTCGAACGGCACGTTCGAGATGGGGTCCACCTTCAAGACTTTCACGATCGCGATGGGCCTCGACTCCGGCAAGGTGACCCTCAACGACAGCTTCGATGCGTCGGCGCCGATCCGCATCGGCGGGTTCACCATCAAGGATTTTCACGGCAAGCGCCGCGTGCTGACGGTGCCGGAGATCTTCCAGTACTCCTCGAACATCGGCACGGCCAAGATCGCCGACCTGATCGGCATTCCCGGGCATAAGGAATTCCTCACGCGCATCGGGCTCCTGTCGAAGCTGCCGACGGAACTTCCTGAGGTCAAGACACCGTCCCAGCCGCGCGAATGGAAGAAGATCAACTCGATCACCATCTCCTTCGGCCACGGCGTCTCCACGACGCCGTTGCAGACGGCGGTTGCCGGGGCTGCCCTGGTCAATGGCGGCAAGCTCATTCCGCCGACCTTCCTGCCGCGCACGGAGGAGCAGGCAAACGAGCTCGCGACTGCGGTCGTCAAGAAAAGCACCAGCGAAGACATGCGCTTCCTGCTTCGCTGGAACGGCATTGCCGGCTCGGGCAAACGGGCGCTCGTTCCCGGTTTCAACGTCGGCGGCAAGACCGGTACGGCCGATAAGGTGGTCAACGGCCGTTACGCCCATGACCTGAACTTCAACGCCTTCCTCGCCGCATTCCCGATCGACAACCCCAAATACATCGTGCTGACCTTCATCGATGCGCCGAAGACCGGGGAAGGTGGCGGGCGGACCGCGGGCTCCAACGCAGCGCCGATGGTGCGCGACATCATCAGCCGCTCCGCGCCGCTTCTCGGTGTCGAACCGAAATTTGGAGAAGACGGTTCTGCCTTGCTTGTGTCTTATTGACCGTGAAATGAGAATGCGAACGATTCGCGATCCGGCGGATCGATATCGATGCGAGACATGCAGTTCATGAAGATCAAGGACCTGGCGGGAGCCGCTTTCCCGGAACTTTCGGCGCAACTGAAGGGCGTTTCCTCGGATATCGAGATCGCCGGGATTACGGCCGATAGCCGGCAGGTCAAGCCAGGCGACCTTTTCGTCGCCGTCGCCGGGACGAAGGCGAATGGTGCCGCTTATATCGCCGATGCCCTTTCGCGCGGCGCTGCGGCTGTGGTCACGGTGGCTGGTGCGGTTGCCGAGGCCGGCGTGCCGGTCTTCGGACTGTCGGAGCCGCGTCGTTTCCTAGCGAAGGCTGCAGCTGCATTCTACGGTCGCCAGCCGGAGACCATGGTGGCGGTGACCGGGACGGCGGGCAAGACCTCCGTCGCTTCCTTTACCCGGCAGATCTGGGCGCATTCAGGCCTTTCTGCCGCGATGATCGGAACGACCGGCGTCGTGGCGCCGGGCCGCAACGACTACGGATCGCTGACCACCCCGGACCCGGTTTCGCTGCACAAGCTGCTTAAGGAACTCGCCGATGCCGCTGTGACCCACGCGGCGATGGAAGCGTCGAGCCACGGCCTCGACCAGAGCCGGCTCGACGGCGTTCGGCTTGCCGCCGCCGCCTTCACCAATCTCGGACGCGACCACATGGACTATCATCCGACGGTCGAACACTACATGGCGTCGAAGATGCGCCTCTTCTCCAACCTCCTGCCCACGGGCGCGCCGGCGGTGATCTTCGCCGACGACCAATGGTCGGACCAGGCGATCGGCGCCGCCCGCAAGGCGGGCCAGGACGTGCGCACCGTCGGACGCAAGGGCGAATTCATCACGTTGAAGCGCGTCGAGCATTTCCGCCACAAGCAGTCGGCAGAGGTGCATGTCGGCGACGAAATCTTTGAAATCCACGTGCCGCTTGCCGGCGACTTCCAGATCGCCAATGCGCTGGTTGCAGCCGGCCTCGCCATGTCCACCGGCATCAGCGCCAAGGCCGCCTTCTCGGCGCTCGAGAAATTGCAGGGCGCGTCCGGGCGCCTGGAACTCGTCGGGCACACGAAGGACGGCGCGCTCGCCTATGTGGATTACGCCCACAAGCCGGATGCGCTGGAGAATGTCCTGACGTCGGTTCGGCCTTTCACCACCGGCCGGATCATTATCGTGTTCGGCTGCGGCGGCGACCGGGACAAGGGCAAGCGGCCGATCATGGGCGAGATCGCCACCCGGCTTGCCGACGTGGTCATCGTCACCGACGACAACCCGCGCTCGGAAGTGCCGGAGGTCATCCGCGCCGAGATCATGGCTGCGGCCAAAGGCGCGACCGAAATCGGCGACCGCGCCGAGGCGATCCGCACGGCGGTCGGGATGCTGAAAACCGGCGACACGCTGATCGTCGCCGGCAAGGGACATGAGGAAGGGCAGACGATCGGTTCTGTGACGCTGCCGTTCTCGGATCATGAGGAAGTACGCAAGGCATTGGGAGGGCTGTGACTTGAGCTGGCTCTGGACAAGCAGCGATCTTCTGGCTGCGATGAACGGCCGTCCGGTCGGAAATCTGCCAGAGGGCATTGCAGGCATCTCGATCGACAGCCGAACGATCAATAAGGGCGAGGCGTTTTTCGCGATCAAGGGCGATCGCGTCGACGGCCACGACTATGCCGGGATCGCGCTTGCCAATGGAGCCGCCCTCCTTGTCGTCAGCGAAGGCAAGATTCCCGCCCTCGGCCGGCTGATCGCGCCGATGATCGTTGTCGATGACGTGCTGGAGGCGCTGATCCGCCTCGGTTGCGCCGCGCGCGATCGCAGTGCGGCAAAGGTTATCGCCGTCACCGGGTCGGTCGGGAAGACCACGACGAAGGAAATGCTGAGGCATGTGCTGTCCCCGCTCGGCCGGGTCCACGCCTCCGTTGCCTCGTTCAACAATCACTGGGGTGTGCCGCTGACCCTGGCGCGGATGCCCGAGGCGACCGACTTCGGCATTTTCGAGGTCGGCATGAATCACCCGGGCGAGATCCGACCGCTGACGAAGATGGTGCGCCCGCACGTGGCGGTCGTCACCAGCATCGCACCGGCCCATCTCGGCAATTTCGAAAGTCTTGATGAGATCGCAGCGGCAAAGGCGGAGATCTTCGAAGGGGTCGTCAAAGGCGGCCACGCCGTCCTCAATATCGACAGCCCGCAATATACCCTCCTGGAGCGTGCCGCCGGTGCTGCCGGGGTGAGTTACATCCATTCCTTCGGCGCCAATCCGAAAGCCGAGTTCCGGCTGGTCGAATTCACTGGTCGGTCGGAAGGGTCGGTGCTCTGGGCGGGGATTGGCGGCAGGACGCTGGAAGTCGCGATCGGCGCTCCGGGGCGCCATATCGCCGAGAACGCGCTGGCCGTGATCGCGGCGGCGAAGCTCGCAGGCGCCGATCTCGATCAGGTCCTGGCTTCGCTTGCGACAATGCGGCCGGAAAAGGGCAGGGGACTGCAGCACCGTCTGAAGGTCGGCGCGGGTCGATTGACGCTCATCGACGAGAGCTACAACGCCAACCCGGCCTCGATGCGCGCCGCGATCTCGCTGCTGCGCGACGCCGAACCGCCCGTCGGCGGACGCCGGATCGCGATCCTTGGCGACATGCTGGAGATGGGCGAGCAGGCCGCCGATGTTCATGCCGCTCTTGCCGGGCCGATCGTT
This sequence comes from Sinorhizobium sp. 6-70, assembly GCF_030124375.1. GTDB lineage: Bacteria > Pseudomonadota > Alphaproteobacteria > Rhizobiales > Rhizobiaceae > Sinorhizobium. Next base: position 394,233 of record NZ_JASKLS010000004.1, read on the forward strand.
GAGGCCGGCATTGCCGACGTCTGGCTCGCGGGGCCCGAGATGGCTAATCTGCGCGACGCTCTGCCGCCGGAGGTTTCGGTCGTTTATCGCGAGGCCGTCGACGATCTCACGGATTACGCACTCGCGGCGGTTGCCGCCGGCGATGTGGTGATGGTCAAGTCGTCCAAGGGAACCGGCTGCGCGAGAATCGTTCAGGCGCTTCTCAACGCCTATCCGGAAGAGGCGGCGAGGGGCGGGGAAGTATAGCGGGCGTTGCCACCACTGCATGTCTCCTTAGTCCGAACCGATCCAAGGAAAAGACATGCGGTGATTGGAAGTGCTGCAGCAATCTTTGTGCGCCTGAAAGGACGCACGGCGCTGCAGCGCTGGTGGATACCGCCTTCGGCCAGGGGATATGGCCTTAACATAGTCGACCACAAGCGGGTAACGTCTTTCAGATGATTCTGTTGGACGATGTCCGATTCTAAACCTTTGGGGAAAGGTCCCTTATGCTGATCTGGCTCGTGGAACTGGCGGACCACTTTCAATTTTTCAATCTCTTTCGCTACATCACTTTCCGCACGGGTGCAGCTCTCTTCACTTCCGCCCTGATCGTCTTCCTGTTCGGCCCGGCGATGATCGCATCGCTTCGCATCCGCCAGGGCAAGGGCCAGCCGATCCGTGCCGACGGTCCGCAGACCCACTTCAAGAAGGCTGGCACGCCGACAATGGGCGGCCTGATGATCCTCGCCGGCATCGTCGTCTCGTCGCTGCTGTGGGCCGACCTTTCCAGCGTCTATGTCGTTTCGACTCTTCTGGTGACGCTCGGCTTCGGCGCAATCGGCTTCTACGACGACTATCTCAAGGTGACCAAGCAGTCGGACAAGGGCTTTTCGGGCAAGGCGCGCCTTGGCATCGAATTCGTGATCGCCGCGATTGCCGTATTCTTCATGATGCAGGCGGCGCTTTCGGCGGGGACCGCCGGCTCCACCTTCGGTTCCTCGGTGACCTTCCCCTTCTTCAAGGACCTGATGCTCAATCTCGGCTATTTCTTCGTGCTTTTCGGCGGTTTCGTCATCGTCGGCGCGGGCAATGCCGTGAACCTGACCGATGGTCTCGACGGCCTTGCCATCGTGCCGGTGATGATTGCGTCCGCCGCCTTCGGCCTCATCGCCTATCTCGCGGGCAACGCCGTTTTCGCCAATTATCTGCAGATCCATTTCGTGCCGGGCACCGGCGAACTCGCCGTGATCCTCGGCGCCGTTATCGGCGCGGGCCTCGGCTTCCTCTGGTTCAACGCGCCACCCGCCGCGATCTTCATGGGCGACACAGGCTCTCTGGCGCTGGGTGGCCTCATCGGCACGGTTGCCGTCGCCACGAAGCATGAAGTCGTAATGATCATCATCGGCGGTCTCTTCGTCATGGAGACGCTGTCGGTGATCATCCAGGTGTTCTGGTTCAAGCGTACCGGCCGCCGCGTATTCCTTATGGCGCCGATCCACCATCACTTCGAGAAGAAGGGCTGGACGGAAAGCCAGGTGGTGATCCGCTTCTGGATCATCGCCGTCATCCTCGCGATGATCGGCCTCTCGACGCTGAAGCTCAGGTGAGTGCGCGATGATCCCGGTCACCACATTCAAGGACAAGAAGGTCGCACTCTTCGGGCTCGGCGGTTCCGGCCTCGCGACGGCGCAAGCGCTGGTCGCGGGCGGGGCGGAGGTCGTTGCCTGGGACGATAATCCCGAGAGCGTCGCCAAGGCCGCGGCCGCGGGGGTTCCGACGGCCGACCTGCGTGGTGTCGACTGGTCCGCCTTTGCCGCCTTCGTGCTTTCTCCGGGCGTGCCGCTGACGCATCCGAAGCCGCATTGGACGGTTGATCTGGCTCACCAGGCCAGCGTCGAGATCATCGGCGACGTGGAACTCTTCGTGCGTGAGCGCCGGGTGCATGCCCCGGATTGTCCCTTCATCGCCATCACCGGCACCAACGGCAAATCGACGACCACGGCGCTGATCGCCCATATCCTCAAGGAAAGCGGGCGCGACACCCAGCTTGGCGGCAATATCGGTACGGCGGTGCTGACGCTCGATCCGCCGAAGGCCGGGCGTTTCTATGTGGTGGAATGCTCCTCCTATCAGATCGATCTTGCACCGACGCTTGAGTCCACGGCCGGGGTGCTGCTCAACCTGACGCCGGACCATTTGGACCGGCACGGCACGATGCAGCACTATGCCAATATCAAGGAGCGGCTGGTGGCCGGAAGCGGCACGGCGATCGTCGGCGTCGACGACAGCTTCTCCAGCCTGATCGCCGACCGGGTGGAGCGCGCCGGGACCAGGGTCGTGCGCATTTCGCGCCGGCAAGTGCTTGCCGACGGGTTTTATGCCGAAGGCTCGCGACTGATGCGCGCCAGCGGCGGCACGTCTTCGCTGTTCACACACCTTGAAGGGATCCAGACGCTGCGCGGCGGACATAACGCCCAGAATGCCGCTGCGGCGATTGCGGCCTGCCTTGCGGTCGGCGTCGACGAGAAGGACATCATCGATGGGCTTCGCAGTTTCCCGGGCCTGAAACACCGGATGCAGCCGGTCGGGAAGAAAGGTGACGTCGTCTTCGTCAACGACAGCAAGGCGACCAATGCGGACGCCGCGGCGCCGGCGCTGTCGAGCTATGATCGGATCTACTGGATCGCCGGCGGTCTGCCGAAGGAGGGCGGCATCACGTCGCTTGCGCCGTTCTTCCCGAAGATCGTCAAGGCCTATCTGATCGGCGAAGCCGCACCGGCCTTTGCGGCGACGCTCGGCGACACCGTGCCCTACGAGATTTCCGGAACGTTGGAAAAGGCCGTCGCCCATGCGGCGACGGATGCGGCACGGGACGAGGGCGGGCCTTCGGCCGTGATGCTCTCCCCGGCTTGCGCAAGCTTCGACCAGTACAAGAATTTCGAGGTGCGTGGAGATGCCTTTGTCGGGCATGTGGCAGCACTCGAGGGCGTGAACATGCTCGTCTGACGGGCGGAGTCGGGCCTGAACGATTGACGTTGGCGCAGATCTGCGCCGGAAAAGGGGACAGACAGATGGTAAGCCGAGCCGAACGTGGCCCCGTGGCCGACTGGTTCTGGACGATCGACAGGTTTTTTCTGGCGACCTTCATCCTCCTGATGGGCGTCGGCTTCATGCTCTCCTTCGCTGCCAGCCCGCCGGTTGCCGAACGGCTCGGCCTCGACAGCTTCCACTTCGTCAAGCGTCACGCGCTGTTCCTCTTGCCGTCGCTCGCGGTGATGGTCGGCATCTCCTTCCTTTCGCCGCGCCAGGTCAGGCGCGCAGCGATCATCCTGCTCGGCGTCTCGCTCAGCATGATGGTGCTGGTGCTCTTCGTCGGTCAGGAGGTCAAGGGTTCGTTGCGCTGGATATCGATCGCCGGCATTTCGATCCAGCCCTCGGAATTCATGAAGCCGGCCTTCGTGGTCGTCTGCGCCTGGCTTTTCTCCGAGCACGCGCGGCAGCCGGAAATCCCAGGCAATCTTTTCGCCATCCTGCTTTTCGGCATCGTCGGCGCGCTTCTTGTCGCCCAGCCGGACCTTGGCCAGACCATCCTGACCACGGCCGTCTGGGGCGGCATGTTCTTCATGGCCGGCATGCCGTGGCTCTGGATTATCGTGCTTGCAGGCGCCGCGGTCGGCGGTTTCTTCGTCGCCTATACCATGCTGCCGCACGTTGCCGGCCGTATCGACCGGTTCCTGACCGGCGAGGGCGATACCTTCCAGGTGGACACGGCACGCGAAGCGATCATTCGCGGCGACTGGTTCGGTCGCGGCCCGGGTGAGGGTGTCGTCAAGCGCATCATCCCCGACAGCCACACCGACTTCGTGTTCTCGGTCGCGGCGGAAGAGTTCGGCATCGTCTTCTGCATGGTCATCGTGCTGATCTTCTCCTTCCTGGTCATGCGTGGTCTCAGCCATGCCTTCCGCGAGCGGAACGATTTCAACCGCTTTGCCGTTGCCGGTCTGGTGCTGCAACTTGGCATCCAGTCGATGATCAATATCGGCGTGAACCTCGAACTGCTTCCGGCCAAGGGCATGACCCTGCCGCTGATTTCCTATGGCGGCTCCTCGATGGTGGCGATCTGCGTGACGGCCGGTTTCGTCCTGGCATTGACCCGGCATCGGCCGGAGAAGCGCGCCGTGGAGCGTAGCCTCTTTCGATCCGGTGTCGGAATGCCGGCGGAGTAAGTCATGAGCAAAGGCATCATTCTTCTTGCCGCCGGCGGCACCGGCGGTCACCTCTTTCCCGCGGAAGCGCTGGCGCATGAGCTCAGGGCCTCCGGCTACGACGTGCATCTGGCGACGGACAGCCGCGCCGAGCGCTTTGCCGGCCGGTTTCCCGCCGACGAGATCCACATTGTGCCTTCCGCGACGATCGGCTCGAAGAACCCGATCAAGCTGGCGCGATCGGTCTGGAAACTCTGGACCGGCTTGCGCGCGGCGCGGCGGCTGATCGCGCGCCTGAAGCCCAAGGCGGTGATCGGTTTTGGGGGCTACCCGACGGTCCCGCCGCTGCTCGCTGCCACCGGCATGGGCGTCCCGTCCATGATCCACGAGCAGAATGCGGTGATGGGGCGGGCCAACAAGATGCTGGCCTCGCGCGTGCAGGCGATCGCCGGAGGCTTTCTTCCGGAGGGCGCCGGGGCGTTTGCGACGAAAACGGTGACGACCGGCAATCCCGTTCGTCCGGCCGTGCTCGAGGCGGCAGGCACGCCCTATGCGGGTTTCTCGAATAACGCGCCGTTCCATCTGGTCGTCTTCGGCGGCAGCCAGGGCGCGCAATATTTCTCGCAGGCGATCCCGCAGGCGATTTGCCGTCTCGAGGACGCCGCGCGCCAGCGGCTGCGGGTCACGCAGCAGGCGCGTCCCGAGGACCGGGAAGGCGTTAGCGCGGCCTATGACAAACTCGGCGTTCCGGCGGAGGTCTCTCCCTTCTTCAACGACATGGCGGCGCGGATAGCAGCCGCCCAGCTCGTCATCTGCCGCTCGGGCGCATCGACCGTGTCCGAGCTCGCGGTGATCGGCAGGCCGGCGATCCTCGTGCCCTATCCCTATGCGCTCGATCACGATCAGGCGGCGAATGCGGCCGCACTCGCGGCCAAGGGCGGTGCCCGCGTGATCGCGCAGGCCGAGCTCAGCGCCGAGCGGCTTTCGGGCATCCTCGCCGATGCCATGAACAATCCACAGGCCCTGGCGCAGATGGCCGCCAGTGCCCGCGAAACCGGCAAACCGGACGCCGCGCGCTTGCTTGCGTCCCTCGTAGAGGCTATTGCCAGCGGTTTGACAGTCGAGAAATTCAAGGAAACACGCTCATGAAAATGCCGAAGACGATCGGGCTCGTACATTTCATCGGTATCGGCGGCATCGGCATGAGCGGCATCGCAGAGGTGCTGCACAACCTCGGGCACCGGGTGCAGGGTTCGGATCAGTCGGACAGCGCCAACGTGCAGCGCCTTCGCGAGAAGGGCATCAAGATCTCCGTCGGCCACAGGGCTGAAAATCTCGGCGACGCCGAAGTCGTCGTCGTCTCGACGGCGATCAAGAAGGACAACCCCGAGCTGATTGCCGCGCGCGAAAAGTTCCTGCCGGTGGTGCGGCGCGCCGAAATGCTGGCCGAGCTCATGCGCTTCCGCAATGCGATCGCCATCGGCGGCACGCACGGCAAGACGACGACGACCTCGATGATCGCGGCGCTGCTCGATGCGGGCGGGCTCGATCCGACGGTCATCAATGGCGGGATCATCAATGCCTACGGCACGAATGCTCGCATGGGTGCCGGCGAATGGATGGTGGTCGAGGCGGACGAGTCGGACGGCACCTTCCTGAAGCTGCCCGCCGATATCGCGGTCGTCACCAATATCGACCCCGAACATCTCGACCACTACGGCAATTTCGACGCGGTGCGTGCTGCCTTCCGGCAGTTCGTCGAGAACGTGCCCTTCTATGGCTTCGGCGTGCTCTGCCTCGACCACCCCGAGGTCCAGGCGATGGTCGCCAAGATCGAGGACCGCAAGGTCGTCACCTATGGCGAGAACCCGCAGGCAGACGTGCGCTACCACAATATCCGCATGGACGGCGCGACCTCGGTCTTCGATATCGAGATCCGCCGCCGCCGCACCGGCCAGGTGATCACGATGAAGGACCTGCGCCTGCCGATGCCCGGCCGCCACAACGTTTCCAATGCCACGGCCGCCATCGCGGTCGCCCAGCGCCTTGGCATCAAGACGGAGGATATCGCGAAGGGGCTCGCCGCCTTCGGTGGTGTCAAGCGGCGCTTCACGCTCACCGGCGAATGGAACGGTGCCCGCATCTTCGACGACTACGGCCATCACCCGGTCGAGATCAAGGCGGTGTTGAGGGCGGCGCGCGAGGCCTGCCAGGGCCGGATCATCGCCGTCCACCAGCCGCATCGCTACAGCCGTCTTTCGAGCCTTTTCGAGGACTTCGCCGCCTGCTTCAACGATGCCGACACGATCCTGATCGCGCCGGTCTACGCGGCGGGTGAAGACGCGATCGACGGAGTGGATTCGGAAGCGCTGGTCAACCGCATCAAGGCGGCAGGGCATCGCGACGCGCGTTACGTCGGCGGGCAGGAGGCGATCGCGCCGATCGTCTCGAAGATTGCGCAGCCGGGCGATTTTGTGGTTCTCTTGGGGGCCGGCAGTATTACCTATTGGGCTGCAGCCCTTCCCAAGGAACTCGCGAATATTTCAGGAATTTGAGCATGAAACAGGTTAACGGTCAGAAACTTCTCGAAGCGCTCGGAAGCGGCGTCAGCGCAGTCCGCGGACGCATCACCCCCGATGCCCCGATGGACCGCGTCACCTGGTTTCGCGCTGGCGGGCTTGCCGAGCTCATGTTCCAGCCGCACGACACGGACGATCTCGTCACCTTCCTGAAGCTTGTGCCGGAGGATGTGCCGGTGATGGTGATCGGCGTCGGCTCCAACCTGCTCGTGCGCGACGGCGGCATACCGGGCGTGGTCATCCGGCTTTCGGCCAAGGGCTTCGGCGATCTCGAACTCGTCGGCGAAAACCGCATCAAGGCGGGTGCCATCTGCCCGGACAAAAACATCGCTGCCATGGCGCTCGATCACGGCATTGGCGGCTTCTATTTCTACTACGGCATTCCGGGCTCGATCGGTGGCGCACTGCGGATGAACGCCGGCGCCAATGGCGGCGAGACGCGCGAGCGGGTCGTGGAGGTGCATGCAGTCGACCGCAAGGGCAACAAGCATGTGCTGAGCAACGCCGACATGGGCTATAGCTATCGCCATACGGCGGCGGCGAAGGACCTGATCTTCACGCACGCGATTTTCGAAGGCTATCCGGAAGACAAGAACAAGATCCGCACCGACATGGACGCCGTGCGCCAGCATCGCGAGACGGTGCAGCCGATCCGCGAGAAGACCGGCGGATCGACCTTCAAGAACCCGGAAGGCCATTCCGCCTGGAAGCTCATCGACGAGGCGGGTTGTCGCGGAATGATGATCGGCAGCGCCCAGATGTCGCCGCTCCACTGCAATTTCATGATCAATACGGGGCAGGCGACCGGCTACGAGCTCGAATATCTCGGCGAAACCGTGCGCTCCCGCGTGCTAGAACATTCCGGCATTCGCCTCGAATGGGAAATCAAGCGTATCGGCAACTTCATGCCGGGTTACGAGATCAAGGAATTCCTCGGCCGCGGCATCGCCTGAGCCGGAGCAGGAAAACGAAAGGGCCGCGATGGGGTTACCGTCGCGGCCCTTTTTGCTGTTTGTTTGGAACTGTCGCCAGCCAGGGACTTCCTCCTCTAGATTCCGACGCCATTATTTTTCCGACTTCTGAACTCCTTTCTTAGCACGATCGCACAAAGCGCTGATTTTCCGCCTAATTGCCTTGTTTCGGCAGGCGTTTTCCGGTGTCAAACCTGATGCGTTTCATGAGAAGAGTTAACCAAAGTAAACGGTTCATTAACCATAATGCCGTTCTAGTGGCCCTGTTCGGGCGCCCGTGACTCGGCAGCCGGAATCAGCCAGGCGCAAGCAAGCATTGTGATAGTGGCGTATTGTTTGGGGGTTTTGATGAGCGGCAGGCATGTTGCTGTCCTGATGGGCGGATTTTCCTCGGAGAGGCCGGTGAGCCTGTCTTCCGGGGCTGCCTGCGCCGATGCTCTCGAAGCCGAAGGCTATCGCGTGACGCGCGTGGATGTCGGTCGCGACGTGGCCGCGGTTCTCGCCGATCTCCGCCCGGATGTCGCTTTCAATGCCCTGCATGGTCCGTTCGGCGAAGACGGCACGATCCAGGGAATCCTGGAATATCTGGAGATCCCCTATACGCATTCCGGCGTGCTTGCCTCCGCGCTCGCCATGGACAAGGCGCAGGCCAAGCATGTTGCCAAGGCCTCCGGCATTCCGGTTGCAGAGGCGCTGATCATGGATCGGCGGACATTCGGCAACGAGCACCCGATGAAGCCGCCCTACGTGGTCAAGCCGGTTCGCGAAGGCTCGAGTTTCGGCGTCGTGATCGTCAAGGAGGATCAGTCGCATCCGCCGCAGGTGATCACGTCGAGCGAATGGCGGTACGGTGACCGCGTCATGGTCGAGCGCTACATCGCCGGCCGCGAGCTGACCTGTGGCGTCATGGGCGAGGTCGCGCTTGGCGTCACCGAGATCATTCCGCAGGGGCATGCCTTCTACGATTATGATTCAAAATACGTAAAAGGTGGTTCAAGCCACGTCATTCCGGCACAGATTTCACCAAATATTTACCAAAAAATACAAACACTCGCTTTGAAGGCGCATCAGGCAATCGGTTGCCGCGGCGTCAGCCGATCCGACTTCCGCTTCGATGATCGCGGTCCCGGCGAAGGCGAGTTGATCTGGCTGGAAATCAACACCCAGCCCGGCATGACCCCGACCTCCCTGGTGCCCGAGATGGCGCAGCATGCGGGCCTTCAGTTTGGTGAGTTTCTCAGGTGGATGGTGGAGGACGCGTCGTGTTTGCGTTGAGGGGCAGAATGGGCAGAAGGGTGCGTCACCCGCTCGGCGTCGCCGCTGAGGCGGATGAGACGTTCGTTCTGCCGCGTCCGTTGCGCAAGGTAGTCCGTTTCTTGGTCAGCCTCGGTACCGGTCGCATCCGCTTCCCGGCGCACACCGGCACGCTTTCGGCCGCTGCCTTCCTGGCGGCGACGGGCTTTTACGGCATGTCGCTCGGCGGCCACACGCAGAATTTCGCTCAGGCCTCGACGACCGCCGCAGGCTTTGCAATCGAGGACGTGCGGGTTTCCGGCAACGAGCAGACGTCCGAGATCGATATTCTTCAGCAACTCGGGCTGGACGGCACGACGTCGCTCGTGGCTCTCGATATCGCCGAGGCGCGGAGACTGATCAGCGAATTGCCCTGGGTGCAGAACGTCACCGTGCGCAAGGTCTATCCGGGCACGATCGAGGTGAATCTCGAGGAGCGCAAGGCCTTCGGCATCTGGCAGCACGGTTCCGACCTGTCCCTGATCGAGCGGAGCGGCAGCGTCATCGCGCCGCTTCGCGACAACAAGTTCGCCGCGCTGCCGCTGTTCGTCGGCCGCGACGCCGAGACGGCCGCCGCCGGTTTCTACGACGAGTTCTCCCGCTGGCCGGAATTCCGCTCGCGCGTGAAGGCGTTTGTGCGCGTTTCCAGCAGGCGGTGGGATCTGCGCCTCGACAACGGCATTATCGTCAAGCTTCCGGAGAACGACATCGTCCGGGCGATGAGGGTTCTCTCCGAAATGGAGGAGAAGCATCAGCTTCTCGAGCGCGACATCGCCGCTGTCGATCTGAGGCTTGAAGACCGCACCACAGTACAATTGACGCCGGAAGCCGTTGCCCGGCGGGAAGTCGCGTTAAAGGCGAGGGAGAAGATGCTGAAAGCCCAGGAGAAGCGGATATGAGTTTGTTCGGTTCTTCCAATCTAGGTCTTCCGCGTCTGAAGCCGCTGTCTTCCAAGCGGTCGCATGTCGTCTCGGTGCTCGACATCGGCTCGACCAAGATCGTCTGCATGATCGGCCGGCTGACGCCGCGCGCCGAAAGCCAGATCCTTCCCGGCCGCACCCACAACATCGAAATCATCGGCATCGGCCATCAGAAGTCGCGCGGGGTGAAGAACGGCGTCATCGCCGATCTCGACGCGGCCGAAGGCGTCGTCCGTCTTGCGGTCGACGCCGCGGAGCGGATGGCAGGACTGACGATCGACAGCCTGATCGTCAATGTTTCCGCCGGCCGCCTGCAGAGTGACGTCTATACCGCGACGATCGATCTCGGCGGACAGGAAGTCGATGCCAGCGATCTCAAGAAGGTGCTCGCCGCCGCCGGCCAGCAGTCGCTGCGCTCCGACCGGGCGATCCTGCATTCGCTGCCGACCGGCTTCTCGCTCGACGGCGAGCGTGGCATCCGCGATCCGCTGGCGATGTTCGGCGACGTCCTCGGCGTGGACATGCACGTGCTGACGGTCGAGCGGGCCGCCCTCAAGAATCTCGAGCTCTGCGTCAACCGCGCCCATCTCTCGGTCGAGGGCATTGTTGCTACGCCCTATGCCAGCGGTCTTGCCGCACTCGTCGACGACGAGGTGGAGCTTGGCTGCGCGGCCATCGACATGGGCGGCGGCACGACGACGATTTCCGTCTTCGCCGAAGGCAAGCTGGTTCATGCCGATGCCGTCAGCCTCGGCGGTCACCATGTCACCACCGATCTCGCTCGCGGACTTTCGACGCGCATCGAGGACGCGGAGCGGCTGAAGGTCGTGCACGGTTCGGCGTTGCCGAACAGCGCCGACGAGCGTGACATCGTTTCCGTCCCGCCGATCGGCGAGGACGACCGCGACCAGCCGACCCACGTGCCGCGTGCGCTGGTGTCGCGCATCGTTCGCGCCCGCATCGAGGAGACGCTGGAGCTCATCCGCGACCGCATCCAGCGCTCCGGATTCAGCCCGATCGTCGGCAAACGTATCGTGCTGACGGGCGGCGCCAGCCAGCTGCCCGGCCGGCGGGCAGCG
>NZ_JASKLS010000031.1 GCF_030124375.1 Sinorhizobium sp. 6-70
CGGAAGTTCGCGTCGGGCCGCATGACCAGTTGAACGGGAAAGCGGAACGGCTTCTGCGCCTCCTGGCGATCGAAGTCGATCGTTTCGAGATATTCGAGAAGTGCGGCGCCCTGGTACCAGGGCGTCTTCTCCGAGTTCGCGATGACGTTGTCGCCATAGCGCGCCGAAATGGGTATCGGCTTGATGCTCTGAAAGCCAAGTTCGCGCGCGAAGTGCAGATAGTCTTCCGCTATCCCCTCGAAGACCGTCTGGCTGTAGCCGACGAGGTCGATCTTGTTCACTGCCAGCACGACATGGCGGATGCCGAGCAGCGACGCAATGTAGGAGTGGCGTCGTGTTTGCGGGAGAACCCCCTGACGGCTGTCGATCAGGAGCACCGCAAGAGCCGCGGTCGAGGCCCCGGTGACCATGTTGCGGGTATATTCTTCGTGCCCCGGAGTGTCCGCCACGATGAACTTGCGCTTCGAGGTCGAAAAATAACGATAGGCCACATCGATGGTGATGCCCTGCTCGCGTTCGGCCTCGAGACCGTCCAGGAGAAGGGCGAGATCGATGTCGTCACCGTTCGCGCTGCGCTGCGCGCCGACGCGCCCCAGATTGGCGAGCTGGTCCTCATAGACCAGCTTCGCATCGAACAGCAGCCTGCCAATCAATGTCGACTTGCCGTCATCCACCGAACCGCAGGTGATAAATCGGAGGATCGACTTGTTGTCCTGGTCGGCCAGGTGCGCCTGGATGTCGAGCGGCGCAAGAGAAGGAAGATAGGACATCAGAAGTAGCCCTCCCGCTTCTTCTTCTCCATCGCGCCGGCCTCGTCCCGGTCGATGAGCCGGCTCTGCCGTTCGGAGGTGCGCACCGTCAGCATCTCGCGCAATATGTCGGCGACGGTCGCGGCTTCCGACTCGATCGCGCCCGTCAGCGGATAGCAGCCGAGCGTGCGGAAGCGCACAAGCCGTTCGGTCACGCTTTCCTCTGGCTGAAAAGGCATGCGATCGTCGTCGACCATGATCAGCATGCCGTCACGCTCAACCACCGGGCGCCTCGCCGCAAAATAAAGCGGCACGATCGGTATGTCCTCCGTCATGATATATTGCCAGATGTCGAATTCGGTCCAATTCGAAAGCGGAAACACCCGCATCGTCTCGCCCGGACGAATGCGCGTATTGTAGGTTTTCCAAAGTTCGGGACGCTGGTGCTTGGGATCCCAGCCATGCTGGCCATTGCGGATCGAGAATATGCGCTCCTTGGCGCGCGACTTCTCCTCGTCGCGCCGTGCGCCTGCGAGTGCTGCATCAAATCCGTATTTGTCGAGCGCCTGCCGCAAGGCAACGGTCTTCATGATGTGGGTATGAATATTCGACCCGTGCGAAAATGGTCCGATGCCCTGGTCCAAACCGTCCTGATTGGTATGAACCAGAAGATCGAAGCCGCGCTCTCTTGCCATCCTGTCGCGGAATTCGATCATTTCCCGAAACTTCCATGTGGTGTCCACATGGAGGAAAGGGAAAGGTGGCTTGGATGGAAAAAACGCTTTCATCGCCAGATGCAACAAGACGGAAGAGTCTTTTCCGATGGAATAAAGTACAACCGGATTTGA
>NZ_JASKLS010000032.1 GCF_030124375.1 Sinorhizobium sp. 6-70
CCTCGCCGGCCTTCGGCCCTTCGAGCTGAACCGTCATGATTTCCAGTGGCTTGCCGGCCTGAGTGGCGACGGCGGCGCGTACGTCCATTGTCGGATCCTTATTTGATTGCTGCTGATTACATGCGCGATGGGCCGGGCCGCCGGGGCGGCTCAAAGCGCCTTTTCGAGTTCCGGCAGGACGTCGAAGAGGTCGGCGACGAGGCCGTAGTCGGCGACCTGGAAGATCGGCGCCTCCTCGTCCTTGTTGATCGCGACGATCACCTTGGAATCCTTCATGCCGGCGAGGTGCTGGATCGCCCCGGAGATGCCGCAGGCGATGTAGAGGTCGGGCGCGACCACCTTGCCGGTCTGGCCGACCTGCCAGTCGTTCGGGGCATAGCCGGCATCGACGGCGGCGCGGCTTGCGCCGACGGCGGCGCCGAGCTTGTCGGCGACCGGCAGGATCACTTCCTTGAATTTTTCCGACGAGCCGAGCGCCCGGCCGCCGGAGATGATGATCTTCGCCGAGGTCAGTTCCGGCCGGTCCGACGACGACAGCGCGTCGGCAACGAAGCTGGAAACGCCCGGATCGGCGGCGGCCGCAACCGTCTCGATCGCGGCCGAACCGCCTTCAGCGGCAGCGGCGAACGAGGCCGTGCGCACGGTGATCACCTTCTTGGCTTCGCTCGCCTGCACCGTCTGGATGGCGTTGCCGGCATAGATCGGCCGCTTGAAGGTGTCGGACGACAGCACCTCGATGATCTCCGAGACCTGGGCGACGTCGAGCAGCGCGGCAACGCGCGGCAAAACGTTCTTGCCGACCGAGGTGGCGGCGGCAATGATGGTGTCGTAGCCGCCGGCGAGCGCGACGATCGTGGCGGCGAGCGGCTCGGCGAGATTGTTGGCAAGGCTGGCGTCGTCGGCGACCAGCACCTTGGCCACACCGGCAAGCTTCGCCGCTTGATCGGCGATCGCTTTGACGTTCGAGCCGGCGACCAGCACATGCACGTCGGAGCCGATCTTGGTGGCGGCGGTCAGCGCCTTGGCCGTCTGGTCGGAAAGGTGGGTGGTGTCGTGGTCAGCCAGAAGCAGAATGGCCATGAGAAATGTCTCCCTTTCGGTTTGAGCTCAACGATCCGTTCCCGATCGGAGCTTCGAGATTGTGAAGTGGTTCATGCGTTTGTCCGGAAACCGGTTGCCACTTTCCGGACGCATGAAGATTGTGAAGTGGTTCATGCGTTGGTCCGGAGAACCGGTTCCCACTTTCCGGACGCATGACCTAAAGCACGCCGGCTTCGCCCTTGAGCTTCTCGACCAGCTCGGCGACCGACTTGACCTTGATGCCGGCCTTGCGGCCGGACGGCTCTTCCGTCTTCAACACTTTCAGCCGCGGCGAAGTGTCGACGCCGAAGTCGGCCGGGCTCTTCTTGTCGAGCGGCTTCTTCTTCGCCTTCATGATGTTCGGCAGCGAGGCATAACGCGGCTCGTTCAGACGAAGATCGGTGGTCACC
>NZ_JASKLS010000033.1 GCF_030124375.1 Sinorhizobium sp. 6-70
AAATGGCCGAGAAGAAGGACTTCAGATGGCAGACAAACAGCAGGTCGACTACCTCATCATGAACGGCGAGGTGTACACAGGTGACCGAGACTCCCCGTTCATCCGCAACGGGGCCGTCGCCGTAAAGGAAAGCCGTATTGTTGCCGTCGGCAAAACGCCTGAACTAGTGGCGGAATACGAGTCCCGCAGCGGCATCGACGTAAACGGAGCGATCGTTCATCCGGGCATGATCGATACACATGTCCACGCAACCGCGATTGTGCTGCATGGGCTGCCAGTGTCGGTGGACCATCCTGCGGAGTCCAAGGTCTCTTACGCGGACGTCAAGGTTCAGACCGACGACGAGTCGACAGATGCCTTGGTAGCCGCGGCAGCGGTCGCGCTGCTGCGCAGGGGCTACACATGTTTCATGGAAGCCGGCACCGTATTCGAGACCGACGCGTTTGTAGCCGCATTGGAACGAATTGGCATGCGCGGCATGGTTTCGGCACCGTTCGGATGGGACGATGTGAGCGACTTCGAAAGGCTTGCCCCAGCCACGATCACTCCGAAGTTGATGGCACGCGCTCCGGCCGACAAGGCGACGGTCATGAGGCGCCTCGAGCGCGAGCTTACGCGAAACACGGACAAGGATGCGCTGGTCACGGGCTATGTCTGCCTCTACGGCGAAGGGTCGGCGACGGATGGGCTCACCAAGGATGCCAGCGATCTGGCCAAACAGGCCGGAGTCCTCTTCAACCAGCACCAAGGTTTCATACCCCTGTGGGAGAAGGCTGAAGCCCGTAAGTACGGCATGTCCGGCGTGGAGCGGCTGCATCGGCTCGGCGCCCTCCACAAGGGCACGACGTTGAGCCACATGAACGTGATGACCGACCGCGACGCCGAACTCGTGGTCGAACACAAGCCTGGTTTGACTTGGTGTCCGAACAACGCTCTGCACCGGGCGGTCCATCCGGCCGAGCCGTGCCGCTTTCCGGCATTGATCAAGCAAGGCGTGTCAGTCTCACTTGGCATTGACACCACGATGTACCACCCTCTCGGCACCAGCGGCATGGTGAGCCTCCTGCTCTCCGCGGCCGTTGGTGATCGCCTGGACGATGGCGAGCCGTTCTACATGCAAACCGCCAATGCAGCGCGGAACGTCGGACTGGGCGACCAGCTCGGCACGCTCACCCCCGGCAAGCGGGCCGATATTGTAGTCCGCGCCGCACACGACATCACCCACACGTCGCTGGAGCAGGGTGGTGGCCTGCTCGCGCTGTCATCCTTCAACCTTCCGGTAGACACGGTCATGATCAACGGTCAGGTCGTCATGCGCGATGGACAACTAACGCGGGTCGATCAAGATGAGATTCTGCA
>NZ_JASKLS010000034.1 GCF_030124375.1 Sinorhizobium sp. 6-70
CATCAGAGTTCGCTCTCGAAAATCTGGAACGTCTCCGTGAGGAGCTCCACGAAGAGATCGACTTCCGGCTCGGTGATGATAAGCGGAGGGCATGCCAAGATCCACTCGCCGAACCTGCCGCTGGCGGCGCGGCGCGCATAGACGTGCAATCCCAGATTGCGTGCAATCTCCGATACGCGGTAGGACGCCTGCTTTGAGCCCGGAAAGATCGCTTTTGTAGCTTGGTCCTCGACGATTTCAACTGCGTTGAGCAAGCCCTTTCCCCGAACATCGCCGATTGTGGTTGTTCGATCTTTGAGGGCGTTTAGCTTCTGGCGCAGCCGGACGCCCATCCGCTCCGCATTCTCCATCAGGTTCTGGTTCAGCATCTCTTTGATGACTGCCAACGCGATAGCCGAGGAAAGCGGGTTGCCGGAATAGGTGTGGCCGTGCAGGAAGCCACCGGACTCGACAACCTTGTCGACAATTTTGTTAGGAGCGATCATCGCGCCGAACGGAGTATAGCCGGCGCTGAGGCCCTTTGCGCAGACAACAAGATCGGGAAGAGCGTCTGGCCAGTGGTGGGCAGCCAAAAATTTGCCGGTTCGGCCGGCGCCGCTCATTACTTCGTCGAATATCAGCAGGACGCCGTAGCGGTCACAGATCTTCCGTACCTTCGCATAGTAATGGTCGGGCGCAGCCAACGCGCCGGTGGCGACTCCGCCGACCGGCTCCATGATGAAAGCGAGCACCGTCTCCTCGCCTTCGGCCAGGATCTGCTTCTCGAGTTCATTTGCGCAATAGTCGGCGTACGAGTCGACATCGTAGCCTTCCGGTATGCGGTAGCTAAAGGGTGCCGGCACCTTTGGCATGACACGCATAATCGGGCCAAAGATTTCCTCCCTGTCGGGATCACCAGTGACGGCCGCGGCGCCGAGCGTCGCACCGTGGTAGCCGGGAATGCGTGCTAGGATCTTGCTCCGCTTGGTTTGCCCCATCACCACCGCGTATTGTCGCGCAAGTTTGAGGGCGGCCTCGACTGCCTCCGAACCGCCGGAAACGAGGAACGCCTGGTCGAAGCCGGGGCCAGCCAACCGTGGAAGCAGGCTGCAGAGCTCGTCAGTCGCGTCGCAGGTAAAGGCTGTGCGGATTACATAGCTGATGCGATTGGCCTGTTCGATCATCGCGTCGCGGACACGCTCGTTGCCGTGACCGATGTTTGCGACAACTGCGCCGGACGAACCGTCGAGATAACGCTTTCCGTTGGTGTCCCAGAAGAAAATTCCTTTGCCATGCGAAACAGTGAACGTTTCGCTCGCGCCGCGGCCCGCGTAGAAAGCTTTTCCCGACGCCTCCTTCTGAATGGGTTT
>NZ_JASKLS010000035.1 GCF_030124375.1 Sinorhizobium sp. 6-70
GTCATCCTTCAACCTTCCGGTAGACACGGTCATGATCAACGGTCAGGTCGTCATGCGCGATGGACAACTAACGCGGGTCGATCAAGATGAGATTCTGCAGCGCGGGCTAGTACAGCGCCGCCGTATGCTCCAGAGGGCGCGCCTAGGTATTTAGCGCCAGCATTTGCTGGGTTCGGCCGATACGTCGCCGGACAATGCGGGCGACGCCTGGCGCGGGTGGCGTATGCCGTCTTCAAGACGGAAGACAATACCGACAGTTCATCGAACGGTCGGATGCCAGGTGGTAGGACCCGTCTCTTACAAGTGCCGTCGGACGCGAGCGCAACCTTGAAAATAGTGTTCGGGCCTTCCACCTGGGTGCGTATCCCATCGTGAGAACGGTGAGGACCACGGCCACCAAGTCGCCGATGGATTCTGTGTTTGCTATGGCAGGGAGCGATCCCGTTGGCGGTTGAGACCGTCTCGATCAGCTTTTTGATGACGACACCGGCCCAGGCCTGTGAGAGACCTTTTGGCCAAGACATCCGGCGCTTCCCGACATAGGACGTTGCCTGAATTACCCACAGCTTAGAAACCGAGCGGGCGCTCGAACTTCCTTGAGGCGCTAAGGCAAGACCACAGGAAACTAAGGGTCGATCAACCGATCTGCTTTCGCCAGCGCCAGGACTGTTTGCGCCTGGTCAGGGCACTCGCCGTCGAAGCGCCACGAAAACTGGATGGAGGCCAACTGCTACAGCAGCATGAATGGTGATACACGAGCACAAGAAGCTCGCGAAGCCAACTCGCATGACTAGCCCCCTTCGTCGCCCCCTATTGCTGAACTTGGCGCATAGTACCGGTTCGAACTTTGCCTACGACGCGACCGCGTCTCGGCAAAATCAAGCCCCCGCCGCGCCCGGAAGAGGCGGCGGAGGTTTTTCAGGCGCGGCAACTCGCCAGGGGCAGCCCCACCTACCCCCTCACACAAACATCAGAGTTCGCTCTCGAAAATCTGGAACGTCTCCGTGAGGAGCTCCACGAAGAGATCGACTTCCGGCTCGGTGATGATAAGCGGAGGGCATGCCAAG
>NZ_JASKLS010000036.1 GCF_030124375.1 Sinorhizobium sp. 6-70
GGTGGCCGGCAGCGCGTTGATTTGCGCCGAAATGTCGAGTTGCTCGCCGGCGGTGCCCGCCACGACAATCGTGCCGTCCGACGCAAGGATGGTGAGGTCACCGAGGCGAACAATGCCGTTCTCGATCGCGATCGTCGTCGGCGCGGCAAGCTGCAGCGGGACCTTCCTTGGAGTTGCCGAGAAGGACGCCAGGCGGATTTCCGTGCGACCGGCATTGCTTACGAGATCGCCTGTCGCCGCGACCGGCGCGCCGTCATAGGCAGCGTCGATCGAGAAGCCGGTCCGTCCCGCCTGCTGCTCGAAGGCGAGATTGAGGCCCGAGAGGCGGTTTTCTCCCTGCCCGAGGCTTTCCGCACCGATGTTGCCCCGGATCGCCAGCCTGGCGATATCGGCGATGCTGATATCGGCGGTCGGTCTGGCAATCGTCAGCGCATTGCGGCTGATGCTGCCGCCGCTTGCCTTGAGGGCGATCGAGGTGACGCCGTTGACGGTGCGTACGGTGGCCGAACCGGCGAGATCGCCGGATGCGGTCTGGCCGGCCATCGCGGCCAGCAGGCCGAGGTCGGGCAGGTTGAAGTCGATCGTGCCGTCCGGCTTGAAGTCGGGCGTCAGATTGAGCGCGCCGGTCAGCCGGTTGTCGCCGATCGTCGCCTCCAGCATCGGGATCGACGTGCGGCCATTCTCGGAGACCACATCGGCCCTGGCATTGATCGCCTGGCCGCCGAGGCTTCCGGTTGCGGTCAGCTTGGCTTGGGGATTGTTCGGCGTCGCCGTCGCATCGGCATTGATTCTTAGATCTTGCAGCGTGCGGCCGGCCAGGGTTGCGCCGCTGGAGGTCATCTCTGCCTTCACACCGAGTTCGTTG
>NZ_JASKLS010000037.1 GCF_030124375.1 Sinorhizobium sp. 6-70
GCGTCGTAGACACCAAGGATCGCCTCGCCGGCATCAATGGCGATGCGTTCGAGCACCTCACACAAGGCCGTCATTTCTCCTCCGTCATCTGGTCGAGATATTCCTCGATCTTGAGGGCTAGCGAAATCGGCTCGTGGCCGACTGTGTGAAGATGCAGTTCCGGATTTTCGGGCGCCTCGTAGGGCGAAGAAATGCCGGTGAAATTCGCAATCTTGCCCGCCAGCGCCTTTTCATACAGGCCCTTCGGATCGCGGCGCGCGCATTCTTCCAGGGGCGTATCGACGAATATCTCGATGAACTCGCCCTTTTCCATCAGCTCGCGCGCCATCCGCCGTTCGTCACGGAACGGAGAAATGAAGGATACGAGCACGATCAGGCCGGCATCAGCCATGAGCTTCGCCACTTCCGCCACCCGCCGGATGTTTTCCACCCGATCCTCGTCGGTGAAGCCAAGGTCCCGATTGAGACCGTGGCGCACATTGTCGCCGTCCAGCAGATAGGTATGTTTGCCGCGCGCATGCAGAACCTTGTCGAGGGCATTGGCGATCGTCGATTTTCCCGAACCGGAGAGCCCGGTGAACCAGAGGACCGCGGGCCGCTGGTTCTTGATCGCGCTGCGCGCGCCCTTGTTGACGTCGGTCGCCTGCCAATGGACGTTGTCGGCGCGACGCAGCGGGAAATCGATCATCCCCGCACCGACCGTCGCATTGGAAATCCGGTCGACGATTATGAAGTTGCCCGTCGTCCGGTCGTCCTTGTATGCGTCAAAGACGATCGGCGCCTGGGTCGAGATATTGCAGACGCCGATTTCGTTCATCTGCAGGGACTTCGCCGCCTCGCGCACGAAGCTGTTGAT
>NZ_JASKLS010000038.1 GCF_030124375.1 Sinorhizobium sp. 6-70
GTTGCAATTCCCTCTGCATGACAGCCGGGTGCTGTCGGTCTTCGGAAAAGTGGCCTGGGAGGCCCGGCCTGTTGCCGGACTAGGCCCGCGTGGAGGATATCATGATCGCACAACATTCCGCGGAGGTCCGCGGCAAGACACCGCTCTATCGGCATCTCTATGTCCAGGTCCTCGCGGCGATCGCTGCGGGCATCCTGCTCGGGCATTTCTATCCGGATGTCGGCACCGAGCTCAAACCGCTAGGCGATGCCTTCATCAAGCTCGTCAAGATGATCATCGCGCCGGTCATCTTCCTGACGGTCGCGACCGGTATTGCCGGCATGACCGATCTCGCCAAGGTCGGGCGCGTCGCCGGCAAGGCGATGATCTACTTCCTGACCTTCTCGACGCTCGCGCTCGTCGTCGGTCTGGTGGTCGCGAATGTGGTCCAGCCTGGCTCCGGCATGCATATCGATCCGGCCTCGCTCGATATGAAGGCGGTCACCACCTACACTGAGAAGGCGCATGAACAGTCGGTCACCGGCTTTCTCATGAGCATCATTCCGACGACGCTGGTCAGTGCTTTCGCCGAGGGCGACATCCTGCAGGTGCTGTTCATCTCGGTCCTGTTCGGCATCGCGCTTGCCATGGTCGGCGAAAAAGGCCAGCCCGTGGTCGATTTCCTGCATGCGTTGACGCTGCCGATTTTCCGCCTGGTGGCGATCCTGATGAAGGCCGCCCCGGTCGGCGCCTTCGGCGCGATGGCCTTCACCATCGGCAAGTACGGCGTGGCGTCGATCGCCAATCTCGC
>NZ_JASKLS010000039.1 GCF_030124375.1 Sinorhizobium sp. 6-70
CCAGCGAAGGAGCAAGGACCATGGGAAGCAGGATCGTCACCCGCGACGGCGTCGAAATCTATTACAAGGACTGGGGTCCGAAGGACGGGCCGGTGGTCGTGCTCAGCCACGGCTGGCCGCTGTCTTCCGACAGCTGGGAGGCCCAGGCCTTCCACCTCGCCAACAACGGCTTCCGCGTCGTCACCCATGATCGCCGCGGTCATGGCCGCTCCAGCCAGCCCTGGGACGGCAACGACATGGACCACTATGCCGACGATCTCGCCGAGCTGATCGAACAACTGGATCTCACCGGCATCTTCCTCGCCGGCTTTTCGACCGGTGGCGGCGAGATCTCCCGCTATATCGGCCGCCACGGCACCAAGCGCGTCGCCAAGGCCGGGCTGATCTCGGCGGTGCCGCCGCTGATGGTCAAGACCGACGCCAACCCCGGCGGGCTGCCGAAGGCGGTGTTCGACAATCTCCAGGCGGCAAGCGTTGTCGACCGCTCGCAACTCTACAAGGACATCGCCGCCGGGCCGTTCTTCGGCTTCAACCGGCCGGGCGCCAAGGTCTCCCAAGGCATGATCGACAGTTTCTGGCTGCAGGGCATGATGGGCGGCCACAAGAACACCTATGACTCGATCGTCGCCTTCTCGCAGACCGACTTCACCGAGGACCTGAAGAAGTTCGACGTGCCGACCCTGATCATCCATGGCGACGACGACCAGATCGTGCCGATCGATGCGGCGGCGCGGGCCTCGAAGACACTCATCCCGCAGGCGGTGCTGAAGGTCTAT
>NZ_JASKLS010000040.1 GCF_030124375.1 Sinorhizobium sp. 6-70
GTGGGTTCTGCGTTCAGGTGCGCACTGGCGCGACCTTCCCGAGCGTTACGGCAAGTGGAAGACGGTGCACCGCCGGTTCAGCCGCTGGTGCCATGCCGGTGTGTGGGAGCGGGTCTTCGATGCGCTGACATCCGACCGAAACAATCAGTACCTGATGATCGACAGCACCATCGTTCGCGCCCATCAACAGGCGGCGAGTGGAAAAGGGGGGCCAAGGATCAGGCGCTGGGGCGTTCCAGAGGTGGACTGACCACCAAGATTCATATGCTGGTCGATGCGCTCGGACGTCCCCTGCGCTTCGTCGTGACAGCCGGTCAGGTCGGCGACATCACGCAGGCTCCTGCTCTTCTCGACGGCCAGCATGGTCAGGCTGTGCTCGCCGACAAAGCCTATGACAGCAATGCTTTGCGTGCGACGATCGCGAGTATGGGCGCCGAAGCCGTCATTCCCTCAAACCGTTCCCGCAAGACCATCATTCCGCACGATCCGGTCGTCTATCGGCACCGTAACCATATCGAACGGTGTTTCAATCGCCTCAAGCACTTTCGACGACTCGCAACGCGCTACGAG
The DNA here is from genome assembly GCF_030124375.1 of Sinorhizobium sp. 6-70. Lineage (GTDB taxonomy): Bacteria > Pseudomonadota > Alphaproteobacteria > Rhizobiales > Rhizobiaceae > Sinorhizobium. The sequence continues at coordinate 571 of NZ_JASKLS010000040.1, forward strand.
CGCCGAACACTCCACTTTACTGGCGTCATCTACCTCGCTGCGATCCTGATCTGGCTACGATGAATGTCGATCGGTCCTAGGG
>NZ_JASKLS010000005.1 GCF_030124375.1 Sinorhizobium sp. 6-70
GGTGACCACCGATCTTCGTCTGAACGAGCCGCGTTATGCCTCGCTGCCGAACATCATGAAGGCGAAGAAGAAGCCGCTCGACAAGAAGAGCCCGGCCGATTTCGGCGTCGACACTTCGCCGCGGCTGAAGGTGCTGAAGACGGAAGAGCCGTCCGGCCGCAAGGCCGGCATCAAGGTCAAGTCGGTCGCCGAGCTCGTCGAGAAGCTCAAGGGCGAAGCCGGCGTATTGTAAGGTTCAGGAAAGGGAGAACAACACCATGGCCATTCTGCTTCTGGCTGACCACGACACCACCCACCTTTCCGACCAGACGGCGAAAGCGCTGACCGCCGCCACCAAGATCGGCTCCGACGTGCATGTGCTGGTCGCCGGTTCGAACGTCAAGGCGATCGCCGATCAGGCGGCGAAGCTTGCCGGTGTGGCCAAGGTGCTGGTCGCCGACGACGCCTCGCTCGCCAACAATCTCGCCGAGCCGCTCGCCGCCACGATCGTCGCGCTCGCCGGCGGCTACGACACCATCGTTGCCGCCGCCACCTCGGTCGGCAAGAACGTTTTGCCGCGCGTTGCCGCACTCATCGACGTCGCCCAGGTCTCGGAGATCATCGAGGTCGTTTCCAGTGACACCTTCAAGCGGCCGATCTATGCCGGCAACGCCATCCAGACGGTGCAGACGAGCGAAGCCAAGAAGGTGATCACGGTGCGCACGGCCTCGTTCGCCGCTGCCGCTGAAGGCGGTTCGGCCGCGATCGAGACGGTTGCGGCCGCCGCCAATCCGGGCGTTTCCAGCCATGTTGCCGATGCGCTGTCGTCGTCGGACCGGCCGGAGCTGACCTCGGCGAAGATCATCATCTCCGGCGGCCGGGCGCTCGGCTCGTCGGAAAAGTTCAAGGAAGTGATCCTGCCGGTCGCCGACAAGCTCGGCGCCGCCGTCGGCGCAAGCCGAGCCGCCGTCGATGCCGGTTATGCCCCGAACGACTGGCAGGTCGGCCAGACCGGCAAGGTGGTCGCCCCCGACCTCTACATCGCCTGCGGCATCTCCGGGGCGATCCAGCACCTCGCCGGCATGAAGGATTCCAAGGTGATCGTCGCCATCAACAAGGACGAGGAGGCGCCGATCTTCCAGGTCGCCGACTACGGCCTCGTCGCCGACCTCTTCGACGTCCTGCCCGAACTCGAAAAGGCGCTGTAACCACACGTAAAACGCGTTTGCCTCCGGCATGAAAAAGGCTGGAAAAAGCGCGTGCTTGGCATTAACAATCGTACCGGGCCGGCCCAAGCGGCCCGGTATTTTTGTATCTGCGGCTGCAAAGCTGCCGAAAATCTCTTGAAGATGGGTGTTCGCTTCGATGATCAAGACGGTCGGAATTATTGGCGCTGGTCAGATGGGCTGCGGCATTGCCCATGTTTCGGCAGCCGCCGGATACAAGGTGCAGCTCTACGATCTTGCTGCGGACCGGATCGAAGCCGGACTTGCGACCATCAACGGCAATCTCGCCCGCCAGGTTTCCTCCGGCAAGATGACCGACGAGGATCGCAAGAAGGCGCTTTCCCTGATCAAGGGTTCCGCCGACATCAACGATCTCTCTCAAGCCGATCTTGTGATAGAGGCGGTAACGGAAGACGAGACCGTCAAGCGCAAGATTTACGGCCAGGTTTGCCCGATCATGAAGCCGGAAGCGATTCTCGCGACCAACACGTCTTCGCTGTCGATCACGCGGCTCGCGTCCGCGACAGACCGGCCGGAACATTTCATGGGCATCCACTTCATGAACCCGGTTCCGGTGATGAAGCTGGTGGAACTGGTGCGCGGCATTGCGACCGATGAAGAGACCTTCAAGACGGCGAAGGAGTTCGTCGCTCATCTCGACAAGACCGTCACCGTTGCCGAGGATTTCCCTGCCTTCATCGTCAACCGCATCCTGTTGCCGATGATCAACGAAGCGATCTACACGCTCTATGAGGGCGTCGGCACCGTGGATGCGATCGACACGGCGATGAAACTCGGCGCCAACCATCCGATGGGGCCGTTGCAGTTGGCCGACTTCATCGGCCTCGACACCTGCCTTTCGATCATGCAGGTGCTGCACGACGGCCTGGCCGACTCGAAGTACCGCCCCTGTCCGCTGCTGGTCAAATATGTCGAAGCCGGCTGGCTCGGTCGCAAGTCTGGCCGTGGCTTCTACGACTATCGCGGCGACGTGCCAATTCCGACGCGCTAGAGCAATTCCAGGAAAAGTGTGTAACGGTTTTCCGTCCGGAATTGCGTAGTTTCAAAGAGTTAGATCATTTCACTGTTTCAATGAAACGGTGAAATGATCTAGCGGGATGAGGAAAAGTGTGCGCGGTTTTCCGCATCCCGCGTCTCAACTTATTGGAATCGATAACCATCAGCTGCCGGCCGACGCGCCCAACGCTGCCTGAATGAGCCCCTTCGCATCCTCACTATCCCAGGCGGCGGGACCGTTCATCGACCCGATCAGGCAGCCCTTGTCGTCGAGGAGCAGGGTCGCAGGAAGGCCGAAGGCGAGGCCCTCTTTCTTGAGCGTATTGAACACGCCCATCGACGCATCCCGGTAGTAGCCGAGCTCGTGAACCCCGACCTCATCGAGGAAGGCTCTCGGCTTTTCGTCGTCGCCGGTGTCGATGTTGATCGCGACGACCTGGAAGCGGTCGCCACCGAGCGCTTTCTGCAGTCCGTTCAGCGCCGGCATCTCCTCCCGGCAGGGCACGCACCAGGTCGCCCAAAGGTTGACGAGGACCGTCTTGCCGGCAAACGCGGCAAGGGTCAGCGGTTTTCCATCGGGGCCGTTAAAATCGAGACCACGGATCGGACGCGGGTCTGCCGCCGGCGTCATCGCCGCGACCTGGCCCTTCATGAACGGGGTCAGCGAAGCGACCTTCTGTTTGGTTTGTGGACAGCTCCCGCCTTCAGCCGTTTGCGTCGCCGCGCGGTCGCCGGATCCTGTGGCATTGCCAGACCCCGTCTCCTTCACGTATACCGCAGCCGCACCGACGATCACGCCGAAAAGGGCGGCGAGCGCGAACAACCTGACGGCCAGGGGACTTTTCTTCTGGTCTGGCATTTCATTCTCCAAGGCGGGCATCCTCATGGCTGACGGCAGTTCCGAGACGAAATCCTCCAACCAGATGTGGGGCGGGCGCTTCGCCTCTGGCCCGGATGCAATCATGGAGGAGATAAACGCCTCAATCGGCTTCGACAAGAAGCTCTATGCCCAGGACATCCGCGGCTCAATAGCGCATGCGACCATGCTGGCGCATCAAGGCATCATTTCTGCCGAAGACAAAGACAAGATCGTTCACGGGCTCGACACGATCCTGTCAGAGATCGAAAGCGGTGCATTCGAATTCTCACGACGCCTGGAAGACATTCACATGAATGTCGAAGCGCGGCTGGCAACCCTGATCGGGCCCGCTGCCGGCCGGCTGCACACGGCGCGCTCGCGCAACGACCAGGTTGCGCTCGACTTTCGCCTGTGGGTGAAGGAAGAACTGCAGAAAACCGAAAAGGCGCTGACGGCGCTGATCGCCGCCTTCCTGGATCGCGCCGAAGAACATGCCGACACAGTGATGCCCGGGTTCACCCATCTGCAGACGGCGCAGCCGGTCACCTTCGGCCATCATTGCATGGCCTACGTCGAAATGTTCGGCCGCGACCGCTCGCGCGTCCGCCATGCGATCGAGCACATGGACGAAAGCCCGATCGGCGCTGCGGCTCTGGCAGGCACCGGCTTTCCGATCGACCGGCACATGACGGCAAAGGCGCTTGGCTTCCGCGAGCCGACCCGCAATTCGATCGACACCGTCTCCGACCGCGACTTCGCACTGGAGTTCCTTTCGATTGCCTCGATCGCGGCGACACATCTGTCGCGCCTTGCCGAAGAGATCGTCATCTGGTCGACCCCGCAATTCGGCTTCATCCGTCTGTCGGACGCGTTTTCGACCGGCTCGTCGATCATGCCGCAGAAGAAGAACCCCGATGCCGCCGAGCTCGTGCGTGCCAAGACGGGTCGCATCAACGGTTCGCTGATTGCACTGCTGACCGTGATGAAGGGCCTGCCGCTCGCCTATTCGAAGGACATGCAGGAGGACAAGGAGCAAGTCTTCGACGCCGCCGAGAGCCTCGAACTGGCAATTGCTGCAATGACCGGCATGGTGCGCGACATGAGCGTGCGTGCCGATCGGATGAAGGCTGCGGCCGGCTCCGGCTATTCGACCGCGACCGACCTTGCCGACTGGCTAGTGAGAGAGGCGGGTCTGCCCTTCCGCGACGCCCATCATGTGACCGGCCGCGCCGTGGCGCTTGCCGAGCAGAAGGGTTGCGATCTCGCCGATCTGTCGCTCGCCGACCTGCAGTCGATCAATGCGGCAATCACCGAGAAGGTCTTCGACGTGCTCACCGTCGAGGCTTCGGTCGCAAGCCGCACCAGCTTCGGCGGCACCGCCCCTGCCGAAGTGCGCAAGCAGATCGCCTGGTGGCGGGGCCGCAACTGATGCATGTCGCCCGAAAGTGTGCGGCGGTTTCGGACAACGACATGCATGCCAGCAAAGACCTAAGCGTGTCGCCTGGCTCCCATGGTAGGCGACGCGCTTGAGCCAGCGCAGAAAGAGGGTGCACAAGGCCCTGAAAAATCGATAAGACATCGCTCCAGAGCGGGGCCGGAAGACCCGCCCGCTCCGACTCACTCGGCTCCCGTTCCGGCAAAGGAAAATGACGATGACATTGACGAAGGCAGCCCGGCTTGCGCTTGTGCTCGCTATCCCCGGGCTGGTTCTCATCGGTTGTGGGCGTAAGGGCGATCTCGACAGGCCGGGCGCCACGACGATCAACACCAAAGCGCCGGCGGGAACCGTCGAAGAGAAGGCTACGGTAGATGACCGGCCCTTCCTGCTTGATCCCCTCCTCTGAACCGAGCGAAACCCGTGAACCATTTCCAATACCGTGACGGAATTCTCTACGCCGAAGACGTCCCCGTAACGGACATCGCAAGAGCCGTCGGAACACCCTTCTATTGCTATTCCACAGCAACGCTGGAACGCCACTACCGGGTCTTCGCCCAGGCCTTTGCCGATGTTGACGCCATGGTCTGCTACGCCATGAAGGCCAATTCGAACCAGGCCGTATTGAAGACGCTGGCCCGGCTTGGCGCGGGGGTCGATGTGGTTTCCGAAGGCGAGCTCCGTCGCGCGCTTGCCGCCGGCGTGCCGGCAGACCGGATCATGTTTTCCGGCGTCGGCAAGACTGCGCGCGAGATGGATTTCGCGATCGAGGCGGGCATCTATTGCTTCAATGTCGAGTCCGAACCGGAGCTGGAGGTCCTGAACCAGCGGGCGCTAAGGGCCGGCAAGCAGGCGCATGTCTCCTTCCGCATCAATCCGGACGTCGATGCCCGTACGCATGCGAAGATTTCGACCGGCAAGAAGGAGAACAAGTTCGGTATTTCCTGGGAGCGGGCGCGCAGCGTCTACGCCCACGCCGCCACCCTGCCCGGCATCAAGGTCACCGGCATCGACATGCATATCGGCAGCCAGATTACCGAGTTGCAGCCGTTCGACGATGCCTTCAAGCTGCTGCGCGAACTCGTCGATACCCTCAGGTCTGATGGCCATGTGATCGATCACGTCGACATCGGCGGAGGTCTCGGCATTCCCTACAGGGACGACAACAATCCGCCGCCATTGCCCGATGCCTATGCCGACATCGTCAAGAACCAGCTCAAGGGCCTTAACTGCCGCATCGTGACCGAACCCGGCCGGCTGATCGTCGGCAACGCCGGTATTCTCGTCACCGAAGTGATCTACGTGAAGGATGGCGGTGACAAGACCTTCGTCATCGTCGATGGCGCGATGAACGACCTGATCCGCCCGACCCTCTACGAGGCCTATCACGAAATCCGGCCGGTGAAGATTTCGGCTGCCAACGCACCGCGCATCAAGGCCGACGTGGTGGGCCCCGTTTGCGAAACCGGCGACTACCTCGCGCTCGATCGCGAGATGGCGATGCCGAAACCGGGCGATCTGTTCGCAATCGGCTCGGCCGGTGCTTACGGCGCGGTGCAGTCGGGTACCTACAACAGCCGCCTGCTCGTTCCGGAAGTGCTCGTCAAGGGCGACCGCTTCCACGTCGTGCGGCCGCGTCAGGACTATGACAGCCTGATCGGCCTCGATTCGGTTCCGGAGTGGCTCGACTGAGCCTCTCTGGTTTAGTTTCCGGCGGAGACGCCGCAAAGCCGTGCGGCGATCACGATTTGTTGTCGCCCTCGTCTTCGCCACAAACGGTGTTATCCTGCGGTGCGAGGATCACTACGGCGCGGCGCGTTGCCAGACGCACGACGGACGCTGTAGCACTTTGAATTGCTGCATGTTTTGTCCTTGATCGGCTGCGATTTAAGCATACATGCAGAAGGACGACCATGAGCGACCGAAAGGGAACTTGGGCGGATGACGCAATTCCGGCGGGATGACACGCCACAACCGAAGCCGTTTGCCAGGATGCTGGCAACCAAGAGGTTTTTCGCCCGCTTGGTCCTTTTGGCGGAGCAGATTCTGCCCCGCGCGCTGATGCCCGCGTCAATCGTTCTCCTGTTCCTCTCCGCCGGCTGGCTTGGCTTCTTCCGCGTTGCGCCGTTGTGGCTGCACGCCGCAATCCTTCTCGCCTTCTTCGCGGGACTGTTCTTCTCGCTCCTGCCGCTAACCCGGATCCGCTGGCCAGAAAACCCCGATGCGGACCGGATGCTCGAAGAGCGCAACGACCTGCCGCATCAGGCGATCCGCGTCCAGGACGACACGCCGGCGACCGAGGGAGCGTTCGGAGCGGCGCTGTGGCGGGAGCATCAGGCGCGCATGGCCCGATTGGTCCGCGCATTGGACACCGGCCTTCCGCGCCCCGACATCGCGCGGCACGACCCCTGGGCACTCAGGGCGGTCCCCGTGCTTCTTGCCTGCATTGCATTTGCCTATTCCTATTCGAACCGCGCGGGGCTGGTAACCGACGCTTTCCGGCTGCCCCAGCAACAGGTTGTCGCGGCGGACATCCGCATCGACGCCTGGGTAACGCCGCCGGCCTATACGGGCCGCGCGCCGATTTTCCTGACTGGCCGGCAAGAAACGACCTCGCAAGGCGTGGTATCGCAAGACATGCCATCGCAGGATGCGGCCCCGGCGCAGCAGGAAAAGACCCTCTTCACCGTGCCGCAGTTCAGCGATTTGACCGTCAGGATAACCGGCGCCGGGCCGGAGGCACGTGTGAGCTATGCCGAATCCGGTGGAACGGGACCGATCACCATTCCAGCTTCCGCTGACAAAGCGAAATCCGAGCCGAAGACGGAGCCGCAGGAAACCGCGCAGATGCCGCGAAACGGCGTCCGCAACCATCTCTACAAGATAACCAAGGACGGAACGCTTTCGGTCGGCGGACAAAGCTGGAACTTCAAGATCACGCCGGACAGCGTCCCCGACATCGCATTCGATGGCACGCCGCGCCCGACCGCGAACGCGTCGCTCGAAATAAGCTTCCTTGCGCATGACGACTATGGGATTTCGCAGGCCTGGGCAGAGATCAAGCCGCTGGATGAACTGCCTGCCGGCGCCCGCTCGCTCTACCCTGCGCCCGAGTACCGCCTCGACCTGCCGCGCCGCAACGCGCGGGAGGCCAAGGGGACCACGAGCCGGAACCTCAGCGAGCATCCGCTCGCTGGAAAGCGTGCGCGCATCACCCTGGTCGCCCGCGATGCTGCCGGCCAGGAAGGCCGAAGTGTGCCGCAGGACGTGATCCTTCCGGCGCGCCAGTTCTTCGAACCGCTCGCCGCCGCTGTTGCCGAGCAGCGACAGGTCTTCGCGCTCAATGTCAACGACCTTCCGCGCGCGATCGATCTCAACGACGCACTGACGCTCTATGCGGAGGAGACGATCCCCAACCTTACGCATTTCCTGCTGATCCAATCGGCACGCACGCGCATGGCACTCGCGCGCAACGACGACATGCTCAGGGACGCGGCCGATCACCTCTGGGAGATTGCTCTCGGCATAGAGGACGGGGACCTGTCGCTCGCCGAACGGCGGCTGCGCGACGCTCAGCAGAAGCTTTCCGATGCACTGGACCGCAATGCGTCCGACGAGGAAATCGCCAAGCTGATGCAGGAATTGCGCCAGGCGATGCAGGAATACATGCAGGAACTTGCACAGCAAGCCGCGAAAAATCCGCGCATGGCCAACCCCGACCAGAACAACGTGCTGCGCCAGCAGGACCTGCAGAAGATGATGGACCAGATCGAAAACCTGGCCCGGTCCGGCTCGCGCGATCAGGCACGCCAACTCCTGTCCGAACTGCAAAGGATGATGAACAACCTGCAGGCCGGACGCATGCAGCAGATGGGCGAGCAGAACAACGCCATGCGTCAGCAGATGGACAAGCTCGGCCAGTTGATGCAGCAGCAGCAACAATTGATGGATGAGACCTTCAAACTGGACCAGGCGCTACGCGACCGCATGCAACGTGGCGACCCGTTACAGGATAAAGACAACGAACTCTTCGGTCAGGACATGCCGCAGGATCCCGGGCAGCGAAACGATCCCAACGGCCAGCCCAGCCCGCTCGACGACATGACCGCCGAACAGTTGAAGGAAGCCTTGAAGCAACTGAGACAGCAGCAGGAAGGGCTTGGCAAGCAGCTTGGGGAACTGCAGAAGGGCCTCGAGCAGCTTGGCGTCAAGCCCGGCAAGGGCTTCGGCGAAGCACAGCGCGAGATGAAGGGAGCGGCCGACGCTCTTGGCGAGGGCGAGGGCGAACAGGCCGTCGGCAGTCAGGGCCGGGCGCTGCAGGCGTTGCGCGAAGGCGCACAGGACATGATGAACCAGATGCAGGCCCAGGGACAGCAGGGTCCCGGACAGGGCGTTCCGCAATACGGCCAGAATGGACGTGATCCGCTCGGCCGTCGTCAGCAGAACATCGGACCCGACTTCGGCGACCAGGTCAAGGTTCCGGACGAAATCGATACGCAACGCGCCCGCGAAATCCTCGACGCGATCCGCCGTAAACTCGGCGACAGCCTGTCTCCGGAAGCCGAGCGGCAATATCTCGAGCGCCTGCTCGATATGCGTTGACCACTGCAGCGCTGCTTTCAGCGACGGCCACGCCTGTAAAAGGACGCATGGCGTTGCAGCTGGCCGCCGCCAGCAAGGCGGCGAAGGCCGGAAATCGGAATGGCTGTCAGGCGACGAGCGCCAAGGCGACCGCCTTGCGGATGTCGGGCAGCGAAAACGGCTTGGAAATCACATCGACGACCTTGCCCGAAAGATCGTCAGCGCGTTCGCGCTGTTCCGCATAGCCGGTCATCAGCAGGATCTTGAGCGCTGGAAACGCGGCAGATGCCTGATGCGCCAATTCGATGCCGTCCATCACCGGCATGCGGATGTCGGATAAAAGCAGATCAAAGGCCTGGCTTTGCAGGCGAGCGAGCCCATCGGCCCCATCACCCGCCTCGACCGTTTCATGCCCATCGAGTCGCAATGCGCGCGCCACAAATGAGCGCAGGGCATCCTCATCCTCGGTAATCAGGATTCTCGCCATCATGGCCTCCCGTGTTCGCTCCCATAGAGCGCCATGCGTCCCTTGGACTGGCAAAGGACGCTCATCTCGTTGAACTCGAGCATGATGCCTTCTGAAACCGCTGCCGATTTCGAGCATATGCCGACGCCACGTTTCGGCATGGCCGAAGCCGTGACGCCCCTCCAAACAACCAGCTTTTCGTTTGCTTTCGGTAAACGCGGCAGCGTCGATTTTCAGAAAAGGCGGCGCGTCATTCCTTGGACGGGTCCCGATCCAAGAAAAACGTCATGCAGCATTCAAAGGACTGCGGCGACCTTTGCGCGTCTTATGAGACGCCCGGCGCGGTAGTATCACTCAGCGTCGCCTGTGACGACCCCGACGAATGGCAATTCACGGAAGGCGTAGGCGACGTCCATGCCGTAGCCGACGACGAAATGGTCCGGGCACTCGAAGCCGACATAATCGGCCTCCAGATCGACCCGCCGTTTCATCCGCTTGTCCAGGAGAACGGCGATCGTGACATTGCGGGCGCCGCGCTCCAGAAGCAGGTCCTTCGCGAAACGCAAGGTCCCGCCGGACTCGAGAATGTCGTCGATCAGCAACACATCGCGACCGTGCACGTCGCTGTCGATATCCTTGGTGATCTTCACACCCTTGGATTCGGTTCCCGTGCCGTAGCTCGACAGCGTGATGAATTCGACCTCGGGCGCAAGTCCGGCATCATGCATGGCACGGATCAGATCGGCTGCGAAGATGAACGAGCCCTTCAATATCGAAATGACCAGCAGATCCTTGTGCGGGCCGCGAACGATGGCGTCGGCCAGCTCGTGATTGCGGGCGGCGATCGTCTCGGCGCTATAAAGGACTTCGATGTTCTTGCCGCGGACGACGGGCATACGGGGCTCTCCAGGACTTCATTGCGAAAGACAAGGACCGCCTTCCTTTCAGGCGCCGCTTAGCACAATCAGAGCCGAGAAACACTGCTTTCGGCGAAAGAAACGGTCACATCCGGCATTTTTCCGCCCGTATAGGGAAGACGGGCAGCGAAATGTCGGCTCTCGCCGGGTGCGATCGACGCGCCGTCGGGCATCAAGCGCGTTGCCGTCACCTTGCGTCCGTTGCTCCTGACGTCGACCACGACAAGCGGCAGACGCTGTTCGGTGCTGGAGCGGTTGTCGATGCTTCCGTAGACCGAAAGCACACGCATGCCGCCGGCATAGTCGAAGGAGGTCGTGACGCCTCCGATCGACAGAGGTTTGCTGTCTGCCTGGCCTCCGCTGAAAAGGCCCGCGATCAGAAGAAAAACCCCAAGGCCCAGCCCGCTGACCAGCCCGGCGAATTGGCGGGGCGGCATGCCGCGCAACCTGGTCTCGACGACCGTCAGGGCCTGCCGAACGGGCTTTCCCCTGTGGCGCGTGCGGTGACCGGCTCGCCGGTTGTCGTTGAAGACCGGATAAGGACTGGGCCGAGCGGCGGTGGCGATGGTCTCGAATTCCGCATCGACATAGTCGAGGTTTCTGGCCGTGGCGCCGCTTAGACGCGCCTCGCGTTCCGGAGGAAGCAGATCGATGCGTGCGGTGGTTCTTGAGCGAAATGCCTGCATGGGTTCCCCCTCGGGATCACTCCGTCGCTCCTCGCGGATCGGCAGCTCGACTGGCGGCAGGCTTGAGCGGAGCTTGCGGACAATGCCTGTAACCGGCTTGTGCAAGAAACAGGGCATTGCATCAAATCCTGACGACACGTAAACCGAAATGGTTAATGTTTCGGAAAGAAGCCGTGAAAGCGACGCCTTTTCATGGAAAGTTAACCGCCGCTTAACCGCCGTGCCGCAAACGGTTTTGCCTTGGCGGACTTGCTGTCCTGTACGGGGGCGATCGACTTGGTGGCGGATGTCGAAGGTCGTGACGAGAGACTGGGCTGTCCCATTGATTCACTTTGAGAACGTCGGCTTGCGCTATGGCATGGGACCGGAAATCCTCCGGGACCTGACATTCGACATTCCACGCCGGTCGTTTCAGTTTCTCACGGGACCTTCGGGCGCCGGCAAAACGACCTTGCTGCGGCTGCTCTTTCTGTCGCTGCAGCCGACGCGCGGGTTGATCCGCATGTTCGATCGCAACATCTCGTCCATCCCGAGAGACGAATTCCCGATGCTGCGCCGGCGTGTCGGCATCGTCTTTCAGGACTTCCGCCTCCTCGACCACCTGACCACGTACGAGAACGTCGCCCTGCCGCTCCGAGTGCGCGGCAAGGAGGAGGCGAGCTACCGCGCGGATGTGCTCGAACTTCTCAAATGGGTCGGCCTCGGCGAGCGTATCAACGTCCTGCCGCCGGTGCTTTCGGGTGGCGAAAAACAACGTGCGGCGATCGCCCGGGCCCTGATCGACCGGCCGGAGATCCTGCTCGCCGACGAGCCGACAGGCAACGTCGACCCGCCGATGGCGCGCCGGCTGCTCAACCTCTTCCTCGAGCTCAATCGGCTTGGAACGGCGGTGGTGATCGCCACTCACGACCTGTCTTTGATGGACCAGGTCGAGGCCCGGCGCATGATCCTGTCTCAGGGGCGGCTCGACATCTATGAATGAGAACAGCATCCCCCGCCGCGAACCCGAACAGCAGCAGCGTCGCGCGGAGATGCGCGTGCGCCCGACAGGTCCGATCGTGCCTTCGGCCAATGTTTCCGGTCATGCGCTGATGTGCGTCATCGCGATCATGTCCTTCCTTGCCTGCCTGACCCTCGGCGGGGTCAGCATGGTACGCGCGACGGCGCAAAGCTGGCAGTCCCAGATCTCACGGGAAATCACCATCCAGATCAAGCCCGACGACAATCTCGATATGGAAAAGGCGCTCGCCGATGCGCGCGACCTGGCGTTGACCTTCAGCGGCACGACCGGCGGGAAGATTGTCGACCGAGCCGCCACGGCCCGGCTGCTTGAGCCGTGGCTCGGCGAGGGTCTCGACCTCGACGAATTGCCTGTGCCACGGCTGATCGTCATTACGATCGACGAGAACAACCCGCCCGATTTCGCCGCCATGCGCACCGCGTTGACGGAAACCATCCCGCAGGCCTTCCTCGACGATCATCGCACCTGGGTCGACCGCCTGGTGGCGATGGCCAATACCACCGCGATGATCGGGAGCGGCGTGCTCGCGCTGGTTTTCTCGGCCATGGTGCTCACCGTCGTCTTCGCGACCCGCGGCGCATTGTCCGGCAATCGTCACATCGTCGAAGTGCTGCATTTCGTCGGCGCGGAAGCGGGTTTCGTTGCCTCCGAGTTCCAGAAGCACTTCCTGCGAATCAGCCTGAAAGGGGCCGGCACCGGCGGTCTTTTGGCCGCACTTTCCTTCGCAATGGCGAGTTTCTGGCAATCGCGGACACTTGCCACCCCCGAATCGGACCAGGCGACTGCGCTGTTCGGCCGATTTGCCATCGGATATACCGGTTATCTCGGCATTTTCGCGATCATAATCGTCATCGCCCTGCTGACGACTTTGACGGCGCGCCTTACAGTCATGCGGACGATCTACGAAATAGATCTCATCCGGTCGGATCCTGGCCGGACGGACACTTATCAAAGCTGACAGCCATGAACCGCCTTCACTCCATCTATTCCCTGCCGCAATCTGCGGCTACTGCATGATTCCTTAAATCGGAATCGATTTAGGGACAAAATCATGCAGCAATTCAAAGTGCTACAGCGACCTTTGCGCGTCCGACTGGACGCGCGGCGCTGTGAGTGAAGAGAATCACGATGGTGCGAGAATTGGGCGAGAGCGGAATGGCCGAGAGGGACAACTGGCGGGAGCGGGCCGCGCGCCGCCGCCGGTCCCGCAGCCTGTTGCGCAAGCTTCTGCGCCGGACATTTTTCGTGCTGCTCATTTTCCTTGCCGTTTTTATCGCCGGCTTCCTGCAATTTGCAGACACCGTTGCGTCACTGCAGCCGCCCGCTCATCCGAAGGCCGACGCAATCGTCGTCCTGACGGGCGGTTTCCAGCGGATCGATCAAGCAGTGGATCTTCTGAAATCAGGAGCAGGCAAGCGGCTGCTGATCTCAGGCGTCCATCCGACGACGACGGGAACCCAGATACGCCGCAACACGCAGAGTTCGGCCGATCTCTTCAAATGCTGCGTCGACATCGGCCATGAAGCGATCGACACGATCGGCAACGCCACGGAGGCCGCCCAGTGGATCCGCAATCGGGGCTACAAGAGCGTGCTCGTCGTCACCAACAATTATCATATGCCGCGCAGCCTCCTGGAATTGCGCCGCGCGAAGCCTGACACGGAGTTCATCGCCTATCCCGTCGTGAATTCGGACCTGAAGACGACCAACTGGCTGCGCAACCCGCTGGTCCTGAAAGCCATTCTGCTCGAATATGGCAAATATTCCGTCGCCTCGCTGCTCGACATGATGGGCGCGCGTCCGACGAACGGCCTCAGGGCGGCCCTTGCCTCTCGGGCAACACCGGCCGAGGAGTAACAAGGGGCGCGCCCCACGCGGAATGCCACACGACTTTTGCGCGGGGAAAGGCCCGCCGGGCCGTCGCGGCGGTTTTCCTTGGCGACATATTCGTGTAGGCAGCAATTCAAAGTTCTACAGCGTCGATGGGGCGTCTTAAGACGCGCGGCGCTGTAGTCCGCATCGAGAGCCACCTGATGATCATCCTGCGTTCGATCCTTTTCAATCTGGTCTTCTATGCCAATCTGATCGTCCAGATGATCGTGCTGACGCCGATCTATTTCATTCTTCCCCGCAAGAAAGCCTGGTTCGTGCCGAAGAATTGGGTGCGCAGCAATCACTGGCTTCTGGAGAAGATCGTCGGCACGACGTTCGAAATCGAAGGTTTGGAGAATATTCCCGAGGGACCCTATATTTTCGCGCCCAAACATCAGTCCTTCTGGGATGCCTATGCGCTTCTGCCATGGCTCGACGATCCGTTCTACATCCTCAAGCGCGAGCTTACCTGGATACCGCTGTTCGGCTGGTACATCATCAAGCAGCGCATGGTGCCGGTAAACCGCGCGGCGCGCGGCAAAGCGATGACCGACGTGATGGACCGCACGAAGAACGAGATGGCGACCGGGCGGCAGTTGATCATCTATCCGGAAGGCACGCGTCGCCCTCCGGGTGCACCGCCCGAATACAAATACGGAATCGCCCGCCTCTACCGTGATCTCAAAGTCCCGGTCGTGCCCGTGGCCATGCATCCCGGCCTCTTCTGGCCGCGACGCAAATTCCTGCGCTTCCCCGGTCATTTCAAGGTGCGCGTCCTGCCGCCGGTCGAGGCAGGGATGGATCCGGATGCGTTCCTGAAAAAGCTGATCGAGGTGACCGAGGCCGCAAGCGATGAACTGCTTGTCGAGACCGTCAAGGCCAATCCGCAGCTGCCGTTGCCACCGACGGCAAAGGAGCGGCTGCGCGAACTCGGTCAGGCCTCCTGAGGCATAGATCACGATGATTTTAGGTCGGATCGACCTAAAATCATGAACGTGATCGATTCTAATAAGTTAGAGCGGGATGCGGGCGGAAAACCGCAGACACTTTTCCTCATCCCGCTCTAGCTACAGCGTCCTTTGCGCATCCGGAAAGACGCGTGCCGCTGTCGTCGCAGTCAGTCTTGTGACGACATCCTCCAACCACGGGTCGCGAATACCCATTTCCTGGAGATGCGCGAGCGTATTGAGGACGTATTCGGTGTTCGGCCCGGACTTGCCGGAGGCGGTTGCGACCGTTTCCGCCGCGTCCGCCGCGCTGAGTGCCCCGGCATATTGGGCGTGGCCGCGGTCGACTACGTAGGCGAGCGCCGGCACGCGGCGTCCGTCGGCAAGCTGGACCGGCATGGTCCGCTCCCTGTAGACATGCGTCACAAGTTCCCGCTCGCGCAGATAGCCGATCACGTCGGTCTTTTCGCTCCCCGGCACGCGAAATGCCGTGCCGATGCAGGAGCCGCCATAGTCGAGGCCGAGCACGAGACCCGGCCGCTGTTCCGTGCCGCGATGCACCCAGGAACGCACGCAGAGGGAGCGGCGGTAGCCGAAGGCACGCGCCGTCGACTTCTCCTCAAAACGGAAACCCGGGTTCCACATCAACGAGCCGTAGCCAAAGACCCAAAATTCGTCCATATCCACTGCCATTCAATCTTAGCCGCCTACCCCGTGTCGCATCATTCGCCAGTGCTATCATGATCGTTCAAGCCGAAACTTTGTCGGCACACGGAAGAGGAGGTCGGCAACCGTATACAGGAATGGAAAATAGTTTGCAGGATCGGCAACCGCCACCCGGAACGGAATGAGAAGCGCCAAGTCGCTTTTCCATCCTTTCTGCCTTCGCTCGCAATGGTCCGAAGCGGTTCCCGCCACAGCAGCAATGGAGTACACGATTAGAATGACCGTCACCGACGTCGCCAACGGATCACCAGCCGGCAAGAAGTTTCTCTGGCTGACGGTGGGTATCGTGCTTGCCGCCGGCATTTATTCCGCCGGCTGGTTCTTTGCTGCCGACCAGATCGAAAAGCGACTGACAACCTACCTCTCGGAAAAGCGGGAAAACGGTCTTGGCGGTGAATGCGCGGAGATGGACGTGCGCGGCTTCCCGTTCCGCATCGGCCTTTTCTGCGACAAACTGCGGCTCGACGACAATCTTCACGGCGCCTCCGCATCCTTCGGCGCCTTGAGAACGGCGGCCCAAGTCTATCAGCCGGGGCATGCCGTCGTCGAACTCGACGGCCCTGCCGAGGTTCGTGTCTCGCCAGGACTTTCGGTCTCGGCCGACTGGACGCTGCTGCACGCGAGCCTCAAGGCGACGATGTCGGGCCTCGACCGCACGTCGATCGCCTATGACAATCTCACGGGAACGGCGCGCTGGCCGCTGACGGGCGACAGCGTGGGTTTCGGCGCCAGCCACGGCGAGATCCACCTGCGCCAGAATGGCGACGATCTCGACGCAGCCCTGAGCATAGAGAAGCTCGATCTGCGCCCGGAGCAAGGGCCGAGCCTCGCTGCCCCCGTCGATGTCGCAGCGGACGTCACCATCGTCGGCAAGGCCGGGTGGATGCAGGCAAGCGCTCTTTCCGAGCACATGCTTCGCGGCAGTAGCGGCGAACTGCGTCACGTGACGCTGGATGCGGGCGAGGGAATGAGTGCAAAACTCTCGGGCCCCTTTTCGGTCAATGACCAGGGCCTGATTTCCGGCGAATTCTCGCTGACCATGATGAATATCGATGCCTGGCGGGCGAGCCTCGTAAAGGTGTTTCCGGAAGAAACCGACATGATCAACAATGTCGCCAACATGCTGACGGCGCTTGCCGGCGGCAAGAATGAGGCGACGGTGAGGCTCAACGTCCGCGACGGCACCGCGTTCCTGGCCTTCATTCCGGTCGGCGTATTGCCGCCACTCTGAAGAGCCTTGCTGCATGTTTCCTTGGCCGATCTAAACATGCAGCAATTCAAAATGTTACAGCGTCCTTTGCGCGTCTGATAAGACGCGCGGCGCTGTAAGCGCAGTATCGATTATTTGGGATCCATTGCATGCCGGCCGAAATCCGGCATGGCGGTGTCCTGGCCCGCCTGAATGATCGAGCGGCGGACTGCCCGCGTGCGGGTGAAGAGGTCGAACAGCTTGTCGCCGTCGCCCCAGCGGATCGCCCGCTGCAGGTAGGCAAGGTCCTCGGAGAAGCGGGCGAGCATTTCGAGGATCGCATCCTTGTTGTGCAGGCAGACGTCGCGCCACATGGTCGGGTCCGAGGCGGCGAGGCGCGTGAAGTCGCGGAAGCCCGACGCCGAATATTTGATGACCTCGGACTCCGTCACCGTTTCCAGGTCGTCTGCCGTGCCGACGATGTTGTAGGCGATGATGTGCGGAACGTGAGAGACGATCGCCAGCACCTTGTCGTGGTGCTCCGGATCCATCTCATCGACCATCGAGCCCAGCGTCTCCCAGAAAAGCCGAAGCTTCGCGACAGCCTCTTCGTCGGCGCCGGGTGGCGGCGTCAGAATGCACCAGCGTCCGCGGAAAAGGCCGACGAAGCCGGCGTCGGGGCCGGAATGCTCGGTGCCCGCGATGGGGTGGCCGGGGATGAAATGGACCGTGTCGGGCAGATGCGGCGCCATCTGCGCGATGACCGAGCCCTTCGTCGAACCGACGTCGGTAACGATCGCTCCCGGCTTCAAGTGCGCGGCGATCTCCGCGGCAACGGCGCCGGAAGCGCCGACCGGTACCGAAACGACGACGAGGTCGGCATCCTTGACCGCCTCGGCTGCCGAAAGCGTGTAGCGGTCGCCGAGGCCGAGCTGCTCGGCCCGTTTCAACGTTGCGGCACTCCGCGTCGAGACGACGAGCGTGCCGGCAAGCTGCTTCTCGCGGATTTCCCGGGCGATCGACGATCCGATCAGGCCAATGCCGATGAGGGCAATCGTTTCGAACTGTTGAGCCATCATTCTTGTCCCATGAATTCGGTCAGCGCGGCGATAAGGCCTTCGTTCGCTTCCGCGGAACCGATGGTCATGCGGAGCGCATTGGGAAAGCCGTAGGCGCGCACGGCGCGCAGGATGAAGCCGCGAGCCGTCAGGAACGCATCGGCCTCCTCCGCCGATTTCCCGCCCGTCTCCGGAAAATGGATCAGCACGAAGTTGGTGACGGAGGGCGTCACCCGCAGGCCGATCGCCTGCAAGGCCGCGGTGACTTTCGCGAGCCAGGTAAGGTTGTGATCGACCGCCGCGGCAACGAAGGCCTGGTCGCGGATCGCCGCCGCCCCCGCGGCGATCGCCGGTGCATTGAGATTGAACGGGCCACGTACACGGTCCACCGCGTCCACGATCTCGCGCGGGGCAAACATCCAGCCGATGCGAAGCCCGGCGAGCCCGTAGATCTTCGAGAACGTCCGTGTCATCACGACGTTGCGATTGGCCGACACCAGTTCCAGGCCCGCCTCGTAGTCGTTGCGCCGGACATATTCCGCATAGGCGGCATCGAGCACCAGCAACACGCCGGAGGGAAGGCCCGCGTGCAGCCGGCGGACCTCGTCCACGGGGATATAAGTGCCCGTCGGGTTGGCCGGATTGGCGATGAAGACGATCTTGGTGCGCTCCGTCACCGCCGCGAGGATCGCGTCGACATCGACACGCGCATCCCTTTCCTTGACCGTAACCGCTGTGGCGCCGGCCGCCATGATCTGGATCTTGTAGACGAGGAACCCGTGCTCGGTGATGATCCCCTCGTCACCAGGGCCGAGATAGGTGTGGCAGAGCAGCCCGAGCAGTTCATCGGATCCGTTGCCGCAAATAATATTGGCCGGGTTGAGGCCGTGAACCGCAGCGATCGCGTCCCTCAGCGCATGCGCCTGACCGTCCGGATAACGCTCGAGATTGAAAGCCGCCTTTTGGAACGCCTCGATCGCGCTCGGGCTGGCACCGAGCGGTGTCTCGTTCGACGAAAGCTTGTGGACCTTGGCGACACCCGGCGCATGTTCCTTGCCCGGCACATAGGCGGCAATGTCCAGAATACCGGGACGCGGCTGCGGGTTCTTTGAAACAAGGTTCATCGGATCGGCTTTCACGGGAGGAAATGTGGCAAAGCCAATAGCCGGGTGGAGGAAATTTGTCGAGTGCGCCAAGCCCACGCGGCTACAGCACCTTACAGCGCCGCACGTCTTTGAGACGCGCGAAGGTCGCTGTAGTTTGTCCTCAGATCGGTTCCGATTTGAAGAATCATGCAGTAGCGGGCGGGCGGGCGCGCGTGCTTGGCACGCCATGCGGTGCCAGCACCGGAACGAAGACCCGGCGCGAAGCGCGGACAGCCACAGGGAGCCCCTGGTAGAGCCGCTTTTGCGCCTCGACGATGATCACCCCGGAAAATACCGGCCAAAACGAACGGCCGAACCGCTCCAGGCTGTGTCGCAGGCGGAGAACGATCTTGCGCTTCGACGGAGGAAAGAACAGCGCCTCGGAGGTGGCACCGGGCGTGAAATTTGTCTCGCGCAGAAGCGCCGTCAGCTGACCGCGCGAATAGGGCCGCCCCGAGCCGAACGGCGTGTGCTCCATCCGCGCCCAAACGCCGCGGCGATTCGGCACGACGATGACCAGCCGGCCGCCGGGTGCGAGAACCCTCCAGATCTCCTTCATCGTTTCGCGCGGGCTTTCGGCGAACTCCAATGAATGGACCATCAACACGCGGTCTATCGACGCGTCGGGTAGCGGCAGTTCTTCGTCGAAGACCAGCGCGGTCGAAGACAACTCGGCGACCGGCCAATTCACTGCCCCCTGCCCGGCCGGCATGAAGGCGAAGGTTCGCTCCGTATCGGCGCGGAACCGCTCAAGATATGGCACGGCATAGCCGAGGCCGACCAGCCGCTCCTCGGGCAAGCGCGCCCAGATCGACGAGAGTGCCATGCTGACGGAATGCTCCGCCATCCGACCCAGCTCGGAATGATAAAATTGACGAAGATCTACGATATCCGTGTGCATGACCAACATGTTAGCTTTGGAGCGGTAGACTTCAAGGCGAGCCTCGCTACATTCGGCTGAAGCGGGGCGGACGTGGTATCGCCCGCATCCCGCGACACGCCGATCGGAGGATCTCATCATGGCCGCGCTCGAACTCGACCTCTTCCTCTGCCGCACCGATAATTTCGGTGTGCTTCTTCATGATGCGGCAAGCGGTGCCACCGCATCGATCGATGCTCCGGAAGAACGACCGATTCTCGAAACGCTGGAGCGACGGGGCTGGCGCCTCACGCACATCCTCACGACCCATCACCACGGCGACCACGTCGCGGCGAATGTCGGCCTCAAGGAACGCTTCGACATCACGATCATCGGGCCAAAAGGCGAGGCATCGAAGATTCCCGGCATCGACAGGAGCGTCGGCCAGGGGGACCGCTTCGATTTCGCCGGTCATCCGGTCGAAGTCATCGAAACGCCCGGACATACCGCGGGCCACATATGCTTCCATTTCGCGAAGGATAAGCTGTTGTTTGCCGCCGATACGCTGTTTGCCCTCGGCTGCGGACGGCTGTTCGAGGGAACCGCCGAGACGATGTGGCAGTCGCTGAACCGGCTGATGGCGCTCCCGGACGATACCGCCGTCTATTTCGGCCACGAGTACACGCTCGCCAATGCGCATTTCGCCGTGACGATCGATCCCGAAAACGCAGCACTCAAGGCGCGTGCTGCCGAAATCGAAGAGACGCGCTCGGACGGCGGGTTCACCGCGCCGACGACGATCGGCCTTGAAAAGCGGACCAACCCATTCCTTCGCGCTGGCGACCAGAAGATCCGCAAGCATCTCGGCATGGAGAGAGCGAGCGACGCGGAGGTGTTCGCAGAGATCCGCAAGCGCAAGGATAATTTCTGATGGATGTCTCACGGCATCTCACGCCGGCCGCAATTGTCGACGCGCTGGGATTGGCGAGGCATCCGGAGGGCGGCTGGTATGTCGAGACCTTCCGCGACGTCGGTGGCGCGCCACGCAGCCATTCGACGGCGATCTACTATCTGCTGGAAAAGGGCGAGCGCTCACACTGGCACCGCGTCCGCGACGCCGCCGAAATCTGGCACTACTATGCGGGCGCCCCGCTCGAGCTCAGCATCGCCGCGCCGGGCAAGCCGGCCTCACGCCTTCGCCTTGGTCCGGACCTGCTTAAGGGCGAAAGGCCGCAGTACGTCGTTCCTGCCAACTGGTGGCAATCGGCCGCCCCGCTTGGAGACTGGACGCTCGCCGGCTGCACCGTGGCGCCGGGTTTCGATTTCTCCGCATTCGAGATGGCGGCGCCCGACTGGCGACCGCCGGAGAAATGACGTCTACTCCGCTGGCTGCGGGGCAGCGGCCCTCTTGCGAACAATCATGTCCTTTGCCGCCAGCACGGCACCGCCGGTGACGAGCAGGCAGGCCGCGGCAATACGCCAGGAGGGCTCCGCAAAACCGAACAGGACGAGGATCAGCGTCGAGAATACCGGTGCGGCATAGCTTTTCACGCCGAGAAGCTGAATGTCTCCGTTCTTCACACCGAAGTCCCAGGCATAGAAAGCCGCGCCGACAGGGAGGAGGCCGAGTCCGGCGACCGCGAGCCACTCGAAAGCGGTTTGCGGCCAGATCGTCGTCTCGAGGCCGAGGTGGCAGAGGAAGGAGAGGATGGACGTCGCCAGACAGAAACCCGTGACGACATCGGTCGAAACCGCGTCGAAGCGGCGCGTCAGCAGCGAATAGCCCGACCAGGTGAAGGCACAGAGGAATGCCGCGCCGTAACCGAGCAGATAGGCCTCTTCGAAGGCGATGCCGTTGCGGGCGACGATCAGGATCGTGCCGCCAAGTCCCGCGAGCGCGCCGGCGATGTGATACCAGCGAAGCCTTTCTCCTGGCAGCAGCGCCGAGCCAACCACGATCAGCAGCGGCCAGAGATAGGCGATCAGGCCTGCCTCGACCGCCGGGGCGTTGCGAAGCGCGGTGAAATAGAGAAAGTGGTAGCCGAAAAGCCCGGCAATGCCGGTGATCCAGACCTTGGCCGGCTGCTTCATGAGCTTGAATCGCTCTGGCTTCAGGGCAAGCACGACGATGCCCGGCAGGCTACCGATGAGGAAGCAGATCGCCGACAGCTGGAACGGCGGCATTTTACCCGACGCCGCGGTAAAGAGCGCCAGCAGCGACCACATCAGGATCGCGGAAAAACCGATCAGCGTTGCCTTGAACTTCATTCCTGCCCCCACGCCCGGCTCACCCTCGTGAAAGCCGCGTCAAATCAATCATGCCTTGCTACTAGCATGTTTCCTTAAATCGTAACCGATTTAAGGATAAAGACATGCAGCAATTCAAAGTGCTACAGCGTCCTTTGCGCGTCTGATTAGACGCGCGGCGCTGTAGTTAGCGTCCGTTCGCAACGGACGAAAGAGAAGATCGGGATGGATTACCCGCCGAATCGCGTCGCGGAAACGGTCACGGGACCGAGCTTGGTCGGAATGCGAACATAGACCGGGGCATAGACGTCGACGGCCTCGGCTCTTGCAAACCAGATCTCCATCGTCTCCAGCCGGCGCAGATATTCGACGTCCTCGCGGCCCTTCCTGTATCCTGCCTTCGGCACGAACCGGACACCGCAGACAATGACTTCGCCGTTGAATCCTCTGGTCTTGAAGCTTCGCGTTCCCTTCGGTGAGAGCCTGATGTCGAGCCGCGATTCGCCATCGAAGATCGGCAGTGTGTTGGGGCAAACCCTGCTCTTGCCCGGAATGATCAGCCCCGAGAGCGGGTCCAGCACGTTGCGCATGTCGCGGCTCGTCACTGGCACCCAGTTCTTAGGAAGCGGGGTGCGTTTCGGGGTCATGCTCGCACGCACGACATTGCCATTGCGGAAGGTCACGCTGATTGCGCGCGACTTTCTGCCACTGCGATAGGACATCGAATATTGCGAGGCGCGCAGATGATCGTTCGCGATCACCCCGGAAACGCGCGTCTGGCCGGACGTGCGGCTGATGATGTCGATGAGTCCCGCGGAGTTCAGCGTGCCGGAAATCGTGTAGCGATTCTTTACAAGTTCGGTGTGGAAAGTGGCGCGTGCCAACGGCAGGCCGGCAAGCGCAATACTGTAATCCGTCTGATGCTCAATATCCGCAGCCAAGCATGCTGTGGAAAACGTCATGGCAGCCAGCAATGCTGTTGCCCGGAAGCCATTGCGCCTTTTCATGCCCGAGAGCCCTGTCGTTCCTAGCCGTTGCAATCCTCTGGGATGCAAGCGGTTTGCGGCTTTTTTTGCGCCAATTGCTCAAAATCCGGCCGCCGCAATGAAGAACGAGCGGCACCTTTTCGTTGCATGGCGTTTCAAGAGAAATAGCGCAGTGAATATCGGCTTGGAATGGGTATCGGCGGAGATTATTGTAGCGGCGGCAGCGATCACGTTGCGGTTTTTCGAGAATGCGCAGGGTTTGGCTTGACTGGCAGGGCTTCTGTGACTATAGAACCGCGACTTTCCAATAATGGCCAACAGGAACGCGGCCTGGGCTCTGGGCCCGCTACCGCATTGTCCGGCGGCGATAAAGAGAATAGGTGTACCATGTCCCGTAGTTGCGAATTGACCGGCAAGGGCGTCCAGTCGGGCCACAATGTCAGCCACGCCAACAACAAGACCAAGCGCAAGTTCCTCCCGAACCTGTGCAACGTCACGCTGATTTCCGATGCTCTCGGCCAGCGCTTCCGCCTGCGCGTTTCCGCAGCCGCTCTCCGTTCGGTCGAACACCGCGGCGGGCTCGATGCTTTCCTGCTGAAGGCTGACGAGAACGAGCTGAGCATGCGCGCTCGCCTGCTGCGCCGCCAGATCGTTAAGAAGACCGCTGAAGCAGCCTGATCGGCGCCAGCTCTTCCGACAAGACTTCAAGGCTTGCGGGCTTCGTCCGGCAAGCCTTTTTCTCGTGTCGTACCCTACTCATCCGCCGGGCAAGCACCGGTCATCTTCTCCAACTGGTGGCATCACCCAGGATAAAAAAATGCTGATCAACCGCACGTTCCCTATCTATGTCGCACTCATGACCCTCGTGGTCGTGGCGTCGAATTTCCTCGTCCAATACCCGCTTCCGGGCTCCATTGCCGGCATGAACCTCGGCGACCTGTGGACCTGGGGCGCCTTCAGCTATCCCTTCGCCTTCCTGGTCACCGACCTTACCAACCGCCATTTTGGCCCGCGGATCGCGCGGCGCGTGGTGGTCGCCGGTTTTGTCGTCGGCGTCACTTTCTCGATCTACTTCGCGACACCGCGCATCGCGATCGCCTCCGGCTCGGCATTCCTCTTCGGCCAGCTCCTCGACATTTCCGTGTTCAACCGGCTACGCAGGCAGACTTGGTGGCGTGCACCGCTCGCCGGCTCGCTCATCGGCTCGGCGCTGGACACCGCGATGTTCTTCTCCTTCGCCTTCGCCCCGTTCTTTGCGTTCTTCGGACCGAACGACAGCTTTGCGCTGGAGACCGCTCCCCTGCTCGGGGTGCTTGCCGCAGGCGCGCCGCGCTGGATTTCCTGGGGGCTCGGCGATCTTCTGGTGAAGATCCTCTGCGGCATCGTGCTGCTCTTGCCTTATGGAGCGCTGATGAGCGTCATCAAGCCAATGCCGGCGGCCAACGCCACCACCGCATAAGGCAAGCAAGAAACGGAAACGACGTTGACGGGGTCGCGATGCGGCCCCGTTTCGCTTGCGACGTCCCGCGTTGCAACGGAGAGCTGAGTTTACTCAATCTAGAACCAGCCGGAATTCGAGCATCAGATTGCGTTCGAGAATCGAATGATTGTCATCAGAAACGACGATCACGCGAATCTCGCCGTCGGGCCGAACGACAACATCCAGCCCCTCCATATTGTCGATCTGATAGCTCATGTCGGCCTTAAGCAACACCTCGCCGTCGACGACGGCGCCCGGACGGATGTCGCCACCGGCGATCCTGCGAATGCGCATGCCGAGGCCGGAGGCGAGATTGAACCGGCGCTCCAGGAGAAGCAGGTCGCCGTTCGGCAGGAAGGCACCGTCGGTAACCGCATAAGGATCTTCGCGAACGACCGAGAAGGCACCCTTCATCGGCCCCTCGAGAATGCCCGCCAGAAGGTTGTCCGCCTTGTCGACGCTGCGTTCCGCCACGACGACGGCGGCACCGTGCAGTGGACCGTTCTTCGGCGCGATCGCGATCGTTTCAAGGCCGCCGTTGATGCGCAATTCTCCGATGGGAAACGGCAGGGCCATATGTCCGACGGGTCTTGATCGCCCGAAACCTGGATCGGGATAGACCTCGATACGGGCCAGTTGCTCGAAACTGACGATCGCCTCTCCTTCGCGCAGCGCCAACCCTTCCGAGTCCACCCTCCATTTTTCAAGCTCGACACCTCCGTCCCCATCGATCATCGATGTCACGGTCAGGTCGCTCAACCCCTGAAGCCTGCCTCTATCGTCGCGCAGGACGGCTCCCTCGACCCAATGGCCGGTGTCCATCACAGCGACGAAGGAATCGCTGCCTGGCCGGAATCGGATCGCCGAAATCGCGCCGAGCAGCGGGTTGCGCGACGTAATTTCGATGCCACCGATGAATTCAAGCCCGCCGAACACCCTCTCGTTCGAACCGGCTTTGAATTGCCTTATCTGCCGGGCCTGAACCGGCACGATCTCAGTCGTCGGCTCCGGCTGCGCGATAGCCGGCGATGCCAGAAGGGAGAGGAGGACAAGAATTTGGCGGAGCATCTAAGAGGTACCTTCGGAGGGCAATGCGAGGGCGACAAGTCAAGACGGCACTGCAACCATCAAACTGCGCTTTGAAACCTTCGCAGGCAGAAACCACTTTGAATTTGCGCAAATCCGAACAGAAGCCCGTTGAATCGGACCAGATCAACGCAAAAATCATCGACGCCTGCAGTTCCGGTCATATGGACCGGCGACCGCCTTAGCCCGCGCGGCGCATCCGCGCCGGGCGGCGATGCAGGCTTTCGTCCTCGAAGAGCGCTGCGAGCTGCTCCGTCATCGCACCCGCCAGTTCGTCCGCGTCGACGATCGTCACCGCACGACGATAATAGCGCGTCACGTCATGGCCGATGCCGATCGCCAGAAGCTCGACCGGCGAACGGGTTTCGATCTGCTCGATGACGGCACGCAGGTGGCGTTCGAGATAGTTTCCGGGGTTCACCGACAAGGTGGAATCGTCGACCGGCGCGCCATCCGAAATCATCATCAGGATGCGCCGTTGCTCCTGCCGCGCCAGCAGCCGGTCGTGCGCCCACATCAGCGCCTCACCGTCGATGTTCTCTTTCAGCAGGCCTTCGCGCATCATCAGCCCGAGATTGCGGCGCGCCCGACGCCAGGGCGCATCGGCGGATTTATAGACGATGTGCCTCAGATCATTGAGACGCCCCGGCGCCTGTGGCTTGCCACCTGCCAACCACTTCTCGCGTGACTGCCCACCCTTCCACGCCTTTGTGGTAAAGCCGAGGATCTCCACCTTGACGCCGCAACGTTCCAGCGTGCGGGCGAGAATGTCGGCGCAGGTCGCCGCGACCGTGATCGGCCGGCCGCGCATCGAGCCGGAATTGTCGATCAGCAGCGTCACCACGGTATCACGGAAGTTGGTGTCCTTCTCGCGCTTGAAGGAAAGCGGCTGCATCGGGTCGATGATGATGCGTTGCAGTCGGGCCGTGTCGAGATAGCCTTCCTCGAGGTCGAACTCCCAGGAGCGGTTCTGCTGCGCCATCAGCCGACGCTGCAGCCGGTTGGCGAGGCGGCCGACCGCTCCCTGCAGGTGGGCGAGCTGCTTGTCGAGGAACGCACGGAGGCGATCGAGCTCCGCCTCGTCGCAAAGCTCCTCGGCGGTAATCGTCTCGTCGAACTCCCGCGTGTAGACGGTGTAGTCGACCTTCTCGTTGAAGTCCGCGAAGGGATGGTTCGGTCGCTTGACCTCGCCGGGCGTCTCGCTCTCCTCTTCGCCCTCGTCCTGAAGGTCGTCGTCGGAAATCTCGGCGCCGTCCATCTCGCCTTCTTCCATCTGCTCCTCGGCAGACTGGTTCTCATCGGCGGGCGCTGCGTCGGAGCCTTCTTCCTCGTCGCTGGCGTTCTCGTCCTGCTCCTGGCTGCGCGGTTGGTCCTCGTCGGTCTCGCTTTCCTGCTCGTCCGGTTCGATATCGTCCTCGCCGTATTTCTCGGCGACATCCATTGACGATAGCATGTCGCGCACGACGCGGGCGAAGGCCTGTTGGTCGTTGATCGTGGCCGACAGGTTGCGCATATCCGCGGCAGCCTTGCTCTCGATAAAATCGCGCCAGAGGTCGAGCACCTTGCCGGCCGACGCCGGTGGCTTCTCGCCGGTCAGCTTCTCGCGCACGAGAAGCGCTACAGCCTCTTCGAGCGGTGCATCCGACTGGTTTTCGATCGCCGCAAAATTGGCCTTGGCATATTTCTCGTCGAGCATCGAGGAGAGGTTGTCTGCCACACCCGCCATCCGGAGCGCACCGATCGCCTCGACGCGCGCCTGCTCGACGGCATCGAAGATCGCCCGCGCATCCGCTCCCTGCGGCGACATCGTCGCGTGAATGCGGGCGTCATGGCACGCCTTGCGCAGCGCCATGGAGTCGCCCAGACCTCGCGCCACGGCAAGCTCCTGCTGACTCGGGCGCTTGGAGAGTTCCGGCAGCCGGATGCGCTCACCGGCCATCCCGGGGCGCTCGTTTGCGAAGGTGACCTCGATCTCGGCATCGCCGGCAATCGACCGGATACAGCCGGAGAGCGCCCGCTTGAACGGTTCAGCGGCGTTTTCCCTCGTGTTCGGTTTCGCCTTGGAGTTCGAGCTCACGACAAATCCTTTTCAGCCAGATACGGTGACATCCGGGCCCCTACAGCGCCGCGTGTCTTGCCAGACGCGCAACGGACGCTGTAGCACTTTAAATTGCTGCATGTCTTTGTCCTTAAATCGATGTCGATTTGAGGAGACATGCAGTGGTCCGCTTGACTGTGAAGCCGGCGGCAGAAAGCCTTAGGCGGTGGCTTCCAGCACGATGTTGGCGGCGCTTTCCTTGAGCTCGACGCCGAAGGCCCGCTGGTAGTGCTCGGCGACCAGCGCCCGCTCCAGTTCGTCGCACTTGTTGAGGAACGTCACGCGGAACGCGAAGGCGATATCGCCGAAGATATAAGCATTCTCCGCCCAGGTGATGACCGTACGCGGGCTCATGACCGTCGAAAGGTCGCCATTGATGAACGCCGCACGCGTCAGGTCCGCGACGCGAACCATCTTCGACACCGTCTCGCGGCCCTTGTCGGCGGTAAAGCCCTTGACCTTGGCGGCGACGATATCGACTTCCTTGTCGTGCGGCAGGTAGTTGAGCGTGGTGACGATCGACCAGCGGTCCATCTGTGCCTGATTGATCTGCTGCGTGCCGTGATAGAGGCCGGTCGTGTCGCCGAGGCCGACCGTATTCGCGGTTGCAAACAGGCGGAAGGCCGGGTGCGGGCGAATGACGCGGCTCTGGTCGAGCAGGGTCAGGCGACCGGAGGATTCAAGCACGCGCTGGATGACGAACATGACGTCGGGGCGGCCGGCGTCGTATTCGTCGAAGACGAGCGCGACATTGTGCTGGTAGGCCCAGGGCAGAATGCCGTCCTTGAACTCAGTGACCTGCAGCCCGTCCTTGACGACGATCGCATCCTTGCCGACGAGGTCGATACGGCTGACATGGCTGTCGAGGTTGACGCGCACGCAGGGCCAGTTGAGCCTTGCGGCAACCTGCTCGATATGGGTGGACTTTCCGGTCCCGTGATACCCGGAAACCATGACGCGGCGGTTGTGGGCGAATCCTGCGAGAATGGCGAGAGTTGTTTCGCGATCGAAAAGATAGTCGGGATCGAGATCGGGCACATAGGCGTCGCCCTTCGAATAGGCAGGAACGCGCAAATCCGTATCAATACCGAAAACCTCCCGGACCGAGATCGTCGTGTCGGGGAGGTTGGAAATGTCGAGGTCAATCTTGCTCATCATGTCTCCAGAGCGGCCGCCGGTCGGCACCCGCGCATTCGCCTGCGAAAAGTGCTTTCTGTCATAATCCGCGTTGTTAGCAGAAACCAGCCTGTTTTAACAATTGATAGGCTTGAATAACCGCGCGAAAACGGTCTTCAGATCCCCTGTCTCCGCCATTTGCATCAGGGTGATGCTTCTTGACGAGCTCCTTGTAGGCGGCCTTGATATCGGCAGCCGTTGCCGAGGCCGCAAGACCAAGCGTTTCGAAGGCCTTGGCTTCGAGTGTTTTCAGCTTGCGCAGGCGCGGCTCATGCCGAGCCGACCGGGCGCGCGCCTCGTTGAAGAAGCCGAACGGATCGCGCATGCGGGCCTGTGCCCCGGCCGTGCCGGAACGCATCTGCGACTGGCTCGGCCCGTTGCGGGCGTTCTTGTTGACGCCGACGGTCCAGGTCGGGCGGTGACCGGTCACCGCTTCCTTCTGGTAGCGCGCGATCTCGGTATCGGAGAGGCCGGAGAAGTAATTATAGCCCTTGTTGTATTCCTTCACATGTTCGAAGCAGAACATGAAATATTCGCCCTCGGCATTGCGGCCGACCGGGGCCCGATGCATCGCCTTCTTGTCGCAACCGTCCCACTGGCACATGGGCGCAGACGGCTCTGCGCGCGGCTCGACCTTGCGGCGCGTACGGATGCGATCGAAGTATTTTGAATCGAGTTTCATAGCCGACATTATGGGGTTTGAAGGGCCCCACAACAAGAATTGACAAAGACGAATGTTGCTGGCTTTGTGCGAGCATTTTGCGCCGCCAAGGCTCATGCGGACGGCCTAGGGCTCATGCGGATGGCACTGCGCCTCGCAGCAAGCAGGGAAGCAGCAAGCAGGGAAATAGGACGGAAGAATGTCGCTGCAAAGCCGGATCGAACAGAAACTCCTCGAAGCTTTCCAACCGGAGCGCCTTGCGGTGATCAACGAAAGCCATCTGCATGCCGGTCACCAGCCGGGTTTCGACGGCGAAGGCGAGACGCATTTCAGAATCAGGATTGTTTCCAGCGCATTTTCAGGCATGAGTCGAGTGGCGCGCCACCGCGCGATCAACGACCTCCTGAAGCCGGAACTCGATCAAGGTCTGCATGCGCTCGCCGTCGAACCGGCCGCACCGGGAGAGCCGACGAGCTGGTGAGCCGCGTCACGCTTTCTGCTCCCTTGACCCTTTGAACTAGGCGATCGACGTCCCATCCTCGGCCGGGCGGATGCGCAGCTTGGTGATCCGGTTCCTGACCCGCTTCATGACGATGAAGCGCTTGCCGTAGAAGGTGAAAGCCTGCCGCTCTTCCGGGATACTCTTCGATTCATGGATGACGAGGCCGGCGACGGTGGTTGCCTCCTCGTCCGGCAGCGACCAGTCCAGCGCCCGGTTGAGGTCGCGGATCGGCACCGAGCCGTCGACGACGATCGACCCGTCGGCCTCCTGCCGCACGCCCTGGATGTCGATATCGTGCTCGTCGGCGATATCGCCGACGATCTCCTCAAGGATATCCTCGAGCGTCACGAGACCCTGGACCTGGCCGTATTCGTCGACGACGATCGCGAGGTGCAGCTTGCGCCGCAGAAACGCATTGAGCTGGTCCCCGAGGTTGGTCGTATCCGGGACGAACCATGGCTTCTGCGCGATCTTGACGACGTCGAGGCTCGCGGGCTCGACATCGGGTTCCGCAAGCGCGCGCAGGAGATCCTTGGAATGGATGACCCCGATGATATTGTCGGTCGATCCGCGCCAGAGCGGCAGGCGCGTGAACGGAGCTTCGAGGATCTCCCGAACGCAGAGCTCCGGCGGCTCATCCGCATTGATCGCGCGCATGGCGGTGCGGTGGATCATGATATCGGAGACCTCGAGTTCGCCGAGGTCGAGCACGCCGCCGAGCCGGTCGAGGTCCGCCTTGATCACGGATCCCTCCCGGTGGAGCAGGTCGACGGCACCGCGCAGCTCTTCCTGTGCCGACAGCATCGGCTTGTCGGACGAAAGGTTGACGCCGAAGAGGGTCAAAAGGCGCCGGACGAAGGCATTGATGAGTGCCGACACCGGACCGGCGACCGCCATGAAGGGCCTTACCAGGGGTGCCACGGCGAGCGCGAACCGGTCCGGGAAGGCAATCGCCCAACTCTTCGGCAGCACTTCGGCAAAGACGACGAGCAGCACGGTCATGCCGAGCGTGGCGATTGCTACGGCGAAATCGCCGACGAGGCCGATCAGGAGGCTCGTGGCCAGGGATGTGGCGAGAATGGTGACGAGGTTGTTGCCGAGAAGCAGCGTTCCAACGAGGCGGTCACGCCGCTCGATCAGCCGGCTGACGACGCCCGCCCGGCGATCGCCGTTGCTCTCGAGCGTGTGCATGCGCGCCCGGGAGGCCGCGGTCAAGGCGGCCTCCGATCCGGAGAAGAAGGCCGAAAGCAACAAGAGGCAAATAACCGAAACGAGAGACAGCCAGTGTTCCGCCAGAAAGGCCAGAAACGCGTCACCGGTCATTGGGGGTGCTTCTCCTTGAGGAAGCTCAGCACTTCCGAGAACGGAACATCGTCGGCAACGAAGGACTGACCGATACCTCTGGTGAGGATGAAGGTAAGTTTGCCGCCCTTCACCTTCTTGTCCTGGGCGATCGCGTCCATCAATCGCTCGGCCGGCGGCAGGCTGCCGGGTATGTCGGCCATCCGCGTCGGCAGGCCGACGGCTTTGAGATGAGTTTCCACGCGGCGCGCGTCGTCGGGGCTCGCGAGGTTCATGCGGGCCGAGAACTCGTGTGCCAGCACCATGCCGATCGCGACGCCCTCGCCGTGCACCAGGCGGGCGCTGTCATATTCCGTCGCCGCCTCCAGAGCGTGGCCGAAGGTGTGTCCGAGGTTGAGAAGCGCGCGCAAGCCGTTCTCGCGTTCGTCCGCAGCCACGACGTCGGCCTTCGCCTGGCAACTGACGGCAATGGCCTCGATCCGCGCCGCCCCCCCCGCAAAGACGGCCTGCCAGTTCCGTTCGAGCCAATCGAAAAAATCCGGCTTGTCGATCAGGCCATATTTGGCGACTTCGGCATAACCCGCCCGGAATTCGCGCGGGCTTAAGGTATCGAGCACGTCGGTGTCGGCAAGCACCAGATCCGGCTGGTGAAAAACACCGATCAGGTTCTTGCCATGCGGCGAATTGATCCCGGTCTTGCCGCCGACGGATGAATCGACCTGTGCCAGCAGCGACGTTGGAATCTGGATGAAGCGCGAACCGCGGCGGACAATACCAGCGGCAAAGCCGGTGAGATCGCCGATGACACCACCGCCAAGCGCGATCACCGCGTCGTTCCGCTCGATCCTGGCGCCGAGCACGGTCTCGCAGACTGGGATGAGATGGTCGAAGCTCTTCGTCTTTTCGCCGGCGGGCAGCGCGAGCGAGACGGCCTCGATGCCGCTTTCATTGAGGCTTGCCATGAGCGGCGGAAGATAGCGGGGCGCAACGTTCTCGTCGGTGATGACCGCCATCTTCCGGCCCTTGAGGCGCGAGGCGATTTCCTTGCCCGCCGCGGCGATGAGGCCGGGGCCTATGAGAATGTCGTAGGAGCGATCTCCGAGGTCCACGCGGACCTTGCGTTCGGCGGCGGGTGTCACATGGCTATTCATGGCTTTGAGCTTTCTGGCGATCGGCGATGGCGGCGAGAACCTCCTCTACGATCATCTCCTTTTTCACATCGCGCGAAAGGACCGTCAGATCCGCCTCCGCATAGATCGGGTAACGCGCACGCATCAGGTTTTCGAGCGTCTGCTTCGGGTTCTCGGTTTTCAGAAGCGGCCGGGTATCGCGCTTGTTCACCCGCTCCCACAGCACATCGAGATCCGCATTGAGCCAGATCGTCACGCCGCCCTTCTTGATCTGTCGACGCGAGCGTTCGTTGATGTAAGCGCCGCCACCGGTCGAGACCACCCTGGGGCCGGATCTCAGCAGACGTTTCAGCACGCGGGCCTCGAGCGCACGAAATTCTTCCTCGCCATAGGCCGCGAAAAGCTCGCTGATCGTCATGCGGGAAACACGCTCGATCTCATGATCGGAATCGATGAAGGGAATGCCGAGCGCCTGCGCGGTCAGCCGACCGATTGCCGATTTTCCCGCTCCCATCAAGCCGATGAAAACGAGGTTGCGCTTACCGAGGGCGAGCTTCGCCCGTTCGGCAAGCGTCGCGGAAACCGTTTCGGTCACGTCGTTCATTGCGCTTCATTTTCCCCATTCCCCTCCGATATCGACAAATCGACGGGGAGCGTCAAGTCGTCGCGCGTGACGCGCGACGCTTCTTGAACTCGACAGCAGGGCCGTTCATATAGTTCACGCATCCGCTGCAGACGCATGGAAGGCCGCTGCAGGACTTTGAAGAACGACTGCATGATCTTAACCGACTTCGAGTAGGAATCATGCAGAGGAGACCGAAATGCCGACCCTTTTCCGCTTCCTGTTCTTCTTGGCCGTCTTCGCCGCCATCGTCTATGGCACGATGGTCGCGCTCGTGACTTTCGTCGAGCCGGTCGAACGGGATGTCACGGTGCGCATTCCATCGGAACGGGTCAACAAGCCGCAATGAACGACCGATCAGCCGCCTATGTCGAGTCCTTTCTGGAAATGATGAGCGCCGAGCGCGGCGCGGCGACCAATACGCTGCAATCCTATGAACACGATCTGGAAGACGCGCTCTCCTTCCTGCGGACCCGTGGCACACGGCTCGCCGATGCCTCGGCCGACGACCTGAGAAGTTACCTTTCCCATCTCGCCGGCGAGGGCTTCAAATCCTCTTCACAGGCGCGCCGCCTGTCCGCGTTGCGGCAATTCTACAAGTTTCTTTACGCCGAAGGGCTTAGGGGCGACGATCCGACCGGTATCCTCGACGCGCCGAAGAAGGCACGTGCGCTGCCGAAGACGCTCAGCATCGATGACGTGACCAGGCTCATCGGCCAGGCGGAAACCGAAGCGGCCACCGGCGGTGAAGACGCATTGACGAAACTGCGCATGCACGCGTTGATCGAGCTTCTCTATGCAACGGGGATGCGTGTCAGCGAACTCGTCTCGCTGCCGGCAAGCGTGCTTTCACAGAACGGCCGCTTCCTCGTCATTCGCGGCAAGGGCAACAAGGAAAGGCTGGTACCGTTGTCGCAGGCCGCCATGCGCGCCATGCGCGCCTATGGCGATGCGCTCAGATCGAAGAATGCGGAGGCCGACCGGCCCGAGGAGAGCCCATGGCTCTTTCCTTCCTATGGGAAGACCGGCTATCTGCCGCGCCAGGTTTTCGCACGCGACCTCAAGGGCCTCGCGGCGCGCGCCGGCATAAGGGTCGCGACGATCTCGCCGCACGTGCTGCGTCATGCCTTCGCCAGCCACCTGCTCGCCAACGGCGCCGACCTGCGCGCCGTGCAGGAACTGCTCGGCCATTCGGACATTTCAACGACACAAATCTATACGCATGTGCTTGAAGAACGGCTGCATGACCTCGTGCAAAACCATCACCCCCTTGCCAAACAGGCGAAAAAACAGGATTAGGACCGCCGGGCAGGCTGGCTTCGACCGGACAGCCCTGTCGCAAATTGATCGGAAACGCATCTCATGCACAACTATCTCGACTTCGAAAAACCCATCTCTGATCTCGAAGGCAAGATTCTCGAACTGAAGAAGCTCGCCAGCGAAGATGAGAGTGTGAACACATCCGACGAGATCGCGCGGCTTGAGGTGCGTGTACGCGACGCGATGGTCGAGATCTATTCCAAGCTGTCGCCGTGGCAGAAGACGCAGGTCGCCCGCCACCCGTCACGCCCGCATTTCCTCGACTATTCCGCCGAACTCTTCACCGAATTCACGCCGCTCGCCGGCGACCGCAACTTCGGCAATGACGATGCGATCCAGGCTGGGCTCGCCCGCTTTCGCGGCACGCCTGTAGCCGTCCTCGGCCAGGAAAAAGGCAACGACACCAAGTCGCGCATCAAGCACAATTTCGGCAGCCCCCGCCCGGAAGGCTATCGCAAGGCGATCCGCGTCATGGAAATGGCCGACCGCTTCAGCCTGCCGCTGATCACGCTGGTCGACACGGCAGGCGCTTATCCTGGCGTCGGCGCCGAGGAGCGCGGCCAGGCCGAGGCGATCGCCCGCTCGACCGAAATGTGCCTCAACGTCAAGGTGCCGATCGTGACCGTGGTCATCGGTGAAGGCGGCTCAGGCGGCGCGATCGCGATCGCAACAGGCAACCGCGTCTTTATGCTGGAACACGCAATCTACAGCGTCATCTCGCCGGAGGGCGCGGCTTCGATCCTGTGGCGCGATTCGACGCGCGCCAAGGAGGCCGCTAGCAGCATGAAGATCACCGCCGAGGACCTGAAATCGCTCGGCGTCATCGACGGTATCATTCCCGAACCGGTCGGCGGTGCGCATCGCGACCCGGCGTCGGTGATCAGCCGCACCGGGACCGTTATCGCGGACGCGCTCAAGGAGCTTTCCGGCCGCAACGGTGACGAATTGCGGACCGACCGCCGGCAGAAATACCTCAACATCGGCCGAAATCTCTGAACCATTGCGATTAAAAACGCCGGCAACGGCAACCGGAAATCAAACTGTGGCCAAATCTTGGCCATATTCGTGCGGTCATGAAAGATGGCATGCGCAGGGGGATCCTGCAGGGTTAAGATTTCGTGAAGAATAATCGCTTACTGATTCGTTGAGGGCGCCCCTCGACGGGACGGCGCTCAATGACGGATTGTGTTTTTTAACGGGCCTCTGCCGATGCGTATCAGGAACCTTGTCGCCACCGCCGCTATTGCAGCCGCGCTTGCCGGCTGCACCAACGAGACGCTGGATTCGGTCAATCTCTCCTCGGTCAAGAGCAAGACCAACTATCAGGTCTCCAGCAAGATGACCGCCAAGATGCGCGAACTGGGGATGCAGAAGACGTCTCCGATCGCGCTCAGGATCTTCAAGGAGGAAGGCACGCTCGAAGTCTGGAAGGCGAACGCCGCCAACCGCTTTCAGCTCCTGAAGAGCTACAAGATCTGCGCGTGGTCCGGAAAGCTCGGTCCCAAGGTGAAGGAAGGCGACCGGCAGGCCCCGGAAGGGTTCTATCCGCTCTTCCCGCACCAGATGAATCCCAATTCCAACTATTATCTCGCGATCAACACCGGGTTTCCCAATACCTACGACAAGGCGAACGGCCATTCCGGCACGCATCTGATGATCCATGGCGCCTGCTCTTCATCGGGCTGTTACTCGATGACCGACGAGCAGATCATCGAGATCTTCGCGCTTGCGCGTGACGCCTTCAAGGGTGGGCAGCAAAGCGTGCAGCTCCAGGCCTTCCCCTTCCGCATGACGGCGGAGAACATGGCCCGCCATCGCGACAATCCGAACATCGAGTTCTGGAAGATGCTGAAGACTGGCTACGATCAGTTCGAGGTGACGAAGCGCCCGCCGGAAGTGAACGTCTGCGAGAGGAAGTACGTCTTCAACCAGCAGAGCGACGGCGCGTTCAATCCGATGGGCCAATGCCCCGCCATGTCGACGCCGCCGGCACTGCAGGTGGCGATGGCAAGCTTCGAAAAGGACTATCAGCGCGATTACGACAAGGCGCTGAAGAAGTACGACGGCATGGTCTGGTACGAGCCGACCGAAGCGGAGCGCAAGGCGATCGTCGCCGACCAGCGCAAGGGCCGCGAACTCGCCTATGCTCCCACGGGCACCTCGCTCGACGCCGGCAAGATGATGAAGGTGAGCGACCTCGAAAAGAAGCTTGCCGACGAGAAGGCGGCCGAGGAAGCCAAGCAGGCGGCGCTGGTCCAGAGGGAGGCGTTCGAGAAGGCGACCCGCGGCGGGACAAGTGTTCCGGTACCGCAGGCAAGCCCGGTCGAGCGCCCCGTTCTGCAGGCCGCCGTCCAACCGGCGCCCGCAAGGAAATCCTTCTGGAACCTGTTCTCGGCAAGCGAGCAGGACGCCCCGGCCCCCACGACGGTTCAGGCACCCGAGCAGCCGGCCGCCGTTCAGCCAGGCGCACCGCAGCCCGCGACAAACCAGCAGCCGACGGCCGCCGACCAGAAGCAGGCACCAACGCCGGCCGGAAGCAATGCACAAGTGGCCGCGGCTCCGGCGGAAAACCCGCAGGTGCCAGCCGAACAACCCGCCGCCGAGCAGCCGAAGAAGCGCCCGTTCTGGAAGATCTGGGGCAATTGATGCCGGACGAACCCAGGACCGTCTGTGATCTGAGGGGGCTGAAATGCCCCCTTCCCGTTTTGAAGACGCGCAAGCGCATGCAGACGCTCGCTCCGGGCACCCTGCTCGAAATCGAGACAACGGATCCGCTCGCGGTGATCGACATTCCGCATTTCTGCAACGAGGACGGACACCGGCTCGAGGACGCCGCGCCGACCGAGGGCGGCCATCGATTCCTCATCCGCAAGAAAGCCTGACGCGTCCAAGAAAGCGTGCAGGATTCAATCGCAGTCCCCTCATCCCGCTGCCGCGACCTTCTCCCCACAAACGGGGCGAAGGGACAAGCGGCGACCTCGGACGTCCCAGATCTTAGCCCTGTCGGCGTCCCACACCGTGGGCTCCAAGGCGGCCGGAATTCTTGCTATGATCGGCGAAATACGATGGGGCTGTACAATGAACGATGCGAGCGACAATTTCCGCGACAGTTCCGGCGCGGCGGTGCGGCCGCCGATCGTCTGGGCACTGGCGGTGGTGGCGGGGCGCGTGATCGACGCGCTCTACCCGCTTCCATTCCTGCCGGCGGCAGTGCCGGCCGGTTGGTTGGGCGCCATCGTGTTCCTCGCCGGCCTGGCACTGTTGATCTGGGCGGCGACGACCTTCCGCCGGGCGGGAACGAACATCCCCACCACCCAGCCGACGACGACGATTGTCGAAGAGGGGCCTTACCGCTTCAGCCGCAACCCGATCTATATCGGCATGTTTCTCGGCCTGATCGGCCTCGCTGTCGCCTTTGACAGCCTGTGGCTGCTCATCCTGCTGGTGCCGTTTTACTTCGTGATCCGCTACCTGGTGGTCGCCCGGGAGGAAGCCTATCTCGAAGTCAAGTTCGGCGAGGCCTATCGCGCCTACAAAAGCCGCGTCCGTCGTTGGCTGTAGGGGGCAAAGACGACGGCTTCCAACGGAGGATACGCGCCTCCTCACCGAGAAGGATCAAACCGCAGCCTGATCGAGCGCTTCTGCGCTGATTTAGGGCAATTCCAGGAAAAGTGTGTAACGGCTTTCCGTCCGGCATTGCGTAGTTTCAAAGAGTTAGATCTTTTCACTGTTTCAATGAAGCAATGAAAAGATCTAGAATCTCACGCCGGGGACCGCGAGCGGATTGTCCGTGAGAGCTTGCGCGTCCGGCCGGTCGATCCGGGGCTTGCCGGTGAAAGCATCGAAGAGGTCGCGGACGAACACTTCCTCGAGCCCCTTCGTGATCAGCACCATGCGCGTCCGCCGGTCGGCAGGATCCGGCCAGGCGGCCAGCCGCTCCGGCGGATGAAAAACGGTCTGCACGCCGTGCAGAACGACCGGCCGTTCAGGATTGTCCGCCAGGCAAACGACCGCCTTCATCCGCAGCAGCTTTTCGCCGTGGGCCGAACGTAGAAGATCGATGAACATTTCCACCGCCATCGGCTCGATCGGACGGTCGTGCACGATGCTGAACGACCGGATGTCCGAACCGTGGCGCGTGACATCGTGGTGATGGTGATCGTGATGCCCATGATGATGGTCATGCCCATGGTGATCGTGGTCATGGTCGTGGTGGTCATGGTCAGCGTGGGCCTCGTCCTGAAGCCAGCGGCCGACATCGGCGACCTTGGTCGACGCGTCATAGAGACCGCAGGCGAACAGTTCCGCATGGCCAACCTCTTCCGTATCGCCGTCGATCACCGGCGCGCGTGGATTAAGGTCCCTGAGCCGCTGCAGGAGCGCATCGCGCCCCGCGCCATTGGCGAGCTTGGTCTTGCTGACAACGAGCCGGTCGGCGACCGCGACCTGCTTCAAGGCTTCCACGTGGTTCGCGATCGTCTGCAACCCGTTGACCGCGTCCACGACGGTGACGACACCGTCGAGCCGGAAGTTCTGCGCGATGACCGGATTGCCGAGCACGGATTGCAGAACCGGCGCGGGATCGGCAAGCCCGGTCGTTTCGATGACGACGCGTCTCAGCGGCTTGATGCGGCCGGTCTGCATCCGGTCCATGAGGTCGGCGAGCGTATCGACCAGCTCGCCGCGCACCGTGCAGCAGAGGCACCCGTCGGAAAGCTCGATCACACCGTCGCTC
This sequence comes from Sinorhizobium sp. 6-70, assembly GCF_030124375.1. Classification (GTDB taxonomy): domain Bacteria; phylum Pseudomonadota; class Alphaproteobacteria; order Rhizobiales; family Rhizobiaceae; genus Sinorhizobium. Next base: position 39,329 of record NZ_JASKLS010000005.1, read on the forward strand.
GACGCCTCGACCAGCAGGTGGTCGATCGAGACATCGCCGAATTCGTTGATGATGACCGCGGTGTCGGCGAGGTCGGGATCCTTGAGCAAGCGATTGAGAAGCGTCGTCTTGCCCGCACCGAGAAAGCCGGTGAGGATCGATACCGGCACCACCGGCAATGGACCGTTCATGGCGGACTCCGTCTTAGATCACGCTGAGTTCGGGTCGAAATGCCCCGAAATCAACTTTGCGGCGCGGGACGCGGCCGAAGGCCGCGCATCTCTACTGCATGTTTCCTTAAATCGGAACCCGACTTACGGACAAAACATACAGCAATTCAAAGTGCTGCAGCGTCCTTTGTGCGTTCATTTGAACGCACGGCGCTCTAGAAGCTCGGGCGAGGAACCGGGATCGGCACGTTGGCGATCTCGACATCACCTTGCGCCGCGACATCGCTGCCGGCCTTGGCGACCTTGTCGCCGCTACCGGGAATAAGCCCGGCAAAAGCAAGCTTCAGCGGGCGGTTGATTTCGTGGATGTACGGAGAAAGCAGCTTCTGGCGACCGGCCTCGTCGCGGCCTTCGCTGCGCACCTTCGCCGCGGCCTTGGAGCAGATCTCCTTGCTAACATCCGCAACCAAATCGCGGCCCTCTCCATAGGGTGCGATCTGCGTCAGGGCCTGCTTGCCTGTGTCGGTGGTCGTCAGCGCCATCTGCAACAGGCGTGCGGACTCGTCGGCCCGGGCACCGAGGCTGTCTTCGCCAAGGACGACCGAAACGACGCTGCGGCCACCGCGCGTCGCCGACGAGACCTGGTTGAAGCCGGACGCACAGATAAAGCCGGTCTTCATGCCGTCCGCGCCGTCGAAGCGGCCGATCAGCATGTTGTAGTTGGCATAGTCCTTCTTGCCGGTGGTGAAGCCCTCCAGCGAGAAATAGGCGGCATATTCGGGGAACTCGCGCTTCAGCGTGATGGCGAGTACGGCAAGGTCGCGTGCCGTTGTGTACTGACCCTCACCGGGCAGTCCATTGGCATTGATGAAATGCGAGGAGGTCATCCCGATACGGCGTGCCTCGGCATTCATCCGCTCGATGAACGCCGGCTCGGACCCGCCGACCGTTTCCGCGATGGCAACGGCGATATCATTTGCCGATTTCACCAGCATCATTTTGAGCGCGCTGTCGAGCGTCATCGCCTGGCCGGGCTTGTAGAACATCTTGCTCGGCGGCTCGGATGCGGCGTTCTTCGTCATCACGACCGGGCTTTCCAGCGTCAGCTGTCCCGTCTTGATCGCCCGAAAAGTCGTGTAGGCCGTCATCAGCTTGGTCAGCGATGCCGGGTACCATCTCTTGAAGATATCCTGATGGTCGTAGACCTTGAGCGAGTTGACGTCGACGACAAGCCGCGGATTGGCGGATGCGGGAAGCACCGCCGCCAGAAATGCCGCACAGGCTCCCGCGAGAACGCCCATCGCCCTCGCCCCGTCACGCCTCAAGAATCCACCTGTCACCACAATCCGACCTCGAAATTCCGCAGTTGCCTCGCCTCGTCCCGGTATTTAGCCTATATGGCGAGGAGATGGCAAAGCCCAATCCATGGCTGCCGCGCCATTCCACTGCGCCCTTGCAGCGCCGCGCGTCTCCTCGGACGCGCAAAGGTCGCTGTAGAGCTTTGAGTTTCTGCATGATCTTATCCTTAAATCGATTCCGATTTAAGGAATCATGCAGTAGTGCCCGAACAGACCGACAGGACGGACGACCCTATGCCGATTCTCAACCGCGCCGCCGAACTCCAGAACGAAGTCACCGAGTGGCGGCACCACCTCCACATGAACCCCGAACTCCTGTTCGCGGTGGAAAATACGGCAGCCTTTGTGGAAAGGAAACTGAAGGAATTCGGCGTTGACGAAATCGTGACCGGCCTCGGCAGGACCGGTGTCGTCGGCATCATCCGCGGCAATCTCGGCACCGGCCGGACCATCGGCCTTCGGGCCGACATGGACGCCCTGCCAATCACCGAGACGAGCGGAAAGCCCTGGGCATCGACCACCACCGGCAAGATGCACGCCTGTGGCCATGACGGCCATACGGCCATGCTGCTCGGTGCGGCGAAATATCTCGCCGAGACGCGCAATTTCGCAGGCTCCGTCGCGGTGATCTTCCAGCCGGCGGAAGAAGGCGGCGGCGGCGGCAACGAGATGGTCAAGGACGGCATGATGGAGCGTTTCGCGATCGAGGAGGTCTACGGCATGCACAACATGCCGGGCATGCCGGTCGGTCATTTCGGCAGCCGCATCGGCCCGATCATGGCCTCTACCGACGAGTTCACCATCACCATCAACGGCCGCGGCGGGCACGCGGCGCAGCCCCACAAGACGATCGATCCGATCGTCATCGGCGCGCAGATCGTCAACGCGCTCCAGACGATCGCTTCGCGCACCGTCGATCCTCTCGGATCCGTTGTCGTCTCGGTCACCAAGTTTAACGCCGGCTTCGCCCACAACGTCATTCCCGAGCAGGCGGTTCTCGCCGGAACCGTCCGCACCCTGATGCCCGAGGTACGCGACACCGGCGAGGCGCGTATCCGCCAGATCGCTGAAAGCATCGCCGGCGCCTACGGCGCCACGGTCAACGTCTGGTATGGCCGCAACTATCCGGTGACGGTCAACCACGCCGAAGAAACCGGCCACGCGCTTGCGGCAGCCGCGACGGTTGCCGGCGCCGCCCAGGTCAATGCGTCACTCGACCCGATGATGGGTGGCGAGGATTTCTCCTACATGCTGCTTGCCCGCCCTGGCGCCTTCATCTTCATGGGCAACGGCGACACGGCCGGCCTTCACCATCCGGCCTATGACTTCAACGACGAGGCGATCCCGCACGGGATTTCCTATTGGGTGAAGCTCGCTGAAACGCGACTGGCCGCCTGAGAGACGCGAGCGGGAGGCGGCGGCAATGCACCAGATCGACAAGACGGATCGCAGAATCCTCAACATTCTGCAGGCGGATGGGCGGATCACCAACCTCGAACTGGCGGACCGCATCGGCCTGTCGCCGACAGCAACCAGCGAACGGCTGCGCCGCCTGTTGAAGGAAGGATACGTCTCCGGCTTCGGTGCGCGCCTCGATCCGCACAAGCTCGGCTTCGGTCTGCTCGTCTTCATAGAAGTCATGCTGGACAAGACGACGCCGGAAGTCTTCGACCAGTTCGCCATCGCCATCAAGCAGGCTCCGGCCGTGCTCGAATGCCACATGGTCGCCGGCGGCTTCGACTATCTCGTCAAGACCCGTTTCGAGGACATGACCGCCTACCGCAACTTCCTCGGCCAGGTGCTTTGGACGCTGCCCGGCGTCAAGGAAACCCGCACTTACGCGGTCATGGAAGAGATCAAGAACGACGGTCCGCTGCCGCTCGTCTAGAGCGGCAGCGGAACCTTTTGAAAGGCGCAATTCCGGGCGGAAAACCGCTACACTTTTCCTGGAGTTGCTCTTACAGCGAAGCCATGTCGATCACGAAGCGGTAGCGCACGTCGCTCTTGATCACCCGCTCGTAGGCCTCGTTGATCTGACCCATCTCGATCGTCTCGATCTCGGAAACGATGCCGTGCTCACCGCAGAAATCCAGCATTTCCTGGGTTTCCTTGATCGAGCCGATCATGGAGCCGGAAATGCTGCGCCGCGCCGGAACCAGCGAAAAGGCGTGGACCGGCACCGGATTCTCAGGAATGCCGACCAGCACGAAATCGCCATCGACCTTCAGGAGATTGAGATAGGCGTTCCAATCGATCTCGGCGGCGACGGTGCAGATGATCAGGTCGAAACTCCCGGCAAGCGCCTGGAACGTCGCCGGGTCGTTGGTCGCGTAATAGTGGTCCGCACCGAGTTTTAGCCCGTCCTCCTTCTTCGAGAGGCTCTGGCTCAGCACGGTCACCTCGGCGCCCATCGCATGGGCGAGCTTCACGCCCATGTGCCCGAGGCCACCCATGCCGACGATTGCGACCTTCTTGCCGGGCCCCGCCTTCCAGTGGCGCAGCGGCGAGTAAAGCGTGATGCCGGCGCAAAGCAGCGGCGCGGCAGCATCGAGCGGCAGGTTCTCGGGAATCGAAAGCACGTAGCCTTCCTTGACGACGATATGATCCGAGTAGCCCCCTTGGGTCGGGGTCTTTCCGTCGGCCTCGACGCCGTTATAGGTCACCACCAAACCGGGCAGATAATGTTCCAGATCGAGATCACGGGTGGCGCAGGTGGTGCAGGAGTCGACAAAGCAGCCGACGCCCGCACGGTCGCCGACCTTGAACTTCGTGACCTTTGATCCGACCGCCGAAACGACGCCGACGATCTCATGTCCCGGCACCATGGGGAAAGCGGAGTTGCCCCATTCGTTGCGGGCCTGGTGGATATCGGAATGGCAGACGCCACAATATTTGATGTCGATGACCACATCATCGTCACGCGGTTCGCGGCGCTCGAATGTGAAAGGTGTAAGCGGCTTCGTTGCATCGGTCGCCGCATATCCTCTTGCTATAGCCATGGGTCTGTCCTTGATGTCTGGGAAATGATGCGCTCGTGAGGCATGGACCTCCAGCGACAGGGCGGACTATGCTGTTTCGGAGCGATGATGCGTTAGTGCGATCCTGCAAAGTTTTTGCACAATCCTGCAAGAGTGAAGCGAGCACCGTGGTGGGGCCGAGCGAGGAACCTATCTGAACGGCGTACCGCGCAGACCTAAGATACTGGAAAGGCCGCTGAATATGACAACAACAAGACAGACGCCACGCCAGGAGATGATCGATATCATTGCCCGTATTGCCGAAAAGGACGGAGACCACGCAACGGTCGTGCCGGGTCTCAGCATCCACCGGCATTCGAGCACGGCGAAACCGAATTGCGCAGCTTACAAGCCGAGCCTCGCGATCATCGTGCAGGGAGCCAAGCGCGTGGTGCTCGGGGACGAGACCCTTGTCTACGGCGCTTCGGACTATCTGTTGACCTCGATCGACCTGCCGGTCCTCTCCCAGGTGTCGCAGGCGTCGCCGGAAGAGCCCTATTTGAGCCTGGCGTTCCAGATCGATACCGGGAAGATCCCTGCACTGCTCGATCTGATCGGCGACAGCCGGGTGAAGCCGTCGGCCTCTGCGCGCGGAATGACAGTGAGCAAGATAGCTCCCGATCTCGAAGACGCTGCGCTCCGCCTGCTGCGGCTACTCGAGCGCCCGGACGACATTGCCGCGCTTCTGCCGTTGATTGAGCAGGAACTCCTCTATCGCCTGCTTGTCGGACCGCACGGCACGAGGCTCAGGCAGATGTCGACGGCGGAAAGTCAGCCCCACCAGATCGGTCGCGCCGTCGCATGGCTGAAGGAGCACTATGCGCACCCATTGCGCATCGACGATCTCGCAAGCCGCGTCAGCATGAGCGTTTCCTCGCTTCATCATCACTTCAAGGCGATCACGGCGATGAGTCCGCTGCAGTATCAAAAGCAGCTCCGGCTGCAGGAGGCGCGGCGCCTGATGCTGGAGGAGCGCCTCGATGCAGGCGATGCTGGTCATCAGGTCGGCTATGAGAGCCAGTCACAGTTCAGCCGCGAATATTCCCGTCAGTTCGGCGAGCCGCCGGCGCGCGATATCGGCCGCGTTCGCCGGAGCCTCGTCGGACTCTTGAGCGGCGAGACGGAAATGTTGAGCGAGGGGTAGGAAACAGCCTGCCGGCGCAGGGGTCCCGTTTACCAGCCGTCTTCCAGCACCCGCTCCAGCATCTCGGCAAAAAAGTCGGCGCTCTCGCGGCTGAGACAAAGCGGCGGTTTGATCTTCAATACATTCAGGTGATCGCCGGTCGGCTGCATGATGACCCCGAGTTCGAGGAGGCGGTTGCAGATCGCCGCCGTCTCCTGCGTCGCCGGCTCCAGCGTTTCGCGGTCGCGAACGAACTCGACACCGAGATAAAGCCCCATGCCGTGGACCGCGCCGACGATCGGAAAGCGCTCGCCAAGCGCCTGCAGCCGCGCCTTGAGGTGGTCGCCGACCGTGCGGGCATTCTCCTGCAAGGCCTCGTCGTGGAGAATGTCGAGCACGGTGAGGCCGACGACGGAGCTTACCGGACTGCCGCCGGCGGACGAGAAGAAGTAGCCTTCCTTTTCTAGCGCTTCCGCGATCTCGCGCCGCGTGATGACTGCGCCGAGCGGATGACCGTTGCCCATGCCCTTGGCAACCGTGATGATGTCCGGAACGACGCGCTGCTCTTCGAACGCCCAGAAGTGATGGCCGAGGCGGCCATAACCCACCTGCACTTCGTCGGCGATACAGACGCCGCCCCTTGCCCTGACCATGGCATAGACGGCCTGGAGATATCCGGGCGGCAACGGGATGCCGCCGGCATTTCCATAGACCGCTTCGCAGATGAAGCCTGCAAGGCCCGCCCGGCGTTGGTCGAGCTCCTCCAGTTTCTCGGTAACGGCGCGAACATAGTCGACGGTCGAGCCTTCTCCGCGAAACGGGCCGCGATAGGTGTTCGGGGATATGACCGCGTGCACCCAATCGGGCCGGGTCGTCAACGCTTGCGGGTTGTCGGCGATCGAGGTCGAGACGGCATCGCTCGCGACCGTCCAGCCGTGATAGGCTTCGAGCAGCGAGAGCATGTGACGCGCGCCGGAATAGGCCCAGGCGAGGCGGATCGCGAGGTCGTTCGCCTCCGAGCCGCTGTTGACGAGAAAGACCGTGTCGAGTCCCTCGGGAGCCAGCCCAGCGAGTCGCTCCGAAAATTCGGCCACGGATGCATAGTGGAAACGCGAATTGGTGTTGAGCAGCGACCATTGCCGCCCAACCGCCGCCGAAAGGCGCGGATGGCCATGGCCTACGATCGTGACATTGTTGACCATGTCGAGATAGGCACGGCCCTCGACATCGAAGAGATGTTCCCTCCAGCCACGCTCGATCTGCGGCGGCTGCCGGTAATAGTTTTTCTGCGGCCGCGCGAAATGCCGTTGCCGGCGCTGAAGCAACTCGCCCGCCGCCGGCAAGGGGGCGTCACAATCGAAACCGAGCATTTGCGCGGGCGACGGGCAGAGTACCCGCCAGGCTTCCGCCTGGCTCGCGGTCGCAAAGGGAGGCGGGTCGATCTCCGCTTCCGTCGAGAGTTGCACGCGGATGAAGCGCAACGCTGACGGATCTCCGGGAACGACGCCGATCGGCGCTCCGATTTCGATCGCCCGCTCCACGGCATCGGCCGGTTCGACGCCGTTGAGATGGAGATGTAGTCCATCGGACGACAGAACCATTTTTTCGCCGCGCCGCCCGAGATTGCCCGCAAACGGCGCATGGACGGCCGTTTGCCCGTGCACGCAGAGATCGACGTGCAGAGCGAAGGTCGCAGGCGACCTTGCCTGGAGAAGCCGCGTTTCGGTCAAACGGAATTCGCCGTAGCGCGTGGCGGAAGCCCCAGCCGCCCGCGCTGCCGACTGCAAGAGCAGCGCTTGCGTGTCCTCATAGTGCCAGCGGTCGGCCGGAAGGTGAGCCCCATGGAGCGAAAGATCGACGATACCGACGCGGGCGGGGTCGATATCAGGCAGCAGCCGGCCGGCCGTCAACGGCACGGTCACGGCCACCCCCTTCCCCACGGCCTGACGGATCGCCTGTTCCATCAGGCCGAAAGGCACGGTGAGCGCGACATCGAGGATTTCACGCTCGTGGGCAGCGTTTCCACGCACATAGGCGTTGTCGGGATCGATCTCCAACTGCTGTTCGGTACTTGCGACCAGGATACCCGCCCGTGCCACGATGAGCGGCCAGAGCGCCTTCAGCTCGACATCCGTCAGCGGGCATGTCGCGTGGAATGCCTGGACCGCCGGCAGAATGACGAAAGGGTCGCCGTCGGCGTGATGAAGCAGCGACGCACATGTGACCGCCAGTTCGGCAACGAGCCACCCTTTGAGCACGTCACCGAAGTCGATCACACCCTCGGGCACCAGCCTTCCGCCTGGCTCCAACCTGCTCACGACGTTGTCGTCGGTGATGTCCTGATGGATAGCCTGCACCCGCAACTCGGGCATGAGCGGCTGCACGCGCCGCATGGCGCCGACCATCGCCTCGGCGACGCGCTTGCGCAAATCCACGTCGGTCATGGTCGACAGCAGGTGCAGCGCAACGGGTCCCGCCCGTTGCAGGTCCCATTGCAGCTCGCGCTCGAGCCCAGGATGATCGAACTCTTGAAGCGCCGACGCCAGCCGCCCGGCAAGATCGCCAAGCTCGGCGACCGTTTGCGCCGGAAGATGCTTGCGGCGGGCTAATGGCGTGCCATCGAGATAGGTGAGCAGCCGGAACTGATAGGGCACGTCGCGGACGGTGACGACGACGATCTCCTCGCCATTCAGCGACGAAACGACGGCCGGCACCTTCGGCGCATCCGGCGCGGCGCCAAGATGATGGAGCGCCGCATTCTGGGCCTCAAGTTCGACCCGCGCATATTCCATCCGGCAGATTTTCAGGACGAAACGGCCGTCATCCGTATCGACACGGTAGTTTCGATCCTGCTGGCTTCCAAGCTCGGTCAGCGCGCCGGAAAGATCATACTCATCCGATAGAACGCGTTTCGCCTCCTCGGCGGAGACATCCGGCCTTGCAAGCTGCGTCCGGAGCTTGAGCGTTTCTCCGTCCATCGTTCCATTCCCGTTTATTCGCGGGATCGCCTCACTGCGAGACGCCCTCAAGGCGATAGCGCGTGCCCGGATAAAGCAGCCGCGCGGTCGTCACACTCGCCGTTTCCGACCAGGTCCGGCGGCGGATCATCAGACACGGTTCGTTGCGGCCGATCGCGAGAAGCTTGCATTCCCAGGCTTTGGGCAACACCGCCTCGACGATCTGCTCGGTGCGGGTAATCGGCGCCACCAGGGTCAGATAGGCGTTTGGGGTCATGGCGCTAAAATCCTGCGCCACGTAGTTGGGGCAGACCGCCGGGTTGACGAACCGATCCTCGATCTGGATCGGCACCTCATCCTCGCAATGGACCATGATCGAATGGAACACCCTTGCGCCCGTCGGAAGGCCGAGCGCATCGCCGATCTCGGGGCTCGCCAACTCCTCCTGCAAAAGGGTCAGCCGGGAGGTGTGACGATGGCCACGCGCGCGAATCTCGTCGGCGATGTTGCGGACTTCGAGGAGCGCGGTGCTGCCCTTGTGGGCCGCGACAAAGGATCCGACCCCCTGCACCCGGGTTATCGCGCCCTCGCTCGCAAGCTCGCGCAGGGCCCTGTTCGCAGTCATCCGGCTGACGCCCAGATCCGCGACGATATCGTTTTCCGACGGTATGCGATGATTGGTGGGCCATTCGCCGCTCTCGATCCGGCTGCGAATGAACTGCTTGACCGCCTCATAGCGCGGCACTGGCCCTGGCGCGAAGGTCGCCATGTTATCCGTCCACCCCGGTGCCGTCATCACCTACTCCCATCCAATGCCTACTGCATGCTTCCTTAAATCGTAGCCGATTCAAGGATAAAACGTGCGGCGCCTCAGAGTGCTGCAGCGTCCCTCTGCGTGCTTGATAAGACGCGCGGCGCGTAGAAGGCAGCGGCCACCTCGGCAACGATCCTCGATTTTAGCCTTGCGCGCCACCATAAAATATCTATAGTTCCATATACAACCACGTACAGGAAAAACGCGGCATGGCAACCTTTCCCGTCCATCGGCTCTTCGCCGATCGCGCTCTTCTTCCAAACGGCTGGGCCGAAAACGTGGCCATCGTCCTTGACGGCAGCGGCGGCATCGCATCGGTCACGCCCGGCCAATCCATCACGGACGGCGATGAACGGCTTTCGGGTCCGGTGGTTCCGGCGATTGCCAACCTTCACTCCCATGCGTTTCAGCGCGCCATGGCCGGCCTCGCGGAAGTGGCGGGCACGGGAGACGACAGTTTCTGGACCTGGCGCGAGGAAATGTACCGCACTGTCAGCCTCGTCGACCCGGACGACGTCGAGGCCATCGCCGCGAAGCTTTACATGGAGATGCTGAAGGGCGGCTTCGGCCGCGTGGTCGAGTTCCACTATCTTCATCACCAGGCAAACGGCACCCCTTATGCCGATCCGTCCGAAATGTCGCTCCGCATCTTGCGCGCAGCTGAGGCGACGGGCATCGGCCTGACCCATCTGCCCGTTTTCTATGCCCATGCCAATTTCGGCGGTGTCGCGCCCAATCCCGGCCAGCGTCCGTTCCTGCACGATCCGGACCGCTTTCTTGCGCTTCTCGATCGCCTCGCTCCCGCCTGCGCGAGCGCTGGCGCCAAGCTCGGCTATGCCATCCATTCACTGCGCGCCGCGACCCCGGACGAGATGCGGACAATTCTAGCCGCGGCTCCAGCTTCCGGTCCGATTCACATTCATGTGGCCGAGCAGACGCGCGAAGTCGAGGATTGCCTTGCCTGGAGCGGCCGGCGGCCGGTCGAGTGGCTGCTTGACGAGATGCCCGTCGATGCGCGCTGGTGCGCCATACACGCAACGCACATGACGGCCGAGGAAACGAAACGGCTAGCCGGATCGGGGGCGGTTGCCGGGCTTTGCCCCGCGACCGAAGCCAATCTCGGCGACGGCATCTTTCCCGCAGTCGATTTCATCGCCGAAGGCGGCCACATCGGCATCGGCACCGACAGCCATGTCGCAACCAGCGTCGCGGAAGAATTGCGGCTGCTCGAATACGGCCAGCGGCTGCGCGATCGCCGGCGCAACCGGCTTGCCGCCGGCCCCGGCGCATCCGTCGGCCGCTCGATCTTCGAGGCAGCGCTTGCCGGCGGGGCACAAGCCGCCGGCCTCGACGCACCCGGCATCAAGGCCGGTGCGCGCGCGGATCTCGTCGTCTTCGACGGCGCCAACCCCTATATCGCGGCCGCCGCAGGCAACCAGATTCTCGACCGCTGGCTCTTCGCGCTGGGTGGCGAGACCGTCCGCGATGTCATGGTCGCCGGCCAATGGAAGATCCGCAACGGACGCCACGATCGGGAGGAAGACATCGATCGCGCCTTCGCGCGGGTTCTGGCGAAACTGAAATAGTCGTCTAAGCGACGATCAAGAGCCCGCGACCGACGATTGCAGGCCGTGCACAACAGAACGCCGGGTGATATTCTGTGCAATCTGGCTTACGGTTTATGTCGCGCCCCGTTTGGCGCCGGCCCTGTTTCGCGATGCAGTCTAGACCATGCCTGGGACGAGCCTGCGAATGACGTCGAGCGGATGCGCAATCTGATGCAAGGAGCTACGCCATGAAGATCCTGCGCTCGAACGAATACAGGCGCATGCCGTGGAAGAACGGCGGCGGTGAAACCGTGGAAATCGCCGTCTCTCCGGAGCGCGCATCGCTTTCCGATTTCGATTGGCGCATCAGCATGGCGACCGTCGCGAGCGATGGCTCCTTCTCCAGCTTCCCCGGCATCGACCGCACGCTCTCGATCCTCGAAGGCGCTGGCATGACGCTTGCAATCGAGGGCCGGCAGCCGAAGCTGCTGACGGTCGCCGATGCCCCCCTCTCCTTCCCGGCCGAAGCGCCGACATCGGCAACGCTTCGCGACGGTCCGGTGATCGACCTGAACGTCATGACGCGACGCGGCGTGCTGAAGCACCGCGTGCGGCGGCTTCACGTCGAGGGCTCACAGTCGCTCGAATCCCACGCGCGGGAACTCATCGTCTTCTGCCATCGCGGCAGCGTCACGCTGGCGACGGAAGGCGTGACCGCGACGCTTCATGCGCTGGACGCGGCGATCCTCGTCCAGCCGCTTCCCCTCACGCTGACGGCGGAGATCGCCTCCGGGCTCTTCCTTGTCGAGATTGTCCCAGGCGGCGCGGCCTGAAGTTCAGCGGGGCGCTATCCCGCTGTCGGCGACAGCGCACCGGAGATGTTCGCCTGCAGCCCCTGCTCAACCGGCAGGCTAGCGGCCCGTGCTTGCGGATTTGGAACCACTCTGCGACTGCCCGTTTCCGGGTCCACCCCGAGACGTGCCGCCGCCGTGAGAACTGCCAGGATTGGTACCGTCCGGGCCGTTGCCCCAACCGTTGTCGCGGTGTGCCTTACCGCCGCCGCCCGATTTGGCAATCGCATTCGACGTAAGACTTGTCGACAGTAGCATGGTTACCGCCGGCGGTGTCACCACTGCGAAGCGGCCGCAGCTTTTCAGAAATTCGCGCCGATCTTCTTCACTGCGCGACGGCAGCCCGTCTGGCATCTCAGTACTCATGAATGCCTTCCCTTCGCATGGCCGAGCTCCGAACGAACGTCGCAAGTCCGGAGAAATAATAGAGAATTTCCGTTTTTACTTATACAATACTGGAGCAAACAAGCCAATTAACTATAAGAGATTATATCGTTGGATAGGGGTACCCTCCCACGCCACGAAAACCAAGGAATTTCCTTCCGCGCATTTCATGCCTTGCCCGGTGGTATAGGGCGAAAAATGCGCCGCAATTCGCGAGCCTTGCGCTTTACTTCCTGCCATCGCGAGGCGTGGGGCTCGCCTCCGAAACGGTCCCAGGACGGATAGTGCAGCAATTCCGTCAGAAGCGTCAGAAGTGTGAATGGTCCACGAAGATATCCTCTCTCCAGCTGAATTTTCCTTCGAGCAAGTTGGAGCTTCGGCAATGTGCCGCAAGGCTCGGTAAGGTCACTGGATATATTGAAAAGTATACTTGCCGTCAGAATTTGCGTATCTATCGCATGTCTTTCATATCCCTGCGCAAACAGGGATCTTAACGCCTCCCACCGCATCTCCTCTGTGGACCGGGCAATGTTTGCTATATCGAGGAGATGGCGCACGTCCACCAGGCCTCGCCAGTAGTCCCCATCCTGAAATTGATCGTGCAGCATCAGGTAGACAATCTGGGCAAACGGCGAAGGGACATAGACATGAGCGCCATCAAGCGTCATCCGGCTGCCGTTGCGATATACCCACTCGATGTCGCTGAAGGCGGCTGGCCCCTTCGGACGGCATTGGAGGTCGATGCTCCCCGCATCTTGAGGACGAGCGAGCACGACGGGTAGGCGAAACTTTGGATTTCCGGGCCAGGAGCCCGCGCCGGCATCCTCGCGGATGACATAGCCGATACCCTGAAGGGCGCCAATGGCCCTGGGCATATCAGCGGGGCGAACGAAGATATCCAGATCGGTCAGCATCCGTGCGCCGATCTCGCTCTGTCTCTGCGCCAGCAGAATTGCAGCGCCCTTCATGGCGACCGGTTCGATGCCAATGCCATTCAGGCAACTTACCGCTTCCTTGAGTTGCGAATTCAGTCTCGCATTGCGCTGAGCATTTCGCCGGTAGATCTCCGCGAGATATGCCCGAACCTCCCCAGGGATGTCTTCGGGACGCGCATACCTGCCCATCGCCGCGGCGAGTGACGAAATCGTCATGCTTTTATTCGCCAGCCCTATGACGGCATCCCAGTCGACGTCGCTGGGAAGGCGGCCGTCCAGGCAGGAAGCGAGCGCGAGGAGGTCCCTGTAGCTATCCCTCTTCATGATACCGGCTCAGGATCGCAACGGCCTCATCGAGCCGTGAAAAAGTAAGCTCGACCAATCGAGCGCCGGAAACGGCATTCAGCAGGCTCTGGAACTGCATCACGTCCAGGCGCCGCTCTGGGGTAAACGCACCCGAGAGCAGTTCAGAGAGCGCCTGCACCGGCTCGACTGCCGAAATCACCGCTGGTCCCTCTTTCCGGCGCCGGATAAGCACGATCGTGTGCAGCGGAACATGTTCGCGCGGCGCATATCGAACCGGCGCCAGATATCGGACCCTCTTGTTGTCGAGGCGACGGTGAACAGGGCAGGCCATGATCGCGTCGCGAAGGCCGTCCAGGAGATCCCACGACCCGGATTTGAGCGCGGGTGCAAAGGGTACGCCGCGCACAAGGCCCCTTCCATCCATCAATGCGATGTCGTCCCCGCCGCAATCAAAGCCCGCTGCGACAAGTGCCAGAGCAAGAGTAGTCTTTCCCGCACCGGGTGCGCCACAGATCAACAGGCTGCGCGCGTTCTTCACGAGAAGCGCCCCGTGCAGCGCGACATCGGTGCCGACTGCCCCCAAGGCATCTTCCGTCAAGAGTCCCTTCAATGCCGGAGCCGCCTCTGCAGCGGTCACGATCATGGCCCGGGAGCCATTCCTGCGGATACAAACGCGGTCGCCGAACCTTGCCACGTCGTAGGCAAGAGCAGCCTGTGCGCCGGGCGCTGCCAGATGATCGAAAACAGGCAGGAAGAGATCGCGAACCTTCCGGTCGTAATATGCAATCGCCGCAGTTGTCGTTGCGAGATCAAGCACGTGGGTATGAACAGGTTGTCCGTCATTTTCATCGAGAACAACGTCCAGCAATCCCTGACGCGACCAGGACCGCAGATATCTTTTCACGAATGCGCTGGCGGGACCACGGGCCAAACCACGCCCCACCAGGTCGGATACCATTTGCTGAAACGACAGCGCTTCGACGAGGTTGCACGTCAGATACGCCGTCAGGTCATCGACTTCAAAAATCTGTTGCGCCGGTTCAACGAAAATCGTCTTGCGTTGCCCAACCAGAAAAAATCGTGCGCCGTCAGAGACGCGGAACTTCATTCCAACCCCCTTGCCCGCCACTTGAGCCTCGAAACTTCAGCCCTGCGCTTATTTCTGCTCGAAATTCGGCCTCCCCGCCAGCCCGCCGGCAGCCAGGGCGGGTTTTTCAGGCGCGTTTCACACGTCCCCGAGGCCTCCGGTGACCCCGGCCGGCACGTTCGCCTGACGGTCCATACTCCCTTTGGCGGGCGCCCCTAATTCTTGACTGCAACCCGGGCTGTGAGAGCCTACTGCATGATTGCTCAAGTCGGCATCGATTTGAGCAATCATGCAGCGATTCAAAGTGCTGCAGCGATCTTTGCGCGTCTCAGGAGACGCGCGGCGCTGCAGGGACGTCTCGGTTGTAGTCGAGGAAATGGTGCTGCGATGCCTCAACAAGACAAAAAACGTCGTGCCCCGCAAATTCCCTCAGGTAGTTGGCCACCGCGCATGATGGCTGAGATGGCGGCCGGTTACGTTGGTGAAAAGCACGTCGAGGACTTCCTCGAGCGCATCGGAACAATTTACCCGCAGCCGCGCCTCGTCGAAGGCCCCAGGCGCAAGTTCTGGTACAAGGAAGACTTGGACAAGGCCATGAATATGGCGCTACCCGGTTCGCCGCGGCTGGCAGGAAAATTCCAAGTGAAAATGGCGGAACGGAGAGCAGCACGGCGGGCCCGCGTCAAAGCTTGATGATGCCACTAACCCAGTATTCCACCCGGTCCTGAAGGGCGTTGCCTTGCGCTTTCGCTTCGCTCCAGCCGGCGCGGCGATACCGGCCGTCGGTTGCGATCTGATCGATCGCCAGGAGGCCACACAATCCAACAATGAGGAGTAGCAAGCCGCGCATTCCGGAATCTTAGCGCCAAATGATTTAGCAAATACTAAATTTTATCACGCAAATGCAGTGGATCGTCATGCGGGCTTTATTTGCAGAAGCGTACCGGAATCGCTGAATCCGACCTTCCTCTCTCACCACTCCATGGATAGCGTCGCATCGTAGTTTCCCATTGGAGCTACATCTTTCCCCCGCATCCCTTGAAGGCAACGGGATGCGAAACTTGCCCCGCCATCGCGCGGGGCTTTTTCTTGGGGGGCGCGCTGAAATTGCGACGCAACCGACAATAGGCGTGGATTTATTCCTTGCAATTTGGACATTTTCTATATGCAGTGGGAAATTTTCCGATCACGGGAGGGGGCAGCTTCATGGGGTTTACGCAGAGCAATATCGAAGGCGCGGGCGGCGACTGGGAGCTAGCTGCCACGCTGAACGCCGATATGGATGCACTGCGCAGCCAGCGCATCCAAGTCCTTCCGCTGACGGGCGATCTCCGCCGGTCAAAATTAGCTTGGAAATACGCAGTTCTGCGGCAAAGTCTCACTTACCGCCTCGTGGATTTGGTCGATGCGGCCGTTGAACAATGGGGGGAAGGAAACTCGCTTGCCTGCATGGTCCTTGCCAGGGCCTTTTTCGAGACCGTCGCCGTCGTGCATTTCATTGAACAAAGTACGCGGAAGGCACTTGAAGCGAAAGACCTCGGGAGGCTCGATCAGCTGGCTATGCAGGCGACATTCGGCGGCAGGAGCGATTATTGGCGCATGGATAACGACCCTGCAATTAGCGTAATGACCGCCTTGGATAAGCTTAGCCGCGAGTTGCCGCGAGCTCGCGAATTCTACGAACATATATCAGAGGTCGCGCACCCGAACTCGCAAGGAACACACCAATTCTATTCGGTAACGGATACGCAGCGGATCGAGGTGACGTTCTCGCGCGAGAAGCGCAACCGAGGAAAAATTCTTGGCCACCTCATGGCAGCCCTCATCGGGCTTCCGTGGTCCATCCAGAAGCTCGCCGACATTGACGCGCTGATCCCGCAGATAGCGGACTTGCAAAGCCCTGCGCCTTAGTTCAGCTTAGCTACTGCCTTCTGCGCTTCGAGAACGATTACGCAGAGGTCCGTACTTGCCATCGCCTTCGGGCCGCTCGATACCGGATTGATCTGCACCGCCTGGAAGCCTGCGATGTCGCCTGCCTCGGCAAGCTCGGTCAGCTTTGCAAGCTTCGGCCGGTGATCGTCTATCAGTCCCGCCGCGCGAAGCGATCAAGCTCGAAATCAAAGCGAACGTCTCGGCCCTTCGCGGTGAGACCGTCAATTTGCCGCCGGAGCGTCGTAAAGTGCCTATTGGAATGGTAGCGGAGGAGGGATTCGAACCCCCGACACAAGGATTATGATTCCTCTGCTCTAACCTACTGAGCTACTCCGCCGCCGGTGCCGTGGAAGCTTCCGCTGGAAGCCCGTCTCGGCTGGACGGGCGGCTTATAAGGTGCTGTTCCGGCTAGTGTCAAGCAAAGTCTGCGGGAAAATGTGAACTTTTCCTGACGTTGCTGATCACACCTTCTCAAGCCGCCGCCGGCGCCTGCAAAAGCGCCTTGAGCGCCGCTTCCGCGCTGGGCTCGCGCTCGGATTTGCGGATGAAGCCGCCGCCATAGACGCGCGCGTCTTCGCCGGTGCCGGAATAAAGCGCGCAGGCCTGGCCGGGCGCCACGCCGGCCTCTCCCTCGGCAAGCTCGACATAAAGGCCATCGGCGTCGCTCTTCAGGACCGCCGGCATCGGCTGGCGGGTGGAACGCACCTTGGCGAAGCAGTCGAAGCCGCGGGCGGCGGCCTGCTCGAGCTCCTCGTCGCCCAGCCAGTTGACGTCGCGCAGATAGACGCGGCGCGTCTCCAGCGCCTCCTTCGGGCCGACGATGACACGGCGCGAGCGGGCGTCGAGATAGACGACGTAAAGCGGTTCGCCGGTGGCGACGCCGATGCCGCGCCGCTGGCCGATCGTGTAGTGCAGGATGCCGTCGTGGCTGCCGAGCACGCGGCCGTCGAGATGGACGATCTCGCCGGCAAGGGATGCATTCGGCTTCAGCTTCGAAACAATGTCGCTGTATTTGCCCTGCGGCACGAAGCAGATGTCCTGGCTGTCAGCCTTCTTGGCGACGATCAGGCCCATGTCTTCGGCAAGCGCCCGCGTCTCGGCCTTGGAAAGGCCGCCCAGGGGAAAGCGCAGATAATCGATCTGTTCCTGCGTGGTCGCGAACAGGAAATAGCTCTGGTCCCGCTCGGCGTCCGTCGGCCGGTAGAGCGCGCGCTGCCCCGCGTAACGCGGGTTCGGGCTCGGCCGGGAACGGATGTAGTGGCCGGTGGCGAGCGCATCGGCACCGAGTTCCTTGGCGGTCGCCAGCAGATCGGCGAACTTGACCGTCTGGTTGCAGGCAACGCAGGGGATCGGCGTCTCGCCGGCGATATAGCTTTCGGCGAAGGGATTGATCACCGTCTCGCGGAAGCGCGCCTCATAGTCGAGCACATAATGCGGAATGCCAAGCGTCTCGCAAACGCGCCGCGCATCGTCGATGTCCTGGCCGGCGCAGCAGGAGCCGGCGCGATGCACCGCCGCACCATGATCATAGAGCTGCAGCGTGATGCCGAGTACGTCGTAGCCCTCGCGTTTGAGCAGCCCCGCCACGACGGAGGAATCGACGCCGCCGGACATGGCGACGACGACACGCGTATCTTGGGGCTTGCGGTCAAAATCGAGACTGTTCACGGGATCCAATCCGGCATTTGCGGCGCCTGCGCCGATCGTTTGCGCCGCGCTGTTTCACGCTCCTGCCGCGGGCCTTCCGCAAAATGCGGCGCCGGCGGCATTTTCAAAGCTTTCTGTGCCGCGACATATAGAAACTTGTCCGCCCTGCGGCAAGGGCGGAGGTTTGGGCGGCGTTTTTGCGCCTGAACGACGCGGTCAGATCAGCTTCATCCGCATCGCCCGGGCGATCGCCTGCATGCGGTTGACGGCATCGAGCTTGCGGGTCGCGCTCTTGAAATAGCTGCTGACCGTGTAGGCGGAAATGCCAAGGATGATGGCGATCTCGTCGCTACTCTTGCCGGCCGCCGCCCAGCGCAGGCACTCGATCTCGCGGCCGGACAGTTTTTCACGGACCGTGCTGCCGGTATCAAAGGTGCGCTCGAGGCACTCGAAAAGCTGCACCAGCGTCAGGTAGAGCACCGCACGTTCGGCACCGACCGGCTCCTCGCGAGCGCCCGAAAGCATGACCACGAACGGTTCCCCATAGGTCGTATGCAAGAGCAAGGCAAAATGACGCACCATGTCGGGATCGGCCTCGATGCGGCGGACAGACACTTCCGCTCCGTCCCCGCGTGCCGCGTCCAGAAGCTCGGCGCCGCCTGCGAGCGGCAGCTTCGTCTGGCGCAGCCGTTCGACAAGGACGCTCGCGTGAAAGGCGCCGGAGGCATCGTACTGGCGAACCAGCTCGGCCGGCCAATTGCTGAGCACCAGGCTTTCGGAAAACCGCTGCTGTTCGGCAAGCGGCAGCCGCGCGATCAGGAAACGTTGAAAGCGATAGCGCGCGATCAATCTGCGCATCAGGTGCAGAAGCTCGTATTCCGTGCGCACCGACGCCGGATCGAATTCGAAAGACATGTCCTCGTCAGCCTCGCGCCGCAAGGCCGGCTCACTCGATTCCTTCATACCTTGTCACCACGTTGCCGGCACGCGTTCGACCGGTCGAGAATGGAATGCTCCGTTACAACCGGAGCGGCTCCAGCTGCCAGCTGAAATACAACCGGCTCTGCCCTGCTAGCCGTGCAAGCAACGCGGCCGGTCAAGAAAATATGTTGTGCCCAGGAGATAATTCCGGGAGCGTAAACGCGAACGCTCATTCTTTGATGAACGCCTCGCTACCAAAAATTTTAGTTGAAGTGAAATGTGGTAATTGCATGGCTCCCATGTGAAAACCACGCGAAACGCCAGGCTTTCCACGCAAAGCTCAAGGGAGTGGAGCAACGGAATGATCCGCTGGCATATTTTTTCTTTGGATGGTCGAAATCGCGCCACGGCTTTGAAGTGTCTCAAATTATGAGCAAATTGTTACCTGCCGCTTAGGCAAATGTTAAATGTGGCAGGCTAAGGTCGCGATCATATGGTCTTGAGTTTGTGTAGAGAGTCCCATGACCGAAATGATGCGACCACGCGTAAAGTATGTCATCGGCCCCGATGGCAGCCCTCTGACGATTGCGGATCTCCCGCCGGCGAACACCCGGCGCTGGGTTATCCGCCGGAAGGCTGAAGTCGTCGCCGCCGTGCGCGGTGGCCTTTTGAGCCTTGAAGAGGCATGCGAACGGTACACGCTGACCGTCGAGGAATTCCTTTCCTGGCAATCCTCCATCAACGACCACGGTCTTGCCGGGCTGCGCACCACGCGCATCCAGCAGTATCGCCACTGATTTCACCCGACAGGGCCATAGTTCGACACCGGCGGCTCGGGATCTTCCCGCAGCCGCCGGTGTCGTTTGATCGCATGTCCCTTTGAACCGCGCGCGATTCCGATCGCGGCAAATATGCTGTAGCATCCCCGCCGGCAGTAACAGATGCGGAGCGAGAAGATCGATGGAAATCGTCAACGAGGAAATCAATTCGAAGGGCCGCTATTCGGCGACCGTGGAGGGCTATACCGGCGAGATGACCTATTCCCGGTCCTCGCCGAGCTTGATCATCATCGATCACACGCTGGTGCCGGATGAATTGCGCGGCAAGGGTGTCGGGCAAGCGCTCGCAAAACACGCAGTCGAGGAGGCGCGTAAGGGTGGCTGGAAGATCATCCCGCTCTGCCCCTTCATGCGCGCGCAAGCCATGCGTCATCCCGAGTGGCAGGATGTGATCCAGGCGTAACCATCCGGGGGCGTAAGCGGGCTTGCGCAAGCATAGCGAGATCGCGAAAACGCGTACTTCTCCCCTGCTCCCTTTCCCTTTAGACGAACAGCTCGTCCGGTCAACAGCCTTAACCCGCCTTGCATCCGAACATGCGAGGCGGGTTCTCTTCGGGCTGTATCAACTGCCCCCCGGTCAACCCGAAGGCGGCAGCGCTGTCATCCGATCAGGCGCGCAGGCGGGCGCCGGTGTCTCGTTCCTCGAGCGCCGCCGCTTTCGCGTATTCGGCCTGGACCTCCTCGAGCGCAAGTTCGGCCGCATCCTGCTGCGCCTTCAGCTCGCGAATCGATACCTGGAGATTGTCGGCTCTTTGGCGGGCGGCCTTGGCGAAGGTGGGATAGGCAAAATGCGCGGGATCGGAAATTCCCGATTTCTTCTCTTCGAATGTAATCTGACTTTCCAGATCCTTGGTCATTCGCTCGAACTCAGACATCATCATCTGAAGCTGGTTCAACTGACGCTGCTTCTCCCGGACCTGAAATTCCTTCAGGCGGACAAGGCTCTCACGTGCTTTCATACGCAATACTCCCGTGGATACCGAGACCCCGGTTACTGATCCTGACCCGTCGCGCCGGCCCCGTGGCGGCCGGAAACAAAAAATCGAAGCGACATTAACAAAGGCCTACCGCTGGTAACCTTTCGTTTACGGGCATCGTTAATCATAGGCGTGATGATTTAAGGCTCCGTAAATGCTGAAGCACGAAATGTGGCACTTCGCCATTAACGAGTCGGAAGAGTCAGATAACGGCGTTTCCTCATGTACTACATGAGAAGTGCCATTTGAGATTCACGTTTGGAATCAGGAGACTGCAAAAAATATTTAACAATCTCGATACACCTTGCCAGAGTGAATCAGAATTTGTTAACCATTTGGTGGCAGCCTCCAAATCAGGCAACGACTGGATCCGTATCGCGTAAGGGGGCCACGGACGACCTTGGGCGGCGGAAAAGGGGAAAATTATGCGGGTTCTACTGATCGAAGACGATAGCGCGACAGCTCAAAGCATTGAGCTGATGCTTAAGTCCGAGAGTTTCAACGTTTATACGACCGATCTCGGTGAAGAAGGCGTCGATCTCGGCAAGCTTTATGACTACGATATCATTCTTCTCGACCTGAACCTGCCGGACATGTCCGGTTATGAGGTCCTGAGGACGCTGCGCTTGTCGAAGGTGAAAACCCCGATTCTCATCCTGTCGGGCATGGCGGGGATCGAAGACAAGGTGCGCGGCTTGGGTTTCGGCGCAGACGACTACATGACCAAGCCCTTCCACAAGGACGAGCTGGTCGCGCGCATCCACGCGATCGTCCGTCGCTCCAAGGGCCATGCCCAGTCGGTGATCTCGACCGGCGAGCTGATCGTCAATCTCGACGCCAAGACCGTGGAAGTCGGCGGCCAGCGCGTGCATCTGACCGGCAAGGAATATCAGATGCTGGAGCTCCTCTCGCTCCGCAAGGGCACGACGCTCACCAAGGAAATGTTCCTCAACCATCTCTACGGCGGCATGGACGAGCCGGAGCTGAAGATCATCGACGTCTTCATCTGCAAGCTGCGCAAGAAGCTCGCAAACGCCGCCGGCGGTGCCAACTACATCGAGACCGTCTGGGGACGCGGCTACGTCTTGCGCGAACCGGACGGCAACGACTACCTGGAAACGGCCTGATTTCGGTAGCCTCTCGGTCGAGGCCCCGCATTTCCTCGCCCGCTCGAACTGCCACACCGGATCGAAGAACCCGCCCGCCTCTCAGGCGGGTTTTTCTTTGGTGCCGACCTTCATTCCACTCGCAATGCAATGAAGAGGAAAGCGACACCACTATTCCCTCGTCCGGATCGACGTCGGGCATGCCGCAGGGCGCAAGCAAAAAAGCCGCGGCATGCCGCGGCCCGTGCAGATCGTGATGCTTTGAAGGCCTGTCAGGCGGCCATTGACTGGCTGGCGAAAACGCTGGTCAGGATCTTGCGGTCGAAGGGTTTCAGCAGGAAGTCGTCGGCGCCCGCGCGCTTGCCTGCCATCATCTTCTTCAGGTCCGCTTCGACGACACAATAATAGATGCGCACCGACGTGCCGTTTGGCAGGTGCCGGATATTGGCAATCAGATCGAGTGCACCGTCCAGCGCCGCATCGACGATCAGAATGTTCGGCAGCTCGGCTTCGCAGCGCACCAGCGCATCAAGGCTGCTCGGCGCCTCGAGCACCAGGAATCCCATGCCCGAAAGGATGCGCTTTCCAACTTTCCTGACAGCCTCCGAGCCATCAGCAATCATCAAGCGCCGCATGTCCAAACTCCTTCACGCTATACTTGCACGCGCATCATGAAACAAATCTTATACAGATTTGGCAAAGAAACCGTTACGACGAATACTTAATATTTTCTTCTGATCAGGACGCCGACGCTCAACACCTCTCAATAGCACGAGCGACGGGCGCAATGCCGAGGCCGCATATAAAAGACCCTCCGGCAGGCTGAGCCGAAGGGTCGGATGCGTGTCGATCGACGTCGCCCGGCGAACGGGACGAATAGGATGCGCTAGGCGGCCTCGGACTTCGCCGTGAACACGATCTCCTCGCCGGTCGAAACGACATCGATCGTCATTCCGGCCTCCTCGCCCAACAGGACGGCGTAGTAGGGCTGGATCGAATGCGCGTCGACAGCCTCCTCCGGGGTGCCGGAAAGCAATTCCATCAGCTTCGGGTTGACCCGCATCATCCGGCCCTTGGCGACAAGCGTGAAGGTCGCGTCGAATTCGGGGTTTTCCAACGTGACATCGATCGAACCGCCGCGCGGGATCGAGCCATAGGCGATCAGGAAGAGGTTGAGGAGAAGCTTGACGCGGTTCTTGGCGATGATCGCGCGCGGGCCGTTCCAATTGATCTCGGTCTTCTTTTCCGCTGCCGCGAAATCCTTTGCCGCCTTTTCGGCTTCGCCCGTGTCGATCGACGCCCCGACCGATCCGGAGGCACCGAAAGCAAGCCGCGCGAACTTCAGGCGGACGGAGGCGTTGAGCGCGCTGGTGCGGATGAGGTCCATCGCGTCCGCATCTGCTCCCCCCTCGTCCAGGAGTTCGAGGCCGTTGTTGATGGCGCCGACCGGCGAGATGATGTCGTGGCAAACCCGGCTGCAGAGCAGTGCGGCCAGATCGGGTCCCGTCAGTGTCAGGTTCGGATTCTTTGCCATCATTCTTCCTTGTTCGCTATCCGTCTGCCGGCGCCGCCGCCGCACGTTCTTGCCCCGCAACCAAAGCTTCCGCACGACCATGGCACGGGCCATGAATCGCGCGGGCGCGGCCGGTAATCAATAGGCCATAATGACATCACATTTGGTAAACCGATTGTTAAGATGATCGGTTCAAATTGCTGGAGCATCCCGAATTCAGCTCGAATCGCTGGAGGATGCGCGGCCGGAACCAGTTTTCACGCTTTTCCGCGCCCGCCCCTGGAACTGGACAAGACCCGCGCCCGACGCGCAGCCGATGCAAATGCCGGCCATGACAGCCGGCGCAGGTCACTTTCGTGCCTGACGGAGGAAACGATGCAGCCGTTCATGAAGGCAACCAACGTGGTTGTTCGCGCTATCCTGACGATGATGCTGATAGCCGGCGCCATGTCTGCCGCCCACGCCCAGTCCCCGAACAACAGCCAGTACACGATGCAGGAAATCGTCGATGCCGGCCACAGCTTCTTCGGGGAGACCTCGGGCGGACTTGCCAAGGTCGTCGAGCGCGCCTTCGAGCGCTACGGCCTGCCGAATGGCTACATTCTCGGACAGGAAGGTTCCGGCGCCTTCATCGCCGGCCTCACCTACGGCGAGGGCGAGCTCTATACGAAGAACGTCGGACAGCACACGGTCTTCTGGCAGGGTCCCTCGCTCGGGCTCGATTGGGGCGGCCAGGGCAGCCGCGCCATGATGCTCGTCTACAACCTCCCCAGCGTTCCGGCACTCTACAAGCGCTTCGGCGGCGTTTCCGGCTCGGCTTACGTTGTCGCCGGCGTCGGCATGACCGTATTGACGGACGAGCAGGTTGTCGTCGTGCCGATCCGCACCGGCATCGGCGCAAGGCTTGGCCTCAACGTCGGCTACCTCAAGCTGACGCAGCAGCCGACGTGGAACCCCTTCTGAGGCGCTTCAAGCGGCGGCTTGTTCCAGCTGGGCCGCTGATCACGCCCTCGGCGAATGCAACTCTCACCTCTCCGTCTCACCGAAATTGGCGCGTCTGAAAAGGCGCGCTTTCCTGTTGCAGCCCTTGCAGCATTCCAGCCATCATGTTTACTGCGGAAGAAGCACTGAGATGGCGCCCGGTCTCCGCGGCGGGCAATCCATCCGATCCAGATTGAAACGGCCAGCTCGTGATTGAATATGCGCTCCTCTTTGCCCTGGGCTTCCTGACGGCGGTCGTCATCGGCCTGATGATCGCCCCCGCCATCCAAAGGCGCATCGTGCGCTTTGCGGAGGATCGCCTCAAGGCAACCATGCCGCTCAGCCCGCAGGAGGTGCGCGCGCAGAGGGATGCCGCCCGCGCCACCTATGCTGCCGAAAATGCCAAGGCCCAGCAAGCGCTCCGGCGCGAACGCGACAAGACCGTCACGCTGATGCTGCAAAACGAAAATACCCTCCGTGAGGCGCGCAGGCTTGCCGGAGAAAACGCCGATCTGCAGACTCAACTGGCCGACATGAACGTGGAAGCGGCCGACATGCGTTCCACGGTCCGCCAACTCGAGCAACGTCTCGAGCAGATGAAGGCAACCTTCGAGACCTCGGAAAGGGACAACGGCGCCAAGAGCGATACGATCCGCACGCTCAACGGCCAGATGGACAAACACTCGGCGGATATCGACAATCTTCGGATAGACCTCGCCGCACGCGAAACCGAGATCGAGCATCTGAAGAGCCGGGTCGCCGCGCTGCATGACGAGCGCCAGGGGCTGCGCGGCGATCTCAAGGCCGAGAATGCCCGCGCACGGGAATTGGAGTTACGGCTCAGCCGGGACGAGGCCCGGATACGCCAGCTCGAAACCGCCGTCGCACGCGAAGCCGCCATCAATGTGGACCGCGAGAAAGCGCTCGCGAGGCGGGCGGACGAAATCGACAAATTGAAGGCGCGCCTGAAAGAGTTGAACCAGGAAATGCGCGAAGCGACGAAGGTCCTTCGCGCCGCCGGCCTGGCTATTCCGAAAAAGGCCGTCGCTGCGGACGCCGCGACCGCCGAGCCACAGGCAGAAGCAATGCAATCCCCTGGGACCACCATACTGACTGAAGACCTGCGCAACCGCTCCACGGCGCTTTCGGAGCGCCTGATAAACGCCAAGTCCGCCGCGCATGACGAGGCGCTGCGGCAGGAGATCGCCGATATCGCCGCGGGCATGATTGCGCTGACGGCCGCGAGCGAAGGCAAGGCGTCGCCGATCCGCGGCCTGCTCGCCGGCGAGGAGACGGACCCGGCGCCAACCCGCAAGAGTCTCGCAAGCCGCGCCAAGGATATCCTGCCGCCGGAGTGAGCGCGCTGGAACGTGAACGCGCCCTCGCCGCGTCGTCAGCAGGCTTGACCGCCGCAAGGCGCGAGCTTCAAAGCCGCGTGTTGATCAGTGCAACCTGATGCAGTGCTATGCCGGCAGCCATCGCGACGTTCAGGCTGTCGAGACCCGGCCGCTGGCGGATGCGCGCGGTGTGGATCGCAGACAGGATAGTCGCCGGCAGCCCTTCGCCTTCGGTGCCGACGAGAAGCGCCGTGCGTGGCGCTGGCGGAATGTCGCTGATGTCGACCGTGCCGCGCGGCGACAGCCCCCAGATCGCGAAACCGGCGGCCTGAAGTCGTTCGATCAGTGCAGCTCCCGTCCCCTCACGTGCGAACGGCATCGTCAGCACCGATCCGACCGACACCCGGATCGCCTTGCGGTACATCGGATCGCAGCTCGTTGCATCCATGAGGACGGCGTCGACGCCGAAGGCCGCGGCATTGCGAAACAACGAGCCCATGTTGTCGTGGTTCGAGATCCCGCAGGCGGCGAGGACGAGGCTCTCTGCCGGAAGCCTGGCGATGAGCGAATCCCGGTCCGGCATCGCTTCGCGCCGCCCGAGCGCCAGCACGCCGCGATGCATGTTGAAGCCGGCGATCGCGTCGAATACCCGACCATCCGCCACGTAGACGGGAATATCGGCCGGAAGTTCCGCAAGCAGTTCGGTCAAGCCGCCAACACGGCTCTCGAGCAGCAGGATCGCCTCGGCGGCGATGCCACGCCGGGCGCGATGAGCTGCGGCCAGCATGCGGAGCACGACCGTGCCTTCGGCGATGAAGCGACCCTGCCGCCCCGTTAGATCTCGTTCCTTGATCGCGACGAACCCGGCGATGCGGGCGTCGGACGGATCATCGATGCGGATGAGGGCGGGCAGCGTCATGGCGATGCCGTCAATTGGTCCTGACGGTGATGTCGGCGACGATGCGCCCGGCAGGAATGTCGAACACGATCGCACGCGGCTCGGCGCCTGGCAGGCTGCCATAGAACAGCACCTGCGACCCGGAGAGCGCGACATTGCTCACCGAAAACCCGGCCGGCAGCGCGGCGATCGCGCTTACCGGCGCGTCGCTCGGCACGCTCACGGCCACCGGCGCTGCCTCCGCGCCACCATTCGTTCGGGTCACCTTGTAGACAATCGTCCCGAGGACAGCCATAAGCATGACGAGCATCACGCCGGCCGAGACGAGCTGCAGGCGCACCATCTTGCGACGGACATTCTCCATCGCGGGATCAAGCGGCTTTTCTTCCTGTTCATCGGGCTCGATTGCAGTCATGGCTGGCTTTCTGTCGGAATTGAAACGGAATGAACGATCCCTTTAAACAAGCGGCCGGCAATAGGAAAGTCCTGAAGGCCAACGAGGACGCGGCGGGAAGGCTGGACGCCTTCCTCACGGGCGCGCTTTCGGGCGAATTTTCCCGCAATCGCATCAAGAGCCTGATCGAGCAGGGCGCGGTCGCGATCAACGGCAAGACGATCACCGAGCCGAAGCGGAAGGTGCATCCCGGCGACGTGTTCGAGATCGTCTTGCCTGAGCCCGAGGATCCCGAACCGAAGGGCGAGGAGATCCCCCTCGACGTGCTTTATGAGGACGATGACCTGATCGTGCTTGTGAAACCGGCCGGCCTGGTCGTGCACCCGGGTGCCGGTAACTGGACGGGCACGCTCGTCAACGCGCTTATCCACCATTGCGGCGACAGTCTCTCCGGCATCGGCGGCGTCAGGCGGCCGGGTATCGTTCACCGGCTCGACAAGGAAACGAGCGGCGTCATGGTCGTGGCAAAGAACGATGTTGCCCACCGTCACCTTTCGGACCAGTTTGCCGACCACGGGCGCACCGGGCCACTCGAGCGCGCCTATCAGGCGGTCGTCTGGGGGCGTCCCCGGCAATTGAAGGGGACGATCAACGCCTCGCTGGGACGCGCCGCAGACCGCACGAAGCGGGCCGTCAAGCACGAGGAGAGCGACGACGCGCGCGAAGCCATCACCCATTATGAAGTGGTCGAGCGTTACCATGAAAAACCCGATGGCACCTGCCTCGCCTCGACCGTGACCTGTCACCTCGAAACGGGCCGCACCCACCAGATCCGCGTTCACATGGCCCATATCGGTCACCCGCTGATCGGCGACCCTGAATACGGTGCAGCCTTCCGGACCAAAGCCAATCTGCTGCCCGATCTGGCGAAAGCCGTGGTCAACCGCTTTCACCGGCAGGCGCTGCACGCCTTCATGCTGCAGTTCGAGCACCCGACGACAGGCGAGACGATGCATTTCGAGGCACCCATGCCCTTAGACATGGAGGCCTTGGTTGCGGCCTTGCGCGTGGAAGAGTGATCCTACGGCGCCGCGCGTCTGACGCGCAAAGGATGGTGCGCAGCCCTTGAATTCTTGGTTCCGGATTCCAATCTTATAGAAGCTTCAACTTGCGCCATTCCTTTCCCCGGTCTCACGACAGCGTGAAACCGGAGTCCTTGAATCATGCTTTCGCCGTACTTATCTTCTAGGCTCGTGGGGTCTTGACGAAGACCCACATGCCCGGTCTGCCGTCCCGGAGGCCGGAGACGCAAAAAGGGGGTGCTTCATGGCCCGCAATACTTTGCCGACCATTACCGCTGGAGAGGGCGGTCTCAACCGTTATCTCGACGAAATCCGCAAATTTCCAATGCTCGAACCGCAGGAAGAGTACATGCTCGCCAAGCGGTACCAGGAGCATGACGACCGCAGTGCTGCGCACAAGCTGGTGACGAGCCATCTTCGCCTCGTCGCCAAGATCGCGATGGGCTATCGCGGCTACGGCCTGCCGATCGGCGAAGTCGTATCGGAAGGCAACGTCGGCCTGATGCAGGCCGTCAAGAAATTCGAACCCGATCGCGGCTTCCGGCTCGCGACCTACGCGATGTGGTGGATCAAGGCTGCGATCCAGGAATATATCCTGCGCTCCTGGTCGCTCGTCAAAATGGGTACGACCGCCAACCAGAAACGGCTGTTCTTCAACCTGCGGCGGCTGAAAGGGCGCATTCAGGCGCTCGACGAGGGAGACCTCAAGCCCGAGCAGGTAAAGGAAATCGCGACGACCCTTAAGGTCAGCGAGGACGAAGTTGTTTCGATGAACCGTCGCCTTTCGGGCGATGCCTCGCTGAACGCGCCGATCAAGGCAAGCGAGGGCGACTCCGGCCAGTGGCAGGATTGGCTTGTCGATGACCACGACAACCAGGAAGAGATCCTGATCGAACAGGACGAACTCGACAATCGCCGGGCCTTGCTCGCGAGCGCGATGAAGGTGCTGAACGATCGCGAGCGTCGCATTTTCGAGGCCCGCCGGCTGGCCGAGGATCCGGTAACGCTGGAGGACCTCTCGACGGAGTTCGACATCAGCCGCGAACGTGTCCGGCAGATCGAAGTCCGCGCTTTCGAGAAGGTGCAGGATGCCGTTCGCAAGGCAGCGCTGGAGCGCTCGAGCGCCTTGCGTGTCGTCGAGGGCGCATAAAGGATCGTTCGACTGCATGTCTCCTTAAATCGACCTCGGTTTAAGGACAAAGACATGCAGCAATTCAAAGTGCTACAGCGACCTTTGCGCGTCTGATAAGACGCGCGGCGCTGTAGGCGATGCTGGACAAACGAAAAATCCCGGCCGGGTTGCCCCCTGCCGGGATTTTTTTCGTCGGCGTGTTTCGCTACGGGCTATTGGCTGCTCGCGGCCGTATTGCCGAGCGTGCTCCACGCCTGCATGGCCTTGTTGAAGGCCTCGACTCCCGCCGCCCCTTTCTCCAACGTCAGCAGGGCACGGCGTCCGTTCCGATAGGTGATCGGGATATCGATCCAGCTGCGGCTGCGCAGCAGTTCCATGTTGTTGCCGACCGCTTCGGCAAAGTCGTTGAGCGCGATCATGTGGAAATCGTCGGTGATCTTCGCCGGGACGGCGATCAGCGGATCGCCGCGGTCCTGCTCGGTGCGCTTCATCGAAACGCGCTGGACGCCGTCGATCGCGCCGCCCTCGAAGTTCTCCGGAAGAGAGAACACGAATTCGATCACGTGGCTTGCCGGCAGTGACGGATCGGCATTGCGCTTGATCGTCATCAGCGCGGTCAAACCTCGATCGGGAACGGTGATCTGGGCCTGGATGGCGGGCTCGGGCTTGGCGTCGCCGCCCGGCGACTCATCCTTGATCGACCACGCGACGGTCCCCGGTATCGCTGTCGGCGACGACTGGCCGAGCCGCTCCTCGTAAAGGAACATCTTTTCCCCATCGGCGACGGAGATCTCCGCCTGACTGGCCTGACCGGGATTCTGGGCTTGTCCGGCGTTCTGGCCCGTTGCCGTCGCGGCGGCTTGCTCTCCAGCCGGCGGCAGTGTTGCGGCGACGCTGCCCTGTGCCTGTCCAGCCTCCGTCTGAGGAGCGACGGATTTGCCCTCCTGCGAGACTTCCGTGCCGTTCGCGCCGGCTGGACCGTCATCCACTTCAGAGCCGTCGGCGAGCAGACGCTGGGTGAACTTCGTGGAGCTGTCCTCGGTCCGCGCCGTTTCAGGCGCACCCGGCTGTGCGCTTGACTGATCGGCAGGGGCGTTCTCACCGGCAGGCGCTTCTGGGGCCTCCGGCGCTTCCGGCATGATCTTCGCGATCAGCCCCGAGAGCCACGCGTTGCCCGCCTCCCTGTTCTGCCAATAGGCATAACCGCCGCCGCCAAGGAGAAGCGCAATCACGGCACCGATCGCCAATCGCTTGAAATTGAACCGGGAAGGCTTGGGCGTCGCGCGGTAGGACGATGGCCGGGCTGGCGCGGCGACCGGAGACTCGCTGCCGCTCTCCTTGGTCGCAGTTGCCGTCCCGTTGGTGGCCCCTGCCCCGCCGTTCTCGCCGAAACCGAGCAAGTCGTCGATGTGGTCCCAGGCGGTGCTGGCGCGTTCTTCCTGGCTCGCGGGCACAGGCGCTTTTTCCACCGGCCACGACCATTCGCTAATATCAGCGTCGGCAGACTTATCCTTCTTGCTCTCCGTTGTGGCCGCGAAGGGATCGCCTTCGTCGAAGGACCAGGAGCGCGACGGTTCCGCCTCGCCGGCAGGCTGCGCAGACTCGGCCCTTTCCGGTTCCACCGGATGAATTCCCAGCAGCTCGGGTGCTGGCGAAGACGAATCCTCGGGCGCCACCTCAGCGTCGGCCGCCGTCGTCGGAGTCGTATCGTCCCACTCTGGCAAGGCCCATTCCGACGTGGCCGATTTCGTCGTGTCTTCCTCGCTCGGCTGAGGCTCGGAGTGTACCGGCTCCACATGATCGGGCTGAGGTTCGGCCTGTTCGCCGCGGAGCTCGTCCGCGTGCGCTTCAGGCTGCTCGATAGGTTCAACCGGCGGCGCCTGTTCGGCTTCGTATTCGCGCGCGGCCGGCTGCTCCTCGGTCCAAGAAGGCCCTTGCGCCGCTGCCGTTTCCTCAGCCGGTTCGTCGGTCTCTATTTCGCGCGCCGGTTCGGACGGAGCGCCATCGTCATAAGCGGCGATCGGTTCGTGTTGCGCAGCATCAGCGTCGACCGGTCCGGCCTGCGGCTGCTCGTCCGCGGCCTCGGCGCTGGCCGACACCGGTTCTTCGGCGCCCGTCTCCTCGCCTGCAGGCTCCTCGACTTGCTCTTCCGACGGCGCGTGTTCCGGTTCTGCAGCGACGCGCGTGGCAGACTCCGGTTCGGTCGAGGCAGGCGGCTCGTGCTCGATCGGCGTATCCGCCACGCCCGGCGCGACCGCTTCGGTTTCCTCGACCGCGGCGAGCGCCTCCGCATGTTCGCTTTCGACTTCGCCGATTGCCTGTTCCAGCTTGTTGAGCTGGCGGTTGATCATGTCGTCCGATGGCCGCGGGTTCATGTTTTCGAGTTGCCGGCGCACAGCACTGCGCGCCTTCTCGTAAACCTTGCCTCGCATTTCCGGTGTGTTTTCCGACAGGCCGTCTACGGTCCTGCGAATAACTGCAACAAAATCTGCCATCAGAACTTTCTCATACTCCCAGGCGTGCGCCCGCAATCACGACGCCACTGTCGTTGCGCGACACTAGTCCTCAAAAGGATCCGTCACAAGTATTGTGTCGTCGCGCTCCGGGCTCGTCGAAAGAAGCGCAACCGGCGCACCGATCAGTTCCTCGACCTGGCGAACATACTTGATCGCTTGTGCCGGAAGATCGGCCCAACTGCGGGCGCCAACCGTCGATTCCTTCCAGCCTTCGAGCGTAATGTAGACTGGCTTTACCGAAGCTTGCTGCGCCTGACTTGCCGGAAGGTGGTCGATCTCTTGCCCGTCAAGAGTATAGCCGACGCAGATCTTCAACTCATCGAGACCATCAAGCACGTCAAGCTTGGTGAGCGCAATGCCGGTGATGCCATTGGCGGCAACCGACTGGCGCACCAGAGCAGCGTCGAACCAGCCGCAGCGGCGCTTGCGTCCCGTAACGGTCCCGAATTCATGGCCGCGTTCGCCGAGGAACTGGCCGATCTCGTCGTTGAGCTCGGTCGGAAACGGTCCTTCGCCGACGCGGGTCGTATAGGCCTTGGTGATGCCGAGAATATAGCCGAGCGACCCCGGGCCCATGCCAGAACCGGCAGCGGCCTGGCCGGCAACGGTGTTGGACGAGGTGACGAAGGGATAGGTGCCGTGGTCGATATCGAGCAAGGTGCCCTGCGCACCCTCGAACAGAATGCGCGCGCCCTTGCGGCGATGCCGGTCGAGGAGCAGCCAGACCGTATCCATGAACGGCAGCACGCGCGCGGCGACCGACGAAAGCTCGTCCATGATCGCCTTGTGGCTGATCTCCGCCTCGCCCAGCCCACGGCGCAGGGCATTGTGGTGCGTCAGAAGGCGGTCGACCTTCGCCGGCAGCGTGTCGAGATCGGCGAGATCCATGACACGAATGGCGCGGCGACCCACCTTGTCCTCGTAGGCCGGGCCGATGCCGCGGCGTGTCGTGCCGATCTTGGTGCCGCTGTTCGAGGCGGCGTCCTCACGGAACCCATCGAGCTCCCGGTGCAGCGACAGAATGAGCGTCGCATTGTCGGCGATGCGCAGATTGTCCGGCGTGACCTTCACGCCCTGCTTGGCGAGCTTGTCCATTTCCGCAATCAGCGCATGGGGATCGATCACCACGCCATTGCCGATGACGGCAAGCTTGCCGGGACGAACGACGCCGGAGGGAAGCAGGGACAGCTTATAGCTGACGCCGTCGATCACCAGCGTATGGCCGGCATTGTGGCCGCCCTGGAATCGCACGACGATGTCCGCGCGCTCCGAGAGCCAGTCCACGATCTTGCCTTTGCCTTCGTCGCCCCACTGGGATCCGACCACCACGACATTCGTCATAATTTTCTTCCTGTTCACACGCGCGCAAGGGATTGCGCCATTCTGAAACCCGCGCATCTATACTGTGTTGTCTTGCGGAAAGCGACCCCGTTGTGACCCGTGCGGCGCCCTTTTTGCATGACAAGCGATGGATTTAGCGCCTATATCTCTGCTGCTCTCCCGCCTCTCCGGCACCCCATTTCCCGTCCCCACATGGATCGCAGCATCGTGAACGCCAGGGCCTATTTCTATCTCGCAATAACTTCGCTTTTTTGGGGCGGCAATTCAGTCGCGGGCAAGATGGCGGTCGGGCATGTCAGCCCGATGATGCTGACGACGCTGCGCTGGATGGTCGCGCTCGCCGTCATCCTGGCGTTGATGACGCCGCAGATCCGTCGCGACTGGGAAAAGATCCGTGCGCACTGGCTGCAATTGCTGGCCTACGGTGCCGTCGGCTTCACCATGTTCAATGCGTTCCTCTACTCCGCGGTGCAATATACCAGCGCCATCAACGCCGTGATCCTGCAGGCCGGCATTCCGATGCTGATCTTCCTCTTCAACTTCGTTCTCTTCCGGACGAAAGCGTCCGTCGCGCAGATCGTCGGCTTCACAGTGACGCTGCTCGGCGTCTTGATCACCGCCGCGCATGGCGATCTCGCCAGCCTCTTGCAGCTGCAGTTCAATTTCGGCGACGCACTGATGATCCTCGCCTGTATCGTCTACGCTGCCTATACCGTCGCGCTGCGCTGGAAACCGACCATGCACTGGCAGAGCTTCATCGCGGCGCCAGCATTCGGGGCGCTGCTGAGCGCCATCCCGCTCCTCATCTGGGAATTCTCAAAGGGCAGCGCGATCGTCCCCGATGCCAGCGGCTGGGCGATCGTCATCTATGCCGCGATTTTCCCGTCGCTGATGTCGCAGGTTCTCTACGTGCGCGGCGTGGACATGATCGGCGCCAATCGCGCCGGGCTGTTCATCAACGCCATCCCGGTGTTCGGAACGCTTCTTTCCGTGCTTCTTGTCGGAGAAACGTTTCATCCCTTCCACCTGATGGCGTTGCTGCTGGTGCTTGGCGGCATCGCCATCGCGGAACGCGGCCGCCCCAAACTGCCGCGCTAATAATACGGCTCTGGCAAGGCCCTCATCCCGCCTCCACATAAAAATGCCAAGGCGCCGCACATCTGAAAGACGTGCGGCGCCTTGGCCGAGTTCCGAACTGCTTCCGTTTAATCGATATTGAACACCAGTTGCTTCGCCTGGCGGATTGCCGCATTCGCGCGCAGCTTGTCGAGCACCGTCTCCGAAACAGGACCGTCGACGTAAAGCAGCGCGATGGCATCACCGCCTTCCTTCTCGCGGCCGAGCTGGAAGTTGGCGATATTGACGCCGGCGTCACCGAGCGTCGTGCCGATGAAGCCGATCATGCCGGGGACGTCGGTGTTGGTCAGATAGACCATGTGCTTGCCGACATCGGCGTCGAGATTGATGCCCTTGATCTGGATGAAGCGCGGCTTGCCGTCGGAGAAGACCGTACCGGCGACCGAACGGGTCTGGTTCGCTGTCGTCACCGTCAGCTTGATATAACCGTCGAAGACACCGGATTTATCGCGCTTCACTTCGGAAAGGATCACCCCCTTTTCCTTGATCATGACCGGCGCGGAAACCATGTTGACGTCGGCCACTTGCGGGCGGATCAGGCCTGCGAGAACCGCGCTCGTCAACGCCTTGGTGTTCATGGCCGCCGTGGAGCCGTCATAGAGGATTTCGATTTCCTTGATCGCGCTTTCCGTGACCTGGCCGACGAAGGCGCCGAGAACGTCGGCGAGCCGGATGAACGGCTTCAGGATCGGTGCTTCCTCAGCCGTGATCGACGGCATGTTGATGGCGTTCGAGACCGCGCCGTTGACCAGGTAGTCGGACATCTGCTCGGCAATCTGCAGCGCCACATTCTCCTGCGCTTCCGTCGTGGAAGCGCCGAGATGCGGCGTGCAGACGACGTTCGGCAGGCCGAAGAGCGGGCTTTCGTTGGCGGGCTCCACCTCGAAGACATCGAAGCCGGCGCCGGCGACATGACCCGATTTCAACGCCTCGGCAAGCGCGCTTTCGACGACAAGACCGCCGCGCGCGCAGTTGATGATACGCACGCCCGGCTTCATCTTGGCGATTGCTTCTGCGTCGATGATGTTGCGGGTCTTGTCGGTCAGCGGCACGTGCAGGGTGATGAAATCCGCCCGCGCAAAGAGTTCGTCGAGTTCGACCTTGACGACGCCCATCTCCTCGGCGCGCTCCTTCGACAGGAACGGATCATAGGCGACGACATGCATCTTCAGGCCGATGGCGCGCGCGCAGACGATGGAGCCGATATTGCCGGCACCGATGACGCCGAGCACCTTGCCGGTGATCTCGACGCCCATGAACTTCGACTTTTCCCACTTGCCGGCCTGGGTGGAACCGTCGGCTGCTGGAAGCTGCCGGGCGACGGCAAACATCAGCGCGATCGCATGCTCGGCCGTGGTGATCGAGTTGCCGAAGGGCGTGTTCATGACGATGATACCGCGGCGGGAAGCAGCCGGGATGTCGACATTGTCCACGCCGATGCCGGCGCGGCCGACGACCTTGAGATTGGTGGCGGCGCCGATCAACTTCTCCGTCACCTTGGTGGCAGAGCGGATGGCGAGACCGTCATAGTTGCCGATGATTTCGGCGAGCTTTTCCTTGTCCTTGCCGAGCTTCGGCTGGAAATCCACTTCAACGCCGCGGTCGCGGAAGATCTGGACGGCGGTTTCCGACAGTTCATCGGATACGAGAACGCGAGGTGCCATGAGAGGCCTCCTTAAGGATCAGTTCTGAAAGGGTGCGGGGTTGGCTTCGCCCGTTGGCGAGCGAAGCTTATCGCTTGGATCAGGCGGCTGCCTGCGACAGCGTCGCCTTCTGGGTCTCGAAGGCCCAGGCGACCCACGGCATCAGCGCTTCCATGTCGGCAGTCTCGATGGTGGCACCGGCCCAGATCCGCAGACCGGAGGGCGCATCGCGATAGTGGCCGATGTCGTAGGCGACGCCTTCCTTTTCGAGCAGGGCGACGACGCCCTTCGCGAAGGCAGCCTGTCCGTCGACGTCGAGAGCCAATACGTCCTTGTCGACGATCTTCAGGCAGACCGACGTGTTGGAGCGGGTTTCCGCCTTGGTTGCCAGGTTGGCAATCCAGTCGTTCGCCTCGACAAAGCGATGGATCGCATCGGCATTGGCGTCCGCCCGGGCGATCAGCCCCTTGAGGCCGCCAACCGACTTCGCCCAAAGGAGCGCGTCGATATAGTCTTCGACGCAGAGCATCGACGGCGTGTTGATTGTTTCGCCGGCAAAGATGCCCTCGATCAGCTTACCGCCGCTGGTCAGGCGGAAGATCTTCGGCAGCGGCCATGCCGGTGCATAGGTGAGCAGCCGTTCGACAGCGCGCGGCGACAGAATGAGGATGCCGTGCGCCCCCTCTCCACCGAGCACCTTCTGCCAGGAGAAGGTAACAACGTCGAGCTTGGCGAAATCGAGATCCTGGGCAAAGGCGGCGGAGGTCGCGTCGCAGATCGTCAGGCCCTTGCGGTCCGCCGGGATGAAATCGGCATTCGGCACACGCACGCCCGAGGTCGTGCCATTCCAGGTGAAGACGACGTCGCGGTCGAAATCGACCTTGGCGAGATCCGGCAGCTCGCCATAGGCGGCTTCGAACTTGCGAACGTCGGCGAGCTTCAGCTGCTTGACCACGTCGGTGACCCAACCGGCACCGAAGCTTTCCCAGGCGAGCATATCGACGCCACGGGCGCCAAGCAGCGACCACAGCGCCATTTCGACCGCGCCGGTGTCGGAGGCGGGCACGATACCGATGCGGTAGTCGGCCGGCACTTCAAGAATTTCACGGGTAAGATCAATGGCCTGCTTGAGCTTCGTCTTACCGATCTTGGCTCGGTGCGAGCGACCGAGTGCTGCGTCGGAGAGAGCGTCGAGCGTCCAACCAGGGCGCTTCGCGCAGGGGCCAGAAGAAAAATGGGAATTTGCCGGACGCACGTCCGGTTTGGCAGGCTTCGTCATGATGCTATCCTCTCAGATAGAAGCCCCTCGTTGGGGAGGGGTGTCCCGCCGTCGGAAATATTGTGGGTCGGAGAGGAAGTCAAGCGGCTTGCGTCGCTTTTGAAAGAATTTTCGGCGTTCCGGGCAAAGTTCGAAATACCGGGAGCGCCGCGCCGAACGATCGTTACCAGAGAGAGAAGCGCAGGCCTGCGCGGATCTCATGGCGGGAAAGACCGTCGTCGCGGCCCTTGGCGCCGCTGGCGCCGGCAAGTGCCTCGGCCCCGAAGCCGAACATGTCTCCCTCCGATATGCGAGAATAGCGATAGCCGAGATCGAGTTTCAGCCGGTCGGTGATATCGTAGGAGACACCGGCCATGAGCGCGTAGGTGAAGCGCCAACTGTCCTCTCCCCCATAGGATGTTCCACCTGCCCCGCCGGCGCAGGCGGCGCCGCCGGGAGCGCAGGTCGCCGTCTCGCGGACAGTGTTCCAGTTGATGTTCGTGGCGCCGATACCCGCGCCGAGATAAGGCGTGAATCCGGCGAGCGTCGCGAGATCCACATAGCCGTTCGCCATGAGGCCGAGCGCGGAGAAATTGGCTTCGTGCGAGAAAGCGCATGACGTTCCGGCGCCCTGGCCCGCGCAGGGAACGGCCGACAGCGACGAGCCGTCGAACCGACCCTCGAAATATTCCGCCGTTATGTCGGCGCGGATGACGTCGTTAAACCGGTAGCCGATGCCGATCGTCCCCGAGATCGGCTTGTCGAAGCGAGCTTTGTCGAACGGAACGTTGTCGTAGCTGCTCGTTCCGGCGTCGAAGGTGCGAAAGGAGGGATCGCCCTCGTCGCGCCATGGCGCATAACCGATGTCGCCACGCAGATAGACGCCGCCGACATCGCCCGCTCCAGGCGAAATGGTGATCTCCGGCGCATCGAGCAATTCGTCGTCGGCTGCATAGGCCGCACCGGACGCCAGCAGACCAGCGCTCAGACCGGCGCCCAGACCGGCGCCAAGTGCGATCCTGTAGATCCCGTGCCGCCAGTCCATCCGTATGCCCTTTCATCAATGCCCGTCGGACCGACCTTGGTGGCGGCCGGCCCCAACCTGCGTTAACTATTGGCAGGGACAAGTTAACCAGCGGTTAAGCATGTTGTTTGACGAAAAATTTAGGATCCGTGACGGGCGGAGCGTTATGAAGACGACCTGAGGAAGGCCCATTCAAACGGGAACCTGATCATCGCCTTCTCACCGATCGGCACGCGACGCCAAGTCTCGCGCATAGGAAAGCATGTCAGTCCGCCGCGACCCGGTTCTCACGAGCAAACCGCTTTCGCCGACGATCGCCCTTACTTCTGTGAAGAAGTGACATCCCTCTCTTTCGATTCCGGCAATCACTTCCTCGACGTCCTCGATAGCATTTCGCGAGATCGCGTCCATTTTCCCGAATATGGTCGTGCAGAAGGCCTTGTCCCGAGCCGTGGCGACACCTGCGTCATTGAAGAAAAAGATGGCCTGGACGAGATTGTCACGATCCGGCCCAACGGCCGCATATGGCTTTCCCCAATATCTCGCGATCGTCTTCTTCCATTCGTCGGAAGCGAGGCGATCCTTTGGCAGGTGAGAAAATTTGACGTCGCGTATGATGCTGTAGACGACACCGCCCGACAGTGGCGAGGTAAAATCGAGCCGATAGACATCGGAAAGCGGCGCCTGGCTGCGTGCCTCCAGCGATATCGATTCGGTAAAGGTTGCGGAGGCCGCGTCTTGCGTCTTTTTTACGGCTTCGCGGTTTTCCGTCTTCTGCCATTTCGCGTATTTCCGTGAGATGATCGCCTCGACCTCGGAAAGGGTCATTCCGATTTCAAAATCATGCCCGGGAAGGAATCGTTGCGCGACGACGTCGTTCGGATCAGCCAAAGCGATCTTCGCGGCTGAGCCGGCATGGGCGAGCGTGGCGAAAAGGAAAAAGAAGCAGGTCGCGAGCGTCTTCATTGTCCGTGCCTTAACCGCAATCGAAAAGGGGCCGCGTAACGGCCCCGAATGAAGGTCTGGCTGCGCACGCCGCGCAGATCATGTCATCGTTCCGGACCAAAAACCGTTCCACACTTTTCGTGGAGTTGCTCTATTGCAGTGCGTAGCGCATACCCAGTTTGAAGTCGTGCGAGGTGATGTCGTCGAAATGCATCGGCGCGTTATTTACGGTGTCGTCGTAGCTGCGGATATTGTCGGTCTTGGCGTCGCCGAGATTGACATAGCTGTAACCGAAATCGATCGCCAGTCGCTCGGTCGCCTGGTAAGCGACGCCGGCGTGCAGCGCCCAGGCAAAGTTCCAGGTGGAATCTTCGTCGGCATAGGCGACACCGACCGTCGGCACGTTGATGTCGCGGAAGCCCGAGAAGGTGTTGCGCGAAGCACCGATGCCGGCGCCGACATAGGGCTTGACGCCATACCAATCGCCGATGTCGACATAGGCGTTGGCCATCAGCAACCATTCCGACTTGGCGCCGTCATAATCGTTGGTTCCGTCCCATATCCCGTCGCCGTCGCCGTCATAGCGGTCGAGGGCGGTGAAATCCGCCTTGCCGCGATATTCGACGATACCATCGAGGCGGAGCCAGTCGTTGAACTGATAGCCGATACCGCCGCCCGCCAGCGGCGCGCTGTCGAAGCTGCCATCGTCCAGGAAATCATGAACGGCAACGTCGTCCATCAGCTCGTGATTCATACTGCCAAGGCGCTGGTTGCTCATGCCGAGATGGCCGCGCAGATACCAGCCGCCAGGCCCGACAACTGGTGCCGGATCTTCGACGTAAAGGTCGGCAGCCAAAGCTGGGGTGCCGCCCAATAACGCGGCAATAAATGCAATCAAAGGTCTCTTCATAATATGCCCCACGAATATTTTGGTCCGCCGCGTTGCCTCGGCCGGATACCGCAACTGTTGTTGCGCCAGAAATCGCATGCAGCGGTTAATATCGGATTAAGCATAGAAATTTACTGTGTTTTTTAACGATTGCTGATGTTCCTCGACAATCAACAAGTGCGTTGCCGCAATAAAAAAGCCGGCAATCGATGCCGGCCTTCCAAGCTGTTCAGCGTTGCTGATCATTCATTGTTCGTTGAAACAGTGAATGCTGCAATCCTTTGAAACTACCTAATTCCGGACGGAAACGTTGCGGACTTGTCCTGGAGTTGCTTTAAGGTCAAGCCGCGCTGCGGACGTTGCCGATCACATTGACGAGTTCGTCGACAATGCGCTCGACCTGGCCGCGGTCGTCACCTTCCGCCATGACACGGATCAGCGGTTCTGTTCCGGACGGGCGGATCAGCAGGCGGCCATTCTTTGCAAGGCCCGCTTCGGCGTCGGCGATGGCCTGCTGCACGGACGGATGCTCGAGCGGCTTACCCGCCGACACGCGAACGTTCTTCAGAATCTGCGGCACGGGCTCGAAAAGGTGGCACACTTCGCTGACCGACTTGCCCTGCCGCTTGACCACGGCGAGGATCTGCAGCGCCGCCACCAGGCCGTCGCCGGTCGTCCCGAAATCGGAGAGCACGATGTGGCCGGACTGTTCGCCGCCGACGTTCAGGCCGTCCTGGCGCATCTGCTCGACGACATAGCGGTCGCCGACCTTGGTGCGGTGCAGTCCGATGCCCCTGCCCTTCAGGTAACGCTCGAGGCCGAGGTTCGACATCACTGTCGCGGCTATGGCACCCCCCTTCAGCATTCCGTCCGTAGCCCAGCTGTCGGCGATCACAGCCATGAGCTGGTCGCCATCGACGACGGTTCCGTTTTCATCGATGATCAGCACCCGGTCCGCATCGCCGTCGAGTGCGATGCCGATATCGGCCCTGACTTCGTGAACCTTTTTCGACAGGGCGGCCGGATGCGTCGAGCCGCATTCGAGATTGATGTTGACGCCGTTCGGCTCCGTCCCGATCGTCACCACTTCGGCGCCAAGCTCCCAGAGCGCGGACGGGGCAACCTTGTAGGCAGCACCGTTGGCGCAGTCGATGGCGATCCTGAGACCCTTCAGCGTGACGTCGCGTGGCAACGTCCGCTTCGCCTGTTCGATATACCGGTAGATGTCGCCATCGACGCGCTTGGCCCGGCCGATATCCTCAGGCTTGGCAAGCTGGCCGGACATATCCTGGTCGATGAGCTCCTCGATCTTTTCCTCGATGTCGTCGGAAAGCTTGTAGCCATCGGGTCCGAAGAGCTTGATGCCGTTGTCGCGGAACGGATTGTGCGAGGCCGAGATCATCACGCCGATATCGGCGCGCAGCGAACGCGTCAGCATGGCGACGCCCGGTGTCGGGATCGGTCCGAGCAGGAAGACGTCGAGTCCGGCGGCCGTGAAGCCGGCGACCATCGCGTTTTCGAGCATATAACCGGAAAGGCGCGTGTCCTTGCCGATCACGACGCGGTGGCGGTGCGCTCCATTACGGAAGATCGTTCCGACGGCGATGCCGACACGCATGGCGAGGTCTGGCGTCATCGGGAAAATGTTGGACTGGCCGCGAATGCCGTCAGTGCCGAAATATTTGCGCTTCATAAGAACTCCATGGTCCTGCTTCGGCAGGATCGTCTTTACCGGCCGCGTCTGTCTGCGTGTTCCGCGATTGGATTTCATATCGCCGGACCTCGTATCCAAGTTTGACGCCCCACAGCGCCGCGCGTCCAATGGGATGCGCTAAGGTCGCTGTAGCACTTTGGAACTGCTGCATGATTTTGTCCTCAAATCGATTCCGATTTGAGGAATCATGCCAGTAGCGGCCCCTCATTTCTGCCGCCTGCTCGCGTCCACCGCAGAGGTCAGGCAGGGTTGAATCATCTTTGGCATAAAACCGCAGCAAACGGCAGCAATCCTATCATCAGAAATCATTACATCGCGTTACCAACTGCGCAAA
The DNA here is from genome assembly GCF_030124375.1 of Sinorhizobium sp. 6-70. Lineage (GTDB taxonomy): Bacteria > Pseudomonadota > Alphaproteobacteria > Rhizobiales > Rhizobiaceae > Sinorhizobium. The sequence continues at coordinate 81,417 of NZ_JASKLS010000005.1, forward strand.
AGATCCTCCGGGCAAACATACCCAACAAAAAGCCGCCGCTCCTTCCGGCGCGGCGGCTTTCCGATTCATTTTTCCGACGAACCCTATTGCGGTTGCGGTTCGAAGCCGCCTTCCGGCTCCTCGCCCTTGGCACCGGCTTCCTTCTTCGTGCCGGCGGAGGGGACGGCCGAACCGCGATGCGGCGGCGTATCGTCTCCGAGGTCGCGTGCAGGCTTCTCGCCGCGGATCAGCGACTTGATTTCGTCACCCGTCAGAGTCTCGTATTCCAGCAGGCCTTCCGCGAGCGCCACGAATTCGTGGTTCTTTTCCGTCAGTATGTGACGCGCCGTTCCGTAAGCGTCGTCGATCAGGCGGCGGATCTCGTTGTCGATCTTCTGCGCGGTCGCTTCCGATACGTTCTTCTGCTGCGCCACGGAGTGACCGAGGAAGACTTCCTGCTGGTTCTCGCCATAGGCGACCTGTCCGAGCTGATCGGAGAAGCCCCATTGCGTCACCATCGCACGCGCAAGCTTCGTCGCCTGCTCGATGTCGGAGGACGCGCCGGAGGTGATGTTCTCCTTGCCGAAGGTGATTTCCTCGGCGACGCGGCCACCCATCATGATCGCGAGACGCGAGATCATCCACTTGTAGCTCATGGAGTAGCGGTCGCCCTCGGGCAACTGCATCACCATGCCGAGTGCACGGCCGCGCGGAATGATCGTCGCCTTGTGCAGCGGATCGGCGGATGGGACGTTGAGCGCAACGATGGCATGGCCGGCTTCGTGATAGGCGGTCAGCTTCTTCTCGGCCTCGGTCATGGCGGAGGAGCGACGCTCCGCACCCATCATGATCTTGTCCTTGGCGTCCTCGAACTCCTGCATGGTGACAAGGCGCTTGTTGCGCCGCGCCGCCATCAGCGCAGCCTCGTTGACGAGGTTCATGAGGTCCGCGCCGGAGAAGCCCGGCGTACCGCGTGCCAAGACCTTGAGGTCGACATTGGGTGCCAGCGGCACATTGCGGACATGCACCTTGAGGATTCGCTCGCGACCGTTGATGTCCGGGTTCGGCACGACGACCTGTCGGTCGAAGCGGCCCGGACGCAACAGCGCCGGATCGAGCACGTCGGGACGGTTGGTCGCGGCGATCAGGATGATCCCCTCATTGGCTTCGAAGCCGTCCATCTCGACGAGCAGCTGGTTCAGCGTCTGCTCGCGTTCGTCGTTGCCGCCGCCAAGGCCGGCACCGCGATGACGGCCGACGGCATCGATTTCGTCGATGAAGATGATGCAGGGGGCGTTCTTCTTCGCTTGCTCGAACATGTCGCGGACACGCGACGCACCGACACCGACGAACATCTCGACGAAGTCCGAGCCGGAGATCGTGAAAAAGGGCACGTTCGCTTCGCCTGCGACCGAGCGGGCAAGCAGCGTCTTACCGGTGCCGGGGGGGCCGACCAGCAACACGCCGCGCGGGATGCGTCCGCCGAGGCGCTGGAACTTCTGCGGATCGCGCAGGAATTCGACGATTTCCTCGAGGTCTTGTTTAGCCTCGTCGACGCCGGCGACATCGTCAAATGTGACGCGGCCATGCGCTTCGGTCAGGAGCTTGGCCTTGGACTTGCCAAAGCCCATGGCCCCGCGGGAGCCGCCTTGCATCTGCCGCATGAAGAACAGCCAGACGCCAAGGATCAGCAGCATCGGCAGCAGCGTGCCGATATAGCTCAGGAAGCCCGACGATCCGTCCGTTTCCGGGCGCACGGTGACGGTGACGTCCTTGGCTTCGAGCCGTTCGGTCAAAGCGGTATCGACGGAGGGTGCATAGGTCTGGAAGGTGGCGCCGCTTTCGGTATAGCTGCCGATCACCTTCGAGCCGGTGATCACGACTTCCTTGACACGGCTGGCATCGACGTCCTTCAGAAACTGCGAGAATGGAATTTCGCGTGAACCGGCGCGCTCCGTCGGCTGCTGGAACATGCTGAACAGCGCAATCAGGAGAAGCGCTATGATTGCCCAGAGGGCAAAATTACGAAAATTAGGGTTCATCGAACTCCCCGGAACCTGTCGCAGCCCGGACATTTCGCCGAGCCGCAGTCTTGTTCCCTAACATAAGGTTCTGGCGTCGCCTTGCCAAGGCAAACCGCCGGCTCCCTCTCCATTTCTGTCAAAAACGTCGTGCACCGGCGGAGCGGGGTATCGTTCGCGCCCGAACAGCATCGCGACCGCATCCGCCATAGTCCGGTCGAAACCAGGCAAAAAGGTGTCGTAAAGGGCGATGCGGCATTCGACTTTCGCCCGGATCGAGCCGGCTATATCGGCACGCGCCGGGCCGATGTGTGGCGCGGCCCGGGCAGCCCGTTTGGCGACGCCCGGGGGCAGACCTGCGTCAATAAGCCTTTGATCCCATTGACTATCTTTCTGCGAGGCAGTCACGACCACCGGATCCTGTCCGCCATTCGTTACATTGAAGCGCCCGTCCCACACGCTCGTCTCGCCGGGATCGATGACAAGCGCGGACAGGCTGCGCGCCTCACGGTAGAGGTAGAGACCGTTTGGACGTCTGTCATAGACGACGCCTCCCGCCGTCATTCGTCCCGGCCTGCCCGGTTGCAGAAAGCCGGATATGCGCTCGATCGTCGCATGCCCCGGCAAATGATTGCGGCCGCCGAGGACTGCGGCGGCGGACAGAAGCGCGCGGCGCCAATCGGCGTCGCTCATGTTTCCCGCCTGCGCCGCGGCAATCTCGGCAACGACGGTCTCGTGCACGCGCACATGGGTCTCGATCATGGCAGCTGCACGCGCCGATGACGCGGCCCTTTGGGCAGCGCTCCACGGGGCTGCGGGCGCTTCTTGCGAGCCTGCGAGCTCGGAACGCATGCGAACACGCTCGAACAGGGGATTGGCGTTGCTCGGATCATCGAACCATTCGACGCCCCGCGCGGTCAGGAATGCCCGTATGTCGGCACGGCTCAAGCCAAGGAATGGTCGCAAAACCCAGATGCGACGCGCGTAAAGCATGGCGCTCGCCATGCCGGCGCTGCCCGGTCCCTCCCCTTCGCCGCGCGCAGTGCGCATCGCGATCGTCTCGCGCTGGTCATCTCGCGTATGCCCGGTGGCAATGCAGTCCGCGCCGAGCGCGGCCGCGGCATCGGCCAGGAGCTCATAGCGTTTCTGGCGCGCAGCGGCCTGGATGCCGGTTCGTGGCTTGTCGCCTTCCCAGCGGCTGACAAGGTGGGGAATACCTAGTTCGCCACAGAACGCCGCCACGGCTGCCGCTTCATCGGCGGATTCCGGTCTCAAGGCGTGATCGATCGTGCAGGCGGCGAGCGAAAAGCCTTCGCGATCCCCTTTTCCGATCGCGGAGTGGAGAGCAAGGAGAAGCCCCTTGGAGTCGCTGCCTCCGGAGACGGCCGCGAGAATCCGGCAAGGTTTGGCGAAGGAACGCAGGAATTGTCTGGCCGTGGCAATGACGGCGTCGGGCACGCGGCGCGCCTCAGCAGCCAAAGCGGCTCTGCTCGCTCGACACCTTTGCCTTCACGGCGGGCGAAGCCTTGGGGTAGCGCTTATTCACCTCGCGCAGCGTGGCGCAGGCAGTTTCCTTGTTGTCGAGGGCGCCGAGCGACATGCCGAGCTTCAGCAGCATCTCGGGCGCCTTGGGCGATTTGCCGTGAGCCTGATGCGCGTTCAGGAAAGTCTTCGCTGCGTCACTGTACTTGCCTTGCGAGTATTGCGCCTCGCCCATCCAGAAGCTGGCGTCGGCCGCCTTGTCGCCATTGGGAAAGACGTCGAGATAGTCGCGGAACTCCTGTTCCGCCGTGGCATAGTCGCCGGAAAGCACGTGCCCGTAGGCGGACTGGTAGAGATCGCCCGGATTGTCGAGAGAAGCGGTTTGCTGCTCAGTGCCCGGATTGGCGTTGATACCCGCATCGCCGCCGGCGGAGTTGGCCGTCCCGGTGTCGACACCGGGCAGCGTGGCGTTGGCGCCAGGCTGGGCGCCGGTGGTGGTCGATACCGGATTGCCGCTCTCGTCGAAAATGATCTGCCCCAACGTCGTCGGCGGCGCGGCACCCGTCGAGCCGGGATTGGCGCCTGTTGCCGCCATGTCGTTGCCGCCGGCAGAAGGTGCCGTCGGGGGCTGGCTATCCGTCACCCCGGGGGTGACGGACGCCTGATCACTAGATTTCGGCGTTTCAAGTGCGCCGCTCTTCTTTGAAGAGGACTTGCCGTTTTCGAGATCCTGGAAGCGGAACTCGTTGTCCTCCTGGAACTTCCGGATCTGTTCCTGCATCTGCAGCAACTGGAAGCTCATTTCCTCGATACGCCCGTTGAGCGAGCGGATCTCTTCCTCGAGTTGACCGATCCGTCCGAGGTCGGCCGACTGCACCTTCACCACCGGCAAGCTCTGTTTGCTGGCGGCATCGGCATGGGTCGAGCGGGCGAAGAGCCCGGAAAGTGGCATGGCATTTGCCGCTGGTCCGAGACCCGAGAGGGCCACAAGACCAATCAGTCCTGCCACGACAAATTTCTTCATTTCATTTGTCCTGTTCGAATACCGATTACTCCCACCCTGCGATCACGGTCCGCGATACTCGATACTGTCGCCGATTCTAAAGGTGAGTGCCGCACAGTTTTCCAATCGCTGTGAAAAAGCAACGGAGTTCGGCTAAAGTGTGGTAAAAAGAAAAGGCGGCCCGTGGCCGCCCCTTCAAACTTCCACTTCAGTGGCCGGAGCGTCACATGCCAGCGCCGCCGAGAACGGTAACGGCGCGGCGGTTCTGCGACCAGCAGGAGATGTCGTCGCAGACGGCAACCGGCTTTTCCTTGCCGTAGGAAATCGTGCGCATGCGGTTCGCGGGAACGCCCTGGCTGGCGAGAAAGTCGCGGGTGGCGGCGGCACGGCGGGCGCCGAGCGCCAGGTTGTACTCGCGGGTACCGCGCTCGTCGGCGTGGCCTTCGATGGTGATCGCGTAGTTCGGGTATTTCGCCAGCCACTGAGCCTGGCGGGCAAGCGTCGCCTGGGCATCGGCGCGGATGGAGCTGGAGTCCGTATCGAAGAAGATGCGGTCGCCGACGTTGACGGTGAAGTCCTGCTGGGAGCCCGGCGTTGCAGCGCCTGCGCCAAGACCGAGGCCGGCGGCATCGTTCGGCAGGTTCTTTTTCGAAGCGCAGCCGGCAAGAGCGAGCGTCATGACCAGAGCGATCATGACAGGATTGCGGGCGATGGTCTGCATGCGGCTCGCGGCCGGGGTGTCAATTCGGCTCATGGGCCGGGTCTCCTTGGAAGTGTCTGATTCACGGTTGCCAGACTGTAACCGGAAGCGGTTAATTGCTTTTCAACTGATATGGTTAACAAATCGATAATTTGCGTGGGGCGCCTGCTAGACCAGCACTTTGCGGCGAGAAAGCGGCACATCGGCCACATTTGCCACCACTTCTGTGGACACCCGATCACGATGATCTTGGATCGATCGCAAATGTGATCGATTCCGGTCCACGCTGTCCGGAGATGCACAAAAACAAAGAAGCGCGCCGCATGATCGCGGCGCGCTTCAGCAAATGGAGACGCGGGATGCGGGCGGAGAACCGCTCGCACTTCTCCTCGTGCGCTCTATTCCATTCCTCGTGCGCTCTATTCCATCAGGGGGGACCAGGCGGGGTCGGATGCAAAGCCTTGTGTCTGGACCGGCTGCTCGTTGTAACCCGTGAGGTCGATCGAATAGAGCTGCGGACCGCCGGCACCGGCGTTCTGACGGAAGAACATCAGCACGCGGCCGTTCGGTGCCCAGGTCGGGCCCTCGTTGTGGAAGCCGGTTGTGAGGATGCGCTCGCCCGAGCCGTCCGGCTTCATGACGCCGATCGAGAACTTGCCGCCCGATTGTTTGGTGAAGGCGATAAGGTCACCGCGCGGAGACCAGACGGGCGTCGAATAGGAACCGTCACCGAAGGAGATGCGCGTCTGGCCCGAACCGTCGGCGCCCATCACGTACAGCTGCTGCTTGCCGCCGCGGTCGCTTTCGAAAACGATCCTGCTGCCGTCGGGCGAATAGGACGGCGACGTGTCGATCGCTGCGGTGTTGGTCAGCCGCGTCGTGGTGCGCGAGCGCAGGTCCATCGTATAGATATTCGCATTGCCTTCCTGCTGCAGGCTCATGATCACCCGCTGGCCATCCGGCGAGAACCGCGGCGCGAAGGTCATGCCCGGGAAGTTGCCAACCACCTCGCGCTGCCCGGTTTCGAGCTGCAGCAGGTAAACCCGCGGCTGCTGGTTTTCGAACGACATGTAGGTGATTTCCTGACGGTTCGGCGAGAAGCGCGGCGTCAGCACGATGTCGTTTGAGTTGGTGAGTGCGCGGGCGTTGGCGCCATCCTGATCCATGATCGCGAGCTGGCGTTTGCGCGCCGTCTTCGGACCGCTTTCGGCGACATAGACGATGCGGGTGTCGAAATAGCCCTTTTCGCCGGTGATCCGCTCATAGATCGCATCGGCGATGATGTGGGCGACGCGGCGCCAGTTTTCCGGCTGCGTGTAGAATTGCTGACCCAGCATCTGCTGGCCGGCAAAGGTGTCCCAAAGGCGGAATTCCGCCTTCAGCCTGCCGTCGCCCTCCTGGGTTACCCGGCCGGTGACGAGCGCCTGCGCGTTGATGACCTTCCAGTCCTCGAAGCGGGGGGCGGCATCCGGATTGGAAATCTTCTCGATGAAGGCGCCCTTGTCGATCGGCGCGAAAAGCCCGGAGCGCTTGAGGTCCGCGGCAACCACGTCAGAGATCTTCTGGCCGAGCTCGCCCTGCAGAAAATCGGTGATCGCCACCGGCAGCGGCTCGACGTTGCCCTTGTTGATGTTGAGCTCGACGAGTGCGTTTGCCGGCGAAGCAATGAGCCCACAGCCTGCGAACATCACCATCAGAAGGCGGAAAAAATTGCGTCTCAGCATTTCCATAAAGCCTTTCAGCCTCTCATTTTCTGGGCGGGATGAGAAAAAGTGCGCGCGATTTTCCGCCCGCATCCCGCCCCAACCTGTTTAGAGCATCGAGCTCGGGTCGAAATTGACGACGACCTCGCTCCATGAATCGTATTTGTCGGCAGGCAGTCCCTTGAAGGGTGCGGATTTCAGGATGGCGCGGCGAGCGCCGCCCATAAGCGCCCGGCGCGCCGCATCGGAACCGCCGGTCGCTTCCACTTCCGGCTCGCCGATCAACTCGCCGTTCGGGTCGAGCCGCATCGTCACCTTGATGCGGACATCCGTGGCATCGGCCATGCCGGGAATGATCGACCAGTTGTTCTGGATCTGCCCGCGAAGCGCATCCATTTCGCTCTGCGAAAGCGTGTTGCCGCTGGTCGTCTTCTTGCCGCCGAGTGCTGCCTCTTCGGTCGAGCGCTTCGCGCCGCCGCCGGAGGAGTCCTGCTTGTTGAGCAGCGCCGCGATCTCGTCGGCATTGAAGTCGCTCTCCTTGGCGGAGGACGCCTTCTTCTGCTCCTTCTTGGTCTCTTCCTTCTTGCGCTCCGGGGTCTTGGCGGTCTGCGCGGGCTTTTCGACCTTGGGCTTGGCCATCGGCGTCGGCACCTTGTCGGGTAGCGCCTCGGCTTCCGGATTCTCGGCCGGCTGCTCCTCGGCCGGAGCGGGTTCCGGCTTGGTCTCGGGCTTTACCTCCTGCTTCGGCTCGGGCAGTGCGGCAACTTCCGTCGCGGGCTCGGACGCCGGCTCGGGTTCCTCGACCTTCTGGATCTCCTCCTTGACGGGATCCGGTGTCGGCAGCGCCTTCTCGGTCTTCTCCGGAGCGGCTGCCGATTCATTCTGCACCGGCTTGGTGTTGGGCGTGGGCGGCGTCTTCAGATCCACGTCGTTGTCGCCGATATTCTCGGCGTTCTCGACCGGCGTCGGCTTTTTGGTCGGAACCGGGGACGCCTTCTCCTTTGCGGGAGCCTTCTTGTCACCCTGCTGGATCTGCGTGATCGATTCGATCGGCACGATATCGACAGGCAGCGCCTCGACATCCGCGACCTCGAAGTCGGCCGGGCTGCCAAGCGAAACCAGCGCCCAGGTCAGCACCAGGGCGTGGAGGACAGCAGATGTTGCGAGACTGCCCTTCATGACCGAGGATCACTTTTCCTGTTCTTGGAGCGTTACGAGGCCGAGGTTCTTGAACCCGGCCGCCGAGATGCGCGCCATGACCTTCATCACCGTGCCGTAGTCGGCGTTGGTGTCGCCGCGCACGTAGATGCGCTCGTTGTAGCCGGTGGTGGCGATCGCCTCGAGCTTCGGAACGACCTCGTCGATCCCGATCGGCGTTTCCTGCAGGAAGATTTCACCGGCCGGATTGACCGAAACGGTAATCGGCTGGGTGTCGGAGTTGAGCGCCTTTGCCTGCGTCTCCGGCAGGTCGATCGGCACGCCCACCGTCATCATCGGTGCCGCCACCATGAAGATGATGAGCAGCACCAGCATCACGTCCACGAAGGGCGTGACGTTGATTTCGCTCATGATTGCCTTCTTGCCGCTGCGCCGACGACGTCCGCCGCCCGAACCCTTGGCTCCGCCAACTGCCATACCCATCAGCGTGGTCTCCGTGCTCGAGGGTCGTTATTGCGCGGCCTGGCGCGACGACTGCAGCTTCTCGTCGATCTGCCGCGACAGGATGGCGGAGAACTCGTCGGCAAAGGCTTCCATACGTGCCGTCAGCTTGCCGGCATCGGCGGAAAACTTGTTGTAGGCGATAACGGCGGGAATAGCGGCGAGCAGGCCGATGGCGGTCGCAAGAAGCGCCTCGGCGATACCGGGCGCGACGACGGCGAGATTGGTCGATTTCGAACCGGCGATTGCCTGGAACGACGTCATGATACCGACGACGGTGCCGAAGAGGCCGATGAAGGGAGCCGCCGAGCCGATGGTCGCGAGCGACCCGAGTCTTGCCTCGAGCGTCTCGGATTCACGAGCGAGCGTCACGTCCATGGCCCGGTCGATACGCATCTGCAAGCCGATCGGCGAGCGGGCGCCGCGCTCGAAGCTCTTCTTCCACTCGCGCATGGCGGATACGAAGATCGCGCCCATCCCGGCCGTCTGCCGGTCGGAGAGCGTTCGGTAGAGTTCCTCGAGCGATTGGCCGGACCAGAAAACCTGCTCGAAATTGTCGAGCTGCCGGCGAACACGGCCGTAGTTCAACGTCTTGTCGACGACGATGCCCCAGGTCCAGACCGAGGCTGCGATCAACCCCAGCATGACCAGCTTCACGACAAAGCCCGCTTCCATGAACAGCGACCAGAGGGTCACATCGCTCGTCGCGGCCAATCCAACCTGTTCCATCGTTTCCAGTCCCCGAATCCAAATACCCGGCAAGAGCTGTTCATGCTCATGACCGGGTCGCCCAAACGTCCTGTTGCAAAAATGCCCCGGCATCGCCGCTGATCGCGGCATTGCGATCTAATGCTTCAGGTTGCCTTCTTGCCGTCAATTTTGGTCAAAGGATGACGTGCACTGCACAAATCCTAATGCACGGATTAAGACACCATTATGGTTAAAGGAATGTTACCGGGCAGACATTCCTGTCGCGGGCGCCCTGGAACTTCACCGCGCCATAGCACGTTTCTCTCGCATGACCCTCCAGATGTCCGGAAAAGCCAATGAGAAATCGGCAACACGACGGCTTGACGCCCGCGACCGGCTGATCCTAGCGCTCTACGCGCAATTGAAGGCCGAGCGGGAGACCCGCTGTGCCTTCGAGGAGGCGATCGCAAACGGCGTGCTTTCGAAGGAAGTGCTCCAGGCGCTGCTCGCCGATCCCGTCCCCGCCATCACCGGCGAGCATATCGCGGCCATTGAGCGCGTGCTTGCCCGTGAGCCGCCTCGCAACGACCGGGAGCCGGAGCCGCGCCGCAGGCTCGGCCGGTGAATGGGGGGGAACCATGCCGGCTCGCGCGCTCTGGAAAGGTCAACTTCGCCTCTCACTGGTTTCGATCCCGGTCGAACTCTTCAGCGCGACCCGCTCGGGCGCCAGCGTTTCTTTCCGCCAGATCCACAAGCCGTCGGGCAAGCCGATCCACTACGAGAAGGTGGTGGAAGGCGTCGGGCCGGTCGATGTCGACGACATCGTCAAGGGCTATGAATATGAGGACGACAAATACGTTCTTCTCGAACCTAAGGAAGTGGATTCGATCAAGCTCGAGACAAAGAAGACCCTGGAACTGGTCCAATTTGTCGGCGTTGCCGACATCTCGCCCCTCTATTTCGACAAGCCGTACTATCTTGTCCCGGCAGATGAGCTTGCGGAGGACGCCTACCGCGTCGTCCGCGACGCGCTCCGGCAATCAGAAAGGATCGGACTGGGCCAACTGACACTGCGTGGCCGCGAATATCTGGTGGCGGTCAAACCCTGCGGCGACGGCCTGCTCCTGGAGACACTGCGCTACGCCGACGAACTGCGGAAAGCTGACCCGATGTTTTCCGACATATCCGGCAAGAAGGCGGAAAAGGAACTGCTGGAGGTCGCCAGCGCCCTCATCAAGAAGAAAACCGCGCCCTTCGACGCCAACGCCTTCAAGGACAACTATACCGCTGCGCTGAAGGAACTCGTCAAGCGCAAGATGAAAGGCAAGTCGACGCGGGTCGCCGTCGAGGAAGGCGAGCGCCCGGAACGGCGCGGCGACAATGTCGTCGACCTGATGTCAGCGCTGAAGAAGAGCCTCGAAAGTGGCGAGGGCAAGAAACCGCAGCCGAAGGCGCAATCCGCCTCGCGCCGTCGGCGGAAATCGGCATGAGGACGATCCATGGCCGCTCGCAATGAACCTCTTTCCGAATACAACCGACGCCGCGACTTTGCGCGGACGAGCGAGCCCAAGGGAACGGTCGCCCGGGCGCACGCTGGCAGGAAACGCTTTCTGGTCCAGAAACACGATGCCACCCGCCTGCACTACGACTTCCGGCTCGAATGGGAGGGCGTGCTGAAAAGCTGGGCGGTGACGCGCGGCCCGAGTCTCGATCCGGAAGACAAGCGCCTTGCGGTGCGCACGGAGGATCATCCCTTAGCCTATGGCGACTTCGAAGGTACGATACCGGAAGAGGAGTACGGCGGCGGCACGGTCATGCTCTGGGACACCGGCTGGTGGGAGCCGGAAGGCGACCCATCCGAAGGCCTGAACAAGGGCAAACTCTCGTTTCAATTGCACGGCAAGCGCATGAGCGGCGGTTGGGCTCTTGTGCGTATGCGGCCGCGAGACGATGAGAAGCGCGAAAGCTGGTTGCTGATCAAGGAAAGGGACGAAGACGCCTCAGGGGATGGGGAACGCCTCGTCGAAGACAACCTGACGAGTGTCCGTACCGGCCGCACCATGGATGAAATTGCTCAGGGCAAGGGCGAAAAGCGCGGACGCGTCTGGCATTCGAACAAGAGCACGGCCGCCAATCTCAAGGCCGGCGCGGTTGCCAAGAACGACAATCGACGCAAGCGCACGGCCCGAAAATCCTCCGGAAAGCTGCCCGCCTTCAAGGCGCCACAGCTTGCGACGCTGGTGACCAAAGCGCCCGCCGGAGACGAATGGTTGAACGAAGCCAAGTTCGATGGCTACCGCTTGATGGTTGCCATCGGCGGCGGAGCTGTCCGTTGCTACACGCGCAATGGTCTCGACTGGACCGAGAAGTTTCCAGCGATTGCTTCCGCTTTGGCCGAGCTCGATTGCAAGTCAGCCCTGATCGACGGCGAAGTGGTGGCGCTGTCGGAGGAAGGCTCAACCTTTTCGGCCCTGCAAAAAGCGCTGAGGACCGGCGCCAGCACAAGGCTCTACGCCTTCGATCTCGTCGAACTCGACGGCAAGGACCTGAGCCGCGAGCCGCTCATCGAGCGAAAGGAGCAACTGAAGACCTTGCTCGACACGCTCGGAGCCACCTCGACCGTTCAGTACAGCGAGCACGTTCGAGGCAATGGCGAACACGTGCTTGCCGCCATATGCAAGGCCGGACAGGAAGGCATCCTCGCCAAGGAGGCGAATGCTTCCTATCGCAGCGGACGCACCCGGAGCTGGCTGAAGGTCAAATGCACGAAACGCCAGGAGTTCGTCATCGGCGGCTATACCCCATCGACGAAAAAGGGGCGTGCTTTCGCATCGATCCTTCTCGGCACCTTCGAGGGTGACAAGCTGGTCTACCGTGGCGGCGTCGGCACCGGCTTCGGGCAAAAGACCATGGACGAGCTCGCAGCCGCCTTCGCAAAACGCAGACGCAAGACGTCACCGTTCGACAGCGTGCCGCGAGAAAGGAACCGGGATGCCGTCTGGCTGAAGCCCGAGCTTGTGGCAGAGGTGGATTTCACCGAACTTACCCATGACGGATATATCCGCCATGGCTCATTCGAGGGATTGCGCGAGGACAAGGAGGCCAAGGCCGTGAAACTGGAAAGACCGAATCCGACGGACGCCGCGGCGGAGACCGGGAAGAGCAAACGTGCGACCAGACCACGGACAGTGGCGCCCGCCAAGGGTGACGCCGACATCCTCGGCGTGCACATCTCGCATCCGGATCGCATTCTCTTCGAAGGTCAAGGGATCACCAAGATCGACCTCGCCCGCTACTATGCAGTCGTTGCGGACAGGATGCTTCCTTTCGCGGCCGACCATCCCGTTTCGCTGGTACGTTGCCCGCAAGGCGGACAGCGGCAGTGTTTCTACCAGAAACATGCCAGCGACGGCTTTCCGCAGGAGATTCGCGAAGCACCGATCAAGGAGGCCTCGGGCGAAACCGAGAAGTACATGTATGTTCGCGACGCCAAAGGCCTCGTTGCTGCGGTGCAGATGGGGACGCTGGAGTTTCACATCTGGGGCGCAACGATGGACAAGCTGGAAACTCCCGACCGTCTGGTCTTCGATCTCGATCCCGATCCAAGCGTCGACTTCGCCACGGTGAAGCACGCGGCGGCCGCGCTGCGCGACGAACTTTCAGATATCGGCCTGGCATCCGTTCCCATGGTGACCGGCGGCAAGGGTGTTCATGTCATCGTGCCGCTGGTTCGACGCGCGTCCTGGGAGGAGGCCAAGGGATTCGCCAAGAAGATCGCGCAGCGTTTCGCCGATCGCGATCCGGACCGCTTCATCGCCACCATGTCCAAGGCCAAGCGCAAGGGCCGGATCTTCATCGATTGGCTCCGAAACGAGCGCGGCGCAACAGCCATCTGCCCCTATTCCACCCGCGCCCGCGAGGGCGGACCAGTTGCGACACCGGTCGATTGGGACGAACTCGAGGATCTTGAAGCCGCCAATAGCTTCCGCATCGCCGATATTCTCGCGCGGATCGAGGCCGGAACGGACCCCTGGCGCGATGTCGGGAAGACCAGGCAGGCGCTGACGAAGAAGATACTGAGCACGGTCACCGACTGATTCGCGATCATCGGATTGTCTGTCGGCCTACTCGACTCGAGTCGGAAGCTTGTGTCCCGCCGCCAGGAACTTTATCGCCAGCGCTTCCGGCAACCGGCGTGGTCGGCCTTGCCCGTTGATGACAGCGATGATGACCTTGGCAGCGATCAGCAGCGTGCCGTCGCGACGAATCTCCTGCTGCAGCACCATTTTGGCGCCACCCGCCTTTTCGGTCGTCGTCTCGATCGTCAGGATATCGTCCATGCGCGCCGGCATTTTGAAGTCGATCTCCATACGGTGAACGACGAAGACGAGGCCCTCCGTATCGCCTTCGATCGCAAGCGATGCCTGTTCGACGCCGAGCAGCCGCAGGTAGTCGGTTCTGGCGCGCTCCATGAAATGCAGGTAGCGTGCATGATAGACGACGCCGGAAAAATCGGTGTCTTCATAATAGACTCGCTGCACGAGTCGGTGGCCGTTTTCGGTCAGTTCGCCCGCGAGCGAAATTAGTGACATCGTCTCATTCTCCGGGAGGATTCTGCTTTTCCTGTGCAGGAACAAAAAGCCATTTGCAAGCATTGCAGCTTTGTCACAATCCTATCCTATCACCTCACCATGTCCTTCTTCGCGATCAGGAGAACCGTGCATGAAGATTGCAATCCTCGGCGGTGATGGTTTCGTCGGCTGGCCGACCGCGCTGCATCTGTCCGATGCGGGCCATGACATCCACATCCTCGACAATCTTTCCCGCCGCTGGATCGATACGGAACTCGGCGTCCAGTCGCTGACCCCGATGGATTCCATCCAGGAGCGCACACGCATCTGGCATGCCGAGACTGGCCGGCGCATCCACTTCAACCTGATCGACCTCGCCCGCGACTACGAGCTTCTCAAGAACTGGCTCGCCGAGCATCGGCCGGATGCGATCGTCCATTTCGCCGAGCAGCGCGCCGCCCCCTATTCGATGAAGAGCGATCGGCACAAGAACTACACGGTCAACAATAACGTCAACGCCACGCACAATCTCCTCAATGCGCTGGTGGAACTAAGCCTCGACGCCCACCTCGTGCATCTCGGGACCATGGGCGTCTATGGTTATTCGACCGTCGGCGCGGCGATTCCCGAGGGCTATCTGCCGGTCGGAATCGAGACGACGGACGGCGAGACCGTCAGCCAGGAGATCCTTTATCCGTCCAATCCCGGCTCGATCTACCACATGACCAAGTGTCTCGATCAGCTTCTCTTCCAGTTCTACGCCAAGAACGACGGCCTCAGGATCACCGACCTGCACCAGGGCATCGTCTGGGGCACGCATACCGAGCAGACGCGCCGGCATCAGCAGCTGATTAACCGCTTCGACTATGACGGCGACTACGGCACGGTGCTCAACCGCTTCCTGATCCAGGCGGCGATCGGCTACCCGCTGACGGTTCACGGCACCGGTGGCCAGACCCGCGCCTTCATCCATATCCAGGATTCGGTTCGCTGCATCGAGCTCGCGCTCAACAATCCGCCCGCGCGCGGCAACCGTGTCGAGATTTTCAACCAGATGACCGAGACGCATCGCGTCCGTGATCTCGCCGAAATGATCGCCGCGATGACCGGATCCAGGATCGCCTGGCTTCCCAATCCGCGAAAAGAGGCGGCAGAGAACGACCTGGTGGTCCACAACGAGAAATTCCTGGCGCTTGGCCTCGATCCGATCCGTCTTCAGGACGGACTGCTCTCGGAAATCGTCGATGTGGCAAAGAAATTCGCCTACCGTGTCGATCGTTCGCGTGTCCCGGCAGTCTCCGCCTGGACGAAGGATATCGCACCGTTGATCAATCACGATCCGGAAGGCAAGCGGCTGAAATCCGTTTCATGACCCCTGCGACGCCTCAGCCGGGGGGGCTCAGCCCCTCCTCGCCTCCTGCCGCCCGCCACGCCTTCGTGACGCTCGTCACCAATGCCGACTATGCGCTCGGCGCACGCGCATTATTGCGGTCGATCCGGCTGACCCGAACGCCAGCCGATATCGTCGTGCTCTACACCGGTGGGGTGGATGCCGCCGTGCTCGAGCCACTCACGGAATTCGACTGCCGCCTCGTCGAAACGGAGCTCCTGCCGCTGTCCGACGACTTCAACGCCCGCCATGCGCGCCGCAACGTCCACGAGAAGGCGCCCTTCACCAAGGGCAGGAAACCCCAATTCCACTCGCCGCTCGACAATTTCTGCAAGCTCCGGCTCTGGCAGCTCGTCGAATACGAGCGCTGCGTCTTCATCGACGCCGACGCGATCGTTCTGCGCAACATCGACAAGCTCTTCCGCTACCCGGAATTTTCCGCGGCGCCCAACGTCTATGAGAGCCTTGGCGATTTTCACCGGCTGAATTCCGGCGTCTTCGTCGCGGAACCATCGATCGCGACATTCGACAAGATGCTCGCGATGTTGGACGCGCCGGGGGCCTTCTGGCCGCGCACCGACCAGACCTTCCTGCAGGGCTTCTTTCCCGACTGGCACGGCCTGCCGGTGACGATGAACATGCTGCAATATGTCTGGTTCAATCTGCCAGCGCTCTGGGACTGGCGCTCCATCGGCGTACTGCATTACCAGTATGAGAAACCGTGGGAGGCTGATCACCCGCGCACCGAGGCTCTTCGCCCGCTGATCGAGCTCTGGCATGCCTACCTGACCGGAGAGAATATTCCGGATCTCACTACGCTCGATAATCCGGCACCAACCGGCAGCGTGTCCGGATGACCCGCGTTCTTGTTTCCGGGGGCACCGGCTTCGTCGGCCGCTTCATCGTCGAGCACCTCATCGCCCGCGGCTACAAGGTTGCTGTCGGCGGTCGCATGCCCCCGCCCGCGGGGTTCTTCTCGCAGCCGATCCCCCATGTTCCGCTCCGCCTCGACCCGGATGCCGACCAGATCGCCGCTTTCGACGACATCTATTATTTCGTCCATGCCGCCTTCGAGCACGTCGAGGGCAAGTATCGTGGCGGCGAAGGCGCGGACCCGGAAGGCTTCCGGCACGCCAATCTCGACGGCTCGGTCCGTCTCTTCGAGGAGGCACGCGCTGCCGGGGTTCGCCGCTGCGTGTTTCTGTCGAGCCGCGCCGTCTATGGTGAAACGCCGCCCCCGATTGTAGACGAAACGTCGCCGGCGATGCCCGACACGCTCTACGGGACAGTAAAGCTGGCCGGCGAAGACGCCTTGAAAGCAATGACCGGCCACGGCTTCGCCACCACCAGCTTGCGCGTGACCGGTGTCTACGGGCCGGCGGGTCCCGGGCGGAAGCACAAATGGAGCATGCTCTTCGCCGAATATCTCGCCGGCAAGACCGTTCCGCCACGCGCCGGCACCGAGGTTCACGGCGACGATGTAGCCCAGGCGGTGAGACTTGTGTTGGAGGCGGAGACCGCCAAAGTCTCCGGCAGAGTCTTCAATGTCTCGGACGTGCTCACCGACAACCGAGAGATCCTCTCCCTTCTCCAGAAGGCGACCGGTTGCTCCCATCCGCTGCCGCCTGCGGCGGAGACGGCCGCCTTCAAGGGAATGTCGACGGATAGGCTGCGTGCCCTCGGCTGGATGCCCGGCGGACCCGAACGTCTGGCGGCAACGATCATGGAAATGGTGAGGGATGTCCGATCACAATAGAGGCTGCGAAACCCGGTTATTGCCCCTCACCCTAACCCTCTTGCCGCAAGCGGTGAGAGGGTACAGGAGCGTGCTGCGACGCCCTTCGCAATCCGGTTAATGCTGCGCGGGGCGGCGCAGCTTCTCCCTTCTCCCCGTCAAAACGGGGAGAAGGTGGCGGCAGCCGGATGAGGGGCCGATCTCGCGAAAAGCACTCTACCCCAGATCAACCACGACAATTTCCGGCGGGACCCCAAATCGGATCGGCGCGATCGAACAGCCGAGACCGCCTGAGACGATCAGATTGCGATCCTCTTCGACGATATGGCCATAGGCATACCGGTCGCCAAAGCGGGACGGCACGACTGGCGCGAGACCGGCAAACCGAACCTGTCCGCCATGGGTATGGCCGGACAGCGTCAAGGAGACCCGCGCCGGCACTTTCGGAAAGATGTCGGGCTCGTGTGCGAGAAGAATGACCGGCGCGTTGTCGCTCACCTGCGCCAGTGTGCCGTCGAGATCATCAAGGCCCGTCATGGAGCGCCGGCCCCACTTCTTGCCGGGCCGAAGAGCAAGCTGATCCTCGAGACCGGCGAGCCAGAACCCATAGCCCTCCTTCTCCAGGCGAATGGCGCGGTTGCTGTGGACCGGAATGCCGACTTTCGCCAGTGCCCGGTGGCCGAAGGTTTCGCCGCCGCCGTTCTTCTGGGCGGTCCTGTCCTCCCACCAGTCGTGATTACCCATGATCGCATGGACGCCAAGCGGAGCCTTGAGTGTCGCGAGCGCTTTCGACCATTCGCTGGAGTGGACATAGCGCGTGACGAGGTTCATGCCCGAGGCATAGTCTCCGAGCAAAACCGTGATGTCGCCGCCGAGATCGTTCGCCTGCGCGCAGATGGAGGCGATACGCCTGGAGGACATCCACGGCTCGCAGGCATGAAGATCGGCAAGCGCGACCACACGAAGCTTCAGACCGGGCGTCCAACCGGGCGGGGTCAGGTGATAGCGTGCGATGTTCAGCCGCCCGAGTGGCTCGATGGCAAAGGCATAGCTGCCGAGGGCCGCGAAGCTCGCGAAACCGCCCCCGAGCGTCTGCAGGAATCCTCGGCGTGTGAACATTTCAGTCGTCCTCGAGCGTCAGACGGAATTGCGTCGCCTCGATGTCCTTCGGCGGGTTGAGGCCGAGATGTTTCCAGGCGTTCGCCGTCAGCACCCGGCCGCGCGGCGTGCGCTGTATGAAGCCCTGCTGGATCAGATAGGGTTCGATAATATCCTCGATCGCATCGCGCGGCTCGGAAAGACCAGCCGCGATCGTATCGATGCCCACCGGGCCACCACCGAAATTCTGGGCAATCATGGTCAGATAGCGACGGTCGAGCTGGTCGAGCCCCATATTGTCGACCAGCAACCGCGTCAGCGCCTCGTCGGCAAGCTCCCGAGTCACCGCCTCGACCCGCGCCACTTCGGCGAAGTCGCGCACCCGCCGCAGGAGCCGACCGGCGATGCGCGGCGTGCCGCGTGCCCGGCGGGCGATTTCGCGCGCACCCTCGTCGGTCATGCCGAGGCCCATCAGCCGTGCGCCACGGCGCACGATCAGCTCCAGTTCCTCGACCGTGTAGAAATTGAGACGGACCGGAATGCCGAAGCGGTCGCGCAACGGCGTCGTCAGCAGACCGAGGCGCGTGGTCGCCGCCACCAGCGTAAACTTGGACAGATCGATCTTGACCGAACGCGCCGCCGGTCCCTCGCCGATGATAAGGTCCAGCTGGAAGTCCTCCATGGCCGGATAGAGGATTTCCTCGACCGCGGGGTTCAGACGGTGGATTTCGTCGATGAACAGCACGTCGCGCTCTTCGAGATTGGTAAGCAGCGCCGCGAGATCGCCGGCCTTGGCGATAACCGGCCCAGAGGTCGACCGGAAGTTGACGCCGAGTTCCTTGGCCATGATCTGTGCGAGCGTCGTCTTGCCGAGACCGGGCGGGCCGACAAAGAGCACGTGGTCGAGCGCCTCGCCGCGATTGCGCGCCGCTTCGATGAAGATCTTGAGGTTCGCCCGCGCCTCCGCCTGGCCGGTGAACTCGTCCAGCGACTGCGGACGCAGCGTCGCATCGACGTCCTCGCCTCGCTTTTCCGGCGCAATCAGGCGTGCGGCTTCACTCATGTCAAACTTCCATTTCGGACTGGACCGCGCCCCTGCGCGGTCCCCGCACCAAGCCGATCACCGCCACCGTTTCCACGCGCTCAACCATATTGTCATCGCATTGCCGGATCCAGCGCGGATCGCGTCATTCCATTGCTTTGTGGCCGCAGGAGGGCCTGCGCCCTCACCGTGCCAGTTCCTTCAGCCCGAGACGGATAAGCCTGGCGCTGTCGCCGCCCGCGCCGCCGTTCTTCAAGGCCGCCGCAACGGCATTTGCGGCCTGGTCGCGCGAATAGCCGAGATTGGTCAGGGCCGAAACGGCGTCCGCGACCGGAGCCGAGGCAACCCCTTCGCCCAATTCCTGCTTGAGGCTGATCGCGGCCGATGGCTCGCCGGCAAAGGCAGGCGCCCTGTTCTTGAGTTCGGTGACGATGCGTACGGCCACCTTGGGGCCGACGCCCGGGGCGCGCGAGACCGAGGTCTTGTCCTGCAGCGCGATCGCGCTCGCAAGCTCGCTGGGCGTCAGCGTCGAAAGTACCGCGAGGGCCACTTTGGACCCCACGCCCTGGACGCTCTGGAGCAGGCGGAACCACTCGCGCTCGAGTGCAGTCAGAAAGCCAAAAAGCTTGAGCTGGTCCTCGCGCACATAGGTCTCGATGAAGAGCACCGCCGCCTCGCCCGCCGATCCGAGCTTGCCGAGGGTGCGTGCCGAACAATGGGCGACATATCCGACGCCGTGCACGTCGAGAACGACGTGATCTTCGCCGATTTCGTCAATGGTGCCCTTGAGCTTGCCGATCATCTGATCTTGTCTTTCTGGATGGGTTTGGACCGTAGCCGTTTAAACAGATTCCGACAGGTGGCCTAGCCGGCAAGAGCCGCAAGCCGGCTGGTGATCGCCTGCCGGTTGTGCGCGTGGCAAATGGCGATGGCGAGCGCGTCGGCGGCATCGTTGCCCTTGAACTCAACCTTTGGCATCAGAACCTTCAGCATCATGTGGATCTGCTGCTTCTCGCCATGGCCGACGCCGATCACCGCCTTCTTGACGGCGTTGGGGGCATACTCCGCCACTCTGAGACCCGCGCGCGCCGGGACGAGCATCGCGATGCCGCGAGCCTGGCCGAGCTTCAGCGTCGCCGTCGCGTCCTTGTTGACGAAGGTCTGCTCTACGGCGGCTTCGTGGGGCTGGTAGCCGTGCACGACGTCGGCAAGCCCGTCATGCAATTGGCACAGGCGTGATGCCAGGTCCATCTCGCCGTCGGATGTCACCGTACCGGAGGCTACGAAACGCAGCGAATTGCCCAAGGTTTCGATGATGCCCCAACCGGTGCGCCGAAGGCCCGGATCGATGCCGATGATGCGAATCGTGTTCTGCATGTCTCACCCTATGTCGGTCAGCCGGACGCTGCCAGCAAAAAGTGAACAAAACAAAAACATTACACAGGAATGGCCGACGGCGCCGCGAAAACGGCTTCTAGCTCTTGGCTTTAAGAAACTTGAACCTACATTGCGATCGATCAATTTCTCTTAATTGAAGGTCTTGCCATGATCCCCTTCTCCGTTCTCGACCTGTCGCCAATCACCGAGGGCGGCAGCGTCGCCCAGTCGCTCGAAAACTCGCGTCGGCTGGCGGTCGCCGCCGAGGAGCACGGCTACAAGCGCTTCTGGCTGGCCGAACATCACGGAATGAAGGGGATTGCGAGCGCTGCGACGTCGCTGGTGATTTCCCACGTGGCGTCGGCGACACGATCGATCCGTGTCGGCTCGGGCGGAATCATGCTGCCCAATCATTCGCCCCTCGTCATCGCTGAGCAATTCGGCACGCTCGCCGCGCTCTATCCGGGCCGCATCGATCTCGGCCTTGGCCGCGCGCCCGGCACCGACATGCGGACGGCACAGGCGCTCCGGCGCAACATGGAGGCGAGCGCCAACAATTTTCCGAACGATGTCGTGGAGCTCCAGGCGCTGCTCGGCCCCGTCACCGAAGACCAGAAGATCATCGCCGTGCCCGGCGCCGATTCCAACGTGCCGATCTGGCTGCTCGGTTCCAGCCACTTCAGCGCTCACCTCGCCGGCATGCTCGGCCTTCCCTTCGCATTCGCCTCGCATTTCGCACCCGACATGCTGCTCACCGCCCTCGAAATCTACCGCGAGCGCTTCACGCCATCGCCGCAACTCGACAAGCCGCATGTGATGGTTGGCGTCATGGGCGTTGCTGCCGATACCGACGACGAGGCGAACTATCTCTTCACTTCCATGCAGCAGTCCTTCGCGGCACTCCGCCGCAATGCGCGCGGCCGCTTCCCGCCGCCGGTCAAATCCATGGATGGGCTCTGGAGTGGTGACGAGAAGATCTTCGTCGACCACGCCATGACCTATGCCGTGGTGGGCGGTCCTGAAACGATCCGCAGCAAGATCCGGACGTTCATCGAGCAGACCAAAGCCGACGAGTTGATCATATCCATGCCGATCTTCGACATGGAAGCGCGGCTGCATTCCTTGGAGCTGTTTGGCGAGGCGCAGCGCCAACTCGCTGCGGCCGCTTGAAGCTGAAACAGAAAGACCCGCGCTCCATCGAGAACGCGGGTCGTTTTCGTCAGATCAAAGAAACGTTAGAGCAATTCCAGGGAAAGTGTGTAGCGGTTTTCCGTCCGGAATTGCGTAGTTTCAAAGAGTTAGATCATTTCAGTGTTTCAATGAAACAATGAAATGATCTAGGCGGAAAGCTTGGCAAGGATCTCGTCGGAGACTTCGAAGTTCGAATAGACGTTCTGGACGTCGTCGTCGTCTTCAAGGTTGTCGATCAGCTTCATCAGCGACTGTGCCTTTTCCTCGTCCACCGGCACGGTGTTCTGTGCCTTCCAGATCGCCTTGACGGTTTCCGCTTCGCCAAGAACGTCTTCGAGAGCCTTGGAGACTTCGCCGATATTCTCAAAGCCGCAGATGATCGTGTGGCCGTCCTCGTCCGTCGTCACATCATCGGCACCGGCTTCGATCGCCGCTTCCATGACCTTGTCGGCATCGCCGACGGAAAGCTTGTAGGTGATTTCGCCAACGCGATCGAAGGAGAAGGAAACCGAGCCGGTTTCGCCGAGTGCACCGCCAGCCTTGGTGAAGGTCGAACGGACATTGGAGGCGGTGCGGTTGCGGTTGTCGGTCAGCGCCTCGACGATGACGGCGACGCCGCCCGGGCCGTAGCCCTCGTAACGGACTTCCTCGTAGTTCTCCGCATCACCACCCGACGCCTTCTTGATCGCCCGCTCGATGTTGTCCTTCGGCATCGACTGCGCCTTGGCGTTCTGGATCGCCAGCCTGAGGCGCGGGTTCATCGCCGGGTCTGCCATGCCCGACTTTGCGGCGACCGTGATTTCGCGCGCGAGCTTGGAAAACATTTTCGAGCGCACCGCATCCTGACGGCCCTTGCGGTGCATGATGTTCTTGAACTGTGAATGGCCAGCCATGGCGCCCTCTGCATGCATGAATTTATTGGGATGGGGCGCCTTATAGTTTTATTGCCGCGCCCCGTCCAGCAGGGGGCGTCGTCTTTTCAATGCGCGCAAATCCGGCGCCGTCAAAGCGCAACTCGCCGCCGTGGGCGGCTCAGGCACCCCGGAGAACATAGATCAGCGGCTTGCTCGGCAGGGAGCGCAGCGACACCTTGACGCTCGACCCCGTGGCAAAGCTCTTGTCGTAATCGTCGCCGAACATCGCCAGAAAGTCGTTGATCAACGGCGGCCGGTGCATCGGCAGGATCAGCGCCGCACGCAGGCGGGATACGACACGGCTCATGCTTTCAGCGCCCATGGTCAGGCCGCCATCCACCGGTACCATCAGCACGTCGAGCCGGCCGATCTGGCGGTAATGGCTGTCGTCGAGTTCGTAATGCAGGTGGCCGAGATGGCCGATGCAGAGGCCGGCAACCTCGAAGATGAAGATCGAATTGCCGTCGTGTTCCATGGCTCCGTAGCCGGAGCGTATATCCGTCGTGACATTGCGGATATAGGCGTCGCCGACGACGAGATCATGGTCGGCCGGCTCACCGTCATCGCCCCATCCATGCAGGACGTACCGGATGGCCGGGTCCGGTGTCAAAGTATAGTGGCTGGAATGGGCCTTGTTCATCGTTACCACGGTCGGTAGTGCGGGGGGCCGGAACCAGCCGTTATAGTCGGTGGCGATCGAAATGCCGCCCGGCGTTTCGATCAGGAACGTCGAATGGCCGAGATAGGTGATGTTGACTTCGCTGTCAGCCACTGTCGCCGGCGTTGCCCCCGGAACCGTGAAGCTGGCGAATGTCGCTTTCGGCGTGGCTTGCGCGATCGCCTGGCATTGGCTAACCGGTGGCGAAGGCTGCTGCGCATGCGCATGTTCCGGCCAGAACGTATGGATCAGCCAGATGGCGGCCATGGTGTAGGCAAGGTATCGGAGCAGCATCCTTCACCTCTCACACGCGTTTTTCAGCGCGTGGCAGGATCATTCAAGGTCGCCGCTCCGTCCAGCAACAAACTGGCGCTGGCGCTCACAATCGCGTCATTGTCGGCATTTCCGGAACGAGAGAGCAAATGTCACAAAGCTTCCGATCGCCGAACAAAATTGTTACTCCAGATTGTGCCAATAGGGTGCGGATGTCTGGCGCGATCCTCGAGGATGGCGGCGAACCGCGCCGAGGTACTCGTTTCTGGGAGGCAGAAAACAGCCTTCGAGCCAGGGGAAGCAATGCCGATCACTACGCAGCAGTTCATGTCCCATGTAAGGGAAAACCCTGTCAACGATAGGCTCTTGAGCACGCTTCCAAGCCTTGGCCTTCCTCATTGTGCGTTGACGGCGGGATGCCTCTTCCAGACAGTTTGGAACCTGAAGAGCGGAAACGAACCCGGGCATGGCATCAAGGACTACGACGTCTTTTACTTCGACGACAGCGACCTGTCATGGGAGGCAGAGGATCAAGCCATCCGACGCGCCAAGGACGCACTGGGAGAGCTTTCGGAAAAGGTTGAGATCAAGAACCAGGCGCGCGTTCACCTATGGTACTCAGAGAAATTCGGACGGCCATACCCCATTCTCAGGAAGGTCGAAGACGGCATCGACCGTTATCTCATCTCATGCACTCGGCTTGGCATAAACGTCGCGGACTGCCGCGTCTATTCTCCAGACAAGTTCGACGATATGTGGAACGGAGTTCTCAGGATCAATCCACTCAATGCCCAGCCGGACTTGTTCAGGAACAAGTGCCAGGAGTATCTCTCACGCTGGCCCTGGCTTGTGATCGCTGCATAGTAACGCGCAAGCTGCGCGAGCAAACAAGTCTGAGTGCCGACTTTATGGCGCTTTCTCGAATGCGCGGGCTGAGAGCGTCCTCGGCGCAGCAACTCAGGATTCGAAAGACCCATTCACTCCGCCGGTGCGCCCGGCGCTTCCTCGACGGCCTTCACGCGTTTCCGGCCAAGCGAGCGCAGCGTTACATAGAAGACGGGCGTCAGGAAAAGACCGAGAAACGTGACGCCCAACATGCCGGAAAAGACCGCCGTGCCGAGCGACTGCCGCATTTCGGCGCCGGGACCCGTCGCGATCACCAGCGGTACGACGCCGAGGATGAAGGCGAAGGCGGTCATCAGGATCGGCCGAAGCCTCAGCCGGCTTGCATCGATCGCCGCCTCGACCGGCGTCTTGCCCTCCTCCTCCCCCTGTCTGGCGAATTCGACGATCAGGATCGCGTTTTTCGCTGCAAGACCGATCAGCACGACAAGACCGATCTGCGTGAGCACGTTGTTGTCGAAACCCCGGATGGCAACGCCGAGAAGTGCGGCGAGAACGGAAAGCGGCACGATCAGGATGATCGCCAGCGGCAGCACCCAGCTTTCATATTGCGCGGCGAGCGCGAGGAACACGAAGATTACAGAAAGCGTAAAGATGAAGACGGCCGTGTTGCCGGTCTGGCGCTCCTGGAAGGCAAGCTCGGTCCACTCAAAGGTCGTTCCCTGCGGCAGGACCTGGGCGGCGAGTGCCTCCATCTTGTCAAGCGCGGTGCCGGTCGCGACGCCCGGCGCCGGATTGCCCTGGAGCGGCACGGAGACATACATGTTGTAGCGCTGGACAAGCGACGGGCCGCTGGTATCGCGGATCTCGACGAGCGTCCCGAGCGGCACCAGCGCGCCCGATGCGGAACGAACTTTCAGGGCGAGGATATCCTCCCGCTCCACCCGATATTTCTCGTCGGCCTGGGCGCGAACCTGGTAGACACGGCCGAATGCGTTGAAATCGTTGACGTAGGACGTTCCGAGATTGATCGAGAGCGTCTCGAAGATATTCGGGATCGGCACGTTCAATGCCCGTGCCTTGTCGCGGTCGATCGCCAGGAAGAATTGCGGGCTCGACGCCGAGAAAGTGGTGAAGACCCCGGTCAGCCCCTCTGTCTGGCTGGCCATGCCCATCATCTGGCGGGCAAGCCCGAGGGCGCGGCGCATGTCGGCACTCTGACGATCCATGATCTGCATCTTGAATCCGCCGGCATTGCCGATGCCGCGCACCGACGGCGGCGGAATGGCGATGATGAAGGCCTCCTGGAGGCTCTGCATCGTGCCGAAGATCTGACCGATGATCTGCGTCGCGCTCTGCCTGTTCTTGAGCCGCTCCTCGAAACTGTCGAACGGCGTGAAGATGACGCCAGCGTTGGAGGCATTGGTGAAGGTCGCGCCGCTGAAGCCGGCAAAGGCGACGGCGTCCCTGACGCCGGGCACCTCCCTGATCATCTCCGATGCCCGCCGCACGACCGCGTCGGTCCGCTCGAGCGAAGCGCCATCCGGAAGCTGGATGACGACGATGGCGTAACCCTGGTCCATGGTCGGTATGAAGCCGCGCGGCACCACCTGCGCCATGTATGCGGTGGCGCCGAGAAGGGCGACGAAGACGACGAGCGCGGCCACGAGCGCCGTCCGTGTCTTGACGAGGTGGCGCACCACCCAGCCGTAGCCATCCGCCATGCGATCGAACCCACGGTTGAAGCCGTTGGCGAAAGTCCGGCCGAGCCGCGTCAGCGGATTGCGGCTCTCATGCTCATGGTTCTCGTGCGGACGCAGCAAAACGGCGGCGAGCGCCGGCGACAGCGTCAGCGAATTGATCGCCGAGATCACCGTCGCCACCGCGATCGTCACGGCGAACTGCAGATAGAACTGCCCGGCTATGCCCGGAATGAAGGCGGTCGGCACGAACACTGCGGTCAAGACGAGCGAAATCGCGACGACTGCCGCGCCCACCTCATCCATCGTCACATGCGCCGCCTCCCTCGGGGTCAGCCCTCGCGCGAGATTGCGCTCGACGTTCTCGACGACGACGATCGCGTCATCGACGACGATGCCGATCGCAAGCACCAGCCCGAAGAGCGTCAGCATGTTCAGCGAGAATCCGAAGGCGAAAAGCAGACCGAAGGTGCCGATCAACGAGACCGGGATGGCCACGATCGGGATGATCGCCGTGCGCCAGGATTGCAGGAAAACGATCACAACGAGGGCCACGAGGATCGCGGCCTCGCCGATCGTCTTGTAGACCTCATTGATCGATTCCGCGATGAACTCTGTCGGATTGTAGATAATCCGGTATTCCAGCCCGTCCGGAAAATCCTTCGAAAGCTCCGCCATCGTTGCCTGGATCGCTTCTGCTGCGGCAAGCGCATTGGTACCGGGGCGAGAGAAGATGCCGAGCGCAACGGCCGGCTTGCCATTTAGGTAGCTGTTGGTGACGTATTCGCGCGCACCAAGCTCCACGCGGGCGACGTCCTGCAACTGCACGAGCCTGCCGTCTTCCGTTGCCTTGACGATCACGTAACGAAACTGCCGTGGATCACTGAAACGCCCGTCGGTCGTAACCGTGTACTGGAAGGCGCTGTCGGCCTGCATAGGCGGGCCGCCGATCGAACCACCCGAAACCTGGACGTTCTGCTCGCGCAGCGCCTCGACCACATCACCGGAGGTCATGCCGTAGGCGGAGAGCTTCTGCGGATCGAGCCAAACGCGCAGCGCATATTCACGCTCGCCGAACAGGGTAACATCGCCGACGCCGTCCAGCCGGACGAGAAGATCGCGGATGCGCGTGCGGGCGTAGTTGGAGACATAAAGCTGGTCGTAGCGGTCGTTCGGCGACAGCAGATGAACGACCATCATCAGGTCCGGCGAGCTCTTGGTCGTCGTCACGCCGATGCGCCGGACCTCCTCGGGCAAGCGGGGCTCGGCGACCGAAACGCGGTTCTGCACCAGCACCTGCGCCTGGTCGAGATTCGTGCCGAGCTTGAAAGTAATCGTCAGCGCCATCGACCCGTCGGCGGTCGAATAGGAGGACATGTAGAGCATGTTCTCGACGCCGTTGATTTCCTGCTCGAGCGGCGTGGCGACGGTGTTGGCGACGGTCTCGGCATCCGCCCCCGGATAGGAGGCGCGTACGACGATGGTGGGCGGTGCGATTTCCGGATATTGCGCCACCGGAAGCTGGAAATAGGCGATGCCGCCGACGATCAGCAGCACGATCGAAAGCACCGAGGCGAAGATCGGCCTGTCGACGAAGAAATGCGCGAACCTCATTGGGCGCTCTCCGCCGACTGCGCCGCTTCCTGCGGCAGCACGACGAGCTCGGGCTTCACCTTCGCGCCCGGCCTGACGCGCACGAGACCGTTGACGATGATCGTCTCCTCGCCGGTCATGCCGCTGCGAATGACCCGGTAGCCATGCAGGCGCGGCCCGAGGCGGACAGGCTTGGTCATGACGCTGCCATCCTGGGCAACCTCGTAGACGACGCGTTCGTTCTGGTCGGCCGCGACCGCCTCATCGGGAACGAGGATCGCCTGGTAGGTATTCGAGCCTTCAACCTCCACGCGCCCGAAGAGACCGGGCTGGAGGATGAATTTCGGGTTCTCAAACCGGGCCCGCAGCCGCATCGTGCCTGTCTGGTTGTCCACCCTGTTTTCCGAGAAGTCGAGCTTGCCTTCGAACGGTCGTTCGGTGGCGTCGGCGATCGTCACCAGAACGCTGAGCGCCCCGCCGCCCTCCTGTAGGGCGCTGCCTCGCTCCCGTGCGGTGCGGGCGTAGGAAAGCACACGACGCTCGTCGACATCGAAGTAGAAGTCGATCGGGTCGAGCGAAACGATGGTCGTCAACACCGTCTGATCCGCCTGGACGAGATTGCCCGGCGAGATCAGGCGTCGATCGACGCGGCCGCTCAGCGGCGCGGTGATCGTCGTGTACTCGAGATCGAGCTTGGCCCGGTCGACCGCCGCCTCGGAGCCGCGCACGTTGGCCTGCGCCGCGAGCAGCGCGCGGCGGTCGTCATCGAGCTTGGATACAGAAAGCGTGCCGCTTCCGGTGAGCGACTCCGTCCGCTTGAACGTGTTCTCCGCGAATTCAAGTGTCGATCGCGCCGCTGCAAGCGAGGCTTCGGCCTGGGAGAGCGCGGTGCGGAACGGCCGCTGGTCGATGACGAAGAGCTTGTCGCCCTTCTTCACCATCGCGCCGTCCGTGAAGAAGACCTGATCGAGATAGCCGCCGACGCGGGAACGGACCGCGACCTCGTCGACGGCTTCGAAGCGACCGATGAATTCGTCTGCGTCGATCACGTCGCGCACGACCGGCTTGGCGACGGTCACGGTCGGCGCCGGAGGCGCGTTTTGGGCCGCCGCAAGCGATGCGGCGAGCAGAAAGAACGAAACGCTGAAGATCACGGGCAACGGCCACTTTCGCAACATGCACGTCCTCCGAAAGCACTTGAAAGCCGAAATCGCCCGGCTGGATCTCGTTCGGGCTGGCGACATTGAAACCCGAGGCCGGAGCGTACGGGTGGCATTAGATGGAAAACTTGCAAACAGCGGCCGCATCCCGTGCGGCTCTGATTTTGACGCTAACCTGCCACCATTTGGCAGGGCTGTCACTTGAAAAAACGCAATTCCGGGAAGACGATACGACCACCGCAGACAGCCGGCGGCAAGCGCAAGAATCGGGCGGAAAAGTGCAAGTTCGCGCCGGCAGCGCCCGGTTTACGCCCAGAACTCGGGGATCGTTTCGCTGAGCCTCGGACCGAGCCGCAGCGGCGCGATCTTCTCCGCAAGCCCAGTGCGATCGGAAATCTCGACGCCGACGCCGCAGATGGTCGAGGGGCCGGAAGCCGCCTCGAAGCGGCCCTTCGGCATCTTGGAGATGAACCGGTTGAGCGGCTCTTCCTTGTCCATGCCGAGCGACGAGTCATAGTCGCCGCACATGCCAGCATCGCTGATATAGGCGGTGCCGCCGTTAAGGATCTGGTGGTCGGCGGTCGGAACATGGGTGTGGGTTCCGACCACGAAGCTCGCGCGGCCATCGACGAAGTGTCCGAAGCACTGCTTCTCGCTTGTGGCCTCGGCATGGAAGTCGAAGACGATGGCGTCAGCCTGCTCGCCAAGCGGACAGGCGTCGAGGATCGCCTCGGCTGCCTTGAAAGGATCATCGAGCTCGGGATGCATGAAAACCCGACCCATGACGTTGGCGACCAGCACGCGGGCGCCGTTGCGGGCAAAGAAGAGATTGGAACCACGCCCCGGCGTCCCGGCCGGGTAGTTCGCAGGGCGCAAGAATTGGTCATGCCTCTCGCAGAAGACCACCGCTTCCTTCTGATCCCAGACATGGTTGCCGGTCGTCACCACATCAGCGCCGGCATTGATCGTTTCCAGGAAGATGTCTTCGGTGATGCCGAAGCCGCCTGCGGCGTTCTCGCCGTTGACGATGACGAAGTCGAGCTTCAGGTCGCCGACCAATCCGGGCAGGCGCTCCCAGACCGCCGTGCGGCCCGTCTTGCCAACCATATCTCCCAGAAAAAGAAGTCGCATACCCGTTCAATCCTGTCTGAAATGCCGAAAACCGCTCTCCGTCAGCACCGCGTCCAGCGCGACGTCATGCGGTTCAGCCGGCACTGATGCCACTTCCTGGCAGTCGAAAGCAATCCCGATCAGTCGCGGCATGTGACCTTTGCGGCGCAATCGCTCGATTGCGCGGTCATAATAACCGGCGCCGTAGCCGATCCGGTGCCCGACCGAATCGAAGGCCGACAACGGCACGAGCATGATGTCGGGATCGAGTTCGGGCGCTTCCGGCCCTGGGCCGGTCGTACCGAAGCCGGTTTCTACCACCGCGATGCCGTCGACGAGTTCGCGGAAGACGATGGTCTTCTTGTCCACGATCACCGGCAGGCAGAGCCGGGCGCCGCGATCCTTGAGCCGCACCATCAGCGGACGGATGTCCGCTTCCGAGCGGATTGGCCAGAAACCGGAAACGACATGGCCGGGATCGAGTGCAATGATGTCGCCGGCGTGGTCGGCCATGGAAAGACTAGCCTCGATCCTCACCTCCAACGGCATTTCATCACGCAGAGCCAGGCGTTCCTTTCGTAGCGCTGCCTTCAAATCCTTCGGTGACATCCGACGACCTCTTCCTTCGGGCTTTTGCCCCTCATAGCGCAATGCGCACCGTAGCTGGAACCACGCCGCCGCCGCTTTTGCAACACCTCGCGACAATCCTGCGCGCCTTTCCCATTTCGGCACAGCATTAGCGCTCCATTTATCACAGCGCACGGTTCCGCTTTCGCACGTCAGCTTACGCGTGCAAATAAGTTAGCGTTTTCAATTAATTAGCTGAAGCTAAATCCCGCAGAAAATGCGGCGCCGCGACCTTAGAGCCAAGAGCGGGCGGGCGAGAGCGGGCAGGCAGACAAGATGAATCAACTCGATCCGCTCGAACTGCGTTGCCTCTCGCTCGCCGCCTGCGGCAGGACCAGGCAGGACATGGTGCGTGAGACGGACATTCCGATGGCGCGCATCAACGGCGCGCTCGAAGAGGCGATGCGGAAGCTTCAGGCAGGCAATCTCGCGGAAGCCATCTTTCGCGCGGCAAGGCTCGAGCTGCTTCACAACATCCAGTGGGAACGATAGAGCGACTCGAGGCGCGTGGCGTCAAGATCCGCGGACCATCGGGGCAGGCTCGGCAGGCCGGCATCCCTCAGCAATCGCGGATTGCGCCATGGTGCCTCGCAGCACGGCGCAGCGTACGGGGCCTGCCACGCGCGCCAGTGCACAAAAAGCCCTTGCAGTTGCATGACGAAGGAGGAGGCCGCGGAACCGGCGAGGAAGGGCACACTCATGAGCGGGTCTCCGGAAGGTGACAGTGTTGAATTTTCCACCCGCCGTTGACATTCGACAAACGAATTGCAAGCATAGCTGCCATCAGATTTTCTGATGGTCGTAAAATGTCTCTTCCACTCGATAGCGACCTCCTGAGAACCTTCCTTGCAGTTGCCGACGCCGGCAATCTGACCAAGGCGGCCGACAGCGTCGGGCGCACCCAGTCGGCCGTCAGCATGCAGATCAGGAAGCTTGAAGACGCGCTTGGCGACACGCTTTTCGACCGGCATTCGCGCGGGGTCGTGCTGACGACACAAGGCCGGCGTCTTGTCGACAACGCTCGGCGCATCGTGGCGCTCCTCGACGACACGGCGGCGGCCATGCGCCAGCCCGCGCTCGACGGTTCGGTCAGGATCGGGGTTCCCGAGGAATATATCAACTCCACCCTTCCAAGGGCTTTGGGCGCGTTTGCCGCCATACATCCTGGCGTGGAGGTCACGGTGCAACAGGGCACCTCGATGTCCAACCGGACGGCGCTTGAGGCAGGTGAGATCGACATTGCTGTCGTTTTCGAGCCCGGCGGGCGCACGAAGCACGAGGTCCTCATGGTGGATCCCACCGTCTGGGTGACTTCGGATCAACACGGCACACATGAGCGGCAGCCCCTGCCGATAGCCACCTACACATACGCCACAGGCGGGTGGTGCGATGAGCTGGCGTTGCAGAATCTGAAGAGGCGCGGAAAACGCAGTCGCGTCGCCTATGTCAGCCGAACGAGCGGCGGTCTGATCGCGGCCGTGGTTTCCGGCCTGGCGATCGCGCCGCTGTCGCGCAGCGCCATACCGCCCGGCTGTCGCGAACTGACCGAGGAAGATGGTTTTGGCATCGTCGACATGTCGAATGTCGTGCTGCGCACCAGACTGGAAAGCCGATCGCCGACGATCGATGCCATGGCTGACGCCATCCGCAGCGCCTTCTCGGGCACGTGGTACACATCTCCTCAAATCGACCCCGAGTAAGGGGATATGCAGCAATTCAAAGTGCCTACAGCGACCTTTGCGCGTCTGATCAGGCGCTTCGCGCTGTAGTGATCCGCCACGAAAAGGAAAGGTGCGATCCACGACGACCGGTGGATAGTTTACGATCCCGGGTGCCTACTAAGTAGGTGGGCGCCGTGTGTCCGAACCCACGAGTTCGGCCAGGGACAGCTCCCTTGAGATCGTGTATGGCCCCGGGGATTGTGATTCCTGTCGGGAAGCGCAGATCGCGGGCTCAGATATAGAGGCTCTTTGCCGTTTTCGCCAGAGGCGTTTTTTCTCTGCATGATTCCTTAAATAGAAATCGATCTAAGGACAAAATCATGCAGAGACTAAACCTGTTATAGCGACCTTTGCGCGTCCGATTGGACGCGCCGCGCTGTAGAAGACGATCAGTTGGCGGGAGCAACGGCGCGACCGTTGAGCCTGGCCGCAATGCTATGGATCTGGGCCGTCACTTCGCTGAGTGCCGAGGCCAGTGCCTCCTCGTTCCTCGCCTGTTCGGACAGCGCAACGTCGTTGCCGCTCTTCAGGCTGCCCAGTTCGGTCTCCAGGCTCTTGAGCCGGCGATTGACCTCGCTCAACTCGTCCATGACCATGATGCCGGCCATCACCGTCAGCCGCAGATCGCCGATTTCTCCAAACTGCCCCTTGAGATGGCTCACATATTGATCGAATCTCGCCGCGAGGTCGCTCAGGTGGTCTTCCTGCCCTTCCTCGCAGGCCATCCGGTAAGCCTTGCCGTCGATCGTCACCGTTACCTGAGCCATCGCGTAAACCTCAACGATCCAGCACCGCTCGAATGGTTTCCATCGCCGTCACCAGACGACGGGAAACTTCGCGGTTGACCTCTTCCAGCCGGTTGGCCCGGAACTGGGACTGGTCGAGTTCCTGTGCCAGCCGCGACCGATCGGTATTGACCCGCCGCACCTCGCCTTCGAACTCGCTCAAATCCCGTTCCTTGTCGAAACGACCGTCGATCGCGCCCTCGAGCGACTGGACCGCGTTCCGTAGCTCCTCGATCGCCGCTTTGACCGTCTTTGCCGGCATGCTCCGATACCTCGCTAGAGCGGGATGAGGAAATGTGTGAAGCGGATTTCCGCCCCGCTCTAAATCAATCTGCCACTGCATGATTCCTTAAATCGAAATCGATTTTAAGAACAAAATCATGCAGCATTTCAAAGTGCTACAGCGACCTTGGCGCGTCCCATTGGACGCGCGGCGCTGTAGAGTCGTCTGCACGTTCCCCGAACGCGGCGCTCCGAAAGAGCCGAATCGCCAGACGCAGTCCGCTGCTTCGCCTCGGTTCTTTTTTAAACCCATTATATAAGCCTCAACAATGCCCCGTGCGGCAAAACGCCGTCGGAAGCTGTGGATCATTGCTCCCGAGCAATCGCACTCATACTGTATGCTGCCGCACAAGAACGATATCGAAAGCACGTCGCCATTTGGCCGCGGAAGGCCCGTATTTATTGACTCGCGTGGAGCACCTGCTATGTGTCTGCCGCTTCTCATACGGTCTTGGAGGATAGAGACCGTCCCTGACCACCGAACCCAAACGGAACAGTCATGATCTCTCGCGAAAAACACGATCGGATGGCAAATGCGATCCGCTTCCTTTCCATGGACGCCGTCGAGAAGGCAAATTCAGGTCATCCAGGTCTCCCGATGGGCGCTGCCGATATCGCAACCGTCCTCTTCACGCGGTACCTGAGCTTCGACCCCAAGAATCCCGCGTGGCCCAACCGCGACCGTTTCGTGCTTTCGGCCGGTCACGGCTCGATGCTGCTCTACTCGCTGCTCTATCTCACGGGCTACGAAGACATCACCATCGACGAGATCAAGAACTTCCGCCAGCTTGGCTCGCGCACGGCCGGCCACCCGGAATACGGCCATGCGGCCGGCATCGAGACCACCACCGGTCCGCTCGGCCAGGGTATCGCCAATTCGGTCGGCATGGCGATCGCCGAGCGCAAGCTGCGTGACGAGTTCGGCAGCGACCTGATGGAGCACTACACCTACGTGCTCGCCGGCGACGGCTGCCTGATGGAAGGCGTCAGCCAGGAAGCGATCGCGCTGGCCGGCCACCTCAAGCTCAACAAGCTGATCGTCTTCTGGGACGACAACAACATCTCGATCGACGGCCCGATCTCGATCGCGGATTCGACCGACCAGCACGCGCGCTTCCGCGCTTGCAACTGGAACACCATCGCGGTCGACGGCCACGATCCGGACGCGATCGCCGCCGCGATCGAACAGGCCCAGAAGTCCGACAAGCCGACGATGATCGCCTGCAAGACCGTCATTGGCTTCGGCGCCCCGAACAAGGCCGGTACGCACAAGGTCCATGGTTCGCCGCTCGGCGCCGACGAAATCGCCGCCACCCGCAAGGCGCTTGGCTGGGAAGCCGAGGCCTTTACCGTTCCCTCGGACGTGCTCGATGCCTGGCGCCTCGCCGGCCTTCGCTCGACCAAGGCGCGCAAAGACTGGGAAGAGCGCCTCGAAAAGACCGAGACCGAGAAGAAGGCGCAGTTCATCCGGCGCTTCACCGGCGAGCTCGAAGGCAGCCTTGCCTCCGCAATCAGCGCCTACAAGCAGAAACTCGCCGAAACCAAGCCATCGCCCGCGACCCGCAAGGCCTCCGAGGACGCGCTCGAAGTCATCAACGGCGTTCTCGCCGAGACGATCGGGGGCTCTGCCGACCTCACCGGCTCGAACAACACCAAAACCAGCCAGACCCATTCGATCACGCCGGACAACTTCTCCGGCCGCTACATCCACTATGGCGTGCGCGAGCACGGCATGGCGGCGGCGATGAACGGCATGGCGTTGCACGGCGGCCTGATCCCCTATTCCGGCGGCTTCCTGATCTTCTCGGATTATTGCCGTCCGTCGATCCGCCTCGCGGCACTGATGGGCATCCGCGTCATCCACGTGTTGACGCACGATTCCATCGGTCTCGGTGAAGACGGGCCGACCCATCAGCCGGTGGAGCACATGGCTGCGCTGCGCGCCATTCCGAACCTGTTGATGTTCCGTCCCGCCGACGCGACGGAAACGGCCGAATGCTGGCAGCTTGCGCTCGAAAGCCATAACCGCCCGTCCGGCATTGCGCTGACCCGCCAGAACCTGATGGCCGTGCGCACCGAATATGAGGAAGAAAACCTCTGCGCTCACGGGGCCTATGACCTGATCTCCGCAAGCGATGCGAAGGTGACGATCTTCGCCACCGGCTCGGAAGTCGAGATCGCCGTCAAGGCCTGCCAGGCACTCACCGCCAAGGGTGTTTCGACGCGCGTCGTGTCGGTTCCCTGCTTCGAGCTCTTTGCCGAACAGAGCGAGGATTACCAGCAGGCGATCATCGGCAATTCGCCGGTCAAGATCGCGGTTGAAGCCGGCATCCGCCAGGGCTGGGATCATTTCATCGGCACCGATGGCACGTTCATCGGCATGTCGAGCTTCGGCGCTTCCGGTCCCTACAAGGACCTCTACAAGCATTTCGGCATCACGCCGGAAGCGGTCGTAGCAGCCGCGGAAGCCAAACTGTCCTGATCAAGCCGGAGGGCGCTTCCCAAGGCGCCCTCTATTCGTAAAACGCCATTCTGACAGGGAAGGACCCGACATGACAGTGAAAGTCGCCATCAACGGTTTTGGCCGCATCGGCCGCAACGTGCTCCGCGCGATCGTCGAATCCGGCCGCACAGACATCGAAGTCGTCGCCATCAACGACCTCGGCCCGGTCGAGACGAACGCCCACCTGCTGCGTTTCGATTCCATCCACGGCCGCTTCCCGGCTGACGTGAAGGTCGACGGCGACACCATCATCATCAACAACGGCAAGCCGATCAAGGTAACCGCCATCCGCAACCCGGCGGAACTGCCGCACAAGGAACTCGGCGTCGATATCGCGATGGAGTGCACCGGCATCTTCACCGCGCGCGACAAGGCGGCTGCCCACCTCGAAGCCGGCGCCAAGCGCGTCATCGTCTCGGCCCCGGCTGATGGCGCTGATCTGACCGTCGTTTACGGCGTGAACCACGACAAGCTGACGAAGGACCACCTCGTCATCTCCAACGCATCCTGCACGACCAACTGCCTGGTGCCGGTTGCCAAGGTGCTGCACGACGCCATCGGCATCGATCACGGCATGATGACGACGATCCACTCCTACACCAACGACCAGCCGTCGCTCGACCAGATGCACAAGGATCTCTACCGTGCCCGCGCCGCGGCTCTGTCGATGATTCCGACCTCGACGGGCGCTGCCAAGGCAGTCGGCCTCGTCCTGCCGGAGCTCAAGGGCAAGCTCGACGGTATCTCCGTGCGCGTGCCGACCCCGAACGTCTCGGTCGTCGACCTCAAGTTCGTCGCCAAGCGTGAGACGACCAAGGAAGAGGTCAACGCCGCCATCAAGGCTGCCGCCGACGGTCCGCTCAAGGGCGTTCTCGGCTATACGCTTCAGCCGAACGTCTCAGTCGACTTCAACCATGACCCGCATTCTTCGGTCTTCCACATGGACCAGACCAAGGTGATGGAAGGCAAGTTCGTGTCGATCCTCTCCTGGTACGACAATGAGTGGGGCTTCTCGAACCGTATGGCGGATACGGCGGTCGCCCTCGGCAAGCTCCTCTAAGACCGATGTTTCGGGCCCTTTCCTCAACGACGGTGCGATGGCGCCCGCTCGAAGGGGAAGGGCTCGAACATCTGAGCCTCAGGGCTCTCGAAGCAACGGCCGGCGCGGCCATCCGCGCCGAAAGCGTTGTCATCGGCGAACGCGGCGGCCGCCCCTATGGCCTGCGTTACCGGATCGACTGCGACGCGCATTGGCAGGTGATGTCCTTCCTGATCGATACGACAGACGGCAGGGCGCTGCATCTGCTCTCGGATCGCCAGGGACATTGGCGCGACCTCAACGGCGTCGCCCTTCCTGAATTCGACGGCTGCATCGACATCGATCTCGCCGGCACACCCTTCACCAACACGCTCCCGATCCGCAGGCTGAAGCTCAGCCGCAAGGCGGGCACGGCAAAGCTCAAAATGCTTTACGTGCCGTTCGACACCTTCGAACCCGTGATCGACGGCCAGCACTATACCTGCCTCGAAGACGGCAGGCTCTATCGTTACGAGGCCGAGGACCGGAGCTTCGCTGCCGACCTTCCCGTCGACGAGGACGGGCTTGTCACCGACTATCCCACTCTTTTCCGTAGACTTTGACCGGAGACATCTGATGACTTTCAAGACCCTCGACGACCTGACCGACATTGCCGGCAAGCGCGTGCTCGTGCGTGTCGATCTCAACGTGCCGGTCAAGGATGGCCAAGTCACTGATACGACCCGCATCGAGCGCGTTGCCCCGACGATCCGCGAGCTTTCCGAAAAGGGCGCCAAGGTCATCCTGCTTGCCCATTTCGGCCGTCCGAAAGGTGAGCCGGTCGCCGACATGTCGCTGAAAGCAATCGCGCCCGCCGTCGAGGAAATTCTCGACCAGCGCGTTCACTTCGCCGCCGATTGCATCGGCGACAAGGCTGCCAATGCCATTGCCGAGATGAACGACGGCGATGTGCTCCTGCTTGAAAACACCCGCTTCCACAAGGGCGAGGAAAAGAACGATCCGGCTTTCGTTACGGCACTGGCCGCCAACGGCGACATCTACGTCAATGACGCCTTCTCCGCCGCCCATCGCGCCCACGCCTCGACCGAGGGGCTGGCGCACCACGTCCCGGCCTATGCAGGCCGCACCATGCAGGCCGAGCTCGAAGCGCTCGAAAAGGGCCTCGGCAATCCGAAGCGCCCGGTCGTCGCCATCGTCGGCGGCGCCAAGGTTTCGACCAAGATCGACCTCCTGCAAAACCTGGTGAAGAAAGTCGACGCCCTCGTCATCGGCGGCGGCATGGCCAATACCTTCCTTGCCGCACAGGGCATCGACGTCGGCAAGTCGCTCTGCGAACATGACCTTGCGGACACGGCAAAGTCGATCGTTGCCGCCGCCTCTGCGGCCGGCTGCGCCATCGTGCTGCCCGAAGACGGCGTCGTCGCCCGCGAGTTCAAGGCCGGCGCTGACAACGAAGTCGTCGACATCAAGGCAATCCCGGCCGACGCCATGGTGCTCGATGTCGGCCCGAAATCTGTTACCGCGATCAACGACTGGATTTCTCGTGCAACGACGCTGGTGTGGAACGGTCCGCTCGGCGCCTTTGAAATCGCGCCCTTCGACAAAGCGACCGTCGCTGCCGCCAAGCATGCGGCGGCCCGCACGCGGGCCGGCTCGCTCGTCTCAGTCGCCGGCGGCGGTGACACGGTCGCAGCCCTCAACCACGCCGAAGTCGCGGACGATTTCACCTATGTTTCGACGGCCGGCGGCGCCTTCCTTGAATGGATGGAAGGCAAGCCGCTGCCGGGCGTCGACATCCTCAAGCAGCAGAAGTGAAGCAAACCTCCGACCCGGGCAACACATGCGCCCGGGTCGGAGGCGCAAAAATAATTATGATATTTCAAACGATTAAAATAATTTAAATCGTTTTAGTCGATTTTCGCGCCATTTTCCCGGACAATTTCTTCTGTTATCGCGCCATTATTCGGAACGCGGCGGACGCATCTGCGCCTCAGACCGAACTTGTTTTCATTCGTCGCCCGCTCCGTTGGTGATCGGCGCTGTCTAAGGAGAAAAAACATGAGCGAAAGACTGGAAGATATTGCGGTTGCCATGGTCGCCAACGGCCGGGGCCTACTCGCCGCCGACGAGTCGACCGCAACAATCAAGAAGCGCTTCGACAGCATTGGACTGGAATCCACCGAGACCTCGCGCCGCGATTATCGCGAGATGCTGCTGCGGTCCGACGAAGCGATGCGCAACTACATTTCCGGCGTCATCCTCTACGAGGAAACCCTGTTCCAGAAGGCGGCCGACGGCACGCCGCTCGTCGAGGTCATCCGGCAGGCCGGTTCCATCCCCGGCATCAAGGTCGACACCGGCGCAAAGCCGATGCCTTACTTCGCCAAGGAGACGATCACCGAAGGCCTCGATGGTCTCGCGGCGCGGCTTGCGAAGTACTATGACGCCGGCGCCCGCTTTGCCAAATGGCGCGGCGTCATCGCCATCTCCGACGCCCTGCCGACCTGGGGTGCGGTCAAGGCCAACGCCCATGCACTGGCGCGTTACGCCGCGCTCTGCCAGGAGGCGAAGATCGTGCCGATCGTCGAGCCCGAAGTGCTGATGGACGGCGCACCCGGCGACCATTCGATCGAGCGCTCGGAAGAAGTGACCGAATGGGTGCTGCGCACCGTCTTCGAGGAACTCGGCGATGCACGCGTCAAGCTCGAAGGCATGATCCTGAAGCCGAGCATGATCATCGACGGCAAGAAGGCGCGCAAGGCGCCCGTCAGCGAGGTCGCCGAGCGTACGGTCAAGGTGCTGAAACGCACCGTGCCCTCCGCCGTTCCCGGCATCGCCTTCCTCTCCGGCGGCCAGTCGACGGAAGAAGCCACCGCGCATCTGTCCGCCATCAACACGACACACGACCTGCCCTGGAAGCTGACCTTCTCCTATGGCCGCGCTTTGCAGCAGGAGGCGCTCAACGCCTGGAACGGCAAGGCGGAAAACGTCGCCGCCGGCCAGCGCGCCTTCACGCATCGGGCGAAGATGTGCAGCCTCGCGGCCAAGGGCAGTTGGAAAAAGGACCTCGAAAAGGCCGCTTGAGCGGCGTCATCGGACCGAAAACCGGGAGCGGTTTTCGGGTAAACCCGATGCGCAACCAAAAGAGCATTAGAGGGGAGAGAGGAGAAAGCCCGGCGGCAGCGATGTCGCCGGGCTTTTGCGTCGAACGGAGCCCTGGGCCCGCGGCTTTCAGGCGATTGTCAGGGGGACAAGTTCGCTGTTTAAGACGACCAGACAAGGCTCTAAATCCGTAGTCCGATCGATCAGGAGCCTTCGATGACCAAAGTTTCCTTCGTCACCGTCGATGTTTTTACCTCCGAACGCTTTGCCGGGAACCAGCTTGCCGTGATCCCGGACGCACGCGGACTGACGGACCGCCAGATGCAGGCGATCGCCACGGAATTCGGCTATTCGGAGGTCACGTTTGTGCTTCCGCCGGGTGATCCCGCAAACACTGCCCGCGTGCGCATCTTCACGCCGACGACCGAAGTA
Source organism: Sinorhizobium sp. 6-70 (assembly GCF_030124375.1). GTDB lineage: Bacteria > Pseudomonadota > Alphaproteobacteria > Rhizobiales > Rhizobiaceae > Sinorhizobium. The sequence goes on from NZ_JASKLS010000005.1 coordinate 121,800, forward strand.
CCCTTCGCCGGACATCCGAATGTCGGCACCGCCTTTGTGCTCGGTCGGCAATCGGAAGTTTTCGGCAGGGTGCCGGGCGACCACCTGCGTTTCGAGGAGAAGGCGGGATTGGTGGAGGTTGCTCTCTTGCGCCAAGACAGCGTTGTTACCGGCGCGAGCATCGTCGCGCCGCAGCAGCTTGTCGTCGGCCCCGCGATTGACGCAGCGACCATCGCCGCCTGTGCCTCACTCCCCGTGGCAAGCATGAGCGACCGCTGCCACGCGCCGGTGCGGATCTCTGTCGGCCTTCCCTTCGCCGTCGCCGAAGTCCGGGATGTGGAAACGCTCGCGACAGCGCGTCCGAACGTCAGCGCCTTTGATGAGGCGAATGACCGTTATCCACTTGCCGAAGACAGCTTCAGCCTGTTCCTCTACTCCCGCGGACAGGACCAACCGTGGCAAATAAGAGCGCGTATGTTCGCGCCGCTCGACAATGTCATCGAGGATCCGGCAACCGGCAGCGCGTCTGCCGCACTCGGCGCCTATCTCGTCTCGCTTCTTCCCGACGCCGACGCGGAAATCAAACTCACGATCGAGCAAGGCGTCGAGATGGGTCGGCGCAGCTTGATCGCGGTTACCGTTAGCAAGCAGGGCGGCGCAGTCGGTAAGGTCAGCATCTCGGGTGATTGCGTTACGGCGATGCACGGATCAATCGAACTATGACATTCTGCCGGGACGCGCTACTGCATGCTTTCCCTAGAGCAATTCCAGGACAAGTGTGTAACGGTTTTCCGTCCGGAATTGCGTAGTTTCAACGAGTTAGATCATTTCACTGTTTCAATGAAACAATGAAATGATCTAAATCGCAGCCGATTCAAGCATAAATACGTGCAGCAATTCAAAGTGCTATGGCGGCCTTTGTGCGCCTGAAGGAACGCACGGCGCTGCAGGCTCAGCGGGGCGCATCCTCGCAGTCCTCGATCGCGTCGAGGAGCGCCTGGAAGCGGGGATGGTCGCGGATGGGGTCGAGATCCGAGTCCTGCTTGAACCAGTGGAGGTGGTAGCTCGAGCTCTGCGGCACGACCGTCTCGAGGAGATCGAGCGCGCGCTCCCCCTCGCCGAGAAGCGAATAGACGCAAGCCGCATTGTATTGCGCGACGACGTCGTCCGGGTCGATCGCCAGCGCGCGGGCCACCCATTCCTTGGCGCGCTCGGCTTCACCCATATGCGCAAGCGCCAATGCACCGCGATGGGCCGGGCTGGCGTTTTCCGGGTACCGTTCCAGTGCGCTTTTTGCCCGTTCGATCCCGATGCGTGCCCAGCGCTGACGCTCGGGCTCCATGCCGAGTGAGAAATAGCAACCCATCAGATGAATTGGCGAAAAATAGTCGTCCGGTCGGATCCCGGCCGCGCGCTCGAAGAATCCGATCGCTTCTTGAAATCGACCCTGTGCGAACAGAAAGCGACCATAGTATAAATTCGCTTCGTATAGCGAAGGCTCAAGCGCCAGAGCCTGGCGGAACTCACGGCCCGCCTCCTCCGTTTGTCCATCATGAGTCAAGGCCAACCCGCGTGAGGCATGCGCTTCTGCCAGATTTGGATCCAGGGCCAGCGCCTTGGCGCTGGTGTCGAAGATGCTCTCGAGCGGAAACTCCTTTTCGTGCCAGTCCCTGATCGCACATTCGCATTCGGCTATGCCTGCATAGGCACGGGCATAGTTCGGATCGAGTTCGACAGCCTTCAGGAACATCCGGCGCGCAAGCAGAAGGTAGGGCCGGGTCCAGGTACGCGAGAACTGCCGCCCGCGCAGATAATAGGTATAGGCCTCCACGGAGGTGGTCGGATCGCTCTCGATTGCCTTCTTCTCTTCCGGCAAAAGCTTGATCCTGAGCTGGTCCACGATCGCATGCGTGATCTCGTCCTGGATCATGAAAATGTCAGTGAGTTCACGATCGTAGCGGTCGGCCCAAAGATGTCCGCCGGTCTGCGCATCGATGAGTTGGCCGGTGATGCGCACCCGCTCGCCCACCTTGCGGACGCTGCCTTCGAGAATGAAGCGGACGCCCAGTTCCTGGGCGATCTGCTTCACCTTCACCGGCTTGCCCTTGTAGGTAAAGACGGTGTTCCGGGCGACCACATGCAGGCGCGAGATCTTCGACAGATCGGTGATGATGTCTTCGGTGATGCCGTCGGAGAAATATTCCTGCTCCGGATCGTGGCTCATGTTCGTGAAGGGAAGAACCGCAACCGAAAGCTCATAACCGGGTTCCACCGTGACGGTGGCGGGCTCAGCCGGTTTCTGGACCGCCACGTCGCCGAAGGAGATGGTGTAGACGCGCACACTCGGGGCGATGTTCTTCAACGCATGCTCGCCCTTGTCCACGAAGCCGAGGTCAAGCCGCGAGCCGACGTGATCGCGCACAGAGGCCGAAACCGCGATGCCGGAGGGCTCGGCCAATCCTTCGAGCCTGGCCGCAACGTTTACGCCGTCACCGAAAATGTCGCCGTCTTCGACGATGACATCGCCGAGGTGAATACCGATCCTGAGCTCGATGCGCCTGCTCCTGGGCAGGCTTTCGTTCCTGGCGAGCATGCCGCGCTGAATTTCGGCGGCACAGGCGACGGCATTGACCACGCTCGAGAATTCGACGAGCATGCTGTCGCCCGCAAGCTTGACGACACGTCCCTTATGGTTTGCGATCTTGGGCTCGAGGAACTCGCGGCGATGCCTTTTCATCGCTGCCAGCGTGCCGGCTTCGTCAGTGCCCATGAGACGATTGTAACCCACGACATCGGCAGCGAGGATAGCGGTCAGACGACGTTCCAAGAGACCCTCGATTTTCATCTTGTGTCCGAACAAGCTAACTTATCCCTTTATGGACTGGATGTCGTGCGGATACTTCCCCATCTACGCCAACAGAATAGCGCAGCACGGAAGGAGGATCTGTTTCAAATGGAACGGTCCCGCGAAGTCTCAACCATTCCGGGTACTGCCGCTCGAAACTCCGTGCGGGCAAGGCAATTCCAGGAAGGTGCGTGACGATTTTCCGTCCGGAATTGCGTGACGTCAAATGATCTAGGGGCGCACAAGCACGGTGATCATCATCACCGCGATCGCGAAAACGGCGATCTTCCAGAAATCGCGGCGTTGCCGGAGCCCCGGGAGGTCGAGTGGCTTGATGACTTGAACGCACATCGCGAGCAGCAGGAGTGCCATCAGGATTTTCGACATTCGTTCATTCCCGCAAAGCTCTGTTCGCCGTGACGGACCGCGATGGCAAGTCGTGATGGGCGGAAAACGCCTGTGCACTTTTCCTCATCACTCTCCTCTGCGCCATATCGCCGTCACTTTTCGTCGCATAGAGGGCTATTGTTTCCGCCGCCGATTTGCAATGACAGGCGGGACAAAATCCAGCTACAGCGCCGCGCGTCCAATCGGACGCGCAAAGGTCGCTGCAGCACTTTGAATTGCTGCATGATTCCTTAAGTCGATTCCGATTTAAGGAATCATGCAGCAGCAATTGCGGGAGTCCGTCCGTACCTTGCTGACGGCAGAACGATTTTCGGATTGATGATGAGAAAGAACCTGCTTCCCGTCACCGCACTCCTGCTTGGTACCCTGTTTCTCTTTCTTGGAAACGGTCTGCAAAGTCTGCTCCTGCCGGTCCGCGGCACGGCGGAGGGATATCCGACGACTATTCTCGGCCTTCTCGGCACGTCCTGGGCCTCCGGCTTCGTTCTCGGCTGCTTCTTCGCTCCGAACGTCGTCAAGCGTATCGGCCATGTGCGTGCCTTCAGTGTCTTCACTTCCCTGATCGCGATCATCGCTCTGCTCACCGGCATCATGGTCGATCCGATCTGGTGGGTCGCGTTGCGCGCGGTCACCGGTTTCTCGACGGCCGGCACGTCTATGATCATCGAGAGCTGGTTGAACGAGCGCGCCACCAATGAAAGTCGTGGCGTGATCTTCTCGCTCTATATTGCGATCACGCTTTTCGGCGTTGTCGGCGGCCAGATGATGATTCCTTTCGGCGAGACGACGACGACCTTCTTTTTCATGATCTGCGGCATTCTCTATTGCGTCGCGATGCTGCCGACGCTGCTCTCCAAGGCCGCCACGCCGCAACCACTGAAACAGGTCCGGCTCGATCTGCGCGGCCTCTATCACAATTCGCCGGTCTCCTTCCTGGGCATCCTGCTGGTCGGCATAGCCAACGGCGCCTTCGGCACGCTCGGCGCCGTCTTTGGCCGCCAGGCCGGTCTTTCCGACAGCACCGTCGCGACGATGATGAGCGTGGCGATCTTTTCGGGAGCCGTCATGCAGTTGCCTGCAGGCAGAATTTCCGACCGTGTCGACCGCCGTTACGTGCTGGCCGTGCTGGCCGGCATCGGCGCACTTGCGGGTCTTCTGATCTTCCTCGTCGAACCGAGCCAGGTCTGGATCGTCTTGACGCTGATCGCCATCTACGGTGCCGCCGCCAATGCGCTCTATCCGATCGCGGTCTCCCACGCCAACGACTTCGCCACGCCGGAAGAATTCGTCAAGGTTTCGGGCGGCCTCTTGCTGCTCTACGGTATTGGCACGATCATCGGCCCGACGATCGGTGGACCGGTGATGACCGCGACAGGACCCTATGGCCTGTTCATGATCACCGCCTGCGCGCATATGCTGATCACCGCCTACGCGATGGTTCGCAGCCGCCGGCGTGCGCCGGTTCCGGTCGCCGAACGCGACGCCTTCTCGCCGGTCAATGCCGGTACGCCGACGACGCCGGAAAGCCTCCAGCTTTCGCCGCGTGCCGCGCCGCTGGATGAACTGCGTGACGAGGATGTCAGCGACAACCCCGAGGAGGAGGAGAGATCGAATGAGCCTGTTTGACGACGACCTTCCAAAGAAGAAAACAGCCCACGAGATCGGCAGCGATCTGTCGCTGCTCTCGGTCGATGAACTGACGGCGCGCATCGCGCTGCTGACGGAGGAGATTGCGCGATTGGAAGCTGAACGGACCCGCAAGTCGGCAAGCCGCTCCGCGGCCGACAAGCTCTTTCGGTAGAGCGGGACGAGGAAAAGTGTGCGCGGTTTTCCGCCCGCATCTCGCGTCTCAACTCATAAGAATCGATCACGACTTGAATGCGCCTTCTTTGTATTCGCGCTTCCTGCCAAGCGACCCTAAGCGAAAGCAACTTAACGGCAAATTAAGCATTTTCGGCGATTGTCGAGTCATCCGGTTCCCCCGGACTCAGACATTTTCTCCGACTGGCGAATGGGTCTGATTTTTCTCCCTGTTTTACCTTGAGAGCCGCTTTTCGCGGCTCTTTTTTTGTCTTCAACGCCGCGTGCCCTATTCGCGCGCAAGGGACGCTGAAGCACTTTGAACTGCCGCATGATTCTGTCCGCAAGTCGACTCCGATTCTAGGAATCATGCAGTAGTGAACAGGGCATTTCAAAGAATTGTGGAGATTAACCCTTTCTTAAGAATACCCTTGCGCGGAATACGGTAAGGGATCATTCTTCAACCATAGAGGGGACCAAGGGGAGCTTTTCCCGGAGTCGCCCGTTACCTGACCGTGATGCGTTTGAACCAGGGAAAACAGGCCATGTCCGAGAGAGGATTGAATACCGTCAGTTTCGCGGGACACGCTGCGTCCTCGGCGCAGTTCAAGGCACTCTATGCAGAAGGGATGGGCCTGGTCGAGGAAACCGCAAGCTATCTCGACGGACCGGGCCGCCTGGCCTCCAAGGCGCTGCCGCGCATGGCCTCGGTGCTCTACGCCGCCGAGTCGATGCGGCTTACCACGCGCCTGATGCAGATGGCTTCCTGGCTCCTCCTTCAGCGCGCCGTCAACAACGGTGAAATGAGCCGCGATCAGGTCCTGTCGGAAAAGAGCAAGGTTCGCCTCGACAGCTTCAATGTCGATCGCAGCGCGCCGGGCTGGAACGATCTTCCCGAGATGTTCCGCGACCTTATCGAACGGTCGCTCCGTCTGCAGAACCGCGTCGCCATACTCGACCGCGAGATTTACCGGCCGCAGGAGGCGACGACCTTCGTTCCGGACAACCAGAACGGCGTCAAGGCGCAGATCAAACTGCTGCAGACTGCCTTCGGCACCAACTGACGCCGGCACACTGATCTTCCCAGACAACTTCGGACCCGGCCATGCGCCGGGTTTTTCGTGTTGGCCGCGGTGCGGCTTGCGGCCGGCAACAAAAAAGCCCGGCAGAGCCGGGCTTCGAACACGCCGGAAAGGCGAGCGATCAGAGGCCGAGGCCTTCGAAGCGCTTCTTGAACTTGGAGACGCGGCCGCCGCGGTCGACCAGTTGCTGGTTGCCGCCCGTCCAGGCCGGATGCGACTTCGGATCGATTTCCAGGTTCATGGTTGCACCTTCCGCACCCCAGGTCGAGCGGGTTTCATATTCGGTGCCGTCGGTCATGACCACCTTGATCATGTGGTAGTCGGGATGGATGTCTGCCTTCATAACAATCTTCCTAGAGTTCCAGGGTCCAATTGTCGCAAGGCATTGCGACTTTGGGACCGAACACGTAAATGAAGCCGCAGACCACCACTAGGCTACGGCTCCCCAATTCGATGCCGTGCCTATACATGAAGGTCTGCGGGATAACAAGTGCCGCGCGGAAGACTTATAAGGAAGCCCTTCCGCGCTATTGCATGATTCGTTAGATCGGAATCGATTTAAGGACAAAATCATGCAGCGTTTCAAAGTGCTGCAGCTACCATAGCGCGTCCGATCGGACGCGCGGTGCCTGTAGGCGATCGGGGGTCATGTGTCGAGACGAGAAAACCAACCGCCAGCACGCAGATCCATTCGCCCGCTGACCGCAGTGCTGCCATACCTGGCGCGCTATCGCCGGTTGGTGGTCGGAGCGGCGATCTCACTGACGGTCGCCGCTGTCACCACGCTGACGCTGCCGTTGGCCGTCCGGCGGATGATCGACAATGGCTTCACCAATTCCGATTCCGGCTTCATCAATACCTATTTCTCCATGCTGATGGTGCTGGCCGTTGTTCTCGCGCTCGCCAGCGCCGCCCGCTACTACTTCGTCATCTCGCTCGGCGAGCGCATCGTCGCCGATCTCCGCCGCGATGTTTTCGCGAAGGTCACGCGGCTTTCCGCCTCCTTCTTCGACGTCAACCAGTCCGGGGAGATCGTTTCGCGCCTGACCGCCGACACGACGCAGATCAAGTCTGCCGTCGGCGCCACCGCCTCGGTGGCGCTGCGCAATCTGATCCTCTGTCTCGGCGCGATCGGCATGATGATCTATACCAGCCCGAAGCTTTCGAGCCTCGTGCTTGCCGCGATCCCGGTCATCGTTTTCCCTCTCGTCGGTTTCGGCCGGTCTGTCCGCCGGCGCTCACGGCAAGCGCAGGACACTCTTGCCACAGCCTCCGCCTATGCCGGCGAGGCGATTGCCGCAGCCCGCACGGTCCAGGCCTTCAACGGCGAGAAAAGCGCCAACCGACGTTTCGGCAGCGCGGTGGAAGACGCCTATGGTGCCGCCCGCGCGGCGATCAGGGCCCGGTCGATCCTCACCGGATTCGCCATCACCATGGTGTTCGGCAGCGTCGTCGCGGTGCTCTGGTTTGGCGCGCGCGACGTGCTTGCCGGTACGCTCTCGGCGGGCACGCTGAGCCAGTTCCTGCTCTATTCGGTCTTCGCCGCCGGCAGTCTCGGTGCGCTCTCGGAAGTCTGGGGCGAGCTCTCGCAGGCGGCGGGTGCCGCCGAGCGCCTCAACGAACTGCTGACCGAGGTGCCGCAGATCCAGGCGCCCGAGCATCCGGTCGCAATGCCGGTGCCGGCCCAGGGCGCCATTGCTTTTGCCGATGTCCACTTCGCCTATCCCGCGCGCCCGGATTACAAGAGCCTGAACGGGCTCAGTTTTGCGGTCAAGCCGGGAGAAACCGTCGCCATCGTCGGCCCCTCGGGCGCTGGCAAGAGCACGGTCTTCTCGATGCTCCTGCGCTATTATGACCCGGTCAAAGGCACGGTTACCATCGACGGCATCGACGCCCGCACGGTCGACCCCAAGGACTTGCGTGATCGCATGGCCATCGTGCCGCAGGACGTGACGATCTTCGCCACCTCCGTGCACGACAACATTGCCTTCGGCGCAGCGGATGCGAGCCGGGAAGCCGTGCGCGCAGCAGCCGTCGCCGCGCAGGCCGACGAATTCATCACGAAGCTGGATCAGGGCTACGACACGCAGGTCGGCGAGCGCGGGGTGACACTTTCCGGCGGTCAGCGCCAGCGCATCGCGATCGCGCGGGCAATCCTCAGGAACGCGCCGATCCTTCTCCTGGACGAGGCAACCTCCGCGCTCGACGCCGAGAGCGAGACATTGGTGCAGACGGCGCTCGATGGACTGATGCGGCAGCGCACGACCATCGTCATCGCCCATCGGCTGGCGACCGTGCTCAAGGCCGACCGCATCCTCGTCATGGATCATGGCCGCGTCGTCGAGGAAGGCACTCATGCCTCGCTGATTCGCCATGGTGGTCTTTACGCGAAACTCGCCCGGCTGCAGTTGGACCACGGCGCGGAATCGATCTTCGTGGCGGCACGGACTTAGACTTTCGTCGTCCAACCGCGGCTGATCCACCCTCCGCCATTGCACAGCGAGAGCCGGACCCTATTCTTAAGGACCCGGCCTTTCGCAGCCGGCATCGTCACGATGAGTTTGGGAGGATTTCCGCATGGCATTCACGAGACTGACCCGCCGCGCCGCTATCGCCTTCGGGCTGACCGCGCTTTCTGCGCTGAGCCTTGGCACGACGGCGCAAGCGCAGGAGTTTCCGGACCGGTCAATAACCTTGGTCGTCCCCTTCGCTGCCGGTGGCTCGACCGATGTGGTCGCGAGAATCATCGCCCAGAAAATGTCGGAGGATCTCGGCCAGCAGGTGGTCGTCCAGAACGTGGCGGGTGCCGGCGGCAATCTCGGGGCGGCCAACGTCGCGCGCGCCGACCCGGACGGCTATACGATACTCATGGCTACCGTCGCGACCCACGCGCTCAACCCGCTGATCCTGAAGACGAAGCCCTATGACCCCGAGAAGGATTTCGCGCCCATCTCGCTCCTCGTGATCGTTCCGAACGTGCTGGTCGTCAATCCGGAACTGCCGGCCAAGAATGTCCAAGAATTGCTCGCCCTGCTCAAAGCGGCGCCGGACCAATACAGCTACGCCTCATCCGGCAACGGCACGCCGCTTCACCTCTCGGGCGAGCTCTTCAAGAAGATGGCCGGCGTTGAGATGCAGCATATCCCCTACAAGGGCTCCGGGCCGGCGTTGAACGACGTCATCGGCAACCAGGTTCCGATCATGTTCGACAACCTTCCCTCGTCGTCGGGACACATCAAGGCCGGGACCCTGCGGGCGCTCGCGGTCACGACCGCCGAACGCGCCCCGTCGTTCCCCGATATTCCGACGATCGCCGAATCCGGCATCCCCGGCTACGAGACCTATACGTGGAACGCGCTCTTTGCGCCGGCCAACACGCCCCAGCCGGTGATCGCGCGCTTGAACGAGTCGGCGAAGAAGGCGCTTGCCGATCCGGCGGTCCAGAAGCGCATGGAGGAGTTCAGCGCGAAGATCGTCGGCTCGACGCCCGAGGAACTCGCCGCGCATGTCAAGGCCGAGCTCGCAAAATGGACACCGGTCGTCCGCGACGCCAATATCCAGATGGATTGACGCTCAAACACCCCTCATCCGGCCTGCCGGCCACCTTCTCCCCGCAAGCGGGGCGAAGGAGACTCGCGGCAACCATCGAGCGTCCAAGTCCCCTCTCCCCGCATGCGGGGAGAGGGTTAGTCCTCGGGTTAAACCCGAGGAGAGGGGCAATCACATTCGCCAAGTTGTTCTACGGACTCAAACACCCTCTGCCGCATTCCGCCCCGCGGCGCGGCCAGAGAAGATGCAGCCGCCGAGGAAGGTCCCCTCGAGCGCGTTGTATCCATGCATGCCGCCACCACCGAAGCCGGCCACCTCGCCCGCCGCATAGAGCCCCGGCACCGGCTCGCCGGAAAGCTCCAGCACCTGGCCGGAGAGATTGGTCTGCAGGCCGCCGAGCGTCTTGCGCGTCAGGATGTGCAGCCGAACAGCGATCAGCGGACCGGCCTTCGGGTCAAGAAGACGGTGGGGCTTCGCGGTTCGCAGCAACCGGTCACCGCGATAGGCCCGCGCCCCGCGGATCGCGATCACCTGGGCGTCCTTGGAGAAGGGATTGGCGATCTCGCGGTCGCGCGCCTCGATCTGCGCCCTGAGATGTGGAGCCGAAAGCCGGTTCTCGCCCGTCAGCCGATTCATCGCCTCGACGAGGTCCTCCAGTCGGTCGCGGACGACGAAGTCCTCGCCCTTGTCCATGAACGCCTGGACCGGGCCGGGCGGATTTCGCCCAAGCCGCTTGAGGAGAAGCGCCAGGCTCTTGCCGGTCAGATCGGGATTTTGCTCCGATCCGGAAAGAGCAAATTCCTTCTTGATGATCGCTCTTGTCAGGATGAACCAGCTGTAGTCGTGGCCGCTGCGGCGGATCGCCTCCAGGGTACCGAGCGTGTCGAAACCCGGCATCGCGGGTGCTGCAAAGCGGTTGCCCTCGGCATCGCACCAGAATGAGGACGGCCCCGGCAGAATGCGAATGCCGTGATCCGGCCAGATCGGGTCGAAATTCCTGAGGCCCTCGGTGTAGTGCCACATGCGGTCGGCATTGATGACGGAGCCGCGTGCTCGGGCTGCAATTTCGAGCATGCGGCCGTCGACATGATGCGGTACGCCGCTCACCATCGCCGCCGGCGGTTGCCCGAGCCGCTTGCGCGGCCAGTTTCGGCGCACGAGCTCGTGATTGCCGCCGATGCCGCCGGAGCTCACGATGACCGCTCCGGCCGAGATCTCGAAGTCACCGACGACGTCGCGGGCGCTGCGCTCGCCCCGCGCCACCAGGTCCGCCTTCAGGATCGCCCCGCGCGCGCCTGTCACTACACCATCGGTCGTCAACAGTTCGTCCACCCGGTGGCGAAAGCGGAATCGCAGCAAGCCGCGGCTTTCCGCTTGCCGAGCGAGTCGGACAAAGGGTTCGAGAACGGCTGGGCCGGTGCCCCAGGTCACGTGAAAGCGTGGAACCGAATTGCCATGACCATGGGCGAGCCCGCCTCCGCGTTCGGCCCAGCCGACGACCGGGAACCAGCGAAGCCCAAGCGAATGGAGCCAGGAGCGCTTCTCGCCGGCGGCGAAATCGAGATAGGCATCGGCCCAGAGCAGCGGCCAATGGTCTTCCGGCCGGTCGAATTGCGACGAACCCATCCAGTCCTGGCGCGCGAGATCGCGATGATCGCGAATTCCCATGCGCCGCTGCTCGGGACTGTCGATGAAGAACAGGCCTCCAAGCGACCAGAAAGCCTGGCCGCCAAGATTCTGCTCCCCCTCCTGATCGAGAACGATCACCTTACGGCCACGGGCCGCAGCTTCGGACGCCGCCACGAGCCCGGCAAGGCCCGCACCGATAACCAGTACATCACAATCCATGAAAGGCGCCCTCCCTGCAGCGCCGTGCGTCTTTCAGACGCACAAAGGCCGCCGTAGCGCTTTGAATTGCTGCATGATTTTACCTTGATCGGGTCCGATTCACGGAATCATGCAGCAGCATCCTTCGACGTAACTGTTACGCAGACGTCAAGGTCAATTCAAGGGCTCGGAGCTGTCGCTATTTCTCTGTCAGCTTCAGCTCAATGCGCCGGTTCTGTGCCCGAGCTTCAGGGTTGTCACCCTCGGCGATGGGCTGAAATTCGCCGAAGCCCGCAGCGACGAGCCGATCCGCCGGCACGCCCCTGGACATCAGGAACTTCACCACCGATGTCGCGCGGGCGGACGACAGTTCCCAGTTGTCGGCAAAACGGCCGGATCCTGAAAGCTGTACATTGTCGGTATGGCCATCGACGCGCAGGACCCAGTTGATCTCGGCGGGGATTTCCTTCGCGAGATCGAGAAGCGCCGCGGCGAGCTTCGCCATCTCCGCCTGCCCCTCCGGATTGAGGTCGCTGCTGCCCGACGGGAAGAGCACTTCCGACTGGAAGACGAAACGATCGCCGACGATGCGGATGTTCTCGCGGTCGGAAAGGATTTCCCGCAGTCGACCGAAGAAGTCGGACCTGTAACGGTTAAGCTCCTGCACCCGCTGGGCGAGCGCGACATTCAGGCGGCGGCCGAGATCGGCGATCTTCGCCTGGGACGCCTGATCCTTTGCCTCCGATGCCTGAAGCGCCCCTTCGATCGCCGCGATCTGGTTGCGTAGCGCGGCAATCTGCTGGTTCAGGAGCTCGATCTGGCTCATCGCACGGGCGCTGACCTGCTTTTCGGATTCCAGTTCCGATCCCAGCCGGCCGATCTTCTGGTTGGCCGCTTCGGTGCTGCCGGCGCCTTGGTCGAGCAGCGCCTGCAGGCGCGAGCGCTCGTCTTCGGACTGGGTAAGCGAAGCCTGGAGGTTGGCAAGCGAATCCTCGAGATCCTGTTTGCCGCTCTTTTCCAGCGCGAGAAGCTGCGTCAGCTCGTTGATCTGGCTGTTCAGCCGGTTCAGCACCTCGTCCTTGCCGCTGATTTCCCGCCCTAGCAGGAATTGCGCCAACACGAAGACGCTCAAGAGAAACATGATCGCCATCAGCAACGTCGACAGCGCGTCGACGAAGCCAGGCCAATAATCGATCGTTCGGTGACTGCGACCTTTACGCGCGAGGGCCATGGGCTCAGTCGCCTCCGCTCTCGTCTACGCGGCTAAGCTGCGCAAGCGACTTGTCGCCATGCACCGTGATCCTCTCGGCCTGGCCGATGCGCGACGTCAGCTTATCGAGCGTCTTGCGCATCGCCTTTGCTTCCTCCTGCTGCGCCTCGATCCAGTCCCGGAGCATCTGCTGCTCGCCACGCATATTCTTGACGAGGCCCTGGATGCCCTCGGCCAATGAGGCCATTGCGGCCGTCGTGCGCTGGTTGGCGCCGCCTTCCTGGTTGAGCCGCGTGAGCTGGTCGGTCAGCCGACGCAGTTCCTCGATGGGCGGCTCTCCGGAAATGCTGATCGGCGAGGAGATTCCCGACCCGACATCGGTCACCGAGGAAAGCCAGTTTTCGAGTTCCGTATAGAAGCGGTTCTGGGCGCGGCCGGCCTGCAGGTCGAGGAAACCGACGATCAGCGATCCGGAAAGGCCGAAGAGCGAAGCGGAAAAAGCCGTTCCCATGCCGCTGAGCGGCGCGGACAAGCCGCTCTTCAACGAGCCAAGCAAATCTTCCGTGCTGCCGCTGCCGGCATCCAGGGACTGGATGACGGTGTTGATCGAGCCGATCGTGCCGAGCAGACCCCAAAAGGTGCCGAGCAGGCCGAGGAAGACCAGAAGGCCGGCGAGGTATCGGGTTATGTCGCGCGATTCGTCGAGGCGCGTCGCAATGGAATCAAGGATCGAGCGTAGCGCGATCGTAGAAATCGCCGTCGTCTGGCGACCGCCGATCAGCGACCGCATCGGCGCGAGCAGCACCGGATCGCGCCCGACCTTGTCGGCGCTTCCCGCGGCACGAAACGAATTGAACCAGCGGACCTCGGGCCGCAGGCCCAGGACGTGGTTGAAGGCGAGCAGAATGCCGATCAGCAGAACACCGAGAATGAGCCCATTGAGGCCGGGATTGCCGGCGAAGGCATCACGGGCCTGCCGGAAGAGAATGGCGGCGACGAAACCGACGATGATCAGAAAGAGGACCATCGTCCAGAAATAGGGCATGGGGCTCGAGAGCTTGTGCGGATTGTAGTTCTCCTCCACGTTCTCCCGATCGCTCCATCCGGACAGATTGAGTTTCGTCATAGGTTAGCCAGACTCCCGGGTTCATTCCAGCACCGCGCGCCCCTCAGACACGCAAGGGTTGCCGCAACACTTTGAATTGCCGCGGCATTTCTCGAAATCAAGTCCGACTCGAGAATTGCGTAGTCGGCCGCGGCACGGCACCGCTCCGGCCCGGAGACTAGTGGAACTTTGCGCCAAATTGAAGGGAAAACGATGGCCTCCGGGACATAACGCACCGGAGGCTGCAACCCCCAACGAGCAGGCTGTTGGTTACTTCGCCGGAACCGGGCGATGGATCACGTCACGCAGCGCCTTGGCGATATACTCGTTGCCGCAAACGACCGAGCCGTCCTCGACCGGCTTGCTGCCGCCGTCGACATCGGTTGCCCAGCCGCCGGCCTCGCGGATAAGCAGGATGCCGGCCGCAATATCCCAGGCGGCAAGGTCCCGTTCCCAGTAGCCGTCATAGCGGCCGGCGGCCACGTAGGCGAGATCGAGCGAGGCGGAACCGAAACGCCGGATGCCGGCGACTTCGCCCATGACATGGCGAAGTTCGATCAGATATTTGCCGTGATTGCCGCGGCCGAGATGCGGCGTCCCGGTGGCAATGACGGCATCCGAAAGGTTCTTGCGGGCGCCGACGCGCAGCCGGCGGTCGTTGAGGAAAGCACCACCGCCCTTCTCGGCGGTGTAGAGTTCATCCGTTGCCGGATTGAAGACGACTGCACCGACGATCTCGCCTTGACGCTCCAGCCCGATCGAAACGGCAAAATGCGGGATGCCATGCAGGAAGTTGGTCGTGCCGTCGAGCGGATCGACGATCCAGCGATGCGCGCCGTCGGTCCCCTTGATCTCCTCGCCCTCTTCGCCGAGGAAGCCATAGGTCGGCCTCGCCTTCAACAGCTCTTCGCGGATGATCCGTTCGGCCTTGCGGTCGGCCTGGGAAACATAGTCGCCGGGCCCCTTCAGTGAGACCTGGAGGTTCTGCACTTCGCCGAAATCGCGCGCCAGCGACTTGCCGGCCTTGAACGCGGCCTGGACCATGACGTTGAGAAGGGCAGAACGGGCCATGTGGCGATCCTTATGATAGCGAAGGCCGGTCGAGCGCTCTCGAACCGGACATTGAACCTCTATGACGTATCTCGCTAGGCGCAAGGGAAGCTGCGAGTTTCGTCGTCAAAAAACCGAGTGAAGTCACTCCGTCCGCAGGGCCGAAATCGGAAATGGGAGGCTGCGGACAAAACCGCGGCTTCAAGACCACAAAAGCCGCAGAAGTTCAAGCGAAATAGCATTGCGGCCTGTAGACCGCGCCTGTGACTGTCACCCTGGCGCAGCCCGCGTCAGGAAGAACGAAACTTGTTCGCGGCGGCGAGCGCCGACTTCTGCTGCGTTTCGTTGAGGCCGAGATAGAAGTCCTCGAGCGCATCGTCCTTGAGGCCGGCGCGACGCGACAGCACGTACCACTTCGCCGCCTCGACCGGATCCGGGCGCGTGCCGATCGCATTGACATAGAGGTGCGACAGCCGGTTCTGTGCGACGACATTGCCGCTTTCCGCCGCGCGCTTCATCCAGGCGAAGCCTTCTTCGAGGTTGCGGTCGCCAGCGATCCCTTCGACGAACCAGATGGCGATGTCGAGCTGTGCGGTATCGTAACCGGCGCGGGCGGCGCGCAGCAGCCATTCGCGGGCACGCGCGCGCTTGCTCTCCTCTATGCCGTCGACATTGATATAGATCTGCGAGAGGGCATATTGCGCGTCCGCGATGCCCTGCTCGGCGGATTTCTCGTAATAGGGCATTGCCGCCTTCAGGCCCTTCTCGCCCGGCATGTCGGCAACCAGCGTTTGCCCGTAATTGAACTGGGCCGAAGCATTGCCGAGATCGGCCGCCTTCTTCATCAGCTCTTCGGATTTCTTCCTGTCACGCTTGACGTAGCGCCCCTCCATCAGGATCAGGGCGTATTTGAACATGGCCGCCGGATCGCCGTTATCGGCAGCCTGGCCGTACCAGAAGGCGGCCTGCTCGGCGTTGCGGGCAACGCCAAGGCCCTGCTCGAGGATCGATGCAACCAGCGTCTGGGCAGCGGGATCGCCAAGCTGCGCCCGCGGCAGCGCCAGGTCCATCGCCGTCAGATAGTAGCCGCGCTGGAAAGCGCCATAGGCATCGTCCACCTTTCCGGTGAAAGGCTTTTCCGCCGGAAGCGCCGGCAATTGCGCGCCCATGCGGTCGATGACATTGACGCCCTTGGAAGGCGTGTTGCCGTCTCCGGCCGTCGTCTTTTTCGGCGCCGGGGTTTCGAGCTTCTGCTGCGGGGCCGCACCTTCCGGAAGGATCGCTCCGTTGAAGGGTGTAATCCGCCCGCGCTTTGGTACATTCCCCTCGTCCGAGCCCCCCTCGTCCGCAGGCGCGCCCGTCGCCGGCTGCTGCGCGCGAACCGGCGCTGCCGCGAGTGCGACGGCCATGAGAAGGACTGCAACCCGGTTGGGCTTCGACGACAAGCGGCTTAACATCGGACCGTCTTAATCTTCAAACCATGGCGCTTTTTCGTCAAGCAGCGCGTTGACGGCGGCGACGACCGCCGGCGCCTGCTCCGGGTCGCCAAAGACGGCGAGACGCAGCGCCACGAATTCCGCCCCCGTTTCGGCGACGGCAAGCGCCGACTGTGGATCCGTGCCGCCCATGACGACACAGGGGATCTCGATCATCGATGCCCACCATTCGGCAAGCGCCAGATTTTTCGGATGCGGCTCCGGCTTGATGTCGCCATCGGTGCGACCGAAGAAGACGTAATCCGGCCTGACTTCGCCGATTTCGAGCGCATGGTGGCGGTCGGAGGCATTGCCGCCTCCAACGATCAGCCTCGGCGTGTGCTTCTCGATCGCATCGCCGAGCACATCGGGTCCCCCGGCGATATGCAGGCCGTCCGCCTTGGCGCGTCCCGCGACGCGCGTGTCACCCTCGATCAGCGCCGCCGCCCCTGCCTTCTGGATCACCGGGACCAAGAGGTCGGCGTGCTCTTGGAACTCGGCGTCGCTGAGGCCGTATTGCGGCAGGATGACGGACGCCACGTCGCCTCCCCGCAAAGCGTCGGCCAGCACCTTCGAACGCTGTGCGGGATCCGGCATATCCGGCACGACCAGCACGAGGCGGCAGCGGTTTTCTACATTGCTCATGATATCCGTTCCCTGGCGGCGCCTGCTTCACTGCATGATTGCTTAAATCGGAATCGATTTAAGGACAAAATCATGCAGCACTTCAAAGTGCTACAGCGACCGTAGCGCGTCCGATTTGACGCGCGGCACTGTAGGCGCGAAAGCCGCCACTCGATTTCGTTCGGGAAAACCGATAGACGGAGATGACAAAAGGATCAACCGCCACACATGCTTCCCGATTTCGACTTCTATCTCGTCGCCATCCCCGCAGTCCTGCTCGTCGGCCTCAGCAAGGGCGGCATGGGAGAGGCGCTTTCCTTGATGGGCGTTCCGATCCTGTCGATGGCGGTATCGCCTGTTCAGGCGGCAGCGCTGTTGCTGCCGATCCTCATCGCCATGGATATCGTCTCCCTGTGGATCTGGCGCAAACACGGCGACAAGAAAACGCTCACGATGCTGCTGCCCGGCGCGATCGCCGGCATCGCCATCGGCTGGGCGACCTCCGCCTATGTGCCGCGCGACGCCTTGAGGCTAATCATCGGCCTCATTACGGTCCTCTTCGTGCTGCGCTATGTCTATACCGTCTGGCGCAGCCGCAATGGTGCCCCGATCGCCCCCAAGACGCAGCGCGCCGGCCCCGCCGCCCTCTGGGGCTCCTTTGCCGGTTACGGCAGCTTCGTCGCCCATGCCGGCGGCCCGCCTTTTCAGATCTATGCGTTGCCGCTGAAGCTCGATCCGCGTGAATATACCGGCACCATCGTGCGCTTCTTCGCGGTGCTCAACGCGGTGAAACTCATTCCCTATTTCGCCCTCGGCCAACTCGATATCAGCAACCTGAAGACATCCGCCACGCTTTTTCCGCTGGCGATGGTGGCGACTGCCTGCGGCGCCTGGATCGTCCGCCGGATGAAACCGCAGGTCTTCTATCCCTTCATGTACACGATGGCCTTTCTCGCCGGGTCGAGACTCGTCTGGGACAGCCTTGCGCACCTCATGGCCGGCAGGTGACGCACAGGAGATTGCTGCAGGGCAAAATCGATTATGCCGCATCGCACAATTTTCTTGCCGCTTATGGAGAATTCGCTTAACTTTCGACCATGACCATTGCGGACCCATTCGATGCCATCGCGGATCCGAACCGGCGCTACCTGCTGGAGGAACTCCGACGCGCGCCGAAGACGGTGAACGAATTGGCCGAAGGCCTGCCAATCAGCCGACCGGCAGTGTCGCAGCACCTGAAGGCGCTGCTCGACTGCAATCTCGTGTCGGTTTCATCGAGCGGAACGCGGCGGATCTATGCGATCCACAAGCCGGGCTTTGACAAGCTGAACCTGTGGCTCGACCAGTTTTGGTCCTAATGCATGTCGCCCAAAAGTGCGCAGTGGTTTTGGGATAACGACATGCATAAGGAAGAAGGTTTGAAACTGGATGCCCGACAGAAATAGACCGGGCGTCAGGCCCGGTCGAGTGTTCCGTATATTCCGTGATGGGATTGGTTCTTGACCTTGTTGCGTTGTCACTGGGAAAGAAGACAACGCCACCCGAAATACCGTTCAGAATTAGTGAGTCGAGGAACGGAGTCTTTCGATTTCGTCCTTGATGCGCAGCTTCCTCCGCTTGAGGTCGCTGATCAACTCGTCCTCGCAGGACGGTGAGTTGAGAGCTGCGTGGAGCTCCTGTTCCAGGGCGCCATGTTTTTTCTCAAGCGTTGCAAGATGAGCCTCAATGGTCATTTGGCAGTCCCTTCCTTTTGCTTGCATCCGGCAGGTAAATGCCGGATGGTCCATGGTTTGTAACCTTACCAGTCTGCCATGCCATTTTTCATTTGTCGAAGGCGAAATGATGACGTCTGATAACTTCCCGTTACCGCCCAAGATGTGGTAGAGCGGCGCATGAAAATTCCGGATCGCAGATCAAATGCGATCGGGCTTATGGGGATCGTTTTGCATGCCGGACCAGGACCAGGCCGAACTCAGACTGACCATCGCGCGCCTGAGGCAGGAACATGAAGACTACGACGTCGCCATCAACGCCATGATTGAGACCGGCTGCGACGCCTTGCGCATCCAGCGCATGAAGAAGAAGAAGCTGGCCATCAAGGACAAGATCAGCAAGATCGAAGACCAGATCATCCCCGACATCATCGCCTGAAACGGATCAAGACCGACGTGACAGACACGACCACCCCGCCCGTCGCCATCATCATGGGAAGCCAGTCGGACTGGGAGACGATGAAGAACGCGGCCGACACGCTCGAAGCGCTCGACATCGCCTACGAGGCCCGCATCGTCTCCGCGCACCGCACACCGGACCGGCTCGTAAGCTTCGCCAAGGGCGCGCGTGACGAAGGCTTCAAGGTGATCATCGCCGGCGCCGGCGGCGCGGCGCACCTGCCCGGCATGTGCGCATCGATGACACCGCTGCCGGTCTTCGGCGTCCCGGTACAGTCGAAGGCGCTCTCCGGTCAGGACAGCCTGCTTTCGATCGTGCAGATGCCGGCCGGTATTCCCGTCGGCACGCTGGCGATCGGGAAGGCGGGAGCGATCAATGCGGCGCTGCTTGCCGCCGCCGTCCTCGCCCTCGGCGACGACGATCTCGCCGACCGCCTCGACGACTGGCGCGAACAGCAGACCGTCTCGGTAGCCGAGTACCCGGTGGACGAGGCATGAAGACCATCGGCATCATTGGCGGCGGTCAGCTCGGCCGCATGCTGGCGATGGCGGCTGCCCGCCTGAATTTCCGCACCGTCATCCTCGAACCGCAACCGGACTGTCCCGCTGCACAGGTCGGGAACGCCCAGATCGTCGCGCCTTACGACGACGCGCACGGGCTTGACCAGCTCGCCGCGGTCTCGGACCTCATCACCTATGAGTTCGAAAACGTACCTGTCTCCGCAGCCATAAGGTTGGCGGCCTCGCGCCCGGTCTTCCCACCGCCGAAAGCGTTGGAAGTGGCGCAGGACCGGCTCGTGGAGAAACGTTTCATCAACGACTGCGGTATCGCCACGGCGCGCTTTCACGCCGTTGACAGCCAGGTCGACCTGGAGTTGGCGCTTGCCGACTTCGGCGGCGCAGGCGTCCTCAAGACCCGCCGGCTCGGCTATGACGGCAAGGGCCAGCGCGTGTTCCGCTCGCCTGCGGACGACCCGGCCGGGGCCTTCATGGCGCTGGGGCAGGTTCCCCTCATCCTCGAAAGCTTCGTGCCGTTCGAGCGCGAGATCTCGATCATCGCTGCACGCAGCCCCGGCGGTAGAAGCGGCTGTTGCTATCCGGCAGAGAACGTGCATCAGAACGGCATCCTGCATACGTCCACCGTACCAGCGTCGGTGGGCGCCGCGACGGCAGAGGCCGCGCGGGCGGCGGCGACCGCCATACTCGACGCGCTCGGCTATGTCGGGGTGATCGGAGTCGAGTTCTTCGTGCTGGCCGATGGCAGCGTCGTCGCCAACGAGATCGCTCCGCGCGTCCACAATTCGGGCCACTGGACGGAAGCGGCCTGCGTCGTCTCGCAGTTCGAGCAGCATATCCGCGCGATCGCCGGCCTGCCGCTCGGCGACCCGTCGCGTCATTCGGACTGCGTGATGCAGAACCTCATCGGCGACGATATTGCCGAGGTCCCAGGCCTGCTTTCCGAGCGCAACGTGCTCGTTCACCTTTACGGCAAGGCCGAAGCACGCGCCGGCCGCAAGATGGGCCATTTCACCCGCCTGAGCTGAGGGAATGCCCACAGATTTGCGCTGTGCGGAAGGAAAATCCCCTGTCTTGCGGTTGACACAATAAGGGCGACACGGTATGTGCCTGCCTACTTAGAGCGCGCTGAATGGCGCGCTTTTGATTGTTAGAGATTACCGGGCGAATTTTCGTTCCCCGAAACCTGCGGATCAGGAAAATGAAGATCAAGAATTCGCTCAAGTCGCTGAAGGCCCGTCACCGCGAAAACCGTCTGGTTCGCCGCAAGGGCCGCGTTTACATCATCAACAAGCAGAACCCGCGCTTCAAGGCACGTCAGGGCTGACGCCCGGGGCAGCAATCGCGTTGCCCTGCCTGATTGGCGGTTCGCTCCTGGTGATCCCCCATATTTGATTTGATCTTGTTCCATGGCGGACTACGATGTCTGCCATGCGTATTTTTGTGACCTCGATTCTGGCATGTCTTGCCGCGCTCGCCGTCTTCCCCGGCAATCCGCTCTGGGCAGCGGAACCCGCGCCGCAGACGGAAACAGCAAACCTCACCACACCGAAGCAGCGTCTCGATTCCCTGTTCGCCGACCTGAAGAAGGAACGCGATGAAGCCAAGGCGCGGCAGGTGGCCGACCGCATCCGCCTGGAATGGCAGGATTCCGGCAGCGCCACGGTGAACCTCCTGATGCAATGGGCCGACAAGGCGATCGCCGACGACAAGAAACCCGTTGCGCTCGACATTCTCGATCAGGTGATCGCTCTTGCTCCGAATTACGTCGAAGGCTGGAACCGCCGCGCCACCTTGCACTATCAAATGGGCAACTACCGCAAGTCGATGTCCGACATAAATCGCGTGCTCGCGATCGAGCCGCGGCATTTCGGTGCCCTTGCGGGCATGGCTACGATGCTCAGTGCCGCTGGCAAGGACGAGCTGGCGATGCGTGCCTGGCAACAGTTCCTCGACATCTACCCGTCGGATCGAAAGGCACAGGAGCAGCTTGGCGAACTGGCCGAGAAGCTCGCGGGCAGCCGTACTTGAACCGGTACGACAAGGTTATCCATCCTAGAGCGTCCCGCTTTCAAGTGGGATCACTGAAAGCGGATAAGATGCTCTAGAATCAAAATGCTAGAGCGTCCTCTGTGCGTTCACTTGAACGCACGGCGCTCTAGACGAGGCAGCTTCGCCGAAGTGATCCGGATAGCGCAAGCCTGCAGGGGCTTGCTTCCAAGGGCACATGCGTAGAACCTGCATCCTTCTCAACGCAATTGGGGAAGACCGATCCGATCATGCTCGCGGCGTTGCTGCTTCTCGCCACCCTGACGATCACCGGCGTGGGCTATAGTGTCTGGCAGGCACGACGCATCTCCGCCCGCTTCCCCAACCTTGGCGACCTCGTCGATGTCGGCGGCTTCCGCATGAACTGCGTCCACGTCCCCCCGCCCGGCAGCCCCGATCTCCCGCCGATCGTTTTCATCCACGGTGCCGGCGGCAATCTGCTCGACCAGATGCATGCTTTCAGGCCGGCGCTTGAGGGCCGGGCGGAGCTGCTCTTCGTCGATAGGCCGGGTCACGGTTATTCGGAGCGCGGCGGAACCGTCAATGGCCGGCCGGACGGTCAGGCGGAGGCGATCGCCAGACTCATGGAAACACGCGGCATCGATCGCGCCATCATCGTCGGCCATTCCTTCGGCGCTGCGATTGCCGCCAGTTTTGCGCTCCATCACCCCGAACGAACCGCGGGGGTCGTTCTTCTCGCACCGGCGACACATCCCTGGCCCGGCGGAGTCGACTGGTACTTCTCGCTGGCGACGCTGCCCGGTCTCGGCTGGCTCTTCGCCCACACCGTCGCCACCCCGCTCGGCCTGCGCCGCATCGACAGCGCTACACGCTCGATCTTCTCACCCAATGAGCGCCCGCTGGATTATATCGGCAAGACCGCTCCGCATCTGGTGCTGCGGCCGATGACCTTTCTCAACAATGCGATCGACGTTGCCAACCTGCATGCCTATGTGACGCATATCTCTCCGCGCTATGCCGAGATCGCGGCACCGACGGTCATCATCACCGGCGACAGCGACGCCATCGTTCTGGCCGACATCCATGCGCGCGGTCTGGCGCGCGACATTGCCGGATCGGAGCTGTTATGGATTGCCAATCTCGGCCACAAGCCGGACTACGTGGTGACAGACCTCGTCGTTGCAGCGATCGAGAAACTGGCGGGCAAGCCGCGGGACCTCCAGGAGGCAGCACGGCGGGCCGAAGCCCGCCTCGCGGTCAACGACGCTTCAATGCAGGAAAAGCCTTATACGCCGGTCAGCCCGTCCGAGCCGATATAGGCGATGCGCAGCATGTTGGTGGCACCCGGCGTTCCGAGCGGGACACCGGCGGAGATGATGATGCGGTCGCCGGGCTTCCCAAAACCCTCCGCCGCGACAATGCGGCAGGCCCGGTTGACCATATCATCGAGATCTTTTGCATCCTCGGTGACGACACAGTGCAGGCCCCAGACGACCGAAAGGCGCCTTGCGGTCTCGACGATCGGCGACAGCGCGATGACAGGCACCTGCGGCCGCTCGCGTGCGGCGCGCAAGCCCGTTGCACCGGATGACGTATAGCAGACGATCGCCGCGAGCTTCAGCGTCTCGGCGATCTGGTGCGCAGCGAGAGAAATCGCGTCGGCGCCGGTCGCCTCCGGCGGCGTGCGCTGCGCATAGATAATGCCCGAATAGTGCGGATCGCGCTCGACGTTGCTCGCGATCGAAGCCATGGTCGAAACCGCCTCGACCGGATACTCGCCGGAGGCGGATTCGGCCGAAAGCATCACGGCGTCGGCGCCTTCGAATACAGCCGTGGCCACGTCGGACACCTCCGCACGGGTCGGAACCGGCGAGGAAATCATCGACTCCAGCATCTGCGTGGCGACAACCACCGGCTTGCCGGCGCGCCGACAGGCGCGCGTCAGCTGCTTCTGCAGGCCGGGAACGGATTCGAGCGGCATCTCCACGCCGAGGTCGCCGCGCGCTACCATCAGCGCGTCCGAAAGCTCGATGATCTCGTCGATGCGTTCGATCGCCTGCGGCTTTTCGATCTTCGACATCAGGCCGACACGGCCGCGGGCGATTTTGCGGACTTCGGCGAGATCTTCCGGCCGCTGAATGAAGGAGAGCGCCACCCAGTCGACCTGCCCTGTCGCCAGCACGGCATCGAGATCGACGCGGTCCTTCTCGGTCAGCGCGCCGACGCCGAGCAGCGTGTCAGGCAGGCTCACGCCCTTGCGGTCCGATATCCTCGTACCGGAAACAACGGTCGTGATAATGCTCTTGCCGTTCGTCTTCTCGGCCCTGAGGTGCAGTTTGCCATCATCGATCAGCAGGCGATCGCCGGGCTTCACCGCCTCGAGGATTTCCGGGTGGGGAAGATAGACGCGAGTGTTGTCGCCAGGGATCTCCTTGTTGTCGAGCGTGAAGGTCTGTCCGATCTTGAGCTCGACCTTGCCCTCGGCAAACTTGCCGACACGCAGCTTGGGACCTTGCAGATCGGCCAGAATGCCGATCGGTCGGCCGCAACGGGATTCGACACTGCGGATCTTCTCGATCAGCGAGCGCATGACGTCATGGCTCGCATGGCTCATGTTGATACGGAACAGATCGGCTCCCGCCTCATGCAGCCTCTGGATCATCTGCTCGTCGGACGACGCCGGTCCGAGCGTGGCGAGGATTTTGACTTTTCTGTTCCGCTTCATCAATTCTGGCTTTCCTGCGTGCCGGGCGTGTCGGAAAGCTGAACCATCCAGCTGCCCTGCCGCCCCGTGTCATATTCCTTGAATCCCATACGCTGGAAGCCGCGCGCGAAGCAGTCCTGCACCCCGGTGATCTTGAACTCGTTCTCGGCGACGCACATGTTGACCCCGCCGGTCCAGCGGCCGCCACGAGCCGCATCTTCCGCGTAGAGATAATAATATCTGGATTGAAGTTCGCCCTCGATCAGGGTCGCGCAGGTCGTTGCCGGCACCTGCCACCAGCCTTCGGTCACCCAGCCGTCCTTGGCGCGGTAGCCGATCGCCACGCCAACCAGGGTTTGCGTGCCGTTGCAGACACGAAAATCGGCATGAGCCTCGTCAGCGACGATAAACGACCCAGAGGTTACCAATAAAAACAGGAGGGTAGCCCAGAACGTTCCCAGGCCCGGTTTCGCTTTGGAAAAAGGATATCTAGACACGGCTTCCAACGGAACTCCGTTTTGATTTGCGTGGCACTTTCTTGCGATGCCCAGCCCTGAAAGTCAACGCAACACTAATCGATTACAATTGGCATTCTGGTGACAAAAGGCACAAGAGTTTCGCCTTTTTCTTGCGAACGGCCGTTGTGCATGCGATCAGGAACTCGCGTTCGCAGATCGAGCAGGAGCGGCATGCAGGACTATTCCCCTTACGAGATCATTGAAGGCAATCCGGCGAATGGTCTCGTTCTTCTAGCCGACCACGCCATGAATCGTCTTCCGCCGGAATATGGAAAGCTTGGTCTTCCCGACAGCGCCTTCAGCCGGCACATTGCCTATGACATCGGCGTCGAAGCGCTCACACGGGAATTGGCCGCAGCGCTCGACGCGCCGGCCGTGCTCGGCTGCTTTTCGCGGCTGCTGATCGATCCGAACCGCGGCGAGGACGATCCGACGCTGATCATGAAGATCTCCGACGGCGCGATCATCCCCGGCAATCATCCGATCACCGACGAGGAATGGGAGAACAGGCTCAACCGCTTCCATCGTCCGTACCACCAGGCCGTTTCCCAAACCATCGCGCGGGCTGCCTCGGCAGGCGGCAAGGCGCCGCTGGTCATCTCGCTCCATTCCTTCACGCCGGCCTGGAAGGGTGTCCTGCGACCGTGGCACGCCGCAGTGCTCTGGGACAACGATCCGCGCGCTGTGTTTCCGTTGATCGAACGGCTCGAAGCAGCGGGCGATATCGTCGTCGGCAACAACGAGCCCTATGATGGGGCGCTGCGCGGCGATACCATGTACCGGCATTGCATGACGCCTGGCATTGCCCATGCGCTGATCGAGATCCGCCAGGACCTGATCGCCGACGCGGCCGGCGTCGCCGCCTGGGCCCGGCGCCTCGCCCCCATCCTGGCGGACCTAAACGGCTTGCCGACGCTGCACGACTATCGGCGCCACCCCTCGCGCACCGGTGCCTACGACGACTAACTCTTCATGTTTCCTTAAATCGCACCGATTTGAGGATAAAACATGCAGCAATTCAAAGTGCTACGGCGTCCTTTGCGCGTCCGATCGGACACGCACCGCCGCAGGAGGAGACCATCATGACCGAACTCAGCCAGGATCAGCAGATCGCCTTCGAGGCCGCAGCCTTCCGGCGGCTCGTGGCGCATCTGCGCGAGCGCAGCGACGTCCAGAATATCGACCTGATGAACCTTGCCGGCTTCTGCCGCAATTGCCTCTCCAACTGGTATCGCGAGGCAGCCGAGGCCTCCGGCATGGAGATGAGCAAGGACGAATCGCGCGAGATCATCTACGGCATGCCGTATGAGGAATGGCGTGCGCGGCATCAGACGGACGCATCCGCCGACCAGAAGGCCGCCTTCGAGCGCAACCGTCCGAAAGAATAGCATTCCTCGCGATACCACTCGTGCGGGAGACGCGAGGGCGGCGGAAAGCCGCGTCACAGTTTTCCAGGATCGTGTCCCGGGAAATAGCGCCGTTGTTGCGCAATCGCCCTTGACCTCGGCGGCGGTTCGCGGCAGGTCACAGCACCCAGAAAATTCATTCCCCATAAAAGGAGAAGATCATGTCGGATGCTCACGGCGTCGCACGCGACCAGCTTCGTGCTTTCATCGAACGGATCGAACGGCTGGAAGAGGAAAAAAAGACGATCGCGGACGACATCAAGGACGTCTATGGCGAGGCCAAGGCAATGGGCTTCGACACCAAGATCCTGCGCAAGGTTATTTCCATCCGCAAGCAGGACCATGACGAGCGCATGGAACAGGAAGCAATCCTCGACACCTACCTGCAGGCGCTGGGCATGGTTCCGGCAGCCGAGGACGCAGCATAAGCTCTTCTGACCGATCTCAACAAAAAGCCCGCCGACGGCGGGCTTTTCTGTTTTCTCGAGAATGGCGGCGATCAGTTGGTGCTGAACTTCTTCACTTCCATGAAGTTCACTGCGTTGCCGCTGAAGCGTGCCGTATCGACGACGCGCACGCCACTCGTGAAGCCAGCGGCATAGACCGTTGTTGGCGCTGCGCGAAGGGTCTTGCTGACGAAGCGCGGCGCCTTGACCGGCTTCGAGAGGGTGGCGACGCGACCGGTCGAGAGAGCCCATTCCGAAATGATCTTCTGCGTCAGCTTCGGCTCGGTGCGGACAGACGAGCGGCTGGCCGCCTCGGCGTCCTGCCTCTTCGGCCGGCCGCCCTTTGCCGACACTTCGGCTTCGGTGTCAAAGGCGCTATCGAAGATCGTTTCCTTCGAGCTCGCATCCGAGCGAGGCGCATAGGCCGCCATTTCGATCGGCTGTGCGGTTGGTTCGGGTTCTGTCGTCGGCGCAGCAAGTGCGACGCGCGTCGCCGCCTGGGCAGCGGTGTCACGCGGCGCCCCGGCGGACGCTACGACCGTACGATCCGCGAAAGCCGGGACACCAACCTC
The DNA here is from genome assembly GCF_030124375.1 of Sinorhizobium sp. 6-70. Classification (GTDB taxonomy): domain Bacteria; phylum Pseudomonadota; class Alphaproteobacteria; order Rhizobiales; family Rhizobiaceae; genus Sinorhizobium. The sequence continues at coordinate 149,097 of NZ_JASKLS010000005.1, forward strand.
AGCTTCGGCAACGGCCGCAAGCGCGGCTTCCCCGGCCGGACGCATCCCCGGCACCGGCACGAAACCGAGCGCCTCAGCATCTTCGGCTGCGGCGTCGGCGGACGCCACAAGCGTTCCGTTGGCTATCAGCGCATTCATATCGCGACGGTCAAGCATCTGCGGAACCGGCACCTTCAGCGTGCTGAGATCCGCATATTCCGATGGCACCGCCGGCGTCTGCTGCATGGCCGCAGCCAGCGCCTCCTGGGCGTTGTTTTGCGCGGGCGCGACAAGCGCAACCGCTACCCCGCCATTTGCCGGCGCATCTTTGAAGGCCGGCCGGGCGGCCGGAACCGGTGCATTGATGTCCTGCTGTTCTTCCGCGGTCTGGCCGGCGACCGAACCTGCGACGCCCGGAAGCGCCTCCTGCCCTGCCGTCTGAGCCTTGGCCGGAGCCTCGCTTTCGCCGTCGTCCGCCGCGCCGGCGGCGATTGCCTCTGGTTCTTCATCTTCGTCGCCGCCACCGCCGAAGAGCATGGCGAAGAGATTCCCGCTGCGCTTGCCGCGGGCAACGTCACCCGGTCCCTTGGCACCGCCGCCGGCAACCTCGATCGCCGACGCGCCGACACGCCGCTTGTAATCGGCAACAGCCTGCTGATAGCCCGGCAACGGCTTGCCGTCAGACGGTACGTGCATGGTCTTGCCGTCAGGGAAGAGACGTGCGAGCTCGTTGCGGGTCATGCGCGGCCACGCGCGCACGCCGCCGACGTCCATGTGGACGAAGGGAGAGCCGGAGGTCGGATAATAGCCGACACCACCCACCTGGAATTTCATGCCGATTTCGCGGAGCGACTTGAGCCTCACGTCAGGCAGGTAGAAATCCATCGCCTTGCCGAGCATATGCTGGCTCTTCTTGGCGACGCCTTTGGAGCGGGACCGCAGCATGCTGTTCGTGGAGGGAGAGCGATAGGCGGAAACGACGTGAATATAGTCGCGCGAACCGCTCTTCTGGTAGACCTCCCAGACGAGATCAAGAAGCCGCGGGTCCATCCTCGTCGGCTCGTTGCGCCGCCAGTCGCGCAGAAAACGGTTGATCTGCTGCAATCCCTTCGAATCGTAGCGGCCGTTGCGCTTAAAGGTGATCTGCGCCTTTTCCTTGGTATGGATGAAATAAAGCTTCAAAGTCCGGGTCTGACCGGCCGCCTCGACCGGAGGCGCCATGCCAGGCGTGACGAGGGACGCCGCCAAAGCGATGGAGGCAAGAACCTGCGGCGCCTTGCGGGCAATCGCCGAACAGACTCTGCGCGCCAAGAAGCCGGCTGGCTTCTTCAAACCGAACAAATTTGGCATTCAATCCCCGTCCGACGGACAACCGTGCTTTGTTGTCTCAGATGACTGTCAAATAAGGTGACAGCATGGCAATTATGCCACAGTAGTCACCGCCCCTTATAATATAGTGAACAGTTCACTAACAAGGTCTAAACGGCGGTGCCCCAATTGCACGGCTAATGAGGCGTGAATGCGTCGAATTTATGCGGCCTCACGCAGCGGATCGTCGGGGTCGATGCCGTAATCCTTGAGCTTTCGATAGAGTGTCGAGCGGCCGATGCCGAGTTTTCGCGCCACTTGACTCATCTGTCCGCGGTAGAACTTCAAGGCAAAGCGAATCAGTTCCTCCTCGACCTCGGCCAGCTTGCGGACATCGCCACCCTCATCGACGCTGGCGATGGCGTTCTCCAGACGGTTGTCTGGCATCTGCTCCCGGGACACCGGTTGCTCCGCGACCTTCAAATCAGCATGAGCGCTCGACGCATAACCGCCGGCCGCCGGGACGCGCTCGGGCCCGGCCTCGCCCCACGAGAAGCCGGAGCGATCGGCGACGACGTAGCCGGGTATCTGGGTCGCGATCTGCGGAAAATCCTTGACCGTGAGTTCGTTGCCCTCCGCAAGCACCACGGCGCGGAAAATCGCGTTCTCGAGTTGGCGGATGTTGCCCGGCCAATCGTAGGCCGTCAGCAGCGCCATCGCGCCGCTCGAGACCGTCAGCGGCTGATTGAGCCTCTGCTCGGCGGCAAAGCGCTCCACGAAGGCGCGCACCAGCACCGGGATATCTTCCTTGCGCCGGCGCAGCGCCGGAATGGTGATCGGGAAGACATTGAGGCGATAATAAAGATCTTCCCGGAACCGTCCTTCACGCACCTCGTTGATGAGGTCCTTGTTGGTGGCCGAGATCAGTCGGACATTGACCTTTTGCGGATGGCGCGCGCCGACAGTCTCTATTTCGCCCTGCTGAACGGCGCGCAAGAGCTTGACCTGAACGTCAAGCGGCAGATCGCCGATCTCATCGAGGAAGAGCGTTCCGCCATCCGCATCGACGAACTTGCCGGTGTGCTTTTCGGTTGCGCCGGTGAAGGCGCCCTTTTCATGACCGAACAGGATGCTTTCGACCAGATTGTGTGGGATCGCGCCGCAATTGACGGTGACGAATGGTTTGCCGGCCCGGTCGCTCGCCGATTGGATCGCGCGCGCCACCATCTCCTTGCCGACGCCGGATTCGCCTTCAAGCACGATCGGGATATTGGACTGCGCGGCACGGCGGGCGAGGTCGATAACCCGGATCATCGCCGGGCTCGCCGACACGATGTCGTCGAAACCAACCGCACCCCCGCGCGACCGACGCGACGTCTTCACCTTGCCGTCGCGATGCGCCATTTTCAGCGCGTTGCCGATCGCGACCGCGAGCCGCTCCGGCGATACCGGCTTGACCAGGAAGTCGAAAGCCCCGGCCTGCATCGCGTGGACAACCGTTTCGATGCCACCCTGTCCGGTCTGCACGATCACGGGCGTATCAACGCCGCGTTCGGCAAGCGCCTCAAGAAAACCGTGGCCGTTCATCTCGGGCATCAGGAGGTCGAGCAGGATGACGTCGATGATACCGCCCTTGCGCACCAGCAATTCGAGTCCGCTGCGCCCGTTGTCGGCGAGATGCGCGACGTGACCCAGCCGTTCGATCATGTTCGTCAGCAACCGGCGCTGAACCGGATCGTCATCGATGACGAGAATATGTGATGTCACGAAAGCCTCCTGCTCTGGACACGCAGTACTCTTTGGCCAACCTCATGTGCCAAATCATGCCAGCTATTCGTGCCATAAAGGGCTGAACATCATGTTTTGAGAAAAGCTTGCATTTTATCCATTGGCGGCGATAGCAATGGGCCCCATATGGCTTGTTACCCCAGCCACCAATGCGAGAAATCCGAAGATGCCGCTATCCGCTCGAATCCTTGCCGCTTCCGCCACTCACTCCGCGCTTCGTGCGACGGCCGGACAGGCGCATGGTGCCGCCGCCGACCTTGGCGATCTGCCGTCCTGGCGGCTTGAAGATCTTTACGCGTCCTCCACGTCGGAGGCATTCCGCTCCGACATGGCCAAGGCGGAGGCCGACGCGATCGCCTTCGAGAACAAATGGAAGGGCAAGCTGACGGCGGCCGCCGGCAAGACCGGCGACGAGGGTATTGGTGCGGCGGTAAAGGAGTTCGAGGCGCTCGAGGATCTGATGGGGAGGATCGCCTCCTTTGCCGGGCTCACCTATTTCTCCGACACGTCCAAGCCGGCCAACGGCAAGCTCTACGGCGACGTCCAGTCGAAGCTCACCGACATGTCGGCGCATCTCCTGTTCTTCTCGCTGGAACTCAACCGCATCGAGGACGCCGTCATTGACGCCGCTCTGACAACGGACAGCCTTGCGGCACACTACAAGCCGTGGATCCTCGACCTGCGCAAGGACAAGCCCTATCAGCTCGAGGACAAGCTGGAGCAGCTTTTCCTCGAAAAATCGATGACCGGCGCGAGCGCCTTCAACCGCCTGTTCGACGAAACCGTCGCGGCGCTCACCTTCAATGTCGACGGCGAGGCGTTGCCGCTCGAGGTTGCGTTGAACCTTCTGCAGCATCCCTCGCCGGACACCCGCAAGAAGGCGGCCATGGCGCTCGCCGAAACCTTCAAGGCGAATATCCGCACCTTCACGCTGGTTACCAATACGCTTGCCAAGGACAAGGAAATCTCCGACCGCTGGCGCGGCTTCGCGGACATCGCCGACAGCCGCCATCTCGCCAATCGCGTCGAACGGGAGGTCGTGGACGCGCTGGCCGCTGCGGTGAAGGCGGCCTATCCGCGCCTCTCGCACCGCTACTACGCCATGAAAGCGAAATGGCTCGGCATGGAGCAGATGGATTTTTGGGACCGTAACGCCCCGCTCCCCGAAACGCCTAACGCCGTCATTCCATGGAACCAAGCGAAGGACACGGTGCTCTCCGCCTATCACGCCTTCGCTCCGGAAATGGCGACGATCGCCCGCCGTTTCTTCGATGACCGCTGGATCGATGCACCCGTCCGCCCCGGCAAGGCGCCCGGCGCCTTCGCCCATCCGACGGTTCCCTCCGTCCATCCCTACGTGCTCGTCAATTACATGGGCAAGCCGCGGGACGTGATGACGCTTGCCCACGAGCTCGGCCACGGCGTGCATCAGGTGCTCGCCGGCGCCCAGGGCGCGCTGATGGCTTCGACGCCGCTGACGCTTGCCGAAACCGCCTCCGTCTTCGGCGAGATGCTGACGTTCCGCGCGCTCCTCGACCAGACCAAGGACAAGCGCGAGCGCAAGGCGATGCTCGCACAGAAGGTGGAGGACATGATCAATACGGTCGTGCGCCAGATTGCCTTCTATGAATTCGAGCGCAAGGTCCACACCGCCCGCAAGGACGGCGAGCTCACCGCCGACGACCTTGGCGAAATGTGGCTTTCGGTTCAGACGGAAAGCCTCGGTCCCGCGATCCGGATCTCCGAAGGCTACGAGACCTATTGGGCCTATATCCCCCACTTCATCCACTCGCCCTTCTACGTCTATGCCTACGCCTTCGGCGATTGCCTCGTGAACTCGCTCTACGCCGTCTATCAAAAGGCCGAGAAGGGCTTCCAGGAGAAATATTTCGAACTCTTGAAGGCCGGTGGGACCAAGCATCATTCGGAACTGCTGGCGCCCTTCGGCCTCGATGCGACCGATCCGTCGTTCTGGGCGCAGGGACTGTCGATGATTGAGGGGCTGATCGACGAACTGGAGGCGCTTGATAAGGCGGCCTAAGCCGCTACAGCGCCGTGCGTCTTTCAGACGCACAAAGGCCGCTGTAGCACTTTGAATAGCGACATGCCCCAGCGGCCCGATGTTGAACGGACGACGACCAGCTTCGATGATCGAGAATGCGCCCTATGTCCTTTTCCGGGACGACAGCGAAAACCGGACGACGGTTTTCGCCGAACCTTCGCGCGTGATCACGGCGCGGACCCGAGGCGAGTTCCGGCACGGCCTTGCGGAACTCGAAAGCGCTCATCGCGCCGGAAAGTGGCTCGCCGGCTATATGGCCTATGAGGCAGGCCACCTCTTCGAAGAAAAGCTTGAGCCCTTCGCCGAGGAGAACCGCGAAACGCCGCTTATGTCCTTCGGCGTCTTCGATGCGCCCGCGGAAGGTCATCCTCTTGGCGAACCGCAACGACGGATGGAAAACGAGCCCTTCCTCTCAGAACCTCGCGCCGGTTGGGATTTTCCCGCCTACCGCGCCCGGTTCGAACGCCTGCATCAGCACCTGCGCCAGGGGGACTGCTACCAGGCGAACCTGACGATGCCGATCCATGCATGCTGGTCGGGCGACCCGCGCGCGGCCTTCTGGTCGCTGATCGAGCGCCAGCCCGTGAAATACGGGGCGCTTGTGGCGCTCGACGGCCCGATTCTCCTTTCGCGCTCACCGGAACTGTTCTTCCGCGTCGACGCCGACGGCTGGATCGAAACGCATCCGATGAAGGGCACGGCGCCGCGTGGCAAGACGGGCGAGGAGGACGCGGCGATCATCGCCGCGATGCGGGCAGACGAAAAGACCCAGGCCGAAAACCGGATGATCGTCGACCTCTTGCGCAACGACATTTCCCGTGTCACCGCGGTCGGAACGCTAGACGTTCCAAAGCTTTTCGACGTCGAAACCTATCCAACCGTTCATCAGATGGTGAGCCACGTCAGGGCCAGGCTTCGGCCCGACACCGGCATCGCCGATATCTTTGCGGCTCTCTTTCCCTGCGGTTCCATCACCGGCGCGCCAAAAATCCGGGCGATGGAAATCCTTCATGACCTGGAAAGCGGGCCGCGCGACGCCTATTGCGGCGCCATCGGCTTCATCGCCCCGGGCGGGGTCATGCGATTCAACGTGGCGATCCGCACAATTTCTCTGTTTCCGGACGGCCGGGCGATCTTCAACGTCGGCGGCGGAATCGTGTTCGATTCGAAGGCCGAGGCCGAATATGACGAATGCCTGCTGAAGGCGCGCTTCGCCGTGGGCGACGCCGAGATCGCGCGATGACGGATTTTTCTCTGATCGAGACGTTACGCTTCGAGCCGAAGACCGGCTTCGTCCGGCTGCGGCTGCATCTCGCGCGATTGACGCGCTCGGCAAGGCGGTTGGGCTTTGCCAGCGCAGAGGCTGCAGAAGCGCAGCTGAAGGATGCCGTTCGCGGCGCCGCAGGCCCGCTGCGGGTCCGCCTGACCCTTGACCGCAACGGCGCCATCGCCGTGACCACCGCTCCCTTTACCGCCCTCCCCGATGATACCGTCTGGCGCGCGCGGATCGCTGCCGCACGACTCGATTCAAGCAACCGGCTGCTTCGCGTAAAGACGACACGGCGCGAAATCTTCGAGGCTGCGCGCGGCGAGTTCACGCCGGAGGAGGCCGACGAGGTCATCCTGCTCAATGAAAAGGGCGAGGTTTGCGAAGGCACGATAACCTCCGTCTTCGTCGATGACGGAAGCGGCATGCTCAAAACGCCGCCGATCAGTTGCGGCCTGCTTGCCGGCGTGCTGCGCACCGACCTCATCTGCCAGCGACGCGCGCGTGTTTCGCGGCTCTCGCCGGCCGATCTTGAAAGCGGGCGCCTCTATCTCGGCAATTCGCTACGAGGTCTGATCCGGGCAAAACTCGGGGTCTGAGCCTGCGAGCGTATAGCGTTTCACGCGGTCGCGCCCTTCCCTCTTGGCAAGATAGAGCGCCTCGTCCGCGCGGGCATAGATATCGTTGACGCTGTCCCCGTCGCGATATTCCGCAAGCCCCACCGAGCAGGTGTAGTAGAACTCCGGGATGTTCGAAAGCGGGCGGGCGCTGCGCACCTTGTCCAGCACCCGATCGAGGATGAGATGACTCTCGCTGACCGTCGTGTCGGGCAGGATCAGCATGAACTCCTCGCCGCCGATTCGGCCGAAGCAGTCTGAACGGCGGACGATCGCCTGCATCTGCCGGGCGAAATCGAGCAGAACTTCGTCGCCGCGCTGGTGGCCATAGCGGTCGTTGATCGCCTTGAAGTAATCGATATCGATGATCGCCACGCAACCCCACATGTCCGGATTGCCGGTGCAGTTCGTGATGAAGTCGGTAAGTCTGTCCATCGTATAGCGCCGGTTCGGCACGCTGGTGAGCTCGTCCACCTGCGACGCCCGTACCGCCAAATCGCGGTCCTGCCGCAGCTCGCGTTCCTCGGCGCGAATCGAGGTGATGTCGACGGCGATGCAGAGCATGCAACCATTGGCATCGACCGTCTCGGTCATCCACAGCCAGCGGCCATCATGAAGGTCGGTTTCAAGCGCGCGAAACGGTATCTTGCCGCGCCGATGGACCGTAGCCGCAATCCAGGTTTCGATGTCGTCCGTCTTCACCACCGTGCCCTTGCCGCAGGCATAGTTGCGCCGCATCAGATCGGCCCAGGTCGGAAAGTCGTCCGGTGCGAGATTGTAGGCGGCGCGAAATGCATCATTGGCAAAACACAAGCGGTCCTGCTGATCGTAAAGTGCGATCAATACCGGCGATCGGGCCTGCAGTTCCATCAAGGTCTGGAGATGGTCGCCAGTTACGGTCAATCTCAATCCCTCCGAGCAGACACATTCGGGAAATGCAATTACAGCAGGAATATACAAGTGCAAGAGCTATAACACGAATCGCTTGTGACCGAATGCCCGCCATGCCAATGGAAGGGAAATATGGTTAAGTGGCGAAGCTCCGGTTCCCCAGCATGAAACACACCCCCTACGACGGTTCGTCGAAACCCTTCACGATCGGTCTCGTGCAGCTCGATCCCGGTCGGTGGATCGAACCGGACGATGCGCTTGAGTTCTATCTCGACGAAAAGGCGCGGCTGCTCGCTTCCATGCGCGAGAGCATTTTCCTTGCCGAGACCGGAACGGAGGCCGCGCAAGGCGAGCTCCTGAGTATACTCACCGGATACCTGCCCAACCAATTTCCCGACCTCTACCGGCGCGAGGGCGACGCGATGGTCGTCGGTAAGCGCCGAGTGGCCCTTGGCGGCGATTCCGCCCTCGTCACCGCGGGTTCGCTGATCCAGGACGACCTTGCGATCATGGAGCGCAAGGAGGGCGATTGGCGACTTGCCGCGGCCTATGTCGCCTTTCCATCCTCCTGGTCGCTTGCGGAGAAATTTGGCCGGGCGATGCACGAGATTCACGCGCCCGTTCCCGGCTTCGGTCAGGGCACGCGCAATGCCGAACTCATCACCCGGATGTTCGACAATCTTTCGCCCGGACGTTTCGTCGAACGCTTCAACTGGGCGATCAACGTCGACGGCGCGCTGCATTTGCCGAAGTCGAAATCCGAGCAGGCCGACGCCGAGGCGGTGTCGCTTTCCGAAGACGGCACCTTCATCCGCATCGAGCGCCAGACGCTTCGCAAACTGCCGGAGACCGGCGCGATCGTCTTCACGATCCGCATCTACTCCGATCCGCTCGCCGCACTCAGACGCCGGCCCGATGCGGCAGCGCTTGCCCGATCCTTCGTTGCCCAACTCAACGAATTGACGCTGCCACAGGCGGCATACAAGGGTCTTGTAAGCAAGCGGGAAGCCCTGATCGCAGCGTTGTTGGCGATTGCCGGTTAAGCAAAGTCTCACGTGGCGGTTGACGCGGCGGCCCTTTATTGTGACAGGAAACTATGCTCTAGAGCATCCGCTTTCAGCGATTTCACCTGAAAGCGGGCAGGACGCTCCAGAACCTTCAGCGCCTCGGAGCGTTCGAACGCCCGGCGTTGCCGGCATTGCCAGAGACTCAAACGCCCGCTTTCCGCGCGTTTCAACCAACCTCACAGGGATGTTTTCCAGGAGAAGACCAAAATGGCAGATACCACCTATCCGGTTCATGGCGAGATCACCGGCCCGATCGTCATGATCGGTTTCGGCTCGATTGGCCACGGCACCTTGCCGCTGATCGAACGCCACTTCAAATACGACAAGAACCGGTTGATTGTGGTCGAACCGCGCGAAGACGCCAAGGACACGGAGCTTTTCGAGCGCCATGGCGTGCGTCACGTCAAGGCTTACGTGACCAAGGACAACTACAAGGAACTCTTGAAGCCTCTGCTGACCGAGGGCGGCGGACAGGGCTTCTGCGTCAACCTCTCCGTCGACACGTCCTCGCTCGATCTCATGAAGCTCTGCCGCAAGCTCGATGTTCTCTACATCGACACGGTCGTGGAGCCCTGGCTCGGTTTCTACTTCAACCCCGAAATGGACAACGCGGCACGCACCAACTATGCGCTGCGGGAGACGGTGCGTAAGGAAAAGCAGAAGAACCCGGGCGGCACCACCGCGGTTTCGACCTGCGGCGCCAACCCGGGCATGGTCTCCTGGTTCGTCAAGAGGGCGCTCCTCCACCTTGCCGACGATCTCGGCCTGAAATACGAGGAACCGCATCAGGACGACCGCGAAGGCTGGGCGAAGCTGATGAAGAAGGCCGGCGTCAAGGGCATCCACATCGCCGAGCGCGACACGCAGCGCAGCAAGAATCCCAAACCGCTCGACGTCTTCTGGAACACCTGGTCGGTCGAAGGCTTCATTTCTGAAGGCCTGCAGCCGGCCGAACTCGGCTGGGGCACGCACGAGACCTGGATGCCGAAGAACGCCAAGAAGCAAAAGAAGGGCTGCAAGGCGGCAATCTATCTGGAGCAGCCGGGTGCAAACACGCGCGTGCGCACCTGGTGCCCGACACCGGGTCCGCAATACGGCTTCCTCGTCACCCACAACGAATCGATCTCGATTGCCGACTTCTTCACCGTGCGTGACAAGGATGGCGAGGTCACCTACCGCCCGACGTGCCACTATGCCTATCACCCGAACAACGACGCCGTGCTCTCGCTGCACGAGATGTTCGGCAATGGCGGCAATGCGCAGCCGGTGCACCACGTTCTCGACGAGAACGAACTCGTCGATGGCATCGATGAGCTCGGCGTGCTGCTCTACGGCCATGACAAGAACGCCTACTGGTATGGTTCGCGCCTGTCGCTCGAAGAAACCCGGCGCATCGCGCCCTATCAGAATGCCACCGGCCTGCAGGTGACGAGCGCCGTTCTCGCCGGCATGGTCTGGGCCCTCGAGAACCCGAAGGCGGGCATCGTCGAAGCCGACGAGATGGACTACAAACGCTGCCTGGAAGTGCAGCTCCCCTATCTCGGTCCCGTCGAAGGCCACTACACCGACTGGACGCCGCTTGAGGGTCGCCCGGGCCTGTTCCCGGAAGACCTCGATACCAAGGATCCGTGGCAGTTCCGGAACATCCTCTTCCGCTGAGAATCGCTGCACATACGTTGCAAAATACGGCCCGGAGCATAACGGCTCCGGGCCTTTTCATTTGATTGACAAGGTTGCACGACAGGGCGAAATCAACCTCTGCGAAAGAGGGTACCGCGCTCTAACATCTTAGAATCGATCACGTTTACGACCTGGCGCGATACAATCCAAAATCACCGGGATTTCAGTGACGGTCTTGCTTTCAACTCATGATCGCGGCATGGTTTCGCGCACAGAACGAAACCGCCAAGACAAGACGCGGGAGAAAACGCCCATGAAGCCTTTCGCCATTCCGACCCTTCTGGCCGCCGCGGCAGCGCTGGCATCATGCCAGTCGTCGCCACGGGAAATGGGCGGACCTCCGCCGAGCCAGGCGGCCGGCGTCGAGGGCGCCTGGGTCGATCCGAACGGCATCGTTTCCACCTTCGCGGGCGGGACGTTCTCGACACGCACCACCGACACCAACCAGTTGCTTGCTTCCGGCAACTACGTGAATGTCAGCCCGACGCTTGTCGAAATCAGCATGACGTCACTGGTGCGCAACACCCAGTCGAAGGTCAACTGCGCGCTCGTCACGCAGACACAGCTGAACTGCACCACCGATTCCGGCGCTCAGTTCTCGCTTACGCGCCGCGGCTGAAGCGGATGGGCGAGGCGATAAACGCCCCTGTCCGCATCCTGTGAAAATCACGAAGGCCCGCCCAAGCGCGGGCTTTTTGCTACCTTTGATGACGAACCCTCGTTCCGTTCCGAGAAGACGATGCTGAAAACCTACACAGGAAGCTGCCATTGCGGCGTGGTTCGCTTCGAGGCCGACCTGGACATCAGCGCCGGCACCGGAAAGTGCAATTGCTCCATTTGCACGAAGATGCGCCTGTGGTCGGTTCGGGTGAGGCCAGAAGCTTTTCGTCTCGTCGAAGGCGAGGGTGAACTGACGGATTTTCAGGGAAAGAACAGGGTCGCCCATCACCTCTTCTGCCAGCATTGCGGCGTGCACCCCTTTGAGCGTATCGGTGTCCCGAACATGACTGGCGGTCCGTACCTCAATATCAATGTCGCATGTCTCGAGTGTGTCGACATCGACGAGCTCTTGGCCGCACCGGTTACCTACTACGATGGCCGCAATGACAATTGGGGAGAGACACCCGCCGAAGTGCGGCACCTCTAGGCCCTGCGGCACTGGGCATCGCGACCCTGGCAGACGGCGATCGCGTCGTTCGGCAGCCGGCTTAACCCTAGTTGGAATCCGGCGAAGAAAGGGCGCCTTTAGCGCTTGAAGTCGGCCGCAACTGGTGAAAACATCCGGCACGCCACCTCGGTCAGGGGATCGAGCATTTCCGCACGGTTTCGCAATCGATCGGAAATCCACAGGCAGAACGGGAGAAGATCATGATCAGACATATACGGACCGGCCTGATGACCGCGTCTATTCTCGCCCTTTCTTCGGGCGCCGCCTTCGCCGATTATGAATTGAACATCCTGCACATCAATGATCTCCACTCCCGCATCGAGTCGATCAACAAGTTCGAGTCGACCTGCTCGGCGGAAGAGGAAGGCAAGAACGAGTGCTTTGGCGGCGTCGCCCGCCTCAAGTCGCTGATCGACCAGAAACGCCAGGAGCTGACGGGCAAGAACGTGCTTCTGCTCAATGCCGGCGACAACTTTCAGGGCTCGCTCTTCTTCACGACCTACAAGGGCGCGGCAGAAGCGGAATTCCTGAACCTGATGAAGTTCGATGCCATGACCGTCGGCAACCACGAATTCGACGAAAGCGAAGATGGGCTCGCGAGCTTCCTCGACAAGGTCACCTTCCCGGTCGTAACCGCCAATGTGCTGCCGAGCTACAAGTCGAAGATCGGCGACCGGATCAAGCCTTCGATCGTGCTCGATGTCGGCGGTCAGAAGATCGGCATCGTCGGCGCCGTCGCCAACGACACGCCCGAACTTTCCTCTCCCGGACCGGACATCCTGATCGGTGAAGATGTCGCGACGATTACGAGTGCGGTCGAGGAGCTCAAGAAGCAGGGCGTCAACAAGATCATCGCCTTGACCCATGTCGGCTACCCGCGCGACCTCGCTGCGATTGCCAAGATCCCGGACGTCGACGTCGTCGTCGGCGGTCACTCCCATAGCCTTCTGTCGAACACCGACGCGAAGGCGGAAGGCCCCTACCCGACCATGGTCGACAATCCCGGCGGCTACAACGTGCCGGTGGTGCAGGCCGCCTCCTACACCAAGTATCTCGGCGACCTCGTCGTCACCTTCGATGACAGCGGCGTCGTGAAGGCGGCAAAGGGCGATCCGATTCTCATCGACTCCTCGGTCAAACCCGACGAAGCCGTGCTTGCCCGGATCAAGGAGCTCGCCAAGCCGATCGAAGAACTGCGCACCAAGGTCATCGCCAAGACCGAAGCGCCGATCGACGGCTCGCGCGAAAATTGCCGCGCCAAGGAATGCGAAATGGGCACGCTGGTGGCCGACGCCATGCTCGACCGCGTCAAGGGCCAGGGTGTCACGATCGCCATCACCAATGGCGGCGGGCTGCGCGCCTCGATCGATGCCGGCGACGTGACCATGGGCGAAGCCATCACCGTGCTTCCGTTCCAGAACACGCTCTCGACCTTCCAGTTGAAGGGGGCCGACATCCGCGCTGCACTTGAGAACGGCCTGAGCCAGGTCGAAGAGGGCGGCGGGCGCTTCCCGCAGGTGGCCGGCCTCAAATATTCCTTCGACCGCTCCAAGCCGGCCGGCAGCCGGCTCGTCTCGGTCGAGGCGAAGGAGGGCGAAGCCTTCGCCCCGCTCGACCCGGAAAAGACCTATTCGCTCGTTAGCAACAATTTCATGCGCGGCGGTGGCGACGGCTATGCCGTCTTCAAGACCAAGGGCGAGAACGCCTATGATTATGGCCCGGGACTCGAGACCGTGCTTGCCGACTATCTCGCGGCGCACCAGCCGTTCAAACCCCATACCGATGGCCGCATAACGGAAGTCGCCGCGGCGGCGGGCGCAACGGCCGATGGCGCGGCGGCGCCGGCAACCGAGACAAAACCGGCAGAGAGCACTGCAGCCGCACCGGTGCAGCCTGCAACCGGAACCGCAGCTGCCGGACCGCAGAAGCATGTCATTGCCAAGGGCGACACGCTCTGGGATCTCGCCGAGTCCTTCTACGGCAACGGCATCGAGTGGAGGAAGATCTCGACCGCCAATGGCAATCCAGCGCCACGGGCACTCGAGATCGGCCGCGAATTGCAGATCCCGGCCAAATAAGACAATTTGTCTCAACTTTCGGGCCGGCGCGGTCTTTCCCGCGCCGGCTTTTCTTTTTAGAAGAGTTTGAAACTGAAGGCGCCGGCAACGGAAAGGCGCCCATGAGGACCGAGATGACGACCGCACCTGTCGAACCGACGACCGACCACGCTGTCCGGAGATCCGGGAAGATCGGCGTTCTGCTCGTCAATCTCGGCACGCCGGACGGCACCGACTACGCCTCCATGCGTCGCTACCTCAAGGAGTTCCTGAGCGACAGGCGCGTCATCGAATGGTCGCGCCTCTACTGGTATCCGATCCTCTACGGCATCGTGCTCAACACGCGCCCCGGCAAGGTCGGCAAGGCGTATGAGCTGATCTGGAACAAGGAACGCAACGAAAGCTGGCTGCGCACCTACACCCGCAACCAGGCCGAACTGATGGCGAAGGCCTTTGCCGATCGGCCAGAGGTCGTCGTCGACTGGGCGATGCGCTATGGCCAGCCCACCATCGCTGCGCGCATGGAGGCGCTGCAGCAGGAAGGTTGCGATCGCGTTCTCGTGTTTCCGCTCTATCCGCAATATGCCGCGGCCACGACCGCGACGGTCAACGACAAGGCCTTCGAGGCCTTGCTGAAGATGCGCTGGCAGCCGGCCTTGCGCACGGTTCCCGCCTATCCCGGCGACCCGGTCTATATCGATGCGCTCGCGGCCTCGATCAGCAAGCATCTTGCAACGCTCGACTGGGAGCCGGAAGTCGTGCTTGCCTCCTTCCACGGCATTCCGAAGAGCTATTCCGATCAAGGTGATCCCTATTATTTCCAATGCCAGGAGACCGCGCGACTGCTGCGCGCAAAGCTTGGCTGGCCGGAGGAAAAGCTGCAGGTTACTTTCCAGTCCCGCTTCGGCCCGGAGGAATGGCTGCAGCCATATACGGACAAGACGGTCGAGAGGTTGGCGAAGAACGGCGTCAAGCGTCTTACGGTCGTCAATCCCGGTTTCGTCTCGGACTGTCTGGAGACGCTGGAAGAAATCGCCGGCCAGGCCGCCGAAAGCTTCCACCACAATGGCGGTGAGAGATTTGCGCATATTCCCTGCCTGAACGACAGTGCCGAGGGTATGGCAGTACTCAACCATATCGTGCGCCGCGAGCTTGAGGGCTGGCTCTGAGCTGCCCGCCCCTGCACACGGCTTGAAATATTCCCGCGAATCGCCACGTCATATCCTACAGCGCCGCGCGTCCTTCAGACGCGCAAAGGACGCTGTAGCACTTTGAATTGCTGCATGTTTTTTTCCTTAAATCGACTACGATTTAAGGAAACACGCAGCGGGGGGCACTCCGAACGTTGGAGTTGCGAAGAGGGAGATATGTCGGTGGGCGGCATGGATATCGCAGTCATTGCATTCGTCGTTCTTGTCATCCTGGTGCTATTTGCCGGGATCAAGACTGTGCCGCAGGGATATCAATACACGGTCGAGCGCTTCGGCCGGTACACGAAGACCATGGAGCCCGGGCTAAACGTCATCTTTCCCTTCATCGATCGCATCGGAGCGAAGATGAATGTGATGGAGCAGGTTCTCGACGTGCCGACCCAGGAGGTCATCACCAAGGACAATGCCAGCGTGTCGGCGGATGCAGTCGCCTTTTATCAGGTGCTGAACCCCGCCCAGGCCGCCTATCAGGTTGCCCATCTCGAGAATGCCCTCCTTAACCTGACGATGACAAATATCCGCTCGGTGATGGGCTCGATGGACCTCGACGAGCTGCTTTCCAATCGCGACGCGATCAACGACCGGCTGCTCCGCGTCGTCGACGAGGCGGCCAATCCCTGGGGCATCAAGATCACCCGCGTCGAGATCAAGGACATCGCACCACCGACTGACCTGGTCGAGGCGATGGCCCGGCAGATGAAGGCGGAACGCGAAAAGCGCGCGCAGGTGCTGGAGGCGGAAGGCGCCCGTAACGCTCAAATCCTGCGCGCCGAGGGCGCCAAGCAATCGGCGATCCTCGAGGCCGAGGGCCAGCGCGAAGCCGCCTATCGCGAGGCGGAGGCGCGCGAGCGCCTGGCGGAGGCAGAAGCCAAGGCAACCCGCATGGTATCCGAAGCGATCGCCGCCGGCGATGTGCAGGCAATCAACTATTTCGTCGCGCAGAAGTACACCGAGGCGCTCGCTTCTATCGGCACGGCGAACAACCAGAAGATCGTTCTGATGCCGATGGAGGCCTCCTCGCTGATCGGCTCGCTCGGCGGCATCGGTGCCATCGCCAGGGAAGTCTTCGGCGATGGCCAGCCGCCTAGCTCGCCGCGCCCGCGCCAGTCGACGCCGCGCACGGGTCCGGCCGCCAATTCCTCCGAAACGACTTCCTGAAGGGCGTCGCCATGATCGCACGCATCGTCCTCGAACTCGGCCCTTGGAGCTGGTGGGTGCTCGGCCTCGTGCTGCTTGCGGCGGAATTGGCGCTGCCGGGCGTCTTCCTGGTATGGATCGGGTTCGCGGCGCTCGCTACCGGCAGCCTGTCCCTCCTCCTCTGGGATACGGCATTCTGGGTCTGGGAGATCCAGGTCCTCGTCTTCGCGCTGCATTCGGTGTTCGCGGTCCTCATCGGTCGGCGCTTCGTCTCCTCGTCGAGAACGAGCGACGAGCCGCTGCTCAACAAGCGTGGCGAAAGCCTCGTTGGCCGCACAGCGGTCTTGGAGCAGCCGATCGCCGAGGGCCGAGGGCGCATACGCCTGGACGACACGACCTGGGCGGTCGAAGGGCCTGATCTGCCCGTCGGCACGCGCGTGCGTATCGTGGCAAGCAGCGGTCGCCACCTCACTGTCGAGCGCGCCTGAGCGAAGCGCCGGAAACGGTCCTCAAGCCGGATTTTCCTTTTGGAAACGATTGCTTAACCACGCGCCTTTACGGTTGTGAAACGATTGCAATCACGTTTTCGCGGACACACGGCGCATGGAGCCCAAATTTTCACGCTCGATCACGGCGGGCGCCTTGCGTCCGAGGATGCGGGCGTGGCTCCTGGCAAGCTGCGCGGTATTCGTTATCTCGCCCGCAGTCGCGCAAAGCCTCGACAATCCACCGATTGCCGACACCGCAACGGGCACGACCGGTGCAACCGGCAATACCGCCGCGATCACGGACCCGCAAACGACCGGCGCCGTTGCCGCCAGCGACCTTCCTCCGGCGCTCGACGAGGAGTTCAACCGCCTGAACCGGCGCGAAGAGACGATCGATGGCCTGCGCACGCGCATCGACCCCTACGAGGGCCAGGCGCCGGGCATCCGTATAGGCACCTTCGTCCTGAAGCCTGCCCTCAGCGAAACCTTCAACCACGAGCGGCAGAAGACGGGTGACCGCAGCGAGAGTCGCAGCTTCATCGAGACGGGTCTCAAGGGATCGCTGACTTCAGACTGGTCCCGCCACCAGCTGAGCGTCACCGGCGAAGGCGTGCTGCAGAACAACACGTCCGGCGAGGGGGAAGAAGAACCGCGCGCGGATGTCGATGCCGAACTGCGCCTCGATCTCAGCGATCAGACGATCGCACGGCTGAGGGCCGGCTACAGCTTCGAACGGGAAGACGCCAACGATCCCAACGCCATTGCCAATGCCGAAAGCCAATCCGGCGTCAACATCTATCGCCTCGGCGCTGCGGTCGAGCGCGACTACGGCCTCATACGCGGATCGCTCGGGGTCGATTTCGAGCGTCGGACCTATGGCGACGTCGAGCTCGACAACGGCACCAGGCTTTCCGTCGAGGACCGCAACCGCAACATCGGTGTGTTGGACGCGCGCATCGGCTACGAGCTGTCCCCCGCCCTCATCCCCTTCCTCGAAGCGTCGGTCGGCAAGTCGAACTACGATCTGCGCGAGGACATGTTCGGCTTCGAGCGGTCCTATCAAAACTATGCGGGCCGTGCCGGGTTGGAAGTCGATCTGGGCGAAAAGCTCAACGGCGAACTCGCACTCGGATACGAAACCTACCGTTTCGACGATGATCGCCTGGGCGATCTTCGCGGCTTGTCGGTTGACGGCCGGGTCAACTGGTCTCCGCAGAGAGGCACCGACGTCCTGCTCGGCCTCGAAACCTATCTCGATCCTTCGACGACGCCAGGCGATGCAGGCTCGATCAACTATGCGCTGACCAGCATCGTTACCCGCCAGTTGCGCTCGACGCTGGTCGCTCGCCTGTCGAACAGCCTGACGCTGCGCAACTTCCCGTCGGACGCCACATCCTCCGACGAAGCGACCTGGCGAACCGGTGCCGGCCTGACCTGGGACATGAGCCGCTATCTCGCACTCACCGGGGACGTCAGTTACGAACGGACGAACCGGGACCGCGGCCAGTCGACCGATACCGCCCGAATCGGCCTCGGACTGACACTGCGGCGCTAGGAGCAATTGCAGGAGAGTGCTTCAAAGGAAACTCACAAGGAGAGCCGGTGCGGTCTTGCGGAACACAACACGCTTCGCAAGCTGAAAACAAAACAGCCGCGCCTGTCGGGCGCGGCCTGGCTTTTCGATCCGTTGGAAACTACTTCAGGCTTTGCAGCAATTCCTTCAGCGGCCCTTCGACGGAGGGACGAATGTCGCCGCGCTCGAGCGCGAAAGCAACGTTCGCGAGGATGAAGCCGTCCTTCGCTCCGCAGTCATAGGTATCGCCGCGGAAGTGGTAGGCGGCAAAAGGCTGCGCGCCGGAAAGCTTGACCATGCCGTCGGTCAGCTGGATCTCGTTGCCGGCGCCGCGCTCCTGCCGTTCCAGAATCGGGAAGATCTCCGGCTGAAGGATATAGCGGCCGTTGATGAAGAAGTTGGACGGCGCAGTACCGGGCGCGGGCTTCTCGACCATCTTGGTGATCTTGAAGCCGTCGCCGATTTTGTCGCCGACGCCGACGATGCCGTATTTGTGGGCCTGGTCGGGCGCACATTCCTCGACAGCGATGACGTTGCCGCCGCTTTGCTCATAGAGCTCGACCATGCCCTTGAGGCACCCCTTCTCGCCCTTCATGATCATGTCGGGCAAAAGCAGCGCGAAGGGTTCATTGCCGACGAGATCGCGCGCGCACCAGACCGCATGGCCGAGGCCGAGCGGCGCCTGCTGGCGCGTGAAGCTGGTGGTGCCGGCCTTCGGCAATATCCCCTCGAGAAGCTCGATTTCCGCCTTCTTGTTCCGTTCGCGGAGCGTCTGGTCGAGTTCGACCTGAATGTCGAAATAGTCCTCGATCACCGCCTTGCTGCGGCCCGTCACAAAGATCAGATGCTCGATGCCCGCTTCCAGCGCCTCGTCGACGACATATTGGATGACCGGCTTGTCCACCACCGTCAGCATCTCCTTCGGCACTGCCTTGGTTGCCGGCAGGAAACGCGTGCCGAGGCCCGCGACGGGGAACACGGCTTTGCGGACTTTACGCTTGTCGGTCATAGACACCTCCTTGCAGTGTTTCTCAACTCTAGCCCGAAAAAGGCAAATTGGATCGGATTTAGTCGCCGATCGCTATTTTTTTGCAAAAGACGACGACGTGCCTTATTCATGGTAAAGACTTTGTTGACTTCGTTTCTGTAGGCTTCTCCCCTGATCCGATGCGGTTTCCGCTGTTCGGAGTGAAGAAGAACCGCAAGCTGCCCTTTCGCGGCCTGCTGCGGGCGACATTGCAAACCCGGAGTATTCCGTCCGGCATGAACGCCGGCTGAACGCTCGCTGAGAAACGGAACCGATAGCTGATGATCAGAAACCGCAGGACGTTCTTTAGCCATATCGCCGCCGCCCTCGTCGTTACCGCCGCCACGTTTGGCTCAGCACCTGCACATGCAGACACGGGCTTCCAGAACTGGATCAACAATTTCTACGCGACCGCCGCAAAGAGCGGCATTACCCAGGCGACCTACCGCAAGGCCTTCGCCGGCGTGAAGACGCCCGATCCGGTCGTGCTCGAGAAGGCGAGCTACCAGCCCGAGTTCAAGCACAAGATCTGGGAATATATCGACTCGCGTGTCAATCCGTACACAAAGCGGGTCGGCCAGGAAATGGCCGCCAAGCATACCCGCACGCTCAACTCGCTTGAACGACACTTCGGCGTCGACAGGAACGTTCTGCTCGCAATCTGGTCGATGGAAACGAACTATGGCGCCGTCCTCGATAAGGATGACCGGCTGCACTATGTGCCGCGCGCGCTCGCGACGCTTGCCTATGCCGATGCGAAGCGTTCCAAATATGCCAGGACCCAGTTGATAGCGGCGCTGAAGATCCTCCAGAGCGGCGATATCACCCCGCGCGAACTGACCGGGTCCTGGGCGGGCGCCATGGGACACACGCAGTTCATTCCGACGAGCTACCTGCTTTATGCGGTCGACGCCGACGGAAACGGGCACCGCGACATCTGGAATTCTGTCCCGGATGCACTGGCCACAGCCGCCAACCTCTTGAGGAAGAATGGATGGCAGCCGGGCGAGACCTGGGGCTACGAAGTCGTGCCGCCGGCAAATGCAGCGAAATATTCCGGCCAGACGAAGACGCTTGGCCAATGGGCAGCGCTCGGCTTCCTCCGGCCGAACGGCAAGGGTTTTCGCAGCCCGAACACGCGCGCCGAACTCAAGCTGCCGAGCGGCGGCAACGGTCCCGGCTTCCTGATGACGCGCAACTTCTTCGTCATCAAGCGCTACAACGCCTCCGATTCCTATGCGCTTGGCGTCGGCCTGCTGGCCGATCAGATCGCCGGCTACGCGGGCATGCAGCAGCGCTGGCCACGCCCGGACGGGTCGCTCGATATCAGCGAGAAGTTCGAATTGCAGAACCGCCTGAAGGAGCTCGGCTATTACAACGGTGAAGTCGACGGCAATTTCGGCTCGGGCTCCAAGGCCGCGATTCAGGCCTTCCAGACCCAGAACGGCCTGACGCCGGACGGCGAACCGACGCAGCACCTCCTGCGCGCTTTGCGCAACTAATGTAACTTCACCAGATATTCTGGATCACGGCGATTTCCGATCATTCGGTCCCAAATCGCCGTGATTTGGCGTATGGTGAGGGTACGCTACAGCGTCGCGAGTCTCATCAGACGCGCAAAGGTCGCTGGAGTACTTTGAATTGCTGCGTTCGACGGTGATGTGATCATGTTTTCAGTCAGGAACACCGGAGAGAGACGATCCTTGCGTCCGTTTCGTTTCGCATCGCTCCTCATGGGTGCGGCGGCAATGCTTTTTGCCGGTTTCTTTGCGACCATGGCCGAAGCGCAGGAGCCGGTCCCGCGCAGGAATGTTCTGCAGAGACTCTTCGGGGTCTTCATCCCTCAAAGGCGCTATTACCAGGAACAATACGACTACTACCCGCGCCAGCCGCAGCCCCGACGCGTGCTGAAGCGCCGGCAGCAGCCGGCAGAACCGCAGAGAGCGCGCCCTGGCCGCGCCAAGCCGCGGCCGGCGGAAACGCCGCCGCCGGCACCAGTCATCGCAAAGTCGCCGGATGCGAAAAAGGTCCTGGTCGTCGGCGATTTCGTTGCCGGAAGCCTCGGCGACGGCCTCAAGGCTGCGTTCGAAACAACGCCGGGGGTTGTGATTGAAACGCGCGCCAACGGCTCCTCAGGTCTTGTCCGCAACGACTATTTCGACTGGCCGAAGATGCTGCCGGACTATGCGGCGGAGCTGAAACCCTCCGTCATCGTCGTCAGCCTCGGCGCCAATGACCGCCAGATGATGCGGATCGGGGACACCAAGGAGCAGTTCCGCACCGATCTCTGGACGGAGGAATACCGCAAGCGGGTAAACGCGCTCGCGACTCTGGCGCGCAAGGACGGATTACCCGTTCTTTGGGTCGGGATGCCGCCGTTCCAGTCGAGCGCCATGACCGCCGACATGGTGACGTTCAACGGCCTCTTCCGCGAAGAGGTGGAAAAGGCTGGCGGTGAGTTCATCGATATCTGGGATGGTTTCGTCGACGAGGGCGGCAAATTCGTTCTCACCGGCTCCGACATCAATGGCCAGCAGGTCCGCCTGCGCGGCTCGGACGGCATCAACCTGACCAAGGCCGGCAAGCGCAAACTCGCCTTCTATGTCGAGAAGGACATCCGCAAACTGCTCGGCGAGGCCGCCGCCACGACCGACGTGCCGGGCGCCGAGGAACTGAAGGACCTGGTCGTCACGGCTCCGCTTGCCAACGAGGATATCGTCAAGACGCAGCCGATCAGCCTGACCGACCCGGACCTCGATGGCGCGACCGCTTTGCTCGGAGGCGATGCGCCGTTGAAGAGCACGGGCAAGAGTCCCCGCGACCTGCTCATCGAAAAAGGCGAGGTCGTCGCCGCGCCGCCCGGCCGCATCGATGATTTCCGGCTGGCAAAGCAGCAGGCGGTGGTAAGCGGCCGGTGAGCGCCGCGAAAGTCCTGCCCAGATTTGCCCCTCATCCGGCCTGCCGGCCACCTTCTCCCCGCAAGCGGGGCGAAGGGACTCGCGGCGATGCTCTGCCCAAAGTCCCCTCTCCCCGCACGCGGGGAGAGGGTTAGGGTGAAGGCAACCCAAGAGGATGAACGCCTACCGCGGCAGGACGCTCGACCCCATCAGCGTTTCGTCGATAGCGCGCGCCGCCTGGCGCCCTTCGCGGATCGCCCAGACGACGAGCGACTGGCCGCGGCGAACGTCGCCGGCGGTCCAGAGCTTGTCGACCGACGTCTTGTAGTCCCGCTCGTTGGCCACGACATTGGTCGAGCCGCGCCGGTCGGTGTTAAGGGTCAGCTTGTCGCCGAGATCCTTGAGCACGCTGTTGGTGAAAGGACCACGGAAACCGATGGCGATGAAGGCGAGATCGGCCTTGATGATGAACTCGGTTCCGGCGATCGGCTTGCGACGCTCGTCCACCTGACAGCACTTGACGCCGGTAAGCACCCCGTCCTCGTCGCTGATGAACTCCAGCGTCGCGACCTGGAACTCGCGCACCGCGCCTTCAGCCTGGCTGGAGGACGTCCGCATCTTCGTCGCCCAGAACGGCCAGACGGCGAGCTTGTCTTCCTTCTCCGGCGGCTGCGGGCGAATATCGAGCTGCGTCACCTTGACAGCACCCTGGCGGAACGCCGTGCCGACGCAGTCGGACGCAGTATCGCCGCCGCCGACGACGACGACATGCTTGCCGCCGGCGAGGATCGGTTCGGAGGGCCAGCCGACGCTGTCGACGTTTTCGCGGCCGAGGCGGCGGTTCTGCTGCACCAGATAGGGCATCGCATCGTGCACGCCGGCAAATTCCACGCCCGGAATTCCGGCGTCGCGGGGCGTCTCGGAACCGCCGCAATAAAGAACAGCGTCACAGTCGTCGAGGAGCTTCTGCACCGGCAGGTCTGCACCGACATTGATGCCACAATGGAAGCTGACGCCCTCACCTCGCATCTGCTCGATGCGGCGATCAATGAAGTTCTTCTCCATCTTGAAGTCCGGAATGCCATAGCGCAGCAACCCGCCGGCCTTAGACTCGCGCTCGTAGACATGGACTTCGTGGCCGGCGCGGGCAAGCTGCTGGGCGGCCGCCATGCCGGCCGGACCCGAGCCGATGATCGCGACCTTCTTGCCGGTCTTGGTGACGGCCGGCTGCGGCACGATGTATCCCATCTCATAGGCCTTGTCGGCGATCGCCTGCTCGACCGTCTTGATCGCGACCGGGACATCCTCGAGGTTCAGCGTGCAGGCCTCCTCGCACGGCGCCGGGCAGACGCGGCCGGTGAATTCCGGGAAGTTGTTGGTCGAATGCAGGTTGCGGATCGCCTCGTCCCAGTTGCCGTTGTAGACGAGGTCGTTCCAGTCCGGGATCTGGTTGTGCACCGGGCACCCCGTCGGGCCATGGCAATAGGGGATGCCGCAGTCCATGCAGCGCGCGGCCTGCTTCTGCACCTCCTGGTCGGACATTGGAATGGTGAATTCACGGAAATGGCGGATGCGGTCGGATGCCGGCTGGTACTTTGCCACTTGCCGGTCGATCTCGAGAAATCCAGTTACCTTACCCATCGTATCATCCTGAAAGCTTCGCGTCTGAACAGGCGCTCTTGACAAGCGCGCGTGAGGGGCTCCCGAACCAGTCTTTGATGAACCGGGAGCCTGTTTCACCGGGGCCTCCTATTCGGCCGCCTCTGCCATTTTCATGCGTTCCATGTCCTCTAGCGCACGGCGGTATTCGACCGGCATGACCTTGCGGAATTTCGGTCGGTAATCCGTCCACTGATCGAGGATCTCCTTGGCACGGGGCGAACCCGTGTAGTGCAGATGATTGGAGATCAACTGGTAGAGCCGCTCCTCGTCGTGACGCGTCATGTCACCCGAGACATCGACCATGCCCTTGTGCATGAGGTCGCCGCCGTGGTGGTGCAGCTTCTCCAGCATGTCGTCTTCCTCCGGTACCGGCTGCAGCTCGACCATCGCCATGTTGCAGCGGCGGGCGAAATCGCCCTCCTCGTCGAGAACATAGGCGACGCCGCCGGACATGCCGGCCGCGAAGTTGCGGCCCGTTCCGCCGATGACGACGACCACGCCGCCGGTCATGTATTCGCAACCGTGATCGCCCACACCCTCGACGACCGCGATCGCACCGGAGTTACGCACTGCGAAGCGCTCGCCGGCGACACCGTTGAAGTAGCATTCGCCCGAGATTGCTCCGTAAAGCACGGTGTTGCCGACGATGATCGACTGATGCGGTACGATCCGGGAGGCTTCCGGCGGCCGGACGATGATGCGCCCACCCGAGAGCCCCTTGCCGACATAGTCGTTGCCGTCGCCCACCAGGTCGAAGGTGATGCCGCGGGCAAGGAACGCGCCAAAGGATTGGCCCGCCGTGCCGTTGAGCGTGACGTTGATCGTATCGTCCTTCAACCCCTTGTGACCCCAGCGCTTGGCAAGGGCGCCGGAAAGCATCGCGCCGGCCGAACGGTCGACGTTCTTGATTTCCGTTTCGAAGGCGACCGGCGCCTTGGTTTCGAGTGCGGTCTTCGCCTTCTCGATCAGCTTGCGGTCGAGAATGTCGTCGATCGGATGCTTCTGGCGCTCGGTCCAATAGGTCGCTTCCTTGGGAGCCTCCACCTTGTGGAAGATCTTCGAGAAGTCGAGGCCCTTGGCCTTCCAGTGCTCGATCATGCGGTCACGCTCGAGCAGTTCCGAAGCGCCGATGATCTCATCGAGCTTTTTCACGCCAAGCGAGGCGAGGATCTCGCGCACTTCCTCGGCAACGAAGAAGAAGTAGTTGATGACGTGTTCCGGCGTGCCCTTGAAGCGCTTCCGGAGCACCGGATCCTGGGTCGCGACACCGACGGGACAGGTGTTCAGGTGGCACTTGCGCATCATGATGCAGCCGGCGGCGATCAGCGGCGCGGTCGCGAAACCGAACTCGTCCGCACCGAGCAGCGCCCCGATGATGACGTCGCGGCCGGTCTTGAGGCCGCCATCGACCTGCAACGCGACGCGCGAACGCAGACCGTTGAGGACAAGCGTCTGCTGGGTTTCGGCAAGGCCGATTTCCCACGGGCTACCTGCATGCTTCAGCGAGGTCAGCGGCGAGGCACCGGTGCCGCCGTCAAAGCCGGCAATCGTGATGTGATCGGCGCGTGCCTTGGCAACGCCGGCCGCAACCGTACCGACACCCACTTCCGACACCAGCTTGACGGAAACATCCGCCTCCGGGTTGACGTTCTTCAGATCATAGATCAGCTGAGCCAGATCCTCGATCGAATAGATGTCGTGGTGCGGCGGCGGCGAGATGAGGCCGACGCCCGGCGTCGAATGCCGGGTCTTGGCGACCGTAGCATCGACCTTGTGGCCGGGAAGCTGGCCACCCTCGCCGGGCTTGGCACCCTGGGCCACCTTGATCTGCAGCACGTCGGCATTGACCAGATATTCGGTGGTAACGCCGAAGCGGCCTGATGCGATCTGCTTGATCGCCGAGCGCTGCGGGTTCATCGAACCATCCGGCAGCGGCATGTAGCGATCGCTCTCCTCGCCGCCTTCGCCGGTGTTCGACTTGCCGCCGATGCGGTTCATGGCGATTGCCAGCGTCGTGTGCGCCTCGCGGCTGATCGAGCCGAAGGACATCGCCCCGGTCGAGAAACGCTTGACGATATCCGCCGCCGGTTCGACCTCCTCGACCGGGATCGGCTTGCGGCCAACGGCCTCGGCACTCTTGATCGTGAAGAGTCCGCGGATCGTATTCATGCGCAGCGACGACGCATTCACCATCCCGGCGAATTCGCGGTAGCGGTCCTCGGCATTGCCGCGCACGGCGTGCTGGAGCGAGGCAATGGCATCGGGCGTCCAGGCGTGGCTCTCGCCGCGCATGCGGTAAGCATATTCGCCGCCGATGTCGAGCGTGTTGGCGAGCACCGGATCGGCGCCAAAGGCCGCCTTGTGGCGGGCGACCGTTTCGGCCGCGATCTCTTCGAGACCGATGCCTTCGATCGTCGTCGCGGTACCGAAGAAATACTGGTCGACCAACTTCGACGACAGGCCGACGGCGTCGAAGATCTGCGCGCCGCAATAGGACTGGTAGGTCGAAATGCCCATCTTCGACATGACCTTGAGGATGCCTTTGCCGACCGCCTTGATGTAGCGGTAGACGACCTCGTTGGCGTCGACTTCCTTCGGGAACTCGCCACGCTTGTGCATATCGACCAGCGTGTCGAAAGCGAGATACGGGTTGATCGCCTCGGCACCGTAGCCGGCGAGCAGGCAGAAATGATGTATCTCCCGCGGCTCGCCCGATTCGAGCACGATGCCGACCGAAGTGCGCAGGCCCTTGCGGATCAGGTGATGGTGCACGGCCGCGGTCGCGAGCAGCGCCGGAATCGCGACGCGATCCGGGCCGACCTGGCGATCGGAAAGCACGATGATGTTGTAGCCGCCCTTGACCGCCGCTTCTGCCCGCTCGCAGAGTCGATCGAGCATTTCCGGCATGCCTTCCGCACCGCGCGAAATGTCATAGGTGAAGTCGAGCGTCTTGGTGTCGAACCGGTCTTCCGTGTGGCCGATCGAGCGGATCTTTTCGAGGTCGCCGTTGGTGAGGATCGGCTGGCGAACCTCGAGCCGCTTGGCATGCGCCATGCCCTCATGGTCGAGAATGTTGGGGCGCGGACCGATGAACGAGACGAGGCTCATCACCAGCTCCTCGCGGATCGGATCGATCGGCGGGTTGGTGACCTGCGCGAAGTTCTGCTTGAAATAGGTGTAAAGCAGCTTGGTCTTGTTCGACATGGCCGAGATCGGCGTGTCGGTGCCCATCGAGCCGATCGCTTCCTGCCCGGTCGTTGCCATAGGCGACATCAGCAGCTTGGTGTCTTCCAGCGAGTAGCCGAAAGCCTGCTGGCGGTCGATCAGCGATACATCGCGGCGAAGCGCCCGCGGCTCGACCGGCTTCAGGTCCTCGAGGATCAACTGCGTATCATCGAGCCACTTGCGATAGGGATGCTTGTTGGCGAGCGAAGACTTCACCTCCTCATCGGAGATGATGCGGCCTTCTTCCATGTCGATCAGCAGCATCTTGCCGGGCTGCAGCCGCCATTTCCGGACGATCTTGTCCTGGGCGACCGGCAGCACGCCTGCTTCCGACGCCATGATGACGCGGTCGTCGCTGGTGACGATGTAGCGTGCCGGACGCAGGCCGTTGCGATCGAGCGTCGCGCCGATCTGTCGGCCGTCGGTGAAGGCAACGGCCGCCGGCCCGTCCCACGGCTCCATCAGCGCCGCATGATATTCATAAAAGGCCTTCCTCTCCGGCGACATCAGCTGGTTGCCGGCCCAGGCTTCCGGGATCAGCATCATCACCGCATGCGCAAGCGAATAGCCGCCCCTGATCAGGAATTCGAGCGCGTTGTCGAAGCAGGCCGTGTCCGACTGGCCTTCATAGGAAATCGGCCAAAGCTTGGAGATGTCGTCGCCGAAAAGCGGTGAAGAGACCGAAGCCTGCCGCGCCGCCATCCAGTTGACGTTGCCGCGCAGCGTGTTGATCTCACCGTTATGCGCGACCATGCGATAGGGATGCGCGAGCTTCCAGGACGGGAAGGTGTTCGTCGAGAACCGCTGGTGCACCAACGCCACCGCCGACTGGAAGCGCTCGTCGGCAAGATCCTTGTAGTAGGCGCCGACCTGATAGGCGAGGAACATGCCCTTGTAGACCACCGTCGAGGTCGACAACGATACGACATAGAAACCGAGATCGCCGCCGTCCGCCTCCGCATAGATGCGGTTGGAGATCACCTTGCGCAGCGTGAACAGCCGGCGCTCGAATTCGGCGTTGGTGGCGGCGTCGCGGCCGGCACCGATAAAGACCTGCACGTGGTGCGGTTCCGTGGCGGCGATGTCCGGCGCCTTGGAAAGCGATGAATTGTCGACCGGCACGTCACGGAAGCCGAGCAGGTGCTGGCCTTCTTCGGCGACAACCTCGCTGATCACATCCTTGAAATGGGCGATCAGCTTTTCGTCGCGCGGCATGAAGAGATAGCCGACGGCATATTCGCCAGCTTTCGGCAGGGTGACGCCCTGCTTGGCCATCTCCTCGCGGAAGAAGCGATCGGGAATCTGAACGAGGATACCGGCGCCGTCGCCCATCAGCGGGTCGGCGCCAACGGCGCCGCGATGCGTCAGGTTTTCGAGCATGAAGAGGCCATCGCGCACGATCTGATGCGACTTCTCGCCCTTCATATGGGCGACGAAGCCGACGCCGCAGGCGTCGTGCTCGTTTCGCGGGTCATAGAGCCCCTGTTTTCGCGGTAATCCGGACGGGAAAGCGGGCGTTTTCGCAACCGTCGCAGCGCTGTGTGCGAGGTGGAGCCCTGATTGCTGTGATGGCGAATGATCCGTCATCGTCTTCCCTCCTATTGGACCCGGAGATCCCGGGCATACCGCCGCCCGCGCATCCCTCGCCGCGTCGGCGCCTTTCGCGCTGCGGCAAAGCCGGGCATTATCGTCGCATGATCCTGATCAGGTCGCAAATAAGCGCGGCTGCACCAGGCACGAATGTCCCGCGACCATCCTGATGGCAGGCGTCAACAGCCGGATGAAACCCGGCGAAAACCCCTTGCGCTACACGCCGAATGCCGCATTTTCGGCACTTCCGGCGATTGTTCCGGTCCCTAGACCGAAATAGGACAGCAAACCTGTCCTATTTCATGCGCTCTATGCCAGAAAGCGCCCCCCTTCGCAAGGGGCATATGAGCAAATAATGGAAGAGATTTTGCCGAAGATTGCCGGAAATTTCGCGCTTTTAAAATTAAATTACAATCCGCTCGGTGGTTTCTTCCCTTTGGTTTCAAACTGGTCTTGTGTTGGCATAGCTGCCGGACAGCCGCATTGATCGTCCGTGGAAGTCGGCTATGGTCTCGCCGAAGCGGCCGGACGTGGCCGAAAACAGGGTGATTTCAGATGATTTTTTCCTCCGACAACTGGGCTGGCGCCCACCCGGCAATCGCCGAAAGCCTGATGGCTCATGCAGGCGGCTATGCTTCCGCTTACGGCACGAGCGAACTCGACCGGAAGGTGGAAAAGAAATTCTCCGAAATTTTCGAAAGGGAGGTGGCGGTATTTTTCGTGGGCACGGGTACCGCCGCCAACGCGCTGGCGCTGTCCCGCGTCAACCGGGCCGGCGGCGTCGTCTTTTGCCATCGGGAGGCGCATGTCCACGTCGACGAGTGCGGTGCACCGGAATTCTTCTCGCACGGGGCAAGGCTTTGCCCCGTCGATGGCCTTGGCGGCAAGATGGATGCGTCAGGGCTTGAGGCCGAGATCCGTCGCTTTCCCCCGGAGTTCATCCATGGCGGCCGGCCGATGGCAGTGACCATCACCCAGGCAACGGAAAGCGGTACGGTCTATTCGCCGGCAGAGATCGACGCGATCGCTGCTGTGGCGAAATCGCACAAGCTGCCTCTCCACATGGACGGTGCGCGCTTCGCCAATGCGCTCGTCAGCCTCGATGTGTCGCCGGCGGAAATGACCTGGAAGCGCGGCATCGACCTCCTCTCGTTCGGCGGCACCAAGAACGGCTGCTGGTGTGCCGAAGCGCTGATCCTGTTCGACCCTTCGAAGGCCCACGAAATGCACTTCCTGCGCAAGCGCGCCGCCCAACTCTTTTCGAAGTCCCGCTTCATCGCCGCGCAGTTCGACGCCTATCTCTCAGGCGATCTGTGGCTCAATCTCGCCCGCCATGCGAACACGATGGCCGTGCGCCTTGCCGACGGCATTTCCGCCTCGGGGAAAAGCCGGCTCGCCTGGTCGCCGGATGCCAACGAGGTTTTCGTGATCCTCAAGCAGGACGTGGCGTCGAAACTGCAGCAGCAGGGGGCGGTCTTCTACGACTGGCATGTGCCGGATGACCTGGCAGACAGCCTCGACGGAGACGAGGGGCTTTACCGGCTCGTCACCAGCTTTGCCACGCGATCGGAAGACGTCGACCGCTTCGTCGAGGCCTGCTGACGGCCGGAAACGCAGCGCCGCGCGTCTTTTGAATTGCTGCACGTTTTTGTCGCTAAATCGGCTACGGTCTAGGGTAGCATGCAGCAGGCATGAAAAAGGCGGCGCCCCTCGGACGCCGCCTTCCTCGAATCCGTTCCTTAGACCGGATTAGAGGGTCTGGGCCTCGATCTGCTTCGGCTGCGAGGCAACCGAGGTGATCTCGATGCGACGCGGCTTGGCTGCCTCCGGAATCTCGCGAATGAGATCGATGTGGAGCAGGCCATTCTTCAGCGAAGCGGATTTGATCTCGACATGGTCGGCAAGCTGGAAGCGGCGCTCGAATGCGCGCTTGGCAATGCCGCGATGGAGAAACTGGCTCTCCTCGCCCTTGTCTTCGCTCTTTTCGCCCTTGATCGTCAGCGTGTGTTCACGCGCTTCGACCGAAAGCTCGCTTTCGTCGAAGCCGGCAACGGCCATGGTGATGCGATAGGCGTTTTCGCCCGTGCGTTCGATGTTGTAGGGCGGATAGGTCTGCGACTGATCGGGCTGACCAAGGCTGTCAAGCATCGTGAACAGGCGATCGAAGCCGACGGTGGAACGATAGAGGGGGGAGAAATCGACGTGACGCATGGTGTCCTCCTTAAGAGCAACGGTTTGCGATATCTGGTCTGCCACCCCATCAGGCGGCGGCGCGACCGGTGAACGGACCCGTCATCGGCGTCCGTAATCAACAGATGGGAATACGCACGCGCCAGTTCAAGGGAATTTCCGCGTGGATTTTCCCGGACCGGCGCTACTGCATGTTTCGTTAAATCGCAGCCGATTTAAGGATAAAAACATGCAGCCGCTCAAGTGCCACAGCGTCTTTTGCGTGTCTTGTGAGACGCGCAGCGCTGTAGGTGAACAGAACATGAATGAGCGGTTCGGTCCCCATTCAGCCGACGCGAGTTAAAAGAGGGACACTGGGAAAAAACTCCCGGCGCTGAAGTGACCATGTCCCTTCTGCTTCAGCGGCCGGAAACGGTGATCGTCCGGATTTCACCCACCGTTTCCGGCCTTTTTTCTTTTGACGCGCGTGAGGCCACCGCCTATCCCTGAGAGACAAGACGCGGTTGGGCGGCGGGATGCTCTCATCCCTCCTCTTCCCGCGGCAACGACTTCAACTTTACATTTCGGGGCCGTCGCTCTTCATGACCACGATCCTCTATCCGACGCCGGACAACCCGATACCGGGCAGATACGCGGCAGGCTTTTTCGATGGGGTCGCCAACCGCAAGATCCGCTACGCGGTCTTCAAGACGGAAGCCTCGGTAGCCCGCGGTACCGTCGTGCTGCTGCAGGGACGCAACGAGGCGATCGAGAAATATTTCGAAACGATCGCCGAACTCACCGCTGCCGGTTTTTGGGTCGCCACCTTCGATTGGCGCGGCCAAGGCGGCTCCGAGCGGTTGCTGCGCCAAACCGGTCGCGGCCATGTCGCTCATTTCACCGACTACGAGCGCGATCTGATGATCTTTCTCGAGCAGATCGTCCTGCCCGACACGCGCCTGCCCTTCTCCATCGTCGCCCATTCAATGGGCGCGCTGGTGGCACTGTCGCTGGCGCCGATGCTCGCAAGCCGGATCGACCGCATGGTGCTGCTTGCCCCGTTTGTCGGCCTCAGCGGCCAGGCCATCGACCAGCGAGGCATTTTTGCGATCGCGACGATAATGGACCGGCTCGGCTTGGGAACGCTGCCGCTCAACGGCGACAAGGGCAACCGCCCCTTCACGAACAACATCCTGACGGCCGACGCGCGCCGCTATGCGCGTAACCAGGCGCTGCCTGATGCCTGCCCGCAATTGCGGTTGGGACCGCCGACGGCGAGATGGCTGCGCGAGACTTTCCAGGCAATACGGCACGTCTTGCGCCGCGAGCATCTGACGCAGGTCACTGTGCCGACCATCATCCTGGCGCCGACAGCCGACCGCCTGGTGCCGCATCTTGCCGTCGAATTCCTGGCGCGCAACTTCCGCGCCGGGCACATGATCCCGATCGACGGCGCGCGTCACGAGCTCTTGCAGGAAGCCGACCGTTATCGTGCCCAGGCGATGGCTGCGATTTTCGCATTCCTGCCCGGGTTCGAGAACGCCGACGAGGCGCCCCATCAATTCGAGGAAAGCTTGGTTCCCACTGCATGATTCCTTACAAAATCATGCAGCAATTCAAGGTGCCACAGCGACCCTGAAAACCACGCAATTCCAGACGGAAAACCGTTACACGCTTTTCCTGGAGTTGCTTTAGCGCGTCCGGTCGGACGCACGACGCTGTAGTATTTCCAGCGCCTGCGCGTGGATCTCGCGGCTGCCGGCGGCGATGATCTCGCCGCCCATTTCGGCCGCCCCGCCCTGCCAATTGGTGACAATGCCGCCAGCCTGTTCGATCAACGGAATGAGACCGCCGACGTCGTAAGGCTTCAATCCGCACTCGATGACGAGGTCGACGTGGCCGGATGCAAGCAGCGCGAAGGCGTAGCAGTCGCAGCCGTAGCGGAAGAGCCGCACCCTGGCCTGCAGCGCCTCGAAGCGCTCCTTGAGATCGCCGGTATAGAGATGCGGCGAGGTGGTGAACAGCACCGCGTCCGAGAGCGCATCGCAGGCGCGCGTCGAAAGCACCTTCTCTCCACCGGGACCGCGATAAGTCGCCTTCTCGCCGTCGGCAAAATAGCGTTCGCCGGTAAAAGGCTGGTCCATCAGCCCCATCACGGCCTTGCCGTTGCGGTAAAGACCGATCAACGTTCCCCATACGGGAAGACCGGAAATGAACGCACGCGTCCCATCGATCGGATCGATGACCCAGACATGTTCGCGGTCGAGACCGACATTGCCATGCTCCTCGCCCAGAATGCCGTGCTGCGGAAACGCGCCTTCGATCAACGCGCGGATCGCCGCCTCGGCCGACCTGTCCGCCTCCGTGACGGGGTCGAATCCGCCCTCCAGCTTGTTGACGACACTGGTGCCGGTTCGGAAACGCGGCATTGTCTCCGCTTTGGCAGCATCGGCGAGGCGGTCGAAAAAGGTACGGTCCGGCAACATGTCGCTCTCTCGAAGAAAGGAATGGGAAGCCGATCTGATTAGACGAATTTGATCGAAAGGCAAGAATGCCGGAATTCGAGCACGTGAGGCAGCGGCGCGGGCTCGATTCGCCCACGCGTCGCCTGCGGTTTAGGAGAGTTTCCCGTTGCGACTGCGAAAGTTTTCGCCCTCACAACTTGACATTTGTGCAGCGCAACATTAGAGTTTTGGGGTAGTCACTCGTGGCTGCAAATACCCTCCTTGGGTGTTTCCTCCCTAGACTTGACCGCGCCGCTGGCGCGGTTCTTTTTGAGCGATGGGCCGCGCGCTATTCCGCCGCAAGCGGCAGGTATGCACCATATTCCTCGACATGTTGCGCAAGCGCGGCGATGAACGTCGTGAGGTCGGCCGTCAGCGCGGCAAATCCCGGCTTTTTGACGAGGGTCATCTCGTCGACATAGAGGCTGCGGTTGATTTCGATCTGGAGCGCGTGCAATCCGCGTGTCGGCCGACCGTAATGCTCGGTGATAAAGCCGCCGGCATAGGGCTTGTTGCGCGCGACCACGTAACCAAGCTGTTCGAGCAGACTGACGGCGGTGCGCGACAACTCAGCCGCTGCACTTGTTCCGTAACGGTCGCCGATAATGAAGTCCGGCCGATGGCTGCTGCCCGGAAGATGGACGTTGCCCGGCATCGAATGGCAATCGATCAGCACCGACATCCCGAATTCCACATGCGTGCGGGCTATCAGCTTCCTGAGCGTCGCATGATAGGGCTTGTAGATCGCCTCGATGCGTGTCAGCGCTTCCTCGACCGGAAACCGGCCACGATAGATCTCCATATTCTCAGCGACGAGGCGCGGCACGGTCCCAAGCCCGCCGGCGACCCGCATGGAGCTTATGTTGGCATGCGGCGGCAACGGCCCTTCGAACATGCGCGGGTCGAGTTCGTATGGTTCACGGTTGACATCGAGAAAGGCACGCGGGAAATGGGCGCGAAGCAGCGGCGCACCCAAAAAGGTCGCGTTCTGAAACAACTCGTCGACGAAGTGATCTTCCGAACGGCGGATCGAATGCGCATCGAGCCGCGACTGGTCTAAGAAGGCCTGCGGATAGGACCGGCCGCTATGCGGGGAATTGAACACAAACGGGATCCGCTGAGTTGCGGGTTCCAGGACCTCGAAAAACTCCCGCTCGACCGCTTCCCCCATCGCAACCCTTTTTACCATGTCCGGATCTTGCTGTTCGGATCATGTTGCCAGTTGGTCGCCTCTGTGTCCATAGTGACCTCTTGCTGGTACCCGGGCATTGTTATGCCCTGTTCACCAGATATTTACCATGTTGCGGTTTGCTAAGCTGCCGCACTCCACAAGCATTGAAAAGAAGTAGCCACGGCCGAATTCATGACTGCGAAAATCCTCCTTGCCGAAGACGATAACGATATGCGCCGCTTCCTCGTGAAGGCGCTGGAAAAGGCTGGCTATAAGGTCCTGTCCTATGACAATGGCGCCAGCGCCTACGACCGGCTTCGCGAAGAACCCTTTTCGCTTCTGCTGACCGATATCGTCATGCCGGAGATGGACGGCATCGAACTCGCGCGCCGCGCGACAGAACTCGACCCGGACCTCAAGGTGATGTTCATCACCGGCTTTGCCGCGGTTGCCCTGAACCCCGATTCGAAGGCGCCGAAGGATGCCAAGGTCCTTTCCAAGCCCTTCCACCTGCGCGACCTTGTCAACGAGGTCAACAAGATGCTGGCAGCCTGACGGCACCTCGCCAGCACGGGCCTCCTGAGATTATAAATGCCAGTGCCGCCAAACTCTTGTGCGGGGATGCGCCCTGCTTCGAGGCTGCGGCCGATCAACACGGATCGGCCGCAGCCTCTTTCATTTCAATAGTTTATCGGAAACGCCCCGCAAATAAAGGCATTGCGAGAGCATGTTCGCTGCAAGAAACGCCGCCCGCGAACGTCACCGAAAATTCTGTCGAAAAACCTTCGAAAAGCCTATTGACGCGGATGAGGGTTTTGTGGTCTATGCGCCGCATCGGATGGGCGTGTAGCTCAGCGGGAGAGCACTACGTTGACATCGTAGGGGTCACAAGTTCGATCCTTGTCACGCCCACCATCCAAGTTCTGATTTTGGAGGCCTTTCGAGAAATCGAGAGGCCTTTTTGCGTAGCGCCATTCAGGTTCGGTGAACCTGCCCCTCGGCAAGTGCCGGTTTGATTTCTGACTTTATCAAAGACTCAATCAACGCCCACATCGGAAGCATGACCCGCCCCACGTGCCGTTGACCACGGATGTGTTGGCAGCCGTATGGTGCAA
The DNA here is from genome assembly GCF_030124375.1 of Sinorhizobium sp. 6-70. Lineage (GTDB taxonomy): Bacteria > Pseudomonadota > Alphaproteobacteria > Rhizobiales > Rhizobiaceae > Sinorhizobium. The sequence continues at coordinate 184,750 of NZ_JASKLS010000005.1, forward strand.
CGCCGGAAGGTCGGCTGGCCCCGGCCGTGAAAGCCAGGAGGATTTCGATGACGCGATATCTGCCGACGGATTGGGCATTCACGATTTTGCTTTATTTTTAGGCAGCCGTGCATTATACGGTAGTTATGCGATGTGATCCCTCCCAAGCGCATCGCCGGGTATCGCGTCCCGATATTGCCTGTCGCTGATGCATCGGCGCCAGGCTTTCTTTTTGACCATCAACGCACGGGTCCGCGAAGACGCCGCAGACGAGCCGATCCACTGTTTTGCTCACCTTCGGACCGGTCATCTCCTTCGCCAACCTTGGCGTCGAAACATCAGTCCGCTTCCATCCAGACCCCTGCTCGTTCATGAGGCCGCAAGCTAATTGCGAACCTTGAGGTTCGGATCCGAAACGTTTTGGCTTGACTCCCAAAACGTTTTGGAGAATTCTCTCTGGTAGGGAGTGAGAGCATTGGCCAATCTGAAACAGCTCGCGCAATCGCTTGGACTGTCGATCACGACGGTTTCCCGTGCGCTCGATGGCTATTCCGATGTCTCCGCGGCCACCCGCGAGCGGGTGCGCGAGGCCGCGGAGAAGACGGGCTATCGGCCTAACGCGTCCGCCCGCAGGCTCCGCAAGCAGCGCGCCGAACTGGTCGCGGTCACGCTGCCGAGCGACCCTGGCCATATCGGTCCGCCGCACTTCCTCGACATGCTTTCCGGTTGCGCCGAACATCTGGCGAGCGCAGGCCTGAACCTCGTCATCGCACCCGTACCGCGCGGCGAAAGCGAAGTGGAAATCTGCCGCCGCTTCGTCGATGGACGCCGTGTTGACGCGATGCTCTTGGTGCGCACCAAGCGGCGCGATGAGCGGGTCGAATTCCTGCAATCGCGCGGCATTCCCTTCGTCACCAACGGCCGCACCGAAAGCCTTGAGCCGCATGCCTATATCGATGGCGACGGCTTTGCCGGATTCCTAGCCGCGACCCGGCGCTTCCAGGCAACCGGCCACCGCCGCATCGGCCATATCGCCGGCCCGCAGGAATATTACTTCGCACATGTGCGCCGCATGGGCTGGCAGGCGGCCATGGATGACGCCGGCCTCGACCCCGACCTCTGCGCCGAGGGCGCGCCAACCGAACAGGGCGGCTATCTCGCAGCCCTCGATCTGCTCCGCCGTCCTTCGAGGCCGAGTGCACTCGTCTGCGCCACCGACGAAATGGCGATCGGAGCGCTCAGGGCTTTGCGCGAGATCGACGGTGGCGATCACATCAGTGTCGTTGGCCACGACGACCTGCCGATCGGCGCCTATACGAGCCCATCGCTGTCGACCATGCGCATGACCGGCGAGAACCTCGGCGCGAGCTTTGCCTCGCTGCTGCTTCGCGCCATCGCCGGCGAACCGGCGGCGCAACTCCAGGAGCTTCACGCGATCGAATTCGTCGACCGCGACAGCCACCGCCGCCCGCACGTGGCGGCATAATCGCATTCGACCGCGAACAAGAATAATGAAGGAGGAGAAGATGAAACGCCTGATGTCACTCGGAATTGTGGCCTCCACCGTGCTGGCTTTCGCCTCGCCGGTGCTCGCCCAGACGGTTTTTGTGTCCACGCAGCTTCGGCCGATCGAAGAGGCGACCATCGTTCGCGAGGAACTGCTGCAGGATGTCGGCGATGTCGACTACGTCGTCGAAGAGCCGCCGCAGTTCGCGGTGCGCATGGAGGCGGAGCGCCAGGCTGGCACCCGCACGGTCAGCCTCGTCGGTGCGCTGCATGGTGAGCTTTCGCCGCTCGCCGACAGGGACTCCCTCGAGCCGCTCGACGAGCTTGCCAAGAAGCTCGCGGCCGGCGGCATGCCGCAGTCTCTGCTCGATCTCGGCAAGCTCGGCAAATCGACCCAGCAATACATCCCGTGGATGCAGGCGACCTATGTGATGGCTGCCAAGAAGGAAGCGCTGCAATACCTGCCTGCCGGTGCCGACGTGAATGCCCTCACCTATGACCAGCTCATCGAGTGGGCCAAGAAGATGCAGGAAGCGACAGGCCAGCCGCAGATCGGCTTCCCGGCCGGTCCGAAAGGCCTGATGGCGCGTTACTTCCAGGGCTATTTCTACCCGTCCTTCACAGGCGGGGTGGTGCGCACCTTCCAGAGCGCCGACGCGGCGGCTGGCTGGGAGAAGCTCAAGGCGCTCTGGGCCTATGTGAATCCGAACTCGACCAACTACGACTTCATGCAGGAGCCGCTGGCCGCCGGCGAGGTCATGGTCGCCTGGGATCACGTCGCGCGCCTGAAGAATGCCATCTCCGCGGCCCCGGACGATTACGTCGTGTTCCCGGCACCGGCCGGTCCGAAGGGCCGCGGTTATATGCCGGTCGTCGCCGGCCTCGCGATCCCGAAGGGCGCGCCGGACAAGGATGGCGCCACGAAGATCATCGAGCATCTTGCGGCGCCGGACGTCCAGCTCCTCACCGCATCGCGGGTCGGCTTCTTCCCGACGCTCAACGTAAAGCTGCCTGAAGACCTGGATCCGGGTGTCGCGCTGCTCGCCGGTGCCGTGACGGCCACGCAGGCCTCCAAGGATGCGCTGATCTCGCTTCTGCCGGTCGGCCTCGGCGACAAGGGTGGCGAATTCAACAAGGTCTACATGGACAGCTTCCAGCGCATCGTGCTGCAGAACGAGCCGGTCGCCGACGTGCTCAAGGCGCAGGGCCAGACATTGGCCAAACTGATGACCGACACCAAGGCACCCTGCTGGGCGCCGGACGCCAAGAGCGACGGGCCCTGCCCGGTCGAATAAATCCTCCCGAGGATGCCCGGGCGGACTGCCCGGGCATCCTCATTGAAGACTTCCGAGGCGGGAGCCGATGACCAACAACCGATCCTGGATCCCCTATCTCCTGATTCTGCCGTCCGTCGCCTTCCTGGCGCTGCTCTTTATCGTACCGCTGGTGCAGACGATCTGGCTGGCGTTCTCGGACAATGGCGTGCCGTCGCCGGCGAATGCCCAGCGCATGATGGCCGACATCAATTTCACCCGTTCGATCAAGAATACCTTCCTGCTGACCATCGCGGTCGTGCCGGTTCAGCTCGCGATCGCGCTCGCCATGGGCACCATGGTCGCCAAGGTCGGCCGCGGCCGCGAGACCATTCTCTGGGTCTGGACGATCCCGCTCGGCATCTCGGATCTCGCCGCCGGTCTCGTCTGGCTGTCGATCCTGCAGAACAGCGGCTATTTCAACTCGCTGCTCCTCGGGCTCGGTGTCATCGGACGCCAGGCGAGCTGGCTCTCATACCAGACGCCCGTGGCCCTCTTCTTTGCCATCGCGGTCGCCGAGATCTGGCGCGGCACGGCGATTGTCATGGTCATCATCGTCGCGGGCCTCAACCAAGTGCCGAAGGAGTTCAGGGAAGCGGCCGAGATCTTCGGCGCTGGACCGTGGACGCGCTTCTGGCGCATTACGCTGCCGCTCATCCGCCCGGCGCTGCAATCGGCCCTCATCCTGCGCACGGTGCTCGCCTTCGAGGTCTTCGCGGTCGTCTATGCGCTCGGCGGGCGCAATTTCCCGGTCCTCGTCGGCGAGGCCTACAATTGGCAGAACCAGAACCAGAATTATGGCGTCGCGGCGGCCTATGCCGTGCTGATCATGATCATCTCGCTCGCCGCCACGCTGATCTATCTGAAAGCCATCAAGGTCGATCCGGAGCGGCTGCCATGAGTGCGCAAACCACGAGTACAGCGAACCCCGCAGGCTTCGTATCTTCCCGCCGCTGGCTCCTGTGGAGCGGTATCGCAGCGCTCTGTGCCTGGGTCCTGGTGCCGATTTACCTCGTGGCCCTCGGCGCGCTCGGCGGTCGTCAGGGGGTTTATCAATGGCCGAAGACCGGTCTTCCGACCGGCATCTCGCTCGACCCCTTCATCCTGTTCTTGAAAACGGAGGGCGTGCTGCAGTCCTTCCTGAATTCGCTGGGCGCGGCCGGGATCACCGTGGCGCTTTCCATCCTGCTCGGAGCACCGGCCGGTTATGCGCTTGCGCGCTACAATTTCCATGGCAAGGACAGCTACCGGCTACTGGTGCTGCTCACACGCGCTTTCCCGCTGGCGATCCTGGCGCTGCCCCTCACCGTTTCCTTCATCAAGCTCGGCCTCTACGATACGATCATCGGCGTCGGTCTGATCCACACGGTGCTTGCCCTGCCGTTTGCCGCACTCGTCACGCAGGGTATTTTCCTCGGCGTCCCGAGGGAGCTGGAAGAGGCCGCCTGGGTGTTCGGCTGCACCCGCGTCCAGGCTTTCTTCAAGATCGTTGCGCCGCTGGCGCTGCCCGGCATCGTTGCAACGGCGGTCTTCGCCTTCGTCATTTCCTGGAACGAGGTGTTCGCAGCCTCGGTGCTGACCGTCCGCAACCGCACGCTGACCGCCTACCTGCTGACGGTCCTGTCAGAAAGCCCGATGCACTATCGCTTCGCCGGCGGCCTGATGCTCATCCTTCCCTCGGTTATCTTCATTTTCGCGGTGAGGCGCTACCTCTTCGCGATCTGGGGCATTTCCTCCAAGTAACGGGACCATATCCATGGCCAACATTGTCATTGACCGCATCCGCAAGAGTTTCGGGACCTTCGAGGCCCTGAAGGAGGTCTCGCTGACGATCAACGACGGCGAATTCGTCTCGCTGCTCGGTCCTTCCGGCTGCGGCAAGACCACGCTTCTGCGCATCATTGCAGGACTGGAAACCGCCACGTCCGGCGACGTCCTGATCGGCGGCAAGTCCGTGATCGGTCTGCCGCCCAAGGAGCGCGGCCTCGCGATGGTTTTCCAGAACTACGCCGTCTTCCCGCATATGACGGTCTACGAGAACGTCGCCTTCGGGCTGCGGATGCAGAAGGCCGATGATGCGCGGGTGAAGGCGCAGGTCGAGAAGGCGGCGGGCCTGCTCCACATCGAGCAATATCTCGACCGCTATCCGAACAAGCTCTCGGGTGGCCAGCGCCAGCGCGTCGCAGTCGCTCGCGCGCTGGCGGTCGAGCCAAAGGTTCTGCTGATGGACGAGCCACTTTCCAACCTCGACGCGCTGCTGCGGCTCGAAATGCGCACCGAGCTCAAGACGGTGCTGCAATCGGCGGGCACCACGACGATCTACGTCACCCATGACCAGACGGAGGCGATGGGGCTCTCCGACCGCATCGCCGTCATGCATAACGGTGTGGTCGAACAGGTCGGCACGCCGGTCAACGTCTACAACTATCCGGCGACGCGCTTCGTCGGCGGCTTTATAGGCAACCCGCCGATGAATTTCATCAAGGTGCCGGTTACCAACGGTCAGGTGGCCGCCGGCAGCGAGCCGCTTACGGCACCCAAGGACAGCGGCAATGAAGTGATCCTCGGCCTGCGCGGCGAGGCCGTCCAACTGGCGCCTCTGCCGCTCGGTCTGGAGATGAAGGTTCGCGTCGCCGAACCGATGGGATCGCATTTGCTGCTGACCGGCTCGATCCACGACCAGCCGGTGCGCGTCATCCTGCCATCTTCCGAGACCGTCAGGAGCGGTGACGTCATCGGCCTCAAGCTCGACCCGAACCGTATCACCTGGCTTTCGCCCGAAAGCGGCAAGTCCATTCCGGCCGTAACGGCCTGATAATTTTTGGAGTACCCGGCATGAACGTGCATATCGACCAGGCCAAGCAAATTCTCGTCGCGAACGATCGCGGGGGTTATACCGTGCCGACCGACCGGCTCTATCCCTTCCAGTGGAACTGGGATTCCGCTTTCGTCGCCATGGGCTTCGCGCTCTACGACACCGACCGAGCCTACCGCGAGCTGGAACGCCTGGTGGAGGGCCAATGGGCGGACGGCATGATTCCGCACATCGTCTTCCACCAGCCGAGCGACACCTACTTCCCGGGCCCGAACGTCTGGCGTACGAAACATACGGTCCCGACCTCCGGCATCACCCAGCCGCCGGTGTTCGCGATTGCACTGCGCAAGCTCCATGAGGCCGCAGGCAAACAAGCGGAGGCACGCACTCTGCCGCTCTACGAGGCGGCGCTGAAATGGCACCGTTGGTGGTACGCGGCCCGCGATCCGGAAGGCACCGGCCTTGTCGCGCTGCTTCATCCCTGGGAAAGCGGAAGCGACAACTCGCCGGCCTGGGACATTGCGCTCGCCCGCGTACCAACCACCACAGACACGCCCGTGGTTCGCAAGGATACCGGCCATGTAAATGCTGAAATGCGGCCGCGCGATGAGGACTACAAGCGTTTCATCCATCTTGTCGATGCCTATGCCGCCTGCGGCTGGGATCCGGCAAAGCAATGGGAGAAGGCGCCGTTCAAGATCGCCGAAATCCAGACGACTGCGATTCTGCTGAAAGCCGGCGAAGACCTCGAACATCTTGCCGGCTTGTTCGGCAGGACGGAAGACGCGGCCGAGATCGCCGCCTTCAACGACCGCACCCGCAAGGCCATCCTGGCCCAGTGGCGGCCGAAGCTGTCGCGCTTCGTTTCCCGCGACCTGATCTCGGGCGCCGATGTGGAAGCCGCGACACAGGCGGGATTCATCCCTCTTCTTTCGCTCGATCTGGACGCCGGGATTGCCGACGCGCTGGTGACCGAGATGAAGGCATGGTCCAAGGGCCTCAAGGTCGCTTTCCCGACCACAAAGCCGGGCATCGCAGGCTGGGAACCGAAGCGCTACTGGCGTGGCCCGGCCTGGGCCATCATCAACTGGCTGCTGATCGACGGGCTGAAGCGCAACGGCCATCCGGACGCGGCGGAAGAGCTCAGGAAGTCGACGATTACGGCAATCGAGACGGAAGGTTTCGCCGAATATTTCGACCCGGTAACCGGAGAAGGCTGCGGCGGCCTCGGTTTCTCGTGGACCGCTGCTGCCTATATGTGGCTGACGAATGCTGCATCTACAGCGCCGCACGTCTAGAGCAATTCCAGGAAAACTGTGTAACGGTTTTCCGTCCGGAATTGCGTAGTTTCAACGAGTTAGATCATTTCAGCGTTTCAATGAAACAATGAAATGATCTTATGAGACGCGCAAGGAAACCTGCGGCAGCTTGAAGAATTAGGCAAATCCCGGAAGGAGCATTCCGTCCGGAATCCACCGTTTCAGCGAAACGGTGGATTCTTTGCCCGGAGCCAAAGCCGGCGGTGGAACCGTCAGTGCGCCACCTGCGATGCCGCCGACATCACCTCGTCGGGCGCCGGCGCCCGGAACATGTTGCGGCCGTCGGGCGTCATCTCCGTGAAGCACCAGCGCACCACCCCGTCGCGGTCGAGCAGGAACTGTCCGACCATCTGGCCCATGCCCGTGGCGACCATCCGGTTGTCTTCGTCCGTCATCTCGTAGTCGTCCTTCTTGTCGAGATATTCGGATGCGGCGAACGGGTCCATTGGCTCCGGCAACTCCTCCGGCATGTCGATGCGCATCGACATCGCGGTCTGCATACCGACCTTGCGCGGCCAATCGTCTTCGTTCTCGGTGAATTCCAGGTTGGGCAGACCGAAGGCACGGTGCGAAATTCGTTCCGGATCGGCCGCGGCGAGAAGGTTCGGCAGGGGATGGTAGCGGAAGTAGAGCCGCGCCCGCTCGATCGGCGTATTCACGACCGTCAGGCTTTCGACGCCTTTTTCGTTCAATGCGCCCTTGAGCTGCGCCATGGCGGCGATATGCCGGCGGCAAAACGGACAATGCAGGCCTCGAAACAGGCCCACCAGGACCGGCTTGTGGCCGCGAAAATCATCAATGGCGATCTTGCCTTCCCGTGTGATCGCGTCGAGCACGACATTCGGCGCGCGATCGCCCGGCTGCAATGGCCCTGTGCTTTGATATTCGACCATGATGCTCTCCTCCCGCTGACAGTTTGGCGCCACCAATCGAAGCACGACACGTTATAATCGCATCATTTCAAAGAGTTAGATCATTCCACCAACCATAAAACGGTCTAGTCGAGAAACGGCAGTATCATCAATGCTTCAGGATCAAGATCGTGACGCGCGCAGATGTCTCGAGCCAGTGTAAAATAGCGCTCGGCCGCCTCCAGATCTCCCGCATCAAGGCAGAGCGCTCCAAGACCATCATAGCACGGAAAAAGCACCTGCGCTTCGCTCGTTTCGCGGGCGAGGTCGAGCGCCTCTCCATAAAGCCGGCTCGCCTCGTGCGGACGGTCGTGGCACTGGTAAATCTGCCCGAGCACAAGCAGGGATACCGGAAGGTGGTCGCGCTGGTCGAGAGCGCGGTCGATTTCGATCGCCTTCTCAGCGGCGGGCACGCCCTCGGCCGCGCAGCGGTCGGTGAAGGTACAGCAGGCTACGGCCAGGTTGGCGAGCAGCCGCGCCTGAAAACCGAGATCACCGATCCGCCGCGCCATATCCAGGCCGCGTCGGCAGACGTCGATCGCCAGCTTCGGATCGACGATCGTGTAGAGCACGCCGAGATTCGTGTATCCGCGGCAGGCCGCCTGCATCAGGGTGGCGGCCTCGGCAACGCCAACGCTCTCCTCGACGGCAGCGATCGCCTCGCGCCTGCGGCCACGGCGTGCCAGCGCCACACCCTTGGTGTTCAAGGCCTCGGCAGTTACCAGGGCGGCCTCGCGCCGCGTCTCGTCGCCGGCTTCGCGTGCCAGGTCCCCGACCCGGCTCAACGCATCGTCCGCCCATTTCGAAGCGGCAAGATAGTCGCCCATCCGGAAGGCGAGATGTCCGCGCTCCTGCAAAAGGGAAGCGCTCTCTACAGGCGCATCCGCACTTGCGAGGAGGACGGCTGCATCGCTGAAATTCGCTTGCGCCTGCTCGCGATCGCCGGCCTCCCAGCGGAGATGGCCGAGCTTGCGAAGGATCCGGGCGGAGGCAACCGGATCTGTCGAGATCCGCTCATAGCCGAGCAGCGCGCGATAATGCTCCTCCGCGGCGGCACGCTCACCGGTCGGCTCCAGGAGATCCGCGACGCGCTCGCGGGCGACGAACCATTCCGGCCTCTCTTCACCCAAGGCCGCAAGCGCTGCCATGGCCTGCCGGTAGTAGCGGATGGCATCCTCGTTGGCACAAAGCTGGCGTGCACGATCGCCGGCCGCCATGAGGTAACGTGCGCCCTTGCTGCGGTTCGCCGACTGGCTGAAATGGTGGCCGAGCAGCGCCAGTTCCTCGAACCGCTCAGGCTTTTCGCCGTAGCGACGTTCGAGCGCCTCGGCGATGGCCGCATGAATTTCCGTGCGCCGCTTCACGAGCAGGTTGTTGTAGACGGCCTCGTGAAGCAGCGACTGCATGAAACGGTAGGATTGCGACGATCGCTCGCTCCCCGCCTCCTCTATGATTTCCGTGTCGCAAAGCAGTTCCAGGCCCCGGTCCACATCGGCCGGCGCGACGGCAATGCGTCTCAGCAGGTTCGCTTCAAAGCTCGGGCCTATGACGGCGGCACAGTGAACCAGGCGGCGCACCTCCTGCGGCAACCGGTCGATTCTCGCCAGCAGCATCGCTTCGATACCGACGGGGATGTCGACCGTCGCCTCTCCGCCGGCCACGCGCCAATCGGAGCCGTCGCGCCTCAGCGTTTCCAGATCGATCAGACTGCGAACGATCTCCTCGATGAACAGCGGATTGCCGCCGGCCCGACGCAGGATCCGCTCACATAACTTGTTGGGCAGACGACCTTCCCCGAAGAAGGCCGACAGAAGGCGTCGGCCATCGGCCGCGGATAATGGACCGAGACGCAAGGCGGTAATGCTGGTGCGTCCGGGAGCCAGCATGTCAGGACCGGCATCCGGGCGCTGCGTCGTCAAGAGCATCAGCGGCCGGCGATCGAGCCTGTCCAGCACGAAGCGGAGCGCCTCGAGCGAAGCCGAATCCGCCCAGTGCAGGTCCTCGATGACGAGGAGAAGCGGCGCCTGGTCGAGTCGCCGCTCCAGGATGGTCCGGATGGCGGAGAACAGCTGTCGCCGAACCTGTTCGGGCGCGATGTGCTGCAGCATCCCGTCGCGATCGCCGATACCGAGAATATGAAAGAAGAGCGGCATGAGCCGCTCGATCTCGGCCGACGGAAAGCCGATTTCAGCGAGGCCAAGGGACAGGCCTTCCTGAGTCTGCTCCGCCGTATCTGTCGAGGATATGCCGTAGGCACTGCGCAGGACCCGGGCGAGGGTTCCATAGGAGGGTTCCCCGAGTGGCGAACACCCTGCCCGCCGCACGGCGACGTGCACAAACTCTGATTCCTCGCCAAGGCCGGCGAGGAAGTCGTTGACGAGACGTGTCTTGCCGATCCCGGCTTCACCGGTCAAGCGCACCAATTGCGCCGTGCCGCCGCAGGCCAACGCAAGACAGTCACGCAGGCGCCCGATTTCCCTGTCGCGTCCGATCAACGGCGCGCTCAGGCCGAGCGCGTCGAGACCCCGTGCCGCGCGCGGCATGTCGAGCGCCCCGGTCATGCGGTGAACCTGCACGCTGCCGGCCTTGCCGCGCAGGGTCACCGCCCCGAGTGTCTCATAGGCAAAGGCGTGCCGCGTAAGGCGGTGTGTCACCGGCCCCACGAGTATTTCATCCGGCCCGGCCATCGACTGCAGCCGCTGTGCGGTGTTCACCGTATCTCCGGTGACCGAATAGGATTTGCTGCCGCCCGCACCGAAGGCGCCAGTGACGACGGGGCCGGTGTTGACACCGATATGGAGGTTCAGCGGCAGACCGATGCGTTCGTGCCAGCGTTCGCCCACCAGCGCTGCCCGACGCACCATTTCCAGCGCCGCACGAAGCGCTCGCTCCGGATCGTCCTCATGCGCCACCGGTGCACCGAAGAGGGCGAGCAACGCGTCGCCGATGAACTTGTCGACGAACCCGCCAAAAGCTTCGACGGCCTGCGTCAACTCTTCGAAGAGTTCGTTCTGCAGCGCCTGCAAGATCTCCGGATCGACCTGCTCGCCCAACGTGGTAAAGCTGCAGAGATCGGCAAAGACGATCGTGACCGTGCGGCGGTCGGCACCACTGTCCGCGCTCGAACGCGGCGGAGAGACGACCTGCGGCGCCGTGCCGGAAACATCAGGCCGCGGCGCTGGTGCGGACCGAGGCTCCGACGGTGCCGACGCACTGATCTGGGTGCCGCATTGCGGGCAAAATGCGAAGTGCGGCGGACAGGAATAGCCGCAACCCGGGCACAGGTTCTGCTGTTTCGCTCCGCACTTCGGGCAAAACGCAAAACCGCTTTGTATTTCGTAGCCGCATTCGTGACAGTTCATCTCGGACGAACCTCGAGAAAGTCCGCCATGCCCGGGAACGCCCGAGCCTGTCGGGTTTGAATGCCCAACGACAATGGACTTGTTGCCGTGGCTTGGCAAGCAAACGCCGGATGGCCGCGGCAGGCGCGCCTCGGACGTGTGCACGTGATGCGGCGACGCACACCGCAAGGTGCATAGGTCGACGGAAATAATCTGACGCAAAAGATGACGCGCACGCAATTTTGCGCTAGTACCCGTGCACCGGCACTCCCGGATCGCCACATCCGCGCAATGACATTCGTCCGTGAAGGAATACGTTCATGCCTGCCTATCGCTCCCGCACCACCACCCACGGCCGTAACATGGCCGGCGCCCGCGGCCTCTGGCGCGCAACGGGCATGAAGGACAGCGACTTCGGCAAACCGATTATCGCGGTGGTGAACTCGTTCACGCAGTTTGTGCCGGGCCACGTGCATCTTAAGGATATGGGCCAGCTCGTCGCCCGCGAGATCGAGGCGGCCGGCGGTGTCGCCAAGGAATTCAACACGATCGCCGTCGACGACGGCATCGCCATGGGCCATGACGGCATGCTCTATTCGCTGCCCTCACGCGAAATCATCGCCGACAGCGTCGAATACATGGTCAACGCGCACTGCGCCGATGCCATGGTCTGCATTTCCAACTGCGACAAGATCACGCCCGGCATGCTGATGGCGGCACTTCGCCTCAACATCCCGGCCGTCTTCGTCTCCGGCGGTCCGATGGAAGCCGGCAAGGTCGTGCTGCACGGCAAGAAACACGCACTCGACCTCGTCGACGCGATGGTCGCTGCCGCCGACGACAATGTTTCCGACGAGGACGTCAAGGTCATCGAGCGTTCCGCCTGCCCGACCTGCGGCTCCTGCTCGGGCATGTTCACGGCGAACTCGATGAACTGTCTGACCGAGGCGCTCGGCCTGTCGCTCCCCGGCAACGGTTCGACGCTCGCTACCCACGCCGACCGCAAGCGTCTCTTCGTCGAGGCCGGCCACCTGGTGGTCGATCTCGCGCGCCGCTACTACGAACAGGAAGACGAACGCGTCCTGCCACGCACAATCGCTTCCAAGCAAGCCTTCGAGAATGCCATGGCGCTCGATATCGCCATGGGCGGCTCGACCAACACCGTGCTGCACATCCTCGCCGCGGCCTATGAGGGCGAGGTAGACTTCACCATGGACGATATCGACCGGTTGTCACGCAAGGTTCCCTGTCTGTCGAAGGTCGCACCCGCAAAGGCCGACGTGCATATGGAAGACGTGCACCGCGCCGGCGGCATCATGTCGATCCTCGGCGAACTCGACAAAGGCGGCCTCATCAACCGCGACTGCGTGACCGTACACAGCGAGACGCTCGGCGACGCGATCGACCGTTGGGACATCACCCGCACGTCGAGCGAAACCGTCCGCGATTTCTACCGTGCCGCGCCGGGCGGCATCCCGACCCAGGTCGCTTTCAGCCAGGAGGCGCGCTGGGAAGATCTTGATACCGACCGCGAGAAGGGCGTCATCCGCTCGGTCGAGCATCCCTTCTCGAAGGACGGCGGCCTTGCCGTCCTCAAGGGCAACATCGCGCTCGACGGCTGCATCGTCAAAACGGCGGGCGTCGACGAAAGCATCCTGAAGTTTTCCGGCCGGGCCCGGGTCTTCGAAAGTCAGGACGCCTCCGTCAAGGCGATCCTCGCCAACGAGATCAACGCGGGCGACGTCGTGGTCATCCGCTACGAAGGTCCGAAGGGCGGGCCGGGCATGCAGGAAATGCTCTACCCGACGAGCTATCTGAAGTCGAAGGGCCTCGGCAAGGCCTGCGCGCTCATCACCGACGGCCGCTTCTCCGGCGGTACGTCCGGCCTCTCCATCGGCCACGTATCACCCGAGGCGGCGAACGGCGGCACGATCGGCTTGGTGCGCGAAGGCGACATGATCGACATCGACATTCCGAACCGGACGATCAGCCTGCGGGTCGACGAAGCCGCGCTCGCCACCCGCCGCGCCGAGCAGGACGCCAAGGGCTGGAAGCCGGCCGAGCAGCGCAAGCGTCGGGTGACGACCGCGCTCAAGGCCTACGCCGCTTTTGCGACCTCTGCCGACCGTGGCGCCGTTCGCGATCTCGGCGACCGGTAATCGCCGCACCCCGACCGCAAAAAGGCTCCCGTCGCGGCGGGAGCTTTTTCGTTATGCGTGCTTGCAGGTGCCGCGCAGATCACATGTGCCGCGTCTCGGCGGGCGCGTTCCACCAGTTGTTGTGCAGGCCGTCCATGTACTGGATCGGCAAGGTCGCGAGCACGGCCGGATCGACATCGTCGAGGCAGGCGACATTGATGGAGACGAACGCGCCGCCGATCTCTTCGACATATCCGTGGCCGTAGGGCGCCATACCGCAGCTCTCGCAGAACCGGTGATGGCCGCTCATCGTGGCGAACTGATAATCGCCGATACCGGCTTCGTCACAGAGTAGGCGGAAATCCTCCGGCTTCACGATCGCGCCCCAATAGCGCGTTTTCGAGCAGTACGAACAATTGCAACGGCTGGTCCCAGCCTCGAGATCGGCATCAACCTCGTAGCGGATCCGTCCGCAATGGCAGCTACCCTTGTAGGTCATCTTCATCGTCGTTCCTCCCGCCTGAAAAGCCACGGCTTTGCAGCGACGCGGCGTTGCCGGCGAGATCAGCACGATCTTCAACGGAAAGCCATCCTCATTATCCATGGCCCAGCTTGAAGGAGCTGACTTGCACCGGGGCGCGGTCGCCCCCTCCCGGCATCACGTGAGCGCCACAAGATCAGCGCGCAGGCGGTCTGGAACATTCGCGCCGAGCTGTGCATCGACCTCGGCATGCGTTTCCTTCCAGATCGGCACCGCCCGGGCGAGCAGCCGCTCGCCCTCCGCCGTCAGCCTCAGGCGCCGCAACCGACGGTCCTCCGGATCGACAAGGACGTCGATAAGCCCGCGGCGCTCAAGCGGCTTCAGCGCCGCGGTCAGCGTCGTACGGTCCATGGCAAGCAGCGAGGCGACCATGCTGATACTCGGCGGTTCCGGCCGGTTGAGCGACATCAGCAGCGAGAACTGCCCGTTTGTGATATCGAGAGGCCGCAGCGCCTCGTCGAACCGCCGTGCGAGTGCCCGGGCAGCGCGCTGGATATGCAGGCACAGGCAGTTGTCCCTGACGAGGACTGTGGTGGCGAAGGGTACCAGAAGCGACTTTGACATGGTTGAGTAATGTTGATATCAACGTAATTAGTCAAGTGCTACATTTCGTGAGGAGGAAAGAGCATGAGACCCAACCATGCCATCGTGTCATCCGAGGAATGGCTGAAGGCGCGCAAATCGCTTCTCGCCCTGGAAAAGGAACACACCCGCTTGCGGGACCGCATCAATGCCGAGCGTCAGGCTCTGCCCTGGGTAAGGATGGACAAATCCTATGTCTTCGAAACGCTTGCCGGTCCGAAGACATTGTCGGAGCTTTTCGGCGGGCGCAGCCAGCTCGTCGTCTATCACTTCATGCTTGGAGCAGACTGGGAAGCCGGATGTCCAAGCTGCTCGTTCCTGGCCGATCACTTCGCCGGCATGCTGCCGCATCTCAATCATCACGATGTCACGCTGATCGCCGCTTCGAACGCCCCGCTCGCCAAGATCGAAGCCTATCGCAAGCGAATGGGCTGGCACTTCCCTTGGGTCTCGGCTCACGGCAACGACTTCAACAGCGACTTCCATGTGTCCTTCACGCCCGCCGAACTCGCGGGCGACAAGGTCGTCTACAACTTCACGGAAATTGACAGCGGCGAGGCCTACGAAGAGCTTCCCGGGCTCAGCGCCTTCTACAAGGATGAGGACGGCACCGTCTATCATACCTATTCCACCTATGCCCGCGGCCTGGAGGAGCTTGTCGGCACCTTCATGCTGCTCGATCGGGCGCCCAAGGGGCGGAACGAAGGCACGATCATGGACTTCGTCCGCCGCCACGACGAATACGAGGAGGCGCCCAGGCAACGGGCCTGAGCTTGATAACGACCGGGGAACCATCGGCGTTTCCGAGCGTTGCTATATCTCGCGGCGTTCCAGTCCGGGACGCCGCGTCTCGCCATTGGAGGGATTGATGAAGGCGGAACCTCAGGAGGAACACCGGTGGCTGGAACAATTGCTCGGTGAGTGGGAGGTGACGTCGCTACCTCCGACCGAAGGCGACCAGACGCAGGCTCCATGGACGGAAAACGTTCGCTCGATGCAGGGACTGTGGGTCGTCTGCGAGGGAAAAGGCACGATGCCGGACGGTAGCCCCGCCCAGTCGCTGATGACCCTTGGGTTCAATCCGCAGACGAACCGCTATGTCGGCACCTGGGTCGGCTCGATGATGACGCACATGTGGGTCTATGACGGCGTGCTCGAAGACGACCGCAAGACGCTTACGCTCAACTGTGAAGGGCCGGACTTCGACCGACCCGGCAGATCCGCAAGCTATCAGGACGTAATCACCCTTATCGACGGCAACCATCGCACGCTGACGGCCCGTGTCCAGACCGAAGACGGAAACTGGAAGGAGATCATGGCCGCTGAATATCGCCGGCGCTAATGCATGTCGCCCAAAAGTGTGCAGCGGTTTTGCGACAACGACATGCATAAGAACAAAGATGTAGAGCGCGTTGCATGAATTCGTCTGAACGTGATGCGCTTTAATGACGGCAGGCAAACCACTGTTCCGTTGCCGCGAATGGC
This sequence comes from Sinorhizobium sp. 6-70, assembly GCF_030124375.1. Classification (GTDB taxonomy): domain Bacteria; phylum Pseudomonadota; class Alphaproteobacteria; order Rhizobiales; family Rhizobiaceae; genus Sinorhizobium. The sequence continues at coordinate 200,680 of NZ_JASKLS010000005.1, forward strand.
AGCACATTCCCACAGCAAAAAACCGGAGGACGGAAAATGACGGGTCAGCATGGGAAATTCGTCTGGTATGAACTGATGACGACCGACACGAAGGCCGCCCAAACATTCTACGAGAACGTGGTTGGCTGGAGCGGCAGCGATGCCGGTATGCCGGGCATCGAGTATACGCTGTTCTCCGTCGGTGATCGGCAGGTGGCGGGATTGATGACAATGCCCGAGGGCGCGCTGGAGATGAAGATCCCGCCGGCATGGCTCGGCTATGTCGCCGTCGATGACGTCGACGCGGCCGCCGCCAAGCTCGCAGCAGACGGCGGCAATGTTCACCGCGCTCCGGACGACATCCCGGGTGTCGGCCGCTTTGCCATTGTCACCGATCCGCATGGCGCCGTGTTCGCGCTTTTCAAGGGGACGAGTGAGGCGCCTGCAGCCCTGGAGCAGATGGCACCCGGAAACGTCGGCTGGCACGAACTGATGGCCGGCGACCTCGATACCGCCTTCCCGTTCTATTCCAGCCTTTTCGGCTGGACCAAGGACCAGGCGATGGACATGGGCGACATGGGCACCTACCAGATCTTCGCCTGGAACGGCACCCAGATCGGCGGCATGATGACCAAGCCGAAGGAGGTTCCCGCCCCCTACTGGCTTTACTATTTCAACGTCGAAGCGCTGGATACCGCAATCGAGCGGGCAAAAGCCGGCGGCGCGAAGATCGTGCTGGAGCCCATGGAAGTGCCGGGCGGAGCCTGGATCGTCCAATGCATCGATCCGCAGGGCGCCCTTTTTGCCCTCGTTGCACCAAAACGTTGACGGCCTGTCGACCTGTGACACTTTAAGTCAAGGGCGCCTCTCCATGCGGGGGCGCCCGTCTCGAATCCAAGCCGTGCGCATGTCTCACGCCGAAGCCGTCTCGACGCCGGTGTTTCCTTAGATTGCAGGATAAAACATGCAGCAATTCAAAGTGCTACAGCGTACTTTGCGCGTCTGATAGACGCGCGTCGCTGTGGTGATCGCTCGCCCGCGCGACCGGTTCCGGCGCCACGCGGGCATTCCGACCAAGGAAGTCGAGGACAGCCCGAATACGCGCGGGAAGCGCGCCGCCTTGGCCGAGGAAGACGGCGTGGATCTCTTCCAGATCGCCGGGATTCAAGTCTTCAAGAATGGGAACGAGCCGCCCGGCGTCAATGTCGGCGCGCACGGTGAACTCCGCAAGCCGCGCCAGTCCGGCGCCGGCAAGGGCGAGATGGCGGAGCCCCTCGCCGTCGCTCACCTGCAGCGTGCCTGAAGCCGGCAGAATGATCGTTTCTCCGTCGGACCGGATCGGCCAGCCGTCGATGGCGCGCGCATAGCAGAAGCCGAGCCGGTTATGGCCCTCGAGCTCTTCGATGGTCGAGGGCGTCCCGTACTGATCGAGGTAGGAGGGCGCGGCCACGATCACCATTCGCGTGGCGCCGAGCTTGCGGGCAATCAGCGCCGAACTCTTCAGTGGCCCTGATCGGATGGCGATATCGGCACGCGCCTCGATCAGGTCGACCACCGCGTCGGTCTGGACGATGTCGAGCGAGACGGCGGGAAAGCGCCCCCGGAATTCCGGCAGGAGCGGCATCAGGATATGGGTTGCGAAAGAAGCACTGACATTCAGCCGGACCCGACCCGTCGGCATCTCGCCTCCGGCCGCACAGCGTTCGGCCTCCTCGATGTCGGCCAGGATGCGGGCAGTGCGCTGGTAGAAGGCACAGCCCTCCGGCGTCAGTTGCAGCCGCCGCGTGGACCGGTTGACGAGGCGGACGCCAAGCCGCTCCTCGAGCCGGAGGACAAGCTTGCTGACTGCCGATGGCGTCATGCGGAAATGGCGCGCGGCCGACGAGAAGCCGCCGAGTTCGACCGCCCTGGCGAACACTTCCATTTCCCCTGAACGATTGACGGAAAGCCGAGACATATGACTTCAACTCACAAATGATGTTCCGAACAGCAGTCTATCTCCAAAAGGCAAAGAGCTCCACGGTCCTGTCTCCAGACGCATTGAAACGACAAGGGAGTTTGCGAAATGGAGTATCGACGGCTTGGCTCATCCGGCCTGAAGGTTCCGGCACTGAGCTTTGGCGCAGGCACGTTCGGCGGCAAGGGTCCGCTATTCGGCGCCTGGGGCGCGACGGACGACGCGGAAGCGCGCCGGCTTGTCGATATCTGCCTCGAGGCCGGCGTCAACCTCTTCGACACGGCGGATGTTTATTCGGATGGCGCCTCGGAGGAAGTGCTCGGCGCGGCGATCAAGGGCCGCCGAGAAAAGACGATCCTTTCCACCAAGATGTCGCTGCCGACAGGCGATGGCCCGAACGACGCCGGCTCATCCCGCTCGCGTCTCATCCACGGTGTCGAAGCGGCGCTGAAGCGTCTCGGAACCGACTATATCGACCTCATGCAGTTGCATGCCTTCGACGCCGGAACGCCGATCGAAGAGGTGCTCTCGACCCTCGACGTCTTGGTTCGTGCTGGCAAGCTCCGCTATGTCGGCGTCTCCAACTTCTCCGGCTGGCAACTGATGAAATCGCTCGCGCTCGCCGAGAGGCATGGATATCCCCGCTACGTCGCTAACCAGGTCTACTATTCACTTGTCGGGCGTGACTACGAATGGGAACTGATGCCGCTCGGTCTCGACCAGGGTGTCGGGGCGCTTGTCTGGAGTCCGCTGGGCTGGGGTCGGCTGACCGGCAAGATCCGCCGCGGCCAGCCGTGGCCGGCCGGAAGCCGGCTGCACGACACGGCCTCCTTCGGACCGCCGGTCGACGATGAAAAGCTCTACGACATCGTCGAAGTCCTCGATGCTCTGGCAGACGAAACCGGCAGGACCGTGCCGCAGATCGCCATCAACTGGCTTCTGCAGCGGCCGACCGTTTCGAGCGTCATCGTCGGCGCCCGCAACGAAGAGCAGCTCCGGCAAAACCTCGGCGCTGTCGGCTGGTCGCTCTCTGCCGGCCAGCTGGCGCGCCTCGATAAGGTGAGTGCAATGACGGCGCCATACCCCCATTTCCCCTACTACCGGCAGGAAGGCTTCGCCCGCATCAATCCTCCGCCGGTCTGAGCGGGCGACGCCCGGGATTCACGCCCCTGCTTTCGGCTTGCTTTCTTTCTTCGCATTGCACAAAATTCCCCGTGAATGGCCGGCAACGGACCGGCCATCGAGGGGAAAATCTGCATGTCGATCAAGGCCAGTATCTACCACCTCACGCACTATACCTACGACCGCCCGGTAAGCCTCACGCCGCAGATCATCCGGCTGAAACCGGCCGCGCATTCGAAGACCAAGGTCATCAGCCACTCGCTGAAAGTCTCGCCTGCCAACCATTTCGTCAATTTGCAGCAGGACCCCTACGGCAACTATCTTGCCCGCTACGTCTTTCCCGATCCCGTGACGGAATTGAAGATCGAGGTGGACCTGGTCGCCGACATGACCGTCTACAACCCGTTCGATTTCTTCGTAGAGGAAGAAGCGGAGCACTGGCCTTTCCGTTATCCCGAGGACTTGAGCGAAGACCTGAAGATCTACATGGCGCCGGAGCCGACCGGGCCGAGGCTTTCGGCATTCATGGAGAGCATCGACCGGTCACGCCAGCGCACCATCGACAAGATCGTCGCCCTCAACACGCGGCTGCAGAAGGAAATCGGCTATGTCATCCGCATGGAACCGGGCGTCCAGTCGCCGGAAGAGACGCTCGGCACCGCCAGGGGCTCATGCCGCGATTCCAGTTGGCTGCTGGTGCAGATCCTCCGCAATCTCGGCTTTGCCGCCCGCTTCGTCTCCGGCTATCTCATTCAGCTAAGGCCGGACCTGAAAGCCCTCGACGGCCCCTCCGGCACCGAATACGACTTCACCGATCTTCACGCCTGGGCCGAGGTCTATCTTCCGGGTGCCGGCTGGATCGGGCTCGATCCGACGTCAGGTCTCTTGACCGGAGAGAGCCACATTCCGCTGGCCGCCACCCCGCATTATCGTAACGCCGCGCCGATATCCGGCGAGTTCTTCGGTGGCCCGGACACGAGAACCGATTTCGCCTTCGACATGAAGGTTGCTCGTGTCGCCGAACATCCGCGCATCACCAAGCCCTTTTCCGACGAAAGCTGGGAAGCGCTGAATGCGCTCGGTGATGAGGTCGATCGCGAGCTGGCGGAAAACGACGTGCGCCTGACCATGGGCGGCGAGCCGACCTTCGTCTCGATCGACGATTTCGAGTCCGACGAATGGAACACCGCCGCGGTCGGCCCGACGAAACGCGAGAAGGCGGATGCGCTCATCCGCCGCCTGCGCGAGCGCTTCGCGCCGGGCGGATTCCTGCATTACGGGCAGGGCAAGTGGTATCCGGGCGAAAGCCTGCCGCGCTGGACCTTTTCGCTCTACTGGCGCAAGGACGGCGTGCCGATCTGGCGCCAGCCCAATCTGATCGCAGAGGAAAACGGCCGGCACGAGATCACCGAGCGGGACGCCGAGCGCCTGCTCGTCGCGATTGCCGGCGAACTCGACGTCGACGCAGACATGGTCGTTCCGGCCTATGAGGACCCGGCCGAGTGGATCGTCAAGGAAGCAAACCTTCCGGACAACGTCGATCCTTCCAATTCGCAACTCAAGGATCCGGAAGAGCGCAGCCGCCTCGCCCGCGTCTTCGAACGCGGGCTCACGACCCCGACGGGCTACGTTCTGCCGGTGCAGGCCTGGAATGCGCGTGCGAGCGACCGGCGGTGGATGAGCGAGAAATGGAAGACCCGGCGCGGCCGGATTTTCCTCGTGCCCGGTGACAGCCCGGTCGGCTATCGCCTGCCGCTCGGCTCGCTCCCCCATATCGCGCCGTCTGCCTATCCTTATATCAATCCGGTGGATCCGGCAGTTTCGCGTGGCGACCTGCCGGATTTCAGCGAGAGCCGGGGCCGTGTGCAGCCGTCGCGTTTCCAACCGTCCGAGGAGCCGCCGACGCCGTTGCCGCCCGCTCGCGACGAGATCGACGGCGCTGTCCGCACCGCGATCAGCGTGGAACCGCGCGACGGCCGGCTTTGCGTCTTCATGCCGCCGACCACGAGCATCGAGGAATATCTCGATCTCATCGCCTCGGCCGAGCGGGCCGCCGCCGCGCTCGGCATGCCGGTACATATCGAAGGCTATGCGCCGCCGCAGGATGAGCGCATCAACGTCATCCGCGTCGCTCCGGATCCCGGCGTGATCGAGGTCAACATTCACCCGGCAGCGAACTGGCGGGAATGCGTCGACATCACTACGGCGATCTACGAGGAGGCCCGCCAGAGCCGGCTCGGCACCGACAAGTTCATGATCGACGGGCGCCACACCGGAACGCGTGGCGGCAATCACGTGGTTGTCGGTGGACGCAGCCCCAACGACAGCCCGTTCCTGCGCCGGCCGGATCTTCTGAAGAGCATCGTGCTTCACTGGCAGCGCCACCCCTCGCTCTCCTATCTCTTTTCCGGCCTCTTCATCGGGCCGACCAGCCAGGCGCCGCGCATCGACGAGGCGCGCCACGATTCGCTCTATGAGCTGGAGATTGCGCTCGCACAGGTACCGCCGCCCGGCGGCGATCGCCCGGCTCCCTTGCCATGGCTGGTGGACCGCCTCTTCCGTAACCTGCTTGTCGATGTCACCGGCAATACCCATCGCTCCGAAATCTGCATCGACAAGCTCTTCTCACCGGACGGACCGACCGGGCGGCTCGGGCTGATCGAATTCCGCGGTTTCGAGATGCCGCCGAACGCGCGCATGTCGCTCGCCCAGCAATTGCTCGTCCGCGCGCTCATCGCCCGCTTCTGGAAGAGCCCGATCGATGGCGGCTTCGTGCGTTGGGGCACAGTCCTGCATGATCGCTTCATGCTGCCGCACCATGTCTGGCAGGATTTTCTCGATGTGCTTGCCGACCTGCGCACCCACGGCTTCGATTTGAGGCCCGAATGGTTCGAGGCACAGCTCGAATTCCGTTTCCCGTTCTGCGGCGAGGTGGAATATGAAGAGGCGAAGCTCGAACTGCGACAGGCCCTCGAACCCTGGCACGTGATGGGAGAACATGGCGCGATCGGCGGCACAGTGCGTTTTGTCGATTCCTCGGTGGAGCGATTGCAGGTCAAGCTCGAAACCGCCAATCCGGATCGCTACACCGTTTCCTGCAATGGCCGTCTCGTGCCGCTGACACGGACCGGGAAAGGTGGCGTGGCCGTCGCGGGCGTGCGTTACAAGGCCTGGCAGCCCGCCACCGGCCTGCATCCGGTCCTGCCGGTCAACACTCCCCTCACATTCGATATTTATGATACATGGTCGAATCGGGCGATCGGCGGCTGCGTCTATCATGTGGCGCATCCCGGCGGGCGCAACTATGAGACATTTCCGGTCAACGGCAACGAGGCGGAAGCGCGCCGCCTGGCACGCTTCGAGCCCTGGGGCCACACCACCGGCGGGTATCGGCTTCAACCCGAGGCCCCGCCGGCGGAATTTCCGCTGACGCTCGACCTGAGACGTCCGGCAGGAGTGTAGATGGCGAAGAAACAGACGGCAGAGGCGGAAGAGAAGCATCGGCTCGACGGCGACCCGGTATCCGGCTATCGCGCCCTTCCGGGAATCGCCGACGAGATGCTCGATCGCGACGGCAATGTCCGGCCGGTTTGGCAGCCGCTTCTCTCGGCCCTCGGCCGCATGGACGAAACGGATCTCGCCAACCGCTTCGCCCGCGCCGATCGCTATTTGCGCGACGCCGGCGTTTTCTATCGGGCCTATGGCGGCCGGGAGAATTCGGAACGAAGCTGGCCGCTGTCCCACATCCCCGTCCTGATCGACGAGGCGGAATGGGCCGTCGTTTCGCAAGGGCTGATCCAGCGTGCCGAACTGCTCGAGCGCGTGGTCGCCGATATCTATGGCGAAAACCGGCTGGTCCAGGAGGGCCTGTTACCCCCCGCGCTCGTCGCCTCCAATCCGGAGTTCCTGCGCCCGCTGGTCGGTGTCAAACCCGCCGACGGACATTTCCTGCACTTCTGCTCCTTCGAGATCGGACGCGGGCCGGACGGCAATTGGTGGGTGCTTTCCGACCGGACCGAAGCTCCATCCGGGGCCGGGTTCGCACTGGAAAACCGCGTTGCGACGACACGCGCCTTTTCCGACCTCTATGCCGAAACCCACGTCCACCGACTAGCGGGCTTCTTCGGCGCCTTCCGCGATACGCTGCAAGCTCGAAAGCAACATCCGGACGATCGAATTGCCGTCCTTTCGCCCGGCATTGCCAATGAGACCTATTTCGAGCACGCCTATATCGCCCGCTACCTCGGCTTCATGCTGCTGGAAGGCGAGGACCTGACGGTGGTCGGCGGCCGCGTCATGGTGCGCACGGTTGCCGGTCTCAAGCCTATCGGCGTGCTCTGGCGCCGCCTCGACGCGGCTTTCGCCGATCCGCTCGAACTCAACCAATCCTCCCATATCGGCACGCCCGGCATTGTCGAGGCGTTGAGGGCCGGCTCCGTCTCGATCGTCAACGCGCTCGGCTCGGGCATCGTCGAGAGCCGCGCCTTTCTCGCCTTCATGCCGGCGATCTGCCGTCACCTGCTCGGCGAGGAGCAAAAGCTGCCGTCGATCGCCACCTGGTGGTGCGGGCAGCAGGCCGAACGCGACAATGTCGCCGGCAATGTCGAGCGCATGGTGATCGGCCCCGCCTATTCGACCCGCCCCTTCTTCGACGACAACGGACAGTCGGTCCTCGGCACGTCACTGTGCGAGGGTGGCACGTCGGTTTCGGAATGGCTCGGAACCGGTGGCGGCAAGCTGGTCGGCCAGGAGGTCGTCACACTGTCGACGACCCCTGCCTGGGTGCGCGGCCGGCTGACGCCGCGGCCGATGAGCTTGCGGGTCTTTGCCGCGCGCACACGCGACGGCTGGCAGATCATGCCGGGCGGTTTTGCGCGCATCGGCTCGGGCGACGACGTGGCGGCGATCGCGATGAAGGCGGGCGGCACGGCCGCCGATGTCTGGATCGTCAGCAACAAGCCGGTCGAGTACACGACGCTGCTCCCGGCCGAAGAGAGCTTCACGCGCAACATGCCGGGCAGCCTGCCGAGCCGCGCGGCGGACAACCTCTTCTGGCTCGGCCGCTATATCGAGCGGGCGGAAGGCGCTCTCAGGATCCTGCGCGCCTGGCACGGACGCTTCGCCCAAGCCGCCGACCCCAACATGCCGCTTTTGAAGGACGTCACCGACTATCTGGCGGCTCTCGATATCAACACGCGGCAACCGGTCCCCGACAGCCTGCTTGCCAATATCGACAGCGCGCTCGTCAGCGCCGGCAATATCCGCGACCGGTTCTCGCCCGACGGGTGGCTGGCTCTCAACGATCTGTCGAGGACGGCGCGGAAGTTCCGCGCGACGGTGCAGGCCGGGGACGACGCCACGCATGCGATGACCATTTTGTTGCGCAAGCTTGCGGGCTTTGCCGGCCTCGTTCACGAAAACATGTACCGCTTCACCGGCTGGCGGTTCCTGTCGATCGGTCGCTACATCGAGCGTGGCCTTCACATGACCCGCCTGCTTGGGCACATGTCGGGACCTGAAGCTCCGGACGGCGCCTATGACATGCTGCTCGAGATCGGCGACAGCGTCATGACCCACCGCCGCCGCTACAACGTCAACACGGCAGCACTGACCGTCACCGACCTGCTCGCCCTCGATCCGCTCAATCCGCGCTCGGTTCTTTATCAGTTGAACGAGATCAAGACCGAGGTGGAGCTGTTGCCGAACGCGTTCGTCAACGGTCAGATGTCACCCTTCTACCGCGAGACGATGCGGCTTCATTCCGGCCTTGCGGTGATGACGCCGGAGGCAATGACCGCGACCGTTTACAAGCAGCTGGAACGGGACCTCGAGAAGCTTTCGAACCTGCTCGCACAAACCTATCTCGGCTAGAGCGCTGCGCGTTCAAATGAACGCGCAAAGCGCGCTCTAGCAATTTGAATCTAGAGCATATTTTCTGCTTTCAGTGCTTCCACTCGAAAGCAGGATGCTCTAGAGCAGGATGAGAAAAAGTGTAGGCGGTCTTTCACGCGCATCCCACTCCAACCTGTTGGAAACGAAGGGCACGGCCTGATGCTCTACGACATCAACCTGAAGATTACCTATGGCTACGAGGTCCCGGTCGCCGGCGGACGCCATCTCGTACGGGTGCTGCCGGCCTCAATCCCCGGTCGTCAACGGCTTGTCGTCGGGTCGATAAGCTGCCAGCCGACCCCCGGTGAACGGGTTGAAAGCGTGGATTTCTTTGCCAATCCGACCACGTCGATCCTTTTCCGTTCGGTGCATGACAGCCTCGCCATTCGCATGCAGGCACGCGTCCAGGTGGAAGCGCAGGCGCTCACCGCCGACCTCACGCCGCCTCTTGCGGGTCTTCCAGCACAGCTCGCCGCTTGCTGGTCGGTCGATGCCCAGTCCCCGCACCATTTCGTCGGGCCGAGCCCGCTCCTGCCGGACGCCCCGGAGATCGCTGCCTACGCACGCGCGATCGCCGACGAGGGAATGACCGTGCGGCAGATCGGGACGGCAATCTGCGAGCGCGTCCACCACGATTTCGCCTATGACACCGAAGCAACGACCGTGAACACGACGGCCGCGGAAGCCTTCAAGCTCAAGCGCGGTGTCTGCCAGGACTTCACCCATGTGATGATCGTCGCTCTTCGCAGCCTCGGCATCCCGGCAGGCTATGTCAGCGGATTCCTCAGGACCTTGCCGCCACCAGGCAAGGAACGGCTGGAAGGCGCCGACGCGATGCATGCCTGGGTTCGCTTCTGGTGTGGCAGCGCGGGCGGCTGGATTGAACTCGACCCGACGAACAATATTCCGGCCGGCACGGATCACATCGTCGTAGGCCACGGCCGTGACTATGGCGACGTCGCGCCCGTCATCGGCATACTCAAGAGCTATGGCAGCCATACGACCGAACAGGCCGTGGACGTCATTCCCGTCGGCTGATCCGAATTGGTACAGCCGGGTCCCGTTTCCGGACAACCAACCGCGGGGAAATCGTTTGAAAGCACGGATTTCCTCCGAAATTCATTAAAATTCAAACAATTACCTGAACGAGATTGTAATCCATCGCCGCTAATGTCGCGCCAAGCTCGCAATGTATTGCTTGGGGTGTGCAAAGATGGGAAGACGATCCATGGTAAGCCGGTCCTTCGGCATGATGCTGAAGGACCGCGGCGGCAATTTCGGAATGATGACGGCGCTGGTGGCGCCGCTGCTACTGGCAGCGGGCGGTGTTTCCATCGACATGGCCAACATGCTGATGACCAAGAACCAGTTGCAGGACGCCACCGATGCCGCAGCGCTCGCCGCCGCTTCCGCGCTTGTCTCCAACGAACAGCCCAACATCGACTCCGCCAAGGCAATCGCCCGCAAATTCCTGAAGGCGCAGATGGCAAGCTCGGGCTCGGCGGATACCCCGGCCGAGGGCTCGCAACCTGAAACGGCGACCGCGCAGTCTGCGGACAGCGCAGCGGCCGTTGCCGAGGAGCCGAATTGGGACGATATCAATACCTCGGAGGTGAACATCACCGAGACACCCAACGGCGTGAAGGGGAAGTCCTTCAAGGTTTCGATCGTCAACAAGCACCGGATCGAGTTCAACGCGATGACGCGCCTCCTGGGCACGGATTCGATTGAGCTCGAAACCCGGGCAACGGCGGAAAGCGCAACCGAGAGCAAGAACGCGCTCTCCATGTATCTCGTGCTCGACCGCTCCGGATCGATGGCCTGGAAGACGAACACGATCGACACGACGAAAGCCAAGTGCCCCAACTACACGGAGGCGAACTGGAGCAAGTACCCGGATCTGAAGGCGACCACCCCGTGCTACATCACGAAGGTCAACGCGCTGAAGACCGCTGCCAGCGACCTGTTCGCCCAGTTGATGCTCGCTGATCCGGAATCAATGTATGTTCGCACCGGGGCGGTTTCCTATAACGCGTCGCAGGACGCCGCCGGCAGCCTCGCCTGGGGAACGACGGGAGCCGCGGCTTATGTCAATGCGCTGGTCGCGACAGGCGGCACTGCCTCGGGCAATGCCTTCAAGACCGCCTACCAGAAGGTGATCGCATCGACGGAAGACACGGCGCACACCAACAAGAACGGCCAGGTCCCGACGAAATACATCGTCTTCATGACCGACGGCGAGAACAACTACGCCAACGACGACACGGTCACCAAGTCCTGGTGCGACACCGCCAAGGCCAACAAGGTCCAGATCTACAGCGTCGCCTTCATGGCGCCTGACCGCGGCAAGGACCTGCTGGAATATTGCGCCTCTTCGACCTCGCATTATTTCGAAGCCGAGGAAGCGGCCGACCTCGTTGCCGCCTTCAAGGCGATCGGCGAACGGGCCTCCGCCATGGTCTCCCGCCTCACGGAATAGTCCGACGCGAAACCGCTCTTTGCATGCCGTCCGGCCTCGCCGGGCGGCATTTTTCGTTCTGCGCAAGTACATGTTGCAAGCGCTTCGGATCGATGCAAAATTGCCTTAACTCCTGGCCGGCGCCGGCCCGCGGCCTTCCCAGACGCAAAAGGCCAAACAGAAAAAGGCATGACAGTTCTTATGATGAATCGGCTCTCCACCTCCGAACTGCCGCAACCCGCACCCAGGTCGTCCGAGCCCGGCCAACTCGCGGTGGAAATCCTCGAACGCCTCAAATACCGCATCGGCAAGGACCCGAAAGTTGCCAAACCGCATGACTGGCTGACGGCTGCCATTCTCGTTGCCCGCGACCGCATCACCGACAAGTGGATGGATTCCACCCGCAAGACCTATGCCACCGGCGCCAAGCGCGTCTATTACCTGTCGCTCGAGTTCCTCATCGGCCGCCTGATGCGCGACGCGATGACGAATATCGGCCTGATGGACGAGATGCGCGACGCGCTGGCGTCGCTCGGCGTCGATATCGACGTGGTCGCGCAACTCGAGCCTGACGCGGCGCTTGGCAACGGCGGCCTCGGCCGGCTTGCCGCCTGCTTCATGGAATCCATGGCGACAGTCGACGTGCCCGCCTACGGCTACGGCATCCGCTACATGCATGGCCTGTTCCGCCAGCAAATGGCCGACGGCTGGCAGGTCGAATTGCCCGAGACGTGGCTGGCCCATGGCAATCCCTGGGAATTCGAACGGCGCGAAAGCTCCTATGAAATCGGCTACGGCGGCGTCGTGGAAACCGTCAATATCGACGAGGAAGTTCAGCGTTACGTCTGGAAACCGGCCGAACGCGTCATCGCCACCGCCTTCGACACGCCGGCCGTCGGCTGGCGCGCAAAACGCGTCAACACGCTGCGCCTCTGGACCGCTCAGCCGATCGATCCGATCCTCCTCGAGGCCTTCAACGCCGGCGACCATATCGGCGCGCTGCGCGAAAGCAACAAGGCGGAGAGCCTGACGCGCGTGCTCTATCCGGCCGACGCGACGCCGGCGGGACAGGAACTGCGCCTCCGACAGGAGTATTTCTTCTCTTCCGCCTCGCTGCAGGACATTCTGCGCCGCCACCTGCAGCAATATCCGGACTTCACGTCCTTGCCGGACGCGGTCGCCATCCAGCTCAACGATACCCATCCGGCCGTTTCCGTCGCGGAACTCGTGCGTCTTCTGACCGATGTCCACGGGCTCGATTTCGAGCAGGCCTGGGACATCACCCGCCGCACCTTCGCTTACACCAATCACACGCTGCTGCCGGAAGCGCTGGAAAGCTGGCCGGTGCCGCTCTTTGAACGGTTGCTGCCGCGCCACATGCAGATCGTCTACGCCATCAACGCCAAGATCCTGATCGAGGCGCGCAGGCAGAAGCACGCGACCGACGAGGAGATCCGCAACATTTCGCTGATCGAGGAGACGGGCGAACGGCGCGTGCGCATGGGCAACCTCGCCTTTGTCGGCTCGCATTCGATCAACGGCGTCTCGGCGTTGCACACCGAGCTGATGAAAGAAACGGTCTTTGCCGATCTGCACCGGCTCTATCCCGAGCGCATCAACAACAAGACCAACGGCATTACGCCGCGCCGGTGGCTGATGCAGTGCAATCCCGGCCTGTTCGGCCTCATTCGTGAGGCGATCGGCGACGAGTTCATGGACAACACGGAGGCACTGCAGGCGCTCGATGCCTTTGCCGACAAGGCGGACTTCCAGGAGAGCTTCGCCGCCGTCAAGCGTGCCAACAAGGTGAAACTTGCAAAGCTCATCCAGACAAACCTCGGGATCCGGCTCGATCCCTCGGCGATGTTCGACATCCAGATCAAGCGCATCCACGAATACAAGCGGCAACTCTTGAACATCGTCGAGGCGATCGCTCTCTATGACCAGATGCGCTCGCACCCCGAACTCGACTGGGTGCCGCGGGTCAAGCTCTTTGCCGGCAAAGCGGCGCCGAGCTACCACAACGCCAAGCTGATCATCAAACTCGCCAACGATGTCGCCCGCGTCATCAACAACGACCCGGCGGTGCGGGGCCTCCTGAAGATCGTCTTCATTCCGAACTACAACGTGTCGCTCGCCGAAGTGATGGTGCCGGCCGCCGATCTTTCCGAACAGATCTCGACCGCCGGCATGGAGGCCTCCGGCACCGGCAACATGAAATTTGCGCTGAACGGCGCGCTCACCATCGGTACGCTCGACGGCGCCAATGTCGAAATGCGCGACTGGGTCGGCGAGGAAAACATCAAGATCTTCGGCATGACCGCCGAGGAGGTGGCAAAGGCGCGGGCGGAAGGACACAATCCACGCGCCATCATCGAGGGCTCGCGTGAGCTGTCGCAGGCGCTCTCGGCGATCGCCTCGGGCGTATTCTCGCCGGACGACCGCAATCGCTTCTCCGGGCTCGTCGACGGGCTCTACAACCATGACTGGTTCATGGTCGCCGCCGATTTCGAGGCCTATGCGAAGGCACAGCGCGAGATCGATCGGCTCTGGACCAAGCCATCCTCCTGGTACGCTCAGGCGATCCGCAATACCGCGCGCATGGGCTGGTTCTCGTCCGACCGCACGATCCGGCAATATGCCGGGGAAATCTGGAGCGCTGGATGACGGTGTCGCCCGGTAAGGACCCAGCGCACGCTCCGTCCGGTGTGCTGCCAGCGCCGGACATCGCGGCAATACTCTCCGGCACCCACGACAATCCGTTCGCTGTTCTCGGCGTTCATACCGCCGCGAAGAACTATGTTGCACGCTGCTTCATCCCGGGCGCCGAATCCGTGACGGCGGAAACACTCTCCGGCAAGGAGATCGGCACGCTCAACCGACGCGACGACGCGGGCTTCTTCGAGGGCTTCGTGTCTCTGCGCAAGGAGCAGCCCATTCGTTATCGCGCCATCAACAGCGGCGGTGAATGGATCGTTGTCGATCCCTACAGTTTCGGCCCCGTTCTCGGGCCGATGGACGACTATTATATCCGCGAAGGCTCGCATCTCAGGCTCTTCGACAGGATGGGCGCCCATCCGATCGCGCATGACGGCGCGGAAGGCTTCCACTTTGCCGTCTGGGCCCCGAACGCGCGGCGCGTGTCGGTGGTCGGCAGTTTCAACGACTGGGATGGACGCCGGCACGTCATGCGCCTGCGCGCCGACACCGGCATCTGGGAGATATTCATTCCCGACGTGCCGGCTGGCGCGCCGTACAAATATGAGATCCTCGACAGCCAAGGAACGCTCCTGCCGCTGAAGGCGGACCCCTTCGCCCGCCGGTCGGAACTGCGCCCCGATACGGCTTCGATGACGACGGGCGAGATCGAGCAGGTCTGGGAGGACGACGCGCATCGCCGGCATTGGGCCGAGGTGGATCCGCGCCGGCAGCCGATTTCCATATACGAGGTCCACGCCGGCTCGTGGCAGCGGCGCGACAACGGCGAAATGCTCTCCTGGGACGAACTGGCGGACCGGCTCATTCCCTACTGCGTCGACATGGGCTTCACGCACATCGAGTTCCTGCCGATTTCCGAATTTCCGTTCGATCCATCCTGGGGCTATCAGACCACCGGCCTCTACGCGCCGACGGCCCGTTTCGGCGAACCGGAGGGTTTCGCCCGCTTCGTCAACGGCTGCCACAAGGTCGGCATCGGCGTCATCCTCGACTGGGTGCCGGCGCATTTCCCGACAGACGAGCACGGGTTACGCTGGTTCGACGGCACCGCACTCTACGAGCATGCGGACCCACGCCAGGGTTTTCATCCCGACTGGAACACGGCGATCTACAATTTCGGCCGCCAGGAGGTTCTCGCCTATCTCGTCAACAACGCCCTCTATTGGGCGGAGAAGTTCCACGTCGACGGTCTGCGTGTCGATGCGGTCGCCTCGATGCTCTACCTCGACTATTCGCGCAAGTACGGCGAATGGGTGCCGAACGAATACGGCGGCAACGAGAACCTGGAAGCCGTCCGCTTTCTGCAGACGATGAACTCCCGTCTCTACGGCATCCACCAAGGGGTGCTGACGATCGCCGAGGAGTCGACTTCCTGGCCTAAGGTTTCGCATCCGGTTCACGCGGGCGGACTTGGCTTCGGCTTCAAGTGGAACATGGGCTTCATGCACGATACGCTGCAATATCTCATGCGCGAAGCCGTGCACCGGAAGTTCCATCACAACGACATGACCTTCGGCCTGCTTTACGCCTTCAGCGAGAATTTCGTGCTGCCGCTGTCGCATGACGAGGTGGTGCACGGCAAGGGATCGCTGATCGCCAAGATGGCCGGCGACGACTGGCAGAAGTTCGCCAATCTCAGGGCCTATTACGCCTTCATGTGGGGCTATCCGGGCAAGAAGCTCCTCTTCATGGGCCAGGAATTCGCCCAGTGGCGCGAATGGTCGGAGGATCGCGCGCTCGACTGGAACCTGCTCGAATACAACCTCCACGAGGGAATGCGTCGCCTCATACGCGACCTGAACGGCACCTATCGCTCGAAAGCGGCGCTGTATGCGCGCGACTGCGAGGGCGAGGGCTTCGAATGGCTGATCGCCGACGACCGCGAGAATTCCGTCTTCGCCTGGCTCAGGAAAGCGCCAGGAGAGAAGCTCGTCGCGGTCGTCACCAATTTCACGCCGGTCTACCGGGAAAACTACGACATACCGCTTCCGGTCGCGGGACGGTGGAAGGAAATCCTCAACACCGATGCGGAGATCTATGGAGGGAGTGGCAAAGGCAACGGCGGTGCCGTGCATGCGGACCAAAAATCAACGGGAATAACGGTCGCCACCATCACGTTGCCGCCTTTGGCAACACTGATGCTGGAGCAAGACTAGAGCGGGACGAGGGAAAGTGCGAGCGGTTTCCCCGCCCGCATCCCGCTCTAAATTATTGGAATCGATCAGGTTTATGATTGGGTCGATCCGACCCGAAATCATCCGTGATCCAGCGCATTGGTGCGCTGCCGGCGAAGCGAAAAGAACTTGCGTGGGCCGCGAGGCGTCTAAGAAAACCGCCTGGCCGTCCTCGAAGAACAGCGATTTTGGGGAGGACAAATGGTGGAAAAGCGTACACAACCTCTGGCCCGCGATGCCATGGCCTATGTTCTCGCCGGCGGCCGCGGCAGTCGCCTGAAGGAATTGACCGACCGCCGCGCCAAACCGGCCGTCTATTTCGGCGGCAAGGCGCGCATCATCGATTTCGCGCTCTCCAATGCGCTCAATTCCGGTATCCGCCGCATCGGCGTCGCCACCCAATATAAGGCACATTCGCTGATCCGGCATCTGCAGCGCGGCTGGAACTTCTTCCGTCCCGAACGCAACGAGAGCTTCGATATTCTGCCGGCAAGCCAACGTGTTTCCGAAACGCAGTGGTACGAAGGCACGGCCGACGCTGTCTATCAGAACATCGACATCATCGAAGATCACGGTGTCGAGTACATGGTCATCCTCGCCGGCGACCATGTCTACAAGATGGACTATGAACTGATGCTGCAGCAGCACGTCGACTCCGGCGCCGATGTCACGATCGGCTGCCTCGAAGTGCCGCGCATGGAAGCGACCGCCTTCGGCGTCATGCACGTCGACAAGCAGGATCGCATCATCGCCTTCGTCGAGAAGCCGGCTGACCCGCCCGGCATTCCCGACAGCCCGGACCTGGCACTCGCCTCCATGGGCATCTACGTGTTCCACACCAAGTTTCTGATGGACATGCTGCGCCGGGACGCCGCCGACCCGAAGTCGAGCCGCGACTTTGGCAAGGACATCATCCCCTATATTGTCGAGCACGGCAAAGCGGTCGCCCACCGCTTCACCCGCTCCTGCGTCCGGTCGGATTTCGAGCGCGAGGCCTATTGGCGCGACGTCGGCACGATCGATGCCTATTGGCAGGCCAATATCGACCTCACGCACGTGACACCCGAACTCGATATCTATGACAACACCTGGCCGATCTGGACCTTTGCCGAAATCAAGCCACCGGCAAAATTCGTCCATGACGACGAGAATCGCCGCGGCTCGGCGACCTCTTCGCTCGTGTCGGGCGATTGCATCATCTCGGGCGCCGCGCTCAACAGGAGCCTTCTGTTCACCGGCGTCAGGGTCAATTCATACTCCAGACTCGAAAATGCCGTAGTTCTCCCCGACGTGACCATTGGGCGGCATTCGACGCTGCGCAATGTGGTCATCGACAGCCGCGTCGTCATTCCTGAGGGCCTGGTCGTCGGCGACGATCCGGAACTTGACGCCAAGCGCTTCCGCCGCACGGAAACCGGAGTCTGCCTGATCACACAATCGATGATCGACAAGCTGGGAATGTAGCCGCGTATGAACATTCTGTCCGTTGCGTCCGAGGTCTATCCATTGGTCAAGACCGGGGGGCTCGCCGACGTCGTCGGCGCCCTCCCCGCGGCTCTTGTTCCGCACGGCATCCGGACGCGCACGCTGGTGCCCGGCTATCCCGCCGTGCTGCACAAGCTAAAAAAGAAGAAGAAGGTTGGCGGCTTCGACAATCTCTTCGGCCATCCCGCGACGGTGCATTCGGCCGAGCTCGACGGACTGGATCTGCTCGTCCTCGACCAGCCCGCCCTCTATGCCCGCGACGGCGGACCCTATCTCGATCCGACCGGGCGGGATTATCCCGATAATTTCCGCCGTTTCGCCGCACTCTCGCTTGCGGCGGCCGAAATCGCCGGCGACAACATCATCCCCGGCTGGAAGCCGGACCTCGTCCACGTCCATGACTGGCAAACGGCGCTGACCCCGGTCTACATGCACTTCGGCTCGGCGTCGAATATGCCGACGGTGCTCACGATCCACAATATCGCGTTCCAGGGGCAGTTCGGCGCATCGGTTTTTTCCGAGCTCGCGCTGCCGCCGGAGGCCTTCTCCATGCAGTTCATCGAATATTACGGCGATGTCGGCTTCCTGAAAGGCGGCCTGCAGACGGCGACTGCGATCACTACAGTAAGTCCTTCCTACGCACAGGAGATCCTGACGCCGGAATTCGGCATGGGCCTGGAGGGGCTTCTTGCAAGCAGGGTGACGAGCCTGACTGGTATCGTCAACGGCATCGACGCCGACGGATGGGACCCTGAGACCGACCCCCACATCGTGGAGCACTACGGCCCCGCCACGACCAAGCGGCGTGCCGCCAACCGCAAGGCGCTGGAAGAACGCTTCGGGCTGACGAACACCGCTGGCCCGATCTTCTGCGTCATCAGCCGCCTGACCTGGCAAAAGGGGATGGACCTACTGGCCGAAGTGACGGACGATATCGTGGCGCTCGGCGGCAAGCTCGTCGTGCTCGGCTCGGGCGACGCGGCGCTCGAAGGGGCGTTGCTCGCCGCCGCCTCGCGCCATCGCGGCCATATCGGCATGGTGACCGGCTATGACGAACCATTGTCGCATCTCATGCAGGCGGGCGCCGATGCGATCATCATCCCGTCGCGCTTCGAACCCTGCGGGCTTACCCAGCTTTATGGGCTGCGCTACGGCTGCGTCCCGATCGTCGCCCGTACCGGTGGCCTTACCGACACGATCATCGACGCCAATGAGGCTGCGCTTTCGGCCAAGGTCGCCACCGGGTTCCAGTTCAGACCGGTCACCGCCGACGGATTGCGCCTTGCGATCAGGCGCGCCTTCCGTGCATACAGCGAACCGAAAGTGTGGGCTCGCATGCAAAACCAGGGCATGAAGTCCGACGTTTCCTGGGCCAAGAGCGCGGAACGCTATGCCTCGCTCTATTCCGGTCTCCTCGCGAAAGGCTAAGAAAGATGATTAAAACCGTCTCCACCAACCCCTATGGCGATCAGAAACCCGGCACGTCCGGCCTGCGGAAGAAGGTTCCGGTATTCCAGCAGAAGAACTATGCCGAGAACTTCATCCAGTCGATCTTCGATTCGCTCGAAGGCTTCGAGGGCCAGACGCTGGTGATCGGCGGCGACGGCCGCTACTACAATCGCGAAGTCATCCAGAAGGCCATCAAGATGGCGGCCGCGAATGGCTTCGGCCGCGTACTTGTCGGCCGCGGCGGCATCCTGTCGACCCCGGCGGCCTCCAATATCATCCGCAAATACAAGGCCTTCGGCGGCATCGTGCTGTCGGCGAGCCACAATCCCGGCGGCCCGACCGAGGACTTCGGCATCAAATACAATGTCAGCAACGGCGGCCCGGCGCCAGAAAAGGTGACGGATGCGATCTTCGCCCGTACCAAGGTCATCGACAGCTACAAGATCGCGGATGGTGCCGACGTCAATCTGGACCTGGAAAGCTCCCACCAGGTCGAGAATATGACAGTGACGGTCATCGACCCGGTTGCGGACTACGCCGAGCTTATGGAGAGCCTGTTCGACTTCGCCGCGATCCGCAAGTTGATTGCTGGCGGCTTCCGGGTGGTCTTCGATGCGATGAGCGCAGTCACCGGACCCTACGCCAAGGAGATCATCGAGAGGCGGTTGGGAGCGCCGAAAGGCTCGGTGATGAATTTCATACCGCTGCCCGATTTCGGCGGCCACCACCCGGATCCGAACCTCGTGCACGCCCGCGCCCTTTACGAGACGATGATGGCGCCGGACGCTCCCGATTTCGGCGCCGCCTCCGATGGCGATGGAGACCGCAACCTCATTATCGGCAAGGGCATCTTCGTGACGCCTTCGGACAGCCTGGCAATGCTTGCGGCCAATGCGCACCTGGCACCCGGCTACGCCAAGGGACTGGCAGGGATCGCGCGCTCGATGCCGACGAGCGGCGCCGCCGACCGCGTGGCGGAAAAGCTCGGCATCGGCATCTACGAGACGCCGACCGGGTGGAAATTCTTCGGCAACCTGCTCGACGAAGGTCTGGCGACCATCTGTGGCGAAGAAAGTGCCGGCACCGGGTCCAACCATGTGCGCGAGAAGGATGGGCTCTGGGCGGTGCTGCTCTGGCTCAACATCCTTGCCGTGCGCAAGGAAAGCGCACTTGAGATCGCCCGCAAACACTGGGCGACCTATGGCCGCAACTATTATTCGCGCCACGACTACGAAGAGGTCGACACCGACGCGGCGAACGGCCTGATCGGTGCCCTGCGGGACAAGCTGGCCGCCCTCCCGGGCAACAGCTTCGGCGCGCTCACGGTCGAGACGGCCGACGACTTCTCCTATAACGATCCGGTCGACAAATCGGTGAGCAAGAACCAGGGCATCCGCGTCCTGTTCAAGGGCGGGTCGCGTGTCGTCTACCGCCTTTCCGGCACTGGCACATCGGGCGCGACGCTCAGGGTCTATATCGAGCGGTTCGAAGCGGATCCGGCACGTCACGACCTCGACACGCAGGCGGCGCTTGCCGATCTCATCGCCGTGGCCGACGAGATTGCCGAGATCAAGACCCGAACCGGCCGCAACGCACCGAGCGTGATTACCTGAAGCCCGGCCGCAAGCCTGCATCTGATATCAACGACCGGACGAAAGGTGCGCCCTTCATGTCGACCGCCGGAACTTCGCGCCTCGGCGCGACGCTCACGTCAGATGGAACGCGCTTTGCAGTCCGGTCCCGCCATGCTGCCCACATCGAGCTTTGCCTGTTCGACAAGTCCGGCGACAAGGAATTCCGTCGCCTGCCGCTGACACGCGACGGAGACGTGCACAGCCTGACGCTTGCCGATGCGCCTGTCGGCACCCGCTATGGCTTGCGGGCCGACGGCATCTACTCGCCCGACCATGGGCTCTGGTTCGATCCTTCGAAGCTTCTGGTCGATCCCTACGCGATTGAGCTCGATCGTCCCTTTCGCCATGATCCGCGCCTGACGATCTTCGGCGAGGAGACCGCCGATCTGGTGCCGAAAGCGATTGTCACCGATACAAAGGCGGTGAACCCGAGCCCGCCGCTGTTTGAGTCGGGCGGATTGATCTACGAGGTGGCCGTCAAACCCTTCACCATTCTGCATCCCGATATTCCCGAGAAGAGACGCGGCACAGTCGCCGCCCTGGCGGAACCGGTGATCATCGACCACCTGAAGCGCCTTGGTGTCTCGGCGATCGAACTGATGCCGATCGTCGCCTGGATCGATGAACGGCACCTGCCGCCGCTCGGCCTTCACAACGGCTGGGGTTACAATCCGATCGCCCCGATGGCGCTCGATCCGCGGCTCGTGCCCGGCGGCATCGAGGAACTGCGCAACACTGTCGAGACGCTGCACAAGGCCGGCATCGGTGTCATCCTCGATCTCGTCTTCAACCATTCCGGGGAGAGCGATCGTCTCGGCACGACGCTTTCGATGCGCGGGCTCGACAATCTCACCTATTACCGCCACGTGACCGACCGGCCCGGAGAACTCATCAACGATACCGGCTGTGGCAATACGATCGCCTGCGACCATCCGATGGTACGGGACCTGATCCTCGACAGCCTGCGCCATTTCGTGCTTGCCGCCGGCGTCGACGGCTTCCGCTTCGACCTCGCCTCGATCCTCGGACGTGACATGAGCGGCTTCCACCGCGACGCCGCTCTCTTTGCAGCCATCGCCGCGGATCCCTTGCTCGGCGATCGCATTCTCATCGCCGAACCGTGGGATACCGGTCCCGGCGGCTACCAGCTCGGCAATTTCCCCGAACCCTTCCTCGAATGGAACGACCGCGCGCGGGATGACATTCGCCACTACTGGCGCGGCGACCGGCATGCGATCGGCGCGCTCGCGACCGCACTTGCCGGTTCCTCCGATACTTTCTCGCGGTGGGGCGAGACGGCGACCCGCAGCGTCAACTTCATCGCCGCCCATGATGGCTTCACGCTGACAGATCTCGCCTCTTATGCGCGCAAGCACAACGAGGCGAACGGGGAAGACAATCGCGACGGCCATGACGAGAACTATTCGTGGAACAATGGCGCCGAAGGCCCCATTGACGATCCGGAGATCCAGGCTGCGCGACAAGCGGACGCCAAAGCGCTGGTCGGCACGCTTTTCGCTTCGCGCGGCACGATCATGCTGACCGCCGGCGATGAAGGCGGGCGCAGCCAGGGCGGCAACAACAACGCCTATGCCCAGGACAACGCCGTGACCTGGCTCGATTGGGCGAAACTCGATCCGAAGCTCGTCGACCACACGGCCGCGCTCTCAGCGATGCGACGGCGTTTCGATGTCTTCGCTGAGACAGGCTTCTTCACCGGCAAGGGCGATGTCGCCTGGCTGCGTCTCGACGGCGATCCATTGACGGTCGAGGATTGGGAGCACCCGGCGACCGACAACCTCGTCATGCTGCTTGCGACCGGGGACCGGGAGCAGCGACGGGCGACACGGCTCGCCGTGGTCGTGAACCGCGGTCATGCACCGCATCCCCTCCAGCTTCCCGCGAGCCTCGAAGGCGAGTGGCGCGACGCCCTTTCCGGGATGGCGGCACCCTCATTCGTTTCCCCCCGCTCTGTCACGTTCTTCGTCGAGGTTGTCTGAGTTTTTACGACTACTTGCTATGGTTGCTTCTGCCAGCCTATAGATCGGTTGGGAGGCCCGTGGAGCGGATGAGGAAAAGTGTGAGCGGTCTTTTTCCGTCCGCATTCCGTTCTAGTTCTTTAAAGGCGATCAGGACAATCAAATGCCGCAGGAAATTTCACTTTCAGAGATCAAGGGTCTGATCGGCAAGGAGCTCGGCGTCTCCGACTGGATCACCGTGACGCAGAAGACCATAGACAGTTTCGCCGAGGCGACGGGCGACTTCCAGTTCATTCACACCGATCCGGTGCGCGCGGCAGCCGAAACGCCCTTCGGAGGTACGATCGCCCATGGCTTCCTGTCGCTCTCGCTGCTTTCGGCGATGAACTACAATTGCCTGCCGAAGATCCGCGAACAGACGATGGGCATCAACTACGGGTTCGAGAAGGTGCGCTTCGTGGCACCGGTGAAGAGCGGCGCACGCGTGCGCGGCCGCTTCACCATGGCAGACGCCCGCTTCCGCGGCGCCGGCATGCTGATGATCACCTATGACGCCACAGTCGAAATCGAGGGCGAAAGAAAACCGGCGCTGACGGCGACATGGCAGACGATCATCCAGTTCGACCCGAAGGACCGACCGGCGGATGCCTGAGCAAGCGGAAACCGAGGAGCGGGTCCGTCGAGCCTTTCGCGGCCAAGCGAAGTCTTGCGAAGAACTCGGCTCTCCTTTCATGGCCCGGCTTTGCCGGCTGGTGGCCGAGCGCCTCGATGGTGAAAGTGCAGTCGGCGCCCGCGTCATCGGCTGGGAAGGCAATCCGCGGCCCGAGGCGGACTCCGTACCGCTGCGGCTGTTCGGCGCGCTGCATGCCCTTGTGCTGCTGGATCGCGACCAGACGTTGATTGCATCTTATCCACCGAACATAACCGACGACAAGACGCTCTGGGCCGCGTGCGAAGGGGCTTTTCGGAAGCATGCCGATTTCATCCTCGACCGGCTGTCTTCCGCACCGCAGACGAATGAGGTGCGCCGCTCAGGTGTACTGCTTGCCGGCTTTCTCACGGTTGCACGCGCCTTCGGGAAACCACTTGTCCTGTCGGAAATTGGTGCGAGTGGGGGGTTGAACCTCCACTGGGACCGCTACGGCTACGAGCTTTCCGGCAGCCAGTGGGGCGATATGGGATCCGGTGTAATCGTCTCGCCTGACTGGTCGGGCGCGGTGTCGCCCAGTGGGTCGGTCGATATCGTCGGACGGGCAGGATGCGACATCAACCCGCTTGATCCGGTGAGCGAGGGGGACCGGCTACGCTTGCTCTCCTACATCTGGGCCGATCAGCCGGAGCGGCTCGAGCGGACTCGAAATGCGCTGGCGATCGCGGCTGCCAAGGGCAACCTTGTCGAGCGCGCGGACGCTGTGGACTGGCTGAAACAGCGCCTCGCCCATCCCTTCCCCGGCGCAGTCCACGTCGTTTATCACTCGGTCGCCTGGCAATATCTGCCTGAATCCGCCCAGCAAGAGGGCGTTGCACTGATCAATGCTGCCGGCGCCGCGGCAACGGCAGATGCACCGCTTGCCTGGCTGCAGATGGAAGCGGATGGCTTGAGACCCGGGGCTGCGCTGACGCTTCAGACTTGGCCCGGCGGCAAGGGGCATCTGATCGGTCGGGCGGATTTCCACGGTCGATGGATAGACTGGATCGGCTTACCGAAATGATTGCCGGAACCGCCATCAGAACGTGATCACATGGCGGATGACCCGCCCCTGATCGAGAAGATCGAAAGCCTCGTTGATCTCTTCGAGTGGGCCTGTGCTCGATAGCAGCCGGTCGACCGGCAGCCTGCCGCGCTGGTAAAGGGCGATGAATCGCGGGACATCGCGGCTCGGCACGCAGCTTCCCATGTAGCTGCCGCGAACCGTGCGTTCCTCGGCAACGAGGCTGACTGCAGGGATGGCGATCTGGCTCGATGGGTGGGCAAGTCCTGCCGAGGCGGTCAAGCCGCCGCGCCGGGTGATCCGGTAGGCAAGCTCGAAGGCTTTCACCGAACCGGCCGCCTCCACGGCATGATCGACGCCGCCGCGCGTCGTCTCACGGATCTTTCCGGCGGCATCCGGATCGCCGGCCAGGAACGCGTCGGTCGCGCCGAGCTGGAGCGCCAGCTTCAGCTTTTCCTCGGCAAGATCGACCGCGACGACACGCTCGGCGCCGGCGGCGATCGCGCCCAGAACCGCCGCTAATCCGACGCCACCAAGGCCGACAATGGCAACGGACTGGCCCGGCCTGACCTGGCAGGTGTTGACGACTGCACCGACACCGGTCAGCACCGCGCAGCCGAACAGGGCCGCTTCGACCATCGGCAGGTCCGCCTCGATCCTGACGGCCGAGTGGCGCGAGACGACGGCGTAGTCGGCAAAGGCGGAAACGCCGAGATGGTGGTGTACGGGGACCGCATCGCAGCGCAGACGGCGCTCGCCTGAAAGCAGCGTCCCCTTGCCGTTTGCCTCGGCACCGGGGATGCAGAGCGCCGGCCTGCCTTCCGCGCAGGGCAGACAATGCCCGCAGCTCGGCATGAAGCTCATCACCACCCGATCACCAGGCGCGATGTCGCGCACGCTGCTGCCGACCGCCTCCACGGTGCCGGCCGCCTCGTGACCAAGCGCCATCGGCACCGGACGTGGCCGATCGCCATTGATGACGGAGAGATCGGAGTGACAGAGACCGGCTGCACCGATTCTGACCAGAAGCTCGTCCGGTCCCGGCGGGTCGAGGTCGATGGTCTCGATCGAAAGAGGCCGGGTGTTGGCATAGGGCCTCTCGACCGGTGATTTCCTCAGCACCGCCACGCGTGTCTTCACGCTCACTCCTCCGCCTCAAGCTCATGATTCTCGGTTGTCTCGACGCAAAAGTTAGCGTGATCGGTTCTCATGAGTCGAGACGCTGTTGGAGTGAATTGCCCCTCACCCTAGCCTCTCCCCGCATGCGGGGAGAGGGGACATGGGCAGCGCGGCATATCCCTTCTCCCCGTCACAACGGGGAGAAGGTGCCGGCAGGCGGATGAGGGTCAAGACTCGCTCGCCTATAGAAGAAAAGCGGCGGATCGCTCCGCCGCCTCCAAATTCGAAATGCCGGCACTCTTCAGTGCCCCGCGTCTTCCGCTCCCTCCGACAGAAGGCCGAAGACAAAGGGCGAAAACGACCGCCAGCATTCGACGCGGAACGTGTCCTCGGCCGTGCGGAGGAGTACGACTTCCGCCTTGCCGAGAACCGTCCGCGAACAAGCGCCGACCGGGAAGATCGCGAGCGAAAGATCCTGCGGGCAACCGCTGTTGATCGCCACCGCGGCACCCGGGCCGCTGACGATAACGGCCGTGTTGCGATGGGAAATGTCGACCGCCGAATGCATGACGCCACTGGAGGCGGCGGCGGCCATCAAATCCGTGCCGTCTTCGTCGATCACCAGCCATTCGTCCGGACCGACCCAGAGCGCGTGGCGCTTTCCGGTCGAAGCGGACGTCTTCGGCCGCACCGGCAGGGTGACCCCCAGCGCAGCGGACAGTGCCGAAACCGCGTCCGGTGCCGCGCGCAGCGATATCCGTGAGGCGGGCGCCGCGGGCGTCAGGATCGCCGCCGGCGAGCCGCCACGCAGGCCGGCGAGCGGAGCTTTGCGGATTGCAGTTGCCTGGTCAGCCATGGAGGCGACCTCCTTCCTTGTCAAAGAACACCATGTCGCTCACCTCGACGGCGATCGTTCGGTCGGCCATCGGGATGTAAAGTGTCTGCCCGAGGCGCTCGGGTCCGCCGGCGACCACCGCCAGCGCGATCGATCGGCCGCAATTTTCCGACCAGTAAGACGAGGTGACATGGCCGAGCATGGTCATCGGCTTCGGTTCGTTCGGATTGGCAACGATCTGTGCGCCTTCCTCGAGAACCACCTTCGGATCCTTGGTGAGGAGACCGACGAGCTGCTTGCGACCGTCCTTGACGAGGTCCGGGCGCTTCAGCCCGCGAATGCCGACGAAATCCGGCTTCTTCTTCGACACCGCCCAGGAAAGGCCGGCATCGTCCGGTGTGAGGGTCCCGTCGGTATCCTGACCGACGATGATGTAACCCTTCTCGGCGCGCAGCACGTGCATGGTTTCGGTGCCGTAGGCGCAGGCGCCCATCGGTTCAGCCCGGGCCCAGATCGCTTCCCATACGGCCTGGCCGTAGTCCGCCGGAACGTTGACTTCGAACCCGAGTTCGCCGGTGAAGGACATGCGGAAGAGCCGCGTCGGCACGCCACAGATCCGCCCTTCGGCGACGCTCATATGCGGGAAGGCCTCGTTCGAAAGATCGATGCCTTCAACGAGCGGCGCGATGATCTCGCGCGCCTTCGGGCCTTGCACCGCAATGACCGCCCACTGCTCGGTGGTCGAGGTGAGCCACACCTTCAGATGCGGGAACTCCGTCTGCAGGTAGTCTTCCATGTGGTTCATGACGCGCGGCGCACCGCCGGTCGTCGTCGTCACGTGGAAGCGGTCTTCAGCGAGCCGGCCGACGACGCCGTCGTCATAGACGAAGCCATCGTCGCGCAGCATGATGCCGTAGCGGCAGCGGCCGGGCTTCAGGTTATCCCAGGCGTTGGTGTACATCAGATTGAGGAACTTGGCCGCATCGGGGCCGACGACCTCGATCTTGCCGAGCGTCGACGCATCGAAGACGCCGGCCGCTTCGCGGACGGTCTTGCATTCGCGCGCAACCGCATCGTGCATGCTCTCGCCGGCCTTCGGATAGAACCAGGCGCGCTTCCAGTTGCCGACATCCTCGAATTCGGCGCCTTGCGCCTCTTCCCAGGCATGCATCGGCGTCTTGCGGGCCGGATCGAAGAGGCTCCCGCGAGAATGGTTGACGATCGCGCCGAAAGTCACCGGCGTGTAGGGCTGGCGGAAAGTCGTCAGCCCCACCTCGGGGATCCCCTTGCCGAGCGCCTCGGCGGCGATCGCGAGCCCGTGCATGTTGGAGAGCTTGCCCTGGTCGGACGCCATGCCGTTGGTGGTGAAGCGCTTGATATGCTCGACCGAGTGCATGCCCTCGCGCACCGCAAGGCGAATGTCCTTGGCGCAGACGTCGTGCTGGAAGTCGATGAAGGCCTTGACAGTCGTGTCCGGCCCCGCCCCTTCCGCTGCGCCGATCATGCCGCCCGTCCAGGCGAAGGCGTTCTCGCCGGAAATCGCGAGCTGCGATCCGTTTTCAGCACCCGCAGCGCGCGCGGCCAGTTCACCGGCGGCAAGCGCCTCGTCGATCGTCGACTGGAGATCGTCGGTGCCGTTGCAGGCACCAATCGAGAGGCAATCCTGCGCATAGGTACCCGGCAGGAAGCGCTCCGTTTCGGCGTCGAACTTCACCTTGCCGCGCGATTGCGAGAAGAGGTGCACCGACGGCGTCCAGCCGGCAGAGACGAGCAGCGCATCGACCGCGATCTTGCGCGCCGCACCGCCACCCCTTCGGGAAACGCTGATCGAGGAGATCCTGAGCTTGCCCGTGGTGTTGACGACCGAATGACCGGTCAGCACCTCGATGCCGAGGCGGCGCGCTTCCGCCAGCACGGCCTCGCCGGGCTTCTCGCGGCTGTCGACGATCGCCGGGACGGCGACGCCCGCGTTCCTGAGATCAAAGGCGGCCTCGTAGGCGGAATCATGTGCCGTGTAGATGCCGACCCTGGTGCCGATGGCGACGCCGAAGTGGTTGAGATAGGCGCGACCCGCCGACGCCAGCATGATGCCCGGCCGGTCGTTGTTGGCGAAGACCATGTGACGCTCGATCGCACCGTTGGCGAGAATGACCTTCTTCGCCCGCACCTGCCACAGCCGCTCGCGCGGCAATGCCCTGTCCGGCGCGGACAGGTGATCGGTTACCCGTTCGACGAGACCGACGAAATTATGGTTGTAGTAGCCGAACGCGGTCGTGCGCGTCAGCACGGTGACATTGTCCCGGTCCGCGAGCGCCTTGCCGGTCGCCTGCGCCCACTCGTAACCGGGTTTGCCGTCGATGACCGTGCCGCTGTCGTAGTGGAGCGCACCGCCCACTTCCGACTGCTCGTCGCACAGGATGACCTTGGCGCGGGCCTGCGCCGCCGC
The DNA here is from genome assembly GCF_030124375.1 of Sinorhizobium sp. 6-70. Lineage (GTDB taxonomy): Bacteria > Pseudomonadota > Alphaproteobacteria > Rhizobiales > Rhizobiaceae > Sinorhizobium. The sequence continues at coordinate 229,639 of NZ_JASKLS010000005.1, forward strand.
AAGCGCCGCCGAAAGACCGGCAGCGCCCGCGCCGATCACCAGCACGTCGCAATGCACGTACCGGCTCGCATAGTGATCCGGATCGGCCTCCGTCGGCGCAACGCCGAGACCGGCTGCGCGGCGGATGAAGGGCTCGTAGAGCGCGTGCCATGCCGCCTTCGGCCACATGAAGGTCTTGTAGTAGAAGCCGGCAGCGAAGAAGGGCGAGAGCAGGTCGTTGAACCCGCCGACATCGAAGGCGAGCGACGGCCAGCGGTTCTGCGACGAGACCTTCATCCCGTCGAAGACCTCCTGCACCGTGGCGCGCACGTTCGGCTGCCTGCGTGCCGCGTCGCGCGATACGTCGAGCAGCGCGTTCGGTTCCTCAGCCCCGGCGGAAAGAATGCCGCGCGGACGGTGGTACTTGAACGACCGGCCGACAAGATGGATGCCGTGGGCGAGCAGGGCCGAGGCAACCGTATCACCCTCGAGCGCGGTCAGCGTCCGTCCATCGAAGGTGAACCTGGCAGTGCGGGCGGGCGTCAGGCGGCCCGCACCCGAAATGCGATTGGCTCCACTCATTGCGCTGCTCCTTCCAGGGGCTCGTAGGTCTCGACCGTCGCGCTCGTCTTGGGCTTGGCATCGAGGTCGGGCTTCGGCTCGCCGGCCTTGTAGGTGGTAAGGAACCGGTCGCTCACCGTGTCACGGGCCGCATTGAAGAAACGACCGCAGCCATGGATGTGCCGCCATCTTTCGAAGATCACGCCTTTCGGATTGTCGCGCAGGAAGAAATAGGCTTCGAACTCTTCGTCGCTGATCTCGGCGATGTTGGTCGGACGGGCGATATGGGCATCGCCGGCATTGCGGAATTCGAGCTCGGAGCGCTCTTCTTCGCAATAGGGGCAGTAAATCAGAAGCATCTGGAATGTCCTCGCATTAGAGCGCCGCGCGTTCCGTCGAACGCGCAAAGGTCGCTCCACCTTCCTTCTAGTGCGCAACGGCGGCGGCGGCCGCCTCGTCGATGAGCCGCCCGGTGCGGAAACGCTCGAGCGTCAGGCCGGCAGCGAGCCTGTGCGGTTCGCCGCGTGCGATGAGATGGGCGAAGAGGTTGGCCGAGCCCGGCGTCGCCTTGAAGCCGCCCGTTCCCCAACCGGCATTGAGGTAGAGACCCGGCACCGGCGTGACGCCCTGGATCGGCGAACGGTCCTGCGTCACATCGACGATACCGCCCCATTGCCGCATCATCTTGACGCGGCGGAACATCGGGAAGAGTTCGCAGATCGCATCGAGCGTATGGGTGATGATCTGCAGGCCGCCGGTCTGCGAATAGGAATTGTACTGGTCGGTGCCGGCGCCGATGACGAACTCGCCCTTGTCCGACTGCGAGATATAGGCGTGCACCGAATTCGACATCACGACGCAGGGGAAGATCGGCTTCAGAGGCTCGGAGACGAGCGCCTGCAGCGGCTGGCTCTGCAGCGGCACGCGCACGTCGGCCATCTGCATCAGTACCGACGTGTGGCCCGCTGCAGAAATGCCGACTTTCTTCGCGCCGATAAAGCCGCGATTGGTATCGACGCCAATCACACGGCCGGTCGCATCGCGGCGAATCCCGGTCACTTCGCAGTTCTGGATGATGTGAACGCCGCGGTCGGAAGCCCCGCGCGCATAGCCCCAGGCGACCGCGTCATGGCGGGCCGTGCCGCCGCGCCGCTGCAGCGCAGCGCCGTTGATCGGATAGCGAGCGGTCTTCGAAATATCGAGCGGAGGACAATAGGCTTTGGCCTGCTCCGGCGTCAGCCACTCGTTGTCGATGCCGTAGAGCCGGTTGGCATTGATGTGCCTCTTGAAGGACTGCTGGTCATGGATGTTGTGCGACAGCATCATGACGCCGCGCGGCGAATACATGACGTTGTAGTTGAGGTCCTGCGACAGGTTCTCCCAGAGCTTCAGCGAATGCTCGTAGATGTCCATGCTCTCTTCATAGAGGTAGTTGGACCGGATGATCGTCGTGTTGCGGCCGGTATTGCCGCCACCGATCCAACCCTTTTCGAGCACCGCGACATTGGTGATGCCATGCTCCTTGGCGAGGTAATAGGCAGCACCCAGGCCATGCCCGCCCCCACCGATGATGATGACGTCATATTCCTTGCGCGGCTCCGGCGAGGTCCAATGCGGCCCCCAGCCCTTGTGGCCGCGCAGCGCCTCGCGCGCCACGGCAAAAACAGAATATTTGCGCATCCGCCTGCTACTCCATGAACCCCGAGAAAACGTATCGTTGGCGTTAGAAATCGCAAATCTGAGAGCCATGCAACGTTTCTTTTGCGACGCGATTCGGCGAACTTGGGCGGAGTTGCGACATCGTGTAAACACCCCGCGGAGGGCAAAGTTCAGGCCCGCCATGCCCAGCGGAAGCCGCGCTCGTGCATTTTTCCGGTCCACTCGCACTGTCGTCGCTGGACTTTCCCGGCACGATCTGGTATCCGCTCCTCTAATCGTAGAGCTTCCAGCTCAGCGAACACATATTCTTTGCCTCACATACCTGACGGTGAGGCTGACAACTCGAAACAAAGGAACGGGATTCACGTGCAGGTACTTGTCCGCGATAACAATGTCGACCAGGCGCTCCGCGCTCTCAAGAAGAAGATGCAGCGCGAAGGCATTTTCCGCGAAATGAAGATGCGTGACTTCTACGAAAAGCCGTCCCAGAAGCGTGCGCGCGAAAAGGCTGAGGCCGTCCGCCGCGTTCGCAAGCTGGCTCGCAAGCGCGCACAGCGTGAAGGCCTTCTGGCTCGCTGATTTGTCGTTTTTTCGACGCTTTCCAATGTAAGTCGTGGCGGGGGCGAGGTATCGCCACCGCCTTTTTAGTATGGACACCATGTCCGTCGGCAAGCTAGCGTGACGTGTCAGCTTGCGACGGTCAGCCGCCCGGACGGGATAAGCCGGTCGGATCGCCGGAGGATCTGATGAACCCCTGGCTGGAGCCCCGCGCATTCGCCGGTCTCCGTGAACGGAAAGCCGACGGCTTTCGGGATCTTGTCGCATTGAGGGATCGACTTTGACATTTGCTGCCATGACTGCGGACGTCTCCGCCATTAACGAGGCGCACCGCCGCCACCAGCGCAGGCCGAAGCTTGCTGCCATGCTCATCCTCGGCTCCACCCTGCTTCTTGCAGGCTGCCAGACCGACAACTCCGAATCGATGATCCGCGTCGAGCGGGCGCAGGGCTCGGAGGAAAACATCGCCTCGCTTTCGAACGTCATCGCCTCCAATCCGAGCGACCCCGAAGGATACAATGTACGCGGCTCGGCCTATGGCCGCGCCGGCGAGTTCCGCCGCGCGCTCGCCGATTTCGACAAGGCGATCGAGCTCAATCCGCGCTTCTACCAGGCCTTTGCCAACCGCGCGCTCGTCCAGCGCAACATGGGCAACCAGCAGGCGGCGGTCTCCGACTACAATACCGCGCTGCAGCTTAACCCGAACTACGATGTCGCCTATATCGGCCGCGGCAATCTATACCGGCAGGCCGGCCAGCTCGACGCCGCCTTCAACGACTTCAACAAGGCGATCCAGCTCGACACGACCGACCCCCGCGCCTACCACAATCGCGGCTTGATCTATCAGGCGCGCAACCAGCACGGGCAGGCGATCGAGGATTTCTCGACGGCGATTTCGCTCTCGCCGAGCTCGCCGGAACCCTATAACGGCCGCGGCATTTCCTATGTCGCGCAGGGCGACGACGACAATGCCTTTTCCGATTTCAACACCGCCATCAACCTGAACGGCAAAGTGGCGGAGTCCTGGGCAAATCAGGCTCTGATCTACGAGCGGCGCGGGGACAAGGCAAAGGCGTCGAAGTCCTATTCGCATGCGCTTTCGCTCGATCCCAAATACGAGCCGGCCCGGGCGGGTCTTGCCCGTGTGAAATCGATGACCTGATCGGAATTTCCTGATCTTTCGACGCCCGCGACAATCTCGCGGGCGTTTTTTTTGCGCGCGCTTGGGTACGGCGGCACATAACCCGCCGGTGGAACCTTCACGGTCTCGAAGCCGTTTGACCAATGGCTTCAATAACGGAGACTGAGCCATGATCAAGCAAACCTTCATCGCAGCGGCCGCCCTTGCTGCCCTTTCGGGCGCTGCACCCGCTGCTGCGCAAAGCTATGTCACGCTCGGCCGCCTTACCTGCGGCTCGGAAGGCGGCACAGGTCTCATCATCACTTCGACGAAGAACCTGATGTGCACCTACACGCCGGCCAATGGCGCACCGACGGCCGTCTATGCGGGCATGATCAGGAAGTTCGGCCTTGACGTCGGCACGACCGGCAAGAGCGTGATGGTTTGGGATGTGCTGGCCAAGACCGGCACGCCGATAACCGCACACGCCCTCGCCGGCGAGTATTACGGCCTCGGGGCCGATGCGAGCTTTGCGGTCGGCGGCGGTGCCAAGGTGATCGCCGGCGGCACCAACAAGGCCTTCATGCTGCAGCCGGTGAATGTCCAGGTCCAGGAAGGACTGAACATTGCCGTCGGCGTCGACCAATTGATACTGGCGCCCGCAGGCTGATCACCACGCTGGAAAAACCGCGATATGGCGGAAAAGACGTTCGGGGCCCCGGTCGAGACCGGGGCCTTTGTCGTTCCGCACATTCGTGCTCGCAAGCCGATCGGTCAGAGTGCACTGCAACTGGTCGAATGACCAAATCTCGAATAGTTTATGGCATCGGCCATTTGCCCACGGGTGGCAGTAAGAAGCAGATGTCATCTCGACAGGAAGAATGATGAACGACCAGCAGATCCGCGAACTGGTGCAGTGGACATCCGAGCAGGGTATCCGGGGGAGCGAGGAACCTGAGTTGCTCGCCGGCTTCTGCGAAAGGTGCCAACAGGCCGGACTTCCGATCAAGCGCGCGCTCGGCCTGATCGACACGCTTCATCCTGAAATCGAGGGCCGATCCTTCACCTGGGACAGCGAAAGCGGGGACGCCCCGGAGGTCACTCCCTATGGATCGACCGCCACCGGCGAGATGCAGGCGAGCTGGCACCGCTCGATCTTTTATCACATGCTCGTGGAGCACCAGGCCGAGCGGCGCATCCGGCTCGCTGCTGAAACGTCCGTTCCCTATAATTTCCTCGATACGCTGAAGGCGGACGGCTACACGGATTGCATCAGCATGATCCATTATTTTACCGACCAGGGCCGCGTCGGCGAGATGGACTGTTTTTATTCCTATTGGACGACGAAGAAGGCGGACGGCTTCAGCGAGGATGAGGTCGACGCGTTGAGAGTGCTGCTGCCGACGCTCGCGCTCGCCGTCAAGGCAGCCTCGTGCGTGCGCATCATCAGCACGCTTGCGGATGTCTATCTCGGTCACGACGCCGGCCAGCGGGTCGTCAAGGGCAGCATCGAGCGCGGTGCCGCCGAGAAAATCGAGACCGTCATGTGGTTTTCCGACCTGCGCAACTATACGCGGATATCCGAAACGGTCGCGCCGGAGGAGGTTATTCCGCTTCTCAACGACTATGCCGGTACCGTGATCACCGCCATACACGATCATGGCGGCAGCGTCCTGAAGCTGATCGGCGACGGCGTTCTGGCGATCTTCAACGCCGGCGACCGGGCCAGCGCCTGTGCCTCGGCCGTCGCCGCCGAGCGGCAGTTGCGGCTGATGCTGAACGAGTTGAACGCAAAGCGGCTCGAGGACGGAAAACCGACAACCGACGTCTACCTGGGCCTCCACATCGGCGAAGTCTTTTACGGCAATATCGGCAGCCAGAACCGGCTCGACTTCACGGTCGTTGGTCCGGCGGTCAACGAGGTGAGCCGGATCTCTTCGATGTGCCGGTCGGTCGAACGGCATGTCATTATGTCCTCGGAATTTGTCGAGGCCTGTCCGCCCATCCTGCGCGCCGATGCCGTTTCGCTCGGCCGCTTCGCGTTGCGCGGCATCGCCCGGGCAAAGGAGCTGTTCACCTGGGACCCGGAGATTTCCGGCACCTGATGCTACGGTGTCGGATCGGCGGAACGCTTCTCGGCGAACACCTTGACCAGCCAATCGATGAACACGCGCACGCGCGGAGAAAGCTGACGGCTACGCGGATAAAACAGCGAGACGGGCGTCGGCGTCGGCCGGCAATGCCTCAGCACCTCGACGAGCGCGCCGTTCTGCAGATCGCCCTCCACGTGGTAGCGGGGCACCTGAATGAGGCCGAGCCCCAACCGTGCCGCTGCCACGAAGCTTTCCGCCGCATTGACGGCGATGGTGGCCGGAAGCGTGGCCGTGCGAACGTCCCCCTCCTCGACGAACTCGAGCGGCAACAGGTTGCCTGTCGCCGACGAGCGAAACCCGATCATCCTGTGTCCATCGAGCTCGTCGAACGCCTTGGGCACCCCGAACCGGGCGATGTAGCCAGGCGATGCACAGGTGATCTCATCGAGCATTGCGACCCGACGCCCGATCATGTCGCTGGTTTGCGGCTCGCCGACACGCAACACGCAATCGATGCCTTCGCGGACCAGATCCACCAGCCGATCCCCCTCGCTCATGTAGAGTTCGATGTCCGGATAGGTTTCGAGAAAGGCGGGCAGACTCGGCAGAACGAAGTGCCGTGCCAGCGTGCCATGAACATCGACCCTGAGAAGCCCCTTCGGCTTCGCTCCGGCAAACGCCCCCTCGGCGTCCTCGATATCGTCCACAATGGTGATGCAGCGCTGATAGTACGCTTCGCCGTCGAGCGTCGGGCTCACATGCCGCGTCGTGCGCTGCAGGAGCCGTACGCCAAGCCGCGCTTCGAGCTGCTTGACCGCATCGGTGACGGTCGAGCGCGGCAGACCGAGATCTTCCGAAGCAAGCGTGAAGCTCCTCCGCTCAACGACGCGGGAAAAGACCCGCATGGCGTCCAATCTGTCCATTGTTCGACAAGTCCGGATAGTGTTGACGGATAACGCGTGATTATCCGCAATAGAAACCGAGGCATCTTCTCTCTGTCAACGGCGCACAGCGGTTCAATCGAAGGAGAAACGAGATGTCTGCAAACACCAACAAGGTCGCAATCGTCACCGGCGCCTCCCGCGGCATCGGCGCCGCCATTGCCGAACGCCTGGCAAAGGACGGGTTTATCGTCGTCATCAACTATTCCGGCGATCCCGAACCCGCCGAGGCGCTGGCGCGCGGGATCGAGCAGAGAGGCGGCAAGGCCCTGACCGCCAGGGCGGATGTCAGCAGCGTCGAAGCCGTCCGCCGGATGTTCGATGCTGCCGAAGCGGCCTTCGGCTGCGTCGATGTGCTCGTCAACAATGCCGGTATTCTCAAAACCATGGCGTTGGCCGACACGACCGACGAGGAATTCGACCGGCACTTTGCCATCAACGTGAAAGGCACGTTCAACACGATGCGCGAGGCCGCAAGGCGGATGCGGGATGGCGGTCGGATCGTCAACTTTTCATCGACGACACTGGCGCTGAACATGCCGGGCTATGCCGCCTACAACGGCACCAAGGCCGCGGTCGAAGCCTTTACGCCTGTCTTCGCCAAGGAGCTGCGCGGCCGCAACATTACCGTCAACGCCGTGGCCCCCGGCCCGATCGCGACCGATCTTTTCCTTGCCGGCAAGAGCGACGAATTGATCGCACAGTTCACCAAGATGCCGCCGCTCGAACGGCTCGGCCAGCCGGAAGACATCGCCAATGTCGTCGCTTTCCTCGTCGGCCCCGATGCCGGCTGGATCAATGGCCAGATCCTGCGCGCAAACGGTGGCATCGCCTGACCGGTCGTCCTACTGAAGCCGTACGCCATCGGCTGACGTTCAGGAGCTCGCGCTCGAATAGCAGGCGATTTCCGGTCCGGGATGGGCTTCGGGATGGACATATGCAAAATGCCCGCCTCTCGGCGGGCATTTTCGTCTGAATGGTACGGATCCGTCAGTGGTTGATCGCCTTGACGATTTCCTCGGTGACCTTCTTGGCGTCGCCGAGCAGCATCATCGTGCCGTCCTTGTAGAACAGCGTGTTGTCGATGCCGGCATAGCCCGAGCCGAGCGAGCGCTTGACGAACAGGCAGGTCTTGGCCTTGTCGACGTCGAGGATCGGCATGCCGTAGATCGGCGAGGTCTTGTCGTCGCGCGCCGCCGGGTTGGTGACGTCGTTGGCGCCGATGACATAGGCGACGTCGGCCTGGGCGAATTCCGAGTTGATGTCTTCCAGTTCGAACACCTCGTCATAGGGCACGTTCGCCTCGGCGAGCAGCACGTTCATGTGCCCCGGCATGCGGCCGGCCACCGGATGGATCGCGTATTTGACCTCGACGCCATTCTCCTTGAGCTTGTCGGCAAGCTCGCGGAGCGCGTGCTGCGCCTGCGCCACCGCCATGCCGTAGCCCGGCACGATGATCACCTTCGAAGCGTTCTGCATCAGGAAGGCGGCATCGTCGGCCGAGCCCTGCTTGACCGTCCGCTGGATGCCGTCGTCGCCGCCGGCAGCCGCAGTTTCGCCGCCGAAGCCGCCGAGGATCACCGAGACGAACGACCGGTTCATGCCCTTGCACATGATGTAGGAGAGGATCGCACCGGACGAGCCGACCAGCGCGCCGGTGATGATCAGCGCCAGGTTGCCGAGCGTGAAGCCGATGCCGGCGGCCGCCCAGCCGGAATAGGAGTTGAGCATCGACACGACGACCGGCATGTCGGCGCCGCCGATCGGGATGATGATCAATACGCCGAAGACGAGCGACAAGAGAACGATCGCCCAGAAGTCGAAATGGCTTTCGGTCAGCGCCAGCCCGACGATGAAGAAGACGACGAGCGCGACCAGCGCGAGGTTGATCAGATGGCGGTAGGGCAAGAGGATCGGCTTGCCGGACATGCGACCATCGAGCTTCAGGAAGGCGATGACGGAGCCGGTGAAGGTGATCGCACCGATCGCGACGCCGAGCGCCATCTCGACGAGCGCCTGGGCGTGGATCGCGCCGATTTCGCCGATGCCGTAGGAGGACGGCGCATAAAGCGCGCCGGCGGCGACCAGCACCGCGGCAAGACCGACCAGCGAATGGAAGCCGGCGACGAGCTGCGGCATCGCCGTCATCGGGATGCGCTTGGCGATAAAGGCGCCGGCGCCCCCGCCGAGCGCAAGCCCGAGCACGATCAGCAGGAAGCCGCCGATCGAAGGCATGGCTAGGAAAAGCGTCGTGGCGATGGCGATGCCCATGCCGATCATGCCATAGGCATTGCCCTTGCGGCTGGTGGTCGGATGCGACAGGCCGCGCAGCGCCATGATGAAAAGGACGCCGGAGACGAGGTAGAGGAAGGCTGCGAAATTAGCGTTCATCGGCCCGCCTCACTTGTCTTTTTTCTTGTACATGGCGAGCATGCGCTGGGTCACCAGGAAGCCGCCGAAGATGTTGACCGAGGCCAGCACCAGCGCCACGAAGCCGAAGCCGGTGGCAAGCCCCGAGGCCGAAATGCCGACCGCCAGCAGCGCACCGACGACGATCACCGACGAGATCGCATTGGTCACCGCCATCAGCGGCGTGTGCAAGGCCGGCGTCACCGACCAGACGACGTAGTAGCCGACGAAGATCGCCAGCACGAAGATTGCCAGGCGGAAGACGAAAGGATCGATCGCACCGCCGGTCGCACCGTGCGCCACTGCGCCGGCGGCATCCGGCACGTATTCGGCCGCGGTCCTGACCGCTTCGACCGCCCGATCGAGATCGGCCAATGCCTTGTCGAGAAGTTCATTCGCCATTACTTGTCCCCCTCTTTCGCGCCGCCGAAGGCCGGATGCACCACGGCGCCGCCGTGGGTCAGCGCCGTCGCCTTGACGAGCTCGTCCTCCATGTTGAGCGCCAGTGCCTTGGTCTCCTTCGAGACCATCGTCTCGAGGAAGGTGACGAGGTTCTTGGCATAAAGCAGCGAGGCGGAAGCGGCGATACGGCCCGGCACGTTCAGGTGACCGACGACCTTGATGCCTCCGACCTCCACGACCTTTCCGGCTTCCGCTCCCTCGACATTGCCGCCGCGCTCGACGGCGAGGTCGACGACGACCGAGCCGGGCTTCATGGAATCAAGCATCGCGCGGGTCACGAGCCGTGGCGCCGGGCGGCCCGGGATCAGCGCCGTGGTGATGACGATGTCCTGCTTGGCGATATGGTCGGCGACGAGCGCCGCCTGCTTGACCTGGTAGTCCTTCGACATTTCCTTGGCGTAGCCGCCGGCGGTCTCGGCCGCCTTGAACTCCTCGTCCTCGACGGCGATGAACTTGGCGCCGAGCGAGGCGACCTGCTCCTTGGCCGCGGGGCGGACGTCGGTGGCCGACACGACCGCGCCGAGGCGCCGCGCGGTGGCGATCGCCTGCAGCCCGGCGACACCTGCGCCCATGACGAAAACCTTCGCCGCCGGCACCGTGCCCGCCGCCGTCATCATCATCGGCAGTGCCCGGTCGTATTCGCCGGCCGCATCGACGACCGCCTGATAGCCGGCAAGGTTAGCCTGGGAAGAAAGCACGTCCATCGACTGCGCCCGGGTGATGCGGGGCATCAGTTCCATCGCAAAGGCAGTGAGCCCTGCTCCCGCCATCGCCGCAATCGCTGCCTCGTTGCCATAGGGATCCATGATCGCGATGACGATCGCGCCGGACTTGTAGCCGGCAAGCTCGGCGTCGGTCGGTCGCCGCACCTTGAGCACCACGTCGGCGCTCTTGGCATCTGCCGACGAACCGATGCGCGCGCCAACCTTCTCGTATTCGGCATCGAGGATGCGCGACCTGAGGCCCGCGCCTGCCTCGACGACCACGTCGAAGCCCAGCGACTTCAGTTTCTTGACGCTTTCGACCGAACCCGCGACGCGCCCTTCGTGCGCATCCGTTTCCTTCGCGATGAAGACAATCTCGCTCACAAGTCCCCTCCCGACTCGCAGTCGAGCCGAAGCCGGGCCGCGAGCATCTTGTTCGACTGCTGGAGCGCCCCCATAAGGCGGCGGCATCCGTGGTGACAGGCACTCTTCCGTCGAAGGCAGGCGCTGCCCGCCGTCGAAAATGCTCCTCACGCGGTGAGGTAAAGCCGGATTACGTCCGACGGCCGAAGGCGGGGCACCCTCCTGCCCCGCGTCCGGCAAGAAATGTCAGAGAAACCGGTTAGCGAAGAAGGAGGAAACCGGCCACGTTGAGGATGATCAGCAGCACGAGCGAGCTGAAGAAGCCCATTGTCGTGAAGAAGGCTGCAGCCATCGCAATCAGCATCGTGGCACAAAACAGCGTGCCGAATTTCGTCGCGTTCAGGAAGAGGTTGTAGGTCTTCTCATGCTCGGAATAGTCCATCGGAGCGCCCGTCTCGACCGGTCCCGAATGATGCTCTGCCATCTTCCAATTCTCCCAGAATGCTGCGGCGCGGCCAGTGGCCACATCCGCCTTTCAACCTTGATCCACGAACGGAGCCGCCTGCCAAGCGGGTGAAGCAGACAGTCCTTTAGCTCCGCATACACAATGCGCAAGCCATGCGCAACGAAAACCCGCCCACAAGGACTGCGGCATAAACGATATCCTGTTTGCGCTCTTCCGTTGGCTACGGCCGACGTACCTACGGCGCCGCGCGTTTGATCAGACGCGCAAAAGGACGCTGTAGCACTTTGAGTTACTGCGTGTTTTTGTCCTTAAATCGATACGATTTAAGGAAACATGCAATAATCAGCCGCTTGCGAATGCACGGGCGTAAGCGCGGCCGTAGCTGCCTTGCGCAATTCGCGCGGTGGGCAGGATCGTCAGCGGCGCGAACGGCACTTCGTTACGGTCCGCAAACATCATCCGGCGCTCGAACGGTTCGGAGTCGAAAATCGGATAACGATCGAGAATCGAGGGACGCTGTCCGCGAACGCGCGCGACCAGGAGGGCACCGTCGGCATTGTAGATGCCGAGGTTTTCCCGGCACGCCACGACCGTCTCCGAAGCGAAGATCCGCTTGTAGAAAGCCGTATGGCGCGGTCGGCAAGCCGTCAGGCAACGGTCGGCGGAGAAATATTCACAAGCCATCGCAACCGGCCTGAGCGTCAGATAGGGCAGCGCCCGCATCTCGTCACCGAGCACCTCGGGATCCACGGCGAGCCTGCCCGGATCGATCAACACCATGCCCGCGTCCAGGAAGGTATCGATCTCCGGACCGAAGATAATTCCGGACGTGCTTGCCCGGTGGTCCGGCGTCACATGGTGTACACGCACCGTACTGACCAGGTTCTCATCGAGATAGATGCCGAACACATAGGCATGACTATCGAAGTCAAGGTCGTCTATCAGCGTTGATCCCGTCAGCTCCATCAGGTTGACGGCCTTGTAGGCCTTGTACCTGAGCCGCGCGATGTCTTCCATGTCCTCGCCGGTTTCGACGCGCCTGTATTCGACGCGGTCGAGCAGCTGCATCAGCTTCTCGGAAAAAATTCCAGGCTCCGCCTGGCGCCCATCAGCACCCATCAATCGCCCCCATAGTTAACAAAGGGTTAACCTATTGACGGCTGAGGAGCTGGCAACAACAAAATGATACAGGCTGCACTTAACCTTTTGTTAACCTTAACAAATGGTTAAATTCCATGGTGAATCGTGGGGGCGAAGGCCGCAAATGTTGTTGGGAGCCCGATGCGGGGCAGATGGCGGAGCAGACCCGCGCCTTGAAACGAAGCGATGGGACGTCAGGCGATGCGCTGGCTGGACGACTTCGTGGTTCGTTTGCGTACACCTTGCTTGCACAAGGCGTCGATCGCGGAGGCCGGCATCGGCGCTGCGAACACAAAGCCCTGTATCAGGTCGGCGCATTTGAATTCGTTGATCAGCTGGAGCTGGTCCGCAGTCTCTACCCCTTCGACCACCGTCTTCAGGCCAAGGGCGCGCGCGAGGTTGACGGTGCCCCGCAAGAGCTTGAAGCGCCGTGCGTCTTCGCGAATGTTGCGGACGAAAGACCGGTCGATCTTGATGATGCCGGCAGGCAGCGTATCGAGATAGCTGAGGCTCGAATAACCGGTGCCGAAATCGTCGATGGCGATGGTTATGCCCCGCTCGTGCAGCTCGCTGAGTATGCCCTGGACCTTGGCCGGCTCGTCCATCAGGCAGCTTTCCGTCACCTCGAGGTGCAGTCGCGCCGGATCAAGTCCCGTTTCCTTGAGCGCCTCGGCGACCATCGCGACGATCTCGTCGCCCTTGAGATCGAGGACCGAGAGATTGACCGACACCGACACGTCCGCCGGCCAGTTCGTGCAGTCCCTGCATGCCTGGCCTAGAACAAAGCGCGTGATGTCGGTGACGACTCCCATCTCTTCGGCAAGCTGGATGAACACATTCGGGGGGACGGGCCCACGCTCCGGATGTGTCCAGCGCGCCAGCGCCTCGCAGCATTCGATCCGCGATCCATCCGGCGTGAACATCGGCTGGTAGGACAGGCTCAGGCTATTTGCGTTGAGCGCCTCGCGCAGATCGCTCTTCAGCTTCTGGCGATCGAGATAGCGGGCGTCCATCTCGGCTTCGAAGGCGGTGCAGCCACTCTTGTTCCTTGCCTTGGTTTCCGAGAGCGCCAGATCCGCCTTGATCTGCAATTCTTCGAACCGGAAATCACCACTCTGCTCAATGACGAAGCCGGCGCTCATGGTCATGGCAAAGGTGAAGCCGCCAGCCACATAAACGCCGCGCAGACCGGCATGCACGGCCCGGATCCGCTCCTCCAGATCGGCGACATCTGCCTTGTTGGGAAAGAAGACCACGAACTCGTCACCCATCAGGCGAGCGGCGATCGCATCGTCGCCGGTGAGGCCCTTGAGGCGTTCGGCGATCGCCTGAAGCAATTTGTCGCCGACGACATGCCCTCGCGTATCGTTGACATGCTTGAATTCCGCCACATCGACGAGGAGAAGGCCTATGTCGCGCCCGTGCCCGCCATTGGCAGCCATCGCATTGTGGGCAAGTTCAGAAAAATAGTCTCGGCTCGGCAGCCCCGTCAGCGTATCGAAGCGCACCATCTGCAGGACCTGCTTCTCCGCCTGCACACGCGCCGTCACGTCTTCGAAGATCAATACGATCTCGCCGTTCTCGCGGCGATTTGCCGAGAACTCGAGGAAGAGGTCTTGCGAGGTGGAGATCAGCGCGCGAGAGCGCTTTCCCTCGATCAGAAGGTCAAGCTGTCGCGCGATCTTCTCCTTGCTGTCCGCGCCAAGCGCCATGCGGTCGGCGGCGCGCTGCAGCACTTCGTCGAGCAGGCGATCCTTGAGATCGGCCTTGTCGCCGAGACTGAGGAGCTCGCAGGCGCGTTCATTCGCGACCACGATACGGTTGTGGCCGTCGAGCATGAAAAGCCCATGCGTCATATTGTTGAGTGCCGCGTCGAATTGCCCGGCAATGGTCGAGATTTCCCGCGCCGCGAGGACATTCTCATAGAGGAAGGAGCGCACATTGTTTGCCATCGTCCAGGTGGTCAGGATGAACGGCAGTATCAGCACCGCCAGGACGAGCATGTAGGGATCCCGCAAGGTCAAGAGACCGATCACGATCGGCAGGCACGCCGACGATGACAGCAAGAGGACCGCCCGTTCGGAACCATAGTTCCGGCCCACCAACGAAATCATCGATGCCAGCGTCACCGAAATGCACGCCAGTTCCGCGAAGGAATCCTGACTGACGACGATGGCATATCCGCAGGCAATGCCGCAGGTCAGCGTCACGCTGACGCCACCGACGATATACCGGTTCTCCCATTTTCTGACCATGGCGTTGTCGGCGCGGGAAAAATCCTGTCGGTCGAACCGGGCCATGTCGAGGTTGCGGAGCGCCCAAACGACGACGATGGTCGCGGCGCAGATCAGGTAGAAGGGATCGGAGGTCTTGACGAAGACAAGCAGGAAGGTCACGACGTGCGACAGCATGCCGATTACCAACGTCCGGCGATGTTCATAGAGCGAACTCACAGACGACAGGTAGACATCTGTCGGAAGAGCGCCCCGTTCATTGGGCATCATGAACCAAGCTCCGGGTTTGCCGGATTGTTAGGGTCGAGGACTTAACGAAAGATTTCGTCTAACCCCCCGAAAGATCTGCCGAATTGCAGGATAGCAGCAAAACGGCACTGGGCTACACGCACCGATTCAACCCAATATTGCAGAAGACTGGTAATAATAGCGGCTTTCTACAACCACGCATAGGTATTTGCGACTTGCACACTTCTTCAACTGACGCGGGCGCCAGCCCCGTTTTCCCGATGAGATGGTTACCCGACCTTGAAGAAATGCCCTTAATTCCTCCCGCGTTCTTATCCTACAGCGCCGCGCGTCTTATCAGACGCGCAAAGGTCGTTGTAGCATTTTGAATTGCTGCATGTCTTTGTCCTTAAATCGAAGTCGATTTAAGGAGACATGCAGTAGCCTGCCAGAAAAGCCCAGTCACCGGTGGCGGATCGTCGAGAGCGATTCTCGATAGTTGACTTTAAACGGGATCTGACTGCAAGGCTTTCCGAACAGAAACGGAGTTTGATGATGTCGAGGCCTGTCGTTGCGATTCCCTGCGACTTCCGCGAATTCGACGGCAATGTCTGGCACGTTGCCGCCCATCAATATGTGCGCGCGGCCGTCGAGGGCTCCGGCGTCATGCCGTTCCTCATTCCGGCGCTCGAAACCGGCAATGACATCGACGAGATCCTCGACCGTGTGGATGGCGTTCTCGCGAGCGGGGCGCGCTCCAATGTCCACCCTGCGCTTTACGGAAGGCAAGCGACGGATGCGGACGGTCCGTTCGATCCGGGCCGCGACGCCACCAGCCTGCCGCTGATCCGCCGTGCGCTTGATCGCGGCATTCCGCTGCTCGCGATCTGCCGAGGCATACAGGAGCTCAACGTTGCGCTCGGCGGTACGCTCGCGACCGAAATTCAGGACCAGCCCGGCATCTGGGATCATCGCAAGCCCGATGTTCCCGAACTCGACATTGCCTATGGCATTCGCCAGGACGTGATCGTCAAGGAAGGAAGCTGCCTGGCGCCCGTTCTCGGCGCCGGCCGTATCAGGGTCAATTCGCTGCACCGGCAGGCAATCGCCGCAACCGCGCCGCGCCTCGCCATCGAAGCGGTTGCCGATGACGGCACGATCGAGGCGGTGTCGGTCATCGGCGCCAAAGCCTTTGCCGTCGGCGTGCAATGGCACCCGGAATACTGGGTGAAAACCGACACGCCTTCGGCCTCACTTTTCAGGGCCTTCGGCGACGCGGTGCGTGCCTATAGAGAGGCAAAGGCCTGATCTCGTCTTCCGGGTCATTTCATCGTTTCATTGAAACAGTGAAATGACCTGAGCGCGTCGCGTTTAAAACCGCTGCACACTTTTGGGCCACATGCATTAATTCGTTGAGCCCAAGCAGTTCCGGACGGAAGACCGTTACACGCTTTTCCTGGAATTGCGCCGGAAGGGCGTTTCAACGACCGGAGTAAGGGCCTCTCCCGTCGAAAACCAGGCCTTCAGATTGTCGACGACGAGATCGGACATCGCGTTGCGGGTCGCCACCGAAGCGGAAGCCACATGCGGCAGAAGTGATACGTTCGCAAGCGTGAGCAATGCCTCCGGCACATGCGGCTCATTCTCGAAAACATCGAGCCCCGCCCCGGCGATAACGCCATTCTGAAGGGCGGCAACGAGCGCCGCCTCGTCCACCGTCGAGCCGCGGCCGACGTTGATCAACACACCGCGAGGGCCGAGCGCGGCCAGAATGTCGGCGTTGACGGCCTTCAGTGTGCTCGGCGTGCCGGGCACGATCACGATCATCGTGTCGACGGCTTCGGCAAGGCCCTTGAGGCTCGAATGATAGGCATAGGCAAGCCCCTCGCGTGGCGTGCGTGTGTGGTAGGCGATTGGAACAGCGAAAGCCTCCAGTCTCCTGGCGATTGCAAGACCGATCCGCCCCAGGCCGAAAAGCCCGACCTTGCGCCCCCTGAGCGAGAGAGGCGAGAGAGGAAACGCCCCTTCCCGCACCCAGCGCCCCTGCCGCAGCCATTGCTCGGCCTGAGGTAGGCGCCGCAGCGTATTGAGGAGCAGGCCGATCGCAGTGTCCGCAACTTCCTCCGTCAGGACATCGGGCGTATTGGTGACGGCAATCCCTCGCGCTGCCGCGCGGGCAACATCGACACCGTCATAGCCAACGCCGAAATTACCGATGATCTCGAGGTGGGGTAACGCGTCCATCAGGTCCACCGGCAGGCGGCCGGAAACTGCCACGCCGGCAACGTCTGCCATGTCCGGCGTCACCAGTTCCACATCGGCCCGCTCGATGCGCACGGTCTCGAACATTTCCGGGAGCCGGTCGAGAATGCGCTGGTTGATCTTGCCGGGCACGAGAATTCTGGGGCGGCTCTCGGACATCGTTACTCCTTCGGAAGATGCACTCAGGCGGTGACGCGGAGCGGGCCGGTCGACTGGCGTATGCGCATCTCCGGCTTTATCAGATGGATTCCATCCGGCTCGTGGCTGCCGGAAAGCTTGTCGAGAAGCGCCCGCGCCGCGCTGCGCCCGACGTCGGCCTGGCCGTTCCAGACGGTCGTCAGCGCCGGGGTCGCGATCGACGCCTCCTCAAGATCGTCGTAGCCGGTGACCGAGATGTCAACGCCCGGCACGAGCCCGGCGCGGGCAATGCCGTTCATCATGCCGATTGCCACCAGATCGTTCCAGCAGACGACCGCCGTGGGCTTTTGCGGCAGCGACAAGAGATGCACGGCCGCCTCGAAACCACCCTGCTTGGAGCGCGGTCCGGGAATGCGCAAGTCCGGATCGACCTCGATATTCGCCTTGCGCAGCGCATTCACATAACCCTGGTAGCGATCGCGGCCGGTCGAGGTCTGGTCGGTGCCGCCGACCATTGCGATGCAGCGGTGGCCAAGGCCGATAAGGTGATTGGTTGCAAGCGAAATGCCATAGGCATCGTCGCCGCGGAAAATCGGCACGTCGAGTCCCTCGATCGACCGGGCAATCAGGATTGCCGGCATGCCGTTGTCCTCGGCAAGCTGTATGTCTTCCGGCGGGGTGCCGATCGCCGGCGACATGATCACGCCGTCACCGCCAAGCTGCAGCAGCGTCTCGATGAAATCGCGCTGCTTCTCGACGGAATCATAGTGATTGGAGAGGATGAAGGTCTGCTTGTCGCGATCGAGTTCCGCCTCGATCGCCTTGAGGATTTCGCCGTAGAACGGGTTCATGATGTCGTGCACGACGACACCGATGATGCCGGACCGCGATGTCCTCAAGCTCGCGGCGCGGCGATTGTAGATATAGCCGAGCGCGCGTGCCTGTTCCTTGATCTTGTCGCGGGTGACGGTCGCCACCAGCGGGCTGTCTCGCAATGCCAGGGATACTGTCGCCGTCGAAAGGCCGAGTGTTTCCGCGATTGTCGAAAGCTTGACCTTTTGCGCCACTATGTTCCCCCTGATTTCGCCGATCTCGTCAGCCCGTTTTAAATCCTCTTTAAACTGTTTAAATCATCGCCGCAATCGGGAAGTGCCACCCTACAGCGCCGCGCGTCTTACCAGACGCGCAAAGGACGCTGCAGCCTTTGAATTGCTGCATGTTGCCTTTAATCGGCTACGATTGAAGGCGGCAATATGCCGTAGCGGCATGGGATCAATCGGGCGCCCTTGCCGCCTGCAGATTACTGTCGACCGCCTTGAGCAGTTTCAGAAGCGTACGCACCTGTTTGTCGGTCAAACCCCGTGTGGCGAGCTCTTCGGAATGCTGACCGGCCTCCGCAATGGTCTGCAGCCGTTCGCGCCCGGGCACGGTCAGATAGACCTTGGTCAACCTGGCATCTTCCTCGTCCGGCCGGCGTTCGAGGAAGCCTTGCGCCTCCATGCGACCAATGGTGCGCGTCATAGTCGGCGCCTTGACGCCAAGCTTTGCAGCGAGCGCGCCTGCCGTCAGGCCATCGGTCTCGGCCAGCGCGAGCATGACGCCGTCCTGCCCCGCATAGAGGCCGCTCTCAAGCAGATTGCGGGAAAGTACGGTGCGCATCGAGCGCGCCGCCTGCACAAGAACCGAAGCAAGATCGTGCGGCTCGACAGCAAGCTCGTCCCTCTTCTTGCCGTTCTTGCCCTTCTTTTCGGCCCTGCTCTTCTTGCCCATTGGACCTCCCGCCGAATCCCGTACACTCTGTTATAGCAATACAGCTTGTGATTACGAACTGTATGACTCAAATAACAATTTTACGACACTCGGGATGGAGAACCGAAGAGAAATGTTGATGCCCGAGCCCAACTGGAACGACAACCTCGCCGATCTCGCTCCTTCCGAGCGGCGGCAGTGGATCGCGGTGCTGCCGCTCGGCGCGCATGAGCAGCATGGACCGCATCTTCCCTTCGAAACCGATCGGCTGATTGCCGAGGGCATCGTTCGGCGCGTCACGGCCGCGCGGCCGGCGGACCTCCCGGTAACGTTCCTGCCGGTCGAGCCCGTCGGCTATTCGATCGAACATATGGATGTGTCCGGCACGCGCACGCTCGCTTTTGACGAAGCCATCGGCCGTTGGCTCGGGATCGCCGAAAAGCTCCATCGTCTCGGCATCCGCAAATTCGTCATGCTGAACGCCCATGGCGGCAACTCGCCGCTGATGACGATCGTCGCGACGGAGGCGCGGGTGCGCTTCGGTATGCTCGCCGTCGCGACGAGCTGGACGCGTTTCGGGCAACCGGAAGGCTGGATCAGCGCCGAGGACAAGGCGCTCGACATCCATGGCGGCGACATCGAGACGTCGGTGATGCTGGCGCTTCACCCCGACAAGGTGGACATGACGCGGGCCACCCGCTTTCCTTCCCGCCAGAGCGACTTCATCGCCCGGTTCACGCATT
The DNA here is from genome assembly GCF_030124375.1 of Sinorhizobium sp. 6-70. Taxonomy (GTDB): domain Bacteria; phylum Pseudomonadota; class Alphaproteobacteria; order Rhizobiales; family Rhizobiaceae; genus Sinorhizobium. Next base: position 249,448 of record NZ_JASKLS010000005.1, read on the forward strand.
TGCGCGCCTACGGCCCGCACGCGTTCGGCTGGAAAATGTCGGACCTCAACCGGCAGGGTGTCGCCGGCAATGCCGGCGCCGCGACTGCCGCGCGTGGCGAAGTGCTCGTTGCACACGCGGTGAAAGGCATCATCGAACTGCTCGAGGACGTGGAGGCCTTCGACGTCGACGAACTTTCCTGATCGCTCTCGGCTCGCCGAATGGCGGACCGGTTCCGGCAGTGAATTCGGCTGCCGCCATTTGCGCATCGTCGCTTCATCTCCTATATGAGGACGCGACATAGATGCCCGCGGCGCATCGCCAATCCTCGAGGCTCCCATGACCGAAACATCCACGCAGAAGCCGATCCCCGTCACCGTGCTCACGGGTTATCTCGGCGCCGGCAAGACGACGCTCCTCAACCGTATCCTCAGCGAAAATCACGGCCGCAAATACGCGGTGATCGTCAACGAGTTCGGCGAAATCGGCATCGACAACGACCTGATCGTCGAGTCCGACGAGGAAATCTACGAGATGAACAACGGCTGCGTCTGCTGCACGGTGCGTGGCGACCTGATCCGTGTCGTCGAGGGCCTGATGCGCCGTCCCGGTCGCTTCGATGCGATCATCGTCGAGACCACCGGCCTTGCCGATCCGGTACCGGTCGCCCAGACCTTCTTCATGGACGACGACGTGCGCGCCAAGACCGAGCTCGATGCCGTCGTGGCACTGGTCGATGCCAAGCACCTGCCGCTGCGTCTCAAAGACAGCCGCGAGGCCGAGGACCAGATCGCCTTCGCCGATGTCGTGCTCTTGAACAAGACCGACCTGGTGACGCCGGAAGAGCTGGAGCGGATCGAGGCAACGGTGCGCGTCATCAATCCGTCCGCTCGCATCTATCGCACGCAGCGCTCCGAGATCGACCTGACGAAGGTGCTCGACCAGGGTGCCTTCAATCTCGAAAAGGCACTCGAAAACGATCCGCACTTCCTCGATCAGGATGAGCACGACGATCACGTCTGCGGCCCCGACTGCGACCATGATCACCATCATCACGACCACCATGCTCATGATCACGATCACCATCATCATCACGATCACCATCATCATCACCATGACCATGGGCCGTCGCCCATTCATGACGTGACGGTGCAGTCCATCTCGCTGCGCGGCGGCGAGATGAATCCCGACCGCTTCTTCCCGTGGATCCAGAAGATCACCCAGACCGATGGGCCGAATATCCTGCGGTTGAAGGGCATCATCGCTTTCGCCGGCGATGCCGAGCGTTACGTGGTCCAGGGCGTGCACATGATCATCGAGGGCGACCATCAGCGCGCCTGGAAGGACGGCGAGAAGCGCGAGACCCGGCTGGTCTTCATCGGCCGCGATCTCGACCGCGAGAAGCTCGAGCGCACCTTCAGGGCCTGTGAGGTCCAGGCATGATCGCCGGTAAGATCATGCTGAAACAAGAGAGCCTGACCAACTGATGCCGACAGTCGCTCCGCTCGATCTCGAAGGTCACGTCGTCGGCGTAGCCTTCCTCAAGGACACCCCCTTCTTCGCCGAAGCCTCCGGCACCATCCATCGCCTCGATCATGGTCTGAAGACCATTGAAGCCCATGACGGCCTGCTCTCGCTCGACCATGACGATGCGAGCGACAGCCTGCTGACCGGCGGCGAGGACGGCAAGGTAGTGCGCATCTCCGCCGACGGCACCATGAGCCTCGTCGCGGAAGCGCCGCGCAAATGGATATCGCAGGTCGCGGCCGGCCCTCAGGGCGCGGTCGCCTACGCCTATGGCAAGACGACCCATGTTCGCCTGGCGGACGGTACGACAAGGGATTTTCCCGAAGAGCGAACCGTCGAGGGCATAGCCTTTGCCCCGAAGGGCCTGCGCATCGCCGTTGCCCGCTACAACGGCGTGTCCATGCACTGGGTGGCGATCGCGGGCCAGCCCGCCGACCTCGAATGGAAGGGCGCTCATACCGGCATCACCTTTTCCCCGGACGGCCGTTTCGTCGTCACCTCCATGCAGGAAAACGCGCTGCACGGATGGAAGCTCGATGCCAAGGCGGACGCCGAAGCACGCCACATGCGCATGACCGGCTATCCAGCCAAGGTGAAGTCGCTGTCCTGGTCCGCCAAGGGCAAGTGGCTCGCGTCTTCCGGCGCGCCGGCGGCGATCGTCTGGCCGTTCCAGGGCAAGGACGGACCGATGGGCAAGGCCCCGCTCGAACTCGGTACGCGTGGCAACATCATGGTCACGGCAGTCGCCTGCCATCCGGCCGAAGACATCGTCGCCATCGGCTACGACGACGGCATGATCCTCGCCGCCCGCTTCGCCGACAGCAAGGAAGTGCTGCTGCGCCGACCCGGCAAGGGTGCGATCACCGCCATGGCCTGGAGTAAGAACGGCCGCCAACTCGCCTTCGGTTCGGCGACCGGTGATTGCGGCGTGGTGGATCTTGCAGGGTAGCGTCTGCACCTCTCCGGTCCGACGCAATACGATGCAATAGCCCCTCACCCTAGCCCTCTCCCCGCTTGTGGGGAGAGGAGACGCGCAACCACGGTTCGCCCCTGGTTTGATGAACGCGGCGCCACGAGTCTCTTCTCCCCGCCTGCGGGGAGAAGGTGGCGGCAGCCGGATGAGGGGCAAGCCGCAATCCGCTTCACCTCACCATTCAAGTTCCAGATGCGGACGCCCGTTCGAGGTCTTTTCGACCGTCCGTCCGGTCCCGTCTATCGTCGCCGTTACCCTCTGGCGAAAGGCCGAAAAGCTTTCGAACGTGACGACGTCGACCGGTTCATCGAACTTGAACGTCAGGCGATAGCGTCCCGGCTCGGCACCTATCGCGTGAGCCGAAAGGATTTCCGCATTGAAGGCCTGGCCGAGATAGTGGCCTTTCACCCGCGACCCCAGCACCCAGGGATTGACGGGAGGCCGGTTGCCGACGGCGGCGTGAAGCGTATTCCAGTCGCGGTAGCCGTATTGGGCGGCGACGAGTTCGAGCGATTTGGAGTGGCTGATCTGCTCGCCCTCGGACGCGAGCCGGGAGCGCAGGCGCCGTGCCTGGTCCTTCAGCGCGTCAAGCGCGGGAAGCGTCGGTTTGTCATTCGTCATGACAGGGTCTCCTGTTGCGGCATGCAATTTCAGGATGGGTGCCCGCATTGCCATCGGTTCGCATGCCGTTGCGGCGTGACCGTGTCGGAAAAGAGGGACTTCACCAAAGCTTGAAGCTCGCGGACGGCTGGGGCCCTCGCCCGCCGCCTCCATAGGGGAAGCCGGGCAGGCTGTCAAACGGGTGCGCGTCAACGATGGCCACGACCTCACCGATGCTTGCGCGCACGCCAAAGCTGTGAGACGACTTGCGTCCCGAAGGGAGGACATCATGAGCGAAGTCACCATTCTTGCATTCGCGCTCGTCGCGTTCATCGGCATCGTGACTCCGGGTCCGACCGTGCTTCTCGCGCTTACCAATGGCTCGCGCTATGGCGTGAAACCGGCGATGGCAGGCATGATCGGCGCCGTCCTGTCGGATTTCGTACTGATCAGTGCGGTGGCGCTCGGCCTCGGCGCGCTCTTGGCCGCGTCCGAATTCTGGTTCACGGTCGTCAAATGGCTGGGTGCAGCCTATCTCGCTTTCCTGGGCATCATGCTGCTGCGCTCGCGCGGCACGCTGGAAATTGCCGCCGAGAGCAAGAGCCCAGCCTGCGCCGCCACGGTACGCACGATCTTTCTCAAGAGTTTCCTTGTCGCGGTCACCAATCCCAAGGGCTATCTGTTTTTCTCCGCCTTCTTGCCGCAATTCATCGTGCCGGCCCTGCCGCAGACGCCGCAATATACCGTCCTGGCCGTCGTGTTCGCATCGATCGACCTGATGGTGATGTTCGGCTACGCCCTGGTCGGTTCGCAGGCGGTTCGTTTCCTCGAACGTTCAGGAGCGATCTGGCTCGATCGGCTGTGCGGTGGCGCCCTGTTGGTGCTGGCAGGATCGCTCGCACTTTATCGACGGGCCGCCAACTGACACGGGGAAGCGAGGACAACGCATGATCGGGTACACGATGGTCGGAACGACGGATCTGAGGCGGGCCGAGCGATTTTACGATCCGCTGATGGCCCTGATCGGCCAGGAGCGCTGCTATTGCGACGAACAGGTTTCCTCCTGGGGCCGGCGGGATGACGGCAGGGCTCCGCGCTTCTTCGCGTGTTACCCTTTCGACGGCAACAGAGCCTCGATCGGCAACGGAACGATGACGGCCTTTCTCGTTGAAAGCGCGGACGTGATCGAGCGGATGTTCGAAATCGCCCTCGAACGGGGCGGTCGGAGCGAAGGGACACCGGGCTTCCGCCCGCAATATGGCGATGGCTTTTACGCAGCCTACGTGCGTGACCCGGACGGCAACAAGCTTGCCTTCGTTTGCTACGACGCGAAGAAGGCGCTCACGCCCGACGCGTGAGAGCCGCTCGAACAAGCCCTCTCGAAAACGCTACAGCGCTCCCGCCGACGCGGCAGGAGCGCTGTTTGTTATCCGCCTCCGCAGGGTTGGAGGCGGCGAAGTCACGCGGCGCGCTTGAGCGGCGGCATGGCGAGCTTGCGGCCGCTCGCCACCAGCATCCCGGCGGCGCCATCGAGCCAGCCGCTCTTGACCTCGAGCGCCAGGAAGCGATTGCGCTCGAACGGTCCCGGCATGACGAGATGCTGTGCCCGCTCGGCGAAGAAGCCGAACCGCTCGTAGTAGGCAGCGTCGCCGACGAGCAGGATCGCCCCGTGGCCGCGATTCTTGGCCTCCTGGATTGCCGCACGCATCAGCATGCCGCCGATGCCCCTGCCCTCGTGCGCCGGATCGACGGCAAGCGGGCCGAGAAGAAGCGCGGGCACCCCATGGCCCTCCCGGTCGACACCAGCCTCGACATTCCAGAGGCGCACGGTGCCGATCACATGACCGTCCTCGTCGCGTGCGACAAGGGCGAGCCCCTCGGCCGGCACGCGGCCGCGACGCAGCTTTTCCGACGACTTGCGCCGGCGATCGGGACCCATGGCACGGTCGAGCAGGTTTTCACGCGCGACGACATCGCCCGGGTTTTCGGAGTCGATCACAAAGGTGGACGGCGCGAAGAACGCGCGCATGGCATCAACAACAGCGGCCATCGGGGCCTCCCGCCATCAAAACCGCTTCAGGCGGACCGGATAAGAATTGTGAAATCGCTGCTCCCGCGGTTGGCGCGGGAGCAGGCAGGATCAGATCACATAGGCCTTCAGCGGCTCGAAGCCGTTAAAGGCGACGGCCGAGTAGGTGGTCGTGTAGGCGCCGGTGCCTTCGATCAGGACCTCGTCGCCGATCGTCAGCGAGATCGGCAGCGGATACATGTTCTTCTCGTAGAGCACGTCGGCCGAGTCGCAGGTCGGGCCGGCAAGCACGCAGGGCTCCATCTGATCGCCGTCACGCGCGGTGCGGATCGGGTAGCGGATTGCCTCGTCCATCGTTTCGGCGAGGCCGCCGAACTTGCCGATGTCGAGGAAGACCCAGCGGTGGTTGTCGTTGTCCGACTTCTTCGAGACAAGAACGACTTCCGCCTTGATCACGCCCGCATTGCCGACCATGCCGCGGCCCGGCTCGATGATCGTCTCCGGGATGTTGTTGCCGAAGTGCTTCTTCAGCGCACCGAAGATCGCCTGGCCGTAGGCTTCCGCCGACGGGACGTCCCTCAGGTACTTCGTCGGGAAGCCACCGCCCATGTTGACCATCTTGAGCTCGATGCCCTGCTTGGCAAGTTGCACGAAGACACGCTTGGCATCGGCAAGGGCCGAATCCCAGGCATCGAGCTTCGTCATCTGCGAGCCGACGTGGAACGACACGCCGTAGGAGACGAGGCCGAGCTGGTGGGCGTAGACGAGCACGTCGACGGCCATCTGCGGGACGCAGCCGAACTTGCGCGACAGCGGCCACTCCGCGCCTTCGCCATCGGTCAGGACGCGGCAGAAGACACGGGCGCCAGGGGCGGCACGCGCGACCTTTTCGACTTCCTCATGGCTGTCGACCGCGAAAAGGGACACACCCAGCGTATGAGCACGGGCAATATCGCGCTCCTTCTTGATGGTGTTGCCATAAGAAATGCGTTGGGCGGTCGCACCGGCATCGAGCGCCATTTCGATTTCGGCGACGGACGCGCAATCGAAATTGGAACCGAGACCGGCGAGAAGGCGCAGGATCTCCGGCGCCGGGTTGGCCTTGACGGCATAATAGATCGAGCTGTCGGGCAGCGCGTGGCGAAAGGCCTTGAAATTGTCGCGCACGACGTCGAGGTCGACAACGAGGCACGGGCCTTCCGGTCGTCGGGTGTTCAGGAAGTCGATGATGCGTGCAGTGGTCATAGCCATATTCCCCGGATCCATTAGACTCCACAACTGTGGAGGACAAAGGGCGTACGCGCGCTTGCACTGGAACCAGCCGGTGGAGACCCCGGAACCATGCTGCGCTCGATGCGCGAAACAGTGAATCGAAGCCCGTGAAGGCTAAGACTCGGCTTTGTCTGCCATGGATTGGAGGGGATAACCCAACCGCACTTCCGGCAATGAAGGTGTGCCTCTTCAGTAACCCCGGCTGTTGGAAAGCCGGCAGACACCAGAAAGGCCCGCACCGTCGTTGCTTCAAGATGTCCTCGCATTTCCCGGTTGGCCGGAATAGCGACTGGAGGGGTTAGTTCCAGGTACCTTACCGATTTCCTCACCTTATTCGAGGGTCGGCGGACACCCACAGGCACGTGCGACTTTGGGCAAGGCGTAGGTAAGAAAAAACAGTGTCGTAATCAAGAGTTTTTTGCGTTCCGCGGTTGAATTTTTTCCGAAGCCGACGACATTGTCGGTGTTCACATTCACTGAACAATCGAGCCTGCTGGGGAGAATGCGCCAAGCCTTTGAAATCAATGGGATTTGCTCCGATCACGTGAGGCGAGCGCGCTGAGAGGCGGCGTCTCGGATCGAGCGCGACGGCGCGGCGTTATTCGTGACCCTTCGACAGGCGACCGATTGCGGCCGAATCAGTCCGGCGAACATGAGACGAAAGAAAGTCAGCCATGGACACCTTGACCCGTATCCGTGCCTTCATCGACGTCGTGGACGCGGAAGGCTTTTCCGCAGCCGCCCGGCGCGTTGGAAAATCCAAGGCACTTCTGTCGAAATATGTGCGTGAGCTGGAAGACGAGCTCGGCGCCCTCCTGCTCAATCGCACGACCCGGCAATTCTCGCTGACCGAGGCCGGCCACACCTATTATCGCACGGCCTCGGAGATCTTGAAGGAGATCGATAACCTTGCCGATCTCGTGCGCGCCAACAATTCCGACCTGCGCGGCCGGCTGCGCATCACCGTGCCCAGGACATTCGTGGATGCGGATATTGGCCAGTCGTTGATCGATTTTGGCAAGCAGCATTCCGAATTGTCGCTCGAAATCGTCTCGGACGACCGCTTCATCGATCTGGTGGAAGAAGGTTTCGACGTGGCGATCCGCATCACGCGGCTCGAAGATTCGACGCTGATCGCGCGCAAGCTCGATGACTTCCAGGTGCTGCTCTGCGCCTCGCCGGACTTCGTGGAAAGGATCGGCCCGCTCAAGCATCCGACCGAGCTTTCGAAAATCTCCTGCATTCTCGACACCAACGGCCGATCCTATTCGAACTGGCGCTTCGTCGAGCCGGATGGTTCACCCTTCACGGTACCGGTGGGCGGACCGATCGAAGTCAACAGTCCGCTTGCCTCTGCGCGCGCCGCGGTGACCGGTCTCGGGATTGCCCCGGTGCCGGATTTTATCGCCCGGCCGAAGATCCAGTCCGGCGAGCTGGTGACATTGTTCGATGATTTCCTGCCGAAAGACCGCGGCATCTACGCGATCTATCCGCATCGGCGCTATCTGCCGGCCAAGGTGCGCACCTTCGTCGATTTCCTCCACGGCTGGTTCCGCTCGCGGTGACGGCGCCGTGCTGCCAAGTCCCAATTCCGTCCCATTTGCAGTACATTCGAAGACGATTCGCGCGGCTTACGGCGCCGCGCGTCTTATTAGACGCGCAAAGGACGCTGTAGCAGTTTGAATTGCTGCATGTTTTTATCCTTAAATCGGCTGCGATTTAAGGAAACATGCAGTAGGCCGAAAAGGATTGCCACTCCCATGAAAACCAAATGCCTCGTCATGGCCGGCCTTGCCACGCTCCTCGCGCCCGCGCTGGCCGTGGCGCACCCGCATATTTTCGCCGAAGCGCGTCTGGAGATCGTTTCCGACGACAAAGGCGAGATCGATGAATTGCGCAATGTCTGGCGCTTCGACGAACTGTTCTCCGCAAGCGTCGTGCTCGACTTCGACAAGAACTCGAACGCGACGCTCGACCCGGACGAGCTCAAGGAGGTCGGCCAGACGGTTCTCGAGTCCCTTTCGGAATACAATTACTACACAACGATTTTCGACAACGGCAAATCCGTGAAGGTGAACAAGCCCGACAGCATTACCGTCGACTACAAGGACAACCAGCTCCTGATGATGTTTGCGGTCAAACCGGCCGAAGCGATGCCGCTCAAGGGCAAGCTCACCTTCGGCGTCTACGACCCAACCATGTATACGGCGATGGACTTCCCGACCGACGATGATCTCACGGTCGTCGGCGAGAAGATCGAGGCCTGCGAGCATCAGGTGGTGAGGCCCGATCCCGACGAAGTGCTCGCCGAAAACAAGGACACGCTGACCGACGCTTTCTGGAACGACCCGACGGGCACCGACATGTCGAAGCTTTTTGCAACCAGGATCGAGGTCAAATGCTGAACGCACGTAGGATTGGCCGACCGCTGGTCGCCGCGCTTTTGCTGGCGGCGTTTTCCGCAACGGCAGCCGCGGCCCAGTCGCCGCTCGGCATCGGCACCGCCGAACCGTCGGTCCAGACGACAGGTTTCCTCGGCGGCTTCTTTGCCTGGGTGAACATGGAGCAGCAGGGCTTCTACCGAATGCTGACCGGCACGCTCAAGGGCATGCGCGAGAACCCCTGGCAACTCTGGTCGCTGGTCGGCCTCTCCTTCGCCTATGGCGTCTTTCACGCCGCCGGCCCGGGCCACGGCAAGGCGGTCATCTCCTCCTACATGATCGCCAACGAGACGGAACTTCGCCGCGGCGTCGTTCTCTCCTTTCTCTCTTCGATCCTGCAGGGCGTGGTGGCGATCCTCCTCATCGGCGCCGTCTATCTCCTGTTGCGCGGCTCGTCGATCAGCATGACCGACGCCACCCACTCGCTTGAGGTCGCAAGCTACGCGCTGATTGCGGCGTTCGGAGCCTGGCTGGTCTTCCGCAAGCTGCGCTCGATGACGCGCCCCACTCCCGCCTTAGCCATCGGCGCGCACACGGAGCACGGCCATCACCGCCACGATCACCATGACCATGATGATCACCACCATCATCATCATGCCCACGCTCCGGGTGAGGTCTGCGCGACCTGCGGACATGCGCATGCCCCGGACCCTGGCATGCTGAAGGGTGATCGTTTTGCGCTGAGCGAAGCCTGGTCCGCGGTCGTCGCCGTCGGCCTGCGCCCCTGCTCCGGCGCCTTGATCGTTCTCTCGTTCGCGCTTTTGAACGGGCTCTATCTTGGTGGCGTTCTCTCGGTCTTCGCCATGTCGATCGGCACGGCGATCACGGTTTCCACTCTCGCCACCTTGGCCGTCATGGCCAAGGGGTTCGCGCTCCGCTACGCCTCGAGCGGTTCGGCTGCCGCGCGCATTTCCAACGGCATCGAGATTGCTGGCGCCGCGATGGTGCTGGTGCTTGGACTTGTGCTGCTGGGCGCTGCGCTGCAGGGATAGTGCAACTCCAGGACTTGTTAGCGCTTCAAGAGTAGGTGCGTTTACTGCCCGCGTCGGCGCTGATGGCGGGCGCGCAACCAGAAAATCAGGAAGAAGCCGAGGACAAAGAGAGCGCCGAAGGCAGCGGCGAGCCATGGCGAAATATCGCCCAGCCAAAGCATGATCGACGGCAGCACGAAAAAGCCGACACCGACCACCAGCAGGATGATGGCGGCGGCGATCGCCGGCGATCTTTCTTTCTTATCGGGCACGCTCACTCCTTTGCCGCAAGCTCCGCGCGGATATCCTCGAGACGCCGCTTCTGGCGCCCCTCGCCATCGAAATTGTCAGGCGAGAGCCAGCGTTCGAAGGCAGCCTTGATCAGCGGCCATTCGCCATCGATCATCGAGTACCAGGCTGTATCACGATTGGCATGCTTCGAAATCATATGCTGGCGGAAAACGCCTTCGAACGTAAAGCCGAGGCGCGCTGCCGTGGTGCGGCTCGGCTGGTTCTCACTGTGGCATTTCCATTCGTAGCGGCGATAGCCCAGGTCCTCGAAAACATGCCTCGCCATCAGATAGTGGGCCTCCGTCGATAGCGGCGAGCGCGCCATGGCCGACCCGTGAGCTACACCGCCGACTTCCACGACGCCATTGGCCGGGTCCGCTCGCATGTAATTTGCCATGCCGACGACCTTGCCGGTCGCCTTGTCGCGAAAGACCTCCGTGATCCAACCGGATTTTTCCTGAACCGCGCTAAGCCAGGCGTCAAAATCTCCGATGCCGGAAAAATCGTCCTGGGTGAAATACTTCAGGAGCGGGTTGATCGCCATGCCGCCGAATGCGTCATGCCAGAGCGCTTCGAGATGCGCCGCCCGATCATAAGGCTCCAGCCTGACGTATCGCCCCTCGATAAGAACCGGCTGTGGCGCCGGGCATCCCTTCCAATTGGCAAGGTCCCGCATCGATTGCTCCCGCGTTTTCATTTGCCTTCGCAATAGGACAGGCGCCCGGCTGTTACAAATTCAAACTGGTGATGGACCCATGAAGCGGAACGAATGCGGGAGCGACCCCCGCTCCCCGGTCTTCCGTTTGCGCGCCGCCAGATCAGGCAGGGATCTTGGCCCCCGAAACGGTCGCCTCGATGTGGTCGACGAGCGCATCGGGAAGCCCGAGACGGCCGGCGAGCAGATCGAGATAGCCGCGTTCCGCCCGGCTCTCGGGCTCGATCGCGAGGCGCGACGCAGTGTAGATCTCCACGCGCTGCTCCTCCGTCGTGGCGGCAGCGACGATCGCATCGAGATCGACTGGATTGGCGAGTTCCGCCTCGAGGAACGCCGCCGCGTCGGCCGAGAGGCCGGAAACCGACAGCTTGTCCATGATGTGGCCGCGCTCGGTCTCGTCGATATGGCCGTCGGCACGCGAAGCGGCGATCATCGCACGCACCAGGATCAGGGCAAAATCGTTGCTCACGGCTCCCGGTGCCGTGAAGCCGGAGTCGGAGGGTGGCGGCAGGAGTTCCGGTGTCGGCTGCGAAGCTGGTTCAGCGGCCGGCGTCTTGCCGGCCTGATAGTTCTTGTAGGCCTGATAGCCAAGCCCGGCGATCGCCGCGAGACCGCCCAGCACCGCAGCATTGCCTGCGAGCTGACGGCCGGATTTCGTGCCGAGGAGGACAGCAGCGATAGCGCCGGTGGCAAGCGGATTATCCTTGGCGAGCTTGGTCACTTGATCCGCGCGATCGCGGACCGTGCCGCCGGCGCCCGGCACCTGCGACCCCAAGAACTGGTCCAGCAACTTCTTCGCGTCGAACATGACTTCGCTCCTCTTCGGTTACCGCGCGACGACAAAGCAAAAAAGCGCTCTCCCGCCCCCGCGTCGTTGTCGGCGGATTGAGACATAGGAACGTTGCGAGGAAAATACAAATTGACGTTGAAGATGAAAAAGCCGGGCAAACGCCCGGCCGTTGCACGCCTGCTGCATGTTTTTATCTTAAATCGTACCCGATTAAGGATAAAAACATGCAGCAATTCAAAGTGCTACAGCGTCCTTTGCGCGTCTGGTAAGACGCGCGGCGCTGTAAGTGACCCGCAAAATCACCCCTTGAGGGCGTAGGCTTCTGCGGCAAGCTTGGTGATGCCGGCCCAATCGCCTTTCGCCACCAGTTCCTTAGGAGCCACCCAGGAACCGCCGACGCAGACGACGTTCGGCAGCGAAAGATAGTCGCGTGCGTTGCCAAGCGAGATGCCGCCGGTCGGGCAGAACAGAGTGCCCGCGAGCGGCGAGGAAAGCGACTTCAGATAGGCAGCGCCTCCGGCCTGCTCGGCCGGGAAGAACTTCATCACCTGATAGCCCTCCTCGCGCAGCCCCATGACCTCGCTCGCCGTCGCGGCCCCAGGCAGCAGCGGCACTTCGTGGTCATTGGCAACATCGATCAGTTCCTGGGTCGTGCCGGGGCTGACGATGAACTGCGATCCTGCCTCCACCGCCTGCTCGAACTGCGCGGCATTGAGAACCGTGCCGGCACCGGCGACGGCGCCCTCGACCTCGGCGGCGACCGCACGGATCGCATCCAGCGCCGCCTGCGTGCGCAGCGTGATCTCGATCGCCTTCAGGCCACCCGCGACAAGTGCGCGCGCCAGCGGCACGGCGGTTGCGGCATCGTCGATGACCAGCACCGGGACCACCGGTTGCAGCTTGAGGATAGAGAGAAGCTTGTCGGTTTTCGCGCTCATGCCGGTCACCTTTTAAAACGATTGAATACTGCGCTCCGCATACTCCCCCCGGCCGCCCTTGTCGAGACCGAAGGTCGTGAACACAACCTCGACTTATAGCGGCGGAAAATAAAATACCATCGATAGCAGAGAGATGGCTTGAGCGTTGGCGATAAAGCGATAACTTATCCGCGATCCACCTCTCGATATGGCGGGAAATCCATGGCGAAGGAGATAGAACGCAAGTTCCTGGTCGCTTCCAGCGATTGGCAAGACCGTGCGGACAAGGGCATAAAACTCCAGCAGGCCTACATAGTCACCATGGACGACCGCTCCGTACGCGTGCGAATCCATGGCAACAAATGGGCGCGCCTGACCATCAAGATCGGCAAGTCGGCGCTGGTCCGCAACGAATACGAATACGATCTGCCCATGGGCGACGCCCGCGAGCTGCTGACCCAAGCGGTCGGCATCGTCATCGAGAAGCGACGTTACCGCGTGCCGCACAGGGGCTTTACCTGGGAAGTCGACGTCTACGAAGGGGCGCTCTCCGGGCTTGTCGTCGCCGAGGTCGAGATGAAGCGGGAAACGGATTTGCCGGCCCTGCCGCAATGGCTGGGTCGCGAGATTACTGGTGACCGCCGCTATTCCAACCAGGCGCTTGCCACGGAGGGGCTACTGGAAGCGCAGTCATGAGTTATGCGTTTCGTCCTGACCGGCCTTTCACCGAGGACTTTCGGACCGTCGGGGCCGAACAGATCGAGCGGGCGGTGGCGGCGCTGGAACAGCGACCGCAAGGCGTTCATGAAGCTATTCACGACGCGCGCAAGAACTTCAAGCGCCTGCGTTCGCTCTATCGCCTGGTTGCTTCCGATGCGCCTCTCTTCCAGAAGCAGGAAAACGCTCGTATCCGCGCCATGGGGCGAAATCTTTCGACCGTCCGCGACGCGGCGGCACTCGTAGAGAACATCAACTACCTGCGAGGGCAAACGCAGAGCGACGAACAGGGTACGGCGCTTGACCAGATCTACACGATTCTCGCGGAGCGCCGCGACCGGGTTGCCGAGAGCGAGACAGACATAGAGGGGAAGATCGCCGCGACGATTGTCGACTGCGAGCAGGCGCTTGACGCACTCGCACAGGTTTCCTTCGACGACGGCAAACGAAAGTCCGCGGCCCGGCTGAAAAAAGGCTGGCGGCGCACGCTGAAACGCGCCGCGCGCGCGAGAGCGGCCTGCGAAGCGCACACCGAAGCCGCGCTCTTCCACGAATTGCGCAAGCGAGCCCAGGATTACCGATTGCAACTGGCACTGATGCGGCAGGCCTGGCCGTCGGCAATGGAGGCAAAGAGGGCGGAAGCCAAGGCGCTCGTCGATGTGCTCGGCCATCTGAACGACCTCGCCACTCTGACATCGCTCGTCAACGAGGAGCCGGGAGTTGCCGGCAGCAGCCAGAACCGGGCGCATCTCATGTCCGCGGTCACTACGCGGGAAGAGGCGCTGAAGAAGGAGGCGCGGCAACGGGCGGCGGCTGTCTTTCGCGATAAGCCGAAGAGCGAAAGCCGGACCGTCGCACTGCTGTGGCTTGAAGCCGGCCGGTAGGACCGGCGAAGAGCCCCGCGACCCGCCCCTCGTCCGGCGTGACGCCAACGGGACAATTGGGCACGGCCTGATCGATTGCGCTCGGCGCTCGAAAGCTGTATTTGCGAGCCCATGACCGACATTTCCATGACCCCGCGCCCGGAGACACAAGGCCAGTTTCTGGTGGCAGCGCTTTACCATTTCGTTTCCTTCCCGCGCTTTGCCGATTTCCGCGAACCGTTGCAGGCCGTCTGCGACGCCAATGGCGTGAAGGGCACGCTGCTCGTCGCGCATGAGGGCATCAACGGCACGATTGCCGGCCCCGACGAGGGTATTGCCGCGGTGCTCGCCTATCTGCGCCAGCAACCGGAATTCACCCGTCTCGAATACAAGGAAAGCCGCGCTTCTCAGATGCCGTTCCTGCGCATGAAGGTGCGGCTCAAGAAGGAGATCGTCACCATGGGGGTCGAAAACATCGACCCCAACAAGGTGGTGGGCACCTATGTCGACCCGAAGGATTGGAACGCGCTGATCTCCGATCCGAACACCCTTGTGATCGACACGCGCAACGACTACGAAACGGCAATCGGCCTCTTCCGCGGCGCCGTCGATCCGAAAACCAAGACTTTCCGCGAATTCCCCGACTGGGTACGAAACAATACCGGCCTGCACAACAAGCCGAAGATCGCGATGTATTGTACCGGCGGTGTCCGTTGCGAGAAGGCGACGGCCTTCATGAAGGAGCAGGGCTTCGAGGAGGTCTATCACCTGAAAGGCGGCATCCTCAAATATCTTGAGCAGATCCCTGAAGAGCAGAGCCTCTGGGACGGTGCCTGCTTCGTCTTCGACGAGCGCGTTTCCGTTACCCACGGCCTCGCAGAAGGCGAGCACACGCTCTGCCATGCCTGCCGCCAACCCCTGACGCCGGAAGACCTGCTATCTCCTCTGCACGAGGAAGGCGTCGCCTGCATCCATTGTCATGAGATCCGCACCGACGAGGACCGCGAGCGCTATCGCGAACGGCAGAAGCAGATCGCACTGGCAAAGAAGCGCGGCGAGCGACACCTCGGAAGCTGAGTATCGCCGTTATCTACCCCTCATCCCGCTGCCGCGACCTTCTCCCCGCAAGCGGGGCGAAGGAGACTCGTGGCGACCGCTTAAATCACCCCGGCAGCGTCTCATACTCGTCCAGGCCAACAGCCAGTCGGTCCCAATGCGGGCGACTGCGGGTGAAGACAGCATTGCTGGGCTCAAACAGTGACATATCGTCGAGCGTGCCGGCATAGACCGTCCAACGGTCGGCACCGGACGAGAAGATCTGGCTGGCGCAGGTGGGGCAGAAATAGCGGATCGTCACGTTGCCGTTTTCGGCGAGCTTCTCGTAAGCGCGGAGCTCGCCGGCGACTTCGACGTCGGCACGCGAGAAGATCATGTAGCAGGAATGACCGGTACCCGTGACCCTCTGGCAATCACGACAATGGCAGAAACCGGAATAAAGAGGCGCTTTCCTTGCCTCATAGCGCACCGCGCCGCACAAACATCCGCCCTTCATAGCACTCATATCACGCCCTCCCAAACCGAGCGGAGGATAGCGAAGCGGCTCTCGCGGTCAAAGAAAAACCGCACGCCGAGGTTGCGGCGCGCGGTTCCCATCTGCGTTCAACGGACAGGCTTACCAGCTGGGGATGAGTGCTCCCTTGAAGGTATCGACGATGAAGGCCTTTACGCTCTCGTCGTGATAGGATTCGACGAGCGTCTTGACCCAGGGCGCATCCTTGTCCGCCGCACGCACGGCAATGACGTTGGCGTAAGGAGACTTCTCGCTTTCGATGGCGATGGCGTCCTCCTTGGGATGAAGGTCGGCCTCGAGCGCGTAGTTGGTGTTGATCACGGCCGCGTCGACATCGGCGAGCGAGCGCGGAAGCTGGGCCGCATCGAGTTCGGCAAACTGGATGTTCTTCGGATTTTCCGTCACGTCCGCCGGGGTGGCCTTCAGCCCGGCATCCGGATTGACCTTGATGAGGCCCTTCGACACGAGGACCAGGAGTGCGCGGCCGCCGTTGGTCGGATCGTTCGGAATGGCGATCGTCGCACCGTCCTGCAGCTCATCGAGGCTCTTCACCTTGTTCGAATAGACACCCATCGGCGTGGTGATGGTCAGGCCCACGCTGACGATATCGTAGCCGCGATCGGCGATCTGGTTGTCGAGATAGGGCTGGTGCTGGAAGGAATTGGCATTGAGTTCACCATCGGCGAGCGCCTGGTTCGGAACCACATAGTCGGAGAATTCGAGGATCTCGATGTCGAGCCCCTTGGGAGCGGCGACTTCCTTCACCTTCTCCATGATCTGGGCATGTTCGCCCGGCGTTACGCCCACCTTGATGGTCTCTGCGAGCGCGGTGCCGGCGGCAAGGGCGGCGAAGGCCGCCGCTAGAATAAGCTTTTTCATGATGTCTCCTTTTTTGCTGTTTGGAGTCCTGGGAGGATCAGTTCTTGCGGCTGCGCTTGTCGAACCGGCGCGCCAGGCCATCGCCGGCGCTCTGGACGACCTGCACCAGCACGATGAGCACGACGACGACGATCAGCATCACATCCGGCATGAAGCGCTGGTAGCCGTAGCGGATGCCGAGATCGCCGAGACCGCCGCCGCCAACGGCGCCGACCATCGCCGAATAGCCGATGAGGCTGACGATGGTCATGGTGAGCGCCAGCGTCAGCGCCGGACGAGCCTCGGCCAGAAGCACCTTGAAGACGATCTGCGTCGGCGTCGCGCCCATGGCGCGGGCGGCCTCGATCAGCCCCTTGTCGATGTCGCGGATCGCCGCCTCGACCAAGCGCGCGAAGAACGGAATGGTCGCGATGGTCAGGGGGACGATCGCCGCTTTCGTGCCGATCGAGGTACCGGTGACAAGCCGCGTGAAGGGAATGATCGCGACGACGAGGATGATGAAGGGCGTCGAGCGCGTGGCGTTGACGATCAGCCCGACGATGCGGTTGATGTTGGGCGCCGGAAACAGTTCGCCCTTGCCGCTGGTCGCGAGGAAAATGCCGATCGGCAGGCCGATCAACGAGCCGATCAGGCCGGCGATCGCCACCATGCGCAGCGTGTCGAGCGTGGCCTTGCCGATGAGCAGCAGAAGATCAGGCGACATAGCCGAGCACCTCCGTGACCAGTCCGTTCTCGGTAAAAAACCGCTCCGCCCTGCCCGATGTTTCCGCGTCCGCAGCATAGGCAACGACGAGCGAGCCATAGGGTTTGCCGCCAATCTCGTCGATCGTTCCGGCGATGATGTTGACCTCGGCGCCGACCGACTTGATTAGCTGCGAAATCAGCGGCCGTTCCGCCGTCGCGCCGAAGAAGGTGAGGCGCACCACGGCACGATCGCCGGCACTCGCCGCCGGTTTCAGGCCACGCGCAACGGCATCCGGCAGCTTCGAGCCAGGCAGACCCGAGAGCAGCGCACGCGTCGTCTCGTGCTTAGGATGGGTGAATACATCGAAGGTATGACCGCGTTCGACGATTTCGCCCTTGTCTATGACGGCCACATCCGACGTCACCGCCTTCACCACTTCCATCTCATGGGTGATGAGCAGCACGGTCAGCCCCAGTTCGGCATTGATCCGCTTCAAGAGCTCGAGGATCGACTGGGTCGTTTCCGGGTCGAGCGCCGATGTCGCCTCGTCCGAAAGCAGCAGCTTCGGCTCCGTCGCCAGCGCGCGGGCAATGCCGATGCGCTGCTTCTGGCCGCCCGAGAGTTCGGCCGGATAGCGGGCGTGTTTGTCGGCTAGGCCGACGAGATCGAGAAGCGGCCGCACGCGCGCTTCGATGGCGCGGCGATCCATGCCGGCAATCTCCAGCGGCAGCGCGACGTTGCCAAAGACAGTGCGCGAGGAGAGCAGGTTGAAATGCTGGAAGATCATGCCGACGGAACGCCGGAGGTTGCGCAAGCCCGCCTCGTCAAGCCCTCCCACATCGACCCCATCGACGAGCACCTTGCCGCTCGACGGCTTCTCGAGGCCATTCACCAGCCGGATCAGCGTCGACTTGCCGGCGCCGGAACGGCCGATGATGCCGGTGATCGAACCACGCCCCACGGCAAGGCTGACATTGTTGAGGGCGGTGAAGGCACCGCTCTTGCCGGACGCGGCAAAACGCTTGGAAACGCCGTCGAAGACGACGGCAGCGTCGCCGGCAGAGGGTTCGGAAGAAGGAAACGTCATTGTCCGGTCGCCCCCGTATGAGGGATCACAGCGATGGAAGGATACATGATGCTCTCGGATGTTCGAAATTCTGGTCCCGGACGAATAGGCGGGGAAGGGAAAGCGTGTCTGGTCAGGCCGACATTCGACAACGCATTCGGAACACGGAGCAACTCTCTATCATCGGACAACCGGTCGGTTCAACGCCTCCACGGCATGGCAGCCATGCCATGGAACATGGCTTCTTATGACGGCAGGCAGGCCCGTTTCACAGGTACATTTTTGCGAAGCCACGCGGGCTGGAGCAAAAGTCTACTCTTTTTATACAGAACGGTCGCGGCCGGAGAGGAGATCACTGTCCACACAGCCTAAGCCGTCTTGTGGTTGCCCTTCGGGAACTGTTCTGCCAGGTCCTTGTACCAGTGGCCGCTCTTCTTGATCGTGCGGACCTGCGTCTCGTAGTCCACGTGGACGATGCCGAAGCGCATCCGGTAACCCTCGGCCCATTCGAAATTGTCCATCAGGCTCCAGGCGAAATAACCACGCATCGGATAGCCCTTGGCAATCAGATCCGCGGTGACCGACAGGTGGTCGGCTATGTAGTCGAGCCGCGGCTGGTCATCGACGGCGCCGTTTTCTAACCCCATGTTGTAGCAGGCGCCGTTCTCGGTGATGTAGCAGTCGGGCAGCTTGTAGCGGGCATTGAGCGTTTCGACGAGCGTGCCGAGCGCCGGAGCATAGACTTCCCAGCCGATATCCGTTTTCACGTCACTGACCGGCTTGGCATTCACCGTTGCCGGATATTCCGCACCCGCGGTCGGATCATCCGAAACCCGCATCGGCGTATAATAGTTGAGGCCCCACCAATCGAGCGGCTGCGAGATCGTCGCCATGTCGCCGTCCTCGATCAGCGGCATGCGGCTGCCGAGTGCCGCCAGGAAGCCTTCGGGATACTCGCCCTTGAAGATCGGACCGAAGAAGACGCCATTGTGGAAGTCGAAAGCGCGCTCGGCCGCGGCCTTGTCCTTAGCGCCGGTGCTGCCCGGATAGACCGAGTGCGCGTTGATGACGATGCCCGTCGGCAGGCTCGACCTCTCGGAGCGGATCGCCTCGACGCCGAGGCCATGCGCGAGATTGGTGAAGTGGAGGGCGGCGAGCGCCGCATCCATATTGCGCTCACCCGGTGCGTGGATGCCGTAGAGATGGCTCAGCCATACCGAGCACCAGGGCTCGTTGAAGGTGGCGACCGCATCGAGCCTGTCGCCGAGGCGGGCGATCACGGTCTTGGCATAGCGTTGGTAGGCATAGGCGGTCGTACGCGCCGTCCAGCCGCCGTCGCCCATCAGCGCGAGCGGCAGATCCCAATGGTAAAGCGTCGCGAAGGCCTTGATGCCGCGCGCCTTCAGCCCGTCGACGAGCCGGTCGTAGAAATCGAGGCCCTTCTCGTTCACCGGTCCAGTGCCTTCCGGAATGATGCGCGGCCAGGCGATCGAGAAGCGATAGGCCTCGACGCCCAGGCCCTTGATGAGATCGAGGTCTTGCTCCAGCCGATTGTAATGATCGCAGGCGACGTCGCCGTTGTGGCGCTCGAAGACGCGGCCCGGCATGTTGGAGAAGGCATCCCAGATGGACGGCTTTCGCCCATCCGCCTTGCTTGCCCCCTCGATCTGGAACGATGCGGTTGCTACTCCGAAGACGAAGTCGCCCGGAAAGCGCTCTGCCAGCTTCTTGGCTTCGATCATTGTTCAGCCTCGTCGTCTGCGCAGCCGGACGCCGAAACCGACGCTGCTGCATTCAATTCATCGGGTAGAGCGGGAGCCGCCGGAAAGCCGCACGCGCTTTCCTCATCCAGCTCCCGGTTTCGAAGTGGCCTAAAGGCACACCGGCAAATGTCAACCCGCGAAAAGGGCGAGGTTGCCCCCGCCCTTCATTTTGGCAGGAGAAGTCAGACCTTGATCCAGGCACCGTTGCGCTTCGAGGACTGCACGCAGGCATCGACGAAGACCATGCCTTTCATGCCGTCATCGATCGTTGGATAGGTGACCGCCGCATTCACCTTTTCGCCGTTGCGCTTGGCGAAAATCGCCCGTGCAGCCTCCGAGTAAATATTGGCGAAGCCTTCGAGATAGCCTTCCGGATGGCCGGAGGGCACGCGCGAGACGCGGGCGGCGGCCGGACCTGCCCCAGCACCGGCACGCGTCAGCAGGCGCTTCGGTTCACCAAACGGCGTATGCCAGAGATAGTTCGGGTCCTTCTGCGTCCATTCGAGGCCGCCCTTGGTGCCGTAGATCCGAACCATCAGGCCGTTCTCGTGGCCGGGCGCCACCTGGCTGCACCACAGCATGCCCTTGGCGCGCGCGCCGTCCTTCGCCTTGAAGCGCATCATCACATGGGCATTATCGTCGAGCTGGCGTCCACCCACGAAGCTGTCGAGATCGGCCGAAAGTTCCTCCAGTTCGAGGCCGGAAACGAAGCAGCCGAGGTTGTAGGCGTGGGTGCCAATGTCACCGGTCGAGCCGCCGGCACCGGACCGGGCCGGATCGGTGCGCCACGCGGCCTGCTTCTGGCCGGATTGCTCGATGTTCTCGGTCAGCCAGTCCTGCGGATATTCCATCTGCACGAGCCGGACGGCGCCGATATCGCCGTTCGCCACCATCTCGCGCGCCTGGCGCACCATCGGATAGCCAGTGTAATTGTGCGTCAGCACGAACAGCGCATCGCTTTCCTCCGCCGCCTTCTTGAGCTTTTTCGCATCGGCAAGCGTCGAGGTCAGCGGCTTGTCGCAGATGACATGGATGCCGCGCTTCAGGAATTCCTTGGCGGCGGCGTAGTGAACATGGTTCGGCGTCACGATCGCAACCGCCTCGATACCGTCCTTGAGCTTCGCCTCGCGGATCGCCATCTCCTTGAAGTCCGAATAGACGCGCTTCGGATCGAGCCCCAGTTCACGGCCGGAGGCTTGCGCCTTGTCCGGCGTCGACGACAGCGCGCCGGCCACCAGCTCGTAATGATCATCGAGCCTTGCCGCGATGCGGTGAACTGCGCCGATGAAGGCGCCGGAACCGCCACCAACCATGCCAAGCCGGATGCGCTTTTGACGACTTTCCGTGCTGCTTCCCTCTATAGCCATCCTGTTTTCCTCTCCTGAAGTGTTTGGTGTGCGGTTGCCCCCTCATCCGCTTGTCGGCACCTTCTCCCCGCTGGCGGGGAGAAGGGACTCGTAGCGACGCCTCCCCTTGCCGCAGCGGAAAGTGGGGCAAGTTCCCTCGCCCCGCCTGCGGGAAGAGGGTGAGGGGTGGAGGACTAAATTCCCAGCATCCGCCGGTTGGCCGCCTCGTCCGTCCCGCTGTCGGCAAAATCGTCGAAGGCCTTTTCGGTGACGCGGATAATGTGGTGCTTGACGAAGTCGGCGCCTTCGCGTGCGCCGTCTTCCGGATGCTTCAGGCAGCACTCCCACTCGACGACCGCCCAGCCGGCAAAATCATTGGCGGCCATCTTCGAGAAAACCGCCCCGAAATCGACCTGGCCATCGCCGAGCGAGCGGAAACGACCGGCGCGGTTCACCCAGCCCTGATAGCCGCCATAGACGCCCTGCCGACCAGTGGGATTGAACTCCGCGTCCTTGACGTGGAACATCCGGATGCGGTCCTTGTAGATGTCGATATTGTCGAGATAGTCCAGGCACTGCAGCACGTAGTGCGACGGATCGTAGAGCATGCAGGCGCGGGCGTGGTTGCCGGTGCGTTCCAGGAACATCTCGTAAGTGATGCCGTCATGCAGGTCTTCACCCGGATGGATCTCGTAGCAGACGTCGACACCGCAATCCTCGGCATGATCGAGGATCGGCTTCCATCGCCGGGCAAGTTCATCGAAGGCCGTTTCCACGAGGCCAGCGGGACGCTGCGGCCAGGGATAGACGAAGGGCCAGGCGAGCGCTCCGGAGAAACTCGCCATGGCATTGAGGCCGAGGTTCTTCGACGCTGTCAGCGCCATCTTCACCTGTTCCACCGCCCATTGCTGGCGCGCCTTCGGATTGCCGCGCACTTCCGGCGCGGCAAAGCCGTCGAAAGCCTCGTCATAGGCCGGATGCACGGCGACCAACTGGCCCTGCAGATGGGTCGAGAGCTCTGTGATCTCGACGCCGTTGTCGCGCGCTTTCCCGGCGACCTCGTCGCAGTAGGTCTTGGACTCGGCAGCCTTCTTCAGGTCGAACAGCCGTCCGTCCCAGCTCGGAATCTGCACGCCCTTGTAGCCGCAGTCGGCCGCCCATTTGGTGATCGCGTCCCAGGAATTGAACGGAGCCGTGTCACCGGCGAACTGCGCAAGAAAAAGCCCTGGACCCTTGATGGTCTTCATCCCGATTTCCTCCCTAGATCACGATTCCGGCCCGTACGACCGGTTGCTGGAAAGGTGCGGCTGCACCCAATTTTCGCGATTGCTGATAGACCTGAAACGTTGCAGGAGGCAGAAGCTAACAGATTTTTCACGAGGGGCAATCCCGCTTCTACGTGACATGCAAGCCGCATTTTCGGTCCTCGCCAAAAGCGCATGGCCATGTTTTGGAGTGAGAGGATGGGCGCCCCATGACGGGAGCGCCCATCCTCGCAGCGATCAGACGTAGCGATTGACCACGTTCTCCAAGAGTTCCTGCTTGCCGGATTTCGGCTGCGGATTGAGGTCGGCCTTGCGCACCCACGCCTCGATCTCTTCGAGCGAGAAGCCGCCGTCGAGCATCTTCTTCGCCTCGGGCACGCTCCAGCCGGCATAGCGCTTTTCGAGCGGCGCCGAGAGCGCCTTGTCCTCAATCATCTTCGCCGCCGCCCTGAGACCGCGCGCGCAGCAATCCATGCCGCCGATATGGCCGATCAACAGGTCTTCCGCATCGAGCGACTGACGGCGCAGCTTCGCATCGAAATTGGTGCCGCCGGTCTTGAAGCCGCCGCCCGCAAGCACGTGGTAATAGGCAAGCGCCATTTCAGGAACATTGTTCGGGAACTGGTCGGTGTCCCAGCCGGACTGGTAGTCGTTGCGGTTCATGTCGATCGAACCGAAGATGCCGAGCGCATTGGCAAGGGCCAGCTCATGCTCGAAGGAGTGGCCGGCGAGGATCGCATGGCCCTGCTCGATATTGACCTTCACCTCGTTCTCAAGACCGTACTTCTTGAGGAAGCCGTAGACGGTCGCGACGTCGAAATCGTACTGGTGCTTGGTCGGCTCCTGCGGCTTCGGCTCGATCAGGATCGTACCCTTGAAGCCGATCTTGTGCTTGTACTCGACGACGAGATTGACGAAGCGGCCGAGCTGATCGAGCTCGCGCTTGAGGTCGGTGTTAAGCAGCGTCTCGTAGCCTTCGCGTCCGCCCCAGAGCACATAGTTCTCGCCACCGAGCTTCTGCGTCGCGTCGATGCAGGTCTTCACCGTTGCCGCGGCGAAGGCGAAGACGTCCGGATCCGGATTGGTCGCTGCACCCGACATGTAGCG
Organism: Sinorhizobium sp. 6-70; assembly: GCF_030124375.1. Classification (GTDB taxonomy): domain Bacteria; phylum Pseudomonadota; class Alphaproteobacteria; order Rhizobiales; family Rhizobiaceae; genus Sinorhizobium. The sequence continues at coordinate 273,214 of NZ_JASKLS010000005.1, forward strand.
CCGGTTCGAGAAGAGGTTCGCCGTGCCCCAGAGCAGCTTGACGCCGGTTTCGGCCTGCTTCTTCGCGAAATAGTCGACGATCTCGTTGAGGTTGCTGGTGTTCTCCGCGAAGTTGCTGCCCTCCGGGCGCACATCCGCGTCATGGAAGCAGTAGAACGGCACGCCGAGGAGCTGGAAGAATTCGAAGGCGACGTCGGCCTTCAGCTTCGCGGCGTCCATCGTGTCCTTGAACCACGGACGCTCGAAGGTCTGGCCGCCGAAGGGGTCACCGCCCGGCCAGACGAAGGTGTGCCAGTAGGCGACGGCGAAGCGAAGGTGATCCTCCATCCGCTTGCCGAGAACGATTTCGTCCGGATTGTAGTGGCGGAAGGCGAGCGGATTGGCGCTCTCCGGTCCCTCATACTTGATCTTGGCGATATCGCCGAAAAATCCCGTGCTCACGGTCTTGCTCCTCTCATGGATGATGGATTGCCGGCGCCGAGCGGCGGCCGGCCATTACGTGGAAGGTAATTGGTTTCATTCCCCCGATCGCCGACAGTCGGCCCATCGAAACACAAACCGAAGGGAAGATTCCGATGCACGACCTCGATCACATTGCCGAAGCCTATATTGCCGCCTGGAACGAGACCGATGCCGCAAAGCGCGGCCCTCTTGTCGAAAGGGCGTTCACGCCGGAGATCGGCTACCGCGACCCGGTCATGCGCGGCTACGGCCACGAGGCGATCGACACGCTGATTGCCGGTGTGCAGCATCAGTTCCCCGGCTTCCGCTTCGCCCTCAAGGGCAAGCCGGATGGGTTCGCCGACACGATCCGCTTCTCCTGGACGCTCGGGCCGAACGGAACCTCGGTCATCGAGGGCACGGATTTCGGCCTCATCGAGGATGGCCGGCTGAAACAGGTGACCGGCTTCCTCGACAAGATCCCGGCGCAATAAGCGACGGTCGGATGGGACGCCGCAGATCATAGCGTCGCATCCCTGATCGCCGGATAGAGGCGGCGATAACTCTGATAGGCATCCTCATAGGCCGAAACCAGCGACGCTTCCGGCTCGATGGTTTCGGCCGTTGCGGGTGCGAAGCAGGTTGCGACCGGATCGGCGCCGGTTGCGGCGATAAGGCCGAGCCGCGCCGCGCCGAAGGCCGCGCCGAAATCGCCGTCCGCCGGCAGGTCGACCGGCAGGTTGAGCGCCGTCGCGATCGACTTCAGCCAGTAGCGTGAGCGCGAGCCGCCGCCGATCGCGGTCACATGGCTGAGCTTCGTGCCGGCCGCGCGGAGCGCCTCCAGGCTGTCGCGGATCGCAAAGGAAACCCCTTCGAGCACCGCCTGCGTCAGGACCGCACGCGCGCTTTCGTGGCCGAGACCGGCAAAGGCGCCGCGGATCGCCGCATCGTTGTGGGGCGTGCGCTCGCCGGAAAGGTAGGGAAGAAAAGTGACGGAACCGGGCGCGTTCAGCACGTCGCCAAGTTCGCCGGTGAGCTCTGCCGCACTCCTGCCGGTAACGCCCGAATGCCAGTTGAGCGCATCGGTCGCCGAGAGGATGACGCCCATCTGGTGCCAGGTATTCGGCAGCGCATGGCAGAAGGCATGGACGGCGCTTTCCGGATTGGGAAGGTAGCTCGCATTGGCGGCGAAGAGCACGCCGGAGGTGCCGAGCGACACGAAGGCCTGTCCCTCGGCGACCGTGCCCATGCCGCAGGCAGAGGCGGCGTTGTCGCCGGCGCCGCCGGCAACGACAACGCCAGCGCCCATGCCCCAGCGGTTGGCGAGGTCCGGCCTCAGCGTGCCGGCGCCCTCCGTGCCTTCGACGAGATCCGGCATCTGCCGCTCCTCAAGCTGCGTGGCGGCGAGCAGGCTTTCCGACCATTTGCGCTTACCCGTGTCGAGCCAGGATGTGCCGGCGGAATCGGACATTTCCGACATGTGTTCACCGGTCAGCCACAGGCGGAGATAATCCTTGGGGAGCAGGACCCAGCGCACCTGGGTGAAAATCTCCGGCTCGTTCTCGCGCACCCAGGCGAGTTTCGGCGCGGTGAACCCCGGAAAAACGATATTGCCCGTTAGCGCACGGAACTGCGGATCACTGTCGAGGGCAGCGGCCTGGCGGAAGCTGCGGGTATCGTTCCACAGGATGCAGGGACGAAGCACGGCATCCGTGTCGTCGAGCAGCGTCGCGCCGTGCATCTGGCCGGAGAGGCCGATGCCGCGGACCGCGGCAAGCGCGTCCGGATGCGCTCTCTTGAGGCCGGCGATCGCTTCCTCCGTGGCGCGGACCCAGTCGGCCGGATCCTGCTCCGACCAGCCGGGATGCGGCCGCGAAACCTCGAGCGCTCCCGATGCCGAGCCGATGATCTTCTGCTCGCCATCGATCAGCATTGCCTTGACGCCGGACGTGCCGAGATCCAGTCCGAGATACATGAGTGCCCTCCTATGCCTGCTCGATCGGCAGGTTGTCCTTCAGGAAAATGTCGATGCGGATGCGCTCCTGCGCCTCGATCACGGCAAGACCGTCGGCCTTGGCCTTCAGCACGCGGATCGCGCTTCTCACCTCGTGCCCGGCGTCCTGGTTGAGCACGGCGTCGATCGTGCCGGAACGAAGCGCGGCGCGGCTGTGCGGCGTCAGTTCGTGGGCAATCGTGCAGATTGTCTTGCTCTTGCCGGTCTTCTCGAGCGCGGCGACGAGACCGCGATTGCCGGCGCCGAGGCTGTAGATGCCGGCCAGATCCCGCTCGCGCTCGACGAGCGCGCGCACGAGCTTTTCGACGAGAGCCGGATCGTCCTGTCCTTCGATCACCGGAAGGAGGGGGCACGCGGGAAATTCCTCGGCCATGACGGTGGTAAAGCCCTCCAGCCTGTCGCGATGGTCGCGTACCAGCATCGAGCCGGCCAACACGGCGATCGGACCTGCGCGGCCACCGGTGAAGCGGCCCATCAGGGTACCGGCTGTGCGGCCTGCCGCAAGGTTGTCGACACCGGCAAAATGATCGCGTCCCGATCCCGGCAGGTCGGAAACGAGCGTGACGACGGCAATACCATCATCGCGAAGCCGCATTACGGCCTCGGCCACCTCGGGGGCGTCGACGGCGACAACGGCCACCCCGGCCGGCCGGCGCTGACGCGCCTCCGAAAGCGCCTGCACGAGGGCCTGCGCGTCAAAGGCCGGAACGGGAAGAATGGTGATCTGCGTTCGCTCGGAAGCCGAACGCGCCATCGCGGCCCGCACCTCGCTCTCGAGTCCGCGCATGAAGGAGTTGTCGCCCGCCGGCAGAATGAAAACGAGGGGGTAGTTGCGACCTTTGGCGAGGTTGGCGGCGGCGACATCGCGCACATAGCCGAGCGTGACAATCGCGCGCTCGACCTTGTCACGTGTGACGTTCCTGACGCCTGGGCGGTTGTTCAGGACCCGGTCGACGGTCGCCAGGCTGACGCCCGCTTTCGCGGCGATATCGTGAACCGTTGGTCGCATCGCTTCCTCCCGGGGGGAACCCTTAGAGGAATTTCTGATGTACGTAAATCAAAAATGTCGCCGCCCGCAGACGGAACCGGATCCGCCATCTTCCGGTGAAGGTTTTTCAGGTGAAGCGTTTGCTGAAGGCGTGAGTAAAAACGACGCGGCCGGCCTCGCCCTGTGCTTCGCCGAAAGCGACGTCCATGAAGGCGTCGGTGATGCGAACGACGGCGAAGCCGCCGAGATAGGCCGCCTTGGGCTTGAAGAGATCGAGGCCGTCGGCGCGATAGGCCATGACGCGGTCATGTTCATGCCCGTGGAAAAGGCCAATGATATTGTAGCCTTTCAGCGCGTCGAGCAACGTCCGGCGCTGCTCCGGGCTCCACCAATGCGGCTTCCCCTCTCCCCGATCGTCGAAGATGTCCGCCGTCGTGTCCCAGACCTCCGTCGAAAACGCATCCCAGCCATAATGCTGGAACAGCACGACCGGTCGACCGTCGGCGGCGTAGTACGCAAGGTCCCCCTTGAGCCAGCCGAGACCGCTCACCGCGCCCTTGTTCTGGTCACCGCCAAAGCGCTGCAACTGGACGAGATGCAGGCCGCCCCAGTCCCAGGAATAGTTGTCCGACAACGGATCGTAATTCGTCACCGGCACCGGCGGCTTGTAGAATACGGTCTGGCGGTGCGTAAGCTCGACATAGTCACGCAACTCCCGACGGTACCAGTCGACATTCGGCGGTGTGCCATCCTGGTCGAGATCGTGGTTCCCGAGTCCGACATAGACGGGAAAGTGAATGTGCTGCGGGCCCGGGCCTTGCTCGTATCGGCTCTGGAACTGCTGCAGCTGCCGTCCCTCGTGCGGCTGGCGAACCTGACCGCCGCCATCGTCGGTGATGTCGCCGCCGAAAACGAGGCCGAGCGGCCGCTCGATTTTCTGCCCGGCACTGGCGAGGCCGCTTGGATCCCCATCGATCGTGGCCGGCCAATGCTGCACGGCAATCGCGTTCAGCGCCGCGACATGGCGCAAGAGGTTCGCGTCGGTCTTGCCCTCCTCCTCGCATTTCGGCGCCAGCCCTTCGGTGGAAACGATGCAGGCATGGACGTCGTTGGAGAAGAGAAAAGTTGCGTCGACGGGAGGCCATGCATTGGCGGCACGGACGCGACCGGCGACGATCGAAAGACCTGCGCCCGCGGCCGTCGCGAGAAAAGTGCGTCGGGACAGGCCGCGGCAATCCGCATTGCTCACCTTGGACACCTCCCCGCAGCCAAGTCCGCTTCTGCGGAACCGGACAGCCCATCGGCTTCAGCCGTCATGGAGTGTGCAGCAGGGAATGCGGCACGTAAAGCGTGCCGCTTCCGTCAGTGGCCGCTGCCGCCGGCGCCCTGCGGCTTGCTGATCATCATGACCCCGATGATCAGTGACAGGAAGAGCACCGTCAAGATCACGAAGACGTCGACGAAGGACAGGATCACCGCCTGCGTCTGCACCATCGCTGCGAGTTGCTTGACCGCGATCGTCGTTCCGTCGAGGCCGTGTGCGGTGAAGCTCGAGGCCATGTTCCGGAGCCGTTCCACCGCCTCCGGGTTGCCCCACTGGATATGCTCGGCAAGCCGGGCATAGTGGAAATCCTGGCGCTGCGTCAGAATGGTGTTGATGACCGCAAGACCAACGGCACCGCCGAGGTTGCGCGTCAGATTATAAAGGCCGGACGCATTGCGGATGCGGGCGGGCGCCAGCGTGCCGAGCGCGATGTTGTTGATCGGCACCATGCAGAGCATCAGCGAGCAGCCGCGCAGGATCTGCGGCACGAGCAGCTCCCAGAAGTCCCAGTCGGCAGTCAGTTGGCTCATCGACCAGGTACCGGCTGCAAAGCCCGCAAAACCAATGGTCATCATCACCCGCGGGTCGAGGCGGCCGGAAAGAAAGCCGGCGACCGGCGCCGTGAAGAACATGGCAAGGCCGGAAACGAACATGGTCTCGCCGATCATCAGCGAGTCGTAGCCCCGGATGCGCCCGAGATAGAGAGGGTAGAGATAGGTAAGACCATAGAGGCCGATACCCATGACGAAGGAGAAGAGCGAACCGAAGGCGAAGTTACGATTGGCGAAGGCCCTGAGATCGACCACCGGGAACTCGACCTTGAAGGCGCGATAGAAGAACACGGCGGCAGCAAGCGCCGCGGCAACCGCGCCGATGACGATGTGCTCGTCATTGAACCAGTCGTTGGCGTTGCCCTCCTCCAGCACATATTCGAGCGAGCCGAGGAAGACCGCCATGGAGAGCAGCCCCCACCAGTCGAACTTCTTCATCAGTCCCAGTTCGGGCTTGTCGAAGTCGATGAAGGTCCAGGTGAGCGTCGCGACGATGATGCCCGGGATGACGTTGACGAGAAACAGCCAGTGCCAGGAGAAGGCGTGGCTCAAATAACCGCCGACGGTCGGGCCGATGGTGGGCGCAAGCGTTGCGATCAGGCCGATGATCGGCGAGACGACATTGCGCTTCGAGGGCGGGAAGATCGTGAAGGCGGCGGCGAAGACCGACGGGATCATGCCGCCGCCGATAAATCCCTGGATCGCCCGGTAGATGATCATCTGGTCTATATTGGTGGCGGTCGCGGCAAGTGCGCTCGACGCGGTGAACCCGGCCGCAGCGACGGAAAACAGCACCCGCGTCGAAACGATGCGGGCGAGCGTGCCCGACAAAGGGATCATGATGACTTCGGCGATGAGATAGGCGGTCTGCACCCAGCCGATCTCGTCCGATCCGGCCGAAAGGCCGGCCTGGATTTCGGCGAGCGAGGCCGACACGATCTGAATGTCGAGGATCGCCATGAACATGCCGACCACCATCGCAAAGAAGGCGATCAGCCGTCTCGGGTCCATACGCTCCTCGGCTCTGGGCGCGATTGCCGCGACCGAGCCTGCCGTTGCCGTTGCGGCCATCTCCGCCACTCCTCGTCCGCTATGCGGCCTTACTTTGCTGCAGCCACTTTCGACTGATCGGGCGCCGTGCGGGTATCGACGTCGACGACGACGCTCAAGCCAGCGCGCAAGTGCCCTTCGGCCAGCACGTCGGCCGGGATTTTGATGCGCACCGGAACGCGCTGGATGACCTTGGTGAAGTTGCCGGTCGCATTTTCCGCCGGCAGCAGCGAGAAGACCGAGCCGGACGCCGGCGCAATCGAGGCGACAGTGCCTTCGATCGGATGGTCGTCATAGGCGTCGACATGGATCTGGACTTTGGAGCCCGGTACCAGATGCGCGATCTGCGTTTCTTTGAAATTGGCATCGATATAGAGCTGGTCCACCGGCACGAGGGCCGCGAGACGCTGCCCGGCGGAGACGAGATCTCCGACCTGAACCGCGACATTGCCGACGACGCCGTCATAGGGTGCCTTGAGCACGGTAAAGCCCAGGTCGCGATCGGCCTTGTCGAGCGCGAGCTCCAGCGAGCGGATCGTGCTTTCCGCTTCGGTACGCTGCGCCTCGAGCACGGTGATGTTCGCTCTGGCCGCGGCGATGTTGGCCTCGGCCCCGACGAGATTTGCGCGCGCCTGATCGAGCGCGACATCGGCATTGTCGCGTGAGGCGACCGTTCCGACGGCCTTGGACTGAAGGTCGCTGGCGCGCTTCTGCGTCAGTTCGGCGCCGCGGACGGTCGCCTCAAGGGCTGTCTTCTGGGCTTCGGCCTGGCTGAGGCTCGCCTTTGCCCCGGCGATCTGCGCATCGAAGCGGCTGAGCGCCAGTTTCTGCGTGGAAATCTGCGCCTCGGCCTGCTCCGCAGCGATGCGATAGTCGCCGTCGTCGAGCGTAACCAACGGATCACCTGCCTTCACATGCTGGTTGGCGACCACGTCGACCTTGGCGACATAGCCGGACACCTTCGGCGAGATGGTCGCGATATCGCCTTCGATATAGGCGTCATCGGTCGATACCATGAAACGGCCGTTGGTCCACCAGTCGTAGCCGTACCACGCAGCGGCAGCGAGCAGTGCCAGCCCCAGGACCGGCAGGATCGGCTTGCGGCGCCTTTTCTGTGGCGCGGCAACGTCAGCGGCCTTGTGCTCCACGACGGACGGGGCCTCGCTTGTGGGTGCGGGCGCTTCCGGCTTCGGAGTCCCGACTTCAAAATCATCGCCGACGGGACGGACACGGGCAGCGCTGGAGGTGCTGGTAGCGGACATATGACACCGGTTTTTGCTGGGATTGAACTGAACCGTTCGGTTCGATTGAGGTTGACATAATGCCTTTTGCATCGCATATCAAGAGGCAATCGAACTGGCCGGTTCGATTGCTTGTTCAAAGGCAAACAAAAGTGCCCGCGGGCCCTGCCTGCCTCTTGTCTTTGTTCGAAGCGGCCGTGTTTATGGTTTTGGATAAATTCGTCTAAGATCATCTTGATGAAAGGAGTGGAACTTCCGGCAGCCATGACGTCAGCGAAAAGCCTAGAGCAGGAAAAACCCCTGCAGGATCAGCAACAACACCTTTCGAGCGGTGGGCGACACGCCGCCGGCGAGGATCCGGCCAAACGCGAGCAAATCCTCGAAGGCGCAAAGCGCGTTTTCATGAGGAGCAACTTCGACGCTGCCAGCATGAATGATATCACCCGCGAGGCAGGCGTTTCGAAAGGCACGCTCTACGTCTATTTCGAGAACAAGGAGGACCTGTTCGAGGCGCTGATTGCGCGCGAGCGCAGCCGCATCGTGGACAGCGTTAAGCAGTTGCTGAACGAAAACGCGCCGCTCGAAGACACGCTTTATGATTTCGGCGTGACGCTGGTGACAAGCATGACGTCCGACTACACGATCCGGGCCATGCACACTGTGCTCAGCGTGATCGATCGGATGCCGCGGCTGGCCCAGCGGTTCTTCACCTCAACACCGGAAAACGGCTACACGGTCCTGAAAGCTTATCTCGACCAGCAGGTCGAGGCTGGCACTCTATCGATCGACGATACGGAAATAGCCGCGAAACAGTTCATCGAACTGTCCTCGGCCGGAATCTTCAAAGGCCGCCTCTTCGGCATGTGCGAGGCACCCTCCGCCGAGCGGATCGACAAGAACGTGAGATCGGCCATCCGCGTGTTCTTGGCCGCCTACGGCCAGAAATCGAACGCCGGCTGAAACCCGGCCTGCAGCGCGGCGCGTCTTACCAGACGTGCAAGGGATGCTGTAACACTTTGAATTGCCGCACCGCTTCTCGCGGGCGCCGTTCTCTGCCAATCCAGCAATTGCGATCAAACGCGCCCGCCCGCGAGGCCGTAAGACGTGCATGTCCACTGCATGACTCCGCAAAACCGAAATCGGTCTAAGGACAAAATCATGCGGCGAGTCAAAGTGCTGCGGTGACCTTGCGCGTCTCACAAGACGCCCGGGCGCTGCAAGGGAGTGAGCATGAGTTCAATCGGCAGGGCGATCTGGTTCATCGAGAGCCATTTCGCAGAGGATATATCGCTGGACGAGATCGCCGAGGCCGCAGGCCTCTCGCGCTACCACCTGTCACGCTTGTTCGGGCTTTCGACCGGCTGTTCGATTAGCGCCTATATCCGCGGCCGACGCCTCAGCGGCGCCGCGCAGGCCCTCGCCGATGGCACATCCAGCATTCTCGAAGTGGCCCTCGATGCGGGCTATGGCTCGCACGAGGCCTTCACCCGTGCCTTTCGCGAACAGTTCGGCGTGACACCCGAGTCTGTCCGCAAGCAAGGGCACGTCCGCAATGTCGAACTGATGGAGCCGATCAGGATGGACGACGCACGCACATTGAAGATCGAACCGCCCCGTTTCGAGGAGAGCCCCGGACTTCTCCTCGCCGGTCTCGCTGAAACCTATGCCTACAATCGCACCGAGGGCATCCCTTCGCTCTGGCAGCGCTTCAACGCCCATTTCGGCAATGTGCCCGGTCAGCGCGGGAATGTCGCCTATGGTGTATGCACCCAGTCGGACGGCGAGGCCGGGCGCTTTCGTTACATGGCCTCGGTGGAAGTCGGCGATACAGACGGGTTGCCGGCAGACTTTGCCGTTCAGAAATTGCCCAGGCAACGCTATGCGGTATTCCTCCACAAAGGACACATATCGGCGATCTCTACCACCGCCCATTACATTTTCGGGTCATGGTTTCCGCAGTCCGGGCTGGAGCACGGCCGACTTCCGGACCTGATGGAAAAATATGACGAGCGCTTCGATCCCCGCACGGGAATGGGCATTGTCGAAATTTGGGTGCCGATAAAACAGTAAACGGTAAAACGCGGCCGCGAACGGCAGCGGCGCTTGCCACTGCGGCGATGATCCTTAAATACTCCGGCGAATCCTGGGCGACGACGCCCAGAGCGGGCGAGGAGAACTTCGCGCGGTTTTCCTCGCCCGCTCAAATTTGTCAGAACCGGTCATGTTGAATGATTTGGTCGTTTCGACCAAGATCCTCGTGATCAAGGAGAGGAAGATCGCCGATGCAGGAAATCCTGACGCTTGCCCAAAGCCTCGAGGCTTGGGTCGCTCTGGTTACGCTCATTGTCATGGAAGTCGTGCTCGGCATCGACAACTTGATCTTCATTTCCATTCTCACGAACAAGCTTCCCGCCGAAAGCCGCGTCAGCGCCCGCCGCATCGGCATAGGCCTTGCACTGATCATGCGGCTGGCGCTGCTCGGCACGGTTGCCTGGATTGTGCAACTGACCGAACCGGTTTTCGAGGCCTTCGACCACCCCTTTTCCTGGAAGGACATGATTCTCATCGCCGGCGGTCTTTTCCTCGTCTGGAAGGCGACCAAGGAAATCCACCACAATGTCGATCCGAGCGATCATGGGGAGGACTTCATCGCGACGTCGGCGATCAACGGCTTTGCCGCGGCGATCGGCCAGATCCTGCTGCTCGATCTCGTCTTCTCCGTCGACAGCATCATCACCGCCGTCGGCATGACCCCGCATCTGCCGATCATGGTTGCAGCCGTCATCGTCGCGGTGACCGTCATGCTGCTTGCAGCGACGCCGCTTGCCAACTTCATCGAGCGGAACCCGACGATCGTGATGCTGGCGCTTGCCTTCCTCTTGATGATCGGCACCACGCTGATTGCCGAAGGTATGGGCTTCCACGTACCGAGAGGCTACGTCTACGCCGCCATGGCGTTCTCGGCCCTCGTCGAAATGCTGAACATGATGGCACGCAACGCCCGGCTGCGAAAGCAGCAGGCGAAGAAGCTGCACTAAAGCAATTCCAGGAAAAGGGCGCAGTGTTTCCGTCCGGAATTGCGTCGTCTTAAAACGTCAGACTGTTCAAATGAACGTACAAGACGATGCTCTCGTGCAGTCATAGCCGCGCGAAACGCCAAAAGAAGAAGCCTGCATTCGCCGAATGCAGGCTTCTTTGACTGCGGGAGACAAGTGAGGATACGAACCGGACGGGTTGGGAGTTCGACTACCGTTTTCGTTGGTTGCGGGAGGAAACCGGAAAAATTCCCGCATTCTCCACTTCCGTCGCGTCCGGTTGACACGGTCCGCGTCCTCGATTGAATAAACGCCTGACGACCGCAAACGTTCCAACAAAATGGCCTGTCCACTTTCCGTTGACACGCGGGGCTTTCTATGGTCTCACGCCAGCCGACTGGAATTGCCCGCCGATACCGCTGGTGCGGCACCCTTGTGGGCCTTTCCTTCCCATAAAATGCGCGCCCATACGCCGGAAATGCACTCCGGCAAGGGCCTAAAAGCACGTCGAAACGGGCAAAGACCATGGCAGATTCAGCAGTCCGGGTGCGCATTGCACCCTCTCCCACCGGCGAACCGCATGTCGGCACGGCCTATATTGCGCTGTTCAACTATCTCTTCGCAAAGAAGCACGGCGGCGAGTTCATCCTGCGTATCGAGGACACAGACGCGACGCGCTCGACGCCGGAGTTTGAACAGAAGGTGCTCGACGCGCTGAAATGGTGTGGGCTGAAGTGGTCCGAAGGCCCCGATATCGGCGGCCCCTACGGGCCCTATCGCCAGAGCGACCGCAAGGACATCTACAAGCCCTACGTCGAGAAGATCGTCGCGAATGGTCACGGTTTCCGCTGCTTCTGCACGCCCGAACGGCTGGAGCAGATGCGCGAGGCGCAGCGCGCCGCGGGCAAGCCGCCGAAATATGACGGCCTGTGCCTTAGCCTCTCGGCCGAGGAAGTGACCTCGCGCGTCGCCGCCGGCGAGCCGCATGTCGTGCGCATGAAGATCCCGACCGAAGGCTCGTGCAGGTTCCATGACGGCGTCTATGGCGACGTGGAGATCCCGTGGGACGCAGTCGACATGCAGGTCCTGCTCAAGGCCGACGGCATGCCGACCTACCACATGGCGAACGTCGTCGACGACCACCTGATGAAGATCACCCACGTCGCGCGCGGCGAGGAGTGGCTGGCCTCCGTGCCGAAGCACATCCTGATCTATCAGTATCTCGGCCTTGAACCGCCGAAGTTCATGCACCTGTCGCTGATGCGCAATGCCGACAAGTCGAAGCTGTCGAAGCGCAAGAACCCGACGTCGATCTCCTACTACACGGCGCTCGGCTACCTGCCGGAAGCGTTGATGAATTTCCTCGGCCTGTTCTTCATCCAGATCGCCGAAGGCGAAGAACTTCTCTCGATGGAGGAACTGGCGGAGAAGTTCGATCCGGAAAACCTCTCGAAGGCCGGCGCGATCTTCGATATTCAGAAGCTCGATTGGTTGAACGCGCGCTGGATCCGCGAGAAGCTCTCAGAGCAAGACTTTGCCGCGCGGGTCTTCGCCTGGGCGATGGAAAACGACCGTCTCAAGGAAGGCCTGAAGCTCGCCCAGTCGCGCATCTCGAAGCTCGGCGAACTGCCCGACCTCGCGGCCTTCCTGCTGAAGTCGGATCTCGGCCTGCAACCGGCGGCCTTTGCCGGCATGAAAGCGTCGCCGGAAGAAGTGCTCGAGATCCTCAATACCGTTCAGCCGGATCTTGAAAAGATCCTCGAATGGAACAAGGAATCAATCGAGGCGGAACTGCGCGCGGTCGCCGAGCGCATGGGCAAGAAGCTGAAGGCCATTGTCGCGCCGCTCTTCGTCGCCGTATCGGGCTCGCAGCGCTCGCTGCCGCTGTTCGATTCGATGGAACTGCTCGGCCGCGCCGTCGTGCGCCAGCGCCTGAAGGTCGCGGCTCAGGTGGTCGCGTCCATGGCGGGCAGCGGAAAGTAAGGACAGGACCATGAACGAGAAGACAGCAACGGCCAGCCTTTCCTCCGACGCAACGGAAGTGCGCGCACAGAAGCTGAAGCTGCTGCGCGAGCAGATCGGCGACGTCTATCCGGCGCACTTCCACCGGACGATGACCAATGCGGAACTCGCGGCGAAATATGAGAGCCTGGAGCCGGACACCGAAACGCAGGACGTCGTGACCGTCGCCGGCCGCGTCTTTTCCTCGCGCAACTCCGGCATGTTCATGGATATCCATGACGCCTCCGGCAAGATTCAGATTTTCTCGCACAAGGACACGACGCCGGAAGAGGCGCGTGCACTGCTGCCGATGATCGACATCGGCGATATCATCGGCGTTACGGGCGTTGTCCGCCGCACCAAGCGCGGCGAGCTCACGATCAACGCGCAAGCGATCACGATGCTGACCAAGTCGCTGCTGCCGATGCCGGAGAAGTGGCACGGCCTCTCCGATATCGAATTGCGCTACCGCAAGCGTCATCTCGACATCATGACCAACGAGGAGTCGAAGCTCCGCTTCCAGCAGCGCAGCCGCATCGTATCCGGCATCCGCCGCTTCATGGAGAACGACGGCTTCATGGAAGTCGAGACGCCGATGCTGCATTCGGTCTATGGCGGCGCCACCGCCGAGCCGTTCAAGACGCATCACAACACGCTGAAGCTGGACATGTTCCTGCGCATCGCGCCGGAACTCTACCTGAAGCGCACGCTGGTCTCGGGGCTGACCGACAAGGTCTTCGAGATCAACCGCAACTTCCGTAACGAAGGCGTCTCCACCCGGCACAATCCGGAATTCACGATGATGGAGTGCTATTGGGCCTATGCCGACTACGAGGACGTGATGGACCTCGTCGAGCGGCTGTTCGCCGAACTGGCGATGTCGATCCACGGCACAACGGAATTCACCTATGGCGACAAGGAGATCTCCTTCAAGGGGCCGTTCCGACGCGTGCCCATGCCGGACGCCGTCAAGGAAGCGACCGGCATCGACTTCCTGGCGATGAAGACCGACGAGGAGGCGCGCGCTGCAACCGCGGCCGCCGGCTTCGAGGTCGAGAAGGATTGGACCTGGGGCGAATGCCTCGCCTTCGTCTTCGAGGAAAAGGTGGAACCGACGCTGATCCAGCCCGCCCACGTCACGCATTTCCCGAAGGACATCTCGCCTTTCGCCAAGGAAGTGCCAGACGAGCCGCGCCTCGTCGAGCGTTTCGAGACCTATTGCAACACCTGGGAGCTCGGCAATGCCTTCTCGGAGCTCAACGATCCGGAAGAGCAGCGCGCCCGCATGGTCGAGCAGCTCGAACAGGCGCATGCGCGCGGCGAACTGGCGAAGCAGCTCGATGACGAATTCCTCGATGCGATCGACCAGGGCATGCCGCCGGCCGGCGGCCTCGGCATCGGCGTCGACCGGCTGATCATGCTACTGACCAACGCGCCGTCGATCCGCGACGTCATCCTGTTCCCGGCCCGGCGCCACAAGGCCGATTAAGCCGCACGTACAGACTTGGCCAAAGCCCGCCTTCACTAGGCGGGCTTTGCTTTTGTCCCGACGGATTGCCTTGGATCACGATGATTTTGGGCCGGATCGACCAAAAATCATAAACGTGATCAATCCTAATAAGCCGAGCCGCGGGACGCGACGGAAAACCGCACACGCTTTTCCTCCTAATGGCCGGCGGGCGCCTCCGCGCTCTCGACCATTTGCTCGGCGGCTTCGCCGGCCTCCGCGCCTTCCGTTGCTGCCGCCGACGGATCGACGCAAAGCGAGTGGTCCTCCATGGCGCTCATCAGGGCGCGCACCTCGTCAAGCTCAAGCCGAACGGTCTTGCCGTGGAACATGCCGGAGGCGTTCGCGGCCCCGTCATTGTAAGAAGCGCGGAACGGCTCCTCCATGCCCCTGACGCTCCGGGGACCGGGAGCAAAAAGAACCTCGGCGCCGATGGCCGCACCGCGTACCGCAGCCCGCTCCTCCGGCCCCGCCGCATCGAGCACGACGACCTGGTAGAGATCGGCCTTCTCCTTGTGCGATAGCGCACCGACCACGCGCAGCGCCGTCCTGATGCGGTCTGGTCCGCTCGCCCTGTCGGTCTTTACATGCGTCCTGACCCAGCGCTGGCCCTTGTGATCGAGCTTCAGCGTCCGGATCGTCGTACATTCAAGCCCGGATCGCGACGGCTCGGCAAGACGGGCCATGAGCCTGTCGCGGCCGACATAGACGGCGGCACCACCGGATGCGGCGGAAACACTGAGCGCGGCGGACAGGATGACCACCAGCCTTTTGGAAGGACGCAATCTGCTGAAAATAGCCTTCACCCGCGGCTCCGCTGTCGTCTTCGAAATTGCAAAGAAAAGCCCGCAGGCCGTTGCCACGATAAGTCAACGACCTTTCGGAAAGTTTAAGTCCGTCCAGCGGGATGCTCCCGCGGGAGCCGTTCATGGCGACTGACCGCATGCAGGCCTTGCTCTCGCGCCGGGCTCAACTAAAAGGGATGCCGCAATTCTTCACGCGGGGGGACTAGCCGGATCATGGCGCCTATCGGAATAGTCGGAGCAGGCATCATCGGGCGCGAGCGCGGAACTGTTGTCGACAGGCGAAAGCGTTGATTTGACACCTTTCGGTATGCGCCGCTTTTCCATAGGGCGGCGTTCTCACTTTCCTCATCCCAGAACAAGAAAAGACGAACACATGCACAAGGTTATTTTCGATACGGATCCCGGCGTCGACGACGCGATGGCGCTTCTCTTCCTGCACCGCCACCCGGATATTGATCTCATCGGCATCACCTCCGTTTTCGGTAATGCCTCGGTCGAGACGACGACGCGAAACGCGCTCTTCCTGAAGCAGGCGTGGAACATCGCGGCACCGGTCGCCAAGGGGCTCGGCGAGACCTTTAATCACGGCCGCCCCCATGTCGGCTGGCCGACGGGCATTCATGGCGACGACGGGCTCGGCAATATCGACGTGCCGGAAACGATCGACCTGCCGCTCGACCCCCGTCCGGCCCATCGCTTCATCATCGATACGGTGCGGGCCAATCCCGGCGAGGTGACGCTCGTCGCCGTTGGGCGGATGACCAATCTGGCGCTGGCGCTCAGCGAAGATCCGGAAATCGCCGCGCTGGTCAAAGAGGTCGTGATCATGGGCGGCGCCTTCGACGTTCCCGGCAACATCACGCCGGCGGCGGAAGCCAACATCCACGGCGATCCGGAAGCAGCCGACGTGGTGATGACGGCGCCCTGGCCCGTCACCGTCATCGGCCTCGACGTGACCACCCGGACGGTGATGACGCGGGCCATGCTGGTCGATATCGCCGAGCGTGGCGGCGCGCCGGCAAGACTCCTGTCCGATATCTCGCAGTTCTACATCACCTTCTACGAGCAGCATGTCGACGACGGCATGATCGTCCATGACAGCTGTGCCTGCGCCTATGTGGTTGCGCCGGACTTATTCCGCACCCGCAGCGGCTCTGTCCGCGTCATCTGCGGTGGCATCGCCGACGGGCAGACGATCCAGAAACCGGATGCGCGCCTGTTTCCGCCGAGCCCCTGGGACGGGCTTCCGAGCCAGAAGGTCTGCACCGCCATCGATGCCGAGGGCGTGCTTAGACTGATCGCCGATACACTCTCGTTAAATCACTAAGGCGCGGCTCAGACGCGGGCGGCGAAAATCTTGTCCGCATAGCTGGCAGACGCGCCTCTGCCGGCTATCTTTGTTTGCATGAGACCGGACAACCTGCTCTACCCCGCCCCCAGGGGACTCTACTGCGAGAAAGGCGACTTCTACATCGACCCGGTTCAGCCGGTCGAGCGGGCGCTCATCACGCACGGCCATGCCGATCATGCCCGCGCGGGTCACGCTCACGTGCTCGCGACTCGTGAGACGCTCGACATCATGCGCATCCGCTACGGCGATGGCTTTTGCGGCGCGAGCCAGATCGCCTCCCTCGGCGAAACGATCACCGTCAACGGCGTGACCGTCCGTTTTCACCCGGCCGGCCATGTGCTGGGCTCGGCGCAGATCGCCGTCGAGGCGGATGGAACGCGGATCGTCGTCTCCGGCGACTACAAACGGCGGCCGGATCGGACCTGCCGGGCTTTCGAGCCGGTCCGCTGCGACGTCTTCATCACCGAGGCGACCTTCGGCCTCCCGGTCTTTCACCATCCGGACGACGGCGCCGAGATCGCCCGACTGCTGATGTCGCTACGGCAGTTTCCAGAGCGCGCCCACATGGTCGGTGCCTATGCGCTCGGCAAGGCGCAGAGGGTCATCGCCCTCCTGCGCCAGCAGGGCTATGACGATCCGATCCACATCCACGGCGCACTCGCCAAACTGTGCGAGTACTACCAGAGCGAGGGCATCGATCTCGGCGAAATCCGCCCAGCGACGTTGGCCGGCGAGAGCCGGCAGGATTTGGCCGGCGCCATCGTCATCGGCCCGCCCTCCGCCTTTGCCGATCGCTGGGCGCGGCGCTTCGCCGAGCCGCTTGCTGTCTTCGCCTCCGGCTGGATGCTCATCCGCCAGCGCGCCAAGCAACGCGGCGTCGAACTGCCCCTCGTCATATCCGATCACTGCGACTGGGCCGAACTCACGGGAACGATACGCGAGATCGCGCCGGCCGAAGTCTGGGTGACGCATGGCCGTGAAGAGGCCCTGGTGCGCTGGTGCGAATTGCAAGGCATTCCGGCGCGTCCGCTTCACCTCGTCGGCTACGACGACGAGGGAGAGTGAGAGCCATGAAGGCCTTCGCCGAACTGCTGGACCGGTTGGTTCTGACGCCGCAGCGAAATGCCAAGATCCGCCTGCTCGCGGACTATTTTCGCGAGGCCGGCGACCCGAGCCGCGGTTACGCTCTTGCCGCGATCGCCGGTACGCTGAGTCTCAATACGGTCAAGCCCCAACTGATCCGCGACCTCTTGCTCGAGCGCATGGACGACGTGCTGTTTCGCTATTCCTATGACTATGTCGGCGATCTCGCGGAGACCGTCTCGCTGGTGTGGGAGCCGCCGCAGGAGCGCGTTGCAGCCGATATTCCGCTCGGAGAGGTCGTTGAACGGCTGCAGATGGCGGGCCGGTCCGAGGTGCGATCGCTCGTCCGCGACACGCTCGATCAGCTCGACACGTCGGGCCGCTTCGCCTTTCTGAAGCTCGTGACCGGGGGCCTCAGGATCGGCGTTTCGGCACGGCTGGCAAAACAGGCGCTGGCAGAAATGGGCGGCAAGGATGTCAGCGAGATAGAAACCCTCTGGCACGGTCTGACGCCACCCTATCTGCCGCTTTTTCTCTGGCTCAACGGCGAAGCGGACATGCCGGTCCTCAAGACGCCGGCGGTCTTTCATGCCGTCATGCTCGCCACACCGGTCGGCGAAGGCGATCTCGCAGGACTGGATCCAGCGGACTTCGCCGCCGAGTGGAAATGGGACGGAATCCGCGTGCAGCTGGCGAATATCGGCGGCGTGCGGCGGCTCTATTCCCGCAGCGGCGACGAGATTTCCGGCGCATTTCCGGAAATCCTCGAAGCGGCCGACTTTACCGGCGTCATCGACGGCGAACTGCTGGTGGGCGGGACGGCCCGCAGCAACCAGGCGACCGGCACCTTCGCGGACCTGCAGCAGCGCCTGAACCGCAAGACCGTCAATCGCAAGATGCTGGAGGACTACCCCGCCTTCATTCGCGGCTACGATATCCTCTTTTCCGGCGAACGGGACATCCGGAGCGAACCTTTCCAGACCCGTCGCGAGGTCCTCAGTGCAGTGATCGAAGCCGCATCGCCGCAGCATTTCGACTTGTCGCCGCTCGTCCCCTTCTCGACCTGGGAGGAACTCGATCGGCTTCGCTCGAACCCACCGGACCCGGTGATCGAAGGCGTCATGCTCAAGCGGCTGGACTCGCCCTATGTCGCCGGCCGGGCGAAGGGACCCTGGTTCAAGTGGAAGCGGGAACCCTTCAATATCGACGCGGTGCTGATGTATGCGCAACGCGGCCACGGCAAACGATCGAGCTACTATTCCGACTTCACCTTCGGCGTCTGGACGGAGAGCGACGGGCAAACCGTCTTGGTCCCGGTCGGCAAGGCCTATTTCGGCTTTACCGATGCCGAACTCGAAATTCTCGACCGCTTCGTTCGCGACAATACGGTCGAGCGCTTCGGTCCGGTACGAGCTGTCCGCGCCGAGCCCGACGCCGGCTTCGTCGTCGAGGTCGCGTTCGAAGGCCTCAATCGCTCGACCCGGCACAAGTCGGGCGTCGCGATGCGCTTTCCGCGCATCGCCCGCCTGAGGGCGGATAAACTGCCGCGGGACGCCGACAGGCTCGAAACATTGCAGGCGATGATCGAGGAGAAGGCACTGCGATGACGAACAACGAAGCCGATATGCAAGAATCGAACGAAGCAGGGCAATAATTGTTAAGAAGAATTTGTAATCATCCCGCGGTTCTTCGCCGTATGCACCGCCCTGGGGTGACCTTGTGTCAGATAAACGTGCCGTTAACCTTGGAGAGCCTTGGTTCTCTCGGGTTTTGACACCGAGCTATTTACCGACGTTCATTGCGACCCTTGTCGTCGTGATCGCGGGATTCCTTGCCGAT
The DNA here is from genome assembly GCF_030124375.1 of Sinorhizobium sp. 6-70. Lineage (GTDB taxonomy): Bacteria > Pseudomonadota > Alphaproteobacteria > Rhizobiales > Rhizobiaceae > Sinorhizobium. The sequence continues at coordinate 292,445 of NZ_JASKLS010000005.1, forward strand.
AACCAGAATCTGGTCATCTCCGAAGCACGGGAGCGCGCACTGGTGGCGGACGAGCTCAATCCGATACGCTCGAGAATCGAATCCAGCATCAACGGCAACCTCCAGCTTGTTCGCGGCCTGATCGGCACGATCGCAACCGAACCCGGCATGCAGCAACAGCGCTTCGGCGAGCTGGCCCGCAGCATCTTCACCGAGCGGTCGCAGCTTCGCCACATTGCGGCCGCTCCGGACCTTGTCGTATCGATGGTCTATCCGACCTCCGGCAACGAAAGGGTCGTCGGGCTCGATTACCGCAAGAACGAAAGTCAGCGCACCGCGGTGATGCGCGTCAGGGAAACCGGCAAGATGGTGCTCGCCGGCCCGGTCAACCTCGTCCAGGGCGGCAAGGGCCTGATCGGACGGTTTCCGGTGTCGACCGATTTTGGCGGCGGCAGCAATCGCTTCTGGGGCGTCGTTTCGGCGGTGATCGATGTCGAGCGCCTTTATCACGACAGCGGCCTCGTCTCTTCGGCGCTCGGCATCGACATTGCGATAGCGGGTCGCGACGGCCTCGGACGCGAGGGAGCGGTCTTCTTCGGCGATCCCGCGATCTTCAGCCACGCCCCGGTCGAGATGAGCGTATCCCTCCCCGGAGGTTCATGGAGCATCGCCGCCATCCCCAAGGGCGGTTGGCCGGCGACGCCTGCCAACGCCTGGCAGATCCGTCTCCTGATCGCGATCGGCGGCTTGATGATCATCATTCCCATGCTCTTCACGGGCCGGCTCATGGCCGAGCGCCAACGGAACATTCGCGCTCTGAAGCAAAGCAAGGATCAGCTTCAGGAACTTTCCCATCGGCTGAAGATCGCGCTCGACACGTCCGAAATCGGTATTTGGGAACTCGATATCGAGAGCGGAAAGTTGCTGTGGGACGGCCGGATGAGGGAGCTCTACGGCATCGGGAATTCAATGCGCGAAATCTACGAAGACTGGAAGAATACGCTGCACCCGGACGACCTGGCACGCGCCGAAGGGGAGTTTGCCGAAGCGCGGGCGAGCGGTGGCGCCTATAATTCCGAGTTCCGCATCCGCCTCGCTGGCGGCGAGGTCCGCCACATACGGGCGATCGGCTCCACCCACGTCGGCGCAGACGGGCGCCGGAAGATCGTCGGCGTCAACTGGGACGTGACGGCCGACTTCGAAACGAGAGCCACGCTTTCCGAGGCCAAGCGGCTTGCCGAGGCCCATAGCAGCGAACTGGAAGCCGCGCGCCATCGGATGGAATTCAACGCGCTGCACGATCCGCTCACCGGCCTGCCGAACCGACGCTTCCTCGACCAGATCCTCGCCGACCGCAGCCAGCATTTCGACGATCGAGCGAAGCTCAGCATATTTCATATGGATCTCGATCGCTTCAAGCAGATCAACGACACGCTCGGCCATGCTGCCGGCGACGAAATCCTGAGGCATGCGGCTGAACTCTTGCGGCGGAATGCGCGTGAGGGTGACTTCGTTGCCCGCATCGGCGGCGACGAATTCGTGATCATCCGGCAAAGCCACGGCCAGGACGAGGACGCCGCGCTTGCATCACGTGTCATCGAAGCGATGAGCGTGCCGGTCCGCTACAAGGATCAGGAATGCCGTATCGGCGTCAGCATCGGCATTGCCGCCCAATCGCTCGCGGGAGACGAGCTTTCGCAGGTTCTCGTCAACGCCGACATCGCGCTTTACGAGGCCAAGCGCCGCGGGCGCAACAGGCACGAGACCTTCACCGGCGCGCTGAAGACGGCGGTATTCCAGACCAAGCAGACCGCCGACGAAATTCTTCGCGGTCTCGAGCGGAATGAATTCATCGCGCATTTCCAGCCGCAATTCTGCCCGACCTCCCTCGACGTCATCGGCGTCGAAGCGCTGGTGCGGTGGGATCACCCGACCAAGGGACTGCTCAGCCCGCATGCATTTCTGAAGACAGCGGAAGATATCAACGTCGTCGCATCGATCGACCAGAAAATCCTGGAACAGGCGCTGTTCCAGATCTGGAGGTGGGAAGCGAACGGCATCCGCATCCCGAAAGTCTCGGTCAATCTCTCCTATCCGCGGCTGCGCGACGACGGCCTGATCGAGCGCCTCAAGCAGATGCGGATACCCGAAGGGCGACTTTCCTTCGAACTGCTCGAATCGATCTCCTTCGACGAAAACGACGTGGCGGTGCTCTCGAACATCGAGCGCATCAAGGAACTCGGAATCGACATCGAGATCGACGATTTCGGAACCGGCTACGCCTCCATTCTCAGCCTTACGAAACTGACGCCGCGCCGGCTGAAGATCGATCGGCAGCTGATCGTGCCGATCCTGACCTCGCCGGCGCAGCGACGGCTCGTCGAATCGATCATCGACATCGGCACCTCGCTCGGCATCGAAGTGATCGCCGAGGGCGTCGAGACGCTGGAGCATGCCCGCATCCTCAGGGAGTTGGGCTGCCACGGGCTGCAGGGCTACGCCTTCGCCCGGCCGATGAATGCCAACGATCTCGCCACATTCGTTTTCGAGCGCCGCTGGCAGGCCGCCTAGACACGCGGAAACCGTCGCCGGATTTGGTGCGTTTTTCTTTCCGCAAGGCTTGGCAGTCGCCCGGAAAAAAGTCATAAAAACATATGCCTTTGCCGCTTCGCGGATGATCCGGGCATCGTTTGCGGTGGTCGCCTTTAAGCGACACTCCTGCCGGGACCCCTGGTCCCACTCTCCAACATACCCAACGAGGGGAACGGAACGATAGAATACGCGGGAAAATTGCTGCCTGTTTTCATTCTCGCGCCTTTTGCGGGAAGCCTCATCGCAATCTTCTTTCCGTCCGATCAACGCGGTGCCACGGCCTGGTTCGCAGGTGCGATCGCCCTTGTCTGCTTTCTGGTGACCGCGGGACTCTATCCCTTCGTCGCTTCCGGCGGGGTGCTGCGTTATCAACTCGACTGGATCCCCGAGCTCGGGCTCAACTTCACACTGCGGATGGACGGCTTCGCCTGGCTGTTTTCGGCGCTGATCACGGCGATCGGCGTTCTCGTCGTCCTTTATGCCCGCTACTACATGGCTGCCGAGGACCCGGTCCCGCGCTTCTTCGCGCTGTTCCTTGCCTTCATGGCATCGATGCTCGGCGTCGTGCTCTCCGGCAACCTCATCCTGCTTGCGGTTTTCTGGGAGCTGACGAGCATCGTCTCTTTCCTGCTGATCGGCTACTGGCACCACAATGCGCACGCCCGCGACGGCGCGCGCATCGCGCTGACGATGACCGGCATGGGCGGGCTTTGCATGCTGGTCGGATTGCTGATCATGGGCCGGATCGTCGGGAGCTACGATCTCGACGTCGTTCTCGCCTCGGGCGATGCGATCCGCAACCACCCGCTTTACTTGACCGTCCTCATCCTTCTGCTGCTCGGCGCCCTCACGAAGAGCGCGCAGTTTCCCTTCCATTTCTGGCTGCCGCACGCGATGGCTGCGCCGACGCCGGTCTCTGCCTATCTACATTCGGCGACCATGGTGAAGGCCGGCGTCTTTCTGCTTGCGCGGCTGTGGCCGGTGATGGCCGGCACCGAGGCCTGGTTCTGGATCGTCGGCCTCGCCGGGCTCACGACCCTCCTGCTCGGCGCCTATTTCGCGATCTTCCAGCAGGATCTGAAGGGGCTCCTCGCCTATTCGACGATCAGTCATCTGGGGCTCATCACCGTGCTCCTGAGCCTCGGCAGCCCGCTGGCAGCCGTTGCCGCGGTCTTCCACATCGTCAACCACGCCACCTTCAAGGCCTCGCTGTTCATGGCCGCGGGCATCATCGACCACGAAACCGGCACGCGCGACATGCGAAGGCTGAGCGGTCTCTTCCACTACATGCCGATCACCGCCACGCTTGCCATGGTGGCAAGCGCGGCAATGGCCGGCGTGCCGCTGCTCAATGGCTTTCTTTCCAAGGAGATGTTCTTCGCCGAGGCGATCGAGACGCACCTCATCAACACGCTCGATACGATAACACCCTATGTCGCGACGATCGCGAGCATGTTTGCCGTCACCTATTCCCTGCGCTTCATTCACGGCGTCTTCTACGGCCCCATGCCGAAGGATCTGCCCAAGAAACCCCACGAACCGCCGCGCTGGATGCGCGCGCCGGTGGACTTCCTCGTGCTTGCCTGCCTCGTCGTCGGCATCATCCCCGCGCAGACGATCGGTCCATTCCTGCACACGGCCGTCGTCTCGATCCTCGGCGATCGCACGCCGCAATACAGCCTTGCCGTCTGGCACGGCTTGAACGTCCCGCTGATCATGAGCTTCGTGGCGCTGTCGGGCGGGGTCGGCCTCTATTTCCTGATGCGTTCCTACCTTGCGACCAGTGTCGAAGGCCCGCCGGTCTTCCGCCTGCTCCAGGGTCAACGAATCTTCGAACGCGTGCTGGTAACGCTCTCATGGAAGTGGGCCCGCTCGCTGGAGCAGAGGCTCGGCACGCGCCGCCTGCAGCCGCAGATGTGCTACGTCGTCCTCCTTGCACTCGCAGCCGGGGCGTCACCGCTTGTGCTCGGCGGCTTCAAGCTTCCGCCGCTCGTCATACGCGGCATCGATCCGGCTTTCGCCCTGCTCTGGGTGATCGGCATCGCCTGTGCCGTCGGTTCGGCCTACCAGGCGAAGTTTCATCGGCTTGCAGCGCTCGTGCTGCTCGGCGGCGCGGGCCTCGTCACCTGCATCACCTTCGTCTGGCTTTCCGCACCCGACCTCGCGGTAACCCAGCTTCTGGTCGAAATCGTCACGACCGTGCTGATCCTGCTCGGATTGCGCTGGCTGCCGAAGCGCATCGAGCAGCCCGAGGATGCCGAGGATCTTCCCTTCCGCATCCGCCTCAGGCGGCTGCGCGACTTCATTCTCGCGATCCTCGCCGGCGGCGGGGTGACGGTCGTCGCCTATACGGTCATGACGCGGCCACTGCCGGAAACCATCGCGAGCTATTTCCTTGAACGGGCCTACACAGAGGGCGGCGGCACCAACGTCGTCAACGTCATCCTCGTCGACTTCCGCGGCTTCGACACGCTTGGCGAGATCGCCGTGCTCTGCATCGTCGCCTTGACGGTCTTTGCGCTTCTCTTGCGCTTCCGTCCGCAGGCCGACAGTCTGGAGGCCCCGGAACAGCAGCGGGTGCAGAACGCCTTCGACGACGACCACCCGGACCGTGCAGCCGGCGACAGCGTCGCCGAGTACCTCTTCGTGCCCTCCGTCATCATGCGGTGGATGTTCCCCGTCACCGGTCTGCTGGCCGCCTATCTCTTCCTGCGCGGACACGACCTGCCGGGCGGCGGCTTTGCCGCGGGCATCGCCATGTCGATCGGCTTCATCCTGCAATATATGTCGGGCGGCACCCGCTGGGTCGAGGAGCGGTTACGCATCCACCCGCTGCGCTGGATGAGCATCGGCCTTCTGGTCGCAACGGCGACCGGCGCCGGATCGTGGGTCTTCGGCTATCCGTTCCTCACCTCGCACGCACAGTATGCAACCTTGCCGATCGTCGGCAAGTTCCCGCTGGCGAGCGCCATCCTCTTCGATCTCGGCGTCTTTTCGCTAGTCCTCGGCGCCACGGTGCTGATCCTCATTGCGCTGGCCCACCAGTCTGTCCGCGCGCCGCGCGCCCACATGCGGGCAGTGCGCGCCGAAAAGGAGGGGGTTCGGTAATGGAACTCATTCTCTCCGCGGGGATCGGTGCGCTGACCGCGTCAGGCGTCTATTTGTTGCTGAGGCCGCGTACCTACCAGGTCATCATCGGTCTCTCACTGCTCTCCTATGCCGTCAATCTGTTCATCTTCGGCATGGGGCGGCTGCGCGTGAACGCGCCGCCGGTGCTCGACCCGGGCGGCGTCGGCGACCTTGCGCAGTACACGGATCCCGTGACGCAGGCGCTGGTGCTGACCGCGATCGTCATCGGCTTTGCCATGACGGCACTCTTCCTCGTCGTGCTGCTCGCCTCGCGCGGCTTCACCGGTACCGACCATGTCGACGGAAGGGAGCAGCGCCATGATTGATTGGCTGCATCACCTTCTCATCATCCCGATCCTGCTGCCGCTCGCCGTCGGCGCGGCGCTGATCCCGATCGACGAGCGCAACCGGATGCTGAAGGGTGTCTTCGGCTTCGGCTCGACGCTCATCGTCTTCGTTGTCGCCACGATCCTCATGCATGTTGCCGCGAACGCCGGCAACCTGCCGGAGACCGGCATCTATCAGCTTGGCAACTGGCCGGCTCCCTTCGGCATCGTTCTCGTGCTCGACCGTTTGTCCGCGCTGATGCTCTGCCTGACGGCAGGTCTGGCGCTTGCCGCCCAGGTCTATTCCATGGCGCGCTGGCACACGGCCGGCCACCATTTCCATTCGCTGTTCCAGCTTCTCATCGCCGGTCTCAACGGCGCCTTTCTGACGGGCGACATCTTCAATCTCTTCGTTTTCTTCGAAATGATGCTGGCCGCATCTTATGGCCTGCTGCTGCACGGCTCCGGCCCCGTGCGCGTCAAGGCCGGCTTGCACTATATCGCGATCAATCTTGCTGCCTCGTCGCTGTTCCTCATCGGCGTCAGCCTGATCTACGGCGTCACCGGCACGCTGAATATGGCCGACCTTGCCACCAAGCTCGCAACACTTACGCCTGAGAACCGGCAACTCGTCGAAACCGGCGCCGCGATCCTCGGCATCGCCTTTCTCGTCAAGGCCGGCATGTGGCCCCTGAGCTTCTGGCTGCCGCCGGCCTACGCGGCCGCGACGCCGCCGGTCGCTGCGGTCTTTGCCATTCTGACCAAGGTCGGCATCTACGTGATCGTCCGCCTGCACTTCCTCATCTTCGGTGCGGCCGCCGGGCCTTCGGCAGGTTTCGGCCAGGAGTGGCTCGTTGCCGGCGGCATGCTGACGATCGCGTTCGGCGCGATCGGCGTGCTCGCTTCACAGGCGATGGGCAGGCTTGCCGGCTATTCGGTTCTCGTCTCCTCCGGAACGCTGCTTGCGGCGATCGGCCTCGGCCACGCTGGGATGCTCGCCGGCGCCCTGTTCTATCTCGTCAGCTCGACACTGACGATTTCCGCCTTCTTCCTGCTCATCGAACTCGTCGACCGCGGCCGCGATGCCGGCGCCGACGTTCTGGCGGTGACGATGGAAGCCTATGGCGACTTCGATGAGGATGAAGAAGAGGAGGAGATCGGCGTCGCGATACCGGGCACAATGGCCGTTCTCGGCCTCTGCTTCTGCCTCTGTGCCGTGCTTCTTTCCGGCCTGCCTCCCCTGTCGGGCTTCGTCGCCAAGTTCGCGATCCTGCGCGGCCTCTTCGACATGCCGGGAGCCGATCTCACAACCGCGATGTCTGCCGCCGATTGGACCTATGTGGTGCTTCTCATCCTATCTGGGCTTGCCGCCATGATCGCGATGAACCGCATCGGCATTCGCACCTTCTGGGCCTCGATCGAGGGCACGGTACCGCGGGTTTTCGTCATCGAGATTACGCCCGTTCTCGTCCTGCTCGCCGCCTGCGTCTTCCTGAGCCTGCAGGCCGGCCCCGCCATGCGCTACATGCAGGCAACCGCTGACGACCTGCTCAACCCGTTGTCCCAGAGCGAGCGTGTTCTTTCCGCGCCAAGGGCGGGGGGACAATAACGATGCGCACCTGGTTTCCCTATCCGCTGCTGACGACCGTGCTGCTGGTGATGTGGTTGCTTTTGAACCAGTCGCTGGCGCCGGGCTCGATCCTCATCGGCCTCGTTCTCGGTATGGTGCTCGGCTGGGTGACGCTCAAGCTGCATCCCGCGAGATCGCATCTGCATCGCATCGGGCGCGCGGCTGGCTTCCTTCTCGAGGTTATCGCCGACATCGTCCGCTCGAACATCGCCGTCGCGTCGATCATCCTTCGCGCCCACCGTTTCCCCGCGAACGCCGGGTTTCTGACCGTCGACCTCGATCTCGAAGACGAGAACGCTCTGGCGCTGCTGGCCTGCATCATGACGGCAACGCCGGGAACGGCATGGCTCGAATACGACCGCCGCCAGAAGACCCTGCTTTTCCATGTGCTGGACCTGCAGAACGAGGAGGTTTGGCGCGGGACGGTCAAGCGTTACGAAGCGGCGTTGAAGGAGATATTCCAATGACTGAGCTTGCGATCACCTGGTCGGTGCTCCTCTCCCAGGTCATGCTCGGTCTGGCGATGGCCTGCGCACTTTATCGCATCGCCAGGGGGCCACGCGCGCAGGACAGGATCCTCGCGCTCGATACCCTCTACATCAACGCGATGCTGATGCTGCTGTCCTTCGGCATCCGCAGTGCGAACACGATCTATTTCGAGACCGCATTGATCATAGCGCTGATCGGCTTCGTCTCTTCGATCGCCTTCGCGAAATTCCTGATGCGTGGTGAGGTGATCGAATGAGCCATCTGACCGACCTGCCAACCTGGGCCGCCGTCGGTGTCTGCAGCCTGCTGCTTCTCGGCGCGGCGATGACGCTGATCGGTTCGCTCGGCCTGCTGCGGCTTTCGAATTACTATGAACGGCTGCACGCCCCGACAATTGCGACCAGCGGCGGCACGATCCTGATCTGCCTGGCGTCGATGCTCTGCTTCGCCGTGCTGCAAAGCCGCTGGATCTTCCACGAGCTGCTGATCATCTTCTTCGTCACCGTGACGACGCCGGTGACGCTGGCGCTGCTCGGCCAGGCGGCGCTCTACCGCGACCGCTTTGAAGAACGAAACGGCGTGCCGCGCAAGCACAAACCGGAAAGCGAGAAAAGCACCGACTGATCGATTCTAACAAGTTCGAGCGGGATGCGTGCGGAAACCGCACACACTTTCCTCGCCCGCTCTACTCGCGGCCGCGAAAGCGGCGCTGATAGGCGGGGTCGTAGAGCGAACTCTCGCGGAAGTCCGCGGCTTCGAGGCCAGGCCCGACGAAGATCAGCGCCGTGCGTTCGATCGGCTCGAGCGCGACCCTGGCGGCGATGTCGCCGAGCGTGCCGCGCAGGACCCGCTCGTCCGGCCATGACGCCTTGACGACGATCGCAACCGGGCAGTCGGCGCCATAGAGCGGCGTCAACTCCTCGACGACCCGGTCGAGCGCATGGATCGCGAGGTGGATCGCCAGCGTCGAGCCCGTGGCGCCGAAAGCAGCAAGCGTCTCGCTGTTCGGCATCGGCGAGGCGCGCCCGGAAACGCGGGTCAACACCAGGCTTTGCGCCACTGCTGGAATTGTCAGCTCCCGGCCGAGCGTTGCTGCGGCCGCGGCAAAAGCCGGCACACCGGGCGTCATGGTATAGGCGATACCATGCTTCTCGAGCCGGCGAATCTGTTCGGCGACCGCGCTCCAGACGGAAAGATCGCCCGAATGCAGTCGAGCCACGTCCTCGCCGGCGCGCGCCGCGCGAACATATTCCGCTTCGATCTCATCGAGAGACATCGGCGCCGTATCGATGATGCGGGCGCCGGCCGGGCAATACTGCAGAAGCTCGGGCGACACGATCGAGCCGGCATAGAGGCAGACCGGGCAGCGTCCGATCAGGTCCCTGCCCCTGACCGTGATCAGGTCTGCCGCACCCGGGCCTGCGCCGATGAAATGAACTGTCATATCCAATCCTCTTAGAAATTCGCTCAGGGCTTGACCCAGGACCATTGCGTGACCGGCATCGCCGGCCGCCAGCCGGTCATCGTTCCGAGCGGCGAGGCTCGGGCGATGTCGATGCGGATCAGCGAGCCGCCAAGCTGCGCATGCTGTGCGATGAGAACGGCCTCCATTTCCGTCGTCACCGCATTCGCCACCAGCCGTCCGCCGGGGCGAAGCGCAGCAATCGCGGCATCCATCACACCGGGCTCGCTGCCGCCACCGCCAATGAAGATCACGTCCGGCGGCGCGAGGCCACGAAGCGCGCCCGGCGCCTCGCCTTCTATCACCGCCAGCCCGGGCACGCCGAAGCGCGCCGCATTGCGGCCGATACGCGCGGCACGCTCGGGCGAGGCCTCGATGGCGATGGCGCGCATCGCCGGGTCCGCCAGCATCCATTCGATGGCGATGGAACCCGAACCGGCGCCGACATCCCACAGCAACTCACCCTTGCGCGGCGCCAGCGCCGAGAGCGTCAAGGCACGGACCTCGCGCTTGGTGATCTGGCCGTCATGCTCGAACAGGGCATCGTCGAGACCGGCGGCGAGCGGCAACACGCGCGCTTCGGCATCGGCAACGACTTCAATGGCGCAGACGTTCAAAGGATCGAGGTCTTCGAGCGCGAAGCTCGATGCGATCTGCCGCGATATACGTTCGCGTGCGCCGCCAAGCGCCTCCAGAACGGTAAGCTGGGATCGACCGAATCCGCTGTCGCAAAGGAGAGCGGCAAGCGCCTTTGGACCAACTTCATCCGAGGTCAGTGCCAAAACACGGGCGCCCGGGTGCAGATGCGGCCGGATCAAATCTAGCGGGCGCCCATGCAGCGAAACCGTCGCCACGTCCTGCAATGCCCAGCCGAGCCGTGAAGCCGCGAGGCTGAAGGACGAGGGTGCAGGAATGACGCGCATTTCGGCAGCATCGATCCGGCGTGCAAGCGTGGCGCCGGCGCCGAACAGGAAAGGGTCGCCGGAGGCGAGCACAACGACGGGGCTGCCCCGCCGTGCAACGATCGCGTCGACGGACTTTTCGAAGGGGCTCTGCCAGGCCTGGCACTCGCCCGTTATCAGGGAGCCCACAAGCTCGATATGCCGGGCTCCGCCGAAGGCGACCGGCGCGGTCGCAATCAGCCGCTTGGCCTCGTCGCCGAGACCCGCTACACCATCCTCACCGATACCGATGATCACCAACCAGGGGGCGACGATGGCCGAAGCGCTGTTCGACATGTCAGCCATGGACAGACCTCGCATTCTGATCCTCGGCGGCACGACCGAGGCGCGGCAACTGGCCGAGCGTCTTGCGGCCGATCCTCGCTACGATGCGGCCATCTCGCTCGCAGGCCGCACCGCCGACCCGCGCCCGCAACCACTGGCGACCCGTGTTGGCGGCTTCGGCGGCGCAGAAGGGCTTGCCGCCTTCCTCAAGGCGGAGAGTGTCGCGCTGCTGGTCGATGCGACGCATCCCTTCGCCGCCCGTATTTCTCACAATGCCGCCGCGGCGGCGGCAGCAACCGGAACGCCGATCTTTGCTCTCCGCCGCCCCGCCTGGGAACTGGAACGCGGAGACCGCTGGACGCGCGTCGAGAGCGTGGCCGAGGCCGTGTCCGCACTCGGTGGAGCGCCGCGTCGCGTTTTCCTGGCGATCGGCCGGCAGGAGGCGTTCCACTTCGAGAAGGCCCCGGAACACAAGTACGTCGTTCGCAGCGTCGACCCCGTGACGCCGCCACTCGCCCTGCCCGACGTCACCGCAATTCTTGCCTGTGGTCCTTTCGCGGAAGCGGACGAGATCGACCTCCTCGAGGAACACGACATCGACATCGTCGTCGCCAAGAACAGCGGCGGCACCGCGACCTATGGCAAGATCGCCGCGGCACGCAAGCTCGGGATCGAGGTGATCATGGTCGAGCGCCACAAGCCCGCCGACGTGCCGTCGGTCGGCGATTGCGATGAGGCGCTCGAACGCATCCATCAGAGGCTTTCCCCGGTAAAGGACCGTGGCGTGTAGACGAGATCGGGCTTGCCGTCGCGCGGCACGATGCGCGTTTCCGGAGAGCCGATGATCACGCAGGTCGCCATGTCGGCGCGGTTGGCATCGGCCTCGCCGAGCGGCATCACTGTAATGCGCTCATCGGGGCGGCCCGCCGCGCGGCCGAAGATGACCGGTACGTGAGGAGGCAGAACCTGCCGCAGGATGGCGAAAGCCTCTCCGAGCTGCCATGGCCTCGCCTTGCTGATCGGGTTATAGAGCGCAATCACCAGCCCGGCCTCGGCGGCAAGCCGCAGCCTTTTCGTGATCACCTCCCAGGGCTTCAGATTGTCGGATAGCGACATCGCGCAGAAGTCATGCCCGAGCGGCGCGCCGCTGCGGGCGGCAACCGCAAGCATCGCGGTCACGCCGGGCGTGATCGTGAGATCGACCTTGCGCCATTCCGCCGGCCCCTTCTCGATCGCCTCGCAGACGGCGGCCGCCATGGCGAAGATGCCGGGATCGCCGCCCGAAACAACGCAGACATCGGCGCCCGCGGCGGCGCGCACAAGCGCCGCCTGGGCCCGCTCCAGTTCCTCGCGATTGTCCGAGGCGATGCGGTGCTGGTCGGCCCTAAGGTCGAGACGGTCGAGATAGGGGCCATAGCCGAAGAACTCGGTCGCGGCGGAAATCGCCTCGCGCGTCTCGGGCGTCATCTGCGTCGGATTGCCGGGACCCGTACCGACGATGAAAAGCTTGCCGGTCATCGCCTGTCCTCCCGGGGCCTGTCGGTCCAGCCCGGGACGAGCACGAGCGAGAAATAAGGCGCCTCGTCGTTGGGCTTCTCGCCAAGCGGGATCATCGCGGAATTCTTCATCGTGCCACGTTCGACGTAAACGGCCGCGTCCAACCTGCCGGCGGCGGCAAGCGCCCGGCGGATTTTTGGCAGGTTGCGGCCGACTTTCATGATCACCGCGGCCTCGGTATCGGCAAGGCGGCGCTGAAGCTCAACCTCGCCCATCGTGCCGGGCAAAACGGACAGGACGTCATCGCCTTGGACGAGCGGCAGCCCCGCAAGCGACCAGCAGCCGGACATGGCGGTGATGCCCGGAACAACCTCGACCGGGAACCGGCCGGCGAGCCGCACATGCAGGTGCATGTAGGATCCGTAGAAGAGCGGGTCGCCTTCGCTGAGCACGGCGACGGTGCGTCCGGCCAGGAGATGCGCTGCGACTGCCTCGGCGGAGTCGTTGTAGAAATCGGTGATCTGGCTCTTGTAGGCGCCGTCGTCCTTGTCGATCTCGGTCGTTACCGGATAGTAGAGCGGCAGTTCGATGAGACCGGGCTTCAGCAAGCCCTCGACAACCGCACGGCCATTGCCGTTGCGCCCCGCCTTGGCGAAATAGGCGACGACATCCGCCTCGCCCAGCGCCCGCACCGCCTTCACCGTCAGAAGCTCGGGATCACCCGGACCGGTGCCGACGCCGATCAATCTGCCCATCTCGACCGCGCTCACAGGCCCGGCCTCGCGAGTGAGTTGAGCGCCGCCGCCGTCATTGCGCTGCCGCCAAGACGGCCGCGCACGATCGCGAAGGGGACGCCATAGGAGTTTTCGGCGAGCGCGTCCTTCGATTCCGCCGCGCCGACGAAGCCGACCGGCATGCCGAGGATCGCAGCCGGTTTCGGCGCGCCGTCGCGCAGCATTTCGAGCAGGTAGAAGAGCGCGGTCGGCGCATTGCCGATCGCAACGACGGAGCCGGCCATCCGTTCGCCCCAGAGTTTCAGCGCAGCCGCAGAGCGCGTATTGCCGATCTCGGCCGCGAGCGTGACCGTTCGCGGATCGCGAAGCGTGCAGATGACGTCGTTGCCTGCTGGCAGCCGCGCCCGCGTCACGCCATGCGCCACCATTTCCGCGTCGCAGAAGATCGGTGCGCCGTTCTTCAGCGCGGTGCGCGCTGCGGAGACGAAGTCCGGCGAGAAGACGAATTGGCGCGCGGCCTCGACCGAGCCGCAGGCATGCACCATGCGCACGGCGAGATCGGCTTCCTCCTCGGAAAAGCCGGAAAGATCGGCCTCCGCCCGGATGATCGCAAAGGAACGCTCATAGATGGCGTTGCCATCGCGGATATAGTCGTAGTCCGGCATTTCTATCCCTGTTCAAACGCGGCGGCGATACGCGCGGCCCCGAGCCGTGTAAGACAGGACCGCGCCGATTCGCCAGCGTCTTTGTTTTCCCGCACCAGCGCACCGAGATGCGCGAACGCGGATTTTATTCCATTCGCATCCGTGTAGGCGCTCGGCGCGACGGAAGCAGTACCATTTACGACAAGCGCATATCCTGATGGCGCACCGACAAGCGTCAGCTCCGCAGATGATGGTCGCGCGCATCCCTTGGGACAGCCGGAGAGATGCACGGTCAACGAACCGTCGAGCAGTTCGGGCGCGGCATCGACCACGACCCGTGCCACGGCTTTGGTCTCCATCAGTGCGGATGCGCAGGCGCCAGTGCCGGCGCAGGTGGCGATATGGTTGCGCGGATCGTCCGGGGCGATGCGAAAGCCCAGCGAGAACGCGAGGCCTTGCATTATCGCGGCGGCTTCATGATCGAGTCCGAGCACGAAAAGCCCGTGTCCCGGCGCAAGCCGGATCTCAGCCGCAGCCAGTTCCTCCGCCTTGCGCAGGAGAGCCGTCAGGCTGGCCGCATCCGCCTGGGCGTAGGCGAGGCCCACACCAAGCACGGTGGCGCCGTCGGCAAGCGTGTGCAGCCCGGCGACCGGCATGGCCGGTTCCGTCGCCAGGATCAGTCCCGTCGGCTGATACGCTCCGCCGGCCAATTCGGTCTTGATCACCTCCAGATCGAGATCGCGGCCACGCGCCGCATCGCCCATGGTGGCAAGCCTGCGGAGAACGGCAAGGAGGCCGGGAACGACCTTGCGATGATCGAGCAATGCGACCGGCCGCGCCGTGCCGCCAAGCGAAAGCAGCCAGGCCACGTCGTCATCCGTTTTCACCGCCTTCAAACGCAGGTCGGCAACGATGTTGTCGAGGTGAAAGCGGCCGCCACCGTCGATGATGATCGAGAGCTTCGGCGCGAGCTTGAGGGGCGAATCGAGCGCGGTGATCGCTTCGCGAAGCGCCAGCGCCAGCGGACGAGGATCGATGATCTCGTCCGTATCGACGCCGGCGAGCGGCGGCGTTTCGATCGCCACGCCCTCGGCAACCCCAATACCTGCTTCGCCGATTGCCGACGCCAAGCCTGCGACGTCCGCTGCCGTCAGACCCCGGACCTGCAGGTTGCCCCGCGCCGTCACTTCCAGGATGCCATTACCGAAGCGCTCGGCGGCGACGGCAAGCACCCGCAGTTCCGCTGGCGTCAAGCTGCCTGTCGCGGGCCGCAGCCTGACCAGCAATCCGTCGCCGGTCTGCATCGGTTTCGCAAGCGACGGACAAGCGCCCCGCCGCATGGATGCATTGGCCCCGTCTGATCTGGGCGTGGCACAGCTTGTCATTGCTTTGGTCAATCCTCCCGGCACCAGGTAAGGGTCCCCGCCGCTCTCGATGGACGCTATATCACAGGTGCGCGCTTTGAGAGAGATCAAAGAGCAAGCGAGGTCGCTGTCGCGCCCGCGGTGATTTACTCATCGAAATCGGCGCCTTTGCGCAGCAGGTAGATATCCATGATCCAGCCGATGCGCTGCCGCGCCGCGGCCCGCACCCTGAGGATCTCCTCCTTCACGTCCGCGAGACGGCCGGAGATGATGATCTCGTCCGGCGTGCCAAGATAGGCGCCCCAGTAGATGGCGGCGTCCGGATCGTCGATCTTCTCGAACGCCTGCTCCCCGTCGAGCATGACCACCGCCGTTTGGCTCTTGTCCGGAAAACTTTCGGCCAGCCGCCTGCCGGTGGTGATCTCGACCGGCTTGCCGACGAGATTGAGCGGGATGCGGTGGCTGGCGCAGAGCGCCTGAAGGCTGGTGATACCGGGAACGACTTCGAAATCGAAAGCCACATGGCCTCGCGCCTTTACGCGATCCACAATGCGGATCGTGCTGTCGTAAAGCATCGGGTCACCCCAGACCAGGAAGGCACCGGTCTGGCCTTCGGCGAGTTCGCCGAGCAGCAGTGCCTCATAGATGGCAGCGATGCTTCCGTGCCAGTCGTCGACGCTGCCGCTATAGCTCCGCCCCTCGGTCTGGCGCACCGGCACGGCGAACTCGACCGTGCGGCTGTCGCTTCTCGTCACGTAGCGCGCGCATATTTCGCGGCGGACCTCGGCAAGCTCCGTCTTCTTTGCCCCCTTGGTCGGGATGAAGAGCACGTCGGCCTTGTTGAGGGCGTTGATGGCCTGAATGGTCACGTGTTCGGGATTGCCCGCACCGATGCCGATAATCAGGATATGCCGCATCTTCTTCCGCCTCGCGCTACGCATCTAAGTTGAGACGCGGGATGCGGGCGGAAAACCGCGCACACTTTTCCTCATCCCGCTCCAATGCGGCAGTCTTTGGCCGATCGGAGGCGATGGCGCAAGGTTTGTCAGCGACAGGCGCCGGCGGGACCGCGTCAGTCCGAGCGATTGAGCTCACAGACCGTCGGCAATCTCCGGTTTCTCCGGCAACCGCCAGTCAATCGGATCGAAGCCCTTGGAAACGAGAAAGTCATTCGCCTTCGAGAAATGCCGGCAGCCGAGAAAGCCCGAATGCGCCGAAAGTGGAGAGGGATGCGCCGCCTTCAGCACGAGGTGCCGCGATTGATCGACAAAGGCTGCCTTCCTTTGCGCATAGGAGCCCCAAAGCATGAAGACGACGGGGTATTGCTGCTCGTTGACCGCCCGGATGACGGCGTCGGTGAAACGCTCCCAGCCTTTGCCCTGGTGCGATGCCGCCCGGCCTCGCTCGACCGTTAGCACGGCGTTCAGGAGCAGAACGCCCTGGCGCGCCCAGCTTTCGAGGAAGCCGTGGCGCGCCGGCGGGATGCCGAGGTCGTCCTGAAGCTCTTTGTAGATGTTGACGAGCGACGGCGGTATGCGCACGCCGGGGCGCACACTGAAGCAAAGCCCGTGCGCCTGGCCGTCGCCGTGATAGGGATCCTGCCCGAGGATAACGACGCGCACCTTATCGAGCGGAGTGAGGTCGAGCGCCCGGAAATATTCGCTGCCCTTCGGAAAGATCTGCCGGCCCTGCCCTTTCTCGTCCAGCAGGAACCGTTTGAGATCGGCCATATAGGTGTGACGGAATTCCGGTGCCAGCGCAGTCCTCCAGGTCTCTTCCAGCCTGATCGTCGCATCCATGGGCATGTCCTTCGCTTCTCTCTCGCTCCGGAATTTAGCCCCGCGGCCGCCCATCGCAAGCACTGCTGCGATGTCCGCCGCCTCGGTTCACTGTTTTTGATTATCCTTGCGGGAAGCATTGTATTTATTCGTATATAGCGCTAACCAAAACGGCGACGCGTTATATTCTCAAAAATATCACGAATGGATGGAGGCCGCGGATGAAGGGACAGGGAGATTGGCTCGCGGGTTTGGGGCTCAAAACTCTGGTGCTGGCGCTCGGCCTCGCTCTGGCAGGTGCGGTTCTCGCCCCGGCACATGCGGCAGAAAAAGTGACAGTCTTCGCTGCCGCAAGCTTGAAGAGCGCGCTCGACGCGATCAATGCCGAATGGCAAAAGGAAACCGGCAAGGAGACCACGGCCTCCTACGCCGCAAGCTCGGCCCTTGCGAAGCAAATCGAACAGGGCGCGCCCGCGGACGTCTTCATATCTGCCGACCTCGCATGGATGGACTATCTTGCCGATAAGAAGCTGATCAAAACAGACACGCGCTCCAACCTGCTTGGCAACCGCCTCGTCCTCGTTTCCGCAAAGCCCGATTCGAAAGCCGTCGATATCAAGCCCGGCTTCGACCTCGTCGCCCTCATTGGTGACGGCCGGCTGGCGATGGGCGCCGTCGACTCGGTTCCGGCCGGAAAATATGGCAAGGCGGCGTTGGAAAAGCTCGGCATCTGGCCGGCCGTCGAACAGAAGGTGGCGGGCGCCGAGAGCGTACGCGCCGCACTTCTCCTGGTGTCGCGCGGCGAGGCGCCCTATGGCATCGTCTACCAGACCGATGCGGTCGCCGATCCGGGCGTCACGGTGGTCGGCACGTTCCCGGAGGACAGTCATCCGCCGATCATCTATCCAATCGCCATTACGGCCGACAGCAAGAGCCCCGACACGGCCGCCTATATCGAGTTCGTCAGGTCGGCCAAGGCCGCAGCGTTTTTCGAAGCGCAGGGCTTCACGGTGCTCAAATAAGCCGCCGCGACACGCGTTTTGCGGATGCACGAGCCTGCTGAAATCATTATCGATTTATGGATAAGATCAAGTGGGCGTTCAGAGCGGGATGAGGAAAAGTGTGTGCGGTTTTCCGCTGGCATCCCGCTCTAATTTATCAGAATCGATCTCCGCGCCGCGGGTCGGACCAACTTGCGGCGCAGGATTTAGGCGCGGAGGAATTTGGCGTTTGGACTGGATGGCATTGAGCGACGCCGAATGGACGGCGGTCCGGCTGAGCCTGCGCGTCGCGACCGTCGCGATGCTGGGCAGTCTGCCGCTGGCACTGCTCGCCGCCATGGTGCTTGCGCGCGGACGCTTCTGGGGCAAGTCGATCCTGAACGGCCTCGTGCATATGCCGCTTGTCCTGCCGCCGGTGGTCACTGGCTTCGTGCTGCTGCTTCTCTTCGGCCGCCGCGGACCGATCGGCGCCTTCCTTGCCGAGAATTTCGGCATCGTCTTCTCCTTCCGCTGGACAGGTGCCGCGCTTGCCTGCGCAGTCATGGGTTTCCCCTTGATGGTGCGCAGCATCCGGCTGTCGATCGAGGCAGTCGACCGCAAGCTCGAGGACGCTGCCGCCACGCTTGGCGCCGGGCCCGCATGGGTCTTCCTGACGGTCACATTGCCGCTGATCCTTCCCGGCATCATCGCGGGCATGATCCTCTCCTTCGCCAAGGCGATGGGCGAGTTCGGAGCGACGATCACCTTCGTCTCCAACATCCCGGGCGAGACGCAGACGCTCTCCTCGGCGATTTACACCTTTACGCAAGTTCCGGGCGGCGATGCCGGAGCGTTGCGCCTTGCCGTCATCTCGGTCTTCATTTCGATGGGGGCATTGATGCTGTCGGAGGTTTTCGCCGCATTCGCAGCGAAACGGTCGGTGGCGGCATGAGCCTGGAGGTCGAAGCCAGCCACCGGATCGGAGCCTTCACAATCGACGCCGCGTTCACGTCCGACGGCAGCGTGACGGCGCTGTTCGGTCGTTCGGGATCGGGCAAGACGTCGCTGATCAACATCATCGCCGGACTTCTCCGTCCCGATGTCGGCCGGATCGTGCTCGACGGCGACGTGATCGCAGACAGCAGGAAGCAGATATTCACGCCGATCCACCGCCGTCGCTTCGGCTATGTCTTCCAGGAAGCGCGGCTTTTTCCGCACCTGAGCGTTCGCAGGAACCTCGCCTATGGGCGCTGGTTCGCCGGTTCGCAAAAGTCCGCCTCGGAATTCGGGCGGATCGTTGAAATGCTTGGCATCGGCCACCTGCTCGACCGTCGCCCCTCGACTCTTTCCGGCGGCGAACGGCAGCGCGTCGCCGTCGGCCGCGCGCTGCTTGCCTCTCCCCGCCTCTTGTTGATGGACGAGCCGCTCGCCGCGCTCGACGAGGCGCGAAAAGCAGAGATTCTCCCCT
This sequence comes from Sinorhizobium sp. 6-70, assembly GCF_030124375.1. GTDB lineage: Bacteria > Pseudomonadota > Alphaproteobacteria > Rhizobiales > Rhizobiaceae > Sinorhizobium. The sequence goes on from NZ_JASKLS010000005.1 coordinate 311,743, forward strand.
ATCTGGAGCGGCTTCGCGACGAAACCAGAATTCCGATCGTCTACGTCAGCCACTCGGTCGCGGAAGTCGCGCGTCTGGCTGAGCGCGTCATCGTGATCGAGAACGGCCGGGTCAAGGCATCGGGCGACGCGGCCGTTATCTTGAGCCAGCCGGCCGCGGTGCACGCGATGGATTGGCGCGAGGCCGGCGCGCTGCTCGAAGGCGTGGTCGAGAGCCACGACAGCGCCCACAATCTGACGGCCGTCCGGGCGGGACAATGTCTCGTGCGGGTGCCGCAACTCTTCGTTCCGCCGGGCCACAGCGTTCGCCTGCACATCGCGGCGCGCGATGTGATGCTGGCCACCGTGCGCCCGGAAGGCATCAGCGCGCTCAACGTGTTCGAAGGAACGGTCATCGATCTGTCTCCCGACGAAAAAGGCAGCATCGACGTTCGCCTGCAGTGCGGCGGCAATGTCATTCTGGCCCGCATCACCGCCCTGTCGCGCGACGCGCTCCAGCTTGCACCCGGGAAATCCGTCCACGCGATCATCAAGACGGTGGCGCTCGACCACTGAGCGTGGGCGTGGTCACTCGTGCCGAGTCGCCTTCTCCATGGAAACAGCCGTCCGATCACGAACGGCCTCGAGCCAGTCGAGATCGTCCTCGAGCGCGGTGCAAGCCTTGGCCTCCATCGCCCGGAAGCGTTGGATCAGCATCTCTCCGAAAGCGGTGACGGCGGCACCGCCGCCCTGCTTGCCGCCGCGCTGCGATTCTACCGAAGGCTCCTTGAACATCCGGTTCAAGGCATCGACGAGCAGCCAGGCGCGCCGGTAGGACATGTTCATCGCGCGCCCGGCGGCGGAAATCGAGCCGGTTTCGCGGATGAGTTCCAGGAGCATGATCTTGCCGCGCCCAAGGCGATCGCCGGGCGGAAAGTCGATTCGCAGGACCGGGCGTAGGTTGGTGTCTTCGTCACGCATGCGGCGAGCATAGAGTCTCGGCCGAACTTCTGGAAGTCGGCCTGCGCGCAACCTTGTCAGAGGGTCATGCCGCCGTCGATCACATGCACCTGACCGGTCGTATAGGCAGATATGTCGCTGCCGAGATAAACGGCGAGCGCCGCGATCTCCTCGGGCGTGCCGAGGCGCCCCATTGGCTGGCGTGCGACGAAGGCGGCGCGCGCCTGCTCGTAGTTGCCCTGCGCCTTCATCCGCTCTTCCAGCGACGGCGATTGCACCGTACCCGGCGCGATGGCGTTGCAGCGGATGCCCTTGCCGATAAAATCGACTGCGACCGACTTGGTAAGGCCGACGACCGCGGCTTTGCTCGCCGAATAGACGAAGCGGTTCGGGACGCCCTTCGGCGCTCCGGCCACCGACGACATGTTGATGATCGAGCCGCCGCCCTTTTCGATCATACCGGGCAGGAAGGCGCGGATCATCCGGAACATCGATTTCACATTGAGGTCGAAGGCGAAGTCGTAGTCCTTCTCGCTCGCTTCAAGGATCGTGCCGGGATGGACGAAACCGGCGCAATTGAAGAGAACGTCGATGGCGCCGGTACGCGCTGCAAACCCAGCGATCGCCTGTTCGCTCAAGACGTCGAGCTTCGCCACCTCGATCCCTTCCGCCGCGAGTTCGGCAAGCTTTTCCTCATTGATGTCGGTCGCGACGACCGAGGCGCCTTCGCGCTTGAAAGCCTCGGCCGCCGCACGGCCGATACCTTGCGCCGCCGCCGTGATCACCGCCCGCTTGCCTTCAAGAAGTCCGCCCATGTTTCTTTCCAATCCGTGCCTTAGCTCGCGGGCCCTGCGGCCCGTCTCATGCTCGCCAAGAGACATCGGAGCGCGCCGATCTGTCAAGCGACCGAATCGTATGTTTATCGAAAAAGGACAGAATGATCGTGTATCAGTTCAAGGGGTGAAGCGCCCCCGAACGCTCTGCCTTGATGTGGCAATTGCGCATCGTAGCCAGCGAATTGGTCGTACGGCCTTGATCGGGCGCGAGGAACGGTGCAGCGATTGCCAGAGCGGGATGAGGAAAAGTGTGCGCGGTTTTCCGCCCGCATCCCGCTCTTACCTATTAGAATCGATCACCATATCCAAGAGGCACCTATGCCCGGCCCCGTTCTCGACCCTGTCATCACCGACGATTCGCTGCCGCCGAAAGCCGAGGTCGTCATTATCGGCGGTGGCATCATCGGTGTCAGCACGGCGCTCTTCCTCGCCGAACGTGGCGTTCAAGTCGTGCTCTGCGAAAAAGGCGCCCTCGGCGGCGAACAATCGAGCCGCAACTGGGGTTGGGTGCGCGTCATGGGCCGCGACCGCCGGGAAATCCCGCTTGCCATGGCGGCACTGAAAATCTGGGACACGCTCGATGCGCGCGTCGGCGGCGAAACCGGATTTCGCCGCAGCGGCATTCTGTATGTTTCGGAGAGCGAACAGGATATCGCCAATCGTGAGGCCTGGCTGGCGCACGCCAGACAGCACGGCGTCGACAGCTGCCAGATCGGCCCGGAGGAAACGCAGTCCAGGATGTCGGGAGCGACCACCCGCTACAAAGGCGCGCTCTTTACGCCGAGCGACGGGCGGGCCGAGCCGCAGAAGGCGGTGCCGGCAATTGCCGCGGGCGCCAGGCGCGCCGGGGCGCATATCGTCACCGGCTGCGCCGTGCGCGGGATCGAGAGAAGCGCTGGCCGGATCAGCGCTGTCATCACGGAAAAGGGCCGAATCGAAACCGCGGCGGTCGTCCTTGCCGGCGGTGCCTGGTCGCGGCTCTTCTGCAAGGGACTCGGAATCCGGCTACCGCAGCTGAAGGTGCGCAACACAGTGCTCAGAACCACGCCGGTTGACGGTGGCCCCGAGGGCGCCGGCGCGACGGCGACCTATGCCTATCGAAAGCGGCTCGACGGCGGCTATACCATCGCCGACGGCGGCGCCAACCTGCATCCCGTCGTCCCGGACAGTTTCACTTTCTTTCGTGATTTTCAGCCTGCGCGAAAGGCCGAGGGCGAGGCCGTGCAAGTCGGCTTGAGCGCACAGAGCTGGCGCGAACTCTTCGAGATCGCATCCGTGCCGCTCGACCGTCCGGGCGCCTTCGAACGCCACCGAATTCTAGATCCCCGACCCGATCCGCGCTCCGCGTTAAGGGCGTTCGAGGCGGCAAGACAGGTCCTCCCGGCGCTCCGACAGACCGCGCCGCTGCAGATCTGGGCCGGCCTCATCGACGTGACGCCCGATGCCGTGCCGATCATTTCCCATGCTGAAAACGTCCCCGGGCTGACGATCGCGACCGGATTTTCCGGCCATGGCTTCGGTATCGGTCCCGGCGCTGGTCACCTGGTCGCCGATCTGGTCGCGGGAGATCAGCCGATCGTCGACCCTGCGAATTTCCGGCTCTCGCGTTTTTCCGACGGCACGCCGCTCGAAATCGCGCCGCCGGTCTGAAGGCGCGGCTCCAAGCGCCGATCCCCGAACCGGCCGCGCAAGAAAATTTCTCGCAACGGTCGCTGCTGCCTGTTTCCCGTCGCGCATCCAAGACGCAATGGCAGTATTCTGTCTTTCTTCAAACGGCGGCCGGCCGAGACCGCGAAAACCCTTCATCTCCCCCTGAACTCATGGCAGTCTGTCAGCATGTATCCCCTTGGGAGAACGGGGATCGAGACGGCAAGTGGCGGCGTTGGGCAGAGGAGTATGCCACGGCGTGAGATCGTTGCCGTCACATGCCATGAGACCGGCAGCGGCGTTCTCCCGAAGCATGAATTGCGTGCGATGCGCAATCCGGATGGGAGGCCGGAACCCGCATGAGCGACCTCGACCGTTTGAGTTTGCATGTCCCCGAACCGGCCGTTCGGCCGGGCGGTCAGCCCGATTTCTCCAACGTCAAGATACCGAAGGCCGGTTCCGTTCCGCGCCCGGAGGTGGACGTCGCCCCGGAAGACATCAGGGACCTCGCCTTTTCCATCATCCGCGTGCTGAACCGCGATGGCGAAGCCGTCGGGCCCTGGGCCGGGCTCCTCTCCGACGCGGAGCTATTGGCCGGTCTCCGGCACATGATGATGCTGCGCGCCTTCGACGCGCGCATGCTGATGGCGCAGCGTCAGGGCAAGACATCCTTCTATATGCAGCATCTCGGCGAGGAGGCGGTAAGCTGCGCCTTCCGCAGGGCCCTTCGCAAGGGCGACATGAATTTCCCGACCTATCGTCAGGCCGGTCTTCTCATCGCCGACGATTACCCGATGGTCGAGATGATGAACCAGATCTTCTCGAACGAGAGCGACCCGTGCCACGGACGCCAGCTACCGGTGATGTACACCTCCAAGGAGCACGGCTTCTTCACGATTTCCGGCAATCTCGCCACCCAATATGTCCAGGCGGTCGGCTGGGCCATGGCCTCGGCGATCAAGAACGATTCGCGCATCGCCGCCGGCTGGATCGGTGACGGCTCGACGGCGGAGTCGGACTTCCATTCCGCACTGGTCTTTGCATCGACTTACCGGGCGCCCGTCATCCTCAACATCGTCAACAATCAGTGGGCGATCTCGACCTTCCAGGGCATCGCCCGCGGTGGGTCGGGTACCTTTGCGGCGCGCGGCTTGGGCTTCGGCATTCCGGCGCTGCGCGTCGACGGCAACGACTATCTCGCCGTCTACGCGGTCGCGCGCTGGGCGGCGGAGCGGGCGCGACGCAACCTCGGTCCGACGCTGATCGAATATGTGACCTATCGCGTCGGTGCGCACTCCACCTCCGATGACCCGAGCGCCTATCGCCCGAAGACGGAATCGGAGGCCTGGCCGCTTGGCGATCCGGTCTTGAGATTGAAGAAGCACCTGATCGTCCGGGGCGCGTGGTCGGAAGAACGCCACGCCCAGGCGGAAGCCGAAATCATGGACGAAGTGATCCAGGCGCAGAAAAAGGCGGAAATCCACGGCACGCTGCATGCCGGCGGCAAGCCGTCCGTACGCGATATTTTCGAGGGTGTTTACGCCGAGATGCCGCCGCACATCCGCCGCCAGCGGCAAAAGGCAGGGTACTGACATGGCCAGAATGACAATGATCGAGGCGGTGCGCAGCGCCATGGACGTCTCTATGGCGCGCGACGAGAACGTCGTCGTGTTCGGCGAGGACGTCGGCTATTTCGGCGGCGTTTTCCGCTGCACGCAAGGGCTTCAGGCAAAGTACGGCACGACCCGCTGCTTCGACGCGCCGATCAGCGAATCCGGCATCGTCGGCACTGCCATCGGCATGGCCGCCTACGGGCTGAAGCCCTGCGTCGAAATCCAGTTTGCCGACTACATGTATCCGGCCTACGACCAGATTACCCAGGAGGCGGCGCGCATTCGCTACCGCTCCAACGGCGACTTTACCTGCCCGATCGTCCTGCGCATGCCGACAGGCGGCGGCATCTTCGGCGGCCAGACCCACAGCCAGAGCCCGGAAGCGCTTTTCACCCATGTCTGCGGGCTGAAGGTCATCGTTCCGTCAAACCCCTACGACGCCAAGGGACTCCTGATTTCGGCGATCGAGGATCCCGATCCGGTGATGTTCCTGGAGCCGAAGCGGCTCTACAACGGGCCGTTCGACGGCCACCACGAACGTCCGGTGACGCCCTGGTCGAAGCATGAGCTCGGCGACGTCCCGGAGGGCCACTACACGATCCCGATCGGCAAGGCCGAAATCCGCCGCAAGGGCTCGGCCGTGACGGTGGTCGCCTATGGGACCATGGTGCATGTCGCGCTCGCTGCCGCCGAAGAAACCAGGATCGATGCGGAAGTGATCGACCTGCGCAGCCTGCTGCCGCTCGATCTAGATACGATCGTGCAGTCGGTGACGAAGACGGGACGCTGCGTCGTCGTGCACGAGGCGACGCTGACCTCCGGCTTTGGCGCTGAGCTCGTGTCTCTCGTCCAGGAGCATTGCTTCTATCATCTGGAGGCCCCCGTGGTCCGGGTGACCGGCTGGGATACACCCTACCCGCATGCGCAGGAATGGGACTATTTCCCCGGCCCCGCGCGCGTCGGCCGCGCGCTCACCGAAGTGATGGAGGCCTGACGATGGGCGAATTTATCCTGAAGATGCCCGATGTCGGCGAAGGCGTCGCCGAGGCCGAGCTGGTCGAGTGGCACGTGAAGCCCGGCGACCCTGTGCGCGAGGACATGGTGCTCGCCGCGGTCATGACCGACAAGGCGACCGTCGAGATCCCCTCGCCCGTCACCGGCACGGTGCTATGGCTTGGCGCTGAAATCGGTGACACGGTCGCCGTCAAGGCACCGCTTGTGCGCATCGAGGTCTCGGGCGACGGTGCCGCTGCCACCGAAATCGCCACAACCGCCGTCCCGGCCGAGCCGGTGGTGAAGGAGCAGGCGCCTGCGCCGGAGGTAAAGAAGGCGTCGCCTCTAAAACCTGAACCGAAAGCCGTTGCGGAGGCGCCCACAGTCCCGCCTCCGACACGCGACATGGCGAAGAAACCGCTCGCCTCGCCGGCCGTCCGGCTACGCGCGAAGGACAGCGGTGTCGACCTCAGGCAGGTAACCGGCACCGGCCCCGCTGGCCGGATCACCCATGACGATCTCGACCTTTTCCTGAGCCGCGGCGCCCAGCCGGCGCCGGCGATCACCGGTCTCGTCCGCAAGACGGCGGTGGAGGAAATCAAGGTCACCGGCCTCAGGCGCCGCATCGCCGAAAAGATGACGCTGTCCACCTCGCGCATTCCCCACATCACCTATGTGGAGGAAATGGACATGACGGCGCTTGAAGACCTGCGCGCGATGATGAACCGCGACCGCAAGCCCGACCAGCCGAAGCTGACGGTCCTGCCCTTCCTGATGCGGGCGCTGGTCAAGACCATCGCCGAGCAGCCGGGCGTCAACGCAACCTTCGACGATGGCGCCGGCGTCATTCATCGGCATGCCGCCGTTAATATCGGCATCGCCACCCAGACCCACGCCGGCCTGACCGTTCCCGTCGTGCGCCACGCCGAAGCGCGCGGAATCTGGGATTGCGCCGCAGAGCTGAACAGGCTGGCGGACGCCGCCCGCACCGGGACCGCGACCCGCGACGAGCTGACCGGTTCGACCATTACCATCAGTTCGCTCGGCGCACTTGGCGGCATCGCCTCGACGCCGGTCATCAACCACCCGGAGGTGGCGATCGTCGGGGTCAACAAGATCGCCATCCGTCCGGTCTGGGACGGGACGCAATTCGTACCGCGCAAGATCATGAACCTCTCATCGAGCTTCGATCATCGCGTCATAGACGGCTGGGACGCCGCGACCTTCGTCCAGCGGCTGAAGACGCTGCTCGAAACGCCCGCGCTGATTTTCGTTGAAGGATGATGCGATCATGAAGGAAATCTCCTGCAAGCTGCTGGTGCTTGGCGCCGGTCCCGGCGGCTATGTCTGCGCCATCCGCGCGGGCCAGCTCGGTGTCGACACCGTGATCGTCGAAAAGGCGAAGGCCGGCGGCACCTGCCTCAATGTCGGCTGCATCCCCTCGAAGGCACTGATCCACGCGGCGGAAGAATTTCACAAGCTCCGTGCCGCGGCATCCGGCAAGAGCCCGCTTGGACTTTCGCTGAGTGCGCCGGCGATCGACCTCGCGCGCACCGTCGCCTGGAAGGACGGCATCGTCGGGCGGCTGAACGGCGGCGTAACGGGCCTCTTGAAAAAGGCGGGCGTCAAGGCGGTTGTCGGTGAAGCGCGCTTCGTCGACGGCAAGACCGTGGACGTCGAGACCGAGACCGGTCTGCAGCGCATTCGTGCCGAGGCGATCGTCGTCGCCACGGGCTCGGCACCGGTCGAACTTCCAGATCTGCCCTTCGGCGACAACGTTATCTCCTCGACCGGCGCGCTGGCGCTCAAAACGGTGCCCGAGACGTTGGCCGTCATCGGCGGCGGCTATATCGGCCTCGAGCTCGGCACCGCCTTCGCCAAACTCGGCTCGAAGGTCACCGTGCTCGAAGCGATGGACCGTATCCTGCCGCAATATGACGCCGATCTTTCGAAGCCGGTGATGAAGCGCCTCGGCGAACTCGGCATCGATGTTTTCACGCGTACCGCCGCCAAACGCCTCTCGGCCGATGGCCGCGGTCTGCTTGCGGAAGAAAGCGGCCGCCCCTTCGAGGTGCCCGCCGAAAAGGTCCTCGTGACCGTCGGCCGCAGACCCGTCACGGACGGGTGGGGCATCGAGGAGATCGACCTCGATCGCGCCGGGAAATTCATCCGCATCGACGACCAGTGCCGCACCTCCATGCGCGGCATCTATGCGATCGGCGACGTCACCGGCGAACCGATGCTCGCACATCGCGCCATGGCGCAGGGCGAGATGGTTGCCGAGATCGTTGCCGGGCGGAAGCGGAGCTGGGACAAGCATTGCATCCCGGCCGTCTGCTTCACCGACCCGGAGATCGTCAGCGCCGGCCTTGCACCGGACGAGGCGCGCGCAACCGGCGTCGAAATCAAGATCGGCCAGTTTCCGTTCCAGGCGAACGGGCGCGCCATGACAACGCTTTCCGAAGACGGTTTCGTCCGCGTCGTCGCACGTGCCGACAATCATATCGTGCTCGGCATCCACGCGGTCGGCCATGGCGTCTCGGAGCTCTCGGCGACCTTCGCGCTGGCGATCGAGATGGGCGCGCGGCTTGAGGATATTGCCGGGACGATCCATGCGCATCCGACCCAGTCGGAAGCGTTCCAGGAGGCAGCCTTCAAGGCGCTGGGGCACGCGTTGCATATCTGAGGCGGTGAGCGCCCTCATCGGGGCGAGGCGGTCCGCCCCTCATCCCGCTGCCGCGAAGGGGCAAGCCGCGTCCACTCATTTCCCATCACCGCCTACTTTTGAAGCTCGGCCGGGGACCGGAATGGTCAATTGGAGCATGGTAGGGCAAAAGATCGAGTCGCGACCTTGTCCCCTCTCCCCGCCTGCAGGGAGAGGGCTAGGGTGAGGGGCCATCCACCCGGTCGCTCAAATGCCAAATCTTGCTACTGCAGCAGTTCCAACCCGACTGCCGTCGCCTCGCCGCCGCCGATGCAGAGTGAGGCGATGCCGCGTTTGACGCCGTTCGCCCGCATTGCATTCAGCAGCGTCACGACGATACGGGCGCCCGAGGCGCCGATCGGGTGGCCGAGCGCGCAAGCGCCGCCATGGATGTTGACGATCTCGTCGGAGAGGCCGAGATCGCGGATCGCCGCCATGGCGACGACGGCAAAGGCCTCGTTGATCTCATAGAGCCCGACGCTGCCCTTCTCCCAGTTGAGCTTGTCCATGAGCTTCTCGATCGCGCTGATCGGTGCTGTGGTAAACCAGGCAGGCTCCTGGGCGTGGCCCGCATGGCCGGCAACGATCGCAAGCGGTGTCAGCCCACGCTTCTCCGCTTCGCTCGCGCGCATCAGTATCAGGGCGGCGGCGCCGTCGGAGATCGAGGAGGAATTGGCGGCCGTGACGCTGCCGCCGTCGCGGAAGGCGGGCTTCAGCTTCGGTATCTTCGCCGGATCGGCCTTCGTCGGCCCCTCATCCCGGTCGAGATTGGCGCTCCCGCGTTTGCCGCCATCCACGACCGCCACAAGTTCGCTGGCAAAGGACTTCTCCTCTGCCGCCTTCAGCGCCCTTTCGAGAGAACGCAGCGCGAAGGCGTCCTGATCGGCCCGCGAGAACTGGTAATGCTGCGCCGTATCCTCGGCATAGGTGCCCATCAATCGACCGGAATAGGCGTCCTCCAGCCCGTCAAGGAACATGTGATCCTTGACTTCGCCGTGGCCGAGCCGGAAACCGCCACGGGCCTTGGGCAGCAGATAGGGGGCGTTGGTCATCGACTCCATGCCGCCGGCGGCAATCACCGACGCACTGCCGGAAAGAAGCGCGTCATGACCGAGCATAAGCGCCTTCATGCCGGAGCCGCAGACCTTCGAGACCGTGGTCGAGGGCGTTTCCTTTCCGAGGCCGGCGCCAAGCGCGGCCTGCCGAGCGGGGTTCTGGCCGATGCCGGCCGGCAAGACATTGCCCATCAGGACTTCGTCGACCGCATCGAGAGCGGCGCGCTCAAGCGCCGCCTTCAGCGCGACGGCGCCGAGCTCCGGTGCTGTAAGGTCCTTCAGTCCTCCCTGAAAGGCACCCATCGGCGTGCGCGCCGCTGAAACGATAACCACCGGATCGCGATTGCTCATTGTAGTCCTCCTCATAGGAACCGTGCGGTCCTCAGCCCCTCATCCCGCTGCCGCGACCTTCTCGCCGCTCGCGGGGAGAAGGGGCATGCCGTACCGTCCCCTCGCCCCGCATGCGGGGAGAGGGCTAGGGTGAGGGGCAGATCTGCCGACGAGAACCACCATGCCTCAAGGCGACTATAGCCGCCCAATGGAACGAAGCAACACCGGAGAAATCGGTTGCCTCACCCCATCCGCTCCGAGGCATAGCTTCCCGGGCTCGGCGGGAAGACGACGACGCGGTTGCCGTTGATGAAGCAGCGGTGGTGGATGTGGGCGTGGACGGCACGCGCCAGCACCTGGCTTTCGACGTCGCGGCCGATCGAGACATAGTCGTCGGCGCTTTGCGCATGGGTGATGCGGGCGATGTCCTGTTCGATGATCGGCCCCTCGTCGAGATCGGCGGTGACGTAATGCGCCGTCGCGCCGATCAGCTTCACGCCGCGCTCGTAGGCCTGCTTGTAGGGGTTCGCGCCTTTGAAGCTCGGCAGGAACGAGTGATGGATGTTGATGATCCTCCCCGACATCTTCTTGCAGAGCGCGTCGGACAAGACCTGCATGTAGCGGGCGAGCACGATCAGTTCGGCGCCGGTCTGCTCGACGAGTTCCATCAGTTGCGCTTCCGCCTTCGGCTTGTTCTCCTTCGTCACCTTGATGCAGTGGAAGGGGATGTCGTGATTGACGACCACCTTCTGGTAGTCGAAGTGGTTGGAGACGACGCCGACGATGTCGATCGGCAGCGCGCCGATCTTCCAGCGGTAGAGCAGGTCGTTGAGGCAATGACCGAAACGCGACACCATCAACAGCACCTTGGTGCGCTCTTCGGAATCGCGGATTTCCATCGCCATCTCGAAACGCTTGATAACCGGTGCAAAGCCCTCGCGCAGTTCCTCCAGCTTCGCCCCGTCCTGGCTGATGAAGCTGAGCCGCATGAAGAAGAGACCCGTCTCGAGATCGTCGAACTGCGAGCTGTCGCTGATGTAACAGCCCTTTTCCGCAAGATAACCGGTGACGGCGGCGACGATGCCGCGAGTGGATTTGCAGGTGACGGTCAGCACGTAGCTTTTCATCGATGGATCTCTCTCTAGAGGTGTTTCCGGCCCCCTTATGCGGGCAGTCACGCGAAAACTAGCGTGACGATTTCAGGCCTGCCGATCCATTCGCGACATCGGCTGGACGGAACAGGCCACGGCGAACCGTGCAGAATGGCGTATTTCGAGAGGCTTCGGCCTTAACGGCTTGCGCGGTCGGGATGTGCGCTCATGAAGGCATCGACCTCGGCGCAGCGCGCGTCGATCGCGACGATCCTTGGGCAAGCGGAGAGATCGACGCCCCAGCGCCGCGCGTTATAGACCTGCGGCACGAGGCAGAAATCCGCCATGGTCGGCCGGTCGCCGTGACAGAACTCTGCGGTGGACGGGTGATCGAGCATACGCTCGAAGGCAGCAAGGCCTTCGCCGATGAACTTGAGCATCCAGGCGCTCCGTGCCGCTTCGCCGTCCTCGGCAGAGGCCATGACATAACCAATCACCCCGAGATTGCAGACGGGATGGATATCCATGGCGATGGCATAGGACAGCGCACGCACCCGCTGCCGGCCGATCGCGTCGGCAGGCAGAAAGCCGCTGCCTTCCCTCGTCTCCGCCAGATACTCGATGATCGCCAGCGACTGGGTAAAACGTTCGCCATCGATATCGAGTACCGGCACCAGGCCTTGCGGATTGCGCGCCAGATGGTCCGGCCCACGATGGGCCTTGGCGATGAGATCGATCGGAACGGAGGCGTAGGTCTCGCCGAGCTGATTGAGGGCGATCCGCACGCGATAGCTCGCCGACGAGCGCCAGTAGTCGTAAAGAACGGTTTCGTTCGCCACGTATTGCCTCCGATCCGATCGGTTTCCCACGCCGTCAGGCGCGGTCGGATTTCTCGACCGTCTGTTCGATCGCGCCGAAAATCGAATGGCCAGCGGCATCCTTCATCTCGATCCGGACCACGTCGCCGAATTTGAGGAACTGCGTTCTCGGCGCACCGCTGTCGATCGTCTCGATCATGCGGATCTCGGCGATGCAGGAGTAGCCAGCCCCGCCTGCCGCGACCGGCTTGCCCGGCCCGCCATCGAGCTTGTTGGAAACGGTACCGGAACCAATGATCGTGCCGGCCGAAAGCGGCCGGGTACGGGCCGCATGCGCGATCAATTGCGGAAAGTCGAAGGTCATGTCGACGCCGGCATTGGCGCGACCGAACGGCTTGCCATTGAGGTCGACGTTGAGCGACAGGTGCAATTTGCCGCCGTCCCAGGCATCGCCCAGTTCGTCGGGAGTTACGGCGACCGGCGAGAAGGCGGACGACGGTTTCGACTGGTAGAAGCCGAAGCCCTTGGCAAGCTCGGCGGGGATGAGCCCGCGCAGCGAAACGTCGTTGACCAGCATGACGAGGCGGATCGCCCCCCGGGCTTCCTCGAGGCTCGCTCCCATCGCCACGTCATCAATGACGACCGCGACTTCGCCCTCCATGTCGATGCCCCAGGCCTCGTCGGCCATGATGATCGGATCGCGCGGCCCGAGAAAGCTGTCGGAGCCGCCCTGATAGATCAGCGGATCGGTCCAGAAACTTGCCGGCATTTCGGCGTTTCGCGCCTTCCTGACGAGCTCGACATGATTGACATAGGCCGAACCGTCGGCCCACTGATACGCCCGTGGCAAAGGAGAGGCCGCATCGTGCTCGTGAAAGCGCATCGTCGGCTGAGATCCGGTCTCCATGCCTTCCGCGACGCGCGCGAGCCGTGGGCCGGCATGCGCCCAATCGTCAAGCGCCGCCTGCAGCGTGCGGGCGATATGGCCCACATCGGAGCAACGGGTCAGGTCTTTCGAGACCACGACGAGCCTGCCGTCGCGGGTGGAGTCTTTCAGCGTCGCAAGTTTCATGGAGTGGTGTTTCCCGATGTGTTCTGTTGATCCGCGTCGGACGGCGCAGATGGAGGCTCACTACAGCGTCCTTTGCGCGTCTGAAAAGACGCGCGGCGCTGTAGGCAGCATGTCACGGATCGCCGGCAGAAGTCACTTGATTCCGGGAGTACCGTCGAATTTCCGCTCGAGCCCGGACCAGCAGTCGATGTAATCGTCCTGCCGGGTCTCGAGCTCCGCCGCGAACTTCGTCAATTGCTGCGGGAATCGCGTCTCGAACATGAAGGCCATGGTGTTGTCGAGCTTCACCGGCTTCAGCTCTCCGTTCGATGCCTTCTCGAAACCAGTGAAGTCCGGCCCGTGCGGCAGCATCATGTTGTGCAGGCTCATCCCGCCCGGCACGAAGCCTTCCTCCTTGGCGTCGTAGCGCCCATAGATCAGCCCCATGAACTCGCTCATGATGTTGCGGTGATACCAGGGCGGGCGGAAGGTGTGTTCGGCGACCAGCCAACGCGGCGGGAAGATGACGAAATCGACATTGGCCGTACCCTCCTCGCCCGAAGGCGCCGTCAGCACGGTGAAGATCGACGGATCCGGGTGGTCAAACAGGATCGCGCCGACCGGAGAGAAGGTTTTCAGGTCGTATTTGTAGGGCACGTAGTTGCCATGCCACGCAACGACATCGAGCGGCGAATGGCCGATTTCGGTGACATGGAAGGAGCCGCACCATTTCACATGGACGCGGCACGGCATTTCCTTGTCTTCGTAGGCGGCGATCGGCGTCTTGAAATCGCGCGGATTGGCAAGGCAATTGGCGCCGATCGGCCCGCGATCCGGCAGCGTGAACTTCGCGCCGTAGTTTTCGCAAATGTAACCGCGCCAGAGCTTTTCCTCGCTGAGCCGGGTGACCTTGAACATCGTCCCGCGCGGCACAATGCAGATTTCCGACGGTTCGACGTCCATCTTGCCGAGTTCGGTGAAGACGCGGATGGCGCCGGTTTCCGGCACGATCAGCAACTCGCCGTCGGCATTGAAGAAATAGTCGTCGACCATGTCGGCATTGAAGGCATAGGTATGGGCCGCCATCCCCGCCTGCGTCAGGACGTCGCCGGCGGTGGTCATGGTACGGATACCTTCGAGAAAATTCAGCCTTTCCAACGGCGTCGGCAACGGGCTCCAGCGCAGTTGACCCAGCGCGAGCGAGTGCTCGGCAACGTGCGGCGCCGTCTTCCAATGCGGATAGTCGATCTTCTTGAAACGTCCGGTGTGCTTGACGCTCGGGCGGATGCGGTAGAGCCAGGAGCGCTCATTGGTGCCGCGCGGCGCGGTGAACGGAGAACCGGAAAGCTGCTCCGCGTAAAGTCCATATTCGCATTTCTGCGGGCTGTTCTGGCCCTGCGGCAGGGCGCCCGGCAAGCTTTCGGTCTCGAAATCATTGCCAAATCCGGGCATGTAGGAGAGCGCCCGTTCCGCAGCCGTGCCGGCTTCGCGTTGCTTTTCCGCCTTTTCCAACATGGCTTGCACCTCCTCTTTTCCTCGGTATATTGGTTGCAATCGTAACTATTGATTTTGTAACTATCAAGGAAGGAAGCGATGGCGCGGGATGAGTTCGAACTGGAGAGCTTCCTGCCCTACCGGCTCAACCGGGCGGCGGAATTCGTCGCGCTGCGCTTTGCGGCGCAGTACCGGGCGCGCTACCAGCTCACCCGTCCGGAATGGCGAACGCTCGCCGCACTCGGCAGCTCCGGCCGCAGCATGACGGCGACCGAGATCGGCGCGCATTCCACCATGCACAAGACGAAGGTGAGCCGGGCCGTCTTCAGCCTCGAACAGCGCCGCTGGCTGAAGCGCGAGGAGGACGGTCGCGACCGCCGTTTCGAGCATCTGGCGCTGACGCCCGCAGGCGAGCAGGCCTACAAGGAACTGACCGAGCTCGCCAGCCGCTATCAGGCCGAGCTGCTTTCGATGCTCGGAACGGAGGACATGAAGGCACTTTCCACGGGCTTGCGCGGCGTCGAACGGGTGATGACGAAAGCGGCCGTGCGGGGCTGACCGACGCCAATGACAAGATGCGGGACGCGCCGATCATCCCATCCGCCGTGGCGCAACTCAACCGGACCGGTCGAGGCCCGACACCTAACCCTTCACCCGCTCCGGTATCGGCAGCCCTTCAAAACTCTTCAGCGTTTCGAGCACGATCGACGTCTTCACGTGCTGGACGCTGTCGTGCGGCAGAAGCACGTCGTTGACGAAGCGCGAAAGCCCGGCGAGGTCTGGTGTCACGACACGTAAGTGATAGTCCATCTCTCCCGTCAGCGCGTAGGCCTCCAGCACTTCGGGTAAACCGGACACAAGCTTGCCGAAACGCTTGGCATTGTCGCGATTGTGCGTGGCGAGCGTCACCGAGATCACCACCATCAGATCGAGCCCCAGCTTCTGCCGGTCGATCTGCGCCTGATAGCCGGTGATATAGCCCTCCGCCTCCAATCGTGACCGCCGCCGCGAACATTGGGACGGGGAAAGCGCGATACGCTCGGACAATTCGTTATTGGTCAGATGGCCATCGCGCTGCAGTTCGCCGAGGATCTTGAGATCGAATCCGTCAAGCTGCTCCATTCATGCGCCCTCGCCTTCTCTGCCGCACAATTCATGCGTTGATTCGCCAAAAACACGCAAGAATACAAGCATCATGCATCGGATCTGCGCCATACTCCAGCAAAGTTTGGAAGAATGAAGAGGAGGCTTCCGATGGGCCCGTTTCCGCACGACGCACCACCGCCAAAAATCAGCGCGGCCAACCCCGCCGGGACGGACGGCTTCGAGTTCGTCGAATTCGCACACCCCGAGCCGGAGAAGCTGAGCGAACTCTTCGCCCGCATGGGATATGCGGCCGTCGCCAAGCACCGGACGAAGGACATCACTGTCTGGCGGCAGGGTGACATCAACTACATCGTCAACGCCGAGCCGGGCTCCCATGCCATGCGCTTCGTCGACAAGCACGGTCCTTGCGCCCCGTCGATGGCCTGGCGCGTCGTCGATGCGAAGCATGCGTTCGAACACGCCGTTTCCAAGGGTGCCGAGCCTTATACCGGTAACGACAAGTGCCTTGATGTTCCGGCAATCGTCGGTATTGGCGGCTCGCTCCTCTATTTCGTCGAAACATACGGCGACAAGGGCTCGGCCTATGATGCCGAGTTCGAATGGCTGGGCGAGCGCGATCCGAAGCCCACCGGCGTCGGCTTCTACTATCTCGATCACCTGACCCATAATGTCTATCGCGGCAATATGGACAAGTGGTGGGCGTTCTACCGTGAACTGTTCAACTTCAAGCAGATCCACTTCTTCGACATAGACGGCCGCATCACCGGCCTCGTCAGCCGCGCGATCACCTCGCCTTGCGGCAAAATCCGCATCCCCTTGAACGAATCCAAGGACGACACCAGTCAGATCGAGGAATATCTGAAGAAGTACAAGGGCGAAGGTATCCAGCACATCGCGGTCGGAAGCGAAGCGATCTACGACGCAACCGACAAGCTTGCGGAAAATGGTCTCAAGTTCATGCCCGGCCCGCCGGAGACCTACTACGAAATGTCGCGCGAGCGTGTCCACGGTCACGACGAGCCGATCGACCGGATGAAGAAGCACGGCATCCTGATCGATGGCGAAGGCGTGGTGAATGGCGGCATGACGAAGATCCTGCTGCAGATCTTCTCGAGAACCGTTATCGGACCGATTTTCTTCGAATTCATCCAGCGCAAGGGGGATGAGGGCTTCGGTGAGGGTAATTTCCGCGCCCTGTTCGAATCGATCGAAGCCGATCAGATCCGCCGCGGCACACTTGGACCGCAGGCCGCCGAATAGGTCTCAGCGTCGAGAAATGCAGAAAGGGCCCTCGCTGCCGGCGAGGGCCCTTCCGTTTGATAGCGCCTCGGATGCTCGTCAGTTCCAGCGGGAACCAAGCCGCGCTTCCGAAATACCGCGGTCCGCCTCATGCGTGAAATAGCGGGAGGCGGCCTCCGTCCGGTTACGCACGTTCATCTTCTTGTAGATGTTACGCACATGGACCTTGACGGTGTTTTCCGACAGGCCGAGACGATCGGCAATGATCTTGTTCTGTGTCCCCATGCAGATCAGATCGAGAATCTGCACCTCGCGCGCGGTCAGCACGCCCATGCCTGCATCGCGCTTCGGCTCCGGCGTAACGAAGGCTTCGACGACCGCTTCCCGCCGGGCGCGAAGAGTTTCGCCGGCGAGCCTCACCGGCGCAAGGCGCCTGAGCAGCGCCGCCGGAAAATGTTCGCCGCCCTTCATCAGAAGATCGATGACCGTCAGGCAAACGTCCAGATGCAGATTGAGAGGCAGCACGCCGTGAATCAATCCTTCATCGACAAAGCCAGCGATCGATGAATCGAGCGCCTCCGCATCCTCCACCACAAGCCCGATCGCAGCCTTCGGGTGGAATTCATGGATCATCCTGAGAACGGACGGAAAAGTCGCCACCGGTAAGCGATAAAGCATGACCAGCCTGACGTCGACGAGGTTGCCGTCAAGCAGGCTTTCGGGATCGGACAGACTGACTACATCCTGGCCCTGAAACCGCCCCCCAACCGCCTGCATCAGGCATTCAGCGAACAGGTCCAACTTGGCGAGCATTACGATCTTACTTTTCGTAGGTAATACTTTGTTGTTGTCTTCAAAATCGCTCAGGTTCGAGCTCGTACGATACATTTATCCCCTCCTTGGGAAATTCCCATTTATTTTAATGGGTGTTCCAACCCCAATTGGAGCAGCCCGCGTTTGAAAAATTTCTTCAAATACTGCGCAATTATAACGAATAAAAAATTCGCTATAGCTAATGTATCGTAAAGATGGGGGAGGCGAAACCACCCAAAAGGGTTAGATGCTCGTCGGGTTCGCGTCTAAATCGTTCGAAAACGAACCAATTTTGGGCTAGTCGGCTTCGACAGGGCGCCGAGCCAGACACCCCTGGTTTTCGAGGGGAATTCCAGGCGATCGCCGCCACTGGAAAAATGGTGCGATGGATGCCGGCCTTTGCTCGCACGGGGATGCGCGGCGCATGGACGGGCCCCGGCATAGCTCCAACGGGTTATGCTTTACCAGATCGAAGGTGGTAGATGCGGCTTGGGACAACCAAAATTGGTAGGCCACGACTTTGCCGCCCGTCCACGGCAGTATCGTTCGAGCCACCCTAACAATTTGAATTAGCCTGCGAATTCTTATTGCCGGCCGCTCGCCCGTGTGACCGCAGGCTCCACCGCAAAACCGAACCACCCTCAAACGCATTGCGCCAGATTCGCAAATATTAACATTATCTTAACCGCACCGGTCAGCGTTGCGAGAGATTCAAAAAAGCCATTGAATACAAGAGACTAACCACAATTGATGTCTTTCGCTCCTCCGCATTCGGGCTCACACTACCATCGTCGCGCTGGAGTTTGCACGACCCACGGACTGCTTTTGTATCATGCGTCGCAGCCGCGGAGTACATATATCGAGCTGCTACTCGACATATGATGTAACCAGTATTTGTAGTACGTATCAATTTATGTGGAAGTACATACAAGCAATTATACTATGAATACAAAGGGAATATATCGGAACCCAACAGGCGAATTATCTTTTATAACGATTCGTCTGAACTTCAAAAGAGAGCCAGCTCCGCAAAAATCCTATAAAAGATGAAAGGGTTTCGGCGCTGGCTCCCTCTGCGAAGGGAGTTGTAGATGACCGATACCCCGTTAAAGGATTTTCGGGCCGACGACAGTATCAACACCGATGACGACTTGAAGATTGGCGCGCTTGCCGACGGGCTTGCGAGTGGCAGCGTCAATGCCCCAAAAGTCGACTTGGACGGGCCGAGCCATCGCGGCATTGCCGACGGCAACACCACCAGCAAGTTCGACGCAAAAGAAACCGGTGACGACCGCGACAGCCATCCCTCCGTGAGCGAGCCTCCGGCACTGGACGACACCAGCGGTTTCGGCAATGTCGGCATCGAGGCTGACGTCACATTCAATCTCGGCGACGACCTCTCCTTCAGCCTGAACCTCGATCGCATCCTC
Source organism: Sinorhizobium sp. 6-70 (assembly GCF_030124375.1). Classification (GTDB taxonomy): domain Bacteria; phylum Pseudomonadota; class Alphaproteobacteria; order Rhizobiales; family Rhizobiaceae; genus Sinorhizobium. Next base: position 330,902 of record NZ_JASKLS010000005.1, read on the forward strand.
GAGCATTCGCTGAGTGCCGTCGGCAACGATGCCGGCTTCACCATCGTGCAGGCAAACAGCCTCGCTGACCAGGATCATGCCTATAGCGTCAAGATGAGCAATGCCAATGCCGACAACGCTCCGAATGCGGATGGCGGGCATGCGGAAAACGGCGACGGCATGCACTTCGGCACGAGCTCCGACTGGGATCTCAAGGTCGGCCACGAGCTTGATGCCGGTGCCAAGGCCGATGCGTCCGCGACCCTTGCAAACGGGGAGTTCCATCAAGAGATCGTTCAGGGCGCGAACCTCCTTAGCAACGCCGTCGACGTCAATGTTGTCGGCGGCGACTTGCACGTGACGTCTATGGGGCAGGACAGCGACGGTTGATTGATCCTTGGAGACGAAGCGATGTGCGCTGGCTGGCCGCACCGGTGCACAGATGGATGGTTGATTTGGGGTCGGTTCAACGCGCCTTGGCAGTCGCCGGTCGGCCCGCCGAGGTCTCCCTTTGCTGCCGGAGGGAAGGATCGGGGTAATGCACGCGGAGAAGGTCAACGAAATCGTTGCGCATTTCCTTGGGCTGTTCGGGACGGCGACCGATGAAGCACGCATAAGACATCAATACCTGCAGGGCAGCGAAACCTGGAAGCCCGCACCTGCGGACGCCGGCGGCGACACGCCGTTACCCCAGTTCAAGTGCTCTTTCGAACTGAAAGACTACGATCCGGACATTTCCTATCAACCATCCGGCTACCGGCTCGAGGGCCTCGATATCGCCGGGCGCACGCAATTCGCGGACGACCATTCCCCGGATCCCGTCTCGCTGGACGACTTGACCGTCAATCCCAGGCTTTTCAGCACTGTGGCCGGCCCTTCCGGCATCGCAGCGGACCACGCGGCAACGCACCATGCGGGACCGCAACACGCGCCGATCGTGGAGGAGAGCCCGGATCAGGGAAGCGGCCAAATCCTGCAGGTCAATCTCCTTCACGACGACGACGTCCTCAACATGAGCGGTTCACCGATCGAAGCCGGCGACACGAGCGGCGTCATCGAAAAGCTTGCGGAATACGTCGCGGAAGCAACGAGTGCCTCACCGCTCGCGCAATTGAGCCAGATCGACAGTATCGACGCGCTTTCGGCACTTGCCGCGCATCTCAAGGCCCTCGCCGCGACCGCGCGCGCCGAAGAGCCGCAGACGCCGGACGACCCCGCTACGCCCGTGGACCATACGCCGGTCCCGTCGCCTGGAACGGTCGCGCCGGTCGATCTGCCGCAGGATGACCGCAGTACGGCGGTTCTCGCAGCGGACGACATCGAAGGCGTCCATGTGAACGGCGCGCCTGTCGAGGTTCTTCCGGAACTCGCCGACTTCCTGCCGGCCGGTCACTCCACCACTCCCCCACCGGCCGCCGGCGCGAACGACGTCGACGAAGCTGTTCAGCCAAACAGCAACAGTGGCGGCACGCTGGAAGTCGAGGCGGGAGCCAACACGGTCGGCAGTTTCGCCAGCATCGTCAGTGCCAGCGCAGCGGCATCGGTCACGGTCGTGATGGGCGATTACCATCAGATCGACGTCATCTCGCAATCCTACGTCTACGCCGATAATGACAAGGTGAATGGCTCCTTCGCCGAGGGCGCTCAGGAAGCCGTCTCACAAACCATCGCCATGAACATCGCGAATTTCGGGCATCACAATTTTGAGGCGCCCGCACGAGACACGGCAGATGCCACAGACCAGTTGTCGACCTTCCCGACGAGCTGGCGCGTCGACGTCGTCGAGGGCGATCTGTCGATCGTTCACTGGATCGAACAGTACAATTTCGTCAGCGACAACGATACCGTCGCGATCACGACCAGCAGCGTGGAGACGACCGTGCTCACGGGCGGTAACGCCGCGGTCAGTTTCGCTTCGTTTCTCGATTTCGGCACTCAGCACGACCTTGTGATCGTAGGGGGCCATATCCTGGACATGAACATTATCAGCCAGGTTTCGGTCCTCTACGACAATGATCAGATCCAGGGCATCTCCGCCGGCAACGGCATCACCCTCGATGAAGGCGGCAATCTCGTCTGGAACACGGCATCGATCGAAAACATCGGCGACAGCGAGCGCTTCGAGAGCGTGCCGGACTACATGCACCAAACCGTCGACAATATTCGCGACGGCACGAACGACCTGCCGGAAGCACTGGCGCACGATCAGGACTTCGCGGGCTATACGGGCCTGCGTGTCCTCTACATCACCGGCAATCTCTATGACGTCAACGTCATCAAACAAGTCAGCATTCTCGGTGACGCCGACGCCGTCACCTATACGGCCGCCAAAACTCCAGAAGGGGTTGATACCGAGGTGACCGTTCACGTCGGCGACAATGCGGTGATCAACGTCGCCCAGATCATCGACTACGACAGCTTTGGCCACACGACCTATGTCGGCGGCGAGCTTTATTCCGACACCATCCTTATCCAGTCCGGAATTGTCGACATCGGTCGCGATGGCGACACGCTGAGCTTCCAGCCGGACGGACTTGTAAACGAGGTCATTGCATTTGTCGGTGAAGACGATCCGGCACCCGGCGTCGGCGAGCACGCCGGCGATACCGCCAATGAGACGTCGTGGTGCGACAATCAATGGAACGACGTCATGCACACGGTGCTGACATAACGGCGATCGCGAGGGAGTGCCATGAACGACCTTTCCAAACGGTATGTCAATGAAGGCAAACCGTTGTCGCACGCCGCACCGGAGCTAAAACTACCTGGCACGCCCAAAATCTCCGTCGATCCCATCAACAATGACTTCGAGGACCCGAAAAAGTCCGATCAGGACACCGAAGGTCGATCGCCGCCTCGGGAGCAGCCGGGCAGCGAAAAGAAAAAGGCGCACGGCAGCGAAAGCGGCAGGAACGATGCGCTCAAGAGCCTGCCTGGTCGGCCGTTGTCGCCGACGATCAACAACGAACCCGGCCCTTTCAGGGAGGGTGAGCGCCGTCCGACCGCGCGTGACGCCGGCGGGAAGACCGAGGCCGACAATGGAGGAGAGGGAAAGGATACGTTTCACAGGCGCACCGGGCCGGTAAACTTCGCTGCAAGCTTGCGAGACTGCCTGGCTGCGGTCCGACACAACATGCTGATCGTTGTCGTCTTCACCGTCGCGATCAATATTCTCGTCCTTGCCATCCCGATCTACCTGTTCCAGATCTCCGACCGGGTGCTGACAAGTCGGTCGCAAGATACGTTGCTCATGCTGACGATCGCGGTTCTCGGCGCCATCCTTCTGCAGGTCGTTCTCGACGCCATTCGCCGCTTCATTCTGATGCGGACCGCAGTCGAGATCGAAGTCCAGCTCGGCGCACCGATCCTTAGCGCCGCGGCGCGGGCATCGCTGCACGGCAACGGGCGAGACTATCAGGTGCTGAGCGACCTGCAGCAGCTTCGCGCCTTCATCACGTCCGGTACGCTGATCTCGTTCCTCGACGCACCTCTGACCCCGCTCTTCGTCGTCGTCGTCTATTTGATCCAGCCGCAGCTCGGGCTGATCGTCGTCTCGTGCTGCGTCGTTCTTTTCATCATTGCCTATCTCAACCAGAAGGCGACGACGCGCTCGTTCAGCGAGGCCAACAGCTATCTCGGCCGCGCGAATTTTCATCTCGATTCGATGTCGCGCAATTCGCAGATCATCAATGCGCTGGCGATGATTCCGGAGGCGGTGAAGATGTGGGGGCACGAAACGGCCGGATCGCTCAAGGCGCAGGTCTATGCCCAGGACCGCAACATCATGTTCGCGGGCGCCTCGAAGGCCGTGCGGATGTTCACCCAGGTGGCGCTCCTCGGCTGGGGCGCGCATCTGGCGATGATGGGCCAACTGACGGGCGGCATGGTCATCGCCGCTTCCATCATCGCGGGCCGCGCACTCGCTCCGGTCGAAGGCGCGATCGAGGGCTGGAACCAGCTCAATCATTCGCGCGCGGCTTATGGCCGGATCAGACAGCTTCTCCTGGGTTCGCCGCTGAATTTCCCCCGGCTGCGCTTGCCGAACCCCGAGGGCCGGCTCGATGTCGAACGCATCCTGTTCGTGCCACCGCCGCAGAAGCGCGTGATCTTGAACGGCATATCCTTCTCGCTCGCCAAGGGAGAGGCACTTGCCATCATCGGCAACTCCGGCTCCGGCAAGACGACGCTCGGCAAGATGCTGGTCGGATCGATCCTGCCCACATCCGGCAGCGTCCGGCTCGATCTCATGGACTTGAGAAACTGGGATCAGCGTCAGTTCGGCGAAAGCATCGGCTATCTGCCCCAGGACGTTCAGCTCTTTCCCGGCACGATCAAGGCAAACATCTGCCGCATGCGCGACGATGTCGACGACGCCATGATCTACGACGCGGCCGTGCTTGCCGACGTGCATGACCTGATCGCCACGTTCCCACAGGGCTACGAGACAGTGGTCGCTGCAGACGGCGCTCCCCTTTCAGGCGGACAAAAGCAACGGATTGCCCTCGCGCGAGCCTTTTTTGGCAATCCCAGATTCGTCGTCCTCGACGAGCCGAATTCCAATCTTGACAGCAATGGCGAGGCGGCACTGGCCCGCGCGCTTCTCCATGCGAAGAACCAGGGCATCACGACCGTGACCATCACCCAGCGCCCGGCCCTTTTGCAATGCGTCGACAAGATCATGGTGCTCAATGAAGGGACCGTCGCGATGTTCGGCGCGCGAAACGAAGTTCTCGCCGCGCTTGGCGGGGCGCCGAACCACGACGGAGCACAGCCTCGTATTCGCGGAGGTCGCCAATGAGCCCGAGCAGGACAAGCGCCGATCCGCACAATGCCGCGGAGTGGTATTCCGAGGTCCCCCGCTCGATAAGGCTCCACAGCTTCGCCGGCCTAGCCCTGATCGCGGCGTCCTTCGGCGGCTTCGGCTATTGGGCCTTTGCCGCACCGCTGGCAGCGGCGATCATCGCCCAGGGAAGTTTCGTCGCCAACGGCAACAACAAGATCATCCAGCACCTCGAAGGCGGCATCATCGAGCAGCTGCTGGTCGACGAAGGAGACAAGGTCAGAGCCGGAGATATACTGGTGAAGCTCGACCAGACCCCGGCGCGCGCCAATGCGCGCATGCTCAACCTCAAACGCCTTCGCCTGGAAGCGGTGGTCGCGCGACTTCGGGCGGAAGCGATGGGCAGCGACACCTTCAAGGTGCCGGAGATCGTCGCCGAGCAGGCGGACGATGCAGATGTGCGGGCGATCATCGAAAGCCAGAACGTCATCTTTCAGAGCAAGAAGATCAAGCTGCGGGACCAACTGAACCTCATCGACCAGAACATTCGCTCCCTCGAATTTCGCGCCAAGGGTTACGATCTGCAGCGGGCCTCCTTCAACAAACAGATGGAGATCCTGGCGGAGGAGCGCGAATCCAAGAGCAGACTGGCCCAAAGCGGCCTGATCAGGCGACCTGAGCTCCTGGCGCTCGACCGGGCGATCGCCGACGCGATGGGCGAGATCGGCCGGCTCGAATCGGAAGTGAGGGAAAGCCACACCCAGATCGATCGCTATCGCCAGGAAGCTGTCATTGCCATCAACACCAACAAGCAGACCGCGCTGGACGGCCTGGAAGGGGCCGAGGCCGACCTTGATGCCGTGCGCCAGCAGGCCCGCGAAGCGGCCGAGGTGCTCGACCGAGCGACCATTCGCTCCCCCGTCGACGGCACGGTCGTGCGCAGCTATTTTCATACCGCCGGCGGCGTGATCGCAACCGGGAAACCGATCATGGAAATCCTGCCAGCCAATGTGCCGTTGATCATCGAGGCGCAGGTGCTTCGAACGGCCATCGATCAGCTCAAGGTCGGCGAGGATGCAACGATACGCCTTTCCGCGCTGAACCGCCGCACGACGCCCGTTCTGAAGGGCAAGCTCTTCTATGTCTCGGCCGATTCCATCGAGGAAGTGGCCGGCGGGCAGCAACGCGATGTCTACATCGTCCGCGTGGAGGTGCCTGCGAGCGAGATCAACCGCATCCACGGCTTCCACCCGGTACCCGGGATGCCGGCCGAAGTCCTGATCACCACATCCGAACGAACGTTCTTCGAATATCTGACGAAGCCGATCACCGACAGCATGTCGCGGGCGTTCAAGGAGACCTGAGAGGTAGCGTCATGGCGGCGGCTCAGGAGGTGCTTTTGCTGGTTGGTCGCCTGAACTACGTCTGGACCAACACCGAAAGCCTGCTGATTTACATCATCGCGCACCTGCTGAAGGTCGACAAGGAATCAGCCATCATCGTCTTCCTGACGCTGAACACCACACGCGCGCGCATCGACCTCACGGAGCGCCTGGCAAAGCTGCCGGCGACCCCACCCGAAACGCGCGACCAGGTCCTGTCGATCACCGAGCGCCTGAAACAGCAGTCGAAAATGCGCAACAAGTACAGCCACTGTATCTACTCCTTCGATGAGCAGGGAGAGATATCGAGCACGCAGCTGATGCGCCTGGTCGAGGGCGAGAAGGAGATTCGCTACGGCAAGGTGGAACAGCTCGACGCGCGCGAATTGGCGCGTCTCGAAAACGCGATCCGGGAGATCACCGACATCAGCAAGGCGCTCTGGTCGTTCATCCGCTCGCGCCCCAATTTCGACGAGCGGCTGATCTGAGGCCGGCCCTATCGCGACAGGCGCATATGCCGATTGACGTCCTTGTAGAGCAGGTAGCGGAAATTGCCCGGACCACCGGCATAACAGGCCTGCGGGCAGAAAGCGCGCAGCCACATGAAATCGCCCGCCTCGACCTCGACCCAGTCCTGGTTCAGCCGATAGACAGCCTTGCCTTCGAGAACATAGAGCCCGTGCTCCATGACATGCGTTTCCGCGAACGGAATGACCGCACCGGGTTCGAAGGTCACGATGGTCACATGCATATCGTGGCGCATATCCGCCGGATCGACGAACCGCGTCGTCGCCCATTTGCCGTCGGTGCCGGGCATGGGCGCGGGCGTGATGTCGGCCTCGTTGGTGAAGAATGCCTCTGGCGCATCGAGCCCTTCGACGGCCTCGTAGGCCTTGCGAATCCAATGAAATCGCGCTGGCACGGTTCCATGGTTGCGCAGCCGCCAGGCGCTTGCCGGGGGGATGAAAGCAAAACCGCCCGGGCGAAGCTCGTGCCGCCGACCGTCGAGTTCGACGGTAACCTCGCCTTCCATGACGAAAAGAGCGCCTTCGGCCGCGGGATCGAGTTCAGGCCGATCGCTGCCGCCCCCTGGTCCGACCTCCATGATATATTGCGAGAACGTTTCGGCGAATCCGGAAAGCGGACGCGAGAGAACCCAGAGGCGCGTGTTTTCCCAGAAGGGAAGATAGCTTGTGACGATGTCCATCATCACGCCCTTCGGAATCACCGCATAGGCTTCCGTGAAAACCGCGCGCCCGGTGAGGAGTTCCGTCTGCATGGGCGCGCCACCCTTCGGCGCAAAGTACGTCCGTTCAACCAATTCCTGTCCTCCACGACATTCAATTTCGGCGCTTGCTGCATGTTTCCTTAAATCGTAACCGATTTAGGGACAAAAACATGCAGCAATTCAAAGTGCTACAGCGTCCTTTTGTGCGTCTGAAAAGACGCACGGCGCTTGGGTTCACCGTTACATCTTCCATGGGAGAATGCGATCGTGATCAGTGTCGTATCCTGAAAGAAGCCGATGACTAGCCCCGCCATCGTGGAATCACTTTCTTCAAGGCCTGCGGAATGACCATCTTGCGCATGGTCTGGCAATGGTGCAGGCCCAGCGAGTAAAGTGCTCATGCGCGGTCGCCGCATCGAACGCCTGGATACAGCCGAATTTCGGGACTTAACCGCTTGCGAGCAAGAGCTCGCTTTCGAGCGGGTCGGAGTGCGGGAACTTCAGTCCCAACCGGGCTGGGATCGAGCCAGCTCATCACCCCTGGCGCGCCGATGCGGCGCTGCTCATCGTTGTCGGGTATGGACGCCCAAACGCAGCGCCGATGGTCGCGCTATTTGCGCGGATACGCCTGATGATAGCGGCATGAGAGCAGACACATGCAGCGAGGACGAGGACAAAAAGCGCCGTCCCGAGCGGCGATTGGGCGAGCGGCAGGAGGGCCCAGTCGCCGCGCAGCATCTGCGGCAGCGAGAGCCCCGAAAGACCGGCCTGGGCGATTGCCGCTCGCATCATGGCAAGCGCGGTCGCGATCAGCGCGACATGGGCGTGGACGAAACGTATACGCGGATATCGGTCTGGCCGGATCGCCAGAAGGATGCCGAAAAGCGCCGCAAGTAGCAGCATTGCAGCAGCACCCCAAAGCCCAATGCCTGGAACGGCGAGAAGCATGAAAACCGGTTCGCGCATGACCGGAAGTATCGTCATGTAGAGAAACCAGGCGAACTCGCTCGCGGGATACTGGGCAAGCAGAACCATGCTGCCCAGAAACATCGCCGCCAAGCCATAGGCGCCACAGGGGCCGAGCCTAAGAAACGTGAGAACTAAAGCGCGCATGCGTTGGCATCCCCTTTGACTGGAGCGCGGTCGCTCTGACACTCTTTGTATATAAGACGACGCTTAACTGGGGCTTACCGATCGTCGCTTTCCTGCTTGGACCGGCACGACCGATTACACTGGCAACTTGGCCGGAACATTGTTCATCGTGTCTGTGTCGGCAAATGCCGACGCCGGCCTCAGATACACGATGTGTCTCTTTAATGCGACTCATTGTTTCAATTCTTCATTTATTAGCATTTTTTCAGGAAGATTTCCCGTGAGTGCTTGCATGCGCAAGGCTACGCTGCCCAAAAACTGGGGGAATGAATGGCAACTTCTCAGATCAGATCACAGATCAGATGCCTTACCTTGTTGCTCGCGGGCGGAGTCGCGCTGGCGGGCTGTCAATCAGCCGCTTTCGATGACATAGCGGCGTTCGGCGACAGCGCCAAAACCCTCGAAGATGATTCGGCCGTCGCCTTCTACAAAAACGATGAACTGGTCACCACGGGAAAGCTGCAGTTCCAGGAAAAGAATTACGGCAAGTCCTATGCCATCTACAAACGCGCCGTTGCGGTCTTTCCCAAAGACCCGTCCGCCTGGCTGGGCTTTGCCGCCTCAGCCGACATGATCGGCCGGTTTGATACCTCCGACCGTGCCTACCAGCAACTCTCCGGCATGATCGGCAACACGGCGGTCTACTACAACAATATCGGATATTCGCATCTTCTGCGGGGCGACCTGCCCAAGGCCCGGCGCTACTTCCTGAAGGCGTACGAGCTTGATCCGACAAACGAGACCACGGCCAGAAACCTGGAACTCATGAAAAACAGCGTGAAGTTCGCGCAGCGATAGGGCCGTGCAAAGACAAGCGGTTTAGCCGACGGCTGAAGCGTCCGGATCGGTACCACAGCCTATGAAAGATGGCCAAGCTCCGCTCGAACTGATCATCTTCAGGTGCTTCGACGCGAGCTTCGCAGAAACCGCCTCCTCGCGAAAATCCACAGCGCCACGCGTCTGATCAGATGCGCAAAGGACGCATGCCGTAAGGATTTACCGCACCTTCCGCAGAATAAGTTTGCCCTCGGGCGAGACCGATCGCTCGTAATGCGGCAAGTCCGCGACGGATACGCCTTCGGCATCGGCCAGGGCGAGGCTGTCATCCGCGGCCTCAAGTCCGACGGAGACCGTGGTCCCTGATGGCTCCAGCCGTTGTGTCACGCCCTTTCCGGGCGCGCTCATGATCAGGCTTCCGCCGGAGGCAACCAGACCGGAACGCATGCCGGCATCAAAATCGGCGACTTGTTTGCGCAGGCTTTCCAAACGCTGGCGAACGATTGCCACGTCCTCGCCCTTGGCACTTCTGGCGATGTGTCGGCCTTGCTTGTCGACCAGCTCTTGCAGGCCGTCGATCGAGCGCTTGAGCGCAGCAAGCGTCTCGCGGCTTTCGCGCACATCGGCGGCATTCTTCGCCGTGTAAAGGAGAATGCCGGCATTGAGTGGTAGCAGCAGCAACGCAATCGCAATCAGGGAGGCCCCTTTCGAACGGCTCGGCTCTTTCGCCGGTCGCTCGCCGCGTTGCCTCGCACCGTCAGGTTCGACATCGACATCCGGAATACTGGTCATCCGCATCACTCCGCCGCAAGCAGGGCCAACTCCCTGAAGTTCATCACATCAGTATTTCAGGCATTCCTTAATAACAAACACACCCACAGCGCCGCGCGTCTAATCAGACGCGCAAAGGACGCTGTAGCACTTTGAATTGGTGCATGTTTTTGTGCCTAAATCGACTGCGATTTAAGGAAACATGCACTAGTCCAGCGTGAACACACCCTCCCACGCCCGCTCCAGCATTCCCAGCGAAGCCACCTTCGGCATCGTGTTGAACTCACAATAGGACCTGATGAAATCCAGCAGGTACTTCGGGTGGTAACAGGACGCCAGCGATGCACCGCAGTACTTACGCTCATAGAACAGGTGCAAATCACTAGCCTTTATCTCTACCGCGACTTCGCGCGCATAAGTCTCGAAGATCCGGATATATTCGTCCTTCGAGGGGTTATTCACAAATATCTTGTACTTGAGGCGCCGCAGACCCGCCTCGTCCGAGAGATCCTTCGGGGCGATATTGGTCGAGAAAACCACAAGCTCATCGAACGGAACCTTGAACTTCTTGCCCGTATGCAGCGTGAGAAAGTCATATCCGCGCTCGAGCGGCACGATCCAGCGATTGATCAGCGCCTGCGGCAACACCTGCTGGCGGCCGAAATCGTCGATGATGAACACGCCTCCCGAGGCCTTGAGGTGCAATGGGGCCTCGTAGACATTCGAGCCGTCGCTGAAGGCGAGGTCGAGGAGCTCGAGCGTCAGTTCGCCGCCGGTCTTGATCACCGGCCGCCGGCATTCGACCCATCGCTGGTCGGCCTTGGGGTACGGATTTCCCGACGCCTCGGAAACCGGCCGGTGCACGGCCTCGTCGTAGAAGCTGATCACATAGCCGCCAACCTCGACCGCATAGGGCACCCAGATCGTCTGGACAAGCAGCCGCGCGGAGCGTTCGGCGATGCTGGTCTTGCCATTGCCCGGTGGTCCGTAAAGCAGGATGGACTGTCCCGAATTCATGGCCGGGCCAAGCTTCTCTACGAGTGACGGCGATAGCACCAGCCCCTCGAGGCTTTCGATCAACCGGTCCTGGGTCACCCGCTCGTGGTGGATCGACTGCAATCCGAGCTGCCGGCAGAAGGCGTCGAGCGAAACCGGCGCCGGCCCGACATATTGCGATTGCCGCAACGCCGCGTGCGCGTATTCGAGGCCCTTCGTCGAAAGGGCATAGCGGATGTCCGACCTGACGTCCTCGCCGGCGAGTCCTCTCGCTTCGAGGAAGGCAAGCTTCACCAGTTCCTTGACCAGCTGATTGACCACCGCTTTCGGCAATTTCATCCGACCGGCGAGATGCGACGGGGTGACGGTATCCTGCTCGGCTGCGCATTTTGCTGCCAGGCGCAGCATAAAGGACAGTTCGAGACCGGTTTCCTCCACGCCAGCGGGCGCCAGCGGCATTCGGGGATCGAGCGTCAGCGCGAAGTCTTCACGGCCTTGATCGGGCGAATAGTGCATGGAGACCTCGCTGTTTTAACCGCCGGGCTTGAGGCCGGAGAGAACACTGACAACACGCATGACGATGGGCACGAGCACGATGATGAGGCTCACTGGAAACAGGAAGGCGCCGAGCGGCAGCAGCATCTTGATCGGCAGGGCATTGGCCTTCTCCTCCGCCCGCACGACCCGAAGGTCGCGCATTTCCTTGCTGTAGACGCGCAGCGTCTGGGTCACGCTGGTTCCCAGTTCTTCCGATTGGCGGAAGAGCACGGAAAGCGCGCGCGCCTCGTCGATCCGCAAACGCGCCGCAAGGTTGGCCAAAGCCTCGCGCAGCCGGCGTCCGCCGCGCACTTCCAGCATCATGATCGAAAGGTGCAGTCCGAAATCCTTGCGCTTGTCGACGAATTCCCGGGCGACGCGGTTGGCCGCCGCTTCCAGACTCATGCCCGCGTCGAGGCAGACGATCAGCATGTCCATGAAATCGGGAAACAGCCGGCGATATTCCCGCTCCTTCGCGTCACCGCGCCGGTCGATATAGATATTGACCAGGACAAAGGCGATGCCGGCTGCAAACATTGCCATCACGAGGATAACGAGCTGCGACAATTCGGGAAGGAAGCGGCTGAGAGCCCAGACCGTTACCGCCACGATGCCAAAGCATATGACGGCGCGGATGACCTGAAATACCGTCACTGCGCTGGCGCTGAAATAGCCGGCACGGATCAGCCGGTTCTGGGTGGAGTTGGCATTGGTGTCGCGTCGGGTGATCTCGAAATAGCGGCGGATCAGGCGATTTTCCGCCTCGCCGAGATCGGCGATTGCGGCGTCTCCCAACTGGAATTCGTCGCCGCCCGCCTTCGCGCCCGTTTCCGAAAGCCGCACACCGACCTCGCGCCGCCGGAAGATCAGTTCGGATGCCGCCCCGGAAAAGATCAGCACCGAGAAGAAGACGATGAAGTAGATCCCATACTCGCTCGACATCGCGGCCTCAGTACTCGAAGTTGACCATCTTGTAGAGAATGACATTACCGATCGCCATGATGACCAGCAGCACGGTGACGACGGTCGATCCGTGGCCGCTGTCCCAGACAGGATCGAAATAGGTCGGCGAGAGCCCCTTGATCATAGCGTAAAGCAGGAACGGATAGAGCGACATGAAGATCGCGGTGATGCGCCCTTCCGAAGAGATCGCCTTGACCTTGGCCTTCAGCATCGACCGATCGCGCAATGTCTTCGATAGGTTCTGCAGGATTTCGACGAGATTGCCGCCGGTCCCGGCCTGCACGCTGAGCGAGATCGCCAGCAGGTTCAGATCCTCTACACCCACGCGGTCGGATAGATTGACGAGCGCGTCGTCGAGCGTCACGCCGTAGGTCAGCTCGTCCGACAGAAGGCCAAACTCGCTGCCGACCGGATCGGGCATTTCGCGCGCGACGAGCGCGATCGCCGCCGGCAGCGGATGTCCGGCCGCAAGGCTCCGGTTGGCCACGTCGAGGGCCTCGGGAAGTTTCTCCGCAAATTTGCGCATGCGGCTCGCCCGTGCCCACGAGACGACAAGCACAGGTATAAGGAAGCAGACGGCGAGAAAGACGGGGACCCGGACCAGGTTGCTCGGCACGAGGAACTGAACGACCAGCCAGACGAGGAGTGCACCGGCGATGGTATAGAGCGCAAAACGCTTCGCATCGAACTTGATGCCGGATTGGGTGTAGACCTGCTTCAGCCGCTGCATCAGGGGAAGCGATCGCCAGTTCTCGCCGGCGCCGCGCTCCTTCAGCATGTCATGGTAGGCCTTGCCGTGATCCTCGCTCCCATCGAGCAGGCTAAGGCGACGGTTCACCGCCTTGTGGCGTTCGGACGTCCGGAAGTAGCCGCGCAGCAGGGCTTCGGCGGAGATCAGCGCCGCGATGAACACGGCGGCGTAAAGCAGGATGAGCGTCATGATTGGACGGGCCCCGTTTGCAATGGTCTGCCGGGCTCGAAGATCGCCGCAGGCACCGCGATCCCGACTTCGGCGAATTCCTCGATGAAGCGCGGGCGCAGGCCCGTCGCGCGGAATTCGCCCTGGATGCGGCCGTCCTCTCCCGTGCCCGTCTTCTTGAAGCGCATGATCTCCTGCATCTGGACGACCTCGCCCTCCATGCCGGTGATCTCGGAAACCGAGACGATCCTGCGGCTGCCGTCGCTCAAGCGCTGCACCTGAACGATGAGCGTGATGGCGGAGGCGATCTGCGAGCGGATGCTGAGCTGCGACATCGGCATGCCGGCCATGCCGACCATCTGTTCCAGTCGACCGACGGCATCGCGCGGCGTGTTGGCATGGATGGTCGTCATCGAGCCTTCGTGACCGGTGTTCATCGCCTGCAGCATGTCGAAGGCTTCCTCGCCGCGCACCTCGCCGACGATGATACGGTCGGGCCGCATGCGAAGCGCGTTTTTCAGGAGCTCGCGCTGACGAACCTCGTTGCGGCCGTCGAGCGTCGGCGGCCGGGTTTCCATCCGGCCGACATGCGGCTGCTGGAGCTGCAGTTCGGCCGCGTCCTCGATGGTGATCAGGCGCTCTGTCGGCGAAATCTGCGACGAAAGCGCATTGAGCAGCGTCGTCTTGCCCGAACCGGTGCCGCCCGAAATGATCATCGACACCTTGCCCTTGACTGCGGCGCTGAGGAGGATGCGCATGGCGTTCGCCATCGCGCCGTTTTCGACGAGGCGCTCGAGCGTCAGCGGCTTGCGGGTGAACTTGCGGATCGAAACAAGCGGGCCGTCGACGGAGATCGGACGGATCGCGACGTTGACGCGCGATCCGTCCTTGAGGCGGGCATCGACCATCGGCGTCGACTCATCGACGCGGCGGCCGACGGCCGAGACGATCTTGTTGATCACGCGGAGCAGGTGATCCTCGTCCTTGAAGCGGACGGCGGTGCTCTCGAGCCTGCCGCGCCGTTCGACATAGACGCTCTTGTGGCCGTTGATCAGGATGTCGGCGATGGTCTCGTCAGCGAGCAGCGGCTCGATTGGCCCGAGGCCGAGCATCTCGTCGGTGATGTCGCGGATCAGATCATTGATCTCCACGGCATTCAGCGGGAAATTGTTGCGCCGGATATAGTCCTTGACGAGCGGCCTGATCTCGGTCGCGATCTCTTCGTTGTCGAGCGTGTCGAGAATGCCGAGGTTGATCCGGTCCAAGAGATAGCGGTGCAGGTTGACCCGTTCGGCCACCATGTCCCGGCCGAGCGGGGTATCCTCTTCGACCACGGCAGGCGCAGCGGCGGCTTCGGCGACAGGGGCAGCCACGTTCGCGGCCGGGCCGGCGGGAAGGACATCGGCGCTTTTCGGCTGCTCGCGCTCGTCCGGCTGCTGATGCTTGTAGAAACGTCCCATGAACCCGGTTGCCATCAGCCTTTCACTCCGTTCGACTATTTCACGATCACCGTGGTTCCGACTTTCACCCGGTCGTAGAGATCGATGAC
This sequence comes from Sinorhizobium sp. 6-70, assembly GCF_030124375.1. GTDB lineage: Bacteria > Pseudomonadota > Alphaproteobacteria > Rhizobiales > Rhizobiaceae > Sinorhizobium. Next base: position 345,935 of record NZ_JASKLS010000005.1, read on the forward strand.
GTCGGCATTGCTCATGCGGAAGCATCCGGAGGACGCAAAGTCGCCGACCGTCGACTGCTCGTTCGTCCCGTGAATGCGGTAGAGCGTGTCGGCCTTGCCCCGGTAGAGATAGATCCCGCGCGCGCCCATCGGATTGAACGGCCCGGCCGGCACCAGTTCGGGAAGCCCCGGCACGCGCGCCTTCATCTCGGCCGGCGGCCGCCAGTCGGGCCATTCGGCCTTTCGGCCGACCTTCACGACGCCGCTCCAGCGGAAGCCGTCGCGGCCGACGCCGATCCTGTAGCGGATCGCCCGGCTGCCGGAGACGATGAGATCGAGCGTCCGGTTGTCGCTGACGATGACGATCGTGCCGGCCGGGTATTTCTGCTCCGCGGTCACCACGACGCCCGTGGCCGGCCCCAGGCTTCGTGGCACCAGACCGGTCGCCAGAGCCGCGACCGGGGAAACCGCAAGAGCAAGCGCGGCGGCTACGAAGATCGCCCGCACGGGCGCTCCGGCCGTGCGCTGCGCCGGCATTTCTTCGCTGCTCACCCGCATGCATGCGATCATCGGACAAGCGCTCCGAGCTTGTTGACGGCCTTGCAGAAGCCGGAGCGCGCGTTCACCTCGAAGGGCAGCACGCCGCGGTTCAGTGCTTCGCTCAGCGTGTCCCAGTCATAGGCAACGATATGGGCGTGTGTGTCCTTGAAGACCTTGTCCACCTGCTGCCGGCGCACGCCAAGGCTGAAGAGCTTGGTGCGGTATTTGTTGATGACGACGAAGATCGAATCCGCATTGCCGCGCAGCCGTACAAGGTTGAGGAAGAGGTCCTTCGCCTGGTGGAGTGCCGGGATCGTCATTTCGGTCACGATGTAGACGCTGTTGACCGATGAAAGCACGTCGGTTTTCCACGGCGTCTCGTAATAGGGCATGTCGATGACCGTGTGATCGCTCTCGAAGGCCGCGACGTCCAGCATGCGCAGCACAAGTTCGGCGCCCTTGGCCGCGAGCAGCACCGACGGCTGCTTGAACGACAGCAGGGAAAAGCCGCCCGAGTGACGCTTGCGCACCAGGTCGATGAATTCGAGATCGACGCGCGACGGATTGGTGATGACGGGCTTCAGATCGTAGTCGCTGACAAGGTTGAGATAATAGCCGAGCGACCCGGAGGAAAAATCCATGTCGAACAGATCGACGCGCGGCGTGGCGTTTTTCGTGGGCTGCGCAAGCGCATGGGCAAGCGACGAAGAAATGACGCTGGCGCCGGCGCCGCCAACGGCGGAGACGACCGCGTGAACCCGGCTGTCGGAGGCCCCGCTCCCCGGTGCATGCGTCGAGATCATGTCGATCAGCGAGCGGCGCTCCAGCGGCTTCTTCAGCCAATCGTTGCCGTTCAACCGGAAGAGCAGCCGCAGCATTTCGTTCGGCAGATCTTCCGAGACGACGACGAGCGGAATGTCGCGATGGCGTCCGCGAAAGGCAAAAAGCTCCGGACGATTCAGCATTTCGCCGTTGTCGACATCGAGCACGATCAGATTGAACTGCGTCGGATCAAACCGCGCCGCCTCGCCAAGCGCCTTCAGCGCCATATGGCGTACCTCGTAACGAGACAACGAGCCGAACGTGTCGAGCATGAAGCTCGCAGCCGCCGCGTCGTCGGAGAGGACAAGGATCTTGGTGGATGCTGCGAAGTTCATATGAGCTGTCATCTCGCTTTCCCACGCACTATCAAGGGTTCAGCAGGTTGAGCACGTCTTCAGGTCTTCGGTGGTGATCGTCACCGGATGGGCGGGAATGGTAATTTCATCGAGCCCGAGCAGACCGCCGAGCATGGGGAGGTCAAACGTGATGTTGCGGACTTCCAGTCGCATGGTCAGCACCGGCCCCTCGGGCCGACCCCAATAGCCGAGGCCCGAGCGCTGATAGGTCACCACCAGATTTGCCGGCTGGATCCGCCAGTTGAGATCGCAGATACCGGGGCGCGGGTCGCCGACCGCGCAATTGCCGTCGCTCCCCGTGACGATCCGGGTCAATTCGGCGCTGCAGTTCGCAAGAGCTGGCCCGCAGGTGGAGGAGATCGCCGAATTGTTGGGTGTCGCCGTCCCGTTGTTCAACGGATTGTCCGCTTCCGCCGGGAAGACTTCGTCGAAGTCCGAAGTCAGTGGATCGGAAACCGCCGCGAGCCGAGCGCCATATTGCAGCGCCTTGACCGTCTGGTTCCACTGCGACATGGCGTAGCCGAACTCGACGAAGGCGGCGAATACCAGCAGCACGATTGGAAACGTGAGCAGGGCCTCGGAAAGTGCAATCCCGCTTTCGTCCTGCCTGAACGATGCGAACGGTCGCGATCTCACCATCCGATATACCTCTCTTCGTGCGAGGCGTTGATGGTGATGGCGTCGATGCCGAGCCAGCCGAACAGGGGCGAGGCTTCGTATTGATGCGTCGTGGAAATGGTGAAGTTACCGTCCGCATCGACGGCGACATTGCCCTTGGCGTTAACGGCCACGACAATATCGGCAAGATTCGGCCCCCAGCCGGGAACGCGCAACTTCGCATTCGCTGCCGGGCTTTGCGTCCCATAAAACGCGATCAGCTTCGCTGTGCTTGCACTGCAGTTCGAAACGAAGGTTTCTGTCTGCCGGCAACGCGACATATAGCGGGCGGCATCACGCAGGCCGGCGTCGATCTGCATCCGCTCCCAAAAGATATTGCCGAATTCCAGGATGCCCGCGGCAAAGAGCGTGACGAACGGCACCGCCACCAGCGCCTCGGCAAGCACCGCGCCCTCCTCCCTCGCGAGGAAGCTCGGACAGAACCGAAGGCGGATGAAGTTTCGGAGCGCCGTCATCTGACCAGCTCCGCTTCTTCCCGGAGGAATTCGTCGAGTGTGCCGCGTCCGCCCTTTCCGGTAATGTCGATCATTTCCAGCGAAAGGTAGCGCTCGTCGCTCTGCTTTATCGCCGGCTTGGTCAGGAACATGCGGGCGAAGGCCACGGCGCGGGTGGCTTTGTGACCGTTCAGGTGACCGACGGACGCTTCATAACCGCAATTGACGATGGCCGAAAAAATCTCTCGGCGGTCACCGTATTCCGGGTCCGTGTAGTCCGACAGGTCGGGACCGGAATAACACTGGTTGCTTATTGTGGGGGTGCCGGTCTCGCCGTTCGCGGAAGCGTGGCTTATGAGCGCCGGGTTGGCGAGTTCGTAACGATAGACGTCGTAGGCGGAAGGCTGGGTCGGCCCGGCGCCGCCCGCCGGATAGCTTGAATGGTTGCTGAGGATCGTGCTCACCGAGGGCGCGGCGGTCCCCTGCGCCACGTTCCAGTATGTGCCGTACTGCCAGTTGTTACCGGTGCTAACCTTGCCGCCGCCGAGGGCGGTCATCGTAGCGCCATAGCCTAGCGGCAGGGCTTTGCTGGGGTCGCCGACAACGTCACCGACCATCACCGGCGAATAGCTGTCGCAGGCCTTGCTTCCGTTGCCGTTGCCCGATTGTGCCTGAGCCGATCGCACGTTCTGGGCGGGGCGATAGCGGGGGTCGCCATTCACTTTATTGAACGACGATGAGTAAAAGCCGAAGCGCGTATTGACGCCGTCTTCGACGGGGCCTGCCTTCGCACCCGTTTCGGTGTCCAGATTGTCCTGCGTGTAGCAGGTGCCCGGGTTTCCGGTGGCAAGGGCTTCCGCGAGCTCCGACGCCCCGTTGCCCAAGGGCGTCCTGAGGAAGCCGAAATTGCCCGGCCCCGGATTGGACGAGGAAGTGCTGTGAAGCTCGATCTGCCGCCCGTAGAGATTGCCGGCCGCGAAATTGTCGTGCAGCGCTTCCGCGGCCTCCTCGGATAAGGTTTCGCTGGTGTTGCCCGCAGGCTCGTACGGATTGCAGATGAAGATCGGCGTCACGTCGCAGGCGCTTGCCCGGTAGACGGCCACCGCTTCGGCGGAAACGTTGATCGTGTCGCGGTTGAACCCCACGGGAAGCGGGAAGATTGTGGTCATCGCCTGATCCTTGGCGACGACGCGGGCATAGGACGCCTCGCTCGCTGTCGTTGCCACCATGGCTCCAGTGATCGGATCGTCGTCGCTCGCGGGAATTTCCTTTAGATAGGTAACGGTGACCGTGCTTGCGGCATCATCACCCGCATCGTAGGCGACAGTTATGTAGGAGCCGAGCGACATGCCCGCGCCGCCACCGCCGAAGGCGGCGCTGTTGGCGAGCGTCTCGATCGCGGCGTCCGCTCGGTCGATCGCATCGTCGCGCCCGTCGAGTTCGCGGGCGCCAGCGAGCGCCATGGCGTCGACGGCGTTCTGGAGATCAGTGTGGAGATTGCCGGTGCGCCCGACATCGATGATGAGCAGGGAGAAGCCGAGGAGCAGCGGCATGGAAATCAGCGTCAAGGCGATGACGTAGCCACGACGGTCGTCCCAGAAGCTTTTGATAGCCTTACGCAACATTGGCATGCCCCTCGGATCGCGGCGGTTCGTCCGCCGTGCTGTTCTGTTACATTCCCTTTCGGCGCCCCCGCCGTTCACTCTGTCTTGCGACCACCGTCAGTATCCCCCGCCGTTGCCGCCGTTGTTGCCGCCACCTGCTCCGGGAGGCATCGTGGCCCCCGGCAGGATCACAGCCGTGGGCGTCGGCGCGGCACCGTTCTGCCCCGCGCCCTGATAGTTGCGGATGACCCGGTTGATCACCTTGCCGTCGCTCGGAATGCGAGTGTTATACGCTACCCTCGGGAAGGGATCCTGCGTGTGGATGCCCTTGTTGGCCTCCACCGCGTTTCCAAGCCCGAAGGTGATCGAATCCCTGTGGTTCAGGTAATCGGCGCAGCCGGAAAGGAGGCTCGCGGCGGCCATGACCAGCAGTGCGCTTTTATCTTTTCGCAATGGCAAGTTGGCCTCCCACATCCAGATCGAGACGGTGGCCGTAGGGCCCCTTCACGCCTTCGCCATTGCGAAAGCGGCGCAGCATGTCCTTGTCGACCTCCAGTATGCCGAGGGCAAAAAGCTCCCAGTCGTTCGACGAGCGCGTTTGGTCGAGCGGGCTGAAGAGGTCCTCGCCGGGTGCGGACGGCCGCACGATGTGCGGCGTTACGATGATGACGAGATCGGACTCCCGCTTCAGGAAGCTCGTCGAGCGGAACAGCGCGCCGATTACGGGAACCTGCGACACCCACGGCAATTGTTGAACGTCCTTGGCATTGACCGCCTGCAGCAACCCGGCCATCGCGAAGCTCTGGCCGTCGCGCAGCGCCACCGTGGTCTTTGCCGCGCGGGAGATGAAGCCGGGATTGCCGTTGACGTTGATCGACGTATCGAGCTCCGAGACTTCCGGCTCGATCTTGAGACTGATGAGCCCGCTGTCGAGCACCACCGGCGTGAAGGTGAGCCTGACGCCGAAGGGCCGATAATCGGTTTCGGTCGCGACCGTCGCGCCGTTGGCCACCGTCGTCTGGATCGGCACCTCACCGCCGGCGTGGAAGCTCGCGGTCTCGCCGCTCATGGCGATCAGGTTCGGTTGCGCCAGCCGGCGCACCAGTCCCTTCTGCTCCAGCGCATTGATGACGACGTCGATCCGACCGCCGGCAATCTCCAGCACCTTGGCGATCAGCTGCCCGAACGGCTGCATGCCGGTCGCCGCGCCCGCGGCGTCTTCGAGTGTGCGGACAAGGTTTCCGTCGTCATCGACGCTGATACCCTGGCTGGTCGTGGCCTTGCCGATGCCGTTCCTGCCCTGCCCGGACCAGCCGATACCGAGGTCGCGGCCGGTCTGGCGCGAGGCCTCGATCACCCGGACCTCGAGCATGACCTGCTGGGAATCGGCGACGCGCAACTGGTTCAGCACCGGCTGTTCGGAATAGGACTGGGCGATCTCCAGCACGCGCTGCAGCTCTACGGCATCGCGCACGGTGCCGGTCAGGCGGATGCGGTCGTTGGAATTGAACACCCGGACCTGTGACGAGGGCGCCGCGGAACGAATGGCCGCCGCCGCTTCGCTGAAATCGCTGGCGACGCGGATATCGATGACGCCGAGAAGGTTCTTGTCGTCGTCATAGACCGAGATATTGGTGGCGCCGATCTGCTTGCCGCGGATGAAGAGCGACCGGTCGGAGAGCGGCACGACGTCGATGAGAGCGGCGCTGCCGATGACCAGATCGCCGAACGGCTTGGCGGTTCTGATCGTCATCGTGTCGTTCGGCGGCAGCGTCACCTGCTGCACGGATCCGCCGAGGTTGATGAACTTTTCCTGGGCATCCGCCTGCCCGGCTGATCCGGGTCCCAGGAGGCCAAAGGCCGAAATTGCCGCGACCACTGCCGCGAGGGACCTGGCTCTCGCCGCCCCCTTCATGCTTCCCCTCAACATTCCTGCCTCAGCCCCTCTCCTCGCAGTCCGGCCCGCCGCCCCTAGCGGCTGGCCGCATTTGATATCACTGGATCAGGCCCACCCGGTGCTCCTCACGTTTGGTCGTGTTCCAGACGCCCACGGTCGCCCACTTCGGCTCCACCGGCAAGACGGGCTCGACCTTGCGCTCGACGATTTGCACCTGTTTCTCGCGAACAGGCTGCTTCATCTTGCCTTCGACAGAGTCGATCCGGCTCCCCAACTCGTCGCCGACCTTGCGGACAAGCTTTTCGATCGTCTCGAATCGCCCGTCGTCAGTATTGTTGGCGAGTTCGGTCGAAATCAAGCCGCCGCCGAGATCGGCAATGGTGATCGGACGGGTCTGTTCGACATTGGAGGAAGCGATATTGCGCAGCGCGAGCGACAGCGTGCCGATCGTGGCGCCGAGCGTCAGGCGCTGCGCTTCGTCGGTCGTGACCTCGAAGGTGACGGTCTTGACGACGGAGGGTTCGTCCTTGCGCTCGTCCGCCGTCTGGTCCACCGCCAGCACCTTTACCCCCTGAAGCAGCACATCGACATAGGTCTGCTCACTGTTGTTCTGCTGACGAACGACTCGGGTCAGAAGCACGTCGACGCGATCGGAGGGCCGCACGAAACCGGCTACGCCGAGCACGTCGTTGACGCGGATGGAAACTGCTTTCATGCCCTGGTCGAGCGCCGCCGACAGAGTCGCTCGTTCACCGGCGCCGGTGATCTTCGAGGCAAGCACGGGTTCGCCGGGATCGATCGCCTCCATGGCATAACGCGGCTGGCTATCGTCTCCGACGACCGTCTCGATCGTCTGGAACGAACCTTCCGGCTGTTCTTCAGACGGCCAGGGAATGACTTTCAGATTTTCAGACCGCACCCGGTCACCGAAGCGCATCGGCTTCGCAGCAACGACAAGTGTCTTTTCATCCGATTTTTTTTTACCGGCCGCTACGAGCCGTGCCTGTTGGTCGGCGAGATAGGTGCGGGTGGCGAAGACCGCGACGGCCGCAAGAACAAATGCAATAACAAGACTGATAATCGTCGAAGAACGCATCGCCGATACTCGCTACACTGGACAGAGCATTTCCATCCGCAAAACCTAAATTAGAGGAGAGGAGTTAATAAACCCCTCTCCTCCCTTATTAACTAGATCGTCGTCGGCGCTTCTTTACCGAGCAAGGTGAAGAAAGCGCCCCAGTCATTCCAAGCGGTGGCAAGTTTACCGCTGGTCGTCTGAACTGCCACAAGCACGCCGCCAACGAGCAGGCCAAGAAGGATCAAATATTCTGACAGCGCAATGCCATCTTCTTCCCGCGCGAAAGCGGATACTGTAGACACCAAAGCTTTCATCGAGAAATTACCTCCAAAATATTTGGCGTACCGCATTTCCCCCGGCCCGCCGGTCATCGAGACCACCTCTCCGACTATCATGATTAATAATCCCTTAATTATTATATCGTCAACTACTGAAATGTAGCCTGTTCCGACATCTATATTTTATGGTTAAAATCGAGACCGGACTCATGATTGAATATTTCGCAGCTCGTCTGCCGCAATGCGACACACGGAAATATTTCTTGATATTTTTCTAATCCGAAAGACTTAGCAAAACTGCGAGTCAATCGCTTTTATTGGTGACATCACGCAAAAAACGAAGGAGAAAAGCGAAACATGATACAAACAGTCAACATTTTTACTGTTCTATCAGTATTACTTTTCCTCCATGCCGCCTGGAGCGACTTCCGCAGTTGGAAGATCCCGAATGCCGCCGTTCTCGCTCTGGTCGGCCTTTATGCCGTCAATGCCGCAGTGGCGCTACTGACGACCGACGATATCGGCGCCGCGCTCTTTTCCTTCAACGGGATCGGCGGCGATGTCGGAGCCGGCCTCCTGCTCTTTGCACTGGGTTTTGCTCTCTGGCTCTTCCGCCTCTTCGGCGCCGGCGACGCCAAGCTCTTCCTGCCGATCGGGCTCTTCATCGGCTGGCACGCCATGCTGCCCTTCGCCGTCTACCTTTTGATCGTCGGCGTTTTCACAGTGCTGGTGCTGAGATTGCCGATGCCGCTGCAACTGGCGCACCTGTCCTTTTTCATGCGCATTGAGGAAATCCGCGCAACACGCAAGATCCCCTACGGCGTGATCATGGTCTTCGCAGCGCTCGCCGCGATAGCGCTTCGCCCCGCCGCATGAGAGCGCTCCGCGCCCGCCCGCGTCCCTTAACTAGCTTCCTGTAGCGGCGGTGTTGGCGACGCGACCTGCAACGTGCCAAATCGCGAACATTGCAACAGCGGACACAAAGCCATCGACCGCATAGTGCCAGCCGAAATAGACAGATCCGAACATGATGCAGGCGGCGTACGCCCATCCAAGCGCGCCAGCCCATCTATTGAGAGACGAGAGAAACAGGGCATTCAGCACGGCCATCGCGACGTGCATGCTCGGCATCGCCGAGATGCCGGAACCGAACACGGCGTCATCGCTCAGGTATGCCGAGTGAAGGTAGTTGGCGGCATCGAGCATTTTTCGACCCGCGATTTCGGATGACAGCGCGATGATGAGATCGGCGAAACGGTCGCCTCCGAACATCCTGTCGTAGAAGATCGGGCCAGCCGACGCTCCTGCCACACGCAGAACGGTTCCGAGCAGGATGGCTGAGATCGTGAACGCCACAAGATACCGCCGCCGCAAATCGGCATCAGTGAGGAAGAGCGCCAGCAGGAAGGTGCCGAAGAGCTGCGCAAACCAGACGTTGCCGTACAGGAAATAGAGCGGTGGACCGATCGCGGGGCTGCTGATCTGATGCAGCAGGCGCCACGGTTGGTTGCCGAACAGCAAGTCGTCGAGATCGGCAAGCGGCCTGTCGGCGAAGAAAGGCACCGCAGCGGGGATGTGGTGCTTGAAGGTTGAGAACGCGGTGACCGAGAAGCAGAAGATGACGGTCGTCACGACCGCCCCTCGCCATCGTTCACGCAGGGACTGTTTCAGGAACTGGATTGGAGCGCCTGGGGCAACGATCATCGATCCCGTGATCAGCACGAAAAAAAGCAGTCCTGGCAGCGCGATGAAATGCGTCACCGCGTACTGCTTCAGAAGCGGAAGGTACGCTTCCCAGGAGAAGATCATCGCAGCCGTGGTGTAGACGAGGGCAACGAACGCAAGCTTGCCCTCGATCTCGATCGGCGCCCGGCGGGACGCAGCGTAGACATCCGACATCTTCAATCCCCCTCAGCCCTGCCGGCACTCTGCCACGGTTGCCAAGGATATCAAGCGCAACCTAAAGAGATACTAATTTAGGATGAGCCCATGCAATTTGCGAACTGAAGCGCTTCGCGCCGGCCACGAATCATACGATCTTGTCTGGCCCGATGCTGGCCTGGCCACAAGCCGAAGCCACGGGGATCACGACGCCGCTTTAGGATCTGCCATTTCCTGACGCAGTGCTCAACAGCAAGGGTTTTGCCGATATCAAGGGAACGTTTAACTAGATGCGCCGCACTGTAGTACTGTCGCCCCAAAAGCAGGTTAGAGATGTCGCGTTTGATGGCGCAGGCGAACCTTGCCGGATTTCCCGTAGCGATGCAGCCTTCCCCCGCTCTCGCCGGTGTTTTCCTCGCGACATCAGTGGCATGCTCACGCCGATCTTCATGCTGCGCCGATTCGTGGCCCGCATCACTCTAGTCGTGCAGCACGATGATTATGTCGTAGACAGGCTCAAACGGCGTCGCAGCACGCTCTAATATCCGGCCAAACACCAACTAGGGTCGCACTCATGGCAGAGTTTCCGCAAAAGGCGAAGGTCGTAATCATTGGACTCGGGGGTATCGTTGGCGCGTCGATCGCGCATCACCTGATCGAGCGTGGATGGGACGATATCGTCGGCATCGACAAATCCGGCATCCCGACCGACATCGGCTCGACCGCGCATGCCTCCGACTTCTGCTACGCGACCAGCCACGACTTCCTGTCCTGCTGGACGACGCTCTACTCCATCGATTTCTATGAGAAGATGGGTCATTACGCCCGCGTCGGCGGCCTTGAAGTTGCCCGCGTCGGCGACGACGGCCGCATGGATGAGATCAAGCGCAAGGTCGCCTCCGGCAAGGCATTCGGCACACGCGCGCGCCTCATCGAACCGGCCGAGATCAAGGAGAAGTTTCCGCTGATCGAGGAAGGCATGGTGCAGGGCGGGCTCTGGGATCCGGACGCCGGCCTCGTCATCCCGCGCTCGCAGACCGTTGCCGGCAAGCTGGTCGACCAGGCCGTCACCGCTGGCAAGCTCCAGGCCTTTGCCAACACGCCGGCCCAGTCCCTCATCGTCAAGGACGGCCGCATCAAGGGCGTGGTCACGCACCGCGGCACGATCGAGGCCGATTACGTCATCGTCTGCGCCGGGCTGTGGGGCCGGCTGATCGCGGAAATGGTGGGCGAAGACCTGCCTGTCATGCCGGTCGACCATCCGCTCACCTTCTTCGGCCCCTACAACGAATTCGAAGGAACCGGCAAGGAGATCGGCTGGCCGCTTCTGCGCGACCAGGGCAACTCAGCCTATATGCGCGACACCGGCGATCCCAAGACCGCCGAGGGCGGCCAGATCGAATGGGGCTATTACGAAGAGACGAACCCGCGGCTCTGCCATCCGCGCGAGCTTCTCGAAAAGCACGAAGCCCGTCTTTCGCCCTCGCAGCGCGACCTGGAAATGGAACAGATCCTGGAGCCCCTGGAGCGGGCGATGGAACTGACGCCGATCCTCGGCGAGCTCGGCTATAATGAAAGCCACTCCTTCAACGGCCTGCTGCAGGTGACGACCGATGGCGGGCCTTCCGTCGGCGAAAGCCAGAAGGTCAGGGGCCTGTGGTACTGCGTCGCCATCTGGGTGAAGGACGGTCCCGGCTTCGGCAAGCTCGTCGCCGACTGGATGACCGACGGTCGCACCTCGATCGACCACAACAAGATCGATTACTCGCGCTTCTACCCGCACATGCTCCAGGAGAAGTTCATCGAGGGCCGCTGCGGCGAGGCCGCGCGAAAAATCTACAATCCGGCCGTCCATCCGCGCGAGCCCTATGACACCGGCCGCGACGTGCGCCGCTCGCCCTTCTGGGAGCGCGAGAAGGAGCTCGGCGGTTACTTCATGGAGCTCGGCGGCTGGGAGCGCGCCCACGGCTACGCCGCCAACGAGCACCTGCTCGAGAAATACGGCGACCGCGTCCCGGTGCGTGAAAACGAGTGGGACAACCGCCATTTCTGGCGCGTGTCGAATGCCGAGCATCTCGCCATGAGCGAGGACTGCGGCATCGTCAACCTCTCGCATTTCTACATGTTCGACGTCGAGGGCCCGGATCATGTCGAACTGATGGAATGGCTTTGCGCGGCCAAGATCGGCGGCGACGCCAATATCGGCAAGGGCATCTACACCCACTTCCTCGATGACGAGGGCATGGTGCGCGCCGACTTGACCGTCATCCGTATGGCGGACCGCTGCCGCGTGATCGACGGTGCCGACGCCGGCCCGCGCGACTTCCATTACGCGCGCCGGGTTGCCGAGGAGAAGGGCTTCAACGTGACGGTCACCGACGTCACCGAGAAATACGTGACGATCGGCCTTTGGGGACCGAACGCACGCACGACCCTGCAGAAGGTCGTCGAGAACCCCGAGGGCCTGACGCCCGAGAACTTCCCCTTCGCCGCGATCAAGCCGATCCGGGTCGCCGGCAAGGACGTGACCGCATTCCGCATCTCCTATGTCGGCGAACAGGGCTGGGAACTGCACATGGCCTATGGCGATGCGCTCGTCGTCTGGGATGCACTCCGGGCAACCGGCGTAATGGCATTCGGCGTCGAGACCTATGCCAACAGCCGCCGCATGGAGAAGAGCCTGCGGCTGCAGAACGCCGATCTCCTCACCGAATACAACCTGCTCGAAGCCGATCTCGCCCGCCCGAAGGTCAAGGAGGCCGATTTCCGCGGCAAGGCCAAACATCTCGAACATCGCGCCCGCGCGCATCAGCCGGCGATGCTCTGCACGCTGGTTATGACGGACAATGTCGATTCCAAAGGCGTCGCCCGCTATCCGGTCGGCATCCTGCCGGTCATGGATCCGGAGACCGGCGAGACGCTCGTCGACGAACTCGGCCGCCGCTCGTTCACGAGCTCGATCGCCTACGGTCCGACGATCGGCAAGAACATCGCGCTGGCGTATCTTCCCTGGTCCCATTGCCAGGTGGGTCGCAAGCTCAAGGTAGAATATTTCGGCGAGACCTATCCCGTCGAAGTCGGGGGCGTCGGCTACAAGCCGCTCTACGACCCGGAGAACCTCAAGCCCCGCACCTGAGGCCCTGCGTTTTACGGCGTCGGACGGACGTCGACGCAATAACGACAAGCGAGCCTGCTCAATGCCGAGCAGGCTCGCTTTTTTGGCGGCAGCAATTCAAAGGGGCTGCAGCGTCCCTGCACGTTTGATAGGACGCGCGGCGCTGGAGGCAATTTCGGTGATTACCTCTCGGCTTTGGCTGAGGCCTTCGCCGCTTCGGCTTCGCCAATTGCCGTGGCGCATTCCTCGCAGCAGACTTCGACGGTCTTGCCGCCCAGCTTGACCTTGATGCTCTGCTGATCAAGCTCGCAATCGCAGGCTGCACAGGTTTTCGGGGTCATGTGTTCGCTCTCCTCTTTCGTCGTTGCTTCGACGCCGGCAAGAAGACCATGCCTGCTTCCATCGCGCTGTCAGATTTTTTAGCGACCTGATGCGCTTGAGCGCGACGCGCTTTAACGAAGGCGAAGCGTGCGTTGAAATTCGGCCGGCGTGCGACCATAGGCCTGCTTGAAGGCGGAGCTGAAATGGCTGTGGCTGGAAAAGCCGAGCTCCAGACCGAGCGCAGTCAGATCATGATACGAACCGAGCAGGTCCAAGGCCCGCGCCAATCGTAGACGCAACTGATAGCGGTAGAGTGGCATGGCCTCGACCTGCTGGAAGAGCTGGGTCAGATAGACCGGCGAGACGCCGACCTCTTTCGCCACCTCGCCCAGCGTCCAGCGCCGGCCAAGATCGGCCGAGAGCACCAGCTTCGCCCGATCGACCAATTTTCTACCGCCATAGGTGCCGGCCGCTCCATGCGAAGTCGGCTCGCCGAGAGAGCGCCTGATAAGCGTCAGCGTAAGGGTCTCGGCTTCCAGCGTCTCGGCAATGCCGCGGCCAAGACTATGGCGTAACAGTGCGACCAGCGCCTGAGCGCGCGCATCGATCCTCCGGCGCTGCCGCCTGAACGAAACATTTGCGCCGGAACGCAGTTGCGGCGGCGGCGCGAGCTCCGCAAGGACTTCTTCGCTGACTTTCACATCGAGACAGGCGTCGCCGCCCGCGATCGGATGGCTGATGCGGTATTCTTCGCCGTGATTGAAGAAAAGCACCTGGTTCGATTCGGCTACGGTATCGCTCCTGCCGACATGCCGCATGAAAACGCCGCGATATGGATAGACCAGGCTCGTCGAATGCGCGCATTCCTCCGCACTCCTGCCGCGGCATGATCCGTCGCAGACCACGTCTCGAAGCGTGACGGTCGACGTCGCGAGAATCGTCTGGCACGAAAACTGGGACATGGCGGTCCTGCTCGAGCGGGAATAAGGAAAGCTATGCGCCGTCTTCCGCCCGCCTCTAGTCGCGTTTGTAGAAATCGTTATAGGCGGCCCCGCGGGAGAGGCCAATATCCTTCAACTGATAGTCGGAAAGCTGAAGCAGGTCCAAACGTCCGCGCCGCGTATCCATCCATCGGGCAAGCCGAGCGAGCAGCCGAAAGGCTGGGCCCCGCCCTTCGAGCGCCACAAAGGCGGGAACCTTCGGCTGCGGCGGGATCAGTTTCGACACGACGTGGGCTTGGTTCTCGTAAGTCGAAATGCTGTCCAGCATTTGATTATCTCCTCTCATGGTTTCGTGAGAGGACTCTGACGCAAGGCCGCGCCCGCCGCTGTCAGATTATTTAGTGATCGGCACGGACCGGCGGCGCGTCATCCAAAAGGACATTCCGAACCGGCGCGTTAGGTGGACGACCGTTACTTCCAGCGTGCTCAAAGCCAGGAAACAGGCGCATAATCAAGCATAGTTCCCAAGCGATCGGACGGAGGAGAAGCAATGAACATCGACCCTGGGCCGAGAAAAGTGGACGCTGAATATGCGATCGAGTACCTCCAGGAAAATCCGGAAGCCGGGCTTTGCTGCGAGGATAAGCGCTGCTGGATTACCCCGAATGCAAACGAAACCGATGATGAGGTCCTGCTTCTCGACGCGGTCGAGGCTGAGCGACTCAAGGACAATCCACGCCTTCGACTCGTGGCTGGAATCGCCCATGCGGGCCGGTCGCTCTGGACCGTTCGTAGAATGACATAACTAGAGCACCGTGCGTTCAAATGAACGCACAAAGGACGCTCTAGCACTTTGATTCTAGAGCATCTTATCCGCCTTCAGTGGTGCCACTTGAAAGCGGGATGCTCTAGCCTGCCATTCGGTGAAGATTAGCGGCGCCGGTCGGAGCTTAAGTTTGTCGGCGGCTTTGCGGATTCCGCCCAGGGGCAATCACGGGTCGCCGTCTCCCTGTAGATCGGAGCGCTGGTACATGGTCAGCGCCCACTCCATTGAAAAATCGTCCCGATGGAAAAGGTAAACATGGCCGTCGCGGCCCCTGACCTTGAAGTATCGGTAGTCGGCACCATGCCACTGATCGAGGTTTTCGGTCACTTCGATCGGCCGGCCGTTGAGATAGAATCGGCGAAGCTTTTCGGCGCCGCCTTCCTCGATATAGGTCTCGACGTGAACTTGCATGGCGCGCTCACCGTTGCCACGGCGCCGACTTGTCCATCAAACGAAAGCGGGAGACCGCGCCTCATGCCAGTCGGCATCTTCCCGCGGCACATGGTAGACAGCTTGCCGGTGCCATATATGTTTGATGGAGCCGCGGGTGGATATTGTCGTGACTGCCACAAAACTCCTGCTGATGTTATCCCTGATGGCGGCTTTCGCCTATATGTCGGTGGTCGGCCTGACATATATGTCGCAGCGCACCATTCTCTATCCCGGCGCAAGCCGCACACCCACTCTGGAGCCCGCGAGTTGGGGGGAGAGCGTTTCTATCAGGACGCCTGACGGCGAGACGCTTCACGGGCGCTACAGCCGGGGTGAACCCGGCAAGGCGTCCGTGCTGTTCTTTCTCGGCAATGCTGATCGTATCGACAACTACGACTTCCTCGCCGAGGCGCTGGCCTCGCGGGGCATCGGCCTGCTCGCAATCTCCTATCGCGGCTATCCCGGATCAACCGGCATGCCAAGCGAGGCCGGGTTGCTCATCGACGGCCTTGCCGCGTTCGACTGGCTCGCGGGAAAGTCTGGAAGCGAGATCGTTGTGCTCGGTCAGTCGCTCGGAAGCGGCGTCGCTGTAAATACGGCCCGGAAAAGACCTGCTTCCGCCGCCATTCTCGTTTCAGCCTACCTGTCGGTGCTGTCACTCGCACAGGCGCATTACCCATTTTTTCCGGTCAGCCTTCTTCTCAAGGATCCTTTCCGTTCGGATTTGAGAATTGCAGAGGTGAGGCAACCGAAGCTGTTTATCCACGGCCGGAGCGACGCGATCATCCCGCTGTCTTCCGGCGAGGCCCTATATGCCATTGCATCCGAGCCCAAGCAGATGCTGATCTACGACGGCTCCGGGCATAACGACCTCTGGGACGCCCGCATGGTCGGCGACATCGTCCGCTTCGTCGAGGCGCTGCAATGACATGACGCTCTTGCATCGCATGCGGCTCAGACCACGGTCCAGCGGCTCGGAAAACCAGCATCCTTCAGGTCCGTTCGGAAACCATCAACCCGGATGTTTGTGGATCGGATCGACCCAATAGACTTCCTCCGGCTTTTCCACCGGATCGACATCGGTGATGTTGACCACCACGGCCTCGTTGTCGGATCGCACCAGCACACATTCGAGCACGTTGTCGGGATCAGCATTGATTTCCTGGTGCGGGACATAGGGCGGCACGTAGATGAAGTCGCCGGGACCGGCCTCCGCCACGTATTCGAGCCGGTCGCCCCACCGCATGCGCGCCTTGCCGCGAACGACGAAGATCACGCTTTCAAGCGGACCGTGATGATGCACGCCGGTTTTGGCATTTGGTTCGATCGCCACGGTGCCCGCCCAGATCTTCTGTGCGCCGACACGAGCGTGGTTGATGGCGGCCTGCCGGTACATGCCGGGCGTCTGTGGCGTGTTGTCATCAAGTTGGTCGCCCTTGATGACGCGAACGCCGTCGTGCTTCCACCGGTCCTCTCCATCGTGGTGTTCGTGGTGATGGTCGTGATCCGCCATTCTGTATCTCCGTCTCTTGGCATCGGCAGTGCCGCCATCTGACGGCGGCACAGGCCGATACGTGAGTTATGGGCAAATCCGCATTGGCCGGAGCCAACCGATCTGGCACCTTCGGCGCGATCAGACTTTTACGACCCGGTCCGTGACCGCAACCTGCTGCAACACGATCTTGCGCTCGAAAACCCAGTCGGCAGCAATCTGGTGCGCTTCAGGAATTCCTCTTCGACCTCAATATAGCGAAGCGACGGTCGCAGGTCATCCCGAACGCAACCGCCACACGCTGCCGCGCGTCGAGATCGCAACCGAAACTACGACTGCCCGGCAGCGTCCCGTGTCCCGTCTTCCTTGCCGCGATCGAATCGGCTCAGCGGGCGCCCCAGGTGTCGGTCAGCCGGTACCCCTCGGGCCAGGGATCGGAAGGGTCGAGCATGTGCTGATGAACGCCTGTAATCCAGCCGCGGCCCGATATTTCCGGCAGGATCGCCGGCCGACCGCCGACCTCGCTCGTGCCGACGATGCGGCCTGCGAAGGTCGAGCCTATCAGCGATACCGCCGTCAGCCTGTCCTCCGGGCCCATCTCGCCGCGGGCGTGCAACACGGCCATGCGTGCCGAAAGCGCCGTACCGGTGGGCGAGCGGTCGACCTTGCCCGGCTGGATGGCGACGGCCGCTCCGGCGCGCAGGCCCTCCGCCGTGCGCTCCACGGGACCCGCAAAGAGGCAGAAGGAAAAATGCCGCCAGTCGGGATTTTCGGGGTGGTGGAAGCCGAACTGGGCGTTGGCGGCGTTGGTGATCTTCACGCCGAGGCGGGCGATGTCATGGGCCTCCTCCGGCTTGAGGCCGAAGCCCATCGCGGCAGCATCGACGATAACGAAGCTGTCGCCGCCATAGGCGGTGTCGACCGTCAGCGTGCCGAGTCCCTCGACCTCAAGCTTTGCGTCCAGCCGCTCGGCAAAGCTCGGCAGGTTCTGCACGAAGATGCGTTCGGCCTTGCCGTTGCGGCATTCGGCACGGACGCGCACGAGACCGCCCGGTGCTTCGAGCGTGATCTCCGTCACCGGCTCCTGCATCGGGAGGATGCCGCTGTCGAGGAGCACCGTGGAGACGCAGATCGAGTTCGAACCGGACATGGGCGGCGTGTCTTCCGGTTCCATGATGATGAAGGCGGCATCGGCCTCCGGGTGCTTTGGCGGCACCAGCAGGTTGACGTGGCGGAAGACACCGCCGCGCGGTTCGTTGAGGACGAAGTTGCGTAAGGTCTGGTCTCGGGCGATCCAGCGGCTCTGTTCCCAGATCGTCTCGCCCGGCGGAGGCGCAACGCCGCCGACGATCACATCGCCCACCTCGCCTTCGGCGTGGGCGGAGATGACATGAATGGTTTTCGTGCTGCGCATCGCGAATTCCTTTCAGGTTTCAGGATAGCCAGTCCGGCAGCCGCGCCGGGACGCGCCCGGTCAGCGCCGCGGTGATGCAGTCGGCAAGACTGCCGAAGCGCACCGTGCGGCCGGAGAGACCGGGACCATAATGGGCGTATTTGCCCGAATTGGTGATCAGCGCGCGGGTCTTGGTCGGGAAGACCGGCTCGGAAATCGAGCACCAGCAGAGATCCGGAAGGACCTGCACGCCGCTCATCTCGAGCCGGGCGAGCGTACCCTCGCTCCGCGCATCGGCGATCACCTGGTGCGCGGCCGTGACGATCACTACGACCTCCGGATGCCGCTTGCGCCCACCGAGCGCATCGGCTAGCGCGAGGCATTCGCCGAGCGAGGCATGCGGGCTGCCGATGGCAACGAGTTCCACCGCGTCCGGTCCGTCGTTCAGGCTCGACCAGGCGGCGGCCATGTCGGCACGGTTGATGGTCGCGTAGTCGGCGTCTTCGGCCGCCGCGCCATCCGCCTCGGGCGTAACGCCCTCCACATGCAGCATCGGCGCGGCGGAGGTGGTGCCGAAAGCGGCGCAGAGCGCCTTGAGGTCGTCGCGCGTCGGCTGCGCCGGGGCGAGCCCGCGCAGGAGTGGTATGCGGTCCGGCGCGGCGCGACCGGCGAGGTAACCGATCAGCGGCCAGAAAGCGTCGTCTACGCCTTCGGGCAGGTCGACGTCGATTACGCGTCGGGCCTTCCTGTGTTCGTCCAGATAGACGCCGGAGCGCGGCGCGCGTCCGGTCAGCGCGATGCAAAGGTCGAGAAAATCGGGATGCTTCGCCGTCCGTGCGCCCAGCACGCTGTTGGCGAAGATCACGGCATTGGATTCCGCCCAGGCGATGGATTCGCCAGCGCGCGGCGCACTGTCGAGCAGATAGGGCGAGCAGGTGAAGGTCGGACGGCAGCCCATGCGGACATAGGCATCGGCCAGTCGCGCCGCCGGGTCGCCGAAGGCGGCCGGCACGCCTTGCGCCCGCCAATTGGCGCGGTCGACCGAAATGGCGTTCATGGTCGTCGGCACGCGGACCTCGGCCCCCATCTCCGCCATCTTCTCGGCGAAGGTCAGGTTCGCCGGGCTCGCATAGATGCAGCCGTCGATATGGCCCTGCACCACGTCCACGAGCTTTTCTGCCCCCTGCTGCGCCGCCATGGCGCAGATGATGCGCATGGCCTGCTGGACCGCGACGCCGTCGTTACCATCCAGCATGGCGCGATCGGTCTCGGAAAGATCGAGCGCGGCCGTGGCCGGTGGTTCGACCGTGATTGTCAGAGCATCGGTCTCGATCGCCGCGTCGCTGATCTGCGCTGTCTTTGCTTGCGAAAGCGCTTCAAAGGCCTTGCGCGAGACCCGCAATACCGGCAGCGGCCTGCCGAACATTTCGGCGGCGATCAGCGCGCCGAGGGTCAGGACGTCCTCTGCCTCGCAGAATACGAGCGCGGCCGGCGCGCGCCCCGTCAGTGCGAGGTCGAGCAGTACGCCCGAGCCGGTGCAGGAGCCGCGGCTCGACGGCATCATCAGGATGCCGCCGGTCAGACAGCTGCCGTGTAGTGGATGGTGCACATCGATGACCCGGCCGGTTGCCGGGTCGACTCCGCCCCAGAAGCTCAGCGCCTCCTCGGTGGCGACGATAGGGCCACGGGCTGTGCCGCCCAGAATGCTGCGAGCGGAGATCGATTGGGTCATTTTACGACAAATCCATGGGCAAAGGGGTCGCGGTCATCGATGAAGATCGTGTTGATGCCGGTCATCCGCGCCCATCCGGCGATGGAAGGAATGATGGCATCGCGGTCCGCGACCTTGGTCGCAGCCTCGACGCGACCTTTGAACAGTGAGCCGATGATCGATTCATGCACGAACTCGTCACCGACCTTGAGCTTGCCTTTGGCGGCAAGTTGCGCCATGCGCGCCGAGGTGCCGGTACCACACGGCGAACGGTCGATGGCCTTTTCGCCGTAGAACACGGCGTTGCGCGCGTGCGCCTCCGCCTGCGTCGGCTTGCCCGTCCACTGAATGTGGCTGAGGCCCCGGATCTCCGAATGCTCAGGGTGAACGAATTCATATTTGGCGTTCAATGCCGCGCGCAGCTTCGGGCTCCAGCCGACGAGTTCGCCGGCCGTATGGTCGGCCATGTCGCGGAAGTTCTTCTGCGGCTCGACGATGGCGTAAAAATTGCCGCCATAGGCAACGTCGACCACGATTTCCCCCAGGCCCTCGACTTCGGCGGTCAATCCCTCGGCATGGAGGAACCCGGGCACGTTGGTCAGGCGCACCTCCTCGACGAAGCGCCCCTCCTGACGATAGGTGATGTCCACCTTGCCGGCCGGCGCGTCGATCGACAGCTGGCCGGGTTCGCGCGGGGTGATCAGCCCGTTCTCGATCGCCATGGTGACCGTGCCGATCGTGCCGTGACCGCACATCGGCAGGCAGCCGGAGGTCTCGATGAAGAGCACCGCGACGTCGCAGTCCGGCCGCGTCGGCGGATAGAGGATCGAGCCGGACATCATGTCGTGCCCGCGCGGCTCGAACATCAGGCCGGTGCGGATCCAGTCGAACTCCCTGAGGAAGTGGGCGCGCTTCTCCAGCATGTTGGCCCCCTCCAGCCGTGGCCCGCCGCCGGAAACGAGGCGGACCGGATTGCCGCAGGTGTGGCCGTCGATGCAGGAGAAGGTGTAGGTGGCCATGGTCGGTGCCCTGTCAGAATCTTTGAGGCGAGAAGGGTTCCATGTCGATGGCCGGCCTCTGGCCGGTCAGGAGATCGGCGACGAGCCGGGCGGTCCCCGCCGATTGCGTCAGGCCGAGGTGACCGTGGCCGAAGGCGTAGATCACCTGCGGCGTGGCGCGGGCGCGGCCGACCGCCGGCAGGCTGTCAGGCAGTGACGGGCGGAAGCCCATCCACTGCACGCCGCCTTCGCTTTTCAGCCCCGGCAGGAAGGTCTGCGCCTTCTTCAGCATGGCATCCGCGCGACGGAAGTTCGGCGGCAGCTTCAAGCCACCGAGTTCCACGGCGCCGCCGACCCGGATGCCGGTCGAAAGCCGCGTGACGACGAAGCCGTGGCCGCCGAAGGTGACCTGGGTGCGCAGGTCGAAGGCGTTCGAGGGAAGCGTCGTGTTGTAGCCACGCTCGGTCTCGAGCGGAATGCGCTCACCAAGAGTGCGGGCGATACGGTGCGAGAAGGCACCTGCCGAAAGCACCACGTGGCGCGCGCGCCGCGTCTTGCCGTCCGTCGCCGTCAGTTCGACCCCGCCCTCGAACGGTTTCAGTGCGGCGATCTCGGCGCGTTCGATCGCGCCGCCCCGGGCGCTAAAATGGTCCGCAAGCGCCAGCGTATAGAGCTTCGGATCGGCGATCGAATACCAGCCGGGCGTGAAGGTCCCATGTGTGAAGCGCGGCGCAAGGCCGGGCTGGATCTCGCGCATGGCCGAGGCGTCGAGGTGACGGAATTCGATGCCGTGCTCCGCCCGCGCCTTCCAGCCGGGCAGCGAAGCCTTCAGTTCGGCCTCGCTTTCATAGACCTGAAGATTGCCTTCCTTGCGCAGCATCGGCAAGGTTCCGGTCGCCGCAAGGAAGGGCTCCAGCTCCGCCTTCGACAAGTCCATCATCGCCGTTTGTGCCGCCGTCGAATGCGCCACCCGCTTCGGCGAGCAGGCGCGCCAGAAGCGGAACATCCACGGTGCGATCTGAGCGGCGTAGGCGGGCGGAACGGTCAGCGGCCCGAGCGGGTCGAGCAACCATCTCGGTGCCTTCTTGAGGATACCTGGCGAGGCGAGCGGCAGGATGTCGGTGAAGGCAAAAGCTCCGGCGTTGCCCGCCGAGGCTCCGGCGGCGGGTCCGTCCTGATCGACCACGGTGACCGATAGGCCCCGCGCCTGGGCCGCGATTGCGGCGGAAAGGCCGACAACGCCGGCGCCGATTACAATCACGTCAGGCTGGGCTGCATCCTTCATGATCGCCTCAATGCGTCGCTGCCAGGAACTTCTGCAGTTCGGGATCCTTCGGCGCACCGAAGAGCGCGTCCGGCGGCGCAATCTCTGCCATCACGCCCTTGTGGAAGAAGGCTACCCGGTCGGAAACCTCGCGGGCGAACTTCATCTCGTGCGTGACGCAGATCATCGTCATGCCCTCGGAGGCGAGCATGCGCAGCGTGTCCAGCACTTCGCCGACAAGCTGGGGATCGAGCGCCGAGGTCACTTCGTCGAACAGCATGTATTCCGGCGACATGGCGAGCGCACGGGCGATTGCCATGCGCTGCTGCTGGCCGCCCGACATGCGGGTCGGATAGACCGAGAGCTTCTCGCCGAGGCCGACGTGGGTGAGCTGCTTGACGGCAATCTCCTCGGCCTTCTCCTTGGGAAGACCGAGCACCTTGCGCGGCGCCAGCATGACGTTTTCGAGCACAGTCAGGTGCGGGAAGGCGTTCCACTGCTGAAAGACGATGCCGACCTTGCGGCGCAGCTTGTTGAGGTCGGTCGTCTTGGCGTGGACCTCGGTACCGTCGACCACGATGCGGCCCGCATCGATCGGCTCGAGGCCGTTGATGCAGGTGAGCAGCGTCGACTTGCCGGAGCCGGAGCCACCGATGACGGTCACGACCTCACCCTTCTCGACGGTGAGGTCGATCCCTTTGAGAACCTCCAGCGAGCCGAAGGATTTGCGGACGTTTTGGATCTCAATCATTGGACCACCGTTTTTCAAGATAACCGCCGAGCCGGGCGATTGGGAAGCTAATGAGAAAGTAGATCGCACCGCAGATCATGAGGATGAGCAGCGGTTCCTGCAGCCGGGTGACGAGCACCTGCGAGGCACGCAGCAGTTCGATCAGGCCAAGCCAGAGCACGAGCGCGGAGTCTTTCATGACGCCGAGCGTCAGTCCGATCCAGGACGGCAGCGAAACGCGCGTGGCGAGCGGGGCCACGATGTAGCGCATGTCCTGCCACCAGGTCATGCCGAGCGAGCGGGCGGCGCGCCGTGTCGTCGGCGGCACCGAAGCGATGCCGCCGCGCACGATCTCGGTGCAGTAGGCGGCGGTATAAAGCGACAGCACCACGCAGGACGTCGTGAACGGAGGCCAGCCGAGCTTGGCGATCGACTGGAAGGCGTTGCCGAGGACCAGTTGGATCAGCAGTGGTACCGAACGGAACACGTCGAGCACGAAGGTGAGCGGCGCCGACCAATAGGGGCCGATCTGGTTGCGGACGACGCCGAAGATGACCCCGAGTACGGTTCCGGCCGCGACCGAGACGGCGGTGACCGCGAGCGTCATCAACGCACCCTGTGCGAGAAAGCCGAGGTCACTTATGGTGAGGGCGGTATTGAACATCTCTCACCTCTCTCAGTAGCGGAACATGCGCGAGGCGAGCGCACGCGCCGCCAGCGTCACGCCCTTCGCGATGACGTAGTAGATCACGGCGGCAAGGGCGAAGAATTCGAAGGTGCGGAACGACCGCGCGTTTAATTCCTGGGTGACGCCGGCGAGATCGGAATTCATGCCGACGGTGACGCCGAGCGAGGTCATCAGGATCGCCCAGACCATCTGGTTGGTAGCAGGCAGGAATGCAACGCGCAGCATCTGCGGCAGAACGATATAGCGGAAGGCCTGCACCGGACCCATCCCGAGCGACCGACCGGCGCGCGTCTGGGTGTCCGGAATGGCCTTGAGCGCACCGCGGAAATTCTCGGCAAGGTAGCCGGCATTGTTGAAGGCGATCCCGACGAGCAGCGCCGTATAGGGGCTCAGATGAATGCCGAAATTGCCGAGGCCGAAATGGGCCATGTAGATCTGGAACAGCGCCGGGGTGTTGCGGGCAATCTCGACCCAGGTGGCGGCAATGCCACCGAGGACGCGGTTCCCGGACAGGCGGCAGGCCGTCAGCGCGAGCGCAAGTGCGAGGCCGATGACCATCGACATAAGCGCCACCTGCAAGGTGATCAGCGCTCCGTCGAGCATCTGCGGCAGGGCCTTCAGCGCCTGGTTCCAATGGAAGGTATAACTGAACATTTTCGTCTCGCCTTTTCGGAAACGAATAGCGGCGCGAGGCTAAAGCGCCGCGCGTCTTATGAGACGCGCAAAGGACGCTGTAGCCTTTGAATGCAGTACGCCTCGCGCCGCCAGAGAAGCGGCTAGATCAGCGATAGACGCCGTTCACCGTCAGTTCCGGCACTTCGCCGCCAACCCACTTGTCGTAGAGTTCGTTGTAGCGGCCGGTGCGAACCTGCTGATTGATGAACAGGTTGAGGTAGTTGATGAGGCCGTATTCTTCGCGGTTGGTGAAGAGCGCCACATAATCGGTGTCGAACGGCGCCTTGCCGACTACGGAGATGCCGGGGAACTTGCCGGTCTTCACATTGGCCTGGGCGACGGTCGAGGTCGACACGGTGGCGTCGATCTGCCCCTGGCTCAGCGCGAGGAACACGTCAGCCTGGGTCTGGTACGGGCGGAACTCACCGGCGCCCCAGGCTTTGACCTGGTTTTCCAGCGCGATTGCTTCGAACGTGCCTGCCGTGGCACCGACGACCTTGCCCTTCATGTCTTCGAAGGACTTGATGCCGGATTTGTCGTTGGAGGTGACGGCCATTTCGAAGGCAAAGTACGGCATCGTCATGCCAACGGTCTTGGCGCGCTCCAGCGTGTCCGAGGTCGAGGCGACGCCAACGTCAACACGACCCGACATGAGGGCGGGAATGCGCTCCGGGAACGGGGTTTCCACGATCTCTGCCGTTACGCCGAGTGCCTTGGCGAGGTCGTTGCAATAGTCGACATCGAAGCCGATCGGATTGTTGTTCTCGTCACGAGAACCCATCGGCGGGAAGTCGAGCACGACTGCACAGCGAAGCGTGCCCGAACCAATGATGTCGTCGAGTTTGTCGGCATGGGCCGGGCTGGTCAAAGCTGTGGCCGCAACGAGGCCGAACGCGAGCACCGAGGTCTTCATTATCTCTCTCCCTGGGAATGGTGTGCCGTCTTACGGCGCGCGCACTATTCCGCATTGGAGAGCAGAAATCAATTGAGAAAATACAAGAAAAATACAAAAAGTATATAGGGCGTCGCCTAGACGCAATTAAAAGGAGCTTTCCCTTGTGGAAAAGCTCCTTTTATTGCTCGCACGCCGTTTTGATCAGCCGAGGAAATCCTCCGGCAGCAGGCCTTCCGGCATGTTCTGGTAGGCCACCGGACGCAGGAAACGTCGAATCGACAGCGTGCCGACGCTGGTTGCCCCGAAGTTGGTCGAGGCCGGATAGGGTCCCCCATGCACCATCGAATCGACCACTTCAACCCCGGTCGGGAAGCCGTTGACCAGCACCCGCCCTGCCTTGCGCTCGAGTACCGGGCGCAGGCGCCGGGCCGCGTCCAGGTCGGCGGAATCCATGTGGATGGTGGCGGTCAACTGTCCCTCGAACCCGCGCGCGAGTTGCTCCATCTCGTCGAGCGAGCCAACCCGGACCACGAGGCCGAGCGGTCCGAAGACCTCCTCGCCGAGCGCATGATCCGAGAGGAACTGCGCGCCGGTCGTCTCGAAGAGGTTGGGCGATGCGGTGCGATCGGACGACTGGGTGGCGAGCAGCGGCTTGACGGCATTGCGGCTGGCAAAGCGCGCCTGCCCGTCATGATAGGCTTTCGCGATGCCGTCGGTCAGCATCGTCTGCGGCGCGACCTTGGCGAGCGCCTCGACGGCGGCGGCCGTGAAGCGGTTTGCGGCGGCACCATCGATGACCACCGCGATGCCGGGATTGGTGCAGAACTGGCCGGCGCCCATGGTCAGCGAACCAGCCCAGCCTTGGCCGAGCGTCTCCGCGCGGGCGTTCAGCGCTTCCGGCAGCAGGAACATCGGGTTGACCGAGCCGAGTTCGCCGAAGAACGGGATCGGTTCGGGCCGCGCGGCGCAGAGATCGAAGAGCGCACGGCCACCGGTCAGCGAACCGGTGAAGCCGACGGCCTTGATCATCGGATGCTGCACCAGAGCGTGGCCGACTTCGCGGCTACCGCCCTGTATCAGCGAGAACACGCCGGGGTGGACGCCGGTTTTGCGGATGGCTGCTTCGATGGCTTGGGCGACGATTTCGCCGGTGCCCGGATGCGCCGAATGACCTTTCACGACCACCGGGCAGCCTGCGGCGAGCGCCGCGGCGGTATCGCCGCCGGCTGTCGAGAAGGCGAGCGGGAAGTTCGAGGCGCCGAAGACCGCGACCGGACCGATCGGCCGCTGGATGAGTCGGATCTCCGGACGCGGCGCCGGCTGGCGGTCTGGCATCGCCGCGTCGAAGCGGCGGTCAAGGTGCTCGCCCTTCTCGATGTGGTCGGCGAAGAGCCTGAGTTGCCCCGTCGTGCGGCCGCGTTCACCCTGCAGACGGGCCTCGGGCAGGCCGGTCTCCTGGCTACCGATCGCGGTGACGGCATCGGCACGGGCTTCAATCTCATCGGCAATGGCGCGCAGCAAGGCCGCGCGCTCCGTCCGCGAGGAATAGCCAAAGCTCCAGAACGCTTCCTCGGCCGCCTCGCAAGCGCGGTTCACCAGTTCGACGGTGCCGATGGCAAAGTGATGCACCGGGCCGTGGGCCGGGGCGGAGGCAAAGGTGCCCGCCCCATCGAGCCATTCGCCGGCGACGAGGTGTTTTCCTTTCGGGGTAAAGACCATTTGACGTTCCTTTCTCAAAAAATCGGGCGCTTCGGCAAAGATCAATCCGCGAACGAATTGCACTTGTCGAAACTTTGTATACTGTTTGTATGCATGATATCAACCGCCCGCCGGCCGTAGCGACAAGAGGCAATATGATGAGCGAGACCACAACCCTTTCGATCAGTGCGCTGCACGAGCGCGTCGAGGCTATCTTCCGCAAGGCGGGGCTCAATAGCGTTCAGGCCGGGGCGCTTGCTCGCGTAATCGTCGCCGGCGAGCGCGACGCTTGCAAATCGCATGGTATCTATCGCATCGAAGGGGCTCTGCGGACGGTGAAGGCGGGCAAGGTGAAGCCGGACGCCATGCCGGAACTCGAACTGCAGGAAGCTTCGGCTATTGTCAAGGTGAACGCCCAGGGCGGATTTGCCAATCCGGCCTTCGAGCTCGGTCTGCCGGCCCTGGCCGAACGTGCCCGGGCGCTCGGCCTTGCCGCACTCGTCATCAATGATTGCACGCATTTCTCTGCGCTTTGGCCTGAAGTCGAAGGACTGACCGGAGAGGGGCTCGCCGGCCTCGTCATGTGCCCGAGCTATGCGACCGTAGCACCCGCCGGCGGCAACAAGCCGCTGCTTGGCACGAATCCCTTCGCGTTCGGCTGGCCGCGCGAAGGCAAGCCGCCTTACGTCTTCGACTTCGCGACCTCGGTTGCAGCGCGCGGCGAGATCGAGCTGCACCGGAGGGCGGGAAGGCCCTTGCCGGAGGGTTGGGCGATCGATGCGGAAGGCAAGCCGACGACCGATCCCGAAGCCGCACTGGCCGGCGCCATGTTGCCGTTCGGTGGCCACAAAGGCTCGGCGATTGGAACGATGATCGAGCTTCTCGCCGGCATCATGATCGGCGACCTGACAAGCCCTGAAGTGCTTGACTACCTCGGCACGACCACCTTGGCGCCGTTCCACGGCGAACTCATCGTCGCCTTCTCGCCGGAAGCCTTCGCGGCCGGACGGCCGGGCAACCCCCTTGCCCGCGCGGAGATTCTGTTCGAGGCGATCGTCGGTCAGGGGGCCCGCCTTCCCTCGCAGCGGCGCTTCGTGGCACGCGCCAAGTCCGAAGCAGCGGGCATCGTCCTGACGCAGGCCGAGATCGACCAGCTCGACCGGCTCCTCGCCCTTGGGCTGGACGCCGTCTCGTAAGGCAGGCGTCTGCACGCCTGCAGCGCCGCATGTCCGATCGGACGCGCAAAGGTCGTCATGGCACGTTGAACTGCTGCGCGATGATCGAATCTGAAATCGATGCCACCAAACAAAAAAGGCCCTCCGATCTGAACCGCCCCCCGAAGTTGATGTCCAACTTTACGGGGTCAGTTCAGATCGGGGGGCCTTCTGTTTTATGGGCCGATGTGGCGATCAGGCTTTGTACTTCTGCACGGCGCCCGGGAGCTTGCTCCACTCGGCATACCAGGTGTTGAAGAGCTTGAACTGGGCTTCGACATAGCCGCGCTGGCTTTCGGACAACGCGTCGGTCTCGTTGAAGTGCAGCGTGTATTCCTTGTCGCCGTTCAGCACCATCATGTGCTTGAAGTAGAGAACCAAGTCCGGGCCTTCGTCGAAGGAGGAAAGCACGGCGAGCGCCTGCTCCAGTTCCAGCGCGCGCTGGCGTGCATCGACGTCGCCTTCGGCGGCTGCCTGCGCCAGGTTGCACATGTGGATGACTTCCTTCGGCAGCACGCAGCCGATGCCGGTGATGGCGCCGGTTGCGCCGCAGTTGACGAAGCCGTGGAACACGGCGGTATCGACGCCGATCATCAGCGAAACGCCATCGTCACGGCTGGTAATGTTCTCGGCCGCATAACGCATGTCGGCGGCGCCACCGAATTCCTTGAAACCGACGAGGTTCGGATGCTCGGCGCGCAGTGCGAAGAACAGGTCGGCGCGAGTGGCGAAGCCATAATAGGGGCTGTTGTAGATAACCGCCGGCAGATCCGGAGCGGCCGAGAGAATGGCCTTGAAGTGGTTCTTCTGGGCGGCGACGACCGAGCCACGCGAAAGCACCCGCGGGATGACCATCAGGCCCTTCGCACCGACCTTCTGGGCGTGGGCCGCATGGGCGACAGCGGAAGCGGTGTTGACGGCGCCGGTGCCGACGATGACCGGGATGCCTGCCTTGACCAGACGCTCGACGCCTTCCATCCGCTGCGCGTCGGTCAGGAGCGGCCAGTCACCCATCGAGCCGCAATAGACGACGGCGGACATGCCCTCAGCAATCAGCTCCTTGCCCTTGCGCACGAGGGCATCGAAGTCGGGGGTGCGGTCGTCCTTGCACGGGGTCATCAGCGCCGGGATGACGCCGGAGAAAATCTTCGCCTTCATTAGAAACTCCTCTTGGCTTGTCGCGGGGCCACGGGCGTGCGCATTGGTGCCGCGTCCGTACCTTTCAAGCAGACAATAGCGCCTTGTATTTTATTTGTCGACAAGAAACATACAAGATGGTTACAGGGCAATGTCGAGCTTGTTGGCTCGGGTGAACAGTTTCTGCACCTGCTCGACGATCTGCTCGGCATGCGCCTTGCCGAGACGATCGGCCACCTCGACGTCGCGCGCTTCGATCGCCGCGATGATTTCCGCGTGCTCGTCGACGAAGCGCTGTGGGAACTGTTCCTCATAGGACTGGTAGTAGAGGCGGAGAATCCGCCGCCCTTCATCGAGCAACCGGCGGAACAGGCCGGTGAAATAAGGATTGCGGCCGGCTTCGGCGATTGCCGCGTGAAAAGCTGCGTTGGTGGCGATCATGGCCAGCGCGTCGCGCGACTGGACGGCCGCCGCATAATCTTCGTGAAAGCCGCGGATGACCGGCAGGTCTTCCGGACGGTGATTCTGCGCCGCAAGCCGGGTCGTCACCCGGTACATCAGCACCAACGCCTCGAAGAAAGTGTGCAGGTTGAGGAAATCGATGTTCGACACCATCGTCGATCGATTCGGCAACGTGTCGATCAGCCCCTCTCCTGCCAGCCGCACCAGTGCTTCACGGATCGGCGTGCGTGAGAGCTTGAAACGCTCGGCCAGTTGCACCTCGTCGATCGGGCTGCCGGGCGGCAGGACCAGATCAAGGATCTCGTCACGAAGAAGGTCGTAGACCATCTTCACGCCGGAGCCCCGCTTGCGTTCTGGGAGGGAATTGTTGTCGGTGTCGGTCATTGGCAAATCCTCTTGTCGACAAAAGGAATACTTTCCCCTGACAACAGGAGCAACAATTTCCGCGCGGGCCGCGGCACGGCTTAACAAGAAGTCGAAATTCGGTTCGCTGCCCTGCCTCGCCACTGCCACTCGTGGCCAGGCGGAGATCGGGGAAGCGGTAATTCTCAACGACGAGAGTCAGCGGCGTCTTCGGCGGGATCACAACCCATCCATGCGAACAAAGGCGTCTTCGCGGTTGCACCTGGTTCAAATTCTCGTCTTTACCTACCAAGCGACTACGCACGATGTTGTGGCGGCATATCAGCAGATAATCGATTCCCGCTAGGAATCTTGATGATTGCACGTTAACATTGCGTCCGGCGAGCCCAACCACGTCATGGAACGTGGTGCCGGAAGCGATAACCGCTTCAAGTCGAAATACTGTAAGCACAAGATCCACGAATTACTCGGGCAGCAAAAGCGATACCAGATCTGGTCGGCGTCCGCACCGGCGCGTACGGGTTCCCCGACATCGGTCGCCCCGGGAATGGTGCGATGGCTACCGAAGCTGGTCAGCTGTGCTGCTCGCTCTGACCGGGATGGTTGTGGGCTCCATGATGGCAACAGGGCCGTTTGGCGCAATCATCGCCTGGTGCATTGTCGGATCTTGCAGAGATTGGCCACTCTCACAAAGGAGCATGCCATGACTCGAAGGACAATACTCCCTCTCACCCTTGCGACCGTCGCAGCCATTGTCGTTGGCTGCGCCACCGAACAGAACCAACGCGGCTTGGGCGGAGCTCTGGTGGGCGCCGGAACAGGCGCGGTGGCGGGCCAGCTGATTGGGCGGAACACAACGAGCACGGTCGCCGGTGCGGCTGGTGGAGCTCTAGTGGGAGCCGCGGTCGGGACTGCAACAACCCCGTCTTACAATCGTGGCAACTGCCGATACAGACAACCGGACGGCACAATCATCATCGCGCGGTGCCGGTAAGATCGTCCGCCTCGCGCCCGCTCTCATGTCGGACGAGGCGAGCGGATCCGTTTGAGTGCTTGCGCGGACCGTCCACGTTGAGCCTTCCGAATTGCGCGACAGGTTGCCGCAACGCTGAAAGAGATATCGCCGTTGGGCGGCTGCCCTTCCGCTGGTCGGAGCGTCGTGTTGGGAATCAGCAGCCGGAGCCACGAGGAAGCCATGGCATCTTACGACATCATGCCGAGCAATGCAGGTGGGCCGAGCAATGCAGGTGGCGACCCGAGCCGGCCCCCGGCTTCCGTTCGCGTGGTGCTGGGCGGCGTCATGTTCCTGGCGGGATTGGTTGTCCTGACCGATGTGGCGTTTGCCTCGATCGTTACTCCAGGCTTCATCGGCACCATTGCGATCGTGGTCGGCGCATTCGAAATCGTCTACGCCTTCTGGGCAAGAAGATGGGGTGGCCTTTCATGGCAGACGCTGTTGGGATTTCTTTATATCGCCCTCGGCTTGATGCTCACCGACGTCGCCGGATCGAGCGTGATGCAGTTCCTGGCATCCTTCGTGACCCGGTCTGCGCGCACACATGAGCTGTTTCAAACCTACGCGATCGGCCTGCTGTTCATCTTCTCGGGCATCGTCAGAATCCTGCTCAGCATAAGCCACTGGCGTGAGGCAGGTTGGACCATGATGCTGTCGGGCGCCTTCGGCGCCGGCGCTGGATTGGTCATCCTGGCCGATTTCCCCAAGATGGCCCTTTGGGTCCTGGCGCTCTTGCTCGGGATCGATTTCCTCGCGCATGGCTTGGCGTGGCTGAGATTTGCATTTTTCCCTCAGCCGAAGAGGGATGGAGACAAGACGGTATCCCCGCCCGCATAACCGGACCGCAGCGACGGTCGCTCAACCCACATGATCCGATGCGGCCTGTTGCCTGTTTGTCGAATGGCCGCGTGGGGCCGCGGCTGGGCCAGCCGATGGGGGTCTGTCGGCGGCTGGCGGATGCAAAAAGCCCCCGCGTCTTGCGACGTCGGGGGCTTTTGTGATCTG
>NZ_JASKLS010000041.1 GCF_030124375.1 Sinorhizobium sp. 6-70
ATGAAAATCCTAGTCACGGTGAAGCGTGTGGTCGACTTCAACGTCAAGATCCGGGTGAAGGCGGACGGCTCGGGTGTCGAGCTGGCCAATGTCAAGATGTCGATGAACCCGTTCGACGAGATCTCGGTCGAAGAGGCGCTGCGGCTGAAGGAAGCCGGCAAGGCTTCGGAAGTCGTGGTCGTCTCGGTCGGCCCGGCCAAGGCCGAGGAGACGCTGAGGACCGCGCTGGCGATGGGCGCCGACCGGGCGATCCTGGTCGAGACCGAAGACCAGGTCGAGCCGCTCGCTGTCGCCAAGATCGTCAAGGGTGTCGCCGAGGCCGAACAGCCGGGGCTGATCATCGTCGGCAAGCAGGCGATCGACGACGATAGCAATCAGACCGGCCAGATGCTCTCGGCGCTGCTCGGCTGGGCCCAGGGCACCTTCGCCTCCAAGGTCGAGATCGCCGACGGCAGCGCCAAGGTGACGCGCGAGGTCGACGGCGGCCTGCAGACGGTCGAACTGAAGCTGCCGGCGGTGGTGACCACCGATCTTCGTCTGAACGAGCCGCGTTATGCCTCGCTGCCGAACATCATGAAGGCGAAGAAGAAGCCGCTCGACAAGAAGAGCCCGGCCGA
>NZ_JASKLS010000042.1 GCF_030124375.1 Sinorhizobium sp. 6-70
GCAGCGTGCCTTCGATATCCGCGGTCAGGGCGCCTTCGGCAAGGGCAGCGGTGCCGCGGGCGTCGATGGTGCCGGAGGTAAGTTCGAGCGCACTCAGCCTGACGCTGCCGCCTTCGCCGGTTGCGACGTTACCGGAAACCGCAATCGTCCTGTCGAATTTCGCCGCGAGGTTGGGAGGCAGCAGATGCGGTTCGGCGAACAGCTTGAAGGCCACCTCGGCGGTCGCATTCGCCCGGTCCAGGCGGCCGGTGACGTTGCCGCGGAAGGCGCCGCTTTCGATCGCCAGCGGATCGAAGCGGACATCGCCTTCGGCAACCGTGACCGTGCCTTTCGCCATGACGTCCTGCGCGACGATGCCGGCGGAGCGAACCGACGCAATCGAGGCGCCGGTCCAGACGAGCTCATATCCGACCACCGGCGCTGCTGCCGCCCCGCTGACATCGACGGTGCCGCCGATTGCGCCCTCGGCGCCAAGCGTCGGGGCGAAAGTGTTGATCAGGGTGGCCGGCAGCGCGTTGATTTGCGCCGAAATGTCGAGTTGCTCGCCGGCGGTGCCCGCCACGACAATCGTGCCGTCCGACGCAAGGATGGTGAGGTC
>NZ_JASKLS010000043.1 GCF_030124375.1 Sinorhizobium sp. 6-70
CGTTGCAACAAAGCCTTCAACTAAATTTACAGAACCTTTGCGACCGCAGATCGCCAACGATGGTACCCTTACCGCGAAGTCTGAGGTCAGGCACGGATAAAAGCTGATGCCCATCTACCTCCTGCTAGCGAATGCGGCGGAGGTTGAAAGCTTTGCCGCCGAAATCGGCCTGCCGGTGATCCGCACCAGCACAGGTGGTGCAAGGTACGAGGATGGTCGCCGGACACTGGTGCAATTGAGAAGAGACGCAAGTCGATGATGATGATCCTTAAAACTCCGAACATTGCATAAGGAAGTGCGACGCGAATAATTCGCATGACCTATCCAAATCGCCCGACTTGCGGCTTGGATGAAGTAACGATTTTACCTGTGTGCGTCGATCTGCGTGGGTACGCGCCTGCGCCCGGGGTAGGCGTCGCGGCGGTCGCAAGACGTCGAGTGCAAGGAAATGGCCGAGAAGAAGGACTTCAGATGGCAGACAAACAGCAGGTCGACTACCTCATCATGAACGGCGAGGTGTACACAGGTGACCGAGACTCCCCGTT
>NZ_JASKLS010000044.1 GCF_030124375.1 Sinorhizobium sp. 6-70
TCTCGAATATCTCGAAACGATCGACTTCGATCGCCAGGAGGCGCAGAAGCCGTTCCGCTTTCCCGTTCAACTGGTCATGCGGCCCGACGCGAACTTCCGCGGATATGCGGGGCAGATTGCGTCCGGCAAGGTTTCGGTCGGTGACCAGGTGATCGTCGCAAAATCGGGGCAGCGCACCTCGATCAGGAGCATCGTCACCTATGACGGCGAAGTGCAGAAGGCCGTGGAAGGCGAAGCGGTCACCCTGGTGCTTTCGGACGACGTCGAGGTTTCCCGCGGCAACATGTTGGCCGCGCCGGGCGCCAGACCCTTCGTCGCCGATCAGTTCCAGGCCCACATGATCTGGTTCGATCCGAGTCCGATGATCCCCGGGCGAAGCTATATCCTGCGTACGGAGACGGATAGCGTGAATGCGACCGTTACCGCGCTCAAGCACCAGGTCAATATCAACAGCTTCGTGCGCGAGGCGGCGAAGTCCCTGCAGATGAACGAAATCGGCGTCTGCAATATCTCGACCCAGGCGCCGATCGTCTTTGACGCATAC
>NZ_JASKLS010000045.1 GCF_030124375.1 Sinorhizobium sp. 6-70
TCTCGAATATCTCGAAACGATCGACTTCGATCGCCAGGAGGCGCAGAAGCCGTTCCGCTTTCCCGTTCAACTGGTCATGCGGCCCGACGCGAACTTCCGGGGATATGCGGGGCAGATTGCGTCCGGCAAGATTTCGGTCGGTGATCAGGTGATCGTCGCCAAATCGGGGCAGCGCACCTCGATCAGGAGCATCGTCACCTATGATGGTGAGGTGCAGAAGGCTGTGGAGGGCGAGGCGGTCACGCTGGTGCTTTCGGACGACGTCGAGGTTTCCCGCGGCAACATGTTGGCCGCGCTGGGCGCCAGACCGTTCGTCGCCGATCAGTTCCAGGCCCACATGATCTGGTTCGATCCGAGCCCGATGATCCCCGGGCGAAG
This sequence comes from Sinorhizobium sp. 6-70, assembly GCF_030124375.1. Classification (GTDB taxonomy): domain Bacteria; phylum Pseudomonadota; class Alphaproteobacteria; order Rhizobiales; family Rhizobiaceae; genus Sinorhizobium. Next base: position 379 of record NZ_JASKLS010000045.1, read on the forward strand.
CTATATCCTGCGTACGGAGACGGACAGCGTGAATGCGACCGTTACCGCGCTCAAGCACCAGGTCAACATCAACAGCTTCGTGCGCGAGGCGGCGAAGTCCCTGCAGATGAACGAAATCGGCGTCTGCAATATCTCGACCCAGGCGCCGATCGTCTTTGACGCATAC
>NZ_JASKLS010000046.1 GCF_030124375.1 Sinorhizobium sp. 6-70
GGTGGCCGGCAGCGCGTTGATTTGCGCCGAAATGTCGAGTTGCTCGCCGGCGGTGCCCGCCACGACAATCGTGCCGTCCGACGCAAGGATGGTGAGGTCGCCGAGGCGAACAATGCCGTTCTCGATCGCGATGGTCGTCGGCGAGGCAAGCTGCAGCGGGACCTTCTTCGGGGTTGCCGAGAAGGACGCCAGGCGGATTTCCGTGCGACCGGCATTGCTTACGAGATCGCCCGTCGCCGCGACCGGCGCGCCGTCATAGGCAGCGTCGATCGAGAAGCCGGTCCGTCCTGCCTGCTGCTCGAAGGCGAGATTGAGGCCCGAGACGCGGTTTTCCCCCTGTCCGAGGCTTTCCGCACCGATGTTGCCCCGGATCGCCAGCCTGGCGATATCGGCGATGCTGATGTCGGCGGTCGGTCTGGCAATCGTCAGCGCATTGCGGCTGATGCTGCCGCCGCTTGCCTTGAGGGCGATCGAGGTGACGCCGTTGACGGTGCGTACGGTG
>NZ_JASKLS010000047.1 GCF_030124375.1 Sinorhizobium sp. 6-70
GCGCCGTTCGACAAGATCTGCTACATCGGCTGCGGCGTGACCACCGGCATCGGCGCGGTGATCAACACCGCCAAGGTGGAAATGGGGTCGACCGCGATCGTCTTCGGTCTCGGCGGCATCGGCTTGAACGTCATCCAGGGGCTTCGCCTTGCCGGCGCCGACATGATCATCGGCGTCGATCTGAACAACGACAAGAAGCCCTGGGGCGAAAAATTCGGCATGACCCACTTCGTCAACCCGAAGGAGGTCGGCGACGACATCGTGCCGTATCTCGTCAACATGACGAAGCGCGGCGCCGACCAGATCGGCGGCGCCGACTACACCTTCGACTGCACCGGCAATGTGAAGGTGATGCGCCAGGCGCTCGAGGCCTCGCATCGCGGCTGGGGCAAGTCGGTGATCATCGGGGTGGCCGGCGCCGGCCAGGAGATAGCCACCCGGCCGTTCCAGCTGGTCACCGGCCGCACCTGGATGGGCACCGCCTTCGGCGGCGCGCGCGG
>NZ_JASKLS010000048.1 GCF_030124375.1 Sinorhizobium sp. 6-70
CGCCCTGTGCAGTTCGAGATCACGGCCGACGTCAGGGCAAGTTTGCTTGCATGGCTTCAGCGGCGAGGTGGAACAGTCGACGACTACGCTTTTCCCAGTCGGGTCGATCATACCGATCATCTCAGCACGCGCCAGTATGCCCGATTGGTCGATGAGTGGGTAACTGCAATTGGGCTAAGACGCGAAGATTACGGCACACACTCGCTTCGACGCACGAAGGTCGCGATGATCTACAAAGCAACGGGCAATCTTCGTGCGATCCAGATCCTGCTCGGGCACACTAAGATCGAGAACACGGTCAGGTACCTCGGCGTAGACATCGAGGATGCGCTGGAACTAGCGGAGCATACAGAGATTTGAGCGAGTGCGGTCCCGCAACCAGCGGGGCCGTGCCTCTTGGGGAAAATGTTCCTGGTTCTTG
>NZ_JASKLS010000049.1 GCF_030124375.1 Sinorhizobium sp. 6-70
GCTGCCGCCGCTTGCCTTGAGGGCGATCGAGGTGACGCCGTTGACGGTGCGTACGGTGGCCGAACCGGCGAGATCGCCGGATGCGGTCTGGCCGGCCATTGCGGCCAGCAGGCCGAGGTCGGGCAGGGTGAAGTCGATCGTGCCGTCCGGCTTGAAGTCGGGCGTCAGGTTGAGTGCGCCGGTCAGCCGGTTGTTGCCGATCGTCGCCTCCAGCGTCTGGATCGATGTGCGGCCGTTCTCGGAGACTACATCGGCCCGCATATCGATTGCTTGGCCGCCGAGGCTTCCGGTTGCGGTCAGCTTGGCTTGGGGATTGTTCGGTGTCGCCGTCGCATCGGCATTGATTCTTAGATCTTGCAGCGTGCGGCCGGCCAGGGTTGCGCCGCTGGAGGTCATCTCTGCCTTCACACCGAGTTCGTTG
>NZ_JASKLS010000050.1 GCF_030124375.1 Sinorhizobium sp. 6-70
GATCGCGGTCGACCCCATTTCCACCTTGGCGGTGTTGATCACCGCGCCGATGCCGGTGGTCACGCCGCAGCCGATGTAGCAGATCTTGTCGAACGGCGCGTCGGGATTGACCTTGGCGACGGCGATCTCCGGCAGCACGGTGAAGTTGGCAAAGGTCGAGCAGCCCATGTAGTGGTGGATCTTGTCCTTGCCGATCGAAAAGCGCGAGGTGCCGTCCGGCATCAGCCCTTGCCCTTGCGTGGCGCGGATGGCGGTGCAGAGATTGGTCTTGCGCGACAGGCACGACGGGCACGAACGGCATTCCGGGGTGTAGAGCGGAATGACGTGGTCGCCCTTCTTCACCGAGGTGACGCCGGGGCCGACGTCGACGACGATGCCGGCGCCCTCGTGGCCGAGGATCGCCGGGAACAGCCCTTCC
>NZ_JASKLS010000006.1:0-227211 GCF_030124375.1 Sinorhizobium sp. 6-70
AGACGGAAGATCAGCAGCACGATGGCAAAATGCACGATCTCGCGCGATACGAGCCAGCGCACGTCTATCAACGGCAACTCCCTGTTGAGTTCTATCAGCACAAAAGCGGTCAAGACCACGATCGAAACCGCCAGCAAGACCCCAAGCCAGGGAGCTTCGAGCCACCAGTAAAGCCTTCCCATTGTGAGGACGACAGCGATGCAACCGAATCCGGTGGCCAGCAGCAGATAGCTCACGATATCGGTGCGCTGGATGACCTTGGCATGAGGAACCGGTGTCAGCGGCAAAAGATAGATGATCGGCAGCGCAATCAGGGCCAGCGCCATTTCCAGGGTATAGAGAGCATGCCACTGGCCGTATTCGATGAGTTCCGGCGAGATCAGCCGGGTAATCGGCGCGGCGAGTGTCGTGCATGTGAGCGCCAGCGCTAGCCCGACGGTGAGCTTGCGAGCCGGAGGAAAGGCTTCCAGCATGTAGAGGAAGCCGAGCGTCGACAACGGCGCGGCGGCAATGCCGCTGATAAAGCGGACGACAATCGCCGAATGCAGGTCGGAAACGAAGACGTTCAGCAGCGAGACCAAGACGAAACCGACGATGCCGATCTCCGCAAAGCGGCGCAGCCCGTATTGAGCGCGGATCTTCACGAGGGCGGCCGAAAGGCTGACATTGGGCGCCATGTAGGCGGCGGACAGCCACGCGGCCTCTACCGATGTTGCGGATAGCGAACCTTGCAGTTGCGTGAGATTGGCGAGCGCCAGGTTCATGCCGAGCCCCTGCGTCAGGAACAGGAGTACGGAGCAAGTAATATAGACGGGCGATTTGCCCAGCCCCATCGACGGAGGCGCGGATGGAGACGCAGCCGGCTGAGGCGGTGCCTCGGCCGGTGTGCCTCTCGTCTCCGGTGCGGCGCCATGATTCTCATTTGTAGCGGGATTGGCGAGCGCCTGCATCGATCATCATTCCCTTGCGATCGACTGCACGTTTCTTGCGATCGTCGAGACGACCTTCAGCGCAACGGCGATCTCCTGCGGCTTAAGACCGTCGAGGACGTCTTCTCGTATTTCGCTCGCGAGATTCTGGATATCGCGGGCCACGGAGCGACCGAAATCCGTCATGTGGATCTGCTTGGCGCGACGATCGGAAGGCTCCACCCGGCGCTCGATGAAGCCTTGTTTTTCCATGCCGTCCAGCAGACGCACGATGGTCGGCGTCTCGATCTCGAGTTCCTCCGCCAATTCGCGCTGGTTGATCCCGTCCTTCTTCGCGAGCATGAACAGCGCACGCGCACGCGGCAGCGTCAGTCCCCGCTCCTTCACCCGCGCGTCAAAGACCGCCCGCAGCTTGCGATTGACCATCGCCAGCGCGTCAAACAATTCGCGGTTTGCGTCTGGATCGGGCATTGGTCCCTGCTCCATATTACTAGTATGCTAATTATTTTATCCCTACTTAATCTAACTGCGGACGGGTTTCAAGCCGGCAATTAATGGTGGCGAGCGACGAGAGGGTGCGAATCAGGTACCTTCGCCTTCGCTCGCGGCGTCAAACAAAAAATGGCAGGGATGGGGGCGCTTTTTGACGCTTCGCTCCCGCCCCTGTGGATCAGTCGAACAACGGGCAAAGGCGATCGGCGCATTCGGATGCCGCGGCAGTGTTGCATGCCTACACTAGACTTGCCGCGTGACAGACAGCAAACCCGGTAACTCACGGGATCACAGGCGGAAACGGAAAGACCATGAACGACGCAGCGCGCAAGCTCGCCCCCTTGGCCAAGGAACAGGCGGACCAGCACTATCGCGAAGCGCCGAACAATCTTGAAGCCGAGCAGGCGCTGCTCGGCGCAATCCTGGTCAATAATGATGCGTTCTACCGGGTGTCCGATTTCCTGAAGCCGGTACATCTGTTCGAGCCATTGCACCGCCGCATCTTCGAGGTCGCCGGCGAGATCATCCGCATGGGCAAGACCGCCAACCCGGTCACGATCAAGACCTTCCTCAAGGCGGATGAAAAAGTCGGCGACCTGACCGTTGCGCAGTATCTCGCACGCCTCGCCGCCGAGGCGGTCTCGATCATCAACGCGGAAGATTACGGCCGCGCCATCTATGACCTGGCGTTGCGCCGCTCGCTGATCACGATCGGCGAGGACATGGTCAACATCGCCTACGACGCGCCGCTTGACATGCCGCCGCAGGGCCAGATCGAGGATGCGGAACGGCGCCTTTTCGAACTTGCCGAAACCGGACGCTACGACGGCGGCTTCCAGTCGTTCAACGACGCCGTGGCGCTGGCGATCGACATGGCCGGGGCGGCGTTCGAGCGAGACGGCAGTCTCTCCGGCATCTCCACCGGCATTCACTCGCTCGATGCCCGCATGGGCGGTCTGCAGCGTTCGGACTTGATCGTTCTGGCTGGGCGTCCCGGCATGGGCAAGACGTCGCTTGCCACCAACATCGCCTATAACATTGCCGCAGCTTACGAAGGCGAGGTGCAGCCCGACGGATCGATGAAGGCGAAGAACGGCGGCGTCGTCGGTTTCTACTCGCTCGAAATGTCGTCCGAACAGCTCGCTACCCGTATCATCTCCGAGCAAACGGAAGTCTCCTCCTCGAAGATCCGGCGCGGCGACATTTCCGAAGCCGACTTCGAAAAGCTCGTCGCCTGCTCGCAGATGATGCAGAAAGTACCCCTCTACATTGACCAAACGGGTGGTATCTCCATCGCCCAGCTCTCCGCCCGAGCACGGCGTCTAAAGCGGCAGCGGGGCCTCGACTGCCTGGTGGTGGACTATATCCAGCTCATGACCGGTTCGGGCAAATCGAGCGACAACCGCGTGCAGGAAATCACGCAGATCACCACCGGGCTGAAGGCACTCGGCAAGGAGTTGAACGTGCCGATCATCGCGCTCTCACAGCTCTCGCGCCAGGTGGAAAGCCGTGAAGACAAGCGACCGCAACTCTCCGACCTTCGTGAATCGGGTTCAATTGAGCAGGACGCCGACGTGGTGCTTTTCGTGTTCCGCGAGGAATACTATGTGAAAAACCTGGAGCCGCGTGACGAGTTCGACCCGAAATACGAAGAGTGGAAGATGAAGATGGAACAGGTGAAGGGCACGGCTGACGTGATCATCGCCAAGCAGCGTCACGGACCAACTGGTACGGTAAAACTGGCATTCCAGTCGGAATATACCCGCTTCACCGACCTTGCAGACCCCTCGTTCACGCAATACGAACACTGAAAACGGGGCTCACGCCCCGATCAGTGCTCTCGCGATGGCCACGACAATAACACCGGTTGCCACCGCCGCCAGAAGCGGCAGCCTCGTCGCTGCGAGCGCGGTTGCGAGCACCGCAAGCGTTTCCGCCGGTCCAGTGACGAGTGCCGTCGGGGAGATGACGGCCATCAGGACCGCGGGCGGTATGGCCTCAAGCGCCCGCTTCTGTTGCGGTCCGATCGTCACGAAGCGGATGAGCAGCAAGCCACTGATGCGTGTCAGCACCGTCGCCGCGGCCATCGCCACGATCGCGAGGAAAACATTCGGATCGACTGTCATGCACAAGCCTCCCGGCGCTGATCGATGACAAGCGTCGCAATGACGCCGGCGGCAGCACCCGCGGCGATATACCAGACGCCGGGCAGCAACTGGTGGGTCAGCACCGCCGCCGCGGCACTTGCCGCAAGCACGGCGCCGGTCTCGCGCCCTTTCCAAAATCCCATCAGCAGAACGACAAAGACCGCGGGAAAGGCAAAGTCGAGACCGATTACCTTCGGGTCGCCGAGGAAAGCGCCGGCGAGCGAGCCGGCAAGGCTTGTCAAAACCCAGACGAAGTAGAAAGGCACCGCAAGACCGGCATACCAGGCGGCGGACAGGCGCGCCTGTGTCGCCCGGGTCTCGGCCATTGCCCAGATTTCATCTGCAAGCAGCAGCATCGCGGCGTATTTCGCCGGACCGGAGAAGGCGGGCATCTTGGTGCCGATCGAGGCGCTCATCAGCACGTGCCGGATGTTGACGAGCAGCGCCGAAAAGCCGAGCGCTCCCCAGGACGCCGGATGGCTCCAGATGTCCATCGCGACGAACTGCGAGCCACCGGCAAAGACGAAGGCACTCATCAGCGTCACTTCGAGGCTGGACAGGCCCTTGCTTGCCGCAACCGCACCAAAGACAAGGCCGATCGGCATAACAGCGACTATAAGCGGCGCCATCGTCCTGAGCCCGCCGGAAAATTCTCGAATAACATCGTTCTTGTTCACGCCCGTCACTCCGCATTTCAATCGCACCAATGCAATAGATGCGGAGAAGGTGGCGCGTCTTGAACGAAATTGATCAGCCGGCCCGGAAGGCGCCAGGGGTGACGCCGGTTCTTGCCTTGAAATGCCGGCTGAAGTGCGCCTGATCGGCAAAGCCGCAATGATAGGCAGTATCGACCGCAGACCGGCCCTGCCGCAGTAACGCCTTTGCCTCGCGCACCCGCTTGTCGGTCAAAAAGGCGTGCGGCGTGATATGGAATTCCCTACGGAATGCGCGGATCAGGTGCGCACGGCTGAGCCCCGCCACCTGGGCAAGCTCGTCGAGCCCAAGGTCGCGGGAATAATTGGCGATCAGATAGTCTCTGGCGCGATGTACGGCCGAAGGCTCACGCGTCTCCACGGGAAGAATGATGGCGCTGCCGTGACGCTGGAACAGCTTGGCCAGGAAGCTGAACATTCCCTCATCCGCCTCCAGGGCGCCCGCCTTTCCCTCGAGAGCCCCGTGGGCTCGATGAAAGGCAACGGCAAGCTCGGGATCACGAAGCAGCAGTCGTGAGAAGCAGGGTGTTCCTCTGAAGGCGCGACCGGTGACGTCCTCGAGGACGTCGACGAGCAGATCCACGGACGGATAAATCATCCGGTAGCGGTAGCCGTCGAGTCCCGGATGCCCGTCGTGAATCTCGTCGGGATTGATGAGATAGAGATCACCCGGCCCCGTCTGCGATCGTTCGCCCTTGATCGTGCTGATCTGCGAACCCGCCTCGATGGCACCGATGCTGAACGTGTCGTGGGCATGGGGCGCAAACTCGTGGGTGATGAAGGTGGCGCTCAGGCATTCCATGCCCTTGAACCGCGCATCACGCCAGAAGCGTGTCTGCTCGGCGCCCTTGAGTGGCATTGCCTCGATGGCCTTTTCCTGCGAAATCGTCTGCATCGCGCCAAGATTACCGGCATCGTCATTGCGCGTCTTGCACAAAAGTGCTCGTTATGTTCACCGACCGCCGGTGAGCGACGGCGGACCGTTTGCGGCCTTCGCCGCCAGGATGTATTGCTGCAATATCGTCCACTCAGAGCTTCCGGTATGCACGAACCAGAATTCCTCTCCGCCTCCAACAGGCTCACCATCGACCTCGCGGCGCTGGCCGACAATTGGCGCGCCATGAACGAACGCTCCGGCAGGGCACGCGCGGCCGCCGTTCTCAAGGCGGATGCCTATGGGCTCGGCATCGCCCAGGCGGCCCCTGCCCTTTACGCAGCCGGTGCACGCGACTTCTTCGTCGCCAACGCGGAAGAAGGCGCGGAACTCCGCCCGTTGGTTCCGGATGGGCGCATCTACATTCTGGCCGGCATGTGGCCGGGCAATGAGGAACTTTTCTTCGACAACGATCTCGTGCCGATCATCAACTCAGAGGAGCAACTCGCCGTTTTCATGGCGGCGCTTTCAGAACGCGGCGACCATCCTTGCGTGCTTCACGTCGACACCGGCATGAACCGGCTCGGACTGTCGGTTGAGGAAGCCGTCGCGCTCGCCAACGACCCCGCGCGTCCGGCAAGCTTCTCGCCTGTGCTGGTCATGAGTCATCTCGCCTGCGGCGACGAGCCGAAGCACCCGATGAACGTCTATCAGCTCGAGCGCTTCCGCGCGGCGGCCGCCGCCTTCGAGGGCGTCCCGGCGAGCCTTGCGAATTCCGGCGGCGTCTTCCTCGGCAAGGACTACCATTTCGACCTCACACGTCCCGGAATCGCGGTTTATGGCGGCGAGGCGGTGAACGGTGCAGTCAATCCGATGAAGCCAGTGGTGACCGCTGAAGCACGCATCATTCAGGTCCGCACGGTCCCCTCCGGCGCCACGGCGAGCTACGGCGCTTCGGCACGCTTCAGCCGCGACACCCGCATCGCGACCGTCGCGATCGGCTACGCCGACGGATATCACCGTTCGGTTTCCGGCGGCGGGGTGACGCTCCGACAGGCGATGCCCTCGGGCGCTTATGGTTTCCTGCATGGCCGGAAGGTGCCGCATGTCGGCCGGGTCACCATGGACCTCAGCCTGTTCGACGTCACCGACCTGCCGGAAAAGGCCGTCCGCGCCGGCGATTATATCGAGCTCTTCGGCCGCAATGTCGCGATAGACGACGTCGCGCGCGCCGGTGGAACGATCGGTTACGAGTTGCTGACGAGCCTCGGGCATCGCTACTATCGCAGCTATATCGCAGGCGCTTGAACCTACAGCGCCGCGCGTCTTATCAGGCGCGCTAAGGACGCTGTAGCACTTTGAATTGCTGCATGTTTTTGTCCTTAAATCGGCTACGATTTAGGGACACATGCAGTAGGCCTCGCTAGTTCAGCGGACGCTGCCGAAAAACACCCTTTCGGGCCGCATTTCGCGGCATTATGTGAACAGCGGCGGTGATTCTCGGAATCACGGCCGTATTCACGAAGCCTCCCGCATATCCGAAAGCTAGTCTCGATGGCGAAAGCCCGCACCCAGTTCATCTGCCAAAATTGCGGCACCGTGCATTCCCGCTGGGCGGGCAAATGCGATGGCTGCGGCGAATGGAACACAATCATCGAGGAGGATCCGACCGCGGGCATCGGCGGTGGTCCGACGCGCGCGCCGAAGAAGGGACGGCCGGTCGCACTCACCACGCTTTCCGGCGAGATCGAGGACGCCCCGCGTATCCAGACGGGGATATCCGAACTCGACCGCGTCACCGGCGGCGGCTTCGTGCGCGGCTCGGCTTTGCTCGTCGGTGGCGATCCCGGCATCGGCAAGTCGACCGTGCTGATGCAGGCGGCGGCGGCGCTTTCCCGCCGCAAGCATCGCGTCATCTACGTCTCGGGCGAGGAGGCCGTCGCCCAGGTACGTTTGCGCGCCCAGCGGCTCGGGGCCGCCGACAGCGACGTCCTTCTTGCCGCCGAAACCAATGTCGAAGACATCCTGGCGACGCTTGCAGACGGCAAGCGCCCCGACCTCGTCATTATCGATTCGATCCAGACGCTGTGGAGCGACATCGTCGATTCTGCCCCCGGGACCGTGACCCAGGTACGAACCGGCGTCCAGGCGATGATCCGCTTCGCCAAGCAGACCGGCACGGCCGTCGTGCTCGTCGGCCATGTGACGAAGGAGGGCCAGATCGCTGGCCCGCGTGTCGTCGAGCACATGGTCGATGCCGTCCTCTATTTCGAGGGCGATCGCGGGCATCACTACCGCATCCTCAGGACCGTCAAGAACCGCTTCGGTCCGACCGACGAGATCGGCGTATTCGAGATGTCGGACAGGGGCCTGCGCGAAGTCGCCAATCCATCGGAGCTATTTCTCGGGGAACGCAACGAGAAGTCACCGGGAGCCGCCGTCTTCGCCGGCATGGAGGGAACCCGGCCGGTGCTGGTGGAAGTGCAGGCGCTCGTCGCGCCGACCTCGCTCGGAACACCGCGCCGTGCAGTCGTCGGCTGGGATTCCGCGCGGCTTTCGATGATCCTTGCCGTGCTTGAAGCCCATTGCGGCGTTCGCCTCGGCCAGCACGACGTTTATCTCAATATTGCCGGTGGTTATCGCATATCCGAGCCCGCCGCCGACCTTGCGGTCGCTTCCGCGCTGGTTTCATCGCTTGCCGGGCTTGCCCTTCCGGCCGATTGCGTCTATTTCGGCGAAGTCAGCTTGTCGGGGGCTATCCGGCCGGTTGCGCATACCGCCCAACGTCTCAAGGAAGCCGAGAAGCTCGGTTTCTCCCAGGCCGTATTACCGTCTGCGTCGACCGAGCTGCCGAAGAACGGCAACGGCCGATGGAGCGAAATGGAAAGCCTGCCGGATCTCGTGGCGCGTATCGCCGGATCGCGAAGCGCCCTGCGGCAGACGGAAGGCGAAGACGAATGACCTCGGCCGGGATCGGCAAAAGCATCCGCAGACGTGCGCCTTGACAATTGGTCGTGGAAAGACGTTCTGAATGCGTGCAGACAGAACCGACGGCGGATAAGCTTGGTGTGGCCCGGATCAAGACGGGGTCGGAGTAAGGACAACATGCCCATTACAATTCTCGATGCTATCGTTCTCGGCGTCGCGCTGTTTTCGGCCATCCTCGCCATGGTCCGCGGGTTCTCGCGCGAGGTCCTGTCGGTCGCGAGCTGGGTCGGCGCGGCGGCGGCCGCCTATTTCCTCTATCGCTACCTGGTGCCCTACGCCTCGCAATACACCAGCAGCGACACGGTCGCGATGATCGGCTCGGCCGCCGTGGTCTTCCTGGTGGCGTTGATCGTCATTTCCATCATCACGATGCGGATCGCCGATTTCATCATCGACAGCCGCATCGGCGCGCTCGACCGGACCCTTGGCTTCCTGTTCGGCGCCGCCCGCGGCATCCTGCTTGTCGTCGTCGCCATGCTGTTCTTCAACTGGCTGGTCGCGCCGCAACAGCAGCCGATCTGGGTTACCCAGGCGAAATCGAAACCGCTGCTCGACAATCTCGGCAACAAGCTGATTGCACTTTTGCCGGAAGAGGCCGACGCCACCATCCTCGACCGCCTGCGCGGCAAGGACAACACCGGCGAAGGCGAACCTGAAACCCCTCCCGGTGGGAACGAACAGGCCCCCGTGCAGGACGCGCCGACGAACGGCTGAGACAGAACATCACTTTGCGACAAGGCCCGCTGCGCGGGCTTTGTCCATTTGGAATAACGCTTGCTGCTGTTTTCGGCTAAGATCGCTTGAAGACGGGCAGCCTGATCACGATATGCGCACCGGCATGGAGCAAAAGGCGAACTTGTGATGACCGATCTCAGATCCAGTGAAATCCACGACGAACTCGATGGCGACACCCTGCACGAGGAATGCGGAGTCTTCGGCATTCTGGGACATCCGGATGCAGCCACCCTGACGGCACTTGGATTGCACGCGCTCCAGCATCGCGGCCAGGAAGCGGCCGGTATCGTCACCTTCGACGGCAAGCAGTTCTATACCGAAAAGCGCATGGGTCTCGTCGGAGACCACTATACCGACCCCGCAACGCTGGCCAAGCTGCCGGGCTATATCTCGATCGGGCATACGCGCTACTCGACGACCGGCGAAGTAGCGCTGCGCAACGTCCAGCCACTCTTTGCCGAGCTCGAAGTCGGCGGCATCGCCATCGCCCATAACGGCAACTTCACCAACGGACTGACGCTGCGCCGCCAGTTGATTGCCGACGGCGCGATATGTCAGTCGACCTCAGACACCGAAGTCGTCCTTCATCTCATCGCCCGCTCCAAGCAGACCTCCTCCTCCGACCGCTTCATCGACGCCATCCGCCAGATGGAAGGCGGCTATTCGATGCTGGCGATGACGCGCACCAAGCTGATTGCCGCACGCGACCCGATCGGTATCCGCCCCCTCGTCATGGGCGAGCTCGACGGCAAGCCGATCTTCTGCTCGGAAACCTGCGCGCTCGACATCATTGGCGCCAAGTACATCCGCGATGTCGAGAACGGCGAAGTGGTCATTTGCGAAATCCAGCCCGACGGCTCGATCTCGATCGACGCGCGCAAGCCGGAAGCACCGCAGCCGGAACGGCTCTGCCTCTTCGAATATGTCTATTTCGCTCGCCCGGATTCGGTCGTCGGCGGTCGCAGCGTCTATGTGGCCCGCAAGAATATGGGCGTCAATCTAGCCAAGGAATCGCCCGTCGAGGCGGATGTGGTCGTTCCTGTCCCCGACGGCGGCACTCCGGCCGCGCTCGGCTATGCACAGCAGAGCGGCATTCCCTTCGAATACGGCATCATCCGCAACCACTATGTCGGACGGACCTTCATCGAGCCGACGCAGCAGATCCGTGCGTTCGGCGTCAAGCTGAAGCATTCGGCCAACCGCGCGATGATCAAGGACAAGCGCGTGGTACTCGTCGACGATTCCATCGTTCGCGGGACGACGTCGGTCAAGATCGTGCAGATGATCCGCGATGCCGGTGCACGCGAAGTGCATATCCGCGTGGCAAGCCCGATGATCTTCCATCCGGACTTCTACGGGATCGATACGCCGGACCGCGACAAGCTGCTCGCCAACCAGCATCCAGATCTCGAGTCCATGTGCCGCTTCATCGGTGCCGACTCGCTCCAGTTCCTGTCGATCGACGGCCTCTACCAGGCTGTCGGGGGTACATCGCGCGACCCGCAAGCTCCGCAATTCACTGATCACTATTTCACCGGTGACTACCCGACGCGCTTGCTCGACCAGGAAGGCGCAAGCAACGTCCGCAAACTCTCGGTTCTCGCCAGCAACGGATAAAAGACAATCAAATGACGCCCAATCTGAAAGACCGGGTCGCCGTCGTCACCGGCGCATCGCGCGGTATCGGCTATTTCACTGCCCTCGAACTTGCCAAGGCTGGCGCGCATGTCATCGCCTGCGCGCGCACGGTCGGCGGTCTCGAAGAGCTGGACGATGCCATCAAGGCGGTCGGCGGATCCGCCACGCTCGTCCCCTTCGACCTCGCGGACATGGCTGCGATCGACAAGCTCGGAGGAGCAATCCACGAGCGTTGGGGCAAGCTCGATATTCTCGTTGCCAATGCCGGCGTGCTCGGCACGATTTCGCCGATCGGCCATGTCGAGGCGAAGGTTTTCGAGAAGGTGATGACCATCAACGTCACCGCGACCTGGCGGCTGATCCGATCCGTCGAGCCGCTGCTCGTCAAATCCGACGCGGGCCGCGCGCTTATCCTCTCATCGGGCGCTGCGCACAAGTGCAAACCCTTCTGGGGCCCCTACTCCGCGTCCAAGGCGGCTGTCGAGGCACTGGCACGCACCTGGGCGAACGAAACCCAGCGGCTGCCGCTCCGCATCCTCAGCGTCGATCCGGGGCCGACCCGCACAGCAATGCGGGCCCAGGCGATGCCCGGCGAAGATCCGGCGACCGTGCCGCATCCATCCGTGGTCGCAGCGGCGCTGATGCCACTCCTCGGGTCTGAGCAGACCGAGACCGGCAAGCTGTTCGTTGTTCGCGAAAACAAGATCGTCGACTATCGGATGCCCGAATAATTCGGCAACCGAACTCAAAAAAGAAAGCCACCGCGGTTAACCCGTGGTGGCTTTTTTATTTCGTCACGAGACTTGCCCGTTAATCGTTGTCGCCGGGCAGCCCATCGCCTCCTTGCGCCGGGTGTGCCGGCCAGTCGCCATATTTGCGCTGCCAGGAACGGGCGCCGAACGGCAGGCTGATCAGATAGGCGAGCGCCGTCACCACCATCGTTTCCCATGTATAGGTCATCAACGTCGCGACATAGAAGACCACGACGAGAATGGCCGGCAGAACGAGATCGCGACGCACGCGGTTCTCCGACTTGCCGGACCAGACCGGCAGGCGGCTGACCAGAAGGAAGGCAATCAGCACCGTATAAGCCGAAGCAATGAGCGCAAACCACCGCTCCGGTGCAAGGCCGAGCAGACCGAGATAGACCGGCAGCAGCACCAGCATGGCGCCGGCAGGTGCCGGAACGCCGACGAAATATTCCGACTGCCAGGATGCCTTGACCTGGCGCTCGGCCATGACGTTGAAACGCGCCAGCCGCAATCCGGTGGCAATCGCGTAGATCAGTGCTGCGATCCAGCCGATCGACCGCGCCTGGTCAAGCACGAAAACATAAAGAACCAGTGCGGGAGCGACGCCGAAATTGATGATGTCAGCGAGTGAATCCATCTGGCCGCCGAAGCTCGACGTCGCCTTGAGCAGGCGGGCGACCCGTCCGTCGATACCGTCGAGGAACGCCGCGAAAAGCACCATGGCGACGGCGAGCTCGACGCGGTTCTCGAAGGCGAGCCGGATGCCGGACAGGCCGGCGCAGATCGCCAGCACGGTGATCATGTTGGGGATCATCAAGCGCAGCGGAATTTCGCGCAGGCGAGGCCCCCTCGCCTTGTCGTTCGATCCGTCCACCGCCGCGGACGGTTGCACAGCTTCCGTCGGCTTTTCCTGTTGGGGCTCTTCCATGACGGCTCCTTATGCGCGGCGGCTGATCACCGGCCCCTTCGCGGAGCCGAATTCAGCAAGCACCGTTTCGCCGGCGACGGCGGTCTGGCCGACGCTGACGCGCGGCTCGGCACCTTCCGGCAGAAACACATCAAGCCGGGAGCCGAACCGGATGAGGCCGAAGCGTTCGCCCGCTTCGAGCGACGCGTTTTGCGCGGTCCAGCAGAGGATACGCCGCGCGACCAGGCCGGCAATCTGGACCACGCCGATTTCGCCGTGCTTCGTCTCGATGACCAGGCCATTGCGTTCGTTCTCGTGGCTGGCCTTGTCGAGCTCGGCATTTACGAACCGACCGGCCCGATAGGCGATGCGGCGCACGGTCCCGCTCATCGGCGCGCGGTTCACATGGCAATTGAAGACATTCATGAAAACCGAGATGCGCAGCATGGGCGTCGACCCCAGGCCCAATTCGTCCGGCGGGGTCACCACCGCAATCGAGGAGACGCGGCCGTCGGCCGGGCTGATCACGAGGTCGTCGTCGATCGGCGTCATGCGCTCCGGGTCGCGGAAAAAGTAGGCGCACCAGGCGGTCAACAGGAAGCCGATCCACATCAGCGGTTCCCACAGTAAGCCAAGCACCAGCGACACAACGAAGAAAATCGCGATGAATCGATAGCCTTCCTTGTGCACCGGAACGAGCGTGTTTCGCACCGTGTTAACCAAGCTCATGAACTCTACTCCAGATTTGACGTGGAAGGTGACTACAGCACCGCGCGTCTTTTCAGACGCGTAAAGGTCGCTGTAGCACTTTGAATTGCTGCACGTTTTATCCTTAAATCGGCCCCGGTTTAAGGAAACATGCAGTAGCGCGAAATCCAGACTCCGGCAACGTCGAAGCGGCAACAATCGGTGCCAAGCGCCAAGCATTCGCCGGTCATGGTCAGGCGGCTGGCTGGCCGCGGTCGACGATGCCCAGATCGTCGCTCTCGCGCACCCGCTTCAACTGCTCTTCCGCCTGTGTTGCCTCGCGCTGGCGGCTCCACATGGAAGCGTAAAGGCCATCGCGATCGATCAGTTCCCCGTGCGTACCGCGCTCGGCGATTACGCCGTCCTTGAGGACGATAATCTCGTCCGCGTGGATGACCGTCGACAGGCGGTGGGCGATGACGAGCGTCGTGCGGTTGCGAGACACGACATCTAGTGCCGCCTGAATTTCCTGTTCCGTCCTGGTGTCGAGCGCGGATGTCGCCTCATCGAGGATCAGGATCGGTGGCGCCTTCAGGATCGTGCGCGCGATCGCCACACGCTGCTTCTCGCCTCCCGAAAGTTTCAGCCCGCGTTCGCCGACCATGGCCCGAAAACCTTCCGGAAGGCCGCGGATGAAACCGGCGATCTGTGCCGCCTCGGCAGCTGCCTCGACTTCGGAGTCGGATGCCTCGATACGACCGTAGCGGATGTTGTAGGCGATCGTATCATTGAAGAGCACCGTATCCTGCGGAACCATGCCGATGACCGCGCGGAGGCTTTTCTGCGTCACGTCGCGAACATCCTGTCCGTCGACAGTGATCGATCCTCCCTGGACATCGTAGAACCGGTAAAGCAGCCGCGACAATGTCGACTTGCCCGCTCCGGACGGTCCCACCACAGCCACCGTCTTGCCGGCGGGAACGTCAAAGGAAATCCCTTTGAGGATCGGGCGGGCGGCATCGTAGGCGAAATGCACGTCCCTGAAGGAGATCGCGCCCTTATCGATTACCAGCTCTCTCGCGTCGGACTGATCAACCACCTCCGCCTGAACATCGAGCAGATCGAACATGTGCTCGATGTCGGTCAGGCCCTGGCGGATTTCGCGGTAGACAAAGCCGATGAAATTCAGCGGGATGGCAAGCTGGATCAGCATGGCGTTGACGAAGACGAAATCACCGATCGTCTGGTCGCCGCGCTGCACGGCGAGCGCCGAGATCGTCATCATCACCGCGGTGCCCGCGCCGAAGATCAGCGCCTGGCCGAAGTTCAGCCAGCCGAGCGAGGTCCAGACTTGAGTCGCGGCGCGCTCATAGCGCTCCATCGACTTGTCGAAGCGCTTCGCCTCCATCTCTTCGTTGCCGAAATATTTGACCGTCTCGAAGTTAAGGAGCGAGTCGATCGCCTTGGTGTTCGCATCGGTGTCGCTGTCATTCATCGAGCGGCGGATGGCGATGCGCCAGTCGCTGGCGCGCACCGTGAACCAGATGTAAAGCCAAACCGTCACGGCGGTCACGAAGAGGTAGCTGAAGCCGTAGCCCCACCAGAAGATTACCGCCGTCAACAGAAACTCGATGAGCGTCGGCACACTGTTCAGGATGGTAAACCGGACGATGGTCTCGATGCCCTTGGTTCCGCGCTCGATAATGCGCGAGAGCCCGCCCGTGCGCCGCTCGAGATGAAAGCGGAGCGAAAGCTGATGCATGTGGACGAACGTCCTGTAGGCAAGCTGCCGAACGGCATGCTGGCCTACGCTCGCAAAGAGCGCGTCACGCAGCTGGTTCAGGCCCGCCTGCAGCAGACGTGCCAGGTTGTAAGCGAGCACCAGCATGACCGCGCCGGTCAGGAATTGCGGCAGCGAGGCCAGCGCGTCCGACCCGCTGTTGAGGGCGTCGGTGGCCCACTTGAAGAAATAGGGGACGAGAATAAGGACGACCTTCGCGACCACGAGGATCACCGTCGCCCAGACGACCCGCATTTTCAGATCCGCGCGATCTGCCGGCCACATATAGGGCCAGAGGTTTGCGATCGTCTCCAACGGATTGCTCGTGTTGGCGGAAACCGTCTTTTTCTGGTTTGGGGATGCCACGTCTCAGTCCGCTTCCAGTTCTGCTGCATTTATCCTTAAATCGGACCCGATTTAAGGATAAAACGTGCAGCAATCCAAAGTGCTACAGCGTCCTTTGTGCGTCGGATAAGACGCAGGGAGCTGTGGATCGTCAATGAAAAGCGGCGCCCTTTGGAGACGCCGCGTTTTCTGACAGATAGGTCCGCATGCTTCCTGCCGCAATGGAATTGCCGGCAAAAGGCGGACTATTCTTCGTGCTTCACGTGCTTGCGATGCATTTCCCGTGATTCGTCGTCGGACATCGCCTCGTCCGGCACTCCGAAAACCTGGCCCGGACGGATCAGGTCGGGATTTTCGATCTGCTGCCGGTTGGCAAGGTAAATCGTCGTGTAGCGAACCCCTGCCCCGTAGACCCGACGCGAAATCTGCCAGAGCGTGTCGCCGCGGCGGATGATGACCGAAGTCTTGCTCTGCTTGAGCGGAGCCTGCTCGATCGTCGCGGGCTGCCCGGGTGTCCCGACCGGTGCCGCTGCCGCTGCCTGCTCGGAAGCGGGCGCTGCGGCAGCGCTGCCAGTGCCTTCGACCACCGGCGCCGCCTTAGGGGCGTCCACGGCCGTCGCGGATCCAGGCTCAACAACAGCCTCGGCGACAGCACTCGGTCTTGTCAGCGCAGAGCCGACCGTTGCCTCGACCTTTGCGAGCGCTGCGGCGACGCTTGCCGAGTCCTGCTGTGACGATTTGAGCACCGCCAGAGCATCGGCCGCGGCTCTTGATGCTGCGGCCGCGGCGGTCGCCAGCGCCTGGTCTGCATTGTCCGCCGGCTTGAAGTCGGCGAGCGACTGCAGCGCGATTTCCGTAGCCGAACGGGCTGCAGCAAGCTGTTCGGCGGAGGGCCGCTTGCCATCGGTGAAAAGTCCCTTCAGCAAGGCGATTGCCTTGCTCGCCTCGCCCCGCAAGCGGTCAAGCCCGTTGCTCGCCGCCTCCGACTGCGAGCCAGCGACGGCTGCCACCTGATTGCCTGCCGGTCGGTCGAAGGGCACCGATGCGCGCATCGCCACCTTGCCGCCGTCCCCGTTCAGCATGTCGGCCCGGATGATGTGGCTGCCGACCGCCAGATCGATCGAGCCGTCAACGACGAATTTGCCCTTGTCGTCGGCCTTCATCTCGCCGACGAACTTATCGTCGGCATAGATACGTACCAACGCGCCGGGCTTGGCGTTACCGGCAACGTACATCGTCCCGCCCTCGATCTCGACGGCGGTAACCTGAAGGCCCGGAACGCCAGCGGGTTTGGCCGGCGTATCGAGCGGGCCCGCGGGCTCACCGCCTTGCGGATCTGGCTGAACAGCAACGTCCGCCGGCTTTGCATCGACCTGAGGCGTGGTGATCAGGCGGCTCGCTTCGCCGGGCTTGGACACCATCGCCAGCAACTGCCCCGTCGAGTCCTGCGGCACGGAGATTGTCGCCACTTCTTCGGAAGTTTTCGTTGCGCCGCCTGCACCGACACTGCGCAGGGTCAGCTGGTGGTCCCCGGCGACAAGCGGCTTGTCAAAGACGGCGGCGAAATCGCCGGCTGCGCCGACGTCAGCGGTGCCGATAACGGTATTGCCACTAAGGATTTCGAGTTTGGTACCGGGCTGGGCACGTCCCGCAACGACGGTCGATCCATCGGGCTCGACGCGAAGGATGTCGAAGCCCGGAACCGTCCAGGTCGCAGGATCGGACGCGTTGGGGGCGGCCTTGCTCGCGGCATCTGTCGCCGGCGCCTGATCCGGTTTGGCCGCCTGTTCCGGCGAGGCGGGGGCGGTTTCGACCTTGGCTGCCGACTTCGTCTCGGCCGGCTGGCCGCCACTCGCGGTCGTCTGTGCGGCCTGTTCCTTTTCGTCGTCACGCAGATTTGGCTGGACCACGAAAATCATCAAGGCGGTCGCGGCTGCCAAGACGCTCAGCGCCACCCAACCGGCTTTGTTTTTCATCATGCTACTCTCCACACGGGGCGGAGCAATACAACGCTCCGCGCATGTCCCCTTTTTTCGGCCCCGCGGCGCCGACCTTTTTTGCCATTATAGCGCAATAGCGGCCGACCCGTCCGAATTCTTCAACGTATTACTAAAATTGCTAACGTTTCCTATAGTTTCATACAAGCTCCCACGCGTCATACGGGGCTCATTACCGCTGCTTTTTCCCTCATTTTTCTTGACCGATGCTGCGCTGCAATGTCTTTTGACCCCATGACCAAGCAAAACACCCCGATTCGATCGATCTGCGTCTATTGCGGCTCTCAGCCCGGACGAGATGCGGCCCACATACAGGCAGGTCGCACGCTGGGAAAATCTATCGCCGATCATGGCCTGCGCCTCGTCTATGGCGGCGGCACGCGCGGCATCATGGGTGCGGTGGCAAGCGGCGTGCTTTCGGCGGGCGGCGAGGTTACCGGCATCATTCCGGAATTCCTCATGGATAAGGAAGCAACCCGCCACTCACTGGGACAGCTCAACGAACTCGTTGTCACCGCCGACATGCATGAGCGCAAGCACAAGATGTTCGAGCGTAGCGATGCATTCGTGGCGCTCCCGGGCGGCATCGGCACGCTTGAGGAAATCGTGGAAATCATGACCTGGGCACAGCTCGGTCGCCACCGGAAGCCGATGGTCTTCGGCAACATCAACGGCTTCTGGAACCCGATGCTGGAATTGTTGGAGCATATGCGCGATCAGGGATTCGTGCACACGGCCCATCTCGTGCAGCCATTGGTGATCGACAGGGCAGAGGACATCGTCCCTCAAATTCTCGCCTCGGCAGCCGCCAAGGGCCGCGAGGGCGAGACAGAGATCATTTCCAAGCTCTAAGCGCGTCGCGTTTAAACAGCCTCATGCGACGCGCCTGAGGCCTTTGCTTCATGCACGTCGCTGTCCCAAAACCGCTGCATACCTTTGGGCGACATGTATCGTCGCGGGTAGCGCGTTTGACGCGCGGCGCTCTTCTACTCTGCCGGAGCCGGCTGCGTCGCGCGACGAGCTCTGCTTTCGGCGAGCATCGCGCCCGAATAGACAAAAAGCGCGGCCCAGATCAGCGCGAAGGCGATAAGTTTCGCCGTCCCGAAAGGTTCGTGAAAGACGAAGACGGCGATGACGAAGATCATCGTTGGGGCGATATACTGCATGATGCCAATGGTAGAGAGCCGCAAGAGCTTCGCGCCATTGGCATAGATCATCAGCGGTACGGCCGTGACGATGCCGCAGGAAAGCAGCCACAGGACATCGGCAACCCCGGTATCGCCAAAGTGGCCCTGTCCGGTGGCTTCCAGCCAGATGATGTAGCCGACAGCCGGAATGCTGAGCAGCAGCACCTCGAGGAAGAAACCCTGATTCGGTCCGATCGGCAGCGTTTTGCGGAAGAACGCATAGAAGCCCCAGGAAATGCAAAGTCCGATCGAGACCCATGGCAGGCCGCCGGCATCGAAGGCGAGTACGGCGACGGCGATAGCGGCCAGCGCGATCGCCACCATTTGTGCCGCGTTCGGCCTCTCCTTCAAGAGAACGGCGCCGAGGAAGATCGAAAACAGCGGATTGATATAATAGCCGAGCGCCGTCTCGATGGCGCGGCCGGCACCGATCGCCCAAACATAAATGCCCCAGTTGATCGTGACGAGCACAGCGGTAAGTGCCGCCATTCTCAGCATCCTCGGGGACTTGAGCGCCAGCTTCACCTCATGCGTGCGACCGAGCCACAGCAGCACGAGCCCCGCAAGCGGCACTGACCAGACGATACGATGGGCGACGACTTCCGGCGCCGGAATATGTGCCACCGCCTTCATGAAGAATGGCAGGAATCCCCACAGCAGGTAGGCGGCAAGCGCAAAGGCGAAACCCTTGGCGGAATCGGTGTTCTCGGCGGGGGACTTCGCGTTGGGCTCGGTCATGCTTTGGTTCCTGATACCTCGGACACGGTCAGCTTGGCACAGCGGCCGCTCCGGTCCTTTTCGACGGCATTGTCAGCGGACCAATGCCTCCTCGTCGGGTCGTACCCCAACGAACGGTAATGCACCAATTCATTTCCGTGAACGAAGAGTGAAACTCTCTGATCGAACCGTGCAAAGCCAGCACGCCTCGAACGTCATTCGGCCGCGATCAATCCGATCTGATCGCGATTCTTGAGCAGCTTGTAGACGATACTGTCCATCAGCGCCTGGAAGGACGCGTCGATGATGTTGTCGGAAACGCCAACCGTCCACCAGCGCGCGCCGGTGCGGTCGGTCGATTCGATCAGGACGCGCGTGATCGCCTCAGTGCCGCCGTTGAGGATGCGCACTTTGTAGTCCGCAAGCTCGAGATCGGCAATCTCCGACTGGTACTTGCCGAGGTCCTTGCGCAACGCGAGGTCCAGCGCATTGACCGGACCGTGGCCTTCGGCAACGGACATCATGACTTCCCCGTCGACGATCACCTTGACCACCGCTTCCGAGACGGTCTTCAAGTTGCCGTTCGCGTCGAAACGCCGTTCGACCATCACACGGAAGCTCTCGACGTGGAAGAAATCGGGAACGGTGCCGAGGATGCGGCTTGCGAGCAGCGCAAAACTCGCATCCGCGCCCTCATAGGCATAGCCTGTAGCCTCGCGCTCCTTGACGATGGCGATCAGCTTGTCGAGCCTCGGATCATCCTTGGCGACACTGATGCCGCGCCGCTTGAGCGCGTTGATGAAATTGGCCTTGCCGCCCTGGTCCGAGACCATGACCTTGCGCAGATTGCCGACGCTTTCGGGTGCGACGTGCTCGTAGGTTCTGGGGTCCTTCAACAGGGCTGACGCGTGGATCCCCGCCTTGGTCGCAAAGGCGGATGCGCCGACATAGGGGGCCTGCGGATCCGGCGAGCGGTTCAAAAGCTCGTCGAACGCATGGGCGAGCGTCGTCAATTCCTGCAGTTTTTCCGAATCGACTCCGGTTTCGAAGCGGCTCGAATAGGTTTCCTTCAGCGCCAGCGTCGCGATCAGTGTCACCAGATTGGCATTGCCGCAGCGTTCGCCGATGCCGTTCAGCGTTCCCTGGATCTGGCGGGCACCTGCCTCCACGGCGGCAAGCGAATTCGCCACCGCCTGGCCGGTGTCGTTATGGGCATGGATACCGAGATTGGCGCCGGGCACGCCGCCGGCGATCACGGCGCCAACGATTTCGCGCACCTCCGGCGGCTGCGTGCCGCCATTGGTGTCGCACAGCACAACCCAACGTGCTCCCGCCTCAAGCGCCGTCCTGGCGCAGGCAAGTGCATAGGCCGGGTTTGCCTTGTAGCCGTCAAAGAAGTGCTCGCAATCGACCATGGCCTCGCGCCCGGAGCCCACGACGGCCTCGACCGAGGCGCGGATATTGTCGAGGTTCTCCTCGTTCGAGCAGCCGAGCGCCACCTCGACATGATAGTCCCAGCTCTTGGCAACGAGACAGATCGCATCGCTTTTGGCATCTAGCAATGCGCGCAGCCCCGGGTCGTTGGAGGCGGACACGCCGGCGCGCTTGGTCATGCCAAACGCCACGAATGAAGCCTTCTGCGTGCGCGTCCGCTTGAAGAATTCCGTGTCCGTCGGGTTGGCACCCGGATAGCCGCCTTCGACGTAGTCCATGCCGAATTCGTCGAGCAGGGCCGCAATCGCAATCTTGTCCTCGACGGAAAAATCGATGCCGGGCGTTTGCTGCCCGTCCCGAAGCGTGGTGTCGAAAAGATAGATGCGTTCCCTGGTCATGGCTCAATTCCAACGTGCTCTTGTGTCAAATGCCTGCGAAAAGCCGCAGACACTTTCCGTGTTATTCCGTCTTGCCTGCAAATTTGTCCGTCGCTCGGATCAGGCGGTCGAGAATTCCCGGCTCCGAATAGGCATGTCCCGCGCCCTCGATCAGATGGAATTCCGCCTGCGGCCATGCCTTGTGCAGCTGCCAGGCATATTTGGCCGGGCACGGCATGTCGTACCGGCCATGCACGATCAAGCCCGGAATGCCGTGGAGCTTGTGCGCGTCGCGCAGCAACTGTCCCTCCTCCAGCCAACCGGCATTGACGAAGAAATGGTTCTCGATCCGGGCAAAGGCGTGCGCATAGTCCTCCTCCTCGAAGGGTGTGCTCGTCGCCGGTTCCGGCATGAGAGTAATCGTCTCGCCTTCCCAGATGCTCCAGGCCTTTGCGGCGGCAAGCCGCGTCGCGCGGTCCTCGCTCGTGAGCCGCCGATGATAGGCCAGCATCATCTCATGGCGTTCTTCCGGCGGGATCGGAGCGATGAAGCGTTCCCATTTGTCGGGAAACATTTCCGAGACGCCGAACTGATAGTACCAGTCGAGTTCGGCCCTAGTCAGCGTATAGATGCCCCGGACGACAAGTTCGGAAACACGTTGCGGATGGGTCTCGGCATAGGCAAGCGCCAGCGTCGAGCCCCAGGAGCCGCCAAAGACCAGCCATTTTTCAACGCCGGCCAATTCGCGCAAGCGTTCGATATCGGCGACGAGATGCCACGTGGTATTCGCCTCGATCTCCGCATGCGGCGTGGATTTGCCGCAGCCGCGCTGATCGAACAGCGTCACATCGTAAAGTGCCGGGTCGAAGAGCCGACGGTGCTTCGCCGAGATCGTGCCGCCAGGTCCGCCATGCAGGAAAACCGCCGGCTTTGCCCCCGGCGTGCCCACGCGTTCCCAATAGATCACATGGCCGTCGCCCACATCGAGGCGGCCGGAGGCATAGGGTTCGATTTCCGGATAAAGGGTACGCAATGTAACGCTCACAATAGGTCTTCCTTGGGTGGCCAATGCACGGTGTCGTAGTCGGGATGCTGGCGGTTCGATGCCAGCACAAGCAAATGACGCGCGGCCGATTCTTCGGTCCGGTTGTCCGTTTCCTTTTCCGGAAGGCGCGGCAGATGGGAAAACCACAGCATGCGCGACTCGATTCCGGACTGGTAGATCGGCTGCACGTCGTCCGGATCGTCGAGTGAGCCGAGTGTGATGTTCAGGAAATCCTCGCCCGGCATGTCGTAGAAGAGCGGCGTGCCGCAATCGCGACAGAAGCCGCGCCTGACGAGATGCGACGACTCGAACCAGGACGGCTCTCCGCGGGTAATCAGAAAATCGTCCCGCTTGACGTTGGCAAGCGGCAGGAAGTAGTTGCCCGCTGCCTTCTGGCACATGCGGCAATGGCAAAGATGCGGATCGTCGAGCGTGCCCTCGGCGCGGTAGCGCACCGCGCCGCACTGGCAGCCGCCGGTAAAGATTCGCCGGATCATCACTTCCAGTCCCCCGCCACCGGCCACTGATCCGTTTCGTGGTCGGGGTGCTGGAAGGAAATGATCTGTTCCTGCCGGGCATAATAGTCCGCGTCGTCATGAACCGGCTGCTCGAAAATCGTTTCGACCCAAGGCAGGCGCGAGGCGTAATTGACCTGGATTTTCGGCGCGAGGTCGGAGCGGTCATCGAAGCTGCCGATTGCGATTTCGAGGCCGCCCGGATGCCGATAGGTCAGCGGCGTTCCGCATTTCGGGCAGAAACCGCGATCGATATTGACGGAGGACTGGAAGTAGCTCGGTTCGTGGCGGGTCCACTCCACCCCATCCTTCGGGGCCGTGACCAGCGCCGAAAAGAACGACCCGAACTGTTTTTGGCACATGCGGCAGTGGCAGATGGACGGGCGGCCGAGCTTTCCATGGATGCGGAAGCGCACGGCTCCACATTGGCATCCTCCTGTTCGTACAGCATCGGTCATCGTTTTGCCTCCGGTGGCCAGGTTTCGGTATCGTGATCGGGGTGCTGATAGGAAACGAGGTCGGCGAGGAAGGAGCCCGCCGCCACATCCTGCATGGTGTCTTCGCCCGGGAGTTCGTGCACCCGGTCGACATAGGGAAGCTTCGCCTCGATCCCCCACTGGATCGTCGGCGCGATGCCCTGGGGCCTATCGAAGGCAGCGATCGCCAGTGCCATGCCGTCCGGCGCTTCATAGGTCAGCGGCGTGCCGCAATCACCGCAGAAGCCGCGCCAGACGGCGTTCGATGACTGAAAGCGCCTGCGCTCGCCGCGCGTCCAGGTGACCTTCGCTCCGCGCACGGAGACCAGCGGCAGATAGAAGTTTCCGCTCGCCTTCTGGCACATGCGGCAATGGCAAACCGAGGCGTCGCCGAGCTCTCCCTCGACGCGAAAGCGGATCGCGCCACATTGGCACCCGCCAGTATGGATCTCGTCCGTCATGTCACGCTCCTCTTCGGTTCGCCGGGATCGTCGCCCTACTGCCGCCCACGTCACGCCTGCGACCGCTTGACCTCCCAGGTCGTCACCCGCTCGCCGGTTTCCGGGTCCTTGCCGTCCTTGAGTTGAATGCCTCGTGCCTGAAGATCGTCGCGAATACTGTCCGCTTCAGCGAAGTTCTTCGCCTTGATCAGTTCGAGACGGGCACGGACGCGCTCGTCGATCTCATGCACGACCGCCTCGTCGAGCTCGATTTCCTTTGGCATAACGCCAAGCAGAGCTGCACTTGCGGCGAAAACGCCCGCCTGACGCGAATCGACGGATGCCTTCTGGGCAAGCGCATGCAATGCCTGGACCGCGGCGACGGTGTTGAGGTCATCCGCAAGCGCCGCGACGATCGCAGGATCCGGTTCGCCGACTGCCTCTGCGGGGACGGGCCATTTGGACAACAGGTGTTCGGCCTCCTCCAGGCGCTTGATCGAGAAGTCGATCGGCTCGCGATAGTGCGTCATCAGCATCGCGAGCCGCAGCACCTCGCCCGGCCATTTGCGGCCACCGAACTTCTCGGTATGGAGGAGTTCGTAGATCGTGACGAAATTGCCCTCGGACTTCGACATCTTGCGGCCCTCGACCTGCAGGAAGCCATTGTGCATCCACACGTTC
Source organism: Sinorhizobium sp. 6-70 (assembly GCF_030124375.1). GTDB lineage: Bacteria > Pseudomonadota > Alphaproteobacteria > Rhizobiales > Rhizobiaceae > Sinorhizobium. The sequence goes on from NZ_JASKLS010000006.1 coordinate 23,857, forward strand.
GCCATCACCTCGGTACCATGGGCGCAACGCGACTGGGCGATTTCGTTTTCATGATGCGGGAAGATCAAATCAAGCCCGCCTCCGTGAATGTCGAACACCTCGCCGAGATAACGTCCGCTCATCGCCGAGCATTCGATGTGCCAGCCGGGGCGACCGCGTCCCCAGGGGCTGTCCCAGCCAGGCTCGTCGTCCTCGGAAAGTTTCCAGAGCACGAAATCGCCGGGATTTTTCTTGTGAGCATCGACCGCGATGCGGGCCCCGGCCTGCTGCTCGTCGAGGTTGCGCTTTGAAAGCTGGCCGTAGTCGGCCATCGATTTCGTATCGAACAGCACCTCCCCGGCGGCTTGATAGGCGTGTCCCTTCGCGATCAGTTTCTCGATGATCGAGACCATCTGGGGGATATTTTCCGTGGCGCGCGGCTGGACGTCCGGATCAAGGCAGCCAAGCGTCGCGACATCCAGCAGAAACTGCGTCTCGGTTTTCTCGGTCACACGCCGGATCGCCTCGTTCAGCGGCAGCCCTGGAAAATCGCGCAGCGCCCGCGCGTTGATCTTGTCGTCGACGTCGGTGATGTTGCGAGCATAGGTGACATGATTGGCGCCGTAGACGTGGCGCAGCAGCCGAAAAAGAACGTCGAAGACGATGTTCGGACGCGCGTTGCCGATATGGGCATAGTCGTAAACCGTGGGGCCGCAGACATACAAACGGACGTTCTCCGGATCGATGGGCCGGAAATCGGCCTTCTCCCGCGTCAGTGTGTTGTACAGCTTCAAAGTCGGCATTGCGCCCATCCCAAATCTCCAAGCCTGCATGCAACCGTCGGAACATATAGCGTCCGGGCGGCCCGCACGTTTGTCATCTTGGATTTCGGGAGACGAAAACGGCCAGGCCAGCGGATCGCTAGCGAATAATCTTCCGGCAAATAATGCAGATAACCGTTTTCATGGCGACACTTATCGCGCTTCGCATCACGCCGGTCAAGAGGTCAACCACAGGCATGCGACGGCCGGCATCATCCAATGATGGCGGCCATGGTTTTGTCATCATTTGGCTTATCTGGATCACCGCAACGGGAAGGAGATTCGCGATTGCAGATTGGCCCCTGCATCCGACGCCTGTTTCCGGAGGAACAAGGGGTAGCTTCGTTTACGCGCATAACGGGAAAACGAAGTATTTCCGGTAAGGGAATGCATTAAGGAGAGAATGCAAAGTGAAGGCCGCCAAGACAACCGAAACGAAACCGCCCGTCGCCGATCTGGTAACGCTGTATCGGCCGCTTGGCCTGAAGGCCGTGCTTGCCGCCGCGCTACAGATCAAGGTCAAGCCGGCAGGCAAGCTCGTCAAGCGCACCGCCTAGATCCTGCCGACGCGGGGCTAAAACAGGGACATCTGCCCGTCGTCTTCGTTCCGGTGGCGGTTCGGGCTTGCCGGTTGCGGCGACTTGACAGGAACGGCTTCGTCCTGGAGCTCGGGCCCGGTATTGGCGACCTTGTTGACCTTGTCCGATACGGCGATCGCCTCGAAATAGTCGTCAGGAGCCGGCGTCAGGAGATCGGCGACTTCGCGCGGTTCCTGGGTCCGACAATCCAGCCAGCGGGCAAATTCTTCCGGTTGGATCACGACCGGCATGCGATCATGGATATGCCGAATCACCTTGTTTGAACCGGTGGTGAGGATCGCAGCCGTATCGACCTCCGAGCCGTCTGCCGAAGACCACGTCTCCATGAGGCCGGCAAAGGCGACGATGCCGCCCCCCTTCGGGCGGACCCAGTAGGCCTGGGAGGATTCGCCGCCGCCTTTTGCCGGGCGGCGCCACTCGTAGAAGCCGGAAGCCGGCACCAGAATGCGGCGATGCCGCATCGCCGCGCGGAAGGCGGCTTTTCCCACCGCCGATTCCGAACGGGCGTTGATGAGCAGCGGGAACTTGCGTGGATCCTTCACCCAGCCGGGCATGAAGCCCCAGCGGACAAGCAGGGCCTTGCGCTCCGGCAGGTTGCTGCCCGGCTTCGCCCGATCCGAGGCGACGACCACGATGATCGGCTGCGTTGGCGCGATGTTGTAGCGCGCCGGGAAATCTTCCGCCTCCAGCAGCCCAAACAGTTCCATCAGTTCTTCCGGCGTCGCCGTCAGCGCAAAACGTCCGCACATGACATCGATGTGGCACTTCACGTAGGATGGGTCAACGATCCAACGCCATTTTGATTCTGCGATGCAAAAGCGGCCCGAACTCGCCTCCTCCGCCATCCTCGAACGGGATGGGCGCTATCTCCTCGTCCGGCGCGCCAACGCACCGTCGGCCGACATGTACGCCTTCCCCGGCGGCCGGGCTGAGCCGGGCGAAACGCCGGCAGAGACTGCGCTGCGCGAACTTGCCGAGGAAACCGGCATCAGCGGCCGCGACCCGGTACTCTTCGAAACCTACGATCTGCCGGGAAGGGAATCGGAGGGGCGGCATTTCCTGCTTTCCGTTTTCACCGTTCAGGCGGACGACGACGCCGTTGCGATCGCCAATGATGACGCCGCAGGGGTTGGCTGGTTTACGCCTGAGGAAATCTTCGAATTACCGATTCCCGAGAGCGTTCGCCAATGCGTGGAAAGGCTGTCCGGACTCCGGCCAAGGCTCCCTGCAAGCAAAGTCTGCCATAAAACCGACGCCGATTCGGATTTGATGGGATCATGACCAGCGCCCCGCTCATTCTTCGACTTGCCCTGACCGGCGCCCTTCTCGTTTTCGCCATGGGCGCCGCCGCTCAGCAGGAAGAAACACCCCAGCCGGACAAGGCGACGCCCCCGGTGACCGGGGAAAACGCGACGCCCTATGACCAGCGACTGGTTCGCCTGGCCGAAATTCTCGGATCGGTCCACTATCTGCGCAATCTCTGCCTCAAGGCCGAGGAAGACACGTGGCGGCGTTCGACACAGGAATTGATCGACAAGGAGGCGGCCGACGAACCGAAGCGGCGCGAGCGTCTGACCGCCGCCTTCAACCGTGGGTACCGAACCTTCGCGTCCGTCTATACGACTTGCACGGAGCCCGCCACGCTCGCCGAGCAGCGGTACCGTGCCGAAGGTGCAACACTTGCGTCAGAAATCGTCGCCCGCTTTGGAAATTAGCAAGAAATTAACCTCTTTTTTCGGGACCCCGTGTCGTTTCGGGAAAAGGCTGCTAAGTTTGTTAAGAGAGTGGTAAGAAGTCACCGGCCTATCCGCCCCGTTCAGTTGCGGTTCAGCGGAAGGTCGTTAGATTGAGCCAAGTGCACGTATTGGAAGTCGCATGGAACGAATGATGGAACCAAGCCTGACCGACATCGACGACATGATCGTCCACGAGAAAATGCAGGCGGCCCTCGAACATCAGAACGAAGCCTGGGCGGACGGCATGGCGGACGGGATCGAGCCGGAGATCATCGCCGATGCCGCGATCGCACTGGCCATGCGGGAAACCATCCGTCTCCATGGCGAAGAAGGTGCCGAAGCGATGCTGAATTCGCTTCGCGAGCGGATGCTGGCCGGAGAATTCTCGCCGCAGCGGACAATCCAATAATATCGGGACTGCCTCAATGAGACGGAACCTTGCAAACCGGGTTGCCTCGGTTCGCCTTGTTACGCTGCTGTTGGCCGGCGTAGCCGCGTGCACGCCGATCATGGCTGCTCCCACGTTTGCGCTCAGCGAACTTCAAGGCGTTCCTGGCCCCATTGCCGGTGATCAGAACAGGGCGCCCTCCGACCAGCCTGAACAGGTCGAGCCAGAGGAGCAGGCGCCCCTCGAAATTCCGATGCCTGACCCGTTGGTCGACAATGCCGCGGCCAAGGATGACGAAATCGAGACCCCGCAAGTCGTCGAACCGGTCGATGTGCTGACGGATGTCTCCAAGATTCCGGCTCCCGTTGCGCGCATGCGTGAACTGATCGTCGAAGCCGCCGCCTCGGGCGATATCGAAAGATTGCGACCGCTGCTCGGCAAGGGACCGACCCAAACACAGGTGACAGGGGTCAACAGCGACGAGGACCCCGTCACAACGCTCAAGGGCCTTTCCGGTGACCAGGACGGCGTCGAAATCCTGGCGATCCTTCTCGACGTTCTGTCGACCGGCTTCGTTCTCGCTGACAAGGGCACGCCTGAGGAGGCCTATGTCTGGCCCTACTTTGCCGAGAAACCATTGTCTTCGCTGACGGCGCCCGAAAAGGTGGATCTATTCCGGCTCGTCACCGCCGGCGACTTCGCCGAAATGGAAGAGTTCGGCAGCTATAACTTCTACCGCGTCGGCATCACACCCGACGGCCGGTGGAAGTTTTTCATCGCCGGCGATTGAGTGGACCCAACCCGGACCGAAGCACTTTTCCTCGCTCCGCTCCGACGGCACGCTTGCCGATGGCAGGCGAACATCCTACCTCTTCGACAAAGAGAACGGGATTCGAACGATGCCAAAGGTTTGCCTCGATGATCGCGCGATCGTCAGCGTTTCCGGCAAGGACGCCGAGGATCTTCTGCAAAGCCTGATTACCACGGACATTGGTGTGCTGGGCTCCGATGAAGTTCGGCCCGGTGCCTTGCTGACGCCTCAGGGCAAGATCCTGTTCGATTTCCTGATCTCCCGCGACGGCGAGGCGCTGAGGCTGGAGACGACGAGCGACCAAGCCGAGCCGCTGCTGAAACGCCTGACCATGTATAAATTGCGCTCTGCGGTCGATCTCTCGCTGCGGTCGCCCGCGCCGGTTACGGTCGTGTTCGGAGAAGAAGAGCCGCCGGCGGGGAGTTACCGCGACCATAGATTTGAAAAGGCCGGTCTTTCCGTTTTCCGTCTCTATCGCGAAGTGGAACGCGCGGACGCGACCGCCGGGGACCTCGAGGGGCTGAGAATCGCCGGCGGCATCGCCGTTTCGGGCATCGACTTCGCCCTGCAGGATGCCTTTCCGCACGATGTTCTGATGGACCTCAACGGCGGCCTCTCCTTCCGGAAGGGCTGCTATGTCGGTCAGGAGGTCGTTTCCCGCATGCAGCATCGCGCGGCGGCACGCCGCCGTGTCGTGATCGTGGCCGGCGAAGCACCGCTGCCGCCGACGGGTGCCAGCATTACCGTCGACGGCCGATCGATCGGCTCCCTCGGCACCGTACAGCACAAGACCGGCCTTGCCATCGTTCGCATCGACAAGGCCGGCGAAGCGATTACGAATGGAGATGCCATTCTTGCAGGCGACGTGCCCGTGACATTGACCTTGCCCGGCTGGACCGGCCTTTCGTTCCCGACCGAGGCCGATGAGGCAAGCGCATGATCAATGCGCGAGCCTGGCAGCGTATGCTTTCCGGCCGGCGGCTCGATCTGCTCGACCCCTCGCCGCTCGACGTCGAGCTTTCCGACATCGCCCACGGTCTTGCCCGCGTGGCGCGCTGGAACGGCCAGACTTCGGGAGATCATGCTTTTTCCGTCGCCCAGCATAGCCTGATCGTCGAGGATATCTTCCGTCGGACCAACCGCTGCAATGCGGAAGAATGCCTGATGGCGCTCCTTCACGATGCCCCCGAGTATGTCATCGGCGACATGATCTCGCCGTTCAAGGCCGTCGTCGGCGGTGGTTACAAGACTGTGGAAAAGCGGCTCGAAGGCGCCGTGCACCTGCGCTTCGGCTTGCCACCTCATACGCCCAAGGAACTCAAGGAGCGGATCAAGAAGGCTGATCGCATCGCTGCCTATTTCGAGGCGACCGAGCTTGCCGGTTTTTCGGCGGAAGAGGCTCGCAGGTTTTTCGGCCAACCGCGCGGCATTACGCGGAAGACCCTGCTCATTGATCCGCTGCCGGCGGTCGAGGCGCAGCGGCTGTTCGCCGAACGGTTCAATACGCTCGAAGGGGAGCGGACCATGGCAAAGGCGGAAGCCTGAATGACCGGCATCGTCGTCTCGCCGCTTGCGCGCATCGCGGAAATGGCCGTTCGCCACGGTTGCCGCGAAATGGTGAGCCTGCTTGCCAAGGGACAGGATTTTCACCGACCCGCTGTCATCGACCGAGCGAAACACCTGACGATCGGTGTCAACGACATCAACTTCGCGGGAACGGGCGACCTGATCGCGCCGCAAGAGGAACATGTCCGGCAAATTATTGATTTTGCCTGCAACTGGGACCGTACCCGCCCGCTCCTCATCCATTGCTGGATGGGCGTTTCCCGTTCGCCGGCAGCGGCGTTGATTGCGGCGCTGGCGGTGGAGCCCGACCAGGACGACGCCGCGCTCGTCGCACGCCTGCGCCGCGTCTCGCCATACGCTACGCCAAACCCACGACTGGTGGAGATCGGCGACGAGACGCTGTCGCGAAAGGGCAGGCTCGTTGATGCCGTGCGGTCCATCGGCCGCGGCGCCGACGCCGACGGCAATGCGCCCTTTATGCTCACCACCCGAGCGGAGAGCGCGTGGCATGCCGACTGACATGCCTGCAGTCACGGTCGAGATCGGCCTCAATGCGGCAATCGTCGCTGTCGTCAACCGCAGCCCGCATATTCTCGCTGTCAGCGAAGCGGATGGCGACGCGCGCGACAGCCTGCCCTTCGGTCCATTTGATCCGGCGCGTCACCGCACTTTCGAGACGGGGCTGCGCGACCGCGTCGAAAAGCGCATCGCTCTCAGGCTTGGATATATCGAACAGCTCTACACCTTCGGCGACCGTGGCCGCCAGCGGCTGCCCGGAGAGGAAGGCAAGCACATGGTCTCCGTCGGTTATCTAGCGCTGACGCGGACAGACGCGGAGAACAATGAGCGGCTGGCCGGGGCCGGCGCCCATTGGCGAGACTGGTACGCTTATCTGCCGTGGGAGGATTGGCGGCGTGGGCGTCCCGCCCTCCTCGATCATGTCATCCTGCCGGCGCTCACCCGCTGGGAAAACAGTCCGCCATATGACGAACGATCGGCTTCCGCCGCGCAACGTCGCTCCCGCATTCGGCTCGCCTTCGGCCTTGACGATTTTCCCTGGGACGAGGAGCGCGTGCTCGAACGCTACGAGTTGCTTTACGAAGCCGGCCTTGTGCGCGAGGCGGTGATCGACGGGCACTGCCGCAATCTCGACAATCCGGCGATCGGCTTGGCGATGCGCCATGACCACCGTCGTATCGTCGCAACGGCCGTCGCCAGGTTGCGCGGCAAGATCAAATACCGGCCGGTGGTGTTCGAACTGATGCCGCCCGAGTTCACGCTAACCGATCTGCAGGCAACCGTCGAAGCGATCTCCGGCCGTCACTTGCACAAGCAGAACTTCCGGCGTCTGGTCGAGGGGGCAGCACTGGTAGAGCCGACCGGCGGAACGCTTGCCTCCACCGGCGGGCGGCCGGCCGCGCTTTTTCGCTTCCGCCGCCAGATTCTCGACGAGCGGCCTGCCCCGGGCCTGAAGGTCGGCGGACGATAGGTTACTTAATGATGGCGCAGGCCAGTCGGTCACCCGCGTCACCCGCCGGCTGGCTGCGGTTGTCATCGGAACGCGCATGGATCATCAAGGCGCGACCACGAATGGCGGTGCCCTTGTCGTCGAGAGTGACGAAGCTGTTGAACACCTGCGCGCGGAGCGTCCCGTCGGCGCCGACATATTGGTTCGGCATATCGCCCGCATGCGGACCCTTTTGCGCCAGGAATCCGTGTTCGGCATTCGCATCTTCGCCCGCAAAATGCTTGCCCGCCGACTCGTAGCCGCCCGCCGGATCGCAGCTTCCGACTTCGTGAACGTGGAAAGCAACCCAGGTGTTCTTTGGCAGGTCGGTGATTTCCATCTCGATCAGCACTCCCTTGCCGGCCGCCGTCAACGTGGCCCGCCCCGTCTCCTTGCCGTCCTTGCCGACGAAGTTTGCGACGGCGGTCTGCGATGACTCTTGCGCAGACGCGGTGGCTGCCGCGCTAATAGCCAGCGCAACTACGGCTAATATTCTGATCATCGCCAAATCCTTCCTCGCTCGCGGGAAAGAAGAACCAACGCGCAAATGGTGATGTCGTTCCACGCGAGCGCGGAAGAGTTGTGTTCGGCGATTTCGAGAACACTGCTCGCAGCGAACCTAGATCGTCACATCAAGCCCGATATCGAGCGTCGGCGCCGCCATGGTGATCTTCGATGTAGAGACGTAGTCGACGCCCGTCTCGGCGATCGCCCGGATGGTGTCGATCTTGACGTTGCCCGACGCTTCGAGCCGCGTGCGGCGCGGATCGGCGGCATAGTCAGCCGGGCTCAGGCGCCAATGTTCGGCATTGACCGTAACGGCCTCGCGCAGCAACTCCGGTCCCATATTGTCGAGCAGGATCACGTCCGGAGCAGCAGTCAGCGCCTCGCGCATCTGCGCAAGCCCGTCGACCTCGACCTCCACCTTGACGAGATGGCCGCAATAGGCGCGTGCGGCAAGAATGGCGTCGGCAACACCGCCGGATACGGCGATATGGTTGTCCTTGATCAACACCGCGTCATCAAGGCCATAGCGATGGTTCGAGCCCCCGCCGAGACGGACGGCGTATTTCTCCAGCGCGCGCAGGCCGGGGATGGTCTTGCGCGTGCAGCAGACCTTGGCGGTCGTGGGGGCGATCTCATCGGCGAATTTCGCCGTGTAGGTGGCGATCCCGGAGAGATGCATGAGGAAATTGAGAGCGACGCGCTCGGCGGACAGCAGACCCCTTGCGCGGCCCGAAATCCTGGCAATGTCGCTACCGGGCGCGACGCGATCACCGTCTGCCGCGAGCGCGTCGAAGCGGATCGACGGATCGACCAGCCGAAACGCCGTTCTTGCCAATTCAAGCCCGGCGATGACGCCCGCATCGCGGACACGCATGGTCGCCGATGCCGTCATATCCGGACCGATCGTCGACAGTGTCGTGATATCGCCGGCACGACCAAGATCCTCCAGGATGGCGGCCCTCACCTGGTCTTCGACCATGAGGGCGGGCAGTTCCGGGCGTAGCGCGGCGGTCATGGGCTTGGCTCCTGCAGGGATATCATCATAACGATCGCAGACACCGGGCCGGCATCACGCCGGCTCGGTTTCGGCCACTTCTGCGGCCAGGCGTTCGGCCTGCGCCAGCGTCAGGTACGTGCGCCGCTGCCATTCGGGGCGCTCGGACGGGCAGTCGGCGCGGAAATGACCACCGCGGCTTTCCGTTCGCTGAAGGGCCGCGACGGCGATGAGCTTGGCGGTGGTGATGATGTTGGCGAAGCGCAGGCGGTTGTTGGCGCGCTCCAGCGCCGCAATCTCGCGGATCGCCCGCGTCAGGCTCTCGTGCGTGCGAATTACGCCGACGCACTCGCTCATCAGGCTGCGCAGGATCTTGAACGGCGGGCTGTCCTCGACCGTCACCGGATCGTCGTTTTCGCCGGCGTTGTCGCCCCACTCGGTGAGCTTCGGCGTCGGCAAGGTTCCCTTGATGCTTTCCGCGATACGCGCGGCAAAGACAACGGCCTCCAGCAGCGAGTTCGAAGCAAGACGATTGGCGCCGTGAACACCGGTCGATGTCACTTCGCCCGCTGCCCAGAGACCATCGATCGAGGTGCGGCCCTGCCCATCGGTCAGCACGCCCCCCATGTGATAGTGAACGGCTGGGACGACCGGGATCGGTTGCGTCACCGGATCGATGCCAGCCGCAAGACAGGAGACATAAACGGTCGGGAACATCTCCGGGAAATGTTTGCCGACGGCCCTGGTGCAATCGAGGAAGGCGCCACGCCCGGCCTGCACTTCGGCAAAAACACCGCGCGAGACGATATCCCGCGGCGCGAGTTCGCCGTCGGGATGAATATCGAGCATGAAACGATGACCTGCGGAATTGACAAGCACGGCGCCGTCACCGCGCAGCGCCTCGGTGGCCAAAGGCGCTGGGTCCTTGCCGATATTGATCGCGGTTGGATGGAATTGGACGAATTCCGGATCGGCGATGATGGCGCCTGCCCGTGCAGCCATGCCGACACCCTGGCCGCAGGCCTCCCAAGGATTGGTGGTGACGGCGTAGAGATGCCCGATGCCGCCGGAGCAGAGAACGACGGCGCGCGCCGGGAACGAAACGCGGACCTTCGATTGACCGGCGTCCGGCCTTGCGATGACGCCGGAGATGAAGCGCCCTTCGCGCACCAGTTCCTCGACCACGTAGCCTTCGATGACGCGGATAGACGGAGTCCTGCGCACGGCGGCGATCAGCGCTTCCATGATCGCCTTGCCGGCCATGTCGCCCCTGACGCGCACGATGCGCCGTTCGGAATGCGCCGCCTCGCGCGAAAGCAGGAGCTTGCCTTCAAGATCGCGGTCGAAGGGCACGCCGTAGTCGAGCAGGTCGTGAATGCGCGCCGGTCCCTCGGCGACCATCATCCGTGTCATTTTCTCGTCGACTATGCCGGCGCCGGCGGTGACGGTATCGGCGACATGCTTTTCGAACGTGTCGCCCGGGCTCATCGCGGCCGCGATCCCGCCCTGCGCCCAGGCAGACGAGGCGCCGTGCCCGATCGGGGCGGCGGCAAGGATGGTCACAGGACGCGGCGCCAGCTTCAGCGCGCAGAAGAGCCCGGCAAGGCCGCCGCCGACGATGACGATGTCATCGATCCCGTTGAAGGATTGCGGACGAAAATGGTCTTTCAGCATGGCTCGGTACTCCTCCAGCCGCATGCATGGGTGCCGGGCCACAGGCCCGGACATCGACTATTGCTTGAGGTTCACCATGCGCTCGACCGCAAGGCGGGCGCGGCCGGCGATCGCCGGGTCGACAAGAACCTCCTCCGTCATGTTGAGCAGGCTGTCGAGGATCTTCGGCAGCGTTATGCGCTTCATGTGCGGACAGAGATTGCACGGTTTGACGAAATCGACGCCCTCGACTTCCGCCTGGATATTGGAAGCCATGGAGCATTCGGTGACAAGAAGCACCTTTTGCGGCCGCTTGTCCTTGACGTAGTTGATCATGCCCGACGTGGAGCCGGCGAAATCGCAGACGGCGATGACATCGGGGTGGCATTCCGGGTGGCCGATGATCTCGATACCCGGATTGGCCTCCTTGTAGGCGAGGAGCTCCGCCGCGGTGAAGCGCTCATGGACCTCGCAATGTCCCTTCCAGGTGAGGATCTTCTTGTTCGTCTGGCGCGCGACGTTCATCGCGAGATATTCGTCGGGAATGCAGAGCACGGTGTCGGATTCCAGGCTCTCAACGACCGCCAGCACGTTGGACGAAGTGCAGCAGATGTCGGTCTCCGCCTTCACATCGGCCGAGGTGTTGACGTAGGTAACGACCGGCACGCCGGGATAACGCTCCTTGAGCAGGCGCACATCCGCGCCGGTGATCGATTCGGACAACGAGCAGCCCGCCTTCGCATCGGGGATCAGCACCGTCTTTTCCGGATTGAGGAGCTTCGAGGTCTCGGCCATGAAGTGTACGCCGCACTGGACGATGATTTCGGCATCGACCTTGGTGGCGTCGCGGGCGAGTTGCAGCGAATCCCCGACGATGTCGGCGACGCAATGGAAAATATCGGGCGTCTGGTAATTGTGCGCCAGAATGACGGCGTTGCGCTCTTTCTTCAGCCGATTGATCGCGTGAACATAGGGCGCGTAGGCGGCCCACTCGATGGCCGGGATGAAATCCTTGACCTTCTCGTAGAGATGCGCGGTTTCGCGGGCGATCGCCGGCGTGTAGGCGAGGTCCGGCTTCTCGATGACGCCGAAGCGCGCGGCCGCGCTGACGAATGCCGGGGCTGGCGCCGCATCCGCGCGAAGGTCAAGTCTGGTCATCGGGCTCTCCTCTCCCGCCGTCCCTGGCGGTTTCCATTTATGCTCACACTGAGCATAATTGGGTCAAAACAAAAGCGGCGAAGCCGCGGCGACTGATTTAGAAAGTTTTGTGACAGATTTCAAGAAGGATGCGCCCATTTCGGGGGCGCATCGGTATTGCCGCCGGTCAGGCCATCGCCGGTCTTGCGACGCCCCTCTCCTCGATCGGCCAGTGGACGATGGCCGCAAAGACGCCGAGCGCCACACCCAGCCACCAGACCGGATCATAGGAACCGAAGCGGTCGTAGAGATAGCCGCCCATCCAGACGCCGAGGAAGGAACCGATCTGGTGGGAAAGGAAGACGATGCCGCCGAGCAGGCCGAGATGTCTCGTTCCGAACATGATCGCGACCAAGCCGTTGGTCGGCGGCACGGTCGACAGCCACAAGAGGCCCATGACGACGGCGAAGATGATGACCGAGGTCGGCGACTGCGGCAGCAGCAGGAAGGCCGCGACAGCGACCGAGCGGGCAACGTAGATCAGTGCCAGGAAATAGGGCTTCGAATAGCGCTGCCCGATGATGCCCGCCGAGAACGACCCGATGATGTTGAAGAAGCCGATCAGCGCAAGCGCAATCACCGCGTAACGGGCATCGATGCCGATGTCGCCGATATAGGCGGGGAAATGGGCGGTGATGAAGGCCACCTGATAGCCGCAGACGAAGAAACCTGAAACCAGCAGCAGATAGCTTCTGTGCCCCATTGCTTCCCTCAGAGCCTCGCCGACCGTCTGCTTGTACAGCGTTTCCGACTGGCGGCCCGAGGAAGCATTGCCGCGCAGGGGGATTGCGACGAGCGGGACAAGCAGCATCAGCACGCCGAGATAGACAAGGCTGTCGGACCAGCCAAAGGCGGAAATCAGTCCTTGGCTCAGCGGCGCGAACAGGAACATGCCGGCGGAGCCGGCAGCCGTGCCGATGCCGAAAGCGAGAGAGCGCTGCTCCGGTGCGACATGGCGGGCAAAAGCGGAAAGCACGATGCCGAAGGAGCCGGACGCGACGCCGAGACCGACAAGCACGCCGCCCCCGACATGCAACCAGATCGGAGCATTGGCAAAGGCCATGATGACGAGACCCGCCGCGTAGAGAAGACCGGACAGCGCCAGCACGCGCCAGGTGCCGAATTTATCGGCTATGGCGCCGAAGAACGGCTGCCCAAGACCCCAGCAGAGGTTCTGGAGCGCCATCGCGAGGCCAAACGTCGTTCGATCCCACCCCATGTCGGCAAGCATCGGCAACTGGAAGAAACCCATGGCAGAGCGCGGACCAAAGGTGAGCATTGCGATCACCGAACCGGCTGCGATGATCAGCCACGGTAGGCTGCTGCGCTCGGAAACGCGGGTTGCGGTGGCAGAAACAGCGGACATCGTGGGAGCTCCGATCGATGAGGGGCCATGGCTATGGCAGCCCAAATTGATGAGGGCGCATGCTATGGCGATGCTCAAATTGAGGAAAGCCAATTAATTTGACGATGTGATCACAGGAATTGATGGCGCATCTTGGCAAAGTCGCCATTCGGGGCATGACGCCGTTCAATTGGCATTGCGCACCTTCATCGGCCAGCGCTCGGCGCGCCGGCGAATGACCCTGGCCTCGTCGCCGAGCTTAACGATGCCCTCGCCCCGCGGCACCGCATTCCAACCGAAGAGAACACCCGCCACGCGCCGCTCGGCGGACATGCGCTTGTCCGCAAGACCCTGAATCGGATTGCCGCCGATTCGCTCGCCCGTCTGCTGGTCCTGGGTGGTCATGATGCAGCGGGCGCAGGGTTTGACGAGATCAAAGGGGATGCCCCCGATCTCCAGGCTTTCCCACCAATCCTCCGCCCAGGGTTCATCGCAATCGATCAGGATGTTGGTGCGGAAACGCTCCATGCCGACCGGCTCCTGCCCCTTTTCGATCAGCGTGCGGTTTAGGTCGGCCAGCGACCCGGTCGTCGTGATGAGGATCGGAAAGCCATCGGCAAATCCGACCGGCGCTGCCGCGCCCGCCCATTCGGTGCCGACGAAGCGCTCCGCCTGTTCGTCCATGTGGACGAGCTTCACCGGCCGCCCAAACCAGCCGGAAAGCACGTCATTGGCAGCATCGTCGGCCACCGCGGCATCGACATCGCTCGACCAGACGCGGACATCGAGGCGGCGGTCCGGATCGAAGCGCACGGACAATTCATCGCCGTTCATTTTCAGGTGTACGCCGCCGTCGATGTGCGCCGCTTCGACCTGTGCCAGCGCCTGCAACTCACGTTGGGTGATGAAGTGGCCATCCGGTTCGACCACCATGAAACGCCTGTCGCCGGCAAGCCCATCGACATTGACGGTCACCTCGCTTTGCGGAATTGCGCGGCCGCTCTTCAGGGGATGGGTATTAAGGCCGGTCACTTTCATATCGATCTTCCCGAGCTCAGAAATTGATTCAGGCCGCTCGCAATCTGATTCACGGAGCGGCGCCAATCCGTTGAAAGATTTAGATTTCATCAAGCAGCATGGCAAGCACGCCACGCAACCTTGCTTGCCGCTCCGTCGCCAGCCGACGCCCTGTCGCCGTCTGGAAACCGTCGGCGAGACGAAAGAGCTTCGTTTCGAAGTGATCAATCGCGAAGGCCTTGTCGTCGAGCGGCCGGGCCTCGGCCAGCGGGTCGAGCGGATCATAGAGCCCGCTGCCCATGCGTCCGGCGATATAAAAGCAGCGCGCCGCCCCGACCATGCCGATTGCGTCCAGCCGGTCCGCATCCTGCAGGATTTTCGCCTCCAGCGTTTCGGGCGGCAAGTTGGCGGAAAAGCTGTGCGTCAGGATTGCATGGGCGACGGGCGAAATGTCCGCCGTGCGCCAGCCGAACCCGTCGAGGATTTGCCAGGCTTTCTCGGCGGCAAGCCGGGAAGCTTCAGCGCGCTGCGGCGAATTCTTCTCGACCGAAACGCAATCATGGAGAAGGACGGCGGCTGCTAGAATGCGTATGTCGCCGCCCTCCTCGGCCTGTATGCGCGCGGCGTTTTTCCAGACGCGAATGAGGTGCGAGGCATCGTGCGAACCGTCGCCATCGGCAAAGGCATGCGGCAATAGCTTCGCCGCAAGCTCGTCATGAGGTGCAAAGGCCGCGGCCAGCTCCGGAAGGCGTGTCATGCGCGGCTTGTCCTTTCGCCTGCCTCGGTCGTGGTTCCAGCACCGCCAGCGCGGCCGCCATTCCCCGTGTTGGAGAGGATCTTCTGGTAGAAGAGTCCGATACCGATCAGTACGCCACCAAGGCCGATGAAGGATAGGGCGCGCAGGAAGCCTTCCAAATTCGACATGTCGATAAGGAAGACCTTGAGCACTGCGATGAAAACGAGCACGGCCGAGGCAATGCGAATGCTCTTCGCATTGAAGCGTGAGCCAAGGACCAGGAGCAGCACGCCGAGTACCAGCCAGACGACCGAATACGTGTAGGTTTCCCCCTGGAGGAAGCCCTTCCAGTTCGCGATATTCTCCCCTTGCCAGAAGCGGCGAACGCTGAGGCTCGCCCAGGCAAAGGCGAGGACGGCACCGCTGACCGCAAGCGCAGCCACATAGGGCCAGGGGCGCTTGTCGCGCGCATACCAGGAGAGCCCGGCATAAGCGATGCCGGGCAGCAGATAACCGATGAGGAGCAGATCGAAGAACGGGACCCTGCCGAGCAGTTCGCCGCTGAAATAGGGATTGAGACCGAGAAGATGCGCCGAAAGAACCGACAGCATCGAAAGCACGCCCACCACCATGCCACCGTAACGGAACACCGGACTCGGCGACCTCGTGTCGAGGGTCATGAAGATGCCGGACGCGCCGATTGCGAGCAGCGTATAAATGGACTGCTCCGCAAGCGTCGGAACAGAGCTGTCCAGAACGCCGCCATTCATTGCGTGACGAACAAGGATGGCCAGTGTCAGCAGGACGAAAAGGCTCGCGAGCGCCTGTAAGAGATTGCGCACACGCGTCGCCGGCGAGGCGCGAAGCAGATAGGCGGACGTCACCAGCAGCAACGCCGGAATGCCATAGCCCGGCAGGAGGGCATTGAACACCGGCGTCGTTGAGAGATTGCCGGCACCGACGATCGTCGGCTCCCAGGCGATCCGCGCCAGAACCACAAGGGCAGATCCGACGGTTATCCAAGGCAGAACCGGCCAGGAGCGAGCGCGCGTGGCGAAGGTGTACCCGGCGCCGAGCAGAGCGATCGCAAGAGTCGTGACGAGCCCGTCCGTCCAGGCATGCAGGCCGAGGACAAGGAGGCCGAAGGAGCCTGCGACCAACAGCCCGCCAGCGATATGCAAATCCCTCGTTTCGGCGCTTCGGCGGTATAACCACTCCACGAGACCAAGAAGAAACAAACTGCTGATGACGGCTGCGAGCCCGTGTGGCAGATCGAATGCGAATTTGCCCGTCATGAGGAAGGACATGGCCAAAAGGGCGTTTGGCACGATGGCGGCAATGCCCGCCCACAGGATGGAAAACTGCGCTTGTGTCGCGAGCCGCCTGGCGAGCACGAAGCAAGCGAGCAGGACGAAGACAGCCGACAGCACCATCGCAGTCAGCATCGCCGTGCTGCCTGGAACGACGATCTCCGGCTGCGCGCGCGAAGGGTCGAGATAGGCAAGAACGTTGCTGAGTGCAGTCAGGCTCCACGTTCCGGCCATCGCCCCGAAGGCGGCGAAGAGAGCCGGATAGATTGCGTTTGCCCTCAGCGCGCCGACCAAGGCTAACGCCGCGACCACCACGACAAACTCCTGGACCGGAAAACGCTCGGCGGTGACGGCCGGGCTGATGAAGAGCAGCGCGAGAACCGTTGCCGCAATCGCGGCTGAAACCGTGACAGCCGCATGGGGCGGCGCGAACAGTCTCTCCCATGGGCTGGGCACGGTCGCCGCAGCACCCCCCGCCTCCGGCGCGCCCTCCGCTCCGGCGGCTCGCTCAGCGGTGCCGGGCCAAATCAATCCGACGCCCGCGATCATCACCAGGAGTGCAAAAGCAACCGGCGGCGCCTCGAAAGGTGTCACGCCCACAACATAGGCGAGCCCCCAGAGGCCAAGCCCGACATTGGCGAGTGTCGGGACAACCGTCCAGCGGCGCAGGCGCGAGGCGCAGAGCGTCGCAAGCCAGGCAATCGCGAGGAAGCCGAACAGCACCCAGGGTCGAGGCTCCGTGCTCGATACAAACAAGGGTGTGAGCAGCGAGGCGAGAAGCCCGAGCCCGGCAAGGGCCTGGCCATGCAGCAGCGACAGAGCGACCGTCACCAGCGAAACCAGCGCCAGCAGCACGAACGCGGTCGCGGTGCCGATGAATCCGTAAATACCATGGGCGGCATAGACGACACCGAACAGCGTGACGGCGCCGGCCGCCGTCAGCACGCCCGGGATCATCGCATGGCGGAACCTGTCGGCAATCGTCGGCACCGCACGACGGCGGATCACCTCGCCGGCGATCCCAAGCACCAGACCGAAAGCCGCCGCCAGCGTCAGTCGAACGGCCGGGCTCAGCAGCCCTGCATCGATAGAATATTGCACCAGGAAGTAGCCGCCGAGCGCCAGCGCCAGGCCGCCGACCCAAACGGGCCATTGGCCGCCGATTCGGCTTTCAAGGCTTCCTGCTGCAGGTGCTGGAGCTTCCGCGACAGCAGCCGCGGCGGCAACGTCCTCGGCTTGGCCGGGCTCGACCTCGTTTGGCACCTCCCCGCCGATGCGCGCACCCTCGCGCCCTGCCCGCGACCAGGGCCCATCCTTCCCCTCGTCTTCAATGGCAGTCGTTTCCGGAGCCTGCGCTTCGTCGGTCGCCTGCGGGGAAGCAGGTTCGGCTGCGGTCCGTCGCTCGCTCAATCGAGCGATCTCGACCTTCAGCGAATTGATCTCGTTCTCCAGCCGCTCCGCGGTCCGTCGGCCACCGAGAAAAGCGGCAAGCGCCATGGCAAAAGCAACAAAGGCAATGACTTCCAGCATCTTTCCCCCTGGCTGTAGCCTTCGCGGGCTGCCCGAGACCATACAGGTTTTCGCGCAAGCGCCAAATGCATTGACGGGAGGGCGCAGCAATCTCTTCACTGAACTGTCGCGGAACTGTCATGAACTTGCTGCTACAGCGGCAGGCGGACGTCGCAGAATGCGCGGCGGCCTCTATCGTTCAAAGAGGAGAACCGGGCAATGGACAAGTATCTCGCGTCAACGGAAGAAACCGAATTCAAGACGCTGACGGAACGCAGGGAGGAACTGGAGGATATCGGCCAGAACTGTTCCACCAATCCGACCATGGGCGATATCATCAATCGCCGTTTCTCGCGCCGCTCCTTCATCGGCGGCTCCTTGGCCGTTGCCGCCATTTCGACGACGGTGAGCCCCCTCGCGCTTTTGACGGCCGATGAAGCGCGCGCCGAGGACGCCTCGCGTTTCGACTTCACCGAAGTCGAGGCGGGCGTCGACCAAAACCATCACGTCGCCGACGGCTATGATGCCGATATCCTGCTGCGCTGGGGTGACAACGTCTTTGCCGACAGCCCGGACTTCGACCCGAAGAGCCAGACCGCTGCGGCCCAAGAGAAACTCTTCGGCTACAACAACGACTATGTCGGCTTCATCCCGCTCGAGGGCAGCCCGGATCATGGTCTGCTGGTCGTCAACCACGAATACACCAACGCGGAGCTGATGTTCCCGGCCTTTGCTTCGATCGTGAAGGAGAAGGTGACGAAGGACGGCAAGGAAGTCGAAGAGGAAAAAGTCACCCTTGGCGAATACACCAAAGACCTCGTCGACATCGAAATGGCCGCCCACGGCGGCACGATCATCGAGATCCGCAAGGTGGACGGCAAGTGGCAGCCGGTACTCGACGGCAAATACAATCGCCGCATCACGCTCAACACCGAAATGCAGCTTTCCGGACCAGCCGCGGGTCATGACCGCGTGAAGACGCCTTCCGACCCGAGCGGTAAAAAAGTCTATGGCACAGTCAACAATTGCGCCGGCGGCGTCACCGCCTGGGGCACCTACATGATGGCCGAGGAAAACTTCAACGGCTATTTCGGCGGCGAACTCGCCGATGACCATCCGGAGTTCAAACAGCTGAAGCGTCTTGGAGCACCGGGTGGACAGTACGAGTGGTCGAAATTCTACGATCGCTTCGACGTGTCGAAGGAACCGACCGAGGCCAATCGCTTCGGCTGGATCGTCGAAGTGGATGCCCTCGACCCCACCTCCGTCCCGAAGAAGCGCACGGCGCTTGGCCGGTTCAAGCACGAAGGCTGCGAATCCATCGTCAACAAGGACGGCCGCGTCGTGCTCTATACCGGCGACGACGAGCGCTACGATTACGTCTACAAATTCGTAACCAAGGGCACCTACAACCCGAACGACCGGGCTGCCAACATGGACCTCTTCGACGAAGGCACGCTCTATGTGGCGAAGTTCGACGAAGACGGCACCGTCACCTGGATGCCGCTCGTCCATGGCGAAGCACCGTTGACCGCCGAGAACGGGTTCGCGTCGCAGGCCGACGTGCTGATCGACACGCGGCTTGCTGCCGATGCGCTCGGCGCTACCAAGATGGACCGCCCGGAGGACATTCAGCCGAACCCGAAGACCGGCAAGGTCTACGTGATGCTGACCAACAACACCAAGCGCAAGGCGGAAGAAGTCAACGCCGCCAATCCGCGTGCCAAGAACGCCTTCGGTCACATCATCGAAATCACCGAAACGGATGGCGACTTCGCTTCGCTCACCAGCCGTTGGGACGTGCTTTTGAAATGCGGCGATCCGAGCGTTGCCGAAGTCGGTGCGTCGTTCTCGACGGCGACGACCAAGAACGGCTGGTTCGGCATGCCGGACAACTGCACGATCGACGCGGACGGCAGGCTCTGGGTTTCGACGGACGGCAACAACGAAAAGGAAACCGGCCGCACCGATGGTGTCTGGGCGATCGACACCGAGGGCGGAGCACGCGGAACCTCCAAGCTGTTCTTCCGCGTTCCCGTCGGCGCCGAGATGTGCGGACCCTGCTTCAACCCGACATCCGACACGTTCTTCCTCGCCGTGCAGCACCCGGGCGACGCCGGTCTGGCCACCTACGAAACGCCGGCGACACGCTGGCCCGATTTCAAGGACGACATGCCGGTGCGTCCGGCCGTGGTGGCCGTCACCAAGCGCGGCGGCGGCCGGATCGGCTGATCCCCAAAGGCAACGGACGCTGCGCCGCGCGCGGCGTCCGGTTTCATCGCTAGGCGTCGATCAGGCCGCAGACGGTGGAGAAGATTTCAATGCCTTCAGCGCCGCATGAACGAAGGCGTCACGCACGGAAGCGGCGTCGAGGCCGCGCGGCTCATAGACATGGCGGTTGAGAAAATAGGCGGTCAGCCGGAACGCGGCGGCGAGGCTGTCGTGGTCGGCCGCCTGGTGCCCGCCGGGAGACAGGAAATCCGGAAGGGCGAGCATGCGTTCGGCATACCGCGCACCCGCCTCCCGGCTGACGGCGCGGCCGGATTTGGGCGAGACATAGACGAGCTCCTGGCGCGCGCCGGTCGCGGCACATTCCGACAGATCCAGGCCGAAGCCGAGGTCGTTCAAGACGGCGAGTTCGAAGCGCACGAACAGTTCCCCGGCATCCGCCGGGTCCTGGAGATGGTCGACGATGACGGCAAGCGCCTCATAGAGATGCGGATGGGGATCGCGCTCCGGCAGCAGCCGCAACAGCGCGCCGAGGGCCTGGATGCCATAGACGGACGTCGCCGCTTCCATCAGCCTTGCGGCGCGTAGTTGAAGCGGCTCCACGCGAAACTCGCCGAGATGCTCGTCCAGCCGCGCCCGCCAGGTCACTTCGACGGAGTTGCCGGGCTGCAGCACCGGCTGCATCGTGCGCGACCGCCCGGAGCGCACGAGCCCGAGATGCCGTCCATGCGCGGCGGTCATGACTTCCGCGATGACAGAGCTTTCGCCATGCCGCCGGATGCCGAGTATGATGGCTTGATCGCTCCATTGCATGGAACAGGCATACACCCGGCTCTGAAAGCGGATCAAGCACAGATGCTTGGCCTCGGACGAGCCTACGAGAACGGGTCTCTCCGCCACTGTCACTTTTTCGCGACACCGGTCGGCGGCCACATTTCCGCCCTTCTCTTGCCTCTTCTCGGACACTTTTGACGCTCAAGCCGGGGCTGGTCGTTGGAATGCCTCCCGAGTCCAAGAATTTGCAGTCAGCAGGATCGACTATGTGTGTGTCCCGGAACAGCGCCGGTAGCTCGGCGCGGCTCTTCGCCTTTCTCCTCGTTTCGTCCGTTCTCGCGGGTTGCGCGACAAGCGGCCAAAATGCCAAGCCGAAAGGACCGGATCCCTATTACGTCGCAATGTATGGGCCAAAACCGGAGGAAAGGTTCCCGCTGGCCGCCATCGACATCAGCAAGGTCGAGCCTCGCTTTCTGCGCCAGCAGGTGGCCTATCCCACCTCGGAGCCGCCGGGCACGATCATCGTCGACACCCAGAATCGCTTCCTTTATCTCGTGCAGGACGGCGGCATGGCGTTGCGCTATGGAATAGGTGTCGGCAAGGCGGGGCTGGAATTCCAGGGCGAGGCGCGTGTCGGACGCAAGGCCGTGTGGCCGCGTTGGACGCCGACGTCGGACATGGTCGCACGTGAACCGGAACGCTATGGGCCGCTCGCCGGCGGCATGGAGCCGGGCATCCGCAACCCGCTCGGCCCCCGTGCGCTCTATCTTTTCCAGGGCAACCGCGACACGCTGTTTCGGATCCACGGCACCACCGAGGCCTGGTCAATCGGCAAGGCCGTTTCGAGCGGCTGCATCCGGCTTTTCAATCCGGACATCATCGATCTTTACAGCCGCGTGCCGACGGACACGCGCGTCGTTGTGCTGCAGTCCGAGCCGCCTATGGACAGGCCGCTCGGGGCGCCAATGTCGGCTATCACCAATGCGGGGCAGCCGCTTTCCATGTGATGCCCGCGCGTCTCAAGACGCGCTACTGCATGCAGTAGCCAGACGTCTACCAGGCGTCGAGCTCGCGTACCATGTGCACGATGTTCGCAGGGTTCATGATCCAACCGCCACGAAAGCCTTCGCCGAGATCCTCGACCGCATCGCAGCGCACGGCTCCGTTCGCCGCAAGGTGGTCGAGCGCCTTCTCATGGTCATTGGTGAACAGCTCCAGCCAGATTTCCGCCTGGCTGTAATTTGGCGCCTCATCTATCCAGAGGCGGCTTGGTCCGAGAACGAATCCCTTGGCAGGAGTCTTTTCGTCGAAAGGCGGAAGCCCGACGACGTCGCGGTAGAAGGCAATCACAGCCTCGTATTGATGGCTCGGAACCTTCATGGCGATATTGAGCCCGCCCTTGATCTTTGTCGACATCGCACGGTCTCCTAGGCTTCCGGCTCGAGTGCCGGGTTGCCCGAGAGTTCGCTGACGTAGTAACCCTCGCGCAGGTTGATGCCGTATTCGAGCCAGGCCTTCATGCAGGCGAGCATCTGCGACCAGCCTTCGCAGTTCATATAGGAGCTCTTCTGCCCCTGCTCGTTTTCCCGCCAACCAGTTTCGGCAATGGTGACCATTGTTCCGCCGTCATCGAGAGACTTGAAGCGCATCTCCACCATTGTCCGATAGGGAGCCTCGCCCTCGGCCACCTTGGCGTCCCAACGGAATACGATTCTCTCATTCGGTTCGACGGTTTCCACCAGCACCGGCACCTCGCCCCACCAGGTCACGGTCGTACCGGCGACCAGTGGTGCGCTGACACCGCCGAGCGTCACGAAATAGCGGCTGAGCTGATCCGGATTGACGACAGCGTCGAACACCTGATCGACAGGACGGGCGATCCGACCATTCACGCGAAATTCCAAGGTCATGTCTTCCTCCTTGCCATTGTGTCACACGATAATATGTTATAAAAATATAACATGTCAATCGATTCGAACGACGACGCCGTTTTCAAGGCTCTGGCCAATGGCCTGCGCCGGCAGATGCTGGACGCCCTGAAGGCTGCGCCCCAGACGACCGGCATGCTTTGCGAACAATTCTCACAGCTCGACCGCTGCACCGTGATGCAGCACCTGAAGGTCCTGGAGGATGCAAACCTGATCCTCGTCCACCGCGAGGGACGAGAGCGGTGGAACCATTTGAATGCGCTGCCAATTCAAGCCATTCACGATCGATGGATCAGCCGGTATGCGGATCACGCCATGTCTGTCCTGACGGCCTTGCATCGCGGGCTCGAAAGCCCGTCCAAGTGACGGATTCGGCTTTCCATCGCTCCGCTTTCTTCGTATGAACTGTCCGACTATGCAAATTGGGGATACCGTCGTGCGCTACCTCATTACCGGCACAGCAGGCTTCATCGGTTTTCACGTCGCCAAACGGCTGATCGACGAGGGTCACTTCGTGGTCGGCTTCGATGGCATGACGCCCTATTATGATGTGACGCTCAAGGAGCGGCGCCACGCGATCCTGAAGCGCTCCAATGGCTTCAAGGCGATAACGGCGATGCTCGAGGACCAGCGAGCGCTCAACCAGGCTGCTGAGCTTGCCGAGCCCGAGGTGATCATTCATCTCGCAGCGCAGGCGGGCGTTCGCTACAGCCTCGAAAATCCCAAGGCCTATGTCGACTCGAACCTCGTCGGCACCTGGAACGTACTGGAACTCTCGCGCGCGCTTGGCCCCAAACACCTGATGCTCGCTTCGACGTCCTCAATCTATGGCGCCAACGAGAAAATCCCCTTTTCCGAGATGGACCGCGCGGACGAACCGCTGACGCTCTACGCGGCAACGAAGAAATCGATGGAGTTGATGGCGCATAGCTACGCCCATCTCTACAAGGTGCCGACGACAGCGTTCCGCTTCTTCACGGTCTACGGTCCGTGGGGACGTCCCGACATGGCATTGTTCAAGTTCGTGGATGCGATTCACAACGATCGGCCGATCGACGTCTATGGCGAGGGCCGGATGAGCCGGGACTTCACCTATATCGATGATCTCGTCGAAGGCATCCTCAGGCTTTCGCACGTTGCGCCGGCGGAAGAAAATCGCGTCCCAGCGGCAAAGGCGAAGGACACGCTCTCCCATCAGGCGCCATTTCGCGTCGTCAATATCGGCGGCGGCCAGCCCGTCGAATTGATGACCTTCGTCGAAACGATCGAAAAGGCAGTCGGCCGGCCCGCCATCCGCAACATGCTTCCGATGCAACAGGGAGACGTTCCGCGCACCTACGCTTCGCCGGATCTGCTCGAAGCGCTGACGGATTTCAAGCCGTCGATTTCGGTCGAGGAGGGTGTGGCGCGCTTTGCGGAATGGTACGAGCAATATTATCGTAAGACCGGCCAGATCGCGTGACCCGTATGCCAAGGAGGCTGCCGCAAAACCTCAGATCGGGCTTAAAATGGTCGCAAATAGGTCTATTTCGCCTTTGATACACGCACTTCTCTAACCGACATCCCCAAGAAAAACCCACCAAACAAAGGAAGAACCGATGAAAATCACGATGATCGGCGCCGGCTATGTCGGCCTTGTTTCGGGCGTCTGTTTTGCGGATTTTGGCCACGACGTGATCTGCCTCGACAAGGATGAGGGCAAGATCGAGGCGCTCAAGCAGGGGCAAATCCCGATCTTCGAACCGGGCCTCGACCATCTTGTCGCCAGCAATGTCGCGTCGGGACGCCTGAGCTTTACGACCGACCTCAAGTCCTCCGTCGCAGAAAGCGATGTGATCTTCATCGCCGTCGGCACGCCGTCGCGGCGCGGCGACGGGCATGCCGACCTTTCCTACGTCTATGCCGCCGCCCGGGAGATCGCGACCAACCTCACCGGCTTCACGGTTGTCGTGACGAAGTCGACGGTTCCTGTCGGAACGGGTGACGAGGTCGAGCGCATCATCCGCGAAACCAATCCCGAAGCCGATGTCGCCGTGGTCTCCAATCCGGAGTTTCTGCGCGAGGGTGCAGCGATCGAGGATTTCAAGCGGCCGGACCGCATTGTCCTCGGCCTCAACGGCAATGACCAGCGGGCACGCGACGTGATGACCGAGGTCTATCGCCCGCTCTACCTCAACCAAGCGCCGCTCGTCTTTACGACGCGCCGCACCTCCGAACTGATCAAGTATGCCGGCAACGCCTTCCTGGCGATGAAGATCACCTTCATCAACGAAATGGCCGATCTCTGCGAAAAGGTCGGCGCCGACGTCCAGGATGTCGCCCGCGGCATTGGCCTCGACGGCCGCATCGGCTCGAAGTTCCTGCATGCCGGGCCGGGTTATGGCGGCTCCTGCTTCCCCAAGGATACGCTGGCACTCGTCAAGACCGCGCAGGACCACGACAGTCCGGTTCGTCTGGTTGAGACGACCGTGGCGATCAACGACAACCGCAAGCGTGCGATGGGCCGCAAGGTGATCGCTGCCGCAGGTGGTGATTTGCGCGGGCGCAAGGTCGCCGTCCTCGGCCTCACTTTCAAGCCCAATACGGACGACATGCGCGACAGCCCGGCGATCGCGATCGTGCAGACCCTGCAGGATGTCGGCGCCACGGTCGTCGGCTACGATCCCGAGGGGGTCGAGAATGCCCGCAAGGTCATCGACGGCATAGATTATGCAACCGATCCCTATGATGCGGCAGCGGATGCCGACGCACTGGTCATCGTTACCGAGTGGAATGAATTCCGCGCGCTCGATTTCGCACGGCTCAAGACCGTGATGAAGACGCCGCTGCTCGTCGACCTGCGCAATATCTATCGCAAGGACGAAGTGGCACGGCACGGTTTTGGCTATGCCAGCATTGGCAGGCCGGATTGATCGCGGGGGCAACTTCCCTTATGGCGTAGCCGATTTAAGGAAAAAACCTGCAACAATTCAAAGCGTTACAGCGCCGCGCGTCTGAGCCGCGCGTCTGATAAGACGGGCGGCGCTGTATGCGCTTTTCATGGGACGGCGTACAACATACCGTCGCGTGATGCCGCTGCGTGGGCCCGTCGGGCGCAGCTTTCCGGGTTTACGCCTTCGGACCTACCTGCGGCATCGGGTCCCAGCTCTTTCCGGCGAGAATGACGCAGCTTCGGCCCGAAACGTCCGTGACGATCAGGGTCCAGCTGCCGTTGTCGGCCGCAAAGACCTCCATGACAGCCTGCGGGTTGATCAACCCGATCGCCGCAGGCTTCTCGTCATATTTCTGCGCAAGGAATTCGATCACCTGGGACCGCTCGGCGCAATTCGCGATTGCCTGCGAGTCCGCCGGATGAGGGTGTGCCATCACTGCTACAGCCAATATGGTGGCTCTCGTGAGGCCGCGGATCACATTGCCTGCCATCAGGCACCTCCTTTCGCCGGGAGCTCCCGGCGGAAGAGGATTTCCGCTGACCTGTTCCGCCGTGGCCGGCATTCTATGGTCGACACCTGCTCGCGACCCGAGACCGGTGTCGCCACGAGAGGAGTATGGCGGAAAGCAGATTATATTTCAATTAGCTAATATATAGATCGTTCACCTGAAAGCCGCCATGCCAACAGTCGATGGTGGAGAAACGATCGTTGGCATTGGCCGTTCCACTTTGCCGATCACTTTTGTTTCATCGCCGCCATCAATGCGGCCCCAAGCGCGCCTTGAGCAGGCGCTTCCGATCGCGGCTGACGCTCGGCTGCGTTGCGGGTGCCGCCACTATTCGATGCAGATCCCCTCGCCTCACGGCCCCTTTCCGCGCCGCCGTCCTTGCGCATCGTAAGTCCGATACGCTTGCGCGCAACGTCGACTTCGGTGACACGCACCTGCACGACATCGCCCGCCTTCACAACCTCATGCGGGTCCTTGACGAAGCGATCGGCCAGTTGCGACACATGGACGAGGCCATCCTGATGTACGCCGATGTCGACGAATGCTCCGAAGGCAGCGACATTCGTTACGGTACCCTCGAGTTGCATCCCGACTTTCAGATCCTTGATGTCATCGACGCCCTCGGTAAAGGTCGCCGTCTTGAAGCTCGGGCGCGGATCGCGGCCCGGCTTTTCCAGCTCGGCGAGAATATCCTTGACCGTCGGCAGGCCGAAACGCTCGTCGACAAAGGCACGTGGATCGAGTTTCTTCAAAGCGGCACTGTCGCCCATTAGTGATCGGACGTCGCGACCGCAAGCGGCGACAATCTTTTTCGCGATCCCGTAGGCCTCCGGGTGCACCGAGGACGCATCGAGGGGCTCCGCTCCGTTCGGTATCCGCAGAAAGCCGGCGCATTGCTCGAAGGTCCGGGCACCAAGAC
Organism: Sinorhizobium sp. 6-70; assembly: GCF_030124375.1. Lineage (GTDB taxonomy): Bacteria > Pseudomonadota > Alphaproteobacteria > Rhizobiales > Rhizobiaceae > Sinorhizobium. Next base: position 50,823 of record NZ_JASKLS010000006.1, read on the forward strand.
GCGATACCTTCAAAAGTTGCTGACGGCTGGAAAAGGGTCCTGTCGCATCACGATGCGCGACGATCGCTTCTGCAGAGGATTTGCCGAGCCCCGAGACGCGCGCCAGCAACGATGCCGATGCCGTGTTGAGATCGACGCCGACAGCGTTCACCGCATCTTCGACGACCGCGTCGAGCGAGCGGCTGAGCTTCGACTGGTCGACATCGTGCTGGTATTGCCCAACGCCGATCGATTTCGGCTCGATCTTGACGAGTTCGGCGAGCGGATCCTGCAATCGCCGGGCGATGGATACGGCGCCTCGAAGCGAGACGTCGAGCGTGGGAAATTCGGCCGCCGCCGTCTCAGACGCGGAATAGACCGATGCCCCTGCCTCGGAGACGATGACCTTTGTGGGTTTCGGGGCCGGGAGCTGCGCAAGCATGTCGGCCACAAGCTTCTCGGTCTCACGGCTGCCGGTGCCGTTGCCGATGGCAATCAGTTCAACCTTGTGCTTGCGGATGAGCGACGCGAGCTCCGCCTGGGTGCCGCGAATGTCGTTCTTCGGCGGAAAAGGATAGACCGTCGTCGTGTCCAGCAACTTGCCGGTGCCGTCCACGATCGCAACCTTAACCCCGGTGCGGATGCCCGGATCAAGCCCCATGGTCGCGCGCGAGCCGGCGGGTGCGGCGAGCAGCAGGTCCTTGAGATTGCGCGCGAAGACGCGGATCGCTTCCTCTTCCGCCCGCTCGCGCAACTCACGCATCAAGTCAAGCGAGAGCGACATGGAAAGCTTGACGCGCCAGGTCCAGCCGATCACGTCCGCGAGCCACTTGTCACCGGGCAGCTGCGTGCCGGCGTTGTAGGCAGCCGCAATCATGCGCTCGACCGGTTTCATCGGCGCCGTGTCATCCTGGTCGACGACGATATCGACCGAAAGGACCTCCTCGTTCCAGCCGCGCAGCATCGCAAGCGCCCGATGGCCGGGTGCCGTCGCCCAGCGCTCGGAGTGATCGAAATAGTCAGAGAACTTCGCACCGGCTTCCTGCTTGCCGTCGACCACTCGGGCGCGCAGGAAGGCCGCATCCTTCATGTAATTGCGCAGACGCCCCAGAAGGTCGGCATTTTCAGTCATGCCTTCGGCGATGATGTCGCGTGCGCCGTCGAGCGCCGCCTTGATATCCGTGACATCAGCCGTCAGGAACGCTCCGGCGCGGTCAGACGGCGCAACCGACCGATCGGCCAGGATCGCCTCCGCCAGTGGTCCAAGCCCCCGCTCCCGGGCAATCTCGGCTTTCGTTCGCCGCTTCGGTTTGTAGGGCAGATAGATGTCTTCGAGCTCTGCCTTGGTAACCGCACCGGCAATCTTGCGCGCCAGCTCGTCGGTGAGCTTGTCCTGCCCGCGGATTGACTCGATGATCGAATTCCGGCGCGCCTCCAGTTCACGCAGATAGGTAAGCCGCTCCGAGAGCACGCGCAACTGCGTGTCGTCGAGGCCGCCGGTGACCTCCTTGCGATAGCGGGCGATGAAAGGCACCGTCGCTCCCGCGTCGAGCAGGTCGACGGCAGAGGCAACCTGGGCGGTGGTTGCCTTGATCTCGCTTGCGATGATGGCGGCGATGGGCTTTGCGGTCATTCGGCGTTCCGTTCCTGTTTCCAAGCGGACCATACTGACGCAGACCATCAAGGCCAAGTGAAGGCCGAAGCTCTCCTAGCCGAACTCCACAGAAGATGGCAGAGGGGGGCCTGCCGCTTCGTTCACCGGAGGCGCGCTGCTTCCCCTTCTCCCAGCCTGGAGGAGAAGGGGCGGCAGGATGAGGAGGCGCCCATGCCGGCTCTAGACGGCAACCAGTTCCAATCGCCGACGGGTTCTCTCGAATTCGAGCAGTTCGCGTTCCTTTTGAGCGATATAGTCTCGCGAAACCGGCACCGATCCCAGCGATGGCGAAAGCTGTAGCTGGAAGACGAAGTGTTTGTCGTAGAGAAAGGCGGTTTCCGAGGCTGCGAGATAGAATTCCCACATCCGGAAGAAGCGTTCGTCGTAGAGTCGGACCGCCTCCTCCCGCCGCGCCACGAAGCGCTCACGCCAGGCTCTCAGTGTCCAGGCGTAGTGCATCGGCAGGACCTCGATATCCTTGACCAGCAGTCGGGTGCTCTCGACCGACGGCAGCACTTCGGAGAGAGCGGGGATGTAACCGCCAGGGAAGATGTATTTCTCGATCCAGGGGTTGGTGGCCCAAGGCTTGTAGATCTGGCCGATGGAGTGAAGCAGCATCACCCCTTCGGGTTTCAGCAGCTCTTTCATCTTGCGGAAAAAGTTGCCGTAGTTGCCGATGCCTACGTGCTCGAACATGCCGACGGAAACGATGCGGTCGAACTGCCGCCCCTCCATCGTACGGTAGTCCTGCAGCTCGAAGCGCACGCGGTCGGCCAGTCCGCGTCGCGTCGCGCGCTCGCGCGAAACCTTCAGTTGCTCCTCGCTCAGCGTGATGCCGGTGACTTCGACGCCGGACGATTCGGCGAGATACATCGCCATGCCGCCCCAGCCGGAACCGACTTCGAGCACCTTCTGGCCGGGCTCGAGCAAGAGCTTCGCCGCGATGTGCCGCTTCTTGGCGCGCTGGGCCTCATCGAGTGAAATTCCCGGCGGATGGAAATAGGCGCAGGAATATTGCCAATCCTCATCGAGGAACAGATTGAAGAGCTTCCCGTCGAGATCGTAGTGGTGCGCGACGTTGTGGCGATTGCGGTTAACGGGGAGCCGGCTCTTGAGCTGCTGACGCAGCACATGCAGCAGCGCCACGATCGAATTTCGGAAGTTCGCGGCGTTTTCGAGGTCGTTACACTTGGCAATGGACAGCACGTCGAAAATATCGCCTTCCTCGACGAGGACGCGACCGTCCATATACATTTCACCGAACTTGAGGCCGGGGTCCCGCGCGATGGCTTTTTCAGCCTCAGCATCGGTGATGCGTATCGTCGCGGGTTTCCCCGTGCCATCCCCGAGGACCACCTCTTCGCCCGATGAGAAAACCACCGTCAGTTTGCCCTTTTGGACAAGACGGCGGAGCATGTTGAACAATGCCGAATTCATATCCTACCTCAGCATCAGACCTACACGGACACATCGTCCTTCCGCACAGGAGACGCTCGGGCGGTTCGACCGGCTTTCGGAGGATATGCGCACAGGCACGTGCTTCAAGAAACGGCGCCGGGCGCATCCTGAAAAGCGAGAACCGACTTGGCTGCAGCCCACGGGTTCCGGCGGGCAGGGCACCGCAGGGTCGCCGCGCACCGGGGATTTCGTCAGGCTGGCCCACCGGGCTCCTATCCATCAGAACTTCCATTAACTTAGCGGCGTTCCACGGTTTATCAATGGGGTTCTTTGTGGCCCCTCAAAGATCTGCTTCCTTAGTAAATTCGAAGAAAAGCGGATTATCTGCTGCCCGTGTGTCTGGAAGAGCGTGGGTGTAGACCGCCCGCAGGGATCCCATCCGCTCTAATTTCCGAAGACCCCGAGACCGCGAAGGCGATTGCGATCGTGCGGCCGGTCGAAATCGAGCACAGGTCCCGCCGGAACTATGCCAGTCGGATTGACATGGCGGATGCCGTAGTAGCCTCGCTTGATTTGGTCTATGCGCACAGACTCGCGGATACCCGGCCACTGATAGATTTCGCGCAGATAGTTCGAAAGCGACGGGTAGTCCTCTATCCGGCGGATATTGCACTTGAAGACGCCGTGATAGGCGGCGTCGAAGCGGATCAGGGTGACGAAAAGGCGGATGTCCGCCTCCGTAAGATACGCGCCGGCAAGATATCGATTCTGAGCGAGATGCCGCTCGAGTTCGTCGAGCATGTCGAACAGACCGAAGACCGCCTCGTCATAGGCTGCCTGCGTCTTGGCGAAACCGGCGCGGTAGACGCCGTTGTTGACACGGGCATAGATCGGCTCGTTCCAACGATCGATCTCCGTACGCAGGGCGGCGGGATAGAAATCCAGGCGATTACCGGTCAGATCGTCGAATGCGGAATTGAGGATGCGAATAATATCGGCCGATTCGTTGTTGACGATGCGGCCTTCTTTCATGTCCCACAGCACCGGCACCGAGACCTTGCCTGTGTAGTGCGGATCGCTCGCCGTGTAGAGCTGATGATGATACCTAATCTCCCCGACACGAACGCCGGCATTGACAGGCTGATCATAGGTCCAACCATCTTCGCCCAGAACGGGGTCGGCGACCGTCAAACCGACAATGGTTTCAAGGCCCTTGAGGTTGCGCATGGCGATCGTGCGTGAAGCCCAGGGGCACACATAAGAGACAAAGAGCCGGTAGCGCCCTTTTTCAGCCGCCAATGCCGGTTGCCCATCGGGACCGGACCGGCCGTCCGGCGTGACCCAGCTGTGGAACCGAGTCGGCTCACGATGGAAGGCACCGTCCTTCATCTCGCTCGCGGCGACGTCACCCTTGACCCATTTTCCATCGACGAGCTGCGGCATGAGAGTCCTCCTGGTGCATGTTTCCTTAAATCGTAGCCGATCTAAGCATGAAAACATGCAGCAATTCAAAGTGCTACAGCGTCCGTTGCGCGTCTCATAAGAGGCGCGGCGCTGTAGGGGCGTTGCCTAAACCGGCACCGATGGCTTAGGTTCCATAGGGTTGATTTCCGGTCAATTGCGCGCGGAGGTGACAGATCGTTCGCAATCCGTGCGCCAGCGTTCGCATCATCCTCAGGCCACGTTGCCGGGTGAAGCGGGCGCCAGAGGAGAAGTCACGATGAAGAAGCTCATCGTTGCGGTGTTTGCCATTGCTGCCGCCCTCTGGTTCCTAAATACATCCATGCTGGCAACGCCGCCGTCTGGCACGGTAAAAATCCTTGCGCATCGCGGCGTTCATCAGGTGTTCGAACCGGACGGAATTGAAAACGATACGTGCACGGCCCAGCGGATCGAGCCGCCACGCCACGCCTATCTCGAAAACACGATCCCCTCCATGCAAGCGGCGATGGACAGCGGCGCCGAGGTCGTGGAACTCGATGTTCACCTCACGCCGGATCGCGAATTTGCAGTGTTCCACGACTGGACCCTCGACTGCCGCACGGATGGGACGGGCGTGACCGAGCAAACCCCCATGTCGAAGCTGAAGACGCTCGACATCGGCTACGGCTACACGGCCGACGGCGGCAAGACCTTTCCCTTCCGCGGCCACGCGCAAGGCCAGATGCCGACCTTGACGGAAGTATTCACCGCCCTTCCCCACGGCCGTTTCCTCATCAATTTCAAGAGCGACCGGCGGGCGGAAGGCGCGACGCTGGCGGTCCTTTTGCGCGCGCATCCCGAATGGCGGAAATCCGTATTCGGCGTCTATGGCGGCAGTGCGCCGACGCAGGAAACCCTACGGCTGGTTCCTGGGTTGCGCGGCTACGACAGGCAGTCCACGCTTGCCTGCCTCGGCCGCTATGCTGCCTACGGCTGGACCAGCATCGTACCGGAAGCCTGCCGCGATACACTCATCGTCGTGCCTGCCAACTACGCGCCGTTCCTTTGGGGCTGGCCCGACCGTTTTGCCGCGCGCATGAGAAGCGTCGGGAGCGAGGTCATTCTTCTCGGACGCTATGGCGGCGGCGATTTTACCTCTGGCATCGACAGCGCTGACGACTTGACACTCGTTCCCAAGAATTTCGCGGGCTACGTCTGGACCAACCGGGCCGAGACGATCGCCCCGCTGCTCGGGAAACGAATGGCGGCAACAAACCACCAGGCCAACCGCGAATAGGCGCAGCAATTCAAAGCGCTACAGCGTCCATTGCGCGTCAGATGCGACGCGCGGCGCTGTAATCGGCAGTCATCGTGGGAATTCGAGCCCCATTTCGCGGAAGCGCTCCGGATCGTCGCCCCAGTTCTCGCGCACCTTTACGAACAGAAAAAGATGCACGGGTTGCTCGAGGATCTCCGAGATCTCCTTGCGCGCGGCCGTCGAGATCGCCTTGATCGCCTCCCCGCCCTTGCCGAGCGCGATCTTCTTCTGGCTCTCGCGCTCGACATAAATCACCTGCTCGATGCGCACGGACCCGTCCTTACGCTCCTCCCATTTCTCCGTTTCGACGTGGGAAGCATAGGGGAGTTCCTGATGCAGGCGAAGGAACAGTTTCTCGCGGGTGATCTCAGCGGCAAGCTGGCGCATCGGAAGATCCGAGATCTGATCCTCCGGGTAGTACCAGGGACCCTCCGGCAGTGCCTTCGCAAGATAGTCCATGACGTCGTCGCAGCCGGAGCCGGAAAGCGCCGAGATCATGAAAGTGCGCTCGAACTTGACCATCTCGTTTGCCGCAGCCGCAAGCTTCAGCAAATCCTCCGGGCGAACCTGATCGATCTTGTTGAGCACCAGGATCTTCGGCTGATGGACTTCCTTCAGGCCTTCGAGGATCGCCTCGGCGTCCCCCTTCAACCCGCGCTCGCTGTCGACCAGCAGCATGATCAGATCGGCATCCTTGGCGCCGCCCCAGGCAGTCGTCACCATGGCGCGGTCGAGCCTGCGCCGCGGCTTGAAGATACCGGGCGTATCCATGAAGACAATTTGCGCGTTGTCATGGATCGCGATGCCGCGCACGATGGCGCGCGTCGTCTGCACCTTGTGACTGACGATTGATACCTTCGCACCGACGAGGCGATTGACGAGCGTCGATTTACCGGCATTGGTGGCGCCGATCAGCGCCACGAAACCCGAGCGGGTCGGCGCGCCGGCGGCGGCCGTATCATGTTCCATATTTGTCATAGCTTCCGTCAAATTCCGGCAGATTTCTGCTGCCAAACGCCTTCACGCTCCAGCAATCGTGTCGCGGCCACCTGTTCGGCGCCGCGCTTGGAGCGATCGGTTCCCGTCTCCGGCTCCAGACCCGCAACCTCGACCGTCACGGTGAAGCGCGGCTCGTGATCGGGGCCGGAGCGATCATCCGTCCTATATTTCGGCGCAACACCAAATTTGGCGTGCGCCCATTCCTGCAATTCAGTCTTCGCGTCGCGACGGGCTCCGTCTGCGCTGGCCGCCCGAGCCGTCCAGTGGAGCAGCACGAAGCGGCGCGCCGCCTCCAAACCGCCATCGAGGTAGATTGCCGCGATCAGCGACTCTACCACATCGGCGCGCACATTCATCATGTGCTTGCCGGTGATCTTCTTCACGTCCGAACCGGTGCGGATGAACTCGTGCAGCGACAGATCGTCGGCGACCTTGGCGCAGCTTTCGGCGCTGACCAGTTGGTTCAGTCGGACGGAAAGCTCACCCTCGTTCGCGTCGCGAAAGGTCTGAAACAGCAATTCGGCGACGCACAGGCCGAGGACCCGATCCCCCAGGAATTCGAGACGCTGGTAGTTGCTGCCCTTGGCGTTGCGGGCACTGGAATGCGTCAGTGCCCGGTCCAGGCGTTCCTTCTCGGAGAACTGATAACCGATCACGGCCTCGAGTCTTGCCCGATCCTCCGCGCTCAGCGATCTCCCCTTCATCATTCGACGACCTTGAACAGGCGATCGTAACGCAGATTTGCCGGCCACTTCCAGACCTCGCGGAACGACGTATCGTTGCCGAGCGAGAAGAAGATCAGGCTCGCCCGGCCCACAAGGTTCTCCGCCGGTACGAAGCCAACGTCGAAGCGGCTGTCGGCGGAATTGTCGCGGTTGTCGCCCATCATGAAATAGTGGCCTTCGGGGACGATGAACTCACGCGTGTTGTCGCCGCGCGAATCCGGAAACTGATCGAGCGTGTCGTAGGAAACGCCGTTGTCCATTGTCTCGCGGTAGACCGGCACGTCGCCACCGGTATCGTACTGGTCGTCGGCGCGAAATGCGCCGGCCGGAACACGATCCACAGGCTTGTCGTTGACGTAGAGAATGCTGTTCCTCACCTGGATCCGGTCACCTGGAAGGCCGACGAGACGCTTGATGTAGTCGATGTCGGGATTCGGCGGAAAGCGGAAGACAACGATATCGCCGCGGTTGGGCTCGCTTGCGAAAATTCGCCCGCTGAAAAGATCAGGCGAGAACGGCAGCGAGTACTTCGAATAGCCGTAGGCGAACTTGTTCACGAAAATGTAATCGCCGACAAGCAGGGTCGGCATCATCGAACCCGAGGGGATGGTAAAGGGCTGGAAGAAGACTGTTCGGATGACGACCGCCAAAAGCAGCGCCTGGATGATGACCTTGACATTCTCCCAGAGGCCGCTCTGCTTCGTTTCTGTCTTTTCTGCCACGCTGCTGTCTTCCTTCATCCTGCGTCGGATGCCCGATATTGCGCTTCAGGCTCCGTGCTGCGCGTCGCCACGCAATTCGATCCTATATGTTGCCGGAACCGCGCGCTTCAAGCGACCGCCGGTCCGTCTTTTCTGCAGAATGCTCTAAACCGTTCCCTCAACCGGGGCAACGGGCAGCGCCTCGATAATCACGAAGGCTTGTGCGAGCGGGAAGTCGTCCGTGATCGTCAGGTGAATGGCGGCACGATGGCCTGCGGGTAGTATTTTCTGGAGCCGCTCGGCCGCGCCGCCGGTCAGTTGCATCGTCGGCTTCCCGCCCGGCATGTTGACGACGCCCATATCCTTCCAGAAAACCCCTTGAGCCAAGCCGGTGCCCAATGCTTTCGAACAGGCCTCCTTGGCGGCGAAACGCTTGGCATAAGACGCTGCGCGGTTCTTGCGGCCGTCCGATTTGGCGATCTCGATGTCCGTGAAGCAACGGCTGACGAAGCGCTCGCCGAAGCGTTCGAGCGAGTTCTCTATCCGGCGAATATCGATGAGATCGCTGCCGATGCCGATGATCATGATGATTGTTCGACCTGTTGGGAACGCGCGCGCCGGCGGCGCCTTTGGAAAAGGCGGGCCGCCTGGTACGCGAGCGGGTAGAAGACAAGCGCCCCGACGATGGCGAGTGGCAGTGACCCGATGAGCATCGGTTTGAATACCGGCCCCCAGAGTTCCGTGAGCTTCAGGCGTTCGACCATATCGCCGATCTCAGCGCCGCTGAAAGCAATACCATCCTGCGGCCCTGTCAGCACCGTGCCGATCTCGTAAGATGCCGTCAGGATGACTGGAATGGTGACCGGATTGGCGAGCGCCGTCGTGATCGCGGCCGCAACCAGATTGCCGGAGAAAATCGACGCAAGGGCGACGGCAAGAACGATGTGAAGGCCGAAGAACGGCGTAAACGACGATGCGGCGCCGGCCGCAACCCCGACCGCGATCGAGTGCGGAGACGACGACAGGCGCAGAATGCGCAGGGCAACGTAACGCAGCCCGCGCGAGAGGCCCTTGCGCGGCCACAGCAGCGCGCGAAGCCTTTCGGAAATCGTAACCGGTTTTCTGCGCCTGAATAACATTATGCCGTCATAATCGCGTCTCGAAGCAGCCGCGGGCGCGACTAAAGCGCCTCCGCTCCGTTGTGGGCCGCAAGATAGGCGTCATGTCCGCCACAGGCAAGTCACCGACGGCGCCGCAGGGATCTGCAACAGAGCTATTCGTTTGACGCATAGCTCGTCGCGCAGCCCGCCCTGCGGCTGGGCGGCAAATCAGAAGCTGTTGCGGAAAAGGCCACGATCGATCTGACGCTGGCGGTATTCCAGGTCGATACGGTCGACGGAACCGTTCAGATAGGCGGCCTCACGCTCTTGAACGGTCGGGATGTGCAGGGCACGGGTGAGTTTCTTCAACTGCTTGAACATGGCAAACCTCTTCGTTTACCTCCCGAGCAGAAGATAGTTTGGCGACCATCGCCCCACCAGCGCCAGGATGAGGCGGCAGCCATGCAGACGACGCATGACAAGTGATCTTTCGCCCCCTCCCTGCCCATTCCGCGGGCAGATGCACAGAAAACATGTCGTTCCGAATGCGGCATCGAGGGTGGCCTGATCCAGGCGCGACTCAATGACACGAACCGCCAACCATCGCGGTTGAAAAATGCCGATGGTTGATGGACGTCTCCTACAGCACCGCGCCTCTTATCGAACGCGCAAAGGATGCTGTAGCGCTTTGAATTGTTGCAGGCTTTACGTGGCTATTCGAACAGCCGCTTGACCATGGAAATGCTCGGCAACTCCTTGAGCTGGGTGATCAGATGGTTCAACTGACGCAGATCCCAGACTTCCAGGTCGAATTGCAGTTCGCTGAAATCCGCCGCAACACGTCCCATCGAGAGCGAACGGATGTTGACGTCGGTCGTCGCGATCGCTTGGGCGATCTCCGCCAGAGTGCCGGGTTCGTTCAGCGCACTGACCGCGATCCTGGCTATGAACCGGCTGTTGTTCGCCTCGTCGAGATCCCAGCGCACATCGATCCAGCGCTCCGGTTCGTCATCGAACTTTTGCAGGATCGGCGACTGGATCGGATAGATGGTAATCCCCTTGTCGCTGTCCATGATGCCGACGATGCGGTCGCCCGGAACGGCACCGGCCGGACTAAAGTGCACCTCGGCATTGCCGGAAAGGCCGCGGATCGGCAATGCTTCCGGCCCTTCGGCCTGTTGCTCTGCGACCGTCTCTTTCGTGCGGCCGGGCAGCTTGAAGACCATTCCTGCGGCGCTGCGCATATTGAACCAGCCGTCGTCTGCGCTGGGCTTGACCGTGACGCGCTCGTCCTGATGATCAGGGAAAACCGCACGCAGGACGTCGAGCGAGGACAGCTCGCCCCGTCCGACCGCGGCGATTGCGTCCTCGACCTCTTTCTGCCCGAGCCTGTGCAAGGCCGGCTTCAGCGCCTCCCGCGAAAAATTCTTGCTTGCGCGTTCGAAGGTTCGCTCCAGAATGCGGTAGCCGAGACCGGCATATTGCTTGCGGACGGCCGCTCGGGTCGCGCGACGGATCGCAGCGCGCGCCTTGCCGGTGACCACGATTTCCTCCCAGGCGGGCGGCGGCACCTGAATGCCGGAGCGGATGATCTCGACCTCGTCACCGTTGTTGAGGCGTGTGACCAGCGGCATGATGCGGCCGTTGATCTTGGCGCCGACGCAGGTATCGCCGATATTCGTATGCACGGCGTAGGCGAAGTCGATCGGCGTGGCGCCGCGCGGCAGTGCGATCAACTGCCCCTTGGGGGTGAAACAGAAGACCTGATCCTGGAACAGTTCCAGTTTCGTGTGCTCCAGGAACTCCTCGGGATTGTCGCCTTCGGCCAACGATTCGATCGTGCGGCGAAGCCAGGAATAAGCGTTCGACGTCGGTGACCGCGGCGCATCCGTCGCCACGGCGTCGCGATCCTTATAGAGCGCGTGCGCTGCGATGCCGTATTCGGCGATATCGTGCATGCGTTTCGTGCGGATCTGCAGCTCGATGCGCTGGCGCGACGGGCCGATGATCGTCGTGTGCAGCGATTGGTAGTCGTTCTGCTTCGGCGTCGAAATATAGTCCTTGAAGCGACCCGGGACGACACGCCAGCGTGTGTGCACGATGCCGAGTGCCCGGTAGCACGAAGGGATATCATCGACGATGATGCGGAAGCCCCAGACATCCGACAGCTGCTCGAAGGAAAGCGATTTCGACTGCATCTTGCGAAAGACCGAATAGGGCTTCTTCTGGCGTCCCTTGACCAGCGCCTCCTTCAGGCCCTCGGCCTGCAGCAGTTCGCTCAACTCCTCCTCGATCTTCTTGATGAGGCCTTCGTTGCGCTCGGACAGTTCCTGCAGCCGCCTGGTGACGGTTTCGTAGGCCTCCGGGTTGATATGGCGGAAAGCGAGGTTCTCGAGCTCCTCGCGCATGTCCTGCATGCCCATGCGTCCGGCCAGCGGCGCGTAGATGTCCATCGTCTCTTCGGAGATGCGTGCGCGCTTCTCCGGCGACATGTGGTCAAGCGTGCGCATGTTGTGCAGGCGGTCGGCGAGCTTGACGAGCAGAACGCGGACGTCGTCCGAGATGGCAAGCAAAAGCTTGCGAAGGTTTTCTGCCTGTTTCGCCTTCTTGGTGACGAGATCGAGCTTCTTGATCTTCGTCAGCCCCTCGACCAGCGCACCGATGTCCTCACCGAAGAGATCGTCGATCTCCTGCCGCGTCGCGGTCGTGTCCTCGATCGTATCGTGCAGCAGCGCAACCGCGATCGTGGACTCGTCCAGGTGCATTTCCGTAAGGATGGCCGCCACTTCGAGGGGATGGGAGATGTAAGGGTCGCCGCTTGCCCGTTTCTGCTGGCCGTGCTTCTGCATGGCATAGACGTAAGCCTTGTTCAGCAGGGCTTCATTGACGTCGGGCTTGTATTTCTGCACGCGCTCAACGAGCTCGTATTGGCGCATCATCCGCTGGCGGCTCCGTGGGAAAAGGCAAACAAAAAAGTGCGCCAATCATAGGAGTGGCGCACTGCTTTGAAAACACGTTGGAACAAACGTTCCGGAACGGATCTTAGTAGTCGTCGCTCTTTTCCGGGGGCACAAGACCTTCGATGCCCGCAAGCAGTTCCTCTTCGGACATGCGGTCGAAGGTCAGCGCTTCCGGCTGATCTTCCTCTTCCGCCGCGTCCGCGAACGCGGCCGCCGCTTCCGGCTGGGTCAGCGAAGCCGGATCGGGCTCGGGCTCGTCCACCTCGACATGCTTCTGCAGCGAGTGGATGAGGTCTTCCTTCAGATCGCCGGGCGAAAGGGTCTCGTCGGCGATCTCGCGCAACGCGACGACGGGGTTCTTGTCGTTGTCGCGGTCAACGGTGATCGCAGCGCCCTGCGAAATCAGGCGTGCGCGGTGGCTGGCGAGCAAAACAAGTTCGAAACGGTTGTCGACTTTGTCAATGCAGTCTTCGACGGTGACGCGGGCCATAGCCTGTCCTTTGCAACTCAAGGCGCGGCGGCGTTGCCGCTGCACGGATTAAACGACACGAGACCGGAACAGCCGTCATTTGACAGCCTCATCGGCTCCGATTTCTGGAATTAGCCGCCCGGATACAATCAAAACGGCATAAGTTCAAGTTTTTCCTGCATTCGGTGCTCACATCGACCAATGACACATGGTAGAATATAGTGTCTTGCGGGCCGCAAGTATGGGCCACACATGGTGATTGCCTTGCACAATGCAATGGTCGAAAGTGCAGCAGCAATCGGAAATTGAAGTGTGGACGAACTGCAGCAACTGCTAAAACTAGCTATATGCGCCGTGCGCTGCTTGGATTAATGCGTGGTATAACCTACATTATTTGCAATATCAGCAATTATTAATGTAATCCACCTATTTTCTGCGCACCCTCCCCCGGGAGGTCGAAGCTGCGCCGGGCATGGAAAAGGAAATTACGATGTTCGATCCCCGCGAGAAAATCGCACTTTTCATAGACGGCGCCAATCTCTACGCCGCATCGAAAAGTCTCGGTTTCGACATCGACTATCGCAAGCTGCTGAAAGCATTCCAAAAACGCGGGTATCTGCTCAGGGCCTACTATTACACCGCGCTTATCGAAGATCAGGAATATTCGTCGATCCGTCCATTGATCGACTGGCTGGACTACAATGGCTACAAGGTCATCACCAAGCCGGCCAAGGAATTCACGGACTCGCTCGGACGACGCAAGATCAAGGGCAACATGGATATCGAGCTGGCGATCGACGCCATGGAGCAATCCGAGACAGTCGACCATCTCGTCATCTTCTCGGGCGACGGCGACTTCACCACGCTCGTCGAAGCGCTGCAACGCAAGGGCCGCAAGGTCTCGGTGGTCTCGACCATGTCGACCCAGCCGCCGATGATCGCCGACGATCTGCGTCGCCAGGCGGATCACTTCATCGACCTCGTGACGCTTAGAAGCGAAATCGGCCGGGAACCCTCGGAACGCACACCGCGTGCCGTCGAGCCAGTGGCGGACGACGTCGAACTTTAAGATCAGGAGTTCATGCGAGGCAGCGCGAGCGCCCCCTCACCGGCTGGATCAGCCGCGCTCCTTGAGGAGCCGGTTCTTCTGCCGGTTCCAATCGCGTTCCTTGGAAGTCTCGCGCTTATCGTGCAGTTTCTTGCCCTTGCCGAGCGCAAGTTCCAGCTTGGCCCGCCCGCGATCATTGAAATAAATCCGCAACGGAATCAGCGACATGCCTTCGCGGTTGACGGCACCCTGCAGCCGGTTCACTTCCCGCTTCGACAGCAGCAACTTGCGACGCCGGCGCGTTTCGTGGTTGAAGCGGTTGGCCTGCAAATACTCCGGCAGGTAGGAGTTGATCAGCCAGATCTCGCCGCCTTCGTCGGTCGCGTAGGATTCGGAGATGTTGGCCTTTCCTTCGCGCAACGACTTGACCTCCGTGCCGGTCAGGACAAGACCGGCTTCGTAAGTATCGACGATCTCGTAGTTGAAGCGGGCCTTGCGGTTCTCCGCCACGACTTTCTTGACCGTGCGCTGGCTGCCTTTGGGGGCCATCAGTTCATCAATCCCGCATGCCTAAGCGCGGCATCGATCGCCGCTTCGGTACCCGGCTCAAGCGTCGCCAAGAGCGGCGAACGAACGGCACGGCTCATCCGCCCCAGGCGATGCAGTGCGTATTTTGCGCCGCAGAGGCCAGGCTCCATGAATATAGCCTTGTGGAGCGGCATCAGTTTGTCCTGGTACTTGAGCGCTTTGGCGTATTCACCGGCAAGCGTCGCCTCCTGGAATTCCGCACAGAGGCGCGGCGCTACATTCGCGGTAACGGAGATGCAGCCGACACCACCATGCGCATTGAAACCAAGAGCTGTCGCATCCTCCCCGGAGAGTTGTACGAACTCCTTGCCGCAGGCCATACGCTGCTCGGAGACACGCTCGATCCTGCCGGTCGCATCCTTGACGCCGATGATCGTCGGATAGGCATTTGCCAACGCGGCCATTGTCTCGACGCCCATGTCGACGACTGAGCGACCGGGAATGTTGTAGATTACGATCGGTAGCTTCACGCTTTCGGCGATTGCTCCATAGTGAGCAAAGAGACCCTTCTGCGTGGGCTTGTTGTAATAGGGCGTCACTACCAGGAGGGCGTCAGCGCCCGCCTTTTCGGCATGCTGCGCAAGCTCGATCGCTTCGGTCGTATTGTTGGAGCCGGCACCGGCAATGACGGGCACGCGTCCGGCCGCCGCTTCGACACAGAGTTCGACGACCTTCTTGTGTTCGTCGTGGGACAAGGTCGGCGACTCCCCGGTCGTGCCCACCGGCACCAGCCCGTGGCTGCCCTCTTTTATCTGCCATTCCACATGCGCGACGAAACTATCCGCGTCCACCGAGCCGGTGGCGGTGAACGGTGTTACGAGTGCGGGAATGGAACCCTTGAACATGCACAACTCCTGACGGCCGCAAGGAGCAGGAAACTCCCACGCTTTGGCCGCAATCGACGGTTAAAAAACTGCCGCACCATAATCATGTGACGTGGTTGCGGCAAGCGTCGTGAAGACGCATTTCATGTCGGTTTTCACCCAAGCGATAGCGCGAGAGGCGGTTCGGCCAGCTCGAAGCGATGCTGGAACGGGCCCCCGTGGAAATACCGCACCCATGATTTGCGGCCATCGACAAATGCAGCTAACTTTTCGGCAGGCGATCCGGCGGAGAATGAACGGGGACACACGGGGCTCTTGATGCGCGGACCACTCCTTCTGCCCGTCGCCGCCATGGTCGGCGCCGTGATGCTGTCTGCCTCGGTTCTGGCGAGCGAGGCGCGGGCACCGGTACCGGCGAACAAGCCAGGCTCAGCCGGCAAAGCGGGACGGGTCGCGGCCAAGGACCACACCAGCGCAATACCCGCGGCCGTCACGCCGATCGACGCAGACTTGAAAGCAGGCCTCGACGCGCTTTCCAGTCGCCAACCCGCCAAAGCAATCGCCGTTCGCGACGGGATGCCCTCTGGAACACTGGAGCGCCACATCCTCACCTGGGCCATCGTCGTTTCTGGGCAAAAGGGCATTCCATCCTACGAAATCGCCGAGGCACAGCGGGAGCTTCAAGGCTGGCCCGGCTTGAAGTCGCTGCGGGCGCATTCGGAAAGGGCGCTCTATCGCGAAAATCCGCCTGCATCAGATGTGATCGCCGCCTTCGGCGCGACCGAGCCCGAAACGGCGGAGGGCGCCATCATCCTCGCCCGGGCACTCGCGGCCGAAGGACAAAAGGCAACAGCGGCGACGCATCTGCGCGGCATCTGGTTGAAAGACGCGCTCGATAAGGACACCGAAACGAAGATCCTCGCGGAATTTTCCAGTCTCCTGACGACCGCCGACCACGAGCGCCGTATGGAGATGCTTCTCTACCGCAGCCGCGTCGAGCAGGCGGGACGCTTCAGCGATCTTGGCAAGGCGCAATCGCTTTATCGGGCTTGGGCTGCCGTTATCCGTGGCAACGGCAACGCGGCATCGCTGATCGAGACAGTCGATTCGTCGTGGCGTGACAGCCCCGCCTTTCTGTTTGTCCGCATCGAGCATCTGCGCAAGCAGGAGAAATACCAGGAGGCCGCCAAGCTCCTCGCTAAAACGCCCAAGGATCGCGAAGCCCTGGTGAACCCGGGCGAATGGTGGACTGAGCAGCGGATCGTCAGCCGCGGGCTGCTCGACGCAGGGGATTTCCGCAGTGCCTACCGCATCGCCGCCAACCACGCGGCAACCGACGCGACCGACATTGTCGACGCGGAGTTCCATGCCGGCTGGTACGCGCTGCGAGGCTTGGAAGATCCGGCAACGGCGGCAGGACATTTCCGGAAGATCCTGGAGGCGTCGAGCCGGCCGATCTCGGCCTCACGCGCCTGGTACTGGCTGGGACGCGCCGCCGAGGCGGGCGGCCCCGGCGATTCGAGCGAATATTTTGGCAATGCGGCGCGCTACCCGGGCACGTTCTATGGGCAACTTGCCGCAGCCAGGCTCGACCGCCCGACGCTTGACGTAAGCTACCCCTCCCCGACGCAGGAGGATCGAACACGATTCGAACACCGCGAAGCTATCAGGGCCATTGCCCGGCTGGACGCCGCGGGCCACGGTTGGCGCGCGGACAGCCTTTATCGGTCGCTGGCGGAAGAATTGACCAGTCCCGGCGAGCTCGCGATGCTTACGGCGCGCGCGGAAAAGACGGGCGATCATCAGCTTTCGCTGCAAATTGGCAAAATCGCTTTCGCCCGAGGCATCGATGTCGCCGCGCTTGCCTTTCCCATCGGCGTCATCCCGTCCAGCGCCGATATCACGGGCGCCGGCAAGGCGCTTGCCTATGCGATTGCCCGGCAAGAAAGCGCCTTCAACCCGGCCGCCGTCTCCGCCGCCAATGCCCGCGGCCTGCTGCAACTTCTGCCGGGTACTGCCAAAGGCGTCGCAAGCCGCTTCGGCCTTGCCTATTCCAAGGATCGCCTGACGACCGACGCAGGCTACAACGCGACTCTCGGGGCGCACTATCTCGGCGAGCAGATCAGCAGCTT
Source organism: Sinorhizobium sp. 6-70 (assembly GCF_030124375.1). Taxonomy (GTDB): domain Bacteria; phylum Pseudomonadota; class Alphaproteobacteria; order Rhizobiales; family Rhizobiaceae; genus Sinorhizobium. The sequence goes on from NZ_JASKLS010000006.1 coordinate 68,140, forward strand.
CGGCGGCTCCTACATACTGACATTCATCGCTTACAATGCCGGCCCTGGCCGCGTGCCGGAATGGCTCGAGCGTTATGGCGATCCACGCGGCAAGCCGATCGATGACGTCGTGGACTGGATCGAACGCATCCCCTTTCAGGAGACGCGCAACTATGTCCAGCGGGTGATGGAGAATTACCAGGTCTACAAGTCCCGTTTGGGAGAGCCCGCAGACATCGTCTCGGACTTGAGAACAGGGCGACAATTGCCCTGAGGTCAGATGACTTCCAGCGTTCAATCCCAAAGCCATCGTGAGGCAGGGCGCGACGATCAAATGATCGTGATTGCCCGCCGGAACATGGCACAAAATGCGAACTTAGCCATTTTCCTGTGAAAGGAATCGGTTTGTCCAGAAAGGAAATGGTGAAGCCAATGAAGACGTTAGCAATTGTCGCTCTGTCACTGGCGACGGCAATCAGCAGCGTTCCGCCCGCGGAAGCATTTCCTGTCATTCCGGTGGTGAAGCCGCAAGCCACGGACATTCAACGCGTGCAGTTTCCTTATGAGCGTGGCGAGGAACGGAAGGGCCGCGCGTGTAGTTTGCCGTATTGCGTATCTGGCCATCGGTACAACCGGCGCAGCTATCGCGACTATCGCCGCAGCTACTATCGCGATCGCTACCGTAACCGCTACCACCGCCGTTACTATCACGATGATGACGACAATGATTTCGGCGCGTTCATCGGCGGCCTGGCGACCGGCGCGATCGTCGGTGGCCTGTTGAGCCAGCCGAGATATTCCGGCCCGAGATACGGCGGCGGCAGCTCTCATACCCGCTGGTGCTATGCGCGCTATCGATCATATCGCGCCTGGGACAACACTTATCAGCCGTATGGCGGCCCCCGTCGCCAGTGCTATTCGCCTTACAGCTAACGCACCCAGCTCGGCAAGCCACGCCTCTTGAGGTGACAAGCCGTTCTGTCGGCACAAACCGTCGTGCCGGCCAAGCATCCGCCCACTTGCCGTTGCGAATCCAGACGTTACGATTTCACTCTTCTCGAGCGAACGGAGTAATGATGGATCGGAGTGATTTTAGCGAGCATCTCTTTCGGATACAGGACGGCTTGCAGCTCTATGCCAGATCCTACGGCGATCGGCGGTCCAGACATACCCCAGTCGTCTGCCTCCCCGGCCTTACTCGCAACAGTCGCGACTTCCACGAACTCGCGGGCTTTCTTGCCTCTCCGGCGGGAGGCGGGTTTTTCGTCCTCTCTCTTGATTCCCGTGGGCGCGGCGGCTCGGAGCGTGACCACGACAGGACTCGTTACACGATCGCGGTCGAAACCTCGGACCTCATTGCCGCCTGTGCCCATTTTGATATCGAGAGGTCGATCTTCATCGGCACGTCGCGCGGCGGCCTGATCCTGCATCACCTCATCGGCCTTGCCCCCGCCTTGATCGCAGGCGTCATTCTCAACGACATCGGTCCCGTCATCGAAATCGAGGGCCTGCTGCGAATCCGGGACTATCTCAACGCAGCGACAGCGCCCAAGGATTGGGCCGCCGCGCCTCGTTACTTGCGGTCCATGCACGGGAAAGATTTTCCAATTCTTGGCGAGCACGATTGGCAGGAGATGGCGAAGGCGATCTATCGCGACGAAGGCGGCGTCCCGGTCGCGGACTTCGATCCGGCGATCGCGGCACCATTGCAGACGCTCACGGTCGATACGTCACCGCCGGACCTTTGGCCGCAATTCGAAGCCTTCGCCGGCCTGCCGCTGATGGTCGTTCGTGGGGAGCGTTCCACGCTGCTATCGGAGGCCACGGTCGAGGAGATGAAGCGTCGGCATCCGAAGCTGATGGCCGTGACCGTGGTCGGACAGGGCCACGCACCGCTTCTACATCTCGATGGCCCGAGACAGGCTATAGCCGCCTTTCTGCAGCGGTAAACGTACGCAGAAGCCCCTCCCCGACCACGAACGCCCAAAACGAAAAAGCCCGGCTCGAAAGCCGGGCTTCCCTAACTGACCGAGGTCAGGTCAGATTAGAAGTCACGCTGCAGGCGGAGGAAGCCGAAGACTTCATCGTCGCCGTCATCCTGATCTTCGTACTGAACCGACAGACGGGTGGCGAGACCTTCGGTGATCTTGTAGTCAACCGTACCGCCAACGCGCCATGCGTCGTCGCTGCCGAAGTCGGTGAGCGAGCCTTCGGACAGGTTGCCGAAGTACTGAGCACCGGGGGTGATAGCGAGCCTGTCGTTAACGTTCCAACGGTAGGACGCTGCAACCGTCCACTCAGACCGTTCCCAGTAAGCGTTCGGGTTGGATGCCCAGATACCAGCGACCTGGAAGACGCCCGGGCCGAGGTCAGCCGAAAGCAGAGCACGGATCGCGCCTTCTTCGAGTTCGGTGTCGAAGCCGCCGAGCAGGTCGAAGCTTACGCCGCCGAGGGTGGCCGAAACGATACCGGCAACGCCGACGCCGTTGTCCTTGGTGGAGGTGCCTTCGAGTTCGTCGACCGAAACGCCGGCCTGGAAGGTGCCGCCGTCATAGAGGTAAGCGAGCGAGTTGAATTCGGTAAAGTTGCCGAGCGTGTCGGTTTCACCGTTCAGACCCTTATCCCACCAGCTGTAGAAGAAGCCGGCCTTGAAGCCGCCGAGTTGGATGTAGGCTTCGTCGACGTCGATGAAGCTGTCGCCAACGTCGGTGTCGTTGTCGGCGTTGAACTCAGCAGCGAAGAAGCCGGTGAGCGTGCCGTACTCGGTGTCGCTCTTGGCATCGAACGAGATGTAAGCGCGGGAGAACATATCCCAGTCCGACGTGGCCTGGTTGCCGAAGTCGTTACCATTGTAACGGCTGGTTACTTCATCACGGCCGAACGAGCCCTGTACGCGGATGAAGCCGCCGATCTTGAGGCAGGTTTCGGTGCCCGGGATGTAGAAGTAGCCCGTGCCGAAAGCGTCGCAGACGCGAACGTATTCCATGGGCTCCGGCTCGGCGGCGACGATTGCGTCGGCTGCCTGAGCGCCGGATACTGCTGCGAGAGCAGCAGCGGAGCCGAGAAGAAGGCTCTTGATGTTCATTTCTGACCTCCAGTCAAAAGTTTCAAACGGGTCTGGGTTTCTTTGCTGAAGGACAGCGTTCCCTGCCCCATCCCCAACGTTCAAGAAGTCGGACGATCAACCGCCCTTGCTTCCGGAGTTGAAAATACAAAACCGGATGGGGCACGCAACGACCAACTTGCCAGATCACCTCCTTTGCGCTGCCCTTCCCTGATCCCTGTTGCTGAAACGACACAAAATCGCCTCAGACCACCCGAGGAAATTAATAAAGGGTTAAGAAAATCCTTTAGCGACGGGGGGTTAGCATAAAGGACCAGCGGGCGTCCTGTTTCAGAAAGGGGCAGAAAATGGCCGAAAACGGGGGCAAAACCGGGCATCGACAGTCCCGCCTTGCTGTCTTCTCACAAACAAGGCGCCACCCAAACGGCCTCTGACGAAATGGCGACCGGGAGATTTTTGCCGATTCACAAGAGAATCAACGCACTGGATTCGCGAATCCTTCAGGCCTTCTGACTATCCCGGGAATCGAACGACTCGTCGCGAGCGGCAAACGAGGAGAAGGCAAGCATGTGGACAGGCGGGCATGATTTTGCAGGTGCGCAGAAAGCGCCTTCCGGTGTCGCGATCAAAGATCGGCGGACGCCTACAATAAAACAATCAAAAGATGGCGGAGAAGAAGGGATTCGAACCCTCGATACCGTTTCCGGTATACTCCCTTAGCAGGGGAGCGCCTTCGACCACTCGGCCACCTCTCCGTTAGCGCCTGACTAGTGTCACCGCGCCATCAATGCAAGATTTTTTTGTCGGATTTCAGGAAATCACACGATTTTCATCCGCTGGCTGCACGTCGGGCGGCCCCATTGTCGGCGATGTGCATCGCGGGCGGTGGGCACACGTCGCAAGGCCGAAGCAAGTCCACTTGCGGAAGATCACCAATACGCTGTCGAGCGCGGCGATTCCCGCCGAGCGTCGCAATGGATAGAAGAAACGGCATTTTCGGAGGCTGCGATGTCGATGATCATGCATGTCGCGCAAGCAAAGCCCGGCCAGTCCGCGGCCGTGTACCAGCATTATTTCATCGAGCGCCCGTGCCGCATCCTCGTCATCGGTAAGCAACTGAAGGCGAAGACCAAGTATCAATGCCTGCTCCGGCATATCTCGATTGGCGGCGCAATGCTCGACTTCAACGCCGCGATTATACTACCGAAGCACTTCTTTCTGGAGATCGACGGCTTCAAGGAGGAAATCGGCTGCGCCGAGGTCCATCGCAGCGGCACGGAGCTCGGCGTGCGTTTCAACATGCTGCTTGCCCAAGACTTTCTGCGCCGGCTGATCCGGTTGCAGTTTTCGAGTGGCGGGTTTTAGAAGCAACTGCGTCGACGCTCAAATAAAGCAAGCTCATTAGATTCTTATCGATTGCTTTCAAGGGATTGCAAGTTTCCCGCTGAATACTGATGAGAACGCCTTCCTGCCCATGCGCTTTGGGAGGCACCGGCAAATGACTTGCCCGGACTTCGTGGAATCACAATCGCTGCTTCATGCGGCGCTCCGGAGTATGACGCATGCTGCAGTCGACCATGTATTCGCTCGTCCCCTCGCCGTTTTACGAGCGTAAATACGAGCGCTTTTCGATCGGCCAGGCTGGCACGCTGATGTCGGTGCGACCGGCTCTCGGCGGCGTCTCGATACGCGCCTGCAAAATGATCGACATCTCGCGCGGCGGCGCGAGCTTTTCGGTGAGCACGACAATCGGGCTGTCGCAGCACTACTATCTCCACATCGTCGGTACGAGATTTAGAATCGGATGCGCCGAGGTCTACCGCAAGGGGGAGCGCATCGGCGTGCAATTCATCAAGACGATCGACGAGGCATTCCTCCACGAAATCGTGCGCCACGAGTTTTTCACCGGGCAAGACAAAAAGACGCATGCCAACCCTGCATCGGTTTCGCGTCGTCCCGCATCAGTCAACTGGGGCTTCGTCGAGTGACGCCCTGACGAGGCAGGCAGGCCGATCTTTTCCGCAAAATCGATTCCGATTCCTGCGCATATGCGATAAGTTCCGCGGCGTCTTGTTCCATGGGGTTCAGCTTCTCGCATGTCCGCATTTTCGCGCTTCACACCGCTTGTCCAATCTTTGCCAGCAACCATTCCCTTCGTCGGGCCCGAAGCGATCGAGCGCCAGCGCGGCCGCAAGGTTGCCGCGCGCATCGGTGCCAACGAAAGCGGCTTCGGCCCGGCAAATTCGGTGCGGCTTGCCATGCAGAAAGCCGCCGCAGAAACCTGGAAATATGCCGATCCTGAAAACTACGAACTGAAACAAGCCCTCGCCGGCCACATCGGAATCTCTCCCGCCAACATCGCGGTCGGCGAAGGCATCGACGGTTTGCTCGGCCAGATTGTTCGCCTGGTCATCGAGCCGGGCATGCCGGTGGTGACATCGTTCGGAGCCTATCCGACATTCAACTATCATGTCGCCGGGCACGGCGGGCGTCTGGTCACGGTCCCCTATGCTGACGATCGAGAAGACCTCGACGGGTTGCTTGCAGCGGCGAAGCGCGAGAATGCACCGCTCGTCTACTTCGCGAACCCTGACAACCCGATGGGAAGCTGGTGGCCGGCTGATCGAATCGTCGAATTCGCAAAAGCCCTGCCGGAAACGACGCTCCTCGTCCTCGATGAAGCCTACAGCGAAACGGCGCCGCCGGAATCGATACCGGCGATCGACAGCTTGGTCGACAAGCCGAACGTCATACGCACGCGCACTTTTTCCAAGGCCTATGGACTTGCCGGGTCGCGCGTCGGCTACGCGCTTTCAACACCCGGCACGGCCGCGGCGTTCGACAAGATCCGCAATCACTTCGGGATGAACCGTGTCGGCGTCGCCGCAGCGATTGCCGCCCTTGCCGACCAGCGCTATCTCGAGGAAGTCATCGCGAGAATAGCGGCGTCGCGTGACCGCATCTCTCGGATCGCGCGCGACAACGGGCTGCAGCCATTGCCATCAGCCACAAACTTCGTGGCCATCGACTGTGGACGGGATGCGACCTATGCGCGGGCGATCGTCGACCGGCTGATGAGCGACCATGGCGTTTTCATCCGGATGCCGGGTGTTGCCCCGCTCAATCGCTGCATTCGGGTCAGCACCGGACCGGAAGCTGAAATGGACCTGCTCGAAGCAGCCCTGCCCGCCGTTCTCAAGAGCCTGGCCGCCGGTAGCTGATACTGCGGTAGGCACCCTGTCAGACGCGCAAAAGGACACCGGCAGAATTCGCCAGGCTCCTGGGCGCTTGCAAGAAGTGCGAGCCCGCGTGTTCAGTGTACTGTCATCCACTCGCGTGCGGCACGCAGCGCGGCGGCAAGATCGGTCTTGCTCATCGTTGCCGCGAGGTCGGCGCGCAAGTCCGCGGCGCGGTCGGATCCCTTGATGGCAGCAATGTTCAGCCACTTGTGGGCGGCGACGAGATCCACCGGCCGGCCACGGCCCGTGGCATAGGCAAGGCCCATTTCACAAAGCGCGTCCGCGCGGTTTTCGCCACCCATGGCGGCGTCCGAAGCGATTTGCATATCAAAGCGTGCCATTGTCTTGTCCCTGTCTTGTTGGTTGATCCGGCTGAAGCGGCCCGCCCTCTTGGGCGGACCTTTGCTCCAGATCAGCATTTATTTCGTCCCTGTTCAGTCGCGCCTCTTGCGGGCTTTCCGAGAGTGCACCGTCTTTTGCAGTGTCGCTTTCGGCGGTTCGGCGAGTTGTTTCTACCCGCTCGTCTTATGGGTCTAAGTATGCCCAATGGCCTTCAACGCTCGCTTAAAATGCATGCTTAATTTGACGCAAACAAAGTTCAAACGCTTGGTAAACTTGAATTTTCATTAAGCATCGGATCGCCTGGAACAGAGCGCATTTGCATCAAAATTTACGAAATATTCAGCCGCGGATTTCAACCAATTGCTAACTACAAACAGCATCGACCGGCCGCGCATCGATTTTCATTTCCTGTCGCCCGCTCCGGGGGCCGAGCAAACCAGCGATCCGGCCGGGTGACGGATATTTACCTTTACGTGCGCGTAAGATACGTTCGCCCCTACAGCGCCGCGCATCTTATCCGACGCGCAAAGTCGCTGTCGCACTTTGAATTGCTGCATGTCATCGAGGTCGATTCATGCAGTAGGCGGCGGAAGACCGCTTGACATTGGGAGTTCCAGTCTGGCCGGCACGCGATATTGTGCCGGCCAGATTTCTTATCGGGAGGAATTGAATGATTCGCACATTGCTCATCACAACGGCCCTTGCCTGCAGCACCGTCGGCTCCGTCCTGGCCGCAGAACCGATCGTCGGCAACTGGAAAACTGCGAGTGGCGCCACTGCCGAAATCGCACCATGCGGCGGCGCTTACTGCATCACATTGAAAACCGGCAAGCACGCGGGCAAGCGGATCGGCAATCTGACCGGAACCGACGGCAGCTATAGCGGCGAAATCACCGATCCGGAAAGCGACAAGACCTATAGCGGTTCGGGCGCCGTCAACGGCAATTCGCTGAAGATGAAAGGCTGTGTGCTGAAGGTGCTTTGCAAATCGCAGACCTGGACGCGTCTGTAAGAGCCAGGCAATCGCGGGGGCACCGCTTAACGCGGTTGCCCCTTGTTTCTCGTTTCAACGGCACGCTGCCCAAACAGGACCTTCTGCGCCTCCTGGTCCTCGGCCAGGCTCTTCTGGCGGGCGCGCTCTTCCTTGCCCACTTCGATCGCCTTCTGAACGGCGGGCCGCGCAAGTACTGTCTCGAACCAGCGCTTCAGATGCGGGAAATCATTCAGATCCTGCCCCTGATTCTCGTGCGGGATCACCCAACCGATACAGGCCATGTCGGCAATCGAGTAGTCGCCAGCCAGGAACGGCCGGTTGGCGAGGCGCTTGTTCATCACGCCATAAAGACGGTTCGCCTCATTGGTATACCGATTGATCGCGTATTCGATTTTTTCGGGCGCATACTGGCGAAAATGATGGGCCTGTCCCGCCATGGGGCCGAGGCCGCCCATCTGCCAGAAGAGCCATTGATCGACGTCAACGCGGGATCGCTCGTCGGCAGGATAGAACTTCCCGTATTTACGACCGAGATATTGCAGGATCGCCCCCGACTCGAACACCGAGATCGGCTGGCCTCCCGGGCCATCGGGATCGATGATCGCCGGCATGCGGTTATTGGGTGCGATCTTCAGGAAATCCGGAGCGAACTGTTCGCCTCGCCCGATATTGATGTATTTGACCACGTAAGGAACCCCGAGTTCCTCCAGCATGATCGTGATCTTCCACCCGTTTGGGGTCGGCCAGTAATAAAGCTCGATCGGAGCAGTCATCCTGTTTCTCCTGAGGTTGCGAGAGTCAAGACGTAGGCATGCGTGCTGCCGGCGACAAGACTTCAGCGATTCACGAAGATGAACCGGAGATGAACGGACATCTCAGCAACAATTCAGTTTGGTTGTGAGAAAAGGCAATCAATCGATCTTAACGTGCCTCCAGCCAACGGACAGAACCATGGATATTCTCGCTCGGCGCCTCACCATCATCAGCGTTCTGATGGTTGTCTTCGCAATGACGCTCGCCGCCGCAGTCAGTGCCGATACGCAGCGCCGCCGCCAAAGCACCTATCTCGGCTCGCTGACCGATTGCACCGCCCACACGGCCCAATATTGCCAGGCCAAGCTCTAGATTCTTGAACCTACGCAATTCCGGACGGAAAAACGCTTCACGTTTGCTGGAATTGCTCCGAAGGAACCGAAAAATGGCCGCTCTCGCCACTTCCGCCATTCTCTCGCTCCGGGTCCTAATACTCACGAGCCTGCTGATGGCGCCGATCGGAGCGGTCGCCTACTCAAAGGCCGCGGGCCTCGGCATCGGCAAGACCGGTGCCGGCTTCGTCCTCTTCGTGACGCTCCAGCGCCAGGCGATGAGCTGAGGTCTGTACCGCCGCGCGCCTTAGACGCCCAAAGGACGCTGCGCACCTTGAGTTGCTGCACATTTTTGTCCTTAATCGGCGATGCTTAAAGGAAACATGCAGTAGGCTTGCGGTCCGTCTACCACTTGCGCATGGATTGAAATTCCGATCCTTTCCGCAGAAGGGATGGAACCATGCCCGCATACGCAATCTATCTCGCCGCCGCTCTTGCCGAAATCGCTGGTTGCTTTGCCTTCTGGGCCTGGCTCAAACTCGGCAAATCCATCTGGTGGCTTGTACCCGGCATGGGCTCGCTCGCGCTTTTTGCCTACAGCGCCGTGCGTCCTTTCAAACGCACATAGGTCGCTGTAGCACTTTGAATTGCTGCATGTTTTTATCCCTAAATCGACTCCGATTTAGGGAAACATGCAGTAGCTCCTGACGATGGTCGATTCGACTGCCGCGGGCCGCGCCTATGCTGCCTATGGCGGCGCCTATGTCGCCGCTTCGCTCGGCTGGCTGTGACTGGCAGAGGGTGTGCGCCCCGACCGCTGGGACATGACCGGCGTCGCGGTGACGCTCGCTGGCAGCGTGATCATTCTCGCCGGGCCGCGTTGATTCCGGCAGGCGAGAACGGAAAGACCGGACGAATCGCGATCCAATCGGCGTTCGATTCCAGATAGTTAAAGCAAGGTCGCGGCGGAAGATGGCTCTATAATTTTCGAGATCCCGCTCCATCTTGTCGTTTGCTTGTCAGAAGGCGCAGCCTATAATACGACATGGACAAACGAATCTCTTCAAACTCCGTTCTCTCCATCGCAACCCCTGAACCATTCGAGCCGCACCTCTTCGAAGATCCGGCCGAGGCCGTCGATTGCCTGGAGGCTCTTTACGAACGCAACACCCGGTTCCTCTGCGAGGCTTTCGAAGGCCTTGGAAAGAGCAATGCGCCGCTCACGCGGTTCCGTGCCTGCTATCCGCAAGTCAGCATCGAGACCAGCAGCTTCGGCCACGTCGATTCCAGGCTTTCCTTCGGATACGTCAGTGCACCCGGCGTCTACACGACGACAATCACCCGGCCAAAGCTCTTTCGCCACTATCTGAAGGAGCAGCTCGGGCACCTGATGCGCAACCACGGCGTGGGTGTCACTGTATCCGAATCGGCGACACCGATACCGTTGCATTTCGCCTTCGGCGAGGGCGCCCATGTCGAGGCGTCGGCCGCCGAGACCATCGACATTCCGCTACGCGACCTGTTCGACGCGCCCGACCTGACGACGACCGACGACGAGATCGCCAATGGGTCCTATGAGCCGGGCCCCGGCGAACCGTCGCCGCTTGCTCCGTTCACGGGGCAGCGCATCGATTATTCGCTGGCCCGCCTCAGCCACTACACGGCGAGCAGCCCGACGCATTTCCAGAACTTCGTGCTCTTCACGAACTATCAATTTTATGTCGACGAGTTCTGCACCTGGGCCCGCCAGCAGATGGCAGAGGGCGGCAACGGCTACACCGCTTTCGTCGAGCCCGGCAACATCGTGACACCCGCAGGCGCCGACAGGCCCGATGCCGACTCTACCCTCGCCCGCCTGCCTCAGATGCCGGCCTATCACCTGAAGAAGAAGGGGCACGGCGGCATCAGCTTGGTCAACATCGGTGTCGGCCCGTCCAACGCCAAGACGATCACCGACCATATCGCCGTGCTGCGCCCGCATGTCTGGCTGATGCTTGGTCATTGCGCCGGCCTTAGAAACAGCCAGCGCCTCGGCGACTATGTGCTGGCGCATGCCTATATGCGCGAGGACCACGTGCTCGACGATGATCTGCCGGTCTGGATCCCGCTGCCGGCGCTCGCGGAAGTGCAGGTTGCGTTGCAGGACGCCGTTGCCGAGGTTACCGGCTACAAAGGCTACGACCTCAAGCAGATCATGCGCACCGGCACGGTCGCGACGATCGACAACCGCAACTGGGAACTGCGTGACCAGCGCGGCCCGGTCAAACGCCTGTCGCAGGCGCGTGCAATCGCGCTCGACATGGAGTCCGCGACGATCGCGGCCAACGGCTTCCGCTTCCGCGTGCCTTACGGCACGCTACTTTGCGTGTCGGACAAGCCGCTGCACGGCGAATTGAAGCTGCCCGGCATGGCGACCGCCTTTTACCGGAGGCAGGTCAGCCAGCATCTGAAGATCGGCATCCTCGCATTGCAGAAGCTCGCGGCGATGCCGCCCGAGAAATTGCATTCGCGCAAGCTCAGAAGCTTCTACGAAACCTCGTTCCAGTAGATCATGATTTTCGCCGCAACAGGAGTGAGAGCATCGTGCCGGCGACAGCCGACACGATGACGAGCAGGTGCGCGTTGACGCTGGCCCGGCCGAGCAGCTCCAGGGCGGCGCGATCGCCGGGCGCTCCGAAGGAGATCGCTCCGGCAGCAATCGCAGCCGGATAGGTGCCGACCCCGGCCGGGGCATGAACCGGCAGGACAGAGGAGAGCTCGCCGCCAAGGGCACCGCCGAAGCAGGCGGCAAGCGGCGCTACCCCCATGATGGCAAGCACCCAGGCGAGGACCACGACCTTGACGCCCCAGTTCAGCATGGTCATCGCCCATGCGCGCAGGAAGCCCGGAACGTTGTCCGGTAGGCCCGCCTCAACTTCATCCAACACGGTCGTGAACTTCGCTGGCGCCATGCGCCGCAGAAAAGCGAGAACCTTTCCCTTCAGGAGGAAGAATGCGAGCGGCGAGATGAAAGCGAGTGTCCAGACCAGCCAGCCGACCCATGCATTGCTCCTCCCGATCACGAGGCCAATCGCGGCGACCGTCAGCAAGGCATGCAGATCGAGCAGCCGCATGACGAGAAGCGCCGACGTGCCGTGCACGAGCGGCACCCCGAATTCGGAGCGCATCAGCAGGGGAAAGCTTGTTTCACCTGCTCGAAACGGCAGCATGATGTTGAGCAGATTGTGGACCTGCGTGACACGGAACAGAGGAAGGAACCGGCCGGCGGTGTGTTCCGGGAAATAGTCGTAGATGCGAAAGCAGCGGATGAAGTAGGTGGAGATCAGCAAGCCGAGCGCGGCAAGCACCGACCAGATTCCGATTTCGCCCCACTGGCGCATCAGGGTCGACCAGCCCCAGACCCATTCGACAAAAATCGCGTAAGCCGCGATCGCGACCACGGCAATCAGCGCCATGCGGTTGCGTGCAAGCCACGATCGCCGACTGAACTGCCAGCCCGAATTCATCCGATACCGATTTCCTGTGCTGAACCACGCGATTCGACGTTGGTTATCACCGTTAACTGTGCAAGAAAACCTGCGACAGTACGCGGGAGATCATCCTTGAACCACACCGAAGAACCCATGACGGCTCTTGCCGACAAAATCGAGGCCATCGAGCTGTCCGTCGTCGTCCCCGTGTTCAACGAAGAGGACAGCGTGGGGCCGCTCGTCGCACGCATCCGCGACGCAATGGCCGCCTTCAGCCAGCCATGGGAACTGATCCTTGTGGATGACGGCAGTACCGACCGTACCCTTGCCAATGCCCGCGCCGAACTTTTTTGTCCGGACCTGAGGCTGAAGATCATCGAACTGCAGAAAAATTTCGGTCAGACCGCCGCCATGCAGGCCGGTATCGATGCCGCCTCCGGACGATTGATCGCGACGCTTGACGGCGACCTGCAGAATGACCCCGCCGACATTCCGCGCATGGTCGCGGCGATCGAAGAACGCCAACTGGACCTCCTCGTCGGATGGAGAAAAAACCGCCGGGACGGTCTGCTGCTCAGAAAAATTCCCTCGTGGTGCGCCAACCGGCTGATCGGCAAGATCACCGGAGTGAGGCTCCATGACTACGGTTGCAGCCTGAAGGTCTATCGCGCCTCGATCATCAAGCAAGTCAAACTGATGGGCGAAATGCACCGGTTCATTCCGGCCTGGGTTGCCGGCGTCGTGCCCAGCAGCCGGATCGGCGAGATGCCGGTCACGCATCACGCCCGCCACTTCGGCGCGTCAAAGTATGGCATCTCGCGCACGTTCCGTGTCATACTCGACCTTCTGGCCGTGCTCTTCTTCATGCGCTACAAGGCGCGCCCAGGCCACTTTTTCGGATCCATCGGGCTTGCTACCGGCGGTTTGAGCGCACTCATCCTCTTCTATCTGGCCATCGACAAATTCATTCTCGGCAACGATATCGGCAACCGCCCGATGCTGATGGTCGGGGTGATGCTGTTCCTGTCTTCGATCCAGCTCATCACCACCGGCATCCTTTCTGAAATGATGGCCCGCGCCTATTTCCGCGACGACGAGACGACAAGCTATATCGTGCGCCAGGTCTTCGAGCAGGAACAGGCCGATGCTTGATACGGTCAATCGTCGCCCCGACACGGTCTTCCTTGCCGTTTCGGGATATTTCCTGCTGTGCGTGCTGCTGCGTCTTTCGGTCTCCAATTCGCTCGAGATCGATGAGGCGGAGCAGGCTTTTCTGTCGCAGTTCCTGCAACTGGGCTACGGGCCACAGCCTCCATTTTACAACTGGCTGCAATACGGCTTGGGCCAATTGTTCGGCACGTCGCTTGTGGCCATGACGGTCCTCAAAAACGGGCTGCTCTTCCTTTGCTGTCTCTTTTATGGTCTCGCAGCGCGCCTCGTTCTTGCTGACAGGCGCCTTTCGGCGATCGCGATGCTCGGCGTCCTGACATTGCCGCCGGTCTTCCTGCTTGCGCAACGCGATCTCTCGCACACGGTCGCTGCGCTTTTCGCCGTTTCGCTTTTCCTCTACGGCTTCCTGCTGACACTCACGCGACCGAGCCTCTTTTCCTATCTGCTTACAGGCGCTGCAGTCGGGATCGGCGTGATCTCGAAGTACAACTTCGTCCTCGTGCCGGTCGCCGCGATCATTGCCGTGCTCCCTGAGCGGGACCTGCGCGCCCGCATCTTCGATTGGCGAGTGCTCGCAGCCATGGCGGTCGCCTGCCTCATCGCGCTGCCGCACGGTTACTGGGTGCTTCAGAATCTCGATTCCGCGTCGAGCGGAACTTTGAACGAGATGAAGGAACGCGAGGTGGAGGGGCGTCTCCTGCAAGCAACCCATGGGGTCGTCGCGCTCGCCTCGGCGATCATCGGAGGCAGCATCGTCACGCTGCTCCTGTTCGGACTCGTCTTTCGCGCGAAGATTGGAGCGGTCTGGCGGGCCGAAAGCCAATGGACCCGGATCCTCGGGCGCATGATTTTGCTGTGCCTCTTTGCAGTGCTGCTGATCGTTCTCGGCGTGAGTGCAACGCATGTTCGTGAGAAATGGCTCGTGCTGTTTCTCGTCCTGCTCCCGCTCTATCTCTGTCTCAAGATCGAGGCGGCGCAAATTGATTTGTCCGGCTATCTCGGACGGTTCTTGTTGCTGGTCGGGATCATGGCCGTTGGTGCGCTCGTGGTCGTTTCGGCCCGTGTCATCGTACGGCCTTGGTACGGCGACTATTCGAGGCTGAACATTCCTTACGAAGCATTTGTCGAAGCGATCGCTCAGACCGAAGGCAAACAGCCGGCACTCGTCCTGACGGGTGACAAGCAGTTGGCGGGCAATATCCGCACACAATTGCGCGATGCCTTTGTCGCCATCCCCCATCTTTCGAATGTGCCTGCGACCGATATGTCCAGACGACCCCTTCTGGTGGTCTGGCGGGGCGAGGAGAACAAGGCGCAGCAGCCTATTCCCGAGATTCTGAAGAACGCCTTGACGACGTTCGGTATCCCGGAAGCGGGGATGAATCCGCGCTCGGTGGCCCTACCCTATCTCTACGGCCACGATTCGCAACGATACGCGTTCAACTATATCTGGATCGGGGAACAAGACGCGGTCGCCGGCAGGTAAGCCTCTACGGCGCGGCCGCGTCTTATCAGACCCGAAGGACGCTCTAGCACTTTGAATTGGCGCATGTTTTATCCTTAAATCGGCTACGATTTAAGGGAACACACGGTAGTGAGGCGCTCATTTTATGGCGTGCCGACCAGCAGCTTCAGTTCGCCGGGATGAATGCGTAGCGCGACGTCCCGGCCCATCGGCAAAAGCTCGCCGTCGATGACACAATTGATCTTTCGGTCGACCTTCGGGAAATGCAGGTCGACCGCGATGGCGCTCATCTCCGTGATCAAAGGGCTCGCGCGGAACTTGCCGCGCAGGATAGCGAAGGCAAGCTTCGCGACGCCGGCAGGCTTCAGAGGCGGCGCGGTGTAGAAGCCGAGATGCCCGCTCGTCACGTCATCCGCATACATGAACGTGGAGTGGCCGAAATGGTTGTTCGAGACCGAAATCGCCGAAACATGCCGGCGTTCCCTGTGGCCGTCGGCATCGAACTCGATTTCAAAATCCGGTGGGTTGAAAACAACGCCGATCGCCGCGCGGGTGCTTGCACCAATCTTTCCAAGCCGCGAGGCGAAACGGTAGGACTTACGATACCGCACCAGACGGGCATGCAGGCCCATGGAAAATTGATGAACAAAGGCGCGGCCGTCGGCGCTGCCGATATCGCCATCGATGATTCTGCCATGAGCAAGAACCGCCGGCGCCTTCCAGATATCGAGCGGCAGCTTCAATGAGCGCGCGAAAAGGTTCATCGTTCCGGCCGGGATGACGCCGAGCGGCATGCGGTTCTTCCACGCGACTGCGGCAGCGGCCGAGATCGTGCCGTCGCCGCCGCCGGCAACGATCGCGTCAAGATCACCCCTCCGGCAGGTTCTCTCCAGCATATCCCGCATGTCGCCGGCCTCGACAACCGCGACTTCTATCTCATGTCCGGCAGCGCGAAAGACTTCTTCCACGGTCCTGCCATAGGCCTCCATGTCCGTCGTGCGGAACGTTCCCCCATCTCGATTGAAGATGGCTTTCACTTTCATGAAACGTCTTTTTCTCCATGACCTCGTCAAACCTGTCAGATCACAGATAAGCGCGGCGGTGGGCGTTTCCAGAGGCCCAAGCGGGAATCAGGTGCGTCCGTCTCCGGCACGGCGGTCGATCGGTCGTGCGAAGGCCTTGAGCGCCAGTCGATCGGTGCTGCAGAAGACGTGTTCGTCGCCCCATGCCTTCAGGGCCGTGATCACGGGTTCAGGCTCTCGCCCTTCATGGCAATGAGGGCAGCTTCAGCGGACCACCCGTCTTGATGGACCGGATCGCGAAGTTCGATCGGATATCGGTAACGCCCGGCAGGGCGAGCAGGGTTTCGGTCAAGAGCCTCTCATAGGCCGAGAGGTCCTCGACCACGACCTCCGCCAGGAAATCGGCGTTGCCGGAGATCAGAAAGCAGGAGACCACCTCCGGAACCGCCAGCAGCGATTCCTGCTGGCGGCGTGCGTTTTCCTGGCTGTGATGGCCAACCTTTATCTCGACGAAGACCGTCAAACCAAGACCGACTTCCTTGCGGTCGATATCGGCGCGATAGCCGCGCAGGACCCCTGATTTCTCAAGATTGCGAATACGCCTCAGGCAGGGCGATGGCGACAAGTTCACGCGCTCGGCAATCTCCACATTCGTCGCGCGCGCATCCTCCTGGAGGATCTTCAGGATGGCGATGTCGAATTTATCTAGTTTTGGCATAATTAATAATTATTCCGCGTGCAATTGGCATATCATTGCTCCATATATGCTGACTGAGGCACCGATAGCAAGGACATGCCCTCGCGCCTGGCGCTAGTGTCTTCCCGATCAAAAACCCTTCGCAAACCCATCGGGAAGGAACACGAAAAATGGTTGCGCTGACTCTCGATCGCGGCCCCGCCGCACCTGCCGCCGCCGGGTATGCCGGCGCATTCATCACCGTGATGATCTGGGCGACCTGGATTCTGGCCACGCGGCATACCGCCGCAACAGCGCTCGGAACGATCGACCTCGGCCTCATTCGCTACGGGATACCGGCACTCGTGCTTGCGCCTGTCTGGTTGAAGACAGGCCTCATGCCCAAATCGCTGCCGCTGGCGCTTCTTGCCATGATGGTGGCGGGTTCCGGCGCCGTATTCTTCCAGGTGGCCGCCTTCGCCATTCATGCAACGCCCGCTTCGTCCGTCGGCGTTCTGCTCGGCGGCTCAATGCCGCTCGCGACCGCGCTGATCGGCGTCGTGTTCTTCAGCGAGCGCCCCGATCGCATGCGTATCATCGGCTTTGGCGCCATCGTCACCGGCGTCATCATCCTGCTCGTCCGCAGCCTCGGCGCATCGGAGGGATCCACCTGGATGAGCTACGTGCTGCTACCTGCAGCCGCGACTCTCTGGGCAATCTATACCCACGCATTCCGACGCTCGGGCTTAAGCGCCGTGGAGGGCAGTGCGCTGATTGCGGTCTGGTCGTTTCTCATTCACCTCGCCCTGGCTTTCGTCTCCGGCACCACGCTCGCGAGCGTTCCGCTCGGCGAGGTCGGTCTTCAGGTCTTGAGTCAGGGCGTTCTTTCCGGCCTGGCGGCAACGCTTGCCTATGGCTTTGCGGTCCGTCGCCTCGGCGGCACGCAAGCGGCCGCCTTCACGGCTCTGACGCCGGTGCTCGCCATGTTCGGCGGCGCGGCCCTGCTCGGTGAAACGATCGGTTCGTTCGAGATCACGGCCGCGATCGTCACTTCGGCTGGCGTCGCCCTCTCGACCGGCATTCTCTCCCCGAGGCAGCCGTGATCGGCATAAGAAAAAACGACCCGGAAACGCTGGTTTCCGGGCCGGTCTTTTTTTGCTTCCTTTGGCTTTGCAGCGGCGTGCGTCTTCAGGACGCACAAAGGACGCTGCAAGTCTTCCCGTATCGGTCCGAAAATCGATTCCGATTTTCGGACCGATACGCTAACCGTGAACGATCTCGCGATGTCTCTGCAAGCGATGACCATAGGCCTGGCTGACCCGATCGAAGATGATCGCGATGCCGACGATGGCGAGGCCGTTGAAGATGCCGAGCGTGAAGTACTGATTGGCGATCGCCTTCAAAACCGGCTGGCCCAGCCCCTGAACACCGATCATCGAGGCAATCACGACCATGGCGAGCGCCATCATGATCGTCTGGTTGATGCCGGCCATGATCGTCGGCAAGGCGAGCGGCATCTGCACGTTCTTCAGCTTCTGCCAGCTTGACGAACCGAAGGCGTCCGCGGCCTCGAGCACGTCCTTGTCGACAAGCCGTATGCCGAGATTGGTAAGACGGATCATCGGCGGGATAGCATAAATGACGACGGCAATGAGGCCGGGAACCTTGCCGATGCCGAGCAGCATAACGACGGGGATGAGATAGACGAAGCTTGGCATCGTCTGCATCACGTCGAGCACCGGATTGACGACGTTCTGAACGCGATCGGAGCGCGACATGATGATGCCGATCGGTATGCCGATGGCGATCGACAGGACGGTACAGACGAAGATCATCGAGATCGTCTTCATCGTGTCGTCCCACATGTCGAAATAGCCGATGGCGAGAAGCGTGCCCACGCAACCAGCCACGATCTTCCAGTTGCGGCTGCCGAGCCAGGCAATCAGCGCGACCAGGATCAGGATGATCGGCCAGGGCGTCCGCGTCATGAAGCGTTCGGACTGGATCAGGAAGAACTGCAGCGGCTCGAAGAAAGACTCGATGCCGTCGCCATAGGCGCGCGTGAACGCCCGGAAACCTTCGTCGATCACTTTTTTCAGCTCTCGAAGCCGGTCATCGTCCATATGCGGAAATTTGGTCAGCCATTCCATTTTGATTCCCCTTCGCATTGCTCCACGCGGCATTTTTGTCTTGTTGTTTTCCGCCGCCGGTCATCAAACAAGAACGGCGCGCATGAAATGCGCGCCGCCCATTCGAATCAACAGATCAAAGCGCGGCCTTGATCTTCTCTGCCACTTCCGGAGAGACCCACTTGGTCCAGAGGTCCGGATTTTCCTCGAGGAAATGCTTGGCACCTTCTTCGCCGCTCGCCTGATTGTCCGTCATCCAGGCCATGAGCTTGTTAACCGTATCGTTCGTCCAGGCGCGGGTATTGAGGTACTCCATGGCCGGACCGGCACGATCGGCGAAGGCCTTTGTCACCAGCGTCTGGACCTTGTCCTTCGGCCAGTCGTTCTTCTTCGGATCCGGGCAATCCGCAACCGTGTTGCAGCGCTTCCATTCGGCCATGTCGTTCGGCACGCCATGGTCGAGTTTGACCATCTCGTACTTGCCGAGCAGCGCCGTCGGCGCCCAGTAATAGCCGACCCAGCCCTGCTTGCGCTCGTAGGCCTTGGCGATCGAACCGTCGAGGCCGGCGGCCGAGCCGGTGTCGACCAGCGTGAAGCCCGCGGCCTCCGCGCCATAGGCCTTATAGAGCTGCGTCGTCACGACCGTGCCGCCCCAGCCCTGCGGACCGTTGAAGACGGCGCCCTTGCTCTGATCCTCCGGATCGGGGAAAAGCTCCTTGTGCTTCAACACGTCGTCGATCGTCTTAATATCCGGATTGGCGTCGACGATGTATTTCGGTACCCACCAGCCCTGCACTGCGCCGTCCGACAGCGCGACCGCCGCGCCGACGAGCTTGCCTTCCTGAAGGCCGCGATTGACGACGTCCGGCAGAAGGTCGACCCAGCCTTCAGGCGCCACATCCGGCTCGCCCTTCTCGATCATCGAGGTAATCGTCGGCACCGTATCACCGACGACGAGCTCGGCGCTGCAGCCGTAGCCTTCGGTCAGGATGAACTTGTCCACGTTCGCCAGCACTTCGGCGCTCTGCCAGTTCATATTGGCGATCGTCACGTCGCCGCATTCTGCCGCCGATGCCGCACTGCCAAGGCCGAGAAGCCCGGCAGCAAGACAAGTCGTTGCAAGAAATTTCTTCATTTCGTTTCCCTCTGTTCTCGCGGTGTACGCATGGCGAACTGCCAGCCTCACCGCAGCGGCCGGCAGCGAACGGAACAAGGCCCCCTGCCCCAATCCGCCCGAATGGAAGCAACAGCTTACTGCATGTTTCCTTAAATCGGAGCCGATTTCAGGATAAAAACATGCAGCAATTCAAAGTGCTACAGCGATCTTCGTGCACCTGAAAAGACGCACGGCGCTGTAGGGCCGTCAATGCCTATTCGGATTGACGCCCTTAGCATTGCTACCGAGTCTTTCCGGCAAACACTTTTCCATTTGCGTCAGCAATTGCGCTGACTCCCGCGTCCCGGACACATAAAATTGATGGGCTTTCGGAAGGGACTGCTCGACGGCCGTTCTTCCTTCATGAAAAGACCCGATCATCCGTGGACGCGACATTGGCCTCAAAAGGTTCGAGCGGCTCGGCTGACGGCCCGCGCCATCGCCGGCGGCTGCATTGCGCGCTCAGCAGATCCAGCCCGCGCCGCTCGCGTCTCGCGAGTGGCGATGGCTCCACCTCCGAACATTGCATGTTCAGATAGACCGGCCCTTCGCCACGCTCTCTTCAGGCGGGGGTCCGGACGGGCCTGCCTCCGAACATTACATGTTCGGATAGACCGGCCCTTCGCCGCGCTCTCTTCCGGCGGGGGTCCGGACGGGCCTGCCTCCGAACATTACATGTTCGGATATACCGGCCCTTCGCCGCGCTCTCTTCCGGCGGGGGTCCGGACGGGCCTGCCTCCGAACATTACATGTTCGGATAGACCGGCCCTTCGCCCCCTTGTGGCGGCACCCAGTTGATGTTCTGGTTGGGGTCCTTGATGTCGCAGGTCTTGCAGTGCACGCAGTTCTGGGCGTTGATGACGAAGGTCGGCTTGCCGTCCTTTTCCACCCACTCGTAGACGGCGGCCGGACAGTAACGCGACGAGGGACCGGCATAAACGTCGTATTCCGAGCGCTTCTGCAGCTCGGGATCCTTCACCTGCAAGTGGATCGGCTGGTCTTCCTCGTGGTTGGTGTTCGACAGGAACACCGAGGACAGCCGATCGAAGGTCAACACCCCGTCCGGCTTCGGATAGTCGATCTTCTGGTGCTGCTCCGCCGGTTCGAGCGAGGCCGCATCGGACTTGCCGTGCCTCAGCGTGCCGAAGAAGGAAAAGCCGAGGAGCTGGTTGGTCCACATGTCGAAGCCGCCGAGCGCGACGCCGACCGCGGTGCCGAACCTCGACCACAGCGGCTTGACGTTCCTAACCCGCTTCAGGTCCTGGCCGATGGCGCTGTCGCGCCAGCCGTGTTCGATCTCGATCGGCTCGTCATTGGCGCGGCCGCTGGCAATCGCCTCGGCGAGTTTTTCCGCCGCCAGCATGCCCGACAGCACGGCGTTGTGGCTGCCCTTGATGCGCGGCACGTTGACGAAGCCGGCGGAACAGCCGATCAGCGCGCCGCCGGGGAAGGAAAGCTTCGGCACCGACTGGTAGCCACCCTCGGTGATCGCACGGGCGCCATAGGACAACCGCTTGGCCCCCTCGAAGGTGCCGCGGATCGCCGGGTGCGTCTTGAAGCGCTGGAACTCCTCGAACGGGTGGAGATAGGGGTTCTTGTAGTTGAGGTGCACGACGAAGCCGACGGCGACGAGGTTGTCCTCGAGGTGGTAGAGGAACGAACCGCCGCCGGTCTTCATGTCGAGCGGCCAGCCGAACGAATGCTGCACCAGGCCGGCTTTGTGGTTTTCCGGCTTGACCTCCCAGAGTTCCTTCAGGCCGATGCCGAATTTCGGCACGTCGCGGCCTTCACCGAGCTTGTATTTGGCGATCAGCTCCTTGGCGAGCGAGCCGCGCACGCCCTCGCCGATCAGCGTGTATTTGCCGAGGAGCGCCATGCCGCGGGCGAAGTTCGGCCCCGGCTCGCCGGAGCGCTCGATACCCATGTCGCCGGTGGCAACGCCGATCACCGCGCCCTCGTCGTTGTAAAGCACCTCGGTCGCGGCAAAGCCCGGATAGATCTCGACGCCGAGCGCCTCGGCATGCGTCGCCAGCCAGCGACAGACATTCCCGAGCGAGACGATGTAGTTGCCGTGATTGTTCATCAACGGCGGCATCAGGAAATTC
Source organism: Sinorhizobium sp. 6-70 (assembly GCF_030124375.1). Taxonomy (GTDB): domain Bacteria; phylum Pseudomonadota; class Alphaproteobacteria; order Rhizobiales; family Rhizobiaceae; genus Sinorhizobium. Next base: position 90,036 of record NZ_JASKLS010000006.1, read on the forward strand.
GGCAGGCGGATCGAGCCGGCCGGGCCTAAGAACAGGAAATGATCGTCGGTGACCTCGGTCTTGAACGGATGGTCGGCCTCGTCGCGCCAGCCGGGCAGGAGCCGGTCGATGCCGATCGGGTCAACGACCGCGCCGGAGAGGATGTGGGCGCCGACTTCGGCGCCCTTTTCCAAAACGACGACCGAAAGCTCCGGATTGACCTGCTTCAGCCGGATCGCCGCGGCGAGCCCGGCCGGACCGGCGCCGACGATCACCACGTCGAATTCCATGCTCTCGCGTTCCGGCAGTTCCATCGCCTCGGTCATTCTCATGCTCTCCAGTGTCGCCGGTCTTCCGCCGGTTCTGTTCCCAAGCTAATCATCCCGTCATGGCAAATGCGGCCGGAATTGTCGAGCCGGGATGCGACAGACTATCTCCGCATTTGCGCATAACTTCATGAGTTTACCACACGCGGCCTACATTACTTTGACGTAAACGTAAATATCGCTGCGAATCTCGATAAACAAGACGGCTTGCTTTTGCCGCACCCGCATGCGAGGAGGCGCGCCCTTCCCTTCAGCGCAACGCCGGAAAACCGTTCACATTTTTCCGAACTGCTCGATATACGGAGAAAGTCATGGCATCCGCCCTCGGCCTCGATTTCGGCACAACCAATTCCGTGCTGGCATTGTCACAGGGCACATCGACGCGCTCCGTCGTTGTCGACAGCCCGGCGGGCAAATCGGACACAACGCGCACGGCACTCTCGTTCCTGAAGAGCGCAGAGCGCGGGCCATTGCAGATCGAAGCGGGACAGGCGGCAATCCGGGAATTCATCGATAATCCCGGCGAATGCCGCTTCCTTCAGTCGATCAAGACATTTGCCGCGAGTTCGTTGTTCCAGGGCACGCTGGTCTTTGCCAAGCGGCACGATTTCGAAGACCTCATGTACGCGTTCCTCGCGCGGTTGAGGGACTATGCGGGCAGCGACTGGAGCAGCGGGCTGAGACGGATCGTCGTCGGCCGTCCAGTGCAGTTTGCCGGCGCCAACCCGGACGAAAAGCTGGCTCTGGAACGCTACAATCGCGCCCTCGCGCGCTTCGACTTTCCGGAAATCCACTATGTCTACGAACCGGTCGCGGCCGCGTTCTATTTTGCACGGACCCTAGAGAGGGACGCGACGGTGCTCGTCGCCGATTTCGGCGGCGGCACGACCGACTACTCAATCATCCGCTTCGAGAGCGAGGGCGGCCGGCTGACGGCGACGCCGGTCGGGCATTCCGGCGTCGGCATCGCCGGCGATCATTTTGATTTCCGCATCATCGACAATATCGTCTCGCCGCTCATCGGAAAGGGGAGTCTGTTCAAGAGCTTCGACAAGCTGCTTGAAGTGCCGTCGAGCTACTACGCCAATTTCGGCCGCTGGAACCAGTTGTCGATCTTCAAGACGTTGAAGGACTTTTCGGAGCTGAAGAAACTGGTCCGGGCGAGCCTTGAGCCGGAAAAGCTCGAAGCTTTCGTGGATCTGATCGAGCATGACGAGGGCTATCCGCTCTACCAGGCGGTTTCAGCGACCAAGATGCGGCTGTCGCAGGCAGAGGAAACCGAGTTCTTCTTTGCGCCACTCGGCGAGCGGGCGCGCAGGATGGTTAAGCGCGCCGACTTCGAGACCTGGATCGCGCCTGACCTTGCCCGCATCGAACAGGCACTCGATGAGGTACTTGAAAAGACGGAGACGGCGCCGGCAACGATCGACAGGGTCTTTCTCACCGGCGGCACGTCCTTCGTACCGGCGGTAAGGCGGATCTTCGACAACCGTTTCGAGCGGTCAAAGATCGAAAGCGGTGGAGAACTGCTGTCGATCGCGCACGGGCTGGCATTGATCGGCGAGCGGCAGGACATCGCGACCTGGACGGCTGAAGCCGCCTGATGCCGCTGGACCGTTCCCGCCGATCTGCTAAATTCGCGTCATGATCCCGGCCAACGACCTTTCCCCTGCACAGCTTGCCGCCCTTCTCGCCTTCCATGCGGATGCAGGCGTCGAATGGCTGCTAGAGGACGAAGCCGTCGACCGGTTCGCAGAATTCGAGGCGATGAAGGCGAAGCGTGCGGAGGCGCGCAGCGCGCCGCAAAGCGGGCCAACAGGCGCCGTGCAAGGGCAAGGTGCAGGAGCGCAGCCAGCGGCCCAGTCCCGCAGTGCCGCTCCTGCGGCACCGGCAGCCTCCCCTCCGTCCGTTGCGATTCCCGACGAGCAAGCCATCAGGGAGGCCCGATTCGCCGCGGAAACAGCGCGCTCGCTGCCGGAACTGAGAACCGCAATGGAGTCCTTCAACCATTGCAACCTCAAGAACAGTGCCCGCAATCTCGTCTTCGCCGAGGGCGATCCCGCTTCCGGGATCATGATCGTCGGACCGATGCCCTATGCGGATGACGATCGCGATGGTCAGCCATTCGCCGGTAGGCTGGGTGAAATGCTCGAGCGCATGCTTTTCGGAATCGGCCTTGCCCGGCAGGATGTGCTGCTGACCAATGTCGTACCCTGGCGTCCGCCCGGAAATCGCGTGCCTTCCGGCCGCGAGGCGGATATCTGCCGACCCTTCATCGAGCGGCAAATCGCACTCGCCGAGCCCAGGCAATTGCTGCTTCTTGGGAACTTCACGGCTCGCTTCTTCTTCGGCGGTGCCGATACGATTCACCAATTGCGCGGGGAATGGCGCGAACTCTCCGCCGGCGGCCACCGCGTTCCGGCACTGGCCACGCTGCACCCCCAGGATCTCGTGACCGCGCCAGTCAACAAGCGTTTTGCCTGGCAGGATCTGCTGGTCTTCAAGGCGAAGATCAACGGCCAGTAAGTGGCGCGCCCAATTCATGAACAGATGGTGAAAAAAGCCATGCGAATTGCGCATGCCAGCGCCGCGTTTTAATGCATTGCAAAATCGATGCTGCATCGCAATATGGACATGTGGGAGGAATGGAAAAGGAAATGAACCATGACTGCCCGCTTTCGTCCGATCCACAGCAGCTTTGAGACGCTCCGCCATGCCGGCGCCGCGCTGCGGACGCCTTTCAACAATTTCGGCACGGCAGCCAACGAGCAGATGACCGCAATCGGTCTTACCCGGACCACGCGCCGCCCGGCACAGATCTACGCCGAATTCATCCAACGCTGATGATCGCGCGGGGCTGCGAGCCCCGCAATCCGCGTTCCCGGATCAGAAAAGGAAAAGATCATGTCCAGGCCGCTTGGCAGCATTCGGGCTCTGCTCGACACGATCTCCGACATCGGCACGGCAGTGCGTGCTTCGCGCGAATATAGCCGCCTGAGCACAATCAAGGACTCGCGGCGCGCTCACCGCGTCCCCGTCAGCCCGCTGCTGCCGAATTAATCCGCCTTCCTGCGTCTTTTCGCCATCGACTGTCGCAATCGACAGCGTCAAAAGACTCCGATAAAGCCACACTCATTCCGATCCGCGGAGTGAGCTGACGAACGTCCGATCGACCGCTCCTTCCAATGCCCCGGGCGTTTCTCCGCAACGGTTGAACACGACACCGGCAATGCCTACAGCGCCGCGCGTCCTATCGGACGCGCAAAGGACGCTGTAGCACCTTGAAATTGTTGCATATTTTTTCCTTAAATCGGGGAGGATCTAAGGAAACATGCAGTAGGAGCGCCAATGCCGGCTAGTCTTGCTTCCGTTTTCAGCCTGATGCTCTCCACCTTGCTGATGATGGTGGCCTTCGGGCTGCAAAGCTACGTCATTCCCGTGCGCTCGGTGGCCGAGAGCTGGTCGACGCTCACCGTCTCGATCTTCGCCACCGGCTACACGCTCGGCTTCACGCTTTCCTGCATCGTCACGCCAAGATTCGTGCTGCGCGTCGGGCATGTCCGCGTCTTCACCGCGCTGATCACGCTGCTCTCGATTGCCATCCTGATGTGCGGGCTCATCGTCGACTGGCGCGCCTGGATCGTCTTCCGGGCGATTTCCGGCTTCGCCATTTCCGGAAGCTATCTCGTCATCGAGAGTTGGCTCAACGAGCGTGTCACAAACGAAAACCGGGGCCTGCTCTTTTCGCTCTACCTCATCACGACGATGGTCGGGACCATCGGCGGCCAATATCTGGTGCCGCTCGGCGATCCCACCAACACCTCGCTGTTCATTCTCTGCGGCGTGCTGTTTTCCCTGGCGCTGCTGCCGACGGCGCTTTCCTCCTCGCCCATGCCGGCGCCGCCAGCACAGGCGAAGTTCGATATTCCGGGCCTGTTCCGCCGCTCGCCGGTCGCCGTCGTCGGCGGGATTCTCGCGGGCGCGCTTTCCGGCGCCTGGCTCAATCTCGGCGGCGTCTTCACCCAGAGGATCGGACTTTCAACCGCCGAGGGGGCCACGCTGCTTGCATCGCTGCTCACGGGCAGCGCGCTCTCGCAGATACCGATCGGCCGCGCCTCCGACCGGATGGACCGGCGCATCGTCATGGTCGCCTGCGGGATCGTCGGCGTCATCTCCTGCCTCGTCATGTCCATTTCAATCGGCCGCAGCCCGGCGATGCTCTATCTCGTTGCCGCCTGCATCGGCAGCGTGCTCTTTCCGATCTATGCGCTCAATGTCGCGCACGCCAACGACCTCGCCCGCCCGAACGAATACGTCGAGATCTCGTCGGGCCTGATGATCACCTATGGCATCGGCACCATCGTTGGACCGTTGATGGTCGGCCCGGTCATGGACCGCTTCGGCCCCGCGGCGCTGTTCATTGTCCTTGCCGTCTACTTCGCGTTTTACGGCGGCTATGCCGCCTGGCGCATTCTCAGGCGCGACCAGCACCAGGGACTAGTCGCCAAGACCGACTTCCAGGCAACCACAGTTCTGCCGACGCCTGGTCCCGACGTGACGAGTCCGATCGCCCAGCAGTCGGATGCCGATGCGCTCATCGGCGACGACACGGTTCCGATTTGGGAGAGGCAGCCGGAATAGGGCTGCTGGATGGGGAAAAGCGTGGGCGGTTTTCCGCCCGCATCCCGCCCTACCTTATTCGATCACGTTTATGAGTTTGGGTCGATTCGACCTAAATCATCGTGATCTGGCGAGCCATCGTCAGCCTTGTGGCGTGACATGCTTGCGGGCGCCCTTGCGCTCCAATCCCAGCTGATGCTCGCGAAAGATGATGAAGATGCCGGCGGAGACAACGATTGCCGTGCCCGCCAACATGATTCGCGTCGGTATGTCACCGAAGAGAAAATAGCCGACAGCAATGCCCAGTATGATCGACGTGTATTCGAACGGGGCGATCGTCGACATGTCGGCGTGACGGTAGCTTTCGGTCAGCAGGATCTGCGCGACGCCACCGCAGAAGCCGGCGACCATCAGTAGCAGAAAGGACGTCCACGACATTGCCGGCCAGCCGAAGGGCAGTGTCGCAAGTGAAAACACCGAGGCCGACAGGGAGAAGTAAAGCACGATCGTGTGCGTTCGCTCGAACTTCACGAGCTTGCGCACGAGCACCATCGCCATCGCTCCAAGCGCCGCAGAAGCCAACACGGCGGCCGCGCCAAGCGCCTCGGACGAGCCGAAATCGCCATTGCGGAACAGCGTCAGCCGAGGCCAGGTGATGATCAGCACCCCCGTAAGCCCGATGACAACCGCGGACCATCGATAGAGCCGCACGGTTTCCCGGAGAAAAACGGCGGCAAAGATGACGGCAAGCAGCGGCATGGCGTAGCCGATCGCGATCGCCTCCGGCAACGGCAGGTGGACAAGCCCATAGAAGCCACAGCTCATGGAAAGAATGCCGACAAAGCCGCGCGCCAGATGTCCGGTCAAGTTGTCGGTTCTGAATGCATCGCGCAATTTGCCGCGAAGGGCCAGGAAACCCAGGATCGGCACCATCGCAAAGGCGGAACGGTAGAAGGTGATTTGACCTGTAGCGATATCGTTGCCCGCGGCCTTGATGCAGGTGGACATGCAAACGAAGATGACGACGGAAAGTACCTTGAGCAGGATTCCCTTCATCGGGCTTTGGATGTCCGCATCCATTAAACGCACTTTTCAAATGCCGCTGGCCACGCGGGAAGAATGTCGGCCTGGGAAGACGCGGCAGAAGAGCCGCAGGAAGGTCACGCTCACTCTAGCGATGCCATGGCGGAATATGGATCAAAATTCTTGATGGAAAGCATTTTTTCTTGATGCGTCCGCCATGGCTGCCCAGGTTCTCCGAGATTTTTTAGCAAGCGCGAAAAAATCCTAGCCGATTTAGTTCTTGTTAGTGACGCTTCTATAAACCACTGATCGATAAGGGAATGGGAAGAATACCGGAGGCCGCAGCTTGCCCATCGGAGTGCGGCCGCCGGCATCACAATCATGTGGCAAAGCTTCGCTTCTCGCTCCTTGGGCTTTTCACCATCACAGGCGCCCTCTACAAATCGACTGTACACGAAGGCGCAAGCGAGACTGATCATGCGGACAAATACGGGCCAGACCATTCATCTGGAAGACTACCGGCCGACCGACTTCGTTCTTGAGAGAGTGGATCTGACCTTCGAGCTCGACCCGCGGGAAACAAAGGTCGAAGCGCGCCTCATTTTCCACCGGCGCGAGGGTGTGAGCCCGGCGGCGCCGCTGGTCCTGGACGGCGACGAATTGCGCATGACCGGCCTGCTGCTCGATCAGGTGGAAATATCGCCAACGCTCTTTGAGGCCACGGACGACACGTTGACGATCCACGGGCTGCCGGAGACGGCTCCTTTCGAGGTCACGGTAACCACCTTGCTCTCGCCCGAGACCAACACCAAGTTGATGGGCCTCTACCGCACCAACAACGTTTACTGCACCCAGTGCGAGGCGGAAGGTTTCCGCCGCATCACCTATTTCCCCGACCGCCCGGATGTGCTCGCCGTCTACACGGTCAACATCATCGCCGACAAGGCAACAGCACCACTGCTGCTCTCGAACGGCAACCACCTCGGCGGCGCCGACATGGGCGACGGCCGCCATTTTGCCGCCTGGTTCGATCCGCACCCGAAGCCGAGCTATCTTTTTGCGCTGGTCGCCGGCGACCTCGGCGTCGTGGAAGATACGTTTACCACGGCCTCCGGTCGTAAGGTCGCGCTCCGGATCTATGTCGAGCATGGCAAGGAGGCTGGCGCCTCCTACGCGATGGACGCATTGAAGCGTTCGATGAAGTGGGACGAGCAGGTTTTCAACCGCGAATACGACCTCGACATCTTCATGATCGTCGCGGTCTCCGACTTCAATATGGGCGCCATGGAGAACAAAGGGCTCAACGTCTTCAACGACAAGTACGTGCTCGCGGACCCGGAAACTGCGACGGACGCGGACTATGCCAATATCGAAGCGATCATCGCGCACGAATATTTCCACAACTGGACGGGCAACCGCATCACCTGCCGCGACTGGTTCCAGCTCTGCCTCAAGGAAGGCCTGACCGTCTACCGCGACCACGAGTTTTCAGCGGACATGCGTTCGCGCGCCGTCAAACGCATCGCCGAGGTGCGTCACCTCAAGTCGGAGCAGTTTCCGGAGGATGCCGGCCCCCTCGCCCATCCGGTCCGACCGACGAAATATCGTGAAATCAACAACTTCTACACGACAACCGTCTACGAGAAGGGCTCCGAGGTGACGCGGATGATCGCCACCATCCTCGGCCGCGACCTCTTCAAGAAAGGCATGGATCTCTATTTCGACCGCCACGATGGCCAGGCGGTGACGATCGAAGATTTCGTCGCCTGCTTCGAGGATGCCAGCGGGCGCAACCTCAAGCAATTTTCGCTCTGGTATCACCAAGCGGGAACACCGCTCGTCACAGCTTCCGGATCCTACGATGCGGAAAAGCAGACATTCTCGCTCTCGCTTGAGCAGACCGTGCCCCCGACGCCGGGGCAAAGCAGCAAGGAACCGATGCATATTCCGCTGCGGCACGGACTCTTGCTGGCGGATGGCAGCGAAGCGAAAGCCGCGACGGTTTCCGGCGCCGACATCACGGAAGATGTCATCCATCTGACCAGCCGCAAGCAGACGGTTTTGTTCACCGGCATTCCGTCGCGCCCCGTGCCCTCCTTGAACCGCGGGTTCTCGGCGCCGATCAACCTCCATATCGAACAGAGCGCCGAGGATCGCGCGCTGATCGCGCGCCACGAGATCGACCTCTTTGCCCGCTGGCAGGCGCTGAATGCCATTGCGCTCGACAATCTCGTTGCGGCGACCGCGCAGGTACGCAACGGCCAACCAGTTACCTGCGACATCGCCCTCGTGAACGGCCTGATTGCTGCGGCGGCGGATGATCGGCTGGAGCCGGCGTTCCGCTCGCAGGCCCTAGCGCTGCCGAGCGAATCCGACATCGCCCGCGAAATCGGCAGCGACAACGACCCGGATGCCATTCACGCCGGCCGTCAACAGATACTGGCCGGTGTCGCCGCAGCTGGACGGGATACGTTCACCCGACTGGCGGACGACATGGCATCGTCAGGCCTCTTCAGCCCGGACGCCACCAGTGCCGGTCGGCGGGCGTTGCGCAACAGCGCTCTTTCCTTCCTCGTCTATGGTGACACGGGCCCGGAAAGGGCGGCGGAGGCAGTCCGTGCTGCCAACAACATGACCGATCTCAGCCTCGCGCTGACCTTGCTTGCACATCGGTTCTCGGACGCGAACGAGACGGCCGAGGCGCTCGCTGCATTCAAGCAGCGCTTTGCGAGCAACGCCCTCGTCATCGACAAATGGTTTGCGATCCAGGCGACGATTCCCGGCTCCGAGACCCTCGATCGCGTCAAGACGCTGATGTCCGACCCGCTGTTCAACGGCAACAACCCAAACCGTGTCCGCTCGCTCGTCGGAACCTTCGCCTTCTCCAACCCGACCGGCTTCAATCGGGCCGATGGCGAAGGCTATCGCTTCCTCGCGCGGCAAATTCTCGACATCGATCCGCGCAATCCGCAGCTCGCGGCGCGCATTCTGACGTCGATGCGCTCCTGGCGTTCGCTGGAGGGAGTTCGCGCCGATCATGCCCGCAACGCGCTTACGGAGATCGCCGGCGCAGCCAACCTCTCCGCGGACGTCAGCGATATCGTCGATCGCATGCTGGAGGCCTGATAGCCCTCCCCTCATCGCAGCTCATGGCGGCTTTGGCTCGAATCGGGCCAACGCCGCCATGAACGATTCCAATGAATTAGAGCCTTTCATGGCTAAGTGGAAACATTCTGCCGGAGCAGATTTTCGTCAGGGCAGAGGCGATTGGCGAGCGTCGTACCCGCACGTACGGCCGAGGCGATCGCCTCTGATCCTGGCGGAAAGATGCCCGGCCCTTCGGGTTGGCTGAAGCGGGCGGCCTGCTTCCTCGGCCGGCTTGGCCGTATGCGTTGGCTACGACGCGCGCCAGCCGAGCAAACATTCCGCTCCGCTTGCGCCAACAGAATTCTTTCCACTTAGCCATGAAAGGCTCTAAAGCTCATCTCACAGGAACGACCGAAGCCGTGATGACAAATCGGCCTGTGATTTTCCAACGATGAGAATTGGTTAAGAAATCTTTACCATTCCCTCTGGACAAGGCGAATCGCCCTGTGATTCATTGAGTCAGATTCGGGCGAGCGGCGCGCCGAATCACTGAGGCAGCCAATCTTCGGCCAATGCTGGGGCGGCTGATGTCTCAGGCCTAGAGGATCAGGCGTCTTCGGCACATTCATTGGGAATGCGGGACGCTTTCGAGGATGACAAGATTGGGAAAGATGGCGGACGCGCGACGGGGAAGCGCAGCCGACGGGCGGTTGCGACTCAAGTTTCCAGGCCTTTCCAGCCTGGAACGGGAGTTCATTGAGCAGGCAAAGCTGTTTGCCGAGCCTGCATCGCAGCGGCTCGCGAGCGCCGAGCCCATTCTCAAACGCTCCATTCCCGTCCTGATCATCGCTTTCCTGATTATCGTGGCCATTTCCCGCATGTCAGGCATCATGGGCGAACACGCCCGGATGGAGGGCAGTTCCCGCCAGGCTGTCAACCTCGCGGCGGCTGCCGCCGCAGCCGCCTTCCAGGTTGATGGCGCGACACTTTTCGCCGACGGCCGGCGATGGGAGGCCGAACAGCGGCTCGGCGAATATCTTCCCGCGGGCACGCTCGACGGCGGCATGTTTCTGCTGACCGTCCGCAAGGACGGACGGATCTTCGCAAGCACGCCGGAGGGCGTTCACTTCATCGGACGCACGCTGGCATCGCTCGCTCCCGACCTCGCCACGCTGCAGTATTACGGTGAACGATCGAGCGTCGTGGAGACGTCAATCGGCGACGTCAACCACCTTGTTGCCTTGACACAGCTCCCCGAAGCCGCCGGCGTCATTCTGGCGGCAATACCGATCGCTGAACTCGAAACGGCGTGGCGCGACGAAGTTTCGCTCAATGTCACCCTGTTTGCAGGCATCTCGGCGATCCTGCTCGTCGTGCTCTATGCCTATTACATCCAGGCAAACCGCGCCCGCGATGCCGATGCCGTTTTCGCCGAATCGAACTTGCGCGTCGAAACCGCGCTCTCGCGCGGCCGCTGCGGCCTGTGGGATTTCGACCTCGCCAACCGGCGGCTGTTCTGGTCGCGGTCGATGTACGAGATGCTCGGCATGCGAGGCGACAGCAGCGTGCTGTCCTTCGGCGACGCTGCGCGGTTGATGCATCCGGAGGAGCGCGGCATTTACAGCGTGGCGCGGGCGATCGCCCGCGATAATGCGCGCCAGATCGACCAGGTGTTCCGGATGCGCCATGCCGACGGCCATTACGTGTGGCTGCGCGCGCGTGCCCAGGTCATTCGCACCGCCTCCGGCCGCACGCACCTGATCGGCATCGCCATGGACGTCACCGAGCAGCACCGCCTTGCCCAGCGCTATGCGGAAGCGGATCAGCGTCTGGCCGACGCCATCGAGTGCACCTCGGAGGCCTTCGTACTCTGGGACAAGCATGACCGCCTGGTCATGTGCAACACCCACTATCAACAGGCCTATCAATTGCCGGATCACGTGCTCGTGCCCGGCACTGAGCGGACAGTCGTCCATGCTGCCGCGGCACGGCCGGTCGTCGAGCGGCGGGTCGCCGATCCGGATCGCAGCAATCACTCGCAGACGAGTGAGGTGCAGCTCGCCGACGAGCGATGGCTCCAGATCAACGAACGCCGCACCCGCGATGGCGGTCTGGTTTCTGTCGGCACCGACATCACGCTGCTCAAGCGCCACCAGGTGCGCCTGCGCGAGTCCGAACGTCGGCTCATGGCAACGATCGGAGACCTTTCGGCATCACGCATCACGCTGGAACAGCAGAAGGCGGAGCTTTCGGTCGCCAATTCCAACTACCAGGCGGAAAAGGAGCGGGCAGAAGCCGCAAACCGGGCCAAGTCCGAGTTTCTGGCGAATATGTCGCATGAATTGCGCACACCGCTGAACGCCATTCTCGGCTTTTCGGAAATCCTGCAGAACCAGATGTTCGGTCCGCTCGGGTCGGAGAAATACCACGAATATTCGCGCGACATCTACGAAAGCGGCAAACACCTGCTCAACGTCATCAACGACATTCTCGACATGTCGAAGATCGAGGCAGGCCACATGCGCATCACGCGCGAGAAGATCGATCTGGCGCCGCTGATCGAAGAGACGCTTCGCTTCACCACCATTCCAGCCGAGCAGAAGAACATCCGCGTCGTTCAGCAGATTTCCTCGGGCCTCACCATGGTCGCCGACCGGCGCGCGATGAAGCAGGTACTGCTGAACCTGCTGTCAAACGCCGTCAAATTCACCAATGAAGGCGGCCGCATCTCCTTGAGAGCCCGCAAGGTCACCGGAGCGGTGACGCTGACGATCGCCGATTCCGGCATTGGCATCCCGAGAGACGCATTGCAGAAGATCGGCCAGCCCTTCGAGCAGGTGCAGAGCCAATACGCCAAGAGCAAGGGCGGTTCCGGCCTCGGGCTTGCGATTTCCCGCTCGCTGACGCGCCTTCACGGCGGAACGATGAAGATTCACTCCACCGAAAACGTCGGCACGATCATATCCGTGCGCATCCCCGATCGCGTCGGCGGCTGAGCCGCTGCCGCCTTCGTCGGCGCGGCTTCTCGCTCGAAGGCCCGGAGAGCGTTGCCCGGAAGATCACTGAGCGACAACGGATTGGAAAATCCCGCGAACCGCCTTGGAGAGGCTCCGGATATCCGCCTCGAGGTGCTTGAGATCCGGATAGTCGCCTGCCCCACAAACGAGATCGACCAGGCCGGCAGGGGCATCCTTCGGATCGAAGTCCCCGTCGATGCAGAGCCGCACGATCTGCGAGACTTCGGTGAAAAGCGTCAACGCGTCGACGGCCACCTCCAGATCATTGGCATTCATCATGGCCGCGCCCAGGCTCTTCAACGCCACAAGCGTGTGCGTACCCGCGGGCGGCGGCGTCACCCCTTTTGCCGGCGCGATCAGCGCAAGGTATTGCGCGACGAACTCGATATCGACGAGACCGCCGGGAATGAGTTTGAAATCCCAGATGTCATTCGGCGGCTTCTCCTTGTCGATCAGATCGCGCATCTCCTCGACATCCTCGCGGACTTTCCCGATGTCACGCTTCTCGGAAAGGACCTCGCCGAAAATCGCCTCCGCCTCGCCGATCAGGCTTTCATCGCCGCAGATGCACCTTGCCCGTGTCAGGGCTAGGTGTTCCCAGGTCCAGGCTTCGGCGCGCTGGTACTTGGCAAAGGCTGTGATGCGGGTTGCAACAGGCCCCTTGTTTCCCGACGGCCGCAAGCGCATGTCGACGTCGTAAAGGATGCCCTCGGCGGTCGGTGCCGAAAGCGCCGCGATCAGCCTCTGCGTCAGCCGGGTGAAATAGCGCACGTGATCGAGCGGCTTGGCGCCGTCGGACTGCCCCGCTTCGCCGTCATAGTCGTAGAGCAGGATAAGATCGACATCGGAGCCGGCCGTCAACTCGTGGCTGCCGAGCTTGCCCATGCCGACAACGGCGACCCGCCCCCCGGGGAAGCGCCCATGCGCCGCGCGGACTTCCTCCATCACCGCATCGAGCGCGGCAGCGATGATGAGGTCGGCGAGGTCGGTGAAGGCGCGCCCTGCCTGGATGCCGGAAATGGCACCTGTCAAAAGCCTGATGCCGATCAGAAAACGCTGTTCGGCAGCGATGATGCGCAGGCGGTCCAGCACCTCCTCGTAGTGACGGCCACCGGCAACGAAATTTGCGATTCTCGGTGCGAGATATTCCCGTGTCGGCAGTTCCGCGAGAAGCCCCGGATCCAGCATGCCGTCGAAGACATGAGGTCTTGCGGCGATGATGTCCGCCAGCCGGGGCGCTGACGACATGATGTTGACGATCAGCGACAGGAGCCTCGGATTGTTGCCGAGCAGCGAGAAAAGCTGGATGCCCGCCGGCAGGCCGGAGATGAAATGGTCGAACCGCAGCAATGCTTCGTCGGCGCGCCGGCTTTCGCCGAACACGCGCAGCAGTTCCGGCGTCAGCTCGGTCAATCGCTCGCGCGCCTCCACCGACTGCGTTGCCCGATAGCGCCCGTAGTGCCATGTGCGGATCGTCCGCGCGATGTCGGACGGGCGTTGGAAGCCAAGCTTCTTCAGGGTTTCCAGCGTGTCCGGATCGTCCTGTTGTCCAGTGAAGACCAGGTTTCCGGTCTCGGTCGAGAGCTTTGCCTCCTGCTCGAAAAGCTGCGCATAGCGCCGTTCGACGGTCCGCAACACACGCGACAGCTCCGTTGAGAAGGAAGCGGCATCCTCGAAACCGAGCATGTAGGCGATCCGCCTGAGCTCTGCCTCCGTCTCCGGCAGGACGTGCGTCTGTTCATCGCGCACCATCTGGATCCGGTGCTCGACATTACGCAGGAACCAATAGGCCTCGATAAGCTCGTCGGCGGTCGACTGATCGATCCACCCTGCCTCCACGAGGGCACGCAGCATCGGCTCCGTCGCGCGCAGCCGAAGTTCGGGCATGCGGCCGCCGGCGATCAATTGCTGGGTCTGGACGAAAAACTCGATCTCGCGGATGCCGCCGCGACCGAGCTTGATGTTGTGACCCTTGACGGCGATTTCGCCATGTCCTTTGTGCGCATGAATCTGCCGCTTGATCGAATGAATGTCGGCAATGGCCGCATAATCCAGGTATTTGCGGAAGACGAAGGGCGTCAGTTCCTTCACGAAGCGCTCGCCCGCCTCCAGATCGCCGGCAACCGGCCGTGCCTTGATGAAGGCGGCGCGCTCCCAGTTCTGTCCCCTGCTCTCGTAGTAGAGCATCGCCGCTTCGATCGAGATTGCGAGCGGCGTCGAACCCGGATCGGGGCGCAGGCGCAGGTCCGTGCGGAAGACATAGCCGTCGCCCGTCCGTTCCTGCAGGATACGAACCAGCCGCCTCAGCAGCCGCGCGAAGATATCCGAAGCGTCATCCCGGTCGACGATGATGCCGGACTGCGGATCATAAAAGATGACGAGGTCGATGTCCGAGGAATAGTTGAGTTCGCACGCGCCGAGCTTGCCCATCCCGAGAACGACGACCCCGGAGCCGTTGCTCGGCGCCGACGGATCCTTCAGTTTGAACTTGCCGCTTTCATGCGCGCCGAGGAGCAGATGATCGATCGCGGCGGCGACGGCGGCCGCCGCGAAATCGCTCAACCAGCGCGTGGTTTCCCGGCCGTCGAAAAGCCGCGACAGATCCGCCAGAGCGACGGCGAAGGCCATCTCGCGTTTTGCTTTGCGAAGTCTGGACATAATCTCAGCGTCCGGCAGTGCGGGCGCCGCTGGCTCGGGTCGCCACGCTGACCGGGCTGCCTCGATCCGGCGCTTCAGGAATTCAGATAAAGGCGTCGCGAGCAGATCTTCGAGGATTGCCGGATTGCTGCCCGTGTTATCCCGCAGAAACGGAGAGAGAGCGAGCGCCGAGACGATGAAGTCCTTGAGCGGCGTATTCGACGCCAGCAGATCCGCGATGCGAGCGTGCTCCTTGGCGACATCCTTCAAAACGGACAGAGCAGCCTTTGCATCCGCCTGGCTCGTCGGACGGATCGGAACCACCTCGATATCGGACAGACGCCGCTTATCCGTTTCCAGCATCGACACATCCTCCCTATCTCATGACCGGTCTATCAGGTCGCGCGAGCCGGGAAAACCATGCGAACCGTCAGTCCCTTGCCATCTTTCTCGTCCGGGTCAGTCGCACTGAGCGTGAGCGAGCCTCGGTGCATCTCCATCACGGCCTCGACGAGCGAGAGGCCAAGACCGGTCCCCGGTTTCGAGCGGCTTTCATCCAGACGAACAAAGCGCTTCAACACCTCGCGGTACATATCCTCCGGGATGCCGGGGCCGTGATCCGCGACCGTCAGCACCGCCTCATTCCCACTCTTCGTCATCGCCACCCGGATCAGAGGATTTGAAGCCCCCTCGGCATATTTGATCGCATTGTCCATCAGGTTTCCAAGCGCCTGACCGATCAGTTCGCGATTCCCCGAGACCACCACACCCGGCGGGACATCCGCTTCCAGTTTCAAGGCCTTGTCTTCGGCCGCGGGCTCGTAAAGCTCGACGCAATCGGCGACGATCTGGGAAAGATCGACATCGCTCATCTCGGCGACAGCGGAGCCCGCCTCGACCCGGGAGATCATCAAGAGCGCATTGAACGTGCGGATCAACTGGTCAGATTCGGCGATGATTTCCTCGAGCGCGCCACTCTGGCTGCCGTCCTCCCTGCTGGAGAGTGCGGCTTCGGCCTTGTTGCGCAGGCGCGTCAGCGGCGTCTTGAGATCGTGGGCGATGTTATCGGAAACCTGTCTCAGCCCTTCGTTCAACTTCTCGATCCGCCCGAGCATCGCGTTGAGCGATTCCGAAAGCCGATCGAACTCGTCGCCCGAGCCGCTCGTCGGCAGACGCTGCGAGAGATCACCCGCCATGATCTTCGTGCTGGCCTCGGACATGCGGTCGATGCGCTTCAGGGCGTTGCGACCGATGCCGAACCAGATGACGAGCGCACCAAGCCCCATCACACCCAGGGCAACCACCAGCGCCTGGCGCACGAGCACACGGAACTTCTCCGGCTCCTGAAGATCGTGGCCGACAAGAATCCTCAGCCCATTGTCGAGCAAAAGAACCTGGGCAAGCGCTACGTGGCTCTCCCCGCGGCTTTCGTCGGTGAACCGCCGGTAGTGGAACGGCTCCGACTTCCAGCCTTCGTCATCAAGCAGGCCCGGCTGCAGGCCAGCCACGTTGCCCGCGAGGATTTCTCCGCTCGGACCGGCGATCACATAGAGATTGGCGCCCGGCTGGCGTGCCCGTCGTTCGAGCGAGCGAAGCAGTCCGTTCATGCCGGCGCGCTCGTAGACGGCCTCGATCTGGCTCACTTCGGCGCTGATGGCGTCGCGTGTCTGCTGCTCGAGCAAGCGCTCGGACATGCCCGTCACGTAGAAGACGAGGAAGATCGCACAGAGGGAAAAGAGAATAAGATAAAGTGCCGAGAGCCTGACTGCCGTCGTTCTGAACAGAACCCTGAGTTTGCTCATGTCTCAGTCCGGTCGTCCTTGATCATGTAGCCGGCGCCACGAACCGTCCTCAGCAGCGGTATGTCGAAATCCTTTTCGATCTTCGAGCGCAGACGCGAGACGTGCACGTCAATGACATTGGTTTGCGGGTCGAAATGGTAATCCCATACGTTTTCAAGCAGCATCGTCCTCGTGACGACCTGGCCCGCATTCTTCATGAGGTATTCGAGCAGCCGGAATTCGCGCGGCTGCAACGGAATTTCCTTGCCCTGCCGTCGAACCGAGTGGGCAAGCCGGTCGAGTTCGAGGTCGCCGACGCGGTAAACCATATCCTGCTCTGGTGCGCCCTTGCGGCGGCCGAGTACCTCGACCCGTGCGAGAAGCTCGTTGAACGCGTAGGGCTTTGGAAGATAGTCGTCGCCACCGGCGCGCAGGCCCGTGACGCGGTCGTCCACTTGGCCGAGCGCCGAGAGAATGAGGACGGGCGTGTGGACATCCCGCCGCCTCAGTTCGGTGATCAGCGACAGGCCGTCACGAAGCGGAAGCATACGATCGACCACCAGCACGTCGTAGGCATTCTCGCTCGCCATGAACAACCCGCTTTCGCCGTCGCTGGCATGGTCGGAAACAATGCCGGCCTCGCGAAACGCTTTCGCGAGATAGGCCGCCGCCTCGAGGTCGTCTTCAACAATCAGAATCTTCATGCGCGTGACCATAGTCCCGGATCCCTATCTGTCTCAACCGGTTTCGGTTCCGACACCTCTAGAGCGCCGCGCGTCTTGTCAGACGCGCAAAGGACGCTGTAGCTCTTTGAATTGCTGCATGATTTCGACCCAGAGAAATCACGCAGCGGCGCCGCGGCAACCAACGCTTCGGCCCGAACGAAAAGCGCCGCGAATCACTCGGATGTCACGGCACAGTTGGATCATGGTGATTTGCGGATGTACCGACCATCACCGCGATCGGTCAGAATGGATTGGAGTGGGGCGACCCACTCCAATCCTCCGATGGCCGCGTTATCAGCCTTGGTCGATCGGAAGCGCGACAAAGCGGCTGCCGTCGTCGGTTTCGATCTGGAAGAGCGCCTTGGTCCGACCATCCTTCTTGGCGTTGTTGATCACCTTGAGGATGTCGTCCGCCGACTTCACGTCCTGATTGTTCACGGTGACGATCTTCTCACCTTCCTTCAGGCCGCGGTCGCCGGCGTCCGAGTCTGGATCGACGGAAGAAATCGTCACGCCAGTGCCGTCCTCGGAAGGCGTCACCGTCACGCCGAGATCAGCAAGCGCTTCATCACTGGCTGGCGGGCTCTGCTCGGACTGCTCATCCTTCGGCTGCACGGAGTCGTTGGCGTCGTTCGGCAGATTGCCGATTTCGAGCTTGACGCTTTGCGACTTGCCATCGCGCCACAGAGTTACGTCGGCAGAAGAACCCGGGCGCATTGCAGCGACCTTGCGGGCGAGATCGCGCGGATCCTTGATCGGCTCACCATTCAGTGCCGTCACCACATCACCCTTCTTGATCCCGGCCTTTTCGCCCGGAGAACCGGCCTGCGGTTCTACGACCAGAGCGCCGCTTGCCTCGGAGAGGCCGAGCGAATCGGCAATGTCCTTCGTCACCGGCTGGATCTGAACGCCAAGCCAACCGCGCGAGACGCTGCCGTCCTTCATGAGGTCGTTGACGACGTCCTTGGCGACGGATGCGGGGATCGCGAAGGCGATGCCGACATTGCCACCCGACGGGGCGAGGATCGCGGTGTTGATGCCGACAACCTCACCCGAAAGGTTGAACGTCGGGCCCCCGGAGTTGCCGCGGTTCACAGCGGCGTCGACCTGCAGGTAGTCGTCATAGGGGCCGGAGCCGATGTCGCGGCCGCGAGCCGAGACGATACCGGCCGTCACCGTTCCGCCGAGGCCAAACGGGTTACCGACTGCGACGACCCAATCGCCGACGCGCACCTTGCTGTCGTCCGCGAAGCTCACATAGGTGAACTTGCGCTTGTCGTCGACCTTGAGTACGGCAAGATCGGTGCGGCTGTCCTTACCGACCAGCTTGGCATCAAGTTCCGTTCCGTCATTCAGGATGACCGTGAAGGCGGAGCCATCGGAAACGACATGGTTGTTGGTTACGAGGTAACCATCTTCGGTGATGAAGAAGCCGGAGCCCTGGCCTCGCGGACGAAGGCGACCCTCGCCGTGCGGACCACGACGATCAGGGCGACGTTCGGCACGATCACCGCCACCATCGCCACGCGGGCCGCCGAACTCGCGGAAGAAGCGCTTCAGCGGATGATCATCGGGCAGATCTTCAAAGCCGCGGCCGCCGAAGTCGAAGCTGAAGTTGCTGGTTTCATCGTCGGAAGCGTTCACGCGCGACTGCACACGAACGGAAACGACAGCCGGCGAAACCGCATCGACGACATTCGCGAAGCTCGGAACCGAGGGGGCCTCTGCCTTCACGGCTTCGGCGAAGGACTGCGAAATCTGAGCCGGCAGGCCGCTGGTCAGCATGACTGCCGCGAGGCCGGCGACGGTGGAGGTTTTCAGAACCGTCTTCAGGGACGGACGCAGGGTTTTGATCTTGGACATGCGTTTTGCCTTCTCTCTTCCATGAAGCCCAGCGCCAATTGGCGGACGGCTTCGAAACCTTGACTACGAGCACCTTCCCAAACGGTATTTGGCGTCCGGGGAAGTGCCCGCCTGGCTGTGACTGGAGGAACAGCCGATAACGAAAGGTGTAACGGACCGGACCTTACTGAGTTCTGTCCGGCAGATGAATATTTGGTAATGTTCGCACGGAAGTGGAGAGGGATTATTCAGCGGCCGCGCGGAACGGCGCGATACTTCGTTTCGAATATGCGAAACCGTCTATGCGCCTTGACCCCATCGCTCGGCATCAAGACTCAGAGCCCGGGCAGCGCGGGAACGATGCTCTAGGACCTCAAGAGCTTGTCGAGCTCTTCCTTTTCCTTGTCGGAAAGCGGCGCGCCGGGCGTACCCGCGTTGCGTCGGCGCGCCGCGACAACGAGGGCAACTCCGCCGCAAAGAAGCAGGATGACCGGCATGCCCCAAAGGATCACGGTCTTTGCCTCGAAACGCGGTTTCAACAGCACGAATTCGCCATAGCGGGAAACGACATAGGCAATCACCGCTTCGTCCGTGTCGCCATTCGTCAACCGTTCGCGCACCAGCACCCGCAAATCCTTGGCGAGTTCGGCATTGGAGTCGTCGATCGACTGGTTCTGGCAGACCATGCAGCGAAGCTTGGCCGAGATCGCCCGCGCGCGCGCTTCGAGTACCGGATCGGCCAGCACTTCGTCCGGATTGACCGCCAAGGCGGGCAGCACGGAAGAGAAGCAAAGGAAAAGCGCGAGGAGCAAGCGGATCATTCGGCTGCCCCCAGGGCGAGCCGCGCGGCCCTCTTGGCGCGCGTCGGCGCGCCAACCCGCAAGCGGCGGTCACTGAGGGAGACAACACCGCCCGCCATCATGATCAGCGCTCCGCCCCAGATGCAAAGGATCAGCGGCTTCCACCAGACACGCACGACGATACCGCCGTCCGTCATCTGATCGCCGAGAGAAACATAGAGCTGGCTGAGGCCAAAGGTCCGAATTCCGGCCTCCGTCGTCGGCATCCGGCGCGCCGTATAGAGTCGCTTCGACGACCAGATTTCAGTGACCGCTACGCCGCCCCGGCTGACCGTGAAGTGCCCGGTCTCCTCGGTATAGTTCGGTCCGCGCCCTGGTCGCATGCCGTCGAAGCGCAGGCTGTAGCCGCCGGCCTCCACCATCATGCCCGGCTTCATCTCGACAACTGTCTCGGTCTCAAAGCCGGTGACGGCGACGATGCCGATCAACGTAACGCCGAGTCCCGTATGGGCGAGTGCTGTGCCGAAGGCGGAGCGCGGCAGGCCCGAAAGCCGCTTCCAGGCAACGCTGCCAGCCACTTTGCCGATCCCGGAACGCAACACCAGATCGGTCAGCGCGCCCACGATCAGATAGACGCCGAGCGCAATGCCGAGCAGAGCGAGTACGGGGCCACCATTCATTGCGTAGTAATAGACCGCAGCGACAGAGAGGCCGACCGCGGCCGCAACGACCAAGCGCTGGGCAGCACCCGTGAGGTCGCCGCGCTTCCAGGCAAGCAGCGGGCCGAACGGAACTGCGCAGAGCAGCGGCAGCATCAACAGGCCGAAGGTCATGTTGAAGAACGGTGCACCGACCGAGATCTTTTCCCCCGTCAGCGCTTCAAGCACCAGAGGATAGAGCGTGCCGGTAAGCACGGTCGCGGCCGCAGTCGTGAGAATGAGGTTGTTGAGAACGAGCGCGCCTTCGCGCGAGATCGGCGCAAAAAGCCCTCCGGACTTGAGGCGGGATGCCCGGAACGCGAAGAGCGAAAACGCGCCGCCAATAAAGACGACGAGAATAACGAGAATGAAGATCCCGCGTGTCGGATCCGTCGCAAAAGCATGCACCGACGTGAGCACGCCAGAACGGACGAGGAAGGTACCGAGCAGCGACAGCGAGAAGGTCATGATCGCCAGCAGCACGGTCCAGATCTTCAGCGCCTCGCGCTTTTCCATCACCAGCGCAGAGTGCAGCAGCGCCGTGCCCGCGAGCCACGGCATGAACGAGGCGTTTTCGACCGGGTCCCAGAACCACCAGCCGCCCCAGCCGAGCTCGTAATAGGCCCAGTAGGAGCCCATGGCGATGCCGGCGGTCAGGAAGGTCCAGGCGGCAAGCGTCCATGGACGCACCCAACGCGCCCATGCTGCGTCGATGCGACCCTCGATCAGTGCCGCGATCGCAAAGGAAAAACAGACGGAAAAACCCACATAGCCGAGGTAGAGCAAAGGCGGGTGGATGGCGAGGCCGACGTCCTGCAGCACGGGGTTCAGGTCCTTGCCCTCGCCCGGTGCCGGAATGAGGCGGGCAAAGGGATTGGACGTCAGCAGGATGAAGAGCGCAAACGCGGCCGCGATCCAGGCCTGTACGGCGAGCACGGTTGCCTTCAGCGTTTCCGGCAGGTTTCGGCCGAAAAGCGCCACGAGGGCAGAAAAGAAGACGAGGATCAACAGCCACAACAGCATCGATCCCTCGTGGTTCCCCCACACACCGGAAATCTTGTAGATCAAAGGCTTGAGCGAATGCGAATTCTCCCAGACGTTCCGTACGGAAAAGTCGGAGGTCACGTAAGCAAAGGTCAGCACCGCAAAGGAGAAGGCGACGAGCAAGGCGCAGACGAGCGCAGCGCTCGATGCGAGTTCCATCAGCGCTTTGTCACCGCGCCGCGCCCCGGCGATCGGCAAGATCGCCTGGACGAACGCCGTCGCGAGCGCCAGCACCAGGGCATAATGTCCGAGCTCGATGATCATTGAATGTTTTCCTTGCCGCCGAGCGCAACACCCTGGGCCTTCAGGCGGTCTGCAACGTCTTTCGGCATATAGGTTTCGTCGTGCTTGGCGAGCACCGTATCGGCGACGAACACGGGGCTGCCTGCAACAAACGCGCCCTCGGCCACCACACCCTGCCCCTCGCGAAAGAGATCGGGCAGGATGCCGGTATAGGTAACCGGTACCGTTCCGAGCGTATCGGTAACGTTGAAGGTTATGGTCTTGCCCTCGCCACGCTTGAGCGAACCGGTTTCGACGAGGCCGCCGAGGCGGATGCGCGTTCCCGGCGCAAGGGCGGCCTTTGCGAGATCGCCCGGAACATAGAAGTAGGCCACCGCCTGGCTGAAGGCGAACATCACCAGGAAGACGGCGGCGATCAAGAAGCTGACGCCACCGCCGATGATCGCCAACCGTTTCTGCTTGCGTGTCATTCTTGTTCTCCGTCCGCGTCGATGCCGAGTTCGCGGCCGAGAGCCAGCAATTGCTTCCCCTGATCCCCGGTGGCCGGGAAAGCCTTCAGCCCTTGCTGTAGAGCGTCGCGTGCCTTGTCTCTTTGATCAAGCACAACGTAGGAACGGACCAGCCGCATCCATCCTTCGAAGTTCGCGGGATCTTCCTTCAGTTTGCTCGCCAGGCTGTCGACCATGCCGCGGATCATGGCCTGGCGATCGCCGGCGTCCATCTGCGCGGCGGCCGCCATATCCTCGGATGTCGGGCTGGCGGGCATCGTGTTGCCCGCAGGCGCCTGACCGGCGGAGAGCTCCGCGATGTGCTGGTTCACCAATGGCAGCCAGGGCGCGTCGGCAGGAGAATTGCCGGCAAGCTTGCGGAACGCGGCGAGCGCATCCTGCTGTTTACCCTCCTGCTTGAGGCCGAGAGCCAGATAGAACTCCGAGCGCGGGTCGTTGGGGTCGAGGGCAAGCGATTTCTTCAAGGCTTCCTGCGCATCGGCCGTCACCAGGCCGCCGGACTGCACGATCAACGCTTCCGCATAACCGCCGAGTCTGGCAGGCGTCGACCCGAGCAGGCGGATCGCCTGGTCGTAGGCGGCAACAGCGTCCTCGACACGGCCGCTGCGCATGTAGATCGGCGCCAGCAGGTCCCAGCCCTGGCCATCGCCCGGATTGGCCGCGAGATGGTTCTCGGCCCGCGCAATCAAAATGTTGATATCGTCACCCGGATTGGCAAGTCTGGCTGCAAGCGGTTGCGCCGGCACGCCGGGACTGCCGGTGAGGAGATAGAGGCAAAGCCCCACAGCCGGAAGACAGGCAAGAACGAAGAACTGCGCAATGCGGTTCGAACGCAGGGATTTCGCACCACTCTCCTGGACGGGCACGTCCGCGGCACTCGCCGCAAGCAGCCGGCGCGCAATCTCGGCCCTGGCGAGTTCCGCGTCCTCGCCGCTGATCAGGCCGGACTTCTGGTCCCGCGTCACTTCCTCGAGCTGGTCGCGATAAACTTCGATGTCATGACTGTGGGGAGAGGAAAGCGGTGCCGCTGCCCGCATCAGCGGGAGAACGAGCACGACAGCGGCTGCCGCCGTCAAGATAGCGACGAGGATCCAAAACAACATGGAGGGGAAATACTATGAGCCCCGTGCCATTCCAACTCGAAAACTGGCAATGACGGAGATTTGAGGCGTTTCGCCGCAAGGTCGCCCGCATATTTCGCTGGTTTGGCAGCCGAGGCGCGTCACCGTAGTAACGCTGCGAGCTTATGTCAGCGGCGTCCAGGTTCCATCAGAATTGCGGCACGCCGCTCCGCGCGCGGTCGTTTGCTGCCCTTTGACGGTCACCGTATGGCTGTATTGCCGGCAATTCTGCGAACCGACCTGAAAGGGCGCCGCGGCGACGACGGACCCGCTGACACCGCGTCCCTCCCACACGACCGGCTGCCCCCCTGGTGCCGCCTCCAGCGCCCGGTACTCGGCCTCGAGCGCCCTCTGCCGATCCGACTTGCCGAGATCGATGCCCTCGAGGCGCGCGATGACGCCGCCCTGCAGCGCGGCGATATAGGCTGTCGACGATGCTCCTCGCGTTCCGGTCGCAGAAAGACCGGAGACCACCCCACGCTGGCCGTTCGATGCCGTGCCGCAACCAGCCAGCGCGACGGCAGACGCGATGACGGCGATCCTACCGCTGGCGACAAAGGCTCGTGCCATTACTGCGTGGTTCCTCATGATCCCCCGACAACTCAACTTCACCGCAAACCACCTTTTCCGCCGTGCCGCACATCCGGCGGCGGAGAGGTAGCACCCCGTCGATTTTCTTTTTGCACTCCCCGGCGCGTCAGGCAACCATACCCTCTCGGGGCATCGGCATTTTCAGCCGCGGTGTGGCCGCTAAACCGCAGCCGGCAGAACGAGTTGGGCCCGCAATCCGCCTTCGTCGCGCCGCGAAAGTTCGATCGTGCCCTGATACTCTCCGACAATCTCGCTCACGATCGAAAGTCCCAGCCCGGTGCCGGGCTTGCTCTCATCGAGCCTCTTGCCACGCTTCATTGCCAAGGCGATCTGGTCCGGATTGAGCCCCGGACCGTCGTCATCGACGTCGAGTACGATCCAGTGCCGGCCCTGATCCTTACCGTGTACGTCTTCCGGGGCGGGTCGCACACTCAGCCAGACATGCTCGCGTGCGTGTCGCGCGGCGTTTTCGAGCAAGTTGCCGACCGTTTCCTCGACGTCCTGCTGCTCCATCGCCAATATCAAACCCGGCGGATTGATCGACAGGCTGAACTGCCTGTCCGGATTGAGGCGTCGCATCACCCGGACAAGCCGCTCGAGCGCGGGCTGGGCCTCGGTTCTGGCGAGGATAGAGCCCCGCTGCGCGGCGATACGCGCGCGGCTGAGATAGATTTGCACCTGGGTCTGCATCGCGTCGGCCTGCGTCTTCACCAATTCCCCATGCGGTACTTCCAGCACGCGCGCTTCGTTGAGCAGAACCGCGATCGGTGTCTTCAGCGAATGGGCAAGGTTGCCGACCTGCATGCGCGCCCGTTCGATGATACGGCGATTGCTGTCGATCAGGGCGTTCACCTCGTTGGCAAGCGGTTGGATCTCACGCGGGAAAGCACCGTCCAGGCGTTCGCTCTCGCCCGCGCGGATCTTTTCAAGCGAGCGGCGCACCTGGTCGAGTGGCCTGAGACCGAACAGAATCGTCAGCGCGTTGACCCCGAGGCCGCCGAGACCGAAGATCGACAGCGCGATGGTGAGATTGCGGGTGAAGCGGTCGATATCAGCCTCCAGCACATCGCGATTGCCCGCGACCCGGAAGCGGGCCGCGTGCCCCTGAATGTCGAGCACGACCTCGGTTTCGGCCACCTCGACCTCGTTTCCGAACGGATCCATGGTCGTGTAGAAGCGCTCGTAGCGAATATCGAAGGGAACCTCGTCGACACTGGCAATCGGCAGTTTCGCGGAGCCTAGAGACGTCGACAAGAGTGGCGGCGTATCAAATTCACCGATCGGCTCGACGATCCAGTACCATCCGGTTTGGGGCTGGGAGAAACGAAGGTCGCCGAGTTGCGGACTTCCGGACAGAACGGCCTTCTCGTTGACGGAAATCGAGTTGATGACGTTGTAGAGTTGTGCGCGCAGCAGATCCTGAAAGCCGCGCTCAGACCCTTGTCTGTACAGCGCGGAGATAACCACTCCGATTACAACGAGGGCGACGACGGCCCAAACGGTCGAAACCGCCAGTACGCGGGCCGTGAGCGATCTAATTGCCATTGCCGGGCGCTTGCATGCGATATCCGAGGCCGCGGACCGTTTCGATCAGGTCGTTGCCGATCTTCTTGCGCAACCGACCGACGAACACTTCGATCGTATTGGAGTCCCGGTCGAAATCCTGATCATACATGTGTTCGACCAGTTCCGTGCGCGATACGACCTGCCCCATATGGTGCATCAGGTAGGAGAGCAGCCGGAACTCATGCGACGTGAGCTTCAGCGGCACACCGCGAACGGTCGCCTTGGAGCCCTTCGTATCGAGGCGCACAGGACCGCAGACGATCTCGGAACTCGCATGTCCCGCGGCTCGGCGGATCAAGGCACGGATCCGGGCAAGCACCTCCTCCACATGGAAGGGCTTGGCCACATAGTCATCGGCGCCGGCGTCGATACCGGCTACCTTGTCACTCCAGCGGTCGCGTGCGGTCAAAATCAGGACCGGCATGGTCTTGCCGTCGCCGCGCCACTTCTCGAGAACGGTAATGCCGTCCATCTCCGGCAGGCCGATGTCGAGGATCACCGCGTCATAGGGTTCCGCATCGCCAAGATAGTGGCCCTCCTCACCGTCGAACGCCTGATCGACGACGTAGCCAGCTTCTTTCAACGCGTCGGCGAGCTGCCTGTTCAGGTTGGCGTCGTCCTCGACTATAAGAATGCGCATCTGCGTTCATTTCCCTTGCTCGTAGGTCACCCGCAAGCGGCCTACATCGGCACCTTCACCGTTACCTTCTTCGGCCGCCCACCGTTGCCCGGGATAAGCACCGTGATCACGCATTGGCCGTCGGATGTCGGCTGGGCGGAGAGCAGTTCTCCACCCGTCTCGGCAACCACTTGCGCGGCGGCAGCGCTGCAATCGCCAGCCGCGCGGACAACAGCCGAAGGCACGTTGATGGCAGGCGGCGACAAGCCCGCGAGGCCTGCGGCAAGCGCGGCTATGATCACTGGTGAAGACATGAACGCACTTTCGACTTGGGAAGCATCATGGCGAAAATCATTAACTGATACAGGCTGAATGGCAAATGAATGTCGGCACTCAAGAAAACGACCGTAGATTGCAACGATTCCTCCGGTTGCGAAAGATCGCACGACCTACAGCGTTGCGCGTCTGATCAGACGCGCAACGGACGCTGTAGCACTTCAAAATCGGCTACGATTTAAGGAACATGCAATGGCCGGTGCGGCCCCTTCGGCGACCGCCACGGACAGTGGCGTTGTCGGAAGAATGCTTACGAGGACCCTAACCGTGACCGCGCCGTTTTTGGAGGCCGGAGGCCTACCCGGGCGCTCTTCCCGAATTCGCGATTCATCTGAGTCGCTTGCAGCCGTTTTCTCAAGAATTGAGTCCGATCCTTCAGAGGCCGAATCCGCGATCTCCGGAAGTAAGTCCGCATTTATGTTCAAGGACCTGAAAACGCACCATTTTCCGGTTGCGTTCCCTCGTCCAGGGCGCTCAAGAATAAATTTGTGGGACAATCGAAACACTAATCGATTTAAAGATTTTTCAATCGTTTAAATGATTTAAACCACTGATTTACAAAGTATTTACGATGTGAAATGGTCTTGCATCCTTGAACCATCATGAACCTAGGAGAAACGGATGCAGACGCTCGCGAACAAACAGCCCGCACTCCCGCAATCCAGGATTCCGCAATCGCTTCTCGATCGTTTCGAGAACGAGTGGCGCGCGATGCGCACGGCTGGCGAGACTGCAGAAAAGCCCGTTCCGCCTGCAGAATGACAATCCCTGCATCGCTGAACGAACGCGCTTTGTTCAGCGATGCCACTCCACAAAGAAGGCGCCAGGGCTCCTCCTAACGGTCGATGACAGAGCCGTTGCGGCCTTTTTACCAATCCAGAATTCCATGCTACTCTTTTGCCATGCTGACCGAAGAGCTCGAAAGGCTGGCACTCAGCCTGCCCGGAACGCAAGAGAATGCCCATTTCGGAA
The DNA here is from genome assembly GCF_030124375.1 of Sinorhizobium sp. 6-70. GTDB lineage: Bacteria > Pseudomonadota > Alphaproteobacteria > Rhizobiales > Rhizobiaceae > Sinorhizobium. Next base: position 117,572 of record NZ_JASKLS010000006.1, read on the forward strand.
CACGGGATTTTCGTGTGGGCAAGCGGATTTTCATGTCGCTGCCGGAGGCGGGTCGCGCGGTCTTCAAATTCACCCCCGATCAACAGCGCATGTTGCTGGAAATGGAGCCCGGCGTTTGCGCCGCGGTGCCCGGCGGCTGGGGCGAGCGCGGCTGGACTTCATTCTACTTCGCCGACGCCGACGAAACGCTTGTCCGGCAGACCATGGAAACCGCATGGCGCAACGTCGCGCCTAAAAGCCTCGTGAAGAAGAACGGCGGCTGATCCTTGGCCCCTCATTGAAACGGTGAATTGATTTCATTCTTTGAAACGACGCGGTTCCGGACGGCAAGCCATCGTGCGCGTTAGGTCTTTGTTTTCACGCATGTCGTCGTCCAAAAACCGCTGGGCGACATGCATTAGCGCGCCACTTCCAGCCCTACTTTCAGCGGCCAGGTAACCAGGTAGTCCTCATAGTCCTCAACATCGATACCGTCCTCCGCGACGGTGCGCCCACGCACGGAAATGCCGGCGGCGTGGACGGTTTCCGGGTCGCCGGAGACGAGCGGATGCCACCAATAGAGATCCCTCCCCTCGCCGATCAGCCGATAGGCGCAGGTCGGCGGCAGCCATGAGATCTCATGCACCACCTTCGGGGTCAGCTGGATGCAGTCGGGCACCGTCGCTTGCCTGTTGTCGTAATCCTTGCAGCGACAGCTTTCACCATCGAGCAGGGTACAGCGGATCGACGTCCACGCGATCTCGCCCGTATCCCAGTCCTCAAGCTTGTTCAGGCAACAGAGGCCGCAGCCGTCACAGAGGCTTTCCCACTCGGCATTGCTCATTTCTTCAAGGCTTTTGGTTTTCCAGAAAGGCATTTCGCCCATCATGTCACACTTTCGTCCGTTCCATGCCGACATGGAAGATTTGCAGAAAATTGCCGGTTTTTTAAGGCCGGCAGCACGATATGCAAGTAGATTGGAAACTCGCGCCGTGCAAATATCATTGTGGGGCAAGCGAACCTTCGGGACGAGAACGCCGTGCAGGAACCGAAGAAAGAGGACAACCGGCCGAAGAGGCGACACATCTTTCTCAGAATCGATTCCTGGATCGACTCGACGGTGTGGAATGCCGGATTCCGGCTGGCTGAATGGTGGGAAGAGACGACCATCTTCTTCCGGCGCTTTCGCGTACGCGGCTGGAAGAGAGCGCTTTTCGAAGTGCTTGGCGAAGCGGCAACGTGGGGGACGGCCGGCTCAGTGCTGATGCTGGCTCTGGCCCTTCCGGCGTTTGAGGAAACCAAAGGCAATTGGCGCGCCCAGAGCGACTTTGCGGTGACCTTCCTCGACCGTTACGGCAATGATATCGGCCACCGCGGCATTATCCACGAAGACTCGGCCCCGATCGACGAACTGCCGGACCATCTCATCAAGGCGGTTCTCGCCACCGAGGATCGGCGTTTCTTCGATCACTGGGGCATCGATTTTCTCGGTCTGGCGCGCGCCATGACCGAGAACGCCCGGGCGGGAGGCGTGGTCCAGGGCGGCTCGACCCTCACCCAACAGCTTGCCAAGAACCTGTTCCTGTCGAACGAACGCACGATCGAGCGCAAGATCAAGGAAGCCTTCCTCGCCGTCTGGCTGGAATGCAACCTGTCAAAGAAGGAAATCCTGCGCCTCTACCTGGACCGTGCCTATATGGGCGGCGGCACCTTCGGAGCGGCTGCGGCCTCGCAGTTCTATTTCGGCAAGACGATCACCGACATCAATCTCGCCGAATCCGCTATGCTCGCCGGCCTTTTCAAGGCCCCGGCCCGCTATGCGCCGCACGTGAACCTGCCGGCCGCACGCGGCCGTGCCAATGAGGTTCTCACCAACATGGTTCAGGGCGGCCTGATGACCGAGGGCCAAGTGATTGCCGCTCGCCTTAATCCCGCGACCGTGATCGATCGCGCCCAGGTCAAGGCGCCCGACTTCTTCCTCGACTGGGCTTTTGACGAAGTCCAGCGTATCGCTGCCCCCTTCGCGCAACACTCCCTGATCGTGCGCACGACGATCGATATGGGTCTGCAACAAGCAGCGGAGGACTCGGTCGAGTCGAGCCTCCGGCAATATGGCGAAAGTTACAAGGTGAAGCAGGGCGCTGTGGTCATGGTGGAAAACGGCGGTGCCGTACGGGCCATGGTCGGCGGCCGCGACTACGGCGAAAGCCAGTTCAATCGGGCAACACGGGCGCTGCGGCAGCCGGGCTCCTCCTTCAAGGTCTATACTTATGCCGCGGCGATGGAAAAGGGCATGACGCCCGAGACGGTGGTCGTCGATGCGCCGATCACGTGGCGCGGCTGGTCACCGCAGAACTACGCCCGCAAGTATGCCGGCCGGGTCACCTTGATGAACGCGTTGGCGCGATCGATCAATACCGTTCCGGTGCGCCTCGCCAAAGACAAGCTCGGCACCGAAATCATTGCCGCTACCGCAAAGAAGATGGGCGTCGAAACGCCGATCCGCACCGACAAGACCATGCCGCTTGGCACGTCCGAAGTGACCGTGCTCGACCAGGCGACGGCCTACGCCGTCTTTCCTGCGGGCGGCCTGCAGTCGCGGCGCCACGGCATCAGCCAGATCCTCAACTACGATGGCGACATCCTTTACGATTTCGGCCGCGATGCACCTCAGGCGCAACGGGTTCTGAGCGAACAAGCGGTCTCGTCGATGAACCGCATTCTCACCCAGATTCCGGTGATGGGTACTGCGAGGCGCGCAGCCCTCGACAACGGCATCGTTACCGGCGGGAAGACCGGCACCACGCAGGCCTATCGTGATGCCTGGTTTATCGGCTTCACTGGCGACTACACGACCGCTGTCTGGTTCGGCAATGACGACTATACATCGACCGATGAGATGACCGGCGGTTCGTTGCCGGCCATGACCTTCAAACGGCTGATGGATTATGCAGAACAGGGCATCGAGCATCGGGCGATCCCCGGCATCGACAACCCGCTTCCCGACGCGACCAAGAAGCCGGCAGCCGTGGCGGACGCGAAGCGCGATGAAGATGAAAATGCCCTTCCGCCGCTTGTTCGCCCGCGTTCCCTTTCCGCTGAGGTGACCAAGCTGTTGAAAGCGATCGGCGCGACGTTCGAAAAAGCTTCCCCGCTCAAAGCACCGGAAAAGAACTCCGGCAGGGTCGCAGTGCTAGAGGCGCCGACGAGCAACTCCCCCGACCGCGTTACGACGAATGCCACAAGCAATTGACTTTGTAGTCACAAATCCTTTCCTTGACGAACGAACCGGTCATGCCGCGTGGCTTTCGCAAATTGCCAGGCAAACGAGATACGATTGAGCCGCTCCTTGTTTCGCATTCCCCTCTTCGTCGCACTCGCTCTGATCGTCGCCTTTGGCGGCGGGATCACTTCGGCTGTCTGGGCGCTGAAGGCGACCGTCGGCTTCGGCTCGATCGCGATCGGCCCCTGGGTCGCGTTCCCCGAGGCACAGACGGCAGCCGCCGATCCCTACGCCAAGGCGCACCGCGCCCGCGCCGGCGAGTTGCTCTTTGGAGGTGCCGAGGGGCTGATTTTCACGGCTGCGACCGACGACAGCGGCGCGCGGCTATCTGCTACCTGCTCCTATGATATTTCGGGCATGACACCGCCGGCCCGTTTCTGGACCCTCTATGCGACGACGTCGGAGGGCGTGACCTTGCGACCCGGACCGGACCTGCCTTCGGCGGTGAACTCCTGGACGGTGCTGCGCGCCGAAAACAGCAGTTTCGTCGTCCACGCCTCGCCCGTCGCTCACCCGGAAAACTGGCTCGCCATCCGCCACGGCGGCAGCTTTAAACTTGTACTGACCCTGCTCGACACACCGACCGCCGGCTCCTCAGGGCTGATCGATCTTGCGATGCCGAAAATCGTCAAGACGGGGTGCGGAAATGCGTAGCACGCTGTTTGCGATTCTCGTCGGCCTGTTTGGCGCGGCTCTGCTGCATATCATTATCGTGCTCGCCCTACCGCAATTCACCGGGCGAGACGCCTACACGCGCGTGCTCGGCCTTCTCGAGATGGACAGCTTCTTCCCACTGACGGCCGAGCCGGGGGTAACCGGGCTCGACAACAGCGACCCTTATCTTCGAACCGCCGTCTGCAGCTTTTCGATCGCGGAGGCGCCCGCGCGCTTCATCGCCCGCGGCGCGGTGCCGTTCTGGTCGCTTTCCGTCTTCGACAGCAACTCGAACGAAGTGTTCAGCATGAACGATCATACGGCGGTCAACGGCAGCCTCGACCTGGTCGTCGCCACGCCGATCCAACTTGTCGAATTGCGCAAGTCGCCCCCCGAAACACTGGCTCAGTCCATCATGATCGAGATGAAGGACGACGAAGGTTATGCGGTTCTGCGAGCCCTTGCCCCGCTCGACAGCTTCGAGGAACAGGTTCGCAATTTCCTCACCGAGTCGAGCTGCGAGCCCTTCCGGCGTTGATACCGCCGGCGCCGCTTCCTCGACAGCACCGCGCGTCATCAGCCGCGCAAACGACGCCGCGGCATTTTGAATGCTGTTTTCAGCCTGAATCACCTACGATTTAAGGAAGATGCAACGGGCGCGCAAATGCGCGGCACTTTTGATTACCGGGCAAAACCGGAAGGTACATCGCCCGGGCGTTCCGGATGGCATTATCGTCGCAGGTTGGTGGAGGCGCCCGGTGTCCCGGGCATTGAAGTGACAACTTAAGTCACGCGGCCGCACCCGCGTGGGCGGCTGTGCCGCACACTACAATCAAACTACTGCTTCTTCACCCGCGGTCCAACCGGCGCCGTGGGCTGTGGTCCACGCCCGTCGAGACGCTCGTAACGGATACCTGTAAACAACAGCACAGTGGCGCTGCCTGATTTCACGGGTCGCCTTCGCGGCTTTTGGACCCTGCGGTCCTGCATTCTGATTACGTCTGCCATGCTCGTCTCCATATTTCCATGAGACGGATGAACTACCGTACCGATTTCACCCTGCCCGCAATCGGGCTGACGCATATTCCAAAGGTTACGTTCCCTGGACAGACGCGCCGTTCTCATCTGCTCCTTCTTCCGGTGACCCGGACGTTATTTGGGGGTTCACATCAGATGCGGACCGATGATAGCCGGTCCATCCTGATTGAGCCATAGCCAAGTTAACACTATCTTAAGCTCATCGTGCTCCCCTCTTCTGGTCCTCTATTCCGGTATCTGAGAACGATCAGCGTCTCGCAAGCAGCCCGAACAGGAATGCAACACCCGCGATTGTCAGCAGGCTCGATATAGGCTCCTCGCGAACGCGTTCACGGACGCGCTCCGTCATCAACTCCGCCTCGCCCTGCACGACCGCCCTTGCGCCGGTGCTAATGGCCGAAACCGTCTCCGTGAGCCGAGTAATCTCCGTTCTCAGGTCTGCAATCTGTGCTTCCAGTTCCGCCTGCGCGCTCGCACTGCGTGCTTCAGCATCCACTTCCGCCCCGACGGCTGCCAGCTTCTTCTCCGCCATTTCGTCACTCCTCTTCTTCGCGCGATGTCAACGCGTCGAAGCGGGATTGGTTCCCGCGATGCGACGCAAATGGGCCCGAACCAAAACGAACGGACGGCCATTGCCGCCCGCCGTCTCGAAACGTCTCCAGCCGTTCTCACGACCTGCGTGCCGTACCCCGATCTTCGAGCGGCCCGCCGCCCACAGAGGGCACGGTACTTCAGTCGTTCTCACACAGGCGATCGTCGAAACCACACTCCGGAACCACTCGCATTTCGTTGTCACGGCGCCGTTCACGCCGCTCGTCGTCGCGGTCACGCTCCCATTCCCGGCGATCCTCGCTCACCTGCCTGCGTTCCCATTCGCGACGATCCCACGCACGCTGTCGATCCCAGTCACGCCCGTCCCGTTCTTGCGCCCAGTCGGGACCACGGCGCCAGCGGTCACGGTCACGATAGAAGTCGCGGCTCCTGTAGTTGCGATCCCAATAGCGATCGAACTGGAAGACGACCGTGGGAATGCCGAGCGGGCGATAGTACTCCGGCTCCAGATAGACCCTGTTGCTACGGTAGATGGCCTGCACATATCGGCCGGCAACCCATCCGCGCCCGCGGTAGAAGGAAACATCACACCACGGCAGGTCCGCCAGGCAGCCGTGGATCTCTACCGACTCACCGGCTGGGATGACGGTCACGGCCGGATAGCGTGTGCTCGGCCCCGATCGCATGTTGACATTGGCGGTGGCAAAACCTTCCGCAGCCACGGCTGCCGCCGGGGCGAACAAGAGCGCACAAACAGCGACCGCCCGAAAAAACGCATCTTTCACAGATCTATCTCCATAGAGGGCCACCTTCGGCCCCTTCGGCTGGCACCAGCGCTTCACCGATTTGCGGATCAAATAGAAGTGCATGTGGAGTTTTTAAGGCTGAAAGCAGCCCGGAATTCCGACCTCTGTGGATCAAGGAAATTTCCGCGTCGCCACGACAGTGCCGCAAGCCTGAATAAAGCCCCAACGTCCATAGTTAATGCTACGCTAACGTTTTAGATCTATTTTTGATGACGTGTGCCGTTCCGGGCCATCGGCGATGGCGATCGTGTTTTGCGTGCAAGGACAAATTGTGACGAACCGGTTTCGTGAGTTGGAAAGGCCGCAAACGGGCCGACTGAAGGACGTCGTGCTGATGGCGACCGTCACCGGCTTCGAGAGCCTTCGCATCCCGCGCAAGTCGGACATGAAGCAGTTTGCCGAATTGTTCGAACCGCTTTTCCTCGGATCGAGCGACGAAGCCCGTCGTCAGGCGACCGCCGCCCTTTCGCAATGTGCGCACGTGCCCGAGCCCGTCGCCCTGCTGATCGGCAGCATGCCGATTGCCATTGCCGCTACCTTTCTGACGCGATCGAAAGCAATTTCCGATCGGGTGCTGATTTCCATCATCCGCCGGCAGGGAGCGGCCCATGCCAGCGCAATCGCGCACCGCGAAAATCTCTCCCCCTCGGTCGTCGATGCGCTGGTCGAGCACCACCAGGCCGTGTATCCGAACGGGCAGTTGGGCGCGAGTCAGCCGAGGGCAGACGCCGCTAGTCCGTCACCGCCGGCCGGGGACAGCACTTCTTCCGATCGCATCGCTCGCGAAGACAAGCTGCGCGAGGAAATCAAGGCATTGGTGCGGGCCGAGCCGCGAGAAGGCACGTCCCGTATTCGGCCAATCGACGAGCTCCACCAGGCGTTGCTCATGCGGTTTGCCCGCAGTGGCGAAGCGGTTCTCTTCGCTTCGACTCTCGCCGACGCATTGCGATCGAGCCGAGCGCTTGCCGAGCGGATCCTTCTCGACATCTCGGGCCAGCAACTCACCGTGACCCTTTCTGCACTCGAGTTCCCCAACGATGAGATGAATTCTCTGCTCGAGGCGCTTTATCCGCATCTTTCCGAAAGGCTCGGCGGCGGCACGCGCGCCACAGCGATGATCGAGACGGTTGCGAGGAAAGCCAGTGTCGAGCGGGTCGAGGCCTGGCTACGCGCGGATGAGCATGGAGCCCCCGACCCGGCCCGCTACGAGGCCCATCTCGCCGACAATCGTGCCTCCGACCCCCGCCAGCAAGAGGCTCGTCCAGCCGTCGCCCATCGCAGCACCGCCCAGCCCATGCGAGGATTGGGCAGACGCTAGCCGCGCTTCGCGCCTTCTATTAACTGAAGCGCGTCGCGCCTTGGTTATCGCCGGGGACCGACGTCGGCGGCCACGACCTCGAACAGATCGTCGCAATCGTCCAGTTCGATTTCGACAATCCAGCAATCAGGATCGAAGCGGATCTCGGAGGAAAGCGCGCTGTCGATATGGTCCGCATCCGTATCCTGCATCCGTATCTCGAATTTGCGAGTCGTATCGGCTTCATCTTCGAAGAAGTTCTGCGGCGCTGGCGCATAGAGCGTCTCGATCCCGACCCGCGAGCGCTGACGAATGAAGATTGCACCGGCCTCTTGGGCACCCCTGCGCAACACTGCGGCATAGCCGCCGAGGGCAAAGACACGGCGTACCAGGGAGGACACGAAGATATCGGATTTGAGGCGCATGGGAGGCTGATACATGTGAGTCCACCGGCATGCAATTGTTGGGGAAGCCTACCGCCGCTGCGGTCACGAACTGAGGTTGGCGGCGCGGCTCAAAGCGCGCCGATTTCCTTCAGCTTCTTGAGAACCTTCGCATTCGGCTCACCGGTCTGCGGCAGGCGGTAGTGCTTTTCAAAATGCCGGATAGCGGCGCGCGTCTGATCGCCGGCGACGCCATCGACGACGATGTCCGCATAAGCGAGATTGCTGAGCCCTTTCTGGATGCTCACCACCAATTCGCTCGAGACAGCAATGTCGGCCCGAGGAAGCAACGCCTTGTCCTCTTCGGCAGTGCGGATCGCCGCAGCGACCGGATCGACCTCTGCCGGCCCGGACTTGGGGTCCGAATAGGGACGGTCGCCAGGGGTGACGACGGCAAGGTCAGTATCGTGCGTCGCACGCAACGCCTGCAACAAGTCGTCGCTCGCTTCGCCGCTTTGCATACGCCCGGTCTGCTTTTCGAAGCGCAGGATCGCGGCCGAGGTTTTCGGGCCGGTACGCCCATCCGGCGCTCCATCGTAGAGACCCAGCCGCGCCAACTCTCTCTGTATGTCGGCAGTAAGCGTCGAGGTGGCCAGTGCAGCGGCAGCCGCGTCGTCGCCGTTCCCGGGTCCTTCGGCGCGTTCCCGTTCGATGACGAAGGTCGTTACGTTGCGGGGCTCGACCGGCTCACCATTGGCAGCCGCCAGGCGCTCGGCAACTTCGGGTCCGACCAGCGGAACGCGGGTGCGCAGAAGTGGCGACGGGTGGGCGCCGTGCTGATACCACATGGCATTGGCCGCAACGAAACTGAAGACGACGACGAAGGCGGCGGATCCGCCAGCACCGACCGGGTGGCGAGCCATCACGCTGCCCGCAAATGCAAGACCGCGAGCACCGGCGGCCAGGCCGCGCAATGCGAGGCCAGGTCGAGCCTGTGCCGCTCTCTTCCGCTCAGGCTGTTTGCGCTTGCGCGGAGCCATGTCCCCGGTCCTCGTTCATTCCCTCGTCTTCGAAGCCAACCTCCCGTATACGCATCGCTCCTTCGCCGCGCTCCTTGAGCCGCGGTGGGAACTCCACTGTAACGGGAATGCTCGTTTGTTCGTCGTTCGCAATGCCGGATCCGTCGCGTGGGATCGAAACGGCGATGACCGTCCCCTCGCCTTCGCAACTACGGATCGAAATATTGCCCCCGTGCAGCGTGACCAACCCTTTCACCAGCGACAAACCGAGCCCGGTGCCTTCGTAGCGGCGCGTATAGTCATTCTGAATCTGGACGAAAGGTTGGCCGAGCATCTGCAGCTTGTCTTCGGCGATGCCGATCCCCGTGTCGCTCACGGTGAGCTTGAGCGCTGCGCCATCGGTTTCGGCATCGATTGTGACCAGTCCGCCCTGATTGGTAAATTTGATCGCGTTGCCGACAAGGTTGATCAATATTTGCTGAAACGCGCGCTGATCGGCATTGATTTCACCAACTGCGCGCGTCACGCGGCTTGTCAGCCTTACGCCCTTCTCGCGTGCCTGATGGGAGAGCATGGCCTCGCAAGCGGCAACGGCATCGGCCACGCGGAAGGGCTCCGGGACAAGCTCGTAGCGGCCGGCCTCGATCTTGCTCATGTCAAGCATCGTGTTGACGACAGACAGGAGGTGGGCTCCGGACTTGTGGATCAGCGAGACATATTCGCGCTGTCTATCGTTCTCCAGCTTACCGAAATATTCGCCGGCCAGCACGTCCGAAAAGCCGAGGATGGCGTTGAGCGGAGTGCGCAGTTCGTGACTGACGGCCGCGAGAAAACGCGTCTTCGCATCGTTCGCCGACTCGGCATGGGCCGCCTTGGCGGTTGCTTCCGCCCGCAGCCGGGCTTCCTCGGAAACATCGCGGGATTGCACGACGATGGCGGTCAGCCGATCCTCGGCGTCCCGGACCGGTGTCATCTCGCAACGCATGTGTACGAACTGCGCCCCTTCGGCCGGTACCGAGCGCCGCTCAAGGCGGATGTCGACCGCCGATCTCTCACCATTCTGGCGCAAGTCATCGATAGCCCGCATGAATGTGATCCGATCGGAGACGTGGATCTGCTCGATGAACCCGCGGCCGCAAGGATCGCGCATCAGAGTAAGATGTTCGGCAGCATCGCGACCATGCACGGACAGGACATTGCCGCGCAGGTCATGCACCGTGACGAGACCGGCGAAAAGATCGTAGGCCACTGAAAGATCGGCAATCGCAGTCGCAGGCTCGCGAACATCATATGCCTGACGCTGGTGGTCCCGACCAATGGCAGCGGCCGAGGCCAAGAGCGATGCCGCGGCCCACAGCGCCGTCCCCACCGGCAGGGCGACGGAGACCGGCAACACAGCCGTAAGCGCCAGCGGCACGACCGGCAGAGCCGTCAGAGACACGGCCGCCGCAGCACGCAGACGCTTGAAGTCACGATGCGGCAGCCACGTGGCGGCAGCTTCATCCACGCGGGAAGCCCATCTGCCAGCCATGTCACGCAATACATTCACGCTTTGCCCTGCCACCTTTGTTGTTTCTTTCGGGCCTATCCGGAACGCCTATTTCGCCTTCGAAGGGGGTTTGGCCGGGCTGCCTCGTGATGGTCCGAATCTCGCACCGCCGACTTAATGAAAGAATAAACGGGCCACCTCGGAGCGGGCGCAAAACGGGCGAAAAATCCTGTTTTGGGGCAATTCCGGCGAGCTTCGTTCCTTGTGGTTAACGGGGCGTAAGCGTCGGATTTTCGTATATTTTTCGGTTCTTGTTAAGAATTTGGGCAGCGTCTTCAAGGCGATTGCCCGTGCCACAAGCGGTCGCTGGCCCGAGCCTTGCCACGAACCTTAACGGCAATCGCTAAAATTTGAGATAAATGCCACTTCGGATACCGAAATCGCGCATTTCATTAAAATTCGAGACAAATTCCACTGGTTTTGGAAAAGCGCCCTTGTGATTCCCACACTAATGTCCGTCGCAAGACATGGAGGGGAGCCGGGCGCGTGACCGATTCCCGACATGGATGCAAGCGGGCGTGTGTATCAGGCGATACCTCGCGTCCGGGACTGCCGAAGGCAAAATCGGTTAAAAGACCGGGAGCTGCGGCAGTCGAACAAAGGATGGGCAGAAGATGTGGTTTTTCGCCAAGGCAGCATTCTGGTTTTCTCTGGTTCTGGTCCTCCTGCCGTTCCTGGATCCCTCTAGCACCGAGAAGCTACAGCACGGACCGAAGGTGGAGATCGGCGATACCTTTTCGGCAGCCAGCGAGGCGTTCCAATATGTACGCGCCATCTGCATTCAGAAGCCTGACGTCTGCGAGAAGGGCGCCGAGACTTTCGTTGCGCTTGGACATCGAGCCCGCGAAGGCGCGCGCATCGCCTACGAGTTTCTCGACACGCAGTTCGCTGAAACCGATGCCGGCGCACCGGACGCCAAGATCATGACGGGCACGGTTACGCCCACAGCTACTTCGCATGACGAAGCGAATGACAGCGCGCCGACCTTCAAGCGCACGCCGGTCCCGGAAAAGCGTCTCGACCCAAGGGCCGCCGTGGCGCAGTAACGACAGGCTTTGTCCGTCTGGCTTGCCGGCCTGCGGTCGTCTCACTCCAACTGCCTGATTAGCCGTTCCGTTTCGGCCACCGCGAGGATATCCATCCTTCGCGGTGTTTTTTTATACGGAATGGGACGAGAGTCGCGACGATGTTTGGGCGCAAATGATATCGGCTGTTCTCATTGCCGCCCGCATCTCCTATATGAAAGGGTGAGATCCCGATGACGGCAAGAGAGCGGGATCGGGACAGGCGAGAGCTATCGCGCGGCGGAAGCCGACCATGAAGCGGCGCCGGGAATCGGATGGGCCATGACTCCACTTGACCAGATCATTGACGACTTTTCCTTCCTCGACGAGTGGGAGGACCGCTACCGCTACGTGATCGAGCTGGGCAAGAGCTTGCCGGAGATGCCGGAGGCCTTGCGAACGAGCGAGAACAAGGTTCAGGGCTGTGCAAGCCAGGTCTGGCTCGTGACTCACACGACCGGTGATCCGGAGAACCCCGTCCTGACCTTCGAAGGGGAATCCGACGCCCACATCGTTCGTGGGCTCGTGGCGATCGTTCTCGCCCTTTATTCCGGCAAGCACGCTTCGGAAATCGCGCAGCTCGACGCCCTCGATGTCTTCGGCAAGATCGGCCTCATCGAGCATCTGTCGTCGCAGCGCGCCAATGGCCTGCGCTCCATGGTCCGGCGGATCAAGAACGAGGCGGAAGTCCGGCTGGCGGCCTGACGCCGCCTACTACATGTTGCCGATTTAATGAAAAAACATGCAGCACTTCAAAGTGCTATGACGTCCTTTACGCGCCTGATGAGACGCGCGGCGCTGTAGTTCGCCCCGACGCGAGACCTTGTCGCAAAAACGAACAAGGCCGGGCGCTTGTTTCGGCCCGACCTTCTTTCCAAAACGAAACGCTGAGCGCACTCGTCCGTGCTCAGCCTTCCCGGGCCAAGCGGCGAACGGGATTACTTCCCGCGGCGCTTGCGACGCTGTCCGAGGCCCATCTCCTTGGCGAGACGCGAGCGGGCTTCCGCATAGGCGGGCGCAACCATCGGATAGTCCGCAGGCAGATCCCACTTTTCGCGATACTCTTCGGGCGAAAGATTGTGATGGGTCATCAGGTGGCGCTTCAGCGACTTGAACGTGCCGCCGCATTCAAGGCAGGTGATCTGATCATCCTGAACCGACTTGCGCACCGAAACGGCGGGTTTCGGCTTCTCGACCGGAACCACCACCGGTGCAGGAGCCGTCGTGTTGTTAAGGGCCGAGTGAACATCGGCTATGAGCGTCGGAAGCTCGGCAACCGGAACCACGTGGTTGCTTACATAGGCGGCAACGATTTCCGCCGTCAACTCAACCAGGAGTTCGTGGCTCGCGCCGGGCGTGGTTTCTGTCATTTCTTTCTCCTATCGGAATCCAGCAACAAATCTGAAACAGCGTTTCAGAGGGAGGAATTCGCGAAAATGCCGCCGAACAGCGCCCGCTGCCTTGGAATTGACCGATAACTGTACGGCGAGGACCAAGGTTCTGCCGCAACATCAAGGCTCGAATTGGGATAGCGAAACCCGCCACCAAGGCATCAGGACAATCGACACCTCAAAGCAACGGATAATATTCACAACTCAAGCTGGAATTTCAGTTCAAAGTATTTTCCACGACGACACTTTGCATTTACTGCATTAACATTGATCGCCGAAAAGTCCAAACATAATTTTATCGAACAGCAGCAACTTTATTCCAAAATGCTAAAATTGTGACCGCACGCGGATTTGTCCGGAAATACAAAGACAGAAACGGTGTCGATCAAAGCCGACGTGGCTCTTCCTTTTGTGGAAGCTGATCTATTACCGACAGTTTCGTCAGCCTGTAACCCGCCTGGTGCGCGGCTTTGGCCAAGAGATGGGCGGAGATCGGCGCCGTCAGAATGAAGAAAACAAAGCCAGCAAGCGCACGCACGAGAATTGCACCGTCGAGGGAATGCAACCCCGCCGCCAGAAGCAAGAGGCCGGAGCCGATGGTTCCCGCTTTCGACGCCGCATGCATGCGTGTGTAGAGGTCGGGAAACCGAACGATCCCCAAAGCGGCCAGCAGCGAGAATAAAGCGCCGACAACGACGATCAACGCGACGACAAGCGTGATTGCGGCATTGGCTTGCGCTTCCATCAACGTGTTCCTCGGCGTTTGCGGCGCGCCGGCGGGGCGGCCTTGCCGCGCTTCGGTGATGTCTTTTTGGTGGGCGCGGCATGCGCGGACTGTTCCGGTGCCAGGCCGCGCGCCAGGATGAAACGGGCGAAGGCAACGGTCGCGAGAAAGCCGACCAGGCCCAAAGCGATGGCAATGTCTATGTAAAGGTTGAAGCCGGTCTTGATGGCGATCACGGCAATAAAACCGATCGCGATCGCCACCAGCATATCGAGCCCGAGGACGCGGTCCGGCAAAGTGGGCCCCCGGATGATACGCAACACGGTCATCAAGAGCGCGGCGGAGAGGAGCACCAGCGCGAAGCCGATCGCTGCGGAAAGCACGGTCTCAGCCATCACGATCCAAAGGCCTCCCGGATTCGGCGTTCGAAGCCGCGCGCGATGTCCTGTCGAAGTGTGCCCGGATCGGCGCAATCGAGCGCATGGACGTAGAGATTCTTGCGATCGTCGGAAACGTCGACCGAAAGGGTTCCCGGCGTCAGAGTGATGAGATTGGCGAGCAGCGTGATCTCGAAGTCGCTCTTGAGCGTCAGTGGGTAGGCGAAGATACCGGGCTTCAGCACCATCTTCGGCTGCATGACGAGAATAGCGACCTTGGTCGCGGAAACAGCGAGTTCCTTGAAGAAGAGCAGCATGAGAAGCAACATGCGCAGAGGCCTTATCGGATAGGTCACCGGCCGCAACTCACGCCGGATGAGCGCAAGCGACAGCGCGCCGACCAGGAAGCCGAGCACGAGATTTGCGAGGGTGAAGCTCGAACTGATGGCGCCCCAGATGGCGGTGAAGATCAGGTTGATCGCAAGGAACTTCATTCCCGGGAACTTCATCTCAGGCCTCCCGCAGGAAAGACTGAATTCAGATACGCCGACGGCTCCGCAAGCCCAGCGGCCGCACTCTGGATCGTCGCCAGCAACGGCTCCGGATAGAGCCCGATCCCGAGCGTGAGGAGGGAAAGGCCCGCAAGCGGCACCAATACGACCGGGGGCAGCCGCACGGTCTCGGCAGCCGCACCGGGCTCGTCGCGCCAATAGGCAAGCAGGAACAGACGGCCGGTCGCAATCACCGTGCAGAAGCCGGCAAGAAGGAGTGCCGCCGCAAGCCACCAGGCACCGATGTCGAGCGCCGCCTTGACGAGCATGACCTTCGGCCAGAAGCCGGAAAAGGGCGGCAGCCCGGAGACGGCGAAACACAACATCAAGGTCAGCGCGGCAAATCCCACGTTCTTGCGGTACAGGCCCGAGACCGTCGCGATGGAAGAGCCCCCGCCGAGCCGCGCGGCGATTCCGGCGGCGAAATAGAGGCCGGTCATCACCAGCATCGAATGGAGCGCGTAGAAGATCGCGCCGCCGATACCGCCAGGACCGCCGACAGCGATCCCCGCCAGCATCGACCCGATCCCTGAAACCACGAGATAGCCAAGGATGCGGCGGAAGTCGGTCTGCGCCAGCGCGCCGAGAACACCGACAATCATCGTCAAGGCTCCTGCAAGCGCCATGACGAAGCTCAGTTCCTCTCTTTCAACCGGAAAAAGCATGACCATCACGCGGATCAGAGCGTAGATACCGACCTTGGTGAGCAGACCGGCAAAAAGCGCCGACACGACGACGCGCGGGGTGTGGTAGGAGGCCGGCAGCCAGAAATTCACCGGGAACGCTGCAGCCTTCATGCCGAATGCCAGCACATAGAGCGCCGTCAGCGTCATCAACGGCGCGCTGCCCCGCAAGCCTTCCGCCTTGCGGGCGATGTCGGCCATGTTCAGCGTCCCGAACACGGCATAAAGATAGCCCGTCGCGACCAGGAACAGCGTCGTTGCCACGAGATTCAGGAAGCCATACTTCACCGTGCCGTCGATCTGCTCGGGCTCGGAACCGAGAACCAGAAGACCGAAGGAGGAAATCAGCAGGACTTCGAACCAGACGTAGAGGTTAAATATGTCCCCGGTCAGGAAAGCGCCGGAGACGCCCGCCATCAGCAGCATCAGGAACGGATAGAAGCCGTAGCGCCTGCCGCTGTCGTTGATATCGGCGAGCGAGAAGATACCGCCGGCGAGGGCAACGATTGCCGCGACCAGAGCAAAGAGCGCCCCCGTCAGATCGACCGTGAAGGCGATGCCGAAGGGCGGCAACCAACGCCCCATGACCATGGTCTCCGGCCCGTGGGCCGCCACATGTCCAAGCAATAGCGCGTCGATGAGGACCAGTCCTACGAGCCCTGCAACCGCAATGATCGGGTGAAGGCCGACCGCGCGGCGCAACATGACCAGAACCGCGCCGACGGCGAAGCACCAGGCGACCGGCAGGATCACCAGCCAGTCGGCACCGGTCGTCGGGCCGAGAACGAGCGCGGCGGAAAGATCGACGGAGGATGAGGTCGGGACAGCCATGGGTCGATCAATATCCAAGCGGCGGCATCGGTTCCTTCACCGGCTCAGCCACACGCATCTCATCCGTGTTGTCGGTCGACAGATCCTCATAGGCGCGCCAAGCGAGAACCAAGAGGAAGGCGAAGAAGGAAAAGGAAATGACGATCGCGGTCAGGATCAGCGCCTGCGGCAACGCATTGGCGGCCGGGCCGCCCAGCGTGTCGACACCGCCGGCAATGACCGGCGGCACGTCGCGCGTCAGCCGCCCCCCGGTGAAGATCAACAGGTTGACCGCATTGCCGAGAACCGCCACGCCGAGGAGCACGCGGATGATGGACTTCGACAGCATCAGGTAGACCGCGACAGTAAAGAAGATGCCCACGAGCAACGCAAACCAAGCCTCCATCACTCGCCTCCCCGTTCTTCAAGCGAAAGCGCGACCGAACTGATCGCTCCGACAACCACGAGATAAACGCCGGTATCGAACAGCATGACGGTCGAGAGCGGGATCTCGACACCGAAAAGCGACGGATAGATCCACAGCCCGGTCATGAACGGCACATGCGCAAAGAGCGAAATCAGACCCGCGACCGTCGCGGCAAGGAGCCCCGCGCCGGCGATCGCCATCGGATGGAAATAGATCGCGCGCCTTACCGTCTCGACGCCGTGGGCGATGCCGTAGATCGCCAAGGCGGAGACGGCAATCAAGCCGCCGATGAACCCGCCGCCCGGTTCATTATGGCCACGCAACAGGACGAAGATCGAGAACAGCGTCATCAGGCTTGTCAGGAACGGCGCGACCGTACGGAAAATCACCGATTTCATGCGCGTTCCTCCGCATCCTGCCGCTCATCGGTGCCGCGCTTGAGCGAACCCGCCCTCAGCCGCACGAGCGAGAGAATGGCGAGACCGGTGGTCATCACCACGGCGATTTCGCCAAGCGTGTCCGTGCCGCGGAAATCGACGATGATGACGTTGACGACATTGGCTCCGTGCGCGATCGACTTCGAATAGAGATTATAGAAATCCGTCAGCGTTGCGTCGAACGGCATGCCTGTGGCTCTCAGCAGAAAGAGGCCGAAACCGAGCCCGCAGGCGAGCGCGATCATCGAGTCGGGAACCTTCTGGTGCAGCGGCCGGTGATCCGAAGGCGAAAGCCTCAGCCGGGTCATCACCAGTGCCAGCACCACGACCGACAGCGTCTCGATCATGAACTGGGTAAAGGAGAGATCCGGCGCGCCGTAGAGCAGGAAGATAACGGCGACGGCAAAACCCTGGATGCCGAGCGAGACAATCGCAGTCAGACGATCGGCGGCGAGCACCACGGCCACGAGGCCCGCGACGGCAATGGCCATGATCGCAAGCTCATGCGCCGGAACGTCCGCCGCGAAGAACGGCGCCCGCGGCAGTTCCCCATAAAGGACCGGAGTTGCAAGCAGGACCGCCGCGACCAGCACGAAGACGGCGGTCATGTAGACGTCGAGCTTGCCGCTTTGTACCCGGCGAGTGATGGCCACGGCGATCCGCAAAAGCCCGCGGATGAACTGGTCGAAACCTCGGTCCGGCCCCCAGCCGATATCGGCAAGCACGACGGCCATGCCTGCCCGGAGGCGATCGAGGTTGAGATAAAAGACGACACCGACCAACACGGTGGCGGCAGATAAAAGTAGCGGCATGCCGATATGCGGGACCAGTGAGATCGTCACCGTCCGCGGTCCGCCGGCAATGGCGGAAGACATCGGCGAAGAAATCAGCCGATGAGCAAGACCGGACATCAGCGCGATCGACAGCCCCTTCAATGCCAGAATCGCCGGACCGAGCCAGAGGAGGACCGGCGCCTCATGGGCTTGCCTCGGCGTCTCTACTTTCGGTCCCAGGAATGGTCTCAAGGCGACGGCGAAAGCGACGGCAAACATCAGGGCGTTACCGACAACGGTCAACGCCGCAAAGGCCATCGAGCGCGGATCGAAACCGGAAAGCGCACCATAGATTTCCTCCTTTGCGAGGAAACCGAAAAAGGGCGGCAGGCCGGCCATCGAAAGTGCGCCGGCAAGAGCGATCACGAAGGTCAGCGGCATGGCCGAGCGCAACCCGCCGAGCTTTGTCAGGTCGCGCGAGCCCGTCTCGTGGTCGATGATGCCCGCAACCATGAACAGGGCGCCCTTGAACAGCGCGTGCGCCACGAGATAGAGCGCTGCTGCCTCGACCGCATGCGGCGAACCGACGCCTGTCAGCAGGACCAGAAGACCGAGCGAAGCCATCGTCGTGTAGGCAAGCATCAGCTTGAGGTCGGTTTGACGCACCGCCAGCGCTGCACCGCTCACGAGCGTCGCCACCCCGAACAAAGGCAGCAGGATTTGCCATTCCGGCGTGCCCCCGAGCACCGGATTGAGCCGCATCAGCAGGTAGACGCCCGCCTTCACCATCGTCGCGGAATGCAGATAGGCCGAAACCGGCGTCGGAGCCTCCATGGCGTTCGGCAGCCAGAAGTGGAACGGAAACTGCGCAGACTTGGTAAAGGCTCCGCCCAGCACCAGAAGAAGTACGGCAAGGTAGAACGGGCTCTCCTTCAACTCCGCGCCGAACGAGAGAAGCAAAGAGAACTGGGTAATACCGCTCACGTTCCAGAGGATGAGAAGGCCGGCAAGCAGCAGCAGGCCGCCTCCCCCCGTGACGACCAATGCCTGCAGCGCCGCACGGCGTGCGGCCTCGCGGCCGTGATCGAAGCCGATCAGCAGGAAGGACGTAATCGACGTCAGCTCCCAGAAGACGAAGAGCATCAGGAAACTGTCCGAAAGGACGAGACCCTGCATGGAGCCCATGAACATCAGGATGAAGGAAAGGAACCGGCCCTGATGCGGATGGCCCTTTAGATAACCGCCCGAGTAGAGGACGATCAGCGCCCCGATGCCGGAAATCAAAAGTGCGAACGTCAGCGACAGCCCGTCGATCAGCCAGGAGAAGCTGACGTTGAAGGAGGGAATCCAGGCATAGCCGCCGGTGACGATTTCGCCGTCAGCGATTTCCGGAACGAAGCCGAGGAAATGCACGAAGATCGCGGCCGGCGCGAGAGCCAGCAGCCAGGCGGCGTTGTGGCCGAGAAATCGCGTCAGCACCGGGGCAACGAGTGCCGCGACGAAGGGGAGACCGAGGGCCAGAAATGTCAGGGCCGCGACATCCATCGTCTTGGCAAGCTCCTTCGCCGTTTTGACCATCCGATCAAATTGTTACCGGACATAGAATAAGGCCTGTTCCGCCTCAAGAGTGAATCGGCACGAATCGGAGGTGCGCGACAGTAATACACTGCAAAGCGCAGGCAAATGTTGCAGTATCGCAGTACCTGCGAACGTGGCACCGAAGCATCCTATTCCTGGCTCCTTCTCGATAACAAAAGGATCGGCGCGCGATAAAGGCGTCCGCTGCAGCCGGGCTCTTCTCCGGTCGGAGACGAGTTCGATTCCGGCTGTGTCCAGCCAAGCGGTTTCGCACCCATCGACGGCCAGGCGATCAGAGAATATGATCGCGCGCATTTCATGGTGCGGACTGTAATCCGCTGCGCGGAGCGCGACGCCGTCTCGGCCGTGTTTTTCCGATACCCCTCCGGCGGCAGGCTTGCGTTGTTGCCTCAACGGCACGGCCATACCTTCGAAGAGGATTGACAGCGCGACACGGAAGCGGTGCCATGAGTGTGAGCGCTGCGTTGTGTTGAACGCGTGGCGCTCCGGCTGTTCCGCGAGAAACAGCAGGGGCTTCGGGGCCGGGCTACGAGGAGCGGCAATCGAAGCAAGCCAAAAGGATGCCCGCATGCGCCGCGCTTTCTTCGCCCTCGCCCTCCTCACAGGGCTCGCGTTTCCCGCAGCCGCGGAGGACGACTGGCATTCCTATGCCAATCCTCGCTTCGGCTACACGGTGGAGATTCCGCCGGGCTTCGAACTGCGCCAGGACGCATCCGACGAGGGCGACGGCGTGAGTTTCCATGCGGACGACAACGGAGCGACGCTTGCGGTGTTTGGAAGTCATCCGCTGGATGGCGATTTCGAAACCGATGTGGCCGACCACATCGGCCTCGAGACTCAGGATGATTGGAGGATGCTGTTCTCGCGCGTGACGCCTGCCTGGGCGAGCTTCTCCGGCGCGCGTGACGACGAAGTATTCTATGCCCGGGCGATCGCCCTTTGCGACGGAAGTGCCGCCTATTTCCGCCTGCAATATCGCAAGAATCCGCTGACGAGTTTCGACGGGATCATCTCGCGCATGGCCGCGGCGTTGAGGCCGTCCGACGGCTGTCGGCCCGCGCCGGAATGACCGGGGATGAAGAGAGTCAGGACAGCGCTGCGCCGCTGAAGCAGGTCACGACCGCCGAATAGTGCACCGCCGAACCTGCAACGACAAAGCCGTGCCAGATTGCGTTCTGGAAGCGCAAGCGTTCCCAGACATGGAAGATCACGCCCGTCGAGTAAATGACGCCGCCAATCAGGATCAGGATCAATGTCGTCGCCGTCAGCGTGGATAAAAGCGACCGGGCGGCGAGCACGCCGCTCCAACCCATGCCCAGATAGAGCAGGATCGCAAGCCGGTCGAACCGACCGGGGAAGAGACACTTGATCACTATGCCCAGCGCGGCGATGGCCCAGATGCCGATCAGCATTCTGGAAAGGAACGGATTGTCCCAGCCGCGCTGGAGAAACGGCGTATAGGTTGCCGCGATCAGCACGAAGATCGAGGAATGGTCGAACCGACGCAAAAGCCACTTCACCCGGCAGATCGGGAAGAGATTATAGAGGAAGGACACCGAAAGGGTGGTGACGAGCCCGACGCCATAAATCCAAGCGGCGGCAAGCTGACCGGACGTGCTCCAAAGCGTCGCGTAGAAAATCAGCGCCGTGACACCGCAAAGCGCTGCCGCAAGACCGATGCCGTGGACGATCCCATCCGCAATCAGTTCGGATCGGTCATAGTTCCACTTGACAGCGTCAGTCTCCACGCGATCCTCCCCTCGACGCCGCGTCAACATCCCTTGGACACACAAAGGGCCTGCTCATGCCCGGGTCCGCACCGCGATCGGAAGTCGAAACAATTTCCCGATCGGCGGCTGATGTCAGGCCCGACGCAGGCACGTGTTCTACCCGTTTAACGTGCCACAGTACGCGCCCACGGCAAAGAGCCGTCGGACGACGAAAGGATCAATTTTTGCAACCTATTACAACAATCGGCTGATGTCCTGCAAAGCCGGCCGGCTTGCCTCCGGTCGGCCGCCCCGGATCGGCGGTTGAAGGTAACCGCGGAGTGACATCTTGATTGTTACGGCACGTGGCAACTACGCCGGTGGACGCTGTCGGAACGACAATCCGCCGCGGTCAAGCCCGCCAGCGAGCGGGAGAGTCGTCAAAACCAAATTGCGTGAGCCCAGCTTATTTTGCGCGTGCTATCTCCGCCGCACAGGTCTGGCAAAGCGGAGCGTGCGGCACCGCGTGCAATCTTTCCGGCGAAATCGGGTCACCGCAGCGTACACAGGTGCCGAAGGTTCCGGCCTCAATTCGGTCCAGGGCGGCATCAATGGCACGGATCTCGCCCTGACCCGCGAGGCCGAGGCCTTCCAATACCTCGTCGTTTTCCCGCTCGGTGACGCGATCCGGTACGTCGGCATTCATCGGCTGATCGAGATCCTCCTCGATCTTCACCAGCCGGCCATAAAGCTCGTGTTTGCGGCGGAGAAGCTGTTCGCGAAAATCATCAAGCGCGTACTTGTCCATTTGCAGGGCTCCTTGGTCGCGGCGCGGTTCGAACCACGCCGCCTTCTTGTTCTTGGCATCTTTACCGGTCGACGAGAACGGCGCAGGGGCAATGGCTGACGACGCGGCTGGCGGTCGAACCAATAAAATAGTCGATCAGGCCCGGCCGGTGCGAAGCAATAATCACGAGGTCCGCATTCTCTTCCTTGGCGAGAGCGTTGATGGTGCCGGCCGCCCCGCCGGTGCGGATTTCGATACGCCCCTTGATCCCATGCTTGGTCTTCAACGCTTCCAGCGTCTTGACCGCATGCTTGCGCGACTCCTCGATCATCTCGAGCGGAAAATCGACGATCATATACCCCTGCGCGTAGGCGTTGAGGTCCTCTACGACGTTGAGCAGGACGATTTCGCCCCCTTCGTCGATCAGCTTCTCGGCGATGCTGAGTACGGATTCGCCATGCTCCAGCTGATCCATGGCGATCGGGACGATGATTTTTTTGTACATGCTGCACTCCTTCTGTTGCGTTCCCGGGTCGCCATATGGCGAGGCCAGCCCCTAAGCGCGGATCAAGGAGAAGGCCGGTCTTCACTTCTCCCGTATCCGCGCCAACATGAATTTGCGCGGAGGCGATGTTCCAGCATTGATTGAAATCAAATCGACCGCCACCGTCGTATTAGCATCACTGAAAGATCAGGTAGTGCGGTGGTCATGACTGTCAACGCTCATCGAACACAACATCAAGTAATATAACGGCTTTCCTGAACGTGGTCACGGGCCCATATTTATGGCAATTTGAAGAAACTGCGACCGGTGGCCACACGAGCAACGGGCCCGCCCCAGAAAGGCGATGCAATGCAAGATACAACCCACTCGTACCCGGCAATCAGCGTGCCCGCGGACCACGCGGTCGCGATGCCGGCCTTTGTCGACCGGTCCCACCTCGTCGTCCAGGATCTGCCGATGGTTTCTGCCTGGTACCAGCGGATTCTGGGGCTGACGCCGATCGAGACCAGCGCCAAGGGTGAAACCCTCGGCGTCGCCGGCAAACCCCTGCTGACGCTGACGACCGAAGGGAATGCGGCAAGAGCGCCGCGCAACGCGCCCGGTCTGTTCCATACCGCTTTTCTCGTACCCAATCGGCGCGAGCTCGGACACTGGCTTGCGCACGCGGCACAGCACAACATTCGCCTGCAGGGCGCATCCGACCACTTGGTCAGCGAGGCAATCTATCTCTCCGACCCGGAGGGTAACGGCATCGAGGTCTATCGCGACCGCCCGCGCGGCGAGTGGACCTATCAGCCGGACGGCACCGTGGCGATGAGCACGCTGCCGCTTGACCTGCAGGCCCTCTATGACGAGGCGCCGAAGGACCATTGGGACGGTCTCGCCGAAGGCACGACGATCGGCCATATCCATCTGCAGGTCTCCGATATCCCCCAGGCGGACGCGTTCTTTCGTGACGTGCTCGGATTGGACCTGATGGCGCGCTACCCCGGGGCGAGCTTCTTTGCCTCGGGCAGGTATCACCACCATGTTGCGGCCAATATCTGGAACTCCCGAGGCGCGTCCAAGCGGCAGAGCAACATGACCGGCCTTGCGGACTATACCATCAGCTTCAGCGATGCTCAGAAGCTCGCAACGGCGCTCGCCAGGCTCGATGAACTGGAAATACCGGTAAGCAAGCAATGCGACGTCCACAGCCTGGTCGACCCATGGGGCATCGGCCTCAAACTCGCCGCCTCATAAAGGGGCGGCGAGCCATCCTCGATAAGTGCCTTTAGGACGAACGAACGCCGGCTTTCTGCTTGATCGCCGCAATGGTGCTCTCTATCTCATGGTCTCCCATCAAATCCGGAGACACGCCTTGTCTGCTTTCAAGAACCTGCCCACCGCCCCCGTCGCTCCGAAGAAGCCGGTCACCGATACACGCCACGGTATCAGCCGGACCGACGACTATGCCTGGCTCCGGGCGGACAATTGGCAGGCCATGTTCAAGGATCCTTCCATTCTCGATCCGGAAATCCGCAAGCATCTCGAAGCGGAAAACGCGTACATGAACGCGGCGATGGCGGACACGAAGGAATTGCAGAAGAGCCTCTTTGCCGAGATGCGCGGCCGCATCAAGGAGGACGATTCTTCCGTTCCGATGAAGGACGGGGCCTTCGCTTACGGGACCGCTTACGTGACCGGCGGCGAACAGCCCCGCTACTTCCGGATCCCGCGCGACGGCAACCATAAGGACGAGGCGATCCGCCATGTGCTGCTCGACGGCGACAAGGAAGCCGAAGGCAAGGCTTATTTCCGCCTCGCCGGCATTGACCATTGCAGCGACCATTCACGAGGCATCTGGGGCTACGACGACAAGGGCTCGGAATATTTCACCCTGAAAGTGCGCGACCTTTCAACCGGCGACGATCTGCCCGATGTGATCGAGAATACGGGTGGCGGCGGCGCATGGGCGCCGGACGGCAAGAGCTTCTTCTACACCGTGCTGGACGAGAATCATCGACCGTCGAAGATCTTCCACCACGTCATCGGCACGCCCCAGAAAGACGACCGTCTCGTCTACGAGGAAAAGGACCCGGGTTTCTTCATGTCGGTCGGCGGGTCGCTGCTCGACGACTTCATCTACATCGATATCCATGACCACGAAACCAGCGAATACCGGCTGCTTTCGACCAGGAACCTGACCGCCGAGCCGCAGCTCGTGGCTGAACGCGTAACTGGTCTCGAATACTTGATGACGGAAGGCGGCGATGTTTTCTACATCCTCACAAATGCCGATGGCGCCAAGGATTTCAAGATCATGGAAGCGCCCGTGGAAGCGCCGCAAAAGGGAAACTGGCGCGAAGTCGTGCCGCACAAGCCAGGCACGCTGATCCTTAGCCACATGGCCTATGCCCGCCATCTGATCTGGCTGCAGCGTCGCGACGGATTGCCGGAAATCGTCATCCGTGACCGCAAGACCGGCGAGGAACACGCAATCGCCTTCGCGGAGGAAGCGTACTCTCTGGGGCTCTCGGGCGCTGCCGAATACGACACCGACGTCATCCGCTTCTCCTACTCGTCGATGACGACACCGTCGCAACTTTTCGACTATGACATGGCAACGCGCCAGCGCACGCTCCTGAAGACCCAGGAGGTGCCCTCCGGCCACAACGTGGACGACTACGTGACCCGCCGTGTCTTTGCGCCGTCATGGGATGGAGTCGAGGTGCCGGTCACCCTGCTCTACCGCAAGGATACGCCGCTCGACGGCACCGCCCCTTGTCTGCTCTACGGTTACGGCGCCTACGGCATCACCATTCCGGCCGGCTTCAACACCAACTGCCTCTCGCTCGTCGACCGCGGCTTCGTCTACGCCATAGCCCATATCCGCGGCGGCAAGGACAAGGGCTTCCAATGGTACGAAGACGGCAAGATGGCGAAGAAGACCAATACCTTCAAAGACTTCATCGCTGCCGCTGACTATTTGAATCAGGAGAAGTTCACGTCCTACGCGAACATCATCGCCGAAGGTGGCTCGGCCGGCGGCATGTTGATGGGCGCGGTCGCCAACATGGCGCCGGAGAAGTTCAAAGGCATCATTGCCGCCGTTCCCTTCGTCGACGTGTTGAACACCATGCTCGACGACACCCTGCCGCTGACGCCACCGGAATGGCCCGAATGGGGCAATCCGATCGAGAGCGCCGAATTCTACAACATCATCGCTGGCTACTCGCCCTACGACAAAGTGGAGGCGAAGCCCTATCCGGCAATCCTGGCGCTCGGCGGCCTGACCGATCCGCGCGTGACCTACTGGGAGCCGGCGAAGTGGGTGGCGAAACTCCGGGAGAAGACCACCGGCAGCGATCCGATCCTGATGAAAACCAACATGGATGCCGGCCACGGTGGGGCGTCCGGACGTTTCCAGCGGCTGGAGGAAATCGCCTTCGAATACGCCTTCGCCATCAAGGTCGCGGGCAAGATGTAGAGCGGGATGTGCTTTTGGGTCGAGGACCCCAAGATCATCATGATCCAACGGAGGAAGAAAATGCCGGTCTATGTCGCACTGCTGCGGGCGATCAATGTCGGAGGGACCGGCACGCTTCCGATGGCGGAACTGAAGGCCACTTGCGAGGGCCTCGGCTTCACCGATGTGAAGACCTATATCCAGAGCGGCAATGTGCTCTTTCGGTCAGGGCTTTCCGAAGCCGAGGTGCAGAAGGCGCTCGAGGACGCACTGGCGGAACGGATGGGCAAAGCGCCCGGCGTCATCTTGCGGAGCCGCAGCGAACTCAAAAAGGTCATCGACAAGGCGCCGTTTGCGAACGCCAAGCCGAATTTTCTGCTGGTGACCTTCCTGCCCGAGCCGCCGCCCGCTGATGCGCTTGACAAGCTCGTCGCGCCGGACGGCGAAGAGGTGCAGATCAGCGGTAGGGAGATTTATATCCATTTTCCCAACGGCTCGGGAAAATCGAAGCTGAGATTGCCCGCTCTCAAGCCGGGCACAGCCCGCAATCTCAACACCGTCCGGAAACTGGCCGAACTGGCCGCGGAACTCGAGGAAAGCGGTGCCTGAAGCCCATCAGGCCTGCGCCATCGGCTGAAACAGCAGCCGCACGAAGGTGCGGAAGACCAGTAACTGGTCGGGCAGGCTCTTCGGTTCCTTCAACGCCTTTGACAGCACGATGCCGCCCTCGAGCACGGTCGAGACCATGTCGGCCAGTTGGTCGGCGTCGAGCGCTTCGCGCGGGCGGTAGTGGCACATGATTTCGCGGAACATGCCGCCGAAGCGCTGGCGCCACATCAGCGCCGCCTGCCGGTTGATCTCCTGGATCTCGCGGTCGAAAGCGCGTTCCTGCGTGCACATGGTAGCGACAAGGCAACCGGGATGGCCGTTCGGCAGGTCCGAGAGCAATTCCGACAGCAGCTTCAGGCCAAGCAGAAAGGCCTGCAGGGGATCATCCGAGAGCTCGTGCGCCCGGCTGAAGATCTCGTCGTAGATCCGTTCGTCGTTTTCGATGTAGCGTTCCAGGAGTGCCTTGGCGAGTTCGTTCTTGTCGCGGAAATGATAGAAGAAACCGCTCTTGGTAATGCCGGTTTCGGCGATCAGCTCGTCGATCGAGGTTGCCCCGAAACCCTTCGCCAGCACGGCGGCTTCGGCGACATCGAGGATCCTCGTTCGCGTTTCCTCACCCTTTCGCATGGTCCGCTCCTGTACCGCCGGTACGGTTCTCCGCTCCGAAAACGCCAGTCGCGTTCTCTGCCGCAACCGAAACTCGACAGCCAAGTATTTGTTTTAACACCGATATCAGGATATTCCGCACGTAGTATACCGCAACTCCTCTAGTTTAGCAGATGATAAAAAGGCAGAAATTCATCCGATCCCTGGCACGGAAAACCCGTGAAGATCAAAGGAAAGAGGATGGAGCAAGAGATGGCCAAGTACAGAGAAAACTTGCCGCTGCTGAATGGAGGCACATTCCTCAGCGATGGTGGCATGGAGACGACGCTGATTTTTCACGACGGCTTCGAACTTCCGCATTTCGCTTCCTTCGTGCTTTTGTCGTCGGCCGAGGGCCGCCGGAAGCTTCTGCAATATTACACCCACTATCTCGACGTCGCCCGACGTCATGATACCGGTTTCGTGCTCGACACCGCCACCTGGCGCGCCAATGCCGATTGGGGCGAGAAGCTCGGATACGATGCGGAAGCGCTGGCAACTGCCAACCGCGACGCGGTCTATCTGCTGACCGGGTTGCGCACCGAATACGAGCGGCCGCAAGCGCCCATTGTCCTCAATGGCGTGGTCGGTCCACGCGGCGACGGCTACAAGGCCGGCAGGATGAAGGCCGACGAGGCCGAAGACTACCATGCGGCCCAGATTGCCACGTTCGCCGCAAGCGAAGCCGACATGATATCAGGTGTTACGTTGAACAATGTCGCCGAGGGTATCGGCATTGCTCGTGCCGCCAGAAGGCATGGTATGCCCTGCGCAATCTCCTTCACGGTCGAGACCGATGGACGGCTGGTGACCGGCCAGTCACTGCGGGATGCGATCGAGACGGTGGACGCGGAGACGGACGGCTATCCGCATTACTACATGATCAACTGCGCGCATCCGAGCCATTTCGACGGTGCACTCGACCAAGGCCAGTCCTGGGTCAAGCGGATCGGCGGGATTCGCGCCAATGCCTCGATGATGAGCCACGCTGAACTTGACGAGAGCGAGACGCTCGATGCAGGCGATCCGGCAGATCTCGCCCGGCGCTATCGGTCGCTGACCGGCCGCATGCCGCAACTGCGGGTGCTCGGAGGCTGCTGCGGCACCGACCATCGCCACATCGCGGCGATCTGCGAAGCCTGCCTTCCTCGCACGGCGCTCAGCGCCTGACCTGGAGACAAAGCCGTCGCCCCTCCGGCATGACACCGGAGGGGCGACAGATAAACTCTCGGCCTCGCGGAACAATCAGCGCTCGTGTAGACTTGTTCCTACAGCGCCGCGCGTCCAATCGGACGCGTTAGGGTCGCTGTAGCACTCTGAATTGCTGCATGATTTTGTCCTTAAATCGATTCCGATTTAAGGAATCATGCAGTAGAGCGCGGCTTATCGGCGGACACGCAACGGGACCGAGAATGACGAACCACGTAACCCCGCAGCCGGCCTCCGGAACGGCCCCCTTTCCCTTCGACAACAGCTATGCGCGGCTGCCGGCGAACTTCTTTGCTCGCGTCGAGCCGACACCGGTTGCCGAGCCCTGGCTGATCAAGTTCAACCGAAAGCTCGCCGAAGAGCTTGGCCTCGACGCGGTTGCGCTCGAACGTGATGGCGCGGCGATCTTTTCAGGCAATCAGGTCCCGTCCGGCGCAGAGCCGCTTGCCATGGCCTATGCGGGACACCAGTTCGGCACCTTCGTCCCGCAGCTCGGCGACGGGCGCGCCATCCTGCTTGGCGAAGTGATCGATCGGAACGGAAACAGGCGCGACATCCAGCTCAAGGGATCCGGCCAGACGCCCTATTCCCGCCGCGGCGATGGACGGGCCGCGCTTGGTCCGGTGCTGCGGGAGTACATCATCAGCGAGGCGATGCATGCGCTGGGTGTGCCGACGACCCGTGCACTCGCAGCCACCGTTACCGGCCAGCCGGTCTATCGGGAGCAAATCCTGCCCGGTGCAGTCTTCACCCGCGTCGCCGCAAGCCATATCCGGGTCGGTACCTTTCAATTCTTTGCCGCGCGCGGCGATATGGAGTCGGTCAGGGCCCTCGCCGATTACGTGATCGAACGCCATTACCCGGAGTCGAAGGATAGCGAACAGCCCTATTTTTCACTATTCAAGGCGGTCGCCGCACGGCAGGCGGCATTGATCGCCCGCTGGCTGCACATCGGCTTCATTCACGGGGTGATGAATACCGACAACATGGCGGTCTCCGGCGAGACGATCGATTTCGGCCCCTGCGCCTTCATGGACGCCTACGATCCGAAGAAGGTGTTCAGCTCGATCGACCAGTTCGGTCGCTATGCCTATGCCAACCAGCCCGCCATCGGCCAGTGGAACCTTGCCCGTCTGGCTGAGACGCTGGTGCCGCTGTTCGATCCGGTTGCCGATACCGCGGTCAACCTCGCCAACGACGCGCTGACAGAATACGGATCGATCTTCCAGAAGCACTGGCTCGATGGAATGCGCCGCAAGATCGGACTGTCGACCGAAGAGGATGGCGATCTCGATCTTGTCCAATCGCTCCTCACGCTGATGCATGAGGGAAATGCGGACTTCACCCTCGTCTTCCGGCGTCTCACCGCATCGGCTGAAGACAAGGGCGCAGACCCGGCTCTCGCCGAGCTTTTCGAAAAGCCTGATGCGGTTTCACGCTGGCTTCGCGACTGGCGCGGGCGCCTTACCCGCGAAGCGCTCGACGCCGGCGCGCGCGCCGTGTCGATGCGAACGGCAAACCCGGCATTCATTCCGCGCAACCACCGCGTGGAACAGGCGATCGAGGCAGCGATCAGCGACGCGGACTTCTCGCTGTTCGAAGCGTTACTCGACGTGACGTCCAGGCCTTATGACGACCAACCCGAGCATGCGGCCTACGCTGCGCCGCCGGAGCCTGGCGAAGAAGTGCTGCAGACCTTTTGCGGCACCTGAGCGGCAGCCCCTGCCTCAGTCGTTCGCAACATTCGCGGTGTAAGCGATGACGTAATCGCCCGGCTTGGTACCGACCGAACCGTGGCCGCCGACAGCCATCAGCACATATTGCTTGTCGCCGACGGCGTACGTCATCGGCGTCGACTGCCCGCCTGCGGGCAACCTGCCCTGAATTCACCAGGGAATTGCGTGGGAAAGGTTCACGCAAGCCGTGATAGACAAGCTCGCCCGGACTTCACACCCGGGAATTTTCCATGAAAATCGACAGCAGCCTTTCCAGCTACTACCTTTCGCAGCGCCGCCCCGCCCCGGGCAACCTTCCCCCGCTCGAAGAAACCGGCGGCGACCAAGCGCAGCGTCGCGCTCCGCCCACGATTGCTCCCGCCTCACCCTCCGCGTCGCTTTCAGGCGCGCTCTGGATGTCTCTCGCCAAGGAGGAAACGGCGGCTTCCTCGATCACCGGTGACCTGTCATCGTTCGGCTCGACCGTTGCCGACGAGTTCCTTGAATGGTCGAAGATGTCGTTCGCCGAAAAAATCCGGGCGCAGTATCTCGAAGCACATGGGCTGACGGAGGAAAGCCTGGAAGCGATGCCATCCGAGGAACGCGCAGCGATCGAGGAAGAAATCCGCAGGGCCGTCGCCGAAAGTCTCGGCATCAAGGAACAGGCCAGCGAGACGGCATCTGACATTGCCGAAAGCGCTGTCGACGCCTGATGCCGTCGGCTGATCAAGCCATCCCTGCAATAATCCTCCCGACCTCGGCGAATACGGGATTGAGTTCCTTCACCGGCGCCTTGGCCTCGGCGATGTAGACCGCGACTAGGATCGGCCCGCGATCCTTCGGCCAGACAACGGCAATATCCGACGCCGCGCCGGTCTCGCTCGTCCCGGTCTTGTCGCCGATCCGCCAATCCTTCGGCATGCCGGCCCGAAGGCGCGCGTCGCCGGTCTTGTTGGCGACCATCCAGTCGATGAACTGCATGCGGGAGCTCTCCGACAGAACCGGTCCGAGCGTCAGGTTGCCGAGGGTTTCCAGCATGGCAGCCGGCGTCGTCGTGTCTCGCGGGTCGCCTGGCTTTGCCTCGTTGAGTTCGGGCTCGGTGCGATCAAGCCGCGTCGTCTGATCGTCGATCGACCGCAGCCAGGTCGTCAATCCTTCCGGCCCGCCGAAACTTCCGAGCAGCAGGTTACCTGCGGCGTTGTCGCTGAGCGTCACCGCCGCCTCACAGAGCTCGGCGACCGTCATGCCGTCGCCACCCACATGTTTTTCGGTCACCGGCGAATAGGGAACCAGCGCGTCCTTGCCGAACTTGATGCGCCGATTGAGCTTTTCCTCACCTCGATCCACACGGGCCAGCACGCAGGCCGCGGCCAATGCCTTGAAGGTCGAGCACATGGCAAAGCGCTCGCTTTCGTGCTGGCCGAAGGAGATGTTCGTTTCGGTGTCGAGGACGGCGACGCCGAGGCGACCGCCCGTGCGTTTTTCGAGTTCGCCAAGGCGCGTCGAGGCATCATCATCTGTGCCGGAAATGGCGCGCGCCGTGCCGGGCAGAACGAGTGCCGGGCAAAGCATCGCGGAGCCGACGAGCATCGTGCGGCGATTGATAAAAAGGGGCACGTTCTTCCTCCGTCCTGGGTGTGGGGCTTTTGCAACACACACCTCTAAATTATTGATAGCGAATATTTATTGCCTGCTGAGGCGGTCGCGACAAGCGACCGGTGCGAGGCAAATCGCTAAGCGGCAAATATGGCGAGGACGAGTCCTCCGCTGCCTCCACGCCCTATTGATGGAAGAATGCCTCGACCCTATGTAAAATACTCTAGCGACTATAGATATGAGGCGAAAGCATGTATTCGATCGGTGACCTTTCGCGCCGCACCGGCGTCAAGATCCCGACCATTCGCTATTACGAGCAGATGGGATTGATCGAGGCGCCGGAACGCTCGGAAGGCAATCAGCGGCGTTACGAGAAACGCGAGCTCGAACGACTGGCGTTCATACGCCACGCACGCGATCTGGGACTCTCGATCGAGGCGATCCGCGACCTTCTGGCGCTCAGCGAGCATCCGGAGCGCCCTTGCGGGGAGGCGGACCGCATCGCCAACGAACACCTCGCCGCGGTGCGGGAAAAAATCGCCAGACTGCGAAAGCTGGAAGGCGAACTGGAACGCATCGTCGCCCGTGATGGCGACCATAAGATCGGCGACTGCTACGTCATCCGGGCGCTCGCCGACCACTCGATGTGCGAGAGCGAGCACTGAGGCCCGCCGCGCAAGAATCCCCGTTGACAAAGTCACGGAAATGGCGAATCTACGCGCATGATCAAGAACGCACCCATTTCCCGCGTGTATTTTTGGCTGTTCCGATAGGAGCGGCCTGCTGATCATATTCAACAAGGCCGCCATCAGGCGGCTTTTGTTTTTCACGGCACCTGATGGCTGCAGAACCATGAGGAGCCGAGAATGTTGCAGACTGCCACCCCTTCCCTTCATCCGGTGCCATCGGTACGTCCGCCGATGGTGACGATCCGTTGCGCCAAACCGCGCGATCTTCGTGAGTTGCACGAGATGATCGTCGAGCTTGCGGCGCTTCACGGCGACGCCGCACCGCTTGCGCCGGAACGGCTTGAGCGCGATCTCTTCAGCCGCACCCCTTGGATAACAGCGCTTGTCGCCGAAGCCGGTAACCAGTTGATCGGCTACGCCATCCTTGTGCCGACCTATCGGGCAGCCGAAGGCATGCGTGGCATGGAACTGCATCACCTCTTCGTGCGTCCGGGCCATCGCGGCACCGGCATCGGCCGGCACCTCGTTGCCAAGGCGCGCGAACAGGCGCGCATGGCCGGCTGCGACTATCTTTCCGTCAGCGCCGCCACCGGCAATTTCCAGGCGCATCGCTTCTACGAATCCGAACGCTTCGTACCTCGACCTGTCACGGGCATGCGCTATATGCAGAAACTTGGCTGAACGGGAGGGCACATGCGCCTCGCAATCGTCCTGACGGAAGGTTTCGCCGACTGGGAATGCGCGCTGCTGATGGCCACGGCGCGCACCGAGCTCGGGCTCGACGTGCTGATCGCCACGCCAGGCGGCACCGTGGTGACGTCGATGGGCGGCCTTCACATCACCCCGCACCTGCCGACGAAAACGCTGGCCCCGGCGGAGTTCGACGCGCTTGTGCTCTGCGGCGGCTCAACCTGGGAAACCGCAGCGGCACCCAATCTCACCGCGATGATCCATGCCTTCCATGGGAAGGACCGCGTCGTCGCGGGGATTTGCGGGGCGACGCTTGCGCTTGCCGCCAGCGGCATTCTCAACGACGTGGACCACACGGGCAACTCGGCCGAAAGTCTCTCGGCGGTCGCCGGCTATCGCGGTCACCCGCACTACCGCGATCAACCGCAGGCCCTTCGCAGCGGCCGGCTGGTGACTGCTGCAGGCACGGCCCCGGTCAGCTTCACGGCCGAGGTTTTCCACGCGCTCGGCCTCGGTTCCGCAGCGCTTGACGATTATCTTTCGCTCTATGCGAAGGAACACGCGGTGGTTCCAGTTGCACGCTAGCGCAGCCCGGTAGCGAACCCTTCAAAGCGGCGGAAGCGCCTTCAGATAGGCGGCGATCGCCTCGCGGTCGGGGGGTGAAAGCCTTGCCAGGTTCTTCTGTACGTCGACCATCGAACCGCCCACCGAATCAAAATCCGGTGTGAAACCCGTCTCCAGATAGGAGGCAATGTCGGACGCGCTCCAACTGCCGACACTTTTCGAGCCCGGCGTAATGTTCGGGATGCGGCCTTCGCCCTCGGGGTTTGGCGCGCCGGCCAGCCATCTGCCCGTCTCGAACCCGCCGAGCGCGTTGCGCGGTGTGTGACACTCGCCGCAATGGCCGGGACCTTCGACCAGATACTGCCCGCGGGCAAGCTTCGCATCCGCCGTATTCACTTCGACGCGCGGCTCGTCGCTGAAGAACAAGAGCTTCCAGCCGCCGAGCGCCAAGCGGATATTATACGGAAACGGCAAGTCATGCGGCGGCGCCACATTGGTGCTCTTCGGCAGCGTCTGCAGATATCCCCAGAGATCATTGATATCCTTGGCAGTCATGCGCGCATAGGAACCATACGGGAAAGATGGATAAAGGTGCTCTCCATTTTGCCCGACACCGCGCGTCATGGCGTTGCCGAACTCGGCGAGCGTCCAGTCGCCGATGCCGGCGCTTTCATCGGGCGAGATGTTGGGAACGTGGAAGGTACCAAAGGCGCTCTTCAGTGCTCGGCCGCCTGAAAGCACGAGCCGCGCATCATCCTGTGCCCCCGGCGCAGCATGACAGCTGACGCAGCCGCCTGCCCAGAAAACCTGTTCGCCGTTGGCGAGGTCCGGTTCGCCGAGCCCCTCCCAATGGCCGTCGTCCCACGGCGCAGGTTTCGTCAGCCACCAGGAACCGCCGGCTCCGGCAAGAGCCAGCACGACCAGACCAGACAGCAGTTTCGTTGTTCGCCGGCCCATCGGGCCTCCCTCATGCTGGAAGACAAAGAAGGATGCGCCAGCGGGGCCGGCGCATCGCAAACGGTCAGAATGAAGGAACGCCTTTCAGTCCTTTTTCAGACGATAGGTCTCGTGACAGCTGGAACAGTCCTTGCCGAGAATGCCCAGGGCAGCACCGACGCCGGCCTTGTCGGCAGGAAGCTGGGCAAGCAACGTGCTCGCGTCGGTGCCGAGCTTGGCGGCCTTCGCCTTGAAGTCATCCATGTTTTCCCAGATCTTCGGGCTTGCTTCGGTTTCCAAGCCGGTTTCCGAGCCCGCCGGGAAATGTGTCGGGAAGATCTTCACCGTCTCGCTGATCGTCGTCAGCGATGCCTTGACGATCTCTGCGTCGTAGGGTTTTTCGCCCTTGGCGATACCGCTCAACGCACCGGCGGCTTTACCGACTTTCTTCATCAGCTGCTGGCGCACCGCCTGCGGCTCGTCGGCCGCCGTTACGGCAGTGACGCCTAAACCTGCGAGGGCGGCAGCAAGCATAAAGGCTCGTATCTTCATCATGGTCTCCCGGTCATTCGAATCCGCATCTGCGGCTTCCTGTTGAAGGCGCGGCATGATGGCATCTTGCTCTTTCGACGGAAGTAACATTTTTTTGATGTTCTTGTCATTTCAACATAATTTGGCTCCAACGACCGTGCGGCCATATGCCGGAAACAGCTTGGACAAGACAGCCGTGCATTAATACTTGAGAGCGGCCGCCAGCCTGCTTCCTCACCGGACAGCGGCCCATCCATGCCATACGGTGAAGACGGCAACGGCAATCAGCACGGAACCGGCCGCCCTTCCGATTGCCACCGTTGCGCCCGGACTGCCGACAAGCAGATCACGGCCGCGGCCGGCGGCAAGCGCGAGCCCGCCATAGACCGAGAGCTGCGTCAGCGCGATCATCATCGCCATGACCGCGGCCTGTGACCAGATCGGACCGAATTGCGGCTTAAGGAACTGCGGGTAGACGGCCAGCATGAAAAGATAAGCCTTGGGATTCATCAGGCTTGTCAGGGCGCCCCGGCGAAAGCTCGCCCAGCGCGACAGTTGCACTGCCTCTTCGATCCCGCCGATGGTGATCGAACTGCGCAACAGCGAGAAGCCGATCCAGGCGATATAGAGGGCACCGGCGACAAGCAGCACGTTGAAGAGTTGTGGCACGAGATGCAGGACGACGCTGACGCCGAGCGCGGCATAGAGCGTATGCAGCACGCCGCCAGCCATGATGCCGGCTGTCGCCGACAGGCCGGAAGCCCGCCCGCCGGTCAGTGAATTGGCCAGCACGAAGACCATGTCCATGCCGGGCACGATGATGATGCCGAAGAGAAGGGTGAAGAAAAGCCAGAGGTTTTCCGCGTAACTCATGTCAGTTGTCCGTGAGATTTCCGTGTGACTGCGAGACCGGATTGTCGATTTTTCAATCCGTTGAGACATGTTATATCGCTGCCCAACTGACAGGGATTTGTCAGGAGCCTTTGCGGCGATGGAGGTTTTTCCGTGCGTAAGGCGTCGCGCCTGTTTGAAATCATCCAGATCCTGCGGCTTGCCAGGAAGCCGGTAACGGCCGCGGACATTGCCGAAACGCTGGAGGTGACGCCGCGCTCGATCTACCGCGATATCGCCGCCCTGCAGGCGATGCGGGTGCCGATCGAAGGCGAACGCGGCCTCGGCTATGTCCTGAGGCCCGGTTTCGATCTGCCACCCCTGATGTTCACGATCGAAGAGACGGAGGCGATCGTGCTGGCGCTGGCACTGCTGGCACGCACAGGCGACGAGGAACTGAAGGCGGCCGCGCGGCGCGTCAACCAGAAGATCACCGGCGCCGTCCCCGGGCCGCTGCGCCAGGCGTTCCAGTCCCAGGCACTACACGCCTGGGGCACCGTTGCGGCACCGCCGCCGGCCATCGATCTCGCCATGGTTCGCCGCGCGATCCGCGACGAGCAGAAGCTCGCGCTCGACTATCGCGACGAACTCGGGCGGGCGAGCGAGCGCATCGTGCGCCCGCTGGCGCTGATCTATTATTCGGAACACGCGATGATGGTCGCCTGGTGCGAACTGCGGCAGGACATCCGCAACTTCCGCGCCGACCGGGTGGAGCATTGCGAACCGGTCGACGACTTCTTCCTCGGCGAGGGCAATGATCTCAGGCGGCTTTGGATCAGCGGCTGGAAGACCAATGCCGCACGGCCGCTTGAGGCGGAGGATGGCTAAGCAGAGGCTCGGACTTCGAATTGTTTCGACACCGTGAAAACCCCTCATCCGGCTGCCGCCACCTTCTCCCCGCAAGCGGGGCGAAGGGCCAAGCGGCGAAGCTCTGCTCCAAAGTCCCCTCTCCCCGCTTGCGGGGAGAGGGTTAGGGTGAGGGGGCAACTGCAGGCCTCTCAAAAACGAAAAGGCCCGGCGCAAGCGCCGGGCCGAATTGCCTGTCGAGACAGCCGCTTACTTCGTCGCGGCTTCGTACATTTCGAGCACGTAATCCCAGTTGATGAGATTGTCGACGAAGGCCTCGAGGTACTTCGGGCGGGCGTTACGGTAGTCGATGTAGTAGGAATGCTCCCAGACATCGACGCCCAGGATCGGCGACGCGCCGTGGACGAGCGGGTTTTCGCCGTTCGGGGTCTTGGAGATTTCAAGTTTGCCGTTCTTGACCGAGAGCCAGGCCCAGCCTGAACCGAACTGGCCGGTGCCGGCGGCGATGAAATCGGCGCGGAACTTGTCGTAGCCGCCGAGGTCGGACTTGATCGCCGCGTCGAGCTTGCCCGGCAGGCTGGTGCCGCCGCCGCCCTTCTTCATCCACTTCCAGAAATGGATGTGGTTGTAGTGCTGGCCGGCATTGTTGAACAGCGGCTGGTTGGTCCCATAGGACTTCTTGACGACTTCCTCGAGCGAAAGACCGGAAAGACCGGCGTCCTCGGCGAGCTTGTTGCCGTTCGTCACGTAAGCGAGGTGATGCTTGTCGTGATGATATTCGAGCGTTTCGCGCGACATATAGGGGGCGAGCGCATCGTAGTCATAGGGAAGGTTCGGCAATTCGAAAGCCATCGTGGCATCTCCTCTTGGTATGGATTTCGTCAAGGAAATCTGTGAGCGGGAACATAGGCACCGGCATAGACCGAGGCAACCGATGCGGTGCCAAAATTTCTCTGCCACACGCAAAATACTTTCGTTGCGTTTCTGACGAGCCGTTCTCTTTGGCAAATTCTCGTCACGATCGGCGTGCTACCTGCCCGCGCATTCCAGCAACACATACGAGGAACCAAATGCCGATACGCCCTGCTTCAATCCTGAGCTTCCTTGCGGCCGTAAGCCTTGGAACCGGCGCGGCACATGCCTCGTCGGGCGACGCATGGGAGGAATTTCGGGCAGACGTGTCGGCCAAGTGCATTGCGGCTGCCGAATCACTTGAGGACGTCAGCGCGATAGTGGATCCTTTCGGCACCGAAAGCTACGGAGTGGCACTCGTCTCCGGCAAACCGAAAGGCGGCGACGGCAACGTCACGCAGATTTGCGTCTACGACAAGCGGACCAAAGCCGTGGAGCTCGGCGGCGAGATCGGCGCTCAGGTGATACCCGTGTCAAAACCGTAATTGACAAGCCGATGACGTGACCCGCGCTTCCGCCTCTCAAAGACATCCGCGGGCGGTGCGCGGGCCTGCTTGTCACGACCTTGTGAGATTCGGGCGCTTGCTTGCCGACCAACTAGTCGGTAGGTTCTTGCCATGGCAAGCGAGACATATGACAAAATCCTGGACGCGGCAGAGGACCTCATGGTTTCGAGGGGCTACAACGCCTTCAGCTATGCGGACATTTCAGCCGAGGTGGGCGTCGGCAAGGCAACGATCCATCACCACTTTCCGACCAAGGCCGACCTTGCCGAGAAGGTTCTGGCTCGTTACCGCGCGAAGAATCGGCGCAGCGTCGAAGAGTTGCTTTCGGTAGTGTCAGACCCGGCTGAGCGGCTTGGCGCCTATATCGGCTATTGGGAAGACTGCATCCGCAGAAAGGAAAAGCCTTTCTGCATCGGTGCCCTGCTTGCCTCGGAAATTCCGTCGCTGCCGGCGGGCGTCGTGCGGCAGGTGCAGGGCCACTTTTCGGACCTTGCTTTTTGGCTTGCCGCCATCATCGACGATGGAACTCGGACAGGCAAACTGGAGACGGAAAAGGAAGCGACCGCCGAAGCGGAAATGCTCATGGCTACCGTTCATGGAGCCATGCTCGCAGCGCGTGTCGCAGGATCGGACCCTGAAGTATTCTCCGCAATTGCGCGCCGTGCGGTCGAACAGATCATACAGCGGCCGAAGAGATAAACGCATCATTTTTTGAGTCGACATCGACCAACTAGTCGGTCTATCAACCAAAGGAACAGGAAAATGGCCAATCCCCTCTCCACCCTCGGCATTGTCCATACCGCGATCAGTCTCGCGCCAGTCGTCACAGGCCTCTATGGCTTTGCGCGCCACGGTGCGATCCTGCCGGAGACACGTTCGGGCAAGATCTATCTTTCCTTCTTGGTACTCTCGGTCCTGACATCCTTCGGACTGTCGAGCACCGGCGGCTTCAACGAGGGGCATGCACTCGGCATCGTGACGCTTGTCGCCGTGGCGGGGAGCCTTGCCGCCGCCCGCACAAAAAGACTTGGCCGTTTGAAGCCCTATCTCTCCAGCTTCGGACTAAGCTTCAGCTTTTTCCTGCTGATCGTGCCGGCCGTCAATGAGTCGCTGACGCGACTGCCTGCTTCGCAACCGCTCGCGAGCGGACCGGAGTCGCCGATCGTCCAGACGACACTGATGGTCTGGCTCGTGATATTCCTCTCGGGCGCTTCGCTTCAGGCCTATTTGATGCACAAGCGCACAGTCGCGGTGAAAACCGGCCACGCTCCCCTCTCCCGCTGACGCGGGAGAGGCCGGCTCCAGGCGCCTCGAAGGCTGCATTTGTTTCCGCCTGTCCGGCAGCCGCATCGACATCCTGCACAAGGGTCCTATGTCTTGCAGCGTCCATGCAGAACACGCAAGCGGAGGACGTTATGGAATTCCATCAGGGACGGCTGCTCGACCATGTGCATCTCCGGGCAGGAGACCTCGCGGCCAGCAAGCGTTTCTATCGCGCGATTCTTGCCGCTCTCGGCCACCAGCCGACGTTCGAGACCGAGCAGGCGATTGCATTCGACGAACTTTATATCGATCAGGGCGAAGGCTATCGCAGCCATGTTCACATCGCCTTCCAGGCGATCGACCCGGATGCGGTCCGTCGGTTCTACGAGACCGGCCTTGCGAATGGCGGCAAAGACAATGGCGAGCCCGGCGAGCGAGCCTATCATCCCGGCTATTTCGCCGCCTTTCTCCTCGATCCGGATGGCAACAACATCGAGGCGGTCTACCACGGGCCGACGACGCGCTCGTCCGCTGATGTCGTCATCCGTCCGCTCGCAGACTGAGGCGTGGCGGGAACAAAGGCAGGGCATGCGCATGCCCCTTCGCGACCGGCGCGACGAGAAGCAGTCGTCGCGCGATCGGTCGGCGGAGCATTTCTCCGAGTTGGGACGAGCCGGCGACTAACCCGTGTCCGCGCCGTCAGACGTCCCGGCTCGAATGCGCCCAGTCCATGTAAAGGTCGCGCGCCTTGGCGGCGATCGGGCCGGCCTGGAGGTCGCGGGCATCCAGGCGAGTCACGGGCAGCACCTTGGAATAGTTGCCGGTGGTGAAGATCTCGTCCGCCGCTTCGAAATCGGCCATCGTCAAAGTGGTCTCGACCACCTCGAAGCCGGCCTCGCGCAAGAGGCTCATGACGCGGAAGCGGGTGATGCCGGCAAGGAAGGTCCTGTTGGCCGCCGGCGTGAAGACGACGCCGTCCTTCACCATGAAGATGTTGGATGATCCGGTCTCGGCGATATTGCCGAGCATGTCGCGCACCAGCGCGTTGTCGAAGCCGCGCGAGCGTGCTTCGTTGAGGATCCGGGCATTGTTTGGATAAAGGCAACCGGCCTTGGCGTCCGTCGGCATGCACTCGAGCGTCGGCCGGCGGAAGGGCGACAATGTCAGCGACGAGCCGCCATGAGCGTTGCCCATCGGCGCCTCGAACAGGCAGAGCGCGAAACGTGTCGATTCCGGATCGACCGCCACGACGCTCCAGGAGCCGTGCTCGCCCCAATACATTGGCTTGACGTAGATCGCCGTCTTGCCGTCGAACTTCTTCACGCCCTCCCAGGTCAGCGCCTCGATCTCTTCGGCGGCCATGGTGGGCTTGAGGCCCAGCGATGCGGCCGAGCGATTGACGCGCTGGCAATGCAGATCAAGGTCCGGCGCGATGCCGTCGAACCAACGGGCACCGTCGAAAACGGTGGAGCCGAGCCACATTGCGTGGGAAGTCGGCCCGATCAGCGGAGGATTGCCGGAAAGCCATTCACCGTCGACATAGGTCCAGGTGGTTGAGCGGGGGGATGTATCGACGGCCATCGGCGTCTCCTCTCGTTTATCGTCCGTTCGGAAATCGAATACGATTTAAGGAAACATGCAGTAGCCGAAAAAGACAGTACCGGGGTGAATAGGTACATCAAAAAATGTCATGGCGTCCATTGTGGAACAGGCCGAACCACCATGCCAAAATAGGCTGACGAGCACAGGAGCAAGACCAGTCATGAGGGCGATGTATTACGACGCGTTCGAGAAGACGCCGGAGATCAAGGTTCTGCCGGATCCGAAGCCGAGTGAGTATGGCGTTGTCATCAAGGTCGAGGCGACCGGCCTTTGCCGCAGCGACTGGCATGGCTGGATGGGACATGACGCGGACATTCGTTTGCCGCATGTGCCCGGCCACGAACTCGCCGGAACGATTGCGGCCGCCGGGCGCGGTGTCCTGCGCTACAAGGTCGGGGACCGCGTGACCGTTCCGTTCGTTTCCGGCTGCGGCCGTTGCGCCGAATGCCGCTCGGGCAACCAGCAGGTTTGCGAGGCACAGTTCCAGCCGGGCTTCACCCATTGGGGCTCGTTTGCCGAATATGTGGCGATCGACTTTGCCGACCAGAACCTCGTGCACCTGCCCGAAAGCATGGATTTCGCGACCGCCGCAAGCCTCGGCTGCCGCTTCGCCACATCCTTCCGGGCGATCGCCGACCAGGCCCGCGTCAAGGGCGGCGAATGGGTGGCGGTCCACGGCTGCGGCGGCGTCGGCCTTTCGGCGATCATGATCGCCGCGGCGCTCGGCGCCAACCCGATCGCAATCGACATATCCGAGGAAAAGCTCGCCTTTGCCCGCAAGCTCGGCGCCGTGGCCGCAATCAACGGCAAGGAAACAGCAGACGTTGCGGAGGCCGTGAGAGAAATCACCAAGGGCGGCGCCCACGTCTCGATCGACGCGCTCGGTTCGCCGGTCACCTGCTTCAATTCGATCAAGAACCTGCGCCGTCGCGGGCGCCATGTGCAGGTGGGCTTGATGCTCGCGGAGCATGCAACGCCTGAGATCCCGATGGCGCAGGTGATCGGCCACGAGCTCGAGATCTACGGCAGCCACGGCATGCAGGCCTGGCGCTACGACGCGATGCTGTCGATGATCACCGCCGGCAAGCTGAACCCGCAGCAACTGATCGGCCGTGAGATCTCGCTCGAAGAGGCCGTGCCGGCGCTGGTGACCATGGACCGCGCCACCGATCTTGGCATCAGCGTTATTACGCGGTTCTGATGAGGGATTCCGATCGCCGCTGCGCGCTGTTATGGTCTTCGCAAGCAAGACGAATCAACGAGGGGTCCCGTCATGGCGCTTGCGGCTCAAACCACCGAAACCGAATTCTATCCGCCCGTTATCGGCAGCAATTCGCGGCATCCGAACGGCTGGCCGATCCGCGTGATCGTCAGTTCGCAGACCGAGGCGCGCCATAATCGCCACCTTTGGCAGCCGACGCATCTCGTCTCGATCCGTGCGCCCGCAAGCCGCCTGCTCTCCATGATCGAACTGCCGCCCGAGCGGCATCTGGAGCTTTACTTCGGCGATGCGACCGATCCGGACGCACCCGATGCCGCACGGGCGGAGGCGATCGAGGCAACCTTCGCCTTCATCGACACGCTGCCCGAGGATGCACATCTGCTCGTCCACTGCCTTCGGGGCCTCGGCAGATCGACCGCGCTGACGCTCGGCATTCTGGCGCGCTACATGGCGCCCGAGGAAGCGGCCGCCGCCCTTCACGCGCTTCGCCCGGAAGCCAAACCGAACCGGCATGTCGTCGGGCTCTGCGATGCCGCGCTCGGGCTCAAGGGAAAACTTGCAAAACAGGCGCTGCGTTTTCCGGCAAAAGTCTGGAAAGGCTAATTAAATTAGCACGGCCAGGCATGATGGCATTGTGCGCCGCACAAAGTTTTGACATGATCCCGGGAAACAACTGACCAAGCGTTGCGCCTACCGCACCGGGGCCGAAGTCGGAACCGATTTTCAGCGAGCACGATGCGTGATGCGCCGCTGAACGGTGATGACGGGAGAGTTCGATGTCTCTGGCGGCCTATGTCTTTGATGCCTATGGCACGCTTTTCGACGTGCATGCGGCGGTGCGGCGCCATGCCGAAGCGATCGGCCCCGACGGCCAGGCGTTTTCCGAGCTCTGGCGCGCCAAGCAGCTCGAATATTCCTGGGTGCGCTCGCTGATGGGCGCATATGTCGACTTCTGGCAACTGACCGAGCAATCGCTCGACTACGCCTTTCAGCGCTTCCCCTCGGCCGATCCGAAACTCAAGAAGTCGCTGCTCGATGCGTATTGGGAGCTCGACTGCTACCCGGAGGTTCCGGCCGTGCTCAGGGGTTTGAAGGAGCGCGGCGCCCGCATCGCCATTCTTTCCAACGGGTCGCCGGCCATGCTCGCATCGGCGGTGAAGAACGCTGCGCTCGACATCGTAATCGACGACGTGTTCTCGGTCGACGCGGTCAAGGCGTTCAAGACGGCGCCCGCCGTCTACGACCTGGTGACGACGCAATACCGGCTTTATCCGCATGCGGTTTCGTTCCAATCGTCGAACCGCTGGGACATCGCGGGAGCGACAAAGTTCGGCTTCCGCACCGTTTGGATCAATCGCTCCGACATGCCGGACGAGTACAAGGACTATGGTCCGGCGCTCATTCTCCCCTCGCTCGAAAGCCTGCAGTTCGGCATCTGAGCCTGTAACCAAAAACCGCTGCGCACTTTTGGGCGACATGCATCTTGGTTTTGTGCATGTCGTTATCCCAAAACCGCTGCGCACTTTTGGGCGACATGCATCTTGGTTTTATGCATGTCGTTATCCCAAAACCGCTGCGCACTTTTGGGCGACATGCACTAGATTCTCTCGACCAGGAAATCGATGAAAGCGCGGATGCGGGCGGCAAGGTGTTCATGCCCGGCATAGACGGCGTGCACCCGCTCTATGTCTTCCGGATTGTAATCCTCCAGCACCGGCACCAATCGGCCCGCGTCGATATCCGGCTGCACATGGAACTCTCCGACGCGGCCGAGGCCGAGGCCGGAAAGGCAGAGATTGCGAATGATGGCGCCGCTGTTTGCCTGCATGTTGCCGGCGACCGGACGCACATAGACGTTGGACGAGCCCGGGGCGCGGAAAGGCCAGCCGTCGAGACTGCGGCGGAAATTGAAGGTGAAGCAATTGTGGAGGGCGAGGTCGTCCGGCGTCCGCGGCACGCCATGGGTCTCGAGATAGGCCGGTGCGGCGACAATCACCTGCCGACTCTCCAACAGCTTGCGTGCCTTGAGCGTGGAATCGCGCATCGGACCGGACCGAATGGCGATGTCGGTCCGCTCCTCGATCAGATCGATCGTACTGTCGGTTAGAGAGAGGTCCAACTGCACATCGGGATAGCGCGCAAGGAATTCGGCGGCGAGCGGCAGGATGTAGCGCTCGCCGAAGCCGACGGATGCGTTCACC
Source organism: Sinorhizobium sp. 6-70 (assembly GCF_030124375.1). GTDB lineage: Bacteria > Pseudomonadota > Alphaproteobacteria > Rhizobiales > Rhizobiaceae > Sinorhizobium. The sequence continues at coordinate 162,005 of NZ_JASKLS010000006.1, forward strand.
CGTAGCGGACCACGCGGCATCGCCCGACCGCCGCCGGCAACCACCTGTTCCGTCTCGGCAATCGCCGCCAGGATGCGCTGCGCGCGTTGGAGATAGATTTCTCCCTCCGGTGTCAGCTGCAGCATGCGGGTGGAGCGCACGACGAGCCGGGTCCCCAGCCTGTCTTCGATACGCGAGACGAGTTTGCTGACCGCGGAGGGCGACAGTTTCAGCCGCCGTCCGGCGGCGGAAAAGCTGCGCAGTTCAGCCGCGGCGACAAAGACCTCCATTTCACCGGCGCGATTGTCCATTTGCCTTCACCTTTGAATTCAGTTCACAGGCTTTTATCCATTCCCCCGGATTATCGCGCAAGCCCGATCGATCCATATTCCGGGTCATCAACCACCAACCGCGGCAAGGCCGCAAAACTCAGCCCGCGCCGCGTGCGGGCGGGAAGGTATTTCTATGCCCATCGCTATCTTTGCCTTGACGATCGCGGCCTATGCGATCGGGACAACGGAATTCGTGATCGTCGGTCTCCTGCCGACAGTCGCTTCCGATCTACATATCTCCCTGCCGCTCGCCGGCCTCATCGTCAGCGTTTACGCCCTCGGTGTCACCTTCGGCGCACCGGTGCTGACCGCGCTCACCGGTCGCATCGAGCGCAAGCCCTTGCTGCTCGGCCTGATGGCTCTCTTCATTATCGGCAACGCCGCCGCAGCACTTTCGCCAAGCTACGAATTGCTGCTCGTCGCACGCGTCCTCTCGGCCTTCGCGCATGGCGTCTTTTTCTCCGTCGGCTCGACGATTGCCGCCGATCTCGTGCCCGAGGATCGCCGTGCCTCGGCGATCGCAATGATGTTCATGGGATTGACCGTGGCAATCGTCACCGGCGTGCCGCTCGGCACCTATATCGGCCAGACCTTCGGTTGGCGCGCCACTTTCTGGGCGGTGACCGCGCTCGGCGCCATCGCCTTCATCGGCATCGCAGCCCTGCTCCCGAATACGCTGAGCAAGGCGGCCGCGGCGCGTCTCGTCGATCAGGTTCGCGTGCTTGGATCCGGCCGTCTGCTGATCGTCTTTGCCACGACGGCGCTCGGCTATGGCGGCACCTTCGTCGCCTTCACGTTCCTCGCACCGATCCTGCAGGAAATCAGCGGTTTCTCGGAAGGCAGCGTCGGCCTCATCCTGGTTCTCTATGGCATCGCCATCGCGATCGGCAACATCGCCGGCGGAAAGATTGCCAACCGCGATCCGGTAAAGGCGCTGGTCGGTCTCTTTCTCGCCCAGGCAGCCGTGCTCGTGCTCTTCACTTTCACGGCCCCTTCTCCGGTCCTGACGCTGGTGACGCTGGCAGCACTCGGCTTCCTCTCCTTCGCCAACGTGCCAGGCCTGCAGCTCTATGTCGTCCAGCTTGCCAAGCAATACCGCCCCGGCGCCGTCGACGTCGCCTCGGCCCTCAACATCGCCGCCTTCAATCTCGGCATTGCGGTCGGCGCCTGGCTCGGCGGCCTTGTGGTCTCCTCGCCACTGGGCCTCGGTTCGACGCCCTTGGTCGGCGCGATGCTGGTGGCCGTCGCCCTGGTTCTGACGTTGTGGAGCGGTGCGCTCGACCGGCGCACGGTTCTCGTCGAACAGCCCGCTTGAACCTTCGTCCTGCCGCAACAAGTATAGAATGTCGAATTCGCCCGGCACCTGTCGAGCCTCTCCCAACCAAGGAGCTTTCCATGCACGCAGTCAATTCCAACGGCGCCAATATCCCCGCCCTCGGCTTCGGTACCTTCCGCATGCCCGGCGCCGATGTGCTTCGCGTCCTGCCCGAAGCGCTCAAACTCGGCTTCCACCATGTCGACACGGCGCAGATCTACGGCAACGAGGCGGAAGTCGGCGAAGTGATCCACAAGTCCGACGTTCGACGCGCGGATATTTTTCTGACCACCAAGGTCTGGGTCGATAATTATCGCCACGACGCCTTCCTCGCCTCCGTCGACGAGAGCCTGAAAAAGCTGAAGACGGACTACGTGGATCTGCTCCTCCTCCACTGGCCGGGCAGCGACGTGCCGATGGCCGAGCGCATCGGTGCGCTCAACGAAGTGCACAAGGCCGGCAAGGTACGCCATATCGGCGTTAGCAATTTCAACATCGCGCAGATGGAGGAAGCCGTTCTGCTGAGCGATGCGCCGATCGCGACCAACCAGGTCGAATATCACCCCTATCTCGACCAGACGAAGGTTCTGCAGGCCGCGCGTGCGCTGGGCATGTCACTTACTGCCTATTATGCCATGGCCAATGGCAAGGTACCCTCCGACCCCCTGCTCAACGATATCGCGGCGCGCCACGGCAAGACGGCGGCGCAGGTGGCTTTGCGCTGGCTTGTGCAGCAGAAGGACGTGATCACGTTGTCGAAGACAGCGACTGAGGCCCGGCTCAAGGAGAATTTCGCGATCTTCGACTTTGCACTGACGCCTGAGGAAATGGCGGCGATCCGCAAGCTTGCGCGCCGGGACGGCCGGATCGTCAGCCCCGCGGGTCTGGCGCCGAAATGGGATCAGGCGGCTTGAGTGACCGACATCGCGACGCAGGCGATGAGGCAAAAAAAACACCCGCCGGATCATTCCGGCGGGTGTTTTTTGTGCAGACGGAACCGATCAGACGAACTGGCTGAGGCCGGGGACGGAGGCGACGACTTCATCGACGATCTCGTCGCCTGCCTTTTCCTTGGCGAAGGCGATCGTTTCCTTGGCAAGCGAGGTGATCTCGCCCATGCCGAGGCCCTGGCTCATCAGCTGCTGGCCGAGCGCCATCACGCCGCCGCCACCGATCGCCGACATCAAGCCGCCGAGCAGACCGCCACCGTTGCTGCCCTCGCCATTGTACTGGGCGACCAATTCGGGGGCGCCCGGAATGGCTTCGATCATCCTGGCAACCGGACCCTCCGCCGCCTCGCGCTGCAGAAAGCCGAGAATCATGCCGACCGCTTTCTCGGCCGTTGCAGGTTCGATGCCGACATTTTCCGCCACGCGGGTGACCAGCTCACTCATGGAAATCTCCTCGGTTGAATTTTGACGTTGACGTTGACGTAAATGATCGCCTCCGAAATAACAAGCGGCAACGAAATGCGATCGCGGCCATCGCCGAGAAGCGCATCGTTTCACGGACCGTCGCCCTTGGCAACGCACTCGACGAGCAACAGTTGCCGCGCCTAACTGCACCGCCTATAACAGAAACGCACGATAGTCCGGTGACAGCGCTGTGCAACGAAACGCCCGCTTTCATTGGCAGAACGGAGATCAAGCCCACATGCTGCAAGAAGGCAAGCTCTATATCGGAACCAGCCGCAAGCCGGACGATTCGATCAACAAGGGCGAATATCTGGAGCTGAAATTCGGTAACCGCCACGGACTGATCACCGGCGCAACCGGCACCGGCAAGACCGTGACCCTGCAGATCCTTGCGGAAGGATTCTCCAATGCTGGCGTTCCGGTCTTCTGCGCCGACGTGAAAGGCGATCTTTCCGGCATCGGCGCGATCGGCGAACCGAAGGATTTCCTCCTCAAGCGTGCCGAGCAAATTGGCCTTACGCCCTACGACTTCCAGGAATTTCCGGTGATCTTCTGGGACCTTTACGGCGAGAAAGGCCATAGGGTCCGCACGACCATGTCCGAGATGGGACCGCTGCTCCTGTCACGGCTGATGAATGCCACCGACGCACAGGAAGGTGTACTGAACATTGCCTTCAAGATCGCCGACGAAGGAGGCCTGCCGCTCCTGGACCTCAAGGATCTCCAGGCGCTGCTCAACTACATGGGCGACAATGCAAGCGAGCTTTCCAATCAGTTCGGCTTCATTTCCAAGTCCTCCGTCGGTTCGATCCAGCGCGAGTTGCTCATCCTCGAGCAACAGGGTGCGGAGCACTTCTTCGGCGAGCCGGCCCTGAAGATCACCGACATCATGCGCACGACCAATGACGGGCGCGGGGCGATCTCGGTGCTTGCCGCCGACAAGCTGATGATGAATCCGCGGCTTTACGCGACCTTCCTGCTTTGGCTCCTTTCCGAACTTTTCGAGGAGCTGCCGGAAGTCGGCGATCCGGACAAGCCGAAGCTGGTGTTCTTTTTCGACGAAGCGCATCTGCTCTTCAATGACGCGCCGAAAGTGCTCGTCGAGCGCGTCGAACAGGTGGTGCGCCTGATCCGTTCCAAAGGTGTCGGCGTCTACTTCGTTACCCAGAATCCGCTCGACGTACCGGAAACGGTGCTGGCGCAGCTCGGCAATCGCGTGCAGCACGCGTTGCGCGCCTATTCGCCGCGCGAACAGAAGGCGGTGAAGACCGCGGCCGACACCTTCCGCCCCAACCCGGACTTCAACTGCGCCGAGGTGATCACCAATCTCGGCACCGGTGAAGCGCTCGTTTCGACGCTCGAAGGCAAGGGCTCGCCGTCCATGGTCGAGAGGACCCTGATCCGCCCGCCGGCATCGCGTCTTGGTCCGCTCACCGAGGCCGAACGGCAAAAGGTCATCGATGTCAGTCCCGTGCGCGGGCTCTATGACGAGGATTTCGATCGGGAATCGGCTTACGAGCTGCTTGCCAAGCGCGCCGCGAAGGCTGCCGAGCAGGCCGAAGCCGCACGGCAAGCGCAAGAGCAGCCGGCGGAAGAGACCTCCGGAGGCAGCCGCTGGACCCTGCCCGGCTTCGGCGACGATGAACCGGCGGCACCCTCCGGTAGGCAGGCGCGGCCGCGCTCCTCCGGCTATCAGCGCGAAACCATCGTCGAGGCGGCGATGAAATCCGTTGCCCGTACTGTCGCAACGCAGGTCGGCCGCGCCCTGGTGCGCGGCATCCTCGGCAGCCTGAAGCGATAGCAGGCAGCGAATGAGACGAGTGGCCCGCGTGCATGCTGCGCGTTGCACGAGATTGCGTTCTTGCGACCCAGAAAGGATTGACCATGGAAGTCAAGGATTCGAACGGCGCCGTCCTCAAGGACGGCGACAGCGTCACGCTGATCAAGGATCTGAAGGTGAAAGGAACCTCCACCACGCTGAAACGCGGCACGCTGGTGAAGGGCATTCGCCTGACCGACGATCCCGACGAGGTCGAATGCCGGGTCGAAAAGATCAAGGGGCTGGTGCTGCGCACCGAGTTCCTCAAGAAAGCCTGAACAGGCCGGCGAGGTCTCCGTTCGTCCGCATCGCTTGCACAGACGTGCCGTCAGTATTCGAAGCCCGGGTGAACGCCCCGGGCTTCCGTACATTAGAGCGCCGTGCGTTCATTTGAACGCACGGCGCTCTAGACAATCGCGCTTGCCTAGGCCACCGTCAGCTTCACGTCGACATTGCCTCTGGTCGCGTGGCTGTAGGGGCATACGACATGCGCCTTCTGGACCAGGTCCTCGAGGAGGGCCTTGTCCACGCCGGGCGAAGTGATTTCAAGCGCCGCATCGATGTAGAAGCCCGTACCGTCGTCGCGCGGGCCGATCCCGACCGTGCCTGTCACTTTCGTGTCTTCCGGAAGTTTTACCTTTTCCTTGCCAGCAACGAACTTCAACGCGCCGAGGAAGCAGGCGGAATAGCCGGCAGCAAAGAGCTGCTCCGGGTTGGTGCCGCGGGCGCCGTCGCCACCAAGCTCCTTCGGAACGGTAAGGCTAATATCGAGGACGCCATCGGCGCTCTTGGCCTGGCCGGCGCGGCCGCCAGTCGCGGAGGCGGTGGTGCGATAGAGGATAGGCATGGCAGTCTCCTTCGATGATCGTTGTCGATACGCATTCTATATCGCAACATTAAATTGCACGCAAATTAATTTTGCAAATTGCATTACGGCCGTGAATTTGCGACAATGCCGATCATGACGACCAAGCCGGCAAAATTTGAGGCAATATCCGATGAAGCGCTGACGCTGGGCCAGCAATTGTGCTTTGCGGTTTATTCGGCTGGGCACGCGTTCAACCGCACCTATAAGCCGCTGCTTGATCGCTTTGGCCTCACCTATCCACAATATCTCGTGCTGCTTGCGCTCTGGCAACAGGACAAGATGACGGTGAAGCGGATCGGCGAGGACATGGGCCTCGATTCCGGCACCCTTTCCCCCTTGCTGAAGCGGCTGGAAGCCGCCGGCTACGTCACCCGGCTCCGCGATCGCGACGACGAGCGGCAGGTGATCGTCAGCCTCACGGAAAAGGGTAGGAACCTGAAACCCGAAGCCTTCGGCATCCTTGCCGACATCAGCAAGGCGACCGGATGCACGCTGGAAGAAGTCCGTGAGTTACGCGAGGCGCTGCAGCGCCTAACCCAACGAATGACCAACAGTCAGCGAGAAAGCTGACCGGATTCGTCAACGGCGGTCGTTTCAGACCGGAGCACGCCTCAGTTGGCTAGATCATTTCATTGTTTCATTGAAGCAGTGAAATGATCTAACTCTTTGAAATAACATAATTCCGGACGGAAAACCGTTACACACTTTTCCTGGAATTGCTCTAGATCACGAGGATCGGCGCCTTGCCGCGGACGCGGTCGTAGAGATCCATGACATCCTGGTTGAGCATGCGCACGCAGCCGGAGGAAACGGCCTTGCCGATCGATTGCCACTCGGGCGTTCCGTGTACGCGATATAAGGTGTCCTGGCCGTTCTGGAAGATATAGAGCGCGCGTGAGCCGAGCGGATTGTTCAAGCCGGGCGGCATGCCGCCTGCGCTTTCCGAATAACGCGCGAGCTCCGGCTGGCGGTCAATCATCGTACCCGGCGGCGTCCAGCGCGGCCACTTCTGCTTCCACTGAATGACACCGCGTCCCGACCAGGCGAAACCCTCACGACCGAGGCCGACGCCGTAACGCATGGCCCTTCCGCCCGGCTGGACCAGATAGAGAAAGCGATCGGCAGTGTCGACCACGATCGTGCCCGGCTGCTCGCCGAACGGGTCGTCGACTTCCTGGCGGTAAAATCGAGCGTCGATCTGCTGGTAAGGCACGGCCGGGACCAGATAACCGCCATCGTCCACTCCGGCATAAATTTGCGAGTAATAAGGATCCTGCGGTGGCAGGCCGGTCGGCATTGCCGCCTCCTCGACCGGGCCTTCCAGCAAGGCGCCGGTACGCGGATCGATCCAGCGTCCCTCCAGCGCCGGATTGCGGTAAACCGGCATGGTTTGCTGACGGAAGCGGTCCGTATTCATCGACGACGTGCAGCTCGCAAGTCCAGCGGAGATGGCTACGAGTCCGGATGTACGGAGAAACTGGCGGCGGGAAAAATTGGGCATCGAACTCTAACGGGTTTGAGTGCAGCAGGCGGAAGGCAATGGCGCGACCGGTATCGGCGATTCGCGCCTCCTCGCTCTGGTCAGGAAGATCATGACGATCGCGGATTAAATCAATCCAAAATCATCGTGATCGATTCTCAGGTCGGGATGCGAACAGAACGGCTCTTGTGCTTTTCCTCACCCTCTCCGGTGGCAGGCATTGCATCTACGGCTGGAACGAAACTTATGTCAGCAAAACTCCAATCACAATCGCGGCATCGCACTCTGCAAGCCACGGCACCGCCACTCAGATAGCGTCCGCGTGGAGGCTGGGCTGGCCAAGCAGCGCTTCGAAAGCCCGGGCGGCAAGCGGCGGGCTGAAGAAATAGCCCTGGATCTCATCGCAACCGCTTTGCCGCAGGAAATCGACCTGCGCTTCCGTTTCCACGCCTTCGGCGATGACCCGCAGACCAAGATTCTGCGCGAGCGAAATGATCGCCGAAGTGATGGCCTTGTCGTCGGCGTCCAAGGGAATGTCCTCGACGAAGGAGCGGTCGATCTTCAGCCGTTGCACGGGGAACCGTTTAAGCGCGCTGAGGCTCGAATAACCCGTCCCGAAGTCGTCGATCGCGAGGTGCACACCGATCGCCTCCAACTCATGCATCGTCGCGATCGCGCCGGGCACGTCCTGCATGATCAGGCTTTCGGTCAGTTCGAGTTCGAGATAACGCGCCTCCAGGCCGGTTTCCGCGAGCACAGCCGCCACGCGGCTCGCCCAGTTGCGTTCGAGGAACTGTCGGGCGGAAACATTAACGCTGATAATCAGCGGCGGCAGCCCAGCTTCCTGCCAGGCCTTGCACTGACGGCATGCGGTTTTCAGGACCCAATCGCCAATCGGCACGATCAGGCCGGTTTCCTCCGCCAGCGGGATGAAGGCACCGGGCGAGACCACGCCATGCACCGGGTGCTGCCAGCGCAGCAATGCCTCTGCGGCGAAGATACGGCCGCTTGCAAGATTCATCTGCGGCTGGAAATGCAGGAAAAATTCGTCGCGGGCGATCGCCTCGCGCAGTTCCTCCTGCCGCAAGAGCTTCTCGTGCGCCTTGGCCGCCATTTCTTCGGTGAAGACCTGCAGGTTGTTGCGCCCGAGCGCCTTGGCGCGGTACATGGCCGCATCGGCATTCGCAAGCAATTCGCTGACCGTCTGGCCCTGGTGGGGAAAGCAGGCGACGCCCATACTGCAAGTCACCTGCAGGCTGCGGCCGTTAAGTTGCAGCGGCGCGGCAATGGCCGCGCGGATATCCTCAAGGCGCGACAGGACGACGTCGCGCTCCGTCGGCAGGCCATTCAGGAGAAGTATGAACTCGTCGCCGCCGACCCGTACGACCATATCGGACTTGCGCACTGCCGCGCGCATGCGCTCGGAAACAGCCTTCAGCAATTCGTCGCCCGCCGTATGCCCGAGACTGTCATTGATGAGCTTGAAATTGTCGAGGTCCAGAAAGGCGAGCACGGCCCACTGATCGCGTCCGCGAATCGCCTCGAGCACGCCAGCCACTTGTTCCTCAAACAGAACGCGGTTGGGAAGGCCTGTCAGCGCATCGTGATGCGCCATGAAGCTTATCCTGTCTTCGGCTCGCTTGCGTTCGATCGCGATCCCGGCGAGATACGTCGCCATGGCGATCAGTTCCTTCTGCTGCTCGCTCGGAACCCCGGCCTCCCGCGAATAGAGCGCGAAAGTTCCGAGCACCTTGCGGTCGTGCGAGTGGATCGGCGTCGACCAGCAGGAACGGAAGCCATAGGGCCTCACAACCTCGGTGTAGCCTTCCCACAGCGGGTCGGCAAACACGTCCGCAACGATCACCTGCTCGCCACGCCAGGCTGCTGTCCCACACGAACCGGTTCTTGGACCAATCTCGACTCCGTGGATCGTGGCACAAAACACCTCGTCCAGGCTTGGAGCAGCGCCGTGCAGAAGATGCCGCCCGTCGTCGGAGAGAAGCAGGATGGAACCTTTAACGCCGGGCAGCAGCAATTCGATCAGCAAGATGAGGTCAGTGAAGAACTGATCGAGCGGCTCGCTCTTTGCGATCATCTCCAGCAGCCGCGCCTGCCCCTCGAGTAAGCGTTCGGCCGCTTTTCGATCGCTGATATCGCGCGAAACACCGACGACGCCGACGATCTGGCCGCTCTTGTTGCGCAGCGGCACCTTGGACGTCATCAGCCAGCGATCGCGCCCCTTGGTGACAATGGCCCGCTCTTCTATCCCGAAGATCGGTTCGCCGGTCTCGATCACGCGCTGTTCCACGTCGGCGATGGCCTGCGCGGCCTTCGCCGGGTGCAGGTCGAAATCCGTCTTGCCGACAAGATCCTGAAGGCTTTCGAGCCCGTTGTCCGCGACGGTCACCTCATTGGCGATGAGAAAACGGCCTTTCGTGTCCTTCGCATAGATATAATCCGGGACGTGATTGATCATCGTCTCCAGCCAATAGTGGCGGTCGGCGATGTCGGGCTCGGAAGGAAAAATGCGCGCCACCTCCTCCGCCAGACGATTGCCGGCATCGATGAGCCGGCGTGTCTCCACGTTGTCTGCGGCATTGAGGGCGGCGTAGCGGGTATTGCGGGACGTTTTCCTTGCCAAGCAAAGCCTCCGGAAGAGCAACGCCGACATATTGCGGATAATACCGGGCTCTGGTCTAGCCAACAGAGGTTATGCTTCTCTAAATGTTATCGGAAAAAACGTCTAAAGGTTGCATGTTGGTCGCGATAGCCGAAACAGGCACACCTGAACGAGCGCAGCGGCTGCGTTTCATCAAGAGATTTCATGGGCAACATCAACCAAGGGCGCTTCTGCCGGCCTCGGCAATCACCTATTGATTGCGCATCACACCGGTCGGGAGGAAGCCAGCATGCTGACAGTCTATGGGGTTTATCGTTCGCGCGCATCGCGTAACTATTGGATGGCGCGCGAACTTGGCGTTCCTTTCACATCCGTGCCGGTTATCCAGGCGCGCCGCGTCGCCGATCCGCTGGCCGCCGATGCGCCGCTCAACACCCGGTCGCCGAACTTTCTCGCGATCAATCCGATGGGTCTCATCCCGGCCATCGAGGACGACGGCCTGGTCCTGACAGAGTCACTCGCCAACAATCTCTATCTCGCCCGCAAATATGGCGGTCCCCTCGCGCCGGCCGATCTGCGCGAGGACGGACAGATGGGCAACTGGACGATGTGGGCGGCGACTGAGGTGGAGCCGAATGCGGTCAAGATCGTTCTCGCCTTTGACGACGGCATCGAGGACACGCCCGAGGGTCAAGCGCGCATTGCTGCTTGCACCCAATCACTCGCGAAAGCCTTCGCGGTTCTCGAGGCGCATCTTGAGAGCTGCGACTACGTGGTCGGCAATCGCTTCACCGTCGCCGATCTCAACCTTGCCGAGGTTTTCCGCTACACGATGAGCCAGACGGCGCTGTTCGACAGGCATCCGCGCATCAAGGCGTGGCTTGCGCGCTGCCAATCGCGGCCTTGCTTCATTGCCATGATGGAAGAGCGACTGAAGGAGCCGGACTAGGATTACCGAGCGCTACAGCGCCGCGCGTCTTATCTTTAGGCTCAATTGCCGAGATAGCTGGCAACCTTGGCGTTGAGCAGCCGCATTCCCTCTTCGACCTCATCGCGCACCCAGCGTTTGAAGGCCACGGCGGCCTTGCTCTCGCGCCGGGATCGCGAACGCACGAAATAATGGCCGAAGCCAGTCTTTGCGCGGATACCAAACGGAGCGACGAGGCTGCCTTCGGTCACGGCATAACCGGCAAGCGTCTGCCAGGCGAGCATGACCCCCTGGCCCGCAATCGTCGCATCGAGTGCGAGCGAGGCCTCGTTGAACGTGTGGCGCACTGTCATCTCGGAGCCCGACAGGCCAGCCTCCTTGAACCATGCTTCCCAAGTGAACATCGAGTGACCGTCGATCACCGCCGGCAACTTTAGAATATCTGCAGGAATGTGCAGGTCTGTAGCCATACTCGGCGAACAGACCGGGAAGATCTCCTGCTCCAGCAGCAGCTCGGCATGCACACCCGGCCAGTCACCGCTGCCGACGCGGATGCCAACATCCACGTCGGAGGTGTCCAGGTTCACGAGGGTCGTCGTCGCATCGATCCTCAACCGGATATCCGGATGCCGCTCGGCAAAACGGTTCAATCGGTAAACCAGCCACCGGGCCGCAAAGACCGGGGCCACTGAGATCGTCAGCACCGATTCATCCCGGCGGCGCGCCGATGCCACTGCGTCGGCAAGTTCGGCGAAGGCGTTTGAAAGACGCGCGAGGAACAGGCGTCCGAAATCCGTGGCGACGAGCCCGCGGGCGGTGCGCTCGAACAGCGTGCGGCCGAGTTGCGCTTCCGTCTTGGTAATCTGCTGGCTGACGGCGCCGGCCGTGACGCCGAGTTCTTCCGCCGCACTCGCCAGCGAGCCCAGGCGGCCGGCTGCTTCGACCGCACGCAGGCCGTTGAGATGGATGGCGTTCAGCTCTCTCATATAGTTTTTCTAAACCGCGGCGCCGGCAATCTCAATTGAAATCTTGCTGCAACGGGCAGATGCTCAGGAGCATCGAAAGGATGATCCGTCATGCTGAAGATGCTATCGATGTTCAACCGCGCCGCATCGGCCTCAGGCAATCGAACCGAGACCCTACTCAACTGGCAACGCGATCCGCTGCAACATCCGGACCTCGCCCGCATGGACGAACGCGAACTTGCCGATCTGCCGTTTCCCGGCTGGCCATGGCCGCGCGCCGTCGGCGAACATTGCGAATGTGCCTGACCTGGCGGTACCTTTGTTCGCGCTGCTGCATGTTTCCTTAGACCGTAGCCGACTAAGGATAAAAACATGCAGTAATTCAAAGTGCTACAGCGTCCTCTGCGCGGCTGAGAAGACGCGCGGCGCTGTCGGATGCCCGATGATGCGCGATGCACAGGCGAGGGTGAGACATGAACGATGATCTCGAACGCTCCTTCGAGCGCGTGCAGCGGCTGGCGGAGACGGCGGGACTGCCGGAAACGACCGTCGGCACGTCCTATGGGACACCGGCCCTGCTCGTCAAAGGCAAGAGCTTTGTGCGGATGAAGGACGCGCAAACGCTTGTGGTCATGTGCGCGCTCGAGGAGAAGGAGATGCTGATGGAACTCGATCCGCCGCTGTTCTTCGAGACCGACCACTACAAGGGCTGGCCCGCAATGTTGGTCCGTCTCGCGGCAATCGACGATGATACACTGACGCAAAGGTTGATCGCGGCCTGGCGCGAAAAGGCGCCGAGGCGTCTTGCAAGCCGCTTCGGCGCCACGGTGTCGAAGTGATCTAACTCTTTGAAATTACGCAATGCCGGACAGAAAACCGTTACCTACTTCCTTGCTCTAGGCCTGTACCGCGGCAAGGACCTTGGCAACGGCCGGCCGTGCGACCATGCGGTTGCGGTGGTCGAGAACTTTTGGGAAGCGCCCCGGATCGACACCATCACCCTCCAGCCAGTTGGCGATCGTGAAGAGGTAGGGATCGGCGATCGAATAGTTCTCGCCCATGACGAAGGGACCGGCAAACATCCTGCTTTCGATCAGCGCGAAGCAATCGCCCATGTTCTGCGGCACCTTGGCCTTCATTGCCTCATGTGCTGCCGGATCGTCCGCCCATCTCGGACCTCGCCGATTATGGGCATGGGCGACGTGCACCGTCGAGCAGAGATAGCTCAGGAACGACTGCAGCCGCGCAAACTCGAATGGGTCGTCGAGAGGCGCAAGCCGCTTCTCGGGAAAGCTCTGGGCGACATAGGCGAGAATAGCCGGCGTTTCGGTTAGGATCCCGCGGTCTGTCACGAGCGCAGGCACCCGCCCCTTCGGATTGATGGCGAGATATTCGGGCGTGGTCTGTTCGGCCTTCGCGAAATCGACGCGACGGGCTTCGTAGGTCGCTCCAGCCTCCTCGAGCGCGATGTGCGAGGCGAACGAACAGGTTCCTGGCGCATAAAATAGTTTCAGCATCGTGCTGCCTCCCATGACGGTATTGCGGCGCGGTACCGCAAGTTCGCCAGCAGAAATAATGAAATAGCTGCTGTTGACAAGGCCCCGAACGCCGCCGCTTCCCGCAATCTGCCACGCCTGTCCATGTCACGCGGCTACCATTCCCGCGCAGCCCGGCACGTCTTCGAGCCGATAATAGACCGGAATGCCGCGCTCGCGGGCGATACGCACATCGTTGTCCGCGCCCTTGGATTCGCCCGGCAATCGCAGGACTGCATCGCAGAGCGCAAGCAACCGCCCCGCAACGGGATGGAAGATCTCCTCATAAAGGTCGTCACCCACTCTGGCTCCGCCGGCCGCATGCCACACGGGCAAGGCGACCCATTCCCCGATCATCGGCACGTGCCCGGCCTTGAAGAGCGCATAGGACGGCTCCTCCAGACGCCTCAAGTTTTCCGCCATTTTCGCTGGGTCGTCACCCGTACCCGAGCGATAAGGACCTGCAATCAGGATCAGCATGCCTTCCTCCACGATATTACACGAATTTTCACGATATTTATGTACTTCGACCATAATTCGTGCAAGATCGTGAATAGTCAAGGAGGAATCGATGCTGACGACACAGAGACGGGCGATGATCTCGGCAAGGCTTGCGCGCGAGGGGCAAATCGTCGCCAAGGCGCTTGCGGACGAACTAGGGCTTTCGGAGGACACCATCCGCCGTGATCTCAGGGAAATGGCGACCGAGGGCCTGTTAAAGCGCGTTCATGGGGGAGCCCTGCCTCTGATGCCGCCGCTCCCGGATTTCGCCGCCCGCCAGGCGATCGACAGCGACGTCAAGCGCCGGCTCGGACGACGAGCAGCGCACCTCGTCAAGCCCGGACAAACGGTCTTTCTCGATGGTGGCACGACCAATGCCGAAATCGCTCGTGCCTTGCCGCCCGACTTGCGGGCCACCATCGTCACGCACAGCCCGACCATCGCCGTCGAATTTGAAAAACACGACGCCGAGGTGATCCTGATCGGCGGCAGGCTCTACAAACACTCCATGGTGGCAACCGGTGCGGCGGCTGTCGCCGCGATCGAACATATCCGCGTGGACACCTTCTTCCTCGGCGTCACCGCCATTCATCCGGCGCAGGGGCTTTCGACCGGAGACTACGAGGAGGCGGCGATCAAGCGGGCGATCGCCGGCCAAGCGGCGGACATCTACGTACTTGCGACGCCGGAGAAACTCGGCGCAGCCTCCCCTCACCGCATCATGAGCGTCAACGAGGTTACCGGCCTCGTCGTGCCCCCGGACATGTCGGACGAGGCCCTGTCGCCCTATCGCGGCAGCACAGCTTTGATCGTTGCCTAGGCGGAAAACGCCTCCGTCACGCGCACATCGCCCACATGGATGCCGTTCCAGTTGCGCATCGAATGGTTGGCCTGCGCCATCAGCGCCGTGCGGATCTCAGGCTCATCGGCGAAGAACCGGGCAAGCGTCGCGGTCACCATCGCCTCGGCGGCGCGGGTCGTGCCGTCCTCGCATTTAAGCGCAATGGCGATTCCCTTCTCGGGGATCGCCGCGCAGAAGACGCCTTCGGCGCCGGTCTTGGCGAAGATGCGGCCCGGCGCGGTCTTCATCATCCGCGTGCAGGCCCGCTTGGTGCCCGCGACGTAGAAGGGCTCGGCCATGCAGGCCTCGATCAGCCGCTTGGAGGCGCGCGCCCGCTCGGCCGCAAGCCCTGTCCCGGTTGCCATTTTGGCGAAGCCATGGGCAAGCCCCTTCAAGGGCACGGCATAGGTCGGGATCGAGCAGCCGTCGACCCCGCAATTGTCGTGCGCAAGGATGGCGCCCGTCAGGCTTTCCATGACGCCGCGGATTTCCTGCTGGATTGGATGGTCGTAGCCGACATAGCCGCGAACCTCCGTGCCCGAATGACAGCAGGCGCAGACGAAGCCCGCATGCTTGCCGGAACAATTGTTGTGCAAGGCGCTCGGCGCCTCGATCGAACGCGCCTGGCCGATCAAAGTCTTCTGGTCGGAGGACCAGTGCGCACCGCATTCGAGCGCTTCGACATCACGGCCAGCCGCCGCCAGCATTTCGGCCGCAAGCGCAACATGCTCTGGTTCGCCGGAATGCGAGGCACAGGCGAGCGCCAGCGCCTTGGCGCCGAACCCGTAGGCATCCGCCGCCCCGCTTTCAACCAGTGGCAGCGCCTGCATGGCCTTGCAGGCCGAACGCGGGAAAATGGCAGCATCCGTATCGCCCAATGAAAACACGGCGTTGCCGTCGCCGTCGACAGCGATGACCGTGCCGCGATGGCGGCTTTCGACAAGATTTCCGCGGGTTACTTCGACCAGGACGGGATTAGACATGCTTGCCCTCAAATTTCCTCTTTCGCCTCTGCATTTATCAGGAATCCGACCGCTGGGAACCGGGGTGTGCGATGAAATTCATCCGCAGGCTGTTTGTCGCCTTTATGCTCATCTACCTGCTTCCGGCGCTTGCCTCGGCCGGCTGGTGGTACATGAAGGAGAGGCCGCAGAGCTGGCGGGACGCGGACTGGTCGTCCGCCGCCCTTCTCCCCAAAGCGGCCGAAAGTCCCGAGGCGGCAGTCTATATCCTCTCGGCAACGACCGGCGGCATGAAGGGGGCTGTCGCCAGCCACGCGTGGATCGTCACCAAGGACGGAGGAGCGCTGGCCTACACCCGATATGAAAAGGTCGGCTGGGGTAAACCCATCCGCAAGAACGCCTACCAGGCCGATGGTCGCTGGTATTCGAACGAACCGCGCATCGTCGTGATGATCAAGGGAGAGGAGGCGCAGCGCCTGATCCCGAGGGTCGAGAGAGCGATTGCCGATTACCCCTATTCCTCGCCCGGCGCTTACCGGCTCTGGCCGGGACCGAATTCGAACACCTTCGTCGCGCACGTGCTTCGCTCGGTGCCCGAGCTTGACGCCGTGCTGCCGCCGAACGCCGTCGGCCGCGACTACCTGCCTGAGGGTAGGCTTTTCCAGATCGACGCCGATGGCCGCGACCTGCACGCAACGCTCTACGGACTGGCCGGAATCTCGGCCGGCTGGCGAAGCGGCCTGGAACTGCATTTCATGGGATTGGTGGCCGGGTTCGACATTTCACGGCCCGGCATCAAGATACCCGCGCTCGGCCGTTTCGGGATCTGATTCCGGGTTCCAGCGCCTCGTGAGGACATACCGCAAAAAGGAAAAGGGCCGCGTCAGCGACCCTTCCATGAGCATTTGGCCTGTGACGGCCCGGGCTTTTCCAGCCCAAGGAAGGTTAGGTATCAAGCCGAGGGCTGCCTCGACTCCTTCACCTCTCCCATGCCTGTCACGAGGACCGAAATCTCACTAGACATTGGATCACCTTCCTTTCTGTTCGTTGACGTTGCATCAAACGTAGGTCATTCCCGCCCGAATGCAATACCGACCATCGTCGAAGGCACGCACTCTTAGGACCCGCCCACCGTCATCACGATCTTGCCGATGTGATCGCCTTCTTCCATCAGACGATGGCCATCGGCGACCCTTTCTAAGGGTAGAACCTGATGGATGACCGGCGCCACAGCGCCTCGCTCCAGCAATGGCCAGACCTTTGCCGCGAGCCCGTCGCGGATCGCCTGTTTTTCCGCAGAAGTGCGTGGCCGAAGCGCGGACCCCATCACATGCAGACGTTTCGTCAGGATCGGCCCGATATTGGCGCTTTCCACGCGCGCCCCGCCCAGGAAGGCGATGATCGACAGACGGCCGTCCTTGGCGAGCGAGCCGATATTGCGGTCGAAGTAACGCCCGCCGACCATGTCGAGGATGACATCCACCCCTCGCCCGCCGGTCTCTTCAAGCGCAATCGCCTTGAAGTCTTCCTCGCGATAGTTGATCGCCCGTTTCGCCCCGAGCGCCTCGCAGGCCTTGCACTTCTCCGCGCTGCCGGCGGTCGCCAGAACCTCGGCGCCAAAGGCTCTGGCGAGCTGGATCGCAGTGGTGCCGATACCGCTCGATCCGCCATGAACCAGGATCGTTTCACCCGCTTTGAGCCGGGCCATATCGAAGACATTGGCCCAGACCGTGAAGAAAGTTTCCGGCAGGGCCGCCGCCCTTGTCGCGTCATAGCCCTTTGGCCAGGCGAGCGCCTGCGTTGCCGGCACCGCGCAATATTCCGCATAGCCGCCGCCATTGGCGAGCGCGCAGACCTTGTCCCCGATCGAGAAGCCGGTCGCGCCCTCGCCCACGGCCACGACCTCGCCGGCCACTTCAAGGCCGAGGATCGGGCTCGCGCCGGGCGGCGGCGGATAGTCGCCCTTGCGTTGCAGCACGTCCGGGCGGTTGATGCCCGCGGCCTCGACACGGACCAAGATATCGTCGGGTTTGACCTCAGGTAGCGGCCCGCGTGCCAAAACCATGTTCTCGGGCCCACCCGGGCCCGGCAGGTCCACATAGGTCATTTCGGTCGGAAGGGTCATGGCGGCATCCTCGCAAGCGTCGTTGCGACTATACCTATCGCTTGCTCACGGTTCCAGAAAGTCGGTTCCTGACTGGGACGGTCAGTCGCTTTGGAGCAGCTCGAGCACGAGACCGCTTTCGCTCGCCTTGGCGCGCGCCTTGATTTCGGCAATCCTCGTGCTGACCGTCTGGCTGTCCGAAAGAATGAAACCCTGCGGCAGCACGAGCACGGCGATCGAACAACGCATCAGCGGGAAGTTCTTGCTGGCGCCGTCGCGGCCGTATCCGCTGATCCGCCCTTCCGCCTGGTGCTCATCGGAATAGAGCTGCCGGACGTCCGAGCGGAAATCGTCGACAAGACGCATGAGAACGGCACGGATTTCCTCATCCGTCCAGCCGCTGACGCCGACGAAGAAGTCGTCGCCGCCGACATGTCCCAGAAACTTCTCCTCGCCGATGAAGTGGCGTCTGAGCAGGGCGGCAAACAGCGTGATCGCCAAATCGCCCTTCTGGAAGCCATAGGTGTCGTTGAACGGCTTGAAGTCGTCGAAGTCGCAATAGCAGAAGTAGCGCGTCTCATCGCCGTCGAGGATCGCATCCTGCACATAGTCTCGGATCGCGCGATTGCCCGGCAGACCCGTCAGCGGGTTCTGCTCCTGCGCGGTCTTCAACTGTTTCTCGTTGATGATCTTCAGCAGCGACGAAGCGGAAAGAATGCCGGCGTAGCGCATGTTTTCCGTCAGGATCACACAGTCGCTGCCGTCCATGCCGGCGAAGATTTTCAGCATCTCGTCGGCGGGCGTATCGAGATCGGCAATCGGCGCCGGGCTGACGAAATGCGAGATACGGCGCTGATAGATGCGGTTCTTCAGAAGATCACGGCCGAAAGGATGATAGATCATTTCCTTGACGTGATACTCGTGCAGGATGCCGCGCGGCTCGCCGTTGGCGTTCAACACGGGAAAGAAAGCCTGGCGCGGATTGAGCCGGAACAGATCGAAGACGGATTCGAGTTCATCGCTTTCCCGGACCGCCGGAAGCTGTTCGATCTGTTTCCTGATCAGGATGCTATCGAGCGTCGCGGAGGAGCGCCGTGCCGCCCCGCTCGATTCAAGATGAGGGTAAGCCGGCTGCAGTTCGCCGAGATGCGTGGTGGGGCGGGCAATGAAATAGCCCTGAACCAGGTCGCATCCGAGATCGCGGCAGGCAAGGAACTCGGCTTCCGTCTCGACACCCTCCGCGATCACCCGCGTTCCGAGCACATGAGCCATGTTGACCGTATGGCGGACGAGATGGCGCTTGCGCGGGTCCCGTTCGATGCCGCCAATGAAATGCCGATCGATCTTGACGTAGTCGACCGGTTGGTCGCACAGCAATTTCAAGCCGTTGAAGCCCGCGCCGAAATCGTCGATCGCAAGCTTGAAACCAGCCAGCCGCAATTGCCGGACCAGCGCCGAGAAATCCGGCATCTTGCCACTGTCGAAGCGCTCCGAAAGCTCGAAGCAGAGCGAAGACGGGGCAATGTTGGCGCGCTTCAAGTGATTGACGAGGCGCTCGACGATATCGCCCTCGCCACCGACCAGACGCGAATCGAAATTCAGGAAAAGCGTGCGTGTCGCAAAATCCGGAACCGTCGCGAAGGCGGCAACGGCGCGACTGTTGATAAGATGTTCGAGTGCCAGAAGCTGGCCCACCTCCTCCGCCTTGTCCAGCAATTCGAGCGGCGAGGCAAAGCCCAGACGCTGGAACCCGCGCATAAGCGATTCATAACCGAACACGGCGCCGGTCGTCGCCTCGACGATCGGCTGAAAGGCGTTCTCGATGACAAGCTTGGCAAGCGTGACAATCTGGTCGTCGCCGAAGCGGCGAAGCGAGAGGATTTCGGCGGGGGCGACGGACATGCCGGGCTCCAGGGAACATACACAGACAAAGGCGGCGCCAGCATCAGGCGCAAGCGTCAACGAAACCTTTCGCGAATGTGAAAGTTTGATGAAGCTTGCGTCACAAGAACGGCCAATTCGGTCGCGCCCTCGCCTCAAACTTGCAGCGCATTGAACGTGATGGGATCCTAGCCCTTGGCGAGAACGCCGAAAGCGATCAGCGCAAGTCCCTGCATAACGAGGTCGATCGCCAGGAACAGCCCCAGAATCCACAGGCTGTTGACCGGCCATCCGGCAGCAATGATGAGGCCGGCAACCAAGGTGACGAGCCCACCGATGACGATCCAGCCCCAGCCCGCCAGCGGCCGGAGCTTGAAGCCGACCCAGATGCGGAAGCAGCCGGCCACGATCAGCGCCAACGCCATCAGGAAAGTCAGGACTGAGGAAGCAAGAAGCGGGTTGATGAAGGCAAAGAGGCCGGCCGCCGCATAACAGGCGCCGCTCAGCGCCCAATAAACGACGCTTTCCCAGGTCTTGACCTGAAACGCGTGGCCAAGGTTGAGCAGCCCACCGATGAGCATGATCAGGCCGACGTAATAGACCGAAGCGACCGTCGCTGCGAACAGATTGCCGAAAGCGATACCGCCGCACATGATCAGGACCACGCCGAGGGCGACGAACCATCCCCATTTTCCGGCAACGGCCTCTCTGCCGGCGGGATCGAACGTGTGGGCCATTTCAACCTCCAGTCTTAGCGGCGAGCATGAGCGCCGCCTCGCGATTGAGCCGGATTTCTCAGCAAAAAGAAAGAGAAAAAGCGACAAAGTTTTTATTGATTGATGAGTCAATCAAAAATAAACTGCAGGCATTCGAGGAGGTTTCGGATGCCGAAAATCGGGATGGAGCCTGTGCGGCGAAAGGCACTGGTGGACGCGGCGCTGCGCGTGATCGGCGACCAGGGCACGCTCTCGGTCACCATGTCGGACATTGCCAGAACCGCCGGCGTCTCGCCGGCGCTCGCGCACCACTATTTCGGCAGCAAGGAGCAATTGTTGATCGCAACGATCCGCAGCCTTTTGGCACAGCTGCGCGACGATGCTGTCGCTGCGCTGCAGGCGGCGGCAACGCCGCGCGAAAAGCTGAGTGCGCTGATCCGCGTGAGCTTCAGGGCCGAGCAGTTCGCGCCCGAGACCATCGCCGCCTGGCTCGCCTTCTATTCCGAGGCGCAGCGCTCGGAGGACGTTCGCCGTCTCCTCGTGATCTACGCGCGGCGTCTGCGCTCCAATCTTCTGGCGAGCCTCAAGTCGCTTTGTGCTGTCGATGACGCGGAACGCATCGCCGAGGGCGCGGCTGCGATGATCGACGGACTCTATATCCGCCAAAGTCTGCGCTCGGCTCCGATCAGCATCGAAGCTTCGATTGCGCTGACGGAGGACTACGTAACCACCCATCTCGACCAGCTCTACGAAGGACGGGCATCGTGACCGCCAGACCCAATATTCTGATCATCATGGTGGATCAGCTGAACGGAAAACTCTTTCCGGACGGCCCCGCCGACTTTCTGCATGCGCCGAACCTCAAGGCGCTGGCCAAACGCTCGGCCCGCTTCCGCAACAATTACACATCATCTCCGTTGTGTGCTCCCGCCCGCGCGTCCTTCATGGCCGGCCAATTGCCGAGCCGCACCCGCGTCTACGATAATGCCGCCGAATACCAGTCGTCGATCCCGACCTATGCCCACCATCTGCGTCGGGCCGGCTACTACACCGCGCTTTCCGGCAAGATGCATTTCGTCGGGCCGGATCAGTTGCATGGCTTCGAAGAGCGGCTGACGACGGACATCTATCCAGCCGATTTCGGCTGGACGCCGGACTACCGCAAGCCCGGCGAGCGCATCGACTGGTGGTACCACAATCTCGGCTCGGTCACTTGCGCCGGCGTAGCAGAGATCACCAACCAGATGGAATATGACGACGAGGTGGCGTTCCTGGCGAACCAGAAGCTCTACCAGCTCTCACGCGAGAACGACGACGAAGGCCGCCGCCCCTGGTGCCTCACGGTTTCCTTCACCCACCCGCACGATCCCTATGTCGCACGACGCAAGTTCTGGGATCTCTACGAGAACTGCGAGCATCTGCTGCCGGAGGTCGGCGCACTCTCCTCCGATCGGCAGGACCCGCATTTGCGGCGCATCATGCTCTCCTGCGACTACGAAAACTTCGAGATTGCCGAGGAGAACATCCGCCGCTCGCGCCGAGCCTATTTCGCCAACATCTCCTATCTCGACGAGAAGGTCGGCGAACTGATTGACACGCTCACGCGGACGCGGATGCTCGACGACACGCTCATCCTGTTCTGCTCCGACCATGGCGACATGCTCGGGGAGCGCGGCCTGTGGTTCAAGATGAACTTCTTCGAAGGCTCGGCGCGCGTGCCGCTGATGATTGCCGGACCGGGCGTCACACCCGGCCTGCATCTGGCGCCGACCTCGAACCTCGACGTGACGCCGACCCTTGCCGATCTCGCCGGCATTTCCATGGACGAGGTGAAGCCCTGGACCGACGGCATCAGCCTGCTGCCGATGGTGAACGGTGCGGAGCGCACCGAACCCGTGCTGATGGAATATGCAGCCGAGGCTTCGTATGCGCCGCTCGTCGCGATCCGCGAAGGCAAGTGGAAATATATTCACTGCACGCTTGATCCGGATCAGCTCTATGACCTCGATGCCGATCCGCTGGAACTCACCAATCTAGCGGAAAACCCGCGCGGGCCTGTCGATCAGGCGACGCTCAGGGCCTTCCGCGACATGCGTGCCGCCCATTGGGACATGGAGGCCTTCGACGCCGCCGTGCGCGAAAGCCAGGCGCGGCGCTGGGTGGTCTACGAGGCGCTCCGCAACGGCGCCTATTACCCTTGGGACCACCAGCCGCTGCAGAAGGCATCCGAACGCTACATGCGCAACCACATGAACCTCGACAACCTCGAAGAATCCAAACGTTATCCGCGGGGAGAATGACATGAAGGCCCAACCGCAAGCCTCGCACTTCATCGATGGTGAATATGTCGAGGACACCGCCGGCACGGTGATCGAGAGCGTCTATCCGGCGACGGGCGAGGTGATCGCGCGTCTCCATGCAGCGACGCCTGCGATCGTCGAAAAGGCGATCGCAGCCGCAAAACGGGCGCAGCCGGAATGGGCGGCGATGAGCCCGACGGCACGTGGCCGCATCCTGAAGCGCGCCGCCGAGATCATGCGCGAGCGCAACCGCGAGCTTTCCGAACTCGAGACGCTCGATACCGGCAAGCCGATCCAGGAAACGATCGTCGCCGACCCAACCTCCGGGGCCGACAGCTTCGAGTTCTTCGGCGGCGTCATCGCCACTGCACTCAACGGCGACTATATCCCGCTTGGCGGCGACTTCGCCTATACCAAGCGGGTGCCGCTCGGCGTCTGCGTCGGCATCGGCGCCTGGAACTATCCGCAGCAGATCGCCTGCTGGAAGGGCGCGCCGGCGCTTGCCGCCGGCAATGCCATGGTCTTCAAGCCTTCGGAGAACACACCCCTCGGCGCGCTGAAGATCGCCGAAATCCTGATCGAAGCCGGGCTGCCCAAGGGGCTCTACAACGTCATCCAGGGCGACCGGTCGACCGGCCCCCTCCTCGTCAATCACCCTGACGTCGCCAAGGTGTCGCTCACCGGCTCTGTGCCGACGGGCAAAAAAGTGGCGGGGGCGGCCGCATCCGAACTCAAGCACGTGACAATGGAACTCGGCGGCAAGTCGCCGTTGATCGTGTTCGACGATGCCGATCTCGAAAGCGCCATCGGTGGCGCCATGCTCGGCAATTTCTATTCGACCGGCCAGGTCTGCTCGAATGGCACGCGTGTCTTCGTGCAAAGGAAAGTCAAGGAGGCGTTCCTGGCGCGGCTCAAGGCGCGGACCGAAGCGATCGTGATCGGCGACCCGATGGACGCGGCGACGCAGCTTGGGCCGATGGTTTCAAAGGCGCAGCGCGACAAGGTCTTCTCCTATATCGAGAAGGGCAAGGCGGAGGGTGCGCGGCTCGTCACCGGCGGCGGCATTCCGAATACCGTCAATGCCGACGGAACCTATATCCAGCCGACCGTCTTTGCCGACGTCACCGACGATATGACGATCGCGCGCGAGGAGATCTTCGGGCCGGTCATGTGCGTGCTCGACTTCGACGACGAGGCGGAGGTCGTCGCCCGCTCGAACGCCACCGTATTCGGCCTTTCTGCCGGCGTCTTCACCGCCGACATCACCCGCGCCCATCGGGTGGTCGACCAGCTCGAGGCCGGCACACTTTGGATCAATACCTACAACCTCTGCCCCGTCGAGATCCCCTTCGGCGGTTCGAAGCAATCGGGCTTCGGGCGTGAGAATTCGGTCGCGGCGCTTAATCACTATACCGAACTCAAGACTGTTTATGTCGGCATGGGGCCGGTGCAGGCGCCGTACTGAAAGTTTGACCTGCCCCTCACCCTAGCCCTCTCCCATGCACGGAAGAGGGAGCGGAAACGTCGCAGCACGGTCCCTTCTCCCCGCAAGCGGGGAGAAGGTGGCGGCAGCCGGATGAGGGGCAGGCCGAGGGCGTCCAGATACAAGAAAGAAACGAGAATGCAGGCAGATTTCGTCATCATCGGTTCCGGTTCGGCTGGCTCGGCGCTGGCCTATCGTCTGTCGGAAGACGGCAAGCATTCTGTCATCGTGCTGGAGTTCGGCGGCTCGGACATCGGCCCGTTCATCCAGATGCCGGCAGCGCTCGCCTGGCCGATGAGCATGAACCGTTACAATTGGGGTTATCTCTCCGAGCCGGAGCAAAACCTCAACAATCGGCGCATTACCGCGCCACGCGGCAAGGTGATCGGCGGCTCCTCCTCGATCAACGGCATGGTCTATGTGCGCGGCCATGCGGAGGACTTCAACCGCTGGGAGGAACTGGGCGCCCAGGGTTGGGCCTACGCCGACGTGCTGCCCTATTTCAAGCGGATGGAACATTCGCATGGCGGCGAAGACGGCTGGCGCGGCGGAGAGGGGCCGCTGCATGTCCAGCGCGGCAGCGTCCGGAACCCGCTCTTCCACGCCTTCATCCAGGCGGGAAAGCAGGCGGGGTTCGAAGTCACCGACGACTATAACGGCTCCAAGCAGGAAGGCTTCGGCCTTATGGAGCAGACGACCTGGCAGGGCCGGCGCTGGTCGGCAGCTTCTGCCTATCTGAAGCCGGCATTGAAGCGTCCGAATGTCGAACTGATCCGCTGCCTCGCCCACAAGGTCGTCATCGAGAACGGCCGCGCGACCGGTGTCGAGATCGAGCGCAATGGCCGGACGGAGGTTGTGAAGGCCAATCGCGAAGTGATCGTGTCCGCCTCTTCCTTCAATTCGCCGAAGCTGTTGATGCTCTCCGGCATCGGCCCTGCGGCCCACCTGAAGGAGATGGGTATCGAGGTCAAGGCCGACCGGCCGGGCGTCGGGCAGAACCTTCAGGATCACATGGAGTTCTACTTCCAGCAGGTGAGCACCAAGCCAGTCTCGCTCTATTCCTGGCTGCCGTGGTTCTGGCAGGGTGTCGCGGGCGCACAATGGCTGCTCTTCAAGCGAGGGCTTGGCGTTTCCAACCAGTTCGAGGCCTGCGCCTTCCTGCGGTCCGCGCCGGGCGTCAAACAACCCGATATCCAGTACCATTTCCTGCCGGTGGCGATCAGCTACGACGGCAAGGCGGCGGCCAACACGCACGGCTTCCAGGTGCATGTCGGCTACAATCTCTCGAAGTCGCGCGGCAGCGTCACCCTTCGCTCCTCCGACCCGAAGGCCGATCCGGTGATCCGCTTCAACTACATGAGCCACCCGGAGGACTGGGAGAAATTCCGCCACTGCGTGCGGCTGACGCGCGAGATCTTCGGCCAGAAGGCTTTCGACCAGTATCGCGGACCGGAAATCCAGCCGGGCGACAAGGTCCAGACGGACGACGAGATCGACGCATTCCTGCGCGAGCATCTCGAAAGCGCCTACCACCCCTGCGGCACCTGCAGGATGGGCGCCAAGGACGATCCGATGGCGGTGGTCGATCCGGAAACGCGGGTGATCGGCGTCGATGGCTTGCGCGTCGCAGATTCCTCGATCTTCCCGCATGTCACCTACGGCAACCTCAACGGCCCCTCGATCATGACCGGCGAGAAGGCGGCCGACCACATCCTCGGCAAGCAGCCGCTCGCCCGCTCCAACCAGGAACCCTGGATCAATCCGCGCTGGGCGTTGAGCGACCGGTAGATCTACTCCGAAAGGAAACCGATCCAGCGACCGGCAAGTACCGCTCCTGTCCAGACAGCCATCGAAAGAAACGCGGAAAGGCGGACTCTCCAGGAAAGCGGTCCCCCTTTGACGGCAGCGCGCCATTGCGGCGTCAGATGCAGCAAAACCGCATTGACGATACCGAGCGCGAGCAAAGTGATCTTTGTCAGGAAGGCAGCGTTGCCGGCATATTCAAGCGGCCGGACGCTGAAAAGGCAGAAGCCGGTGGCGATCGCCAGCCCGATGCCGACTGCCGCGGCGCGCGAGAGATACGGCCCGATCACCTCGATAGGCACCTTGCCGAAGAATCCGATCAGGCGCAGGTCGAGCGGCAGGATCGCGCCGACGATTATCCCGATCGACAGGATATGGGCGGCGTTCACGAACAGGTAGAGGAGCGCGGAGCGTCGTATCGCCACCGCGAAGGTGAGGGTGCCGATCCACTCCAGCGCCTCCATCCCGTTCGTCAATTCGTCTTTATCCGTTCCGGATAGAGGTCATAGGCCTTCCCGGCGACAGTGATACGAACGGCCTTCATCCTCTTTTCATTCCGATCGAGCGAGCGGTTGCCGAGGGCCAACACTGGATCGCCGACCTTTGCCACGCCCTCGACAAAGCCCGAGCGCTCGGTCTGGCGCGGGTTGGCAAGTTCGACCCGCCAGAGGCCGTCATTCTCCGTCTCTACGTCAAGCGTCGGATGCGGCGGGGCCATGGAAATCTCCCGGATCGTCCCGGAAAGCTCGATCTGATCGGCCTCCGCCCAGGACCAGCCGTGGTGTGCGTAGGCGCCCGTCACAAGCAGAAGCCCGAGAGCACCCCCCACGATCATGCGAGCAGGTAAGGACCTGGCCATCTCTTGTCTCCTTTCATTGGATCGCGAGATCAGCCTGAACCTGGAGCACGCTGAACGAAAGGACAGGGCATTCACCTATTCTTGAATGGCGAGCACGGGGCCCATGTCGCCCAGCGGAACGTATCATGCGCCCTCCCGCAAGAATAATCTACCAAATTACTAGGTTTTCTTAGAACTTTAGGGATCAGAGAGATATTTGCTCTGATCCTTGAGCAATAGAAATCCGTTTTTCTGTCCTTTGTCACAAACGGCTGCGATATTCCGTCCAAACTGCAACAGGATGTAGCCATGACCACGCAGCCCCTCGAAGCCGAAGCGGTAGCCCTCAGCGAAGCGCTCGAAGGCCTCGATCTTGCCGGACGCCTGGCGCTTATCGCCGGTCTTGAAGGCAGGGCCGTTTTCACGACGTCTCTCGGTATCGAGGATCAGGTCATCACGGCCGCGATCGGCACCAACCGCCTCGACATCGATGTTGCCACGCTGAAAACCGGCCGCCTCTTCAACGAGACTGTCGCGCTTATCGACAAGACCGAGGAAACCTACGGGATCCTCATCAAGCGTTTCTACCCAGAGAAGGCTGACATCGACGCCTATGTGGCGCAGTACGGCGTGAACGGTTTCTATGAAAGCGTGGAGGCCAGGCATGCCTGTTGCGGCGTGCGTAAGCTGAAGCCGCTTGCGCGTGCGCTCGAGGGGGCAAGCTACTGGATCACCGGCCTTCGCCGCGGTCAGTCGGGCAATCGCGCCGCTACCCCGTTTGCCGAAGCCGACATCGAACGCGGGCTCATCAAGATCAATCCGCTCGCGGATTGGGATATCGAGACGATCCGCGCCTATGTCGCCGCACAAGCCATTCCGGTCAACCCGCTGCACGCCCGCGGTTATCCCTCGATCGGCTGCGAGCCCTGCACCCGCGCGATAAAGCCCGGCGAGCCGGAGCGCGCCGGACGCTGGTGGTGGGAGAACGACGAGAAACGCGAATGCGGCCTGCACGTGCCGGAAGCGGCCTCCTCGATAATCCCCAACGCCAGCAATGCCGCCTGAGGCCGGCCGGCGTATCAAGCGACAAGTATCCTCCCCCGGAGTTCGAAATGTCCCATAACCATCCGGAAACGGAACTGCATAATCCGCAGAGCACGAAGCCGCCGCTCGATCCGCATCTGAAGGCGCTCGAAAACGAAGCGATCCACATTTTCCGTGAGGTTGCCGCCGAGTTCGAGCGCCCGGTGATGCTCTATTCGATCGGCAAGGATTCGTCCGTGCTCTTGCATCTGGCGCGCAAGGCCTTTTATCCCGGCCGCGTCCCCTTCCCGCTGCTTCATGTCGACACCGGCTGGAAGTTCCAGGAAATGATCGCGTTTCGCGACGAGATGGTCGAGAAATACGATCTCGACCTGGTCGTCCACACCAACCCGCGCGGGGCGGCAGAAAGCGTGACCCCGTTCTCGCACGGCTCGGCGCTTTATACCGACATCATGAAGACCGAAGCACTGCGCCAGGCGCTTGATGCCGGCCAGTACGATGCCGCCTTCGGCGGGGCGCGCCGCGACGAGGAAGCAAGCCGCGCCAAGGAGCGCATCTATTCGTTCCGCACACCGGACCATCGCTGGGATCCGCGCAACCAGCGCCCCGAGCTCTGGAACCTCTATAACGGCATGATCCGCAAGGGCGAGAGCGTACGCGCCTTCCCGCTCTCCAACTGGACCGAGGTCGATATCTGGCGCTACATCCAGGCGGAAGAGATCCCGATCGTGCCGCTCTACTTCGCCAAGAAGCGCCCGATCGTCGAGCGCGACGGCATGATGATCCTTGCCGAAGATCCGCGCCTCGAACTTCTTCCGGACGAGGTGAAGCGCGAGGAAGTGATCCGCTTCCGCACGCTCGGCTGCTTCCCACTCACCGGAGCAATCCGCTCCGGCGCCGCGACGCTCGACGACATCATTTCCGAACTTGAAACCGCGACCGTCTCCGAACGGCAGGGACGCGCCATCGACCGGGACCAGTCCGGCTCGATGGAAAAGAAAAAACGCGAGGGATATTTCTGATGACCGCACCCGCAATCGCGAACGCCGCCCTGGACGACGCAACCGCCGTGGCAGCCTATCCGGCGCAGGAGCCGGTGCGCGCCACCCGCGATTCCCGCCCGCTGCGACTCATCACCTGCGGCAGCGTCGACGACGGCAAATCGACGCTGATCGGCCGGCTGCTGTGGGACACCAAGGCGGTCAAGGAAGACCAGGCCGCGACCCTTCAGCGCGATTCCAACGGCAAGCAGAACGATCTCGGCCTGCCCGATTTCGCCCTGCTTCTGGACGGGCTGCAGGCCGAGCGCGAACAGGGCATCACAATCGATGTCGCCTATCGCTACTTCTCGACCGACAAGCGCTCCTTCATCGTTGCCGACACACCCGGTCACGAGCAATACACGCGCAACATGGCGACCGGCGCCTCCACCGCCGATCTCGCCGTGCTCCTGGTCGATGCGCGCGTCGGCCTTCTCGAGCAGACCCGCCGCCATGCGACGATCGCAACGCTGATGGGCATCCGCCAGTTCGTGCTCGCCGTCAACAAGGTGGACCTCACCAACTACGACCGCGCCCGCTTCGAGCAGATCTCGCATGAGTTCAAGGAACTCGCCTTGTCGCTCGGCGTGCGGCAGGTCACGGCGATCCCGGTTTCGGCGCTCAAGGGCGAGAACGTCGTCTATGACGGCCGTGCCTCGATGCCCTGGTACGATGGCCCGACGCTGATCGAGGTTCTTGAACTCGCGACAACCCGCTCTGCGCAGACCGTCGGTTTCCGCCTGCCCGTACAGCGCGTCTCGCGCCCAGGCGAGAGCTTCCGCGGCTACCAGGGTACAGTTGCAGGCGGCTCGGTGAAGCCCGGCGATTCCGTCGTGATCCTGCCGTCCGGCATGGTCGCCAACGTCACCAAGATTGTCACCTTCGACCTCGTGCGCAATGCCGCCGTTGCCGGCGACGCGATCACGCTGGTGCTCGACCGCCAGGTGGACGTTTCGCGCGGCGACATGATCGCGGCTATCGACAGCCAGCCGATGACGGGGCTTGCCTTCGACGCGCAGCTCGTTGCCCTTCAGCCGGAGGGTATCCAGCCCGGCAAGCGCTATTGGCTGAAATCCGGCAGCCGCCGTCAGCGCGTGCAGGTTCAGCCCGCAAGCCAGCTCGATCTCAAGACCGGCAAGTGGAACCATGCGGACGAGCTGCCGATGAACGGCATCGGCAAGGTTCATCTCGTTTTCGACGAACAGGCGATCTTCGACGCTTACGAACAGAACCGCACCACCGGTGCCTTCATCTTGATCGATCCGGACACCAACAACACGGTTGCCGGCGGCATGATCACCGCCAAGCGCGCCGCCCTTGGCGGCATCCACGCTGAAGAAAGCCGGGTGATCCTGTCCTTGCCTGCCGATCTCGCCGATCAACTGATGGCAACGGAACTCTTCGCGGGCCGGCGCGAGGACGTGGAGGTCCGTCGCATCACTGCAGGCAAGGCGGCAGAAATCATCGACACGATCGACGGCTGACGAGACAACTTATCGAAGTCGAAAAAGGGGCCGCCTGGCCCCTTTTTTATTGGTCTCGCGGTCCTCGGAGATTGCTGGCTTCCGCTCTTCCAAATCGTATCCACCGCCCTAACTTTCGCCCAGGCTCGCAGGGAGGCGTAGCTATGGCTGGCAGCAACATGAACGAAACGCCCGACGGTGGCTTGGACGGCCGCACCATGACGATCGAAGTATTTGCGCGCAAATACCGCCTGGACGAGGAGGAGGCCAATCGACTGGAAGACGAATTCGGCGCGGCTGCACCCGAACTCGTCCTGCTGAGGGCTGCACGCCGCAACGGACTTCCCGAGGAGTGAGGACCATCGCGGATCGTCAAGCGCTCCGCTCGATCGGGGCCACCTGCATCGTCAGCGGCGGCTGGTCGCCGTTGCGCCAAAGCTGATAGCCGATGACACTGCCCAAAATGGCGGACCAGATAACGATTTCGCGCAGTGTGAAAATTGGTTCCTTCAACATCGCGACCTCACGGGAGTGCGTTTGCTGAGGGCATAGTGGCGCCGATCGTTCACCCTGAATAGATAACATTTGGTTTACGGTCTATTTCACAGTGAACAACAAAGGCGCCTGCTCATGTCGGCTCAGGCGGCGCGAGCCGAAGCGGTCGAACCCACGTGGGACTTTGGGATCGAAGCCAGGACACGATTCCATCTCGGGTCCGCCCTAAGAAATTAGGGTTTTAAACTCGACCCCCTATTCGTAAGTTGCCGTGTCGATCATGACGATCGATAGGACTGTTTCACCGTTTCCGAACGCCGTGGGACAGTCCGCCCGAACTGCGCGAGCACCATCATCGGAATACCCGACCGCCACCTCCCGAACAGAGGCAAAACTTAAGTCTTCCGGAAAAGCGGCCTTCCTCAGTTCTCATCTGTCCAACCAAAGCGGTCCGCAAGCGATCGCTACAGCTTGCGAACAGCCTCATCGTGCTCTGTAGCGGCACCGGTCATGGGACGCGGATCATCACGTTGGCGTGCAGGTTCGCGGCAGTCGTTGCAGTGGCCGGCGTCTGGGTTTCTTCCCCTGTGAAGGGGCTTCCTTGACCGGGTGCCAAGGTGCCGCTGTGGCCAGCCTTGTTCGTCGTAAAAGCGTGAGTGTTGGACGACGCCGTGCTGCCTGACCGCAAACCATTTTGCTGCGCCTGAAAGAGATGATCGTCCGCTTGTGCAACGACCCCGGAAAACATCAGCAGGACGGTCGCTGTGGGAATTGAAATGAGCATCTTCATGACATTACCTCCATCGTTCAGTTCCCCGACATTCGACACGGCAGTAGTCGCCGATATTCCGCGACGCGCCTTCACGGCTTTGTGAGGCCACTCGGTCAATGGTGGAAAAGGGCGCAGCAAGCGGCCTGATGGAAGCTTGGAAAAAGTTTGAGCGAAGGTTTGTTCGCTGACGCCGCGGCAATGGCGCGAGCATCCGGGCGGTCGTGGGCAACCAAGCAAGAAAACCGTGCCCAGAAGAGCCGGCGACCGATTTGCTAAGGTATTGATTTGGCTGGTCGGAGTGGCGTGATTCGAACACGCGACCCCCACGTCCCGAACGTGGTGCGCTACCAGACTGCGCTACACTCCGTGACCAGCGGCGCCTCTATAGAACAGCATTTTCGATTTCACAAGCGCCCATTGCAAAAAAGAATGCCGCCTGACGCAAAAATTTCGAGCAGTGGAAAACCTGGGGCGTACCTCGCACCGAGCAGCAATAGGGCGTTTCTGCAACGCTTCATATTTTCCTCAAAACGGGCAGCCATGGCGGATTTTCTTTCACGCGCTTTGGCGCTAGAGGCTCAGCGGAAAGCTAGGAAATCCGGGGGATACGGGTTTCCGCGCCGCAAATTTCAGAACGAGACTCAAAGGGACAAAAACATGAACTTCCGCATGATGACGGTCGCCGGCCTTGTGCTGGCGCTTGCCGGCTGCACGACGACTTCTGGGGTGGCGAGAAACGCGGTCGAGACGCAGTGGCTCGGCAAACCCGCCGGTATCTTCTTCGCTCAGTTCGGTCCTCCGATCGCCGACGTCGAAACGGGCGACGATACCGTCTACAGCTGGAAGGGCGGCTACAAGACCCGCAAAGTCCCGGCCGAGTATGAAAAGACCGCCGACGGCAAACGCGGCAAGCGCATCGCCGCCGCCCGCACGGAATACTTGAGCTGCTCGGTACAGCTCACCGTCTCGTCCGACTACGTCATCCGCGCCGTCCGCCTCGTCGGCGACCGCAAACGCGCCAGCGGCCCGAGCTGGTGCGAGGAGTTTCTCGGCGGCGCCAAGGCGGAGTAAGGTTCACCTTCTGCAACGACTCGACGAACCGTCGGCGAAAGCCGGCGGTTTTTTTGCGACCCGCGGCCGCGGGCGTTGGTCTCGAACGGCACGGTCCAGTGTACGATGGAACTGCTCGTCGTCGCTGCGATCACCCCGCCCATGGCCTCGATCGTGACACCTGCCTTTGCCGCATGATTCAGCCTTTCCATCGGACCGGCGTGGGCATAGGCTCCAAGTCCCGTGTTTTCCCCGAGACTCCCGGAGCTCCCCATGCGTGACCTGCACCTGCCCGGCCGTTCCGTCGTCATGGGCCGGCATGGCGCCGCCGCCACCTCGCACTTTCTTTCGACGCTCGCCGCGATCGAGATCCTGCGCCGCGGCGGCAACGCCGCCGACGCCGCGATTGCCGCCTGCGCCGTGCAATGCGTGGTCGAGCCGGGCTCGACCGGCATCGGCGGCGACAATTTCGTGCTCTTCGCCCCCGCCCGCAGCAATCCGACGGGCAGCACCAAGGGCGGTAGGGTCTATGGCCTGAACGGCTCGGGCCGCGCGCCCAAAGGCCTCACCCTCGAACATCTTTTGAAGCAGGGACTGAAAGAGATCGCGCTGACCTCGGTGCATGCCGTCACCATCCCCGGCGCCGTCGATTCCTGGAGCAAGCTGAACCAGCGCTTCGGCTCCATGCCGCTCGCCGAGTTGCTGCAACCCGCGATCCGCCATGCCGAGGAAGGCTTTGTGGTGACCGAGCGGGTCGCCACCGATTGGCGCCGCAACGAAGGCAAGCTGAATGCTGACGCCAACAGCGCGCGCATGTGGTTGAAGGAGGGCGGCCGCGCCCCGAAGGCCGGCGAGGTCTTCCACCAGCCCGAGCATGCGAAAGTGCTCCGCGAGATCGCCACCAAAGGCCGCGACGGCTTTTACACCGGCTGGGTCGCCGAGGACATCGTTGCCTACTTGCGTAGCCTGGGCGGCATGCATGCGATGGAGGATTTCGCCACGCAAGAGGCCTTCTGGGTTGAGCCGATTTCGACCACCTACCGCGGCATCGAACTCCTCGAGATCCCGCCGAGCGGCGTCGGCATCACGACATTGCTGATGCTCAACATCCTGAGCGGCTTCGACCTCAGCAAATACGACCCGGTCGGCGTCGAGCGTTTCCATGTCGAAGCAGAGGCCACGAGGCTGGCATTCGAGGCGCGCGACAAATATGTTGCCGACCCCGCCTTCGCCGACGTGCCGGTGCCGAAGCTGCTCTCGGCCGCCTTTGCCGACGAGCTGCGCAGCCGCATCGACATGAAGAAGGCCATGCCGGCGGCGGGCACGACCGACAGCACCAGCACTTATCGCGATACGGTTTATATCAGCGTGGTTGACGAGGAGGGCAGTGCCTGCTCCTTCATCAACTCGCTGTTCTGGTCCTATGGCACCGGCCTCAGCAGCCCGAAGACCGGCGTGCTTCTGCAGAACCGCGGCACCGGCTTCAGCGTCGATCCCGCGCATCCGAATTGCGTCGGGCCGTGGAAGCGCCCGCTGCACACAATCATCCCGGCAATGGCCATGAAGGACGGCAGGCCCTGGCTCTCATTCGGCGTGATGGGCGGCGGCTTCCAACCGGTCGGCCAAAGCCATCTGCTGACCAATGTCCTCGATTTCGGCATGAATGTTCAGGAGGCCATCGACTGCGCCCGCGGCTTTCACCAGATGGGCCGCTTCGAGGCTGAACGCGGCATCCGCGAGGACGTGCTCCATGGCCTCGCGGCGCTCGGCCACGAGATCAAGGTGGCCGAGATGCCCCATGGCGGCGGCCAGGCGATCATGATCGATGCCGCGAACGGCGTGCTGCAGGCCGGCTCGGACCCGCGCAAAGACGGCTGCGCACTGGCTTATTGAAGCAATCCTTCAGCGCCGTTCGACGTTCCGCCTCCACTCGCCACCGGCGGCAGTCATCTGGACGGTCGAACGGCCTAAATCACCGAGATGACCCTGCCGGCCGAGTCGAGGCGACATGTGATCAGGGCCCGACGGACCTGGATGCCACCTTGCCTTGCATAGTCTATGCGCACCGCGAGCGGGGCCACGAGCGCGCCGCGGCGATCCCGCTGCAGAGGACCGGCACTTATCGCGCCCACCCGCACGGCGCCAAGGGGCGACGCAGCCGACGCGATCGCCTGACTGCAGGCGCGAACCACCGCGCGTGGTATGGCGGCGCGTGGTATGACCGGGATTGCCCCAGTTCGAGTCGGGTCCAGTGAAGGGTAGCCCGGTTCGCCTCGCTCGTTTCCAAACCGCCCCAATCTAAATGGCCACAGAATTCGAGGCAGCGCGGCGCGCGGTCGTGCGCTGCCTGCGGGGGGACTGCCGTTGATCGCGGTGGGAGTGCCGATGGCCGCGCTGGGCGTGCCGGTGACCGGACCGGGGGCGCCGGTGACACTCCCGCTGACGTTGCCACTGACGCTCCCACCGACGGCGCTCCCTAGCGGCCCGGTGACTGCGGTCGGACCACCTGAAACCGTCCCCGAAACGGTCCCCGCTCCCCCACCTCCCGACGACTGACCCGACGCAGGTGCTGTGACCGACCCCCCTGAAGTCGCCGCGGGAGGTGTGCCCGCTCTTCCACCGTGCGATGACCCGGCTTTCAAACCGGCGCCCCCCCATTTGCCGCCGCCACCCTTACCGCCTTTGCCGCTGACACCACCCGTTGAGCCTCCCGCCTTGGCTCCGCCTCCCTGGCCGCCGCTGGTGCTAATACCTACTGAAACGCCACTGTTGCCGACCCCTACGCTGACACCGGCTCCGCTACCACCAACCCTGACGCCGGCGCCAAGGGCCGAGGCAGGGCCGATCGCCACTGTGACCAACAACATGACCGCTAGATTCGCGCGCATCGCCGTGTTCCTCATCTCCGGGCAGATCAGCCCCGAATTTGCCCCCCACCTCCGTTACCAGAGCCCGCTCACTGGCAACCGCTCGGGCAGCAGCGCGTCGGGGAGCGCAATCGTCGCCGGTCGAACGACTCGCGTTGTCTTGCGGACCTGCACCTTGCGGATCTTCCGCGATCCCGGATCACGGGCCGCTTGGACACCAGTCGGCGCAGCGGCCTTCGGACGCTCGCGTGTACGATTACCGGCGCGCGCCTTCGGTTGCTCGATATCCTGCACGCGGCGCTCAGCCCGGGCTTTGACGATATCCCGCTCCTTACGCGTCGCCAGATCGCGGCCATTGGCGCGCTCGCGCTCGGCCAATGCCGTACGCTGCGCCGCCAGGACCCGGGTCAATTCCGCCGTTGCCGCGTCGCGTTCCCGGCGAACAGCGTCAAGATCACGAGCGAGCGATCTTCCCTTCTCGAACTCCAATGCGAGCGCTTCGCCTGCCCGGCCTGCCGTCGCCTCGGCAAGCTTTCGAGCCTCAACCGCGGCAGCCTCCTCAGCCGCCGCGAGACTGGCGCGCGCCTCGAGGGCTGCTAGCGACTGGCGGGCTGCAGCTAGATCGCGTTCGTAGGCTCCAAGCCTAAGCCGCTCCTCATCGAGGGCTCGTTTCGCATCGGCGAGAGCCACTTCCCCAGCTTGCCGCGCTTTCAGCGCGGCGGCCTCTGATTGGATCGCTCCAGCAGCTTTGGCCTTCAGATCTTCCATCTCGCGCCGCGCCGCCGCCAGGTCACGACCATTGCCGCGCTCGCGCTCGTCCAACGCTGTGCGCTGCGCCACTAAGACCTTAGTCAACTCCTCCTTCGCCGCGTCGCGTTCCCGGCGAACAGCGTCTAGGTCGCGCGCGAGCGATCTTCCCTTCTCGGACTCCAATGCGAGCGCTTCGCCCGCGCGGCTTGCCGTCGCCTCGGCAAGCTTTCGAGCCTCCACAGCAGCAGCCTGCTCAGCCGCGGCGAGATTGGCACGGGCCTCGAGCGCCGTTAGCGATTGGCGTGCTGCCGCGAGATCGCGTTCGTGGACTCCGAGCTTATGCCGCTCCTCATCGAGGGCTCGTTTCGCATCGGCGAGAGCCACCTCCCCGGCTTGCCGCGCGGCGGCCTCTGATTGGATCGCTCCCGCAGCTTTGGTCTTCAGATCCTCGATCTCGCGCCGCGCCGCCGCCAACTCGTGGCCATTGCCGCGCTCGCGCTCGTCCAACACCGCGCGCTGGGCCGCCAGGACCCGGGTCAATTCCTCTTTTGCCGCGTCGCGTTCCCGGCGAGCAGCGTCGAGGTCGCGCGCGAGCGAGCTTCCCCTCTCGGACTCCAAGGAGAGTGCCTCGCCTGCCCGACCTGCCGTCGCCTCGGCAAGCTTTCGAGCCTCAACTGCGGCGGCCTGTTCAGTCGTGGCGAGATTGGCACGGGCCTCGAGCGCTGTTAGCGATTGGCGCGCTGCCGCGAGATCGCGTTCGTGGACTCCAAGCTTATTCCGCTCCTCATCAAGGGCTTGTTTCGCATCGGCGAGAGCCACCTCCCCGGCTTGCCGCGCTCTCAACGCGGCGGCCTTCGATCGGATCGCTCCACCGGCTTTGACCCTCAAATCTTCGATCTCGCGCCGCGCCGTCGTCAGACCGCGAGCGAGTTCTTCGGCCCTCTGGCGCTGCTGTTCCAGGGCCCGCTCTTGTTCATCCGCCGTATCCGCAAGTCTGCGCGCCTGCTCGGCAGCGTCGTCGCCGGCCTGCCGCATCGCATCAAGATCCCGTCTGGCCGCGGCCAGATCCCGGCGGAGAACTCCCTCTCGCGCACCACCGGCCGTTTGCGCACCGCTCCTGATTGCGTCGACGTCTTTGCGCGCCGCGAGCAGCTTTTGCTCCAGCGCGGCGCTCCTGGCGCGTTCGCGCGCGGCTTTCTCATTAGCCTCGTTGACGACTTCGTCCGCAACTTCCTTCGCTTGTACCGTGGTATCCGCTGCCTGATCGAGTTGAGCGCTCATGGCCTTGAGGTCGGCCCACGCAGCACTGAGCTCCTGCGTCAGGGTGGCGCCCAGCTGACGCTCCGTCTGCGTTTCTCGGCGAGCCGCTTCGAGCTCCCTGCGCGTGGCCGCCAGGTCGTGACGCAAGGCTTCGACCCTTGCCCGTTCTCGCTTCAAAGCGGACAGCAACTCCGGCGCCGACGGCACTGCCACCGGCGATTGCGCCAGCGGCGAGCGCCCTTCGGCATGGGTGGCCGATGGCTGCCCTGCCGGCGCCGGAGTTGGTCGTTGGGCAAACATGACCGCACCTTCCCGGCTGCCGCCTCCGGCATCCGACGCCGTTTGACTTACTGCCGGAGATCCGAGCAGCAGAACAAGGTAGAAGGGAGTGAAGAAGTGGGCGACACCGACCGCCCTCTGCCGCATGCGACGCCACGGTACTGCCGTGGCTAGACAGTCTCTGGAGGGAGATGCAGGCTTGCCGCAGGTCGGCTCGGATCGCTTGATATCCATGACTGATCCTCCGGCTTGGCGCGACTGGCACAAAAGTCATGGCGCACAGCGCTGGTGATCCCTCAAGGGTACCGTTCAGTGTAGCACAGCCAGTTCGTGGCGATGCCCTTCCAATAGGGTTAGGTATCCGCCAAACGGCTTAATCCGTCCTCATTACCTGAAGGTCTTGAGCCGACGTCGTAGTCGAGAGTCCGCAAGGGCCTGAGCACATCGGATGAGGAGAGACCGCCGACGAAGGACTCTCGATCGGCGAGCCCGGCGAATGGGCAAAGAGCGGGGCTGCGAAACGGTCAAGAAGCGATGGCTGGGGCGCCTGGATTCGAACCAGGGAATGGCGGTACCAAAAACCGCTGCCTTACCGCTTGGCTACGCCCCAACTTAAGCTGGCGAGAAATCGCCTTGCCAAATCGAGCGCCTGATTAGCAAAGCTCGCCGCCCGTCACAATGCTTAACTTCGCCTTCGGTGTAGATTTATTTCGCCGGCCGTCAGCCGGCTCGACGCAAGCAGCCGACGTCGCGCGTAAGATTTCGAGTGCCGGAAGCGGTTTCCTCCGATAGCGCTTTGGCCTATTGTCGCCGCGCGCCCGCGGAACGTCGTGAAGGGAGGCGCAGAGCGATGGCCACTTTCGAGATCGAGTACACGTGAAAGCCAGGAAGAGACGCATGCAGGGACCGGATTTCGACCTCGACTTCAAGCCGGCCCACGGCGAGGCGGTGCCCGTTGCCGACCGCGTACAGCGCATCACCGTCAACAATCCCGGCCCCTTCACCTTCCATGGAACGAACACCTATATCGTCGGCAAACGCTCGGTCGCGGTGATCGATCCG
The DNA here is from genome assembly GCF_030124375.1 of Sinorhizobium sp. 6-70. GTDB lineage: Bacteria > Pseudomonadota > Alphaproteobacteria > Rhizobiales > Rhizobiaceae > Sinorhizobium. The sequence goes on from NZ_JASKLS010000006.1 coordinate 200,772, forward strand.
GGGCCTGACGACGAAGCACATTTCCGTGCGCTTATGGCTGCTCTCGATGGCCGCGAGGTGACGCACATCGCCGTCAGCCATACGCATCGCGACCATTCCCCCCTCGCCCGGCGGCTAAAGGTCGCGACCGGCGCCGTGATCGTTGCCGAAGGCCCTCACCGGGTGGCCCGGCCCTTGCATGCCGGCGAAACCAACCCCTTCGCCGAGAGCTCCGATATGGATTTCATGCCCGACATAGCGCTTTCCGAAGGCGGGAGGGTCGAGGGCGACGGCTGGAGCCTGACGGCCGTGACGACACCCGGCCACACCGCAAATCACTCCGCCTTCGCACTCGACGGCACCGGCATCCTCTTTTCCGCCGATCACGTGATGGCGTGGGCGACGAGCATCGTCGCACCGCCCGACGGCGCCATGGCCGACTACATGGCCTCGCTCGAAAAGCTGTTGCAGCGGGACGATCGGCTTTATCTGCCCGGACATGGTGGCCCGGTCTCCGACCCCGGGGCGTTCGTCCGAGCCCTTCGGGCACACCGCAAGATGCGCGAGCGCTCCGTGCTTGAACGCATCCGCGCCGGCGACCGGACGATCCCGGACATGGTGAAAGTCATCTACGCTTCTACCGACCCGCGGCTCCACGGGGCCGCGGCACTTTCAGTCCTGGCGCATCTCGAGGACCTCGTGGAACGGGGCCGCGTCGAAACCGACGGGCCGCCGTCGCTCTTCGGCAACTATTGGCTGGCGTCGGGCGTCGCCGGATGACCAAGGTGCTGTAGCGCGGTCAATCGCCGGCAATGCCCAGAAGTTCGGCGTCAAGCGCCCGCATGAATTCCTCGGCAAAGGCGGCGCCCATGCCGAGATCATGGGCACCATAGCGAGATGCCACGCGCAGATCGACGAAAGTCGTCTCCGCCTCCTCCCGGAGCCTGATCAGCACATCGAAGCGAAAGCCGACAATCAGGGTACGCCATTCGCCCTGCAGCACGACGTCGGTGGAGCGCCGTCCTGGAAGTGCATCGAGATCCGGCGCGGGACGCGCAGCCGGAACCGGAATGACGTCCGGCTCGCTGTTCGTGTCCGCTCCTGCGCCGCGCTGAACCGCCAGATCCCCGAGGTCTGCACGGGCGTTCTCGACGCCGAGTTCGGCGGTGGTGGCGATCCGCGTTTCCCCGACAACCTTGCGCACGCCCTGGAACACGCGGTCGAGTGCGCCGTCGTAGCGCCTGCCCGTCAATCCCGGATAGGCGGCGATTTGCGCTTCCCGATCCTGCGGCGTCACCGTGGGGTTGCGCGCGAGCCAGCTCTTTTCTGCGACGGGAGCCTTGATCCACGGCGGCGGCGTCACCGTGTCGGTCGTGACGTCGTAGACTTTTGGCCGCATCAGATATTGCACCGCGCCGTAGCCAAGAAAGCCGAGCGGAGGGGCGGCATAGGCGAGTGCGGACAGCGACGCAATGCCGCCAACCGCCGCCACCTTCCACAGGCGAGTGAGCCCGATCGCCGCGAGCAGCACGCCGGTCAGAGCAAGGCCACCCGACAGCAAGGCAAGCGCCAGAAAATGCGGCGTGGTCAACGGACCGAAACGGTGCGCCAGCAGCGACAGCGCGAAGATCGCAAATGCGATGCGGGCGAGCCCGCGCGCCCAGTGCGCGGCGTGGGAATAGGGACGCTCGTAGCGGATAATCATCTAACGGAATCAATCCCCGAAGCGGAACAGAGCATGGCCTTCTTAGACTATGGCGTCGGGCGTGGGAACAGACAATGCTCGTGCATCTCCCGACGAAACTGCGCTTGCGGCGGTGCCGCAAATTCGCCATTCTCGTTAAACACCTATTCCAAATTCCCGCCAAACGTTCCGTGGCGGAGAAAGTTCAACTGGAGGCATCAGCCAGCGTCGTGAGGAACGGGCGCGCGGCAATCAACGGAGAGGACATCATGGTCGCATCGGAAACAACCGTGACGAAGGCTGCCCCTACCCTCCTGCCTCAACCCGGCGACGGTGCCATACCGATGGCACTGCTCGAACTGGAACTTTCGCTCGATGGATTTTCCGGAAGCAAGGATGAATTTGCCGCCTTTGTGCGCACTGTCGCTGCCGATATCGGCGGCGAATTGCTTTTCACCCTGCCGGCCTCCGGTCTCATCGAGGATTGCCTCACGATCGCCGCCATCCGGTACAGCGATGCCGGAAAGGCGCCAACGATCCTGTTCGTCTGCCTTGGTGGAGACGGGAATGCGATCCGCGTCGAGCAGCCAGGCGAGCAAACCGCGGATCTGAAAAGCTTTGCCGAGGCCTTCGTCGGCGTGCTCGAGCGGATCTGAACAGCGGCCCAACGGTGGTTGACCAGTCGCCTGCGGCGGGCGCATGATATCGCGGTTTAATTGAATCGCGCCTTGCGGACCTTGCCTTATGCGTCACCCGTGCATGCTTGTATCCTCTCCATGCAGAGAACGAAGCGCTTCGAACTTTTTGCCTCGCTCCGACGTGGACATGACGCCCCACCCTTCGGCCGACCTCTGTTCCCAACACGCTGGCACCGGCGGCGGCCGTCAGCGAGATTGGCGCTAAGCAACATCCGTTGTGCTCGCTTGGCCTTCGGCAGAATCGTCGCGTGCCACCGGTGCCGCTCAGGAGGCAATGATGAAACCTTTGAGACTGCTGACCCTCGCTGCGGCAGGATTGATGCTTGCCGGGTGCCAGACGATGACGCCGCAGGAGCGGCGCGCAAGGGACGAAACGACCTGCGCCTCCTATGGCTTTCGGCGCGGCACAGATGCGTTCGCCACCTGCCTGCAGCGCATAGAACTTGACCGTCGCGCCGAGGCGCGCGCCTTCCGCTACGACAACGACTTCCTGATACGCAGGCCGTATTATTGGTATTGACGCCGACCGGTGCGCCGCCGCGGGCAGAGGCGCGCGCGTGGACAGCAGTCAACTCGCCGCCAGCGCCTCCGCCTTGCCGCCGCCGCTGATTGCCGCTTGCGCCGCCGCCAGCCGTGCGATCGGCACGCGGAAGGGCGAGCAGGAGACATAGTCGAGACCCGCCTCCTCACAGAAGCGGATGGAGGCGGGATCGCCGCCGTGCTCGCCGCATATCCCGAGCTTCAGGCCGTTCTTGGTCCGCCGTCCGCGCTCGGCCGCAATCTGGATCAACTCGCCGACACCATCGAAATCGAGAGAGACGAACGGATCCTGCTCGATGATGCCCTTCTGCTGGTAGGTGGCAAGAAACAGGGCCGCGTCATCGCGCGAGATGCCGAAGGTGGTCTGCGTCAAGTCGTTGGTGCCGAAGGAGAAGAAATCAGCCGATTCGGCGATAGTGTCCGCCCGGAGCGCCGCGCGCGGCAGCTCGATCATCGTGCCGATCAGGTAGTCGATGTTTACGCCGGCCTCGCCGATGACGTCCTTTGCGACTGCCTCGATCCGTTCCTTGACATAATCCAGCTCGGAGCGAAGCCCGACGAGCGGCACCATGATCTCCGGAACCACGGCAGCGCCGGTCTTGTGCGCGGCTTCCACCGCGGCCTCGAAGATGGCGCGAGCCTGCATTTCGGCAATTTCCGGATAGGAAATCGCCAAGCGGCAGCCGCGATGCCCAAGCATCGGGTTGAACTCGTGCAGAGCATCGACCCGCTGGCGCAGTTCCGAAGGATCGATCGACAGGACGCCGGCGACGTCGGCGATCTCCTCATCCGTCTTCGGCAGGAACTCGTGCAGCGGCGGGTCGAGAAGGCGGATCGTGACCGGCAGGCCGTGCATGATCGAGAAGAGCTCGATGAAATCCGAGCGTTGCATCGGCAGAAGTTTGGCGAGTGCCGTGCGCCGGCCCGCCTCATCTTCAGCGAGGATCATTTCGCGCATCACATTGATGCGGTCGTCCTCGAAGAACATATGCTCGGTGCGGCAGAGGCCGATGCCTTCGGCGCCGAAGGAACGGGCGGCGCGCGCATCCGCCGGCGTTTCGGCGTTGGTGCGGACAGTCATCCGGCGGCTCTGATCGGCCCATTCCATGATCCGGCCGAAATCGCCCGAAAGCTCGGGCTGAAGCATCGGGATTTCGCCCTTCAGCACCTGGCCGGAAGACCCGTCGATCGTAATGACGTCACCCTTCTTCAGCGTCACGCTCGCGGCGATCAAGAGTTCGTTGCGCGGGTCGACGCGGATATTGCCCGCCCCGGAAACGCAAGGCGTGCCCATGCCGCGGGCAACGACGGCCGCATGGCTCGTCATTCCCCCTCGGGTCGTCAGAATACCCTGCGCCGCATGCATGCCGTGGATATCCTCGGGGCTCGTCTCGACGCGAACCAGAATGACCTTGCGGCCTTCCTTGACCGCGTGCACGGCCTCTTCGGAGGAAAAGACGATCTCGCCGGTTGCCGCGCCGGGTGAAGCCGGCAGGCCGGAACCGATGATGTCTCGCCGAGCATGAGGATCGATCGTCGGATGCAGGAGTTGGTCGAGCGAGGCCGGATCGATCCGCGCCACGGCTTCCTTCCTGGAGATAAGCCCCTGCTCGGCCATGTCGACCGCAATTTTCAGCGCCGCCTTGGCGGTGCGCTTGCCGGAGCGCGTCTGCAGCATCCACAACTTGCCGCGCTCGATCGTGAATTCCAGGTCCTGCATGTCGCGGTAATGCCGTTCGAGCTTGCTGCAGATCGCCTCGAATTCGGCGAAGGCCTCGGGCATCAGCTTTTCCAGGGACGGCTTGTCTGAGCCCGATGCAAGGCGCGCAGCCTCGGTGATATTCTGCGGCGTGCGAATGCCGGCAACGACGTCCTCGCCCTGGGCGTTCACCAGAAACTCGCCATAGAGTTCGCTTTCGCCCGTCGAAGGATTACGGGTGAAGGCGACGCCCGTCGCAGACGAATTTCCGAGGTTGCCGAAGACCATGGCCTGAACGTTGACCGCAGTACCCCAGCCGACCGGAATTCCGTGAAGATGGCGATAGGTTATCGCGCGCGGGTTCATCCAGCTCGAAAAGACGGCGCCGATCGCGCCCCAGAGCTGGATCTCGGGATCCTGCGGAAAGGGCTCGCCAAGCACCTCCTCGATCGCCTCCTTGTAGCGCGAAATGACGTGCTGCCACTCGACGGCCGAAAGTTCCGTATCCTGCTCGTGGCCAAGCCGCCCCTTCTCGTCCTCCAGGATTTCCTCGAAGACCTCATGGTCGACGCCCATGACGACATCGCCATACATCTGGATGAAGCGCCGGTAACTATCCCAGGCGAAGCGCGCATCGCCGGCGTCGTGCCCGAGTGCATGCACGGACTGGTCGTTGAGGCCAAGGTTGAGAACCGTGTCCATCATGCCGGGCATCGAGGCGCGCGCGCCGGAACGGACGGACAGGAGAAGCGGACGGGTCGTGTCGCCGAACGTGCGGCCAGTGATCTCTTCCATCCGGGTAATGCCCTTCCGCACCTGCTCACGCAGGCCATCGGGCATGGCCCGATCATTGTCGAAATAGCTGTTGCAGGCATCCGTGACGATTGTCAGTCCCGGCGGTACCGGCAGGCCGAGATTACACATCTCCGCGAGATTCGCTCCCTTGCCGCCAAGCTTGTTGCGATCCCCCGCACGCCCCTCGGCCTTGCCTCCGCCGAAGGTATATACCCATTTCGTCATGCCTGCTCTCCACCCAGAAACAGCTTTGATGACGGTCTACAGTATATGTTTCGGAGTGAAAATGCACTCGACGAAGATTTTTGCTGCGGTGCATCAAAATTGAAACGCAAGCCGGCGACAGCCAACACGGCGGCGCCAACTCGGCTCGTTCAAGGTCACCTGACGTGATCGGGTAGGCAGCTCAAACCACTTCCCGCATGCGTTCGGCCGTCTGCAGGTCGACGGAAACGAGCTGCGAGACGCCCTGCTCGGCCATGGTGACGCCGAAGAGGCGATTCATGCGCGCCATGGTGATCGGGTTATGGGTGATGATGATGAAGCGGGTCTCGGTCGAGGCCGCCATTTCGTCCATCAGGTTGCAGTAGCGCTCGACATTGTGGTCGTCGAGTGGGGCATCGACTTCGTCGAGCACGCAGATCGGTGCCGGATTGGTGAGGAAGACCGCGAAGATCAGCGCCATCGCCGTCAGCGCCTGCTCGCCGCCCGAGAGCAGCGTCATCGTCTGCGGCTTCTTGCCGGGCGGACGGGCGAGGATTTCGAGACCGGCCTCGAGCGGGTCGTCGCTCTCGATCAGTTGCAGTTCCGCCGTGCCGCCGCCGAAGAGGTGGGTGAACAGCCGCTGAAACTGCCCGTTGACCACGTCAAAGGCGGCGATCAGCCGCTCGCGCCCCTCGCGGTTGAGATTCTGGATGGCGCTGCGGAGCTTGCGGATCGCCTCGATGACGTCGTCGCGCTCCTTGAGGATCGCCGCCAGGCGCTCGGAGAGTTCCTTCTGCTCTTCCTCGGCGCGAAGATTGACGGCTCCGAGCCGTTCCCGCTCGATCTTCAGCCGTTCGAGCTCGCGCTCGACGCCGTGCATCCCGGGCAGCGCGGCATCGGCGGCAAGCCCCGTCAGGCGCATCACCTCGTGCGGCGCGCAGGCAAGGCCCTCGTGAATGCGCGCCTCGATCTCGACGCGACGCTCGCGGGCCGAAACCAGGCGTTCCTCGGCGCGACCGCGCTGCTCACGGGCCTCGGCGAGATCCGAAAGCGCAGCGGCAGCCGCCCGATCCGCCTCGCGCTGCCGGCCTTCTGCTTCGGCGAGAACACCGGCTGCTTCGCGGCGCGAAGCCTCCGCCTTCTGCAGTTCGTTCATCAACGCGCGGCGCTTGTCCTCGAACTCGTCCGGCGCATCGATCAGTTCCTCGACCTCGTCCCGCGTTTCCGCCTCGCGGTCGCGCAGCGTCCCGATATGTTCCTCGGCGCTCGCTGCCCTCGCCCGCCACGTCTCGCGTTCTGCGGCGATTGCCGAAAGCCGGCGCTGACGCATCTCGTTTTCGCGAGCAAGACCGTCATGGGCAGCACGTGCCTCTGCGACCGCGGCGCGATCGGCGGCAACCGCCGCCGTCTGGTTGCGCAGGTGGAGCTCAAGCTCGGAGAGATCGGGTGCTGCGGCAAGCGCGTCGTTGGCTGCCTCGATCTGTTCCGCCGCCTCCTCGACCTGTCCCTCCAGCTGAAGCTTCGTTTCGGCAAGAACTGCGCGGCGGCGGGCGAGATCGCCCGAGGCACGTTCGGCCGTCGCCAGCGCTTCCCGCGCCTCGGTGAGTTGGCGGCCGATCATGCGTTGGGCATCGCGCGCAAGGCGCAGCCGTTCATCCTCCGCACGGATGCGTGCACCGGCTGCCGTGAGATCGGCTTCGGCCCGTCGCAGCGCTTCGGTCGCATCCTCGGTCTCGCTCTCGAGCTCGATAAGCCGGTTCTTCTGCGCGAGCCGCAAGGCTGCGGCGCTCGGCGCCTCCGATCCGGTCACGTGACCGTCCCAGCGCCAGACCGCGCCTTCCCTCGTCACCAGGCGCTGGCCGGTCTTCAACAGCGGCAGCAGGCGCTCCGCCTCCGCTTCGCTTTCGACGATCCCGATCTGGCCAAGCGCCCGCCCGAGCGCCTCCGGTGCGCGCACATAGCCGTCGAGCGGTACCGCACCCGCCGGCAAGGATGGATCGGAAGAATGGTCGCCTGGCATTCGCCAATGCGCGGGCGCCGCCTGATCCAAGGGCGAATCGAGATCGTCGCCAAGCGCCGCACCAAGGGCCGTCTCGAACCCGCGTTCGACCTTCATCTCCTCCACGATCGCCGGATAGGCACCGCCGCCGACCGCCTCCAGCATCCGGCGGATCGTGCGTGCCTCGGCCTCGATTCCGTTCAACGCTGCACGCGCCTCATCGACCGGCGGGCGGGCAGCAGCCTCATCGGCGCGAGCGTCGGCGAGCGCCTCCTCAATGGAAACGACAGCCGCTTCAGCTTCGTCCAGCGCAGCCTCCGCGACTTCCACCTGTCCCTGCTTCTCATGCGGATCGGGAAGTGCGGCCATCTGCCGGTCGAGATCATCGAGATCGCGTGCCTGGTCGGAAAGCTGGCGGACAAGGCGCGCCTGCCGTTCGGAGAGATCGCGAAGCGTTCTTTCGATCTGATTGCGACCCGCCTGGGCCTCGGCCCGGTCGGCCGTCACCCGTGCAAGCTCAGCTTCGCTGATCGCCAGCGCCTCATTGGCAGCATTGAGCCGCTCGCGCGCCTCCCCGGCGCGGTCATCAGCCTCCGCCAGCACGTCCCGGAGCTCCGCTTCCTCCTCGTCGAGGCGCGCGAGAATATCCGCATTGTCTGCAACCAACCGTTCCTCGCGGGCAATATCCTCGGCGAGCTGCGCCAGCCGGCGCTGCAATTCGTCGCGGCGCCTGAGAATCCGGCCGGCATCCTCTTCCAACTGCGAACGGGCGATCTGCAGGCGCTGCAGCGCCGCCGCGAGCTTCGCCTCGTTCTCTCGCAGTTCCGGCAGCTTGAGGCTGGCGACCGCCTGGGCTTTCGCAGCCTCCATCTGTGTCTGCGCCTTTTCGGCGACCAGTGCGGTGATCTGGTTAAGCTGGCTCGTCGCCTCGGCTTCCGCTTCTTTGGCCTGCACCCACCGGATATGGAAAAGGATCGCCTCGTGCCGGCGGATATCGGCCGACAGCATCTTGAAGCGATTGGCCTGGCGGGACTGGCGCTTCAGGCTCTCGATCTGGCTTTCGAGCTGGGACGTCACGTCATCGAGCCGCTCGAGATTGGTCTCGGCCGCCCGCAGACGCAGTTCCGCCTCATGACGGCGGGAATGCAGGCCGGAGATGCCGGCCGCCTCTTCGAGCAATTGACGGCGCGCCTGAGGCTTGGCAGCGATCAGTTCGCCGATCCGGCCCTGCCCGACCATCGATGGCGAGCGCGCCCCGGTCGACGCGTCGGCAAACAGCAGTTGCACATCCTTGGCACGCGCCTCCTTGCCGTTGATGCGATAAACCGAGCCCTGCTCGCGCTCGATGCGGCGGGTCACCTGGATCTCGTCACTGTCGTTGAAGGCGGCAGGCGCCGTGCGATCGTTGTTGTCGAGATAGAGTCCGACTTCAGCCGTGTTGCGCGCCGGGCGGTTGCCCGAGCCGGAAAATATCACGTCGTCCATGCCGGACGCGCGCATGTTCTTGTAAGAGTTTTCGCCCATCACCCAGCGGAGCGCTTCGACAAGGTTCGACTTACCGCAGCCGTTTGGCCCGACGACACCGGTGAGGCCCCGCTCGATGACAAATTCGGTCGGTTCGACGAAGGATTTGAAACCAAGCAGGCGGAGCTTGTTGAACTTCATGGGCGGAACGCCCGTTGGCGGCGATCTACCCGTTCACCATGAAGGAAGGGCGCATAAAGCGAAAAAACGGGCGCACGGCCGCTGCCGTCGCCCGTCGTTCGAATAAGCGAAGGATCAGAGCTTGCTGTCGATGAGGGCCGACATAACGTCAACCGACATGTCCCCCGAAAAGTGCTCACCATTGACGAAGAAGGTCGGAGTCGACTTGACGCCGAAATCCTTGGCACCCCTCTGCATCACTGCGTTCACATCATCCAGAAGTTTTTGGTTCGTCAAGCAGGCCTCGAAGCTCTCCTGTGTAAAACCGGCGAGTTTGGACATTTGCAAGAGCGCATCGCGGCCGTTCTGCGCTGCGGCCCACTGCTCCTGCTGCTTGAACAGCATCGAGATCATCGGGAAATACTGCCCCTCCGGCGCGCAGCGCGCCAGCATGAAGGCGGCGGCGGCGCGCGGATCGAACGGGAATTCACGCACGATGAAGCGGACCTTGCCGGTGTCGATATATTTCGCCTTGATGGCGTCGAAGGTCTTGTTGTGGAAGTTCGCGCAGTGGGGGCAGGTCATCGACATGTATTCGACGATCGTCACCGGCGCATTGGCTTCGCCCAGCGCCATTTCCGGCAGCGGGCCCGGTTCGAGCAGCTTCTTCATATCGACACTGCCTTCCGACTGCGGCAGTTCGACCTTGGCAGCGGGTGCGGTTGCTTGGGCAACTTCGGTTTGCGCAGGCTTCGCCTCGCTGGTGGCGGCGGGTGCTGCCGGCGTGGACGCAGTGGTCGGCGCCTCCGCGGTCGCGCTGGTTTCAGTCGGCGCAGTCGAAGCCGTCTCCTTCTTCTCCTCGCTGCAGGCGGCGAGCATCAGAGCGAGCGCGGCGACGGCGGCACCGCCCAGCAGGCGTTTCGAAAGGCTCTTTTCGGAAGCGGACATAAATTTGACCTGTGTTCTGTGAGGAAAATTGAACTGCGAATTCGATAACTTGCCTTGTTGGAGGCGACAAGGGGCGGCGTCTCAACTGAATTCAAAGAAATGTGACCGCTTGAAGATCACGTTGTCTTCCGGCGCGACGAAAACACGGCGGTGCCAAGACGCCGGAGCGCCGCCTTCAGCGCCTCGCTTTCTACGCCTTCCACCATGGCGTCGAGCTTTCGCGCGGGTTCGCCGACGAGCGGACGCGGACGACGGAACGGTTTGGGTGGGGCCGCAACCGGCTTCTGCACGATCCGGATCTGGCCGATCGCGTAGAAGCCGAAAAAACCGTTGATGCGCTGGATCAGTTCGCCCTGGGCGTGGGTCAGGAAAAGCGCCCTCGCGCCCTCGCAGGCGACAGTGAGAACGCCCGGCTGATGGCCGCCCTCGCCGCCCATTTCAGAAGCACGGCGCGGCCAGGCGATTTTTTCCGGACGTGTACAGTCGGCAAATTCCGGACCGGCGATCTCGTCCCAGGAGCCCAGCAGCATAGTGTTGATGCCCGCGCGCTTGGCGAGCACCGGATCGATCAGGCCGTTTGCGACCTCGCTGATCTGGACGACGCCCCTGCGGGCCTTCTCTTGATTCACCGGCACGACTTTCTGTTTGCAATTCCGATTGCGCCTTGAAGCCTACTGTATGTTTCCTTAAATCGTAGCCGATTTAACGACAAACATGCAGCAATTCAAAGTGCTACAGCGACCCTCGCGCGTATGATAAGACGTGCGGCGCTGTAAGTTCCCATCATCCAACTATAGGCCGGAAAAGGATTCCCCGGCAAATGATGCACGACACCCCGAAGGCGGCGGACGCCACCTTTCTTCTTCTCGATTGGTACGATCGCCACCACCGCGATCTTCCTTGGCGGGTCTCGCCGCCAATGGCGCGAAAGGGCATTGTCGCTGATCCTTACCACGTCTGGCTGTCCGAGGTCATGCTGCAGCAGACCACTGTCCAGGCGGTCAAGGCGTATTTCAACAAGTTCCTGACGCTGTGGCCGACAATCAACGATCTTGCCGCAGCGGAGACCGAAGACGTGATGAAAGCCTGGGCCGGGCTCGGCTACTACGCCCGTGCGCGCAACCTGAAAAAATGCGCCGAAGCGGTGGCGGGCGAGCACGGCGGGCGCTTTCCGGACAGTGAGGAAGCGCTGAAGGCACTTCCCGGCATCGGCGGCTACACGGCGGCGGCGGTCGCGGCGATCGCCTTCAACCGTCGAAGCGCCGTTCTCGATGGCAATGTCGAGCGCGTGATCTCCCGGCTCTACGCGATCGAAACGCCACTGCCCGCGGCCAAGGCGGAAATGCGGGCGCGGGTCCTTGCGCTCACCCCGGAGGATCGTCCCGGCGACTTCGCACAAGCGATGATGGATCTCGGCGCAACGATCTGCACCCCGAAGCGGCCGGCCTGTTCGCTCTGTCCCTTCCGGGCAGGCTGTCTGGCGCTTGCAACGGCCGACCCCGAAACCTTCCCGCGCAAGGCGGAAAAGAAGCAAAAACCGCTGCGCCTCGGCGCGGCCTTCGTGGCGATCGACCGCTCACACGCCGTCTATCTGCAGAAGCGCGCCGACACCGGCCTTCTCGGCGGCATGACCGAAGTGCCCGGGACAGGATGGACTGCACGCCGCGACGGCGAGACCTCGATCGCCGCCCAACCTTTCGCCGCGCCTTGGGAGCCCTGCGGAACGATCACGCATGTTTTTACGCATTTCGAGTTGCGCCTCTCGATCTACCGCGCCAATGTTCAGCGCGCCGAGACGGGCTTGAACGGATGGTGGGAGCCGATGGCGTCGCTCGGCGCGCAGGCATTGCCAACCGTCATGAAAAAGGCGATCGCCCAGGCTATACCAAGCGCCTTCAAGGCCGAGCGAAGCTAGAACAAACACGGCGTGAAGCGGTCCTTGCCTATCCCACACAGAACCCATTGGAAACTAAGGATTGCCGATGAGCAGCGCAAACATCCGCCACATCGTCTTCGACATCGGCAAGGTGCTGATCCATTACGACCCGCGTCTGCCCTACTGCCGCATCATCCCGGACGAAGCCGAGCGCAACTGGTTCTTCGCCAATGTCTGCACCCATGACTGGAACGTCGAACAGGACCGTGGGCGCTCGTGGGAAGAGGCGGAGGAGACTTTGATTCGGGTGCACCCGGATCGCGAGAACCAGATTCGGGCGTTTCGCAAATGCTGGCACGAGATGGTGCCGCATGCCTATGTCGAGACCGTCTCCCTCATGGAAGGACTGATCGCCGAGGGACGCGACGTCACCATGCTCACCAATTTCGCGTCCGATACGTTCCGCGAGGCGCAGAAGCTTTATCCCTTCCTGACGCTGCCACGCGGCGTGACCGTCTCCGGCGATGTCGGCCTGATCAAGCCGGAAGTCGCGATCTATCAGGCCCACGCCGAGGCCTTCGACCTGGAGCCCGCCGCCACGCTCTTCATCGACGACAGCATGCCCAATGTGGAGGGCGCGCGTGCTGCGGGCTGGCACGCCGTTCACTTCACCGACCCCGAGAAGCTGAAAGTCGATCTCGCCTGCTACCGCATTCAGCACTGAGGACCTCGACGGGCTCGGCTAACGCCGCGCGGGTTTGCGATACCCGCGACGGCTCTAAAATCATCAAAGCGCCACAATCGGTTCAGCCGTCATTCAGCTGTTGCCGTCCATGATCAGAACCAGAATTCGACGCCCACCCCGAAAGGTTCTGTTCCATGGCCACGCGTATCTACGGCACGAACTACAGCGACAAGATCGTCCAGAACGGCTACATCTCGGTAGAGATCTATGCACTTGATGGAAACGACCAGATTCACCTCAACAGGACCGACAGTTACGGCGGATATAACTTCGTCGACGCGGGCTACGGCAACGATGTTGTCGTTAATTACTTCGAAGGCGGCAACGACATCTTCATGGGCGCCGGGGACGATCTCTATGTCGCCGACGCACGTGTCCGTGACGCAAGCTCCTACGACGTGGTTTACGGCGGCAGCGGCAACGACCGCTTCGAGATTGAAACCTACGCCAGCGACTATTATGGCGATAGCGGCAACGACACCTTTCTTTCGGTCGGTTTCAAGAACTACTTCAACGGCGGCACCGGCATCGACACCATCAGCTACCAACTGCAGGACAGCTTCGGTTCGGAGCGCGGCAGGGGTGTGACGATCGACCTCGGCTACAAATATGCGACCACCGGCACCGGCCGCCGGGAAGACTTGATCAGCGTCGAGAACGCGACCGGCACCAACTACGGCCATGATGACATTACCGGCAGTTCGGTCGCCAATGTGCTACGCGGGCTCGGCGGCCACGACATTCTCGAGGGCCTCGGCGGCGACGATTTCCTCGATGGCGGCACCGGCGACGACGATCTTTATGGTGGTGCGGGCGCTGATATCCTGCGCGGCGGTACCGGTTTCGACTACCTCAACGGCGGCACCGGCACCGACAGCTTCGATTTCAACGCGATCAGCGAATCGGCGGTCGGCAGCCGGCGCGATGTGATCGCCGATTTCCACCGGTCGGAATGGGACGTCATCGACCTTTCGACGATCGATGCCGACACGACCTGGAGCGGAAACCAGAAGTTTGTTTTCATCGGCAGTGCCGCCTTTTCGGGCGACGCCGGCGAACTGAACTTCCGCTCCGGCGTCGTCTCGGGCGATGTCAACGGCGACGGCTATGCCGATTTCCAGATCAAGGTAAACGGCGTCTCCAGCCTGCGGGTCGACGACTTCTTCCTGTGATGCGCGCGCCTTTTGATGAGAAGCCCTGCTGCAATCGCGGCGGGGTTTTGCTGCTCCAGAAAACAGCGATTTCATAGCTTGATGCGTCTGCGATCGCCCCTCACCCTAACCCTCTCCCCGCCTGCGGGGAGAGGGGACTAAGAGCTCGCGGCAAGTCCCTTCTCCCCGTAAAGACGGGGAGAAGGTGGCCGGCAGGCCGGATGAGGGGCCGTTCCTGCCTCAATACAAACGCCCGGAATCCTCATCGGATTCCGGGCGTTTAAAGCTCTCCTTCCGGGACTGAAGGTACAAAAACCGGACGGAGCGCTTTTCGAAGACCCGAGCGGAACTGGTTGATCAGTTCAGTTTTGCCAGGTCATTTCGAATGACGGATCTGAGTTCGTCGATAGGCTTGAGACTGTTGCCCTCTTCGAAGTGCCAGAATGTCCATCCGTTGCAGGCATCAAGACCCTGAACTTTTGCGCCAAGGCGGTGAATGGACCCGGCCTCGCCGCCCGAGGCGAGCGTGCCGTCCGCACGCACGATCGCGCTGTAGCGACGCTTTGCATCGGTCAGAACCGTGCCGGGCTTGATCAGCCCACTTTCGATAAGCGTGTTGAAGGCAACGCGAGGCTCTGCCTTCTTGCCGGTCATGACGGAAAGCGTCGCCTTACCGAGCGGTTCGACAGCGGCGATGCGTTCGGCCGCGGCATCGATATAATCCTGCTCGCGCTCGATGCCGACGAAATGGCGGCCGAGGCGCTTGGCGACAGCTCCGGTGGTGCCGGAACCGAAGAACGGATCGAGCACGACGTCGCCGGGCTTGGTCGACGCCATCAGGATGCGGGCGAGCAGCGCCTCCGGCTTCTGCGTCGGGTGCACCTTCTTGCCATCGTCACCCTTGAGACGCTCGGCGCCGGAGCAGATCGGGAACAACCAGTCGGAGCGCATTTGAACGTCGTCGTTCGCCGCCTTCATGGCCTCGTAATTGAAGGTGTAGCCCTTGGCCTTCGCGTTCGGTGTAGCCCAGATCAGGGTTTCATGCGCGTTCTGGAACCGGCGGCCCTTGAAGTTCGGCATCGGGTTGGTCTTGCGCCAGATGATGTCGTTCAAGATCCAGAAATGCAGGTCCTGCAGGATCGCGCCGACCCGGAAGATATTGTGGTAGGAACCGATCACCCAGAGCGTGCCGGTCGGCTTCAGCACACGGCGGCAGGCAAGCAGCCACGCCCGGGTGAAGGCGTCGTAAGCCTCGAAGGAAGCGAACTGGTCCCAGTCGTCGTCGACGGCATCGACCAGCGATTGATCAGGCCGGTGGAGCATGCCGCCGAGCTGGAGATTGTAGGGCGGATCGGCGAAGACGACATCGACGGAATTATCGGGAAGCGCGTTCAGCGCTGCCACGCAATCCCCCTTGATGATGCTGTCGAGCCAGTTCAACGGACGGGCGGCACGGGAGATTTCGGCAAGCGAAACAACTGAAGACATGGACAACTCGCAAATACGCTTACTCGGACTGACTATACGCTTATGGTTACCGAAGATGGTTACCAAAGCCTGAAACCGTTCCGGAAAAATTTGCGTCCATGCCTACCCGCGATCAGTGCTCGGCTGTCGAGCGCTTCCTCTCAAGTCGTCCCGGCTCGGTCGTGCCATTGCCGGCTATCCGGAGGGGCCTGATCGCGGTCGTTGAGGCCGTAGTCCCGGACGACTGCCGCGATCCGCAGCCGGTAATCGGCAAAGACTCCGCGTCGTCCGGCCTCCTGCGCGGCGCGGTGTTCGGCACCGTTGCGCCAGGCCTTCACCGCCGCCTCGTCTCGCCAAAAGGAAAGCGACAACAGCTTGTTCGGATCGGCAAGACTTTGAAAGCGCTCGATCGAAATGAAGCCGTCGATCCCCTCCAGCAGAGGACGCAGATCGGCGGCAAGGCCGAGATAGGTGTCGCGCCTGCCTTCGGCCGGCAGCACTTCGAAAATCACGGCGATCATTGCGTCACTCCTTTCCGTGCGGCTGTGACACGCTCTTCAGGAAGATGCGGTCCTCCTTCAGGATGAAGCGCTCACGCCTGGCGAACTCGTAATTCTCGCGGCCAAGCGGATCGGCGGCAAGCCTTGCGCGGTAAGCCTCGTAGGCGGCGAGGCTATCGATGTTATAGACGCCGTAGGCAGTCGTAGCCGACCCTTCGTGTGGGCCATAATAACCGATGAGATCGGCACCGCAGCGGGGAATGGCTTCGCCCCAATTGCGGGCATAGGTCGCAAAATCGTCCTTGCGGAACGGATCGATCTCGTAGCGGATGAAGCAGGTGATCATGGTCGTCTCCTTTCTGGTTGACGACCACTATGCCGGCTTGTCCTGCGCGGATGCTTCGACTATGATCGAACTATGAAGGAAGGTCCGGACATTGCCCTGATCGGCTCGCTCATCGGCGATCCCGCGCGCGCCAACATGCTGACCGCGTTGATGGGCGGCCGGGCATTGACGGCAACCGAGCTTGCTACGCATGCCGGAATCACGCTGCAGACCGCAAGCTCGCACCTTGCCAAGCTGGAGGCCGGCGGATTGCTGACGCAGCGCAAGCAGGGTCGCCATCGCTATTATGCCTTGAGCGAGGATGAGGTCGGGCTGATGCTCGAAAGCATCATGGGCTTTGCAGCGAGCCGCGGGTTGACTCGCCATCGACCGGGACCGAAGGATCCCGCGCTCAGAAAGGCACGCGTCTGCTACAATCACCTCGCCGGCGACTACGGGGTGCGTATGCTCGACAGCCTGGTCGCCGCCCGTCAAATCGAAATCACCGGCGATGACCTCGCACTGACCGATGCCGGTCGGACCCGCGTCGAGGCCTTGGGCATCGACTATGCCGCGCTCAAGAAATCCCGTCGACCGATCTGCCGGACCTGCCTCGACTGGAGCGAGCGTCGCTCGCATCTTGCTGGCTCGCTTGGTGAGGCACTCTTGACCCTCTTCATCGACAAGGGGTGGGCGAAGCGCGAGCAGAACAGCCGCGCCATTCGCTTTACCGACACCGGCGAAAAAACCTTCTCAGAGCTCTTCCCGTAATAGGGGAAGCGGCGCCGGCACTCCTCGAACGACCGTGCCGGCAAAGCCGTCGCGCGCGACGCGCGTGCAGAGGGCGGACCACTCGCATTCATCGCAGGCGGCGCGAACAGAGCCAAGCGCAAAGGCGCCGCGCAGATCCTGAAGGCGCCGGTCGTCGAGGATGAGAACGGAGCTCGGGCCAAGCGGAAGCCCGAGCAGTTCTGCCACCGCAGCCAAAGCCCGACTGTCGCGACAGGCGATATTGTCGTTGCGGCAATGAGCCTCGGCCAGACCCAGCATCGGCGCACAGATATCATCCGGCCCGTCGACGATCTCGATTGGCTCGCCGGCGGAAAGGCGGGCGGCAACGACATGGTAGTTGCGGGTGAACGAGGGCGTGTAGCCCTCGCCCACGAAAGTCAGCAGGCACAGAAGATGATGTCCGCGCAGGCGGACTGTCAAAGCAGGTCCGCCGGCTTGCGAACGGAGTGCAGGATCGCCTTGAGGACCGCGGCGGCGAGCGCGGATTTCAGGACGGCACCGAGCAGGAACGGTACCGCACCCAGCATGACCGCCTTTTCGACGCCGATCAGCATCGCAAGCCACGCCGCACCGATGACAAGGCAGAGGACATTGGCGGAAAGGTGCGCGAGGAAGCTTAGTGTCACCCGATCGCCCGCCCAGCCCCGGGCAGCCAGCCAACCGGCAAAGCCGCCGATCAACGGGAACGACACAAGGTAGCCGGCGGTCGGACCGGCAAAATGGGCGATGCCGCCCGCGCCGTTTGCGAGCACCGGCAGTCCGACGATGGCTTCCGCCAACCATGCGAGGATTGTGACGACGCCCAAACGCCAGCCGTAGGTGACGCCGATCATGGTGACTGCGAAGGTCTGCATGGTGATCGGCACCGGCACCATCGGCACGCTGATCTGCGAGGAAAGTGCAAGGAAGGCGGTGCCTGCCAGAACGAACAGGGCCCTGAGGGGCCATGTCTTGCCGCCGAGACGCAGCGGATCGAAGACAGGGGAATGCGCAGAAACGAGATCGGACATGGGTTCTCCCAAGCTAGGATTTAGAATTATAGATAATCTGCAAAATTATCTATAATTTCTCCGATACTCATAAATAGCGATGCAATCAATAGGCAGACGCTACGCGTTTGCCCGCCGCCTGCGACAGGACACTGCCGGTCGACGCATTCAGCGAGTCCCTTCGTGTAGAAATTATAGATAATTTGAGATCACGCTCTCTGTCAGGCGTGTTAACCGATGATCGAGAAAGCGTCGCGGACTTCGCCTGCGGCGGTCCTTACCGGAGTCTTACCGATCCATCCAACATGACGCCCGAGAATGGCGGCCGCCTCCTCGCCCTTTCCTTGACGGAGAGCCGTCAGGATGGCGCGGTGATCGTGATCGGTGCGCGCCTCCCAGCTCGAACGCCAGGCTGAGAAGAGAAACCGGGCACTTGCCGCATGAAGATCATCGATCGCGGCAAGCAGGCGCGGCATACTGCAGGGCTCGAGAATGATCCGGTGAAAGGCACGGTTCGCTGCTTCCCAGGAGCGCACATCCCGAGAACTGTCGGCCGCGGCCGTTGCCGCCTCGGCCCTGTCGAGGATCGCCGGTGTCAGGTGAGGCACGGCGTGGCGCAGGGCCAGGACTTCCAGGGCGGCCCGCATCTCGGCAACCTCGCGCACCTCCTTGAGGTCGAACGCGGCGACGCGTACGCCGCGGCGCGGCTCGCTTACGGCGAGCCCTTGCGCCTCCAGCCGGCGAAAGGCCTCGCGCACGGGAACGTGACTGGCGCCGAACTCCTCGGCGACGTGATCCTGCCGCAGCCGCTCGCCCGGCGGCAGCACTCCGGAGATGATCCTTTCGGCAAGCACGCGGCTGATGCGGCTCGCAAGCGTGTCGTCGCGTTCCTTGTTCATGCGCTACAGATAGAGGTGCATCCCGACGCTGTCGAGAAAGCTCGGAGGCCCTTCGGGCGATTTCCAAAGGTTGAGCTTTGGACCGCCATCGTATAAAGCTCGCCCGACTACCGCTTTCGCCGCGATCCAGACTCCTCCCCTGCCGCTGGCGCCTTTTTCTCCCAAGGAACTGAACCCCCAAATGACCGGTATCGATCTCATTATCTTCGACTGCGACGGCGTGCTCGTCGACTCGGAAATCATCGCCTCGGAAGTCGAGGCCGGATTGCTGACGGAGGCGGGCTACCCGATCAGCGTCGAGGAGATGGCCGAGCGCTTTGCCGGCATGACCTGGCACAATACGCTGCTGGCGATCGAGAAGGAGGCGAGCATTCCGCTGTCGGCTTCGCTGATCGACAAGGTCGACGCTATTCTCGACAAGCGGCTCGCCCGCGATGTCAAGATCATCGAAGGCGTCAAGCCGGCGCTGATGCAGCTGACGCTGCCGCATTGCGTCTGCTCCAACTCCACCACGGAGCGCCTTGCCATCATGCTCGGAAAGGTCGGTATCAAGGACCATTTCGGCCAACACATCTATTCCGCACGAGATCTCGGCCCCGACCGCGTCAAGCCGAAGCCGGATATCTTCCTGCACGGCGCCGCCCAATTCGGTGTCGATCCGTCGCGCGTCCTCGTCATCGAGGACTCGGTGCATGGTATTCATGGCGCCCGTGCCGCAGGGATGCGCGTCGTCGGCTTCACCGGCGGGGCCCATACCTATCCCTCGCACGCTGACAAACTGACGGAAGCTGGCGCGGAGACGGTGATTTCCCGCATGGCGGTCCTGCCCGGCGTGATCGCCGCGCTTGCCGAATGGTCGGAGTCCATGACGGCCTGACGGTCGGGTCAGTGTGATCAGGCCAATCTTTTTCGCCCCGGCTGCTGCCGGGACGGAAAGTCCCGCGGGTCGCAGTGGGCGCGCGTTTATTTTGCGCGCGAGGACGCCATGCCGCATTGATTGCGCATGATCTCCTTCATAAATCATGGCTATCGCAATGCGCCCAAGGGCTATATCAACCAGTCCATAAGCGTTATTTCCAAGGAGGAGACATTATGCGTCTTTCGATATTGACCGGTTTGACGTTGGCGGCCGGCGTCGCATTCGCACCGCTTGCCCATGCCGATATTACGATTGGCGTGATCACTCCGCTCACAGGCCCGGTCGCCGCCTTCGGCGAGCAGGTCAAGAACGGTGCCGAAGCGGCGGTCGAGGCCATCAACAATGCCGGCGGCATCAAGGGCGAAAAGATCGTCATCAAGATCGTCGATGACGCCGGCGAGCCCAAGCAAGCCGTATCCGTTGCCAACCAGCTTGCAGGCGAAGGTCTGCGCTATGTCGTCGGCCCGGTGACCTCCGGCACCTCGATGCCGGCGTCCGACGTGCTCGCGGAAAACGGGATCCTGATGGTCACCCCGACGGCGACCACGCCGGACCTCACGACCCGCGGGCTGTGGAACGTGCTGCGCACCTGCGGGCGCGATGACCAGCAGGCGGTGGTCGCCGCCGACTATGTCGTCAAAAACTTCAAGGACAAACGCGTCGCCGTGCTGCACGACAAGGCCGCCTACGGCAAGGGCCTTGCCGACGGGTTCAAGGCTGCGATCAACGCGGGCGGTATCACCGAAGTCGTCTACGAGGGCCTGACCCCCGGCGAAAAGGACTTCGGCGCCATCGTCACGCGCCTCAAGGCCGAAAATGTCGATGTCGTCTATTTCGGCGGCTACCATGCCGAAGGCGGCCTGCTCGCGCGCCAGATGCACGACCAGGGCGTCAAGGCGCAGCTCATCGGCGGCGACGGCCTCTCCAACACCGAGTTCTGGGCGATCGGCGGCGAAGCGGCGAGCGGCACGATCTACACCAACGCAAGCGACGCGACCCGCAACCCGGAGGCTGCCTCCGTGATCGAAGCTCTCAAGGCCAAGAACATCCCCGCCGAAGCCTTCACGCTCAATGCCTACGCCGCCGTGCAGGTCCTCAAGGCCGGCATCGAAAAGGCGGGCTCCGCCGAAGACCCGAACGCTGTCGCGACGGCAATCAAGTCCGGCGAAGCGATCGACACCGCTATCGGCAAGCTGACCTACGGCGAAACCGGTGACCTCACCTCGCCGAGCTTCTCGCTCTACAAATGGGAAGCCGGCAAGAGCGTCCCCGCCGAATAAGGCGACCGCGAACAGACCAAGGAAACGCCGGGGCATGCCCCGGCGTTTTTTCGTTGCGCGCTGCGGGATACCGCCCGCCTACAGCGCCGCGCGTCTTATTCAGACGCGCATGCAGAAATCACTGGGTTGGTCCCTCGTCGAAGCCGACGAAGACCTTGGCCTCGGCGCCAGCGCCAGCGGGAAGCGTGACGTCTGCCTTGGTGAACACGAACTGCGTCGAGGCACTACCCTGCGGGACCTCGACCGGAAATTGGGTGAGTTCGGAATAGAGCGTCTTTTCGCCGTCCGTCGCGGCCACACGGATCGGCAGGGTCACCTTGCCGGGTCCTCCAGCGGGGCCGGCGACGACACGTCCCTGCACCACCACCGTGACCTTGAGCGAATCTTCACTCTGTACGCATTGGCGCGTCGTGTCGGCGAGTGACGCCTGATAGACCACCTTGGTCGGGTCGTTCTTCGCGCCCTTCGCATAGGTGCGGTAGCTGGAAGTCCCGTCCCGAAGAGTGACCTGAGGGCAGGCCGCCTGGATTACCGCCGGCGTCGCGGCGGACGCGCTGCCGCCAGATTCGATGGCGCCGCCCGTTTGCGTCTTGTTGCAGCCGGCGAGCGCCGCAAGAAGCGATACGGCGAGAACACGGCGGGATACTTTGCCAAACACGTTACACAACCTCTGCTGAACCCGGTTAAACACCAGATCACGATGAGTTTGGACTGGATCAATCCAAATCATCGTGATCGATTCCAATAGGTTAGAGCGAGACGGAGCGGAGAACTGCCTGCCCCTGCCCATCACGCCCTACTGCACGTTTCCTTAACCGTAGCCGATTCAAGGACAAAAACATGCAGCAATTCAAAGTGCTACAGCGTCCTTTCCGCGTCTGATCAAGACGCGCGGCGCTATAGGCCGAAAACGTTCGGTCGGGGCCTTTCATGGCCCACGGGCATCGTCTATAGCAGCGGCGTTTTGAAAAATCGATCCAGTCAGCCGTCCCATGCAGAAAATTCCGGAGAGCGTGGCCAGCCGGAATTGCCATGGTGACAAGATTGACGGGGTGTTTTGCCTGGGACTGACGCAAAAAGGCGGCCGGGCTCAGCGGACCTCATATAGGCCGCACGCGTGGACAGGACGAAGGGGTGAAAATGATGAAGTATGTCTCGACACGGGGAGAAGCGGCGCCCCTCGGTTTTTGCGACGCCCTCCTCGCAGGGCTCGCGCGCGACGGTGGGCTTTATTTGCCGAAGGAATGGCCGACGCTCTCGAAGAAGGAAATACGGGCGCTGCGCGGCAAGTCCTATCAGGAAATCGCCTTTGCCGTGCTCGAGCCCTTCACCAACGGCGAAATCCCGGCCGCAAAATTTCGCGAGATGATCGATGAGGCCTATGCCACCTTCCGGCATCCGGCCGTCGTGCCGCTCGTCCAGACCGGAGCGAATTCCTTCGTGCTGGAGCTCTTCCACGGTTCGACGCTGGCCTTCAAGGACGTGGCCATGCAGTTGCTCGCCCGCCTGATGGACTATGTGCTTGCGGAGCGCGGCGAACGGGCGACCATCGTCGGCGCGACGTCCGGGGACACGGGTGGCGCGGCAATCGACGCTTTTGCCGGCAGGGAACGCACTGACATCTTCATACTCTTCCCGCACGGCAAGGTCTCGGCGGTACAGCAAAGGCAGATGACGACGTCCCCGGCCGCGAACGTGCATGCGATTGCCATCAAGGGCAATTTCGACGATTGCCAGAACCTGGTTAAAGCGATGTTCAACGACGAGAGCTTCCGCGACGGCGTCAAGCTCTCGGGCGTCAACTCGATCAATTGGGCCCGTATCATGGCTCAGATCGTCTATTATTTCACCGCCGCGATCTCGCTCGGCGGCCCCGACCGGAAACTTTCCTTCACCGTCCCGACCGGCAATTTCGGCGACATCTTCGCAGGCTACGTGGCCAAGCGCATGGGCTTGCCGATCGACAAGCTGATCGTCGCGACCAACGAGAACGACATCCTCGCACGCACGCTGAAAACCGGCCGATACGAAATGCGCGAGGTCAAGGCAACGACATCGCCCTCGATGGACATCCAGATCTCCTCCAACTTCGAAAGACTGTTGTTCGAGGCTTACGATCGTGACCCTGCCAAGGTGCGCGCGGCCATGGCAGGCCTCAAGCAATCGGGCTCCTTCGCGATCGACGACGCTGCCCTGAAAAAAATCCGCAAGGAGTTCCGCGCGGGCCGCGCCTCGGAAAAGGAGGTCGCGAAGACGATCGGCAAGACCTTCAAGGACAGCGGCTATCTCCTTGATCCGCATACAGCAATCGGCGTGTTCGTTGCGGCAAAACACGCGAAATCGTCCGCGCCGATGGTGACGCTCGCGACGGCCCATCCGGCGAAATTCCCCGACGCAGTAAAATCGGCAAGTGGTATTGACCCCGCGCTTCCAACGTGGCTTGCTGATCTCATGAATAGGGCGGAGCGTTTCGATATCCTGGATCCGGAGCTTAAAAACGTCGAAACCTTCATCGGCGAGCGTACCCGCGTTCGGGAGTAGAACGAGAAGAAACGTATGATGAAAGTTGAGTGCACCCAGCTCCCTTCCGGGCTGACGGTGGTGACCGAGCGGATGCCGCATCTCGAAAGCGTGGCGCTCGGCGTCTGGATCAAGTCCGGTTCGCGCAACGAAACCGTGGATGAACACGGCATAGCGCACCTGCTGGAGCACATGGCTTTCAAGGGGACGCGGCGGCGCAGCGCCCGCCAGATCGCCGAGGAGATCGAGAATGTCGGCGGCGAGCTCAACGCCGCCACGTCCACCGAAACGACCTCCTACTACGCCCGCGTTCTCAAGGATCATGTGCCGCTGGCGGTCGACATCCTTGCCGACATCCTGACCGAATCGACCTTCGACGACGAGGAACTCAGGCGCGAGAAGCACGTCATCCTGCAGGAAATCGGTGCCGCGGACGACACACCGGACGACGTCGTCTTCGACCGCTTCGCCGAGACGGCCTACCGCGACCAGACGGTCGGCCGCCCGATCCTTGGCACGCCGGACACCGTCATGTCCTTCTCGTCCGACCAGATTCGCCATTACCTCGGCCGCAACTATACGACCGACCGGATCTTTATCGTTGCAGCCGGCGCAGTCGAGCACGATGCCTTCGTACGCGAGGTCGAAACACGCTTTTCCTCCTTGCCGCGCCTGCCGCATTCCTCTCCCGTTCTCGATACCGCCCGTTACACCGGCGGCGACAGCCGTGAAAGCCGCGACCTTATGGATGCGCAGGTCCTGCTCGGCTTCGAGGGGAAAGCCTATCACGCACGCGACTTCTACTGTTCGCAGATCCTCGCCAACATTCTCGGCGGAGGCATGTCTTCGCGCCTGTTCCAGGAGGTGCGCGAGCATCGGGGCCTCTGTTACTCCGTCTATGCCTTTCACTGGGGCTTCTCCGACACCGGAATTTTCGGTGTCCATGCTGCCACCGGCGGCGAGAACTTGCCGGAACTGATGCCGGTGATCGTCGATGAACTGCGCAAATCATCGATGAGCATCGATCAGCAGGAAATCGATCGCGCCCGCGCGCAGATCCGCGCGCAGTTGCTCATGGGACAGGAGAGCCCTGCGGCGCGCGCGGGACAGATCGCCCGCCAGATGATGCTCTACGGTCGTCCCATTCCCAATGAGGAATTGATGGAACGGCTGTCCGGCATCACGAGAGAGCGCCTGACCGATCTTGCCGGTCGCTTGTTCTTCGATACGATTCCGACGCTGTCGGCGATCGGCCCGCTCGAACAGTTGGCTCCGATGGGCGACATCCTGTCGTCGCTCAGCGTCAAGACCGCCGAGACGCCTGCCGTGGCGATCTGACCGGATCTGCCGCCGAGCAACAGCGTAACCCGGCGAAACCGTAGTGTTTTTCTTGTACAATTCCTGAAAATCGGATTCGATTCGAGCGCGAAGTTGTGCAACGTTTCAGAGCGTGGCGGCGCTACCGGAAGGTTTTGATCGGCAGCGCCGTTGACGGCAGGCACACGCCCCCGCCCCGCCGCGATCCTGGCCTGGAGGTATATATGGCACGATCGGTTTTTCGGTTTCTGTCGCGGCAGCCCGAGTCGATCGAGATCGCCAACCGGAACTATCTGCTCCGCCTCCCCCGCTACGCCGACTATCGCCAATGGTATCAGCTGCGCAGCGAGAGCCGCGCCTTTCTGGAGCCGTGGGAACCGAGCTGGCGTGCCGACGAAATGACCGAGAGCGCGTTTCGCAGCCGCGTCATCCGCAACGAGCAGGAATATGCCTCCGGCCAGGCTGTTCCCTTGTTCCTTTTCCACAAGCCGGACGAAATACTCCTCGGCGGCCTCACCATCGGGCATATCCGCCGAGGCGCTGCCCAGAACTGCATGATCGGCTATTGGATGGGGCAGAAATATGCCGGCCAGGGCCACATGTACGAGGCGCTGAAGCTGACGATCCCCTACATCTTTTCGGTCCTTGAGTTGCACCGTATTGAAGCAGCCTGTATTCCAGAGAATGCGCGCAGCATCCGGCTCCTTGAAAAGGCCGGCTTTGAGCGTGAAGGCTATTTGAGACAGTACTTGAAGATAAACGGGCAGTGGCGGGATCATCTGATGTTCTCCCTCCTGTCCGCAGACGCCGTACCGAACAGGAATATGCCCCTTTGATGCCCCTAACCTCTAAGCCGTTCGCGCGGCCAGCCGCAAAGCTGGTGGCGTTTCTGGTCGCATTCGTCGTCTTCGCCATTGGCTTTGCCGGCGGCGTCGCGCATGCGCTCGAACCGGTGAAGATCTCGCGCGAGGACACGGCACTCGATCTGACGGCCACGACCGAGATCTATAGTGGAAGGGGCGAGGCGTTCCAGGTTTCGACGGCGCCCGGGACCGACGGTATCGTGCGTCGCATCGAGGTGCGGTCGAGCACCGAAAACCACCAGGGCGACTGGGCGGTCTTCGCGCTTGCGAATGTCTCGGAGGAGCAGCTCGAGCGGGTGATCGTCGCCCCGCATTTCCGGCTGGTGAATTCAAAGCTGTTCTGGCCGGACCTCGGTTCGCAGCGCATCCTGTCGATCACGCCGAGCGAAGGTTTTGCCCTCGACCGGCAGCCGAGCGATGAGGCCGACGTCTTCCGTATCACTCTCAACCCGGGCGCCGTCATCACCTTCGTCGCCGAGCTTGCCACCCCGGATCTGCCGCAGATCTACCTTTGGCAGCCGGATGCCTACAAGGACACGGTCAATGCATTCACGCTCTACCGCGGCATCGTGCTCGGGATCGCCGGTCTTCTGGCGGTGTTCCTCAC
>NZ_JASKLS010000006.1:227221-374836 GCF_030124375.1 Sinorhizobium sp. 6-70
GATCCTCTTCGTCGTCAAGGGAACGTCGATGCTGCCGGCGACCGCCGCGCTGGCCTGGGCGGTGCTCGCCTATATCTGCGTCGATTTCGGGTTCCTGTCGAAGCTGATCAGCGTCACCGCCGGCGACGAGCGAATATGGCGAGCGGGCACAGAAGTCTTCCTGGCGGCCGGACTGGTCGTTTTCCTGTTCACCTATCTCAATCTCAATCGCTGGCATCAGCACCTCGGCTATGCAACGCTCGCCTGGATTCTCGGCCTGGCGCTGCTCTTCGGCGTTGCGGTCTACGACCCGGCGATCGCCTCGGGTATTGCCCGCCTGTCCTTCGCGCTGACGGCAACCGCCGGCATCGTGCTGATCGCCTATCTCGGCTTCAACCGTTACGACCGCGCGATCCTTCTCGTTCCGGCCTGGCTATTGATCCTTGTCTGGCTTTTCGGCGCCTGGCTCGCGGTCACCGGCCAGCTTGCCAACGATATCGTCCAGCCGGCACTCGGCGGGGGCCTCGTGCTGATCGTGCTCCTGATCGGCTTCACGGTGATGCAGCATGCCTTTGCGGGCGGCGCCTATCAGCAGGGTCTTTTCTCCGATCTGGAGCGGCAGTCGCTCGCGTTGACCGGATCGGGCGACACCGTCTGGGACTGGGACGTGGCGCGCGACCGCGTCGTGACCATCCCCGACATCTCGCACCAGCTCGGTCTTTCGCTCGGCACGATGAACGGCCCCGTCCGGAATTGGGTGCCGCGCCTGCACCCGGACGACCGCGACCGCTTCCGCGCAACGCTCGACGTGCTCCTGGAGCATAGGCGCGGCCGGCTGAATCACGAGTTCCGCGTACGCGCCGAGGATGGCCATTACCATTGGCTGTCGATCCGCGCGCGCCCGGTGCTTGGCGCAAACGGCGAGATCATCCGCTGCGTCGGCACCATTGTCGACATCACCGAACAGCGCAATTCCGTCGAGCGGCTGTTGCACAATGCGCTCCACGACAATCTGACCGGGCTTCCGAACAGGCAGGTATTTCTCGACCGCTTGCAGGCAATCCTGCTTATGGCCGACGGCTCCAGCTCGGTGCGGCCGACCGTTCTTGCGATCGACATCGATCGCTACAAGCAGGTCAACGATTTGCTCGGCATCGCGGCCGGCGACAACATTCTCATCGCGTTGACACGCCGTCTGCGCCGGCTGTTGCGCCCGCAGGACACTTTGGCACGCCTCGGCGGCGATCAGTTCGGCCTGATCCTTCTGTCCGAGCGCGACCCGGCGAAAATCGCTGACTTTGCCGATGCAGTCAGTAAGGCGATCATGGTCCCGCTCAACTACGGCAATCGCGAGATCAATCTCACTGCCTCGATCGGTCTCGTTTCCTGGCTCGACCAGGAGCAGAGCGCAGCCGGTCTTCTCGACGACGCGGAGCTTGCGATGTTCCGCGCCAAGAAGGCCGGCGGCAACCGCGTCGAACCGTTCCGTCCGGCTTTCAGAACATCCGGGTCCGACCGCCTTCAGCTCGAGGCGGACCTGAAGCGAGCGATCGAGCGCAAGGAGCTTTCGCTCGTCTACCAGCCGATCGTCCGGCTCAGCGACGCCGAAATCGCCGGCTTCGAGGCGCTGATGCGCTGGGACCATCCGAAACGCGGCAACGTCTCGCCGACGGAGTTCATCCCGATCGCCGAGAATTCCGATCTCATCAATCAGCTTGGCATGTTCGCCTTCGACAAGGCGACCAGCGATCTCACCGATTGGCAGATACAGACGGGCGACCTGCCGATCTTCGTGGCGATCAATCTCTCGAGCGCACAGCTTCTGAACAACGAGCTCTATGACGACATCCGGACGGTTCTCAACAAGAACCGCTGCGATCCGGCAAAGGTCAAGATGGAGCTGACGGAATCGCTGGTGATGGAAAACCCGGAACAGGCGCGGCTCGTCCTTGAAAAGCTCAAGGAGGCGGGCCTGCGGCTGGCGCTCGACGATTTCGGCACCGGCCACTCGTCGCTCTCCTACCTGACGCGTTTCCCCTTCGACACGATCAAGATCGACAAGGCGCTCGTCCGCGACCCGAGCGACAAGCGCGGCATCCTCTTGCGTTCCGTGATTACGATGGCCCGCGAACTCGATATGCAGGTGGTCGCCGAAGGCATCGAATCCGAAGAGGACGCGATCCAGCTCGCGCAGATGGGCTGCGACTACGGCCAGAGTTTCCTCTTCGGCCCGCCGGTCGGATCGGAATCGATCCTGCGCCTGCTGAAGGAAAGGTTTCCATTGATGAAGAGGGCGTAGCCGAGCGACGAAGCGGACGGCCTGGCCGAAGAAGGTCAGGCGTGGCCGGCGTCCGTTGACAGCATGGCGGAACTGACGCCCATCAGTTCAAGCGCCCGGTCATATTTCTCGTCCAAGGCGCGGTCGAAGATGAGCTCCTCGCGAGCGGGGCAGGTCAGCCACCCGTTCTGGGCGATCTCGTTTTCGAGTTGCCCCGGCCCCCATCCTGCATAACCGAGCAGCATCGTCGCCTTCAGTGGTCCCTCGCCGCGAGAAATGGCTCTGACGATATCGAGCGTCGCAGTCAGGCAGATGTCATCGCTGACCGGAATGCTGGAGTCGCTGAGATAATCGTCGGAATGCAGAACGAAGCCGCGCCCTGTCTCGACGGGGCCGCCCGCCTGTATCTGAAAATCCCTCGTCGTTGGAGGGAGGCGGATCGCCTCCTCCTCGTCAAGGATCTGCAGATGCAAGAGGACATCCGGGAAAGTCAGCCGCTGGGGCCGGTTAATGACGAACCCCATCGCCCCGTCCTCGGAATGGGCGCAGACGAAAATGACCGTGCGGGCAAAATTGGCATCGAACATGCTCGGCATGGCGATCAGGAATTGACCGTCAAGGAAACCACGTTCGCGTGTCTTGTGCAGCACCGTTGTCGCCATAATGGATATAGCCTATCAATTCGCCACGAAATGAAAAGCGCCTCTACGTGGCGGCTGCGAAAATTTGCACGCGCGACGCTCGCGCGTGCCGATCAAGCGAATATGATCGCCGGCATAGGCCGGGGCGACTGGCGGCACGGGCCGAAGAACGGTAATGCTTAGCCCATGACCAAGCGCCCCACGGTAGAGAAGATGGCCCAACGCGTGGCTGCGGCAAGTCTTCTGCTCTTATTTTTTCTTCCTGCAAAATCACATGCGGCCGCCAGCGAATGGGTGACGTCAGCGGGCGGCGCCATCCGTCTCGTCGCCGCGCAGCCAGAAGCGGACGGCACCATTCCGGCTATTCTCGAGATCAAGCTCAAACCCGGCTGGAAGACCTACTGGCGCAATCCGGGCGCAAGCGGGATACCCCCACAGATTACGATCGACCCCTCCTCCGGCGTTGTTCTGGAGGGCATCGACTTCCCCGCGCCGAAGACGTTCGGTGAAGGACCGGCGCGCTATGTCGGCTATGACACGCCCGTCACCTTCCCGCTGGCGCTGAAGAGGACGCGTGACGATGGCGACCTCGCTGTCCGCGCGTCCGTCTTCCTGGGCATATGCGAGGACATCTGCATCCCGGTCCAAGGCGAATTGAGCCTTGTCCTGAAAAAGGGCGAGTTCGACAATCCACTCGACGGGGCACGGATCGCCGATGCCGTGGCGGCGCTGCCGCACGCCCCGTCGACCGATTTCAGGGTCACGGCAGCAAGCTTCGATGCAGAGGCAGGAGCGATCCGGCTCCGCCTGCAATTGCCTGCGGAAGCAAAGGCAGGCCAACCGGAGCTCTTTCTCGCCGGCCCTCCCGGCATGAGCTTCGGCAAGCCGGCTTTCGAAACTGAAACGGGCATCCAACGTACGGCAGATATTCCGGTAGCGTTCTCCGGCAAGGACAAGGACATCAAGGGAAAGCCCGTTGCGCTGACTGTGCGCGCCGGCGGCCGCAGCATGGAAACGACCCTTGCCTTTGATTGATGGCGACCTATAGTCCGCACCAAACCTCGCTCAAATCAGGGAGAAAGACCGTGACCATTTCCGTCGGAGACAAGCTGCCCATCGCAACCTTCAAGGAAAAGACTGCCGACGGCCCGGTTGAGGTGACGACGGACGAGCTCTTCAAAGGCAAGCGCGTCGTGCTGTTTGCCGTGCCGGGTGCCTTCACGCCGACCTGCTCGCTCAATCACCTTCCCGGCTATCTCGAAAATCGCGACGCGATCCTCGCGCGCGGCGTTGACGACATTGCCGTTGTCGCGGTCAACGACCTGCATGTCATGGGCGCCTGGGCGACCTCGTCCGGCGGCATGGGCAAGATCCATTTCCTGTCGGACTGGAACGCCGCCTTCACAAAGGCGCTTGGCATGGACATCGACCTTTCGGCCGGCACGCTCGGCATCCGCTCCAAGCGCTATTCCATGCTCGTCGAGGACGGAGTGGTCAAGGCGCTGAATGTCGAGGAGACCCCCGGCCAAGCGACCGTTTCCGGCGCCGCTGCCATGCTTGAACAGCTTTGAAAAGCTGACATCTTCGGGTCATTTTTGAAGCGGGCCTGATTGGCCCGTTTTCTTATACCGCAATACCAGGGCGGCGGTTTTTCTTGAACGGCTCCATGCCCTTGCGCGCGAGTTCATCCGCACGCTCGTTCTCGGGGTGTCCGGCATGGCCCTTGACCCAGTGCCAGGTCACGTTGTGGCGGCCCCTCGCCTCATCCAACGCCTGCCAAAGCTCGCCGTTCTTCACCGGCTTTCTGTCTCCGGTCTTCCAGCCGTTACGCTTCCAGCCGTGGATCCATTTTGAGATACCGTCCATGACGTATTTGCTGTCGGTATGAAGATCGACCTCGCAGGGTTGCTTCAGCGCGTTCAACGCCGAGATTGCCGCGAGCAGTTCCATGCGATTGTTGGTGGTCTCGGCTTCTCCACCGGACATTTCCTTCTCGACGTCGCCATAGCGAAGGACCGCACCCCAGCCACCCGGGCCGGGATTTCCCGAACAGGCGCCGTCGGTAAAGATGTCGACGTGTTTCATGCCGATGCCTCCTGGCGCGTGAGGCCGTATTCGGCGCTCGACAGGATGGCGCGATGGAAGCGGATCTTGGTGAGATATTCGAGCGGGTCCTTCTTCACCACGAGCGCGCCCGGTGGCGTCATCAGCCAGTCGTAGAGGCGCGTCAGGAAGAAGCGCAGGGCCGATCCCCGCGCGAGCAGCGGCAGGGCCGCCACTTCTTCCGCCGTCAGCCTTCGCACGCTCTGGTAGCCCGACAGCAGCGCCATGCCCTTGGTGATGTTGTAAGAGCCATTCTTCTCGAAGCACCAGGAATTCAGGCAGATGGCGACGTCATAGGCGAGGAAATCGTTGCAGGCGAAATAGAAATCAATGAGACCCGATAGACGATCGCCGAGAAAGAAGACGTTGTCCGGAAAAAGATCCGCATGAATGACGCCTTCCGGCAGGTTCTTCGGCCAACGTGCCTCCAGATAGCTCAGCTCCGCTGCGATCTCGTCCTTCAAGCCGGCTTGCACCTCATCGGCACGGGCCTCCGAGTTCTGCCAGAGCGGACGCCAACCACCAACCGAGAGCGCGTTGGTGCGCTTCAAGGGAAAATCCCGGCCGGCGACATGCATGGCCGCAAGCGCGCGGCCGACCTCGCGGCAATGCTGCGCCTCCGGTTTTCTCAGCCACATGCCTTCGAGGAAGGAGATCACGGCGGCCGGACGGCCGGACAGTTCTCCCAGAAGCTTGCCGTCCGCGCGCGGCAGCGGCAGCGGGCAGGACAGCCCCCTTTCGGCCAGATGGTGCATCAGGCCAAGGAAGAACGGCAGATCGTCCGCATTCACACGCTTCTCGTAAAGCGTGAGGATATAGGAGCCCGTGGTCGTGTGGAGAAGGAAGTTTGAGTTTTCAACGCCTTCCGCAATGCCCTTGTAGGAAGTCAGGGCACCCACGTCATAGGCTGCCAGAAAACGGATCAGATCGTCTTCCGTGATGTCGGTATAAACTGCCAAGGTTCGCCACTTTCAGAAATGTATGTCGAGTAGTTGGAGCACGCCGCGGGCGGAAGACCGCGCTTCGATTTATTCGCCGTTGACGAAGGCCATGTCGGCGGCAGTCAATTCGACGTGGCGGATCTCCCTGTTAACAAGGAAGTTCTCATTTTCCTCGACCGTGTCGGCAAGCTCCACAGCCGCATCGTAACGCTCGCGGAACGCCTCGATGATTTCGTTGACGATGACTTCCGGCGCGGACGCGCCGGCCGACAGGCCGACCGTGGAAATATCCCCGATCGCTTCCCAGTCGATTTCCGAGGCGCGCTGGACCAGAATTGATTTCTTTGCCCCGGCCCTCAGCGCCACTTCGACGAGGCGCTTGGAATTGGACGAATTCGGCGCGCCGACGACCAGGAACAGGTCGCAGCCGGGGGCCGCCTGCTTTACCGCTTCCTGGCGGTTCGTGGTCGCGTAGCAGATCGAATCGGCTGCCGGCGCGGTCAGATTCGGGAAGCGCTCGTGCAGCCGCTTGATGACGCCGGCCGTGTCGTCCACCGACAGCGTCGTCTGGGTGACGAATCCGAGATTATCGGGGTCCGGCGGCGTGTAGACGTTCGCGTCTTCGACGGTCTCGACAAGCGACACGGCGCCCTCCGGCAGTTGCCCCATCGTGCCGATGACCTCCGGGTGCCCGGCATGGCCGATGAGCACGACATGCCGCCCCAGCCGATGGTGGCGCATCGCCTGCTTGTGCACCTTCGACACCAGCGGGCAAGTGGCATCGAGATAGAACAGATTGCGGGCGTCCGCATCTGCCGGCACGGACTTCGGAACGCCATGGGCCGAAAAGACCACCGGTTGTTTGCGATGCTCCGGCGGGATCTCGTCCAGCTCCTCGACGAAGATCGCACCCTTGGCCTCAAGTCCCTCGACAACATAGCGGTTGTGCACGATCTCGTGGCGAACGTAGACCGGCGCGCCGAACTCCTTCAACGCCAGAACGACGATCTGGATCGCCCGATCGACGCCGGCGCAGAAGCCGCGCGGCCCGCAGAGGCGAATGGTAACCGGAGATTTTGCTGCCGCGGATGAGGCCATGAGTCACAAAACGGTAGAACAAACAGGAGCGAACATAGCCGGGCTGCCCCGGCCATGCGCCATATATAGCGGCAACGGCAACGCACACAAGAAAGAACACCGCCATCCGAGCAAATGCCGTGGCCCGGCCTGGACCGCCCGATAAGATCGCCTGCACCTCATGTGCCGGTTGAAACGTCGGAAGGAGAACTTTCTCGAGTGGGCTGCGGCCTGCGGCGATACAGGTATACGCCACTCACGGCCACCAGCGCGGCCGCAAGGCCGTACCACGTGAGAGCATATTGCAGATGGTTGTTCGGCAGATCGAATTGCGTGACGCCGCCGATCGGTAGGCCACCGGGATTTGCCGAAGCATCGGCGTCCACGAAGAAGGGGACAACACGATCGGTCGCAATACTGGCCGCACCCGCCATCGCGTCGAGATCCTTCCAATAGAAGATGTTCTTGGCGATGTCGTTGTCGGGAACGAGAGAGGAAGGCTTTTGCGAAAGTCTCGGGCGGGCGAGCCCGTTCACCGTCACCGTTCCGCCGACCTGCCCTTCCGGGCGAGTCGATGCGTCCTTCTTTTCGAAGGGCACGAAGCCGCGGTTGACAAAAAGGGCGCGGCCGTCTTCGAGCATCAGCGGCGTGAAAACGTAGTAGCCGGTGCGGCCTTCGTGGGTGGCGAAGAAATGGCGCTCCTTGGCGTGATCGTAAGTTCCCGACACCCGGACAGTGCGGTAGTCGATGTCGTCGCCGGCGGCGGCCATCGCCTCGATTTCCTCGAGCGAAATCGGGGGCGCCATGCGCCGCTCGGCGATCGCAGCCAGCAATGTTTCCTTCCATTGTAGCCGCTGCATCTGCCATGTGCCGAGCGACACAAGCACGCCAAGGGCCGCAATCACCAGGAAAAGGCCGGCGATCTTGCCGAGGCGGCCGCGTCCTGCCGGCTTGCGCTCCTCAACCACGATCGATCTCACCCGGACGTGCGCTGTTGCGGTATTGCAGATTGATCAGCACGCCCTTCAGCATCCGCGTCAGAGCGAGGCTGAGGACCGTGGCGAGCGGTATCCAGAGCAGGAAATGCAGCCAAAGCGGTGGACTGATGTTGACCTCCATCCACAGCGCCGCGCCGACGACGATGAAGCCGACGATCAGGATGACGAAGACAACAGGTCCGTCGCCGGAATCGGCGAAACGATAGTCGAGTTCGCAATTGCTGCAAGCGGGGCGCAATTTCAGGAACCCATCGAAGAGTTGACCCTGGCCGCAGCGCGGGCAGTGCCCTTTGATACCGGTCAAGATCGGGTCGACCGGCGGATAGAGCGCCTTGTCGTCAGTCATTGCTCACCTCCAAATGCAAGGGGCGGCCGCATTTCCGCAGGCCGCCCCGAATTCAGTACACCGTCGCCGGCCTGTTAGCCGTGGGCGACCGGCGCACCCCAGCTGCCCCAGATATAGATGGAGAAGAAGAGGAACAGCCAGACCACGTCAACGAAGTGCCAGTACCAGGCAGCCGCCTCGAGGCCGAAATGCTGCTTCGGGGTAAAGTCGCCACGTATCGCCCGCAACAGGCAGACCAGCAGGAAGATCGTGCCGATCAGAACGTGGAAACCGTGGAAACCGGTCGCCATGAAGAAGGTTGCGCCATAAATCGAGTCCCGGAAGGCGAACGGCGCGTGCGCATATTCGTAGGCCTGTACGCTGGAGAACAGGACGCCGAGCAGAACCGTCAGCGTCAGGCCGTAAACCAGACCTTTGCGGTCATCGTGCAGCAGCGCGTGGTGTGCCCAGGTAACGGTCGTGCCGGACAAGAGCAGGATGACAGTGTTGTAGAGCGGCAGGTGCCAGGGGTCGAGAACCTCGATGCCCTTCGGTGGCCAGACGCCGCCGGTGTAGGTCGCGCGCGCGGCCTGGATCGCTTCGCCCGGAAAGAGGCTTGCATCGAAGAAGGCCCAGAACCAGGCTACGAAGAACATCACCTCCGAGGCGATGAACATGATCATGCCATAGCGCAGGTGCAGCGACACGACGCGGGTGTGATGCCCCTCATGCGCTTCCTTGATCGTGTCCGACCACCAGCCGAACATGGTGTAGAGCACGAGCGCCAGGCCGATGAAGAAGACCCAGGGCGTGGCAAGCTCAGCTCCGAACAGCTTGAACGAACCACCGGCCACAAAGCGCATGAAGCCAACGCCGCCCAAAGCCATGACGAAGGCGCCGATGGAGGCGAGCAGCGGCCACGGGCTCGGGTCTATGATGTGGTAGTCGTGATTCTTCTGATGCGCATCGGCCATGTCAGTAATCCCCGATAGGTCTTTCTCTTGTCGCCCGCCCGGCATAGCCGAAACGGGGCCTCTGTCAAAGTTTGTTCTGTGCTTCCCCCGCCTTAGCCTTCACTTCTGCGAGCGGCTTGGACGGCTCGCGGGGGTAGAAGGTGTAGGACAGCGTAAGTGTCTTGATGCCCTTGGTCTCGACCGTTTTGACGATCTCCGGATCGACGAAGAAGACGACCGGCATCTCGATCTCTTCGCCCGGCTGAAGGGTTGTTTCCGTGAAGCAGAAGCATTGCACCTTGTTGAAATAGGCGCCTGCCGCCATCGGCGTCACGTTGAAAGTCGCCTGGCCAGTCGTCGGCTTCGACGATAGATTCTTCGCGCGATAGCTGACCTGCACGGTCTCACCGATCCTGACGTCGATGTCGCGCTGGACGGGCTTGAATTCCCAGGGCAGGCCCGAGGTGTTGGCGTCGAAGGTAACCTTGATCTTCTCGTCGAGGATGACGTCCGAGGCCTGCTCGACCCGCTGCGTCGTGCCGTTATAGCCCGTCACCCGGCAGAACATGTCGTAGAGCGGCACTGCCGCATAGGCCATGCCGACCATACCTGCCACGAAGGCAATGCAGGTGCCGACGATCACGCCGTTTGCGCGCTCTTTCCGGGTCGGTTGCGGGGCGTTGGTCATGCGCGGCGTTCTCAATGGACCATGCCGTTGCCGAACTTTATCAGCGTGACGACGTAGAAAAGGGCAACGAGGCCGGCGAGCACGAGACCAAGAGCGATGTTGCGGCTGCGCCGCGACTTGCGCTGTGCCTCACTGAGCTTGACGGTTTCCATCAGGCGATACCTCCGGCGTTGAGCCAGATCTGCGCGATCACGTAGTCGACCACCAGGGCCGAGAAGATCGCGAATAGATAGGCGATCGAAAAGGCGAAGAGTTTCTTGGCCGGCACCATTTTCTCGTCTCCCTCCGGCATCCGCAGAACTCCGATCGAATACCAAACGAAGCCGAGGCCCATGGCCGTGGCGAACGCGCCATAGCCAAAGCTTGCGAAGCCGAGGAAGGCGGGACAGATGCCGGTGATCGCGGTCAAGACGGCATAGATGACGATCTGCTTCTTCGTCGTCGCCTCGCCGCAGACATTGGGCATCATCGGCACACCGACGGCACCATAGTCACGCATCTTGAACAGGGCCAGCGCCCAGAAATGGGCCGGCGTCCAGAGGAAAGTGATGAGAAAAAGCACGATGCTTTCGATCGACACGGCGCCGGTCACACAGGCCCAGCCGATCATCGGCGGGAAGGCTCCCGCTGCACCGCCGATAACGATGTTCTGCGGCGTCGAGCGCTTCAGCCACATGGTGTAGATCACGGCGTAGAAGAAAATGGTGAAGGCGAGCAACCCGGCTGCGAGCCAATTGACGGCGAGCCCGAGGATGATCACGGAAAACGCCGATAGCGTCAGGCCGAAGGCGAGCGCCTCCTCAGGCAGGATCTTGCCGGCAGGGATCGGACGCTTGGCGGTACGGCTCATCACGGCGTCGATATCGGCGTCGTACCACATGTTCAGCGCACCGGAGGCACCGGCGCCAACAGCAATGCACAGGATGGCGATGAAACCGATAAACGGATTAATTTGTCCTGGCGCAAGGACGAGCCCTGCAAAGGCTGTAAAGACGACAAGAGACATGACGCGCGGCTTCAGGAGCTCGAAGTAATCGCGCGCAGAGGCCTCGGACAGGCGCGGTACGCCTTCCATGCCGACTGCTTCGTGATTGTCGATGAGCGTCATGTCTCGTCCTTGAAATTGCTGCGGCCATGGCAGCCGCATTCTGCCGGCAGGCCGGCGGTGTGAAGCCGCCGGAGCCGGCGGCTTCTGTTCGTTCCCCGTCACTTGATCCGCGGAAGCTGTTCCCACTGGTGGAACGGCGGCGGCGACGAGAGCTGCCATTCGAGCGTGTTCGCACCTTCACCCCACGGATTGTCGCCGGCAACGCGCTTGCGCGCAAAGGCTTCAGCGACACCGAAGAGGAAGATGAGCACGCCGACGGCGGCGATGTAGGAGCCGTAGGACGACACCATGTTCCAGCCGGCGTAGGCATCCGGATAGTCGATGTAGCGGCGCGGCATGCCTGCGAGGCCAAGGAAGTGCTGCGGGAAGAAGATCAGGTTCACGCCGATGAACATGACCCAGAAATGCAGCTTGCCGATGAATTCCGAATACATGTAGCCGGTCATCTTCGGGAACCAGTAGTACCAGGCAGCGAAGATCGCGAAGACGGCGCCGAGCGACAGAACGTAGTGGAAGTGAGCAACCACGTAGTAGGTGTCATGCAGTGCACGGTCGAGACCGGCATTGGCGAGCTGAACGCCCGTAACGCCGCCGACGGTAAAGAGGAAGATGAAGCCGATCGCCCAGACCATCGGGGTCGAGAAGCGGATCGAGCCGCCCCACATCGTCGCGATCCAGGAGAAGATCTTCACGCCGGTCGGAACCGCGATGACCATCGTCGCGAAGACGAAGTAACGCTGCGTGTCGAGCGACATGCCGACCGTATACATGTGGTGCGCCCACACGATGAAGCCGACGGCGCCGATCGCGACCATGGCGTAGGCCATGCCGAGGTAGCCGAAGATCGGCTTGCGCGAGAAGGTCGAAACGATGTGGCTGACGATGCCGAAGCCCGGCAGAATCAGGATGTACACTTCCGGATGACCGAAGAACCAGAACAGGTGCTGGAACAGGATCGGGTCACCGCCGCCTTCCGGTGCAAAGAAGGCCGTGCCGAAGTTGCGGTCGGTGAGCAGCATAGTGATACCGCCCGCGAGCACCGGCAGCGAGAGCAGGAGCAGGAAGGCGGTGATCAGCACCGACCAGGCAAAGAGCGGCATCTTGTGCAGCGTCATGCCGGGAGCGCGCATGTTGAGGATCGTCGTGATGAAGTTGATCGCACCGAGGATCGACGACGCACCGGCGATATGAAGGCCGAGGATCGCCAGATCCATAGCCGGGCCAGGCATGCCGGCGGTCGAGAACGGCGGATAGATCGTCCAGCCGCCGCCGGCGCCATAGGCACCCGCCGGACCTTCGACGAACATTGAAAGGAAGACAAGCAGGAACGCCGGCACGAGCAGCCAGAACGAAATGTTGTTCATGCGCGGGAAAGCCATGTCCGGCGCGCCGATCATGATCGGCACCATCCAGTTGGCGAAGCCGCCGATGAGCGCCGGCATGACCATGAAGAAGATCATGATCAGGGCGTGCGCGGTCGTGAACACGTTGAACATGTGCTTGCCGCCGTCGATGGCAGCATCACCCTCGAAGCCGTAGACCATCTGGGCCAGACCATGGAAGATCTGGATGCCCGGCTCCTGCAGCTCGGCGCGCATGAAGACCGACAAGGTGCCACCGATGAGACCGGCGACGATCGCGAACAGCAGGTAGAGCGTACCGATGTCCTTGTGGTTGGTCGACAGGAACCAGCGCTGGAAGAAGCTCAACGGCTTGTGCGCATGGTCTGCGTGGGCATGATCGGAGTGATCATGCCGGTGATCGTGGTGAACGGCTGTTCCAGCCATGGGTCGAGCTCCCCTTCCGATTACTGTGCGGCGTTTGCGGCGACGTCAACGGTCTTGGCCGCGCCGTCGATGGACGCCATGAGCGCCTTGTTCGCTTCGCCGATGTTGGTTGCGGCGGCAGCAAGCCAGGCGTCGTATTTATCCTGCGCGACTACGCGAATGGCGATCGGCATATAGGCGTGATCCTTGCCGCAGAGCTCGGAACACTGGCCATAATAGAGCCCTTCACGGTCCGCCTTGAACCAGGTTTCATTGAGACGGCCCGGGACGGCGTCGATCTTCACACCGAAAGCCGGCATGGCGAAGGCATGAATAACGTCCGCAGCCGTCACGAGCATGCGTACGGTCTTGCCGACGGGCACGACCACTTCGTTGTCGACGGCGAGAAGGCGCGGATACTGGGTCTTGTCTTCCTTGCCGAGGCTGGCGCGATCCTCTTCCTTCATCAGCAGGCTGTCGAAGGAAAGCGGATTTTCACCCACCTCGTATTCATAAGACCAGTACCACTGGTTGCCGGTCGCCTTGACCGTCAGGTCCGGGTTCTGCGGCGGCGTCAGCTGCGCCGTCAGAAGCTGGAAGGACGGAATGGCAAGGAAAAGCAGAACGATAACCGGACCGACGGTCCAAATGACTTCGATCAGAGTGTTGTGGCTGGTCCGGGAAGGAACCGGGTTGGCACCCTCGCGGAACCTGACCACGACGACAATCAGCAGGAGGAGAACCAGAAGTGTGATCGGAATGATGAACCACAGGGTATATTGTTCAAACCACGTGATTTCTTCCATGATGCCCGTAGCGGCCGTCTGAAGACGCGTCTGCCATTCGACAGGCTTGTCAGCAAAGGCGCTCGAAGCAAAAAGCAGACAGGCAAGCGCTGCCAGAACTGCATAAGCCTTGTTTTTCACAATGTGTCTCCCCAATGCGCTTGATCAGGATCAAACCGAAACGCAGAATCCCTGCGATACTGCAGCGCTTCAAACCACAGTTTGACCAGCGCCGCAACATCTGTCCAATCAACCCCGTGCGGCATTTTTGCACAAGGCGGCTTTTCTCACAGGCAACCCCTCGCGCCCGCCGGCGAATTGGGTTAGGCGTATCGCGGTCCGCGTGACTGCCAGTCTACGATTTGCGTTCCAGGCTTCCCCCGACGGGGCCCAATTTCCGCCATATGGCGCTGGAATGTAGCATGCAGGGCTTTTCATTTATCTTCGCGCGCATCAAGAATAGCCCTGATGATTCGACGTTTTGAGGTTTACATGGGCCTGTCCCTATTCTCCCGGCTGCCGGTTCTGGCCGCGCTCGGAATTGCCACCCTCGTCTTCCCCACCGCAAGCATGGCCCAGCAATCCGGTGCAACGCCAGGAACGGTGAAGTCAAACCACGGTGCCTGGTCGATCGTCTGCGACCAGCCGGCGGGCGCCTCGGCTGAGCAATGCGCGCTGATGCAGAACGTCATCGCCGAGGACAGGCCGGAAGTCGGGCTTTCCGTCGTGGTACTGAAAACCGCCGACCGCAAGGCGAAGATCCTGCGCGTTCTCGCGCCGCTCGGCGTGCTTCTGCCGAACGGCCTTGGTCTCAACGTCGATGGCAAGGATATCGGCCGCGCGTATTTCGTGCGCTGCTTCTCCGACGGATGCTATGCTGAAGTGGTGCTCGAAGACGAGCTCCTGAAGACTTTCCGCGCCGGTGCGACCGCGACCTTCATTGTTTTCCAATCGCCCGAAGAAGGTATCGGCATTCCTGTCGACCTTAAGGGCTTCGGAGAGGGTTACGACGCCCTCCCTTGATTTGCAGGGTACTGAGATTAGAAGCCGCGCTCCGAGCGCGGCTTTTTCTTGCGGTACGCAAAGACCGCTACTTACAGAATCTCGGTAGCCGCGATCTTGATGCCGAACCCCTCGAGGCCGACATAGTGGCGCTCGCGCGAGGAAATGAGGCGGATCGACGTAATGCCGAGATCCTTCAGGATCTGCGCGCCGAGACCGATTTCCAGCCATTCGCTTTCGCGGGCCTGGGCTTCCGAATGGTCCTCGCGATCATGCTTGCCCTTCCGCGCTGTTTGCGAAACACCGACGCCCACAGAGCCCTCGCGCAGATAGACGATGACGCCCCTTCCCTCTCCGGCGATGCGTTTCATGATCGCGTCGATCTGACGGTTACCACCGAAGACATCCGCGCCAACATTCTCAAGGTGCAGACGAACGGGGATGTCGACGCCGTCGCGAATGTCGCCGAAGACGACGGCAAGATGCTGCATCGGATCCCACGGCAGCGAATAGGTGTGCCCCTTCGCCTTGCCGTACGGCGTATCAATCTCGAAGCAATTGCCCTGCTCGATCAGCGTTTCCTTGCGCTGGCGATAGGCGATCAGATCCGCGACCGAGACCTGTTTCAGGCCGTGGATCTCGGCGAAGCTTTCGACCTGCGGGCCGCGCATCACGGTGCCGTCGTCGTTGACGAGCTCGCAGATGACGCCGACCGGCGGGAGGCTCGCAAGCTTGCAGAGGTCCACGGCCGCCTCGGTATGGCCCGAACGCATCAGCACGCCGCCCTCGCGCGCCACCAGCGGGAAGATATGGCCCGGGCGGACGAAATCGGCCGGTCCGATGTTCGGATTGGCGAGGTTGCGAACGGTCAGCGTCCGGTCGTCGGCCGAGATACCGGTCGTGGTTCCGTGCCGGAAATCGACCGAAACGGTGAACGCGGTCGTATGGGCGGAATCGTTCTCCGCCACCATCGCATTCAGATTGAGGCGCTTTGCCTCCTCGCGCGGCATGGGCGCACAGACGATGCCTGAGGTGTGGCGGACGATGAAGGCCATCTTTTCCGGCGTGCAATGCACGGCTGCGACGATCAGGTCGCCCTCGTTCTCGCGGCCGCCGTCATCGGTGACGACGACGATCTCGCCGGCCTCGAAGGCGCGAATGGCGTCGACGACGCGCTTCTGGTCATAGGACATCAAGATTCTCCCGCAAACTACTTCAGCCTCCCGGTCTGGCCCCGGTCGCGCAGGTAATGGTCGGCGATCGTGCAGGCGAGCATCGCCTCGCCGATCGGCACGGCCCGGATCCCGACGCACGGATCGTGGCGACCCTTGGTGCGCACATCCACCTCATGGCCGTCGCTGTCGATCGAGCGCCGCTCGGTCAGGATGGACGACGTCGGCTTGATCGCGAAGCGTGCAACAACCGGCTGCCCCGTGGCGATACCGCCCAGGATGCCGCCGGCATTGTTGGAAAGAAAAACCGGCTTGCCGCCGGGCCCGATCCGCATCTCGTCGGCGTTCTCCTCGCCGCTGATCTCGGCGGCGGCAAAACCATTGCCGATCTCCACGCCCTTGACCGCGTTGATCGACATCAGGTTCGAGGCGATGTCCTGATCGAGCTTGCCGTAGATCGGCGCTCCGATGCCCGCAGGTACCCCCTCGGCAACCACCTCGACAACTGCACCGATCGATGAACCAGCCTTGCGGATGCCATCGAGATATTCTTCCCAGACCGGAACGATGGCCGGGTCGGGGGCGAAGAACGGGTTGTTGTTCACCTCCGCCCAATCCCAGTTGGCCCGATTGATCCTGTGCTTGCCGATCTGGACGAGCGCCCCGCGCACGACTAGGCCGGGCACCACTTTGCGGGCGATGCCGCCCGCAGCAACGCGCGCCGCCGTTTCGCGCGCCGAGGAGCGTCCGCCGCCGCGATAATCGCGAATGCCGTATTTGACGTCGTAGGTGTAATCCGCGTGACCGGGGCGGTAACGCTTGGCGATCTCGGAATAGTCCTTCGAGCGCTGGTCGGTGTTCTCGATCATCATCGAGATCGGCGTACCGGTCGAGATCATCGTCTCGCCGTCGTCGTCGAACATCACGCCGGAGAGGATCTTGACTAGGTCGTCCTCGCGGCGCTGGGTCACGAAACGGGATTGCCCGGGCTTGCGCTTGTCGAGCCAGGCCTGGATTTCGGCGAGCGTGAAGCGAATGCCGGGCGGGCATCCGTCGACAACGCAGCCGAGCGCCGGCCCATGGCTTTCGCCCCAGGTGGTGACGCGGAAGAGGTGACCGAAGCTATTGTGC
This sequence comes from Sinorhizobium sp. 6-70, assembly GCF_030124375.1. Lineage (GTDB taxonomy): Bacteria > Pseudomonadota > Alphaproteobacteria > Rhizobiales > Rhizobiaceae > Sinorhizobium. Next base: position 244,169 of record NZ_JASKLS010000006.1, read on the forward strand.
GACATGACGACAACCAAACGCTGACAACCGCGCGCAAAAAAGACACGCGCGCCCTCTCTTAGTGGAAAGCCGTCAAAGGGAAAAGACTTTCTGCAGCACCGTCGAGCTTTGTCGATAATTCGATCAGGAAGCGAGGCGGAATCCGCGGTCCGCCGCAAAGGCGATGAAGCCTTCGCTGCTCAACGGCTTGGAAAAGGCGTAGCCCTGCAGAAGGTCGCAACCGAGAATGCCGAGCATTTCCGCATGCGCCATGGTTTCCACGCCTTCGGCGACGGTTTCGATGCCAAGCGAACGGCCGATGTCGATGATCGAGCGCACGAGCGCTTGCTCTGTTCGGGCGCCGAGCACCGGCGCCACGAGCTGACGATCGATCTTCAAGCGTTTCGGCTTGATCTTCAGAAGGCTGACGATCGAGGTGTGCCCGGTACCGAAATCGTCGATCTCGATGTCGATGCCAAGTTTCTTGATCCCGTCGATATTGGCTGTGACGACGTCGTCGCTTTCGTCGAGGAAGATCGACTCGACCAGTTCGAACGAAATCTGGCCGGGCATGATGCTGAGCCCCTTGAGCGAGGCGAGCAGATCCTTTTCCTGCAGACGCTTGGCAGAGACGTTCACGGAAATCTTCGGCACATGGAGACCGGCCGAGGCCCAGCGCATCCGGTCGGCAAGAGCCTTTTCTAGGACCAGCCGATCGAGCGTCGCTGTCACGTTCAACTCTTCGGCGATCCTCAGGAACCGGTCCGGCGTCAGGATCCCCTCACGCGGGTGCTGCCAACGGATCAGCGCCTCGACACCGGACAATGCGAGCGTCGAGGCGTCGAACTGCGGCTGGTACCACGGCACGAATTCGTCGCGTTCAATCCCTTCCAGGATCTCATCGGCGATGCGCTTGTTGGTCACCACTTCGGCCTCCAACGCCTGCGTGAAGAACTGATGGCGGTTACGTCCACTTTCCTTGGCTCGATAGAGCGCGATGTCGGCATTGACGAGCAGCTTGCGCGCATCCGCCGTGGACCGATGCGCCACCGCAACGCCGATGCTGACGCCGAAGCGACAGGGAAACCCGTCATAGTCGACCGGTTGACGCATCTTGGCGATGATGTGGTCGCACAGCGCGGCCAACGCCCTATCGTCGGCTGCTCCGGAAATCACCACAACGAATTCGTCTCCGCCGATGCGGGCGACGATGTCATCTGGCGAGATGCTCGAGCGCAGGATCTCGGAAGCGTGGACGAGCATAGCGTCGCCGGCCGCGTGCCCGAGCGTGTCGTTGATCTGCTTGAAGCGGTCGAGATCGATATGGAGGATGGCGATGCCCTCGGACTTTACGGCATTCGCCGCGAAGAGCCGATCCAGCGCCTTGTCGAGCATCCGGCGGTTGCCGAGTCCCGTCAGCGGATCATGCAGGGAATTGTGCTCGATGCGATCCTTTGCATCGGCGAGCTCGGCATTCTTCATATCTGCTGTCGCCTTGGCCGCCCTAAGCTGCTCGGTCATCAGCACGTCGTCGGTGACGTCCCAGCTTATACCGGTGATCTTCGCCCGGCCGTCGGCTCCCTCATGGGCCGAGCCCACATGGCGGACGTGGCGGATGGCGCCATCCGCCGTCACGACGCGGTATTGCGAGCGATGTTCAAGTCCTTCGTCCAGGCTACGGAACAAGGCGATGGAGGCAGCGGCGATGTCGTCAGGGTGCACGGTCGCACGCCATTGCTCATGAGTTGGATCTCGGCCGGTGCGGACAAGCCCATGCAGATGGAACATCCGGTCGTCCCAGGACCGTTCCTGCGTGGCAATGTCGATTTCCCAGATTCCGATCTTCGAAGCATCCAGAGCCAGGTTGAGCCGATGAGACAGGGCCATCACCTCGCCTTCGCGCGCCTTCAGCTTGGCTATGTTGCGCTGCCGCTCATTGACGAGACCACCGGCGAGAAAAATAGGTACGACGACGACCACGACTGCGGTGATGGTCGCAAGCCTGATCTCACCGCTGTTTGCCGGTTCCTGCGCCCAGCCGGCGACGGGAGTAGCGGCTAATTCCCATACGCCACCGGGCAGGATCAGCTCGCGGAGGACCGGCGAGTTCAGGAACACCCCGGTCTCGTCGAGAAACGGTTCCAGAACGTTGTCGCTCACCGAAACGTCGCGAATGGCAAGATGAACAGGCACATGCCGATGGTCGCGGCCGCCTGCCTCGCGCATTTCCATCCTTTCCTCATTCAGGCGCACCGACCGATAGAGCGCCTCTTCGTCAAGGACGGCCTCAACGAAGCCCCAGAACGCGGTTCGTCCGCCGACATTGGAGGAGACCGGCACAAAGATCTCGAAGCCATTGCGACTGCTCGGCAGGCGCACCGGTCCGACGACCACAGGCTTCGTCGTCAAGGCTGCACGGTCGAGCGCCACCCGCATTGCTCGGAACCTGCCGAAGTCCGTGCCGACGAAGGATTGTTGGCGCTCCTGCGAGAAAGTCATCGTGACGACGCCCGCCGGCGCCGCGGAAACACGAACAAGTTGAGGATTTTGCAGGAGCAGTTTCGACGCCAGTTTGCTGAAATCGGTTTCCTTCATCTCCGGTTGGACGGCGATCCCGTTCGCCAGTCCATTGAGCGCAGCGATATTGGTGTTGAATTCCGCGCGGAAACGGCCCGCAATCAGGTTCAATTCGTTTTCGACATCGATCTTGAGGTCTTTGCGAAAGTTCTCGCGGTGCTGACGCTCATAGATATTGCCGCCGATGAAGACCACGGCGCCCGCAATCAGCGCCGGAATGAGCGACGGCTTCGCAAAATTGGCAATCGCACGAATGCGGCGGCGCAGAGCGACGATAATCTTCAATTGTCTTTCCCCAATCCCCGGGGCGCACGGTAGTCTTGGAGTCTTAAGATAGGCTTTCGCAAAAATTTCATTGGAAAACATGGTGACAACGGCTATCCGCCGGGCAACCGATCAGCCTCGTCGGCTTGAAATTGCCCACTACGGCGTCCACTGTCCGACCACCGGCCGCACTGTCCTAAACCAGCCGACAGTTGCGCTAAAGCAACGGTATTAGGCAACTTTTGCCACAATCGGGGATCAGATGGTGATGACAAGAATATTCGCAGAATCATTGAGGAGGGCAAGAGGGATGCGATTTGTCATTGCCGCACTCATGGCCACTGCAGGTTTGCTTTCGCCGCTTTCCGCGCATGCTGAAAGCGCCGACGTGGAGGCGGTGATCACCAGTGTGGACACCGAGCGCCTGAGCCTCTCGCTGGATGACGGCAAGAGCTATCAGGCTCCCGAGGAGTTCAACTTCGAAGGTCTCGAGGCAGGCGTCAAGGTTCTCGTCTTCTACACCGAAGTCGATGGCAAACGCGTCATCAACGACCTGGAAATCGTCCAATAACCGTGACTACAGCGCCGTGCGTATTCAGACGCACAAAGGTCACTGTAGGACTGTGGATCGCTGTATATGCAGTAGGCCCGCATAAGAGCGGGCCTTTTCAGCAACCCGCCTCGCTCGACCCGTCGCAGTGGTTGCCTAGACCCAGCCGATCGTGCCATCGGCGATCCTCAGCAGCCGGTCCTGCGGAATGGCCGATGTCGCTGCTTCGTCCGCGCTCATTTCTCCGAGAAGCTTGAACAACACGCGAATGACGCCGCCATGCGTGACGCAGACTGTCGGCCGCGTCGCGTCCTTCAACCAGGCGCCGACACGCCATGACAGGATTTCGTAGCTTTCCGCATTCTGGCCCGGCGGGATGAAATCCCATTTGGCAGCGCGTCTTTCGGCGATGCGCTGCGGCACCTGGCGCTTCAATTCGGGCAAGGTGTAGCCTTCCCAGTCGCCGAAGGAGACTTCCTTCAGCCTGTCGTCAGTGCGGTAGGAAAGCGGATCGAGGCCCATGGCGTATCGCAGCCGCTCCATGGTCTCGCGTGTGCGGCCGAGCGGGCTGGCGACGAAATCGAAGTTATTCGCCTCGCGCCCGAGGATCGCCGCCAGTGAAAGGCCGTTCCCGGTCGCCTGCCGGCGACCGGTTTCGTTGAGGGGAATGTCCTTTTGTCCCTGAAGACGGCTTTCGGCATTCCAATCCGTTTGTCCATGCCGAACCATGTAGACGAGCACAGCGTTCACTCCGGGCGAGCTGTCACCACCGCCGTCATATCAAGAAAGGAAATCAGTCCTTCAGAACGGAAATGTCCGGTGCATCGACGGCCTTCATGCCGACCGTATGATAACCGGAATCGACGTGGTGCACTTCGCCAGTTACGCCGCTCGACAGATCGGAAAGCAGATAGAGCGCCGAATTGCCGACCTCCTCAATCGAGACGGTGCGCTTCAACGGCGCATTGTACTCGTTCCATTTGAGGATATAGCGGAAATCGCCGATGCCGGACGCCGCGAGCGTCTTGATCGGGCCGGCCGAGATCGCGTTGACGCGGATACCGCGGTTGCCGACATCGACCGCAAGGTAACGCACGCTCGCCTCGAGCGCCGCCTTGGCAACGCCCATGACGTTGTAATGCGGCATCACCTTCTCGGCGCCGTAATAGGTGAGCGTCAGCATCGAGCCGCCGTCGTTCATGACGCGCTCGGCACGTGCGGCGACAGCCGTGAAGGAATAGACGGAAATATCCATCGTACGCGCGAAGTTGTCACGGCTCGTATCGAGGTAGCGCCCCGTCAGTTCATCCTTGTCGGAGAAGGCGATGGCATGCACGACGAAGTCGATCTTGCCCCACTTCTCTTCGAGTGTTGAAAAGACGGCGTCAATCGATGCAAGGTCGGTCACGTCGCAATGGCCCGCCATGAAGGCGCCAAGTTCCTGCGCCAACGGTTCGACACGCTTCTTCAGTGCGTCGCCCTGCCAGGTCAGCGCGATTTCAGCACCCGCTTCCGAGCAAGCCTTTGCGATGCCCCATGCGATCGAGCGGTTGTTTGCGACGCCCATGATGACGCCGCGCTTGCCATTCATCAGACCCGATGCCTGAGCCATGGAATGTCCCCAATACTGTCTGCCTGCACCGGCCGCCGCCGGTGCGAGAGTTCACGAATGTCACGCCGCCGCACAAGATCCTGTGCGGTGCGGCAAATTGTCGAGCATTTGCCTATGGCATAGCCGTTAAAACGGTTCAAGCGCGGTGCAGATCAGGAACTGTTAGTCCCCGTAATATTGGTTCAGCTTGTCAGAAAACCGTCACAGATAAAGCCCATGGCGCAAGGACCGCATAAGGTCCGTTACTTTGTCGTCCGGCTTTTCGCGAAGCATCAGCCGCAGTTCGACAAGCAGGTCCCCGGCTTCTCCATCCGTACCGCGCAACCCCGCACCGGCAACCCGGATGACCTTGTCCGACCCGGACCATGCAGGAACGGTCACCGCAACCGGTCCGCTCGGTGCTTCTACGACAGTCTCACAGCCGAGTACGGCATCTTCAAGGTCAAGCGGCAGCGTGGTCGCCAGGTCGAGACCTTGCGTTCGGAACGGCCCATCCTGGTTGACCCGCAATGTCGCCAGGACATCGCCGCGCGCCATGCCCGTCACACGGTAACCCTGTTCCCTCAGTCGGATGGCCTGGCCGTCGGTTGCGCCGGGTGGGATCGAGAGCTTCACGGTTTCGCCGTCCGGTAGTTCGACGGATACCCGGGCGCGATTGACAACTTGCTCGACGCTTACATGAACGTCGACCGCCAGATCCGGCACTTTTTCGGCGGTCTTTGCGGCGCGACCACGAATTCGCCTTACGATCGCTGCGACCAGGTCCGCTGCCGGTGCTGCCGAGCGCCGGAAAGCCGTTGCTTCGAGCTTGAACGCTTCCTCCCGTTTCGAATCCGTGGTCGCCTCCGGCGCGGTATCCGCCGGCAGCTCGGCCTTCTCGACTGGCCGCGCAGACGCTGTTTTTGGTTTCGAGGGCGATGCTGCAGGCTGCGGTTCGACACCGAAGATCCGCGAGATGGCCTCTTCAGCCGTTTCGGCGTCGACCGGCTGCTCAGCAGGGTCCGGTCCGCGCATTTTCTGCTTCATCGCTTCCATGCGGCGCAGCTCGGCTTCACGCCGGACGCGATCGTAACGGCTTCTCAGCACCGGATCGCGCAACAGTTCATAAGCCCTGCCCGCCTCGGCAAAGCGCTGTGTCGCCAAGGGATCGTCCTGGTTGTGGTCCGGATGCACGGCCTTGGCTACCAATCGCCAAGCGGCCTTGATCTCATCCTGGCCGGCATTGCGGCGCACGCCGAGAATAGCATAGGGATCACGCATGGTTCGTCACCATCTTCTCCGACCGGCGGCCCTTCGCTCGCCATATCTCACCACGGTAAGAAGGCCGCGCCTTGCGACTTTCTTTCCCGGCGATGATCTGGAGAAGTTGCTAAATATAGGTTAGTCGGCGGTTCTGGGACCGGCTCAAACGAACGGGTCGCGATGCTTTTCCGCGGCTTTGAAATAACGTGGTTAATCGAGGATTTTCAGCCCTGCGGCCCGAAGCTCGTCAGGTGCCATTCGCCGTTGCCGAGTTGGCAGGCGCTTCCGTCGAACTTCGCTATGCCTTCATAAGAGTGGCGGGTCGTCGTGAAGCGCCGGCAGAGCATGCCGCTTGCACGGTCTTCCTGGATGGCACTGATCACGCCTGCACTTCCGGACGTCGCGTTTGCCCACGGGATCGGGCTATCGCCACCCTGAGTGATATCGGCAGAGGACACGGCGTTGCGCACTGCGACGGCGTCCGAGAGACCGTCGGCGGTTTTTGCGACCGGTACCGTTCCCGTCGACACACGATCGACGCTTGGACCGCCAAAGAGATCAAGGCCCGCGCCCATGCACCCCGGCAGAGCGAGAAGTGCCATACAAAGCACTCCGCTGCGCAGCAAGGCGAAGGAAAAGTCCTTCTTGCCATCGATCGACTTTGCTATGTCTTGCACGGCAATCCTGTCAGACTCGCAAGAGCTGCACGTTTTCCGAGGAAGTCCACAGGCAGGCTCTGACACTTTTCGATGCGGAAACACCGACCGGGCTCATCCCGAGGCGTTCCCGCGCCAGATATCACGGCATTGGAAGGCACTATGACCGCGAATGAGTTAACAACCGGTGACTTCACCGAAGCGAATGAACCCTTTTCCCTTTTCGGCACATGGTTGAAGGACGCCGAAGAGAACGAGATCAACGATCCGAACGCTTTGGCGCTTGCGACCGTCGATCCGGATGGGCTGCCCAATGTGCGCATGGTGCTGCTCAAGGGATTCGATGAACGCGGTTTCGTCTTCTACACAAATTTCGAAAGTCAGAAAGGTCGTGAAATTCTTTCCTCGCGCAAAGCCGCGATGTGTTTCCACTGGAAATCACTGCGCCGGCAGGTGCGAATCCGCGGTCCGGTCGAAATCGTCTCCGACGAAGAGGCGGACGAGTATTTCAGGAGCCGGCCACGCGGCAGCCGCATCGGCGCCTGGGCCTCGAAGCAATCGCGTTCACTCGAAAGCCGTTTCGCTCTGGAAAAGGCGGTCGCCGAATACACGGCACGCCACGCCATCGGCGAAATCCCGCGCCCGGAATTCTGGTCCGGATTCCGCATCCGCCCTACCTCGATCGAATTCTGGCACGATCGGCCCTTCCGGCTGCACGACCGGGTGGAGTTCCGTCGCCAGAAACCGGAGGGCGGCTGGGCCAAGGTGCGGATGTATCCGTGAGAGGCCGGTGGATTATCCCACCATCAGCCGAAAGGGAATTCCGGAAGCAAGTGCCGAGACGTGGCGGCGGTTCTGGAAGTGGCCGTTGAGCGAGATTCGCGGCAGCGCGTGGAGATTTGAAGCGGTGCCGGCTGAAAGCGTGGCGGGTTGTGTCGTCACCGCCACCGTGAAACCCAGCCGTTCGGCGAGACGATGGTCTCGCTCCGAGACGGCATGCCTGTCGCCATAAGGATAGGCGAAAGTCGCCGGCCAGCGGCCGGCAAGGGCCTCGACGCGCGCGGCAGATTCCGACATCTCTCGCTGCGCCTCGACGTCGCTCAGCCGCGCCAGTGCGCGATGGCTGATCGTATGCGCGCCAAGACTTGCTAACGGGCTTTGCAGCAGGGAGCGCAAACCCGCCTTGTCGAGCGTCAAACCTGCGGTGATCGCAAGGGAATCAATGCCCTGGGCACGCGCCAACTCATTCAGTTTGCCGACGGCACCTGCCTCGTCATGACGGCGAACGTAAGTGGAGACGCGGTCGAATACAGCCTGCTTCTCGGCGGTGCTTGCGGCTCTCATGGTCTCCGTTCCGGAGCCGAAATCGAAGCGGAAATCACTTGCGGTCGAGAGCATGTCGGCAAGCGTCTCCCACCATAGCGTGTGGGTGCGGTCGACGTAGCCCCCCGTGACGAAGACAGTGAACGGCACGCCGTAGTGCTCGAAAACCGGCAAAGCGTATTCGAGGTTGTTGCGGTAGCCGTCATCAAGCGTGAAGCAGGCGACCGGCCGGGCATCATTGAGAACCAGGCTTTCTGGCAGATCTTCCAACGCGACGAAGCGATAACCATCACGCTTCAGCGCCAGGATCGCTTCCTCGAGAAACGCCGGCGTAATTTCCAGGTGAGCGTTGGGGTCAAACGCGCGCGGAAGCCTGGGACGAACATGATGCAGGGTGAAGATCGCGCCGCATCCGCGTGCGCCCGTCATCAATCCGGAGCGGGCGAGCAGTTGCGCGATTTCGAGCCCGCCGCCAATGGCGACGCGCCTCACTCGGTTTCGGACCACCCCCGCGATGCCCTGCTTCATCCGGTAACCCCCATCTGCCGGGGGGAAACTAGCGCCGGCCGGTTAAGCCTTGCTGAATCTGGCTGACTTCACGGGGCGTTCCGCAAACGTTCCGCCTTTTTGAGAAGCGTTCATGGCCTCGATATTGCAACAGAGCGGCTACCCTGTCACAAAGCGAAACATCGTTCCTGACAAGCGTCGTTTTGGAGAGGGGAAATCCGATGAAGAGCTTCCGATTCGCCCTGGTGGCGGTCGCCGCTTTCGTGTTCGGCGCCGCGCACGCGGTAGCGGGTAGCGCGTCCCTCATTCTTGATGCGCGGACAGGCAGGATTCTCGCTGCCGAGAATGCCGACACGCTCAACCATCCGGCGTCGCTGACGAAGATGATGACGCTCTATTTGACCTTCGAGGCACTGCATCGGGGCAAGATCGGCTGGAGCACGCCATTGGTGATGTCGCCGACGGCTGCGCGCAAACCACCGACCAAGCTCGGCGTCAGGGCCGGCGATACGATCACAGTTCAGGAGGCCGTCTACGGCATGATCGTTCGCTCCGCCAATGATGCGGCGGCAGCGGTCGCCGAAGCGCTCGGAGGCTCGGAGGCCGCCTTTGCGCAGATGATGAACGCAAAAGCGCGTCGCCTCGGCATGACACGTACATACTTCGTGAACGCCTCCGGTCTGCCGGCACGTGAGCAGGTAACGACAGCGCGCGACATGGCGCGGCTTGCCATCGCGCTGATGAGAGATTTCCCGGGGGAGTATCGCATGTTCGCTGCCCAGGGCTTCACCTTTCGCGGCCGCACGATCCGCGGTCACAACAATCTGATGTATCGATACGCAGGCATGGACGGGATCAAGACTGGCTACACCAACGCATCGGGCTACAACATCGTGAGCGCCGTCAGGGATGGCAGTCGCCGTATCATCGGCGTGGTGCTCGGCGGTCGGTCGGCAAAGGGTCGGGATGACAAGATGGCTTCCCTGCTCGACCAGCATCTGGGTAGGGCGGCAGCGCCCGCCGGCAACCGACTGGTCGCCGTGGCGAGTTCGCAGGGCGCCGTTGAAGTGGCTGGGCTGCCGGGCGTCCGGCTCTCCTATACCGACGCCGCCCGGACGAGCGAAAGCGGCCTCGCCATTGCGGCGGCATCCACCGCGCCAGCGATGCCGTCGGACCGCCCGACAGCCGTCGATGACAGCGCAGGCGTAGCACCAACCGCCAACGGCCACTGGCAAATTCAGATCTCCACCGCCGCAACGGCAGAAGGCGCCCGGAAGATTCTGGTCGAAGCGCAGTCGGCCGGTGGCGCGGCCCTGCTCGGCGCCTCCCCTCATACGGAAGTGTCCGGCACCGGCAGCGCCAAGCAATATCGCGCACGCTTCATCGGCTTCGCCAGCCGTGAGGCGGCCAATTCCGCCTGCGCCATTCTGAAGAAGCGATCCTACGATTGCACGCTGCTACCGGATCGCGGTTAGTCTGCACGTAAGCCGCAACGCTATGCGGCGGAGGCAAGTCGTCGAACGTAGAATTTCGTGTCGACGCTCATGACCGGAAAGCCAGCGGGCAGATCATCCTTCGTGATCTCGGCAAACCCGTTCTTCTCATAAAAACGATGCGCCGCGAGGAACTTGTCCGTCGTGCCGAGAAAGAGGGCTGCGATCTTCCGGCGCTCTGCGTGGACAAGCAGGCTTTCGAAGAGGCGTGCTGCCACACCGTGGCTGCGGCCACGGAAATCGGGAGCGACGAACATCTTGCGGATTGCTGCCTGAGAACCGCCGATATCCTTGAGCCCAAGGGTACCGACGACCCGGTCGCCCGCGGTGGCTACCCAGAAATCTCCAATCCCGCTCTGATAGAAGGCGGGGATCGAATGCAGATCCGGTTGATCGTCGATGGTGATTGCGATGCCGAATTCTTCGCGCTGGATCGGCAGAATGACGTCGATGACGCCTTGTTCGTCCTCCGCTGCGAAGCGGCGGATTTCCAGCTCTCCAGGTGCTTCATCGGTCATGACGTCGTCCCTCGGCTCTCAACCGGTGTTTCATTCACGCCTGCGTGCCGCCGACGGTGATCTGATCCATCCTGAGATGCGGCTGGCCGACGCCGACCGGCACCCATTGACCGGCTTTGCCGCAATTGCCGATGCCTGTATCGAGCTTCGTGTCGTTGCCGACCATCGTCACCCGCTTCATCGCATCCGGCCCATTGCCGATCAGCATTGCCCCCTTGACGGGCGCGCCGACCTTACCGTTCTCGATCAAATAGGCTTCGGTGCAGCCGAACACGAACTTGCCGGAGGTGATGTCCACCTGACCGCCGCCGAAGGAGACGGCGTAAATGCCCTTCTTGACGGAAGCGATGATTTCCTCCGGCGTCCGATCGCCGGAAAGCATGTAAGTGTTCGTCATTCGAGGCATCGGCACATGCGCATAGCCCTGCCGGCGGCCGTTGCCCGTAGCCTTCATACCCATCAGCCGTGCATTCTGCCGGTCCTGCATGTACCCGACCAGCTTGCCGTCCTCGATCAGCACGTTGTAGCCCGACGGGGTGCCCTCATCATCGACCGAGATCGAGCCGCGCCGCGCCTCGATGGTGCCGTCGTCGACGACAGTAACCCCTTTGGCAGCCACCTGTTCGCCCAGGAGGCCGGCAAAGGCGGACGTCTTCTTGCGATTGAAATCACCCTCGAGCCCGTGGCCAACCGCTTCATGCAGCATGACGCCGGGCCAGCCGGAGGCGAGCACGACGTCCATCGTGCCTGCCGGGGCATCGATGGCCTCGAGGTTGACGAGCGCCTGCCGCAACGCTTCGTCGGCACCGCGCTTCCAGTTCTCTTCCGTGACGAAGTCACCTAACCCGCGCCGTCCGCCGACGCCGAACGAACCCGTTTCCTGCCGATCCCCATCGCCAACGACGACCGAGAAGTTGATGCGAGTCATCGGCCTCACATCGTGGACGCGGTGACCGTCGGCCCGCAGAATGTCGACCACCTGCCAGCTGGCGGAGATCGACGCCGTCACCTGCCTGACCTTCGGATCCTTGGCGCGCAGATAGGCGTCAACCTCCTGAAGCAAAGCGACCTTGGCCTCGAAGCTCGGTTCGCCGATCGGATTTTCGTCGCCGTAGAGTTTCTTGTTGGTGCGCTGCGGGGCCGCGGCATAGGAACCGGCATAGCCACGCGTCACCTGGCCAACGGCGTCCGCCGCCCTGCGCAGGGCGGCAAGCGACAATTCGCCGGCATGCGCGTAACCGACCGATTCACCGGCGACAGCACGCAAGCCGAAACCCTGGTCGGTGTTGAAGCTGCCGCCCTTGAGACGTCCGTTATCAAAGGACAGGACCTCGGCTTGCGCGTGTTCCAGAAAGAGCTCGCCGTCATCTGCGCCGGAAAGCGTCTCGGACAGAACCTTGCGGACCGTAGCCTCGTCCGCATCGAAGAGGCTTATCAGATCGGTGTTCATGGTCGTCTGCTCCCGGTGGTTCAATGTCCTGAGCCCCTCATTTAGGAAGCAGGGGGACGCAAGCCAAGAAAAATCTCAGGAAACGGGCGCGTTCCAGCCGTCGAGCAGGTTGACGTCTTCGACACCGGTGAAACGGGCGATGCGGTCGAGTTCGGCGGCAAGCTTTTCCATGCGGCCGGACGAGACCCTGACACCCGGCTCCAGCCAGAGACGCCGGACGTCGAGGCGTCCGAGCTTTCGGTCCGCTTTCATGTCGATGCGGCCGATCAAACGGTCGCCTTCGATCAACGGGAAGACATAATAGCCGTATTCCCGCTTCGCCTCCGGCACAAAAACCTCGATACGATAGAAGAAGCCGAAAAGCCGCTCCGTTCGATTGCGATCACGCAGCAAGGGATCGAACGGGCTGAGCACGCGGATGCGTCCCGGCGGCTCGGCAATGTCGCCGAGGTTATCGGGGAATCCGGAAAGCGCATAGGAAGCGCGCGGCTTGCCGCCATTGGCGGATTCGATCAGCACCTCCGAAAGCTCATCCCGATGCGCCGCAACCCAGGCTTTCGCCTCATCCGGCGACACCAGATCCCAGAAGGCGGCGATCTCTCCATGGGTCGCGAAGCCCAGTCGATCGAGCGCGCTGCGGCACGCCCAGTCGATAAACTCCGCGTGACCCACCTCGCCTTCGTAGTGCTGCGGAGGAATGACGCGCTCGGTAAGATCGTAGACCTTCTGGAAGTTCTCCCGGCGCGCGATCGCCAACCTGCCCTGGCGCCATAGCACTTCGAGCGCGGTCTTCGACGGATGCCAGTTCCACCAGCCGCCGGATACGTGGCCGTCCATCTTGAGATCGCGGGCCATCACCGCGCCGTCGCTGACGATGCGTTCGTAGGTTTCCTCGCAACCGTCGTCAAACCCCTCGCCCCGCCATTTGAGCCAGCGCTCGCGCAGCGTCTCACTTTCCCATTTGAAGCGATGTTTCCAATAGATGAAAAAGGCGCTTGGAATGATCGAGGCGTCATGGGTCCAGTGTTCGAAGAGCTCGCCGTCCTTTTCGAGCAATTCAGTCAGGTGTTCGCGACGATAGGTCTGGTTGCGGGAAAAAAGGATTTGGTGATGGGCCCGCTCGACCGTCGCGATGCTGTCGACCTGGACGAAGCCGAGGTCGCGGATGAGTTTTAAGAGCCCTTCCTTGCCGAGCGCACGCTGCGGCGCGGCAGAAAGGCCCTGCTTGGCGAGAAAGATGCGCCGGGCATCGCGATTGGAGAGGCGAATCGTCATGGTTTGAAAGAGTAGGCTTTTATTCCCATTATTGAAATGCCACAGTGCAACGGTCTGGGCGCATTGCCCTTGCCGATCGACTTGCCCTATAGAGCCACCACGCAAACTGCGAGGGACAAGGCTTGGATATTCGCTTTACCGATTGCTCGGTCAGCTTCGGCGAACGAGTCGCGCTCCATCCCCTGACACTCGCCCTTGACGAACGCCGCATCGGCATCATCGGCCTCAACGGCTCCGGCAAGACGACCTTCGCGCGGCTGATCAACGGGCTCGTCAAGCCGACCAAGGGCCACGTGATGGTCAATGGGCTCGATACGGTCAAGGACGACAAAGCCGTCCTTGCAGAGGCAGGCTTCATCTTCCAGAATCCGCAGCACCAGTTGATCATGCCGATCGTCTCCGACGATATCGCATTCGGGCTGAAGAATCGCGGCTTGCCTCAGCACGAAATTGCCGCACGGACCGAGGCGGCGCTGGAGCGCTTTGGTGTTACCCCCCTTGCCCGGCGGCGTGTGCATGAGCTTTCTGGTGGCGAAACGCAACTGGTCGCCATGGCGAGCGTCGTCGTCACCGGGCCGAAGATCCTGATTCTCGACGAGCCGACCAACCAGCTTGACCTCCGCAACCGCCGCATGGTCGCTGACACGATCGATACACTCGACGAGGATACCATCGTCATCACCCATGACCTTGAACTCGTCGAAAGCGTCGAAAGGCTGTTGCTCTTCCATGAGGGCCGGCTGCTCGCCGATGGCAAACCCGCCGAAACGATCCGGCGCTATCACGAGGTCGCCGGATGCTGACGAGCCTCTATGTGGAGGGCAGAAGCTGGTTTCACCGTCTGCCGGTGCGCGCGAAGCTCATTGCCCTCGTGCTTCTCAGCCTCTCGCTCTTCGCGACGCAATCGCTCTATCTGCTTGCGCCCGCCTTCCTGCTCTGCGGATGGCTCTATTTCTCCCTCGGCCTGACAATCCGCCAGGCGCTCGCGCGTATCGGTTTCGTTTTTTTCACCATCCTGGTCCTTGCCGCCGTCAACCTCTTTCTTCTCCCCTTCCCCGAGGTCGCCGCGCTGGTGCTGCGGCTGATGGCGCTGGTGTTCTTCGCCGCAGCGGTTACAGCGACGACGACGATCAGCGCCTTCATGGACGAGATCACCATCCTGCTGAAGCCGATCGAACGCATGGGCTTGCTCAATGCCGCCGACGTCAGCCTGGCGCTCGGCCTCGTGCTGCGTTTCGTTCCGGACATTTTCGCGCGCTACGAGGCGATCCGCGAGGCGCATCGCGCGCGGGGCCTGCCGATACGGCCACTGACGATCATCGGACCGCTTATCATCCTGACGCTCAAAGATGCGGATACGATTGCCGCGGCCATTGACGCTCGCGGATTTCGGCGGCAATAAATTCGCGCTTTCTAATAAAAAGGTACGACCACATGAACACCAGAGATCTCGTCCTCATCGCGCTTTTTGCCGCGATCGTCGTCGTCCTTGGCCTCATCCCACCGATCACGCTCGGGTTCATCCCCGTTCCGATCACGGCGCAATCGATGGGCGTGATGCTCGCCGGCTGCATCATCGGTGCAAAACGCGGGGCGCTCGCCTTCCTGCTGTTCGTCCTTCTGGTCGCCATCGGCCTGCCCGTGCTCTCCGGCGGACGCGGCGGTCTCGCTGTTCTGGCAGGCCCTTCGGGCGGCTTCATCCTTGGCTGGGCAGTCGCAGCCTACATTACGGGCATCATCGCCGAACGCTTCATTCATGAGGGCCAGTCGGAGAGCCGCCAGTTCGGCGGGTTCTTTCTGGCCTCGGTCGTCGGCGGCATCGTCGTGCTCTACGGGATCGGTGTGCCATGGCTGTCCGCCGTCACCGGCACGCCGCTGCTCGCGGCCGCGACCGGTTCGCTCGCCTTCATCCCCGGTGATTTTCTGAAGGCGGCGATCGCAACACTTGCCGCCCGCGCCGTTTACGCCGGTTATCCGCTGCTGCCGGTCCGCGCTTGAATCAATGCCGCTCGCCGAAGCCATCATGCATCACGCGGGTGAACGCCCGCATGAACCGGCCTTCCGCATCGAAGACCGGGTATTCTCCTTTGGAGAGCTTGCCGTCGACGCGGGCCATATCCTCCACGCGCTAGGACAGCGGTTATCGGCCGAGACGAGTGACAGTGTGCTGTCCGGACGCGCGCGGCTGATCGCGCTCCAAACCGGCAATCATCCGCTCTTTGCTGCTGCATTCATCGCCGCGACCGCAGGCGGCAATTGCGCCGCGCTCATCGATCCGCATCTGCCGGAGCCGACGCGCCGCCGGATGATCGAGCAGTTGCGGCCCGACATCGTCGTCCATCCGGAGGGCGATGCGCTGCGGCTCGAACGGCCGGCGACGGGCGAAAACGCTCCCATCGACACCGACGCCGATGGCATCGGTACGATCCTTGTCGGCGAGGGCGGCGAACCTTTCCTCATCGTCTTCACATCCGGCACGACGGGAGAACCGAAGGCGATTGTCCGCGATCGCCGATCCTGGCGTCTCAGCCTCGAAACCGGCCAGGGCTTTTTCGGCATCGGAGCGGAAACGACAACCTATGCGCCGGGGCCGCTTGCTCACGGCCTGACGCTCTACGCGCTCGTCGAGAGCTTGAAGGCAGGCGCCGAATTCATCGGTGCCCGGCATTTCGATCCTCGCCAAGCCGTGGCGACGATCATTGCCAGAAAGGTCAAGCGGCTCGTCCTGGTGCCGACGATGCTGCGGCGGCTCTGCGAACACGTGCGAGGCTCCGCCCTGCCCTCTGTCGAAGCAATCACCGTCGCCGGAGCCAAACTCACGCCCGCGGACCGGAACGCCGCGCGTATTGCCTTTCCCGAGGCGTGCGTTATCGAATACTACGGCGCCTCGGAGCTCGGCTTCATTACCGTCGCCGCGGTGTCGGATAATCACGCGCCAACGGCCGTCGGCAAGGCGTTCCCTGGCGTCCGACTCCATATCCTTGACGAGGCGGAAAAACGCCTCCCCGCAGGCGAGACCGGCACGATCTTCGTCGAAAGCCCGCTCATATCCGATGGCTATGTGGCGGGAGACGATGGCACAGGTTTTCGCCGCTGCAGCAATCTCGCAACGGTCGGCGATCTTGGCTTCCTCGACCCCAACGGCACGCTGCATCTGATCGGCCGTGCCGGAGGGATGGTGCTCTCGGGCGGCAACAATATTTATCCGTCCGAGGTCGAGGCCGTTATCATGGCCGCCGACAATGTGAGCGCCGTCCAGGTCCTGGGTCTCGACCACCCCGACCTCGGCAGCGAGCTCGCAGCCATCATCCAGCCGCGCGGCGAGGCTTTCGACCATCTTGCACTCGAACGTCATCTTGCCGCCGCTCTGCCGCGCTACAAGCATCCGCGCAAGATCTGGCTCTGCCGTGAACTGCCGATGACGGCCTCCGGCAAGATCGCCATCAAGGAGCTGCGGCAATGGATCGCGGAGGGAAACGGTGCCCTTGAACGCCTCGTCTGATCCGGCCCGCACACCCGTTATCATCGCCGCATTGCGCACGCCGATCGGCCGTGTGAACGGCAGCCTGGCCAAGATCGAACCGGCGACGCTCGCCGCCCCGCTGATTGCCCGGATCATTGCCGACATCGGCATCGCTGGCGATGAAATCGACGACGTGCTCATCGGCAACGCCGCCAACAGCGCTGGCAATCTCGCGCGGCTTGCGGCGCTCGAAGCCGGCCTGCCCGTTGCGATCCCCGGCGTCACGGTCGACAGGCAATGCGGCTCGGGCCTCGAAGCCATCATACTTGCGGCGCGGCAGATCCAGGCTGGCGCGGGACGGTTCTATCTCGCCGGCGGCAGCGAAAGCGCCAGCCGCGCCCATATCCGGCTTCGCCCGCCGCTTGCACGCGACGAGGAACTTCAGCCGGTCAAGCGGGCGCGGATGGCACCTGATTCGATCGGCGACCCGGACATGGGCGTTGCAGCCGAGAACGTCGCCGCTGCCTGCGGTATTTCCCGCGAACGGCAGGACCAGTTCGCACTGGAAAGCCACCGCCGTGCCGTTGCGGCCGCGGCGGCCGGTAGGTTCCAGCGCGAGATCGTCGCGGTCTCGACGCCGACGGGTCTTGTCGCCAGCGATGAATGTCCCCGGGCAAATGCGGCAGCCGAGACGCTGGCGCGGCTCAAACCGATTTTTGTCAGGGACGGCACCGTGACAGCCGGCAATGCCTGTCCGATCAATGACGGGGCCGCCATGGTGCTGGTGACGAACCTCGCGGAGGCGCACCGGCTTGGCATTCCCTTTGCCCTGGAGTTCGTCGACGCGGCGACCGCGGGCGTTGACCCGAACCTGCTCGGGCTCGGTCCGGTTCCAGCGATGGCGAGACTTCGCGCCCGCAATCCGGCGCTCGACGTCGCCACGGTCGATTTCATCGAATTCAACGAGGCTTTCGCTTCACAGGTTCTCGGCAGCCTCGACCAACTCAACATCGGACCGGAACGCATCAATTCCGACGGCGGGGCGATTGCGCTCGGCCACCCCTATGGCGCGTCGGGGGCAATTCTCGTCGTCAGGCTGTTTTCGCAAATGCTCGCGGCTCGATCCGATACGGTGGGCCTGGCAATGATGGGGATTGGCGGCGGCATGGGCGTGGTCGCACACTTCCGCAGCCTTCGGCCCGATCACGCGAGATAGGTAGTCAGCCATTCGCGTGTGGTGACAGGCAGCGGTACCGGGGCATGGCGCGCGGGATCGACCGCCACCCAGACAATCTCGACCTCGGCGACAAGTTGGCCGCCAGCCTCCACGCGCACGGCAAAGCTCACCGAGCTGCCGCCGATCTTCGAGACGTTGACGATGAAACGGGCCGGCTCGTCGTAGCGCAGACCGCGATGGAAGACGCAGGCCGATCGGCGCACGAGATAGGCAGGCTCTTTCCTGATCGTCGGCCGGTGGCGCCAGAGGTTGGACAGCGCGGCCTCGGCATGCGCGTAGTAGGCCGCATTGTGCATGTGGCCGTGCATGTCTATATCGCGAAACGGAATGCGGATTTCCGTAACGTTTTCCCGCTGCGTGCCGTCCATGCGAGGCCCTCACGATGCTCTCTTCTCTGGTTAGACAGTTTGGCGATCCCGGACAAGTGATCGAACTGGTAGACACCGACCGCGGCACGCCGGGGGCCCAGGAAGTCGAGATCGCCGTCTCGCTTTCGGCCGTCAATCCGTCGGACCTGATCCCCGTGACCGGTGCCTACAGCGCGCGCACGGTCCTGCCCTTCGTTCCCGGCTTCGAGGGCGTCGGGGTCGTCACCCGGGCCGGGGCGCGCGTAAAGGATCTAAAGTCCGGAGATCGCGTCATTCCCATCGGCGCGAGCGGCCTGTGGCAGCAGTTTCTCGTCCGCCCGGCCGAATGGTGTTTTTCCGTACCGGACGACGTCGACGACCAACAGGCTGCCACGAGCTACGTCAACCCGCTGACGGCCTTGAGGCTCATCGAGCACTTGAGAGAGCATTTCGGGTCACTCAAGGGCCGCAGCGTCGGCGTGACCGCGGCAGGCTCCGCGATCGGCGGCATGCTCTTGCGCCTGCTCGCCCTGGAGGGCGTGGCGACGACCGCCATCGTTCGCCGCGAAAAGAGCGTGAGCCACCTTGCCGATGCGGACCGGGTCATTGTCGCGGACGGCGATAACCTTCCGGCACAGCTCGCGTTCGACGCCGTGCTGGATGCCGTCGGTGGGACTCTGGCCGGCGCGTTGATTGCGCGGTCCGTCCAATCCGGCGGAACCTTCGTGCAATACGGTGCCTTGAGCGGCGTGCCGGTGCCGCAGGCCGCAATCAGCGGCCGGCCGGATGTCCGTTTCGCGTTCCTTTGGCTCAGGACCTGGGTGCATTCGGCCGGCCGCGATGCGCTCGAAGCCGCCTTTGAGCGAAGCTTCGCGGGTCTTCGCGACGGGTTGTTTGCGAGCCCGATCGCAGGCACCTATCCGTTGAGCCGTCTCGCCGAAGCCCTCGCGCATCAGACGGACCCGCTTCGCGACGGCAAGATCCTGCTCGATCCGCGCTGTTGAAAATCGCCACTTTCACCGCCTCAACCATGGACCTCCGGCAGTCCGCGCACTAGGTTTGCGCCATGGCTACGTTCCTCTACGAAAATCCGGTCTTCCTGGAGCACAAGGTTCCCGAGGGACATCCCGAGCGGCCGGACCGGCTGAGGGCGCTGAACCTGGCACTGGAACATCCGAATTTTGCCGAGCTCAAACGGATCAAGGCGCCAAGGGGCAGCGAGGAGTTGGTTCTGCTCGCCCATCCGGAAGATCACCTGAGGTCGATCGTCCGGGCGATCCCGGAAGAAGACATAAACCAGTTCGAGGCGGATACCTGTGCGAGCCCACAGAGCCTTGTTGCAGCGCTGACGGCTATTGGCGGCGCTGTCGCGGCGGTCGACGCCGTCTTCACCGGCGAGGCGAATAACGCCTTCGTCGCCGCACGCCCGCCGGGACACCATGCCGAAAAGATGAAGGCAATGGGTTTCTGCTTCTTCAATACGATTGCGATCGCCGCGCGCCATGCGCAAAAGGCCCACGGCGCCGAGCGCGTCGCGATCGTCGACTGGGACGTCCACCACGGCAACGGCACACAGGACATTTTCTGGAACGATCCGTCAGTGCTCTTCTGCTCCACCCACCAGATGCCGCTTTATCCCGGTACCGGTGCAAAGGACGAGACCGGCGTCGACGACAACATCGTCAATGCACCACTCTCGCCGAACAGCGGGAGCGAGCACTTCCGCGATGCGTTCCGGACCCGGGTGCTCAGCGCACTTGATGATTTCCGTCCCGACTTCGTGCTGATCTCCGCCGGCTTCGATGCCCATCACCGCGATCCGCTGGCGCAGATCAATCTCGTGGCCGAGGATTTCGACTGGGCAACGGGTCGCCTGATGGAAGTCGCCGGCAGGACTGCGGGCAACCGTATCGTCAGCCTGCTCGAGGGCGGCTATGACCTGCAGGGGCTCGCCGAATCGGCGGGTTTGCATATTCTGAGATTGATGAGAGGGTAATTGATGACCACTACCACGCAACCGGACGTTTCCGCCCTCTCCTTCGAGCAGGCCGTCGAAGAACTGGAGCGCATCGTCTCGGCGCTTGAACGCGGCGACGTCGCGCTCGACAAATCGATCGAGATCTACGAGCGCGGCGAGGCGCTGAAGAAGCATTGCGAGATGCTTTTGAAGGCCGCCGAGGACCGCATCGAGAAGATCCGGCTCGACCGCGCCGGCAAGCCGCAGGGCGTGGAACCGCTCGACGCGGACCAGTGAGTTGGCGGGATGAGGTTGTGCCAAGTTTCGCCCCTCATCCGCCTGCCGGCACCTTCTCCCCGCAAGCGGGGCGAAGGGACGAACTGCGCCCGCTCATTCCTTCCGATAGGTGGGCTAGCGGGAAGGGCTGACGGAACACTCCCAGTCCCCTCGCCCCGCTTGCGGGGAGAGGGCTAGGGTGAGGGGCCAAGCCCGCGTCCACCGTCTTCTGTCTATGCCGAATGACCGCGATCGTTGACGCGGAACGAGAAACGCAGCGTCTTCTGGCGCCCGCTACCGGACTGAGGGGATTGGCGCTACTCTCCCCACGAGGAAGCACACCAACGGAGTGATTGCCATGTCGTTCTTTCCTGGTCCCGATCCGCTCGCCGGTGACAAGCCCGCCTGCGATGCCATCGAACATCTCATCATTCCGCGCACCAGCGACATAGGCGGCCTTGAGGTTCGCCGGGCGCTCCCGACCGCAAAGCGCCGCCTCGTCGGTCCCTTCATTTTTTTCGATCGGATGGGACCGGCACTATTTCGTGCCGGCCAGGCAATCGACGTTCGCCCGCATCCGCATATCGGCCTTTCGACCGTCACCTATCTCTTCGACGGCGAGATCAAGCACCGCGACAGCCTCGGCACCGAAATGGTGATCCGCCCCGGGGATGTGAACCTGATGACCGCCGGTCGCGGCATCGTGCATTCCGAGCGCTCGCCGGAAAATCAGCGTGGTCACGAACGTTCGCTGTCGGGTCTGCAGACCTGGCTGGCGCTCCCCGATCACAAGGAAGAAATCGACCCGCTATTCGATCACACGGAAAGGCATATGCTGCCGGCTCTTTCCGATGGCGGCGTAGAGGCGCGCGTTGTCATTGGCGGCTTCGAGGGAGCAACCTCGCCGGTCTCCACCTTTAGCGATACGATCTATGTCGACCTGATGATCGAACCGGGCAAGAGCGCGCCCTTTGCCGCCAACTGGGAAGAACGGGCACTCTACATCCTCTCCGGTGAAGCGATCATCGCCGGCGATCACTTTGCCGACAACCAGTTGCTCGTCTTCCGCCCCGGCGATGAAATCACGGTGACCGCCGGCCCCGCTGGCTGTCACGTCATGCTGTTCGGCGGCGCCGCTCTCGGCTCGCCGCGCCACATCTGGTGGAACTTCGTTTCCTCGTCCAAGGAACGGATCGACAAGGCAAAGGAAGAATGGCGCAGCGGGCGCTTCGATATCGTGCCGGGGGACGAGGAAGAGTTCATACCATTGCCCGAAAGCTAAATTTCGTTAAGCTCTTGGTTGAAGTCGCAGGAAAGCCTAATTTTGCATTCAACGGCGATTGCGTCTAAAGATCCGTTTCGACGAACACCTTCAACAGTTCGCGCGCCGTCCTCGGCGCGCATGAGGCATGCAGCGTGACACAACTGCCAACCAATCCTATGCCGGCGACGCCCTTGCTTGATCAGGTTAAGTTCCCCGACGATCTCAAGAAGATCGACGACAAGGATCTGCCGGAACTGGCAAGTGAACTGCGCGCGGAAATGATCGATGCGGTGTCTCGCACCGGCGGCCATCTCGGCGCCGGCCTCGGCGTCGTCGAACTGACGATCGCGATTCACAAGATTTTCGATACGCCGCATGATCGGCTGATCTTCGACGTCGGCCATCAGTGCTATCCGCACAAGATCCTGACAGGGCGGCGTGATCGCATCCGCACGCTGCGCCAGGAAGGCGGCCTTTCCGGCTTCACCCGGCGGGCCGAAAGCGAATACGACCCCTTCGGCGCGGCGCACTCCTCGACTTCGATTTCCGCCGGACTCGGCATGGCGGTCGCCGCCGATCTCGACGGCAAGTCCCGCAACGTGATTGCCGTAATCGGTGACGGCGCGCTCTCGGCCGGCATGGCCTATGAAGCGTTGAACAACGCCGGGGCGCTCGATGCACGGCTCATCGTCATCCTTAACGACAATGACATGTCGATCGCGCCGCCTACCGGCGCGATGAGCGCCTATCTCGCGCGGCTTGCTTCGGGCCGCACCTATATGGGCATCCGCGAGGTCGGCAAGAAGCTGACGGCGTATCTCGGAAAGAGCGTCGACCGGGCGATCACGCGCGCCGTGGAGCATGCCCGCGGCTATGTCACCGGTGGCACGCTCTTCGAGGAAATGGGCTTTTATCATATTGGCCCTATCGACGGTCATTCCTTCGATCACCTGCTGCCCGTGCTGCGCAATGTCCGGGACAACGCCAAGGGACCGGTGCTGATCCATGTGGTGACGCAGAAGGGCAAGGGCTATCCGCCGGCGGAAGCGGCTGCCGACAAGTATCACGGCGTCAACAAGTTCGACGTGATCACCGGTGCCCAGGCGAAGGCGAAACCGAATGCGCCGGCCTATACGTCGGTGTTTGCGGAAGCGCTCGTCCAGGAAGCAAGCCTTGACGACAAGATCGTCGCCATCACCGCCGCGATGCCGTCCGGCACCGGTCTCGATAGGTTCGCGATGGTCCACCCGTCGCGCTGCTTCGATGTCGGCATCGCCGAGCAGCACGCAGTGACCTTCGCGGCGGGGCTCGCCGCCGAAGGCTACAAGCCCTTCGCAGCGCTCTATTCCACGTTCCTGCAACGCGCCTACGACCAGGTCGTCCATGACGTGGCGATCCAGGGGCTGCCGGTCCGCTTCCCGATCGACCGCGCCGGCTTCGTCGGCGCCGACGGGCCGACGCATGCCGGTTCCTTCGATACGACCTACCTCGCCACGCTGCCCGGCTTCGTGGTGATGGCCGCCGCCGATGAGGCGGAACTGAAACACATGGTGCGCACTGCAGCCGCCTATGACGAAGGCCCGATTTCCTTCCGCTATCCGCGCGGCGAGGGCGTCGGCGTCGACCTGCCGGAACGTGGGCAGATCCTGCAAATCGGCAAGGGACGCATCGTCAAGGAAGGCTCGAAGATCGCGCTGCTTTCATTCGGCACACGGCTTGCCGACTGTCTGATGGCGGCGGAGGATCTGGACGCTGCCGGCCTCTCGACGACGGTTGTCGACGCTCGCTTTGCAAAGCCCCTCGACCACGATCTCATCCGCCAGCTCGCACGGCATCATGAAGTGCTGATCACCATCGAAGAGGGCGCCGTCGGCGGCTTTGGAGGCCATGTACTCCAGTTCCTTGCGCAGGACGGCCTGCTCGATGGCGGGCTCAAGGTGCGGCCGATGGTAATGCCGGACATCTGGATGGAACAGGCAAAGCCCGAAGCCATGTATGCCACGGGCGGGCTCGACCGGGCCGGCATCGTCTCGACCGTCTTCAAGGCGCTTGGCCAGAAGCATGCGGTCGGCCTCGGGGCCGCAGGCTGAGACCTTTTCGGTCACACGCTTCAACGAAGAAACGACGCCAAGGCGCGATGAGACCGCATGTCTGAAGCAACCAAGATATCCCTCCGCCTTGACCAATTGCTGCTGAACAGCGGTCTCGTTGCCAGCCGCGCTCGCGCCCGCGACGCGATCCAGCGCGGAACCGTCCAGGTCGAGGGCCGCACTGTAACGAAGCCCGCCGCGACCTTCGTTGAAGGGGTCGCGATCACCATCGACGATCCGGCGCAGGCCTATGTTTCCCGTGCGGCGCTGAAACTCGTTGCCGCGCTCGACCATTTCGGCTTCGACCCGGCGGCGCAGACCTGCATCGATATCGGCGCCTCGACCGGCGGCTTCACCGAGGTTCTGCTCCAGCGTGGTGCCCGCCATGTCGTTGCCATCGACGTCGGTCACGGACAGATGCATCCGCGCATCGCGGCAGATCCGCGCGTCACCAATATAGAAGGGCTGAACGCCCGGGCCATGACAGCGCAGGACGTGGGCAACCAAACGATCAGCTTCGTCGTCTCCGACGTCTCCTTCATCTCGTTGAAACTGGCTCTTCCGCCCGCGCTTGGGATCGCCGAACCCGGCGCGCATTGCGTTCTCCTCGTCAAGCCGCAGTTCGAGGCCGGGCGCGAGGCGATCAGCAAGGCGGGGCTGCTCAAGGATCCCGACAGCGCCCCTGCCGTTGCCGCCGAACTCGAGCGCTGGCTCGTGGAGGATATGGGCTGGCAGAGCCTCGGTCTCATTCCCTCCCCGATCGCCGGTGGCGACGGCAATACAGAATTCCTCCTTGCCGGTGTGAAGCCATGAGCACGCAAACCGTCACGATCGCCCGTCTTGGCGCACAGGGCGACGGCATCGCGCAGACTGAGGCGGGTCCGGTCTATGCGCCGTTCACGCTCCCCGGCGAAACCGTCGCGCTTGCCGTCAACAAGGCGCACGGCACGCTGATGTCGCTGAAGGAGCCCTCCCCGGACCGCGTCGAGCCGAAATGCCGTCATTTCGGCCCCGACGGCGTCAACGGCGCCTGCGGCGGCTGCACCCTCCAGCACGCATCCGACGACCTCTATCACGCCTTCAAGCGCAATCTCGTTATCGATGCCTTGAAGTCGAAAGGGTTGACGCCGGATGTGGCGCCGCTGGTCGTTGCCCATCCGGGCGAGCGGCGACGCGTCGTGTTCACCGCACGGCGGACCGAAAAGGAAATGCTGCTCGGCTTCAACCAGGCGGAAAGTCATCACATTGTGGCGATCAGCGAATGTCCCATCTCGGGCCCTGGCATCGTCTCCCGGCTTGCGACCATCCGCAAAATCGCTGCCGCGATGGCATCGAGCGCGGAGCCGTTCCGCATCACCGTGCTCGAAACCAACGCCGGTCTCGATCTCGCTTTTGAAGGCATCAAGCTCGCAGACCGGCAGCGTCGCCTGACAGTCGAGACAGTATTGGGCGAACGTGGGATCGCCCGCGTCAGCCTCAACGGCGAGATCATCGTCGAACCGGTAAAGCCGGTGATAGATTTCGGCAGCGTAACAGTGTCGCCGCCGCCGGGAAGTTTCACCCAAGCGACGCGGCCCGCCGAAGAGGCGATGGCAAAGCTGGTGCTTGAACATGTCGGCAAGGCCAAACATGTCGCCGACCTCTTCTCCGGCATCGGCACCTTCGCTCTCAGGATTGCGCAAAGAGCGCGCGTGCACGCCGTCGAAGGCGACGACAAAGCATTGAAAGCGCTGGACTTTGCCGCACGCAACACGCAAGGCCTGAAGCCTGTGACGATCGAGAGGCGCGACCTTTTCCGTCGGCCGCTGATGGTGCAGGAGTTGAAGAGCTATGACGCGGTCGTGTTCGATCCGCCGCGTGCCGGCGCCGAGGCCCAATGCCACGAACTCGCCCGCTCGGGCGTGAAGAAGATTGCAGCCGTTTCCTGCAACCCCGTGACACTTGCCCGCGATCTCGCAATCCTCACCGCTGCAGGCTATCGGATCACATCGGTGACACCGATCGACCAGTTTCTCTGGTCAGCGCATGTCGAGGCAGTGGCGACGCTGGAAAAGCCCCAGCGCGCGTTTCCTTAAATCGTAGTCGATTTAAGGAAACATGCAGCAATTCAAAGTGCTACAGCGACCTTTGCGCGTCTGATAAGACGCGCGGCGCTGTAGAAATGACGAAGGCCCGGCAAAATGCCAGGCCCCAAATGTTTCCAGTCGCCTCTGATCAGGCCGCGCGGCGCCGGTAGCTCGTCGCGCTCGTATGGGCCACTTGCGTCTCGCCGAGGTTGAACTGGGCGAGCAGCGTGTTTAGTGCTGCCGCCTCCTGGGCGAGGCCGTGGCTTGCCGCCGTCTGTTCCTCCACCATTGCCGCATTCTGCTGCGTGCCCTGGTCCATGGTGTTGACGGCGGTATTGATCTCCTGAAGACCCGTCGACTGCTCGCGCGTCGCGGTCACGATCGCGCTGACATGCTTGTTGATCTCCTGCACCTCGGCGACGATCGCTTCCAGAGCGCGGCCGGTATCGCCGACGAGCGTCACGCCGGAGCGCACCTGGTCGCCGGAGGTCGTGATCAGCGCCTTGATTTCCTTGGCGGCATTGGCCGACCGCTGGGCAAGCTCGCGCACTTCCTGGGCGACGACGGCAAATCCCTTGCCGGCTTCGCCTGCACGGGCCGCCTCGACGCCGGCATTCAGCGCCAGGAGGTTGGTCTGGAAGGCGATGTCGTCGATGACGCCGATGATATTCGAAATCTCGCCGGACGACTTCTCGATCGCGTGCATCGCCTGGACGGCGTTCTGGACGACTTCACCGGACTTCTCGGCGCCGGCGCGGGTGCGGGCGACGAGTGCTCCGACCTCTTCCGCCCGGTGCGCCGAGTCCTTCACCGTCGTGGTGATCTCCTCGAGCGCTGCGGCCGTTTCCTCGACCGAGGCTGCCTGCTGCTCGGTGCGACGGGCAAGATCGTCAGCGGCCGAACGGATCTCGCTGGCGCCGGCATCGATCGCGCGGGCGTTGACGCCGACCGCACGGAGCGTGTCGTGCAGCTTGGCGACCGAATTGTTGAAGTCGGCCCTCAGGCGATCGAGGCGATCGGCAAAGGGGCTGTCGATGCGGAAGGCGAGATCGCCGTTGGCGAGCCGACCGAGGCCGGTCGCAAGCGCGTCGACAGCGTGCTGCACTTCTGCCGCATCGCGCGCCTTCTGGGCCTCGCGGTCCAGGCGCTCGCGCTCGGAGAGCGACCGATTCGCGTCCGCTTCGTCCGCGAGCCGCGCGCGTTCGACGGCGTTGGCGCGGAAGACGGCAACGGCCGCGGCCATCGATCCGATCTGGTCGCGACGCGTCTCGCAGGGGATTTCGACCTCGATATTGCCGGCGGCGAGCTTTTCCATCGTGCCGGTCATTTCGGTGATCGGCCGGATGACCAAGCGGCTGAGCAGCGTCGCGAGGAAGGTGATCATGGCACCGACTGCAAGGATCGTCGCAACGGTAGCGGCGACGCGGAACTGGCTGATCGCCGAATAGGCGACGTCCGCGTCCACGACAAAGCCAACATACCACTCGACCGAGGGAAGCCCCTTGACCGGCACAAAGCTAACTAGCATCGGCTTGCCGTCGAGTTCGGTGTTGGCGATGCCGCTACCGATCTTCGGCGTGCTGGCCGGAAAGGCGTCGGCGAGCGTCTTCGTCACCAGCTTGGCATTCGGATGCACAAGAATCTGGCCATCCTTGTTGGCAAGAAACGCGAAGCCCTCGCCCCCGACGTCGATCGCCTTGACCATGGAGACCAGGGTCTTCAGCGAAAAGTCGCTCCCTGCCACGCCATAGAGCTTGCCATCATGCTTGACCGGCACCGCTGCGCTGATGATCAGATCGCCGCTGGAGGCGTCGATGTAGGGTTCGGTCAGCACGCGAGCATCGGCCTTGACGGCCTGCTGATACCACGGGCGCTGGCGTGGATCGTAGCCTTCCGGCATCGGCGTTTCAGGCCAGGTGATGAACTTGCCGCTTTCGTTGCCGACATAGGTGGAGATGAACTCGGCGGTGAGGACATCATTCTTCAGAACCGGTTGGACACCGGCGTCGTCCCCGACGCGACCGACGGCGTCGGCGACCATGGCCGTCAGCGTCACGCGGCCGTTCAGCCAATTGGCGACGCTTGTCGCCGCCTGGTTGCCGGACGAGGCGATATTTTCCTCGACGGCCTTTGTCGTCGCGCTGTTCTGGAGCGTATCGATGTAGACGGAAAAGCCTGCAAAGGCGCCGACGACAACGCAGGACGCAGCAACGAGAATGCGCGTCATGAGATTCGATCGTTTGGACAAGGAGGGGCTCCTCTGGATTCGCCGGCATTCTTCGCCGGACATGAGCTCGTGGATTTCCCGCGCAGAGCGGATCGGTCGCGGCGAGCGACGCGCAAAATTGCGGGAAATGATTGGACATGCCGCGAAGGCAAGACCGGCCATGCCTCATGCGGCCGGGGCCGCCCGCACGACGAGCGTCTGCCTGTTCGGATGAAGGCGTAAGAGGACGCTCGGCGCTATGGTTCCGGAGCATCCGGTCCGGTTTTTTCGTGTTTCCACTTTGGACGCGGATCTTCCGGAGAAGGCCTACTGCGACCGCACGCTAGCGATCGCTATTTAAGAAGCGATTAAAATTGACATATGCAAGTTCGGGATTTCTGCCGCGACGCGCACCTCAAATCCGGAACACACACACGCGGGCGCCATCTGAACATCGCCCCCGAACTAACGACGCATGAAGGCTTCGAAAGCCGCCCGCGCTTCGTTGCTCTTCAACTGCGAGGCGAAGTGCGCAGCTTCCTCGTCGATGCGGGAGAGCACGTCACTTCGATCCCCACGAATGAGATCTCGTGCGATCCTGAGCGCTTCCGGCGGTTTCCTGGCGAGACGTGCCGCGAGCGAGAGCGTCTCGTGCTCCACCGCTTCTTGGTCGACGACCTTCCAGATCAGCCCGGCTTGCAAGGCATCGGCGGCCTCCAGCGGTTCTCCAGCGGCAAGAAGCGCGAAGGCGCGCTGGTGCCCCATGATGCGCGGCGCGATCAGGCTTGAGGCAGCTTCAGGCACGAGCGCAAGATCCACGAAGGGTGTCTTGAAGATCGAACGCTGCGAAGCAATCGTCAGGTCGCAATGAAGATGGATGGTCGTGCCGATGCCAATCGCCAGGCCGTCGACGCCGGATATGACCGGCTTTCTCGCTCCCGCGAGCGCCCGCACGAAATCGAGCACCTCGGTCCCCATCGTCCCGCCCATGGCAAAGGCGAGAAAGTCGGCCATGTCGTTTCCGGCCGAGAAGCATCCGTCGGTGCCGAGGAAGGCAGTGGCGCGCACCGCCGGATCGGTTCCGGCCACCGTCAACGCGTTCGTCATCTTCGCGTACATTTCGCGCGTGATGGCGTTCTTCTTTTCCGGCCGGTTGAAGCGGATGACCTGGACGCTGGGGAAGGCCTCCGGGCGTTCTACGAGCACATGATCGGTCATAGCTTCCCCCTTCAAACCAGAACGGCGCGCGCAGCCGCAAGGCTTTCGGCGCCACTGACGACGCGATCCTTGAGCGCGCCTGTTTCCGCGAGCAGGTTCTCTGCGGTGAAACGGCAAAGCGCGATGCGCGCATCTTCCTTGCCGTCACCGGCCTCCGCCATCCCGCCCTTGGCCAGGTAAACGCCTGTCAGTATCAGTCCGAAGAGGCGCTGATAGGCGGTTGCACCGGATAGCACATCGGTAAGTTTTCCGCCGTCCAGAGCGGCCAGCAGCCACTCGGTCGCGTCGGAAAGATCCGCGATCGCAGCATCGAGCCGCGCTGCCGTCTCGCCGAACCCCTTCCTGTTCGTGGCCCTGACAGCGGCGGCGACCTCGCTCAGTTCGGCGATGAAGCCGCGCACATGGGCACCATCGGACAAGGGCAACTTGCGGGTGGCGAGATCGATCGCCTGGATACCGTTGGTGCCCTCGTAGATCGGCGCGATACGCGCATCGCGCAGATAACGGGCGGCGCCGGTTTCCTCGATGAAGCCCATG
This sequence comes from Sinorhizobium sp. 6-70, assembly GCF_030124375.1. GTDB lineage: Bacteria > Pseudomonadota > Alphaproteobacteria > Rhizobiales > Rhizobiaceae > Sinorhizobium. The sequence goes on from NZ_JASKLS010000006.1 coordinate 274,276, forward strand.
CCGCCATGCACCTGGATTCCGAGGGAGGCGACGTCGACACCGGCATCGGTGGCAAAGGATTTTGCAATCGGCGTCAGCAGGCTCGAACGCTCCTGCCAATGGCGGGCTTGGTCGCCCCTGCTGGCGTCTGCCATGTCGACCGCGTGGGCGCAGGCATAGGCGATCGCCCGCGACCCTTGTGTCAGTGCCTTCATCGTCAAAAGCATGCGGGCGACATCCGGATGCTCGATGATCGGGCTCATGCCTTCGGCGCTCCAGCCGGGCGCCCTGCCCTGCGTGCGCTCCTTCGCATAGGCGATCGCCTTCTGGGTGGCCGCGTCGGCGATCGCGACACCCTGCATGCCGACGGCCAGCCGGGCGTTGTTCATCATCGTGAACATGCAGGCGAGACCGCGATTTTCCTCGCCGACCAGATAACCGATCGCACCTTTTTCGTCGCCGAACTTGCCGTCACCATAGATCATCGTGCAGGTGGGCGAGCCGTGAATGCCAAGCTTGTGCTCGAGCGAATGGCAGAAAAGATCGTTGCGGGCACCGAGCGAGCCGTCGGCGTTGACAAGGAACTTCGGCACGAGAAACAGCGAAATGCCCTTCGTGCCGGAGGGTGCGTCCGGCAGGCGCGCCAGCACCAGATGGACGATGTTGTCGGTGAAGTCGTGCTCGCCCCAGGTGATGAAAATCTTCTGGCCGAAAATGCGATAACTGCCATCGTCGCGACGTTCGGCGCGGGTCTTGAGCACGCCGAGATCAGAGCCGGCATGCGGCTCCGTCAGATTCATCGTGGCGGTCCACTCGCCTGAAACCATTTTTGCGAGATACGTTGTCTTCAGCGCCTCGGAACCGTGCTTCTCCAGCGCTTCGATGGCGCCCATCGTCAGTGTCGGGCCAAGTGCGAAAGCCATCGAACCGGCATTCCACATCTCCATCGCGGCGACGTGGAGCATGTGGGGCAGATTTTGGCCGCCGAAGGCCTCGGGCGCCGTCAGGCCATTCCAGCCGCCGCCGATCCAGTTGTGATAGAGATCGCGCCATCCCTCCGGCGTCTTGACCGCGCCGTCGACGAGCTGCGCCCCCTGCCGGTCACCGACTTCGCCGAGAGGAGCCACCTCTTCCATCGCGAAACGCCCGGCTTCCGCGAGGATCGCGTCGACCAGATCTTCACCAAGTTCACCGAAAACACCAGCGTCCAAGGCCTCGGCCATCCCGGCCACGTGCTTCAGTGTGAATGCGATCTCGTCGACGGGTGCTTTGTACATGATGATCCTCTCCGCGCAGCCGCAGTCATGAGCGCCGCGCGTCCTTCTTCGAACCCGAAGACTATTGATTTTTACGTAAACGTCAACGTCAATTGCGGTCGGTAGCAAGCTGCAGAGATTGTAACAAAACTGTCATCGAGGGGGATTAGAAGCCGAGTGCGGGATGCAGGCGGAAAACCGTGCCCACCTCCCCTCATCCCGCTCTACTGCATGATTTTGTCCCTGAATCGAAATCGATTTAGGGACAAAATCATGCAGAAACTCAAAGCTCTACAGCGACCTTGGCGCGTCTGATCAGACGCGCGGCCCTGTAGCCAAGGCGCTGCGATGAACCTGATTTCTCCCGACATACCGGGCCTTGTCTGGGCCTACCGCTTCATACCGGGGGAGAGCCGATGCCAGCGCATCGCGGCCGACTCTTCGATCGACGACCTTTCTGCCGGCGACGGCTGGGTCTGGCTGCACCTGGCACTCAGCGATGCGCGAACGCCCGCGCTGATCGAACGCATCAGCAACCTTCCGCAAGCGGCGATTGCCACGCTGACCAGTCACGACACACAGGCGGCGATCACCGTTTCCGAGGACGCCGTCCACGGAACGCTGGTGGATTTCGAGCGCACGTTCGACGCGGTTACCAAGACGATCGGCTGGCTGCACTTTGCAGTGAGCGACAAGATCATCATCACCACGCGGCTGCACCCGCTGCGCGGCCTCGACCGGGTTAAGGCGGCCGTCGAGAAAAGCGCCAAATGCAGCCGGCCGATCGATCTTTTCGAAATGCTGGTCATCGAGTTCCAGCGCACGTTGATCTCACTCGTCCTGGAACTGACCGAAGAACTGAACATCATCGAGGATCGCGTCTATGGCGAGGCAGAGCACAGGCAGCAGCCCGGATTGGCTCCACTGCGTAGAACAGCCGTGCGGCTGCATCGGCACCTGCGGACCATTCTCGCCCTCTTGCGGCGGGCCGGGGCATCGGAAGAGGACGAGGTGCCGCCGGGTTTCATCGACGCGGCAGAGCGGCTCTCCGATCGGCTGGAGGCAGTCGATCGCGATGTCTTCGCGCTTCAGGAACGCGCGAGGCTTCTGCACGAGGAAATCGACAGCAAGATTTCCTCGGAGACAAACCGGCATCTCTATATCCTGTCGCTGATGACAGCTTTTCTCTTGCCGCCGACGCTGGTGACCGGCTTCTTCGGCATGAACACGGGAGCCCTGCCCTTCGCTGATGGAAGCGGCACGCTCTATGCGGCTTTGATCATCGCCTTTTCCATGGGACTTGCCTGGCTCATTCTTCGCCGGATCGGGATTCTGTAGCATGCTTCCACCTGCGCCGATCCGAAGGAGAACCACTTCCAACCTTGCCTCCTAGCCTGCCTCCATGGCCGAAAAGCCGGAATCACCGGCGGGGCGAATGCATAAGTAACGGGTTTTGTTCTCTCTTTTTGGAAGATGCGGCCGACGACTGTGCCTTTGCCATGATGAAACTTAGAGCACGGATCGCGAGATGAAACCATGTCGCCAAGGGCCTTTCCCGATCGGACCGGCGCCGTAGCACCACAATCCAGAGCCGAATCTGCCAATGACGCTTCTGCTGGAGGTCTGTGTACAGGAGCGTTCGTCTCGCGCAGGATCGAGGCGGGGCTGAGATTTACGACCTTTTAACGCTAATGTCGGCAATCTCAGTGAATGGAAAAGCGGGGACTCTCGATCTCGGGGACGATCTTGCGCCTGGTGGCCCTTCTGGGTCTGACCTTCGCGGCGGTGAATGTTCACGCGCGTGATCTCGAACCCTGGAAACAGCGGCAGAACGCCATCATCGTCGATGCCTATGAGATGAACAGCATCGACTGGGAAGCGCTGCTGAAGGACAAGCGCATCGCCGGCTTCATCGCCAAAGCCTCCGACGGCCTGCCCGAAAGTTTCTCCTGCACCGGAGACCACGGCGGCGACACGGTCGCCCATTGCAAGACGATGTGGCGCAAGTACGCCGTCAGCCGCGAGCTCTACCAGACGCGCCGAATGATCGCACGCTCGTATGGTCTGCTCTGGGGGGCCTATCATATGGCCCGTCCCGGCAATCCTGTCGATCAGGCCAATCATTTCCTCGACTATGCCAGCCCCCGCGACGACGAGGTGATGGTCCTCGACATCGAGGGGATCGATCCGGAAAAATACATGTCGCTGGAGGACGCGGCCATCTTCGCCGGGCATATCAAGGCCCGCACCGGACGCTACCCGATCCTTTACACCAACCACATCACCGCGAGATACATAGCCGCCAACCGCCACAAGCACCGGTTGCTGTCGCGGCTTCCGCTGTGGTACGCCCGCTACAAGCCGGACATCCGCAAGGTCTTTCCGATGGGGAACTGGGACAGCTACGCCCTCTGGCAATTCTCCTCGTCGCACAATTGCGGCAAGCGGCGCTGCCCCTATCGGGTGCCGGGCACGCTGGACGATATCGATGTGAACGTCGCTCCCATGCCCGCTCCTGCACTTAGGGCCATCTGGGCGCAAGGGGCACTGCTGCCCGAGAAACCGCCGGTGCTGACCGTTATCGCTGCGGCGACGCGCGGCACGGCGCCGGCAGCCAGTGCCAAGGCGGTTGTCTCCCTCAGGCGGCCTGCGCTGCTCGTCAGCCGCGCGACGGCCGAGAGCAAATCGGGTAGCGGCGTTGACATGACCGTTACCGGCTCGATCGCCGTTAGAGCTGCCGAAATACACTTGCCCCAGCAGACCGAGCGGCGCTGAGGGCCCGCGCCCGTCAAGCCTCGATCTGCACGTCGCCGAGCGGCAGTGAGCAGCAAGCAAGGATGTAGCCTTCCTCGATCTCGTCATCGAGTATGCCGCCATTGTGGTTCATCTCGACGTCGCCGGCGACTTTCATCACACGGCAGGTACCGCATATGCCGCCCTCGCAGGCGGCGCCGATGCGGACGCCGTTGGCGCGGGCGGCCTGCAGGATCGTCTGGCCCGGCACCACCGTCACGTCCTTGCCGCTCATGGTGAAGGTGACGCGCGCCGCCTCGGCCGCAGTGCCCAGCCCCGCGCCGGCGCGCACCGCGAGCTCCTCGGCCGCCGGCGCGGCTGCCGGCTGGAAACTCTCCTCGTGATAGCGCGCCATATCGAAACCGGCGCCTTTCAGCATCTCCCTGACGCCGCGCATGAAAGGTTCGGGCCCGCAGCAAAAGACCGTCCTCTCCAGGAAGTCTGGCGCGAGCAGAGGCAATTTCGTCGCATCGATGCGACCGCGCAGCCCATGCCAGCCGTGGCGCGCCTCATGGCCTTCGACGAGAAAGCCGAGATTGAGCCGCGGCATCTGGCGGGCGAGAACCTCCAGTTCGGAGCGGAACAGGAGGTCCTCCGGCCGGCGCGCGCAGGAAATGAAGTTGACGTCCGTGTCGGGCGCGCAGTCCGCCATCCAGCGCGTCATCGACATCATCGGCGTGACACCCGAGCCAGCCGAGATAAACAGGTATTTCTCACCCGGATGGCGAACGAAGCTGAAATCGCCGAGCGGCCCGAGCGCCCTCAGCTTCATGCCGGGCTTCAGATTGTCGAACATCCAGCGCGTACCGATACTGTCCGGCTGCGCCTTGACGGTGACGGCAACCGAGAGCGGACGTGATGGCGAGGATGACAGCGTGTAGGTGCGCATCACCGGCTCCTCGCCGACGGGCAGCTCGAGCGTGACGAACTGCCCCGGCAGATAGCGGAACCAGGCCAGTTTGTCCGAACGGAAGGTGAAGGTCATCACGTCCGCGGTCTCGACGACGGCCGATATGCATTCGAGCAGATGCTGCCGATCGATCCACGGATGCAACTCATCGAAATGGCGAAAAGAGGAACCCATTTCCATGATCAGGCCACCTGTGAGAGAGGAGCGGCGGCGTCCTGCAGGCGGTTCCGCATGAAACTGCAGTACCATTCGACGAACTGCATCACGCCACCCTCGTGCTCGGCCGAATAGGGGCCCGGCTCATAGGCCGGCGAGCGGATGCCGAAGGCGTTTTCCTCTACGATCTGGCGATCCTGGTCATTGGTCTCCGTCCAGACATGAGTAAGGTCCTCGATTGTGTAATCGACACCCTCGACTGCATCCTTGCTGACCAGCCATTTGGTGGTGACCTGCGTCAGTTCCGGGCCAAGGGGCAGCACACGGAAGGTGACCGCGTGATCGCCGAGCACATGGTTCCAGGTGGTCGGGTAGTGGAAGAGCAAGAGCGTGCCGATCCCGCGCTCGTTGACGCCGGCCGAAAGCGGTTTGCGGACGGCCGCCTGTCCGGACATGGTGTAGCTCTCCGCCCCGTTGATCAGCGGCATCCGCGTCATCCGGAACTGGCCGGTCGGTGCAATCCTGAAGCTGCTCGGAAGGCCCGCCGCCTCGCACCTTTCCCAATGGGCGCCGATCTCCGGGTCGTCCATTGCGCCCTGGACACCCGTCACCGTCGGAGCCTCGGGGTAGGTGCGGCAAAGCTCCGGATGGTTGGCAGCGCAATGATAGCACTCGCGGTTGTTTTCCCAGACAAGCTTCCAGTTGCCCTTCTCGACGATCGTGCTCTCATAGGCGACCTTGGTTTCACCAAGGCGATGCGGCGCGAGATAACCGGCAACCGTCTCGCGGAACGGCTGGAAATCCATCGGCTCGTCGGCGAGGCTGATGAAGATATAGCCTCCAACCGTTTCGCAATGAACCGGCTTCAGGCTGTGCTCAGCCGGATCGAAGCCTTCGGGCATCTGCCGCGCGAAAAGCAGTTTTCCGTCCAGTTCGTAGGTCCACTGGTGATAGGGACAGACGAGCTTGGCCGAGGAGCCCTTGTGCTGCGTGCAGACGCGCGAGCCGCGGTGGCGGCAGGAATTGTGGAGTGCCCGGATCGTTCCCTGCCGGTCGCGGACGACGACGATCGGATAGTCGCCGACCTGAACGGTGAAGTAGTTGCCGGCCCGCGGAATTTCGCAGTCATGGCCGATGAAGAGCCAGTCCTTGTACCAGATGTGCTCGAGGTCTTGCCGGTAATAGTCCGGGTCGGTGTAGAAGGCCCGGTCGAGGCTATGGCCCTCACGGCGGTTTGTGAGCCGACGCAGCATATCGTTCTGAATGTCCATGTCCTGTCCTCTTTCATCAGTTCGGAGAGGCAGGACAGGAACCAACGCCGACGATAATGCCGGCGCATCAAAGGCTCCGATCCGGCTGCCCGCCGCAACCAGTTACGGTCGATTTTTTCGTCCCAAGGCTGGTTTCCGGGCTCTGGAGCGGCCCCAAGAAGGACCCGCCCGGCGCCTTCCCGGACACACCGTCCAGTGGCTTTTTGCCGTGGCTTTCGCTCCACCACCGTTGCGGGGGCAGCGCCGGGATCTGACCGGCTTCCCAATTCTCCGCCCTCCCTGGAGCGGCACCTTGAGTGTCGATATCTAAGCGCGCGCAGCGTCTTTTCATTTGCCGATTGACGACATCCCCTTCCAGAAAGACGACACGATGTTCGCGCATCAATCCGCCATGCTGTGATTGATATTATTTATTATAAACAATGTGATAGTCGGAAATATAAGCAGCTGTTGAATTTTTTCGGCAGCGTCATCGCCGGCACGAAATGAACTGTCCATTTTGCGACACTACTGCGGAGTGCTTGCCGTCGACAAAATGTATTGAAAAATCATCTGTTAACCCTGAAGGGCTAGCATTCCGGGACGGATCAACTCGTTTCGCGGACAAGGATGGCGCCGGCGCCAATGGCAAGACTCAGATATTATGACACCGGCACGAGAGCTCCGGTTGCCGCGTCAAAGGCCACGCCCCACGCGGAGTTCCTCCGCACCGGACGGATCGACCGGCGACGGCACTGGATGGCCGGGCAACGGCGCTACCTGACGCATGAGGAGGTCGCGGAGCAAACGGGGCGGAAGCTTTCGGCGGCCGGAGACACGACCCACAAGCGCATCAACGCATTCCATTCTTCGATCCAGTTTCCGAAGATGATCTTTCACCGCACCCTGCCGAACAGTCCGCATCTCGGCTACTGCCATGTGACGGCCGGGAAAACGCATCTCGAGCGCTCCCACGACATCACCTGGGCCTTTTATTTCGCGAACTTCTTCTCCGATCTCGGTGACGAGACGCATTTCTTCGATCGAATAGAGAGGGGTTATTCGCGCATGTATTTCGCGGTCGCTATCGAACCCGGCGGCGACGATGGGCAGATGGTCATAAACCGCAATGTGCGCGGCAATGGCCTGATCTTCCGGACGCAGGACCCGAAGATAGCGCTGAAGAACGTGCTGATGCTGGGTGCGCGCGACGACGCGCTGCGCCAGATCATTCGCAGCCTTTGACCCAGGCTTGGTCGGCATTGTTCTTATACATGTCGTGCTCCAAAACCGCTGCGCACTTTTCGGGCGACATCCGCTCCTTGTTTTAGTGCATGTCGTTGTCCCAAAACCGCTGCGCACTTTCGGGCGACATGCATTGACGAAGAAAATCGTTCTGTTTTTCCGGCGCGTCCGTTAAGGAAGCGACGAAAAGGCAAACGGAACCGCCATGGCCGAAATCATCGATACACGCACAGAGCCAGACCGGGCGATCGAGAAAGCCTGCATCGTTCTTTCCGGAGGCGAGCCGGTCGCGATCCCGACGGAGACGGTTTACGGCCTCGCGGCCGACGCCACAAACCCTGACGCGATAAGCCGCATTTACGAGATGAAGGGCCGGCCCCGTTTCAATCCGCTGATCTGTCATGTCTCGGATTTGGCGATGGCCGAGGCGCATGTGACGTTCGATCCGATTTCGCGTCGACTGGCGGAGGCCTTTTGGCCAGGCCCTCTTACCCTTATCCTGCCGCAGCGGCCGGAGAGCACCGTCCATGCGCTCGCTTCCGCCGGGCTCGATACGCTCGGCATCCGCATGCCCGACGGTTTCTCACGCCAGGTAATCGCCCGCTTCGGACACCCGCTTGCGGCGCCGAGCGCCAACACGTCCGGCAAGATCAGCCCGACCAGCGCCGCCCATGTGCAAGCCGACCTCGGATCCAAGCTGAAACTCATCCTCGATGCCGGCCCGGCCGAAATCGGCCTCGAATCGACAATCATCAAGGTTGAAGACGGCACGCTGCGGCTCCTCAGACCGGGCGGGTTGGACGCCGACGAGATCGAGAAACTCACCGGGCGCGAGGTCATGCGGCCGGAAAGCGCCGGCGCGACGATCGAGGCGCCCGGCATGCTTGCGTCACATTACGCTCCAGGCGCGGCCGTAAGGTTGAATGCCGCGGACGTGCGGGCGGGAGAAGCGTTGATCCGCTTCGGCGGCAGGCCGCTTCCCGGCGAGGGCGAAGCGACCATCGTGCTGGACTTGAGCCCCGGCGGCAACCTCCGCGAGGCGGCCGCCAATCTTTTCGACTACATGAAGCAAGCGGATGCGAGCGGCGCGCGGACGATAGCCTTCGGCCGCGTTCCGGAAGAAGGTCTCGGCGAGGCGATCATCGACCGCCTGCAGCGAGCAGCAGCGCCCAGAGGCTGAACTATCGTCGGAAAACGAGGGAACGATCATGACGACCATACTTTCTCCCGAGCTGATCGCCTCTTTCATCGACATCGTCGGCGGCCGCAATGCGTTCAGCAGTCCGGCGGAGACCGCGCCTTATCTCGTCGAATCACGCGGGCTTTATCACGGCACCACCCCGCTCGTTCTCAGGCCAGGCTCCGTCGAGGAAGTCTCGCGCATCATGCGCCTGGCAAGCCAGACCCACACCGCGATCGTCCCGCAGGGCGGCAATACCGGACATGTGGCCGGCCAGATTCCGCGCGAGGGAAAAGCCGACATGGTTCTTTCACTCGAGCGGCTGAACCGCATCCGCGACGTCGATCCCGTGGGCAACGTCATCGTGGCCGATGCCGGCTGCATCCTAGCGGACATCCAGAAGGCTGCGGACGATGCCGGACGGCTCTTCCCGCTGTCGCTCGGCTCCGAAGGTTCAGCCCGGATCGGCGGCAATCTCTCGACCAATGCCGGCGGTACGGCCGTGCTCGCCTACGGCAATATGCGCCAGCTCTGCCTGGGGCTGGAGGTCGTGCTGCCGACCGGCGAAATCTGGGACGGATTGCGCCGGCTGAAGAAAGACAATACCGGCTACGACCTCCGAGACCTTTTCATCGGTGCTGAAGGAACGCTCGGCGTCATCACCGGCGCCGTGTTGAAGCTGTTCCCGAAGCCGCTTGGCCATCAGGTCGCATTCGCGGGCCTTAAGAGCGTCGAGGATGCGCTTACCCTTTTCGATCGGGCTTCGAGCCTATGCGGGCCGGCGCTGACAGGGTTCGAACTGATGCCGAGGATCGGCATAGAGTTCACCTCCCGGCATATTCCGGGCGTGCGTGACCCGATGGCGACAGTCCATCCCTGGTACGCGCTGATCGATATTTCGACCTCGGATTCCGCGGAAAGCGCGGAGCGTATGGTGCAGGGCGTGCTCGAAGCGGGCGTCAGCGGTGGCCTTGTCGAAAATGCGGTCATTGCGACGAACGAGACGCAGCGCAAGGCGCTGTGGCACATGCGCGAAAGCATGTCGCCGGCACAGAAACCGGAAGGCGGTTCGATCAAGCACGACGTGTCGGTGCCCGTGTCGAGCATCCCTGCCTTCATGGCTGAGGCCGATGCCGCCGTAATGAGAGCCATACCCGGAGCCCGTATATGTGCCTTCGGTCACATGGGCGACGGCAACATCCATTACAACATTTCCCAGCCGGTTGGCGCCGACAAACAGGCCTTCCTCGACCGTTGGCACGAGATGAACGGCATCGTCCACGGGATCGTGCTGAAATATCGCGGATCGATCTCTGCCGAGCACGGCATCGGTCAATTGAAGCGCGATGAGCTTGCGGAAATCCGCCCGGCAATCGAGATCGAACTGATGCAGCGAATCAAGCATGCCTTCGACCCCGCAGGCATCATGAATCCCGACAAGGTGCTGCGCTCAAGGTCTATGTGATCTCGAGCGCCGTGCGTTCAAGTGAACGCACAAAGGACGCTCTATCACTTTGATTCTAGAGCATCTTATCCACTTTCAGCGATTCCACTTGAAAGCAGGATGCTCTAGCCGCCCATCCTGAGCTGTGTCAGCTGCATCAACGTGTCGGCGCTGATGCCGAAACCACCGCTGCCTGACAGGATGGTGGCGGCTGGGGAGACATCGGTGTTGTTCTCTACGTCATAAAGCGCGGTGAAACGCTGCAGGAGTTTTTCGAGCTTCTGGGGATCCTGGAGATCCGCGATATTCATCACGCGCTTGATGTATTCGGCTTGAATATCGATGTCGCTGCTTGCCATCTCCTGCGGGATGCTGAAGGCGGTTCTGACGACCTGCATCAAGGCGCTGTCGGCAAGAAGGTCGTAAACCGTGTTGACGTCGGAAGCCATGCGCTTGAAATAGAGTGCCAGGCGGACACCGGCATTGTCCGCGCCGGCGTTTTCTTCCAGCGTCTGGTTGAGGTAAAGATCCATCGTGGCAATGATCCCGCGGCGGGTCTGGATCTGACCTGCGGCTCCGCGAGCAAGCTTTCCCTCGATATCGAAATTGAAAGAGGCGACGAGCTCGCGATAGCGGGTATCGCTCTCCGTGTTGATAAAGCTTTCCGGATCATCGAGATCGGAGAGAAACATGTCCCTGAGGTAGCTGGTCTCGACAGTCTCCGGGTCGATGCCCGCGGCGACAAGGACGAAATCAACCAGGCGCCGGTTACCGAGCAGGTCGTCGAGCGTTTCGATCTTCTGGATCTCGGCGCTATAATATTTCGCCTCTTCCTGCGCCTTGGTCTTGTCTTCGTCAGTGCCAAAGCGGCTCTTTTCGATGACATAGGCCTTGGACGTATTGAGGATTTCGGCCTCGGACTGTGCAAGCTTCGGCGCGCCAAGCGAGCCGTCGGGCTCGAAGTTGAACGCCTTGGCAAGCTTAACGTAACGCTCGTCCTTGAGCGAGTTGGCATAGCTGTCGGGGTCGCTCAGATCGCTCGTCAGGACCTTTCTCAGCTTGCGCACGCTGTCCCCCTCCTCCTCAAGGCCGAAGGCGCGCAGCGTAAGCGTCATCATGCTGGGATCGTTTAGCAGATTATCGACGCTCGTCAGCGCGTTGATCAGCATCTTGAAACGCGAAATCAGCGCCTCGTCCGCGGCATCGTCCTTGTCGTTGTAATGGACCATATAGCCATCGGACGTGGTGGCCATCTGCGCTGCCGTCTGCGCGCTGTCGCCGCTCGCGAGCGTCCCGTCGGTCTGGAAATTGAAGGCGGCTGCCATGGCCTTGTAGGCCTTGTTGTACTCGCCGCCCATCGTGTTGGCGTAGCTGTTGGGATCGTCGAGGTCACTGGTCAGGATGTTCTCGACGGTTGTCGTCAAGGTGCTCGGCGGCAGCCCGAAGGCGGTCACCACGTAGTTGAACAGGCGCGTATCGGCCTTCAATGCGGCGACCGTCGTGATGCTGCCAATCTTCGCCTCGTAGTAGCTCTTGTTGAGCAGAGCTTCGGCCGAGGTCACGCGGTCGCTGGCGTTAAGGATGTAGCTCTCGTTGATGGCACTCTTCTGCGTCGCGCTCTGCGGCAGCGTGTTGGCGGGCAGGCTCCCGTCGGTCTGGAAATTGAACGCCTTCGCGAAATTCAGCGCAGAGCTGCTGCCCAGCTTGTTGACGTAGCTGTTCGGATCGTTGACGTCGCTGGTCAGAATCTGTCTCAAATGGGAATAGGATGTATATTTGGGATCGAACCCGAAGGCCTTCATCGCATAGGTCCTGAGGCGCTCGTTCCCCAGGAACTGATCGACATTCGTCACGGTATCGATCACCGCGTTGTAATAGCTCGTCTCGGCATTGAGCACGTTCGACTGGTTGGCGATCGTCTCGCTGTAAAGCCCGATCAGTGCATCGGTCTGGGCGTCGGTCTGCGCAACGGCGGTCGACGAGCCAAAACTGAACGCTTCGGCGAAGTTGCGGTATCGCTCGTCCGTCAGGCGATTGGCAAAGCTGTTGTCGTCCTTCAGGTCGCTCTCGAGCACCTTGCGCATGAAGGCCACCGCGTAGGTCATGTCCTCAAGGCCGTGGGCCTTCATGGCGTAGGAATAGAGACGGTAATCGTCGAGAAATTCGTCGACCGAAGTCACCTTGCCGATGTTCGCTTTGTAATATTCGGCCTCGCGCGCAACCAGCGGCTGGATCGACACCCGATTGAGACTGGCCCTCATGTCGCGGGTGATGAGATTGTAGTCGATATAGGTCGAAACCATGCCGCCGCCTTGTCGATTGCCAGAGGGCCAAGCCCACCAAAACAGAATTCTGACGCCGCATCATGTCGCCGGAGACTTGTGTGTGGCTTTTCCGGCATGCGTTTGCGGTTCAAAAAAATCCCGGCAATTTCGTTGACGAAGAAGAAACCTTGGCGGGTCGACTTTTGCTAACCATGGGGCCACGCAAGGTCTTTTTAACCGCAATTTTTAAGCCGTCCGGAAGAGCGGCTGCCTATCCTGCTGCCCATAGAGGACGAAAAGTCCCGACGAGAAGACCGGGAACCGGCTCTCAAGGAAAAACAAGGGCGATTGAAATGCGCAACACACTTTCTCAACCGGCCTGGGTTGAAAACAAACTGAGGCTCGATCCGAAGCGTTTTCCGCAGCATGCAACCTACGCCTTGCGCGGCCATGCGGGTAATGTCACCATCAGCCTCGACGAACGTGGCGCTGTTTTGCGCAAGGTGCTACCATCGAGCGGCTTGCCGCTTTCGATCGCGCTGCCTGCGCGGGCGTTCAAGGGTGTTGCAGCGCGGGCCATCGACCACGGCGACGGAGAGGTTACAGTGACGCTCGAACTCCATCATGACGATCCGGATCTTTGCATCCCGCTGCTCGTCGCCCACGACCTTTCCGACATTGCAGCCGACTGGCGGGCCTGGGCGGAAGCCTACCGCATCCCGATGCTGATGGTGGAAGCCGACGGTGTCGCCCGCCCGCTGGAAGAGCACCTCGGCGATGTTCGCACCGCTCCGGCGAAACCGCGTCGCCGCCACTCTTTTTTCGCCGAGCGCCGCCCGCGCTTTCTCGTGCGCCGCTCGACCGGGACACTCGGCGTTCACATGAAAATCGACGGGCGCGAGATTATCGCCCGGACCTGATTTCCTCTCCGATCGACTCCAGTGCGAGGACCGGCCGAGCCCCTGCGGCCGGCCTTCGTCTTTTCGCGTTGGCGATGCCGCTCCCGCCTGCACGCTACTGCATGTTTCCTTAAATCGTAGCCGATTTGCGGATAAAAACATGCAGCAATTCAAAGTGCTACAGCGTCCTTTGCGCGTCTGATCAGATGCGCGGCGCTGTAGTGGAATTTGCCGTGGAGGTTTTCCACATCTTGCGGGCAAATGTTACCGCAGAAACAGTGGGTTCGCCTTCTTCGTGCCATATGCGCTCCATAGCCAAAGGCACGAATGAAGGAGATATCGCATGCGCAAGCATCTGCTCGCCGTCCTCATCGCCATTCGGGCCGCTTTCCGCGCGCGTGCTGCCGTCAAGCCGCGCAAGCCCGATAGCGGACCAAGCTGGGCATAAGGAGGCCCCGCCAATGGATTGGCTTGACCGAATGCCGGTCGCACGAAAGTCCACACGTCCTCCGGACCCAGCCGGAGGATTTTTCATATGAGGCGTACGAGAAGCGTCAGCACAAGGCCGGCAAAAACAATGAGGCCGACGACGCTGTTGAACTTGAACAATGCCAAGCATTGCAACGGGTCATGGATATTCAGCACCAGGATCTGATAGCCAAGCATCACCGCCGCGACCAGGAGAGCCGCATAAGCGAAGAAGCCCGCGCCCGCCGCGACAAAGGCCAGCAGCATCAGCAAGACGGCTAATCCGTAGAGCCCGATCAGCCATGGCCGCGGATTGTCACCGAACCGGCGCGCGGTCGAACGGACGCCGATCAGTTCGTCATCCTCCCTGTCCTGATAGGCGTAGATGGTGTCGTAGCCAATGGTCCAGGCGATCGCGGCACCGTAGAGCAAAATGGACGCAAGCGAGAGTTCGCCGAACTCCGCCGACCAACCCATTATGGCGCCCCAGGAAAATGCGAGGCCGAGGAAGAATTGCGGCCAGTCCGTGAAACGCTTGGCAAAGGGGTAGACCGCCACCAGGGCCAGCGACAGAATACCGAGGAAAACGGTGAAGCCGTTGAACTGCAGCAGGACGAGAAGACCCACAAGGGCCTGCAGCACCATGAACGCCTTGGCCTGGAAACGCGTGACACGCCCGGAAGGCAGGGGACGCGACCGCGTGCGCGCCACTTCCATGTCGATATCGTGGTCGACGATGTCATTGTAGGTGCAGCCGGCACCGCGCATCGCGATCGCGCCGACCGTGAAAAGAACAACGTGGAGCAGGAAACGGCTTGCCGAGAAGCTGCCGAGGCTTGCCGCCGCCGTGGACGCCAGCGCGGCCGACCAGAGGCACGGCCATAACAAAAGCTGCCAGCCGATCGGCCTGTCCCAGCGGGCAAGCTGCGCATAGGGCCAGAATACGCGCGGCAATACGCGATAAACCCAGTTGTTGGACGGTGCGTCGTGAACGCGGCCGGAATCTAAAGAGGAAGTGTTCATCGCTCCTGTTTGGCTCCCCGAGGCCGGGCGGTCAAGCGGCGGCACTCCGTTCCACAGTCGGTGCCGCATGTTTCCTTAAATCGTAGCCGATTCAAGATAGAAACATGCAGGAATTCAAAGTGGTCCAGTGTCCTTTGCGCGTCTGACAAGACACGGGGGCGCCGTCGGCCGTCAAGGAAGCGTGAAGTCGAAGCGGTAGGTCGCTGAAACCCCGACCAGAAGCTGATTGCGGCTGCCGCGTTCACGTACCAGGCTCGAATCGGCGGCGGGACCCATCAATCGCCGGTATTCGGTATAGGCGCTGGTCTCCAGTTTCTCGGTCGCCTGCCAGGTAATCGCCGCGCCGACGCCGGCGGAGTGGATGCCGCCTCCCGGATCATAGGCGCTCAGGCCGGATGCAGCCGATTCCCTGTTGTTTACACCGTAATAGGTGTCGAAATAATCACTCGTCGCCGCCGTCAGCCGCGGCCCGCCGGAAACCCGTACTGTGTCGCTGACATCGACGAAGGCGTCTGCCGCAACGTCCGCGACGACACCGTGATGACTGCGGATACCCTGGCGGACCTCGGCGCGCAGACGCATCCAATCGGTCGGATAAACCTCGGCGAAGCCGCCGAGTTCGCCACCGAACTTGACTGGATCGAGGCCCTTGAGATCGCTCGACCTATCCTCGTCACGCTCGAAGATCAGCTTGCCCACGACGCCTGCCCGGAACCCGCCCTGATCGAGGAGCGCGTAGGACATATTGTCGTTGCGCGACGAGAAACGCACGCTGCTGCCGGCTTTGCCGAGCGAAACCAGCGGCGCTGCCTGGAACATCCGATCCGAAGCGCCTTCATATTTCGGGCCGATGAAGCCGGTGGCACCGACTTTCAGATACCAATCGCCCGACCATATGAAGCGACCGTCTTCGGCCGACGCCGCGCTGGCCACCAGAAGAAATGTTCCAGAAAGAAAAGCAAGATGGATACGCAATGAACAACTCCGGGTGAATCATTCGCGACCGCATGATTCCTTAAATCGGAATCGATTTAAGGACAAAATCATGCAGCAATTCAAAGTGCTACAGCGACCTTTGCGCGTCCGATTGGACGCGCGGCGCTGTAGGCGGGTGGATCGCGCCGGGGCACGAGCCAGGGAGAAAGCTCGGATGTAATACAACCGCCGCTTTATCTGTGGTCTGTTCCTACGATTCCGTTAACCAGGTCAACCCAGCTTTCGTTTCCCATGGCACGTTATCGGTCAGCCTGACTGGTCACGCAAATAGAGGCTTGGCGGCGCGCCAAGCATGCGCCGGAACATGGTCGTGAACGCCGCGACATTCTCGTAGCCCGCGTCGAGCGCCACGGTGGTGATCGGCTCGCCATCGGCAAGGCGCGGCAGCGAGCCGAAGATGCAGGCCTGCTGCCGCCAGGTGACGAAACTGATGCCGGTTTCGTGCCG
Source organism: Sinorhizobium sp. 6-70 (assembly GCF_030124375.1). Taxonomy (GTDB): domain Bacteria; phylum Pseudomonadota; class Alphaproteobacteria; order Rhizobiales; family Rhizobiaceae; genus Sinorhizobium. The sequence continues at coordinate 290,586 of NZ_JASKLS010000006.1, forward strand.
AAAAAGGCGCGTGAAGGACCGGCGGCTGATGCGCATGCGATTGGCCCATTGATCAATCGTTGCTGTCGCCGAGGGTACCTTCAGGAACTGCCGGCACAGGGAGGCAAGCCGCTGGTTCTGCGGGAAAGGCAAGCCCAACGGCCGCTCCGCGAGCCGCGGAATCTCCGCGAGCAACAGATCCATGATCAATTGCTCCCGTCGCTCGGACGACGCTTCGTCCCGAGCACAGACCAAAGCGTCAATAAGGCTGCCGACGAGCGCGGTGATCTCGACCACGAGCGGGCGATCGGCGCGGCTGGCGGCCGCGGAAATGTAGATCGAATGCATCCGGACATCGCTCACCATTTCTGCCGAGTGGTCGGTGCCGGCCGGAATGAGCAAGGCGTGCCCCGGAGGGATCATCCAGCGCCCCCTTGGCGTATGTACAAGGACGACTCCGCAACGCGCCCACCACAACTGCGTCCGGCTATGGCTGTGGGGAGGGATCCTCAAGCCAGCGGCGTAATCCTTGCCAATCGCCAGGACGGAAGCGTTCGCGCTCTCGATCCACTCCAGGCTTCTGAAATGATCCGCATCCGGCAATTGCGACAGGTAATCTCTTCTCGTTTTCGGCATTTGGCCCACTCGCGAAAGAATTGGACCAAATCACAAAAGCAGGCCAGCAACAAGCCGTCTAGAGATGATCGGCAGCTCAACCGGTGAGCCGTTCGCAGGGAAACATCTCATGGCTTCAGTAACATCGACGGGCAGCATCAGTCCCGAAAAGACCGCCTTCTCCGTCATTCTTGCGGTCAGCTTCTGCCACATGCTGAACGACATCATGCAATCCCTGCTGACCGCACTGTACCCGTTGCTGAAGGCGAATTATGCGCTCGACTTCGTCCAGATCGGTCTCTTGACCTTCACGTTTCAATTGACCGCATCGATGCTGCAGCCGGCTGTGGGCATTGTTACTGATCGATGGGCCCTGCCCTATTCCCTGCCGGTGGCCATGCTTTCAACCTGTTCGGGCCTCATTCTCCTTGCAAACGCCAGTCACTTCTGGGTTCTGCTCTTGGCGGCGAGCCTGATCGGCGTCGGTTCCGCGATTTTTCATCCCGAATCTTCGCGCGTGGCCCGGCTCGCGTCCGGTGGCCGCCACGGACTGGCGCAATCGCTCTTCCAGGTTGGCGGCAATGCCGGCAGCGCGCTGGGACCGCTGCTTGCGGCCTTCATCGTCATTCCGTTCGGCCAGGGCAGTCTCGCCTGGTTCTCGATCGTGGCGATTACCGGCTTCTTCGTGCTTTCCTGGGTCAGCACGTGGTACGTACGGCACCGCCGCATGACCATGAACCGACCCGCTCCAAACCGGACGCTTCCCTTGCCGAAAGGCCGGGTTCTCTGGGCAATCGCTATCCTCGTCCTGCTGACCGCGACGAAGAACGTCTATCTCGCCTCCATATCCAGCTACTTCACTTTCTTCGTGATCGAGAAGTTCGGCACGAGCGTGCAGCAGGCCCAACTGATGCTGTTCCTGTTCCTCGGCTCGGCGGCCGTCGGAACCTTCCTCGGCGGCCCGATCGGCGACCGATATGGCGCACGCTTCGTCATCTGGTTCTCGATCCTCGGCGTCATTCCGTTCGCGCTCATGCTGCCCTATGCAAGTCTGTTCTGGACGTGCGTCCTGAGCGTTCTCATCGGCCTCATCTTCTCGTCCGCCTTCTCCGCCATTGTCGTCTTCGCGCAGGAACTCGTTCCCGGCCGCGTGGGCCTGATCGCCGGTGCCTTTTTCGGCTTTGCCTTCGGCTTCGGCGGCATGGGCGCCGCGGTGCTCGGCATCTTCGCCGACCGGCAGGGCATCGCGTTCGTCTACGAGATCTGCTCCTACCTGCCGCTGCTCGGCATCCTGACGGTCCTGCTGCCAAAGCTTCCGGCAAGATAGGACGCGGCTCATGCAGTCCCGGCGGAGGACATCCGTCCAGTTACCGGTCGCGTCGACGTCAGTATCCGCCGACGCGACCCTCTGTAATCATTCATAAATTATTGCGCGGTACCGTTATCGGATGGGGGCTTGGGCAGAGGCATGAAATGAGAGGGCGCGCGGTCTTTTCCGTCTTCCTGGCGACGCTGGCATACGCGTCCACTGCTCGCGCCGAAACGCTCAACCTGCTCATCTGGGAATCCTACATCGACCAGGAAATCGTCGACCGCTGGACGGCAAAGACCGGCGTCGCGATTCATCAGGTCAACTATGACAGCGGGGACGCCCGCGACGAGATCCTGGCGGATCCGGGCAGCAACATAGATATCGTCGTCGTCGGAGAAAACGGTGCGGCGCTTTTCGGCAGGAAGGGTATTCTCGAACCGCTTACCGAGGCCAATGTCCCCTCCCTCAAGGACTATGCGCCCGAATGGCGCAAGCGCTGTGCCGGACACGGCCTGCCCTATCTTTGGGGCACGATGGGCATTCTCTATCGTTCCGATGTCGTGAAGGAGCGCCCGACCTCCTGGCGGGACCTGATGCGCCCGAAGCCGGCGTTGAAGAAGCACATCGCCATGTTCGACGACCACAACGAGACCTTCGTGGCCCCTTTGATGCTGCTCGGCGCGTCCATCAATGCCAACGACAACGAGACGCTGAAGGCCGCCTTCGACCTCATGAAGGAACAGGCACCGTCCGTATTGACCTACGATTATGTGATCACCTCAATCCAGAACCCGGCGATCGGCAGAAACATTCACATGGCGCTTGGCTACAGCGGTGACCAGCTTGTGCTCAACGACAAGGTTGGCACTCCCGATCTCTGGCACTACTCGGTCCCGAACGAAGGCACGCTTTCCTGGCTTGATTGCATGGCCGCGACGGCAGGGTCGCCGAACAAGCGACTGGCGCTGGAATTTCTCGACTTCATCGGTTCCGCGGACAGCGCTGCCGCAAACGCCGTGGCACTGACTATGCCTACAGCAAGCAGCGCAGCGCTCAAGCTCCTGCCCGAAGCGATGCGCTCCGACCCGGCGGTCTATCCCCCTGCGGAAATACTGGCGAAAAGCCAATATCAGCAAGAACTCTCTGTCCAGTCGGTCCAAGCACGCCGACGCATCATCAGTACGTTGGCGAATTTCCAGTGACACTCGGCAAGCGCGCGCTCATCCTCATCTTCCCTGTGGTGCTTGCTGGCTACCTCCTCGCTGCCTTTTCGGTTCACGTCGCCCAGAGCCGATCGATCCGGGCGCTGGAACACGCCAAGCTGTCGCAAAGGCTCGAGCATGCGGCCGCGGTCTTTCAGAACGAAGTCCGACGAAGCAAAAGCTTCCTCAACGCTCTGCTGAACAGCAATGCGCTGCGCCAGTTCGTATCCGAAACGGACAAGACCTTTCGCGCCAACGCGCTCGGCGTACGTCTGCAGGAAAGCGTAAAGTCGCTCTCGGACGACCCAATGGGTTTCGTCTCGCTGGTCATCCTGACCTCCAAGCTGGAAACGGAATATTACTTCGAAAACAGCTGGGATCCGTTCGCGGAAGTCGACCAGGCACAGGTCGAACTCGCCAGGCAACTCGTCAAGGGCAGCAAGCTTACGGATTGGACCTACCTCCACGACGTCGGCGGACGTCCCAGAATCGTCTACTCCCAGTTCATCGATCCGATCACCTTGGGCCGCCCCCTGCCCAGCAACAAGGCGAACGCGCTTCTGATGCAGGTCGCCGTGCAACCCGACCGGTTCCTTCAGATGCAGACCGCGCTGAAGAAGGAATATGAGTCCGACATCGTTCTCCAGCCATGGCCCCTCGCCGTTACCGATGACCTTTCGGCAAGCGCACCTCTCGGACCGGCGCTCTATGCGACGCTGACCATTTCGGACGCGCATTTCGACAGCCAGATGCTGCGCCAGAAGACGTTGCTGGCGCTTGGTGCGGTGGCCATGGGCCTTTTCTCCATTTGGCTGATCGTCGTCCTGATCCGCCGCTTCATTACCGAGCCGATCGCCACGCTCGACGCCAATGTCATGGCGGTCATGGTCGGGGCACGCGACGAAATCGTCGATCACGACGAAGCGGGCGAAATCGGCCGACTGACCCAGAACATCCGTGAATTGCACCGCCAGTCGGTCCAATCGCTGGAGCTCGTGCAAAAAAGCTCCTGGACGGACACGCTTACCGGCATCAGCAATCGCGCACACTTCAACACGCTTGCTACCGATGTCGTGCAGGACGCCATGTCGTCCGGCGAAAAATGCAGCTTGCTGTTCATCGACATCGACAACTTCAAATTTGTCAACGACAAGCATGGGCACGCGGTCGGCGACGAACTCCTCAAGACGCTTGCCGCCCGACTCGCAGACCATGTCGACGCCATCACGCGGAGGCGCGGACAGAAGCCGGCGATCTTCGCCCGCCTGTCCGGCGACGAATTTGCTGTCCTGGTGCGTTCACGACCGGGTGACGGCACCGTCAGGGAGATCGCGGCAGCAATTCTCGCTCTGTTCGACGACGGCTTCGAGGTTTCCGGCAAGCGCTATCCGGTGACGGCGAGCATCGGCGCCGCAATCTGTCCGGACGACGCCGGCAATGTCGCCGAACTGATCTCCAATGCCGACGCCGCCATGTATCAGGCCAAGAGTGCCGGCAAGAACCGCTCCAGCCGTTTCTCGCGCGCCCTCCATGACAAACGCACACGGTTGCGCCAGATTCAGGAGGAACTGCGCTCTCTCGATCCGGATGAGCAGTTTCACCTGGTCTACATGCCGATCGTCGACACGAAAGGCCGCGTCACCGGCTGCGAGGCCCTACTGCGCTGGCACTCCCCCATACTCGGCAATGTCACTCCGGACGAATTCGTGCCGATCGCGGAAAGCTCCGGCCTGTTTTCCAAGATCGACTGGTGGGTCATCAACCAGGCGATGTCCGATTGCCGCGAGTTGAAAGCGCTTTTCGGATCCGACACTGTGCTGGCGATCAACATTTCCTCCGCTGAACTGCATTCACGCTCGATCAGTGACTACTTTTCCGATTGTGTCGAACGCCATGGACTTCAGCCGCAGTCGATCGATATCGAACTGACGGAAACCTTCGCGGTCAAAGTGAGCGATCAGCTGCGGCGGAACATCGAGGAACTGCGCCAAAAGGGCTTCCGCCTCTCCATCGACGACTTTGGCGCAGGCTACACTTCGGTTCAGCAAATCATCGACTATGCCGCGGACACGATCAAACTCGACAGAGCGCTCGTCTCCAACCTGACCGCATCACAGTCCCTGCCGGTCCTCAAGGCCGTCGTCGCGCTCTGCCACGCGAAGGATATGGCCGTGGTTGGCGAAGGCGTGGATACGCCGGAAAAGCTCGCGATGCTGACCGCAGCCGGCTGCGACCGGTTTCAAGGCTATCTGATCAGCAAGCCGCTTTCGCTCGACGATCTCGGAATCTGGGCACTGACGCGAACGGCGCGCCCCACGGCCGAAGCGGTTGATGGCAATGCCGAGGAATGGCGCACGGCCGCCGGCTGACCCGGTGTCGATTTGAATCCATCGCGGAACCGCTTTTTCCTTGACCTTACCCCGCCTGCCGTCCTAACCGCAGCGCAGCAATTACCTGATGGCGAGGTTGGCAATGAAGGTTCTTCTGATCGGATCGGGCGGCCGCGAACATGCGCTTGCGTGGAAAATCGCACAATCTCCGAAACTGACCGCGCTTTATGCCGCGCCGGGAAATCCCGGTATCGCCGAAGAAGCGACAATCGTCGTCCTCGATGTCGACAACCAGCAGTCAGTGGTCGATTTCTGCCAGCGGACGGCGATCGATTTCGTCGTCGTCGGCCCGGAGGCGCCGCTCGTCGCGGGGCTTGCGGACGCGCTCCGTGCTGCAGGCATTGCGGTCTTCGGTCCGTCTGCAGCCGCTGCCCAGCTCGAAGGCTCCAAGGGCTTCACCAAGGATCTCTGCGCGAAATACGGCATTCCGACCGGGGCCTACAAGCGGTTCACCGAAGCGGCAGCGGCCAAGGCCTATGTGCGCGAACAGGGTGCGCCGATCGTGATCAAGGCCGACGGGCTCGCTGCCGGCAAGGGCGTGACGGTTGCGATGACGCTTGAGGAGGCGCTGGCCGCCATCGACGAGTGCTTTGCAGGCGCCTTCGGGTCCGCCGGCGCCGAAGTCGTCGTCGAGGCCTATCTCGACGGCGAGGAAGCGAGCTTCTTCTGCCTCTGCGACGGCAAGAACGCCCTGCCGCTTGCTTCGGCACAGGATCATAAGCGCGTCGGCGACGGCGACACGGGACCGAATACCGGCGGCATGGGCGCCTATTCGCCGGCGCCGGTGATGACGCCAGAAATGGTCGAGCGCACGATGAAGGAGATTATCGAGCCGACGATGCGCGGCATGGCCGAAAGCGGCTATCCGTTCGCCGGCGTCTTTTTCGCAGGGCTGATGATCACCCGGAACGGCCCGGAACTCATCGAATACAATGTCCGCTTTGGCGACCCCGAATGCCAGGTGCTGATGATGCGCATGAAGAGCGACCTGTTGCCGCTGCTCTACGCGGCAGCGACCGGGACGCTGGGCGAGATGAGCATTGAATGGCGCGACGACGCCGCGCTGACGGTCGTCATGGCCTCGCGGGGTTACCCAGGCGCTTACGACAAGAACACGCCGATCACAGCCCTTCCCGGCGAGTCCGCGACGACCAAGGTGTTTCATGCTGGCACGGCGGTGAAGGACGATCAACTGGTTGCGACGGGCGGCCGCGTATTGAACGTCACGGCCATGGGCGAAAGCGTCAGCAAGGCCAAGGACGCCGCCTATGAAGCGCTGCGCAGCGTCTCATGGGAAAACGGATTCTATCGTCGCGACATCGGCTGGCGCGCCGTCGCGCGGGAAACCGCCTAAAGCGCGCGCCGTTCAATCGGACTCCTGCGTCGCGCGTTAGGTCATTGCTTTTATGCATGTCGTTGTCCCAAAACCGCTGCACACTTTGGGCGACATGCATTAGAGCAATTCCAGGAAAAGTGTGTAACGGTTTTCCGTCCGGAATTGCGTAGTTTCAACGAGTTAGATCATTTCATTGTTTCAATGAAACAATGAAATGATCTAGGCGAAAAACGCGGCATCATTCAATTTTTACCAATCCCCCTGACGGGAAGGTAAGGGAAAACGCATACTGTCGCTCTCGATAGTTTCGAGGAGAATCCAATGCGCTCCCTGCTTATCTCTGCTGCTTTCGCGCTTCTCGCCGGTACGGCCGCCGCGTCCTCGATCGAAGACGTCGTCTCCGGCAAGGCGGTCAACTCCAGTGTCGCTGCGGTTTCTTGCGCGGACTGCCCGCCGCTGCAGCCGAAGAAGAAGTCCTCCTATGTCGTCCCCGAGATCGCCCCCGGCACCGACAAGGTCGAACTGAAGCAAATCGACGGCGAGGTGAAGCTGGTGCGCACGGAAGCCTGGCTCGGCGGGTCACCGGTCGTCTTCGTCAGCAAGGCACCCGAGGAAGTCGTGAGGGCGGCGGCGATGAAAGTCGAGCCGGCAACGGCGAATGCCTCCGCAAGCATCGATCTCAGCCGGCCCGGCACGCATGAAGTCGTTTCCTCGGAAATCGATGAGACGGCCAAAACCGCCGCCGTTCATGCGGTCTCGCGCGCGGAACCGGTTGCCGCCTCGATGGCGGGCAACTCACAGGAATTTGATCCGGATGGATTCGAACTTCGGCTAGACTAAAACCATATAAATACAGTTCCCTGCCCCGTCCAGCTAACCCCTGATTCACGGCTGGCGGGCCTTCGCTGCAATGGCGAGAGATTGCGCCCCTGAGAGAAGCAGGGGCGTAATCTTTTGCGGGGTACCGGGCAGCCGCATTCCCCGTCCTGCCTGACGAGACGCGCAGCGCTGTGGTTTTCACCCTGCTTTGTCTACCAGACGGTCTATTTCGCTGTCGGAATAAACCTCGATGCCGTTCTGACGCAGCAATGCGGCGGTCACGCCCATGCCTGAATGCTGCGCGCCGCTGAAACTGCCATCATAGATGAAGCCTGAACCGCAGGACGGACTGCCGTCGATCAGCAGCGCGAAGCGACAGCCGGTTTCGAGCGCAAGCGCCAGGGCATTTTCGGCAGCTCGAACAAACTCGTCCGTCACGTCGCGGCCGGTCTTTTCAACCACACGGGCCGTTCCTGAGAGCACGTCGGATCCCGCCTGTCCGCCCGCAATCTCCGCCGGCGGGCGTGGAACCGGCATGCCGGCTGACATCTCCGGGCAGATCGTTACAAGCCGGCCATCGCTGCGCCAGCGATCGATCGCCGGGTGAGAAAGCGGCTTCGATGCGCCGTCATAGCGCACCGCATGGCCCATGAGACAGGCACTGACGAGGATTTTGGCGGTCATGCCCCTTCATAGACGGCCACCACATGTCTCTTCAAGGGGGCGAATCTACCGAAGCAACGGCAAGGCGATGGAGGCCAGCAAAAGAAAAGCGAAGATCAAGTTCGCGACGCGCGCCTTTTGCGGATCATGGAGGATCGACGCGATAGCGGCACCAAACCAGAGCCAGGTCGTATTGACGGCGATTGCGAGGATGCTGAGGGCGATAATCTTGGCAATGGCGCCTTCGTCCGTGCCCGTAGCGCTGCCTGCATAAACGGCGCCGATCGCTGCATAGGCCTTGGGGTTGGCGATCGCGAGTACCAAGCCGCTGAGGAAGGAGGGAGCGCCTGAACCCTGTTCTTGGGCGGCAACAGGCGGCGCGGTGGCGATATGCCATGCGAGGTAGACCATATAAGCGCCGGCGAGAATCATGAGCGCCGGCTTCATTCCCGGCAGTTCGAGAACGATGGCGGTTACGCCCGCGGCGATCGCCAGCACGACGGCAATGGTACCAATATTGACGCCCGCGGTGTAGTGCGCGCTCAGGCGCATGCCGTGGGCCGCGCCCATTCCGGCGAGGCTGAGCGTCGCCGGGCCTGGGCTGCCCATCAGCGGCAGCGCCGCAAGAACCAGGAGCGCGAGATCGCCGACCATGGCCGCATCTCCGGTGTCAGATCCAGACATCGTTTTCAGCCGTGCGCTCGCCGCCCTCGTGGCCGGTGTTCAGGATGCCGCGCGGTTCGATGAGCAGCATCTTCACTTCACCTTGAGCATAGGGCTTGTGCTCGACTCCCTTCGGCACGACGTACATCTCGCCCGGTCCGACGGTGACCGAGCCATCGCGGAAATCGATCCGAAGCGTGCCGTCCAGAACGATGAAGGCCTCGTCCGTTTCCGGATGGTCATGCCAGACGAAATCGCCCTCGATACGAACGATCTTGACCTGATAGTCGTTGATTTCCGCGATCACGCGCGGCTGCCACTGGTCGGAAAATAACGCGAGCTTGTCCTGAAAATTGACTGGCGCATAGGTTCGCTTCGACGCATCCATTGCCTCTTCCTCCTGCCACTTCGGGCGAGGTTAAGGCGATCACGGCACACGGTATTGAACAATTGTGCAAGGCAGGGATGCTCAGAGCGGGATGAGTCGAAGTGTGCGCGGTTTTCCGCCCGCTAACTTATTAGGATCGATCACGTTTATGGTTTTGGCGATTCAACCCAAAATCATCGTGACCTAGCGTTGGACGGACTTGCCCGCTATCCGCAGCCAGCGTCCGGGCGAAAGACCGAAGGCCTTCTTGAAATGGCGGTTCATATGCGCCTGGTCGGCAAAACCGGCATCCAGCGCGGCTTCTGCGGGCGATATCCCCCGCCGAAGATCGGCTTTCACAGCCTCCAGGCGGCGTTGAACGAGATAACGATACGGACTTGTGCCGAACAGCCGCCGGAAGTCGCGGCTCAGGCCCCAACGGTCCCGGCCGCTGATCGTCTCAAGCGTCTCCAGCGTCACCGTACCCTCCGGCAAATCGTGCAGATAGAGCCGCGCGCGTTCCGCCGCACGGTAGTCGAGCGCCCGACCGCCGGGCAAGGATCCGCCGGCCGCGGCCTCAAGCGCATGGGCAAGCTCGAAAAGGCCGTCCTCGAACTCCAGCGCTTCGATCCGGGCGTCGGTTGCAGGCAGCAACGCGCGAACCGCTGCAAAGAGCCGCGGATCGGGTGAAATGCCGCCGCTGATGAAGGGCAGCGGACGGCCACCCAGGATACTTTGGATGGCGGCCGGTTCGATATAGATCATGCGATAGCGGAAACCGTCATCGCTGCCCGCATGGCCGTCGTGCAGTTCGTCGGGATGGAGCACCATCGTCCTGCCGGGAAGGCTGAAGCGATCGGCGCCGCGATAGCGGAAGCTCTGCACGCCCGAAAGCGTCTGCCCGATGGCGTAGGTATCGTGCCGGTGCGGCTCGTAGGCTGGCCCGGCGAAGAAGGCCTCGATGCGTTCGAACGGCACATCGTCCTCGGCGACCGCTATCCAGTCGCCTCGACGCTCACGGGCCGGCGGTTCGATGATGCCTTCACCTGCACTCGGGTGGTCACTCGTCATGCCCTACGAGATAGGGCAACTGCTTTCGATTGTCGATGCAATGCGGCCGGTCGGAACGCGCAACCGCACGAGAACGCGATCGTTATCCCGCAATCTTCGAGAAATCCGCAACCGCCCCCGTGGCGGAGCGAATGAGCCCCAGCAATGCCAGGCGGTTGGCACGGATCGCCGTGTCCTCGTCATTCACCAGGACATCATCGAAGAATTGATCGACTGGCTCGCGAAGTTTCGACAACGCCGCCATGGCTGAGCGGAAGTCCTCCTTGACGATCGCGTCACGGGCATCGCCGGTCGCGACCTTGATGGATGCGTGGAGCGTCCTTTCCGCATCGAGCCTGAAGAGCCGCTCGTCGACGGAAGCGGCGACTTCCGTGCCCTTTTTCTCCTCGGCCGCCAGAATCTGCGTTGCGCGCTTGGTGCCCGCCAGCAGGTTCTTGCCCTCCTCGGCGGTAATGAAGGCCGTCAGCGCCTCGACACGCCGCGCGATCAGCAGCAGATCGTCGGCGTCCGGCGCCAATACGGCGTCGATCAGATCGTAGCGTGCTCCGAGGTCACGGAGATAAACCTTCAGCCGGTCATGGAAAAAGGCAAGCAGATCGGCGGAAATATCGCCGGCGACCTCCGGCCTCTGCTCCTTGAGCCCGGCGAGCGCGATTTCGAAAAGCGGCCGGAGCGGCAGGCGCGCCTTGCCTTCCAGGATGAGCCGGATGACGCCGAGCGCGGCGCGGCGCAGCGCGTAGGGATCCTTCGAGCCCGTCGGCTTTTCGTCGATCGCCCAGAAGCCAACGAGGGTGTCGAGCTTGTCGGCCAGCGCAACAGCCACGGCAACGGGATCGGCCGGCACTCGGTCGGACGGTCCCTGCGGCTTGTAGTGATCCTCGATCGCATTGGCGACGGCGGATGTTTCGCCCTGCAGCACCGCGTATTTGTGACCCATGATGCCCTGAAGCTCGGGGAATTCCCCGACAGCCTCGGTGCGCAAGTCCGCCTTGGCGAGCACTGTGGCACGGTCGACCTCAGCGACGTCCGCGCCCGTCACCCTGGCGAGTTCTGCGGCCAGCGAGCGAATGCGGGCGACGCGTTCGCCCTGCGTTCCGAGCTTGGCGTGGAACGTCACGTTCAACGCATCGAGCTTTGCCATGCGCTGGTCGAGCGGCTTCTCGAGATCGAGCCCGAATTTCTTCGCGGACGGCTCGAGCGTTTCGAGATCCGGCAAGTTGCCCTGGTCCCGCTTCCAGAAATGCGCCGCGTCCGAGAGGCGCGCGCGCACGACCTTACCGTTGCCGTGGACGATTTCCTTACCGCCGTCCTTGGCCTCGATGTTCGACACGAGGATGAACTTGTTCGACAGCGTCTCGGCGCCCGGCTCGCGGGTGACGAAGCACTTCTGGTTGGTCTTGATCGTCAGACGGATGATTTCCGACGGGATTTCGAGATAGCTCTCCTCAAAACTTCCCATCAGCACCTGTGGCCACTCGACGAGGCCCGACACTTCCTCGAGCAGGCCTTCGTCCTCGACGAGTTCCAGGCCGCTGGCGAAGGCGACATTGTGGGCGTCGGCGGAGATGATCTGCTTGCGGCGCTCGGCATCGATCGCGACCTTCGCACTCTCGAGCTTCTCGGCATAATCGGCAAAGCGGCGAACGGTGATCGCCTCGGGCGCATGGAAACGATGGCCGTAGGTGACATTTGAAGCGACGATGCCGTCGACCTCGAATGGAATGACCTTGGTTTCCTCCGTCTCGGAACCGAAAGTGCAGACGATCGACTGGAGCGGGCGCACCCAACGCAGGCTTCCGGGCCTCGCGGAGGCGGCACCGGAGCGCATGGATTTCGGCCAGGGGAAATTGCGGATGATCCCTGGCATTACCTCGGCGATGATTTCCTCGGCGGCCCGGCCGGGCTTGAGGATATGGGCGACGTAGAAATCCCCCTTTTTCGGATCGCTGTGGACATGCGCCTCGCTGATCGAGGAGAGGCCCGCGCCGCGCAGGAAGCCTTCGATCGCCCTTTCGTTCGCATCGGTGCGCGGTCCCTTGCGCTCTTCGCGAATATCGGCAGAGCGCGCATTCAGGCCGCGGATATCGAGCGTCAGCCGGCGCGGCGTCCAATATTCACGCGCGCCTTCATAGGTCAGACCTGCCTCGACCAACGCATCCGTCACAAGCTTCTTCAGGTCGCCCGCCGCCTTGCGCTGCATGCGGGCGGGGATTTCTTCGGAGCGCAGTTCGATAAGAAGATCAGGCATGGGACTCTGGACTTTGTTCTGTTCGGACGGTTGCGGCGGACTTAGCAAGCTCCGATGGAAAAGTCACCAAGCCCGGCAAGGAAATTGGCTGGTTGCGGCGCGACTACCAGCCGCCACCACCACCGCCGCCGCCGCCACCACCGGAAAAGCCGCCTCCCGTGGAAAAGCCCGAGGACGAGCTTTTGGGCGGGGGTGGCAGGGACGACGTCATGGTATCCGCCATCGAACCGGCGAACCCGCCGATCCGGTCGCCGAAGGAACCCGGGCCAAAGGAATCGCCGTGATACCAGCTCGGTTGATAGGCAGCGGCAGCAGCGGCGCCCGCGGACGCGGCAAGCAGCCAGCGGTCGAACGTCTCCGTCCACGGCTTTTCCACGCCGAGCGCCACGGCATAGGGCAGCAGCGTCTCGAAATGCCGGGGCGACATTTCCGGCGCGCCCTGGAGGTTCATCCGGTCCTGCTCTGCGAGCGTCATATATTGCCGCAGCCCGTCGATGCCGTCCATCATCCGTGTGCCAAGTGGCGTCGGAGCTCCCATCAGGAAGAAGAAAAGCACATTGACGAGCACGATGCCGCCAACCGCGAAAAGCAGCGGCAGGTCGTCCGCCCCGGTCGCCGAGAAGACGATGGCAGCCAGGACCCCGGAAAATATCGTGAGGAACACGAATGCAAAAAAGGCCAGGACTACGATCGACATGATGCGGCGCGCGAGGCTCGACCCACGCCGCAACGACTTGCCGAACGAAACGGCGAAAATCGAGACGAAAAAGGCGATGAAGACCGGCACGATGACCAGCGGAATGCTTTCCTCGCTGAGATCGCCGAAGATGAAGAGCGCCGCCAGGGCAAGCAGCGAAAGCAAGACGCCACCGACAATATATGCCGTGTTGGCGCGGTAGTATTTGCCGCGGTGTTCCCGCTCCATCGAACTGCGGAAGGCGGACCCCGCCGCCGCGACCTTCTTGCCGTTCGCCCGGTCGATCGTGAGTTTGCCGCCGGCCGTTCCGATCGCCTTCATCAGCGTCGCCTCGCCGGTCGGCAGCTTTTCTGCTCCTCCCTTGCCTGTCGCGGTGATGACGATCGCCTTCTTCAGGTCGTTGAGAACGACGTGACCCTTGACCGCGAGGTTGAGCGCGGCGGCCGACAGCGCCGTCCAACCCTCGCCGGAAAACCCCTTGTTGTCGATGTAGTTGACCAGCGCCGGCGAAATGCCATCCGGCGCGTCCCAGCGCGGCACCATCACCCCGCGCGCCGGATCGCGACCGACACGCACCCAGGCGCGTCCGTAGTAGAGCGCGACAAGGACCAGGCCCGCAGCGGCAATGACCAGGGCCAGATGGTCACGCAGCCACCAGATGTTTTCCCGGGAGGCGCTTGGCCGATCGATGCTACCCTTCGGCAGCTTGACCGCGATCGTCAGGCCTTCCTGTGGGCGAAGTCGCCGCGTGGTGGCGAAGAAGATCTCGTCGCCCTCCTCCACCGCCCGCGCATCCTTGCCCGTCGCACCATAACCGCCGGTAAACACGTCCAGCGCCTGCGCCTTCACGCCTTTCGGCAAGGTGACGGTGGCCGTCGCCTCCTCGATCGGGAACGCCCATTCGGTCCCGGTCACGTTCCAATAGAGTTCGTCATGGTCGTCGAAAAAACGGATCTGCCGGCTTGTCTCGTAGGTGATCTGGAACGTGTGCTCGCCGCGCGGCAGAAACACATCGGCTTTGCCGGTATAGATGCGGATACCGCCGTCGATCGTTTCGGTGCGGTAGCTTTCCTCCTCGCCGTCGCGTTCTACGGAGATGAGATCGAAATCCACCTTGCTGCGGCGGCCGCTTGCGTCGATGAAGGTCAGCGGAAAATCGCGGTAGATGCCACGCCTGATCTGGCTGCCTTCGACATTGGCGGCGATCGTCTCGGTAACGGTGAGCGTGCCGTCCTTCGCAACCTCGATGACCGAGTGGAAGGAGGAGATGATCTCTTGCGCGGCTGCAGTAAGTGGCCAGACAAGAACGAGAAGAACAAGCGCAACCGCTGCGGAAAGCCGCTTCATCGCAATTCCCTTCTCCGCATCGTCAGAACTTGACCGATGGCACCGCCCGGTCCGCTTCATTGGCAATCTCGAAATAGCCGGCCTTGGCAAAGCGGAAGGCATTGGCGATCAGATTGGACGGGAAGCTTTCGACCTTGACGTTGAGATCACGGGCAGCGCCATTGTAATAGCGTCGCGACATCTGGATCTCGCCTTCGATCGTCTCCAGTGTCTGCTGGAGCTCCGCAAAATTCTCGTTGGCCTTGAGGTCCGGATAGGCTTCCGCGAGCGCAAAGAGCTTGCCGAGCGCCTGTGACAGCGCTCCTTCAACCGCCGCCCTGCCTGCGACATCGCCCTGCGGCATGGCTTGCGCTCGATTGCGCAAAGAGACGACTTCTTCAAGCGTCGACTTTTCGTGCGCCGCATAGCCCTTCACCGTCTCGATCAGATTGGGGATCAGATCAGCGCGCCGCTTCAATTGCACATCGATGCCGGACCAGGCCTCTTCGGCGACCTGTCGCGCCTTGACGAGGCCGTTGTAGACGAAAACCAGATAAAGGATCACCGCGACGCCGATTGCCAGTCCGATCATGAAAGCCCCTCCTTGAGAATCCGCCAGAGATTAGCACCGGCTTTCCAGCTTGAAAGGCATTTTTTTCAATCAAAGCAACGGCGACCGCAAAGATGCGGGCAGCTCGTCTGGCTCGCGCGAGATCGATTTCCTTGCATCGGAATCGACGACTGGCTGCAACTACAAAGCTGTTCCGCCGGGAACGGCGCTGAAACTAAAGATAGGCGAAAGTCGTCTCATCGAACAACTCAAGACGCAAAGCCAGGACCATGAAAACGCTCGCAACTCCCATCAACGTACTCGCCTTCCTGGCCCTCTTCGTTGCCTATGCGAGCGGAGCCCAGGCCGACAGGCCGAACGGCGTGCGCCGGGCATTGCAGACCTATGGCGGCCAGTTGTCGCTCGAGGCATTTCCGGTCGCCGGTCTTCTTCTGACGGATACCCGCCGATGCGCGCGAGGCCCTTGCCGCTGACGGTCTGTCGATCGAAACGGAAGGTGCCACCCCGTCGACTATGCTGCTTCCCTGTTCCAGTTCGCGCCGCCTGCATCGGTCAGCAGGAACGCCTCTCCGCAAGCCTTTGCCAGCGTACGGACGCGCAGGATGTAGGTCTGGCGCTCTGTCACGGAAATCACGCCGCGCGCATCCAGCAGATTGAAGACGTGGCTCGCCTTGATGCACTGGTCATAGGCGGGGAAGACGCATTTATGCAGCCGATTGTTGCTGCTATCGCCGGGAGCGCCAGCCGCCAGCAATGCGAGGCACTCCTTTTCGGCGTCGATGAAATGCTGATGGAGCATCGCCGTGTTGGCATATTCGAAATTGTGCCGCGAATATTCCTGTTCGGCCTGCAGGAAAACATCGCCATAGCTGATCTTCTCGGCGCCCTCGCGACCATTGAAGTTCAGGTCGTAAACATTGTCGACGCCCTGGACATACATGGCGAGGCGCTCGAGACCATAGGTCAGTTCGCCCGACACCGGCGAGCACTCGATGCCGCAGACCTGCTGGAAATAGGTGAACTGCGACACTTCCATGCCGTCGCACCAGCACTCCCAGCCGAGACCCCAGGCGCCGAGCGTCGGGCTCTCCCAGTCATCTTCGACGAAACGGATGTCGTGCAACAGCGGGTCGAGGCCGATCGCGCTCAGCGAGCCGAGATAGAGTTCCTGCAGGTTGGACGGATTCGGCTTCAGGAGCACCTGATACTGGTAGTAGTGCTGAAGCCTGTTCGGGTTCTCGCCGTAACGCCCGTCGGTCGGGCGGCGTGACGGTTGGACGTAAGCCGCACGCCACGGCTTCGGCCCAAGAGCGCGCAGCGTCGTCGCCGGATGAAAGGTGCCGGCGCCAACCTCCATGTCGTATGGCTGGAGCACGGCGCAGCCCTTGTCAGCCCAATAGTTGTGCAGCGTCAGGATCAGGGCCTGAAAGGAGCGCTTCGGGTTCATATGGTCCGGGAGGGAGGCGGTGGTCATGGGATCACGTCCGAATTCTTCAAGATTTGCCGGACAGGTGCCACGCCGCACGGCAAGGGTCAAGCGTCTTGCCCGATCCACGTCGGGACGAGGGGGAAGCCTTCACTCGTCGTCGCGCTTCAGGCGGTATTCTCCGGTCTTCGGATCCTTGACAAGCGTTCCATTGGCGCCGGTCTGTTGCTCGCGGCGCAGACGCTCGCGCTGCCGCGCCAGCTTCTCGGCATCGGCAATGAATTTCCGATAGCCGATCCAGGCGACAACAGCGATGATCACGAGCAGGATAAGCTGCGGCATAGTTCCTCCTCTGCACGCTCCTCCAATCGAACCCGAAGCGATGCAGCCTTTCAAAGTGTAACAGCGACCTCATGCGCCTGCCAGACGCGGGTGGAGGATCATCTAACGCATGCGCCCAAAAGCGTGCAGCGGTTTTGGGCGGGCGACATGCATGAAAACAGAGACCTAAAGCGTCGCATGAGGCCGTTTAAACGCGACGCGCTTCAGAGCCCGTATCGCGCCCACAGTGCTCTTTCCTCGAGCGCTTCGGCAAGCCCCGCAGCCGCAGACGCCGCCAGGGGCGCGGCGACCGCCGCGGCAACGGCCGCGCCCGGCTGGCGGCGACCGAAGAGGCTGCGGGCCGGCTGGATCAATTCGAGGCGTGTTTTTGCGCCATAACGTCTCTTCACCTCTCCACGCATGTCGCCGAGAGCGTCGACAAGGCCGAGTTCCTGCCCGCGCCGACCGGTCCAGAAAAGGCCGGAGAAAATATCGGGGTGGTCGGCCAGAAGAGATCCCCGGCGGGTCTTGACCATCTGGATGAACGTGTCGTGGATCTCGAGTTGCAAGCTCTTGAGGAACTCGACGTCGCGCTCTTTTTCCGGCTGGAACGGATCGAGCACCACCTTGTTTTCGCCGGCCGTATAGACGCGCCGTTCGACGCCGATCTTTTTCAGTAGTTCCGGGAAACCGAAGCCGCCGGAAACAACGCCGATCGAACCAACGATCGAGGTCGGATCGGCGATGATCTCGTCGCCGGCGAGCGCGATCATGTAGCCACCGGACGCCGCCACGTCCTCGACGAAGATGAGGACGCGCTTCTTCTTTTCTTCCGCAAGGTCTCGGATACGCTGGTAAATCAGGCGCGACTGCACCGGCGAGCCGCCCGGCGAATTGATGGAAATGGCAATCGCCGGCGCCTCCTTGACCGAAAACGCCTTGTCCAGAAGCGGGGCCACGGTCGCGAGGTTGAGAACCGGGCGGAACTGGCCGCCACCGGCCATGATCGCGCCGTGAAGCCGGATCGCCGGGATCGTCAACCCCTCCCCGCGGAACCGTCTCGGCATCAGCCTTTTCAAGAATCCGGCCATTTCAACTCCTGCCCGTCACAAACCCTGCTTTGCATGTATGCACTGCCGCCGCAAACGCAATGCTCGTTCTCATCCGTTACGCTTTATCACCGGCGGCGGTAGGCCGCGCGCCCATTGTTGAGGTCGTCCACCTCCGGGGAAAACCGGTGCGTTCCCTCGTCATGCATGATGAGCGGCGCGCGCAGAACCAATCGCTTGCGGCTCTGCTTGATCGCCGTCACGAGAATGCGCACGGCATTCTCGCCTGCCCGTGGAAGAAGCGGGGTGATCTCGATACCGCCGAAACGCCGACCGCATGCCGCGATGATCTCGGCGATCGATTCCGGCCGGGCAATGAGAGACAGCTGCCCGCCTGGCTTCATGATCGCCCCAGCGGTCTTGATCCAGGCCTCGAAAAGATCGCCGGTCATCGCGTGAGCCTCGGCCTTCAGGCTGTCCGGCGTCTTCCGGTCCGCAGCGTCGTTGAACGGCGGGTTCATGATCACATGATCGAAGGCATCGTCCGGCAGGCCCGCGGCGGCGCGCGCCTTGCCGTTCAGCGACACGTCCGCCTCGAGCACCGAAACCCGCGAGGCGAAGTGTGAATTCTGCGGCAGTGCGAGGCTGCGGCGAGCGAAGCCGGCCATGATCGCCGAACGCTCCACCAAGAGCACGTCAGCCTCCTCGAGCCTGGAGGCGACCGCCATGCCGGCTGCACCCGCGCCTGCGCCGAGATCGGCCACGCGGCAACGGTCGCGACAGGAAACGAGGGAGGCGAGGAGCATCGCATCCATGCCGGAGCGATGCCCTTGGCCCAGGGGCTGAATCAAGTGAAATCGGCCCCGGTGGAAGGCGTCCATGGTTTCCGGCATCGTCGTCATCGCGCCGCCCCTTCGGAAGAAAGGTCGCAAGTGATCTGCGGAAAAGCCGAAGTCACTGCCGCAATTCCCCTTCCAGGCCCGCATCGATCAGGATCCGCCGCGCCTTCTCGGCGTCATCCTCCGCAACCAGGAAACGGCGCGGCAAAAGGCCGAGCGAGCCCTCAAGGATACTCATGCCCTGATCGGCAATGAGGCAGCCGATGCCGGCATCCTTCATCAGGCTTTCGGCGAAGGAGAGAAGTACGGCGTCGTTGGTGCGGATCAGTTCCTTCATTCGGCTCGGTTTTCCTGTCTTATTTCAAGCAAGCGAGGCAATTCGCCTCTTGCCGCCTGAAAGCCCTCTTTCTATTGTCGAAATCGACGATGAAACAGGAGTCCGGGCGTTGGGCGTAGTGATACCGCTGGAAGACAATAAAAACAAACAGGCGTCTGTGAAGCCGCTCGTCGACCTGACCATGTCCGACATGGAACGGGTCAACCAGCTCATCCTGTCCAAGGCGGGCTCTGATGTCCAGATGATCCCGGAGGTCGCCAACCATCTGATTTCGTCCGGCGGCAAACGCCTGCGCCCCATGCTGACGCTCGCCGCCGCCGCGCTGTTCGGATACGAGGGCGACGCCCACGTCAAGCTCGCTACCAGCGTCGAATTCATGCATACGGCGACGCTGCTGCACGACGACGTCGTGGACGAAAGCGATCTCAGGCGCGGAAAATCGACGGCACGCACGATCTGGGGCAACCAGGCAAGCGTGCTCGTTGGCGACTTCCTGCTCGGCCAAGCGTTTCGCATGATGGTCGATGTCGGCTCGCTCGAAGCCCTCGACGTGCTTTCGACGGCAGCCTCGGTCATTGCCGAAGGCGAAGTCCTGCAGCTTTCGGTCGCCAAGAACATGGAGACGACCGAAGACGACTACCTGCAGGTCATCCGCGCCAAGACGGCGGCACTCTTCGCCGCGGCGGCGGAAGTCGGGCCGATCGTGGCAGCGACCAGCAAGGCGAACCGCAACGCGCTGAAGTCGTACGGCATGAACCTCGGACTGGCCTTTCAATTGGTCGACGACGTCCTCGACTACGGCGGTTCTTCGAGCGACCTCGGCAAGAACGTCGGCGATGACTTCCGTGAAGGCAAGATCACGCTTCCGGTCATCCTCTCCTATCGCCGCGGCACGCCGGAGGACCGCACCTTCTGGCGCGAAGCCATCGAAGGCGGAAACAATGATGGTGCCAATCTCGAAAAAGCGCTTGGCCTCATCCGCCGCTATGGCGGGCTTACCGACACGATTGCGCGCGCGCAGCATTATGGCACGATCGCGCGCGACGCCTTGGCGCCGTTGCCGGTTTCTCCCTGGAAATCAGCGCTGATAGAGGTGATCGATTTCTGCATCGATCGAGTGAGCTAGACCGGCGGACATTCCATTTTAGGAATTTCTTGCCGCGTTGCGCCAAAAAAGCCATTCTGTTCCTCAAGACTTGCTTCCGGCAATCTCTAATCGATCCGGAACAACCAGCGACGGTGCGGCAAAACGTACCGTCGGCAATGAAAGGTTTGATATGCGGCAAAATACATTCCTTCGCCTTCTTAGCGGCGCGGCACTGCTTGCTCTCGCATCGGTGACCGGCAGCTATCAGGCATTTGCCGAGGAAAAGGCGGCGGTCGAAGACACGAAGCCTTTCGACATCAGATCGGTCGACACCTTTTCCGGCGCTTTTCTGGCTGCCCGCACGGCCGACGTGGATCGCGACTTCGCGTCAGCAACCGAACTCTACAAGATTGCCCTGCAGTTCGAACCGGACAACAACGACGTCAAGCAGCGGCTGATGATCACGCTGCTCATGGCAGGTAAGCTTGACGAGGGCGTCAAGATCGCAGAGGACCTCAAGTCCGATCCGGCGGTCGAACGCATCACGACGGTCGTCCGCGCAATCGAAGCGATCCGCAAACGTGAGTACCGCAGCGCGCAGAAGCTGCTCGCCTATGACGGCCCGAACGATCTAGACCGGATGATGAATACGCTTCTGTCCGCCTGGGCCAGGTTCGGCCAGGGCCGGCCGAAGGAAGCGCTGGCGCAGATCAAGGCGCTCGATGGTCCGGAATGGTTCCGCGTCTTCAAGAACTATCACGCCGGCGCGATCGCGCTTGCCGCGGGCGACAAGGCAACAGCACGCGCACGGCTCAACGACGCCATTCTCGACCGCGAAGGCGGCAGCGCGGCTCCCGACACGTTCATGCGCTCGGTCGAGGCACTGGCACGCTTCGAGGCCCGTGAGGGTAACAAGCAAAAGGCGCTCGACACGATTGCTGTCGGCGAAGGCATGGTCAACAACTACACGCCGCTCGAAGCGCTGAGAAAGAGCATCGAAGAAGGCAAGTCCCAGGAGCAGCAGGTTCGCAACGCCGTGCAAGGCGCCGCCGCAGTGCTCTTTTCCGTCGGAGGCGCACTCAATCGCGAAGGCGCGGAAGACGTCGTTTCGCTCTACCTGCAGACCGCGCGCCAGCTCGATCCGGAAAGTGCCGACATCCTCGTCATGCTCGGCGGGATCGCCGAAAACCTGAAAAAGGAAGAGGAGGCGATTGCGCTTTACAAGAGCGTGCCGGAAGGTTCGCCGATGCGCCGCCTCTCCGAGCTTCAACTTGGCCTCAGCCTTGCCAGCATCGGCAAGGTCGATGAGGCCAAGAAGCACCTGAGGGCGCTGATCGACGTCGATCCCAAGAATATCCGCAACTATCTTGCCTATGGCAGCGTGCTTTCGGACGCCAAGGACTACAAGGAGATGGGCGAGCTTTACGACCGAGCCGTGGCCGCCATCGGCCCCGTCCCGAAGCGCGGCGACTGGACCGTATTCTTCCAGCGCGGCATCGCCTACGAGCGACAGAAGATCTGGGAGAAGGCCGAGCCGAACTTCCGCAAGGCGCTGGAGCTCAATCCGGATCAACCGCAGGTGCTGAACTATCTCGGCTATTCCTGGGTCGACATGAACATAAATCTCGACGAGGGCCTCGACATGATCCGCAAGGCGGTCGAGCTCAAGCCCGATGACGGTTACATCGTCGATTCGCTCGGATGGGCCTATTTCCGTATGAACCGGTTCGACGATGCCGTGACTGAACTCGAGCGCGCGGCCGAATTGATGGCCGGCGACGCCACGATCAACGACCACCTGGGCGATGCTTACTGGCGGGTCGGACGCAAGCTCGAAGCAGTGTTCCAGTGGAACCAGACACTGGAGTTGAAGCCCGAGGAAGCGGAAATTCCGAAGATCAAGGCCAAGATCGAAAACGGCTTGCCGCCGCTCAAGCCGCAAGTTCCGGCCGCGGCCGACGCCAAGGAGTTGCCGAAGAAGACGGGCCCCGCGACGCCGGACAAGAAATCCTGAGAATATGCATCGGGACGGCATTCCGGGCTTCGCGCTGACATGCGCGGCGCCCGCCAAGATCAATCTCGCACTGCATGTCGTCGGACAACGCGCCGACGGCCACCATCTTCTGGAAAGCCTTGTTACTTTCGCGGATTGCGGCGACCGGATCGGTATTGCATTGGCTGATGCCGACGGCTTCACCGTGTCCGGACGTTTCTCGGATGGGTTGCCGCTTTCAGCGGAGAACAAGGGTGGCAATCTGGTGTTGCGCGCGCGCGATCTGCTGCGAAGCGAGCTGACGTCACGAGGCATCGCCGCCGGTCCGGTCCATCTCCATCTCGAAAAGAACCTGCCCGTCGCCTCCGGCATTGGCGGCGGCTCGGCGGATGCGGCGGCAACCCTTCGGGGTCTCCTTAGGCTGTGGGACGCGCCCTTGGAGCCGGCTACGCTCGATGCCGTTGCGCTCGCGCTCGGCGCCGACGTGCCGATGTGCCTCGACGGCAGACCGCTTCTTGCCGAGGGAATCGGCGAGAAGATCACCGCCCTTCCAGATCTCCCGTCCTTCGCGATCGTCCTCGTCAATCCACTGGTCGCCGTTTCGACGCCGATGATCTTCCGGACGCTCGTCAACAAGGCGAATCCATCGCTCGACCTGCCGAAAGGCATGAACACAGTGGCCGAATGGTTGTCGGCGATGGCCGATATGCGCAACGATCTGGAGAGGCCTGCGCGGGCCCTCGTTCCCGCAATCGAGGAGGTATCAGGAACCCTGAAGGCCGAGGATGCCATGCTTGTGCGCATGTCCGGCTCTGGCGCCACCTGCTTCGGGCTGTTCGACAGCGACGAAAGAGCGCAGCGGGCGGCCGAGCGTATTTCCGCCAGCCATCCGGAATGGTACGTTTGCGCGGCGCGAACCACAGCGCCGCGTGTCCAATCGGACGCGCAAAGGTGACTGTAGCACTTTGAATTGCTGCATGATTTTGTCCTTAAATTGATTCCGACTTAAGGGATCATGTCGTGAGGGAGAGGATAGCATCCAATGCCAGGCATCGACGAAGGCCGCCGCTTCATTCCCGTCGGCATTGCCGTGCTCACGGTGTCCGACACGCGGACACGCGCCGACGACAGGTCAGGCGACACACTTGAAGCGCGCATCCGCGAGGCCGGCCATCGGCTCGAAGCACGGGCGATCGTCCGGGACGACCGGCAGAAGATCTACGATCAAGTGAAGGCCTGGACGCTGGACGATGCGATCGACGTTGTCATTACCACCGGAGGCACCGGCTTCACCGGCCGCGACGTGACACCGGAGGCGCTTGAGCCCCTCTTCGAAAAACGCATGGACGGCTTTTCCGAAGTGTTCCATCGGATCTCCTACGAGAAGATCGGCACGTCGACGATCCAGTCGCGGGCCACCGGCGGTGTCGCCAATGCCACCTTCATCTTCGTCCTGCCCGGATCGCCGGGGGCCTGCAAGGACGCCTGGGACGGTATCCTGAAGCAACAGCTCGACTATCGGCACATGCCCTGCAATTTCGTTGAAATCATGCCGCGGTTGGACGAGCACCTCAAACGCGGCTAGATGTGAGCAATTCCAACTGAAAGAGCATGTGACGGCGCTCCTTCGGCGTCCTCAAGTTGTCGGCACCGAACTCGCCTCGAGATTTTTCCTCGTTCACCTGCGGGTTGTTCCCAGCGAAACAGCCAACCTCGATCAACCCCGGTAGATTTCTTCTCGTCAGCCGGCGTGGGGGTGGCCGAAGGCGAGACCGATCATCCATCTCAAGCGCAGCGAAGACAAATCATCCCACGACACGGGCGGGGGAAGAGCAGGATGCATACGACATGCCGTCCCCTGGATTGCATGGAAAGCCATTTTCGCCAGCAAGGTCATTTGAGAGCCGCTTCGGGGGGTGCCGCTGACAAGACAGGCACCCCATTCTTGCGACCGATACCTACAGCGCCGCGTGTCCTATCAGACGCGCAAGAGACGCTGTAGCACTTTGCATTTGCTGCATGTTGTATCTTCAAACCGGCTAGAGCAATTCCAGGAAAAGTGTGTAACGGTTTTCCGTCCGGAATTGCGTAGTTTCAAAGAGTTAGATCATTTCGCTGTTTCAGCGAAACAATGAAATGATCTAAGAGTTAAGGAAGCAGCCAGCCGCTAGTCCGTAGCCGAACGATTGCCGGCCGCCACCCAGGCGGGAACAAGTTCGGTCGCCAGTTTGCGCACTGCACGCACATCGGCCATGTCGCTCAGCCGCATATTCGCGCGGGCGACGGCAATCGCATCGCGCTTCTGCATCAGAAAGCCTGTCTCAAGGGGGCGTGTCCTGCGCGACAGGCGACTTAGGAGCGGGCGGCGATGCATTCGTGAGGGAGAGAACCGAGCCGGATTTCTGTTGAGCGACACATATTCAAGAAGCTCGTCCACCCAACGCCCCGTAGGCCGCGCGCCCGGTTCCAGGAGCATCAACCATTCGCCGCGCGCCGAACGCACAATGTCGTCCAAGTGCCAATCGACGCAGAAACGGCAGCCGGCAGCATCCGCAACCCGCAACGAACCGTCTTTCGAGCCGTGATCGAGAATGATGACGTCGCTGACGAGGCCCTCCACGGCGCCGGCAACAAGGACAGCCAGCGTTTGTGCGAGTTCGGCCTCGTTGTCCCGTGTTTCCATGATAATCGTCAGCATAGTCGTTCCTATCGCATTGCACTCACAAATGCTACAGCCATCGGGCTTGCCGGCTTCGCCGCTCCGGTGCGATCTCCCCCTCACTCACATACCCAAGTTTTGTTCTTGATTTGTTCCCGTTTCTGCGATAGGAAAATAATCAGGACGAAACGGAGCCCCGTCTGTTTCCGAGGAGATATCGATGACCGAGCTGTCTCAATTGAGGCAGGGCGCTTTTGCGCCCGCCAACACCGCGGACATGGCCGAAGCAATGATCAAGGGAACGGGCCTGAGGATCGACATCGATCGCCGGCGCGGCCGCGGCGCTGGCCTCAACATGACGGGCCGCTTCGAACCGCAAACGCGCGAGGTCTTCGACGACGGTTGGGAGAGCATCGAGGATCTGCCGCCGTTCAAAACGGAGGTCCAGGTCGAGAAGCCTCGGGCGGTCATCACGCGCAACGAGTCCCCGGACATCGGTTTCGACCGCTCGATCAATCCTTACCGCGGCTGCGAACACGGCTGCATCTATTGTTTTGCGCGGCCGACCCATTCGTACATGGGCCTTTCGGCAGGCCTTGATTTCGAATCCAAACTTTTCGCCAAGCCGGACGCTCCGCGTTTGCTGGAGCGCGAATTGGCAAGGCCCGACTACAAGGTTCGCCCAATTGCGATCGGCACCAATACCGACCCTTATCAGCCGATCGAGAAGGAATGGCGGATCATGCGCCAAATTCTCGAAGTGTTGAAGGCGGCAAACCACCCGGTGATGATCGTCACCAAATCGGCAATGGTGACACGCGACATCGATCTGCTTGCCCCGATGGCGGAAATGGGTCTCGCGCGGGTCGGCATTTCGGTAACCACGCTCGATCGAAAACTGGCGCGCACGATGGAGCCGCGGGCCTCGACGCCGACAAAGCGGCTTGAGGCGATCCGCGCCATCTCGGATGCGGGTATTCCCACCGGTGTTCTTGTTTCACCGATCATTCCGGCGCTGAACGACCATGAGATCGAACGCGTGCTTGATTCGGCGAAGACGGCGGGCGCGTCGGAAGCGAGCTACGTGCTGTTGCGGCTGCCGCTCGAAGTGAGCCCGCTCTTTCGCGACTGGCTGCTGCGCAATTATCCGGACCGTTACCGCCACGTCATGTCGCTGATCCGCTCCATGCGGGGCGGCAAGGACTATGACACCGAGTTCGGCAAGCGCATGAAAGGGGCCGGTCCGTATGCCTGGCAAATCGGCCGGCGCTTCGAACTCGCTGCCAAACGCCTGGGCCTCAACCTGACGCGCCGGCAATTGCGGAATGATGTCTTCGTGCCGCCACTCGGAATGGGAGTCCAACTGTCGCTGCTTTAGGTCGGCGAACACCTGAGACTTCCCGCCAATGCAAGCCGATCTCCTCCCCGACAGGAGTTCGATAGCATCGTTCGTGCAAAATTTCGGTTCCGGCGCCCTCCCCTGCCTTGTGATGGCGCTGGCTTTCCTCCCGGTCACCGCCGCACTCGTACCGGGAGGGCTTGAAGGGAATCGGGCGAATATGCGAGGGTCCCCCGCATGTCACGTCGCAAGTCGCCCGATTCCCCACTGTTTCCCATCGAGCTGCCAGTCCCCGATTTCAGCTTCGAGCTTGCTGCCCGGCGAGACGGCTTTTGGCCTGTCGCCGGTGCGGACGAGGCGGGGCGCGGCCCTTTGGCCGGTCCCGTCGTTGCTGCCGCGGTCATCCTCGATCCGGACGCCATTCCGAACGGTCTCAACGACAGCAAGCTCCTGAGCCCGGAGCAGCGCGAAGCACTGTTTGAGCAAATTCTTGCGACGGCGACGGTGTCGATCGCCTCGTCTTCGGCGACACGTATCGACACGACCGACATCCTCAAGGCAAGCCTCGACGCTATGCGACGGGCCGTCGATGGTCTTTCCACGACCGCGCGTTTTGTGCTCGTCGATGGCCGTGATGTTCCGCCGGGCATCTCCTGTCACGCCAAAGCGATCATCAAGGGCGATTCCCGATCGATGTCGATCGCCGCCGCATCGATCGTCGCCAAGGTGACCCGCGATCGCATGATGGCCCGCGCCGACGCCACGTTCCCGGCCTACGGCTTCGCCGTTCACGCCGGCTATGCCACCGTAAAGCATCGAAACGCGATCGACAGCCACGGCCCGTGCTCGCTGCATCGAATGAGCTTCCGCCCCTTTCGCCAGGTCTGATGCTCCGTATTCCGCCTGAGACCGGCAGGCGCGCTGCCCGGTGGTGGCGCGTGTGTGAGACCTGATACGCGCCCGCTATTGCATGTTCCTTAAAATCGTATTCGATTTAAGGACAAGAACATGCCGTGATTCAAAGTGCGTCTGAAAAGACGCACGGCGCTGTAGAGCATTTGCAGTCAGGTGGAATCACCTCACGTCGCACAAACGCGGCAAAGACAAGGAGATAGAGCGGTAGTGCGAACGCATGTGAGCGCATCCCCCCTCTATCTCACGCGGAATACCGGTACAACCAACAAAAAAAGCCCCGCCGAGGCGGGGCTTCCTTCGGATTTCAGGGACCGTCGTCGTCTCAGTTGAGCCGAGACTTGACCTCGCCGAGCGCCTTCTTGAACAGCGTATCCTGCGCACCGGCATCGGTCTTGGCCGACAAGACCTTTTCCGCCGCGCTGATCGCCAGATCGACGGCTGCCGAGCGGACCGCGTTGATCGCGTCGCTTTCAGCCTGCTTGATCTTCTGTTCGGAAAGTGCCGTGCGGCGCGCGACATATTCCTCGGTCTTCTGCTTGGCTTCCGCCGTGAGCATTTCCGCTTCTCGCTGGGCTGCGGCAACGATGCTGGCGGCCTCGGCTTCGGCGTCCTTGCGCTTGCGCTGATATTCGGCGACCAGGCTCTGGGCCTCTTCGCGGAGGCGCTTGGCCTCTGCCAGTTCGTTGCCGATCTTGTCGGCGCGCGCGTCGAGCGCCTTGGCGATCATGCCCGGAACCTTGAGATAGGCAATGAGGGCAAGGAAGAGGATCAGGCCGATAAGGGCATAGAAAGTCGCATCAAGAGCCATCATTCATTGCTCCTCAGTTGCCTGCCGATGCCTTGACGGCGGCAGCGATCTCGGCCTTGGTGACGGTTCCGCCAATCAGCTGCTTGACGACGGCGGTTGCCGTTTCCTCGGCGATAGCGCCGACATCGGCGAGCGCCTTGGACTTGATATCGGCAATGCGCGTCTCAGCGGCGGCGATCTTCTTCGCAAGATCGCCCTCGACCGCGGTCCGGTCGGCCGTTGCCTTCGCCTTGGCAGCTTCGCGCGCGGTGTCGGCGATCGAATGCCCCTTGGCCCTGGCGCTTGCAAGTTCCTGCTCGTAGGACGCGATGGCAGCGTCAGCTTCGCCCTTGAGGCGCGACGCTTCATCCAGATCCTGAGCGATCCGGTCGTGGCGGGTTTCGAGAATGCCGCCAATGCGCGGAATGATGACCTTCGACATCAGCAGATAGAAGAGGCCGAACGTGATCGCGAGCCAGAGCACTTGCGATGCGAAATGGCTCGAATCGAAAGGCGGGAACACGCCCGTGCCGTGTTCGCCTTCGGGGGCCACACCCGTTTCGGTGTGCACCTCGCCGGCCGCAGCGGGATCGTGTGCTTCGCCTTCAGGGGTGGTTGACTGGGCATAAGCCGCGGTCACAAACATGCTCACCTCCAGGTGCACTCAAGAATATGCGCGACCGCGGCCCCTGAGCGAGGCCGCGGCCAAAACTTCGGTCCGTATTAGACGGCGAAGAGGAGGAGCAGGGCTACGAGCAGCGAGAAGATGCCCAGAGCTTCCGTAACGGCGAAGCCGAATACGAGGCGGCCGAACTGGCCGTCAGCAGCCGACGGGTTGCGCAGCGCGCCGGACAGGTAGCTGCCGAAGATGTTGCCGAGGCCGAGAGCCGTGCCGGCCATACCAAGGCATGCAAGACCTGCACCGATGAACTTTGCTGCTTCCGCTTCCATGATTGAACTCCTTCGAAATGGTGTTGCGGCTAGGATTTGTGCCTCCGCCGGAGGACCCGGGCGGAAGCCAGCGACTGTTATTCCTTAGTGGCTTCCCGGGTGGACGGCGTCGTTGAGGTACATGCAGGTCAGCACCGCAAAGACATAGGCCTGGAGGAAGGCGACCAAGAATTCAAGACCGGTGAGAGCGACGGTCATGAGGAGCGGCAGGACCGCGCCGCCGATGCCGAGCGCGCCAAACGCGCTGAGCGAGGCGACGAAGCCTGCGAAGACCTTCAGCGTGATATGGCCGGCCAGCATGTTGGCGAAGAGACGGACCGAGAGGCTGATCGGACGGGAAAGGAACGAGATGACTTCGATCGCCACCACAAGCGGCAGAAGGGCACCCGGCACCCCATGCGGCACGAAAAGCTTAAGGAAGCTCAGACCGTGCTTGTAGAAGCCATAGAGAATGACCGTGCCGATCACGAACACGGCGAGCGCGAACGTAACGATGATCTGGCTGGTGACCGTGAAGAAATACGGGAACATGCCGAGCAGGTTCGCCGTCAGGATGAACATGAACAGCGAGAACACCATCGGGAAGAATTTCATCCCGTGACTGCCGGCGCCCTCGCGCAGCATCGAGGCGATGAATTCGTAGGACATTTCCGAAACCGACTGCATGCGTGTCGGGATCAGGCCACGCTCCGAGGTCGTCAGATAGAGAAAGCCGGCAGCTGCACCGACGGTCGCGACCATGAACAGCGACGCATTGGTGAAGGAAAAGTCAATTCCGCCAATTTCGATCGGGACAATCTTGTTGACCAGGAACTGGTGGGTCGGATCGTTTGACACCGCGCTTCTCTTTCATTTTGCCCGCCCGCAAGCGGAAACCGTGTTCTTTCGGGCGGCGCCTCAGGCGCCATCCCCGTCCTTCTTGTCATTTCCAGGGCTGCGTCGTCCCTGATCCGGCGTCGCCACCAGCCCGGCCGACCGCAGCACATTCAAGACGCCGGCACAGAAGCCCAGCAGGAGCAAGACGATCATGCCCCACGGCCCTGTACCCGCAAAATGGTCCAAAAGATAGCCCAGAAACGCCCCGACAACGATCCCGGCGATGAACTCGCTCGAGAGCTTCATCGCCGCCGCGTAACCTTGCCGGCTTTCCGCAGCGCGCGTCTCGACGTCGTCCGACTTGTCCGTCCGCTTGGACGCGATGTCGTCGCCAAGGCGCTTCAGCCGCGCTTCCAGACTTTCTTCCGGCTTCTCCGTCACATGGCTCCCCTTTGCAGCCCCACGCGGTCTTAAACGCGATCTCGGTCATACAAACGGCCGGTGTTCAAGCCACGCTTCGGCCCCATTTGAAGTCGCGCGCAACATAGTTTTAGGCACCCGCATAGTCAAGGCATGGGAGCGCCTTGTGCGTGGACAATATTTCTTCGTTATTTCAGATACTTAGCCATAAATTTGGCAAGCTGCGGCAAAGCGGCAACGGGAATCGGCGGCGACCGCACGGTCCTAGCTCGCCCTTCGGCGTCTAGTCACCCGGCGGAATCGAGGCTGTCGATCAGCTCCAGCCGCCGCCGTAAGTGCGATAGAAGACGTGCAGCCCGATCTTGCCGACCCGCTTCATGGTTTTCGCCCAGGCAGGCTTCACATAGGTCGCGTGATAGTGCGTGGCCGACCCCACCTCCGGCAACCAGATCTTGCCGGCGGTGACGGCCATCGCGACTTCCTTGGCGGTCTTCCAGTGGGAGCGCGAATAAATGAGGTCACGGATCATGTCGCAGGCGAACGAGAACTGGCAGCGGTTGCGCCAGGCCTTGTTCTGGTAAACGACGCCGCAAATTGTCTTCGGGTAGGTCGGGTTGCGCACGCGATTGAGAATGACCTGAGCGACCGCGGCCTGACCCTTGACGGACTCGCTGCGGGCCTCGAAGTAGATCCCCTCGGCGAGGCAGGTCTGCTCTTCCTTGCTGAAGACAGTGGCGGGCAAGGCGGTTGCCGCCCAGGCATGGTCGTCGGGCGCGATTTCCGGAATGAAACGGCCCGCGTTCTTGTCTTCCCTGAGGATCGAATCGAAAGGCGACTCACGCGCATAGTCCGGCTCGGGCCGGACATAGGCGGTTGCGAGAATATCGGCCTTTTCGTTGGTAATCAGCTTGGCGAGCATCGGCGAAACGCCGGGCTCCGCCTTTGGCGGCTTCTTTCGGTAGAATGCCGTGGCGATCTCGATCTCCTTGCCCATGATGCGCGGTTTCGCGAAAACCATCTTCTCGGCCCCGTCGAAGCCCGGTTCCATCAGCGAGCTCGTCCGCTGGAGAATCGAACCGGCGGTAAAGTCCTTCGGCGGCATCACCGGGGTAACGGCAATGATCCGACCCTTCTTGAGCTTGCGGGTCACGCGGTCTTCGTCGGGCGTCTCGCCCTCGTGTTTGGTTTCCGCGGTCAGCGCCACATGGCTACCGTCGGGCATGGTGACGCCTGCACCGCCGTCCAGGGCACCGGTGGTGACCGGATCGGCGAACACCATCTCGACCTCATGCAGCGAACCGGCAGGCGACTGCGTGAGATACATCCGCCAGCGCTCGCCACCGCGGTTGATGCCCGACAGGAAGGTCGCCAGGTCGGAATAGGCGACCGCTGAAGGGAAGCTCAGGAAAATGGCAATGCCGATCAATGCGGGCGCAGCCCAGGCCGGCAAAGACATACGAGACTTGCAACGCGACTTCTGGCTCTTACGCACCAACCGGCTCCACGCGACACTTACTCGGGCACGCGTTCTCGCAAGCCGGCGAAGGGCCAGCTCCAGGATTCCGTGCAGGAGGCTAAGATTTGGAAGCGGTCGGACAGCGCACCGGAACCGCTTCGTTCGAGCCTAGAAAATGAAGCATTAACCTTGATGTTTGGTTAATGCGGCTGTGATGTTTCAGTCGGAGGAAGGTGCTGTTCTCAGGGCGCTCAGATGATCACGTGAGAGCCGAGTTCGACCACGCGGTTGGTCGGCAGACGGAAATAGTCCGACGGGTCGATCGCCGCACTGGCGAGCGCAATGAACAGACGGTCCTGCCAGTGCGGCATACCGGACTGCGCGTCGGGCACAAGCTTGCGGCGACCGAGATAGAAGGACGTCGACATGATGTCGAATTTCAGCCCCGACTTGCGGAAGAGACCGAGCGCCTGGGAGACGTTCTGGGTCTCCATGAAGCCGAACTTCATCTCGAGCAGGGTGAAGCGTTCGGACAGAGGCCTCACACTGACGCGTTCCTCCTTGGGCACTTTCGGTGTGTTGGCCGTGCGGATCGTCAGGATGAAGTTCTGCATGTGCAGCACGTGATTGTGCTTGATGTTGTGAAGCAGCGCCGCCGGCGTCGACTCCGGGTCGCTCGTCAAGAAGATCGCCGTGCCGGGCACGGCCACCGGCGCATGCTCGCTCTTGCGTTCGATCGACTTGATGAAGCTCGACAGCGGAATGTCGATATGCCGCGTCTTGGCATGTAGCAGTTCCGTGCCTCGCTTCCAGGTCCACATGACTATGATGAAGGTCGCTGCGATCAATATCGGCACGTAGCCGCCATCATGGATTTTCAGCATGTTGGCGCCGAGGAAGAAGAACTCCAGCATGAAAAGCGGAAACAGCGCGCCGGCTGCCCACCAGGCCGACCAGTTCCAGCGGGCGCGCAGGAACTCGAAGGAAAGGATCGTCGTCACGACCATGGCACCGGTGACGGAGATACCATAGGCGGTCGCCAGGGCCTCGGAGGAGCCGAACATGAAGACCAGAGCCATGACGCCGAACATCAGCAGCGTGTTTACGTTCGGCAGATAGATCTGGCCGGTGTGGGTTTCGGACGTATGGAAGATCGCCATGCGCGGAAGGAAGCCGAGATGGATTGCCTGACGCGTCAGGGAGAAAGCACCGGTGATCACGGCCTGGCTGGCGATGATCGTCGCTGCCGTCGCCAGGATGACGGCGGGAAGCAGCGCCCATTTCGGAAACATCAGGAAGAACGGATCGGACATCGCCTCCGGGTTCTTGAGCACGAACGCACCCTGACCGAGATAATTCAGCGTGAGTGCCGGGAACACGACAGTGAACCATGCCCATTGGATTGGCCGGCGACCGAAATGGCCGAGGTCGGCATAGAGCGCCTCCGCCCCGGTCACGGTCAGAAAGACCGCGCCGAGCACGATCATGCCGACAAAGCCCTCGTTCAGCATGAACGTGGCGGCATAAAGCGGATTGAACGCAGCGAAGATCGACATGTCGTCGGCGATGTGCATC
The DNA here is from genome assembly GCF_030124375.1 of Sinorhizobium sp. 6-70. Taxonomy (GTDB): domain Bacteria; phylum Pseudomonadota; class Alphaproteobacteria; order Rhizobiales; family Rhizobiaceae; genus Sinorhizobium. The sequence continues at coordinate 323,815 of NZ_JASKLS010000006.1, forward strand.
AGACCGACCGCGCCCATCACCAGAAACCAGACGACGGTGATCGGCCCGAAGAAATTGGAAACCGCGGCGGTCCCTTTCGACTGAACCGCGAACAGCAGCAGCATGATGACCACGGCGATCGGAACGACATAGTCCGTAAGCGCAGGTGTCACCAGCTTCAGCCCCTCGACGGCCGAGAGCACCGACAGCGCCGGTGTGATCATCGCATCACCGATGAAAAGGGCCGCTCCGGCGATCCCCATGAAGAAAAGGATCGCGGCGTGTCCATTGGCGGTCTTCATCAAAAGAGCAAGCAGGGAGAGCGTGCCGCCCTCCCCCTGGTTATCGGCCCGCAACAGGAAGAGCACGTACTTGATCGTGACGATGATCGTCAGCGTCCAGATCATCAGCGAGATCAACCCGATGATCTCAACGTCCGTGACGCCGTCGTGCGAAACGGGCCGCAGCGCCTCGCGGAATGCGTAGAGAGGGCTGGTGCCGATATCGCCATAGACGACGCCGATCGATCCAAGCCCGAGGACGAGCAGGCGGCGCACATTCTCGGACCCGTGTACGGCAGGGGCAGACGATTGAGACATACGTGTCCAACAGGCTCTTAAAGCCAGCCTTTCCAACGGAAAAAGAAGAAGGGTATCACGGCCGAAATCACCATCGCCGCTAGCGCCCACGGATAGCCTAGCTGCCAGTCAAGCTCCGGCATCACGCGGAAATTCATTCCATAAATGGAAGCCACGAGGGTGGGCGGCAAGAGGACAACCGAGGCGATCGAGAAGATCTTGATGATCGCATTCTGCTCGACATTGATAAGACCAAGCGAGGCGTCCAGCAGAAACGTGATGTTTCCCGAAATAAACGCCGCGTGCTCGGAGAGCGATTGTATGTCCCGAGATATCGAGCGGCAGATTTCGCGGCTGTCCTTGTCTTCCTGCACGACGGGTACAGTGTAGACGAAGGTCAGGAGCCTTGAAAGCGAGGCGAGGCTGTCACGCGTTTTTGCAACGAGCCTATGGTGACCCGCGACATCGCGTAGCCGTGCCTCGAGCAAATGCGGTGGCCGGCGTTTGGCTGCCGCCTTGTCACCGAAAACCTCGATCGACAGGTCGTCTAATTTGTCCACGGCCTGTTCCAGGATTTCCGCGGTCCGGTCGGCAATCGTCTCGAGCAGCCGGGTGAGCAGCACGGCGCCGTTGCGGCAGCCGCCGGGAATCCGATGCATGCCGGCTTTGAACAAGCCGAACGCCCTGGGCTCCGCGTAACGGATCGTCACCAGCCGGCCGCCCGAAAGAATGAAGCCGACATCGGTCAGGCCGGGAATTTCCGTGTCGCTGCGATAGACCAGCGACGCCGTCATGAACACCGTGTCGTTCTCGGTATAGAGGCGGCTTGACGGCTCGATATCCTTCAAGTCGTCCCGCGTCGGGATGGAGATCCCCAGCAACTCCTCCATCATCAGATCTTCGGCCTTGCTCGGCTCGACAAGATCGATCCAGACGATATCGGGCCGCAGTGACGCCGGCGGCTCTGCCGCTGACAAGGCAACGGCGTCACCGTTCTTACAGTATCCCGTGATCATGCCGCTGCCCTTTTCATGCGGCCGACAAAAGCAAACCACGAGGCTCTGAAGCGATCATTCGCCACACGATTTCCATAATGCAGATTCATCAGATGAAGCGTCCGCCCTGCACGACAAATCCTCAATCGTTTGTCGCGGGAGCCCATAGTCTCCGGCGAGAGGCGCTGAGCCGATCACCCTGCACAGGGGCGGCAAGGCATATGGCGCAACACGCACGCAAAATCAATGCTCCTTTGCGCATGCCTGTCCCAGCAGGATTTCATTTCGGGGCAAACTAGCCTGCTCGGACGAGCGACGCAAATCTATTCAAAGACGATGTCGGGCATCGTTCTGCTCTTGCTCTGGCGAGCCGCCGAAACCTGCTCCCACACCTTCGCTGCGATATTCCGGTAGATGCGCGCGACCTCGCCCTCGGGTTCGGAAACCACCACCGGCGTTCCCGCGTCGGAGGTTTCGCGAATGCCCATGGTCAAAGGTACCTCGCCGAGGAACGGCACACCGATGCGCTCGGCTTCCTTGCGCGCGCCGCCGTGACCGAAGATGTCGTAACGGTTGCCCGTGTCGGGCGCCACGAAGTAGCTCATGTTCTCGACAATGCCGAGAACCGGGACTTCCACCTTTCGGAACATCGTAAGGCCCTTGCGTGCATCGACCAGTGCGAGGTCCTGCGGTGTCGAGACGATAACGGCACCGGCCAGCGGCACCTGTTGGGCCATGGTCAGTTGCGCGTCACCGGTGCCGGGCGGCATGTCCACGACGAGAATGTCGAGCTCGCCCCAGGCCACCTCGCGCAGCATCTGCAGCAGGGCCGACTGGATCATCGGACCGCGCCATATCATGGCAACTTCCTCGTCGACGAGGAATCCCATCGACATGACCGTCAGCCCGTAGTTTTCCATCGGGCGAATGAGCCGCCCTTCGATCTGTTGCGGCCGGCCGCTGATTTTCAAAAGGCGCGGCATGGAGGGGCCGTAGATATCGGCGTCAAGCAGACCGACCTTCAAGCCGTTTGCCTGCAGTGCGAGCGCCAGGTTCACCGATGTTGTCGATTTGCCGACACCACCCTTGCCGGAAGCAACAGCGATGATGGCGCCGACGCCGGGGATACCCGCCTTTGCCGGAGCGCCACCGGCCGGACGCTGACCGTGCCCGTGGCCCGCTGGCGGTACTTGCCGCGGTGTCTGGACCGGCGCCGCTTGCGGTGCTGCCTTGCGATCGGCCGTCAGCGCGACCATCGCCGCCTTGACGCCCGGTATTTCGCGCACGACCCTCTCCGCCGCGGCACGCATCGGCTCCAACTCCTTCGCCCGATCGGCCGGCACGGTGATCGAAAAATAGGCCTTGCCGTCGGAAATGAAGACATCGGAGACAAGGCCGAGGTCGACGATGTTGCCCTCCATGTCCGGGCCGCGCACGGTGCGCAGCTTTTCAAGAACCGTTTCCCTGGTTACGTCCGGCATGCCGCCCTCTTCATCTGTCTTCGTTACGGCGCCTGGAGTCGTTCAGGCGGTAACACTTTGAACCACTACAGCGCCGCACCTCTTCAGACGCGCAAAGGACGCTGTAGCACTTTGAATTGCTGCATGTTTTTATCCTTAAATCGCCTACGATTTAAGGAAACACGCAGTGGATAATCTATCCCAAAATCTGACCCGATTTAAGGAACTATGCTGTAGATAGTCGAGGCGGAGCGGTTCGCCAATGCGACAGATTAGGAAAACAGGGCCGCCAGCCGATCGTCGTGTCCGTACATCCGGGATCACGAACGACTGGCGGCGGCCCTGCTTCCTCGCAACCTTCTTGGGCGCTGTTTTATTGTAGTCCCCTCTGGACACGAGAGCACATATGCACAACGCGTGCCAGATTCCCGCCTTGCTGGGAAATGTAATCATTTCAATTGGATGAACCTTACGCGCATTGAATATGCAGGCTGTGTCGGCTGCACTATTTCTGAGCAAGCAAACCATATTCGCACAATGGCGAGGCGTACGGACAGCAATCCTTGCACACGTGAAGGAAGCCTGCTGCAGAACCAGAACGCGCCTGACCGCATGGTGCAGGAATTCAAAGTTCAACAGCGATCTTTGCGCGTCTGATTAGCCGTTCGGCGCTGTGGAGCCCGCGCCGGCGATCAGCTGATGTAGCCCTTCTTCATCGCCTTCACGACCGCCTGCGTGCGGTTCACCGCGTCGAGCTTCTTGGTAACGTGATTGAGGTAGTGATTGACGGTGTGCTCGGAGAGACCGAGGATACCGGCGATTTCGGCGCTGGTCTTGCCGGCCGCCGTCCAGCTCAGGCACTGGATTTCCCGCTCGGACAGGGCAGTGTTGGTGTTCTTCCAGACGGAGCCGATCTCTGCCAATCGATTGTAGACGTGGATCGCGATCATCTGCAATTCCATCGCCGCCGTCATCGGCAAGTCCATCTCCGGTCCCATGAGAATGACCGCACCGCGACCGCCCTCGGCGTCATGGACCGGGAAGTAGTTTGCCTGGAAAATGCCGTTCTCACGCAGCATGGCGATGTAATCTGCGGCCGATGCCGGCTTGCCACCCTCTTGTTCCCAGTCCTCGAGCATGATCTGGAACGGCGTCGTGGTTTCCCTCAAGCGACGCACGCCCGTGCTGAAGCGCAGCATCGACAGGCTGTCGTACTTGTTGAGCAGTTCGGCCGGCATGTTGGATATGACGGTCGTCGCCGCCAGCCTCTCCACCTCGATGGCGGGAATCGAACAGATGAGAAAAACCTTGAAACCGAAGAGCTGCGTGACCCGCCGCATGTAGCGGATGATATCGAACTGGGTCTCAAGCCTTGCGATTTCAGACGCGAAATCACCGCCCCGGGGCAGATCGGTATCAGTCATCCCGGCCGTCATCGTATCTTGCATTCGCGCGTTCCATGGCATTCATCAACAACCAAATAGCCCGAGCAGTCGACCAATGCCAACAGATGATCGACTTTCGATGCTATTCATGCGCAAAAGGCTGTGTATTTCCCTGCTTTGCGAGCCGCATATGCCGTCCAGCCCCTCCGAAAACGAAATTCAGTTGATCAGCCCGGCACGCATGGCCTTGGCGACGGTCTGAACACGGTTGACGGAATCCAATTTGCGCGTCGCGCGATTGAGGTAATGGTTCACCGTGTATTCGGAAAGCGCCATGATTCTCGCCATCTCCATGGTCGTCTTGCCCGCGGCAGCCCAGCGCAGGCACTCGATCTCGCGACGGGAAAGGCTGCCGGCTCCCCGCCTGTCGCGTCCTCGCACCTCGCTCAGCCGGCTGTAGAGAAGGCCCGCCCAGAGGTTGAGCGCCTGCATTTCGTCATTGGACACCAGCTCTCTGTTCCCGCCAAAGGCGATAGCGGCGCGGCGTCCCGACGCGTCATGAACCGGCAGATAAAGACCACGCGGCAGTCCGGCCGCTTCGAAAACACAAACCGCAGCATCACCCTTGCCGTCGAGCCGCCTGCGCGCAAGCTGGTGGGCATCGTAGGTGAAGGGGATCGTGCTCCGGCGCAGTCGCTGGACGACAGGGCTTCCATCGATCAGACGGGCGCTGTCGTAGCGCCTGAGGAACTCCGATGGCCAGGTCGTCATCAGCGCCTGTGCGCCCAGGCTGTGGCATCCGGCATCCGGGATCGACAAAACCAGGAATCCGCGAAAGCCGTAAGCGTCCGATATCTGAGCAAGAACCCGCTTGATATCGTCTTCGTTGCCCAGCGCTCCCGCGACTGACCGCCCGCCCGGGAGAATCAATGAGGATATAGTCGCGCTGAAATCTACCACCCGCTCGTCTCCCACATCCCGCGCCCGATCGAGCGAGGCCGCTTTCGCCGTGATATAATTACGTCAAAACTTCCGCCAAAAATCAAATTCCGCTGCGGCCGCCTGCAACCGGCCGTAGCGGCGTGTCTGATATATCGCAAGCTAACGATCTCGAAACACCACGTCCAGTCGAAGTTCCTAATTTACCGTAAAGCGGAGTTAACGTCCATTGCGCCCAGGGCCGAGCCGCATTCGGACCTCCTCCTCGATCTTTCCTGCTGCCTCCCGGACGACGTTGGCCCAGGCCGCCAGCTGTGCCATGTTGACCCGATACGCGGGGCCGGTGACGGATACGCCCGCAACCAGATCGTGTTCCGGAACGAAGATCGGGGCGGCGACGCAGCAGATTTCCGCCTCGTGCTCCTCCCGGTCGAACGCGTGCCCATCACGGCGAATTTCGTCGATTTCTGCAAGCAGGCCGGCTGCGGAGCGATGCGTGTGGGCCGTGAACGGGTGGAATCTCGTTTTTGCGGCAATGCGCAGCAATTCCGGCTGCGACAGCGACGACAACGCCGCCTTGCCGATGCCCGTGCAATAGGCCGGCGACGCCTTGCCGATCTGCGAGCTCATCCGCACCGTCTGCCGGCTCTCGACCTTGTCGACATAGATGATCTCCGTTTCCTGCAGGACGCCGAGGTGAACCGTCTCGCCGGTGAGTTCGTGCAAACGCAACAGATGCGGTTCTGCGATGTCACGGAAGCGGTTGCCCGACCAGGAACGATAGGCGAGCTTCAACAGGCGAAGGCCCGGCTCGTAAGAGAGATCACGTCCCTGTGCGAGCAGACCCTCCTCGACCAGGTGACTGAGCAACCTGTGCACCGTACCGCGAGGCTGACCGACGGACTGAACGATATCCGTGAACCGCTGCGGGCCGCCGGCCGTCACGACCGCCTCGAGGACCGCCATGGCCTTGCCGAGCGTACCGGTTCCGGCGATTTCACTGTCTGCGTCGGTCGTCTTGGTTTCGTTCATATCATCAGGCTTCGATTAGCGGCATCGTGCCTTGACAGGATAAAAGCAATGGCGCGATAATTCCAGATAATAAAACAGAGTTCCACATAATGGAACTGACTCATCCCAGAACCAGCACAGGGGAAGCCATGCCATTGCCGAGCGGTCAGTTTCCCGACCTGCAAAACAACGGTGTGCTCGTAACCGGCGGCGGGTCGGGCATCGGCGCTGCCCTGGTGGGAGCCTTCCTGCGGCAAGGTGCGCGCGTGGCCTTCATCGACATCGCAGAGGAAGAGAGCCTGGCGCTTTGCGAGAAGCTGGCCGCCGAAACGGGAAGAAAACCGCTATTCATTTCCGCCGATCTCAGGCAGGTCCCCACCTTGAAAGCGGCCGTCGATGCCGCTGCGAACACGCTCGGCTCGATCCGTGTGCTCGTCAACAATGCCGCACGTGACGACCGGCAGCCGTTGGAAGCGGTCACCGAAGCGAGCTGGGACGAAAGCCTGTCCGTCAATCTCAGGCACCTCTTCTTCATGTGCCAGGCAGTGGCGCCCCACATGCGGCGCGCCGGCGGCGGGTCGATCATCAACTTCTCGTCCATCGCCTTCATGCTCAACATGCCGGATGTACCCGCCTATGCGACGGCGAAAGCCGGCATCGTCGGGCTCACCAAGTCGCTCGCCGGGAAACTCGGGCCGGACAATATTCGCGTCAACGCGATCCTGCCCGGCATGATCGTTACCGAACGGCAGAAGCGGCTTTGGCTGGACGATGACGCGATTGCGCGCATGCAAGAGAGACAGTGCCTGAAACGCATGCTGATCGCCGACGACCTCGTGGGGCCTTGCCTCTATTTGGCGTCGGACTGCTCGGCGGCGATGACGGCCCAGACCATGATCATCGATGGAGGCGTATTTTGATGACGGCAGGCTATTATGCTGCGGTCGATTGGGGAACCACGAGCTTCCGGCTGTGGATCATCGGCGAAGATGGTGCCGTCCTTGCGGAACGCCGCAGTGCGGAAGGCATGACAACGGCGGCGAAGGTCGGTTTCCACGCAGTTCTCGACGCCCATCTCGCCGCCGCCGATGCTCCCGGCCATCTTCCGATCGTCATTTGCGGCATGGCCGGTGCCCGCCAGGGTTGGAGGGAGGCCGGTTACCTCGATACACCGGCCGCCCTCAGCGCGATCGCCGGCAGCGCTATTTCCGTCCCGGACGTTGACCGCGATATCCGGATACTTCCGGGCCTCGCCCAGCGCGACATGCGCCATCCGGATGTGATGCGCGGCGAAGAGACCCAGCTTCTCGGCGCCGCCGGTACGCTCAGCACCGGGCGGCACCTCGTATGCATGCCGGGTACGCACAGCAAATGGGTCCGCTTGAGCGGCGAGACGGTCGAGGGCTTTTCCACCTTCATGACCGGCGAGCTGTTCGATGTCGTCTCGCGTCACTCAATTCTCAGCCATGCCGTATCGGACGGAGGCGCCTTCACCGGCAACGATCCGGCCTTTCTCGAGGCTGTGTCCGAGGCGACGCGGAATCCGGCGCTCGCCACGAACCTGCTTTTTTCAGTCCGGGCGGGACAGCTTCTCCACGGGATCAGCGCCACCGACGCCAAGGCACGGCTCTCCGGCACCCTGATCGGCATCGAGATCGCAGGCGCCCTCGCAACGGCCGGATCGATCGACGGAATTTGCCTCGTCGCATCGGGCCCGCTCGGGGCACTTTATCATGCAGCTTTGGAAGGCCAGGGCCTCAAAGTTCAGCATGTCGACGCCGACGATGCCGTGCGGGCCGGCCTCTCCGCCGCCGCCGGCGCGATTTGGCCCCTTTGACGAAAGAAAGAAGATGAATCGCATCCCCTTCCCACCGATGAAATATCCGCTGGTCGCGATCTTGCGCGGGCTCAAACCCGCCGAAACGGAAAGCGTCGTCGGCGCGCTGGTCGAGACGGGCTTCACTGCAATTGAAATCCCGCTGAACTCGCCCGACCCGTTTCGCTCCATTGAAATCGCCGTGAAGATGGCGCCGGCCGGATGCCTGATCGGCGCAGGAACCGTGCTGACGACGACGCAGGTGGAACAACTCGCCGACGTCGGGGGGCGGCTGATGGTGAGTCCCAATGTCGAACCGTCGGTGATCAGGCTTGCCGCGGCGAAAGGCATGGTCACGATGCCGGGCGTGTTCACGCCGACCGAGGCGCTGGCCGCCGCGGGCGCGGGGGCAACCGCTCTCAAGTTCTTTCCTGCGAGCGTACTCGGCCCCTCGGGCATTGCGGCGATTCGCACCGTTCTTCCAACCGATGTCGAGGTCGCAGCCGTCGGCGGCGTGTCTGAGAGCAACTTCGCCGACTATGCCAAGATCGGCATTCGCAGCTTCGGCCTCGGCTCGAGCCTCTACAAGCCCGGCATGAACGCCGCGGAGGTTGAACAACGGGCGAAAGCGACACTGGAAGCCTATGACACTGTCTATGGAGGCCAGTGATGACAGATCCCGTTCCCTTCTCCGGCCGCGTTCTCTGCGATTTCGGCTCCGAGCTCGGCGAGGGTCCGACCTTCGATCCAGGCAGCGGCACCGCCTGGTGGTTCAACATCACGGGCCGGGAACTGCATGAGCTGCACGTCGAAAGCGGCCGAAAGACGGTTCACACCCTGCCCTTTCTTGGCAGCGTGCTTGCCGTCATCGATCCCGCCCGACAGTTGATTGCGTCGGACCAGGGACTTTTCCTTCGCGACACGGAAACTGGCAAGCTCTCCCCTTTCGCCACGCTTGAGGACAAGCCGGCCAACCGCTCCAATGACGGGCGCGTCCATCCATCCGGCGCTCTCTGGATCGGCACGATGGGACGGAAGGCCGAAAAGCATTCGGGTTCGATCTACCATGTCGCCGGCAACCGCGTGACCAGGCTCTACAGCAACATCAGCATTCCAAATGCAATTTGCTTCTCTCCCGATGGGGCCACCGCCTATTTCGCCGATACGGCCGTCAACCGCCTGATGCGCGTCGATATCGACTCCGCCACCGCTCTTCCGACCGGCGACGCCGTTGTTCTTTCCGACGAGAGCATTTCGCCCGGCGGCCTCGACGGCGCAGTCTGCGATGCCGACGGGCTGATCTGGAACGCCCGCTGGGGCGCGAGTTCCGTGGACGTCTACAAGCCGGACGGTCAAAAGATCGCCCGCTATGCCGTTCCCGCGACGCAACCGAGCTGCCCCGCCTTCATCGGAGCGAAGGCTGACCGGCTGCTCATAACCTCGGCCTCGCAGGGGTTGGAGGAGGCCGCGCGGGCGGCCGATCCCGATGCCGGAAAGACCTTCGACCTCGGCATCGAGGTCAAGGGCCGTTTCGAGCCGGCGTTTCTGCTCTGACCTCATAACAAGTGCTGGTATTCGGGCCGCCAAAAAGTAATACAAATAGCCATGCGATGAATCGCCATGGAAGGAGGCTCGGATGAGCGAAAAGAAAAAGGAACTGAGAAGCCGCCACTGGTATGGCGGAACGCACAAGGACGGCTTCATCCATCGGTCCTGGATGAAAAACCAGGGGTTCCCGGATCACGCTTTCGACGGGCGCCCGATCATCGGCATCTGCAACACCTGGTCCGAGCTCACCCCCTGCAACAGCCATCTGCGCGTTTTGGCCGAAGGCGTCAAACGCGGCGTCTGGGAGGCCGGCGGTTTTCCGGTCGAGTTCCCTGTTTCCTCGCTTGGCGAGACGCAGATGCGCCCGACCGCCATGCTTTTCCGCAACCTTCTGGCGATGGACGTCGAAGAGGCGATCCGCGCTCATGGGATCGACGGCGTGGTGCTGCTCGGCGGCTGCGACAAGACAACCCCGGGCCAGTTGATGGGCGCCGCCTCCGTCGACCTGCCGACGATCGTCGTTTCCTCCGGGCCGATGCTGAACGGCAAGTGGAAGGGGAAGGACATCGGCTCGGGCACGGATGTATGGAAATTTTCAGAAGCCGTGCGGGCCGGCGAAATGAGCCTGCAGGAATTCATGGCTGCCGAAAGCGGAATGTCGCGTTCGCCCGGCGTCTGCATGACGATGGGCACTGCAACGACGATGGCCTCGGTGGTGGAAGCGATGGGCCTTTCGCTCCCCACCAACGCGGCCCTTCCTGCTGTAGACGCGCGCCGCATGGCGCTCGCACACATGACCGGCAAGCGGATCGTCGAGATGGTGCACGAGGACCTTCGGCTGTCGAAAATCCTGACGAAGAAGAACTTCGAGAACGGCATTATCGCAAACGCCGCCGTCGGCGGATCGACGAACGCCGTCGTGCACATGCTCGCGATTGCCGGACGCGCCGGGGTCGACCTCTGTCTCGACGACTTCGATCGCGTCGGCGGCCAGGTCCCCTGCATCGTCAACTGCATGCCATCGGGCAAGTATCTCATCGAGGACCTCGCCTATGCGGGCGGGCTCCCGGCGGTGATGAACCGTATCCGACATCTGCTCCATGCAGACGCGCCGACGGTTTTTGGCGTGCCGATCAGCAAATATTGGGAAGGTGCCGAGGTCTACAATGACGACGTCATCCGCCCGCTCGATAACCCGCTGCGCGCCGCCGCCGGCATTCGCGTGCTGAAGGGCAATCTCGCCCCGAACGGGGCGGTCATAAAGCCGTCGGCAGCGAGCGAGCACCTGCTCGCGCACGAGGGCCCGGCCTACGTCTTCGAGACAATCGAAGACCTCAAGGCCAAGATCGACGATCCGGACCTGCCGGTAACCGAGGATACGATTCTCGTGCTCAAGGGCTGCGGCCCGAAGGGTTATCCCGGCATGGCGGAAGTCGGCAACATGCCGATCCCGCGCCGGCTGGTCGAAAAGGGCGTTCGCGACATGGTGCGCGTTTCGGATGCGCGCATGTCGGGCACCGCCTTCGGCACCGTGGTCCTGCACGTGAGCCCGGAGGCAAATGCGGGCGGTCCGCTTGCGATCGTGAAGACCGGCGACCGCATCCGCCTCGATGCCATGAAGGGCGAGTTGAACCTTCTGATCAGCGAGGAGGAGTTCGCGGCGCGCATGGCCGCCTGGCTGCCGCCGGAGCAGAAATGGCAACGCGGCTACTACAAGCTTTATCACGAGACCGTGCTGCAGGCCGACAAGGGCGCCGACCTCGACTTCCTCGTCGGCAAGAGCGGCAGCGACGTGCAACGCGAGAGCCATTAGATCATTTCATTGTTCCATTGAAACAGTGAAATGATCTAACTCTTTGAAACTACGCAATCCGGACGGAAAACCGTTACAAACTTTTCCTGGAATTACTCCGTGCGCGATGAGGAAAGATGCGTGCGGTTTTCCGTCCGCATCCCGCTCCGGCTTATTAAAATCATCGTGATCCGAGACGTCATCAGACGCTACCACCGCAACCCATTTACCGGCAGAACTTCAAGATCCCGGGATCAATCTCTATCCGGGATCTATAAAATGACTTTCGTCGCTATCTCAAGTATTCCCCAAGGATGGCCGGAGAACACATGCCAGCCAGTCTAGATTTAGCTACACCTAAACAAAGAAACAACTTTATTAGCCGACTTTGCGAAATACAGTGACCGGCCGATCGATGCTGCCAAGACAAAGTGTCCCAAGGTAGAATCGTCGTCATTGCCTTGTACGGACGTTTGCATTTTTTACGGAACTGATTTCGCTGCCGGACGTTGCTTGAGTATCACCAGCGCGGCGGGGCATGCCGCCCGCCAACGCCGCGGGGGTGATCGACAACGTCAACGAAAGGCAGTCTGATATGACAAAGAAACTTGTATCTTCCGTTGCGGCTGGCGCGCTTCTCGTGGGCGTTACCTTCGCCCCGACAAGTTTCGCGCAGCAGACAACCACCCCGCCTCCGGCCGATCCGGCAGCACCCACGCAGACGCAGCCCGGTGGCACGACCCCGCCTGCCACGGAGCCTCCGGCCGACCAGGCTCAGACTCCTCCACCCGCTGAAAAACCTGCGGATACTGCGGCCGCTAAATCGGACTATCTGACCGAGCAGGCCGACGATCAGATCGCTACCAGTACTTATGTAGGCCAATCGGTTTACAATGCCGCCGATGAAAGCATCGGCGAGATTAACGATCTGATCATCAAGAAGGACGGTGGTGTCGAAGCAGCCGTGATCGGTGTTGGCGGCTTCCTCGGAATTGGCGAGAAGAACGTTGCTGTCCCGTTCGACCGGATCGAGATTTCCGAGCAGGCCGATACAGCAGCGCTGAAGCTGACCACGACCGAAACGGCCGACACGCTGAAGGCAGCGCCGGAGTTCAAGACGAAATCGCAGATGATGGCGGAGCGCAATGCAGCGCAGCCGGTAGACACATCGACGACCTCGTCGACCGGTACAACGCCGGCAACACCGACGCAGCCGTCACCTCAGCAGTAAACTGAACACGGAGCGGGACATCTCGCTCTCAGCCTGAAAAGCGGCGCGATGCGCCGCTTTTTTATGGCCTCAGAACAGAACGCCGTATCTCAATGCATCGTAGATGCCCGCATGGATATTGCGGCTCGCCACCGCGTCGCCGATCCGAAAGAGGTCGAACGTCCCCTCGGGATTGCGCACGGCAATCGGGTCTTCGCGACGGATAAGAGCCTTGTAGTCGACTGCGCCAAGGTTGCGGGACAGTGGCTTGAGATCGAGATAGAGGTCGGCCATCGGCACAGTGCCATGCTCGACCACCACCTGCGCCACCCGACGCTCGATCGAAGCGGTCTTCGAAAAATCCGAAAACAAGGTCGCAACCAGCGAATTGCCGTCGCGTCTTACCGATTTCAGCCGCGTGTTGATCGTTACCCGCACATTCTTCTCGGCGAAGATCTTCGCATAGGGAACATGGTTCATCCCGCCGATCTCGGGCGCGAACATGCGCTCTGGCGAAACGATTTCGAGTTCGATGCCCGCCCTGGCTATCAGTTCGGCAGCAGTCATGCCGCTGTGCGCGCCGTTGTCGTCATAGAGCAGAACCGGTCCCTCGGGCTTCACCGCACCCGCGATGATATCCCAGCTCGAAACGACGAGGTCGCCGCCTGTCTCAAGCGCGGGATTCTGGGCGATGCCGCCGGTGGCAACGACAACGAGATCCGGCTCGCGCGCCAGCACGTCCTCCACGCCGGCGAAGACGTTGTAATGGATCGGAACGCCGAGCCGCCCAAGTTCGGAAAGCCGCCAGTCGACAATGCCGATCATTTCCTTGCGACGCGGGTTTCGCGCCGCAAGCAGGATCTGGCCGCCGGCTTCGCTGGTTGCCTCCAGAAGCTGGACCGAATGACCACGCTCGGCGAGCACGCGCGCCGCCTCGAGGCCGGCGGGTCCCGCCCCGACGACAACCGCACGCCGGCGGGCGCCGTCGCTTTTCGAGATGACGTGCGGCACGATCGCCTCGCGTCCGGTGGCCGCGTTGTGGATACAAAGCGCGCCTCCGCCTTCATAGATGCGGTCGAGACAGTATGTCGCGCCGACGCAGGGACGGATCTCGGCCTCGCGCCCTTCTTCGATCTTCCTGACGATATACGGGTCGGCGATGTGAGCGCGCGTCATGCCGACCATGTCGAGCTTGCCCTCGGCGATCGCATGCCGCGCCGTCGCCACATCGGCGATGCGGGCGGCATGGAACACCGGAAATTGCGTCGCTGCGCGAACCTCTCCGGCAAAATCGAGATGCGGCGAGGCAGCCATGCCCTGGATCGGGATCACCTTGGTGAGCGGGGCGTCGTGCTCGAGATGGCCGCGAATGATGTTCAGGAAGTCGATCTTGCCGGAAGCGGCGAGTCGCCTCGCGATCTCCACACCGTCCTCCTTTGACAGGCCCTTGTCCCAGTCTTCGTCCGCGACCATGCGCGTGCCGACGATGAAATCCGGACCAACCGCCTTGCGCACGGCGTCAACAACCAGATTCATGAAGCGCAGGCGATTGTCGAGCGAGCCGCCATATTCGTCGTTACGATGATTGGTGGCTGGCGACCAGAAGCTATCGATCAGGTGGCCATAGGCCTCGATTTCGATACCGTCGAGACCGGCGGCCTGCACGCGACTGGCCGCCGCTGCATAGTCGCTCACGATCCGCTCGATATCCCACTCCTCGATTTCCTTCGGAAACGACCGGTGCGCCGGTTCCCGGACGGGAGAGGCGCTCAGCACCGGCAGCCAGTCACCCTTGTTCCAGCTTGTGCGGCGACCGAGATGGGTCAACTGGATCATGACCGCAGTGCCGTACTCGTGACAGTCGTCGGCGATCTTCTTGAGCCAGGGCACGATTTCATCGGCATAAGCATGGAGATTTCCGAAAGCCGGCGGAGAGTCCTCGGAAACGATCGCCGATCCGGCCGTCATCGTCAGCGCTATTCCGCCCTTGGCCTTTTCCAGATGGTAGAGCCGATAGCGGTCCTTCGGCATGCCGTCTTCGGAATAGGCCGGCTCATGGGCCGTCGACATGATCCGGTTCTTGAGGGTCAAGTGCTTTAGACGATAAGGCTGGACCAGCGGGTCCTTCGAGAGGGTCATTCAACGGTCCTTGAGGCTTTCAAGCCGGTCAGTACCAGGCGTCGGGCATGCTGTTTTTCCGGCTGGCGACATAGTCCGCCAGAGCCTCGTCGATTGCTATATCCAGAGACGGCGCTTCGTATTCGGCAAGCGTCTTTTTCCAGTGCCGGTTGGCGCGCGTCGCCATGTCCGTCTCGCCCTGCTCGACCCACTTCTCGAACGGCTCGTTGTCGGAAAGTGCCGAGTCCCAGAACGCGGTTTGATAGTTGCGCATGGTGTGGTCACAGCCCAGAAAGTGGCTGCCCGGCCCGACCTCCAGGAAGGCGTCCATGGCAAGCGCATTGTCATCGACGACGACGCCGGCGAGATAGGAATGGAGTGCCCCGCAGAAATCGGTATCCATCACGAACTTCTCGTAGGACATGGCGAGCAGGCCATCGACGAAACCGGCGGAATGCAGGATGAAATTGGCACCGCAGTGGACTGCGGACAGCATCGACATGACGCCCTCCTGCATCGCCTGCGCATCCGGCCTCTTCGAATTGGAGAAGTTGCCGGCGCAACGCAGCGGCAAGCCCAGCCGGCGGGCAAGCTGACCGACGACCATGCTGCCGATCGCCGGCTCCGGCGTGCCGAAGGTGGGCGAGCCGGAGCGAAGCGACATCGACGAAAGGAAGTTGCCGAAGATCACCGGCGCCCCTTTTCGTTCAAGTTGCGTCAGCGCACAACCGGCGAGCGTTTCGGCATAGGACTGGGCGATGGCGCCGGCATTGGTCACGGGCCCCATGGCCCCGCCCAGGATGAAGGGCACGATGACTGCCGCCTGATTGGCGCGCGCATAGGCGCGCAACGATTTCGTCATCGTCCCGTCCCAGACGAGCGGCGAATTGACGTTGACGTTGCCGAGGATAACGCAATTTTTGTCGACGAAATCGGCACCGAAGAGAATGCGCGCCATCTCGATCGAATCCTCGGCGCGCTCCTCGGCCGTGATCGAGCCCATGAAGGCACGGTCGGAATATTTGATGTGGCTATAGACCATATCGAGGTGGCGCTTGTTGACCGGCACGTCGACCGGCTCGCAGATCGTTCCGCCCGAATGGTGTAGCCACGGGCTCGACTGGGCGAGCTTGATCAGATTGCGGAAATCCTCGATCGTGCCGTAGCGTCGGCCCTTGTCGAGGTCCATGACGAAGGGTGAACCATAGGCCGGGGAAAAGACGACGTTGCGGCCGCCGATCTCGACGCTGCGGGCGGGATTGCGGGCATGCTGGGTGAACTGCGACGGTGCGGAACGGACGATCTCCTTCAGCATGCCGGGCTCGAAGGTCACGCGGACGCCATCGACTTTCGCGCCGGCGCGCTTCCAATGGTCGAGTACCACAGGATCATCGCGAAACTCGATGCCGACTTCGGCGAGGATGCGATCCGCGGTCCGCTCGACGCGCTGCAGGCTTTCCTCGCCGAGAATATCGTAGGTCGGTATGTTGCGGACGATATAGGGGACGCCGAGATTGTTGCCCCCTTCCCGTCGCTGTGCTCTCGCACCTCGTGTTCTCCGAGGTGTCTCAACTGTTGCTCCCGACGTCGATTCCATTGCAAGCCTCCCATCATTTGTCATGATGCTAGTGACGATCAAGACCGTTGTAACGGTGGAAAAATTCGACGCATGCTATAAGCTGCATTTATGGAAAACCTGCGCCGCCTCCTTCCGTCCGCCGCCAGCCTCATCGTTTTCGAGGCGGCCGGCCGCCATCAGAATTTCACCCGTGCCGCCAACGAACTCGGGATGACGCAAGCCGCCGTATCCTACGCCATCCGAGGTCTCGAGAACCAACTTGGCGTACCGCTGTTTCACCGCGTGCACCGGGCGGTCGAATTGACCGAAGCCGGCGAGAAATTCCATGCGGACGTCTCGGTCGGCCTGTCGCGGATCCAGAAATCAGCCGAAGATATCCGCTCGAAGGGCCGCGAGACGAATGTTACCCTCGCAGCTTCCACCGCTTTCGCCTCGATGTGGATGCTTCCACGGCTGAACCGGCTACGCGAAGACTTGCCGGAAATCGATCTTCGCATCCAGACCAGCGTGCGCGATCTCGACCTCGACGAAGAGCCGATCCCCTTGGGCATCCGTGGCGGTGATCCTGTTCACTGGCCGCGCTATCATGCCGCCCTTCTGGCCGAGGAAGTGGTCAATGCCGTCGCGACGCCCGCCTATATCGAAGCGCACGGCCTGCCGGAGACGCCGGCCGACTTGTTGCGACACAATCTCATCCATCTCGAGGAACCCGTCCGGCGGGCCTGTGATTGGACAGAGTGGTTCGCGAGTGCGGGACTTTCCTATCCGGCCCAGGGACGACGGCTGTCGATCAACGACTACGTGCTGGTGATCCAGGCAGTGCTTGCCGGCGAAGGAATCGCACTCGGCTGGGAGCACTTGATCGAGCGGCAGGTCCGCTCCGGTGCGCTTGTTCCGGTGGGCGGGCACGTCCTGAAGACCGGACACGCATTCTACGTCGTCTGGCCGCGGTCGCGCGAACTCAACAGCCAGGCACGACGCATCAGGGATTGGCTTTTGGACGAGGGATTGCGTGACCGCTCCGACGCGGGCGGAGCTGATGAAAGCAACCGTCAGCGGGATGCCGCGACGTCGCGATAGCGATCCGAAAGATAGCGCATCGTCGCCACGGCGTCCGCCGGTTTGCCGTAGAAATAGCCCTGCCCCATGCCGCAGCCGAGCGCTTTCAACTTCAGCGCTTCGGCGAAATCCTCGATGCCTTCGGCGACGACTTCAAGCTCCAGCCCCTCGCACATCGAAACGATGGCCTTGATGATATGCTCCGATGCACGATCGGCGGAGATGCGGGAAACGAAGGCGCGATCGATCTTCACCTTGTCGAAGGAAAAATCGCGCAAGCGACCGAGGCTCGATTGCCCCGTCCCGAAATCGTCGAGCGACACGCGCACGCCGGCCGCCCGCAATTCGGAAACGATCTTCTGCGCCACATCGGCGTCCGCCATTACTGCTGTCTCGGTAATCTCGAGTTCCAGTCGGCGGGGGTCGAACCCGACCTGATGGATGATCGACAACAGACGCGAGCTGGTCGCCGGGTCCATCAACTGTGCCGAGGACAGGTTGAAGGAAAGGAAGAGTTCCTTCGGCCAGGACAGGGCTGCCTGGGCCGCCTTGCGCAACAACGTTTCCGCCAACGCCTCGATGAAACCGCGCTCTTCGGCAAGCGGCACGAAAATCGAGGGCGACACATAGCCGAGATCCGCGTCGCACCATCTTGCCAGTGCTTCGAAGCCGACGACGGAGTCGCTGCGAAGATCGACGATGGGCTGGAAATGCACATCGACCTGGTCGGCGATGATCGCGTTGCGCAGCGCCTGTTCAATCTGCGTCGCGCGTTTCATTTCCTGGGCGATCTCCTGCGAGTACACCGTGATCTGGCCACGCCCGCGCCGCTTCGACCGATAGAGTGCGGTGTCGGCGCTCTTCAGCAGGTCTTCAAAGCTGTTGCCCGCAAAAGGGTAGACCGCGAAACCGAAGGACGCAGACAGGCGCACGTTGCGGTCGCCAAGATCGAAGGGAGCCGATAGCACCTCTTTCAGCACCCGGCCCAGTTTTTCCGCGGCCTTACGCTCGAAGATCAGCGGTAGCACGAAGGCGAACTCGTCGTCCGTGGTGCGTGTCACGGTCGCACCTTCCGGGACGCAAGCTTTGAGACGGTGCGCGACCTGGCAGAGGATCTGATCGCCGGCCTCCGGCCCGAACAGATCGTTGATCGGCTTGAAGCCATCGAGATTGGCAAGGCCGATGGTGAAGGGTGCCGGGTCGCTCGCGCGTTCCGCGGCAAGTTCACAAACCGTCTGGCGCAAATGCCGGCCATTGCCGAGGCCGGTGAGTTCATCAAGAAGCGCCATCGAGTGCGGCACGTCAATGATCTCATGCCCCGCGACCTGCCTCCACATCATGGCCGCAAGCTCCCGCTGCAGACTACAGCGCCGCGCGCCTTATCAGACGCGCAAAGATGCCGCGGTTCTCGCCCGCGGAGACGGATCTCTCGCATCGGGGGACGAAGGGGCTGGGCGGCTGGACGAAGCGCATACATTGCTGCGAGGCTCTACACTTTCTGGCAGTTCGACGCAGACGATGACAATCGGGGGTTAACAATCCTATATCGGCGCACTGTCAAATCTTTCGCCAGCCTCCCCAATTCTAGCGAATTGACAAGATCGAAGCCCTAGCCAGCGGCCCGCATGTTTCCCGCCGGCATGTATTTTCTGAGCACTGCCTCGATCATGTCCGGGCTTACCGGTTTCATGATGTGGTCATCCATCCCCGACGCTTCGCATTGCTTAAGGTCGATGTCGAGCGCCTGCGCGGTCACCGCGATGATCGGAGTCCGCCGCCCTGTCCCCTTTTCGGCGTCGCGGATGGCGACCGTGGCGTCGAACCCGTTCATCACCGGCATCGATATGTCCATGAGAACCAATGCCGGCTGAAGGTCATGCCAGAGTTCCACTGCCTCCCTGCCATTCGCGGCGATCCGATGGGAGACCCCGAGCCCCTCCAGTATCTGGGCGAAGACGAACTGATTGATCTGATTGTCCTCGGCGACCAACACTTCGATATCCGGCGCATGCGTCCCGGTCGCAGCGTCGCCTTCGAAGGAGATCCCCCAGTCCGCTTGCGGAACCGACGACCGCGGCTGCGGGCGCTCGGCGCAAACGCGAAAGATCTCCGCAAGCAGGTTGCCGGCATCGATGTCGGCGGAAACCTTAAGGATGGGGCTTGCATGCCAGCCCGCAAGGACACGCTCGACGTCCGGGAACGCGCCATCGAGCACGAGGATGTCGAGCTTTACCCCGGAACGGTCGGCGGCCAGCGCGAAAGCCTCGAGCTCGTTGCCGTTGCGCACGGCGCAGGCGTCGAGACCGGAACCGCGCAGGCGCGCCACGAGCCGTTCCTCCGCGCCTCGGTCGTCCGTCGCAAGCAGCACGCGCAGTCCGCGCGCGGGCAGGTTCTCGATCATCGAACCTGCCTCGACCAGCTGCTGTACATTCAACGCCCGGAACGGATCGTAGAAATTCTGTGCCGGCGCAAATATGCTGTAGTCCAGAATCTGGAGGCCGCTGCTGCCCGTGTTGTCGCCCGTACCGTGATACCAGGCCGCGATATCGGTGACGTCGTTCATGCAGGTCACGACAAAATGACGGCCGGGCATGCCGATGCGATATTTGCGCGTCACGACCCAAAGATCACTGCCGTCGGCGCGAACGATGTGTTCGGCTTCCGAGTGCGGCTTGCCGGTTTCGAGCACCGACCGGTCCGACTGTTCGAACCGCTCCGCCAGCTCGGCATCGACGAGATCCCATGCGGAGCGCCCGAGGACCGCGTCCTGGGAAAGCTCATGGATCGTGCAGAACGCCTTGTTGACGGCGATGTAGTTGAGGTTTCGGTCTTTGACGCAGATTGGATTGGGCTGCGCGTCGAGGATTTCTTCCGTCAGTTCCACGCGTTCGAGGTCGGTCTGAAGCTGTTCGTCGCGTTTCTTCTGTTCGGAAACATCGATGACGGACAATATGCCGATACCACTCGACAGCCGGCGCTTGCGCAATGAGACCCAGCGCGTGCGACCGGCCCGCTCGACACTCTCGTAGCGCTCGCGCCAATGAAGCGCCATGTGCTCGGCGATCCAGTCTTCCCTGTTCGCTCGCCTGCGGCTGTTCTCAGGCAATGTCCCTGGACGCACACCGGTATCGTAGACTGCGCCGAGAAAGTCGCGGAGGCGAGTGCCGGCCGTCAACAGGCGGGCTGGTACCGGAAAGAACTGCAGGATCGAGGGGCTGGCGAACAGGATCGTATCGTCTCGACCGCAGACAAGCAGAGCGAGGCCAAGCGCATCGCAGCTCGACTCGAGAATGATCCTGTTGATGTCTGCGCCGCCCGACGCCACATCGCTCATTGCGCTGTCCTCATTTCGCCGTCTGCATGATGCAGCAATCTAAAAGTTTCACAGCGGCCCTTGCGCGTCTGAAAAGACCCGCGGCGCCGGCGCGGCGGTTTCATTCCGGGACATGCTGGCTGGCCTCCGAAGGCGTCTCTTCGGGCGGAATGCGGGGCGGCGTCCAGCAACGCCGCGGAGCTCCAAAGACAAAACCCCTGCTCATTCAGGTTGTTGTGGAAAATCGCAGCAGAACGTTAAAGGGGGATTAAATCATGGTCTCATTTTTCCCGAGACTTATCTCCCCATGGCCGCTCTTACCGCGGCGGACCAATCGCAAACACCCCTTTCCCTCGCGCGCCGAATCCGGGAAAATGAGCCATGATCATCAAGCAACTTTCAGAAACGCTCATCAACCAGATTGCGGCCGGTGAGGTCATCGAGCGGCCTGCCAGCGCGGCCAAGGAATTGATCGAGAATGCGCTCGACGCGGGCGCGACCAGGATCGAGATCGCGACGGCCGGCGGCGGCAAGACGCTGCTCAGGGTGACCGACAACGGCGGCGGCATGTCGCCCGCCGATCTCGCCCTGGCCGTTCAGCGCCATTGCACCTCCAAGATCAGCGATAGCCTCACGGACATCCGGACCCTCGGCTTTCGCGGCGAGGCCCTGCCCTCGATCGGATCGGTCGCGCGCCTGTCGATCACGACGCGAACGGCCGGCGCCAACGAGGGCGCGGCGATCGCAATCGCAGGCGGGAAGACCGAAGCCATGCGCCCGTCACCGGCCAATGTCGGGACCGTCGTCGAGGTGCGCGATCTTTTCTTCGCGACCCCCGCGCGGCTCAAATTCATGAAATCGGAAAAGGCCGAGGCTGCCGCGATTTCCGAGGTCGTCCGCCGCATGGCGATCGCCTTCCCGAAGGTGCGCTTCGTACTTTCCGGCTCCGATCGCACCACCCTGGAGTTCCCAGCCACCGGTGAGGACCGGCTGGCGCGGATGGCGCAGGTGCTCGGCAAGGATTTCCGCGACAATGCGATCGAGATCGACGCCGAACGGGAGGATGCCCGGCTTACGGGCTTTGCCGGCGTGCCGACCTTCAACCGCGGCAACTCGCTTCAGCAATACGTCTTCGTCAACGGCCGACCGGTGCAGGACAAGCTCATCCTGTCTGCAATCCGCGTCGCCTATGCCGAAACCATCCCCCAAGGACGCTACCCGGTTGCCGTCCTGTCGATCGAACTCGATCCGGCGCTCGTCGATGTCAATGTCCATCCGGCGAAGTCGGACGTCCGGTTTCGCGATCCGGGCTTGATCCGAGGGTTGCTTATCGGCGCGATCCGCGAGGCGCTCGCGCGCGGCGGAGACCGTGCTGCGACCACCGGCGCAAGCGGGATGATGCGTGCCTTCCGGCCGGAGATGCAGAGGCCGCCGCAACCCTGGACTCCTGAAGCCTCGCCCTACCGGCCGATACATTTCGGCGAAACTGCGAACGGCTTCGCAGAGGCCCCGCAGCGAGCCTTTGTGGAATTCTCGCAGCCATCGGCGCGTTCCACCGGTCCGGCCGAAGAAACACGCGTTTCTGACGTAACCCCGCCATCCTTTCCGCTCGGCGCCGCGCGTGCGCAGCTCCATGAGAACTATATCGTCGCGCAGACGGATGATGGCCTCGTCATCGTCGATCAGCACGCCGCGCACGAGCGGCTCGTCTTCGAGACGATGCGGACGGCGCTGCATTCGCGCCCGGTGCCTGCGCAAACCCTGCTCATCCCGGAGATCGTCGACCTCCCCGAGGACGACTGCGATCGGCTGATGGCGCATGCGGAGGAATTCTCCCGTCTCGGCCTCGCGATCGAACGCTTCGGCCCGGGGGCGATCGCAGTACGCGAGACGCCGGCGATGCTGGGCGAAATGGATGCGGTCGGCCTTGTGCGGCAGCTCGCCGACGAGCTTGCGGAATGGGATACAGCGAACGGCCTTGCGGGGCGGCTCGAATATCTCGCTGCGACGATGGCCTGCCACGGCTCGGTTCGCTCAGGCCGCCGGATGCGGACGGAGGAGATGAACGCACTGCTTCGCCAGATGGAGGCGACACCTGGCTCCGGCCAGTGCAATCATGGCCGGCCAACCTATATCGAGCTGAAGCTCTCGGACATCGAGCGTCTCTTCGGCCGCAGCTAACGAGCGGTCGCTCGGCGGAATAGCACTACTGCACGCTTCCTTAAATCGTCGCCGATTTAAGGATAAAGACGATGCAGCAATTCAAAGTGCTACAGCGCCTTTTGCGCGTCTTGTGAGACGCGCGGCGCTGTAGTGTCTTGCCGGCACTGGAGTTTTACTGGGCACTGGGTTAGACCAAGAAGCAATCGAATTGAGAAGGCAGACACTGGCAATGATGAACCGATTTGAAGGAAGTCCCTCGCGCGAGGCGAAGATCCGCTATCTCGACGGCGACTTCCAGATCGTGCTTGCCGGATCACACGTCGTCTGTGCCATGACGGGCAAAGCGATCCCCGTGGACGAATTGCGCTACTGGAGCGTTGCCCGGCAGGAGCCCTATGTCGACGCGGCTGCCTCGCTCGAGGCGGAAAAACGCGCCGGTGCGCTTCCCAATCAGCGACGCTGATTACTGGATGCTTCCTTAAATCGTGGCCGATTTGAGGGTTAAAACACGCAGCATTTCAAAGTGTGCTACGGGGGCCCTTTGCGCGTCCGACAAGACGGGTGGCGCTGTGAGTAAAGCCCCCCCGTCACGGAGTGATTGACTTGGCCTCCCGCAGCTTGCGCGCTCGCGCGGCGGCAAGCGTGCGGTCGATGACTTTGCCGGGCACCGACGGGTCGTCGAAGCGCACATCGATTTCGATCACCTTGCTCTTGGCCGCCAGTTCTCCCGCCCGGCCATGGCCAGGTTCGAGACGCACCAAGTCCTTCGACGTGGTGACCAGCGTATAGCCCTGGGTCGCGGCGCGATCGAGCAGGTCGGCAATTTCATCGTCGGAGAAGTGGTGATGATCGGGAAAGCTCCGCGTCTCCTCGATCATCGCGCCCGTCTCGCGCACGGTCCGGAAGAACTTCTCCGGATCGGCGATACCGGCCCAGGCAAGAACCTTGACGCCTGCGAGCTGACCCTCGTCGACCCGGATGGTTTCAGCCGCGTAGACGGGCTTGCCCGCCCGAGCGGCCCGGCGGACCAGGGGATCGGCCGCCGATCCGCTGCCGATCTTGAGGAGCGCTGTTGCGTGGCGAAGCTGGTCGCCGATTGGCGCGCGAACCGGCCCTGAGGGAACCAGATGTCCATTGCCGATGCCTCGCCCGGAATCGACCACAAGCAAGGCGAAGTCGAATGCGAGCCGCGCGCTCTGGAAGCCGTCGTCCATGATGATGATGTCGGCGCCCTCGGCAGCGAGCTTGCGCGCGCCCTCGACGCGGCGTCGGCAGACGACGGTCAAGGCTTCGCGGGCGAGCAGCAGCGGCTCGTCGCCGACGTCGCGGGCACGATGGTGATGCGGATCGACAACAGTTGTGACGTCCAGCGAGCCGCCATAACCGCGACTCAAAAAGCCGGGCTTCAACCCCTTCGCCTTGGCGGCTCGGGCAAGCGCAATAGCGGTCGGCGTCTTTCCAGCTCCTCCGACTGTGAAGTTGCCGACGCAGATGAGTGGCACCGGCGCCGAGGCGCGGCGGGCTCTATCCATGCGCATTCCGGCGATGCGGCCATAAACCCAGGAAACCGGCCAAAGCGCGTAGGCGCGCCAATCGGCCTTGGTCCACCAGAACGGTGGCGCTTCAGAAACCATGCTGCCTAATCTGCCTCCACGACCTGCCCTGCCCCCAAACCGGCCAGGAACGCGACGCTCTACAGCGCCGCGCGTCTGAAAGACGCGATGGACAAAAAACGTCAGAATGGGAAAAAAGGCAAGCCGGTCGGTGCCTGCTGCAGGTTTCCTTAAATCGTAGCCGATTTAAGGATAAAAACATGCAGCAATTCAAAGTGCTACAGCGTCCTTTGCGCATTTAACAAGGCGCGCGGCGCTGTAGACCTACAGCACCGCCTCCAGTTCCGTGATGTCGGCCAGGCAATGGTCCGAGGCCGCGGCAAGAGATTGGCGCGACCCTGTGCCGGTCAGCACTGCGACCGTCAGGCCAACGCCGGCGCTGCGCCCCATGTGCATGTCGTGATTGTTGTCGCCGACCACCGCCACCTGATGCGGCTTAAGCCCGGTCGCAGCGCAGAAACCCAACACCATGCCCGGCTCCGGCTTGACCCCATGGCCGCTGTCATAGCCGGCAATATAGTGCAGGTAACCATCGAAACCGAAGCGCCTGGCGGTTTCCCGGATCGACCGTTCGTTGTCGCTCGAGGCGACACCGAGGCGATAGCCTTTCGCGTGAAGGCCGGCAAAGAAGGCGCCGAGATCGGTCACCGGAACGGCATAGTCCGCGGACTGCGCAAAAAGGCTGTCGAAGAGCGTCGTCAACTCCTCGACGGTGAAGGGCGCGCCGGCGCCAACCATGCCTGTGGCGATTTCCACCGTATTACCGGCGGCGAGCAGACTGTCGGGCGCAACGTACCCGCTGTCCGGATCCATTCCGCCCGCCTGAAGCAGCACCCTTGCGAGTTCCTCATCGCCCTTTGCCGCGATGCGCGCCAATTCGTAGTTCACCGGCACCCAGCTCTTCACGTAGTCGAGAAGCGTCCCGTCCTTGTCGAACAAGATGCCGACGATGGTTTTCGATGCAACCATGATGCGATCCGCAAATTGACGCTTCAGCCTTCGACGCGCGGCTCCAGCCGTGCCTTCACGACCAGCGGGTTGATATAGGGCTCGAGACCCTTGATCGTCGCCGTCAGCGCGCCACGCATCTGTTGCACGCTTTCGAGACCGGCGTCGATCATCGAGCGACGCATGTCGTCGTTGCCGAGCAGATAGTTGACGCCCTTGGCCAGCATCTCGACATCGCGAACGATCTTGGCGCTGCCGTTCTTGGCAAGCATCTGATAGGTTTCGCGGAAATTCTGGACATTGCCACCCGAAAGAACCGCACAGCCGAGCATCGCCGGCTCCAGCGGATTCTGCCCGCCTTCGGCAAAGAGCGAGCGGCCGACGAAGGCAACCTCGGTCAGGCGTAGATAGAGGCCCATTTCGCCGATCGTGTCGCCGAGGAAAATATCGACGTCCGGCGTTAGCGGATCGTTGCGCGTCCGGCGTGCAACCTTCAGTCCCTTGGCGACCAGTGCTGCCTCGATCGCGTCGCATCGCTCGGGATGGCGCGGGACGACGATCGTCAGGAGACCGGTCCTGTCCCTCAATGCGCGGTGAACCGTCGCCGCGGCATTCTCCTCGCCCTCGAAGGTGGAGATCGCCGCCCAGGTCTTGCGCGCACCGATCTGCTGCCGATACTCCTTGAGCGCCTTCGGATCATGCGGCGGAGCGTCGGTGTCGACCTTGAGATTGCCGGAGACCATGACCGGAAGCGCGCCGAGCGTGCGAAAGCGGTCCGCATCCACGTCGGATTGCGCAATGACGAGCGCCAGGTTCTCGAAGAGCGCCTCGGCGAGCGAGGGCCGTTTTTTCCAGCGCGCGAAGGTCCGGTCCGAAAGACGGCCGTTCACCAGGACCTGCGGAATGTGCCGGCTGCCGAGTTCGACGATGGTCATCGGCCAGATTTCCGATTCCGCAATGATCGCCAGATCCGGCTCCCAATAGTCGAGAAAGCGGCTCACTGCAGGCTTGAAATCAAGCGGCACATATTGGTGCACGACGGCAGAACCCAGTCGCTCAGCGGCTACGCGGGCCGACGTCGTCGTACCGGTGGTCAGCACCACGGCGATGCCGCGGCGGCGGATTTCCTTGATCAGCGGTGTGACGGCTGCCGTCTCCCCGACGCTGGCGGCATGAAACCAGACAAGCGGTCCTTGCGGGCGCGGCGCGCTCGCATAGCCGTAGCGCTCGCGTCGGCGCGTCGGGTCCTCCTTGCCTTTCGCTGCGCGTATGGCGAGGTAGGACCAGACCAAGGGATAGATCCCCGTCCCGATCCAGCGATAGCTGGAAAGCGCAAGCCGTGCACGAAGGCTACTCATGAACTCGCGCCCTCGCCCGTGTGCAACCGGACACAGATGTCATGCACAGCCTGGGCGCAGGTACGCCGGGAGCGTTCCAAAGACACCGACATCAATCATTTTCCGGATCGAGCAGACGATGCATATGAACGATGAAATAACGCATATGGGCGTTGTCGACCGTCATCTGCGCCTTGGCCTTCCAGGCGGCATGAGCGCTGTTGTAGTCGGGAAAGATGCCGACGATATCGAGCTTTTCCAGATCGCGGAACTGGACGTTGGTAAGCGTTGTCAGCTCGCCGCCGAAGACGAGGTGCAAACGTTGCTTTTTCGCGGAGTCTTGAGCCATCGTAATTCCATTTTGTCTTGAAGCGTGTTGATTTGCGGCATTCGCCTGCAAAGGTCAATGGGGCTCCAACGGGCGGGAGGCGGCCAGCAAGGCTGGAAGCACCGGCCTCGAGGCTGCGCCAAGAATGCCGTGCGTGACAATGGGGCGATTATAGGACAAGGGCAGGCCGTCGAGCCCGCAGAGCGCACCGCCCGCCCGTGCAAGGATGAGATCGGCAGCGGCGAGGTCCCAGTCGTGCGAGTTCTTTTTGACGATCGTTCCGTCGATCCGTCCATCCGCGATCATCGCCAGCCGGTATGCAAGCGACGGCACATGCGGGATCCGCACCATTTCTTCGCGATAGGGCGAAGCCAACCTGCCGACCAGGTCCTCGGCCATCGCCACCTTCAGCGTCTGCTGACGCTCGGGCACGCGCACAGCGATCGCGGCACCGTTCTTTCGCGCCTCGCCGTCGCGGGTTGCCTGAAAAACCTCGCCGAGCGCCGGCGCATAGAGCACGGCCGCAACGGGCTGGCCGCGCTGGACGACGGCGACGCTCACACACCAAAGGTCGCGGCCGCCGATGAAGGCGCGGGTCCCATCAATGGGGTCGACCACGAAGACCCTCTCCCGGGAGAGGCGGCTCTCGTCATCATCGGTCTCCTCGGAAAGCCAGCCATAATCGGGCCGCGCACCGAGCAACCTTGCCTTGAGGATGTCGTTGGCGGCGAGGTCCGCCTCGCTCACCGGCGAGCGCCCCTCGTTCTTCCAGTGCACGTCAAAGGTCTTGCGAAAATATCCGAGCGCCGTGTCGCCCGCGGCGATCGCCGCAGTGAGGATCAGCTCAAGGTCCTCGCTCCAGGCGGGCGCGAGCGGTCGGGCTGTTTCTGACATTCAACTCCATACGCGCGGGACGGGGCCGCGCGCCTCAATGTTGGCGGAACAAGCCGCTCGCGATCAGGTTCCGGCGAGCGTCATGCCTTCGATGGCAAGGGTCGGCGCGGCAATGCCGAATTTCCTGTCGATATCATCGGCAGGCGTCAAGGCCATGAACATCTGCTTGAGATTGGAAGCGATCGTTACCTCGGACACGGCGAAGGTAATTTCGCCGTTCTCGATCCAGAAACCGGAAGCGCCGCGGCTATATTCCCCCGTCACCATGTTCACGCCCTGACCGATCAGTTCGGTGACATAGAAACCCGTTCCGACGCCCTTTATCAGATCGTCGCGCGAGATCGTTCCGGGTTCGAGGGCGAGATTGGTCGAGGCGGGATTGACCGTGGGGCCGCCGCGGACGCCGCGTCCATTGGTTTCAAGGCCCAGTTCCTTGGCCGCCGAGGTCGACAGGAACCAGTGCTGCAGCACACCGTCCTCGACGATCGACAATTTCGCGCCGCTCACCCCCTCGCCATCGAAGGGACGCGACGAGGCGCCGCGGATGATCAGCGGATCATCGGTCACTTCGATGCCGGCCTTCATGACCTGCTTGCCCATCATGTCGCGCAGGAAGCTCGTCTTGCGTGCCACCGATGCGCCGTTGATCGCGCCGGCCAGATGACCGACGAACCCACGCGCAATGCGCGGGTCGAAAACGACGGTGACGTTCTTTGCGGTCGGGACCTGGCGCGGGTTGAGGCGCGCAACCGCCCGTTCGCCGGCGACGCGGCCAATGTCGTCGGCCGTTCGCAAATCATCGAAGTAGAGGCGACTGTCGAAATCGTAATCGCGCTCCATCTTCGTGCCCTCGCCGGCGATGGCGCTGACGGAGCGGCCGAAGCGGGTTGCCATGTAGGAACCCGAGAAGCCGTGCGAGGTGACCAGAACGAGCCCGCCCATGCCGGCCGAGGCACCGGCACCGCTTGAGTTGGTGACGCCGGACACGGCAAGGGCCGCCTCCTCGGCGGCAAGCGCAGCTTCGGTCAACGCTTCGGTCGATACGGTGCTGCCATCGAACAGATCGAGATCCGGGTAGGATGTCGCAAGCCGATCGGAGTCCGCCAGCGACGCATATGGGTCCTCCGGCGAGGCCTTGGCCATCGCGACCGCGCGCTCTGCGAGCACCTTCAGATCGAACCCGGGATTGGCCGAGACGCTTGCAACCCGGCGCCCGACGAAGACCCGCAGCGAAAAGTCATCGCTTTCGGAGGCTTCCGTCGCTTCGACCTTGCCGAGCCGGACGGAAACGGAACGGGAGCGGCCGCGCACCACCACCGCGTCCGCGGCGTCCGCCCCAGCCTGGCGGGCGAGTTCGACGAGCTCGGCGGCTTGCTTCTCCAACGCAGCGGAATCGATCATCTCAGACATGATTTGGCCTTTCATTCCTGCCCCATTTATTGTGCACTGAACCATGCATCAAGGGCATCATCGTGATTCCCGTCCCAGCATCCAAATGATATCCGCAGAAGGCCCTGCGTACGGGGCCTGCCGCAGCCGTGACAGCGAGAGCAATCGAGCATGCAAACGACATCGTTTCTCTATACCCAGGCGCTAATGCTGCTCGGCGGCGCCGTGCTTGCGGCACCGATTTTCAAGCGCCTGGGGCTCGGCACGATTCTCGGCTATCTGGCAGCCGGCATCCTCATCGGACCGGTCGCGCAACGAATAACCGAGGGCGAGGAGATCCTGCACGTTTCGGAACTCGGAGTCGTGTTTCTGCTCTTTGTCATCGGCCTTGAACTGAAGCCATCGCGCCTGTGGCAAATGCGGCGCGATATCTTTGGGCTGGGTGCTGCACAGGTTGTCCTGACCGGTCTCGCTCTGTCCTTCCTGATCGCATTCGCCGGCCTTCTCGAATGGAGGGGAAGCGTCATTGCCGGCTTCGGGCTTGCCCTCTCTTCGACGGCCTTTGCAATGCAGATCCTCGACGAGAGCAACGATACCAATACGCGTTACGGCCAACGCGCCTTCTCCATCCTGCTGCTGCAGGATCTTGCGATCGTTCCACTGCTCGCCCTGATCCCGTTGATGGCAGCGCAGGCACCGGAAGACGCGACGACGCCGTTTCAGGACTTCGCGATTGCGGTCAGCGCCGTCGCCGTTCTCTTCTTCGCGGGTCGCTATCTGCTCAATCCGCTCTTCCAGGTGATCGCCCGCACCGGAGCGCGCGATGTCATGATCGCGGCAGCCCTTCTCGTCGTCATGGGCGCGGCGACGTTGATGCAGCTTGCCGGTCTTTCCATGGCGATGGGTGCCTTTCTCGCCGGTGTGCTTTTGGCGGAATCGTCCTATCGCCATGAACTCGAAGCCGATATCGAGCCCTTTCGCGGCATTCTTCAGGCCTTGTTCTTCATGGCCGTCGGCCTATCGCTGGAACTAGACGTCATCGTCGAAAACTATCTGCTGATCATCGTCGCAGTGCCGCTGCTGATGCTGGTGAAGAGCCTCGTGCTCTACTGGCTCTGCCGCATCACCGGCTCGCGCCATAACGACGCGTTGCGTATCGGCCTTCTTCTGCCGCAGGGCGGCGAATTCGGCTTCGTGCTCTTCACCGCGGCGGCCGCGGCGAGTGTCTTTTCACAAGGAACCTCGTCGCTGCTCGTCGCCATCGTGACGCTCTCGATGGCGCTGACACCTGTCGCAGCCATGCTCTCGAAGCGGTTGATGCACGAGCAGGAGGAAATGGCCGACGAGATCGAGGAGGATTTCGAAGGTGCCGGCGCCGACGTGCTGATGATCGGCTTCTCCCGCTTCGGTCAGATCGCCGCGCAGATCCTGCTCGCCGGCGGCCGCGACGTGACCATCATCGATCATTCCGCCGCGCGCGTGCGTCAGGCCGCAACCTTCGGCTTTCGTATCTATTTCGGCGATGGCACCCGACTGGACGTGCTGCGGGCGGCCGGCATAGAGCGCGCGAAGCTCGTCGCAGTCTGCACGCAGAAGAAGGAAACGACGGATAGGATCATCAGTCTCGTCCAGGCCGAATACCCCAACGCCCGCATCTTCGCCCGCTCCTACGACCGGCTGCACACGCTGGAACTGCGCGCACTGGGCGTTGACTACGAACTGCGCGAAACCTTCGAATCCGGACTTCTCTTTGGTCGCAAGACGTTGGAAGCGCTGGGCGTCGGCAACGAAGATGCGATCGCCATCATGGACGATATCCGCCGTCGCGACGAAGCGCGGCTTGTTCTGCAGGAAGCCGAGGGCATCACCGCGGGCCGCGACATGCTGCACTCGCGGCCGGTCCGGCCGGAGCCGTTGGTCAAGCCGAAGCGTGAAGTGAACCACTCCGCCGATACTGAGGAGCGGATCCTGCCGACCCTTCCGGCGGAGGATCGGCAGCAGACGGACGAGACGCTGGCGCAGACCGACTGACGGAGGGCCCGCTTACAAGCAATTCCAGCAAAAGTGTGTAGACGGTTTTCCGTCCGGAATTACGCAATTTCAGAAAGCGGACCGCCTCAGTCCTTCCAGCTCTCGATCCGCTCGGAAAGCGCACGCTTGAATTGCTCCTTGGTACCCGCCGTTGCGGCCAGCACCTCGTGGGCGCGCAAGAAATCGAGCACACGGAAGCGCCCGACATCGGGGCGCAGCAGTATGTCGGGCGCGCCGTTTTTCATCTTCATCGCGATGATGGATTGCATCATCAGTTGGCTCGCGCCGAACAGGCTGTCGAGACGGCTGGGTATGGTTCGCCCGTCGCCGTCCGGACCGCCGACCACATCAATGGCGACGACGATGTCGGCCAGGCCGCGCAGGTGGTCGAACGGGATCGGATTGTAGATGCCGCCGTCAATCATGACGCGGCCATCGATTTTCACCGGCTTGAACAAGGCCGGCAAGGCAGCGGAGGCGGCAAGCGCCTTGTGCAGGTCACCGCTTTCACAAACGCGTTCCGTCTGGCCGTAGTAGTCCGTCGCCATGACCTTCAGCGGGATCACCAGATCGGAAAAGCGGCTCGGGATCGCCTCGGGCAGAAAGGCCTTCAGAACCCGCTCGATGTTGAACTGGCCGAAATGGAAGCCGCTCGCCACCGCCTCGGCAAGGCTGACCGGCCGCAGCTGCCACAGCCGGTTAAGCACTTCGCCGCGATGGCCGACGGTCGACAGCACATGGTGCCGGATCTCCTCCCCGCGCATCCCGGCCGCCATGCCGGCGCCCATCATCGCGCCAATCGACGAGCCAGCGATCGCGACAGGCCGAATGCCCATCTCGTCGAGGGCCTCGATGATGTGGATATGCGCCAGTCCTCGCGCGCCCCCGCCTCCGAGCGCGAGCGCAATCGAGGGGCTTCGCCTCGCGGAAGGTTTCGCGATTTCAGACAGGATATCCTTCCTCATCACGCTCGTCTCCGTTCATCTTGCGCGCACACGATCGTCGCCGCACGCGGGTCTACAGCGCAGAGCGTCCAATCGGACGCGCCAAGGTCTCTGTAGCACTTTGAATTGCTGCATGATTTTGTCCTTGAATCGATCCCGATTTAAGGATTCATGCAGCAGTCAATCGCCGCGGAACCGGTAGAAATGCATCCGCGTGTCGCCAAAGACGCGCACATCGAGCGGCTCGAATTCGATCGGCGGCCGCGGCTCAACGTCGGCCCGTTCCTCCAGAATTGCAAGAGCGCCGGGGACGAGCCACTTGCCTGCCGAGGCCGCCGCAAGTGCACGCTCGCCGAGCCCTTTGCCATAGGGCGGATCTGCAAAAACCAGATGAAACGGCTCCATCGTCCCGACCGGCCCGAGATCGGTCGCGTCGCGACGGAAAATCTTGGCGCGCCCCTGAAGTCCGAGCGTCTCGATATTGGTCCGAAGCAGCCCCCTGCCCTCCACGCCCTGCTCGACGAAGAGCGCGTGCCTGCAGCCGCGCGACAAGGCTTCGAGCCCGACAGCACCGGTGCCGGCAAAGAGATCGAGCACGCGGGTGCCGTCGAGCGCTTCCGGATAGGCGTGGCTCAGGATATTGAACAGGCTTTCACGCGTCCGATCGGTGGTCGGACGGATATCGTTGGACTTGGGCGTGGCCAGGGCGCGGCCGCGAAACTCTCCCCCGACGATCCGCACGGCCGATTACTTCCCCTTGCCCCGCGGCTTGCCGCCGCCGGGGCGGCCGCCTGGCTTACCACCGCCCGGCTTGCCACCGCCTGGCTTGCCGCCACGGGGGCCGCCGGAGCGCTGGCCGGGCGATTTCCCTACACTGGGCTTGCCGGCGGGCTTTCCGCGAGGCCGGTCGCCGGACGGGCGGTTGCCGCCCTCGCGACCTTGAGGCCGATCGCCTTCGCTGCGGCTTGTCCGCGGCTTCCCGGAGAATGCGCGATTTTCGCCGCCGGCGCGTGCCGGGCGCTCAGCGCGCGTGCGTTCACTGCTTTCGCGCCGCGGCGGCCGATCGCCATGATCGCGCGATTTCCGCTCTGCTGCGTCAAAAGGCCGACGCCGGTCGAAACCAACGTCGCGCGTGTCGTCCTTGCGGCGCACCGGTTCGCTGGCGCTGATCCAGTCTCCATCTTCATCCCCGCGCCTGACGGACGGCCGCGGAGCGCGCTCCGGGCGGGCAGCGCCCTTGGCTGCAGCGCCTTTGCGGTCGGGATCGAACTTTCCCGATGTCTTCGTCGCCAAGCCGTCCTTGGTGCGGCCATAGCGTTTTGTCTTCGGTGCACCTTCCGGACGTTCGCGTCGGACGGGCGTCGCCGATGGCTCATCCGCCGACTTCGGCTTCTTTTCGGCTATCGGGCGTGCACCCGGCGCCATCCAGACATTGGCGGTGCGGCTGCGCTTCGCCGGAACCCGAGCGGGGCGGTCGGCAGGCCTGGCGGCGGGACGCTCGCCGCGATCGCGGGAGCGGCCTTCGTCGCGGCGCGTGTCGAGGCGAGCAAGCGCGCGCTCACGCTTGTCCTCAGGCTTTTCTCGCCGCCCGGGGCGCTCGGGCTTGCCGGCATCCTCCGCAACCTCGTCGTGATGGTCCCTCTCGGCCGCCGGCTGGTCGTTGTAGAGAGGCGCGTCGAAATTCGCCTTCGCGTCCTCGATCAGGCGCGGGCCGAGTTGGTCCCTCAGCGTGCGACCACGAATTTCCTGAACATGACCTTCCGGCAGGTCGCCGAGCTGGAAGGGGCCGTAGGAAATGCGGATCAGTCGATTGACATCGAGACCAAGCGCGCCGAGCACGTTCTTGATCTCGCGGTTCTTGCCTTCGCGTAGGCCCATGGTGATCCAGACGTTCGATCCCTGAACCCGATCGAGCGTCGCCTCGATGGCGCCATAGAGCACCCCGTCGACGGCGATGCCGTCCTTCAGCCGATCGAGCGCTTCCTGATCGATCTCGCCATGCGCACGCACGCGATATCGACGCAGCCAGCCGGTGGACGGCAGTTCGAGCACGCGAGCAAGGCCGCCATCATTGGTCAAGAGCAGCAGGCCCTCGGTGTTGATGTCGAGCCGGCCGATCGAAAGCACGCGCGGCAGCCCTTCCGGCAGGTTCTCGAAAACCGTCGGCCGGCCTTCCGGATCGGCATTGGTCGTCACCAGCCCGGCGGGCTTGTGATAAAGCCAGAGACGCGTGCGCTCGATGCCGCGGATCGGATGACCGTCGACCTCGATGCTGTCGGCAAGCGTTGCGTTGACGACAGGCGTGTCGAGCACGACGCCGTTAAGCCTGACGCGGCCCTCCATGATCATCCGCTCGACGTCGCGGCGGGAGGCAACGCCGGCGCGCGAGAGGATCTTCGAGATGCGCTGCGGCTCATCCACGCCGGGCGCAGCTGCAGCCGGCCGGGCCTTGGCGGACGGGGCGGCGCCCGTCTTCTTTTCGCCGGAACGAGGTTTTTTTTCCCGGCCGTTGGTTTTGCCGCCGGGCCGCGTGGACTTGTCTTTGGATGTCATTTGTGTTGCCTGCCTTTTGCGGCTGTCCTATCAGGTCAAGCGCCGTGGGTTAAGAGAAATTATTGATCGAGCGATGACGGATACGACACGCTTCATGGATGCGGCCCTCGAAGAGGCCCGGCAAGCGGCAGCACGCGGCGAAGTGCCGATCGGCGCCGTCGTCGTGCTCGACGGCAAGATCGTCGCCACCGCCGGTAACCGCACGCGCGAACTGAACGACGTCACCGCCCATGCCGAGATCGAGGCAATCCGTCAGGCTGCGGCCAGTGTCGGCGGCGAACGGCTGACGGGTGCTGACCTCTACGTCACGCTGGAGCCCTGCACCATGTGCGCGGCGGCGATCTCCTTCGCCCGAATACGCCGCCTCTATTATGGCGCGGAAGACCCGAAGGGTGGGGCGGTGGACAACGGCGTCCGGTTCTATGCGTCGCCCACTTGCCACCATGTCCCGGATGTCTATTCTGGGCTTGCCGAACGGGAAGCCGCCGATATCCTTCGCGATTTCTTTGCCGGCAGACGCTGATCGGCGCAGCGGTCAGTCGTCGGCAAGGGCCTTCAGCGCAGCGCCCGCAAGCCGGTAGCGCTTCCATTCCGACATGGGCTCCGCGCCCACTGCCTCGTAGACACGAATGGCCGGCTCGTTCCAATCGAGAACGCTCCATTCGAAGCGGCCGCATCCTTCGGCAATGGCAACGCGCGCGAGATGTTTCAGAAGCTGCTTGCCGGCGCCCGAACCGCGGTATTCGGGCGTGACATAGAGGTCTTCGAGATAAAGGCCCTTACGCGCTTGCCAGGTGGAAAAGCTGTAGAACCAGATGGCGAAGCCGGCAGGCACGCCGTCGACCTCGCAGATAACCGCATGGGTGATGGCATCGGGACCGAAGAGCGAAGCCTGCAAACGCTCGACGGTCGCTTCGACCTCATGCCCCGCCTTTTCGTAGATCGCGAGCTCGGTGATGAAGCGCAGAATCGTCTCTGCGTCTTCCGGCAGGGCGTTGCGAATGCTGGTCGTCATGGCTTAGAACGGCCACCACCATTTGGTGCCGCTGTTTGCCACCTGCGCGTCCTTCTTGCGGCGACGCTCCTTCACCTTTTCCGGCTCGCCGAGATCGGTTTCGGCGCCCTCCGGAAGGCGGCGATATTCGATCGGCGGATCGCTCAAGAAACGACGCTTGTCGGAGTACGCGCCCTGCTCGATCCTGCGGGCCTCCCGATAGGCCTCCTGCTGCTCCTTGGCCGAGAGACGGCGACCATTGGCGGTTGCCTTCGCCAGCGGCGAGACATAGTTGGGATCGTTCTTGTTGGCGTCCGCCTCGTCACGCAGGCGCTCACGGACCTCCTCCGGCGACTCGACCCACTGCGGGTTTGTCTCGCGGTTCGCCAGTGACTGCTGCGGCTCGATCAAAGCCGTCTGCTGTCCCTGCGGCGGCAGCACCAGCGCCGGCCGGGGCTGATATTTGACCGGATCGCGCTTCGGCGGGGCGAGGCTTACGGCGCTGCCGAGGTCATCGAGCAGTTGTTCGCCTGCCGACTTGTCCGTACCGTAGGTTGGACCGCCGATGCAGCCCGAAAGCACCAAGCCGCCCGCCACGATGGCGGCAATGCTGGCGACAACTCGCAACTCTCGCGTCATTTCCATGAATTTCCTTCCAGCCAGCCGCACCCCACATGCCGCGGCCACTCAGCGCCCCCTTGGCCGAAAAATCCGCCAAATTTCGGGCAGGGTTGTACCGGATGAACGCGACAAGCGCAATTCACCCAGCAAAACGATGCGTCAAGGCTTGAATCCAAGCTCCCTCAGCGCGGCCGCGTCGCGGGCGGAAACGTCCGGATAAAGCGGATCCGACCCGACATCCGTGGTGATTCGCCAGGAGCGAGCGCATTTCTGGCCCTCGGCGAGCCTCGGCACGACACTGACCTTGGCGACGTCCGGCAACGCGAAGGCATCGGCCGGCCCTTCGGAGCCGACGACCTCGATCGCCGACGTGATGCAGATCTCGGCAAAATCCTGGCCTTCGAGCGCCTGGCGCAAGTCCGCATCCGCGACATGGACCACAGGCGCCGCTTCCAGCGACGAGCCGATGCGCTTGTCCTTGCGCTCGATTTCGAGTGCACCGGTCACGACCTTGCGGACTTCGCGGATCTTGCGCCACTTCTCGGCGAGCGCATCGTTGCGCCACTCCGCCGGCACGGTCGGGAACTGCTCCAGATGCACCGAGACGGCTTCCGGGTTGCGGGAGAGCCAGGCCTCCTCGGCGGTGAAGGGCAGCATCGGAGCGAGCCAGGTCACCAGGCAATCGAACAGCGTGCGGATGACTTGCAGCGCGGCGCGGCGGCGGATCGAGGACGGTGCGTCGCAGTAGAGCGCGTCCTTGCGGATATCGAAGTAGAAGGCCGACAGTTCGACATTCGAGAAATCGATAAGCGCACGGGCGATTCGCTTGAAGTCGAAGGCGTCGTAGCCCTCGCGCACCAGCCGATCCAGTTCGGCCAGGCGGTGCAGCATTAGTTGCTCGAGTTCCGGCATGTCGGCAAGCGCGATCACCTCGCCCTTGTCATGGGCGAGCGTGCCAAGCATCCAGCGGACAGTATTCCTGAGCTTGCGGTAGGCGTCGATGTTGGTCTGGATGATGGTCTTGCCGAGACGCTGATCCTCCCAATAGTCGGTCGTCATCACCCAGAGCCGCAGGATGTCGGCGCCGGCATCCTTCATCACCTCCTGCGGCGTGACGGTGTTGCCCTTCGACTTCGACATCTTCTCGCCCTTCTCATCCATGGTGAAGCCATGGGTGACGACGGCGTTGTAAGGCGCGCGGCCGCGCGTCGCGCAGCTTTCGAGCAGCGACGAGTGGAACCAGCCGCGATGCTGGTCGGAGCCCTCGAGATAGACGTCGGCCGGCCATTTCAGGTCGGGACGATCCTCCAGCGTGAAGGTGTGGGTCGAACCGGAGTCGAACCATACGTCGAGGATGTCCATGACCTGATGCCACTTGGCATGGTCATGATCGTTGCCGAGGAACCGCTCCTTGGCGCCTTCGGCAAACCAGGCGTCGGCGCCCTCCTTTTCGAAGGCTTCGAGGATGCGGGCGTTGACGGCGTCATCGACGAGGATCTCGCCCTGATCGTCGGCGAAGATCGCGATCGGCACGCCCCAGGCGCGCTGGCGCGAAAGCACCCAGTCCGGCCGCTGCTCGATCATCGCACGCAGGCGGTTCTGGCCGGCACCGGGCACGAAGCGGGTGCCGTCGATCGCCTTCAAGGCACGCGAGCGCAGCGTCGTGCCGTCGCCGAAGTCCTTGTCCATGTAGACGAACCACTGTGGCGTGTTGCGGAAGATGACCGGTTTCTTCGACCGCCAGGAATGGGGATAGGAGTGCTTCAGGCGGCCACGGGCAAAGAGTGTATGACGGGCGATCAACGCCTTGATCACGCGATCATTGGCGTCGCCCTTCTTGCCCTTGTCGTCGATGACACGACCGGCTCCGCCTTCCGCATCCGGGCCGAAGCCGGGCGCATCGGCGGTGAAATAGCCGGCATCGTCGACGGTGAACGGGATCGCAGAGGAGATACCGCGCGCTTCGAGTGCCCGGGCGCTATCCATCCACGCGTCAAAGTCTTCGCGGCCGTGGCCGGGCGCGGTGTGAACGAAGCCGGTGCCGGCGTCGTCCGTCACATGATCGCCGTCGAGCAGCGGCACGTGGAAGGCATAGCCGCCACCGAGGCCGTGGAGCGGATGGGCGCAGGTGATCGCCCCGAGCTCGCCTGCTTCGACGTCGCGGACGAAGTTGAACGTCACCTTCGCCTTGGCTGCCGACTCCTCGGCCAAACGCTTGGCGAAGATCAACTTCTCGCCCGGCTGCGGGCCGTAGTCGTTTTCGGCCGTCGCAACCTCATAGAGGCCATAGGCATAACGAGACGAATAGGCGATCGCGCGGTTGCCGGGGATGGTCCAGGGCGTCGTGGTCCAGATCACGACGAAGGCGCCCGCCAGTGCATCCGGGCCTTCGGTGATCGGGAACTTCACCCAGATCATGTCGCTCTCGACATCGGCATACTCGACCTCGGCCTCGGCGAGCGCGGTGCGCTCGACAACCGACCACATGACCGGCTTCGAACCACGATAGAGCTGGCCCGCCTTGGCGATCTTCATCAATTCGCCGGCGATGCGCGCTTCCGCGTGGAAGTTCATCGTCGTGTAGGGATGCGCGAAATCGCCTTCGATGCCAAGGCGCTTGAACTCCTCCGTCTGGACCTCGATCCAGCCGCTGGCGAAATCACGGCACTCCTTGCGGAACTCGTTGACCGGAACCTCGTCCTTGTTCTTGCCCTTCTCGCGGTATTTTTCCTCGATCTTCCATTCGATCGGCAGGCCATGGCAGTCCCAACCGGGGACGTAGTTGGCGTCGAAACCGCGCATCTGGAACGAGCGGTTGATCACGTCCTTGAGGATCTTGTTGAGCGCATGGCCGATATGGATGTTGCCGTTGGCGTAGGGCGGGCCGTCATGCAGCACGAACTTCTCGCGGCCGGCGGCGGAAGCGCGGAGCTTCTTGTAGAGGCCCATCTTCTGCCAGCGGGCAACCGTCTCCGGTTCCTTCTGCGGCAGACCGGCGCGCATCGGAAACTCCGTCTGCGGCAGATAAAGGGTGGAAGAATAGTCGATCTTTTCAGCGGTCTCTGTCATGGTCTTTGCGTTCGTCTTTTCCGCGCGGATCATTCGCGCATGCGGAAGGGTTCGGTATCTCGAAGATGACTGGGGGGCGTGAAAAACGCCGAAATCCCGGACCCGCCGGCGGTCTAGCGCGCGCGGAGGGCCGGGCCAATAATTCGCTGATCGATGATCAATCGACGGTGCCGGGTCATGGTGGCCGGTTCTTTAAGGCGTTTTCGGCCTTTTGAAAAGGTCCGCCAACGTCGCACCGCCGAATTCTTTGGCTGAGGAATGGACAAGCGTCCTCCAGCAGCGCTCAGGCGAAATTGAGTCTTCGGTCGATCTCGCTCAAGGGCTGGACGCCGGAAAGGAGCAGGCGCGCCTCTTCCTCGTCGCGCTTGATCTGCGCCATCAGCGGCTCCAATCCATCGAACTTGAGTTCGTCGCGGAGGTAACCGAAGAAGGAAACGCTGCAGACTTCGCCATAAAGATCACCGGAGTAGTCGAAGACGAAGGTCTCGAGCAGAGTTTCGCCATCGCTGTCGACAGTCGGTCGGCGGCCGAAGCTTGCGACGCCGTCGTAGAGAGATCCGTCCGCACGACGGAACCGCACGGCGTAGATACCGTTCCTGAGCTCTGCTTCCGGCGGCAACCGCATGTTGGCCGTTGGAAAGCCGAGTGCGCGCCCGAGCTTCTTGCCGCCAATTACTTCTGACTCAACGGTGTAACGGTAACCGAGGAGCCCCGCTGCGTGCGCGACGTCCCCTTCGGCGAGTAAGGAACGGATGAAGCTCGACGATATCACCGAGGCGTTTTCATCGCGGAAGGCATCGACGAGCGTGACGCCAAAACCCTCCCGTTCGCCAGCCGCCATCAGGAATGCCGGCCCGCCTTCGCGCCCCTTGCCGAAGTGGAAGTCGAAGCCGGTGACCACATGGGACGCGTGCAGCCATTCGCGCAGGATGCGGTGGATGAAATCGGACGCAGAAAGCTGGGAAAAGGTCCGGTCGAACGGATATTCGATGACGGCGCCGAAGCCCATACCTTCGAGGATGCGGGCCTTGAGCGGGGCGGGCGTCAGGCGGAAGACCGGCGTGTCCGGCCTGAAGACGGTGCGTGGGTGCGGTTCGAAAGTCAGGACGAGCGCCGGAACGCCGCGTTTGGCGGCTTCCTCCAGCGCGCGGCTCAATACCGACTGATGGCCACGATGAACACCGTCGAAATTGCCGATCGCGATGACGCCGCCGTGCAGGCGCTCCGGAAGCGGATCACGGGTTTCGTTGCGATGAAAAACCGTCATGTCCGTCTTCCCGTCAGCCAAGCCGCGGCATCCACCACTTCGGCGCGGCCCCTTCCCTTTTCAGGAAGGCGGCAAGTTTCGCCTCGTCGGTGCGGCTTTCATGCATGTATTCCTGCGCATGAATTCCTGCGCTGATATAAAGCAGATCGAAGCCCGCGTCCTGCGCGCCCTTGACATCGGTCGGCATGCCGTCGCCGATCGCGATGACGCGAGA
The DNA here is from genome assembly GCF_030124375.1 of Sinorhizobium sp. 6-70. Classification (GTDB taxonomy): domain Bacteria; phylum Pseudomonadota; class Alphaproteobacteria; order Rhizobiales; family Rhizobiaceae; genus Sinorhizobium. The sequence continues at coordinate 364,962 of NZ_JASKLS010000006.1, forward strand.
CAGGTCGAATGTACCGCGCACGGCCTTTGCTTCAGCCAAGGCGGCGCGGTAGATCGCGATATAGGGCTTGCCGGCAATGCGCGCCTCGCCGCCCAGGTCCTCATAGAGCTTGGCGATGGCACCGGCGCAGGGGATCAGGCGATGCCCGCGCTCCACGACGAGGTCGGGATTGGCGCAGATGAACGGGATCTTTCGCTTGGCGAGTCCCGTCAATGTCGCGCGGTAATGTTCGGGCGTTTCGGTTTCATCGTCATAGAAGCCGGCGCAGACGATCGTCTCGGCATCCTCCGCCGCAACGATCTCGGTGCCGAGACCTTCGAGCAGAGGCAGGTCGCGCTCGGCTCCGATGAAGAAGATGCGTTTCGCGGCTGCCGAGATCAACGCCCGCGTGACGTCGCCCGATGTCACGATGCGGTCGTAGGCTTCGTCCGCAACGCCGAGGCCGCGGATCTGCACCTTGACGCCGGGATGCGGCCGCGGCGAATTGGTAATGAGGACCACAGTCAGGCCTTTTGCCCGCGCCTCTGCCAGCGCCTCGCAGGCCGAAGCGAAAGCCTGGACGCCATTGTGGAGAACGCCCCAGACATCGCAGAGCACCACGTCGTATCGGCTGGTGATTTCCCGAAAACTGTTGATCCTTACGGCCATATCGGCTTCCCGCAAACTCGGCTTCTCGGCTCACATCGCAAGGAAGGGCAAAGAATACAAGTCTCGCGTTCAGAAAAACGCGGCGCTTCCCAAGAATTCAGCCGCACAATATGGCCGCGAAGTTAGAAAGACCTGAGGAGCCAGCCGGCAGCGGCGCAGATAGCCAAGGTCTGGAAAATGCCGCGCTTCCACCACAACAGCAAGGCGGCAGCGGCGATCGTCAGACCGAGCGCGAAAGGATCAAGGGTCGTCCAGGTCGGATAGGGGATCGCGAGAGGCCCACGGTCGAGTCGCCAGACTTCACCAAAGAGAACGTGAAGGCCGAACCAGACGGCGAGGTTCAGGATGACGCCGGCAACCGCCGCGGAAATCGCCGACAAGGCACCGGAGAGCGCTGCATTGGCGCGCAGTCGCTCGATATAGGGCGCACCGAGGAAGATCCAGAGGAAGCAGGGAACGAACGTCACCCATGTCGCGAGCGCCGCACCGAGCAGGCCGGACGTTAGCGCATCCACACCGATCGGTGCCCGATAGGCGCCCATGAAACCGACGAAGCTCAGTACGAGCACGAGCGGACCTGGCGTCGTCTCGGCAAGCGCCAGTCCATCGAGCATCTCACCCGGCTTCAGCCAATGATAGGTCTCGACCGCCTGTTGCGCGACGTAGGACAAGACTGCATAGGCGCCGCCGAAGGTGACGACCGCCATCTGCGAGAAGAACAAGCCGATGTCGGTATAAACATTCGCCCCATCCAACAAAACCGAGATCACGACGAAGGGCGCGACCCAGAGGCTGCCCCAGACGACAATGACCGTCACCGCCCTGCGCCAGGAGGGCTTGGCCTCGGCAAAGTCCGCGCCGATGACGGACGGCAGATCGGGCGTTTTTGCGCCCTTCGCGCGATCGGCGCGCAAGGACGGAGCGTGGCGGCTGACGAGATAGCCAATCAGTCCGGCGGTGATAACGACCAATGGAAATGGCAGGCTAAAGGCAAAGAGGGCCAAAAAGGCCAGTACCGCCAACGACCGGTCAAAGCCCGTTTTGAGTGCCCTCCGGCCGAGCCGAACCAGGGCTTCAATCACGATCGCGAGCACGGCCGCCTTCAGGCCATAAAAGAGGCTGACCAGCCAATCCGTTTGCTGGAATAGTGCATAGGCAGAAGAGAGCGCAAGAATAACGAAAAAGCCCGGGATCACGAAAAGCGTGCCTGCGACCACGCCGCCGCGTGTGCCATGCAGCAGCCAGCCGACATAGGTCGCGAGTTGCTGTGCCTCGGGACCCGGCAGCAGCATGCAGTAGTTCAGGGCGTGCAGGAAACGGCTTTCCGATATCCAGCGGCGCTCCTCAACCAGTTCGCGATGCATCAGAGCGATCTGTCCTGCCGGCCCGCCGAAGCTCAACAGTCCGATCTTGGCCCAGACCTTCGCCGCCTCGGCAAAGGAAGGGTGGGCGGGCACGCGGCCCGCCGACATTTTTTCGTTCACGTCCGCTTCCCCTTGCCGCCGTGCGAGACCCAATCATGCTTCTCCTGGGTGGCGTCGCGCGCCCAGCGGTAAAGCGCATCGTAAAGCGTCATGCCCGCTTCAAGCTGCTCGAGGTCGTCGGAATACATCCGGGAAAGTCCCAGCGAGACAGCCAGAAGGCCTGCCGCTTCCGGTTCGAGATCGTGTCTGTCGGTATCGGCTCCCCGCACGATCCGCGCGACATGTTCAAGGGCTGGAAAGGAAAGGCGGAACTCCTTGACCATGGTATCGAAGGTACAGTCCTCGCCGCGATGGCTCCAGAATACCCCTTCGATATCGAAGGGCGTCGCGCCGAAACGCTCGCCCACCGCCTCGACTTCGGCCGCCGTGACGTAGAGAAAGGTGGCACGTGGGTCGACGAAACGGCGGATCAGCCACGGACAGGCGATGCGATCGATCTTCGGCCGGGATCGCGTGACCCATAGGGAGCCGCCAGACGGATCGGCGTTCGGCAGGATCGCGACCGGAACGCGGGGCAACTCCGCCTCGCGCCAGGCATCGATGCCGCCTTCCAGTATCTCGGCCATGGCGCCTGCGTGTCTCAGCCAGGCCGCAACACCCTCGCTGAGTTTGCCGCCGTGCCGACAGAGCGCGACGACGTTTTGTCCGCGATAGAGCTCAGCCCATTGCTGAACCCCGGCATGGGCGCGATGGAAGGAGCCGGGCACGAGATCTGGATCGGCGGCGAAGTCGTCGTCGTCACGCACATCGATGATCACCGGGGCCTTCGCGGTTCCGAGGATTCTGACTAATTTTTCCGAGGAAATGGAATTGAACGAGGCCATTGTTTACGTCCTTTAGATGGTTGCTATTGGACGCGAAATTCCGGCATGGCGCCTCGTGGGGCATTCGCTCACCCCATGTGATTGTTAAACAAAAAAGCCCGCCGGCTGTCAACGATCGCGAAGTAGCAAAAAATCTCTCGGCCGATCCTTGACTCGTTCAGCGCACGGTCCTATTTCGGCGACGCTGGCACTCGTGAGCCATGAGTGCTAACACCATCCACCGGATCGATGAACGATCCGCAATGTCATTTGATCGAGGGATTAGACAATGGCAAGCACCAACTTCCGTCCGCTGCACGACCGCGTTGTCGTCCGCCGCGTCGAGTCTGAGGAAAAGACCAAGGGCGGCATCATCATTCCGGACACCGCAAAGGAAAAGCCGCAAGAAGGCGAAATCGTGGCGGTCGGTTCGGGCGCCCGTGACGAAAGCGGCAAGGTTGTTCCGCTCGATGTCAAGGCTGGCGACCGCGTCCTGTTCGGCAAGTGGTCCGGCACCGAAGTCAAGATCAACGGCGAAGACCTTCTGATCATGAAGGAAGCCGACATCATGGGCATCATCGGCTGATCGGCCGGCACCCTCCAACTTCCGTAATTTGAAACCGGGCCCGTCCCGGAACTTCGAAACCAGGAGCTTTCAAAAATGGCAGCTAAAGAAGTCAAGTTCGGCCGTACCGCGCGCGAAAAGATGCTGCGCGGCGTCGACATCCTCGCCGATGCAGTCAAGGTAACGCTCGGCCCGAAGGGTCGTAACGTCGTTATCGACAAGTCCTTCGGCGCTCCGCGCATCACCAAGGACGGCGTTTCGGTCGCCAAGGAAATCGAGCTCGAAGACAAGTTCGAGAACATGGGCGCCCAGATGGTCCGCGAAGTCGCTTCGAAGACCAACGACATCGCTGGCGACGGCACGACCACTGCGACCGTTCTCGCCCAGGCGATCGTTCGCGAAGGCGCCAAGGCAGTTGCTGCCGGCATGAACCCGATGGACCTGAAGCGCGGCATCGACCTTGCCGTCACCGAAGTCGTCAAGGACCTCCTCGCCAAGGCCAAGAAGATCAACACCTCGGAAGAAGTTGCCCAGGTCGGCACGATCTCCGCAAACGGTGAAAAGCAGATCGGTCTCGATATCGCCGAAGCGATGCAGAAGGTCGGCAACGAAGGCGTCATCACGGTTGAAGAAGCCAAGACCGCCGAAACCGAACTCGAAGTCGTCGAAGGCATGCAGTTCGACCGCGGCTACCTGTCGCCCTACTTCGTCACCAACCCGGAAAAGATGGTCGCCGACCTCGAAGACGCTTTCATTCTCCTGCACGAGAAGAAGCTTTCGAATCTCCAGGCCATGCTCCCGGTTCTCGAAGCTGTCGTCCAGACCGGCAAGCCGCTCCTCATCATCGCTGAAGACGTCGAAGGCGAAGCGCTCGCAACGCTCGTCGTCAACAAGCTGCGTGGCGGCCTGAAGATTGCTGCCGTCAAGGCTCCTGGCTTCGGCGACCGCCGCAAGGCCATGCTCGAAGACATCGCCATCCTGACGGGCGGCACCGTGATCTCCGAAGACCTCGGCATCAAGCTCGAAAACGTCACGCTCGACATGCTCGGCCGTGCGAAGAAGGTTTCGATCTCCAAGGAAAACACGACGATCGTCGACGGCGCCGGCCAGAAGGCCGACATCGAAGGCCGCGTTGCCCAGATCAAGGCCCAGATCGAAGAAACCACCTCCGACTACGACCGTGAGAAGCTGCAGGAGCGCCTGGCCAAGCTCGCTGGCGGCGTCGCCGTCATCCGCGTCGGCGGTGCGACGGAAGTCGAAGTGAAGGAAAAGAAGGACCGCATCGACGACGCCCTCAACGCGACGCGCGCTGCCGTTCAGGAAGGCATCGTACCGGGCGGCGGCGTTGCCCTGCTGCGCTCTTCCGTCAAGATCACCGCCAAGGGTGAAAACGACGATCAGGACGCCGGCATCAACATCGTTCGCCGCGCTCTGCAGGCTCCGGCCCGCCAGATCGCTGAAAACGCCGGTGACGAAGCCTCGATCGTTGTCGGCAAGATCCTCGAGAAGAACACCGACGACTTCGGCTACAACGCGCAGACCGGCGAATATGGTGACATGATCGCCATGGGCATCATCGACCCGGTAAAGGTCGTTCGCACCGCTCTGCAGGACGCAGCCTCGGTTGCTGGCCTCCTCGTCACCACCGAAGCCATGATCGCCGAACTGCCGAAGAAGGACGCTCCGGCAATGCCTGGCGGCATGGGCGGCATGGGCGGCATGGACATGATGTGATAAGGCGCAAGCCTTGTCATGGCGATGTTGAAGGCATCGCCGATCCATTCCGATACCGGAACTGAGAGGGTGGCTTTCGAGCCGCCCTTTTTGCTTTTTGTCAAACCATGCGACCGACCCCGGAACAAGGGCGCACGCAAAGGTAAGCGCCGCCCAAAACGGTGCAAAAATCCGTTGAAGTTGGGAAAAAACGAACTATAACAGCGCCGCAAGTGAACGCGAGATTCACGCGAGATCGGAAAGCAGGCACAAATTGAGCGCATTTGCTCGATGTTTGATGTGTCCGCTTGTGTGTCCGGATCTCGCAGAGAACATCATCACCAAATGCTTATAGATATTTGATCGCAACATAAGCCGACCTTCTTGCGAAATGACTTCGCTCGGCGGGCTGTCATTTTTGCGAAGGCGTCTGTGCGGTTTCAGGCATGGACGGTTCGCCGTACCTATTCTGGAGCAAGCCGTGTTTAAGATTGCAAGAACAAACTCCCTATCCTCCGGCGTTCACGGCCTGCCGCATCAGGAAATACCTGCACAGTTCTGCGTTTCCGAGGGCTGGTCCGGCGATCTCACCACAGGCCTTTTCGTCCTCGGCGACAGGGCCGCAGCGATTCACGGCTTGCGTGAGAACGAGTGCGGATTGCTCAATTTCGTCCGCTGTTACGATCCGGCCGATCGCAATCACGTGCTCGAGCTTTTCGAGCAGGCGGCCACCACCTCCTCGACCTTCTGCTTTTCCACGACGATCATCCTCGAAACGGGGCAAAGGCAGCCACTCTTCTGCATCGGCGAGTCGTCTGGCCTCGAAGAGCGCTATTCAGGCTCGATGCTGGGTGTCTTCTTCTTCCCGCGCTTTCTGATCGAGGGTGCGCAGGCGATGCTGAGGCAATGACGGCGGAGAGCCCAGTCGCCGCGGGTGGGCTTCACTGTTCATCGGCTGACGCGCTTCGACCGCGTCAAGCGACGGCGGCTTGTACACGGGTGCCCGCGACTGCGGCGATCGGTGCTGGCCGCCCGAGCAGGTAGCCCTGTGCCTCGTCACAACCCTCCGCTTGAAGGATGTCGAGCTGTTTTTGCGTTTCGACGCCTTCCGCGAGGACTGGAACGGAAAGGCTTTGTCCGAGGGCGAGGATGGCCCGGACAATCGCCTTGGCCTGGGGGCTGCCTTCGACCTCCCACATGAAGCTCTTGTCGAGCTTGATCTTGTCGAAGGGGAACGACCGCAATGTCTCGAGCGACGAGTAACCGGTGCCGAAATCATCGATGGCGATGGTGACGCCGAGTTCCTTGATCTGGCGAAGCGTCAGCAGCGCGCGCTCCTTGTCGTCGATGATGGTGGACTCGGTGATTTCCAGTTCGAGCCGCTTCGGGCTGAGCCCGGTTTCCACGAGCACCTGCTCGACGAGGCTGACGATGTCGCCATTGGCCAACTGCACCGGCGAGATATTGACGGCAATCTTATGTTGGCTGTCCCATCCGGCCGCCTCGCGGCAGGCCTCGCGCAGGACCCATTCGCCGATCGGCAGGATCGCCCCGCATTCTTCGGCCAGCGGGATGAATTCGTTCGGCGGGACCATGCCGCGTTCGGGGTGGAGCCAGCGCAGCAGCACTTCATAGCCGGTGACATCGCCGGTCATCACCGATTTCTGCACCTGATAGTGAAGTGCCAGTTGCCTCTTCTCCACGGCATCCCAGAGATCGTTGGCGAGGGCCCGGCGCTTGCGCGCCGCCTCGTCCATCGAGACCTCGTAGAAGCAGACCGCCTGGTTCAGTGCCGCCTTGGCGCGATACATGGCTAGATCGGCATTGTTGATCAGCGTGTCGGCGGTTTCGGCGTCCTGGGGATAGATCGCGACGCCCATGCTGCCGCCGGATTTCAGCTCGAAATCGCCGAAGCGCATTTCCTCATGCAGGCAATTTTCAATGCGCCGCAGGAAGTCATGGAGTTCAGCAAGTTCCTCGAAACGCTTCACCGCCGCAAATTCGTCGCCGCCGAAACGAGCAACGAACTCACCCTCCTGAAGAAGCGCTTTCATCCGCTGCGCGATCGTAACCAGCACGAAGTCGCCCGCAGCGTGTCCGTGCAAATCGTTGACTTCCTTGAACTTGTTCAGGTCCAGGCCGATGACGGCCACTTTGCGCGAGAACCAGGCAGCGGCATCGAGCTCCTCCTCCAGATAGCTGTTGAACTGCAGCCGATTGGGTAGCCCCGTCAGGCTGTCATGTCGGGCGAGGAACGAAATCTGCTCTTCGGAGTCCAGTCGCTCGGTGATGTCCTCATAGGTGGAAACCCAGCCTCCGTCCGGCAACATGCGGTGTTTCGTCAGGATCGAACGCCCGTTCGGCAGCTTCTCGACAAGATCGGCTCCACCCGTGCCGACAATGTCGATGCGGTGTTTCTGATAGGCCGCGTCAGCCTTGGCCTTGGCGACCGCGGGGTCGGGATAGGCGCGAGCAAACGCCCGATCGAGAATTTCCCGGAATGTCAGTCCCTTGCCGGCCATCGATGCGGAGAGATTGAAGATCTCGAGGCAGCGCCCGTTCGAAATCAGCAGGCGGTCGGCCTTGTCGAACAGGCATATGCCCTGAGTCATGTTCTCCAACGCGATGTCGAGATTCTTGCTGACCTCGGCGATCCGATCGGCGTTCGCCTTTTCCTTGGAGATGTCCTTGGCAATCTTGATGAAGCCGGCGTGGCGTCCGGCTTCATCAACGATCGGTTCGATCACCACATGCGCCCAGAAGCGCGTGCCATCCTTGCGATAGCGCCAGCCTTCCGCCTCGTATTTTCCGTCGAATAGTGCGAGGCGCAGCGCCTGCTGCGGCAGCTTCGCCTCCCGTTCGTCCGGTGCGTAGAAGCAGGCAAAATTCGTGCCGATGATCTCCTCAGCCGTGTACCCCTTGTTCGCCTCAGCGCCGGCGTTCCAACTGGTCACGCGGCCATCAATGTCGAGCATGCAGATCGCGTAGTCCTTGACGCTTCGGACAAAGCGGGAAAACTCCTTCTCCGAGGCGGCGGCAAGAATTTCCGCCTGGCGGGCGAAACCGGCGGCAATCAGAACGATCGACAGCAGGAAGAATGCCGTTCCCGCAATGACGAAGGCCAGAAGATGCGGCCGCATCATGCCAGCGCCCGCCTCGGCCACCGGGCCGGTTTCAATCGTCACCGCGCCCATCGCCGTAAAATGCAGCACCACGATGCCGAGCGTCATTGCAACTGTCGCAAGCAGCTTGGCCCGCTGCGGTTGCTCGCTACGGGAGACCGCAAAAAGCGCTGCGACATCGAACAGCGATCCGGCAAGGATCGCAAGGACGACGAGCGCCGCGTCCCAGCGGATGGCCCCGGAGACGTCGAGCGCCGCCATGCCGAGAAAATGCATCGAGGCGACGCCGGCGCCAAGTACCACGCCGCCGAGCAGCCGGCCAGCCCGTCCCGCCAGATAGGTCGCGATGCCGAGGGCCGATGTCGTCAGGACGATTGCCGCCGCCAGCGACAGAGTCGTGAGGTTCACCCGATAGCCGACCACAACACCCGGATCATAGGCAATCATGGCGATGAAGTGGGTCGCCCAGATCCCGAAACCACTGGCGATACCTGCGGCTGCGATCCAAGTCGCTCGCGGCCAGCCATCCGCCGTGCGCGCTCGCTGAAGCAAAGTGACAGCGCCTAAACTGGACAGAAAGCAAATCAACGCCGCCAATAAAACCAGTCGCCAATCGTGTTCGACCACGAGGCATGTCAGGATCTTGAACATCACAGAGCGCCCAAATAAGCATTGCACGGATGCAGGGTCAGCTGCTCCGGTTCGCCATCTGTTGACGTTTTCCCGTTTAAGGAAGCGTGAAGATCGGCCGAAGAGCGCCGTTGCGAAACGGAACGATGCGTTCTTCGTTAACGGTTTCCAAATTCCGAGCGATGTCGCCGGCTAAAGCGCGTCGTTCAATCGGACTGATGCGACGCGCTTTAGGTCATTGCTTCATGCAACATGCATTAGGCGAGCAGTGACTTGAGGTCAGTGTCAGGATCCGCGAGTTTCGCTCGATCAGGCGTTGTCCCGGATTCGAGCAGCTTCTTTCCCGTCACATAGGCCTTGGCGTCGTTGATGGCATCGACGGCGATGAACTTGCCCTGACGGAAATACCAGACCGATACGCTACCTTCACGCTGGCCCGGACGGACAAGTGTTTCGTCGTGGCCGAGACCGAAGCCGGCGATCTGGAGCTTCACGTCGTACTGGTCCGACCAGAACCAGGGCCTCGGATCGTAGGGCTCGGAGCTGCCGGCCAAGATGGCAGCAACCGCCTCCGCCTGGTCGACGGCGTTCTGAACCGATTCCAGGCGGATCCGCATGCCTTGCCACGGCAGGACCGCACAGTCGCCCATGGCAAAGATCGCGGGATCGGAGGTACGGCCGTGGCTGTCGACGATGATGCCATTGGCCGTTTCGAGCCCGGCATCGTGTGCGAGCGCATCGTTCGCCGCCACCCCGATGCCGACGATCACGATGTCGACGGGGATGACGGAGCCGTCGGCGAGCTCGGCCCCCGTGACACGCCCATCCTCGCCGATCAGGCGATGGAGGCCCGTGCGCTCGCGTATATCGACGCCACGGGAGCGATGGATCTCTCGAACGATCTCGGAGG
>NZ_JASKLS010000051.1 GCF_030124375.1 Sinorhizobium sp. 6-70
ATTCCGTTCCATTCCATTTCATTACATTCAGATTGATTCTTTTCAATTCCCTTAAACTCCATTATATTCCAATCCATTCTGGTTGTTTCCATTCCACTCCATTCCAGTCCTTTCCTTTCCATTCCACTCGGGTTGATTCCATTCCATTCCATTCCATTCCATTCCGGATGATTCCATTCCATTGCATTCCATTCCATTCCATTCCCCTGCACTCGGGTTGATTCCATTCCATTCCACTCCATTCCGTTCCGCTCCGTTCCCTTCCATTCCATTCCATTCCATTCTATTCGGGTTAATTCCATTCCATTCCATTCGATTGCAATAGAGTTGATTCCATTCCATTCCATTCCATTCCATTCCTTTCCATTACATTACGGATGATTCCATTCCATTTCATTC
>NZ_JASKLS010000007.1 GCF_030124375.1 Sinorhizobium sp. 6-70
TCGCAACGCGCTACGAGCGCCGAACACTCCACTTTACTGGCGTCATCTACCTCGCTGCGATCCTGATCTGGCTACGATGAATGTCGATCGGTCCTAGGGTTCGGGCGGAGGCGGACTGCCTAGCGACATGCCGGCTTCGCACCTCAACTTGGTGGAGGCTCATCTCTTGCTGCTACGTTTCGCCCTGACCTATTAGGGCGCGCAGACGTAGAAGATTCGCTCTCCCTTCTCGTCGACCAATTGCCAGGGCTCCAGCGGGATGCCCGCTGGCGAACCCGCCCATTTGCCAGGCATTTTCTGCGGCTTCGTGGGAGGGTTTGGCTGCAGTTCGATTTCGACGTACTTTGTGCCTTCATCAGGGAAGATTTGGCGTACATTTGACACAGGCCGCCATCTTCGACCTACACCATGCGCCAACAATCTCCTGTTTTGTACCTGCTGCTGGGCCGGTCTTCAAATTGCTCAAAATTTTATCGTCCCCGCCGGATACCAGACTGATTCGAAGATTGCTGTCGCGATTCCAGCTTTCGGCGAGTTGGCCAATGGGCTGGGCGGAAAAAATCTACGCCGTCTACCAACGCGACTGGGCGCTTCTGGCACTCGAGCCAGACTTTCAACGCTTCTTGTGAAGCTTGGCTTCTCTTTACGTTCGGATCAAACTTGACCTTTATGCCTTCTGTCGTGATATCGAAATCAACGCCGACCGTAGCTTCGGTCGGAAGCAGTGAATTGCAAGCGTTTGGTGCAGGTGGTGGAGGCATCATCCACCAAACCGCAAATGCAGCAGCAGGACCAGCAGAAAGACTATCTGCACCCTTGCCTTAATCATTCCCCGCACCTCGGTTTAAGCCGGTACGGTGACCAGCTGGTCTTGAACATGACCCAAGCGCTGTCCGTGAAAACCTCGATGCACCCCGGCAGGATTCGTCCTCTGAGCCCAGCCGGGAATCTTTCCACTTCGACAGACGGGGGCGGGTTTTGTCGCAGATTTTCGTCCGATGAGGCAGATGAGAGAAGAGCCGGATCAAAGGCTTGGGCCAGGCGCTCAGCAATCTCACCGGAGCGCAGCGCCTCGGCGAGGCTTCTAACTGTGTTGGTGAGTTCATCGGCATTCGGCTGTGCAGACAACGCGACCGTTAGATAAACGAGCAAAGTGTCAGCGAGACGCTGAGGATTCCCAGCCACCGCTTGCAGTGCATTTACCGCCTGGAGTTCTGGGTTGGGGAAACTGACAGCACTTACGCCCGTCTGCTCCACCAGTTGCGCAGCGCGGTTCTCGCGCCCAAAGAAAACGTTGAGTCTATTGTGCACGAACCGTTCGATTCTGACGCCGAGCAACTGCTATTCCCTTCGCCCCTTGCCGGCACATTCGGGCAATTGCACTGATTTGCACTGAACGACGGATAAGGCCATACGATCAGCGCAGCTGCCAGGAATATTGGCAGACGGACTAGTGTGCGTGCTATGTTTCCCTCCCCAAGGATTTTCAATTATATCTTGCGCCGCTAATAAACGCAATCTTAACAAGAGCTGCCGCTGGTGGTTCCGTCATTCAGACGCTCTTGGAGTCGCCGCCTCACTTGATACGGACCAAGTATCGACAGTGTTTTAATACGCCTTTCGATTACAGTTTGATTAGTATCTCTATTTTTCTGATCGTTATTATACTATTACTTTAGAATGAGTTATGCCGCCATTGAGCCGTTTCCCTCGCGTACGCGCGTATATGGAGTGACAAAATCCGACCGGTCGCGGCGGTCGGAGCCGCACAACGAGAGGCGGGCACAGCCGATGTTTCTTCGAAACTGGATCAATCTCGGTCGGAAGCACTGGAAAGAGCACCTGGCCAATATGTATCGAGAACTGAAGAAGGCCGTGATGCTGGAACAGGCACTCGCGGAAGCTGCGGAGCTGACGTATCAGGCGGCGGGTCGAATCGAGCAGCAGAGCGTGCAGCCAGCGTGGCAGCAGGTTAGGGAGATATACTTGCTCCTGCCACCCGAGGCTTCGCAGAAGACGGACGAGAGCAGGTAGGCCTAGGCGCCTTCATTTCGGCCCTGGATGGGTCGATCAACTGTGGCGAAATTACGCGCGATGTCGCTGCAGTCAACAGGCGGCAGCCTGGAAAGATCGGGTTGCAGCAGTTGGCCTGAGACATATCGAGCAGCGCCACCAGTTGGCTGCTTCCGGACGGCCTTCACATTTCAGTCAAATTGGAGGCAATGTCGGAGACAAATTCCTCGACTGAGCCGTACCCTGCTGCACGAATTTCAGCACCGTCGCCCTGCGTCAACGACCGCGTCAAGTTCATCCAGTTGGGCTCGGGAGCGACGAAGCGGGTGTTTTCTGCTCCGTAAACGCCGCGTTCCGGCACGGATACATGCGCAACAAACGTAGGGAAGGGCTTTGGGAGGGCCGGGCCCAGCCAATCAATCTGCTCCAGCGAGCAGACCCCGTTTGCTGAACCGCCTCAAAAACGCTGGTGAGGCAGCCACTATCCCGTCGGGCCAAAGCCGTGCCGACAATGTAAGCGCTCGCCTTCACAACGTCCAATCCTCGGCCTGCGCAGCAGCTGCCCCAATCTCATTGTGAGCCTGCGGTCAAGTGTTGATGAGCCGCGATCAAGCCGTTCCGTTCGCGCGCGTATATGGAGTGACAAAATTGCGGCGCTTCAGCTTCCAGCCAGGTGCACAAGGACTGTCGCCTTGTAGGTACTAGCGTACGCGTGCCTCAGGGTCTTCCTCAACGGGCGCGATCGATTTGCCGCCGATTTCTTTGAGGAACAAACCGAGAGCGCAATCCTTGTCGACGTCGACCTTCACATTTCCTGGGGCGCGCCAATTCTCCGGCTTACGGTTGCGCAACCAAATCTCGCACGCCTTCACGTCCGGCGGGTAGTGCTCCATTGTCTCGAAACGGTGGACCTGCCCGTCCACGACAATGATCTTCTCCGTGTCGATCGTGTAGCCGACTGCGCGTTTATAGAGGCTTTCCTCGACACGTTTGTCGGCCAAGTCCTTGCCCATATCCAAAGCTTGACGAAACTCGGGGTAATTCAGCTTCCACCGGTGAATCGTTCTGATGTTCGCGTCAAAGGCCTGGGCGATCTCGAGGTCAGTGGCGCCCAACTCGCTCAGCGTCTTCGCTACGGCGACATTTCGGCAATCCCAAAGCGCTGGCCGGCCAGTGCCGCGACCGCGGCCGAGGGCGTCGGCGAAATCAGGATGCTCCGACTTCCACGCTTCCAGCGTGCGAACCGTGATGCCCATGGCTTCTGCGATTTCGTCGTCGGTGGGGCGAGAGGCGGAGAGCAATCTGGCGAGGCGAACGAAATGCGGTTGCCACCCAACGAACTCCGACACCTGACTCTTTGCCGCTGGCGACCTCGCTGGCTTTCGCCCGGTGCCTGGCTTAGCTGTCGCTTTCTTCGCCATCAGGCTGCCTCCTCTTGTCCGGAATTGTAGGAGGCAAGTTCTGCCTCGCGCTTGCGGCGGTAGGCCAATTGCTCGGGGTCGCGCTGACCTTCGACCGTGCCACTTCGATCTTGGTCGTATCGAAGTCGGCCGCTGCAGGCGCCCAAACTTCGTCAATGGCCCACAGGTGCACTGCGCAGATCGGCCAGCTGCGGCTTCTCGTTAGGCTGTTGAAAGTGTCGTGAGTGATCCCCTCAGCGATCCTGACATAGCCCTGCTCCGCAAGTTCCTGCGCCCTTTCCCGCTGCCTGACGCGCGGATCTCGGTACTCATGCGGCACCGGCAGAGTGAAATTCGCCGACTTCGAGCGCTCGCGCATCAGTGCATACTCTTTACGCACCATGTTTGCGAGCTCCGGCGGCCGCGGGCAATACGTGACTGGCTCAGGCCATAAGCCTTTGACAACCTTCGTGACGACCGACTGAACCCCCTGAAGCGGCAAACCTTCCAGCGCTACGAGGTAGAGGGCGAGGAGACTCTCAGGGTCTGTACCGCGAGGCATGGGTAGCGCGATGAATAACGGGCGCAGCACTGCTTCCCGACTCATGTTCGATCGTTCTTTGCTCATCGAAAAAGCTTGCTTTTGCATTCTGCTGTTCCAGTCGTTCGTCAATCACGTCCAAAATCGATCGTTCACGCTTCGACGTCGGTGGTGATCGCGGTTGCCGCCTGTTTTCGAGCCATTCGGGTTTTACCGAGAGCCATCCGGCAACGAGCATCTCGTCGGCCGCAGCATTTGGATCAGGGCAACGGGAAAGGTCTTTGGCCAGCATTTGGGCCGCACGTGCTGTCAGCGGCTTTCGAAGGCGCTGGCGATGAACGAGCACTGGCTCCGCATGGTCTTCGTCGAGGACCGCCAGCAATTCGGCTCGGGGCGTCGGCTTTGCGGGCGCGCGCTCCTCCGAACGATGTGAGGAGGGATTGGTGTCTGGTGGACTGGTGTCTTTTGTGTTTTGTTTTTGTTTCGGCGCACCGGCGTGCGGCGTTTCAGAAGCTGTTTCAGCGTTCTGATATTTGGCATAGTTAGAGATAGTTACGCATGTCTTTCCTGTTTCGGATGATGTTTCGATCATGTTCTGACTGGAAAGGAGCTCCAGAAACCGATGGACGCGCCGTGTAGACGCCCATCGCCATGCGACTTGCATTTCCCGGATGGCGATGAAGACGCTCCCTGCCTTCACCGTGACGACGCTGGCGCCAACGCGATGCACAGTGTCCTTCCAGGCGGCTCTGGAAATGAGCCACAGCCACGCCTCCCGCTCTGTGAAAGGCTCGGCGGCGAACACTTCGTGATCGAAGATGGAAGTCTGAACTCGTATCCAGCGGCTCATCGCATGCCCCTCCAGTCCGGAAGGTCGCAGGGCTCGGCAAAACGGAGAGACACTTTCCATCGCATGACCCAGCGTGGCCGCAGCGTAGCAACCCGGTACCGGATGTGGCCAAACCCGCTCTTTACGCCAGCCCGCGCTTGGCTCTGACGACTCCCACAAGGATCGATAGACAGGAGCGCGACAGTCATCGGACGTCTCCCAACAAGCCACGTTCGAACGCGATGAGGTCGCTCATCCGCCAACGTGTCGTACCAGGAGACAGTTCTACGGGCTTGGGAAACTGGGGGCGTTCCTTTGCCCACCGCCAGACGGTTTGCACGCTAACGGCAAAACGGCCTGCCACGTCGCGTACTGTCAGATAGCGTTCAGCCTCTTCAGAGGCCGGATTCGACGTGGCTCCGGCCCGCTTTGAGGGCGAGCCCAACCTTGTTCCAGAGGCACGCCCTGCCTCCGGACGCGGGAATCTGTCGGACGCGTCCCGCAGAGGCGTCACCGATGCCGCGCATGCTGCATCGTCGTGTGGTTTCCTGTAGGGAATTTTTGGGAGAAGTGAGTCTGTGCTTTC
This sequence comes from Sinorhizobium sp. 6-70, assembly GCF_030124375.1. Lineage (GTDB taxonomy): Bacteria > Pseudomonadota > Alphaproteobacteria > Rhizobiales > Rhizobiaceae > Sinorhizobium. The sequence goes on from NZ_JASKLS010000007.1 coordinate 5,370, forward strand.
GCGAGACATGAGTCTTCCTCTCTCCGCCTACCGGCGGGGTTGAGAGCAAGCACTCATGCGCAAGCTGATATGAGCCGATGCTGAAGCGCATCGAATGGGGTGAGCTAAGTCGATTCGGGGGGCTCTGGCAATATGGGACCTGCGCTATTTTGCGTAAGCGCCGCTGGGCCGGCCTCGGCTAGGACGGCTTGCTCTACGCGCTCAACACCGCGCTGTTCGCGATCGGCTACCGGTCCGCTTCGAGCCTGACGGGAGAACGACATCGCTCGATGGGCCAATTGCGAGGATTTGATGGTAGCTCGAGCAATCGCCGAACGCTCGTCACACCTTCATTCACAAACATTAACCGAGCTGTGAGGCGGGCAGCCCGCCGTGGCAAATTCGACTACCCTAGGCAAGATCGCCACGAGAAATGGAAGCATCCCTTCGCCTCCCCTATTCCTCAAGGGTGGCGAACGAGCACGCACTATTGTCCGCTCAAATGAGCAGACTGCCACGGCATTCTCGTGATGGGCTAAATGATGGACCGTTAATGGCCGCTGACCAATATTACGGAAAAAACAATGACATAAGAGACAGATTGGCGGAGAGGGGGGGATTCGAACCCCCGATGGGCTTGCACCCATGCCGCATTTCGAGTGCGGTGCATTCAACCACTCTGCCACCTCTCCGCAGGTCTGGTTGGCGCTTGGTCAGCGCGGTCGGGTTCATAGCGGCAGATTTGCGCCCTGGCAAGGGGCCGTGAAAAGAATATCTTGCTTGGCCTCGCGTTTCGCCTTGACAGTTAGGAGCGATTCCCGTAATCCGCGCAATGAAGTGGTGTGGTCTGTCCGCACCGCGAAGGGTAAGAGTTTGTGCCCACCCACTGGTGGACGTCAAGGGTTCCGAGACGCTCCGCTCAATGCAACGACTGACAAAAAGACGGCCTTGCCTTTTCAGGTAAAGAGCCGGACCGAACATGAAAGGATAAAGAATGTTCGCAGTCATCAAGACCGGCGGTAAGCAGTACCGCGTGGCAGCCAACGACGTCATCACCATCGAAAAGCTGGAAGGCGTTGCAGGCGACAAGATTGAATTCACCGAGATCCTGATGGTCGGCGCCGGCGCCGATGCCACCATCGGTGCTCCGTTTGTCGAAGGTGCCGTTGTCAGCGCCGAAGTTGTGGAACAGGGCCGCGCCAGGAAGGTCATCGCCTTCAAGAAGCGCCGCCGCCAGAACTCCAAGCGTTCGCGCGGCCATCGCCAGCATCAGACGACCGTCCGCATCCTGGACATCGCTGCTGCCGGCGGCAAGGCGAAGAAGGCTTCGAAGAAGACCGAAGCCGCCGCTGAAGCCGCAAACTGAGTTCCGGGATCGAAGGTTTAAAGGAGAACACCAATGGCACACAAAAAAGCTGGCGGTTCGTCGCGCAACGGTCGCGATTCTGAGTCCAAGCGCCTTGGCGTGAAGAAGTTCGGCGGCGAAGCCGTCATCGCGGGCAACATCATCGTGCGCCAGCGCGGCACGAAGTGGCATGCGGGCGCCAATGTCGGCCTCGGCAAGGATCATACGATTTTTGCGCTTACGGCAGGCAACGTTGACTTCCGTACGAAGGCCAATGGCCGCGTGTACGTGTCTGTAATGCCGAAAGCGGAAGCAGCGGAATAAGCCGGTAGCGCTCTAAAACAGCCGGCGTCTCATCGACCCGGCTGACGCACCTGCAAGGTTCAAAGCCAGACTTCAAAGGGGAGATGGGGCGATACCCAACTCCCCTTTTCGCATGTCTGGAGGAAGAACCATGCAAACCGAGCTCTTGAGGGAAGACCAATCCCGGTCTCCCGAACAAAGGCTGAGGCCTCAGCGGTCAAGGACCGATTGCCCGATATTGTTATCGCCCCGGCTCGTTTTGCGCGCGCCCCACGAAGACGATATCGACGCCCTTGCCCATCTTGCCAACAACGCCAATATCGCCACCATGGTCTCGCGCATGCCGCACCCATACACCACGGCGGATGCGGCCGATTTCGTGCGACGCGCAAAAGCCGGCACGATTGGCAAGTGCGTCTACGCGATCACCAAGGCGGACAATGGCGCATTCTTGGGTTGCTGCGGAATCGAGCCGCATCCTGACGGCAAGACGGCCGAACTCGGCTACTGGCTCGGCGAGCCCTACTGGAACCAGGGCTACGCCACGGAAGCCGCGCAAGCGCTGACCGACATGGCCTTCCGCACCCGCGACATCGACCAGATCGATGCGCGCTGCCGGGTCATGAACATTGCCTCGCGGCGGGTCATCCAGAAGTGCGGCTTCCAGTTCCAGGGCTCCGGCATGGTCGACAGCCTGGCGCTCGGCGGCATGATGTCCGTCGAATGGTATCGGCTCGACCGCAAGACCTGGGTTTCGCTGAGAAGCTGGGGAGGCATGCGATGAACGCGCTCGTTCCCGAACGGTCGCGGGTCATCGTCCGCCCCGATCCCGGCCCCTCACCGGTCATCGAAACCAAGCGGCTCAGGCTCCGCCCGCACCGCCTTGGCGATGCGGAGGCGATCGCCCAGTCGCTCGGCGACTTCCAGGTCGCGCGCATGCTGGCGCGCGTCCCGGCGCCCTATGACCAACAGGATGCGCTCGACTGGTTGAACCGCCAGGCGGCCAACGTCCTGCCCGACTGGACGCTCGCCGTCACCACCGGCGACGATGTTCATATCGGCTGCGTCGGCATCGAGCTGAGAAACGGTCAGTGGCATGTCGGCTACTGGCTGAACCGCTTCTACTGGGGCAAGGGCCTGGCGAGCGAGGCCGTCCATGCCGCAGTCGAGCGCTTCTTCCGGCGCATGCCGGACACCGTGCTTCATTCGGGCGTCTTTGCCGACAATCCGGGCTCGCTGAGAGTCCAGGAGAAGCTCGGCTTCAAGATCACCGGCTGCAGCCAGATCTACGCGCTCGCCCGCAACGCGATGGTCGCGCATATCGAGACGCGGCTCACGGCGGCCGAGTTGCGTCGGCCGAACTGATGAAAAAACCCGCGAAGTATGAGCTTCGCGGGTCTTAAAACTATTGGAGCTCAATTCCGACGGGCAGGTGATCGGAGCCCGTCGCATCATAATCGGTCCAGGCGTCCTTCAGGCGAGGGACCAGGCCGGCACTGAGGAAGCAATAGTCGAGATGCATGCGCCGCTGACGATCGTCCGGATGAATCCAGCTATAGCTTTCCGGCGTCAGTCGGCCGATCTGGGCAAGCGCGTCGACCGGATTGGCGATGCGCAGCGAGCGCCCGTAAAAGGCGTCGCGCGTCCCGACCATCGCATTGTATTCGGGCGATTCCGGCACCATGTTGAAATCGCCCATCACGACGAAATCCTCTGGATGCGGCGGTTCGGCGAAGCCGAAATCGGAGGCACCCGAAATCGCGCCGCCTTCGAGCGGATAGTTGACGAGCCTTTGTTTCAGAAACTCGATCTGGCTGATGCGTTCGCCCGGAAGCACATGGTCGAGGTGGACGGAATAGACGCGCAAGGGTCCGGTCGGCGTCGCAATCAGCGCTTCCGTCGCACCGCGCTGCAGGTTCATCGGGCTGACCGTCCGCGTCCGTGGCAAGACGATCAGCCGTGTCGAAAGGATCGGCCAGCGCGACAGGATCATGTTGCCGAACTGGAAACGGCGGTTGACCGCGCGGCCGTTCTCGATTGCCGAGCCGACATCGATCTCGCAGGGCGCATGAAAGACAGAAAAGTAGCCTGGCAGCAGGTCTTCGAAAATCGAAACGAGGTCGGCATTGCCGTTGCGATGGAAGTTGCGCGTCACTTCCTGCAGAGCGATGATGTCGGCCTCGCGGAGAGAAGCGGCGATGCGCTCGGGGTCGAAACGGCCGTCGAGACCGATGCCGTATTGAATATTGTAGCTTGTAAACCGCACGATAGTCTTTGACCTCCAGGGTAACCGCCTATATCGATGGCGGCAAAACTAATGCATGTCGCGCAAAAGTGTGCAGCGGTTTTGCGATAACGACATGCGTGAAACCAATGGGCTAAAGCCTGGCGCGTTTTCACGCGACAGCCTTTAGCCGATACAGAAAACAGATGGCAGCCAGATGAAATTTCTCGACGAAGCAAAGGTCTATATCCGGTCCGGGGACGGCGGCGCAGGCGCGGTCTCCTTCCGTCGCGAGAAATTCATCGAGTTCGGCGGCCCGGATGGTGGCGACGGCGGCCGCGGCGGCGACGTCTGGGTCGAGGCCGTCAACGGTCTCAACACGCTGATCGACTTCCGCTACCAGCAGCACTTCAAGGCGAAGACCGGCACGCACGGCATGGGCCGCAACCGCACCGGCGCCGGCGGCGCCGACGTGACGCTGAAGGTGCCGGTCGGCACGCAGATCTTCGAGGAAGATAACGAGACGCTGATCGTCGACATGGTGGCCGAAGGCCAGCGTTATCGGCTCGCCGCCGGCGGCAATGGCGGCTTCGGCAACGCCCATTTCAAATCCTCCACCAACCAGGCGCCGAACTGGGCCAATCCGGGCCTCGAAGGCGAGGAAAAGACGATCTGGCTCCGGCTGAAGCTGATCGCGGATGCCGGCCTCGTCGGCCTGCCGAATGCCGGCAAGTCGACCTTTCTTGCCGCCTGCACCCGGGCCCGGCCGAAGATCGCCAACTATCCCTTCACAACGCTGCACCCCAACCTCGGCGTCGCGACCGTCGATGGCCAGGAGTTCATCCTTGCCGACATCCCGGGCCTGATCGAGGGCGCCCATGAGGGCGTCGGCATCGGCGACCGTTTCCTCGGCCATGTCGAGCGCACGCGCGTGCTCTTGCATCTCGTCTCGGCGCAGGAAGAAGATGTCGCCAAGGCCTACAAGACGGTGAAGCACGAGCTCGAGGCCTATGACGGCGGGCTGGAGGACAAGCCCGAAATCGTCGCGCTGGCGCAGATCGATGTGCTTGACGAGGACGAATTGAAGACCAAGGCCAAGGCGCTCGCCAAGGCCTGCGGCTCGCCGCCGCTATTGATTTCGGCGGTCACCAGCAAGGGCATGACCGAGGCGCTGCGGGCGCTTCGCAGCGTCATCGCCGCTGCCAAGGCCGGAGAAGAGAGCGCATAAGATGACAAAGACCCGCAAGCCGCTGCAAAAGTACCGCCGGGTCGTCATCAAGATCGGGTCGGCGCTGTTGGTCGATCGCAAATCCGGGCTGAAGAAGGCCTGGCTCGACGCCATGTGCGCCGACATCGCCGGATTGAAGGCAAAGGGCGTCGAGGTACTCGTCGTCTCTTCGGGCGCGATTGCGCTTGGGCGGACGGTGCTCGATCTTCCGGCCGGGGCGCTGAAGCTCGAGGAAAGTCAGGCGGCAGCGGCCGTCGGACAGATCGCCCTGGCGCGCGCCTGGTCGGAAAGCCTCTCGACCGGTCAGATCATTGCGGGCCAGGTCTTGCTGACGCTCGGCGATACGGAAGAGCGCCGCCGTTACCTCAATGCCCGGGCAACGATCAGCCAGTTGCTGAAGCTTGGCGCCGTGCCGATCATCAACGAGAACGATACGGTCGCCACCACCGAGATCCGCTACGGCGACAACGATCGGCTGGCCGCCCGGGTGGCGACGATGGTCGGCGCCGACCTGCTCGTGCTGCTCTCCGATATCGACGGCCTGTACACCGCCCCGCCGCATCTCGACCCCGACGCGCGCTTTCTCGAGACGATCGCCGAAATCACGCCGGAGATCGAGGCGATGGCCGGGGGTGCTGCCTCCGAGCTTTCGCGCGGCGGCATGCGCACCAAGATCGATGCCGGCAAGATCGCGACCACTGCCGGCTGCGCGATGATCATCGCCTCGGGCAAGCCGGAGCATCCGCTCGCCGCGATCGAATCCGGCGCGCGCTCCTCCTGGTTCGCGCCAGCCGGCTCGCCGGTGACGGCGCGCAAGACCTGGATCGCCGGGCAGCTTCTGCCGGCCGGCACGCTTACAATCGACGCCGGCGCCGAGACGGCGCTCCGCTCCGGCAAGAGCCTGCTGCCGGCCGGTGTCCGGCAGGTGACGGGCAGCTTCAGCCGTGGCGACACGATCGCGATCCTCGGCTCGTCGGGCCGCGAAATCGCCCGCGGCCTTGCCGGCTACGATGCCGACGAGGCGCGCCAGATCGCCGGCAAGAAATCGGCGGAGATCGCCGCGATCCTCGGCTATGCCGGCCGCGCGGCGATGGTGCACCGCGACGATCTGGTGATGACAGGCCCTGCCGGCGCGCGCCTGGACGATGGAAGAGACGAGAGGAAAGGCGAGCTTCATGCCTGACGCGGTCAATAACGGCGAGGACGTCAACAGCGTCATGCTGGAAATCGGCCGTCGCGCCAAGGCGGCAAGCCGGCCGCTCGCTGTTGCGAGTGCCGAGCGCAAGCACGCGGCCCTGATCGCCATGGCGGACGCCATCATCGGCAGGACGGACGAAATCCTTTCGGCCAATGCGGTCGATCTCGAAAACGCCGAAAAAACCGGTGTCGCCAAGGCCTTCATCGATCGTCTCACGCTCAACCGGGACCGCATCCGCGACATGGCCGACAGCATCCGCGCCATCGCCGCCTTCAAGGATCCGATCGGCGATGTAATTGCCGAATGGGACCGCCCCAATGGTCTGCATATCGAGCGCGTCCGCACGCCGCTCGGCGTGATCGGCGTGATCTACGAAAGCCGGCCCAACGTCACCGCGGACGCCGGCGCGCTATGCCTCAAGGCGGGCAATGCGGTGATCCTGCGCGGCGGCTCCGACAGCTTTCATTCGTCGCGGGCGATCCATGCCTGCCTGGTCGAGGGGCTGAAGGCCGCGGGCCTTCCGGAGCATGCAATCCAAATGGTGCCGGTCGCCGACCGCGCCGCCGTCGGCGCCATGCTCACCGGCCTCAACGGCGCGATCGACGTGATCGTGCCGCGCGGGGGGAAAAGCCTCGTCGCCCGCGTTCAGAACGAGGCGCGGGTGCCAGTCTTCGCGCATCTCGAAGGCCTCTGCCACATCTATGTCGATGCCTCTGCCGATCTCGACATGGCGAGGAAGATCGTCGTCAACGCCAAGATGCGCCGCACCGGTATTTGCGGCGCCGCCGAAACGTTGCTTATCGACCGCAGAGCGGCCGACCGGCTGGCAAAGCCGCTGCTTCGGGCGCTCGTTGACGCAGGCTGCGAAGTCAGGGTTGCGAACGAACTGGAAGCGCTGCTGCCGGGTCTGAAGCCCGCGACCAATGAGGATTGGGCGACCGAATATCTCGACGCGATCATTTCGGCGAAGCTGGTCGACGGCATTTCCGGCGCCATCGACCACATCAACACCTGGTCGTCGGCTCATACGGAAGCGGTCATCGCGGAAGATCCGGCCGTCGTGGAACGCTTCTTCTCGGAGATCGATTCCGCCATCCTCCTGCATAACGCCTCGACGCAGTTTGCCGACGGCGGCGAGTTCGGCATGGGCGGCGAGATCGGCATCGCCACCGGCAAGATGCATGCACGCGGACCCGTCGGCGTCGAGCAACTGACCTCGTTCAAGTACCGCGTGCGCGGCACGGGACAGGTGCGGTCCTGACGTGATCCCGCCTCGAGTGAACGCGCGCTATCTGCGCATGCCGCATGTCGAAAGCGGGATGACCGTCGGCCTCTTCGGCGGGTCGTTCAACCCGCCCCATGGCGGCCATCTCCTCGTCGCCGAAACGGCGTTGCGCAAGCTCGGCCTCGACCAGCTCTGGTGGATGGTGACGCCCGGCAACCCGCTGAAGAACCACGACGATCTCGCGCCGCTGGCGGACCGCATCGCACTCAGCGAGAAGGTCGCCTCCAATCCCCGCATCAAGGTCACGGCCTTTGAGAAGGCGCTCGGCCAGAGCTACACGGCGCGTACGCTCGAAATCGTGCGCGCACGCAACCGCGACGTCCGCTTCGTCTGGGTCATGGGGGCGGACAATCTCAAGAATTTCCACCGTTGGCAGAACTGGCGCAAGATAGTCTCGACCTTCCCGATCGCCGTTATCGACAGGCCGGGCTCGACGCTTGCCTATCTTTCCTCGCGCATGGCACGGACCTTCGACTATGCCCGCATCGACGAGGACGATGCTCTGGCGCTGGCCTTCCGCCGCGCGCCCGCATGGACATTCATTCACGGACCACGCTCGCCGCTCAGTTCCACGGCGCTTCGCTCTACAACGCCGCGCGTCTCGCCAGACGTGCAGAAATCGCTGTAGCTCTTCGAGTTGCTGCTGTTCTGATGCTTAAATCGGCTTCAGTTTAAGGGAACAAACCGTAGTGAAATCTGCGTGAATTCCCATGATTCATTTCTCGCGTCTTGAAACCCTCATGGTTTGATGCCTACATTTACGAACGGTTCGATCCTGATCATCGAATCGGAAGTGCCTGTTCTGTTCTTTTGGAAAGGAAAGACCCTGACAACAGTACACGCCAAGGGTTATGCGGCAACCGCGTACCCGCGCAGCACGGAACCAAGCGACGAAGCCGCTGTCCGTGCGCTTAACCTGGTCCTCGAAAGCCTAGAGGACTCGAAGGCAGAAAATATCGTCACCATCAACATTGCCGGAAAATCGGCGCTGGGAGACTTCATGGTCGTCGTCTCCGGGCGGTCGAACAGGCATGTGATGGCGATTGCCGACCACCTGATCACGGACCTGAAGGACGAAGGGTTTGGCAATTCCCGCGTCGAAGGCCTTGAAGGTGGCGACTGGGTGCTGATCGACACCGGCGATGTGATCGTTCACATCTTCCGGCCGGAGATCCGGGAGTTCTACAACATCGAAAAGATGTGGGCGGCCCCGGAAATCGAGGACGGTACCCTGCACTGAGACGCGCCGCCCGAGCCTGACCCACTACAGCGCCGCGCGTCCAATCGGACGCGCAAAGGACGCTGTAGCACTTTGGATTGCTGCATAATTTTGTCCTTAAATCGATCCCGATTTAAGGAATCAGGCAGCAGCCTCAGGACGGAGCGCCGGTGTCGAATGGAAATGCGGCTGTCATCGCCCGGCCGGGCTGATGGCAGCAAGAGTGGTTTTGCCAGTCGTTTCGCAAGATCGGTCTGGCACCGGTGGGGATGATCGGGTCGTGCGTATCGGACTTTTCGCAGTCGGCCGCCTGAAGGCGGGGCCGGAAAAGGACCTCGCGGGCCGTTATCTCGACCGCTTCGCCAAGGCGGGACCCGCGGTGGGGCTGGAGTTCGCCCGCGTCGTGGAAGTGAATGAGAGCCGCGCCGGAAACGCGGAGACGCGCAAGCGCGAAGAGGCCGCCCAGCTTGAAAAAGCGCTGGCTGACGGCAGCCTGCTCGTGCTGCTCGATGAACGCGGAAAGGCAATCGATTCAGAGGCCTTCGCCTCGCTAATCGGCTCATTCCGGGACAGCGGAAAGCGCGATCTGATGATCGCGATCGGCGGCGCCGATGGCCTGGACCCGGCGCTGCACGCGCGCGCTGACGCGATTCTCTGTCTTGGCAAGATGACCTGGCCGCACCAGCTCGTGCGCATCCTGATTGCCGAACAGCTTTACCGTGCCGTGACGATCCTTTCGGGCCATCCCTATCACCGCGCTTGATGAAACGCTTGCTTTTCACGGGCGCGATAACACGATTATGTGTTGGTTGGCCTGGCCAAATCAGATTAGGGTTTTCTTACCTATTTTTTAGAGAGACACATCGGGCCGGATGACGCGCCGAGAAAAAAGTGCCGATTTGAGATGGGCGGCGCGTCGGATTGGACGCGGTGCCGCGGCGTTGGCTGTTCTCCTGGGCGTAATCGCCCCCGCTGCTGCCCAGGACGGAACCGTCGCGGCTCCCGCCGGCACGCCGTCGAACGAACAGGGATCGCCAGACCCCGCCGCCGATCTGGCGCTGCGGCGCGACAGCACGCGCAGCGAGCTCGACGCGCTTTCCAAGACCATTACCCTGTCGCGCGAGCGCGCCGAAGCGCTTGAGCAGACGATCGCCGAGATCGACAAGAGCAATGAGGGGCTCCGCGCTGCGATCGTCGACTCGGCAAGCAAACGGCGTGGGCTCGAGCAGCAAATTGCCGACGGCGAGAAGAAGCTCAACGATCTGCGCGTCAAAGAGGACGTGGTGCGGCGGTCGCTCCGTGCCCGACGCGGCATACTTGCCGAAGTGCTTGCCGCCCTGCAGCGCATGGGGCGAAATCCGCCGCCGGCCATCCTCGTCACGCCGGAGGACGCACTCGCCTCCGTTCGCAGCGCAATCCTCCTTGGCGCCGTCGTGCCGGAGATGCGCGAGCAGACCGACAGTCTCGTCGCCGATCTGAAAGCCCTCGCCGACATTCGCAGCGGCATCGGAAAACAGCGCGAGGAATTGACGGCGGCGATGACGGCCAATCTCGAGGAAGAGCGTCGCATGTCGATGCTGGTCACCGAGAAGGAAAAGCTGCGGCAGCAGAATGCGAACGAACTTGCGGTCGAGCAGCGCAAGGCCCGGGAACTGGCCTCGCAGGCAACCAACCTCGAAGGATTGATTTCGTCGCTCGAGACCGAGATCTCCTCGGTGCGGGACGCGGCCGCGGCCGCTCGCGCCCAAGAAGAGGAGCGCCGGCGGATGAGCGAGGCCGAGCGCGAACAGGCCCGCGAAATCGCCCGCAACGCGGTGCCCGACAAAAACCGCATTGCGCCCGCATACGTATTTTCGGAGTTGCGGGAGAGGCTTGCCTATCCCGTCGCGGGGTCAATCCTGCGGCAGTTTGGCGATGCAGACGGCACCGGGCACTCGCTGCAGGGCATCATGCTGGAAACCAATGCAGGCGCGCTGGTGACAACGCCGGCGGATGGGTGGATCGTCTACGCCGGAAATTTCCGCAGCTACGGGCAGATGATCATTCTCAATCCCGGCGATGGGTACCATATCGTTCTGTCGGGAATGGAAAATGTCAGTGTCCGGCCGGGACAGTTCGTCGTGGCTGGGGAGCCCTTGGCGACGATGGGTGCAAAAAGAGTGGCGAGTGCGGCGGCCTTGGCGCTGGAAACTGACAGGCCGACGCTTTACATTGAATTCCGAAAAGACGGAAAACCGGTCGATTCCCGACCGTGGTGGTCCGCAGCAGAGGTTGGAAAGGCGCGAAATGATACGTAGAGCTTCACTTGTTCTGGTCGGGGCGCTGATGGGTGCGACGGCGATGGGCGTCGTCTACTCGGCTACCATTCCGGCCGTGGCAGCCAATTCGTCGACGTACCGCGAACTGGCGATTTTCGGCGACGTTTTCGAGCGCGTGCGGGCGCAGTATGTGACGCCCCCGCAGGATGACAAACTGATCGAGAATGCCATCAACGGCATGCTCGCCTCTCTCGACCCGCATTCGAGCTACATGAACTCGACGGACGCCGAGGATATGCGCACCCAGACGCGCGGCGAATTCGGCGGCCTCGGCATCGAAGTGACGATGGAAGACGATCTCGTCAAGGTGACGAGCCCGATCGACGACACGCCCGCTGCGCGCGCCGGCGTGCTTGCCGGCGACTTCATCTCGAAGATCGACGGCCAGGACGTTCGCGGGCTGAAGCTCGAGGAAGCTGTCGACAAGATGCGCGGCGCCGTCGGCACGCCGATCAAGCTCACCATCCTGCGCAAGGGCGCCGAAAAGCCGATCGAGCTGACGATCGTGCGCGACGTGATCGCGGTCCGTGCCGTGAAATACCGCACCGAAGGCGACGTCGGCTATCTGCGCGTCATCTCCTTCACCGAGAAGACCTTCGACGACCTGAAGAAGGGTATCGAGAAGGTCAAGGCGGACGTTCCGGCGGACAAGCTGAAGGGCTACGTGCTTGACCTGCGCCTCAATCCGGGCGGTCTGCTCGACCAGGCGATCAATGTTTCTGACGCCTTCCTCGAGCGCGGCGAGGTCGTGTCGACCCGCGGCCGCAACCCGGACGAGACCCGCCGCTTCAATGCGACGCCGGGTGATCTCACCGATGGCAAGCCGGTCATCGTGCTCGTCAACGGCGGCTCGGCATCGGCATCGGAAATCGTTGCCGGTGCGCTCCAGGATCTGAAGCGCGCCACGGTCCTCGGCACGAGGTCGTTCGGCAAGGGTTCGGTCCAGACGATCATTCCGCTTGGCGATGCCGGCGCGCTGCGCCTGACGACGGCGCTCTACTACACGCCCTCCGGCAAATCGATCCAGGGCACCGGCATCTCGCCGGACGTCAAGGTCGAGCAGCCGCTGCCGCCGGAGCTTCTGGGCAAGGTGGAAGCGCAGGGCGAATCCGACCTGCGCGGCCACATCAAGGGCCAGAACGAGGACGATGAGGGTTCCGGCTCGGTGGCCTATGTCCCGCCGGAAGCCAAGGACGATATTCAGCTCAATTACGCGCTCGATCTCTTGCGCGGCAAGAAGACGGATCCGTCCTTCCCGGCCAATCCGGAGCAGGCCGAGCTCAAGAAGTAAGCCAAGCAAGATCGAGAAATTCGTCAACATGGGCGCCGGGCTGTTCAACCCGGCGCCTTTATATTATGCAACGGTAATAGCCAGCGAGAATCTGATGATTCTTCGTGAGCGGCATTCCATCACCGGTAATTTCCTTCAGGTCGACCGAGGCTCCGTTTGGGAACTGATCTCAATGCCCCACTTGGCCAGAACCGGAAGGTGAGGCCCGCGCGTCGGCGCGACTTCCGCAGTTCCCTCGGCTATACACTGATCAGCCTCGGTGCAGCCACCGTCGTCGGCCTTTCCGCCTGGAGCGCCCTATCGCCCGACGGGCTCACCCATGCGCCCGAGGCGCCGGAACTCGCCTCGAAAGGCACAGCATCGGCTGGAGAGACACCCGCAACGGCTGGCAAGGCTGATGCCGCAGGAAGGCGGAAAAGTCCTCTTCGCCCGGACGGCGCACTTTCCGGCGCCCATGTCGAAGAGATGCTGACCAACGACGGGGCGACGGTCACGAAATACACGCCGCGATCGCGCGAAAGCGACGGCCCGGCATTCATCAATGTCGGCGCCGTTCGCGGCCAGGATCCGCGGATGGCGGCGCTGCCGAACGAGGACCTGCTGGAGGACAGCCCGCAGGGCCGACTGCCGATCACCGGTCCTGATGGGCTTAGGCCGATGGATCAGTATGCGCGCCCATGGTCCGGCGCGCGAGGCACCCGCATTGCGCTTGTCTTGGGCGGGCTCGGCCTCAGCCAGACCGGAACGCAGCGGGCGATCCGAGACCTGCCGCCGGAGGTGACGTTTGCCTTTGCCGCCGCCGGCAACAGCTTGCAGCGCTGGATGCAGGACGCGCGACGCGACGGCCATGAGATCCTGCTGCAGATTCCGATGGAGCCATTCGACTATCCCGACAATGATCCGGGCCCGCACGCGCTCCGCGTTTCATTGAGCGCCACGAAGAACCTCGCCGAACTGCACCGGAGCATGGGCCAGATCACCAACTATACCGGCATCATGAACTATCTCGGCGGACGCTTCCTCTCCGACGCCGATGCGCTGGAGCCGGTGATGCGCGACCTCGGCAAGCGCGGCTTGCTCTTTCTCGACGACGGCACATCGGCGCAATCGCTCTCGGGCACTTTGGCCGGCGCCTTCGACGTTCCGCATGGTTTTGCCGATGTCATCGTCGACAGCGAACTCAGCCGCGGCGCGATCCTGCGCAAGCTCGACGAACTGGAGCGCGTCGCAAGGCGCAATGGCACGGCGATCGGCGTCGCCTCCGTCTTCGAGGAAAGCGTGGCGGCAATCTCCGAATGGATGCAGGAGGCCGGCGGACGCGGCATCGAATTCGTCGGCGTTTCGGCGCTCGTCAAGGATCCGCAACAAAAGTGAGATAAGCGGGGCGAAACAGGGAGCGATCTCCAATCGGGCCGCCGTATCGCTACGGCATTGCATCGGGTCATGCGGGCTGGCAACGCCTACAGCGCCGCGCGTCTTATCAGACGCGCCAAGGACGCTGTAGCCCTTTGAATTGCTGCATGTTTTTGTCTTTAAGTCGACGACGATTTAAGGAAACATGCAGTAGGGACGAGAGAAGGGAAATCAGTATGAGCAAGGACAAAAGCAAGGTCGTGAAGGCGGAAGACCTGCCCTACCGGCCCTGCGTCGGCGTCATGGTCCTGAACCGAGAAGGCCTCGTCTGGGCCGGGCATCGGATCGCCGTCGGCAATTCGGAATATGATGGCTCGCCGCAACAGTGGCAGATGCCACAGGGCGGGATCGACAAGGGCGAGGATCCGCTCAAGGCCGCTTACCGCGAACTCTACGAGGAAACCGGCATTCGCTCGGTTTCGCTGCTTGCCGAGGCGCCGAACTGGATCAACTACGATCTACCGCCGCAATTGATCGGGATCGGCCTCAAAGGCAAGTATCGCGGGCAGACACAGCGCTGGTATGCCTTCCGCTTCGAAGGCGAGGAAAGCGAAATCGCCATCAATCCGCCACCCGGCGGCCACGATCCGGAATTCGACGCGTGGGAGTGGAAGTCGATGCACGAATTGCCGCATCTGATCGTGCCCTTCAAGCGCAAGGTCTATGAAGAGGTCGTTGCGACCTTTTCCCGTCTGGTGCGCTAATGCATGTCGCCCAAAAGTGTGCAGCGGTTTTGGGACAACGACATGCATGAAAGCAAAGACCCAAGCGCGTCGCATGAGGCCGTTTGAACGCGACGCGCTTTAAAAGGTTCTCCGCCCGCATCTGCCCCCTGCCGCCACGTTCTCCTGCAAGCTGAGGAAGGACGATGCCGCGCCGCCCGCGGCTCACGTCACCTGCAGCGTCGCCCGTGTCATCAGGCGCGCACAGAACGCCGTAGCACTTCGAACTGCCGCACCGCCGGCGTCCCCTCGCCCCGGGCCAGGTCGCCCGATATTTGATTGACGAGCGAAAAAAAGCGCCGCGTTTGGCTGCGCGGCGCGGGCGATCCACTACGGCGCCGTGCGTCTTTTCAGACGCACAAAGGACGCTGTAGCATTTTGAATTGCTGCATGTTTTTGTCCTTAAACCGGTTACGGTTTGAAGAAACATGCAGTGGGCTGCGCTATTCGGCTTCGTCGGCCGAGGCAGCGTTGAGCTGACCGTACTTCTGCTCGCCGATCTTCTCGAGAAGATCGATCTGCGTCTCGAGGAAGTCGATATGGCCCTCTTCGTCTGCGAGCAGTTCCTCGAAGAGCTTCATGGAGACATAGTCTCCGGCGTCATGACAGATGTCGCGGGATTTCTTGTAGGCCGTGCGAGCATCGTATTCACCGGCAAGGTCGGCCTTGAGCACTTCCTTGACGTTCTGCCCGATCCGCAGCGGCGCGACCGTCTGCAGGTTGGGATGGCCTTCGAGGAAGATGATGCGTGCGATGAGCTTGTCGGCGTGGTGCATTTCCTCAATGGATTCGACACGCTCCTTCTTTGCCAGAAGCGTGTAGCCCCAGTCTTCGAGGAGGCGGTAATGCAGCCAGTACTGGTTGACGGCGCCGAGTTCGAGATAGAGCGCTTCGTTAAGCTGCTCGATGACCTTTTTGTCGCCTTTCAAGATCCGCCCTCCGGTTTTCCTCGTGGAATTGTTTTAGGCGGATCATGAAATCAAATATCTCGGCTTCCGTCGAGTCGCGACGGGCGTGATATTGCTCGGTGGTACGGATGATGATGTCGACGACATTCGGGAAGCAGCCGCAGCAACGGCCGCGTTTTTCCATCGCGTGATAGACCTTCGCCGGCACGATCAACTGCCAACAATCTTGGTCAAGCAGGCTGATGATCGTGTCTTCGATCTCTTTTTCGGTGATGAAATTGCAGCTGCAAACCAGCATCTCGTCTCGCCTATCAAACGCAACGCCCTGATTTCTCGCATAAAGCAAAAGAGGATATTTGCCGTCAAGAAAAAACTCCTCCCCGTAAAGTTGAGGGGTGTATTAGAGCCGTTCTAAACTTGACGAAAACCATCGCATTTTCATTACATTAGCCGATTCTAAGGAGACGTTTTTTCTTCCAGAGCTTGCAATTTTGGCTGGATCGCCTGCGACATTTTTACACAGGCGCGAGTGAAGCGTCGCAAATCTAGCCAACGGCGAGATCCCACCGGACCTCAGTGGAAGTTGCGTCCTTTCGGCATGACATCGGCCGCCTCGGTTGCCCCATCCCGGTGCTGGCCTGCACGGGCGGGCAGGGCCAGCCGCAATTGCTTGAGCGCCTTCTTTTCACCGGCGTCGGCCGTTGGCCGCAAAGCCTCGTCCGCACGGTCGTTGACGGCGAAACGCCGTGCTTCGTTGCGCAAGAGGCCGAGCATGGGCGTTATGTCCTCGATATGCTCGGCGACCACATGGATGACGCCGCTTTCGCTCTGCAAGCGGCCACGGACTTTCACAAGCCGCGCGCCCATGACCTGCGCCCGGTATTTCTTGAACATCTTTTCCCAGACGATGATGTTGGCGACGCCGGTCTCGTCCTCGATCGTCATGAAGATAACGCCCTTGGCCGACCCCGGGCGCTGGCGAACGAGCACAAGCCCGGCGACGGTGACCCTTCTTCCCGCGGCGGTCGCCGCCAGATCGCGACTGGTCAAAATGCCCATTCGCGAGAAATCCTCCCGCATGAAGGAAACAGGGTGGGCCTTCAGCGAAAGCGTCAGGTAGCGATAGTCGTTGATGACATGTTCTCCGGGGAGCATGTGAGGCAACGTGACCGCCGGCTCGGCTCTCAGATCCGTGGAACCCGCGCCATCGAAAAGCGGCAGGCGCTCGACTGCCGACGCCTCGTCCAGCGCCTTCACCGCCCAGAGGGCCGCACGCCGATCGAGGCCGATGGATCGGAAGGCATCGGCATCCGCAAGGCGTTCCAGAACGGACCGGGTAAGCCCCGAACGCATCCAGAGATCATGGACGGAGCGATATCCCTTGCCCCGACGCGCAACAAGCGCATCCATATCGGTTTGTCTCAACCCCTTGACCAGCCGGAAGCCCAGCCGGACAGCCTTCTCAGTCCGGATTACGCCTGTCATCTCGGCATGTCGAGGACTGATCGCTGCCTTTTTGAACATGCCCTCGCCTTCGAGCAGGGCGTCCCAGCTCGAAAAATTGATGTCGACAGGCAGCACCTTGACCCCATGTTCGCGGGCGTCGCGCACAAGCTGCGCCGGCGCATAGAAGCCCATCGGCTGCGAGTTCAGGATCGCCGCGCAGAAGACATCCGGATAATAGGCCTTGAACCAGGACGAGGCATAGACGAGGGATGCGAAGGAGGCCGCATGACTCTCGGGGAAGCCGTATTCGCCGAAACCCTTGATCTGGTTGAAGCAACGCTCGGCAAACTCCCTGTCGTAGCCGTTCTTGACCATGCCCTCGATCATCTTTCGCTCGAAGGTATGGATCGTGCCGGTCCGCTTGAAGGTCGCCATGGCGCGGCGGAGCTGATCGGCTTCACTGGGCGAAAAACCGGCGGCGGTGATCGCGATCTGCATCGCCTGCTCCTGGAACAGCGGCACGCCGAGCGTCCGGGCAAGGACCGGCCTCAACTCCGGTTTCGGAAAATCAAAAACGTTTTCACCTCTTCGCTGCGCCTCGCGTCGCTTCAAATAGGGGTGCACCATGTTGCCCTGGATCGGCCCCGGGCGGACGATCGCGACCTCGATCACCAGATCGTACATTTCGCGCGGCTGCAGGCGCGGCAGCATGCTCATCTGCGCCCGGCTTTCGATCTGGAAAACGCCGATCGTGTCGGCGCGGCAAATCATGTCGTAAACGGCCGGCTGATGATCCTGATAGATTTCCGCGAGCTTCTTCGGCTCGCCGTAATGCGCCTCCAGAAGCTTGAAGGCCTTGGCGAGGCAGCTCAGCATGCCGAGCGCCAGCACATCGACCTTCAGGATCTTCAGATGGTCGAGGTCGTCCTTGTCCCATTCGATCATGTAACGGTCGGGCATGGCGGTGTTCATGATCGGCACCACCTCGTCGA
Source organism: Sinorhizobium sp. 6-70 (assembly GCF_030124375.1). Taxonomy (GTDB): domain Bacteria; phylum Pseudomonadota; class Alphaproteobacteria; order Rhizobiales; family Rhizobiaceae; genus Sinorhizobium. The sequence goes on from NZ_JASKLS010000007.1 coordinate 23,241, forward strand.
GCCGGTCGCGGGTGATCACGAAGCCGCCGACATGCTGCGACAGGTGTCGCGGAAAGTTCAAGAGCAAGCTGGCATAGCCAAGAACACGGCGGGTGAGCGGGTCCGAAGCATCGAGACCCGCAGCCTTTGCCTGGTCCTCGGTGAAGGCCGAAGAGCTCCAGCCCCAGATCGGGCTCACGAGCGCCGACTGGACATCTTCCGAAAGGCCGAAGGCCTTGGCGACCTCGCGCCCGGCCGAGCGCGAGCGATAGCTGATCACCGCAGCCGTCAGCCCGGCATGCTCCCTGCCGTAGGTTCTGTAGATGTGCTGGATGACCTCCTCGCGCCGCTCGTGCTCGAAATCGACATCGATATCTGGCGGCTCGTCACGGTCGCGCGACAGGAACCGGTCGAAAAGCAGGGTGAACTTCTGCGGATCGACATCGGTGATGCCGAGGCAGAAACAGACCGAGGAATTGGCCGCAGACCCACGGCCCTGGCAAAGGATTTTCTCACTGCGGGCAAACTTCACCAGCTTATGCACGGTCAGGAAATAGGGCTCGTATTTCTTGTCGTTGATGAGTTCGAGCTCATATTCGATCTGCCGCTCCACCTTTTCCGGCACACCGGCAGGATAGCGTTCGGCCGCGCCTTCGGCGACAAGCCGCTTCAAGGTTTCGGCCGGCGTTTCGCCTTCGGCGTTTTCATTCGGATACTGGTGGCTGAGTTCATCGAGATTGAAGGCGAGACGCTTGAAGACCTTGCGTGCATTGACGATCGCCTCGGGGTAATCGCTGAAAAGCCGCGCCATTTCCTTCGGGCCTTTCAGGTGCCTTTCGGCATTCTTCTGGAGAAGGAAGCCGGCGCTGGCGACCGTGACATGTTCCCGAATGGCGGTGACGACATCCGCGAGCGGCCTGTATTGCGGATCATGGTAAAGCGCGTCATTGGTGGCCAGAAGCCGCACGCCGGCCTTCCGGGCGAGAGCGGCAAGAACGGCGAAATCATGCCGGTCGAAGCCGTCGTAACGCGGCGTCATTCCGAGATAGAGCCTGTTGCCCGCATGCTGCAGCTTTTCCAGGATATTTCCAAGAAGGCCTGCGTCCGGTCGCCCCTCGCCCTGCATGACGATAAGGAGAAGATCCTCCTGCCACTCGAAAAGATCCGCGAGATAAAGCGTGCAGTCTCCTTTCTTCGAGCGCAGGTTTCCGGCGCTGAGCAGGCGACACAGATGCCCCCACCCCCTCCTGTTTCTTGGATAGGCGAGGATATCCGGCGTGCCGTCGGCAAAAACCAGACGCGCGCCCGGCCGGAAAGGATATCCCTCCACTTTTGCCTTGGCATGGGCCCGGACGACGCCCGCGACGCTGTTGCGATCGGCGATGCCGAGGCCGGCAAGCCCGACCTTCTTGGCAAAGACGATCATTTCCTCGGCGGGCGCCGCTCCTTCCAGAAAGGAGAAATTCGTGCGCGCGCCAAGCTCGTAGAAGGCAGGATCCGCGCTCATGCGAAAACTCCATGCATGAACCAGCGGGGCGAGGATGTCTCCCGTCCGTAAAGGCCCTCGCGGAACAGCCAGAAACGGCGGCCTTCCTGATCCTCGACCCGGAAGTAGTCGCGGGTCGGATGCCCCTCCCCATCGATCCACCATTCGGCGGCGATGCGCTCCGGTCCTTCGGCGCGGGCGACGCGATACTGGGTCTTGCGCCAGTTGAAGCTGCGCGGCGCGCCATCGGGTACTTCGGCCGTCGCTTCGACAAGTTCAGGATGCGTGAAAATCCGAAGCGGGCGATTCTTGGGGAAGACTTTTTCATCGCCTGGACGGGATCCGATGAGCGCCGCGACATCTTCCAAAGGAGCAAATCCGCCGGCGCGTTCCGGCAGATGGCTTTCGGCAAGGGTCGCAAGCATCAGGCAATCCGGCCCGAAGCGGGCGCATAGCTTGTCGGCGAAGGCGGCCAGCGGCTGGCTTTCATCGGGAACGCCGGAAAAATCCTCCTGGGCAGGATCGAGCCTTTCGCTTCTGAGGACGGATAGCCGGAGGATCTCGAAACCATATCCGGCATCGAGGTCATCATGAACCGCCTGCAACCGCTCGCGAAAGAGAGCCGCGATCCGATCGGCGTCGTTCAAGGGAACGGCCGCATGTGCCTGAATGCGAAACACCCGGCCATCGACGCGAATGAGGAGAAGTTCGAACAGACGCCCGCCTTCGCCATGCCGCTCCAGCGAGAGGCGGACATCACCGGAAAGATGCCGCGCCAGTTCAAGAATGTGCTCTTCGTCCTGGAGCGGCTCGGCAAGGCGGCGTTCGGCAGAAAAGCTTGGAACGGGAAGACGGGGCGAGAGAGGCTCGTCTACATGGCCCCTCGCCTGATCGAGCCGCAGGAGAAGAGAAGGACCGAAGCGGCGGGCCAGAGGCGCGCGCGGTGCTTGAAGAACATCACCAATCTCCTTCAGCCCGACCCGTTCGAGCAGGGCGACGGTTTCCGCCGGCAGGCGCAGGGCGGCGACCGGCAAGGGTGCGAGAACCCGTTCGGCATCCTCGGGCGCGATGACGGCGGCACTGCCGTAGCGGGCAACCGCCCAGGAGAGGCCCGCAGAGGAGGAGATCACCGCCCGCGCCTCGACGCCGAGCAGGAAGAGGCGCGAAAGCACGTCGTCGACCAGCGCCTTCTCGCCGCCGTGAAGATGGGCGCAGCCGGTGATGTCGAGGAACAGGCCATCCTTTCCGTCGAGCGCGACCAGCGGCGTATAGCGATCGCACCAGTCGGCAAGCCCCTCCAGAAAGGCCCGGTCCGCCGCCGGATCGTCGATGACCACATCGAGCGTCGGACACATGGCGCGGGCCTCCGCCGCCCCTTGGCCCCGCTTCAGGCCTATCCGTTCGGCAAGCGTGTCAAGCGCGACGAGCCGCATGGCATTGTCGATCTTGGCAGCGAACACGATAGGCGGATGATCAGGACGCCCTTGCGTAAGCCAGGAAGCGCCCCAGCGGATCCGCGCCAATCGATCGGCCGACAGATGCGGAAAATGGATCGACAGAATTCGCTGGTTGTCCGTCTGCCTGAGGAGCGACGGACTGCTCGATGGTGTAGAAGCGGCGGTCATGGGCATTCCATTCCAGAAAGATATCGGCAGAGGCGTAAGCCCTGCTTTTTTCGACAAGGACGTGAAAGGCTGGATGACTGATGCTGCCGCAAAGCATCGAGCCATCGGGGAGAGGTCGCTCGCCGGCAGATGCCGGTTTGATCTGAAGCCGGAAAAAGGCACTGCTCGCCTCCTCCTCGCCTGCCTGCCGGAAGAGAAGAAGAGGCACTCCGCCCGCCCGGGCCCTTACATGCAGGCGCCTGCTCTCGCTCAAGGCGAGACAGTCGGGATTGCCGCGGATTTCCAGAACGACGGTCGCGAAGACCGGTACCGAAAGAGCCGTTTCGGCAACCCAGAGCGCATCCTTGACCGTGCGTATTGAAACGAACAGGAAGCGCTCGATGTCGAGCCCATAGGATTTGAGGCCAGGCGCATAGGGAAGCCCGGCCTCGCGAGAGGCAAGGGCCTGGCTGATCCACAGGACCGGCGCCAGATGACCCTTCTCCTTCTTCCTCCGCTGACAGAGCACCGCAAGTGCCGTCACGAAACCGGCGGCTGCACCCGCATCGCGCGTTTCGGCATTGCGGATTTCCGTCATACCCTCGAGCGGCAGCCCGCCCTCGAGCACGTCATCGAGCGGCGGGACGCCAAGGGGCAGGATCTTGTTGCAGGACGCCTCCTCCCTTTTGCGCCGGAAACCGGCAGGATCGGCCGCCTTGGCTGCACGCACGATCCCGGGCAGCCGGCGATTTTCAATCTGTGCTATGGTTTCGCGGAGGGAAAGAACGGTTTCCCGCTGCACGGCTTTCTCGGCCATGACGGTCGGCTCCACCAGATGTTCATGTTATGTTCTTATGGATTCCAGAGCCTGCCGCAAGAGTCAACAACCAAGTTTGAGAATTTATTCCTCACTCGGTCTGTGCAGAATTCAACACTCGAAAAACAAAGGAGAAATCGTTATATGAGGGCAACAAGGAGTGCCCATGGCCCGCATTGACCAGACCGATGATTGGCGGGAACGCCACGCACCGACGCTCAGTACATTCGAACTGCTTGCGCTTGAAGCCTACAGCCATCTGCCGGAGGAATTCCGCAAGCTAACGACCGATCTCATGATCGAAGTCGCCGATTTTCCGAGCGACGACGTCTTCGAAGACATGGCGCTTGAAACGCCTTTCGACCTGCTTGGCCTGTTCGAAGGCCGCGGCATCGGCGAACGCTTCACTATGGAAACCGGCCAATTCCCGAACCGGATTACGCTCTATCGCCGCCCGATCCTCGACTACTGGGCGGAAAACGAGGAAACGCTGGGCGACATCATCACCCATGTGCTGATCCACGAGATCGGTCACCATTTCGGCCTTTCCGACGACGACATGGAGCGGATCGAGGCAAGCGTCGAACACGTGGGCGGCTAATCCGAGAAAGTCTGTAACCGGCTTTCCGTCCTTCACCAACCTTCAACGCAAGCCTCAGTCTTCGATCTTGCGCGCCTCCGACACGAGCATGATCGGAACGCCGTCGCGGATTGGATAGGCAAGACGGGCCTTTTCGGAAACCAGCTCCTGCGCTTCGGCATCGTAGCTCAACCGCCCCTTCGTCAGCGGGCAGACGAGCAATTCGAGGAGCTTCGGAGCGACCTTGCTGGCGTTGATATCCATCGCTTTGCCGTTACTGCAGGATGTTGTCGAGGTCGCCGAAATTGCGGGCAAGCACGATCTCGGTGATCGCGATCAGCGTTTCGGCGCGGGTCTTCAGGTCGGGCGCCTCCAAAAGCGCCTGCTTTTCCGCCGGGCCATAGGGCGACATCATCGCCATTGAATTGACGAGCGTGCGGTTGCTCGCCCGCTCCACGCTTTCCCAATCCGCCTCCAGCTTGTTGGCGTCGAGATAGGCCCGGAAAGCCGCCAGGAGTGCCTCCCGGTCGACGAGGTTCTCGTCATCCGGACTGTCGAGATCGGTTGCGAAGGGGCCGATGCGGAAGCGGCGGTAACCGCGACAGCCGGCCACCTCGGCGAAGAGCCGATAGCGGCAGACGCCCGTGAGCGAGGTGATGTAGCGTCCGTCGCCGGTCTCGGCAAAGGAGGTGATGCGGCCGATGCAGCCGACCTGGCAAAGCGCCGGCACGGGCGCCGAGTCGATGTCGTTGCGCCCCTCGGAGAAGGAGGGCTGGACGATGCCAATCAGCCGGTTTCCGGCAAGCGCGTCATCGAACATCGCAAGATAGCGCGGTTCGAAGATATTGAGCGGGAGCTGCGCGCCTGGAAGCAGGAGCGCGCCCGTCAGCGGAAATACCGGAAGAATCTCCGGCACGTCCTGAGGACCGAGGTAGCGCGCATTTCCGACATGCATTCTGATAGACCTTGCAGATACCGGCTTGCCGCACCTCATCGCCAGGCACGACCCCCCGATCAAGAAATGGTGCGTCCCTCGAAAATCTCAAGGGAAAAAGACGCGGATCCTGCTGCCGTCTTGCCGCTTAATGCATGTCGCCCGAAAGTGTGCAGCGGTTTCGGGACAACGACATGCATGCAAGCAACGACTTAAAGCGCGTCGCCTACAGCGCCGCACACCTTATCGGACGCGCAAGGGACGCTGCAGCACTTTGAATTGCTGCATGCCTTTGTCCTTAAATCGAGCTGGATTTAAGGAGACATGCAGTCGCTCCGACGCGCTTTACGAGAAAAGAATCGATGAAAGCTTGCGCCGCGCGGCGACCGTCGCCGGATCCTTCGGTCCCCAGACTTCAAAGAAGCCCAGGAGCTCGCGCCGGGCGCCGTCGTCCTCGAAGCTGCGATCGCGCTTCATGATCAACAGCAGGTGTTCGGCCGCCGCGTTCCGGTCGCCTTCGACATTGCGGATCTTGGCAAGCTTCAGCCGCGCCGCGTGGTCATCCGGATTGAGCGCCAGCTGATGCTCGAGGGCCGTCGGATCGCCGAGTTTGCGCGCCTCTTCGATCTGGTCGAGTTTCTTCGAGACGGCGCCGATGGCCGCGTCCTTCAAAAGCTCCTCCGGCAATTCCGATAGCGCCTGGCGCGCCTCGGCAATCTGTCCGAGCGCAATCATGCAGTCGACCATGCCGGCGACGGCGGTCGCATTGTCCGGCTCGGCCTGCAGGACGGCGCCGTAGAGGCCGGCGGCGTTTTCCGCCTCACCGGCATCGAGCAATGCCTTGGCATCGGTCAGTGCGGCTTCGATCTCGGCCTTGCCATCGCTCACGGCGGGCCCCGCGATCCGGTCGATGAACTGTTTGATCTGGCTTTCGGGAACGGCGCCCATGAAGCCGTCGACCGGACGCCCGCCGACGAAGGCGATGACGGCGGGGATCGACTGGATGCCGAGTTGTCCGGCGATCGAGGGATGGTCATCGATGTTCATCTTGACGAGCTTCACCCGGCCGGCGGCTTCCGTCACGACCTTTTCGATCACCGGGGTCAATTGCTTGCAGGGTCCGCACCAGGGCGCCCAGAAATCGACGAGAACCGGCTGCTCGCGTGAGGCCTCCAGCACGTCGCGGGAGAAGGTGGCGGTGGTCGTCTCCTTGATCAGATCGCCTGCGGCTGCGGCTTTCGGCGCCGGCTGGCCGCCGAACGAAGCCGAAGCCGTCATCTGGTTGCCGAAAGAACCTGCATAGGGATTGTCGCTACCGCTCATTCTTCTCTCCTCGCGGACTTGCCGTCCGACTTCATGCATCCGCGCCAAAGATCGTATGTCAGGTCGTCACTTTCAAGACAAGCGGCTCGTGCCCTGTCGCTTCCATGAAACGCAGCATGTCCTTCGACGCGATTGAGGTCGTCTGGTCGTTCGAAAGCGGATGGCAGTTGATCGTCTCGAATTCCATCAACGCTTCGTCGAGAATGAACTTCACATTGCCGCCCGTGTCGTTGATCGCGCCGAAGGCGGTCACCGCGCCGGGAATGACGCCCAGATATTCCATCAGCTTTTCCGGCTTGCCGAAGGAAACCTTGCTCGCCGCGTCGATGATCTGATGGACGGTCTTCAGATCCACCGTCGCGTGCTCTTCGACGGTCAGCAGGAAATAATTGTCCTTCTTATCCTTCACGAACAGGTTCTTTGTATGTCCACCGGGAATTTCGTCGCGCAGCGCCACCGATTCGGCGACCGTGAAGACAGGCGCATGGCGCTTCGTCGTGTGTTCGATCCCAAGGTCGTCGAGAAAACGGAACAGGTCCTCCGCGGTCTTCGGCTCAGCCTCGCTCATGCTCAAAATCCTTCCTGCCGTGGCGATTTCCGCCCTGCTTTACGGAGAACAGCCGCGCTCCGCAATCTCAGGCGCGGCGATTCCGATGGGCTGGAGCGGCATGCGGACAGAAACCGCTCGCATCCGTATCCCGCTGCACACTCCCGGCCGACATACATCAGTCGAAAACACCGGCATTTCCGGGCTTTTTGGATAGTCCCGAAAAAATTCTTCGCATTCGCGTCATTTCCCTGTTGCATTTGAAAAAGGCTTAGGCCATATAGCGCCCGTCGCCGCAAGACGGGGCGACACCCACGGTCCACCGACTACCCCCGGACCGCGGATGATGAGCGGGTGTAGCTCAGGGGTAGAGCACAACCTTGCCAAGGTTGGGGTCGGGCGTTCGAATCGCCTCACCCGCTCCAGTTTCCCAATCACTTCATTTCATTGTTGTTCTTGGCTTTTGTCGCTGGAACCATCTGATCTGGCAGCCGGCGGGCCGTTTGGTTCTCGCCGTTTCGGTCACTCCCCTCAGCTCTTCATAAACACGTAGTCCGTCTCCTGGCGCAGCATCTCGCCTGGCCTGAGCACCGCTTTCGGAAAACCTTCGTGGTTGATGGCGTCGGGCCAAATTTGCGTTTCGAGGCAGAAGCCGGCGAAGGGGCCGTAGTGGCGGCCTTCCAGTCCCGGCACCGGCACATCGAGCTTGAAGCCGGTATAGAGCTGGATCCCGGGCTCGGTCGTCAGCACTTCCAGCGAAATCCCGGAATTGATGCTGCGGAGCAGCGCCACGGAATGCTTGTCCATCCGCTCCGGCGAGAGGCAGAAATTGTGGTCGTAGGCGATCTTCTCGCCTTCCGTCTGCCGCCGCAGCGAGGTCATTTCCCTCAAATCGAAGGCCGTGCCGGCAACGGTACGGATTTCACCGGTCGGGACCTGCCGCTCGTCAGTCGGCAGATAGTGGTCGGCGGCGATCATGATATCGTGGCCGAACACGTCGTCGCTGCCGTCGAGATTGAAGTAGCTGTGCTGGCAGACATTGGCGAGCGTCGGCGCATCGGTTTCCGATTCATAAACGACGTTCAGCACGCCGCCGGGCTTCAGCGTGTAGGTGCAGGTGACCGTGCAGTTGCCGGGATAGCCGGCCCGCCCGTCGGGATCGGTGATCCTCAGCGTCACACGGTCCGCTGCGACGTCGACGATCGTCCAGTTGCGTTTGGCGATGTTGCCGCTGCCGCCATGAAGATGGGTCACACCCCTTTCGTTGAGCTCGAGCTGATAGCTCTTGCCGTCGAGCGTGAAGCGTCCGCCGCCGATACGGTTGGCGTTACGGCCGGGGGTAGCGCCGAAATAGGACGAATGCGCAGGATAGCTGTCGAAATCCTCGAAACCCAAAACCAGGGACGGCTGGTGCCCTTCGAGCCGCAGGTCCTGGATGACCGAACCCCAGGTCAACACCTTGGCTGTCAGCCCGCCGCCGCTAAGCGTAACGCGATGGACCGGCTCACCGGAAGGCAGGCGACCGAAGATTTCCATGTCCGTGCTCATCTAGTCCCCTTCCCTCTGCGAGTCGGCGTCAACCTGCGGCATTTCCGGCGGCACGGCAACTAGAAAGTCATACTTTTCCTCTGCGCACGTCCGGGCTGCCCCTCATCCGCTGTCGCGGCCTTCTCCCCGCTTGCCGGGAGAGCGGATATGCTCCGCCGTCCAAGTCCGCTTTTTGCTCGCAGGCGGGGTTAGAGTGAGGGCAGTACCGCCGCGGAAAAACGAGGCGTGGGCGTCAATTCACCGCGACAGTTCCTTCGTCGCAGCCTGCAGGCCGGCGAGCGTCAGCGGAAACATCCGGCCGCCAAAGAGTGCGCGAACCATGGCAATCGACTGAGTATGGCGCCAATGCTCCTCGGGAACCGGGTTCAGCCAGATCGAGCGCGGGAAATGCGCCGTGATCCGCTGCAGCCAAAGCGCGCCCGCCTCGTCGTTCCAGTGTTCGACCGAACCGCCCGGATGGCTGATCTCATAGGGGCTCATCGAGGCGTCGCCGACGAAGATCGCGCGGTAGTCGCCGCCGAAGGTGCGCACGAGTTCCGCCGTGCGGGTGACATCGGCGCGCCGGCGGCGATTGTCCTTCCACAGGCCCTCATAGACGCAATTGTGGAAGTAGAAATAATCCATGTGCCGGAATTCGCTGCGCACGGCCGAAAAGAGTTCTTCCACGACGCGGACATGGTCGTCCATCGATCCGCCGACGTCGAAGAACATCAGGAGCTTGACCGCATTGCGCCGCTCCGGCCGCGTCACCACGTCGAGATAGCCATGCTCAGCGGTGGAGCGGATCGTGCCGGAAAGGTCGAGCTCCTCGGCAGCGCCCTCACGCACCCAGCGCCTGAGCCGCTTCAGCGCCACCTTGATATTGCGCGTGCCGAGCTCGACGGTGTCGTCATAGTCCCTGAATTCGCGCCGGTCCCAGACCTTGGCCGCGCGCCGGTGACGCGAGCCCTCCTGGCCGATCCTCACCCCTTCCGGATTGTAGCCATAGGCGCCGAAGGGCGAGGTGCCGGCGGTGCCGATCCATTTCGAGCCGCCCTGGTGGCGGCCGGTCTGCTCGGCAAGCCGCTGGCGCAGCGTTTCCATCAGCTTGTCGAAGCCGCCGAGCGCCTCGACGAGCTTTTTCTCCTCTTCAGTCAGGTATTTCTCGGCAAGTTTCCTCAGCCATTCCTCGGGAATGACTGCTTCACCAAAGGCCTCCGATGGAGAGACCGCCTCCAGCCCGGCAAAACATTGCCGGAACACCCCGTCGAACCGGTCGATGTGGCGCTCGTCCTTCACCAGTGCCGCACGGGCGAGGAAATAGAACGCCTCGACGTCGAAGGTCGCGATCCCCGTCTCCATTCCCTCGATCAGCGACAGGAATTCCCGGAGCGTCACCGGGACCTTCGCGGCCTTCAGTTCGAGGAAGAAGGGGATGAACATCGAGGCTCAATGGTCTCCCGTGCCGATCTTTTCGAGGTCGTAGGGCGTCGTCTGGTACATCTCGTTGATCCAGTTGCCGAAGAAGAGATGCGCATGGCTGCGCCAGCGGTTCTGCGGCGGCAGGTCCGCGTCATTGTGCGGGAAATAGTCGTGCGGCAGCTTGATCGGCACGCCGGCGTCCACGTCGCGGAAATATTCGTCCGACAGGGAGGTCGAATCATACTCCACGTGGTTGAACATGTAGAGCCGGTTGCCTTTCTTTTCATGCACGAGGCAGATGCCCATTTCCTTCGATTCCATCAGGACTTCGAGCTCCGGCACGCGGTCGATGTCGGCGCGGCGCACCTCGGTCCAGCGTGAAACCGGGACGGCAAAATCGTCGGAAAAGCCGTTCAGATAGACCGAGGACGGTCTCAGGTTCTGGTGGCGGTAGACGCCGAACGCCTTTTCCTTGAGCGGGTATTTCGGAACGCCGTGGAAATGGTAGATCGCCGCCATCGCGCCCCAGCAGACGTTCAGCGTCGAATGCACGTTCGTCGCCGTCCAGTCGAAGATGCGCTTCAGCTCTTCCCAATAGGTGACGTCCTCGTATTCGAGCGTCTCGACCGGGGCGCCGGTGATGATGAAACCGTCGAACTTGCGGCCCTTCACTTCTTCCCAGGTCTCATAGAAGGCGAGCAGGTGATCCTCGGGGGTGTTCTTCGCCCGGTGCGCGCCAACCCTCACGAGCGACAGTTCGACCTGCAGCGGGGAGGCGCCGATCAGCCGCGCCATCTGGATCTCGGTCTTGATCTTGTTCGGCATGAGGTTCAGGAGCCCGATCTGAAGCGGGCGGATGTCCTGACGGATCGCCACGGTCTCGGTCATCACCCGCACACCCTCATGCACGAGGGTTTCGAAGGCGGGCAGCGTATCGGGTATCTTGATGGGCATCGGGTCCACTCGATCAATACAAAAAAACCGGCGGCGAGATGATCGCGACCGGTCCTTGGAAATCCATTTTTCCTCGGCCCTTTAGCGATTTCTTTAACGTGGCTGCAAGCCGGCCGGCCAAATCACCACGGTCCATTTGATAGCGCGCCGCGGGCCGCGCGGTCAACGAAAAACGATCTGGCCTCAGCCGTCGCGGCGCGCCATGAACGCGAGGCGCTCGAAGAGGTGGACGTCCTGCTCGTTCTTCAAGAGCGCCCCGTGCAGCTTCGGCAGCATCGATTTCGGGTCGGCGCGCAGATCCGCCGGATCGATCTCGTCGGCGACGAGCAGCCGGATCCAGTCGAGCGCCTCGGAGGTCGAGGGTTTCTTCTTCAGGCCCGGCACCTCGCGGATGCCGTAGAAGGCGGTGAGTGCTGCCGAAAGCAGCGTCTTGCGGATGCCCGGATAGTGCACCTCGACGATGCGGGCGAGCGTCTCGGCATCGGGAAAGCGGATATAATGGAAGAAGCAGCGACGCAAAAAGGCGTCCGGCAGTTCCTTCTCGTTGTTGGAGGTGATGATGACGATCGGCCGGTGCCGGGCGTGGATGGTTTCGCCGGTCTCGTAGACGTGGAATTCCATCCGGTCGAGTTCCTGCAGGAGGTCGTTCGGGAACTCGATGTCCGCCTTGTCGATCTCGTCGATCAGCAGCACGATTTTCCGCGGCGCCTCGAAAGCCTGCCAGAGCTTGCCCTTGCGAATGTAGTTCTTCACATCATTGACGCGGAGATCGCCAAGCTGGCTGTCGCGCAGCCGCGAGACGGCGTCGTATTCGTAAAGACCCTGCTGTGCCTTGGTCGTCGACTTGACGTTCCACTCGATGAGGTCGAGACCGAGGGCGGCAGCGATCTCGCGTGCAAGCTCGGTCTTGCCGGTGCCGGGCTCGCCCTTGACCAGAAGCGGACGCTCCAGCCGGATTGCCGCGTTGACGGCGATCATCAGGTCCTTGTCGGCGATATAGTCGGCCGTACCTTCGAACTGCATGGGCTTCTCTTCGATCTCTCTACGCCGAGTTGGAGAGGACAGGCTTCACCCGCGAAATGCCGTAACCTCGATCTCGATCAGCATTTCCGGGCGGATGAGATCGCAGACGATCATCGTCGCCGCCGGGCGGATCTCGCCGAACATTTCGCCGAAGATCGGAAAGACCCGGTCGGCAAAGCTGGCGTCGGTGACGTAGTAATGGTTGCGCACGACATCCGAAAGCGAGAACCCGGCCTGCCGCAAGGCGCCCTCGATCGTCTTCAGGGAATTGCGCGCCTGTTCCTCTACCGTCTCCGGCATGATCATGGTGGCGTAGTCGTAACCGGTCGTGCCGGAGACGAAGCACCAGTCCCCCTTGACGACGGCACGCGAATAGCCTGCCGTCTTTTCGAAAGGGGAACCGGAAGAGATGAGCTTGCGCGTCATGGGCGCCGGCACTCAGGCCCAGGGGCGCGATGCGGCGTTTTTCTGCTCGAAGCTGTCGATGGCGCTTGCCTTCTCTAGCGTCAGGCCGATGTCGTCGAGGCCGTTCAAGAGGCAATGGCGCTTGAAGGCGTCGACCTCGAATTTGACCGAACCGCCGTCGGGGCCGGTGATTTCCTGTGCTTCCAGATCGATCGAAAGCACGGCGTTCGAACCCCGGTTGGCGTCATCCATCAGCTTGTCGAGGTCGGCCTGGCTGACGACGATCGGCAGGATGCCGTTCTTGAAACAGTTGTTGTAGAAGATGTCGGCGAACGAGGTCGAAATGACGCAGCGGATGCCGAAATCGAGGAGCGCCCAAGGCGCATGCTCGCGCGAGGACCCGCAGCCGAAATTGTCGCCGGCAACGAGGATCTTGGCGTTCTGGTAGGCCGGCTTGTTGAGCACGAAGTCAGGGTTCGGCGTGCCGTCCTCGTTATAGCGGGCTTCGGCGAAAAGTCCCTTGCCAAGGCCGGTGCGCTTGATCGTCTTCAGGTAGTCCTTCGGAATGATCATGTCCGTGTCGATGTTGACGACGGGCAAGGGTGCAGCGACGCCGGTGAGCTTGACGAACTTTTCCATGACTTTGGCCTTCGATTGCAGCGGAAACGTTGGAAGAGCGTTTAGATCAGTTTCGCGCCGAAATGAAGGGAAATCTGCGCATCTGCAGCGCCGCGCGTCTTATCGGACGCCCAAAGGCCGCTGCGGCACTTTGAATTGCTGCATGTCACAGATCGATGATCGTACCGCGTCCGTCGTTCCAGATCCGCATTTCGCGTCTTTCTCCGCTCGGGTTCACCCGGGCGTGGGCATGTGCGGGCTTGCCATTGAGCCTTGCGGCGATGGCGCTGCCGACCGCAACAACGGCGGCGATGCCGGCCAGAGCCACGGCAAGCGAGGCGGTGAAGACGAGTGCTACCAGCGTGATGGCGATGGCGGCGACCGTCAGGAGAACAGAGCGAATGCTTTGCATGATCGTCAACCTTTCTAAGATGCGATGTGGGAGCTCAATACGCCTCTTGCAAGAGGGAGACCCTCAATCGCTCGTCTTGCCTAAGAACCGAAAGGCGGGCACAACGGTTCCATGACTGTGATCGACCATCATCCCGCTCGCCTGCGCCGCTCCGTGCTTAGCGTTCCGGCCGATAATGCCCGTGCCCTGGCGAAGGTGCGGCAGCTTGCCGCCGACGCCGTGATCTTCGACCTGGAGGATGCCGTCGCTCCCGAACACAAGGGCGACGCGCGCGAAGCGCTTGTCCGGCATCTTTCAAAGAACAGGCCCGACTGTGAAGTGATCATTCGCGTCAATGCGCTGGGATCCGGCTTCGGTCAGATGGATCTCACCGCCGCACTCGCCGCCAGTCCCGACGCCATCCTTTTGCCGAAGGTCGAGAGCCCTGCAGACATACAGGCGGCTGTCGATTGGCTGGCTGAAAACGATGCGCCTGAAAACATCAGGCTCTGGGCGATGATCGAGACACCGCGCGGCCTCATCAATGTCGCTGCAACCGCCGAGACCGGCCGTACCTTCGGCGGCAGGCTCGATTGCTTCGTCATCGGCCTGAACGATCTCAGGAAGGAGACGGGCGTTCTTGGCACTCCCGGCCGCGCCTATCTGGTGCCCTGGCTGATGCAGGTCCTGCTCGCCGCGCGCGGCAGCGGGCTCGATGTCATCGATGCCGTCTTCAACGACTTCCGCGACGCGGAGGGTTTTGAGGCCGAATGCCGCCAGGGGCGCGACATGGGCTATGACGGCAAGATGCTCATTCACCCGGCGCAGATCGGTCCGGCAAACGAGTGTTTCGGTGTCGAGCAGGCGGCGGTCGAGGAGGCACGCGCGATCATCGCGGCCTTCGACCTTCCGGAAAACGCCGGCAAGGGCGTGATCAATCTCCATGGCCGCATGATCGAGCGGCTGCATCTCGACCAAGCCCTTAAACTGGCCGCCAAGGCGGACATGATCGAAAGACGAAAGGCAAGACCTTGAAACTCTACCGCTTCCTCACCGGTCCCGACGACGCCTCCTTCTGTCACAAGGTGACGGCGGCTTTGAACAAGGGATGGATGCTGCATGGCCCGCCGACCTATGCCTTCAATGCCGATACCCAGCACATGCAGTGCGGTCAGGCGGTGGTGAAAGAGGTGGCAGGCAAGGACTATCACCCGGACATGAAGCTGTCGGAGCAATAGGGTCGAGCGATTGGGTTTGCCCCTCTCCCCGCAGGCGGGGCGAGGGGACGGGAGCTTGCCGCTTGCCCTCCTCCCGTGATCGCCGCAGGCAGGTGCCGCGAGGCTCCTTCGCCCGCTTGCGCGGAGAAGGTGCCAGCAGGCGGATAAGGGGCGCTGCAGGCGAAAAGCTCTTTCACACCTTCAGATCGGCTGGCCCGCAAGCAGACGCGGGTCGCCTTCCCCGGCCACCCCGGCCGCCTGGCGGATGAAGAAGTTCTTGAGTGACGGAATGCGATCGACGATGCCGAGGCCGACGTCGCGGGCGATCCTGATCGGCGTGATGTCGTTGGAAAACAGCCGGTTCAGGACATCCGTCGTCACCCCCATCCGGAAGGTGTCGAAACGCCGCCAGGTCTGGTAACGCTCGAGGACCGCGAGCGAGCCTATGTCGAGGCCGAGGCGGTCCGCCTCGACGATCGTTTCGGCGAGCGCCGCCACGTCCTTGAAGCCGAGATTGAGCCCCTGGCCCGAGATCGGGTGAATGCCGTGAGCGGCATCGCCCGCAAGCGCGAAGCGGGGTGCTACGAACTCCCGGGCAAGCGTCAGCCCGAGCGGGAAGGCCCTGCGGCCGCCGACAACCTTGAGGTGGCCGAGCTTGTGGCCGAAACGGCGCTCGAGCTCTTCCTCGAAGAGGAAATCGTCGCCCTTGACGAGGCGTTCGGCATCGAAGGTGCTTTCGGTCCAGACGAGTGAGGAACGGTTGTTCTTGAGCGGCAGCGTCGCAAACGGCCCAGCGGGCAGGAAATGCTCCTCGGCCGTGCCCTCGTGCGGGCGCTCGTGCTCGACCGTCGTGACAATGCCCGACTGGCCGTAATCGAACTCGACCACCTTGATGCCGGCCGCCTCGCGCAGCCTGGAGCGAACGCCATCACAGGCGACCAGGAGCCGCGCCTCCATCATTTCGCCGTCGGCAAGCGTGATCGCCACCGCATGCTCGCCGCTCGCGAAGCGCTCGACCATCGTCGACTGCCGGATGGAAACGCCAAGGTCCTTGCAGGCGGCGCGCAGTGCACCGACCATCGCCGTGTTCGGCACCATGTGGGCGAAAGGACGCCCCTCGCCGCCGTCGCCCTCGAAGGTGAGAAAGACCGGGCGCACGGGGTCGGCCGCCTTCGAATCGGTAATCACCATCCTGAGGATCGGTTCGGCCTCGGGCGCAATCGCATCCCAGACACCGAGAACCTCCAGCATCCGCTCGGCGGCCGAGGCGACGGCGGACGCCCGTTCATCCTTCTTCCAGGCGCCTTCCGGCGCGCCGTCGACGACCGTGATGTCGAGATGGGGCGCCGCCTTTTTCAGCGACACGGCAAGCGACAGACCGACATAGCCGCCTCCGGCAATCAACACATCGATCATCCGCTTCTCCCGTCGCACTCGAGCCCATCCTGCTTGAGCCCCATTCCACTTGAGCATTGTCCCATGGCTATATAGATCAATGCCATCGCTGTTCCTACACCGGAGACTGCCGAAATGTCGCGCCCCGCCGAAACCGCCACGCCCATGGATGCGCTCCTTGCGATACTCGACCTCGAAAAGCTGGAGGAGAACCTGTTTCGCGGCTTGAGCCCCCAGGTCGGCTGGCAACGGGTCTTCGGCGGACAGGTGATCGGCCAGGCGCTGGTGGCGGCGCAGCGCACCGTCGACGAGGGCCGCTATGTGCACTCGCTGCACGCCTATTTCATGCGGCCGGGCGATCCGTCGGTGCCGATCATCTACGAGGTCGATCGTATCCGCGACGGTTCGAGCTTTGCCACCCGGCGGGTCGTGGCAATCCAGCACGGCAAGGCCATCTTCTCCATGTCGGCTTCCTTCCAATATGACGAGGACGGTTTCGAGCATCAGTTCGAGATGCCGAAGGTGGCGATGCCCGAAACATTGCCCGGTGAGCAGGAACTCAAGGAAAAGTTCCTCGTCCATGCGCCCGAGGCAATCCGCAGGTACTGGGAACGTCCGCGCCCGATCGAGATCCGCCCGGTCGCGCTTGAGCACTATTTCTCGCGCGACAAGCTGCAGCCGACGCAGGATGTGTGGGTGAAGGTCGTCGGCACAGTGCCGGACGAGCGCCATCTGCAGGCAGCCGTGCTCGCTTATCTCTCGGACATGACCCTGCTCGATACCTCCCTCTACGCCCACGGCACCTCGGTCTTCGACCGCAACCTGCAGGTCGCCAGCCTCGATCACGCCATGTGGTTCCACCGCCCCTCGAAGATGGACGGCTGGCTGCTTTACACCCAGGACAGCCCGAGTGCGCATGGTGCCCGCGGCATGACCCGCGGCAGCCTGTTCGACCGCTCAGGGGTGCTGATTGCCTCCGTGGCGCAGGAAGGATTGATCCGCAAAAAGGCAACTGAATAACAATTGGGCAACTTTTATTTTCTGCACATTTTTTAGGCTGAAGTTCTGGTGATTTTTTAGCATTCCGTGGAACAATCTCCACGGAATGTATTTTTTTTGGTTTCTTTCAAAGACTTAAGCCATTCCATCGAATCTGGCACGCCCCTTGAATGTGTCTTTTCGGTTGCCCGGCGCTTCACGCGCTTAAGCAGCAAGGAGAGACGGCCTCCGGCGGAGGCGGAAAAGGATGGGAAACCAGATGAAAATTGTGATGGCCATTATCAAGCCGTTCAAGCTCGATGAGGTTCGTGAAGCCCTCACTCAAGTTGGCATCCAGGGGCTGACCGTAACCGAAGTGAAAGGCTACGGCCGCCAGAAGGGGCACACCGAAATTTACCGCGGCACCGAATACGCCGTGAGCTTCCTGCCGAAGCTCAAGGTGGAAATCGCCGTGCCGTCGGAGATCGTCGACAAGGCCGTCGACGCGATCGCCTCTGCCGCCAAGACCGGCCAGATCGGCGACGGCAAAATCTTTGTCTATGCGATCGACCACGCCATGCGCATCCGCACCGGCGAAACCGATTCAGAAGCGTTGTAAACCACGCCGTTCAGGGAGCATTTCTCACATGTCATCGTTCAAACTTTCCACTCCTCTCGGACGCCTGGGCGCAACCGCTGCCGCCCTGCTTGCGCCGGTCGTCGCCTTCGCCCAGGAGGCGGCCCCTGCCGCCGCTGAGGCCGTTGCGGCAACCCCTGTTCCGGACAAGGGCGACACCACCTGGATGCTGCTGTCGACCATTCTCGTGCTGCTGATGACCGTTCCGGGCCTGGCGCTCTTCTACGGCGGACTCGTGCGCGCCAAGAACATGCTCTCGGTGCTGATGCAGGTCCTGATGATCACCGCCGTCGTCATGATCATCTGGGTGACCTACGGCTATTCGCTGGCCTTCACCGATGGCGGCTCGCTCAACTCCTTCGTCGGCGGCTTCTCGAAGATCTTCCTTGCCGGCGTCGACACGACGACGCTCGCGGAAAGCTTCTCGAAGGGCGTGTTCATTCCCGAATACGTCTTCGTGGTGTTCCAGATGACATTCGCCTGCATCACGCCGGCGCTGATCGTCGGCGCTTTCGCTGAGCGCATCCGCTTCTCGGCCGTCATTCTGTTCGTCGTCCTCTGGGTCACCTTCGTCTACTTCCCGATCGCCCACATGGTCTGGTTCTGGGGTGGTCCGAGCGCCTATACGGCCCCGACCGGCCTGATCTTCTCCTTCGGCGCCATCGACTTTGCCGGCGGCACCGTTGTCCACATCAATGCCGGCATCGCGGGCCTCGTCGGCGCAATCCTTCTTGGCAAGCGCACGGGCTACAGGAAGGAGATCATGGCGCCACATTCGATGACGCTCACCATGGTCGGCGCCTCGCTGCTGTGGGTCGGCTGGTTCGGCTTCAACGCCGGCTCCAACCTGGAAGCCAACGCCTATGCGGCGCTTGCCATGATCAACACCTTCCTCGCAACGGCGGCCGCAATCATCTCCTGGGCCGTTGTTGAAACGCTCGTCCGCGGCAAGGCCTCCATGCTGGGTGGCGCATCGGGTGCCGTTGCCGGCCTCGTCGCCGTCACGCCGGCTGCCGGTTTCGCCGGCCCGATGGGCGCGATTGTGCTCGGCCTCGTCGTCTCGCCGGTCTGCTACTTCTTCGTCGACGTGGTGAAGAACAAGTTCAACTATGACGACAGCCTCGACGTGTTCGGCATCCACGGCGTCGGCGGCATCCTCGGCGCGATCGCAACCGGCGTCCTCGTCAACCCGGCGCTCGGCGGCGCAGGCATCGTCGACTATTCGACTGCCGACTTCGCCGCTGGCTATGCCGGCACGGCAACGCAGGTCTGGGCGCAGCTCAAGGGCGTGCTCGTCACCGTCCTCTGGTCCGGCATCGGTTCGGCCATCCTCTACAAGGTGGTCGACGCGATCGTCGGTCTGCGCGTCTCGGTCGAAGCGGAGCGTGAGGGTCTCGACCTCTCCTCGCACGGCGAAGCCGCCTACCACGCAAGCTAAGCAATCGCGGCGTCGGGAAACGCGGCGCCGCCTAAAGTCCCGTCGCGGTCCGTCTGGTTATTGCGGACCGCCTCTGGCCCGGATCCTCAAAGATCCGGGCCTTTTTTGTCCAAAGACACCGGTCGTCCCAACGCTTTGAACTTGCGCAATGCCGGACGGAACGCCGTTACCCACTCTTCCTGGAACCGCTCTATTTCGCCGGCACACGCTCATGGTTAATGTCGCATTAACCCTACTCCGCGTAGGTTGATTCCATGGCACGCAATGTGCCCGAAGCGTCCCGCTCGCACGCACACTCTTCGAACGTGGGCGAGATGCTCCGGAATCAAGCTACTGGAACGTCCCCATGGTCTACCCATGAACGCGCGACGCTCCGAAGGATCGACACGGGCAACAGGCAACATGAGCAGAAGCAATCCCGCAACGCTTGACAGCCGTTCCAACCGGTTCGTGCTGGCCACCTTCGTTTGGCGCCAGATCACCTCGCTGGCAGGCTTTGCCCTGTTCGGCGCGTTGGCGCTTGCCGTCGCCGCGCTGTCGACTTGGAACGTGTCCGATCCGAGCTTCTCCTACGCAACCTCGAACGAGCCGACCAACGTGCTCGGCCACGCCGGCGCTGCCTTCGCCGACATCTTCATGCAGTTCTTCGGGCTGGCGAGCGTCGTAGCATTGCTTCCCGCCGTCGCCTGGGCGCTTGTCCTCATCGGCGGCAAGCCGTTCGACAAGGCGTTCAAACGCCTCGGCTTCTGGTTCGTCGGCTCCGCACTCGCGGGCGCGGCGCTGAGCTGTGTTCCGGCGCCGATTACCTGGCCGCTTCCGAACGGTCTCGGCGGTGTTTTCGGCGACATGATCCTGCGCTTCCCTGCCCTTTTCACCGGGGCTTTCCCGACCGGCACCTTCGCGACCGTTCTCGCCTGCCTTTTCGCTGTCCCGGCTGCCTGGTGCCTGATCTATAGCGCCGGCCTCATCGGCGTCAGCGAGGAGCAGGAAGAAGAGCCGGCGACAGAGGTCGCGCCGAGCAAGGCCCGCACCATCGGTGAGGAACTTGAGGACGAGGACGCCGAAGGCCCCTTTACGCTGTTCATGGGCTCGCTTGCCCACATGCGCTTCACGCTGGAGGCCCGCCTGCGCCGCGCCTTCGGGATGAGCGGCACGCGAAGCACCAAACGCCGGTATGACGAACCCTATGACTTCAATAATGACGAGTTCGGCACGTTGAACGAACCCGTGCGGCCGAAGCCGCTGGCCGATCGTGTCGAGCCTTCCCTCGACCGCGCCGAACGCCGCGTCGTCGCGCCGCCGCCGATCATGGCCGGCGACGACGACGATCCGCCCTTCGATCTCGACGAGCCGCGCCGCCCGGCGGGCATCCTGCCGGACGACGACGAAGATGATATTGCCGGCGATTGGGCACCAAGAGCCGCTCCGCCGAAGGCGGGGCTCGCCAAGTCCGGATCGCGCGTCGCGTCGCCGGCGCCGCGCCCCAAATCGGGCCAGCGCGTCGAACGCGAGGCGCAGCGCTCGTTTGTCGAGGACGACGGCGACTTCACGCTGCCGCCGATGCACTTCCTCGCCGAGCCGAAGAACATTGCCCGCGATCCCTCGCTTTCGTCCGATGCGCTCGAACAGAACGCCCGCATGCTCGAAGGCGTGCTCGAGGACTTCGGTGTCAAGGGCGAGATCATCCATGTCCGCCCCGGCCCCGTGGTCACGCTTTACGAACTGGAGCCGGCGCCGGGCATCAAATCCTCCCGCGTCATCGGCCTTGCCGACGACATCGCCCGTTCGATGAGCGCGATCGCTGCCCGCGTCGCGGTCGTGCCAGGCCGCAACGCCATCGGCATCGAACTGCCGAACCAGCGGCGTGAGACGGTCTATCTGCGCGAACTGATCGGCTCGCGCGACTTCGAGACGACCAAGACGAGGCTCGCCATGGCGCTCGGCAAGACGATCGGCGGCGAGCCGGTCATCGCCGATCTCGCCAAGATGCCGCATCTGCTCGTCGCCGGGACCACCGGTTCGGGCAAGTCGGTGGCGATCAACACCATGATCCTGTCGCTGCTCTATCGGCTCAGGCCCGACCAGTGCCGCCTCATCATGATCGACCCGAAGATGCTGGAACTCTCCGTCTATGACGGCATCCCGCACCTGCTCTCGCCGGTCGTGACCGACCCGAAGAAAGCCGTCGTCGCGCTGAAATGGACCGTGCGCGAGATGGAAGAGCGCTACAAGAAGATGTCGAAGATCGGTGTGCGCAACATCGACGGCTTCAACACCCGCGTCGAGCAGGCGCTGGCCAAGGGCGAAGCGATCACCCGTACGGTTCAGACCGGGTTCGACCGCCAGACGGGCGAAGCGATGTACGAGACGGAGGAATTCGACCTCACGCCGCTGCCCTATATCGTCGTAATCATCGACGAGATGGCGGACCTGATGATGGTCGCCGGCAAGGACATCGAAGGCGCCGTCCAGCGCCTCGCCCAGATGGCGCGTGCGGCCGGCATCCACGTCATCATGGCGACCCAGCGTCCGTCGGTCGACGTCATCACCGGCACGATCAAGGCCAACTTCCCGACGCGCATTTCCTTCCAGGTGACCTCGAAGATCGACAGCCGTACGATCCTCGGCGAGCAGGGCGCCGAACAACTGCTCGGCATGGGCGACATGCTCTACATGGCTGGCGGCGGGCGCATCCAGCGCGTGCACGGCCCCTTCGTTTCCGACACGGAAGTGGAGGAGGTGGTCGCTTATCTGAAGACCCAGGGCGTGCCGCAATATCTCGATGCGATCACCGAGGACGATGGCGAAGACGAGGACGGCGACGGACCGGCCGGCACCTCCAACCTCGCCGATTCCGACGATCCCTACGACCAGGCGGTGGCGATCGTGCTGCGCGACGGCAAGGCGTCGACCTCCTACGTGCAACGACGCCTCGGTATCGGCTATAATCGTGCCGCCTCGCTCATCGAACGGATGGAACAGGAAGGCATCATCGGACCGGCGAACCATGCCGGCAAGCGCGAGATCCTGGTGCCGACCGAGGCGGAAATCACCGGCCGGTAATCCGGCCCTCATCGCCGGCCGCCGTGACGGGCAGCCGGTAACGGTCATTTGAAACGACGCCCCCTGCGGCACCGGGCTGCGCCTTGAAGGCGCCCCACTTGCTCTTCAAATGATCCTGAAATGAAGGAGACTGCGATGACAGAGACAAAAACCGGCCAGGGCAGCGATCGGGCAATCTCGCGGCGCGTTTTCGTTTGCGGCCTGGCGGCTTTCGCGGGCATGGCCGGAACGACGCTCGATGCGCGGCACGCCTCCGCACAGGCCTCTGGCGTCGCCCAGAGGATCGCCGATCATTTTTCGTCGGTGAAGACGATGGCGGGCGAGTTCGTGCAGTTCGGGCCACGCGGCGAGCAGACAGGCGGCAAGTTCTACATCCGCCGCCCCGGACGCATCCGCTTCAATTACGAAGCCCCCTCGCCGATGCGGGTGATCGCCGACGGCAAGTCGGTCGTCATCGGCAACATGAAGCTGAAGACCTGGGATATCTACCCGCTTTCGAAGACGCCGCTCAATCTGCTGCTGAGCGAGAGGATCGACCTGACCGGCCGGATGGTGCGCGCCGTGCGGGAAGAGTCCGACCTCATCACCATCGTGCTTGGAGACCGCTCGATCTTCGGCGATTCGACCATCACGATGATGTTCGACCCGAAGACCTACGATCTCAGGCAATGGACGATCACCGATCCCCAGAAGAAGGATACCTCGGTGATGATCTTCAACGTCCGCACCGGAATGGATCTGGACGACAAGGTTTTCCGCATCCCCTACGACGAAGTGCGCAACAAGCGAGGCGGCTGAAGCGCGACGCCGCGGTCATCTCCGGTAGACGGAGCCGACCCAAGGCATAGGTCGCGGCTATTCAGTGCTTTACCGCAAATCATCCGCAACTGAACAAGCAGGCGGCAGTGTGGTCGCTGGGGCTGTTTCTTGCCTTGTCGATTGGCGCGCGACGCCTTAAAAACGCGGCCTGACCGCCGGGAGCATCCCTGCTCGATTGCCGGCGCACTCATCCTTTCTACAGCGCCGCGCGTCTTATCAGACGCGCAAAGGACGCTGTAGCACTTTGAATTAACGCATGTTTCCTTAAATCGGCAACGATCTAAGGAAACATGCAGTAGGGAACGCGGAATGAACCTTTCCATCGCCACATGGAACATCAACTCCATTCGCCTGCGCATGCCGCTGGTCGAGCACTTTCTGAAGACATGGCAACCCGACATCCTGTGCCTGCAGGAAACCAAGTGCCCGAACGACCAGTTTCCGTCGTCGCCGCTGAAAAGCCTCGGCTACAAATACATCGAGATGCACGGCCAGAAGGGTTATCACGGCGTGGCGACCGTTTCGCGCCTGCCGCTGCATGAGCTTTCCGATCGCCGCGACTATTGCGGCGTCGGCGACGCACGCCATCTCTCCGTAGTCTTCGGGGCCGCGGGCAAGACGATACGCCTGCACAATTTCTATGTGCCGGCCGGCGGCGACGAGCCGGACCGGGCGATCAATCCGAAGTTCGGCCACAAGCTCGACTTCGTCGACGAAATGAAGCTCCTGCACGCCGAGGCCGAGGCTGGTATCTCGTCCATCCTCGTCGGCGACCTCAACATCGCGCCGCTTGAGCACGACGTCTGGTCGCACAAGCAGCTCCTGAAGATCGTCAGCCACACTCCGATCGAGACCGAAGGCCTAACAGCCGTAATGACCGGCGGCGCCTGGGTCGATCTGATGCGCCAGCACGTGCCCCCGCCGGAAAAGCTTTACACCTGGTGGAGTTATCGCGCGAAGGATTGGCAGCTTGCCGACCGCGGCCGCCGGCTCGATCATATCTGGTCCTCGGCCGACATCGCGCCGAAACTCGCCCGCATCGACATCCTGCGCGAGGCACGCGGCTGGGAGCGCCCTTCAGACCACGTGCCGGTGATCGCGCATTTCGAGCTTTGAGATTCGGCTGCCCTCCCTGGTGGGAGGGGTCTTTCGAGAGGGCCGCTCCGTGACCCCTCAGGCAAACCGCCCGGCAAGCGCCTCGGCGCGCCGGATCATCGCCTGCAGATTCTCGCGGATGCGGGCTTCGACAAGCGCCGTCACCTCCGGATACTCTTCCAGCATCCGACGAAAGAGCGGGCGGTTGATGCGGATGACTTCGCTGTCATCGTCGGCGGTCGCCGTGAACTTGCGCTCGACCATCGAAATCAACGCCAGTTCGGAAAGAAGCGCGCCCCGCTCGACGGTCGCCACGTGCTGCTGCCGGCCCTCGCCGTCGGCCTTCGAAAGCGTGAAACTGCCGGCGGCAACGGCAAAGGCACAGTCGGCCGGTGCCCCTTCGCGAAAGAGTTCATGACCCTTCAGCACCCGGCGACGCTCTGCGCCGAAGGCAATCAGCCTCAGCTTGTCCTCGCTGATATCGGCAAAGAGCGCCACATTGGACAAAAGCGCGATGTCGTCGTTGAGTGCCAAGGCGGCGAAACTCCCAGCTCACATTTACAGCGCCGCGCATCTTTTAAGACGCGCAAAGGACGCTGTAGCACTTTGAATTGCTGCATGTTTTTATCCCTAACTCGGCTACGATTTAAGGAAACATGCAGTAAAGAGCGGAATGCGGAACGGAAAGCCGCTTCACACCTTTCCGCGATCCCGCTTAAGGAACGATCTTGTAGCCGCCGTTCTCTGTCACCAAAATCTCCGCATTGGAAGGGTCGCGCTCGATTTTCTGGCGGAGCCGGTAGACATGCGTCTCCAGCGTGTGCGTGGTGACGCCGGAATTGTAGCCCCAGACCTCCTCGAGCAGGACATCGCGCGTGACCACTTTCTGGTCGGCGCGATAGAGATAGCGGATGATCGCCGCTTCCTTCTCCGTCAGGCGGATCTTCTGGCCATTCTCCATCGTCAGCAGCTTCTGGCTCGGCTTGAAGGTGTAGGGACCAACGCTGAAGGTGGCGTCCTCGCTCTGCTCGTGCTGGCGAAGCTGGGCGCGGATGCGCGCGAGCAGCACGGCAAAGCGGAAGGGTTTGGTAACGTAGTCGTTAGCGCCCGCTTCGAGCCCGAGAATGGTATCCGAATCGGTATCGTGCCCGGTCAGCATGACGATCGGCGCCTTGAAGCCGCCCTTGCGCAGGAGCTTGACCGCTTCGCGGCCATCCATGTCAGGCAGGCCGACATCCATGATCAGGAGGTCGACCTGGTGCGCACGGGCGGCCTGAATGCCTTTGCCGGCGGTTGCCTCTTGCAGGAGGTCGAACTCTTCATAGAGAGAAAGCTGCTCTACCAGTGTCTCGCGCAGGTCATTGTCGTCATCGACAAGGAGAATGGTGCGTGTCGCCATAGGGACAATTCCTGTTTGCTTCCTGAATCAAAACTAGCTCAAATGCCGCTCTTGGCAAGCCGGCCGCCGTTGAACGCCGTCATAAATGCAACCATGCCTATGGTCGTCACCAAGTCACGGACAAGGCAAAATTTTGTGAGAATAATGCGCAAGAAAACGTCGGGAGTAAGATCGCCGAAATCCATGATCGTCGTCAGAATGGCGCCACGCGACCGCCGGCGCGCACTTGTCAGTTTCGATGGCAGAACGGAGCAGGCGGCAATCGGCCGAAGCGGCGTGACGGCGATCAAGCGCGAGGGCGACGGCGCGACACCGCGGGCATCGATGAAGCTGATCGGCGGTTACATGCGCCGCGACCGTATCTCGTTGCCGCCGACTCGCTTGCCGATGCGTGCCATCCGCCGCGACATGCTGTGGTGCGACGATCCCGCGCACGCCTCCTATAACCGCCCGGCCAAAGCCCCGCTCGCGGTGGGTCACGAGACGATGATGCGCGACGACGGCCTCTATGACGTATGCCTGGTCATGGACTGGAACATTTTCTGCAGGCGGCGCAACGCCGGCTCCGCAATCTTCTTTCACCTCATTCGCCCCGGCTACGAGCCGACGCAGGGCTGCGTCGCCGTCAGCCTGCCGGCAATGAAGCGGCTGATCCGGCATATGCACCGCGGAACGATCGTGAAGGTGGGGTAGGAAGCCGACGGCTGCATCACGTTCCGTCGTCCAGCATTCGCGGCGTCACGAACTGAACGAGCCGGCCCGTACCGGGCGCAATCTCCGACCATTGCTCGATAGTGAAATCCATGACGGCGAGCCCGGCCGTCGGAAACTTCTCGCGCAGGCGCGCCAACGCCACCTCGTCGCCGCCTCCAATGAGGAGGAGAGCAAGCTCCGCCATGCCCGGGTTGTGCCCGACGAGCATGAGCTTCTCGACCGACGGCTCCACCTTTCGGATCACATCGATCATCGCCTTGGCGCCGACCTCGTAGATGGCGACGGCGTCGCGGGCTTCAACCTTGTGCGGCAACGCCTCGGCCACAAGCTCCCAGGTCTCCTGCGCACGCCGGGCAGTCGACACGAGCGCGAGATCCGGGATCAGGTCCTGCCGTGCCATGAAGGCGCCGATTGCCGGCGCCGCCCTCCGGCCGCGGCCGGCAAGCGGGCGGCGATGGTCGGCAACCCCCTCCGGCCAGGCGGATTTGCCATGGCGCAGCAACAGAAGGCGGCGTGTCGGAGGTGTGGCGTCGTCAGGCATGGGAGCGTTCCTCATCCGTCGGCCGATGGTTCCATTCTCGCACCGTCGCGCGCAATAAAAAAGGCCGCCCCGGAGGGCGGCCTGAGATGCCGGAAAAGCTCGAACCGGCTTATTTCCACTCGCGGATGTCGACGAAGCGTCCGGATACCGCCGCCGCGGCGGCCATCGCCGGCGAAACCAGATGCGTGCGCCCCTTGAAGCCCTGACGGCCCTCGAAGTTGCGGTTCGACGTCGAGGCGCAACGCTCGCCCGGCTTCAGCCGGTCGTCGTTCATCGCCAGGCACATGGAGCAGCCGGGCTCGCGCCAGTCGAAGCCCGCTTCCTTGAAGATCTTGTCGAGGCCCTCGGCTTCCGCCTGCTCCTTGACGAGGCCGGAACCCGGCACGATCATCGCCGAAACGGTCGAGGCGACCTTGCGGCCCTCGACGACCTTGGCGACGGCGCGCAGATCCTCGATGCGGCCATTGGTGCAGGAGCCGATGAAGACCCGGTCGATGGCGATGTCGGTGATCTTCGTGCCCGGTTTCAGGCCCATATAGTCGAGCGCACGCCATTTTGAAGCGCGCTTGGTCTCGTCCTGGATTTCATCCGGGTTCGGAACGATGCCCTGCACCGAGACCACGTCTTCCGGCGACGAACCCCAGGAAACGATCGGCGGCAGATTGGCAGCGTCGAGCACGACGACGCGGTCGTAGTGGGCGCCTTCGTCCGTGTGCAACGTCTTCCAGTATTCGAGCGCCATGTCCCAGGCCTTGCCCTTCGGCGCGCGCGGCCGGTCCTTGATGTAGGCGAAGGTCGTCTCGTCCGGCGCGATCAGGCCGGCGCGAGCGCCGCCTTCGATCGTCATGTTGCAGATCGTCATGCGGCCTTCCATCGAGAGCGACCGGATGGCTTCGCCGGCGAATTCGATGACATGACCGGTGCCGCCGGCCGTGCCGATCTCGCCGATGATCGCGAGGATGATGTCCTTGGCGGTGACGCCCGGCGGCAACTGGCCGTCGACACGCACCAGCATGTTCTTCGCCTTCTTCTGGATCAGCGTCTGCGTTGCCAAAACATGTTCCACTTCCGAGGTGCCGATGCCGTGCGCAAGCGCGCCGAAGGCCCCGTGCGTCGAAGTGTGGCTGTCGCCACAGACGATCGTCATGCCCGGCAGCGTGAAGCCCTGTTCGGGGCCGACGATGTGGACGATGCCCTGGCGCTTGTCGTTCTCGGAATAGTATTCGACACCGAAGTCGGCAGCGTTCTTGGCGAGCGCCTCGACCTGGATGCGGCTCTCCTCGTTCTTGATGCCGAGGTGGCGATCGGGCGACGTCGGCACGTTATGGTCGACGACGGCAAGCGTCTTTTCCGGCGCGCGGACCTGGCGGCCGGCCATGCGCAGGCCCTCGAAGGCCTGCGGGCTCGTCACTTCGTGGACGAGGTGACGGTCGATGTAGAGAAGACAGGTGCCGTCGTCCTGGCTGTTGACCAGATGATCGTCCCAGATCTTGTCATAGAGGGTACGCGGTGCGCTCATGGCGATATTCCATTTGAATTTTCAGAGTATGGGAAAAGGCCGGCAGCAGTGCAGCCGGAAAACTGACCGAACGATCAGGATAGGCGGCTGGTGAGCGCGCCGGAGACCCGCGCGAAAAAGCGTGCCGGCAGACGCTTGTGGTCCTGCAGCACGACGATTTTCTGTTCGCGACATCCGAATTTGGATTCCATGGCCGTGCTCATATCAATTTTTCGGCTGTTCGGCAATCGAGGAGATGGTGGAGGCGAACCGGCACCCCTTCCCCGCAAATGCGAATCCTACCGCGCTTCCGCCCTTCTCAGCCGCCGCTCGAGCGCCCGCAGCGCCAGCGACAGGCCGATCGTCAGGATGAGATAGACATAGGCGACGATGGAATAGGTCTCGAAGAAGCGGAACGAGCCCGAGGCGTAGATCTTGCCCATCTGGGTGATATCGGCGACGCCGAGCACCGAGACCAGAGAGGAATCCTTGACCATCGCCACGAAATCGTTGCCGAGCGGCGGCAGGATGACGCGGATCGCCTGCGGGAAGACGACGAGGCGAAAGCGCTGGTAGCGCGAAAGCCCGAGCGCCTTCGCCGCCTCCACCTGCCCCTTGTCGACCGACTGGATGCCGGCGCGAAAGACCTCGGCGATGAAGGCCGAATAGCCGATCATCAGCGCAATGATCGCCCGCCACATCAGCGAGATGTCGCGAACCACCAGCGGCTCCACCCAGCCTGCCGAAATAAAGGGCGTGGCTACGAGATTCGCCACGACCACCAGCGCCGGGGCGCCGACGAAGGCGATGTAGAAGAGCAGCACGAGGATCGGCACGCCACGGATCACCTCGGTGTAGAAGCGTGCGGTCTGGCGGAGCGCAACGTGCTCGGAAAGCGCCATAAGCGCCACGCCGAGGCCGAGCACCGTCGCAAGCGCAAAGCCCACCAACGTCACGAAAATGGTAACGCCGATACCCTTGAGGACAACGCCGAAAACCTGGGAAAAGATGTCGTTGGTTGCGATGACCGCGGCGAGTGCTGCGGCAATCAAGAGAAGGGCGACCAGCCACCAGGGATAGTCGCCCTTCTCGGAAGTGTCGGATCTAACTGGCGCCATCATGATTCCGATAAGTTGGAGCGGGATTGTTTCACCCCGTCCCGGCGATCAGCCGCCCATCTTGTAATCGAGGAACCACTTCTTGTTCAGCGCATCGAAGGTGCCGTCCTCCTTCAGCGCCTTGATGGCGCCATTGACCGGAGCGACGAGATCGGAGCCCTTCGGGAAGATGAAGCCGAAATCCTCGGTGCCGAGCGGCTCGCCGATGACCTTGAGCTTGCCTTCGGACGAATCGACATAGCCCTTGGCGGCCACGCTGTCGGTCAGCACGAGGTCGACGTCGCCGGCCTTGAGCGCCTGTACGGTCGCGCCGAAGGTCTCGAACAGCTTGATGCGCGCATTCTGTTCGTTGCCGTCGAGGATTTCATAGACGGCCGTGTAGAAGGGCGACGTGCCGGGCTGGGCACCGATCAGCGCATCCTCAACGGCGGCGAAACTCTTGGCGTCCTTGAAGCGGGCTTCGTCGCCGCGCACCAGCATGAACTGCTGCGAGCGCATATAGGGATCGGAGAAGTCGACCTTTTCCTTGCGGTCGTCCTTGATCGTGATGCCGGTCATGCCGATCTGGTACTGGCCGTCGGACACCGCCTGGATCATCGCGTCCCAGCTGGTGTTCTGGTACTCGACCTTGAAGTTCAGCCGCTTGGCGATCTCGTTCATCGCATCATATTCCCAGCCGACGGCCTGGCCGGTCTTGGGATCGACGAACTGCAGCGGCGGATAGGCGTTCTCGGTGACGACGACAACCGTCTTGCCGCCGAGGTCCGGCAGGTCGCTCGCGACAGCAGGCGCAGAAAATGCGAATGGAACGGCAAGGGCTGCGGCGATGCCGGCAAGCACGTGGCGGCGGATTGTCATTTGCAGGAGCTCCCGAAAATTGTGGCGCCCGAAAATGTCATAAAATTTGCGGGGAAGACAAGCGGTTAGTGCCAAAAAGAAAGGCGGCTTGAAAGCCGCCTTCCTGACAATTCCGGGGAACTGAAATCTTATTCCGCAGCGTTTTCCGCTGCCTTTGCTTCTTCCGCTGCCTTTGCCTCGGCGGCTTCGGCTGCTGCCTTCTCGGCTGCGAGAGCCTGGGCGGCGGCGACCTTTTCAGCCTCGATGCGTGCCTTCTCGTCGGCAACGGCCTGGCGCTCGGCTTCGTTCAGCTTGCGGGCGCGGGTGCCGGTGTTCTCGACGATACGAGCCGACTTGCCGCGACGATCGCGCAGATAGTAGAGCTTGGCGCGACGCACCTTACCGCGGCGAACCACTTCGACGCTCTCGACGAGCGGGGAGTAAACCGGGAATACGCGCTCGACGCCTTCGCCGTAGGAAATCTTGCGAACGGTAAAGCTCTCGTTGAGGCCGCCGCCGGAACGGGCGATGCAGACGCCTTCATAGGCCTGGACGCGGGTACGGTTGCCTTCGACAACGCGGACGTTGACGCGGACGGTGTCGCCGGCGGAGAAAGCGGGAAGGGTGCGCTTTGCGGCGATCTTGGCGGCCTGTTCGGCTTCCAGCTGCTGGATGATGTTCATCGGTCTAACCTTTGCGTTCTTCTGAAACAGCCAGAGCGCTCTCGACCGGCCTGTCGGGTTTCCCTTCAAGCCTTGCCGTATTCATGGCAAGAGCGGATTCGCCATTCTTTGTTGATGGTCGACGGGCAAAGAACCCGAACCGGGGCGGCACATACACCAAACGAACCGCCTTGTCATCCCCGAAAGCCGATTTTCTGCTGCGTGTTTCCTTAAAATCCCAGCCGATCTACGGGCAGAACATGCAAATTCAGAGTGCTGCAGCGTGCTTTCCGCATCCGAAGACGCGCGGCGCTATAGGTGCCTCCGCCTCGCAAGGGGCATTTTATCAGAATTGGCTGAAATTACCGACATGGGAGACACGATCGACGGCGGGCTTGCGGTCGCTATCGTCAGCGGCTATCCCGGTGCCCACGCGGTTCGGGGATGGCCATGACGATTGTTCAAGCTCTTCTGCTTTTTGTTTCGGGATTCCTCTCCGGTGTCGTCAACGCCATCGCAGGCGGCGGCACCTTTCTGACCTTCGGCGCAATGACGCTTGGCGGTCTACCGCCGATCGTCGCCAACGCCACCTCGTCGATCATCCAGTTGCCCGGATACATCACCTCGGCGCTCGCCTATGCCAAGGAAATCCGCGCGGACCGGCGGAACGCAATCTTGCTCGGCGTCATTTCGGCGATCGGCGGACTGGCGGGTGCGCTGCTCCTGCTGTCACTCTCCAACCCGTCCTTCCGCGCGATGGTGCCTTGGCTGCTGATCTTGGCGACCGCGATTTTTGCGGCCGGTCCGCTGCTCAAGCCGAAAGTGCGCGGCGACGAACACCGGATCGGCCCGCTTGGCGTCGCCAGCCAGATGGCGACCTCCATCTATGGCGGCTTCTTCGGCGCCGGCATGGGCATCATGATGCTGGCGGTACTGGGGCTTGCGACCGGTGGCGGCTACCATCGGCTGAACGCGCTGAAGAATTTCATCTCGATCGTGATTGCCGCAATCGCCATCGCGGTCTTTGCCGCAGGCGGGGTCGTCTCCTGGCTGCACGCGGCCATCATGGTTCCGGGTGCGGCCCTTGGCGGCTATTCGGGCGTGTGGGCGGCGCGACGCGTTCCGCAGGCGATCATTCGGGCGCTTGTCGTTGCGGTCGGCCTGCTGCTTGCCGCCTATTATTTCTTCACCGGCTGACCGCCAAGCTTGATCCACGCGTGACTATTCCGAAAACCGGTTCCCACTTTTCGGATCACGCTTCAGCAGATCCGGCCGGCGCTCCGCCGTCAATTTTCGGGCTTCGGCCTCGCGCCATTTGGCGATGGCGCCATGGTTTCCCGAGGTGAGCACGGTCGGGATCTCGTGGCCTTCGAAGACCTGCGGCCGCGTATAGTGCGGGTGCTCCAGAAGCCCGCCCTCGAAACTTTCGTGCACGCCGGACAATTCGTTGCCCATCACGCCGGGCAGGATGCGTACGACGGCATCGAGGAGCACGAGCGCCGCCGGCTCTCCGCCGGAGAGAATATAGTCGCCGATCGACACTTCCTCGAGATTGCGCGTATCAATGACCCGCTGGTCGACGCCCTCGAAGCGGCCGCAGACGATGACGACGCCGGGGCCACCGGCGAGCTCCCGCACACGCTCCTGCGTCAGGGGCCGGCCGCGCGGGCTCATCAGCAGCCGCGGACGGTCATCGTCGGTCGCGACCCGGTCGATTGCGCGGGCCAGCACGTCCGGCTTCAACACCATGCCGGCACCGCCGCCGGCGGGTGTGTCGTCGACAGTGCGATGCTTGTCCTCGGCGAAATCGCGGATCTGCACGGCCTCGATCGACCACTGCCCGCGTTCCAGCGCCTTGCCGGCGAGCGAGACGCCAAGATGCCCGGGAAACATTTCCGGATAGAGCGTCAGGACCGTGGCGCGAAAGGACATCGCCGAACCGCTCACTTGCTCTTTTTCGAGAACGGGTTGCCGGCGCTTTCGTCCTTATCGTCGACAAGACCCGCAGCGACGGGGTCGACCAGCAGCCTGCCGCCCTCGAGATCGATCTCGAGCACCGACCATTCGGTAAAGGGAATCAGCACCGGTCGCCTGCCCGGCCCCTTCAACTCCAGGAGATCGCCGGCGCCGAAATCGAAGACACCGGTCACCGAACCATAGCTCTTGCCGGTGCCGTCCACCGCCTCCAGCCCTTCGAGATCGGCGTAGAAAAACTCGTCCTCGTCGAGGTCCTCGTCGGGCAGATTGTCGCGCTCGATGAAGAGCTCGAGCCCGTTGAGGGCTTCGGCCGCATTGCGGTCGTTGATGCCGCGAAAGCGCACGACCACCACGTTCTTCGCCTCGCGGATTTCGAGCACCTCGAAGACGCGCCCGTCGGCGCTGTGCAGGTTGCCGTAGTCGCCGAGCGCGACGGGATCGGCCGTAAATGATTTCACCCGCACCTCGCCGCGCAGGCCCTGGGCCGCGCCGATGGTCGCCATCAGGACTGGGTTTTCAAGCTTGCTCATAGTCTCAATCCATTTCGGGACCTACGGCGCCGCGCGTCTTATCAGACGCGCAAAGGACGCTGTAGCACTTAGAACTTCTGCGCGATCCGTGTGCACATAAAACAAAACGGGCGGCATGGAAATGCCACCCGTTTGTCACGTCCGTTTGACGGATATTATTCCGCGGCGGTCTCCGCAGCGGCAGCAGCTGCTTCTTCTGCGCGCTGCTTGGCTTCGGCGGCACGTTCCTGTGCCTTCTTGCCGGGCTGCGCCTTGGTCGGGTTGTTGCGGGCCGGGCGCTTTGCAAGACCGGCCTGGTCGAGGAAGCGCAGCACGCGGTCGGTCGGCTGTGCGCCCTGGGCGATCCAGTGCTGGACGCGCTCCCTGTCGAACTCCACGCGCTTTTCATCGTCCTTGCCGAGCATCGGGTTCCAGGAGCCGAGCTTTTCGAGGAAGCGGCCGTCACGCGGGCTGCGCGCATCGGCAACAACGATCTGGTAGTAGGGGCGCTTCTTGGAACCGCCACGGGCGAGACGAATTTTCAGTGCCATTTCAGTTACTCCTTGCAGGCTTTCTTGACCGCTTCGTTCAAGCGGAATGTGTGGCGCCGGCGTTGCTCGCGGGCTGCGAGCGATCGGCGGCGATGGCTTCATGATGCCGGATGACTTCCTTGATGATGAAGTTCAGGAACTTCTCGGCGAAATCCGGGTCCAGATTGGCATCCTTCGCCAGGCGGCGGAGGCGTTCGATCTGGTATTCCTCGCGCGCCGGATCGGCCGGCGGCAATTGATGCTTGGCTTTCAGAACGCCGACCGCCTTGGTGCAGCGGAAGCGTTCGGCCAGCATGTGGACGAGCGCGGCATCGATATTGTCGATCGACTGCCGGTAGCCCGCCAATTCCTCTCTGATCTCGGGATCAATCATTCTCTGCGATCCTCACTTCTTTTTCGGCAGGCCGGGAAGACCTGGGAAGCCGCCACCAAGACCCGGAAGCTTGGCGCCGCCCAAACCAGGCAGCCCGCCGCTGCCGAGACCGGGCAAGCCGCCGCCGGGTTTTCCGAGTCCGGCAGCCTCGGCCTGCTTCTGCAGGGCTTCGAGCTGCTTGGGGTCGAGCTTCGACAGATCCGGCATGCCGCCGCCCAGGCCCCCGAGGCCCATCTTGTTGGCAAGGCCGCCCATCATCTGCTTCATCATACCGCCTTTGCCCTTGCCGCCCATCATCTTCATCATGTCCGCCATCTGGCGGTGCATCTTGAGAAGCTTGTTGATGTCGGCGGCATCGGTGCCGGAGCCGCTAGCGATGCGCTTCTTGCGCGAATGCTTGAGGATGTCCGGGTTGGCGCGCTCGGCCCTGGTCATCGACGAGATGATCGCGAGCTGGCGTTTGAAGAGCCTGTCATCGAGGCCGGCAGCGGCCATCTTGTCCTTCATGCCGGCCATGCCCGGCATCAGCCCCATGATGCCGCCCATGCCGCCCATTTTCTGCATCTGCTTGAGCTGGTCGGCAAGGTCGTCCAGGTCGAACTTGCCCTTGGCCATCTTGGCGGCCATGGCTGCCGCCTTCTCGGCGTCGATGTTTTCTGCCGCCTTCTCGACCAGCGAAACGATATCGCCCATGCCGAGGATGCGGTCGGCAACGCGGCGGGGATGGAACTCCTCGAGTTCGTCCATCTTTTCGCCGACGCCGATCAGCTTGATCGGCTTGCCGGTGACGGCGCGCATCGACAGTGCCGCACCGCCGCGGCCGTCGCCGTCCATGCGGGTCAGCACGAGACCGGTGATGCCGACACGGTCGTCGAAATTGCGGGCGAGATTGACGGCGTCCTGACCGGTCAGCGCATCGGCGACGAGCAGGATCTCATGCGGATTGGACTTCCGCTTGATCTCCGCCATCTCGATCATCAGCGGCTCGTCGATATGGGTGCGGCCGGCGGTATCGAGGATGACGATGTCATGGCCGCCGAGCTTGGCCGCCTGGACGGCACGCGCGGCGATGTCGGTCGGAGACTGGCCGGCGATGATCGGCAGCGTATCGACGCCGGTCTGGACGCCGAGCTGGCGCAACTGCTCCTGCGCTGCCGGACGGCGCGTATCGAGCGAGGCCATCAGGACCTTTTTCTTGTCCCTGCCCGTCAGGCGCTTGGCGATCTTGCCGGTCGTCGTCGTCTTGCCCGAGCCCTGGAGGCCGACCATCATGATGACGACCGGGGCCGGCGCATTGAGATCGATCGGCACGCCCTCGGAACCGAGCATCGCGACGAGCTCGTCATGGACGATCTTGACGACCATCTGGCCGGGCTTGATCGATTTCAGGATTTCGGCGCCGACCGCCTTCTCGCGAACCTTCTCGGTGAAGGTACGCACGACATCGAGCGCCACGTCCGCTTCGAGCAGCGCACGGCGAACCTCCCGAAGCGCCGCGGAAACATCAGCTTCCGACAGGGCACCGCGGCCGGTCAGTCCATTCAATATGGAACCAAGACGGTCCTGGAGGCTCTCGAACATTCTCTCTTCCTTCTGGTTTCCGGTTTCACCAACGGTTCAGCCGGAAACGTGGGTTCCCTCGCACGGAAAACAAGGCGCAAAGTCAAAAACCACCCGAGGGCGCAACGCGCTGTCGGATGTTGACCTCCGGGCTCTCTTTATACCTCTGCGGGGCCCGGTCGGCGGCTTCGAAGTCATCACTTGCGAAGGAATTTGGCCGCGATAAACAGGAAAGCCGGTGAAAAGTCAAGGATCAGCGGCAAATTCGCTTGAGGCCGCTTCAGGTCAGCACGGCGCCCCGCCCTTCGAGCGCCTCGGCATGCTTGCGCCACCCGGCTTCATCGCGGCTCAATACGGCGTTTTCGAGGATTTCGACCCGATAGCCGCGATTAAGCGCGCCGTTGGCGGTGTTCTGGACGCAATGGCAGCCGTCGAGCCCCGTCAGTAGCAAGGTGCCGACCCTGTTTGCAGCGAGATACCCTTCGAGCTCCGGCGAGGAGAAGCCATCGCTCAGCGACTTCACCACCTCGAAATCCGGCGACAGCGGCAGTGCGAGACCGAGCCCTTTCGATCCGGGGATTCCCCGCCGCTCGCCGAAAAGCCAGATCATCAGCCTGATGAGCGGCGCGCGATAGACATGGCGGATGGCGATCACCGGTATTTCGGCCTCGCTTGCCTTGACCGTAGCCGTGCTGATCATGGCAAGGCGCGACTTCAGGTAGGCCTCGTCCCATCCGTATTTTCCGCCGATCGAGGTGAAGTCCTTCTGTATGTCGATGACAAGCAGCGCCAGGTTCGGCCGCATGGAAATGTCGATGCGCTCGCCCGTGGTCGGCGTATTCGCTCTCCGCAGTTCGTATTTCAAGCGGATGACGAAGAGGGCAGCCGCAACGATGACCGCCGCGACCACCGAGAGAACCGCAATCATCCACTTTCCTCCGTGCCCAGCTGACGCGCCAGTTCCTCGAATGCCGAGTCGATGCGCGCCATCACCCGAAGAGCCACCACCACCTCGGTCTGGTTGATATCCCCGAGGACAGCATGCAGCAGTTCGAGTTCGCGCTGGTGAACGGCGTTGAACAACTCACGGCCGGCGGTGCTCGGGACGCAGAAATAGGCTTTGCGGTGCTCGGGATTGGGCTTTTTCTCGATCAGGTCCTTTGCGAAGAGCCCAGCCGCGATGCGCTGGACGAACTGGCGCTTCATCGACAGGCGCCTTGCCGCCTCCGGCACCGTCAGCGGCTCGTCGCAAAGCATTTCGAGGACGGCTCTCTCGGCAACCGTAATCCCCGCCCCCTCGAGCATCTTCTCCACCGTCCTGTTGACGTTGAGCTGGATTGGGCGGACAAGTTTGACGGCTTTGTAGAGCCGTTCCTGTTTGTCGAAGCGGACGAGCATCGACCGATAATAGCAATCGAGTTGTCATCTTCAAGAATTTGTTAAGGACTCTTGCCCGAACCCTGTGATGAGGCGTCCAGTGCGCGTATCTTGTTGCATGACAACGGCAGCCGAGGACGGCAATGACGAAGGGTGGCAATCCCTATTATACCGGCCCCGTTTCGGATCATTTCGACGGCGTTCGCTTCTTCAATCCGGGCGGCACCGCGCCGCGCGGCCTTGGCGCTTTCTTGCGCTGGCAGCTTGGCGGTGGCCGGGCGAAATGGCCTGCGCATCGTGCCAGTCCGTTCCTACAGGCAAGACCCGATCTCAATGTCGAGGGAGACGGTCTCCGGGTAACAATGGTCGGACATGCCACGCTCCTGATCCAGGTCGGCGGCCTGAACATCCTGACCGATCCGGTCTGGTCGCATCGCGCCAGCCCCTTTATCTTTGCCGGTCCCCACCGGCGCAACGCACCCGGCATTCTGATGGACGACCTGCCGCCGATCGACATCGTCCTCGTCACGCACAATCACTACGACCACCTCGACCTCGACACGCTCATGGCATTGAACGAGGAGCACGCGCCGCACGTCGTGACGCCGCTCGGCAACGACACGATCATCCGGCGCTCGGTTCCGAATGCAGCAATATCCGTTGTCGATTGGGGCGACCGGGTCGAGCTCGACGACGGGATCATTATCCATGCCGAACCCTGCCATCACTGGTCGGCCCGCGGTTCCGGCGACCGGCGCATGGCACTTTGGGCGGCCTTCGTCATCGAGACGCCGGCCGGCAAGATCTATCATGTCGGCGACACCGGTTTTCACGACGGCATCAACTATCGTGCGGCCCGCGCCAAGCACGGTCCCTTCCGGCTGGCCAATCTGCCGTTCGGTTGCTACGAGCCGCGCTGGTTCATGGCGTCCCAGCACCAGAATCCGGAGGAGGCGGTCAGGGGCATGATCGCCTGCGGCGCTGGACACGTCGCCGGTCATCACTGGGGCACGTTCCGATTGACCAATGAAGGGATCGAAGAGCCGCTGAGAGCCCTGGAGGCGGCACTCGACAGCGCCGGCATCGAGCGGGCGCGTTTCCGGGCGATGCGCCCCGGCGAGATCTTCGACGTTCCTGCGATCTCATCGAAGGCCGAATGAAGCCGGTACTGGTAATTTTCGGGCTTTTCCGCCATATACAGCGCAAATGAAGGACGCCTCTCCGAAGTAGAGGCCAGTTTGGACAATCGTGACATGGCCGACAGCGTGCAATTTGCCAGGATGAACGGGCTTGGAAACAAGATCCTGGTCGTCGACATGCGCGGCCGCAAGGATCGCGTCACACCTCATGCCGCGATCGCGCTCAATGCCGATCCGGCAACCGAGTTCGACCAGATCATGGCGATCCACGATCCGAAGGCCGCCGGCACCGATGCCTGGATCGACATCATCAATTCGGACGGAACGATGGCACAGGCTTGCGGCAACGGCACCCGCTGCGTCGTGCAGGCACTCGCCGCCGAAACCGGCAAGAAGGCTTTCCTCTTCCACACCGTTGCGGGCCTCCTCGAAGCCAAGGAGCATGAGGACGGCACGATTTCGGTCGACATGGGAAGCCCGCGTTTCGGCTGGAACGAAATCCCGCTGGCCGAAGAATTCCACGACACGCGCCGGATCGAATTGCAGATCGGGCCGATCGACGACCCGGTGCTGCATTCGCCGTCCGTCGCCTCCATGGGCAACCCGCATGCGATCTTCTGGGTCGATGACGACGTCTGGTCCTACGAGCTCGATCGCTTCGGTCCGCTGCTCGAAAATCATCCGATCTTTCCCGAGCGCGCCAATATCTCGATCGCCCGCGTCCGGTCGCGTGATGAAATGGACCTGCGAACCTGGGAGCGCGGCGCAGGGCTGACGCTCGCCTGCGGCTCGGCGGCTTGTGCCGCCGCGGCCAGCGGCGCGAGAACCGGACGAACCGAGCGGACGGTGACCGTGAACGTTCCGGGCGGGCCGCTCCTCATCGAATGGCGCGAGCGCGACGACCACGTCGTCATGACCGGCCCGGCCGAATGGGAGTGGTCGGGCACCGTCGATCCCGCCACCGGCGCCTTTCAGCGCGACGCAGCAGCGGCTGGTGACAGCGGAGCGCGGGCGCTTTGAGCGGCGTCGAGGTCATAACCTTCGGCTGCCGCCTCAACACCTATGAATCGGAAGTGATGCGGGCCGAAGCCGAGAAGGCGGGGCTGAACAACGCCATTCTCGTCAACACCTGTGCGGTGACTGGCGAGGCCGTGCGCCAGGCACGCCAGGCGATCCGCCGCGCACGGCGCGACAACCCGCACGCCCGGATCATCGTCACCGGCTGCGCCGCCCAGACCGAGAAGCAAATCTTTGCCGAAATGGCCGAGGTCGATGCGGTCCTCGGCAACGAGGAGAAGCTCGAGAGCGCCTCCTACCGTTCGCTGCCCGATTTCGGCGTCTCGGCGGAGGAAAAACTCCGCGTCAACGACATCATGAGCGTGCGCGCCACCGCGCCGCAGATGGTGAAGCACATCGACGGGCATGTTCGCGCCTTCATCCAGGTGCAGAACGGCTGCGACCACCGCTGCACCTTTTGCATCATCCCCTATGGCCGCGGCAATTCCCGCTCCGTGCCGATGGGCGCCGTCGTCGACCAGGCGCACCGGCTCGTCGAGGGCGGTTATCGCGAGATCGTGCTGACCGGCGTCGATGCGACAAGCTATGGCGCCGACTTACCCGGAACGCCAACCCTCGGCCTGCTTGCCAAGACGTTGTTGAAGCAGGTGCCGGAAATCCGGCGCCTGCGCCTCTCGTCGATCGACAGCATCGAGGTCGACCGGCACCTGCTCGACCTGATCGCCGACGAGCCGCGCTTCATGCCGCATCTACATCTTTCGCTCCAGCACGGCGACGACCTCATTCTGAAGCGGATGAAGCGGCGGCATGCGAGCGCCGATGCCCGTGCCTTCTGCGACGAGGTCCGCCGCCTGCGGCCCGAGATCAGCTTCGGCGCCGACATGATCGCCGGCTTTCCGACCGAAACCGAAGAGATGTTCGAGAACGCCGCGCGCCTTGCGGAGGACTGCGGCATCGCGCATCTCCACGTCTTTCCCTATAGCCCGCGCCCCGGTACGCCGGCCGCGCGCATGCCGCAGCTCGATCGCGCGCTCATCAAGGAGCGTGCGGCGCGGCTGCGTGCGAAGGGGGCGGACCTCTACGCCGCCCATCTCGATCGTATGATCGGCAGCGAGCAGACGATACTGGTCGAGATGAACGGGCTGGGGCACACGGAAAACTTCACGCTCGTCGATGCGGCCGCCCTCAAACCGCGGTCGCTCGTTGCTGTCACAATTACCGGCCACAATGGCAAGCATCTGACGATGCAACAAAAACAGATGGCTGCGGCCTGAAATCCGGACATTCCCATGGCGATTGGTTTCATCAAGAAGATCTTCTCCTTCGGCAAGGGCGCCGTCGAGGAGAAATCCGCGCCACCGCAGGAGGCGCCGGAAGCGGAGACGATAACCCCCTCTGTCCCGTCGGAAGATATACACGACAAAGAGCGAGAGCCGGCGCCCGAAGCGACCGCCGAGGATCGGGCCGCCATCGAGGAGGCGAAGGCCGGCACGGAAGATTTGGGCGTTTCGCCCGAGACCGCGGCGCCGGAGAGTGAAGCCGCGGGCGAAGGCGTATCGGAAAGCACTGGTCCAGCAGCAGACGAGAACGTCGCCGTGGAGGACGAGGGCGCGCCGCGTCCAATCTCCCCCCTTGCGGGGGAGATGCTCGGCGGAGCAGAGGGGGGTGAGCACCCTTCCGAGAATGTTGAGCTTCGCGATGAGGGCGTGACACCCCCCTCTGTCCCTTCGGGACATGTCCCCCACAAGGGGGGAGATCAGAGGGAGACCGAGGTCACCACCGAGGACGACCGCACCGCCTCACGTGAGGAACCGGCGGGCGGGGACGACCTGCCCGCTTCGACCGAGACGGAGACCGAGACCGAGGATAGCAAGCACCAAGAGCCGGAGGCAAACGCGGAGCTCGCCGCCGACGAAGCCGTCGCGATGGACGACGAGAGCGTGCCTCCTCCAATCTCCCCCCCCGTGGGGGAGATGCCCGGCAGAGCAGAGGGGGGTGAAGCCTCCTCCGATCACGCCGCGCTTCGCGATGACGCCGCGACATCCGATTCTGTCCCTTCGGGACAGCTCTCCCCCAAGGATGAGACGGGCGCACCAAGCCTGCCCAAAGGGTTCGCCACCGCCGACCAGCGTCCGAAGGAAGCAGCGCCAGCCCCTCAGCAGAAGCTTTCCTGGTATCAGCGGCTGCGCCGCGGCCTCGCCCGCACTTCGTCGCAACTCACCGGCCAGATCGCCAGCCTCTTCACCAAGAGGAAGCTCGACGAGGCGACGCTGCAGGATCTCGAAGATCTGTTGATCCAGGCCGACCTCGGCGTCGAGACGGCGATGCGCATCACCGATACGCTCGCCTCCGAGCGCTATGGCAAGGACGTCTCCGGCGAGGATGTGTCGCGCATCATGGCCGGCGAGATCACCAAGGTGCTGGCCCCGGTCGCCAAACCGCTTGAGCTCGATCTCAGCCACAAGCCGCACGTGATCCTCGTCGTCGGCGTCAACGGCACCGGCAAGACGACGACGATCGGCAAGCTCGCCGCCAAGCTTTCCGGCGCCGGCCTGAAAGTGATGCTTGCGGCCGGCGATACCTTCCGCGCCGCAGCCATCGAACAGTTGAAGATCTGGGCCGAGCGGACGAAATCCGACATCGTCTCCTCGAAGCTCGGCGCCGACGCAGCCGGCCTTGCCTATGAAGCGTTCCAGCTCGCTCGCGAGAAGAAGTCGGACGTGCTGATCATCGATACTGCGGGGCGACTGCAGAACAAGGCCGAGCTGATGGCGGAACTCGAAAAGATCGTCCGCGTGCTCGGCAAGCTCGATCCCGATGCGCCACATACGGTCCTGCAGACGCTCGACGCGACGACCGGGCAGAATGCCCTGCAGCAGGTCGAGATCTTCCGCAACGTCGCGGGCGTCAGCGGCCTGATCATGACCAAGCTCGACGGCACCGCGCGCGGCGGTATCCTGGTCGCGATCTCCGCCAAGCATAAGTTGCCGGTCTACTTCATCGGCGTCGGCGAGGGTGTCGACGATCTCGAGCCCTTCGAGGCAAAGGATTTCGCCGACGCGATCGCTGGCGTGGCTGCCTGATGCCCTGCATGTTTCCGTAAGTCGGACCCGGAGTGCTGCTGCGCGTCCGAAAGGACGCGCGCCGCAGTAGGGCCGCCCATCTCGGAAGAACGTTTGGACGCCGTCCGCCTCGTTGATATGGTTTTGCCGCAATGCTGGTGTTATGAGCAGCACTCAAGTGCTACAGCGACCCTTGCGCGTCTCGGACGCGCGGCGCGGTAGAAGGCGCGATATGCAAGAACAGGATCCGCATATGTCGACAATCGAAGCCGCCAAACCGCGGACAGAGGTGAGCCCGCTCCTGAAGCTCGTGCTGGAGCTCGGGCCGCTCATGGTTTTCTTCTTCGCCAATTCCCGCGGCGATTGGCTGGCCGGCCGCTTTCCCGTGCTTGCCGAACTCGGCGGACCGATCTTCATCGCCACCGGGCTCTTCATGGCGGCAACGGCGATCGCGCTTGTCGCTTCCTGGATCATGACTCGGACGCTGCCGATGATGCCGCTCGTTTCCGGGATCGTCGTCTTCGTCTTCGGTGCGCTGACGCTCTGGCTGCAGAACGACACCTTCATCAAGATGAAGCCGACGATCGTCAACACGCTCTTCGGCGCGATCCTGCTCGGCGGTCTCCTGTTCGGCAAATCCCTGCTCGGCTACGTCTTCCATTCCGCCTTCAGGCTGGACGAGGATGGCTGGCGGAAGCTGACGATCCGCTGGGGCCTGTTCTTCCTGTTCCTCGCCGTGCTGAACGAAATCGTCTGGCGTACCTTCTCGACGGATTTCTGGGTGGCCTTCAAAGTCTGGGGAACGATGCCGATCACCATTCTGTTCACCTTGGCCCAGATGCCGTTGATCATGAAGCATTCGCTCGAACAGGATAGCGCCGAGTGACCATCGCGGCCGGGACCGACGACAACAGACAACGCTGGGCCCGGTTCTGGCTGATCGCCTGCCTTGGTGTGCTCGCGGTCCAGATATTGGCGCAGCATTTCATGGGCCGGCTGTGGATCTGCGAATGCGGCTACGTCAAGCTCTGGGAGGGCGTGGTCAAGTCCAGTGGCAACTCGCAGCACCTCACCGACTGGTACACGCCGTCCCACATCATTCACGGCTTCCTCTTCTACGGCCTCGGTCACTTGGCTCTGCGCGGCAAGCCGCTGAGCGCGCGCCTCTTCCTTGCGACCATGATCGAATCCGCCTGGGAGATTGCCGAAAACACGCCGATGGTGATCAACCGCTACCGTTCGGCGACGATCTCGCTCGACTATTTCGGTGACAGCATCCTGAACTCCACCATGGACACGCTCGCTATGGCCACGGGTTTCCTGCTCGCCTCGCGGCTGCCGGTGGCGTTGACCGTCGTGATCGCGATCGTGCTCGAGCTCTTCACCGCCTGGACGGTGCGCGACAACCTGACCTTGAACGTGCTGATGCTCGTCTGGCCGCTCGATGCGGTGAAGGGCTGGCAGGCGGGGCTTTAGCGGCTCACGCGCGCATTCGCCCCTCATCCGGCCTGCCGGCCACCTTCTCCCCGCACGCGGGGCGAAGGAGACTTGCGGCGCCCAGTCCCCTCGCCCGCTTGTGGGGAGAGGGTTAGGGTCAGGGGCAATAACGCCCGCGCTTCACTGCTCGAATCGCCGCTCATGACGCAGCCAGCGCCTTCTCGATCGCTGGCATCAGCCCTTCCTTGAGGCTGCGTTCGTCAAACGGGCCGACGCGCTTGTAGAGGATCGTGCCGTCGGCGCCGACGAGGTAGGATTCCGGGATGCCGTAGACGCCCCAGTCGATCGCGGCCTTGCCGCGCGGGTCGACGCCGATCGCCGAAAACGGATTGCCGAGCTCGCCCAAGAAACGCAACGCGTTTTCGTTCT
This sequence comes from Sinorhizobium sp. 6-70, assembly GCF_030124375.1. Classification (GTDB taxonomy): domain Bacteria; phylum Pseudomonadota; class Alphaproteobacteria; order Rhizobiales; family Rhizobiaceae; genus Sinorhizobium. Next base: position 67,693 of record NZ_JASKLS010000007.1, read on the forward strand.
GGTCCTTGTAGTTGATGCCGACGACCACAAGCCGCGGATCCTTGGAGAGCTCAAGGATGATCGGGTGCTCCTGGCGGCACGGCACGCACCAGGAGGCCCAGACATTGACGAGCGTCAGCCTGCCCTTGATCGCCGCATCGTTGAGCGCCGGCATCGGCTGGCCGGCAAGCGTCGCACCCTCAAGCGGCGGCAGATCGAGCTTCGGCGCCTTCGTGCCGATCAGCGCCGACGGAATTTCGCTGACATCCTTGCCGGAGTTCAGCTGGCTCCAGAAGATCAGCGCCAGAGCCGCGAAAATGATCAGCGGCAGCGCCGCAAATACGAAGCGCAAGGCGCCGGGCTTGCGCTCGTCGGGCTGAGGCGCCTGGGTGCTGCTCATCGGCCGGCCCCGCCAGGGGCTTCCGCCGAGCGGCGTCGGATGCCCGCCGCCTCGAGTTCCTTCAACTCACGCTGGCGGGCGCGGCCATCGCCGATGACCCATGACACCAGTCCCGCGACCGTGACGGCGGCGACGGCATAGCTGGCAAAAACATAAGCGGCGTGGCTCATCATAGTGCCTGTGCCTCCCGGCCGGCGTTGCGTACAGCCTGACGGCGGAGCGACGTGACCCGGCGGCGCCAGATCTCGTTGCGCATCGCGGCGATGTGCAGCGTGAAGAACAGCAGCGTGAAGGCGACCGCCATGACGAGAAGCGGCCACAAGAACTCGGAATCGATCGTCGGCCCACCGAGACGCATGACGCTCGCCGGCTGATGCAGCGTGTTCCACCATTCGACCGAGAACTTGATGATCGGAATGTTGACGAAGCCGACCAGCACCAGCACGGCCGAGACGCGCGCCGAACGGGCGGGATCGTCCATGGCGCGATTGAGTGCAATCAGCCCGAGATACATGAGGAAGAGCACGAAGACCGAGGTCAGTCGCGCATCCCAGACCCACCAGGCTCCCCACATCGGTTTGCCCCAGAGCGAACCGGTCACAAGCGCGAGAAAGGTGAAGCAGGCGCCGATCGGCGCGGCCGCCTTGGCGGAAACGTCGGCGAGCGGATGGCGCCAGACGAGGGTGCCGAGCGCGGAAATCGCCATCACCGTATAACACATCATCGACAGCCAGGCTGCCGGCACATGCACATACATGATACGGACGGTCTCGCCCTGCTGGTAATCGCCTTCGGTGGTGAAGGAAAGCCAGAGGCCAGCAACGAAGAACAGGGTGGTGGCGGCGGCAAGCCAGGGCAGGACACGATCCGCCAGCGCCAGAAACCGGGTCGGGTTGGCGAGGTCGCTGAATTTGCGGATAGCCAGGCTGTTTTCGCTCATGACGGCTCTTTAACGCGGAAGCATCCCTTCCGCAATTGACCTACGGCGCCGCGCGTCCTTTAGACGCGCAAAGGTCGCTGCAGCACTTTGAATTGCTGATAATTTTGGCCCTAGATCGAATTCGATCCAAGCAATTGTGCAGTGGCCAATCACGATTGCGTTAACGCCTGTCGTGCCTTTGACTTACGCATGTCGTTATCCCGAACCGCTGCGCACTTTTGAGCGACATGCATTAATCGGCCGAATGCCTGAGCGCGGCGGCGGCGGCGACCGGACCGATCACTGCGAAGAACAGGGTTATCGCCATCAATATCATGAAAGGCGGCAGAAACGGGGCGGGATCCTCGATCGCCGCATAAACCGCACTGACGCCGAAGATCAGCACCGGGATGGCAAGCGGCAGAACAAGGATCGAGACGAGCAATCCGCCGCGCGGCAAGGCGACCGCGACGGCGGCACCGACGGCGCCGATGAAGGTGATCGCGGGCGTTCCGGCAAGAAGCGTGAGCATGGTGGCGCCGATAGCCAGCTCGTTCATATTCATGAAAAGGCCGAGCAGCGGCGAGGCAATGACAAGCGGCAGGCCGGTTGCGGCCCAATGGGCGGCACACTTGACGAATATGGTCAGAATGACCGGCGTCTCCTGCATCAGCAGAAGATCGAGCGAGCCGTCCTCGCGCTCCGCCTGGAAAAGACGGTCGAGACCGAGCAGCGAGGCGAGCAGCGCGCCGATCCAGAGCATCGCCGGGCCGATGCGCGACAGCAGGTTGAGATCCGGTCCGACCCCGAAAGGGACGACGGCAACGACGGTCATGAAGAACAGCACGCCGATCATCGCGCCGCCGCCGGCACGCACCGAGAGTTTGAGGTCGCGGAAGAAGAGGGAGATCAATGGGTGAACCCCTTCATCTGCAAGCTCTGCGTCGACCCGAGCCCCAGAGGCTGATGGGTGGCGGCAATGACGATGCCCCCGTGTTCGAGATGCGCCGTCACGAGCCCGGCGAACAGCCTGTCCGCCCCCGCATCGAGCGCCGCGGTCGGCTCGTCGAGCAACCAGATCGGCCTGTAGGCGACGAGGAGCTTCGCCATCGCCATGCGCCGCTGCTGGCCGGCGGAAAGATAGCCGAAGGGCAGGTGCGTGATGCCGGCAAGCCCGACGGCTTCGGCGGCTTCGTTGACGTCGATGCCGGAACCTCCGGGCGAATCACCCATGAAACGCTGCCAGAAGGAAAGATTTTCCCGGACGGTCAGCTCCCGCTTCATCGCGTTGCGATGGCCGAGATAATGGCTGAGCTCGTAGGGATGCGCGATTTCCGCCGGTCCTCCCTCGATTCTGAACCTGCCCGATTCGGCCCGCAGGAGCCCCGCAAGAACGCGAAGCAGGGTCGACTTGCCGGAGCCGTTCGGCCCCGTCACCACGAGGGCCTCTCCGGCTCCGAGAGCAAAGGAAATATCGTTAAAAATCAGGTCCTCGCCGCGCCTCGCACTCAAACCTTCAGCCAGCAGGCGCATGTATTTTCAGCTTCCCTTGACGCTCTCTGCCGCACACCAAAAAAAGTTCCGATTGAACCTTGGTTGGTCTGGCACCATCTGGAGAAATTATCTATAACGCGGCCAACACGCCAGCGGTCGGCGTGAATTTCATCCAAGCGCCGAACATGGAATGACATTCCGCGTACGGACAGCGGAAATGGCCGCACCCGCATCCCATTTCGCGCTTCACAGGCGCTCGGGCGTTCGTACGTCAGCTTTTGGCGATCAGACGGAACGGGGTATTATCCAGTGTCCAAATCCCTAGACAGCTTCAATTGTCGCTCCACGCTCACCGTCAATGGCGTGGATTATGTCTATTACAGCCTTCCGAAGGCGGAAGCGAACGGCCTTGCCGGCGTTTCGAAGCTTCCCTATTCGATGAAGGTGCTGCTGGAGAACCTGCTGCGCAATGAGGATGGCCGCTCGGTCACCAAGAAGGACATCGAGAACGTCGCCGCATGGCTCAGCGACAAGGGCACCGCGGAAAACGAAATCGCCTACCGTCCGGCACGCGTTCTGATGCAGGACTTCACCGGCGTCCCGGCCGTCGTCGACCTCGCGGCGATGCGCGACGCCATGGTCTCGCTCGGCGGCGATCCGGAGAAGATCAATCCGCTCGTCCCCGTCGACCTCGTCATCGACCACTCGGTCATCGTCGACGAATTCGGCACGCCTCAGGCCTTTGCCCGCAATGTCGAGCTGGAATACCAGCGCAACGGCGAACGCTACCGCTTCCTGAAATGGGGCCAGCAGGCCTTCAAGAACTTCCGCGTCGTGCCGCCCGGCACCGGCATCTGTCACCAGGTCAATCTGGAGTATCTCGGCCAGACGGTCTGGACCCGCGAAGAAGACGGCGAAGTGACCGCCTACCCCGATACCTGCGTCGGCACCGACAGCCACACGACGATGATCAACGGCCTCGGCGTGCTCGGCTGGGGGGTCGGCGGCATCGAAGCGGAAGCCGCGATGCTCGGCCAGCCGGTCTCCATGCTGCTGCCGGAAGTCATCGGCTTCAAGCTGACCGGCAAGCTCAAGGAAGGCGTCACCGCGACCGACCTGGTGCTGACGGTCGTCCAGATGCTGCGCAAGAAGGGCGTGGTTTCGAAGTTCGTCGAATTCTTCGGCCCGGGCCTCGACAACATGACGCTCGCCGACCGCGCGACGATCGGCAACATGGGTCCGGAATACGGCGCGACCTGCGGCTTCTTCCCGGTCGATGCCGAAACGATCAATTATCTCACCATGTCGGGCCGTGAAGAGAGCCGCATCGCGCTGGTCGAAGCCTATTCGAAGGCTCAAGGCATGTGGCGCGAAGGCGACGGCTCCGATCTCGTCTTCACCGACACGCTGGAACTCGACCTCGGCGACGTGGTGCCGTCGATGGCCGGCCCCAAGCGCCCGGAAGGCCGCATTGCGCTCGAAAACATCGGCTCCGGCTTCGCAACCGCGCTCGAAAGCGACTACAAGAAACCCGGTCAGCTTTCGAACCGTTATGCCGTCGAAGGCACGGATTTCGACATCGGCCATGGCGACGTTGCGATCGCAGCCATCACCTCCTGCACCAACACCTCGAACCCGTCGGTCCTGATCGCCGCCGGCCTGCTCGCCCGCAACGCGGTCGCCAAGGGCCTGAAGACGAAGCCGTGGGTCAAGACCTCGCTCGCGCCCGGATCGCAGGTCGTCGGTGAATATCTGGCGAAGTCCGGCCTGCAGGCCGATCTCGACAAGCTCGGCTTCAACCTGGTCGGTTTCGGCTGCACCACCTGCATCGGCAACTCCGGTCCGCTGCCGGGCCCAATCTCGAAGACGATCAACGACAAGGGCCTGATCGCCGCCGGCGTTCTCTCCGGCAACCGCAACTTCGAGGGCCGCATCTCGCCGGACGTCCAGGCGAACTACCTCGCCTCGCCGCCGCTCGTCGTCGCCTACGCGCTTGCCGGCACGGTCCAGAAGGATCTGACCAAGGAGCCGATCGGCGAGGACAAGGACGGCAAGCCGGTCTACTTGAAGGACATCTGGCCGACCTCGCAGGAAATCCAGGACTTCATCTTCAAGTATGTCACCCGCGAACTCTACGCGACGAAATATGCCGACGTGTTCAAGGGCGACGCCAACTGGCAGGCGGTTCAGGTTCCGGCGGGCCAGACCTATGCCTGGGACGAGGCTTCCACCTATGTCCAGAACCCGCCCTACTTCGTCGGCATGGGCAAGAAGGGCGCCGGTATCTCCGACATCAAGGGCGCCCGCGTCCTCGGCCTCTTCGGCGACAAGATCACCACCGACCACATTTCTCCGGCCGGTTCGATCAAGGCCCAGTCGCCGGCAGGCTCCTACCTGCTCGGCCATGGCGTCGGCGTCGCCGACTTCAACCAGTACGGCACCCGCCGTGGCAACCATGAAGTGATGATGCGCGGCACCTTCGCCAACATCCGCATCCGCAACCACATGCTCGGCCCGAACGGCAAGGAAGGTGGCTACACCATCCACTATCCGTCGAAGGAGGAGATGTCGATCTACGACGCGGCCATGCAGTACAAGGAAGAGGGCATTCCGCTCGTCATCTTCGCCGGTGTCGAATACGGCAACGGTTCCTCGCGCGACTGGGCGGCCAAGGGCACCAACCTGCTCGGCGTCAAGGCGGTGATCGCCCAGTCCTTCGAGCGTATCCACCGTTCGAACCTCGTCGGCATGGGCGTCATCCCCTTTGTCTTCGAGGAAGGCATGACCTGGGAGTCGCTGGGCCTGAAGGGCGACGAGGTCGTGACCATCGACAACCTCGCCAATGTCCAGCCGCGCGAAAGGCGCCTGGCCCGGATCACCTATGGCGACGGCTCGGTCAAGGAAGTTCCGCTGATCTGCCGCATCGACACGCTTGACGAGGTCACCTACGTCAACAATGGCGGCATCCTGCAGACGGTTCTGCGCGACCTCGCAGCCTGATTGCTGGTCACACGCGCACGGGAAGCCGGGACATCGAAAGATGCCCCGGCTTTTTCACATCTCCGTACCGGCAGGTGGCGAAATGCTCACTCCAACGTGACTTTCCGTTGAAGTGCGGCCGTCGTATGTATGAATTCCAGCATTCGAGCCTGCCTACAATAAAGTGACGCCATGACATTCGCCTATAGAACAACCATCCGGCGTCTCGCCCTGACGATAGGGTTTCTGACGGCAGGCTGCGGAGCGGTTACGGCGGACGACGGAAGGACAATCAAGGGCGTCGTCGAACTCTTCACCAGCCAGGGCTGCTCATCCTGCCCGCCGGCGGATGCGGCGCTCAAAAAGCTCGTCGATGAGGGCGACGTCGTCGCGCTCGCCTATCACGTCGACTACTGGAACTACCTCGGCTGGGCCGACACGCTCGCTTCCAAGGAAAATACCGAACGGCAATATGCCTATGCCCGCATGCTCGGCCGCAACGGCGTCTATACGCCGCAAGCAGTCCTCAACGGGCGCGATCATCTCAACGGCGCCAATCTGCAGGCGATCAGGAGCCGGCTCGACGCGATGAACACGGAGGGCCGGGGACTGGCCGTTCCGGTCGAGGCGGCGATCGGCGACGATGGAATCTCGATCAAGGTCGGCGCCGGCGAGGGCAAGGCCAATGTTGTCGTCGTCTATTTCGAGCGCGCCAAGGTGGTCGATGTCGAGAAGGGCGAAAACAGCGGCAAGCAGATCGCCTATTGGCATGCCGTGCGCGACATACAGACCATCGGCATGTGGGATGGCAAGCCGGCCGAATTCACACTGCCTGCCTCCGTCCTTATCGAGGGAAATGGCAACAGTGGCTGCGCCGTCCTGCTGCAATCGATGAAGGATGCGGAAACGCCGGGGGCCATTGTCGGGGCGGCAGCCGTTCTTGCCGGCCCGCAGGGCAAGCTTTGAACCCGCTGATTTCCGGATGTTCCTTATTTTGCGCGTCTGACAAGACGCGCGGCGCGGTGTGACGGGGGTGGTTCGGCCCGGCAGCATCGAGGGGCTGGGGCTGAGGGTTCGAAGTTACCGGACCGAACCGGTCATGTCTGCGTTCGTAATATCTCCCGCAGCATGACGACCTGTCCGGACATACGGTGGCAACGACTCTGTCCGGCAGCGGTCGAAGTCTTGCCGTGAATTGGGGCGCCGATTTGACTGAATTGCGGCAAGGACAAGAATTGCCGGCATTGTTCACCGGCTTCCGACTTGCTTTTCCGCTCGTGTCAGGCACACTGTCGTAGTCCTGTCACATCAGAAGGCCGAAATACTGATGACTGATCAACCGGATTTACCGGAAGGCGAGACGCGTCGCCAGGGCCAGGCCACGTCGCAAGTGGTCGATTTTCACGAATACAAGAACGCCAGGAATCCCCCACCCGTTACATTTCATCGCCGCGAGCTGGACCAGATTTTGCGGGTCTATGGCCGTATGGTCGGCGAGGGCGAATGGCGCGACTATGCGATCGACCACACGAAGGATCGAGCTGTGTTCTCCGTGTTCAAGCGATCGGGGGAAACGCCGCTCTATCGGATCGAGAAAAACCCGAAGCTTGCGGCAAAGCAGGGCGCCTATAGCGTGCTCAACGCCCACGGCACTATATTGAAGCGCGGCCATGAGCTTGCCCTAGTGCTCAAGGTGTTCGACAAGGTGCTGAAGCTCGTCGAGACCTGACGCGATATCTCCTTTGGAATTGCCGCTCATCCGCCCGCCGGCACCTTTCTCGCCGCAGGCGGGGCGAAGAGTGGTGCGCGCGGAGCAGGTGAGGGCGATCCTACCACTTCGAGGGAAATTGAAGCGCCGCTCGTCTTGTCGGACGCGCAAAGATCGCTGCAGCCCTTTGAATTGCTGCTTGTCTTTCCCCTTAAATCGAGGTCGATTTTAAGGAGACGCGCAGTACCTCAGGTCCGGTAGAGCGTATCGGGATAAACGCCTTCGGCGGGGTCGGTTGCCGTCCCGTCTCCGAGCGCGAGTTGCATGATCGCCGTGTCCAGCCAGCGGCCGTGCTTGAAACCGGTCGCCTTCATGAACCCCTGATGCTCGAAGCCGAGAGCGCGATGCAGTGCGATCGATGACGGGTGCGCGCCGCCGATCACCGCCACCATCTGGCGAAAGCCAAGCGCCGTGCATCGCCTGATCAGTTCCGCGAGCAAGGCCCTGCCAACGCCTTTGCCTCGCGCCTCCGGCGCGAGATAGATGGAATCCTCCACCAGGAAGCGGTAGGCCGTCCGCGTGCGGAATGCGGACGCATAGGCGTAGCCGATGATCGCTCTGCCGTGATCCTCCTGCGCCACGATATAGGGATAGCCGTTGCCGGTTATCGTCGAAAAGCGCAGCGCCATCTCCGCCTCGGAGGGAGGCATTATCTCGTAGGTCGCCACGCCGTTCAAAACGGACTCGCGGTAGATCTCGGTAAGTGCGGGAAGATCGGCAGCGACGGCGTCGCGGAGAATGACAGACATGGGACTTCGTGATGTTGGCTTGTCGCGATCAAATCGCATGGATCGGACGGCGCGATCAAGGCCTGACTTTGCGCGTCTAACAAGGACGGGCGGCGCTGCAACAAACAAAAAAGGCGGCCGAAGCCGCCTTTTCTGTGATGCGCGTCCGACTACTCGTTCCTGTTGCCCAGGAACTGCAGCAGGAACATGAACAGGTTGATGAAGTCGAGATAGAGCGTCAGGGCGCCCATGATGGCCTTGCGGCCAACAACCGCGACGTCATCGGCCTCGTAGTACATTTCCTTGATCTTCTGCGTGTCGTAGGCGGTCAGGCCGGCGAAGACCAGCACGCCAATCACCGAGATCGCGAATGCGAACGCCGAAGACGCCAGAAAAATGTTGACGATCGAGGCGATGATCAGGCCGAAGAGGCCCATGATCAGGAACGTGCCGAAGCCCGACAGATCCTTCTTCGTCGTGTAGCCGTATAGCGACAGGGCGCCGAAGGAGGCGGCCGTGACGAAGAACGTCTGCACGATGCTCTGGCCGGTGAAGACCAGGAAGATCGAGGACAGGGAAAGCCCCATCAGGGCGGCGTAGATCCAGAACGTCGTCTGCGCTGCGGAGACGCTCATCGAATTGATGCGGAAGCTCATGAAAAAGACCAGCGCCAGCGGCGCCAGCATCACGACCCACTTCAAAGGCGAAGCGTAGATGAGCTGGGCGAATGCCGGATTGGAGACGGCAAGCGCATAGGTTCCGTAAGCTGCTACACCTGTGATCGCCAGCCCGAGAGCCATCAGGTTGTAGACCTTCAGCATGTAAGCGCGAAGGCCTTCGTCGATCACGGCACCCGCCTGAGCGCCGGCGGGCGACATTCGGGTTTGGTAGTTTCTCAGATCAGCCATTGTTTCCTCATTTAAGCCCCGGTTGAATTGACGGTGTCGGGCGGTAAGTGTTTGTCATCCTTCAAGCGCCCAGGCGCCGCTGCGGGGCTCCAGCATGCCTGTGGACAAATATGATGTTGAATGCGGTCACGCACAAGACCCAGAAGGGCCGGAATCGCGCAAAGCCGGGCCTCGAGCCATCAAACAAGGGTGATTTACGGTTAATTTGCCGCCTCACAATTCGCGCAGCACCGGAGCGGCTTTCTGGCCGAGAATGCGCCAGGTCCCTGCAAGACCGATGCCGACGGTCATGACGAGTGCTACGACGATCGTGGCGATCGCGACATCCGGGAGGAAATCGGACGGCAGCGTCATCACGCGGCTGACCACGAACCAGGCGGAGACACCTCCGGCGAACAGCGCGAAGACGGCGGTTGCGAAGCCGAGAATAATGTATTCGTAGCTGAAGGCGCGAATCAGCGTGCCGCGCGTGGCACCCAGCGTCTTCAGGACAACTGCATCGTGGATGCGCGCACGGTTGCCGGCGGCGAGCGCCCCCGCAAGAACGAGAACCGACGCGACAAGGGCGACCGCGGCGGCGGCGCGGATGGCCGTGGCAAGCTGCGCGAGAAGCGTATTGACGATATCGAGCGCATCCTTGACGCGCACGCTGGTGATCGTCGGATAGGTATTGGTGACCGACTTCAAGACCGCCGCCTCCTCCTTGGCCGTGGCATCCGGATCGATGACGGTTGCGAGCCAGGCATGCGGCGCGCCGGCAAAGGTGTTCGGCGAGAAGACCATGACGAAGTTGATCGACAGCGATTCCCATTCGACGTTGCGGAAATTGACGATCTTCGCGGTGATGTTGCGGCCAAGCACGTTGACGGTCACCGTGTCGCCGAGTTTCAGGCCGAGTTCGCGGGCTTCCTCTGCCGAGAACGAAACCAGCGGTTCACCCTGGTAGTCCCCAGGCCACCAGGTGCCTTCGGTGAGCGTCGAGTTCTCCGGCCGATTTTTGGCATAGGTGATGCCACGGTCGCCGCGCAGCACCCATTGCCCGCCGGGCGGTACGTTGCGGCTGTTCACGTCTTCGCCGTTGAACGCCACGATGCGCCCGCGCAGCATCGGCACTTCGACGACCTTACCCTTCGGCATCGCCTGGGCAAGCAGCGACCGAAACCCTTCGATCTCGCTGCCCTGGATGTCGACGAAGAAGAAATTGGGAGCCCGTTCGGCCATGTCGCCGGTGAGTTCGCGCCGAAGATTGCCGTCGATGAGCGCCAGTGTCACGAGCAAGGCGAGACCGAGACCGAGCGAAAGCACCACCGACGGCGTCAGGGCGCCGGGGCGATGGATGTTGCCGATCGCCAATCTCAGCGCCGGCGAGCTGACCCGCGGGCTGCGCCGCGCCAGCCAGGAAATGAGCCACGACACGCCGCGCAGCAGGATGAAGGCAAAGGCGATTGCGCCAAGGAAGATCAGCGAAATGCTGCGATCGTACGCGGTCCAGACGGCAAGTCCGGCGAGCGCCGCAAGGCAGGCAAGCGCCCCTGCGAGATAGGGCCAGGCCGGAAAGCCGGTGGGCTCGAACCCCTGTTGCCGGAAGAGCGCTGTTGCCGGCACCCGGCGCGCGCGGCCGAGGGGCAGGATGGCGAAGGCGAGCGCCGTCAAGAGGCCGAAAAGCGCCGCGAGGCCGAGCGCCGACGGGTAGAGCTGGAACGACGTCGGGACGGGCAGCACATCGGCGAGAAACTGGGCCGCGACGAAAGGGATCAGCGCGCCGAAAACGAGGCCGATGCCGATGCCGATCAGCGCTATCATCAGGATCTGCGCGAGATAGACCATGGCCACCAGTGACGCCGGGGCGCCGAGGCATTTGAAGGTTGCGATGACGCTGCGTTTGCCATCGAGATAGGCGCGCACGGCGTTGGCGACGCCCACGCCACCGACGATCAGCGCCGTCAGGCCGACGAGCGTCAGGAACTGCGAGAAACGCGTGATGTTGGCGTTGAGCGACGGCGCGGCATTGCCGCTCGTCCGGATCGACCATCCGGCCGACGGGAATCGCTTCTCCGCCTCGGAGCGAACGGATGCGACGCGCTGAGGATCGGCAAGCTTGACCTTGTAGCCGTGCTCGACGAGGCTGCCGGTCTGCACGAGGCCCGAGGCGGCAAGCGCATCAGCAGAGACCATCAGCCTCGGCGCAAAACCAAAACCGTCGGAAAGCGCGTCCGGCTCTCGCACGATCGTGGCGTTGATGCGAACCCGCGCATTGCCGAGGAGGATTTCTTCGCCGGGGCGGATGTCCAGACGCTCCAGCAGCAACGGCGCGGCCACCGCGCCGAACACCTCCCCCTGCTTGGACAAAAGTTCGCCGAGCGGCCTGACCGGCTCGCTTTCGAAAATGCCATAGAGCGGGTAGGCATTGTCGACGGCCTTCAATTCGACGAGCGCCTGGTTGGAGCCATCGGGGAGCCGGGCCATGGAGCGGAGCCGCGAGGAAACGGAGACGCTGCCGAGGCTGTCGAGGAAGGCGCGCTCCTCGGCCGTCGCCACGCGATTGTTGAGTTCGAAGCGGATATCGCCGGCAAGGAGCTCCTGCCCTTGCGACGCGATCGTGGCGCTGATCGACTGCGAGAGGGAATTGACGCCGGCGATCGCCGCCGTGCCGAGCGCGATGCAGGCAAGGAAGATGTAGAAGCCCCTGAGCCCGCCGCGCATTTCGCGCAACGCCAGTCGGAGGGCGAGAAGCGGGCGAAAGCGCCTGGTTGCGCCCGTCTCGCTCATGCCGACGCCGCCTCCTGATGAACGGAAGCGGCCCTCGAGTCGGGCTGTCCGCCGGAGACGATCTCGCCGGAGCGCACCTGAACCTGCCGCGCGCAGCGCCCGGCAAGCGCGGCATCATGCGTAACGAGAACCAGCGTCATGCCGCGTTCGCGCTGTTCCGCAAAGAGCAGATCGGTGATCTGACGGCCGGTCTCGGCGTCGAGATTGCCGGTGGGCTCGTCGGCGATCAAGAGCTTCGGTGACGGCGCCAGCGCACGGGCGATCGCGACGCGCTGCTGCTCGCCGCCTGAAAGCTGCCCGGGATAATGCGTCAGCCGGTCGCCGAGGCCGACCGCGACGAGTTCCTGGCGCGCCACGTCGAAGGCGTTGTGGACATTCGCAAGCTCAAGCGGCACCGCGACGTTTTCAAGCGCGGTCATGTTGGGAATGAGGTGAAAGGACTGGAAGACGATTCCGACGTTGCGGCCCCGGAAATCCGCAAGCCTATCCTCGCTCAGACCGTGCAGAGGCGTACCGTCGATGACGATCTCGCCGCTGTCCAGCCGCTCCAGGCCGGCGAGCACCATCAGCAGCGTCGACTTTCCCGATCCGGACGGGCCAACGATCCCGACGGATTCGCCGGCGTCGACCGTGAGGCTCACGGCCTTCAGCACATGGACTGCGGCCGCGGCCTCACCCAGCGTCAAGTCGGCATTTTTCAGCTCGATGATGGTTTTTGCCACGCGAAACAGCCCTATATGAAAACCGACTGGATGACGAAATGATTGCCTCGGGGATTTAGGAACGAGCCTATGGCATTAAAAGATTTTCTGCGCTTTTTCTTGAGCCTGGCAATGACAATTGCGTTATCGTCAGCGGTGCGCGCCGAGAGTGTGAGCCTCGTCGGCTTCGGCGACAGCCTCATGGCCGGTTTTCAGCTCCCGCCCGAGGACGCCTTTCCTGCCCGCCTCCAAAAGGCCTTGAAAGACAAAGGCTTCGACGTCACGATCGCCAATGCCGGCGTTTCCGGCGACACGACCTCCGGCGGCCTTTCCCGCATCGACTGGTCAGTGCCGGATGGAACGAAAGGCGTCATCCTCGAGTTAGGTGCGAACGACGCATTACGCGGTATTCCGCCGGAACAGTCGCGGAAAAATCTAGAGGCAATGATCTCCCGGCTGAAGGAGCGCGGCATCGCCGTGCTGCTCGCCGGCATGATGGCGCCGCCCAACATGGGAACCGACTATGCCGCCCGCTTCAACCCCATCTACCCGGAACTGGCAGCGAAATATGATCTCGAACTCTATCCGTTTTTTCTCGACGGAGTGGTGACGGACGGCGCGCTGAAACTCGAGGACGGAATGCATCCGAACAGCCAGGGCGTCGGCAAGATGGTCGAACGCTTCCTGCCTGTCGCGGAACGATTCATTGCTACACTTGCGAAAGGAGACTGATCAATCGGTCCACAGTTAAGAGAAAGTTAACGCTCTGTCGCGCTAAATAACAGTTGCGTGCAGACTCGATGCGTGATTCGCTAAGACATCTGCAAGAGATTCGGGGAGCTCGCCATGCCGAGACTGTTCACCGCCCTCGAAATTCCGCGCAATGCAGCAATGAGCCTTTCTTTGCTGCGCGGAGGTCTTCCCGGAGCTCGATGGATTGATGTGGAGAACTATCACATCACTCTGCGTTTCATCGGCGATGTCGACGGACGGACCGCCGACGAGATCGTTGAAAGGCTCGACCGGATCGAACGTCCCGAATTCCAGCTGCAATTGACGGGCACCGGTGCCTTCGGCTCGAAAAAGCCGCATTCGGTCTGGGCAGGCGTCAGCAACGAGCCGGAAATGTTCGCGCTCCAGGCGGAAATCGAACGCATCTGCCAGCGCCTCGGCCTGCCGCCGGACCCGCGCAAGTTCACACCCCACGTGACGCTCGCGCGGCTACGTTCCTCGCGCGTCGAGGACGTCGTGAATTATCTTTCCGGGCGCGGCAATTTCCTCACCTCACCTTTTACGGTCGCCCGCTTCGTTCTCCTGTCGTCGCGCGATTCGGTCGGCGGTGGTCCGTACTTGACCGAAGAGGTTTTCCCGCTTCACGAGGCGCGGTCCTCGAGCCTTGCCAGCAGGGACAAGCACCCTGCTTCCAGCATCTGGTAGAGCGCTTCGAAGACTTCCGCCGCTTCGTAGTAGGGATCCGGAACGTCGCCCGCCTGACCTGTGGCGTAGCGCATGAATAGATGCACCTTGCCCGCCATTGCGGGCGGCGCGAGCGCACTGAGGTCGCGGACGGTGCTCGTGTCCATGCCGAGGATCAGGTCGAACGCCGCAAAATCCGCCGTGCTGACCTGGCGCCCGCGCAGGGCCGCAACATCGATGCCGTGCGCCTTCGCCACTGAAATCGACCGCTGATCCGGCGGAGCGCCCACATGCCATGCGCCGATGCCGGCGGAATCGACCGAAATCGCGTGCCCGTGACCAGCCTTGTGCGCCAGATCCCGCATGACGCCTTCGGCCAGCGGCGAACGGCAGATATTGCCAAGGCAAACGAAGAGAATTCTGACCGGCTTCATGTTACCCAGTTGGCATCGAGAGTTGTGCGGCACGGCACGGGCGGAGTTTATCTGCGACGACAGCGCCGCGTGTCTTTTCAGACGCACAAAGGCCGCTGTAGCACTTTGAATTACGGCATGTTTTTATCCTTATATCGGAACCGATTTAAGGATAAAAACTTGTTGTAGGCCGTTGTTAAGCACGAAAGATCACAGGGAGAAACAACATGAGGCCGGAAAAACTGGACGCCGAGGCTGTCGCCGAGCATTTGCACAAGATGGAAGGTTGGGTTCTTGCCGAGGACGGCGCATCGATCTGGAAGGCGTTTCGGTTCAAGAATTTTGCGGAGGCATTCAGCTTCATGACGCAATGCGCGCTTGCCGCAGAAAAGCTCGACCACCATCCCGAATGGTTCAACGTCTACAACAGGGTCGACGTCACGCTTTCGACGCATGATGCGAACGGGCTGACGGAGCTCGACTTCAAGCTGGCGGCAAAAATGGACCACGCGGCCGCCGGCCGGATGCCCGACCATTTGAAATAGCAGACACCCTTCCCATATCAGGCTCCTGCATGTTTCTCTGCGCGTCTGAAAAGACGCGCGGCGCTGTAAGGCCCAAATCGGAAACGGACGCGATGGACGATATCAAGATCGGTGAAATTCTCCTTCCCGGCGAGGAATCCGAACAGGAGCGCCGGGAGCGCAAGGTACGCCGCCGGTTCTGGCCGACCTTTCGCCGCGCAGCCCGCCAGATTCCCTTCAGTCGCGACCTCGTCGCCGCCTATTATTGTGCGGTGGATCCGAAGACCCCGACGCGTACGCGCGGCATTCTGCTTGCAGCCCTTGCCTATTTCGTCCTGCCGCTCGACTTCGTGCCGGACATGCTGGCCGTCGTTGGCTTTTCCGACGACATCGCCGTGTTGACGGCCGCCTTCGCCGCGATCAGCGGCCAGATCAAGGAAGCGCATTACGCCAAGGCCGACGAAACCCTGCGTGACAGGCCGGATGAGGAATGATCGCTACAGAGCCGCGCGTCTAATCAGACGTGCAAAGGTCGCTGTAGAACTTTGAGTTTCTGCGTGAGTGCGGGACCGCCGCATTTCTGCCTGAAAGACAAACTCTTGCCTGATTCTTTGTGCCATAGATTCCGCAAACGCCGCGGCTGTGGGCGAATAGGCTGCAGGACAGTGCGTTGCGCGAGATTTGAGACAGGGGACTCCTACCGGCCACGGCCCTCCAGAATTGACGATCGACCGAACCGGCAAATCCGCAGACACGAAGAAACGGCCCGCCGGACAAGCGCGCCGGCTTCGACTGCCGGGTGTGTCGCTGGCCCGTTTCGGGGCGGAAACGAGCGGATTGCAGTGATCGTTGACGGTTTAGTAACCTGAATTAAGTCAAAATAAATCAAATCGTGACTATGCGTTGCCCGTCTCACCTGTTTCGGGCAGTCGCAAGCAAGACAAGCGGCAGGACCTCATGTTTGTAAGAAAGATCGCAACTGCAATCGCACTCGTCATGGCAGCAGCCGGCGTTGCTTCCGCTCAATCTCCGACACGGATCCAGCAATTCAGCGCCTGGGGAGCCTATTCCTACCAGGCCGGCGGCGGCAAGGTCTGCTACGTCCTGTCCGTTCCACAGCAGAAGAGCCCCGCCGGTGTCGACCATGGCGATATCTTCTTCCTCGTCTCGCAGCGCCCGGGGCAGAACATCAGCTACGAACCTCAGGCGATGATGGGTTATCCGCTGCAGGACAATTCCAAGGTCAATGTGGTCATCGACGGCAAGACTTTCGTGATGTTTACCAAGGGCAATTCCGCCTGGGTGGAAAACGCTGCCGAAGAACCGGCGCTGGTGGCGGCGATGAAGTCGGGCAAGGACATGTCGGTCAACGCGAAGTCGCGCAAGGGAACCGCGACGTCCTATTCCTATTCTCTCTCCGGCATTTCTGCCGCGCTGAAGCAGATCGAAGCCTGCAAGTAACGTTAGATGCTTGAGCTATATCGCGAAGGCCGGCCCTCTGGACCGGCTTTTTTTGCGTTGGTAATTGCCCCTCACCCTAGCCCTCTCCCCGTTCTGACGGGGAGAGGGGATTGGGCGCGTGCGGCTTGTCCCTTCTCCCCGCCTGCGGGGAGAAGGTCGCGGCAGCGGGATGAGGGGCAAAAAAGCCCATGTCGACTCGCGGCGAAAAGAATGCTAAAGCGCCGCCAAATTTAGAGCCCCGCGCCCATTGCCGCGCTCGAAGGCTCGCCAGTTTTCAATTCGAGCATCGGAACATGATCCGGAACTTTCTCCGGACGGGCCGTCGCTGTTTGACAGGACATCGCAAGCATGGCAGCCACTGAGATCTTGAACAGGGCGGACATTGTCAAGGCGCCACAGGTGCGCCTGGCGCCCCAGGCCGAGAAGCCATCGCTGATCGGTCTTGTGCGCGAAGACATGGCCAGGCTGCTCGTCGAACGGGGCGTGCCCGAGCGCCAGGTCAAGATGCGCGTGAGCCAGCTCTGGCACTGGCTCTACGTTCGCGGCGTTTCCGATTTCGATCAGATGTCGAACGTCTCCAAGGACATGCGCGAGATGCTCAAGGAGCATTTCACCATCGCCCGGCCGGAGATCGTCGAGGAGCAGATTTCGAACGACGGCACGCGCAAGTGGCTCTTACGCTTCCCGCCGCGCGGCGCTGGTCGCCCCGTCGAGATCGAGACCGTCTACATCCCGGAGGAAGGCCGCGGCACGCTCTGCATCTCGAGCCAGGTCGGCTGCACGCTCACCTGCTCCTTCTGTCACACCGGCACCCAGAAGCTGGTGCGCAACCTGACGGCGGAAGAAATTCTCGCCCAGTTGCTGCTTGCCCGCGACCGGCTCGGCGATTTCCCCGAACGCGATACGCCGCAGGGCGCCATAGTGCCTGCGGAAGGCCGCAAGATCACTAATATCGTGATGATGGGCATGGGCGAGCCGCTCTACAATTTCGAGAACGTCAAGACCGCGCTCCTGATCGCGTCCGACGGCGACGGTCTCTCGCTCTCGAAGCGCCGCATCACCCTCTCGACTTCGGGCATCGTGCCGGAAATCTACCGCACCGGTGAGGAGATCGGCGTTATGCTGGCAATCTCGCTGCATGCCGTGCGCGACGACCTGCGCGACATGCTGGTGCCGATCAACAAGAAGTATCCGCTGAAGGACTTGATGGAGGCCTGCCGTGCCTATCCGGGCCTGTCGAACGCGCGCCGCATCACCTTCGAATATGTGATGCTGAAGGATGTCAACGATAGCCTCGAGGACGCCAAGGAACTGGTGAAGCTGCTGAAGGGCATTCCGGCCAAGATCAACCTCATCCCCTTCAATCCGTGGCCGGGCACCAACTACCAGTGTTCGGACTGGGAGCAGATCGAGGCTTTCGCCGATTTCATCAACCAGGCCGGCTATGCCTCGCCGATCCGCACCCCGCGCGGCCGTGACATTCTCGCCGCCTGCGGCCAGCTCAAGTCGGAATCCGAACGCATGCGCAAGGTCGACCGCCTCGCCTTCGAGGCGATGATGATTGCCAATCACGGCGAGGACTGAGCCGGGAAGGAGATGCGCGGGGCGGGTCGCGCTCAGGTTCGCCCCTCATCCGGCCTGCCGGCCACCTTCTCCCCGCAGGCGGGGAGAAGGGACGATGCCGCGCTGTTCCAGTCCCCTCTCCCCGCGAGCGGGGAGAGGGTTAGTCCTCGGATTAAACCCGAGGAGAGGGGCAGAACCGGAGCGCGACGCGCAATCTCGATCGATGAAGAAGTTTGATGGATGAAGCTCTTTCCATCGATTGATTTCATTGCTCCGCTTTCCTAAGAAGGCGGCGAATTCATCTGGAGCGGGATGAGAAACATGCGAAGCGGTTCATCCGCCGGCATCCCGTTCGCCAAACGGAGGACATCCATGCGCTCACTTCTCATAGCTCTTGCCGCCACGGTGGCGCTCTCCCTGCCGGCGCGCGCAGACGAAGTTACGGTTGCCGTGACGGCAATCGTCGAGCATCCCGCCCTCGATGCTGCCCGCGACGGCGTCAAGGACGCGCTCGCTGCCGCCGGCTACAAGGAAGGCGAGAACCTCAAGTTCATCTACGAGTCGGCGCAGGGCAACCCGGCGACGGCGGCACAGATCGCCCGCCAGTTCGCCGGCGAAGCGCCGAGCGTCATCGTGCCGATCTCCACGCCCTCGGCGCAGGCGGTGGTTTCCTCGACACGTGACATCCCGGTGGTCTTCACCGCCGTCTCCGACCCGCTCGGCGCGCAGCTCGTCAAGGACATGGACAAGCCCGGCGGCAACGTCACCGGCCTTTCCGACATGTCGCCGGTTGCCGAGCATGTGAAGCTGATCAAGGAGATCCTGCCGAACGTGAAATCGATCGGCTATCTCTACAATTCCGGTGAAGCGAACTCCGTATCCCTGCTTGCGGCGCTCAAGGCCGAAGCCGAAAAAGCAGGCCTGATCGTGGTCGAGTCCGCCGCAACGAAATCCGCAGAAGTCCAGGGTGCGGCCCGCGCCCTCGTCGGCCGCGCCGATGCGATCTACGTTCCGACCGACAACACGATCATCTCCGCGCTCGAAGGCGCCGTTGCCGTCGCCGAGGAAAGCAAGCTGCCGCTCTTCACCGCCGATACGGACTCCGTTTCGCGCGGCTCGGTTGCGGCCCTTGGCTTCAACTACTACGACGTCGGCAAGCAGACCGGCGACGTTGTTGTCCGTATCCTGAAGGGTGAAAACCCGGGCGACATCGCGGTCAAGGTCGCGGCGGGCACCGACCTCGTGATCAACAAGGCTGCCGCCGCCAAGATGGGCGTGACCCTGCCGGAGAGCGTGGTCAAGCGCGCAACCCGCGTTATCGAATAACGACGGCGTTCCCTCGCGAACGCAATTTGGTTGCCTTTTTGCCGCCCCCGTTCCATACGGGGGCGCTTCACTATTAACCAGATACGTTGCGCGGCAGGGCCTTGCGCGCAACACGATCGAAGAGGGCCGACAGCCTTGAGTCAAATCGCTTTTTGGGGAGCCGTGGAACTGGGGCTCGTCTATGCCTTTGTCGCCGTCGGCGTTTTCCTTGCCTTCCGCGTGCTCGACTTTCCTGACCTGACGGTCGACGGGTCGTTTCCGCTCGGCGCGGCGGTCACGGCGGTCCTGATCATTGCGGGCGTCAATCCGTGGCTCGCCGCAGCCGTCGCGATGGTCGCCGGTGCCGCGGCCGGCATGGTCACTGCACTCCTCAACGTGCGGTTCCGCATCCTCAACCTGCTCGCCTCGATCCTGACGATGATCGCGCTCTTCTCGGTGAACCTGCGCGTCATGGGCAAGCCGAACGTCGCGCTGATCAATGCCGACACCATGCTGTCGCCGTTCTACGGATCGGGGCTCAGGGACTTCTACGTTCGCCCCCTCTTCGTCGGCATTCTTGTGCTGGTCGCCGTCGTCATCGTTTGGCGTTTTCTTGAAAGCGACGCGGGCCTCGCCATGCGGGCGACCGGCGCCAATGCGCGCATGGCCCGCGCGCAAGGGGTCGATACCAGCCGCCAGATCTATCTCGGCATGGCGATCTCCAACGCGCTTGTTGCCTTCGGCGGCGCACTCTTCGCCCAGACCAACGGCTTTGCCGACGTGACCTCGGGCGTCGGCACGATCGTCGTCGGGCTCGCGGCCGTCATCATCGGCGAAACGCTGTTCGGCGCCCGCGGCATCCTGATCGCACTCGCCGGCTGCGTGCTCGGCTCGATTCTCTACCGCATCGCCATCCAGCTCGCGCTCTCGACGGACATGCTCGGTCTGCAGGCCTCCGACCTCAACTTCGTGACCGCAGCGCTCGTCACCGTAGCGCTCGTCCTTCCTCGTCTGCGTCGCAGAGGTGCCGCATGATCAGCGTCAAGAACATCAAGGTCGTTTTCGGCAAGGGCACACCCTTGCAGAAGCAAGCATTGAACGGCGTAAGCCTGACGATCGAGCAGGGTTCGTTCGTCACCGTGATAGGCTCGAACGGGGCCGGCAAATCGACGCTGCTCGGCGTGCTCGCCGGAGACGTCCTGCCGAGCGAAGGCGAGGTAACGATCGGGCACACGGACGTCACCCGCAAGGGAACGGCGGCGCGCGCCGGCCTCGTTGCGCGCGTGTTCCAGGATCCGCTTACCGGCAGTTGCGGCACGCTCTCGATCGAGGAGAACCTGGCGCTCGCCGCCAGGCGCGGTGAAAGCCGCGGCCTGACGCCGGCGCTGGGCGCGAAGCGTCGCGAGCATTTCCGCGAGCGGATCGCCGAACTCAATCTCGGCCTCGAAAATCGCCTCGGCGATCGCATGGATCTCCTGTCCGGCGGCCAGAGGCAGGCAGTGTCGCTGGTGATGGCGACGCTGGCCGGATCGGAAGTTCTGCTTCTCGACGAACACACCGCGGCGCTCGATCCGGGCATGGCGGAATTCGTCATGAATCTCACGCAGAAGATCGTCACCGAGCGCAAGCTGACGACGATGATGGTCACCCATTCGATGCGTCAGGCGCTCGACTATGGCCACCGCACGATCATGCTGCACGGCGGCGAAATCGTGCTCGATGTCGCCGGCGACAGCCGCAAGACGCTGCAGGTCGAGGATCTTATTGCCATGTTCCGCCGCATCCGCGGCCAGACGCTCGACGACGACGCGCTGCTGATCGGGTAAAAGGCCGACCGGCTCAGCGCGCCTGCGTCAGAAAAATCTTGACCGCGAAGATCGAGAAGACGCCGGCGAAGCTGAAGTCAAGAGCGCGCATGAAGCGCTTGTTCTTCTGCAGCCAGGCGGCGAGCCAATCGGCGGCAAGCACCACCATCGCATTCACCGGCATGCCGATGACGATGAAGAAGAAGCCCAGGAACAGGAGCTTGCTCGTGACCGACGGATCGGTCGCGCTGACGAACTGCGGCAGGAAGGTCATGAAGAAGATCACGACCTTCGGGTTGAGGATGTTCACCCAGAAGCCGGTCGCGACGTTCGCAAAGGCGGTTCCTTTCGCCCCGTCGATCTTCTTTACCGAAAGCGTCGAGCCGTGGCGCATTGCCTGGACGGCAAGCCAGAAGAGGTAGGCAGCACCACCTGTCTTCAGCACCAGGAAGGCGGTCGGCGACGCGGTGATCAGCGCCGAAATGCCGAAGGCGACGAGCATCGTGTGAACGACGATTCCGAGGCCGGTGCCGAGCACGACGAAAAGTGCGGCCTTCCTTCCTTGCGCCAGGGACCGGCTGATCGAAAGCGTCATGTCCGGTCCGGGCGTTGCCGCCAGAAGCAGGCTGGCGGCGGCAAAGGCGAGCAGCGTCGGCAGGCTGGGCACGAAGTCCATGAGAGGTTTCCTCCATGAGATGATTGCCGGTGATACCGCCCGTCAGGCTCTTTTGCCAGCGGATTCGCATGTCCGCGCGCGATAGCGGCCGTTGCGGCGTCTCCCGGCATGTCAATTTTCGCCGGGCGCCGCTGTAATGCTTGTATCCCTTCAAGTTCTGGCTAAAGTGCCGCAGATTTTGCACGCGGCATTGCCGCCCTCCCCAGAGCAAGCAGACGGACAAAAACCATGGCATCGCATAAAGACGTGAAGAAGGTCGTTCTCGCCTATTCCGGCGGTCTCGACACCTCGATCATCCTCAAATGGCTGCAGACGGAACTCGGCGCCGAAGTGGTAACCTTCACCGCCGACCTCGGCCAGGGCGAGGAACTGGAGCCGGCGCGCAAGAAGGCCGAAATGCTCGGCATCAAGGAAATCTATATCGAGGACGTGCGCGAGGAGTTCGTGCGTGACTTCGTCTTCCCGATGTTCCGCGCCAATGCCGTCTATGAGGGCGTCTACCTGCTCGGCACCTCGATCGCCCGTCCGCTGATCTCCAAGCACCTGATCGACATCGCCAAGAAGACCGGCGCCGACGCGATCGCCCATGGCGCAACCGGCAAGGGCAACGACCAGGTCCGCTTCGAGCTTTCGGCCTATGCCTTGAACCCGGACATCAAGATCATCGCGCCCTGGCGCGACTGGTCGTTCAAGAGCCGCACCGACCTGCTCGAATTCGCCGAGAAGCACCAGATCCCGGTCGCCAAGGACAAGAAGGGCGAAGCGCCCTTCTCCGTCGACGCCAACCTGTTGCACTCCTCCTCCGAGGGCAAGGTGCTGGAGGATCCGGCGCAGGAAGCTCCCGAATATGTGCATATGCGCACGATCTCGCCGGAAGCTGCACCCGACAAGGCGACCGTCATCAAGGTCGGCTTCGAGCGCGGCGATGCGGTTTCGATCAACGGCGTGCGCATGTCGCCGGCGACGCTTCTCGCCAAGCTCAATGAATATGGCCGCGACAACGGCATCGGCCGCATCGACCTCGTCGAGAACCGCTTCGTCGGCATGAAGTCGCGCGGCGTCTACGAAACACCCGGCGGCACCATCCTGCTGGCCGCGCACCGCGCAATCGAAAGCGTCACGCTCGACCGCGGCGCCGCGCACTTGAAGGACGAGCTGATGCCGCGCTATGCCGAGCTCATTTACTATGGCTTCTGGTTCTCGCCGGAACGCGAAATGCTGCAGGCGGCGATCGACAAGAGCCAGGAGCATGTCGAAGGCGAAGTGACGCTGAAGCTCTACAAGGGCAATGTCATGGTTACCGGCCGCGAGAGCGCGAAGTCGCTCTATTCCGACAAGCTCGTCACCTTCGAGGACGACCAGGGCGCCTACGACCAGAAGGACGCCGCCGGCTTCATCAAGCTCAATGCGTTGCGCCTGCGCACGCTTGCGGCGCGTAATCGCTAAACGTTGGCTATAGCAGTTGGAATTAGCCGCGGCGGGCAACCTGCCGCGGCTTTTTCATATGCGGCTCTCCTTCTCCCTCTGCTTCGCGCAGCTTGTCGTCGGACGCCGCCGGCGCGCACAGCGGCCGCGCACGAACGGTCTTGCGGTACCAGAAATAGCTGACGATCGCGGCAAGCCCGAAGCCTGGGATAATCGTGCCGAGCGCCACCGCCGGCACGCCGACGAGCGCAGCAAGCGCGCCGCCGAAAAGCCCCGCGCTCATCTGGATGAAGCCCATCATCGCCGATGCCGTGCCGGCGATATGCGGAAACGGAGCCATCGCCCCGGTCATCATGTACGGCATGACGAAGGCGATGCCGAAAGCATAGATGCCGACAGGGCCCATGACCGACAGGAAGCTGGGCGGGAGGACGTGCATGGTAATGGCAAGCAGAAGGCTGGCCGTGCCAATGAAGCAGAGGCCGGCCGGCACCAGTCCTTGCGGCGAGAAACGCCGCATCAGCAGACGCATGGTGACGGTACCGGAAAAGAAAAGACCCGATTGCATCAGCATGCCGACGCCGAACTGGGTCGGCGTCAGGCCGACCTGGTCGATCAGTACGAAAGGCAGCATCGTCGCCTGGGCATAGAGCGCGCCGACGGCGCCGGCGATCACCAGCGTCGATGACAGGAAGCGACTGTCCGTCAGCAGTTCGCCGTAGGCTCTCAGGATCGGCCGCAAGTGCCCCTTGCTTCGGTCCGGCATTACCGTTTCCACCATGAAGAATTGCACGGTGAAGCACGCCATCAGGGCGAAACCGACCATCAGGAAGAAGATCGACTGCCAGCCGAAGAGGCCGAGCGCGATGCCGCCGAGCGTCGGCGAAACCGCCGGACCGAGCGCCAGCATCATGCCGATCATGTTCATGATGCGGGCGGCGGGGGTGCCGGTGAACTGGTCGCGCACGATGGCGCGCGCCACCGTCATTCCGACGGAGGCGCCGGCTCCCTGCACCAGGCGCCCGGCCAGCAACACGCCGACCGAGGGAGCGAAGGCGGCCATCAGGCTGCCGGCGAGATAGATCGCCATGAAGATCAGCGTCGACGAGCGGCGTCCGATGACGTCGGAGAGCGTGCCGGAGACGAGCTGCGCAAAGGCGAAGCCGCCGAAATACAGCGACAGCGTCATCTTGATCGCCGCCTCGCTGGTGGCAAAAGCGCGAACGAGTTCCGGCATCGCTGGCGTATAGAGCGCCATCGAAACGGGACCGAGCGCCACCAGGAACGCGCCGATGATGCTCGTACGCCGCTCGCTCATCCTGAGCGTCATTCGGCCGCCCCTTTTTCCCTATTGCTTTCCTTGCCGGCAACGCAGGGATCGAGCCGGCGAAGGTTATCGCGCAGGACCCGGAGATTGCCACGCAACAGTTCCAGCCCCCCCTCGCCCAGGCCTTCGGTATAGGCGCCCATCATTTCGCGCAGGCCCGCCATCATCTCATCGATAAGCGGATCGGCCCGGTCACTGACGACGACGTTCTTGGCGCGCCGGTCGGCCGGGTCCGGCACCCGCACGACGAGCCCCAGCGCCTCCAGGCGATCGAGATAGGCCGAGAGCGTCATCGGCTCGATACCCATGCGGGTCGCAATTTCCGCCTGCTTGATGCCTTCCGTGGTGGCGACCTGGATCAGCGTGCGCGCTTCACCGGGCGTGATCCCGAGCTGCATGGCGTTGACCTTGCGGTCGAAGGCGCCGCGGAGCAGCCGGGAGACGTCGTTGAGCAGCATCCCGATCGTTTCGGATTCAAGTTTTCTCGGCATTTCAATCGTTCACAGGGAATATAGTAAGTTTTCCTTATCATATTCCTTGAACGCATTCAACGTCGGGGAAACGCAAATGCCAAGCCTAAGGCCCCAATCAAGCCCTTCCCCTGCCGACTCTCATGATCCGCGCAACCTCAGCCTTCGAGCTCTTCGCGCAGCATCTCCAGCTCCAGCCATTCCTCTTCCATCCGCGCGAGCCCATTCTTCAGCTTTTCCAGTTCTGCGGCAATCTTGGCAAAGCCGTTCGGATCCTTCGAAAACAGGTTGGGATCGTGCATTTTCTCCTCGTGCCGGGCAATCTCGGCTTCGGCCTTGGCAATCTCCTTCGGCAGGTTTTCCAGCGCGAACTTCTGCTTATAGGAGAGCTTGCCCTTGGCCTTCGGCGCTTCGGATGCGGCCGCCGGAGCGTCGGTCGATTTGGCCTTCTCGGCCTTCTCGACCTTCCGCCTGTCCTCGATCGCGCCCCTGCGCTGCGCCATCATGTCGGAATAGCCGCCGGCATATTCGATCCAGCGACCGTCCGGCGCCTCCGGATTGGCCGGCGCGATGGTCGAGGTCACGGTCCGGTCGAGAAAGTCGCGATCGTGGCTGACGAGGATGACCGTGCCAGCGAAGCCGGCGACGATCTCCTGCAAGAGGTCGAGCGTTTCTATATCGAGATCGTTGGTCGGCTCGTCGAGGATCAGCAGATTGGTGGCGCGCGCGAGAATACGCGCCAGCATCAGCCGCGCACGCTCGCCGCCTGAAAGCTCGCGGATCGGGGTGCGAGCCTGCTCCGGCTGGAAGAGAAAATCCTTCATGTAGCCGGTGACATGCCGCTGCTCACCATTAACGAGCAGGGTCTCGCCGCGCCCGTCTGTCAGATAGTGCGCCAGAGTATCGTCGATGCTGAGCTCATCCCGCTTCTGGTCGAGCGTCGCCATTTCGAGATTGGTGCCGAGCTTGACACTTCCGGAGTCCGGCTCGATCTGGCCGGTCAGAAGCTTGAGCAGCGTCGTCTTGCCGGCGCCGTTCGGGCCGACGAGGCCGATCCGGTCGCCGCGGTGCACGCGGAGCGAGAAGGGCGCGACGATCGTGCGATCGCCATAGGCCTTGGTGACCTTTTCCGCCTCGATGACCAGCTTGCCGGACTCCCTGGCATCGGCGGCCGTTGCCTGCACCGTGCCCTGCGGTCCCTTGTGGCCGCGATAGCGCGCCCGCATGTCCTGCAGCTCGCCGAGACGGCGCATGTTGCGCTTTCGCCTTGCGGTCACCCCGTAGCGCAGCCAGTGCTCCTCGCGCTCGATCGCCTTGCCGAGCTTGTGCTGCTCCAGCTCCTCGGCCTCGAGCACCTCGTCGCGCCATGCCTCGAAATGGGCGAACCCGCGATCGAGCCGGCGCGACTGGCCGCGATCGAGCCAGACGGTCGCCGTCGAAACCTTTTCGAGGAAGCGCCGGTCGTGCGAGATGAGCACCAGCGCCGAGCGGCTGCGGACGAGTTCGTCCTCCAGCCATTCGATCGTCGGAAGATCGAGATGGTTGGTCGGCTCGTCGAGGAGCAGGATATCGGGCTCCGGCGCCAGCACCCGGGCAAGTGCGGCGCGCCGCGCCTCGCCGCCCGAAAGCCGCCGCGGATCCTCTTGCCCCGTCAGCCCCAGATGCTGCAGCAGATAGGCGACGCGATAGGGATCATCGCTTGGGCCGAGCCCCGCTTCCGCATAGGCCTGGACCGTGTCGAAGCCTTCGAAATCGGGCGCCTGGTGCAGGTAGCGCACCGTCGCCGAAGGATGGCGGAAGATTTCACCCGATTGCGGCTCGACGAGGCCGGCGGCCATCTTCATCAGGGTCGACTTGCCCGAGCCGTTGCGGCCCACGAGGCAGATGCGGTCGCCGGGCTCGACCTGCAGGTTGGCGCCGGCGAGCAGCGGCGTGCCACCGAAGGTCAGGAAAATGTCATCAAGCTTCAGAATCGGTGGCGCCAAGGTTTCAGGCTCCGGAAAGATCATAGGGTCGGGCGAGAATGACCGCCCGGCCGGATTTCAAGGAAAAGCGGACCGGCCCCTCTGCAATGTTGGAAATGGTCCGTGACGAGCCGAAGGGCAGCGCGAAATCGTCGAGCGGATAACGCGCATTTTCGATGGAAAGGCCGGAAAGCGCGCTGAGCCCGAGAATCGAGAAGAGGCTGCCCTTGGGAAGGTCGATCTCCTCAGATCCTTCCAGCAAGGGATAGGCTTCCTCCTCGCCGGAGGTCATCAGCACCGGCAACCCCTCTTCGGCGATCGCCACGGCGCGCAAAAGGTGCAGGAAGGCATGGTCGCTTCTGGTGCCGCCGAGGGCACCGACGAAGATCAGCGACGTTGCGCCCCGCGCGAGCGCCGCCTCGACCCCGATTTCGCCGTCGGTCGCGCTCTTGGCCGGCGGATAGCTCTCGCGCGGCACCGCGGCGAATGCGGCCAGCAACGCGTCGTCGGTCGAATCGAAGTCGCCGACCCAGAGTTCAGGAACGACACCAAGCGCCTTCGCATGGCGCATGCCGCCGTCAGCCGCGATGAAGCGGCTCCCCGAAAGTTGGCTCGCAAGTCGCTCGGTGCGGGTGAGCGCACCCCCGAGAAGGATGGTGAATGATCCAGTCATGGCAGAAGCCCATAGCGCAAAGCAGCAAGCGAGGAAAAGGCCGAAAGCAGTTTCCAGCCTCCGTTTCGCCAACGCAATTTGCGCGGATCAGGTTCCGGACGGGTCGTCGCCGGGAAAAAGCATGCCCGCATAGATGCCCGGCGTCGAATCCGGTATCTCCACCGCGCCGACGGCGCGGGCGTAAAAATCCGCAGGACCGACACCGCCGATGACGGCGTAGCCATAACCGGCGGCGCGCATCGCCATCAGGCTTTCGACAAGGAGTGCCTCGCCGATCCCTTGGCCCCGCATCGCTTCATCGACGCCTGTGGGCCCGAAGAAGCCAAGCGCCGTCACGTCGTGGCAAGCGAATCCGACGATCCGCTTCTCGTGAACGGCGACATGGATCCGCGTCGGGGTTGAGGAGAAGGCGGCCTCGGCCTCGCCTGCCCAGCCGGCGCCGAACCGTTCTTCGATCCAGGCGAGCACGACCCTGCGTTCCGCGGCCATCGCCCGGCGAATGCTGATGCCAGGGCCGAGCCGGGAAGCACGCCTTTCAGGCAAGGCATAGAGACGAACGAGCATGTCTGGCATGAGAACTCTCCCCACTACAGCGTCCTCTGCGCGGCTCATCAGACGTACAAGGGATGCTGTAGCACCTTGAATTGCTGCGGAAGGCGAACAAACGCCGCCGACAAGTGTTTGGTCTAATAGCGCAGATGGCTTGAACGGCAAATGTTTCCGTCGAAACTCGGCTTGCCAGACCTGCTGCCGAAAGCTAAATCTTTGCTGCTCTAACGGGGTGCCTTCGGTTCGCTTCATGGAACCAAGGCTGAGAGGCTCGAGCCAACCCGCGGAACCTGATCCGGCTCATACCGGCGGAGGGATTAGAAGCGATCGGACCGATGCGCCTCCTTTTCCCGCAACATCAACAACAGGGAGAGAGGTGCCCGTCATGTCCATTTACAGCAAATTGCTTCGCCGGCTGGCGATTACGGCGATCGCCGCGGCTTTGCCGTTCGGCGCCAGCGCCGCCGAAAAGACGCTGACGATCTACACCTATGAGAGTTTCATCAGCGAATGGGGCCCTGGCGCGAAAGTCGCCGAGGCCTTCGAGAAGACCTGCAACTGCGAGGTCAATTATGTCGGCGTCGCCGACGGCGTCGAGCTTCTGACGCGGCTGAAGCTCGAAGGCGAGCAATCAAAGGCGGACATCGTACTCGGCCTCGACACCAACCTCGTCGCGGAAGCCAAGGCAACGGGCTTCTTCGCCCCGCACGGTCTCGACACCGCGGCCTTGAAGGTCCCGGGCGGCTTTTCCGACGACACCTTCGTTCCCTATGACTACGGCCATTTCGCCGTGATCTACGATACCGAAACCCTGAAGACCCCGCCGAAGAGCCTGAAGGAACTGGTCGACGGCGATCCTTCGCAAAAGATCGTCATCGAGGATCCGCGCACCTCGACGCCGGGCCTCGGGCTGCTGCTCTGGGTGAAATCGGTCTATGGCGACGAGGCGGCCGCTGCCTGGGCCAAGCTCAAGGATCGGGTGCTGACCGTGACCCCCGGCTGGTCGGAAGCCTACGGTCTCTTCACCAAAGGCGAAGCGCCGATGGTGCTGTCCTACACCACCTCGCCCGCCTACCACATGGTGGCGGAAAACACCGAACGCTATCAGGCCGCGCCCTTCGCCGAGGGCCACTATATCCAGATCGAAGTGGCCGGCGTGACGAAGAACGCCAAGGAGCCGGAACTCGCCAAGGAGTTTCTGGCCTTCATGACCGGCCCGGAATTCCAGTCGATCATTCCGACGACCAACTGGATGATGCCGGTTGCGGCGACCAAGGAACCCCTTCCGGATGCCTTCGGCAAGCTCGTCAAGCCGGAAAAGACATTCCTGATGTCTTCCGAGGAGGTCGCCGCCAACCGCAAGGCCTGGATCGACGAATGGCTGGCGGCCATGAGCAAGAACTGAGGCAGGCTTGTCCAGTGCGGCCGAAAGACGAATGACGATTGCCGCCGGGGCCTTCAGCCTCGGCGGCATTCTGCTGTTCGTCGCCCTCGCCATCGTCGCGCTCCTCGCCCAGTCCGGCAGCGGCTATGCCGGCGCCCCGTTCGACGCCTATGTCTGGCGCGTCACCCGCTTCACGCTGCTTCAGGCGTGCCTCTCGACGATCCTCTCCGTTCTCTTCGCGATCCCGGTGGCGCGTGCGCTCGCCCGGCAGGCAAGCTTCCCCGGCCGCATCTGGTTGCTTCGGCTGATGGCGCTGCCGCTCGGCCTGCCCGCACTCGTCGCAGCGCTCGGCCTCATTCAGGTCTGGGGCCGGCAGGGCTTTCTCAATACTGTCCTCGTCGCGATCGGACTCGAAGACCCGATCAGCATCTATGGTCTTTTCGGCATTCTTCTCGCCCACGTGTTCTTCAACATGCCGCTCGCGGCGCGGTTGATGCTTGCGGGGATCGAACGGATTCCGGGCGAATACTGGCGTACCACCGCCAATCTCGGCATGCCCTCGAGCGCAATCTTCCGCTTCATCGAGTGGCCGGCGATCCGCGGGCTGTTACCGGGCATCGCCGGGCTGATCTTCATGCTTTGCGCCACCAGTTTCACGCTCGTGCTGATACTCGGCGGGGGACCCGCGGCAAGCACGATCGAAGTGGCGATCTACCAGGCGCTGCGCTTCGATTTCGACCCGCCGCGCGCGATCGCCCTTTCCGGCCTTCAGGTCGCCCTGACGGGCGCGCTGCTTCTCGTTCTGAAGATGCTGGCACCACCACCGCCGGAGAGCGAGACGATCGGAAAAGCAATGAAACGGTTCGACGGCATGAGCGGACACTCACGATTAGCCGACGGGCTTTGGCTCGTCCTTGCGCTCGCCTTCGTCGGGCTGCCGTTCGCCGCGATCGCCTATTCCGGTCTGCAGGCGGATTTGCCGAGGCTTGCCCGCGATGCTGCCGTCCACCGTGCATTCGCCACCAGCGCCGTGATTGCCCTTCTTTCAGCCGTGATATCCGTTGGGGCGACCGCCGTGATGATCCGCGCGCAGCAGGTTACCTTGATGCGACCGCAGGCGGGGGCCGCCGCCCGCGGGTTTACCGGCATGATCAGCGTCAGCACCTCCTTCGTCTTGCTGGCGCCGCCGGTCGTCCTCGGCGCAGGCTGGTTCCTGCTGCTGCGCCCCTTCGGCGATGTCGCGCGCTTTGCGCCGGCCGTCGTCATCGCCATCAATGCGCTGATGGCACTTCCCTTCGTCTATCGCGTGCTCGCTCCGGCAATGGCCACGCATGCGGCACGCACGGATCGGCTGGCGGCGAGCCTCGGCATCGCAGGTTTTCATCGCCTGCGATGGATCGACTGGCCACCGCTGCGCAGACCCTTGCTCATGGCCTTCTCTTTCGCCATGGCCCTGTCCCTCGGCGATCTTGGAGCAGTGGCCCTGTTCGGATCGCAGGACATGTCGACCTTGCCCTGGCTTCTCTATAGCCGCATGGGAAGCTACCGCACCGCCGACGCTGCGGGACTTGCATTGCTGCTCGGCCTCATCTGCCTGGTCCTGACCGTGCTCGGCACGGCGGGAGAGGACGGCGCGCGCGAAGGAGGAGACGCATGAATTCGCCAGCCTCCGTTTCCGCGGCTGTTTCGCTCAGACACGTCGAAGTCCGTTTCGAAACGATGACGCTCGCGTTCGACTGCGCGATTCCGGCCGGGCAGATCGTCGCGGTCGTCGGTGCCTCGGGGTCGGGGAAATCGACACTGTTCAACGTCATCGCCGGCTTTGAAGAGCCGGAGCAAGGCGCGGTCCATATTCTCGGCAAAGACATGGCGGGCCGCCTGCCGGCCGAACGCCCGGTGTCGGTCATCTTCCAGGAGCACAACCTCTTTGCCCATCTCGACGCCGCGACGAATGTCGGCTTCGGTATCAACCCGGCGCTGCACCTGTCCGACGTCGACCGCGCCAAGGTGGCCGATGCACTGAAGCGTGTCGGCCTCGACGGCTTCGGCGGGAGGTTGCCGCCGACGCTTTCCGGCGGCGAACGTCAGCGCGTGGCACTTGCCCGCGCGCTCGTCCGCCACCGTCCGCTGCTCCTGCTTGACGAGCCCTTTGCCGCTCTCGACCCAGGCATGAGAGCGGAAATGCGCGAACTTTTGCGCGACCTCCACGACGAGGAAGGCAATACGATCCTGATGATCACGCATCATCCCGATGACGTGAGGCTACTCGCCGACAGCGTGCTTTTCCTCGACCGGGGGCGTATCATCGCTCACGATCCTGTCGATCGTTTTGTCGAACGGCGCGACATCACGGCGATCAACCGCTTCCTCGGCCGCGAATGAGGCTTGCCGTCGGCCGCCACGGCAGCGGTTCAAAGCGCTCCGGCGGCCCTTGCGCCTCTGAAACACGCACGGCGCAGGAGGGAATTTTTCGCCAAATTGCCGTTCGCCACAATTTGACCGCCGCGTTGTGCGACGCGCGGGATATCCGACGGTTGGCGCGATGTTCGCGCATCCGTTGCTGTGATACCACGGGGCAACTATTTCTACCGTGATCAGCTATGCAGACGGCGCTGAAATCGCTACAGCACGATGATGGCTGAAACACCCAGGCTGGGACACTGTATCCGGCTGAAAAAGTAGGATTTTTTCGACGTCGGCGCTCAAGTTGTGGCACGCGCCGGCGGAGGGGAACGGGCTGAGGCATGGTTAGGCATACAGTCATCGACGGCCGGATTCCGACGCGACGCGGCGGCAAGAATGCACGATTAATGGTTGCATTCCTGGCGACTGCGCTCCTGTCTGCCTGCCAATCGGTGATCGAACAGACCTACGAGCCGACCGTTTCGCCGTCGTCGAATCCGCAGATCGTCGAGGAAGTGCAGAAGAATGATCCGCGCGCCCAGCTCGGCGCGCGCGAACACCCGCGGATCGTCGCGAGCTACGGCGGCGAATACAAGGACGCCAAGACCGAGCGACTGGTGGCGCGCATCACCGGCGCGCTGACGGCGGTTTCAGAAAATCCGCAGCAATCCTATCGCATCACCATTCTCAATTCACCGGCGATCAACGCCTTTGCGCTTCCCGGCGGCTACCTCTACGTCACGCGCGGTCTTCTGGCGCTTGCCAACGATGCCTCCGAGGTCGCTGCCGTGCTCTCGCACGAGATGGCGCACGTCACCGCAAACCACGGCATCGAGCGCCAGCAGCGTGAAGAGGCCGAGGTGATCGCGAGCCGGGTCGTCTCCGAAGTGCTTTCCTCCAATCTGGCTGGGAAACAGGCGCTTGCCCGCGGCAAGCTGCGGCTCGCCGCCTTCTCGCGCAATCAGGAGCTTCAGGCCGACGTGATCGGCGTGCGCATGCTGGGCGAGGCAGGATACGACCCTTATGCCGCCGCCCGTTTCCTCGATTCGATGGCGGCCTACGCCCGCTTCACGGCGGTCGACCCGGAAGCCGACCAGAGTCTCGACTTCCTGTCGAGCCACCCCAACGCGCCGCAGCGCGTCGAACTGGCGCGCCGCCACGCGCGTGCCTTCGGCGTCGAAAGCACGATCGGCGACCGCGGGCGCGATTACTATCTGGCCGGCATCGACGGCATCCTCTACGGCGACAGCCCGCAGGAGGGTTATGTCCGGGGCCAGACATTCCTGCACGGCCAGCTCGGCATCCGCTTCGACGTGCCGCTCGGCTTCCAGATCGACAACAAGGCCGAGGCGGTGCTCGCGACCGGCCCGGGTGACATCGCGATCCGTTTCGACGGCGTCGCCGACACAGCGCAGCGCAGTCTCACCGACTACATCGCCAGCGGCTGGGTCACCGGCCTGCAGCCGGATACGATTCATCCGATCTCCGTCAATGGCCTCGAGGCAGCAACGGCGCGGGCATCGGCCGATCGCTGGGATTTCGATGTCACCGTGATCCGCATCGACAACCGCATCTATCGTTTCCTGACCGCCGTCCCCAAAGGATCGAACGCTCTGGAAAGCACGGCGAGCCAGTTGCGCAGCTCGTTCCGCCGCATGACGCAGGCCGAGGTTCAATCGCTGAAACCGCTACGCATTCGCGTGGTTACTGTCAGGTCCGGCGACACGATGGCGACGCTGGCTGCCCGGATGATGGGAACGGACCGCAAACTCGATCTCTTCCGCTTGATCAACGCGATGCAGATCACCTCCACCGTCAAACCCGGCGACAAGGTGAAGATCATTTCCGAATAGAGTGGTGGATTGCTTTTCTCCGTGGCCAGAGTGCTACTGCGTGTTTCCGATTCAAGGATAAAACAGGCAGCCGTTCAAAGTGCTACAGCGTCCGTCTTTGCGCGCCCGACAGGACGCGCGGCGCTGGGCTATCGATTGTCACAGCCACGAGGGCTTGTCTTCAATGAGAAACATTCGCCTGACAGCGTTCAAAATTTTCGCGGCCACATCCCTCTTCTTTAATCCATGGACCCACGCGGCCGCCAGCGATGGTCAAGGTGCGCTCGAACGCGTCGTGAACGAAGCGATCCGCCCCTTGATGGAGCAATACGACATTCCCGGGATGGCTGTCGCTGTCACAGTTCAGGGAAAGAGATACGTCTTTAACTATGGCGTTGCCTCGAAGGAGGGTCGGCAAAAAGTCACCGACGCGACGCTCTTCGAGATCGGCTCGATCAGCAAGACGTTCGCAGCGACCCTTGCCTCCTACGCCGAAGTGCGCGGGGCCCTCTCGCTTTCCGACCACGCCAGCAAATATTTGCCAACGCTTGTCGGAAGCAGTTTCGATAGGATCACCCTGCTCGAACTCGGCACCTATACGGCCGGAGGCTTGCCCCTGCAGTTTCCGGATTCCGTCGCGGACCAGAAGGAGGCGATCAGCTATTTCAGAAGCTGGCGTCCGAGCTACGAACCCGGCACGTATCGGATCTACTCGAACCCCAGTATCGGGCTGTTCGGATACCTGGCCGCCGAAAGCATGAGCGAGCCGTTCGACGATCTGATGGAAAAGAAGCTCTTCCCGGAGCTTGGCCTGACGCAGACCTATATCCGAGTTCCTGAGGATCGCATGCGCGATTACGCCTATGGCCACTCGAAGGAGGGTAAACCTATCCGGGTGAACCCGGGTGTTCTGGATTCGGAGGCCTACGGCGTGAAGACGACTGCGGCCGATCTGCTTCGTTTCGTCGAGGCAAATATTGACGCATCAAAGCTCGACGAAACGCTCCAGCGGGCGATCGCCGCAACGCATGTCGGCCATTACAAGGTGGGCGACATGATGCAGGGACTCGGGTGGGAGATGTATGCCTATCCGACCGATCTCGAGCAACTGCTGGCGGGAAACTCGGCTGAGCTAAGCTTCAAGCCAAACAAGGTGGCCAAGCTTGCGCCGCGACTGCCACCGCGAGACGACGTGCTGATCAACAAGACCGGCTCGACAAACGGCTTCGGCGCCTATGCCGCCTTTGTCCCCGCGAAAGGCATCGGCGTCGTTTTGTTGGCCAACAGGAATTACCCTATCCCGGCTCGCGTAAGGGTCGGCTATCGAATCTTGGCGACCTTGGACAGTGAGCTCGGAACGGCGAGCACACGCTAGACTTCGCCAGCGCATCCGCTTTCACGTGGATTCACTGAAAGCGAATACGATGCTCTGGAATGAAGGTACGGGAGTGTCCTTTGTGCGGTCATTTGAACGCACGGCGCTCCCGATTTTTCTGCAGTCGATTTCGCATTGCGTTCAGTGCATGCCGGAAGCCAATGCCGGCGCCTTGGCGGCGAGCGCGGCGCGCAGCTTTTCCAGCGCCCGGGTCTCGATCTGCCTGACGCGCTCCTTCGAGATGCCGAGGTCGACGCCCAGTTCCTCCAGCGTCGCGCCGTCTTCCGACAAACGACGCGCGCGGATAATCTTCATCTCACGCTCACTCAACTCCCCAAGCGCGATATGAAGCCAGCGGCGAGCACGTTCGCCGTCGATCATGTCGCTGACCTGTTCGTCGGGCAGCGGCGCTTCGCTCGCAAGGAAGTCGAGCCGCTCGCCGCTGTCAGAATCTCCGTGGCCGACAGGGGCCTGTAGCGATGCGTCGCTTCCGGACAGGCGCGCATCCATCGTCTGCACGTCGGCAAGGCTGACGCCCAGCGCCGCGGCAATCTCCTCGTGCATCGCCTGCGAGGTCAGTTGCCGGTCGCCTTGGGCAAGACGCGCCCGCAATCTCCTCAGGTTGAAGAACAGCGCCTTTTGCGCCGAGCTTGTTCCCCCGCGCACGATCGACCAGTTGCGCAGGACATAGTCCTGCATCGATGCGCGGATCCACCAGGTGGCATAGGTCGAGAAGCGAACGTCCCGACTTGGCTCGAAACGCGCCGCCGCCTCCAGCAGGCCGACATGGCCCTCCTGGACGAGATCGCTCATCGGCAACCCGAAACTGCGGAATTTGGCCGCCATGGCGATCACCAGCCGCATATGCGCCATGGCGATCTTGTTGCGCGCCTCCTGATCGTTGTTTTCCCTCCAGGCCTGCGCCAGGGCATGCTCCTCGTCGCGTTCGAGATAGGGCGCATCCATGGCAATCTTGATCATGCGCCTGTCTGCAGTAAGGGTCTTCATCGGTCGCTCCGTAGCTGGCGCCGGGGCGCCGTTAACGATTGAACACGAAGGGCCAAACGCTTGTCGGAGCATCCGGCAACAGGAACGGCGAGCGCCAGGATCGTACTTGAAGAACCGGTGCAGCGCCCTAAATCGAAGATACGAACCTGAAACGGTGAAAGATCACAGAACCAAGATCGTCCGGGCAGCAAAGGCGAACGCCTTCGTACCGGCTATATCCAACGCGTGCCAGCGCAAAAAGTTCCCCCACTTGCGATGATTTCCGAACGCTTGCTTCTGCAATAAGCCTTTGTTCGGCTCCTGAGCCTATAGCGCCGCCCGTCCTATAGGACGCGCAAAGGACGCTGCAACACTTTGAAATACTGCATGTTTTATCGTTGATCTGGGCACGATCTAAGGAACCGTTGCAGCAGCGGACAAAGAAAAAGCCCGGCGCGAGGGCCGGGCTCTTGGGTCGTGGCTTCCGGGTCGTGTCCTACAGCGCCGCGCGTCTTATCCGACGCGCAAAGGACGCTGTAGCACTTTGAATTGCTGCATGTTTTTATCCTTAAATCGGCTACGATTTAAGGAAACATGCAGTAGGCTGCGGCTTAAGCGGCCTCGTCCTGGGCGTCGTCTTCGTCGATGGCCTTGCCGCGCTTCGGCCCCTTGTTCAGGTTGGCTTCGACGAGGCGCACCGCCTCCGTTTCCGACATCTTGTTCACGGCAGCGATTTCGCGCGCCATGCGATCAAGAGCGGCCTCATAAAGCTGGCGTTCGGAATAGGACTGTTCGGGCTGGTTTTCCGCGCGATAGAGATCGCGCACCACTTCCGCGATGGAGATGAGGTCGCCCGAGTTGATCTTGGCATCGTATTCCTGGGCACGACGGGACCACATGGTCCGCTTCACGCGTGCCTTGCCCTGCACCACCTTCAGCGCACGATCGACGAAATCGGTTTCGGACAGCTTGCGCATGCCGATGCTGACGGCCTTCGCCACCGGCACCTTGAGACGCATCTTGTCCTTCTCGAAATCGATGACAAAAAGCTCGAGCTTCATGCCAGCGACTTCCTGCTCCTCAATCGCAACGATCTGGCCAACACCATGAGCCGGGTAAACGATCGATTCACCGGTCTTGAAGCCTTGGCGCGTTGAAGATTTTTTCTGCTGGGTCGTCATTCGTTTCAAAAACTCCCTATTGCGCACCCGGCCTCTCAAAGGCCGGGGCCGGGTCGGTCAGGCCCGGGATAGACGGGGATACCGCCGGGTGGGGTCAATCCTGGTCCGTCCAACGGAACGCAAACGCCTCATATATCGCGGTCACAGGCAACGGAACGTTGCGTATTTGGGAAGAGCCGCGCCGTGGAGATCGTTTGCTTTCGTGATGGTTTTCGGGCGCGCAAAAACACCCTCGGTGGATCAGTAACAGGAAGCTATCACAAAAAAGTGCGCAAATCAATAATTTGCTGCATGGCAGCGATCAAGCTGCCACGCACACAATTGTGAGGCTGAGGCCGGATTTCCCCAGATTTCGGCCCTTGCTTTGTATCCGTTCGTCAGCGCCGGCGAACCAAACGCGGACGATTGCGTCAATCGCCCTGTCCCGGCTCGGCAGAGAAGTACTTCTCGTATTTTCCCTCGACGCCGTCCATCTCCTTGGCCTCCGGCAAAGGATCCCGCTTCACCGTGATATTCGGCCACTTCGTCGCAAAATCAGCGTTCAATTTCAACCACATATCGAGGCCCGGCTCGGTATCCGGCTTGATCGCCTCGGCGGGACATTCCGGCTCGCACACCCCGCAATCGATGCACTCGTCGGGGTGAATGACGAGGAAATTCTCGCCCTCATAGAAGCAGTCCACCGGGCAGACTTCCACGCAGTCCGTATACTTGCAGCGTATGCAATTGTCGGTCACGACATACGTCATGAGGTACTCCAGCCAATGCTCACATTTGATGGCAGACGGCAATCAACGGTGATGCCCATCGTCCGTGCATGC
This sequence comes from Sinorhizobium sp. 6-70, assembly GCF_030124375.1. Lineage (GTDB taxonomy): Bacteria > Pseudomonadota > Alphaproteobacteria > Rhizobiales > Rhizobiaceae > Sinorhizobium. The sequence continues at coordinate 105,892 of NZ_JASKLS010000007.1, forward strand.
TAGGAATGTCCGACGCGCATAGCTGCCGAAGCAGACCCGAATGCCATTCAACGTGGCTTGTGAGGTAACGGCTTTGAGTGCCCTTTGCAAGAATAATCCATGCGCCGTTGGCCGGGAAGCGGGCAGAGTTTTCCAGAGTGGAATGATTTTCGATCGCTTCGATCCAAAATCGCGGATTTGACCGCTTTTCATGGGGCGAGGCGGCCCGGACACCGCCGCTCGCTCCTCAATCTTCCCCCTCGCCGAAATCGGGTTTGAGGCGATCCGTGTCGCGCCGCTCCCGCTTCGTCGGGCGCCCGGCACCCCGTTCACGCGTCGCCTGTTCGAAGGCCGTGAGCCTCTGGGAGGGGGCTGGCGGGGTCAAGTCGTCGTAGAGCAGGCGGGCCTCCTCATAGGGCCCGCGCCGCACACCGGGTAAGAGCACGCGAACGACAAGATCCCGCCGCTCGAGCGACAATTCGAGCGTATCGCCGGTCTTTACCTGAGCGGAGGACTGCGTCACCCGCGCGCCATTGACCGCGACATAACCGGCCTCGATCGCCTTCTGGGCGAGCGAGCGCGATTTGATCAGCCGCGCGAAGAACAGCCACTTGTCGAGCCGCTGACGAGATGCAGGCGCGGACACTGGCTGTTTCTCCATTGCCTTCCTACTTTTTCAGCTGCTCCTTGAGAGCGGCAAGTTTCGCAAAGGGCGAATCCGGATCCAACGGCTTTTCCTTGCGCGGCGGGCGCCCCTCGAACTTCGGACCGCCCGGCTTGCCGCCCCGATCGTGGCGATCGGGCCGATCCTTGCGCTGGCCGCCACCCGGCCTGCTCTCCTGTGCCTTGCCGCGCATGGGCGCTCCGCCCTTGCGGCCGCCCTCCCGGCCTTCACCCTGGCCATGCCGCTGGCCACCACGCCGATGATCGCCCTGATGGCGGCCACCCTGGCGGTGGTTGTCCTGGCGCGTGCCAGGACGCCAGAGGAGCACGGGCCTGGCTTCGGCAGGCTCTTCTGCCGGGATTGCTTCAGCCGGACTTGCTTCAGCCGGCGCGTCGCTGGTCGCTTCAGCCGTAGGCGCCTCCGTCTGCGTTACGCCGACAGGCTCGCTCTCGGTATCCGCGTCGACATTCTCGACCGCGGCACTTTCGACCGGCGCCTCCGCCGAGGTCGCCTCTGCCCTCTGGCTTGCGAGGAACACTGCCGCCTCCTCCGCGGTCACGCTATCGGCGCGATAGCCGAGCCCCTTCAGGATTTCCTCCATGTCGTCGGGCGTTGCGCCGAGAATGGACAGCATCGCGGTCGTCGCCATGAAGCGGCGGCCGTCATATGCGCCGTCCGGACGCGGCTCGGCGCCCGGCTTCCACTGCAGCAGCGGACGAATGAGATCGGCAAGCCGCTCCAGGATGTCGATCCTTACGGCCCGCTTGCCGAGGAAGCGGAACCCCGCGAGCTTGTAGAATGTCCGCTCGAACGACGGATCGGTGACGACGGAGGTGCGGCCGGCGGCAAGCATCGGAATGAGTTCGCCGTAGCCGGGCTTGTCGAGCCCGTCGTTCTTCAGTGCCCAGAGCAACGTGATGAGCTCCGCCGGCGCCGGTTTCAACAGAGCCGGCAGGAAGATGTGATAGGCACCGAAGCGAACACCATATTTGCGGATGGACGCGCGGCCATCCTGATCGAGCGACTTCACCTCCTCGGCGACGTCGCGGCGGAAGAGCACACCGAGATTCTCGACGAGCTGGAAAGCCAGACCCTTGGCGAGACCTTCGAGGTCCTCCGCCCGGGAAATATCGTCAAGCGGCTTTAAGATCGTGCCGATATGGTGGTTCACGAACCGTTCGATCCGGGCGAGCACATGCTCGCGGGCATTGGCCTGGAGCTGCTCGTCGGCGAGCAGGATGACGCGGGGACGCATGACGTGATCGCTCGCGGCAAGGCGCGCCACGGGATCGCCGAGCCAGCGCACGAGGCCGTCCGACGAAAGCGCCAGATCACCGTTGCCGGCCGCATGCAGACGCGCGGCGCGCGCCTCGAACTCCAGCGCGAGCGCCTTCTGGGCAGCGCCCTGTACGGCCTTCGCATCCGACCCTTCGCCACCGGCCGCCAAAGTGAACCGGAAACCGGTTAATTGGCCTACGTGGTGTCCCTCGACGAAGACATCACCATTCACACTGATTTCAGCTTCCAGCATCGCATTCTCTCTCAGGCGCTTCATGAGCACAGATGTCCTGCGATCAACAAAGCGTTTCGTCAACCTTTCATGTAGCGCGTCGGACAATCGATCTTCAATTTCCCGCGTCTTTTCTTGCCAGTGTGTCGGATCGGCAAGCCATCCGGGCCGATTTGACACATAGGTCCAGGTCCTGATCTGCGCAATTCGCGCCGAAAGTGTGTCAATCTCGCCATCAGTGTGATCTGCGCGGCGGACCTGCTCGGCCATGAAGTCTTCGTTGACGGCGCCCTCGCGAACGAGATCGGCGTAGATCGTCGAAATCAGGTCCGCGTGCTGCGCCGGCGTTATGCGCCGGTAGTCGGGCAGGGCGCAGGCCTCCCAAAGCGTCTCGACCCGCTCGGCCGTGGTCGCGACGTCCACGACTTCGGGATAACGCGTCAGGTGCTCCAGTGCCTGCTGGTCGACGGCCGGAAGGGCACGCGTCAGGCCGGCAACGGCCGGCGCTGCCTCGAGACTTTTCTTGAGCGCCTTCAACGAGGAATAGTCGACCGCCTTCGAGCGCCACTGCAGGACTTTGACCGGATCGAATTCATGCGACTCGATGCGATGCACCAGTTCATTGTCGAAGGGATCGACGCGCCCGGTGACGCCGAACGTCCCGTCCCGCACATGCCGGCCCGCGCGCCCCGCGATTTGCGCAAGCTCTGCCGGGTTGAGATTGCGGTACTGGTAGCCGTCGAACTTGCGGTCCTGCGCGAAGGCGACATGATCGACGTCGAGATTGAGGCCCATGCCGATGGCATCGGTCGCCACGAGGTATTCGACATCACCCTCCTGGTAGAGCGCGACCTGGGCATTGCGGGTGCGCGGCGACAACGCCCCGAGCACGACTGCCGCGCCGCCGCGCTGTCGCCGGATGAGTTCGGCGATGGCATAGACCTCGTCGGCCGAGAAAGCGACGATGGCGGAACGATGCGGCAGCCGCGTGATCTTCTTCGATCCTGCATAGAGAAGCTGCGACAGGCGCGGCCGTTCGATGATCGTTATGCCCGGCAGGAGCTGTTGGAGTATCGGCCACATCGTCGCCGCACCGAGCAGCAGCGTCTCGCCGCGGCCGCGCAGATGCAGCAGCCTATCGGTAAAGATGTGGCCACGCTCCAGATCGGCGGCAAGCTGCACCTCGTCGATCGCGACGAACGATGCCGTCGTCTCGCGCGGCATGGCCTCGACGGTGCAGACCGAATAGCGCGCGCGATGCGGCGTGATCTTCTCCTCGCCCGTGATCAGCGCGACGTTATGGTGGCCCACCTTTTCGACCAGACGCGTATAGACTTCGCGCGCAAGCAGGCGCAGCGGCAGGCCGATGACGCCACTGTCATGCGCAACCATGCGCTCGATCGCATAGTGGGTCTTGCCGGTGTTGGTTGGCCCGAGCACCGCGGTCACGCCGCGACCACTCAGGATCATGGATTGAAAGGACACTTCATCGATCCTGGGCATTCTCAACGCGCCGGCCCACGTTCGCTTTCGCCTGGCCGGCGGGCAACACATGCCCACGCTGCGGGCCAAACGCAAGGGGCGCGGGCAATTAAAACCGCTTTCGGCCTCCTCCCCGCGCCATATTTCGTGCCTCCGGCATTAACACTCGGAACAGCGGTGGAACGAATCAGCGACGAATCGCTGACTCGCCTCGATTCACTGTATGTTCACGGCTATATCTAGATTACTGCAGCAAGAGTCGCACCATATGCTGAATCTGCCGGAACATCGCACAAACGAACATCGCCGGCGCCGTTAACTTTCCCTTCCAGAGCGTTAATTGTCATCAAGGATTCGGAATCCAAGACTCTGGAAAGTTTAGAAAATTTTAACTCCGATTCGTTTTGGGACTCGGCGAATCAAGGAATAAGAATCGCCGCATTAACTTCTCGATCAAAGCGGGAACGAATCGGCGACGAATCGCTGATACAGCCATTTTCTCGTTTTGTTCACCACAACATATAGTGTCTCCGGTGAACGCAGATCAATAGAATCACGGGTCGATTTTCGCAATCGGTGCATCGCAAGGCAGCATCGTTAACCATTGCATCGAGCCCGGTGAATTCCGCTGCCGCAAACAAAAGCGGCGCCCCGGAAGGCGCCGCGAGAGATGACATGGTGTAACCGCTGGCGGGGTCAGGAGAAGAACTGGCCACCATTTGCCGAAATCGTCGAACCAGTGATGAAGCCGGCATCGTCGGATGCCAGGAACACGACGCAGCGCGCGATTTCTTCCGGTTCACCGAGGCGACCGACGGGAATCTGCGGAATGATCCGTTCGTTGAGCACCTTTTCCGGCACGGCCCTGACCATCTCGGTGCCGATATAACCCGGGCAGATCGCGTTGACGGTGACGCCTTTTGCCGCCCCTTCCTGGGCGAGTGCCTTTGTGAAGCCGAGATCGCCCGCCTTCGCCGCGGAATAATTCGCCTGGCCCATCTGCCCCTTCTGACCGTTGATCGAGGAGATGTTGATGACGCGCCCGAAGCCGCGGTCACGCATGCCCGACCAGAGCGGATGCGTCATGTTGAAGAGGCCGGTCAGATTAGTGCTGATCACTTCGCCCCATTGTTCCGGCGTCATCTTGTGAAACATCGCGTCACGGGTGATGCCGGCATTGTTGACGAGAATGTCGACCGGCCCGAGATCGGCTTCCACTTTGGCAATGCCTTCGGCGCAGGCCTGATAGTTGGAGACATCCCACTTGTAGACCGGGATGCCGGTTTCCTGCTTGAAGGCCTGAGCCTTCTCGTCGTTGCCGGCATAGTTTGCGGCCACATTGTAGCCCGCCGCTTTCAGGGCCATCGAAATGGCTGCACCGATGCCGCGGGATCCACCCGTAACCAACGCTACCCTGCTCATGCTCGCCTCCCACAAGGTTGGTTTCAATTTTACATAGTTAATCCGCATGTGGCCCGGCATAAGCGGGGCACATGCGCTCGATCAATTTCGCAGATGTCACATAGGAACAGCGGGCCAGCGGACCGGCGAATGCACCGGAAAACTGTTCGGCCGGCCTGCTGCATAGGATTGCGGCCGGCTACAGGCGCTCGACGCACATGGCGACACCCATGCCGCCACCGATGCACAAGGTGGCAAGCCCCTTGGAAACGCCGCGGCGCTTCATCTCGAAGAGCAGCGTATTGAGAACGCGGGCACCGGAAGCGCCGATCGGATGGCCGATCGCGATCGCTCCGCCATTGACGTTGACGATCGACGGATCCCAGCCGAGATCCTTGTTGACGGCGCAGGCCTGTGCCGCGAAGGCTTCGTTGGCCTCCACGAGCCCGACGTCGCCGACGGACCAGCCCGCCTTCTCCAGCGCCTTGCGCGACGCCGGGATCGGCCCCGTCCCCATGATCTGCGGATCGACGCCGGCCGTCGCCCAGGAAACGATGCGGGCAAGCGGCTGGATGCCGCGCCTGCCGGCTTCCGCCTCGGTCATCAGCAGCGTCGCGGCGGCACCGTCATTGAGCCCGGACGCGTTGCCGGCAGTGACCGTTCCTTCCTTGTCGAAGGCGGGGCGGAGCTTCGCCATGGAATCGAGCGTGGCGCCGTGGCGGATATATTCGTCCTGGTCGACGGTCACGTCGCCCTTGCGGGTCTTGACGATGAACGGCACGATCTCGTCGGCGAAACGGCCGGCCTTCTGTGCGGCTTCGGCCTTGTTCTGCGATGCGAGCGCGAATTCATCCTGCTCTTCACGGGTAAGCTGCCACTTGCGCGCGACGTTCTCGGCGGTGATGCCCATGTGATAGCCGTAGAAGGCGTCGGTCAGGCCGTCCTTGATCATCGTGTCGATCATCTTGAAGTCGCCCATCTTCACGCCGCCGCGAAGATGCGCGCAATGCGGTGCCATCGACATCGATTCCATGCCGCCGGCCACGATGATATCCGCATCGCCGGCCACGATCTGCTGCATGCCGAGCGCCACGGCGCGCAGGCCCGAACCGCAAAGCTGGTTCATGCCCCAGGCGGTCTTTTCCTGCGGGATGCCGGCCTTCATCGCTGCCTGACGGGCCGGGTTCTGCCCTTCACCCGCGGAAAGAACCTGGCCGAGGATCACCTCGTCCACCTCTCCCGCGTCGACGCCCGCCCGCTCGAGCACCGCCTTGATGGCGCCCGCGCCCAACTCGTGCGCAGGAGTGTTGCCGAAGGCACCGTTAAAGGATCCGACGGCGGTGCGAGCCGCGCTGGCGATCACGACGGAGGGATTGCTCATGGGACGTTTCCTCATATTTCGTTTGCCTGATTTAGCCAGACTGACAAAGCCGTGAGCGCAAGTCAAACGCCTTGATGCACTGCCGCAAAAGCTTCACGATTCGCGCGGTTACCATATTTCGCAGGTGCGTCGCCGCATTGCACAAATAGATTGTCAGAGCCTCGATTTTGCGGATACTCTAAAAAATACAATAAAGACGGGACGATGGGTAAGAGGAGACCCTGATGGCGAAGAATGAAGGCCAGATCGTTATCAAGAAATATGCGAACCGGCGCCTCTACAATACCGGCACCAGCACTTACGTGACCCTCGACGACCTGGCAGTGATGGTAAAGAAGGGTGAGGAGTTCGTGGTGCAGGACGCGAAGTCCGGCGAAGACATCACCCACTCCGTGTTGACGCAGATTATTTTCGAGCAGGAATCGAAGACCGGAAACACGCTCTTGCCGATTTCCTTTCTGCGCCAGCTGATCTCCTTCTACGGCGACCAGATGCAGATGGTGGTGCCGAGCTACCTCGAACATTCGATGCAGGCCTTCACCGAACAGCAGGCGCAGATGCGCGAGCAGATCAACAAGGCGTTCGGCGACACGCCGCTTGGCAAGAACCTTCAGGTGCCGCTGCAACTGGTCGAGGAGCAGGTGCGGCGCAACACCGAAATGTTCCATCAGGCCATGCAGATGTTCTCGCCCTTCATGGCCGCGCCCCCGGCCAAGGAAACGAAGAAGGCCGAAGCCAAGGATATCGACGAGCTCAAGGAACAGTTGCGCGCCTTGCAGACGAAGCTCGACAATCTCGGCTAAACTCAGTTCCCCCCTATCCAACTGCCGCCGCGGATCGGCCGACACAAAATCGCGCGCGGGAGCAATTCCAAGAAATAAACTGGGGATGCCGCTGGAAGGCCGATGGCTTTTCTACGGTTTTCGCGCGCTGGAGCAAATCCAGGAAAAGTGTAACGGTTTTCCGTCCGGAATTGCGTAGTTTCAAGAGTTAGATCATTTCACTGTTTCAATGAAACAATGAAATGATCTAACGGCAGAGATGCACACCAAATGAAAAAGGGCCGGCAGAGCCGACCCTCGAACTTTATCCGCGAACGGTAACGCTTATGCGTTTTCCTTCGGCGTCAGAACCTGGCGACCGCGGTACATGCCGGTCTTCAGGTCGATGTGGTGCGGACGGCGCAGTTCGCCGGAATTCTTGTCTTCGATGTAGGTCGGAGCCTTGAGGGCGTCAGCGGAACGGCGCATGCCACGCTTGGACGGGCTCGTTTTTCTTTTCGGTACAGCCATTTCATTCTCCACTTATCGGGCAAAACACTGTTCAGCAGCCGAAAATGGCCGGGTCAAACAGATGTCGATCTCGGAAATTTCGCGCGCTTATACATGGCCAACCGCAGTTTGACCAGTCCCCGCCTATAATTTTTCGAGTCACGCTTCGTCTTCCGGCACGATCCACGGTTCGGCCCTTGCCGCTTCCTCCCATTTGCGGAAGGCAGGGTGCCTCTTGACGGCATCCATATAGGCGAGCGTGGCGGGATCTGTCACCAGTTCGTAGACATCAAAACGGTTGACAACCGGGGCGAACATCGCATCCGCCGCCGTAAAGCGGCCGAAGAGAAACGGTCCGCCTGAGCGGGCGATCGATTCCCGCCAGATTTCTTCGATGCGGGCGACGTCGGCCTGGACATCGTCCGGGAGCGCGATCGCCCGGCGCGGCCGGCGAATGTTCATCGGGCAGGCGCCGCGCAGCGCCCGAAAGCCCGACAGCATCTCCATCGAATAGCTGCGGGCGCGGGCACGGTCCTCGCGGTTTTCCGGCCAGAGTCCGGCCTCGGGGAAAAGCTCCGCGACATATTCGATGATCGCCAGCGATTCCCATACACGGACATCGCCATGATGGAGCACCGGCACGCGTCCTGTCGGCGAGATCTCGCGGAAGCGCGGATTTCCGGCGGGGAAATCGAAGGGAATAACGACATCCTCGAACGGAACTCCGCAGGCTTGAAGCGCCAGCCAGGGTCGAAGCGACCAGGAGGAATAGTTCTTGTTGCCGATATAAAGGACGAGCTTCGTCACGTGCGTGTCTCCCACCTGCTTTGTGAGGCGCAGGCTTGCCACATCAGCGACAGGGAGGCCAATGAATTGCTGTCATCTTAATCATAAAGGCATGTGATGTAACCGCCGGAGCGGCTGGCGCGTCGCTCGATGAGCGATGCAAGCCGCCTCAGGCCCCGCCCGGGCTTGCCGGCGTTGCGGTCGATCGGATTGGGCAGCGATACGGCGAGCAGGGCAGCCTGGCGGCGCGACAGTTTGGCGGCCGAAACGCCGAAGTGGTGCTGCGCGGCCGCCTCGATACCGTAGATGCCTTCGCCCCACTCGGCGACGTTCAGGTAGATTTCCATCATCCGGCGCTTGCTCCAGACGAAATCGGCGACGATCGCAAGCGGCAGCTCCATCGCCTTGCGGACAAAGGAACGGCCGTTCCAGAGAAACAGGTTCTTGACCGTCTGCATCGGGATCGTGCTTGCGCCGCGCGTCTGTTCACCGTCGAGCGCATCCTCGACGACGCCGCGCATCTGGTTCCAGTCGATACCGGCATGCGAGCAGAACTGGCCGTCCTCCGACATCATCACCGACTGGACGAGCACAGGCGCGATGTCGTCGAACTCCACCCATTGCCGGTCAAAGCCGCGCAAGAGCACGAGGTCGCGCAGCATCAGTGTCGATATCGGGCGAACGAAATCCAGGGCATAGAAGACGATCAGCACATAGGGGAGCACAAGGAGGGCAAGGACGGCAAGAAAGAAGCGGCGAAGCCTTGCCCGCCATGCGGCAGACCAGCGATTGGCGGACATCTGGCCCTCCTCCAACGCTTCCGGAACGATGTCCACGCTCTTACTGTCCACCTCTTTGTCCATCCGCCTCTCTTATTTCATGGGCGAGCAAAGTTGAATGGCGTTTCTTGCAAAAGGCAAGACACTTGCACGCTCATCCCACGTAAAGCACCACAGCGCCGCGCGTCCAATCGAACGCGCTAAGTCGCTGTAGCACGTTGAAGTGCTGCATGATTTTGTCCTTAAATCGATTCCGATTTCAGGAATCATGCAGGCCCTGCGACGCGAATGCCCGTTGAAAGCCTCTCTGCCGCATGCCAAAGAGCGCTGCATGAAAGAGACGTCATCCTTTTCCGCACACCTGAAGGCCAATGCGCTTGCGGTGGAAGAACTGCTTTCTGCCCTTCTGGGGCCAGCCGTCGGCGCAGATGAAATCGCGCGGCCAGCGCAGCTGCTCGCCGCGATGCGCCACGGTGTCCTCAACGGCGGGAAGCGCCTGCGCCCGTTTCTCGTGAGCGAATGCACCGCGCTTCTCGATGGCGACGCCGATGCGGCGCTCAGGGTCGGCGCCGCGCTCGAATGCGTACATTGCTACTCGCTCGTCCACGACGACCTGCCGGCGATGGACGATGACGATTTGAGACGCGGGCAGCCGACGGTGCACATCGCCTTCGACGAGGCGACCGCGATTCTCGCCGGTGACAGCCTGCTGACCTTCGCCTTCGACATCATCGCCGCACCGGAAACGCCGCTTCCCGACCGGCAGAAGACGGCGCTGATCTTGGCGCTCGCGCGTGCCTCCGGGCACGGCGGCATGGCTGGCGGGCAGGCGCTTGACCTCGCCGCCGAGAAAACGGCGCCCGGCGAGACGGGGATTGTCACGCTGCAGGCGATGAAGACCGGGGCGCTCATTCGCTTCGCCTGCGAGGCAGGCGCAATCATCGCCGATGCCTCCGACGAGGATCGGCGGCGGCTGCGCGCCTTCGGTGAAAAGATCGGCCTCGCCTTCCAACTCGCCGACGATCTGCTCGACCTGACGGCGGATGCCGAGGCGATGGGCAAGGCCACAGGCAAGGACGCCGCGCGCGGCAAGGGCACGCTTGTGGCGCTTCACGGCCAGGCCTGGGCCGAGCGCGAACTGGAGCAACTGGTGGCGCAGGCGGAAAATCTGCTTCAGTCCTATGGCGCTCGCTCGGCCATCCTCGTCGAGACCGCCCGCTTCATCGCCAACCGCAGGAGCTAGTGCCCGTGAGCAAATACTGGTCGCCGATCGTCTCAACGCTGAACCCCTATGTTCCGGGTGAGCAGCCGCGCATGGCGAATCTCGTGAAGCTCAACACCAACGAAAACCCCTACACGCCTTCCGACAAGGCGATCGAGGCGATCCGGGCTGCGGCAAGCGCCGATCTCAGGCTCTATCCGGATCCGCTCGCGCTCGACCTGCGGAAAGCGATCGCCGCGCGATACGGGGTCGAACCGGAGCAGGTGTTCGTCGGCAATGGCTCGGACGAGGTGCTGGCGCATGCCTTCGCGGCGCTGCTGAAGCACGACCAACCGCTGCTCTATCCGGATATCTCCTACAGCTTCTATCCGACCTATGCGGGTCTTTTCGGCATAGACGCGGTCGAAGTGCCGCTCGATGCCGCCTTCGGCATCGACATCGCCGACTACCGGCGCCCCGCCGGCGCGATCATTCTTCCCAATCCCAATGCCCCGACCGGAATTGGCCTGCCGCTTGCGACGATCGAGGCGCTGGTGGCCGAGCATCCCGACCAGCCGGTGGTGATCGACGAGGCCTATGTCGATTTCGGCGGCGAATCCGCGACCGCTCTGGTTCCGAAATACGAAAACCTGCTCGTCGTGCAGACCTTTTCGAAGTCGAGGGCGCTTGCCGGATTGCGGGTCGGCTTCGCGATCGGCCAGAGGCCGCTGATCGACGCTTTGGAGCGCGTCAAGGACAGCTTCAATTCCTACCCGCTCGGGCGCACCGCCCAGGCCGGCGGCACCGCGGCGATTGAAGACGAGGCGTGGTTCGAGGAAACCCGCGGCAAGATCATTGCATCGCGGGAGAAGCTGACAGGCGAGCTCAAAAAGCGCGGCTTCGAGGTTCTGCCCTCCCAGGCAAACTTCATCTTCGCCCGCCATCCGGACCATGCCGGGCAGACGCTGGCAGCGAAGCTGCGCGAACGTGCGGTCATCGTCCGCCACTTCGCCAAACCGCGGATCTCGGATTTCCTGCGCATCACCATCGGCACGGACGAGGAATGCGCAAGGCTGGTTGCTGCGCTCGACGAGATTCTGTGAGAGTGGGACAGGGACGCCGCCAAGAGGCGAACGGCTCGTTTTGCCCCTCACCCTAACCCTCTCCCCGCATGCGGGGAGAGGGGATTTGGTCGCGGCATACCCCGTTTACGCGCCTGTTGGCGAGAGCGGGTGAGGGGCGCCGCGAGTCCCTTCGCCCCGCCTGCGGGGAGAAGGTGGCCGGCAGGCCGGATGAGGGGGAGCAGATGGCACAGCACCCATATTTTCCCGCCCGCAGCCCGAGCGGTAAGGGCAAAGCGGTTGAGACCCGCACACCGCCTCCCATTGGCACCGCCGGAAGCCTCGGCTACTGTCGCCTCCGCAATCATCGACGGACGCCGCGCCATGCTCGACCTCACGCCCTATCTGCCGCAACTCCTCGTCGCCTGGACGGCCTATATCATCGCCGTCGTATCGCCGGGGCCGGCGGTTCTGGCGATCATCGCGACGTCGGTCAGCCAGGGACGAAAAGCGGGCCTTGCGCTCGCCTTCGGCGTACTGAGCGGCAGCTATACCTGGGCGATGCTGACGGCCTCCGGCCTCTCGGCGCTCATCCGGACCTACGGACAGGCGATCGTCTTCCTGAAAATCGCCGGTGCCTGCTATCTCTTCTGGCTTGCCTACAACGCGCTCCGGGCGGCGATGCGCAGCGAGGCGTCACGGGCAGCGCTTCGTGTTCCGCCGCAGATGTCGTTGAAGAAGCTCTATCTCAAGGGGCTCGGTATCCACCTGACCAATCCGAAGGCGATCTTTGCCTGGATCATGCTGGTTTCGCTCGGCATGCCGCCGGGGGCGCCGGTCACCGTTACTGCCACCTTCATCGGGGGGTGTATGCTGATCGGCCTCGTCAGCTTCTGTGGCTTCGCGATCGTCTTCTCGCTCTCGCCGGTCCACCGCGCCTATCTCAAGTCACGGCGCGTGATCGAGAGCCTGATGGCGGGCTTCTTCGCTTTCGCCGGTTTGAAGCTGCTGACGGCGCGACTCTGATTAAAATGCGGGACACGGGCGGAAAAGCGCCTCACACTTTTCCTGTCCCGCTCTGGGACTATTCCGCCGCCGCCTGGCCGCCGCCGTAACGCTTCTCGATATAGTCGGCGACGAGAAGCTGGAAGTCCTCGGCGATCTTCGGTCCACGCAACGTCATCGCCTTCTGGCCATCGATGAAGACGGGTGCCGCCGGCGTCTCGCCGGTGCCGGGCAGTGAAATGCCGATATCCGCATGCTTGCTTTCGCCCGGGCCGTTGACGATGCAGCCCATGACGGCGACCTTCAGCGCCTCGACGCCCGGATATTTCTCGCGCCAGACCGGCATGCTTGCGCGGATGTCCTCCTGGATCTTCTGGGCGAGCTCCTGGAAGACCGTGGACGTCGTGCGGCCGCAGCCCGGACAGGCAGCGACCACGGGAATGAACTGGCGGAAGCCCATGACCTGCAGCAATTCCTGCGCCACCTGCACCTCGCGTGTGCGGTCGCCACCGGGCTCCGGGGTCAGCGAAATGCGGATCGTGTCGCCGATGCCCTGCTGCATCAGGATGCCGAGCGAGGCGGAGGAGGCGACGATGCCCTTCGTTCCCATGCCGGCTTCGGTGAGCCCGAGATGGAGCGCATGATCGGAACGGGCCGCCAGCATCGCATAGACCGCGATCAGGTCCTGCACGCCGGAAACCTTGGCGGAAAGGATGATGCGGTTGCGCGCCAGGCCAAGCTCCTCGGCCAGCTCCGCCGAGAGAAGTGCCGACTGCACGATCGTCTCGCGCGTCACCTGCTGCGCCGTCAGCGGCGAGCCCTTGGTCTGGTTCTCGTCCATCAGCCGGGTCAAGAGCTCCTGGTCGAGCGACCCCCAGTTGACGCCGATGCGCACCGGCTTGTCGTAGCGCATCGCCATCTCGATGATCTCGGCGAACTGCTTGTCCTTCTTGTCCTTGAAGCCGACGTTACCCGGATTGATGCGGTATTTCGCCAGCGCTTCGGCACAGGCCGGGTGATCGGCCAGGAGCTTGTGGCCGATATAGTGGAAGTCGCCGACAAGCGGCACGTCGATGCCAAGGCGCAAGAGCCGCTCGCGGATCTTCGGTACCGCGGCAGCACTTTCGTCGCGATCGACGGTGATGCGCACCAGTTCGGAGCCCGCCTTGTGGAGCGCCGCCACCTGGGCGACAGTCGCATCGACATCGGCCGTATCCGTGTTCGTCATCGACTGGACGACGACCGGCGCGCCGCCACCAACGATCACGCCGCCGACATCGACGGCGACGGAGGCGCGGCGCGGCTGTGGCTCGAAATCGAAGGCAGAAGTCATGAAGGCCTCTTCTTGGGTCCCGTTTCGCCCGAGCGGCATGCCGGCCGCGCCGAGCTTTCGCCTTTCAGGTGGCGGAGGAAAGCGTGCTTGTCAACGGCAACATCACGCGCTGACGGCGAATTGATGGCAGGGTGGCCGGCATGAGCCCCTGATCCGCCCGTGCACGCGAGTTACGAATGTTCCCTGCCGTGGTCCGCATGAACGGCGTGATGCGAGAGCAGGAGCACTACGATGAAGAGCACGGGGACGGAGGTGAAGATGATGGCGAAGCCGCTATGCTCCGCGATGAAGCCGATCAGTGACGGCGCGAAGAGCATGCCCGAGTAGCCCATCGTGGTCGCGACCGCGAGCCCGATGCCCGGCTGCAGCCCCGGCATGTTGCCGGCAGCCGAGAAGGCGATCGGCACCATGTTGGAGATGCCGATTCCGGCCAGCGCAAAGCCGAGGATCGCAATGACTGCGTTGGGCGCAAGCCCGGCGAAGACCATGCCGACAAGCGCGGTGACCGTGCAGATGCGCAAGGTCCGCTTGGCGCCGAGCAGATCGCGCACGTGGTCGCCGGCAAAGCGCATGGCCGCCATGGTCGCGGAGAAGGCGGCAAAGCCGAAGCCCGACAGCTCGACCGAGGCGCCGAGTTCGTTCTTGAGGTAAAGCGCGCCCCAGTCGAGCACCGCGCCCTCCGGCACCATCGAGAACAGGGCCATGATGCCGATCAGCCAGGGCAGGGGCGTGAGCGGCAGGCGCAGTTTCTCCTTGTTCGCCGCCGAATGTGGCCGGTCGGCAAGGATCATCGGCCAGGCGACGGCCAGAAACACGAGGCAGAGCACCGTGACCACAAGCACGTGCGGCAGGACGCCGACGCGCGCCATCAGGAAGCCGCCGATGCCGGCGCCGATCAACCCGCCGAGACTCCAATAGGCGTGGCAGGAGGACATGATCGCGCGGCGCATCGACTTTTCGACCTCGACCGCGTTGGCATTCATCGCCACGTCCATGGCGCCGACGAAGCCGCCGAGCAGGAACATGCCGATTGCCGCCGTCCAGACATTCGGCGTCAGTGTCAGGATGAGGAGCAGCGGCGACAGAACGATTGCCGTGACCTTGACCACCTTCTGCGAGCCGGCGCGGGCAATGAATCCGCCGGCAATCGGCATCAGCACCAGCGAGCCGATGCCGAATACCAGGATCAGCAGGCCGAGCACGCTCTCGCCGATCCCGAGCCGGTCCTTAAATTCCGGAATCTTCGGCGCCCAGCTGCCGGTGACGAAGCCGTTCATCAGGAACAGCAGCGATACGGCAAGCCGGTTCTTCGACATGTAACCCTGTCGGACGAGGCCTTCGGAGGCAGTTTGCGTGCGCTGATCCATGAATAACCTTCCCGCAGCCGGAACCGTCCGGCTCAAATGGTGATTTCGATGAGATTGCCGTCGGGATCACGGATCACGGCCTCGTAGAAGCCGTCACCCGTCCATCGGGCCTTGGAAACGAGCACTCCCTTGCGATCGGCCCGGTCCGCCATGTCGTCCACGGCCTCGCCACTGCCCAGCGAAAGGGCGAGATGCGCATAGCCGGCGCGTTCCACGGTCGCCTCGTCATGGGGAGTAAGCCACGGCCCTTCCATCACCTCGATCGAAGGCCCGCTCTCAAGCGTCAGAAAACGCGAGCGGAAACCGGGGCGGCGGCGGCTTTCATAGATTTCACCGGCCTCAGCCCCGAAGAATTCGGCCCAGAAGGCGGCGATCCGGTCGATGTCCTTCGTCCAGAGGGCGACATGCGCGACATTCATCGAGCCGGCTCCTTCGCCAGAACGACGTCAGCGCCGCGCGCGCCGAGGGCGACGATCGCGGCTTCGGGCGCGTCGGCCTCCAGAACCAGCGCCGTCACCGCGTCGATGCCGATAACCGCGTGTGGCGCAGCGGTTCCGAGCTTGTCGCTCGTTATGGCGGCGAGAACCGAGCGGCTCCGCGAGGAGATGAGACGCTTGAATGCCGCATCCTCGAAATGGAATGCCGTCAGTCCCGCTTCCGCGTCCGCACCGCAAGCGCCGAGAACGCAAAGGTCGGGCCGGAGAAGCTCGGCATCGCGCTGCGCTCGCGCGCCGACGGCCGCACCCACGGCGCGATCGAGCGGGCCGCCGATAAGGATAAGCTCCACGCCCGCCTTCTCCATCAGGGCGGCCGCAATGAGCGGCGTGTTGGTGACGATTGTTACCGGGAGGTCCGGCTCAATCGCCTCGGCAATCGCCAGATTGGCCGAACCCGCATCGAGGAACACCGTCATGCCCGGCCGGATGAATCCGACCGCGGCCCGGGCAAGCGCCGCCTTGCGCTCCGGCGCGAGAGAGGCACGCTGGCTGAGCGAGCCGGCCATCGGCGCGAGCGGCAAGGCTCCGCCATAGACGCGCTCACACAGGCCGGCCGCGGCCATCTCGCGCAGGTCGCGACGGATCGTGTCTTCCGAGACTCCGAATTCGCGCGCGAGATCGGCGGCCAGCACCCGGCCATCGGTTTTCAGCCGTTCCTGGATCAGGAATTTCCTCTCGCGCAGCAGCAGGTCAGTCGCCATATTTAAAATCGTGCATAAACGTGCATGAATCGGTTGAAACGTGAGTACCAGCCTTTCGCGGAGAATTCAATTGCTCCCCTGCGTAGAACTTCGCCCGCGCGCGGAACTTGGATTGACCCAGCACATTCACCAACGGAGTGTTTTCGCTGAGATTTTGGCCCGTTCGAGGAAAAATCTTCATCGAAAGCCGGATGAATTGGTGTTTTATGCGCTCAGATACGTCCGGTTTTATGCGAATCTCACTGCAATCCGGACGACGGGCCGGAGAACAAAAAGATGGAAAACAAGACAATGAAATTCCTTCCGACGCTTTTCGCTGCCGCACTTCTGCAAATCGCCGCCTTCGCTCCCGCCCATGCGGAATCGAACCTCGATCAGATCAAGTCTGCCGGCGTTCTCAAGATCGGCACCGAGGGCACTTATGCCCCCTTCACCTTTCATGATGCCGGCGGCGCGCTGGTCGGCTTCGACGTCGAAATCGGCCAGGAGGTCGCCAAGCGTCTTGGCGTCAAGGCCGAATTCCTCGAGGGCAAGTGGGACGGCCTGATCGCCGGCCTCGACGCCAACCGCTACGACACGGTCATCAACCAGGTCGGCATCACCGAAGAGCGCAAGAAGAAGTATGACTTCTCCGAGCCCTATATCGCCTCCAAGGCCGTGCTGATCGTCAAGGGCGACAACGAGGAGATCAAGGGCTTCGCTGATCTCAAGGGCAAGAAATCTGCCCAGTCGCTGACCAGCAACTTCGGCAAGCTCGCTCAGGCCTCCGGCGCCGAGCTCGTCGGCACCGACGGTTTCGACCAGTCGATCCAGCTCGTGCTGACCGGCCGCGCCGATGCGACGATCAACGACAGCCTGTCCTTCCTCGACTTCAAGAAGCAGAAGCCGGACGCGAACGTGAAGATCGCCGCCGAACAGGCCGACGCCGATTATTCCGGCATCATCATCCGCAAGAACGAGCCGGACCTTCTGGCCGCGATCAACAAGGCGCTCGCCGAAATCAAGGCCGACGGCACCTACGACAAGATCTCGCAGAAATATTTCGGCGCTGACGTCTCGAAGTAACGCTTGTGAAAGCGCGGGCCGATCGGGTTTTTCCATCGGCCTTTCTCGGTTATGAATCGCGATCCGTTCCGGCCCCCGGAGCGGATCGCGCTTTTTGAAAGGCTTCCCCTTGCCCCAATGGCTTCACCTGATGGCGGAATCGCTGCCGACCCTGCTCTGGGCCGGACTGATCTTCACGGTCCCGCTGACCCTGCTTTCCTTCGTGCTCGGTCTTTTGCTGGGACTTGTCACCGCGCTCGTCCGGCTCTTTGCGCCGGCTCCCTTCGTCGCCGTGGCTCGATTCTATGTCTGGGTGATCCGCGGAACGCCGCTCCTCGTCCAGCTCTTCGTCATTTTCTATGGTCTGCCGAGCATGAACATCTTGCTCGATGCATTTCCCGCCGCGTTGATCGGATTCACGCTCAACATCGGCGCCTACACATCCGAAATCATTCGCGCCACGATCTCCTCCGTGCCGCGCGGCCAATGGGAAGCAGCCTATTCGATTGGGATGAGCTGGAGCCAGGTGATGCGCCGGACGATCCTGCCGCAGGCGACCCGGGTTGCAATCCCACCGCTCTCGAACACCTTCATCTCGCTGGTGAAGGACACTTCGCTCGCCGCAGCCATTACCGTGCCCGAGCTCTTTCAGACGGCGCAGCGCATCGTCGCGACCACCTATGAACCACTGATCCTTTATATCGAGGCGGCGCTGATCTACCTTGCCATGAGTTCCGTACTGTCGGCCCTTCAGGCGAGACTGGAGCACCGCTTCGCCCGCTATGGCGGATTCCTGGAGGCGCGCGCATGATCGAACTCACCGAAATCGAAAAGCGCTTCGGCAACAACCTGGTGCTCAAGGGAATCACTGTGACGATGGCCGAAGGCACGGTAACGGCGCTGGTCGGCCCGTCGGGCGGGGGCAAGAGCACGCTTTTGCGATGCGTCAACTTGCTGGAAATCCCGACACAGGGCGCTATCCGGCTTGGCGAGGAGCGGCTGGAGTTCGCACCTCACCGTACGGTCGGCTGGAGGGCGATACAAAAACTGCGCCGGCAAACCGGCATGGTCTTTCAGAACTTTCAGCTCTTCCCCCACCAGACCGCGCTCGGCAACGTCATGGAAGGTCTTGTGACCGTTCTCAAATGGCCGGCCGACCGCGCCCGCGCCCGTGCACTCGAACTCCTGGAAAAGGTCGGCATGGCACACAAGGCTGATGCCTGGCCGTCGACCCTTTCCGGCGGCCAGCAGCAGCGCGTGGCGATCGCCCGGGCGCTCGCCCCCTCCCCACGCGTGCTCCTCTGCGACGAGCCGACCTCCGCGCTCGATCCGGAACTTGCCGAGGAAGTGGTGGAGGTGCTCAGCCGTCTCGCCCGCGAAGGCACGACAATGATCATGGCCACCCACGACCTGCGCCTCGCCTCACGCGTCGCCGATCACGTCATCTTCCTCGACGGCGGCGTCGTCGTCGAAAGCGGTCCGCCAAGGAAGATCTTTTCAACGCCCGAGCGCGAGCGCACGAAGAAGTTCATCGCCTCGCTGAGCGCGCCGATGAGCTATGATATTTGAGCGACCTTCGGACGCGATGACGGAGTTCCCGGGCGCACTGCTGCGCGCATTGTGCCGCGGGCATTTCCCTCTCTACCGTCATCCTCGGGCTTGTCCCGAGGATCCACGCGCGAGCATGCACGTCCACGGCATTCTGGGCGCGCGGTCGCTCCGTTCACGGATGCATATCTCTCGCTGCGTCTTGTGAATGGATCCTCGGGTCAAGCCCGAGGATGACGGCGGAGAAGAGACCGGCCTACTGCATTAATCGGAGCCGATTAAAGGACAAGAACATGCAGCAAAGGGCTACAGCGTTCTTTGCGCATCGGAAAAGACGCGCGGCGCTGTAGCTACTACCGCGGGCCTACCACAGCTTCACTTCCCAAAATGCGGCCGGAACACTCCGGCCGCTTTGGACACAAGGGCCTGGCGCATCAAGCACCAAATACGATCAACAAATCCTTGGCGTCGATCTGGTCGCCGGCCCTGACCAGCACCTCGGCGACCACGCCGTCCTTTTCGGCATGCAGCGCGGTCTCCATCTTCATCGCCTCGATCGACAAGAGCACGTCGCCGGCCTTGACCGGCTGGCCGGTGATGACGGCGACGGTCGAGATGACGCCCGGCATCGGCGCGCCGAGCTGGGCGGCATTGCCGGCTTCCGCCTTGCGCCGGATCGCGGCGGAAGCGCCGCGATTGCGGTCCGGCACCTTGATCGAGCGCGGCTGACCGTTCAGTTCGAAGAACATCTTGACCATGCCCTTCTCGTCGATCTCGCCCTGCGCCTGGTTGAGGATGACGAGCGTCTTGCCCTTCTCGATGTCGGCGAAGAGCTCCTCGCCCGGCGCCATGCCGTAGAAATAGGCCGGCGTCGGCAGCACACTGACCGGGCCGTAGGTCTCGGCGGCCAGCGCGTAGTCGGTGAAGACCTTCGGATACATCAAATAGGAGGCGAACTCGAAGTCGGTGACCTCGCGGCCGAGCTTCTCTTCGATGCTTTTGCGCTCCGCGTCGAGATCGGCAGGCGGCAGCAGCGAGCCCGGCACTGCCGTGTACCGCTCTTCGCCCTTCAGCACCTTCTTCTGAAGCGCCTCCGGCCAGCCGCCCGGGGGCTGACCGAGATCGCCCTTGAGCATCGAGACGACCGATTCCGGGAAGGCGATGTCTTTCGCGGGGTTCTCGACGTCGGCGACCGTCAGGTCCTGGGAAACCATCATCAGCGCCATGTCGCCGACGACCTTGGAGGAGGGCGTCACCTTGACGATGTCGCCGAACATCTGGTTGGCGTCGGCATAGGCCTGCGCCACCTCGTGCCAGCGGGTCTCGAGCCCGAGCGAACGGGCCTGCTCCTTCAAATTGGTGAACTGGCCGCCGGGCATTTCGTGCAGGTAGACTTCCGAGACCGGTCCCTTGAGGTCGCTCTCGAAGGCCGCGTATTGATGGCGCACGGCCTCCCAGTAGAACGAGATGCGGCGGATCCATTCCGGATTAAGACCCGGGTCGCGCTCCGACCCCGATAGCGCCTCGACGATCGAGCCGAGGCAGGGCTGCGAGGTGTTGCCGGAAAGTGCATCCATCGCCGCGTCGACGATGTCGACACCCGATTCGACCGCGGCGAGCACGGTCGCGGCGGCGATACCGGAGGTGTCGTGCGTGTGGAAATGGATCGGCAGGTCGGTCGCTTCCTTCAGCGCCTTGAACAGCACGCGGGCCGCGGCCGGCTTCAGAAGGCCCGCCATGTCCTTGACCGCGATGATGTGGGCTCCGGCCTTCTCCAGTTCGGCTGCAAGCGCCGTGTAGTACTTCAGATCATATTTCGGCCGGGCGGAATTCAGAATGTCGCCGGTATAGCAGATCGCCGCCTCGCAGATCTTGTTCTCTGCGGCGACCGCCTCCATTGCGACGCGCATGTTCTCCACCCAGTTCAGGCAGTCGAAGACGCGGAAGACGTCGATGCCTCCCTTCGCCGCCTGCGCGACGAAGTATTTGACGACGTTGTCCGGATAGTTCTTGTAGCCGACGCCGTTGGCGCCGCGCAGAAGCATCTGCAGGAGCAGGTTCGGCGCGCCCTCGCGCACCATCGCCAGGCGCTCCCACGGGTCCTCCGTGAGGAAGCGCATCGACACATCGAAAGTCGCGCCGCCCCAGCATTCGAGCGAGAAGAGGTTCGGCAGCGCCCGGGCATAGGTGCCGGCGATGCGGGCAATATCATAGGTACGCATGCGCGTGGCGAGCAGCGACTGATGGCCGTCGCGCATCGTCGTGTCGGTCAGCAGCACCTGAGGCTGCGCCTTGACCCATTCGGCGAACTTCTTCGGCCCGAGCTGATCGAGCCGTTGCTTGGTGCCCGGCTGCACCTCGCCGCCGATGAACGGCACTACGGGAGCGGCAATGTCATCATTGGGCTTCGGCCGGCCCTTGGCCTCCGGATGGCCATTCACCGTGACGTCGGCGAGGTAGGTCAAAAGCTTGGTGGCACGGTCCTGGCGCTTGACCTGCTGGAACAGTTCCGGCGTCGTGTCGATGAAGCGGGTGGTGTAGCTGTTGTCCTGGAAGCTCGGATGGCTGATGATCGCTTCCAGGAAGGTGAGGTTGGTCGCCACGCCGCGGATGCGGAATTCGCGGAGCGCCCGGATCATGCGGTGGATCGCCTCGTCCGGGTTCGGCGCCCAGGCCGTCACTTTTTCCAGCAGCGGATCGTAGTAGCGCGTGATCACCGCACCGGAATAGGCGGTGCCGCCGTCAAGCCGGATGCCAAAACCGGTGGCGCCGCGATAGGCGGTGATGCGGCCGTAGTCGGGGATAAAGTTCTGCTCCGGATCTTCGGTGGTGATGCGGCACTGCAGCGCATGGCCGTTGAGGCGGATGTCCTCTTGGCGCGGCACGCCCGATTCCGGCGTGCCGATGGCGAAGCCGTCGAGGATGTGGATCTGCGCCTTGACGATGTCGATGCCGGTGACGACCTCGGTCACCGTGTGCTCGACTTGGATGCGCGGGTTGACTTCGATGAAGTAGAACTTCCCGGTGTCGGCATCCATCAGATACTCGACGGTGCCGGCGCCGATATAGTTGGTCGCCTCGGCGATCTTCAGCGAATAATCGGCGAGTTCCTGGCGCTGCGCGTCGGTCAAGTAGGGGGCGGGGGCGCGCTCGACAACCTTCTGGTTGCGCCGCTGAATCGAGCAGTCGCGCTCGAAGAGATGCACGACGTTGCCGTGCGTGTCGCCGAGGACCTGGCTTTCGACGTGGCGGGCGCGCTCGACGAGCTTTTCGAGATAGACCTCGTCCTTGCCGAAGGCGGCCTTCGCCTCACGCTTCGCCTCCGTCACCTCGCGGATCAGGTCTTTCGGGTCGCGGATCGCCCGCATGCCGCGGCCGCCGCCGCCCCAGGAGGCCTTCAGCATCACCGGATAGCCGATCTCGGCGGCTAGCCGCTTGATCTCGTCGGGATCCTCCGGCAGCGGCTCGGTCGCCGGCACGACCGGTACGCCGATCGAAATCGCCAGGTTGCGCGCCGCCACCTTGTTGCCGAGCTGGCGCATCGTCTCCGGCTTCGGGCCGATGAAGGTGATGCCGTTGGCGGCGCAGGCTTCCGCAAACTCCGGGTTTTCAGAAAGCAGGCCGTAGCCCGGATGGATGGCGTCGGCACCGGAAAGCCTGGCGACGCGGATCACCTCGTCGATCGACAGATAGCTCTCGATCGGCCCGAGATCGCGGGCAAGGTGCGGGCCGCGCCCGACCTGATAGCTCTCGTCCGCCTTGAAGCGGTGCAGCGCCAGTTTGTCCTCCTCAGCCCATATCGCGACCGTTTTCAGTCCCAGTTCGTTGGCCGCGCGGAACACGCGGATGGCAATTTCGGAACGGTTGGCAACAAGGATCTTAGAGATAGGCAAGTCGGACTCCTCAAGACTTGAAAACGCGGGAATGCTGCACCCGCGAAATAAAGTTTTAGCGAGTCACTTGAGGAAGTGCAATTTCAGATGCGACATGGCGCAGGATGAGAAAAGCGCGTGCGGTTTTCCTCCCGCATCACGCTCTGAGCCTTTGGAAACGATCGCGCCTAACAGAATCCGTTCAGGAAATCAGCCCCAGACGGAAGGCGATGGCGACGACGTGGTGGCGGTTCTTCGCCTTCAGCTTTTCCTGAATGCCATTCATGTACCAGTCGACCGTGTGGCTCGATATGTCGAGGACCTTGCCGATGTCGTTCGATGTCATGCCGTCGGCAAGATAGTTCAGCGCCTCCATTTCGCGCCGCGTCATCTGGACTTCGACGCGCGAGATAAGCTCGGCCATGATCTCCGGATCGGTGAGTTCCAATAGCTTCCAGAAGAGCCTCTTGGCGATGGCGTCGAAAAGGCTCAATTCGACGGGGCTCAAGTCGACCACCCGACCGCCGACCGTGAGGTTGCCCATCAGCCCGCGCCGGCCGTGCACCGGGAAAATATAACCGTCGAACAGGCCGTGATTGCGCGCCTCGACCATCATGCTTTCCATGCGCTTGCGATGCGGGTCCGAGCGGAAGGCGGCGAGCGTGTCGCGCCAGCGAAAGCCACGCTGGGCATGGCCGAGATAACGGATCGTCGGATCGATGACGACATATTTCTTGCGGATGTAGATTTGCGGCCACCCGTCCGGCCAACGGCCGGCAAGCAGCAGCCTCAGCGGGTTCTCGTTGGGCTTCGGTTGGCGCACGATACCGTAAAAGTCGAAACCGCAACGATCGAGCAGCCGTTCGAACTCGGGCAGAATCTCCTCGCGCGTCTTCATCTCCTCCAGGAGCGCCAGAAACTGTACGAGCAACGTGATATTCATGGAACACCTTCAGGTCGAGAATGCGGCGGGCGCAGCGCTTGAGAACCTCACATGAACGCGCCGTTCAGAAGCCATTCATGTTGCAACCGCGATAATTCTTCTTATCACGCCCGGTCTTGCACGAAACCT
Organism: Sinorhizobium sp. 6-70; assembly: GCF_030124375.1. GTDB lineage: Bacteria > Pseudomonadota > Alphaproteobacteria > Rhizobiales > Rhizobiaceae > Sinorhizobium. Next base: position 129,846 of record NZ_JASKLS010000007.1, read on the forward strand.
GCAAAATATCGGAGTGGAGGCACAAAGATAGCGGACTATGGATTATCCCGCCAATCCTCCCTTGGCAACGGATCTTCCCGCAGTCGGCAGCGTTTAGCCTCCACGTTTTCGGCAGGGATTTCACAGGGCCGCCCAATAGGGCTTTGACGGCCGGCACGGTGGGAATTTCCGCCACCCCGGGGACTGTCAGAGGCGCAATGCACTGCCGCATCGAAACATTGCTGCGGCGCAACATCCGATGCCCAAAAGGGGTGAGACAGTGTCTTTGTTCCAGGTGTATGCAAGAGCCCTTCAGTATCTTGCCGTTCACAAATTTCGCGTCGGGGCGATCGTCATCGCCAACATCGTTCTCGCCGTCATCACGATTGCCGAGCCGGTGCTCTTCGGCCGCATCATCGACGCGATTTCGTCGCAAAAGGACGTCGCACCGATGCTCTTCCTGTGGGCGGGCTTCGGCCTTTTCAACACGATCGCCTTCGTGCTGGTCTCCCGTGGGGCCGATCGGCTCGCGCACGGTCGTCGCGCAACGCTGCTGACTGAAGCCTTCGGGCGGATCGTCTCCATGCCGCTCTCCTGGCACAGCCAGCGCGGCACCTCTAACGCGCTGCACACGCTGCTGCGCGCCTGCGAAACCCTCTTCGGCCTCTGGCTCGAATGCATGCGGCAGCATCTGTCGACCGCCGTGGCGCTCATCCTGCTGGTGCCGACCGCCTTCGCCATGGACCTCCGCCTGTCGCTCGTCCTCGTCGTTCTCGGCGCGACCTATGTCGCCATCAGCAAGGTCGTGATGAACCGGACGAAGGACGGTCAGGCCTCGGTCGAGAACCATTACCATACGGTCTTCTCCCACGTCTCCGACGCGATCAGCAACGTTTCCGTGGTGCACAGCTACAACCGCATCGAGGCCGAAACGCGCGAGCTGAAGAAGTTCGCGGATCGTCTCCTGTCGGCCCAGTACCCGGTGCTCGATTGGTGGGCACTGGCAAGCGCGCTTAACCGCATGGCCTCGACCATCTCGATGATGGCGGTCCTCGTCATCGGCACCATTCTCGTGCAGCGCGGCGAGCTCGGCGTCGGCGAAGTGGTCGCCTTCATCGGCTTTGCCAACCTGCTGATCGGCCGTCTCGACCAGATGAAGGCATTCGCCACCCAGATCTTCGAGGCGCGCGCCAAGCTCGAGGACTTCTACCAGCTCGAGGACTCGGTGCGCGAACGCGAGGAGCCGGCCGGCGCCAAGGAACTGACGGGCGTCGTCGGCGAGGTCGAATTCCGCGACGTCTCCTTCGACTTCGGGAACTCCGGCCAGGGCCTGCGCAATGTCTCCTTCACGGCGAAGGCTGGGCAGACGGTGGCCATCGTCGGCCCGACCGGCGCCGGTAAGACGACGCTCGTCAACCTTCTGCAGCGGGTCCATGATCCGAAGCACGGCCAGATCCTGATCGACGGCGTTGATGTCTCGGCCGTCACCCGCAAGTCGCTGCGCCGGTCGATCGCGACCGTCTTCCAGGATGCGGGTCTCATGAACCGCTCGATCGGCGACAACATCCGCCTCGGCCGCGAGGACGCCTCGCTCGACGAGGTGATGGCCGCCGCCGAAGCCGCCGCCGCATGCGACTTCATCGAGGGCCGCCTCAACGGCTACGACACGCTCGTCGGCGAGCGCGGCAACCGCCTCTCGGGCGGCGAACGCCAGCGTGTCGCGATCGCCCGGGCGATCCTCAAGAACGCGCCGATCCTCGTGCTGGACGAGGCGACGAGCGCGCTCGACGTCGAGACCGAGGCGCGTGTGAAGGACGCGATCGATGCGCTGCGCAAGGACCGCACGACCTTCATCATCGCCCACCGCCTGTCGACGGTGCGCGAGGCCGATCTGGTAATCTTCATGGATCAGGGCCGGATCGTCGAAATGGGCGGCTTCGCCGAACTCAGCCAAAGCAACGGCCGCTTCGCCGCGCTGCTGCGCGCCAGCGGGATCCTCACGGACGAGGACGTCCGCAAGAGCCTCACGGCGGCTTGATCCCTCTGCCACCGCGCCATGGAAACGAGATGCCCCGGGAGTTCCGGGGCATTTTTCATTTTCAACACACGCTTTTGTACGCCCACACGTTGGGTAAACTCGCTCCTACGCCCGGCGCTGGTGCGGCCGGTCACCCCGTCGGCGTTCGGCAGCTAAGTCGTGCTCGGTTTCCGGCTCATTCGCCCCTCATCCGCCTGCCGGCACCTTCTCCCCGCAAGCGGGGCGAAGGGACAAGCCACGCCGCCTTCGTCCCTTCTCCCCGCGGGTGGGGAGAGGGCTAGGGTGAGGGCGATTCTTGCTCACACAGCCCTAAGCGGCTTCGCGACCGCCACATCCTTCAGCCAGTCGAGGTAGTAGGCATAGACGAAGTGCAGGGCGATGCCGGCGATGACGAAGAGCGAACCGATGATCGGGTCGCGGCCGGTGACGAAGAGAAGCACCTGACCCGCCATCGCAAGGATTGTCCCGAAGATGAAGACTGCGAGAGAGTGGCGCCCGATCATCACCAGCGGATGGTTGTTCTCCAGCCTGGTCAACCGGCTGATACCAGGGATGATCGCCAGCAGATAGGCGAGCGCCAGCACATGCAGGAGCCGCGTCAGCGACAGGAAGGTCTTGTCGAAGCCGGTCAGCACCGCCGGCAGCCCGAAGGAGAAGTCGATGTTCCACCAGGAGAACAGGACCCAGAAGGCGGAGACGGTGAGATAGGCGGCGGAAACCCCGATCAACAACCAGTGCCGCGGCAGGCGTCCGCCGGCCCGCACATGGCTCATCGCAAGAATGCCGATGACGAAAAGGAACTGCCAGGACCAGGGATTGAGGAACCAGTAGCCTTCGTCGAGGAAGTTGGACGGCACCAGCTTGAACCAGCCGGCGGCGAGCCATAGCGCCGCCGATAGCGCGAGGACCAGCCAACGGCCCACAGCGTTCAGCCACAGGATGCCCGGCAGCATCAGGAACAGCGCCGCGTAGAGCGACAGGATATTGTTGTAGCCGAGCTGATGGCCAAGCAGCACCATCGCGACGATGCCCTGCTCCGCCTGCTCGACGATCGGCCGGATGTTGATTTCGCCGATCAGGTCCTGGCGGCCGAAATAGAGCGCGCCGCCGGCGAAAATCGCCAGCGTCACGACGCTCGTCATGATATGCGCGACATAGAGCGTCAGCGCACGCCGCCACATCTTCAAGGTCAGGGCGAGCCTTGCGCCGGCGACGAATTTTCCGCCATAGGCAGCACCCACCGCCAGGCCGGAGATCAGCACGAAGGCCTCGGCAGAGTCCGAGAAGCCGATGTTCTTGTGGGTCAGATATTCGAGATATTGGCCTGGGACGTGATTGATGAAGATCGTCAGCAGGCAGAGCGCGCGAAAGACGTCAAGGCGTGTATCGCGGTTGGTAATCGGCACAGGACGAGGAACGCTGATCTTGGACTGGTTGGAGCCGGGATCGTCGTAATCCGAGCCGGCGGCCTTGATCGGGTCCTTGCCAAATGTCGTTTGCAGCATGCGGTCTGGTATCCGGGATTTGGCGCCCCGCCCCACCCCTGTTGAAACAGGATGCCGAAAACGCGCTCCGGCGATCTCCGAGAGGCTTTCGGCACCGTCGATGAAGCGCGATCCCGAACACTGCATGTTTCCTTAGATCGTAGCCGATTTAAGGATAAAACATTCAGCAATTCGAAATGCTACAGCGTCCTTTGCGCGTCCGAAAAGACGCGCGGCGCTGTAGGGGTCGCGGCTGAAACTGAGCGGCAAACGAAAACCGGCCTTGCCCGTCTGGTACAAAGCCGGCTTCCTCCCATGCTCAATTCCGGCGGTTACAGCAAAATGCCTTCATGCGCGTTTTTTGTGACACTATTATTTACGCTGACGATCGGTTCACCGGTTTTTGAATCGCGACCCACGGAAATCCGATGCGTCGCGCCATTTACCCGGACCTCGGCGGAATAGCCCGCCCAGTCCGCCGGCAGCACGGGCCGAATCACCAGCTTCTTACCCTTCAGGCGAATGCCGAGTATGCCCTCGACGCCCGCGCGATAGAGCCAGCCGGCCGAGCCGGTATACCAGGTCCAGCCGCCGCGCCCCGCGAGTTCGCCCTCGCCATAGACATCGGCGGCGACGACATAGGGTTCGACCCTGTAGTGCTCGGCATCGTCGCGGCTCAGCGCATGCGATACGGGGTTGAGCATCTGGAAGGTTCGCCACGCCTCTTCCGCCCGCCCCTGAGCGGCAAAGGCGAGCACGACCCAAGTGGCCGCATGCGTATACTGGCCGCCGTTTTCGCGCACGCCCGGCGGGTAGGCCTTGATGTAGCCCGGGTCCTGCTGCGTCTTTTCGAGCGGCGGCGTGAAGAGTCGCACGATCCGTTTCTCCGGATCAACGAGTTCCGCCATCACCGCGTCCATGGCGTGCCTGGAGCGTTCTGCCTCGCCCTCGCCGGATAGCGCACTCCATGACTGGGCGATGGAATCGATTCGGCACTCGACGTTTTCGGCGGATCCGAGCGGCGTGCCGTCGTCGTAGTAGCCGCGGCGATAGTAATCGCCGTCCCAACCTGCGCCCTCGAGCGCGGCTTTCAGCATCTCGAGATGCGACTGCCAAAGCTTGGCGCGCGGCTCATCCTTCCGCTTGCGGGCATAAGGCAGGAAGGCACGCAGCGCACCGGCCAGGAACCAGCCAAGCCAGACGCTCGTGCCCTCCCCGGCAATACCGACGCGGTTCATGCCGTCGTTCCAGTCCCCGCCGAGAATGAGCGGCAGACCGTTCGCGCCGGTCCGCTTGATCGCGAGATCGAGCGCGCGGGCGCAGTGCTCGTAGATATCGGCCGTCTCGTCCGCGCCCTCGGGCGGGAAGAAGCTGTCGTGCTGCCCCTCTTCGAGGGCAGGCCCGACAATGAACGGCACCTTCTCGCCGAGGATGTCCGTGGCGCCGGTAACCGCGCAATAATGCGCGACCGCGTGGGCGAGCCAGACGACATCGTCGGAAATCATCGTGCGGACGCCAGCACCGGTGCCGGGCAGCCACCAGTGCTGCACGTCACCCTCGACGAACTGCCGGGCGGCCGCATTGAGGATCTGCGCGCGTGCAAGCTCCGGCCGATGCATGAGGAAGGCAAGCGTATCCTGCAATTGGTCGCGGAAACCGTAGGCGCCACTTGCCTGGTAGAAGGCGGAGCGCGCCATGATGCGGCAGCCGAGGCTCTGGTACGGCAGCCAATGGTTGACCATGTGGTTGAAGGCCCTGTCAGGCGTTTCAACCTTCACGACGCCGGTGAATTCGCTCCAGAATGCCTTCGCCGCCGCGAGCATCGTGTCGAAGGCGGTTCCCCGCAATTCGGCAAGAATCGACTGCACCTGGTCGCCGCTGTCGGCGTCGCCGAGGAAGAAGGTGATCTGCCGTTCCGCCCCCGGTTCGATGAAGAGATCGGACGAAAGGGCCGCGCAGGCATCGCCATCGGTCTCCGTGACACCGGTCAATGCAGCACCGGCGATAACCGCCTGCGGCGCCAGAATTCCGCCGGCCTGTCCCAGGAACTCCCGCCGGCTCGCCGTGTAGGAGGCGACCTGCGCGTCGATCGCGAGAAACGCCGAACGGCCGGCATAGTCGAGACTGTACGGATTGGTCGCAACAAGCGCCTGAGCGTCCTCATGCCATTCGGGCAGGACGAACGGAGCCATCCGGCCGCGATTGTTGCCGAGGACCCATTCGGCATAGCCGTAGATCCGCAATTGCCGCGCGGAGGCACCGCGGTTGCGAATCGAGAGCCGCACGAGTCTCACCGGCAAGGTCCTGTGCACGGTGTGGACCGCCTCGATTTCGAGCTCGTCCTGGGTGCTTGCAAAGCTCGAATAGCCAAGCCCGTGACGGGCCTCGAACACGACCGACTTGCGCCGCGAAAGCGCGGCATAGGGCGTCAGCACCGACCCGCTCGCCATGTCGCGAACGAAGATCGCCTCGCCCGGCCGATTGACGACCGCATCGTTGGTCCACGGCGTCAGCTGGTAGTCGCGCGAATTGCGGCTCCAGGAGAACGCCGAGCCCTCGGCAGAAACATGGAAGCCGAAGTGCTCGTTGGAAATGACGTTGATCCACGGATGCGGTGTCGCTTCGCCACCGCGCAGCCGAACGACATATTCACGGCCGTCGTCTGCGAAGCCGCCAAAGCCGTTCCAGAATTCCAGGCCGTCGCCGCTGATTTCGGCTGCAGTGGCCTCGCCCGCCTCCTGGATTACCGGCAGCAGCATCTGGGTGCTCTCGGTGATTTTCGCGGCAGGCTTCGCGTAAAGCGCCGTGGCGCGCGCGATCTGGTCGGAGATCGTGCCGTTGCGGGCGTGGAAGACGGCGCGCGACGCCGAAAGCAGCGTCGACCAGGTCTCAGGCTCCATCAAATCGCGACGCACCGCGAAAATGTGCTGCCGCGGACCATCGGAAAGGCCGCGCAGCCGCAGGTTTTCGCACATCGAATCGAGCGTGTGCTGGAGATCCTGGGCATAGGAGGACGCCCGCTCGTTGATGACGACAAGATCCGCGGTAATGCCGCGGGCTCTCAGGTATTCCTGCGCACGCAGCGCCTCGCGCGCAATGCCGAGATCGCCGTCGTCGTTGATCCTCAGGCAGAAGATCGGATAATCGCCCGAGATCGCCAGCGGCCACAGCGTCGCCTGCGAGGCGAGCCCCGACTTGACCGTCGCCGTATCGGCACGAAGGTGCATGTCGGGATAGACAAGGTAACGGCCGAGCATCTGGAAGCTCGCCGCCTCCTGCGACGTCACCCCGACATGGCGCATCTGCACCTGGCTGCGCGTCCAGGCATGGATCAGTTCGTGATTGAAGGTTTCCGGGTGCCGGTAGCGATCGATCGCCCGGTCGACGGTCTCGCGGTTCGGTGCGGCGATCGTCCAGAAGATGACGCTCACCTTTTTGCCCGCCGGAACGCGCACGACGCGGCGAAGCGACATTACCGGATCGAGCGTGAAGCCGTCGGTTCCCGAAAGCGTGACACCTGGGTCGAAAGCAGCAGCTTCCGAAAGCGTACGCCCCTGGCCGATGAAGCGGCGGCGGTCGGTTTCCGCCTGGGTATGGCGGTCGCTGCCGGCATTGTCCGTGATGAGGTGCGCGATTTCCATGTCGGCATCACCGGGGCTGCGCTTGTTGCGCGAGACACGGATGACGTCGCCCTGGCGGCTGATCTCGGTACGCAGGAACATCTTGGAGAAGGCGAGATGCGCGCTGTCGGCATCGTCCGTCGCAACGACCGGCTCCGCATAGGACGTGACTTCGATGAAGCGGTCCTCCGTGCCCGTATTGACCAGGATGACCCGGCGGCCCTCCGCATCGTGCTCGGTCGCGACGATGCATTCGACCTCGCTTGTGAGATCACCGACGATCTTGACGAATTCCGCCTTGTCGTCGCCGAAACGGGTCATGGTCTTTTCGCCGGCCGCGCGCCGCGGCTCGGCTGTGGCCGACCACCAGTCGCCACTGACGGTGTCGCGCAGGAAGATGAACGTCCCGGTCCGGTCTTCGACCGGGTCAGGCTTCCACCGCGTGACCGACTGGCCGTTCCAGCGCGCATAACCGGCGCCGGTCGCGGTCAGCATGATCGAATAGTGCCCGTTCGACAGGAACACCGTTTCGCGGTCCTGCGTCAGGGGATCCTCGATGACGCGGACTTCCGGTCTGAGGAGATCGGCCTGGCCCTTGCCGAGCGATTCCGGCTCGCGTTTGGCGTTCATCACCGGAATGTCGCGCGGCGCCTTCTCCTGCAGCAGCAGCTCGGCCGCTTCGATCACGGGATCGGCGTGGAACCACTCGCGCAGGCGCCCGTTGAACACGACGTTCGCGACCGCCGCAACCGACATGCCATGATGGTGCGCGTAGTAGTTGCGCACCACGGCGCATTTCTGCCCTTCGGGAACACGCGTCGGCGTGAAATCGACGGCGTCATGGAAGCCGTAGGCGCCGAGAGCACCGACCTCCCTCAACCGCGTCAGATTGGCGAGCGCAGACTTCGGATCGTACATGCAGGCGAGGATCGACGCGTAGGGCGCAATCACCGCATTCTGGCCAAGGCCGCGCTTCAGGCCGAGCGTCGGCACGCCGAAGTTCGTATACTGATAGGTCAGCTCGTGATCGCGCGCGTTGAAGGCGGCTTCCGAGATGCCCCACGGGGTCCCGAGGCGCCGGCCGTGGTTGATCTGCTCCTGCACCACCAGATTGCTCGTCTGGTTGAGAATGCCACCCTGGCGCTCCTGCATGACCAGCGGCGGCATCAGATATTCGAACATCGAGCCGGACCAGGAGACGAGCGCGCCGCGCGCGCCGACCGGTACGATCGGACGCCCGAGCTTGTACCAGTGCTCCGTCGGCAGGTCGCCCTTGGCGATCGCAAAAAGGCTCGTCAGCCGCGCTTCGGAGGCCAGCAGATCGTAGCAGGCCTCGTCGAGCTCGTTGGCGTTGACGCGGTAGCCGATGGACAGCAACCGCCGCTCCGGCCGGAACAGGAAGCCGAAATCCATCGAGAAGGCGATGTCGCGCGCGCGCTCCTTGAGCACCATGAGACGCTGGCGCAGTGCCTCGATCGCGCCGAGGTCGAAGACGCCGTCGGCAATATGCGCCTCGCAGGTGGAGACGAGCGAACCCGCCCATTTCGCCACCTCGGCGCTCTGGGCAGTGCGTACCTCGTGATCGAGGTTGGCCGCAAGCTTGTGCATGTCGCGCGCAAGCACGGCCAGGTTGATCACGCGGATCGATGCGAATTCACGCTCGCGCTTGACGGCGGCAAGCGCGTTCCGGAAGCCGGCGATGCGCTCTTCGATCAGGTGACGCAACGGCCGCACGGTCTTGCGATCATCGGGCAGTTCGTTGAGCACTTCCGAGAGAATGGCGGCGACGTCGCCGATGCCATCGAGACTGCCCTGGACATGGGCGGAGGGTGCCTCGGCCCATTCCCGGCACATGGACGAAACCGCGATCAGATGCCCGGCGAGGTTGCCGCTGTCGACGGACGAGACGTAGCGCGGCTCCATCGTTTCAAGCGATCGCGTCCGATACCAGTTGAAGAGATGGCCCCGATACTTCGGCATGCGGTCGATCGTCGCGATCGTCTGCTCGAGCCGCGTGATCGTGTCTTCGAAACCGATCCAGCCGAAATCGCGCGCGGACATCACCGACAGCAGATAGACGCCGATATTGGTGGGCGACGTACGCTCCGCGAGCACCGGTTGCGGCGTTTCCTGGAAATTGTCCGGCGGCAGGAAGTTCTGCTCGGCGGTCACGAAAGTTTCGAAGTAGCGCCAGGTACGCCGGGCGATCTTGCGCATCTCGTCGATCGCTTCATCCGACACGACCAGTTGGTCCTCGGTTTCGGCCGATTGGCTGACAAACCACGCAACCAGGGGCGAAGCCGCCCAAATGAGCGCGAAGGGGATGCCGATGTAGGGCAGTCCGGTATCGGACACCGCGGCAAGCGCCAATGAAATGACCGAGAGAGCCGGCGCCGTCCACATCGCGCCGAAATAATCGCCGATCGAGCCGTGGCCGGCGCTCTGAACCTGCGCGGCGGTGCGCCACTCGAGCATCAGCTTGCGGCTGACAAAGGTTCGGTAGAGCGAACGAACGATCGCATCCGCCATCATCGCGGCATTGTGGGCGATGAAGACGATGCGGAGCGCCACCTGGGCATTGGCGGCGCGGATATCCGAGAGCACCGTATGCAGATGCGCCCTTGCGACGATATCGTTGCGGCGCGGCATGATCCCGTTGATCAGCGACAGGGTCGGCGCGACGAACAGGCTGAAGATCAGCACGAGCTGCCAGATCAGCGCCTCGGTCGGCTCCATGTAGTACCAGCCCATGACCGACGCGACGAGCCAGGCGACCGGGATGAGCGACCGGCGCAGGTTGTCGTACATCTTCCAGCGGCCGAGCATCGACAGGCCGTTCGACGGATTGAAGATATAGGGCAAGAGCTGCCAGTCGCCACGTGCCCAGCGATGCTGGCGCGACATTTCCACCTCGTAGCGGGTCGGGAAATCCTCGACGAGCTCGACGTCGGTGACGAGCGCACAGCGCGCATAGGACCCTTCGAGCAGGTCGTGGCTGAGCACGGCATTCTCTTCGATCCGGCTCTTCAGCGCCGCCTCGAAGGCATCGACATGGTAGAGACCCTTGCCCGTGAAGGTGCCCTCGCTGACGATGTCCTGATAGACGTCGGAGACCGTGAAGACATAGGGATCGATGCCGCGGTGGATCGAGAAGATGCGCTGGAAGGCGGAAGCCTCGCTGCCCGTGGTGAGCGATGGCGTCACGCGCGGCTGCAGGAGGCTGTAGCCGGTAAGCACTTCCTGCTTCTTGTTCACGACCGGCCGGTTGATTGGATGGTAGAGCTTGCCGACGAGCTTCGTCACCGCGTCGCGCATCAGGCGCGTGTCGGAATCGAGCGTCATCACGTATTGGACGCCGTCGGGAACCATGTTGGCCCCCTGCAGGAACGAGGTGTCGCGGTCGCCACGGAGCAGAAGGTTGAGCTCGTGGAGCTTGCCGCGCTTGCGCTCCCAGCCCATCCAGACACCCTCGGCCTCGTTGAAGAGCCGGCGGCGATGCAGCAGGAAGAAGCGCGTCTTGCCGTCATAAGCGTATCGGGCCGAGAGCTCGGCGATTTCGCGCTTCGCATATTCGAGGACGTCCATGTCGGTGGGCGTTTCCTCGAACTTGCTGTCGGCCCAGTCGCTGAGCAGGGCGAAGTAGATCTCGCCGCGCGGGTTGGCGAGATAGTGGACCTCCAGATTGCGCACCAGTTCGTCGACATGGTCGCGCTTGGCGATCAGGCACGGGACGACGACAAGCGTGCGCGCATCCTGCGGGATGCCGTTGAGGAACTCGTAGCCGACGAGCCGCGACGGTTTGACGACCAGCGTGACCAGCGTGTTGAAAAGCCCCATCGCGCCTTCCGAGGCCGGCAGCGCGAAAAGCAGCAGCATGATCAGCTTGGCGCCGTTTGGGATTTCCATCGGGCTGACGAAGGCATAGACCGTGACCATCGCGAGAATGGTCAGGAGAATATTCGGTCCGGCGATCGCGAACCAGCCGAGCTTGCGGCCGAAACGGATGATGTGCTGGAGCGGCGACGGTGAATAGCCGATCCTGTTCTCCAGGTCCTTGTACTGTGTGCCGACCAGGAAGGAGCCGACGTTCGGTTCCTGCAACGGCGCTTCGACCGCCGCCGCCGCCCTTGCTTCCTCGACCATCTCGATCGCGATCTGGGTGACTTCATGCTCGCTGTGGCCGGAGCGGCGCGCCAGTTTCTCGATCGTTTCCCTGTACTTGTTGCGCGAGCCGAAATCGAGCGAGGCATAGTCGGAGCCTTCGCGAAGCGTCGCATCGATCTTGCTTACGCTCTCGAACCAGACGGCCCAATCCGTGTCGTCGATCTCGCGCAGGCTACGGATGATGTTGCTCATCGTCGCGTTGCCGGAGCCCAGGCGGTTCTGTTCGGCGACGAGCGCCTCCTCGACGTCGGTGCCGCGCCTTTCGAGCCGTTCCTCGATCCAGCCGATCACCGCGCCCGAAGTCTGGGAACCATCGCGCATGCGATAGAGAAGCTGCGCGATGAACGTATTGTCGGCCGAAAGTGCCTCCGACTCCGCGAGCAGTGTGCGGCACCTTTCGGGATCGTTCAGCCGCACGATCTGGTCGGCGACCTCGTTCGCCTTCTGCCGCATCCCGCGCGAGCGCTCGACCCGGATGGCGATCCGGCGCAGGTTCTCGATCAGCACGAAACGCAGGATCGATGGCAACGCCCACAACTCGCCGATCTTGAAGGTTTCATGCTGCTGGAAACCCTCGACCATCGCGGTGATGTTTTCCCGCGAAACCATGCTGTGGGTGTGGGCGACATAGAGCCAGGCCAGCGCCATCGTGCGCGGGATGACGACACCCGACACCGAAAGCGTCGGCAACTGCCGGTAGAACCTGCGCGGAAAATCGCGCCGAACTTCCTGGATCGCCTCCTCGACGACGTGGTGGTTGTCGAGCAGCCACTCGGCTGCAGGCGTGATCGAGGCGCCGGCCTCCACGTCGGCCGCCGTCGCGCGATAGACGCGGAGGATTTCCTTTTCATTTTCGCGATGGCGCGCGCGGAAATCGAACGAAAAGAAACCGGGTAGCGACGAAGCACCCTTCAGGGCGAGATTTTCACCGCATTGCCGAAGGTCGTCGATCGAGAAATAGGTCGAGCGAATCGAATCGTTATAATCGATTTGTTTGGCTTCGGGGTCGCGCGGCGAATGGGACGGCTTGTTCTGAAGGAGCATGGCTGCGGTTTCTGATTCCAACCGGGGTTGATCGGCCCGGCTTTCGTTGTTCGGCCAGGTCGATTGCGGCCCTGGTGGTCCAAGCGGCGTCGGCGCGTTTCTAGACACGGTCATGTGTCCCCCCATCCGCCATCATCCTCAAAGCGGGAATGCGCCGGAAGCGGGCGCCGCCTGGGATTTGGGCATCGGAGATCGCAAAGCCGACGGCGCGTTGGATTTCACGGCCGCGTGATGCATGAAAGTGGCATTTTTTAGCCACAGTGTCAGCAGCTTGCAAGGATTGCGAGCGCAGGTTCGGACGAATTGGGCGAGTCCGGAACGGGAGAAAGCGGACCACCGCGCAGACTCCCGCCGGTTCGATGAACGTTCCTGTCAAGTCAGCCCCTTCCTGGTCGTGTTGCGGCATGGCGGAACAAGACACGGAGCCGCCGGCAAAGGTCCGCTTCAGGCGGTCCGCGACGGACCGACCTCAACCGACCTGTTCGACGATCCATTCCCTGAAGGCGAGGCTGATTGGGTTTTCACGCTTGCCCTCCGGAACGGCGAGATAGTAGCTGTTTTCGGTCTGCATCGGTCGGTCGAGAACGATCCGCAGCGTGCCTGCGGCAAGTTCCTGTTCGATCAGATAGCGAGGCAAAAGGGCAAAACCGAGACCTGCGGTTGCCGCCTCGATCACCATCGAGAACTGGTCGAACCGGTTGCCGCGGTAGGCGCCATGTCCGTCCACCCCGTTTATCTCGAACCATTGCGCCCAGAGCTTGGGACGTGTGGCGAGATGGAGCAGTGGGCCGCCGCCAATATCCTCCGGCGCCTCGACCGGATTGGTCTTGAGGAGTGAGGGACTGGCGGCCGGAACGATAACTTCGTTGCAAAGATAGCTGCAGGTTGCGCGCGCCCAGACCGGCTGGCCATAGTGGATCGCCAGATCGAAATTCTGCTCGTCGAAATCGAACGGTGCCGAGCGCGAGGCGATATTGATGACGGTGCCCGGATGACGCTTCAGGAAATCGGGCAGGCGCGGCACCAGCCAGCGGCTGCCGAAAGTCGGCAGCGATGCGATGGACAAAGTTGAATCAGCACGCGCCGAAGCCATGGCGCGCACCATTAGCTCCTCGGTCTGGTGCAGCAGCCGCCGAACCTCCGGCAGAAACTTCTGCCCGGCGTCGGAAAGGATGACCCGCTGGCGCACGCGTTCGAAGAGCAGGACGCCGAGCTGGGTTTCGAGGTCCTTGATCTGTCGGCTGACCGCGCTTTGCGTAAGGTTGAGCTCGGCCGCGGCCTGGGTGAAGCTGCCGTGGCGCGCGGCGCATTCGAAGGCCTGCAGCGTCGTCACGTCAGGAACCAGTCGTCGGCTTAACTTCATTCCAGCCTCGCATCAACATAGTCAGAAGCAGCGCGATCCAAGGCTGCGTCGTTCGGATATGATCAGAAATAAGAATGACCTTGTCCTTCACCCTTAGCGCGAGGCGAGCCACAGTGAAAGAAAATAGTTTCGTATCTGCCGACGAGATCCGCTCGGCTTTCTCTGCCGCCATGTCGCTCATGTACCGTGAAGAGGTTCCGGCCTATGGCACGCTCATGGAACTGGTGGCGAGGGTCAATGCCGATACGCTGGCGGTGGACGCGACGTTGAAGGGGCGCCTCGAGGCGACCGACTCGCTCGACCGCATCTCGGAGGAGCGCCACGGGGCGATTCGCCTTGGCACGCCGGCAGAACTCTCGATGATGCGCCGCGTCTTCGCCGTCATGGGCATGTATCCGGTCGGCTATTACGACCTTTCGACCGCCGGCGTGCCGGTCCATTCGACCGCCTTCCGGCCGGTCGGCGACGCCGCGTTGAAGCGTAATCCGTTCCGCGTCTTCACTTCGCTGCTGAGGCTCGACCTCGTTGCCGACGAGACCTTGCGTGCCGAGGCGGAAGCAATTCTGCGCGAGCGCCGGATCTTCACCCCCGGCGCGATCGAACTGACCGAGAAGGCCGAGCGCGACGGCGGGCTCGACAAGGACGATGCCGAGCGTTTCGTTGCCGAGGTGCTCGAAACCTTCCGCTGGCATGACAGGGCCAATGTCGGTGCCGATATGTACGAGCGCCTGCACGACGCGCACCGGCTGATCGCCGACGTCGTTTCCTTCAAGGGACCGCACATCAACCATCTGACGCCGCGCACGCTCGACATCGACAAGGTTCAGGCGCTGATGCCCGAATACGGCATTGCCCCGAAGGCCGTCGTCGAGGGCCCGCCGACGCGCAAGTGCGCGATCCTGTTGCGCCAGACATCGTTCAAGGCTCTGGAAGAAGCCGTCTGCTTCCGCGACACAGATGGCGGCTGGAAGGCCGGATCGCACACGGCCCGCTTCGGCGAGATCGAACAGCGCGGCATCGCGCTAACACCCAAGGGGCGCAGCCTCTACGACCGGCTGCTCGACGAATCGCGCAAGATCGTGCGGCCCGCTGCCGACGGCTCCAACGCGATGCAATACGAAGCAGCCCTTGCCCGGGCCTTCGAGGCCTTCCCCGACAGTTGGGCTGAGATCCGTGAAGCGGGGCTTGGCTATTTCAGCTATTCTCTCACTGAAAGGGGCCGGCGGACGAAGCTCGCCGGACGCCGCGACCTCGATACGCTGATCGCCGACAGCCTCGTTGAATTCGATCCGATCGTCTACGAGGACTTCCTTCCGGTCAGCGCCGCCGGTATCTTCCAGTCGAACCTCGGCGACGGCGCCCAGCAGGAATTCGTGGCAAGCCCGAACCAGAAGCGCTTCGAGGCCGACCTCGGCGTCGCCGTGCTCAACGAGTTCGATCACTATGCCGGTATCGAACAGGCATCGATTGAAAGCTGCCTTCAGGCGCTCTCGGCGGCGATGGCAGCGGAATGATACGCTGACGATGATTGACGAGCACCATATCGACGCGTTGACGAAGATCCTTGGCGACAAGGGCGTCGTCACGCGTCCGGAAGACATGCAAGCCTACGAGACCGGCGCGCGCTACGACCAGGGCTGTGCGGCCGTCGTGCTGCGCCCGTCGACAACGGCGGAGGTCTCGGCCGCGCTTGCCTATTGCGTCCGCAACGGCCTCGCGCTGATCCCGCAGTCCGGCAATACCGGCGTCGTGTCGGGATCGACGCCGGACAATACGGGCAGCGAGACCGTTCTCAGTCTCGATCGGCTGACGAGGCAGTTCGAACTCGACAGCGACAACCGCTCGGTGCGCGTCGATGCCGGCTTTCGGCTCTCCGATCTCAACCGGCGGCTGGAAGAACACGACCTGTTCTTCCCGATCGATCTCGGCGCCGATCCGCGCATCGGTGGCATGATCGCGACCAACACCGGCGGCTCGCGCTTCCTGAAATACGGCGACGTGCGTCGCAACACGCTGGGCCTGAAGGTTGTGCTCGCCGACGAGGACGGCACGATTCTCGACCTCGATTGCGACCTCCGCAAGAACAATACCGGCGTCGACTGGAAGCAGATCTTCATCGGGACCACCGGCGCCTTCGGCATCGTCACTGAATGCGTGCTGAACCTCGAGCGGGTGCCGAAACAGACGGCGACGGCTTTCCTCGTTCCTGCAAGCGGCGCCCATGTGCTGCCGCTGTTGAACGCGATGGAAGAGCGGCTTGGCGCCTACCTTTCGGCCTTCGAAGGCATGTCGAAGAACGCGATCGCAGCCACCTTCGCTCATGTGCCGTCGCTGAAAAATCCCTTCCAGGGCGGCAATGTCCCGGACTATGTGATCCTCGCGGAAATCTCCCGCACCTGGGCGCCGCGCGAGGGCGAACAGGCGCTCGACGCCGTTCTCGAAGGCGTGCTCGCCGAAATCTGGGAATCGGAAGAGGCGCCGCTCGCAGACGCCTTCGTCGGTCCCCCGCATGAGATCTGGGCGCTCCGCCACGCGCTTCCCGAAGGCGTAAAACATCTCGGCAAGTTGATCGCCTTCGATCTTTCGTTCCGCCGAGGTGATATCATGGCCTTCTGCGACCATATGAAGGTCGAGATGCGGGAGAAATTCCCAGGCGTCACTGTTTGCGATTTCGGCCATATCGGCGACGGCGGCGTGCACTTCAATCTTGTCGTGGCAACGGATAGCCCGCTACTGACCGAGGCGAGCTTCGAACAGCGCCTGCGCGAATGGGTCTTCACGGTCGCCGTGGAGCAATTTGGCGGCAGCTTCAGTGCCGAGCACGCGATCGGCCGGAGGAACCAGGCCTTCTACGATTTCTACACGCCGGAAAAACTGAAACGGATGGCCGGCGGCCTGAAAACACTTACATCGCCGGGAAAACTCGGCAGCGTGCGTTTCGGTTAAGCCCGCGGGATGAGCAAAAGTGTGAAGCGGTTTTCCGCCCGCATCCCGCGTAACCAATAAATGAGACAAAACGGGAGTCAGATCAAATGAACATTGCAACGAAGAAAGTCGACGTCGCCAAGGAGGCCGCCGCCCTCCTCGACAAGATGGGCGTCGCTCGCGAACTCTATGTCGGCGGCGACATGCCGTCCTTTAGCCCCGTCACCGGCGAACAGATCGCCAGCCTCAAGACCGTTTCTGCCGCCGAGGCCGCTGCCCGGATCGAGCGGGCCAACGAAGCCTTCCGTGCCTGGCGGCTCGTGCCGGCGCCGAAGCGCGGCGAGCTCGTCCGCCTGCTCGGCGAGGAGCTGCGCGCCTTCAAGGCCGATCTCGGCCGTCTGGTCTCGCTCGAAGCCGGCAAGATCCCGTCGGAAGGCCTGGGCGAAGTGCAGGAAATGATCGACATCTGCGATTTTGCCGTCGGTCTCTCCCGCCAGCTCTATGGCCTCACCATCGCCACCGAACGCCCGGGCCACCGCATGATGGAAACCTGGCATCCGCTCGGCGTCGTCGGCATCATCTCCGCCTTCAACTTCCCGGTCGCCGTCTGGTCCTGGAACGCAGCGCTGGCGCTTGTCTGCGGTAACGCCGTCGTCTGGAAGCCGTCGGAAAAGACGCCGCTCACCGCGCTTGCATCGCAGGCGATCCTTGAACGCGCCCTCGCCCGCTTCGGCGATGCGCCGGAAGGCCTGTCGCAGGTGCTGATCGGCGACCGCGCGATCGGCGAAGTGCTCGTCGATCATCCGAAGGTGCCGCTCGTTTCGGCGACCGGATCGACCCGCATGGGCCGCGAAGTCGGCCCGCGTCTTGCAAAGCGCTTTGCCCGCGCCATCCTCGAACTCGGCGGCAATAATGCCGGCATCGTCTGCCCGTCGGCCGATCTCGACATGGCGCTCCGCGCCATCGCCTTCGGCGCCATGGGCACCGCCGGCCAGCGCTGCACGACGCTGCGCCGCCTCTTCGTCCATGAAAGCGTCTACGACCAGCTGGTTCCTCGCCTGAAGAAGGCTTACACGTCGGTCTCCGTCGGCAACCCGCTGGAATCGACCGCGCTCGTCGGCCCGCTCGTCGACAAGGCCGCTTTCGACAACATGCAGAAGGCGATTACTGAAGCCAAGTCGCATGGCGGCGCCGTCACCGGCGGCGAACGCGTCGAACTCGGCCATGAGAACGGCTACTACGTGAAGCCGGCACTCGTCGAAATGCCGAAGCAGGCCGGCCCGGTTCTCGAAGAGACCTTCGCGCCGATCCTCTATGTCATGAAGTACAGCGACTTCGACGCCGCGCTGTCCGATCACAACGCAGTTGCAGCAGGCCTTTCGTCGTCGATCTTCACCCGCGACATGCAGGAATCGGAACGCTTCCTCGCAGCCGACGGTTCGGATTGCGGCATCGCCAACGTCAACATCGGCACTTCCGGTGCGGAAATCGGCGGTGCTTTCGGCGGCGAGAAGGAAACCGGCGGCGGCCGTGAATCCGGCTCCGACGCCTGGAAGGCCTATATGCGCCGGGCCACCAACACGGTGAACTATTCGAAGGCTCTGCCGCTGGCGCAGGGCGTCTCGTTCGATATCGATTAATTCGCGACATCGAATAATTGGGCATCGAATAGGGATCGGCCATGACCATCAATCCAACGGTGAAGGAGGCGGGCTTTCTGCCCGCCTCGCGGATCGCCTCGATCGGCGTTTCCGAAATCCTGAAGATCGGCGCCCGCGCCAACGCCATGAAGCGCGAAGGCAAGCCGGTAATCATCCTCGGTGCCGGCGAGCCGGACTTCGACACGCCGGACCACGTCAAGCAAGCGGCCTGGGACGCGATCCAGCGCGGCGAGACGAAGTATACGGCACTCGACGGCACGCCGGAATTGAAGAAGGCGATCCGCGAAAAGTTCCAGCGCGAGAACGGCCTCGCCTACGAGCTGGACGAGATAACGGTTGCGACCGGCGCCAAGCAGATCCTCTTCAACGCCATGATGGCGACGATCGATCCCGGCGACGAGGTGATCATCCCGACGCCCTACTGGACCTCCTATTCGGACATCGTCCAGATCTGCGAAGGCAAGCCGGTGCTGATCGCCTGCGATGCATCGTCGGGTTTTCGCCTGAGCGCTGAAAAACTCGAGGCGGCGATCACGCCGAAGACGCGTTGGGTGTTGCTCAACTCGCCCTCGAACCCGTCCGGTGCCGCCTATAGCGCTGCCGACTACCGGCCGCTGCTCGAAGTGCTGCTCAAGCATCCTCACGTCTGGCTGCTGGTCGACGACATGTACGAGCACATCGTCTATGACGGCTTCCGCTTTGTCACTCCGGCCCAGATCGAGCCTCGGCTAAAGGACCGTACACTCACTGTCAACGGCGTGTCGAAGGCCTATGCGATGACCGGCTGGCGGATCGGCTATGCCGGCGGACCGCGCGACCTTATCAAGGCAATGGCCGTCGTGCAGAGCCAGGCGACCTCCTGCCCCTCCTCGGTGAGCCAGGCGGCTTCTGTTGCGGCGCTGACCGGCCCGCAGGAGTTCCTGAAGGAGCGCACCGCGAGCTTTCAGCGCCGCCGAGACCTCGTGGTCAGCGGCTTGAACGGCATCGAAGGTCTCGATTGCCGTGTTCCGGAAGGTGCCTTCTACACTTTCTCTGGCTGCGCCGGCATGCTCGGCAAGGTGACGCCATCGGGCAAGACGATCGAAACCGATACGGACTTCTGTGCCTATCTGCTCGACTACGCCCATGTCGCCGTCGTTCCCGGCTCCGCCTTCGGCCTTTCGCCCTTCTTCCGCATCTCCTATGCGACCTCGGAAGCGGAGCTCAAGGAAGCGCTGGAGCGCATCGCCGCCGCCTGCGCGCGGCTGTCTTGAGAGGCTCCTGCGCCTCTGCTTCTCGTCTCAAATGCCCCTCACCCTAGCCCTCTCCCCGCACAGGCGGGGAGAGGGAACTGACCAGCCGCCGCGAGTCCCTTCGCCCCGCTTGCGGGGAGAAGGTGGCCGGCAGGCCGGATGAGGGGCATTCTCACCGCAGCGCCCCCTTCTCAAAACGTCGGCGGCGTACAGGCGCTGATCACTTCGCACGACACCGGCCCGATACAGCGAAAGCGATGTGGCCGGCGGCTTTCGAAATAGTAGGCGTCGCCCGGCCCGAGGATGCGCCGCTCGTCATCGACGGTGACCTCCAGGCGCCCGGAAAGCACGATTCCGCCCTCCTCACCCTCATGCACCAGCGGCACCTTGCCGGTGTCCGCCCCTGGCTGGTAACACTCCTTCAGGATCTGCAGGCTGCGGCCGAAGAGATTGTCACCGATCTGGCGATAGGAGATCGGCCCTTTGCCGATCTCCACCAACTCCTCCGCCGCGTAGAAGGCCTTGCGCGGCTTTTCCGGTTCGAAGGAGAAGAACTCCGCAAGCCCGATCGGAATGCCGTCGAGAATGCGCTTCAAGGCGCCGACCGACGGGTTCGAGGCATTCGACTCGATCAGCGAAATGGTGGAGTTCGTGACGCCCGCTCTCTTGGCCAGTTCGCGCTGGGACAGATTGTGCATCAGCCGCACATGGCGGAGCCGGTTGCCGATATCGACACTCATCTGAGCTTCCGTGTTGATGTTGTTCGGAATATCGAAACTCTAGCAAACAGTTTCTATGAAATACAACGGCTTAGCTGAGCGAAGAAAAGGACTTGTTCGGCAAATGAAATCATGGCGTCAATCGCGAACTCGACAGGAGGATGCCATGGACGCCCACAACAAGCCCAACGCCCCGGTACTCGACAGCTACTGGATGCCCTTCACCGCCAACCGCCAGTTCAAGGCGGCACCCCGTCTGCTCGCGAGCGCCGAGGGCATGCACTATACCAGCGTCGACGGCCGGACGATCCTCGACGGCACCGCCGGCCTCTGGTGCGTCAATGCCGGCCATGGCCGCCGCCAGATCGCCGCCGCGGTCGAGCGCCAGCTCTCGGTGATGGATTTCGCCCCCTCCTTCCAGATGGGTCACCCGATCGCCTTCGATTTCGCCGAGCGGCTCGCTGAAATCGCGCCCGGCCCGACCGGCGCCAAGCTCGACCGGGTGTTCTTCACCGGCTCCGGCTCGGAATCGGTCGACACGGCGCTGAAGATTGCGCTTGCCTACCAGCGCTCGATCGGCCAGGGCACGCGCACCCGGCTCATCGGCCGCGAGCGCGGCTATCACGGCGTCGGCTTCGGCGGCATCTCCGTCGGCGGCATCGTCAACAACCGCCGCGTCTTCCCGCAACTCCCGGGCTCCGACCATCTGCGCCACACCCATGACCCGGCGAAGAACGCCTTCGTCAAGGGCCAACCCGAACATGGCGCGGAACTCGCCGACGATCTCGAACGGCTGGTGGCGCTGCACGGCGCGGAAACGATCGCCGCCTGCATCGTCGAACCGGTCGCCGGCTCGACCGGCGTGCTGATCCCGCCGAAGGGTTATCTCGAGCGGCTGCGCGCGATCTGCGACAAGCACGGCATTCTCCTGATCTTCGACGAAGTGATCACCGGCTTCGGCCGCCTCGGCTCCGCCTTCGCGACCGACTATTTCGGCGTTACGCCGGATCTCGTCACCACCGCCAAGGGCCTCACCAACGGTGCCATCCCGATGGGCGCGGTGTTTGCGAGCCGCAAGGTGCACGACGAGTTGATGCACGGGCCGGAGGGCCAGATCGAGCTTTTCCACGGCTACACCTATTCCGGCCATCCAGCCGCCTGCGCCGCTGGCATCGCGACGCTCGACATCTACCGCGACGAGGGCCTGATGACCCGCGCCGCCGAGTTGCAGGAAGACTGGCACGAAGCGATGCATTCGCTGAAGGGTCTGCCGCATGTCATCGACATCCGCACCATCGGCCTCATCGCCGGCATCGAACTCAAATCGCGCGACGGCGCGCCCGGCGCACGGGCCTATGACGTCTTCGTCGATTGCTTCGAAAGGGGCCTGCTTATCCGCGTCACCGGCGACATCATCGCCTTCTCGCCGCCGCTGATCGCCGAAAAGAAGCATTTCGGCGAGATCGTGTCGACACTCGCGGACGCGCTAAAGCGGGTGAAGTAGCGGTTCCGATTATCGGGAGATAAGACCCCTCCCATAGGTGGGAGGGGTTGGGAGGGGCGTTCACGCGCCGTCCCAAATGTGGCGCCCATCCGCTTTTGTCGAAGCGGCTCACCGTATCAGCATTGCCCTGAAATCGTTGACGTTCGTCCCGGTCGGGCCGGGCACGAAGAGGTCATCGCTCGCCGCAAAGGCCGACCAGGCATCATGGCGGGCGAGATGTGCGCGAGGATCGACGCCCGCTGCTCGCATCCGGGCGACACTCGCCCCGTCGGCAAAGGCACCGGCATTCTCCTCGGAGCCGTCGATGCCATCGGTGTCGGCGGCAAGCGCATCGATGCCGGTAACACCGTCGATGTCGAGCGCCAGCGACAACAGGAATTCGCTGTTGCGTCCGCCCTTGCCGTAGCTGTTGCCGGAAATCGTCACCGTCGTCTCGCCGCCGGAGAGCAGAACGACAGGCTTTGCGAAGGGTCGATTTCGCAACGCCACCTCGCGCGCAAGCGCCGCATGCATGCGGCCGATGTCGCGGGCTTCACCCTCGATTGCATCCGAGAGGATTACGGCCTCAATGCCGAGTTCCCGCGCCTGCGCCGCTGCCGCCTCCAGCGAGACGCTCGCCGAGGCGATCACATGAACTTCGTTGCCAGCAAAAACGGGGTCGTCGGGCCCGGGCGCCCGCGCGGCATCCGACGCGAGATGCCCCATCACACGCTCGGGCAGCGCCATGGCGTAACGCGCGACGATCTCGCGCGCCTCTTCGAGGCTCGACCGATCCGGCACCGTCGGGCCGGAGGCGACGAAGGCGGGATTGTCGCCTGGCACGTCGGAAACGACGAGGCTGACGACGCGGGCGGGCGATGCGGCAAGTGCGAGCCGGCCGCCCTTGATGCGCGACACGTGTTTTCGGACAACATTCATCGCCGAGATCGGCGCTCCGGAGGCGAGCAGCGCCCGGTTGACCGCGATCTCGTCTTCGAGTGTCAGCCCGTTTGGTGGCGCCGGCAACAGCGCCGAGCCGCCGCCGGAAACCAGCGCCACGACGAGATCATCCGCCGTCAGTCCCTCGACCAGTTCGAGAAGCGCGGATGATGCGGCAAGCCCGGCCTCGTCCGGCACCGGATGCGCCGATTGCAGCACCTTGATGCGCTCGCATTTTTCGACCGGTCCATGGCGGGCGACGACGGCACCCGTGAGCGGCGCGTCCCAGAGCCGCTCGAAGGCGGCCGCCATCTGGCTTGCGGCCTTGCCGGCGCCGACGACGATCGTACGCCCCTTCGGCCTCTCGGGCAGGTGGGCACGAATGGCGGCTTCAGGATCGGCCGCCAGCACGGCAGCTTCGAAGAGGGCGGTCAGGAAGGAGCGCGGCTCGATCGATGTCATGGAGTCAGTCCGGGAGTTCGAGATCATAGACGAAGACACCTTGTACGCCGCCTTGCGCCGCCGCAACGATTTTTGCGCCGGTCTTTTGATGTTCTGCGTCGTCGAGATAGGCGTCGCGCGCCGCGGCATCGGCGAAATCGGCGATGAAGCCCTCGCCGTACCCTTTGTCCATGCCGGTTTCCGGGCTGACATTCACACCGATGTGCACGGCGAGAAAGCCCGGCAGGCGGTCTCTCAGCGCAGCGATCTCGGCGTGGATCGCCTCCCTCTCGGCATTCGTCACCTCTGGACGGAAGCGGATGAAAACGCAATGTCGAATCATCTGGCGTCCCTCTAACGAACGTCGGCTCGGGCACGCGCGCGGGTGTCGTTGCGCTCGTGCTGGAAGATCGCGGGCGGCAGCGCCGGCAGGCCGCGGATGATATCCGCCCCCTTCTCGCCCATCATGATCGTCGGCCCGTTGGTGTTGCAGGACGGCACGCGCGGCATCACCGAACTGTCGCAGACCCGCAAGCCGTCGAGCCCGCGCACCTTAAGCTCCAGATCGACCACCGCCATCTCGTCCGTACCCATCTTGCACGTACCGACCGGATGGTGATCGGTCTTGGCATTGGCGCAACCATATTCGAAGAGCTGCTCTTCCGTCCCGATATTGTTACCCGGCAAACGTTCGGCAAGCACATAGGGCTTCAGCGCGGCCTGCTGCATGATTTCGCGGGCGATCCGCAGCCCTTCGAGCGACATCCTGCGGTCGTGCGGATCCTCCCAATAGTTCGGATCAATGAGCGGAGCCGCGGCCGGGTCAGCGGAGGAAAGCCGGACAGTGCCGCGCGAGCGGGGGTGCAGATAGGCGGAATTAAGCGTTACGCCGGCGTTCTTGAGGCGCGCGACGCCGGCCTCGATGCCGGAGCCGAGACCGAGATGGAACTGGATGTCCGGTGAGCGCGCGTCGGGATCGGCATACCAGAAACCGCCGGTCTCGAAGAGCGAGGAGGCAACGGGGCCGGTGCGGAAAAGCACATATTGCAGGCCCGCCCAGAGCGTGCGGTGCAGCTTGGCGACATTGTCATAGGTGTGGTCGCCGGTGCATTCGGAGATGACGAAGAGATCAAGATGATCCTGCAGATTGCCGCCGACGCCAGGCAGATCATGGCGAACGTCGACGCCGACCGCGCGCAGATGATCGGCAGGACCGATACCGGATTGCAGCAGCAGTTTCGGCGATCCGATCGCGCCCGACGTGACGAGCACCTCGTGGTCGGCGCGGATGGTTTCGTTCCCCTTGGACGTCACCACTTCGACGCCGACCGCCCGCTGGCCCTCGATCACGATGCGGGCGACGCGGGCACCGGTGCGCACCGTCAGGTTCCGGCGATCCTTGATTGGCGAGAGATAGGCAAGCGACGCGGAGGAACGACGCCGGTTGCGCTGGGTTAGCTGATAGAAGCCGACGCCCGCCTGCTGCTTGCCATTGAAGTCGTGGTTGTAGGGAATGCCTAGTTCCTGGCCGGCGCGGATATAGGCGTCGCAGATCGGCAGCGCCGAGACCGGCATCGAGACACCGAGCGGCCCGCCATAGGAATGATAATCGTCGGCAAAGCGCTGATTGTCCTCGGCCCGCTTGAAATAGGGCAGCACGCTTCGGTAGTCCCAACCGCTGCAGCCGTCTTCGCGCGCCCAGAGATCATAATCGGCGGCGTTGCCGCGGGTATAGAGCTGCGCATTGATCGAGGAGCCGCCGCCGATCACCTTCGCCTGGGTGTAGCGCAGTACCCTGCCCTTCATGTGCTTCTGCGGCACCGTGTGCCAGCCCCAGCTCGCAACCCCCTTGGTCATCTTGGCGAAGCCGGCTGGCATGTGGAACAACGGGTTCCAGTCGCCGCCGCCCGCTTCGAGCAGCAGCACCTTGACCGTCGGGTCCTCGCTCAATCGGTTGGCGAGCACGCAGCCCGCCGGACCGGCACCGGTGATGATGTAGTCGTATGTCATTCGCTGTTTTCCTCCAGCGCCTGTGATTTGGATCGTTCCAAATAACCGGCGCACCAAACTCCGCTAGGCTTTCGTGCGAGGTATTTCCCCGTCCCGGCTGCTTCAAAGACGGCTGATCGAAAGGCCGCCATCGGCCTGGATGACCGAGCCCGTGGCGAAACCGAATTGCCCGCCGGCGAGCCCGGCGACGATCTTGCCGATATCGTCGGGCTCTCCCCATCGCCGCATCGGCACCAGCCCATCGGCAATCAGCGTGTCGTATTTGCCGGAAACGGTCGCGGTCATGTCCGAGCGAATGATGCCCGGCCGAACTTCGAAGACCGAGATACCGGTCTCGGCCAGTCTCAGCGCCAGGCCCTGGCTGAAAGCGGCAAGCCCCGCCTTGCTCATGCAGTAGTCGAGCCGCTCCGGCGAGGTCATCGCCGCGGAGACCGAGGTGATGTTGATGATCGAGCGGAGCGCTATCGCCTGCGTCGGAAGCATCGCCTTCAGCACTGCCTGGGTGAAAAAAACCGTGCCGCGCAGGTTGATGCCGACGATGGTGTCGAAGTTCTCCGATTTCAAATCGAGGAAATCGCCGCGCACGACGGAAGCGATTCCGGCATTGTTGACGAGGCAATCGATCTTGCCGAACGCCTCGGTTACCGCGGCCACGGTTGCCTGGTGGGTGGCAAGGTCCGCGAGATCCGCCTGGAGAAAGATCGCACGGGCACCAAAAGTGCCGAGCTCTGCGAGTACCGGCGCCACGCCGTCGGCATCACCGATGCCCGTGATGGCGATGTCGAAACCTGCTGCCGCCAGCGCCCGGGCAATGCCGAGGCCGATGCCGCGGCGGCCGCCGGTGACGATCGCGACGGGACGTGCTTTCTCCGTCATGACCGAAGATCCTCTTTAGCAATGTGATCAGCGACGCGGAGCGCCTGCGCCGCCACGGTCAGCGCCGGGTTTACCGCCGCCGAAGTCGGCAGGAAGCCGGCATCGACGACGAAGAGGTTCGGATGATCGAAGGCGCGGCAATAGACATCGAGCGGCGACCCGTTCGGGTCCTTGCCGATCCTGACGGTGCCGCATTGATGGGACGGTGTGCGCTTATCGAAGGCGCGGGCAAGGACGACCGGAAAGCCGGCCTTTCGCAGCACCGCCTTCAATTTGGCAACGAGATCGAGATGGGCCTGCCAATTGGTGCGCACCCACTGGAGCACGACGCGATCGCCGTCGACCATGACCCGGCTATCCGGCGACGGCAGGTCCTCGCTCATGGCATAGAAGTCTATGCCGCGAGCCGAGACCTGATTGAGGAGCCATTCCGGCACCGTCGGCATGTTCGCCTTCAGGATCGCGCCCGACACCCGGCCGAGAAGCTGGATGTTGCCGAGCGGCGGCCCGCCCGCCCCGTCCGACAGATAAAAGTCGTTGAGGCCGAAGGTCTTCTGGTAGATGGAATCGTTGCGGTACCAGGGGCTGAGCGCTATCACCGCACTCGAGTTGTGGTTCATGAAATTGCGGCCGACCTGGTCGGACCGATTCGCGAGCCCTGCGGGATTGCGGCCGTCGGCCGACCGCAACAACAGCACTGCCGATTGCACGGCCCCGGCAGAGAGGATGACCAGCCTCGGCGAAACGCTCCGCTCCTCGCCGTCCTTGACATAGTGAACAGTCTCGATCGCCTTGCCGTCCGAGGCGGTCGCAAGCCGCGTCACGCGCGAACCGGTTTGCAGCCGGACATTCGGATATTCGAGCGCCACGGTCAGTGCCGCCGTTTCCGCATCCATCTTGCCGTCGAAGCTGTTCGGGTGCGCGTCCCAGGGCGTCTTGCCCTTGGCAAGCCAGCGGTCGATGTCAATGCCGAGCGGCAGCGAATAGGGATTGAGCCCGATCTCCGCCAGGCGCTTGCGAACCTTGGCGATCGCCGGTTCGTCCGGCACCGGACCATGAGGATAGTCGCGCGAGTGCGCGGGCTCGGTCGGGTCCTCTCCAAGCGTGCCGCGCACCTGATAGAGCGCCTCCGCCTTGGAATACCAGGGCTCCAGCTCTTCGTAAGGAAACGGCCAGGCCGGCGAAACGCCGTCGAGATGCTGCATCTCCTCGAAATCCTCACGGCGATAGCGTGTCAGCACCGCACCGTAGAATTTCGAGTTGCCCCCGACATTGTAATAGTTGCCGGGGTTGAAGCCGACGCCGCCCGCTTCGTACCAGGTCTCCTTCGGCCGGAAATGGCCGCGCTGGAAGATCGCCCGCTGGTCACGGTTTTCCGGACGGTCCTCGATGTGAACGCCCGCCTCGAGGATCAGGATCTCGGCCCCCGACGGGGCGAGGCCCGCCGCGATGGTCGCACCGCCAATCCCCGACCCGATGATGACGATATCCGGCTCAGCACGCATGGCCATGCTCAAGCGATCCGCATCTGGCTCTGCGGGTCGAAGAACACCGCCTTGTCGAGATTGAAGGCGAGCCGCGACGTCTGACCCGGCGCGATGCGCGCGTCGGCCCTGAGGCGGGCGACGATCTCCTTGCCGCCGAGGCGGGTGACGGCAAAAGTGTCGGAGCCGGCCGGCTCGACCACTTCGATCAGGCAATCGCCCTCGGCGACGAACTTGGCATTGCGATCCGCGCCGTCCGGGTCGGTCAGGGCCTCCGGACGGATGCCGAAGACGACTTCCTTGCCGGCATAGGCCGACAAGGCGCCGTTGTGCGGCACGGCGAGCTTCAATGGCTCGGCGTTTGGCCGCGCCAGCGTGACCGCAACATCGGAGCCAGCCTTTTCAATGCGGGCGTTCAACAGGTTCATCGCCGGCGATCCCATGAAATCGGCGACGAACATGTTGGCGGGGTTGTTGTAGATCTCGGCCGGCGATCCGAACTGCTGCAGGACGCCGTCCCGCAAGACGGCTATCTTCGTGGCGAGCGTCATTGCCTCGATCTGGTCGTGCGTCACGTAGACGATCGTCGTCTTCATGCGGTTGTGCAGGCGTTTGATCTCGGTGCGCATGTCGACGCGGAGTTTTGCGTCGAGGTTCGAGAGCGGCTCGTCAAAGAGGAAGACCTGCGGATTGCGCACCAGCGCGCGGCCCATCGCGACGCGCTGGCGTTGGCCTCCGGAGAGCTGGCTCGGCTTGCGGTCGAGCAGGTGACCGATCTGCAGCATGTCGGCGACTTGGCGGATCGCCTTCTCGCGCTCTTCTTTCGGCACGCCGCGGATCTCCATGCCGAAGGCGATGTTCCCGGCGACCGTCATGTTCGGGTAGAGCGCGTAGGACTGGAACACCATGGCGATGTCGCGCTTCGACGGGTGCAGCCCCGAGACAGACCGACCGTTGATGGCGATGTCGCCCGAGGTGATCGGCTCCAGGCCCGCGATCGTGTTCAAGAGGGTCGACTTGCCGCAGCCGGACGGGCCGACGAGCACCAGGAATCCGCCCCGTTCGATCTCGATATTGATGTCCTTGAGAATCTCAAGCGAGCCGTAGGACTTGCGCAGGTTGCTGATTTTCAAGAATGACATGAGCTTATCCTTTCACGGCACCGGACATCAGCCCGCGGACGAAGTAGCGGCCGGACACGATGTAGACGACGAGCGTTGGCAGGGCGGCGAGGATCGCGCCTGCGAAGTGAACGTTGTATTCCTTGACCCCGGTCGACGAGCTCACGAGGTTGTTGAGCGCGACCGTCATCGGCGTCGAGAAGGGGCCCGAGAACGAGGCGCCGAACAGGAAGTCGTTCCAGATATTGGTGAACTGCCAGATGACCGAGACGACGATGATCGGCCCCGAGGACGGCAGCATGATCCGCCGGAAGATCTGGAAGAAGCCGGCGCCGTCGATCTGCGCTGCGCGCACCAGCTCGGTCGGGAAGGCCTCGTAGTAATTGCGGAAATAGAGCGTCGTGAAACCGATGCCATAGACCACGTGCACGAGGATCAGCCCCCAGATCGAACCAGCGAGGCCGAGGACTCCGAGGATACGCGCCATCGGGATCAGCACGATCTGGAACGGGATGAAGCAGGAGAGCAGCAGCATGCCGAAGAAGATATTGGCACCCGGAAAGCGCCACTTGGTCAGGACGTAGCCGTTGAGCGCGCCGACGACCGTCGAGATGGCGACCGCGGGAACCACCATCAGGATCGAGTTGATGAAGAAGGGGCGCAGCCCTGTCGGCTGAACGCCGATCTGCGCCGTCGACCAGGCTGAAAGCCAGGGTTCGACCGTCCAGCTCTGCGGCAGGTTCAGCATGCCGCCCTGGCGGATCTCGTCGAGCGGCTTCAGCGAATTCACCACCATCACGTAGAGCGGCAGCAGCGAATAGAGCGCGAAGATGATCAGCGCCGTGTAGATCAATGCCCGCGTCAGGCGGTTGTGCGAGATGACATTGTCGGGATTGGGCGCGCGCATCAGCGTTTTCCTCCCCGGATTTCGGAATAGAGGTAGGGAATGATGATCGAGAAGATCATGATCAGCATGATGATCGCCGAGGACGCGCCGATGCCCATCTGGTTGCGGGTAAAGGTGTAGGAATACATGAAGGTCGCCGGTAGCTCGGTCGCCTGCCCCGGCCCGCCGCCCGTCAGCGCGATGATCAGGTCATAGGCCTTGATCGCCAGGTGGGCGAGGACGACGAAGGCCGAGAGGAACACGGGCCGCATCAACGGAATGATGATCCGCCGATAGATGGTCGGGGTCGTCGCCCCGTCGATCTGCGCCGCCTTGATGATTTCGTTGTCGACGCCGCGCAGGCCTGCGAGGAACATCGCCATGATGAAGCCGGTCGACTGCCAGACTGCTGCAATGACGACGCAGTAGATCGCGAAGTTGCGGTCCTTGATCCAGTTGAAGGAAAAGCTTTCCCAACCCCAGAGATGCATGGTGTTCTCAAGCCCGATGCCGGGATCGAGAAACCACTTCCAGGCCGTTCCCGTGACGATGAAGGACAGCGCCATCGGGTAGAGATAAATCGGCCGAAGGAACCCTTCCGCCCGAATCTTCTGGTCGAGCAGGATGGCGAGCGCCAGGCCCAGCACCGAGCAGATGACGATATAGAGCGACGCGAAGATCGCGAGGTTGCTGACCGCCCGCCACCAGTGCGGCAAGGCCCAGAGCCTGCTGAAGTTCAACAAGCCGACGAAATTGTAGGACGGCAGCATCTTGCTGTCGGTCATCGACAGGAAGCCGGTATAGGCTATGAAGCCGTAGACAAAGATCAGGACGATAAGGAAGCTCGGGGCCAGTACCAGCTTGGGCACCAGTTCCTGCAACCGGCTGCGGCTATCCATGGTCGTTCACCACTTCTGGCGCAGGATACCCCGCCGGCATCCTGCACAGGTTTGAAGTCTCAAAACCTCTCCTTGCGTCCGCGGTGGCGCGGCGCTTCGAAGACGCTTTCATTTCCGTAACGGTGTCCGGGACGCTCGCAAGCATCCCGGACCGGGCAACCAGGCCCGTTACTTCGCGGCCTCGACCGCCGCGGCGAGTTCCTTCACCGCGTCTTCCGAGCTGAGCTCGCCGTTGAACTGGCGGGTCACGACGTCGTAAATCGCGTTCTTGACGGAGGCCGGATTGGCATGGCCATGGGCCATGGAACCGAAGAGGGTGCCATTGGCGTTTGCTTCCGCAAGATCCTTGATGCCCTTCTTGCCGCAGGCGTCGAAGTCGGTGTCCGGAACATCGGTGCGGGCCGGAACTGATCCCTTGACTACGTTGAAGGCCGACTGGAAGGTCGGGCTTTCGATGGCGGAGGCCATCTGCAGCTGGGCCGGAACCTTGTCATCCGAGACCTTGAACATCGCGAACTGGTCGGAGTTGAAGGTGACGGAGCCTTGCGTTCCCGGGAAGCGCATGCAGACGAAATCGGTACCCGGCACCTTCTTCGCCTTCAGGAATTCACCCTTGGCCCAGTCGCCCATGAACTGCAGGCCGGCCTTGTTTTCGATAACCATCGCCGAGGCGAGGTTCCAGTCGCGGCCAGAGAAGTTGTCGTCGACATAGGAGCGCAGCTTCGTCATGCGGTCGAAAGCTTCCTTCATCTTGTCGCCGCCGAGCGCTGCCGGGTCGAGGTCGATGAAGGCCTGCTTGTAGAAGTCGTTACCGAGCGAGAGCACGACGGCGTCGAAGATCGTCGCATCCTGCCAGGGTTGACCACCGTGGGCGACCGGCGTGATGCCCTGCTCCTTGAACTTGTCGAGCAGCGCGATCAGCTCATCCCAGTTCGTCGGCTCCTTGCCGCCAGCCTTGTCAAGGGCGGCCTTGTTGATCCAGACCCAGTTCGTCGAATGGACGTTGACCGGGGCAGCGATCCAGTGGCCGTCATACTTCGAGAATTGCTGCAGCGCGGACGGAACGACCTTGTCCCAGCCTTCCTTGCCAGCAATGTCGTCGAGGTTGCCGAGTGCGCCTTCCTTCGCCCAGTCGAGGATGTCGAAGCCGAGCATCTGCACCGCGGTCGGAGCGTTACCGGCGGTGACGCGGGCGCGAAGCACGGTCATGGCTTCCGTGCCGCCGCCGCCGGCGACCGGCATATCGGTCCAGCCGATGCCCTTGCCTTCCAGGTCCTTTTTCAGAACGTCGAGTGCCGCAGCCTCGCCACCGGACGTCCACCAGTGCAACACTTCCACGTTTTCTGCTGCGCGCGCGGCCGTCGCCGCCAACATCAGTGCTGCAACAGCCGTCGTCGTCATCAACTTGCGCATCGTTATCCTCCCGTTTGCAAGTTACCGAAGCGGAATCTCCTCCCGCCTTATTGGATGCCACCCGTCTTCGCCGGTCGGCAATGGGCCTGCGGCGTGCGCCGCCCGGCCAATTTAAAACGTTACAAATACCGCCAAGTCAAGCGCACGGGGTGTTTCCACCGCCGCGCCACCTAAACAGCCTGAATTTGCTGGATTATACGGCATCGCGGATATGGTGCAACGCAACAAATCCGGCTCCTTCGATCTATTTAAAACGTTTTCATCATACGATTGCCTAACGGTTCGCGTCACGTTACAAAACCGCTCTTGATCGTTCGCAGGAAGGAACCATTGGCCGCTCGCTCCAAACCCGTCAGTGCCGGCGCCGGCCCGGCAAACAGTCGCGGCAAGCCGACGCTGCGCACCATAGCGGACATTACCGGCCTTGCTGTCACGACGGTGTCGCGGGCGCTCGCCAACGCCCCGCAAATCTCGATCGAGACGCGCAACCGTGTGCGTCAGGTGGCGCTCGATATCGGTTACTCGCCGGACCGCGCCGCCCAGCGCCTGAAAACCGGTCGCACCAATGTTATTGCGATCCTGCTTGAGCCGCACGAGGAAATTCTGGGATACGGAACCTCCGTGATGGCCGGCATCGCCAAGGCGCTGCAGGGCACGGCGTATCACCTGATCGTCATGCCGAATTTTCTCAATGCGGCAAACATCGATGCGATCAACTACATCATCCGCAACAGCATGGCGGACGGCCTGATCTTCTCGCGAACGGAGCCACTCGACCCGCGGGTCATGCTGCTCTCCGAGAACGGCTTTCCTTTCGTCACGCACGGCCGCACCGAACTCGCGACCGCGCACCCCTTCGTCGACTACGACAATTTCACTTTCGCCTACGAAGCGACGCGCCGGCTGATCGCCAAGGGACGGCGCAGGCTGGCGCTGATCAGCGGACCCGCGGGCTACACATTCGCCGGCCACATCCAGCACGGCTTCATGACCGCGGTGCGCGAGGCCGGCTGCGCCTATGAAATCCTTTCCGACATCGATCTCGATTGCCCGGCGGGCGCAATCCGCGACCGCATCCGCCGGCGCTACGCCGAGAAGGACCCGCCGGACGGCTTTGCCTGCGGCGGCGAGGTCTGCGCGCTCGCGACGATCACCGGCATGACCGACTGCGGCCTGACGCTTGGGCTCGAATACGACATCGTCGCCAAGCAGACGTCGCAGTTGCTGAGCGCAATCCAGCCGCGGGTCGACACGATCTACGAGGACCTGACCGCGACCGGCGAGCATATGGGCCGCATCCTCCTGCGCCGCATCGCCGGCAGCACGAACATCAACGAACTGCAGTTGCTGCTGAACCCCGAACTTCCCTTCGAGACGCAACCGGCGAGCGTTGCAGACTGACCCCGGCGCGACAGGCCAAAGCGCACGGGCATGCGAAAATCGCCTCCCGATCCTCTCCGCGCCTGCCTTCCGCGTCCGCATGTTCAACTCCCCTCCCAATCCGCCTCAGCGCGGCATCCACCAGTTGGTGCGCTGGCCGATATGCATGTTGAGCGTCTTGGTCTCGGTATAGTCCTCGACCGCGTGCCGCCCGAGCTCCCGGCCAAGGCCCGACTGACGGTAGCCGCCGAAGGGCAGCTCCGACGCGCCATCCATGAAGGTGTTCATCCAGATCGTGCCGGCGCGCACGCGCCGTCCGATGGTGAGACACGTATCGAAATCGCGGCTCCAAACGCCGGCCGAAAGCCCGTAATCGATGGAGTTGGCGATCCGGATCGCCTCCTCCGTCGTCTCGAAGGTGAGGACGGACAGGACCGGCCCGAAAACTTCTTCGCGGGCGACCGCCATTTCCGGCCTGACGGAAGAAAGGATGGTCGGCGCCATGAACTGGCCGATACCGAGATCGAGTGCCGCACCGCCATGGGCGACGGTCGCGCCATCGCTCGAGGCCGAAGAAACATAGCCGGCAATCTTTTCGAGGTGCTGCGGCGTGATGATCGCCCCCACCTGCGTTTCGGGATCGAGCGGATCGCCGACCTTTACTTTTGCCGAGAGGCTGGCGATGCGCACCGTCACCTCATCGGCGATGTCACGATGCAGGATCAGACGCGAACCGGCATTGCAGCATTCGCCGGCGTTGAAATAGGCGCCGAAGACGGCGGCATCGATGAACTCGTCGAGATTGGCGTCGGGAAAGACGATCTGCGGGTTCTTGCCGCCGAGTTCGAGCGAGACCTTCTTCAGGGTCTGCGCCGCGTTCGCCATCGTCAGCCGGCCGACCCCGGTCGAGCCGGTGAAGGAGACCATGTCGACGTCCGGATGGCTCGTCAGCGGCGCACCGGCCTCCGGTCCCGTGCCGACGATGATGTTGACGACACCGGCTGGCACGCCCGCCGCCTCGAGAATTTCACCGAGAACGAGCGTCGAGGCGGAGGTGAGCTCCGACGGTTTCACCACCGTCGTGCAGCCGGCGGCGAGCGCAAACGGCAGCTTCTGGCTGACGATCAGGAAGGGGAAGTTCCAGGGCGTGATGATCGACACGACGCCGATCGCCTCGCGCAGCACGACGCCGAGTGTGCCGTCCCCGAGCGTATTATAGCTTTCGCCGGAAAGATCGCGGGCGAGCGCTGCGGCATAGCGCCAGATATCGGCGGCTCCCGCCAATTCGCCCTTGGCCTGGCTGATCGGCTTGCCGGACTCGATTGCATCGAGAAAGGCGAGCTCATCGGCGCGCGCGGCGATCATGTCGGCGGCGCGCAGCAGGACGAGCGAGCGCTCCGACGCGGTCATGCGCGGCCAAGGGCCGTCATCGAAGGCACGCCTTGCCGCCGCGATGGCCCGCTCCGCATCCACCTTCGTCGCCGCCTGGTAGCGGCTGACGGTCACGCCGTGACCGGGCGCCACCCGCTCGATCGTGCGGCCTTCGGCGCCGTCGACCCACTTGCCGTCGATCAGCATCCGGAATTCGCGAACCTTGTAATCGCCGAGCGCTTTGGGTTTCACCAGAACCGTCATCACCATTCTCCCTTGAAGCGCGCTTCGCGCTTTTCACTGAAGGCCGCGACGCCCTCCCTGAGATCGCCGGTCTTGGCGACAAGGATCGAGCCGAGCGCCTCGACCGCAGCCCCCTTGTCCTCGCCATTCGCCGAAGCGATCATCAGCTTTGATACTTCCAGCGCCGCCGGCCCGCGGCTTCCGATGCGGCCGGCATAGTCCCGCGCCGCGACCATCACGCTGCCCATCTCGACCACCGCATCGACCAGCCCTTCGGCCTTCGCCTCCTCCGCTGAAAACATCTCGCCGCCAAGCACCATGCGGCGCACGATCTGCGCGCCGAAGCGGGAGACCAGGCGCTGCGTGCCGGACCAGCCCGGCACCATGCCGAGGCTCGTTTCGGGAAGGCCGATCTTCACCTGGCGTTCGGCGATGCGGATGTCCGCCGCCGCTGCCAGTTCCAGCCCGCCGCCGAGCGCGTGACCGTTAAGCGCCGCGATCACCGGCATGCGGAGCGTCGCGAGCCGCTCGAAGACACGGTGGCCGAAGCGCACCCACTCATGGCCGAAAGCCGCGGCATCCATGCCGCCCCAGGCCTTGATGTCGCCGCCGGCGGAAAATGCCTTGCCCTCGCCGGTCAGGATGGCGACGCGCACATCGCGGTTCGCCTCGACCGTGTCGCAGGCGGCAGCGAGCGCCTTCAGCATATCGATGTCGAAGGCGTTGAGTTTTTCGGGCCTCGCCACGGTCATGATTGCGACCGCGCCTTCGACTTCGATCCGGATGCGTTCGTCAGCCATTCGCGCCTCCCGCAATCTTCCGGGCGGCCTTCGCCGGCAGCCTCAGACCGAGCGGCGCCTCGTGGAACAGCGCGCTATCCATCTGCTTCAGCCGGTCGGACACGATCAGCGGGAATTCCGATTGGTCGAGGATATGTTCCTGCAGGTCCGCACCGGGCGCGATTTCGGTGAGCACGATGCCCTCGGCCGTCAGCTTCATCACGCAACGCTCGGTAACATAGGTGACGTCCTGCCCCTGCTCTACCGCCCGGCGCCCGGAGAAGGTGACGTGCTCGACCGCATTGACGAGTTTCTTCAGCTTGCCTTCCCGCTCGATGACAAGCCTGCCGTCGGCGACCGAGAGTTTCGCGCCGGCATTGAACATACCGGAGAAGACGATCTTCTTCGCCCGCGCGGTGATGTCGACGAAACCGCCCGCGCCCGCCGTCACGTGCGGCCGGAAGCTGAGTTTCGACACGTTGACCGAGCCGGTGCGATCGATTTCGAGGAACGAAAGCAGCGACGCGTCGAAGCCGGCGCCTTGGAAATAGGTGAACTGATAGGGCGACGGCATGAAGGCGTCGGCATTCGACGCGCAGCCGAAGGCGAAATCGAGAAGCGGTACGCCGCCGACCGCCCCCTGCTCGATCACCCAGGTGACCGCGCCGTGCAGCCCTTCCTCCAGCAGGATCCGCGGTACATTGGCGGAAATGCCGAAGCCGAGATTGACGGCGCTGCCCGTTTCGAGCTCCTGCGCGACGCGCCGGGCGATCACCTTCTGGATGCTGAATTCGGGAACGCGGAAGCTGTCGAGCGGACGGAAAATCTCGCCGGAAATGGCGGGATCGTAGAGCGTCTGCGTCGTCTGCTTCTGGTCCGGATCGACGACCACATAGTCGACCAGCACGCCCGGGACGCGCACGTCATGGGGTTTCAGCGAGCCTTCCTTGGTGATGCGTTTGACCTGGGCAATGACGATGCCGCCATTGTTGCGGGCGGCGAGGGCCTGATCGAGCCCGCCGAGATAAGCGCCCTCATGCTCGTAGGTGAGATTGCCGCGCTCGTCCGCCGTCGTTGCCCGGATGATCGCCACCTGGGGTGCGATCGCCTTGAAATAGAGCCAGTCCTCGCCCTCGAACGCGATCTTTTTCACCACCGGCTCCGCCGCAGCGGACGCGTTCATGGCGCAGCCTTCGCGCGAAGGATCGACGAAAGTGTCGAGCCCGATCTTGGTCACGACGCCTGGCCGTTTGGCCGCCGCCTCGCGATGCATGTCGAAGAGAATGCCGGACGGAATGTTGTAGGCCGCCACCTCGTTGGCGCCGATCATCTGCCAGATCGCCGGCGGCTCGGCGCTCGACGGACCGGATGGGTAGGATCCGCCGATGATCTTTTTCAGTAAGCCCTTCTTGGCGATGTAGTCGACGCCCTTGATCCCACTCATGTCGCCGGCTGCGATCGGATGCAGCGTCGTCAGGTCGCGCGGATGGCCGGTCGTGTCGAAGCGCTCGCCGATCGCCTTCAGCATCAGGTCCGGGCAGCCGAGGCCGCTGGAGGAAGAGACTGAAACGACCGCGCCGTCCGGTATCAGGGCTGCCGCTTCCGCCGGTGAAATATGTTTGTTCATCGAATTCAAAGTCCCGTTTCGATTGCCGCCGCCGTGCCGGTCGCCGCCGCCTTCAGCACCGCAAGGCCGGTCGCCAGCGACCAAACGCCGTCTTCGCCGGTGGCGGAGGGCGCGCCCTTGCCTTCGATTGCCGCATGGAAAGCGGAAAGCGCCGTTTCGTAGAGATTGCTGTGGTCGAGCGGCAGTTCGCTCTCGCCCTCTTCGTTGCGCAGCACGACGGTACCGACCGGCCGCTGCGTCATCACGTTGCGGCCGATCAACGAACCTTCAGTGCCGTGCACTTCGAGCCCGGTCTCGGCATATTTCGTCGTGAAGGCATCGTGGAACTGGGCGATGACGCCTGA
Organism: Sinorhizobium sp. 6-70; assembly: GCF_030124375.1. Lineage (GTDB taxonomy): Bacteria > Pseudomonadota > Alphaproteobacteria > Rhizobiales > Rhizobiaceae > Sinorhizobium. The sequence goes on from NZ_JASKLS010000007.1 coordinate 167,371, forward strand.
GCGGAAGCGTAAGACCCCCATGACGCCGTCCTCAAGCCCCTCCTTGCCCATGCCGGCGCTATGGCTGATCGCCACGGCTTCCAGCGGGTCGTCGTTCAGAATGAAGCGCAGCGTGTCGGCGTCGTGCACGGTGATGTCGAGGATAACGCCGCCGCCCGCTTCCGGCCTGTCGAGCCGCCAACCCTGGAGATGCGGCGGCAGATAGACGGCGTGAAAGACACGCGCGGCGATCGGCCTGCCGATCCTGCCGGCAGCGATTGCATCGCGCATTGCGCGATGGGTCGCGGCATTGCGCAAGTGATGGTTGGTGCCGAGCACGACACCGGCCTCGCACGCGGTCAGAACCATTTCGCAGGCGTCGTTGAGATTCATCGCCAGCGGCTTTTCGCAGAGCACGTGTTTTCCGGCGCGGATTGCCGCCAGCGCCTGGTCGTGATGCAGTTCGTTGGTGGTGGAGATGTAGACGGCGTCGACGTCCGGATCGCCGACGAGGTCAGCGACGCTGGTGACGGCCTTGGCGATGCCGTTTTCCGCCGCATAGGCCTGCCCGCGTTCCTCGCTCGAGCTCATAACCGAGACCGCCTCTCCGCCCGCGGCGCGGATGGCGCCGATCAGCCATTCGTGCGCGATCGTGCTCGCACCGATCAATCCCCAGCGAATCATGACGAAACCTCCTTCATTCTGCGTTCGACGGCGGCCCCACAACTCTGGCGAATGACGAGCCGCACCGGACTGACAATTGCCTCTGGTTCCGCGCGACCCGCCTTGATCTGCTTCAACAGAAGTTCCGCAGCACGCTCGCCCATGCCCTGCGGATCGACAGAGACCGTCGTGAGCGCCGGCACGGCGGTCTTCGCCTCGATGACGTCGTCGAAGCCGATCACGGCAAAATCCGCGCCCGGCTCCAGCCGCCGCGCCCGCAAGCCGTCGCAGACCCCGAAGGCGACGGCGTCGTTGAAGCAGAGCGCCGCGGTCGGCCGATCCTCCAGCATCATCGCCTGCTCGATCGCGGTCACGCCGCCAGCACGCGACGGCGCGGAGCCGACGACGAGGTCATCTCCGGCTTTAAGGCCCGCCTCGCGGAGCGCGTCGCGATAGCCGCGCACGCGCGCCTCGAAGACTGCGGTATCGGCAAAGCCGCCGAGAAAGGCTATGCGGCGGTGGCCCCGCGCGATCAGGTGGCGGACGGCCGCCAGCGCGCCGGCGCGATTGTCCGAGATCAATGATGAAACGCCCGCCCCGGCAATGTCGCGCACGACGAGCACCACGGGAATGCCGCTCTCGACAAGCGGCGCGAGATCGGCGGCTTCCGTTCCGCGTGCCGGCGAGATGATGAGCCCCGACACGCCGTGCTCGCGCATCGAGGCGATGACCTCGCGCTGGCGCTCGCTCTTCTCGCCGGTGTTGGCGAGGAACTGCACGAAGCCCGCGGACTGCACGACGGCATCGACGCCGACGGCGAGTTCCGCGAAGAAGCTGTTGGTCAGATCGTTGACGACGATGCCGATGATCTTCGATTTCGCCTGGCGCAGGTTGGCGGCGCTGCGATTGTAGACATAGCCGAGCTCGCGGATCACTGCGTTCACCTTGGCCCGCGTCGCCTCGTTGACGAGAGGGCTACCCTGCAGGACGAGCGACACGGTCGACTTCGACACGCCGGCGGCGCGCGCAATGTCGATAACCGTGACCCGCTCCTTTGCCATCGATACCCTCCCGACCGGCGCTCATCTCTTTCCTACTTAATAATTGGAACGTTCCAATCTCGTCAAGAGGCTTCCGTTCACTTTTTTGGCGACCCGCACTCGGCTCTGGAGAACCAGACAGGCCGACAAGAATCGAAAATATGGCCGATACTTTCGTGACTTAAGTCACAAACCAGCCCTCCCGGGCAAAGAGCGGTGGCCCTTGGGGCGTGACCTAAACCAAATCCCAACCAGACACGATGGACAATTTCCACCTTGATATTTGGAACGTTCTAAATTATTCCATGGCGCAAACCTGAGGAGGATTCACGCTCATGACCAGCCTGCTCCTGCCGCGCCAAGACGGCTCGCTCGAACACTACCGGCTCCAGGGAACGCCAATTGCCCGGCCCGCAAAGGTCCCGACCTTCAACCGCATCGCCTATGCGGCCGCGCATGTCGTTTCCGATCCGTTCCGCGACAGCGATCCGTGGGGAAAGCCGGCAATCGACTGGGAAGCGACGATGGCCTTTCGCCATCACCTCTGGAGCCTCGGCTTCCGCATCGCCGAGGCGATGGACACTGCCCAGCGCGGCATGGGGCTCGCCTGGCCGGACGCGCAGGAGCTGATCCGCCGTTCGCTTGCCGAAGCGAAGAGCGTTCCGGGCGCCGATCTTGCCTGCGGCGCCGGCACCGATCATCTGTCTCCCGACGCGGCGCGCTCGATCGAGGACGTCATCGCCGCCTATGAGGAGCAGATCGGCTTCGTCGAGGCCGAGGGTGGCCGGGCGATCATGATGGCGAGCCGCGCTCTGGCCCGCGTTGCACGATCGGCCGACGACTACCGCCGTGTCTACGGCCATATCCTGCGCCAGGCCAAGGACAAGGTCGTGCTGCACTGGCTCGGCGACATGTTCGACCCGCAACTAATGGGATACTGGGGATCGGAGAATTTCGAGGAAGCGCTGGAAACGGTGCTGTCGATCATCTCCGAGAACAGCGCCAAGGTGGAAGGCATCAAGATTTCGTTGCTCGACAACACCAAGGAAGTGGCGCTGCGCAACGGCCTTCCGGAGGGCGTGCTCTGCTTCACCGGCGACGATTTCAACTATGCGGAACTGATCGAAGGGGACGGCGAAAAATACAGCCACGCGCTGCTCGGCATCTTCGACGCCGTGGCCCCCTCGGCTTCGAAGGCGCTTGCCGCCTTGGCGGATGGCGATGCCGCCACCTTCCGCGGCGTGATCGAGCCGACGGTGCCCCTGTCGCGCAAGATCTTCGAGGCGCCGACGCAATACTACAAGGCCGGCGTCGTCTTCCTCGCCTGGCTGAACGGCCACCAGCGCCATTTCACCCTGCCGGCCGGCCTGCAATCCGCCCGCGGGCTCCAGCACTATGCCGATATCTTCCGCCTCGCCGACGGTGCCAATGTGCTCGACAAGCCGGAGCTCGCGGCGGCGCGGATGCGGAATTTTCTCGCTGTGCTCGGCGTCGAACAGATAGACTAAGTGGCGGGCGAGGGCGGCGCTACAGCCGCCAGCCCCTTCTTTGCCAGCATCGCATCCGGATTCGGCAGCTTGCCGCGGAAAGCCTTGTAGGCATCCTCCGGATCTATCGAGCCGCCGACCGAATAGATGTTGTCCTTGAGCTTCTGCGCCGTCCGCGGATCGAACGGGTTGCCGGTCTCCTCGAAGGCGGCGAAGGCGTCGGCGTCGAGCACCTCCGACCACATGTAGGAATAGTAGCCGGCCGAATAGCCGTCGCCGGAAAAGACGTGCAGGAAATGCGGGCTGCGGTGGCGCATGACGATCGATTTCGGCATGCCGATCTTTACGAGCGTCGCCGCTTCCAGCGCCATCGGCTCGGCGATGCTTTCCGCCGTGTGGTAGGCCATGTCGACCAGCGCCGAGGAGGTGAATTCGACCGTGGCGAAGCCGGAATTGAAGGTTCTCGCCGCAAGCACCTTGTCGAGCAGGGCCTGGGGCATCGGCTCGCCGGTCTGATAATGCACCGCGTAGGTACGCAGAATGTCCGGCACCGTCAGCCAATGCTCGTAGAGCTGCGACGGCAGCTCTACAAAATCGCGCGAAACGCCGGTGCCGGATACGGACGGGTAGGTGACGTTGGAGAGCATGCCGTGGAGGGCATGGCCGAATTCGTGGAAAAGCGTGCGCGCGTCGTCGATCGAGAGCAGCGCCGGCTTGCCGTCGGCGGGCTTCGCGAAATTGCAGACATTGTAGACGATCGGGATTTCACCGACGTCACCATTCTTCAGTTTCAGCCTGTGCTGCGACTGGAATGAACTCATCCAGGCGCCGGAGCGCTTGGAGGAGCGGGCGAAATAATCGCCGAGGAACAGCGCGGCCAGCCTGCCGGCGGCGTCGCGGATCTCGAAGACGCGGACATCGGGATGATAGGCGGGAACGCCCTTCTTCTCCGTGGCCGTTACACCGAAGAGGCGGTTGGCGACATCGAAGCAGGCATCGATGATCTTCTCGAGCTGGAGATAAGGCTTCAGCTCGCTTTCCGAGAAGCTGAATTTTTCGGCGCGCAGTTTTTCCGCGTAGTGGCGCCAATCCCACGGCATGACCTCGTGATTGCGGCCTTCGGCGGCGATCAGCTTGGCGAGATCCACCTCTTCCTCGCGGGCGCGCACCGCCGCCTTCTCCCAGACCTGCATCAGCAGGCCGTTCACGGCATCCGATGTCTTCGCCATGGTGTCGTCGAGCTTCAGCGCCGCGAAATTCTCGTAGCCGAGCAGCCTTGCCTTCTCGGCCCGGAGCGCCAGCGTCTCGGCGATAATGCCGCGATTGTCGGTCTCGCCGCCGTTTTCACCGCGGGCCGTCCACGCCCTGAACGCCTGTTCGCGAAGCTCGCGATTGTCCGAGAAGGTCAGGAACGGCTCGATGATCGAGCGTGAGAGCGTGACCGCGTATTTGCCGCCTTCGCCTCGGTCGCGGGCCGCCGCCGCCATGGCATCCTTGAGGAACTCCGGCAGGCCGGCGAGTTCCTCGTCGCTCGTCAGAAACAACGCCCAGTTCTTCTCGTCGGCAAGCACGTTCTGGCCGAACTTGGCGCCAAGGCCGGCAAGCTTCTCGTTGATGGCGGCGAGACGCTCCTGCTCGGGCTTTTCGAGCTTGGCGCCGGATTTGACGAAGCCCTTCCAATGCCGCTCGAGGACGCGTGTCGCCTCGAGGTCGAGGCCGAGCTCTTCGCGCTTCTCCCACAACCTGTCGATGCGGCTGAACAGGGCCGGGTTCATGCCGATCTTCGAATAGTGCCGCGACATCTTCGGCGCGATCTCGCGTTCGAGCGCCTGGATCACGTCGTTGGTATGGGCGCCGGCCTTGTTCCAAAAAAGCGCCGAGACGCGCGAAAGCTCATCTCCGGCGATTTCAAGGGCGACGACGGTGTTCTCGAAGGTCGGCGGTTCCGGATTGTGGGCGATCGCGTCGATCTCCGCTTCGTGCGCCGCGAGCGCCGCATCGAAGGCGGGAGCAAAATCCTCGTCCTTAACCGCATCGAAGCGCGGCAGGCCTTTGTGTCCGGTCCAGTTCACCAGGGCAGGGTTGAGCGAAGCGCTTGCAGTCATCGGGATTCCTTTCGCATGCGGAACCGGCAGACGCAGGAGAGCGTCGGCGTGCCGGCGGAGACGTTTGAAGTGGTTGGCAATCTGACCAACGTCAAGGCTTGCGCACGCCGAAAAGACCGGGCGCCGCATGCCAGACCGCCTGCGCGGCGAAGCCGATGAACAGAAGACCCGAGAGCCGGACGATGGCCAGCTCATGGCGGCGATAGAAACGGCGGACGACGGACGCGCCGATGATCGCGATCAAGATCAGGTCGGCGACGAGGAAACCGATGAGCGACACGGCGAGCAGCATCGGCAGGGCGTTGAACTCGAGCGCATTGGCGGAACCGGCAAGCAGCGCCGTGAATGTCGCCAGCGCCACCGGATAGCCCTTGGGATTGGTGAGTCCGAAAATCAGGCCGCGGCGCAGCGGTCGCTCCACCGTCAGCAATGCGCGGTTCTCGCCCTTCGGCCGGGCGCGAAGCGCCGTCCAGCCGATCCACGCTAGGTAGGCGCCGCACAAAAGGCCGAGCACGTCGAAGATTGCCGTGCCGACCGATCGCGCACCGACGATCGCAACAAGCGCCAGCGTCGACCAGACGATGTCGCCGGCGAGATGCCCGCCCATGAAGAGCGCGCCGGCCTTCCGGCCCTGGCCGGCACCGATGCCAAGCAGCGCCAGGAAGGCGGGGCCGGGGATCAGCGTATAGGAAAGCGCCGCGAGAAAGGCACCGACAAGAAGCGTCTCGGACATCTCGAATCCCCGGTTTCAATGGCGCCATTCGAACGTCCGGCAGTCGTTCCGTCAAGCGGAAACGGGTTGAGAAGCAGGAAGGCGATACCGCATTTGTGGCAACGTCAGCGGCCACGTGAATGGTTGCGGAAGGTGAGGGCGTCGATCGTGGCGCGGATCAGGTCCGCAACGGCCCGAGCGAAATTGCGCATGGGTCTTTCCTTCGCCTTTGCGCGAACAAGATTTGGTTACCGCTCGACAATCCTCTCACGGGCGGGCGAACACGCCTGTTTCGCGGGGAACCAACGGAGCGGACGCACAAATCTTTCGTTACAAAGATTTCCCTCGATACGAAGTTGCGCTAAGAACCCGCCCGAGCTTTTTCCCCTCGAGAAGGATTTCCTATGACTGTGCGCAATCTCTTCCTTCTGCCCGGCGACGGCATCGGTCCGGAAGCCATGGCGGAAGTCCGCAAAATCATCGCCTACATGAATGCCGAGCTTAATGCCGGCTTCGTGACGGACGAGGGCCTTGTGGGTGGCTCCGCCTATGACGCCCATGGCGCGGCGATTTCGGAAGGGGACATGGCGAAGGCGCTTGCCGCCGATGCCGTGCTCTTCGGCGCCGTCGGCGGACCGAAGTGGGATGCGGTGCCTTATGAGGTGCGGCCGGAAGCCGGGCTCCTGCGCCTGCGCAAGGATCTGGAGCTCTTCGCCAATCTGAGGCCCGCCATCTGCTATCCGGCGCTTGCCAATGCCTCCTCTTTGAAGCCGGAACTGGTCGAAGGCCTCGATATCCTGATCGTCCGCGAACTGACGGGCGGCGTCTATTTCGGCGAGCCCAAGGAGATCATCGACCTCGGCAACGGGCAGAAGCGCGGCATCGACACCCAGGTCTACGACACCTACGAAATCGAGCGCATCGCCGGCGTCGCCTTCGAACTGGCGCGCACGCGCAAGAACCGCGTCTGCTCGATGGAAAAGCGCAACGTGATGAAGTCGGGCGTGCTCTGGAACCAGGTCGTGACCGAAACGCACAAGGCGAAATTTGCCGACGTGCAGCTGGAACACATGCTGGCGGACGCCGGCGGCATGCAGCTCGTACGCCAGCCGAAGCAGTTCGACGTGATCGTCACCGACAACCTGTTCGGAGACATGCTGTCCGACGTCGCCGCCATGCTCACCGGTTCGCTCGGCATGCTGCCCTCCGCCTCGCTCGGTGCGCCGGATCCCAAGACGGGTAAGCGCAAGGCGCTCTACGAGCCCGTGCACGGCTCGGCACCGGACATTGCCGGCAAGGGCATCGCCAACCCGATCGCCATGATCGCCTCCTTCGCCATGTGCCTGCGCTATTCCTTCAACCTCGTGAAGGAAGCCGACAACCTGGAAAAGGCGATTGCCAACGTGCTCGACAAGGGCATCCGCACCGGCGACATCATGGCCGAGGGCGCTCGCCAGGTCGGGACCGCCGAGATGGGCGAGGCGATCCTCGCCGAGTTCAAGGCGCTTTCGGCCTGATCCGGCCACAATCCCGCCGAACCGCGGCGCCGCGCGCTTAATTGGAAGCACTTATGCAGGAACACCTCCGGAGCATTCCGGGGGTGTTTTTCTTTGCTGACGTCTTGATTTCGTCCCGCTCGCTTTCACATGCAGGAAAATGCGAAGGAAAAGGCAGATATGAATCAGGCGCTTGCTTCCACCGGCTGGATCCTGCTGACGACGCTAATTCTCGTGCCGGCGCTGGTCCCCCTCGATCCGCAAGTATCGCAGTGGGCGCAGGGCCTACCGGACGAGATCGTCGATTTCAACCGGACGATCACCGATATCGGCAGCGCCGCCTGGATGATCTACGTCTCGGCCTTCCTGCTGCTCATCGCCTACATCGCCCGACGCGCCTCGCGCCAAGATGCAGTTCGGCACAAGGCTCGAACCGCGCGCAACCTTTCCGCCTATTTCCTGCTGACGGTCGGAACCGCGAGCACGCTGGTGCATGGGCTCAAATTCCTCATCGGCCGGGCGCGGCCGGAACTCTTCGCCGACTACGGCGCCTACAGCCTCACACCCTTCACGGGTGACAGGTTATTCGAAAGCTTCCCCTCCGGCCATTCGACCGCCGCTGGCGCGTTCTTCGGCGCCTTCGCGATGCTGGTGCCGCAGCTAAGGCCGCTATTCCTGGTAATGGCGCTGGTGCTCGGCTTTTCGCGGGTGATCGTCGGCGCCCATTATCCGAGCGATGTCGCCGCCGGCCTGCTGCTCGGCCTCTGGGTCGCGATTGTGGTCGCCTTCGTTTTTGCCCGGCAAGGCTGGCTCTTCCGGCTGGACGCGGGTGGCTGGCCGGCGCCGAAAAGAGCGCGTCCCCGGCAAATGGAAAAATAAAAAAAACCGGCGCAGCGAGCCGCGCCGGAGTTCAGGAGAGTTAGCCGGCGGGATGAGGACGGGTCTCCGCCCGCATCCCGCCTCGTGATTTTGGATCGCCGCTCAATCCATTGCGTGGATATCGCGGTCCTTGGTTTCCGGCAGGAACAGCATGCCGATGACCAGGGTGATGCCTGCGAAGACGATCGGGTACCAGAGGCCGTAATAGATGTCGCCCCGGGCTGCGCTCATCGCGAAGGCCGTTGCCGGCAGCAGGCCACCGAACCAGCCGTTGCCGATGTGGTAGGGCAATGACATGCCGGTGTAGCGGATACGGGTCGGGAAGAGTTCGACCAGCAGGGCTGCGATCGGGCCGTAAACCATCGTCACATAGATGACGAGGACGGTCAGCACGGCGATGATCGTCGTCCAGTCGACGCGGGCCGGATCGGCCACCATCGTGAAGGCGCCGCCCTTGTCGATCGAGTAGACCGCCATTTCGGTGGCGCCGCCGACTTCTTCCTTGGTCAGCAGCTTGTCGGCAATCAGCTTGTCGGCTGGTACCATGGTCTTTTCACCGGCGCGGACAGCAGCCGCGTCGAGCGCCAGTTCCGGATTGGCCGCAACGAAGGCGTCGAGCTTGGCTTCCGGCACCTTGGCGACGCCGCGCACGAGCGGGTAACCGGAGGCCTGCAGCGCCATGTTGACCTTCTTGCTGAAGGCAGCGTCCTCGGCCTTCGCCTTGTCGCCGGCGGCAACCGCATCGTAGCTGGTGATCGTCGTTTCGCCGATCTTGACGGTCGCCGGTGTTCCCGCCGCCGCAGTGCTCACGACGTCATAGGGAACGGAGTTCTTGGTCAAGAATGCAGTCGCGATGTCGCACGAGCTCGTGAACTTCTGCACGCCCGTCGGGTTGAACTGGAAATTGCAGCCCCCGGGGGCCGCGGTAACCGTGGCGCGGACGTTCTCCTGCGCTTCGGCAAGTGCCGGGTTTCCGGCCCAGGTCAGCGCCTTGAACAGCGGGAAGTAGGTGAGCATGGCAAGCAGCAGGCCCGCCATGATGATCGGCTTGCGGCCGATCTTGTCCGACAGCCAGCCAAAGACGACGAAGAAGCCAGTGCCGAGAAGCAGCGAGGCGGCCACCATCAGGTTGGCCGACTGGCCATCCACCTTCAAAACACCTGTGAGGAAGAAGAGCGCGTAGAACTGGCCCGAGTACCAGACGACCGCCTGGCCGACCACCGCACCGAAGAGTGCCAGAAGTGCAATCTTGGCATTCTTCCACTGGCCGAAGGCTTCCGTCAGGGGCGCTTTCGAGCCCTTGCCCTCTTCCTTCATCTTCTTGAAGGCGGGCGATTCGTTCATCCTCAGGCGGATCCAGACGGAGACGCCGAGAAGCACGCAGGAAAGCAGGAACGGCACGCGCCAGCCCCACGCGGCGAAGGCTTCCTTGCCGACCGCGAACTGCACGAGCAGGATCACGACCAGCGACAGGAAGAGGCCGAGCGTCGCCGTCGTCTGAATCCACGAGGTGAAGTAGCCGCGGCGCCCATGCGGCGCGTGTTCGGCAACGTAGGTCGCCGCACCGCCATATTCGCCGCCGAGCGCCAGACCCTGCAGCAGGCGCAGACCGATCAAGATGATCGGCGCGCTGATGCCGATGGAGGCCGAACCGGGCAGGACACCGACCAGGAAGGTCGACAGGCCCATGATCAGAATGGTGACAAGGAACGTATATTTGCGGCCGACGAGATCGCCGAGACGGCCGAAAACAAGCGCGCCGAACGGGCGCACCAGGAAGCCGGCCGCGAAGGCGAGCAACGCGAAGATGGACTGCGTTGTGGTCGGATATTGGCTGAAGAAGGTCGCGCCGATGTAGATAGCAAGCGAACCGTAAAGATAGAAATCGTACCATTCGAAGACGGTACCGAGCGACGAAGCAAGGATAACTTTCCTTTCCTCGCCGGTCATGGGACGGGCTTTTACGCCGTCCACTGTTGCGACATTTGCCATTTTGATGATCCTCCACTCCAAAATCGGCATATTGGAGCGCCCATTCCCCGATCCGACGTTCCTCCCTGAACATCCGGACGTGGTGCGCCTTTTATGAAGATGTCAGAAAAGTGGCGCGCGAGGCAGCGATGCTTTGGGCTTATGACTTTGGTCTAATGCGGCGATCGGGCGCGCCGCCGAAACGGGATCACGCAAAAGTGTGGCGCGGCTTTTGCTCTTTCCGGCATTCATGCCCGCGAAGCGCTCGCGGCAAACGCCGGCGACGGTTTGACTGGCTTGACTCTTGCTGAAAACCGCGTATGAGCAGCGGCGAACGAGGAAACCGCCATGCGACCGAACGGTCCGTCCATCGCTGCGCTGATCTTGCCGGCCGCTGTCGCCGGGCAAGTTCGCCATTTCTCGCTCGCTAGCAAAACAACGGCCAAAACGACGACGAAAACCGTCTGACGTCTCTGGCCCTCCGCTCTCTCCCCGGTAAGGCCGGGGACAGGAACCTCGCGGCCCTCCCGTGCGGCTTCCCCCTCCACCAGACGAGGAGAGACAGAAAGAGAGCTTAGATCATGGGTTTCAAGATTGCAGTCGCAGGCGCCACCGGCAATGTCGGCCGGGAGATGCTGAACATCCTTTCGGAACGCGGTTTTCCCGCCGATGAAGTCGTGGCGCTCGCCTCGTCGCGCTCCATCGGTACCGAAGTCTCCTATGGCGACAAGACGCTGAAGGTCTCCAACCTCGAAACCTATGATTTCTCCGACACCGATATCTGCCTGATGTCGGCCGGCGGCGCGGTTTCGCAGAAGTATTCGCCGAAGATCGGCCAGCAGGGCTGCGTCGTCATCGACAATTCCTCCGCCTGGCGCTACGACGCCGACGTCCCGCTGATCGTCCCGGAAGTCAACCCCGACGCGATCACCCTTTTCTCGAAGAAGAACATCATTGCCAACCCGAATTGCTCGACGGCCCAGCTTGTCGTCGCGCTGAAGCCGCTGCATGACCGCGCCAAAATCAAGCGCGTCGTCGTTTCCACCTATCAGTCGGTTTCCGGCGCCGGCAAGGATGGCATGGACGAGCTCTTCAACCAGACCCGTGCCGTCTTTGTCGCCGATCCGATCGAGAGCAAGAAGTTCACCAAGCGTATCGCCTTCAACGTCATCCCGCACATCGACGTGTTCATGGAAGACGGTTACACCAAGGAAGAGTGGAAGGTTCTGGCGGAAACCAAGAAGATGCTCGATCCGAAGATCAAGGTGACCTGCACGGCCGTGCGCGTTCCCGTCTTCATCGGCCATTCGGAATCGGTCAATATCGAATTTGAGAACGAGATTACCGCCGATGAGGCGCGCGACATCCTGCGCGAAGCGCCGGGGTGCCTGGTCGTCGACAAGCATGAGAACGGCGGCTACGTGACGCCTTACGAATGCGCCGGCGAAGATGCGACCTATATTTCGCGCATCCGCGAGGACGCGACCGTCGAGAACGGCCTCAACCTGTGGGTCGTCTCCGACAACCTGCGCAAGGGCGCCGCGCTCAATGCCATCCAGATCGCCGAATTGCTCGTCAACCGCGGCCTGGTCAAGCCACGCAAGCAGGCCGCTTGATCGGCCTCGCCCAGGCTTGAATTGAAGCCCCGCTCGGTCCGAACAGGACCCGCGGGGCTTACCATTGGTTTTTCCGCACATGTTGGGGGCGGATTCACGTGAAACATGACATCCCGCGACGCGGGACCAGGGCCGGCACGGGCCGGCATTTTTGAAGACAAGCGATTGTTCGGGCAAATGACGGGGTATTTCATGCACAGGGCAAAGTGCGTAGTGGCGGGGCTTGCGGCCCTGGTTTCAACGGCGATCCTTTCCTCGAACGCGGCGGCGGCCCAATGCGGCAACGACGCCAGCGGCTTTCAGGCCTGGGTGGCCGAGTTCAAACAGGAAGCCGCGGGCAACGGCATCAGCCTCGCCGTCATCGACCAGGCGCTCTCCAATGTCGCCTATAGCAGAGCGACGATCCGCGCCGACCGCGGCCAGAAGAGCTTCAAGCTCTCGCTCGACCAGTTCATGCAGAAGCGCGGCGGCCAGACGATCATCTCTCGTGGCAAGAAAATGCGGGCACAGAACGCCAGGCTCTTCGACAGCATCGAGCAGCGCTTCGGCGTGCCGGCCGGTCCGCTGATCGCAATCTGGGGCATGGAAACCGGCTTCGGCTCGTTCATGGGCAAGGAACACACGCTCTCGGCCGTCTCCACGCTCGCCTATGACTGCCGCCGTTCGGACTATTTCACCAATCAGCTCTACGCGGCGCTCCAGCTCGTCGAGCGCGGCGACCTGAGCCCGGCCGCCCGGGGGGCTGCCCATGGTGAGATCGGACAGACCCAGTTCCTGCCGGTCAACGTCCTGCGATTTGGCGTGGACGGCGATGGCAACGGCCATATCGACATGGTTCGCTCCAAGGCGGACGCTCTTGCCTCGACGGCGAACTTCCTGCGCGGCCACGGTTGGCAGCCGGGCGGCGGCTATCAGCCCGGCGAAGTCAACTACGCGGCCATCCAGGGCTGGAATGCAGCCAGCGTCTATCAGCAGGCAATCGCCATCATCGGCGCCGAGATCGACGGCTACTGAGAAAGTCAGCTATCGCGATAATTTCGCCCCTCTCCTCGGGTTTAACCCGAGGACTAACCCTCTCCCCGCTCGCGGGGAGAGGGAACTGAAGCGGCGCCGCGAGTCTCCTTCGCCCCGCTTGCGGGGAGAAGGTGGCCGGCAGGCCGGATGAGGGGCAGGTTTTTAGCAGTGCGAACCAATCGCGCCTGTTGTTACATGCCCGGTCGGGCAAAATCGCCGGTCTTGGCGTCCATCACCCAAAGCTCGCCGGTCGAGATGTCGAACCAGGCGCCATGAAGCTGCAGCTTGCCCTTTGCTTCGAGAATCTGGACACAGGGGAAGGTGCGCAGGTTGGCGAGCGAATTGCGGATCGACACCCGTTCGAGAGCCCGCTGGCGTTCCGCCTGGGTCATATATTCGTTGCTCTGGATCAGTTCGGCGGCCGGCCTCAACAGGTTCATCCAACGCCCGATGAAATCGCCGGGGGACAAGGGTTCCGCATCCGGATCGAGCGCCGCCTTGATGCCGCCGCAGCGCCCATGTCCCATGACGACGATGTTGCTGACGCGCAGGGACTGAACCGCGAACTCGAGCGCGGCGGAGGTCGAGTGATAGTGGCCGTCCGGCTCGTATGGCGGCATCATGTTGGCGACGTTGCGGATGACGAAGAGTTCTCCGGGACCGCTGTCGAAGATCGTTTCGGGTGCGGCCCGCGAATCGCAACAGGCGATAACCATCGTCTTCGGCTTCTGGCCGCTCTCGGCAAGCGTCTTGTATCGTTGCTGCTGCTCGTTGAAACGACCGCTCATGAAATTGCGGTAGCCGGTCAGAAGATGTTCCGGAAAACCCTGCATATCCATCGATAACCCCGCGTCATACACTCATTCATTGCTGCATCGCTCCTGCCGCATGGTTCCTTAAATCGGAATCGGTTTAAGGGCAAAATCATGCAGCAATCCAAAGTGCTACAGCGACCTTTGCGCGTCCGAGTAAGACGCGGCGCTGTAGGGACCAATGAAGCGCCGAAGTGTTACAGCGAGCGTGTCCCGCCTGAAAGGGCGACGAGCGCTTATGAGCCATTTCTTTTATATCCGCCGCTATTTCTTCCGCACCTGGCTCGGATGCAAGAGGCGCCGCATCTGCACCATGGCCATCGGCGTCGCGAGGCTCGAGGCATCCTGCTCGAGCGTCAGCTCGTCGGCGTCGCGCTTGCGACTGCGGGCAATGATCTCGAACACGCTGGCGGTCGCCATCTGCAGCGCCCGCTCTTCCGGGAGCCCCTGGAGCAGCCGCGACAGAAACACGGCGGCCAGCAGATCGCCGGTGCCGTTCGGCGGATTGTCGACCAGTCGGTGTTCGGCCAGCAGCGCATGACTGCCGGACAGGTAGAGATTGCCCGTGCCACCGGTCATCATCGGGACCGCCGAGGTCACCAGCACGCGTGAAGGTCCGAGACCGAGTGCCGCATCGAGGATCGCCGTATTCGTTTCAAGCGCAGCGCCGGCGAGCCAGGAGAGCTCGAACCGGTTGGGGGTCGCAAGCGTCGCCAGCGGCAGCAGCCGGTCGCGCACCGCGGCCGCGATCTCATCCGAAACATAAAGGCCGTTGCCGTCGCCGATGACGGGATCGCACGCGTATAGAAGCTCGGGATTGCGCTGGCGCAACGCCGTCACCAGTTGCGCAACACCGTCGACCTGGCCCGGCGAGCCCAGATAGCCTGACAGAACGGCCCGGACTTCACCAATCCAGCGCGCATTGACGAGATCATCGATGATCGACCGGAAGTCCGTGTCGGCGATCGTCACCCGTGTCGAGCGACCGTGACCCGGATGCCATGGCAAGATCACCGTCGGCACGGCCCAGACGCGATGCCCGAGCGTCTCCAGCGCGAAGACCGCGGCCCGGTTGCCGACGGTGCCGCGAACCACATGGCTTGAAATGACGATGACGGCGCCGGGTGCTGCAGGCATTTCGGGCATCGGGCAATTCCATTTCTTCGAATCGAAGTGTGATCGCCCGACTGTCACGGGCCTGTCAACAGGGCGTGTCAGACGGGGCCGAAACAGCTCTCCGGCGTTTTCGTTCGTTTCTACGGTTTTTCGAGCAATTTTTGCAAAATCGCCTTCGATTTAAATGGATTTATGTCGAAATCGCGTGAATTTCTCCAAAGTATGGCTCGATTTTGCCGAAATCGAGCATAAAACAATCGCCATTGGCCATGGTTCTGATAGGCTCGTCTATCACGAATGGGGAGAGAGTTCATGGGCGTGAAATACAATCCGAAACGGGACAGGCACATCGACGCGGCCAAGGCGGCTGCAAGCAAGATCGGCGCCGAGGCGCTGGCGCCCGAAATCCTTTTCGGCGGGGCAAGCAACGACGACCTCGATCTCTACACCGCCGACATGCTGGCGCTGACCGCCGCGCATGCGCGCAAGGAACTGGCGCGCTGGGACGGCGGCAAGCCGCAGGTTTCGGTCGAAACCGTACCGGGGGTCGCGCCGGGTGGCACC
This sequence comes from Sinorhizobium sp. 6-70, assembly GCF_030124375.1. Taxonomy (GTDB): domain Bacteria; phylum Pseudomonadota; class Alphaproteobacteria; order Rhizobiales; family Rhizobiaceae; genus Sinorhizobium. The sequence goes on from NZ_JASKLS010000007.1 coordinate 182,825, forward strand.
GATGTCTCGATCATCGCCGTCACCGAACGCAACATGCCATTCCTCTATGACTCGGTCATGGGCGAGGTGACGAGCACCCACCGCGACATCCACCTCGCGATCCATCCCATTCTGGTCATGGAACCGGGCAAACCCATCAAGCCGTTCGATCCGGACGAGGAAAGCGACCCGGCGCACCGGGTGAGCCACATCCAGATCCACTTGAACAAGCTCGCGCCGCTCGAAGCGCGTTCGCTGAGCAAGCGCATTGCCGAGGTTCTGGAGCAGGTCCATCAGGCCGTCCACGACTGGCCGGCGATGACGGCATTGCTCAATCAGGCGATGCAGGAACTGGAAGACTACAATGCGTCGCGCAAGAAGAGTGATCGCGACGAGGCGCTCGCTTTCCTTCGCTGGCTAAGGGACAACAATTTCACCTTCCTCGGCATGCGGGAATACACCTATTCCGGCAAGGGCGAGAAGGCGAAGGTCGAACGCGGCAAGGGCAGGGGCCTCGGCCTTCTCTCCAACCCCGACGTCCGCGTGCTGCGCCAAGGCAAGGACGCCGTGCTGACGACGCCGGAAATCCTCGCCTTCCTCGAGGGGCCTGAGTTCCTGATCGTCACCAAGGCCAATGTGAAATCCGTCGTCCACCGCCGTGCCTATATGGACTACATCGGCATCAAGCGCTTTGACGCATCCGGCAACGTGGTCGGTGAGCTGCGCATTGTCGGCCTCTTCACGTCGACGGCCTATACCCGCCAGGCTTCGGAAATACCGTTGCTCAGGCACAAGATCGAAAAGATCATCGACTATTTCGGCTACGATCCCCAGAGCCATTCCGGCAAGATGCTGGCAAACACGTTGGAATCCTATCCGCGCGACGACCTCTTCCAGATCGACGTCGGGCTGCTCGCCGCCTTCTGCGAGCAGATCAACGAACTGAGCGACCGGCCGCGCATCAGGGTGTTGCCGCGCATCGACCATTTCGACCGCTTCGTCTCGATCCTCGTCTTCGTGCCACGCGAGCAATACGACTCGGACGTGCGCGAGAAGATCGGCAACTACCTGAAGACCGCCTATGACGGCCGCGTTTCCGCCTATTACCCGGCCTTCCCCGAAGGCGGGCTGGCGCGGGTCCATTTCATCATTGGCCGCTACGCCGGCAAGACTCCGCGCGTTCCGCAGGCCAAGCTCGAGGAGGCAGTTCGCAGCATCGTCACCCGCTGGACCGATCGCTTCAACCTGCTTGCCCGCAAGGACGGCGTCGAGATCTCGGTTGGCGAAGCCTATCAGGCGGCCTTCACGCCGGCGGAGGCCTATGACGACCTTCACGACATCGCTGCCTGCAAGGCCGACGACCCGATCCGCATCTCGTTCTATCATAAGCAGAAAGAGCGGCCGGACACGCTGGAGCTCAAGATCTTTCACGCGGAAGATCCGGTTTCGCTCTCGCGGCGCGTGCCGCTCCTCGAAAATCTCGGCTTCCGCGTCATCAGCGAGCAGACCTATGACATCGGCGTCAGTTCGCATACGGAAGAACAACGGCACGTCGTGCTGCACGACATGGAGCTCGTTCACCGAGACGGACATGCGCTCAATCTCGCCAAGACAGGTCCGGCGCTCGAAGAGGCGTTCCTCGCCGCCTGGAACGGCACGACCGAGGACGACACCTTCAACCGTCTGATCTTGCTTGCGGGCCTCACCGCGCGCGAAGTCACGGTGCTGCGCGCCTATGCGCGCTATCTGCGCCAGGCGGGCATCACCTATTCGCAGGGCTATATCGCCGATACGCTGAACAAATATCCGGCGATTGCCGCCGACATCTTCCGGCTGTTTGCGACGCGCATGGATCCGAAGACCGAGGTGAAGGCGCGCACGAAGAAGAGCAATGCCTTGCTCTCGGCGATCGAGGAAGCGCTCTCGGCGGTGCCGAGCCTCGACGAGGACCAGATCCTGCGCCGCTACGTCAACGTGATCCAGTCGACGCTCCGGACCAACTATTTCCAGAGGGATGCGGACGGCAAGCCTCGCGCGGTCCTTGCCTTCAAACTCGACCCGAAGCAGCTCGACGGCCTGCCGGAGCCCCGGCCCTTCCGCGAGATCTTCGTCTATGGCACCGAGGTCGAAGGCGTGCACCTGCGCTTCGGCAAGGTGGCGCGCGGCGGCCTTCGCTGGTCCGACCGGGCGCAGGACTACCGCACCGAGGTGCTTGGCCTCGTCAAGGCACAGCAGGTGAAGAATGCCGTCATCGTCCCGGTCGGCGCCAAGGGCGGCTTCTACCCGAAGCAGCTGCCGATCGGCGGAACGCGCGATGAAATTTTCAAGGCCGGCACGGAGGCCTACAAGACCTATATCCGCACGCTGCTGTCGGTGACCGACAACATCGTCGGCCAGGATGTCGTGCCGCCGGCCGATACGCTGAGGCTCGACGGCGACGACCCCTATTTCGTGGTCGCGGCCGACAAGGGTACCGCCACCTTCTCCGACACCGCCAACGGGCTTGCGCAGGAAGCGGACTTCTGGCTCGACGACGCTTTTGCCTCCGGCGGCTCGGCGGGTTACGACCACAAGAAGATGGGCATCACCGCCCGCGGCGCCTGGGAAACCGTCAAGCGTCATTTCCGCGAAATGGACATCGACATCCAGACGACGCCCTTCACCGTCGCCGGCGTCGGCGACATGTCCGGCGACGTTTTCGGCAACGGCATGCTGCTTTCGGAGAAGATCCGGCTGATCGCCGCCTTCGACCATCGCGACATCTTCATCGATCCGAATCCGGATACCGATCTTTCCTTCGCCGAACGCAAGCGCATGTTCGCGCTTCCGCGCTCGAGCTGGCAGGATTACGACCGCAAGACGCTGTCGCAGGGCGCGATGATCATTTCGCGGGCCGAGAAGTCCGTGACGCTGACGCCGGAAGCGGTGGCGGCAATCGGCATCGACAAGCAGAAGGCGACTCCCTTCGAGATCATGAATGCCATCCTCAAGAGCCAGGTCGACCTGCTCTGGTTCGGCGGCATCGGCACCTATGTGCGCGGCAGCAATGAAACGGACGCCGAGGTCGGTGACCGCGCCAACGACGCGATCCGCGTCGCGGCGGAAGAGGTGCGTGCCCGCGTGATCGGTGAAGGCGCCAATCTCGGTGTCACCCAGAAGGGCCGCATCGGCTTCTCGCTCGCCGGCGGGCGCTGCAATTCCGACGCGATCGACAATTCGGCCGGCGTCAATTCCTCCGACGTCGAGGTCAACATCAAGATCGCGCTGGCCTCGGCCATGCGGGACGGTCGGCTGACGCGGCCGAAGCGCAACACGCTCCTGGCGTCGATGACCGACGAGGTGGGCCATCTGGTCTTACGCAACAACTACCAGCAATCGCTGGCGATCTCGCTCACCGAAATGCAGGGCCTCGCAAACCGTACGTCGCTGGCACGGCTGATGGCGCGGCTCGAGGCCGACGGCCACCTCAACCGCAAGGTCGAGACCCTGCCGACGGAACTCGCCATGAGCGAGCGTTACCAGGCGGGCAAGCCGCTGACGCGCCCCGAGATCGGCGTGCTGCTCTCCTATGCGAAGCTGGTGCTGTTCGAGGAACTGATCGTCGGCGATCTGCCGGACGATCCCTATTTCACCGCGACGCTCGAGCGCTATTTCCCGGCAAAGATGCGCAAGACCTATGCCGGAGACATCCGCGGACACCGGCTGCGCCGCGAGATCATCGCGACGGTCCTCGGCAACGAAACGATCAACCGCGGCGGTCCCGCCTTCGTTTCGACGCTCACCGATTCGACCGGCTTTCTTTCCGGCGACGTCGTCAAGGCGGCCGTACTGGCGCTCGACGGCTTCGAGCTGCAGCGGATTTACGGAGAGATCGACGCGCTCGACAATAAGGTCGGTGGCCGCGTTCAGAATGCGCTCTACCAGGAAGTGGGCCGCATCTTCGCCCTCGTCACCGAGAAGGCGTTGCGCACGGGCGCCGCAAGGGGACCGGTATCCGATGCGGTTTCGCGTCTGCGTGACGGCTTGCAGAAGCTGCGCGGCACGATGCGCACTGCGATTTCCGGAGAAAGCGCCGAAGAAGCGCGATTGAAGGCCGCGACCTTCATCGAAAGCGGCGTACCGGCAAAGCTTGCGGAGGAAATCGCCGAGCTGTCGCTGATGACCCTCGTGCCGGAGATCATGCAAATCTCCACCGAAACGAAGGAAACGCTGAGCCGCACGGCGCAGGGCTATTTCACCGTGACGGGGAACCTCAGGATCAACCGGCTGCTCGCCGCCGCCGACCGCGTTCCCGCCACCGAGCAGTTCGAGGCCATGGCGCTCTCGCGCGCCGTCGCCGATATCGGCGCGGCACGGCGGGATATCACGGTGGCAGCCCTCGTCGAGCAGAAGGGCGAACGCAATCCAGTGCTTGCCTGGCAGGACAACGATCGCGAACGCGTCTCGCGCGTCGACGACCAGTTGAAGCTGCTCACCGAGAAGGGCGAGACGACACTCGCCAAGATCACGGTAGCGGCTGGCCTGCTCAACGACCTTGCACGCGCCAAGGCGAAATGACACAGTCCGTCCGGGCAAAGGGCCCGGAGGACTGATTCCGCTCCGGGTTTAGTCGCGATTTCAACGCGTTATCGCCCTCGCCGAAATCGGTCGGCGGGGGCGATAAAATCCAGGAGGGGAGATTGGACGTTACGGCCGAAGCGAGAGAGCAGCCCAGAGCGTCGCGCCTCGGCATCATCGGCTGGATGCTGTTCGACTGGGCCGCGCAGCCTTTTTTCACCGTCATCACCACTTTCATCTTCGCGCCCTATTTCGTTTCGCGGCTCACGGCCGACCATGTGCAGGGGCAGGCAATCTGGGGCTATACGCTCACTGTCTCGGGCATCATCATCGCGGTTCTTTCGCCCGTGCTCGGCGCGATCGCCGACGCGACGGGACCGCGCAAGCCCTGGATCGGCTTCTTCGCCGTCATCAAGATCGTCTCGCTCGCCATGTTGTGGTTCGCCGCACCGGGCTCGCCCATCCTCTATCCCGCGATTTGCCTCGCCCTGGCGACCGTTGCCGCCGAATTTTCCATCGTCTTCAATGATTCGATGATGACGCGCCTGGTGAGCGAGAAGGAAGTCGGCCGCATCTCGAACATTGCCTGGGGCCTCGGCTATCTCGGCGGCATGATCGTCCTGATCGCGGTGGTTGCGCTCATTGCCGGAAATCCTGCGACGGGAAAGACGGCACTCGGGCTCGACCCGATTTTCGGCATCGATCTCGCCAAAGGGGAGGATGCCCGCATCACCGGACCGATCTCGGCCGCCTGGTACCTGATCTTCATCCTGCCGATGTTCCTGTTCACTCCGGATGCGACCAAGGCGGCGATGCCGTTGGGCAGGGCCGCCGCGACGGGGCTTTCGGAGTTGAAGGGCACGCTCGGGGAATTGAAGCAAAGGCCCGGGATACTGCGCTTCCTGATCGCCCGGATGATCTTTCAGGACGGCGTCAATGGTCTGCTGGCGCTCGGCGGTACCTTTGCTGCGGGGATGTTCGCCTGGCAGACGATGGAGCTCGGCATCTACGGCATCATCCTCAACGTCGTCGCTATCGGCGGCTGCCTTTGTGCGAGCTGGCTCGATGCGCGGCTCGGCTCGAAAACGATCGTGGTATGGAGCCTCATCTGCCTCACCATTGCCACGCTCGGGATCGTCTCGACCGGCCCTGGCTTCACCCTGTTCGGGCTGCTCACGCTTCCGACGGAAGACACCGGCGGTCTCTTCGGCACGGCGGCGGAAAAGGCCTACATTTTCTACGGCCTTCTGGTCGGCATCGCCTTCGGACCGGTTCAGGCCTCGTCTCGCTCCTACCTCGCCCGAAGCGTCGCGATTGAGGAAGCGGGGCGCTATTTCGGCCTCTACGCCCTTTCCGGACGCGCGACCTCGTTTCTTGCTCCCGCTTCCGTCGCAACGATCACCGTGATGGCCGGTTCCGCCCGCATCGGCATGATGGCGCTCGTCGCCTTCCTCGCCGTGGGTCTCGTCATCCTTCTGCGCACGCCCTATCCGGCGCATCGCCCGGCATGAAAAACCCGCCGCGAGGGTTTTCGCGGCGGGTTCGTGAAGGGGTATCAACCGCGTCAATGCCGGAAATGGCGCATGCCGGTGAAGACCATGGCAACGTTGTGCTCGTTTGCCGCGGTAATCACCTCCTCGTCACGCATCGAGCCACCCGGCTGGATAACGGCGGTGGCGCCGGCTGCGATCGCCGACAGGAGGCCGTCGGCGAAGGGCAGGAAGGCTTCCGATGCGACCGCCGAGCCGCGCGTCAGCGGTTCGGCGAGACCGAGCGCCTTCGCAGCTTCCTCCGCCTTGATGGCTGCGATGCGGGCCGAATCGACGCGGCTCATCTGGCCGGCGCCGATGCCGGCCGTCTGGCCGTCCTTGGCATAGACGATGGCGTTCGACTTGACGTGCTTCGCCACCTTGAAGGCGAACTTCATGTCTTCGAGCTCCTGCGCGGTCGGTGCGCGCCTGGTCACGACCTTGAGTTCGAGGTCCTCGACCATGCCGTTGTCGCGCGTCTGGACGAGCAGGCCGCCGGCGACCGTCTTTGCGGAAAGGCCCGGCAGGCGCGGATCCGGCAAGCCACCGGTCGCAAGCAGCCGGAGGTTCGGCTTGCGCGCGATGATCGCCTTCGCCTCGTCGCTGACCGACGGCGCGATGATGACTTCGGTGAAGAGCTTGACGATCTCGTCCGCCGTCTCGGCGTCGAGTTCCTGGTTGAGCGCGATGATCCCGCCGAAGGCCGACGTCGAATCGCAGGCGAGCGCCCGGCGGTAAGCTTCCGCAAGCGACGGCGCCGTCGCGACGCCGCAGGGGTTGGCGTGCTTGATGATTGCGCAGGCCGGCGCCTTCTCCGGCAGGAACTCGGCAACGAGCTCGAAAGCGGCGTCGGTGTCGTTGATGTTGTTATAGGAAAGCTGTTTGCCCTGCAGCAGCGTGGCGGTCGCGACCCCCGGCCGGTTCTCGCCGGTCACGTAGAAGCCCGCCTTCTGATGCGGGTTTTCGCCGTAGCGCATCTCTTGCCTGAGCACGCCGCCGATCACGCGATGGCGCGGCATCGGCGTATCGAGCACGTCGGCGAACCAGTTGGAGATCGCGGCATCGTAGGCCGCCGTGCGGGCGTACGCCTTTGCCGCCATTTTCTGGCGGAAGGCATAGTGCGTCGTGCCGCCGGCGATTTCTTCGAGAAGGGGCGTATAGTCGGCGGGATCGGTGACGATGGTGACGTAGGCATGGTTCTTCGCCGAGGCGCGGATCATCGCCGGGCCGCCGATGTCGATGTTCTCGACCGTCGTCGGATAATCGCCGCCCTTGGCGCGAACCTCCTCGAACGGATAGAGATTGATGACGGCAAGATCGATGGCTGTAATGCCGTGCTTGCCCATCGCCGCCACGTGCTCGGCATCGTCGCGAATGGCGAGCAGGCCGCCGTGAACACCCGGGTGAAGCGTCTTGACGCGGCCATCCATGACCTCCGGAAAGCCGGTCAACTCCGAAACGTCGCTCACCGGGAGGCCGGCGTCCGACAGTGCCTTGTGCGTGCCGCCGGTCGAAACAAGCCGTACGCCCTTTTCGTGAAGAGCACGCGCGAGCTCGACAATGCCGGTTTTGTCGGAAACCGAGAGGAGGGCGGTGCGGATCCGGACTTCGTCCGGGGCGGGGATTTTCTTGGAGGCGACAGCCATCAACCATGCTCCTTTGGCGGCGCCGGACGCCTGGGGAGAAAGGTGCCGGCGATTGGGATGGCTGCCCGTTAGCATAGCTTGCCCCGGGAAGGAACCTTCAGCACCGTTGGCAGCGGAAAATAGGCGGCAAGCTAGAGCAATTCCAGGAAAAGTGTGTAACGGTTTTCCGTCCGGAATTGCGTAGTTTCAAAGAGTTAGATTATTTCACTGTTTCAATGAAATAATCCAGACTCGGAAGCCTAGCTCTCGCGGGTAAGGGTCCACTGGATTTCCGGCTGTCCCGCGGCAGCGAAGGTGACGGTTATCTGCGACGAGGCCCGCACGCCCGAAGGATCGGCGAAGAAGATATCCTCCTCGATCGCCAGTTCCCCATCCCGGCAGGCGAACAGCCAGGCCTCGCCATCGGGCGCGGCCAGATAGATTTCGCTGTCGCTCGCCCGCCGCATCGCGATCGCCGGGTGGATGTGAAAGCGGGCGACGGCACTGGCAGCGTTGGCCGCATCGGGATCGCCGCCATCCCCTCGCGAAAGCCGATCGCGTCCGCGAAGCAGCCGGCCGCCGTTCAAGATGCTGATATCGCGTTCATGAAGCAGGCCGAAGGAAGCGAGATAACCGTCGTGGCTGGCCCAGAGGGACTCGATGCTGCCCGGCTCGTCCCTTCGCTCGACCAGCACCGTGGAGAGCCCGGACGTCATGATCGGCCCGAGGAACCGCGATTGGGAAAAGCGGCACGAGGACGTATCGTTGACCGTCACCGTGGAATGGGCGGCGGTCGCCCGGGCCATCTGACGAAATCGTTCCCCTGCAAACTTCGGTGCGCCGGAGTTGATGACGAAGCGGTTTCTGCCCGACGACATCTCGAAGGAGAGGCAGCCCGCATGGGCACTGCGCGAAAGGTCGATCGAGAGCGGGCGCCCGGTATCCATGATGACGACGGTTTCACCGAGAAACAGCCGCTCATAATGGGCATGGGGCAGCGAGTGGAACGGCTCGCCGGCCGTTTCGTCATACCGCAGCACAGAGGCGAGTTCATGCGCGAGAACCGAGGTCGCACCGTTGAAAAGCGCGAGTTCGCCGCCCTGGTGACGGAAGAAACGCAAGGCCGGATACATCCGGTCGATGCAGGGAATGAGCCGTGACGGCACATCGTGGCCAAGGTTGACGTAGGTTTGCCGGAGCGGCAGCAGATCGAGCAGAAGCTCGAGCCCCGCCCGCGGGCTGCGCGACGAATGCGCGCCGTCCGGCAGGATCTGGCGATCGAGCTCCAGATCGAGATTGCGGGAGGCCTTGCGGATGGCGGAAGCGGAGGCCGGCATCGACACGGACGCCATGGCGAGCGCCATGCGCACGCGAAGCCGCGCCTCGCCGTCGCAGACCGTGTCCGCAATGTGCCGGAGGTAGCGAACCTGGAAAGCCAGGCTTTTCAGGAAGCGGCGGTAGAACCCGTGCTCTGCGTTCCGCAGCACCACCGGCGAATGCGACAGCCAGGCGATGATGCGCTGGGCGATCACGTCAGCTTCCCAGGAGATGTCGCCGATCGTGCGGCCGTGGCTGCCGATCCAGTCGTCGAGGATCTGCCGGAGCCTGACGTAGCCGGCATCGTCGCGGATCGCGCGCATATGCCTGAGCCAGCCGAAGGAATGGAGGCGGGCCGCAAATTCGTGCGACGGCAAATCGATCTCAAAGGGGGATTCGCCTTCGGTATCGAGCACGCGGCCCGCAAGCGGAAAGCGGCCTTCGAGAATCTCTTCGGCAACGAAGGGATCGATCGCCCTCAGATCGGTCGGCGCAACGATCAGTCGATCCGGAGTCGACCCGGCAAAGCGCATCGCTGTCAGGCGGCCGAGCGAGATGCGGCGCGAAAATCGGCGCCAGCCTTCCCGCAGATACAGGTAAAGAAGCCTTTGCTTACCGGAAAACACCATCAGCGCCCGTCGGTTTCCCTATTCCTGCAACGGACCCTTTCGAAGCGCCTGAGGCCACTGTATGTGTCCCTAAATCGGAGCCGATTTAAGGACACATACAGTAATCCTAAGTGCTGCAGCGGCGGTTGGCGCCTGAAAGACGCACGGCGCTGGAGCGCATGCCGGCTTGCGCCAGAATCCCTTTCCGGCAGATGGTGCCGGAAAGATCATTAAACTTTTATCAATCCTGTCGACATTGATAGGCCGACGGCCCGATAGCGTCAATTGTCGCGGCAAAACAGCCTGTTGACGGCGGCTGTTGCGCCAGTACCGGCCGGTCCCTACAGCACCGCGCGTCCAATCGGACGCGCAAAGGTCGCTGTCGCACTTTGAATTGCTGCATGATCCTTGAATCGATTCCGATTTAAGGATTCATGCCGTGGCGCGCTTGCGGCGAAGCACTGCCGCATAAAAACCGTCGAGCCCGCCAGCGAACGGTGCTGCAAGCGGCAGCATGGCGGGCGTCGTCCGAAATTCGCCGCGCTCCGTGATCGCCTCACCGAGGCCAGGCCAATCGGCAGCAGCAATGGGCACGCGCTCACAATCCTCGCCGTCGCCGACGACGCGCGCAACAACGTCTTCACCCTCGCGCGGATCAAGCGAGCAGTTGGAAAAGACCACCAGCCCGCCGGGCTTTACGACGGTCAGCGCGTGGCGCAGCAAGCGTTCCTGCAGCCCTGCAAGCTTCTCGACGTCCTCCGGTCCCTTCGTCCAGAGGACATCTGGATGACGGCGCGTCGTTCCCGTGGAAGAGCAGGGGGCGTCGAGCAACGCCGCATCGAAGAGTTCCTCCGGCTGGAAGTCCGCCATATTGACTTCCTTCGTCCGGGCTTCGAGGCCGAGCCGCGCGAGGTTGGCCTTCAGGCGCCGCAGGCGGCTGGACGACTGATCGAGCGCCGTCACTTTTGCTCCGGCGAGGATAAGCTGCGCCGTCTTGCCGCCCGGGGCCGCGCAGAGGTCGACGACGCTCTTGCCGGCCAGATCGCCGAAGAGGCGCGCCGGGATCGAGGCAGCCGCATCCTGGACCCACCACTCCCCCTCCGAAAATCCCGATAACGCGGGAATGGTGCCCGAGAAAGCGCCAAGCCGGACAGAGCCGGTCGGAAGAATTGTGCCGCCAAGGCGCTCGGCCCAGGCGGCCGGGTCGGACTTCACCGACAGGTCGATTGCGGCCGGAACCTCTTGCGCCGCCGATATGCGCTCGGCCTGTTCCCGGCCGTAGTGGACTGCAAGCCTGTCGTAAAACCAGTCGGGCATTGCCGGAATGGCCTTCACCTTGTCGAGAATGGTGTCCTTTTCCCGCGAGAGCCGACGAAGAACGGCATTGACGAGGCTCGCAAAGCGGCGATTGCGCGGATCAGCCTGCGCCTGCTCCACGGCAAGGTCGACAGCCGAGTGATCCGGAATGTCGAGATAGAGAATTTGCGCCGCGGCAACCGTCAGCACGTGGTCGAGCGCACGAGCCCCCTCCGGCAGCGGTGTTTGCAGCAGCGTGTCGATTGCCGCCCGAATACGTGGCAGGTGCCGAAGTGCCGAATTGAGGATGGCCCGCACGAGTGCGCGGTCGGCGTCATTGAGTTCGCGATAGGCCGGATTGCCGTGCTCCTGGTCGAGCATGCCGTCAAGCGAGGTCTTGCGGTCGACGACGGCTGCCAGGATCTTGGCGGCCGCCTGGCGGCTCTTCAAGCCCGGCTTCTCCGCCGTCGCGGTACCGGCGCCGCGCTGCGATGTCTTCGGCGGCGCCTTGTGAGCTCGGCTTCGTTTCGGGCGTGAATCGTTTTTCTTGTCGTCGGGCATCAGGACCAGGGACCTTTGGGCGGTTCGGAACCACCGCGACCCCAGCCGGTTTTCGGGACAGAGCGCGATTTGCGCACGGCATTATCAGTGCGGACCGGCGGCGTCGAGCCCATCGACATTCCGCGCGCCATCTCCTCCAGCGCCGCAACGCGATTTTCGGTGGCCGGATGGGTCGAGAAGAGATTGTCCATCCGCTCCCCGGAGAGCGGATTGATGATGAACATGTGCGCGGTCGCGGGGTTGCGCTCGGCGTCGTCATTGTGGATCACATGCGCGGCACCGGCGATTTTCTGGAGCGCCGAGGAAAGCCAGAGCGGATTGCCGCAGATCTCTGCGCCGCGTCGGTCGGCGGAATATTCGCGCGTCCGGCTGATCGCCATCTGCACCAGCATCGCCGCAAGCGGCGCGACGATCATCGCGACAAGGACGCCGACGAATCCCAGCGGGTTGTTGTTGTCGCGGTTGCCGCCGAAAAAGAAGGCGAAGTTGCCAAGCATCGAAATCGCGCCGGCAAGCGTCGCCGTCAGCGTCATCGTCAAGGTGTCGCGGTACTGGATATGCGCAAGCTCATGCGCCATCACGCCGGCGACTTCCTCATAGGAGAGCGAATGCAACAGGCCCGTGGAGGCCGCAACCGCGGCGTTCTCCGGGTTGCGGCCGGTGGCAAAGGCGTTCGGCTGCGGACTGTCGATGACATAGACGAGCGGCATCGGCAAACCTGCATTCTGCGCCAGATCCCGGACGATTCCGTAATATTCGGGCGCGGTGCGTTCATCCACTTCCTGGGCCCGGTACATGCTCAAGACCATGCGGTCGGAATTCCAGTAGGAGAAGAAGTTCATGCCTGCGGCGATGACAAGGGCGATCATCATGCCGCCTCGGCCGCCGATGGCGTAGCCGACGGCCATAAAGAGGACGGTCATGACGGCAAGCAGCATTGCGGTGCGCATGAGGTTCATGGATGAGCTCCAGGCATATCCGTATCGTTCAGCGATTGCGTGAAAAGCGTTTGCAGCCGCTTTCGTTCCGTCCAGCTCGCCCGAACGTTTCACGTGAATCAGGGTTTCCGTTCGAACGCCGGCCCCTTATATGATGGGGATGAATCTTCCGCTCTTCAATATCGTTACGGAAACCCGGACCGCCTAATGCAGAACGACAACGACAATGCGCCCGATCGCCCCAAACGCCCGCTGCCGGCGGCTGCGCTGCGCGCGCTGAAGGAAGCCGAGGAGAGACGGCGGGCGGCGGAACCACAAGTCATGCCGACCGAGCATGGTGGTCGCGGAGGCCTCGATCCGGCCCGATTCGGCGATTGGGAGATCAAGGGTCGGGCGATCGATTTCTGAGATGCCGCAGGTCGCCATAGCGGTGAAACATAATTTCGCCGACGAATCGATAGTGCTACTTTCGAGATAGAGTGACTTGGGGGTCCTCGGCCCGCGTCGTTCGCTCGAGTAGGATGGGAATCCGGCTCAAGGAACACGAGCCGGTTGCTTGAGTCCTCCAGCGCGGGGGCGCACATGCCCCTCACCCTAGCCCTCTCCCCGCAGGCGGGGAGAGGGGACTTCGGTAAGCGCCGCGAGTCCCTTCTCCCCGCCTGCGGGGAGAAGGTGGCGGTAGCCGGATGAGGGGCCGTCGGCGCGTACAGCCACCCGCCACACAGCGGCCTCACTACTATAAGCTCACGCGCGATTCTGGCGATTGGCGATCAGATCGTCGACCACCGCGGGATCGGCAAGCGTCGAGGTGTCGCCCAAAGAACCAAAGTCGTCCTCCGCAATCTTGCGGAGAATGCGGCGCATGATCTTGCCGGAACGTGTCTTCGGCAGGCCGGGCGCGAACTGGATCTTGTCGGGCGTGGCGATCGGCCCGATCTCCGAGCGAACATGCTTGACGAGGTCCTGGCGAAGGTCGTCGTTGCCGGTCTCGCCGGCCATCAGGGAAACATAGCAATAAATGCCCTGTCCCTTGATCGGGTGCGGATAGCCGACGACCGCGGCTTCCGAGACGAGATGGTGCGACACGAGTGCCGACTCGACCTCGGCCGTGCCGAGGCGATGACCGGAAACATTGAGCACGTCATCGACGCGGCCGGTGATCCAGTAGTAGCCGTCCTCGTCGCGACGGCAGCCGTCGCCGGTGAAATATTTCCCCTTGTAGGTGGCGAAATAGGTCTGGATGAAGCGGGCATGGTCGCCATAGACCGTCCGCATCTGGCCCGGCCAGCTGTCGGTGATGCAGAGATTGCCGTCGGCCGGGCCCTCGAGCACATTGCCCTCGTTGTCAACGAGCTGCGGCTGGATGCCGAAGAAGGGCCGGGTCGCCGAACCGGGCTTGAGATCGGTCGCGCCCGGCAGCGGGGTGATCAGGATGCCGCCCGTTTCCGTCTGCCACCAGGTATCGACGATCGGCGAGCGCTGGTCGCCGACGACATTGTAGTACCATTCCCAGGCTTCCGGATTGATCGGTTCACCGACGGTGCCAAGCAGGCGTATGGACGAACGCGAGGAGCGCTCGACGAACTCGTCGCCGGCACCCATCAGCGCGCGGATCGCCGTCGGCGCCGTGTAGAAGACGTTGACCTTGTGCTTGTCGATGACCTCCCAGAAGCGCCCGGCATCCGGGAAGTTCGGCACGCCTTCGAACATCAGTGTCGTCGCCGCGTTGGCGAGCGGGCCGTAGACGATGTAGGAATGGCCGGTGACCCAGCCGACGTCGGCCGTGCACCAGTAGATATCGCCGTCCCGGTAGTCGAAGACATATTCATGCGTCATCGACGCATAGACGAGATAGCCGCCGGTCGTGTGCAGCACGCCCTTGGGCTTGCCGGTCGAGCCCGACGTGTAGAGGATGAACAGCGGGTCCTCGGCTTTCATCTTCGCCGGCGGGCACTCCGGCTTCACCGTCGCGATTTCCTGATGGTACCAAAGGTCGCGGCCGGGCGCCCAGCCGACCTTGCCGCCGGTGCGGCGCACGACCAGGACTTTGCTGACATTGACGTGCTGTTTGGCGGCGATGTGGATCGCCGTGTCGGTGTTTTCCTTGAGCGGCACCGGTTTGCCGCCGCGCACGCCCTCGTCGCAGGTGATGACGAAAGTGGATTCGCAGTCAACGATACGACCGGCGAGCGCGTCCGGCGAGAAGCCGCCGAAGACGACCGAATGGATGGCGCCGATGCGGGCGCAGGCGAGCATCGCATAGGCCGCTTCCGGGATCATCGGCATGTAGATGGTGACGCGATCGCCCTTTTTGACGCCGTGTTTCTTGAGCACGTTGGCGAGACGGCAGACCTGGTCGTAAAGCTGGTTATAGGTAATCTTTTTGTCGATGTAGGGGTTGTCCCCCTCCCAGATGATCGCGGTCTTCTCGCCATGGGTTTTCAGATGGCGGTCGATGCAGTTGTACGAGACGTTGGTAATGCCGTCCTCGTACCACTTGATCGAGACCTTGCCCTTGAAGGACGTGTTCTTGACCTTGGTGTAGGGCTTGAACCAATCGATCCGCTTGCCGTGCTTGCCCCAGAACTTGTCCGGATCGGCAACGCTCTCCTCGTACCACTTCAGATAGTCAGCGTTGTCGAGCAGCGTCCGGCTCTTGGCGGATTTCAGAACCGGATAGGTCTTTACGGACATGTGTTTCCTCCCTGCGCATTCCTGGCCAGATCACAAACGTGATCGCTTCTTGATGACAGCGCGGGATGCCGGCGGAAAGCCGCACACACGTTTCTCATCCCGCTCCGGGGGCGACGCTCCGAGCCGCCCACGGTTCCGTCACAATTCATAGCAGGTCAAAACCCGCCCGCAATTAGACAAAAGGACATTCGGTACTGAAAGAATTGCAATTTCGCGACAGTGACGTTATAGAGGCGCTCAATTCCCGGAAATCAGTGGTAGACTCCACGGCCCGCGACACCGGCGCGGACGGACAAAAGGACTATATCCATGGCTCAGCAACTGCTTATGCCCAAGGCAACCGCCGTCTGGCTCGTTGACAACACAGCGCTGTCGTTCGACCAGATCGCGCAGTTCTGCAAGCTGCACCCGCTCGAAGTGAAAGCGATCGCCGACGGTGAATCGGCGCAGGGCATCAAGGGCCTCGATCCGATCGCCACCGGTCAGCTTTCTCGCGACGAGATCGCGCGCGCCGAGGCAAATCCCAACCACAAGCTCAAGCTCTCCGAACCGAAGGTTCGCGTTCCGGACTCCAAGCGCAAGGGCCCGCGCTACACGCCGGTCTCCAAGCGCCAGGATCGCCCGAACGCCATCCTCTGGCTGGTGCGCAACCACCCTGAGCTCAAGGACGCGCAGATTTCGCGGCTGGTCGGCACGACGAAGACGACGATCGAGCAGATTCGCGAACGCACCCATTGGAACTCGGCCAACCTGACGCCGATGGATCCGGTGACGCTCGGCCTGTGCTCGCAGATCGACCTCGATCTGGAAGTCGAACGCGCCGCCAAGGGCCGCCCGCTGCCGACGGCAGCCGAGGCGGGTGCGACGCTGGAGGCAGCACAGGAGACCGAGAAGCTCGGCTACAACTACGACCGCGAGGAAGAGAAGGAAATCGACGCCGATGCCGTCTTCGCCAAGCTGAAGTCGCTGAAGTCGGATCGCAAGGACGACGAAGACGACGACTACTGATTGTTGTCGACCTTAAGGACATGCGCCAAACCCGGATCGCGAGATCCGGGTTTTTTGTTGGCCACGCATCGATTGCAGGTGCGGCCGCAAGATTTGCCCCCACCCTGACCCGGAGAAGGTCGCGGCAGCGGGATCAGGGCCGAAAAGCGCCAGTTCGGCGCTCTAGAGCAATTCCAGGAAAAGTGCGTAACGGTTTTCCGTCCGGAATTGCGTAGTTTCAGAGAGTTAGATCACTTCACCGTTTCAATGAAACAATGAAATGATCTAAACACCGATACCCTTCGCGTGCAGCGCTTCGGTGATCTCGTCGAGGATCGCCGGGTCATCGATCGTCGCCGGCATCTTCCAGGGCTGGCGGTCGGCGATCTTCTGGATCGTCGCCCGGAGGATCTTGCCGGAACGCGTCTTCGGCAACCGCTTGACGCAGATCGCCATCCTGAAGGCGGCAACGGGTCCGATCCGCTCGCGCACCAGCGAGACGACTTCCCTTTCGATTTCCGACGTTTCACGGGAAACATTGGAATTAATCACCAGGAAGCCGGCCGGGACTTGCCCCTTCAGCGCATCGGCGATGCCGATCACTGCGCATTCCGCCACATCCGGATGGCTGGCGCAGACCTCCTCCATCGCTCCGGTCGACAACCGGTGGCCGGCGACGTTGATGATGTCGTCGGTGCGAGCCATGATGAAGATGTAGCCCTCGTCATCGACAAAGCCGGCATCCGCCGTCTTGTAGAAGCCGGGATATTCGCTGAGATAGCCCGCGTGGAAGCGGTCGTCGGCGTTCCACAGCGTCGGCAGGCAGCCAGGCGGAAGCGGCAGCTTGACCACCACATTGCCCAACGTGCCTGGCCCCACCGGGTGTCCGGCATCATCGAGGACCTGAACGTCGTAGCCGGGCAGGGGAACAGCCGGGGAGCCGTATTTGACCGGCAGCAGCCCCAGACCCATCGGATTGCCGGCGACCGGCCATCCGGTTTCCGTCTGCCACCAGTGATCGATGACCGGAACGCCGAGCGCCCGCTCGGCCCATTGGATCGTATCCGGGTCCGCCCGCTCGCCCGCCAGGTAAAGCGCCCGGAAACGCGAGAGGTCGTAGCGGGGCACATATGTCGCGTCGGGATCTTCCTTGCGGATCGCACGCAGCGCCGTCGGCGCGGTGAACATCACCGCGACGCCGTGCTCGGCGATGATGCGCCAATAGGTCCCGGGATCGGGTGTACCGACCGGCTTGCCTTCGAAGAGGATGGAGGTGTTGCCGTTCAGAAGCGGCCCGTAGACGATGTACGAGTGCCCGACCACCCAGCCGATATCGGAGGCGGCCCAGAAGACCTCGCCGGGGTGCACGCCGAAGAAATGCTCCATCGACCATTTCAACGCGACCATGTGGCCGCCATTGTCGCGCACGACTCCTTTCGGCTGGCCGGTGGTTCCGGACGTATAGAGCACGTAAAGCGGGTCGGTCGATGCGACCGGAGTGCAGGGCGCCTCTTCGCCCGCCTGCTTCGCCGCTGCGAGCGCGTCGGCAAAGTCGATATCCCGTCCCGGAACCATGTTGGCAGCGAGCATCTCGCGCTGAAAAATCAGGCAATGGGCCGGCTTGTTGGCGGCAATCTCGATCGCCGCATCGAGAAGCGGCTTGTAGGCGACCGAGCGCCCGGGTTCGAGACCGCAGCTCGCCGAGACGACCAGTTTTGCCTGGCAATCGTCGATGCGCACGGCAAGCTCGTTGGCGGCGAAACCGCCGAAGACAACGGAATGCACCGCGCCGATGCGCGCGGCGGCAAGCATCGCCACCGCCGCCTGCGGGATCATCGGCATGTAGATGATGATCCGGTCGCCCTTGCCGATCCCAAGATTGCGGTAAACCGCAGCCATCGCCTTCACGTCGGCGAGCAAGTCGCCATAGGAAATCTTTTCGATCCGGCCGGTGACGGGGCTGTCATAGATGAAGGCGGGCTGCTGAGCCCGGCCGCCTTCCACGTGGCGGTCGAGACAGTTGTAGCAGGTGTTGGTCACGCCATCCGGAAACCAGTGCCCATAGGTACCGCGCTCGGGTTCGAAAATGCGCTCGGGTGGCTGGAACCAATCGATCGATCCGGCCGCGTCGGCCCAAAATCCCTGCGGATCGGCCTTCCACGCGGCATACACTTCGGAATAGCGGCTCGCCATATCCGTTCTCCTCCCACTGACTTTTCCGGACAAAGCCCGGCTCCTCGGCGAAAGAAGATAGGCCAATGGAGGCAAACGAGAACCCCGACGAAAGGGTAAGACGGTTCTATGGAAGGCCGACGAGGCCCGGTCGGCATCCTTGCATCCGTTGATAAGACCGTCCTCTCGAACGGCCGCAGACCTGCGGGCCGACCTCGGCAAGAGCGCCAGCGATTGTGGCGAACCTGTTACCGGTCCGGCACACGCCCGGGCAGAAGAAAGCAGGCAACGTTTGCCGGTGAGTGCCCAGACCCAATCCGAAGCGTGTGGAATTGGCTTGGCTGCGAATACGCTCAGCGCGCCCCGAAGATCGCCGAGCCAACCCGGACGCTGGTGGCGCCGAAGGCGATCGCCGTCTCGAAATCACCGGACATGCCCATCGAGAGCTTGTCGAGACCGCATTCGGCGGCAAGCTTCGCAAGCAGTGCGAAATGCGGGCCAGGGTTCTCGTCGATCGGTGGAATGCACATCAGGCCCTCGATCTTCATCGCCAGTTCGCCGCGGCAGAGTTCGACGAAGGCGGCGGTGTCTTCCGGCGCGACGCCGGCCTTCTGCGGTTCAAGACCGGTGTTGACCTGGACATAGAGGCGAAGGCTGCGGCCCTGCCGCTTCATCTCGGCGGAGACGGCCCGGGCAATCTTCTCGCGATCGATGGTCTCGATGACATCGAAGAGCGCGACAGCATCGGCGGCCTTGTTGGACTGCAACGGGCCGATCAGATGCAGTTCGACATCAGGCGTCTCCAGACGGAGCGCTGGCCATTTGCGCTCGGCCTCCTGGACGCGATTTTCACCGAACACGCGCTGGCCAGCGGCAATGGCCGGACGTATCGTGTCGGCATCGAAGGTTTTCGACACGGCAACCAGTGTGACGGCATGTTCGGGCCGTTTTGCCGTTTTTTCGCTCGCGCGAATCCGGCTCAGGACATCGTTCAACCGCTCCTGCACTTCCATCCTTGCGCTCCCCACGTCCGAAGACCACGACAAACCTTCCCTGCGGCTTATTGAAACTTGCGATGCTTGCCAAGGCCTACCGTCTGTTTCCTTGAATCGTACCCGATTTAGGGACAAAACATGCAGCGACTCAAAGTGCTACAACGTCCTTTGCGCGCCTGGTACGACGTGCGGCGCTGTAGCGGCCGCATCGCCGGCTCAAATATGCCAAAGTGCGCTGGCAACCCCTTCAAAACTTGACGCTCAGGCGGTTTCATGATGAAGGTCACCCCAGCTATCATGAGGGTGCTCGAGCGCCCCGCAGAATTTCCGGAACATCGAAAAGACATGGCGACCGAACGATATAATCCGCGTGATGCCGAACCGCGCTGGCAGCAGGAATGGGAAGCAGGCAAGGTCTTCGAGACCAGCAACGACGATCCGCGCCAGAAATACTACGTGCTCGAGATGTTCCCCTATCCGTCGGGCCGCATCCACATGGGGCACGTGCGCAACTACACCATGGGTGACGTCGTTGCCCGCTACAAGCGCGCCCGCGGCTTCAACGTGCTGCACCCGATGGGCTGGGATGCGTTCGGCATGCCGGCGGAAAACGCCGCCATGGAACGCGGCGTGCATCCGGCGAGCTGGACCTACCAGAACATCGCCTCGATGAAGGCGCAGTTGAAGGTCATGGGCCTGTCGCTCGACTGGAACCGCGAGTTCGCCACCTGCGACCCCGCCTATTACCAGCGCCAGCAGCACCTGTTCCTCGATTTCCTCGAGAAGGGTCTCGTCTACCGCAAGCAGTCGAAGGTCAATTGGG
The DNA here is from genome assembly GCF_030124375.1 of Sinorhizobium sp. 6-70. Lineage (GTDB taxonomy): Bacteria > Pseudomonadota > Alphaproteobacteria > Rhizobiales > Rhizobiaceae > Sinorhizobium. Next base: position 202,906 of record NZ_JASKLS010000007.1, read on the forward strand.
ACCCGGTCGACAACACAGTGCTCGCCAACGAGCAGGTGATCGACGGCCGCGGCTGGCGTTCCGGCGCCCTGGTGGAGCAGCGCGAGCTGACGCAATGGTTCTTCCGTATCACCGATTTCAGCCAGGAGCTGCTCGACGCGCTCGACAGGCTCGACCAGTGGCCCGAAAAGGTCCGGCTGATGCAGAAGAACTGGATCGGCCGCTCCGAGGGCCTGCTGGTGCGATGGGAGCTCGATGCTGCGACCGTCCCGGACGGCACGACGGAACTGACCGTCTATACGACACGTCCCGATACGCTGTTCGGCGCCTCGTTCCTGGCGATCTCCGCGGACCATCCGCTCGCCAGGGAAGCGGCAGCCAAAAATGCCGAGATCGAGGCCTTCTGCGAGGAATGCCGGCGCGCCGGCACCTCGCTCGCAGCACTCGAAACGGCCGAAAAGAAGGGCATTGACACCGGCATTCGCGCCAGGCACCCGCTCGATCCGAGCTGGGAACTGCCGGTCTATGTCGCCAATTTCGTGCTGATGGACTACGGCACCGGCGCCATCTTCGGCTGCCCCTCCGGTGACCAGCGCGACCTCGACTTCGCCCGCAAATACGGCCTGCCGGTTATCCCCGTGGTGATGCCGAAAGAGGCCGACGCGGCGAGCTTCACGATCGAGAACGAAGCCTATGTCGGCGACGGGGTGATGATCAATTCGCGCTTCCTCGACGGCCTTTCGACGGACGAGGCTTTCGAAACGGTCGCCTCGCGGCTCGAGAAGGAAATGCTGGGCGGGGCTCCGCGCGCGGAGCGAAAGGTCAATTTCCGCCTGCGCGACTGGGGCATCTCGCGGCAGCGCTACTGGGGCTGCCCGATTCCGGTGATCCATTGCGATGACTGCGGCGTGCTGCCGGTGCCAAAGGCGGATCTGCCGGTGACGCTGCCGCCGGACGTGACCTTCGACAAGCCCGGCAATCCGCTCGACCGTCATCCGACCTGGCGGCATGTCGCCTGCCCGCAGTGCGGCAAGGACGCTCGGCGCGAAACCGACACCATGGACACTTTCGTCGATTCCTCCTGGTACTTTGCGCGCTTTACTGCGCCCTGGGAAGACAATCCGACCGACCCGAAAGTCGCCAACCATTGGCTTCCGGTCGACCAGTATATCGGCGGCATCGAGCACGCGATCCTGCACCTGCTCTATTCGCGCTTCTTCACCCGCGCGATGAAGGCGACGGGTCACGTGGCGCTGGACGAACCGTTCAGGGGGCTGTTCACCCAAGGCATGGTGGTCCACGAGACCTACAGCCGCGGCGAGGGCGCCCAGCGCGAATGGATCACGCCGGCCGAGGTCCGCGTCGAGGAAATCGACGGTGAGCGACGCGCGCTTCTGATCGAGACCGGCGAGGAAATCGCCATCGGCTCCATCGAGAAGATGTCGAAGTCGAAGAAGAACGTCGTCGATCCGGACGATATCATCGGCTCCTACGGCGCCGACACGGCTCGCTTTTTCGTACTTTCCGATTCGCCGCCGGACCGCGACGTGATCTGGTCCGAAGCGGGCGTCGAGGGTGCTCATCGTTTCGTTCAGCGCGTCTGGAGGCTCGTCGCCGCGGCAGCGGAAAACCTGCGCGTCAGCGAAGCTTCGCCGGCGAAAGAAGGTGATGGCCTGGCGATCTCGCAGGCCGCGCATCGGACGCTGCGCGCTGTCGAAGCCGACTACGACAAGCTTGCCTTCAACAAGGCGGTCGCGCGGATCTATGAACTCGTCAACGTTCTGGCCAGTCCGCTGACCCAGGTGGCCGGCGGCAAGGCCGATCAGGCCGTCACCGCGGCAGTCAAGGACGCCGTCGCGGTCCTGATCAACCTGATCGCGCCGATGATGCCGCACCTGGCGGAAGAATGCTGGCGCGAAATCGGCGGCGATGGCTTGATTGCCGAGCGGACTTGGCCGGGCTTCGATCCGGCCCTGGTCGTCGAGAACGAAATCACCCTGCCGGTACAGATCAACGGCAAGAAGCGCGCCGATTTGACAATCGCGCGCGACGCTGATCAGAGTGCGATCGAAAGCGCCGTGCTTGCTCTCGACGCCGTCAAGACGGCGCTCGCGGGCAGCAACCCGAAAAAGATCATCGTCGTGCCGCAGAGGATCGTCAATGTCGTTGTCTGATAGAGCTGCCTTTCGCCTCCGGTCGTTTTCGGTTCTGGCGGGCGGCCTGTTGCTGACCGCATTGGCGGGTTGCCAGGTGAGACCGCTTTACTCCGATGGCCCCACGGGCTCGACATCAGTGGCACTCGCCTCGATCGAGATTTCGGATGCGGACGACCGCGTCGAGCAGGAGGTGCGCAACGCACTCGTCTTCCTCACCGCGCGCGGCGCTGGCGAGCCGGTCAACCCGCAGTACCATCTCGCACTCAACGTCTCGCACCGAACCATGGGTGTGTTGTTCGACACGACGGACAATGACGATGATGATGACGACGCTGGGGCCGGCCGCATTGTCGTGAAAGCGGACTACAACCTGACGAGGACCGCCACCGGCGAGACCGTGAGGGCGGGCAACCGAACAGCCGTCGCGCTGGTCGACTTCCCCCAACAGGAATTCGCCAAGGTGCGTGCCGTACGCGACGGCGAGAACCGCGCGGCGAAGGAACTCGCGGAAATCATCGGCGCCGACATAGCATCGGCCCTCGGCCGCTGATCCGGTGGTCGGATGAGTGAGATCAAGTCGCACGAGTTCGACGGCTTCCTGCAGAAGGCGGCTGCAAGCTACCGGCTTTTCTTGCTCTACGGCCCCGATCGGGGACTCGTTTCCGAACGCGCCGCGCTGCTTGCCTCAAAATTCGGGATCCCGCTCGATGACCCGTTTGCCGTCGTCAAACTCGACGCCAGCGACTTGCAGCAGGATCCCGGGCGATTGCTGGACGAGGTCAATGCCATTGGCCTTTTCGGCGGCGAGAAACTCGTCTGGATCCGCGGCGCTTCCGCCGAGAAGGCGCTTTCCGAAGCGTTGCAGATCCTTGCCGCCGAGCCGCCGACCGGCAGCTATCTCATCATAGAGGCTGGCGACCTCAAGAAGGGGGCAGCCCTTCGGAAGGCCGGCGAATCGGCCCGCTCGATCGCGTCGATCGCCTGCTACAGCGACGATGTCCGCAGCCTGCACGCGCTGATTGATCAGGAACTCGCCGAAGCGGGGCTTCGACTGAGCCCCGCCGCACGCGAGCGCCTGCTCGAAGCTCTTGGCGGCGATCGTCTTGCCTCGCGCAATGAGGTTCGAAAACTTGCACTCTACTGCCGCGGCAAGGAGATGATCGATGAAGGCGATGTGCTCGACATCGTCGGCGATGCCAGTGCGATTTCTGTCGACGATGCGGTGGATGCCGTGCTGAAGGGCGACGTGGACGCGCTGCTCCATGCCATCAGGAAGATTACAACGTCGAAGACTCCGCCGTTTCTCGTGCTCCAGGCCTGCTTGCGGCAGTTCCAGCAGTTGGACGCCATGCGCGCAGAAATGGATGCCAGCCGCCAAACTTCGAGCCAGGTGATCGCCAGCCTTGGAAGGGGCCTGCATTTCCGGCGCAAACCGATTGTCGAAGCCGCCCTTCGGCACTGGACGGGGCCGGCAATACGCCGGGAAATGAACCGGCTACAGGCCACGATCTATCAAAGCCGCACACGGCCGAGCCTGGAAGACAGTCTCGTTCTGCAGAATCTCTTGGCGATCACCGTTCAGTCTGCACGGCGTTGAAAACCGCCCGCCGGTTCTTGCGTCCTCGCATTGCTGTCAAGCGGAACCGCCGATGCTTGCGTGAGCGTCTGCCCACGTCGTTGACGCGCGGAGAGCACGACGCATTGCCAGCCTGGCGGACCGCCGCATTCTTCTCCCGTCAGATCGGCAGGGAGGCTGTTGCAGGATACCGGCTCCGCCGCGCCTTCTCGCGAAAGGCGCGGAATCGCCCAAAAATCAAGAGGTTACGTGATTTCTAGGCTACCGGCGCTCCAGCAGTCGGCAAATCTCTTCGAGCTGGTCAAGCGTTTTGTAGGCGATGCGCAGGTGCCCGCCCGACGCCTTATGGCTGACGGTGACTTCGAGCCCGAGGCTGTCCGAAAGTGTGCGCTCGAGAGCCAGCGTATCGGCGTCCTTTTCCTCGCGACGCGGCGCCTTGGCGAAATTGGGATCGTTCTGCGCCCGGATGTCGTTCTGCGCCAGGCGCTCCGTCTCGCGCACTGAAAGCCCCTTCGCAACGATGTTGCGCGCCAGGGCCACCGGATCGGACGTCGGAATCAGCGCCCGTGCATGGCCGGCCGAGAGGCTACCGTCCGACAGCATGTCGCGCACAGGCTCAGGCAGCTTCAGCAGCCGCAGGCTGTTGGCCACATGGCTGCGGCTCTTTCCGATGATGTCGCCCAGGTCGTTTTGCGTATAGCCGTGTTCAGCGATCAGCTGTTCGTAGCCCAGCGCCTCTTCGAGCGGGTTGAGGTCGGATCGTTGAACGTTCTCGACGATCGCGATCTCCAGCGCGGTGCGATCGTCCACGTCTCGCACGATCACCGGGATTTCGGTGAAACCCGCAAGTTGGGCCGCCCGCCAGCGGCGCTCGCCGGCAATGATCTCGTAGCGGTCGCTCCCAACGGTACGCACGACGACGGGTTGCACAATGCCGTGCTGGCGGATCGAGCTCGCAAGATCCTGCAGCTCCGCTTCGTCGAACTGGCGGCGTGGGTTGCGAGGATTGCGTGACACAAACTCGATCGGCACGCGGCGATCGGGATTGAACGGCGTCTGCGGTCTTGCGCCGCCTTGCAATGGCTGATCCATTTCGCCGATCAATGCCGCCAAACCACGGCCCAGACGCCTCTTGGAGCTGTCGTCGTTCATCTGTCATCCAATCTTATTACGATACCGAAACGATTACGCAGCCTTGCGTTGCCGCTCGCGCTGGATCACTTCGGACGCCAATTGTAGATATGCCTGGCTGCCGGCGCACTTTAGATCATAGAGAATGGCCGGCTTTCCATAAGAGGGCGCCTCCGAAACCCGAACATTCCGCGGGATTAGTGTGTGATAGACCTTATCACCCAGATGGGTGCGGACGTCACTCACGACCTGCTGAGCCAGATTGTTACGGGAATCGAACATAGTCAGGACGATTCCTTGAATGTCCAGGCTTGGATTGACCGTCCGGCGTACCTGATCGACGGTTTCCAGCAGCTGGCTCAAGCCCTCCAGCGCGAAGAATTCGCATTGCAACGGCACAAGCACGGAATGCGCTGCGGCCATCGCATTCATCGTCAAAAGATTGAAAGACGGCGGGCAATCGACCAGAACATAAGAATAGGCAAGAGCCTCGCTGGCGGCCAATGCCTTGCGGAGGCGAAAGACCCGGTCCGATTCGCGGGCGATCTCCATCTCGATGCCAAGCAGGTCCATTGTCGAAGGCACGATCGAAAGATTCGGTACTGCGGTACTTTGGGCGATCTCGCCGATCGAATGGCTACCCATCATCAATTCATAGGAGGAAAGATGCCGGTCGCGGCGCTGGATCCCGAGGCCCGTGCTGGCATTTCCCTGCGGGTCGAGATCGACAATCAGGACTTTCTCGCCAATTGCGGCCAAAGCGGTCGCAAGATTGATGGCGGTGGTCGTCTTTCCGACCCCGCCTTTCTGGTTAGCAATCGTGATAATCCGATTTCTGAGGCCAAACATGTTTTCCGCTCGCCTATCACTTCGTCCGACGTGAAAGATTTGCAATCTCGAGCACGACCGAATCTGGCTCGACAACACTTGCATGTTTTATCAGATCGAATTGAAAGCGGCTAACGGCTTTGTCGATTTCCTGCTGGTAATCCCGCCCTTTGTGGAAATAAGCGACGGCATCGGCGCCTTCTCCGAGCATCCAAGGCGCGCAATAATCCAACAATTGGTTCAGATCGGCGAGCGCACGCGCCGAAATCGCGTCGCAACGGGGAATGATTGCACTCGCATTTTCGATTCGAATCGGATGCACAGAACCTCTGGCACCGGTTTCATTCAAGGCGACGCGCAAGAAGGCGCATTTTTTGTTGTTGCTTTCAACCAGGTGAACCCAGCCGCCCTCGAGCTCCGACAGGCAGATCGCGGTTATCACGCCGGGAAACCCACCACCGCTGCCGAGGTCGACCCAGACCTTTGGCGTCGGCGCCAGTTGGAAGATCTGCAGGCTGTCGACGATATGGCGCCGCCATAAATCCTCAAGTGTCGACGGCGCGACGAGGTTGATCGACTTCGCCCATTTCTGAAACAAGGCGCCAAAGTGCTCAAGCTTCTCGATCGTTTCACGTGAAACACGCAATCCGTTCAGGCTTCCGGCGAGACTCGTTTTCATTGTACTGCTTGCCTCGCCACACGCAGATCGTCGCGGTCCTGGCGCTTCAGCCATGTGAGGATCAGCGACACCGCCGCCGGCGTCATCCCGTCGACCTTCGTTGCCTGCGCCAGATTGCGTGGTCTCTGCTGCGTCAGCTTCTGCTTCAGCTCGTTCGATAATCCCGGCAACAGGCTGTAGTCGAAGTCTTCGGGAATGCTGGTGCTCTCTTCGCGGCGAATGCCGGCAATGTCTGCCGCCTGCCTTTCCATATAGACCGCGTAGGCCGCGTCGATCTCCAGCGCCTCGACCACACGCCCGTCGATCCCTTCGAGCTCCGGCCACAGCGGTTTCAACCCGGCTATTGATTGCTCAGGGTAGGACAGGATCTCAAACGCTGATCGGCGCTGGCCGTCCTGATTGAGCTTCAGGCCAAACCGCTTGCCCTCTGTCGGCGTCACCGAGAGAGACTGCAACAGCGCGCGCCCGCGCTCATAGTTGCCCTTCCAATCTTCAAAGCGCTCCTGTCGCGCCGCGCCCACTAGGCCGAGATCGATGCCGATCGGCGTCAGCCGCATGTCGGCATTGTCGGCGCGAAGCGAGAGCCGATACTCGGCGCGCGATGTGAACATGCGGTAGGGCTCGGTGATGCCGCGCGACGTCAGATCATCGATCATCACACCGATATAGGAATCAGTACGGCTGAAATTGAATGGTGCGCGGCCCAAAGCGGAGAGGGCGGCATTCAATCCCGCGACCAGACCCTGGGCGCCCGCCTCTTCATAGCCCGTGGTTCCATTGATCTGGCCAGCGAGAAACAGGCCGGGCGCCTTCCGTACCGCAAGAGACAGTTGCAGCTCCCGCGGATCGACATGGTCGTATTCGATCGCGTAACCGGGCTGCAGGATCGTTACCTCCTCCAGTCCCGGAATGGTTCGGACAAAGGCGTCCTGGACCTCTTCGGGCAGAGAGGTCGAAATGCCGTTGGGATAGACGGTATCGTCGTCCAACCCTTCAGGCTCCAGGAAAATCTGGTGCCCATCCCGCTCGCCAAAGCGGACGATCTTGTCCTCGATCGACGGGCAATAGCGAGGCCCGACGCCTTCGATCTGGCCGGAATACATTGCGGAGCGATGGATGTTCTCGGCGATGAGCTTGTGCGTGGCCTCTGTCGTCCGCGTCACGCCACAGTCGATCTGCCGATTCGCGATCTTGTCGGTCAAGAACGAGAATGGTACCGGATCCTCATCCGGTCCTTGGCGACCGACGCGGTCCCAATCGATCGTGCGGCCATCGAGCCGCGCCGGCGTGCCGGTCTTTAGTCTTCCGAGATTAAGCCCAAAGCGCGCCAAAGTTCCCGAAAGACCGATCGACGGTTCTTCGCCCACGCGACCGGCCGGAATCTTGCGATCGCCAATATGGATAAGACCCTTGAGGAAAGTGCCGGTCGTAAGCACGACCGCTGGCGCCCGGAAGGTCCGACCATCCTTCATGACAACGCCGCAGACCGCGCCATCTTCGGTCAGCAGGTCAAAAGCATCCCCCTCGATAACCGACAGACGGTCGACCGCACCGATCGCGTTTTGCATCGCCTCCCGATAGAGCTTGCGATCCGCCTGCGTCCGGGGACCGCGCACGGCGGGTCCCTTGCGGCGATTGAGCAGCCGAAACTGGATGCCGGCGGCATCGGCGACGCGACCCATCAGGCCGTCCAGGGCGTCGATCTCACGCACTAGATGACCCTTGCCCAAGCCACCAATCGCCGGGTTGCAAGACATCACCCCGATTGTGTCACGCCTATGCGTGATGAGAGCGGTGCTCGCGCCAAGCCGCGCCGAGGCCGAAGCCGCTTCGCAGCCGGCATGTCCGCCACCAATCACGATGACATCATAACTCGTCATTCCAATGCTCCAGCTGGTTCCAGCCCTGACTCTGAATTTCATTCGGGCGAGTCAAGTGGTTTCACGTGAAACGCCGCGAATGACTCGCTATCGTTGTATCTGCACTGCCATTTACTTGCCGATGCAGAACTCCGAAAATATTACATCGAGCAGGTTCTCGACATCAACGCGTCCCGTGATTCGGCCCAACGCATCTGCCGCCACCCGCAATTGCTCCGCCTGAATATCCAGCCCCATAGCCTCTGACGACAGGCTCCGCTCCAGGGCAGCACTTGCCTGACGTAGGCAATCGACGTGGCGCTTTCGCGACGGCATCGACAGCGCCGTCTTGCCGGCCAGGTCCGGAAGGTACGCTCCCAACGCCTCCAACAGATCCGCGATGCCAGCTCCGGTCTTGGTCGACAGGAATATATCAGCATCGCTCGGCAACCACGAAACATCGTCCCGGTCGATCTTTGTCGCGACCCTTATGGTCGGGATATTGTCCGGTATGGCTTCGCTCAAGCAAAAACGTACCGGATTATCCGATAACAACAGCACGAGATCGGCTCGCCCGATAGTCTCGCGCGCACGGCGAATTCCCTCTCGTTCCACCAGTTCATCGGTCTCCCGCAACCCAGCCGTGTCGAACAGTTTCACGGAGAATCCGGCTAACGAAAGATCCACGGAGATGATATCGCGCGTGGTGCCGGCGACCTCGGTCACGATCGCGACATCGCGCTTCGCCAACGCATTGAGGAGACTCGACTTGCCGGCGTTCGGTTCGCCGGCAATGACGATCTTGAGGCCATCGCGAATGATCTCCGCCAGGCCCGCCTGACCGATGTGCTCTTCGATTTCACCGCGAAGCTTCCGCATGTCCTTCCAGATCGAAGCGCTCACGGAACCGGGAACGTCGTCCTCATCGGCGAAATCGAGCTCTGCTTCGATCATTGCGCGTGCATGCGTCAGGCGCCGTGCCCAACCTTCGTAGAGCGCCGACTGCCCGCCACCGGAATGCTCGAGCGCCAGGCGACGCTGCATCTCGGTCTCCGCCGCGATCAGGTCCGCCAGGCCCTCGACCTCGACCAGATCCATCTTGCCGTTTTGAAACGCCCGCCTCGAAAACTCGCCCGCCTCCGCGTGACGCAGATCGACGACGTGCGCAAGCTCTTCCAATATCGCATGGACAACTGCACGCCCGCCATGCACCTGCATTTCGCAGCAATCCTCGCCGGTGAAGGATGCCGGTCCCGGAAAGTAGATGACCAGCCCGCTATCCAGCGGGTCACCGTTTCGAGTCCGAATCGTTCTCAAGGTAGCGATCCGGGCTTGCGGCACAGCCCCGCAAAGCCGCCCAATCGCCTCGACTGTGGCCGGGCCGCTGATGCGGATAACGGCAACGCCCGCAGGCAGGGCGCCGCTCGATAGTGCATATATCGTGTCCGTAACTTCCATCGGCCTACCGCGCGTCCCCGAGCACAACGCGTTGGCTGCAAACTCGGTTTCATTTTCTGTCTTTGAGGGCTAGGGCCAGTTGCATCAAGGGACGGCCATCAATTCGTCCAAGCAACTCTCGCCATTTCTGCACGGAGTGCAGAACGCCGCGACTTATGCACCCACCGGCGGCGGAAATCAAGCATCTCCCACTACAGCGTCGTGCGTCTTTTCAGTCGCGCAAAGGACGCTGTAATCGGCCACGATTAAGGGCGGCCACGCAGCAGGCACTCCCCCGGCCGCGGACGAACACAATTCGGTTGTTTCACGTGAATCATCGTGAAGCTGACGGGTCATATCGCATCTGCGCTCAGCCACTTTCGCCGAATCCGGCTAATGAAATCAGCGGTCTCGGCAAATAGAAAATGGCCAGGGCGTGGCACGCCCCGGCCATTTGCTGCAGAGAACCTGAAATGTCGTCAGGTGTTCATCGATTCGAAGAAGTCGCCATTGGTCTTCGTCTGCTTCAGCTTGTCGATCAGGAATTCGATTGCATCGGTCGTACCCATCGGAGCGAGGATGCGGCGCAGAACGAAGATCTTCTGGAGATCCTGGCGCGGGACGAGCAGATCCTCCTTACGCGTGCCGGATTTCAGAATGTCCATGGCCGGGAAGATGCGCTTGTCGGCGACCTTGCGGTCGAGCACGATTTCCGAGTTGCCGGTGCCCTTGAACTCTTCGAAGATCACTTCGTCCATGCGGCTTCCGGTATCGATCAGCGCCGTCGCTATGATCGTCAGCGAGCCGCCTTCCTCGATATTGCGCGCGGCGCCGAAGAAACGCTTCGGACGCTGAAGCGCATTGGCGTCGACACCGCCTGTCAGCACCTTGCCGGATGAAGGAACAACCGTGTTATAGGCGCGGCCGAGGCGGGTGATCGAATCGAGCAGAATGACAACATCCCTGCCATGCTCGACAAGGCGCTTGGCCTTCTCGATGACCATTTCTGCAACCTGGACGTGACGGGTCGCCGGCTCGTCAAAGGTCGAGGAGACGACCTCGCCCTTCACCGAGCGCTGCATGTCGGTCACTTCTTCCGGACGTTCATCGATCAAGAGAACGATCAGATAGCATTCCGGATGGTTCGCGGTGATCGAATGGGCGATGTTCTGCAGAAGTACCGTCTTACCGGTGCGCGGCGGCGCCACGATCAGCCCGCGTTGACCCTTGCCGAGCGGCGCCACCAGATCGATGACGCGAGCGGAAAGGTCCTTCGACGTCGGAACCTCAAGCTCCATCTTGAAGCGCTCGTTCGGATAGAGCGGCGTCAGGTTGTCGAAATGCACCTTGTGCCGGATCTTTTCCGGATCGTCGAAGTTGATCGTATTGACCTTCAGCAGCGCAAAGTAGCGCTCGCCTTCTTTCGGACCGCGAATCGGCCCTTCGACCGTATCACCGGTCTTCAACGAAAAACGGCGGATCTGCGAGGGCGAGATATAGATATCGTCCGGGCCGGGAAGGTAGTTGGCATTGGCGGAGCGCAGGAAGCCGAACCCGTCCTGCAGCACCTCGACGACGCCTTCCCCGATGATCTCGATGTCCTGGGCGGCGAGCATCTTGAGGATTGCGAACATCAGCTCCTGCTTGCGCATCGTGCTGGCGTTCTCGACCTCGAGCTCTTCGGCAAAGGCCAGGAGATCGGTCGGCGTCTTGTTCTTAAGTTCTTGAAGCTTCATTTCAGCCATGAAGAGTCCATGTGTGGTATGGGGAATGGAAGTTGGCGTGATTTTTGTAAGGGAGCTGCGAGGGGAAAGAGGCAGGCTCTAAACTTGGTCAGGCCACAGGAAGAAGGAGATGGGTGAAAATAGCGATTCACGTGAAACGCCGCAAGGGGCTGCGGCAAATTAGCGACAACTATTGCAGCTAAAAATCGATTGAATTCAAAATGGTTTCACCACGACCATAATGACGATGAGGATCATCAGCAGCGTCGGCGCCTCGTTCATCAGCCGCCAGTAGCGTGCATCACGGCGATTCTCGTCGCGCTCGAAGGCTCTCACCGCACGGCTGAAGTGCACATGCACGATGGTCAAGAGCACGACGAAAAAGAGCTTGGCATGCAGCCAGCCGCCCTGAAAGCCATAGACGCTCCATGCAAGATAGAGCCCGAGCGCCCACGAGATCATCATCGCCGGGTTCATGATGACCTTCATCAGGCGCTGCTCCATCATCTTGAACGTTTCCGACTGCGCCGATCCCGGCGCCGCATCGGTGTGATAAATGAAGAGACGCGGCATGTAGAGAAGTGCAGCCATCCAGGATATCACGGCAATGACGTGCAACGCCTTGATCCACAGATAGAGGTCGTCCGGCCGCCAGACGAAGAGGCCGACCAGCAGCAGGAAAAACGCCGAAAGGGCGACCCATGCGCGCAGGCGCGCCCTGTTCCCCGGCGCGCTGTCAGTCTGGCGCTCCGCCATCATCGCCTCCCGCGGACCCGCGACACCAATGCCGTCACGTTCTCCGGGTCCGCTTGCGGTGTAATCCCATGTCCTAGATTGAAGATCAGCGGTCCATTGCCAAGCACATCGAGAATCCGGTCGATTCCGCTTTCCAGCGCCGCGCCGCCAGCCACCACCCGCATCGGATCCAGATTGCCCTGCACTGGGCCGTCCTTCTGCAGCTCGGCCGCAAAGGACAGCGGCACCGACCAATCAAGCCCGATCGCATCCGCCCCGGTCGCCTGCCGGTAATCCTTGAGCAAAAGCCCCGCGCCTTTCGCGAAGGCAATGACCTTGGCCGACGGCCGCCGTGCGCGAACCGATGCGACCATCCGGCGCACAGGTTCGGCGGCGAAGCGGGCAAATTCCTCCTCGCCGAGCACACCCGCCCAGGAATCGAAGATCTGTACCGCATCTGCACCGGCGTCGATCTGCTCAACCAGATAGTCGGCGGAAATGTCAGCGAGGAACGCCAGCAGATCGTCGAATTCCTTCGGATGGCGGTAGGCAAAGAGGCGGGCGGGGGCCTGATCCGGCGTTCCATGACCAGCAATCATGTAGGTTGCGACGGTCCAGGGCGCGCCACAGAAGCCAAGCAGCGTCGTTTCCGCCGGCAATTCCCGCCGCAGTCGCGAAACCGTCTCGATGACGGGCCGTAGGTGATCGGAGACGCCGACGACGCTTAGTCGCGCAATGCCGTCCGCATCGATTGGATCCATCTTCGGTCCATGACCCTCCTCGAAGCGAACATTTCGATGAAGCGCGTCCGGGATGACCAGGATATCGGAAAAGAGGATCGCGGCATCGAACGCATATCGCCTTATCGGCTGCAGTGTCACCTCGACAGCCAGATCGGGCGTATAGCAGAGATCAAGGAAGCTTCCCGCCTTGGCCCTCGTCTCACGATATTCCGGGAGGTAACGTCCCGCCTGGCGCATGAGCCAAATCGGTGGAGGGGTCAGGCATTTCCCATCCAGCACCTCGAGGACCTTGCGACGTATCTCGCTCACTCGCGGCTTCTCCAATCTATAATAAAACTGAATTTAAGAAGGTTTCTATTTCTTAGAGTCGGTGGCTATCAAGGATTAAAATCAATCCGCAATTCATCCAGTGGCCCTGCCGCAGCCGTGCGATCGGGGGAGAAGAAAACCGTTCTGGTAAAAAAGACCAGGGAGAAAGCGGAAAACGCTAAAGAATCGGTAACTTACGCTCGTCGCGAATTTTGCCCTTCCTGTGGACAAGCTGTCGAAGCGCGTGACATTTTGTCGTTGCCATGAGTCTTGTCCACATGACGCGTTCGATGTTCTCCGGCTGGGTCAGGGATGTGAATAAGTCGGCGCTTTTCCACTTGCCTGGACAGCCGCCGCGCCGTTAGCTGTTTCTGTCCCGGCCTATCAACAGCCCCCGGAGAATTGCGTGGAGAACCGAAAAAACTATTTCCACCTGCACCTCGTCTCCGATTCGACGGGCGAGACGCTCATTGCTGCGGGACGCGCGGCCGCGGCGCAGTTCCAGTCATCCCATGCGCTGGAGCACGTCTATCCGCTGATCCGGAACCGGAAGCAGCTCATGCAGGTGCTGGACGCGATCGACGGTGCGCCGGGCATCGTTCTGTACACGATCGTCGACCGCGAGCTTGCCGACGTCATCGATCAGCGTTGCCGCGAGATCGGTGTGCCCTGCGTCTCCGTGCTCGATCCGATCATCGATCTGTTTCAATCCTATCTCGGCTCGCCGTCCCGCCGCCGCTCGGGCGCGCAACATGTGATGGATGCGGAGTATTTTGCCCGGATCGAGGCACTGAACTTCACCATGGACCATGACGACGGCCAGATGCCGGCGGATTTCGACGAGGCCGACGTCGTTCTCGTCGGTGTAAGTCGTACATCGAAGACGCCGACGAGCATCTATCTTGCCAATCGCGGCATCAAGACGGCAAACATCCCGATCGTACCCGGCGTGCCGCTGCCGGATGGTCTGCTCAGCGCGACGAAACCGCTGGTCGTCGGGCTCATCGCGACAGCCGACAGGATCTCGCAAGTCCGCCAGCACCGGCTGCTTGGATCGACCCAGACCTTCCACGGCCAGGAATATACCGACCGGGCCTCGATCGCCGAGGAGTTGAAATATGCTCGCTCGCTCTGCGCGCGCAACAATTGGCCGATGATCGACGTGACGCGCCGCTCGATCGAGGAAACCGCCGCGGCGATCGTTGCCCTGCGTCCGCGGCTCAGATAGAGCGAAACGAAGAACCCGGGATGGAAGAATGACGACTACCCTTGTGTTGGCTTCCGCCAGTCCATTTCGCCGCGCCCTCCTGCAAAACGCCGGACTTACGTTTCAGGCGAGGGCTGCCGAAGTAGACGAGCGGGCACTGGAGCAACCGCTTGAGGCAGCGGGTGCTTCCCCCGTCGATGTTGCGCTGGTCCTGGCGGAGGCCAAGGCAAAGGATGTCGCGCGACATTTCGACGGTGCGCTCGTCATCGGCTCGGACCAGACGATGTCACTCGGGTCGCGCGTCTATCACAAGCCCAAGGATATGGCGGAGGCCGCTGACCACCTCTTCTCGCTGTCAGCCAAGACGCACAGTCTGAACAGCGCGGTCGTTCTTGTCCGCGACGGCGAAGTCGTCTGGCGCCACGTTTCCTCGGCCCACATGACTGTCCGCCCGCTCAGTCGCGGCTTCATCGAAAGGCACCTTGCAAGGGTTGGCGAGAAGGCGCTTGCCAGCGTCGGCGCCTATCAGCTCGAAGGCGAGGGCATCCAGCTCTTCGAAAAGATCGAAGGCGACTATTTCACGATCCTCGGCTTGCCGATGCTGCCGCTGCTATCCAAACTCCGTGACCTGGGCTCGATCGATGCGTGATTCACGTGAAACATTTGTTAACCATGCCTTCGTCACCGGGTTTCCGGTGAAGCATTCACGTTCGCCGTTGATCCACGGCTACTGGCTGAAACAGCTGGGGATCGCCGGCAGCTACCAGGCCCATGAAGTCTCGCCGGAGGATTTTCCGGATTTTATGCGTCGATTGAAAAGCGGTGCAGCCGGCTTCTGCGGCGGCAACGTCACCATTCCGCACAAGGAAGCAGCTTTCCGTCTTTCCGATCGCCCGGACGAACTGAGTGCCGAGCTCGGCGCTGCCAACACCTTGTGGGTCGAAGACGGAGAGATTTGCGCAACGAACACCGACGGGCAAGGCTTCGTCGCCAACCTCGACGAGCGCGCGAAGGGGTGGGACCGGATTTCGACCGCCGTCGTTCTCGGCGCCGGCGGTGCCAGCCGCGCCGTGATCCAGGCGGTTCGCAACCGCGGCATCAAGGCAATTCACGTCGTAAACCGGACGCCGACCAGGGCACAGGAACTGGCGGATCGCTTTGGCGCGGCTGTTCACGCGCACCCGCTCGGGGCGTTGTCCGAGGTGATGACCGGTGCCGGGCTCTTCATCAACACAACCTCGCTTGGCATGGATGGCGAACCGGCGCCGGATATCGACTTCTCGATGATGGCCAAGGACGCGGTCGTCACGGACATTGTCTACGTGCCGCTGAAGACACCATTGCTGCGCCAGGCCGAAGGGCAGGGCTATGCGATCGTCGATGGGCTTGGCATGCTCTTGCATCAGGCGGTGCCTGGATTCGAAAGATGGTTTGGCCGTCGGCCGGTCGTCGACGACACCCTTCGGCAGATCATCATTCGCGATATGGATAGTCACAAATGATCATTGTCGGCCTCACGGGATCGATCGGAATGGGCAAGTCGACTGCGGCCCAGATGTTCCGTGAACTCGGCGTTCCGGTGAACGATGCCGACGAGGTCGTCCATGAGCTCTATCGTGGCGAGGCCGTGGCGCCGGTCGAGGCGGCGTTTCCCGGCGTGGTGAAGGATGGCGTCATCGACCGGGCCGAACTCTCGCGGCAGCTTCTCGCCGCGCCGGGGCGGCTTTCCGAACTGGAGCAGATCGTCCATCCGCTGGTTCGTGCCAGGGAGAGGGAGTTTATTACCGCCCACCGGGCTGCAGGTGCCCCCTTTGTCGTCCTCGATATACCGTTGCTCTTCGAGACGAAAGCGGAGGGGCGCGTCGACCAGGTCGTCGTGGTCACCTGCGCGCCCGAAATACAGCGCGAACGGGTGATGAAGCGACCGGGAATGACGGCGGAAAAATTCGCGATGATCCTCGCGCGCCAGGTGCCGGACAGCGAAAAGCGCGCACGGGCGGACCACATCATCGACACGAGCGACAGTTTCGATGTCACCCGCGGGCAAATTCGGTCGGTCGTCGACCGATTGCGCGCCAGCTAGAGCATCCCGCTTTCAAGTGGCATCACTGAAGCGGATAAGATGCTCTAGAATCAAAGTGCTAGAGCGTCCTTTGTGCGTTCATTTGAACGCACGGCGCTCGAGGGCGTGGATGGACGGCCTCGGCCCTGGTTTTTCGCCCACACAATGGTCCAAGTTGCTAGTATTCACTCGCGTGGGATTGATTCGCTCCGATCCAGCGTGACCCGGGAGAGATTGCATGCGTGAAATCATTTTCGACACGGAAACGACCGGCCTCGATAGCCGCGACGACCGCGTGATCGAAATCGGCGGCGTCGAACTCGAGAACCAGTTTCCGACGGGGCGAACGCTGCATCTCTACATCAATCCGGGCGACCGCAAGGTCCATCCGGATGCCTTGGCCGTTCACGGCATCACCGACGAGTTCCTGAAGGACAAGCCGAGCTTTGGTGATGTTGCCGACCAGATCCTCGATTTCTTCGGCGGCGCGCGCTGGGTAGCACACAACGCAACGTTCGATATCAGCTTCATCAATGCTGAATTTACCCGTTTGGGCCTTCCGCCGGTGGCAGGCGAGCACGTGACGGACACGCTTGCGCTTGCCAGGCGAAAACATCCCATGGGTCCGAATTCGCTCGATGCCCTCTGCCGCCGGTATGGCATCGACAATTCCCATCGCGCCAAGCACGGCGCGCTGCTCGACTCCGAACTGCTCGCGGAAGTCTACATCGAGATGATCGGCGGCCGGCAGGCGGCGCTCGGCCTTGTGACGAGCGTGGCCGGGGGCCAGGCGCTCGACGCGGAGGACGGGCCGATCATCGTCCTTGAGAGACCGAGGCCCTTGCCCGTCCGGTTGACCGAGGTCGAGATCGCGGCGCATGCCGCCCTTATCGCCAAGATCGGCACCAAGGCAATCTGGTCGAAATACGAGTGCTGAAATGGAAAGGCCCGGTGAAAACCGGGCCTTTTTCTTAAAGTGGTAAAGCAATTCCAGGAAGAGTGTGTAGCGGTTTTCCGTCCGGAATTGCGTCGTCCAAAAAGTTCGATGGCCGATCAGTTGGCCGTGTCGTTGCTGTTGGCGACCTGAGCGCGGACCTTTTCTTCAGCCATGCGCTGCGCGAACATCTGGGCGAAATCGATCGGGTCGATCATCAGCGGCGGGAAGCCGCCGTTGCGGGTCGCGTCGGCGACGATCTGGCGCGCAAACGGGAAGAGCAGCCGCGGGCACTCGATGAAGAGCAGCGGCAGCATGTGTTCCTGCGGGAAGCCGGAAACGCGGAACACGCCGCCATAGGCGAGTTCGACGTTGAACAGAACCTTGTCGCCGTCCTTTGCTTCCGCGTTCAGCGAAAGAACGACGTCGAAATCGTTCTCGGCGAGCGGATTGGCGTTGACGTTGACATTGATGTTGATCGACGGTGCTCGCTCGCGAGCCTGCAGAGAACGCGGCGCACCGGGATTCTCGAAGGAAAGATCCTTGACATACTGGGCCAGGATATTGAGGGCAGGGCTTTGCTGGGCGCCGCCGTTGCCATTGGATGCGGTATCAGTCGTCATAAGAGTTTCCTCGGACTTCAAATCGGTGAGGCCATCTAACATTTCGGACTTGGGCTTACAACCCTTGCCAGCCGGGCCTTTTTTGGGGAGCGGGCACGCGATTTTCGCGCTTTCCCGTAGCCGTGCGGCACGCATTATAACCCTGTTGCCGCGTAAACGGGCCAAAAGCGCGAAGCAGCCTCCGCTATCGTTCTTGATTTCTACCGGGAAATCCGATTCGTCGGCGAGGACCCGTCGTCATCCTTCTTCTCACGGGAGAATTCGTCCTCGTCCAGGTCGATGACGCGCGGTCCGGTGCGTCCTTCGCCTCCGCCAGGACCCGAGCGGTAGAAACCGGTTCCGGCCGTCACTATAGTCATTCTTGTCTGCAGGAATGTGGCGACGGCACGCCTTACCGGCGGCAGGAACAAGATGAGGCCGATGATGTCGCTGATGAAGCCCGGCACGATCAGGAGGATCGCTGCGACGAAGACCAGCGCGCCCTCGAGCACCTCGCGGCCCGGGTCACGTCCCGCGCGAGCGGATTCCTGTACACGGCGAAACACCTCGAAACCCTGGATGCGCAACAGCGCAATGCCGACCGCGCCGCTCAGGAATACGAGGAGCAGCGTCATCAGCAACCCCACTTCGCGACCGACGATGACGAAGCCGGCGATTTCAGCGAGCGGCAGCCCGAGGATGACGAGCGGGAGGATCAGGGAACGCATCGACGACGCTCGCCAGAAGATTCGTGCAATTGGTTGGCCTCCGGTTTAAGGGTGCGACATCGCCATTTGAATGGTTTATCCTTGCGGACTATATGGGATAGTAAGAGAAATTCTAACAGCGGTTCCGGGTGGAAATGGGCTCTTTCGACTTCATCACGTTTTTTTTCCTGATCGCTGCCGTGGTCATCTTTCTGCAGTTGCGCAGCGTTCTGGGGCGCCGTACTGGCAATGAACGCCAGCCTTTCGATCCCTATTCGCCGCGCGAAATGAGCAAGGGGCCGGAAAGCGCCGACAACGGCAAGGTCGTGCAGCTTCCCCGCCGCGAAAGTGCCGCCGAAGACGAGTCCCGCTACGCTGCCATAGATACCTTTGCAAAGGCTGGCACGCCGTTGAACGGACAGCTCAGGGCCTTGAGCGACGCCGACCGCAGCTTCAGTCCGGAGGATTTCGTCAACGGCGCCAAGATGGCCTACGAGATGATCGTGATGGCTTTCGCCGATGGCGACCGCAAGACGCTGAAGGGACTTCTGTCGCGCGAGGTCTATGAGGGCTTTGATTCCGCCATTGCCGAACGGGAGGCCAAGGGCGAGGTCGTCAAGTCGACCTTTGTCGGCATCGAGAAGGCTGACATCACCCATGCGGAGATCAAGGACAACGAGGAAAACATCACCGTCCGGATCATCAGCCAGCTCATCTCCGCTACCTATGACAAGCAGGGCAAACTCATCGACGGCGATGCGGACTCCGTTGCCGAAGTGAACGACCTCTGGACCTTTTCGCGTGACATCCGATCGCGCGATCCGAACTGGAAACTGATCGCCACCGAATCGGAAAACTGAGGCGATCATGGCCTTTCAGCTCGAGCCGGTCGCCTTTTCCGAACTGCCCGGCTGGCAGTCGGACGACCCGACACCCGTTATCGCCGCTCTTCGCCGCTGCCACCACCACGTCACCACGACGAAACCCTACAAGACAGGCTCGCTCGGCATTTCCGTCGCTGATCTGTTGCCCGCTTTCGAGGCTGCCCGCGCGCAGGTTGCCGACGCGACGGCGGCGCGCGCCTTCTTCGAGGAGCAGTTTCTTCCGTTCAGGGTTCGAACCGACGAGGGCGGCACAGGATTCGTTACGGCCTTTTACGAACCGGAAATCGAGGTCCGTGCCGAACCGGACGAGATGTTTCGCTTCCCTTTCTACCGCCGGCCCGCCGATTTGATCGACATCGACGACGGCAACCGGCCGGAAGGCATCGATCCGTATTTCGCCTTCGGGCGCCTTCGCGGCGACAGGATCGAGGAATATCCGGACCGCGAGGCGATCGAGCGGGGCTTTCTCGCGGGGCGAGGACTCGAGATTGCCTATGCCCGGTCGAAGGTCGACGTCTTTTTTGTTCATGTCCAGGGTGCGGCCCGGCTCGTCTATCCGGACGGATCGCGTCGCCGCATCACCTATGCGGCAAAGACGGGGCATCGCTTTTCCGCAATCGGAAAGCTGCTGATCGATCGCGGCGGGATCGATGCCGCGACAGTGTCAATGGCCAGCATCCGCGCCTGGCTTGCGGCCCATCCCGAAAAGGTCGACGAGATCCTGTGGCACAATCGCTCCTTCATCTTTTTCCGCGATGCGTCGGTAGACGATGACGGCCTGGGGCCGGTTGCTGCGGCCAAGGTGCCACTGGAACCCGGCCGGTCGCTCGCCGTCGATCGGTTGATCCATACCTTCGGTGTCCCCTTCTATATTGCCAGCGAGACCCTTACCCATCTCGACGGCGGACGCTCGTTCGCACGTCTGATGCTCGCGCTGGACACCGGCTCGGCGATCGTCGGGCCCGCCCGCGGAGACATCTTCACCGGTTCCGGTGACGAGGCGGGCAATCTGGCGGGATCGGTCCGCCATGCCGCGGACTTCTTCATCTTCGTTCCCCGAACGGCCGCGGCCAGATACCGCCATGGCTAGAGAAAAGAAGCTTTCGCCCGAGGATCGCATTCTTTGGGGGAAGGTCGCACGGTCGACCCGGCCGATGCCTGGCCGTCTCGAGGATCTCGCGGATCTGCTTGCCGAGGATCAGGAGGTTGCGCCTGCCCAGCCGGATTCGCCGAAGGTTGCGGCAGCCCCGCCTGAAAAAGCCGAACAGGGTTTTGCGCTCAGCAAAGGCAAGGCCGAGCACCGGCACCATCCGCTTGAAAGACCGGTGAAGCGCAAGCTCGCAAAGGGCCGCGTGGCGTTGGAAGCGCGGATCGACCTGCACGGCATGATCCAGAGTGAAGCGCACGGCCTGCTCTTGCAGTTTCTGCTGAAAGCGCACGAGCGTGGCCTTCGCCATGTCCTGGTCATCACCGGCAAGGGCACGTCGCTCGGAAGCGACGGTGCGCTGAAGCGGGCGGTGCCGCTCTGGTTTTCGCTTCCCGAGTTTCGTCCGCTGATCTCGTCCTACGAGCCTGCGTCGCGGAACCATGGGGGCGAGGGCGCGCTCTACGTCCGCCTGGCACGCGCCAAGGGAAGTGCGATATGACGCCCTTTGGCGAGGCCATGCGCGAACTGCGACGCAGAAAGGGTGTGTCGCAAAAGCAGATGGCGGCGGCGATCGGCGTTTCCGCGGCCTACCTTTCGGCGCTCGAGCATGGCAAACGCGGTCAGCCGAGCTTCGACTTTCTTCAGCGCGTCGCCGGCTATTTCAATGTGATCTGGGACGAGGCGGACGAGCTCTTCCGGATCGCCGATATTTCCGATCCGAAGGTGGTGCTCGACACGTCCGGCCTGCCGCCCGGCCACACCGCATTTGCCAACCGGCTGAGCGGGCGGATACGCGGTTTGTCGCAAGAGACGATCCGCGCCTTGGAAGATATTTTGGAAAAAGCCACAATTCCTGATAATGACAGGGGATGAAAGCCTGTTCCCGACCGCCCGGCGCGGTCCGGGATTTGGAAGCCGTGGACAAATTTCCTATAGTCCGCAAGGCCTCCGCGCTGTGATTCGCACCGAATCACGACGTCCGCAACCTGGAAAGACCTGAAGCCGAATGACCGATTTTCCTGAGACCGAAGCCGGCGCCATCGCCGAATATGGTGCCGATTCCATCAAGGTGCTGAAAGGGCTCGATGCCGTCCGCAAGCGGCCGGGCATGTATATCGGCGATACCGATGATGGCTCCGGTCTGCACCATATGGTCTATGAGGTCGTCGACAATGCCATCGACGAAGCGCTGGCCGGTCACGCGGATATCGTTACGGTGACCCTCAATCCCGAAGGTTCGGTGACAGTCACCGACAACGGCCGCGGCATCCCGACCGATATTCACAAGGAGGAGGGCGTGTCTGCCGCCGAGGTCATCATGACCCAGCTTCACGCCGGCGGAAAATTCGACCAGAATTCCTACAAGGTCTCGGGCGGCCTACACGGTGTCGGCGTTTCGGTTGTCAATGCGCTCTCGACGTCCCTGAAGCTCAAGATCCGCCGCGGCGGCAAGATCCACGAGATGAGCTTCACCCACGGGGTGGCCGACGGCCCGCTTCAAGTGACGGGCGACGCCGGCACTGACACCGGTACGGAGGTCACCTTCCTGCCCAGCGAGCAGACCTTCTCGAACGTCGAATTCGAATACACGACGCTCGAGCATCGCCTGCGCGAACTCGCCTTCCTGAATTCCGGCGTCCGCATCGTGCTCACCGACAAGCGGCATTCGGACATCCGCCGCGACGAGATGATGTATGAGGGCGGGCTGGAGGCATTTGTCGCCTATCTCGATCGCGCCAAGAAGCCCCTTGTGCACAGCCCGGTCTCGATCCGCGGTGAGAAGGACGGCATCACGGTTGAAGTGGCGATGTGGTGGAACGACAGCTACCACGAAAACGTGCTCTGCTTCACCAACAACATTCCGCAGCGTGACGGCGGCACCCATATGGCCGGCTTCCGCGGCGCGCTGACGCGCCAGGTGACGTCCTATGCGGAGTCGTCCGGGATAACCAAGAAGGAAAAGGTCACGCTTCAGGGCGAGGATTGCCGCGAGGGACTGACAGCCGTGCTGTCCGTCAAGGTGCCCGATCCGAAGTTCTCGTCGCAGACCAAGGACAAACTCGTTTCGTCCGAAGTCCGGCCCGTGGTCGAAAGCCTGGTCAACGAGGCGTTGAATTCCTGGTTCGAGGAGCATCCGAGCGAAGCCAAGGTCCTCGTCGGCAAGGTCGTCGAGGCGGCGGCCGCCCGCGAAGCGGCGCGCAAGGCGCGCGAACTCACCCGCCGCAAGGGCGCGCTCGACATTTCGTCGTTGCCCGGCAAGCTCGCCGACTGTTCCGAACGTGATCCGGCCAAGTCGGAACTGTTCCTGGTCGAGGGTGACTCGGCAGGCGGTTCGGCCAAGCAGGGTCGTTCGCGGGAAAGCCAGGCGATCCTGCCGTTGCGCGGCAAGATCCTCAACGTCGAGCGCGCGCGCTTCGACAAGATGCTGTCGAGCCAGGAAATCGGCACGCTGATCACGGCGCTCGGTACCTCGATCGGCAAGGACGAGTTCAATGCCGACAAGCTGCGCTACCACAAGATCATCATCATGACGGATGCCGACGTCGACGGCGCTCACATCCGCACGCTGCTGCTCACTTTCTTCTTCCGGCAGATGCCGGACCTGATCGAGCGCGGGCACCTCTATATCGCCCAGCCGCCGCTCTACAAGGTGACGCGGGGCAAGTCCACGCAATACCTGAAGGACGAGAAGGCGCTCGAAGATTACCTGATCAGCATGGGCCTCGAGGAAGCGTCGCTCGCGCTCGCGACCGGCGAGGTGAGAGCCGGGCAGGACCTGCGCGAGGTCATCAACGACGCGCTACGCGTGCGTTCGTTGATGGATGGGCTGCATTCCCGCTACAACCGGGCGATCGTCGAGCAGGCCGCCATCGCCGGTGCGCTGAACGTCGAATTGAATGGCCGGCGCGATGAATATCAGGACGTGGCGGCGGAAGTAGCGCGACGCCTCGACGTCATCGCCGAGGAGACCGAGCGCGGCTGGGTCGGGACGGTCACCGCGGAGGGCGGCCTGAAGCTCGAGCGCATGGTGCGGGGCGTCAAGGAAGTCGCGGTGCTCGACATGGCGCTGATCGGCTCGTCCGATGCCCGCCATATCGATCAACTGACGGCGAAACTGAAGGAAGTCTATGCCGAACCGCCGGTGCTGCGCCGCCGTGACGGCACCCAGGACATCAGCGGACCGCGTGCTCTGCTCGACGCCATCTTCGCGGCCGGTCGCAAGGGCCTCTCGATGCAGCGCTACAAGGGCCTCGGCGAGATGAACGCCGAGCAGCTCTGGGAAACGACGCTCGATCCGAACGTCCGTTCGCTGCTCCAGGTGAAGGTTTCCGATGCGACAGACGCCGACGGTCTGTTCTCGCGCCTGATGGGCGACGAGGTGGAGCCGCGGCGCGATTTCATCCAGGAAAACGCGCTGAGCGTCGCCAATCTCGATATCTGATCAGCTTGACTATGGGATCGCAAAATCGCCGGCGCCGTAAGGCGCCGGTTTTCTTTTGGGTGATCAGTCGGCCTTGAACCGGCCTTCGAAAACGAAATCCGCCAGCGGCTTGCGCTGGCTCGGCTTTTCGCGCTCGCGCAGATCGTCCGGGAGCGTCGACGGGTCGGCAAGTCTGCCGATCGCGACGGCGGCTTCTACGCGATAATGCTCCGGTACGCCCAGCACCCGCATCGCCTTGTCCCGGTCGATCCCCGCCATTCCATGCGCGTACAAACCGGCAAGTCGCGTCTGTAGCGCGAGCGCGAACCACGCGGCACCGGTATCGAAGGCATGGGTGTAGGCCGGGCGCATCTCGCCCGTCGACGTAAGCCTGTGGGTCTTTGAAAGAATGATCACGATCGCCGAGGCGTTTTTCGCCCAGCGCTGATTGCTTTCGTCGAGAATGTCGAGCAACGACGCAAAGTGCTCTGTGCCGCGCCGGGCATAGACGAAGCGCCAGGGCTGGACGTTGGCCGCCGAGGGCGCCCAGCGCGCGGCCTCAAAAAGGGCAAGCAGATCCTTTTCGCTGATTTCCTCGCCGGTAAAGGCGCGCGGTGACCAGCGCTCCAGGAAGATCGAGTGGATCGGGTGGTCGGCTCTTCTATGGTTGATTTCTGTCACGAACGAACATCCTTATTTGCCGCGTGAATCCTCTTGGGAGATCCCAGCATCTCGATAATGGCCAGGAGGGCGGATTCGGCGTCACGCTACAAAAGTTCCAGCATCGATGGAACCGCAACATGAGTATGGGAGGGAACGATGGACGAAGCGACGTTCAGGCATTGGTCGGCCAAGGCCGCGGATTGGGGTGTGGACTACAGGCAATCGCTTCGGGACCGTCCCGTCCGGGCGCAGACCGCCGCCGGCGAGATAGCCGGCCAAATTGCGCAATCTCCTCCCGAAGCGGGTGAGGCGATGGAGCGAATCTTCGAGGATTTTGAGACGATCGTCATGCCGGGCATGACCCATTGGCAGCACCCGCGTTTCTTTGCCTATTTCCCGGCCAATGCCGCGCCCGTCTCCGTCGTCGCCGAATATCTCGTCACAGCGGTCGCGGCGCAATGCATGCTCTGGCAGACCTCGCCGGCGGCGACCGAACTCGAGACGAAGATGCTCGATTGGCTGCGGCAGGCGATCGGCCTTTCGGCAGACTTTTCCGGAGTCATCCAGGATTCGGCGTCCTCCGCTACGCTCGCTGCAGTCCTGGTGATGCGGGAAAGGGCGCTCGCCTGGAACGGCAATCGCGCAGGACTCGCCGCCAATCCCAGGGTCCGCATCTATTCCTCCGATCAGGTCCACACCTCGATCGATCGCGCCACCTGGGTGAGCGGCATAGGCGAAGAGAACCTCGTTCGCATACCGACCGTTGGTGAACGTCGCGGCATGGACTGCGCTGCCCTTGCTGCGGCGATCGAGGCGGATCGCAAGGCGGGTTACATTCCGGCAGGCATCATCGCCTGCACCGGCGGCACCAGCACCGGCGCCTGCGACGACATTGCCGAAGTTGTCCGCGTCGCCCGCGAATACGGGCTCTACGTCCATGTGGATGCCGCCTGGGCGGGTGCCGCCATGATCTGCGAGGAATTCCGGCACCTCTGGCAGGGCGTCGAGGGCGCCGATTCGGTCGTCTTCAATCCCCACAAGTGGTTGGGTGCTCAGTTCGACTGCTCGGCCCATTTCATCCGTAGCCCGGACGATCTGGTCCGCACGCTGGCAATCCAGCCGGAATATCTGAAGACCCATGGGCAAGACGGGATCATCAACTATTCCGAATGGTCCGTGCCGCTCGGGCGGCGCTTCCGGGCGCTCAAGCTGTGGTTCCTGCTGCGCTTCCACGGGCTATCCGGACTGAGGCAGATGATCCGCAACCATGTACGCTGGTCGGAGGCGCTCGCCGAGCGTTTGCGGAACGAACCGGGCTTCGAAATCGTTACAGAACCGGTCCTGTCTCTCTTTTCGTTTCGACATGCCGGCGGCTCCGATGCCGACGCCCATAACCTCGCCCTGGTCAAGGCGATCAACGATGACGGCCGCATCTACCTGACGCAGACGCGTGTCGACGGGCGCATGGCCATTCGTTTCCAGGCGGGGCAATTCAGCATGGCCGAGGAGGATGCAGAAACGGCGTTCAGGACCATTGTCGAGTTGGCGAAAAAAGTTGTATAAGTTCTGTAGATTTTTTCCGAGGAAGGACGCGCCATGAACTTGAAAGACCCGTCGCTGTTTCGCCAGGCCGCTCTCGTGGGTGAAAACTGGATCGAAGCCGACCCGAAAAACGCGATCGAAGTGAACAACCCGGCGACCGGCGAGATCATCGGTCGTGTCCCGAAACTCGGCGCCGCCGAGACACGGACTGCGATCGAGACCGCCGCACGGGTGCAGAAGGAATGGGCGGCGAAGACCGCCAAGGAGCGCGCGGGCGTGCTGCGCCGCTGGTTCGAGCTGATGATCGAGAACAAGGACGATCTCGGCCGGATACTGACACTCGAGCAGGGCAAGCCGCTCGCAGAAGCGACAGGCGAAATCGTCTATGGTGCAAGCTTCATCGAGTGGTTTGCCGAAGAGGCGCGTCGCGTCTATGGCGACCTTGTGCCCGGCCATCAGAAGGACAAGCGCATCCTGGTGATGAAGCAGCCGATCGGCGTCGTCGCCGCGATCACACCATGGAACTTCCCGAACGCGATGATTACCCGCAAGGCCGGTCCCGCCTTTGCCGCCGGTTGCGCCATGGTGCTGAAGCCGGCCGGGCAGACGCCCTTCTCCGCAATTGCCATCGCGGTGCTCGCAGAGCGCGCCGGCATGCCGAAGGGCCTCTTTTCGGTCATCACCGGCTCGGCACGCGAGATCGGCGCCGAGATGACCTCCAATCCAACCGTCCGCAAGCTGACCTTCACCGGCTCGACGGAAGTCGGCGCCGAGCTCTATCGCCAGAGCGCCGGCACGATCAAGAAGCTCGGCCTGGAACTCGGCGGCAATGCCCCCTTCATCGTTTTTGACGATGCCGATCTCGATGCGGCCGTCGAGGGGGCGCTGATCGCGAAGTTCCGCAACAACGGCCAGACCTGCGTCTGCGCCAACCGCATCTATGTTCAGGACGGCGTCTACGAGGCCTTCTCCGAGAAGCTTGCCGCCGCGGTCGCCAAGCTGAAGACCGGCAACGGCATGGAGGAGGGCGTCATTCTCGGTCCGCTGATCGATCAGCCGGCGCTCGCCAAGGTCGAGGAGCATGTCGCCGATGCGCTTGCCAAGGGCGCCCGGGTCGTCCAGGGCGGCCGACGCCACACGCTCGGCGGCACATTCTTCGAGGCGACGGTGCTTGCCGACGTCACGCAGGCCATGGCGGTCGCGCGCGAAGAGACATTTGGGCCGGTTGCGCCGCTCTTCCGCTTCAAGGACGAGGCAGACGTCATCCACCAGGCGAATGACACCGAATTCGGCCTCGCCTCCTATTTCTACGCCAAGGACCTGGCGCGCGTCTTCCGCGTCGCGGAAGCGCTGGAATACGGTATGGTCGGCGTCAACACCGGCCTGATTTCGACCGCCGAGGCGCCCTTTGGCGGCGTCAAGCTTTCCGGCCTCGGCCGTGAGGGCTCGAAATACGGCATCGAGGAGTTCATGGAGATCAAGTACGTCTGCCTCGGTGGTATTGCCTGAGGTAACGGCGCTCCCGTTCTTCAATCCAACCGGCCGGAAAGTTCTGGCCGGTTTTTTCTTTTGCCGGTAAGACGTTACCGACTCGACATTAATGAGAGGAATGCGAACTGCCCCTCACCCCAGCCCTCTCCCCGCTCGCGGGGAGAGGGGGTCTTGAGGCGAAGGCGTGCCGCTTGCCCCTTCTCCCCGCCTGCGGGGAGAAGGTGGCGGCAGCCGGATGAGGGGCAGATTACGGCCAGCCGATCCGGAAAGGACAGGAGAGCGATCAATGCCCGCCCCGAAAAACCCCTTTAAAGCGGCGATCCGCGAAAATCGTTTCCAGCTCGGCCTTTGGGTGGCGCTGGCGAGTCCCTATGCCGCCGAAGTCGTGGCCGACAGCGGCTACGATTGGCTGCTGATCGACGGCGAGCACGCGCCGAACGATCTGCCGCTCCTTTCGGCGCAGTTCCGCGCGATCTCCGGGCGCGGCAGCCATCCGATCGTTCGTCTTCCTGTCGGCGATACGGCGCTTATCAAGCAGGCGCTCGACACCGGCGTTCAGACGCTGCTTATCCCGATGGTCGATAGCGTCGAGCAGGCGCAGCAATTGGTCCGCGCAGTGCGTTATCCGCCGCACGGCATTCGCGGCGTCGGCGCCGCGCTTGGCCGCGCCTCGAATTTCGGGCGGATCGGCGACTATCTCACGACCGCCAACGAGGAGATCTGCCTCATCCTGCAGATCGAGAGCCGGAAGGGGTTGGACGCGATCGATGAGATCGCTGCGCTGGATGGGGTCGACGGCCTCTTCATCGGCCCGGCCGACCTCGCCGCCGACATGGGTCATCTCGGCAACTCAGGTCATCCGGAAGTCCGGGCCGCCATCGTCGATGCCTTTGCGCGCATCAAGCGCGCCGGCAAGGCGCGCGGCATCATGACCCTCGATCTCGCCCACGCACACGACTATCGCGGTCTCGGCGCCGATTTCATGGCCATCGGCACCGATGTCACGCTCCTCGTCAGCGCGACTGAGCGCCTGCGCGAGGAATTTTCAGGCGAGCAACAAACGTCGAGGCCACCATCCGGCTACTGAGCGGCCGCCGAGTTCTGTAAGCCTTTAGTCGGCTACGGAATGGATTGCAGCAAGGTCTCCCGCGCAGATTTCAAATGCCGCCGGCAAGCCTGGTCCACCTGCTTCGGGTCGCGTGACTGGAGTGCGGCGATATAGGCGAGATGCTCTTCGAGCGCGCGTGCATTGCGTTCCCGCGAGTTGGCCTTGTTCCACTGATAGTGATAGTGGAAGACGATCGCGATGATGTCGTAGAAATCGATGATGAAGCGGTTGCTGGACGATTTATGCACCAGCAGGTGAAAGCGCTCGTCGAGCTCGGAGAATTCCTTGTAACGGTTGTCGATGTCGGCAAGGATTTCGCGGTGTACGGTCTCGATCTTCTTCAGCTCTTCCCAGGCGGGGTGGTCTTCCGGCAGGCCGACGAAGCTCGCCGCGGACCTTAGCTCGAACATTTCCCGCACTTCCGTAAGTTCGAGCGCGAATTCGCGGGTAAAACCCTTGAGCACCCAGTGGCTGTTCGGCCGTTTCTCGATCAGGCCGAAGCGGCTGAAGCGGATCAGAAACTCGCGCACGCTCGTCGTGCCAGTGCCGATCTCGCGTGCGAGTTCCAGCTCGTTGATCTGCATGCCGGGTTCGGCGCCGCCGGCCAGAATCCGGCGCATGAAACTGCGCTCGATGATTTCTGCGAGCGAATTGGTCTCTTCGGTCGGAAAATAATCGGAGGGGTCGGGACGGCGCAGCACGATCTTCCGGCGCTTGTCCCAGATGATCAGCTTGAGTTCCTCGCAGCGGGCGAGAATGGCGCGGACGGTGGTGCGGCTTACCCCGAGCACCTGCCCGAGTTCGGGCTCGGACGGCAGCGTGGAGGTCTCCGCCAAGAGTTTCAGGCAGCGATTGAAGGCGTCCTTGAAAACGGTGTTCTGCTTGGCCATGGAAGGTCCGGCTGGTTCCCTGTTGCTTCGGGCATCGGCCCGGAACGTGTTGCTGCTCTATCGCGTGGCGCATCTGAACCGACGCAGAAGGGTCGCTGTAGCACTTTGATTGCTCATGACCCCTTCATCCGAAACCGTCCGAAGCGATCACGCTGTAGCGCGGCGGCGCGTATTTGTCTCGGCCGTTACGGGCATATTTCGACATCTGATGGCTCCAGTCCCCGCACACCCGCTTCGGCCGACGACGTCGGTTTTCAATCATAATACCTGTTGACGTATTTCTGTCTATTGTGGATAAAAGACAAATTGATTGTGCGACCATGCACAGGAACGAAATCCAGGAGTGCCGCTTTGTCCGCCCCGTCTTCAATCCTTCTTTCGCCGGAGGATAATGTCGCCGTAGCCACCTTTCCGATCGAGGCAGGGCAGCCGCTTCCGGGAGGCGCCAGGGCCAAGCTGCGGATCGAGCCCGGGCACAAGGTGGCGGTGCGGGCGATCGGAAGCGGCGAGCCGGTGGTCAAGTACGCCCAGGCAATCGGCCGCGCGACCAGCGACATCGGCGCGGGAGACCACGTGCATTCGCACAATCTCGCCTTTGACCAGGACCGTCTTGCGATCGGCGCCGCAGTTGCGCCCGAATCCGCAAGCGCCGCCGACAGGGCGCGGACTTTCCTCGGTTACCGCAGGGCCGACGGACGGGCCGCCACGCGCAACTATATCGGCATCGTCGCCAGCGTGAACTGTTCCACCACGGTCTGTCGCGCCATCGCCGACGAGGCCAACCGGCGTATCCTGCCGCGATATGAGGGCATCGATGGCTTCGTGCCGATCGTGCATGATCAGGGCTGCGGCATGTCGTCCACCGGCGACGGAATGAAGAACCTGCACCGGACACTTGCCGGCTATGCCCGCCACGTCAATTTCGGCGGCGTGCTGATGGTCGGGCTTGGTTGCGAAGTCAACCAACTGACGCTCTACGGCCAGAGCGGCTCCGGCGCGGAAAAGCGTCATTTCAACATCCAGGAGGCGGGCGGATCCCGCCGCTCTGTCGAGCGCGCGCTCGGCGTGCTCGATGAAATCGCCCAGGAAGTCGCAACGGCCCGGCGGGTGCCGATACCGGTCAGCGAGATCATTGTCGGCCTGCAATGCGGCGGCTCCGACGGTCTTTCGGGCGTTACGGCGAACCCCGCACTCGGAGCGGCGGTCGACATTCTCGCCGGTGCCGGCGGCACCGCGATCCTCTCGGAAACCTCGGAGATCTACGGCGCCGAACATCTCTTGCGCAGCCGCGCGGTCAATGAAGACGTGGGAGTGAAGCTCGACAGCTTGATTTCCTGGTGGGAAAATTACGTTGCGTTGCACGGGGCATCGCTCGACAACAATCCTTCGCCGGGCAACAAGCGCGGCGGCCTCACCACCATCCTGGAAAAGTCGCTCGGTGCAGTCGCGAAGGGCGGACGATCGCCGTTGACGGCTGTCTACAACTACGCCGAGCGCGTAACC
Organism: Sinorhizobium sp. 6-70; assembly: GCF_030124375.1. Classification (GTDB taxonomy): domain Bacteria; phylum Pseudomonadota; class Alphaproteobacteria; order Rhizobiales; family Rhizobiaceae; genus Sinorhizobium. The sequence goes on from NZ_JASKLS010000007.1 coordinate 234,223, forward strand.
GAGCACGGGCTGGTATTCATGGATACACCGGGCTACGATCCGGTTTCGGCAACCGGCCAGGTCGCCGGCGGTGCCAATGTCATTGCCTTTACGACTGGACGCGGCAGCTGTTTCGGGTGTCGCCCCGCGCCATCGATCAAGCTCACCAGCAACACGCCGCTTTATCGCGCCATGGAGGAAGACATGGACATCGATTGCGGCGTGATCGCTTCGGGGGAGGCGACCATCGCCGGGCTTGGCCGCGAAATCTTCGAACTGATCATCGATACCGCTTCCGGCCGCAAGACCAAGAGCGAACTATTCGGCTACGGCGACAATGAATTCGTTCCCTGGCATCTGGGGGCGACACTCTGACGATGTGAGAACTGCGCATCTTTGGAGGGAGGAGACAGGGAATGCAAACGAGAAAAATCGGCCGGACGGATCTCTCCGTGACCGAATACAGCTTCGGCGCGGCCGGGCTCGGCGGCCTCTATCGCGAATGCACGCGCGAAGCCGCAATGGCGACGCTGGATGCCGCCTGGGCCGCTGGCATCCGCTATTTCGACGTCGCGCCCTATTACGGGCTGGGATTGGCCGAGCGGCGCGTCGGCGATTTCCTGCAGGACAAGCCGCGCGACAGCTTCGTGCTCTCGACAAAGGTTGGCCGCCTGCTTCGTCCCGTGCCGGAGGACGCGGTTCCCGACTATTCCTACGTCAAACCGCTGAATTTCGACGTCACCTTCGACTACAGCTACGACGCGATCATGCGGTCCGTCGAATTCAGCTATGCGCGCCTCGGTCTCAATCGCATCGACATCCTCTATGTCCATGACATCGGCGTCTACACCCACGGCGCCGCGAAGAATGCCGTGCTCTTGCGCCAATTGATGGATTCCGGCCTGAAGGCCCTGGAAGAGCTGAAATCGAGCGGTGTCATTTCCGCCTACGGCCTCGGCGTCAATGAAGTGCCCGTCTGCCTGGAGGTCATGCGGCAGGCCGATATCGACTGCATCCTCCTGGCCGGGCGCTACACGCTTCTCGACCGCTCGGCGGTCGCCGAATTGCTCCCGCTTTGCGAAAAGAAGGGGACGTCGCTCGTCGTTGGCGGCGTGTTCAATTCCGGCATTCTCGCCACCGGGCCGGTGGACGGGGCGCATTTCGACTACATGCCGGCAAGCGACGATGTGCGGACACGGGTTGCGGCGATGGAAAAAATCGCACGCGACCGTGGCATGCCGCTTGCGGCGCCGGCGCTTCAGTTTCCGCTTTCCAATTCGCAGGTTGCCTCGGTTCTGCTCGGTACCGCGAAGCCTTCAAGTCTCGAGCGCAATATGGAACTCACCCGCCGGAAGATCGCAACGGAAGACTTTGCCGCCTTCGAACCTTACACGCTCGTCGCACCCGAACTCGGGCTTGACGCGGTACGGGCCTGACGCATGACGCTGCGTTCGCTTGATGCCGGCGCGGCGGCCAAAAAGGGATAGCGGCACGCCGGTATCCTGTTCACATACCGAAATGCCTATGAAAACATGTTGTTGCGTTTGGGAGGAACGCAATGAAGTGGAACCGGCAGAACGGCTTGCCATTTCAAATTCACTGCGCTAGCGTGCCTATCTGTTTTTTATAGATAAAAGATCGATCCGTGTGCACCTTGCGGATCGCATTCGATAACGGAACAGGTGTAGTTGAGAGGAGAACCCGATGAACATCACAAAACACATTCTATCCCGCCGTGCCTTCACGGCACTGGCTGGTGCCGCCTTCCTTGCAACGATGGCGCCGGTCGCGTCATTCGCCCAGGACGTCACGATCCCGATCATCGTGAAGGACACCACTTCCTTCTATTGGCAGATCGTTCTTGCGGGTGCGCGCGCCGCCGGTAAGGACCTCGGCGTGAATGTGCCGGAACTTGGCGCCCAGTCTGAATCGGACATCAACGGCCAGATCAGCATTCTCGAAAACGCCGTCGCCGGCTCGCCGGCCGCGGTCGTGATCTCGCCGACCGAGTTCAAGGCGCTCGGCAAGCCGATCGACGAGGCAGCAAAATCGGTTCCGATCATCGGCATCGACTCGGCGGCTGATTCGAAGGCCTTCACCTCGTTCCTGACAACAGACAACGTCCAGGGCGGCCGTATCGCCGCCGATGGGCTCGCCGCGGCAATCAAGGAGGCGACCGGCAAGGAGGAAGGCGAAATCGCCATCATCACCAGCCTGCCCGGTGTCGGCTCGCTCGACCAGCGCCGCGACGGCTTCCTCGACCAAGTCAAGACCAAGTATCCGGGCTTCAAGGTCGTTGCCGACAAATATGCCGATGGTCAGGCTACGACCGGTCTCAACATGATGACTGACCTGATCACCGCCAACCCGAATCTCGTCGGCGTCTTCGCCTCCAACCTGATCATGGCGCAGGGCGTCGGCCAGGCAATCGCCGAAAACAAACTCGGCGACAAGATCAAGGTGATCGGCTTCGACAGCGACGAAAAAACCGTCGGCTTCCTCAAGGAGGGCGTACTTGCGGGTCTCGTCGTGCAGGACCCCTATCGCATGGGTTATGATGGCGTGAAGACGGCGCTGGCGGTTTCGAAAGGCGAGAAGGTCGAAGCGAACGTCGATACCGGCGCGAACCTCGTCACCAAGGCCAACATGGCCGAGCCGAAAATCGATGCGCTGTTGAACCCGAAGGTAAACTAGACCCGGGAGGCATGACAAAGGCGACGGCCGATACGAGGGGACGCCGTCGCCATCCGGGTTGGCGCATAACCCCGGGAAGCGATTTTCGGGGTTATGCGCGGACAGCTGTTGCAGCGGCGAATCGCCTTTGACGGAAGGCGCTGCCGAGGAGGAGGCATTCATGATTGGACTTCAAGAGGTCGGCCATCGACACGAGCTCAGAACGCCCGCCGGCCACCCCGTTCCCAAGGGTGAACCGATCCTCGAACTGCACAGCCTGCGCAAGAACTATGGCGCCGTCGAAGCACTGAAGCCGGCAACCATGACATTCCTCTCCGGCGAGGTGCACGCGATCGTCGGCGAAAACGGCGCCGGCAAGTCGACGCTGATCAAACTGCTGACAGGCGTGATAACCCGAACCGCCGGCGAAATCCTCTGGTGCGGCGAGCCGGTTCAACTCGCGAACCCCAACGAGGCGATTTCGCGAGGCATCAACGCCGTCCATCAGGAAGTCGTGCTCTGCCCGCACCTGAGCGTCGCGGCCAATATGTTCCTCGGCGACGAGATGAACAGGCGCGGCCTGATGCGCAAGCGCGCCATGACCGATGCGGCCCAAGGGGTGCTCGACGATCTCGGTTTCAATCTGCCCGCGGGCGCGGTCCTCGGCAGCCTGACGATCGGCCAGCAGCAACTGGTCGCGACAGCGCGGGCGGCGATGCGCGGCACCCAGTTCCTGATCTTCGACGAGCCGACCGCCTATCTTACGCGCCAGGAATCCGAGCAGCTGTTCCGCCTCATTCGCCGGCTGCAGAGCGAAGGTGTCACGATCGTCTATATCAGCCACCGCCTGGAGGAGGTGTTCGAGCTTGCCGACCGGGTCTCCGTCCTGCGCGACGGCACCCATGTCGGCACGCGGGCGACCGGCGAGACGAACGAGGCCGAGCTGATCGCGCTGATGATCAATCGCACGATCGAACAGATCTATCACAAGGAACATTTTACCGCGGGCGAGACGCTCGTTGAAACGCGTGGACTCTCCGGCCCGGGCTTTGCCGACGTATCGCTGACGGTCAAGGCCGGCGAGATCGTCGGCCTCTACGGCCTGATCGGTGCCGGCCGCAGCGAATTTGCACTCGGCCTTTACGGTCGCCATCGGCTGAGTGCCGGAGAGGTCTTCTGGCAGGGGAGCAAGGTTGAGATCGACAGCGAGCGAAAGGCGATGGAACTCGGGATCGCCCTTGCGCCGGAGAGCCGCCGTGACCAGGGGCTCTGCCTCAATCTGCCGATCGGCCTCAACATCAACCTGCCGGTTTTCCGCAAGCTGACGCGCGGGCTGACGATCAACCGCGCCGCAGAGGCCGCGAACGCCGACCGCCAGATCAGGGATCTGAAGATCAAGACGCCGTCGCGCCGGGTGCTGGCGTCCGCCATGTCCGGCGGCAACCAGCAGAAGATCGTCATCGGAAAGTGGCTGAGCCACGGGGCGAAGCTGTTCATCTTCGATGAACCGACCGTCGGCGTCGATGTCGGCACCAAGGCCGAAATCTATCGGCTTTTCGCGCGGCTCTTGGAGAAGGGGGCGGGTATCATCCTGATCTCGTCCTACCTGCCGGAGGTCTACGAACTGTCGGACCGGCTCCATGTGTTCCGGCAGGGGCGGCTTGTGGGAAGCCACGGCTACCGCACGGCCAGCCATGAAGAAGTGCTGGCGCAGGCGATCGGCGCGTGATTGCGACAACAGGGCATAAGGGACTGCAGGGAGGAACGACATGAGTGTGGAAACGGTTGAAAGCAGCGCGGGGCCGACGCCGAGGAAGGGGATCAGCATCCTGTTCGGCTTGACGCTGGTCGGGCTGCTGCTCTTCCTCTGGCTGCTCCTCGGCTTCGCGACCAACAGCTTCTGGACGCCGAACAACATCAGCAACCTCTTGCGCCAGGGCGCGATGACGGCGATCCTCGCCGTCGGCCAGACCTTCGTGATCATCACCGCCGGCATCGATCTCTCGGTTGGCGCGGTGGTCGGCTTCACCAGCGTCATCGTCGCATGGCTGCTTGCCGCCGGGGTTCCCCTGTGGCTTGCCCTCATCGCCACCTTGGCGATCGGCGTCCTGATTGGCGCCTTCCACGCCTTTGGCATCGTCCGCATGGGGCTGCCGGCCTTCATCATCACGCTGGCAACCCTGACCTCGCTGCGCGGCATCGGGCTGCTCATCACCAACGGCTCGACGATATCGATCACCAACGAGGCTTTCACCAATTTCTCGCGGGCCGATTTCCTCGGTGTGCCGAGCCTGTTCTGGATGGTGATCGTCGTCGCGGTGCCGGCCTATATCTTCCTGCATTTGAGCCGTTTCGGCCGATATCTCTTTGCCGTCGGCTCGAACGCCGAGGCGGCGCGCCTTTCCGGCGTCAACGTCAACCGCACGACCTATCTCGCCTATATACTGTCATCGACCTGCGCCGCCTTTGTCGGACTCCTGCTTGCCTCGCGCATCGGCATCGGCAACGCCACGCAGGCAGAGGGCTGGGAACTGCAGGCGATCGCCTCGTCGGTGATCGGCGGCACGAGCCTGTTCGGCGCCGTCGGTTCGGTCCACGGCCCGCTGCTCGGCGCCTTCATTCTGGCGACGATCAACAACGGCGCCAATCTTTTGAACGTCAATTCCTTCTGGCAGCGCATCATCACCGGGCTGCTCATCATCGTCATCGTCTACTTCGACCAGCTCCGCCGGCGGGGCGAGCGATGACCAGGATTGATGGCATGAAAGCCATTCTCTGCCCGGAACCGGGCCGCCTCGAAATCGTCGACCGCAGCCGGCCAGAGGCGCCGGCCGCCGGCTGGCTGCGCCTCGCCGTCAGCCACGTCGGGATCTGCGGCACCGACTATCATATCTTCGAAGGCAAGCATCCCTTCCTGCAATATCCGCGTGTGATGGGACACGAAATCTCGGCGAAGGTGATCGAGGCTGGACCCGAAACGTCGATCGCATCCGGAACGCTGGTGGTGGTCAATCCCTATCTGTCCTGCGGAAGCTGTGTGGCCTGCAGAAGCGGAAAGCCGAATTGCTGCACGGCGATCCGTGTCCTCGGCGTGCACACCGACGGTGCCTTCTGCGAGGAGATCGTCATGCCGGAAGGAAATCTCTATCCGGCTCAGGATCTGTCGCCCGAAGCCGCCGCTACGGTCGAGTTCCTGGCAATCGGCGCCCACGCCGTGCGCCGGTCGAAGGCAGTGCCCGGTGCGCGTTCGCTGGTCATCGGCGCCGGCCCGATCGGCCTCGGGACGGCGATTTTCTCGCGCATTGCCGGGCACGACGTGACGCTTCTCGACACGAGCGTGGACCGACTGGCCTTCGCCGGCGACGGGCTCGGATTCTCGCACCGCATCGTTGCCGACGGCGACACGGAACATGCAGTCGCGCGGGCGACGGATGGCGATGGCTTTGACGTCGTCTTCGATGCCACCGGCAATGGAACGTCGATGGAACGGTCGTTCGCGCACGTCGCCCATGGCGGAACGCTGGTCTTCGTCAGCGTCGTCAAGGACGAGATTCGCTTCTCCGATCCGGAATTCCATAAGCGCGAGATGACGCTGGTTGCCAGCCGCAATGCGACACGAGCGGATTTCGATCATGTCGTCGCGTCGATCCGTGACGGCCTGGTGCCAGTCGACGCGCTGATCACCCATCGCACGACACTCGCTGAGGCGGTGAACGATCTGCCGCGCTGGGCGCACGACAAGACCGACCTCGTCAAGGCCGTGATCAAGGTGGGTGCTGCATGAGCTTGATCGATGCTCACCAGCATTATTGGACGCTCGGCCTTGGCCATAACAACTGGCCGGGGCCGGATCTCGCGCCGATCTACCGGGATTTCGGACCGGACGACCTGAAATCTAGCCTCGCGGCGGCAGGAATTGCGCGAACCGTCCTCGTCCAAGCAGCACCGAACGTGACGGAGACCGAGTTCCTGTTGTCCGTCGCCGAACGGGAGGAGACGGTCGCCGCCGTCGTCGGTTGGGTCAATATCCTGGCCGCCGATGCCGTTTCAGAGATCAGTCGTCTCAAGGCCCGCCGGAAATTCAAGGGCATCCGACCGATGCTGCAAGACATTGTGGAGACCGCCTGGATCCTGCAGCCGCGGGCGATCGTTACGCTCCAGGCATTGCCGCAGTTGGACCTGCGGTTCGACGCGCTGATCCAGCCGCGGCATTTGCCGGTCATCGCGGCCCTTGCCGATGAGGTGCCCGAGCTTGCGATCGTCGTCGACCATGGTGCCAAACCCTTTATCGCCGCCGGAAAGATGGAGCCGTGGCGGTCGGACATGGCGGCGCTCGCCCGTCGCCCCAATGTCCACGTCAAGCTCTCGGGGCTTGTGACCGAGGCCGGCGGCCAATGGTCGGTCGAGAGGCTCAAACCCTACGCCGCGCATCTCCTCGATGTCTTTGGCGCGGACCGAGTGATGTTCGGCAGCGACTGGCCGGTGGTGCTGCTCGACGCCGACTATGGCGCGTGGTTCGCTGCGGCGCAGGAGCTGACGGCGCACCTCACGTCCTCAGAGCGGGAGGATGTCTTTTCACGCACGGCGGCCCGGTTTTACGGAATTTCCGGCTAAGCAATTGCCTTGCCCGGCTTTCCTAAAGCGCCGCGTGTCCAATCGGACGTGCAAGGGTCGCGGTAGCACTTTGAATTACTGCATGATTTTGTCCTCAAATCATGCAGCAGAAGAGAAACAGCCTCGCGCAAGGGAACGGGCGCAGCGTCGGAAATCCAGTAACATTTTACTGAGAGATCTTGTTCCGGAGCGGAAAGGGCATATTGTTGCACCGCACAAGAAACATGGTAGTCTGGCAGCGATTGCGGACACCAAGACAAACAATCGCAAGCTTGCGTCCGACTGGGAGCGGCGTTGTCATTGATTGAAACAAGGGGTACGCGTCCCATGTTCTACCAGCTCTACGAATTGAACCACGCCATGATGGCGCCGTGGCGCACGGCCGCGGACGCCCTGCGGCTCGCCTTCAACAATCCCATGAATCCGGTCTCGCACACCTATTTCGGTCGTGCGACGGCGGCGGGACTGGAGGTTTTCGAGCGCGCCACACGGCGTTACGGCAAGCCGGAATTCGGCCTTCCCGAAACGATCATCGACGGGCAACCGGTGCCGGTGCACGAAAAGATCGTCTGGCGCGCGCCTTTCTGCAATCTCATCCACTTCGAGCGTTCTCTTCCTAAAGGGAGAGCGTCGGATCACAAGGTTCTGATGGTCGCGCCGATGTCCGGCCATTACGCCACGCTGCTGCGCGGCACCGTCGAAGCGCTGCTGCCGCATGCCGATATCTACATCACCGACTGGATCGACGCCCGGATGGTGCCGCTCGCCGAAGGCACGTTCGATCTCGACGACTATATCGACTACGTCATGCAGATGCTGCGCTTCCTCGGGCCCGATACCCATGTGATCGGCGTCTGCCAGCCGGCGGTGCCGGTTCTGGCCGCGGCCGCGCTGATGGAAGCGGCGGAAGATCCGCTCGCACCTGCGTCGATGACGCTGATGGGCGGGCCGATCGACACGCGCATCAATCCGACGGCCGTCAATCAGCTGGCGAAAGAGCGGTCGATCGAATGGTTCCGCGACAATGTCATCATGCCTGTGCCGTGGCCGCAGCCGGGTTTCATGCGCATGGTCTATCCGGGCTTCCTGCAGCTCTCCGGCTTCATGTCGATGAACCTTGATCGGCACCTGATCGCCCACAAGGAATTCTTCGCGCACCTCGTCAAGAACGACGGTGACGCCGCCGATAAACATCGCGACTTCTATGACGAATATCTGGCGGTCATGGACCTGACGGCGGAATTCTACCTCCAGACCGTCCAGGTCGTGTTCATGCAGCATGCCTTGCCGAAGGGCGAGATGATGCATCGCGGGCGGCCCGTCGATCCATCGGCGATCCGCAAGGTTGCGCTTCTGACCGTCGAGGGAGAGAACGACGACATTTCCGGCGTCGGCCAGACGAAGGCCGCGCAGACGATCTGCACCAACATCCCGGAACATATGCGTCAGCACTACATGCAGCCGGATGTCGGCCACTACGGCGTCTTCAACGGATCGCGCTTCCGCCGCGAGATCGCGCCGCGCATCGTCGCTTTCCAGCGCGAGCATTCGCGTCGCGCACGGCCGGTCAAGCAGCTCATCAAGGGCGGAAAGTCGGCCTGACAGGAACGGCCTCCGCTTTCGGCAATTGAAGGCGGTCGTTTTGCCCGTGCAGAGTCAAGATCTTGTCCGATTCCGACATGGAAAGTCTTGCAGTGACGGCGGGCCTTTCCCACATCGTTTTCATCGGGTCGCGATTGTCGCGGCCCGCTGATTGCGAGGAATCGTGAAGATGAACCAATCTGCATTGATCCGTCCGGACTGGACGCCCGCGACCATTGCATTGATGGTGCTCGGCTTCGTTGTGTTCTGGCCGCTTGGCCTGGCAATGCTCGCTTATATCCTCTTCGGCGAAAAGCTGAGGGCGTTCAAGAAGGACGCCAACGGCAGTGTGGATCGCATGTGCGCCGGCTTCCGGCGCAACCACCGCCAGCACTGGGCGCATCATCGCACCGGCAACGTCGCTTTTGACGACTGGCGCGAAGCGGAGCTTGCCCGCCTCGACGAAGAGCGCCGCAAACTGGACGAAATGCGCGAGGAATTCGACGCCTATGTGCGCGAACTTCGCCGCGCCAAGGACCAGGAGGAGTTCGACCGCTTCATGCGCGAACGCAAGAACGGCGGCCCCTCGCCGTCCTCCGGTGAGACGAACTGAGCCGAAAGCAGCGATCCGGCGTTTCATGTGAAACGCCGGATGTCTAGGCCTCTGATGCGACTGGTCCGCGAATCGGATAGAAAGGCGCCATGTTCTCTTCTCTCAAGCGGCGCCGCCTCAATGGAACCCCTGGCGATGTCACGCGCGACATCGAGGTCGCCGGCAAGCTCCTGCCGCTGACCATCCGCCAGAATGCGCGCGCCACGCGCATGACGCTTCGCATCGAACCGGGCGGCCGGGCACTGAAGCTGACCGTCCCGGAAGGCCTGCCGGAGCGCGAAGTTCAATCCTTCCTGAACCGTCATCAGGGCTGGCTGATGACCAAGCTTGCGCGGTTTTCCGGCGAAAGCGAAATCGAGGAAGGAGGTTCCATCCTGATCCGCGGCGTTGCTCACCGCATCGAGAGAACGGGCCGGATCCGCGGCCTGACCGAGGCCATAGTGCTCGGCGAGGAGAGTGTCTTGCGGGTGAGCGGCGGAGAAGAGCATTTGCGCCGGCGCATCGCCGATTTCCTGAAGAAGGAGGCGCGCAACGACCTCGAGCGTCTCGTCGCGGTTTACACCGGCAGGATTGGGCGCCGGGCGCGGTCCTTGAGTTTGAAGGACACCCGCAGCCGTTGGGGGTCCTGCTCCGTCGACGGTGACTTGAGCTTTTCCTGGCGCATCGCCATGGCGCCGCCAAAGGTGATCGCTTATCTCGCGGCGCACGAGGTAGCCCATCTTCAGGAGATGAACCACGGGCCGGACTTCTGGGCGCTTTGCGAAAAACTGTGTCCGGACACCCGCGATGCCAAGCACTGGCTGAAGCGCAACGGCACCATGCTGCACGCGATCGATTTCGGCTGACGCAGCCCTGCTGCTGCGTTACGGGTTTCGGCCGCTGGTTGAAAGCGCGTCTGAAAAAGACGCGCGGGCGCTGTAGGGCAGCATGAGAGCGATCGGCAGACGCACGGTTTCTTCGCCGTTGTGGTACAATGCATCTGGTGAGAAGCTGGCCGCGCCGCAACGTTGCGCCGGCCGCACTTGCAGCGCCGCGCGTCTCGTCAGATCGGACGTGCAAGGACGCTGGAGCGCCGTGCTGCATGATGCAGTAAGGGACGCAACGTTTTGGCTCGACTCGGGCGACATTTCGTGCAAGGTCGCTTCCCATGAAAACTGACGTGAAGATTTGCGGGCTGAAGACCGCGGAGGCTGTGGAGCGTGCTGTGGCGCTTGGCGCATCGCACACCGGCTTCATCTTCTTTCCGAAAAGCCCGCGCAATATCGAACCGGATGACGCCGGCCGTCTTGCCGCGCGCATCCGCGGGCGGGCGAAGATCGTTGCCGTCACGGTCGATGCCGGCAATGACGACCTCGATGAGATCGTCTCAGCCCTCAACCCGGATATCCTGCAGCTTCACGGTTCCGAGAGCCCGGAGCGTGTGCTGACGGTCAAGGCGGTCTACGGCCTTCCTGTCATGAAAGCCTTGTCGATCCGCGAAGGTTCCGACCTCGACCGGGTCGGACCCTATGTCGGCATTGCGGATCGTTTCCTCTTCGATGCCAAGCCGCCGGTGGGTTCCGACTTGCCGGGAGGCAATGGCGTTTCGTTCGACTGGCGGCTGCTCGACGCGCTTGACGGCGGCGTCGATTACATGCTTTCCGGTGGGTTGAATGCAAACAATATCGGCGAAGCCCTTGCGCTGACCGGCGCACGGGCCATCGACACATCCTCCGGCGTCGAGAGCGCGCCGGGCGTCAAGGATTTGGAGCTCATGGAAGCATTTTTTGATGCCGTTCGCCGGGCGGATGACGAGCGCGCACGAGCAGGGAGCAAGACGTGAACGAGGCGCCTAAACTGAACTCCTTCAGAGCCGGACCCGACGAGGAAGGCCGCTTCGGTATCTTTGGTGGCCGTTTCGTTGCCGAAACGCTGATGCCGCTGATCCTCGACCTTCAGGATGAGTGGAACAAGGCAAAGTCTGATCCGGCCTTCAAGGCCGACCTGGACAAGCTTGGAGCGCATTACATCGGCCGCCCGAGCCCGCTCTATTTCGCCGAGCGCCTGACGGCCGAACTCGGCGGCGCAAAGATCTATTTCAAGCGCGAGGAGCTGAACCACACGGGCTCCCACAAGATCAACAACTGCATCGGCCAGATCCTGCTCGCCAAGCGCATGGGCAAGACGCGCATCATCGCCGAAACCGGCGCCGGCCAGCATGGCGTCGCTTCCGCGACCGTCGCCGCCCGCTTCGGCCTGCCTTGCGTGGTCTATATGGGCGCCACCGACGTCGAGCGTCAGGCGCCGAACGTCTTCCGCATGAAGCTCCTCGGCGCCGAAGTGAAGCCGGTGACTGCCGGCCACGGCACGCTCAAGGATGCGATGAACGAGGCGCTGCGCGACTGGGTGACGAACGTCGACAGCACCTATTACCTGATCGGCACCGCCGCCGGTCCGCATCCCTACCCGGAAATGGTCCGCGACTTCCAGTCGGTCATCGGCCAGGAGGCCAAGGAACAGATTCTCGCGGCGGAGGGTCGGCTTCCCGATCTCGTTATCGCGGCGGTCGGCGGCGGCTCCAACGCAATCGGCATCTTCCATCCGTTCCTCGACGACGAAGGCGTCAAGATTGTCGGCGTGGAGGCCGGCGGCAAGGGCCTTGAGGGCGACGAGCATTGCGCCTCGATCACGGCCGGTTCGCCGGGCGTCTTGCACGGCAACCGCACCTATCTGCTTCAGGACGGCGACGGCCAGATCAAGGAAGGGCATTCCATCTCCGCCGGTCTCGACTATCCGGGCATCGGCCCGGAGCACGCCTGGCTGAACGATGTCGGCCGCGTCGAATATGTCCCGATCATGGATCATGAGGCGCTTGAAGCCTTCCAGGTCCTGACGAAGCTCGAGGGCATTATTCCGGCGCTCGAACCGTCGCATGCGCTGGCCGAGGTCATCAAGCGGGCTCCGAAGATGGGCAAGGACGAGATCATCCTGATGAATCTCTCCGGTCGCGGCGACAAGGACATTTTCACGGTCGGCAAAATTCTGGGTATGGGGCAATAACGATCATGACCGCACGTATGGAGAAGAGGTTTGCCGACGTAGCGGCGGAGGGTCGCCCGGTCCTCGTCACCTATTTCATGGGGGGCGACCCGGATTTCGACACGTCGTTGGCGATCATGAAGGCGCTGCCCAAGGCGGGCGCCGACGTCATCGAACTTGGCATGCCTTTTTCCGACCCGATGGCCGACGGGCCGTCGATCCAGCTCGCGGGGCAACGCTCGCTGAAGGGTGGCCAGACGCTTGCAAAGACGCTTGAGCTTGCGCGCCGCTTCCGCGGAGAGGACCAGCACACGCCCATCGTGCTGATGGGCTACTACAATCCCATCTACATCTATGGCGTCGATCGTTTCCTGACCGATGCACTGGAAGCAGGGATCGATGGCCTGATCGTCGTCGACCTGCCGCCGGAGATGGACGACGAGCTCTGCATCCCCGCGCTGAAGAGGGATATCAACTTCATTCGCCTGGCGACGCCGACGACCGATGACCGTCGCTTGCCGAAGGTGCTCGAAAACACGTCTGGCTTCGTGTATTACGTCTCGATGACCGGCATCACCGGTTCGGCTCTGCCGGATCCCTCGCTGATTGCGGGCGCCGTTCAGCGGATCAAGTCGCACACTGAGCTGCCCGTCTGCGTCGGTTTCGGCGTCAAGACAGCCGAACACGCACGGGCGATCGGCGCGTCGGCCGACGGTGTCGTCGTCGGCACCGCGATCGTCAATCAGATCGCCTCCAGTCTCACGGAAGACGGACGTGCGACCGATGCGACGGTGCCGGGTGTCGAAGCGCTGGTCAAGGGCCTCTCGGCTGGTGTGCGGGCGGCAAGGCTCGCTGCAGCCGAATAATCGCCCAGATTAACGCGCACAACCCGAAGGAAATCTTCAGGAGTTTATAAGTGAACTGGATCACAAACTACGTTCGGCCGAAGATCAATTCGATGCTGGGCCGCAGGGAAGTTCCGGAAAATCTCTGGATCAAGTGCCCTGAAACCGGCGAGATGGTGTTTCATCGCGATCTCGAAGAGAACAAGTGGGTCATTCCGCAGTCCGGATACCATATGAAGATGCCGGCGAAAGCTCGGCTGAAGGATCTGTTCGACGGCGGGATCTACGAGACGCTGCCGCAGCCGAAGGTTGCGCAGGACCCGCTCAAGTTCCGCGATTCGAAGAAGTACACCGATCGCCTGCGCGACAGCCGCGCGAAGACCGAGCTTGAGGATACGATCGTCGCCGGCCTTGGCCTCGTTCAGGGCGTCAAGCTCGTTGCCGTCGTCCACGAGTTCAACTTTATCGGCGGCTCGCTCGGCATGGCGGCAGGCGAAGCGATCGTGAAGGCCTTCGAGAGGGCGATCGCCGAAAAATGCCCGCTGGTGATCTTTCCGGCCTCCGGTGGCGCCCGCATGCAGGAAGGCATCCTGTCACTGATGCAGCTTCCGCGCACGACCGTGGCGGTGAACATGCTCAAGGAAGCCGGGCTTCCCTACATCGTCGTCCTGACGAACCCGACGACAGGTGGCGTGACCGCTTCCTACGCGATGCTCGGCGACATCCACATCGCAGAGCCTGGCGCGGAAATCGGCTTCGCCGGAAAACGGGTGATCGAGCAGACCCTGCGCGAAAAGTTGCCGGAGGGCTTCCAGACGTCCGAATACCTGCTGGAGCACGGCATGGTCGACATGGTGGTCAAACGGCATGACCTCCCGGCGACCCTTGCACGTGTACTGAAGATCCTGACGAAGAAACCGGTCGAAGCCGCCAAGCGCGAGAGTGGATCGCAAGCGACTGCCTTGCCGGTTGCGGCGCGGGCCTAAACCTCGCACGGCTCGGTTTCGGTTGACTTGGCATCCCGGTGCGATGCCGCTTCATACTCTTTCGGTGGTGCGTCCCGGCGGACGATTTTTCGAGGCGATTGACATGACGGCGACGCAGGTCAGCGAAGCGGCGCAGGAGATCGAAAAGCTTCTCGCCCTGCATCCCAAGGGGTTCGACCTGTCGCTCGACAGGATTACCCGGCTTTTGGCGGCGCTTGACAACCCGCAGGACCGGTTGCCGCCCGTCATCCATGTCGCTGGCACCAACGGGAAAGGCTCTGTCACGGCCTTTTCCCGGGCGATCCTCGAGGCTGCAGGCCTCAGCGTCCACGTCCACACGTCGCCGCATCTCGTGAACTGGCACGAGCGCTATCGGCTGGGCGCCAAGGGTGGCAAGGGTACGCTGGTTGGCGATCGCGTGCTTGCCGATGCGGTGCGGCGCGTGGCTGAGGCCAATGCCGGTCAACAGATCACGGTCTTCGAAATCCTAACCGCGGTCACCTTCCTGCTCTTTGCCGATCATCCCGCTGACGTCGCGATCATCGAGGTCGGCCTTGGCGGCCGGTTTGACGCGACGAACGTGATCACCCGGCCGGCGGTTTCCGTCATCATGCCGATTTCGCTCGATCACCAGTCCTATCTCGGCGATCGGGTGGAACTGATCGCCGCCGAAAAGGCAGGCATCATGAAGCGCGGCTGTCCGGTGGTGATCGGTCACCAGGAGGAAGACGGTGTGCGCGACGTGCTCGTCGCTACCGCGGAGCGCCTCGGTTGCCCGATATCCGTCTACGGTCAGGATTTCATGGCGCATGAGGAGTTTGGCAGGCTCGTCTTCCAGGACGAGCGCGGATTGGCGGATCTGCCGCTGCCGCGATTGCCCGGTCGGCACCAATACGCCAACGCCGCCGCAGCGATCCGCGCCGTCAGGGCGGCCGGCTTCGATGTGCCGGAGGCAGCGATCGAGAAGGGCCTGGCCACCGTCGAATGGCCCGGGCGCCTGCAGCGCCTCGCCGGCGGCAAGCTTGCGCATTACGGTCCGCCGGGCGCCGAGATCTGGGTCGACGGCGGTCACAACCCCGGCGCCGGTCAGGTCATCGCCGAGGCGATGGCGAGTTTCGAGGAGCGCGAGCCACGGCCCCTGTTTCTGATCATCGGCATGATCAACACCAAGGATCCGGTCGGCTATTTCAGGGCCTTCCTCGATCTTGCGGAGCAGGTTTTCACTGTGCCGATCCACGGATCCGATTCCGGCCTGGACCCGGTCGCCCTGGCCGAGGATGCCGGCTTTGTCGGCTTTGAGACCACCGCGACCTCGTCTGTTGCCGAAGCGCTCGGGATCATTGCCGAGCTTGTCGACGAGGATCCGGTTCCGCCGCGCATCCTGATCGGCGGATCGCTTTATCTCGTCGGCGACGTGCTCGCCGAAAACGGCACGCCGCCGCGGTAGGCGGCGTTTCGGGGGCCGCGCGCTCCGTTTTGACGGCAAGAAAAAAGCCCGGCAAGCCGGGCTTTTCGATGTTTCTCGAGATTTGGGCAGTTCAAGCTGCGGCCGTCGAAATCCAGGAAGTCAACGCGGTCTTCGGAGCGGCGCCAACCTTGATGTCCGCCACTTCGCCGGCCTTGAACATGGCAAGCGTCGGGATCGAGCGTACGCCGTATTGAGCGGCGAGCTCGGGGTTTTCGTCGATGTTGAGCTTGGCAACCTTGACCTTGCCAGCGAACTCGGTGGCGATCTCCTCAAGGCTCGGAGCGATCATCTTGCACGGACCGCACCATTCCGCCCAGAAATCGACGACGACCGGCTCGGCCGAGTTCAGGACTTCCTGCTGAAAATTGGAG
Source organism: Sinorhizobium sp. 6-70 (assembly GCF_030124375.1). Classification (GTDB taxonomy): domain Bacteria; phylum Pseudomonadota; class Alphaproteobacteria; order Rhizobiales; family Rhizobiaceae; genus Sinorhizobium. The sequence continues at coordinate 250,371 of NZ_JASKLS010000007.1, forward strand.
GTATCGACTTTCACAGTGGCCATCTGCTGCTCCTTGCTTTCGGAAATGGCGACCGTACGATCTTGATCGTGCGGTTCTTCAAAATATTACCGCGCCTTTCGGTTCGAACCGGGGCGGCGCGGCGTGTCCAGATGTTGTGCCTCATGTGAGGCGTCGCCACCGGATTTTCAATATCGTGTATCTCACTTTGTCGCGAGCTCTTCAAGACTCCTGTCCAGCACCGCGTCGGGAAGCACCTGGATTGCCGGTCCCTCAGTGAAGATCAGCGCACATCGAAACCGTCGCCCGGGATAGAGCGGCTTGAGCAGTTCCCGGTAAATGGCAAGCTGCGTTCTGTAGACAGATAGCACCTCCTCAAGTGACATCGGCACCTGGCGATTCGTCTTGAAGTCCGCAATCGTCACCGTATCACCGGAAACGGCCAGCCGGTCGATGCGACCCGACACGGCGAACTCGCGCCCGCCGAGGGTGAGCGTTCCCATGACGGAGACTTCCGCCCGGCTGTGCGCGGCAAAGAGCGTCTTGAGGTCCGGGTAGTCCAGCACATCCATTACGGCATCGGCAAGCGCGCGGCGCTCCGGCTCGGGCCAGCGCGGGACCGACCGCAGCAGATAGCGCTCCGCCGCTGCGGGGCGTTCTGTGGGATCGATCGACGGGAGAACCTGCAGCAAGCGATGAAGGATCGCGCCGCGCAGCAGTGAGCGATTGGGTGCCGCCTTTTCGGCGAAGAGCGCCGATCCGACGATCGATTCGCTGTCCGGATCATCGATGACGATGCCGGTGCCGGATGGGGTGAGCGGCCGCGGCAGCCGGCGCGGCGGCGGCAAGGGTGCCGAAAGCGCAGCGGGCAGGCCCGGCGCGCTGCGCTCTCCCTCGGCCTGCACACCCTCTGCCACTGCGGCGTCGATATGGGGATGGGTCTCGCGCCACCCGTGGCCGGTCCATTCTTCGCCGCCCGCACGAAACACCATGGGCGTCCCGCGTCCCTTGATGTCCTGTGCCAGCGTCCCCTGGACCATGGCGTGCCAGGTGTCGGTATTCTCCCTCTGTCCGCGATAGCCGCAAATGACGAGCCGGTCCGCGGCGCGCGTCATGCCGACATAAAGCAGCCGCCGGTATTCCTCCTCCGCCAGCGCCTTCAGCCGCGCATTGTCGGCGTTGAGCAGGGAATTCGTTCCGGAGCCGGGCGCCCGCCAGACAGGAACGGTGACGACGGGACCGTCGGGCCGCTGCTTTTCGAAAAGGCGCAGATCGGGAACATGCTGGTTGTTGAACGCCTTGCCACCGCCGTCGACGAGGAAGACGACAGGCGCCTCCAGGCCCTTTGCCGCGTGCACGGTCATGACGCGCACTTCGTCGCGCTCCTTGTCCTGTTCGCGCTTGACCGTCGGCGCTTCGATCTCGAGCGTCGAGATGAAGGCCTGCAGCCCGGGCAAGCCGGCTCTTTCGTGATCGAGCGTGAAAGTCAGGAATTCATCGAGAATGTCGCTGACCTCGCTGCCCAGCCGGGCAAGGAAAGCGGCTCGGCCACCCAGAACACCCAGGATGCGGGCATAAAAATCGTGCGGCAGCATATGGCGGGCGAGGTCGGCATAGTGCGAGAGCGTGCGCGCGACCCGGTGGTACCGGCTCGTCTCGTCGACGCCGAAGCTCTGCAGGCGTTGCCAGAGGCTCTCGGTTTCCGCCCTTCCCGCCGCAAGTTCGAAAAGATCGTCCTCACCGAGATTGATGAGCGGGCTTTTCAAGAGCGCCGCGAGAGAAAGGTCGTCCTCCGGCAAAAGGGCAAAGCGACCGAGCGCCATCAGATCCTGAATCGCGATGTGGCTGGTCAGCACGAGGCGGTCGGCACCCGCGACCGGGATGTTGTTTCTGCGCTTCAGCGCCCGCGTCAAGGCATTGACGAAGGCGTCGCGCTTACGAACGAGGACGATGACGTCGCCGGGACGCATCGGGCGGCGAAGGCCCTTCTCGATGACGGTTTCCTTGCGGATCCAGTCATCGAGAACCGCAGCGATGCGTCGGGCGAGAATGTTTGCCGGCGCGCGCTCAGGCGTCGCATCGAAAGCGGCCGTCCATTCCTCTTCGGCGAGCACCGGTTCGGGCGCGATCACGTCCCATATGTCGACCGCGCCGGGGTGGCCGATCCGATTCGAGGCATGGACGATCGCCTCGTCCTCAGCGCTGAGCCCCTTGGCGTTCGCCTTGTTGGCAAAGACGGTGTCGACGGCCGACAGGACGTCGATAGTCGAACGGAAGGAAAGCTGCAGGCGGATCGGGCTGAAGTATTTGCCGCCAGCGCGTACCCGCCGTTCCGTCACGATGCTCTCGCGGGAGAAGCGCTCCGGCCGTGCACCCTGGAACGAATAGATCGATTGCTTCTCGTCGCCGACGGCGAAGATCGTCCGCTCGTCCGCTCTCGCCGTCTCGCCGGCGAAGAAATCGGCGGCAAGCGACTGGATGATCGTCCATTGCGCGGGGCTCGTGTCCTGTGCCTCGTCGACGAGGATGTGGTCGATACCCTGGTCGAGCTTGTAGTGAACCCAGGCGCCGACATCGCCGCGGGCAAGAAGCGCTGCCGTGCGATTGATCAGATCCTCGAAGTCGAGCTGGCTGCGCGCCTTCTTGATTTCCTCGTAATCGCGGTTGAGCCTTTCGGCGAGCGTGAGTGCGGCCCGTGTCGCCTCGTACATCCTGACGATGCTTAAGCGGTCGACGCAGGCGACGACATGATCGCGCGCCTGATCTACGAGCGGTGCGAGGTCAGGCGCCTCGCGCCGCATCGCGGCGTTCAAAAAGGTGGAGTCGGCCCGCGGCTTGCCGCCGCCGTTGAAGAAAAGCCCAAGCAGCTTGCGGTAGCGCTCCTCGGGATCGGTGAGCCTTGCGACCGCCTTCAGTCCTTCTGCAAACTCGGAAGGCTTGGCGCCGCCCTTGCGTGCTGCGAGGTCGAGATATTGCTCAAGAGCCGCCCCGTTCAGGCCAGCCAGCGGCCAGACCTTCGCCAGCACGCTTTCTGCAGTCTCGCCCGGCGCAATCGTCAGCGACGAACGCAGATGCGCTTCCAATCCACCCCGCTTCGAGGCGCGATCGAGAAAGGCTTGAATGGGCGTGCGATTGGCGACGATCGTCTCCAGCAGCCTTTCGAGACCGGTATCGTCGGCGCGATCGAGAACGGTGGCGAAGGCGTCGGTGAGCTCCGGGTCATCCGCCGCAGTGGCGGCCAGCAAGGCGCGCCGTGCATCCGCGAGCAAGACGGCGGCGGCGCTGTCGTCGAGCACGGAAAAATGCCCGGCGACATTGGCTTCGAGCGGAAACTGATGCAGGAGCGCTTCGCAGAATGCGTGGATCGTTTGGATCTTCAGGCCGCCGGGCGTCTCGAGAGCGGCGGCGAACAACCGACGCGCCTCCTGGATTTTGATGGCTGAGGGCCGGGCGCCCTCGATCGCTTCGATACGCTTCTCCAGCGAAGCATCGTCAAGCGTCGCCCATTCAGCCAGGCGCTCGAACACTCGGTTCGACATTTCCGAAGCGGCGGCCTTCGTATAGGTGAGACACAGGATCGCGGAAGGGCGGCAGCCGGCGAGCAGCAGCCGGATGACGCGCTGCGTCAACACATGCGTCTTGCCCGATCCGGCATTGGCGGAAACCCAGGCCGAGCGCGCCGGGTCGGAGGCGAGCGATTGCCGCTCCGTCGTCCAGTCGAGCCAAGCCCGGGGTGTCGTTTCCCGAGGCCCGAAAGTGTCATCCCTCATCGGCATCATCCTCGCCTTCGGCAGTCGCCCATTCGGCGACCCGCGCCAGATGATCGTATTCGCCGCCGTAGTCGCGCTCCTTCTGCACGATCAGGCGCGAAACAAAGCCGTGGCGGCCGCTCATCAGTGCCGCGAGCAGCTTGCGCAACTCGGTGAGCGATTCTTCCGCCAATTGGTCCGCGGATTTCGTTTCCTTCTGCCTGCCGCCCTCGTTGTTGACGGCATCGACGCTGAAGCGGTTGCCGGGTTTCAGGCGGACGTAGAGAAGCGCATTCGGTTCGGCGCGTCCCGTCGCGCCGAAGGCTCCGGCCTTGAGTGCGGCGGCCTCGAGCGAAAGCTGCGGATCGAGCAGACTCCGCGCCTCCTTCGGCGAGGGGCTTGAGCCGGTCTTGTAGTCGATGATGTCGATTGTGCCGTCCGGGCGTCGGTCGAGGCGATCGGCGACACCGGTCAGCCGGATATCCGCAAGGCCGATATCCATCGATGCGGGAACCTCGGTGAAAGATTTCACAATACTTTTCCGGCGTTCGCGCTCCCAGCCGAGGAATGCCTTCCCGACGGCGGCAAAACGCGGACGCCAGATCGTGTCGATATGCGGCGGAAGTGCCTCCTCGTCGAAGGCTTCGTTGAGCAGTCTCGTCATCACGGCTTCTGCGTCGGGCGAGGCCGGATCGAAGCCGCCTTTGACGAAGCGGTCGACTATTCGATGGTAGAGCGTTCCGCGCTCGGCCGCCCCCGGATCACGATTGAACGGCTCGATCGGCTGCAGCCGCAGGATCCGCCGAGCGTAGACGGCGTAGGGATCGCGACGGAGGCGGGTCACTTCGCTGAACGAATATCTGCGCGGCTGCAGCTCGGCGGGCGGCCGCGGTTCCGGCCGCGTCGCAAGCGGCTGGCTTTCGCCTGCATCGAGAAGACGCGCCCAGTGCAAATAGTCCGCGCCGTTGGACTTGATGAGTTGCGTCAGTCTATCGCCGCCGAGCGCCTGCAGGCGCTGCAGCCACCTCGAAGCGACCGTTGGTGCCGAACCCTGGCGCATGGAGCGCGAGAGGATCAGACGGCGCGTGCCGCAGGCCATCTGGAAATCGTGGGCGAGCTGGCCGATACGCCGCTCCGGCGGTTCGAGGCCGATTCCGGATTTCATCGTCCGCGACAGGAAGGGATCGTTTGACGTCTGCCCCGGCCATGTGCCCTCGTTCATGCCGCCGAGCACCACAAGATCCATGCTTTGCAGGCGCGATTCCAGCGCCCCGAAGATGAAGACGCGGGGATGCCGCATCGATCGTGGCTTGACCGCTTCGCTCGCCGCGAGCGCCTCGACGATGTCGCACCACTGCGGTCCGTCGGCGCGCATCTGACCTTCCGTCTCGATGATGCCTTTGAGAAGCGTTGCCAGTGTTTCGCCGGCTTCCGTCGACCAGAGATCGCCGAGGCTGCCGCGCTCGTCCACGCAAACTGCCTCCAGTGCGCGACCCGTTCGCTCCGCCCAGTCGGCAAGGGTGAGAACCTTGGACCGATGCTGGCCGTCGACGCGAAGCACGGACGCACTCGCCAAGGGTTCGGCGGCCAACGCGATGCGTGCGGCAAGCCTGCGGGCGGCGGCTATGTCCTCGTCATTGAGGCGGCTCTGCCACGGCGGCGGATGACGGTCATGCTTCTGCCTTTCGAGTGCCTGCTCGATCAGCGGGCCAAGGGCCGAAATGTCGGCGCTGCCGGTGCCGCCACGCAACGCCAGCAGTTCCAGCGCGTCGGCGGCGCGCCGGACATCCTCGGTTGTCTCGCCGAAGCGGGCGAGCGGATGCTTGAGGAGAGCCACCAGCGGCACGGGATCGCCCGGCCGCAATGCGGCCTCCAGCAATAAGCGAACGACGGCGCCGGCGGCTGTGGCCGCGAGCGGCGTGCCGGCAGAATCGTCGGCCTCGATGCCGAAGCGGGCGAGTTCCGCCCCGACGCGGCGCGCAATCCCCCGATCCGGCGTGATCAACGCCGCCTGGCTTTCATCGTCGTCGGCAAGCGCGAGCCTGAGTGCGATGGCGATGGCCGTTGCCTCTTCCCGCTCATTGGCCGTCTCGATCAGCGCGACGTCCGCGAATGCGGACAGAAGCCTTGCCGGATCGAAATCTTCACGCGTGCGGGTCCAACTGTCTGTCGCCTTCGCCGGGAGCAGGGCGCGTGAGAGAACCATGCTGCGATAGTCGAGGGCGCCATCGGACGGCTCGAGTGTCAGGACATCGCGCCGGCCGATGCCCATGCGTTTCAGCAGCCGGTAGAAGCCGTATTGCGGGTGGCTGCGGCTTGCCGGATCCCTTGCGGTGCCGGTCGAAGCATCGCCGACGATCAGCTCCCATTCGGTATCGCTCATCGTCTGATCGAGGCCCGGCAGAACGATGGTGCCGTTCGGCAGCCTGCTCACGGCTGCGATCAGCGCGGCCGTCACCGGGATCGAGCCGGTCGAGCCGGCAATGATGATCGGGCCAGTCACCCTGCCGGCGGCTATGCGCTGTGTTTCCGCCTGGAGAATGGCATTGCGGTGGCGCGAAGGCGAGGATTGCTTGAGCTCGTCCAACCGCTCCGGCCAATAGGTGCGGGCGATCTTCAGGAAGGCAAGCGTCAACTGCCACCAGAGCGCATGTTCGCCGGCGTCGAGTCCATCGAGAGCCTCCCAGTCGAGCTCCTCGGTTTCGACGGCGTCGATCAGGTCGGCGAGATTGCGCGCGAGCCAAATGGCATCGGCGGGGCTCGCCGGCGCGATCAGCGGACTTTCGCCGTGGATATCGAGAACCGCCTGGGGCAGCTGGTTGCGCCAGGCGAGAATGAGGCGGCCGAGTTCGATCAGGCGTGCGGTGCCGGAAAGAGGCGGGGCGAGATCGAGTATCGCCGGCATCTCGGCATCGAAAAAGCCGCTGTCGTCGTCCGTCTCGCCGAGCGCGCGGATCGTCGGCAGGATGGCCGAGCGACCGCCGAGCAGATCGACGAACTCCGAGCGAAGCACACGCGCCGAGCGTCGTGTGGGAACGAAGATCGTCACGCCGGCAAGCATCAGCGGATCTGCCGGATCGTAGCTGAAATCCGGAACCAGCCCACCGTCGCAGAGCTTCCGCGCCAGCGTCCTCAGGAACGGCAGGCCGGCGGAGATCGTAAAGATGTTGGGGGCGTGGCCGGGCATCTTATCCTCCCGGCTGAAAACGGCGCACGGCCGCCTCGGCTTCAGCGATCGCTTCCGGCGTGCCGACCGTCATCCAGTGGCCGTCGAGCATCAGCCCGAAGAGGCGCCCCCGGGCGACGGCGCGGTCAAAATAGATGTTGAGATTGAATGCGTCGCTTGGCGCGTCGGCAAAAAGACGCGACTCCATGGCGATCGCGCCGGCATAGACGATGGGATTTTCCATGCCTTCCTCGTAGCGGATGAGCCTGCCGTCCTCAGCCAGCGAAAAATCCTTCTTGCCGTTGTGCCCCGTCGTGTCTTCGAGCCGCACACAGAGCAGCGCCATGTCCATCGTCTCAGGATCGAAGAAATCGGCAAGCCTTTGAAGATTGCTCGGCGTTCCGGCCTTTTCGCCGATCCAGAAGAGATCGGCATTCATCACGAGCAACGGCCCGTCGTCCAGCAGCTTCAGCCCCTTGGCAAGCCCGCCACCGGAATTCATCAGGCCGTCGCGCTCGTCCGAAATCAGGATATGCGGCGTCTCGCGGCGACGGAGATGTTCTTCCATTTGGTCGGCAAAGTGATGGACGTTGACCGCCGCCTTGGTCACGCCGGCGGCCGCCAGGATGTCCAGCACGTAGTCGATCATCGGCTTGCCGGCGATCCGGACGAGTGGCTTCGGCAGGGTATCGGTGATTGGCCGAAGGCGGGTGCCCAGTCCGGCCGCAAGCACCATGGCATTGGTGATGGGCATGATTTCCTGTCAGTTGGCTGATTCGCTAGCCAGGATTCCAGCCTTAATGCACCAATCGCGCAAGGGTGTCAGCACCTCATGACCGAGCGCACGGCTCAGATAGGCGAAGGTGCGTGGCATGTGCTTCATGTAACCGGGCTTGCCGTCACGCTGCATCAGCCGCACCCAGATGCCGGCGAGCTTGCAGTTGCGCTGTGCCGACATCAGGTGCCAGTCGCGAAGGAAGGTTGCCTCGTCGAATGGGCCAGCGGCCTTGCGCTCGGCCAGATAGGCGTCGATCAGCCGGTCGGCCAGATCCGGGTCGATGGTCACGCGCGCATCCTGCGTGAGCGACGCGACATCGTAGGCGGTCGGACCGATCATGGCGTCCTGGAAATCGATGATGCCGACGCGGTCGAGCCCTTTACGATCTGGGCGCCAGAGAATGTTCGGCGAGTGAAAATCGCGCAGCAGCAGGTTCTTCTCGGCCGATGCAAGAACGTCGATCAGTTGATCCCAGATGGCGAAGTACTCTTTACGCTCGCTGTCGGAGGCCGCTTCGCCACGCTTCCACGGCAGGTACCAGTCGACAAGCAGGCTCGTCTCGATCTTGATCGCCGTGCGGTCGAAATCGGGAATGCGGTGGGTGAGGCCATCGCCAATGGCAATCTCGCGTCTCGTCGGCTCGCCGTGAAGGCGGGCGAGCAGGCGCACACTTTCGAGATAGCGCTCGGCGACCGGTCTTCCCTCCGTGTTGAGAATGCCCTCGGAGCCCAGGTCCTCGATCAGCAAGATACCCTTGTCGAGGTCGCGGGCATAAATTGCCGGCGCGGCGAAGCCGCGTCCACGCAGCAACTCGGAAATCGCGACAAACGGAACGACATCCTCCGCAAGGTGCGCAAGCTGCTGGTAGTATTTGCCGCCCTGGAGAATGGGGCCGGGTTTATGCCTTGCCGCATCCATCAGGATTTTCGCCGGCTCACCATCCGTCACGACCCGCTCATAGGCCCTGATCGAGGCGTCGCCGCTCAAATGCCGGCGCCGGGCGGTCGCATAGCCGTTTTGCGAGAGGAAACTGCGGATCGCGAGCGAGCGGGAGATACGCTCGAACGAAGCGTCGGGCGCGGAAATGGCAAGTTGACGCCCGTCGCCATCATGGGTGAAGGCGAGTGTGATGCGGTCGGATGGAAGCGCTTCGTCCCCTTTTTCCGGCCATTCGACAAGACAGATCCCTTCGGAAAGGGCCTCGTCGAAGCCGAGTTCTTCGAGCTCCGAAGCGTCGGCGAGACGATAGAGGTCGAAATGGGCGACGGGGATGCGCAGGTCGTAGTTCTGGACGAGCGTGAAGGTGGGGCTCGGCACTTCGAGCGTCTCGTCGTCGGCGATCGCGCGGAGCAGGGCGCGCGCGAAGGTCGATTTTCCCGCGCCGAGATCGCCCGACAAGGCGACGCAATCGCCGGCCTTCAGCGCCAGCGCCAGGTCTTCGCCAAGCTCGATGGTGGCTGCCTCGTCCTTCAGGAACCGTTGCAGATGCTTCATTATTCGGCCGCGATGATCTTCGGCATTTCGGACGACGGAATGCGGCAGGTGACCTCGGTGCCTTCGCCCTCCTTGCTGCGGATCGAAACGGTGCCGTGATGCAGGCTGACGAAGCTCTCGACGATCGAAAGCCCGAGGCCGGCGCCGCCGTGCTGGCCGTAGCTTTCGAAGCGGTTGAAGACGGTATTCAAGACGTCCTGCGGAATGCCGGGGCCGGAATCGCTGACGGAGAAGACGAAATCGGTGCCTTCGCGCCGGCACTTGAGATCGATGGCGCTGCCATCGGGCGCGAAGTTGGCGGCGTTGGTGAGAAGCTTGATGAAGATCTGCTTCAGCCGCTGCTGGTCCGCGATCATGCGGCCAAGGTTGTCGGGCGCATCCACCTGCAAGGTGACGCCGCTTTCGACAAGCCTGTCGGCCATTTGATGCGCGACGTCGTCGAGGAAATCGACGAGGTTCACCTCGGACATGTCGAGCTCGACGATGCCGGCGTCGACGGTGGCCAGGTCGAGGATATCGTTGACGATCGTCAAGAGCAGCGATGAGGACGTGGCGATGTGGTCGACATATTCCGCCTGGCGCTCGTTGAGCTCGCCGAATGCGGGCGTTTTCAGGAGATCGGCGAAACCGATGATGTTGGTGAGCGGCGAGCGCAATTCATAGGAGACGTGATGAACGAAGTCGTTCTTCAGCGCATCGGCCTTGCGCAGCGCCTCGTTCTTCTCGGTCAGGGCGCGCTCGACCCTGACGCTGTCGGTTATGTTGACGAAGGTCAGCATCGTCTGGGCGTTCGGCAGCGGAATCACGGCATAGTCGAGGATCAGGCCGGTCCGCAATTCCAGAATGCCGCGGCTCGACGGACGCTCGTCGTCGAAGCTGGTGATGATATGGGCAAATCGCTTCCAGCCATCCGGCTGGTCGTAGGAGGAGAGGCATGCCTGTTCGACGGCGCGAATGTGGGTACCGGGCTTGGCCTCCGCCTCGCTGATGCCCCAGATCGCCCGGAACGCCGGGTTGGAAAGCCGGATGCGCCCATCAGGCCCGAACACCGCGACGCCTTCGGCGAGATGGTCGATCGTTTCGCCCTGGACCTGGACAAGGGTATTGTAACGGGTCTCGAGATCGACCTTCTCGGTCAGGTTCTCGAAGACCCAGGTTGCGCCCCCCTGCGGACGCGCGGTGGCGAAGACGCGCAGCGTCTGGCCGTTCGGCAGGTGCCAGAGGTCTGACTGCGTGTCGAGCGCCTGATAGACGGACAGCGCATTGGCCTTCCATTGTTTCCAATTGAGCTGCTCGGGGAGCTTGCCGCCGGCCCGCAACCGGTCGAGCACCTCGCCGTTGTCGGGCTTGCGCTCGAGGAAGCCCATGTCGAGGTTCCAGAGCCGCTGGAATGCCTGGTTGTAGAACTGCAGGCGCTGATTGCCGTCGAAGATCGCCACGGGCGTGGCCAGATGGTCGAGCGTTTCGGCATGGCTCTTCAAGGTCCGTGCAAGCTCTTCACGCACGGCTTCGGTGCCGGAGATGTCGATGGCGATACCGGCCGAGCCGACCGGGCTGCGGGCGTCGACGACATCGAAGAAAGTGCGATTGCCCTTGACGACGGTCGAAACCTTGTCGCTGAACGGCGTTTCAAGAGTTGAGACGGCGCGGATTTTTTCGCGCGCCGCGGTCGAGAGCAATTCGCGCCCTTCGGCGACGGCGAGGTTCGCGCTCTGCGCGTCGACCGCCTCTGCGAAGGCTTGGTTGACCCATTCAAGCTTGCCGTCCGTCGTGCGCTGCCAGACAGGCAGGTCAATCTCATCGAGCAGCGTGCGGAAGGTCGATAGCGATGCGTGCAGGCGATCGCGTTCCAGCTTCAACTCGGCAAGTTCGGCCCTGAGATTGTTGAGCGCGATGAAACGCACGAATGCCCGTCCGCCGGAAACGCGGCCCTGAGCCTCCAGGACCTCGTTGCGCTGCGTTTCAAGCACGAGATCGAAGCTTTGCGCCTGCGCGCGCAGCGTCTCGATCGCCTTTTCGAGCTGGCTGGCAGACGGCGCCTTGAGCCAGCGCCCGAAGGCGAGAAAGGCACGGTCGTCCTGCGGGGCGCCGGTTTCGACCGGGAGCTGCCCGAGGAATTCGGGACGTTCGGCCAGACCATCCCAGATCACGATGCGTCGGTTCTTGTCGGCGATGAGGGCCTGGAAACGGGAAATCCGCTGGTTTGCATCGGAAAGACCGGATCGCAGTTCGCGGTTCTCGGCCTCGATATTGCCGCGCTGGCGGATGAGCCAGATGGCGGAAATCATGGCCGCGGAAATGACGCCGATCAGGACGGAAAAGGTGACGACTTCGGAGGAGCCGAAGATGGCCTTGGCAACCGGCGTCGACGCCTGGGCGGCTGCGTCGGTTGCCGCGAAGAAGGCGGTGCCGGCGAGCAGTCGCCGCAGCAAGGCTGGCGCCCTGAGGCCTCCGCCGAAAAGCGTGGATCGTTCTGTTTCCATGGCGCCGCCGTCCCCGTTTGTCCGGAAATTGCCGCCGACCTTACGCCGCCATGCACCGAAACCCCTGGAAGGGGTTTGCGTCAGTTGCGATTGCATCCCCGGTCTGTCTCCGTCTGTTTGCCGCATGTCCGACAAGACATCCCCATCCGCGACGCTCGAAGGTCCGCACTGCAGCGCCGCGCGTCTCATCCGACGCGCAAAGGACGCTGTAGCACTTTGAATTACCGCATCTTTCCTCAAATCGGTACGATTTGCCGAACATGCAGTAGCGTCACGAATCAATGACTTAAGCATACTTGTTTGACGAATCGCCGGAAAGTGCGCGGCTCAAAAAAGAGGCCGCGATCTCTTGTCAAGATCGCGGCCACAACATGTTGTGGATTGTCCGGCTAACGATTAGTACCGGTAGTGTTCGGCCTTGAACGGGCCCTGCGGCTTCACGCCGATATAGGCGGCCTGGTCTTCCGAGAGCTCGGTCAGCTTGGCGCCGAGCTTTGCGAGATGCAGGCGGGCGACCTTCTCGTCGAGCTGCTTCGGCAGCACGTAGACCTCGTTCTTGTAGTTCCCGCCCTTGCTGAAGAGCTCGATCTGCGCCAGCACCTGGTTGGAGAAGGAGGCCGACATCACGAAAGATGGATGTCCGGTGGCGTTGCCGAGGTTGAGTAGCCGGCCCTCCGAAAGCAGGATCATGCGGTTGCCCTTCGGGAACTCGATCATGTCGACCTGCGGCTTGATGTTGGTCCATTTCAGGTTGCGCAGCGCCGAGACCTGGATCTCGTTGTCGAAGTGGCCGATGTTGCCGACGATCGCCATGTCTTTCATTTCGCGCATGTGGTCCATGCGGATGACGTCCTTGTTGCCGGTCGTCGTGATGAAGATATCGGCGGTCGAAACGACGTCCTCGAGCTGAACCACTTCATAGCCGTCCATTGCGGCCTGCAGGGCGCAAATCGGATCGACTTCGGTGACTTTCACGCGTGCGCCCGCGCCCTTCAAGGAAGCGGCCGAACCCTTGCCGACGTCGCCGTAGCCGCAAACGACCGCGACCTTGCCGGCCATCATCACGTCGGTGCCGCGGCGGATGCCGTCGACGAGCGATTCCTTGCAGCCGTACTTGTTGTCGAACTTCGACTTGGTGACGCTGTCGTTGACGTTGATCGCCGGGAAGGGCAGCAGGCCCTTGGCCTGGAGCTGGTAAAGGCGGTTGACGCCGGTGGTCGTTTCTTCGGTGACGCCCTTGATGGCGTCCCGCTGCTTCGTGAACCAGCCGGGGGTTGCGGCGAGGCGCTTCTTGATCTGGGCGAAGAGGATTTCCTCCTCTTCCGAGCCCGGGTTCGAAAGCACGTTCTCGCCGGCTTCGGCGCGCGCGCCGAGCAGGATGTACATGGTAGCGTCGCCGCCATCGTCGAGAATCATGTTCGACAGGCCGCCGTCGGCCCACTGGAAGATCTTGTCGGTATACGCCCAGTAGTCCTCAAGCGTTTCGCCCTTGACGGCGAAGACCGGAACACCGCTTGCCGCGATGGCGGCTGCGGCGTGGTCCTGGGTCGAGAAGATGTTGCACGACGCCCAGCGAACCTCGGCACCGAGCGCAACCAGCGTCTCGATCAGCACGGCCGTCTGGATGGTCATGTGCAGCGAGCCGGTGATGCGCGCGCCCTTCAGCGGCTTCGATGCACCGAATTCCTCTCGGCAGGCCATCAGGCCCGGCATTTCCGTTTCGGCGATGGCAATTTCCTTACGGCCGAAATCGGCCAGGCCGATATTGGCGACAATATAGTCCTGAGTTGCGGTCATGGAGTTCTCCAGGGCTGATCTTTTCCGGCCGCGCCGGCCCTCTGGCCTTTTGGCGGCGTGACAACGCCTCCCGCGCAGGATCACGGGGAGAGTGGGCACGGTCTATCAGGAATCGGCGGGCAGGGCAACCGCGATATAAAGAAGTCTTTATATGTTTATATCGCCGGAATGGCTTCAGTTTGAACGCGCGATGAGCCGCGTCAGATTTCTTCGCCGAACTTGTCGCGCACCAAAGCGTCGAGGGCGTTGAGCGCCTCTTCCGCCTGGAGGCCGCTGGCGGTCACGAAAACGGTGCAGCCGGTGCTGGCGGCGAGCATCATCAGGCCCATGATCGACGTGCCGCCGACCGTCATACCGTCCTTGGAGACGGTGATCTCGGCATCATAGGCTTCGACGGTCTGGACGAATTTCGCCGACGCGCGTGCATGCAGGCCGCGTTTGTTGATGATCAGCAGCTCCCGAGTCAGCGACATGTCCGGGCGATGGTCCATCATTTTCCACTCAGCACACGGCTGGCGACATTGATGTATTTGCGCCCCGCCTCGGAGGCCTCGACGAGGGCCTTGTCCATGTCGCTTTCGCCGCGAACGCCGGCAAGCTTGATCAGCATCGGCAGATTGACGCCGGCGATCACCTCGACGCTGCCGCTGCGCATGACCGAGATGGCAAGGTTGGAGGGCGTGCCGCCGAACATGTCCGTCAGGATGATGACGCCATTGCCCTCGTCCGCGCCCGCAACCGCATCGAGGATGTCCTGACGCCGCTGGTCCATGTCGTCCTCGGGCCCGATGCACACGGTCTCGATAGCTTTTTGCGGACCAACCACATGCTCCAACGCATGCCGAAACTCTTCCGCCAGCTTGCCATGGGTGACAAGCACAAGTCCGATCATGGGTATCTTTGCTCCAACTGCATAGCAACTCGTTGATGGTCAGATATCGCAATGCAGCAATTTCGTCCACCTGTTGGGGCGGCCATCTTGGCAAGGAAAAGGGGAAGTGCAAGCCAAAAATGCCGAAAAAGCAGCCTTTGTGCCCTCGGATAAGGCTAAAGTGCTAAATTTTTGGGTAGCAACGCGTGCAGTGCATCGAAAGGGGAAACGGGGTTTTCAACGGGAACGCGCAGCAGCGGCAGACTTCGCCCAATTTCTAGCTGCAACTCTTCGTTCTCGGGCGGCAGGCGCGCGTCGCGGGACGGCCGGACTGGCATGATCGCCCAGTCGAGAACGCAGGCGGAAACCGTTTCGACGGCCACGATGCCGCTGCCGCGGATCTCGATCAGGCCGCGAATGGATGGCGGGCACCGCGCGATGATCCGGTCGTTCTCAAGGCTGAGATCGACCCGGTCATCGGCGACGAGTGCCGCGAAACGTCCGCGGCGCCTCGCCTCGGAGATGCAGGAAAGCGCGAGCGCCGACTTGCCCGAGCCGGAACGGCCGGTAACCAGAAATCCGGTCGTGCCGAGAACGATCGCCGTTGCGTGGATATTGCAGGCCGGCGCGGTCACTGGTGTGGCTCGGCGGGCAGCGAGAGGATGAAGCGGGCGCCGGTCACGTGCCCGCCCTGGCCGACGATGTTTTCCGCCTTCAGCGTGCCGCCATGCGCTTCGGCGATCTGGCGGGAAATCGAAAGGCCGAGGCCGGAATTCTGACCAAAATCCTCGCCCTCGGGCCGGTCGGTATAGAAGCGTTCGAAAATCCGGTCGATGTCCTCGGCCTGGATGCCTGGTCCGTTGTCTTCGATATAAACGATGCAGCGGGAGCGTGAGCGGGTCAGGCGGACGATGATGCGGCCATTCTGCTCGGGAACGAAGGAGCGGGCGTTTTCGATGAGGTTCGTGACGATCTGGCCGATGCGCAACTCGTAGCCGTTGACGACAAAGCTCGCGCGCGGATTGTCCTTGCGGTCGATGACGAAGTCGAGGAGCACCGGCTTCTTCTTGCTGCGGATCTGTCGGGAAATGTCGATGAGATCGCCAAGCAGCTTCTCCAGGTCGATCTTCTTGGCGTCGCTGCGCGCCAGTTCCGCATCGAGGCGCGAGGCGTCGGAAATATCGCTGATCAGCCGGTCGAGGCGGCGCACATCGTGCTGGATGACGTCGAGCAGCCGTTTCTTCGAATCCTCGTTGCGCGCGAGCGGCAGGGTCTCAACGGCGCTGCGCAGCGATGTGAGCGGGTTCTTGAGCTCATGGCTGACGTCGGCGGCAAAGTTTTCGATCGCCGCGATGCGGTCATAGAGTGCCGTCGTCATTTCCCGGAGCGCCACGGAGAGGTTGCCGATTTCGTCCTGGCGCGAGGAAAAGTCCGGGATTTCCTCCCGTTCCTTCGCACCGCCGCGGCGCACGCGGATCGCGGCAGCCGACAGCCTTCTCAGCGGATTGGCGATCGTCGACGACAGAAGCAGCGACAGGATGACGTTGACGAGGGCCGCAACGCCGAAGACGCGGATGATGGCGAGGCGCTCGGCGTGGACGATCTTGTCGATATCGCCCGCCTGCGTCGAAAGCAGGAGCACGCCGAGCACGGCGCGGAAACGCTGCACGGGCACCGCGACCGAAACGATCAACTCGCCCTTCTCCGTCACCCGCACGACGGCGCCGCGCACACCGGTCAGTGCGTTCATGACCTCCGGGTAGATCGAACCGTTGCCGCCCGGCGGCTCCTTGTAGAGCGGCAGGTCGCCCGGCTGCAGCAGCCGGTTGAGCCACACGCTGAGCTTGTCGGCGATGCCGGTCGTTTCCGGATCGACCGGCGGCAGGTCGAAGCGCAGCACCTGGCCGCCGCTATAGAGGTGGCGGGAGTCGAGCAGCAGATCGGCATCGGCGTCGAAGAGGCGGGCGCGCGTCCGCGTCGGCGAAATCAGGCGTCTCAGGACCGGCGCTACGCGCTCCTGGATGATCGGAAACTCGAGGTCTTCGTCGCTCGGCAGCGGCGTGATGCTTTCACCGGCCTGGAGTTCGAGCAGTTTTTCCGGATCGATGGTGATCGAGTTGGTATCGACCGAGGCGGAGGCGGAAATTGCCCCGGCGATGATCTCGCCCTGGGTGAGGAGGCTTTCCACACGGGCGTCGATCAGACCCTCGCGGAACTGGTTGAGATACATGATGCCGCCGACGAGCACCACGAGCGCAACGAGGTTGAAGAAGACGATGCGGCGGGTGAGGCTCGAAAAGACGGCGTTGCCGAACAGGCGTCGGATCAGGGTGAAGGGATGCGCCCACCGGCGCTGGCCGCGCGCCGATGCCCGCCCTTCGATATCCTCGAGATCGCCCTGCAAGACTTCTACCAAGTCTCCTGCTCCCACGACGAAATTTTCGTCGCCTTCCTTTCCTTGCAGCGCCGCGCGCCTTGTCAGGCGCGCAAAGGACGCGGCAGCATTTTGAATTGCCGCATGTATCCTTAAATCGGCTAGGATTTAAGGATACATGCAGTGGCGCCGGCACATCACATCTATCTGCCTGATCCGGGCTCATGCGCGCCGGTGCGGCTCGTGTCCCGTGGGTGCGGCATGCCCGACGCGGGCTGCCACTCCCGCATCGCCGTTACGCCATTTCTGCATGATCCACAATCGCCGCTGTGGCAAGCGTGAAGCGGCGGCCGTCAGGCCGTCTCGCGAAAACGATAGCCGACGCCGTAGAGCGTTTCGATCATGTCGAAGTCGTTGTCGACCATCTTGAACTTCTTGCGAAGCCGCTTGATGTGGCTGTCGATCGTGCGGTCATCCACATAGACCTGCTCATCATAGGCGGCATCCATCAATGCGTCACGGCTCTTCACCACGCCCGGACGCTGCGCCAGCGAGTGCAGGATGAGAAATTCGGTGACCGTCAGCGTCACCGACTCGTTCTTCCAGGTGCAGGTGTGGCGCTCCTGGTCCATCACGAGCTGGCCCCGTTCCAGTGAACGGGATGGCGCGTCGGAAGGCTTTGCCGTGCCGATGGCGCCGACCGCGGCGAGGTCGCGGTTCGGGGCGCGACGCAGGATCGCCTTGACGCGCTCGACCAGCAGGCGCTGGGAGAAAGGCTTGGTGATGAAATCGTCGGCACCCATCTTGAGGCCGAAGAGCTCGTCGATTTCCTCGTCCTTGGAGGTCAGAAAAATCACCGGCAGGTCGGACTTCTGCCTGAGCCGGCGCAACAGTTCCATGCCGTCCATGCGCGGCATCTTGATGTCGAAGATCGCGAGCTGTGGCGGACGCGCCAGCAGGCCTTCGAGTGCCGATGCACCGTCGGTGTAGGTTTCGACCTTGTAGCCCTCGGCTTCCAGCGCGATGGACACGGACGTCAGGATGTTGCGGTCGTCATCGACAAGCGCGATGGTCTGCATCGTATTCAACTCCGTCTCTTGAGGTCCGTTGGCCAGACCCGCCTTCAAGAATCGCGGCAACCGCGAGTCACCGGCGTTACTTGAGTATAAAGGTGGAACAAATTGTGGCGAAGCACAAAAGCGCCGCCTGCCAATCGTCTCGGGACTGGCCGACAAATGTGTCTCGCAGAGGCATAATTCAACCGATTAAAAAATACACATTTTTCTTTAAATCGATTAATATACTGATATCATTATTGTTTTAGGAGTCGATATCTTGTCTTCGATCAACCTTGTCGGTATGTTCCGACGACATTCCCCACCAATGGCCAATGACAAAGGAAGCTTGACCATGGAGCAACTCGGCACCCGCAATCCCTCGAACGGACTGGAAACAATCGGCTTTTCGGACTTGGCTTTCGTCCGCTACAACTTCGAGGCAGCGGAGCTTTACGAGGACGCCCTTCGCCGCGGCGAGGCGCAATTGACGGCGCACGGCGCGCTCTGCGCCCGGACCGGGCAGCACACGGGTCGCTCCCCCAAGGACAAGTTCGTCGTCCGCGACGCGGCGACCGCTGGAGAGATCTGGTGGGACAACAACAACGCGATCTCACCCGAAAACTTCGAACGCCTGCGCCAGGACATGGTTGCGCACGCCAAGGGCAAGTCGCTTTACGTTCAGGACCTCATTGGTGGCGCCGATCCGGCGCATGCTCTGCCGACGCGCGTCGTCACGGAGCTCGCATGGCATTCGCTGTTCATCCGCAATCTCTTGATCCGTCCGGCACGCGAGGCGCTTGCAGCCTTCGAGCCGAAGCTGACGATCATCGACCTGCCGAGCTTCAGGGCGGATCCGGAGCGTCACGGTTGCCGCAGCGAAACGGTGATCGCCTGCGACCTGACGAACGGCCTCGTCCTGATCGGCGGCACCTCCTATGCCGGCGAAATGAAGAAATCGGTCTTCACGGTGCTCAACTATCTCCTGCCGAAAAAAGCCGTCATGCCGATGCATTGCTCGGCCAATGTCGGCCCCGCGGGAGACACGGCGATCTTCTTCGGTCTGTCCGGCACCGGCAAGACCACGCTCTCGGCCGACCCCGCCCGCACGCTCATCGGCGACGACGAGCACGGATGGGGCGAAGACGGCGTCTTCAATTTCGAGGGCGGCTGCTACGCCAAGGCGATCAAGCTTTCGGCCACGGCCGAGCCGGAAATCTACGCCACCACCCGGCGCTTCGGCACCGTTATGGAGAACGTCGTGCTCGATGAGCGGCGCCTGCCCGACTTCGACGACGGTTCCCTGACGGAAAACACCCGTATCGCCTATCCGCTCGACTTTATTCCGAATGCCAGCGAAACCGGAACGGCGCCGCAGCCGCGCACCGTCATTATGCTGACGGCGGACGCCTTTGGCGTCATGCCGCCGATCGCCAGGATGACACCGGAACAGGCGATGTATCACTTCCTGTCCGGCTACACCGCCAAGGTCGCCGGCACCGAAAAGGGCGTGACCGAACCGGAAGCGACCTTCTCGACCTGCTTCGGCGCTCCGTTCATGCCACGCCATCCGTCCGAATACGGCAATCTGCTCAAGGACCTCATTGCCAAGAACGGCGTTACCTGCTGGCTGGTCAACACCGGCTGGACCGGCGGCGCCTACGGCACCGGAAACCGCATGCCGATCAAGGTGACGCGTGCGCTGCTTTCGGCAGCACTCGACGGCTCGCTCAACGACGCATCGTTCCGCACCGACGCGAACTTCGGCTTTGCCGTGCCGGTGTCAGTACCGGGCGTCGACGACGGCATTCTCGACCCGCGGTCGACATGGGCGGACGGCGTTGCCTATGATGCGCAGGCGCGCCGCCTGATCGACATGTTCATCGCCAACTTTGCCAAATTCGAACGCCATGTCGACGGCAGCGTGCGCGATGCGGCTCCGGGAGCGAAGGTCGCCGCCGAATAAAGATCGCTGGCTATGATTCACGTGAAACCCGGCCCGCTTGGGCCGGGTTTTCGCGTTCTATCCTGATTGTTTTCAAATGCTTCGCTATAGCTGTTTTCTAGGTGCGCAATTCCAGGCGGTAAACCGCTGCACGCTTTCCCTGGAATTGCTGGCCACGGTGATTTTCGGATTGATTCGATCCAAAATCATGAACGTGATCGATTCTGATGAGTTAGAGACGGGAAGGGCAACCGCTTGCCCGCGGCATCAGGACGATTGAAACGGAGCAAACATGGCCAGCGATCCGCTTTACATCAACGACCGCATCGTCATTGCCGGCTGGGAATTGACGGAGCAGTTCGTGCTGGCCGGCGGACCGGGCGGACAGAACGTCAACAAGGTGTCAACGGCCGTCCAGCTCTTCTTTGACATCCAGGCGTCGCCGTCGCTGCCGGACAGCGTCAAGGCGAATGCGTTGAGACTTGCCGGCCGCCGTGTTTCCAAGGACGGCGTGCTGATGATCGAGGCCAATCGGTTTCGCAGCCAGGAACGCAATCGCGAGGATGCGCGCGAGCGGCTGAAGGAACTGATCCTGAAGGCGGCCGAGCCGCCGCCACCGCCGCGCAAGAAAACGAAGCCGACCCGCGGTTCGATCGAGCGGCGGCTAAAGGAGAAATCCGGCCGCGCCGAAATCAAGAAACTCCGCGGCCGGCCCGGTGGCGAGTGAGGGAATCCGGACTGCGTGCGTGCGCCGGAAAACCGTGCCCGCGTCTCTTCGCACCGGCCAAGCGAATCTTTCGGCCGCTCTCTTGAACTTTCGCCGGTGCCGCCCTCTTTTATCGAGAGGCATCTGCGAAGAGGAGGCAACCATGGGTTTGTTCAGCTTTATCAAGAATGCCGGCAAGAAGCTCGGGATCGGTGGTGACGACACACCGCCGGATGCCGACAGTGTCCAGAAGGAGCTCGCCTCGCATGACCTCGGCACCAAGGACGTAGAAGTCGAAGTCGTGGACGACAAGGTTGTCCTCAAGGGCGTCGTGAAGGATCAGTCGACGTTCGAAAAGGCCGTCGTCGCCGTCGGCAACACGCTCGGTGTGTCGGCCGTCGAAGCGTCCGATCTCAAGGTCGCAGATGCAGGCGCTGCGCCCGCACCGGCCAAGGCGCCCGTCTTCTACACGGTGAAGAAGGGCGACAATCTCTGGAAGATCGCCGAGGCGCAGTACGGCAAGGGCAAGGGCGTCAAACACACGCTGATCTTCGAAGCGAACAAGCCGATGCTGAAAGACCCCGACAAGATCTATCCGGGGCAGGTGCTGCGCATTCCGGATCTGGATGCCGGCTGAACGACGGTATTTTCGGGTGGCGACCAGGTCCCGCGAAGACTATATCGCTGTAGGACTTTGAATTGGTGCATGTTTTCTCCCCAGGGGCGATTTAGGGAAACATGCCATAGGGCCCGTCGATCGCTGCGGCGGATGACGGGACAGACGCGATGCAGGTGCTGCCGAAAGGTATAAGACACATTCCGGGTTTTCTTGACCGCTCCCGCCAACAGGAGCTGATCGAGGCCATCCGTCTGGTCGTTGCGGAGGCGCCACTCTTCGTGCCGGAAATGCCGAAGACCGGAAAGCCGATGTCGGTGCGCATGACCAATTGCGGTCCGCTCGGCTGGGTTACCGATCGCGAACGGGGCTATCGCTATCAGGCGGAGCACCCGGTGACGGGCAAGCCTTGGCCGGCAATGCCGCCGACGCTCATCGACATCTGGCACGCGGTTTCGGCGAGCGACAAGGAGCCGGAGGCCTGCCTCGTCAACTTCTATTCCGCGGACGCGCGCATGGGTCTGCATCAGGACAGGGACGAACGAGACCTCGAGACGGCCGTCGTTTCGATATCGCTCGGCGATACCTGCCTCTTTCGCGTCGGCGGCCGGGAGCGCAGCGGACAGACGATCTCGTTCAAGCTTGCGAGCGGCGATGTCGTCGTGCTTGGTGGCGAAGGCAGGCTCGCCTTCCACGGCGTCGACCGCATCTATCCGAACACCTCGACGCTTTTGAAGAACGGCGGCCGGCTCAACCTGACCTTGCGGCGGGTCAACGTCTGAGGTCCTTTAGAGGTTGCCTAACGATGACGCTCGTAGCGCGGCGCCCCTCACCCTAACCCTCTCCCCGCAGGCGGGGAGAGGGGACTTGTCATGACGCCGGGCCGCGAGTCCCTTCTTCCCGCAGGCGGGTAGAAGGTGGCCGGCAGGCCGGATGAGGGCCCCCTTGCATAACCGCTTCAAAGCTTCCTGAGCGCGACCGTCTCCGTCAGGTGGTTCGGACCCTTCTGCAGGATCAGGTCGGCGCGCGGCCGTGTCGGCAGGATGTTCTGGTGCAGGTTTTTCAGGTTGATATTGTGCCAGAGCCCCTCGGCAATGGCGCGCGCCGCGTCCTCGCTGATCGTCGCATAGCGGTGGAAGAAGGACTGCGGGTCCTTGAAGGCCGTTTCGCGCAGCCGCATGAAGCGGCTCACGTACCAGCTGTGAATGAGACTTTCCTCGGCATCGATATAGATCGAGAAATCGAAGAAATCCGAAACCATCGGCACGATCTTGCCGTCGGCCGGCAGATTGCGCGACTGCAGCACATTGATTCCTTCAAAGATCAGGATGTCCGGCCGGTCGATGGTCTGAAACCGGTCCGGGATGACGTCATAGGTCAGGTGCGAATAGGTGGGCGCCTTGACGTTCGGCTGGCCCGCCTTGATCGCCGAGAGGAAGCGCAGGAGTGCGCCGATATCGTAACTCTCGGGAAAACCCTTGCGATCCATCATGTTTTCCCGCTGCAGGATCGCGTTCGGGTAGAGAAAGCCGTCGGTGGTGATCAGGTCGACCTTCGGGCTCGAGGGCCAGCGCGCCAGTAGCTCGGCGAGGATGCGCGCCGTCGTCGACTTGCCGACGGCGACCGAACCGGCGATGCCGATGACGAAGGGCGTCTTCGTTTCGTCGGACATGCTGAGGAAGCGTTTGCGCTGCTGGAACAGGATCTGCGAGGCCTCGACATGGGCGGAGAGCAGCCGCGACAGCGACAGGTAGATCCGGCGTACCTCGCCAAGGTCGACCGGGTCGTTGAGCGAGCGCAGGCGTTGCACCTCGCCGGCCGTCAGCGTCAACGGCGTGTCGGCGCGAAAGCGCGACCACTCCTCGGCCGAGAACACGTGGTAGGGCGAGTACTCCCCGCCCTGGAGGTTGCCCGGAAGATCCCCGGCGTCGATGTCTTTCGCGGCGATAGTCATGGGTTTTGCCGGTTTGCCTTCTCCTGCAGGCCGGACTGGCTGGTCCGCCTGGCAAGCTCGTCCATCACATCCTGCAACGGGACGGCTGCAATATTCAATACGACCATAAGATGATAGAGAAGGTCGGCACTCTCATCGACCAGATTCTTGCGGTCGTCGCTGATCGCCGCGATGACGGTTTCGACCGCTTCCTCGCCGAGCTTCTTGGCCGCCTTGCGCTGGCCCGCCGCGACGAGCTTGGCAGTCCAGGAGTCCTCCGGCGCCGCCTTTGCCCGCACGGCCACGATGTTTTCGAGATCGGAAAGAGTGAAGCCGGTCATGCTGAAATCCTCCTGGATCACGATGATTTTGGGTCGGACCGACCTAAAATCACAAAACGTGATCGATTCTCCTAAGTTAGAGCGGGATGCGGGCGGAAACCGCGCACACTTTTCCGCATCCCGCTCCAAGCGTCAGTCGAGCCGCATGGCGATGCCGTGCTCGGCCATGTAGCGCTTCGCCTCGCCGATGCTGTAAGTGCCGAAATGGAAGATCGATGCTGCGAGCACCGCCGTCGCGTGGCCGTCGCGAACGCCTTCGACCATGTGGTCGAGCGTCCCGACGCCGCCCGAGGCGATGACGGGCGCCCGCACCGCATCGGCAATCGCCCGCGTCAGGGCGATGTCGTAGCCGCTCTTCGTGCCGTCGCGGTCCATGGATGTCAGCAGGATTTCGCCGGCGCCGAGATCGACGACCTTTCGGGCGAATTCGACCGCGTCGATGCCTGTCCGCTCCCGACCGCCATGAGTGAAGATCTCCCAGCGGTTCGCCTCGCCTTGCGTCGACACCTTCTTGGCGTCGATCGCGACGACGATGCACTGGTTGCCGAACTTGTCGGCAGCCTCCGCGACGAAATCCGGATTTTTGACGGCCGCCGTGTTGATCGACACCTTGTCGGCGCCGGCGAGCAGCAGTTTGCGAATGTCGGACACCTGCCGCACGCCGCCGCCGACGGTGAGCGGCATGAAGCATTGTTCGGCGGTACGGGCTACGACATCGAAGATGGTCTCGCGGTTGTCCGAGGACGCGGTGATGTCGAGGAAGCACAGCTCGTCGGCGCCGGCCGCATCATAGGCGCGCGCCGCCTCCACCGGGTCGCCCGCATCGATCAGATCGACGAAATTGACGCCCTTGACGACGCGTCCGTCTTTCACGTCGAGGCAGGGGATTACACGGGCTTTCAAGGTCATCGGATCATCCTTTTCTCGCAGCCCGGATCAACGCCAGCGCTTCCTGCGGGTCGATGCGGCCATCGTAAAGCGCCCGACCGGAGATCGCGCCCTCGAGTTTTTGCGCATCCGGCTCAGTCATGCGGCGAACGTCGTCCATCGAGGCGAGGCCGCCCGAGGCGATTACCGGGATCGACACCGCGTCGGCAAGTTCCAGCGTCGATGCCCAGTTGATGCCGGTCAGGATGCCGTCGCGGTCGATATCCGTATAGATGATCGCCGCAACGCCGGCGCCCTCGAATTTCTTCGCAAGCTCGATGATCCCGAGTTCGGAAGCTTCGGCCCAGCCCTCGACCGCCACCTTGCCGCCCTTGGCATCGATGCCGACGGCGACCCTGCCGGGGAATTTACGGCAGGCTTCGAGGACGAGCCCCGGATCGCGCACGGCCACGGTGCCGAGAATGACGCGCGCGAGCCCGCGCGAAAGCCAGTTCTCGATATGCGCCAGCGTGCGGATGCCACCACCAAGTTGCACCGGGTTCCGGGTTGCCTTGAGGATCGCGTCGACCGCCGCGCCGTTCACCGTCTCGCCGGCAAAGGCGCCGTTCAGGTCGACGACGTGCAGCCACTCGAAACCCTGCTCCTCGAAGGCTCGCGCCTGGGCGGCCGGATCGGGATTATAGACGGTCGCCTGGTCCATGTCGCCGAGCTTCAGGCGCACGCATTGTCCGTCCTTGAGGTCGATCGCAGGGAAGAGAATCATGTGTGGATCCGATCAGGAAAGAACGCCGGCAGCCTCAAGGCTTCCAACGCAGGAAATTCGAAATGAGGGCGAGTCCGAGCGTCTGGCTCTTTTCCGGGTGGAACTGCGAGCCCGCCTTGTTGTCGCGTGCGACGAATGCGGTCACCGGCCCGCCGTAGTCCGCTTCCGCGATGACGTCCTCGGGGTTCTCGGCAGCGAGGTGATAGGAGTGGACGAAATAGGCATGCAGGCCGTTTTCGCCCGTCGGAATGCCCTCGAAGAGCGCGTGCGGCCGGTTGAGCCTTAGCGTGTTCCAGCCGATCTGGGGAATCTTCAGCGACGGATCGGCCGGCGTCATTTCCTTGACGTCGCCCGGGATCCAGCCGAAGCCCTTGGTGATGGTCTTTTCAAGCCCGCGCGACGACATGAGCTGCATGCCGACGCAGATCCCGAGAAAGGGACGCCCGTCCTTCTCGACGGCCTGCGTCAAGGCGTCCTCCATGCCGGCGACGGCGGCAAGACCGCGGCGGCAATCGGCATAGGCGCCGACGCCCGGCAGGACGATGCGGTCGGCGGACGCCACGCGTTCCGGCCTGTCGGTCAGGTCGATCTCGGCGGCGATGCCGGCTTCGCGTGCCGCCCGTTCGAAGGCTTTCGTGGCCGAGCGCAGATTGCCCGACCCGTAGTCAATGATGGCGACCCGCATCAGCGTTCTCCATAGGGTTGAAAGAGGCCAAGGCCGGCGCTGCTTTCGGCCTGTTTCGTGGCAGACCTATCGAGTGGCGGCAACGGAGTTGCCGTTCTGCGATCCGCCGTGGCCGGCGTGTTGGAAAAATAGATCTCTTCCGCCGTTTCCAGGTCGCGTGCTGGAACGATCGAGCGAAGCGTCCAGTCTCGTTTCCTGAGATTCCGCGCGACCAGAAGCGGACCTTCCAGCGATACCAGCAGGCTGAGCGCCAGTTGCATGAAAAGCGAGGCTGCAAGGGCGCCGGGGACGGCCGACAAGAAGATCAACAGGATTTGCAGAACGGCAACCAGGATTCCAAGGAGCCAGGCACGCTTGCTCATCAGCCAGAGCGCGGGAAAGAAAAAGGCGGGCCAGGAAAAGCCGTCCGCGATGAACCGCGCCCTTTCGTCATCGGCCGGCGCGCCGGGCGGGGTCATGATCAGATAAGAAGCCATGGGTCTCAGCCGGGTATTGGCCAGCTCAGGCGAGCGTTCCCTTGGTCGAGGGCACGCGTCCGGCCTGGCGCGGATCGATTTCGGTTGCGGTGCGGAGCACGCGGGCGACGGATTTGAAACAGGTCTCGGCGATATGATGGTTGTTCGCGCCGTAGATGTTCTGGATATGCAGCGTGATGCCGGCATGCTGGGCCAGCGCCTGGAAGAATTCACGCACCAGCTCCGTGTCGAAGCTGCCGATCTTCGGCGAGGTGAAAGTCACGTTCCAGACAAGGAAAGGTCGCCCGGAAACATCGACGGCGGCGCGCGTCATCGTTTCGTCCATGGCAAGGTCGATCGAGGCGTATCGGGTGATGCCGCGGCGATCGCCGAGCGCCTTGGCAAGCGCCTGGCCGAGCGCAATACCGGTGTCTTCGACAGTGTGGTGGTCGTCGATATGCAGGTCGCCGTCCGCCTTGATCTCCATGTCGATCAGCGAGTGCCGCGAAAGCTGGTCCAGCATGTGGTCGAAGAAGCCGACTCCGGTCGCGATTTTCGACGTTCCCGTTCCATCGATGTTGACGGAGACCGAGACGGCGGTTTCATTTGTCTTTCTGGAAACTCGGCCGCTGCGGCTGGGCATGCTTTCTGCCATCAGGCTCTCCTGTATGCGCTCGATCGGATGATTTCGCGCTGAAACGATCCCAAAATAAGCGGGATCGACACCAAAACCAGAGCTGGACGCGGGAGCAAAACCGCTTCACGCTTCTCGTAAGATCGCTCCAGAGCCGCTCCATATCAGGGGAGCCGCGAAATATCCAGAACTGTGACGGAAATTCGGCCGATCTGCAGACCTCAGGAAGGGAAGACCGCGAGGAGGGCAAAGGGCATTTGCAATCGCGCGGTGCGCACTTACATAGGCGTCAAGCAACCAGGCTCGCCTACAGCGATGCGCGTCCAACTGGACGCGCAAAAGCCGCTGTAGCACTCTAGAGTCGCGGCATGGTCTTGCCCTTGAATCATTCCGATCCAGGGAATCATGCAGCGGAGCCGCAACACCCCGGATCGGGGCCAACAGGTATCTTCATGAGCGAACACAATCCCTACGGAACGATGCACGCGACCACCATCATCACGGTACGAAAAGGTGGCAAGGTGGTGATGGCGGGCGACGGTCAGGTCAGTCTCGGCCAGACCGTCATGAAGAGCAACGCCCGCAAGGTCCGGCGCCTGTCGAAGGGCGACGTGATCGCCGGCTTCGCCGGTGCGACGGCCGATGCCTTCACGCTGCTCGAACGGCTCGAGGCCAAGCTCGAGCAATATCCCGACCAGCTCATGCGTGCCGCCGTCGAACTCGCCAAGGATTGGCGAACGAACAAATACCTGCGCAATCTCGAGGCGATGATGCTCGTTGCCGACCGATCCATAACGCTGGCCATCACCGGCAATGGCGACGTGCTCGAACCCGAACACGGCACCATCGCGATCGGCTCCGGCGGAAACTATGCCCTGGCGGCCGCGCGTGCGCTGATGGACAGCGACAAGTCGGCGGAAGAGATCGCTCGGCGCGCGCTCGAAATCGCAGGCGATATCTGCGTCTACACCAACCACAATCTCGTGGTGGAGACGCTGGATGCCGAATGACGGGGTCGATGTCAGTTTCCTGTCGGTCGCCGACAGCCACTTGTCGATGCTGCATGGCTGGCTTTCCGAGCCGCATGTACGGCAGTGGTGGGGCGACCCGGACAAGGAGCTGGAATCGATCCGCGATGGCTGCGCGAGCGGCGAGGTGGAGGGCTTCATTTTTCATGTCGACGGCAAGCCCGCCGGATACATTCAGTCCTGGACGCCGTCGCAATATGACGAGCCCTGGGCGAAGGACCTGCCGTCCGACACGCCGGGCGTGGACATCTTTGTGGGCCCACCCGAAATGACTGGAAAAGGCATCGCCGCCCTGGCGCTCAAGGCCTTTGCCGAAAGACTGTTCGAAAACGGCGCCGCCCGTATCGTGATCGACCCAGACGCCGGCAATCGCCGCGCGGTCCGGGCCTATGCGAAGGCAGGCTTCGTGCCCTTTGGCGAATGGATAGACGAGTCCGGCCGGACACTCCTGATGGAGCTGACGCGCACGGAGTTTGAGAGGAATTCATGACCAACTTTTCCCCCAGAGAAATCGTGTCGGAACTCGACCGCTACATCATC
Organism: Sinorhizobium sp. 6-70; assembly: GCF_030124375.1. Taxonomy (GTDB): domain Bacteria; phylum Pseudomonadota; class Alphaproteobacteria; order Rhizobiales; family Rhizobiaceae; genus Sinorhizobium. Next base: position 278,651 of record NZ_JASKLS010000007.1, read on the forward strand.
GGCCAGAAGGACGCGAAACGTGCCGTGGCCATTGCCTTGCGCAACCGCTGGCGGCGCCAGCAGCTTGACGACGATCTGCGCGACGAAGTCATGCCGAAGAACATCCTGATGATCGGCCCGACCGGCGTCGGCAAGACGGAGATCTCCCGGCGGCTGGCGAAGCTCGCCGGCGCCCCCTTCGTCAAGGTCGAAGCGACCAAGTTCACCGAGGTCGGCTATGTCGGCCGTGACGTGGAGCAGATCGTTCGCGACCTCGTCGAGGTCGGCATCACATTGGTGCGGGAGAAGAAGCGCGCCGATGTCAAGGCGAAGGCACATCAGAACGCCGAAGAACGTGTGCTCGACGCTCTGGTCGGCGCGACGGCCTCGCCCGCGACGCGCGATTCCTTCCGCAAGAAATTGCGCGCCAACGAGCTCGACGACAAGGAAATCGAGATCGACGTTGCCGAGACCGGCGCTCCGGGCGCCTTCGAGATTCCGGGCATGCCGGGCGCCAATATCGGTGTCCTCAATCTTTCCGAAATGTTCGGCAAGGCGCTCGGCGGCAGGACCAAGAAGGTCAAGACGACCGTCAAGGCCTCCTATGAACTCTTGATCAACGACGAGTCCGACAAGCTGCTCGACAACGAGCAGATCCAGCGCGAAGCGGTGGCGGCGGCCGAGAACGACGGCATCGTGTTCCTCGACGAGATCGACAAGATCGCCGCCCGCGATGGCGGCATGGGTGCCGGCGTATCGCGCGAAGGCGTCCAGCGGGACCTGCTGCCGCTGGTCGAGGGCACGACGGTCGCGACGAAATACGGGCCGGTGAAGACGGATCACATCCTCTTCATCGCCTCCGGTGCGTTCCACGTCTCCAAGCCGTCGGATCTGCTTCCGGAGCTGCAGGGCCGCCTGCCGATCCGCGTCGAGCTGCGCGCGCTGACCAAGGAGGATTTCCGCCGCATCCTGACGGAGACCGAGGCGAGCCTCATCCGCCAGTACAAGGCGCTTCTCGACACCGAGGAAGTGAAGCTCGATTTCACCGAGGATGCGATCGACGCACTCGCCGAGGTCGCCGTCCAGCTCAACACCAACGTCGAGAATATCGGCGCGCGCCGCCTGCAGACGGTGATGGAGCGCGTCCTCGACGACGTTTCCTTCAACGCGCCGGACCGTGGCGGCCAGACCGTGATGATCGATGCGGATTATGTACGCAAGCACGTCGGCGACCTCGCCGCCAACACCGACCTGTCACGCTACATCCTGTGACCACAGCGCCGCGCGTCTCATCGGACGCGCAAAGGTCGCTGCAACAGTTTGCATGCTTGCATGTTTTGTCCTTGAATCGGTTCCGATTTAAGGAAACATGCAAGTCTTGACGCGCCGGAGCTGCGCAAACTCCGGCAATCGCCGAATTGTGAGGCGCCCGTCCCTCGACAGGCGCCTTCATTTTTTCTACAGCGATCGGTAATCGATCGAAGGCCGGGCATTATTCCGACATGATCTTGCCGTAGGGGCCGCGCGCTCGAATGACCGGGGGTTCCGGAGTTTCATAGGAAGAACAGATCGTGCGTCTCACCGCCTGCTTGCTCGTCATTGCCATGCTTTGCCTCTCCGCCGGTCCGGGAGCCGCGGGAGAAATCAACGTGGTTCCGGCGGGCAACCGCCACGTCGAGCAGCCGAAGATACCGGGCGCCTCGGTTCGCCGCACAAAAGCGGGCCGGACCTCCTTCGATGCGAAATACGAGAAGGTGCGTGATCTGCTCGCCAGCGACCGGCAGCTCGTCGGCAAGATCAAGTCGGTCGCCAGCGCCTACGGCATCGCGCCCATCCACATGATCGGCGCCATCGTCGGCGAGCACACCTACAATGTCGATGCCTACGACCGGCTGCAATCCTACTACGTCAAGGCGGCCGCCTATGCCGGTAACAGCTTCCAGTTCGGCCATGACGGCGAGTCCGTTGACGAGTTCGTCGCGCGGCCGCAATTTGCCGCCTGCGCCGGCAAGGACAACTCCTATGCGCTCTGGAGCTGCCGCGAGCGTATTTGGGACAGCGAGTTCCGCGGCCGTTCGATCGGGGGGCAATCCTTCCCGGACAACCGCTTCAGCGCGGTCTTCTTCCAGCCCTTTTTCGCCGGACAGACATTCGGTCTCGGCCAGATCAATCCGCTGACCGCGCTGATGCTGACGGACATGGTCGCGCGCGTTTCGGGCTATGAGCGCCTGGACGAGAACAACGCCGCCGGCGTTTATGAGGCGATCATGGATCCGGACGTCTCGCTCGCTTACATGGCAGCTTCGATCCGCCATTCGATCGACGCCTATCTTTCGATTGCCGGCATGGACATCTCCAACAATCCGGGTCTGACGGCGACACTCTACAATGTCGGCAATCCGGACCAGCGCGCCGCAACGCTCGCAGCGAAGAACCAGGACGCTGAGGTCCATTGGCCGGAAGAAAACTATTACGGCTGGCTCGTCAACGACAAGCTCGCGGAACTCGAAGGCCTGCTCTGAGCCGGATCGCCGGGTTCCGTCTCTATCTTTCCGTTCTTCCGTGATTCACGTGAAGCATCTTCCTTGATTGCGCCGTATATAATTGAAACGGTAGACGATCGAGAAAGGCACTCCATCATGGACACGCGACCGGAACCCTTCGAGCCACCCGCGCCCGAACCCCGCGTCGGCATTCCCTCGCGGCTGCAAATCATCCGCACGGTCTTTCGCAATCCGCTGGAACTCTGGGGCGAGCCCTCTTACACGCTGCCCTGGATCGAGACGAAGTTCATCAATCAGCGCACCTTGATCGTCAACGATCCCGGTCTCATCCGCCATGTTCTCGTCGAGAATGCCGGCAATTACGAGATGGCGAGTGTCCGGCAGCTGATCCTTCGCCCGATCCTTCGCGACGGTCTGCTGACGGCGGAAGGCGAGGTCTGGAAACGATCCCGCAAGGCGATGGCGCCCGTTTTCACGCCGCGGCACGCCAAGGGCTTTGCCGGCCAGATGCACCGTGTTGCGGAGGAATTCGTCGAGCGCTACGAGCGGGCTGGTTCGGAGCCATTGGTGACGAATGTCGCCGTCGACATGACCGAGCTTACCTTCGAGATTCTCGCCGAAACCCTCTTTTCCGGCGAGATCGCCGTCGAAAAGCAGGGCTTTGCAGGCAACGTCGAGGAGTTGCTGCACCGGATGGGCCGGGTCGATCCCATGGATCTATTGGTCGCGCCGCCGTGGGTGCCGCGGCTCACCCGCATCGGCGGCAAGAAGGTCCTGAACCGGTTCCGGGGCATCGTATCCGAAACGATGGCGCAACGACGGCGGCGGATGACCGAGGAACCCGAGCGCGTTCCGAACGATTTCCTGACGCTGTTGCTGCAGCTCGAAGGACCAGAGGGTCTTTCGACGTCCGAGATCGAGGACAATATCCTGACCTTCATCGGCGCCGGACATGAAACGACGGCGCGCGCTCTCGCCTGGACCCTCTACTGCATCGCCAACACGCCGGCCTATCGCGAGGTGATGGAGCGGGAAATCGACGAGGTGATGGCAAGCGGGGCGGATCCGGTCGAGTGGCTCGGCCGCATGCCGCATGTGCTTGCCGCCTTCGAGGAAGCGCTCAGGCTCTATCCGCCCGCGCCGTCGATCAACCGCGCGGCAATCGAGGAAGATGAGTGGACGTCACCGGAGGGTGAATACGTCCGCATCGAGAAGGGCATAACGGTGCTGATCATGCCGTGGACCCTGCACCGGCACGAGCTTCATTGGCAGAAGCCGCGCGCCTTCATGCCGGAGCGCTTCCTTCCCGAGAATCGGGAGAAGATCAACCGCTTCCAGTACCTGCCCTTCGGTGCCGGGCCGCGCGTCTGCATCGGCGCGACCTTCGCCCTGCAGGAGGCGGTCATCGCGCTCGGCGTCCTCATGCACCGCTTCCGCTTCGATCTGACCGAGGCGACCCACCCCTGGCCGGTGCAACGCCTAACCACACAGCCGAGGGGCGGCCTGCCGATGAAGGTGTCGGTGCGGGCGGAGTAGCATCTCCGGGTTGCCCGAGGCGACACCTGCTTTCGCGATTGCCGCTCTTTCAGACGCACGAAGGTCGCTCTCACGCGATGGTCTTTCGCCAAAATATGCCCTATCACCAGGCGATCGCTTCCCGTTCGGACGGCTTCTCCCGATCCTCCCGACCCTCAACACTGGACTGAGCAGAAATTGACCTCGCATCTTCTTCTCGGCATCGACACCGGCGGAACCTATACCGACGCCGTTCTTTTCAGCGAAGCGGCGGGCGTCGTCGCCAAGGCCAAGGCGCTGACCACGCGCCATGATCTGGCGGTCGGCATAGCCGGAGCGGTCGAAGCCGTTCTCGACAAGGCGAAGGTTCCTGTCACGGCGATCAGCCTCGTCTCGCTGTCGACGACGCTCGCCACCAACGCGCTGGTCGAGGGGCAGGGCGGCAGGGCGGGCCTGGTGATGATCGGCTTCGGCCCGGAGGACTTGAAGCGCGACGGGCTGCTCGAGGCTTTGGGCTCGGATCCCGTCCTTTTCCTTCCCGGCGGGCACAATGTCCATGGCGGCGAGACACCGCTCGACATGAGCGCGCTCGAGGAGGCGCTGCCGACGCTCGCGAGCCAGGTTTCGTCTTTCGCGATCGCCGGCTATTTCGCAGTGCGCAATCCGGCCCACGAGAAGCGTGTGCGCGACCGTATCCGCGAGGTTTCGCACCTGCCGGTGACATGCAGCCATGAGCTTTCGTCGAAGCTCGGCGGCCCGCGCCGGGCGCTGACGACACTTCTCAATGCCCGCCTGGTGTCGATGATCGATCGGCTGATCGGCTCCTGCGAGGATTTCCTCAAGGTCCGCGGCATTCACGTGCCGATGATGGTGGTGCGCGGCGATGGCGCATTGATCTCGGCGGCGGAAGCGCGGCTGAGGCCGATCGAAACGATCCTCTCCGGGCCGGCTGCGAGCCTCGTCGGCGCTCGGCATCTGACCGGCCTTGAAAACGCGGTCGTCTCGGATATCGGCGGCACGACGACGGACGTCGCCGTGCTTGAAAAGGGCCGTCCGAGGTTGGATGCCGAAGGCGCCGTCGTCGGCGGCTTCCGCACCATGGTCGAGGCCGTCGCCATGCGCACCTATGGGCTCGGTGGCGATTCGGAAGTGCGGATCAACGATCGCGGTCTCAAGGCAAAGATCGATCTCGGTCCGCGGCGGTTCCTGCCGCTGAGCCTGGCGGCCGCTCTGCATGGTGACGCCGTGCTGTCCGTGCTCGAAAGGCAGTTGCGCGCGACGCATGCGGGACGGCACGACGGCCGCCTCGCCGTGCGGACCGGTCTGCCCGATCATCTCGCGAGCGGCCTTCAGCCGCAGGAACAGGCGCTTTACGATCGGATCGGCATGGTACCGGTGGCATTGGCGGACGTGCTGCTCAGCACCCCGCAGCGGGCGACGCTCGACCGCCTCGTGGCGCGCGGGCTGGTGCATATCTGCGGCATCACGCCATCGGATGCGATGCATGTGCTTGGCAGGCAGGCGCAGTGGAACGCCGCGGCGGCACGCCTTGGTCTCGAGATTGCGGCACGTACGAAGGATGGTTCCGGCCAGCCAATCGCCCCATCCGCCGAAGGGCTGGCGCAGAGGATCGTCGGCCGGCTGACGCGGCAATCTTCGGAAGTGGTCCTGCAGGCCTGCCTCGGAGAGGACGGCGCCGGCGCCATCGACCCCGCGACATCCCTTGCAGTCGATCGCGCCCTGACGCGCGAACCCGGCATCGTCCGCTTCTCGATCGGGCTCGACCGGCCTCTCGTCGGCCTCGGCGCCTCGGCGCCCGTTTACTACCCGGCTATCGCCGACATGCTGGGTACGGATGCGGCGATACCCGCGGAGGCGGACGTGGCGAATGCCGTCGGAGCGGTGGTCGGGCAGGTCAGGGCTTCCGTCACGGTGTTCGTGACGACGCCCGAAGAGGGCATCTTCATCGTCAACGGCGCCGGCGCAAGCGAACGCTTTCTCGATCAGGAGCAGGCTTTCGGCGTCGCCCGCCGCCGCGCCCAGACCATGGCGCTCGAAACCGCCCGCGCGAACGGTGCCGAGGAACCGGCGGCGACGATGTGGGAAGAGATCGACGCACCGGAGGTCGAGGGCGGCCGCAAGCTGATCGAGGCGCGGTTCATCGCCTCGGCCAGCGGCCGGCCGCGTATCGCGCACCACTAGGGCAATTCCAGGAAAAGTGTGTAACGGTTTTCCGTCCGGAATTGCCTAGTTTCAACGAGTTAGATCATTTCACTGTTTCAATGAAACAATGAAATGATCTAAGGCGGGATGGGAAATCCGCGGCGGCCGTCCACCCGTTCAGCATGCCGATCTTTTCCATTTTGGAAACAATTCTTCACATCCTTGCGGAATTGACAGGCAAAGGATTGATGAGAGACTGTCCGCGCGCGTGAGCGGGTCAACGCGCTTCCCCATCTGCATCCCGCCCCTACCTATCGGAATACCGAGAACAGAGAATTCAGGAGTTATCGCATGGACCGCGTTGAGAAGTATGGGCTGAAGATCGATGCTGGTCTCCATGATTTCCTGGTTGATGAGGCGATCCCGGGCACGGGCGTCGACCCCGAGCGGTTCTTTTCTGCTCTCGCCGACGTCATCCACGATCTCGCGCCGAAAAACCGCGCGCTTCTTGCCAAACGCGATGACATGCAGGCGCAAATCGACGCCTGGTATCGCGATAACGGCGCACCTGTCGACCTCGACGCCTACGAGGCCTTTCTGAGGCAGATCGGTTACCTTCTGCCGGAAGGGCCGGCCTTTTCGGTTTCGACCGCCAATGTCGATCCCGAGATCGCGACGATTGCCGGACCGCAACTGGTCGTGCCGGTGATGAATGCGCGCTATGCGCTGAACGCCGCCAACGCCCGCTGGGGTTCGCTCTATGACGCGCTCTATGGAACCGACGCAATTCCCGATACCGACGGCGCCGAGCGTGGCAAAGGGTACAATCCGAAGCGCGGCGCCAAGGTCATCGCCTGGGCCCGGGACTTTCTGGATGCGAGCGCGGCACTCGCCAAGGGCCGCTGGAGCGATGCGACTGCGTTGACGGTCGAAGGTTCTGCACTTGCGATTGCGCTTGCGGACGGCGCGAAGACGGCGCTCGCTGATCCATCCTGCTTCGCCGGTTATTCGGGCTCTGCCGACGCGCCGTCGGAAATCGTTCTGCGCCGAAACAATCTTCACATCGTCGTCGTTCTCGATGCAACAACGCCGATCGGCAAGAACGATCCGGCTAACGTTTCCGACATCATCCTCGAATCGGCAATCACGACGATCATGGACTGCGAGGACTCCGTCGCCGCCGTCGATGCTGAAGACAAGGTCGTCGTCTATCGCAACTGGCTGGGTCTGATGAAGGGCGACCTCGAGGAAGAGGTTTCCAAGGGCGGCAGCACATTCACCCGCAAGCTCAATGCCGATCGTGTTTACACAAGCCCGAACGGCGCGGCGCTGACGCTGCCCGGACGCTCGCTGATGCTGGTGCGCAATGTCGGCCACCTGATGACCAATCCGGCGATTCTTGACCGCGACGACCGCGATGTCCCGGAAGGCATCATGGACGCCATGGTCACCGCCCTGATCGCGCTCCACGATATCGGACCCAAGGGCCGCCGGGCGAACTCGCGCGCGGGTTCGATGTATGTCGTCAAGCCGAAGATGCATGGGCCGGACGAGGTTGCCTTTGCCTGCGAAATCTTCGCGCGCGTCGAGACGGCGCTCGGAATGCCGGCAAACACCATGAAGATGGGCATCATGGATGAGGAGCGACGCACGACCGTCAACCTCAAGGAATGCATCCGCGCCGCCCGCGAGCGCGTGGTCTTCATCAACACCGGCTTCCTCGACCGGACCGGCGACGAGATCCACACGTCGATGGAAGCCGGCCCGATGATTCGCAAGGGCGACATGAAGCAGGCGGCCTGGATCGCGGCCTACGAGAACTGGAACGTCGATATCGGCCTCGAGTGCGGGCTCTCCGGCCACGCGCAGATCGGCAAAGGCATGTGGGCGATGCCCGACCTTATGGCCGCAATGCTCGAACAGAAGATTGGCCATCCAAGGGCGGGCGCCAACACCGCCTGGGTTCCGTCGCCGACCGCGGCGACGCTGCATGCGACGCACTACCACCGTATCAACGTCGCCGAAGTGCAGGCGGGACTGAAAAGCCGGCCGCGTGCCAAGCTCGCCGATATCCTCTCGGTGCCGGTGGCGGCGCGGCCGAACTGGACCGAGGCCGAAATCCAGCTTGAACTCGACAACAATGCCCAAGGGATCCTCGGCTATGTCGTGCGCTGGGTCGGCCAGGGCGTCGGCTGCTCCAAGGTGCCGGACATCAACAATATCGGCCTGATGGAAGATCGCGCGACGCTGCGCATCTCGGCGCAGCACATGGCGAATTGGCTGCAGCACGGCATTGTCAGCGAAATGCAGATCGTCGACACGATGAAGCGAATGGCGGCCGTCGTCGACCAGCAGAATGCTGACGACGAAAACTACACGCCGATGGCCGGCCGCTTCGACGAATCGGTCGCCTTCCAGGCCGCGCTGGACCTAGTGCTCAAGGGCCGCGAGCAGCCGAACGGCTATACCGAACCGGTCCTGCATCGCCGTCGTCTGGAGTTGAAGGCGAAGTTAGGGGCATAAAGTAAAAATCGAGGCGGTTTTCCGAGCATTTGCCCCTCATCCGCCTGCCGGCACCTTCTCCCCGCAAGCGGGGCGAAGGGATATGTCGCGCCGCCTCGGTCCCCTCTCCCCGCACGCGGGGAGAGGGCTAGGGTGAGGGGCAAGCAAGGGCGTCATTGCCACTTAATTGGCTGGAAGCCAAACAAAAGAGCCGCCGGATCGACCGACGGCCCTCTCATTATCAAGACGTGGCAGTGTTACTGCTGAACGACGACCCTTGCGCCCTTGCCCGGCCGGACACGCGAATAGAGGTCGATGATATCCTGGTTCATCAGCCGGATGCAGCCCGACGATGCGGCGGTGCCGATCGAGGCCCATTCCGGCGTGCCGTGCAGGCGGAAGAGCGTGTCCCTGCCTTCGTCGTTGAAGAGATAGAGGGCGCGCGCACCGAGCGGATTGCTGATGCCCGGGCCCATGCCGTCTTCGACGTATTTGGCGACTTCCGGCTTGCGCTCGGCCATCTCCTTCGGCGGATGCCAGGTCGGCCATTCCTGTTTCCAGGCGACGTAGGCCTCGCCTTCCCAGGCGAAGCCGGCCTTGCCGACGCCGATGCCGTAGCGCACGGCCTTGCCACCCGGCAGCACATAGTAGAGGAAGCGATTCGGCGTGTTGACGATGATCGTGCCCGGGCGTTCCTTCGTCGCGTAGTCGACGATCTGGCGATGGAAACGCTGATCGACACGCTTGATCGGTATTGCAGGCAGCGCGTAGCCGTGGTCCTCGACCGCGCCATAATTACCGGTAAAGATCTGATTCGTCGCAATTTTCTGGCCCTCGGGAGCAGGGCCGGTCGTGGACGTCGTTTGCGAGCAGCCGGCAAGGGCAACAGTGGCGGCCAGGCTGCACAAAAGGAGAGCGTTGCGGAAGCGCATTGGGGGGTCTCGTGAAAGGAAGTAAGGAAATACGGGAGGGAGGGTGCCCGGCCGTCAGCGCCATCAGCTTATTTTCGATTGCATCGCGCCGCGCAAGGGACTGCGCCGCCGCAATTTGGCCGAAAAGTGTAAATTCCGTGACGATTGCTTTTTTGCAACAAAATGGCGGAGAGGGAGGACGCGACGCAATTCCGGATGAACACTGGAATTGGCCTAGCGCAAGAGTGAACCGATGACGATTCTATCGATCCATGGCGACAATCCGCTGGCGGACGGGCGCCAATCGGAGCGGGCGATGAAAGTACGCCGCGGCGTTCAGCGGCTGCTGGCGGAATTGCGCCACGCGGTCCTGCCCGAACTGACGCTCGCAAGCGGCAGGCGCGCCGATCTCATTTCTCTTACGGCGAAGGGCGAAATCTGGATCATCGAGATCAAGACGTCGATCGAGGACTTTCGCGTGGATCGCAAATGGCCCGAGTATCGGCTGCATTGCGACCGGCTGTTCTTCGCCACGCACGGAGACGTGCCGCTGGACATCTTTCCGGAGGAATGCGGCCTTCTGCTTTCCGACGGCTACGGGGCGCATATGCTGCGCGAAGCACCGGAGCACCGCCTGGCGCCGGCGACGCGCAAGTCCGTCGTCCAGTCATTTGCCCGTACGGCGGCCCAGCGACTGATGCTTGCCGAATGGGCGGCGGAGCGAAACGGGGAGCTCGGCGACTCGATTCGCGATATCGTTGCGGGTACGCGCGACGGTTAGACGGAGATCACGTCTTCCGAATTGCCAATCGATGATTATTTCGGGGCGCGTTTCGCCAGAATGCGCTGCAGGGTTCTGCGGTGCATGTTGAGCCGGCGGGCCGTTTCCGAGACGTTGCGTTCGCACATCTCGTAGACACGCTGGATGTGTTCCCAACGGACCCGATCCGCGGACATCGGATTTTCCGGCGGCTCCACCCTTTCGCCCTGGCGCTGGACGAGCGCGGCGAAGATGTCGTCAGCATCGGCCGGCTTTGCGAGATAGTCGACCGCGCCGAGCTTGACTGCATTCACCGCGGTGGCGATGTTGCCGTAGCCGGTAAGCATGATCATTCGCGTGTCGTCCCGGCGCCCCCGGATCGCTTCGATCACATCGAGGCCGCTGCCGTCGCCAAGCCGGAGATCGATGACGGCGTGTTTCGGCGGGTTGCTCTTGGCCTTGGCGATGCCTTCGGCGACCGACTCGGCAATATCGACGGTGAAGCCCCGCGCTTCCATCGCCCGCGCCAGACGGCGCAGGAACGGGCCGTCGTCATCAACGATCAGCAGCGTCCTGTCAGGCCCGATCAGCTCGGCATCCGGAGACTGTGCGCTTGGCGCGGTTGTCGATTTTTCCGTCATTTCTTCCGATCCCTAAGCAAAAACCTGTCCATAGGCAAAAAATCGGGCGGTTTCGCTGAAATTATGTGGGTTTTCTCGTGACTGTCTTCAATAAACTGCCAAACGTCATTTCGCCAGCTTGGTGTCCATCAGCGCACGCGGCCATTCGACGCTGACGCGCGCACCCGGGCTGCCGTTTTCGAAGCGCAGCCGCGCCCCTGAGCGCTCCAGCAAAGTCTTGGCGATGAAGAGGCCGAGACCAAGGCCGCCGGCGCTGTCGTCCTTCTGTCGCTTGGTGACGTAAGGCTCGCCGATGCGCATGAGGATATCCGGCGAGAAACCGTCACCATCATCCTCGATCGTCACCTTCACGCGTTCGGCCGTGTGCTCCGCGGTGACGGTCACTTTCTTGCGCGCATAGTCGACCGCGTTTTCGAGCAGATTGCCGAGCCCGTACAGGATGCCTGCATTGCGGATGCCGACCGGTTCCGAGGCGCGATCGCCTTTTTCCTTAAGCTCGATCTCGATCCCGAATTCACGGTGCGGCGCCATCACTTCCTCGATCAGCGAGGAAAGCGGCAGCAGCCGCATGTGTTCCTCGCTCTCGGACGAAAGGGTGGTCAGCCGCTTCAGGATATCGCGGCAGCGTTCGCTCTGGCTGCGCAGGAGGTGAACGTCCTCGCCGAAGCGGGGGTCGTCGCCGAGCTCGCGCTCCATCTCCTTGGCGACGACGCTGATGGTGGCGAGCGGCGTTCCGAGTTCGTGCGCGGCGGCGGCGGCGAGACCGTCGAGCTGCGATAGGTGCTTTTCGCGCTGGAGCACAAGCTCGGTTGCGGTCAGCGCTTCTGAGAGCTCGCTCGCCTCCAGCGAAACCCGGTAGGTGTAGAAGGCGGCAAACGCTGTCATCGAGACGATCGCAAACCAGATACCTGCCGTCAGTACCCGCGGGATCAGAAGGACGGTTCCCGGATACCAGGGCAGCGGGAAGGGCGAGAAGGCAAGCGCGGTAACGCCGATGACCGCAAAGCCCGCCAACACGATACTGTGCGGCTTCGGCTGCGAGGCCGAGGAAATGATCACCGGCACGCACAGCAGCGGTGCGAAGGGATTGGCGAGGCCCCCGGTGATGAAGAGCAGTGCGGTCAACTGGGCGAGATCGAGGCCGAGCAGCGCGAAGGCGGCCGGCGGCGTCAATCGGTGCGTCGGCGGAAAGCGGATCGTGAGAAAGGTATTCAACAGCGCCAGGCTTGCAATCAGCGCCGAAGACGGAGCGAGCGGCAAGGGAAACTGCAGCCACAACGCTGTAATGATGACCGCGAGCGACTGGCCGCCCACGGCCAGCCAGCGCAGCCGAACGAGCGTCTGTAGTCTGAGGCTGCGATTGCTGTTCATGTCATTGTAATCGAGTGCCATTGCTGCTGCCATGCTGCCGCTTCCCGCTTCACCGCTGCGTCCGCCGAGATCGCAGTGTTCATATAATGCCCCAAAGCTGTCCGATCGCGGAATTATACCGTGGATTCATGTACCACGCGGCTTGGCGCGTGTCGTTGGCATCGCGTTCGCCGGGTCCTCCGGCCAGGGATGCTTCGGATAGCGCCCGCGCATGTCGGCTCTTGCGTCCCGCCACGAACCGGCCCAGAAGCCCGGCAGGTCGCGTGTCGTCTGGATCGGGCGGTGGCCGGGCGAGATCAGCTCCAGGAGCAGCGGCAGCCGGCCGTTACCGATCGCCGGATGCACCTTAAGGCCGAAAAGCTCCTGTACGCGGATAGAAAGCAAGGGCTCGTCGCCATCGTAATGGATGGGATGGCGGTGTCCCGTCGGCGCTTCGAAGTGCGTCGGCGCGAGCTTACCAAGATCGCGCTGAAGATCGTAGGGAACGAGCGAAAGCAGACCTTCGGCGAGGTCATGGGCCTTGATCCCGTCGATACTGCCGGCGCCATGCTGAAACGGCACGAACCAGTCGTCGAGGCGCGACAGCAATGCCTGATCCGAGACGTCCGGCCAGGGTTCGCCGATTGATCTGTGGAGAAAGCCGATACGGTCGCGCAATTGCGCCGCTTCCTTCGAGAAAGGCAGGACTGCAAGCCCCAATTGCCGAACGCCGTCGGCGAGCGCGCGTGCGGCCGCTTCACCGCCCGGGCGCGAAAGCGGCGTTTCCTCGAAGATGATGGCGCCGAGCCGGGTGACGCGGCGCGCGCGCGCCTGGCGGCTCGCCCGATCGAAGAAGATCTGCTCCTCGCGCCGGATTGCCTCCGGCATATGTGCCTCGACGTCTGCCCTGGTGATTTCTGCGGCTGCCAATACGCGCTGCGCGCCCGCTCTTCCGGTCAGGTCGGCGATGACCAGCATCCCCGCCGCGGCAAGTCGCTCGGTCTCCGACACCTCGGCGCCGCGTCCGTTCGCCATGACGAAGCGCCCGCGGCCGCCACGCTGGAGTGCGATCCGGTCGGGAAAGGCATGCATCAGCAATGGACCCGGCAGCGCGCTTTCGCCATTGCTCTTCTGTGCCTTTAGGTCGGCCGCCATGCGTCTTGCCAGACCCCGTGCGGCGTCCGCACGATCGCCGCGGTCCGCCCGGAACCGGCGCAGGCGCTCCTCGAGATCGAGACTGTTGCCGCCAAGGCCCTGCTCGGTCAGCATCACCGCCAGCAGGCAGGCTTCCTGTGCCTCGCCCTCTTCGGCCGCCGAGACTGCCATTGCCGCCAGCCGGACGGGCAATGCGAGATCGCGAATCCGGCGCCCGCGCGGCGTCAGTGCGCCGTTGTCATCGAGCGCTCCAAGCTCGATCAGCAGGCTGCGCGCCTCGCGCAACGTCGTCTCCGGCGGCGGGTCGATGAAGGCGAGCGACGATGGATCGGCGACGCCCCAATGGGCGAGATCGAGCAGAAGACCCGAAAGATCGCTCGCAAGGATCTGCGGCGGCGTGAAGGCCGCAAGGGCTGCGGTCTGGCCTGGGTGCCACAGGCGTATCGCGATTCCTGGCTCCGTTCGTCCGGCGCGCCCGGCGCGCTGGTCGGCGGAAGCCCGTGATACGCGCACGGTCTCAAGCCGCGTGATCCCTGTCGAGGCTTCGAACACCGGCAGCCGTTGCAGACCGCTGTCGACGACAATCCGCACGCCGTCGATGGTGATCGACGTTTCGGCGATCGACGTCGCAAGCACGACCTTGCGCGTGCCGGCAGGTGCCGGTCGTATCGCCGCGTCCTGCTCCTTCTGGCTCAGATTGCCGTAGAGCGGCACGATCGCAGTCGTCTCGTCGAACCGCCTGGCGAGACGCTCAGCGGTGCGGGTGATTTCCGCCTGCCCCGGGAGGAAGGCGAGGATCGAGCCCGCTGCGGATCGGTGCGCGTCCACGATGGCACGCGTAACCGCGTCCTCGGCGCTCTCGCCAGCGCTCCTGTCCTCGTAGCGAATATCGATCGGAAAGCTGCGGCCCTGGCTTTCGATGACCGGAGCATCGCCGAGCAGCTTGGCGACCCGCCCGACGTCGAGCGTTGCCGACATGACGACGATCTTCAGGTCGTCGCGCAAGGCCGATTGCACGTCGAGCGCCAACGCCAGGCCGAAATCGGCGTCGAGCGAGCGCTCGTGGAATTCATCGAAGAGCACGGCAGAAATGCCGGAGAGTTCCGGATCGTCGAGGATCATCCGGCTGAAGACGCCTTCGGTCACCACCTCGATCCGGGTCCGCGCCGATATCCTGTTGTCGAGCCGCATGCGATAGCCGACGGTCTCGCCGACCTTTTCTTCGAGCAGTTCGGCCATCCGTCCCGCGGCCGCACGAGCGGCGAGCCTGCGCGGCTCCAGCAGGATCACCTTGCCGCCCTTGAGCCAGGGCTGATCCAGAAGGAAGAGCGGCACAAGCGTCGTCTTGCCGGCGCCGGGCGGCGCCGAGAGCACGACGGACGCCGCCTTTTTGAGCGCTTCGCCCATACGGGGCAGAATGTCACGAACCGGCAGTGGCGGAAGATCGCGCATCAGGTCTCTGCCTCGCTCCCGACCTCGATCACTCTGCCGCCGGCCGCCTCCGCGTCAGCGCCGTCATGGGTAACGAGGATAATCGGCACGCCCGCAGCTTTCGCTTTGGAGAAGACCAGCGCGCGGGTCTGCTGCCTGAGTGCCGCATCGAGTTTCGAAAAAGGTTCGTCCAGCAGGAGGTAATGCGGCGCCGACACGAGCGTCCGCTGCAGCGCCACGCGTGCCTTCTGGCCGCCGGAAAGCGTTTCCGGATCGCGATTGAAGAAGCCGGCGAGCCCGACCTGTTCGAGTGCCTGCTCGGCGATCTGTCGTCTCATCCTATGTCCTTTTACCGCCTGCGGTATCGCGAACACGATGTTGCCGCCGACCGAGAGATGGGGGAAAAGCAGGGGATCCTGAAACAGGATGCCGGCGCGGCGTTCGTTTGCCGGGACATCGGTCAGGTCTCTGTCCCCGATCAGAATTCGACCGGTGACGCGGAAGGCCGGATCGAGAAACCCGCCGGCAAAGGCGAGCAGCGTCGACTTGCCGGAGCCGGACGGGCCCATCAAGGTCAGAACCTCGCCGGGCATTACCGTCGCCGATACGGACAGCAGCGTTCGCTCCGCGAGCCCAATCGTCACATCCGCCAGCATAAGCGGCATCGGGTCGTCAACCGCCTGCATTCACATCCTCATTGCGCGACGGCTGCGGAATAGCAATTGAGGGCCAAGCGACGCAACGAGAAATGCGAGAAAGGGGAGAGCCGCCTGGACGAGCGCATAGACGCCGATGACGCGCCGGTCGCCACCCGCCGAAAGAGCGACCGCCTCGGTGGTGACGGTGCTTAGCCGGCCGGCCCCGACCAGCACTGTCGGAAGGTAAAGGCTTACCGACACCGAAAACCCGACGGTAAGGGCGGTGAGGCAGGCTCGAAACAGAAGCGGCAGCCGGATCGTCAGGAGCACCCGCAGCGGCGATTTCCCGAGCCCGGCGGCTATCCGCTCGAAGCGTGGGTCGAGTTCGCGCCACGGTGCCGACAGCGACAGGAGGACATAGGGCAAGACAAACAGCAGATGGACTGCGAGCACGCTTGAAAACGCGGGCGTGAAGCCGATCGAGATCGCCAGGATCTGCAAACCGAAGACGAAGCTGATCTCGGGCACGATGAGCGGCAGATAGAGAAGCTTGTAGGTTGCGCCATTGCCGCCCCGACCGTCTCGATGAAGCAATGAAACCGCGATGACCAATGCCAGCGCCGAGGCGGAGAGGGCGAGCCCCACGGTCGTCAGAAGCGGCTCGGTGATCTGCGGCAGCACGCGCAGCCAGATCTTGGCCGTAATCGCTCCCGGCAGTGCTTTCGGAAACGGCCAGAGACCGGCGACGGACCAGATGAAGAGGGCGCCCAGTCCCGAAAATATGATGACGGCACAGCCGGCCATGGCCAATCCTGACGTTGCGCGAAGCAGCTGGTCCTTCCGGAGCCGCGTCCCTGCAAGCGTCATGAAGGTCAGTCCGAACTTTCCGATCCGTTCGAGCGCGAGCCAGATTCCGATCGCCGCAAAGACGACGAAGAGTTGCAGCAACGCTCCTGCCGAGGCAAGGAACCGCATCTTGAGGTCGTGATCGGCGGCCCAATGGGCGATGCGCACAGGCAGTGTCGCCGGCAGTTGCGGACCGAGGATCATCGCGACATCGACGACGGAGACCGAATAAACGAGCACCGCGAACACCGGCAGCCGGATCTGGCTGTAGAGCGTCGGCCAGAGGCTGATCAGAAAGCCGGACACACGTCCGTAGCCAAGCGCTGCCGTCATCTGCCCGGCCCTGCGCAGCGGAATTTGCGGCAAGGCCGCGAGCGTCACCAGGAAGAGAAAGGGGACCTCCTTGGTGACGAGCCCAGCGATCATCGAAAGCGCAAAGGGGTCGTTGGGCAGAAGCCAGTCCGGCGGCCGCGTGAAGCCGGTCAGCTCCGGCGAGATCAGCCGGAGAAGCAGGCCGGAAGGCGCGATGAGAAAGGCGAGCGCGAAGGCGGCGGCGGCATGCGGTACCGCAAGCAGCGGCGAAACCAGATGGTGGACCCGCGCAAAAACCGGCATCCCCGCAAAGCCGGCAATGAAGGTTCCGACAATTGCAAGCGCCGCAAAGGTGGTGATCAGGCCCGCCGCCAGGGCGACGAGGACGGATCGAAGGATGTGGGGCTGGCCGGCAAGCTCGGCGAGATGTGCCGTCGTCGGATGAAGACCGCCGAGAGCGGGCAGGTAGCCGAATGCCGGCAGGATCGTTCCGGCGACCCCCGCTAGGACCGGCAGTCCAAGGATGATGACAAGGAGGCCGTTGCCGCTGGGCGAGTAGGTGATCCCTCGGTCTTTAGTTCGCTGCCCCATATCGCCGGGTCCACTCTGCTTCGATTCGCGTCATCCAGTCCGGATGCGGCTCGTCGAGCGCAGGTCCAAGTTGGTCGGGGCCGAGCGTCGCGACGCCGAGATCGAGTGCTTCGAAGGCTTGTCGCTCTGCGGCCGGCAGCTTTGCCAGCGACAGGACGGTCGGATCGCCCCAGATTTTCGGGTCCTGCTTGTGCAACTGCGCCTCGGGCGAGAGCAGGAAATTGGCGAAGAGCAGCGCCCCCGCCTTCGCCGATGCATTGTAGGGAATCGCGACGAAATGCGTGTTGCCGAGTGTGCCGCCCGAAAAGACGAAGGAACGCACGCTGTCCGGCAGCTCTCCATTGGCGATCGCCGCCGACGCTTCCGCCGGATTGAAGGCGAAAATGATGTCGAGCTCGCCATCGGCGAACTTCTGCTTCATGTCGGGGTAGTTCTGCGGATACGCCTTGCCCTCGCGCCAGAGCAGCGGCGTGAGCTTGTCGAGATAGGTAAAGAGCGGCGCTGCATCCGCGGCAAAGGTCGCTTCGTCGACGGGCTTTTGCAGCTTGGATTTGTCGGGGATCAGCTCGGTCAGTACCTGTTTGAGGAACGACGAGCCGGTGAAGTCCGGCGGCTGCGGATAGGAGAAACGGCCGGGATTGGCTTCGGCCCATTTGAGCAGATCCGCGGCCGAATCGGGCAGCTTGGCGCTCGGGGTTCGCGCCGAATCGTGGAAGAAAACGAGCTTGGCGCCACCCCACGGGCTTTCCAGTCCCTCGGTCGCTGTCGTGAAATCGCTGAGAACTGTCGGTTTGGTCTCGTGATCGACATAGATCCAGTTCGGCAGTTTCGTCGCCCAATCGGGAGAGAAGAGCAGGCCTTCGCGTTTCATCGCGGCAAAGTTTTCGCCGTTGATCCAGACGAGATCGACAGCGCCGTCCTGGTCTTTTCCGGCGGATTTTTCGGCGACGACCGTCGCGACCGCCTTTGCCGTGTCGTCGAGCTTCACATGGACGACGGTGACGCCATAACGCGCCTTCATTTCGTTACCGGCCCATCTGATGTAGGCGTTGACGTTTTCCGCTCCGCCCCAGGCGTTGAAATAGACAGTCTGGCCCTTGGCTTCCGCGACGACCGAATTCCAGTCGTTGACGTCGAGCGCGGCCGCTTGGCCCGCGAGAGCGAGCGCCAGGATTGCGGCCGTGATGAACTGTCTTGCCCGCCGGATCATGCGCCGCTCCGTCTCCACTTCTGCATGTTTCCTTAAATCCTAGCCGATTTAGGGATAAAAACATGCAGCATTTCAAAGTGCTACAGCTGTCGTGCGAGCGTAGGCCGCGTGCCGCTCGCGTCAATGCGCGCCAGCGGCCGCCCCTCTCACGATTCGGTGAAACCTGTCCCCGGATGCCGGACACGGAACGGCATGATCGCCTGCGTCGATCAGCTGTTGTCTCGCTGCGCTTCGAAGGCCAGCACTGCGCCGGCCAGATCTTCCAATGCGGCGCCGACTGACTTGAACAGCGTGATTTCCTCGGCTTTCGTGCGGCCGGGATGCGCGCCGCGGGCAAGGTCGAAGAGATCGGCGCAGATCGCATCCTCGGTGATCACGCCTGAGCGGATCGCCTGGACGATATCACCGCCTTCGCTGAGTGCGCCTTCGCGCGTGTCGACGAAGATGCTGGAGCGCTCGGCGGCGCGGTCGTCCGATTCGCGCATGGTCGGCTTGAAGGCGCCGATCAGGTCGAGATGCGCGCCCGGTTTCAGCCAATCGCCGCGGATCAGCGGTTCCGAGGAAAGGGTAGCGCAGGAAATGATGTCCGCCTCGCGCGCCGCCGCCTCGAGATCGGTCGCGATCGTCACCGCGATATCCTTGAGGCTGAGCTCCTTGGCCGTCGCTTCGGCCTTTCTTGGATCGCGGCCCCAGATCGTCACATTGCGGATCGGGCGAACGGATGCGTGCGCCTCGATGACATTCGTCGACAGCCGGCCGGTGCCGACCATCAGCATCCGGCTTGCATCCTTGTGGGCGAGATAGCGGGCGGCGAGTGCCGAAGCGGCGGCGGTACGCCGGGCAGTCAGTTCGCCGCCATCGACGATCGCCAGCAATTCGCCGGTCCTGCCGGAAGAAAGAAGATAGCTGCCATGAATGGCGGGAAGTCCGCGCGTCTGGTTGCCGGGGAACACCGAAACCATCTTGACGCCGACATAGGCGCCTGGCTGCCACGCGGGCATCAGAAGCAGCGTTGCGTCCGCCTCACCCGGAACCGCGACATCGTGATGATGGCGCACGGGCATGACGCATCCTTTGGCGAACATGTCGCCGAGCGCCTTGATAAGCCCGTCCCATGGTAGAGCCGCGCGCGTCTGCGTCGCATCCAGTACCAGCATTTCGATACCTCCCTGTGCAAAAATCCGAGCGACACTAACAGTGTTTGACGGCTGCCGAAATGCGCGTTCGGAAGCGAGGAAGACGCCATCTAGCGAGAGGGAGGCCCGCCGGCTGAGATTTTACCAAGTGGTCAACCTTTTCCGCACGCATTGATAGAGCTTCGACGGTGATTTTCCCGTCAACAAGAAATCAATCAACGATTTCAGCATCTTATCTTTTTTTGACGATTTTTTGAAAATGGATGTTGACGTGTCGGAGGTGGTGGGTCTATAAGCCCGATCACTGACGAGGGCGGCGGCGCTGCTGGCGACGATGACCTTCGCTCT
>NZ_JASKLS010000008.1 GCF_030124375.1 Sinorhizobium sp. 6-70
CGGCGCCGGCCAGGAGATAGCCACCCGGCCGTTCCAGCTGGTCACCGGCCGCACCTGGATGGGCACCGCCTTCGGCGGCGCGCGCGGGCGCACCGACGTACCGAAGATCGTCGACTGGTACATGGAGGGCAAGATCGCAATCGACCCGATGATCACCCACACGCTGCCGCTCGACGACATCAACAAGGGTTTTGAGCTGATGCATTCCGGCGAAAGCATCAGGAGCGTCGTGATCTACTGAGCCGCCGGCCTTGATCAAAAAAGCACCGGAATCGATTGAATTCCGGTGCTTTTTGACTGTTAGGAGATGTGTACGAGATGATCTTCGTCGATGCCGACGCCTGTCCTGTGAAGGCGGAAATCCTGAAGGTAGCGGAGCGCCACGGCTTCGAGGTGACGTTCGTCGCCAATTCCGGCCTGCGCCCGTCGCGAGACCCGATGGTGCACAACGTCATCGTTTCGGCAGGCTTCGACGCGGCCGACAATTGGATTGCCGAACGCGCAGGAGAAGGCGACATCGTGGTTACGGCGGACGTCCCGCTCGCCGCACGCTGCGTTGCCGCTGGTGCTCTCGTCACCGGACCGACCGGCCGGCTCTTCGACAAGAGCAACATCGGCATGGCCTCGGCCATGCGCGACCTCGGCGCACACTTAAGGGAAACCGGCGAAAGCAAAGGCTATAATGCAGCCTTCACACCAAAGGATCGCTCAGCCTTCCTGGTCACGCTTGACCGGCTTTGCCGTCAAGCCAAAAGATGAGCGCGCGAGGATCCATAGGGGCTGCTCTATGACACGGACGACACGGCTGCGACATTGGCCATTCTACACTGCGCTTTGTTGCGCCTTGGTAAGCCTGCCGGTCTCGCTGGTGGCCGCTCCACGTTTCTCCGTGGAAATCGCGGCGATCACTTTCTTCTGTGTTTATCTCATGAAGGCGGTCGTGCGGCTCAGGCGCTTGACCGGCACCTATCTCGAACATCACGCGCATAGCACCGACGAACCGGAAGTGGTGATTTTCCTCGTCACGCTTGCTGCGGCTGCCGTCTCGCTGCTATCGCTTTTCCTTGCGCTCAATCGACAGGATCAGGGCACTGCCTTCGAACTGCCCCTCGCCTTTGCTTCGGTGGGACTCGGCTGGGCGACGATCCACACCATGGCGGCAATGCATTACGCGCACGTCTATTGGTTGGCCGATGAAAGCCGCCAGCCGATGCAACCAGCACGTGGACTGATGTTTCCGGAAACGGACATGCCCTGCGGTTATGACTTTCTCTATTTTGCCTTCGTCATCGGCATGACTGCACAGACATCGGATGTGGCGATCACCACAACGGCGATGCGTCGGATCAATCTGGCGCATGCCGTCGTTTCCTTCTTCTTCAACACCGTGCTGGTCGCAGCGGCCGTCAATGCAGCCGTCCAGTTGGCTGGCTGACGCCTGATCCATTTCAAGGAGACTCTCATGAAAGTTATCTCGCAAAACACAGCCTTTGGCGGCATGCAGGGCGTCTTCTCCCATGATTCGGCTGCCTGTAAGGGCGAAATGACCTTTGCCGTCTATGTGCCGCCACAGGCGATCAGCGAGCCGCGCCCTGTTCTATGGTACCTGTCCGGCCTCACCTGCACCCACGCGAACGTGATGGAAAAGGGAGAATACCGCCGCATGGCCTCGGAGCTCGGCCTCATCATCGTCTGCCCGGATACAAGCCCACGTGGCAGCGACGTGCCGGACGAACTGACCAATTGGCAAATGGGCAAGGGCGCCGGCTTCTATCTCGACGCAACGGAAACGCCCTGGGCCGAACATTATCAGATGTACACGTACATCACCGAGGAGCTACCCGCCTTCGCCAGCCAGCATTTCCGCATGGATATGAGCCGCCAGGGCATCTTCGGCCATTCGATGGGCGGGCATGGAGCGATGACGATTGCTCTCAAGAACCCGGAGCGGTTCAAGAGCTGCTCGGCCTTTGCGCCGATCGTGGAGCCGTCGACGGCCGACTGGTCAGTCGGCGCCTTCGAAAAATACCTCGGCCCAGACAAATCCAACTGGCGCCAGTATGATGCCTGTGCGTTGGTCAGGGACGGGGCACGCTTCCCGGAGTTCCTGATCGACCAGGGCAAGGCGGACGGATTTCTTGAGAATGGCTTGCGCCCCTGGCTGTTCGAGGAGGCGGCAAAGGGAACCGGCATCGGGCTGACGCTCCGGATGCATGAGCGTTACGACCATTCCTACTACTTCATATCGACCTTCATGGACGATCATCTGAAGTGGCATGCCGAGCGGCTCGGCTGAAAGACGCGCAGCGCTGTAGTCACGGCATGGATTGGAAGCGTGGCTGGCCAGCCGTATCGACCAAGCGGACGCTCGACCGAGCAAGCCCGTGGTGACCTTCCATGTCGATGACGAGATGCCAATGGGCGGTGTCTGGGATCATCATGCGAAACGGCGATTTTCGCGCCACGCCGCCAAGAAACTGATGCTTCAATGTCTCCCTGTATCGGGTGAAGTTGTCGGCGGTCATCAGCCGGACGTTGGCGACGGCGGACAGCGTCACTTCGATCGTCGTGCCGGCCCTTTGTTCCTTGAGGTCGTAATGCGTATAGTTCAATGCTCGTTTTATCATCGCCACCCGGACCGGAAACTTACATAAGACTTTTCTCACAATGCTAGCGAGCGCCGCTTAACGAATGGTTTTGCACCTGTCGCGAAGCGCCCTCGTCTCGCATCATCATTTTCGTTTCAGCCCCAACGGAAATCGGCTTCATGTTCCATATCCTGCTCGTCGGCGCCGGTGGCGCGCTGGGCTCCGTGCTACGTTATCTCGTCGGCCTCTGGGCGCTCCATCGGCTCGGCCCCGCCTTTCCCTGGGGCACCTTGTCGGTCAATGTCAGCGGCTCGTTCCTGATCGGTTTCCTGGCGGAGTTGATCATGCACAAGATGGGGGCGTCTCCGGAAATGCGCGTTTTCCTGATCACGGGCGTGCTTGGGGGCTACACCACATTCTCCGCCTTTTCGCTGGACGCGATAACACTGCTGGAGCACGGCCAGCCGGCGCTCGGTATCGCCTACATTCTGGCAAGCGTCGTTCTTTCCATTCTTGCGGTCTTCGCCGGACTGGCCCTGATGCGCGCAATGGTCTAAAGCCAGCAATTCAAAGTGCTACAGCGTCCTTTGCGCGTCTGATAAGACGCGCGGCGCTGTAGAAGAACAGGATTTTGCAGATGGCAGGCATAGAACACAGGCAAGTGGACGGCGACGAGGCGGGAATGCGCCTCGACCGCTGGTTCAAGGTGCATTTTCCCGGACTCGGATTCGGACCGCTGCAGAAGTTGCTGCGTTCCGGCCAGATCCGCGTCGATGGCGCCCGCGCAAAATCGGATACGCGTGTGCAGCCGGGCCAGACGATCCGCATTCCGCCTCTGGGCGTCGATGCCAAGGACACGAAGACGGGCCCGATCGGCGGTCGGGACCTGCGCCATTCGCCTGATGGCGAACTGCTGTCACGCATGGTGCTCCACGAAGACGCCAAGGTGATCGTGCTCAACAAGCCCGCCGGCCTTGCGGTGCAAGGCGGTTCCGGCGTCAGCCGCCATATCGACAAGATGCTCGAAGCGTGGACGAACCAGAAGGGTGAAAAACCGCGACTGGTGCACCGTCTCGACCGTGACACGTCGGGCGTCCTCGTCGTTGCCCGTACGCGCGGGGCTGCACAGCAACTGACCGCCGCCTTTCGTGAGCGCGACACCAAGAAGACCTATTGGGCCCTGGTCAAGGGCGTGCCGCGCAAGCGCGAGGACCGCATTTCCACCTGGCTCGTCAAGGAACAAACGCCGGACGGCGACCGCATGCGGATCGCCAAACACGGCGACGAGGGCGCGGACCACGCGATTTCCTACTATCGCATCGTCGAGCAGGCTGGACAGAATCTTGCCTGGCTCGAAATGGAGCCCTACACCGGCCGCACGCACCAACTCCGCGTCCACGCCGCCCACATCGGCCACCCGATCATCGGCGATCCGAAATACTTCGAGGCGGACATCAACTGGACCTTCCCCGGCGGCATCCAGAATCGGCTGCATTTGCACGCCCGTCATATCGATATTCCGCATCCGAACGGCGGTCGACTGAAAGTCACGGCCCCCCTGCCCCCTCATATGGTGCAGAGTTGGAACCTGCTCGGCTTCGACGAGAACGCCGCCGACGAGGAAGGCTGATGAAACTCGCCCTATTTGACTGCGACGGGACGCTGGTCGACAGCGTCGGGCTGATCCATGAAGTAATGGCCCGCACTTTTGAGGCCTTCGACCATCCCCGCCCGACGACCGAGGCGACCAAGGCGATCATCGGCTTGACGCTCGACATCGCGATCGCCCGCCTGTTGCGCCGTGAACATGTCGACGGTCATGCGGTCACAATGACGGCACATTACAAGGAGATCTTCGCTTCGGTGCGGGCTGAAGCGGGCTTTCAGGAAGCACTGTTTCCCGGCATTGCCGAGATGTTGCAGACGCTCGCCGCGCGCGATGAATTGCTGATCGGCGCCGTTACCGGAAAATCGCGGCGGGGCCTCACCCATATCTCGGCTACCCATGGCTTCGACAAGATCTTCTTCGTTTCCCGGACCGCCGACGATTGCCCGTCCAAACCGCACCCGGCCATGGTCATGGAATGCTGTGCGGAGGCGGGCGTTGACGCGAAGGACACGATCGTCGTCGGCGACGCCATCTACGATATGCAGATGGCGAAGGCGGCGGGCGCGCATGCACTCGGGGTTGCCTGGGGTTACGCAAGCGTGCCGGCCCTGATCGAAGCCGGCGCCGACCACGTGGCCCACGTGCCGGGAGACATAATCGAATGGATGGAGCGCAACCATGCCTGATATACGCGATGAATTGAGCGGCGCGTTGAGCCATGAAGATCCCGTACGGCGTGCACAAATCCAGATGCAAAAGCCGCTGGCGAAGCGCTTCTACAAGGAAGTAAGCATCGATACTGCGGACGACGGCGGTCAGACCGTGCTGCTTGACGGCCGTAGGGTACGCACGCCGGCAAAACATCCGCTTGCGGTTCCGACCCGCAAGCTTGCAGACCTGCTGGCGGCCGAGTGGGATGCACAGTCCGAGGTCATCGATCCGGCGGCCATGCCGATCACGCGCATTGTCAACACCGCCATCGATGGCGTGGCGCTCGATCACCGCGCAGTGTTCGAGGATATCCTGCGTTTCGCCGGCAGTGACCTCCTTTGCTATCGTGCCGACAGTCCCGAGGGTCTGGTCGCACGCCAGAACGAGCTCTGGAACCCGATCCTCGACTGGGCCGCCCAGTCGCTCGGCGCCCGTTTCATTCTGATCGAAGGCGTGATCCACCAGGAGCAGCCCCGAGAAGCAATCTCGGCCTATGCCGAGGGTCTGCGCGCTTTCGCGACGCCGCTCGGACTTACCTGCTTGCACACGTTGACGACACTCACCGGATCCGCGCTGCTCGCGCTCGCCTTCGCCATGGGACGGCTAACGGCAGAGGAAGCCTGGAGTGCCGCTCATGTCGACGAGGACTGGCAGATCGAACATTGGGGAACCGATGAGGAAGCCTTCCAGCGCCGGGAAAACCGGCGGCAGGAAATGCAGGCGGCCGCAACGGCGCTCGACGCCTTGAAATAGCGTCGACCAAGGATTTACCTGCCCTAACGACAGGTAATTCACGCTTGGTTAGGCGAAAAGCTTGAGACCGGCGATGCCGGCAACAATCAGGCCGATGCAGCCGAGGCGAATGAACGTCGCCGGCTCGGCAAACAGGAAAATGCCGAGCACGACGGTGCCGACAGTGCCAATACCGGTCCATACGGCATAGGCCGTGCCGAGCGGCAGCGAACGAACAGCAATACCAAGAAGCACGACGCTCAGAATCATCGATCCGACCGTCAGCACCGTCGGTGTGAACCGCGTAAAACCATCCGTATATTTGAGACCGATCGCCCAGCCAATTTCGAGAAGGCCGGCAAGCAGAAGGGTGATCCAGGCCATTTCAGACTCCTGTTCTGGAGCGAGGCCGTCCCCGCGGATGTTCGGGACAACAAGATCGATCCCGTGCAGCCGTCTGCAATACGCTGTCTATGCCACGCAAGCCTGCTGGTAGCAAGGCGCTTCCCGGAAAGCCTGCCTTGCGCAGGAGACAAATCCCTCCTCAAGAGTTTCGCTCGCGCCGAAGTTTCGCCCACCATTCAAGCCGCTTGCGCAGCTCGCGTTCGAAGCCGCGCTCTGGTGGATCGTAGAAGGTCTTTCGGCCCATCTTCTCCGGAAAATAATCCTGCCCCGAAAATGCGTCCGGCTCATCGTGATCGTAACGATATCCCTCGCCGTAACCCTCGCCCTTCATGAGCTTTGTCGGAGCGTTCAGAATATGTTTCGGCGGCAGCAACGAGCCGTTTTCCTTCGCCGCCCGCATCGCCGACTTGTAGGCCGTGTAGACCGCGTTCGACTTCGGCGCCGTTGCGATGTAGACACAGGCTTCGGCCAGCGCAAGCTCGCCTTCCGGCGAGCCGAGATAGTCATAGGCATCCTTGGCGGCGTTGCAGATCACCAATGCCTGGGGATCGGCAAGACCGATGTCCTCGACGGCCATGCGGACCAGCCGCCTGCCGATATAAAGCGGGTCCTCCCCGGCATCGAACATGCGACAGAGATAATAGAGTGCGGCATCGGGATCGGAGCCACGAACGGACTTATGAAGCGCCGAGATCAAATTGTAGTGCCCATCCTGCCCCTTGTCGTACACGGGCGCGCGGCGCTGGACGATGTTCTGCAGGGCATTGGCATCGAAGATTTCATCCCGGCGCGCCGCGCGCCAGACTTCTTCGGCGAGCGTCAGCGCGGCACGCCCGTCGCCGTCCGCCATGCGCAGCAGACTGGCGCGGGCATCCTCGTCGAGCGGTAGAGGCTTGCCCTCTGCCTCCTCGGCGCGTCGTAGGAGCTCCTCCAGGCTCGCCTCGTCATGCGGCTTGAAGGTCAGGACACGCGCGCGTGACAGGAGTGCGGCGTTGAGCTCGAAAGACGGGTTCTCGGTCGTCGCACCGACCAGGATCACCGTTCCGTCTTCCATCACCGGCAGGAAACTATCCTGCTGGGCGCGATTGAAACGATGGATCTCGTCGACGAACAGTAGCGTCTGGCGGCCTGACATCCGTCTGGCACGCGCAGAATCGAACACTTTCTTGAGGTCCGCGACGCCGGAGAAGATCGCTGAGATCTGCTCGAAGGCGAGGCCGGCCTCCCCGGACAGCAGGCGCGCCACGGTCGTCTTGCCCGTCCCCGGCGGCCCCCAGAAGATCATCGAACCCAACGAACCGGACGCTATCATCCGGGTAAGAGCACCATCTTCGCCGGTCAAATGCTCCTGCCCGGTGACTTCGGCAAGCGTGCGCGGCCGCAGCCTGTCGGCGAGTGGCCTCGCCGATGCCATTTCCGGTGGTTCGGTGGGTGAAAACAAATCGCTCATTTGAAAAACTGTCTGATGATCTGGCCGTCCCGCTCGATCTCGACTCGCCACAGGGATGCGTCCTCGGCCGTGACGCTCTCCAGCGTCTTCGACGTATCGATTTCCGTTCCATTGACCGACCGCACAATGTCCTTCGGCTCAAGGCCGATGCGGGCTGCGGGCGAGCCTCGGTTGATCTCGGTCACGACGACACCTCGTAACGATGTCGGCATACGCAACTCTTCGGCCAGCCGCGGGGAGAGATTTGCCACGACAGCACCGGCAAACGGATTGCGCCCCTCGATCAGACGCTCGTCGCGCGGCGAAGTCTCCGGTGCCTGCTCGAGCTTGAGGACGACGTCATGCGTCTTTCCGTTTTCGGAAATCGTCACACGCGCTTCATGACCAACCCCAACGGTCGTCAGACGATAGCCGAGCGCGTCCGGATGCTCGACGGCAATGCCATTGACCGCGGTAACAACCTGCCCCGGCTTGATACCGGCGGCCGCGGCCGGGCCGTCGGCAGCGACGGCCGTCACCAGCGCGCCACGCGCCCGATCCAGACCGAGCGCCTCCGCCACCTCAGACGTGACCGGTTCAAAGGTGGCGCCGATGAACGGACGGACGAACGAGCCGCCGCCGCCCTCCGCGGAGGCGACAAAGGCCTTGACCAGATTGGCGGGAATCGCGAAGCCAACGCCGTTGGAGCCGCCGCCTCTCGAAAAGATCGCGGTATTGATGCCGATCAGTTGGCCCTTCATGTCGATCAGGCCACCGCCGGAATTGCCGGGATTGATCGCGGCGTCGGTCTGGATGAAAAAGCCGAAATCCCCGGAGGTAATCTGGTTGCGGGCGAGCGCCGATACGATGCCGCTCGTCACCGTTTGGCCGACGCCAAAGGGATTGCCCATCGCCAGCACCAGATCACCCACCTCGACAGCGTCGGAATCGCCGATCGGAATGATCTCGAATGGCCCGTCCGACTGGATCTTCAGGACGGCAAGATCAACGCGGTCGTCCTTGAGCATGATCTTGCAGGGGAGCTCGCGACCGTCAGCGAGCGCGACCTTGATGTCGTCTGCCCCCTCGATAACGTGGTTATTGGTAACGACGAGCCCGTTTCGACCAACGATCACGCCGGATCCGAGCGACGATTGCTTTTCGCTTCTGTTCGGCATCCGCTGGCCGAAGAACTCCTCGAAGAACGGATCTCCGGAAAAAATCGATCGCCGCTCGACGACCCGCTCGGCATAGACGTTTACCACGGCATTCGCCGTCTGCTTGACCAATGGCGCGAAGGAAAGCTGCATCTCGGCACGGGATTCGGGCACGGCCTTGGCGTCCTGCGCGACCGCAGGGACGGACATTGCAACGGCAAGGACAAGTGTCACCAGCGCTCGACGGCCAAAGATCATGTATCATTTCTCCCTTTCGTTGCCGCTACGATCAGATAGGATTTCGCAAGAAAAAAGGCAAACGGCTGAACAGACTAACGCTCACGGACGACACACGAAAACGTGGTTTCCCGCACCTTTTCCAGTGATTGAAACTTTGCTCATCTGAATGCTCATAAACGCCGATCCTTACCGAGGAAGTTCCATGGCCGCCTACCGCCCGCCGCATATCGCAGAGTCCGAGATCACGCCCGAACGCCTCTTCCTCAATCGAAGAACATTTCTGGCGACGGCTGTCGGGGGCCTGGTTTTGGGTGGGGCGACGGCCGCTGCTGCGGCCGCCCTCAAGGCATCGCCGAGCCCTTATAAGCTTGATGATGCCATGACGTCCGAGGAAGACGCGACGAGCTACAACAACTTCTACGAATTCGGCACAGGCAAGGGCGATCCCTCCGCCAATTCGGCAAGCTTCAAGCCTTCGCCCTGGACGGTAAAGGTCGACGGCCTGGTCGGCAAACCGAAGGAATTCGGGCTTGAGGAACTTCTGGCCTTCCCGCTTGAAGAGCGGATCTATCGCATGCGCTGTGTCGAAGCCTGGTCCATGGTCATCCCGTGGATCGGCTTTCCGCTGGCCGCCCTTCTCGACAAGGTCGAACCGCTTGGCAGCGCCAAATATGTCGCCTTCGAGACCGTCGTCCGGCCCGAAGAAATGCCCGGCCAGACCGGCTATTTCCAGCCGCTGGAATGGCCCTATCGCGAAGGCCTGAGGCTCGACGAGGCGCGGCACCCACTGGCGATCCTTTCGGTCGGCCTCTACGGCAAGACGCTTCCGAACCAGAACGGCGCGCCGATCCGGTTGGTGGTGCCCTGGAAATACGGCTTCAAGGGAATCAAATCGATCGTGCGAATCTCGCTGACCGAGACGCCTCCGCCTTGCACCTGGAACCTCGCTGCTTCGAACGAATACGGCTTCTATGCCAATGTGAACCCGGCCGTCGATCACCCGCGCTGGAGCCAGGCGACTGAGACCCGCATTGGCGAAGGCGGCTTCTTCGGCGCCAACCGACGCGATACGCTGCCCTTCAACGGTTATGGAGACGAGGTCGCCAGCCTCTACGCCGGTATGGATCTGAAGGCGAACTTCTGACGATGGCTGCCCTCCCCACTTTGCCGAAACGCTTCCATGGCCCTTCTGTCTGGGTGCTCTATGCGCTCGGCTTCTGCCCGGCAATATCGGCTTTCTACCTTGGCGCAACCGGACAACTGCCCGGTAACGCCGTCAAGGAGTTTGAGCACTTTCTTGGCCTTTGGGCGCTTCGCTTCCTCGTCGCGACGCTGACGATCACGCCGATCCGCGACCTCTTCGCGATAAACTGGTTGAGATACCGCCGCGCCCTCGGCCTGCTCGCCTTCTACTACGTGCTGATGCACTTCCTGGCCTATATGGTGCTGGACCAGACGCTGCGCATCCAGCCGATCATCGCCGATATCGCCCGCCGGCCGTTCATAACCATCGGCATGGCCGCGCTCGTAATGCTGGTTCCCCTCGCGATCACGTCGAACAATTGGTCGATCCGCCGGCTCGGGCAGCGATGGAACAGCCTCCATCGGCTGGTCTATGTGATCGCGGCCGCCGGTGCTCTCCATTTCGCCATGGCGGTGAAGGTCGTGGGGCCGGAGCAAATGCTTTACATCGGCCTCGTCGCCCTGCTGCTCGCCTGGCGAACCATCCGAACACGCTTCCTTCGCTGGAGGCGCCAGCAAGTAGTTTCAGGACGTCCCGCAACAGAAAAAGCGGCCGGGTGACGATTACCCGGCCGCTCTAATTTCTTGATCGCTTGGATTGCCGATCAGGCTGCTTCAGCTGCTTCAGCTTCGGCTGCAACACGAGCGCGGTCCTTCGCGCCCTTGGCATCGACATCGCGGTCAACGAACTCGATGACGGCGAGAGCGGCGTTGTCGCCGTGGCGGAAGCCTGCCTTCATGATGCGCAGGTAGCCGCCGTTACGGGTGGCATAACGCGACGCGATCGTGTCGAACAGCTTCGATACAACGGCAACGTCGCGGATCTGCGAGATCGCCTGACGGCGGGCATGCAGGTCGCCGCGCTTGCCGAGCGTGACAAGCTTTTCGACGATCGGACGGATTTCCTTCGCCTTCGGCAGGGTCGTCACGATCTGCTCGTGTTCGATCAGCGAAGCTGCCATGTTGGCAAACATTGCCTTGCGGTGGCTGGCGGTTCTATTCAGCTTGCGGCCGGCTTTACCGTGGCGCATGGCTATTCTCCTTCACTTGCAGGCATCCGCCCGCAGTCTAAAACGGTTAGTATTGGTCTTCGTAACGCTTGGCGAGATCTTCGATGTTCTCAGGCGGCCAGGACGGCACTTCCATGCCGAGGTGCAGGCCCATGGAAGCGAGAACTTCCTTGATTTCGTTGAGCGACTTGCGACCAAAATTCGGCGTGCGGAGCATTTCTGCTTCGGTCTTCTGAATGAGGTCGCCGATATAGACGATGTTGTCGTTCTTCAGGCAGTTGGCCGAACGGACCGAAAGCTCCAGTTCGTCGACCTTCTTGAGAAGCGCCGGGTTGAAGGCGAGTTCGGTGACTGCCTCTTCCTCTGCTTCCTTCTGCGGCTCGTCGAAGTTGACGAAGACCGACAGTTGGTCCTGAAGGATGCGGGCCGCAAAGGCGATCGCATCTTCACCGGTGACAGAGCCATCCGTTTCGATGGACATCGTCAGCTTGTCATAGTCGAGAACCTGGCCTTCACGGGTGTTTTCCACCTTGTAGGAGACCTTCTTGACCGGCGAGTACAGGCTGTCGACCGGGATGAGGCCAATCGGGGCATCTTCCGAGCGGTTGCGGTCAGCCGGCACGTAGCCCTTGCCGTTGTTGACGGTGAACTCCATGCGGATCTCGGCGCCCTCGTCGAGCGTGCAGATCACATGGTTCGGGTTGAGGATTTCGATGTCGCCAACCGTCTGGATGTCACCGGCCGTTACAACGCCCGGGCCCTGCTTGCGCACGACCATGCGCTTTGCGTCGTCGCCATCCATCTTGATGGCGATTTCCTTGATGTTGAGCACGATGTCCGTCACGTCTTCCCGGACGCCCGGGATAGAGGAGAACTCGTGCAGCACGCCGTCGATCTGCACTGCGGTGACGGCAGCACCGCGCAGCGACGACAAGAGCACGCGGCGAAGCGCGTTGCCGAGCGTCAGACCAAAGCCGCGTTCAAGCGGTTCCGCGACCAGCGTTGCCCTGGTGCGGCCGGAGGAGGCGAACTCCACCTTGTTCGGCTTGATCAATTCCTGCCAATTTTTCTGGATCATGTTTTCTGCCTTCCGTTCGTTGCCACCATCCAATCGTGACAACCGAGCCCCGAAGACCGGGAGAGCGCCTGGACGCTCTCACCGGGATGTTGAATGCATATGATCAGACGCGGCGCTTCTTGCGCGGGCGGCAGCCGTTGTGCGGGATCGGGGTCACATCGCGGATCGAGGTGATCATGAAGCCCGCAGCCTGCAGCGCGCGAAGTGCCGATTCACGACCCGAACCCGGACCGCAAACTTCCACTTCCAGCGACTTCATGCCGTGTTCCTGGGCCTTCTTGGCGCAGTCTTCAGCGGCAATCTGAGCGGCAAACGGGGTCGACTTACGCGAACCCTTGAAACCCTTCGCACCGGCGGACGACCAGGCGATTGCATTGCCCTGCGCGTCGGTGATGGTGATCATCGTGTTGTTGAACGACGAATTGACGTGTGCGACGCCAGACGTGATGTTCTTGCGCTCGCGGCGGCGAACGCGGGTGGCTTCCTTGGCCATTGGATCCCTTTCTTAGATCTCTGCACCGCCGTAATTCCAGCGGCTCCACCGGGAAAAGGATTGTTCGTCCCCTGCCCTGCATCTTCACTTCTTGCCGAGCCAGCACGCCGGCCCGACGGAGATTCGCGATACCGATCCCGGTATGCGACGGTCAGGCGAAGCGCCTTCCCAAACTGCAAAAGGAGGCCGGCGCACGACGCCAGCCTCCCGCCTTCCCTTTTCGGGAAATTACTTCTTCTTGCCGGCGATCGCCTTTGCCGGACCCTTGCGGGTGCGGGCGTTGGTGTGCGTGCGCTGACCGCGCACCGGCAGACCGCGACGATGGCGAAGGCCACGGTAGCAGCCGAGGTCCATCAGGCGCTTGATGTTCATCGCAGTCTCGCGACGCAGGTCACCCTCGACCTGGTAATCGCGGTCGATCGTTTCACGGATCTGAAGAACTTCAGCGTCCGTCAGCTGGTGTACGCGACGATCAGACGGGATGCCGACCTTTTCGATGATTTCCTGCGCGAATTTCGGGCCGATCCCGTGAATGTAGGTCAGCGCGATGACGACGCGCTTTGCCGTCGGGATGTTGACGCCAGCGATACGTGCCACGTCTATTCTCCTTGCGTTCCAGTTGCCATCCGGCAATAGGTGCTTCGTTACGCGACCTCGAAGAGCCGCACGTTAATTGAGGTTCGAGACACGTCAAAAACGACCGTACCCGGACTTCATTGCTTTGAAGACCGCGCCGATCGCTTCTCATGTCGCGAGTTGACGCTGTCTTTGGAGGAATCGGCCGGAAAAGTCAACTCCCCCGGCGGTTCCATTTTGGCAAAGACGAATGTCTAGGCCAGAATCTTCTCGATTTCGGCGGTTACGGTGTCCACGTCCGCCATGCCGTCCACAGTCTTCAATTGACCGGTACCGGCATAGTATTCCGACAATGGCGCCGTCTTCTCGCGATATTCCGTCAAGCGACGCTTGAAGGCTTCCGGATTGTCGTCGGAGCGAACGGTGCCGCCGGCGGCGACGGTTTCCGCTACGCGATTCTCCATCCGCCGGACAAGAGCTGCCTCGTCGACTTTCAGCTCGATGACGGCATCGAGCTTCAAGCCCTTGCTTTCGAGCATCCGGTCAAGCGCTTTGGCTTGCGGCACGGTGCGCGGATAGCCGTCGAGGATAAAACCCTTGGCGCAGTCCGGCGCATCGATACGGTCAGAGACGATTTCATTGACGATCTCGTCGGACACGAGCTGGCCGGCATCCATGACGGCCTTCGCCCGCTTGCCCACTTCGGTCGCCTGAGCCACGGCCGCCCGCAGCATGTCACCTGTGGAAAGCTGCGGAATGCCGTATCTCTCCGTCAGAAGCTTGGCCTGTGTACCCTTGCCAGCGCCCGGCGGTCCCAAAAAAATCAATCTCATCGTCCCCTCTTTCCTCCGCGCAGCTTCGACTTCTTGATCAGCCCCTCATATTGCTGAGCAATGAGGTGACCCTGGATCTGTGCTACCGTATCAAGGGTCACGCTGACAACAATCAAAAGCGACGTACCACCAAGGTAGAACGGCACGCCGGTCTGCGAGATTAGGATTTCAGGCAGGATGCACACGAAGATCAGGTAGATGGCGCCGATCACCGTGATGCGCGTCAGCACGAAGTCGATGTATTCGGCGGTCCGTTCGCCCGGGCGAATGCCCGGAATAAAGCCGCCGTGCTTCTTCAGATTGTCCGCAGTGTCCTTCGGATTGAACACGATCGCGGTGTAGAAGAAGGCGAAGAAGGCGATCATGCCGCCGTAGAACAGCATGTAGAGCGGCTGGCCATGACCGAGCGCGCTGACGATTGCCGTCGCCCAGCCGGGCAGTGTCGCCGTGTTGGCGAAGCCAGCCAGCGTCGCCGGCAACAGCAGCAGCGAAGACGCGAAGATCGCCGGAATGACGCCAGAGGTGTTGAGCTTCAGCGGCAGGTGTGACGTATCGCCCTGGAACATCCGGTTGCCCACCTGGCGCTTCGGGTACTGGATCAGCAGCCGGCGCTGAGCACGCTCGACGAAGACGATCAGCGCAATCACCGCCACGACCATGACGATGATGGCGAGAATGAGCGGCGTCGAAAGCGCCCCAGTTCGGCCGAGTTCGAGCGTTCCGGCGAGTGCCGTCGGCAGATGCGCGACGATGCCGGCGAAAATGATCAGCGAAATGCCGTTGCCGATGCCGCGCGACGTGATCTGCTCGCCGAGCCACATCAGGAACATCGTACCGCCGAGCAACGAGATCACGGTGGAAATGCGGAAGAACCAGCCCGGATCGATGACCAGGCCGTTGCCGCTCTCCAGCCCAATGGAAATGCCGTAGGCCTGCATCGCGCCAAGGAGCACCGTGCCATAGCGGGTGTACTGGTTGATGATCTTGCGGCCCTGCTCGCCTTCCTTCTTCAACTGCTCGAGCGCCGGCACGACCGAAGTCATGAGCTGCACGATGATCGAAGCGGAAATGTAGGGCATGATGCCGAGCGCGAAGATCGCCATGCGCTCGACCGCGCCGCCAGAGAACATGTTGAAGAGGCCAAGGATACCGCCGCTCTGGCCCTGGAAGGCCTGAGCGAACGCATCCGGGTTGAGGCCGGGCAGCGGGATATAGGTGCCAAGGCGATAAACCAGAAGCGCGCCAAGGGTGAACCAAAGACGCTTTTTCAGATCCTCCGCCTTTGCGAAAGTTGAAAAATTCAGGTTCGAGGCAAGCTGTTCCGCTGCAGAAGCCATGCGATTCTCCGCGTACCAAATTTCGGAATCAGCGGGAAAACCCGGTCAGTTCCGGAAAGAGAAAGTCTTCGTTCTTGAAAACCGGACGCGAGGCGATTGTCGCTGCAATCGGATGCCTCACCGTGGTTTCCGTTATGTCCGATACAGCGAGCGATTCGCCGCCTCGAACGTGAGGCTCACATATGGGAGCAAAACCGCCCGGAGTGAAGCACCCCGGGCGGTTCATCAGTCACATTATTCTGCGGCTGCTGCAAGCAGCTTGATCGAACCGCCGGCCTTTTCGATCTTCTCGATCGCCGACTTGGACGCGCCGGCAACTTCGAGCGAGACCTTGGCCTTCAGTTCGCCGTCAGAGAGAACGCGAACACCGTCCTTCTCGCGGCGGATAACGCCGGCAGCCTTGAGCGCAGCAGCATCGACGGTCTTCGAAGCGTCGAGCTTCTTGGCGTCGACGGCAGCCTGGATGCGGCCGAGCGACACGACAACGAACTCCCAAGCGAAGATGTTGTTGAAGCCGCGCTTCGGCAGCCGACGGTAGATAGGCATCTGACCGCCTTCGAAGCCGTTGATGGCAACGCCCGAACGAGCCTTCTGACCCTTCACACCGCGGCCGGCGGTCTTGCCGGAGCCGGAACCGATACCACGGCCAAGACGCTTGCGGTTCTTGGTCGAGCCTTCGTTGTCCTTGATTTCATTCAGTTTCATTTCTGGATCCCCCTCACTTCTCGTCGACGACGCGAACGAGGTGCTGGACGGCCCGGATCATGCCGCGAACGGCCGGAGTGTCTTCCAGCGTGCGAACCCGGTGCATCTTGTTGAGGCCCAGGCCGATGAGCGTCTGACGCTGTACGGCCGGACGGCGAATGGGGCTACCGATCTGCTCGACGGTAACCGTCTTCTTGGCAACTTCTTTCTTAGCCATCAGTCAGCTCCCTTATTCTTCGGAAGCAACGCCGGCGGAAACGCGGCGGGCCTGGAGCGTGGCGTACTTCATGCCGCGCTGTGCCGCGATGTCCTTCGGGTGCATCTGGTTCTTGAGCGCGTCGAACGTCGCGCGAACCATGTTGTAAGGGTTCGACGAACCGGTCGACTTGGCGACGACGTCGTGAACACCGAGCGTTTCAAAGACGGCGCGCATCGGACCGCCAGCGATGATACCGGTACCGGCCTTGGCCGAACGCAGCAGCACCTTGCCGGCGCCGTGACGGCCATGGACGTCGTGATGCAATGTGCGGCCACCACGCAGCGGGACGAAGATCAGGTCGCGCTTGGCGGCTTCCGTTGCCTTGCGGATAGCTTCCGGCACTTCGCGCGCCTTGCCATGACCGAAGCCAACGCGGCCCTTCTGGTCGCCGACGACGACGAGAGCTGCGAAACCGAAACGACGACCGCCCTTCACCACCTTGGCGACGCGGTTGATTGCGACGAGCTTATCGACAAATTCGCTGTCGCGCTCTTCGCGGCTCTGGCGATCTTCGCGAGAGCCTCTTCTTTCTTGTGCCATTGTCCTTTTCCTTTTTCTTTTCCGGGTGCAATCGGCAGATTGACGAAGGCCGCTTCACTTCCTTCGAAATCGAAGCGGCCGGGGTATTACGAAGCCGGATGCCGCCCGAGCGTTGCTGCCCGGGCGGTGAACCTTAGAAGTTCAGGCCGCCTTCGCGAGCTGCCTCGGCCAGCGCCTTGATGCGGCCGTGGTAGATGAAGGCGCCACGGTCAAAGACAACGTCCTTGACGCCCGCCTTGGATGCACGCTCTGCGAGGAGCTTGCCGACAGCCGTAGCGGCCGCGGTATCAGCGCCGGTCTTCAGCGAAGACCGCAGATCCGTGTCGAGGGTCGATGCGGAAGCAAGCGTCTTGCCGGCAACATCATCGATGATCTGCGCATAGATGTTCTTCGACGAGCGATGAACCGACAGGCGCGGGCGGCCATTGGCGACCGCCTTGATTTGACGGCGCACGCGGCTGGCGCGACGCACAAGAGTATCTTTCCTGCTAGCCATTTCGCGTGATCCTTACTTCTTCTTGCCTTCTTTGCGGACAATCCGCTCTTCGGCATACTTGACGCCCTTGCCCTTGTAGGGCTCGGGGCCGCGGTATTCGCGGATTTCCGCGGCAACCTGGCCGACCTGCTGCTTGTTGATGCCGGTGACGACGATTTCCGTCGGCTTCGGCACAGCGATCGTGATGCCTTCCGGAGTCTGGTAGACCACGTCGTGGCTGAAGCCGAGCGCCAGCTGCAGGTTCTTGCCCTGCATCGATGCGCGGTAACCGACGCCGTTGATCTCGAGCTTGCGCTCGTAGCCATCCTTCACGCCCTTGAAGATGTTCTCGATCATCGTGCGGGACATGCCCCACTTCGAACGAGCATCCTTGCTCTCATTGAGCGGCTGAACGACAACCGCATTGTTTTCGAGCTTCACCGAGACTTCGTCGTTTGCGACGAAGAACAGTTCGCCCTTCGGACCCTTCGCCGTTACCTTCTGGCCATCAACGCTAGCCGTGACGCCTGCCGGAACTTGAACGGGTTTCTTACCGATACGAGACATTTTTATACCTGTCTGTTCGCTATGGAGATCCTGCCCGGCCTTAGAAGACCGAGCAAAGAACCTCGCCACCAACATTCTGTTCGCGTGCCTGATGATCGGCCATCACGCCCTTCGGGGTCGAAAGGATGGTGATGCCGAGGCCGTTCGCGACCTGCGGAATGGACTTGACCGAGACATAGACCCGGCGGCCCGGCTTGGAGACGCGTGCGATCTCGCGGATCACGGACGAGCCTTCGTAGTATTTCAGTTCGATGTTCAGCTCGGACTTGCCGTTGCCGAATTCGACTTCGGAATATCCGCGGATGTAGCCTTCGGCCTGAAGAACATCCAGAACGCGTGCGCGGAGCTTGGAAGCCGGCGTCGAAACGCTGGACTTGCGGCGCGCAGCGCCGTTGCGGATACGGGTGAGCATATCGCCCAAGGGATCAGTCATTGCCATGTGCCCGTCTCCTTACCAGCTCGACTTGACGACGCCCGGCACCTTGCCGAGGTTGCCCAGTTCGCGAAGCGCAATACGCGACATACGAAGTTTGCGATAGTAGGCACGCGGACGGCCGGTCACTTCGCAGCGGTTGCGGATGCGGGTCTTGGAGCCATCACGCGGCAGTTCAGCCAGCTTGAGGGTTGCCTTGAACCGCTCTTCGATCGGCAGAGACTGGTTCATGATGATCGCCTTCAATGCAGCGCGCTTGGACGCTTGCCCGGCAACCAGTTTGCGGCGGCGCTTGTTCTTTTCAACTGCGCTCGTTTTCGCCATAACAGTTATCCTTCTTTACGCTTGTCGTTACGGATTACTGACGGAACGGGAAGTTGAACTCTGTGAGCAGAGCGCGAGCTTCGTCGTCGTTAGTTGCCGTCGTGCAAACGATGATGTCCATGCCCCACATCTGATCAACCTTGTCGTAGTTGATCTCAGGGAACACAATGTGCTCCTTGATGCCCATGGCGAAGTTGCCACGACCATCGAAGGACTTCGGATTGAGGCCACGGAAGTCGCGAACGCGCGGAAGAGCGATGTTCACGAGACGATCCAGGAACTCGTACATCCGAACGCCGCGCAGGGTAACCTTGGCGCCAATCGGCATGCCTTCGCGGACCTTGAAGCCGGCGATGGAGTTGCGAGCGCGGGTGATCACCGGCTTCTGGCCAGCAATCGCAGCGAGGTCGGCAGCAGCAACGGTCGGCTTCTTGGAGTCGCCAGTTGCTTCGCCAACACCCATGTTGATGACGATCTTGTCGAGGCGCGGGATCTGCATTTCGTTGGCGTAGGAGAACTTCTCCTGCATCGCCTTGCGGATGCGCTCTACATATTCCTTCTTGAGCCGCGGCTCATAAGCGGTCTTAGCCATCGATCACTACTCCCGAACGCTTGGCCACGCGGACCTTCTTGTCACCTTCGATCTTGAAGCCGACGCGGGTCGGCTTGCCGTCCTTCGGATCGGCGACCGCGATGTTCGAAAGATGGATCGGGGCTTCCTTGTTGATGATGCCCGCTTCCTGGCTCTGGGTCTGGCGCTGGTGACGCTTCACCATGTTGACGCCACGCACGACAGCCCGGTCTTCCTTCGGCATGACCTGGATTACTTCGCCGGTACGGCCCTTGTCCTTACCGGTGAGAACGACAACCTTGTCGCCTTTGCGAATCTTTTGCATCTCTCAACGCTCCCTTAGAGTACTTCCGGAGCCAGCGAGATGATCTTCATGTGGTTCTTGGCGCGGAGTTCGCGCGGAACCGGTCCGAAGATACGGGTGCCGATCGGCTCTTTCTTGTTATCGATAAGAACGGCTGCGTTGGTGTCGAAGCGGATGACGCTGCCATCCGGACGGCGGATGTCCTTCGCAGTGCGAACGACAACAGCCTTCATGACGTCACCCTTCTTCACGCGGCCGCGCGGAATGGCTTCCTTGATCGAAACGACAATGATGTCGCCGATCGACGCATACTTGCGCTTGGAGCCGCCCAGCACCTTGATGCACATGACACGACGTGCGCCGGAATTATCCGCCACGTCGAGGTTTGTTTGCATCTGAATCATGTCAGGTCGCCTTCTTGTTGTTACCAGGCCGGTTGGGTCGAAACCCCCTCGCCCGGCTTATTGTGCTCATCTCAAAGCAAAAGAACGCCCGGACTCGAGCGTTCCTCAGCTTTAATTGCGTGCTTCATACAGATATTTGCCCGAGACGCAAGGGTCTCGCGGACAAAACCTGCAGAAATCAAGCCTGGACGGAAACCACCGTCCAGCGCTTATCCTTGGAGATCGGCGCGCATTCCTCGATGGAAACGACGTCACCGACCTTGTACTGGTTGTTCTCGTCGTGAGCCTTGTATTTCTTCGAACGGCGAACGGTCTTCTGGAGGATCGGGTGCGCAAAGCGGCGCTCGACCCTGACGACGACGGTCTTGTCGTTCTTGTCGCTGACGACGGTGCCCTGCAGAATGCGTTTCGGCATATTTTCTGGTCCTTAGGCCTTGGCTTCTGCCGCCTTCTGGCGGGCAATTGTTTTAATGCGTGCGATGTCCTTGCGGACTTCGTTGACACGCGAAGACTTCTCGAGCTGGCCGGTTGCCTTCTGGAAGCGCAGGTTGAACTGCTCCTTCTTCAGCTTGGCAAGCTCTTCGTTGAGTTGGTCGGCGCTCAGAGCGCGAACATCTGCGGCTTTCATGAGCTTCACTCCTTACTCTGCGATACGCTGCACGAAGCGCGTCTTGACAGAGAGCTTGGCAGCGCCAAGACGAAGTGCCTCACGGGCGAGTTCTTCGCTGACACCATCGATCTCGAACATCATACGGCCGGGCTTGACCTTGCATGCCCAGTATTCGACCGAACCCTTACCCTTACCCATGCGGACTTCGGTCGGCTTGGCGGTGACCGGAACGTCCGGGAACACACGGATCCAAACGCGGCCGGCGCGCTTCATGTGGCGGGTGATCGCGCGGCGAGCCGCTTCGATCTCACGGGCGTTGACACGGTTCGGCTCCTGAGCCTTCAGGCCGAATTCGCCGAAGGCGAGATCAGAACCGCCCTTGGCGACGCCCTTGATGCGGCCCTTGAACTGCTTGCGATACTTCGTACGCTTTGGCTGCAACATTTTTTTACTTCTCCGATATTGGCTGCCAAACGCGAATGTTACGCGTTTTCACGACGGCGGTCACGATCGCGATCGCGATCACGGCTGCCAGGGCCCTGGTTGTCACTCTCGGTCGCGCGACGCTCGGAAGCCATCGGATCGTGCTCAAGGATTTCGCCCTTGAAGATCCAGACCTTGATGCCGCAGATACCAAAAGCGGTTTCCGCTTCGGCCGTGCCGTAGTCGATGTCCGCACGCAGAGTGTGCAGCGGAACGCGGCCTTCGCGGTACCATTCGGTACGTGCGATTTCCGCACCGCCGAGACGACCGGCGCAGGTGATCTTGATGCCTTCGGCGCCAAGACGCATGGCCGACTGAACAGCGCGCTTCATCGCACGGCGGAAAGCCACGCGGCGCTCGAGCTGCTGGGCGATCGACTGGGCAACGAGGGTTGCGTCAACTTCCGGCTTGCGCACTTCAACGATGTTGAGGTGCGTTTCGGAGTTGGTCATCTCCGAAAGCTTCCTGCGCAGCTTCTCGATGTCGGCGCCCTTCTTGCCGATGATCAGGCCCGGACGTGCAGAGTGGATCGTCACCCGGCACTTCTTGTGCGGACGCTCGATCACCACCTTGGCGATACCGGCTGCCTTCAGCTCTTCCATCAGGTAGGCACGGATCTTCAGGTCTTCGTGAAGCAGCTGACCGTATTCAGCGTTGTCAGCGAACCAACGGCTGTCCCAGGTCCGGTTGATGCCGAGACGGAAACCGATCGGATTAATCTTCTGGCCCATTATGCGGCCTCCCCTTTGGCTTCCACTTCACGAACGACGATCGTCAAGTGCGAGAACGGCTTTTCGACGCGCGATGCACGGCCGCGACCACGAGCGTGGAAGCGCTTCATCACGATCGACTTGCCAACATAAGCTTCAGCGACGATGAGCGAATCAACGTCGAGATCGTGGTTGTTCTCAGCGTTTGCGATCGCAGATTCAAGCGTCTTCTTGACCGTATCCGCGATGCGCTTGCGCGAGAACTCGAGTTCGGCCAGAGCGCGGTCAACCTTCTTGCCGCGGATCATCGCGGCAACGAGGTTGAGCTTCTGGGGGCTGACGCGGATCGTGCGCGCAATTGCCTGCGCCTCATTATCCTTCAGCCGGCGTTCGGCTTTTGCCTTGCCCATTGTTACTTCCTCTTTGCCTTCTTGTCCGCGCCATGACCGTAGTAGGTCCGGGTCGGAGAGAATTCGCCAAACTTATGTCCGACCATGTCTTCGTTGACGCTGACCGGGACGTGCTTGCTGCCGTTGTAGACGCCGAAGGTGAGGCCGACAAACTGCGGAAGGATCGTGGAGCGCCGGCTCCAGATCTTGATCACTTCGTTACGGCCGCCTTCCCGGACCTTCTCAGCCTTCTTGAGAAGATAACCGTCAACGAACGGACCTTTCCATACTGAACGAGTCATTCGAGACTTCCTCTCTTACTTCTTCTTCTGGTGACGCGAGCGCATGATGAACTTGTCGGTCGACTTGTTGGAGCGCGTACGCTTACCCTTCGTGGGCTTGCCCCACGGAGTAACCGGGTGACGACCACCCGAGGTACGGCCTTCACCACCGCCGTGCGGGTGGTCAACCGGGTTCATGACGACACCGCGAACGTGCGGGCGCTTGCCGCGCCAACGCGAACGACCAGCCTTACCATCATTGATGTTGCCGTGATCGGGGTTCGATACAGCGCCGATCGAAGCAAGGCAAGAACCGTGCACCAGGCGCTGCTCGCCCGAGTTCAGGCGAAGGATAGCCATGCCCTGGTCGCGGCCTACGAGCTGAGCGTAGGTGCCGGCCGAGCGGGCGATCTGACCACCCTTACCCGGCTTCATTTCCACGTTATGGATGATGGAACCGACCGGGATGAACTGCAGCGGCATCGTGTTGCCGGGCTTGACGTCGACGGCGGACTTTTCCGAAGCGATGACCTTGTCGCCGGCAGCAAGGCGCTGCGGAGCGAGGATGTAGGCCTGTTCGCCATCGGCGTAGTTCACGAGCGCGATGAACGCGGTGCGGTTCGGGTCATATTCCAGCCGCTCGACCGTGCCTTCAACGTCGAACTTGCGACGCTTGAAGTCGACCAGGCGGTAGGTCCGCTTGTGACCGCCACCCTGGAACCGGACGGTGATACGACCGAGGTTGTTGCGACCGCCCTTGGAGGACAGGCCCTGGGTCAACGCCTTGACCGGCTTGCCCTTGTAGAGGCCGGCCCGGTCTACGATGACCAGCTGACGCTGGCTCGGGGTCGTCGGATTGAAATTTTTCAATGCCATTTTCTTGTTCCCTTTTGGGTTTTTACCCTAATGGGCCTATCCGTTAGAGACCGGTGGAGACGTCGATGGACTGACCTTCGGCGAGCGTGATGATCGCCTTCTTCACGTCCTTCTGCTTCCCGGCAAAACCGCGGAAACGCTTCAACTTGCCCTTGCGGACGAGCGTGTTCACGGCCGTGACCTTGACGCCGAACAGGGCTTCGACAGCAGCCTTGATCTCAGGCTTCGAAGCGCCTTTGGCGACGTTGAAGACGACTTGGTTCTGTTCGGAAACCAGCGTCGACTTTTCGGTGATCGAGGGAGACACGATCACGTCATAGTGGCGAAGATCCGTCATTTGAACCGCTCCTCCAGAGCTTCTACGGCAGCCTTGGAAAGCACGAGCTTGCCGCGGCGCAGAATGTCGTAAACGTTGATGCCCTGAACCGGCAGAACGTCCACGTTCGGGATGTTCTGGGCTGCGAGCTTGAAGTTGCTCTCGATTTCGGCACCGCCGATGATCAGAGCGTTGGTAAGGCCGAGCGACGCGAATACGCCGGCGAGAGCCTTCGTCTTTGCTTCCTTGGCAACGAGATCGTCAACGACGATGATCTCTTCTGCCTTCAGCTTAGCCGAGAGCGCATGGCGCAAGCCGAGCGCCCGGACCTTCTTCGGGAGGTCATGAGCGTGGCTGCGGACAACCGGGCCATGCGCCTTGCCACCGCCGCGGAACTGCGGAGCACGAGCGGAGTGGTGGCGGGCACGGCCCGTACCCTTCTGCTTGTACATCTTGGCGCCGGTGCGGGAGACTTCCGCGCGGCCCTTGGCCTTGTGCGTGCCCTGCTGCTTCTTGGCGAGCTGCCAGCGAACGACGCGGGCAATGA
Organism: Sinorhizobium sp. 6-70; assembly: GCF_030124375.1. Taxonomy (GTDB): domain Bacteria; phylum Pseudomonadota; class Alphaproteobacteria; order Rhizobiales; family Rhizobiaceae; genus Sinorhizobium. The sequence continues at coordinate 24,235 of NZ_JASKLS010000008.1, forward strand.
TGTCTTCACGGGGTTCGAGGCCGAAAATGGCGTCAGAAAGGGAAACCTTTCCCGCGTCCTTGCCCTCGAGGGTTTTGACGGTGAGATCCATTATTCGGCTCCCTTACTTCGATGCTTCGGCGCGCACGCCGGCCGGGCGCGGAGCGCCTTCCGGGGTGCCGGACTTGACTGCGTCGCGAACGACAATCCAGGCACCCTTGGAGCCGGGGACTGCACCCTTGACCAGGATCAGGCCGCGGTCTTCGTCCGTCGATACGACTTCCAGGTTCTGGGTGGTAACGCGCGTCTGGCCCATGTGGCCGGCCATGCGCTTGCCCTTCCAAACACGGCCCGGATCCTGGTTGGAGCCGGTAGAACCATGCGAGCGGTGCGATACGGAAACGCCGTGCGTGGCGCGCAGACCGCCAAAGTTGTGGCGCTTGATGGCGCCGGCGAAGCCCTTACCGATCGTCGTACCGGTGACGTCGACGAGCTGGCCTGCGACGAAGTGGCTGGCCGTCAGCTCGGAGCCGACGTCGATCATGTTGTCCGCGGAAACGCGGAACTCGACGAGCTTCGCCTTCGGCTCGACGTTTGCAGCGGCAAAATGGCCGCGCATGGCCTTCGGCGTATTCTTGACCTTGGAACGGCCGGCACCCAGCTGAACTGCGGTATAACCGTTCTTCTCTTCCGTGCGGTGGGCCACTACCTGGCAGTTCTCCAGCCGCAATACTGTTACCGGGATATGCTCGCCGGCGTCGTTGTAGACGCGGGTCATTCCCACCTTCTGTGCAATCACACCTGAACGCATCGGTTCACGCCTCTTGTTTAGGGTTCCCGTCCGGTGCCTCTTGCACCTTCCGGTTTCCTGTTCCTGGAAGCCGTTGGAAAACTCCACGTACCTTCCTTGTTATTTCGGCTTGCGCCGGACCTTAGAGCTTGATCTCGACGTCGACACCAGCGGCCAGATCGAGCTTCATCAGCGCATCAACCGTCTGAGGGGTCGGATCAACGATATCGAGAAGACGCTTGTGCGTGCGCATCTCAAACTGTTCGCGGCTCTTCTTGTCGACGTGCGGCGACCGGTTGACCGTGAATTTCTCAATCCGGGTCGGAAGCGGCACGGGCCCGCGCACACTCGCACCGGTGCGCTTGGCCGTCGACACGATTTCGCGCGTGGAGGCATCGAGGATCCGGTGATCAAACGCCTTGAGGCGGATGCGGATATTCTGGCCGTTCATTCGACTTGTCCTTGCTCGTGTTTCCGGTATGCCCTTGAAGGCACACACTTAAACTTCTGAATTCGTTACGCTCTGCCGCTTCTTTCAAAAATCGCAGGGACATGGGAGACCATGTCCCTGCCGAAACGGCCAAGCCGTTTTCTTGTTACTTGATGATCGAGGCGACGATGCCGGCGCCGACGGTGCGGCCGCCTTCGCGGATCGCGAAGCGGAGCTTTTCTTCCATCGCGATCGGCACGATCAGCTCGACGTCAACCGTCACGTTGTCGCCCGGCATCACCATTTCCGTGCCTTCCGGCAGCGTCACGATGCCGGTCACGTCCGTCGTGCGGAAGTAGAACTGCGGACGGTAGTTGGTGAAGAACGGCGTATGACGGCCACCTTCTTCCTTCGTCAGGATGTAGGCTTCCGCCTTGAACTTCGTGTGCGGCGTGACCGAACCCGGCTTGCACAGGATCTGGCCGCGCTCGACGCCGTTGCGGTCGACACCGCGCAGCAGCGCGCCGATGTTGTCGCCGGCCTGGCCCTGGTCGAGCAGCTTGCGGAACATTTCAACGCCCGTGCAGGTCGTCTTCGTCGTCGGACGGATGCCGACGATCTCGACTTCCTCACCGACCTTGATGATGCCGCGCTCGACGCGACCGGTCACAACCGTGCCGCGGCCCGAGATCGAGAACACGTCTTCGATCGGCATCAGGAACGGCAGGTCGATCGGACGCTCCGGCGTCGGGATGTAGGCGTCAACCGCTGCCATCAGCTCGCGGATCGCATCTTCGCCGATCTTCTTGTCGGAATCTTCAAGCGCGGCGAGCGCCGAGCCCTTGATGATCGGAATGTCGTCGCCCGGGAATTCGTAGGACGACAGCAGTTCGCGAACTTCGAGTTCGACGAGTTCGAGGAGCTCGGCGTCGTCAACCTGGTCGACCTTGTTCAGGAACACGACGATTGCCGGAACGCCGACCTGGCGGGCGAGCAGGATGTGCTCGCGGGTCTGCGGCATCGGGCCGTCGGCAGCCGAAACAACCAGGATCGCGCCGTCCATCTGCGCCGCGCCGGTGATCATGTTCTTGACATAGTCGGCGTGGCCGGGGCAGTCGACGTGCGCGTAGTGACGGTTCGGCGTCTCGTATTCGACGTGCGCCGTCGAAATGGTGATACCACGGGCCTTTTCTTCCGGCGCAGCGTCGATCTGGTCATACGCCTTGAACTCGCCGAAGTACTTCGTGATCGCTGCCGTCAGCGACGTCTTGCCATGGTCAACGTGGCCAATCGTGCCAATGTTAACGTGCGGCTTGTTGCGCTCAAATTTGCTCTTTGCCATTTCCGGCTCTCCGTTTTCTGTCCCCTAGAGGGGAAATCTTTTCATTCTGTTTCAGCGCGAGGCTATTCCGGTCACTTCTGACCGGAATACTTCGCCTGGATTTCCTGCGCGACGTTCGACGGAACCGGCGCGTAGTGATCGAACAGCATCGTGTACTGAGCGCGGCCCTGCGACATCGAGCGCAGGTTGTCCACGTACTTGAACATATTCGCGAGCGGCACGTGGGCATTGATCACCACGGCAACACCGCGAGATTCCTGACCCTGGATCTGGCCACGGCGGGAGTTCAGGTCACCAATCACGTCACCGACGTAATCTTCCGGCGTGACAACCTCGACCTTCATGATCGGCTCGAGGAGCTGAGCACCGGCCTTCTTTGCTGCTTCACGGAAGCAGGCACGCGAAGCGATTTCGAACGCCAGGACGGACGAGTCGACGTCGTGGAACGCGCCGTCGATGAGCGTCGCCTTGACACCCAGCATCGGGAAGCCAGCGAGCGGGCCCGAGGACAGAACGCTTTCGATACCCTTCTGAACGCCCGGGATGTATTCCTTCGGAACAGCACCACCGACGATCTTGGATTCGAACACGAAATCTTCGCCTTCCGGGTTCGGTTCGAAGACGATCTTGACGCGCGCGAACTGGCCGGTACCACCGGACTGCTTCTTGTGCGTGTAGTCTTCTTCGTGCTGACGCGTGATCGTTTCACGGTAAGCAACCTGCGGAGCACCGACCGAAGCCTCGACCTTGAACTCGCGACGCATGCGGTCGACGATGATGTCCAGGTGAAGTTCGCCCATGCCGGCGATGATCGTCTGGCCGGATTCCTCGTCGGTCTTGACGCGGAAGGACGGGTCTTCAGCCGCCAGGCGGTTGAGCGCGAGGCCCATCTTTTCCTGGTCGCCCTTGGTCTTCGGCTCGATCGCGATCTGGATCACCGGCTCGGGGAATTCCATGCGCTCGAGGATAACCGGCTTCAGCGGATCGCACAGCGTGTCGCCCGTGGTGGTTTCCTTGAGGCCTGCCAGAGCAACGATGTCGCCAGCGAAGGCTTCTTCGATGTCTTCACGCGAGTTCGAGTGCATCTGCAGCATACGGCCGACGCGCTCGCGCTTTTCCTTGACCGTATTCATGACCGACGTGCCCTTTTCGAGCTTGCCGGAATAGATGCGGGCGAAGGTCAGCGAACCGACGAAGGGGTCGTTCATGATCTTGAACGCCAGCATCGAGAGCGGCTCGTTGTCGTCAGCCTTACGGGTGATTTCACCTTCGGTCTTGACGTCGATGCCCTTGATCGCCGGAATATCGATCGGGGACGGCAGGTAGTCGACGACAGCGTCGAGCAAGGGCTGAACGCCCTTGTTCTTGAAGGCCGTGCCGCAGAACATCGGGTGGAACTTCACGTCGATCGTGCCGCGACGAACCAGTTCGCGGATCTTGTCGTTGTCCGGGTAGTTGCCTTCGAGGTAGGCTTCCATTGCCGCTTCGTCGATCTCGACAACGGTCTCGATCAGCTTTTCGCGGTACTCTTCAGCCTTTTCCTTCATGTCGGCCGGAATCTCGACGACGTCCCACTGGGCGCCGAGCGATTCATCGCGCCAGACGAGAGCATTCATCTCGATCAGATCGACAACGCCCTTGAATTCGCTTTCAGCGCCGATCGGCAGCTGCATGACGACGGCCGTTGCGCCGAGACGGCTCTTGATCATTTCGACGGAGCGGTAGAAGTCCGCACCGGTCTTGTCCATCTTGTTGCAGAAGATCATGCGCGGGACATGATACTTCTCAGCCTGACGCCAGACGGTTTCGGTCTGCGGCTCAACGCCAGCGTTGGCATCGAGCAGTGCGATAGCACCGTCGAGAACGCGCAGCGAACGCTCGACTTCGATGGTGAAGTCAACGTGGCCGGGGGTGTCGATGATGTTGAAGCGGCGCGTCTTGCCGTCACGGCCCTTCCAGAAGGTCGTGGTGGCAGCAGACGTGATCGTGATGCCGCGCTCCTGCTCCTGCTCCATCCAGTCCATCGTTGCGGCGCCGTCGTGGACTTCGCCGATCTTGTGGGACTTGCCGGTGTAGTAGAGGATGCGCTCGGTCGTCGTCGTCTTGCCGGCGTCGATGTGCGCCATGATACCGAAATTTCGGTAATCTTCGATTTTATATTCGCGAGCCATGAGAGACTGCCTTTCAGGACCTGTTCGTGATTACCAACGGTAGTGCGAGAACGCACGGTTGGCATCAGCCATCTTGTGGGTGTCTTCGCGCTTCTTCACGGCGCTGCCACGGTTGTTCGCTGCGTCCATGAGTTCGCCGCAGAGGCGATCGACCATGGTCGTTTCGTTGCGCTTGCGTGCGGCCGCAATCAGCCAACGAATGGCGAGGGCCTGGCGACGCTCCGGACGGACATCGACCGGAACCTGATAGGTAGCACCACCGACGCGGCGCGAACGCACTTCAACGTGCGGAGCAATGTTGTCGAGCGCGGAATGGAACACGGCGATCGGCTCCTGCTTCAGCTTCGACTGGACCGCATCGAAAGCACCATAGACAATGCTTTCAGCAACGGACTTCTTGCCGTGCAGCATGATTGCGTTCATGAACTTCGTGACAACCAGATCACCGAACTTCGGATCCGGGTTGATCTCACGCTTTTCTGCTCTGTGACGTCGGGACATACTTCTCGTCTCTCAACTTTTAAAAACTTGACCAGCGAAATGGCGCCGGTTGCGATGTTATTTCGGACGCTTCGCGCCGTACTTGGAGCGGCGCTGCTTGCGGTTCTTCACACCCTGCGTATCGAGAACGCCACGGATGATGTGGTAACGAACACCCGGAAGGTCCTTTACGCGGCCGCCGCGGATCATGACCACGGAGTGCTCTTGCAGGTTGTGACCTTCGCCCGGAATGTAGCCGATAACCTCGAAGCCGTTCGTCAGGCGGATCTTTGCAACCTTACGCAGAGCCGAGTTCGGTTTCTTCGGGGTCGTCGTGTAGACGCGGGTGCAAACGCCGCGCTTCTGCGGGTTTTCCTGCAGAGCAGGAACCTTGTTGCGCTTTACCTGTGCCTGACGCGGCTTGCGGATCAGCTGGTTTACGGTAGGCATGTAACCATCCCTTGCAAAATCTTGTCTCATTACCCTTTCGGGCGGATCGTTGCCGTCGCCGGCGGTCCCGAACGCCTATGAAATGCGCAAAACGAGGGCCGATCCGCCTTTTCGCAGATGGCCCCACCAAAAGCAGAGGACGCACTATTTCGCGCGTCTTGCGTGCAGCATTTTTGTCTTCAGCGTGCGTTTCGAACCTTGTTTGAGGCGAACTCCAGAACGCGACGTTCCGAACCAGCCAGCCTCACATGGGCTCCGATGCGGCGGGGTGTACTGATTTCGGGGCCATCCGTCAAGGGCAATTAAGAAATATTCTGGCCTGCACAGCCCTGCCATGCCTGGAAAACAAGGCTTTGGCAGCAGCTCGGTCCGGAGGCGATCGCAAACATGGCGCCTTAACGCAGGTATTGTCCTTCGCAATTAAGGAATCAGCAACTTCTTTCTGAACGTTTTCCACGATCACGGGCCGGCGAAGCCAGTCGGCTGATTCTCTCTTCGCTTTCCTAATTTTCCTATTTCTTTCGCGCGCAGTCGAAAAGCACGCTAAGATCGTCGAAACTCGAAAGGACATATCATGCCCGTTACGCCGGACAACGACAACATGCCAGACGAACCGCTGGTTTTCATCATCATTGGCAAGGCCTACGAAGCCGACGGCGACGACGAGGGTATCGACATCCATGTGATGCTCAGGGCGCCCGACGACGACACCGCCGTGCGCGAGGCGCTCAACGCCTTGGCCGAAGAAGGCTTCCTTCAGGCAGATCTCGACCAGATCGGAACCTTGACGGATATCCCGGACGAAGAGCCGCACGCCTCTGCCTACCAGGGCGCGCTCGAGGGCGAGGTAGCGATCATCCGCTTCGCCTAACCGAGCGGCGCGCGATCTGAACGCGCTGCCAGAAACAAGAAGCCGCCCCGATCGCTCAGGGCGGCTTCTTTGTTTTTGAAAGGACGGGCGCTGGTGGCGCCCTCCCCCTGCGGTTATTCGGCCGCGGCGTTCTCGTTCGCCATGTCGGCGAGCATCGGGGTCGCGGCATCCGCACCCGTGCCCTTCCGGCGCTCTTCGAGGATCATCTCGTCGCGCGCCGTGGCGATGCGGCGGATCTGCGTCATGGTGCCGCCGGTACCGGCCGGGATGAGGCGGCCGACGATGACGTTTTCCTTGAGCCCCTGCAGACCATCCATCTTGCCGGCAACTGCGGCCTCGGTCAGGACCTTGGTGGTTTCCTGGAACGAAGCGGCCGAGATGAAGGACGGCGTCTGCAGCGATGCCTTGGTGATGCCGAGCAGAACCGGATCGCCAAAGGCCGGTTTCTTGCCTTCGGCGAGCAGCGCATCGTTGACGTCCTCGAGCTCGATGCGGTCGACGTTGTCGCCGACGATATAGCTCGAGTCACCAGCATCGGTGATTTCGACCTTCTGCAGCATCTGACGGACGATGACTTCGATGTGCTTGTCGTTAATGACAACGCCCTGCAGACGGTAGACTTCCTGGATTTCGTTCACGAGGTAGGAAGCCAGTGCTTCCACGCCCTTGATCGCCAGAATGTCGTGCGGCGCCGGGTTGCCATCGAGAATGTAGTCGCCCTTCTCGATGTAGTCGCCATCCTGAAGATGGAAGGGCTTGCCCTTCGGGATCAGGTATTCGACCGGCTCGACACCGTCTTCCGCCGGCTCGATCAGCACGCGACGCTTGTTCTTGTAGTCGCGACCGAAGCGGACCGTACCATCGATCTCTGCGATGATGGCGTGATCCTTCGGACGACGAGCCTCGAACAGTTCGGCAACGCGCGGCAGACCACCGGTGATGTCCTTGGTCTTGGCGCTTTCGAGCGGCGAACGGGCAAGCACGTCGCCCTGGCTGACCTTCTGCCCCGGCTCAACCGAGAGGATCGCGTCAACCGAGAGCATGAAGCGAGCTTCGCCACCGCGCGACAGCTTGGCGATGGCGCCGTTCTTGTCCTTGATGACGATTGCCGGCTTGAGGTCGGTGCCGCGCGGCGTCGAACGCCAGTCGATAACCTGGCGCTTGGTGATGCCGGTCGATTCGTCGGTCGCTTCGAGCACGGAGATGCCGTCGACCACGTCCTCGAACTGAACGGTACCTTCGACTTCCGTCATCATCGGACGGGTGTAGGGGTCCCATTCGGCGAGACGCTGGCCGCGCTTCACCTTGTCGCCATCGTCGACAAAGATCTTCGAACCATAGGCGACACGCTGCGAGGACCGCTCGACACCGCGTTCGTCCAGGATCTGGATCGCCATGTTACGACCCATGGCAACAAGTGCGCCATCGGAGTTGCGCAGCATGTTGCGGTTCTTGATCTGAACCGTGCCTTCGTAGGACGCTTCCAGGAACGACTGGTCAACAACGGTTGCCGTGCCACCCAGGTGGAACGTACGCATGGTCAGCTGCGTGCCCGGCTCACCGATCGACTGCGCCGCGATGACGCCGACCGCCTCGCCCATGTTGACAGGCGTACCGCGAGCAAGGTCGCGACCGTAGCAGACGCCGCAGACGCCGGTCTGGATCTCGCAGGTCAGCGCCGAACGGATGCGAACGGACTGAATGCCGGCCTTCTCGATCTCGACGACATCGGCTTCCAAGATCATCTTGCCGGCATCGACGATGCGCTCGCCGGTAACCGGGTTGTCGATGTTGTCGAGCGCGGTACGGCCCAGGATGCGCTGGCCGAGCGAGGCAACGACCTGACCAGCGTCAACGATCGCCGTCATGGTGAGGCCCTTGTCGGTGCCGCAATCCGTATGCGTGACGATGCAGTCCTGCGCGACGTCGACGAGACGACGGGTCAGGTAACCCGAGTTTGCAGTCTTCAAGGCCGTGTCCGCCAGACCCTTACGGGCACCGTGTGTCGAGTTGAAGTACTCGTTCACGGTCAGGCCTTCCTTGAAGTTCGAAATGATCGGCGTTTCGATGATTTCGCCCGACGGCTTGGCCATGAGGCCGCGCATGCCGCCCAGCTGGCGCATCTGGTTCGGCGAACCACGAGCACCCGAGTGCGACATCATGTAGATCGAGTTCATCGGCTTCTGGCGGCCGTTATCGTCGAACTCGACCGCCTTGATGCGCGCCATCATCTCTTCGGCGACCTTTTCGGTTGCCTTGCCCCAGGCGTCGACAACCTTGTTGTACTTCTCGCCCTGGGTGATGAGGCCGTCGTTGTACTGCTGCTCGTATTCCTTCACGAGCGCTTCGGTATCGCCGACGATCTTCACCTTGGTGTCCGGAATCACCATGTCGTCCTTGCCGAACGAAATGCCGGCGCGGCATGCGTGCGAGAAGCCGAGCTGCATGATCCGGTCGCAGAAGATGACCGTGTCCTTCTGGCCGCAATGGCGGTAGACGGTGTCGATCATCTTGGAGATGTTCTTCTTCGTCATCTCCTGGTTGCAGATGTCGAACGGGATGTTCGGGTTCTTCGGCAGAAGCTCGCCGATGATCATGCGACCGGGCGTCGTTTCATAGATCTTCGAAACCGGCTTGCCCTCGGCATCGACGGTCTTGTAACGACCGCGGATCTTCGCATGCAGCGTCACAGCCTTGGTTTCCAGAGCATGGTGCAGCTCGCCCATGTCGGAGAAAGCCATGCCTTCGCCCGGCTCATTCTGGTTCATGATCGACAGATAGTAGAGGCCGAGAACCATGTCCTGCGACGGAACGATGATCGGTGCACCGTTTGCCGGATGCAGGATGTTGTTCGTCGACATCATCAGGACGCGCGCTTCAAGCTGGGCTTCGAGCGACAGCGGCACGTGAACGGCCATCTGGTCGCCGTCGAAGTCGGCGTTGAAGGCGGTGCAGACGAGCGGATGCAACTGGATCGCCTTGCCTTCGACCAGGATCGGTTCGAAGGCCTGGATGCCCAGGCGGTGCAGCGTCGGCGCGCGGTTCAGGAGAACCGGATGCTCGCGGATGACCTCATCGAGGATATCCCAGACTTCCGGCTTTTCCTTTTCGACAAGCTTCTTGGCCTGCTTGACGGTCGAGGAATAACCCTTGGCGTCGAGGCGGGCGTAGATGAACGGCTTGAAGAGTTCGAGCGCCATCTTCTTCGGCAGGCCGCACTGATGCAGCTTGAGTTCCGGGCCGGTCACGATGACCGAGCGGCCGGAATAGTCGACGCGCTTGCCGAGCAGGTTCTGACGGAACCGGCCCTGCTTGCCCTTCAGCATATCGGAGAGCGACTTCAGCGGACGCTTGTTGGCGCCGGTGATGACGCGGCCGCGGCGGCCGTTGTCGAACAGCGCATCGACGGACTCCTGCAGCATGCGCTTTTCGTTGCGGATGATGATGCCCGGCGCGCGCAGTTCGATCAGCCGCTTCAGACGGTTGTTACGGTTGATCACGCGGCGATAGAGATCGTTCAGATCCGACGTCGCGAAACGGCCGCCGTCGAGCGGCACGAGCGGGCGCAGATCCGGTGGGATCACCGGAACGACCTTCATGATCATCCATTCCGGACGGTTGCCGGATTCCATGAAGTTCTCGACGATCTTCAGCCGCTTCATCAGCTTCTTCTGCTTCAGATCCGAGGTCGTCTCGGCCATTTCCGAGCGCAGGTCGCCGGCGATCTTCTCGAGATTCATCGAAGCGAGCATCTCGTAGATCGCCTCGGCGCCGATCATCGCGGTGAACTGGTCTTCGCCGAACTCGTCAACGGCGAGCATATATTCTTCTTCGCTTAGGAGCTGGTTCTCCTTGAGCGAAGTCAGGCCCGGTTCGGTGACGATGTAGTTTTCGAAATAAAGGACGCGCTCGATATCCTTCAGCGTCATGTCGAGCAGCGTGGCGATGCGGCTCGGCAGCGACTTCAGGAACCAGATATGGGCAACCGGCGCGGCGAGCTCGATGTGGCCCATGCGCTCGCGGCGAACACGCGACAGCGTAACTTCGACGCCGCACTTTTCGCAGATAATGCCCTTGTACTTCATGCGCTTGTACTTGCCGCACAAGCATTCGTAATCCTTGATCGGACCGAAGATGCGCGCGCAGAACAGACCGTCGCGTTCCGGCTTGAAGGTACGATAGTTGATCGTCTCCGGCTTCTTGATCTCACCGTAAGACCAGGAAAGAATCTTCTCCGGCGAGGCGATCGAAATCCGGATGGAATCGAAAGTCTGTGCAGGCACCTGCGGATTGAAAAGATTCATGACCTCTTGGTTCATGCCTGTCTCCTTTGCGGGCATTACGCCCTGAGCTTGGCGGGGGTGCCGGCAAATCCCGGGCGCCGGCCCCTGCCCTATAAACAGCTAAAACCGCATCGGGTGCGGCCCTGTTCCTGCCACGGACAATAAACTGCCCAGCGGCGGAAACGGTGCGTGCCTGACGCGGCACGCACCTGATGTCGTCCTACTCTGCTGCGTCCGGCAGTTGCGCCGCGGTGCTGAGGTCGTCGACTTTCGAGTTTTCGAGTTCGACGCTGAGGCCCAGCGAGCGCATTTCCTTGACGAGAACGTTGAAGCTCTCCGGAATGCCCGCCTCGAAGGTGTCGTCGCCACGGACGATCGCTTCATAGACCTTGGTGCGGCCAGCAACGTCGTCCGACTTGACCGTGAGCATTTCCTGCAGCGTGTAGGCGGCGCCGTAAGCTTCCAGCGCCCAGACCTCCATTTCGCCGAAGCGCTGACCGCCGAACTGCGCCTTGCCGCCCAGCGGCTGCTGGGTGACGAGCGAGTAAGGACCGATCGAACGGGCGTGGATCTTGTCGTCCACCAGGTGGTTGAGCTTCAGCATGTAGATGTAGCCCACGGTCACCTGACGGTCGAAAGGTTCGCCGGTACGGCCGTCGAAGAGCGTCGACTGCCCGGTCACCTTGAGACCAGCCTTGTTCAGCATCTCGTTCACGTCGGCCTCGACAGCACCGTCGAAGACCGGCGTTGCGATCGATACGCCGCGGCGGGTCTGCTCGGCAAGCCGAACCACGGACTCGTCGTCGTACTGCTTGATCGGCTCGCCCTTCGGCCCCGATCCGATGACATCATCGATCGTTGCGCGAAGCGGCGCGATGTCGCCGTTCTCGTGATACGCATCCAGCATCGCACCGATCTTCTTGCCCATGCCGGCGCAAGCCCAGCCGAGATGGGTTTCGAGGATCTGGCCGACGTTCATGCGCGACGGCACGCCGAGCGGGTTCAGCACCACGTCGACATGAGTGCCGTCTTCCAGGAACGGCATGTCTTCGATCGGCACGATGCGCGACACGACACCCTTGTTGCCGTGACGGCCGGCCATCTTGTCGCCCGGCTGGATCTTGCGCTTCACCGCGACGAAGACCTTGACCATCTTCATCACGCCCGGGGGCATTTCATCGCCGCGCTGGACCTTCTCGACCTTGTCCATGAAGCGCTGTTCAAGGCGCGACTTGGATTCGTCGTACTGGGCGCGGAGCGCTTCGATCTCGCCCTGAGCCTTTTCGTCCTCGACGGCGAACATCCACCACTGCGAGCGCGGATATTCGCTGACGACGGCGTTCGAAAGCTCGGTACCCTTCTTGAAGCCCTTCGGGCCAGCCACGGCGACGTGACCGCGCAGCATGTCTACCAGACGTGCATAGACGTTGCGGTCGAGGATCGCCTGTTCGTCGTCGCGGTCTTTGGCGAGGCGTTCGATCTCCTCGCGCTCGATCGCCATCGCGCGTTCGTCCTTCTCCACGCCGTGGCGGTTGAAGACGCGCACTTCGACGACCGTGCCGAAGGTGCCCGGCGGCATGCGCATGGACGTGTCACGGACATCCGAGGCCTTCTCACCGAAGATGGCGCGCAGAAGCTTTTCTTCCGGCGTCATCGGGCTTTCGCCCTTCGGCGTGATCTTGCCGACGAGGATGTCGCCCGGCTGAACTTCGGCACCGATGTAAACGATACCGGCTTCGTCGAGGTTCTTCAACGCTTCTTCCGAGACGTTCGGAATGTCGCGGGTGATTTCTTCCGGACCAAGCTTGGTGTCGCGCGCCATCACCTCGAATTCTTCGATGTGGATGGAGGTGAACACGTCGTCGCGCACGATCCGCTCGGAAAGCAGGATCGAGTCTTCGTAGTTGTAGCCGTTCCACGGCATGAACGCGACGAGCGCGTTGCGGCCGAGCGCCAGATCGCCGAGGTCGGTCGAAGGACCGTCCGCGATGATGTCGCCCTTGTTCAGAACGTCACCGACGGTGACCAGCGGACGCTGGTTGACGCAGGTGTTCTGGTTCGAACGCTGGAACTTCTGCAGGCGATAGATATCGACGCCGGACTTCGACGGATCGAGGTCTTCGGTGGCGCGGATAACGATACGCGTGGCATCGACCTGGTCGACGACACCGCCGCGGCGGGCGGCGATCGCAGCACCGGAGTCGCGAGCGACGACCGGCTCCATGCCGGTGCCGACGAAGGGCGCTTCCGCCCTGAGCAGCGGCACGGCCTGGCGCTGCATGTTCGAGCCCATCAGCGCGCGGTTGGCGTCGTCGTTCTCGAGGAACGGGATGAGAGCCGCCGCGACGGACACGAGCTGCTTCGGCGAGACGTCCATCAGGTTGATGTTGTCGCGCGGAGCCAGCATAACTTCGCCGGCATGACGGCAGACGACGAATTCTTCAGCGAACGAGTTGTCGCCGTTCAAGGGCGAGTTTGCCTGCGCCACATGATATTTCGCCTCTTCCATCGCCGACAGATAGACGACGTCGCTGGTGACCTTGCCGTCGACGATCTTGCGGTACGGGCTCTCGATGAAGCCGTACTTGTTGACGCGGGCGAAGGTTGCCAGCGAGTTGATCAGACCGATGTTCGGGCCTTCCGGCGTTTCGATCGGGCAGATGCGGCCGTAATGGGTCGGGTGGACGTCGCGCACTTCGAAGCCCGCACGTTCGCGGGTCAGACCACCCGGGCCAAGAGCCGAAAGACGACGCTTGTGGGTGATTTCCGAAAGCGGGTTCACCTGGTCCATGAACTGCGACAGCTGCGACGAGCCGAAGAACTCGCGAACAGCGGCAGCAGCCGGCTTCGCGTTGATCAGATCCTGCGGCATGACCGTGTCGATCTCGATCGAGGACATGCGTTCCTTGATCGCGCGCTCCATGCGCAGGAGGCCCAGGCGATACTGGTTCTCCATGAGCTCGCCGACCGAGCGAACGCGGCGGTTGCCGAGGTTGTCGATGTCGTCGATCTCGCCCTTGCCGTCACGCAGCTCGACGAGCATCTTGACGACCGCAAGAATGTCTTCCTTGCGGAGCGTGCGGACGGTGTCCGGAACGTCGAGGTCGAGACGCATGTTCATCTTCACGCGGCCGACGGCCGAGAGATCGTAGCGCTCGGCATCGAAGAACAGCGTGTTGAACATGGCTTCGGCAGAATCCATGGTCGGCGGTTCGCCCGGGCGCATGACGCGATAGATGTCGAACAGCGCATCCTGGCGGTTCTCGTTCTTGTCGGCGGCAAGCGTGTTGCGGATGTAGGCACCGACATTGATGTGGTCGATGTCGAGAACCGGGATCTCGTCGAAGCCTGCCGAAAGGATAACGGGAAGCGTCTTCTCGTCGATCTCGTCGCCGGCTTCGAGATAGATCTCACCCGTACCGTAGTTGACGACGTCCTCGGCGAGGTAGTTGCCGTAGAGATCGTCGTCGGTGGCCTTGAGAGCCTTCAGACCCTTCTCCTGCAACTGGCGGAGCAGGCGCGGCGTAAGCTTCTTGCCGGCTTCAACGACGACTTCGCCGGTATCGGCGTCGATCATGTCGGTGATCGCCTTCTGACCCTTCAGGGCATCCGGCTGGAACGGCACGCGCCAGCCTTCGCCGTCGCGCTGGTAGAGCGACTTCGTATAGAAGGTGTCGAGGATCTCTTCGCCGTCCATGCCGAGCGCCATCAACAGCGACGTCACCGGAAGCTTGCGCCGACGGTCGATACGGGCATGCACGATGTCCTTGGCGTCGAATTCGATGTCGAGCCACGAGCCGCGATACGGAATGACGCGCGCGGCAAAGAGCAGCTTGCCGGACGAATGGCTCTTGCCCTTGTCGTGATCGAAGAACACGCCCGGCGAGCGATGCATCTGCGAGACGATGACGCGCTCGGTGCCGTTGACGATGAAGGTACCATTGTCCGTCATGAGCGGCATGTCGCCCATGTAGACGTTCTGTTCCTTGATGTCCTTGATCGACTTTGCGCCGGTGTCCTCGTCAATATCGAACACGATCAGACGCAGCGTTACCTTCAGCGGCGCCGCATAGGTCAGGTCGCGCTGGCGGCATTCTTCTACGTCGAACTTCGGCGGTTCGAACTCGTAGGACACGAATTCGAGCATGGAAGCGCCCGAGAAATCCTTGATCGGAAATACCGACTTGAAAACGGCTTGAAGGCCCTCATCCGGGCGTCCGCCCTTAGGCTCTTCAACCATAAGAAATTGGTCGTAGGACGCCTTCTGAACCTCGATCAGGTTCGGCATCTCCGCGACTTCTGGAATTTTACCAAAAAACTTGCGTACGCGCCTGCGACCGTTAAACGAAAGGGTCTGAGCCATCGTCGCTCCTTGTCAATCTTGCATCCGGGCCTGCAACGGACGGGAACCGATGGCCAGTCGACCCCGTCAATCAATGAGTTGTTCAATCTCGTCCAACTTCCGGAAAACGCGCAGCGCGGATTGCTGTGCTGCCTTCCGTTCGAGACCATCCTCTTGAAGAACCCATTACCCAAAAGCCGTTTTCGACAGGCTTTTGGGTAATATGTTCTAAAAACGGTCAAAGAGAGGCGGCCAGACGGCCACCCCTCCTTTGCATTTCGTCGAATTACTTGACGTCAACCTTGGCGCCAGCGTCTTCGAGCTTCTTCTTGAGGTCAGCAGCTTCAGCCTTGGAAACAGCTTCCTTGACAGCCTTCGGAGCGCCTTCGACGAGGTCCTTGGCTTCCTTGAGGCCGAGGCCGGTGATGGCGCGGACTTCCTTGATGACGTTGATCTTGTTCGCGCCGGCATCCGTCAGGATGACGTCGAACTCGGTCTTTTCTTCTTCAGCAGCGGCAGCAGCACCGCCGGCAGCGCCGCCAGCAGCAGCAACGGCCACCGGAGCAGCGGCAGAAACGCCCCACTTCTCTTCGAGCAGCTTGGAAAGCTCAGCAGCTTCCAGGACGGTCAGCGAGGAGAGGTCTTCAACGATCTTTGCGAGATCAGCCATTTTACTTTTCCTTTTGTTCGGTTCGAACTGGTTTTAAATACAACAGCGAAATTCCGCCTCAGGCGGCTTCGTCCTTCTTGGCATAGGCCGAGAACACGCGGGCAAGCTGGCTTGCCGGTGCTGCGACAACCGTCGCGACGCGGGTTGCCGGGGCATTGAGAAGGCCCAGCAGCTTCGCGCGCAGCTCGTCCAGCGAAGGCAGGGTCGCAAGCGACTTGACTGCTTCGGGGTTGAGCGTGGTTGTCCCCATGGCGCCGCCGAGCACAACGAGCTTGTCGTTGGTCTTGGCGAAATCCACGACGACCTTCGGAGCCGTGATCGGGTCGGCGCTGTAAGCGATCAGCGTTTGGCCCTTGAAGAGATCGGTCATCCCTTCAGACTCCGTGCCCTGAAGAGCGATCTTGGCCAGGCGGTTTTTCGCGACTTTGACGGTGCCGCCAGCAGCGCGCATCTTCGAACGGAAGTCGTTCATCTGCGCAACTGTGACACCAGCATAGTGGGCCACGACAACCGAACCGGAAGCCTTGAAGACTTCGTTCAGCTCCGTGACGAATTCGCGTTTTTCCGCTCTTTCCACTGTCTGTCTCCAGTTGACAGGGTTGCTTGAAGCAGCCCTGCCGGGTTTGCCTTTGTCACCCGGGATCATGCTCGATCCCAAGCAACGCTTAAGGATCCTGTCCCTTGGCGTTCCCGGGAGAGCCGGGTCTGACACAAGGCAAGCGAGGTTCGAACCGAATTTCGACGCCAGAAGCGTTGTTCAAAATTCAGATCTTACCCGTCTCATGCGGGCAATGGTGATTAAGGTAAAACCACCCGCAATCTCGGACAGGAGTTCCGGACTAGGTCCGGAAATTTCCGGCCCGAAAGGCCGGAAATTCGGTTTCGGGCCGAAGCCCGGAAACTATCAGGCGACGCTGAGGGTCGCGGGATCGATCTTGAGGCCCGGCCCCATGGTCGAGGAGATCGCTACGCGCTTGACGTAGTTACCCTTGGCACCGGTCGGCTTTGCCTTGATCACGGCATCGGCGAAGGCGCGGATGTTTTCTTCCAGCGCCTTGGCATCGAAGGATGCCTTGCCGACGCCGGCATGGACGATGCCAGCCTTTTCGACGCGGAACTCGACCGCACCACCCTTGGAGGCCTTGACGGCAGCCGCAACATCCATGGTGACTGTGCCAACCTTCGGGTTCGGCATCATGCCGCGCGGGCCGAGAACCTTACCGAGACGACCGACGAGCGGCATCATGTCCGGCGTGGCGATGCAGCGATCGAAATCGATCTTGCCGCCCTGGACGATCTCAACGAGGTCTTCGGCGCCGATAACGTCGGCACCGGCAGCCTTGGCCTCGTCAGCCTTGGCGCCGCGCGCGAAAACGGCGACGCGAACCGAACGACCGGTGCCGTTCGGCAGGTTGACAACGCCGCGGACCATCTGGTCGGCGTGGCGCGGATCGACGCCAAGGTTCATGGCGACTTCGATGGTCTCATCGAACTTTGCCGTCGCACGTTCCTTGACCAGCGTTACGGCTTCAACGAGGCCGTAGATCTTCGCCGGATCGATGCCCTCGCGGGACTTCTGTACACGCTTTGCAATCTTCGTCATGGTTTTAGCCCGTCACTTCCAGGCCCATGGAGCGGGCAGAGCCCTCGACCATTGCCATTGCGCCTTCAACATCGGCCGCGTTGAGGTCTTTCATCTTGGCCTCTGCGATCGTGCGGATCTGAGCCTTGGAGATCGAGCCGGCCTTGGCCTTGCCCGGGGTCTTCGAGCCCGACTGGATCTTTGCTTCGCGCTTCAGGAAGTAGCTGACCGGCGGCTGCTTCATGATGAAGGTGAAGGACTTGTCCTGGTAATAGGTAATGACGACCGGAATCGGCATACCCTTTTCCATTTCCTGCGTGGCGGCATTGAACGCCTTGCAGAATTCCATGATGTTAATGCCACGCTGACCAAGCGCAGGACCGATCGGCGGCGACGGATTTGCCGAGCCGGCCTTCACCTGCAGCTTGAGCTGGCCTGCAACTTTCTTAGCCATTTCTCTCTGCCTCTGAATGCCCCTTCACGATCAAGCCGGAAGAGGAACTGTTGAGCCGGTTACCCGGCTGTTTGCCGGCCCTTCGGCCGGCGGCTGCGGTTGCGTGGTGCGGATAAACCGACCCGGCTAAGACCGGACACCTCCCACGCGCATGCGGATCACTCCGCCGGAACAGGCCAATCGACCCGTTCCATCCTTTTAAAACCTGCGTTTTTCAGACCTTTTCGACCTGGCCATATTCCAGCTCGACAGGGGTCGCGCGACCAAAGATCGAAACCTCGACCTTCAAACGCGACCGCTCTTCATCAACATCCTGAACGATGCCGTTGAAGGAAGCGAACGGACCATCCGATACCCGGACCTGTTCGCCGATCTCGAACGAAATCGACGGCTTCGGACGATCAACGCCTTCCTGGACCTGACCAAGAATCCGCTCGGCCTCATGATCCGGAATCGGAACGGGCTTGCTGTCGGTCCCGAGGAACCCGGTGACCTTCGGCGTATTCTTGATGAGGTGATAGGCCTCATCGGTCAGATTGGCGCGAACAAGCACGTAACCCGGAAAGAACTTGCGCTCCGAGTCGACCTTGCGGCCGCGGCGAATCTCGACGACCTTTTCGGTCGGAACGAGAATCTTCTCGAAAAGGTGATCCAGACCCTTCTGCTTGGCCTTCTCCTCGATCGACTCGGCGACCTTCTTTTCGAAATTCGAATAGGCGTGAACGATATACCAGCGCGCAGCCATGCTACTCTCCACCCAATCAAGCGCCAACGTTGAGGACGAGGCTCATCAGCCAGCCCATCAACTGGTCCGCACCAAAGAAAAAGGCGGCGGCAAAAGAGACCATGACGAAGACCATCAGCGTCGAGATCATCGTCTCGCGCCGTGAAGGCCAAGTCACTTTTGACGTTTCAGAGCGAACCTGCTGCAGAAACGTGAACGGATTCGTTTTGGATGCCATAAAATGCTCACGCCATTACGGCGCGTAAAGCCGATGATTCAGCCCCACGCACCGCGTGTCTGTTTGGACCCTACATAAAGACCGATTCCGAAAACCACAAGAGCCAATCAGTCTTTTTTGTGAATATAAAAAGACGGCCGCGCCGCCCTACTCTTTTCATTCTGGCCGAATTCCGACGATGAGGCAAGAATGACGAAACTGGCAGGGGCAGAGGGGCTCGAACCCCCGACCTGCGGTTTTGGAGACCGCCGCTCTACCAACTGAGCTATACCCCTAAACCGAGACGCCGACCGGCCAAAAGGCCCGCGCGCGTCTCAAGTCTGCGGCTTCTTATTCAGTTTGCCGGACGCTTTCAAGCGCATTTGCGACAAAAGGGAAAAAAGTTCCAAGAAAATTTCGCAGACCGCCTGGGACATTGTCGACGCCGCAGACGGTCACGACGCTTCAGTTCTCCACCTCTACGTATTTTCGCCAGTCATGTTCCTCCTTGAACCCGAGGACCTCGCGAATCTTCCTGTTCGAGAGAAGGCCTTCGAACTCACCGATCTCTCTTTTGAAGGGAACATTCGGATAAAACCGCTTGGCGAGTTCACGGGAAGGCGTATCGGCTGAGACGGTGTCGTTCGCAGCGTTGAATATCGCAAAGCCGAGGCCGTCCTTCTCTACACAGAGCTTGACGATCTGGCCGAGGTCACGTGCGTCGATATAGCTCCAGGCAATCCTTTTCCGGATTTCAGGATTGGCGAAGTAGTGCGGGAAGTTCGCATATTCATGCGGCTCGATCACATTGCCAATACGCAACGCGTAGATGTCGAACCCCGAGCGCTCCGCAAAGGCGCGAGCCGTCTTCTCGTTCACCACCTTGGAAAGACCGTAGGAGTCCATCGGGTTGACGTCGTAGTCCTCCTCGAGCGGGAAATGGTGGAAATCGCGATGGCCCTCCGCAAAGCAGACGCCATAAGTCGTCTCGCTCGAGGCAACGATGATCTTGCGGATACCGAGTTTCACCGCCGCTTCGATCACGTTGTAGGTGCCCATAACGTTGACCCGGAAAGTCTCATTGTCCGGCTTGATGAGGATGCGCGGAATGGCGGCAAAGTGCACGACCGCATCGAAGGGTCGCGGCCCTTGATCGAGATCGGGAAAGTCCCGATGCATGGAGAGCGCATTGAACATCTGGCCGCTGTCGGTGATGTCGGCGACCAGGTTGGTGACACCGGGGCTGTCGAGCGGAACAAGGTCGACATTGTGCACCTCGTAACCCGCATCAACCAGATAAGGCACGGCATGCCGTCCGGCCTTGCCTGCGCCGCCGGTAAAGAGAATCCGCTTCTTCATAACTCCTCCCCGCAAAAAAATAATAGTTAGGCGCTTTGTGCCTTTGCACAAGATGGTCCACGTTGCGCAATACCCCGACACCAAGCACCACACTGTGGCCGGCGTTCGTTACCTCACCATCTCAGGCTATAGCGAATGTCGAACACACTGCGTGGCGCCAGCAGCGGATCGACGACAGCTGCGCCGAGCTGCAGATTGCCGAACTTCTGTTCGAAGCCGATGCGGCTCACGCTGTTGACACCGTCGGTGGAAAGCTCACCCTGCGCGACAACTGACGTCCGGGTCGCCGGAGACGCCAGCTTGGCCGTTTGCGTCAACCGCGGCTTGGCGCAACTGTTCTCATAGGTATTGCACTGAAGGGCAATGCTGCGGTGGACCTCGGCATCGACGGTCGGCGTAACCATCCATGTGCGCGCGGTGGCGGCGCCTACATTGCCGGCGCCACTCAAGGCGTTGAAGTCCAGGCTGAGTTGCGAGGAGCGGGTAGCCGCGCGCCCGGTCCTGCGCGAAAGCGCACCCCAGAGCCGCACCGGCGCGGCCGGCGGAGTGATCTTCCCCGACTGCGCCGCCCCCATCGAGAACTCGGCCCCTGCAGTCGTATCCCAGCGCCAGGGGAAACGCACGCCGAGCCGCAGCCTGTAGGCATTGATCCCAGTCTTTGCGGGCGCCCAGATAAGCGGGGCATCATCGGCAGCTGACGCTGTTCGCGGAGAAGGCCCGACACAAACAAACGCGATGCCGACCGCAGCGAGGCGCGTAGCAATACGTCTTTTCATTGGAATTCCGATCCTCGGTCACAACCGTTGCCATTCCGGCAAAATCGTCAGGTTCGGAAGATAATGCAGATCTGTGACGACCTTATGCTCATCGGCGACCGCGCGCATTGGATCCCGCGAGCCCTGTTGCATACATCGGCTCCGAAGCAGATGCGTTGATCACCCAAAGCAGAGAGCCCCCGCAGTTGCCTGCGGGGGCTCTCGAAATCCGGACTAGCCGGGATTACTTGATGATCGAAGCGACGACGCCGGCGCCGCGTGCAAATCGCGCTTGCGCGCCATTTGCACCTTCCCTGCTGCCGTCGGCAGCTGACAGCATCGTCTTTGCGATCATTACTTGATGATCGATGCGACGATGCCGGCGCCGACGGTGCGGCCGCCTTCGCGGATCGCGAAGCGCAGCTTTTCTTCCATCGCGATCGGCACGATCAGCTCGACGTCAACCGTCACGTTGTCGCCCGGCATCACCATTTCCGTGCCTTCCGGCAGCGTCACGATGCCGGTCACGTCCGTCGTGCGGAAGTAGAACTGCGGACGGTAGTTGGTGAAGAACGGCGTATGACGGCCACCTTCTTCCTTCGTCAGGATGTAGGCTTCCGCCTTGAACTTCGTGTGCGGCGTGACCGAACCCGGCTTGCACAGGATCTGGCCGCGCTCGACGCCGTTGCGGTCGACACCGCGCAGCAGCGCGCCGATGTTGTCGCCGGCCTGGCCCTGGTCGAGCAGCTTGCGGAACATTTCAACGCCCGTGCAGGTCGTCTTCGTCGTCGGACGGATGCCGACGATCTCGACTTCCTCACCGACCTTGATGATGCCGCGCTCGACGCGACCGGTCACAACCGTGCCGCGGCCCGAGATCGAGAACACGTCTTCGATCGGCATCAGGAACGGCAGGTCGATCGGACGCTCCGGCGTCGGGATGTAGGCGTCAACCGCTGCCATCAGCTCGCGGATCGCATCTTCGCCGATCTTCTTGTCGGAATCTTCAAGCGCGGCGAGCGCCGAGCCCTTGATGATCGGAATGTCGTCGCCCGGGAATTCGTAGGACGACAGCAGTTCGCGAACTTCGAGTTCGACGAGTTCGAGGAGCTCGGCGTCGTCAACCTGGTCGACCTTGTTCAGGAACACGACGATTGCCGGAACGCCGACCTGGCGGGCGAGCAGGATGTGCTCGCGGGTCTGCGGCATCGGGCCGTCGGCAGCCGAAACAACCAGGATCGCGCCGTCCATCTGCGCCGCGCCGGTGATCATGTTCTTGACATAGTCGGCGTGGCCGGGGCAGTCGACGTGCGCGTAGTGACGGTTCGGCGTCTCGTATTCGACGTGCGCCGTCGAAATGGTGATACCACGGGCCTTTTCTTCCGGCGCAGCGTCGATCTGGTCATACGCCTTGAACTCGCCGAAGTACTTCGTGATCGCTGCCGTCAGCGACGTCTTGCCATGGTCAACGTGGCCAATCGTGCCAATGTTAACGTGCGGCTTGTTGCGCTCAAATTTGCTCTTTGCCATGGGTACGTTTCCTGTGGTCAAATAAGATGGATCAGCCGGCCGGGCCGGTTTGTCGAGCCGTTTAAGGGTTTCGCGGGATTTGCGCAAGACTTAATTGTGTGCGCCGGGATGGTGCTGCACAGCCGTTCGGCGCCTCGGGATCGAACGACGCGCCGGATGTCAGCGCGGCGGCCCTTTAGACGCGCGAACACAAGCACAATCATCGACATGTGACGCTTACTTGAAGTGCTGCCTGAGCTGTCTTGGCGATGCTGGAATAAAGCTGGAGCGGGTAGCGGGAATCGAACCCGCGTATTCAGCTTGGAAGGCTGCTGCTCTACCATTGAGCTATACCCGCGGGCCTTCGATCCAGAAGCAGAATGGTGGAGGGAGTTGGATTTGAACCAACGTAGGCTGAGCCAACGGATTTACAGTCCGTCCCCTTTAACCACTCGGGCATCCCTCCATTATTCTGTCGGGATCAATCGACCAAGCATTTGAGATCGTAAAGGAAGCGGCGACGTTTGCTGCCGCCTCGCGATCTGCGCCGGGTATATGACCGCCCTCCTCCGTCCTGTCAACACGGCGAAACGCAAAATTTCAGAATTTCTCCACAGCGGTGCAGGCGAAGATTGCCGAAAGCGTTTCCAACGGCGATCGAACGTCACTATAAGACGCACATGAGCAAGGACAAGAGCGGCGACAAGAGCGCCAAGGACACCCATTATGCCAATCTCCGGCGCGCCCACCGCGACGCCCGGCGCGAGCGTGGCGAGATCCCCACGCCCAGGCAGGACAAGCGCAAGAAGATGCCTGCCGATTGGAAGCCTCCGGCGCTGGCACCCGAGCAGGTGCTTCTTTATGGTCTGCATACGGTTCGCGCCGCCCTCGACAATCCGGAACGGAAAATCGTTCGTCTCTCGGTAACCCAGAACGCGGCTGCCCGGCTGGAACTCGGCGACCTGTCTGCGCTTCCCTTCCCGACCGAGGTGGTAACGCCGCAGGATCTGGACAGGATTCTCGGCCCGGACGCCATCCACCAGGGCGTGATGCTCGAAACGCGGCCGTTGCCGCACCGCAGACTCGAAGCGCTGCGCGACTGCCCGCTGATTCTAGTGCTCGACCAGGTGACCGATCCCCACAATGTCGGCGCAATCATGCGCTCCGCGGTCGCCTTCGATGCCGGCGCACTCATCACCACGATGCGCCACAGCCCGACCGAGTCGGGTGTCCTGGCAAAATCCGCTTCCGGCGCGCTGGAACTGATCCCTTACATCCAGATCACCAACCTCGCCGATGCGATAGACGAACTGCACAAGCTCGGCTTTCTGACGATCGGTCTCGATTCGGAAGGCCCGGAACCGCTAGAAGGTACCTTCGCCGGCGACAGGATTGCCCTCGTATTGGGGTCGGAGGGCAAGGGATTGCGGCAGAAGACGCGTCAGACGGTAAGCGCGCTTGCCCGGCTCGACATGCCGGGAGCAATCAAATCGCTGAACGTCTCGAACGCTGCGGCGATTGCCATGTATGCGGCCAGACAATTCTTGAAGATTTAGGCGCCCGGGCTTCAATCAAATTCAATCAAGGCGCATGTCCGCCGTTCCGATCTGAGCGGTCGGGCATCCGTCCCGCAATTTCTTCCAGGTGCTCACGTTGAGGTTCATTTCGCAGCGCGCCAGATAGGAAATGCCGCCTACCCTGATGCAGGCGGTTTGCCCAAGCTCGTATTTCGATCCGTCACGATTGCGGCAGGTACAGCGCGCGTCGGGCGGGGCCGCAAGAACGCTTCCGGCGGCCAAGATCGCCGCCAGCGACAGCGTTGCAACCGGCATCGCGCACAGATGTTTCATGGGCGGATATTAGCGCGAAATGACGGCCAATAAAAACGGAGAATGCCGGCTGCTTTCACAGCCGGCATTCTCCGCAACGAACCGATATTTCACGGTCCAGATGAATGTCTTAGCTCGCCAGGCGAAGGACGTTGCCGGCCGTGATTACTTTTTCGGCCTCGGCAATCGCGAACTGCTTCGAATCGTCACCGAGATTGAGGCCCTCGGCCCGCACGAATTCCACGTCGGTGATGCCGAAGAAGCCGAAAACCGTCCTCAGGTAGCTCTCCTGATGGTCCATGGCTGCGGCCGGGCCAGCGGAATAATGTCCGCCGCGCGTCGAGGCGATGATGAGCTTCTTGCCCTTTGCGAGCCCTTCCGGGCCAGCTTCAGTGTAGCGGAAGGTCTTGCCGGCGACGGCGAGGCGATCGATCCAGGCCTTGAGTTGGCTCGGAATGGAGAAGTTGTACATGGGCGCACCGATGACGACCGTGTCGGCGGCCAGGAATTCTTCCAGCATGCGGCGACCGCTCTGAACGTCGGCGGCGAGAACCGGCTCCACGCCACCAAGATCGGCCGGGGCCATGATCTGCGAACCGGTGAGGTGCTGAACACCGTTGGCGACCAGGTCGCGATAGGTGATCTCGGCATCCGGCCGGTCGGCCTTGATCTGCGAGACGATCGCCGCCGTCAGGCGACGGGAAACCGAATGTTCTCCGAGAATGCCGGAGTCGATGTGAAGGACTTTCATGGGAGGCACCTTTATGTTGCGTTGCGGTGTCCCTCATATGATCGGAAAACAATCGCAGGATAAGTGCGCAGATATTTGACATTCTGTTTCCTGATAGAAACAATCCATGGGTAAGAAGGCCTCCGGAGACAGGAATGCAGGACCTTAATGACATCGCTCTTTTCGCGGCCGTCGTAAGAAACAACGGCTTCAGCGCTGCAGCGCGAGACCTCAACATCCCAAAATCGAAGCTCAGCAAGCATGTCGCGCGCCTGGAAGAACAACTTGGCGTCCGTCTGCTCGAGCGCTCGACGCGCAAGCTGCGCATGACCGAAATCGGGACCGTCTTCTACGAGCATTGCCAGGGATTGCTGGACGGCGTCGAAGCGGCCGAGGCCGAAATCGCGGCAGTGCGCGCCGAACCGACAGGGATCGTCCGGCTCGGCTGTCCGTTTGGCTTCACGCCGATGCTGGCTGACATCCTGCCGGGCTTTCATCGCCGATATCCCGGCGTTCGCTTGCTGATCACGACGACCAACAGGCGCCTCGATCTGGTCGAAGAGCGAATCGATGTCGCTCTGCGGGCTCGCGAACAGCTTGACACCGACAATCAATTGATCGTGCGCCAGTTCGGCACCGTGCGCCAGCGGCTTGCAGCAAGCCCGACGCTTCTCGCCCGTCTCAACGGCATCACCATCGACAATCTTGCCCAGATGCCGACGCTTTCGACGAACGAGCAACATACCAACGACACCTGGCGGCTGTTCCATGCCGACGGAACAGCAACCGAAATAGCCCACCGGCCGATCATCGGCTGCAGCGATTTCCTCATTCTTGAGCGCGCCGCGATCGAGGGCATGGGAATAGCGCTGTTGCCGGACCATATCTGCGAACGCGCCTTCCGCACGGGCGTCCTCGCTCCGGTCCTGCCGGAATGGACATCCGGCGATGTCATGGTCCACCTCGTCTTCCCGTCCCGGCGCGGCCTGCTCCCCGCAACGCGCGCCCTGATCGACTATCTCGCCGAGAACCTGTTCACTGCCATGGCGCGCTGCGTCGAATTCGACCCGAGACCGGCGGCATTGTTCGACATCTGATCAGAAGCTGAATGAGGGGGGAATGCAGCTAAGCCGTTGAAAAATGGTGCCCCCAGAGAGACTCGAACTCCCGACCTACTGATTACAAATCAGTCTCAAATCGTTTATTTTCAAGAACTTAATTTATTACAATGCACTGATTTTATTACCTATTTTAGAACCCTATAGTTTCCTTTGAAATGGTATGTTAAAGGTATGGCTCGCGAAAATCTCGCGAAAAAAATCGGCCAATCAGTAGGTTTCGCACCCATGAAAAAACTCAACGCGGCAGCTCTCGATACGCTTCCGGAGGGCGTCCACAAAGATCACATCGTTCCGGGCTTGTCGCTGCGCGTCGGCAAGAAGCGGCGCACCTGGACGCTGCGTTATGTCGGCGCGGGCGGCAAACAGGAAACCGACACCATCGGCCACTACGTCCCGAACGCGCCGGAAGGATCGACGAGCATGGGGCTTGGCACCGCCCGCGAGAAGGCGCGGGAAATCCTCAACCGCGTCGAGGCGGGCGTGCCCGTCACGGACGAAACGCCGCCGCATCCGAAACAGGGTGGCATCACGTTCGAGGACGCGCTCGACAAGTACGAAAAGATGCGCCGCAAGAAAGGTGGCCGGGGCCTGAAAACGCTCGACGAGGCGCTGCGCACCATCCGCAGGAACTTCGCCGATTACCTCAAGCTGCCGTTGCGCGATCTGACGAAAGCCGATGTCCGGAAGGTGCGCGACAAGGTGGCAAAGAACGCGCCGCAGATGAGCGACCGCATGCTTGCCTATCTGTCGACGCCGATGGACTGGTTTGCCAAAGAAGACATGATCTCGGTGAACTTCATCCCGGCGATCACCCGCGCGGGGCCGGGACTCGTCAAAAGGAAACATGTGCTCGACGACGCCGAACTGCTGGCAATCTGGAACGCTTGCCTGAAAATGGAAAGCGCCGAGGGCAAGGCCTACGGCAGACTCGTCCGGTTTCTCATGGTGGTTCCGGCGCGTATTTCCGAAGCCGCCGCGATCAAGCACGGCACGATCATCGATGGCCGCTGGCGACAGACCGAGGAGGACAACAAGAGCGCGCGTGAGCATCTGCTCAAGCTGCCGCAACTGGCGCTCGATCAGCTTGGAACCGGCAAGGCTGGCGAGTTCGCCTTTCCCGGCAAGAAGGGCGAGCTTGGCGGGATCTCGAAGTTCAAGGTGGAACTGGACGAGCTTTGCGGCGTCACCGGCTGGCGTCATCACGATCTCAGACGAACGATCACGACGACGTTGCAAGACATGACGGACGCGGATGACATGCCGCTGTTTCACCGTGACGTCATTTCCGCGTGCATGAACCACGCCATCGAAGGGGCGGACGGACACTACCTGCACGGCACGATGGCCAAGGCCAAGGCCAAGGCGCTGGCGGTATGGGCCGACAAGCTCGACGGCATACTCAAGGCAAAGGCGAAAAAAGCCTGAAATATTAATTTGCAGATCTGGAGATTTACTAACGCATCCTGTTGTTTTCCTGACAGGAAAAGCTATATCTTCAGATCTGCATATTTGTTTACTTATCATATTGTTATTTTTTTGTTGAAATCCTCCTAAAGCGTTTCAAAATATACCGGCGCGGCAAAATCCGGAGGGTTTTTCATGTCAAGGTATTTTCCCGGTATTGTGAAAGTCCGCAAGAAACACGTCATCGCTTCGGGCATCGTTGGCAGCACGTGGGATCTCAACCGGCTGATCCGGGAAGGGATCATCCGTCCGCCGTACAAGAACGGCAACTGCATGCAGTCGCGGGTTTACTGGTGGGCCGACGAACTCGACGAGGACATCGACCGTATGCGCGCGCAAGAGGCGGCAGAGTGAAAACATGAAACGCCGCCGGTTTTAGGGGACCGACGGCGCAACCGTTGATAACCAAGAAGGCTTCAGGGAAACCATGATCATCCCCTCAAATCTAAACCTTCCCGGCCTTTCGGCCAAGAGCGCAAGCTGACATGGCGGGCGGGCTTCGCTCCCGCCACGCTTCCCGGACAAACGCGCCCGACCAGCTTGCCTCAAAGGCAAACCGCCTCGTCCCGATCCGACAGGAGGACGGATGATGCGCGAGTGGCACGAAGCAATCCGGATTTCCAACGGAACGATTGAAGCCAGCTGCACCCGCGACCGGTATTTCGAAGATCCAGACGGCGGTTTCGGCACGCGTCCGGCACCGCCGGCACCGGACTGGCGCGTCTGGTATTGGTGGTTCGAGAAATACACGGTTTTCGGGCGGATCGTCCTCGACGACGAGGAGCGGTGATGATGGATCACGCCGCGCTTCAATCGATGCTCGCAAACCGCATGCAAGCCGATGTCGCCTGTCCGGAGTGCGGGCCGAACCGCCGCGATCCTTCCAACCGCAAACGCCGCGTGATGCGCCTCTGGCAGCTCGATCACGGCATTTCCTATTGCTGCGCCCGCTGCGGTGTTTCCGGCTTTGCCGTCGCAAATTCCGCGTCAACGCGACATTTGGAACCAGCCGAACGCGCCGCCATCGATCGCAAGTTCGCCGAGGCAAGGCGGCGCGACGAGGAGTCCCGGCGGCGCAAACAGGCGCTTGCCGCGGCGCTGTGGCGGCAATCGATCGATGCGCGCCACACCTGGGCGGAAAGCTACCTGCGCCTTCGCGGCATCGAGCTTCCCGACGAAGACTATGTCAGACGCCGCACCTTCCGTTTCCATCCGCATTGCCCGCGCCCGGATCTGCCCGCCGGACCGGCGATGCTCGTCGCCTTCGAACCGATCCTGACGGAGATCCCGGACGACCCGTTCCTCGATCCGCCGGTTACGGCGATCCATCGCATATGGGGACGCGGGCACCGCAAGGCGATGCTCGGACCGACCGGCGGATGTGCCGTCAAGATCACACCGGACGAGCGCGTCTTGGGCAGTCTGGCGATCTGTGAAGGCGTCGAAACCGGCCTCAAACTTTTCGAGCGCGGCACAAGCGTTTGGGCGCTCGGCTCGGCGGGCGCGATCGAAGCCTTTCCTGTTCTCGAACGCGTCAGGCAATTGACCGTCTTCGCGGACAACGACGCATCCGGGCGCGGGCTTGAGGCGGCGAAGCGCTGCGCCGCGCGATGGGCCGAGGCTGGCAGACGCGTAGTGATTTTCATGCGATGTGAGGAAGGCCGCGACTATGGCGAAGCATGACGATCCGCGGGAACCGGACGAGATCAAACCGGACAGCGACGGCAACATCGTCCATATCTACAAGCCGAAGGCGAAAATCGACGGGGCGGCGCTGCTCGACGATATCGCCGCCTTCCTCGCCCGCTTCGTCGTCTATCCCGACGAGCATGCACTCGTCGCGCATACGCTCTGGATCGCGCATTGCTGGTTCATGGATTGTTGGGAGTCGACGCCGCGCATCGCCTTCATTTCACCGGAGGCGGGAAGCGGCAAGACGCGCTCGCTCGAACTGACCGCGCCGATGGTGCCGAACCCGCTGCAAGCGGCGACCGTCACACCCGCTTATCTGTTCCGCAAGATCGGCAGCGAGGATCGACCGACGCTGCTTTACGATGAAATCGACACCGTTTTCGGACCGAGGGTGAAGAAGGACAACGAGGAGATCCGAGCGCTGCTCAATGCCGGGCATCGGCGCGGGGCTGTTTCCGGGCGATGCGCGCTCAAGGGAAAGAAGATCATCACCGAGGAGTTTCCCGCCTATTGCGCCGTTGCGTTGGCTGGCCTCGGCCATTTGCCGGAAACCCTCCTTACGCGCTCTGTCATCATCCCGATGCGCAAGCGCGCCGCGGACGAAACGATAGAACCCTATCGCTGCCGCTTCCATGAACCGCAAGCCAGGGCGCTCGGCGAGCGGCTGGAACAATGGGCGAAGGAAATCATGGCGGAAATGGAAGGCTATATCCCGGAGATGCCGGGTAGCGTTTTCGACCGCAACGCGGACGTATGGGAAGCGCTACTTGCCGTCGCCGACAAGGCTGGAAAGGACTGGCCGGACAGGGCGCGAGGTAGCGCGGTAGCGCTGGTAGCGGCTTCTAAGGATAAAGCGCGCAGTTTGGGCGTTCAGCTTCTGTCAGATATCCGGGACGTCTTCGGAGAGACGACCGAGAAGATCGCGACGAAGCGACTCATCGAGAGGTTGTGTGACGACTTCCCCGAGTCGCCATGGAGCGACTTGAAGGGAAAACCATTAACTGCCAATAAGTTAGCTGCAATGTTGAAGATGTACGGGATCGCTTCCCGTAACGTCAGGCTGGACGCTTCTGACGCTCAGACTTACGAAGCTGACTATAGTTCAACTAGTAGTAGCAACAGTAGCGTACTAAAGGGGTATCGGAAGGAGGACTTCCATGATGCTTGGAAGCGCTACCTGTCATAGCGCGCCTTTCTCTAAGAAGCCGCTACCGCCGCTACCGCCGCTTACTCGAACGGCACCGCCCGAGCCGCTGATTGGGCGATGAAGGAGGAAGGGAAATGGACGACGCGAACATGTACCAGCGAATGCTCGATGACTTCCATGTGAAGCTGGGCTGGAACTTCCTTGGCCAGATCGGCCGAGACTGGCTTCCTTTCGACGAGCGAGACAAGGAACAGCTGGCCGCCGATCATGCGGCTTTCGTCGGCAGGTACTTCAAGTTCCTCGGCGCGCCTCAGGACGTGAACGAGCGCATCGAACGGCTCATGCGCGAACGGTTACTTACCCATGCCGACATACCGTTCTGACGGCGAACGAAGGAGGAAACGACGATGACGGAATTGCATGATCGGTTGGTCAGCGACATCGATGATGCCGTACGGTCGGCCTTGATGCTTGCCCAAGGCAAGCGCAAGTCTGCCTGAGGACACGGGGGCCATGGCCGGGGGGACGGTTTCGGAATCCTCGGCCACCTGGTCGAAACCGGCGGCCCCCAGTCGCGCGCGATTTCGGGAAATGAAAATTCAGCCCTTTGTCTATACAAAATTGCGATATTCAGCCCTGCTACAACCCACCGCTGAACTGGCGCGACCCCGCCGGGACTGCCGCGAAACCGCTCGCTAACCAACAATATCGGTGCCACTACCGTTTGCACTCAGGCGTGATAGTCACTCTACCACAAGCTGAAAATACTGAAGCCGAGGAGGCACGTTCCTGATCGAATTTATAAAGTCCCCATGGGGAGCACTTGCGGTCATCGGCCTCCTGCACGTGATTAATAGCATCGGGTATTCCTATCAGGGCCGCGGCAAGCCATTTCGGTTCAAGCACGGAACAATAATGGCCAGCGCGCTCACCGTCTGCTTCCTCATAGCAGTTTTCCTCCACCAGCCGTATTTGGGGGTTGCCGTGCTAGGTGCCTTGATCGCATGGGGAGGGAAAGTGGAGTTCTTCGGGGCCCCTGCGCATATCGAAGGCATGGAGTATGATCCGCACGTGATCACGAAAATCGGCCTTGCGACGATGGTATTCTTCCTGTTCGTTGCCGGAGGAAGCTTCATTTGGGAAGCTTTGTAGTAACTCTCCCAGTTGGCACCGCGATTGCACTGCCACTGCGGCATCAAGCCTGGACCGGTAGTAAGATCGTTCCGCGACCGCCTCGGCAACTACCAAGTTGCTTGTGAGATGGCATATCGGAGTACCACAAGGCTGAAACAGTTTTGCTTTTATCCGGGTAGGTCAACCTAGCTGCCTTTTTCTCCGTTCCAGCTTCGGCATAATCAATCGCGTCGCGAGAGACGGCTTCCTTTCGCCAGCGGTAGCGAGTGCTAGAGCGTCGAGCGCCCATTGGGCCAGTGACCAGAGCCAGAACCCAAGAAAGGCCGCGACTACCCGCCCTACGTGCGGGATCTGACAAGGCACGGCAAGGCAAGGCTGGCAAGGTTAGGCGAGGCGAAAGCAGCGCGACGGTTCAGCAAGGCTAGATTGCCATCCATATGGACGAAGGCCCCGGCATCCAACTCCGGGGCCTTTTGCTTGCCCCCATTGCCAAATCATTTCGCTTCCGAAACAATCATGTTATGATCCGCTTGCCGTGGAAGACGCTGATCGGCCAGCAAGAGACGATACCGCCTCCCACCGTTCCTTCCCGGCAGGAGGTTTTTTATGGCTACCAGCCTCGCCGAACTCGAAACCCGCCTCGTCGATCTCAAGCAGCTTTGCGTCGGCATTTCCCGCCAGCTGCGCAAGCGCGACCGGACGCCGGGCGGGCCAAGCGGCGACGCCTTCGTCGCGATGGCGGCGGCGGCGATCTTCGGCCACCTGAAACGCCACGATCTCGCCGCGACGTGGCAGACGAAGGCGGCAGTTGCGCCAGCGAACACGACAACGCCGGGATGGGCGGCGGAACTGGTGTCGAGCGTCACCGCCGATTTCGTCGTGTCGCTCGGCTCGAACATCTTCGCCTTTCCGTCCATCGCCTTGCGCAGCCACAGCTTCCCCTTGAGCGGAAACATGCGCGCCGTTCTCGCGGGAAGCGCCCTCGCCTCGTTCGTCGCCGAAGGCGAAGCAATTGGCGTCGCGGTCGGCGAGGTTAGCGCCGCGTCGCTTCGGCCTTACTCGATCAAGGTTCTTTCGACGTTCAGCGAAGAACTCGCCGAACGAAGCGCGCCGAGTGTCGAGGCGTTGCTGCGCAAAATCCTCGGCGATGCGGTCGGGGCTTGCCTCGACGGAACTTTTCTCGGCGATCAAGCGGCAACGGTAAGAGCACCGGCTGGCGTCCTCTATAATTTGATGCCGGTTGCGCCAGGTGCATCCTTCGCCGAGGACGTCCGGAATCTGACCGCGGCGCTTGGCAGTCCCGCCGATCCAATCTTCATCGTTTCTCCGGCGCGGCGCGTGGGCCTTGCGGCGTCGGGCAGCCTTCTCGGCTTCGACAGTCTGGTCTTGAGCAGTTCGAGCGTTCCGGACGACAGGATCATCGGGCTCGACCGCGACGGCCTCATTATCGGTTTCGGCGGCCAGCCGACGTTCAAGGTTTCGCGCGAGGCAACATTGGTTGAACAAACGCAGGATGCGGTCGGGGCGGTGGTGGCGACCGCGCCGACGCGCTCGCTCTGGCAGACGGACGCGGCGTCGCTGAAATGCAGCCTTCCGGTTTCGTGGTACGTCCGGCAAGGCGCGAGCACTTTCACTGAACCGCTGGCATGGTGAAGGAGGATCGCGGTGGCAGAGCAGGGAACATACCGCACGGACGGCGAAACCTTCGATGAGCGCCGTCTTCGACTGGAACTTGAGGCCGCGCGGCGGAAACTCGCGCGTAAGGTGGCAAATGCGACGCCAGCGTCGCATATCGAACCAGCCGAGGCAGTGCATCGCGCCGTCAGCGCACGCGTCATGCGCAAGTTCGGCGAGTATGTCGGCCAGAAGTTCGGCAAGGAACGCGACAGTTTGCGCGAGGAGATGCGCGAGGAACTGCAGCAGCTGCGCAAAGTCAGCCGCGAGCATCGCGACATGCTCGAACGCTCGATCGATGACAAGATCCGCGCCCGCGTCGTGACGCTCGAACGCGAGGTGGAAGCGACGAAGCAACAGCTTGAGGAACTTCGCCAGCTGCTCCGCGAGCGCAAGGGATTGAGGGCGATATGAAGGCTGGACATCAATTGGCAGGAACAACCGCAGGGCTTCCTATGAGCCTGCAATACAACGACATTCCTATCGATCAGGCGCTGGCCGCGCTGGCAGTTCAGTTGCAGGAGCTGGCGGCGAGGATCTATCCGATATCAGACATCGATTGCACAATTTCGTGCGATCTCCAGTCGGGCAAAGCGTGCCTGAGATTTCGCGCCTGTTCGTAGCGGCGGCATGCACGCCGACGACCAACGTCATCACTGGGTGATCCGACGCTTTTGGAGCGCCGTGGGAGCTTACATCAGTTGGGGATAGCCAAGGAGTCGGCGGAGCGTGGGCGTTAGGCTCGAACTGATAAGCGTGCTCAGTTCTTAACGATAACCGCCGTGAGTAGTCGTTGAATTGCTACTACGGCCCGATATCTAGTTACCGCAACGAGCGATTAATGGCCTAACTCGAAAAAGTCCGAAGCCAAGTAACGCAGATATTGGTCGTGTTCGACCAATATCCGTGCAAGGTCGCTATAGGTAACACCGTCATCACGGCAACGGATTTCCGTCTCGGTCAGCCATATAGCATACGTTTGGACTGGCGTTTCGCCACTGAGGCCCTTACGCAGATCCTCATCGAAATGCTTTATGCGATTGTTCAATATCCGTAGCTTTTCATAGTCAGGATCATTGTATATTCGCGCATCCGCATTCTGATCTAAGGCGACGTGAATGTTGTGAAGGCAAAGGGCCGATATGTGGCAGTGAAGTATGCAGGTCTCGAAGTGCGATATGGCCTTTGTTAAGCTGTGAAGCTGGTTATGCTCTGGGAGGGCCGCGAGATAAGCGTGAACACCCTCTCTTGCACTGAGATACGCCCGATTTGAGGTCACGTGATGGCTCATTGCAGCGCCAATGGTGGCTAAATGAGCAATTCGCTTGAAACGCTTCGCTCCAAGCTCATGATTAAAAGCAAAGGAGAGACGCTGATCTACTGCAGCAGGGATCTCGGGTACAATCGCTGACTGCAATTCAGAGATGTAGGGGGCGAAATAGGTATCAAGAATTTTTGATGAAAACTGCATGGGTCGGCCTTCATATTTCTGATCCCTTAAGGGCCCTAACTTTCCTCTTTAGCTTCGGGTGCGCCCCTTACCTTTCTCGATTCCCGAAGAGTAGAGACCGCCTTTTCCACCAGAAGTCCTTTCTGCTCGACGACGAACGACGCCAGTTTCTCCCTGACCTCCGGGAATGCCTCGATGAAAGCCTTGATTGCGGGGCTATCCAGAAGTGCTTCCATAGGAGAATTGTGGTCTCGCTCAGAGATGAAGCGGCTCGGGGCTTCGTCAAGACGAGTTAAAGCCGACCCAAATAGACGTTTCGCGAACTCCACATCGAGGTTCACAGCTTCCTTCCGATAGCCTTCGTAGGCTTTTGAGATCGATGCCTTGAAGGCATAGTCCTCGGACAGCTTGAAGCTTTGGCCGATGTTTCTGGTCGCAAGCCAAGCCAACCAGACTGGACCGCCCACGCCAACAATGGCCACCAAGATGTTTAGAATGATCAATGAGGTTGGGGTGCTTTGGGTCAAAAGACCTTTAATGCTGTCGAGGCGACTAGATCCGATGACTACCGCACTAACTAGTGCCACGGCGAGAATTGCGACCCAGACCCATGCTGTCTTGCTCAGGGTTTTTGAGCGTTGGTCGAACGCGGCGGCGAGGCCGGCGGAAGTAGTGATCCTATAGTTTTCATTACACTTTTGTACGAGTGTGGCCGTCTCCGCGTGAAACCGTTCAATTTCTGTTGTGGCTTTGCCTACCAAGCCCAAGTTACGTTCAATCTCGCCAGCATTTTTTGTGGCCTCTGACAACAGCAGTCGAAGCTCCGAATTGCTTCGACGTAGCTCCTCCATATCCGTTGGAAGGCGATCTGCCGCATCGTGAGCTGCCTCAATAGCCTCGATTTTTGCCTGGACAGTTTCGGCTCTTGGCTCAAGGGCTTTAAGCCGCCCTTCCATGCTGGTGATACGTCTGGATAATTCTCGGGGGATATATGATTGAGATTTCACCTTGTCCCAATTCACATCGGCGGGCCGGGTCGGGAGGTTTAGTGAACAGAGTGTGAGAAAGTCGAAGGTCGACTTAGATACCTGGTTGGGATCGCTGCTAAAGTTGGCGAATGTAATCTGCTTGGCTTGGGATGCCATCTGCTCCCAGTAGTCGGGATTAAGATCTTCTCCTTGCTTTCTAATTCGAGTGGCGATGTCTTTTGCCAAAAGTGCCGCATCCTCTGGTGTAAGAGCGATGTGCGGCCAACCTTGCACCTCTAGGAAGGTCTTGTCCTTGGGAACGACAGCGCACCATACTTTTTCAATGCGCGCGGCGAGTTCATCGAAGCACTTGGCGGATTCATTTAGCGTCGTCATCTCGGTTCCCCAACCTGCAATGCCATGGGAAACCT
This sequence comes from Sinorhizobium sp. 6-70, assembly GCF_030124375.1. GTDB lineage: Bacteria > Pseudomonadota > Alphaproteobacteria > Rhizobiales > Rhizobiaceae > Sinorhizobium. The sequence goes on from NZ_JASKLS010000008.1 coordinate 60,283, forward strand.
CTAGCAGCCTCGTTCGCCCAAAGCACCTCAACGCTAGGTGGTGCGAACCAGAATCATTTGGATTTCTGTGGACAAGTTTAATTGGGTGAGGATGTCGCTACACGTTATCTGGGATTAGGAACTGCCTTGGACACCCTCAGCACGGCCCGGATGCAGCTCATTTTGTCTCCCGGCATCGCGCCTGATAGACGCGCTCGATCCGTTCGAAGCATTGGTGCGAGGGCTGGCGGATCTCGCCGTTGCCGCCGCGCCAGCAGGTGGAGCGCCCGACGCCGCTTTCCCGGCTGATCTCGCCATAGCTCATGCCGTTGCGGCGCAAGGCCTCGATCATTGCCTCGAACCGTTCGGCGGGTGTCGACTGGCGCATAACCACGCCAATATGCCACCTTTTTGTGGAGAAGTTCGCGAAAAAACTCGCGAAAAAATACACTTGAAAACCAACCGTTTCGCTTCCGGTTTTCTATCGTATTGATTTTGTGAGGCGTTTTGGTGCCCCCAGAGAGACTCGAACTCCCGACCTACTGATTACAAATCAGCCGCTCTACCAACTGAGCTATAAGGGCACTTTCCGCGCTGGGAGTTATCATATTCTGAATCCGTGTAAAGCAAAAATGCGACTTCTCCCAATTTTTCGGGTGCGTTCGCGGCAAGGCCGTGCCAGAAAATGGGGTTAGCAATACAACCGCCCTGCCCTTCAAGACGACGGACTGAGTTTCATGGCCCGCAAGTTCAACACACTCGCCTTCCTCGCCTCTCCGGCAGAAGAGGCGCAAAAGGCGGCCAAGGATCTCAAGGCCATTTATGGCAACCACGAAGCGGAAGAAGCCGACGTGATCGTCGCGCTCGGCGGTGACGGCTTCATGCTGCATACGCTGCACAAGACGATGAACACCGGTAAGCTCGTCTACGGCATGAACCGTGGCTCGGTCGGCTTTCTGATGAACCGCTACAGCACGGAAGACCTGCATCGGCGCATCGAAAGGGCTGTCGAGAATGCCTTTCACCCCCTGGAGATGCAGACGACCGACGTCAACGGCAATATCTTCACGGCATTGGCGATCAACGAAGTCTACCTGTTCCGCCAATCCTACCAGGCCGCCAAACTGAAGGTCATCATCGACGGTAAAACGAGGCTTGAGGAACTGACCTGCGACGGCCTTCTCCTGGCGACGCCGGCGGGCTCGACGGCTTACAACCTGTCCGCGCACGGACCGATCCTGCCGCTGGAAGCGCCGCTGCTGGCGCTGACACCCGTCAGCCCGTTCCGCCCGCGGCGCTGGCGCGGCGCGCTGCTGCCCAATCACGTCACCGTCGAGATCGAGATCCTCGAGGCGGACAAGCGCCCGGTCAACGCGGTCGCCGATCACCAGGAGGTAAAGTCGGTCGTCAAGGTTCGGATTGCCGAATCGGAAAAACTGACCGCCCGCATCCTCTCCGACCCGGATCATTCCTGGTCCGACCGCATTCTGGCCGAGCAATTCTCCAATTGAAATCACACGTTGCCCAATTGAAATCACACGTTGCAAGACGGATGTGATATGGTCCAAAACGGTAGCCGCTGGTCCCCCGCTGATCAGGCATTTCTGGAGGATGCGTCGACCGATGTATAAGACCCTGCTTCTCGCGCTTTACCTCGCCCTTCCCGCAAGCAACTTGCGGGCGCAGGAATCCGCCATCCTTCCCTCGAACATTACCTTCGTGACCAGCACCGGTTATTGGGAAGAAAGCGGTGCCGCGCTTTCGCAGGATGGTGAGGAGGAGAATACCGGTGGCGCTCCCTCCGGTTCGCAGGGAAGCTCGGGCGGGAAGCGTGGCTATTACAAGCTCATTGCCGTTCGCCAGAGCGACGGCACCGCTCAGGTGCATCTTCAGCAAATTGCCTCGACACCCGCCGGCCCCGAAGTGGTTTCGTCGGCGGAGCTGGAAGAATTCACCGCATTGAAACCCTATGTCACCGACATTCGGCCGGAAACATCGACCGGCATCACCCCGCAACCGGGGATGTTCGCAACCGTCTATCTGAAGACGGACCCTTCGGCCAAGGAACCGGAGTCCTGGACAGTGGTGATCGACGACGTCGGTGACATCAAGATTGAGCGTGCAACAAACTGACACCGCCATGATAAAGAAGGCCGGGCGCAAGCACCCGGCCTCCAATGATCCAGTCTCCTGGAATTGCTTTAGTTCAGGTCGTCGACAACGGCATCCGCACCGCCCTGCACACGGTGGGCCAGAGCCGCCTCCATGAAGTCGTTCAATTCGCCGTCGAGCACATCGCCGGGGCTCGTGCTCTCGACGCCGGTCCGCAAGTCCTTCACCAACTGGTAGGGCTGCAGAACATAGGAACGGATCTGGTGACCCCAGCCGATCTCGGTCTTGGAGGCCGCCTCGGCATTTGCCGCTTCCTCGCGCTTCTTGAGCTCGGCCTCGTAAAGCCGCGCGCGCAGCATGTCCCAGGCCTTGGCCCGGTTCTTGTGCTGCGAGCGCTCCTGCTGGCACTGCACCACGATACCGCTCGGCATGTGCGTGATGCGCACGGCGGAATCGGTCGTGTTGACGTGCTGGCCACCGGCACCCGAGGAACGGTATGTATCGATCCGGCAGTCGCCTTCGTTGATATCGATCTGAATCGAATCGTCGACGACCGGGTAGACCCAGATGGATGAGAACGACGTATGCCGCCGGGCATTGCTGTCGTAGGGCGAGATACGGACAAGCCGGTGCACGCCCGACTCCGTCTTCAGCCAGCCATAGGCATTGTGGCCCTTGACGAGGAGCGTGGCGGACTTGATGCCGGCCTCTTCCCCGTCCTGGATTTCCATGAGTTCCACCTTATAGCCTTGGCGCTCGGCCCAGCGGGTGTACATGCGCAGCAACATGTTCGCCCAGTCCTGGCTTTCCGTGCCGCCGGCGCCCGAATGGACTTCGAGATAGGTGTCGTTCTGATCCGCCTCGCCGGAAAGCATGGCCTCGACCTGCTTCTTCGCGGCCTCGTTGCGCAGTTCTCTCAGCGCTTCCTCGGCGTCCGCAACGATGGCTGCGTCGCCTTCTTCCTCGCCGAGTTCGATCAGCTCGATATTGTCGTTAAGCTGCTGCTCGAACCGGCGCAGACCGTTTATGCCGTCGTCGAGTTGTTGGCGCTCGCGCATCAGCTTCTGCGCCTCGGCGGCATCGTTCCAGAGCGACGGATCCTCCGCCTTGTTGTTCAACCAGTCCAGTCGTCTTACCGCCTGATCCCAGTCAAAGATGCCTCCTCAGCAGGCTTATGGCCTGCTTGATTTCGTCGACAATATTCTCGATTTCGCTTCGCATGATCCTGCTTCTTGTGAACCGGTAAAAAACGTGAGCGTCAAATAGCGACGCCCGCCGCCGATGTAAAGGCGACGGGCGGCGCTTCTTCTCTGTGCATGTCGTTATCCCAAAACCGCAGCACACTTTTGGGCGACATGCATCGGATGGAAAGGATCAGAACAGGCCGTTCGAGCCGGAGGTCACCGCCTGGTTGGCCTGCGGCGAGTTCCTCAGGATCTCCTCCGGCGGCACATATTGGTCGAGACCGCCGATGACCGAGAAGGAATCGGCGGGGCCCGTGCCCGGCTTGAAGGCTTCGATGATCGTATCCGGCTCGCCTTCGACAGCTGCCATGCCTGTCTTTCGGTTGACAGGAATGAGGCTCATGCCTTCCGGCACCACGAACTTGCTGGGACGCGTGCCCTTGACCGCCTCCTGGATGAAGGCGTTGAAGATCGGCGCCGAAAGACTGCCGCCGGTCGCCCCGCGACCGAGCGGCGCCGGATCATCGAAACCAAGATAGAGGCCGGCCACCAGATCGGGCGTATAACCCACGAACCAGGCATCCTTCTCGTCGTTCGTCGTCCCGGTCTTGCCGGCAATCGGACGATCGAGCTTGATCTTGCCGGCCGCGGTACCGCGCGTGATAACGCCTTCCATCATCGATGTGATCTGGTAGGACGTCATCGGATCGAGGACCTGCTCACGGTTGTCCGTCAGCACCGGCTCATCCTGGCTGTCCCAGTCGTCGGCGTTGCAGTTGTCACAAGTCCGATCCTCGTGGCGGAAGATGGTCTTGCCATAACGGTCCTGGATCCGGTCGATCAGCGACGGCTTAATCTGCTTGCCGCCATTGGCGATGACCGCATAGGCCGAAACCAGGCGCAACACTGTGGTCTCGCCCGAGCCGAGCGACATCGAAAGCAGCGGCGCCATCTTGTCATAGATTCCGAAACGTTCGGCATATTCGGCAACGATGTTCATGCCCATGTCGTTGGCAAGGCGCACGGTCATCAGGTTGCGCGATTTCTCGATGCCTAGACGCAGGGTCGAAGGACCGGCAGAGCCGCCGCCATAGTTTTCGGGGCGCCAGACCTGGCCGCCGGCAACGATCTCAATGGGCGCATCGAGGATAACCGAAGCCGGCGTGTAGCCGTTGTCGAGCGCGGCCGCGTAGACGAAGGGCTTGAACGACGAACCGGGCTGGCGCATCGCTTGCGTCGCACGGTTGAACTCCGATTGGCCGTAGGAAAAACCGCCGACCATCGCCAGCACGCGGCCGGTATGCGGATCCATCGCAACCAGCCCACCCTGCACCTTCGGCGGCTGGCGCAGCCGATATTCGCCGTCTTGGCCGGTCGGTTCCACATAGACGACATCACCCGGGCCGAGCACGCCTTCCGGCGACTTGGCGGTCTTGCGTTGGCCACCGGCGGAACGGTACGCCCACTGCATGTTCTTTGCCGAGATGTGCCCTGTCGCGCGCTCCGGAACAATCTTGCCGGATGCTTCCTTCTCCGGCTGGATGCCGATCTCAGCGCCTTCCGTATCGACCGAAAGGACAACCGCCAGCTTCCATTCTGGCACATCGCTCAGGCCAGTGATCTTGCCGAGCGGCTCGCCCCAGTCGCCGCCGATCTCGATGGTCTTGATCGGGCCATGGAAGCCGCGGCGCTCGTCATAGTTCAACAGCCCGTCCTGCAGCGCCTTGCGCGCCACGATCTGCAGATGCGGATCAAGTGACGTGCGCACCGAAAGGCCGCCTTCGTAAAGAGCGTTGTCGCCATACTTCTGGATGATCTGACGGCGCACTTCCTCGGCGAAGAAGTCGGACGCGAACAGGTGAGCGCCGCCGCGACGCGGGGTGACCCCAAGCGGCTGCTTCTTCGAATCTTCGCCGTCCGCCTTGGTCACGTAGCCGTTTTCCACCATCCGGTCGATCACCCAGTTGCGGCGCTCGATCGCGGCTTCCGTCTTGCGGAACGGATGATAGTTGGCCGGCCCTTTCGGCAATGCAGCGAGATAGGCGGTTTCGGCCACGGTCAGTTCGGTCACCGACTTGTCGAAATAGGTCAGCGCGGCGCCGGCAATCCCGTAGGAGTTCAGGCCGAAGAAGATTTCGTTGAGGTAGAGCTCGAGGATTCGATCCTTGCTGTAGGCCTGCTCGATGCGGAAGGAGAGGATCGCTTCCTTGATCTTGCGATCGATGGTCTGGTCGGAGGTCAGCAGGAAGTTCTTCGCCACCTGCTGGGTAATCGTCGAAGCGCCGACCGGGCGCCGGCCGGAGCCGAAGTTCTGCAGGTTGACGGCGATGGCGCGGAAAAGACCGGTGATGTCAACACCGGGATGCTGGTAGAAATTTTTGTCTTCGGCGGAAATGAAGGCCGCCTTGACGCGGTCCGGGATCGCCTGGATCGGCAGATAGAGGCGCCGCTCGCGTGCATATTCGGCCATCAAAGCGCCATTGCCGGCGTGAAAGCGCGTGGTTACCGGCGGCGCGTAATTCGCCAATACCTCGTAGTCCGGCAGATCCTTGGTGATGGCGCCAAGGTAGATCGCGACGGCCGCAGCAACGCCAAGCAGCAGAAACGCACCAATGCCGAAAAAATATCCAATCAGTCTGATCATCAGTCAGATACCGGTACCTAATTATCGTCCCATTGCCAGGTCGTCGTCGGATGATGCGAAGGCCCGAAGGCTTCGTGTTCTCGCAAACGAAATCGACCTCGCCAAAACTCTTCGTCAGAAATCGTCTGGTATTGCGGCTACGCGTTTCTGCCGCTCCCTCATATGGCGAGGAAGGTCAAGCATCAACACTGTTCCCCAACAAATCCGGGCACCTTTTTCCTAAGTGCCCCGGAATGTGAGTAAAATAGGGCTGGTTTCCGATTATCCCGTGCGCATCCTGTTGAAAAGCATATAGCTGTTACCCGGGCGACACAAATCACTTCCCATACGCCGTGGGGCTCCCGCCGATTGTGCGGAACCCGGAATTGACTAGCCGCCGTTTGCGACCGCCGTCTCGCGATAGCGTCGAACGGCCACCGCAAGCAGAGCCGACACCTTCTTGCGCCATTCCGGATCGAGCAGTTGCTTCTCATCGTCCTTATTCGAAAGGAAGCCGAGCTCGAGCAGGATGGACGGCACGTCCGGCGCCTGCAGGACACGGAAACCCGCGTGACGATGGGGATTGTTGATCAGCTTGATCTGCCCCTCGAAGGACGAAACGACGGTGCGCGCGAGATTGACCGAGAAGGCCTGGGTTTCGCGTCGCGTGAGATCGATCAGGATGTCCGCCACTTCCGCCGGTTCGCTTTGCAGCGGTATTCCGGCGATCTCGTCGGACAGGTTTTCGCGTTCGGCCAAACTGGCTGCGAGATGGTCGGATGCCTTGTCGGAAATGGTATAGACCGTGGCCCCGCGAATGTCCTTCTGTTTCAGCGTGTCGGCGTGAACGGAGATGAACAGGTTGGCGCCCTTTTGCCGTGCGACCTGCACACGCTGCGGCAGCGACAGGAACTCGTCGCGGTCGCGGGTCAGGAATGCCTCGACGCCGGCTTCGCGCTTGAGCGTCGCGACCAGTTCCTCCGCGAAGGCGAGCGTCACGTGCTTTTCCTCGGTCTTGGTGACGTTGCCGATTGCGCCCGTATCGATCCCGCCATGGCCGGCGTCGACGGCAATGACAAAGGCGCCGGGATCCTTCACCGCGGCAACCGGCCGATCGGTCTTTACCGCACGCGTCGTTCCCGACCATTGCTGGCCGCCGAGAAGTTCGTCGAAACGGGCCTGGTCGATCTTCTCGGCATCAAGGACGAGCCGGAAGCTCTTGCCGTCCTCTTCCGGCTTCACCTCCGCATGGCTGACTTCCACCGGCCCCTTGGCGGACAAGACGAGCCGCGACGTGCCGACCCCCATTCCCCCATAGCGGATGGCGTCGAAAAGCCCGCGTGGTTCGAGGCTCTCCGGCTTCAGTCCGAAGGACGTCTCCGGCAGGTCGACGATGACGCGGACCGGATTTGCGACATAATGGATGGAGAATTCCGGCTTGCGGTCGAATTCGACCACGATGCGCGTTCGGGCATCATCACCAGCGATCCGGGCACCGAAGACCAGCAGTGGTTCGGCGGCCCGCATGTCGGCCGCAGTGGCGGTCATCGCAGCAAATGCAAAGGCGGCTGCGCGCAGAGAGCGACGCCATAACGTCACAGATCGCAAACGTTTCGCCGAAGGCATCACTCCGGGCTCCCCACAAATTTCCTCAGATAACGCGGCCTGCCTTCCGACAAAACCATCAACCCCTCAACCAATGAACCCTCATGGTTAACCAAATCTTGACAAAATCCTCATGATGGCCCCGTCGCAGCGCGACTCGCTGGCGCGAATGCGTTCCTTATCTATCAATTTCACCGGGGCAAGCGAATCGATCAATATTGTGGCGGCAAAGGCTTTTCCCTTGCCAATGTGACATAGAAACCATAAAAGCGTCACAAGGAGAAAGTGTTGACGGGATAGAATCGTCGGCCGGGCAGCCGGAGCTTTTCCAGAGCTTGGCGCCAGGAATGATCGAGCCGGAACTGCCGGTTGCAACCGTATCATGCCTTACGCGGCCGCAGGTGTTCATCCGCCGTCGCTGCATTTCCTCCCCGTATACTGGATCGCAAATTTCCGGCGGTGGCCGGAGTTCTTGACGGTGTTTTTCACCAGATGCCCGCAAGCGGGCGCATTCATCGGGCCTCCCCTTGGAGGTCCAGGACATTGGCATTCTTGTTTGGTCTTTGATGTGACTCAGCAGTATCGGTCAGAAGTAAAGAGGCCCCGGGACGTCACCGTTCCGGCTGCCGTCTGGCTGCTGCACCATCGCCTGCACCAAACAGGACCTTTCACATCCGGCGCAGCTTTCGACGTGTTTGACAGCCTTCCCAAGGAAGCAGGCCTGTCTGCCGTTTCACTGTTGCGCCGAGGAGCACAGCTTAGATGGCAGAGAAAATGCTTATCGATGCGTCTCACGCAGAGGAGACGCGCGTCGTTGTCGTTCGCGGGAACCGCATAGAAGAATTCGACTTCGAATCGGAACATAAGAAGCAGATCCGCGGCAATATTTACCTGGCCAAGGTGACCAGGGTGGAGCCTTCGCTCCAGGCCGCCTTCGTTGACTACGGCGGCAACCGCCACGGGTTTCTGGCCTTCGCCGAAATCCATCCGGACTATTATCAGATCCCCCTCGCCGATCGTCAGGCTCTTTTGAAGGCTGAGGCCGAAGAGGCCCGCCGCGACGACGACGTCGAGCCGGTCGAGACGGCAAGCGAGCAGAGGCCGTCACCGGTCGAAGCCGAGCACGAAACCGTTGCAGAGGTTGCCGAGGTGTCCGAGGTTGTCGAAGCAGCCTCCGAGGCGCCGGCGGAAGCCGAAGCCGTCGTCGAGAAGGCGAAGGCGAAGGCAAAGCCGAAGCGCGCCCGTCGCACCAAGGCGAAGGCTGTCGAAGAGGCTTCTGAGGCGGCCGAGAGCCAGGACGCCGGCGAAGAGGGTGGTAGCGGCGAGATGGCCGCCATGGTCGACACCGATTCGATTTCCGAAGATGTCGACGCGCGCCGTCGTCGCGACGATGATGATGACGACGACGACACTCATGACGGCGAAAAGGAAATAATCGAATCCGTCGGCGCCGAAGACGCCATGGAAGAGGTGCCGGACCGCCACGTCCGCAAGCCCCGCAAGCAATATCGCATTCAGGAAGTGATCAAGCGCCGGCAGATCCTGCTGGTCCAGGTTGCCAAGGAAGAACGCGGCAACAAGGGTGCTGCGCTCACCACCTACCTTTCGCTTGCGGGTCGCTATTCGGTTCTGATGCCGAACACAGCGCGTGGCGGCGGCATTTCCCGCAAGATCACCAACCTCCAGGACCGCAAGCGGCTCAAAGAAATCGCCCGCGGCCTCGAAGTGCCCCAGGGCATGGGCGTGATCCTGCGCACGGCCGGAGCGAACCGCACCAAGGTCGAGATCAAGCGCGACTTCGAATATCTGATGCGCCTGTGGGAAAACGTCCGCACGCTGACACTGAATTCGACCGCGCCTTGCCTCGTCTACGAGGAAGGCAGCCTGATCAAGCGTTCGATCCGCGATCTCTACAACAAGGACATCAGCGAGATCATCGTTTCCGGCGAGGAAGGCTACAAGGAAGCCAAGGGCTTCATGAAGATGCTGATGCCGAGCCATGCGAAGGTCGTGCAGCCCTATCGCGACGTGCATCCGATCTTCTCGCGTTCTGGCATCGAGGCACAGCTCGATCGCATGCTGCAGCCGCAGGTCACGCTGAAGTCGGGCGGCTATATCATCATCAACCAGACCGAAGCGCTCGTTTCGATCGACGTCAACTCCGGCCGGTCGACGCGCGAGCACTCGATCGAGGATACCGCCCTCCAGACGAACCTGGAGGCTGCTGAGGAAGTGGCGCGGCAATTGCGTCTGCGCGACCTCGCCGGGCTTGTCGTCATCGACTTCATCGACATGGAGGAGAAGCGCAACAACCGCGCGGTCGAGAAGAAGCTCAAGGACTGCCTCAAGAACGATCGGGCGCGCATCCAGGTCGGCCGGATCTCGCATTTCGGCCTGCTCGAAATGTCGCGCCAGCGCATCCGTGCCTCGGTTCTTGAAAGCACGATGCAGACCTGCCCGCACTGCAACGGCACCGGTCACGTCCGCTCGCAGTCGTCCGTCGCGCTGCACGTGTTGCGCGGCATCGAGGAGTATCTGCTCAAGAACACGACGCACGACATCACCGTGCGCACGATCCCGGAAATCGCGCTGTACCTGCTCAATCAGAAGCGCGGCACGATCATGGATTACGAACAGCGCTTCGGCGTCTCGATCATCATCGAGGCCGATGCCCATGTCGGCGCGCAGCATTTCGCGATCGACCGCGGCGAGCCGGTCGAGAATCCGGTCAAGATCGAGCAGCTTCTGCATTTCGAACCGGAACCGGAAGACGAAGACGTCGTGATCGAGGACGATCTGGACGAGGAGGAAGCGGAAGAGACCGCTGCCGAGCGTCCGGAGCAGGCAAGGGCGCAGCAGGCCGACGAACAAGGCGGCCGCAAGCGCAAGCGCCGTCGTCGTCGCCGCGGCAAGGGCGGCCAGACGCCGGAAGCCGTCGTAGCCGAAGCTGACGAGACGCTGGAGAGTGCGGCCGGTGAAGCCGAAGAGGCCGAGGACGAGGAACACGCTCCGGAGGCTGCCGAAACAGCGGAGGATGGCGACAAGCGCAAGCGTCGTCGCCGCGGCAAGCGTGGCGGCCGCCGCAACAAGCTGGAAACGACCGAAGGCGAAACCGCCGGCGATCTCGCCGCGGAGGCTGCCGGCGAAGACGCCGCCGTGGAAGGAGCGGTAGAAGCTGAACCGGTAGCCGCGGACGCGGTTTCGGCCGAGGCTGCATCCGTGGAGACAGTGGCGGAAGAAGTGAAGCCGGCCAAGCCGAAGCGTACTCGCAAGAAGGCGGCCAAGGCCGATGCCAACGCCGACGAGGCGGCACAGACGGCAGTCGAGGAGAAACCGGAGCCAGTAGATCCTGCAACGGAGGCTGTCGAAGAAGCCGAAGCCGATCTCGAAGGCGTGAAGCCTGCGAGGGCCAATCGTGATCTGGCGACGATCGCGTCCGAACCGGTCATCACTTCGAATGTTTCGAGCAAGACGGAGAACAACGACGAGGAGCCTCCGAAGCCGAAAAAGGGCGGCTGGTGGCAACGTCGCGGCTTCTTCTGAGCCAAAGATCGCGTGAACCATACGAAAGGCCCGGTTTCGCTCCGGGCCTTTTTCTTTGCCTGCTACGGCTACTGACGCATGTCGTTCATCGCAGTGGTGCAATCACGGCGGGCGGCCATAACGACTTCAAGTGGAGTCGATCAGGCGAGCCACCGGGCGACACGATCCATCGCCTCCGACATCTCGGCTGCGGAACCGGCATAGGAGAACCGCATTGTCCGGTGCCCTTCCACCGGATCGAAATCGAAACCGGGTGTCGCCGCCACGTTGATCTCGGCCAGCATCCGCCGCGCAAAGGCCATGCTGTCATTGGTGAAGCGGCTGACGTCGACATAGGCATAGAAGGCGCCATCCATCGGCGAGGCGATTGCAAGCCCGATTTGCGGCAGGCGTTTCATCAGCAGTTCCCGGTTGGCGGCATAGGCTGCCTTGTAGCCGTCCAACTCTTCATGCGCATCGAGCGCCGCCTCGGCGGCGATCTGGGAAAGCTCCGGCGGCGAAATATAGAGGCTCTGTGCCAGGCGCTCGAAGCCGCGTACCTGCGCCTCGGGCAACACCATCCAGCCGACCCGCCAACCGGTCATGCAATAGTATTTCGAGAAGGAGTTGATCACGACCACGTTGTCGGTCACCTCGAGCGCGGTGGCCTCTTCGCCGACGAACGTCAGCCCGTGGTAGATCTCGTCGGAAATGAAGGTGATCCGTTCGGCGTGGCAATAGTCCGCGAGCGCCTTGAGGCCGGCTCGTCCCGTCACGGTTCCCGTGGGGTTGGCCGGGCTTGCAAGAAGCACGCCCTTGAGCGGCTTGCCGATGCGCTCGGCTGCGCGCGCGAGGCTTTCCGGCGTCAGGGTGAAGCCGGCCTCCCTGCCCGCCTCGACCTCGACGACGATGAGACCCAACGCCTGCAAGATGTTGCGATAGGCTGGATATCCCGGACGCGCGATGGCAACGCAATCGCCCGGATCGAAGAGCGCGAGGAACGCTAGATTGAAGCCGGCCGACGAGCCCGTCGTGACTGCAATCCGCTGAGGATCGAGGGTGATGCCATGGCGGCTGTGATAGTGGCGGGCAATCGCGGTCTTCAAGGACAGCGTGCCGAGTGCGTCCGTGTAGCCTAGACGGCCGTGCTCGAGGGCGCGCCTTGCCGCTTCAAGTGCCGCCTTCGGGGCTGGATGGACGGGTTGCCCCACCGCCATCGAGATGACTGGATGGCCGGCATCGCGCCGCCGCGTGGCTTCCGCCAGCACATCCATGGCATGAAAGGGCTCGACGGCGCTGCGTTTCGACATCTGTGTCAATGCAAATCCTCTGCTGCATGTTTCCCTGAATCGTAGACGATTTAAGGAAACATGCCGCCATTCAAAGTGCTACAGCGTCCTTGCTGTAGAAGCGGGACCGTATCAGCGCCCCTTTGCCTGATCATTTCGCGCTTCACAAGTGCGAGAGTGCCGCATTTCCGCCGATTTTGCCGTTTCGTTTCGCCGCGGCGCATCCTATGCTCGCATCAAGAGAGTGCGCGAATGTTGTAAAATTGTTGTCTTTCAAACACGCACATTGACGCAACCGTGCGAAATGAACGACAGACAGAGTACGGAAAGACAACGAGGAAAGAATGACCTTCAAGAAGATGATTGCCGCCGGAACGCTGCTTGCCCTTGCTGCCAGCGTAGCCTTGCCGCAGACGGCCGCCGCGCTCGATGCAAAGCAGAAAGAAGAGTTCGGCGCCTTCATCAAGGAGTATCTGCTCGCCAATCCGGAGGTCATGCTCGAAGTGCAGGAGGCGCTTTCGGCCAAGCAGCGCGCCAAGCAGCAAGAAGCGGCCGAAGCGGCGATCGCCACAAACACCAAGACGATCTTCCACTCCAAATACGACGTCACGCTCGGCAATCCCGACGGTGATGTGACGATCGTCGAATTCTACGATTACAACTGCGGCTACTGCAAACGGGCGCTCTCAGACATGGATCAGATCCTCAAGACGGACAAGAACGTCCGTTTCGTGCTGAAAGAGCTGCCGATCCTCGGACCCGATTCCCTTGCCGCCCACAAGGTCAGCGCCGCTTTTCGTCTGATCGCCCCCGAGAAATACGGTGACTTCCACCGGGCTCTGCTCGGCGGCGAGGAACGGGCGACAGAGGAAACGGCGATTGCCGTTGCGGCAAAACTCGGCGTCACCGAAGAGCAACTGCGTGCGAAAATGGAAAAAGAGCCGCAGGACCCTGCGGTGCGCGAGGCCTATTCGCTCGCAAATGAACTCGGCATCACCGGCACACCATCCTATGTGATCGGCAACGAAGCCGTCTTTGGGGCCGTCGGGGCCGACGAGATCTCCACTAAGGTGGAAAACATGCGCAGCTGCGGGAAAACCGTCTGCTGAACCCGCGAGCTCCGCAAAATGTGAAGCGGCCTTCCCCAGGTCGCGCTCCCCTCAAACGCCATCACTTGTGGACAAATTCCCCGGGAACCCAAGGGGCTTTCCCTCGCGGGACCATCAGTCTATAGGTAACCCTCCATCATCGGACCGGAATCCCTTATGCCCTCGACGATTTTTGTGCTGAACGGCCCCAACCTGAACGCGCTCGGCAAGCGCGAACCGGGCATTTATGGCGGCCAAACGCTCTCCGATATCGAGGCCATGTGCAAGTCGGAGGGAAAGTTGCTGGGCTTCGACGTCGACTTCCGACAATCGAACCACGAAGGCACCCTTGTCGACTGGCTGCACGAAGCCGGCGACAAGGCCGCGGGCGTTGCGATCAACCCCGGCGCCTATGGCCACACGTCGATTGCAATGCATGACGCAATTCGTGCGATTACGGTTCCCGTGGTGGAACTGCATCTTTCCAATATCCATGCGCGCGAGGAATTCCGCCACAAGTCGATGATCGCGCCAGCCGTCAAGGGCGTGATCTGCGGCTTCGGCGCACAGAGTTACATTCTGGCGCTGCATGCGCTAAAGAACCTGACGGACACGTCGAAATAAGAAGAACACGAGGCTCATATTCCCATGGCTGAAAAGAAACCGGGTATCGACCAGGCGCTGATCCGCGATCTCGCCAATATCCTCAAGGATACCGACCTGACCGAGATTGAGGTCGAGCAGGAAGACTTGCGCATCCGCGTTTCGCGCAACGGAACGCCCGTCGCGATGTCGATGCCGGCAATGCCCACTTATCAAGCGCCGCCCCCGGTCGCCGTCGCACAGCCCGGCGTGGCACCGCAGCCGGCTGCCGAGAGCGGCCGCAGCTCCAAGAATGCCGTAACCGCCCCCATGGTCGGGACGGCCTATCTGGCTCCGGCCCCGGGCGCCCGCCCCTTCATCGAAGTCGGCGCAATGGTCAAGGAAGGCCAGACAATCCTGATCATCGAGGCGATGAAGACGATGAACCAGATTCCGGCACCACGCGCCGGCAAGGTCACCGAAATTCTCGTTCAGGACGCGGCCCCGGTCGAATATGGCGAACCCCTGATCGTGATCGAGTAAGGCACGGTGGCGATGATCTCGAAAATCCTCATTGCCAATCGCGGCGAAATCGCCCTGCGGGTGCTGCGTGCCTGCAAGGAGCTCGGCATCGCAACCGTTGCCGTGCATTCGACGGCTGACAGCGACGCGATGCATGTTCGTCTCGCGGACGAAAGCGTCTGCATCGGACCGCCGCCGTCACGCGAGAGCTATCTCAATATTCATCAGATCGTCGCCGCCTGTGAAATCACCGGCGCGGATGCCGTGCATCCCGGCTACGGCTTTCTCTCGGAGAACGCCAAGTTCGCGGACATCCTCGACGCGCACGACATCACCTTCATCGGTCCGACGGCCGAGCACATCCGCTTGATGGGCGACAAGATCACCGCCAAGAAGACGGCGGAAGCGCTTGGCATTCCGGTCGTTCCGGGCTCCGATGGCGAAGTGAAGCCGGAGAATGCGCTTGAAGTCGCCCGCAAGATCGGCTTCCCGGTACTGATCAAGGCGACGGCCGGCGGCGGCGGGCGCGGCATGAAGGTCGCAAGAACCGAAGCCGACCTCGAGCATGCCGTTGCAACGGCGCGCTCCGAAGCGGCAGCAGCGTTCGGCAACGACGCCGTCTATATGGAAAAGTTCCTCGGCAAGCCGCGCCATATCGAAGTCCAGGTCGTCGGCGACGGCGAAGGCAATGCGATCCATCTCGGCGAGCGCGACTGCTCGCTGCAGCGCCGTCATCAGAAGGTCTGGGAAGAAGCCAACTCCCCTGCCCTCAACGTCGACCAGCGTATGAAGATCGGCCAGGTCTGTGCCGATGCGATGAAAAAGTTGAAATATCGCGGCGCCGGCACGATCGAGTTCCTCTACGAGGACGGCGAGTTCTATTTCATCGAAATGAACACGCGACTGCAGGTGGAGCATCCGATTACCGAAGCAATCACGGGCATCGATCTCGTGCACGAGCAGATTCGCGTCGCTTCCGGCGCCGGTCTCTCTGTCAAGCAGGAAGATGTCGTCTTCTCGGGCCACGCGATCGAGTGCCGCATCAATGCGGAGGACCCGCGCACCTTCGTGCCCTCCCCGGGCACGATCACGCATTTCCATGCGCCGGGCGGCCTCGGCGTGCGCGTCGATAGCGGCGCCTATCAGGGCTACCGCATTCCGCCCTATTACGACAGTCTGATCGGCAAGCTGATCGTCCACGGCCGGACGCGCGTCGAGTGCATGATGCGGCTTCGCCGCGTGCTCGATGAGTTCGTCATCGACGGCATCAAGACGACCCTGCCGCTGTTCCAGGACCTGATCAACAATCAGGACATCGCCAACGGTGACTACGACATCCACTGGCTAGAACATCATCTGGCCGCAACATCCGCATAGGACAAAGAATTGAAAGGGACGCGCAGCAAACAACCGGACATAACGCCGGACATGTTGCTGCGCGCCTATTCGATCGGTCTCTTCCCGATGGCCGACTCGGCCGACGACCCGGAACTCTTCTGGGTCGAGCCGGAAATACGCGGGATCATACCGCTCGACGCCTTCCACATTTCACGCAGCCTGGCGAAGACGATCCGTCGGCGCCCGTTCGAGATCCGCTACAACACCGCTTTCGAAGCAGTGATCGATGGATGCGCCAAGCCCGCGCCGGACCGGCCGACGACCTGGATCAACGACAAGATCCGTTCGCTCTACGCGGCCCTTCACCAAATGGGTTACGCCCACAGCGTCGAAGCGTGGCAGGATAACGCCCTCGTCGGCGGTCTCTATGGCGTCTCGCTCGGCGCCGCCTTCTTCGGCGAGAGCATGTTCTCGCTCCGCAGCGATGCCTCGAAGATTTGCCTCGTCCATCTTGTCGAACGGCTGCGGGCGAAGGGATTTCAACTCCTCGACACGCAGTTCACGACGGAACACCTGAAATCCTTCGGTGCAATCGATGTGCCCAAAGCCGAGTACGAGATTTTGCTGGCAAAGGCGATGGCCTCGCGGGACCTGGCCTTTTAACCGCGCTCAATCGGAGCTCAGACAAGCGATTGCCGCCGAAGATTATTGCTTCGCTGCCGTGTCCGGCGGCGGCAGGTCGGACGTCGCCTTGCAGGATTGCAGCCAAACGTCGTAGACGGGGTGCTCGACCGCATTCAGGCCCGGGCTGTCAGCGAACATCCAGCCCGTGAAGATGCGCCTGATCTTGCGGTCAAGCGTGATCTCGTCGACCTCCACGAAAGTCGTCGTCTTCGGCGCCTCAGTGTCGTCACGGCTGTAGCAGACGCGTGGGGTAACCTGCAGCGCGCCGAACTGCACGGTTTCGCCGATATAGACGTCGAACGTGGTGATGCGGCCGGTGATCTTGTCGATACCGGAAAAGACCGCAACGGAATTGTTAAGACGCGTTGCCCGCGCAAGGTCGGTGGAGGACATCAACGGCAGCGCCATCAGGAGCGCAAGGCCTGCTCGACGGGCCGCCAGGCTGATCAAATTCTGCAGACAGAAACCTGCCATTCCGCCAGTCCCCCGCGCTTCCTATTCGTTCCTGGAGCGGTTCGTTTCCGATTGAAACACCAACCAACTCGAACTCTTCGTTTTCCGCTTTTCCGGATGGCGAACCGATTCCCCCGGAACTGCTCCAGGCTCAGGCGCTAAACCCGAAATGTGGCTGCGCCGTGATCGACGGGGTTCTTCACATCCTGCGCGGATGAAACCGCAACTCAGGAGCGCGGCGTCCAGGCGTCGTAGTCGCCGGTCACGCGTGGGCGCTCGCCGGCGCCGGCGATCGATCCCTTCGGGCGATAGGCCTGCGCCGTGCCGGTCGGGTTCGCACGGTGCGGCTTCTGCCACGCCCTCGGCACGTATTTCTCGTCGGCAGGGGAAACGTCCGTGCGGTGATGCATCCAGCCGTGCCAGCCAGCCGGGATGGCGGACGCCTCGGCAGGGCCGTTATAGATCACCCAGCGCCGCGTACGGCCTTCGGAGTCCGTGCCGCCCTGATAGTAGACGTTGCCGAATTCGTCCTCACCCACGCGCTTGCCAAAGCGCCAGGTATGAAAACGCGTACCGATCGTCTGTTCGTTCCACCAGGTGAAAATCTGCAGCAGAAGCTTCATGGGTGTCTTCCTTCACCGGCCGTTGGGAAGGCAGCCGGACATCAATATCATGCTCCCGCTTATGCCCCGCCACTCCTGCCTTGTCCAGTGATTCCGCTTTGCCGCCGGTCATTTCACCCGCATCTTGAAGCCGAAATGACTGCGCTCGAAACCAAGGCGCTCGTAGAAGCGATGAGCGTCGACGCCCAGGGCGTTCGAGGTCAGTTGGACCTTTTCTGCTCCCCGCGCTCGCGCCTCGGCAATCGCGTGGCGGACCATGCGTTCGCCGATGCCGCGGCCACGCATGTCTTCGCGCGTTTGCACGGCCTCGATAACCAGGCTCGAACTGCCACGCCCGGGAAGCGATGTCAGAAGCGCAGTCTGAAAGGTCCCGACGACCTCTCCATCGAGGTGGGCCACATACAGCGTCTGATGGGGCGATCGACCGATCTCCTCGAACGCGGCAAGATAATCGCCAAAGGCTTCCGGCTCGGTCGTATCACCGTGCCCGCCCAACCGGTCGTTCGCAAAAAGGGCAATGATCGCAGGCAGGTCGCCGCGCTCGGCTCGTCGGATTTCAAGATCGATCGTCATTTCCGGCTTTCCTGTGCGCCCTGCCGTGCAACAATCAGCAGGAGGCAACAGTTTCATGACAATCGCTGTGCATCGCGTCTCAATTGATCGCGGCAGCCACAGCGCCGCGCGTCTTATCAGACGCGTAGCGGATACTGCAGCTACATGTTTTTATCCTTAAATCGGCTACGATTTAAGGAAACGGGCACTAGGAAAGCCTCTTTTCAAGGATCAGCGCTGGCACGCCCGACTGCTCGTCGCCACAGTTCGCGGTCTTTCCGACTTCGGCAAAACCATGCGCCCGATAGAACGCGAGAGCGTGAAGGTTCTGCGGCTCGACTTCCAGCCGCATGCGCTCCGCATCGGGAAAACAGGTTTCGAGTTCGGCGAACATGTCGCGGCCGATGCCCTGCCTCTGATATTTCGGGCGCACGTAAAGCTGGTGAAGGACGACCGTTTTCGCCAGCGCGTCCGACATCGCCGCATACCCCATGCCGGCAAGCTCGCTACCATTGTCGGCAACGACGAATTCGGCATTCTTTCGTTGCAGGCGCTTTCTCAGCGCGTCGACCGAATGCCACCTGGCGGTGAGTTCATTGACCTTGTCGGTGCCGTAAAACGTGTCGTAGGTCGCGTGCCACGTCTCGGCCAGCAGGACGCGGACCTTTTCCAGGTCGCGCTCGCTGGCCGTGCGGACGAAGAACATCGTTACTCCTCGATGCCGAGTTTGGTCTTGACGAGGGCCTGGACGGCCTGCGGATTGGCCTTGCCGCCAGTCGCCTTCATCACCTGGCCGACAAACCAGCCGGCGAGCGAAGGTTTCGCCTTGGCCTTTTCCACCTGGTCCGGATTGGCCGCGATGATTTCATCGACTGCCTTTTCGATGGCACCAGTGTCGGTGACCTGCTTCATGCCGCGCGTTTCGACGATTTCGGCCGGATCGCCACCCTCGTTCCAGATGATTTCAAAGAGGTCCTTGGCGATCTTCCCGGAGATGGTCTCGGCCTTGATGAGGTCGATGATGCCGCCGAGCTGGGCGGGCGAAACCGGAGTCTCTTCAATGGTTTTGCCGGCTTTGTTCAACGCACCCAACAGGTCGTTGATGACCCAGTTCGCGGCCAGCTTGCCATCTCGACCTTCGGCGACGGCCTCGAAATAGTCGGCGATCGCCTTCTCCGAGACGAGAACCGAGGCATCGTAGACCGAAAGGCCCATCTCGCGGACGAAACGTTCCTTCTTGTCGTCCGGCAGTTCCGGAAGATCGGCTTTCAGAGCCTCGACGAAGGCGTCGTCAAATTCGAGCGGCAGCAGGTCCGGGTCGGGGAAATAGCGATAGTCGTGCGCCTCTTCCTTCGAACGCATCGACCGCGTCTCGCCCTTGTTGGCGTCGAAGAGTCGCGTCTCCTGATCGATCGTGCCACCATCCTCGAGGATCGCGATCTGTCGACGCGCTTCATATTCGATCGCCTGGCCGACGAAGCGGATGGAGTTGACGTTCTTGATCTCGCAGCGCGTGCCGAAGGGCTCGCCCGGACGGCGAACCGAGACGTTGACGTCAGCCCGCATCGAACCTTCGTCCATGTTGCCGTCGCAGGTACCAAGGTAGCGTACGATCGAACGCAGCTTGGTGAGATAGGCTTTCGCCTCGTCCGACGACCGCAGGTCCGGCTTCGAGACGATTTCCATCAAGGCGACGCCCGAGCGGTTAAGGTCGACAAACGACATGGAGGGATGCTGGTCGTGCATCGATTTTCCGGCGTCCTGCTCCAGATGCAGACGTTCGATGCCGATCTCGACATCCTCGAATTGGCCCTGACGATCCGGCCCGATGGAGATGATGATCTTGCCCTCGCCGACGATCGGATCCTTGTACTGCGAGATCTGATAGCCCTGCGGCAGGTCCGGATAAAAGTAGTTTTTCCGGTCGAAGATCGAGCGATTGTTGATCTTCGCCTTGAGGCCTAGACCGGTGCGAACCGCCTGCCTCACGCACTCCTCGTTGATGACCGGCAACATGCCCGGCATCGCGGCATCGACCAGCGAGACATTGGCATTGGGCGCATTGCCGAATTCCGTCGACGCCCCCGAGAACAGCTTCGAATTGCTGAGCACCTGAGCATGGACTTCCATGCCGATGATGACTTCCCAGTCGCCGGTGGCGCCGGGGATGAAGCGTTTCGGATCGGGAGTGCGGACGTCGACAATGCTCATGTCATGCTCTTCTTTGAAGCCTGAATTTCGAACTTTCTCGGTAGAGCAATTGGACCTCCGGTGCAAGGCTTGTGAGGCACCTCGCGCCCCGGCGGCACGCTCGCAACGATACAGCACACCTAACCTGTGCAACCTTGACGTTCGTACCGCTGTCTTCTAGAAAATCCTGCCGCTGCCTATTCTGAATTGACTTATCAGCCTGGACCAATCGATTGGTGGCCGTTCCATGACCGAACGAGCGCAGCGGCTCAACATAAGGGTCCGGTTAATGGTGCGTCGCAGATCGTTCGTTTTTCTTCTTGCTCTCATCTTGACGCTGCTGGGCCCGGGTTTGACGGCCAAGGCGGACGAACAAGTGCACAAGACGCCAGCCGAAAAATGGGTGGAGATTGTCGGCATTCCTGAGCTCGACCCGGCACGCAACGTCGAGATCAGGAACGGAATCGCTTTCCTCCTGACGGATACGCAGATTCGGTATAGAAGCGGCGGATATTCGGTATTCGAGCGCCTGGCTTATAAAGTGACTGACCGGCCCGGCTTGGAACGCGGAGCACGGCTGGATATCGAATTCGATCCTTCGCGCGAGAGGCTTTCCTTCAACCGACTGATGATCGTTAGAGACGGAGTTGTCATCGACAAACTCGGTGACGCGAAGTTCGAGATATTCCGCCGGGAGACGGATTCCGAGAGAGGCATTTTTGACGGTCGCCTCACGGCGCATGTCGATCTCAGCGATGTGCGCGTCGGCGATATCGTGGACTATTCCACGACCTATGAAGTCACCCCGACAGTGGCGAAGGATCTTTTGTTTACTCGCTTTCAGGCTGAATGGGGTGAGCCCGTCGCCCTTACAAGGGAACGGATCATCTGGCCTACAGAAAAGCCGCTCAACATACGCGCGGTCAGGACAGGACTGAAACCAAGGGTGACAAACGCCGGGGGCGAAACGACCTATTTGTGGGAAACGGCCAATCCTGTGCCAGTGAAACTCCAGGACAATCTGCCGGTCGATTATCCTAATTTCGGCTTCGTGCAGATATCTTCAGAGTTCGACTGGCAGCCCGTCGTCGATGCCGTGCTTCCTTTCTATCAACCGGCGGAGAGCTTTCCGGCCGATTTTGAGGCCAAGCTCACTGAAATCGAAGTCCGCCATGGTTCGCTAGAGGATCGCCTCATCGCCGCATTGCGGCTAGTCCAGGACGAGATCCGCTACGTCAGCCTGTCGATGGGAGCGGGATCCTATGTGCCACGCCGTCCGGAAACGGTGCTGGCCAGCGGCTTCGGCGACTGCAAGGACAAAACGCTACTCCTCGTTTCAGCCTTGCGGCGGCTGGGCGTCGAAGCCGAGGCGGCTCTCACCGATATCGATGAAGGCAGGGCGCTTGAACATGCCGTTCCTGCGCTTCAGGTCTTCGACCACGCGATCGTCAAAGCGAAGATAGGCGAACGGGTCTGGTGGCTCGACGCGACCGACTATCTGCAGGGCGGACGCGCAGCGAACATCGTTCAGCCCGATTATGGCTTTGCATTGCCGCTGGTTGTTTCCGGAGCCGTACTCGAGAAGCTTCCGGAGAAGGAACTGTTAGAGCCTACTCAGTCCGTCACTGAGCGATTTGCGTTTCCGAAGCGGGATGGCGAGCCCCTGGTACTGACCGTAAACACCATCTACCGCCACGGCGATGCCGACAATATGCGGCGTAAGCTTGCGAGCACATCGAAGCCAAAGCTCGCCGACGACTACCTTCAATATTACAACCGGCAGTACCCGGGCATTAAAAGCACGTCGATGCTCGAAAGCGGAGATGACCGCGACCTTAACATCGTCACGACAATGGAGGCCTACGAACTTCCCTCCGGGGCACTCCTTGCCAACGACCTTGCCAAGAATTTCCCATTGCGAGCAGATATCGGCATTAGCGACATGCCGAGGCCAACCACAATCGGCCGTACCGGACCGATTGCGCTGGGACCTCAGGTTTTCAAGAGCCACAAGGTCACCGTGTCGAACCTCAACGCGCGCTTCTCACTGCCTGCAAATATAGACGTGCCCGACCCGCGCGTCTCACTTAGGCTACACTGGTCGAGTATACCGACCGAGTTCGAAGTCGAATGGCGCTTTCGGATGTTGGAGGGGCGAGTTCCCCCTGAAGAGATCGGCGCCTACCTGAAAGCCGCCGACGACATCGAACGCAACTCCGCATTCTCCTTCGATTTCACCTATGTCGACCCCGTCGATGCAGGCAGCAACAATCGTTCGAGCCCCAATATGGCCGGCCTTTTTGGTATCGGAGTCGCTGTGCTTTTCTTGGTTGGGGTCGTAGTCGCGGCACTGGTCGTCGTTATGCTCCGGGATCTGGATTCTGCAGCGGAAAGGGGATGACGAAGGGGCTAGAAGCGAAGTGCGATCATTAGCAGAGAGGCCACTGCTGCTACGAACCTGGAATCTCCGTCGCTTCTTGACGCCTGGGCGGCCATTTCCTAAAAGAATCGGCTTCCGAATGGAGTCTTGATGTTCTTTCAGTCTGAGTCCCGGTAAGGGCCCTGCCGCAGTTGCTATGACCTGCGCGCACGGGCCGGAAACGTCAACCCCGCTCATCTGACGATTTGCGGAACGTTTTCTTGCGTTCTCAAGAACGCCATTCCGGAACACTCAAACCATGGATATTTCGCGCGCAGAACAGCGCATTCTTCATTATCTGGCCCAGGGCGGCCGCATCGAAATCACTCGCGAAGGCAAGGCAATCGCCGAAATCCGCTGCTTCACGCGCGATGGCTGGGTCTTTCCCGGCGTCGACCTCGAGCTTTTTCGCAAGCTGAAACGTAAAAGAGCGATCAAGTCCTCGGGTGGCAAGCCCTACCGCATCACCGAGCGAGGCCTCTATCTCGTCAGATCGGAACTCAACAACCGCTGAGCGGCCGGGGTGCACGTCTACCCCGGAGGTTACTACCTCCGGGGCTTCAATGAATGCGGCGTGCATCGTCCGGCTTCAGATTTTGGCGGTCTTCTCCAGTAAGGTCCCTCTTTCTGCGGAGGAAACCGGTTCGCCGACGCGATCCCGTCCCGCTGCCTTGGCGCCATAGAGGGCTACATCGGCTTGCGACAGCAGGTGCGCCAGGCCCATCTCCGACTGCGCCGCCGTTGCGATGCCGATGCTGGCTGTGACGCTCAACCTGCCGCCGTGCGCAAATTCGATGGCCGTCGATCGTATGGCGCGCAAAACGCGCTCGGCCACATCCCTCGCGTCCTGGGGAGATTGGCGCGCGAGCACGATCGCGAACTCCTCTCCGCCAAGCCGCCCGAAGAGATCATCGGTCCGCAGGTTGGCGCGGATGGTCCGCGCCACCACCTGCAAGACATGATCTCCGACGGCGTGTCCATGGGTATCGTTGATCGCCTTGAAATGATCGATGTCGATCATCATGGCATAGGCAGGCTCGTCGCTTTTCTCCAGCCGCGCGATCAAGCTGCTCGCCCGCGCCATGAAAGCCCCGCGCGCCAGACACTGCGTAAGAAAATCGTAGTCGACCGCATGCGAAAGACGGGCGATCAGACTGCGGCGCGCCGTGTCGACGCTCGCCACCGTCAAGGGTCCGAGGGCAAGCAGGGTTATTCCAAGCCGGGTCGATGTCAGCGTCGTTTCGGCAATGCCGCTGACGCCAAGACGCAAGGCGCCGGAGGCAACGGCCACCTGTGTCAAGAGGCTGACGATCATCGTCAACGCCGTGGTCGCGAAGAGACCATAGCTCAGCGCGCACCAAATTAACGCCGGTACGGGAAAGGCGATGGCGCCCGGACCGCCGACGATCAAAGCGGCACTGCAGGAAAGCACGAGAAGGATGAGGGGCAGCGGATGTGCTGCCAGTGCCTGTCCATGCCTCAGAAACGCCGCCCTTCGTGATCTACGAACAAGAGACGGCATGGTCTGGAATACCGGAACCACAACTGTGTAGTTGACCAGGTCCGTTGTCAGCCATGAAAGGTACGCAGTCCAGGCGGGCTCACCGAAAAAAAACACGCTGGCACAGGCGCCGACCGCGGACGCGCAAACACCAGCCGCCGTTGCCACGGCGAACATGTAAAGGACGGAAAGCGGCCGGCGCAGACGCCGATCCTCCTCGCGGAGGCGCGTGAAGAGGCCGTAGCCGAGGCCCGCGCTGACCAGGTTGGCGGTATTCAGACCGATCGCCTGCCAAAAATCGGATCCGGTGACGAGGTCGGCCATCACGTAGCCCGCTGCCGCCGAGAGCCAGCCCGCCGGCGAAGCCAGCGACGGGTTGCGCAGCATCAAGCCAAGCAAAATCGCGTTTGCGGGCCAGATCGAAGCCAGCATTCCCACCGGTCGGCTGAAAATACCGAGCAGAGACGCGATGAAAACGATCAGTCCAAGACAGACAATCAGGAACGGATGGAAGGAATACTTATTAAACGTCAATCGTTCAATACTATTTTCAGATGCTTGCAACGAGCGTCCCCCACGTCGCTACGTAATTTCACGAGCCCTAATATTTCAGGAGTGGTGAACGAGGTGTGAATAAAGGCGTTCGGAGCTATGCAATCTGGGAAACGCAGCATTCGCGAAAGCGGGATTCGAGCGACGCCAGCCGCGGATGCGGCCGCTTTCTTCGATCAAAGGACCACTATATTGTTTCCTTAAACCAGAGCCGATTTAAGGAAACATGCAGCAATTCAAAGTGCTACAGGGTCCTTTGCGTGTCTGATAAGACGCGCGGCGCTGTAGGTGCCAATGACGAGTGACGAACGTGTCAGACGAATGCTCCGCGAGGCGCAGGACTTTCGCAGCACCGGCGAGCCCGGAAACGGCCTGTTCCGAAGCCCTGAGGCCGATGTCCGCAAGAAGTCGTACGTCGCTTTGACGGACACGGCGGATGGGGAACATGGAGCGGTCCCATTCCGCCCCACTCCATCATTTCTTCCGCAGCCTGGCCAGCCCAGCCCGCCTTACCACCACTTGGACGGTGCGAAGCGGCCCGCAGCCTGTTCGATGACATGCGCCGTCTTGAACAGCGTCTCCTCCTCGAACGGCTTGCCGATCAGCTGCAGACCTAGCGGAAGGCCCTTGCGATCTAGCCCGCCCGGCACCGCGATGCCCGGCAGCCCCGCCATGTTGACCGTCACGGTGAAGATGTCGTTCAGGTACATCTTCACCGGATCGGCTGCGAGATCCTCGTCCGCAATGCCAAAGGCCGAGGACGGCGTCGCCGGTGTCAGGATCGCGTCGACACCTGCATCGAAAACGAGCTCGAAGTCTCGCTTGATCAGCGTTCGGACTTTCTGCGCGCGCAGGTAATAGGCGTCGTAATAGCCGGCGGAGAGCACATAGGTGCCGATCATGATGCGGCGCTTGACCTCCTGGCCGAAGCCCGCGGCGCGCGTCTTCTCATACATGTCGATGATATCCTTGCCGTCGACGCGCAGGCCGTAGCGGACACCGTCATAGCGCGCGAGGTTCGACGACGCCTCGGCGGGCGCGACGATATAATAGGCCGGCAGCGCATATTTCGTGTGCGGCAGCGAGATGTCGACGATCTCGGCACCGGCGTCCTTCAGCCAGGCAATGCCCTGCTGCCAGAGCGTCTCGATTTCCTCCGGCATGCCGTCGACGCGGTATTCCTTCGGGATACCGATCTTCATGCCCTTGATCGACTTGCCGATCGACGCCTCATAATCCGGCACGGGCAAGTCGACCGAGGTCGTATCCTTCGCGTCGACGCTCGCCATCGACTTCAAAAGGATCGCCGCATCGCGCACGTCGCGCGCGATCGGGCCAGCCTGGTCGAGCGAGGAGGCAAAGGCGACGACGCCCCAACGCGAGCAGCGGCCGTAGGTCGGCTTGATGCCGACAGTGCCGGTGAAGGCGGCCGGCTGGCGAATGGAGCCGCCCGTATCGGTCGCCGTGGCGCCAGCGCACAGATGGGCCGCGACCGCAGCCGCAGAGCCGCCGGAGGAACCGCCGGGCACGAGGTCGAGGTTGGAATTCTTGGCGCGCCAGGGGTTCTTGACCGGCCCGTAGTAGGACGTCTCGTTGGAGGAGCCCATCGCGAACTCGTCCATGTTGAGCTTGCCGAGCATGACAGCGCCGTCATTCCAAAGGTTCTGGGTGACGGTCGATTCGTAGCGCGGCTTGAAGCCGTCGAGAATGTGGCTGCAGGCCTGCGTATGGACGCCGTCGGTGCCGAAGAGATCCTTGATGCCGAGCGGAATGCCTTCCAAAGCACCAGCCTTGCCGGCTGCGATACGGGCATCGGAGGCCTTCGCCATCTCGCGCGCCTTTTCCGGGGTCACGGCGACATAGGCGTTGATCGCGTCATTGGCCGCCTCGATCGCGGCGATGTAGGCATCCGTCAATTCGACCGCAGTGATTTCCTTGGCGGAAAGCTTCGCGCGGGCTTCGGCGATCGTGAGGCTTGTAAGGGTCATGGTGTAATCGGGCTTTCGCAATCAGAAACGTCGGGGCGGGAGGCGGTTTCTTACTCGACCACTTTCGGGACGAGGAAGAAGTTGCGGTCCGAGTTCGGTGCATTGGCAACGATGTCCGCAGCCTTATCGCCGTCGGCGACGGCATCGGTGCGCTTCTTCATGTTCATCGGCGTGACCGAGGTCATCGGCTCGACACCGTCGACATTCACTTCGGAAAGCTGCTCGACGAAGCCGAGAATGCCATTGAGCTCGCCCGTCATCCGTTCGGCTTCCTCTTCGCTGACGGCAATGCGGGCAAGGCGCGCGACGCGCTTTACGGTGGCAAGGTCTACGGACATGATCGTCTCCGGTATCTCAAAGTTTCCCCCGCTATAAAGACGAGTTGAACAACGTGCAACGGGCGAATGTCGCCGAGAGCTTCCGCGACAGGCCGCCGTTGTTCTCTAGAGAGTGACGACGCCACCGACTTCAGGCGTTGCGACCAGCGTCGAGGCACCGTCCATGCCGGCGACGAAGGTCTGCGGCGTCTGGTCGATGATCGGGAACGAGCCATAGTGACAGGGGATGGCCGTGTTGAATTTGAAGAAACGCTGGCAGGCGAGAGCGGCCACCGCGCCGCCCATGGTGAAGCGGTCGCCGATCGGCACGATGCCGATGTCCGGCTCATGCAGTTCGTGGACCAGCGCCATGTCCGAAAAGATATCCGTGTCGCCCATATGATAGAGCGTCGGCTCGTCGTCGAAGTGAAGCACCAGGCCGCCGGCACTTCCGAGCGAATGGGAAACGCCATCTTCGGTGATCTGCGCCGAGGAATGAAGCGCGGTGACGAAGGTGACCGAGAAAGCGCCAAGCTGGATCGTCCCACCGGTGTTGCCCGGATCCATCTTCGATACGCCCTGCCGTCCAAGCCACATGCAAAGGTCGAAATTGCCAACCACCGTGGCTCCGGTTTCCTTGGCGATCGCAACCGTGTCGCCGACATGATCGCCGTGTCCATGTGTCAACAGGATATGCGTCAGGCCCGCGGTTGCCGCCTTGCGCTCGGTTTCACGAAATGCCGGATTTCCGGTGAAGAATGGATCGATCAGGATTTTGGCCTTCGCCGTCTCGACGTGGAAGGCGGAATGGCCGAGCCATTTGATCTTCATGACGTTCTCCTTGGATCACGGTAAGTTTGAGCGAAGCGACCGAACATGCGTGATCGTTTTTTAAAGGTCAGGCGGACCGCTCAGATGATTTATGTGTCGGACCAGCATATGGATCAAACGAAGCAAGTGGAAAGATCGAATCGGTAATCCCATGGCAATTCTTACCATCGAAGAGCTGGCGGCATGCTTGCCGCCCAACCAGGCAATTGCCGGCCTTGATCTTGGCACCAAGACGATCGGGCTGTCGGTCTCCGATCTCGGACGGCGCTTCGCGACGCCGCGCGATGTGATCCGGCGTGTCAAGTTCGGGGTCGATGCGCAAGCGCTCCTGGCCGTGGCGGCAAAGGAGAAGATCGCGGCCTTTGTCATCGGCCTGCCCGTCAACATGGATGGAACCGAGGGACCGCGCTGCCAGGCGACGCGCGCCTTCGTCAGGAACATGGGAGAGAAGACGGATATTCCCTTCGTGCTCTGGGATGAGCGGCTCTCGACGGTCGCGGCGGAGCGGGTGCTGATCGAGATGGACGTTTCCCGGAAGAAGCGAGCCGAGCGCATCGACTCCGCCGCCGCCTCCTTCATTCTTCAGGGAGCGCTCGACAGATTGGCATCGCTCGCAAACGCCTCTCGCGATTGAGCGGCCCGCGCGCCGAAACGTCGCCGGTACCAGGAGGCGATCTGGCGGCGTTTCCTCAAGCCAACAAGCGCAAACACGATGGCGCTGTCGACGACCATCGCCCGCGCAACGAGCGGCGGAATGGTCTCGGGCGGAATTCCGAGCACGTGACCATAGATCGCGAACACCAGGTCATGCGCCTGACGCGTCAACATGAAGACGCCGAAGCTCATGTCGTAATAGGAAAGACCGTACCAGCCGGTCAGCAGCGTGACCGGGGCGGCCCAAAAGATCAGGAGCCACTTCATGCGCTCCCCCTTTCCATGGCCTGCCGGCGTAACAGCGGATAGAGCGCTCGCTCGGCCAGCACGAACACCAAAAGAGCGGCGGCCAGCCTCCCGATGTCGAGCGGCAGTCCCGCGAAAAACATCATCATGATGATCAACAAGCCAGTTCTCACCGAACCGCTCCGTTCCTGATTTCCTCGATTGCCCGGCCAGTCTCCACCCTTGGCCCCGCCCCCGCAACGTAAACCATTTGTTAAGGTTAATATTCACAAGCGAGTGGCAGCTTGTGGTGTGAGGCTCGCCGCAGGATTGCGTGAAACCTCGGCCACGGAGACGGCCGACATGAGAGTGGGCTTTCCACAACGGCGGAACAGCCGAGGCGCTGGAGTTTCGTGTGTCAGGTAGCTATTCCGACCATGGCTGCGGTTACATTTCTTTAATGAGTTTCCCCGCATGGTTGTGTTGCGAATCTCCACGCAGCCGAACTGAATATCGGATTGCATCACGATTATCCCGGCCCCCATGAAGGTCCTCCCGGGACGAGAGATGGGTACCGTAATGACGGTAATTTCCGCAAATTCCGCTGCATTGACTATCCTCACCCAGAGCACGTCCTTCGCGCAGAACGCATCCGGCAATGCGGCCGATGCCATTCTGGATATCGTTTCCGGCCGGGCAACAACCAATAGCACGACAACCGACGCGGTCGCCTCAGCGACTGCGAAGGCGAAAGCTTCGGAGAAGGTCGCCGACGCTCCGCGTGCGGTCGGCGGCTCCGTCTCTTCGGAGATCTCCAAGGCCACCATGAGCGCAACTAGCGCAGCGGTCGTCAACAGTTTCAACGATGATGATCCACTCATCGCATTCACGCCGGTCAAAACTTCGGCGGAGAATGCCGAGGCGTTCATAAGGCAAGCGGTGTGGAGTCTTGGGCAATATAATCGCCGGCTCGAGCCGGATCACACCGTACTCCCTCGCGATGAATATAATGCTAAATATGCGGAGTGGGGTACCAGCCGGATTGCTAACGGCGAGGATGCAGCAAAGGTCAATCGAGAAGTAGAGTACTTCACAAGCGACAAGATGTATCAGAAAGAGGTTCATTACGCTCAGACGGTTAATGAGGGGAACCGTAGAATGTCGGAGATTGGCGCAGACGGACTTTCAGCAGCAAGAACACGCCTATCCGAAATTTTCGGCCGCGACCTCAAGATCACGTATGATGGAGATGGCAAAGCGAAGATCGAAGCTTTTGAGTTACGCTACAGCAATGGGCAAGAGATGCTCAGCTATGGTGAGGACGGCTCATTAGCGACGTACAATGAAGACGGAAGCGTTCGGAGTAAATACACCGAAAAGGACGTGGCACAGATCTAAGGCGTGTCATTTAGCCGTTGCCCCACCGCCTTTTTTGACGGTGGGGCAGATCGCACTATGCATATAGGCCGAAGTCGATGAAGGAACTGTTGGACGAGGATGCAACCCCAACCAGCGTAATATCAACATCACCAACGGTGATGTGCGCGTTGCCATTTATATCGTCAACAATCGTCAGGTCGCTGAAATCATCAGCAAGGCTAACATCGAACTGCAATCTCTCCGTGCCGATTTCGAAATCCTCAATCGTGCTTTCATCACCGGCAGATGTGAACTGGAACGTGTCGATACCAGTTCCACCCCATAAGACGTTGGCACCGTCGCTGCCGTCGAGAAGATCATCGCCAGCGTCACCATACAACTCGTCGCTACCTTGACCGCCACGAAGCTGGTCTGTGCCTCCTCCACCGTACAAATCATCGTCCCCGGCATCACCAAATAGCTGATCGTTTCCACCTTGACCATTGACTTGGTCATTGCCATCGCCACCATGAAGCCAGTCATTACCTGCAGCGGTGTAGCTTACCACCCAAGGATTATCAGTGGTCGTATCACCGTACAACGTATCGTTGCCGCCGTTGCCATGCAGCGTGTCGTTGCCGGCATCCCCCTCGACATATTCGTCAAGGACACCACCGGTGAACGTGTTGTCGTTGCCTCGACCATAAATCTTAACGCCGGCTGTCATTGATGTGACGCTTGAAAAATCACGTTGCCGGCGAAATAAACGGGTTTCGCGCCGCTTGTGTTGAACACGATGCTTTCAACGCTATCCGGTCCGTTCATGATGGCGGTCCAGGAGTAACCGGACTTTGGGGCGACGTAGATTCGGTCGGTTCCGCCGCCGCCAATGAAGATGTCCCAATTGTTGTTGACACCGCCGACGGTTCCGCTCTCGCTTCCAGCGAGCTGAAACGTATCGTTTCTCACAACGCCGTATCGGTCACCGACGAAGATTTCCGCCGCGTTCTATGAGAGCAAATGGCGTTGTTGCGAGAGGGATCGCTTAGCCTCAAAAAGGGCGCTGCTGTGGGGGGCAATAGAGCAGTGCGCAGGCGTCCTACTGCATGTTTCCTCAAACATGCAGAAATTCACAGCGCTACAAGCGCCCTTTGCGCGTCTGACAAGACGCACGGCGCTGTAGATCATTGAACCTGCTGAATGGGCAGCTACGTTGCTGCCGGATAGAGCAGATCGAGCACGTAGGCGGAATCGAAGCGCGAATCGAGCATGCCGTAGGTCGAGCGCCAGCCGGCCGCGAGGCGCGACTCCAGAAATGCGTCGGCGATGCGTCCCGCGCCGAGCCGATAGAGTTCGGCGGCAGCCGCCGCGAGCGCAAGCTGCTCGACCAGCATGCGGGCCGCGCCTTCGTCGCGCTCGCAGAGCGACATGGCCGCGCGTAGAACGTCGATCGTCTTGCGGCCGGAGGGGCCGAGATCGCGGCTGAAGATGCCGAAGAGTTGTTCGAACAACTCCTTGCGGCGCCCGAGCACGCGCAGCACGTCGAGCGCCATGACGTTGCCGGATCCCTCCCAGATGGCGTTGACCGGCGCCTCGCGATAATGCCGGGCAAGCGCGCGCTCCTCGACATAGCCGTTGCCGCCGAGGCATTCCATCGCCTCATAGATCAAGCCGGGAGCGATCTTGCAGCACCAGTATTTCGCGACCGGCGTCATGATGCGGGCATAGGCGGCATCCTCGGCACTGCCATGGGCTTTGTCGAAGGCATCGGCCAGACGGAACGACAGCGCGCTCGCCGCCGCGACGTCGAGCGCCATGTCGGCCAGAACGCGCGTCATCATCGGCTGGCTGATCAGTGCGTTGCCAAACACCTTGCGACCGCGGGTGTGGTGCACGGCTTCCGCGAGCGAGGCACGCATCATGCCGGCGGAAGCGAGCGCGCAGTCGAGCCGCGTCAATGTCACCATGTCGAGAATGGTGCGGATGCCGGCGTCGGGCGTTCCGAGGACGAAACCGAACGTATCGGAAAACTCGACCTCCGACGACGCGTTGGAACGGTTGCCGAGCTTGTCCTTCAGGCGCTGGAAGCGCAGTCCGTTGGCAGAACCGTCCTCGAGCAGCCGCGGCACCAGGAAGCAGCCGAGCCCGTCGCGCGTCTGGGCGAGCATCACGAAAGCATCGCTCATCGGTGCGGACATGAACCACTTGTGGCCGTTCAGACGGTAGATGCCCTCCCCCACGCGCTCCGCGGTCGAGGTGTTGGCCCGGACATCGGTGCCGCCCTGCTTCTCCGTCATGCCCATGCCGATGGTGACGGCGCTCTTCTGCATCCATGGGCGGTTGGAGGAATCATATTTGCGCGAAAGGATCTTCGGCGCCCATTCCTTCTGGACCGCCGGAGACGCGGTGATGGCGGCAACCGAGGCACTCGTCATGGTCAGTGGGCAGAGATGGCCGCATTCAAGCTGTGCCGTCAGGTAGAAGCGGATCGCCCTCGCCTTGTGCGACCGGCCCCTCTCATCCGCCAGGTTCTCCCAGGCGGAAGAATGCAGACCCGTCGTCATCGACCGGCGCATCAGCGCGTGCCAGGCCGGATGGAACTCGACGACATCGAGGCGCTCGCCGCGGGGGCCGTGGGTCTTCAGCTTCGGCACGCCCTCGTTGGCCATGCGCGCGAGTTCCTGCGCTTCCGGCGAGGTGACATACCGTCCGAGCACGTCGAATTCGTCGCGCAACGTCTTCGGCATGCTCGACGTGATGTCGACGACGAGAGGATCGGAGCGATAGGCATTGACACCGGACCAGGGTTTTGGCTGGTTCAGCTCGGCGAGTTTCTGTTCAGTCCGGTTCATCTGATTCATGGGCCGGTTCTAGCGCAAGTTTCGCAGGCGCGAAACAGGCGCGCCCTGAGGCCCACGCAAGTTTTCTGCGGAAGGGGTGGCGCGCCGCTTGCCCGACCCCGGACCACGCTTTATAGAGCGAGCCAATCTACAGTGCCGCGTCTTATCAGACGCGCAAAGGTCGCTGTAGCATTTTGAATTGCTGCATGTCTTATTCCTTAAATCGAGGTCGATTTAAGGAGACATTCAGTAGAGAGTGCAAGGGCGGCTCATGATCACTTTTCCGCATCGCCACCTGCTCGGCATCAAGGGCCTCACGGAACAGGAGATCACGCTCCTGCTCGATCGCGCCGACGAAGCCGTCAAGATCTCCCGGCAGAGGGAGAAGAAAACCTCCTCGCTGCGCGGGCTGACGCAGATCAATCTCTTCTTCGAAGCCTCGACCCGGACGCAGTCCTCGTTCGAACTGGCGGGCAAGCGGCTCGGCGCCGACGTGATGAACATGGCGGTCGGCAATTCCTCGGTGAAGAAAGGCGAGACGCTGATCGACACGGCGATGACGCTGAACGCGATGCATCCCGACGTGCTGGTCGTGCGCCACTCTTCGGCGGGTGCTGCGGCACTGCTTGCCCAGAAAGTCTCCTGCTCGGTCGTCAATGCCGGCGACGGTCAGCACGAGCACCCGACCCAGGCGCTCCTCGACGCACTGACAATCCGCCGCGCCAAGGGCAAGCTCTCGCGGATCATCGTCGCGATCTGCGGCGACGTCCTGCACTCGCGCGTCGCCCGGTCCAACATCCTGCTGCTCAACCAGATGGGAGCGCGCGTGCGCGTTGTCGCGCCGGCGACGCTGCTCCCCTCCGGCATCGCGCAGATGGGCGTCGAGGTCTACCACTCGATGGCGGAAGGGTTGAAGGACGCGGATGTCGTCATGATGCTGCGGCTGCAGCGCGAGCGCATGGCTGGCTCCTTCGTGCCCTCGGTGCGCGAATACTTCCATTATTACGGCCTCGACGCCGAAAAGCTGAAGGCGGCCAAGGACGATGCGCTGGTGATGCACCCGGGCCCGATGAACCGCGGCGTGGAGATCGCTTCCGAAATCGCCGACGGTCCGCAGAGCGTCATCGAACAGCAGGTGGAGATGGGCGTTGCCGTGCGCATGGCCGTGATGGAAACGCTTCTCCTCTCGCAGAACCAGGGGCGGCGCCTATGACCAGACCACTCGTTCTGAAGAACCTGCGCATTATCGATCCTTCGCGCAACCTCGACGAAGCGGGAACGATCATCGTCGGCAGCGACGGCCGCATCCTGGCAGCCGGCAGCGACGGCCAGAACCAGGGCGCGCCGGACGGCGCTTTCGTTAAGGACTGCGCCGGCCTTACGGCAGTCCCGGGCCTCGTCGATGCGCGTGTCTTCGTCGGCGAACCCGGCAGCGAGCACCGAGAGACGATCGAGTCCGCCTCCCGGGCCGCGGCGGTTGGCGGCGTCACCTCGTTCATCGCCATGCCGGATACAGATCCGGTCATCGACGAAATCGCCCTCGTCGAGTTCGTGCAGAAGACCGCGCGCGACAAGGCGCTTGTCAACGTCCATCCGGCTGCAGCGCTTACCAAGGGGCTGCTCGGGGAAGAGATGACCGAAATCGGGCTGCTTCGCGACGCCGGCGCCGTCTGCTTCACCAACGGTCGGCAACCGGTGCACGACACGCTGGTGCTGCGCCGCGCGATGACCTACGCGCGGGAGTTCGGCGCGGTCGTCGCCCTTGAGGCTCGCGACAAATATCTCGGCGCCAACGGCGTCATGAACGAGGGCCTGCTCGCCAGCTGGCTCGGCCTTCCGGGCGTGCCGCGCGAAGCGGAGATCATTCCGCTCGAACGCGACCTTCGCATCGCCGGATTGACCAAGGCCGCCTACCACGCCGCCGAGATTTCCGTACCGGAGTCGGCAGAGGCCGTGCGCGTCGCGCGGGAGCGCGGGACCAACGTCACCTGCGGCATCTCGATCAACCATCTGACGCTGAACGAGAACGACATCGGCGAATACCGGACCTTCTTCAAGCTGTCGCCTCCGCTGCGCGGCGAAGACGATCGCGTCGCCATGGCCGAGGCGCTTGCCAACGGGACGATCGACATCATCGTATCGTCGCATGATCCGCAGGATGTCGACACCAAGCGCCTGCCCTTCTCGGATGCCGCCGACGGCGCGATCGGCCTTGAAACGCTGGCAGCGGCCGCGCTTCGCCTCTACCACAGCGGCCAGGTTCCGCTGATGCGGCTGATCGATGCGATGTCCACGCGCCCGGCCGCGATCTTCGGCCTCGATGCAGGCACGCTGAAGCCGGGCGCCAAAGCCGACATTACCGTTCTCGACCTCGAAGAGCCCTGGATCCTCTACGAAAAGGCGCTGGTTTCCCGCTCGAAGAACACGCCTTTTGAAAATGCGCGCTTTACCGGACGGGTCGTCCAAACTTATGTTGCGGGCAAGCTGGTGCATTCAGCGTAAAACCGGAGCTGTTAGGCGGGGGGAGGAACCGGTGGAACTATTATCCTGGCAGCTCGGGCTGCCCGCGACATTCGCATGTCTCGTCTTCGGCTATCTTCTGGGGTCGATCCCCTTCGGCCTCATTCTCACGCGCATGGCAGGCCTCGGTGATGTCCGAAAGATAGGCTCGGGCAACATCGGTGCAACGAACGTGCTTCGCACCGGCAACAAGAAGCTTGCCGCGGCGACCCTGCTCCTCGATGCGCTCAAGGGTACAGCCGCTGCCGCCATCGCCTCGATCTGGGGCATCGAGGCTGGCGTTGCCGCCGGCCTTGCCGCGTTCCTCGGACATCTCTATCCGGTCTGGCTCTCGTTCAAGGGCGGCAAGGGCGTCGCAACTTATATCGGCGTGTTGCTGGGCCTTGCACCGGTGATGGTGCTCGTCTTCGGTGCGATCTGGCTCGCCACCGCCAAGATCACCCGTTACTCGTCGCTGAGCGCGCTCACGGCGACGGCCATCACGCCAGTGGCGCTTTATGCGGCCGGATACGGAAAAGTGGCGTTGCTCTTCGCGATCATGACCGTCATCACCTGGATCAAGCATCGAGCCAACATCCAGCGATTGCTGAGCGGCACCGAGAGCCGGATCGGAGAAAAGGGATGACGTTGAACGTCAGCGCCCAACGAGCAGGAATCGCGCTGACGGAACGGCAGAGAATCGCTTGGTTGCGGCTTATTCGCAGCGACAATGTCGGTCCCGCCACCTTTCGGGACCTGGTCAATCACTTCGGCACGGCAGAGGCGGCGCTCGAAGCGCTGCCCGACCTCTCCCGGCGCGGCGGCTCTGAGCGCACACTCCGCATTGCGACCGTCGCGGACGCGGAACGGGAACTCGATGCGGCGCACCGGTTCGGTGCCGTCTTCGTCGGGATCGGCGAGCCGGACTATCCGCCAGCATTGAGAGAGATCGACGGCGCTCCGCCGCTCATTGCCATGAAGGGCAACGTACGGGCGGCGACGCGCCCTTCCCTCGGCATCGTCGGTTCACGCAACGCGTCCGTGAGCGGCGCGAAGTTCGCCGCGATGATTGCGCGCGATGCCGGGGCGGCAGGCTATGTCATCACCTCGGGGCTCGCCCGTGGCATCGATACCGCCGCCCATCGTGCAAGCCTGCGGACAGGCACGATCGCCGCACTTGCCGGCGGCCTCGACCAGCCCTATCCGCCAGAAAATATCGGGCTGTTGCAGGAGATCACGTCCGGCGAAGGACTGGCGATCAGCGAAATGCCCTTTGGCTGGGAGCCCCGCGCGCGTGATTTTCCGCGGCGAAACCGGCTCATCGCCGGCGTCAGCCTTGGCGTCACCATCGTCGAGGCGGCCAATCGGTCGGGGTCGCTGATCACCGCCCGCTATGCCGGCGACTTCGGCAGACTGGTCTTCGCCGTTCCGGGATCTCCACTCGATCCGCGCTGCCACGGCACGAACGATCTCTTGAAACAGGGCGCGACCGTAACGACGTCCTCAGCGGACGTTCTGGAGGCGTTGGCGCCGCTCACGCGCGACGACCTCCTGACACGCCTGGACATCAAGGAGCCGACGATTGAGAACACGCGGGCAGCACCTGCGGCAGCACCGGACGATAGCGAGCGCAACCGCATCATCGAAGCGCTCGGGCCGACGCCGGTCGAAATCGACGATATCATCCGCCACACCGCGCTCTCTGCCTCGCAGGTCCACCTCGTGCTTGTGGAACTGGATCTCGCGGGCCAGCTTTGCCGGCATGGGGCAAACCTCGTGTCTCTTCTCCCCAAAGAATAATGTGTCATTACCGGCGGCTCGCGCCGTCGAAACACACGCAAACTCGCGGAAAGAAACGACCTTCGGTTGAGGAAACTCGGAAATTGCCGTTTGGTTGCACTCTGTGGCGATATTGCTATTTTCATGAAACCCCTTGACCGCGCCCGAATCCCTGTCCATTTCGTGGCGTCAACATCCGGCGCGCAGCATTTGCGCTTCGCCAAAAGAGATTGTCTCAGAGAATGACGATGAATGTTGTAGTGGTGGAATCGCCTTCCAAGGCCAAGACGATCAACAAGTACCTGGGCCCCGGCTACAAGGTGCTTGCTTCGTTCGGCCACGTGCGGGACCTGCCGGCCAAGGATGGATCGGTGCGCCCGGACGAAGACTTCGAGATGTCCTGGGAGGTCGACGGCGCTTCAGCGAAACGCATGAAGGACATCGCCGACGCCGTAAAATCGTCGGACGGCCTGATTCTCGCAACCGACCCGGATCGCGAGGGCGAGGCGATCTCCTGGCATGTGCTGGATCTTCTCAAGAAGAAGAAGGTCATCGGCGACAAGCCGGTGAGGCGGGTTGTCTTCAACGCGATCACGAAAAAGGCCGTGCTCGATGCAATGGCCGAGCCTCGCGATATCGATATCTCGCTGGTCGATGCCTATCTCGCCAGACGCGCCCTCGACTACCTCGTCGGCTTCAATCTTTCCCCCGTCCTCTGGCGCAAATTGCCGGGCGCGCGCTCGGCCGGCCGTGTGCAATCGGTGGCGCTGCGTCTCGTCTGCGATCGCGAAGCGGAAATCGAACGTTTCGTCACGGAGGAATACTGGAATATTTCGGCACTCCTGAAGACGCCGCGCGGCGACGAATTCGAAGCGCGTCTCGTCTCGGCCGACGGCAAGCGCCTGCAGCCAAAAGCAATCGGCAATGGCGACGAGGCCAATCGGCTGAAAGCGCTGCTCGATGGCGCGAGCTATGTGGTCGAGAGCGTCGAAGCAAAGCCGGTCAAGCGCAATCCGGCACCGCCCTTCACCACCTCGACGCTGCAGCAGGCCGCCTCTTCCAAGCTCGGGTTTTCCGCCTCGCGCACGATGCAGGTGGCGCAGAAGCTTTACGAGGGCGTTGACATCGGTGGCGAGACGGTTGGTCTCATCACCTATATGCGTACCGATGGCGTGCAGATGGCCCCGGAAGCAATCGACGCCGCCCGCCGCGCCATCGGCAGCCAGTTCGGCGAGCGGTACCTGCCGGAGAAGCCGCGCTTCTATTCCACCAAGGCGAAAAACGCCCAGGAAGCGCACGAAGCCATTCGTCCGACGGATTTCAACCGCACACCCGACCAGGTGCGCCGCTTCCTCGACGGCGATATGCTCAAACTTTACGACCTCGTCTGGAAGCGTGGCATCGCCAGCCAGATGGCTTCGGCCGAAATCGAGCGCACGACCGCCGAGATCATCGCCGACAACGGCGGCAAGAAGGCCGGCCTCAGGGCCACCGGTTCGGTGATCCGTTTCGACGGCTTCATCGCCGCCTACACCGACATGAAGGAAGATGGTGAGCAGGCCGATGACGGTGACGAGGGCGGCCGGCTGCCGGAGATCAACGCGCGGGAGAATCTCGCCAAGCAGAAGATCAACGCCACCCAGCATTTCACCGAGCCGCCGCCGCGCTACTCGGAAGCGACGCTGATCAAGAAGATGGAAGAACTCGGCATCGGCCGTCCTTCGACCTATGCCGCAACCGTCACGACCCTCCTCGACCGGGACTATGTGACGAACGACAAGCGCAAGCTAGTACCCCAGGCCAAGGGCCGTCTCGTGACTGCCTTC
Source organism: Sinorhizobium sp. 6-70 (assembly GCF_030124375.1). Classification (GTDB taxonomy): domain Bacteria; phylum Pseudomonadota; class Alphaproteobacteria; order Rhizobiales; family Rhizobiaceae; genus Sinorhizobium. Next base: position 99,419 of record NZ_JASKLS010000008.1, read on the forward strand.
CTGGAGAGCTTCTTCACGCGTTATGTGGAATATGATTTCACGGCGTCGCTGGAGGAGAAGCTCGATCAGATTTCCGCCGGCGACCTCAACTGGAAGGACGTCCTGCGCGAGTTCTGGAAGGACTTCTTCTCCCAGATCGAAGATACCAAGGAACTGCGCGTCACCAACGTGCTCGATGCCCTCAACGAGGAACTGGCGCCGCTCGTCTTCCCTAAGCGCGAGGACGGCAGCGATCCGCGCATCTGCCAGGTCTGCGGGACCGGAAAACTCTCGCTGAAGCTCGGCAAATACGGTGCGTTCGTCGGCTGCTCCAATTACCCGGAGTGCAACTACACGCGCCAGCTTTCCTCCGAAAGCAACGGCGATGCGGAAGCGTCGGTATCGAACGAGCCGCAGAGCCTCGGCAAGGATCCGCATACCGGCGAGGAAATCACTTTGCGCAGCGGCCGCTTCGGACCCTATGTCCAGCGCGGCGAAGGCAAGGACGCAAAGCGCTCCAGCCTGCCGAAGGGCTGGACGCCGGCATCGATCGACCATGAAAAGGCCATCGCGCTGCTGTCGCTGCCGCGCGACATCGGCGCGCATCCGGAGACCGGCAAGATGATCTCCACCGGTCTCGGCCGCTATGGACCCTTCGTGCTCCACAACGGCACCTACGCCAACCTGGACTCGATCGAGGACGTCTTCGCGATCGGGCTTAACCGCGCGGTCTCGGTGCTCGCGGACAAGCAGTCGAAGGGCGCCAACGGCTCCCGCGGACGTAGCGCCGCGGCCGCACTCAAGGAACTCGGCGAACATCCCGACGGAGGCGCGATCACCGTGCGCGACGGGCGGTTCGGTCCCTATGTCAACTGGGGCAAGGTCAACGCCACGCTGCCGAAGGGCAAGGATCCGCAATCCGTGACCGTCGAAGAGGCGCTGGCGCTCATTGCCGAACGCGCGGCCAAGGGCGGCGCGACGAAGGGCAAGGCGACCAAAGCGAAATCGACGACGGCAAAGACCGCCAAGACTGCCTCGAACGGCGCAACAAAAACCGCCAAGCCGAAGACCGCCGCCAAGGCGAAATCGAAAACGGCCGCGAAGGCCAAGAAGGACTGACGTTGACCAGAATCCCGCGCGACCCGACCGAACGGCCCGGCAAGGGTGCAGGCAAGAAGAACGGCCGCGCGGCCAAAGCGGCACCTGCCGCCGAAAGGGAGACGATCGTTCACGGCGTGGTTCCGCCGCGCGATGTGCTGATGCGCTTCATCGCCGAGAATCCGCAGCAAGCCTCGAAGCGGGAAATCGCCAAGGCCTTCGGCCTGAAGGGAGAGGCACGCGTCGAACTGAAGGCACTGCTGCGCTCGCTGGAAGAGGACGGGCTGGTCGAGAAGAAGCGAAAATCGCTCGTGCGTCCCGGTAGTCTGCCACCCGTCACGGTCCTCGACATCACAATACGTGACATCGATGGCGAATTGATCGGCCGACCGGCGGAGTGGCTGGACGACGACGGCGTCGCGCCCGCGGTTCTCATCCGGCAATCCGCTGTCGGCAAGGCAAAGGGCAAGGCACCCGTCGGCGGTCTCGGCGATCGGGTACTGGCGAAGATATTTCCGTCGAAGGACCGCGGCGGCCCTGCCTATACGGCCCGCATTATCAAGGTTCTCGACAAACGCAAAGATGCCGTGCTCGGCGTCTTTCGCCCCACTCCTGGCGGCGGTGGGCGGCTGATGCCGATCGACAAGCGTGGCGAAGAGATCCTGGTCGACCCGGATTTCACCGGTAACGCTCAGGATGGCGATCTTGTGGAGGTGCATCTTGCCCGCGTCGGGCGGTATGGCCTGCCGCGCGCGCAGGTGCAGAACGTCGTCGGCTCCGTTGCATCGGAGAAGGCGATCTCGATGATCGCCATTCACGCGCATGGAATTCCTTATGTCTTTTCCGAGCGGGTGCTGAAAGAGGCCGAGGCAGCACGCCCTGCGACGATGGAACACCGCGAGGACTGGCGCCCGCTGCCGCTGATCACCATCGATCCGGCGGACGCCAAGGACCATGACGACGCCGTCTATGCGGAGCCCGATTCCTCGCCCGACAATCCGGGCGGGGTGATCGTCACTGTCGCGATTGCCGACGTCTCCTGGTATGTCCAGCCGAAGTCTGCACTCGACCTCGAAGCGTTGAAGCGCGGGAATTCGGTCTATTTTCCCGACCGTGTCGTGCCGATGCTGCCCGAGCGCATTTCCAACGATCTCTGCTCGCTGAAGGAAGGTGTCGACCGCCCCGCGCTCGCTGTCCGGATGCGCTTTTCGAAAGAGGGCCGCAAGGCCGGACACACGTTTCACCGCATCATGATGCGCAGCGCCGCCAAGCTTTCCTACAACCAGGCCCAAGCTGCGATCGACGGGGCGCCGGACGACAAGACCGGACCGATCCTGGAAACGATCCTCAAGCCGCTCTGGGAGGCCTACCGCATACTCACGCGCGGACGCGACCGGCGCCAGCCGCTCGAGCTCAACATGCCGGAGCGCAAGATCATCCTGAAGCCGGACGGCACCGTCGACCGCGTCTTCGTGCCGGAACGCCTCGACGCGCACAAGCTGATCGAGGAAATGATGATCCAGGCGAATGTCGCGGCGGCAGAGACGCTGGAACAGAAGCAGCAGGCGCTGATCTATCGCGTTCACGACCAGCCGTCGCTTGCAAAGCAGGAGACGCTGCGCGAATTCCTGGCGACGCTCGACATCTCACTCGTCAAGGGCGGCAACATGCGCTCGAACCATTTCAACGGCGTCCTGTCGACAGCCGAGGGAAAACCCTACGAGACCATGGTCAACGAAATGGTGCTGCGCTCGCAAAGCCAGGCGATCTACAGCCCGGAGAATATCGGCCATTTCGGCTTGAACCTGATGAAGTATGCACACTTCACCTCCCCTATCCGCCGCTATGCCGATCTTGTTGTGCATCGCGCCCTGGTCACCGCGCTTGGCCTCGGCTCGGGTGGCACGACGCCGCAAGAGGAAAGTGCGCTTGACGATATCGCCGCCGAGATTTCCACATTCGAGCGGCGTGCGATGGCGGCCGAGCGCGATACGGTCGATCGGTTGATTGCGCACCACCTGAACGGACGCATCGGCGAGGAATTCGACGGGCGGGTCTCGGGCGTCACCAAGGCGGGACTTTTTGTCACCCTCCCCGCCTATGGCGCCGACGGCTTTATCCCTATATCTACGCTCGGACGCGATTATTACATCTATGACGAGGCCCATCAGGCCCTGTCGGGCGAAAAATCCGGGCTCGGCTATCGTCTCGGAGATCCGGTGCGCGTCAAATTGGAGGAGGCCGTACCGCTGGCCGGTGCGCTCCGCTTCGAGATGCTGAGCGAGGGGCGTAAGATGCCGACCGCAACACGCTCTTTCCATAAGGCCGGCCGCCGTGAGCGACCCGGTGCGCGCAAGCGACCGGGAACGCGGGCACCGCGAGGCAGGCGATAGCAGCCGACAGGGATGCGGTGTCGGACATGAAGGATATCGGTATGAAGACTGCGGCCACCGACGAGCTACGTCTTGGGGGAATGAAGGACGAAGACCGTCCCGTCATGCGCTCGATCAAGCGCGGCCTGATCGGCCGCTGCCCTGCCTGTGGCGATGCGCGCCTTTTCCGGGCCTTCATCAAGTCTGTCGATTCCTGTGCTGCGTGCGGCGAGCGCATGGATCACCATCGCGCCGATGACTTTCCGCCTTATATCGTCGTCACGATCGTCGGCCACGCCGTGCTCGCCGGCTATATGATGACCGACCTCGTGCTGCCGCTTTCCACCTGGCAGCATCTGGCGATCTGGGCACCGGTCACGCTTGTCAGCTCCGTTGCACTGCTGCAGCCGGTCAAGGGTGCCGTCATTGGACTGCAATGGGCCCTGAAGATGCATGGTTTCGGCGGCAAGGAGGCTGCTCCGGAAGACGTCCTTCCGCCGCGAGACGCCTCGGCATGACGTCGGAGCGCCGCGATGGCAGCGCAGCTTCGCCGCAATCCCCCGCCCCTGGGAGCCGGCCCGTAAGGCCGCGGGACGCCGCTTCCATCATGGTCCTCGACCGGTCCGACGCGCGCGTTCGCGTGCTGATGGGAAAGCGCCACAGCGCCCATGCCTTCATGCCCGACCTCTATGTATTCCCCGGCGGCCGGCGCGATCCATCCGACCATCGGCTGGCTTTTGCAGGCGATCTCCATCCCGCCGTTCTGCAATTGCTGAAGTCGGTCGAAGGGCGGCCGCTGACCGATGCACGGGCGCGGGCGCTTGCTCTGGCCGCCTTGCGGGAGCTTTATGAGGAGGCCGGCGTCCGCGTCGGCAAGCCAGCCCTCGAACCGAGTGGCGGACTTCCCTTCCTTCCCGATCTTGCAAACTTACGCTATATGGCTCGGGCCATTACCCCTCCGGGACACTCGAGGCGGTTCGACACACGTTTCTTCGCGGTTTTCGCAGATGAGGCCGACATCGACGCTTCGATGATTCTGGAAAGCCGGGAGCTTCAGGATTTGCAGTGGATCGATGTGAACAACCTTCCACCCCTCCAAATACCGGAGATCACCGCCACGATCCTTGCGGACCTGAGGAGCAGCCTCGAATCGGATTCCTCCCTTCCTCGTGAAAGGTCAGTGCCGTTTTACTTCATGCGCCGTGGGCGCTTCGTCCGCATGCTCCTCTAAGGGTTCTTTTCGAATGTCAAAGCCGCCGTCCGGTACGCCTGCACCGGTTGACGAAATTCACTGGCTTTCGCTGATTGCGGCCGTTGCTGCAATCACGGCGGTCGGCATTGCCATCGGACTGGGGCTGCCGCTGCTCAGCATCATCATGGAGAAGCGCGGAATCCCCTCGACGCTGATTGGGTTCAACTCGGCAATGGCCGGCTTCGCTTCCATGGCGGCCGCCCCGTTTACGACGAAGTTCGCGCACCGTCATGGCGTCGCGCCAACAATGCTCCTGGCGATAGTGTTTGCCGCAGCGAGCGCGCTCGGCTTTTACTACATCACGAATTTCTGGCTTTGGTTCCCCTTGCGTGTCGTCTTTCACGGCGCGATCACCGTCCTTTTCATCCTCTCGGAATTCTGGATCAACGCGACGGCGCCTCCAAACCGGCGCGGTTTCGTACTCGGTATCTACGGCACCGTGCTTTCGCTCGGTTTCGCGAGCGGTCCCCTGCTCTTTTCGATTCTCGGTAGCGAGGGCATATTGCCCTTCGCCGTTGGCGCGGGCGTGATCCTGCTTGCGGCCATACCGATCTATCTGGCGCGCAACGAAAGTCCGGTTCTCGACGAGAAACCCGAGCGCCATTTCATGCGCTATGTGTTCCTCGTGCCCACGGCAACCGCGGCCGTCTTCATTTTCGGCGCGGTCGAATCGGGCGGTCTCTCGCTGTTCCCGATCTTCGGCACGCGGGCAGGCTTTACCGAATCGCAGGCGGCGCTGCTGCTGACGGTGATGGGAATCGGGAACTTCATCTTCCAGATTCCGCTGGGGATGCTTTCCGACCGCGTGAAGGACCGCCGGACACTCCTCTCGGCGATGACGCTGATCGGCCTCATCGGCGCCCTCTGTCTCCCGATGCTGGTCGAAAACTGGGTCCTGATGGCCCTTGTGCTGTTGTTCTGGGGCGGATGCGTTTCGGGCCTCTACACAGTTGGTCTGAGCCATCTGGGTTCCCGGCTTCAGGGCGCCGATCTTGCGGCAGCCAACGCGGCGTTCGTTTTCTCCTACGCCGTCGGCACCGTTGCCGGCCCGCAGGTGATCGGCGCCGCAATGGACGTTACCGGCAACAGCGGTTTTGCCTGGGCGATCGCGGCATTCTTCGGGCTTTATGTTGCGCTTTCGGTGGTCCGGATCGTTTTGAAACCAAAACGGTCTTGACTTTTCGGTCGCGATTTGTAGTTTCGCGCCAACCTTGACCGTGGCCCGCAACCGGTTGTCCACGGCTTTCATTTTTATAAAGGCAGGACGACCATGGCGAAAGCTACCACCATCAAGATCAAGCTGCTGTCGACGGCCGACACGGGTTTCTTCTACGTCACCACCAAGAACAGCCGTACGATGACGGAAAAGATGACGAAGACCAAGTACGACCCGATTGCAAAGAAGCACGTCGAGTTCAAGGAAACCAAGATCAAGTAAGATCAGCGTTTCTGTCTGTTTAAAGCGCCGGGCCGCGAGGTCCGGCGCTTTTTCTTTGGCTCGTTGTCTTCAACGGCTGCTCCAAAAAAGGGCGCCAACCGCAACGCCGAGCAGCTCTATCTTGCTGAACTGAAACGAAAAACGCCGCCTCTTGCGAAGCGGCGTTTTGAAAGGGGGTCGGCTGGCTTCCGACTGCGGCACGAGGAATCCGCGAGCATCGAGAACCAGCCGACCGACCCCACGACCCAGGAGATGCGGCGGACCTGAGCATCATGGGGTAACCGATTGGTGATGGAAGTCACACTTCCATGCTTATCAGCATTGCCTGAAAATAAAAAAAAATCAACGAATTCTTAATCGCCGGAGCAAGGTTGCTCGGCGTTTGGTTAATTCTGTCTCATATTCGGACAATGCCGAATCTGCCGCTTATGGAAATGCTTTGCCCCAGCACCAGCGACGCAGCGGAGAATACAACTTTAAAGAAACTTAACAAGAGCCTGAAAAGAGCATTCTAATCGCGGTCGAGTGACCGCTTTACTTGCTGCCCACAAGGTTAGGCGGCTGTCGCCACAACCCTGTTGCGCCCGTTGTTTTTGGCCTGATAGAGCGCCATATCGGCGCGCTTCAACAACGCTTCGGGCGTGTCGCCCTCCGCTCTCAGGCTGGAGATGCCGAGGGAGGCCGTGACGGAATGAACCGTATCAGCCTGGGGAATAGCGAACGCTCGGCTCTCAACCATCAGACGAAGGCGTTCGGCGACGATTGCCGCCATTTCCGGGGTCGTGTCCGGCATGACGATCACGAATTCCTCGCCACCAAACCGGCATGCGAGATCCGCACCCCGGACAGTCGCACGCACGCGGTTGGCAAACTCGCGCAAGACCTCGTCGCCCGCGTCGTGGCCATAGGTATCGTTGATGTGTTTGAAGCGGTCGATATCGGTAATGCAGATGGAAAGCGGCCGACCGCGGGCCGCGGCGCGGTCCATCAGCAGCTTCAGATGATTGTCCAGGTAGCGGCGATTGTGCAGGCCGGTGAGATCGTCGGTGATCGCCAGCTCGATCGTCTGTTGGACGCTCGCCCGCAGCCGGTCATTGCAATGTTTCCGGCGGATCTGAGTCAGCGAGCGAGCCACAAGCTCATTGGGATCGACCGGCCGCATGACATAGTCCGTTACGCCAAGCTCGAGCGCGCGCACGACCATCTCGTCACGCCCCTGCTCGGTGACCAGCAGGATCGGTATGAAGCGTGTGCGCTCCAGCGAACGCAGTTGCGAGCACAGGCGCAGCGGATCGTAGTCGTCGAAGTTCGCGTTGACGATGACGAGGTCGAAATTGCTTTCGGCCGCCTCGAACAAGGCCGCCTGAGGATCCGATATCACCGAGACGTCGGCGATCGGTTTCAGCGCGCGCAGAAGCCGCTCCTGGGACGAGGCGCGCGCGTCGACCAGCAGAATGTTGCCAGGCTCGTCTGGGCGATCCGGGCGGGCGAGGTCCTGCAGGCCGATCGTATGTGCCGTTTGCGCGCGAAGGCGCAATTCGTCGCTGACATTCTTCAACCGCACCAGGCTTTTGACGCGCGACATCAGTTGCAGGTCGTTGACCGGCTTGGTGAGGAAGTCGTCGGCCCCGGCCTTCAGTCCACGCACACGATCGGAAGGCTGGTCGAGCGCCGTCACCATGACCACCGGAATATGCGCAGTACGGCTGTTCGCCTTCAGCCTCTCGCAGACCTCGAACCCATCCATGCCCGGCATCATGATATCGAGCAGCACCAGGTCCACGGGCGTCTTTTCGCAGATCGCCAAGGCCGATTGCCCGTCCCCAGCCGTCAAGACGTCGAAATATTCCGCCAGCAGCCGCGCCTCCAGGAGCTTCACATTGGCTGGTACGTCATCGACGACGAGGATACGCGCTGTCATCTCAATTTTCCCGGCGCTCAGGCATCGCCCAGATAGGTCTTGATTGTTTCGATGAATTTCGGAACCGAAATCGGTTTGGACACATAGGCCTCGCAACCGCCCTGGCGAATACGCTCCTCATCGCCCTTCATGGCGAATGCGGTCACGGCGATGACCGGAATGACGTGAAGCTCATCGTCTTCCTTGAGCCACTTCGTGACTTCCAAGCCGGAAACCTCGGGCAACTGGATGTCCATCAGGATGAGGTCAGGCCGGTGCTTGCGCGCAAGCTCGAGCGCCTCCATGCCGTTACGCGTCTGGATCGTCTGATAGCCGGAGGCCTCAATCAGGTCGCGGAAGAGCTTCATATTCAGCTCGTTGTCCTCAACAATCATCACCTGTTTGGGCATGTCGATACCTTGCTGTCCGCCGCCGCCTTGCAAGTCCACTGAGGGCATATATGTTGCATAATCAACGACTCGGCCCATTTCCTCAGTCGCAAGGCTAGCGCTATTTGGTTGAAAAATAGGTAATTTCGGGCGAAAGATGACGAGAGGTTCGACACCATGAAGAGCGCCGACGAAACAGCAATCGCCATCCTCGCTTGGCTCGCCAACGAACCGGAACTTCTGTCCCGTTTCCTCGCCCTGACCGGCACCGATCCCGATTCACTGCGCACGGCAATCGGCGAGCCGGGTTTCATGGGCGGCTTGATTGCTTTCCTGATGGACCACGAACCGACACTGATGGCTTTTTGCACTGCGACGCAAACGCGGCCGGAGGAGGTTGTCCGGGCGCACCACCTACTCTCCGGTGCGTCGGACTTCGAGGACAGTTGAGCATGGCCGCCGACCGGCCCGAAGACGTCGTCCGTCTGGGGCACAGGCCCCTGATCGTCAGCGATGTCGATGAAGTCGTCCTTGAGTTTCTGACACCGTTCAAACTCTTCCTCGAAAGCCGACAGCACAGACTGTTGCCCCGTTCTTTCCGCCTGACCGGCAACATCATCGATCTCAAAAACGGCGAAGCAGCGGGCGACGCCGCTGTGCAGGCGCTGCTCGACGCCTTCTACGATGCGCAGGAGCAGTGGCAGACACCGGCCGCGCAGGTGGTCAAGACGCTTGCGGAACTCTCCACCGAGGCGGACATCGTGTTTCTGACCGCGATGCCACCGCGGCACGCGGCCAGACGGCGCGCGCTGCTCGACGCCGTCGGCCTCCCCTATCCGCTGCTCGCCTCCGAGGAGCCCAAGGGCCCGCTTGTCGAGCAGCTGCACGGCGGCCGGGAACTCCCTGTTGTCTTCATCGACGACATTCTGCGCAATCTCCACTCGGTAAGAGATCACGCACCTTCCTGTCTTCTCATAAACCTGATGGCGAATGCAGAATTTCGCGCTCTCGCCCCGGTGCCCGGTCTTGGCATCCATGCGGCTACGGATTGGGCGGAGGCCGCGCCACTGATCCGCGGTCACTTCCAACGCTGGGCGCCACGGAGCTGAGCCGCGCTTCAAGCGGCTCTGTCGATGCGCCGTCACTGCGTCGCCCGCCGAAGCCAATGCACGCTGATTTGCAGCGACTATGCTCATCGGCTCAAATCCAATCGCATCAGTGGTCTGCCGTCCTTGCGCCGCGCAACGGTCTCGAAACCGGCACCGTCAAAGATCGCCGTGGAGCCGATGCAGAGCGTCGCGGACTTCGATTGCTTGGCGTCGTCGATCGGGCATGCGTCGAGAAAGCGGGCATGCCCGGCCCGCGCGTGGTCGATCGCCGCGCCAAGCAGGCAATGGCTCAAGCCGTTGCCGCGCAGGCGCGGCAGAAGGAACAGGCAACTCAGCGCCCAAACCGATGGATCCTCGGCCTCATGATCGTCAAGCGGTCGCGAGACCGTGCGCGGCGAATTGAATTGCGGGACGTCATGGCGCGGGCCCACCTGTACCCAGGCGACCGGCGCGCCCTCGTAATATCCGAGGATGCCAGGTGGTGGTCCGGTTGCGATCCGATCTTTGATGAAGCCCTTGCGCTCGTCGGAGGACATGCGGGTGCGGATCGCGTGCGGCAATCGCAGGGCGACGCACCAGCAGCCGCAGAAGGCGCCCTGTCGGCCGAAGAGCTGCTCGAAGTCCGGCCAGCGCCGCGCGGTGACCGGTTCGAATTCAAGGGTGATATCCAAAACGGCCTCCGATCTCCGCCTTGAGACTCAGTAGCGTAGAGCGTAAAGTCGCCGCGTTCAACATTTGTTCCGGATATGCCCGACAGCGCTGCATCGATTCCTGGCTTCTGCCGAGACTGCCTCAAGGAGCAGGCTGCCGGGGCGCGACGGTGCTCCTCCTGCGGCAGCCCGCGGCTTCTTCGCCACTCCGAACTCTACAAACTGACGCTCGCGCATATCGACTGCGACGCCTTCTATGCCTCGATCGAGAAACGTGACGATCCGGAGCTTGCCGACAAGCCGGTGATCATCGGCGGCGGCAAACGCGGCGTCGTTTCGACCGCCTGCTACATCGCCCGCATTCACGGTGTCCGCTCCGCCATGCCGATGTTCAAGGCGCTCGAAGCCTGTCCGCAGGCGGTCGTAATCAAGCCTAACATGGAGAAATATTCGCGCGTCGGACGTGAGGTGCGGTCGCTGATGCTGGAACTGACGCCGCTTGTGCAGCCACTGTCGATCGACGAAGCCTTCCTCGATCTCAGCGGCACCGAGCGGCTTCATCATGATCCGCCGGCCCGAACACTCGCCCGACTTGCCAAGCGCGTGGAGCAGGAGATCGGCATCACCGTCTCGGTCGGTCTGTCCTACTGCAAGTTCCTCGCCAAGGTCGCCTCCGACCTGCAGAAGCCGCGAGGATTTTCCGTTATCGGTCAGGCCGAGGCCGTCGACTTCCTGAAGGAGCGTCCGGTGACGCTGATCTGGGGCGTCGGCAAGGCCTTTGCCGCGACACTCGAACGCGACGGCATCCGCACGATCGGCCAATTGCAGATGATGGAGGAGGCCGACCTGATGCGCCGCTACGGCACGATGGGCCAAAGGCTCTACCGCCTGTCGCGCGGCCAGGACGAGCGGACCGTGGAGACGGACGGAGAAGCCAAGAGCGTGTCGTCGGAAAACACGTTCAACGACGACCTCTCACGCCCGGAAGAACTGGTGCCGCATCTGAGGCGGCTCAGCGAACAGGTGGCACTGCGGCTGCGCAAGGCAGAGCTTGCCGGACAAACCGTCGTCCTCAAGCTCAAGACCGCCGACTTCAAGCTTCGCACGCGCAATCGGCGTCTCGACAGCCCGACACGTCTGGCGGATCGTATCTTCCGCACCGGCCTCCAGCTTCTGGAAAGGGAACTTGACGGCACGCGATACAGGCTGATTGGCATCGGCGTCAGCGACCTGTCCGATCCCGGACTTGCCGACCCGCCGGATCTGGTGGATCCGGCGGCGACGAGGCGCGCGGCCGCCGAAGACGCCATCAACAAGCTGCGCGACAAGTTCGGCAAGACGACCGTCGAGACCGGCTACACCTTCGGTCACCGACGTCGCGATCAATAGCGCGGACCGCCTGTTTCCTTAAATCGGAGCCGAAACATGCAGCAATGCAAAGTGCTGCAGCGACCTTTGTGGGTCTGAAAGACGCATGGGCGCTGCAGGCCCGCTCGCAGTGATTGAATTCCTTAAATATTGGCGGATACGCTCGCTCGACAGGTCTCGCGTTGGAATGAGAGTATGGTTTTGCGTTTCACTCTCGGAGGCGGGTTCGTCCTCCTGCTGGCGTCGGCGTCGTCCGCCATTGCAGCCAGCAATGCACCGCTGCAGGTGATCGTCTCGACGCAGCAGCAATCGATCGTCGTCTACGACGGCAATGCCGTCATAGCCACGTCGAAGGTATCGACCGGCAAAGCCGGCCATTCGACGCCGACGGGTATTTTCTCGATTCTCGAAAAACGCCGCCACCACAAATCCAACATCTATTCGAACGCGCCGATGCCGTTCATGCAACGACTGACCTGGTCCGGAATTGCGCTTCATGGCTCGGGCCACGTACCGAAATACCCGGCCTCGCACGGTTGCGTGCGTTTGCCCAGCAAATTTGCCGCGAATCTGTTCAAGATGACCCGGCACGGAATGCACGTCCTGATATCGGATCGACAGGTGGTTCCGACCGAGATTTCGAGCGCCATGTTGTTCCAACCGAATCAAGCGCTTGAGGTAAAGCCGGCGCCCCTCTCCGACGTTCCCCTGCGTCCGGCGCTCAGCCAGAAAGAAACCAATCCGCTCGAAGTGGCAATGATCAAGACGGCTTCCGTGCCGACCGCTTCCAGCCAATCGCCGGCGCCGATCCGCATCTTGATCACCCGACGGAGCGCGCGCGACACGATCCGTGAGCTACAGATGCTGCTCAGCAGCCTCGGCTTTGATGCCGGCGTCCCGGATGGCTGGACCGGCCCCGCCACGCTTGACGCCGTACGCGCCTTCCAGTCCGCCGAGGGGCTTGCACCTGACGGGAAAATAACGCCGGACCTGATCGACAAAGTGTTCCGCAAAGGCGGCCGCGAAAGGCCGTCGAACGGCGTCCTTCTCGTGCGTCAGCGTTTCCAACCGCTCTTCTCGGCCGAGGTCGACATCGAGCAGCCGCAAGCTGCATTGGGAACGCATTTCCTGCAGTTCCAGGATCACGACGGAGCAAGCGGCACCGGCAAATGGTTTGGCGTCTCCCTGGAGAATCACCTTCCGGCATCGATGAAAGAACGTCTCGGCATTGCCGTCGACGCTGATGCTTCGGTGTCCAATGCGCTTCAAGCGACGCTGGACCGGCTCACCGTGCCCGCCGACGTGCGGGCGCGGATCGCAGGTCTTCTCGTCGACGGATCGTCCTTGTCGATCTCCGATGCGGAGAGCGGGCAGGAAACCGGCGAGGGAACGGATTTCATCACCATCACACGTTCCTGGCCGCGCTGACGGCCCCAGCTCGGGTCCTCGAATCCCGGACAGAGAAAGCCGTTACACGCTTTTCCTGGAATTGCTCTCGCGCCGTGCGTTCAAATGAACGCACAAAGGACGCTCTCGAACTTTGATTCTAGAGCATCTTATCCGCTTTCAATGATTCCACTTGAAAGCGGGATGCTCTAGACAAGCTCGACGTCGACAACGCCGGGAGCCGAGCGCATCGCCGCGGCGATCTCAGGTGAAATCCGGTATTTCTCGTTGAGTTCGACCTCGATCTCCCGCTGGCCGTTTTCCTTGATGACCACGAAGGAAACGAGACCGTCGCCCTTTGAGTTGAGATGGGAGGCGATCGAGCGCAGCGGACCGGCGTCCCGCACAAAAACCCGCAACGCCTTCTGCATCTGCAGCGATTCCTCTTCGAGAGATCGCAAAGTCTGAATGCGAAGGCCGATGCCCTCCGGCCGCTCCTCGGCGGCTACCGTCATGACCAGCGACTTGCCCGGCTCCAGGAGGTCGCGATACTGGTTCAACATCTCCGAGAAGAGAACGGCCTCGAACTGGCCCGACGCATCGGAAAAGGCGACAATCCCCATCTTGTTGCCGGTGCGCGTCTTGCGCTCCTGCTTCGAAGTCACCGTTCCCGCCAGACGGCCGGCGGTCGCCCCCTGCTTCACGGCGGCGGCGAAATCGGCAAACGCCTGCACGCGCATCTTCGCCAGCAACTTGTTGTAGGTGTCGAGCGGGTGGGCCGAAAGATAGAAGCCGAGCACCTGGAACTCCCGATGCAGCTTCTCGGAGGCGAGCCAAGGCGTGTAGGCCGGCAGCGCGATCTTCTCCGGTCCCGTGGCGGCGCCGGCACCGAACATATCGCTCTGGCCGCTCACCTTGTTTTCTTGCGCACGCTGGGCAAAGCCCAGAACCCGGTCGAGACCGCCTATGAGTTCGGCCCGGTCGTAGCCGAAGCAATCAAATGCGCCGGCGGCGATCAGGCTCTCGAAAACCCGCCTGTTCAGGAGCTTCGGGTCGATCCGGAGACAGAGATCCTCGAGGCTCGCGAAGGGCCGCTCGCCGCGAACGGCAACGATGTGCTCGACGGCCGAATCACCGACCCCTTTGATGGCGGCAAGCGAATAATAGATGCGGTTGTCGCCGGTCTCGAAATGGCGGAAGGAGGTCTGTACCGACGGCGCGATCACTTCGATGCCAAGGCGCATGGCGTCCTGGCGGAAATCGTTGATCTTTTCCGTGTTGGACATATCGAGCGTCATCGACGCAGCGAGGAACTCGACCGGATGATGCGCCTTCATATAGGCGGTCTGGTAGGAGACGATGGCGTAGGCGGCCGCGTGCGACTTGTTGAAGCCGTAATTGGCGAACTTCGCAAGCAGGTCGAAGATCAGGTCGGCCTGGGGTTTCGACACTTCGTTCTTGATCGCACCTTCGACGAAGCGGGCGCGCTGCTTGTCCATCTCCTCCTTGATCTTCTTACCCATGGCGCGGCGCAACAGATCGGCCTCGCCGAGCGAGTAGCCCGACAGCACCTGGGCGATCTGCATCACCTGCTCCTGGTAGACGATAACACCCTGCGTCTCCTTCAGCAGATAATCGATCTTCGGGTGAATCGACTCGATCTCTTCCTCGCCGTGCTTGCGGGCGTTATAGACCGGGATGTTTTCCATCGGGCCCGGGCGGTAGAGCGCAACGAGGGCGATGATGTCCTCGATGCAGTCCGGGCGCATGCCGATCAGCGCCTTGCGCATGCCCGCGCTTTCCACCTGGAACACGCCGACCGTCTCGCCGCGGGAAAGCATCTCGTAGGTCTTCGCATCGTCGAGAGGAATGCTCGCAAGATCGATATGAATTCCGCGCTTGGCGACAAAGTCGACCGCGGTCTTCAGCACTGTCAGCGTTTTCAGGCCGAGGAAGTCGAATTTGACGAGACCAGCCTGCTCCACCCATTTCATGTTGAACTGGGTGACCGGCATGTCCGAGCGCGGATCGCGGTACATCGGCACCAGCTTCGAGAGCGGTCGATCGCCGATGACGATGCCGGCGGCGTGGGTCGAGGCATGGCGGTAGAGGCCCTCGATCTTCTGGGCGATATCGAGAAGGCGAGCCACCACCGGCTCCTTCTCCGCCTCCTCCTGCAGCCGCGGCTCCTCCTCGATCGCTTTCGAAAGCGGCGTCGGATTGGCGGGATTGTTCGGCACGAGCTTGCAGATCTTGTCGACCTGGCCATAGGGCATTTCGAGCACGCGACCGACATCGCGCAGCGCCGCACGCGCCTGCAGCGATCCGAAGGTGATGATCTGCGCCACCTGCTCGCGGCCGTATTTGGCCTGGACGTAGCGGATGACCTCTTCACGCCGGTCCTGGCAGAAGTCGATATCGAAGTCCGGCATCGACACACGTTCGGGGTTGAGGAAGCGCTCGAACAGCAGCGAGAAACGCATCGGATCGACGTCGGTGATCGTCAGCGCATAGGCAACGAGCGATCCCGCACCGGAGCCGCGGCCAGGGCCGACGGGTATGTCATGCTGCTTGGCCCATTTGATGAAGTCGGAAACGATCAGGAAGTAGCCCGGGAACTTCATCCGTTCGATGACGCCGAGTTCGAAGGCCAGCCGCTCGCGATAATCCTCTTCCTTGTAGCCGGGCGCCATGCCGAGCTTCGCCAGGCGATGCTCCAGCCCCTCCTCCGCCTGCCGACGAAGCTCCGCAGCTTCCGCACGCTCTGCTTCCTCCTGGTCCCCCGAAGCGCCGGTAAAACGCGGCAGGATCGGCCCGCGCGTCTTCAGCATGAAGGAGCAGCGCCGAGCGATCTCGATCGTGTTCTCCAGGGCTTCCGGAAGATCGGCGAAGAGCGCCGCCATCTCCTTGCGGCTCTTCAGATAGTGGTCCGGAGTCAGCCGGAAACGGCTGTCATCCGAAACCATCGCGTTGTGCGCGACCGCCATCAGAGCGTCGTGCGCGTCATAGTCAGCCGGCGCGGGAAAGAACGCCTCGTTGGTCGCCACCAGCGGCACATCAAAGCGATAGGCGAGTTCGACCATGCGGCTCTCGTGCCGCCGGTCATAGTTGCCGTGCCGCTGCAGTTCCAGATAAAGCCGGTCGCCGAAGAGCTCGATCAGCGCCTTCAAACGGGTCTCGGCCAGAACCGGCGAGCCCGCCTTCAATGCGATGTCGATCGGGCCGCTCGCCGCCCCCGTCAGCGCGATCAGGCCATCCGTCCCGCCCTCAGCAAGCCATGACCGCGTTATTCGCGCCGCCTGGCTGCCCTCGCCGTCGAGATAGGCGCGGCTGACGAGGTCGACGAGCCGGACATAACCAGCGTCGGTGGCGGCGATCAGCACGAGCGACGGCAGCTTCGCAAGCTGATGATGATGACCGCGCCGTTCGGCCTCCGCCTCGTCTTCCATGTCGATTGACAACTGACAGCCAATGATCGGCTGCAAGCCGTCATCCGCCGCCTTCTGTGAAAATTCGAGCGCGGCAAAGAGATTGTTGGTATCGGCAATACCGATGGCCGGCTGCTCATCCGCTACAGCCTTGCCGATGACTTTCTTCAGCGGCAGCGCGCCCTCGAGCAGCGAGAAGGCCGAATGCACACGCAAGTGTACGAACTGAGGATCCGTCGCAGTTGCGCCCTGCCCAAGGCTCACGTCATTCGCCATCGTTGCACTCCGATTCCCGTTCGGAGCAGAGGATATCCCGTTTCCGGTCCTTGATGTCCAGCGCAACGGCTGGGACCGCCGTCTTTTTCAACATTGCACCGGAGGTAGCACAGATCCGACGCGGCCACGCCCTGCGAAGCCGCTCCGGCGCAGAAGGATCACAATCCGAGCGCAATCACCGAGATGCTGGCGATGAACAGGCTCATGGAGGCGAAGGCGGCGAGATCACGAACGAAATCAGTCATAATTGGCTCCTTTCCGCTATTGTTTTTCTTTTGTTCTTTTTTTGTTCCATAGTCAAGCAAGGCCGCATAAAAGATCCCGCAATTCAACGCTCATGGTTAATACCCGGCAGTCCACGCGGGGTGTGAAACTGTGATGCGGCCGAACTGAAGGCGCCGGGACCGCCTCCGTTCAGGTCCGACGCGAACCGGGGCGTCAAATGAGCGTTTGTTCTCTTTTTGTTCTTTACAGCCTGATGATGTTGCGCCATCCTCTGTGAGCAATGGGAGGACGCTCATGTTCAGCATCGAGGAACTCACCGACTTTATCGTCGAGGCGAAATCGAAGACCTATGCCGGCGACGGCGCGGCACTTCCCGCCAGCAGGCCCGGCGCGCGCGATATTGGGCACCAGCGCGGTGCGTGGCGTTATCTCGACAGCTATTTCGGTGGAACGGATTTTGCCGGTCAGGAAGCGGTTTGGCACGATGGCAAACCGCGCTGGGCGATGAATTATTTCGGCCGCATCACCCGTCCGGACCTGATCGATGCGCGACGGGCGGGCGCCGTCATCAAGGCGGCATTGCAGACGATGTACCACGACAAGCGCCATTTCCTCGGCGGCATGGAATACCAGCACGCCTATGGCTGCTACATCGACAGCAGCCGCGGCGGGACCAACCACTTTTCCGGGCGTGAGGTCATTTTCGTCGATGGCGAAGAAGCTTATGAGCTCGATTATCGCGGCGGGCTCATGGTCCCTTGACGCCACCGCAGCGAGCATCTTTTCAGATCGCAACGCGCGCCATGGCACTTCTGATCGCCGCGAAGCGGCGGCGCCTCGAGGCTACTTCAGTTCGACGACCTTTCCGTCCTCGATCGTTACACGGCGGTCCATGAGGGAAGCGAGTTCGTGGTTGTGCGTCGCAATCAGTGCCGCAAGGCCCGACTGGCGCGCCAGCGCCTCCATCGCCTCGAACACATAGCCGGCGGTCTCGGGATCGAGATTGCCGGTCGGCTCATCGGCCAGGAGAACGAGCGGCGCATTGGCCACGGCGCGGGCGATGGCGACACGCTGCTGCTCACCCCCTGAGAGCTCGGCCGGCCGATGGCTGCCACGGTGGCCGATGCGCATATAGTCGAGCAAGGCGGCCGCTCTCTCTGCTGCTTCTGCCTTCGGAAGGCCGGCAATCAGCTGCGGCATCATGATGTTCTCCAGCGCGGAGAATTCCGGCAAGAGATGATGGAACTGATAGACGAAACCGATCTCCTTGCGCCGGATCGCCGTGCGCCGGTCATCGCTGAGCCCGTTGCAAGCCAAGCCGTTCACGACGACTTCGCCCGCGTCCGGGTGCTCGAGCAGGCCGGCGACATGCAGGAGCGTCGACTTGCCGGTCCCGGAGGGCGCCACGAGCGCGACGGTCTCGCCGCTTCGCAGCGTGAAATCTACCCCCTTGAGGATCGGCAGGTAGGTGTCGCCCTCGCCGTAGTGCCGCTCGATGCCGGAGAGCTGCAGTGCCACACGCGCATTCATTTTGCGTTCTTGTCCTTGTTATTCGTACCGCAGGGCCTGCACCGGATCGAGGCGCGAGGCACGCCAAGCCGGGAAGATCGTGGCAAGGAAGGAAAGGGCAATCGCCATGACGACGACGGCGATCGTTTCGTCCGCATTCATATCGGCGGGAAGCTGGCTCAGGAAATAGAGCTCCGGATTGAAGAGCGTCGTCCCCGAGACCCACGAGAAGAACTGGCGAATCGATTCGATATTGAGGCAAACGACGACGCCGAGGAGCACGCCGGCGATCGTGCCGGCAACCCCGATGGCGGCCCCGGTCATGAAGAAGATGCGCATTACCGATCCGGACGTCGCGCCCATCGTTCGGAGGATCGCGATGTCGCTGCCCTTGTCCTTCACCAGCATGATGAGGCCGGAAATGATGTTCAAGGCCGCCACCAGCACGATCAGTGTCAGGATCATGAACATCACGTTGCGCTCGACCTCGAGTGCGGAGAAGAAGGTCTTGTTGCGATCGCGCCAGTCGGTGATGAAGATCTGCCGGCCGGCCGCATCCTCAATAGGCTTGCGCAGGGCATCGACGGCGTCCGGATGCTCGGCGAATATTTCGATCGATTGGACGAGGCCCTCGGCATTGAAGTAGAGCTGCGCCTCCTCGAGCGGCATGAAGACGATCGTTGCGTCATATTCCGACATGCCGATTTCGAAGATCGCCGAGACGGTATAGGCCTTGACACGCGGATTCATGCCCATGGGTGTCACATCGCCATTCGGCGAGGTCAGCGTGATCGTGCCGCCGACACGGATCCCCAGTTGTTCGGCCATGCGCGAACCGATTGCGACACCGCTGCCGGATGCAAAGCCGACCAGATCGCCGGATTGAATGTGCTCGGAGATGGATTTCAGCTTCGAGAGGTCGTCGGCACGGACGCCTCGAACGAGGGCGCCTGTCGACGCGTCACCGTAGCCTTGTGCCAGAACCTGTCCCTCGACCATCGGGATCGCCATGGTCACACCCGGCACCGCCGAAAACTTGGTGGCCAGCTCGGCATAGTTGGTCAGCGGGCCGTCGAGCGGCTGCACGATGATATGACCGTTCATGCCGAGGATGCGGGAAATGAGTTCGGTGCGGAATCCGTTCATCACCGCCATGACGATGATCAGCGTCGCGACACCCAGCATGATGCCGATGAAGGAAAAGCCGGCGATGACCGAGATGAAGGCTTCCTTCCGTCGCGAGCGCAGGTAGCGCCAGGCCACCATACGCTCGAACGCGGAAAAGGGACGGCTGGAAGGCACCCTGGACTGAGCGGCAGCCTGCACCTGGTCTTCCGTCGCCGCAGCCATCTTCGCTTCCTTCGTCCTTTATCTCGTCGCAGCCAGCTTGTTGATCGCGGCTTCGATCGTCATCGTCTCGCGCTCGCCGGTCTTGCGGTCCTTGACCTCGACTTCGCCGTTCGCAACCGAACGCGGTCCGACGATGATCTGAACCGGAACACCAATAAGGTCGGCGGTCGCAAACTTCGCGCCGGCGCGATCATCGGTATCGTCCAGAAGCACGTCGAATCCAGCCTTCCCGAGTCCCGAATAGAGCGTGCCGCTGGCCGCATCGCAAGCGGCATCACCCGCTTTCATGTTGATGACGACGACATCGAACGGGGCGATCGACTTCGGCCAGATGATGCCGTTATCGTCGTGCGACGCCTCGATGATCGCGGGCACCAAACGGGTCGGGCCGATGCCGTAGGAGCCCATGTGCACGGTATGCTCCTTGCCGTCGGGCCCGAGCACCTTCGCACCCATCGCTTCGGAATATTTGGTGCCGAAGTAGAAGATGTGGCCGACCTCGATGCCGCGCGCCGACAGGCGCTCGCCCTCGGGAACAGCGTTAAAGGCCGCTTCGTCGTGCATTTCCGAGGTCGCCGCATAACGCGACGTCCACTTCTCGAAGATCGCCTTCAGGCCGGCGACATCATCGAAATTGGTATCCTCTCCCGGAATGTCGAAACCGAGGAAGTCCTTGTGGCAGAAGACTTCGGACTCACCGGTATCGGCAAGGATGATGAACTCGTGGCTGAGATTGCCGCCGATCGGACCGGTATCGGCGCGCATCGGGATGGCGCGCAGGCCCATGCGGGCAAAGGTGCGCAAATAAGCGGCGAACATCCGGTTGTAGGCATGCTCCGCCCCTTCCCGATCAAGATCGAAGGAATAGGCGTCCTTCATCAGGAACTCGCGCGAGCGCATCGTGCCGAAGCGCGGACGGATCTCGTCACGGAACTTCAACTGAATATGATAGAGATTGAGCGGCAGGTCACGATAGGACTTCACGTAGGAGCGGAAAACGTCCGTGATCATCTCCTCGTTCGTCGGGCCGTAGAGCATCGGCCGGTCCTGCCGATCCTTGATGCGCAGCATCTCCTTGCCGTACGCGTCGTAGCGTCCGCTCTCCTGCCACAACTCCGCCGACTGCAGCGTCGGCATCAGGAGCTCGATCGCGCCCGAACGGTTCTGTTCTTCGCGAATGATCGCGTTGACCTTGTCGAGCACGCGCTTGCCAAGCGGCAGCCATGTGTAGATGCCGGCAGATTGCTGGCGGATCATGCCCGTCCGCAGCATGAGGCGGTGGGAAACGATTTCCGCTTCCTTCGGATTTTCCTTCAAGATGGGCATGAAAAAGCGGGACAGGCGCATGACAGGTTCCAGAACTTGGTGGACTTCGCACTATCGGCGGATTCGGGCGAAATGACGTTGTGCTTCGGCAGCCGTCTTCGCCGGAGCGGGGAGAAACGGCTTTGCCTTACTGAGATCGTACTCTTGAATTTCTCCCCCGACACGGCCGGCGGAAAGCATTTCGAGCTCAGCGTTCATAACCGCTTCGCGCGCGGATGAAAACCCTGCAGTCGCGGGAAGAAAGCTACATAATAGATGGCATTTGACAGGAACTGCGCGGCGTTAGCCTGCGTCAAAAGAGCACGGAAGTAACAGGACAAGGGCGGCTCCTGTCAACGGAAAAAAATTGCCAGACTGTAGCAAAAATGCAAAAAAAGCAGATGACAGCGCCCAATGTTTGAGCTAATTTCGGCTCACAAAACAGGCAAGAAGACCAAATTCTTGCCGAAATTCGCGGTCAAGTCTTGGGAGGATAAGATCTTAGGCGCGCTCGTTCGCTGCCGCCGGAAACGGATTAAAGATCACGCGAAACTTAGAAAACAAGGCTTTACGCCTTGTTTTTTTTTGCTTTTTCGCGATTTTTTCTTTACCGAAGCACTCTTGAAATATGTCAATTCTCCGGCTGTCAAGTCGAGAATTTTTGATTGGAGCCGAGGTTCCCGCGCGAACGCCGGGGTGCATGCCCTTTGGAACCACAAAAGACATCATTCGGCTGCGCCTTCGGCGATGGGCTTTCGCCCGCTGGCATGATTTTTGCTCATCAGAAAATCAAGGTGCGACAGCGTGCTTGCGCGTCTGATAGACGCGCGGCGTTGTAGGGCGTGGCAGCCGTTCAGTAAAATTTCGGTGCGAAGCGCGGGATGGAATCGATCCCGTATCCGAGTTTGACCGAAACGACATACCAACCGAGATGAATGGCAGCAGCGATGACAGTCGTCAGCAGCACGACGCGCAATGCACGAAACCGCGCCGGAGCGCTTTCGACGCTGCCGGGAACGACATCGTTCTCCTCCGCCTGCGTCCGCACTCCGAGCGGCAGAACGGCAAAAAGCGTCAACCACCAGATGATGAAGTAGATGGCAAGGGTCGAAAAAGCGGACATTTCGGGTCTCAAGTCATATCGCTGGATGGGCCTGCAGCGCCGCACGTCTTATCGCAAGGCCAGCGCGTCCGCCTTATAGCGCCACTCAGCCCAACCGGCAAATGACTGCACCGCGCCCGACTGTCACACCTCTTCCAGTTCGATCAGGGTGCCCTGGAAGTCCTTGGGGTGCAGGAACAGGACCGGTTTGCCATGGGCGCCGATTTTCGGGGTTCCATCGCCGAGCACCCGCGCGCCAGCCGCCTTCAACCGGTCGCGAGCCGCTATGATGTCTGCCACTTCATAACAAATGTGGTGCATGCCGCCGGCGGGATTTTTCGAAAGGAAGGCGGCGATCGGGGATGCCTCGCCCAGCGGTTCCAGCAGTTCTACCTTCGTGTTCGGGAGCGCTACGAACACGACCGTAACACCGTGTTCGGGAAGCGCCTGCGGCTCGGTGACGTTCGCACCAAGCGTTGTACGATAGCTCTCAGCCGCCGCGGCCAAATCCGGCACGGCGATCGCCACATGATTTACCCTGCCCAGCATCGAATGCTCCCTTCTCTCGAAGACCAAGGCCGAAGCTCTGTACTGGTTTACGTCGCGTCTTCAGGTGAGAAAATCAGACCTTCGTAACAAAGACTGTGACCACCGGCTTCTTGCCCCACACCTGATTGGAGGTACTGCGCACGGCGCGGCGAACCGCTTCCTGCAGCATGGCGAGGTCCTTGCGCTTTGCCCGAGGAATGCTTTCCACCGCGCCGAGCACGGCGTCGTAGAGCGTATCGCTCATATCCTCGCCCTCGTCGTCGAATTCCGGGAGTCCAATCGGTACGACGACCGGATCACCGAGGAAATCATAGCGGTTGTCGAGCACGACATTGACCGAGACGTGGCCGGCAAAGGAGAGCTTGCGCCGCTCGCCGATGCCCATCTCGTCGAAGTCGCCGATCAGCGTCCCGTCCTTGTAGATGCGACCGTGCGGCGCCTCGTCGATCACTTCCGCAGGGCCGGGCGCCAGGCGCAGCATCTCACCATTGCGCAGCCGCGGCACACTGGCGATTCCGGAATGCAGCGCCAGTTCGGCGTGTGCCGTCAGGTGGGCTGCCTCGCCGTGGACGGGCACGACGATCTGCGGCTTGACCCACTGGTACATCTGCTGCAACTCATTACGCCGCGGGTGGCCGGAAACATGCACCAGCGCCTCGCTGTCAGTGATGATGTGAATGCCCTGCTCGATCAGACCATTCTTGATATCGTTGATCGCCTTCTCGTTGCCCGGAATGGTGCGCGACGAAAAGACGATCGTGTCACCAGCGGAAAACGCCACATTGCGCATCTCATCCCGGGCGATCTTGGCGAGCGCTGCCCGCGGCTCACCTTGGCTGCCGGTCAGGATCACGACGACCTTGTCGCGTGGAATATAGCCGAACTCGTCCTCCGCCAGAAACGGCTTCAGCCCTTCCATCAGGCCGAGGTCCCTCGCCACGTCCACCACGCGTTTCATCGAACTGCCGAGCAGAAGAACCTCCCTGCCCGCGGCCTCCGCCGCTTCGGCAACGGAGCGAATGCGGCCGACATTCGAGGAGAACGTGGTGATGCCGACACGCCCCTCGGCATCGGCGATGATCTTGGCCAGGCTTTCGGAAACCTGCCGTTCGGAAGGCGAAACGCCATCGCGAAGTGCGTTGGTGGAGTCGCAGACGAGCGCCAACACCCCTTCCTCACCGATCTGGCGGAAACGCGCCTCGTCCGTGATCGGTCCGAGCGACGGCTCGAGATCGATCTTCCAGTCGCCCGTGTGCACAACGGTGCCGAGCGCCGTTCGGATAACGAGTGACATCGGCTCGGGGATCGAATGGTTGACCCCGACTGCCTCGATGCTGAAGGGGCCGATATTGATCCGGTCTCCCTGCTTGAAGATCGTGATCGGAATTTCGCCGCGGCTCTTTTCGAAATCACGCTTGGCCTCAAGCATGCCGGCTGTAAAGGGCGAGGCATAGACGGGAACGTTGAGACCTGGCCAAAGGTCGTTCAGCGCACCATAGTGGTCTTCATGCGCATGCGTGATGATGATCGCCTTCAGATTGCGGCGCTCCTCAGCAAGGAAAGCGATATCCGGCAAGACCAGTTCGACGCCGGGCAATTCCGGACCGGGAAACGTCACGCCGCAATCGAACATGATCCACTGGCGGTTGCCCGGCCGGCCGTAGCCATAAAGGCCAAGGTTCATGCCTATTTCGCCGACGCCGCCGAGCGGCAAGAACACCAGTTCTTCTTCCTGCGCCATATCTTTGCGCGCCCCTATTCTTCAATCATCCAAAAAATACATCACCGGCGGCAATCGCCTGCTGCGTGCCGGCGCCCGTGTCGAGCAACAACCGGCCGTCCTGATCAATACCGGCAAAGCGGCCCGAAAGCGACCGATCCGGAAGGTTGACGGTGATCGTCTCGCCGATCCCGCGCGCCGCCGAACGCCAGAGCTCGATGACCCTGGCGACGCCCGCCCCGTGATCCCAGAGCGCGAGCACCTCGGCCACCGCGAGAAAAAGGTGTGCAAACAGTTCTTCCGGCGACGCCGACGCCCCTTCACGGCGAAGAGATGTCGCGGGATAGAGGGCTCCCTCCGGCGCGACACCGACATTCACCCCGATGCCGATGACCAGTGCCCGGCGGCCATCGGCGAGCTCCTCTCCCTCAAGAAGAATGCCGCATACCTTCTTGCCATCGACGAGGATGTCATTCGGCCACTTGATCTCAACCGGCGCTGCGGCCGGCGGCATCACGGTCCGGATCGCGCGATGCGCGGCCACCGCGACGGCAAGTGGCAGGGAATGCAAGCGCGCGATCGGCGCCGGATCGATGAGAAGCAGCGATGCGTAGAGGTTGCCGGGTTCGGAAACCCATGCACGGCCTCGACGGCCGCGGCCGCCCGTCTGGCGCCCGGCAGTGATCCAGAGGTTGCCCGGATCACCTTCGCGCGCCTTCGCCAGGCACTCGCTGTTGGTCGAGACGGTCTCGGCGAGCGCGACGTGCCGGAAATCGTCAGGCGAAATCCGGCCGCCGCCCTTCCCGCCGGTCAAAAGAAGGTCCGGGCCGCAGCTTCCGCGGCGCTTCCGAGCGGTCCGCCGATCAGCACGTATCCGAGAACGAACAGACCGGAGAGGCCGAAGACAAGACGCAGCTCGCCGGCAGTGCGCGCGAATTCACCCTTGGCCTCATCGAACCACATGACCTTGATGACCCGCAGGTAATAATAGGCACCGACGACGGACGCGAGCACGCCGATGATCGCGAGCGCGTAGAGATGCGCTTCGATTGCGGCGACGAACACGAAATACTTCGCGAAGAAACCTGCAAGCGGCGGGATGCCTGCCAGCGAGAACATCAGGACCGTCAGAACCGACGCCATGAACGGATTGGTCTGCGAGAGGCCGGCAAGGTCATCGATATTCTCGACGTACTCGCCTTCCTTGCGGCGCATCGCCAGAATGCAGGCGAAGGTGCCGAGCGTCATGATCATGTAGATCAGCATATAGAGGATCACGCCGCGCACCCCGGCCATCGAGCCGGCCGCAAGACCGACCAGGGCATAACCCATATGACCGATCGAGGAATAGGCCATCAGCCGCTTGATGTTCCTCTGGCCGATTGCCGCGAAAGCACCGAGCAGCATGGAAGCGATCGAGATGAAGACGACGATCTGCTGCCAGTCCGCCACCACCGGTTCGAAGGCGTTGATGACGATGCGGACGAGGATCGACATCGCCGCCACCTTCGGTGCGGCTGCGAAGAAGGCGGTAACCGGCGTCGGTGCACCCTCATAGACGTCCGGGGTCCACATGTGGAAAGGAACTGCGGAAATCTTGAAGGCAAGGCCTGCGAGGATGAAGACCAGGCCGAAAACGAGGCCCAGCGAACGGCCTTCCGCCGTCAGCGCCGCGGCGATCTCGTCGAAGCCGGTATGACCGGTGAAGCCGTAGACCAGCGACATGCCGTAAAGCAGCATGCCCGACGACAGGGCGCCGAGAACGAAGTATTTCAACCCGGCTTCGGTCGAACGGACGCTATCACGATTGATCGCCGCCACGACGTAGAGCGCCAGCGACTGCAGTTCCAACGACAGATAGAGCGAGATCAGGTCGTTGGCGGAGATCATCAGCAGCATGCCGAGGGTCGCCAGCACCAACAGAACCGGAAACTCGAAGCGATCGATCTGCGCCGAACGAGCATGCCCGACGGTCATCACCATCGCAGTAATCGAGCCGATCAGGGCCAGGACCTTCATGAACCTGGCGAAAGGATCGGAAAGGAAGGCGCCGCCATAGGCCTCACCCTCGCCCGTCTTCAGGACGAGCCACAGCCCGGCAATGATCAGCAGGGCGACGGCAAGTCCGGTTACCGTCGACGTGGCCGACCTTTCGCTCGAAAAGACGCCGATCATCAACAGAACCATCGCGCCGACCGCGAGGATCAGCTCGGGAACCGAGAGTTGCAGGCTTGCAAAGAGGGTTTCAGCAGTCATGTCCAGTCACGTCCTGTGGTCATTGCACCGAAAGCGCAACGTCTTGCGCTGCCTGCAGGGCTGCGGAGTAATTGTTGACGAGCAGATCCACGGAGGCCGCGGTCGCATCGAAGACCGGTGCCGGATAGACACCGAAGAAGATCGTCAGGATCACCAGCGGATAGAGGATAAGCTTCTCACGTGCCGAGAGATCGAGCAGCGCCTTCAGGCTTTCCTTCTCGAGCGCACCAAAGATCACCCGACGATAGAGCCAGAGGGCATAGGCGGCCGAGAGAATGACGCCGCTGGTCGCGAAGAAGGCTACCCACGTATTGGCACGGAAGGCGCCCACCAGCGTCAGCACTTCGCCGATGAAGCCCGAGGTGCCGGGAAGTCCGACGTTCGCCATGGTGAAGACCATGAAGGCGACCGCATATTTCGGCATGTTGTTGACGAGGCCGCCATAGGCAGCGATCTCGCGGGTATGCAGCCGGTCATAGACGACGCCGACGCAAAGGAAGAGAGCGCCCGAGACGACGCCGTGCGACAGCATCTGGAAGATGGCGCCCTGCACGCCCTGCGTATTGGCGGCGAACGTACCCATGGTCACATAGCCCATGTGCGCCACCGAGGAATAGGCGATCAGCTTCTTGATGTCGGTCTGCATCATCGCCACCAGCGAGGTGTAGATGATCGCGATAATCGACAACGTGAAGACGAACGGCGCGAAATAGTCCGACGCGAGCGGGAACATCGGCAGCGAGAAGCGCAGGAACCCGTATCCGCCGAGCTTCAGGAGGATGCCGGCCAGGATGACCGAACCTGCGGTCGGCGCCTGGACGTGCGCGTCCGGAAGCCAGGTGTGGACCGGCCACATCGGCATCTTCACCGCGAAAGAGGCGAAGAAGGCGAGCCACAACCAGGTCTGCATTCCCCGCGGGAACTTGTAGGCAAGCAGTTCGGTGATGTCGGTCGTGCCGGCCTGCCAGTACATCGCCATGATGGCGAGCAGCATCAGCACCGAGCCCAGCAGCGTGTAGAGGAAGAACTTGTAGCTCGCATAGACGCGATCCCTGCCGCCCCAGACGCCGATGATGATGAACATCGGAATGAGGCCGGCCTCGAAGAAGACGTAGAAGAGCACGATGTCGAGCGAAACGAAGACGCCGAGCATAAGCGTTTCCAGGATCAGAAACGCAATCATGTATTCCTTCAGGCGCTTCTCGATCGTGAGCCAGCTCGCCAGCACGCAGAACGGCATCAAGAGCGCGGTCAGCGGTACGAACAGTACCGAAATGCCGTCGATGCCGAGATGATAGGAGATGCCGGTGCCGAGCCACTCGCGCTTCTCGATCATCTGGAAGCCCGGGTTCGAGGGATCGAACTGATACCAGATGTAGAGCGAGACGGCGAAGGTGAATATCGTCGTCAGCAGCGATACGTTCAGGATGTTGCGGCGGCCGTAGACGCTGTCTTCCCTTGTCAGCAAGAGAAGCAGAACGCCGACGAGCGGCATGAAGGTGACCGCGGAAAGTACGGGCCAATCGGTCATCAGAAGGAACTCCCGAGCATCATCCATGTAACGAGCGCAGCGATGCCGATCAGCATGGCGAACGCGTAGTGATAAAGGTAACCGGTCTGCATCCGCACAACGCGATCGGTCACATCGAGGACACGCGCCGCAACACCATTCGGTCCAAAGCCGTCGATCACCCGGCCGTCACCCTCCTTCCAGAGGAACGTGCCGAGACGCTTCGCGGTGCGCACGAAGAGGAAATCGTAGAGCTCGTCGAAATACCACTTGTTGAGCAGGAACTGGTAGAGACCGCGGTGCTGATTGGCGAGGTACTTCGGCGTCTCCGGCGAGCGGATGTACATGTACCAGGCGGTGTAGAGGCCGAGCGCCATGGCCACGAACGGGCTCCACCGCACCCATAGCGGAACGTGGTGGTATTCCTCGAGAATTTCGTTTTCCGGCAGCGTGAAGAGAGAGCCCTGCCAGAACTCGACGTAGTGATGGCCGAAGAAATAATCGTGGAACAGGAAGCCCGCGACGAGCGCGCCGGCGGCCAGGATATAAAGCGGCACCAACATCACCTGCGGAGATTCATGGACGTGATGCATGACGTCCGAGGAAGCCCGCGGTCTGCCGTGGAAGGTCATGAAGGTCAGGCGCCACGAATAGAAGCTCGTGAACAGAGCGGCGATCACCAGAAGGATGAAGGCGAAGGTGGAGACGGCACTATGCGAGGCGAAGGTCGACTCAATGATCGCATCCTTCGAGAAGAAGCCGGCGGTACCGAAGACGGTTCCCGGGATGCCGACGCCGGTCAGCGCAATCGTGCCGATGAACATCATCCAGTAGGTGACCGGAATGTGCGTGCGCAAGCCACCCATGTAGCGCATGTCCTGCTCGCCATCGACGGCGTGGATCACTGAACCGGCACCAAGGAACAGGAGCGCCTTGAAAAAGGCGTGCGTGAAGAGGTGGAAAATAGCGGCGCCATAGGCGCCGACGCCGAGAGCCACGAACATGTAGCCTAGCTGCGAGCAGGTCGAGTAAGCGATGACGCGCTTGATGTCGTTCTGCACCAGGCCGACGGTCGCGGCAAAGAAGGCCGTGATGGCGCCGATCAGGGTTACGACGGTCAGCGCATCCGGCGACAGCTCGAACAGCGGCGACATGCGCGCGACGAGGAATACACCGGCGGTGACCATGGTTGCGGCGTGGATGAGGGCCGACACCGGCGTCGGGCCTTCCATGGCGTCCGGAAGCCAGGTGTGCAGCAGGAACTGTGCCGACTTGCCCATCGCACCCATGAAGAGCAGCAGGCAGGCGGCCGTCACGGCATTCGCCTTGTCGAGTTGCATGCCGAAGAGCGTGATGACGGCTTCCCCGGCCTCGGCGCCTTCGGCCGGCAGGTAGCTCTGCGCGGCAGCGAAAACGGTTTCGAGATTGATCGAACCGAAGAGCACGAAGACCAGGAAGATGCCGAGCGAGAAGCCGAAGTCACCGACGCGGTTGACGATGAAGGCCTTGATCGCTGCAGCGTTGGCCGAAGGTTTCTTGTACCAGAAGCCGATCAGCAGATAGGACGCAAGGCCCACGCCTTCCCAGCCGAAGAACATCTGCAAGAGGTTGTCCGACGTGATCAGCATCAGCATCGCAAAGGTGAAGAGCGACAGATAGGCGAAGAAGCGCGGCCGGTTCGGGTCATGATGCATGTATCCGATCGAATAGACGTGCACCAGCGACGAGACCGTGTTGACGACCACGAACATCACGGCCGTCAGCGTGTCGACCCGGAAGGCCCATTCGACGTCGAAGCTGCCGGACTGGATCCAGCGCAACACGGAAACCTTGATCATCTCCTCTTCGCCGAGCGCGACGTTGAAGAAAACAAGCCAGGACAGCGCGACCGCGACGAGCATCAGGCCGGTGGTCACATATTCGGATGCCTTGGCACCGATCTGCGTGCCGAGAAGACCAGCAATGAGAAAGCCGATCAGAGGCAGAAAGACGATAGCCTTGATAATGGTGTCCATAGCCCAATCAGCCCTTCATCATGTTGACGTCTTCGACGGCGATCGAGCCGCGGTTGCGATAGAAGACGACGAGAATTGCAAGCCCGATGGCCGCCTCGGCGGCCGCCACGGTCAGAATGAACAGCGCGAAGACCTGGCCGGTGATGTCGTTGAGGAAGGCCGAGAAGGCCACCATGTTGATGTTGACCGAGAGCAGGATGAGTTCCACCGACATCAGGATGATGATGACGTTCTTCCGGTTGAGAAAGATGCCGAAGACGCCGAGCGTGAACAGGATGGCGCTGACGGTCAGATAGTGGGAAATTCCGATTTCCATGTTGTAGTTCCTCGACCTCGCGTCCGGATTAGATGCCCTGCCCGGGCTTGACCGTGACCACCTCGACGGCGGTCTCGGGTGCGCGGGCAACCTGCCGCGGAATGTCCTGGCGCTTGATGTTCTGGCGGTGGCGCAGTGTCAGCACGATGGCGCCGATCATGGCGACGAGCAGCACGAGCCCTGCGATCTGGAAGAAGTAGATGTAATGCGTGTAGAGAACGTCGCCGAGTGCGGCCGTATTGGTCCGCTCGTTAACCGGCGGGATCGGCATCGCGATGCCCTTGGCGATTTCCGGCGAGAACGTCGCTCCGCCGACGACGATGATGAGCTCGGCCGCAAGGATCAAGCCGATCAGCGCGCCGATCGGCGCATATTCGAGCACACCCGCACGCAGCTCCGCGAAATCGATGTCGAGCATCATCACGACGAACAGGAACAGAACCGCTACCGCGCCGACATAGACGACGAGCAGGATCATTGCCAGGAACTCGGCCCCCGTCAGCAGGAAGAGCCCCGCCGCGTTGAAGAAGGTCAGGATCAGGAACAGAACCGAATAAACCGGGTTCTTCGACGCAATGACCATGAATGCCGATGCCACCGCAATGAAGGCAAAGAGATAGAAAAAAAGAACCTGCAGACCCATGATCGGTGCCTTTTTCGTCTTGCTCGGCGTGAAGGCGCCTGCCTCCACTCCACGGGCAAAGCCGGACACGGTCCGGCCAGCGCCCAATACCTGTTTCACATGCGCCGCCCTCAAGCGGCGCGATACAGCGTCACGCAGATAGCCTCAGCGGTAGGGCGAGTCCATCGCGATGTTGCGCGCGATTTCCCGTTCCCACCGGTCGCCGTTGGCGAGCAGCTTTTCCTTGTCGTAGTAAAGCTCTTCGCGCGTTTCGGTGGCGAATTCGAAGTTCGGCCCTTCGACAATGGCGTCGACCGGACAGGCTTCCTGGCAGAACCCGCAATAGATGCACTTCACCATGTCGATGTCGTAGCGCACCGTGCGGCGCGTGCCGTCGTTACGGCGCGGGCCTGCCTCGATGGTGATTGCCTGGGCAGGACAGATCGCTTCGCACAGCTTGCAGGCGATGCAGCGCTCTTCCCCGTTCGGATAACGGCGGAGCGCATGCTCGCCGCGGAAACGCGGGCTGACCGGTCCTTTTTCGAAGGGATAGTTCACCGTCGCCTTCGGCCTGAAGAAATAGCGCATCGACAAAAAGAACGCGCCGACGAATTCCTTGAGGAACAGCGAGCTGACGGCTTGCGAAAGACCGGCCATCATTTACCTCCAAACTTGCCGGCCTCAGAGACGCCGGCGGTATGCAGCGAAGCCCGAGCGGACATCAAGCCCACCCCATCAGCTTCAAAACGAATGCGACGATGACGACCATGCCGAGCGAGAGCGGAAGGAAGACCTTCCAGCCGAGGCGCATCAACTGGTCGTAGCGATAACGCGGCACGAAGGCCTTGACCATCGCGAACATGAAGAACACCAACGAGGCCTTGAGCACAAACCAGACAATGCCCGGGACCCAGTTCAGGAACCACACGTCGAGCGGGGGAAGCCAGCCACCGAGGAACAGGATCGTCGTCAGCGCGCACATCAGGCAGATCGCCGCGTATTCGCCGAGCATGAACATCATATACGGGGTCGAGCCGTATTCGACCATGAAGCCGGCAACGAGTTCGGATTCGGCTTCGGGCAGATCGAACGGCGGACGGTTCGTCTCGGCAAGCGCCGAGATGAAGAACACGATGAACATCGGGAAGAGCGACAGCCAATGCCAGTCAAGGAAGGAAGCCGGCAGGCCGATCATCGTTCCAAGACCGTCGGTCTGCGCGGTGACGATGTCCGACAGGTTGAGCGAGCCAACGCAAAGCAGAACCGTGACGATGACAAAGCCAATCGAGACTTCGTAGGACACCATCTGCGCCGCGGAACGCAAGGCACCGAGGAAGGGATACTTCGAGTTTGATGCCCAGCCGCCCATGATGATGCCATAAACTTCGAGAGAAGATATGGCGAAGACGAAGAGGATACCGACGTTGATGTCCGCGATCACCCAGTTCGCGTTGAGCGGAATGACCGCCCAGGCAGCAAGCGCAAGCGTCACCGAGACCAGCGGCGCAAGAAGGAAGATCGTCTTGTTTGCGCCTGCCGGAATGACCGGCTCCTTGAAAACGAACTTCAGGAGGTCGGCGAAGGACTGAAACAATCCCCAGGGACCGACGACGTTCGGGCCGCGGCGAAGCTGAACGGCAGCCCAGATTTTGCGGTCGGCCAGCAGAATGTAGGCGATGAAGACCAGCAGCGCGACCAGCAGCAGCAGCGACTGGGCGATGATGATGGCCGCGGGCCAAACATAGGTCGAAACGAAAGCGTCCATGATGCTCTATTCCCTCGCGCTCATTCCGCCGCAGCTTTGAAATTGTTGCGTGCCAAAGCCGAGCATTCGGCCATCACGGCGGATGCGCGCGCTATCGGGTTCGTCAAATAGAAGTCTTTGACCGGAGACGCAAACGCGGATTTTGCCATCTCACCTGCTTTTTGCGCGAGTGCGGCAATTTCATCGCTGTTGCCGGCCGCGATCGCATCGATCTCCGCGAAATGCGGATGCGCCGCGTAGAGCTTCGCACGCAATTCGCCAAGCGAATCAAAGGGCAACTTACGCCCGAGCACATCGGAAAGCGCGCGGATGATGGCCCAGTCTTCGCGTGCATCCCCCGGGGCGAAGCCGGCGCGGCTGCCGACCTGTACCCGGCCTTCGGTGTTCACCCAGGTCCCGGACTTTTCCGTGTAGGTTGCGCCCGGCAGAATGACGTCAGCCGCATGCGCGCCGTTGTCACCATGCGAACCGATATAAACCGTGAAGCCGGCTTTGCGCGTCGAAAGATCGATCTCATCCGCACCGAGCAGGAACAGCACCTCGGCGCTGCCGACCATTTCCGCTGCCGGCTTGCCGTCGTTGCCGGGAACGAAGCCAAGATCGAGACCGCCGACGCGCGAGGCCGCGGTGTGAAGAACGGCAAAGCCATTCCAGTCCGCACCGAGCGCGCCAACCGCGACTGCGAGCTTTGCCGCGTTGGCGAGGACGGCCGCCCCGCCCTCCCCTGCCAGCGCGCCTTGGCCGACGATGATCAGCGGCCGCTCGGCCTTCTTCAAGGTCGCGAAGAACTTGGCCTTGCCGGAAAGAACCTCGGCAAGCGTTTCGCTGCCTGCGCCGAGATATTCATACTCATACCGCAACTCGCTCTGTTCGCCGATCACGGCGATCGGGAAATTGCCCATGCGATAGCGCTTGCGGATGCGCGCATTGAGCACGGACGCTTCGAAGCGCGGATTGGAGCCGATGATAAGCAGCGCATCGGCGTTTTCGATACCCTGGATCGTCGGGTTGAAGATGTAGCTGGCGCGGCCGAGCGACGGGTCGAGCGCGGCACCGTCCTGTCGGCAGTCGATATTCGCCGAGCCGAGCGACGTGACGAGTTCCTTCAGCGCGTACATTTCCTCGACGGAAGCGAGGTCGCCGGCGATCGCACCGATCTTGTCGCCCGAGGTGCTCGCCACGGCAGCCTTGATCGCCTGGAACGCATCGCTCCAGCTGGCAGGCTGAAGACGGCCATCCTTCTTGACGTAGGGACGGTCGAGGCGCTGTGTCTTCAGGCCATCCCAGATGAAGCGGGTCTTGTCGGAAATCCACTCCTCGTTGATGTCCTCGTTGACGCGCGGCATGATGCGCATCACTTCGCGGCCGCGTGTGTCGACGCGGATCGCCGAGCCAAGCGCGTCCATGACGTCGATCGACTCAGTCTTGTTCAGTTCCCAGGGACGGGCCGTGAAGGCGAAGGGCTTCGAGGTCAGGGCGCCGACCGGGCAGAGGTCCACGACATTGCCCTGCAGCTCGGAGGTCATCGCCTGTTCGAGATAGGTGGTGATCTCTGCATCCTCACCGCGACCGATAAGGCCAAGCTCGGCAATGCCTGCGACCTCCGTGGTGAAGCGGACGCAGCGCGTGCAGTGGATGCAGCGGTTCATCACCGTCTTCACCAGCGGCCCGATGTACTTGTCCTCGACCGCGCGCTTGTTTTCCTGATAGCGCGACGAGTCGATGCCGAAGGCCATGGCCTGGTCCTGCAGGTCGCACTCACCGCCCTGATCGCAGATCGGGCAGTCGAGCGGATGGTTGATCAGCAGGAATTCCATAACGCCTTCGCGCGCCTTCTTGACCATCGGCGTGGTCGTGAAGACTTCCGGCACCTCGCCATTCGGGCCGGGGCGCAGATCGCGCACGCCCATGGCGCAGGAGGCCGCCGGCTTCGGCGGTCCGCCCTTCACCTCGACCAGACACATGCGGCAGTTGCCGGCGACCGAAAGCCGCTCGTGGAAACAGAAGCGCGGAACCTCGGCGCCGGCCTCTTCACACGCCTGCAACAGGGTGAAATGATCCGGGACCTCGATGTCTTTTCCGTCGACTTTCAGCTTTGCCATCTTCGCACTCAATCCTGTCTTCCGTCCGCCTGCCCCTCGGCGGCAGACAATTCCTTTACAGCCATGCGGCTTGCCGGCGATGGCCGCTGAGGGTCATCGCCTCTCAATCCTTCATCACGCGCCCTTGAGCGCCTTCGCCTGCCCTACCCAGTCGTCGCGCAGGATCCGGCCATCGAAGCCGAGTTCCTTATCCAGCCGAGCTACGTCCGCCTCGCTCCAGCCAGCGATGTCGGCGAAGCGGCGAATGCCCCTGGCGTTCAAGACCTGCTCGAGCTTTGGACCGATGCCGGAAATCCGCTTGAGGTCATCGCCAGCATCCTGCTTCGCAGTCTTGGCCGGCGCCTTCGCCTTTGCTTTAGGCTTGGCTACCTTCGAAGACCGCGCAACGCCGGGAGCGGGCGAGGCTTCCGGAACTGGCGGAACCGCCCGCTTGGCCGGCGCAGCCGTACGCTTGGGCTCGGCGACTTCCGGCTGCTGCGGCGCCGGGGTGCCTTTCTGCATCGCACCGACCGCGCCCTGCATGGCGCCGACCATGATGCCGGCGATGTGGCTCGATAGGCCGAAACCAAGCGCCGTTGCGGCCGCGACGGCCGCCGTCGGATGCGCCATCAGCGGGTGCAGCGGAAGGTGCGGCATGTTCGTCATCCATTCGGCCATGCCGAACGGATCGGCCGGGTCGACGCCGAGGGATCGCGCAAATGGAATGACTACGGCCCTTTCCATGCTCTCTCCGTCCTTACGTGTCCCGGCCATCGGTCGTTACTCCGCTGCTTCGAGCACCGCGCCGTGGGACGTCGCGTTGCGTGTGTATTCGTCGATACGTTTTTCGATCTCCGGACGGAAGTTGCGGATGAGGCCCTGGACCGGCCAGGCCGCCGCATCGCCGAGTGCACAGATTGTGTGGCCCTCGATCTGCTTCGTTACGTCGAAAAGCATGTCGATCTCGCGCTTCTGCGCGCGGCCCTGCACCATGCGTTCCATCACGCGCCACATCCAGCCCGTGCCCTCACGGCACGGCGTGCATTGGCCGCAGCTCTCGTGCTTGAAGAATGCCGAGATGCGGGCGATCGCCTTGATGATGTCGGTGGACCTGTCCATGACGATCGCGGCGGCGGTGCCGAAGGACGACTTCACTTCACGGAGACCGTCGAAGTCCATCGGGCAGTCGATGATGTCTTCGGCCTTCACGACCGGGCACGACGCACCACCCGGAATGACGGCCAAGAGGTTGTCCCAGCCGCCGCGGATGCCGCCTGCGTGCTTTTCGATCAACTCCCGGAAGGTGATGCCCATCGCCTCTTCGACCGTGCACGGCTTGTTGACGTGACCGGAAATCATAAACAGCTTCGTGCCAACATTGTTCGGGCGGCCGATCGAGGAGAACCAGTTGGCGCCACGGCGCAGGATGGTCGGCGCAACCGCGATCGATTCGACGTTGTTGACGGTCGTCGGGCAGCCGTAGAGACCCATGTTCGCCGGGAACGGCGGCTTCAGGCGCGGCTGACCCTTCTTGCCCTCGAGGCTTTCGAGCAATGCGGTTTCTTCGCCGCAGATGTAGGCGCCGGCACCGTGATGGACGAAGATGTCCATGTCCCAGCCGTGTTTGTTGTTCTTGCCGAGTAGACCCGCGTCATAGCACTCGTCGATCGCCGCCTGCAGAGCTTCGCGCTCGCGGATATATTCGCCGCGCACGTAGATGTATGCGGTATGGGCGCCCATGGCGAAGCTCGCGACCAGACAGCCTTCGATCAGCGTGTGCGGATCGTGGCGCATGATGTCGCGGTCCTTGCAGGTGCCGGGCTCCGACTCGTCGGCGTTGACAACCAGATAATGCGGCCGTCCGTCGCTTTCCTTCGGCATGAAGGACCACTTCAGCCCGGTCGGGAAGCCGGCGCCACCGCGACCGCGAAGGCCCGACGCCTTCATTTCGTTGATGATCCAGTCCCGGCCCTTTTCCAGCATCTGCTTGGTGCCGTCCCAATGGCCGCGCGCCATGGCGCCCTTCAGGGACTTGTCCTTGAGGCCGTAGAGATTGGTAAAGATGCGGTCTTCATCTCTTAGCATGGTTCACCTCTTTACCGCGGCTTCTTGCCGAAAACCTTGATGTATTCGGCTTCGCCGCCCTTGGCGAGCGCCTTGGCCTGCTTGACCCAGTCATCGCGCTCGATGCGGCCCTTGAAATTCAGATAGCCGTCGACCCATTCGCGCTCGGCCTTCTTCCAGGAGGCAACCTGCGCAAACGTGAAGATGCCGATCTCGTGCAGGGTGGCCTCGATCTTGGGGCCGACGCCCGAGATCAGCTTGAGGTCGTCGACGGCCACCGGCTTCTCGATACCCGCCGGGCGGTTCTTGTCTTCGAGAGACGGCCGGCCCGCGACTGCGGGCTTGGCCGGCTTGGACTTGTCGACGGTCTCGCCTTCGATCTTGGCGATGGCGGCCGCTTCTTTCTTCGCGGTTACCGGCGTCTTCAATGTCGGATTGGTAACGGCGCTCGCGGTCTTCGCCCTTGCCGCGTTCGCCGGCGGGATGCTGACTGCCGGCTCGCTCGAGGCCTTCTTCGCCCGGCCGGGGTTGGCCGGTGCGGGGCTATTTTCCTTCGCCGGATCCCGCGTCAGCAACGTCGTCGGACCACCAATGGGCGCAGAATAGATGCGATCGACCTGCGGGCCAGGCGTGACTTCTGTGCCCTTGCCTGCTTCGAAACTGTCGATGATCTGTTCCAATCGCTCGGGTGTCAGGTCCTCGAACGTGTCCTTGAAGATCATCACCATCGGCGCGTTGACGCAGGCGCCCTGACATTCGACTTCTTCCCACGACAGTGTGCCGCTCTCGTTCAGAGCGAAGGGCTCCGAGGCGATCTTGCTCTTGCAGACCTTGATCAGGTCCTCGGCGCCGCGCAGCATGCACGGCGTCGTTCCGCAAACCTGCACATGCGCGCGTGTCCCGACGGGTTTCAGCTGAAACTGCGTGTAGAACGTCGCGACTTCGAGAACGCGGATGTAGGGCATGGCAAGCATGTCTGCGACCGACTCGATCGCTGCCTTCGTGACCCAGCCGTCCTGCTCCTGAGCGCGCATCAGCAAGGGAATGACCGCCGACTGCTCGCGGCCCTTCGGATATTTCTTGATCGTTGCCTTGGCCCAGGCCGCATTTGCTTCGTTGAACGCAAAGCTCGCTGGCTGGACAGTGTCTTCGGCTAGTCGACGAACGGACATTCTAGTGGACACCTTATCAGTTAATCGAACCGCACCGCGATTTCGCCACCGAGACGAATTCGCAGGCATAGGCTGACTGGTCTTTCTGCAAAAATACGATGTAGCGCGTGCCGTTGACGACCGCGGCCTTGATCTCATATCCCTTCGACAGGAGCGCGGACATGGAGCCGCTACGCAAAGCCTCGGACGACGCACTGTTCACGTCCTCTTGGGCGAAAGCCGCAGAAGTGAGCGCAAGAGACCCGAGAACGGCAAGCGGCGCCAGACGCATCAGCGGTCTACCTCGCCAAAAACGATATCGAGGGAGCCCAGCACAGCCGAGACGTCGGCGAGCTGGTGTCCGCGACAGATGAAGTCCATGGCCTGCAGATGGGCATAGCCCGGGGCACGAATCTTGCACCGGTACGGCCTGTTCGAACCATCGGAGACGAGATAGACGCCGAACTCGCCCTTCGGCGCTTCGACTGCGGCGTAAACCTCGCCCGCCGGCACGTGGTAGCCCTCGGTATAGAGCTTGAAGTGGTGGATCAATGCTTCCATCGAGCGCT
Source organism: Sinorhizobium sp. 6-70 (assembly GCF_030124375.1). Lineage (GTDB taxonomy): Bacteria > Pseudomonadota > Alphaproteobacteria > Rhizobiales > Rhizobiaceae > Sinorhizobium. The sequence goes on from NZ_JASKLS010000008.1 coordinate 138,173, forward strand.
TCATCTCGCCGCGCTTCGGCGGCACGATCTTGCCGTCCATCGACGAGACCGGCCCGGCCTTCGCGTCGCCGAGCAGACGGTTCACGCACTGGCGCATAATCCTCGCCGACTGGCGCATCTCGATCATCCGGATCAGGTAGCGGTCGTAGCAGTCGCCGTTCTTGCCGATCGGGATGTCGAACTCGAGGTCGGAATAGCATTCATAGGGCTGCGCGCGGCGCAGGTCCCAGGCGGCACCCGAGCCGCGCACCATGACGCCGGAAAAGCCCCAGGCCCAGGCATCTTCCAGCTTGACGACGCCGATATCGACGTTGCGCTGCTTGAAGATGCGGTTTCCGGTGAGGAGCTCATCGATATCGTCGACGGTCTTCAGGAACGGATCGATCCACTTGCCGATATCCTCGATCAGCTGATGCGGCAGGTCCTGATGCACGCCGCCCGGACGAATGTAGGCCGAGTGCATGCGGGCGCCGCAGGCGCGCTCGTAGAAGACCATCAGCTTCTCGCGCTCTTCGAACCCCCACAACGGCGGGGTCAGCGCACCGACGTCCATCGCCTGCGTGGTGACGTTGAGGAGATGCGAGAGGATGCGGCCGATTTCCGAATAAAGAACACGGATAAGCTGGCCGCGGATCGGCACTTCCGTGCCCGTCAGTCGCTCCACGGCAAGCGCGAAGGCATGTTCCTGGTTCATCGGCGCGACATAGTCGAGCCGGTCGAAATAGGGGATGGCCTGCAGATAGGTCTTGGTCTCGATCAGCTTTTCGGTGCCGCGATGCAACAGCCCGATATGCGGGTCGACGCGCTCGACGATTTCGCCATCAAGCTCGAGCACCAGGCGAAGAACGCCGTGCGCTGCCGGATGCTGCGGGCCAAAGTTGATGTTGAAGTTGCGGACGTTATGTTCGGTCATACCGATTGCTCCAGGCCGGATGACATCCTCGGCGGATCGTCACGGGCCGACTTAGTCTTACCGTGCCTTCGCCTTCTCATCGCCGGGCAGGACATACTCGGTCCCTTCCCATGGCGAAAGGAAATCGAAATTGCGGAACTCCTGCTTCAGTTCGACGGGCTCGTAGACGACGCGCTTGGCCTCGTCGTCGTAACGCACTTCGACGAAACCGGTCACCGGGAAGTCCTTGCGCAACGGATGACCTTCGAAGCCGTAGTCCGTCAGGATGCGGCGCAGATCCGGATGCCCGGTAAAGAGAATGCCGTACATGTCGTAGGCTTCCCGCTCGAACCAGTCCGCGCCCGGATAGACCGCAGTCGCCGACGGCACAGGCTCACCTTCGGCGGTTTGAACCTTTACGCGGATGCGCAGGTTCTGCCGCGGGGATAGCAGGTGATAGACGACATCGAAACGGTCCGGCCGCTGCGGCCAGTCGACACCGCAGACATCCACCAGGTTGACGAAGGCACACTGCACGTCGTCACGCAGGAACGTCAACAGCGCGACGACATGTTCTGCCGTGACCGTTACGGTCAGCTCGCCGAATTTGATCTCTGCATCGGCGATCAGCGCACCGCGCGTCTCGCGAAGATAGGAGGCAAGCTCGTTCAGGGCTTCACTCATCTTAAAGACCCCCTGCCCTTAGCGCTCGATCGTGCCGGTCCGGCGGATCTTCTTCTGCAGCAGAAGCACGCCGTAAAGCAGCGCTTCTGCCGTGGGAGGACAGCCTGGCACGTAGATGTCGACGGGCACGACGCGGTCGCAACCACGTACGACCGAATAGGAATAGTGATAGTAGCCGCCGCCGTTGGCGCAGGAGCCCATCGAGATGACATAGCGCGGCTCCGGCATCTGGTCGTAGACCTTGCGAAGCGCAGGCGCCATCTTGTTGGTCAGCGTACCGGCGACGATCATGACGTCGGACTGGCGCGGCGAGGCGCGCGGCGCGAAGCCGAAACGTTCGGCGTCATAGCGCGGCATCGACATCTGCATCATTTCGACGGCGCAGCAGGCAAGACCGAAGGTCATCCACATCAGCGAACCGGTGCGGGCCCAATTGATCAGCTCGTCGGTCGAAGTAACCAGAAACCCCTTGTCGGCGAGCTCGTTGTTGATCTCGCCGAAGAAAGCGTCATTGCTGCCGATCGGCTTGCCCGTCGCGGGATCGATGATCCCCTTCGGCTGCGGCGCAACGAGCGTGGTGCCGGAGGTCAATTCCATTCCAGCGCTCCCTTCTTCCATTCATAAATAAAGCCGACCGTCAGCACCAGGAGGAAGACCATCATCGACCAGAAGCCGAACCATCCCATGTCCCTGAACGAAACCGCCCAAGGGAAGAGGAACGCCACTTCCAGGTCGAAGATGATGAAGAGGATCGACACGAGATAGTAACGGATGTCGAACTTCATGCGGGCGTCGTCGAACGCGTTGAAGCCGCATTCGTAGGCCGACAGCTTTTCCGAATCGGGCGCCTTGAAGGCGACAACAAAGGGGGCGACCAAGAGTGCGAGGCCGATCACAAGAGCGATTCCAATGAAAATCGCGATCGGAACATAGGAACCGAGAAGTTCAGTCATTGTTATCCGTCCCTGCCTGCGGGAGAGCGCCGGAGAAGCGCGCTAGAACAACAAATCTCGCAGGCCGAAAAATATGTTGCAACGCCAGAGTGGTTAGCGCAGGCCGCGCCCGCGCGCAAGCCTTCAAGGGGCATTTAAACCGCTTCGCGACGCAAGGATAATGCGACATCATTCGGCGCGGCAGCGTCAAAGCGCGCGTTTGCGGGAGTGGACGAACTTTGCTGCAGATGATTGCGCACCGAGACACAATGCCGCAATGCAAAACGCAGAAATCCGCACCACCAGATCGCATCGAAAGACAGGAGAAATGGCGCGAGTGACGGGGCTCGAACCCGCGACCTCCGGCGTGACAGGCCGGCACTCTAACCGACTGAGCTACACCCGCGCATCATGGCCATGCGGCCATTATTACATCATCGGCACATTTTGAGAATGCCGCTGCTTTGCCTTTCAAGAGTGGCGCGAGTGACGGGGCTCGAACCCGCGACCTCCGGCGTGACAGGCCGGCACTCTAACCGACTGAGCTACACCCGCATCATCTTGACTAGGCCGGAGCGACTTTCGTGCGCCCCGCATCAAAACGGCCCTGCCGTTCGATGAGCGGCTAACTAAGCGGTTCGCATTTGGGTGTCAAGCGTGTTTGAAGACAAATCCGTGACGGAGCGGATTTTGATCCACAGCCCGCTTGGCGACACAGAATCCGGCACGACCCGACACGCCATGCGGCAAGCACCATCCGACATCTTCGCGTGCTTTCTCCTGCATGGCGATCGCCGCGTCTACCGGCCATGCGAGGCAAGCCCCTGCCTGAAGACAACCACCCATCCCGCGGGAAGTTGTCCACAAGCGATAGCAATACGCTCCGACGCGAAATCCGCGTTCACAAAAAAATTCGAAAAAACCTTGCAAATGCTCTTGCGGTTTTTCCCGGTTGCGCATAGATCACGCCCACCGACGCGGCGGACACGCTTGTTCGAAACGCGAGAGGGCGATTAGCTCAGTTGGTAGAGCGCCTCGTTTACACCGAGGATGTCGGGAGTTCGAGTCTCTCATCGCCCACCATTTCATCCCGACGCAATGACGAATTGAACATAATGGCGCAAGTTGCTGCCAAAGGGCCTCGCAGCGTCACGTTCCGCTGTACTGCTCAACCGTCACGTGTTCGAGCCAGTCAACCACCTTGCCGTCGAGCGCTTCCTGGATGGCGATGTGGGTCATCGCGGTATCCGGCCCGGCGCCGTGCCAGTGTTTTTCGCCTGGAGGAAACCACACCACGTCGCCCGCGCGAATCTCGCGTAGCGTCCCGCCCCAGCTTTGGGCCAATCCGCGGCCGGCCGTCACGATCAGGGTCTGGCCGAGCGGATGCGTGTGCCACGCCGTACGAGCACCGGGCTCGAAGGTCACCGTGACGACGCGAACGCGTGCCGGATGGGGTGCCTCCAGCACCGGGTCTTGCCGCACCGATCCGGTGAAATACTCTGTCGCGCCCCGCACCGAAGGTCGCGATCCACATTCGATGATTTCCATGCGTGGGTCCTCCATATTGTAGAACTCTTGGAACAACGCAACTCCGGACGGGAAACCGCTATAGACTTTTCCTGGAATCGCTCAGTCCGAGGCTGGGTGAAGCCGGCGCTTCGCTACAGCCTGTGAATGGTTACCGACGGGCAAGCGTCCCGCGCAACGTCGCAAAGGTGTTCGTGATGGGTAAGATAGATCACCTGTCCGACGCACGCCATGTCCGCCATCAGTTCGAAGGCACGGCCGGCGCGATCGTCGTCGAATGTTTCCATGATGTCATCGGCGATAAACGGCAGCGCCTCCCGGGCGGCGGCGACCTCGTGGTAGCCGGCGATTCGAAGAGCGAGATAGAGCTGGAACCGCGTGCCCTTCGAAAGATCGCCGGCGAGCTTCGAGCCGCCCGAGGCGACATTGGCGATCAGGAATTCCTGCCCCTTGTCCGCATGCGTGGAAAGGCCGGAATATTCGCCGCCGCTGATCTGCATGAACATCCGGGACGCCCGTTGCATCATGGCGCTGCGGTGGCGCTCGCGAAACAGCCGTAGCGCCTGCTCGGCCGCCATCACCCCTGCCCTCAATCGCAAATAGCCGATCGCCTTGTTCTCGATGTCGAGAAGCAGCGTTCGGCGCCGCTGCTCCAGTTCGGCAACGCTGTCCCCGCCTTCGACGTCATCGAGCGCCTTTTCCCTGGTCCGCACCTCCGCATGCAATTCGCTGACATCGCGATCTGCAGTGTCAATCGCTTCTTCCAACCTGGCGAGTTCGTGCCGCAAGGCCGTCTCGTCGACCGCTGCCAGCATCGCCTCGGCCTCATCACAGGTGCCGACGCCGAGCCGCGCGGCAAGATCGTCCTCGAGTTCGGCGAGCCTTTGCGTGAGTCTCTCCTGCTCGCGCGCGGCGTCCAGGCAAGCGCCGGCTTCGTCAAGCGTGACGCAGCCGAAGAAATCGAGCATGACCTGCTTCGCGCAGATGTGGAGCCGCTCCTCCGCGTGCACCCTTTGCAGGTCCTCTTCCATTCGCTCAATGCTGACGATCGCCGTCCCGCGGCGCTCCTGCTGCCGGTGAGCGAAACCGATCCGATCGCGCAAGGCGGCAAAGAGCATCAGGGGGTCACCGGCGCTATCCCGCAACCCGAATGCTTCGGCCAAACTTGAAACCGCCTCGGCAAACGCGATCTGGTCCTTGCGCATGCCTGCTATTCGGTGATCGAGATCGGCTTTGCGCTGCATCAGCTTGTCGAAGTCCTGCAGGACCGCAAGCATCGGCCCAATCTCGTTTGGATTTGGCCCTCGTGGATTTGGCTCTTGCGGATTTGGCGCTTGCGCATTTGGCTGCCCGATTTGTCCTGCGAGCCAGGTCCCTGCGAGCGCCTCGTGCCATTCACGCTGCCAGGCGGCCATTTCCGCCTCTGCGATCTCGAGCGTGATCTGCCGGTTTTCCAGTGATTCCGAGGTCCGGCGATGCTGTTCAACAGCGGCACGATGGGCGGCGGCGGCCGTCTGCGCCTCGGATATGACGCGCTCCGCCGCTGCGAGCAAGCCGTCGAGACGCACCGGCAAGTTCTCGGTCGCTCCAACGCATGCAAGCTCGTCCTGCAGTGCGCGAACCATTATCGCTTCTTCGTTGGCCGCCCGCTCGTGCTCAAGACGCGCCGCGCGCAACGCCGCCCGGACTTCGAGCGCGGCGGCGCGTGCCCCCAACCAGGCTTCCAGTTGCGGCAACGGGATGACGTAGGGTAACCCGCAGGCGCCGGCGGCTCGCCCAACTGCGGCGTCCAATTGCCCGCGTTCGCTGACCGCCATGCGTCTTTGCTCTTCAAGCTCGCACAGGCGGGCGCGGCGTTCGGTAATCGCGCACGTCAGGCCGCGCAACTCGGCGACTCGTTCCGCCTGCCCGAGCCGGAACGCGATTGCTCGGTCGTCCTCTTTCAGCAGCGTCTCGAAGGCGCCCGCAGTGACGTCATCCAGCCGGAGCCGATGCTCCTGCCAGGCAAGATCGCGCCGCAGGCGCAGCTCACTTGCGGCCGCGTCGTCCACGGCCCCGCCGAAAGAGTTGAGCGCCGCAAGACGCGCTTCGTCTCCGGCCTGGCGTTCGCTTTCGTCGGCAATCCTGGCGTCGAGACGCAGTCGTCGCTCTGCCTGCAACGCTGCTTCCGCCCGCCAGGCCTCGATCACGCCAGGCGCCGGGATGGAGATCGCCGCAAGCTCGTCGGCGCTTCCCTGGAACGGCGGCAACCCATCGAGGTTGTCGGAAAGTTCCGCCTCCAGGCGATCGATCTCCCGGCTTGCCGCCTGTTGCCGAAGCAGGCAGTCGCTCTGTCGCGCCAACCGCAGGCGTACCGCGAGATGGCTAAGGTCTCTCCCGCTTCCATCGAGCCGGGCGAGCTCCCGCTCGGCCTCCTTCCATTGCCGCTTCGCTTTCCCGACCTCCTCACGCGCGGATAAAAGCCTCTCGGCGAGCGTCGCGTGACGCCGTACGAGATCCTGCAGCCGGGCGCCGGCTGCGGCAGGCAGAAGAAGAGCGGCCGGATCGGGATGACCTTTTTGACCGAGGCGGACGAGACAGGCCTCGATACCGGCCGACGTGACGGCAAGCTCCTCGATACGAGACGGCATGTCGCGTGCTGCCGTGAGATAGCGCGCGTCGAGCGCCGTTTCGCGGAGCATGTCGAACCGCTCGGCAAGCGTCAGCGCCAGCTCGTCCAGAGGCAGGACTTCCAGTTCTTCGCGTCGGCGCCGCAACTCTTCGTTCAGCTGCGAAAACCGGGCGGCGATTTCCGCTTCCGTTTTGCGGAGCGCCGGCAGGTCGCTCCACCATTGCGACGGCGGCAGCGGCAGAGCTTCCTGGCGGGCGAGATCTTCCCGCACGCTGCGAAGCCGGCCGAGAAGTGGCATGCAGTCGAGCTGTGCGCGTGTGCGGTCCCGGGCAACGCGCAGTTCCGCGCGCCGAGCCGACGCGCTGTCATGGCGCTCACGGGCACTTGCCACCGTCTTGCGAAGCGACGCGTATTCGCGGGCGTTGATGTCGATCGCGTTACGCTCGGCCTTCAGTGTGTCGAGCGCGCCCCTCAGTTCGGCGAGTTCGTGCTTGCGTCCTTGCGGCCTGTAGAAGGCATCTGCCTCGGCACGCAAGGTCGCCAATACGGCGCCGCTGTCCGGCAGGCCGGAACTCGCGGAAAACAGCAGCGAGCCAAGCTCGCCCTCGCTCTTCAGAATGCTTTCACCGCCCTGCTCAATGCTGTCATCGTCCAGCGAAAACATCGTGCGATAGGTCGCGCGATCGATAGAGCCGAGGGCGGCCGAAAAGAGATTTTCCGGCAGCGGCCGCTCGTCGGGGCCAATCAGGCTGTTTGCATTGCGCTTGATGCGATAGGCGTGATGTCGCCGGCCGGCGGTTTCCACGATGCCACCGACGCGCATCGTCTGATAGGGATGCAGAAAGCCATAGGGACTGAGGCGCTCGATCCCGAAAAGCAGATCGAGGAAACCGGAAAACAAGGTCGACTTGCCGGCCTCGTTCGGACCGTAGACCAGATGAAAGTCCGGTTGCCCGGAGTTGGCTTTGCCCAAATCGAGGCTGCGCGCGGTGAACTTTCCGTAGCGCACCAGATCGAGTTGCTGAAGCCGCATCAGTCGCCACCCTTGGCGGCGCCGTGGAGATGTGCCAGCACATCTCCACTCCCCACGAGGCCGGCATTCACCACCAGTTCTTCAAGCGCGTCTTCATCGGGCGCCAGCGCCTGTCGCAACTCGGGCGGCAGCTGTTGCAAGAGCTCTTCGGCGACAGCTCTTATTTCTTCGCGAAAGCCGAATGCCGGCAGCACGTCGCTTTCGACGAGCGAAGCGAGTTCTTCCACCGGCTCCCGCGACGGCCGATCGTCCTGCGCTCGCGGTTCCCGGCAGAGAAGGTCGATTTTCTCCACCCAGCACCCGCTGAGCCCGGCAGAAATGTTTGCGAGTTCGGTTTGCAGAAGGTCCGCGTCCCTTTTCAGACGCCAAGCCAGCAGAGAGCTGCCTGTCAGCGATAAGCGCAGGATGAGATTCTCCGCCGATATCTCATGCCGCAGACGGGTGAGAGCGCGGGTCACGAGATCCAGTACGTCGCGCCACTCCCCCGCGCCCGTGATATCCACGGATAGCCGCTCGAACACGGCCGCACCGATCGGCCGCTCCTCTATTTCGATACGCCCGTCATCGTCGATCGTGACGAGGGTTACACCTTTGGCTCCCGCTTCGTTGATGTCGCGGCCCTGCGGCATGCCCGGCATGACGATGAAGGGTTGCTCGCTGTGCACCTGACGCTGGTGGACATGGCCGAGCGCCCAATAGTCGAAACCGTGCCGTTGGAGATCGGCGACGCTACAAGGCGCATAGCGATCATGCCCCGGCGAGCCGGAAAGGCTCGTGTGCAGCATGGCGATGTTTGTCGCGTCGGCGACCGGCGGATGAAATGACGGCAGGAGGCTCTCCGCTGCGTGCGGATTGGCGAAGCTCACCCCGTGAATATGAACCGTTCTGCCGCTTGCCAGTGTCTTGGCAAGCATCGGCTTGCTTCGCCCCTGGAAGACGTGAACCGACGGCGGCAAGGTCAACTCGCGCGTCACCTGGGACTGAGCGTCGTGGTTGCCGCGAATGACGAAAGTCCGGATACCGGCCTCGTCCAGACGACGCAGTTCACTGGCGAGGAAAAGCGCGGTGTTCATGGAGGTCTGGCTGCCATCATAGAGGTCGCCGGCAATCAGCAGCGCGTCGACACTTTCGGCGATGCATAGATCGACGATGCCTGCCAATGCGCCGCGGGTTGCTCCGCGCACGAGGTCGGCGAGCTCCCCATTTCTGAGAGCCAGGCTGCGCAAGGGTGAATCGAGGTGGAGATCTGCGGTGTGGACGAAGCGGAAGGGCATGGCCGACCATGGCCCGACGCAGCCTCGCCCGTCAATGGCACCAACCGGTCGGCCACAGCTGATCACACGGCCAGTGTCGTCGGCGATGATCGCGTCCCGTGGCCGCCCTGCGCCAAGCCTGCACGATCCAGCTCACAGTTTCCCCGCTGACCGTACAAACGCCGTCGACAACCGGGCCGTTTCCTTCCGCTGAACCAACATGCCTTAAGAATTAGGAGGTTTTTGTCGACAAATGTGCCAATTGTAACTATGAATAATGTTACTGCCATTTGACATGGCACCTCAACATATACCTATGAAGGTTCATGAAGAAGACATTCGAAGTTTCCGACAAGCTGTTCGAACTTTATCATCGCGTTCATCGACTGGTGAACGAGTCGATGACGGAGGAAGGCGTATCGCTTGCCCGAAGCAAGTTCCTGTTCTTTCTGAGCAAGCTCGGTCCTTGCCGATCCACGGATATCGCCTGTGCGCTCAACTTCGCGCCGCGGACCGTCACCGAGGCCATCGACGGACTGGAGCGTGACCGTCTGGTGATGAGGAAGCCTGATCCGGAGGACCGCCGCGCGAAGATCGTCTCGATCACCGAGACCGGCCGGGTCGTGCTCGAAGCGGCCGAACATCCGCGCAAGCAGCTCATCGAGGAAATCTTCTCGGCGCTCGACGACGAGCAACTCGACCAGCTTTACGACATCGTCAGCAAGCTGGTGGAAAAGACCGACGAAATCCGCAAGCGCAAGGAAGAGGCCGAAGAGGCAGAGGTGGCCGTCGCACGCTAAGCACGCGACGCCGCCAAGCCCGAAGAAACAGTAAGGGGCCGGGACGTCATGTCCCGGCCCCTTATGTTTTCTCCAGGCGTTTGCGCTTACATCGCGTCGATGGCGCCGATGGAGAAGAACAGGGTTTCGCCGGAGGAGTCGTCGACGCCATCGTTGTCCGTCACGACATAACCGTTTCCAGCCGCGTCAACGGTAAAGCCCTCGACCTTGTCGACGACGTAGCCGTTGAGAGCCTTGAGCTCCGGAATGAGATCACGCACCTCTTCCTTCTTGACGACCGGCAGTTCGCCGCCGAGCGCGGCCGGCTTCAGGTCGGCAAGCGCGATGCGGTAGAGCTTCTTCAGCTTGGCCGCTTGCCCGATCAGGTTGTCGCGCTCGATGACGTACGCATAGTCGCCATGGACGGCGATTTCCGAAAGGCCGACCCAACCTTCTTTCGACCTGTCGAGCGGATAGCGCACGGCGCCCCACTCCTTGCTCGCCGGCTTATAGGAGACGAGTTTGACGAAGCCCTTCTCGTCGTCCTTCCATTCACGCTGGACTGCCATCCAAAGGACTTGGCTGTCCCCTTCGCCCACCGTCGTAATGCCCTCGAAGCCATAGCGGGTCTCGTTTGCACGCAGCTCTGCCGGGATCGCGATCTCCTGCTTGATCTCGCCTTTCTTGTTCACGTGGACGAGCGCATGGCTGTAGAGCTTGTCCGCATCGCCTTCGGAGGCGAGCCAGAAGCCGCCTTCGCCGTCATTGGCAACGCCTTCGATGTCGAGCTTCTGGGCAGGAGCGCCATCGCGGGTGATCCGCAGCGCTTCCGTGATCAGAGCGGGCTTCTGCGTAGCATCGATCGTAAAGATCGTCGGCTGCGACGAAAATACGGAGTCGCTGACAGCGCGCAGGAAGCCCGGCTTCTCTGCAACTGCCGCCAGGCCGGAGAGCGCCCCGAAACCTATCGGTAGGCCATCCTTCTCCGCCGAGCGAATTTGCGGATAGGCCGGCTCGCCCTCCCCACGTTCATAGATCATCACGTGTGCCCGCGCACCGCCGTCCTCGACGAGGTCCGTCTCGTTGGCGGTCGCAAACAGGTTGCGGCCCGGAATGGCAACGGCGCCCTCGGGTCCAATTCCGGACGGCAGGAGTTGCAGCAGTTCCGGTTCGCCGCCAGTATCCTTGTAGACGCCGACGATCGAGGCGCGCTCGGTGAGCACGAAGAAGAGCTTGTCCTCGCCATATTGCGCCAACTCCATGCCTTCCGGCTCGACACCCTTTGCCGAGGACCGCTTCTCGGGGTAGTGGCCGATTGCCGCGATCGCGTGTTCGAAGGCTGCACCGGATTCAAAGAGCACCTTGCCGGTCGTATCGAAGATGGTGAAGCCGCGCGCGCCGCCTTCGTAGTCACCCTCGTTGGCAACGACCAGACGGTTGTCATCGAGCCACTTCACGGCATCCGGTTCCCGCTTCACGCCGGCCTGCTCGCCGGTGAACGAGATAGTGCCATTGCGCTTGGTGTCGATGTTCTTGAGATCGACCGTGCCTGCGGAGAAATGCGTCTTTACGCTCCCGGACTTGCCGTCGATGATGACGATGTGATTGTTCTCCTGCAGCGTCAGGGCGATTTCATCCTTGCTGTTGAAGGCGACGAACTCCGGCTCCGGGTCTTCGCCGGCTATCTCGGCGAGACCGGTCAGCGCCACATGCTTGATGCTCGAGCAATCCGCGACGCCGTCCTTCAGCGAGAGGACGACGAGATCGCCGGCCGGCATCTGCGGAATCTTCCCGCCGTTCACTTCCTCGTCACGCTCGTTCTCGATTGCGATGGCGGCAAGCGTCTTGTCCTTGTTGACCGCAACCGAGTCCGGCTGGCCGCCAAGGTCGCAAGTCGTGTCGATCTTCTTCGTCGCGAGGTCGACGACAGCGACGAGGCCGGAGGGCTTCGTAAAGCTTTCGCGCGTATTGACGGCAACAAGCGCCTTCGCGCCAGCGACTGCAACCGACGTCGGCTCGCCATCGAAAGATACGATGCCGCCTGCCTTCGGTCCCCTGGCATCGGTGATGTCGATGAAGCCGATGCGCTTTCCGGGGCTGTCGGAATAGATGAGCGTGTTGCCGTCTTCGCTTGTCGTTATGATTTCGGCCGAGGTCGCGGCTTTGCGATCCGCCCCTTCCGGCAGATTGTCCGCGACGGCAAAGGATGCGACGCGGTTGAAAACCTGTTCCGCATGGACAGCTGATGCCGTCGATGCGGCGAGCGCTGCCGCCAATGCTGTGGTGATTGAAAATGTCTTCATGTGTCCCTCCATGTCGCGACACATGGGCAAATAGCCCCTGCCCTGTGCCGCTGTTGGCATCCGGAATCGCCCGATCGTCTCACGCGCCGGATGGGAGGCTTGTGCAACCGTCGTGTAACAGCTCAATGACACGAAGGTAGAAACGAAAAGAGGCCCGGGCGAACCGGGCCTCAATTGATCTGCTTGCTTGCTTCCGCCATCAGGCGGCGCCGCGGCAGATGAAACATGAACCTCCCTGCTGCCTATGTTCTCACAAGGGAAACGGCACGACAGGGTGCAGTGAGATGTTCGCTGGGGTTCTGGAACCCGCAAACACCAGATTAGTTGACAGCGTCCTTGAGGCCCTTGCCGGCCGTGAACTTCGGCACATTGCGGGCCGGGATGTCAACTTCCGCGCCCGTGGACGGGTTGCGGCCCTTCGAGGCTTCGCGACGGGTCACGGAGAAGTTGCCGAAACCGACGAGGCGGATATCGCCGCCGCTCTTCAGTTCAGCCTGGATGGTCTCGAAAACTGCATCAACTGCAGAAGACGCATCGGTCTTGGAAAGTCCGGCCTTCTCAGCAACCGCAGACACGAGCTCATTTTTGTTCATGTTTCCACCCCTTTCACATTGGTTCGAAACGACTGTCTTGTTAAGCCGGGGCAGCTTGCGCATCGCCCACGTCTTGCCATTCCCAATTGCGCCTAATCCCTTGGAATGCAAGGCTTGCGGAAGGTTTTTACAACAAAAAAGACCGGCAAAACGCCGGTCTTCCTTGTTTTTCTGGCGAGGGGCGCAAGCGGGACACAGTCCCCCGCCCCTTCCGGGGCTTGATCAGTGCGCGATCGAAGCTCCTGCTTCGTCCTGCGAATCGACCGACGCGACCGGCGACGGCTGGTTCGCCGGGTCCCACTCGATCGGTTCGGGGCGACGCGTCAGGGCGTGTTCAAGCACCTCGCCCATCCGCGAAACCGGGACGATTTCGAGGCTGTTCTTCACATTGTCCGGGATCTCGGCGAGATCCTTGGCGTTCTCCTCGGGGATCAGCACCTTCTTGATGCCGCCGCGCAGAGCCGCCAACAGCTTCTCCTTCAGACCGCCGATCGGCAGCACGCGACCGCGCAGAGTGATCTCGCCGGTCATCGCGACGTCCTTGGAGATCGGAATACCGGTCATGACCGAGACGATCGCCGTTACCATGGCGACACCCGCGGACGGACCGTCCTTCGGCGTCGCACCTTCGGGCAAGTGCACGTGGATGTCGCGCTTGTCGAAGAGCGGCGGCTCGATGCCAAAATCGATCGCACGCGAACGGACATAGGATGCCGCCGCCGAAATCGATTCCTTCATCACGTCGCGCAGGTTGCCGGTCACCGTCATGCGGCCCTTGCCAGGCATCATGACGCCTTCGATCGTCAGCAATTCGCCGCCGACCTCGGTCCAGGCCAATCCCGTGACCACACCAACCTGATCGTCACGCTCGGCCTCGCCGTGGCGGAACCGCGGCACGCCGAGATAGTCGTCGATATTCTCCGCCGTCACTTCGACCCTCTTGGTCTTGCCCTTGAGGATCTCGGTCACAGCCTTGCGCGCAAGCTTCATCAGTTCGCGCTCGAAATTACGGACACCGGCCTCACGCGTATAGGTCTGGATGACGGCCATCAGCGCATCGTCGGTCACCGAGAATTCCTTCGGCTGCAGGGCGTGGTCGCGTATCGCCTTCGGCAGCAGGTGCCGCTTTGCGATCTCCAGTTTTTCCTCTTCGGTGTAACCGGCGATCCGGATCACCTCCATGCGGTCCATCAGCGGTGCCGGAATGTTCAGCGTGTTCGCCGTGGTGATGAACATCACGTTCGAGAGGTCGTATTCGACTTCCAGATAGTGATCCATGAAGGTCGAGTTCTGTTCCGGATCGAGCACTTCCAGAAGCGCCGAGGACGGGTCGCCGCGGAAGTCCTGGCCCATCTTGTCGACCTCATCGAGCAGGAAGAGCGGATTGGCTTTCTTCGCCTTCTTCATCGACTGGACGATCTTGCCGGGCATCGAGCCGATATAGGTGCGGCGATGGCCGCGGATCTCAGCCTCGTCGCGAACACCGCCGAGCGCCATGCGAATGTATTCGCGGCCCGTTGCCTTCGCGATCGACTTGGCGAGCGATGTCTTACCGACGCCGGGCGGGCCGACGAGGCACAAGATCGGGCCCTTGATCTTGGACGAGCGGGCCTGCACCGCCAGGTACTCGACGATGCGTTCCTTGACCTTGTCCAAGCCGAAGTGGTCGGTGTCGAGCACCGTCTCGGCGTGGTTGAGATCGGTCTTGATCTTGGACTTCTTGCCCCACGGCATACCGAGCAGCCAGTCCAGATAATTGCGCACGACGGTCGCTTCCGCCGACATCGGGCTCATCTGGCGCAGCTTCTTCAGTTCCGCATCAGCCTTCTCGCGCGCTTCCTTGGAGAGCTTGGTCTTGGCAATGCGTTCTTCGATTTCAGCCATCTCGTCGCGGCCGTCCTCGCTGTCGCCGAGCTCCTTCTGGATCGCCTTCATCTGTTCATTGAGGTAATACTCACGCTGGGTCTTCTCCATCTGACGCTTGACGCGCGAACGGATGCGCTTTTCGACCTGCAGGACCGAAATCTCGCCTTCCATGAAGCCGAGCGCCTTTTCGAGGCGCATCTTCACGCTCGTCGTCTCCAGCATCTCCTGCTTTTCGACGATCTTGATGGAGAGGTGCGATGCGACCGTATCGGCAAGCTTCGAATAGTCTTCGATCTGGCTTGCGACGCCGACGACCTCGGGAGAAATCTTCTTGTTGAGCTTTACGTAGCTCTCGAATTCGGACACCACCGAGCGGCTCAGCGCTTCGATCTCGACAGGATCTTCTTCCGGTTCATGGAGCGCATGGGCCTGCGCTTCGTAGAATTCCTCGCGCTGCGTATAGCGATCGATCTCCGCACGCACACGGCCTTCGACGAGAACCTTTACGGTCCCATCGGGAAGCTTCAGCAGCTGCAACACGTTTGCGATGGTTCCGACATGATAGATGGCGGAAGGTTCCGGGTCGTCGTCGGTGGCGTTGATCTGGGTGGCAAGCATGATCTGCTTGTCGGTGCCCATGACCTCTTCCAGCGCGCGGATCGACTTCTCCCGCCCGACGAAGAGCGGCACGATCATGTGCGGGAAGACTACGATGTCACGCAGCGGCAGAACCGGATATGTCGCGCTTTCAGTCGCCGAGGACGTTTTGTTCGTCATGTCATTTCCTTTCCGTCCCGATTTCGGGCCCGTTCCCGGGAGCCCTATGGCACTCCCGGCTGTCATTTTTTCTTCATGAAAGTGGAGTGCAAGAGCGGCCTTTTCAAGGTACGGCGCAGTCTCCCTTTCATGGACAGTTCCCGTTCCTTACGCTTGGACGCTGTTGCGGACCTTGCGAAAGGACGTCGAAACATCAACGACAGGCAGCAAACAGGCCTTCACTGAATCGTCGCATCATCGCGTTGTTACTGCACTTTAGCAACCACAGTTTCATTAAATCGAACGGGCTGCGACCCCATCTCAACAGCTATGTGCACGAAATGAAAAAGCCCGCGCGGGGCGGGCTTTTTCAAACATTCGTGAAAGGGAACGACTAGGCCGAAACGTTGGTCTTCTCTTCGGACCGCTCGGAGTAGATGTAGAGCGGCCGCGCGGTTCCCTTGACCACTTCGTCCGAAATGACCACCTCGCGAACGCCTTCGAGCGTCGGCAGTTCGAACATCGTGTCGAGCAGGATCTTTTCCATGATCGAGCGCAGGCCGCGAGCACCGGTCTTGCGCACGATGGCGCGTCGAGCGATTTCGCGCAAAGCGTCCTCGTGGAAGGTCAGTTCCACATCCTCCATTTCGAACAGACGCTGGTACTGCTTGACCAAAGCGTTTTTCGGCTCCGACAGAATCTGGATCAGTGCATCCTCATCGAGATCCTCGAGCGTCGCCAGAACCGGCAAACGACCGATGAACTCGGGGATCAAGCCAAATTTGACGAGATCTTCCGGCTCAAGCTCGCGCAATACCTCGCCGACGCGGCGGTCTTCCGGAGCGCGGACGGTAGCGCCGAAGCCGATCGACGTCTTTTCGCCACGAGCCGAAATGATCTTGTCGAGCCCTGCGAACGCGCCGCCGCAGATAAAGAGGATATTTGTCGTGTCCACCTGCAGGAACTCCTGCTGCGGATGCTTGCGGCCACCCTGCGGCGGCACGGAGGCCACCGTGCCTTCCATGATCTTCAGAAGAGCCTGCTGCACGCCTTCGCCCGAAACGTCGCGGGTGATCGAAGGATTGTCCGACTTGCGCGAAATCTTGTCGACCTCGTCGATATAGACGATACCGCGCTGAGCACGCTCGACATTGTAGTCGGCCGCCTGCAGCAGCTTCAGGATGATGTTCTCGACGTCCTCGCCGACATAGCCCGCTTCCGTCAACGTCGTTGCGTCGGCCATGGTGAAGGGAACGTCAATGATCCGCGCAAGGGTCTGCGCCAGGTAAGTCTTGCCGCAACCGGTCGGCCCGACGAGCATGATGTTCGATTTCGCCAGTTCCACATCGCTGCTTTTCGCGGCATGCGCGAGACGCTTGTAGTGATTGTGAACGGCGACCGACAGGATGCGCTTGGCCTGCTGCTGGCCGATGACGTATTCGTCGAGAACCTTGATGATTTCCTGCGGAGTGGGAACGCCATCGCGCGACTTGACCATCGAGGTCTTGTTCTCTTCGCGGATGATGTCCATGCAAAGTTCGACGCATTCATCGCAGATGAACACGGTCGGCCCTGCGATCAGCTTGCGAACCTCATGCTGGCTCTTGCCACAAAACGAACAATAGAGGGTATTTTTCGAGTCACCGCCGTTGCTACCGCTGACCTTGCTCATTTCCACTTCCTTCCAGGACGCCGGACACCTTCGGAAAGATATCCCGGACCACTCAATTCGCCTTGCGCAAAAGCTTGCCACCCATCGCAAGGTTCTTGGGAGTACTCACCGTACCAGGCAAATCGCCTGAATTTCGGCCGCAACGACTCTCCCGCCGAAACCCGAGCACCATGTTTTCAAACTCCAACACAGCACTTTGGTTCATATTAACGGCTTTACCCTGTCGATAAAGCCCCTTAGCTATTACAAATGTGTCACAATTGCATCGCTGGTGACACAAAAGCTTGAAATCAAGCCTGTTCGGCGCCTTCGGCCGCCTCACGCGACGTGATGACCTTGTCGATCAGGCCCCAGTCCAGAGCCTCGTCAGAACTCATGAAATGGTCGCGATCGAGCGTCTGTTCGACCTCTTCATAGGTCCGTCCGCAATGCTTGACATAGACCTCGTTCAGCCGGCGCTTCATCTTCAGGATGTCTCTCGCATGCCGCTCGATATCGGACGCCTGCCCCTGGAAGCCGCCGGAAGGCTGATGCACCATGATGCGGGAATTCGGTGTCGCGAAACGCATGTCCTTGTGACCCGCCGCCAACAACAGCGAACCCATGGATGCCGCCTGTCCGATGCAGAGCGTCGAGACAGCCGGCTTGATGAACTGCATCGTATCGTAGATCGCCATGCCGGCCGTCACAACGCCGCCCGGCGAATTGATGTAGAGCGCAATTTCTTTCTTCGGGTTTTCAGCCTCGAGGAAAAGCAGCTGGGCGCAGACAAGCGTTGCCATCTGATCTTCGACCGGGCCCGTCAGGAAGATGATCCGCTCCTTGAGCAGACGCGAAAAAATGTCGTAGGAACGTTCGCCGCGGTTGGTCTGCTCAACAACCATCGGCACCAGCGCCATGGCCGTATCAACTGGATTTCTCATATCGAACCTTCATCAATCGGGGCCGCAATCCCTCGCGGACCGGGAATCATCGGATAAGCCTCTATCCTTACATAGAGTGTCAATGCCCTTCACTTCAAGTCGCGAACATTCGATAGGCATAATGGTCGCGGGCTATCCGCCTCAAGGTCTGCCCTCCTCGACATGCCCGCCTTGCCCCGATTGCTCACAGGCATTGCGGATGCATCGGTAAACGATCGGTAAAACTCGCCACGCTTGAAACATGCCGCGCTTTCATAGTTGGGACTCCAGCGGCAGGAAGCGGATTGCTCCGGCGATCAGCCGCCGAAGAATGCCAGCATCCGGCTCGCGCCGCAGCAATCTTTCCGTCCGGTTCGAGCGATCACGCCAGACCGGCCTGCCATTCTCCAACGCCAGCCTATAACTCATCTCCGGCAATGTCTCGTCGTCGAATATCGATTGAAGTTCCTTGGCCAAAGCTTCATCCGAAAACACGACCCCCATTTCCGTGTTGAGCGAGGCCGAACGCGGATCGAAATTCATCGAGCCGACATATCCGATCACCCCGTCGATGACGAAGGCCTTGGTGTGAAGGCTGGCATTGCGGGCGCCGAACAGAGACATGCGGTGCCGGTCGATGAAATCGCCTTGCTCCTTGAGCTCGAACAGATCAATTCCGCCGCGCAGCAGCCCTTTGCGATATTTCATATAGCCGCCGTGTACGGCCGCGACGTCCGTCGCCGCGAGCGAATTCGTCAGCACGGCCACCTTCGCCCCCTTCTTGGCGAGCGCCGTCAGTTCGCGCGTCCCTTCGGCGCCCGGGATGAAATAGGGGGAAATGATGCGCAGATCGCGCTTGGCGGCGTTGATCAGCGGAAAGAGCTCACGCAGCAGCCAATTCTGGCGCTTCTGCATCAGCGCCTTTTCGGGCGGATCGAAGGCAATGCGGACATCCGCGCTCCGGTGGAGCGGGCGGCTACCCCGAAAACAACCCTTTTCTGCGACCGCCTTGCCGACCTGTTCCAGGTAGAAACGCGCGGCGGGGGTGCGGGCAAGCGCATCGAGCGTTTCACGCAGCGCCGGCAGAAATTGCTTGCGCGGCGTACGCAGCGCCGCGATCGGCAGGACGGAGGCGCTGTTCCAATAGCGATCAAACATCTCCGTCGCCTGATCGACGACCGGTCCAATCATCCATACATCCAGATCGCGAAAGTTCGACAGTTCGGCCGCGTCGAAATAGGCATCGCCAATATTGCGTCCGCCGGCAATCGCCAACCGCCCGTCCGCTACCCAAAGTTTGTTGTGCATGCGGCGTGTTGCGCTGAACGCGCGGATGGCCATCTCGAAGCCACGGCGAAAGCGGTCCGTCCGCGCCCGGCTTGGGTTGAACAGGCGCACGGCGATATTCGGATGAGCATCAAGCGAGATGCACAGGCGATCATGGATGCCCGCATTGATATCGTCGAGCAGCAATCGAACACGCACGCCGCGGTCGGCGGCCATGACAAGTTCGCGGGTCAGTAGAAACCCGGTCAGATCGTCCTTCCAGTAATAGTATTGCAGGTCGAGGCTACGCCCGGCCCGCCGCGAGGCGTGCGCTCTCGCGACAAACGCCTCGATGTTGTCGGATATCAACGCCACGCCGCTTTGGTGGGGCTGATCGAGCAGAAGCAAACCGGTATCCAGATCGATCTCGGTCTCGTTCTCGCCGACGGGCAGTGCAAAGGAGGGCTGCGCCTGCGGGCGACGTCCGAACCGCCCGTAGATGTAGAGGATCGCCGCAGCGGCAAGGGCGATCACAACGGCAAGAAAGAGCGTAATCCAGAACACCATCGCACGCCGCCTCAGCCCGCTTAAGCCGGATCCGTCTCGATCAGTTCGGCGCGACCTTGATCGTTGTCGCTTTTGTGAACGGCCTTCAGGTCAATCGATGCCTTTACCGGCAGATGGTCCGAGGCAACGCGCGCAAGCGGCGAGTCATGCACCGCCACCGACGTGACCAGATGATACGGATTGCCAAGCACCCGATCGAGCGGCAGCAGCGGAAAACGCGACGGAAAACTGGCAACCGTCGCGTGCGATGGATCGAACGTCGGGCTCAGAAACTTGAGTGACGAACGCTTGCCCATGCGCCACTCGTTAAGGTCGCCGATAAGCAGCGTCGGCCGGCCGACCCCATCGGCTGCGGCGCGCAGCAGGGCTTCGGCCTGCTGGGCTCGCGAGTGACGCAACAGTCCAAGGTGGGCGGCGATCACCCGCAGCGGCCCGGCCTTGAGGTCGAGATCGACAATCAGTGCGCCCCGCGGCTCGACACCGGGCAGCCTCAACTGGCGGATGTCAGAAACCGCCCCTTCTCTCAGCAAGAGGACGTTGCCGTGCCAGCCGTGCCCTTTGGCCGAAAAGGGCGAGATCGGCACCGAAACCAGATGCGCCTCGCGCCGCAGGTGTTCGAGATCGAGAAGACCGGCCCGTTCGCCGAAGCGCTGGTCCGCTTCCTGCAGGGCTACGATATCCGCTCCGATCTCGCCGATGACCTGTGCCGTGCGTGCTGGATCAAAGCGGCCATCGGTGCCGACGCATTTGTGGATGTTGTAGGAAGCTATGACGATGTCCCCGCGGTCCACCGCCGCATCGCGCGCCACCACCGTGGGCCGTCGCTTGCGGATCGCCGCCAGAATGCCTGCGGATAAACTGTTCTGAACTTTTGCCATGCCGCTCCCTGCTTGCTGCCGCATCATGCTCAAATAGGTGGGCCCATGCCACCGAAAAAGTCCGGGCCAAGCATCTTGTTCCTTCCGGGCCGCCGGACTCGTGTCGAGAGACTGCACCGCACATCCGTCGCTCAATTGGGCTTGCAGCACCCGTGTCCGGCGCAATAGAGATGCAGGTGAAGCAGCAAGTCTACCCATACGTGAAGAGTTGAGTCATGCCCGTTCCTCCCGGTCTTTCGATCGACGGTTCCAGCCGCCGCGTTTCTCTCGACGTTCGCAATCCGGACTTCTTCCGCAATCCGCTCCCCGCCTACGGGGCTCTCCATGCGCAATGTCCGGCCTTTTTCTGGGAGGAACGACAGCAATGGTATTTTGCCGGTTATGATCAGGTAAACGGCCTTCTACGCGACCGCCGCTTCGGTCGCCAAATTCTGCATGTCGCGACGCGCGACGAACTGGGGATGCCCGAGCCGAAACCGCACCTCAAGGATTTCGATGCGTTGGAGGCGCATTCGCTGCTGGAACTGGAGCCGCCGGCGCACACGCGGTTGAGGACCCTTGTCAACCGCGCTTTCGTTTCGCGGCAGATCGAACAGCTAAGACCGGAGATCGAGACGCTTTCGCACACCGTCATCGATGGCTTCGAGAAGAACGGCGAAGTCGAATTGCTGAAGACCTATGCCGAGACGATCCCAGTGACCATCATCGCGCGCATGCTGGGGATCCCGGTGGAAGCGGCCCCTCGCCTTCTTGACTGGTCGCATCGCATGGTCCGGATGTACGTCTTCAATCCAACCTTCGAAACGGAGCTCGACGCCAATCAAGCGTCCGCCGAATTCGCCGTGTATCTGAGCGACATCATTGCGAAAAAGCGCGCCAATCCGGGTGACGATCTGCTGACGCATATGATCATTTCGGAGAAGGATGGGGAGCGACTGTCGGACGCCGAGTTGATCTCGACGACCGTCCTGCTCTTGAATGCCGGCCACGAGGCAACGGTCCATCAGATCGGTAATGCCGTGCGCACGATCCTTCAATCGGGTCTTTCCCCGGCGGAACTCCTCGCAACCGAGGACGCGACGGAACGGACCGTCGAAGAATGCCTGCGCTTCGCCGCACCGCTGCATATCTTCCAGCGCTATGCGCTGACGGACATCGAGCTCGAGGACGGCATCGCCCTCAAGAAGGGCGACAAAATCGGATTGATGCTGGGTGCGGCCAATGTCGATCCGCGGAAGTTCTCGGCACCCGACACATTCAAACCGGATCGGGACGAAGGTCCGAATGTTTCATTTGGTGCGGGCCTGCACTTTTGCATCGGCGCGCCGCTCGCGCGCCTCGAACTCAAGCTTGCCCTGCCGATCCTTTTCCAACGCCTGCCGGGCATGCGGCTCAAGCACGAGCCGCATGTCAAGGACAGTTTCCATTTCCACGGCCTGGAGCGTCTGGACCTCGTCTGGTAGTCGGCGGGTCGGCGGCGGTAGAGCTTGACTTGGAGGGATGCTCTAGACGGCCGCGGCCGGCCGCACCCCGTAGCGCTCCGCCGGTCGGTCGTGCGAGAGATTGGGCGCGAGCACCATGCGCGCCTCGAAGAAGGCCTGCCAATTACGCGCATCCGGCAGCGAGGGAACCGTGATTAGTTCGCCCTGGTCGAAGCCCGCAAGGGCCGCATCGACCATGTCCGTCACATCCATCACCATCGACGGATCGAAGCGGCTCGAGGATACGCCGGCGCGTTCGAAGATCTCAGTGCGAGTGAGGCCCGGCAGCACAGCTTGAACCTTCACGCCCTTGTCGGCGACTTCCGCATTGATCGCTTGCGTGAGATTGAGCACGAATGCCTTGCTTGCACTGTACGTGCCGTTGAACCGCTCGGGAATGAGCGCGACGACCGAGGCGATATTGATGATCGCACCCCTGCCACGTTGAGCAAAGGTCTGGGCCGCGGCGACTGCCAGGCGGTTTACGGCGACAACATTGAGATCGATCATCGTGTCGAGGTAGTCAGAGTCGTCGTTCAACAGCGGTCCCTTCGGGCCGATGCCGGCATTGTTGACGAGAAGCTCGATCGCGTCGTCTTCGCGCAACCGCTTCTCCACGGCTCGCAGATCTTGCTTCGACGTCAAATCCGCTCTGACGACATCGATCTTGACGCCGTATTGCGCGCCAAGGCGGGCGGCGAGTTCGCGCAGGCGCTTTTCATCACGTGCGACGAGAACGAGATTGTGCCCGCGCTGCGCCAGACGGTCCGCATAGGTGGCACCGATACCTGACGAAGCGCCAGTGACCAGCGCCGTTCCCTTGTTGACTGCCACACTCATTTTTCGCTCCGTTCGTATCTTTATTTACTGGCATATGCCACTATATAATCCACAACTGGACGCTCGACAAGTGAGGCACTACGAAAGTGCTAGAGTGCCGCGCGTTCAAATGAACGCGCCAAGGACGCTCTAACTTTGAATGCATCTTTCTGCTTTCAGGAATTCCACTCGAAAAAGCGGGATGTTCTAGCGCGGCAGCGCAGAGGAGGCGATTGGTGACGAAGGAAGATATCGGCGTATGGGACGTCTGCACCAACAGTGCGTTGAGGCGCGCGTCGCGCCAACTGAGCCAGCTTTATGACGATGTCCTCGCCCCAAGTGGCCTCAAGATCACGCAATTCACTCTGCTGAGCCAGATCTGGCGAAGCGGTGACGCCTCGCTCAAGACGCTCGCCGATCTCATGGTCATGGATCTCTCGGCGCTCGGCCACACATTGAAGCCGCTCATACGCGACGGCTATGTCGAACTTGTGCCCGATCGCAGTGACCGCCGCGTGAAACGGGTGCAACTCACTAAGCTCGGAGTTCAGAAACAAGAGGATGCGTTGGCACTGTGGACGGAAGCCCAGGCGCGCTTCGAGAAAAGCTACGGCAAGGCGCAGTCGAAAGCGCTGCGCAAGGACCTGAACCTGATCGCCGCCAGCAGCTTTGCCGATGCCTTTAGAAGTGGTTGACACGGAGTATTGGTCGCGGTGTAGCGACGTTACAGGCGGATGACATAATCCTTGCGAGTCGTTTCAACGACTTCCCAAGTTCCCTTGAAGCCGGGTCTGAGGATCATGCTGTCCCCGGTCCTCAGGTGAACGGGCTCATGCCCCTCCTCGGTTACGATCGAATGGCCGGACAGGATGTGGAAATACTCCCATTCGTCGTAAACGATCCGCCACTTTCCTGGCGTCGCTTCCCAGATGCCCGCATAGAGCCCGCCGTCCGCCTCCTCCATGTTCCAGGTGCGAAACTCAGGATTCCCGTAAATCAGCCGGTCGGGCGCCGGCGCTCCAATCTCCGCTTCGACGGAGGACAGATCAAACTTCAAGAAACTGGTCATGGGTGCACCACCGTTTCAGATCTTCGCAAGCGACTGCTCAAGGTCGGCGATGATATCGCCAACGTCCTCGATGCCAACGGAGAGCCGGATGACGTCAGGCCCGGCGCCGGCCGCGGCCTGCTGCTCCTGTGTCAACTGGCGATGCGTGGTCGATGCCGGGTGTATAACGAGCGACCGCGTGTCACCGATATTGGCAAGATGCGAGAACAGTTCGAGCCCCTCGACGAAACGTTTTCCAGCGTCGTAGCCGCCCTCGAGCCCGAAGGTAAAGACGGCACCCGCCCCCTTCGGGGAATAGCGCTTCTGAAGCGCGTTGTTCGGATCATCGTCCAGACCGGCATAGCGAACCCAGGATACCTTGTCGTGTTCCCTTAGCCACCGTGCGACCGCCAGAGCATTGTCGCAATGGCGCTGCATCCTGAGCGGCAGCGTTTCGATGCCGGTTAGGATCATGAACGCGTTGAAGGGCGAGATCGCCGGCCCGAAATCGCGCAGGCCGAGCACGCGCGCTGCGATGGCGAAGGCGAAGTTGCCGAAGGCCTCCTGCAGCACGACGCCGGCATATTCCGGGCGCGGCTCGGAAAGAAGCGGGTATTTGCCCGACTTCGACCAACTGAAGGTGCCGCCATCGACGATGATCCCGCCCATCGAATTGCCGTGGCCGCCGATGAACTTGGTCAGCGAATGAACCACGATGTCCGCGCCGTGCTCCAGCGGCCGCAGCAGATAAGGTGTCGCCATCGTGTTGTCGACGATCAACGGCAGACCATGTCTGCGCGCCACCTCGGCGATTGCCGCGATATCGACGAAGGTGCCACCGGGATTGGCGAGACTTTCTACGAAGATCCCCTTGGTCCGCTCATCGATCTTGGCGTCGAAGCTTGCGGGATCCGAGCAGTCCGCCCAGCGAACCTGCCAGTCGAACGATTTGAAGGCATGGCCGAACTGGTTGACGGAGCCGCCATAGAGTTGCTTCGCCGCGACGAAGTTGTCGCCGGGCCGCATGATCGTGTGGAAGACGAGAAGCTGCGCCGCGTGTCCCGAAGCGACCGCAAGTGCCGCCGTGCCGCCCTCGAGCGCGGCGACGCGCTCCTCCAGCACTGCCTGCGTCGGGTTCATGATCCGCGTGTAAATGTTGCCGAACTGCTGCAAGCCGAAGAGTGCGGCGGCGTGATCGGTGTCGTCGAAAACGAAGCTTGTCGTCTGGTAGATCGGCGTCACGCGTGCGCCGGTCGTCGGATCCGCCTGAGCCCCGGCGTGAATTGCAAGCGTGCTGAAACCGGGACCAGCCTTCGTCATTCGTTTCTCCCTGAAACTTCCAGTGCCGCGCGTCGCAATTGGACCCGCAAAGCTACTGAAGCACTTTAATTGTTGCATGATTTGCCGGGAAGCGCCTGCGATCAGGGCAGCACCCCGTCGTCAGCCTATCAGGCGCGGATACTCGATCGCGGGACAGCGATCCATGACGACCTTGATCCCGGCCGCTTCCGCTTTGGCCGCAGCCGTATCGTCCCGCACGGACAGTTGGCCCCATATCACCTTCGGCAAGGACGGAAGCTCGAGGATTTCGTCGACGAGCGCGGGCAGTGCATGTGCGGCGCGGAAGACATCGACCATGTCGATAGGCTCGTTGATGTCCGCCAACCTCGCCACGACTGGCTGGTCAAGGATCGTCCGGCCAGTCTGGCCCGGATTGACCGGAATCACGCGATATCCCTTGCGCAACAGAAATGCCATCACGCGGTGACTCGGCCTCTCTGCCTTGGGTGAGGCGCCGACCAGGGCGATCGTCTTCGTCGTGCGCAGGATGTCGGCGAGATAAAAATCCGGATAGACGTCGTGATTCATGCGGCACATCCAAGGATTGTTCGTACGCGCGGATACTTGGCGCCGAACGCCGACAAGTCAACCGAACGTGGGCGGGATCGTCCACCATTTCAACAGCCGCGCCAGCATTTCGGCTTCGCTTGATGGAATCCGATTGCTTTTCGCCCGGCCTCGCTCCACAACTCCGGAGCGCTCCACATCGTCCCGCCGAGGTTCATTTTGCCGCTTGATGTTATCGTGCTTGTCCTCTTCGGGGCACTGCTGCACGCAACCTGGAACGCGCTCGTCAAGGCCGGTTCGGAAAAGTCGCTGGATGCCGCCATGGTTGCGCTCGGCGCGGCGGCCGTGGCCGTGCCTTTCCTGCCATTCCTGCCGCTGCCCAAATCCGAAGCGTGGCCCTTCATCCTGGTTTCGGCAATCTTCCAGTTCGCCTATTTCCAGCTGGTCGCGGCATCCTATCGCGCCGGTGACATCGGTCTTGTCTATCCGCTGATGCGCGGCGTCGCACCGCTCATCGTCGCCTCGACGAGCAGCATCGTTGTCGGTGAGGAGCTAAGCCGCGGGGCCGTCGCCGGAATCATGACGATATGCGCCGGCGTCCTCACACTCGCATTCGAAGCCCGCAAGGGTGGCAAGCAAGCGATCCTGTTGGCGCTCGCCAATGCCTGCGTGATCGCATGCTACACCTATGTCGACGGCATCGGCGCGCGGATCTCCGGCAATGCCATTTCCTACACGCTATGGATGGCTTTGCTGCCGCCCGTGCTTCTGTTCGTCTGGGCGTTCGTTCGGCGCGGCGTCAAGCCCGTGCTGCGCCATGCCCAGCAGCATTGGTGGCGCGGGCTGATCGGCGGTGCCGGGTCGATCGGTGCCTACGGGCTCGCGCTCTGGGCGATGACGAGGGCGCCGGTCGCAACGGTCGCGGCGCTCCGCGAAACGTCGATCCTCTTCGCGGTCGTAATCTCTGTCGTCTTCCTCAAGGAGCGCGTCAGCATCTGGCGCATCGCCGCCGCATCGGTCATCGCGGTCGGCGCCTTGCTTCTGAAGCTTGCCTGACGTCAGTCCTCTTTCCACTCCGGCATGCGCTTGCCGAGAAAGGCTCCTATGCCTTCTTCGGCATCGCGCGCGAGCATGTTCTCGACCATCACACCAACCGTATAGTCGTAGGCGTCCGCCAATGGCAGTTCAGCCTGTCGATAGAAGGCTTCCTTGCCGATTTTCAGCGCCTGCGGCGACTTCGAGGCGATGACGGCGGCGTATTTGTCCACCACCTGGCGCAGGTATTGCTGCGGTACGATGCGATTGACGAGGCCGAAATCCTTGGCCGTGGAGGCGTCGATCGTCTCGCCGGTCAATAGCATCTCCATGGCCTGCTTGCGGTGCGCGGCGCGCGCAAGCGCAACCATCGGCGTTGAGCAGAACAGGCCGATGTTCACGCCCGGCGTACAGAAGGTCGAGCTGTCCGTGCAGATCGCCAGATCGCAGCTTGCCACCAACTGGCAGCCGGCAGCCGTTGCGAGACCGTCGATCTCGGCGATCACCGCCTGGGGCAGCCGGGTGATCTTCAACATCAGGTCCGCGGCGAGCCGGATCGTGCGCTCAAAAAAAGCCCGGCCGCGATCGTCGTCAGCACGATGCAGGGTCATTTCCTTGAGATCATGCCCGGCGGAGAAGAGCTTTCCCGCAGCCGCGATCACGATCACCTTGATGTCCTTCGAAGTGGCGACCGCATCGAACTCGGCCAGAAGTGCTTGCATCAGGGCGATCGAGAGCACATTCGCCGGCTGGTTGTTGAGCGTCAGCCGCAGCACCGGGCCGTTTACCTCGCGCAACAGCAAGCCGTTCGGCTCTTCCTTCCTGAATGAAACGACGTCCGCCATGACCTTCTCCGAATGATTGCCGTTGGCAACGCGTGGTACGCCGCTCAAGCCGCTCTTTCAAGCCTACTGCAAACAGTGCCCTCGGCGCTCCTAATAAGATACGCCGCGCTGTAAGACCATTTTCCAGCTTGTGCGATCGGCGCGGACGTCCTGTAACGGGAGCGGAAAAGAGGAGGAAAGCGATGAAGCTGCAGCCGATCATGACCGTCAAAGAGTTGAACAGCTTCCTCGATACCGATTTTCCGCAGGTCCATACGGACGGCAAGGTCTTCGCGGTAACCGGTACGGGGCCGGGCTTTGCAACGATGCGGCTCGATCCGAACGAACGACACATCCGTCCTGGTGGCACAGTGTCCGGCCCGACATTGTTCGCCCTTGCCGACGTATCCGCCTATATCGCGCTGATTGCGCATATCGGCCCGGTTGCCCTTGCCGTCACCACCAGCCTCAACATCAACTTCCTGAGAAAGCCAGAGCCGGAGCCGCTCGAATGCACCTGCCGCATCCTGAAACTCGGCAAGCGGCTCGCGGTCCTCGACGCTTCGATAACGCCCGTCGGCAGCGACGAATTGGTTGCTCACGCCACCGCCACCTATTCGATTCCGCCGCGCTAAATTGTGGTGTCATCACACCACATATGTAAGTCATTGATTTTACAAAGCATTCTTTTGCACGATACGAGGCGATGCCCTTGACGGCATTTTCGCACTTGCGTATAAGCTGCCCGCAGATCGCGGTCCCCTTCGGGCCGCCTTCTTTTTTGACCCGCCCGCGGGTCAAACCAAGCAACAAGAAACGCCCGGCGGTAACCTTCCGGGTCCAAAGAAAGAGTTTAGATATGGCAACCTTCGTTCAGAAGCCTGCAGAGGTGGAGAAGAAGTGGATCCTCATCGACGCCGAAGGCCTCGTTGTCGGTCGCCTCGCTTCCATCATCGCAAATCGCCTGCGCGGCAAGCACAAGGCCACCTTCACCCCCCATGTTGACGACGGCGACAACGTCATCGTGATCAACGCCGAGAAGGCCGTTCTCACCGGCAAGAAGTACACCGACAAGAAGTACTACTGGCACACCGGTTACCCGGGCGGCATCAAGGAGCGCACCGCGCGCCAGATCATCGAAGGCCGCTTCCCGGAGCGCGTCATCGAGAAGGCCGTTGAGCGCATGGTTCCGCGTGGCCCGCTCGGCCGTCGTCAGATGAAGAACCTGCGTGTCTACGCCGGCTCCAACCACCCGCATGAAGCACAGCAGCCGACCGTCCTCGACGTCGCCAAGCTGAACAGCAAGAACACAAGGAGCGCCTGATAATGGCTGACCTTTCCGCTCTCAAGGATATCGCCACGACCGCGGAACCGGCTGCTCCGGTTCACGTCAAGAAGGTCGACGCGCAGGGCCGTTCCTACGCGACCGGCAAGCGCAAGGACGCTGTCGCCCGCGTTTGGGTCAAGCCCGGCTCCGGCAAGATCACCATCAACGGCAAGCCCTACGCGGCTTACTTCGCTCGCCCGGTTCTGCAGATGATCCTGCAGCAGCCGATCGTCGCTGCTGCCCGTGACGGCCAGTTCGACATCGACGCGACAGTCGCCGGTGGCGGCCTCTCCGGCCAGGCCGGTGCCGTTCGTCACGGCATCGCCAAGGCTCTCACCTACTTCGAACCGGGCCTGCGCTCCGTTCTGAAGCGCGGTGGCTTCCTCACCCGCGACAGCCGCGTGGTCGAGCGCAAGAAGTACGGCCGTGCAAAGGCACGCCGTTCGTTCCAGTTCTCCAAGCGTTAATCGCTGGCAGTTACTGCACTTCCAAAGGCCGGGCATGTCCCGGCCTTTTTTTGTTACGGAATTTCAAAGAGTCAGATCGGCAGTTCCGTGGTCGACTTGAGCTCCCTCAGCACGAAGCTCGACACCACCGTCCGCACATGCGGATTGCGCATAAGGTAGCGCGTCATGAACGCGTCATAGCTTTCGACATCCGCCGCCCGGATCTTCAGCATGTAGTCGAACGTCCCCGAGAGCGCGTAACATTCCATGATTTCCGGCCTGTCCCTGACCACGGCGGAGAACGACTCGATCGCCTCGTCATGGTGATCCTCGAGCGTCACATGGGCGATGATGCAGAGCTTCAGATCCAGCTTTGCCGGATCGAGCAGCGCCACGCGCTTGCGAATCACGCCATCGGCCTCGAGTTCCTGCAGCCGACGCCAGGCCGAGCTTTGCGACATGCCGGCCTTCTCCGCCAGCTCTGCGAGCGACTGGCCGCCGTCGGCCTGGATCAGGCGAAGCAATCGGCGCAACGGTTGGAACGATTCCTTCAAATCTGACGGCATTTCGAAATTTCCTCCCGCCAGGAAGCCGACGGCCGGCAACTGTGAAACAAATACTCAGCCCGTTGGGGATACAATTGCAACAGCAATCTGTTCTGACGAATGAGGAGACGTCATGACCAAGCAAAGCACCTACACCGCGAAACTGCCGGAACCGGACGGCACCTATCGCTACACACCGGAGGAAGATGCGGTCTGGGGCGAACTCTATCGGCGGCAGATGAAGCTGCTTGCCGACAAGGCATGCGACGAATATCTCGAAGGCGTGCGGAGCCTCGGCCTCAATCCGGACCATGTCCCGCAGCTCAAGGACGTCAACCGAAGGCTCGCCGAAACCACGGGCTTCGGCGTCGAGGGCGTGCCGGCACTCATTCCGCCATCCCGCTTTTACGAGCTTTTGTCGCAGGGCAAGTTCCCGCTCGCGACCTTCATGCGCCGGCGGGAGCACATCGACTATATCGAGGAACCGGACCTCTTCCATGAGGTCTTCGGCCATTGCCCTCTGCTGACAAACCGGAGCTACGCCAACTTCGTCCGGCGCTTCGGCCAAAAGGCGGTCAAGCTCGGCAAGGACTATTCGTGGCACCTGTTCCGCTTCTTCTGGTTCACGGTCGAGTTCGGCCTGATCAACACGCCAAAGGGCAGGCGCTGCTACGGCGCGGGTGTCGTCTCGTCAACGAGCGAGACGCGCCATGCCATGGAGACGATGGACTGCGAATTCCGCCCCTTCGACCTGATGAGCGTGCTGCGGACGCCCTACCGCATCGATATCGTCCAGCCGATCTATTACGTCGTCGACAGCTTTGCCCAGCTCGAGGCGATCATCGAGGAGGACATCACGGCTCGGATCAATGAGGCCAAGAGGCTTGGTGATTTTGAGCCGACCTTCGAGGCCAAGGCGTCCTGAGGGCCTGCCCTGCTGCATGTTTCTTTAAATCGTACCCGATTTATGGACAAAAATATGCAGCAACTCAAAGTGCTACAGCGTCCTTTGCGCGTCCAAAGACGCGCGGCGCTGTAGAGTGCACATGATTTTGCCGGCAAGCTCTTGCCTTGCCGGCATCGATTGTCCAACGTCCCGTCAAACTGACGGGAGACGGGCATGGCAAACAAGACGATCGACCACGCGATCACGGCAGGGTCACTGACGGCGGCGGCGTCCGATCCCACCCATGCCGGCATCCTTTCCTTCATGCGCAGGAAATACACCAAGCAGCTAAAGGGGGTCGACACCGTCGTCTGGGGCATTCCGTTCGACGCGGCAACCTCCAACCGTCCTGGCGCCCGCTTCGGACCGCAGGCGATCCGTCGCGCCTCCGCGATCTTCGACAACGATCCGCAATATCCGTTCGAGCGCGATCTCTTCGCCGACATGGCGACGATCGACTATGGCGATTGCCTGCTCGACTACGGCAATCATGCCAAGACGCCCGCGACGATCGAGCGCGAGGCGGCAAAGATCCTGAAATCCGGCGCCTATATGCTAACGCTCGGTGGCGACCATTTCGTCACCTATCCCATCCTCAAGGCTCACGCCGCCCTGCATGGCCCCCTCGCCCTCGTTCAGTTCGACGCCCATCAGGATACATGGCCCGACGAGAGGGGTCGCATCGACCACGGCTCATTCGTCGGCCGCGCCGCGCGCGAGGGGTTGATCGACGTCGAGCGTTCGATCCAGATCGGCATCAGGACACACGCCCCCGAGGATTGCGGCATCAGGATCGTCTATGGCTACGAGGTCGAGGATATGCGCGCCGAGGAAATCGCCGACACGATCGTCCGGCATGTCGGCAGCCAGCCCGCCTATCTAACCTTCGATATCGACTGCCTCGACCCGGCCTATGCGCCCGGCACCGGCACGCCGGTGGCCGGCGGTCCGTCCAGCGCCAAAATCCTTTCGGTGCTGCGCAAGCTCGGTGCTCTTCACATCGCCGGCAGCGACGTCGTTGAGGTGGCGCCTGCTTACGACCACGCCGACATGACCGCCATTGCTGGCTCGACCATCGCCATGTATATGCTGGGCTTGCGCGCCGAATGGCTCGCGGAAAGGCGCGGCTAATTCGCAGCGGCCGCTAAGAAAATGATTCAATTCTATGCCAGACTGAATCCGGAAATCTCCGCAACCGTCTGCAGGAACAGGTAAATCATGAAACCGAAGATCTTCATCGATGGCGAACACGGCACCACCGGGCTGCAGATCCGCACCCGCATGGCAGGTCGTACGGATGTCGAATTGCTGTCGATCCCGGAAGCGGAACGGCGCAACGCCGCGATGCGCGAGGACCTGCTCAACGGTGCCGACATCGCCATACTCTGCCTGCCGGACGACGCGTCGCGCGAAGCCGTATCGATGGTCGCGGGCAACAATCGCGTACGCATCATCGACACGTCGACCGCCCATCGTGTCGCGCCCGACTGGGCCTATGGCTTCGCCGAGATGGACAAGGCGCAGCCAGAAAAGATCCGCGAAGCGCGCCATGTTGCCAACCCCGGCTGCTACCCGACGGGCGCCATCGCCCTGATCCGGCCGCTACGTCAGGCGGGTATCCTGCCGGACGGCTATCCGGTCACCGTCAATGCGGTTTCCGGCTATACCGGTGGCGGCAAGCAGATGATCGCGCAGATGGAGGACGAGAAGAACCCGGACCACATCAGCGCGCCGCATTTCCTCTACGGCCTGACGCTCAAGCATAAGCACGTCCCGGAAATGAAGATGCACGGCCTGCTCGAACGCGCCCCGATCTTCTCGCCATCCGTCGGCAGATTCCCGCAGGGCATGATCGTGCAGGTGCCGCTGTATCTCGATGACCTTGCCGCCGGCGCGACGCTTGAAAGCATCCATGCCGCGCTCGTCGGGCACTATGCCGGCCAATCGATCGTCGAGGTTGCCCCGCTTGCCGAAAGCGCGCAGCTCGCCCGCATCGACGCGACGGAGTTCGCAGGTAAGGACACGATGAAGATTTTTGTCTTCGGAGCGAGTGGCGGAACCCATGTGAACCTCGTCGCCCTGCTCGACAATCTCGGCAAGGGCGCGTCAGGTGCCGCAGTCCAGAACATGGACCTGATGCTTTCGGCCTGAATGAGGCCGTAAAGACAATGCCCCCGACAGTCGCCTGCCGGGGGCTTTTCTTATCGACATTGCTCGGATGGTTAGTCGCGGAGCTCGATCGCCGTCGATTTCGGGTATTCGCCGACGAAGCCGCGCCAATGCGCGATGGCGAAGCCGAGCACGACCAGTGCACCCGCCTGGTGCAGTACGCCCCAGCCGATTGGCACCTCGAGCACAAGCGTCGTGATGCCGATCATCGCCTGGACCGTCACCAGGGCGAACAGGACCACAGATCGTCGCGCATGCGTCGTTTCCGGCGCCGCCCGCAATGAAGCAAGCATGTGCGCCAGCGCCAGTGCGAACAGCAGATAGGCGCCGGCACGGTGGAGGAATTGCACGGTCTTCGGATTCTCGAAGAGATTGATCCAGGCGGGTTGCTGCACGAACAGCCCGCCCGGGATGATCGCGCCGTCCATCAGCGGCCAGGTATTGTAGGTGAAACCTGCATCGAGACCGGCCACCAACGCGCCCAGGTAGATCTGAAACAGGCTCATGACAGCCAGGATAGCCGCCAACGATCGCGAGCGTTTCGTCGGCGCGGCGTCGCCCGAATGCGGGCAAAGACCGCGCAGGATCCACATGCAGCCAGCAAAGATCAGGCAGGCGATGACGAGGTGCGTGGCAAGCCGGTACTGGCTGACCTCGGTGCGTTCGACGAGGCCGGAGGAGACCATCCACCAGCCGATGAAGCCCTGGAAGCCACCGAGCGCCAAGATGCCGATAAGCGGCCACCTGAGGCGTCGCTCGATCCGACCCGTTACCCAGAAAAAGAAAAGCGGCAGGGCGAAGATCACGCCGATGGTGCGCGCCAACAACCGATGTGCCCATTCCCACCAGAAGATCGTCTTGAACTCCTCGACGGTCATGCCCCTGTTGAGCTGTTCGTACTGCGGAATGCGCTGATAGAGGCGGAACTCCTCTTCCCATTCCTCGGCGGAAAGCGGCGGTATGACGCCATGAATGGGCTTCCATTCCGTGATCGAAAGACCGGATTCGGTCAACCTCGTCGCACCGCCGACGAGCACCAAGGCGAACAGAGCGAAGAGAACGACCGCGAGCCAGCCGCGGATCTGCCGGCGGTTGCGCTCTGTCCTGCCGATCTCCCTCAGGAGCGTCTGTTCTGTTGCCAACTCGACGTGGGCCATGGCTTTCCTCATTTCTCGCCGGGACGCGGCCGTGCCTGCCGCAAGGTTCCCGAAAGCCGTTGATTTGCACCAGAGTGCCGTGCAAAACAAGGCCGAAGCCTTTGCGGCATGCCGTCGCGGCTACTGCGTGTTTCCTTAAATCGTAGTCAATTTAGGGAATTCAAAGTGCTACAGCATCTTTGGCGCGCCTGATAAGACGCGTGGCGCTGTAGTGAAGCGCAGCCATCCGAAGGAAATGAAATGCCCGTACGCCTCAGAAAACTGATCGGCACAATCCTCATCATCATCCTCGTCATCGTTTATGCGCTGGCGGCCATCACCTTCGCTTCGCTGCTGCTCGGCGCATCGCCGTGGTGGGTGCATCTCATCTATTTCTTCCTGACGGGCCTGTTGTGGATCCTCCCCGCGATGCTGATCATCAAGTGGATGGAAAAGCCGGCCAAGAACCGTTGATTGCCGAGGCGCAAGATGAGGATCGCGGTCATTTCCGATATTCACGGCAACGACCTCGCGCTGGAGGCCGTTCTTGCCGACATCGCCGCGCAGGGGATCGCGGAGATCGTCAATCTCGGCGATCATCTGAGCGGCCCGCTCAACGCCGCGAGAACCGCCAACATCCTGACCAAGCGCAACATGCCTGCGATCCGCGGCAATCACGACCGTTATCTTCTGACGCTCGATCCCGCCCGCATGGGGCCTTCCGACCGTGCCGCGCACGACGAGCTTGAACCGTCTCACCTTGCGTGGCTCGCGGATATGCCTGAAACGCTCGTCTATCGAGATGCGCTTTTCCTTTGTCACGGCACGCCGCGCAGCGATGAAACCTACTGGCTGGAAACGCTGACGGCCGATGGCGTAGTCCACATGGCGGGACGCGACATAATCGAGAGCTTCGCCGCGGACATCGACTATCCCGTCATCCTTTGCGGCCATACGCACATTCCGCGGGCCATCCGGCTCGCCGACGGCCGCCTCGTCGTCAATCCCGGCAGCGTCGGCTGCCCCGGCTACGACGATGACAAGCCCGTTCCCCACAGGGTCGAAACCGGTTCGCCGGACGCGCGCTATGCCATCGTCGAACGCACTGCCGGCGACTGGAATGTCACCTTCCGTTGCGTGCGCTACGATCATATGGCGATATCGCGCCTCGCTGCGCGTCGCAATCGTCCCGAATGGGCAAAGGCGCTTGCAACCGGCTTCCTCGACTGAGCTTACTGCGCGTGTTCCAACGCGTGCAGGTCCGCGCCGGTGATTGCGGCAATGTTTCGCGTCACCTTGTCGACCGGCGTGCGGAACACGCGCTCACTGGCGTGCGCTTCATGCTTTGCTAACCGCATTCTCCTGTCGCCCGCGTAATAGGCGCCAGTCCGCTCGAAATTAAGCCGAATGTAGCGACATCTACGCTTAATGGATGCACGGCCCCGCTTCCGAACGGTAGATGAAATGACGAATGCCTGTTTTACTTTGACGTCGTTGGACGATCCGCTGCCGAGTGATCGCGTCCCGACCCAGTGTTCAAAAGCACAAGACACCGAAAAGATAACGGTCTCCATCCACACCGACATGGCCGCGCTCGAAGCGGAGTGGCGCGTTCTGGATGAGAATGGCCAGAACTCGCTACACCAGAGCTTCGACTGGTGCGCCGCATGGCGGACAACGCATGAGAGCCAGACGCTGTTCGTTCGCGTTGCGCGCGGCCGGCAAATGCTCTTTATCCTGCCGCTCGAAATCGACCGCGGGCTCCTCTTCCGCACGGCGCGGCTGATCGGTTCCGATCACAGCAATCTCAACACCGGTTTGTTTACCGATGAGGATGCAACGCCGCCTACGGAACTCGCGCGCGTGCTGACCTGCGGACTCAAACGCCAGTTGCGAGGGATCGCCGATATCGTCACCCTCGACAAGACGCCGGAAACCTGGCGCGGGAAGGCCCACCCGCTTGCCGCCCTGCCCGCCTTGCAGAACGCCGACTCCTCGTTCCAATTGCCGCTCCTCGGGAATATCGAACGCACGCTGGCGCAGCTCAACGCAAAACGGCGACGCAAGAAGATGCGGATATCGGAGCGGCGTCTCGCCGCCCTTGGCGGCTATGACTACGTGGTCGCCCGCGAGACATCGGAAGCGCACGCGCTTCTCGAAACCTTCTTCCAGCAGAAGGCGGCTCGCTTCGAGGCACACGGCTTGCCGGACGTGTTTCAGGATGCCGAAACACGCGCCTTCTTTCGCCAGCTCGCGCAACGCGGTCAAGCGGCGGACGGCCGGTTGCTGGAGCTAAACGCAATTCGCCTCAAGGGCGAGCATGAAGGCCGGATCCTTGCGGTCGCCGGCCTTTCGCGCAAGGGCGACCATGTCATCTGCCAGTTTGGCTCGATTGACGAGGAAATTGCAGCCGACAGCAGCCCGGGAGAATTGTTGTTTTACAGGACAATCGAGCGGCTGTGCTCCGAAGGAGTGGCGCTCTTCGATTTCGGGATCGGTGACCAGCCCTACAAACGCTCGTGGTGCACAATCGAAACCCCGTTGCGGGACATCGTCGTGCCCGTTACGCTCCGCGGACATTTGGCCGCCAATCTTCATCGCGGCGCGATGCTGGCCAAGCGCATGATAAAGGCCAACAAAGCATCCTACGCGTTCGTCCAGCGGCTGCGCCAGCAGCGTCAATCACCACTGGAGCCGGCGGCTGCGGCGGAGGAGCATTGAGCGTTTGAAGCGCGCGCGTGCGCTTCAGGCCGCGTGGCGATCCGGAAAGTCGGGGTCGCTTTCGCGCTGTCCGGTCATCAGCACGATGTTGCGGTATCCGGCCTCGCCGAAGTCTGTGAGCAGTTCCACAATCCGCTCATCGCTGACGGACGAAGCCGACAATATGATTTCCGTGCCCTCTCGCCGGGCAATTCTGGATACGGCGCCGGCGTCAGCCGCGCCACACTCGACCAGGACCAGGTCATAGGCATTGGTGAGCGCATCGATGATCATCTGCAGTCGCTCGATGCCACGCATTGCTGTCCGCGGGTCGGAATTTCCCCGGGGGACGAGATGCGCCTCCGAGAAGCGGTCCGCGTGTATCGATTCGCCGAAGGCGACTTCCCCCGAGAGCAGGTTCGTTATTCCCGGCAGCGCCGACGACTGTACCATCAGCCGCGTCGGGCAAGCCGAGCCGGAAAGATCGATGAGAACGACTTTCTGCCCGTCCTCCGCCAGGAGCCGCGCCAGCATGACAGTCGCGGTCGACCCTTCGTCACCGCCCGGCGATACCGAGACGGCGATACGGACGTTCTGGTCGAGAAGGTGGGCGGCAACGAACTCGATCGAAAAGTCGCTTTCCGCCGTCTTCGTGTCCTCAGCAGGCTCAACGTCCTTTTCGACCGCCCCGATGTCCCCGAGCACGAGAATCGACTCCGCAGACTCCGGTTCCGTCGGAACGGCGGGCAATTGTTCCGAAGCGTCCGGTTCCGCAACAGAAACGGGCCTGAGCGCCCGTCCGCTGAAGAGCTCGCCGAGCATGATGACGACACAACTGATCAGGAAGGCGGCGAGCGCCGCGACCACTGTGATCGGCATTACCTTCGGGAAGTCTGGGGTGCTTGGTACGACCGCGTTCGAGATCACGCGCGCATCTGCCGGCACTGCGTTCGCAACGGTGCGCGATGTCGCCTCTCTATATCGGGCGAGATAGGTTTCGAGAAGCTGACGCTGCGCGGTTGCTTCGCGCTCCAGTGCGCGCAGTCCGACCTCCTCCTCTCCCGCCTGCGCGGATTGCGCCTTGAGCGTGTTGAGGCGCTGCAGCAACTGTTCTTCGCGCAACTGCCCGACCTTTGCTTCGTTCTCCAGGCTGACGAGCACCTTGCGGGTCTCGGTGCGAATCTGCTGCCTGATGCCTTCAAGCTGCGACTTCAGTGCCTTGAGACGCGGGTGGCCGTCGAGCAATGACGTCGACAGGTCCGCAATCTGCGCCCGGACGTTGGCTTCGTTTTCCTTCAACCGCTGGATCATTTGAGAGCCGACGACGTCCGTCAGTGTGTCTGGCGCACGGCCGTCGGCGACCGCCGTCCGCACGCCCTTCGCGCGCGCCTCGGCATTGGCTCGCTCTCCGCGCACGCGGGCGAGCTCACTCGAAATATCCGTGAGCTCGCGCGTGGCGAAGTTTTCCGTCTGACCGGTCGGCAACAGGCCGGACGAGGCACGGTAGGCCGCAACTTTCGCTTCTGCCTCACGCACCTTCTCGCGAAGGTTGGCGATCTCCGGTTCCAGCCAGCGGCTTGCCTCCGAATTCGAATCGAGTTTCGCGCCGCTTTGCAGGGATAAGTAGACTTTTGCCATCTCATCAGGGATGGCCGCCGCGAGCTTGGGGTCTTTCGAGGTGAAGGCGATGGCGATCACCCGCGACCTTTCGACCTGATAGACCTGCAGCTTGGAGTCGAACTCCTTCAGCACCCGCTCTTCTGGCGGCAAGTCGAGAGGGTTCTTCTTGAGGCCGAGCATCACCAGAAGATCGGAAAGCGCCGAGGGTTCGGCCGAAGGATCGAACTCCTTGCGTTCATGCAGCTTCATGTTGCGCGCGACCTGTTTGATCAGATCGGCGGAGCGCAGCACTTGCACCTGACTTGAAATACCCGATTCATCGAAAACCCGGTCGGATCCCGTCGGCGCAAGCTGGTTCGTTCCGCTGAACTCCGGTTCACGCGACTCGATCAGCAGTCGCGTTTCGCTCTGATACTGAGGAGCGATCATCGTCGCTGTGGCGAAAGCCGCAGCCGCGACGCACGCCGTGGCGAGCAAAACCCGGGCTCGCCGCTTCCAGACGGCGCGGAAGAGGCCGCCGAGATCTATATCCACATCCTGCTGCCCGCTGCCGATGCTCGACATGCCCCAACTCCGAAGGTTCCTCAGTCGGCAGGAAGGTAAAAGAACATGGTAACACAAGGGTTAATTTCCAGCACAACCCTAAGGTGGCGCGCTCCTTGCCGACGCCATATCAAAATTCCTGGGGCGAGTTTACCGGCTATTAACCCTAACGGATCGATAACGTCGTCACAGGTGATCGTTTCCGGAGCCCGAGACCCGCATGTCGACCGCAGGCAAAAAGACAGCACGCGCTATCGCATTGGCGATATTGTCGGCACTGGTCGGCGGCTGCACTAGCTACCAGCCGGCTCCCAAAGCCTTCAGCGAGGCCACCATCCAGCCCTACAGGCTGGACAGCGGCGACCGCCTTCGCATCAACGTCTTCGAACAGGCCGGCCTTACTGGCACCTATACCGTCGATCAGGCCGGTTATGTCGCCTTCCCGCTGATCGGCGCGGTACCGTCGCGCGGCCATACGCTGCCGGAGCTTGAGGGCATGATCGCCGCAAAGCTGCGCGAGGGCTTTCTCCGGGATCCGGACGTCACGATCGAAGTGGACCGCTATCGCTCGGTGTTCATCATGGGCGAAGTGGGCCAGGCGGGCCAATACAGCTACGTTCCCGGCATGACGGTCCAGAATGCGATCGCGGTGGCCGGCGGCTTCTCGCCGCGTGCGAACCAGTCGAACGCCGACATCACCCGCAAGATCAACGGCCGGATCATTACCGGCCGCGTGCCGATTTCCGATCCGGTCATGGCCGGCGACACGATCTATGTCCGCGAACGGTTGTTCTGACATCCATGCAGAGCGAACGTCCACTGCGCATCCTTCATTGCTTCAGGTCGCCGGTCGGCGGCATATTCCGGCACGTGCGCGATCTTGCCGAAGCCCACGCCAATGCCGGGCACGAGGTTGGAATTCTGTGTGACAGCACGACCGGCGGCGCCCATGAGGACGCCCTGTTCGATGCGATCCGCCCCTATCTGGCGCTCGGCATCGTTCGCCTGCCCATTCACCGCGCCATCGGACCGTCCGATATTTTTGCACTTTGGCGCAGCTACAAGGAAATCAGAAGTTTGCAACCGGATGTGCTGCATGGGCACGGCGCCAAAGGCGGCGTCCTTGCGCGCATCATCGGTTCAGCCTTGCGGGTCAACAAGTATCGCGTAGCCCGCCTCTATTCGCCCCATGGCGGCAGCCTCCACTACGATTCAAGATCGTTGAAAGGTCGGGCGATTTTCCGTCTCGAGCGCCTGCAGGAGCGCCTCACCGACGCTCTCGTCTTCGTCTGCGATTACGAACGCCAAACCTATTTCTCGAAGGTCGGCCGGCCGCCGGGTCGCAACGAACTGATTTACAACGGCATCGACGACCGCGAATTCGACCCCGTCCCGGTTGCGCCAGATGCAGTGGATTTCCTCTATATCGGCATGATGCGGGACCTCAAGGGTCCCGACCTGTTTGTAGAGAGTTTTGCCGCGGCGGAGCGGATCGCCGGGCGGCCTCTCTCCGCCCTGATGATCGGCGACGGGCCGCAACAGCAGCAATACGCAGAGATGAAACTGCGCAAGGGACTGGGGCGGCGCATCAAGATGCTTCCGGCCATGAAGGCGCGGGAAGCCTTCGCCCTTGCGCGCACGGTCGTCATCCCGTCGCGCGCGGAAGCGATGCCCTACATCGTGCTTGAGGCGCTTGCCGCCGGTAAGCCCGTCATCGCGACACGGGTTGGCGGGATTCCGGAGGTTTTCGGCGCCGACAGCGGCGCTCTTGCCGAACCTAAGGTCGATTCGCTCGCCCAGATCATGGCTGCCACGATTGTCGAGCACGACTGGCCCGAAAGAATGATGCCGGATCCGCAGGCGTTCAAATCCCGCTTCGCCGCGTCGGTCATGACAAAGAGCGTGATGCGGCTATATCGCGATCTGGCAGGCGATGCGGCTCGCGCACGAGGACAGTTGCTTACAACGTAAGCGTTTCTTAGTGGCTTTCTGCTATCCGGGCGCAGGGACTTCAGCGCCAGGAAGAGACCATGAACCACTACGAGAGGCCCGAGGTATTCAATCCGGAAACGCTTCGCAAGAAGATCTCCGAGATTCGCACGGCCGCCCCCGACGAGACGATCGGCGAGAAAGGCGCCACGGAGCTTAATCCGCTGGCGCGACAGATCGCGCTTCAGTTTCGCGCCGACACCTATTCGCCGGCCATGATCACCGGCCTGATCCGGCTGCTCGATTTCTGCGTTCTCTTCGCCATCGGCTATGGCATCAACGCGTATTATGTCCAGCCGGCTGTCGAACAGCTGCCCGTCTATCTTGCAATTCTCGCCGGCGGCTCGGCACTCGCCGTCGCGGCCATCCAGGTCGCCGATGGCTATCAGGTGCCGGCGCTCAGAGCATGGCTGCGAATGTCGCCGCGCGTTCTGGGCGCCTGGGCGACAGCCTTCGGCGCGATTGCGCTCGCGCTCTTCTTTCTGAAATCCGGGCATCAGTATTCCCGCGTCTGGATCGCGGCTTGGTTCATCGGCGGTGCGGTCTTCCTTATCGCCCAACGCGCCTTCATCGCCTATTCGATCCGCCATTGGTCGCGCAACGGGACGATGGAGCGTCGTGCGGTCATCGTCGGCGGCGGTCAGGCGGCCAAGGACCTGATCCGCACGATCGAACATCAGCCGGACAATGACATCCGCATCTGTGGCATCTTCGACGATCGCGACGAGCGGCGATCACCAAACATGATCGCCGGCTACCCGAAATTGGGGACCGTCAACGAACTCGTCGAATTCGCCCGGCTCGCGAGGATCGACATGCTGATCATCTCGCTGCCGCTGACTGCGGAAAAACGTATTCTCGAACTGTTGAGGAAGCTCTGGATCCTCCCGGTCGACATCCGCCTGGCGGCACACGCCAACAACCTGCGCTTCCGTCCGCGCAGCTATTCCCATGTCGGACAGGTTCCGATGCTCGACATCTTCGACAAGCCGATCGCCGATTGGGATTCCGTGGCGAAGCGCTGTTTCGACATTTTTTTCAGCGTCGTCGCGCTCCTTCTCCTATGGCCGGTGATGCTTGCCGCCGCTGTCGCCGTCAAGATCACGTCGCCAGGGCCGATCATCTTCAAGCAGGCCCGACACGGCTTCAACAACGAGACGATCGAGGTTTACAAGTTCCGCTCGATGTATGCGCACATGAGCGATCCGACCGCTCGCAGCGCCGTCACCAAGGGAGACCCGCGGGTGACCCCTGTCGGCCGCTTCCTGCGTAAGTCTTCAATCG
Organism: Sinorhizobium sp. 6-70; assembly: GCF_030124375.1. Classification (GTDB taxonomy): domain Bacteria; phylum Pseudomonadota; class Alphaproteobacteria; order Rhizobiales; family Rhizobiaceae; genus Sinorhizobium. The sequence continues at coordinate 180,447 of NZ_JASKLS010000008.1, forward strand.
ACGAGCTGCCGCAGATCTTCAACGTGTTGAAGGGCGAACTCTCGCTGGTCGGCCCGCGCCCCCACGCCGTTCTGGCACAAACGCGCAACCGAACCTATTCCGATGTCGTCGAGGGCTATTTCGCCCGCCATCGCGTCAAGCCCGGGGTAACGGGCTGGGCACAAATCAACGGCTGGCGTGGCGAGATCGACAATGATGAAAAGATCCGATTCCGCACCGCTTTCGATCTCTACTACATCGAGAACTGGTCACTGCTCTTCGATCTGAAGATCCTTGTGCTCACGCCATTCCGGTTGCTCAACACGGATAACGCCTATTGATCTCCGCGAGCGCATCCCCGCCGAGCGTTCTCCGCCCCCAGCTTGCCGCGGTTTCGCTGGTCGGTTCCGGCCTGGTCACGGTCGCGGTTTTTCTTTCGGGCTTCGTCATCGACGAGCCCGCGCCTTACGAGCTCTTCATGGCGTGCCTCATCGGCCTGTGGGCACTCTTCGGGCTGAAGATTTCCCGCTATGTGGCGCCGTTGCTGTCTCTGCTCGTGCTGTTCATGGTGGGCGGCATGCTGTCGCTGACCGTGATGGCGGACCTTGCCACCGGGCCGATGTATATGGCCGTCTCCGGCTTCCTCGCGCTCTCGGCGGTCTTCTTCGCGGCGATCATCGAAGATCGGCACCAAAGACTGCGGCTGATCTTCAATGCCTGGGTTGCTGCCGCGGTCATCACGGCGCTCCTCGGTATTCTCGGCTATTTCGGCGCAATACCGGGAGGCGCCAACTTCACGCTCTACGACCGCGCGAAGGGAGCGTTCCAGGACCCGAACGTTTTCGGCCCCTTCCTCGCCGCGCCGGCGCTCTATCTCATTCATGGCCTCCTCACCCAGCCGATCCGCCAGGCGCCGGCGAAGATCGTTGGACTTCTCATCCTGACGCTCGGCGTTTTTCTCTCGTTTTCGCGAGCGGCCTGGGCGCTCAATCTCTTCTGCGTCGTCGCCTTTGTCTTCGTCATGCTGCTGAAGGAGCGAAGCGGCCTCTTCCGCCTGCGCATACTGGTGCTCGCGCTCTGCGGCGCGCTCTTCATCGTCACCGCACTCGCAGCCGCCCTGCAGTCCGAGCAGGTCGCAACCCTTTTCTCAAGCCGTTCCCAGCTTGTTCAGGAGTATGATGGCGGACATCTCGGCCGGTTCGACCGGCACCGGATCGGCTTTCTCATGTCGATGGAAAAACCGCTCGGCATCGGCCCTCTGGTTTTCAGCACCATCTTCCCGGAGGACGAGCACAATATCTGGCTGAAGTGCCTGACGTCCTACGGCTGGATCGGCTTGATCGCCTACGTGACGCTGATCGCATGGACGCTTTCACTGGGCTTCCGCTTCCTCCTGCTCGACCGGCCATGGCAACCGTACCTGATGATTGCGTGGGTGACACTGATCGGCCATGCTGGTGTCGGCAACGTCATCGATACGGATCATTGGCGTCATTTCTACATGCTGCTTGGCATCGTCTGGGGATGTGCCGCGCTCGAATATCGCTTTCAAAGGCGCGCCCGCGCCGGAAGGCACATATGACCATCGACACGCCCGCAACCGACGGATCGTCGGCCCGTCCGCTGCGCCTTCTCGAAGTGCTGGAGCCAAGCGGAGGCGGGTCCGGCCGGCATTTCCTCGACATTTGCCGCGGCATGCAGGCGCGCGGCCATCACGTCGAGGCGATCTATTCGCCGGTGCGAGCGGAAGACGGCTTCGTCCGCGAGCTCAAGGCAATCGACTTGCCCGCCGTCCATGCGGTCGACATGGAGCGTGCGCCTGGACCGTCCGATCTGTCGGCTTTTCGCGCCATTCGGCGCATCAGCCGAACCGCGGGGCCGTTCGACATCGTCCACGGCCACAGTTCCAAGGCGGGCGCCCTCACGCGCCTGCGGCTGCCCGGGCGCCATGCGCCGCGCGTCTATACCCCGCATGCCTTCCGGACGATGGACCCGGCGCTTGATCGAGCGGGGCGCTTGATCTACGGCGCCATCGAGTGGGCCTTGGCGTGGTTTTTTACCGATCACCTCATCACGGTTTCCGATGACGAGCGCGCGCATGCATTGTCGCTCGGCATGCCCGAACGACGAATGTCCGTGATCGTCAACGGCGTTTCGCCCCCCTCACCCGACATGGCGAAGACGGTTCGAGCGAGCTTCGGGATTCCCGCAGACGCCTTCGTCTTCGGCTTCATTGGCCGTCTTTCCAGCCAGAAGGCGCCGGAGCGGCTCATTGACGCATTCAAAGGCGCGGCATCATCGGTCAAGAACAGCTATCTCGTGATGGTCGGTGCCGGCGAACTGGAGGAGGAGCTTCGCCGCACGATCGCGGCAAGCGGGTTGCAAAGCCGCATTCACCTAACCTCCGCCTTTACCGGTTCCCAGGCTGTGGCCGCATTCGATCTCGTCGTCATGCCAAGCCGCTACGAAGCGATGTCCTATGTCATGCTGGAGGCCGCCGCCGCGGGCAGGCCGATCATCATCGCCGATGTCGGCGGCGCCCGAACCGTCATCCACAACGGCGAGAACGGCTTCATCATTCCCAACAGCGACGATGTTTCGCAGCTCACGAAGACAATGATCGCGGCTGCAAGCCCGGAAAGCTATCCCGCGCTCCTCAAGGCGGCCGAGGTCCACAAGGATCGTTTCACGCTCGACGTGATGCTTGACCGGACGGAAGAACTCTACCGACGTTTGGCGGCGCGCCAGCGCCGCTGAGCGACCATCTATCCACAAAACGGACACGCCGGCGCCGCGCGTCTTATCAGACGCGCAAAGGAGCTGAATTGCTGAAGCGGGATTGCCGGTTGTCGTCGAGAGGCGTCGGATGCTGTACGCCTCGCCCATCAGGGAGGCCCCGCATCCGACGTTATTTGGCCTATTGTTCCGCCTGCCGCTCTTCCTGCTGCTGTTTCTGCTGCAGAAGGATCTCTTCCGCCGGCGTCGACTGTTCGGCCTTGGTGACGCTCGCCGTGGTCATCTCTTCGTCTACAGAAGCAGTGGTCTTGGAATGGCCGATGCACTCGGCGGAAGCCACTGTTGTCGAGAAAGCGAGGGCGGCTGCAAATACGAGGATGGTCTTCATAAGGCTTCTCCTTGTTGTTGCAGGCGCAGTCTATCCGCCGCCGCGGCCCCGACCAAATCACAAAACCGTTCTCTGGTTCGGTTGTGATCGGCGCCGTGGAAATGCGTTTCGCAGCGCCACGAAAAGGAAGCCAGCGAGAAGCGGGGAAGCACCAGCTCCCAGCCGGTACCGCAAGCCTGCCTGTCGCCCGACGCAGGATTTTTCTCACGGACTTAGGGAGTTTTGCTTGGCCTGATGGCGTTTTACCGTCAACGACGCCGTTGCCGGACGGTCATCGCGAAGGGAGTTGCCAAGGGATTAAATGGTCGGAGCGACTGGACTTGAACCAGCGACCCCTTGACCCCCAGTCAAGTGCGCTACCGGGCTGCGCTACGCTCCGAACCGAGAAAATCCCTATATTCTCAACGCTGGGAGCGCAAGCCCGAAATTCGATGTCGACAGGAAAAACGAACCGCCCGCGTGCATATGTCGGACGAACCTTCATGCAACAGGCGCCCCGCAACCTCTCCATCGCCCACGCCAATGCAGTGCGACGAAGTTTGCCGACGGGCACTTACGGGATCGAGGCCGGGCGGCAGCTGACCGGACCCACGGGGAACAAAACCCTGCTCGGTGCCGTTCGGTCCATGCCGGCCGAGAGCCGCCGTGCATTCGTTGGCGGCGGGCGACGCTCCAGAAAGGAAGAAAGCCAAACGACGGGAAGATACAGATGTCTCGGAAAGTAAACGAAGATAAGCTTCAGAAACTGGCGCTGCTGCTTGGTCAAACCGTCGCCGCCTTGCGTGTGAATGAAATGATAATGTGCCGCCTTCTCGAATGGGCCGCTTCACAGAGCCATGACCCACGAGGGTTCGTCCGCGACGCGGTGGAGACTACCAGGAACGACCTGCAGAAGGCGGGCCAGGCAGACGGCAGGATGCTAACAGTCTTGGCGGCCCACGAGGCGCTGGAATATCTCGATCAGCTCTCAGCGGCGATGCAAGTCGCGCCGGCGGCAAAGCCTCAGGCAGGGGCGAACGGTCTTGCCTTCCTTGAGCATGTTCATTTCCCGGCGTTTGCCTTCACTCCGGATCGACTTGCGAACGGCACTTCCAAGCCGCGCAGAGCAAAATAGCGCTGCACCGGTAGCCACCAATCACACTCATCAATAGATGCCTTGAAAGCGGTGTCACCGCACCTGGTCGAGCAGCCGCTTGCATTCCAGGAGATCGTAAAGCGCCTCCTGCAACAACGCCCGGTCTTCCTTGCTTACGGAAGCCTTGCCGATCGATACCTCCGCGTCGTCGCCACTACCGCCGCCGAAGGAGAAAAACCGCCGGCCCGCCGGAGCCTTCGCGCGGCCGACGATCTGGTCCTCGTCGGCGACACCGACCTTCGGCGGTTGCGGCTCCTCGTTGCTGGAAGCTGCAAGTGCTTCGACAGTTGCTAGATCGCCGCTTGCGATCGCCGCGACGAACTTGTTGCCGTTGGCCTTCAGGAGCTTTTGCACGCCCTTGATCGTGTAGCCGTGATCATAGAGGAGGTGGCGAATGCCCTTGAGGAGATCGACGTCCTCCGGGCGATAATACCGCCGACCGCCGCCCCGCTTCATCGGCTTGATCTGCTGGAATCGTGTCTCCCAGAAACGCAGAACGTGTTGCGGCAGATCGAGCTCGTCTGCGACCTCGCTGATTGTGCGGAAGGCGTCCGGGCTTTTGTCCATATCATCCCCATTTACAGATCACGCGGCTTGTCAGCACCGCAATGGACGGATCACCGCGCGATGATCGCACGAGTCGCGCCCATTTCAATGGGTTATGGACAGGTTTTCAACCACATTTGTGGTTTCGAGCAGGGGATCACGACGCCGGAGCGGCCGGCCTCTGCTTGGCCTTGCGGCTCAAATGCGCCTTCAGCACGCGCTGTTTCAATACGTTGGACGCCTTGAAGGTCATCACCCGGCGCGGTGAAATCGGAACTTCCTCGCCGGTTTTCGGATTGCGCCCGATGCGCTCATTCTTGTCGCGCACCTGGAACGTCGCAAAGGAGGACAGTTTCACGCTCTCGCCACGCACGATTGCGTTGCATATTTCATCAATGACCGTTTCCACGAGTTCGGCCGACTCTGTACGAGATAGGCCCACCTTGCGAAAGACCGACTCAGCCAAGTCCGCCCGTGTTACTGTTTTTCCGCTCATCTTCCCCCACCGATGTCTGGCATGCCGATCAGCGAAGGAAGACTATTGCCCTTGCCTTTTGCGGTCAAGCGCCTGCGGTGCTTCATTATTTTCTTTACCACCGGATGAGAACGGAACCCCAGGTGAAGCCGCCGCCCATCGCCTCGAGCATCACGAGGTCGCCTTTCTTTATCCGCCCGTCGGCGGCCGCGTTATCAAGCGCGAGCGGAATGGAGGCGGCCGAGGTATTGCCGTGGACGTCGACCGTCACCACAACCTTATCGAGCGGGATGCCCAGCTTCTTTGCAGAGCCATCGATGATGCGTCGGTTGGCCTGGTGCGGAACCAGCCAGTCGACGTCGTCTGCCGTCGTTCCCGTTGCCTCGAAAGCCGCCTCGATCACGTCCGTGATCATGCCGACGGCATGCTTGAACACCTCACGGCCTTCCATCCTGAGATGGCCCACGGTGCCCGTGGTCGATGGGCCGCCGTCGACGTAAAGCTTGTCGCCATGAATGCCGTCTGAGCGCAGTTGTGCCGTGAGCACGCCGCGGTCGGCATTCGTGCCTGCTCCCTCCTGGGCTTCAAGGACGATCGCGCCGGCGCCGTCGCCGAAGAGGACACAAGTTGTGCGATCGGACCAGTCGAGGATGCGCGAGAACGTCTCCGCCCCAATCACCAGGGCCCGCTTGGCGAGTCCGCCGCGGATATAGGCATCCGCCGTCGCCACCGCATAGACGAAGCCGGAACAGACCGCCTGCAGATCGAAGGCCGCGCCGTGCCGCATGCCGAGGCGGTTCTGGATGTTAACCGCCGTCGCCGGAAACGTGTTGTCCGGAGTCGATGTGGCAACGATGATCAGGTCCAGGTCGTCGGCCGTCAGATCGGCCCGCGCAAGCGCGGCGCGCGCGGCACTTTCTCCGAGTGATGCCGTCGTTTCGCCCTCACTGGCGATGTAACGCTGGCGAATCCCGGTCCGCTGCACGATCCATTCGTCGGACGTGTCGACCTTCGATTCCATTTCCTTGTTGGTCATCACTCGCTTCGGCAGCGCTGCCCCGAAGCCGCGAACGACGGAACGGATCATTTACTCAAAACCTCATCATTCATGCCGGCGGGAGGGGTTCAGACGGCTGTGCGCCGTGATATTTCGCCAGGTCGCTTTCTATTTTGGCCTTGAGGCCGTTCTTTACCATGTCGTAGCCGACATCGATTGCGGCCGCGAAACCCTCGGCGTCGGTGCCACCATGGCTCTTGATGACGACGCCATTGAGGCCGAGGAACACGCCGCCGTTGACCTTCCGCGGGTCCATCTTTTCACGCAACCGGTCGAAGGCGCCCTTTGCGAACACGTAACCGATCTTCGCGAGCAATGTGCGCGACATCGCCGCGCGCAGATATTCGGCAATCTGGCGCGCCGTTCCTTCGGCCGCCTTCAAGGCGATATTGCCAGAGAAGCCTTCGGTGACAACGACATCGACGGTTCCGCGGCCAATATCGTCGCCTTCAACGAAACCGTAATAGTCAATGCCCTCGATGTTGGCCTCGCGGATGAGCCGTCCGGCCTCCTTGACCTCTTCCTGGCCTTTGATTTCTTCCACGCCGACATTGAGCAAGCCGACCGAAGGATGCTCGACCTCGAACAGTGCGCGAGCCATCGCGCCGCCCATCAAGGCGAAATCCATGAGCTGCTGCGCGTCCGCGCCGATCGTCGCGCCGACGTCGAGGACGATGCTTTCCCCTTTGAGCGTCGGCCAGATGGCGGCAATCGCAGGGCGCTGGATCCCCTGCATGGTTCTGAGACAGAAGACGGACATCGCCATCAGCGCGCCTGTATTGCCTGCGGAAACGACCACATCCGCCTCGCCGGCATTGATCGCGTCGATCGCCTTCCACATGCTCGATTTGCCACGCCCACGCCGGAGCGCCTGGCTAGGCTTTTCGTCCATGGCGACGGCGATTTCGCAATCGTTGAAAGTGCTCGCTGCATTCAGCTTCGGATACTTGGCCAGAAGCTCGGCGCATCGCGCTTCCTGACCGAACAAGACGAATCTTATGTCCGGGTGACGTTCGAGCGCTCTTGCTGCGCCCGGGATGACGACTTCAGGACCATAGTCGCCCCCCATCACGTCAAGTGAAATTCTGACCACGCGTGTCTTATCCTTTTTCCTGCCCACGCAAACGCGTCTCGCCCTGCGCATCACTTTTCACGCGGGGCGATCCTTGTTCCTTCTGACGCTTGAGCCAACATGCGACGTCACGGCGCACCGGCCCCATCGGCTGGAGTCGGGCCAAAATACTGCTTTTCGTCTGCGTGACAACCGAATTGTAAGCGCGGCTTGCGCCGTTTCAATCCTTTTTCCAGTCCTTCAGCGCGGCAAACGGGTTCGGCCGCTTGTCATCCTCCGCAGAGCTTTCGATGCGCTCACCGAAGACCGCACCTTCCTTGCGCGGATAGGGATCGATGGCGAGGGCGACATGTTCGCTGACCACGACCCCCGCATCGATGGTATCGCCGGCAAAGGTGTCGGGAATGTCCGGACCATCCGGATCGAGTACCATCTCGCCACCGTCGTTGTGCGCCTGGCGTGCAAGCCGCGATCCTTCCGGCACGAAAATCGCCTCGACGGGCTCGTTTATCTCCGCCTCGACCGGTTCGAGCGTCACCACGCAGGACTGGACAACGCGGGCAGCGACATCTCCCTTGATCTTCACTCCGTCCTTCTTCCAGCGCGCGATCTGGAGGTCGGCGGCAAGCGAGAGTACTTCTTCGACATTCCAGAGCTTGGCAAGCGCCCGGCGCTCGGCCTCGCTCGCCGAAAGATGGACGCTGACCGCGTTTGCCGAGATGTGTCCCACCTTCACCGGGTAGGAGAACGCCGGTTTGCTATCGTCTCTCATGACAAGATCCTTCCTCGCGGCATCGGATCTCCATGCCGCGCATACAGCCGCCGAGCGCGATCTTCGGGCGGCATCGCTATCGGCCTATTACGCTCCTGCTGGCGGCATGCGCAACTGGCCCGCTTCGACCACCTCTTCCGGGGTCTCGGACAGGACCGCTTCGGTGGCCAGCAGATAGGCGGCCAGTCCGTCCATCGACGGCCCTTCGTGGGCATCGGGATGGAAGTTGCGGCGGAGCGCGGCGGCCAGGGCCTCTCCGTCCCTTTGCTCGAGCGCGGCGGCATAGGACTCGAGGCGGCCGTAGAACATGCCGGCGAACTTCTTCATCTTCTTCGGCACGCCCACGTCACCGACGCCGAGTTCGCGGATCGAGTGGTCGACGTCTTCGAAAAAGGCATCGACGATTTCCTGCGCGATCTCCTGTCCGGTGCGCGCGGAGGCGCGTGTCCGCCGAAAATAGAGAATCAGGATTGCCGACAACATCTCGAAGCGGCCCATGACCGTGTCAGGGACAGCAAGGTCGGTGTACAGAAACGGCTGGCGTGCGGCGGCGGTCAGCAACGCATACTGGCGCTCCACAATCGCAATATTGCCGCTTTTTCTTTTGAACAGTCCAAAAATCATCACAAAGCCCAGCTCTGGCTTTCTCGAAATGTGGGCGGCGCCCACGACGTTATTGCATGATAGCCGAAGCTGGTTTACCGAAGCAGGCACGAAATGCAATGGCGGATCTGCCATCGTTACTCCAGGGGAACAGTCCTTGTCGAAGCGGTATTTGATATCAAACCTGAATGTTCTAAGCCGTGCCGTGCTCGTGGCTTCCCTTTGCACAACCACGCTTGCCGCCTGCACGACGGCGAATATGGGCGAGGTCCTCCATCAAGGCTATGTCGTTGACCAGGAAACGCTGAACCTTGTCCCGGTCGGATCGAGCCGCGAGCAGGTGCTGCTCTCTCTGGGCACGCCGTCGACGACCGCCACCTTCGACAACGAGGTCTTCTATTACATCTCGCAGACGCGCAAGCGGCCGGTCGCCTTCATGAAGCCGAAGCTCATCGACCAATCGATCCTTGCCGTCTACTTCGACAAGGAAGGCGTCGTCAGCCAGCTCGCACATTATACGATGAAGGACGGTAAGGTCTTCGACATGCTGTCACGCACGACGCCGACCGGCGGCAAGGAAACGAGCTTCCTCGGCCAGCTCCTGAGCGGCCCGGGCGCCGGACAGGCAGCGGCGCGAAACCTCTTCAAGGACTTTGGCAAGGATCCATAAGTCGCAGCATGCAAAAGGGCCCGCGAACAAGGTTCGCGGGCCCTTTTTGTTTTGCAGGAGCCTTTGTCAGGCTAGGACGGCCAGCAACAGCAGCGCCACGATATTGGTGATCTTGATCGCCGGGTTGACGGCGGGGCCAGCCGTATCCTTGTAGGGATCGCCGACGGTGTCGCCTGTGACCGAAGCCTTGTGGGCATCGGAACCCTTCATGTGGCGCGTGCCATTCTTGTCGACGAAACCGTCTTCGAAGCTCTTCTTGGCATTGTCCCATGCCCCGCCCCCGGACGTCATCGATATGGCGACGAAAAGCCCGTTGACGATAACGCCGAGGAGCGACGCCCCGAGCGCGGCAAAGGCCGAGGCCTTCGAGCCGGAAAGCAGTAGCACCCCGAAATAGACGACGATCGGCGCCAGCACCGGCAGCAGCGAAGGCACGATCATTTCCCGGATTGCCGCCTTGGTCAGCATGTCGACGGCGCGGCCGTAGTCGGGCCGATCCTTGCCTTCCATGATGCCCGGCTTCTCCTTGAACTGGCGGCGCACTTCCTCGACGACAGCGCCGCCTGCACGGCCGACGGCCGTCATGGCGATGCCGCCGAAAAGATAAGGAATGAGGCCACCGAAGATCAGGCCGGCGACGACATAGGGATTGGACAGGTCAAACGAGATCGCACCCACATCGGCGAAATAGGGATGTTTGTCGCCATTGGCGGCGAAGTAGGTGAGGTCGTTCGAATAGGCCGCGAAAAGCACGAGAGCGCCGAGGCCCGCGGAACCGATCGCATAGCCCTTGGTCACGGCCTTGGTCGTGTTGCCGACGGCATCGAGCGCGTCGGTCGACTTACGCACTTCCGGCGGCAAATGCGACATCTCGGCGATACCACCGGCGTTGTCGGTAACCGGACCAAAAGCATCGAGTGCCACGATCATGCCAGCGAGACCGAGCATGGCAGTGACTGCAATAGCGGTACCGAAGAGGCCGGCGAGTTGGTAGGTGGCGATGATGCCGCCGACGATGACGATCGCCGGCAAAGCGGTCGACTCGAGCGAGACGGCAAGTCCCTGGATCACGTTGGTGCCATGACCAGTAACGGAGGCCTGCGCGATCGAATTCACCGGCCGCTTGTTGGTGCCGGTGTAGTATTCGGTGATCACGACGATCAGTGCTGTGACGACGAGGCCCAGGATGCCGCAGATGAACAGGCCCCAGCCGGTGACGTCTTTGCCGGCGACCGTCCCGATCGAGCCCCAGCCGATCGTCAGTGAGGTCGCGGCGCCAAGACCGATGATCGAGAGCGCGCCGGTGACGATCAGCCCCCGATAGAGCGCCCCCATGATCGAGCCGTTGGCACCGAGCTTGACGAAGAAGGTACCGATGATCGAGGTGATGATGCAAGCCGCGCAGATCGCCAGCGGATAGATCATCACAGTAGCGAGCAGCGGAGTACCGGCGAAAAAGATCGATGCCAGCACCATGGTCGCCACGACCGAAACCGCGTAGGTTTCGAAAAGGTCCGCGGCCATCCCCGCGCAGTCGCCGACATTGTCTCCGACATTGTCCGCGATGGTCGCCGGGTTGCGCGGATCGTCTTCCGGAATGCCCGCTTCCACCTTGCCGACGAGATCGCCACCGACATCGGCTCCCTTGGTGAAGATGCCGCCGCCGAGGCGGGCGAAGATCGAGATCAGCGATGCTCCGAAGCCGAGCGCCACAAGCGCATCGATAACCTCACGCGAAGCCGGGTCGTGCCCGAAGCCCGCTGTCAGGATGAGGTAGTAGACCGAGACGCCGAGCAGGGCCAGGCCGGCCACCAACAGGCCGGTGATTGCGCCCGATTTGAAGGCGATATCGAGACCGGAGGCAAGGCTGACCGATGCCGCCTGGGCCGTGCGAACATTGGCCCTGACCGAGACATGCATGCCGATGAAACCAGCCGCGCCCGACAACACTGCACCGATCAGGAAGCCGATTGCGGCTGCACTCGAGAGAAGAATCCACGCGGCGATGAAAACGACGACACCGACAATGGCAATGGTCCTGTATTGACGTGTGAGGTAGGCCTGCGCCCCCTCCCTGATAAAGCCTGCGATCTCCTGCATGCGGGCGTTCCCCTGATCGGCGGCAAGCACCGACTGCGTTGCCCAGATGGCATAGGCCACCGCGAGCAACCCGCATGCGATAACGCCTAAAAGTAAGGTCATTTCGCATTATCCTCCGTTTCAACCTGCAGGTTCACTCCCTCCCGCAGGCCCCTCATTCCGCGAATCGCGCGCCGCATCCTCAAGCGGCACCCCTCACGGCGCGGCCAGAGTGCGGGCGCGAATGGGGATCGTCAAGCCCCTGAAAATACCGGAGTGATCGCGTTTGGAGGGAGTCGGAAGATTTTGCTGAGCCTCGGCTGCAGTCGGTCAGGCGGCAATGCGCCCGCTCCTCCGCATCAGCATCAGAAGAAGCAAGAGGCAGATGCCGGCAACCGGCCAGACGACGGCGTTGAGCACGTCCCACCCATAGGTGGAAAGCACCTTGCCGGAGGCGAAAGACGCGCTGGCGACCGTCGAAAACAGCACGATATCATGGAACCCCTGAACCTTGTCCGCCTCATGCGGCCGATAGCTCTGCGCAATGATTGCGGTCGCGCCGATGAACGCGAAATTCCAGCCGAGCCCGAGGAGAACGAGTGCACCCCAGAAATTCCAAAGCGCCACTCCCATGTGAGCGATCGCCGCGCAAGCCAGAAGCAGCACAAAGCCGCAGGCCACGATACGCTCCGCGCCGAAGCGGGCGATGAGCCAGCCCGTTGCAAAGCTCGGGCCGAACATCGCAAGCACGTGCCATTGTATTCCCAGCGTCGCGAGGTCGGTCGAAAAACCGCAGCCGACAACCATGGCGACCGGTGCGCCCGTCATCATGAAGGTCATCAGCGCATAGGCGGAAACGCCGCAGATCATACCTGTCAGGAACCGTTGGGTGCCGACAATCTCGCGGAGCGGCCGGACCGGCGCGGCGGCATGCAGATCCGAACCGCCTCTGATATCCGGCAGGCGAAGAGGCACAAAAAAGACAATGGCCGCAAGGCAGACCGGCAGCAAGGCCACGAAGGCACCCGCAAACCATACGGGCGCGAAGTAGTCACCGGCGAAAATGACGATCTGCGGCCCGAGTATCGCCGAGATGATGCCGCCGCCCAATATCCAGGAAATCGCCTTCGGCTTGTAGAAGGAGGGCGATGCGTCTGCCGCCGCGAAGCGAAGCTTTTGCGTGAAGCCGCTGGACGAGCCAAGAACGGCCAAGCCGAAGGTGAACAGCCAGAAGCTCTCACAGAAAAGCGCCGCGGCTGCAACCAGTCCGCCCAAAGCGGCGATAAGGGCGCCGCCGATGAAGGCCGAGCGCCTGCCGACCAGCCGAGACAGCGTCGCCGCAAGTACGACACCGAGCGCCAAACCCACGTTGAATCCGGTAAGCGGTGCGGTTGCCAGCGACTTGTCATCACCGAGAAGCTGGTGGCCGGCGACACCGCCGACCGCGAAGCTGATCGGCCCGACCACCCCGAGCAGCGCCTGCGCAAAGGTCAACAGAAAGACGTTGCGACGCGCCTCGCGGAGAACCGCCCCGATGTCGTCCGCAGTCGCTGCCACCATTTTTGCTATTTCCGCTGGCCGCGGACCTGCTTGGCGATCCGGTCGAGAACAGCGTTGACGAGCTTGGGCTCCTCATCCTCGAAGAAGGCCTTGGCGATCTCGACATATTCGGTGACGATTACCGGAACCGGGACATCCTTGCGCTCGAGCATTTCGAAGGTGCCGGCGCGCAGGATCGCGCGGACGGTGGAATCGAGCCGGGACAGCGCCCAATCGTCCTGAAGGGCGGTGCCGATCAGCGGGTCAAGCATGCGCTGGTCGCGCACGACGCCCGACACGATCGAACGGAACCACGAGGCGTCCGCCTTCAGGTATGTCTCTCCGTCGAGTTCCCGACCCAGCCGGTGCTCTTCGTATTCGGCGACGATTTCCAGCACGCCGGTGCCGCCGACATCCATCTGATAAAGCGCCTGGACGGCTGCGAGGCGCGCGGCACCACGCTGGTTGACCTGCTTCAGCGGCTGATCCGAGGGAGTCTTCGTCACTGTTCTGCGCCCAATTTCTTTTTCAGTTCGATCATGGTCAGCGCCGCGCGCGCAGCGAAACCACCCTTGTCGCCTTCCGACCGGCGGGCGCGTGCCCAGGCCTGGTCATCATTCTCAACCGTCAGAATACCGTTGCCGAGCGCAAGGCTTTCGCTGACGGCGAGGTCCATCAGGGCGCGCGAGGATTCGTTCGCAACGATGTCGAAATGGTAGGTCTCGCCGCGGATAACCATGCCGAGCGCGACGAAGCCGTCATATTCGGTGCCGCCCTCGTCGGCGCCGTCGAGCGCCATGGCAATCGCGGCGGGAATTTCCAACGCCCCTGGAACTGTCACAATATCATAAGTCGCGCCGGCTGCATCGAGCGCGTGCTTTGCACCGTCGAGCAAGGCGTCGGCCATATCATCATAGAAGCGCGCTTCCACAATCAAGATGTGGGCGGAGGTCTTCGCCATGGATCACCTGTCTTTGAAAATTTGGGCCGGACCTGACCGGCGCAGGCGGCGGTCAAACCACGCCCGACACAGAATGGCAAGCAAATTCCGCCAGCCGGAGGCCATTTGCCGCGCCGATGCCGCTTGCGGCGTGGACGCGACGGCTTCTCCGCCGCCCGGGTGAGACAGTAACGAGGACGAAGCCCAAGCGGGCGCCGGCACAGTCGGGTCCATGAACTTGCCAAGAGTACAGGTCTGCAGGAACGTATTTGCTTGCAACAGCTTTAATTGCAGCTAAACCTTAGGTGCAGTAGCGTCGATCCTGCAAGGTGGAGCTGTCCTCACTGCTTTTCTTAAATCGCAGCCGGTTTAAGGATAAAAACATGCTGCAAATTCAAAGTGCTACAGCGACCTTTGCGCGTTTGATAAGACGCGCGGCGCTGTAGGTTCGGTGATCGAGATGGCGACGGCGGCGTCGCAAAGATTGGGAGGAGCACGATGACGGAAGCGCGAAAGCCGATCGTCAGCCTGAAGAACCTCAAACTCGAGCACTGGCAGCGTGGCTCGTTTTTCGAGTCGAGCGACGTTTCTTTCGGTGCTCTCCTCGGCCTCAAGGATCTGGGCATCGGCTACGGCGAGGTGCCGCCGGGCAAATCCGGCTGCCCCTTTCACAACCATCATGTGGAGGAAGAGCTGTTCATCGTCCTGGAGGGACAGGGGACCTATCGCTTCGGCAACGAACGCCACGACGTCGGTGCTGGCTGCGCCGGCCGGTGGCCCCGAAACCGCGCATCATCTGATCAACACGGGGACGGCGCCGCTCAAGTACCTTTCCATCTCGACCATGGCGGCCACGGAGATCTGCGAATATCCCGATTCCGGCAAATTCCTGGCAAAGACACGGCGTCCCGGTTCGCCAAACGCGTCATTCCGGTTTATCGGCCGCGCCGCATCCACGACCGACTACTGGGATGGAGAACCGGGCGCCTGATTTAAACTCCCCTGCAATAATCTGGATCGAAACATGCACAGCGTTCCCACCATCGAAACCGAACGACTTCTGCTACGGCCCTACCGGCGCGACGACTTTGCCGCCTATACCGCCTTGTTCGCCGACGAGGAGGTCACACGCTACATCGGCGGCATACCGTATTCCCGCGAGCAGTCCTGGACACGCTTCCTGCGCCAGGTCGGCATGTGGCACTATTTCGGCTTCGGCTTCTTCGCAATTCAGGAGAAGGCAACCGGCGCCTTCATCGGCGAGGCCGGCTTCCACGACGCCCACCGGATGATCACGCCCTCCCTCGAAGGCACGATGGAAATGGGCTGGGCACTTTCCCCCAGAGCACATGGCAAAGGGCTGGCCACGGAAGCGGTGACCGCAGCCCTTGCCTGGGCCGATCGTCAATTTCCGGCCTTGAAGAAGACCTGTGTCATCGACGTCGGCAACCAGGCATCGATCCGGGTAGCGGCCAAGCATGGCTTTCTGGAATTCTGGCGCACGACCTATCACGGCAACCACGTCATCCTGTTCGAACGGCACCTGAAGTCCGCGGCCTAGACGAGCTCCCCAATTCGAACATGAACAATTTTTAATTATTTTTCAGACCGTTATGCCTTTGAAAGGGCCACATTCCAGTCCAGCTTGTGAACCGTTGAAACGACGTAACTCTCGGTCGCGCGACGGGAGCGCCGCCTCAACCAGTCGAAACAGTCGAGCACCTTTTTCGCCGCGGGTGACCTCACCCGCCAAGGATGGGTGCTGGCCATCGCGGGACGCCTCGGCCCCGTTGACACGCGCCGGAGACCCGCGGGCAATCAAAGGAGCATGACCATGAACCGCTTTGCGAAAATCTCCGTCATCGCCACCCTCTCCGCCTTGAGTTTCGGCGGCATCTCTTACGCAGCTAGTGCCGAAATGAACTGGCCGAACCAGATCGACCGGACCGTTCGAAACTTCAAGGGCGACAATTTCAGCATCGTCGATGTCGACACGCTGAGCCGGATGAGCGAAACCCGCGCCAGGATCGACGCGGAAACCCCGCAACAGATGGCAGCCCTCCATGCCGCCGTCGACGCCAACAGGGCGCTCGCCGCCAAGCTGAAGGCACGCGACGTCGAGATGAACAACATCGCAGGCGCGGCGCAGGCGGCCGACGGCAGCCTCACACTCTACGTGCGTTGAAGCCATGTCCGCCCCCGCTACTGCATGTTTCCTTAAATCGTAGCCGATTTAGGGACACAAACATGCAGCAATTCAAAGTGCTACAGCGTCCTTTGCGCGTCTG
Organism: Sinorhizobium sp. 6-70; assembly: GCF_030124375.1. Taxonomy (GTDB): domain Bacteria; phylum Pseudomonadota; class Alphaproteobacteria; order Rhizobiales; family Rhizobiaceae; genus Sinorhizobium. Next base: position 196,726 of record NZ_JASKLS010000008.1, read on the forward strand.
ACAAGACGCGCGGGGCGCTGTAGTCGGGGGCGGATCCATTTCCGCCGTTTGTTATTCCGCCTCGGGCGCGGGAAATTCTGCCAGCCGTGCCGCGTAACGCGCCATTGTATCAACCTCGAAGTTGACAAGATCGCCGGCCCGGCGCTCGCCCCACGTGGTGACTTCGAGCGAATGACGGATCAGGAGCACGTCGAACTCGGCGCCATCCACCTTGTTGACGGTGAGCGAGGTTCCGTCGAGGGCGACCGAGCCCTTGGGCGCCACGAACCTGGCAAGCTGCTCCGGCGCGCGCAACCGGAAGCGTACCGCGTCGCCTTCCGGCTCCACCGAGAGGATTTCGGCTCTGTCGTCCACATGGCCGGAGACAAGATGGCCGCCAAGCTCGTCGCCGATCTTCAAGGAGCGCTCCAAATTGATGCGCGTGCCCTTTTCCCATTTAGCGATCGTCGTCAGCCGAAGTGCCTCTTCCCATGCCTCGACCTCGAACCACCGCTCGTTGCTGCCTGCCTCTGGCAACGCGGTGACCGTCAGGCATACGCCCGAATGGGCTATGGAGGCGCCCAAATCGATCGTCTTCGGGTCATAGTTGGTGGCAACGCGAAGCTTAATGCCTTCCTTCAATGGAGTGACGGCCTCAACGATACCGATGTCGGTGACAATGCCTGTGAACATCAGATGTCTCTCTCGTAATCTTCGAAAATATCATCGCCATAACGCGCCATCCGCCGAAGCTTGAAAGCGGCAGGAATGGACTGCCGATCAAATGGGGATCGAATCCCGTCTTCGCCAATGGTGATCGGGCCGGTGAAAAGCAGGATACGGTCGACCAAACCGGCATCGAGGAACGCGCGGGCTGCCCGCGCGCCACCTTCGACCAGCAGCGAGGAAATGCCGCGCGAGGCAAGCGCCGTCAAAAGGTCGGGGATGCTGCCGGCGTCCAGCACCTCGACGCCAGCGGCCTCAAGCGCCGCGCGACGCTTGGCAGCATCCTCATCCAGCCTTGCATCTGCCACGGCAATTACCGGAACTTCTCGCGCGGAACGGACGAGTTTGGAGCCGACTGGCAGATCGACACGGCGGTCGAGAACGATGCGAATTGGGGACTGGTCCTCCAATCCCGGCAAGCGCACGGTCAGTTCCGGATCATCGGCGGTCGCCGTGCCGATCCCGACCAATATCGCGTCGGTCTCGGCGCGCAGCACCTGCACCTGCGCACGCGAAATCGTGCCGGTAATCCGAACCTGCCCCTCCCCGCTACGGCCGATCATTCCATCCTGGGAAACTGCAAGCTTCAGTGTCACCTGCGGGCGTTTCATGCGCTGACGCATGAGATAGGCCTCAAGCGTCCGCTCACCGTCGCGATGGAGCGTGCCGATCTCGACGCCGATGCCGGCATCGCGCAGCATCACCACCCCGCGTCCGGCAACACGCTCGTCGGGGTCGAGAAGTGAAATGACGACGCGCGCGACGCCGGAGGCGATCAAAGCGTCGGCGCAGGGCGGCGTCTTGCCGTGATGCGAGCACGGTTCAAGCGTGACATAGGCGGTTGCCCCCCTCGCCTTCCCCCCGGCTTCGGCGAGCGCCTGCGTCTCGGCATGCGGGCGTCCTCCGGGCGCCGTTACCGCCCGTCCGACGATCGTTCCGTCCTTAACGATGATGCAGGCGACAGAAGGGTTTGTCGAAGTCTGCCCGAGATTGCGGCGGGCGAGACGCAACGCCGCCGCCATGAACCTCTCGTCTTCGCGCGTCGGCACTGTCATGCTGCGCTCCGCTTGGGCCTATTCGCCGGGATCACGCGCGATCTTGGCGCTGATTTCCGCGATGACTTTCTCGAAATCTTCCGCGTGCGAGAAATCGCGATAGACCGACGCGTAGCGGACGAAGGCGACATCGTCGAGGCTCTTCAAAGCCTCGAGCACCTGCAGCCCGATTTCTTCGGAAGGGATTTCCGTTTCGCCTGAACTCTCAAGCCGGCGGACGATGCCCGACACCGCGCGCTCGATGCGGTCCCGATCGACGGGGCGCTTCCTGAGGGCAATCTCGAATGAACGGAGCAGCTTGTCCCGGTCGAAAGGTACCTTCCGGCCGGTTTTCTTGATGATCATCAGCTCACGCAGTTGCACCCGCTCGAAGGTCGTGAAGCGGCCGCCGCAATCCGGGCAGATGCGGCGGCGGCGAATGGCATTCCCGTCCTCTGCCGGACGGGAATCCTTCACCTGGCTGTCTTCGGAACCACAATAGGGGCAGCGCATGCAGCCGTCCGATCACATGTAGCTGTACATCGGGAAGCGGTCGGTGAGCTTGATCACCTTCTCGCGCACCCCAGCTTCCACGGCGGCGTTGCCCTCGTCGGAATTGGCGACCTTGAGGCCATCAAGCACCTCGACGATCAACTCGCCGATTTCCTTGAATTCCGCCTCCTTGAAGCCGCGCGTCGTGCCAGCCGGCGCACCGAGGCGGACGCCCGACGTGACGAAGGGCTTTTCCGGATCGAAGGGAATGCCGTTCTTGTTGCAGGTGATGTAGGCGCGGCCGAGAGCGGCTTCCGCCCGCTTGCCCGTCGCGTTCTTCTTGCGCAGGTCGACGAGCATCAGGTGGTTGTCTGTACCGCCCGAAACGATGTCGAGGCCGTTCGCCTTCAGCGTTTCGGCGAGGGTGCGAGCATTCTTGACGATCTGGGCCGTATATTCCTTGAAGGAGGGCTGCAGCGCTTCGCCAAGGGCAACGGCCTTGGCCGCGATCACGTGCATCAGCGGGCCGCCCTGGAGGCCGGGGAATACGGCCGAATTGATCTTCTTGGCGATGTCCTCGTCATTCGTGAGCACCATGCCGCCACGCGGACCACGCAGCGATTTGTGCGTCGTCGTCGTCGCGACGTGGCAATGCGGGAACGGAGAGGGATGCTGACCACCGGCAACGAGACCGGCAATATGGGCCATGTCGACCATCAGCCAGGCGCCGACTTCATCGGCGATTTCGCGGAAGCGCTTCCAGTCCCAGATGCGCGAATAGGCGGTGCCGCCGGCGATGATGAGCTTCGGCTTGTGCTTGCGGGCCTTTTCGGCGACGTCGTCCATGTCGAGCAGGTGATCGTCGGCGCGGACCCCGTAGGAGACGACGTTGAACCACTTGCCGGACATGTTCACCGGCGAGCCATGGGTCAGGTGACCACCGGAGTTGAGATCGAGGCCCATGAAGGTGTCACCCGGCTGCAGCAGTGCCAGGAAAACCGCCTGGTTCATCTGCGAACCGGAGTTCGGCTGGACGTTGGCAAAGTTGACGCCGAAGAGCTTCTTGGCGCGTTCGATCGCCAGTTCCTCGGCGATGTCGACGAACTGGCAGCCGCCGTAGTAGCGCTTGCCCGGGTAGCCCTCGGCATATTTATTCGTCATGATCGAGCCCTGGGCCTCGAGCACGGCACGCGAGACGATGTTCTCGGAGGCGATCAGCTCGATCTCGTGGCGCTGGCGCCCCAGCTCCTTCTCGATCGCACCGAAGATCTCCGGATCGCTTTCCGCGAGAGAGCGGGTGAAGAAGGCGTCATTGGTTTGTGCAAGCATCGGCTCGAGGCTCCTCTCAAAGGTGGTCGTTCTTTAGCTTCCTCGCACGCGGAGAGCAATATCCGCTGTGCGGTTTGCGCCATTTCCACCATCCGCCGCGCCGAACAACCCGGCGCGCATGCCAAGAAAAAGGCCGCGTTCGTTGAGATGCGCGGCCTCTATCGGTGAAGTCGAAAGTTTGCTTATTGCGGCAGAGCATCCTGCTCGATGGCGCCTGCCGACTGTTCGATTCCCGTTGTCGTCTGGAGCGCGAGTTCGGCAGCGCCGTCGCGCTGATAGATGTCGTCGCGGAACTGCACGACCCGGTCCTTTGCCGACCAGGCAGTGACATAGGTGAAGTAGACCGGTACTTCCTCCGCAAGCGTGATCGGCGTGTTGACGCCGGACTTGATGGTCGCCTCCATCTGCTGACGGGACCAGCCGGGCGTTTCCTTCAGCAACCAAGTCGAGAGGTCGCGAACGTTCTGCACGCGCACGCAGCCAGAGGACTCAAATCGCATCAGCTTGTTGAACAGGCCCTGCTGCGGCGTGTCGTGCATGTAAACCGCGTGCTCGTTGTGGAAGTTGATCTTCGTCGAGGACATCGCGTTGATCTTGCCGGGGTCCTGCCGGAACATCAGGTTCGGCGCTTTCTCGGCGTTCCAGTCCACCGTCTCTGGCGAAACTTCGTTGCCGCTGCCATCGAAAAGACGGATCGCGTTGCGCTCGAGATAGGTCGGATCCTTGCGCATCAACGGCATGATGTCCTTCTGGACGATCGAGCGCGGCGCGGTCCAGTAAGGATTGAGGATGACCTCGTAGATCTTCGAGTTGAGGATCGGCGACTGGCGGTCGATCTTGCCGACGATTGCGGTATGGCGCAGCACCACCCGACCATTCTCGACAGCCTCGATATAGGCGGCCGGAATGTTGACCATCACGTAGCGACGTCCGAGATCGCCCGACATCGACTGGAGGCGAACAAGGTTGGTTTCAAGCTGCCCGAGGCGGGTCATGGCGTCGACATTGAGCGCCTTCAGCGTGTATTCGCCGATGACGCCGTCAGCCGGCAGGCCGTGACGCGCCTGGAAGCGCTTCACCGCACCGTCGACATAGGAATCGAAGGAAGAGGAAATACCGGCCGAACGCGGCAGATCACCGGAAACCATCAGGCGCTGGCGCAGCTGCTGGACAGAGGGATCCGTGACGCCCAACTCCAGCTTCACCGAGGTCGTGACCGTCGGCCAACCGCCGGAGGCTACGATCTGCTGATAGTCATAGATCGCCTGTTGGAGATGGCTGATCGTTTCCGGCCCGAAGACCGGCGTGTTGGAAAGGACGGCCGTCGCCGTGCGCGATGCCTTGGCGTCGAACTGGTCGTCCCAGGAGCCGCGGCGCGGCGAATTGATGATCTCGTTCAGAGCATCCTGCGCGCTGGCGGCGCCTGCCCAGGCGGCAGCACCGAGCGTTGCGGCCGAGCGCAGAAATGCACGGCGCGAGAAAGCATCAATTCCGTTCTTTTTCGACATAGTCCCACCATCTCAATGCGCGCAAAACGCGCGCTGCCCGAGCCCTAACACGACATGGTTAACAAAGGTAAACCCGCGTGCCACCCGGCTCTCCCATTGCCGTCACGATAATGCGAGCGAGAGCCCTCTCCCGGCAGGCCGATGGCGAAACGAACGTCGTCTTCGGCGCAAGCGCACCTGCCGCATGCAAGCGTCGCTGTCATAGCAATATGGCCAATTCGTGTCTCGGGCCGGTCGGGCGGATAGCACGAGAAGAGTCTGACAACAACCGTTTCTAGCAAGAACGGCAAAGGCCGGACACGCAGGGATTGCGCCCGACCCTTGAAACCGGAGGAAAATTAAGCCGAGATCAGAGGCGGTAAAGGATCTGATCGTTCCAGAAGCGGTCGAGACGCTGCAGGAGCTTGTTCATTTGGGTGAATTCGTCGGAACCGATGCCGCCGACCTTCTGGATCGAGCCGATGTGGCGCTCGTAGAGCTTCGCGACGGTTTCGGCGATGTCCTGGCCCTCCTCGGTCAGGCTGATGCGGACCGAGCGGCGGTCAACGCGGGAGCGCTGGTGGTTGATGAGACCGAGATCGACGAGCTTCTTGACGTTATAGGAGACGTTCGAGCCGAGATAATAGCCACGCGAGCGGAGTTCGCCGGCGGTCAGTTCGGAGTTGCCGATGTTGAAGAGCAACAGCGCCTGGACGGCGTTGACGTCGCTGCGACCCTGACGGTCGAACTCGTCCTTGATGACGTCGAGCAGGCGGCGATGCAGACGCTCGACAAGGTGAAGGGATTCCATGTAGAGACCACGGATCGTTTCTTCCTGCGGGTCTCGGGGCGCAACTGCCTGCGGCTTCATTTTCGTGTTCATTTGACTGCCTCACTGTTTTGTTTGGCGGTGTCTGTTTGTCTTCCCGCCTTGAGTGAGACCCTATCGAATACGTATAAAATTCTACTTAAACCGCAGCCTTAACATGAGCTTACCGTCGGGCGAGCCTGTCTCAGGGTGAATCAACCCTTACCTTCCGCGCCTGCCGCAGTCGCTGCACGAAAAGCGCAACGCGGAAAAGAACGAAGGTTACGGCGACGGCCCCGTGGAGCACGAAAAGCAAAGGCCGGGCACCGAAAGTGCCGGGGTAAAATTCATGCACGGCGATTTCGATTGCCGCGGCGAGGACCCAGACAACCGGCCCCCAGGAAACCAAAAGCCATAGGCCGATTGCAGCGACCGGGTAGACGACGGCAAGGGCGGTGGCCGCGGCGCGCCATTCCGGCGGCAGCAGATCGAACCGGCCGGCACCGTTGTGGGAGAAGCCGATGAGCATCGCCCAATAGTTCAAGGCGAACCAGAAGCAGGATGCCGACACCACGCGCAGGAACCAGCCGAAGAGCACTTCGGTCAGCGACGGCTTCGGGACATGAGCAGAATCGTGAAGCATGCGCGGCAACATAGGCCGAGTACTTCGTCAGATCTACCAGCAAGAACCGCAGGGCTCGCGCGGCGCTACAGCACCGTGCGTCCAATCAGGCGCGCAGAGGAAAAACATGTGCCGGGAGCAAATGCCGCAGCCGCCGGTGAGGCTGTGCGGTTTTCAACCGACGGCAGCACATGGTAAAGCGCGGTCTCCAGTGCAAATGCAGAAGGAAGCGGCGCGATGAGCGACAATACGAATCTTGTGGACAGGATAACCGGACACCGCCGCATGCGCCGCAACCGCAAGGCGGACTGGACGCGACGGCTGGTGCAGGAAAACCGCCTGACCGTCGACGACTTGATCTGGCCGATCTTCATCGTGCCGGGCAGCGGCATCGTCCAGCCGATCGACGCCATGCCGGGCGTCAACCGCATGAGCGTCGACAAGGCGGTCGAGGCGGTGAAAGAGGCGGCTGACCTTGGTATCCCCGCAATTGCCACGTTTCCAAACATCGACATGGCGTTGCGTGACGAAACCGGCTCCAACAGCCTCGCTGCCGACAACCTGATCAACGAGGCGACGCGGGCGATCAAGACGGCGGTGCCGAACATCGGCGTCATCACCGACGTCGCACTCGACCCGTTCACGAGCCATGGCCATGACGGGATCCTCCGCGACGGCGAGATCGTAAACGACGAGACCGTGGAGGTCGTCGCCAGGGCAGCGGTGACGCAGGCCGATGCGGGATCGGACATCATTGCCCCGTCCGAAATGATGGACGGGCGCATCGGCGCGATCCGGGAGGCGCTCGACGCCGCCGGCCACCAGAATGTCGGCATTATGTCCTACGCGACGAAATTCGCCTCCGCCTTCTACGGCCCGTACCGTGAGGCAATCGGCACCGGCGGCCTGCTCAAGGGCGACAAGAAGACCTATTACATCGACCCGGCCAACGGTACCGAGGCGATCCGCGATGCCGCGCTTGATGTCGAGGAAGGTGCCGACATGCTCATGGTCAAGCCGGGCCTGCCCTATCTCGACATCTGCTGGCGGATGAAGGAGGCCTTTGGCCTGCCGGTTTTCGCCTATCAGGTTTCCGGAGAGTATGCGCAGGTGAAGGCCGCTGCGGCCAATGGCTGGATCGATGGCGAACGGGTCATGCTGGAAACGCTGCTTGCCTTCAAGCGGGCGGGCTGCGACGGGATATTGAGCTATTTTTCGGTCGAAGTGGCGCGCATCCTGGCAAAACGCTGAGTGGCAGACCGCATTCAGCCATGCATTGTTTTGTCGAGGCTCCTTCCCCATATCTGGTCGGCAACAATGTGAGGCACGCAGATGAGCATGCATGACGAACAAGTCAGATTCCCGAGCGATGACTGGCGCGCCTATCAGGGCGTGCTGTCGCGGCGAGTCTTTGCCTTCATCATCGACTACGTGATCATCGCCCTGCTGTGGATTCCCGCGGCGGTCGTCGTGTTTTTCCTAGGCATTCTCACGCTCGGCCTCGGATTCCTCCTCTACCCCGTGCTCTTTGCGCTTGTGGCGATGCTCTATTTCGGACTGACGGTCGGCGGCCGCGAGCAGGCCTCGCCGGGCATGAGAATCATGGGCGTGGCGATCGCCCGCACGGACGGACGGCCGATGGATTTTCTGACGGCGATCGTTCATCTGGTGATCTTCTGGATCGCCAACGCGCTGTTGACACCGCTTATCCTGCTGATCGGTCTCTTCACCGACCGCGGCCGGCTCTTGCACGACCTTCTGATCGGCACGGTCACTGTCCGTCGCGATGTGTATTAATGCCTGCGGGTTATCTCCGCGGCCTGCGGGCGGCAAAGCACCAATTCCGTGAGGAATGCCTAAACGAGTGTGTTGACGTTTTTCATTCTTAGGCCATGCTATTGCGATGAGTAACCGCACGAAGAGTGGCGCCCACGCTCGATGAACACCCAGACCACACCGTCTCCACAATTCTACCTGACTGCACCGGCACCCTGCCCGTACCTGCCGAACGAGATGGAGCGAAAGGTCTTCACCCACATGGTGGGCGAACGGGCCCCGGAACTGAACGATCTCCTGACGCAGGGCGGCTTCCGCCGCTCCCAGAACATCGCTTACCGGCCAGCCTGCGAAACCTGTCGCGCTTGCGTCTCGGTGCGCATCCTTGCGAACGAGTTCGCGCCGACGCGTTCTATGCGTCGGGTGCTCGCCGCCAACCGGGACGTGGTCTCGGCCGAATACCCCGCCGAACCCTCGAGTGAACAATACAACCTCTTCCGCCGCTACCTCGACCGGCGGCATCAGAAGGGCGGCATGTCCGACATGTCGGTGCTCGATTACGCCATGATGGTCGAGGACACCCACGTGCATACGAAGATCATCGAATACCGCTTGCGGATCGAAGGCGATGGCATCAACGAAAAGGCCAGGGGACCATTGGTCGCCACGGCCCTGACCGACCGTATGAGCGACGGCCTGTCGATGGTTTACTCCTTCTTCGACCCGGCTCTGTCGGAACGTTCGCTCGGCACCTTCATGATCCTCGATCATATTCGCCGAGCGAAGGAGCGCGGCCTTCCCCATGTCTATCTTGGTTACTGGGTGAAGGGTTCGCGCAAAATGGGGTATAAAACAAAGTTTTTGCCGCAGGAGCACCTTATGGCTCGTGGGTGGGAGCGCTATTGTGGCGACGATGACGCACCCACCGAAACGGACTGAGAGTTGACCCATTCCTCTGACGCCGCCCGGCACCGGCGCGGCCTTGCCATCACCGGCCTTGGCGGCCTCGCCCTTTCCTTCGACATTCCGCTTATTCGGTCGGCGAACGGCGAGGTCTGGTCGATTCTCGCCTTGCGCAGCCTTTCAACCTTCTTTGTCGCGCTTGCCGCCTGGTTCGTGCTCAATCGCGTACTTGGCCGCCGCGTTGCCTTGATTCCCGGCAAGGCGGGTATGGTCGCCGGTCTCTTCTACGCCATCAACTCCTTCACCTTCCTGCTCGCCGTGTTCAACACCTCGACGGCGAACGTCGTCTTCGTACTGGCCTTCACGTCGATGTTCGCGGCGCTCCTTTCCTGGATTTTCCTCAAGGAACGGCCCTCGAACGCCACGCTCATGACGATGGGCGTTATGGTTTTTGGCGTCGGGGTGATCGTGCAGGACGGGCTCGAAAGCGGACATCTCTTCGGCGACGCGATGGCCGCCTGCTCGGCTTTCCTGCTGGCAGGCGCAATCACCATCGCCCGCAGGAGCGGCCGGGACATGGCGCTGGTGCCGCTGACGACTGCAATCTTCCCCGCCATTGCTGCCTTCGTGCTCCTGCCGTCGAGCGGCATTTCGATTGCGGAACCCGGCTACATCCTCTTCAACGGCCTGGTGATGATCCCGCTTGCCTTCTTCTGCCTCGCGACGGGCCCGCGGTTTCTTTCCGCGCCGGAGGTCGGCATGTTCTATCTGCTGGAGACGATTCTCGCTCCGATCTGGGTGTGGATCGTCTTTTCGGAAACGCCAACGACGCAGACGCTCCTTGGGGGAGCCATCCTTATCCTTGCCCTGATCGGCCATTCCCTCTGGCAGATGCGCAGCAGGGCGATGAAGGCGCAGATGCAATGTGCGGAACTCCGATAGGCGCGCCTCTGCTGCGATAACGTAGCCTAGGCGTCCGATAAGGCGCGCGGCGCCGTGGCGCATCGCGCGATCACTGTCCCTCGCCGGGTCCGGACTCCTGCGAAACGCTCTGCATCTGCGAGCGCATTGTCCAGAGTTCGCGATTGGTATTGATCCACTTCGCCACGATCTCGAGCGGCGCCGGATCGGCGGTGACGATCTCCCCGCCCTCCCTCTGTTGCCGGGCAATCAGGCCTGCGCTTTCCATGATGGCAAGATGCCCGGAAAGGTCATCCCGTTTCATGCCGACGGCAGAGGCGATCTCCGCGGCACGCGTCGCGCCTGCAAACAAGACCTCGAATATGCGGCGGCGTATCGGATCGGCAAGAGCCAGCAAGGTTGCGTCAAGAGCGGAGGCCATGACATTCACCCCTCTGGAGAGGAACATTGAACAACGAAGGCAATCGCGTCAGCGGCGCCCTTCGACTGCATATTTCTTCAAATCTGAGCGGATTTAAGGACAAAATATGCAGCAATTCAAAGTGCTAGCGCATCGGCCCAAAAATCGGAATCGATTCTCGGAAAGCACGATGCGTAGATTCAAAGACTACAGCGTCCTTTGCGCGTCCTGAAGGACGCACGGCGCTTCAGATCAGCCGTTGAACTTGCCGCTCCGCGGGAAGCCCTTCGGCACGGCTCGTCCGGCCGCGGCACGGTCACCGAGCCACTCGATCAGTTCATCCTTCATCTTGGTGAAGACGCGACCCGCGCTGTCTTCCCAGGTGAGCCCCTCCGCAATGGTAAAGCATCGAATGTCGGAAATGCCGCCATCCTTGTAGCGCTGCAGCCGGACGCCCTTGCCGCGCGCCATTTCGGGGATCTGCACCAACGGGAAAACAAGCATCTTGCGGTTTTCGCCGACGACGGCGACATGATCGCCCTTGACGGGAACGACGAGCTTCGCCTCATCCGGCATACCGACGTTCATCACCTGCTTTCCCTTGCGGGTATTGGCGACGATATCGCTCTCGGTAACGACGAAACCGTTTCCTGCAGCGGATGAAATGATGAGCTTGCGTGCCGGATCATGGACCAAGGCGGTCAGCACGTCCTGATCGTTCTCCATGTCGACCATGATGCGCAAGGGTTCGCCATGGCCGCGCCCGCCGGGCAGCTTGTCGCCGCCAAGGGTGTAGACCTTGCCGCCCGTCGTGAAGATCAGGATCTTGTCCGTCGTCTGCGCCGGGAAAGCCACTTTCAGCCCGTCTCCCTCCTTGAACTGGAGCGATGACGTGTCGGAAATGTGTCCCTTCAGGGCGCGGATCCAGCCTTTTTCCGAAATGACGACGGTGATCGGTTCCTTCTCGATCATCGCCTGCTGAATGGCCTCGACGTCGGCCTCCGGCGCATCGGCAAAAGTGCTGCGACGTTTGCCAAGCTCGGTCGCCTTGGCGAACTTCTTCTTGACCTCGCCGATTTCCCAGGCGACGGCCTGCCACTGCTTCTCATCAGAGGCAAGCAACGCCTCGATCTCCGCCTTTTCCTTCGACAGCGCGTCGAATTCGGTACGGATCTCGAATTCCTCAAGCTTGCGCAAGGAGCGCAGGCGCATGTTGAGGATCGATTCGGCCTGCAGATCGGTGAGCGTGAAACGCTCCATCATCACCGCCTTCGGCTCGTCCTCCTCGCGGATGATGCGGATCACCTCGTCGATATTGAGATAGGCGACGAGATAACCACCGAGAATTTCCAGCCGGCGGTCGATTGCGGCCAGCCGATGGCGCGAGCGCCGCTGCAACACCTCGCGGCGGTGAGCCAGCCACTCCGTCAGCACCTCGTTCAGCGCCATGACGCGCGGCACGCGGCCCATCGACAGCACGTTCATGTTGAGCGGAATGCGGCTTTCGAGCTCGGTCAGCTTGAACAGCGATTCCATCAGGATGCCGGCATCGACCGAGCGGCTCTTCGGCACGAGCACGATGCGCACGTCTTCGGCCGATTCGTCGCGAATATCCTCGAGCAGCGGCAATTTGCGGGCGACGAGCAGCTCAGCGATCTTCTCGATCAGCCGCGACTTCTGGACCTGATAGGGAATCTCCGTGACGACGATCTGATAGCCGCCGCGGCCGAGATCCTCCGAAACCCAACGCGCGCGGACCCGGAAGCCGCCGCGACCGGTCCGGTAGGACTCGATCATGCTTGCCCGGCTTTCGACAATCACGCCGCCCGTCGGCAAGTCCGGCCCCTCGATGCCCCCCTTCTGGGGGTTGGCGGGATCGAACAGCAGGTCCTCGACCGTCGCATCCGGATGGCGGATGAGATGAAGGGCCGCGTCGCAAAGCTCATGGGCGTTGTGTGGCGGAATGGAGGTGGCCATGCCGACGGCGATACCCGAGGCGCCGTTCGCGAGAAGATTCGGAAAAGCGCCGGGAAGCACGACCGGCTCCTGGTCTTCCTCGTTGTAGGTCGGGCGGAAATCGACAGCGTCCTGATCGATCCCTTCGAGAAGAAGGGCTGCAACCTCGGTCATCTTCGCTTCGGTGTAACGGTAGGCGGCGGCATTGTCGCCGTCGATATTGCCGAAGTTGCCCTGTCCGTCGACAACCGGGTAACGCTGCGAGAAATCCTGCGCGAGGCGCACAAGGGCGTCATAGACGGACTGGTCGCCATGCGGATGGAACTTACCGATGACGTCGCCGACGATACGCGCGCATTTCTTGAACGAGGAATTGGGTCTCAGCCCCATCTCGCTCATGGCGTGGATGATCCGGCGGTGGACGGGTTTCAGGCCGTCGCGGACGTCCGGCAGCGCGCGATGCATGATGGTTGACAGGGCATAGGCGAGATAGCGCTCTTCCAGCGCTGCCTTGAGGTCAACCGGCTGAATGTTGTCGTCCCCGCCCGATGGCGGCAAAAGGCTTTGTCCCATGCCCTCTTGCTACCGCAACCGGCCGCCAACGGCAAGAATTTCAAGGCACCGCGTTGTGGAGAACGCGGCCTCTACTGCGCCGCGCGTCTAGACGGCCGACGGCCGGTAAGGTTCCGGAAAGGATGATCCGCGGGGAACAAGCACCATCCGATCTGACGAATATAATTTTGCCCTGTTTCGTATTAGCTTCAGCGTGTGCTGATTTGGCCGATTTGAAATTGAGGATTCGAGTGAGGGTATCCGCGTTCGAGATGTCAGGCTGTCTGCAAGGGGCAGGCCGACCGTCGCAGGGATCGTTTCAGGCTCCGTCAGGGCTGGCGAGTTGACGGATCCCGCAGAGATCACTCAGATTAGCGATAACCGATCCCAGAAACAGCTTCGCATCAAACATTTTTGATAAGGAACTCGATAATGACGCATACGCGCAAGATCCGCCTGATGATGGCGAGCGCCGCCCTTCTCACACTTGCCGGCCCCGCCTTCGCGCTGGACGGCGCGGACATGATGAAAAAGCTTGATGCGGCTCTATCCGCCAACGGCACCTCGATCCGGTTCGACAAGGCGGACGTGAACGGCGACGTCGTCACAGTGACCGGCGTCAAGCTGCAGATGGCGGCGAACCCGGGAGAGGCGGCCAACATCGGTAACGTCACCTTCGAGGGTGTCGAGGAGCGCGAGAATGGCGGCTACTACGCCGAGACCGTTACCCTCCCGGATATCAATGTCAACCAGGACGGCTCCAGCTTCTCCGCACGCAACCTGTCGATCGGCGGACTGTCGATCCCAGGCAATCCGGCCGGCGACACGATCAACGATATCCTGCTTTACGAGACGGCAGGAACCGGACCGATCGTGGTCAATGTCAAGGGCAAGGACGTCTTCACGGTCGAGAGCACCGAAGCCAATCTGACGCGGCAGGAAAATGATGCCGGCTTCGACTTCGACGCATCGCTCGCCGGGCTCAAGGCAGATCTCTCTGACGTCGAGGACGCCAAAGCGAAGGAAGCGATCGAAAAGCTGGGGCTGACCACGCTCGACGGCGAGGTCACCATGAAGGGCAGTTGGGCACTGCAGAGCGGGAACCTTGCCCTCAATGAATACGCCCTCGACTTCAAGAATGTCGGCCGGCTGAACATTGCCATGGACTTTTCCGGATATACGCTGCAGTTCATGAAGGCGCTGCAGGAAGCGACAAAAGCCGCAGAAGCCAATCCGAACAAGGAAGAGGCCAATCAGGCGATGGGTCTCGCGATGATGGGCCTCATGCAGCAGCTGACGTTCAACAGCGCCTCGATCCGCTTCGACGATGCTTCGATCACCAAGAAAGCGCTCGACTACGCCGGCAGCCAGCAGGGCGTTACCGGCGATCAAATGGCACAATCGCTGAAGGGCCTGGTGCCGATCATGATGGCGCAGCTCAACGTACCGGAGTTGCAGAACCAGGTTTCGGCCGCCGTCAGCGCCTATCTTGACGGACCGAAGAGCCTGACGATCAGCGCCAAGCCCGAGAAGCCGGTTCCCTTCCCGATGATCATGGGCGCCGCCATGGGTGCGCCGAACACGATTCCTTCGGTACTCGGCGTGAAGGTGACGGCGAACGACTGAGCGCCTCCCGCATGTTTGCTTAAATCGTAGCCGATTTAAGCAAACATGCAGCAATTCAAAGTGTTACAGCGTCCTTTGCGCGCCGGATAAGACGCGCGGCGCTGTGGGCGCTCGCGAAGCGAGAGTCCGATCCCGATCGAGCCCGGCGATGCAGCGCCGGGCTTTTTCTATCCCGATTGATTAATGCTATCATCCACTGCTTGATGCTCTGAGGCGATCACCTATCTATTTTTGCGTATGGTTGCCGACAATTGCGCATTCCCGACCGATGAAACGGAAGGAGGACGCCATGGGACTGAAGCATTCGGATATCACCGCCATTCTCGGCCCGGTCGACGAGACACTAATGGCCGAGTTACTTGCGACGGGGGCGACAGCGAGCGAACTCGCCGAGGCGATTGCTTGGGTCAACAATGACGAGGCCCTGATCGGCGAAGGCCGCCATCTTCCGGCCGGCCGTGTCGCGGCGTTGATCGACATCCTGACACCTGAAGAAGACGACGAGGAATTATAGTAGCAGTCCGGCTCAGGGGGCGGACCACGGCGTGCGCCCTGGAGTCGGTGTTCGCAAGGGCATGATGACAGGGGTGATCCAGTAGCCTGTTGCGGGGGCAATCAGCGATCATCCTACATTTTCCGTGTTGAGGGAGGAGCACATGGCTGCCAAGGAAGTCAAATTCAATACCGATGCCCGCGACCGCATGCTGCGCGGCGTCGACATCATGGCCAACGCCGTTCGGGTCACCTTGGGCCCCAAGGGCAGGAACGTCGTCATCGACAGATCCTTTGGAGCGCCGCGGATCACCAAGGATGGTGTGTCGGTCGCCAAGGAAATCGAACTCGAGGACAAGTTCGAGAACATGGGCGCACAGATGCTGCGCGAAGTGGCCTCGCGCACGAGCGACGTTGCCGGCGACGGCACGACCACTGCGACCGTGCTTGCCCAGGCGATCGTCAAGGAAGGCGCCAAGGCCGTCGCTTCCGGGATGAACCCGATGGATCTGAAGCGAGGCATCGACCTTGCCGTCGAGGCCATCGTCAAGGAACTCGAGACCCACGCCCGCAAGGTTTCAAAGAATGCCGAAATCGCCCAGGTGGCAACGATCTCCGCCAATGGCGATGCCGAGATCGGGCGTTATCTGGCCGAGGCGATGGAGAAGGTCGGCAACGAGGGCGTGATCACCGTCGAGGAGGCCAAAACCGCTGAGATCGAGCTCGAAGTCGTTGAAGGCATGCAGTTCGACAGAGGCTATCTCTCTCCCTATTTCATTACCAATCAGGACAAGATGCGGGTCGAGTTCGAAGATCCCTACATCCTGATCCACGAAAAGAAGCTCTCCAATCTCCAGGCGATGATCCCGATTCTCGAGTCGGTGATCCAGTCCAGCAAGCCGCTCTTGATCATCGCCGAGGACGTCGAGGGTGAGGCATTGGCAACGCTCGTCGTCAACAAACTGCGCGGCGGCCTGAAGATCGTTGCCGTCAAGGCGCCCGGCTTCGGCGACCGCCGCAAGGCCATGCTCGAGGATATCGCAATCCTCACCGGTGGCACGGTCGTTTCCGAGGATCTCGGTATCAAGCTCGAGAACGTGACGATGGATACGCTCGGGCGGGCAAAGCGGGTAATCGTCGAAAAGGAGACGACGACCATCGTCGATGGTGCCGGTGAGAAGGCCGATATCGGCGGGCGCATCAGCCAGATCAAGGCGCAGATCGAGGAAACAACGTCGGATTATGACCGTGAGAAACTGCAGGAGCGGCTCGCCAAGCTCGCCGGTGGCGTCGCGGTGATCCGCGTCGGCGGTTCGACCGAGGTGGAGGTCAAGGAAAAGAAGGATCGCGTCGACGACGCCTTGCATGCGACAAGGGCGGCGGTCGAGGAAGGCATCCTTCCCGGCGGCGGCGTTGCGCTGCTGCGCGTCGTCAAGACGCTCGGCAACGTGCCGACGGCCAATGACGACCAGCGCGTCGGCGTCGAGATCGTCCGCCGTGCAATCGAGGCCCCTGTGCGCCAGATCGCCGAGAATGCGGGCGCCGAAGGGTCGATCGTCGTGGGCAAATTGCGTGAAAAATCGGACTTCGCCTACGGCTGGAACGCGCAGACGGGAGAATTCGGGGACCTCTACGACATGGGTGTAATCGATCCGGCCAAAGTCGTGCGCGCAGCACTGCAGGACGCGGCCTCCGTGGCAGGCCTGCTGGTCACGACCGAAGCGATGATCGCCGAGAAACCCAAGAAGGAAGCGCCGCCTCCGATGCCCGGCGCGCCCGGCATGGATTTCTAAGAAGCAACTCAACACCCAGACGCGCCGGGGCGCAGACGCGTCCCGGCGCCTTCATGTCATGCCGCCGAGCAGGTGCGGAGCTCCCGAGGAGCCTCAATCTCGGCTACCTGATCGATCCACGCGCCTCAAGCCGGTTCCGTATCGATGCCCGCCTCGACGAGCTCCTTGAAGCCGCCGATGTTGAATACTGCCGTGTAGCCCATGTCCTGCAGCGTCTTTCCGGCAAGGGCCGAACGGCCGCCGGACGCACAATGCAGCAGGACCGTCTTGTCCTTTTGGAAGGCCGGATTGTGGTATTGGCTTTCCGGGTCTGCGCGAAATTCCAGCATTCCCCGCGAGACGTTCACCGCGCCCTTGATCTTCCCGGTTTGCTGAACCTCGGTCGGATCGCGGACATCAACGATGAGCACATCACCGGAGCGCATCTTCTCGGCCGCCTCGGTGGGCGACAATTTCGGGACAACACTATTTGCTTGCGCCAGTAGGTCCTTGACGTTCTTCGCCATCGTTCACTCCACCCAAAACGCTGCCATGGAGCAGCGGAGAAAGGAAACGCTTCGAGGAGAATCCTGTCAAGGCGAGCAATGGGACGACAACGCTTGGGGCGACGGTCGCAGCGCGGCCTGCAGCTCGATCATAAAAAACCCGGCGGTAGAGACCGCCGGGCCGTGCTTGCACGTTCAGTCCTTCTTCTGCGGGATCGGACGGATCGCCAGCTCGCGCAGCTGCGTCGGCGTCGCCGGCGACGGCGCGCCCATCAGGAGATCCTGGGCCTGTTGGTTCATCGGGAAGAGCGAAATCTCGCGCAGGTTCTTGGCACCGACGAGCAGCATGACGATACGGTCGATGCCGAAGGCCATGCCGCCGTGCGGCGGGGCGCCGTACTGGAAGGCGCGGTAGAGCCCGCCGAACTGCTCCTCGACTTCCTGCCGGGATTTACCCGTCAACTCGAAAGCCTTGACCATCAGTTCCGGCAGCTGGTTACGGATGGAACCGGACGCAATCTCGAACCCATTGCAGACCATGTCGTACTGGTAGGCCTTGATGGAGAGCGGGTCGTCGCCGTTCAACGCCTCGAGGCCACCCTGCGGCATCGAGAAGGGATTGTGAGCGAAATCGATCCTCTTTTCCTCTTCCAGCCATTCGTAGAACGGGAAGTCGACGATCCAGCACAGTTCGAAGCGGTCACGATCGACGAGGTTCAGCTCCTCGCCCGCCTTGGTACGGGCTTCGCCGGCAAACTTGTAGAACTTCGCCGGTTCGCCGGCGACGAAGAAGCAGGCGTCTCCGTCCTCGAGGCCAAGCTGCGTGCGGATAGCGTCCGTGCGTTCCTCGCCGATATTCTTGGCGAGCGGCCCGGCACCTTCGAGCTTCTCGCCCTCCTTGCGCCAGAAGATATATCCGAGACCCGGCTGGCCCTGGCTCTGGGCCCAGGCATTCATGCGGTCACAGAACGCTCTTGAGCCACCGGTCTTGGCCGGAATCGCCCATACCTCGACCCGCGGGTTGGATGCGATCATGTTAGCGAAGACCTTGAAGCCCGAACCGGCGAAATGCTCGGTCACGCTCTGCATCTCGATCGGGTTCCTGAGATCCGGCTTGTCGGAGCCATACTTGCGGATCGCCGTGTCATAGGGAATACGCGGGAACTTTTCCGTCACCGGCTTGCCGCCGGCGAAATCCGCGAAGATCGAGCGGATCATTGGTTCCATCGTGTCCCATACGTCTTCCTGCTCGACGAAGCTCATTTCGAGGTCGAGCTGGTAGAATTCGCCCGGCAGCCGGTCGGCGCGCGGATCCTCATCGCGGAAGCAGGGAGCGATCTGGAAATAGCGGTCGAAGCCTGCGACCATCAGAAGCTGCTTGTACTGCTGCGGTGCCTGCGGCAGCGCGTAGAAGGTGCCGGGGTGAATGCGGCTCGGCACGAGGAAGTCGCGCGCACCTTCCGGCGAGGAGGCTGTCAGGATCGGCGTCGTATATTCGGTGAAGCCGATCTCGCTCATGCCCCGGCGCATGGCCGAAATAATCTCGGTGCGCTTGACGATGTTGCGGTGCAGCGTCTCGCGGCGAAGATCCAGGAAGCGGAATTTGAGGCGCACATCTTCCGGATAGTCCGGTTCGCCGAAGACCGGCAGCGGCAATTCCTTGGCCGCCGACAGAACCTCGATCTCGCGCGCATAGAGCTCGATCTCGCCGGTCGGCATGTTCTTGTTGACGGTTTCGTCGGTGCGCGCCTTGACCGTTCCGTCGATGCGGATAACCCATTCGCCGCGCACCGTCTCTGCCGTCTTGAAGGCAGGAGAATCCGGGTCGGCGACGACCTGGGTCATGCCATAATGATCGCGCAGGTCGATGAAGAGCACGCCGCCATGGTCGCGGACGCGGTGAACCCAGCCGGAGAGGCGAACGGTGGAGCCGACATCCGACTTGCGGAGGGCGGCACAGGTGTGGCTGCGGTAACGGTGCATCGTCTAATCCTGGAATTGCTGAAAACCGCGCGGCCGCATGGGGGCGCACGGCAGATCAAAATCGGGCGGAAAAGCGCATGATGCGCCGGTTTTGTCAAGGCCGCGGCTTTGTTCCGGTGGCCAGAGTCGTCAGCCGGCTCGCTGCTGTCGTCACTATCATTGCAGGCAGGTGGCACAAAAAGAACGCAAAAGGCCACAAATCACGACTGTCCCCGACGGTGGGCCACCGCTAAACAGGAAGCAGGCCGGTATTATCCTTGACTCGCGGCCGTTATCCGGATGCTTCCTGCCCCCATGTCCCAGATCCGCCCGCTCATCCCGCTTCTCGTCACCGCAGGCATTCTCATCGGCGGCAACGGCTTGCAGGGAACGTTCATTTCGCTGCGAGCGCTTGAGGAGGGATTTTCGACCTCGCTGATCGGGCTCGTCGGCGCCGGCTACAATATCGGCTTTGCCATCGGCTGCGTCTATGTCACGCGTATCCTCCGGGCAATCGGCCACATCCGCACCTTCTCGGCGATGGCCGCGATCGCATCGGCAGCGGCCATCTCGATGGTGCTGCTCATCGACCCGTGGTTCTGGTTCCTGATGCGGCTTCTTGCCGGCATCTGTTTCGCCAGCCTCTTTGCAACCGTCGAAAGCTGGCTGAACGCGAGCGTCACCAACGCCAACCGGGCGCGCACGCTTTCCGTCTACCGTCTGGTGGATCTCGGTTCCGTTACTGCCGCCCAATATGTGATTCCGGGTGTCGGCATCGGCGGCTTCGAGCTTTTCGCGATCATCTCGATGGCGCTGACACTCTCGCTGGTGCCGATTTCCTTTGCCGACCGGTCAAGCCCCGTAGCCCCGGAAGCGATCCGGTTCGACGTCAAGGCGCTGTGGAACATCTCGCCGCTTGCGACGGTCGGCTGCATCGTCGTCGGCCTTACCAACGCGGCCTTTCGCTCGCTCGGGCCGATCTATGCGCAGGGCATCGGCCTCTCTGTCACCGCGATCGCGACCTTCATGAGTGCGGGCATCATCGGCGGCGTGGTGCTGCAATATCCGCTCGGGCACTATTCAGACCAGATCGACCGGCGGCTGATCATCCTGATCGCGACGCTCGGTTCGCTTCTAGCCGGGCTGTTCCTCGCCTTCGGCGCAGGCAGCGACGAGTGGCTGAATTTTGCGGGTATCTTCGCCTTCGGCGCCTTCGCGATGCCGCTCTATTCGCTCTGTTCGGCACATGCCAACGATCACGCGGCCGACGGGCAGCATGCGCTCGTCTCCGCCGGCATGCTGTTCTTCTGGTCGCTCGGCGCGATCATCGGCCCACTCTTCGCCTCCTTCATGCTCGACCTCTACGGACCGCAGGCGCTCTTCATCTATACCGCGGTGATCCTCGCCTTGTTCATGCTCTACACGCTCCGGCGCATGACGGCGCGTGGGGCCGTGCCGACGGAAGAGCGCGCCATGCCGTTTCGCAATCTCCTGCGCACCTCGTCCTTCTTCAATAAGCTTGCCGGCGGCCAGCGAGAGGACGCGTGACAGGCCTCTGCGGCAAGATGACCGGCAGGGCGAATTGCTGATTATGAAAATCAGGTTTAGAAACGGCCCGATCGCTTATCCTCACCACGGGACGTCATGATGCCGTTGTTGAACCGCCGAACGTTTCTCCAGGGCTCGGCCGCGCTTGGAGGCGCTTTCGCGCTGGGCGCCGGCGTTGCCGCTCGGGCTGGCGCCTCTCCCGCTCCGCAAGTCCTGGCGGCACAATTCGCGGACGCCAGGATCGCGGCCGATGGCGTGACGCCCAAGGTCATGACCTACGGCCTCGGCGATGCTCCACACACGAGCGTGCCTCCGGTCTTGCGAATGCGCAAAGGCGAGGCCTATGCGGCAAGACTGATGAACAGGCTAGACGAACCGACCACGGTCCATTGGCACGGCTTGCGGATCGCCAACGCGATGGACGGCGTGCCGGAGATAACGCAGCCTTATGTCTATCCCGGCGACAGCTTCGATTATGTCTTCACGCCACCCGATGCCGGCACTTTCTGGTACCACCCGCATTGCAACACGCTGACGCAGATCGGCCGAGGGCTTGCGGGCGTGATCGTCGTCGAGAATCCCGAGGACCCGGCCTTCGACGCCGAAATCGTCCTTAACCTCCGCGATTGGCGGCTCGGGGCGGGCGGCAAGTTCATCGACCCGTTCAAACCCCGCGATGCGGCCCGGGGCGGCACCTATGGCACGGTCAGGACGACGAACTGGCAGCGCGAACCCGTGTACGAGGCGCCCGCCGGCAGCCTGGTGCGCCTGAGGATTGTCGCCACTGACGTAACGCGCATCTACACGGTGGCGCTCGAGGGCGCGGCGGCGAAGGTAGTTGCCCTGGATGGCAATCCGGTCGAGGCCCCCTTCGCGCTCGATCGCCTCGACGTGGGCCCCGGGCAGCGCATGGATATCGTCGTCCGGATGCCGGAGAGTGAAGGCCAGACAGCAAAGCTCGGCAACGACCGCGGCTCGCAGCCCTGGACCATCGCGACGTTCAGGTCGGTGGGAGCCTCGCTGAAACGCGACCTGCGCGACATCGCTCCCCTACCCCCCAATCCGATCGCGGAAGCTGACCTCTCCGCCGCCAAACGGATTCCAATCGAACTGACTGCAACGGCCGAGCACAAGGCAGCGCCCTCGATCTGCGGTTCGCTCGGCTACACATTCTGGGCGATCAACAAGGTTCCGTGGCCTGGAGATACGCCGGATCCGATCGCGCCGATCGAGGAATTGAAACTCGGCAAGAGCTACGTGCTACAGATCTCCAATCGCACGCCGCACGCGCACCCGATCCACCTGCACGGGCTGAGCTTCCGCATTCTGAACTCCAACAAACGGAGCTTTCTGCCGCCGCCGACCGACACCATCCTTCTCCTGCCGGACGAACAGGCGGAAGTCGCGCTGGTTGCGGACAACCCTGGCGACTGGGTAATTCACTGCCACATCATCGAACATCAAAAGACCGGGATGACCGGTTATTTCAAGGTGGTCTGACAATTTCGATTGTGACAGCAGCCGCGAAACGATACACGGAAGGGCAAGCCGCATTTTTGCCACAGTGATTAAAAACCCGATGATCCAAACCACAGTAGATCTAGAGGCCGCCTGCAAACGGTTGGCCCAATCAAGCTATATTACGATCGACACCGAATTCCTGCGTGAAACGACGTTCTGGCCGGAGCTCTGCCTGATCCAGATGGCGAGCCCCGATCTGGCCGTCATCGTGGACCCGATGGCGCCCGGCATCGACCTCGCGCCGTTCTTTGCGCTGATGGGCAACCCGGAGGTCGTCAAGGTTTTTCACGCCGCGCGCCAGGACATCGAGATCATCCATCATCTCGGCAACCTTATCCCGCATCCGCTGTTCGACACGCAGGTCGCGGCGATGGTCTGCGGCTTCGGCGACAGCGTTTCCTACGATCAGTTGGTCAATCGCATCAAGAACGAGCAGATCGACAAGTCTTCGCGCTTTACCGATTGGAGCCGCCGACCGCTCACGGACAAGCAGCTCGACTACGCGCTCGCCGACGTCACGCATCTCAGGGAGATCTACCAGTATCTGACAGCGGAACTCGCCCGTGAGGGTCGTTCGTCCTGGCTGGCCGAAGAAATGGCGATCCTGGAAAGCCGGGAAACCTATGACCTGCACCCGGACAACGCCTGGCAGCGGCTGAAGATGCGCATCAAGAAGCCGATGGAGCTCGCGGTCCTGCAGAAGGTAGCGGCCTGGCGTGAGCGTGAGGCTCGCACGCGCAATGTTCCGCGCGGGCGGATACTCAAGGATGACGCGATCTACGAGATCGCCCAGCAGCAGCCCAAGGACGCCGAAGCGCTGGGTCGGCTCAGGACCATCCCCAAGGGGTGGGAACGTTCGAGCGCAGGCACGGCCGTCGTCGAGGCCGTGAACGAGGCGCTTGGCATTCCGAAGCCGGACCTGCCGCGCCTGCCGCGGCAGAACCACGCGCCCGAGGGTGCTGCGGCGGCCGGCGAAATGCTGAAGGTGCTGTTGAAGCTCATCGCTGAAAAGGAAGGCGTCGCCGCCAAGATCATTGCCAACAGCGAGGACCTCGACAGGATCGCCGCCGAAGGCGAGAAGGCCGATGTGGACGCGCTCAAGGGCTGGCGGCGGGAGCTTTTTGGTGAAATGGCCCTGAAGCTCATCAACGGTGAAGTCGCCCTGCGCTTCGTCGGCAAGCGGATTGAGGCGATGGAAATAGGCGGTTGAAATGCCGCAGGTGAGAAAACAACTTTCCGCCTGAATCCAGCAATAGCGAGGACGCATCGAGAGAGCTGATCCGGCCCGAACGGCGTCGGATGAGCCGTCTCAATGCATTGCGGATCGCCGCCCGATCCACAATCGTCCTTTTATGTTTTCCGGTTCCGAGGCTTCCGCGCATGCGCTGGAGATTTTCCACGCTTGAGTTCATCCTGTTGCTGCTCGTCGTCGCGGGCAGTGGCGTGGCCTATGCCTGGGTGGTCTACGGCGATGGCGGACTGATCGGCGCAATCTATGCGCTGTTCATCTGCATGCCGATCCTCGCCTTCGAACGGCGTATCATATTCCGGCGCCTCTACAGAAAGATTCACAGCCTTTCGACACCGGGCTTTCTGCTATCTTCCATTGCCGTGTATGTTGCGCTCGTCTATGCCGGCTTTGCGATCGCAGGGTCTCTTCTGCGCCTAGTGGGCCATCCCGGCGAGATGATGCCCTCGCTGAACGTACTCCTCATCGCACTGGCAATCTCCGGCCCGATCATCTTTGTCCTGAGAGTGCGCGAACTGCTTGGCCGCGACGTATTCCTCAGCTTGCTGACCGGGCGCTACCGCAAGCCGGTGCAAGAGGAGCGTGTGTTCCTCTTTGTCGACCTCGCAGGCTCCACCTCATTCGCCGAGCGTTTCGGCGATCTGCGCACCCAGGAATACCTCGGAAGACTGTTCGCAACCATGGCCGATCCGGTGCTGCGCTACGGCGGTTCAATCGATGACTATGTCGGCGACGCGGCGGTCATTACCTGGCCTTTCGATCGTGCCATCGCCGACGCCGCCTGCATCCGCTGCGCCTTCGATATTCTCGACCGGATCGAGGCGGATGCCCACCGCTGGCGCAAGGACTACGGCGAGGTCCCTCGCCTTCGCGCCGCATTGCACGGCGGAACAATCGTTGCGGCCGAAATCGGGGTCGACAGGCACAAGATCACCTATTTCGGCGACACGGTGAACACCACGGCGCGCCTCGAAGGTCTTTGCCGAACGCTCGATCGGCAGATCCTGATTTCCGCGGATCTCTTGCGGCGCATGCGCCTGCCGGCCTCGGTCAGAAGCGAGGATCTCGGCGAACATGAGATCAAGGGCCGCGGCCAGAAGCTTGGCGTATCCTCCCTTCGCGCCGCCGGCCTCTCTCAAGGTAGGTCGAAGCCTGTGGCCGATTCTAGCCGTGCAGCTTTGCCCCCTTTGTGATCTTGTCGACGAGCTTCTTCTCCGCGTGGATCGCGATCCCCGCGACCCGGGCATTGTCGGGCGCCGATTTGGAAAAGACTTCCCGGTTGGCGGCGTCATGACCGGTCGAGAACATTTCGTCGATGTAGATGGACGTGCGAACATCCTTCGCCAAAGCCCGCCGCTGGATATCGCCGAGCGTGGCGCCGCCTGCCGACAGGACGATGATCGGCTGGATGCTTAGCGCGTTGTAAAGATTGCCGGCGGCATCACGATACGCCTCCCCGATAATCCCCGGCTTCTGCCCGATTATACCGGTGGCAAGGAAGGCTGTGACGTTCAGCTTCTGCCACATGGCGAGGTCGTCCCGCAGGACGATTGCAAACTTCGTCTCGAACATAGTAACCGCTCTATCTCCGCATTTTTCCCGCCAACGTTACCGCCCGAAGTGACTGCAGATCTTGAACGTTCGAGCAAGCTATCGAGTGTCACCAAAGCTTCACGAGGCTGTAAAACAAGCATCAATCAGCCGTCATCAAACGCGCCTATCGGGGACCGGTCTCAGATCTCCAACCCAAGGTGAACTTCATGACGAAAGCATTTTTAGCCTCCGCCGCACTGGCCCTTGTGATGACAACGACGGCCGCTGCCGAAGAGAAGGTCTTTCCGGCGACGCTGAAGGCACATGCGATCCTGCCCGCCAACACGATCATCGCGGCACCGGCTGATGCGGCTGACTATCTCAAGACCTCGGGGAAATTCTCGACCGCCGACCGGAAGCGTGCCGTGGAACTCGCCAGCGTGCCGGGAACGGATGGCGTGCGGCCGACCGGCGTGTCGCTGCCGTTCAATGGCCAGCCGATGCAGGGCTTTTCCGGCATCAAGGCGATGCCGGACGGGACCTTCTGGAGCCTTTCCGACAATGGGTTCGGCAACAAGCTGAACTCGACCGACGCGATGTTGATGCTGCATCATCTCAAGATCGACTGGGATGCCGGCAAGGTCGAAGCGCTGCAAACCGTCTTCCTGTCCGATCCCGATCGCAAAGCGCCCTTCCCGATAGTCATGGAAGGCTCGGCCAACCGTTATCTCACCGGCGCCGATTTCGACGTGGAATCGATCCAGCCAGTCGCCGACGGCTTCTGGGTCGGTGAAGAGTTCGGCCCCTACATCCTGAAATTCGATACGGCCGGCAAACTGACCGATGTCATTCCGACCGCCGTCGACGGCAAGCCGGTGATGTCTCCCGACAACCCCACACTGACGCTGCAAGCGGACCCTTCCAAGAAAACGCCGGCCTTCAACCTGAAGCGTTCCGGCGGCTATGAGGGCATGGCGATGTCCAAGGACGGCAGCAAGCTCTACGGCCTGCTTGAAGGGCCGATCTGGACCGACAATGAAACGGTCGAGCAGGCCGACGGTCGACCGGCGCTCAGAATCATCGAACTCGATGTCGCGAGCAAAGCCTGGACCGGCCGCAGCTGGCTCTATCCGCTCTCCGAAGGCGGCGAGGCAATCGGCGACTTCAACATGCTCGACGAGAAGACCGCGCTGGTCATCGAGCGCGACAACGGGGCCGGCACGGTCGACAAGGCTTGCGCAGACCCGAAGGATCCGAAGCCTGACTGCTTCGCCGTGGGCTCCAAGCTCAAGCGCATCTACAAGATCGAGATGAGCGACGAAAATGCCGGCAAGGCCGTGCGCAAGATCGGTTACATCGATCTTCTCAAGATCGCAGATCCGGAAGGCAGAAAGCGTCAGGGCGGTGGTGACGGCTACTACGACATGCCTTTCGTCACCATCGAGAACGTCGATCGCGTCGACGACACGCATATCATCGTCGGCAACGACAACAACTTGCCCTTCTCCGCCGGCCGCGCCATCGATAAGGCGGACGACAATGAGTTCGTGTTGCTCGAGGTCGGCGACTTCCTGAAGGCCGAATGATAAAAAGGCGGCTGCGCGCTCAGCGCGCAGCCGCCTCTTCGCAGCGTACCTGCGTAATCCCGATCAGCTCTCGAAATGGAAGGCCAGCCGCTTGCCCGTCAGCTTGCCGAGCTGCTGAAGACGGCCATCCAGCCGTTCGCCATCGAATCCGGAATAGGCCGCCGGCACGATGAATTCGAGATCGACGTCCGGACGGGGCGATGACCGCAAGCCGAGATGGTGCGTGACGCCCGGCATCGAAGCCGAGAAAAGGTAGGCGACACGCAGCAGGCCGCCCAAAAGTTTGGCCAGCTCAAGCAGGCGCGGCGTCGTGATGCCCGCGAGGGCCTCGGTGGCACCGTCGTCGTTGAGGCCTTCGAAGCGGTAATAGTTCGCAAGGGCGATATAGGCCCGGCCGGCATGCGTGATACCGGAAAAGGACGAGTGCGCGATAATGTTGAGCGCCTGCAGACCCCGATAGTCCGGATGGGCCCTCCAGCTGATGTCGGCGAGCAGGCAGGCCGCCTGGCGGTATCGGCTCTCCTCTTCCGTCTCCTCCACACCGAAGTGCGGCACCATGCGCCCGGTCCACTCCGCGAGTTCACGGGCGTGCTCGGGTGAGCGGGCGCGCAGGATCGCGATCTCGTCGGCGGCCGTCAACAACGGGTCCAGCACACGCTCCGCTTCGGAAAGCAGCGAGAAAAGATACCCTTCGCGAACGCCGAGCGCTGAGAACGAGATCCGCCCCGGTTTCATGATCGAGAGGACTTCCTGCATCGTGACCGCCCCGAAGGGCAACAGGCTGCGGCGGCTCTTGGAGATTGTCGCGTAGGCGGAGGGTTTGATGTTCTTCGGCTCGATCACCTCGGGCAGCAGAGACATCGCCTCGCCATAGGAAATCTCATAGCCCTGCATCATATGCAGCGGGTAGTTGCGTGCTTCCATATGAAGCTTGGCGATCGACCGCCATGTGCCGCCGACGGCATAGAACGTGCGTCCCGTGCCGCCCTTCAGCACGGCCGCTTCTTTCATGAACTTGCGAACCCAGGTCCGCGCCTTCGGCAGCGAGCCGTTGCTGTGCTCGGAGAGACGGATGCCGCCGAGAGGTAGCGTGATGCCTTTGCCGATGCGCTTGCCCTCGACGTCGATGAGCTCGAGGGAACCACCGCCAAGGTCGCCGACAATCCCGTCAGGATCATGATAGCCGCTGACGATGCCCATGGCGGAGTAATGGGCTTCCTGCTCGCCCGTCAGAATGCGAACCTTGCACCCGAGGATGGCCTCCGCCTTTTCGATGAAAGCCGGACCGTTGGAGGCTTCGCGCGCGGCGGCCGTCGCCAGCGCATACATCGTCGTGGCGCGCGCCTGATCGGACAGCGCCCGAAAGCGCTGAAGCGCCTTCAGCGCCCGTTCGACGTTCTCCTCCGCCATCCGGCCGGTCGCATCAATCCCCTTGCCGAGGCCACACATCACCTTCTCGTTGAAAAGCACCGCCGGCGAGCGGCTGAGCCCTTCGTAGACGACAAGTCGAATAGAGTTGGAACCGATATCCACGACGGACACCGGGCGGATGCCGGGCAGACGCCCCTGCGCTTCAGATTCTACCATGCAATTCCAGTTTACTTGTGCCAACCGCTTTTCCAGCCGGCAATCAGCTTTGGTGCACTGGATTTCAGAGCCTCGCCCCGGCCCGAGAGGCTGGGGTTGGTCATGAAATAATGCTGCGCATTGAACGGCTCGGCATCCTTGCCGACTTCCATGCGGCGTGACGTGCCGTCCGGAAGAATCTCGTAGCTCTGCTGGTTGTCGATGAGATTGCCCAGCATGATCTGCGAAAGAACCTGTTCGTGCACAGTCCGGTTGATGAGAGGCACTAGCGTCTCGACCCGCCGATCCAGATTGCGCGGCATCATATCCGCCGAGCCGATATAGACAAGTGCATTTTCGGACGGAAGGCCATGACCGTTTCCGAAGCAGAATATGCGCGAATGCTCAAGGAAGCGACCGACGATCGATTTGACACGGATATTGTCGGAGAGGCCGGGCACCTGCGGACGCAGGCAGCAGATCCCACGCACGACGAGGTCGATTTCGACGCCGGCGCGGCTGGCCCCATAGAGGGCGTCGATGATTTCCGGATCGACAAGCGAATTCATCTTCATCCAGATCGCGGCAGGACGGCCCGCTGCCGCATGCCCGATCTCTTCCTCGATATGCTTGAGAATCCGCGGGCGCAGCGTGTGCGGCGAGACCGCCAGCTTCATGCCCGCTTCCGGTTCGCCATAGCCAGTGATGAAGTTGAAGATGTTCGCCATGTCGTGAGCGATCACCGGATTGCAGGTGAAGAACGACAGGTCGGTGTAGATCTTCGCGGTGACCGGGTGATAGTTGCCGGTGCCGAGGTGGCAATAGGTCCTGAGCTTGCCTTCCTCACGGCGAACGACCATCGACATCTTGGCGTGCGTTTTGAGCTCGATGAACCCGAAGACGACCTGGACACCCGCACGCTCAAGGTCACGCGCCCAGCGGATATTCGCTTCTTCGTCGAATCGCGCCTTGAGCTCGACAAGCGCCGTCACCGACTTGCCGGCGTCGGCGGCGTCGATCAGGGCACGCACGATCGGGCTGTCGTTCGAGGTGCGGTAGAGCGTCTGCTTGATCGCCAGCACATCCGGATCGCGCGCCGCCTGCAGCAGGAACTGCACGACGACATCGAATGATTCGTACGGGTGATGGACGACCATGTCCTTTTCGCGGATTGCCGCCAGGCAATCGCCGGCATGCTCGCGCACGCGCTCAGGGAAGCGCGGATTGTAAGGTTCGAAGCGCAGGTCCTCGCGCGGCGCCTTGGTGATTTCCGAAAGCGTGTTGAGGGCGAGAAGGCCTGGAAGCACCGCGATGCGGTTATCCGGAACCCCGAGCTCCTGCACCACGAACTGGCGCAGTGATGCCGGCATTTCCGAATCCGTCTCGATGCGGATGACCGAACCGCGACGGCGGCGCTTGAGGGCGGTCTCGAAGAAGCGGACGAGGTCTTCCGCTTCTTCCTCGACTTCGATATCGCTGTCGCGAATGATGCGGAAGGTTCCCGAACCCTGCACCTCGTAGCCTGGGAAGAGGCGGTCGATGAACTGGCTGACCACGTCCTCGAGCGTGATGTAACGGATGACGTTCTTCACATCCGGCAGGCGGATAAACCGGTCGAGCGCCACCGGAAGGCGCAACAGCGCCGTCATCGGCTCGCGGCCCGTCTTGCTGACCAGTTGCAGCCCGATCGAAAAGCCGAGATTGGGGATGAACGGGAAAGGATGCGCCGGATCGATCGACAGCGGCGTCAGAACCGGGAAGATCGACTGGTCGAATTCGTTGGCGAGCCAGCTCCGGTCCTGAGCGGACAAGGAGGCGGGCCGGACGATGAGGATGTCTTCCTTCGCGAGATATTGCTGCAGCACGGCGAGCGACGCCTGCTGCTCCATCTGCAGGTTGTCTATTTCCTTGAGGATGTCGTCGAGCTGTTCGGCCGGTGTCTTGCCATCGGGGCTGCGAAGCGCAATGCCCTGACGCACCTGGCCTTCAATACCTGCGACGCGGACCATGAAGAATTCGTCGAGGTTGGCGGCGGAAATCGACAGGAAGCGGACACGCTCCAGCAAAGGATGCGCCGTGTTCAGCGTTTCTTCGAGGACGCGGCGGTTGAACTGAAGCCAGGAGAATTCGCGATTGATGAAGCGCTCGGGGCTCGTCAGCAGGTCTATCTGCTCCGCAGACGTCTCCTGTTCGATGATTGCAGACGTCGCCTTATCCATGCCCATCAGACCCCATTACTCCAAACGCACGAGCTATCCCACTTTGACGACGGAACTGTGACAGTCAATCGGGCAGGTGGGGATTTCCAAGCTCTGCCAGCACTTCCGCCGCCAGGGTGCGTGTCAGCCGCGTGCCGCGGGCAAGAGCCAGGCGGTCCAGTCGCTCGACGATCGTCTGGGCTGCCTCCAGCGAACGCTCCATGCGCGCCACGATATAACCGACGAGACGCTCGTCGATGAAGAGCTGGCGGTCGGCGAAGAGCTTCACGAGCACCTGCGTCAGCAGCTCGTCGTCCGGCTCACCGATTTCGACGACCGTAGCGGCCTTCAGGCGCGAGCGCAGATCCGGAAGCGTCACCGGCCATGACATCGGCCACAGGCGCGATGTCATCAGCAGGGCAGTGCCGTGCTGGCGCACACTGTTGATGACATGGAAGAGCGCCGTGTCGTCGAAGCCCTGACGATCAGCATCCTCGAAGAGAACCGGTCTTTTCGCAGCGATGTCGGCGGCATCCGAACCGACGACGGGATGGATCGTCTCGGCTCCCGCCCTCTCCCGCCAGATGCTGGCAAGGTGCGACTTCCCGGAGCCAACCGGTCCGCCGATGATGACGACAGGTGATGGCCACTCGGGCCAATGGTCTACGATGGCGATGGCAGCGCTCAGCCGGTCGGAGACGAGCAGATCCTCGCGACCGGTGGCCGGATCATGGCCGAAAGCGAGCGGCAGTTGTTCGGACGGACGTCTTGTCATGCTGTACTCTGGACAATGGCGCGGCTCAGCGGGGCTCCTGGCCTTCCGGCTGCTTCTCCGCGGCTGTCCTATGCCCGTGATAGAGATCACTATCAAGGTACCGCTGTATGCCGAAACGGACAAGGACGCCGATCGCGGCGGCGGCGGGGACCGCGACGAGAAGGCCGACGAAGCCGAAGAGCGCACCGAAAGCGAGCAGCGCGAACATCAGCCAGACGGGGTGCAGACCGACGCTCTTGCCGACCAGCTTCGGCTGCAGAATGTTGCCCTCAAGGAACTGGCCGCTGAAGAACACAGCCAAGACGAGCAGGATCGTAATGTAATTCGGCCAGAACTGGACCAGCGCCACGCCAACGGCCAGCACCAGCCCTACCATCGAGCCGACATAGGGGATGAAGCTGATCATGCCGGCGAAAAGGCCGATCAGCAGCCCGAAATTGAGGCCGACGAGCGACAGGCCGATGGCGTAGTAGAGGCCGAGAATAATGCACAGCGAACCCTGGCCGCGCACGAAGCCGGCGATGGTCGTGTTCATCTCGCGGGCGATCTGGCGGACGATATCGACATAATCGCGCGGCACCCAGCTGTCGACTTTATCGACCATGCGGTCCCAGTCGAGCAACAGATAGAAGGCCACCACTGGCGTGATGATAAAGAGCGAAAGAATGTCCAGCAGTGCCATGCCGGAGTTCCACAATTGCTGGAACAGCGTGCCGAGGAAACTTGCGCCCTGTTCGAGCAGCTTGGCCGAATTCTGCTTGATCGCCACCATCTGGTCCGCAAGCCAGTCCGGGAGCAGCGTCGTTTGGCTATCGGTGAGGAAGGCCTGAAGGCTGGCGATATAGCCGGGCATCCTCTGGACGAAGTCGGCCGCTTGCGTGAAGATCAACGGGATGATGATCATCAGCGAAAGCGCCAGCACGACGACGAAGGCAACAAGGATGACGATCGTCGCCATCAGCCGGCTAAGGCCCAAACGCTGCAGCCGGTCGGCGACGGGATCGAGGAAATAGGCGAGCGCCATACCGGCGAGAAACGGCAGCAGGATCGAACTGAAGAGCGTCAGGAAGGCAATGAAGCCGCCGAGCACCAGCAGCCAGAAGACGATCTGGCGCTTGAGACTCACACCGCTGACCTGACTGCCCATTGCGCTCCCCGTCCCGCGTCCGGCGCAAGCGCCTTGCGTTTCATCCATTTGGACGAGATAGGGCGCGGTGCGCACGCTGGTCAAGCCCGCCGCCTTTGATGCGGAGGCAAATCGGCCCCTCGCCGGTCGAAACGCGGTGAGATGCGGGTAAAATGGCAAAAAAAGCCGTCAAGCGTTGGCAGTTGGCTTGCACTCCTTGCCCCGCCGTGCCAATCGCATCCGCAAAATACGGCGAGCCTTGGAGAACGAGCATGAGCCAGTCGGGCAAGAATGGTCTCACCTATAGCGACGCGGGCGTCGACATCGATGCCGGCAACCTGATGGTGGAGAAGATCAAACCCCATGTGCGCTCCACGCGACGCCCGGGCGCCGATGGAGAGATCGGTGGTTTCGGCGGTCTCTTCGATCTCAAGGCCGCCGGTTTCACCGATCCGGTCCTGGTTGCCGCGAACGACGGCGTCGGCACCAAGCTCAAGATCGCCATCGACGCGAACAAGCACGACACAGTCGGCATCGATCTCGTCGCCATGTGCGTCAACGATCTCGTCGTGCAGGGGGCGGAACCGCTGTTCTTCCTCGACTATTTTGCGACGGGCAAGCTCGACCCGGACCAGGGTGCGGCGATCGTTGCCGGCATCGCCGCCGGCTGCCGCGATGCGGGCTGCGCTTTGATCGGCGGGGAGACGGCCGAGATGCCGGGCATGTATTCCGGCGGCGACTACGACCTCGCCGGCTTTGCCGTCGGCGCGGCCGAGCGCGGTCAGCTGCTGCCGGCGGGCGACATTGCCGAAGGTGACGTCATCCTCGGGCTCGCATCGTCCGGCGTACACTCGAACGGCTACTCGCTGGTCCGCAAGATCGTCTCGCTCTCGGGGCTGGCCTGGGACGCGCCCGCCCCGTTCGGCGACGGCACCCTTGCCGATCTTCTGCTGACGCCGACGCGCATCTACGTGAAGCCGTTGCTGAAAGCGATCCGTGAGACGAGCGCGATCAAGGCGCTCGCGCACATCACCGGCGGCGGATTTCCCGAAAACATTCCGCGCGTACTGCCGAAGCATCTTGCCGCCGAGATCGACCTCGACGCAATCAAGCCGCCGGCGGTCTTCTCCTGGCTTGCCAAGACCGGCGGGGTCGCCGCCAACGAAATGCTGCGCACCTTCAACTGCGGCGTCGGCATGATCGCCGTCGTTCCGGCGACCGAGGCTGAAAAGGTCGCGACAATACTCACTGGCGAAGGCGAGACGGTCTTCACCCTCGGCCGCATGGTCGCGCGTGCCGAGGGCGCCGCGGGCACGATTTACAAGGGCAGCCTCTCTCTATGAGCGCGACTACGGCTAAGAAACGGGTCGTCGTCTTCATTTCCGGCGGCGGCTCGAACATGCTTTCGCTGGCGAAGGCAGCAGCGGAGCCGGACTTCCCCGCCGAAGTCGTTGCCGTGATTGCTGACAAGGCGGAAGCCGGTGGCCTGGCCAAGGCGGCCGCCCTCGGCATCCCGACCTTTTCGTTCGTCCGAAAGGATTTCGACAGCAAGGAAGCGCACGAAGCGGCGATCCTCGCGGAATTGGACCGGCTTCGGCCGGACGTCATCTGCCTTGCCGGCTACATGCGGCTGCTGTCGGCAGCATTCATCCAGCGTCATGAAGGCCGCATCCTCAATATTCATCCGTCGCTTCTGCCTCTATTTCCCGGGCTCCACACCCATCAGCGGGCGATCGATGCCGGCATGAGGCTCGCCGGCTGCACGGTTCATTTTGTCACCGAAGGCATGGACGACGGCCCGATCATCGCCCAGGCCGCGGTTCCGGTTCTAGCCGGCGACACGGCGGAAACGCTTGCCGCGCGCGTTCTGACGGTTGAACACAAGACCTACCCGATGGCGCTCCGGCTCGTTGCCGAGGGCAAGATCGAAATGAAAGACGGGAGGGCTGCAAGCCATGCCGTCGGTGAGGCATCGGGCATCCTCGTTTCTCCCGCAATCTGAGGTCGTTGCGCGTCACCTCGCTGACGCAAGGCGGCGGTCGAGCGCGTCGAGTACGCGGCGAGTCAAGGCGGGATAGTCCTCGTCGAAATGGTGGCCACCCTCGATGGCGACTACGTCCACGCCCGAAGATTTCAGACCCGGGCAAGCGTCATCGTCCTCCTCCGTACCGTAGATACATTGGACGAGCGACGGATCGATTGCCTTGACGTCATCGGCCGGGTCACCTCCCTCGCCCTCTGCACCCAGCCAGCCGAGAACCGAGATCTTGTAGTCGGCATGATGCGAGAGCGCCATGAGCGTGAGCTGGCGCACGCGCGCACGATCCGCTGGCGGGAGCAGGTTGTAGGTGCGCGGCAGGATGTCGGCACCGAAGGAATAGCCGATCAGCAGGACGTTTCGGACACTCCATCGCTTTCGATAATAGGTGATGATCCGCGCAAGATCATCGGCGGTCGCTTGCGGCTGGCGTTCGGACCAGAAATAACGCAGCGAATCCACTCCGACGACCGGAACGCCCTCTCGCTGCAGGACATTGCCGACCTCCTTGTCGATGTCGCGCCAGCCGCCGTCTCCCGAATAGATCACGGCCATCGTGTCACGTGTGGGCTTCGCATCGAGGATCGTCAGCGGAAGGCCGAAAGGGTTTTCCGTCTCGCCGCCCTCGGCGAGCGACCCGGACAGCGCATCCGAAAGCGCCGTATAGGCATCATCCCCGCTATCGCGCTTTTCGATCTCCGGATGTTTGGCGGCAAGTGCCGTCACGTGATCCTTCCCCGCAGCGGAGGCAGCGGGAGAAAACGTAACGGTGACGGGATCGGGCAGCGACCCGTCGGTCAAGCCATAGACCATGCGGTCGCCCTTTCGAACCTTCTCGGCAGGTGTACAGAGCTGCTTCGTCAGTGCGATGCCCTCTTCGGGATCGACCGCAAGCGTCTGACCGATGGTCGCAGCCGGGGACTGCGCGGCGATCGCCAGCGCCATCGCCCCGCCGGCGCCAACACCCGCGACGATCGGAGGCCGATAGGCATTGCTCTTGGCAGCGCGCTGGACCTGCTGGCTCAGCGATTCGATATCCGAGACCGTGTAGATGCAGTCGCCGTCATCCTTCGCAAGCGAAGCGAGATAGGCCTTGAGGTCGATGCCGATGACGAGCGCCTTTTCGTCTGCAAGCGCACGCGCAACCCCGTCTTCCTTCGTCGTCCACCCGGCCACATCCGAAAGGAGCACGACAACCGCGGAAGCCTGCTCCTTGGGGAAAAGGATATGCGGCGACGGGATCATGCCGGTGTCGAACTGCGGCGCACCGTCGGCCCACGCATGCAACGAGGCACCCGCAATCAGTGCCGCGGAAAGGGCGGCCTTCCAGATCTTCCGCATGCCGGTCATTTCCTTATCACTCCCTTGAGACCGCCGCCGATGAGGAACGTCGCGTCCATCAAAGCGAGGATCGGATTGAGCCCGCCGCTAGCCACAAGGTAGCGCGGTTGCCAACGTGGGTGGAACTTGGACTTGAAGGCGCGCAGGCCCTTGAAGTTGTAGAAGCGTTCGCCGTGTTCGAAAAATGCTCGGCCGGCTCGATCCCAGACGGGCGCTATCTGCCGGGAAGACATGCCGGAAAGCGGCGCCATGCCGAGATTGAAGCGCCGGTAACCTTGCGCCTTGAGGTATTCCATCAGTTGCACGAACAGGAAGTCCATTGAACCCTTGGGCGCGTCGGGCGAGAAGCGCATCAGGTCGATCGAGCCCTCCGCTTTGGTCGCAGTCTTGAGGATGTTGGCAAAGGCAACGATGCGTCCGCCGCATTTGAGGACAGCAACCGGCTGAGCTGTAAGGTATTGGGGATCGAAGGCTCCGAGGGAAAAACCCTTCTCCCGTGCGCTGTGATGTGCGAGCCACGCATCCGAAATAGCCGCGAGCTCCGGCAGGATTGCCGGCACGGCCCCGGGCTCAACTATCGCAAATTCCAGCCCGTCGCGTTGGCCACGGCTGACCTGCTGGCGCAGGTTTGCCCATTTTCCGCCCTTCAACTCGAACCGCGTCAGATCGACCTCGGCAAGCTCGCCCAATCGAAACGCCCGTAGACCGGCGTCGGCGTAGTAGGCGAGCCCCAGCGGCGAAACCTGGTAGAAGACCGCCCTGCAACCGTTGGCCCGGGCGGTCTCCATGAATTGCCAGATAAGATCCGGCCAAGCTTCCAGGGGACCGACGGGATCGAAGAGAGCGATCCAGGAACGCGCCCGCCGACCGTACATGATGAAGGCGCTGCCATCGGGAGAGAACATGACGCTCTTGTCGCCCATCCGCACGAGGTTGGCGTCCGACATATCCTGGGCATCGACAATGGCGATCGCCCGCTCCAACGCCTCCTCCGATGCCGGCTCCACCGTGGTCGTGGCCGGACGCATCAGGCTCCAGATGGCGATGGTACTCGCACCGATCGTCACCCCCAGGAAGGCGCGAAGCCCGCGCGGCGCCTCGGCGGAAAACTCGAACTGCCACCAGAGCTCATGGCTATACTCGATATCGCGATAAACGAAGAGCAGGACGACGAACGCGCCCAGGCAGATGACGCCGATCGCCATGAGCCACGGCGGCGTCAGGGCCTGACCGAACAGCGACGCGGGGCGAATAAAAAGCCGACGGCTGGCAAGCAATCCGACGACGAAGAATGCGAGCATGCCCGCTTCCGCCAGCGCCACCGCCTTCAGCAACGACAGCAGCAGTGCAGCCGCCGCGATCACCACTGATGCCCACCAGGCACCGTCGAGGCGCAGCGCCAGTCCCCGTGCGACGATGACCAGTGCCAGGCCGAGCAGGCTCGCGAGGAAATGCGCGCCTTCGACAAGCGGCAGCGGAACATAGCTTTCAAGAAACGCCAGGTTCTCGCCGGGCGTCGGCGTCACGCTCGATAGCACCAGCATGATGGCGAGCACGAGCGCCAGCGTAGCGAGGAGCAGTGGAGCCATCCGGCCGCCTATGCGGCGGACGCTCGAAGCCGCAGGGTGACCGGCGAACTGACGAACCTCCACGCCAATGATCACCACAATCGCGATCAGCAGCGGCAGCACGTGATAGATGAGACGGTAGAGAACCAGCGCGCCGAGGATCGTATCGACGTCGGCTGTCCGACCGAGCGTCGCGATCATCACCGCCTCGAAGACGCCGAGGCCCGCCGGTACATGGCTGAGTACGCCGATGCCGACAGCAAAAGAATAGACCGCCAGGAAGGCGGGCCAGCCGATCGTCCCCGATGGCAACAGGACGTAAAGAACGCTTGCGGATGCCGCAAGATCGAGCGCTGTTACCAGGAACTGGCGGGAGGCGGTTCTGGAGTCGGGCAGACGCAGGGAAAAGCGTGCGATGCTGACTTCGCGGCCCTCTCCGGCCAGGATGAAGGTGGTCAACAGGCCGCCGAGCACAACGATGGCGATCATGCGCAGCCAGAACGGTTCGAGCCCGGTCAGCGGAGCGACGTATTCGCCGACCGTCAGCAAGCTGAGGCAAGTGACCGTGGCAAGGCCAAGCCCGAAGGCGAGCGTCACGAACGCAACGACGCGGGCTATCTCTTCCGGCTGCAGCCCGAGCCGGGAGTACGACCGGTAGCGGATAGCCCCGCCACTCAAGGGTCCGAAACCGGCCGTATTGCCGACGGCATAGGCACAGGCGGCCGTGAGCGCTACATCCGCGTAAGGCAGCTTGCGCTTGATGTAATCGAGGGCGGCGACGTCGTAAAAGGTGAGCGCGAGGAAGCTCAAGCCGGTGAACAGGATTGCGGCTGCGACCGACTTCCAACTCGTGTCCGCCAGTGCCGAGACGACTTCGTCATAATGCACCTCGGCGGTCAGATGAAAGATGGCCGCTCCGAAGAGCGCGATGATAAGAAGCGTACCGACGGCGGAAAGATAGCGCTGATTGCGCCTCAGAAACGACCTCCACCCACTGTCGGCCTGCTGGTCTTGAGCTTCAATCTCGTGGGAAGAGCTGAACGCCATGTTTCGCCCGTGCAGTTGAAGAAGACACGTAAGCTTTAACGCAGCGCTTCCCGATCAAAAAGTGAAAGATCGGTAATGTGAGATAGTAATGC
Source organism: Sinorhizobium sp. 6-70 (assembly GCF_030124375.1). Taxonomy (GTDB): domain Bacteria; phylum Pseudomonadota; class Alphaproteobacteria; order Rhizobiales; family Rhizobiaceae; genus Sinorhizobium. Next base: position 235,257 of record NZ_JASKLS010000008.1, read on the forward strand.
TGGCCAGTTATACAGCCAGCGCGGCAGGGTTCAACATGGCCCATTGCAGCAGCATAATCGTTTTGGCGTCGCAGATCTCACCAGTGCCGATCATGGCGACAGCCTTTTCGAGAGGAAATTCCAGCACCTCGATATCTTCGCCTTCATGCGCAAGCCCGCCGCCCGCAGCCACTTTCTTCGAGGCATCGATGCGGCCGAAGAAGAAGCTCGTTCGTTCCGTCACCGAACCCGGGGTCATATAGGCGTCGAAGAGATGTGTGGCACTTTCAATGCTGTAACCGGTCTCCTCCATCGCTTCGCGACAAATCGCCACTGCCGGCTCTTCGCCATCGAGAAGGCCAGCTGGCGCTTCGATTAGATATCCCGGCTCGCCCTGCAGGAAGACGGGAATGCGAAGCTGCCTGACGAGGACCACCGACTGCCGCTCCGGATCGAAGAGAAGGATCGTTGCAGCGCGACCATGGTCGTGAATCTCACGAACCAGCCGGGCGGTTTGACCGTTGGACATTTCCTGTTCGAGCGTGACCTCTTCGAGGCTGAGGAAGCCTTTCCAGAGGGTTTTGCGGTCAATGATCCGGACGCGCGGGTCGGCATGTTCCGTCATGAGAGATCCTTGTCGAAAGGGGAACCTGGCCGAAGCACCCGACGAGGCGTGCTCGCCGGGCCGATCTTCAGGCGCGACGCACCCAGACCCGGTTATCGTGGAAAGCCGCGCCGCCGTAGGGCGCGACGGCATCGGCGCCGGTCAAGACGTTGATCCCCTCGCCGTCGAGATGGGCGCCGTTCGGCCAAATCCCTTCGGCGATGACGACGCCGCGACGCGCCCCGCCGCCGACCTTCGCATGCAGCCGGACCTCGCCGCGGTCGTTGCCGAGCATGATGACGTCACCCTCGGCAATGCCGAGCGCAACTGCATCTTCGGCATGGATCATGACCTCCGGTCGTCCCTCCTTCTGTTTGGAAGAAGGCGTTTCGGAGAAGGTCGAATTCAGGAACGAGCGCGCCGGGGACGTCGCCAGTCGGTATGGATGACGTTCGTCGGCCACTTCGATCAGATCGACATGGTCCGGAAACTCCGGCAGCCTGCCGTGCGGACCTTGCGGGCCCATCGATTTCGGCGGCCGGTTCGGTGCCGGCGTGCCGGTCCAATCGGCCTTGAAGCGGAACTTGCCGTCGGGATGCCCGAAGCCGTTGAGAAAATGCGCCTCCTCGAAAGCCGGCTGGCAATCGAGCCACTTCTCCTCTTTCATCCGCTCGTAACCGATGCCGTAATTAGACAGCAGTAGGTCGATGTGCTGCTGTTCGGTGAGCCCAAAGCCCGGGTGGTCGGATACCCCGAGGCGCTTTGCCAACTCCTCGATGACGAAGAGATTGGTGCGCACGGTCGGCGGCGGCTCAACGACCTTCGGACCGATGAGAATATGCTGGTGACCACCACCGCGATAAAGATCGTCGTGTTCAAGGAACATGGTGGCAGGCAGGACGATGTCCGCGAGCCGGGCAGTATCGGTCATGAACTGTTCATGCACGGCAACAAAGAGGTCGTCGCGCAGGAAGCCCTGTTTCACCAGTCGCTGCTCGGGTGCGACATTGGCGGGGTTGGTATTCTGGATAAGGAGCGCGGTCACAGGACCGCGATGGCGCAACGCCTCGGCATCGCCGGTCAGCACACGGCCGATCTGCGATTGGTCGAGCATGCGCACGTCGGGATCGTGGAACGCGGAACCGAGGAGTTCACGCTTGTCCAGCTTGAAGATGTCATTGTTCGAGTGGAACGCGCCGCCTCCCTCGTGCTTCCAGGAGCCGAGCACCGTGGCAACCGAAGCGGCCGCATGGATGGCGACGGAGCCGTTACGCTGGCGGGTGAAGCCGTAGCCCAGGCGGAAATAGGTTTTGGGCGTGGTCCCGACGAGCTTGGCGAAGGCTTCGATCTCCTCCACCGACAGACCGGTGATGGCGGAGGCCCAGTCCGGGCCGCGTGTCTGGAGATGCGCTTCTAGACCGGCCGGATCGTCAGCGAACCTCGCCATGTAGGCGCGGTCGGCATAACCGTCGCGGAAGGCGATGTGCATGACCGCGCAAGCGAGCGCAGCATCTGTGCCCGGCTTCAGGACGAGCCCCATATCGGCCTGCTTGACGGTCGGGTTCTCGTAAACGTCGATGACGACAATCTTCGCGCCGCGGTCCTTGCGCGCCTTGACCGCATGGGTCATTACGTTGACCTGCGTCGCGACCGCATTGGTACCCCAGATCACGACGCAGTCGGCCTTGGCCATCTCGCGCGGGTCGGGACCGCGCAAGGCTCCGGTCGCCATCGTCAAGCCGGTCCAGGCCATGTTGGTACAGATCGAGCCGAAGAAGCCGGAATAACGCTTGGCATGGCGCAACCGCTCGATGGAGTCACGCTGGACCTGTCCCATCGTGCCGGCGTAGAAATAGGGCCAGACCGCTTCCGCACCGTGCTTCTGTTCGGCCTTGACGAACTGGTCGGCGATCTCATCGAGCGCCGCTTCCCAGGAAATCTCCTGCCAGCGTCCCTCGCCCTTGGCGCCGGTGCGGCGCTGCGGCACCATCAGCCGGCCGGGATGATAGATACGTTCGGCGTAGCGCGCGACCTTGGCGCAGATGACGCCGGCTGTGTAGCTGTTTCCGGCCGCCCCGCGCAGGCGACCGATCTGGCCTTCGGCCGTGAGATCGACTTCAAGCGCGCAGGCTGACGGACAGTCGTGCGGACAGACCGAATAGCCGATCGATTTTTCTGCTTGGATGGGGGTCGCAACGTTCATAGCTTTTCTATATGGCATCCGCCAAAGGGCTCAAAGCCCCATTCGCCAATCCATCGAAACAATTGATCAGAGCCATCGGCAACGCTCATGAACTACCGGCACGTCTATCACGCAGGCAATTTCGCCGATGTCCTGAAACATGCGGTGCTGGCGCGGCTCGTCACGTACCTCAAGCAAAAGGACAAGGCGTTTCGGGTGCTCGACACGCATGCGGGCATCGGGCTCTACGACCTTTCGAGCGAAGAAGCGCAGAAGACCGGCGAATGGCGTGATGGCATCGGCCGATTGCTGGATGCTGAACTCCCCGCTCCGATCGCCGCGATTCTCGAACCCTATCTCGCAGCCGTTCGCGACCTCAATCCCGACGGCGGCCTCACCCATTATCCCGGATCACCGAAACTCGTCCGCATGCTGTTCCGGCCGCAGGACCGGCTCTCGGCGATGGAACTGCATCCGGACGACTACGAGACGCTGCACCGCCAGTTTGACGGCGACTTCCAGAGCCGCATCACGCATCTCGACGGCTGGCTGGCGCTCGGCGCCCACCTGCCGCCGAAGGAGAAGCGCGGCCTCATCCTCGTCGATCCTCCGTTCGAGATCGAGGGCGAATACGAGCGGCTGGTCGATGGCCTTGCAAAGGGATACCGCAGGTTCGCCGGCGGCATCTACTGCCTCTGGTATCCGCTGAAGAAAGGCGCGCCGATAAAGGATTTCCACGCGGCACTGAAGGCGCTGGAGATTCCAAAAATGCTCTGCGTGGAACTCTCGGTGCGCAGTGATCGCGACACGACCGGTCTTTCCGGCTCGGGGCTGGTCATCGTCAACCCGCCCTTCACGCTAAAGGGTGAGTTCGATGTCCTGTTGCCCTTCCTGAAAACACAACTGGCGCAGGATCGCTTCGCTTCGGCCCGCTGCTTCTGGCTGCGAGGTGAAGCGCCTCTCAACCCGGGGCCTTGACGGATCGAGGGCGAAGGCGTCAATCTCCTGAAAGGATTCAGGGAGATGGCCATGACTCGTACGCTTGCCGCATCGCTTCTGCTCTCGCTTTCCCTCACCACCGGTGCTACCGCCGCCGACTATATCGGGGAACCCGCTCCCCGTGCAGTCTATGATGTCGGCGCCTGCGGCAACGCCTCCGTTCTGGGTTTCATTACCCGGCGCTTCGACTACAAGGCCGCAAACTATCTTCATGCGAACCTCGCCATAGCCGAGATTCGCGACATGGGCCAAAATCGGTTCGAGCCGCGTGACTATACCCACCTCGTCGAGCGCGAATATTGCTACGCGACTGCGGTGATGACCGACGGCGAGCGACGCCCGCTCTGGTATCTGATCGAACGCCCATGGGGCTTTGCCGGTGTCGGCAGGAGCATCGAGTTCTGCGTCGGCGGCCTCGATCCCTGGTACGTGTACGGCGCCCATTGCGCTTCGCTTCGTTGACCGTATTGAAAAGGCTGCTGCCGGCGATCGTCGGCGTTCTGACGATCGCCGCCTGCAGCGATGAAGGCGCTGAAAAACTCGCCCCGAATTCCGGAACCGGCGGGATGAAGACTGTGGCGGCCGTTCCGCTTCCCGTCGGCAAAGGCTTCGACTTTTACGTCCTCTCCCTGTCCTGGTCGCCCACATGGTGTGGCAGCAACGATCCCTCCGGAAAGTCCGATCAATGCGAGGCCGGCAGCCGCCGCGGCCTCATCGTGCACGGGCTCTGGCCACAAAATGAAGAGGGCTATCCGGAATATTGTCCGACACGGCAATCCGATCGCGTCCCGGAGGCGCTTGGCCGGAAGTATCTCGATCTCATTCCCTCGATGGGCCTGATCGGCCATCAGTGGCGCAAGCACGGCACCTGCTCAGGCCTCAGCCAAGCGGACTATTTCGCCGTGGCGCGCGCCGCGCGCGAACGGCTCACAATCCCGCCGGAACTCGCATCGCCGGAAGGATCGCACGATCTTCCGGTATCGACGATCGAGGCTGCGCTCATCGCGAAAAATCCCGGCATGACGGCAGAGACGATCGCTGTTACCTGCGAAGCCAGGCTTCTTGAAGAAATCAGAATCTGCTTCGACAAGACACTGAAATTCAGGGCGTGCCCCGAAGTGGATCGCCAAGCCTGCAGACGGGATGCAGTTTCCCTGCCCCCTGCCCCATGACAACGGAAAGACTTCGAATGAAGATACTCTATTCTCCTGCCTCCCCCTATTCGAACAAGGTCCGCATGGCCGCGCACCACATCGGGATCGCCGCGGAAAGCGTGCTGACGGATACGAACGCCAACCCGCCGGAACTGATCGCCAACAATCCGCTCGGCAAGATCCCGACCTTGATTACTGCGGACGGCAAGGCGATCTACGACAGCCGCGCGATCATGCATTTCCTCGACCGTGAAACGAAGGGCAAGCTTTATCCGAAGAACGCAGCCAAGCGCACCGAAGTGGAAATCTTCGAGGCGCTTTGCGACGGCGTCTGTGACAGCCTGCTGGCAATCGTCTACGAGAAGCGTTTTCACCCCCCGGAAAAGGTGCATCAACCCTGGATCGACCGCCAATGGGAGAAGGTCGAGCGCGGGCTGGATTACTTGAACGCCAACCTGCCCAAGACCAGCGGCAAGCTCAACGCCGGACATTTCGCGCTGGCGGCGCTGTTGCGCTATATCGAATTGCGTTTTGCCGGCGAGTGGCAGCGGGGACGGCCGAAGCTCAAGAACTGGCCGGCGAAGTTCGAGACGCACTTTGCGGACTATTCAAAATTTAGAGCGGGATGAGGAAAAGTGTGCGCGGTTTTCCGCCCGCATCCCGCTCTAACTTATTAGTATCGATTTAGTATCGATCACGTTCACGATTTGGGTCGGATCGACCCAAATCGTCGTGATCCAAGCATGAAAAAGGCCGGGTCACCCCGGCCTTTTCGCTGAAGCGGTGTCCGCCGATCAGAACTTGACGCCCATACCGACGCGCACGCTGTGCTCGTCATAACCGGACGTGACGGTGCTGCTTCCAACGTTGAAGTCCTTGGAAGCGTAGTCGGTATAGCGATATTCGACGCGTGCGGTGATGTTGTCGGTAACAAAGGTTTCCGCACCGGCACCGGCCGTCCAGCCAACCATCGTATTCTTGTCGGAACCGCTCGGGGTCGAAAGCTTGGCGCTGCCGACAGCGAGACCAGCCGTACCATAGAGGAGAACCGGGCTCACATCGACACCGACGCGGCCACGGATCGAGCCATTGACGCCCTGCTCGACGCGACGGCCACTGGAGTGAGAATCGTTACCGGCATAGCCGATATCGGCTTCACCGCCGTAAACGATCTGGCCGCTCTGCACGTTGTAACCGCCGTAAAGACCGCCGCCGAAACCGACGGAGGGATTTCCACCCGTGGCGTCAGCCTCGCCGTGGCGCCAGTCGGCCGTGCCGCCAACATAGGCGCCCGACCAGTCCTTGGTCGCCGGTTCGGTATATTCGGCAGCCGGAGCAGCCGGAACTTCCTCGACGACGTCTGCGGCGTGGGCGGCCTGGAAGGCAACGAAAGCCATAGCCGAAGCCATGAGGGTGGTGGTCAGCGTACGCATACTATTCTCCTTTTCAACCGATGCTCCGATTGCAATTGTATCTTTGCGGAACACCGGACACTCTGTGATTAACCCGCCCGGTTGAGCGGAAATTGATCAGAAAATGCGGAATCTCAAGAGCTAAAATGTGAAATTTTGGCGGCACGAACGCGGCTGAAATTAGATGTTGCCTTCGTGACACAGGGTATTTATTAACCATAATTCTAGATTAACGAAATCTATACTATAACACTTCGAAATAATACAATTTATCCGCTTTGCATTAATTTTTCTGAAATGAATCCTTCAGGATAGTTTCAGGCCGGTGTTTCTTGCCTATATCTTCGTCCAATCAGAACAGGATTCGAGGGACGGGAAAAAAGTTGACGAGAACACTGAAGGCGGCGCTCGTAACCGGCGGCGCCCGGCGCATAGGCAAGGCAATAGTTGAAGATCTGGCGGCTCACGGCTTCGCCGTCGCCATTCATGCAAACGGATCGATCACCGAGGCGGATGCGCTGGCGAAGAGCCTCACGGCGAACGGGACCAAGGCCGTCGCCCTGAAAGCCGACCTTACCGATTCCGCCGCCGCATCTCGGGTCATCGCGGAGGCGACGGCCTTGCTTGGCCCGCTCGACCTGCTCGTCAACAACGCCTCGATCTTCAAGAAGGACAGCCTGGACGCGTTCGACGAAGATGTTTGGGAACGTCACTTCGCGCTGCACGTCAAGGCCCCTTCCCTGCTAGCACGCGACTTTGCCCGGCAGCGTCCGGACGACGTTTCCGGCCTTATCGTCAACGTCATAGATCAGCGCGTCTGGTCTCCAAATCCGCGATTTTATTCCTATATGCTGTCCAAGTCCGCACTGTGGACGGCAACCCAGACGATGGCGCAGGCGCTTGCCCCGCATATTCGCGTCAACGGCATCGGACCGGGGCCGACGCTGCCGAACGAACGGCAGAATCAGAGCGACTTCCGGGCGCAGGTCGACGCCCTGATCCTCAAGCGCGGTCCGGCGCTCGACGAGTTTGGACGCGCGATCCGCTTCCTTTTCGACACGCCGTCGGTTACCGGACAGATGATCGCGCTTGACGGCGGCCAGCATCTTGCCTGGGAGACGCCAGATATTCGGGAGATAGTGGAATGAACGGGCAGACGCCCACGGACGGCGGTATCCTTTACGACGGCAGCGAAACCGATGACGACGACGATCTGCTCGGCGTGACGGAAAGCGAGCGACCGGCGCCGGCGATCGATTGGGCGGAAAACCGTGCGGAAACACAGGGCCTCAAGGGCGCGGAACTCATTCAGGCCTTCGTCAAGCTTTTGCCGAACGGCCCGGGCGTCTACCGCATGTTCAACGACGCCGGCGACGTGCTCTATGTCGGCAAGGCCCGCAGCCTCAAGAAGCGGGTGAGCAACTACGCGCAGGGTCGCGGTCACTCCAACCGTATTTCGCGGATGATTCGCGAGACGGCGAACATGGAGTTCGTCACGACGCGGACGGAGATCGAGGCGCTGCTGCTCGAAGCCAACCTCATCAAGCGGCTGCGTCCGCGCTTCAACGTGCTGCTGCGCGACGACAAATCCTTCCCCTACATCGTCGTCACCGGTGACAGCAGGGCGCCGGCGCTCTTCAAGCATCGCGGGGCACGCAGCCGCCAGGGCGACTACTTCGGCCCGTTCGCCTCTGCCGGCGCCGTCGGCCGAACGATCAACTCGCTGCAGCGGGCCTTTCTCCTCAGGACCTGCACGGACAGCGTCTTCGAGACGCGCACCCGCCCCTGCCTGCTCTATCAGATCAAGCGCTGCTCGGCGCCTTGCACCGGCGAAATCAGCGATGCCGACTATGCGGAGCTCGTTCGCGAGGCAAAGGATTTTCTCTCCGGCAAGAGTCAGGCCGTGAAAGCGACGATCGCTGCCGCCATGAGCGAAGCCTCGGAGAATCTCGATTTCGAGCGCGCCGCGCTCTACCGTGATCGCCTCGCCGCGCTGAGCCACGTGCAGAGCTACCAAGGCATTAATCCGGCAGGCGTTGAGGAGGCGGACGTCTTCGCAATCCACCACGAAGGCGGGATTTCCTGCATCCAGGTCTTCTTCTTCCGGACGGGACAGAACTGGGGTAACCGCGCCTATTTCCCGAAGGCCGATCCGTCGCTTCCTTCGTCGGAGGTGCTCAGCGCCTTTCTCGCCCAGTTCTACGACGACAAGCCCTGTCCGCGGCAGATCCTGCTTTGCGAGGCAGTTGAGGAACAGGAACTGCTCGGTCAGGCGCTCAGCGAGAAATCCGGCTACAAGGTATCGATCCTGGTGCCGCAGCGCGGCGAGAAGAAGGATCTCGTCGATCACGCGCTCGCAAATGCGCGCGAGGCCCATGGCCGCAAGCTTGCCGAGACCGCATCGCAATCGCGGCTGCTCGAAGGTTTTGCCAAGACCTTCCAACTGGAACAGGTACCGCGCCGCATCGAGATCTACGACAACTCGCATATCATGGGAACAAATGCCGTCGGAGGCATGGTCGTCGCCGGCCCCGAGGGTTTCGTCAAAGGCCAGTATCGCAAGTTCAACATCAAATCGACCGATATCACGCCGGGGGACGACTTCGGGATGATGCGCGAGGTCATGACCCGACGCTTCTCGCGCCTCCTGAAAGAGGAAGGCAAACCCGACCGCAGCGCTGAACCGGGCGACGACAGCGCATTCCCGGCCTGGCCGGACGTCATCCTGATTGACGGCGGCCAGGGCCAGATGACCGCCGTCCGCGCAATACTCAAGGAACTCGACGTCGAGGACTGCGTAACTGCAATCGGCGTCGCCAAGGGCGTCGATCGCGACGCCGGCCGCGAGCGCTTCTTCGCCGCGAGCCGCGAGAGCTTCACCTTGCCGCCGCGCGATCCGGTCCTTTATTTCATCCAGAGACTGCGCGACGAGGCGCATCGCTTCGCCATCGGCTCGCACCGTGCCCGGCGAAAGAAGGAAATGGTCAAAAACCCGCTCGACGAAATCACCGGTATCGGACCGACGCGCAAGCGCGCCCTGCTCACGCATTTCGGCACGGCCAAGGCGGTTTCCCGGGCGGGCATCAACGACTTGATGGCCGTGAACGGCATCTCGGAAGCGGTTGCCCGTCTTGTCTACGAGCATTTTCACGAGGACGGCGTCAAATAGTTGTCCGGCAGCGCCGCGCGCCCGAAGTTGGCTGTGCCAGTTTCGATCCGGGGGCACTACAGCGCCGCGCGTCTAATCGGGCGCGCAAGGACGCTGTAGCACTGTGAATTGCGGCATGTTTTTATCCTTAAACCGGCTACGATTTAAGGAAACATGCAGTAGGCAGGGCGGGGCAGTTCAGCCTGCGTTCAGATGAAATCCGCCAAATATGACAGCCGGTACATAATGACCTGTTGACCTTATGGTCGCAAAGTCATTCTGTACACCTGAAACCCGGAGGAGATGAGGAAAGGCGTCCCGGCGCCCTCCGCCCGCATCCCGCTCCGACTGTTTGAATCGATCGCGCCGATAGCCCCAGATCGCGGGAAATGAGGGATTGTCGTGTCCAGAGAAACCGAGTCCATGCCAACGCCCATCGCCTACAGCGTCCCGAATCTGCTGACCTATTTCCGTATCCTGATCGTGCCGCTGATCGTTTTCTGCTTCTTCATCGAGGGCCGCCTCCACAGCTCGGATTTCGCACGCTGGACCGCGCTCATCCTGTTCATCACGGCTTCGATCACAGACTTCTTCGACGGCTATCTTGCGCGTATCTGGAAGCAGACGTCGAATATCGGCCGGATGCTCGATCCGATCGCCGACAAACTGCTTGTCGCTTCGATCCTGCTTCTCGTTGCCGCCGACGGTACGATTGCCGGCTGGTCGATCTGGGCCGCGATCATCATTCTCTGCCGCGAGATTCTCGTGTCCGGCCTGCGCGAATATCTTGCTGCACTCAAGGTCAGTGTGCCGGTGACGCGCATCGCCAAGTGGAAAACCACCATCCAGATGGTGGCGATTGCCTTTCTTCTGGCCGGGCCGGCCGGTGACAAGATCGTTCCCTACACCACCGAAGCCGGTATCGTGCTTCTGTGGATCGCGGCTGCAATCACGCTCTATACCGGCTATGATTATTTCCGCGCCGGTTTGAAACACGTGGTCAATGAATGAGCAAGATCAACCTCGTCTATTTCTCCTGGGTTCGCGAGCGTATCGGCAAGGGTGAGGAAACGCTGGAGCTTCCCGCGAATGTCGTGACGGTCGCCGATCTGCTTGCGCATCTGAAAACACTCGGCGAGCAATACGAGACGGCGCTCGAACACCAGAACGTCATTCGCGCGGCGATCAACCAGGAGCATGTCGATCACGGCGAGCCAATTGCCGGCGCGCGCGAGATTGCCCTCTTTCCGCCGATGACGGGCGGCTGAGGCGATGAACGGCGCCGTCACGGTGCGCGTTCAGCGAGGCGACTTCGACGTCGCCGCCGAAATCTCCGCGCTTTCTCGCGGTCGTGCGGACATCGGCGCGGTGGTGACATTCTCGGGGCTTTGCCGCGACGAGGCGGGCGCACTCAGTGCGCTCGAACTGGAGCATTATCCCGGTATGGCGGAGGCCGAGATCGAGCGCATCTGCCGTGAGGCGGTCAAACGCTTCGGCCTGCAGGCGGCGGTGGCCATTCATCGCTTCGGCAAGATCATGCCGGGCGAAAACATTGTACTCGTGGTGACTGCGTCCTCACACCGGCAAGCCGCCTTCGACGGCGCCGGTTTCATCATGGATTTCCTCAAGACTTCGGCTCCCTTCTGGAAGAAGGAGTATCATGCCGATGGCAGCGCCGGCGGCTGGGTCAGCGCCAAGGATGCGGACGACACGGCCCGGGATCGCTGGTCGCAAACGAACTGATCAGGGAATTGCCTTTTCCCGCCGCGTCACCACCAGCACGATCACCAGAAAGCCGAAGATCGCGAAATCCCGCCAAAGGATCGGACCGTAGGCGCTCCAAAGCGTCTCGAGCAGGCCGACGCCGGCTGCGCCCAGAGCGGCGAAGAGCGGCGCTGTCTGCCCCCCGATCGCGGCAATGAACAGCACCTTGACGCCGAAGGTCAAGCCGGTGCCGAAATCCATATTGCCGTAATAGGACGCAGCGAGAATTCCGCAAAAGGCGGCAATCAGCGACGCCGTGCCGTAGGCCAGGATATAGACCGTGGCCGGATCGATGCCGCAAAGCGCAGCCGCCTCGCGATCCTCCGACACGGCGCGCCAGTAGCGCCCCGCATGGGAATGGGCGAGAATCCAATGGCCGGCCGCAACCAGTGCCGCCATCAGAGCGGTGTTAATGATCTGGACGGCGGTCAATGCCACCGGAAAGTCGGGGTTCGGCCAGAAAACGATGACCTGGTTCAGAAAGGGCGGCAGCCACAAACTTCGCGTGTCCGACGCGAGCCGTGCCGTTTCCATGAGCACGAGCAGACTGCCGAGCGACGCGACGACGACGGCATTGGCCGAGGAAAACGCCAGCGGCCGCATGACATAGCGCCCTGCGACGAGACCGGCGCCAAGTCCGAATGTCAGTGCCGCCACGGCCCCGACACCAAGCGCCGCCGGCAGGACCAGCCAGAGCCGATTCCAGCCGAAATCCGCGAAAAGCACGAACATCTGACCGGCGAAGGCAAAGAGCGCGCCATAGGTGAGGTCTGCCCTCCGCGTGACCGCAAAGGCAATCGCGTAACCGAAGGCCAGCGCCGCGTAGAGGGCTGCTACGGGCACGGCGTTGGCGATCTGCTGAAGAAAATAGGCCATGGCACATCCGCGTGGTGACAGAAGCAATATAACTGGTAATATCCGTTTGACCAGTTAGGATTTCGGCATGAGTTTCACTTGGACCGCACACAGATTCTCGGGCGGCGCGCTGGCGCTGGATGTCGCCAATTCCGTGGTTCTGCGCTTCGATCCCGAGCGTCGCGTCGATCGCTTCGCGGATCCCGCGGCGATGGACTCCTTTGCCGAGGCAGCAAGTCTCTACAGCGCCGAAAGAGAGCGTTTCGGCATGCTTGTTCCGGCGCCGCCCGAGAACCGGAAGTCACTCATTGGCTTGCGCGAGGCGACCGACCGCCATTTTCGGGCGCAAGTCGAGGCCGAAGATCGGCCCGATCTGCTGGCAGACCTGCTCGAGACGATTGCCGCCGTCTTGCGTCAGCGGGCGGGCAACAGCCAAGGCACAGCACTCGATGTGGCGACCGCGCATTCGGCACTCAGCCTTGTTGCCAACCCCGAGCCGGACCGCCTGAAAATATGCCCCAACTGCTGCTGGCTGTTTCTCGACCGCAGCCGCAACAGAAGCCGCACTTGGTGCGACATGGCGGTCTGCGGCAACCGCACGAAAGCAAGACGCCATTATCGCCGCAACAGGCAGGGAGATCAGCCATGAACCGCGTCATCATATCCGCTCTCTTTGCCGCGGCGGTGCTTGTCGGCTGCCAGCGCGAAACGGGGCCGGACCCACTGAAGTTGACCGGCAAGATGTTCGTCTTCAACTACCGGCTCGCCTATGCCGCCTACATGATCACGCTCAACAAGTCAGAGCCGGTGCCGGACGGCAGCGTCGTCGTGGCACGTTTCGAAAACCCGGCCGGTGGTGAAGCATTGACGCTGGAACGGAAACTATTTCCGAAGCTCGACAGGGTCGTGCTGGAGAGTCCGGAGATAAGCTGCGTGAAGAAGGAGAGGCCCTACGCGGTGACAATCGAGGTCAAGGGGCCGGATGGCGCGATGCTGCAGAAACTGGAGACGACGGTAACTTCCGACGTCGATCAGGATGTCCTGCCGGCAAAGCCCCTCGTCGAAGGTCCGGCTTACGATAAGAACCCGGAAGTCTTCGTGGGCGGCCGAGCGCCGGAGCGCTTCGAGACGGCGGCCTGCCCGACGTAAAGGCGGCTTGCATGTCGTTGTACCAAACCGCTGCACGCTTCTGAGCGGCATGCCTCAAAAAACCGGGGCGTCGCCACCCAAGTGTACTGCATGTTCCCTTAAATTCGAGCCGAGTTAAGGACAAGAACATGCAGCACTTCAAAGTCCTACAGCGCCGTGCGTCTGAAAAGACGCACGGCGCTGTAGGAGTCATTTCAAGCCTTTGCCGGCCGAAACGAAGAAAAGTGAATCAGCCGACGATCTCGGTGCCGGAGAACCAGTAGGCGATTTCCTCAGCGGCGGTTTCCGGAGCGTCCGAACCGTGGACCGAGTTTTCCCCGATCGACAGGGCATGGACCTTGCGGATGGTGCCTTCGGCAGCGTTTGCCGGATTGGTGGCGCCCATGACTTCGCGGTTCTTGGCAATGGCGTTCTCGCCTTCGAGCACCTGAACAATGGTCGGGCCGGAGGACATGAACTCGACCAGTTCGCCGAAGAACGGGCGCTCCTTGTGTACGGCGTAGAAGCCTTCAGCTTCGCGGCGGCTCATCCAGACGCGCTTCGAAGCGACGACGCGGAGGCCGGCGTCTTCCAGCATCTTGGTGATGGCGCCGGTCAGGTTGCGCTTCGTCGCGTCCGGCTTGATCATCGAAAAAGTACGTTCAATCGCCATTGGCTCAAATCCCTTGTTTCTTGAGAAGTGGCGGTTCATTAGCCGCCAATTCCGTGCAAAACAAGGGGGCGCGGCGATGTTTCGGCCCGGCCGGCGCGAGTTTCATGGTGCTGTCACGGAACGCCCAAACGCGCCGTGAAGATCGACGCGGCGTTCGAACCCAATGATGCGATCCGGGCAAAGCAGGCGGCTGGTGGGTCGCCGCCGCAGACAAAATCAGCAAATTTCATCAGTGACATTCGACACTGGAATGTCGAATTGCGCTAGGCTCGGCCGATCGCACAGGGGAGATCGCCGATGCTCGACCACTATCGCATGTTCGCCGACTACAACCGTTGGGCCAACCGGCGGCTCTACGCCGCGGCAAATGAGCTTTCGGATGCGGAGTTTCGCCAGAACAAAGGCGCGTTCTTCGGCTCGCTCCATGGGACCCTCAACCATCTGCTGGCAGCGGATCGGATCTGGATGAAGCGGTTCACCAAGGAGGGCGAGGCTCCCTCGATGCTCGATGCGATCCTCCACGACGACCTCGCCGGCTTGACGGCAGCGCGCGTAGCGGAAGACGAGCGCATCATCGCCTGGGCGGATAGCCTCGACGAAACCCGCCTGGCGGCGCCAATCACGTATTCACCGCTCAGCGTACCAGGCGAAATCACCCAGAGGCTCGGACCAACGCTCGCCCATTTCTTCAACCATCAGACACATCACCGCGGCCAAGCGCACGCGACCCTGACGGCCCTCGGGCGCCCGTCACTGACGCTGGATCTGGTTTTCTTCCTGCGGACCGATGGCGAGAAATGGGCGGACTGAGGGAAGCTGTCCGGCGAGCCGCTTCTGCCAATCGGCCAAACTACCGCCGTCCGTGAGCTGCGCCCACCGCTTCATGAGGCGGCGTTGGCCGGACCAGGCCGCCATTCCCAGCGCTATTCCGCCGCCTATGGAGCACAGCGGATAGACGGTCGGCGACACCAACGGCTGCACCGGTAGCAGCAGGAGCTCCGGCGCGAAACGATGTAGAATATAGATATGAAAGCCGGCAGCCGAGATGGGCAGGATAAGTCGCGCGCTCCATTGCGGCATCCTGACTTGCGGCAGGAACAGCAGAGCGGCCAGGACCGCGATCTGCAACAGATACTTGATCTTCGTCCCAATCCACACGCCTTCATAGAGCCCGAAGAACAGGAAGGTGGCCGTTCCGGCCAGCATCACCATGCCGCGCTCAAGCGGCGTTGTGGCTAGCGCAGCGCACCAGCCGATGACCGCCAGATAGAAAATCCACGGCAGCGTGAAAATCTGACGGTTGCCCATCTCGACGACCAGCGGCAATGCCAGGCGGGCAAGAAGAGCTGCCACGAGCAACGCCATTCCGAGCGCCAATGGTCTCGAGGCCGCCGCGCGCCGCACCGATGGCACCGCGAACAACGCCACGAACACGAGGAGCATCTGGCAATACGCCTCGATGAACCAGTAGAGGTAAGGCACCATGCTGTGGCGTTCGGGATCGGCAAAACCGAAGTTGCCGACGAGGAACACCGACGCCCAGGGGACCTTTCCCCAGGCAAGGGCGTAGGCTGCGACAATCAGATAATAGGGAACGAGAATCTGCGTTAGCGGCCGCAACAGCCGCAAGACAGCACCAGACAGCAGGACGCCACGCTGGAACCGCGCGAGGCCGAAGCCCGCAAGAATGACCATCGCCGCCGATCCGCCGGGGATGGGCCACAGGGTCTCGTGGTGCAGGACGACGAGCAGGATCGCCAACGCCCGGATGAGCAGGTCCGTGCCGATCCGCCTGCTTTTGGTTTCGCGCCGTCCCAACACCGCGAGTTCGGCGACCGACATCCTTTCCCAGGCCTCGGGTACATCGCCAAGACGTTTCTCCAGGCCGATCGAAAGCTGGACAAAGCGCAGCGAGTCGCCGCCAAGCGACAGGAAGCTGTCGTCGGACCGCACCCTTTTCGGGCAGAAGACCTGGTTGAAAAGCGCCTCGATACCGTCCTCGTCGGCGACGGAGCCGATATTCTTTTTCGTCGCCTTGCGGAGAGCCTCGTAATCGATCTTCCCGGAGGCAAGCCGCGGCAGCGCATCGACGCGCGAAGCCTTCACCTGCAAAAGCGTCAATCCACTCGCGGCAGCCAGCATGCCGCGGATATCATCGCGATCGTACGGGCCGACATAGAAGGCATGAATGCAGCTATCGTCCCCGACGACGGCGGCCGTAACACCCCGGCGCTCGAGCATGACCTCCAGACCATCGTGCGCAATCCGCAGGCCGGCGATCTTCGATATCCGCTTCGTCCGCCCAACTATGCGGAAGAACCCGTCGGCATCCCTCGTCGCCAGATCGCCGGTGCGCAATTCGGCATGCTCGCATCCGCGCGCGAGATCGGCGCGTGAGGAAGCATAACCCATCATCACGTTCGGCCCCCGATAGACAAGCTCGCCGAGCATATCCATGCTGGTGACCAGTTGGCCCTCGTCATTCTCGATGCTCAGGCTCCCGCCCGGTATAGCAATGCCGATCCGATCCTCCCTGCCCTTGAGGCGGTCTGGGGGAACGTAGGCCATGCGGGCGGTCGCTTCCGTCTGGCCGTACATGACGAAGAAAGAAGCGCCACGCGCGGTGAGGTGTTCGTTGTAGAGACGGACCCGCTCGGACGCCAAGCGTCCTCCGGCGACGGTCATGAAGCGCAGGTCAGGAAATTTCCGCTCCCGGAAGCCCACCTTTTCCAGAAGTTCGTAAGAATAGGGAACGCCTGAAAGATTGGTGCAGCCGCTTTCGGCAAGTCCATCGAGAAAGCCGTCATCGAGGATGGAGGAGCCCGGAATGTAGAGGCTTGCGCCCACCGACAAGTGAGCGTTCAGCACGGAAAGGCCGTAGGAATAGTGGAACGGTAGGATAAGGCAGCTTCGATCTGAAGCCGTCAGGCCGAGATAATCGGCGATCGAAAGTGCGTTCGATTGAATGTTCGCGGCAGACAGCCTCACGCATTTTCCGTGCCCGGTGCTGCCGGAAGTCGAGAGCAGGACCGCAAGATCCGGATGAAGCTGCGATTTGCTTCCCGCCAGACGCTCCGTCCGCCATCGGCCGTCACAGCGGCGATAGCAAAACTCAGGCTCCAGAGATTTTCGATCCGGAGTACCGGGGCCCTGGATGGCAATCGCATGCCCGGCTTTAAGCGCCGCGAGGTAGGCGACGATTGCGTGTTCCGAGAGATCAGCCTCCAGCATGGCTAGGCCGCGCTCACCGCGCCAATGCGATGCCTGGCGATCGACGCGCTCCGCCAGATCGCGATAGCTTACGATCCGCCTTCCAGGCAGCAGCAGCGCCGGCCGCTCTCCCCAGGCAGTAAGGTTCGCAGCGAACAAGGGGAATTTCGACAAATCGCCTGCGCTCAAGACCGCCTCCTATTTCAGCGAGGCGGCATATAATTGCTGACTTTAACAGTCAAGTATAAAGGGACGGCAAAGGCGACAACTTCTGTGACAATCGGTGCGGCAAACAGCAGCACCGACCGCCTCGCCGCGACTGATCATGATTCAGCAACCATATCGTGCATTTTACCTTCGTTGCTCGGCTATTTTCAGGATCTCTTAAATTCGCGCTGGAGATAGTGCGAGGCGAGTTCGACACCGTTATCAAAGGCACCGCCATGACCCAGCATCTTCCAACGGCGCGCGGCCGATCGCAGGTACGAAATGCGGCGATCATCCAAAAGCTGGCGCATTCGATGATGCGGCTCGGCGTCGCCGCCCTCCCCCGCAATTATGAGCTGATCTATGAAGCGCTGTCCGGTCAGATGCCACAATTGTCACGCGATCTCGCCGCCCTGGGCCCGGAGCCGACACAGGAAGCCCTGGACGAGCTTGGCATCAAGCACAAGATCATTGGCCATAGCGCGCTGGCGGCGGACCGCGCACGCGCCGAGGCGCAGCAGGCACTCGGCGAGCTGGCGACGATGCTCGGCGACACGTTGGCGCGAAAGCATGCCTTCAACGGTCAGCTGAAACGGTTCGCGGCTCGACTCGCCTCCGATCCGGTCACAGCCATGTCGGAATTCGCAGATGAAGCGGCACAGTTGCGCGACGCGGCAGGGCTGCTGATGAATGAAGAAACCGCACTTCGTGCAGCGATAGAGATGCATTCTCAACGTTTAGGCGAGTTGGAAGGCGATCTCGAAGAAAGCCGCATGGCCCTGACGCGGGATCGGTTGACCGGTCTGCCGAACCAGGCGGCCCTTTCGAAAAGGCTTGCGGCCGTGTTCGATCAGCCATCCGGTCAATCCGCGGCGCTTGTCGTGGCAACGGTTGAAGGATTGCGAGACCTTGGCGAACAACATGGCGGCGCGCTGGCACAGAAGGTACTGAGCGATCTCGCCACGATCTTCCGCAAGACGATCAAGAAGAATGACTTCGTTGCGCGGGTCGGGCCACAGGAGTTCGCTTTCGTCTGCAACGACGTCACTGCGGAAAACGCCGAGGCGATTGCGCGGCGGATCCATCAAAGTGTCGCAGAGCTGGCAATCACACCGCCCGGCCGTGCTTTCACAAGCGAAACACTCTCCCTTTCCGCCGGCATCGCGCTGACCACGGCAGCAACAAGCGCCGCTGAGCTGCTGGGTCAGGCCGAACTTGCTTTGACCGCGGCGCGGGCGAATGGGGGCATTCGGGTCTATTCGTCAGACATCGAAAGGACGAGCGGCAAGGCCTATGTGCCGGATGCCGCCTGAGACGATGGATCTGGCGGCAGGTTTCGGAAACGACCGCCAC
This sequence comes from Sinorhizobium sp. 6-70, assembly GCF_030124375.1. Taxonomy (GTDB): domain Bacteria; phylum Pseudomonadota; class Alphaproteobacteria; order Rhizobiales; family Rhizobiaceae; genus Sinorhizobium. The sequence continues at coordinate 253,925 of NZ_JASKLS010000008.1, forward strand.
ACATGAAGAGACCCGGCTCCGCGCTCGGCGGTGCCGGGTCTCTCGATGCGCCTATTGGCGTGGATTAACGGACGTTCTGGTCGCCGTCGCTGGAGACGTTCACCGCTGCGCGGCCGCTGGCAATCGCGCCGGTCGATGCCGCATCGACAGACTTGTTGTCAACGCCGGCATAAAAATCACCATTGTCGGCGGTGCTCGCCGAAACGCCGGCGCCGGCCGAGGCCGCCGCGCGTCCCGTGAAAAGCGGCTTCTGGCTTACGCCTTCGTAGTAGCTGCCGCCGGCGCTTGCCGTAGAGGCGGCACCAGTCACAGCGACGGCAACGAGAAGGGCTGCAATGGACTTGTTCATAGGATCGTTCCTTGATGAAATGGATGCGGGCGCGGCGTTCTCACGCCGTGCCCGCGCTTGGGAGGAGGTCTGGTTAGCGGCTAATGCCCTGATAATATTCACCTTCGCCGCCAGAAACGTAGGCAGGCGTCGAGCCGTAGCTCGATACCGAACCGGTGGACGTGCCATCGAGGGAGCCGTTGCGGCCGCCACGGACGACATCGCCCGAACCCTCACGCGCCTTGGGCGCACGGTCCGTGAAAAGCGGCTTGTCGCTGACGCCTTCATAGTAGCTGCCGCCGGCAAAGGCGGCCGATGCGCCGCCGAGAACGGCAGTGGCAACCAGGGCTGCAGCAAGCGCAGTATGAATTGCATTTTTCATGATCATCTCTCCTGAGCGGTCGTTGCTTGAACGACGATTTCGTAAAGATTGGCCGGAGCGGTTTCCTTCGAATGCGGTGGCCTTGCCGATGGCATTCGATCTGATCCGGTAAGTCGGAGGAGCTTGGGAGCGCTCTTCCATGATTACATGTGGGCCCTCATGATGATGTTTAGAAGTATTGATTATCAGAACACGTTGTCCACGATTCGATAACAATCGCCTCTTGAAAAGCACAAACGGGCTCCCACCGCGCGACAACCTCGGTCTCCGTCGCACCCCTTGCCTTCCCGGAAAAGTCCGGGCAAAAGGCGCGGCATGATCCAGATCGCCGGTCTCTCCGCCCGCATTGCGGGCCGTCTTCTCATCGAAAATGCTTCCGTGACGCTACCGGCGGGCACGAAGGCAGGGCTCGTCGGACGCAACGGGGCGGGTAAATCGACGCTCTTCCGGGTGATAACCGGCGAGCTTTCGGCGGAAGCCGGAAGTGTGTCGTTGCCGAAAAATGCGCGCATCGGTCAGGTTGCGCAGGAAGCCCCCGGGACAGAGGAGCCGCTGATCGAGATCGTGCTCAAGGCGGACAAGGAACGCACGGCGCTCATCGCCGAGGCCGAGACCGCGACCGATCCGCACCGGATCGCCGACATCCAGACGCGGCTTGCCGACATCGGTGCCCACTCCGCGGAAGCGCGCGCCGCAAGCATTCTTGCTGGTCTCGGCTTCGACCATGAGGCGCAGCGGCGGCCGGCCTCGTCCTTCTCCGGCGGCTGGCGCATGCGCGTGGCGCTGGCGGCCGTTCTCTTTTCCGAACCCGACCTGCTGCTTCTCGACGAGCCGACCAACTATCTCGACCTCGAAGGCACGCTGTGGCTTGAGGACTATATTCGCCGCTATCCGCATACGGTCATCATCATCAGCCACGATCGTGACCTCCTGAACACCGCCGTCAATGCAATCGTTCATCTCGATCAGAAGAAGCTCACCTTCTATCGCGGCTCCTATGACCAGTTCGAGCGGCAGAAGGCGGAAGCCGATGAATTGCAGATGAAGGCGAAGGCCAAGAACGAAGCGGCGCGCAAGCATCTGCAGAGTTTCATCGATCGCTTCAAGGCAAAGGCGTCGAAGGCCCGCCAGGCGCAGAGCCGCGTCAAGGCTCTGGAGCGCATGGGCACCGTGGCGGCCGTGATCGAGGAACACGTCCAGGGTTTTTCCTTTCCCGATCCTGAGAAACAGGTGGCTTCTCCGATTGTCGCCATCCAGGGCGGTGCGGTCGGCTACGAACCGGGCAAGCCGATCCTCAAGCGCCTCAATCTCCGCATCGACGCGGACGATCGCATCGCCTTGCTCGGCTCGAACGGCAACGGCAAGTCGACCTTCGCCAAGTTCATTTCCGGCCGGCTCCAGGCGGAGGCGGGCGATGTCCGGATCGCCCCGGGACTGAAGATCGGCTTCTTCGCCCAGCACCAGCTTGACGATCTGGTGCCGACGCAAAGCGCGGTGGAGCATGTCCGCCGCCGCATGGCGGATGCGCCGGAAGCAAAGGTTCGCTCGCGCGTCGCACAAATGGGGCTTGCGACAGAAAAAATGGACACGGCGGCGAAAGATCTTTCCGGCGGCGAAAAGGCGCGGCTTCTGATGGGACTTGCCGCCTTCGACGCGCCCAACCTGCTGATCCTCGACGAACCGACCAACCATCTCGACATCGACAGCCGCAACGCACTGATCACGGCACTCAATGCTATTCCGGTGCAGTCATCCTCATCTCGCACGACCGGCATCTGATCGAGGCCACTGCCGACCGGCTGTGGCTCGTGCGCGATGGAACCGTGGCCGGTTACGACGGCGATCTCGAAGACTACCGCAGCCTGATCGTCGGCGGTCCCAAGCCCCGGGACGACAAGCTGAAGATCAATGGATCGGACGAGGCTCTGTCGAAAGCGGATCAGCGCAAGGCCAATGCCGACAAGCGCGCGTCGCTGGCGCCTCTCAGGAAAAAGATCAACGAGATCGAATCGTTGACCGGGAAACTGGAGAAACTGATTCAAGCACTTGATGCCGAGCTTGCAGATCCCGGCCTTTATGAAAAGGCGCCGGCAAAGGCTGCGCAGAAGGCCAAGGAACGCTCGGAGGCCGCTGCGAAGCTCGCCGAGGCGGAGGAGCAGTGGTTGGAACTATCGACCGAATACGAAGAGGCAATGATCAGTTGATCCGCTGCATTCGGGATGCTGCACGCCGTTACGCCTCTGATACCGCGGCACTGTAGTCATCCAAGCTCGAATGTCGTGATGCCATAGATCCGCTCCAGCGGAAGATCCGGTGCCGGACCGCGGTACATGCGGGCGGTCTCGAAAACCGGCTTCATGTTGTACCGTTCGCAAAGTGCTTTTGCGGACGCGTTCGGCTCGGGAATGTCGAGATAGATCTGGCCGCCTTTGGCACCGGCGGCAAGCTTGCGAAAAATGAGATCGGCACCGGTCTCCGTGTCGGCGAAGAGCGGGCCGATCTTGAACCCTTCCCGGCAGGCCCGCAGCGTTCCGTAACCGGTGATCGTCCCATCGCGCAGCAGCACGACGCTTCTGCGCGTCTTCAACTGCTTCGCCCATTCGCGCAGAAAAGCGTCCCGGCTTGCCGGGTTGAAGCTGCGATCGTATTCGATCAAGGCGGGAGCATGGATCGGCGCTGCATCGATCAGGTTCGTGCCCGGCGGATCCTTCACATCGACAACGCCGCCATAGCGAATATTCGCGTGAGACCGGACGAAGCCCGATTTTCGATAGTTCTCCTGCTGCGCCACAACACCGTCGAGCCCAATGGTCCGCTCGCCCGCCTCCGCGATCGCCCGTGTCCACAGAGCCAAGCCAAAGCCCCTGCCGCGATAGGCCGGGTGAGCGACGTAAAAGCCAAGAAACGCATAATCGGTGCCGTAGCGCACGAGAGAGATCGCCGCAGCAAGCGCACCTTCCTCGGTCGAGACCCAATAACCTTCGGGGTCGGCCGCCCAGAACGCGTTGGCATCCTCCAGACCGGGGTTCCATCCCTCTCGCGCAGCCCAGTCGATAATCGTGTCGAGTTCCGCACGCGTCGCATGGCGAATGGTTTCTGTCATTGCAAATCCTCAACAGCCCGCTTTACGGTACAGATACCGTCTGCCAGCGAAACAACCAATTTTTCCTCGCCGACGACAAGGGACGCCGACATCCTGTGCGCTCAGGATGACAGTGATGCACGCGCGAACCGTGCTTGCCCGCTGCCTCCAATCTGCTACAAGGATCGAGAATAAATCATACTAATTCGAGCGAAGCACCATGACCCCCATTCAAATTGCGATTGTCGGCGTCGGCAAGATCGTGCGCGACCAGCACCTGCCGGCCATTTCAAAGAACGCCGAGTACCGACTGATCGCGGCGGCGAGCCGCCACGGAACGGTGGACGGCATCGACAATTTCAAGTCGATCGAGGCGATGCTGGACGCAGTGCCGGCAATCGACGCCGTCTCGCTGTGCATGCCCCCGCAATATCGCTATGAGGCGGCACATGTGGCGCTTCAGGCCGGCAAGCATGTTTTCCTCGAGAAGCCCCCGGGCGCGACCTTGAGCGAGGTTGCCGATCTCGAGGCGCTCGCGGCGGCGAAGGGCGTTTCGCTCTTTGCAAGCTGGCATTCGCGCTATGCGCCGGCAGTCGAAGCCGCCAAGGCGTTTCTCGCGTCGACTACGATCCGCAACGTCAAGATCATCTGGAAGGAGGATGTCCGCCACTGGCATCCGAATCAGGAATGGATCTGGGCAGCCGGCGGACTTGGCGTGTTCGACCCGGGCATCAATGCGCTCTCGATCGTCACCCACATCCTGCCCCGCCCGATCTTCATCACGTCGGCGACGCTGGAGTTTCCGGAAAACCGCGACGCACCGATCGCCGCGACGATCGCTTTCAGCGATGCGGGCAAGCTCAGCGTCTCGGCTGAATTCGACTGGCGCCAGACCGGCAAGCAGAGCTGGGATATCGTCGCGGAAACCGATGCCGGCGAGATGGTTCTCTCCGAAGGTGGCGCCAAACTGGCCGTCGACGGCAAGCTCGTGCACGAGGAACCGGAACAGGAATATCCAATGCTGTACCGGCGCTTTGCCGAACTCATCAAGGCCGGCAAATCCGACGTTGATCTAGCGCCTCTGCGTCATGTCGCCGACGCCTTCATGCTCGGCCGCCGCAAGTTCGTCGACGCCTTCCACGACTGACCTTGTTTCTCCAACAGAAAGCCCGGCGTACGCCGGGCTTTCTGTATTGCCAATGCCAAACAGGCCTACGCCTTCTTCTCCCACCTTCCGTCCCTGTTCTGCTGCCAGTAGGTGAGGTTGTGCCCCTCCCCTTTCAGCCGTTTCCATTGGGCGCGTGCCGCCTCGAGCTGCTGCTGGTCATAGCCGTCGAACATGAAGACCACGCGCTCGTAATCCGAGACGGGCGGCGGCTCCGCGCCATCCACAAGGAAGCGCACCGTCGCGGCGTTCTCGTTGCTTTCATTGGCAACGATCAGGATCGGCTGGTCTGCCGCGAAATCGCCGGCATCGGTACCATGCGGCAGAAAGCTGTCGTCGCGATAGACCCAAAGGTGCGTGTCCAGCACGTCGCGTCGCTCCGCATCGACCGTTTGCACGACGACCCGCCAGCCGCGCTCGACACTCTTGTCGAGCAGCGGCGGCAGCGCATCCTCGAGTTTCGATTCCGTCAGGTGGTAGAAAAGGATCTCGGTCATGCCGATCGCTCCCGGACATCGGCTGTGACGCAATCAGGCTTCGTAGCTCGTGCGGACCAGCTCGTCGAGAAGGCGCACGCCGAAACCGGATCCCCAGGACTGGTTGATCTCGTCGGTCGGCGAGCCCATCGCCGTTCCGGCGATATCGAGATGCGCCCAAGGTGTATCCTTGACGAAGCGCTTCAGGAACTGGGCAGCGGTCACCGAGCCGCCGTGACGACCGCCGGTGTTCTTCATATCGGCGAACTTGCTGTCGATCATCTTGTCGAATTCTTTGCCGAGCGGCATCCGCCAGAGACGTTCCTGCGTCGTGATGCCGGCTGCGAGCAACCGTTCGGCCAGGCGATCATCATTCGAGAACAGACCGGCATAATGGCTGCTGAGCGCGACCATGATGGCGCCGGTGAGCGTCGCCAGATCGATCATCGCCTGCGGCTTGAAGCGATCGTTGCAGTACCAGAGCGCGTCACACAGGACGAGCCTGCCCTCGGCATCCGTATTGATCACCTCGATCGTCTGGCCGGACATCGAGGTGACGATGTCGCCCGGTCTCTGGGCGCTGCCGTCCGGCATGTTTTCAACGAGCCCGATGATGCCGACCGCGTTGACGTTTGCCTGCCGCGCGGCGAGCACATGCATAAGGCCGGTGACCGCCGCGGCGCCGCCCATGTCACCCTTCATCTCCTCCATGCCGGACGCGGGCTTGATCGAGATGCCGCCTGTGTCGAAAACGACGCCCTTGCCGACAAAGGCGATTGGCTTCTCCTTCGCCTTTCCGCCCTTCCACTGCATGATGACCAGGCGCGGCGGTCGGGAAGAGCCCTGGGCAACGCCAAGCAGAGCGCCCATCCCGAGCTTCTTCATCTCCCGCTCGGTGAGGACCTCGACTTCGACGCCAAGCTTTTCCAGTTCCTTCGCCTTGGCAGCGAATTCGACCGGCCCGAGCACGTTCGCCGGCTCGTTGACGAGATCGCGTGCGAGAAAGACGCCTTCTCCAATCGCCTGAGCGACGGCGAACGCCTTCTTGGCGGCGATAACCATACCCGTGACGATCGTCACCTTGACCGGTTTTTGTTGAGACTTTGGCTCGTCGTCGGATTTCTTGGTCTTATAGCTGTCGAAGGAGTAGGCGTTCATCTCCATGCCGAGAGCGAAGTCAGCGGCGGCCTTACCCGTGACATCGACCCCCGGAGCATCGAGAAAGACCGTGACCTTTTCAGCAGAACGCAACTTCGCGGCAACCGTGCCGCCGGCCTTCAGCCAGTCATGACCCGTCAGAGCGGACCCGTCGCCGAGCCCGAGAAGAAGAATCCGATCGGCCGACGATCCGTGAGGAGCGACGATGTCGAGGGTCTTGAGCGCCTTGCCCGTAAATTTGCCGACCTTTGCCGCTTTCGGCAAAACGCCTTCCGGATCGGCGACCGCCGCACCGGCCGCTTCCTTGGCACCGGCGACCAGGACGGCGACGCCGCCAGCGGGGCGGTGGGACTTACTGAAAGCGAATTCGAATTTCATCGGCATTTAACACTCCGGGCATTTCTGTTAGATCCGCCCGCTCTGTTACCGGACGGTTACAGTGGCAAACATTCGCGACGCCGGCCACCGTCAAAGCTGTGGCGCGCACCCTTCTCGCTTTTCAGCCGCTTGGCAAGATGCCCACACGTGTTTACATGCAGTTAACCGCAGTTGTTGGCCTTATATTATCCCTGTTGTTCGAGAATCGGATTCTTGGGGCACAATGGCGGAGACCCGGTCGGTCATGAATGAGCCATCAAGCTCAGGGCCGCGGGATGGAAGAATTGAGCAGGATTTGGACCGGATGCGGACATGAAGCTGATTGAACGCTACATCTTCCGGCGCGCCGCGACCATGTTCCTCGCAACGCTCCTGCCGCTGATGGGTATCGTCTGGACGACTCAGGCGCTCACGAACGTGAACCTGGTCACCGACAGCGGCCAGTCGATCTTCGCCTTCCTGAAACTTGCGACGCTGATTCTGCCGTCGGTCGTTCCGATCATACTCCCGTTCGCGCTCGTGATCGGCGTGACGCAGACGCTCAGCGCAATGAATACCGATTCGGAGTTGACGGTGCTGAACGCAGCCGGCAGCTCACGCATGGCGATTATCCGGCCGGTCATCTATCTTGCCGCCGGATTGAGCGTGCTGTCCTTTGCCATCGACAACTTCGTCGAGCCCTATTCACGCGTCGCCGTGCGTCGGATGATCGCGACGGCCCATGCCGACCTGCTCTCCGCCGTTGTCCAGGAGAACGCCTTCCGCAAGATCACCGACGGGCTTTACGTGCAGGTGGGCGCCCGCCGCAGCGGCGGCGTCCTGCAGGGCATCTTCGTTGCTGATTCGCGCAATCCGAATTTCGAGCTCGTCTATTACGCTCGCGAGGGCGCCGTCGACGAGGAAAGCTCGGCTCTGGTGATGAAGGATGGCGAGGTCCACCGCAAGCTGCCGGATGGCGGCGTCTCTGTCATCAAGTTCGACTCCTATGCCTTCGACCTGACCGACATGACCAAGGCCGTGGGCGAGGCCAACATCCGCGCCAAGGATCGCGACCTTTTCTACCTGCTGAACCCGGACCCCAACGATCCGGCCTACAAGCGGGCGCCGCTGGCCTTCACGGCGGAACTCCACAAGCGCTTCACCGAATGGACCTACCCGCTGCTGTTCGCCCTCATTGCGCTGGTCGTCAGCAGCGATGCGCGCTCTCACCGCGAGGCGCGCGTGCACCCGATGATCAGTGCGCTCGGAGCGGCGCTTGTGATCCGGTGGATGACGTTTTATGCCGCAAACAGTGCCGAGGATTCCGTCTGGTTCATTCCGCTCATGTATTTCATTCCGCTCGCAGCCGGCGCATTTGCGATCCACCAGCTTGTCAGCAATCGTAGGCTCGACATACCGATGACATGGCGGGAAAAACTGTCCGAACTCATGATCCGGTTCCGCGTCATGCGGCCGGCGGGCCCTGACGGGGAACAGGCTTCATGATCCTCAACACGCTCGGACGCTATTTTTTCAAGCGCTACACGATCACGACCTTCTGGTTCCTCGTCGGTATTTTCGCCCTGATCTTCATCATCGATTTCAGCGAACTCGCCAGCCGCATGTCGGCGCTGCCGCATTACACGGTGAGCGGCGCACTGCTGATGACGACGTTTCGCATCCCGACGATCATGCAGCAGACGGTCCCCTTCATCGCGCTCTTTTCGGCGATGGCCGCATTGATCTCGCTGAACCGCCGTTATGAATTGGTCGTCACGCGGGCGGCGGGCATTTCCGTCTGGCAGTTCCTTCGCCCCTTCGTGCTCGGCGCGTTTCTTTTCGGGCTGCTCGCCGTAGCTGTGCTCAACCCGCTTGCAGCCTGGGGAACGAAGAAGGCCGAGGCGCTCGAAGCCGAGTGGGGCTCGTCCCGTTCGGCCCAAGCGAATTCGATTCCCTGGCTCCGCCAGATCTACGACGGCACTGATACGATCATCGGTGCGCGCTCCGTGCAGAACGGCGGAACGGAGCTGATCAACGTCACCGTCATCCACTTTGATCCACAGGGTACCATCATCAAGAGGCAGGACGCGAAGTCCGCCAAACTCGAAGATGGTTACTGGCTTCTTAACGACGTTACCGAAACAGGTGGCGGCAAGCTGCCTCGTCGTCAGGAAACGGCACAGATCCCCACCAACCTCAAGGCGGAGTTCGTTCAGGAACGTCTGGCAAAGGCTGATTCCATTCAGTTTTTTGACCTTCCGCGGAAGATCGAGGTGGCCCGATCCTTCGGCTTTTCCACCGCCGGCATGGAAACGCAATTCCACTCCCTGCTCTCTCTGCCGTTGCTGCTTGTAGCGATGACTCTGATCGCGGCATGCGTCTCTTTGAAATTTAGCCGGTTCAACCAATCGCGCTCCGTAATTCTCGGTGGCATCGTCTCGGGCTTCGTGCTTTATGTCGTCACCGTGCTTGTCAAAGCATTCGGGAGCAGCGGTATTGTGCCTCCGTTCGTTGCAGCCTGGTTGCCAGTTGTTGTAGCGATGGCGCTGGGCTCGACGATTCTACTGCATCAGGAGGATGGCTAGTGGCGGCAGGCAACCGCAAACGCATGAAGCTGACCAATGCTGCCCTGCTCGCAGGCGTCGCATTGCATACACTTGCCATGGGAATGAATGCGCCGGTCCTGGCGCAGGACACATCGGCGCGAATCGATTCGCTGCAGCCGAACATTCCGGCTGACGCAAAGCTGCTGCTGTCGGCCAATGAGCTCATCTACAATCGCGACGCGGAAACCGTCACCGCGCGCGGTAGCGTTCAGATCGCATACGGCGGCTACAGGATGGTCGCCCGTCAAGTCACATACGACCAGAAGTCGGGGCGGATCATCGCGACCGGCGAGATCCAGCTGGTCGAGCCGGATGGCAATATTGTCTACGCTGACAAGATGGACGTCACCGACGACTTCGGCAACGGTTTCGTCCAGGCCCTGCGGATCGAGACGACCGATCTGACGCGGCTGGCGGCGGAAAGCGGTGAGCGGCGCAACGGCGAAGAATTCATTCTCAACAAGGCTGTCTACACCGCCTGCACGCCCTGCAATATCAAGCCGGAGCACCGTTCCCTGTGGCACATCAAGGCGGAGCGTGTGATCCAGAACGGCAGGACTCACACGATTCGGCTGGAACACGCCTATTTCGAGCTCTTCGGCAAGCCGATCGCCTATATTCCGGCAATGGAGATCCCGGACCACACGGTCAAGCGCAAGAGCGGGTTTCTGTTTCCGAAGTTCCGCTATACGCAGAAACTTGGCGCCGGCGTGGGCGTCCCTTACTACTGGGCGATCTCGCCCTATATGGACGCAACTGTCACCGCGACGGGTCTGACGCGGCAAGGGTTCTTGCTCGAGGGCGAGTTCCGTCAATCGTTCCATAACGGTTTGCACACGCTGAACGTGGCCGGCATCAGCCAGCTCGACAGGGACCGGTTCACGCCGGGAACCGTCGATGCCGAGGAAACCAATCGCGGGATGGTGGCGTCGAAGGGCGAATTCCAGATCAATCCGCGTTGGAGTTTTGGCTGGAACGTGCTCGTCCAATCGGACGCCAACTTCGCCAAGACCTATGATCTGGAGAGCTTCGACGGCACGACCTATACCAATCAGGCCTACCTGACCGGCCTCGGCAAACGCAATTACTTCGACCTGCGCGCCTTCTATTTCGACATCCAGGACGCCGACCCCGACAGCCTCGAGGAAAATCAGCAGCCTGCGGCTCAGGTCCTCGACTACTCCTACTTCGCGCCGGAATCTGTGCTGGGCGGCGAGCTCAGCGCAGACGTGAACTTCACGAACGTCAAGCGCAACCGGCTGGACAGCATCAACGTCCTCGGCGTCGAGCGTTTCCGCGGCCTTGAAGGCACCGCGCACCGTCTGACCGCGGACCTCGAATGGAAGCGGACATTCATTGCGCCGGGCGGTCTCGTATTGACGCCATTGCTGGCGGCACGCGGCGATGCCTTGGGCCTCAACATGGACGATCCCGGCCCCGGCTACACCGGCGACTACACGAATAGTGACGCCGCAACGCGGCGCATGCTGACCGCTGGTCTCGAAGCACGCTACCCGATCCTGTTTGCCGGCGAGAACAGCAGCCACGTGCTGGAGCCGATCGGCCAGATCTATGTTCGGCCGGACGAACAGCATGCCGGCGGGCTCCCGAACGAAGACGCGCAGAGCTTCGTCTTCGATGCAACCAACCTTTTCGATCGCGACAAGTTCTCCGGCTTCGATCGTATCGAAGGCGGTACGCGCGCCAATCTTGGCATTCGCTATACCGGAAGTTTCGACAACGGTTACGGCTTGCGCGCGATCGCCGGCCAGTCGTTCCACCTCGGCGGGCTCAACTCCTTCGCAACCGACGATCTCGTCAAGGTCGGGGCGGATTCGGGACTGGAAACCAAGAGTTCGGATTATGTGGCGATGGTCGGCGTCGACGCGCCCTACGGTCTGATGGCAAGTCTCTCCGGCCGGCTCGACGAGAGCGACTTTGCCCTGCGCCGCGCCGACGCCACGGTCGGCTATCTGGGCCTGACATGGCAGGCGGCCCTGACCTATACGCGGATCGAAGCACAACCGACCTACGGATCGCCCTCAGACCAGGACGAAATCCAGACGGCCGCTGCCTACCGATTCCACGATTATTGGTCGGTGTTCGGAGCGTTGACCTATGACATCAACAATGACGTCATTTCCCGCAACGGCTTCGGTATCACCTATGATGATCAGGATACGTTGTTCTCGATCGTCTACCAGCAGGAGCGGGATACCGACAGTTCGGTCGCGAACGACTGGTCGATCGGCGCGCGCATCAGCTTCCGCACGCTTGGCGACATCGACGTTGGCGACACCACCTTCGAAGAGCTGGACTACTATTGAGGTCCAGGCCGAAGAGCGCCGTGCGTTCAAATGAACGCACAAAGGACGCTGATTTCGGAGCATCTTATCCGCTTTCAGCGTCCACCTGAAAGCGGGATGCGTTAGCCAGACGCCTGCAACTTTGTTCGGCCGGCTGCGCGTTCCCGAAGACGTGCAACTCGCAAGGATTGATCATGTGGTCTTGTCATCGTTTGGCCGCATGTATTATGCATTTCCTCCAACTGGCACAGGGAAGGCGCAGGCTGGCGGTCCGACGCGGACCACGGGCGGTTGGGGCGCGGGACGGACAAGGAAATATGATGGGCGGGAAATCGATCTTGAGGGTGATATCGGCGCTGGTGCTTGCCGGCACGCTGAGTGTCGCTGTATGCGTGCCGGCACAGGCCGCAAGCGGAGTCAAGGTGATCGTCAACAATGTCGTAATCACTTCGGGCGACATCGCGAAGCGCGTGGCCTTCCTGCGCCTCCAACGCCAAGGCGGCGGCGCAGAGGAAGCGAAGCAGCAACTTGTCGACGAAGTGCTGAAACGCAGCGAGATCGCACGCGTCCAGCAGTCGGTCAGTACCCAGGACGTCGATGCCGCCTTTGCGCGATTTGCCGCTGGAAACAAGATGTCGCCTGAGCAACTCGGCAAGATCCTCGACCAGTCTGGCGTCGGCGTCGATCATTTCAAGCAGTATATCGCTGTCCAGATGAGTTGGCCTCGCGTCGTCAATTTCCGCTACGGCAACGCCAATCGCCTCACCGGCGGCGACCTTGTGAAGCGCATGATGGAAGGTGGCGGCAACAAGCCTGTAACGACGGAATATTTCCTCCAGCAGGTCATTTTCGTCATCCCGGCATCCAAGCGCGGCGCGATTACGGCAAAACGGCAGGCCGAAGCAAACGCTTCGCGATCGCAGTTCCCGGGCTGTGAGACATCCAAGGTCTTTGCCGCCAATTATCGCGACGTCTCGATTCGCAGCCTTGGCCGCGTGCTTGCCCAGCAATTGCCGGAAGATTGGAAGCCGCTCGTCGAAAAGGCTGGCGACGGCATGACCACCGGCACGCGCGTCACCGAAAAAGGTGTCGAATATCTTGCAATCTGCAAGAAGCGTCAGGTCAACGACGACACGGCCGCCGAAATCGTCTTCCGTGCGGAGGACCTCGGCAAGAAGAAGGCTGGCGGCGAAGACCCGAACAGCGAGAAGTACCTCGAAGAGCTGCGTGAAAAGGCGCAGATCGTCAACAAGTAACGGGCGGCCATGAACAAGACGAGCGGCAGGCCGATCGCCCTGACGATGGGCGACCCGGCCGGTATTGGCCCGGACATCAGCCTGGCCGTGTGGGCGAGACGCGAGACGCGGCCGACGCCGCCTTTCCTCTTTATTGGCGACCCTGCGGTGCTTTCGGCCCGCGCAAAGGCGCTCGGCCAGGCGGTGCGGATAGCGGAAACCGATTGCCTCGGCGCCTGCGCGGTCTTCCCGGGCGCCTTGCCGGTATTGCCGGTGCGCTGCGGGGCTCCGGTCGTCGCGGGCCGGCCTGATGTGGCCAATGCCTCCGCGGTCACCGCCGCCATCGACACCGCCGTGCGGCTCGCCATGGCCGGCGAAGCAACGGCGGTAGCCACCAACCCGATTGCGAAGGCTGTGCTCTACGAGGCCGGCTTCCGCTTTCCTGGTCACACCGAATACCTCGCGCACCTCGCGGAGAAAGCAACCGGGACGCCCATCCTGCCGGTGATGATGCTGGCCGGACCGAAGCTGCGCGCCGTTCCAGTCACGATCCATATTCCGCTCAAGGACGTTCCCGGCGCGCTGACGCAGGAACTCATCCACCAAACCTGCACGATAACTGCTGCCGATCTCAAGAACCGCTTCGGCCTGTCGAGGCCGCGCCTTGCTGTTGCCGGTCTCAACCCGCATGCGGGCGAAGGCGGTGCGCTCGGCCTCGAGGACGATGCACTCATCCGCCCCGTCATCGACCGGCTCCGCGCCGAGGGGCTGGACGTCGTCGGCCCGCTCCCGGCCGATACCATGTTCCACGATCGCGCGAGGGAGACCTACGACGCCGCGATCTGCATGTATCATGATCAGGCATTAATACCGGCGAAGGCGCTCGGCTTCGACGACAGCGTGAATGTCACGCTGGGGCTGCCCTTCATCAGAACGTCGCCGGACCACGGCACCGCTTTCGGCATCGCCGGACAAGGTATCGCGCGCGAAGACAGCCTTCTGGCGGCGCTTCACCTTGCCGCCGAGCTCGCCGCCAACACGGACGGGACGCATCGTTGATGGCGGCGCTCGATGGTCTGCCGCCGCTCAGAGATGTCATCCAGCGTCACGGTCTCGACGCGAAGAAGGCGCTCGGTCAGAATTTCCTCCTGGACCTCAATCTCACCCAGAAGATCGCCCGCACGGCCGGTCCGCTCGACGGCGTGACCGTCATCGAAGTCGGCCCGGGACCGGGTGGCCTCACGAGGGCTATCCTCGCGCTGGGCGCCAAGAAGGTCGTCGCGATCGAACGCGACGCCCGCTGCCTCCCGGCGCTCGCCGAAATCGCCGCCCATTATCCTGGACGGCTCGATGTGATCGAGGGCGACGCGCTGAAGGTGCCTTTCGAAACGCTCGCCGACGGTCCGGTGCGCATCATCGCCAACCTGCCCTACAACGTCGGCACGCAGCTTCTCGTCAACTGGCTGCTGCCGGAGCAATGGCCGCCGTTCTGGCAGTCGATGACGCTGATGTTCCAGCGCGAGGTCGGTCTGCGGATCGTGGCGGGTGCCGACGACGATCACTATGGCCGGCTCGGCGTTCTGTGCGGCTGGCGAACGAAGGCGCGCACGGCTTTCGACGTCTCGCCGCAAGCCTTCACACCGCCGCCTAAGGTCACCTCGTCGGTCGTCCATCTGGAGCCGATTGCCGATCCGATCCCGTGCTCTGTCTCCACGCTTGAGAAAGTGACGCAGGCCGCCTTCGGCCAACGCCGCAAAATGCTGCGCCAGAGTCTGAAAAGCCTGGGTGGTGAGGCGCTGCTGGCAAGGGCCGACATCGATCCCCAAAGACGCGCCGAAACGCTGACGGTCGAGGAATTCTGCCGATTGGCGAATTGCCTCAGCGGTTAGCCGTCCGGTTCAGTGAGACGCGCCCCGCCCCGCTTGATTAAAAAGGGTTTTCCGTCAGCAGTCCGTTGACGAACTCGAACAGGCCGGGGCGGCGGTCGCGGCGCAGGCGTTCGGCGTCCACAATTGCACGGACGGCCGAGAACGCCCGATCAAGATCGTCGTTGACGACGATATAGTCGTATTCGCGCCAATGCTCGATCTCGGCGCGTGAATTGGCGAGCCGGGTCGCAATCACTTCCTCGCTGTCCTCGGCGCGCCGGTGCAGCCGCGACTGCAGTTCGGCCATGGACGGCGGCAGAATGAAGATCGAGACGACGTCGCCACCCATCTTTTCCTGCAACTGCTGGGCGCCCTGCCAATCGATGTCGAAGAGCATGTCGCGACCTTCGGCCATCGCCGCCTCGACGGCATCGCGCGGGGTTCCGTAGAAGTTGCCGTGCACCTCCGCCCATTCGAGGAGCGAGTCCGTCGCTCGCAGCGCCTCGAATTCGCGGATCGACTTGAAAAAATAATGCCGTCCCTCGATTTCGCTCGGCCGCCGCGAACGCGTCGTCACGCTCACCGAGATACTGAGTTCCGGATCGGCCTCGAGAAGGTTGCGGGCGATCGTCGACTTCCCCGCGCCCGAAGGCGACGAAATCACGAGCATCAACCCACGGCGGGCGATCTTGATGGGCGAAGTGGTCGCCGGCTTCATGTCTTACTCCAGATTCTGAACCTGCTCGCGAAACTGGTCGATCACGACCTTCAACTCGATTCCGGCGGCCGAGACCGCGGCGGCATTCGATTTCGAACAGATCGTATTCGATTCGCGGTTAAATTCCTGTGCAAGGAAATCCAGCTTGCGGCCGACGGGGCCGCCCTTTGCCAGAAGATCGCGAGCAGCGGCGACATGCGAACCGAGACGGTCGATTTCTTCTCTGAGGTCCGCCTTCGTGGCAAGCAACGCGACCTCCGCATGCAGTCTTTCGCGGTCGAGGGAGGACACGCCCTCCATCAAAAGCGCCACTTGCTGCGCCAGCCGTTCGGCGATCGCGGACGGGCTCCGGGACGGGTCGCTCTCCACGCCGGCCGTCAGTTGCTCGATGCGATCCACATGCGCAAGCAGGATCTGACCGAGCGCCGTCCCCTCCTCTTCGCGCATGGACCGCAGGTCCCCAAGGGCGAGCCCCAAGCCGGAGAGGATATCGGCGTCGCGCGCGGCACGCTCGCTTTCGCTTTCTTCCGGCTCCCGGAAATCGACGATGCCGCGGATCGAGAGCAGCGTATCGAACTTCAGCGGCGCGGGATCAACGAGATCGCCAAGCTGCTCTCGAAGTCTCAATACGGCGGACAATGCACCCTGGTTGACGACGGCCTCGACGGCGGCCTCGGCGCCGCTGACGTTGAGGCCGATCTGCAGATTGCCGCGGGCGAAATATTCCGAGGCAAGGCGCCGACAGTCGGGCTCGAAGCGTTCAAGACCCTGTGGCAAGCGAAGGCGAATATCGAGCCCCTTGCCGTTAACCGACCGCAGTTCCCAGGCCCAGCGATGGCGTCCGCTGCTGCCTTCTCTCCTCGCAAAGCCAGTCATCGATTGGAGCGGCATCATTACCTCCGTCCGCTGCTGCATGTTTCCTGGAATCGAAGCCGATTGAGGATGAACCGATGCAGCGTTTCAAAGTGCGACGGCGACCCTTTCGCGTCTGAAGAGACGCACGGCACTGCAGTCGCAAAAGCAATAGGGCGACGGCGCGGCATCCCGCAAGGGATATCCGCGCCGTACCCTGTCCGTCCACAATAAGGGCCGTTTACTGCGCCTCGACCGGTGTCGCCGTCGGCTCGGCGGTTTTGGCCGCCTCTGCCGCCTTCGCTGCCTCTGCCGCCTTCTCCGCTTCGAGCTTCCGCCAACGCCTTACGTTGGCGTTGTGCTCGTCCAGCGTAGCGGCAAAGACATGGCCGCCCGTTCCGTCCGCCACGAAATAAAGTTCCGGCGTACGCGAGGGGTTGGCGACGGCTTCAAGTGCCGCGCGGCCCGGATTGGCGATCGGGGTCGGCGGCAAGCCCTTGATGAGATAGGTGTTGTAAGGCGTTTCCTTATCAAGGTCCGACTTCAGGATCGCCCGGTCCGCCGGCTTCCCCTCTCCGCCGAAGATGCCATATATGATGGTCGGGTCGGATTGTAGCCGCATGCCCTTTTCGAGGCGATTGATAAATACCGACGCCACGCGCGGACGCTCGTCCGCGCGGCCCGTTTCCTTTTCGACGATCGAGGCGAGCGTCACGAACTCCTCGACGGTCGAGACCGGAAGGTCGGGGTCGCGCATTTCCCAGATCTGATCGACCAAAGCCTTCTGTGCTGCGATCATCTGCTGAACGATCTCGGCGCGCTTGGTGCCGCGGGTGAATTTGTAGGTGTCCGGCTTGAGCGTGCCCTCCGACGGCACATCCTGTGGCAAGTCGCCGACCAGCACCGGATCGTTGGCGAGCTTGTTGAACATCTGCTTGACCGTCAGTCCCTCCGGAAGCGAAACGGCGTACAGGATCGACTTGCCGGACTTCAGCAACTGCATGATTTCCTGCATCGACGACCCGGCCTTGATCTCGTATTCACCCGCCTTCAGCGTTTCGTTGTCGAGATAGGCTTCAGACACGAAACGGAACACGCGGCCATCGGTAATGATGCTGTTGCGCTCAAGGCCGCTGGCAATTTCGCTGATGCCCGCGCCATTGCGAACAATGAAGTTCTTGTTGGCTTCCAGCGGGCCGGGCTTTTCGTATTCGTGCATCGCATAATAGACCGCGCCGGCGGCCGCGAGCGCCACGAAGACGATGACCGTCATCACGAAATTGAGAAAGATGACGACCTGGCTGCGCGCCTTGCGCGAGCGCTTCGGCGGTTGCGGAACCTTTTCGGGGCGCAGGGCCTCGCTTGCCGATTTCGGGATGATCGGCCCGTTGCTCCCGGTTTCATTGCGGCCGAATTGTGCCCCGCTGTTATCGCTTGAGTCGCTCACGATTATCCCGAATCCGAAATTCGCAACTTCAATCGAGCTGCCGCCGGTGCGAATTTCGGCTTAGACCGACGGCAAGCTGAATGTGTCAGAGCAATGGATATTCTACAAATTGTCAGAAATGCCTTGCGCGAACATAGTCTCGGCGTCGCCGCCCGGCGGCGGCGAATCCTCCGACTACAGCTTGTAGCGAGCAATGCGGCAAAAAGCAGGATCACAAGCCGGTGTTTGAACCGCACCGGAGGTCGGAAGCGGATTTCCGACAGGATGACGATCCTCGGCAGAATCAGCCGAGAATCGTCGTGATCGATCGCGTCGCGCAGCCGGTTTCAGTTGCCGTTATAGCGGCGCAGCACCAGCGAGGCATTCGTGCCGCCGAAACCGAAGGAGTTCGACAGAGCGACGTTGATCTCGCGCTTGCGCGCGACATGCGGCACCAAGTCGATCTTCGTCTCGACGGATGGATTATCGAGGTTGAGAGTGGGCGGAGCGATGTTGTCGCGAATCGCAAGCGCCGAGAAGATCGCCTCGATCGCGCCCGCGGCGCCGAGCAGGTGCCCGATTGCCGACTTTGTCGAGGACATGGATATCTTGGACGCACTGTTGCCGACCAGCCGCTCGACCGCGCCGAGCTCGATCGTATCGGCCATCGTCGAGGTGCCGTGGGCATTGATATAGTCGACGTCGTCGGCCATCAGACCGGCCCGCTTCAGTGCCATCTGCATGCAACGATACGCGCCGTCGCCGTCCTCGGACGGAGCGGTGATGTGGAAGGCGTCGCCGGAAAGACCGTAGCCGACGATTTCGGCATAGATCTTGGCGCCGCGTGCCTTCGCATGCTCGAGCTCTTCGAGGATGACGACGCCTGCGCCTTCACCCATGACGAAACCGTCGCGATCGGCGTCATAGGGGCGCGATGCCTTTTCCGGGTTGTCGTTGTGCTGGGTCGAAAGCGCCTTGCAGGCGGCGAAACCTGCGAGCGAGATGCGGCAGATCGGCGACTCCGTGCCACCCGCCACCATCACATCGGCATCGCCGAGCGCGATCAGCCGGCTCGCGTCGCCGATCGCGTGTGCGCCCGTCGAGCAGGCTGTCACGACCGAATGGTTCGGGCCACGCAGCTTGTGGCGAATGGAGACCTGGCCCGACGCGAGATTGATCAGGCGGCCGGGAATGAAGAACGGAGAAATACGGCGCGGTCCCTTGTCCCGCAGCGTATAGCCCGCATCGACGATGCCCTCGAGACCACCGATGCCGGAACCGATCAGCACGCCGGTCGCAATCTGGTCCTCATCGCTTTCCGGCTTCCAGCCGGCATCGGCCAGGGCCATATCGGCAGCCGCCATCGCATAAACGATGAAGGGGTCGACCTTGCGCTGCTCCTTCGGCTCCATCCAGTCGTCGGCATTGAAGGTGCCGTCCGAGCCGTCGCCGAAAGGAATACGGCAGGCGATCTTGGCAGGAAGATCCTCAACCTCGAATTCGGTCACCTTGCGCGCAGCATTCTGGCCCGCGATAAGACGCGACCAGCTGACTTCGGTTCCGCAACCCAAAGGAGATACCATGCCGGTACCGGTGATAACGACACGTCTCATAACCCGTGACCCACCCTGACTGTTCAGTTCCAGAGCCGGACCGGACCACGCGTGACGACCCCGATCCGTGCATCCATTGTAAATTTCTCATGTGACGATCAGAGGGAAAGGCGGGAACGCTTTGCTGATCGAGACCCGCGGTCGACGCAGGTCAGCCCACTTCCCCTGGGCTGGTACGGGCCGCGACAAAGCGGCCCGTCAACGGCCTGGACCGTAAGAATCAGGCCTGAGCCTTCTCGATGAACTTGACGGCATCGCCGACGGTCAGGATCGAATCTGCCGCGTCGTCCGGGATCTCGACACCGAATTCTTCTTCGAATGCCATGACCAGTTCGACGGTGTCGAGCGAGTCCGCGCCGAGGTCATCGATGAAGCTTGCGCCTTCGCTGACCTTTTCGGCGTCGACGCCAAGATGATCAATAACAATTTTCTTCACGCGTTCTGCGATATCGCTCATGTCGGAGTTCCTCGACCTTCGTTTCTCTGCGGCGCCATTGTTGGCGCCGTCACTTTCAATCAAGCCTGATAGACCAAGATGGTCCGCCGGGCAATCCATCCAACCGAACCCGCGGAAAACCCAGGGCAGCAAGGGCTGCCGGACACCTGGCCGGACCGGTCGACTGCGCACAGTCATGGCCCGATTAACACGGTTTAAGTCTGCCGCAAAGGGCGAAAATGCCCGACATTCGCTTGGTCAACATTGAATTTCAGGCATTTGGCACCGACCGGTGAAGGCGGCGAACCAAGCGTCAGCGACGGGTCACACGCGCCGTTCTTCACCGGTGTCGGATCAGATCATCGCCATGCCGCCGTTGACGTGAATGGTCTGGCCGGTGACATAGCCCGCTTCGGTCGAAGCAAGATATGCAACGGCGGATGCGACCTCTGCACCCGAGCCCATGCGCCGCATCGGGATCGCACCCATGATGCTTTCCTTCTGCTTGTCATTGAGCTTACCGGTCATCGCACTTTCGATGAAGCCCGGAGCGACGCAGTTGACGGTAACGTTGCGGGTGGCGATTTCCTGCGCGAGCGACTTGGAGAACCCGATCATGCCGGCCTTCGAGGCACAATAGTTGGCCTGGCCGGGGTTTCCGGTGACGCCGACGACGGAGGTGATGTTGACGATGCGGCCGAAGCGGCGGCGCATCATCGGATGCGTGAGCTCGCGGGTCAGGCGGAAGACCGCCGTGAGGTTGACCTCGATGACGTTGTCCCAGTCTTCATCGCTCATGCGGACGAAAAGGCCGTCCTTGGTGATGCCGGCATTGTTGACGAGGATATCGACCCCGCCGAGTTCAGCCTCGGCCTTCTCGCCAAGTGCCTTGACTTCGGCGCGATCGGAAAGATTGGCAGGGAAGATCTGGACACGCTCGCCAAGCACGTTGGCGAGCGCTTCGAGTTTCTCGACACGGGTGCCGTGCAGGCCGACAATGGCGCCCTGTGCGTGCAGGATGCGGGCGATTTCCTCGCCGATGCCGCCGGATGCGCCGGTGACGAGAGCCTTGCGGCCGGAAAGATCAAACATGGGCTTGTTCCTTATAACTGGAGCGCTCAGGCCAGAAGGGCGGCGAGCGCCGTGTCGATATCGGCGGGCGTATTGACGGCGATGCCGTTGACAGTCTTGTCGATCCGTCGGGCAAGTCCCGTCAGCACCTTGCCCGAGCCGATTTCATAAAGCGTCGTGACATTATTGGCCGCGAACCATTCGACCGTCTCGCGCCAGCGTACCTGGCCGGTCACTTGCTCGACGAGCAACCGGGCAATCTCGCCGGCATCGTTCACCGGAGCAGCCAGCACATTCGCCACGAGCGGAACGGAGGGATCGCGTTTCTCAACCTTGGCGAGTGCATCGCGCATGGCGTCGGCGGCGGGCGTCATCAGCGACGAATGGAAGGGTGCGGAGACGGGCAGCATCAGCGCGCGTTTGGCGCCCTTTTCGGAGGCGAGTGCGGCCGCCTTCTCCACTGCCTGCTTCTCGCCCGAGATCACCAGCTGCCCGCCGCCGTTATCGTTGGCGATCTGGCAGGAGCCGAGCGACGCTGCTTCGCGACAAACCGTTTCGACATCGGCATGTTCCAGGCCGATGATGGCTGCCATGGCACCTTTGCCGACCGGAACGGCCGCCTGCATCGCATTGCCGCGAATGCGCAAGAGCCGTGCCGTATCGGCGAGCGAAAATGTTCCGGCAGCGCAAAGTGCGGAATATTCGCCGAGCGAATGGCCGGCGACGAACGAAACCTTGGTCTTGAGATCGAGCCCCCTGGCTTCAAGCACGCGGATCACGGCTAAGGAGACGGCCATCAGCGCCGGCTGCGCGTTTGCCGTCAGCGTCAGCGTTTCCTCCGGCCCGTTCCACATGACCTCCGACAGCTTTTCGCCGAGCGCTTCATCGACTTCGGCGAAGACGGCTGCCGCCTCCGGAAAGGCGTCGGCCAGATCCTTGCCCATGCCGACAGCCTGACTGCCCTGCCCGGGGAACGTGAATGCAATGCTCATGGGATGCCCTTCCCTGGATCACGAAACGATTGCAGCGAAGCGGAACTCTCGCGGTCGTTTCTCATCCGCGCCAATTTTCTCTCTCCATTCACATTCCTGAACAGCGAGTCAAGCGCAGAGGCTGACCTTCGCGATTCCCGGCGGGCTTTTGCCCTTGATCTTCGTCAATCAAGGCGTAAGTTGCCGCGCATTGCTGCCGCGCCGGCTGACAAGCCATCAACCGCGGCGCCACTCAATTCATTTGGCGGCGCGCCCTTCCCTCCCGCCGGCGCGAAACCGCCTCCACGAGGAACATTACTTCATGCGCTACAACACGCTGGGCCGCACAGGCATCAAGGTTTCGGAGATCTGCCTCGGCACAATGACCTGGGGCTCACAGAATACGCAGACCGAAGCCCATGGACAGCTTAATTACGCCTTCGACCGCGGCGTCAATTTCGTTGATACAGCCGAACTCTATCCGACGACACCGCTTTCAGCCGAAACCTACGGCAACACCGAGCGCATCATCGGGAACTGGCTGGCGGCGCGCGGCCGGCGCGACGATGTGGTGCTCGCGACCAAGGTGGCCGGCCCCGGCCGTCCCTATATCCGCGACGGCGGACCAACAACACCCGAAGGTATAGAAGAGGCCCTGAACGCCAGCCTCAAGCGGCTGAAGACGGACTATGTGGACCTTTACCAGCTTCATTGGCCGAATCGCGGCCATTATCACTTCCGCAACGCCTGGACCTACGACCCGTCGCGGCAAGACCAGGAGCACGTCGCCGCCGACCTGAAAGCGATACTCGACAAGCTTGGCGAACTCGTGAAGGCCGGCAAGATTCGCGCCGTCGGGCTTTCGAACGACACCGCCTGGGGCGCCATGAAGATGCTCGATCTCTCCAACAGATATGGCCTGCCGCGCGTTGCTACGATCCAGAACGAATACAATCTGCTCTATCGCGCCTACGACCTCGATCTGGCGGAACTGTCCCATCACGAGGATGTCGGCCTGCTTGCCTATTCGCCGCTCGCGGCTGGTCTTCTGACCGGCAAATACGTCGAGGGGGCAAAGCCCGCAGGATCCCGCCTATCGATCAACGGCGATCTTGGCGGCCGCTTCACGCCGCACCAGGAGCCCGCCGTCGCCGCCTATGTGGCGCTTGCCCGCGAGCATGGCCTCGACCCGGCACAGATGGCGATCGCCTTCTGCCTGACACGTCCGTTCATGGCTTCGGTCATCATCGGCGCAACGTCGATGGAACAATTGAACACCGATATCGGCGGTGCGGCTGTCACGCTTTCGCAAGATGTGATGAATGGCCTCCGGCGCCTCCACCGGCTCTACCCGGCGCCGATCTGAGCGGCTCTCGCCGCCAAGCGCGGACTTAAGCCGCCATCTGGCGGCAGCTCTCGGCGCAGCGCCAGCAGGCTTCGGCGCATTCGGCCATGTCGCCGATGCGCTCGCAATCCTTGGCGCATTCGGTGCAGATCTCCGCACATTCCCGGCACAGATGCGCGTGATGGGGGCTGCCGATCAACATGAAATGCGCCGCGGTCCGGCAGATCTCGGCGCAGGCCGCCATCAGCCTGAAATGTGCCGGTTCGGTATGTTCGCCGCCCGCCTGGAGGCAATGGTTCATCGCGGTCGACAGGCAAGCGCCATAACAGTCCAGACAATTGTCGATGCACGCTTGCATTTTTGGATCAACATGGGCCATCGTCGGCTCCCGCTGTTTTGAGTTGCCGATATCCAACAGCAATGCCCGGCGATTGTTCCGGCGGAGTACCTGACAGCGCCCGGACGCCGAAGTTCGGATCGCGGCTTGCATTTCGGCAGAAAATCCGTATAAGCGCGCTGTTCGAAACACCCGGTCTTCTGGCTGGTGGCTGAACGGAGGGCCGGTTTCCGCGTTGGAAGCCGCCAGGAATGCAAGGCATTCCGGCCTCCCGTGTCTCCGCTCTCGACCGTCTCGATACAACACTTTCTTGCCGGCCGCCTCGCGGCCCTTAAGAACAGTCGTTGAGGCTTAGCCGCCGAGGTCCGGGCTGATTAACGCAAGAAAGGCAAGCCACAATGGCTCTTTATGAACACGTATTCCTTGCCCGGCAGGATATCACGCCGCAGCAGGTCGATGCCCTCGTCGAGCAGTACAAGGGCGTCATCGAAGCGAACGGCGGCAAGGTCGGTCGCGTCGAAAACTGGGGTCTGAAGTCCCTCACCTACCGTATCAAGAAGAACCGCAAGGCTCATTACGTCCTGATGGACATCGATGCTCCGGCACCGGCCGTCCACGAAGTCGAGCGCCAGATGCGCATCAACGAAGACGTCCTGCGCTACATGACGATCGCCGTCGAAAAGCACGAGGAAGGCCCGTCCGCGATGATGCAGAAGCGTGATCGCGACGATCGTCCGCGCGGCGAAGGCCGTGGCCCGCGTGAAGGCGGTTTCGACCGTGGCCCGCGTCCGGACCGTGGCGACCGTGAAGACCGTCCGCGCCGTCCGCGTGAAGACCGCGCGTAACCCGAAGCTTAGGAGATAAAAACAATGGCTGAAGTTTCTTCCGCTCCGGTACGCCGTCCATTCCACCGTCGCCGCAAGACCTGCCCCTTCTCGGGTGCGAACGCTCCGCGGATCGACTACAAGGACATCCGCCTCCTGCAGCGCTACATTTCCGAGCGCGGCAAGATCGTTCCGTCCCGCATCACGGCCGTTTCCCAGAAGAAGCAGCGCGAACTCGCCCAGGCGATCAAGCGTGCGCGCTTCCTCGGCCTGCTGCCCTACGTCGTATCGTAAGGTGGACTGACTCTCCGTCAGTCGAATGACTCGACGGCAATTGACTCCGGGGCAAGGCTTTTCCCTCAGGTAAGTGCCTTGCCTCTCTCCCTTCCGCGGTGGGCGCGGATCGGAACCGGCGCATGCGCCAAAATCCCATGTTGGGGCCCAGTCGACCCCTAACTGCGTTGAAGCAGGACAGCGAACGTGAATATCTGGAACAGGACATCGCTGATCACCGGCGCCCTCGCCGGCATTACCGCCGCCCTTCTGTCGATGGGCGCGAACACGCAGTCGTCCTTTGCGATCGTCCTTTACGCCGCTTCCGCGCTGCCTATCCTGATTGCCGGCCTCGGTTGGGGCAACGCAGCCGCGATCGTCGCGATCATCGTTGCCGGCGCGACTGCTGCCACGCTCGTTTCCGCCTATTTCGCGCTGCTGATCCTGCTCGTGACGCTTGTTCCGGCCGGCTGGCTCAGCCACCTCGCAAACCTTGCGCGCCCGGCCTCCGAACTCGGCGGCCCCGATGGCGCGCTCGCCTGGTATCCGTTGTCCGACATCCTCGGCCACCTCGCCGGGCTCGTTACCGTCGGCATGATCATCGTCGGCTATATCGTCGGTTACGATTCCGGCGTCTCGGACCGCATGATCGACATGGTGATCGAGGCCGTTAAGGCACAGGAGCCGCTCTACAATCCGGATGCCGCGGCAATCGCGCAGATCAAGTCGATGTTCACGCTCGCCCTGCCGCTCGTGCAGGGCGCGATCTGGGTGTTGATGCTGTTTGCCGCCTACTACCTCGCAACCCGGATCGTCCAGACGTCGGCAAGGTCGCTGCGTCCGCGCGAAGACATTCCCTCGTCATTGAGGATGCCTCGCAATGCCATTTTCGTGTTTCTCGCCGGCCTGGTCCTCGCCTTTCTCGGCGGAGCGCCGGCGGCCGTCGGGGCGCTCATTTGCGGCACGTTCGGCGCGGGCTTCCTGCTCTCCGGCTTTGCCTCGTTCCACTTCCGCACGCGTGGCAAGTCCTGGCGGCTTCCCGTTCTGTGGATCGCCTATCTGTCGGTGCTCGTCTTCACGATCCCGGCTGTGTTCTTCCTCCTGTCCGGCCTGACCGACACGCGACGCACCATCGCGGTCACGCCGGCGGGAAAAAACTGACCAACGAAACAACGACAAACCGAAAGGAAATCGAAATGGAAGTCATTCTCCTCGAACGCATCGCCAAGCTCGGCCAGATGGGCGAAACCGTAAAGGTTCGCGACGGCTTCGCACGCAACTACCTGCTGCCGCTCGGCAAGGCGCTGCGCGCCAACGCCGCCAACAAGGCACGTTTCGACGCCGAGCGCGCAACGCTCGAAGCCCGCAACCTCGAGCGCAAGTCCGAAGCCCAGACGGTCGCAGACAAGCTGGACGGCAAGTCCTTCATCATCGTCCGCTCCGCCGGTGAAACCGGCCAGCTCTACGGCTCGGTTGCTGCCCGCGACATCGTCGAGGCGATTGCTGCCGAAGGCTTCGCCATCAACCGCAACCAGGTCGACCTCAACCACCCGATCAAGGCAATCGGCCTGCACAAGGTGACGCTGCACCTGCATGCGGAAGTCGAAATCGCCGTTGACGTCAATGTCGCCCGTTCGGCCGAAGAAGCCGAGCGTCAGGCCAAGGGCGAAAGCCTGACGTCTGCTGACGCCATCTACGGCGTCGACGAAGACGCCCTGAAGCCGGAAGACTTCTTCAACCCGGAAGCTGAGTTCGAATCTGAAGAAGAATAAGCTTCGCAGCAGACCTGAATTGAGAGGCCCGGATCCAGCGATCCGGGCCTCTGCCGTTTGTGGCGACTGCTTACAGCAGACCACGAATAATTTTGTCGGATGCGCCGGTCAGCTCGCGGATGCCAATGCCGCTCGCGGCTCAACCGACTTGTCGACCTTCACAACCACCGAAAGTCCCGGCGCAAGCAGGTCCGCGAGCGGTTGGCCCGGATCGACCGCAATACGAACGCCAAGGCGCTGGGAGACCTTGGTGAAATTGCCGGTCGCGTTGTCGGGCCGGATGATGCTGAATTCCGAGCCTGCCGCCGGAGAGAAGCGCTCGATATGGCCTTGCAGCACCTGCCGGTTCAGGGCGTCCACGGAGATGGTCACGGCCTGGCCGATCTTCATGCCGTCAAGCTGCGTTTCCTTGAAATTGGCGACGACCCAGACGTCGCCCGGGACGATTGCGAGTAGATTCGTCCCGGCACTGACGTACTGACCGACGCGGGCGCCGATCTCGCCGAGCCTGCCATCGCGTGGCGCCGCAATCCGCGTATTGTCGAGGTCGATCTGGGCCAGTTCGACCGCGGCTTCCGCGCCGGAAACTGAGGCCTCCAGACCGGCCCGTGCCCCGAGCGTCGTCGCAAGCGACTGCCTCGATACTTCGAGATTCGCCTTGGCCTGATTGACGGCGGCCACCGCCTGCTCGAAGGCGGCGCGCGACTGGTCCGCATCGCTGCGCGTGGCCACGCCCTTCTCGGCCAGCGGCCGAATGCGGTCCCACGACGCTTTCGCAGTGACCAGGACCGCCTGAGCGCTGTCGAGTTGCGCTTCGCTGGCCTCGATCCCTGCCTTTGCCGACAGCTCCTGCTGGAACGAATTCGCGAGCGCCGCCTGCTGCGCCGCAAGCGTCGCCTTTGCCTGGGCGAGCTTCTGCGCGTAGATCCGATCATCGATCCTGACGAGGAGCTGGCCAGCCTTCACCTCCTCGTAGTCCTTGACGGGCACTTCCGCCACGTAGCCGGAAAGTTGGGGGCTGACGATCGTCACATAACCGCGGACATAGGCATTTTCGGTGGTTTCGACCGAGCTGCCGAAGGGCGGCAAGCGCCAGGCGTAGAGAACGAGCGAGAGGCCGGCGAGCCCGGCAAGGAGGACGATAAGCGTGGTGGCAGAACGAAGATGTTTCAGCATGGTGGTCTACTTCGTGGATCAGGATGCGGTCGCCGCCGCCACAGCGAAGCTGCGCGCGGTAAGCCATTGGAAGCCGATATGGATGATGAGTACGGCGAGCGCGCAAAGCGCGAGGATCGCCGTCAGCAGGAACGCGTCGTTGTAGGCAAGAATATTGGCCTCGCGGATGACTGTCTGCCCGAGCAGCGCCACGCCCTCCCCGTTGAGCAATGCCTTGTCGCCGATTGCCTTGGCATAAGCGCCGGACAACTGGGCGAGGCGCTGGGCGACCAAAGGATTGGTGGCAACCATCTCATCGGCGAGGATGTTGGCGTGAAACTTCTCACGGACCGTGACGAAGGTCCCGAAGGCCGCCGACCCCATAAGGCCCCCGATGCTCTGGGTAAAGAGAAAGACGACGATAAAGCTCACGATGTAGCTCGGTCCCTTGGCCAGCGCCGACCTGAACCCCCGGGCCATTGCCGGCGGCAGGAAAAGCGACGTGCCAGCCGCTACCAGCGCCTGGCTGAGATACATCTGCTCCGGGCGCGTCAGACTCGTCGCATGACCGTCCATGTAGGCACCCGCTGCAAGCAGCGTCAAAGCAAGGACGTGGACGGCGTCCGTGTGGCCGGGCTGCATCAGAGCCGCACACAGCAGCCCGCCGGCGACGGAGGCCGCCAGAATGATCCAGTGGAGCGTTGCGAGCTGATCGTACTGCAGGCCGAGCAGCTGGTAGAAGTTGGTGGCGATCGCCGACTGCTCCGAGG
>NZ_JASKLS010000009.1:0-98641 GCF_030124375.1 Sinorhizobium sp. 6-70
GAAAGGGAAAGGTGGCTTGGATGGAAAAAACGCTTTCATCGCCAGATGCAACAAGACGGAAGAGTCTTTTCCGATGGAATAAAGTACAACCGGATTTGAGAACGTCGCAACAACTTCGCGAATGGCGTGAACTGCTTCAGCTTCAAGTCGCCGAAGATGGGAAAGAGACATATCAATTATCTCTGCGGGACTATAGCGTCATCAAGCTGGAAGAACCTCGCGTAAGGTCCGCCTGCGAAGTGACGCCGCAACTCTTCGAAATTCTCTACTGTTTCGTCCAGTGGCCGCATTTCCAGGCGCTGAAGGGTAGCGCGGCCAGAAAGTTGAAGCGCCTGAACGCCCAAAAATTGCAAAGCGGTTTCCAAGCATGCTGCGGGTTCAAGAAGAAGCCTCTCGTACTCGATCTCAAGCAAGCTGGTCGAAGCATAGGAGTGCGCGACTCGCGTGCGGAAATCATCGGCGGCCTTGAAGTAGTCCTCGCAGGAGGCGATCGGCAATTTTACGCGTGGCGGCGGAGCCGTATCGTCATCCGAGCTAAACTTGAGCCATTGCCGGCTTTGTCTTGCCTGCACCAGCGAGCGCAGCGACTCCAATGTGTTTCTGCGAGACAAGAAGATGACCTTGAGCCCCGGCCAACGCGCCAGCTCGTCAAAAAAGCCTGGACGTTCCTGAAACTGAGGTTCGTTGATTTTGCACCCGACATGCGTGAGCTTCTTGTCGCTCCGTCTAGGGAAGCGCAAATATGCGAGATCGAGGAGTTCGCGATCGCTATGTAACAGGCGATCCTTATCGGGCCAATTGGCATCATACGTGTTGAGCAACTCACCGTTGCTCAACACGTTCGGATGCTCATTTAGCAACTCTTCGAGGTAGTGCGTTCCAGTCCTTGGCATCCCAAGGATCGCAAATGGCGCAGGCGCTGGTGCGGAGTGGGTCATCGCATGTGTTCCCAACAGAAAATAGTTCACGAAGGATTGGGGGGCGTCACCAGTGCAGGAAACTGCGGTCGCTTAAGATCGGCGCGCGTTCGCCGGTCTCAACCCCCCGATGACTCGTTAGGCAGTTTCCAGAGATGGTCGAGCACGCTTATCTTCAGACACCGGCGCGCCCAGTTCGCGAGACAGCATCGCGTTCCTCCTTCTCGTCTGGTGGTGAATAGCGTCAAGACATCAGACGCCGCCGAAACAATGCCGCCGACAGGAAGAACGGCAATACCGCGTAGATGCAAAGCGCGCCGATATGCAGGCCGATGCTGCCTGCCGGTCGGCCAAGCATCGCCGGACGAATAAGGTCGATTGCATGTGCCAGCGGCAATAAGCGCGCCGCCTCTTGAAACGTGCCGGGGAGTTGATCTATCGGAAACACCGCGCCAGAAAGGAAGAGCATGGGCGTGAGAACGAGCGTCTGGTAGAACACGAAATAGTCGTAGCTCGGCGCAAGCGCCGTGACGATCATTGCGAGACTCGCGAAGGCGAAGCCCGTAAGCGCGATGACTGGCAGCGCATAGAGAATGGACGGCCACGCCGCATAGCCGAGAATGGCCGCAACAATCATGATTCCCGTACCGGCTAGAAAAGCCTTGGTGGCTGCCCACGCCAACTCCCCGAGGACAATGTCGCCTAGTGTAAGCTTGGTGTAGAGGATTGCTTCCCAGGTACGCTGAGCGTGCATGCGCGCGAAAGCTGCGTAAATAGTTTCGAATGTCGCAGCGGTCATCGCACTTGTCGCGACCATGCCGCCTGCCAAAAACGCCACATACGAAGTACCGTCGACGCGCCCCACCACCATACCGAGACCAAAACCGAGTCCGAACAGGTAGATCATTGGATCGGCGAGGTTCCCGAGAAGGGAAGCAAGCGCGACTTTCTTCCATGCCAGATAGTTGCGGCGCCACACTGCGATCCAGTTCCAAGCATTGGCGGGCAGAGCCGCCGCACAATCTTCACCCATCGGTCACTCCATCTCGCGCCCGGTCAGCCGCAAAAACACATCCTCAAGATTCGGCGGACGCTGCAGGACACGCAGACCTGCGCGCTCGCGCAGCCGCACGCGCACCTGCTCCGGATCGGGCGCGTAGCAAAAGAGCGTTTCGCCGCTCACTTCGATGCGATGGGCATATGGTCTAATCAGCGATTGCAGTTCATGCGGGTCGCCGCCGTAAATCTCGATGACCTCGCACCCGATCAGTTCATCGATCAGCGCATGAGGGCGACCTTCGGCGATGTTTCGACCTCTTTCGAGCACGCACAGCCGATCGCACAACCGCTCAGCCTCTTCCATGAAATGAGTGGTCAAGATAATCGTCTTGCCGCGCGCCAACAGGGAACGCAGGCGCTCCCAGATCAGGTGGCGCGCGTGCGGATCCAGGCCAGTGGTAGGCTCGTCCATTACGAGCAGCTGCGGGTCGTTGATCAACGCACGCGCCAGGGTCAGGCGCCGCTTCATACCGCCGGACAATTCGGAGACACGTGCATGCGCCTTGCTCTCAAGTCGGGCGAACTCGAGAAGCGACGGTATGACCGCTTCGACTTCGCGTGCGCTCATGCCAAAGTAGCGCCCGAATACCAGCAGGTTCTCGCGGACCGTGAACTCAAGGTCAAGGTTGTCGAATTGAGGGACCACGCCGATGCGCTCGCGCGCCAAGCGAGCGCGTTCCGGCACTGGCACACCAAGGACCGTGATCTTGCCCGCATCGGGCGATGTCATGCCCAGGACCATACGCGCAATCGTGCTTTTGCCCGCGCCGTTCGGTCCCAGCAAGCCGAAACATTCCCCCGCCGCAACGTTGAACGACAGTCCATCGACAACGATCCGGTCGTCATATGCCTTGCTTACGCTGGTAAGGTCGATTGCCACCTTGGACATGCGTTCATCTACCCGTGAAGGCGCTGGCGACTGACTTTTGGTGAATTGCCTGCGTTTTCGTCAACAGCAGGCCGTCGCACCATATGTGTTCAATGCGTCCCCACTCGCAGGCTGCCGCTGCATCCGGGAAGAAGCCACGTCCATGGTAATTGGCACTCGTGTTGCAAAGCAGCGGAATACCCGTGAGTTTTTCATATTCGACGAGTAGCTCGGCGACTTTGTGCTGAGAGTTCCTGGATATCGTTTGCAGTCGCGCAGATCCGTCAAGATGTACGACAGCGGGGATTTTGTCCCGCCATTCCATCCGTGTCTGATGATCGAACAACATGTATGGATCGGGCGTTCCGGGGCTGAATATATCCGGCGCGCGGTCCTCCAGGCATATAGGCGCCACCGGCCGGAAGTGTTCGCGAAATTTTACTTCGTTGAGGAAATCCTTCATTTTCGGCGAGGTCGCGGCTGCAAGAATGCTTCTGCCTCCCAACGCCCGCGGTCCAAGCTCCGCGCGCCCGGCAAGGAAAACCACGGGCTTGTTACTGGCGAGGATGGTGGCAAGTTCCGACATATTGCACGGCGTGGCTTCCCATCCGGGCGGCACATCACCAGTTTTCAGGGTCGGTCCACCGTATACTGACCACTCCAGCGGCACGAAGCCTTGTTGCGCCACCATCGCAGAGCAAGCGGCGCCGATTGCAGAGCCGCTGTCATTCGGGAAAGGCGGCACCCAGACGTCTTCAAACAGGCCCGTCTCGCGAAGTGCACTGTTCCATTTGATGTTCAGACCGCACCCTCCGGCTACACACAAATTGTGCGACCCTGGAAACGAGTGGCGCTGCAAGGCCATCGTCATTTCGTGGACAACGAGGCGCTCAAGGAAGACATGAAACGATGCAAGCACATCTTCGGGTGACTTGGCCTCCAATCGCAGTACGCTGGCATCGAAGAAATCATGCACCGCCGCGAGCGAGGACTCGGCGTTATTGATGTTCGCGCGGTAACGACTGGCAAGGTCAGTATCGGCCGCAAAGCGCTCATCGTAAAGCTCCTGAAACACCGCGACGATGTCTTCGTCAACGGACCCCAGCGCGATATAGGCCATCAGCTTGCCGGCGATCCCTAAATCCCAGCCTCCCTTGCTCGCCTTCCTATAGGGTCCGAAATAATGGCCCGCGGCAGCGTAGGCTTGGCCTATCACCGGGAAGAGGCATTCGAGGAATCGTGCGTCTTGGCCGTCCACATAATAAAGGCGCGGGAAGATGCAGCCGTCCCAAACCAAGCAGAACGCGGGTTGTCCGGCCTTCGCGAACGGGCTGGTGCAGTATGCGGAGGTCACATGGCCCGTTACATGGGCATAGCTCTTATAAGGAAAAGCCCAATCATCGAGTATCAGGCCGGAGCCGTCCAGGCAATCGAGAAGGCCCTCGGCATGGCGTTCAACATAAGGCGCGCCTTTGAGAGTTAACGGAGCCACCCCACTGAGCACCTGGAACTGCGACTCGTCCTCACCGTCCCAGCCGTCGATAACGAATTGATCAACATCGCGCGGTTTCAGACCGTGTTCCGCCAAAGCGGCGACAACTGCGTCGAGATTATCGATGGTTTGATATCGCGGATTGTTGTCCCGCTTCTCCTGCTCAATACAGAAGACGAGCCGTCCATCCTCGACAAGCGCGATCGCCCCGTCATGGGTCAGCTTGATACCACAGATGCGCATGGTGTCTCCAATGCATAACGTCGACAATTCATTCATAAGGACCCGGAAACCGGATTCCGGAAACGAGCGAGCAAGCAGTCTTCGTTGACCGACTCACCCCGGCACTCAAGCCGCTCTACCTCGATCAAAGGTTCGTTCAGCATGGCGATGACCGTCTCGGCACCAGCAACGTGACCCCAGCGCCGGCAATTGGCATCGCGCGCCGATCCGAAAACCAGATGCCCACCTGGCGCAAGCATCCGCACCAGATTGCGGACGGCCGCGCGCATCTCGCTTGTGTCTCCGAGGTAGTAGAGAACCTCCGCCACAACGATCAGGTCGAACAGCTCATCAGTCGAAAACTGTCGAACATCACAGACTATCCAGCTGATGTGCGGCGGCTCCTTCATCCGTCGACGCGCTCGAGCAATTGCTTGCGGCACGACATCGATCACGGTGAGCCGTTGGCAGTGGGGCGCCAATTTCTCAGTAAATGCGCCGGCAGCACACCCGACTTCGAGCGCATGTGTGATAGAACCTTCGGCAAGCGACAATCGGAGCATTTGCGCGTAACGCTCCTGCTCGAACGGGTTGCCGTCGAGCCGCCACGGATCGTCTGCGGCCAGTTCCCGATTCAGCAATTGATAATTTTGTGTCAACTCGTCCACCTCGGTAAGGTCGCTATCACTCGTCGCTGCAAATGCAGTCAGACATCACTAAACCTCGAAGAATCGCGCGCGAGGTTGAGCCTTCGAAGCGGCGTCGCATGTGCCGAAAATTCTGTAGCGCTTGGTTCCGTGGCCGGACTTTGGATGGGGGCCTGTTTCCCCGCCTTGTTCGACGAGTTGCCGGCGGAGCCGCGCGACAGCCAGTCGCTATTGCTCAATGTACACAACGCATAGGCTTTCAACGGCAGTAGCAAAAAGATGTTGATGAATGTGTGCAGAGAGAAGCCCAGAAATCGAAGTTGGCGGGCCCGAAACGCCACAATGCTGCAGCGAATCCCGGTCATGGCTACGATCATCAGGATCGTCCACCAAGGCGCGGTGCCAGTCAGTGCAAGCTGTGCGAAACCCGTTAGTACCGACAGGGCGAGAAGCAGCGGTCCGAGATTTTGTCCGACCACGTCCAGCGTCAGAAAGCGATCAAGGCCGGGCAGTAGGCGAAGCCCCAGTAACGTATCCCGGAACGTGCTCCGTGCCCAACGGAGTTGTTGGCGCAGATACGGCCTTAGTCTGTTCGGAACGACCGTAGCCGCGATGGCGTCCGGCACGTACTCAGTCCGAAAGCCTGCCTTCAGCATGAGAATAGTAAGATGGCGATCCTCACCGAAGTCGCTCGGCTTACCGCGAAAATATTGCGACTCGTACTGGTCCAGCAGCATAACGAGCGCAGAGCGGCGATACATAGCACATGGGCCGCAGCAACACATAACGGCACCGAAGCGACCCTGTGCAGCACGCTCCTCGTTGCAAGCCAGCCAGTACTCCATGTCGATCAACCTGGTCAACCAACTGTCGTCTCGGTTGCTGGCCGTCAACTGCCCCATGGCCGCCCCGACCGCTGGATTTTGCATCTTTGGCACAAGCTTCGAGATGACGTCCGACGCTAGTATCGTGTCGGAGTCGACGTTTAACACCAAATCTCCATCTGAGCGGCGTATCGCGGCGATCTGCGCCTTGCGTTTTCCGACATTCTGCGGAAGCAGAATGATATTGAACCTCCGGTCGCGCGCGTAGGTCTCATGCACAGGTCGCAAGACGTCGCGATTTCCAGAACCGTCATCAACCACGTAGACCCGCAGTTGCCCCGCGTATTCCTGGTTCGCAATGGAAGCCAAGCAGTCTGAGAGCGTGCGCGGGTCCTCGTTGAAGCAAGGGACGATGACATCTACGCTCGGTAGTCTGTCGAAGCCAACCAGGCCCTGCGGCGCCGATGAATCGTATGCCGGCACAGAGTAAACGGCCTGCATGCTCTTATAGGCAGTCGAGAGCAGCGCATAAAGCGAGATGGCGACAGTGCTGGTTGTGTCAAGCAAATTCATGGGAGTCTCGTCTTCAGTGATCTTGAGGAAGCGAGCGGAATACAAAGCCGCGGCTTTGCAAGGATGGAATTATGCTGGATAACGCCATGATCGTCTGGTAGCGCAGACCCCGGTCAGTGCCGGGTTGCAACTCGCTGGGAGGGCATCCGTCGTGCAGGAGCACAATTGCGCCCGGCTGTACAGAGTCGAGCACTTCATCGACAATGGCGTCGACCCCGGGACAGGACCAGTCTCGCGGATCCACAGACCAGTGGATCGCGTTCAGTCCAGCGGCCGCTGACGCCGTGAGCACTTCTTCGGTCCAGCTCCCATACGGAGCGCGGATGTGCCGCACCGAGGCTCGCGCGGACGCCATTGTGATGGCTCTGTTCGCCTCGAGTATTTCACGCTGTATTTCGCCGGGTGTGCATTTGGACAGGTCTGGATGCGTCATTGTGTGGTTAGCGACGTCATGTCCTTCGGCAATCATTCGTTGGATCAGCTTGGGCTGGTCGGCCGCGTACTGACCGATGACGAAGAATGTCGCCGGCACCCGGTGTTCAGCCAGAACATCGAGGATTTCCGGTGTGCAAAATGGATGAGGACCGTCATCGAACGTCAAATAAACGCTGTGCTGGCCGGTACTGTCAGTGCACCCACTGTGCATTTCGGAAAAGCAATTAACGTGCGTCATAGCTCTGGTCCGTTCCGATCGATTATTGTACCGGCGGGCCAGTCTGACATCGGCCGACCGACTGGTAGAACGATGACAAGTGCATCTTCGATGCGC
Source organism: Sinorhizobium sp. 6-70 (assembly GCF_030124375.1). Taxonomy (GTDB): domain Bacteria; phylum Pseudomonadota; class Alphaproteobacteria; order Rhizobiales; family Rhizobiaceae; genus Sinorhizobium. Next base: position 7,372 of record NZ_JASKLS010000009.1, read on the forward strand.
GTGGGCGGCTTGTCGAGGAGCGCCACTGGTAGCGTGGACCGCACCTGAATCCCCGACAGAATGGTCACCAGACCGTATCGGCCGAACCTCTCTACATGCTTGCGCAGCGCGTGCCTAACGGTGCCGAAAGCGAATGGAACGCCAAGCTCCTGCAGTACTGGAAGCATGACATGGATCGAATGGGCAATTCCGAGTCCCTCAAGGTCCGGGCGCACCCCGTACAACCCCAGTTCAGCAACTAATTGATCGACCTCGCCGACCTTGATGAAACGGCGCAGGAAGCCCATGTGCGCAGCGATACCACGAGAATCGTAGGCGATTGCGCGCAGCTCGGGCCTGGCTCCAGCCCAACTTCGGCTACCCTTGAATGGTTTTGCGTTGAACGCCCCAGTAGGCCCATAGGTCTCCCGAAAGAAATCGGTGAGCTCAATATGGTCGGACAGTTGCAACTCATTTTCCCAACGTAGACTCCACCGCACCTCAGAGCGCATGCAAAGCCCTCCTTATTGTCTTGCCGTTTGCTAGAGGCGCCGATCACGCAATCGAAGCTGTGGGCGAATGGCCGATGTCAGAGGCTGCCGTCAGCGGTCGCAATGACATGTAATCGGAGCGTTCGAACCCTTGGTAGGAGCACGTTCCAGAACTGATAGGCTTACTAACCACTTCCGGTCCCTTCCTGCGCCACTCGCAAATGTGCCGTCGATGACCTTGATTTCCGTCAATTGATGTCGTTCTAATGCAGTAGGCGGGTAAATTCGTAAAATCGATTGTTTGGATAGCACCCATCCACGGTATGAATGAGCTGGGGACTTGATATAAATCTTATGGACGCTCTGACGAGCAAGCGTAATCGCGCGGGCGGTGGGCGCGACAGGCCGCCGCGGCTATGCACCTATTTCCAATATGTTGACAATGAGTGCGGTCCCCAGATCGAATACTAAAGATCCTACATCGCCGCGTCACTACATAGGATGGCACTAATAGCCATCGGTGGATGTGAAACGTTGTTCCCTCTCAAGAGATCGCCAAAGCCAAACGCTCGAACGTCGGCAATTTACAGAAGTCCAGCATGTCTGCGGCCGATCCAAAATATGCATGCGTGGCATCCAAACAATTGATTTTACCAGTGTTGCGGAAAGCTGCATGGATGAAAGCGCGAATACTCGTGCAACAACACCTCGAGCCGTCGCGACTGATGTTATTTTCTAAGATAGACGCTAGGAGATGCAGCCGCTAACACAAGACAAGACAATATTCTTTAAGGTGGGGTTCCACTTCATACGCCGGACCTCACCCGAGCTTCTTTGTGATTGTGTGCGTCCACTTGGCCTTAGTTGCCACTAAAGCAAAATGAAAACTGACCAATAGTTGCTACTGAACAAGACAGAGTTGTCCGCAACGACGGCAGAGATAGCTAGTCCGCTCAGCTTAGTTTGCGCAGGGAATTGAACCATCTAATTTGGGTAGGGGTAATGGCCGATCAACTGGCAACCGAGATCATCGAAAAGATAAAAGCTCATGCGGAGACCGACAAAGAAGTTACTATTGACTCCGAGCTCGGGGCTCTTGAAATCCATTCGCTTGAACTGACCGAAATCGTATTCGATCTCGAAGCCGCTTACGGCATCCAGATCGAGATGGACACTTCAGAGGCTTGGAGCAACCTTAAGAACGTCGGCGACCTCATCGAGGCGACACGCGCCTTGATTGCAGCTAAGGATTAGCATTCGTCATGGCTCGTTCCCGGATCGTTATAACCGGCATCGGCGGCATCTGCGGCATGGGCGTCGGCGCGCCCACCATATGGGAGGCGATGCGCGCAGGCCGATCGGCGATCGGCGAGATCACCACCGCACCCCTCCATCAGTCGAGAATCCGCACAGGCGCAGAGGTCAAGCAGTTGCCCGAGGTCGAGTTCGACCGCAAGCGCCTCACCACGATGGACCGCTACAGTCTGCTGGCTGTTCTTGCTGCCGGCGAGGCACTGCGGCAATCCGGGCTCGTGGTGGACAAAGCCAACACGGGTCGTATCGGCGCGGTTGTCGGCACCGCCATCTTCGGAGCGGAGACACTGGAAAAGAACTATCGCGGGCTGTTCATCGACGGAAAATCACGCACCGATGTCTTCGCGGTGCCTCGCGCCATGCCAGGCGCGCCGGCCAGCCAAGTCAGCATGGTCTATGGTCTGCGCGGGCCGGTATTCGGCGTCACCTCGGCCTGCTCGTCGTCAAACCACGCTTTCATATCAGCGATCGACCAACTAAGGCTCGGCAGGGCTGATGTCATGCTGGCTGGCGGCACCGATGCACCGCTCGCCTGGGGTGTGCTGAAAGCTTGGGAGGCGCTGCGCGCTGTCGCCCGCGAGACCTGCCGACCGTTCTCGGCCGACCGTAACGGCCTGGTACTGGGCGAAGGTGCGGGCGTGGCGGTCCTCGAGACCTATGAGCACGCAGTGGCGCGCGGCGCTCCAATGCTCGCCGAACTTGCCGGCACTGGGATGTCCGCAGATGCGTCCGATGTCGTCGCTCCGACCGTCGAAGGCCCGGTCGCCGCAATAAAGGCCTGCCTTGCCGATGCCGGGCTCCTTCCTGAGGACATTGACTATGTCAACGCGCACGGTACAGGCACCAAATACAACGACCGGCTCGAGACACAGGCAATCCGCCGCGTCTTTGGCAAGCACGCCGATGGTGTATCGGTGTCCTCGACCAAGTCAATGCATGCCCACTGCATGGGGGCATCCGGCGCGCTCGAACTGATTGCCTGTGTGATGGCGCTCCGCGACGGGATCATTCCGCCGACTGCGAATTATCGACAGAAGGACCCAGACTGCGATCTCGACGTGACCCCCAACATCGCCCGGCAGCGCAAGGTTCGAGCAGCGATCAGCAATGCCTTCGCCTTCGGCGGCACCAACGCCGTGGTGGCGATTACGGCAGCCTGACGGCTGAGGCGAAAATCATCGAACTGAAGCCAGAGAACATTCTGCCGCAACATGTGAGCGCCTCGAGAGAGCTATGTTCTGAGCTCACGCAGGCCCCCGCCTGACAGGAAGAAAGGCACTGCGTTTGTCGCGAGCGCAATCATGACATAGGCCCACGCAACAGGCGCTCTGCGTCCCGGATAACAGAATTCCCAAAGCTGAAGCACTGCTCGAGCTGCGTCCTGATGAGTGTAATCAGACGCCTGATCAGCCAACAAAACCGAAAGGCGCGGAAATAAATTTGAAAGTTTCGGGTATAGAAAACTTAATGGATCTCACGCTTTAATTGATCAGAGCTCGGCCAGATGGGACAAGCGGTAACCAACCGCAACAAGCATGCGAAATTCATGCCTCCAACCATTTTCTGGATTCGGCTGGTCGGCCGCGTACTCGGCGTTTATGAAGAATGTCTCCCGCAGCCGGCGTTCACCAGCAGAGCGAGGATATCTGGCCTGCAAAAAATGCCCGTCGTCGAAATAAATGCTGCACCTGTCGGTACGTCAACGCATTCACTGTGCACTTCGAACAAGCAATCGAGGTGCCTCATAGATCGACGGTCCAACTGGTAGAACGATGACATGTGCATCTTCGGTGCGCGTGGGCGGTTTGTCGAGACGCGCGTCTGGCGCGTGACCGCACGCGAGACCCCGACAGAACGGCCATTGGACTATGTCGGCCGAACCTCTCAAGATGCCGCTGCAGCGCGTGCCTGACCGTGCCGAAAGCGAGCGGGACGTCAAGCTCCTGCAGTGTTGGAAGCATGACGCATATTGAGTGACTGATTCCGAGTGTTTCGAGATCCGGACATCCCCAACAAGCCGAGTTCAGCCACCAACAGGTCAACCGCGCCAACCTCGATGAAACGGCGCAACAGGCCACATGAGCCGCTACACCGCCCGAGTCATAGGCGATTGCGCGAAGCTCAGGCGCTCCACTCCAACTTCGACTAGCTTCGAATGGTTTTGCGTTAAACTCCCCGGTCGTCGACCCATATGTCCTTCGAAAGAACTCGGCGAGCTCGATGTGGTCGGAAAGTTGCAAGTCATTTCTCACCACAGCTTCCAGCGCACCCCAGAGCACATACAATGACCTCTTCCCTCTTCCTATTTCTCGAAGCAGGCTGCGCTATGGAGAGCAACGCTCGATTGGTACGAGTCGGACCCGGTCGCGAGCAATTGCGACGCTAGCCAGTCGAGTTCGCAAAGTCCTCGTGGGACCATCTCCCGGAGTTGAGGGCTATCCGACCACGTTCAGTGTCTTCCTGCGCCACTCGCAATTTGCCGTCGATGCCCTTGATTTCTATCGATTGATATCCTTCTAATGCAGAATGCCGTTAAATCGGTGAAATTGATTGTTTGGATGGCGCGCATTCACGCCATAGATAGATGAAGACATGCGGTTCAAGGGCCTTGATCTAAATCTCCTGGTTGCGCTCGACGCTCTGATGGCCGAGCGGAACCTCACGGCAGCCGCACGCAGCATCAACCTGAGCCAACCAGCGATGAGCGCTGCCGTCGCCCGATTGCGCACCTATTTCAACGATGAGCTCTTTACGATGGCTGGCCGCGAACTGATCCCAACACCGCGTGCGGAACAGCTCGCGCCCGCGGTGCGCGAGACTCTGCTGCGCGTTCAGCTTTCGATCATTTCCTGGGAGCCGTTTAACCCGGCCCGGTCGGATCGTCGCTTCAGGGTCATCCTTTCCGATTACGTCACACTCGTATTTTTCGAAAAGATCGTCGAGCGTGCGGCGCAAGAAGCTCCCGGCGTCAGCTTCGAATTTCTGCCTCTCGCCGACGACAATGACGACCTTCTCCGGCGCGGCGACATCGATCTTCTGATTCTGCCGGACATGTTCATGTCAAACACTCATCCTCAAGCGAAACTGTTCGACGAGGTGCACGTGTGTGTAGGCTGCCGCTCAAACGAGCACCTGTCAGAGCCACTTACATTCGACAGATACATGTCGATGGGGCACGTTGCCGTCAAGTTCGGGAATATCCGACAGCCCACCATCGAAGGGTGGTATTTGCGCGAGCACGGTCTCAAGAGACGTGTCGAGATCGTCGTCCAGGGGTTCAGCATGATTCCGCCCATGCTGGTGGGGAGCAAGCGTATAGGAACCATGCCCCTGCGGCTAGCGCAGCATTTCGCAAAAACAATTCCGCTGCGGATCGTTGAGCTTCCGCTGCCACTTCCCCCATTCACCGAGGCCGTCCAATGGCCCGCCCTTCACAATAGTGATCCGGCGAGCCTGTGGATGCGTGAAATGTTAGTACAGGAGGCGTCCCGTATGGGTTTGCCCCAAGCTCACGTGACGTCTCGGGCGTTCCTGGAATAGATTCAAGCCGCGTCTCACCACTGTACTTGGTCGGAGCCTGGAGGTTGGCGGATTTCGCCGTTAGCCAACTCGATCCATAATTTCGGATTGAATGGTTGTTGCGGTGTAGAGCGAAGCCTCTAATGGCAGATTTCCAAATGCGAGTTGACACAGAAGATAGTTGGCGCCTGCCGCTTCCAGCTGACCAAGAAGAGCTTCTCGTACGGAAGTCGCCGTTCCTGCTACACACAGTTCACTTTCAATCGCTGCGTCGAAGGTCAAGGGCAGGTTTGGTGGTGTCGGGATTTCATTGAGGTCGTAGAGAAATTTGAAACTCTTTAGCCATTGTTCGTAAGCAGGCACCGCGAGCGAACGCGCTTCTTTCTCAGTGCGTCCAACCACGACCATGCGGAGCAAACCGAGAAACGGCGCTTGATCGTCCACGTCAATGCTGCGTTCTCGATGGGCTCGGTAGGCGTCAGTTATCTTGCGGACTGTCGAGGACGGCCCAACGCACGCGATATTTGCGCCATTCGCAGCGGCCCAGCTTGCGGACTCGGGTCGGTTGGTGGCGATCCATGTCGGCGGATGCGGACGCTGATGAGGCCTGAGCGTCAACGGAACGCTGTCCAGCTCAAAATAGTGACCTTGATAGGAAAGCGTTCCGCCTCTCATCGCATCCATAAGTATTTTGCTGGCTTCCGCATAGCGTTCCGGTACCGCGTCCGCACCAATTCCGAAGTAACCCAATTCGATCGGGAGGGAGCCGCGCCCGAGGCCCAGCTCAAGCCTGCCACCGCTCAATTGGTCCAACATGCAGATCTCTTCAAACGCGCGTAGCGGATGACAAAGGCTAAGCAGCATTACGAGCGGGCCGACCCGAAGATGGCGGGTACGCTGTGCTACGCTCGACAGGAACAGATTTGGCGCCGGGCTTCTCCCGTGAGGGGTAAAATGGTGCTCTGCAAGATGATACGCATAGAAACCGAGCCGGTCACACGTCTCAGCTAACGTCAGGCGATCCGCGTATTGTCGAGCGATATCGCTGCCATCCTCGTCCAGGTGATCGAAGATGCCGACAGCGAGTTTTGAAGAAGAGGCGTTTTTCATTCAATTATCTCCAACTCTGGCGCGGAAGCTTCGGCCGCTGCCCAAGCGACCACCGGCATTGATGTCTTTCTGGTTCGAGATCGTCTTATTCCTCAAGTTGATATTGTCCCTCTCAGTGCGCCGTCGGCAGCGCGGTCTTGAAGCGGCCGCCGTCAACTCGCACCGCTTATACCCGCAGGAGCTTTGCTGAGCGGCTGCAGCGACAAATGACGCCCGTTCTTCGTTCGCAGCTTTACAAACGAGGATGTGGGCTTGCTTAAGTTTGAAGATCAGTGGAAGGGCGACGCGCATCGGAGTCGTTTCGAAGCCAGCCACAAATATCGCTGACAGCTGCGAGAAATGCGTCCATTTGGGGTTTTGTACCGATGCTCACGCGGATGCAGTTTTCCAGACCATCTTCAGGGAAGACGGCAACGAGTATCTTTCGCCTTTTCAGGGATGCTTGCCACCAAGTTCCGTCTTGTCCCGAAGGCACTTGGGCCAGCAAAAAATTGGCGTGGGAGGCTGTCACAGAGAAACCAAGTTGCGACAGGGCGACGCTTACTCTCTGTCTTTCACGTTTGATATGTCTGTGGTTCTCTTCATAGGCGACGCGATGAGAGAGAATGCTGATGCCAACCGCGTGGCCGATCACGTTCATGTTGAAAACATTCTGAAGATTGCGCAGCCTTCCAATAATCTCGGGATGACCAAAACCGAAACCTACGCGAATGCCGGCGGCGGCATAGCTTTTCGAGAATGTTCTCAAGACCAGAAGGTTCGTATAGCGATCGAGAAGGCGTAGCGCATTATCCGGTGCAAAGTCGACGTAGGCCTCGTCGAGGACGATCAACCGGTTCGATTGTGATACAAGGCCCTCAACATCGGCCACCGGAACAAACGTTCCGGTAGGGTTGTTCGGATTGGCTACCAGAATGAACTTTGCATCTTTGGCGGGACCGAAAAGCAATTGCTCTGTCGGCAGCGAATAAGCTTCGCTCAACGGGACCTCAAGAAATTGAGCACCCTGCAACGTGGCTAGTTTGCGGTTAAACGAAAAACCTGGCGAAACCATCGCCACGGCGTCACCCGGACTAAGGAAAGCCTTATAGATGAGCCCTAACAATTCAGACGATCCGTTACCGGCAATCACCTGATCCCTGTGGAGGCCATAAGCTTTGGCGGCTGCTTCCCTCAAGCTGATGTTATCATCCTGCGGGTAGAGATACTGGCGTTCTAGCGCCGCAACGGCGCTTTGCATCACGGGTGGCGGTAGCGCAAATGGATTCTCATTCGTGTCAAGCTTGACACAGCGCGCATCAGGCATCGGCCAAGTGGACGGCAGAGCATTTAACTCACTCGCCTGCTGCGAAAGAGATGAAAGCACGCTCTGCAATTTTGCGTCAGGCATTTCTTTCTCCGTTTCAGTCTACCCGTGCGAAGCACCGCCGGTAGTTGAGTGTTAAGCGGAGCGAGTGACGCCTAGCTAGGCGTCACTCTCTGGAGCGCGGCCGAATCTTCTGCATCAGATCGCCGCGCCGTAGAAGCACGCTCACGAGATCAGATTGAAGGAGGGCGGTCAACCAATCCTCCGAGATAATGATAGGAATATATCATTAATCTATCATGATGATAGATTCCTCAGCGTTCGCGGATCTCCGTCGGATATGAAATATTTTCTGGCAAGTAGATATCGAACGGCAGGTCGATTTGCCCTGAAGGATCTGCCGTTCCGGTTTCGATTACCCGCGCCATCAACGTCGCCAGCTCGCAGCAAAGCCGCCCTAATGGCGTGGCGATCGCCATCGTGATGACACCATCTGCGAGCGCCGCCCGTGAATCCGGCGTAATCTCATTGACGATCGCGACAAGATCCCGGCTTTCGCCCCTGTCGCGTAGAGCCGCGATGGCTCCCTCCATGGCGCCACCGAGCACATAAAATCCGACGAGCTCAGGTTCATGGTGAATGAGGTCGAGAGTGGCTTCATAGGTGAGCTGCCGTGCATCAGGGCTCACGAGCGTATCGAGCACCTCGAAGGTCCGCGCGTTCTCACGGAAATACGAACGAAATCCGATTTCCCGAAGCTCCTGCCCCTGGGAACGCTGACTCGCAACAAAGACCACCACTTTGCCCGGCCGTTTTGCGGCTTTGGCCACCATCCAGGCCGCCGTCCGCCCAACCTTCCGGTTGTTGAGCCCGATATAGCCCGCGCGTGCACCCGCAGCGAAATCGGAAAGTAGAGAGAAGACCGGGATGCCCTTTACCTTCAAATCTTCGACTGCTTCCGTGATCGCCGGGTGGTCCGGAGCGACCATGGCAATCGCATCGCAGCGTGCGCCCAAATTATTGAGTAGCACGACCAAGTCGCCGGGCGCATTCGACGTTACGAACTCGATGGAGGAAATGCCATGAAAAGATGGTGCGGCATTCACTGCCGCCTCGATTTCGCGTGCAAAGGTGGCAAAGAAGGGGTGTGCCGGCTTCTTGAGAATAAAACCCAGCCGATAGTGAGGCAGATTGCGCTGCCTCCTGTACTCCATGAGGCGAGCGGTAGGATAGCCGAGCGCGCGGGCCGCCTCGTAGACGCGCCGCGCGGTCTCTTCCCGTACCGGATGGCGGGCGTTCAAAACCCGATCGACCGTCGCAACGCTGACTCTGGATTCGCGTGCGAGATCGCCAATTGTGGGACGCTTGGTCATGGCTCTATTTGATAAATCGTCATCAAAAAAGATGCAAAGGCATGATGTAATTTGATGGATATCTGTCAACTCATCCACGGCTTTGATGCTGATTTCCGACCGACGGCCGAGCACGAGAAATGGGAGTAAATGAGTAGAGGAGATTTCAACCCATCATTGTGCATCAACGTTTTCCCTGAAACGTCAGTGCATAACTCCACTCGGCGACGCCGGTACAATTGCCTCGTGCAACGGATCCGCGGCGGCGAAACAGAGCCGCCCGATCGCGGTCCAGCGGCGCAACAAGGTGGTCATCCCGGTAACCTGGCCGCACGCAAGCCTTCGCGAAGATCCATGGCAATACGGAAATGCATGTGCCGGGCATCATACCCAACGACACTTTCCCGATCGTCGCTGTGCCTGATCAGAATGCATGGGACCGGTGCGGGGCTGGGTTCAGCCCGATGACAGCTGCCATGTGCTCCGAAGAGCGCGTAGCGCCGCTTCGGCGACAGTCATCCGCTCGGCGAAGAGGAGAAATGCGTGACGATTGTCGGCCACCCTCGCTGCCATCCTGAATGTCCATGATTGCGCCTGAAGCTGGGTACCAGCTAGGAGGCCGCTCGTCGCAGCCGCGCGCCAATCGTCGCACAGTGCGTCCGACCAAAAAGCCGCAGCGGCTTTAGGACAACGACACGTGTAACCGGCAGAGCGTGCGCTTTATGGTCTCCGCACGCGTATCAAGCTGGAGCCATCGCCATTGTTAGATGGGGACACCGCGAGTGGCTCCCTTTACCCGCGAACGCGCCGCAGCGTTCGTCGTCGCGGGGCGATCCGGACAGACATCCCCTCGCGATCCAGGCTCGCTGAGCGGCTCGGCCATGGCAAGCGGCGAAACCATACTGGACGCCTCCTGGAATAGCATTTCGCGCATCCACCGGCTTGCCGGATCATTATTGTGAAGCGCGGGCCATTGAACGGCCTCGGTGAACGGTAGGTGTTGTGGCAGCGGAAGCTCGACGATCTGAAGGGGTGTTGTTTTTGCGAAATGCTGCGCCAGCCGTAACGGCATGGTTCCTATCCGCTCAGTCCCCAACAGCATGGGCGGAATCATGCTGTAGCCCTGTACGACAACGTCGATACGTCTCTTCAGATCGTGCTCGACCAAATACCGTTCCTCGATGCCTAGCCGCAGCGTATCCCCGAATCTGACCACAACGTGCCCCATCGACATGTATTTCTCGAGTGTCAGTGGCTGCAACAGCTGCTGGTTCGAGCGACAGCCGACACACACGTGTACATCACCGAACAATTTCGTCCGAGAACGAAGGTTCGACATGAAGATTTCCGGCAGAATCAGAAGATCGATGTCGCCGCGCCGAAGAAGGTCCTCGCTGTCGTCTGTGGGGGGAAGAAATTCGAAGCTGACGGCGGGCGCTTCCCGCGCCGCACGCTCCACGATCCTTTCAAAAAACACGAATGTGACGTAATCGGAAAGGATGATCCTGAAGCGACGATCCGACTGGGCCGGGTTAAACGGCTCCAAGGAAATGATCGAGCGCTGAATGCGCAGCAGAGCCTCGCGCACCGCGGGCGCGAGCCCCTCCGCACGCGGCGTGGGGATGAACTCGCGGCCAGCCATCGTAAATAGCTCATCACGGAAGTAGGTGCGCAACCGCGCGACGGCCGCACTCATCGCTGGCTGGCTCAGGTTGATGCTACGTGCCGCCGCCGTGAGGTTACGCTCGGCCATCAGAGCGTCGAGCGCGACGAGGAGATTTAGATCAAGGCCCTTGAACCGCATGTCTCTTTATCCACCGTGTGGATGTATGCCAGTCGAACCATCGATCGGCTGCTTCATTGGAAAAGATCCGCACGAACCCCATACAAGCCTAGTTCAGCCACCAGCAGGTCGACTCCGTCAACCTTGATGAAACGGCGCAGTAAGCCCATGTGGGCCGCACGAAGCTCAGGTCTTGCTCCGGTCCAGCTTCGACTGCCTTTGAACGGTTTTGCATTATAGGGCCCCCCGTCGATCCATAGGTCTTTGGAAAGAACTCCGTGACTTCGACATTAAGACCTGTAACTCATTTTCCCAGCACAATTTCCACCGCACGTTAGCGCGCATGCAAAGACCTCTTTTTTCTGTTCCGTGGAGTTGGGGTATCGACCTTGGCGCCACCCAATTGACAGGCCCTCATGATCGCCGATGGTATAGGGATCAGAGCCTGCGATGACGCGGAGCATAGCGCATTTCTAATTAGGTCGTATTTCGATGAAGTGACAATCCGTGTGGAATATCTGCCAGCCTACCCTCAAGGCAGGGTCACAGCCGCGCGACCAGCGAATGGCGGGCGCGTTCGAGAAAGTGCGCGTCGCGACACAATCGTGCGGTGATCCAGGAGGCCTGTCGGATCAGAGGAACAGGATCGCCTCCCAACATCGTGGCCCGTCGCCAGAAGGGGCAATATTTTGGATCATGGTAGATGCGAGCATTCGAGAAAACCGCGTGCAATGGGTGTTCAATCATGCATTGTACTTCACCGTTCCCTCGAAACACCATGTACGGGTCGCTTCACTCCCGTCAGCAAGGCTGGGACGATCGCCATATGCAAAGGTATGGCGGCGGCAAAACAAAGCCGCCCGAACGCATTCCTGCGGCGCACCAAGGTGGTCATGCCGATGACCTGGCCGTCAGCAGGGCCTTCACGAACATCCACGACAATGCGAAAATGCAGGTGGCGGGCATCATAGCCAACGACGGCTTCGCGATCATCGCTGTGCAGGAGCGGAAAGGTGCCGATCAGGCCTGAATGCGCCGGGAGCGCGGTTTCGCTCAGCCCGATTATGGGCGCGAGGCGGTTGTGCCATGTCACAAGACTTTGTACCCAGCCGGACGCGCTCCCAAGCGCTCGCCGCGCCGCCTCGGCCGCAGTCACCCGCGCGGTGAAGACAAGAAGCTCGTGACGGTCCGCCCAGTCTGCTCCGGGAAGCCAAGGATTTGGCAGGCTGATGGCCACCCTTCGTGGTCTCATGAACGCTTCCTTTCACCTTTGCTATCGCGTCGCCAGGGCGCTCACCGCAGCACTGAATGGTTCATGATTGCGCCGCAAACCGGCATCAGGTAGGTGGCCGCTTGTCGCAGCCGCACGCCAATCGTCGCACGATGCATTCGCTCAAGGAACTGCAGCGCCTTTAGGGATATTTCATCAAATCGCAAAGCGGTTCGCATAAGCCTATAGGAGCGCAACCGCTTGGGCGCAAAGATAGCATCGGTAGACGGACTGCCTGGCTCGAATGCAAATCTGGTGGCAGTCGCGTCCCTGCATAGCGAGGCCGGCAGCCACATGGCCTTGCAGCGACTTCGAGTCGCTCTTTCAGCGGCACGCCTCGATTGTTGCGCCAAAAAGATCATTCGGTTTATGGTCGCGCAACATTACGCGGGGTCATTTCGATTCCGAGTGATGTATTCCAATCTTACAACGGAGAAAAACTGACCGGACCAGAAAAGAAAAACCGCCCCCGAAACGAATCTCGGAAACGGTTTGCTAATAATCAATTTCGCCAAAATTTGAGTAGCAAACCTCACTTCCTCTGTCAACTTAAAAAACACCGTTTCGGTGAACGGCGTTGCTTTGTCTGGTCTCCAACAAAGGAGACGACAGTGCGAAAACCGATGCCACCAAAGCGGTCGATCGGCCGTAGACAGACGCCCGAACGTGCCGAATTCCGACGCTTGGCACTAGCGGCTGAGATTGGGACCGTGACACGCGGACAGCTCGCCGTGCTCGCGCAAAATCTGCCCTGCACGGGGATGGTCAATGCGACCGAAGCTTACCTATTGACCACACTGATCAACACGGCTCCTGCGGACGCGTTCGAAAGGGGCGGCCGGCCAATAATCTTCAAGTCGAACCAGCAGCTCGCTTTCGAAATCAACCGTTCGGCCGGACGCGTGAGTCGGCTGCTGTCTAGCCTTTTTGACGCCGGTCTGATCACAATGCAGGACAGCGGCAACTACAAGCGCTATCCCACCCGAAATATCGAAGGCACGGTTGTCGACGGTTGCGGGATCGACATGCGAATACTCATCACTCGTTACCGCGAGCTTGATGAACTTGTAAGGCAAGCCAGAGTCGAAAAGGCCGCCGCAAATGGCGCGCTGCGGCGGTATCGTGGGGCATTGCGTAATCTCCGTCACGCGCTCGCGTCTGCTAACTGCATTCCGCAGCGCACGCGGGAGCGGCTCGAGGTGCGTGTTGAAAAAGTCATCGCTTTGGTCGGCATCGCGAGGAGGGCACCGAGCGTACTTTTGCGTCGCGCGACCGCGCTTTTTGAATGGTTTGTCGAGCGGACTATGCAGCTCCCACGACGGCCTGAAGTTACGTTAGCGCCACAGGATTCGGCATGCAGGTGTGCCGGAAGCGACACGCACAAACAGACTACAAGCCCTAATTCACATGAAGGGAGTAATGACGACCGACGTTCGGCCACCGCCGAACCATTGACATCAGTTAGCGCTGGCTCCGCCAGCGAATGGGCTTGTGAAGCAAGCCTGAGGCGACGCAGGAGCGGAATCAAACAACCACGTCGTTCGCGGCAGGAAATGGTTGCACTGCAGGACATATTGCGAGCCATACCAGCACTAAGCACTTACGGTTTCGCGCAGCCCCGCAGTTGGGCCGATCTGGCCCGAATCGCTCCGCAAATGTGCCGAATTGCCGGTATTTCGGACGATGCGCGGCGCCGCGCCGTCGATCAAATGGGCGAGCAGCAGGCCGCCATTGCCATTGCCATTACCCTGCAGAAGCTCGACCGCCAGGAAATCTCTTCGCCAGACGGTTATTTGCGGGCAATGACTGGGCGTGCGGTCGCCGGCGAACTTCACCTTTCCCGTTCGATCTTTGGGCTCGCGGCGCGCTACACCATAGAACGGCTGGCGTAAGTTCTAAGTTACATCGCTGTAGAGCCGCGTGGCTCTGCCGCCGTCGAGGGTGTCTCGGCGGGGTACCTCTATTTCGCGCGCTTGATCCCAAGCAAACTCATCCAGGGAGGATTGCAAGCTCGGCGGCCGGGGACGAGACCCCTTCGCCGCGGAACGGAATGCACGCGCCGTTCAAAAGCGCGCCCCTTCCGTTGTCGTATGCCCGACAATGTCGGACAAACATCGCGTCGGAACTAATGTAGCACGGTATTTCTAAACGACTTTCTCTTTGGCACGCTACATGCAGGACTATCTCCAGCCGCGTCACACGCTAGGGAGAACGGCTTTGTCGCAAACTGATTGGCAACGGCAGGAGTGCTCGTCGTTTTTCACACGCTGTTGGCGTGAACGCTCCCTTGCGCGCCGCGCTTTGCAAAGAGCGAGCTGCGAAAGATGCGGCGGGCAGGCGGCTGCTCATCATGGGCAGCATTGGTCACAAACAGGCGGCAAGGCGCGGCGCACCGAAGGGTTCATTGCTGCGACAGATGCTCGTGGCGGTCCCACTCGGCCGACACGGTGGCGCACCTATCAGGCCGGACAGATGGCAGCATCCGACAACGTGCTACCGGTCCAAAAACTGCTTGCGTCTTGCGGGACATCCACCGATGGAGAGTGGACCGAAATGGCTAAATGACGGTGGCCGGTGTTTTGGCGCGATCAAGCGCGCCAGACTTCTTGAGGACGATGTAAGCTAGGGTGCAGGGCGGAGCCGAAGCTCGCAAGTGCGGCACGTCAAACCGTAAAGGGTCCCTGAGCCAAGCTGCGGCCGCTTCCGAAGGGGCCCCTCAAATGTCGCGCGATCTTTCTCTCATACAGTCTCGCGCCTTCCAGCTTTCCCGCGACCTGATGGTCCGGGTCATCCTCTCGACATGAACAATACGGCGTTCTCCCTCGATGAGATCGACCCCGACGACGATCTCGCGATCGTGCGTGAATATTTTCCCAAGGCCGGCTCATTGAGCCGGCCTTGGCCTTTGCGTGCCGCTTGCGTGCGGCAGGCCGCAAGGGAAGCTGCGCCGCGGCCGACGTCAGCATTGCATAGTCCGACAATTGCCACCCGCGCCCTTGCGGACTTTGCTCTTCGCGGTCTGCCGAAAGGCGCCCACCAAACGACGGCCAAGGAAGTGTCATGGAGGGCGATCGCTGCGCGATCGCAAGCAAAATGAAAAGAAGAGAGATAGAGGCGTTGCGCAGCCAAGTGAGCTGCGCGATCGTGCTCGAACAGGCGAACTTCGCAATCGATATCAAGGAAAGCACACGACGCGCCGTCAAGTTTCGCCGCGGCGGTGAGATTATCATTGTTACGCATGAAGGACGCGGATGGTTCGATCCGCTCAGCGACGCGAAAGGCGATGTGTTCGGGCTTGTCGAGCATCTCGACCATGTCGGCTTTCTCGAAGGCGCCGAAAAGGTTGCAGATCTCGTCGGTCTTAAGACCACTGAGCCAGAGTGGCGGGATCCAACGTTTAATGGAGGGTACGAACTCTCCCTTCATGATCGTTGGCATGCACGCCGCCGCCCGTGGCCCGGCTCGTCGACATGGCGTTACCTCCAAGGCGAACGCTGCCTTCCGGCGGCTTTGCTCCGGGTGGCAATAAAATGCGACCTTCTTCGGGAAGGCCCTTATGGCAGCATGTGGGCAGCGCACAGGGACCATGCCGGCGTTGTGACCGGATGGGAGGCGCGAGGCCCGCAATACCGGGGCTTCGCCTCCGGAGGAACCAAGGTTCTCTTCTGCCTTGGATCTGGAACTGCGTTTCGCCTGGCCGTCACGGAAGCCGCAATCGACGCTTTGAGCCTTGCGGCGATCGAAGGATTGCGTGAGGGCACGCTCTATCTGAGCACCGGCGGCGGATGGTCTCCGACCACGAAGGGGGCGTTGCGGGAACTGGCCTGCCGGACGGACATCCAACTGGTCGCAGCAACAGACGCCAATTCACAAGGTGACATGTTTGCCGAGCGACTGCGGTCACTTGCCAACGACGCCGGCTGCGATTGGATGCGGCTTCGCCCACCCGAGGAGGATTGGAACGAGACCCTGAAAGTCAGGAAGAAGGAATTAGGCAAAAGACGGAAAGAGGAAGAGGCGTGCCGCATGCGCGCCGCCCGCGTCAAGGAAGGCTTCGCCCGGCTTAAGCCGGCCCTTGACCCGGCCGGTCGCGATGTCGGCGGCTCGGAAGGGTCATGAAGGACTGAAGAGGATGGCAAGGTCGAGAGGACTGTGCCGCGCTTCGGTCCGGTAAACGCGCAAGGAGCCGCAGATGACCTCTTCACCCGCAATCCGCAAGGTGTTCCAGGGCGTCGCAAGCCGCCAGCAGATGTTCCGCATGTTCGATCGCCACGCGCAGCGACCCAACCGTTGGGAAGGAGACGCAACCCGGCTCCACGCCGGCGAGTGGTTCGAGATCGCCGAGGCCGAACACGACTACATGTTCGAAGTCCTTCCGCCGCTCTGGATCCGCGGCTCCATGTTCGCCATCCGCGAGTTGCTGATGGGATCGGTGGCCAGCGTGTTCTTCGCCCTCCGGATCGACGAGGCAACCCGATATTTTCACGGCTAT
Organism: Sinorhizobium sp. 6-70; assembly: GCF_030124375.1. GTDB lineage: Bacteria > Pseudomonadota > Alphaproteobacteria > Rhizobiales > Rhizobiaceae > Sinorhizobium. The sequence continues at coordinate 23,988 of NZ_JASKLS010000009.1, forward strand.
TGCGACCTTTCAGATAAGGCATTCGTTGAGGCGATGCGCGGTGCGATTATCGAGCGCGAGAGCCGTCCGATGCGTGCCATGACGCGGAAGGAGCGCCTCGAGCATATCTGGAGCAGCACGGCGGACGACTATCGCGGCTATGCCGGTGAGTGCTGGCCGGAGGCCTCTCGCGGCAAACGCACCGTGATGCTCTATGGCGGGGAAAAGGGGACCCTTCTGAAGCTGTTGGAAGACCTGACCGACGACGAGATCGCCGCCAAGCTGCCGGTTCATCTACGCTACCTTCCCTCACCGATCGCGGCATGAGGAGGTGCTGTCATGCTCACGTTCCCATTCGCATCCGTGCGCAAGGTGATCGCGCGCGGCCGCCCCGATGCCGAAGCCAATGGCGGCTTTCGTAACCGCTATTACGGACTTCTGCCCGGCAAGGATGAGCAGCCGGGCCTCTGGCTGGTCGGAGATCATGGGGTTTACATTTTTCGAACAATAGGCTTGCCGACGGCGCGAAAGCCCTCATGGTCTTTGCCGAAGAGTGCAATCCGACCAGTAACGACGACTGGTTTGACGCCAAGCGTCGGACATTCGGCGGCAACGGTGGTATCGACTTTATCGATGCCGAGCGGCTGGAGGCGATGATCGCGACGAGCCCCAATGCCACGCACCTTCGCGTCGTTTTCTTGGTCGACACCATGCAGATTTCGGTAGTCGAGCGCGCCTAGCGTTTCGCCGGCCATAGCCGCACCGCCAGCCATAGATGGCTGCCCTTTCCACCCCTACGCGTCCGATCGGCTGTCCCTTGCGACAGGACGACGACGCTCGCCCCCTGACCAAGGAGCCTTTCGATGAGCAATGATCCCTTCACCCTTGATATGTTCGGCGGCTGCGCGCTGTCGTCGGGTCTTGGGTTCGGAGTTACCGCGTTTGGCGGTTTCGCCGCTAACGACGACGATCCCGACCCCACACCCCCCGCCCCTGCCCCGGCGCAGCCGCTCGCTGCGGCCAAGCATTCAACGCGGCGCAGGCAGGGCCATCGCGCCAATTTCTATCTCGACGATGGCGACCGTTGTCTCGCCGCGACCTGGAAGGAGCGCGCGCGAATGAATGTCGCCGCCATCCTGACGGCCAGCGAAATCGAAAAGCGGAATCGCCCCGCCACACCCGAGGAGCAGGCAAAGCTGATCCGCTTTGCCGGTTTCGGAGCATCCGAACTCGCGAACGGCATGTTCCGCCGTCCCGGCGAGACCGATTTCCGGGACGGCTGGGACGAGCTCGCCGGTTCGCTGGAAACGGGGGTCAGCGAGACCGATTATGCTTCGCTGGCGCGCTGCACCCAATATGCCCACTTCACGCCCGAATTCGTGATCCGGGCGATCTGGGCAGGCCTGCAGCGGCTCGGATGGCGCGGCGGCCGCGTGCTGGAACCGGGGATCGGGACGGGCCTGTTTCCGGCGCTGATGCCAAAGCGCTATCGCGACGTGAGCTACGTCACCGGCATTGAACTCGATCCAGTCACGGCGCGTATCGTCCGGCTGCTTCAGCCGAAAGCGCGCATCATCAACGCAGATCTCGCATGCACCGACCTTAACGCGATCTACGATCTGGTGATCGGCAATCCGCCCTTTTCCGATCGGACGGTTCGTTCCGACCGGCAGTACCGCTCGCTTGGTCTACGACTGCACGATTACTTCATCGCGCGGTCGATTGATGTTTTGAAACCTGGCGCACTGGCTGCCTTCGTCACCAGCGCCGGTACACTCGACAAGGCCGACAGCAGGTGCCGAGAGCATATTGCCACATCCGCCGACCTAATCGCCGCCATCCGTCTACCTGAAGGCAGTTTCCGGCGAGATGCGGGTACCGACGTTGTGGTCGACATCCTGTTCTTCCGCAAGCGCAAGGCTGGCGAACCGACACGCGATCTCGCCTGGCTCGATCTGGAGGAAGTCCGCGCTACGACCGAACGGAAAGGGCCGATCCGCGTGAACCGCTGGTTTGCACGCCATCCGGATTTCGTGCTCGGCACCCATGCGTTCACTGTCGGGCAGTTCGGTGAGAGCTACACGTGCCTGCCGTGCTGCGGCGAGGACCTCACTGTGGCTTTGAATGCCGCCATTCAATTGCTTCCCGTGGGTATCTATGACGGCGAGCCCGGCGAAATCGACGTCGATCTCGAAGGCGAGCTGTCCGAAATCGTCGACCTGGAACCTCAGAGCACGCGGGTGCGCGAAGGCAGCTTCTTCATCGACAACAGGCACGGTCTCATGCAGATCGTCGACGGGGCGCCTGTGGCGATCACGGTGCGCAAGGGCCGCGGCACCGACGGAATCCCGGAAAAACATGTTCGCATCATCAAGAAACTGATCCCAATCCGCAACGCCATGCGCGAGGTGCTGAAAGCGCAGGAGATGGACCGACCCTGGCGCGACCTGCAGGTGCGGCTGCGTATCGCCTGGTCGAGTTTCGTGCGCGACTTTGGAGCGATCAATCATACGACGGTGTCGATCAGCGAGACCGAGGAGACTGGCGAGATCCGCGAGATCCATCGTCGCCCAAACCTTGCACCCTTTCTTGACGATCCGGATTGCTGGCTGGTCGCCTCGATCGAGGACTACGATCTCGAAACCGATACGGCAAGGCCAGGCCCGATCTTCTCCGAGCGCGTAATCGCGCCCCCCGCGCCGCCTGTGATCACCAACGCCGCCGATGCGCTCGCCGTGGTGCTCAACGAGCGCGGCCGCGTCGATCTCGAGCATATCGCCGAACTCCTGCATCGCGACACCGATGCCGTTCGCGGCGAGCTTGGCGACACGATCTTTCGCGATCCAGCCGACGGCTCCTGGCAGACCTCGGACGCCTATCTCTCCGGCGCCGTGCGCACGAAACTCGCCACCGCGAAGACCGCGGCGGAGCTCGATCCCGCTTATGAGCGCAATGTCCGTGCACTTCGGGCCGTGCAGCCCGCCGATCTACGCCCGTCGGATATCACCGCACGGCTTGGCGCACCCTGGATACCGGCGACCGACATCGTCCAATTCGTGCACGAAACGATGGGTGCCGAGATCAGGATCCATCACATGCCGGAACTCGGCTCATGGACCGTCGCGGCGCGGCAACTCGGAAGGACGGCAGCCGGCACATCCGAATGGGGCACCGATCGCCGGCACGCCGGCGAGTTGCTGGCCGATGCGCTGAACAGCCGCGTGCCGCAGATCTTCGACGTGTTGAAGGATGCCGACGGCGAGCGGCGGGTTCTCAACGCCGTCGACACCGAAGCGGCGCGCGACAAGCTGCAGAAGATCAAGGTGGCCTTCCAGAACTGGGTCTGGACCGACCCTGATCGTACCGACCGGCTGGCGCGGGTCTATAACGATCGCTTCAACAATATAGCGCCCAGGCGTTTCGACGGCTCGCACCTCAAGCTGCCCGGCGCCTCCGGCGCCTTTGTTCTTTATGGGCATCAGAAACGCGGCATCTGGCGGATCATCTCGTCCGGCTCCACCTACCTCGCCCACGCCGTCGGCGCCGGCAAGACATTGACGATGACAGCGGCGATCATGGAGCAGCGCCGGCTCGGACTGATCGCCAAGGCAATGCTGGTCGTACCGGGCCATTGCCTTGCGCAGGCGGCCCGCGAATTTCTGGCGCTTTATCCGAACGCCCGAATTCTCGTCGCCGACGAGACGAATTTCTCCTTAGCCAAGCGCGCTCGTTTTCTGTCGCGTGCGGCGACGGCGACGTGGGACGCGATCATCATCACGCACTCCGCTTTTCAATTCATCGCCGTGCCTTCGAGTTTCGAGCAACAGATGATCCAGGATGAACTGGAACTCTACCAGGATCTTCTCACCAAGGTCGACAGTGACGATCGGGTCTCGCGCAAACGGCTCGAGCGGCTGAAGGAGGGCCTGAAGGAACGGCTTGAGGCCCTAGCGACCCGCAAGGACGATCTGCTGACCATCTCGGAGATCGGCATCGACCAGATTATCGTCGACGAGGCGCAGGAATTCCGCAAGCTTTCCTTCGCCACCAACATGTCGACCTTGAAAGGCATCGATCCGAACGGATCGCAGCGTGCCTGGGATCTTTACGTCAAGTCTCGCTTCATCGAGACGAAGAACCCCGGCCGTGCTTTGGTTCTCGCCTCCGGCACGCCGATCACGAATACGCTAGGCGAGATGTTTTCGGTTCAACGCCTGCTTGGCCACGCCGCACTGGCAGAACGCGGCCTGCACGAATTCGACGCCTGGGCGTCGACCTTCGGCGACACCGCGACTGAGCTCGAAATCCAGCCGTCCGGCAAATACAAGCCGGTCAGCCGTTTTGAGTCATTCGTCAACGTGCCAGAGCTGATCGCCATGTTCCGCAGTTTCGCGGACGTGGTGATGCCTGGGGATCTCCGAGAATACGTTAAAGTACCTGATATCTCGACAGGCCGGCGGCAGATCCTGACCGCCAAGCCGACGCAAGCCTTCAAGAACTACCAGACGATCCTCGACACCCGCATCAAGGCGATCGAGATGCGCGAGGGACCTGCGCATCCCGGCGACGATATCCTGCTCTCGGTCATCACCGACGGGCGCCATGCCGCCATCGACCTGCGCTTGGTCGATCCAGCCAATGACAATGAGCCGAACAACAAGCTCAACCTGCTGGTCCAGAACGCACATCGTATCTGGCAGGAGACCGCGCAAAGTACCTACCTCCGACCGGACGGCAAGCCGTTCGATCTGCCCGGTGCGGCGCAAATGATCTTTTCCGATCTCGGCACCATCAATGTGGAGAAGACCAGAGGTTTTTCGGCCTACCGCTGGATCCGCGACGAGCTCATCCGCATGGGCGTCCCGGCGTCCGAAATCGCCTTCATGCAGGACTACAAGAAGACCGAGGCGAAGCAGCGTCTGTTCGCCGACGTTCGCGCCGGCAAGATCCGCTTCCTAATCGGCTCGTCGGATACGATGGGAACTGGTGTCAATGCCCAACTCCGTCTCAAGGCGCTGCATCATCTCGACGTCCCCTGGCTGCCGTCGCAGATCGAACAGCGGGAGGGCCGCATCATCCGCCAAGGAAACCAGCATGACGAGGTCGATATCTTCGCATACGCCACCCAGGGTTCGCTCGACACCTCGATGTGGCAGAATAACGAACGCAAGGCCCGCTTCATTGCCGCGGCGCTTTCCGGTGATACTTCGATCCGCAGGCTCGAAGACCTCGGCGAAGGGGCCGCAAACCAGTTCGCCATGGCCAAGGCGATTGCGAGCGGCGACGAACGGCTGATGCAGAAGGCGGGACTCGAGGCCGACATCGCCCGCCTCGAACGGCTGCGTGCCGCCCATGACGACGACCAGTATGCGGTGCGTCGGCAGATCCGCGATGCCGAACGCGACATAGAGATTTCGATCCGGCGCATCGCCGAGATCGGCAGGGACATCGAGCGTCTCATTCGGACGGCTGGCGATGCCTTCGTCATGACGATCATGGGCAAGGCTTACGACGAGCGCAAGCTTGCCGGACGCGCGCTGATGAAGGAGATCCTGACTCTCGTTCAACTCCAGCAGGAGGGCGAGGTCGTCATCGCCGCGCTCGGCGGATTCGATCTCGTCTATTCCGGTGAGCGGTTCGGCAAGGGCGACGGATATCGCTACACGACTCTGCTTCAACGCACCGGTGCGGACTACGAGATCAATCTGGCGGTAACAGTGACGCCGCTCGGCGCCGTCTCCCGTCTCGAGCACGCGCTCGACAGTTTTGACGAGGAACAGGAACGGCATCGCCACCGATTGCAAGACGGCCACCGGCGTCTTGCCTCCTATCGCTCGCGCCTGGTCGGCGCTTTTGCCTTTGCGGAAGAACTCACCGCGAAGCGCAGGCGGCTTCGGGGCATCGACGAGGCACTGGCGGCCGCGGCACGCGAGGAAACGGCAGGCGCATCAGAAGTGGCTTAAGGCACCGCCAATTCCTGACATGGGTCCGCGACATGGCTTTAGAAGCAGCGCAGCATGCGCATAGCTGCATTGCACAATAAATGTTTACCGCCTGATCAAAAAACGTCCATACTGCACACAGCTGATGCACATGGCGGCTTCTCCTCCCGGTGCCGCCGCAACAGCTGTTCCCCTCTGGAGGTTTTATTGACCTTCACACCTCATGGGCCGCGGTTTCCGCTGGCCCATTTTTTTATTCCGGTCGCCCTCCCTCTTCCAGACGTAGCCTCAAGCGTCAGGACGCCAGAAGGCCAGCATTCGCTTCGTCTCGCCAGTGGTACGTCGGCGCTGCCACTTGGGATCGCGCGACAGATATTGAAACGGATCCCTGTCTTCCCGTTCGGCTTCTTCCAGATAAGCCCGCCAGCGATAATGGTTGTAGGTCTGCACCGCATTGATCGCGTAGTGCATCGCGATCTCCCTGTGACCGCGGATCACGATAAAGTTCTCGTCGTTGTTGCGGCTCGCAGACTTCGAAAAGTTGTGCGATCCCGTGACCACGATGGGATCGTCGCTGAACGGGTCGATCACCAGCATCTTGGAGTGCGTGATCGCATGGCCGATGCTGTTCCTGAACTCGTTCGCGGTTCCTTCGACCGCCCAACGGCCGACGGACATGTCCACGCCCGTTGCCTGGGCGGTATCGAGGAAGAATTGCTCGGGTACCTGCTTCAACAGCTTGAAGTCTTCGAGCCCGTTGCTCGTCAATTGCGTCGCCACCCCGCGAACATAGAGATGCTTCTCGCTCTGCATGCGAAGGAGAGTGCGCACAGGTTCGTTGCCCGGCTGGAACATGACGAAGAACACGCCCTGACGCGCGCCCTTCACGAGTTCGATCAGTTCCTTGATATCGATCTCTCTGCTGAGCTTGGAAAACCAGCTGTCGACCTTGGCTGCACCGAGAGCAATGTCGCGCTTCGGACTGTTGTTGGAGTTCAACAGCTCGTCTGTGAACCCGTTGCCGGCGCCTTTGAGGAGCTCGAACTGCGCCTCGAACCGCTGAGCGAGCTCAACATTCTCAATAAGGATGCCGTTGTTCAACTGCGTGCAGAGGCCAGTCGGCGTCCAGTTGAAACTGCCGGTCCATACCTTTGCGGCATGAAACAAGCCACCCTCCCGCTCGCCGATGACGACGAACTTGTTGTGCGCAAGGCCGTTCGGCGCCAGGAAGCGGTCGTGTATGACGCAGCCCGCACCGTTCAAACGCGCGCGAGCGTCGGCGTTTTCGTCGTCGCCATCCTGCTTGACGCTCCCGTTCGCAAGGACGATATGGGCGCGCTCGCCGATCGCGACGAGGCCATCGAGCAGTTCCTCATCGCTCAGTTCATAAAGCGCCGCGTGCAGTTCGAGCCGGGGCGTGCGCTCCACCTCGCTCATCATTGCAAGGACGGTTTCGCGGAGCGTCCCGCCAAGAAAATTCCGAACGCTCCGGTCCACTTCATCGCTGAGGATGACCGCTTTTTCCTTCAGCTCCTGAAGGGTAATTCCCTTCTCCTTCATGTAGCGCGCCATGAACTGGGAAAGGACAAAGCCTCGATTGAAATGGACGCTGACCCCGTCGCCGCAATCGGCCGTCAGCCGCAGTGTTGGCGACCAGTCGCTTGCCGGTCCGTCCGTCAACTTTCCATCAGTTCCGACGACCCGCGCGATGACGCGGTAAGATATAACGTCTCCGAGATCGGCGGCATGATCGGTCCAGTCGTAGCGCTGAAACGGCCATATGTCGGACGGGCGCGACCTGTAGCGTTCTCCATGCGGGTCGAGTTCGACATCGTCTTCAAATCCGACGCGATTGGACAGGAGTTTCGGCTCCCCATCGCCTCGCTTGCACTGGATTGCGAAGCCAAGGCACCCAGCGATGTCTTCCTGATGTGACCACACCAGGTGAACATCGTCGGCATTCGAAAATACCTTCAATGCGATTTCTGACATCACATCCCTCCCCTTGTTCGACCCTCAAGCCGGATCGCACGCACCATCGTCACATCATTGTATAGGCAAGGAATAGTTGTACGCGTGTGACAGTGCATTACTTCGAAGCGGATTTGAAGAAAGAAAATTCATCGAGGAGAGAAGAAGAAGCGGGGAAAAGTGAAACCCGTCGCAGAGCGTTCAGCCGGGTGCCGCTGAAGCTCAACCGCGCCGCTCGCAGTCCCGGCCACTCGTCCTTCGCAGGGCTGTCAGCCCCGCTCATCCATCGCGGCAGCGATGCTCCGCCGCAGTTGCATCCGGCAGCCCGCTCGGCGCTGCGGTTGGTGTCTTCGGAAAGAATGAAGACGCGAGAAGGACAGGCAGAGGGCCGTGTCCAATCCCCGAGAAGGAGCAACCCATGCAACTGATGAAGGTCGATCCGCGTGCGCTGACGGGCAATCCCGACAACACGCGCCAGTCGAAGTCGACGCCGCAGGCCGACGCCCTGCTTTTGGCGACGATCAAGGCCGTCGGCGTAATCCAGCCGCCGGTCATTTTCCCTGAAGCCGGCGGCAACGGTTATATCATCGAAGCCGGTCACCGGCGCACCCGTATGGCGATCGCCGCCGGTCTTGAGGAAATCGACGTGATCGTCGTGGAGGCGGCCAACGACCATGGCGCCATGCGCTCGATGATCGAGAACATCGCTCGCGAGCCGCTCAATCCCGTCGATCAATGGAGGGGCATCGAGCGGCTGGTCGCGCTCGGGTGGACCGAGGAGGCGATCGCCGTGGCGCTTGCCCTCCCCGTCCGCCAGATCCGAAAGCTTCGTCTGCTCGCAAACGTCCTGCCGGCCATGCTCGACCAGATGGCGAAGGGCGATATGCCGAACGAACAGCAGCTGAGGACGATCGCGGCCGCCTCGCCCGACGAGCAGAAAGAGGTTTGGAAAGCCCACAAGCCGAAGAAGGGCGACACGGCGGCTTGGTGGCAGATCGCCAACGGCCTCTCGAAAACCCGCATGTATGCACGCGATGCGAGTTTTGGCGACGATCTCCGCAAGGCCTACGGCATCGAGTGGGCGGAAGATCTCTTCGGCCCGGCCGACCAGGACAATCGTTACACCACCAATGTCGAAGCCTTTCTCGGCGCGCAGCAGGAATGGATGAGCAGCAACCTTCCGAAGAAGGGCGCGATCGTCGAGGTCAACAATTGGGGCCAGCCGGAACTGCCGAAGAAGGCAAGCCAAGTCTACGGCAAGCCGGCCGCGGGCGATTGCACCGCGATGTACCTCGATCGCGACGGCAAGGTGCAGAGCGTGCACTACCGGATGCCGGAGCCGGGGGAACCCGACGAGCGATCCGGTTCGGCCGGTCACGCTTCGACTGAAGCCGATAACGATACGATTGCCGCAGGGAAGACGCGACCCGACGTCACGCAGAAGGGCCAGGACATGATCGGTGATTTCCGCACCGATGCGCTGCACGAGGCGCTGGCCCGCGCGCCGATCGAGGACGACATGCTGATGGCGCTGCTGGTGATGGCCTTCGCGGGCACGAATGTTCGGGTCGATTCCGGCGCCAATGATACCGTGTTCGGGCCGAAACGATTCCAGCGTCATGTCGCGCGCCTGTATTCAGCAGACGGCAGGCTGTCGTTCGACATGGATAATGTGCGCGTCTCGGCCCGCGCTGTCCTCATCGATGTGCTCTCATGCCGGCGTGGCATGTCGAACAGCGGCGTGGTCTCGCGCATTGCCGGTGAGGCGATCGGTGCGGACGGCTACCTGCCGAACATGGGAACAGAAGACTTCCTGCTGTGCCTGTCGCGTCAGGCGCTGGAGGATGCCGCGAAGGCGGCCAATCTCATGCCCCGGCCGCGGGTTCGAGAAACCCGGGCGGCGCTGGTCGACCACTTCGCGGCCGATGCTACCTTCGTTCTTCCCGCCGCACTGTTTGCGCCGGACCCGAAGGATGTCGCCGATCTCGTGAAGCACGCCGATGAGCTCGAGGAGGAAGATGCATCCGCCGATGATGCCGCCCGCGATAGCAGCGAAGGTGCGCAGCCCGAGAGCACCGACGCCGGCAGCATCGATACGCCTGATCTGGGAAACGACGATCCTGACGCCGGTTCGGCGACTGATAATGCCTCCGACGAGGAAGAAACCGCCTACGGGATTGCGGCGGAATAACCGCACCCTCTTCTCCACTTTATCTCCGCCGCCGGTCGCCTCGGTGGCGGTTTTGTTTTCACCACCCCGCAAAATTTGAAGGAGGATGCGCGATGTCCGCGTCTCTGATCTATGATCTCGCCCCGATCGGATCCATTATTGCCTGGTTGGATGGCACCCCGCGACCGGCAGAGCGGTTCAAGAAGAAGCTCGCCGCCTGGAAGACCCGCAACAGCAAGGGCCGGTTGATCCGCAAGGAAGGCAATACCGGCCTGTCGCCGTCCTTCACGCTTCACGAGGGCGATTTCGGCGCAGATGGCATCATAGCCATCCGCATCCACCGGACGTTTTCGCTCGAAAGCGAGCTGACGTTCAAGGTGATCGAACGTCCCGCCCTCGGATCGTTCCGCGTCTTCGATCGCGCCGGCGCCAACGCTGAACTCGTCCACCTGGCAGCTAATCGGCAGGCGGCCGAGGAATGGCTCACCCGGCATGGTTATCCCAATGCCGTTATCGAGGAGGTGACCGCCGACGAGATTGCCGCCGGTCACGTCGAGGGGAGGACTGCGGCATGAACACGCCCCGTTTACAATCCTCTCAGCTCTCCACCCCTGACGCTTCTGGGTTGGAGTTCGGCCGAAGCGCCGACGGCATGGCTGTCGCGCGTGTCGGCGATCTCGTCTTCGCCATGGTTCCGGCCCGTGATGGCCGATATTTCCTCGCTAGCGCCTGGCGCGTGTCACGCTCCCTTGCCGGGCTGAAACGCGATGATTTCTATGCCCATCATGGCTCTATCGATGGCGAAGCGGCTTTCCGGGACCGCATGACCGAACAGGCTGAACACCGGCGGGAACTTGGCACACTTGGGCGCCAGACGGTCCGATTGAACTGCAGCACGCCGTGGGGCTCTTCGCAGGGCGCCACCGTCTACGCCGACGGGATTGTCTCCCACACGACGGCGGGTCATGGCGGCTTCAAGCTTTCCGCCGCGCGCAATGCCAAGGTGCATCCAATGCTCAGGGCAGACAGCGGTTGGTACGAGGAAGATGCCGCATGGGCAATCGTTGCCCTGACCTTTCGGCATCTGTTCACGACCTACGAGCGGAAGTGCGCCGACAACACGATCCGTGACAGCTGGCCGGAAGCCTGGGAAATGATCTCCGATAGGTCACTCGCACCCGGCGAATCTTACGAGAAGGATCGCCGAGTGTTCGCACAGGAGCATGCCGGGGACTGGATCGTCACCGCTGCGCTGCGTTCGGACCATCGCCCTGGCATGACCGAGGTGATCGCCACGATCGGCGGCAACCGCAGCGAGCGAGCGGAAGCGCGCCGCTTTCTGGTGCCGAGTGACGATTATGCGGTTGGCCGGTTCGGCTTCGTCATCGATGAGGCGAAGCATGCCTCCTATGACGGTCCTTCCAGCTTCGCCTGTTGGCGTGGGAGGGCGGCGTGATGTCCAATTCCGAAGGCCGCCAGCTCACCCGCATGGATGCGGCGTTTCGAAAGCTAACCAGTTCCGGCGCGTCTGGGAGGCCTGGGGCCATGAGCTCCATCGGAGACTTAGCGGACAGTCGGTATCGGCGCATCGAAGGCCTAGTGAACCGCATCCTGGCGGCAGTTCCATCACGTCGAAGGCGAAGACTACCTCAACGCCGGTGTGACGGAACTCAGGCGATTTATAGCTCAGCGAAGCACAGCCGGATGCCAGGCTAAAGGCGCGCAGCCCGTCGTGCTCGCGAAACACTGCCGTCTCAGACGGCCGAACAGGAAGCGACGCTTCAGGTGCATGCCGTCAGGTATGGGCGCGCTGGAAACCGCAGCAACGCCTGAATCGGCGGGCCGCCCCACGATGACGGCCTTTTAGGGGTCTGCAACTCGCACGGTCCTATCTGGCTACAATCCTGGCGGTTGCCCAAGCCAGCCAAGCCAGGCGCGGAGCGTGAGCGGGCCGGAATGCGGAGACAGGCGGCAATGCCTGTTGTCCATTCAAGCTCTCCATTCTCTTCCCGCGCCGGTTCGCCCTTCGGTTTTTGCTGCGGTCTGAACCGGCAGTCGTCCGCTTCAAGGCCGCTCGCGCGCCGCCGTGCGGCCGGACCCCACCGCCCTTCACGCAGCAGGCTCGCGTACTTTGGCGAGGGCAGGCTGCCCTCTGCACGCAAACCGGCTCCGCTCGTCCTGGTGTGGCCGGACCCTGAAGCGCCCGTCTTCCGCCGGTTCTGGGTGACCGCACCGAAGGGCAAGCCGGCATGAGGCCGGAGCCGCTTCGGACAACCTCGAAAGGAAACGCGACCATGGCCAAGCCTGCTACCTCCTCTCGCCAATCCGCGCGTGCCGTGCAACTGCGCAAGGGCGCCACCATCGAGATGGTCCGGCTGACCTGCCCCGACGCCGCCCAGGCTCTAAAGATCGCCGAGAGTTTTGGAACCGCCGTCATCGACAGTGACGGCATCCGGCAACTGCACGAACGCCTCGTCATCGAGACCGCCGATGCGCTTGGCGAGGGACTTGGTGAGAAAGCCATGCAGATCCACCTGCAGCGGATCGTCGGCGCCTTCATCGGCTCCGCCCACGGCGCCGGCCAGTTCTACAGCCGCGCCGTCACCGAGGCGCGCGACGCCACGGCCAAGGCCGCCAACGATGCCCGCGACGAGGACCTCGACGGTCCCGTCGGCTATGATAGCGCCGCCCAGCGCAAGCGCGAATTCGCCGCAGACATGGGCGTGCAGGCCCATTCCCTCAGAATGGCGGCCGAAGGCGCCGTCACCGCCTATGCCCAGGTGATCGGCGAGACCTGGAAGCCCTTCGAGCGGCCGGTCGAACAGCCGGGCAATTCGCTCAACCGCAAGGCCGCCGAAGCGCAGATGTCGGCCTTCGACTAGGTTCCTCCGGCGGGCTCCGGCCCGCTTTTTAGATGAACGCGAGAACGGCCGGTTCCATGGCAGAGCCGGCCTGTTTGCGTATCGCCTTCGCGGCGAACGGGAAAACGATGGCGCGCCGGCGCGACCCGTCCCGTTCGTCGGACCTGCAGGAGTCGCCGGCAGATGCAACGGCTGCGCCGTCCTCCACTCCGTTACGGCCGTTCCGGTGCATCCGCCGACTGGCCGCCTCCTGCTTCATCCCTCCGCAACGGGCCGCGACGGGCGCGGCCCCAAAACGGAGGCTTAAACATGGGCAATAAAGAGAAACAGCGGGTCGATCTTTACAACCGCATCACCGACAGAATCGTCGAGGACCTGACGAAGGGGGTGCGACCTTGGATGAAGCCATGGAACGCCGCGAACACGACGGGCCGCATCACCCGGCCATTGCGTTATAACGATCAGCCGTATTCGGGCGTCAACGTGCTGCTTCTCTGGTCGGAAGGCATGGCACGGGGGTATACGTCATCCAAGTGGATGACGTTTAAGCAGGCGCTCGAACTGGGAGCGGCCGTCCGCAAGGAAGAGAGGGGCGCGACGGTTGTCTTTGCCAGCCGGTTGACCAAATCCGAAACCGACGGAAATGACGGCGAGGTCGAGCGGGAGATCCCTTTCCTGAAGGCGTACAGCGTGTTCAACGTTGACCAAATCGACGGTCTTCCCGCGCAATATCATCAGCGGCCGGCGCCGGTGCTGGATCCGGTCGAGCGCCTCGAGCACGCAGATCGCTTCTTCCGTAACACTGGCGCGGTGATCCGCCATGGCGGAAACCAGGCCTTCTTTGCGCCTGCTGCCGATCTCATTCAGATGCCGGTGTTCGAGAGCTTCAAGGACGCGGCAAGCTACTATGCGACTTTGAGCCATGAGGCCACGCATTGGACGGCGCCGGCGCATCGCATAGGCCGTGATCTGAGCCGCTATGCCAAGGACAAGACGGAGCGGGCGCGAGAGGAGTTGATCGCCGAACTCGGCAGCTGCTTCCTGTGCGCCGATCTTGGCATTGCTCCGGAACTCGAACCGCGTCCCGATCACGCCTCTTACCTTGGCTCCTGGCTCAAGGTCCTGTCAGACGACAGAAAGGCGATTTTCCAGGCGGCTGCCCATGCGCAACGGGCCGTGAGCTTCCTGCATGCCCTACAGCCCGAACGCGCCGACGACCGGCTTGCCGCGTAAGGCTGTTCAGCGTCGGTCGTTGTCTTCGTCAGCGCCCGACGACTCTGTCGGCTTTCTCACGGTGAGCGCGTTGGGATCAGCTGTGAGGTCCAGTTTGCCCTAGATCGAGATCTTCCGGTCGGCTGGTTTGAGCTTCCGGGACGGCTTGATTTTAACGATAAACGGCTTTGTCCGCCGACACATAGTTCCTCCAGGCGACGAATCGCAGGCACGACGATAGCGCGATGAATGGAGAGAGCGAAACGCCGTGTGCTCAGCTGTTCTAGGACGCCTTCTTTTTTGACATTTGGTCAGGGCAGCGGACCGACGTCGCGAACTTTCGGCGCGAGAGCCTCCAACGGCGGCCATCGCCAGTTTTCCTTTGACCACTGCCAGGCCACGTCCTTCGCGGGCTCGATGAGGCGTGTCTGATCGAAGACCGGCTTCGCCTCGACCGGTTTCCCGCAACGGCCCCCGAAACTTTCTTCCCCTGAGCGCCGTGCGCTCATTCCTCGCGGAACAACAAAGTTTCTCCTGGCCGCCCTCCATTTCATTCCGGCCCTTCGGGTGCGGTCCGATCGTCCCCGATCCTTGCGACAGCCATCGAGGCCGCGATGGGCGCGGCCCGAAACAGCGAAAGGAATACGACAATGGCAACCATCGGCACCTTCACCACCTCCGAAGCCGGCTTCAACGGCTCAATCCGCACGCTCGCCCTCAACGTCAAGGCCCGCATCGCCCGCATCGACAACCCTTCCGACAAGGGCCCGCACTTCCGCATCTACGCCGGCAATGTCGAGCTCGGTGCGGCCTGGCAGAAGCGCTCCGAGCAGGACCGCGACTACCTCTCAGTCAAGCTCGACGACCCGAGCTTCCCCGCTCCGATCTACGCAACGCTCACCGAGGTCGAGGGCGAGGACGGCTACCAGCTGATCTGGTCCCGCCCCAACCGGGATTGAGACCCGAACAGGCCCCGCCGCCCAGGCGGGGCCAACTAGCCGCAAAAGGCAAGCCGGCAGCAGGCATCGAGCCTGTCGCCGGGCTTTTTCGGCGAGATCCGGAACCGGAGAATGTCTGCTCAGATGAGACTATTGTGCCGGGAGGAAATGCTGGCCTCAAGGACGAGCGGTTCCCCCAATTTCGCCTCCGCTCCGGTCTCCTCCGCTTCGACAAAATCGGCACCCCCTCTCGCCGGCTCTGCCGGTCGCTTCCGCGCTCCCTGATCCCGTCATGTCCTCCCGCCGTCGGCTGCCATCTTTCTCAAACGTCAAGGAGATGATGATGACGATCGAACAGCACATCGAAGAGCTGCGCCGCGAACTGAAGACTGTTTGCGATCCCACCGAGCGTCGGCAGATCGAGGCCGAGCTCCAACTCGCCCAGGCCGAACTGATCGTGACGCTTGCCGAACAGGCGGGCGGGATCGAGGCCGAGCCGCCTTTCTGAGGCGGCATGTCGCCAACACGCGCCCGTTCTCCCCTCGACTGGCCGTCATCTGCATCGGGGATGTCGCAGCCTGTTCGTCACGACGCAACCTGCCGCCGCCTGAAATTTTCCCGCCGTTTGAACGGCTCCTCTCGCTCCAAAATTCCGTCGCCCGCAGGTCCTCCGCCCCTTCCGGCCATGAAGGTGCGTCCCTCATTTCCGTTCCGACAACTATCCTCGCGACGACCGCAATTCGAAGGGAGATTCGCTATGCGACAGCTCGCTCAATTGCTCGGCAACCGGGCATCGGCCCCGCGCCGTCCGCCGAGTGCTCCGTCATTTCTTCCGCAAGCGAAAGCTCGCGATCAAGATCCGATTCTTCGTGAAGATCGAGGTGTCATTCGAAACCGACTGGACCAGCGCCAATGAGGCGTGAGACCGCTTCGGCGGGCCCCTTTTATGTGGTCACGAACGCCGGCGGACGATAGCCGCGCTTTCGTTTCTGTCTGAGTAGATCGAGAAACAGCTGCACCGCATCTTCTTCCCGGTCGAAATGATGGATCATTTGCTGACCCGAGGCACCGATGCGCCCCCACCGCCGCGTTAAACAGGCATCGCCGAACAAAGTCGGCTCAATCGACATGGCATAATAACGGGCCATGTTCTTCGAGTCGTCCGTTCGTTCGACGTAGAGCTGATAGGGCTGAGCGATCATACCGACAGAATCGGAGATTTTCCCGTCAGCGTCCAATGACACTTATGAATCGGTCGCCAGTGATCGATTCACAACGGTGATATGTTGGTGCCGGAACAGTGGCGCCTGGATCAAGTTCTGGCCGTCATCTGTCTGGCCGGTCGTGAAGTTCCTTCCCATGACTCCCGTTGCAGAATCGCCTAGCTTTTCGCCAAGTGCCAGCAGATGCAGCGCATCATCAAGAGAGTCGACCTGATCGTGAGCCGAGCCGTTCCCGGCTCGGCCTCAGAGACGTTCGCCAGGCCTGATGTGAGACTTTTACCAAATACTCTGCTCGGTAACGATTCCCGACCGATGTCGGCCGCCTCCTTGCGACACGGAGGCGACCCTGTTTGGTTTTTGGTAAAGCCGTGCCGTTTCCCTCACCGGCGCAGATTACTTGTTCATCGCGTCCTTGAGCGCCTTTGCCGGCTGAAATGTCAACTTCTTCGCGGCAGCCACCTTGATCGTCGCGCCGGTTGCGGGATTACGCGCATCGCGCTCCGGCGTTTCCTTGACCTTGAACTTCCCAAACTGGGGGATTGAAGTCTCGGCGCCCGACGTTGCTGCAGCAGCAACCGCCGCGAAAACAGCCTCGACTATGGTCTTGCTCTGCGACTTCGTCAGACCGTAGTCGGTGGCGATCTTGTCGGCGATTTCATTGGTGGTGGTCATGATTGAGCCCTCGTTATGTCCGCGTAAACTTTTCCACCGGATCCGTCCATTGTCACGGCTCGGCGGGGGCGCGATCCGCACAATCGTATTCATTTTCCACAGCTTGCTGACCGGCAACGGTTTTTCCGGCAGCTGTCGCTACCCCACACGCGTTTCGGGACTTCCTTGAAGCAGCGGCACGAGGCGTGCGGCGAGGCTCACGCACTGGTATTTATCCCCGCAAGCATGTATGGCGCGTGAAAGACATTCGAAGGTTCATGATGGAAGAGACGGTCCAAATCGGAAGCCGTGGCGACTTTGGTCTCTGGGCGATTGAAGTTGCCAAGCAAATTGTCGGCGAGCAAGGCTTCGACCTTGCCAAGGCGGCGCGTGACGGCACGGAGGATGATGTCCGTGCTGCCGGCAACGCTTTGGGTCAGGCGATCACAAATGCGTTGCTCGAAGTCTATGATGGCCTGCTGCAGGAAGCTCCCGCGGACGCGACTTAAGACTTCACCGCTTCTCGGCCCTTTCCCGAAATAACGCTGGCTTAACGCACGCCTTCATGTCCTCACGCCGAAACCAAATCGCACGCCCGCACCGGAGCGGCGCGTTTCCCGCTGTGAAGACGATTTGTTCGTCGGCGCGCATCCGCAGTACCTCATGCGGCTGGATCAGCGGTCTGGCCGCAAGTTGCTTCGAGCGTGTTCGTGACGAACCTTTCGACTGGAAACTGCGGCTGACCTGATCGATCTCGACCGTGGTCATGCCGCAGCGCCTCGAAATATAATCAGCCGTTTCAGGATCGTTGATCGCGGCAAAGGAGATCCAGCTTGCGCTCTCGAACCATTTGCTAGCGGCGTCGCGGCCGCCATACGTCTCGCGGAGCTGACCGATCGACTGGTAGATCATGGTGAGCGTGATCCCGTACTTGCGGCCGGCATCGCGGGCGGTCTCCAGGATCCGCATGTAACCGAGACGCGCCACCTCATCGAGGAGGAAGAGCGCCCTGCCCTCCATCTCGCCATTGCGGTTGTAGATTGCGTTCAGGAACGCGCCGATGACGACGCGCGCCAAGCCGGAATGTGTCTCCAACGTCTTGAGGTCGATGTTGATGAAAACGTCTGTGTTTCCTTTAGCGATATCGCTTGTCGTGAACGTCGTTCCAGAAACCAGTGCGGCGTAGTTCGGGTAGGAAAGCCAGTGTGTTTCCTTCACCGCATTGGCGTAGACGCCCGAGAAGGTTTCGGGGGTCATGTTCACGAAGACTGCAACGTTTTCCTTCACGAAGTCCGAGTTCGAATTGTGGTAGATTGACTGGAGGCGTTCGCGCAGCTTGGGTTCCGGCTCGGAGAGATTCTTGCGCACCTGGCGCAGCGTCTGCTCGGGCTCTCCGGTGTGACCGGAGAGGCAAACATCAGCGATGAGTGCTGTCAGCAACTGCAGAGCCGAGGCGCGGAAGAAGTCGTCGCGCACGCCACGCGCGCCGCCGCTGTCGCTGATGATCCACGATGCAACGGAGGCGATATCCTCTTCCTTCGTTCCGCCGAAACGGCCGATCCAGTCGAGCGCGTTGAAGCCGATCTCCGAGCTCTTCGGATCAAGGACGAAGACGTCGCGGTTAGCGTCGCCACGGTGTTTGGACACCATCGGCGCGACCTCGTTGGATGGATCGAGGACGACAAGCGCGCCACCCCATTTGAGTGCCGTCGGGATTGTGACCGACGTCGTCTTGAAGCCGCCGGAGCCGGCAAAGACAATGCCGTGCGAGGAGCCGAAGGAGCCGTCGAAGCAAAGGAGCGGCGACATGCCGCCGGCGCCCCATGTCTCGGCGCTATCGGTGCGAAACGATTGCGCCGCGATACTGTCCTTGTCGACGCGGTAGCGCTCGCCGATGACGATGCCGCCGCTCTCGGGAAATAGCTGTTCCGATTGCGCCAATCTCATCCAGTCGGCCTCGCCGTGCAGCGCCCGCTTGCCGCGGACGCGTTTCAGCTCGGCTTTTGCGAAGGCTGCGTTGCCAGCGATCGCCACTCGCAAGCCGAACAGTGCCGACAGAAGTGCGGCGGCGGCCCCAATCGTTGTCGCGGGATCGAGATAGTTGAAGATCGACCTGCCTTCCGGGATCTTTTCGGCGAATGCGGAGAGCCTTGTTGCTTCACGTAGAGTTGCAATCAGGAGCGTCACTATCGCTCCGGCGACAACACCCCATCCTGCCGTCCGGATCCTCACCGAGCCGGCGCTCGCAAACAGGAGGACCATGCCGACCAGCGACGCGACGATATAGGGCAGAGCGATACCGGCTCGGCCGAGCGTCTGCCGCGCAGCTTCCGACTTTCCGAAGGCGGACAGCCAAAGTTCGATCCCGGTATTGATGGCCGTAAGGATCATCAAAGCGCAGGGCGCGAGAAACAGCATGCTTCTAGTCATCGCTCTCACCAAAAGCCCCTGCACCGATCGCGATGAGCCGTAAGCGCTCGTGCTCGTCGTCCTTCAGACGTTGGGCGGCATCGATTAGAAGCCCGAGCAGCAGCGCCCGCTTCTCATAGTGCAGCCCTGCCTTGACGATCAGGCCGCCTAGTTCGATCTTCTCGCGCGTATCCTTCTTGCGGGCGTCGGACATCGTGGTTCTTCGCATGCGCTCAAGCCTCGCCAGTCCCGCCTTGAGCCGCGCCAGACGCGTTCTGCGTGGATGGCGGGTTGCTCTCGCCAGCGCCTGCCCTCCTCCCTCCGATCGAACGGGTCCCACCTCCGCGAAATCGTTTCGCCAGATCCTCAAACGCCGCCTGCAGCGCCGTCTCTTCGAGTTCGATCTCGCCAAGTCCGGCCTTCAGTGCGATGCGGCCGATGCGCTCAGCCTCGCGGGTCTCGGCGAGCTTGAGCTGCTCCTGGAGTTGCGCGATTTCGGCGCGGATCTTCGAGGAGGGCTTTTTCATTGCGACTGTCTCCTTGGGTGCGAAAGCTTGTCTTTCGCACACAGTTTTCCGGACGACAGTGCGGAACGCACTACTGTGAATCCTACAATCGCCATGAGCGATGCTTTCGTGGATCATCCCGGCCGCTCGACACGAGCGGCTTCCAAGGGCGCAATTATACGTCGCTGGCGCGACGTTCTTCCTTCTCGGGAGCGCCTGGCGGGGCCGACCTCGCTGTCGAACATGTTGATTTCGCTCGTCACAGGAAAGAATTACGCCGTGGCCCTCCCCCATTTCTCCGTGAGCATCGTCGCCCGCGGCTGCGGCCGCAGCGCCGTCCTGTCGGCGGCCTATCGGCATTGCGCCAAAATGGATTACGAGCGGGAGGCGCGGACGATCGACTACACGCGCAAGCAGGGCCTGCTTCACGAGGAGTTCGTTATCCCGGCCGATGCGCCACAGTGGCTGCGAACGATGATTACCGATCGCTCTGTCTCTGGGGCCTCCGAAGCCTTCTGGAACAGGGTCGAAATGTTCGAGAAACGCGTCGATGCGCAACTTGCTAAGGATGTGACCATTGCGCTGCCGGTTGAACTTTCGACCGAGCAGAATATCGCACTCGTCAGAGACTTCGTTGAACTGCAGATCAGCTCGAAAGGCATGGTGGCCGACTGGGTCTATCATGACGCGCCGGGCAATCCGCATGTGCATCTGTTGACGACGCTCCGGCCGCTCACCGAAGACGGATTCGGCGCGAAGAAGGTTGCCTTGCTCGGGCCGGACGGCAAGCAGATGCGCAACGACGTTGGCAAGATCGTCTACGAACTGTGGGCGGGAAGTCTCAACGACTTCAATGTCTTTCGCGATGGCTGGTTCGCCTGCCAGAACAGGCATCTTGCGCTCGCCGGCTTCGACATCCGCGTCGACGGCCGATCATTTGAGAAGCAGGGAATCGAACTCACGCCGACCATTCACCTCGGTGTCGGCGCCAAAGCGATTGAGCGGAAGTCGGCCGAGGCCGACCGAGACATTTCTCTAGAACGGCTAGAGCTTCAGGAAGAGCGTCGCGCCGAAAACGCCCGCCGCATCCAACGCCGTCCTGAGATCGTGCTCGACCTGATAACGAGAGAGAAAAGCGTCTTCGACGAACGCGACGTCGCCAAGATCCTTCACCGCTATATCGATGATGCAGGCCTCTTCCAAAGCCTGATGGCAAGGATCCTGCAGAGTCCGGACACGCTCCGCCTCGAGCGCGAATGGATCGAATTTTCAAGCGGCGTTCGAGTGCCGGCCAAGTACACGACGCGGGACCTCATCCGGCTCGAAGCGGAGATGGCCAACCGGGCAATCTGGTTGTCTCAACGATCCTCCCAGGGCGTTGCCGATGCCGTGCGTAAAGCGACGTTTGCCCGTCACTCGCGCCTGTCGGACGAACAGAAGTCGGCGATCGCACACGTTACCGGCGGCGAGCGCATCGCCGCGGTAATCGGGCGTGCCGGCGCCGGCAAGACGACGATGATGAAGGCCGCACGAGAAGCCTGGGAGACCGCAGGATACCGCGTTGTTGGCGGCGCGCTCGCCGGCAAGGCCGCCGAAGGCTTGGACAAGGAAGCCGGTATTCTCTCCCGAACGCTGTCATCTTGGGAGCTGCGCTGGAACGAGGGTCGCAATCAGCTGGACGACAAGACAGTGTTCGTCCTCGATGAAGCGGGCATGGTGTCGTCGCGGCAGATGGCGCTGTTTGTCGAGGCGGCGGCCAAGGCCGGCGCCAAACTCGTTCTTGTGGGCGACCCCGAACAGCTCCAGCCGATCGAAGCGGGTGCTGCATTCCGGGCCATTGCCGACCGGATCGGCTATGCGGAACTCGAAACCATCTACCGCCAGCGCGAACAGTGGATGCGCGACGCCTCGCTCCACCTGGCCCGCGGCAATATCGGCAAAGCAGTGGAAGCTTATCGCGCGCAGGGCCACGTCGATGGCGCCGAGCTCAAGGCAGATGCAGTGCAGGAGTTGATCCTCGACTGGAGCCGCGACTACGATCCAGCCAAGACATCGCTGATCCTGGCGCATCTGCGTCGCGACGTCCGCATGCTCAACGAGATGGCACGCGCAAAGCTTGTCGAACGTGGCCTTGTCGCCGAGGGATGTGCATTCCGGACCGCCGACGGACACCGGAAATTCGCAGCCGGCGACCAGATCGTGTTCCTCAAGAACGAGGGTTCGCTCGGTGTCAAGAACGGCATGCTGGCGAAGGTCGTTGACGCAGCGCCCGGGCGTATCGTTGCGGAAGTCGGAGAAGGCGAACACCACCGCCAGGTCACGGTCGAGCAACGCTTCTACGCCAATGTCGATCATGGCTATGCCACCACGATCCATAAGAGCCAGGGTGCCACCGTCGACCGGGTGAAGGTGCTGGCGTCGCTTTCGCTCGATCGCCATCTCACCTACGTTGCCATGACCCGCCACCGCGAGGACCTTGGCCTCTATTACGGCCGTCGATCCTTCGCGAAGGCGGGCGGCCTGATCCCGATCCTGTCGCGGAGGAACGCCAAGGAAACGACGCTAGATTATGCGGGCGGCCGCTTCTACCGCCAAGCCCTTCGCTTCGCAGAGACCCGTGGCCTGCACCTCGTCAACGTTGCGCGCACGATCGTTCGCGATCGGCTTGAATGGACCGTCCGGCAGAAAGCGAAGCTCGCCGAACTCGGCGCACGTCTGACGGCGATTGCCGGCAAGCTTGGTCTCTCCGCCGCTGCCGTCAGGACCTCTCAATCGCACACCATCAAGGAGTCGAAACCAATGATATCGGGCATCACCACGTTCCCAAGATCGCTGAAACAGGCAGTCGAAGACCGGCTGGCCGCCGACCCCGCCCTGAAGAAGCAATGGGAGGAAGTCTCGGGCCGCTTTCACATCGTCTACGCTCAGCCGGAAGCGGCGTTTAAGGCCGTCAATGTCGACGCGATGCTGAAGGAAGAAGACACGGCGACATCGACCATCGCCAGGATCGGTTCCGAACCGGAAGGCTTCGGTGCGCTGAAAGGTAAAACCGGGATCCTCGCGAGCCGCGCCGACAAGCAGAGTCGAGACAGGGCCATTACCAATGCGCCTGCGCTCGCCCGAAACCTGGAGCGCTATCTGCGTCAGCGGACTGAGGCCGAACGCAAATATGTAGCTGACGAGCGCGCCGTGCGTCTGAAGGTCTCGCTCGACATTCCGGCGCTATCGCCGGAGGCAAAGCAGACACTCGCACGCGTGCGTGACACCATCGATCGCAACGATCATCCGGCAGGCCTCGAATACGCGCTCTCGGACAAAATGGTGAAAGCGGAACTCGAAGGGTTTGCGAGAGCCGTGTCGGAGCGTTTCGGCGAACGCACCTTCCTGCCACTTGCCGCCAAGGACACGAACGGTCGGCCCTTCCAGTCCGTGACATCAGGCATGTCGGCGCGGCAGAAGGCGGAAGTGCAATCTGCCTGGAACTCTATGCGGACGGTCCAGCAACTTTCCGCACATGAGCGCACAACCGAGGCATTGAAGCAGGCGGAAACGCTGCGGCAAACGAAGAGCCAGGGGCTCTCGCTCAAATGACGGCTGCAACTCGAACAGGAGCGCGGGCGTTCGCGCGGCGAAGGCAATCCGCCATCACCCCAGCGATTTCTGCTGCTGCCATCGCACTGGTTGCACTGACTGGGTTCCTGGGCGGCTATCGGATCAATCTCACGCCGAGCGAACCGCTGGGTCTCTGGCGCATTGTTCCGCTCGACCGTCCAGCTGATATCGGCGACCTCGTGTTCATATGCCCTCCAGACGCGGCCAGCACGCGAGAGGCGAGAGTGCGGGGCTATCTCCGCTCCGGCCTTTGCCCGGGCGGCGTCGCACCGCTCATCAAGACGGTCGTCGCAGTTGGCGGCCAGCGCATCGGGATCGCCGCCGCGGTGACGATCGACGGGCGCATGCTTCCTACGTCCACTCTGGCGGAGAAAGACGGCAAGGGTCGACCGCTGACACCGTTTTCGGGCGGCGTGGTACCGCGCGGACAGGTCTATCTGCATTCGGCTTTCGCCGCCTCGTTCGACTCCCGTTACTTCGGGCCTGTGCCGGCGTCCGGCGTTCTCGGTCTGGCGCGTGGGGTGCTGACCTATGCGCCGTGATTGGTTCCAGCCAACCCTGCTCATCATCGCGTCGGCTGGCGCCGGCACGGTAGCATGGAGCGGCCACGTACTGCTTCTGCCAGTGGCGCTCGGGTTTCCCGTTCTCTGGTCGCTGGCGCGAACGAGGCACACGGCAACACTCGTGTCTGCAGCATACTTCCTGTCAGCGTCGCGCGGCCTGCCGCAAGGCGTGGCAGCCTTCTATTCGTCCGATCTCTGGCCCGGCCTGCTGCTATGGTTCGCCGCCTCCGCAAGCTTTGTTGCGATGCATGCGCTGTTGTGGGCGAAGGACGCCGGCTATCGCCCGGCTCGCTATGTGCTGGCGGCCGTCCTGATGGCGATTCCCCCTTTCGGCATTACCGGCTGGGGGCATCCCGTCACGGCCGCCGGCGTCTTGTTTCCGGCATGGGGATACTGGGGACTGGCTGCCACGACAGCCGGCCTCGCGGGCCTCGTTTCCCGCCTATGGCCGGCTGTCGCCATTGCCCTCACAGGCTTTTGGCTCTGGTCCGCCGCATTCTGGACCGAGCCGAAGCTACCGCAAGCATGGCGGGGCGTCGATCTCGAGTTAGGTGCGTCGCTCGGACGGAACACCAGCATGCTGCGCCACCGTGATCTGATTGCAACGGTGAGCGAACGAGCCACGGACGGTGTTCGATACATTGTCCTTCCCGAGATCGCTTTGGGCTTTTGGACGCCGACAATCGAGCGCCTCTGGACCCGTTCGCTGGCGGGACAAGATGCAACGGTTCTCGCGGGTGCGGCAATCGTCGACGCGGACGGATACGACAATGTCATCGTCGCGATTTCCTTTGAGGGCAGTCAGATTCTCTACCGGGAACGGATGCCGGTTCCGGGCTCTATGTGGCAGCCCTGGAGGCTGCTCTTCGGCGGCAGCGCCGGTGCAAACGCGCATTTCTTCGCAAATCCGGTGGTGGCTCTCGACCCCGGCCGCGCCGCGCTGCTGATCTGCTACGAGCAACTGATCATCTGGCCGGTGCTGCAATCGATGCTCGGCGATCCCGACTTGATCGTTGCGGTCGGCAACGGATGGTGGACCAAAGGAACATCCATCGTCGCCATCCAGCGCGCCAGTACCGCGGCATGGGCGAAGCTGTTCGCAAAACCGCTTGTTCTTTCCTTCAACACCTGATGCCCGAGGAAACGCCATGCTCGACGCTGCTTTGATTAAAGACTGTGCCGACCCTTCTCTCACGCCCGCGATCGTCGAGCAGTTCGTGACGGCCGCCGGATCGGCCGATCCCCTCGCCGTAACCGTCAGATCGGGTGGGCGATTGATCCTCGTGCCGAAGGCCAGATCGGCCGACGAAGCGATGGCGATCGTGCAGCAATATGCCGGAAAGGCTGTCGTCCGTGTCGGTCTGACGCAGTTTCCGGCTGGTGTGGCCGTCAAGGATCCGGCCGGCCTTAAGACGGATCTGGTCGAGCCTTGCGAGAACCTACGCAAGGGAACGGCGCTGTTCGCCAAGATCCTCAGGATCGTCGCCAAATGGTACGGCAATCCAAAGAGCGACGACGTCTTCCCGCAGATCTTCGAGAACACCGTCTACGCATGGAAGACCGGCGAATTCGAGGGCGTAGGGATGTTCCAGGCGCCTGATCCGGGAGGGAACATCAGGTCAGAACCTGTGTCGCCTTGGGGCAAGGACGACAGCGGCGACAGCCAGGCCGGAGATACCACCGCCGGAACGCCCGACACCAACAACATTGGTTCGGCTGAGATGCGGATCGACCTGTCGAGGATCGGAGGAAAATGACGATGCCCGCGCTACAGCCGGCGTGTGATCTGCTCGGCTCGCGCAAGTCAGCCGGGTTTCGTCACGAGCGCGGCTGGCTCAACACTCAAAACCCTTGGCGATGTGGGCCGAGAACGGTGAAACTAACTGAAACATTCGCCCGCTCAATCACTCTGATTTAGCGCACTCAGCCCCGAGAGGCCTGCCAATTATTCCTGCGTGACCGATGCAGGTTGATCGTCATGACCTCCTTGAGGTCCATAGCGTTTCCGCAATCCTCGAACACCGGCGTCCTCTCACTGGCGATGAAGCTGTCTATGTTGTCTCTACGGAGAATGGATCCAGAAAATGGCTTCGCGCCTGCACTCGATCCCTCTGTATCAAGCGCAGTTCTCCAGAGCCCGCAGGACAACATCTCGCCGGTAGAAAAAGTGACAATCCCAGCAGGAAGAACTCGCTGGAATGGTCGAGGCGCTGAGGTATGTCCCTGATGTTCCCACGCAGGATGAGGACTGATGCTCAGATCAGTCCGCGGTCCTTGGCAATCGCGACAAGCTGGGGAACGCTCTTGGCGTCGAACTTTCGCCGCGCGCTGTCCAGATAGTGCTGCACCGTCCTCGCATTGATGCCCGTTAGCATCGCGGTGTCCGGCGCGCTCCTTCCCTTCATCGCCCACATGAGGCACATGGCCTCCCTCGGTGAAAGCATCCGCCTTGGCGCGACGAGCGTCGTAGCGCCTATAATCTTCAAGCGGTAATGGATGGCCATGACCGCCTGCATTGCCTTTCGGCCGCCCCGCAGTTTCGAAATATCCGCCTTCCGATCCGATGACGCCAAGGTCAACATCATCGTCGAGCCATAACTTCCTTCGACCGGAATCGTAACACCGCTATAAATTCCGTGTTCGACCGCCTGGTCGCGAAATCGCCTGAGGTCGGAAGATCCGCAACCTGGCCAGTCGTCGGCCGTCCAGGCAAACATGTCCATGCGGCGCTTGGCCTCCGTGACGACCGGGTCGAGGCGAGCGTAGTGACGGGTGAGATAAACGCCCTGCCACGCCTTGGGATAGGAATTGAAGGTCCGGACTTCCGCGCCTTCGGTTTGCAGATAGGCAAAACGCTCGAATCCGCACGCCCGCGCGAAACTCTTGACCGCGTACTTGATCATACGTTCATCGTGCGCGGCTTCCGCCATGTCGATGAGAGAGCGAAAGTCTTCGTCCACTGACTTTTCTCCTTTATGTTGAGCCAAGAGGGTTTCAACTTCGCCGCGATTGTCACGGCCTTCACTCTAGGGCGCAACCATGCGGCTAGCCGAAGCTGCATCAATCGTGGATCGCGACCGTACACTCATGCCGCAGTCGCGAACCGAGGTCTAAACACGTTCTACGCGCATTCAAGTCAATGTTGATCTAAAACATGACTGGAAAATATAAGATTCCATCGGCGTCGGCTTTGTAAAGAACTCCCTGAAATGACGAAACGCTAAGTGGAAGGAACGTTGAACGTGCCCATGCGACCCGTTTGGAGAAAGATTGCGTGGCATGCGGCCGGGCGTCTCCGCGACGCGATCCCACAGGAAGTCGCCGGATGTGCTCCCATCTGACCAGGAAGGTGTGGGCCAGGAGTTCGTCGGAAACAGCCTCAGCGTGCGAGCACAGATGCTCAACGACGTCGGCCATATGCTGTCGAACACAAACGCGGGCAAAGCGGCATGACTCGGCGCTCAGCCTTTCGTTTCGGTTGGCGCCAAAGTCGATTATCAGGTGAACGAGCGCGTCAGCCTTTTCCTCATTGCCAACTTCGATAAGTATTTCCGCGAGGAGAACGACACGACGCAGTACGACAGGTCGAGGGCCACAGCAACTGCCGGATGGAGCCAGTGAACTCGGCGAGCCGGTTCTCGACACGGGGACAGATAGGAATCGTTCGAACCCAGCGAATTGTTGAGGAAGAAGGGGGCGGTCGACCAGACGAGAGACGGCGGCCGCTTATCGAGAGGTCGGCGCTGGATTTTCCAGCGCCTTTGTCGTTTATTTGATCCAGACGGGTGCCAGTGCCCTCGAACGGCTCGCATCGCCGAGGCCGTAAGTCGCCGGAAATTCCAAAGACAAATTCAGACGGTTTCTCAGTTAAAATTGGTCGGTCGATGGCTTTAAATCGGACGGAGATTGGGCTAAAAATAGACGCATGGTAGACACCGTGCTTCGTAAACCACTGATCGGTCGTAAGGCTCATCCAGTAGTCGAGACCGCGCTTGCCGATACCCGTGTTGTCCTGATAGCTGGCCCCCGGCAAGCTGGAAAGACCACTCTAGCCCGCCAGTTCTCAGGCTCCGATCGCGCTTATGTCACCCTTGACGACGCGGGCGCCCTGAATGCCGCCAAAACGGATCCGGTCGGATTCATCCGGGGTCTTAACAGAGCCGTAATCGATGAGGTTCAGCGCGCTCCGGAACTGATATTGGCAATCAAGGAAAGCGTAGACCGCCAGGACGCTCCCGGCAGATTTCTCCTCACGGGGTCTGCCAATCTGGCGACTGTCCCTGCGATCGCCGATTCGCTTGCTGGACGCATGGCCGTGGTTCCCCTCCTGCCCTTCGCCCAGTCCGAACTCCGTTCCACTCCAGGTCAATTGCTGGATCGGCTATTCGCGGGCGAGGAACCTGAGACCGGTGATGGGACTGTATTTGGTGACGATCTCCTGGAGACTGTGCTGCGCGGTGGCTATCCGGAGGTCCTGCGCAGGGCGACTCCTGCCCGCCGCGTTGCCTGGTTGGAGGACTATGTCGCGCTGATTCTCGATCGGGACGTTCGAGACATTGCTAACATCGACCAGCTCGATCGGCTGCCGCGATTGTTAGATGTCCTTGCGGAACATGCCGGCCAACTGGTGAACCACAGCAGTTTCGGTGCCGCATTGGGGTTGTCAAGTGTGACCGCTCAGAAATATGTCGCCATCCTCGAGCGGCTTTTTCTGGTCAGGACGCTGACGCCGTGGTCGAACAACCGCTTGAGCCGGTTAATTAAGACACCCAAGTTGCATTTTCTCGACACAGGACTGCTGGCGAGCCTGCGGGAGGAGGAAGCCGATGTCTTGCGCGAAAACAGAACCCGCTTTGGAGCATTGCTCGAGAGCTTTGTCGTTTCCGAGCTTTTGAAATTGGCGTCGTGGTCGGAGCGTCGTCTCTCGTTCTCGCACTATAGGACGAAGGATAAGGATGAGGTCGATGTCGTAATCGAGGACCGGCGCGGTCGCATTGTCGGCATTGAGGTCAAGGCGTCAGCGACGGTGAAGGCTGAGGATTTTAGGGGATTGCGACAGTTGCAAGAAGCCGTTGGCGATCGTTTTGTCAGAGGGCTGGTCTTGCACGATCATGACCGTGTGACGCCTTTCGGAGAGAAATTGCAAGCAGCACCGCTGTCCATTCTGTGGACCATGTAGTTGCAAAGCGCGTCGAGCCTTTTCCGAACCGGGAGCACGGATCGAGTGTAAGATCGGTGTGCTGCGATTTTTGTCTTAAGCGTCGGGAAGCTACTCCTATCTTCATCGTCGCGAGTGCGGCTCACCCCGAGAGCTTGCGCCATTCTACCTGTCAAGCTCGACGGTCGAATTGACATGTTCGTCCGGAGACCGCTTCAGCAATTCTGACGCTTCAATGCCCAAGGCTGTCGCCAACCTGTCCACAACGTCGATGCTGGCATTGTACACGCTGCGCTCAAGTGAGCTGATGTATGTGCGATCAATATTTGCGCGATGGGCAAGCTCCTCCTGTGACAGGCCGTGGGCCTGCCGGGCTGCTCGCAGGTTTCGTGCAAAGACCTCTCGAATCTCCATGTTCGAGAGAACAGCGACTTGATGAGTATTCGACCACGGAGTATCTTCTACAAACGTTGTGGTAACAGAGTACCTGTGATTGACCGAACAAGGCAGTCCCGTTTGGTTCGAGCTTTTCTTCGTGGTTTGAACGGCAGCGCAGCGAAATGAGCCGATATATTGCGCAAGAAGCGGGGTTTCCCCGGCGAGAGGAGAAGCGGATGAACGATATTGTCCCATCCGAGGCGATCGACGAGAGAAAGGAGAAAGGAGCCCTTTACAGTTCGATGGAAACGTCAGAACTGGAGGCGCTGGCGGTCTCTGCGATCCGCGAACACCGCCGGCTTCTCGCCGCCGACGAAGTTGTCTATGAGGAGTGGACGCGCGCGACTGACGACGGGTCAGTCTCCACTGCCGTACTCAAGAGCCTGCAAGACCAGTACTTGGAACGCCAGAAGAAATCGGAAGCTCAGCAGGAACAGCTTTCGGAAATCATCGATGCGCTTGGCTATATCCCTGATGTCCCCTTGGGCGATGAGTGACGGTCAAACCAAACCGTGATCTTTAGCGATCGCGACAAGTTGCGGAACGGTTGCTGCATCAAGCTTTCGGCGCGCGTTGTCGAGATAGTGCTGCACCGTTCTTGGATTGATTCCCGTCACATCTGCGGTTTCTGGGACATTTTTGCCCTTTGCCGCCCACATGAGGCACATCGCCTCTCTTGGCGAGAGGAGGCGTTTCGGGGCTACAATCGTCGCCGCGGCTATGATCTTCAGGCGGTAGTGGATCGCCATGACGGCTTCTATTGCTTTTTGCCGGTCCTGAAATCTTGAGATGTCAGCCTGCTTCTCCGAGGATGCAAACGTCAGCATCACAGCGGAGCCGTAACTCCCATTGACGGGGATCGTCACGCCGCTGCGAATGCCGTGTGCGATCGCTTGCTCTCGAAAGCGCTTGAGCTCGGAGGTTCCACGCGCTGGCCAGTCGCAGGCTGTCCAGGAAATCGTTTCCATGCGACGCTTAGCCTCCGTAACGGCTGGGTCAATGCGGAAATATTGGCGTCCGAGGTAAATATCCTGCCATTTCTCGGGGTAGGAGTTGAATGTGCGGAGTTTAGCGCCTTCTGTTTGCAGATAAGCGAAGCGCTCAAAACCAAAAGAGGTCGCGAATCTTTTCAGACCGGTTTTGATAATACGTTCATCGTGCGCGGCTTCTGCCATGTCGATGATAGAGCCAAGATCTCCGTTCACTGACTTTTCTCCTGTATTTTCGCGCAGCTGCGAGCCTCCAGCTCTCGCAACTTGATGGCCATCCCATGGTGTGGTCGTCCAGCCAGTGCCCGCTTGAGACAATCGGCTCATGACTGGGAAAACACCGCACCTACCCTTTGGCAAATGAACGGCCATGGCCATGCTTCACCAAGCATGGCCATGGCCGTTGCACGGTAGCTGTACCCTCTCGTTTAACGGGTATTCAAGCCGCGTTCTTCTAAAAGAAGACTCTACAACGAAAGAATATACCAAGGTGTGACTGCGTCGTT
The DNA here is from genome assembly GCF_030124375.1 of Sinorhizobium sp. 6-70. Classification (GTDB taxonomy): domain Bacteria; phylum Pseudomonadota; class Alphaproteobacteria; order Rhizobiales; family Rhizobiaceae; genus Sinorhizobium. The sequence goes on from NZ_JASKLS010000009.1 coordinate 55,116, forward strand.
GGCTTACAGATTGAATCAATACCGTCCGGCAGCATACGCAGGAACTGCTTAGCGCGACGGAACAGATTCGGGAAAAATGATATCTTGATCGACGAGAATGTTGAATTTGTAGCCTGGCCGAATGCGGATCGTCGGCTGGACGTTCAGGTTTTTCGAGATGGTCTGTTCTGCCACACGGCCGAAAGCCTCCGCGAAACTGCGCCTTGCCGCGTCCGACGCCGTATTCTGCGTCGCAAGCTTCGAGCTTTCCGGCATGGACACATCGATTCCGGTCCCGATCACGGCGATCAATGCGGCCGAACCGAATGTCCGCCAAAGATGGCGATCCACCCTGTCCTTGAGCCCGCCGTAGCCTTCAGCGTCGATGCCAGCCATGCCGCCGATCTGCAGTGTCGATCCATTCGGAAAGATGAGATCAGTCCAGATGACGAGAACCCGCTCTTGGCCGAATGAGATCTTCGAATCGTAGCGGCCCAAGAGCTTGGCGCCCTGCGGGATGAGCAGGCGATGCCCCGTGGCGCTGTCATAGACGTTTTGGCTGACCTGTGCGCTAAGGCGCCCTGGCAGGTCGGAATTGAGGCCGGTGATGAGGGTTACCGGAATGACTGAGCCCCGCTTCAGCTCATAGGACGACATTGGCGGTACGACCCGGTTCGGCAGATAGCCGAGGTCCTTGATGTCCTGGTTGAAGAAGTCCTCCTTCGAGGTCTGGGCGTTTGGATCGGCATTCTCTCCCATCAATCCTGACTTCATGGCAGCGGCGTAAAGATCGGATGCGCTGTTCGTGGCCATGCCTGTGTTCCGGCGAGCGGCGTCGTTGGTGTTTGCTGGAGCCTTCTCAGCATCGGAGATATCCACCTTCAGCGGCGAGTCGAGCGCGGTTGCGCGCGCCTGGAGCCGAGCCATTCGCTGGCGCTGCCGTTCACGGATATATTGCTCATCCTGCTCGCGTTTCAGACGCGCCTTCCATTCCTCCTCGGACTCCATCCGCGGCCGACGGTCTTGGCGCTCGACTGGCCGGCGCTCGACGACGACCTCTTCCTTCTCGACCTTCTGCTCGATGACAGGCGCCGGCTGAAACGCCTCGCGATAAACCGGCTCGCCGATGATGCCGTCGGTCACGCCGCGTTTGAGCTGGTCACCGAAGTTAGTCGCCGGCGTGCTCGAAGCGCTGTCGATATCGTTGCCACGGTTGAATGAAAGCCCTCGCCATGACAGACCGATCACGACCATCCCGCAGACCAGTACGATGAGGACGATCGCGAGCATGATCGGCAGGCGATTGAGGCGGCGCATGCCGTTCTGATCGTCGGCTGGGCTCGACGCGCCGAGCTGGAGCGATTGCACCATGGTCCCTCTTCCTAATCGCGCTGCATGATCGAAAGCGGGCTTGCCGGTGTGGCACCGGACCTAGTCAGCACATACGCTCGGGCGATTGCGATGAAAGGAGTTGTCAGCCGAGCGAGGATCTGCCCGTCGATGCCATCCATCGCGTAGGCAAGCTCCACCGGCTTGACGTCCTTTCCAGCCTTTCCGCCCGTAATGACCGTATAGCCCCAACCCTTCAGGGCAGCTTCGAGCGCGGTCGCAAACTCTGAATTGTCGTTTTCCATCTTGATCGTTGTCGTCCCGGCAGGGCCGATCTGCTCGGAAAGCCGGCTCGCCATGTCCCCAGCGATAGCGCTCGCGGCTGGTCCAGAAACAACGGGCGGCGTGGCGTCGGTCGTCAGTGCGTCACTGGCCGTCTGGCAGCCGGAAAGAAGCGTGGCACCGATGAAGACCACTAGCAGCGTGCGCATGGTCATCCTCCTCGCCGAATGGTCACTTTTTGCTGGCGCCAGCCGACGCCGGAAACGAGGATCGCCTTGTCGACCGCGTAGTCGACAATCATCATGTCGTCCTTCATCCGATAGTTGACGATGCGGTTCTGCCCGCCGGAGACGACGAAAAGGACCGGCGCATCCTGGCCGGAAATCAACTTCGGGAACTGGATGTAGGTTTTGACGCCATCCGAATAGACACGTTTTGGCCGCCATGGCGCACTGCCACTCATCGAATAAAAGAAGTTCAGCCTGTCGGGAGCTGTGCCGGGAATGCCGCCGATCTCCAGACGGGCGTTGATGTCAGCGAGCTTGGTCGAGGCATCCTCGGGATATTCGAAACCGATGCGGGCCATGTACTGGCTCGGATGAGACTTGAGCTGGATATGGTAGGTTCGCCGTGAGGTCGTGACGACCATTGAGGTGACAAGACCGGATTCGGAGGGTTTTACAATCAGGTGGATTGCCTGTCCGCCGGTGGCGCCAGACGTCGCGGGCTCCACCTTCCAGCGAACCGTGTCGCCCACGAGCACGTCGCGAACGATCTCGCCGCCTTGCAGTTCGATATCGCAGACCTGCAGCGGTGAGCAGACGACGGAGGGCTGGGTTTCCCCGAAGAGGAATATGACCTTTCCATCAGTGCCGGTGGTGACGAGGCCCGGCGTGCCCCGCCATTTGCGGGAAATGTTCGTTCCCTTCGCTTCATTCGTCGTCATGCTTTGCGCGTGAGCGATGCTCACAAAGACGAGTCCGGCGATGCAGGCGGCGGCCGCGATCAGTCCTGTTCTGTGCATGAAAAATCCCTTGCCCTTAAAGCTGTGCCGTCCAGTCGAAATCCCGGACATAAAGACCGATCGGATTGAGGCGGATCGTCGCCTCGTCCTGCGGCGCCGTCAGCGTGACTGTTGCGATACCCCGAAATCGGCGCGTGCCGGTTTCCTTGCCCTTGCGGTCGCGCTCGTATTCAGTCCAGTCGATCTGATAGGTCTGCTTGGAGAGTGCCACGATATTGTTGACCTCTATGGCTACCGTCGAGGTTTTCGCCTTCTCGAACGGCGAGTTGCCGCGGAACCAAGCGTTGATCTTCTCCGTGGACGGGTCAGACGTGCGCAGCAGCGCGTAGGTCCGGTCGATATACTGCTTTTGCACCACGGCATCCGGCGTGGTCGAGCGGAAGCTACTAACGAAGTTTCCAAGTGTGGCGCGCACCACGCGGGCGTCGGCATATTCGATCTGCTCCGGGAAACCGGCTGCCACCGACGTTCCGAGTTTGTCGACCTCGATGATGTAGGGCACGAGCTTGACCTGCGTGGTGAGGTACATGGCGTAACTGAAGCCAATTACGGCCATGGATAGGCCGAGAACCCCGACAAGACGCCAGGCTGCCGCGGCTTTGACGTAGGAGCCGTATCGCTCCGACCATTCCTGACGGGCGGCAAGATACGGATTCTCGGGCGCGCTGTTCGCTGCCATCGATCCATGCCTTTCTTTATGCTGTTAGTCGTTGCGTTCAGGAGATCGCTTTGGAGCACTGTGCCCGCTGCGGCCCTCGTCGAGCTTGGCGTTCGCGAGTCCGAGGAGCGAGCCGGCATAGGCGCCGGGAGAGCCGATGGCCTTCTCCTTCGCCGCGGATCCGGCGGCTTTGCCGGCTGAGCCGAGACCGGCGCCGACGCCAATGAAGGCAGATCCCATGACCGAGGCGCCGGCGGCTCGGGCGGCTTGCCCCGTCGCAAACCCCGCCCCAGCGGCACTCGCTGCGAGGAACCCGCCGCCAGCGGCAAAGGAGGCCGCTTGACCGCCATGGCGGACTGCTTCCATTCCTCCGGAGACCGACGCGCCTTGCACCACGCCCTGCATTATGTTCGGCACGTAGACCGCGATAATGAATACGGCGACGGCAATGCCGGCGATGGCAAGGGCGGTCTGAAACTGGTTGCCGATATCAGGTTGGTTCGCGAGTCCGATCAGGACCTCCGACCCGATCCGCGAGATCATGACAAGCGCCATGAGCTTCATACCGACCGAGAACGCGTAGACTAGGTAGCGGATGGCGAAGTCCTTGGTGTAGGACGAGCCGCCAAGCCCGAGCATGATCATCCCAGCAAGCAGTCCGATATACATCTCGACCATCACGCTCACGAAAATCGCTGCGACGAGCGAGAACGAGATGACCACGACCACCATGGCGAACGCAGCCGAGATCGCGAGCGCGTTGTCCTCGAAGAGGCCAAACTGGATCTTTTCCGACATTTTGGTTGCCACTGCGAGGCCCGCGTTGAAGACATCGGCAGGCGATGCTGTCCCACCTCCGGCGCTAATCTGGAAGAGGCTGTCGACGACTCCCTTGGCAAAGGTCGGGCCTTGCGCCAGTACGAAGGCAAAGAAGCCGACGAACATGATCCGCCTGACCAATTCTGCAAACCAGCTGTCGAGAGAAGCAGCCTGGAGCGCAAGCCAGACGCCGGCGATGCCGATCTCGATTGTAGCAAGAACCCAGAACAACGATTTTGCGGCATCCATGACGGTGGTTTCCCATCCCTTGGCAGCCATCGTGATCTGGTTCTGAAGCGAGGTCAGCACCGAGCCCTCCTGGGCAAGTGCGGGCTGCGCCGTGAATGCCGCGAAAGCAGTAATAATCAGTGCCATCCGGAGCGGAGGAAGTTCGTTTGGCCTCATAGGGTTCACCACTCGACTTTCATCCTTTCGCCACCGGACGTGGAAGGAGCCGTCGCGCTGAAGAACTTTTCCCGGCGCGCCTGCGCGAGGTCCTTGTCTGTCTGCTCGGTCTGAAGCCAGGTCCCCATCATGGTCATCTGCTGTGAAACGAGACCGCGCAATTTCTGCATCTGCGCGACTTGCTGTGCAGCGATTTCATGACCAACCTGAAGCGCCTTCATCTGGCCGTCGGCGGTCTCGGACATCGACCGCAGCGAGGACATCGTGCTTTCCTCGCTGTCGAATTGATCAGCCGTAAGACTTGCGGCCTTCAATGTGCCGGCGATCGTGTGGCGATTGGTGTCCGACCAGGTTTGGTACGTGGATGAGAAGCTCGCTGCGTTCGGCAGGTTGGTCTTGAGATTGGCATAGCTCTGGAAGCGTTGCTGTAAGACATCGTCGGCATTCCCCATCGAAAAGGAAATGCTTTGCCCCTCGTCAACGATGCTGCGAAGCCGATTGAGATCGCTTTCGACCTGCCCCCACATGTGAGATGGCAGAGTCGCCGTGTTCTGGAGCAGGTTTTGATACATGTTCAGCTGCGTCTCGATCTGCTGCGCAAGCTGGCTGATCTGCGTCAGTTGGTTCTGGATCTGCTCGCCGGATTGACCGACGAGTGACACCAGTTCGCCGTTATTGAGAACCTGCGTCCATTCGGTTGCCGCGCCGGTGGCGGTGCCAGCCTTCGACGGCGCCACTGTAGCGATCCCAATGGCGACGACCGTCAGGCCCGTAAGCCATCTATTCGAAATTGAGCAGCGATGCGGCATCATGAACTCCTCTCGTGTTCAGCCAGTGGATCGGCCAGTCGCGGCCATGTTCGGATTTAAGCGCCCGAATGCGCTTCAAGTCGTCCTTGCCGGAGGCCCCGACAAAGCTCAGCGCGACGGGACCGAGCGCCATGTCGAACAGGCGCCGGCCCTCTGGTGTAGCAACATAGTATTCGCGTTTCGGGATCGCACCCGCGACGATGTCGATCTGGCGCTCGTTAAAGCCGATGCGCTCATAGAATTCCCGCGTTCCCGGCTCTCGCGCAGCGCCATTTGGAAGGCAGATTTTCGTCGGGCAGGATTCCTTCAGCACATCGATGATCCCGGAGCGCTCCGCGTCCGAGATCGATTGTGTTGCGAGTACGACAGCGCAGTTCGCCTTGCGCAGCACTTTCAGCCATTCGCGGATCTTGGCCCGAAAAACGGGGTGACCTAGCATCAGCCAGGCTTCATCCAGCACAATCAGGCTTGGCGACCCGTCGAGGCGCCTTTCGATGCGGCGGAACAGATAGGTCAGCACAGGCACGAGATTGCGCTCACCCATGTTCATGAGGTGCTCGATCTCGAAGGTCTGCAAGGCTCCGAGCGAAAGGCCATCCTGCTCTGCGTCGAGCAACTCGCCCATCGGTCCGTCGACTGTGTAATGGTGCAGCGCGTCCTTGATCTCGCGCAACTGGACGCCAGACACGAAATCAGAGAGCGATCGGCCTGGAGCGTTTGCCATCAGCCCGAGCTGTCGGGAAATGGCGTTGCGATGATCGGGGGTGATGGTGACTCCTTGCAGCGCGACCAGCATCTCGATCCATTCCGTCGCCCAGGCCCGGTCAGCGTCATTTCCAAGTGCGGAGAGCGGGCAGAAAGCGAGCGCCCTCCTCTCCCCTTCATTGTCTGCGCCAATCTCGTAGTGGTCGCCGCCGCCAGCCAGCGTCAACGGCAGCAGCGAGTTGCCTTTGTCGAACGCGAAGATCTGGGCGTTTTCGTAACGCCGAAACTGCGCGGCGATCAGCGCCAAAAGAGTCGACTTGCCGGAGCCTGTCGGACCGAAAACGAGTGTATGTCCAACGTCGTCGACATGCAGGTTGAGGCGAAACGGCGTCGAGCCGCTCGCCACCTGCATGAGCGGCGGCGAATTCGGCGGAAAGAACGGGCACGGCGCGGACGGGTTCCCGCACCAGACGGCATTGAGAGGGATAAGGTCGGCAAGATTGCTGGTATTGATCAGCGGCTCGCGGATATTGCAGTACCAATTGCCCGGCAGGCTGCCGAGATACGCGTCGGTGGCGTTCAGCGTTTCGATCCGAGCGCCAAAGCCTTCCGCCTGGATCCGTCGGCGGATTGCCTCGGCCTTTTCCTGGAGCGCCTCGCGATCGTCGTCAAAGAGGACGATGACCGGAGTATAGTAGCCGTAGGCGACCAATTGCGACGAGGCCTGTGCAATTGCGTCCTCGGTCTCGGCCACCATGGTAATGGCGTCCTGGTCAACCGACCGGCTCTGCGTCTGGAACAACTGATCGAAGAACGGCCGGACCTTCTGTTGCCACTTCTTGCGTGTGCGCTCGATCTTATGGCGCGCATCTTCGGCATCGAGAAATATGAATCTCGAAGACCACCGATAGGTGAGCGGCATCAGGTCGAGGCTGTTGAGGATCCCAGGCCAGCTTTCGGCTGGCAAACCGTCGATGGCGACGACGCCGAGAGCGCGGTTCTCGATTTTCGGCGTCAGACCATGTTCGAGCTCGGCGGTCGCCATCCAATCGAGATACATGGGGACATCCGGAAGCCGGATCGGATGGTTGTCCCCGGTGATGCAGAAGCGAACGAACTGCAGCAGTTCATCGTACCTTGCAACTCGTGTCCCTTCCCTTTCGCTGACTTCGCGCGTTTTCATGCGACGGATCGAGAGCGAATTCGCCAAATACTGCTCGATCTCACGGACAGCGTTCTTGAACATGAAGAGCACCGTGTCCGCATAGGATTTCTTCCGGCTTTCCTCGTCCGAATAGATGTATTTGCTGAGCGCTGTCCTCTTGGACTCGAGCGGCCGGTAGGTGAGGATCAGCGCGTGCTTGCTCTCGAAATGCCCCTGCTCGCGTTCAAAATGCACGCGACGCTCGGCGTCGATCGCACGTGTGATCGGATCGGGGAAATGGCATCGATCCTCGCTGGGATAATCGATTGTCGGAATACGGATGGCCTCGACCTGAATCATCCAGCCGCTCCCAAACCGCGACAGGATCGCATTGATCTGCCGCGACAGCTCGTTGCGTTCGAGGGCGGTCGCACTTTCGGAGTCCGGGCCGGCAAAGTACCAGCCTGCCATGAGGCTTCCGTCCTTCAAGAGCAGCACCCCATTGTCGACAAGACCGGCGTAAGGGACGAGATCGGCGAAGGACGGGCCTGTGGCCCGAAAGCGTCGCAAAGCTACCACGACCGCCTCCTCAATACCGCCGCCAAGGTGAACTGGTCGCCTTGTAGTATGGCTTATAGGCAATGTGCCTGATATAGACCTGCCGCATCAGCGGGTCGGACTTCGCCATCATCCGAAGCAACCCGATGATAACGATCCAAATGGAGATACCGGAGAGCGCCGAATAGATCGTCAGGACGACGAAGATCAGGATGACGGCGGCAAAGCCGGTGAGCAGCATCAACTCCCGATCCGCCCCCATCAGAAGGTTTGGGCGGGACAAAGCGCGATGAATGCGATTGCACCGCAGGCCGGACAAGGACTCAGACATAGACCCCCTCCCCTTCTCCGTTGGAGCCGATTGAGTGTGTCTGCTCGTCCGTTAGGCCGATCGACGCGCCGGTCGCCCCGAACAGGGCGACGATTTGGGTCGCACCGAGCAGGATGCCGGCGACGAGGACGACATAGACGAGCCGTCGCGCAAAATCGTTGAGTTCTCCGCCGAAGATAAGCATGCCACCGGCAATCGCCATCGCCGCAAGCGCAATGGCGCCCGCCACTGGACCGGTGATCGATTGCTGAATTTGCTGCAGCGGCCCTTCCCAGGGCAGACCTCCACCTCCGGAGCTGGCGAGTGCGGGAGCAAACGACGCGAGCACCATGGGAGCGGCAAGGAGTGCGACAACTGTGACTTTGGCTCTACGCGACACGACGTGCCTCCTGCCCCTCGGTTAGTTGGTCGGACCAGATGTCGTATTGGCCGCCCGCGAACCCCTCGACCTGAATGACGTCGCGAACGCGTCGTCCGCGCGGCGTTCGTTCGATGGATACGATGAGGTCGACCGCTTCGCCGATGACCTCTTGCATCGGCTGCTGGCTTGCCTCTGCAGTTAGTTGCTCGAGGCGTCGGAGCGTCGACATGGCGGTGTTCGAGTGAATGGTCGCCACTCCTCCAGGATGGCCGGTATTCCACGCCTTGAGCAATGTCAGCGCAGCGCCGTCACGAACCTCGCCGACGACGATCCTGTCGGGACGAAGCCGCATCGTGCTCTTCAAGAGCCGCGCCATGTCCATAGTATCGCTGGTGCGCAGAACGACTGCATTGTCGGCCGCACATTGGATTTCCGCCGTATCTTCGAGGATGACCAGACGGTCTTCGGGCGCGGACCTGACGATCTCGCCGATCACTGCGTTCGCAAGCGTCGTTTTGCCCGAAGCAGTCCCGCCGGAAATTACAATGTTCAGGCGCGATGAGATTGCACTGCGGATCGTCGACGCCTGATACTCCGTCATAACTCCGGAGTACACATACTCGCCGAGCGGTATCAGCCGCGATGCGCGGCGGCGAATGGTGAATGCTGGTTTGCCAACGACAGGAGGCAAGAGGCCTTCAAACCGGTGGCCGCCGATCGGCAGCTCGCCGGAAATGATCGGCCGTGCTGTGTCGACCTCCGACTGCAACGCGTGGGCGACCGTTCCGATCACCATTTCTGCGGCTGCGCAAGACATTTCGCCGGCCGGCGCAACGCCATGACCGAGCCGTTCAATGAACAGTTTCCCGTCCGGATTGAGCATGATCTCGATGACATTCGCGTCGTCCAGCGCCACACAGAGCTGATCGCCGAGCGCCTCCTGAAGTTTGCGAACAAGTCTGGGGTGAGAGAGAAGCTGGCTCACGGATTTCTCCTTACGCTGCCTGGCCGAGAGGGGTGAGTTCAGAACGGTAATTGGAAGGACGCAGCTTCTGAAATATGCTTGCATCGGCGGGCAATATGCCCGCTACGGCCATCGTCACGCCTATCTTCCTGGGTTCTGCCAAGCGCTTCAGCGACCATCCAACGCGCGCAAGGATCCGTTCGAATCGTAGATCGGTTACCGTGACAATCTCCGTGTAGCCATTCGCCATGCACCATTCGGTGATGCCCGCGAACATGGTCAGGGTTGCCTCATGGATCGAGCCGGCCCCCCTTCCCTCCGCGAGGGTCGTGTCGACGCAAAAGCGGGAGCTCTCGATTAGGAAAGGGTGTGCGTTCAGTCCGTCGCCCGGGAGAAGCGAGGGAAAGACATCCGTCACCATCGTCGGGCCCAGGGCCGGCAGAAGCCTGGCGCATCCTGCCAACTGGCCGCTCTCCGAAACGGCGAGGATGTAGGTCGGTTGAAGACCATCAAAAGCGTCGCATTCCTGGCCGTCGCGAACGCTGACCTCCCAGCCTAGCCGATCTGAAAAGACTCGCGCACGGAGCCTGTGGTGCTGCGCGAGCAGTTGCTTTTCCCGAAAATCCGGGCGCGCAGAAATCGCTATCACCTGCATGCTTCTCTCCATCGTTAAAATTCGTCGCGGAGTTGAGCACGGATCAGAATCGCTGGGCAGTTGTAGAGTTCGACAAGTTTTGCTTGAGGTGAGTCGGCACCAACTTGCGCGAAGAACCTCCAGGTGCCGTTCCCAGTGCTAGGTTTGGTTTGTAGGATTCACAGGAGAACAATACGGGATCAGGAAGTTCGGATTGTCAGCCTAACCCTTAGAACGGGAAGACAAAAAGCCGAAAAACCCTCACTGGTTCGCTAGGAAACTTCGGCCCCGTTAACCTTTTGTTAACCCTAAACTTCTGGACGCGTTCGGGAGAATCGTGCTCTACCTTTGGCGGGCAAACGCGGGAAAACCGGCGGAAAGCCGCCAAGAGGAAAAGATGGCGATAGCAAACCGAGTGGAATCACTTGTTGGCTCGAAAGAAGATGCTGCCAGCAAGATCATGCGGCATGCGGGGGTTCTATCGGGGCAGTTGCAGCAGCTGAGAACTCGCATGTACCCGCCAAAGTCCGAAAAGAGTCTGCGTTCGTTTTCGACCAACGAAGTGTCGAAGCTGACGTCCATACCCGATTCCACCTTGAAGCTCATGTCCACTGAAGGACGTGGACCGGTTCCCAGCAGGCTAGAGAATAACCATCGCCTCTACACGCTTGCCCAGATCAACGAGCTGCGTGAATTGTTCGCAAAGCAGAAACCTGCAGACGCCTTGCGGTTCCTCCCTCGCCGTCGCGCTGGCGAGCACCTTCAGGTTATTGCAATAGCCAACTTCAAGGGCGGTAGCGCGAAGACTACGACATGCGTCCACCTATCCCACCACTTAGCCCTTCACGGCTATCGCGTCCTCGCTCTGGACTTGGACCCTCAAGCGTCATTGTCCGCTATGTTCGGTTCGCAGCCAGAGTTTGACGTCGGGTCTAATGAAACGATTTATGCCGCTTTGCGTTACGACGAGGCTGAACGGCGTCCGATCCGCGATATTATCCGCAAGACATACTTCGAGGGCATCGACCTAATTCCAGGCAACCTGGAAGTGATGGAATATGAGCACGAAACGCCACGTGTTTTGGCAAACAAGTCGAGCTCGGGCGCTATCTTCTTCGAGCGATTGAAACTGGCCCTTTCGGAAGTCGAGGCAGACTACGACGTAGTGATCCTAGACACCCCACCGTCGCTCGGCTTTTTGACGTTGAGCGCGATATACGCGGCGACCAGCATGATCATAACGGTGCATCCGGCCATGTTGGACGTTGCGTCGATGAGCCAGTTCCTTCTGATGATGGGCGATCTGATCAGCGTTCTGAATGAGAGCGGCGCTCAGCTAGACCAAGACTTCATTCGATATCTGGTCACACGGCACGACCCCAATGACGCGCCGCAATCGCAGGTCGTTGCAATGCTTCGTCATTTGTTCGGTTCTGATGTCCTATTACCGACCGCAATCGAGAGCACTGCCGTGGAGGCGGCGGGCCTCGCGAAGAGCTCAATATACGAGCTCGAAATTGGGCAGATCGGACGCGAGACGCATAAGCGCGCCCGGGAGGCGGTAGATGCCGTGAACGAGGCGATCGTCCGCCTTATCAACGACAGCTGGGGGCGGACATGAGCAAATCCTCTCGTAAGTCGATTGTCGCCAGCTTCGGATTGCTTTCCGCGCAATTGGAAAACAAGCTGGCGAGCGATCAGCAGCCAATGCCTCCGGCTCCGTCCCCGGGCAATCGGGTCGGGGCAGGTGTCATCGGAGCTACGCACAGGGCGATTGACGAGCTCCGATCAGAGCGGGATCAATTGAAGGCTCTCGTAGAGTCTGGCGGAGGTGCGGTTCGCGAGCTGGATCCGTCTCTCATCGACCCCTCCCCTTACCCGGACCGACTGCCGGACGACGACGAGACAAGCTTCGAGGCGTTCAAGCGTTCAATTGAGACCGACGGGCAAAAGGTCCCCGTCCAGGTCCGGAGACACCCCTCGTCGCCTGGTCGCCATCAGATCGTCTACGGTCACCGGCGCTGGCTTGCTGCCAAGCAACTCGGCAGACCCGTTCGGGCCATTGAGGTTGAGATTTCCGACATCGATCTTGTCCTTGCGCAAGGGATCGAGAATGCAAGCCGTCAAGATCTAACCTGGATCGAGCGCGCGCTGTTCGCGTCTCGGATGGATGATGCGGGTATCAAGCCACGCTATATCTACTCAGCGCTCTCCATCGAGGACGCTGAGCTGGCGCGTATGCGGAATGTCTACCGCATAGTCCCGGCGGATATCATTGAAGCCATTGGGCGGGCACCAAAGGTCGGCAGGCCGCGTTGGCTTGACCTAGCTAAGGCAGTTGCAAGCGACCCAGGCACTCTCGATTCTATTCGAGCCGCTTTGGACAGGAAAGGTAACCGTCACGAAACTTCCGACCAAAGATTTCAGCGTGTCCTGAATGTCGTGAAGCCAGCCGCCAAAAAGAGCGTCGAATCAACACCGATTTCCGACGGTAGCGGCACAACGCTCGGCGTCTTGGTGATGTCTCCGAAGGAGGTCCGAATCTCAGCCGAGGGCTCGCTCGGCATCGAGTTCTTGAAGTTTGTTGAGGCGGAGCTGCCAAACCTTGCTGAGCAGTTCGCCCGTCAGCGAGAACAGGAAAAACCCTGACAGTTGTCAGAGTTTCGAACTGATTGAGGAAAGGAATCGCTGCAAAAGAAAAAGGCCCCCAAACGTTGCCGTCGTGGAAGCCTCTCTCTGTGTGTGACAACTAGAGAATCGCATTTCCCCGAATCCCAGTCAAGAGTCTTTGGCACCGTTTTTTGGTGAGCGGATTTCTTTTGCCTCTTAGAAGGTGAAGGAAAATGCAAAGTGAATATGTGACGACGCCTTTTGGGCGGCGGCCGATAACGCTCGCCCTGGTGAAACGGCAGATTGACACGAAACAGATTAAGTCTGGCAAGTCGGCAGACAAGTGGAAAATCTTCCGCGACGTCTCCCAAGCGCGCGAACTGCTCGGCCTCCAAGATCGGAGCTTGGCGATTTTGGATGCTCTTTTGAGCTTCTATCCCGAAAATGAGCTACGTCAGGACGCCCAGCTTGTCGTGTTCCCGTCGAATGCCCAACTGGCACTTCGCGCTCACGGCATCGCCGGTGCCACCCTTCGCCGGCACCTGGCGTTGCTCGTAGAGGCTGGCTTGATCCTTCGCAGGGACAGCGCGAACGGCAAACGCTACGCGCGAAAGAGTAAGACCGGCGAGATCGAGAGCGCATTCGGTTTCGATCTCTCGCCATTACTGATGCGGGCCGAGGAGCTCGTTCAAATGGCGCAGCAGGTTGCTGCAGACCGGAATGCCCTCAGAAGGGCGAAGGAAAATCTTACAATATGCCGGCGCGACGTGCGGAAGCTCATCACAGCTGCGATCGAAGAAGGCGCCGACGGGGATTGGGCGAAAATTGAGGCTCTCTACGTCGACCTAGTCCGCCGGATCCCACGAACCCCAAGCATGTCTGATCTGGACCAACTGCTTGATGAAATCACATTGCTGCAGGACGAGATCCTCAACACATTGGATTTGCAGGAGAATGCGAAAATATTGAGCACCAATGACGCTCACAATGAGCGCCACATACAGAATTCACATACCGAATCCATTAGTGAACTTGAACCTAGCTCTCGAAATGAGCAGGAGGCGAAGTGGAGCCCGGTCAGGGAGATGACGAGCGAGCGGATAAAGACATTTCCTTTGGGAATGGTGTTAAAGGCTTGCCCTCAAATCGCCGATTATGCTCCAGGGGGCGCCGTTGCGAATTGGCGGGACCTGATGTCGGCGGCGATTGTCGTCCGGTCTGTGTTGAAAGTCAGCCCTTCAGCCTATGAAGACGCCTGCCACGTGATGGGACGGGAAAATGCGTCCGTGATCGTGGCCTGCATTCTCGAGCGAGCAGAGCACATAAACTCAGCAGGCGGATATCTGCGAGATCTCACATCGAAGGCGAAACGAGGCGAATTTTCACTGGGGCCGGTGCTCATGGCGCTGCTCAGAGCTAATGGGCAAGGTGGAAAAAAAGCTGGGTGATTGGGAATCGTACTGTGAAAACCCTGCCAGCTGTAAGGATTTCGGATTGTGCCTAGTCAACAAAGATGGAAAGGCTTGGCTTCGCTACAGCAGGGCGGAACGAGGATACGCGGTGATGATCACGGATGGCGATCATGTTGGCACGAGGACACGGACTTGAGCCTCTGTGAAGCAGCACTTGCGGCGTTGGCTATGGTACCGAGACGGATCCTACGGCAGATGGGGCGCAGCCTGGCGGGGAGACCGTCCTGGCGAGGGTAAGATGGACTCGCCCATCGTTTCTACCCATTATCCCTATAGCTTTTAACTGCATCGATGATCTAGGGGCCGGGTTTATGCACAGCGGGGTGTGCCATCGAAGTGTGGGAACGATCTTCTGAAAAATAGCAGCACCCAGTGGACGCAAGCGCCGCCAGTTTTCCCCGCTAATGCTTTTCATAGGATCGAGGCACCTAGGGCGCCGTTTGGATGAGGAGATGAAACCTGCATCGAAGCACGAGACCTTAGCACCGCGGAAGCGCATCCTGGTGAAGAACCTCGCCGGGCGGCTAAACAACATCGCGAAAAGACGTCCTGTTCGCGATAGCTCAACCGCAAACAACAAGTTCAGAGAGACGATCACCGATTTTCTAGCCCGATTCATCGTCTTTAAAGCAACAACCGAAGGGTTGATGCAGCTTTACACGACCGAGCAACACATAAGCCCCGAGAGCTCTTCCGCCCCTTGGTCACATCCTTACTAGGGATAGACCGAAGCCGGAAGCCTTCACCGAGACGCAAGCTGTAAGCCATTATTTTCTCGACGATCTCCAAGAGGCTTCGTCTACGGTGCTACGGCACCTACCCGCCCTGGTGGGGATGTATAGGTATGGCCTAGGCCCTCTATCAGAAGAGTTTGTCGGCACAGGCAGCAGAGAAGGGGCGGCCGAGGCGAAAACCCTGACAGCTGTCAGGGTTTTGTTCGTCCATCGCGAGAGATCACCGGTGCAGGAGGTAAAGGAAAAAGAGGTAAACGCGTTAGTTGTTTAGGCCAGCCTTAGAGAATACCGCGTGTGCCGTCGCTCGCCGGTGCGTCTCAGCACCCCCTTTTCCACTAAGTCATGCAGATCGCGTGTGGCCGTCGCGCGCGACGTGCGGGTGATCGAAATATAGTTCTCGGCACTCAGCCCGCCCTTGAATCCGGCAGGACCTTCCCGGAACATGCGCGCAATGGCTTTCTCTTGTCGTTCGTTAAATTTCCCGCGGAATCGATCGTAGAACTTTGCCTTGTTGAGGTGGAAGGCGACGCGGCGCAAGGTCGTCTGCTGCGCCGCTAGTATGGTCTCGGCAAAGTAGACAAGCCATTCGGTGATATCCAACATGCGCTGGTTTCGCTCGAGTTGGCTGTAGTAGGTCTTTCGAGCCTCCTCGATCGTGAAGGCGAGTGCGACTAGACTTGGTTGTCCGATGTTCTGTGCTAGTGACTTTTCGGCAAGCGCTCGGCCGATCCTGCCATTACCATCCTCGAAGGGATGGATACTCTCGAAATAGAGGTGACCAATGCCGGCGCGCGTCAAAGCGGGCAGAGGAGATTCATCGTGAGGTGCAGATTTGTTGAACCAGTCCACGTAGCTGGCCATCTCCTCAGGCACCCGCGTTGACGGTGGAGCTTCAAAATGGATGGTAGGCTTGTCGTGGCGGCCAGACACGATCTGCATGGCATCCTCGTGTGTCCGATATCCGCCAATCGTGCCAATATGACGACTTCCGGTCATCAACATTCCATGCCAGCGAAACAGCGTTTCATGGTCCAGGCGCTTGGACCAAGTACCATAGACATCGACCATCATTTCTGCGATGCCACGTTCCTGCGGCTTTACTGGACGGCTGTCCGCTTCCAGGCCGAACTGCCTTCGCAACGAGGATTGCACGCTCAAGCGATCGAGCATTTGTCCCTCGATCTCGGAAGTCTTTACTGCCTCCTCGCTTAGCACTTCGATGCGCAGTTGATCGCGTTCATCGTCACTGACATGCCGGATTGCGCCAACGACCTCGCCTGATGACAGAAGGAATTGCTGTTCGAGCGGCTCCAGCCGCACAGGGTCATATGTGAATTCAGGCCAGCCTTGCTGTGTCCAATTCCATTGCATGAGTTATAGAATTCCTTTCTATAACTCTATTTTGCCCGAAAAGTGAGTTATAGCAACTGCGCCTATAGCTCATACGGCCTATGCGGATCCCTTGGCGATCTGGCGCGTGCGTCGACGGCATCCAATCATCCCTGGATTTGTGGGGTCCCGCTCCAGAATTGCTGGGTAACTCAACCTCCCAGAAACTCTACCTCGACTTTGCCATTCCTATCGATCAATGCCGGCAAGAGGAATTCCAAGGAGAAGCGAACGTGGAAATCAGCGCCAGTGACCGCGAGCTCATCTCGGTGATGAGACAGTATTTTGCGGCGACAGCCGATCTGGAGACCTTGAAAGAACATTTGGAGGCGGCACGGCAGGCAGCCGGCGAGGCGATCGGCGTGTTCTACGATCCGCGCCAGAACGCCGGGCACGCCACCGACCTGCAGCGCACCCATCGCTTGCGGGCAGAGATGGTGTCGCTGATGCAGCGTGCTGAAACCTGGGGCAGGGCAGCATTGGCGGCTGACCGGCAAGATGGGTCGGAGGCGGAAGCGGAACCGGAAGAATAGTAGTCCTTTGAGAGGCGAACCGATGCACTCTTCGGCGTGCAGCCAACCCTTAGACGATCAGCCATGCCGCTTGTCCATTCTTGTGGCGCGCAATCCGGTCTCGACCTCCACCGGCATCCCGTGGGTCGGGTCCTCGGCGCGCTTGACCGGATCCCAAAGGTGATGCGCGACGACAGTAGCGCTTCCGGTGCCGGCCAGGGGAGGGGGGCGCCGGTGGCGAGGCGACACCAGGTCTCGAGGTAGCCGAGATCCGACGCGAGCGCCCGCAGCGTGTTCTCGCCCATGCCTTCCCTGGCGAGGTGTTTTAGTGTCGCGATGTCATCGGCGGTCAAGAGTTCGGCAAGCTGGTCGCGCCGGTCGAAAGGCAGGATCGCGTCGAGGGCGCTGCAGATCCTCAAAAGCCAGGCCTGGAAGTCTATGCCGTCGAACAGCGGCAAGAAAAAGCACCGTGTCATCGGTCGCCTGATGAACCGTGCCCTCAGCGGCGAATGAGGCCAAACCGGTGGGCTTCGTCCAGCAGATCTCGGACGGAGGAGGGTTGCCACTTCTTGCCGCCGCGCACAGGCCGTTCTCCCATCTGGTCCAGTTGAGCAGCGATGTCACGAAGCGATAGGTCGGGATCGGCAATGGCGATCGCCGCCACCAGCTTCATCAGATGGTCCTCGGGGGCACGGCGCGGGGACCGGGCCAAGAGTTGTTTTTCCGCGAGCTTTTCGCGGACCAAGCGATGAACGGCGCGACGAAGGCGTTCGACGGTCCAGTCGTGGCCGCGGCGATTGAGCACCCGCGCGACATTGTCCCAACTGTGCTGAGGCCGGAGTTGCCGCACCATCGGCAGCCACGTCTGCGCCGACGCAAGGAGCTCATCGAGATAGAGTTTCTCCCGCGCCTGCGAGACTGTCTTGATCGCCTCCGGTCGTCGTTCTCGCAGGCCCGGGTTCCCAGGAAGCTTGCCGCGCGCCTTCGCCGCCTTGATGCCGGCTTTGGTGCGCTCGGCGATCAGCGCCCGCTCTAGCTGCGCGACCGCGCCGAGGACCTGAAGGGAAAACATGCCCTGCGGGGTCGAGGTATCGATCGGATCGCGGATCGACCGGAAATGCACGCCGCGCTCCTCGAGGTCTTCGATCACGGACAAGAGATGGCTCACGGATCGGGCCAGTCGATCGAGACGCACGACAACGAGGACGTCGCCGGCGCTGAGCTCCCCGAGTAATCGCGTCAACACCGGTCGAGCCCGCGATGCCCCGGAACCGTGCTCCTGATAGATCCGATCGCAGCCGGCGGCACACAGCTCGTCCAGCTGGGCATCGTGGACCTGGTCATCCGTCGACACCCGGGCATAACCGATTAGCCGCTTGGGAGATTGTTGGACGTTAACTGTTTGTCGCTTCGCCATCACGCTTTTAACGGCCTTGTTTCAAGGTGCTTTGTACAGATAAGGAATGCGTGAGAAACTGTTCAGTTGCAAGCGTGTTTTACGCATTGAATAGCGGCCCGCCAGACTCGAAATTCTATTGCAGACGAGCAACGGAGCGTCCGCATGAAGAAACGCGCGTCAGCGGGCTTCTGTGGCGGAAATGGCGGAAAAACAGCGGTTTCGGAGATGGCTGCGAGAGCAGGGGGCCCGCTGAAAGCCGCCGGCGCTCAATTGCCGAAGCGAGGAGGAGCCCTGGACGCCGCCGACGGCCGTTGGCTGCATTGTTGGGGAGTCCGGTCATTCCGGGCGAAATCGCCCTAGAAGCCCGGAAAACCGGCCATTTCCGCTGATCCAGGACGACCGATATACGCCGATTTGCGACTCGAAATCGATCACTATCGATACTTGAAACCTATCGATAGTGATCGGGCGCAGAAAGCAGCGTCCGGCTGACGGAAGCAGAGCGCGATTTAACTTCCGAATGCGAGATTTCAGAAGCCAATTCATATGGTTAATTTTGTCTAAATGATGCCCAGTAGTTGCCGCAACCGGGGCGGGTCGGATGCCCTTGGACGAACTGCGCGGTCGCCCCTACGGGATCGTGTCGGTCGCCCGGGGGCTGGCAACATGGAACGCGGTCTCACAATGTTAAAGCGATCCGGGCTTCGGTTGCGCCAACGCCTGGGCCGGCGGCAGCGCTGTCGGAGTTCGAGGCGATGGTGATGATGGCGATTGCCTATTTTCAGCAGATCACCCGCGGAAACCTGTCGAAAATCTTCGGCGAGGAGGTCAGCCGTGACACAGTAGCCTCGCTCCGCGACGCCGGCTTCCTCGCATCGGGCCGTCGAGGCTCTGGAGGTTGCAGGACTTCTCAGCCGGCAAGGCGGACGGAGAAGCAGCTTTTCCGCACTGTGGCCAGAAACGCTCGGGATCGACCTCGACGCTAGGAACGGCCTCGAAGGCGGGAGATCATTCAACATTTCCTTCCAGTGGCGATTGAACCGCGGCGGCCTTCATCAAATTCGAGGGCCCACTTTCGTCCAAAGCAAGCTAGGTCGCGATCCCCTGCCTGCGTTTCGAGATATGCTTAAAAAACAGGATTAGATCAATAGAGGCGGAAACTTTAATCGGAGGGAGACCCACCTCAAGCGAAATTGTGATCGCGCTGGATTCGAGCAAAGACCGCCAGAGAATGGAAAGCCACGGCGGTTTGCCTGATTTTTTTGACTCGGCGAGCCGCTCTTCGAGTATCCCTTTGACGTCCTGCCGCGGCTCTTCGCTCTCGCCGATGATAATCAGTGTCTCGTCGATTTTGACGATCGTGGGAACCGCTGCGTCTTGAATGGCGGTGACGGCTTCCTTAATAACGTGGTCGCGTTGGGGATTTTTTGCGAGTTGCTTCAGTGCCGCCGCGACGAGTTCTTCTTCTTCCATGCGCCGCTTTTCGCGTTCATGGCGAAGGCGAACCGCTGCCCATTCGCTCTCGGAATACATTGAGGAAGGTTTGCCAGTCGGCGGAGGCGCGGGCTCCCCCCTCGCCACAGCTTTCTTTATGTCATGCCAATCAAGTTGGCTCACGTCATCGAATGGATGAAAAATGCCCTTCATGAGGTTTCTCCCATTTCCGTAGAGAAAGACATTATCATGGACATGGAAGGGCGCGGCGCACTTCCACTTGGGACCGGCAGAAAACCCCATATATGGACGAGGCGAACTCGTTTCGATGGCCACTATGCTGGAAACAGCATTCGGCGTCGCCCCGCGCGGTTCTATGGAAAAGCGCTGAGCGCTTTTTCAACGTCGCTGATAGGCGCTTCTTGCAAACAGATAATCGGGAAGGGAGCGAACGCTCTCAATTAGGCGTTGATCATTGACGGGTGCGTGATACGTCTGCGCGGCCTGATTGCGAGGCGATAGCTGCCGAGTATCGATAAGAATGGATTTCGAGTCCTGGAGCGGGTAACGTCGCGGCAAATCACGTTTCGCCGGCGCTGCCCTGGCCGGGCGCCGGCAACGTGGCTCCCGAAATTCCTCGCTCATCACTGGGAGCCGGTGATGACGCGCGTTGCCTATCACGATCTCGTTGACGAGGAGCCCGTGCGCGCTAACCCGGCTGACAAAAACTCTCCGCTTCTGCCTTGCCTGTCGATTCGGCTCGGCCGTACCAAGACAAACACCAGGGATGCGCATGTGCTGTTGATCGGTCGGCCAAGTCACTGCCTTGAAACGCGTCTGGCCAACCGCGGCATACATGCCCGAGGCCATGCAGCACTCGCTGCACAAGTCGGTGACCCAGGCCACCAGCTACTATAACGACGCCGAGCGCAAGCGGGCAGGGCGGCACGGTTGGTCATTTGAACCGACAAGTGAGAGCTTTCTTCACCTCGATTGCTCTTCAATCATGCTTAGAAGAACTGTACGATGATAATCGTTCAGGCCGTCGAGCCAGTCGATATCTGCGTGATCAGTTCATCTACAAACTTTCAGCCGAAGATGTCGAACAGGTCAAAAAGATCGCGGCCCTCGCAATCGTTGAAATACCCGCCTCGCTGAAATGCCTGGCCAATCGTGTCCCACAGTCAGCTCTTGGTCTTGGCTTCGTCCGCCAGCGGACGACTTCGAAAACCCAACGGTTTGAGCTGGCCCATCACGAACTGGGAAAGCTGATCACATCCTTCAACGACCCGGGCATCAAACTTCGGCTACGGGAGGTGATGTCCGCAGATCCGTTTCAAGCAACCTATATCGGGCAGAAGCTCATCGCGGCCGGCGAGAACGAGCTGGCGAAGGAATTGCTGCCGGACATTCTTGTTGAAGCACTTACGCTTTCTCAGGACTTCTCCATGGGGAACTCCGGCGCGGTCTTCGGAATATTTGTCCAATCCAACATCATCACGTATGCGGAGATAGAACGTATCCTTCTTCCCGACATAGCGACATTCTTTGAGACGAAATCGGACATCGTCACCGGGCTCAGCTCGTTCCTCGGCGTCGCCTCGGAGCACATGGAGAAGGTGTATTGCACGACGCTGGAGAAGCTCGCTGAAGGCCTTGCTAACCGTTCTGAGGAGAGCGTCGATCTCCGCCAAAGCTGACATCCTGAAGATTATGATGCGGCTCGTGTCTGAGGGAAAAATGCGGGCAATATTGCGCAGACTGAGACCCGACACTCTCGCCAAGTTCATGTTTACGATCTGGGATCGGCATGAGGATCTTGTTCCATTCATCTCGACCGCAGATCTTGAAGAGATCACAAGTCGCCGTTTCAGGGCGCGAGCCGCGGAATTTGTTGAAGAGAGAATAGCGTCTATCTACGTCGCAGGAGTTTATTCTCTGGTCGGGCTGGAGATACCGCGGGATGACTGGAGCAGGGTGGAGATCCCAAGCGGGGATTTCAGGGGGAACCGAAACAATCCTGTGTTCTGGATAGGTCTCAAGGCGTTGGAAGCACATGGGATGATCTGTCTTGCTCACCAGGAAGACCTCCCCGCGCCTGTCGAGGCAACGATCACCAATTCGGCGAGGACTACTCGAATAATGGCTGATTTGAAGAATTGGGCGAAGAGCGTCAAACCAGATGTTCCCATTACGGCTTGACGGAATCTCGCTCTAAAAGCTGCGTCTCCTTCGCGCACGAGATGCAACGCAAGACCAAATCCGGATGGAGATGCCAGATCTCATGGTCGACCTGCTCGATGAATTGCGCGATGACCAGCACACATAGCTCCGGTACCACTGTTTGCAGAGGCAATCCGTCACTACGGAACCACAACGCGAATTTTGGAAAGCGTAAATGAAAAAGCTTGTTAAGCTGCTCTGCAGGGACAAACTAGAGGTATGCCTCATCTCCTTCGATCTCAGCCTTAACGGATGCGACACGTTCGATACTTAACGACGCTTCCTTTTCATTAACGGCTAGCCTGACAGGCACGCCCTGAACGTGCCGCTGATCGATGAAGTTGAAGTTTGTCGAAAGACGGCCAGCAATTCGTCCTAAATTGATAGCGATGTTCGCTGGCATTTGGTCGGGTAACAAGAGCGAGAAAGTCGTTCGGGGGTCCGAGCGTTTGATTTTTCTGAGAATGGGGATCGTGCGTTCAATTTCTCGCAGTGTGTCATCATTCCAAAGATGCTCCTCCCCGAACCGAACATTCACTGTTTCCGCATCCGACTTGCTTTGCGCAAGAGCTTCATTCGCCCAGATCCAATATGTGGTGTCCGTTGGTACGCAGTAACGTACAATCATGGCCGGTACTTCGAACGACGTTAGATAGCGCAGACGATCGACCTTGATCTGAACGGATTGGGCGCTCGCCTTCACGTCGGTTGCCTTGGACTGAACATAGAAGACATCTCCCGTGCCGCTGTCACTCTCACCTAATCGCTCCGCTTCCCAATCTACGCCATAATCCTTGTCTTTTGACCGGAGTATCCACGTCGGTTGAACTGCAAGGGTGAACTTCGCTTGAGCGAGATCTTCAATAATGTGGCTTCTGGGACGATTTGGCATGGAAGGTATTCGATCGACAGCGTTTCTGAATGATTGTTGGCGGGGACAGTTAGGTGAGGTCGCCCTCGCCAGGAAAGTCCTGGCAGAGCCCAAGACCTAGCTTTCCCGCGATTGGCGGGTCAACTGCCTCGATCGCTATCGCGGTTCCAATACGCGCGCTTCCCACGACCACCCCCATTCTGTCGCAAGGTGCAGACAAGCTTGATCGCGGCCCTTTTATTGATGCAGACGTTTTACCTCGGAGTTTTTCCTCGAGCTACTTCTAGCTCCGCCGGGCGGATCGGACGTGAACGTGGAGATCTCGGCGTGAAGTTGGAGGCACTCGGAGGAAGTAATGCAATTCCCTCAGCTTCGAGAGCGCATTTTCGGGTTTTGTTCCTCATATGTGCTTTTGGGATCGCATAATGTATCGACTGGAACCCGCGCCACTGCCAGGGCGCTGCATCCGGTATTTGCCGGATCGGACTCGAGGTTTAAAGGGAAAGCCAACTTCTTGCCAATTTTTGCCAAAGCCGTTATGGTCTTTCGCATGAGCACAATGAACATTTCCCTACCAGACCATCTTAAGAGCTTCGTCGATGAGCAAGTCGCCGGACGGGGCTATGGCACGAGTAGTGAGTATATCCGGGAATTGATACGCCGAGATCAGGACCGTCTCGCGTTGCGCAGACTGTTGCTTGAGGGCGCCTCGTCCGCACAGACTGACCCCGTCGACGCGGATTATTTCACCGCTCTGCGCGATCGAGCTCGTGGTCGGCGCAGCAAGTGAACAACAAAGCGATTGTCCCCCGGGAGCTGGCTCGTAGTGATGTCGCGGCGGCCGTCGATTATTATGCACGCGAAGCTGGAACCGAAATCGCTCTCGGCTTTATCGATGCTCTTCAATCGGCTTACGATTTGATCGCAAACCATCCGGAGTCCGGATCGCTGCGGTATGCATACGAATTGGGATTACCTGACCTGCGGAGCGTCTCCCTGAATCGATATCCCTATCTCGTTTTCTATCGCGACCAGACAGATTATGTTGACGTATGGCGCGTGCTTCATGCCAAACGCGACATCCCTCACTGGATGCCGGATAATCACTGACTTTTGGTGAGGCTGGTTATAGGTGGCGATCGGTTCGAATCCGTTCAAGGCGATCGGTTGCTGACCTACCTTTTAGGAGTTTGAACAGCTACCACGGCGTGGTGGCGTGAGCCGCCGCGTACCTCAGAAGCTTTGTTACGCGCGCGACGCGTGTCCCGCTTTACAATTGCTCGGCGAGGAATAGGATGATTGCGACTTTGGTGAGAAGCGGGAGAGCGGTCGATACCAGGGTAACCATAGACAGGTGGGGAGGAGAAGTTGAGGTCTTTGGTATTGAGCGCGGCCATTGCGGCCTTTCTCCTCGGCGCAGGTTACTCATCAGCGCAAGATTCAACCCCTGCGATCTCGGCGCCGTGCATCGAGATCAAGGCATCCGCCAACACAAACATCGAGGACAAGCGCAAGTCGTTGAATGACGAGGCAGGCGATATAAAGGCGCAGATCGCAAACCTACCTGATGGAAAGGAAAAGACTGCTCTTGATCAGCGTCTGAGACGCATTCAGGAAAAATTGCTCGACCTTGTTTTTGAACTGGAATGCGATCGGTCCGATCTGACAATCCAGGTCTTGCGGGGGCCAAATGATCCACCCACGCAATGGATCGAGTTGACAACGTATTTTGCAACGAACCGGAAATCGACGGGCAATTCGGCGCCCGAGGATTTCTTCGGGACGGAGCGTGCCGGCGATAATCAATACGGCAAAACGATTGTCTCGATCCCTACCGCGCGCAAGCTCGGAGACATGAACCTCCCTAGCGTCTGGCGTTTAGAACTAAGCCCGGATCCTACTAAGCACTTCGTCTTCAAGCAAGTCGTTCCCTTGGATGCGACAAATGCTGTTTCTGAAATTTCCAAGGCGATCTCGCAGAGCAAGAAATCATCCCTTCTCATCTTCGTGCATGGCTACAATGTCAGCTTCGAGGGTGCAGCCCTTCGCACCGCTCAGCTCGCGCACGATCTGTCTTTCCCAGGCGCTGCCATGTTTTTCAGTTGGCCTTCGATGGGCACAACGAAGGGATACTGGCGCGACGAAGAGACCGTGCAATTATCCGAGGCAGCGTTCGATGCCTTCCTGGACAAGGTAGCCGGGTTGGGCGCGTCGGAAGTCTATATCGTCGCACACAGCATGGGTAATCGTCTGGTCACGACCGTTCTGAGGGATCGCGCATCGAAGGGGAAGACGATTCCGAACCTGCGGGAGCTCATGCTCGCCGCTCCGGACATCAACGCAGATATCTTCCGGGAGAAAATCCTTCCCGGTCTTGCTGCGCTCGACGTGCATCGCACGATCTATGCATCCAGTTCCGACGTTGCACTGCGAGCATCGAAGGTCGTGCACGATTATCGCCGCGTGGGTGAAACAGATGGTGGTGTCCTGACCTTCAATGGTTTCGAGACGATCGACGCTACCGCAGTGGCGCCCATCATTCGCGCCTTCGGTCATTCCTATGTCGTGGACAGCGCGAAGGTGCTCGGAGACATAGCGGACACCCTGTATTTGCACTTCAACGCTGATCAACGAAGCCTTCCTAAAGACGGAACGCCGCCTGCACAATGGTGGGTCCTCAAGTGAGCTAGCGGGGACGACAATGTCCAACGTTCGATGCATGTTTGTTGCATCTGTATTCGCGCTTCTCGCATTGCCGGGAGCAGCCCAGGAGACTGATGATCCTGCCATACAACAGGCACGCGAATTCACCAATCAAGGGGCGTATAGGGGATCGCTGTCGATTCTGGATCGAGCCACAACAGTGCGACCGGTAGATCGACGGGCGGTTGCCGCAATTCGAGCAGAAAATTTGCTTGGGCAGGGCCGTTTCGAAGAAGCGTCCGCTTCCGCGCAGGCTGCGCTCGAAGCATCAACAGATCTCTCCAAGGAAGAGCTCGCAGATACGCTTTTGCTCATTGCGCGGATCGCTGTCACGCGCGAGCCTCCTCAGACCGAGGCGCTGGAACGAGCTTTGGTAGCAGCTCTCACGGCCGACGGGCCGGACGGTCTTCGTACCCTAAGGGTTAAGGACCGGATGGCGCTTGCACTCTCAACCGCTCGGGCCGACGAGGCAGAACGCATCGAACGCGATGTCATTGCCAAGGCAGGCTTACTGGGCGGTAAGTCCAAACGCGACTTGCTTCGATTCCAAAACACGCTCGGTGTAATCCTTCTTCGCCAGTCGAAGTTTGCGCCTGCGAGAGACATGCTCAAGGTAGCCTATGAAGGTCGTCGGGGCCTGCTCTCGGAAACACATCCCGAGACTCTGGAAAGTGAGCACAATCTTGGTTTCGCGCTGCGGCGTCTCGGCGAGACCCAACAAGCGGACACGATCCTGGAGGAAGTCCGCCGGCTGCGAATCCAGGTGCTGGGAGCAGACCATCCCGACACGCTCGTAACGCGCTCGCTGATCGTGCGCCAAATGATAGACAAATCGCAATTTGAACCTGCGTTGTCCGAGATGGGCGACATTACAGCCGCACTTACGGCCAGGTTTGGCGCCAAGAACATGCGCACGATCGAGGCAATGTCGGACATGGCAAGTGTTCTCTTCCGCGTCGGACGCGCATCCGAAGCGATCGACATGGGGAACCGCGCCTATTCGCTGGCTGTGGAGGTCGCTGGCGAAAAAATGCCGGCCACAATGAACATTGGACACGAATATGCGGGACTGCTCTATCAGACGGGACGATACGGGGATGCCCTGGCGGTATATCAGCGAATCCTGCGAGCCACTCGAGCGCTGTTCGATGATGAAAATATCGATACGATCGCGACATTGCACAACATTGCGGCCGTCCTTTCTGATCTCGGCAGAAATGACGAAGCAATCGTGGCCTACCGACATATCGACGCGGTTCTCGCGAAGAAACTTCCGGAATCTCATCCCAGCCGGCTTAGCGTACTGAACAATCTAGCTCAGGCGTTGAGGAATGCGGATCGGTACGACGAAGCCTTGGAAATCATCACCCAGGTGGTCGGTCGTCGAACTGCAGTACTTGGCGCGGAGAACCAACTGACGTTGTTGTCACGCAGCAACCAAGCTGCGGTGCTTGACGCGCTGGGCCGGTACTCGGAGGCGATCACTGCTCATCGCGACGTTTACGCCATCAGGGCACGCAAGTTTGGCGAGACGCATCCTGATACATTGAAGAGCCTGCACAATCTTGCCTCGACGCTGGCTGATGCCGGCCAATGGGCAGAAGCCCGGAAGCTTTTCGAGCAGGTGATCGCCCTACGCACCCAGCGCCTGGGCGCCCGCAATATCGATACCGTAGTGTCTATGCGGGGGCTCGCTGGTCTTCTTGCCGCGAATGGAAACCTGGACGAGGCAAGAACGCTTTACCGGAGCATCGTCGACGCCGCTGAGGGGTTACGCAGCGATGGGGGACTACCAGATACATTGCGCAGGAGCTTCTTCTCCACCATCACGCCGGCCTACAAGTCGCTTGCCGTTCTGGAGGCAAGCCATGGAGACTTCGACGCAGCCCTGAGAGCTGCGGAACTCTCCAAAGCACGCACACTCATTGAAACCTCTTCTGTCCGTGGGACGGCGCGCAATGCACTGCCGCAAACCGATCAAGCGGCCCTGTCCGATCTCGAGTTCAGGATCTCGCAGCTCGACGGACGCATTCCGCTCGTCACGGATCTGGTTTTACGTGCCGATCTCGAGGCCGAACGAAATGAGCTGGCGGCCAGCTTTTCGGCGCTCGAAGCAAGCTACCGATTGAAATATCCGCTTTATCGCGAGGCAGCCGATTTCCGGCTTACAGATGCGGACGCCGCTGCTGCGCTGCTTTCCGAAGAAGGAGTGATTCTCGATTTCGTCCAAGCGAGCTCCGATCTGCTCTTAATATGGATCGATGGCAAAGGGCGGAGAGGGGCGCTGGTTCTGCCACCTTACCCAAATTTGCCGGCAACGCTCGAGGCGTATCGCGCAGCGCTGGCCATAGCGGATGGCGTTAGCGGACTTCGCTACCCGCCGCCAGGCATGCCGAGGAAGCTGATCTGGAAGCTTCGGGATGGTTCATACCTGTTGCAATTGGTAGAGGAGGGCGCCGTCGATGGTGCGACACTTGTTAGTGACATCGAGGAAATCAGGAAGGATTTGTCCTCCTGGTTCCTTAGCGCACTCCCCGCAGAAGTGAGAGAAGCGCGCCGTTGGTATGTGAGTCCCGACGGCCCGCTGGCGTCAATTCCGCTCGATACGCTACGCTCCAACGGCGCGTTTCTGATCGAAACCCACGACATTTCTTCCATTCAATCCATCTCTTTGATGGCTCTATCGCGCGATCGGCTCAGGCGATACGCCGGTCTTGACCGATCGCAAATGCTGGCGATTGGAAATCCGCAATACTCCGTGGGGTCTTCTCCAGGTGTAGCAGTGACCGGTATCGATGCTATGACGGCTGCGTCCACTCTGCCGACCGGGCAGGTGTCATGGCCAGACTTGCCAGGTTCAGCGAAGGAATTGCAGGGGCTGGCGTCGTTGTTCGTCTTGAAGCCTGGTCATGACTTGTTTTCCGGGCAAGGCGCGTCCGAGACGAACATCAGGCGGTTGCAGGGAGAGGGCGCCCTACAGCGTTTTCGATATGTGATTTTCTCGACGCATGGATATCTCGACCAGCGCAATCCGGAATTGAGTGGGATCGTGTTGTCGCAGGCAAATCTAGCCGATGGTCAGGATGGCTATCTCAGAGCATCGGAACTTGCGGCCTTCGATTTTCGGAGTGATTTGGTATTCATATCGGGATGTGAGACTGGCGTCGGCAAATGGGTCTCGGGGGAAGGTCTCCTTGGACTTCCCTACTCCCTGTTCGCGGCGGGCAATGCGAGCACCATCCTTACCTTGTGGCCCATTCAAGACGATAGCACAGCTGAATTTGTCGAGCATTTTTTTCGAAAGCTGAAAGACGGAAAAACGCCGGGTATCGCTCTATCGGAGACAAAACGCGAGTTTATACTAGGCGACATCGAGAGCAGGCGCACAGCTATCGTCTGGGCGCCTTTCGTCTACTATGGCGAGTGATTATTTCCGCTCAATATAGTTCTACGTTGCCGACCGCCGTCTATGAAATTGCAGAGACGCGTCGATCTTCACGCATCTGTGTGATCAGACCTAAGCACTTCTCTCAGTGCAACTGTGGTGCAACTGAAGAAATGCAGGGCGCAACACGATTCTACTGGAAGAAATATATATTTCAAGTAGTATCAATCTTGCGGTCGTGCCGCAAGATTGAACGGGAGATCCTGCCTTGCCAAATACGAAACAACCGCCTGCTGCTGGTCCCAAGGTACATCTGATCGAGACAGATGATACTGAGCCGACGGTGAAACTCAAGCCCGGCATGAAGTTCGAGGTTATGGCAACCACCATCACTGACCCCGAACTGAAGCCCGTCAAGAAAGTAGCGGCTCGCCTCTGTGGGGGCACCAATACGTGCTTGGCCCTCATAGAACTTTAGGTTGCTGCGTCGTCGCTGATTTGTTACGGAGGACACGCAGATGGTGTTCGTGCCGTCGCGTTACAATTTCGTTGTCCAAGGCGATGGACCGAGCGCTGCGCTTTTCAACGCTTTCAGCGGTGGCCTCATGATATTGGAGGGCCGAGATGCCGGTGAACTTGGTGCAGTTCTCCTCCAGCCCGGATTGAAGTTTGCAGGGGATGAGTTTTCCCCCGATCTCTTGGCTCGCCTTAGAGCCGGGGGGTACCTGGTGCCTGAATCCCGCGACGAGGTTGCAGAGATTCGCGAGCGCTTCTGGCGTGCCCGAGGAGAGGCTCCGGTCGTGATCACCGTAACGACCACCATGGACTGTAACCTAGCCTGCTACTATTGCTATGAGGAGCGTAGCGCCTCCCGCCTGAAAACGGGTGAGATCGATAAACTGGTCACCCTCGCTCTCGAAAGCGTTGCTGCGAGCCGGCGACCAGCCCTGCACATCGATTGGTACGGAGGCGAGCCTCTACTCAATCTTGAATTTATCGAAAAGGCCTCAATGGCATTGCAGGCAGCGTGTGCGTCGAAGGGGATCGCCTTCGTGTCCTCGATCATCAGTAACGGAAGCTTGTGGCCCGATGATGTCGAAAGTTTTATTGCTCGTCAC
Organism: Sinorhizobium sp. 6-70; assembly: GCF_030124375.1. Lineage (GTDB taxonomy): Bacteria > Pseudomonadota > Alphaproteobacteria > Rhizobiales > Rhizobiaceae > Sinorhizobium. The sequence continues at coordinate 84,968 of NZ_JASKLS010000009.1, forward strand.
CGCGTGCGTCAGGTCCAGATTTCATTCGACGGCTTGAAAGCTCACCACGATAAGCGCCGCCGCTATCGGAGGCTGCATCGTCCGACGGGCGGCAGCGCGCAGCCAAGTTCGTTCGACCGCGCCGTTGCGCTTGTCGATCGCCTCGTTACATGCGTTCGTGTTGATCTTCGCTTTAACGTCGACCGCGAGAACTTGGAGGATTTGCTGCCATTCCTCGACTTCGCACGCAGTCGCCACTGGTTTGACGCAGACTTCCCTGCGGTTTTCCAACCGGCCAGACTCGCAGCGTACTCGCAATCCTCAAGCTTCATGCGCCCACTCGAACTCACGATTGCTGAGTTCGATGACGCACGCGCCCAAGTGCGCAAAAACACCGGTGGCATTGCTGCGGTCGAAGAGTCGGAGGTGCCAGACGGCTTCCCGTATCCGAAGACAACGGTATGTGCGGCTTTGGCCGATCACTCAGCGGTGCTCGGCGCCGATGGTTCGATTTATCGGTGCGGACTACAGGTTGGCGAGCAAGGTCGCGCTGTTGGAAATTTGCACGACAACTCACCATCGAGGCGGAAAGGCGCGAGCGTTTTGAACAGCAAGGATGGGGAATGGTGGCAAAGCTTCGACCCTACCCAACAACCAACGTGCTCATCCTGCTCATTTCTGCCAATATGCTGGGGCGGCTGTCCAAAGAAGCACCTCGAGCAGGACCAGCACTCGCTACGTGAACAGGGACGGTATTGGCGAAGCAACTTGCCGCGCCTTATCGCACAGGCGGCCGGGTTCGCATCAGGGCCTCGAGACACTGAGTTCAGTGAAGCTGTACAATTCAGAATCTCGACCGACAGCGTTGATGAACCTCGCTGCTGAGATAGTAGCTCTGCTTAGAGAGCACTATATCGACTCTCAGGCGCTGGACGCTTGGATTCAGGCAGTTGAGCCCACCGATGTCTGCAAGCGACTTCCGGAAATCGGCATTTCGCACACCCACCATCTCAGGCCTGACGAGATAGACTATTTTCATCTTCTGGTCGCCTATTGCGGACTTCCCGGCTTCGCCAAAATAGTTAGGCGCACCTTTCCAGGAGGTGTCCATTATCCGGGCATCGGTATCCTCCCTCGCAAGGGGTCTGAAAACCGCTGGTTCGCATCTGCCATCATGCCCGGTGGCCCGGCCGCACGCGTTGGCTTGCGCGTCGGTGATGAATTGATTGCTGTCAACGGTGCGCCCTATGCGCCGATCACGCCCTTCATTGGCCTTGAGGGCTGCGATTGCGAACTGGTGGCTCGCCGCACGCTCTATGGCGCGAAGCGCCAATTCACGGTCAAGGTGAAACAGACCTCCCCCCGGCGGGCTCTCCCCCGTGCGACACGCGGCAGTATACAGAGGTTTCGCGCGCATGATGGGTCGGCTATTGGCTACATTCGACCCTGGAGCCTCGCAGGCGACCGGCATTGGCGACTCGTCACCCATGCAGCGACCAACGACCTTGCCGATTGCAAACGGCTGATCCTAGATCTGCGCGGTGGAATTGCGGGCTCGTCTCCGGACTTCGCCGAGTTTTTTATTGGGGGGTCGCCAGAGCTCAAGCTTTATCCACGCAGCGGGGCAGCCGTCAGCATCAACAGCCATTGGCGCAAGCCTGTCATTCTGCTTGTCGATGCGACGACCCGCAGTGGCAATGAGGTGCTGGCATTCGCGCTGCAGCGGCATGGCGCGACGATAGTTGGAACCAGAACTGCGGGCGCCGTGGCCGCAGCGCGCCCATTCCTACTCACAGATCGATCGATATTACTGATCGCCACCCACCGGGTCGAAGTAGACGGGACGGACCTGGAGGGTGTGGGTGTCGCCCCAGACATCGCAGTTGAGCCCAAGCTCGAGTATTCGGCTGGCGAAGATCCTATCTTAGAAACCGCACTTGCCCTCGATGCCTAGGGAGGGTGTGGGCAGGAACTGATCGACATTGTCGATCGGTCGGGTAGCTGTGCAGATGACGAAGGGCGGCATGCTGCTATTTTCGAGCACACGGCAACCGTTGGTCGGGGCGGTGGCGATCGAGCAGCAAAGCCGCACAAGCGAGTGAACGGCATTGAAAGTACCACGGCACAATTGCTCTTTCACTGCTTCGACTGCGCCTGCGGAAGAGGCTCCTAACATTGTCATCGGTCTGAGCGCCACGACCGACTCGTTGATTTCGGCGATGGTGGTCTCTTCCCGGGCAGATATGGCAGCAAAGAGCGGCAGCGGTTCGTCGCGCAGCGCCTTGATGGCCCAGAGCGCCCAAATCCATCGACCTCACAACCGTGCGGGATGCCTGGGCCTGGAACATTATGTCATGCAGCTACCGGTTGCTCTGGCCCGCGCAACCGATCGTCTCCGAAACTGTCTTCGGTATGATCGCGGCTTGTCGTGCATGCTTGCTGGCCAACCTCGATCTCAACGCCCGGCAAGTCCTTTGAGCGCCTGCTCGGCGAAACAAGGCGACGTCAGGACAAGTCTTTCGATTAATTCGCTTGTGGTCAGCTCTGGTCGCCGGTAGGCGGCCGCTTGCATCGTGAGCGCCTCCAACACCGCGCTTGGATGTCTCGCGAAGATCTCCGAGAGAAATTCGTCAGGGGTCAAGGCAATGATGCCTTCGGGGATATTGCCGAAATCGCAGATGTTCGATGTGACAATGATCGTCGCTTCGACCGCCACGGCTGCCGCGACGACGTGGCGATCCTTCGGATCATTACGCATCTCCGGCTCTATCTCTTCCCATCCTTCGACACTCGCCTCAGGGAACGCCTCCTCCATGACAGCGCGCAAGGCTTCGGCTCTGGATGGGTCCATGCCGTAGTCGCTGACAAGATTGCGGGTCATTTCTTCAAGAATACGGGTCGACCAGTGAGCCTGAAAACAACCTGCCGCCGCGACCCGCAGCAGCGTATCGCGCAGCAACATGGGAAAGATAGTGTTGGCATGGCCGTATCACATCGCACATCGTCAAACAAAAATCCCACCAAAACCTCGACTGCAGTTCCGGCACTCGAGCGGTCGGCTGCTGCCCGGTTGCGTCGCTTTTGCAGGCGAGTTCCGAGAAGCAAAAAGGGATAGTTCAGGTCGTTGACGCCGATGGAGAGCGCTTCGAACTGCCGCTTGCCTTGGCGGAAGTCATGTATCACGCGGCCGCGCTTCTCGCTGAGGGGCGCCCGGTGACGGTGCTGCCGGACGAGGAGATGCTGTCAACGCAGGCTGCGGCGGATATTCTCAACGTTTCCAGGCAGTATCTGGTGCGTTTGGTCGATAATGGCGAACTCCCAGCAGAAAAGGTTGGCAGTCACCGGCGCTTGAGAGCAACTGATGTTGCGGCTTTCAAGGCAGCTCGAGACGCCAAAAGGTCGTCGGCATTGGATCGGCTGACATCGTTGAGCGAGGATGTCGGCGGCTATGAACTCGAAAGCAAGCGTCGCTGACAGTGAGGCCTGAAGACCCTCATCTCGTTTGGCAGTTAAACGTAAGAATGCGGCCGTTTCTTTCTTTGTTGGCATTTGATTTGAGATTCCGTCGGCTGAGAATCTCAAATTAAGTGCAACTGCGAAGACCTCCGCGACTGGCGCCCGCAGTCCACCACCTCTTCTATAACGTTGCCGAAGCGGGCTTTATTCTCACCCATCATATGGCCACGCAGCATATAAAGCATCTCCGGCCCAGCTCGCTGGACGATGGCCACGCCCGCTAAAAGAGCTGGCCGCAAGTGCAACTGCAAAATCGGGCTTGCTGGGGTCGGAAGTTCCCTAGTTTCCGTCTTTAGGACGTGATCGAGATCAGGAATGACGACGCCGAGCACTCTGTAGCTTGACGGTTCGTAGCGATCGGGGAACGACTTTGGGAACGCGTCGCATCAGTATGAGGCGGGCAATTTCACTTGGCGATACCCAGTTTTGGATACCGTGCTCGGCCTCGTCGTTAAGCATTCCTTCTCCTATCAGCGCAGCATGGTGATAGCCGCTGAAAGGAGAGGGGCGGTCACGCTCGCCAATGGTTTGAAGGCGACCGCCGCAAAGCGGGTGATCCGCCAGCCGGCAAGTTCGCCTCGAAGAACGATGTGCGACCCGTCGACAATTAGGAGACAGCTGCTGCATGATTGCCGAGGCTCGCCGGCAATCAGCCGTCGTGACGATAGCGGCACATTCGTGAAAGTCATGCGGCGGACCGTGGCCGGATCGACCGAGAACATAGAGGCTATGCGGTCGACCTGATCTTCGGTGAGATCTAAATCGGCCGTGCGCAATGACCGCACCTCGGGAAGGCAATGCCGAAGCATGGCTAATGGAGAGATGGCGTAAAACGCGGCGTGCCGGATGATCCACGACGACAGAAGTTCATCCCTGGAGGGAGGGAACCTTACCGGCAATTGCCGTGCGTATATCCCCGTCATGCGAACGCTGCTTCGGCGTCAAATTCCGGTTCCCACTTTTCAATGGCTTCATCGGTAATGCGCTCTTTTCCGCTTTCGATTGCCTCGACAGCCAGGGAGTTGATCATGTGAAAGATGTTGGCCGTGATGCCCTCGGTGATCTGTAGGCTGGCCGTCCATGATCATCCCCGGCGATGCTAATCCCCGCAGCGCGGCGGCGAGCCCGAATGGTTTTTTCTTCGAGCGCTAAAATCTCATCGAAATTCCGATTGGTCAGTTGTTCATTCATGGATTGATCGTTGACCATTGTGAACTCCCGATGTTCCGTCGGTGTGGACTGGCACTGCTGTGTCACCGCAACTGGCTAAGACCCAGACAAGTACGATCAGCCTTTGATGACTAACGGCTGCGTAGGAAGTGCCGTTTGTATAGCCTTGACCCACTTCTCGACTTTGCCGAGTACGCCCCAGCCCCCGACTGTCGCGAATATCGGGAACGCAGCCGTCACTAATTCGCGTCCGATTCCGCCGTCGGTCTGCGTTGCTGCCCCGGCGGTAGCCGCGGCGTTCGTCACCCCGTCTATCAATGGACCAGCCACTGCCGTTATGGGTGCCAACTGCGGAAAGAAAATCGGCAAGATGGTCGTTGCGAGCATGCCGATGACGCCGATCGCAGTCTTGCGGCCGTCAAGTGCGCGTCCGATTGACTTGCCTAATGCGCCATTGACGGGCGTTAGGTCGGGATCGCTCCTCGAAGTGAGCGGATCGTTCATTGCCTTGGGCTCCGACACGGCCGGGTTGACCAATTTTGGCTCGCCAGGGAGCACCGTCCGTATCGCATCACGTAGAAAGATCATGTCCGCTTCGTTGGTGTTGCTGCCCTGCCGAAGAAGCTCTCCGAGTGCCAGAATTTGCTGGAGTGCCTGCGCGCGGTTGATCTCGGTCGGCACCGGCGAGGCCTGCGGAATAACCGCCATGGTCGTTTCCTCCTGTGGAACATCCGTCTGATCGACAAGCAAATAGTAGAAGGTTTCCTGGCTGTGCTTTTTCAGCAGGCCATCGACTAGCGTCTTGAATTCATTCCATTGGTGCGGCGGGACTGTTTGGCAGCCAAGGCTGGAGGTGGTTGTGATGCCGCCGCGGTGGAGATTGATCCAGAAGCGGCGGCCAGGCGAATCTGTATCCTCCCCTGTCTCATCGCGGATAACAGTACAGTTGCTGTCCTGTCGAAAGGCGGGATAAGGCCCATTCTTGCGCGAAAATCCGTGTGGGCCAGGGCGGTATCGGATAGCTTGGCGTGACTTTAATTTGGCAATACCACGACCGAAGCGGCCAGGATCGGTATTGCCGTTGAAGTTGTGCACGCCCTCCGGCTCGACGACGATGATAGCGTCGTCATATACGCCGCGATCGTTGGCACCCTCCTTGCCCATTGTATTCAGGTAATAGCCACGAACGGCTACCACTGCCACTGAGTCGTCGCGCCCGTCCTCGGGGATGAGGTCGTGAAACTTCTGGAGAACGACCCGCGTGACGGCAGCCCCCTGTTTGGGACGCTGAAGCGGAAGAAGCTGCGAGATCGGGTTGGCCAGCAGTTCTTCGGTGGACTGCTCGTCCTCCGAGGCCACCACACCACCGATTAGCGCCTCGACCTGGTCGGCAGTGAAGATCTCCTCGGGGCCGCCCTTGCTCTCCAGGACACGGATTTTCGGATCGCCGTAGTCACCCCTCAAGAACATTGCCGTCTCGCGCTCGCGGCGAGCGACCAGGCCCTCGAGCACCTTGCCTTTACTCTTGTTCCAGCGCGCAAACTCAGTTGCCGCGCCGGCAACATCTCCTGTATTGAGTTTTCGCGTTAATGTGGCGCTCGAAACAGCTCCCGTGTTGAAGTGCCAGGATACGAGTGCATCAAACTGGTGCTGGGAGAGCGTGGCTCTCACTGCGGTCTCGACCTGGTCCTCTGTCTTGGAGAGGTCATTTCTAAATATGTTTATCGCCTCAGTGAGCGAAATGGTCATACCCGAGCGGGGTGACGGCGGACCCGCGGCCGCGGTATGGCCGGCGCCCATTGTCATGGTGCCGGTACCATCGTTATAAGCCGCCAAAACTATCGCCTCTTCGGCAAGCATCGCGCAAATGCCGCGTAGACTTGTCTTCACTTTAGCCTCCCCTCAGTTGAACTGTCCTTTCAACAAATTAAAAGCTGCGCCTCTACCTTTGGACCAGGCCTTCCGCCACCGTCCGCCCGGAAGAGAAGCTGCCATCTGCTTTGCCGACCTGCGCTATCATCCTGGCGCTCGGAATGTTCCCGGCGCCTGGAAAGATCACACTCAACTCGGCTCCTCCGTCCAGATCGTCGACCAGTATCGGGGTTTGCCGAAGCAGCTCGAGGCGCTTTTGTTTCAGGAGCGGTTTTGGCCTGTTTTTGTCATCTTTGGTCGCGTTCGGAATCAATGTCATCGCAGGGATCGTTGGCCCTGCGAACAGTTTCTCCGCGCAGCGTCCATCGGTTCCGATCTTGAGGGTGGCCAAGCCTAGTCCGTAACCTCCGTCTTCGTCCTTCGCGTCGACGATTCGCGAAAAGAGGACAACGGCTTCGTCTCCGACGGCGACCACGATTGGCGGTCTGGCCAGCCACGTACCTTCTAAATTCGGTTTGCATGCCTCAGCGTCCGCTTTGATCAAGGGCGTCTCGCCCGTGTCGTCGCCCCGTAGCTCCGGCAAGCGCCATTGCTTGATTTGCACGTGTCCAGCGCCTGCATCATCTGACTTCCGGATGGCCACTAGCGCCTGGCGCTCGCCTTTCCTGCCCAAGGCGAAAAGGGGTTCGTCATTTTCCTCTATATCGGCGAGCCACACGGAACCGCGCGACCGGCCCGTATCACTCTGCGGCCGTGCAGTCTTGCGCGCGATGCCGATGCGCCGTACGAACGCCTTCGATTCAAAGTCCTTATCCCGGCGTGACCAGGCGAGCAGGGGATCGCGTTCCAGAGGCGACTGGAACACCAAGGGCGCGGCGACATAGTTGCGATAGACGTCGGTCTCTTCTTGTTTGTGTCCGGGAGCTGCTTTCGCAAGCTGATCGGTCACCCGCAACGGTTCCTGCGGCTGATGTTTGCGGCGTAGCGCCGTGCCGATTAGAATGTCACGAAAACAAGGGGCATTAGCTCCGCTTCTGTGACAACTGTTCGTCTGCAGAGCCATCAGGTGAAGCGTATCTGGAGCAGGCTGCCTATCGTGTGCAGGGATCACCTGAGAAAAGCCCCCGTCGTCCGGGCGGGCGGCCGTTCCTACCTCCACGATTGCAATTGAATCTCGATCTCGGCATGTATCCTCGTCGCCGAGCATAGTATCTGTCATGCCGGCCAAGTACAGGCAGTTCCAATCCTCTGTCGCCGCCCGCCCCGGAGCAATTGCCAGAATGCGCCCGCCAGTCTCGCTTAGGCCACGTCTCTGCCACCAGACGAACCAATCTTCCTTTTTGGTGTGGTGCGTCGTGGCGACGACAAGGGGAGCGTTGACGATGTAGGACGGATCGCCCGGCAGCTTCACCAAGAGCGATAGCGGCCCAGCCTCCCCATCCTTGCCTATGACAGCTAGCGAGACAAACATGCCAGACGGCCGCATCGAGAATTTATAGAGAGCCTTGACCCCGTGGAGCTTGCCCTCGGGATCCGATGCGTCCGCAATACGATAGACCGCATAGGAAAGAGATCGAACGGGATACGGGTCAAACTCGAAATATGTCGAAGCCCTGCCGTCGAGCCCCACCTTGTTTTCGAGACCTTGCGACAGTGCATCAACGCGCGGATTCAGCGGGCGAAATGAATCGCTCCCGCCGGCGCGCACGCCGAGCGTCACGAGACGAGCATCGCGGATGCACTTGCTCTGCTTGGCTTCCAGATCACTACCCGGTTCTCGCCTCTCAATATAGTAGCAAAGGCGGAACGCATGCTCCTGGAGCAGAAAGTCGCAATCGGCCTGGGTATAACCGTAGGTGGCAGCTCCATGTCTGTAACAATAGTCATGCGTGGCACATGCCTGCCGCATCTGAAGGCTGATCGCTTCCCGCCCTTCTTCATGGGGAAACGCGAGTTCGGCCAAAAGTTTTGGCAGGCTGCAGCTTAGTCCTTCCCCGCGACCGCCGATGATTTGAACGTCCGTTGAGGAAAAGGAGATCTGGCCAGAGGTTGGGGGCATCTCCTGTTCGGTTGGCATAGCAGCGTTTGCAAGTACCCTGTCGGCGAGCAGGCGCCCAAAAAAGTCCATACGGACGACGACCGCCGCAACGGAAAGACAGACAAGAACACCGATGGTGGCCATGAGCAGATATACGCGGCGCATTGACCCGTACCCCCTCAATTATCCTCACTAGCATGGCTCGGTCGGGTGCGCTGTTTCATCGGGAACAAACCCCGCCGTTCAAGCGACCCCCAATGTGAACTCCTGCCGATCGGTCGTCGCTCAGTAGCCGCTGACATTCTCGACAATCACCTGCGCGGCGCCGCGGTTGTTCCGGTAAAACAGGTCGTAAAGACCGGGTATCCCGAGTGCGGCGTCATTCAGATAAAGATAAAGCCGTCCCGTCTCGCGCGGCGTGAACAGGAATGCTGCGCGCGAAATATTCTCGGGTGCCTCATCCGGTAGCCTGATCGGCGTGACGGCTTGCTCATCGGAGCCGTGGCTCCCGATGCGAGCGACCAATTGAAAGTAAGGCTGGCCCCACCATCTCCTGAGCGGCACGCCAGCGGCCTGGGCAATGGAACTGATCTTCATTCCGGCTGCTCCGGACCGGAGACTGTCGTCCTTCAATGAAGAACCGGGCGGAATATCGAGCGTGATTCTGTAGCGTTCCCCTTTGAGGAGGATCAGATGGGTGTCCCAGCATATAGAGGTCGGGTCGAAACTGTCTGGCGCCGCGCCGATCACTTCTGCTCTCTCTCCAGGGGGGTTATCTTGCGCGCAGAATGCGCCGGCCGCGCTTGCCACGTCGAAGAACGCCTTGTTGATCAGAAAGAGGGCGGCAAGACCAGTTGCGGTGAGCGACAGAGCCGGGAAAATATGTTCACGAAGAGAGTTGTAAATGGCGACCAACTTCGGGTTTGTTCGAACAAACCGGGCAAACCTCAGGAAAGGCGAACTCGTGAATCTTCGGCGCCTGCTAGTGACGCCGAACATGCCGAGGAAGCACAAAAGGGTCGTCACTGCAAAGAACGCTGCCGCAGGCAGAGTGCCGGTGATCAGGGCGGCAGCCGCAGCGATGAGCGAGATCAGGGCCCCGGACGCAGCGAGGCGCTTGTGGCTTTCAGCCCGCTCTTGCGCGAACAGGGTTTGGTCACGCCGCCATCTGCCGCTGCACCAGGCAATTCGGGCGCGATCGGCTATGCGCGTCCGAAGAAAGGCGCTGAACCACATCGTGCCTAGGAGGAAGGCAGCAAGAATAGCCGCCGAGGCCGGGTTGCGTGCGACCGCGTTCAGCCACGGCATGGCAAATCCGGGAGTGAAAAACTCGATGATCCCGGTTAGACGGCCGACGATTGGCCCGGCCCCCTCATCGAGCCTGTCCAGCGGGCCAGATGTTAGATACTCACCGAAAAGCGGATAGAAGGCGGCCACCAGGACCAGGAACAGCAGCGCATAGTAGACGGCGCGGCGCCACCAGATCGTATCATGCATTACAGCGAAGCGCTCGAGCTGATCCTCCTGGCCTCCCAGTTGGCGCTGCCGCAGCTCGGTGAGCGCCGTTTCGGCACGCGCCTGGAGCGGGGTGCTGACTCGTGAAGATGGATCCAGCGCCTGCGACGTTAGGAAGGGCACTACCGTGCCGTCTGGCAATCGAACCCGAAAATCCGACGGCAGCGATACGGGTGCGTAGCCGTCGGGGCCGTCTGCCATGCGAAGCAGAACACTCCAATCGACCAGTGGGACGAAGTGCCCCAGCAGGGTTTTGCTGTCGCGCGGGTGATAGCGGTAAAAGAAGCCAAGATTGGCCCGGCTATCGTAGATGCGGCCGTTTTCCGATGCGAAATCGGTGTATCTCGATACTGTATCGGGCTTGAATTTCAGCCCGGCATCTTGAGCTTCCTCGATCATCCAGCACAGGGGGACATGGGCCAAGCGGTCGTCCGGATAGCCGCCGCCAATATTTGAGTGCACCCCGGCGAACCATACCTGGCAAAGTCGGTCCGGACCAATTTCGTTGCCGTCTGTGTCCGTCGAGCTCCACGGAATAGGGAAAAATGTCCGGCGCTCGTCATCGAGGCTGAGTGCTTGACGGGCCCGCTCGACGCACGGCAGCAGATGAGGTTTCTCGAACGTCATCGGCCAGATCCACCGATTAACTGCTTTGGTCAATTCATCAATCGGGAGGCCGTATGCGGCCACCGTATCCCAAACTCCAACAAAGGCGATCTTCATCTTTTCAGGCGAGCGGGGACCGGTGCGAGGGCGCACATCGTCGTACGAACGGCTGCCTGTAAGCCAATTCCAGCCTCTGATTGAGGCATCTCGCAAGCGTCGCCCGTAGAGCGTCCAAGGCAACCTTGAGGGAAACGCTTTCTCGCGAAACGCCCGATATGCGGCCAAGGCATTCCTATTGAGTTCCTCGTGCGACTGGAAATCCACCAGTCCCTCGCGAGCAACCAGTCCGACTAGTAGACGGATCGTGAACGCGCCACGGCTGAAGCCGAAAACAAAGATTCGGTCGCCCGGTTGATAGTTCAAGCAGAGGAACTTGTAGAGGCCGATGACGCGCCGCTTCACCCCAAAACCGAGCGCAAGGCCGATCACCTCGAATGGCTTGAACGACGAAGTTCCCACCCCGTCGCTGAAGCTGGCAACCTGAACCTGCTCATTGAGATCAAGCGCTTCGTAAAGGCGCCATACATTCGTCTTGAAGAGTTTCGACGCGCTGTTGCCAGTCCCGTCTGCGAGGAGCACGATGTTCTTACGCACGGCATGACGTCCCCACAAAATAACCGATACGATGGTGTCCTACCGGCTGCGCGGGATGGTCGGGCCAACTGTCATTGAGCTTTGACGCGCCACTTTATCTGCGAGGCGAGGCGATTTGTCACGACAAAGCCCCGCCGTTTCGCGTCAGCATCAGCTGCGCGTCTCGGCATTGCTTTCCTCGCATGCGCCTGCGGTGTTGAGGTTGCGCCTTAAACTACGCTGGTACGACGACACGAACGCGGTAGATTGCATCGCGTCAGATGATTAATTTCAGTATATAATAAACTACCAATATATACGCTTCAGATTGCTGTTGTGCAAGGGCCCAACTTTGAAGGGTGCAGCGGCGGGTACAGAGGCAACCAAGGTCCCGGCGGCGGCACCGATGCGGTTGCCACCGTGCACATATTGCCGAGCGCGCCCGATCTCATGCCGCAAAGCGTTAGGTGCTGGGATCCTTACTTCTTGCTCTGGGAGGCATCTTTTGGCCAACCGGTCGCTGAGCCGTACCTCAGCGAATCGCTGGTGAGCCGATGATGCCGGGCGGCATCTTACGTCCAGGGAGCAGATGCCAAGTTCACAGCGTTAGCGATCGTTGCGTGCTGGACCCGTTGCGTTACGGTCCCGTCGTCGTCGTGAGACCATTAGATGATCCGCTAAATTATGCGCTTCGCTGCGTAAGAACCTTAAAAATTTATGGGTGCAAATTGAGGCGCGGGACTTTGTCGTGATCGCCGAAATCTTAATGATACATAACTCCACTTGACGTGTCATAAGTCGAAGAAGTAACGTCAAGTCATACCTTGATCGGGCGCACCAACCACAGCGAAGAAGTGTCTCTTTTTTTGAGAGGGACAGTCAGATGCGGTTTGAGGATCGTCAGCTTGTCCAACTCGCGTCCGAGTCGACGCGCGCGGCTTTTTTTGACAGTGCGGCCCTCGAACGAATTGCGCTCGCCTCTTATGTGATCGATGCAGGCACGCTCGATGCACCCTGGTCAGCCGCCTTTGATGAGCTGGCATTCACGACTACCTTGCCGTCCCGCCAATCCGCTCGGATCGAAACCCGCTGGGATGCATCATCCATGCGTGCCGAAGGGATGTTGGACCTTGAGTCCCAGGATCGCGGTCTTTCAGGGGTCTCGGCTGTATGGCGTGGTGCCGTCATTGGCCGCGGCATGGTCGGAGGTGGCAGGGTCGACGATATCGCCGGCGGATTCCCAAGCCTTGCGGAGGTCGATGCGGCGATCGACTCAGGCGCTGCACCACCGCCAGCCAGCGGGCCGGCGAGGGACGCCGCACGCCGCGATGAGGTCGCGCTGCGGCTCGCAAACGCGATCGGTCGCCCCAATACCGTCAGCGGCGCGGATGTCGCCACACTCGTCGCCGATGAGGGCGCCGCCGATATCGCTTCGTTTCTAGATACTGGCCACGCGGCTCGCAAGCTGGGTGCGCTCTCGGTTCGCTTCGCGTCGGACGCACCGGCGGCGCCGGTCCCGGTCCGACTGGAATTGACCGCAGCAATTCTCATTTTCGACCCTGGCGCTTCGGGCTTCCTGCTCGCTGATACGCTTCGTGCAACCCAACGGGCACAGGACCTGCTCTCTGGCGAAGCCAGCAGCCGAAATGGAACGGCAGGCTTGCGCCGTCGGATCGAGATCTCAGCAATCTGGATCGTGCCTGCGGCCTGGTTCAATGACGCTGACTGGCCCGGCGCCACGGCCGCTGCCCGGTTGGCAGAGGCATCGACCTGGCTGCGAGCCTACGGAATCGCTGTGGTTAGCCGAGCGTAGACATCTACACCCCCGTGCTCCCGGTCGACACGGCAGGCAATCCAGACCGGAGTAAAGGTGCCGCGCGGCGCCATTCATTGGAGGAATAGCATGACAATTGCGTTTCCCTTCATCGACGTAACGATCGACACTAAAGGTCTGCAGCCTGTCGCACAACGCGCGCCCGGCGTCCTGGCCGTAGTCGGCGCATCCGACAAGGGCACTGCCGCGGCCAACGTTCCGACGGTTGTCGGCTCAGTCAGTGAGGCGGCCGCAGCGTTCGCCGAGGTCGACGCGAACGGTGCCGTCACAGGATCCACGGACATCTATGTGGGGCTGCGAGCCGCTCTGCTCCAGTCGCCGCGGCCGACGAAGATCTATGGTGTGAAGGTCGACGGTACCGACTACGCAACCGCGCTCGCCGCACTCGGCGCGACCGACGATGTCACCTTCGTGGCGGTAGCCGGGAAGCCGGCGCAAAAGCCCGCCGGTAACCAGACCGCGATCCTGGGACTCAAGGTCCAACATCCCTTCGGCACGCATGGATGATGCA
>NZ_JASKLS010000009.1:98651-266356 GCF_030124375.1 Sinorhizobium sp. 6-70
CTGAAGGACCATGTCGAAAGTAGCGCTGCCGACGGCTTGAAGCGGATTGGTGTCTTCGCCATCGATCCCGCGCTCGCCAAGTCGCCGACTTATTCCGCCGACGCATTGGCCTCTGTCGACGGTTTGAAGTCGACGGTCTCGCGGCTGGTCTGCGTCGCGGCTCGTGGCGCCGACGATGGCGGGTCGACGCCCGACGTCGCCTGCGCCGCTGCGTCGGCGATTGCCGGGCTGCCGGTCGCCGCCTCGGTCGTCCTGAAGAGCGTCAAGGGGTTTACGCTGCCGCTCGCGCAACAATTCAGTCCGACCGAAATAAAGGCTTTGTCGACCGGGCAGGTCATTCCCATCATCGATCCTGCTCTGATCCCGGGCGAAAGCCTGCATTTCGCTGAAGGCTGCTGTTTCACGACAGACGCTACGCTGAACTACATCGATGTGGTTCGCCTGCTCGATGACACCGAGTTCCGGCTGAAGGCCGGCTTGATCGGCATGATCGGTGACGCGCGAATTACCAAATCGGGCCTGATAGGGGTCGTGAACAGGGCCCAGGGCATCCTCGACCGGCTGATCGGCCCGGGCGGCATCGATGGTTATTCGGTGATGATCCCGGTGCTGGAAATCCTGCGGGTGCCCGAAGATGCCCGTAGCCCAGGCGAGACACAGGCAGTCGCCCAGGCGCGCGCCGACCGCACCGTCGAGATGCTGGTCTCGATCACCCTCGGACCTGCTGTCCACCTGCTGAACATAACCCTGCAACCGCGGTTCTGACCGCCAAACCCTAGGAGCATCCCATGGCAAACTGGCGGTCCAGACTGATCGTCTCCTTCGTCGAGGCCGGGCAGAAGAAGACAATTTCCCCGATCGACTCGTTCCAGCCTTCGTTCTCGTTGAACGCGGAGCCGATCCATTCGATCGAGGCAACCCACATCGGGGTTATCTACTCCCCCGACCAGATCAACTTCTCGATGACGGTGAAGGCCGTCGGGGCAGACGGTCCGGCCGCGCGGCTTACCCATCTGGCGCTTCAGGGGATCCCGTTCAATGTTGAACTGGAGGTGAGGGAGGGCGACGAGGACGATTGGTCGTTCGAGAGCATCGTTCTGGCCGATTGCATCATCACCAACGCAACCCCGAGCAACGCATCGATCTCAGGCGCGCCGACGGCGACCTTCTCGGGATTCGCCATGGCAGGCACCACCAAGTCCGGCGCCACCGAAAGCAAGGCCGGCGCGTATGCCGTGGCATCGACCAAGATCGGAGTAAACGTGTGAGGAGACAATCATGCGTGTGATCGGTTCGGGCAGCGTACTTCCGGCGCCCAAGCGGGTGGTGTCGACCGGGCTGGCGGTGGTGCACGAGAACGAGCTCGTGTACCCGGCTGCAGGCTCGGCTGCCCAGGCCGAGGCAGTAATCGAGGATGCGCGGGCTACCGTTCAGGTGGTTTTCCCGGTCGAGATCGAGATCCTGGCTGGCGGCGGTGAGGCAGAAATCCGTGACTCCATCGAGACCGCGATGCGGCGCACTGCCGCCCGACTGGACCGGCTAGGATAGGGGGATTCGGTGACGCTTCTGGTCGCCATGCCCATGAAGATGCGACTCGATCTTCGGGCAGCCCGCGAGGGACACGATCGGCTCGACGCGGCGGTGCGCGCGGCCTACGCCCGCGCGGCTGAAGCAGCGGTCGAGGCCTTGGAGGATCGCGGCGACTATCTGGCACTAAAGCTGACGCCGGCCCGATTCACATGGGCTGGCACCGCGTTGCGGTGGCTTGACCCGATCGACCGCGCTGCAGTCGAGACGGTGATAGACCGCGCGATTCAGTCGAGTGTGGCTAAGTTACTCGACCGGCCGGCGCTGCAAGATATTCCTGAGCCTTTGCAGGATGGCGAAGGCGCCGTACTCGATCCCGATCGGATGCTCCCCGGCAGCTACCTGGCGCCGAGCTACGATACCACGCCCGAGAAGCGCAAGGAGCAACTTGTCTTCGTCCTGGACAGGGAGAGCTTCGCCAAAACTCTTCCCCCCGACGTTGCGGCCGAACTTTATCTCTACCGCTTCACCGGTCTTGATGCGCTCAATCGGGCATTCACCGCCGTGCTGCGCTCGGCCCTAAAGCAAGGGCTGCACCCCCCGCACGGCATCCTCGGATGTCTCTACCTGGACCGCCACGGCAAGTCGTTGACCCACTGGATCGGCCTTTGCCGCTATGCAGGCGATCCCGACAATGTCGCCATTTATGACCGCTTCGTGTTGGGCGCTATCGAGACGGTGTCGGTCAAGAAGGGCAAGGTCACAAAGCCCTCGAACACCCGTATCGATTACACCGGTGTTGCGAGCTACGCAAAAGTGGCGTCCGGTGGCGACATCGAGGCGTCACTAGAGAGGTATCTGATCGCGACGCAGAAATCTCTGGTCGACGAAGAAATAGCCTCCAAGAAGCTCAACCAAACCGATGCCGCGGCGCTGCACGCCGATATCGCGTCCCAATTGCGTTCTCGCGTCGCGGCCATAGTTAAAGGCGCGAAACAGTCGAACCCGCATCGCACGCTCTGCCACGTCCGTTTTCGGGACGCCGGCGGTGGTGAAGCCGAGGGAGCAGGGCCGGATGTGTTCGAAAATCAGACGTCGATCAACGTCTACTCGATCGTGCGCGTCGTCTACGGCGCAAAGAAATCCGATGGGGGTGAAGGCGGCCAGGCTGGCGGAGGGGGAAAGGCCGGCAAGGGCGGTGGCGCCGGTGGGACCGGCGCGGACGGATCAGGCGGGGATGGCGGAGCAAGCGGCGAAGGGGGCGAACGCAAACCGGTGGGCGGCGGGTCCGAGGAGGGCGACGAGGCCGGCACTTCAGCCCGGTTTGTCTTCCCACAAGGCCCCAGCGGCGATCCGATCGAGATCGATCTCGGACCCTTGAACGGTGAACTCTCGTTCGATGAGCTCGGCGCAGTCGGCGTCCAACTTCGCGATCTGATGAAGCGCATCGCGTTCCGGCTGCAGATGCCGGAGGGAGAATATCCCGGCTCGTTTTTGGTGGCGGCTGCAAAAGTCTGGGGCGGGCGCGCCGCGAGCGCTTCCGGCTTCGAAGGGGTTCGCGCGGCGACGTTGAGTGAGGTGGCGCCGGAGTCGGACAACTCTCCACTTGCCGCCCTGACCGGGCCAAGTGCGGCAGGGCTTGCGGCGCAGATGGCGCCTGTGCTGCGCCGTGTGTCGGGCGGTGGCTCGCTCGGCGACGTCGATTTCAAGCCCGCCGACAGCCCTGTTTTGAAGACCTTGCGTCACCTCGGCGGCACGGTGCCGATAATGACGGCAATGTCGCGGCTGCTGTGGGATGCATACCAGGACAGGGCCAACGCCTCGCGGCTCGGCAGCTACTACAAAGATGATGGTGTTTCCTGGCACCTGCATTTCCTGCACGAATATTCCCCGGCAATGCGCGATTCCATCGCCTTCGGATTCAAGGTTGCCTGCAAGAGCATCCTCATCCAACTCTGCCTCACCTCCCGCCACGAGATCTTGCTCAGATTGAACAATTTCGAGCGGTATGCGCCCCTGGTCGAGACCATGTTGGTGCATATGCTGGCCCCGCAGGCCGCGCTGACCCTTTTGCGCAAGGCGCTGATGGACTGGCTGAACGAAAATCGTCGGACTACCGCAAGCACGATCGCTTCCGGCTATGCATCGTGGCGCTCGGCGCGGCAGGCCTTGACCGCCGCGCTCGACAGCGAAGGCAGTGCCGCCTACCTCGAACGTTCCAAGACCGCAATCGGCCAGGCGTGGACCGAAGCCAAGGTCGAGTTGGGCGCCGACGATGTCCCGCGGGTGCGCGATAAGAACGGCAGACTTTGGACGCTGCAGGAACTGGACCAGGCGATCGCGCTTGGAAACGGAACGGCGCAAGCGATCGATCCGCTGGTGCGCAAGATCGCCGACCTGCCGCAGGCCGCCGTCATGGCGAAGGCCGACCCGGCAATGTTGCGGAGCTATCTCAAATCGCTGCTGAACGAGATGCTCACCGGCAACACTAAAATTACCTCGCAGGCGGAAGGCTCCGCCGAGTTTGCCTTCCGCGCCTCGAAGATCAACGAGGACATCGTCAATGCGAGTGTTCCGGGCACGACGGTCGTGCTCGGCGGCCTCCATTTATTGGCACATCAGGCGATTGGCGATAGTTTCCTTGGCGACGCCCGCTATGCCGAGGGCCTCGACTATGCCTTTAGCGCTGAACTTGGCCGTCAGGGCCTGGTTTCATTCTTCGAATTCACCGGGGTGATGTTCCTCAGCGTGGTCTGTCCGCCCCTCGGCGCGGTCGCCGGCGCGATGGTCGCCAGCGTGCACGTGCATCAGGCCCAAGAGAAGATGGAAATGCTGAAAGGGCTGATGGACGAGGACAAGGTTATGTCGCTCGCCGACGCTGAACTCGACCTGTTCCTGGCAGAACTTGAAGCCGTCTTCGCCTTCATCCCGATCGCCGGGAAGGCGCTGAAACTCGGTGCCAAAGGGGGCATCGCAATGGTGAAATCCGGCGCCAGGGCGGGGGCCAGAAAGGCTTTCCAGGGCCTGGCCAAGGAGGTCGCCGACGAAATGGCCCAGCAGCTGAAGTACGGTCTGGTCGTCGCCTTCATGAAGGAGCTTGCCAGCGACCAGATCGTCGGCCAACTTGTTCAAAAAGCGATCGAGCCGGCCATCAAGGCCCTGATGCACGAGATCGACCTAACGGTCGGCGCCGGCACTGAGCCGGGCACCAGCACAGCCGATGAGGCGATCGCCACGTCCAACATGCAGCGCTTGCTTGATGAGGAGGGGTCGTCCGACAAGGCCAAGTCGGAAGGCGCCGAGATAGCGCGCAAGGGGAGGTTCTGATGGCGAGGCTGTTCCGCTTCCGCTTCTCGGACGAGGTATTCGATGTCGCTCGTGCGATCGAGGCCTCTCCCTCCCTCAAGAAGCTCAGAAACAGACTGGTGCACCTCCACGGGCAGTCTGGACAGGAACTCATCGAGGACATGGTGACCTGGGTGATGCGTCATGCCGGCGACCATTACGTCGCCGTGCGCGGCGCGCAGATTGACAGGGTGTTCAAATTGCGTGACGAACTGGAGACCATATACAGGAAGGTCATGCATTTCGGCGACGACGCGCCGTCGAAAGCTGACCTGGAGGCGCAACTCGCCGGGCTTGTGAAAAAGTACAAGGAGATTGACGACGCGCTCGCCGATGCCTCCAGACCTCTTGAGCCCTTCACGCTACCACCGGCCGCGCGCGATGAATTCGCCAAAACGTTCGCCGATGCCCTGACCGGTGGCGGCGGTAAGCCCCTCAAGAACTTCCCCGAGCAGCCTACCCAGGCGACGGTGCGGCCGCATTCCGCCGATTTCGCCGATGCGAGCGGGCGCATGCCGGGCGACCCGGGCTATAGAATCAAGGAATCACGTGCCTTCATCAAGGAGTGGGGCCAGGATCCACAGCGGCCCGGCGTCTACCTGCGCAAGTTCGCCGACGGCAGCTCGGCCGAGCTGACAATTGTGGACGGCAAATACAACATCAAGACGACCATGCCGGATGGCACAACACTGACGATCCGCGAAGGGCAGGTGAACGTCGATCCGTATGCACGCAAGATATCGACCACGTCACTGATGAACGCCCATCACGGCGTCCAGGCCCACCCGATGAAAGCGGTTTTCGGCGATTTCGGCTACGATCCCGACGCCGCGCCGACCATCTGGCTGAGGAATTCGCGTGCCGGCAGCCCGCACGGCAGGATCACCGCCATCGAAGGGCGCACCGGGCTCCATCCTTCCGAGCCCGGCTCGAAGATGTCGGCTACCGAGATCAAACAGGCCACCTATGCGGATATGCGCCGCACCGCCGCCGCCGAGATGCGCACCATTGGACGGTCGGAACAGGAGATCCGCGAATACCTGACGGCGCATGACCGTTACTTCATCGACAACATCCTTCCGAAGGTGAAGGCTGCAGGAAAAACCGGCCTTCTCGGCGATTGGGCCGATTCGATGGCCGGGGTGGTGCCGCTATGACGATCGAGACCCGCATAGCAAATGTCGAGGCGGCGGTTAAGCGGCTGGCCGGTCCCGCTGCTCGGCCTGCGGCACGCTCGCAGCTGGCCTTGGCTATGGCCGACGGCAGTGTGCCGCTGGAACTCGCCGTCCTCTATCAGGTGACGGATGGGCTGGTCCTCAATGAGGCCGAGATCTGGGACCTGGGCGACACCCTGGGCTACGCGGGCCGTGCCGCGGTGACCAGGGAGTACCCTGGGGGGGTCGCCTTCGGCTGGAACCGCTCTGATGTGGTCTTCGTGCTCGACGCCGGTGATACCATGCATGCCGGCGCTGGCAGCGTGCTGGCGGTCGACAGCGTCTATACGGGCCCGGAATCTGCGGTCCACTGCGCGCCTGCCCTCGGCAGCTTCCTGGAAGCTGTCAGCCGCGGCGAGCGGCCCTGGCGCGCGACCAGGCTGATCGACCGTCAGGCTGCAAAACTGGCGCAGATGATTTCCCGCTACACCGACCGGGTCGATGCCCGACCGCCATTGCCCGAAGAGACGCTCACGGCCGCGATCGCCTCCCGCGAAGTTTCGCCGGGTGCCGAACTGCTTGCGTTTCTTAGCATCGCCAATGGGTTGCGCTTCACACGCACCGGTCTAGAGGTCGCGGGGGCCGCCGATCTAGCTCCGGTTCCCGGCATACGCCGTCCCGACGGTGCACCGGGAGCGATCCGTGTTGGCCGCGTCGCCGAAGGACCCGAGTTGATCGTCACCGCGCCGGGCTGGGCCCGGCCCTCCGACCTTATGCTGCAGCTGGCGCATGGCGGGGATCCGCTGGAGGCGCCGTCCTTCGGGCGATTACTGCCGGTGCTGATCGGCTGGATTGGTTCGGACGCGGAGAATGCGCCATGACTACGCGAAAGGATGCCTGATGCCCAGACGCAGCTACATCAGCGGCTTTGTCGAAGCAAACGTCAAGGGCGCAGTCGGCCTTCTACCCCGGTCTCTTCCCTCTGCGGTGCTCGCCGACGGGTTCCGTTTCGTGCCGCTGTGGGCGGTTTCGTCAATTGCGATTTCGGAAAGCTATCATCGCCCTCCGCTCGGCTCCTCCTTCGCCCGCCAACTTGTGGATACCCACGACGATACGCTCACCCTGTCGGCCTCGCTGGTGGGCTGGGATCGCTTCCTGTGGAAGGAGTATCTCGAGGTTGTCGCCGAGGCGAGCCTGCGCGGTTCGATGCTGGAAAGGCTCTCCGGCGGAAAAGCTGGCGGCTTGATCCTGGTGACTTCGATGACGATCCGCACCGATCTCTACATGCAATCACTCAGTTTTACCGCCAACGCAATGCGGCGCGACGTAGTTGACGTCTCGATGACGCTCGTGCACCTGCCGCGGCCGGGCCCGCTGGCGCAAGTGCTTGATCTTTCTGCGGTCGGCGTCAGTACGCTGACAGAATTTGTGGTGGGATGATGTTGCCAACTCCTCGCCTCCCATGGATAGTGCGCACCACGGTAGCGGAGCGCCTCAGGCCACTACCCGACTACACCGCGCTGACCGCGCGCATCACGCTCGGCTTGCCCCACGCCATCGTGCTCGACCGGCGATTCACGCTGGGGCTCGTCGCGCCTAGTGGGCTCGCACGCTTCTGGTTGGCTACGCCCCGCGAAGCGGTCGTCAGCCAGGCCGGGGAGGATCGGCCCGGTGCACCACCGTTCCGGCTTCTGCTGCGCACCAACGGCGGATTGATCGGCGTGGCTCCTCTTGTGATGGGGCCGTCTCGGTTTTTCTGTGTGACCGGCGCCACCCCACCGGGCCTGCGACTTCGCATCACCGGCTGGCGAATTCACGCCGGAAGTCTGGTCGGTCCTGGGGATTTTGGTTCCTACGTCGCGTTTGATTGGCGGCCGTGGGGTGCCGCGGCGAAGCACTTCGAGGCGCCAACCGCCCGTCCGGCGGTACTGCGCCGACTGACGCTCGAAGCGCCAGACATGTCCGTCACTTTGCAAGCCGATCTCGCCGCTCTCGTCGAGACGACCGCCGCGCCGGGGCCAGGCGCCGGCCGGTTCCGCGGTTATGGCCAGAGCTTCGCCGATGGTTAGCTTGAGCGACTTCACCGCCTTGAACGAAGTGGCGCCGGGAAAGGTCGCTGACTGGTCGGTGGCGATCTCGCCTGCTGATCCGCTGGTGACTGCGAGCCTTGTCAGCGCGGCGCCCTTCGCCAGCGCCGAGGCCCTGGTCGGTGCCGTGATGGGCCTGTTCGGAGGCGACCCGCCGCCCTTGATCACTTTTGACCGTGGCGGACACTATGCGCGCGTCGAGGTCGATGCGCAGGTTGGCCTCTCCGGCGGAGGTTTTGTGCTGGTGCTGCAGCGCGCCTTATCCAACGACTATGACCGCCTCGCTGCCGCCAAGGCCGCCTGCGATGCCAAGAATGTCCCTCTCGTCGCGAAAGTTAGCCTGGGCTGGACCTCCAACCGCGGCCCGCTGGGCCTCATTGGTCCGTCGAGCAAGGGCCTGGTGCCGGTCGGTGCTTTCGCGATCACCGAGATTGTTCCGTCGGTTGAAGGCGTCGCCTATCGTATCGCGCTACATGGGCGTGAGTTGATTGGACACCGGCTTTCCAAGCGCCGCGTCACCAAGGCGGAAGAGGCAAGGACCCCAGAGGAGGCTGTGGTTGCCGTGATGAAGCTCCTGGGCTTCAACGAGGATGAGTATCTAATTGATCTCGCGAACCCCCCGCCGCCGCCGGCAACCAGCCATCCCAAGATCAAGCTCGCTCTGGGTCAGGACGGACTTACCGAGGTCCAGCGGCTCGGCACCCTGATCGAGACCTTCGGCAAGCGCCAGGGCCGCAAGCCATTCCTTGTGCGCGATGGCGTGCTGCACATTGGTGTCGGCCGCGCGATCCCGTTCAAAGGCGCCAAAGCCTCAGGCAAAGTGCTTCGGGTCTCTGCCGCCAATGGGTTGATCGGCTATGCCGAGACACAAAGCACGCCCCGTGATCCGAAGTTCGATTTCGCGGAAGCTTTCGAGGCTGGCAACCTGACCGCCACCCCTGAAATGCGTAGGAATTTCCGTCTGGATCTCGTCGGCGCGCCGCAGATCCATCCGGGCGACGTCGTTGCCTTCCCACCGAGCAAGGACCCCAAATCGCCTGCTCCGATAGAGTTGGCGGGGGCTGAGGACTGGACCAAGGCGATAGAGCTTTATGTGGCCAGCGTCAGCCACCGGATCGAACCGAATGCGGGCTTCATGACAACTGTCACGGGGGTGCAGGTAGAGACCTCTGGCGGTAGATCCACGTCGATCTGGGACGTCCCCTCCGGGGCGCCGGTAAAAGCCGCCAGTCGTGGTGCGCGCAGCCTCGACGACGGTACACCCGAAGGGGCGCTGTCCCATTCGGTGTCCCAGGCGGTAGAGCGTGCACTGGCCCACTACGCGCTCGCCGAAGTCGCCGAGGTCGCGAGCACGGTGCCCGCCTCGGGCGAGGACTCTCTTCTGCCGCTCGCCTCCAACTTGGTCGTCGGCGTCTCGGATCAGCCCTGGCATATGCGCCGCTCGGCGATCAACGGCCTCTACCGGAATGGCGGCGTGATGTTTAGCGTGCCTTATGTCTCGCCCTTCGCATGGGGTCCTTTCGGCCTTGTGCTGCCGCGCTATCCCGGAACCCGCGTAATGCTTCTGCCCGCTCACGGCGACGCCGAGGATGCCGTCGACATCGGGGCAATCTGGCACGGACCGCCTGACGACAATGCCGCTCGGCCATCGAATGTGGAGCCCGGCGACTGGTGGTTGAAGCTCCCGGCGAAGGTTGAGATGAAGGATCACGCCGACGTCGTCGCTGGTCCGATTTTCCCGCCTCCCGATGCGCTGGCCACAAACGACCTGACGGATGCCAACGGCAATCGCGTCATCGAAGTCGGCCAACTGGTCATCCGGGTTGGCAAGAAGGCGCTGAATAAGGGCAGTGAACGACCCGAAGCGGATAACCGCGCCGAAGCCATCGTCATCGAACAGAAGGACGGAGGGGCGCTGATCACCATCGAGGCGGACGGCAAAATAACCATCAAAGCCAAGAACGTGGCGGTCGAGGTGTCGGGCACAATGGACGTGAAGAAGGCATGAGGAGAGCTCTACCGCCATGACCAAACCCATCGCCAGCGCCAGCCGCATCCTCGGCAAGGGCCTCGCCCTCGCCGCCACCGACCCGGGGGAGGACATCGGCCTCGACATCGCCTTCGCTGGTCGCGACCTCGCCTGTGTGTCGGGCCATGATGCGCTCACCCAGGACCTGCGCGTGGCACTGTGCACCGGGCTTGGCACCGATCCCCTGAACACCGGCTTTGGCTCGGACGCCTTTGCCGCGATGGCCGAAGAGACCGATACGCTGATGCAACTTGAACGCATTCGGGTTGCCATTATCCGAGTCTTACGCACCGATCCGCGCATCAGCCGGATTGTCGATGTCCGTATCAACGGCGAGCCACGCCCCTTCGCCGCCGAGCGGACCACCACGCTTTCCATTACCGCCGTGTTCGAGACCGCGTTGCACGACTTCGCAACCATTACCATCGAGGGATTGCCCGATGCCTGACGCTGCCAACTTCGTCCCGGACTCCATCGATCCCTCGGCTGTCGCCGAGGCCGACTTGCGCAACAGTGCCGGCGGCCCTTATGGCCTCACCGAAGAGGGTTTCATCCCGAAACCTTACGCCCGCCTGGTCGCCGAAGGCTTAGCGCGGGCCCAGCTGTACTTCGGCGATGACATAGATGTCCGGCCGGGCTCGGTACTGCGGCGGCTGATCGAGATGTCTGCGCTCGAACATGCGCGCACCCACGCAACACTGGCGGCAATGTATGATTCGCTCTTCGTGTCCAGCGCAAGCGGTGATGCGCTGTCACGGCTGGGCGAGGAGCTCGGCCTGCCGCGGCCAGCGATGCAGGCCAGCGGCACCATCTCCATCACGCTGGTCGCGCCGTTGCCGGCGGGAGGGTTTGTTATCCCGGCCGGTGCCCGGATGTTGAGTCCGGGCGGTCATCACGCCGCACTTGCCGAAAGCGCGCGTTTCGCCGATAACCGCAAGACGGTCACGGTCGCTGTCCAGGCTTTCTATCCAGGCGCTGAACACAATCTCGATCCCGCCGTCGCGACCGAGAAGCTCGCGCTGTGGAACCCGGTCGATCCGGCTCTCGACG
Source organism: Sinorhizobium sp. 6-70 (assembly GCF_030124375.1). GTDB lineage: Bacteria > Pseudomonadota > Alphaproteobacteria > Rhizobiales > Rhizobiaceae > Sinorhizobium. Next base: position 109,844 of record NZ_JASKLS010000009.1, read on the forward strand.
GCCTGCGCCGACTGGCAGCCGACAGTGGCATGACCGCGGAGGCGGCCGCGCCGATCGCCCACACGGCTCCGCTGACGGGCGGCGATTCGTTTTGGACCGACGGCCGTTACCGTGAACTCCTGCTTCAGGCGCCGCGATCGATCTGGAGCGTCGAAGCTCTGCGCACCGCAGTGTCGCTGGTTCCTGGCGTGGCTGCCGTGCAGGTGATTGACGAATTTGGAGGGCTCGACCTCGATCGTTCGATCTTCGGCAACTTCAACTTTGTCCAGGGGCTTTTCTCGGCCGCCCGCGATTATGGTTCGCCATACGCGTTCCGCGTCATGGTCAAGCCGTCCGCGGCGGCGATCTGGGATGGAGCGGACGGGTTGCACGCGACGATCGCCGAGGCAATCGAGGATCTGCGCCCGATGGGGGTCTTCGCCGACATCCGCAAGGCCGAGGAAATCGGTGTCGCCGTCAACGCCAAGCTGGTGGTCAAGGGCGAACCGTTGCCCGCCGGCGATCGCGCCAGCGTCAACGCTTCGCCAGCCGCGATGGCTCTGAAGGGACGCCTTCTCGACCGCATCCGAAGCTATGTCGGGGGGCTAACCTTCGGCGAGCCGGTGCGCGCTGCCCACATTTCGTGGGCGATGCTGAACGAGCCGGGAATAGAGGATGTGCTCGATCTGCGCCTTGCCCGCGTGATCCCGGCCACCACCGCGTTGGACTTCTCAACAGAGGTGACGGACGCTGCCGCGCTCACCGCGACAATGCTGCCCGAAGGTGACAATCTTACCCTCGCCCGTGATCAGGTCGCGGTCTTGATCGACGACCCCTCGGGCCTTGAGATCTTGTAGGAGCCGTCATGCCGATCTCCGATCCCTTCTCTGCCGACATTCTTAGAAGGCTTGCGGACGACATGACCGGTCCGATGGCCGCCGGTGCGCGCGTCGAGTCCGTTCCGCTCGGCGCAGGACTGACAGTGGAGCTGACTGCGGCCTTGCGTGAAGCGGCGATGTTCCTTGCCCTCTCGGCAGACCTGGACGCTCGGCCGCTCACCGTCGCTGTGCGGCTCGTCCGTCCTACGCCCGCCCGCGCCCTCGCTCCGATTTCATTCGCCGGCTGGTCAGAGGCTGGTTCGGTGGTGCCGCTCTACCTGCCGATTGCCGACCCCGAGACCGAGATGGTGGCGCCATTTCGGCTGAAGCTCACGTTTTTGCGCGCCGGCGCGGAATTGTCGGAGGCGGAGGCCACGGCGCTGGTCGAGGGGCGGCTCGTTTCGGGCAGGCTCGGCCGACTGATGGCACTCCTTGATGCCGAAACGGTGGCAATCCGTCGTCACACCCGCGCCATTGCCGCTGCCCGCAGCATCGAGACCGCCGACGCGGCCAGCCTGGATCGCCACGGCGGCGATCTTGGAGTACCGAGGCAGACGGCCCGGCTGACATTGGCGGCGGACGGAACAGTCAGCACTGTGTCGGAGCGCGAGCCAGACGCCGATTATCGCCGCCGGCTGGCAATGTATCGCGCTTTCGCCTTTCCGCGGCCAAGCCAATATACGACCCGGTTTAGTGCGGACGGCCCGTTGGCACAAATGGGCTTTGCCGGCACGCTGGAGTTGCGTGAGGACGTCAACCCGTTCTCGCTCGCGGTGGCATTGATCTCGGTTGGCCTAACCGGGGCCGAAGCGGACGCCCGCGCCGACAATTTTCGCAACTTCTTGCGCCGCTGGGTGCTATTGGATCTAAACAATGCTCCACCGGCGGCAAGGCCAATGTCCGCCGCCGACCGGGAGGCCTCGGGGAATCTGCGAAAGCGTCTTCGGGACTTCGTCGAAATAGCCGCCATAGACGCGGCGATGGCGCCCGACCTCGCGCTGGGGCTCGACCGGGCAGTCGCGCTTTTCAGGGCGGTCGGCGTCGGGCAGAAACTGAAGCTTGTTCGGGCGTTGGATCCGGGCGCGGGATCGCGCTACAGTTTGGGGCTGGGGCTCGGGATCGAACCTCTGACGGCAGCGACGCTCGATACGCTCTTCACCACCGCTGGTGGACCGGCGCCCGCTGGAGCATCACCAGAAGTATTGGCAACCTTCTCAGCGCTGAAAAGACCGACGAACCTCAAGGACGATCCGCTCGGCTCGTGGGTGTGGCGGGCATGCGGCTTCCGCACCGTGCACCTCGCTGAAGCGGACGAGCTTTTCCTGTCACACCTGGCGACGGGTGCTCTGACGCTAGCTGGCGATACCAGCATCGTCCTTCCGGCCACTGGTCAAGATGCCGCCGGGAATTTCCTGGCGAGCTTTGTGCCGGAGGCCGGCAGCGACACGTCGAAGATTATCGCCGCGGCAGCCGCGGCCGCAGCCGCAGCTTTGCCAGGCACGCAACCTTCCGCCGATGCCGCGGGCGTTCTGGCCGCTGCAATGCCCGCAGGCGCCGCCCGCGGTGTCAGGTTACGCGCTGCCGGCCTGCCGGCAATCGAGGACTGGCAACCGGTTCGCGAAGCCCTCTCGGTACTGGACGCCCAGAGTTTTGTCGTGCTGGAGCTTCCCGCGGCAACCACCGCTGGGCTGGCGAACGACGCGGCGGCCGCCTGGACTGAGCTGTCAAACCTCGCCCGGGCACTTCGGCAGGCCGGCGCCGCTGCCGCACTGCCGCTCTTTACCGCAGGTGCCGCCGCCATGGTGGTTGCCACCACCGCGCTGCCCATCGCTGGCGCCAATCTCGCGGGACGAGCTTCTACCGGCTTCCGTTGGTTTTTGATCCCGATTGACAAACCAACGTACCGCGCCCAGGGCGAGGGGAACGCGCCCCTTGCCTCGCTCGACCGCCGCACTGGCCCGACCACGACGTTGCGCGTCCGTGCTCCTGGGCTCTATGCCTTGGTTGCCCTCGGCTATCAGCATCTCGGTGGCACCGACCCGTACGAGGTCCGGATCGAGGCTGGCACGGAGGACCTGCTGACCTACATGCAGTATGAATTCCTGATGAACCTGCTCGCGCTGCGCTACCCAGCCGGTGTGGAGATCAATACCTGGCCGATCCGCCGCTTTCATGTCGCCAGCGACGACGGCACCCGCACCGCGCTCGATCCGTCCGCGGCGCGTACCTGGCGACCGTTCCGCCGACAGCGCCGCGCCGGCACACCCTGATCCTGTGGAGACCTGCCATGGCCGATTTCGACACCATCCTGAAGACCAACTTCGACGTCGATACGGATGAGATTTTCGCCAAACTCGACACCTTTGAGCTGACGGAGGCCCAGAAGGGAGTTCTGGCGACTTCCATCGTTCTGGAGCGGATAGGTTCGGTCAAGCGAACCTTTTCATACACCCACCCCCTCGCGGCCTCCGACGACGACTGCGCACCAACCTTCGCACGCAGCTTCATTCATGCCGACTGGGAGGATGGTGAGGATGTCGTCTCGGCGCAGGGCTCGAATGGCGACGAAGGCTTCAACGCCCGCTTCCACAAGATCGAGGCCGATCTCGACGCACTCTCCACCGACATTGCCAAGAATTTCGAATGTTTGGCCGAATTGCGATCAGACCTCGCCACGCTGCTTGAAGAGATCAAGCTGGAGTTGAACCGGATCAACACAGATATCCAGAGTCTTAAGCCTAAGAGCGGTGGTGTCACCTTGCCACCGGTGGTCTTCCCTCCCGAAGTCATTTTTCCGCCGATTAACGTCGGTCCACGGCGACCGATCGGGCCCCTCGATCCACGGGGTCCGTTGATCAATCCTGGCTCGATCGACCCCAGCAACCCCTTCATCTTTCCGGTTAATCCAGGTGGCTTTCTTGGTGTTGTCCCCGGCGCCCCCGCGATCAATCCAGCCTTCGGCGGTGCCGACAATCCCGGCACGGTCTGGACATCGCGGGAGGATCCAAATGTTGGCATCATCGCCGGAATGCGAGCGACCCGTGTAACAGAGGGTGTATTCAACGGCACGAAGGTCGAGCTATGGAATACTCCGCTCGGCACGGTGTTGACGCCGATCACCCCCGTTGGCGCTGCGCCGCAGGGCTTTATCGATCCGCGGCTCGAAATGACGGGCCGCGTCGGCGCCTGGTCTGTCGCCAACGCGGACACGGTCAAGGATCGGTTCGGCGGCAATGCTTTCACCAAGGCTGATCTGGAGCGCGAATTCGGCGATACCGATATTGGCGGAGGCGTGACGTTGAAGGAAGCTCTGAGGGGACTGAACGCCGATCGCAGCTTCGCCGATGTTGGCGAACTGGTTGACGGCATCGCCTCCGCTCAGGCAACGGCCATCATCAATGCCGGTGCTGCCACTGTTGCAAGCATCGGCAGCGTCGGCTTGCACGTGGGTGATGTCCGCCCGGAGGCTTCCTCGGTCGAGGTCTTCGCCGCAGCCTCGCCCGAAGAGCGCGCCGCACTCTCCGCTGCGGGCATCGATACGGTCAGCAAGCTTGCGAGCGCGAACCCAGATGAACTTGCCGTTGCGCTCAGTGCCACTGCTGGCTCCACCGATGCGGGTCGCCTTGCCGCGGGACGGCTGCGGGGCATCGCATTGGCGGTAGGCCGGCTTCGTCCGTAAAGCGCGATGGTGACGAAGTCGATAGCGGTAAAGGCGGACGTCTCAACCGAGACCGCAACACCGGATTCGCCAGCGAACGGGTTCGATCCCGGCGGCAGTTGGTCGCAGATCAGTTTCGTCGTCGAGACATGCGACGTACTGACGGTCGGCGGCGCTGCGGTTGCCTGGAGGGCCTTGGCGACTTTCGCTTACACTGGCACTCAAGGCGGGACCTCGACCGCAACCAGTCCGCCGAGTTCGGTAAATCTTACCGGCTCATCGTCGGGATTGATCGGGGAGGGCAAGCCGCTGCTGCGCGACGGCGACAGCGCCGAGGACAGCTTTGGGAACAAGATCAAGGTCAGCGCAAGCGGGCCTTTGCGTTCCGACTAAAGCGTTTCCGGGAGAACTACGAAACGGACGACAGCAACGGAAGTCACAATCATTCCGCGAGGCTTCGACATAGGCCCGCCAACCGCCGAAGGCGGCGAGCACCGCGCCGTTGCATTTGCTGCCGATGATAGACATATACCGCAGTAGCATTCGTGGACGCGCCACCGGCGCCGAGGAGATGCTAAGGGTTGGCCCCAAAGCGCATTCACAAGTTTAGGCCGATGCGCCAAACTACGCAGCAGGTTCGCGTATCCAGGTGATCGGTCTAGCCAATACAGTCTTCTGGACAAAGCGACCCATTGTGGGGCGAGGGCAGTCGTGCCTATGCGGACTTTAGGCGCGAACCCGGTGCAAATGTTCTTTTCTGTGCTTTCATTATCAACTGGGACCGGTTGCAATGTAGTTATAAGATTTTCCCGATCGTCTTATAGTAGGCGGCCCTTGCCAGCGAGCCGTACTGCAAGTTATAAGAAATTTGCGAATATCTTATAGCGAGCTGGCTGATGAAGACGATCGATCTGATGTACCGAACAATGTTCGCGGAGCTCGTTCAGCGTTCCCTTGATGCGTCGTTTGAGACAGATTTCTCTACGTCGGGCAATTTCGTCCGGGTTCCTGTGAAGGGAAGATATTACTGGTATTTCGAGGAGACTCAGCCAAACAAAACACGCAAATATGTGGGTCCGGCAGATGATCCGGAGATAGCAAGACGTGTGGAGAGTTTCCAAGGCATCAAGGATGATTTGCGCGGTCGTCGAAAACTGGTGTCGACCCTAACCCGGGAGGCAGGGCTGGCGGCTCCCGACAGGTTCACGGGAGACGTGGTCGCAGCCATGGGAGCAGCCGGCATCTTCCGGCTACGCGGTGTTCTCGTCGGCACGGTCGCATTCCAGACCTATGCCGGACACCTGGGTGTCCGGCTGCCGGGAGCCTCGTTGCAGACCGGAGACGCCGATTTCGCTCAGCATTATTCGGTGTCCTCGACCCTTGAGGACAGCCTACCGCCCGTCATCGACATTCTGAAGAGCGTCGACGCTACTTTCAGGGCGATACCACATCGATCAGACCCGCACAGGATCACGCAGTTCGAGAATGCTGCCCGATACCGGGTCGAATTCCTCACTCCCAATCGGGGCTCCGATGATTATGCCGATCAAGCCAGCCCGATGCCCGCTCTTGGCGGGGCCTCGGCACAGCCTTTGCGTTTTCTCGATTTTCTGATCCATGAGCCCGTCCGGACTGTCATGCTACATCGCTCGGGTGTGCCCGTGATCGTGCCATCGCCGGAGCGCTATGCAGTGCACAAACTGATCGTCGCCTCCCGCAGGCAGTCGGATGTAAACGGCATCGCGAAACGGGAGAAGGACGTGCATCAGGCCAGCCTCCTGATCGAGGCACTCGAAACCACACGCCGACAAGAGGAACTCGCGGAGGTCTTTGCCGAAGCTTGGGGCAGAGGTCAGAGCTGGCGCGTTGCGATCCAGAAGGGCCTTAGCCTGCTTCCGGAAAAAAGAAAGGCAGCGGCCGCGCTAAGTCTTGGAAACGCTCTATCATCAATCGGAGCCGAACTCGAAGGCTTCACCGACGCTGCCGTCAAATAGCAGATCGTAGACGGGTTTTCGGCTCGTTTCCCCCTTTGCATGAATCGCATCGATGCGATTGTGGCTTCTAGGCCTGCAGTTCGATTCCCTTCAAGGAGATGGATACGCCAGGTGCCGGTTCCGTCGCCATCGACCGATCGTCTCGGGTGGGTGGAGACCGGGCATGAAGCTGCCCCTTGCGTCGCGCTTCCACTCGGCATACTTGCAGTCACGCCGCTCACCCAGCGCGATACAGCCCTATAATTCGCTGGAGCTCCTGAACACCGGCGTGCGCTCGACCCGCGCTAGCGATCCGATCGGCTGATGCAGCGCTGTGATCGCGAGTAAACTCCGCTCGCCAGAAACATTGCGGTCGATACGTGAGCGTCGGCACCCGAGGGGGTGTATTTCTTGCGCTCATGAACGAGGTCCGAGGACGGATACGGCGCCGGGACGAGATGCGGCACGCCGCCTTCTCCGATCTCAGACGAGCACCTGCTCGCCAATCTCGACAACGCGGTTGGGCGGTAGGCTGAAATAGTCGGAAGGATCGATCGCCGCATGCGACATCGCAATGAACAGCCGGTCCTGCCATCCAGGCAGGCCAGTGGTGGGGTCTGACACGAGCTTGCGCCGCCCGAGAAAGAAGGACGTCGACATGATCTCGAATTTCAGTCCCGCTTTCCTGCACATTGCGAAGGCCTTGGAGACATTCTGATCGTCCATGAAGCCAAAGTTGATGGAAAGCTTGCTGAACCGATCTGAAAGCCTCGTCAGTTCGATCCGGTCAGCCTCAGGCACGAACGGAACGCGACGGGTGTTCACGTGAAGGATGACGTTTTGCGCATGTAGCACGTGATTGTGCTTGAGATTGTGAAGCAGCACCGCGGGGGCCTTGTCCGGCACGCTCGCCAGAAATACTGCTGTCCCGGGAACCTCCGAGGGAGCGTGTTCAGATTCTCGCTCGATTAGTGTTATGAACGCCTCCAGCGCCATGTCGTTGCGGCCGATCTTCTCTTTTACAAAGCGTGTGCCCTTCTGCCAGGTCCACATCATCATCATGATCGTGCCGGCGATCATGATGGGCACGTAGCCACCATCGTGGACCTTCAGGAGGTTGGCTGCGAGAAAGATGCACTCGAGAACAAACAGAGGCAGGAGGGCGCTTAGGGTAAAGACCGTCGACCACCCCCATATCCATGTCAGGAAAGGGAATGCCAGCAGGGTCGTCACCACCATCGCCCCTGTCACCGAGATGCCGTAAGCGGTGGCAAGCGCCTCTGAACTTCCAAAGATAATGACGAGGGCAAGCACGCCGAAGAAGAGCAGCGAGTTGACGGATGGCACATAGATCTGGCCGGTCGTCGTTTCGGACGTGAAGCGTATCTCGAGGCGCGGCAGAAAACCGAGATGGATCGCCTGGCGGGCCAGGGAGAAAGCACCGGTGATGACCGCCTGACTGGCGATAATCGTCGCAAGTGTGGCCAGGATCACAACCGGCAGGAGCGCCCATTCAGGAAACATCAGAAAGAAGGGGTCCTCGACCGCCGTCGGGTGGGTGAGCACGAGTGCACCCTGTCCGAGATAGTTGAGCGCAAGGGCCGGGAAAACCACCAGAAACCATGCCGTCTGAATCGGTGTACGCCCGAAGTGACCCAGGTCGGCATAAAGCGCTTCCGCTCCGGTGACGGTTAGAAACACCGCGCCGAGAACGACCAGACCGACGAAACCCGCATGTGTGATGAAATCGAGCGCGTAAAGTGGATTGAATGCATTGAGGATCGACAGATCGTCAGTGATGTGGGCGATCCCGCCGAGCGCCATGGCGATGAACCAGACGAGCGTGATTGGGCCGAAGAACTTGGAGACAGCCGCAGTACCCCTCGATTGCACGATGAAAAGCAGAACAAGGATCGTCACAGAGATCGGCAGGACGTAGGGCGAGAGAGCGGGCGTGACCAGCTTCAACCCCTCCACTGCCGAAAGCACGGAAAGCGCTGGCGTGATCATCGCATCGCCAATGAAGAGCGCGGCGCCCGTCAGACCCGCCAGAAACAGCAGCGCGGTGCTTCCTTTCGCTTTCTTCATGAGCAGCGCGAGCAGGGAGAGAGTTCCGCCTTCGCCGTCGTTGTCCGCGCGAAGAAGGAAGAGAACGTATTTCAGGGTCACGATGACCGTCAGCGTCCAGATCATCAACGAAATCAGTCCGATGACTTCGTTTTCGTGGACGCCGTCATGCGCGAACGGCCGCAAGGCTTCGCGAAAGGCATAAAGCGGGCTGGTGCCGATGTCGCCATAAACAACCCCGATCGAGCCTAGCAGGAGCGCGGCGAAGCGGCCGTGATCTTTGTCGGGATGGCCGGCTTGTGTTGCTGTCATGAGGACCTCGAATGGAATTTCGCCAAGGATGTCAACGCTATCATGCGTCCATTGAATACAGGTTCCGCCCCGGAAACATATTGCCGAATTATCTGCAGTCATTGCTGGAGTTGCTGTCGAGCAGGTACTTCAAGGCGGGCCTAATCACATTGTCACTAAATAGGGATCGCTGTAGAAGCTTCGCCCTCTAGCTTTTCGAACCATGCGCCGAATCTTGCCGCCTCAAGCATTTCATCAGCTCTAACGAGCAGCCTCAATCAGCCTCTCGGCAAGCCTTGTCTGGCGAGCGATTATCTCTGATCCTTCATAGGAAAGGTGGCCGCTGTCCCGGTAAAGGAATTTGCCGTCGATCTCCGTCTTGCATGTTGTGCCATCGCAGAGAAAGTCGTGATAAGAAATGACCTCTACGTCCCCTTTCAAGGCCACTTGATTCAAGAGCTCGAGGGTGCGGGAATGGCTTCGGCGGTATTCGCTGACATATATTTTACAATCGCTGTACGGTCCAAGAATAATACTTCCTCGCGCCTTTCGCTCAAGGCAATCGCCGATATTGAAGCTTGCGACGGGCGGAGGAGCAAGAACAACCACTCGCTTGCCCAAGGCGCGAACGGCTTCGACGAGAGCCTTAATCGCATCGGCGGCTGCGTTTACGGAAGCGTCGACCTCCGTGAAAGTGTCTTTATTCCTTTTGAGCAGCATGAAGCCATCCGATACAGGGGCGGAAAATGGGCTTGAAATGACTACGGACTTTATCTCTGGCCGACTTTTCAAGATAGCCAAAACACTGTCATTGAAGCGAACACAGTTCTCGCCGAAGGCACGGGCATAAGAGGGAGACGCTGTCCAGTCTTTCGAGAAGGCAGCAAGTCCAATGGCGGGGAAGCAGGCGCCCATCGTGAGCTGAGCCAGCCCGGTTTCTCCGACTGTCTTGGCCAAGCCGGGAACCAGTGCCATGGCGAATGAATCGCCCCAGACCAGCAACTCGGGCTTGTCTGTCGTTTGGCAGTTCCTGGGGATATCGTGAGGAGGAGCCGATCCGGGACTGAAATCACACTCTGGTCCCAAGCCTACGTTGAACCGCCGGATGTTGGCAAAGTCAATGTTGCTCTCGGTTGCTGCAATGGCGACTGAGGACGAGAAACCGAGCAGAACCGCTACGGCAACGAGACCCGAACACAGCCGCATACGGGACGTCACACATCCCCGCCGGAACGGCTCCTCTACGAAACAGTAAAGAACCCAGCTCGCGACAAATGAGAAAGCAACTGCCGCATAGATCGCAAGGGCAGGCGTATCTGCAAGCCAAGCAGCCCGCACAAAGACAAGCACGGGCCAATGTATCAGATAGAGCGAGTACGAGACGTCACCTATCCTTGCCATGCCTCGAACCGCCACATTGTCGCTACTGGGCGCAAGCAGGAGGATCAGCGTTGCGAGGCAAACCAAAGCGGCATCCGCGCCCGGGTGAGGGGAGCCAATAGGGACAATGGGAATATAAAGGAGAAGTGCGAGCGCCGGGAGGCGCAGCTTCGAAAGCTTGGCAGCGACGCTGGAGCTAATGGGAAGCAAAGCCCCGAATGACCCCACGGCCATTTCCCAAAATCGGGTCGGCAAAAGAAAAAATGCTGTGGATGGATCACGAAAGGCTAAGTAAAGACATAGCGATAGGCTGGCAACGAGGAGCACGCCAACCCCTGTCAGCCACCATCTCCTGGGCGCAAACACCAAGAAGGCGGGGAGCAGCAAATAAAACTGCTCCTCGATAGCGAGCGACCAGAAATGCAGCAGCGGCTTCGTTTCGGCGGCTCCACCGAAGTAGTCGCACTGAAACCAGAGAACGATATTGCCGGTGAATGTGAGGGCCCCGAAAACCTGGTTTTGGAATTCCTTCAGTTCCACGTCCGACAGGAAGAAAGGCGCAGCGATCGTCGTAAGCGCAATGACGACATAGGCAGCCGGCAACAGACGTTTAGCACGCCTATAGTAGAATTCGCAAAAACTGAACCGTGATTGCTCAACATGGGTCCTGACGAGGCCTGTGATCAGGAACCCCGAAATCACGAAAAAAATATCAACCCCAAGATAACCTGCGGCGAACGGACCGAGGCGGGCATGGTAAAGGACCACCAGAAAAACAGCTAGGCCCCGCAGGGCCTGGATATCAGTTCGCAAATATCGCGGCATACAGTACTCGACAAACTTGGCGATCTAAATCGAAGACGCGCTGCAAATCGGACACTGAGGTACAACCCTGATGCTACCCAGTTTGGCTGAGTGAACAATCTGAGCACTTAAGTTTTCGATCTGATGAGCTTACTTACAGTTCGGTCTTCCCAGCATCGCTTGTAAACGTCGTGCTCGACGTCAATCCGATCGACATCTGCCTCATTCCATAAAATTGGGAAAATAGATTGTTTGGATGACAATCATCCACGCCATGGATATGGGGAAGCGATCGTAGCCCGGCTGCGCGACAATAAGGGCGGTGAACTGTTCCGACACCGCGTGCGGAAGTGGTCGCTCCGGCCGTCCGGAGACTTACAACCAGCTTCTCACTATTTCCCGCGCCATTCGACCCAGCCGGATCGGATTGCGGCCTCAGGAATCATCCTTGCCGATTCCGATGAAGCCAGCATCAATTCGACTCGGGCTGTCGCATCGTCTTTGAGCTGTGGTTACGGTCTGGCGTCCCTGTTGGGACATGCCCGGCGGTCGGTTCAATCCCGCCATAACAGACCGAAGAGGTGATCTCAATGTTCGCGTTGTAACCGGCTTGCGTTGCGTCATCCGGGAGGCTCACACGCACTTTTCGCTCGTTGGCAGCGGACAAGCTGGTCAACTAGGAGTGAAAGCCACCCCACTGGCATACCCGATAGTGGAGGACTAACCTTCATGCTGGAAAAACTCAAATCGTACTCGGAATTGTTGCTCTTCTCCTGGGGCGAGGTTGACGTTGTATTCCCGCTCGTCAAATGGAACGCGCCTGCCCTCTATGTCACTGTGGCCCGTACATGGTTCTAACGCTAGAAAGTCCTGCTGTGGAAGAGACCATACAACCCAGTGACGTGCATCGGGCGCGTCAATTTTAATTGTGACTTTCTCTCCAACAAGCGACAGCCTTTTACTGTTCGCATTCAAAAAACAAAGGGCCTCATTTTGGAAAAGGCCTTCATTTAGATGAAGGCGGCGTCCGTGCAATGAAATTTTCCGTTGATTCTCTCGAATTAACCCTTGGGAAGATATCCACGGGACGAGAGGGGATTCGGATTTCTCGAATTCCAGTCGCCAGCTATCTTTGCGCGGAGACAGTAACGGCCATCTAAATCCGGGATGTATCCCGATGGAATATGGGAAGAACGCAATATAGGACTTGTTTTTTACGGAGATATCAATGTTCAGTCGATTATCTTCAATTTTATACGCAATCCTGAAAACGAAATAAAATGGAAACATTGTTTTCGTGAATTCATCGTCAGATGCTTCTAATGTCACCTCACTTTCTGACGTGGAAACCACGTCAAATTGCTGCATCCTGATAAATCCGTGAACAGGCATTGGATAATATTGCCCTTTTATTTCGACAAGCGAAGACTCACTCCATCCGCACGAAGGGAACATCAGGGGACAAGTTTGGTTCCAACCTGGGGAGCGTCGCGGCCAAAGGAGGTCGTTTGCGCCGACCTGCCACCCAATTAGCTCTGCTCCTTTTCGGCTAACAACTGCCTGTGCAATACCGGAACGAATAACGACAGCATCATGCATGAATGTTGTGTACATTAGAACCTTCGGAATCGGAAGCCAGGCGTCCTAAATCCATTCAGGAGCGTGGTGCTATATCGCCTCAACGCCGCCCTGCGTCGGTCGGGTGGCGTTTCAAAAGTCAGCCATTTCGCGATGTTGCGCCGGCCGTAGCCGTTGCGACGGGCGATCTGCGAACAGGACAGCCCTTCCTTGCGCAAGGCGTGCCGTAGCGCCACGATCGCCGCCAGTTCCAGTCATCTATGCCAACGACCCGGATCGTGGCATCGCAGTGAGCGAGCGCGGCATCCCGCTTCAGCGCTCAAACTCGATCCACGACGACAGCCCGGCGGAACGATATCAGTTCCCGAGCCAATATTTGGGTCGTGTCGAAACCAGCATGGGCGATTGGATCATCGCCGTGACGCTCGGCTATTTTGCGATTGCCAAGGTGAGCGAGGTCATCCCGGATCCCAAAACGCCCGGCATGTACTTCGCGCTGATCTCGTCGTTAGGATTCGATGAGCGGGAGCCGGAGTTGCCGCGGATAGGCGAGCTGGAGCGGGATCAGAAACATTAAGCTCGAAACCAGGTCCTGGTGAAGAACACCGGCGCAGAGCGGCTGGATACCTTCCCCTGGGAAGAGATCTAAGTTCGACGCATGCCGCGCACATTCTGGCGCGGAAAGAGCATGCGCTTTTGAAGCGTGTGCATTTGGTGCCTTCCGGAGGTGCGCCTGCTTCGCCCGTCACTCGACCGCATGGGCACGCGCGGCTTCTTGTAGGGCGAAAGCGATTTCGCGTTCGCTGCGGCCACCGTTGATCTCGATCCGGCTGCCGAAGACGAAGTGCGGAACCGAGCGAACGCCGACTGCAACTGAACGGGCGGCCTCTTGCTCCACGCGTCGCGCCTGAGCGGGGGCAAGAGCGATCGCGCGGGCCTCAGCACCATCAAATCCGTAGCCTGCCGCAATATCGGCGAGCACATCGGCATCGGCGATATTCTTCGCACCGAGGAAGTAGGCTTCGGAGATTGTCACCGCGAGTGCGTGCTGCGTGCCGCGTTCGCGCGCGGCGAGGATGAGCGCGTGGGCAGGCTGGGTGGGGTAGGCCCAGGGTTGGCGGCTGAGGTCGAGGTCCAGGCCAGAGGCGCGAGCCTCAGCTTCGGGCCGCGCAAACGCCGCCTTCGCATCGGTGATGCCATAGCGCGTGCGAAACAGGTCCGGAATGTAAAGCCCCGCGGCCGGCGCGTCGGGTTGCAGCAGGACCGGGTGGTGCTGGATGTCCGTAGCAAGATCGGGAAAGCGTTCCGCCAGTACCTTGTCTAGCCGGTGCTGGCCTATGATGCACCAGGGGCAGGTGATTTCGGTGTAAAGGTCGATTCGCAACATGATGGGTCTCTTCATTAGAAACGGCAGTCACCGCCGCTTTCACGCGTGGTCGGCTATTCCTGGGGCGGCCCGCACAAAGTCGCGATTCGAAATCTGGTCGACGAGGAATCTCGCGAGATTGCCTCGGGAGAGTTTTGTGCTGAGCTTCGTCTTTCCGTACCAGCCGACATCGATGGAGCCATCGGCTGGACCATCCTTGAGGTACGGTATCCTCACCAGCGTCCAGTCAAGGCCTGATCTGCTGATCAGTTCGCCGGTAGCCTTGATGTCGTCATAGGCCTTGTACAGCATGACCTTGATGAGCAGCACCACCGCCCGCGACTTGAGGTCGAAGCCATCCTTGGGATCGCGATAGCTTGACGTGGAGACCTGGATGAGGCGACAGACGGCCAGTTCATCCATGATGGAGATGATGTTCCCGACCCCATGCATCACGGACCTTTTTTCGTTGATCTGGAGGCTATTGGGCCCCAGCGCGCTGATCACCGCGTGGGAACCGCTTACGCACGTTCGGATCGCTTCCAGGTTCTTGAGGTCGCCCTCTACGACCTCGATCTTTCCCTCGAACAAAGAGAGCTTATTGGCATCGCGCGTGTAGACGGACAGACTGTATCCCTGGCTGAGCGCCTCCCGGATAATGTATTGCCCGGTCGGCCCGGTGGCTCCAAAAAGAGAGATTTTCATGTTTGTCCTTATCGATTTTGCCAGCGACCGCCGCCTGATCCATCCAGCGATTTGTTCATGCAGTAGGGACTGTCGTCGCCGTCAGCCACCCACAGCATGAATTTGTTGCGAATAGTTAGGCGGCGCGTTCGAGCACCGTGCGAACCTGCACTTCGGTGGCAGAAATGGCGGCGTTCGCCGCATCCGGACCAAACACCGTCCCTTCGACACGGACGAGTTCGACGTCGGTCAGGCCGATGAAGCCAAGCAAATGCTGCAGATATCCGGTCTGGAAATCGAACGGCGCATAGGATCCTTCAGAGAAAACGCCGCCGGCGGCTGTTACGAGATAGACCTTCTTGCCGGCCAGCAGTCCTTGCGCGCCAGCTTCACCGTAGCTGAAGGTGACGCCGGGCCAGACAACGTGATCGAACCAGGTTTTGAGCTGTGTGGATAGGCCGAAATTGATCATGCCCGAGCCGATGACGATCACGTCGGCGGCCTGGAGTTCCTTAACCAGTGTTTCGGCGAGGCCGACGGCCTCCGCCTGTTCCGGCGTCCGCGTCTCCGGGGGCTGCGTACGGCCATGGATATAGGCCGGGGTGATATGCGGCAGCGGATTCGCCGCAAGGTCGCGGATGGTCAGCGTGCCGCCCGAGCGGGCCTTCAGCCCATCGGCGATCTCGGTGGCGAAACGCGTGGACAGGCCTTCAGCACCGCGCGGACTTGAGGTGAGGACGAGTATGTTGGTCATCGCTTGCTCCTGAACAGCATGAGGTGGTATTCATTTGTGACCAACACTATTAATGTGACTGTTTCACTCTCCGCAAGAAGGCACATTCATGACACTGAGTGACATCGATTTTCCTGGTCCAAGCAAAATCGAGGATTGCCGGCCTGTGCGGGAAATCCTCGACCGCGTCGGCGACAAGTGGAGCCTGTACATTATCACGACGCTCAAGGACGGCCCCGTCCGCTTCAATGACCTCCGACGTAGGATCGGCGGGATCTCCCAGAGAATGCTGACGCTGACGCTGCGTGGACTGGAACGCGACGGGCTAGTGACGCGAACGTTGTTTCCGACCATTCCGCCACGGGTAGACTATGAGTTGACGGAGCTAGGGCGGACACTGCTTGCCCCGGTCATGGGCCTGGTGATGTGGGCGAGCGCCAATCAGGACGTGGTCCAGGCGGCGCGCGTCCGATACGATGAAGCGGACGCGCCCGTCTCTTCCTTCGCAAAGACTTGACTTGAACAATGCCCCGTATCGCAGCGAGAGCATCAGGCTGCCCCGGGATGGTGCTGATGGCTGATGCTCGTGAGGCCCGCAAGCGAACTGTTATAGCACGCCGGGCACGGAATTCGTCCGACCCATCAGACGGGTTCCTCACTCCGGAGCGCCACCGCTGTTGAGGGATTGCCGTATTTGCCGCGCATTCAGCGGTGCCCGGATGTCAAGGTGAATACCCCCTGCGCTCGAAGGAGGTTTGTTCGCATGGAATTCGGACCGATAACCGGGAAACGAGCGACGTAGTCAGGCCGCTCGACGCTCCCAACTCGCAAATGGATCGGGTAGATCGCACCAGAGTTCCGGCGTGAACTTGGTGCTGTCAACGAGACAGGCATCGAGTTCGGCGCGAATCTTCGCCTCGTCCATCGGATCCGCTCCGATGAACACGATCTCCTGGCGGCGATCGCCCCAGATCGGATCGAGATAGGGCTTCATCATCGTCAAGAACCCGGGATCTTGAGGCCAACTGTTTTTCGGAACGGCCGTCCACCAGAGACCCATCTTTCCCGTCCGCACCAATGCTCCGGCCTGGCTGATTTCGCCCACATAGTCAGGGTGGGTCGCGAGCCAGAAGAAGCCCTTGGCTCGGACAACCCCCGGCCATGACCGGTCGATAAAGTCCTGAAAACGCAGCGGGTCGAAGGGCCGCCGCGCGCGATAGACGAAGGAACGGATGCCATATTCCTCCGTTTCCGGCACGTGATCTCTGAAACCGTGCAGTTCCTTGAACCAGAGGGGATGCTGTTCGGCTTTGGCAAAGTCGAAGCGCCCTGTGCCCAAAACGTCATTCGGCTCGACCTTGCCAAAGTCTGCTTCGATCAATTTCGCATCCGGATTAAGCGCAACGATGATCTTACGAGCCGCGTTCAGTTGCTCCGGCGTCGCCATGCTGATCTTGTTGAGTATCACGACATCGGCGAATTCGATCTGTTCCACCAGCAGATCGACGATCGTGCGGTTGTCGCCGTCGCCCGCTGTCTCACCGCGGTCGGCGAGGAAATCTGCTGAGCTGTAGTCTGCAAGGAGATTGGCTGCGTCGGCCACCGTCACCATGGTGTCGAGGCGCGCAACATCGGACAGGCTCAACCCGGTTTCATCGCGGAAGTCGAATGTTGCCGCCACCGGGAGAGGTTCGGCGATCCCTGTCGACTCGATCAACAGATAATCGAAACGGTTTTGCTCGGCGAGCATGCGCACTTCTTTGAGAAGATCGTCCCGCAGAGTGCAGCAAATGCAGCCATTGGTCATTTCGACGAGCTGCTCCTGGGTCCTGGAGAGGTTGGCGCCGCCATCGCGAACGAGCGCGGCATCGATGTTTACGTCGCTCATGTCATTGACGATGATGGCAACTCTCAGACCCTCCCGATTGGAAAGGATGTGGTTGAGCAGCGTTGTTTTGCCGGCTCCGAGAAAGCCGGAGAGAACGGTTACAGGCAGCTTGTTGATCATAAGGACCTCATGTGAATTGGGCTAAGCAACGGCTGGGTGGGGCAGGGCCAGGTAAAGTGCCGCTGGGTTAACGGCAGCCGCTGCAAACGCCATGAATTTCGATCGTGGTTCTCCTGATGCCGAAGCCGGCGCTTCGCGCGTGCTTTATGAGGGATCGTTCGATCTCTTCGTCGTGAAACGCCGCATACTTCGCAGATGGAGAAGCCGGTGATCGCAGCATGAAGGCAGCCATGATCGGCATGCCGACAAACGACAAAGGCGTTCATGCTCTCGACACGATGGATCTTTCCGAAATCGAGCAGTTTATCGAGCGCCCGGTAGACCTGGAGCGGAGCCTTCAATCCATGGCTGCGCAATTCGTCCAGGATGCCATAAGCACTCAGCGGCCCGTCGGCTGCTTCCAGGAAGGACAGGACGAGAGCCTGATTGCGCGTGAGGGGCGGTGTGTTGGCACTCACTTTCGGCATGATCGCCTCGAAATTTTTAGTGAATACGGAGCAGCGATTGCTCCGTATTCGTGGCAGGTTTGATCTCAGTGTGTGGCGCCGGATCCGCCGACCGCAACAATTGCGAATGGCTGCCCCTCGACCCCAATCGTGCGCTCTTCCCTGAGCGTTGCTGCATCGACGACCCGCACGAGTGAGTGCCGCGGATCGGTGATGGCAATTTTCCCATCGGCAACAGCAAGGCGCGGACGCGGATCCCGCCAATGGCCGTCCTTGCTGTAGGGCTCGGTTACCTTCGCTTTGCGCGCAAGCTCGCCCTTGATCACGTCGAGCACGTGCAGGTCGCCGTCTTCCGTGAGGATGTAGGCGTTCCGAATGTTTGCCGGATCGAGCACAAAGTCCACGCGCCGGGTTGGAAGCTCGATGAGCCGATAGGGAGCGTCACCGTCAGCGTCGATCAGCACAACCTTGTCTTCACCATAATTGCCCAGGAAGAACTGCATCGACTTGCCGCCGAGCAGCGTGCCGACGTAGCCTTTGGGGAGCGTTTCCGGGTAAGCCAGCATGTCCAGCTGTGGCCCACCCGCTCCGCCCGGACGCGCTACCAAGACACCTTCCTTGCAGCCGAAAGCCACAAGCCGTGCAGATGTGGCCTCACCATGCAGATCGGTGCATTTGGTTAGATCTCCAACCTGCTTCCCGTCTGCGTCAACAACGCGCAGCCCGATCCTCGGGGGCAGAGTGTCGGGCTTTGTTTCTGCTGTGGTGTCGGGAACCGAGACAAGCACGTACTTGCCCATGGTGACAGCCACGCCATGATGCGGCGCCGTCGCATCGACCGGGCGGATTTCAGCCTTTCCATCCAGGAGATCGCCTTCATCGACGATCTCGGCCTTGCCGCCACGATCGTAGAAGATGATCGCCTCTTCACCGTGCGGAACGACGTGGACCGGCCTCGATCCTTCTAGGGCTACGGGCAAAAGAGCAGGAGCGGAAACCTCCAGATCGCGATGTTCACCGTGATCGGAGAACTCGATACCAGTCTTGATGACATGAACGATGTCGGCGTCGGATTGTGTCGCAAAAACCGTCTGGCCGGACGCGCTCGCTGTCAGCGCCGCATATCCCTTGATGTCGTAGCGGCTGAGTTCCTTGCCGTCGTCGAAATCAATGGCGCGAACGATCGGTTGCGTATGGTCGGCTACGAACAGACGCCAGGCTTCCTTGGTCTCGTGGTCCTCGGCAAAGGCCGGTTGTGCGGCCAGCGCCAGTACTGCCGCTACGGCGCTCAACAGGCGCATTCGGGTGCTTCTCAGGTTCATGTATTTCTTCCTTCTCTTAAACGAACTCTAGGGGCGGCAATTCAGGCTGGGTGGGTGGTCGCACGGCATTGGAGGAAACCGTCGGTAATGATGTCGCGCGGCAGATTGCGGCCGATGAACACGAGCTGCGAAACGCGGTCCTCTTCTTCGCGCCAGGCACGTTGATGGTTGCCTTCCACCAGCATGTGGACGCCCTGAACGACATAACGATCGTCGTCGCTATTGAATGCGAGGATCCCCTTGAGGCGGAGTATGTCCAGGCCGAAGGCCCTTACGGTTGTCTGCAGCCAGGGAAAGAACTTCTCCGGGTCGAGCGGCTCACGAGCAACGAGCGAGAAGCTCGCCACGTGATCGTCGTGTTCGTGCTCGTGTTCCTCATCGAGGAAATCGGGTTCAACCTCCAGAATGCGGGTAAGGTCGAATGCCCGTCGATCGAGGAGACTGGCGACATCCAGTTCGCATCGCTGCGTCCTCAAAATGCTTGCCGTCGGGTTGATCCGGCGAATGCGATCCTCGACCGCTTTCAGGCCCTCCTCTGAGACGAGATCGGTCTTGTTGAGGATGACGGTGTCTGCAAAAGCCAATTGCTCCTTGGCCTCATGGGCACGATCGATCTCACCTAGCAGGTGCTTGGCGTCGACCACAGTGACGATGGAATCGAGGCGCGTTTTGCTGCGCACGTCCTCGTCAACGAAGAACGTCTGAGCGACTGGGGCGGGATCGGCAAGGCCGGTCGTTTCGATCAGAATGCCGTCGAAGCGATCCCGCCGGCGCATCAGAGCTTCAATGATACGGATAAGGTCACCACGAACAGTGCAGCAGATGCAGCCGTTGTTCATTTCGAAGACCTCTTCGTCTGCGTCGACGATGAGATCGTTGTCGATGCCAACTTCCCCGAATTCATTGACGATGACGGCGTATTTCTTGCCGTGCGGCTCCGACAGGATGCGATTGAGGAGCGTGGTTTTTCCCGCGCCGAGATAGCCGGTCAGGACGGTGACGGGAGTGGGGGCGATCTCTTGAGACATGGACTGGGTCCTCACGGTTTTCCGCGATGGTGAGCATCAACGGCTTTGGGTTGTGAAATGTTATTACGTAACTTTCATTTGACGAATGTAATAACGTAACATATGCAGGGGTTGTCAATCCCTGGAATTGCGATGTCTGAACTTTGCCTTGAATTTGAAA
The DNA here is from genome assembly GCF_030124375.1 of Sinorhizobium sp. 6-70. GTDB lineage: Bacteria > Pseudomonadota > Alphaproteobacteria > Rhizobiales > Rhizobiaceae > Sinorhizobium. Next base: position 130,199 of record NZ_JASKLS010000009.1, read on the forward strand.
ACCTGACGCTCGGCTATTCCGGCCACCCCGCAGTGCATCACTTAAGCGGTTCCGTCGCTTGTGGCGGGTTGACCGCGGTGGTTGGCGCGAATGGATCAGGCAAATCCACGCTGATGAAGGGGATTGCCGGCATACTGAAGCCGCTCGGCGGCCGCTGCAAAGCCCGCTACCGGCGACTGGCCTATCTGCCGCAGCAGTCGGAGGTCGACCGGAGCTTTCCTGCCCGTGTCATTGATCTCGTCTCACTTGGCTTCTGGCAACGACACGGCCTCCTCGGACGACCAACCGCGGCCGACAGGGAGGAGCTCGCAACCGTTCTCGAAACCGTTGGCCTCACTGGATTTGAGAAACGACCGCTCGACAGTCTATCAGGCGGACAGTTCCAGCGCGCGCTCTTTGCCCGCGCCATGCTGCAGAACGCCGATCTGATCCTTCTCGACGAACCCTTCAACGCCGTGGATACGCGCACAATGAAGGACCTTGTTGCATTGATAAAGCAGTGGGGTGCGGAAGACCGCGCCGTGCTTTGCGTTCTGCACGATCATTCTCTGGTGCGTGAACATTTCCCTCAGACCATGCTGCTAGCTCGAGAAGTTATCGCTTGGGGCCCGACCAAAGAAGCGCTGACGGCCGAAAACCTCCTCCGCGCCCGGCAATTCCAGGAGGCATGGGACGAAAAGGCGCCCTGGTGCGAACCCGGTCCTCCGAAGGCAGACGGAGGGATTTCTGCGGATATCGAGAAGGTCCGAGCCCATGTTTGAGTCGGTCTTTGGACCTTTTATTCAATACGGCTTCATGCAGCGCGCCGTGATCGGTTCGCTTCTATTGTCGGTGAGCTGCGCACCCGTCGGCGTGTTCCTGATGCTCCGGCGCATGAGTCTCACGGGCGATGCAATGTCGCATGCCATTCTTCCCGGCGCCGCGCTTGGCTTCTTGCTATTCGGGCTCGACATCATCCCCATGACGATTGGCGGACTGATCGTCGGCCTCGTCGTTGCAATGGGCGCCGGAGCCGTCTCCCGCTTCACGATCCAGAAGGAGGATGCCTCAATGGCAGCCTTTTACCTGATCTCCCTGGCACTTGGCGTCCTGCTCGTCTCATGGCGGGGGTCGAGCGTGGATCTAATGCATGTTCTGTTCGGATCCGTGCTTGCGCTGAACAACGCGGCCCTCACGCTGATCGTCATCATCAGTCTGAGCACGATTCTAGCTCTGAGCGTATTCTGGCGGGCCTTGGTGGCTGAATGCCTGGACCCGCTCTTCCTCCGGTCCGTCAGCCGCATCGGTGCCCCCGTCCATTTTCTGTTCTTGACACTCGTCGTCCTCAATCTCGTGGGCGGGTTTCAGGCCCTTGGTACCCTGCTCTCGGTCGGATTGATGATGCTTCCGGCGGCCGCGGCCCGGTTTTGGACCAACCAGGTTCCGCCGATGTGCTTCATCGCTATCGCGATAGCTGCAGCGTCCTCGCTCGCTGGATTGCTTCTGTCCTATCACGCCTCGCTGCCCTCGGGACCTGCGATCATCCTGTCGGCCGGCGCCATCTACATCCTTTCCACTGTCGCCGGACGAAGGGGCGTTTTGCGCAACGCCTTCTCTTCGCGGCGCCACAAAACTGCCTGACCAACAGAAGGAGTTTTCGATGCTCAGGACATTGCGCGTAGCAACCAGTACCAGTCTTCTCACACTTTGCGCCGGTTTCGCCACAACGGCATTGGCGGCCGACTTGAACGTCGTCGCCAGCTTCTCGATCATTGGCGATTTTGCAAGGAATGTCGGTGGTGACCGTGTCCAGGTGAAGACGATCGTCGGCCCTGATGGCGATGCGCATGTCTACGAGCCCCGCCCCACTGATGCCGTCTCGATCGAACAGGCGGATGTTGTCCTGGTCAACGGCCTGCAGTTCGAGGGCTTTATGTCGCGGCTGGTCGACACGAGCGGCACAAAGGCGTCGCTTGTCGAAGTCAGCAACGGGATCGAGCCGCTGAAGACCAGCGAAGAAGACCACGCGGGCGAGAAGGATGAGGATGGCGCGCACGGTGACGATCATGGTCATGGCCACGGAGGGCATCACCACCATGGCGAATTCGACCCGCATGCGTGGCAGTCCGTCAAGAACGCCGAGATCTACGTGAAAAATATCGCAGACGCTTTCTGTGAAGCTGACAAAGCAGGTTGCGCGACCTACACGGCTAATTCCCAAGCCTACATTGCGGCGCTCGCCGAGCTCGACGAGGACGTGAAAGCTTCGATCGAATCGATTCCAGCTGACAAGCGGACGATCATCACCTCGCATGACGCATTCGGTTATTTTGAGCGGGACTACGGACTGAAATTCATCGCGCCGGAAGGCATCTCGACCGAGGCGGATGCTTCGGCGGCCGACGTCGCAAAGCTCATCGATCAGGTCAAGGAAGATAAGGCCTCGGCAATCTTCCTTGAAAACATCACCAATCCGAGGCTGATCGAACAGATCGCCGCAGAAACGGGTCTGGTGGTCGGCGGCACCCTCTACTCGGATGCACTCTCCGGCGAAGAGGGACCTTCTTCGACCTACATCGACATGATCCGCCATAACGTCGACACGTTGAAATCTGCCATCCAGGGTAGCTGAGTGGATGGGGCTCACGCGCGCGAGCGCGAGCCCCTTTTGATGCGACGGATAGCCAACAAGGATTGGTCAGCAATGATCACCGAACTGCTCAAACGTTTGCGAAAGCAGAGGATCGAAGAGGCAGGAATGACAGTGAAAGAGCTTTACCCGCCCGTTCCTGCAACGCTGCTGACCGGCTTTCTCGGATCGGGCAAGACCACTTTGCTGAACGACTTGCTGGTGAACCCGCGCATGAGGAACACGGCCGTGATCGTCAACGAGTTCGGCACAATCCCTGTTGATCACGACCTTGTACAAGCCGGGTCCGAACGCTACTTCCGCACGACAACCGGATGCATCTGTTGCACGGCTACGAGCGATATCCGCGCCTCGCTGTTCGAGCTGCATGGGGCCTTTGACAGAGGCGAGTTCCCTGTTGTTTCGAGGGTCCTGATCGAGACCACAGGCCTCGCCGATCCGGCTCCCATCATCAACAGTCTCGTTCCCGGTGGTGCACCCGCAATGGGATTGCGAGATCATGTCGTAGCGCGGCACTTCTATCTCTCCAACGTCATTACGACCTTTGATGTCATTGCAGGCCGAGAAGCGCTCGGTTCCTTCATCGAGGGCTGGAAGCAGCTCGCCTTTGCAGATCACATAATCCTGACCAAGACCGATATCGCAGAAGAGCGGTTGCCTTGGACGGACGAGTTGAGGAGGCTCAGCCCTACGGCGCGTTTTCATGACAAGCAGGCGCCTGATTTCCGTTTTGACGATCTCATCAGTACACAGGCTTATTCTATTCAGGACAAGGCCGAAGACGTGCAAGGCTGGCTTGCCATGGAAGGTTTAGTCCGGCATGACGATCATCTGCATGATCCAAACCGCCATGGATCTGAGATCGAAGCGCTAAGCCTCGTACATGATCAACCGCTTGATCCTCGCGCCGTCATCACATTTTTGGAGTTGGTGACCAGCAATATAAGCTCCGGGCTTTTGCGGCTCAAAGGCATCTTCGCAACGACTGATGATCCGGAAAGGCCGGTCATCGCACACGCCGTGCAACACCGGCTCTATCCGCTTCATCGCCTCGATCGATGGCCCGGCGAAGACCGTCAGAGCCGCATCGTCCTCATCGGGCGGAACATGCCGCACGAAGAGATACGCAAACTGTTTGAGGTTCTTATACCCCGGAAACACGAGAGGGAGCAGTCATGAGGAGTGCTTTTGCGAACCCGTTCGCCCGCAACAACCCAAATGTCATCGATAGCGCGCGGACGATCAAGCAGTGGGTGCGCGAAGTCCTGGACTTGACTGATGACGACGTCGTTTCGGTCAACGAGCTGGCCTGCTCGCTGCCTGACTGCCCGCCGAAGGAAACCGTCATTCTTGTCATGCGTCCCGGAAAGGAGGCCCTGCAGGTTTCAATCCACAAATCCATTCTGGCGGTCGTTTACATCGACGTCTCTGCAGCCCTTCAGAAATAGCAAGATTCTAGAACACTGATCGGACTTAACTCCGGCGATCTGTTTGCCCCTTTGGTCATCGAGCGCAGATCGTCCACATGGACCACGGGATGCCCCATAATTTCGGCGCGCGGCCGTTGCTGCGGAATGATGATCCGAAATCGCTCAAGTATTTGATCTGCGACCGTTATCAAAGACTTTGCATTTGAACCTCCTCATTGCACCAAACTTCCACGCGGTTCAGCAGCTCCTCCGGCGTCTACCCTCCCGCCAGGCCACCACTGTGAACCGATTACGGTTCTCGTAGATTTGCAAAAATCTTGCAAACCAAGGGGGAAGTGTATGAAGGACGTAGTCGTAATCGGGGCTGGAAAGTCGGTGGTGCGATCGCCCTGATGCTTGCCGAAAACGGGCGATTACACCGTGACCGTAACGGATCGTGACGAGACGCAGTTGGCAAAGTTGGACAGGCATCCGGTGATATCGGGCGCGGTGATCGAAATTGGCGAAAAGGAGGCGCTCGTCGATCTGCTCCGCGGCAAGTTTGCAGTCCTGTCAGCAGCACCGTTCAATCTCACAGGCCAGGTCGCCGCCGCAGCTCTCGAGGCCCCGGTCCATTACTTGGACCTCACGGAAGATGTCGCCAGGACCAAGAAGGTCGAGGAATTGTCGAAGGGGGCCAACGCAGCCTTCATTCCCCAGTGCGGCCTGGCGCCCGGCTTCATCTCGATCGTTGCCAACGATCTTTCCAGACGCTTCGACACGCTGGACAGCGTTCGTATGCGGGTCGGAGCTCTGCCACAGTACCCCTCAAACGCCTTGAACTATAACCTGACCTGGAGCACCGATGGGCTCATAAACGAGTACATCGAGCCATGCGAGGCAATTGTCGAAGGCAAGTTGATCACGGTTCCCGCGATGGAAGAACGTGAGGAATTCTCTCTCGATGGCGTCACCTATGAAGCGTTCACACGTCGAGCGGTCTCGGCACGCTTGCAAAAACGCTTGAAGGCCGCGTGCGCGCACGATGAATTATCGGACCATCCGGTATCCTGGCCATCAAGCCATCATCAAGGCGCTGTTGAATGACCTGAACCTCAAGAACCGCCGCGAGGTGCTGAAGGATCTGTTTGAAACCTGCCGTCCACCATCCAGGATGTCGTCGTGATCTTCGTCACCGTCTGCGGCTGGAACGACGGTCGCTATCTGCAGGAGACCTATGCCAACAAGGTCTATGCGGGAGTCGTCGCGGGCAAGAAAATGAGTGCCATCCAGATCACGACAGCAGCGGGCATCACCACGGTTCTCGATCTGCTCGCCTCAGGAAAGCTCCCCCAAACGGGCTTCGTTCGGCAGGAAGAGGTCGCCCTCGCCGCTTTCCTCGACAACCGTTTGGCCGGGTCTATGACCCGGAGGCGCTTCGGCTGAAGCAGGCCTTTTGGAGCACAACTGGCATTCACGCCCGATGCTTGTGTATCGGGAGTGATCTCCCTGCTGGATTTCACGCGACAGCCCGCCCCCGATCCTATGATAGACATACGCGCCTGTGCTGCATGGCTGGATAAACTTGAGTAGTTTTGGCTAGGCATTCGGGAACACGCTAACTAGAACTGCGCCCGGCCAGGTCGCATAGAAATGTCCTCCCCAGATTCGCCTGTATCGTACTCGAGAACGATACGGACTGGCTGTCCTGTACCGTCCGCAGCGACCCCGCGTCGAATGACCTTGCTCCGAGCGGCAGCGTCCAAGATCTCTGCCTCGGACATGCCCAATGCAGCGATCAAATCCAGAAGGGTCCGCTGGCTTGAATAGCCGAAGCCGGTTTCCTCCCGCAGGTGGTTTTCAAGTCGTAAGCGTTTTTGGCGGCGCTCCCATAGAAAGTGGCCATAGACCGTCACCGCACACAGCCCCGTGAGGATTGCGGCGATGTTCCCGAAAACACCGAGAAGAGCGGCATAGTCCATTGCTGATTACCTTTGAAAATTCGCAACGATCGGACCGGCGCGTCGTTGCATAAACGATCGTCTGTGCAACCGTTGCATAAAAGCGAAAAAACAGAATGCAATCAGACGTCTTAAAGACCCAGCTACGGAGCGTGTTTTACCGGGTCGAGGGTTCAGATCCCTTCAAGGCGAGGGACTGGAGTCGCTACTAAATTTGAAGTTTCAGGACCCAGAAAGATTGATAGGTTACCGGGTACTTGTCTGAGGGCCGACGAAAGCGGCGCATTTACACGGACCAAACAGGATGCGCTTCGCGTTGGAGGCAACTTTGCTGAGCGAAATCGAGGTTACGTATTTTCGCAGTCGCATTGATGACGTCCTGCGGGAGGGGCGGACGACCGCATGGCAGCGCCAGTTTCTCATGGACATGCGCCAGAGGATTGAGCGTTACGGGACGCGTACGCGACTGAGCGAGAAGCAGATGACGACGCTCAGGAAGCTGACAAGGCTTCCGGGCGATGCCGATCTCTCGTTCATCAAACCCATGACCGCGAAGCGAGGATCGCAAACTTATTTGCGGCACCACTGGCAAAGAACCGGTCGCCGTTCGAGTTACAGAGAAATCAAGTTTTTCACGTTGTTGCTGATGATGATTGTACTCTTTGGGGGTCAGGCGGTAACGGACTGGCTGCCGAAGTCCGGTTCCGGTTCCTTTCAAAAGGTAGCACCATCTGCCGGGCTCCAAACCCAATCATTCACGGTTACCGACGGCGACACGATTCGAATGGGTGACGGTACGCGCGTGCGACTTGTCGGCTTCAATACGCCGGAAAAGTTCGAGCCTGAGTGTTCGCGTGAAGCGGCGCTTGGAAACCAGGCGAGCGAGCGCCTGAGACAGCTCGTTGCGTCCGGCACGCCGACAGTGACCAGGGTTGCCTGCTCCTGCAAACCCGGTACGGAAGGCACGGAAAAATGCAATCACGGTCGGAGTTGCGGAACGCTTACGATCGACGGTCGTGATGTCGGCGACATCCTGATCTCCGAAGGGCTGGCGGTCCCGTTTGTGTGCGGCGACACCAGTTGCCCACCGACGCCACGCCCGTGGTGCGGATAGCGCACCCACGTGCTCCAAAGCAACCAGCGCGGGATCTTCCAGTACGAAAACTTAGACCAGGCGATATTTCACAGAGCAACGCTAATTCGCGGTTCGCGAAACGTAGCTCCCATTGACCCAGCCCTGCCGGCCAGACCCATCGCGCACATGCAGCCAACCATTCTCTTGTTCGAGAATGACGAGTGTAATGCCGGTCGCCAGGACGTCGACCAGAAGGTAGTTTGCAGCAGGGCCTTCACGCATGTTCAGGTTCGTGGTCGTAACGCCCGTACCAAGGCCCGTCGGACTGGGATCATTGCTCGGAGACGTTTGCGCCTCCACATCGAAGATCTTCGGGTCTGATTGTATCTCCCTCATCTGCAACGATGGCACAGGGATATCTGGACCGGGTTGTTCGACGTGGTCGGCCGACGAAGCTGGAGGTGTAGCGAGCGCGATCTGAGCAGCAGCGTCGAATGACGCCTTGAACTCACTGTTTATGTCTTTGAATTGCCGTTCGACCAGCCCACTGGAGGTGGTTTGACTTGCCTTTCCTCTTTCAACATTGCCACCATTTGTCTCTGGCGTTCCAGATGAAGTCGATGTTTGGCTTGCCATTCTGTTCGGCGGTCGGGTTGGTTCGCGACGGCTGACCTCGATGGAAGATGAGGCAGTGCGCTCAGGCTTTGCCGACATATTCGCAAGCACGGTTGCCGAGACCGTCATCCCCACAATGATCCAGAAATTTTGGTAGGAGGCCGACATCGATCAGATTGTACCCATGTCAACCTTGAGCTGCTTTAGCCGTTGGTAGGCTTCGATCAGCGCTTGAGGCGGTGACTTTACGAGCGTGCGCGCATCATCTGCCAAACGGCGAAGCTCCTCAGGGGCTCGATGGAGTTCCCTTTCAAGCTCGGTGCGTTTTTTTTCGATTTCGGTTTTGATTTGTTGAATCGCCTGCGGATCCGTCGGAATAGCATTGTTGAAAACGAACTTGCGCTCGATCGAGCGCGCCCACCCCATGATGTCCGTAGCGAGCGACGGTCCGAAGCCGGGGACATTGGTGACAGGGCGCTGCATGACGTCCCAGGCATCTTCGAAGCCAAAGGATGCCAGCGTCGCCTTCCGGCCGGCGCCTATTCGGGGGATCTTCGCTCGCTCGATCAGATGCGATTCCATGTGTTTCTGCATCTGAAGTTGACGCTTCCTTTGCTCAAGCGCCTTCAGTTTTGCTTGCTCCTGCGCAGGCAGCTCCGAGTGAGCTGTTGCGACGCTGAAATAGTGGTTTCTTCTTTCCTCGAACTTCCCGGGTCCGGCATGAGCCATCCACATCTTCCGCTCTGAGTCCCAAGCGGACTGGGCGCTGGCGTGGTCGGCGGCAAATGTTCGCGTTAAATCCAGAGATCGAAGGGTCATGAAGCCAGCGCCGGCGATAAGCGCAGCCCCCCAAAAGCCCTGAACGGAGGTCATCAGGTAGAAACCGATAATCATCGCAACAATGCCCGCTACAGCGGTGACCGTCCTTTCGGAGCGGGCTTGCTGACCGGCCTCGGACACGGTCAGATTCAAGAGTGGCTCTACAATCGCCTCCGGCTCTGGAGGCTTCCCAGGTGCCGGTATGCCACGGATCGCCGTTAGGAGCTGGCCGATATCCATAATCGCGGCAGTGGGCGAGTACTGCGCGACGAACAACGAACGCCCCATCGACCGTTCGATCGAGCACCAGGGGCAGGAAGGGAGGCTACCTGGGTACGAATGGGCCCTGTCGGCGGCGCATGTCTTAAGGCCAGCCTCGACCGACGTGAGCAGGGTCACCCATTCCGACGCGAGCGGGCGGCCATTTGGTTGTTTAGCGGGCAATCGGAAGGCCGCTTCGAATGCCCGGCCCAAGTCCTTTCCAAAATCGTCAAGTGCGGGCACAAAGGGCGGCGGTTCCATCAGTGTTTCCGCGCGGCGCTCGCTATAGGCGAAACGACCTTCTCCAATCGCCTTCCGAATATCCATATCCCCCTTGCCGCGATATCGACCGGCGAAAGGGTGCCGTCCGAGAAACAGCAACTGGAAGAGCAGGACCGCCAGCCCGAAGTTGTCATGGTTGGGCATGCGATCCGTTTTGTCGAGCAGAGCGCCCTGAAGCTCTGGCGGAGTGTATTCCGGAACACCGACCAAACATCGGTAGAGTTTTGATTGCGAACGGAATTGAAACGAGTCGCTGTCGATGAGCGTGACCAGCGCCTTCTCAGACACGAGGACGCCGGAATGGTTGATATCACCGATCACACATCCGGTCGCGTGCACACTTGCGATCGCTCGCGCCAGGTTAATGGCGGCTCTGACGAGAAAGTTCGCGTCGGCGGTGGGAAACTCGGTCTTGCGACTGGCCGGCCCATAGAGATCGTGAACGCTCTTGAACCCGTTCACCTTCTTCATTGTGAAGCCCAGGAAATCACCGCGCTGCGATTTCAGGATGTCGACCGGAAATGCGACGAACGACGTGTTCATATGCAGATGGGCCGAAACCATCGCCTCGACCTTTTCTCGCCGGTCGCCGGCCTTCCCGCGAAGATAAATCTTCGCGACGAGGTCGGGAGCTTCGACGATGTGGTGGACAGCACCCTCTCCACCTTTCGCGAGGAGGCCGCCCAGCGTCAACCGCCGACCATCGGATGAGACGACGACTGTCATGTCCTGACGCCAAGGATGAGCGATTTGTCGTCGTCGGTGCGCTCGCACACGCTCGGACTATCGAGATAGTCTTTCAATGCGGCGGAGAGATCCTTGTCCGGGCCCTCGACGAGTGAACCTTTCAGGGGCGCCAGCATCCGATTAAAAAACGGCGCATGCGCCGATCTGGTAGCTTGTTCAAGCACAAGGCGTTCGATGCCGTCTGAAAACAGCGCGAACTCGTCAATGGCCTCGTCTATCCGGAGGTAGCTGAGCTTCGGTTGTGGATCGTCGGTCACAAATGCTGTCGTCGATGCGTATTCACCATGATAGGGCCAAGAAGGCACCTCCCATTCGTCCGATCCCAGCTTCTTCCACACCGCCGCGCCATCGCCGACATGGATCACGATCGACGTTTGTGGACCTGCGAGTACAGCGACCAAGGTCGACGCGAAGTCCCGAGGCCGCAGCGCCATGGAGTTCGCCCTGGCGTTTACGGCCTCGCGGATCTCATCGAGCCAGTTCCAAACGTCTTCTTCGACCAGTTCTTCAAGAGGCTTCGCAGCCAGAAAGTCTCGGCACGCCCGAAAAAACGAAAGACATACGAGTTTGGATCCGGCTTCTGCGTGTGACGCACTGCCGGCCCCGTCCGAAACGACGGCGGTCATAATCGGACCTTCTGGCCGAATAAAAAGCTTTGCGCCCGCGAAGTCCTGGCACGCGGTGTCGGTCCTCACATGCGAAGTGCCAATGGACCGCGCGCCTGCCCATCGCCAGCTTTTGGTCATGCAATCGATGCCCATCCGTCCGGAGTAGCCGGATTGGCGAGCGGAACCGCATCTCCCGGATTCGAATGGGATACCGAGCCAAGAGAGCTTGAAAGCCAGGAAAACAGATCGCGAAAGCGCAGTTCCTTCAGCGCCAACGGCTGCCGAACCGAGATCTGCGACAGGATTTCCATGTTGGCGCCTTGCACACCGACGGCAAAGAACGAAAATGCCTTCTCGGCTTCGCCCGCCTTCACTGCTGTGGCAGCGGCGTGCCATGCATCCGTTGGCGCGCCATCCGTGATGAGGAAGACCCAGGGCCGATAATACGAAATCCCGTTCTGCTTGTAGGAGTCCTTTCTCTGCCGGAGCATCTCAAGCCCGGTTTCGATCGCGCGGCCCATCGGAGTGTCGCCTTGCGACGAAAGCTCAGACGGGTTCCAGTGATGAACGCCTTGGAAGTCGTTGGCCACCGAGACCGGCCCGAATGTTACAATGCCAACTTCAACCCTCTTGGCAGCCAGGGAGTCCGCGTAGAGCTCGTCCCTGAATTGGACGAGTCCTTCATTCAACTCCTTCAGTGGTGCTCCTCGCATCGAACCTGAGACGTCAAGGAGCAAAAGGCAGGGGCACCGCGGTTCCGGATTATCAACGAACTCGGCACCTTCGAAGGGTTGCTGCTCAAATGGATTGGCCATGGTCTGTTCTTTCAAAAGTCGTTGGAATTGGTGGATCAATTAGTTCGCGACGATGCCGAAAGTGTTGAGCACATCCGGCGTGATTGTTCCGGTGACCTTGAGATTGTAGTCGGTCTGCATCGCGACGAGCGCCTTCTTGCAGGCGGGGCCGACTTGCCCATCGATCAAGCCTTCATAGTAACCATAGGCTGTGAGGGCGGTCTGAACCTGCATAACGATGCGCTTGAATTTCGCGGTATTTCCCGGAAGAGTCTTGAGGGGAGCGGCTGTCACCGGATCAGAAGTGACCGGGTAGGCAGGAGTCGCTGAGACGGTCGGCTGGGTAGCAAATGAACCAGAGGGCGCTGTGTAGACCGTCGAGGGTGCCGTATAGACCGTGGTCGGTGGCGAATACACTGGCGGACGTCTGTACGTGTAGCCGCCGCCGCTGCTCGATCGATGGCTTGAATGTGAACTGTGTGAGCGGTGCGAGCTATGCGATCTATGCCCGGCGAGCGTAAAAACGTGCTTCAGCCTGAGGCTCTCCAACACAGAAGTCCCGGGATCTTTCTTCGAAATTATCTCGCCGAACGGCATCGCATCAGATTTCGATGGCAAAAAACCCGCCACCAGAAGTGACGGGATCATAAACAGGCGAGATTTCATAACGGCCCCAGAGATGCAAACCCCTCTGGATGACTATACCATTGAAAAAAACCACCACAAGTTTTCTTGGCGCGACAATTCAAACAGAAGTCCAGGTACTTTCTCTTCCAGTCCGAGATGGTTGAGGGGGCATAATCCTGATAAGCAGGGGGCACTGAACACAGCGGAAAATTGTAGAGTAATGCCTTGAGACCGCGTGCCGTTACGATGTCGACCGCCCGAGCGATCTGGTCGAAATTGCGGGATGTGTCTCGAAACGTCTCCTTCCAGTTCATCCGAGCATAGCCGATGCGCTCCAGTTGCATGATGGCCCAGACCGTCAAAAAGCTGAGACGGGTGGAGACGTAGTCAGCCAAGGCCGGAAGATCCTGCCAGTTCTGTTGCATGACCACCGTTCGAAGCTCGAGGGAAGCCCCCGCACGCATCAGTATCGAAAGTCCATGCTCGAGCTTGGCGAATGCGCCCGGCTTGCCCACAATCCGGTCATGGTTCTCAGGCGTGGCTGAATAGAGCGGAACGCCCCAGAGCACGCGTGCGTGATCGAGCTGCTGCAGTCGAGTTAGGTCTGCTCGGGAAAAATGCTGAGCGTTGGTCAAGATATGAAAGCCGACGTCGGGGCGCCGCGCCTTCACCTCCTCAAGCATGCAAAAGAGCCGCTCCTTATGAAGCAAGGGCTCGCCGCCCGAAACTCCAATCATTGCGCCGTGCGGGGCAAGCGACGCCGCGACGGTGAACTGCTCGAAGAGATCCGCGTGATACTTCTTGGGAGGCTGCGAGCACATCACGCACAGCTGGTCGCACTGCTCGGTTACCAGAAGCGTATTGTGCGCCGAACCGGCGCGGATGAGGCGGTGCGCCGTTGTTTCGCCTGGCATCATCATCAAAACGTCGCCGTCGATAACCTCATCGGAACCCGCATACACGCCGAAGGAGAATCCATTGAGGTCGTATTCGCGGCGATCTGGCCCGACCTCGGCTAATACCGCGTCATGATGTGACCGCGCAGGCAACCCCGGTCCTTGCAGGCGGACGATCAAGGGCTCGTCGATCGGTAACGGGTCGATCTTCAGGCGGAGGTTGATCATCGATGAACCTTGGCAAGAAGCGGATCGAAGTGAGGTGTGCCGGCCCAAAGCGCCAGCGTCTTTTTGATCTTTGGATCGTCCGAATAGATCATCGCAAAAATCCTGTCGAAGATTGAGGTATGGCGCTGACAGAAGTCGGTCATATGCTTCGGCATATCGATCCGCCCATATCGTGAAATGTCATCGACCAGATCAACCCCGCAGAAGGCTTGATAGGGACAGTGCACGCAGTCAGGATGGAAGTTGTTGAGCGCTTCCGCATTGAGGCGATTGATCGTCTCTGCCGAGATTCCGCTGAAGACATCTCCCATGGACAGATCGAATTGACCGACGCGAGTGACCATCCTTGCTTCATCTGTCGGGTATATCTTGCCGTCATAGTCGATCACGACATAGCTGTGCCCGACGATGTTGGGATTGCGAAGATCGACGTGGCCGTTGTGACCGGACCTTAACACCCGTCGCAGGCAGTGGACGAAGTAGTATTCTTCGACGGGGATCTCAGAGGACCAGTTGTGCTCAACGAGCGCGTCGATGAAGGAGGCGTGATATTTGTTCCAGAGTTCGGCGCTTCCGCGAGCGTCGAACTTCTTTCTCGCAAAGCCTTGGTAGTTTATGGGCCGCAGGTAGATGGATCGAATATCATAGTTGAGAAAGGTCTCGATGACCTCTTGCGGCGAGGGCGCATTGTGCGGGTCGATCGTTGGGAGGGCGGATACCTTTTCCGATCCCAACCGGCTCACCGCGAGATCAAGATTTGAGAAGAATTGGTCCGTCTTGCCTGGCGTGATTGTCCGCTGCTTTTCATGCGTAATGCGATTGCCGTCCAAGGACGTGCTGACAAAGATACCGTCCCCTCCGAGCACGTGCCAGGCTGCGTCGCTGACCTCCTGCAGATTTGTACAGACTACGATCTCGCAGGCATCAAATCGTTGCCTGCAGAAATCACGAATTCTTGTGATGACGTCGAGACGCAAAAGAGGCTCGCCTCCCTGGAACTCGACCTTGATTTTCCTGGCCGAGAGGGAGTCGAGAAATCCGATAACCGCTTCTACTGTGGTGTCGTCCCAATCGAAGCCTCGTGTGGCTTCGTTGACACGCGAAACCTGGCAATAGCCGCAGGCCAGATTACATCTGAGAGTGGGAACCAAGATGACATAATCCATCTCGCGCGGCAGATAGAGCCGTTCAGCAAAACGGTGTTCGAAACCGGAATATGCGAGATCACCGACAGCGTCGTAGGCGTGGCCGTTCCCCTTCAGGAATTCGAGATCACCAGATGTCAATCGATCGTGCGCGTAGCGACGCAAGAAGGCCTGGTCGGATTTGAAGTATCCGCCTGCGTCGTCGGCAAAGAGAAAGTGGCCATCTTGATGCGGCCGGAATTTAAGCGGAACGACCGGCAAATCCCGTCACTCCTTCGATCAGCATCGTCCGAAGCGGCAACGTTTCGCTGTAGATCTTCTGCCGGTAGAGGCAGAACATGAAATCCTGAACGACTGCTGCCATTTGGTCGCCGGAGGTCACCAGTGTCACCGACTGCTCGCTCATGCTCAGATGGACATTCGGATGGAGATAGCGAAACCGAGCAGCGGCATCCGCCAACCAAGGACGCAGTTCGGGTTCGATTGTCAGAATTCTCTCGTAATCTGCAGGGTGCATTGGGGCGCGCCTTGTGGTCAGTTTCGAAGATTTTGGGCGATTGAATTGTAGCAAGACTCCGTGGGTCCGATGTCGCGCTCCAGCAAGGAGATCCATTCACCGTCATCCATGGTCAAGAACTGCATATGGCATTTGAGAGCCTCACCTCTCGCTGACTGCGTGACCAAAAGCCGACTGTCGATCTGATATTTAAGGTCAAGATACTGGGCTGCCTCGTCATCGATGGGAATGCGCGACACCTCGCCGGTCCTGACGCTCGCAACATAGGCGATGGAGCATCCAGTGCCACAGCCCACTTGGATCACTGCATACTCGCCGGCGAAGACCGGGCCGCCGGCCATGCCTTCCGCGATGCGAGTTTGAAAGTTCCGTGCTGAGGCATCCGTGAAATAGGGGGCGTTGATCGGTCCCTTGTAGATGCGATGCGCCGGAAGTTGTGACGGTGAGATGCGCGCAAGCGAAATTCCCCGTGCCACGCCGACTGGGGACATTGCATCTTCCCACACGATTGGTGCGTATCCTACGTCGTAGACGAGCTCGTGCCCCCGTGTAAGCTTCAAATAGTCGATGTCTGCGACTACTGTCGATTCCAGCATCGCCACACTTTCGATATGCCCGTACATGTCTTCACCAAACCGCCGGTTCAAGTCGCCCAGGGACGCTGCGGATATTTTGGAGACGAATGAGGCAATGATGTTTGTTCCCTGGACCTCGTAAGAGCTGACAATAGTCACGCCACCATCCGGTGTAGCCGTTGCGGGGGCGACGCCAGTGAACAGCAATCCCTTGCTGCCGAAACGAGAACGTATCTCAGAAAGACTTGTTTTTCCGAACACGAAATTCCCGAACTGCCCGGAGGCTCCGGGCTCGGGAAGCCGTGGGGTGGCTTCAATTCGGATGATTTTATTTGAACCGTTTTGGTAAGTGGCGGTCACATCGATACCATTGGGGATCGAGAGCTCGACGGTTGTGTATTCGGTCGTGAGGTTTGGCGACGCTCGTTGGTCAGCTTCCAGTTTGGAACCGTCTTCGCCAATCGCATGGCCCGCAATCGTTTGAGAATGGGCCGGGCATAAACTGACGCTTACACCCACGCAGGCCGCCAACGTGACGAATGTAAGGCAGGCGCGTTTAACCGATCCCAAGCTCTTCGATCTCATTGCCTTAAAAGGTCCACACTAAAACGTGCAACATGCTCCGGCAACCTTGATATCTCCGAGATGAACGAATTGTAAGTCGCTCAAGATGAGGTTGCAGCGCAACACCGCTGCCCCTTTCGCCGATTCGACGCCCCGATGATCCGCGGGTACAGTGCTTGTTCTCGTTCTGTGCTAAAAAGATCGCAGAGTGCAACCCTCGGGACACTTCGAACTTCTAAGTGGCCTTCCTTGTTGCTGTCCTCGTCGCCGGCTGTGGTGGACGGAGGTCCTACCGCATGAGACTCATGACGATCCGATCAAACAAGCGATCTCCCAGCCATTTTCGTAACATGATCATCAGTCGGGCATATTTTCCGACGGCATAGCGCGTGCGCGGCTTTCGCGCCTTGATGGCCTTCGACACGACATCGGCGACCACGCTCGGATCGGTGCCGCGACCGTGTCCATAGGCCTCCTTTGTGGACCTGGCGACGTCGTCTGCGAACCTGGCATAAGGCCCATTGCCAGATCTTTTCACGAGACCTTCCACCATCACTTCGCCGAAGCCCGTCTCAATCAGGCCAGGCTCGATGATCACAACCTTGATGCCAAACGGAGCGAGTTCAAGTCTCAGGCAGTCCGACCACCCTTCTAGGGCATGCTTTGTGGCGTGATACCATCCTCCCAGCAGGGTGTAGATCTTGCCACCCATGGAGGTAATGTTGACGATCGTCCCGGACCCGTTTCTTCTCATTGCTGGCAGCAGAAGCTGCGTCAGGCGGGCGGTGCCAAAGAGATTGACCTCAAATTGGTAGCGAGCCTCTTCGATACCGATCTCTTCGATTGGGCCGTAAAGGCCGAAACCGGCATTGTTCACCAGGACGTCGACGCCCTCGGCTTCTTTGAGAATGATCCCGACCGCATCTCTGATCTCGTCATCCCTGGAGAGATCCATGCGTAGCGGCGTCGCTCCGAGGCTTGCCAGATCTTGCATTCTCTCCATCTGGCGTGCGGCCGCATAGACTTGATAGCCTTCCGAAATCAGGCGCTTGGCGATTTCCTTACCCATCCCGGAGGAGGCGCCAGTAACGAGTGCGGTCTTCCTTTGGCTACTGTTCATCCAAAGTCTTTCTCTCTGTAGGGATTGACTGGAAGTGTGGGCCGTGTCGCTGACCGACAGAACCAAGAGAGATGCAGTATGTTCTTTCTTATGCCCGTCGCCCCAGAATTTCACACGATGCTACAGATTATTTCGTAATTCAAAGCAGTAATACCCCTATAAATTAAGTGAAAAACACACAGAGAAGAATTAATAAGTACGATTATTTTAACGTTGCCTTTGAAGTGAGAAATTATGCATTGATTTGCACGTTAAAGTGTAATACCGTGCGGAGAAATAGCGCGTTCCGTAGTCTTTCTTCTGGTGCGAGCTCCCTTTGGGGTCAGAGTAGTACTTTGTGCTTTAACTAAACCCGGGCGGGGGATAGACAATGTATCCGGACGGTGAGTATAGCCACGAGGATAACGCGAGCGTCATCTTCAGGCCGCTGAAGTTTCGCGCGCTCGAAGTCAAGAACAGGCTGTTTCGTTCCAATATTTCCGGCATGTTCGACGAGTACAACGGACATGGCGGCAACGCGCGGCTGAACTGGGAGGAAAAGTTCGCGCGCGGAGGCGTGGGCTGCATCATCTCCTCCTTCACCCCGGTTGCCGTTCGGGGCCGGATCCTCGTGCGCTACGCGATGATCGATAATGACAACAAGATTCCGTTCTGGCGGGCCGTCGGCGAGCGCGTGCACGCGCACGACTGCCGCTTCATCATGCAACTCAGTCACTCGGGACGGCAGCAGGATTTCGGCGGGGTCGAGAACCTCTACAACAAGGGGCTGAGTTCGACGAGCAAGAGCGACTATTTCCACGGCCTGCTGTCACAGGCGATGACGAAGCCGGAAATCGCGGAAGTCATCGAGCAATTCGCCCAGGGCGCGCGCAGGGCGCGCGAGGCCGGCCTCGACGGTGTCGAACTGCACGGCGCCAACGGCTACCTGATCACCCAATTCCTGAGTTCGGGCATCAATGATCGCACCGACGAATATGGTGGCAATTGGGAGGGCCGCGCCAGATTCGTGCTGGAGATCGTTCGCGCCATCCGCCGGGAGGTGGGGCAGGATTTCCATCTGCAGATGAAGATCAACGGCGTTGACCATAATGACTGGCTTTACCCCTGGATCCCCAAGGGCAATACCCTCGATGAAACGATCAAGATCTGTACGCTTCTGCTGGACGGCGGCAAGGGCGTTGACGCATTTCATGTCTCCAGCGGCTCGACCTTCCCGCATCCCCGAAATCCGCCGGGCGACCTGCCGATGCGCGACCTGGAGCGCTGCTACGACGGGATGATCTCGCAGGGCACGCGGACACGGTTCAACTACGCGATCTTCACCAATCCCTTGGGTTCGCGTCTCTTCCGGCATTGGTGGCGATGGCGGCGCGGAAAGGTCATCGAGGGCATCAATCTCGACTATGCGCGTGCGATCGCCGACGCCATTGCCGACATAGATCCGAGCATCAAGGTGCTCTGTACCGGCGGATTTCAGCACGCCGACAAGATCGCCGGAGCGATCCGTTCGGGCGCCTGCGACGCCGTCAGCATGGCCCGGCCGTTGATCGCGAACAACGACCTGCCGAAGATCCTTGCCCGGGAAAACGGTCCCGAGCCCAGGCGCGAATGCACCTATTGCAACAAGTGTCTCATCAACGACCTCGAAAATCCGCTCGGCTGCTACGAACCCAGCCGCTTCGACGGCGACAGCTTCGAAGAGCGTCACCAGCGGATGATCGCTGAGGTCATGTCCGTATTCGAGCCGCCCGCCTTTCATTGAACCGCCGCCTTCGTGCGGCGACCGCTGGAGCTTGCAAGATGAGCAGTGACGACGATCGCCTGACCCCGGTAGAAGTCGCGGTGTCGCGCGCGCGGCGCCGGAGGCTGTTGATCCTGGCGCTGCTGGTGCTGGGAATTGGCTACTACCTCCTGTTCGTCAACCAGTACGTGCTCGCGTTCGAGAACGAGACGGAACACTTCCTGCACGGATCGATCGGCAGCGAGGTCGCCACCGGCCCACCATACTGGGTCTTCAAGGCGCTTCCGGTCATGTACAAGGACCGACTTGGCGGCGAAGGCTATCGCCGCTTCGGCTTTCTCTACCAGACGCCGGATGCAGATCTTCCTATCGGCGTGTCGCGGCGCGTCGTTTCGGGCGTGGAACGGGTCTGGCTGAACTGTTCGGTCTGCCATGTCGGCACCTATCGCCTGCCGGGGAAGAGCGAACGGCACATGATACCCGGTGCACCTTCCAACAATCTCAGGCTGCAGGAGTTGATCACATTTCTGATCGACGTCGGGCGGGATCCGGGTTTCAACGCCGACGCCTTGATCGCGGCGATCAACGGCGACGAAGTCGGGGGCGACCTGAACGTATTCGAACGGGCCATCTATCGCCACGTCGTCTTCCCGCGCGTGAAGAATGCCTTTCTCGATCTCGGCAGGCGGCTCACTTTCGTCTCCCGCCAGGAGCCGTGGGGGCCGGGTCGGGTGGACACCTTCAATCCCTACAAGGCGATCCAGTTCAATTTTCCGATGGGGCCCGAGAATATCAGCGGTGCGGCGCTTAACGGATCGTCGGACTATCCCGCGATTTGGCAGCAGCGCCCGCGCGAGGGCATGAACCTCCACTGGGACGGCAACAACGACTCGGTGGCCGAGCGCAACTTGAGCGCTGCACTTGGCGCCGGTGTGACGCCGGTGACGGTCGACAGGCGATCGATCGGGCGGATCGAGCGATGGATGTGGGATCTGCAGCCGCCAAGGTTTCCTGCCGCCGACCAGATCGACCGGACCAAGGCCGCTGAAGGCGAGCATCTCTTCACCCGCTATTGCGCCGAGTGCCACGGCCAGCGCGGGCCCAATGGATATGACTACGACACCAACCGCTATCCGCGGCTCGGCAAGGTGGAACCGCTCGCGGAAATCGGCACGGACCCCGGCCGTTGGGCTTCCTATACCGACAATTTCGTCGCCGCGCAGAGCCTCCTCTATGCCGGCTATCCCTGGCGCTTCCAGCGGTTCCACAAGACGGAAGGCTACGCGAACCATCCGCTCGACGGCATCTGGGCGCGCTCTCCCTATCTTCATAACGGTTCGGTCCCGACGCTGCGCGATCTGCTCGAGCCGAGCAGTCGGCGCCCCCCCGTCTGGTACCGCGGCAGCGACGAGCTCGACCTCCGGCGGGTCGGTTATCGCACGGACGCGGCCGCGCCGGACGGATCGCTCTTCCGCTATGACACGTCCCGTCCCGGAAACGCCAATACCGGTCACGAAGGCCCACGTTACGGGACCGATCTGCCCGCGTCGGCCAAGGACGCCCTCATCGAGTACATGAAAACGCTATGATCCACGTTCAATCACTCGCCAAGTGGAAGACACGGCACGCGATCCTCGTCTGGATCGGCATCCTGCTGAACTTCGCATTCGTGGTGCCGCTCGTCTTCTGGCCGCACTGGATCCTCGATCTTTTCGATGTTCCGGCGCAGCAACTGATTTGGCCGCGCTTCTCCGGCTTACTGCTCGGTATCCTGTCGATCTTTTACATCCCGGCGACGTTCGATATCGATCGCTATCGCATCTTCGCCTGGCTCGCGGTCTTCCCGTCGCGCACCTTCGGGGCGGTGTTCTTCTTCCTTGCGGTCTTTGCGTTCGGGCAGCCGGTCGGTTTCCTGGCCGGCGTGCTGCTCGACGGTTCGATCGGGATCGCCACCCTCATATGCCTGCTGCGCATCGTCAGCCTGGAGCAGGATCTAGCCAGCGGGAGGGGAATATGAGGCAGAGACGGCGGCGTTTCTGGAAGGTTCTGCTGGGCGTGCTGATCACCCTCGTTGCTGTGGCTTCCGCGGCGTACCTGCTTCTATTCCGCCCTGTGGCGCAGCCAAGGACGAACGACCTCGCGCAGGTCTTCAATCACGGCTCGATCGGCAACGAGGAGACGCAAGGTCTGCCCTACTGGATCTGGCGCGTGCTGCCGCAGCTCTTTCCCGAGCATCTGCCGGCAAACAAGGACGGCTACAGCGCCTTTGGCCTCTTTTGGGCGCGGGGCGAGCCGGTGCCGGTCGGCCTTTCCATGAGTACGCTCGGCGTCATCCCGCGCGTGGCGCCGAACTGTGCGTTCTGTCACCAGGGAAGCTACCGGCTGTCGGCATACGACCCGCCGACGCTCGTCACTGCCGGGGCCGGGGGCCGCGTCAACCCGCAAGCCTATATCCGCTTCCTGATTGCCGCCGGCGCCGATCCGCGCTTTACCGCCGACGCGATCATGCCCGAGATCACTGCGATCTATGACATGCCGCTCTGGGAGCGCGCGCTCTATCGTTTCCTTCTGATACCTGCCACGCGGGCGGCGCTTAAGGAGCAGGGCCGGACATTTACCTGGATGCAGAGCCGCCCCGATTGGGGACCTGGACGCATCGACCCGTTCAACCCGGTGAAATTCCAGAATCTCCGTCTCCCCGACGACGGCACCATCGGCAACTCGGACATGATGCCCTTGTGGTCGCTCGGCGCGCTTGAAGCGACCAACGAACGCCGCTTCTCTCTCCATTGGGACGGCCTACAGACGGATCTGCGCGAGACTGTGCTTTCGGGAGCGATCGGCGACGGAATGACCTACAAGTCCTTCCCGAGAACAGAGCAGACACTCGGCCGGATGAGCGACTTCATCCGTCTGCAGCCACCGCCGCCGTCGCCGTTCTCGAGCGCACGGCCGATCGGCGACCCGTATCGCGTCGACCCGGCGGCAATCGACGCAGGGCGTGCGATCTACCAGGCCGAGTGCGCCACTTGCCATGAGCCCGGCGGTGCGCGCTACCGCACGCCGATTTCGATCGTCGAAGTTGGCACCGATCGGCATCGCCTCGACATGTGGACCCCGGCCGCGCGACAGCGCTATGCGGAGTATGAATCCGATTACAAGTGGGGCTTCGTGAACTTTCACAAGACCGAAGGATATGTCGCCACCGGTCTCAGGGGACTCTGGCTGCGCGGCCCCTACCTGCACAACGGCAGCGTTCCGACGTTGAAGGCGCTGCTCGATCCGCCGGCGCAGCGCCCGCGCCAGTTCTATCGGGGCTATGATCTGATCGATCCGGCAAATGGCGGGTTCGTCAGCGCTGCCGGGACGGACGGCGAGCGCTACGGCTCGCTCTACGGCACCGCGCAGCCGGGCAACGGCAATACGGGACATCTCTGGGGCACGGACCTGCCTGCAAGGGCGAAGGAAGACCTCCTCGCCTATCTCAAGACGCTTTGACCGCTGCAACGGGGAGGCAAGCGATGACGCTCAGGAAACGAATCAAGCGCCTTTTGGTCTATACGGTGACGGCTGTCGTCGGGCTGGGCGTGGTGGCTGTCGTCGGCGCGGTTCTGATCGTGCGCGCGCTCGTCGAACCCGATGCAGCGGCGTTCGGCACCGTCGAGGACGAAGCCAAGCGCGCTGGCCTCAGCCGCAACGACTTTCGCGCGGCGTCGGAGCCTTACTTTGCCGCCATGGACAAAGGCTTGCTCCTGCCGCCGGCGCCGGGTGCCGACTATCCGCCGGAGATCAGGCAAGTCGCCAAGGCGACCGGCCTCGAACCCGAGGTTGTGCGCCAAGCTGCGATCCGCGGTCAGAACGCCTGGATCGTCTGGACCGGCGGCAACGACCGTTTCTGGGATTTTGCGGCACGCACGGCGATTGGCTCCTTCGATCTCCTGAAGCTCATCTCTTCCCCTCCGAAACAGGCCTATGGTCGGTGGAACCGCTGGCGCTATCTCGGCCTCGTCAACGAACCCTGTTTCCGTCAGGCAAAGGAACCGGACAAGCACGGCCTCTGGCTCGACGAACGCCTCGAGGACTGCACGAGCGATCCCTTCGGCGGCAACGCCGCCGCGGACGCCCGCTATCCGGGGGTGGTCATCGGCGCGCGTGGCAAGAGCGAATGGCTCAAGGGCGAGACCATGCCGGCAGGCTCCTATTACGGAAAGCCGAGCGGGGTCGTCGGGCTCCGCCTCTTCCCCAATCCCGACTTCGACGCGGAGGCCGCGAAGAAATGGGACCCGGTGCGCTACTATAACGATGCCACCTATTACAATGACAAGGATCTCGTGCGCCCCTACCGCGTCGGCATGTCCTGCGCTTTCTGTCATGTCGGGCCGAGCCCGATCAATCCGCCAAAGGATCCAGAGAAACCGAACTGGACCGAGCTTTCTTCAAATCCGGGTGCGCAGTATTTCTGGGTGGAGCGCATCTTCTTCTGGAACACGGCGCCGCGCAAAAGGGCAGGTGAGTCCCCGCGGAACGAAGGGAACTTCCTGTTCCAGCTCTTCCACACCAATCCTCCCGGATCGCTCGACACCTCGCTGGTCTCCACCGACTACATGAACAATCCACGGACCATGAATGCGGTCTATGAGGTAGCTGCGCGGCTCCGGATTGCGGCGGGGGAGGGACAGGAGCGGCTCGAGGGAGACGAACGGGACAACAAGCAGTTCCAGGATTACCCGCAGACCAGCGCCTTCAGTTCGCTTTACGATGAAGGCAGCGGCGATGCCGCCTCGATGCGGGTGCTGAAGGACGGTGCCGACTCGGTCGGGACCCTAGGTGCGCTGAACCGCGTCTATCTGAACATCGGGCTATTCAGCGAGGAGTGGCTCCTGCATTTCCGCCCGTTCCTCGGCGGTCAGAAGATATCGCCGATCCGCATCGCCGACGCGCAGAAGAATTCCGCCTATTGGGGGGCGACGGAGGACATGACCGCCGACATGGCGATCTTCTTCCTCGTCACCGCCCGCGCCGACCGGCTGGCCGATGCGCCCGGAGGCGCGGCCCATCTCGCCGCCCGTGATCCTGGCGCGGTGGAGCGCGGCAAGGTGGTTTTTGCGGAAAACTGTGCCGCTTGCCATTCGAGCAAGCAGCCCGTGCCGCCCGTCGAATCCGGTGTGGATGCGGGGATCTGCGCGGGCGGCGGGGCCGGACCGCGCTACCGCGAGTGCTGGGATCGCTATTGGGCGTGGGCGCAATCGGCCGAGTTCAAGAAAGGCATGGTCGAACTCGTCACGGCGCGTGATGCCAGTGGGCGTGAAACGTTCCTCGACGGCAATTATCTCTCGACCGAGCGGCGCGTGCCGATCGACGTGGTCGGCACCAATGCCTGCAGCGCGCTTGCCACCAATGGCCTTTCCGGCGACATCTGGGACAATTTCACGTCCTCGACCTACAAGTCCTTGCCGCCCCCGCGTGAGCTTGCCGTCAATCACCCGGTTTCGGGCGCAACCATGCCGCTGAAGTCGCTCGGCAACGGCAGGGGTTATCTGCGGCCGCCGTCGCTCGTCAGCCTCTGGTCGACCGCCCCCTTCTTCCTCAACAATTCGCTCGGCCACGAGGACAGCCATTACCAGGGGACATATGACGTCGCTGCCAATGGCGCGACGGGGCCCGCCTACGGCGCGAGCTGCCCGGCCGCCGATCCGAACGATCCCTATCTGCCCTGTGTCGAGAACCGGCTCGCCGTGTTCGACCGCTCGATCCGGCAATTGCTGTCACCGGCAACGCGCCGCACCGATGACATGACGACGGCGCCGGTACCGGGCTACATCTATCGTACCTCCGCGCCGTCCTGCCTGATCGTACCGGCGGGCTACATGCCGGTACGATCAGGCAGGACGGCGCGGAGGTACGATAGATGTAGCCCGGTACCGGCGCCGTCCTGCCTGATCGTACCGGCGGGCTACATGCCGGATGGCGTGCGCCGCTTCGCGGGTCCGCTCAATCGATTGGCGGGCTGGGCGTTCGGTCCGGACGGTTCGCTTCATCTCGGGCCGTTCCCGAAGGGCTTTCCGGTGAATGCGCTCGCAAACACCAAGCTTCTTCCGGATAATGACGAGGACGACATGCTCGCCCATTACAAACGCCTGATCTCGGCGAGCCCGACGCTGATCGGCGCCTTTGCCAAGCTCGGCGGCCAATGCTCGCCCGAGGAGCTTTCCAACCCGACGGTCCAGGCCCATGCGGAACAAGTTGTCCGCGAAACCGGTCTGATCGACGCGTTGGTGGGCCTGAGCAAATGTCCGGACTACGTGGTCAATCGCGGTCATCTGTTCGGCGCCGACCTGTCCAGTTCGGACAAAGAGGCCCTGACCGCCTTTCTGAAGCAGCTCTGATCATGCCCGAGCAAGCGGTTCACGACTACATCGTCATAGGCGCCGGCGCCGGCGGCGCCGTCGTCGCGGCGCGTCTGGCGGAGGAGGGCAGGGACGTCCTGGTGCTGGAGGCCGGCTCGGACCCGCTCGCCCCTAGCCTCGACCAGGACAAGGACATGCCGCTCGCGGACGCCTATCGCGTCCCGGCCTTTCATGCCTTCGCATCCGAGCACCCGGGCATGGCGAAGGACTATTGGGTCCGGCACTATGCCGATCTCGATCTTCAGCGTCGCGATTGGCGTTATTCGGCCGAGGAAGACGGGGTTCTCTACCCGCGGGCGAGCGGCCTCGGCGGCTGCAGCGCCCATCATGCGATGATCATCGTGCGACCGAACGACGCCGACTGGAACCATATCAGGGAACTGACCGGCGACGAGAGCTGGAAGGCCTCGCGCATGCAGGCCTATTTCGAGCGAATCGAGCGGTGCCGGTATCGCTTCTTCCTCTGGCGCTGGCTTGCGTTCGTCACCGGCCTCAATCCGACCGGTCACGGCTGGTGGGGCTGGATGACGACGGAGCGCTCCTTGCCGCTTAGAGCATTGATCGATCGGCCCTTGCGGCGTGCGCTGCTCAATTCGGTGAGAGCGGCGGCGGACAGCTATCGCCGGCCGGGCCTCGGCTGGCAGACGACTGAAGTCGACCCCAACGACCGGCGGTGGTGGAATCCGGGCGCCTGCGGCGTCCGCCTGACGCCGCTTTCGACCCGGCGTCATGCTCGCTCAGGACCGCGCGAGCGGCTGCTGGACGTGCAAAGGCGCCATCCCGATCGTCTGACAATTCGCCTGAAAGCGACGGTGACCCGCGTCGCGATCGAGGAGGGCAGGGCGGTCGGCGTCTGGTGCCGCTCGGAGGACGGCAAACAGTATCTGATCCGGGCGCGGCGCGAGGTGATCGTTGCTGCCGGCACCTTTGCATCGCCGCAAATTCTGATGCTGTCGGGCATCGGCGACCCGCAGCACTTGGATGCGCACGGCATTGCGGTTGTCGCTCCGCTGCCGGGGGTCGGCCGGAATCTGCAGGACCGCTACGAGGTTTCGGTCGTCAATCGCGTGAAACGGCCGTGGAAAATGCTGAAAGGCGCCACCTACACCCGTCATGATCGGTATTATCGCTGGTGGCGGTGGTTCCGTCTCGGCAACTACACGAGTAACGGCGTGTTGTTCTCGCTGGCCTTGAAGTCGCGTGAAAACCTGACTCAGCCCGATCTCCACTGTTTCTCGCTGCTCGCTGACTTCCGGGGCTATTATCGCGGCTATTCGGAGCGGATCCGCGCGCCGGACTTCCTGAGCTGGGTGGTGCTCAAGGCCTATTCGCAGAACCGGGGCGGATACGTCCGGCTGCGGGGCGCACACATAGGCATAGCGCCGGAGATCCAGTTCCACTCTTTCCAGGAAGGTACTGGCGATTACAACGTCGATCTCGACGCCGTCGTCGAAGGCATACGCTTCGTGCGCAAGGCTGTCGACGGCATGGACGATCTGGTCGCTGACGAGGAGGAGCCCGGGCGCAACCTCACGAGCGACGATGCGCTGCGCGCCTACGTGCGCGACAACGCCTGGGGACACCATGCCTGCGGCACCTGTGCGATCGGCCCGCGCGCCCTCGGCGGCGTCGTCGACAGCGCCTTTCGCGTCCACGGCATCAGCGGATTGCGCGTGGTCGACGCGTCGGTATTTCCGCGCATCCCCGGCTACTTCCTCGCCACCGCGGTCTACATGGTTGCGGAGAAAGCGGCCGACGTCATCCTGGAGGATGCGGCGCCCTGAACGATAGGAGGTCGGCCATGACGCGCCCCCTGAAGAACAGCGACGAGACGGATGCCAGCCTTTACAACTGGCTCGGCGCCAGGGTGAGGCGGTTCGTTCGCTGGTGGCGAAGGTTCGACGCGCGGGTGAACCAGCCCATGCCCGCGGGGCGGGGCCGGTTCTGGACATGGTTGGCACCTGACGGCTACCCGTGGTACGTGCCGACACTCGGGCTTGTGCTGATCACCGCCATGGCGCTCGGGCCGACGTTGCGGACCGAGGTCGCGAACGTCGCGATGCTGGTTTTCGGCCTGGGGCTTTTGGCTCTTCTTCATATCCTCGCTAAACGCAGTCGACTGCTGCATGCCTATCTCCTCGCAGGGCAGCTATTCATCCTCGTCCTGCTGGCGGCCATCCATGTCGTCCTTGCCCCGCCGGAAGCCTTCGGAACCGATACGCAGGCCCTGCGGCTGCATGTGGGTGTTGCGGTCGCAGCGATGCTGGCGGTGTCGCTCGGCGCGGTGTGGACGATCGCCCGCGCTCTGTTTCGTACGGGCACGAACGGCACGCTTGCGCACGCGCTCCCGAACGTCGAGCTCTTCGCGCCGAAGGATCGCTACGACTTCATGGGGAGGGGACCCCTCGCGGCCCTCGCTTCGGCGTTCTTCATCGCGCCGATCAGCCATCCGGTTGAATTGCTGTTGCCCGGCTCGCTTCTCGTGCTCTTCGTTCCGGACCATTACCTCTGGCCCGGCTTCATCATCGTCGGCGCCACGGCCTGGCTCGCCCTTTTCCTCGGAATTCTCTTCGATCGGCTGATGGAGGTCTTGAAGACGGTTGGCCGGCTCTTCTTCGTCGGCCCGCAATTCGTGATCAGTGTGCTTGTGATCGTCGTTGCCGTGCTGCGCCTCGCGGAGGTCCACTACATCACCTATCTGTTCAACGCCGGCAGCAGCGGCTACGGCAACACCACCATCATGAAATACGTAGCGCTCGCCTATGCGGTTGCCTGGTACTACGCCTTCTGGAGCGACCACTTCTTGGCGCGACGCCTGATCCGGCTGCTTGCGGGCACAGGCAGTGAGTTCACGCCGCTTAGCATTGCCTACCCCTACAAAGGCGGTTCGGATCTCAGCAAGGTCAAGGACGCGGGACGCAGCATCGCCTTGCATGGCGCGGGACGGCTGAAGATCGCGGGCGAATACGAGGACAGCTACGAGGCCTCGGGGCCAGCGTTGCAATTCCTCACCGCGGCGGAAGTGCTCACCGCGTTTCGGACCCAGCTTGAGCGCATGTCTGCGGAGAGAACCGACACGTCTCATCCGCTGGCGAGCGTCCGCAACCTGCAACGTTCGGCCCTCGTCTATCCCGCGATCACCGGGGCATGTGCGTTCGCACTGATCGGCATACCATGGGTGGTGAGCCTCTTTGGCGCGGTGCAGCCGCCGGAAATGGCCGTCAATAGGGCGCCACCGGCGGATCTCGAGCTCTTGTCCCTGCTGCAAACCGAAACTGGGCCTGCCGGCGCCTGCCCGGCACTCGGCCCGGACACGCCCCGGATCGCAGTCGTTGCCTCCGGCGGCGGCACGCGCGCGGCAATCTACACCGCGTCGCTTCTGCACGGACTGGCGAAACAGGGGCGCATCTGCGAGGTTGTCGCCGCAAGCGGCGTCTCCGGCGGTAGTGCCGCTCT
Source organism: Sinorhizobium sp. 6-70 (assembly GCF_030124375.1). GTDB lineage: Bacteria > Pseudomonadota > Alphaproteobacteria > Rhizobiales > Rhizobiaceae > Sinorhizobium. Next base: position 158,675 of record NZ_JASKLS010000009.1, read on the forward strand.
CGCCTATTTCGCCCTGCACGAAGACGAACTTCGCCGGCCGGGGCGGCCCGATGAAGCGGCATGGCAGCGCTTCTCCGACACGATGGCCTTGCCGTTCATCGAGTACGTGCTCGACGGCGCCAGCGACATGCGGATCGTCTTCGGCCGTTGGCGCTGGCGAAATGCTGCCTGCGGCGAGGCGTTCTCCCGTAACGAGCCGGTGGTGGGATGGATGCCGGCGCGCAGCCGCCTCGGCAGCATCCTGGCCGAGTCCTTCGTCTGCCGCATGGGCGCCGGCGTCATGGCGGATCCATCCTTCGGCCTCATTCTGAATACGGCAATGCTCGGCTCCTTCGATGCCGCAAGTGGTCGCTGCGCGAACGGCGGTCTGCCGCTGCCGGAACAGGCCCGGAAGTGCCGGGCCGAAGGCAATGCAGCCGGCGCGGGGGGACGCGTGGTGCTGACGAACCTGCGGAAGCCTGAGGCGAGCCCGAGCGCTGGCGAGGGAATGGAGATCGTCACCCTGAACGACGCCAGTCTTTCGATCGCGCGCGCCGCCGCGCTCAGCGCCAACTTCCCGCCGGTCTTTCCGGATGCGGCCATCGACGTGCAGCCGGCGCCCGGATCGGCAGCGCGGCGGTATTGGGTGACCGACGGCGGCGCGGTGGAAAACCGCGGTGCGATAACCCTCTATTTTTCCGTCCGAGAGACGATGCGGCGCTCGCCGGCGGCGGCAAGGCTGGCGCCATTGCACGTCGTCGTCGCCGACGTCTCCGCTTCCGATGATCACTACGTCGAAAGCTTCGGTTTCAATTCCGTGCTCGGCGCCGGCGGTCAGCTCGGGTTGGCGCTGGAAGGCGAACTCCTGGCCGATCTCAAGGACATCTACTGCGGACGTAATTCGACGATTACCGTCCACGAAATCGCCATGCCCGCGGTGCTGCGCAACGGAGGCATCGGCACCCATTGGCTTCTTCCCGGATCGCTGACCTTCACGGACCCGAAAACCGGCGATCGCGTCACCTTGTCTGCCGACGATGTGAAGAAGCTCGTCATCGCCCTGCACGATAACACGGCGCCGGTCTTCGATGATCCGAAGGATGCCGCAAAGGTCGTTGGCTGGGCACGGGAGGACGTCCCCTCGCACCAGCAGCGCTGGCAGGCGTTGCTGTGGGCGCTTTCGATGCCCGCGGCGCAGGCGGACTCCTCCTGCGAAAGGCCGGCTTCCGGTGGAGCAATCTACGCGCCGTGACCATTATCAACGTGTAACGTTCGAGCACCACTATGTCGGCAGCCTCACCAAAACGTCAGGCTGATCTTCTTGCGACAGGATGCGGCTTTGGCTCTGGTTCTACCCGTTTCTTGCCCAGCCCGGACGCGCGCGCAAGCTCGGAGCGTTGTTGGGCGTAGCTTGAAGCAATCATGGGGTAGTCGGCCGGAAGACCCCACTTCTCACGGTATTGCTCCGGCGTGAGGCCGTACTTTGCCATCAGGTGGCGTCTCAATGATTTGAACTTTTCACCATCCTCCAGGCAGATGATGAAATCGGCCGTTACGGACTTCTTGATCGGAACGGCGGGGCGCTGTTCCTCAACGGCCGGGTCAGCCCGGTGTCGCGCAGACTTGCCGCTCAGCGAGGAATACGTCTGCTGGATAAGATTGGTCAGATCGCCGGTAGGAACGACATTGTGGCTTAGATAAGCCGCGACGATCCGGCTTGTCAGCTCCAGCCTCCGCTCCTCATTGCTCGAATGCGATTCGCTCAACATCGTCTCCTTTGTTTTGCTGTCGACCAGGCGGCTTCGCTCAACGTGCAGGTATTTTCGGTCGGAACGAAGACGATGTCGTTGGGGCGGTGTGTTTTTTCAACAGATTTCTGGGCATTTTGGTTTGTGTGTCCTGTTCTGCCGACCTCATGCATTGCCAGCGTCTCCCTCGGTTTCTATCCTGATGCATGATCCGCACCCTACTGTTGCCGAAGCCCGAGGACACTGGAGGTCGATGGCATCTCAGCTAGACATGTTTCCCTCGCCGCGTGAGCCAGGCGACGACGTCGTTCTGAAGCTGCCACCGCCCGTGAAGCTGCGGGAGCGGAGGCGGCTCGATGACGAGAGCATGGCCCGGCTTCTGGAGGAGAGCGGCAGCTATCGCGTGCTTCGCAAGCTCGTCGGCCGCCAGATCGTCGATCCGCCGCGGCCGGGATTTCCTCGCATTGGCGTGGTCGTTGACACCGAGACGACGGGCCTCGACCACAGCAAGGACGAGATCATCGAAATCGGCGCAGTCGCGTTCACCTTTAACGACGAGGGCCAAATCGGCGACGTCACAGGTGTTTACGGCGGCCTGCAGCAGCCAACTGTCCCGATCCCCCCTGAAATCACCCGCCTCACAGGAATTACCGACGAGATGGTTGCCGGGCAGATGATCGATGTCGGATTACTTCGAGCGCTGCTCGACCCGGCCGACCTCGTCATCGCCCACAATGCCGGCTTCGATCGACCGTTCTGCGAGGCGTTCTCAAGCATGTTTTCCGACAAGGCATGGGCTTGTTCCGTCAAGGAAGTCGATTGGGCCGCGCGTGGTTTCGAGGGCACCAAGCTCGGCTATCTGATTGGTCAAAGTGGCTACTTCCACGACGGCCATCGCGCCGTCGATGATTGTTTCGCTCTGCTCAAGGTGCTCGCCGGCGCTGACGGGGTGACGGAGCCAAGCGGTTTTGCGGAACTTCTGAAGACAAGTCAGCGCTCGCGCGTGCGCATCTTCGCCGAGCACAGCCCCTTCGACATGAAAGATCATTTGAAGGCTCGGGGATACCGCTGGTCGGATGGCAGCGACGGCCATCCGAAGTCCTGGTGGATCGAAATCGACGAGGAGCAGCTCGCCGCGGAGCTCACTTTCCTAAGATCAGAGATCTACCGGTGGGAAGAGGCCGACCCACCGGTTAAAAGGCTGACGGCGTTTGATCGGTACAAGGCTTGATTGGGATGGCCTTGCCGCGCAGGCCGTGGCATGCAGGTTGCGCAGGCTCGTTACCGCGATGGTGGGGCCGTCTCGAAACGTGTGAGGAAGCAACAGCTGCAGCAGGATCACAGTCCGGATTGCTCAAGGTTGGAACATCATGAAGTCACCGTGGAAATTCCTTACCCAATTGACGTCGCGGCGACCATCGGCGAAGGCGCAAGAGAGTTCGATCGGGAATGACACCGATCCCAAGGCTCTCGAGAGCGAAGTGGAGCATAGGTCCGCACTTGCGCCCAATTCGATGGTTGCCATCCCACCTGCTCACGATGAGGGCGTCTCGGTTGAGCAAGGGTTGATCGCATCGGATAAGGCGAAAGGTGATGACGATGTCGCGCAGGCATTAAAACCGCCGAACGATGCTGAAGAGGATGAAACACCTGCGCGTCATGAAGCTGACCATTCGGGTGCCGAAGCGAATTCGTTGGTTTCGAAAAGCACGGCTAGCACAAAGTCGCAAAGCAAATCGCGGAACAAGCGCCGCGAAGGTGGGAAGAGAGTCGACGCCCACGTGGCTGCGCAGAGCGCTGTCGCCCCAAAGGATCACCAAAGCGCACAACCCTCGTCTTCACGGGGTTTGTTCTTCCATGAAGTGGCAATGCTGGACGAAGAAATCAAAATGCTGAGGACCCAACTCGCTCAAAAGCTTCACCTGCAGAACGTTCAGCTTAAGAAGATGCTCGAGCGATTTAAAGTTTCGTGAGCCTGGCCGCGCTCCCTATCAGCGCGCACTTGCGTCATCTTTGCTCCGCGGCAAAGCCCTCGCCGCCACTCAATTGAATGAGTTCAAGAGCCCGCTGAGCAGGCAGCCATCGATCGAATACACTCAGCGTGCATTCGCCGCTGCGAACGCTGCGTCTCAGGACAGCCCAGCGACAATGCTCAAGCCCAGATCGTCGCGAATTCCTGCTTGATAAGCGTTGATCAGCTTTGCGGCGAGCGCTTCAGCCTCTTCAGACTTGCGTGACAAAGCTCGCCTTTGCAGCTCGTCTTGGAAGGCCTTCCCGATCATCTCCAACTCGTCAGGCCCAATTGGATCGAAACTCAAGGTTTGAACTGAATTCATCATTGCCCTCCCTCCGCCAGCCGACGCGACGGAGACTATTTGTGCCCCTGCGTTTCAGTCTGATTTGAAAGGGTGCAGCTTTGCTGGAGATCTATCGACGGTGAGCCGTCTTTAGGCCCGGACCATCCATGTCGGTCCACTGCAGTGCCGCAATGGCGGAGCCGAATAGGAGAGCAGGTATGGCCAGAGCTCCCATGAACCTGAGCATTTGAAGTCGACGTGTGCGCTTTCCATCCCAATCGTATGCCATTTGCCACGCTCTTGAAAGCAATTCGGAAACAGTACGTCTGGATAGAACCAGAGAACGACTTTCCGGTCGAGTCAATTTTTTAAGTATTATTTATTAACGGATTGATCGGCGGGATCTATATTGTGCCTCCAGCGGTGAGCGTAGAAAACTGGAAGTAGAGATAGCAAAGCAATTGAGGCATGACGATCGCCCTTGGCCGTGACGGGCGGGCGCAATCTCTAGAAGCCGGGCGCCCTGCGGCATGATACTTGCGACACCGTTCGCCCTCGCGCCGAACCTGCTCCAACGTGTACAGGCCGCCGCTATCGTCAAATTGGGGACAGCGGTAAGCAGGGAGCAGATTATCTCAGGTGAGAGCTGGGGCCTTTCACGCCGTCGGCTCCAGGCAGAAACCCAATATCAACGATCCGTAAAGCAGGGCTCTGACGGTTGTGTTGACTCTGTGGTGCACTCAGCAGAAAACAGGCGATGACTAAAGGAGGGAATTGCTGATGGCTGATGAGAATAACACGGGACCGATTGCTGCGGCTGTAGCGACGGACGCAGAAATGAAAGCACCAACGGCTAAGAAGCGAAGGTCGGCACGGCCTCAGAAGGCGGCTTCCGAACCAGCTCAACCAAAGACGCCGGCCCCTAAACGCAGGGGGTATAGCGAGCAAGAGAAACGCGAGAAGCTCAAGCTGATCGAGACGGAAGTCACCGAAGGCAGCACGCTCAAGCAGGCAATCAAGAGCGCCGGCATATCAGAGCAAACATACTATCATTGGAAAGGTGCTGCGAAGCCTGTCGAGCGAAAGGACACTAAGAGCACCAAGCCCGTACCGGCCAGCGATGAGTTGGCAGATCTTGTCCAACTCGAAGAGGAAAACCAGAGGCTCCGCAAGCTTCTGGCGGAAAAGTTGCGCGCGGAAAATGCCGAACTGCGCAAAAGACTTGGGCGGGATTGATCCAGATTTGGTAGTGAGCAGGTAGTCAGCTTTGTCTTGACCGCCTGTCCCGGCACGATGGCAGAAATCTGGGGCCGCCTCCAATGTCTCTATTGAGGCGGCCATTGATGTCGAATTTTGCCCGCAAAAAAACGCCGACGAGATGGTTGGTTGCGCGAGCGACCAGGTGCGCCTCGCGTGCCCGGCCAGTTGAAGCGCAGGGGAAGGAGCTGTATTTGTCCGCCGGCAGAATGCAATGGCGCCGATCGGCGGTGTTCTTTTACAGCTTGCTTGAGATCGAGAGAGTATATGAAACCGCCACAGCGGAGTTTCGTTGTCGAGTTCAAGTCGGGCGGCGACAGCCAAAGACGCGGGCGAACTCGATCTGGGGGACACCGACCTCAGGGCGTCGGCCCGCGAAGTAAAAGACAACCGCATCTGTTCAAGTCAGATGACGCACCCGGAACGCCTGAAGCAGATGGCGCCGCTCCAACCGGTCCCATGACTGCGGGTCCTGCGACCAACCCCGCAGGCGATGGCATTGCTGACCAAGCAGCGCTGGCGTCGGCCGACAGTACGGAAATTGAAGTGGCGAAGCAGCATGAGTCCGATTGCCTGGCCACCGAAACTGTTGCGCAAGTGCAGGACAGTCAGCAGGCATCGCAGCCAACAACAACATCAGCAATGTGGGTCGCCGCAGGTGGACGCGTGGCTACCCTATGTGACAGCTTGAGGATACTTCCGTCGGCGGTGTTTCTCGAGAAATGGCTCACTCTCTGTTCGTGAACCAAACCTGATTCTGCGAACATCAAGACCTTCCGGTTCGGTGAGTCTTGCTCTAATAAAGCGATGACGAAAGTGACGGTGAGGGAATATGCGAAAGCTGGTCGCAGGCAAACTGCATGGCATCTACGTGACCGAGGCAAACCTCAACTATCATGGGTCAATCACGCTGGACCCGGATCATTGCGAGGAAGCCGGCATTCTGCCGATGGAGTTTGTTGAGATCTGGAACAAGAATTCCGGGGCTCGGATCTCCACTTACGTCATCCTTGGTGAACGCGGCTCAAGGTGCTGCATCCTCAACGGGGCCGCAGCGCGCACCTGTCAGCCCGGTGACCAGATCATCATTTGCAACTCGGTTTATCTCGACGAAAGCCAGATCACTTCGCTGAAACCGAAAGTGCTGACGTTCGACCAAAACAATAGCATCCGCGACCGGTTGAGCTACTCGGTCAGTGTCGATCAGGACGGGCGATACACCTTCGATATCTTCGATCAGGCGCACACTGCTCTGCCCGTGCCGCTGCTGGTGTCCGGCACATGATAAGCTGATGGCGTGCGGAAATAAATTTCTTCGCCGATGCCGGGTATGCTGACGACCTCGTGATGCTGTGCAGGAGGGGCAATGCGGAAGCGGCGCTCCAATACCTACGCGCGACCATGGGCAAATTGAAGCTGACGGTGAACGAGGATAAGACACGCATCTGCAAGGTGCCGGAGGCGAGATCGACGTCCTGGGTTACACGTCCGGACGGATGTACTCTCCGACGACGGGCAAAGCCCGCCTGGGCTTAGCCAAGCCATCCGGCTTGTAAACGGACGTGCGCTATCCTTCTTAAGAGCAGGCTTGCCTACCTGGCAGGCTTCTGGGGGTACCTCTCGGTCGAGTTTGGTCGACCCACCTTCCTACTCGTCCGAGCGCCGAACGCATGCGCGGGCTGACGCCGGCATGAACATGGTGCCGTTCAAGAAACATAGAGCATTCGAGATTGGAGCCACATGAAGAAGCCGACAATTGGGGTGACTGGAACGGGAGACTTCTCCGCCTATTTGATCGCCGCCTGCGAAGAGCCGGTTTTAGCGGCCGGATTCTCCTATCGCCTTACAATCGAGCAAAGGCGGAAGCTTGCGACCGCGCACAGCTGCGCTGTCGCTGTGGATGATGCCAGCATGCTCGCCGAAGCCTATTGGATGCTTCTTGCCGTTCGCCCTGAAACTTGCCAGTCTGACCCCAACGGGGGCAGGTACTGATCTCGGCTGTCGCGGGCATCACCGTTGCAGGATTACGTGCAGCCTGGATTTCGAGTCCGGTTTGCCAGCACCTGTCCGGCGACGCTGCTCAAGACGTAGCCAGATGAGCTGTTAAACCAGGCGTCGCCGCCTTCTGCCGCAGCCGAAGGGAAATAGGCCCAGGCGATGTTTGAAGCGTTCGACGATGCAAGCCGGAGCGGAGATCAGCGTGCGTGGTAGCGCTCTCCGTGATTTCCGTGAATGTCACGTTGGCGACGGAGGAGAACTGATCAAGTGCAGCGCGCGTGGCGGCTTGCTGAGCGGCGTTCAACACCGCAAAGCCATTTAGTGGCTCTCCATTGCCATAACCGAAGCCGTAGAACGAAGCGCTGGTTGGAAATCTGAAGGTGAGGTCCTTGACCGCCCATTTCCAGTCGCCAAGCAGACCGTTGATATAGGCGTTAGTCGTCGCCGCAGGCATCGTTTTCCCGGGCTATAGACGCTGAAATCAGGTCAGCACCTCGAATCCGCCGTGCCGAGGTCTGAAACGCAGCTGCGCTTATAGCTCGTCTCCGTTGACATCTTAATTCGGCCTGATGCGGGGAGGAGGCCAGACCAGGTGGCCTAGACCATGCAGACCGGTTCTGCCGCCGGACGGAGGCTTCGGTGCGAGGGGAACGGCGCTGCTCGCCTTTTTGTGACGAAAGCGGAGAAGGGGAGCACAGCGAAGCGCTTGCTGGTCGGTATCCTGAGGAAAGGCTTCGCGGGAAGCGAGCAGCTTGCCGAAGTCATGCGTGGGCATCGTGCGTGACGTGGGGGCTGGTGTCACGACGCTGAAGCCCGGCGATCATGCTATCCCCCTCTACACGCTGGAATGCCGGCAGTGCAAAACCTGCCTGTCGCAACGCTCGAACCTCGCGCCAGACCCGGCCGCAGCGAACCAGCGCCTTAGACGATAACGATTGCGCGGAAGTCGTTCACATTGGTCAGTGTCGGGCCAGTTACGAGGAGGTCCCCAATAGTCTTGAAGTAAGTGTAACTGTCATGCCTCGCGAGCGCGTCATGCGCATCGAGACCCGCGCTCATCCCCCGGGAAAGCGTGGAAGGTGTGATCACCGCGCCAGCCGCATCCTCCACACCGTCGATGCCATCGGTGTCGGCAGCGATCGCATAGGTGTTCGGCATGCCTTGCAGCGCGGCTCCCAAGGCCAACGAGAATTCGGTGTTTCGTCCACCCCTTCCGTCAGATTTCGAGTGCAAGGTTACGGTGCCCTCGCCGCCAGAAAGAAGAACTGCAGGCGGTTGAACAGGAGCGCCTTTGTTCCGAACGGACGCTGCAATCCCCCCCAACACCTTCCCCATCTCTCGCGCCTCTCCCTCGAGCGCATCACCAAGAAGGAGCGGGATAAAGCCTGCCTGCCGCGCGATCTCAGCCGCTGCATCCAAGGCCATCAACGGAGTTGCGATCATATGGACCTCGCTTGAGAACGGTGTCGCCTCGGCCAACTGATCTTTGCCGTTCACAAAGGTGCGGAGCCGCGGCGACAGTGGGATGGAATACCGACCGAGGATCTCTCGTGCATCGGCAAGGGTGGTGTTGTCCGAGATGGTAGGACCGGACGCAATTATGGCAGGGTCGTCTCCGGGAACGTCGGAGATGACAAAAGTCATCACACGCGCGGGGTGAGCGGCACGAGCGAGCTTGCCACCTTTCACCCTCGAAAGATGCTTCCGGACGGTGTTCATTTCGGAGATGCTCGCGCCACTCGCCAACAGGCGCCGATTGACCTCTTGCTTGTCCTCAAGCGTCAGGTCGCCGGCAGGCGCCACGAGCAGCGACGAGCCGCCCCCGGAAAAAAGGGCAATGACGAGATCTTCGGCTCCAAGAGTTTGAACCGCCGACAGAGCCCGGCGGCCAGCCTCCACACTCATTGCATCGGGCACGGGATGTGAAGCCTCGATGATCTCGATACGACCGGCCGGCACAGCATGGCCGTATCGCGTCACGGCCACGCCGGACAGCTCAACATCGGGCCAAGCGGCATCGACCGCCGCCGCCATGGCGGCCGATGCCTTTCCTGCCCCGACGACAATGCACCGCCCCTTCGGCTTGCCGGGCAGAAAGCCGACGACCTTTGCGGGGTCGGCGCTCGCCACCGCCGCACGAAACATTCGGACGAGCAGCGACCTGATCTCTTCTTCAGTTGAGGAGGATGATATCGACATTAAGGGGTGACCGTGATGGATTTAGCTCTGACGGGGTGTAGGCGTGGCTCCGCCCCAATGTCACGACAACGCCTCGGCGATCGCTCGCCCCGCCTCAATCGTATTCGCACGCCCACCGAGATCTCTTGTGCGCAGAGCCGGATCAGCCAAGGCATACTCGATCGCCTGCATCACGCTCAAGCTCGCCTCCGTCTCGCCGAGATGCTCCAGCATCATCGCCGCCGACCAGATCTGGCCCACCGGGTTGGCGATGCCCTGACCGGCAATATCAGGCGCCGATCCGTGGACGGGCTCGAACAGCGACGGGAATTTGCGTTCTGGATTGATGTTGCCCGAAGGCGCAATGCCGATCGTGCCCGTGCAGGCGGGTCCAAGGTCGGATAGGATATCGCCGAACAGGTTCGATGCGACAACGACGTCGAAGCGATCCGGGTTGAGCACGAAATGGGCGCAGAGAATATCGATGTGGTATTTGTCCCAGATGACGTCGGGATAGCGTCTCGCCATCTCCACGACACGCTCATCCCAGTAGGGCATCGAAATCGAGATGCCATTCGATTTCGTGGCAGAGGTCAGGCGCTTGCGCGGCCGCGATTGCGCCAGATCGAAGGCGAACTTCAGGATCCGGTCCACGCCGGTCCGCGTCATCACCGTCTCCTGAAGCACTGTTTCGCGCTCGGTCCCCGGGAAGATCCGCCCACCAATGGACGAATATTCGCCTTCGGTATTCTCCCGCACCACGTAGAAATCGATGTCGCCTGGCTTGCGCCCGACCAGAGGCGCTTCGACGCCCGGCATCAGGCGCACCGGACGCAGGCTGACATATTGGTCGAATTCCCGCCGGAACTGGATGAGCGACCCCCACAGCGAGATGTGGTCGGGCACAAGCTCCGGCCAGCCGACCGCGCCGAAGAAGATGGCGTCGTGGCTGCCGATCCGCTCCTTCCAGTCTTCGGGCATCATGCGCTTGTGCTTGATGTAATAGTCGCACGAGGCGAAGTCGAACTCATCGAGCTGCAGCTCAAAACCGAACTTCTTCGATGCGCCCTCGAGGACCCTCAAGCCCTCCGGCACGACTTCCTTGCCGATTCCGTCGCCGGCGATGACTGCAATCCGGTGGACCCGGTTGGTGTAGCGTCCGGACATTGCGTCTCCATTCATTTTATCAGTCATCCTCTACAAAGACCTCCTCACGCTTCTTGGCGATGGAGGGAACGAAAGCGATTGCGGTTACAAGGACGGCCAGGATCAGCAGCGTGGCGCTGATGGGGCGGGTTGCGAAGACGGATGGATCGCCATGCGAGATCACCATCGCGCGACGAAGATGTTCTTCGAGCAGTGGCCCAAGCACGAAGCCGAGCAGCATTGGTGCAGGCTCGAAATCGAGCTTGCTGAGCGCGTAGCCAAACAGTCCGAAGGCTGCCATCACGTAAAGATCGAAGGTGTTTGAATTGACGCTGTAAACGCCGATCGATGCAAAGGCGAGGATCGCCGGGAACAGGACGGAATAGGGGACTGTCAGAAGCCGAACCCACACGCCGATCAACGGGAGGTTCAGGATCACCAGCAGCAGGTTTCCGACCCACATCGAGACGATCACGCCCCAGAATAGCGCCGGCTCGGAGGTGGCGACCTGAGGCCCCGGAACGATGCCCTGGATGATCATCGCGCCAATCATCAAGGCCATCACCGGATTGGCAGGAACCCCGAGCGTCAGCATCGGAATGAAGGAGGTCTGCGCGCCGGCGTTGTTGGCCGCCTCTGGCCCGGCGACGCCCTCGATCGCGCCGTTGCCGAACCGCTCAGGCGACTTGGATATCTTCTTCTCGACCGCATAAGAGGCAAAGGCCGCCAGGATCGCGCCGCCGCCGGGAAGAATGCCGAGCGCCGATCCAAGCGCCGTGCCGCGCAACGCCGGGGCCAGCATCGCCTTCAGGTCCTCTTTGATCGGCATCAAGCCGTGCACTTTCTTGACGACGGTGCTGCGCTCGGTCGTCGCCTCGAGGTTGCGCAGGATCTCGGCGATCCCGAACAAGCCCACTGCCACGGCGACGAAGTTTAGGCCGTCCGCAAGTTCCGAGAAGTCCATCGTGAACCGCATCGACCCGGAGTTGATGTCGGTGCCAACCAGTCCGAACACGAGGCCCATGGCAATCATCGCGATTGTCTTCAGGACCGAGCCGTGCGCCAGGACGACGGCGGCCATCAAGCCGAGAACCATCAGCGAGAAATATTCGGCCGGCCCGAATTGAAGAGCAACAGAAGTCAAAGGCGGCGCAAGAGCGGCAACAAAGACGGTAGCGATCGTCCCAGCAATGAAGGAACTGATTGCGGCTGTCGCGAGTGCCGCTCCGGCGCGACCCTGGCGCGCCATCTGGTAGCCGTCGATCGCCGTGACCGCCGAGGATGACTCGCCGGGCAGATTGATGAGGATCGCCGTCGTCGACCCGCCATACTGCGCACCGTAATAGATGCCCGCCAACATGATCAGCGATGTCTCGGGCGACAGCGACAGCGTAATTGGAAGCAGCATTGCTATGGTTGCCGTCGGCCCAATCCCCGGGAGCACCCCCACCAATGTGCCGAGCAACGTCCCGATGAAACAGAAGAGGACGTTATAGGGCGTAAGCGCCGCCCCCAGCCCCAGTGCAAGGTTGTTCAGGAGATCCATCTTCTATGCCCCTACCCAGGGCCCGAGCAGACGCACCGGCAGACCCAATCCATAATGGAAGACAATGGTGCAGAAGATCGTGATGCTGACCGCAATCGCGATCATTCTGACCGGGTACCTCAGGTCGGTTGCCCCCGCAGCTGTCAGGGCCGTCAATGCCACCGCCGGTATGAAGCCGAGGCCGCGGACCGTAAGCCCAAACAGGATCGGAGCGAGAAGGATGAAAGCCACCGCGCGGACCGGCGCAACGTGCTTATGAAAAGGCACATCGGTCGCAAATGCCCTGATGCCAATCAGAAGCCCGAGCGCTACGATGGTGCCCGACAGGATTAGCGGAAAGTAGCCCGGGCCCATCCTGAAGGCCGTTCCGATTTCCAAGGAGGTCAGGGCCGACGATGCAAACGCAAGGCCGACGGCCAACAGCACGCCCGATGCGGCGATGTTCTTGATATCCATGACAAGTGCCTATCCCGTGTGCCCCGAACGCCGGTCGCGCTCGGGGCGCCGACGCTTTAGTCGGCAAACTGGCCCGCGGCCTTGAGGATCGGCCCCCAGCGGTTGGTTTCGGATTCAAGCTTGGTGCGAAGAGCTGCCGGCGTCGCCTGGTCCTTGCTCGCCGGAACCGTGGCGATCTGCACGAACCGCTCCTTCAGCGTCGCGTCTTCCATGGCCGCCTGCAGCGCGCCGGAGAGCTTCGTCACGACCTCCTCGGGAACACCGGCGGGAGCATAGAGACCATGCCAGACGCTGAGCTCGAATTGCGGGAAGCCAGCTTCACGCGCCGTCACAAGATCGGGCGGTCCTTCGAGCGCTCCGGGCTCGTGATCACATAGGCCTTGACCTGGTCCTGCTTGATCGGTCCGAGCGTGTTCGTCACCTGGTCGCAGGTCATATCGATCTGCTTGCCGATAAGATCGGTCATGATCGGGCCATTGCCCTTGTAGGCAACCGTCGTCAGTTGCGCATCGATGGCGCTCATGAACAGCGTGCCGCAGAGATGGGATGCCGCTCCGAGGCCGGAATTCGCGAACGTAACCTCGTCTTTCTTCTCCTTCACGTATTTGACGAGGTCCGGAAAACTTTGAGCCGGAAAATCGGTGCGAGCGATTACCGTCATCGCCGCATCGCTGACAAGGCCGATCGTCTGGAGGTCCTTGAGCGTATCGAACGGCAGCTTCCTGTAAAGTGTGGGCGCGGTCGAGATCCCGACGTGGTGAATAAGCAGCGTGTAGCCGTCGGGCTCCGCGTCAGTGGCGCGGCGGGTGGCGATGGTCCCGCCAGCACCGACGGCATTTTCGACGACGATCTGTTGGCCGAGCGACTTCGACATCGCGTCCGCCGTCAGGCGGGCGATGGTGTCGGTCGGCCCTCCGGCGGCGAACGGTACCAACAAGGTGATCGTTCTTGACGGGTAGTCTTCCTGCGCAAAGGCGGTCGTTGCGCAGAACGCGATAGATGCGGCGAGTGTAGCCAGTAACTTCATCGGAACTCCTCCCAAAGCCACGAATTGCAAATAATGCCGAAATTGACTTACGGCACTCGTTTTTTCACGCTAAACTGGGCTTGTCTAATGCCGATATTGCACTGATCAGTGCCGGAGAGAGCATGGATCTGAGATGGCTGGAGGACCTTGAGGCCCTTGCGGAGGAGTTGAACTTCTCGCGCGCTGCGGCTCAACGCAACGTTACGCAGCCGGCGTTTGGCCGACGAATCCGATCGCTTGAGGACTGGTGCGGTATTGAACTCTTCGACCGTAAGACACATAGGATAAGACTCACGCCCGCCGGCGAGATCATGCTTGCCGCAGCCAAGGACGTGGTCCATCGTCTCGACCGCGCCAGACGGGAAATCGACGACATCCTGTCGGAAGCGAACACGCTGACGATCGCATCGACGCATGCGCTCTCCTTCACCTTCTTTCCGGACTGGATCCGCTCGCTTGGCCCGGAGGCAATTCAGATCCCGATCCATCTTCTGGCCGACAACATGGTCGCTTGCGAGCGCATGATGCGCGACGAGCGCGCGCAGTTCCTGCTTTGCCATTACCACCCGCAGACGGAGATCCGACTGGATGCGGACGAATTCCTGTTCGAGCCTGTTGGAACCGACGCGCTCGTTCCGATCGCCAAGCGAGGTCCCGACGGATTGCCAGTTCACCGGCTCACGATGGACCGTGAGGATCCTGTTCCGCTCTTGAGCTTCGACGATCGCTCGGGCATGGGGCGCATTATTTCGGCTGCTTTGCCGAACTACGGAGAGCTGCATGCGACGACTGTATTCACGTCTCATCTGGCGGTCGTTCTCAGGAAACTCGCTCTTGAAGGGATGGGAATCGCCTGGTCGCCCGAAAGCATCCTCAAGGACGATCTGGCGCCATCCGGTGGTCTGAGTGTAGTCGGTGGCGATGAGTGGCGAATACCAGTGACCGTGATCCTGCTGAGGCCGAGGCGCAAGCTTTCAAAGCTTGCCGAGCATTTCTGGGAAGAGGCTCGGAGTCGGCGCTCCGGGTCGGCACTTTAGATTGATGCGATCATTCGCAAACACGGAGTTTGTTAGCGACTTGCCGTTCATCTTGCTTGAATGGCAGCTTTGGCTCAATTGCTTCTGAGGCTACGTGAGCGACAGTCGCTCCGCACACCAGTCCCATACCGCGTCTACGGTCTTTCGAGGCGATGATGATCGTTTGCGGGACAAGAAAATAGTCGGGTTCGATGATCGTCGTCGCATCCGTCACCTGTACCAGCCGCCCGGCCTCAAGATCAGCCGCCACGAAAGCCCGACACGCCAAAGCGACACCCTGGCCGGCCAGGGCAGCTTTCAGAGCCAGGGTCGTATGGTTGAACGCTGCGCCGGGCAGCTTCTCGTGGGATCCCAGGAATACCGGCCAGTGGCTGTGTGCGTCATGTAGGAGCGAGAGCTTCCGAAGCTGCTCGGCGGTCAGAGGAAGGGGCAGGCCCTTGACCAAGTGTGGACTTGCGACCGCGACGAATTCCTGACGGAACAGCAGCCTTGCTTCCAGTGTCGCCGGAAAAGGCTGGCGGGTCAGGCGCACCGCGAGAAGCCGTCCGGTCGCCTCGCCAAGCGTATCGAAGGCACGGGTCACATCCACAAGATAGGCAGCCCCTGCGAGTCAGAGCGAGGCCACGGGGAAAGCGCTGAAACCAACATGAGGCCAAATTGATCTTCCAGCGCGCGAACCTGCTGCGCAACAGCCCCCTGCGTGACACCCAGCTCCTCGGCGGCGGCGCCATAGTCAACATCTCGACGGCCTGGGCTTTCGAGCCCTCTGCGATGTTCCCCACTCGGTCTTCCGGGCGTGGCTGGCGAGCTTCACGAAGATCTTCGCGGATACCTATGCGGCAAAGAACATCCGGATGAACAACGTCCTGCCGGGGTGGATCGATAGCCGCCCTCACCGCGCAGGCGGCAGAACAACTCGCAGTATCCATGCGTCAGCTCCGCAACCTGACAAACGCCGGCTTGCTGGCCTTCGTGACCTCGTGGGCCGGTGCCGTATCTCTGGCATCGGCGTGACGATCAATCTCGCTTCGCAGGGTCGCAAGTTCGATGAAGTGGTCCGCTTGACGACGAAGTTCGTCTGCGGCCATAGGCGGCTGAGTGGCTACGGTGGAGACCACCGAAACCTTGCGTCCCCTGCGCTGCAATGCTTCTACAAGTCTTGTGAAATCGCCGTCGCCAGAGAAGATGACAAGGTGGTCCGCAATCTGGCTTTGTTCTAGCGCGTCTATCGTCAGTTCAAGGTCCATGTTGCCCTTGATCTTGCGCCGACCGAGAGAGTCGGTGAACTCCTTCGCCGTTTTCGTGATGACGGTATAGCCGTTATAGTCGAGCCAGTCGACCAAGGGACGGATGGAGGAAAACTCCGGATCGTCTATGAGAGCCGTATAATAATAAGCCCGCAAAACATACGCGCGCTTTTGAAATGCACTCAGTAACTTGCGGTAATCGACATCAAAGCCCAAGCCCTTCGATGCGGCATAAAGATTGGCGCCATCAATGAATAGAGCGATTTTCTCTCGGGAATCGAACATCTCGGCTCCGTAACCCTCAGCCTCAGTTCTCAGCCAGCGCACGCGACGTTGGACATCCTTTCGGGAAATATGGTTGCACGTCTATCGGTGAAATTGAGGGGATGCGTGCAATATACCGTCTCGGACTGCACAGCAGTGATTTAATCCATGAAATCTCACCACCTAACTCATCGCGGAGTTGATCCGAGCCGCCACGAAGCGGACACGCTGACCACTGCGGGCCGGCTGGACTCGGCGGCTTGTGCTGTCACGCTTACGACCACTGCTCATCGAGGTAAACATGGCGATTGATTGGTTGGCGACGTTGGCCGAACGAGGTGAAATAGCGAAATGGAAAGCGAGAGAGGTAGCAACGCTCATGGTCAAGCCAGAGCTCTCCATAGAAGTGGCAAGCCACCTCTACCGTGGTACGAGAAAGGTGCCCAAGCCTCCGATCCGATCTTGTGACATGGAAGACTCTGACGTCGACGATGCCCTCCTAGAAGCAGCTGACACGCTTGCAGGTTGGTGGAGTCGGCTTTCGGCCGCCTCGGCTAAGATTTGTGGACTGGAGGGCTTCCGCCGATAACGATGCCGGAGAGTGACGACTGGCCCCCCGTGCTTCCCCGCATCTTGAACCAACAGGATGCCAATCTTGCCCGCCATCGCGCGGACTTTTTTGTGGCCGTTGACCAAGGCGAACCGTTCCTCAGGTGAGAATATTGACCGGCCAATGTTGGCTACTGCTCGTGAGATGCCAATCTATACCGTGTTGGGAGAGATGACATGGCGACAAGCAAGGAACACATCGATAACCTGTTGAGATTGCGCCGGGAGTTGGTCGAGCGTCGACGCGCGGTTGCCAGTAATAGGGAACCAGGGGAAATCGTAGCAACTGCAAAGGGCGTGATTGAATTTCAGATGAGCATCGAGGCAATCGATCGAGCCATAGATGACGAAAAAAGGCTACACGGGGCTTCAGTAGCCCCTTTGGACGGCGTCCCTAAGCCTTGACTGTAACCAATGCTGTGCGACCCTGCCTCTCGCTCGCCGCGCGTGGGGAGAGGAGATCGTTCGTGGATTTAGCGTATCCTGGAGACACAGCGAGCGTTGATGACATTCTTGAGTTGGCAGGGCATTACAGGATGGCCGCTAAATTGCTTGGCGAACATGCGCCACGGGGTAAGCAGTTATCCCACGCTCCCCGTCGGCTTCTGGCGCTCCACTCGATTGAGCTGCACCTGAACGCATATCTGCTCACAAAAGGGTACGACTCCAAGGCCCTTCGCGGCCTTCAGCACGATATCAGCGAACGAGCGAGAATGGCGATTGATGCAGGCCTCCTCTTGCGACAGCGCACAGAACAGCACTTGGCGACCGTGTCATCCAGCAGGGAGTATCTCGTCACAAGATACGGACCGGAAATGACCGCCACGCTGTCGCAAGTGAATCGAGTTATGGCAACGCTCGATGAGTTGTCGCTGAAGATAGGGAAGATCTTGCACGGGCGCGACGCGCCGACTGCTGCGGCTAGGGCGGCCCACGCTCGAGGCTGAGGATCGAATGCGCTGGGGCGGGGGATCATCGACAGATCACGATGGCCAGTCGTAAAAAGGCACTGGTCAACCGCACAAGGACTGCTTGAAGCCCGCCCGGCGGTGCGCAATTCCCTCCTGGCGGAAGCCGGACTTGAGACCGAAGGCGCCGGCGTTTCTGCTGCGGGATTTCCAGCGAAACTTGCGCTCTTGTGCGGGACTTTTTCGTTGAATAGCGTTTATGCCAGGATTTCGTATACATCGATGCGCGCCCGCGTCGGGTCTGTCGGAGGAGTGTCAGTCGACCGCTTCAACGTTTCGCCATCAGCCGCCGCCATGAGGATTCCTTACAATCTCGACATCGAAGGCGGCCCGCAGCGCCTTGTAGACCTCCCCGGCCATGACATCCGTCGCGCAAGCGCGCAGCGTCGCATCGGCGCCTGCAAACTTGGCGATCGCCGTAGCCGGAACTTCCCAGATGCCATCGATGATCTCTTGGACAAGATGGTCCAAGCTCACCCTTCCGAAGGGGTGCCGGAACCGATAAAAGCGTGCAAGGCGCAGCGAAACGTGAATGGCGACCGCCGACGTTGCCAACGGCCGATTAGTAAGCAACGTGCCTCGCAGATCGTCGTCCACCTCCATCAAGGCCGTCTTGATTACCGCGTCATCGAGTTCATGTCCCATGCGCTCATTAACGCATGGATCCCCGAAATCGTCGCACTGACTCTTAGTGTAACGAGAAGATTTCCGCCCTTGGTGCTGACCCAAAATTATATCAAAACGCTGGTCGGCGACGTATCTGCAGATTCCCGCAGCCCAGAATATGCTGGTGCGGACGCATCATGTCGCGGCCGCATCAGGATCGTCGGTTTCGAACGCGGTCACCCCCGCCGCATTGCGGGCTGCGATATAACCGAAGGTCATGGCGGGACCGAGATTGATTCCGCCGGCGGGATAGAAGCCGCCCATGATGCTCGCCATGTCGCAGCCTACGGCATAAAGACCGGTGATAACTTTGCCTGATTCGTCGACGACTTCGGCGCTCCCGTTCGTCTTGAGGCCGGAAAATGTCGCGAAGCTCCCGGGCAAGACTTTGACCGCGTAGAACGGGCCACGTTCAATTGGTGCGACACAGGGGTTCGGACGGTGTTTGGGATCCCCCTGCTTTCGATTGTAGGGCGTGGTTCCACGGCCAAAAGCCGGGTCCTCTCCATTGCGTGCATGCGTGTTGTAGTGGTCGATCGTCGTCCGAAGCCCCTGCGGATCAATTCCGCACGCTTTCGCTAGCTCCTCGATGGTTTTTCCCACCTTAAGATAGCCTGAGCGGACGTACGGGAAAACCAGCATCGGCGAGGGGCGGGAATGGCCGAGTCCGTAGCGGCGCTGGAACCTGCGGTCACAGATAAGCCAAGAGGCGACTTCTTGTCCTTCGGGCACAGCGGAGATCATCGCGGCGACATAGTCGTAATAGCCGCTGGCCTCGTTGACGAACCGCCGTCCATTGGCGAGAACACCGATTATGCCTGGTTTTCCGCGGTCGATGATGTGCGGGAAGTGCCCCACTTTTCCGTCCCGGTAGGGCACCAGCGAAACCGGGCACCAGGCACCTGCAGCCGCAAGGCTCGTATCGACAATTCCCCCTAGAGATTCCGCAAGCCGCAGCCCGTCGCCCGAAGCGCCTGCCGGTGGCAATCCCCAATGCTCCAGCCCGGTGGGGGCGTGTGGGAAAAGCGCCTTTCTGCGGGTGACGTCGTTGGGAAAGCCGCCTGCGGCAAGGACGACGCCGCGCCGGACGTGCACCATGCGCTCACCTTGCCGGGACTTGATCACCGCGCCGGTTATCTTGCCGTCTTCGCTCAGCAGACGAACGACGGGAGAACTGGTCCGCAAATCGACGCCGAGATCATGGGCCGACCGCAGCAGCCGAGCGACCAGGGCAACGCCGTTGACCAGTTGCATCGCCCGCCCGTGGACCGCAAGATCCCACAGGTGCCGACTGAGCCGGCGCGTCACGTGAGCGAACGACTTCACCGACCGTGTCGCCGTCAGAAAGGCCCAGAGATCCGCGCCGGCCATGATCGGCATGCCGATGAAAGCTGTTTCCCGCATTGTGTCACGCAGAATCTTCACCAGTGGCCCGAGTTCTCGAGCGTCGTAGGGCGCGGCAGCAACGGAACGGCCGCCTGTTCCCGCACCGGGCTGGTCTCCATGGATATCGGCAATCGCGTTCCCGTCGGCAAATTGCAGAGCCGTCTTCTCTTCAAAGAATGACACCATGCGTGGAGCATGATGAAGAAAGGCGTCGATGCGATGTTGATCGAACCGGTTGCCGAGCTCGTGCTCCAAATAGGTGCGCGGCGCTGAAACGTTCTCGCGGATGCCGGCACGGCGGGCAAGTGGATTGAGAGGCGCCCAGATCCAGCCGCCCGACCACGCGGTTGCGCCGCCCATGACCGCTTCTTTCTCGGCGACGATGACCTTCAGCCCGTGATAGGCCGCCGTTACGGCCGCCGAGAGACCACTTGCGCCGGAGCCGACTACCAGAAGATCGCAGGTTTCCTCCATGTCCGGTCCCTCAGATCTCATTGAAGAACCGTGTCGTTGCACTTGCCGTCGCAGCCAAGCGCTGGCCCAGAGGCATGTGCGCGTCCTCGGCGATTGGCGTCTCGATCACCAACTGCGTTCCTTCGGGAAGTGCGCCGATCAGACCCTTCAGGTCGATGGCTCCTTCGCCAAGACGAAGCCGATTTCGGCGTGCTTCGATTGCCAGACCACCAAGATCAGGCGCCGTCGAAGACGCGTCGCACAATTGCGCGTACGCAATCCGATGTGCCGGAACCGTCGCAATCTCCGCTGCCGTTCCACCGGCGCGATGAAGATGCAGAAAATCGACGATCAGGGAAGCATTGGGGCGATCGGCAGCTTGGATTAGGTCTAGCGCATCCTTCCATGTGAGGATATCGCGATAGAGCATGAATTCGACCCCAACACGCAGGCCGAAATTTGCCGCTTCGTCGCAGAGCCTAGCGAACAGATCGATCCGCTCTGAAGGTTCGAGGAACTTGGAATTGCCGGCGAACTCCGTTCCGATCGACGACAGGTATGTTGCGCCGAGTTCAGCGCCCGCTTCCATTGCGCGCCGCATCCGCTCAAAGTCGGTCGCGGGCGACAGAATGAACGCCTCAATGTCGAAAACGCGAATGGGATGGTCGGCGAGCGCGGACTTGACTGCCCGCATCGCTTCGGGACTTCCTACAAGCTCGTGTTCGAGCCGGGCCGGCGTGGCGCTCATCAAGAGCAGACCGACGGCTCCGAATCCGGCCTCAGCGGCGCTGACGATGAACTCGACCGGATCGACGCGCCCTGCCGTCAGATTTGCGACCGACAGATTGCGGAGATCGTGCTGGGCGTTCATGAAATTCCTCTTGAGACCTATGCGGTCCAATTGGCGATCGAAACAGGATTGGGTCTTCCGTCCTGCGTCGATCGCTCAGATGTTCAGCGATATTTGAAGCCGGTATTTTCAGACTACCAGTTCAAGATCTTGTCTCGCTCCTTGAGGGTGGCCAACAGATCCAGTTCGATGAGTTTCGTCGAGCTAATTTCAGGAAGCCCTTTTGGTGAGGCGATGCCGGCCCGAATCGGGTAGACGCCGGCTTCCGCAAAGGCCGTTTGCATCTCCTGACTGAGCGCGAACTCGGCGATAAGGCGCGCCGCGTCCCATAATAACTCGCCGTGAGACGGGGCGACACTCGACCGCTCGCTGATGGCGGCGCCCACAGGCGGGTTGGTTTTGCGTGCGACATTTGCTCCTCCCACAAAGTTCGTCAAAACGGCCGCGACAAAGGCCAGGTCACCTCAGTGATCGGTGGCCCAGCTTCAATAAGTCGCCCGCCCTCCTGTGACATCGAACGTGAAACCCGTGGTGAAACTGCAGTCCGAACTCGCGGCGAACGCTACCGTCGCGGCGACTTCCGATGCGGTGACGAAGCGGCCCATCGGGATCTTCGCCTTTGTTGTCGCGATGAATTCGGGGGTCACCTCGCGAAGCAACTCGGTCTCGGCCACGGCCGGAGCGATACAGTTGACGAGCACTCCCGTCTGGGCGAGCTCCTTGGCGATCGACTTCGTATAGGCGATAACCCCGCCTTTGGCGGCCGCATAAGCGCTGCCCCCGGCGTTTCCTTCCTTGCCGGCAATCGAGGCGACATTGACGATCCTGCCGTAACCGCGCTCGATCATATGCGGGATAGCGGTGCGGCAGCAGTAGAAGACGCTGTCCAGGTCGACTGACAAGACGCGGTCCCAGTCCTCGACAGCATAGTCCCAGGTATTTGCGACGGGCCCGTTGATCCCCGCATTGTTGACCAGAATGTCGACGTGACCCAGTGCTTCGAGAGTGCTGTGAAAGGCGGCGTCGACCGCATGACCATCTGCAACGTCCACCTGGCACTTCACCGCTGGACCGAAGTCGGCCTGTTCTTCATCAAAGCTCGAGACGTTGATATCCCAAAGCGCTATGCGGCAGCCATCCTCGAAAAGGCGCTTGGCAATTGCCAGTCCAAGTCCCTTGGCGCCGCCCGTGACGATGGCGGTGCGATCCATGGATCTTGCGGTCATATCGTTCATTGAGGCCCCCGGCCCGAATTCGTCGCCTTGTCCGTGGAAGCGCTTCCATGGACCATTATCCATTTCCAAGTAGTCGTCAAGAAACGATTGGAAGCGCTTCCATGATTTGTTATTGACAAAGCCAGAAGCACCGACTGGTGCTTTGCCGCAGTGAGGTGTTGGGGGTCCCGTTGAGCAGCAAGGTTCGCCTATCGGATGTCGCGAAGCGCGCGGAGGTCGGTGTGGGCACGGTGTCGCGCGTTCTCAACGGTTCCGTCAATGTTTCGGCAGACACGCGGCAGAAGGTGACGGCAGCAATTGCCGAACTCGGCTATGTTCCGAATTTGGTGGCGCGGAGCCTGGCCGCAAATCGAACCGGATTAATTGCCGCGATTATCCCGGCAATTGGCTACACCCAGCATTCCGAGGTGATCCAGGGAATGGCCGATGTCCTGCATGCGCACGGCATGAATTTGATGATCGGAGCATCGGGCTATTCGGACGAAGTCGAGCTACAGATTATCGACGCCTTCCTGGCGCGTCGGCCGGATGCCATCTACGTTACAGGGGTCCGTCACTCCGAGGCGATACGCTCGACCCTGGAACGATCGGGAATTCCTGTAATCGAGGGCAGCAATCTTACTAACAATCCGATCGACACAGTTGTTGGCTATTCGAATTTTGATGCGAGCGTCGAACTGACAAGACTTCTGATCGACCGTGGCCACCGCCGCATCTGGCACGTTACAGGCGCCAAGGATTTCAATGATCGCATCGATGATCGCCTGGCCGGCTTCCACTGGCTCGCTTCGACCTGCAACGGATTTGAAGCCGATGTCATCCGCTGTGAAAACAGCTTTGAAGGTGGGGCGGAAGCGGTACGGCAGACCTTGGCGTCCGTCGATAAAGTCGAGGCCATGTGCTTTGCGACCGACGTCATGGCGGTAGGAGGGCTGCTGGAGTGCCAACGACGAGGGGTCGATGTTCCTGGACGGCTCGCCATTACGGGATTCGACGATCTCACTATAGCGGCATCGATAAATCCCTCTCTCACGACCGTGAAAGTCGATCGTGTAGGCCTTGGCAGAAAAGCGGCAGAGATAATCGTCGATCGCCTTCAGGGGAACAACCAGTTGCCCCATATCGTTGATGTTGGTTTTGAAATAATTGAGCGACAAAGTACCCGTCAATGATCCTGACGAGCCCGGTGTGCTTTCCGCGGGTAAAATGACGTCGCGAGATTAAGCGGTCAAAATACCGTGGCGCCCGGGTTCTTTGGCAGATGCGATGATTGCCGCACTTCCGATCCACGGACGACCCGCCTGCGGGAATAGATCTAGAAGCAGCTTTGTAAAACGCCTGCCGTCATTACCTTTTTGCTCTCTTGCTGGGGCGGCCGCTATTCGAGGCTTCCGGTCTCCCAACCTTCCATGCCATCAGGCCTCAAATAAAACCTCACCTCAAGTCCCGAACTCCGCGCACTTAGCGCGTGTTTCTAAATCCCGCTTCAGATGAGCCCGCATGTTCGTTCGAAGAGCGGGGAGGACCATTGGTCACGCCTGTGAGTCTGCATCGGCACGCCTAACAGGATCCTTAAGGTCCCGATAACGTCAGCCGCGTCGACAAGGGCGTCCCTGAGTTTTCCTCTATGGCGGGCAGCGGGCACGACCTGATGCTATTCCAACGCGCAGGCTTGGCCGGCGTTTGTGGAACCGTTCGATATGGAGTGCTTGTTTTGACGGTTTTGCGACCCAATCAGATTCGAAGCGTAAATCTCCGCTCGTTCAGTCCCCGGCCTCTACACCGCTTCCGACTTTACCTCTCCGCCAGCGACGTCGATCGAATGGGAACATAACGTAATCGCGCACGGTGAGCGGCTCGGGCTGGTCTCGCAGGCCAACTTCCGGCCACTCACTCTTTCTTGGCCAATATGCCGTCCGAAAAACCGTGTCCCAGATGGTCGTAAAGAACCCATAGTTCCGGTGCCGGTGATGCGGCTCCATCGAGTGGTGAATGCGGTGGAACTTATTGTCGCCGATGATATATCGAAGCGGCCCAAGATTGATGCGAGTGCTAGAGTGTGAAAGATGGCCCTGAAAGGTAATCAGGGTCATGGCAACAACGGGCACGACACCAGATTCGAAGTGGATCAGCGCGAGTGGCAGTGCTACTAACGCTGCGTAAATCAGGGGCTCGGAAACATGATGATTGCAGTTCCACGCCGTCAATTCGCGGATCGAGTGGTGAGTGGCGTGCAGGCGCCAGAGGAAGGGAACAGCATGCTGAGCGCGGTGCATCCAGTAGTAAAAGAAGTCGCCGGCAATCGCGACCAAAACCCCTGAAAGGACGGCCAATCCAGTGTTAATGATTGCGTTGTCAGAGTGAAGCAGCGTACCGAAATTGATCGTTACGAGCGGCTTTATCCCTAGCCAGCCCAAACCCACAGCGAAGAGGTGCCAGATCAACGCACCCAATCCGAGGCGAATAATCCAATTCCGCACGCCGCGCCCGTATGAGGCAAGACTGTAGCGATAAGCCGGAAAGGTTACCTCCAGCGCGGCGCAAATTGTAGCGAAGATCACTACCAGCTCAAGCGATTCCACGAAGGACTGGATCATCTGATTAACATCGAGAACGTGCATTTGTTTGCTCCGGCGAATCGTTAGAATGCGCCAAACTCAGGTCGGAGTGACACTGATCACCGCGGTCGTCTTCGTCACGAGGGCGGGTCCAATGGTTATGAATCTCCAGCGCGCCCGACAAATTCGGGTCGCTTCCGGATCGATATCCGCGCAGAAAGCACGAATTGCATATTGCCACCTCTTGCAGATTTCCTTTTCACTGCGCATCCAAACGGTGATCATTCCGCCGGTACAGCGGCGCACCCCGGGCATATTCTGTGCTGCATTTTCGCAGATCGGTAAAATCTATTGTTTGGATAAGACCCATCCATGCGCTAAATGGGTCAGTGCCGGGAGGGTCGGGGAGGGGAGCCGCCCGATAACAGATTGAACATGGCACATGTGCTGTCGTCATAGACTTCGGGCAGCACTGGCAACCGAATGCATTCCAGCTTTGGAGATCTGGATACCGCGGACTACATATCGCCCACAATCGAGATGCTGATTCTCCATTATCGAGATGGGTGAATGCACCGCTCCTTTTGGATTGAAAATGAAATATCGCCGCTTTCTCTTCGACCTTGATGACACGCTGCTCGATTTCAAAGCCTCCGAGCGGCTGTCCTTTAGCCGCGCATTGTCAAGCCTCGGGATTGACGGTGAAGACGAGCCGTTGTTCGCCGACTATCAGAGGGAAAACATGCTGCTCTGGTCGGAGTTCGAGAAGGGAATGGTCCGAAAGGAAATCTTGAAAGTCGAGCGTTTTCGGCGGGTTTTCGAGCAGCACGGTATCGACGCCAATCCGGAAACCGCGAGTGCACGCTATCTGCAGTTCCTACCGGAAACTGTAGTGCTGGTGGAAGGCGCGGCCGAAATCTGCGAGAGGTTAGCAGGGGTAGGCGAGGTCGCAATCATCACCAACGGGATTGAGGCGGTCCAAGCAAAGCGCATCGAAAACTCAGGCCTTGGACAGTGGCTCAGCTTCGTCGCGACGTCGGAGACGTGCGGCTTTGCCAAACCGGACATTCGGTTCTTTGAACATGCGGCAAGCAGGTTCCGGACTTTCAACAAGGAAGAAGCAATAATCGTCGGTGACCGACTGGATGCGGACATTCTTGGGGCGAACCGGTTCGGTATCGAGAGCTGCTGGTTTAACCCGCTGCGCGCAGAGAACCGGAGCTTGGCGGTGCCGACGATTGAGGTGGCGCGGCTCAGCGAAATAGCCGTTCGACTTGCGGGCGGATAGCATCGTGACAAAGTCAGCTCTTCGGCGAATGCAGCCTGCGCGGCAAACAGGAGCGGAGCCGTCACAGCAGCGATCATTCGGCGGACGCGGTCAGGTGACAGTCTCATTGGTTCCTTCCGTTTGTGCAGTTTCAAGTATGACGGTTTTCGATCTCCCTGCAGGCCCACAGCAGAAGCGGATATAATGTTATTACGTAACTTTCGAACGTAATAACATTACCTGCGTAGTCGTTGTCAATCCCGAGGATGCGATGAGCGATATTGTTGCGAAATTTCGTAGCAACCCGGCTGGCCCGGGATAGCACCTTCTTCTTTTCTATATTAGCGCTGTCGTATAAATTCTTACCTGCTCAGCTTGCTATTGGGAACAGAACGGGCGAGATGCAGACAGCGCGCCGCAATCGGAATGCACGTGCACATCTCTCGGTCAGGTCCTCGGCCATTGAACCAGCAGGAACGATACAAGCAGCAATACTGAACCTGGAGAATACATGATGGAAAATAGCGCCGGTGATGCCGTTTTTCGATATCGCGGCTCAACGTTCGATAGCATGATCGAAACCCTCGGGGGGGTTTTCGGCACATTTGACGCCGAGCTCGTCGGTCGTGCTCAAGACTTCCATTGGGGGATCGATCTTTCGGCCTGTGAAAGCGCAGTATTGATTACTGGTTACCATCAGACAGGGTTTCAGTTCCACGCTCAGGGGTCTTCCGATGCAACAGAGCACCTATCGATCGTAGTGCCGCGCAGAGGTGGCATGGGGGTAACGTACGGCTCGCGCATCGCCGAGGCCGGACAAGGGAAATTGCTTCTTTACAGGAATTTCGAGCCTGGCGGCATCTCGATGCACGGGCAATCCAATCTAATAGACGAATTGGTGCTTAATTGGTCCTTGATCCAACGGACCATCGGCGAAACTTTCGATGTGCCGTTTAGTGGCTCGCTCGACCTGTTGCCAGAACTGGATCTGGCAACGCCAGTTGGTAGGACAATCGGCAATATCACGGAAGCGGTCATCGACGGAATACGCGATAATGGCCCCCTTACTCGGTCTCCCGTAGCGATGGCACATATTACGCAGGCACTAGCCGACGTGGTAATAAGAATGGTGCCTCATCGGTTGTCGCATCTACTGAATAAGAAGCCTTGCATGATTGCTCCCGGACATGTCCGCCGCGGGATCGAGTTCATGTGCGCCAATATCAATCGGCCGATTACAATGCCAATGGTGGCAGATGCAGCGGGTGTTTCCACCAGAGCACTCGAAGCGGGTTTTCGTGCTTTCAGGGATACAACGCCTGCTGCCTATCTACAGATGCTTCGGTTACGGGCTGCACGGGAGGACCTGCTCGATCCAGAGAACCGTATGCTTTTGAAAGAAATCTGCCTGAAATGGGGATTCTTTCAGTTCGGGAGGTTCTCCGCAGTTTATAGGGCACACTATGGAGAAAATCCGTCCGAGACAAGAAGACGCGTCTGCGCATTGCATTCTCGTAGGTCTTCCTGACAAAGCGGATGACGAACGCGCTCATGCGCCAAATAGGATGACTGGTTTGCGTGAATAGGAACCCAGCCATGCCGTAGATATGCCCCTGCGCCGGCGGATGGTCGCCGTTGGTGCCGCTGACTTTTCTCCTCGCCAGCATCGTCGCGCTCAGCCGCTTCATGAGCGGCCAATTTGTCGTCCATTTCGCAGACGAGCCAGGGGAAGTCGCTCCTCGTTGTTGACCGCCCTTAATCGGTATCGTCGACGGCCAGAAGCTCTCGACCGAACAGGTCGAGCTACCGGCATGGGATGACGAAAGTCCGACCGTTCACTCCTGAAAATCGGCGCGACGCGAGGTTAGATCGCTCGCATTGGCCGAACACCGCGCGCCCGCGACCGACATCGCCTATTCAAATTCCCGTTCAATATGCATTTCGCGAATGAAAGTTTCCGTACCCAGTCTCTGTGCTGTGAAAATGTCAATTTGTATTACTAATAAATGGTACTGATAGGTCGGAAGGCATACATCCACGGTATGGATAAAGAGACATGCGGTTCAAGGGACTTGATCTAAATCTCCTCGTCGCGCTCGACGCTCTGATGGCCGAGCGGAACCTCACGGCGGCGGCCCGCAGCATCAATCTCAGTCAACCGGCCATGAGCGCGGCCGTCGCCCGGTTGCGCACGTATTTCCGTGATGAGCTGTTTACGATGGCTGGCCGCGAATTCATTCCTACGCCGCGTGCGGAAGGGCTTGCCTCCGCGGTGCGCGAGGCTCTGCTGCACGTTCAGCTCTCGATCATTTCCTGGGAGCCGTTTAACCCGGCCCAGTCGGATCGTCGTTTCAGGATTATCATTTCCGATTACGTCACACTCGTCTTTTTCGAAAAGATCGTGGAGCGTGCGGCGCAAGAAGCTCCCGGCGTCACCTTCGAATTTCGGCCTCCCAGCGACGACAATGAGGACCTTCTCCGGCGCGGTGATGTCGATCTAGTAATTATCCCGGAAATCTTGATGTCGAACGCTCATCCTCGCGCGAAATTGTTCGACGATGTACACGTGTGCGTCGGTTGTCGCACGAACGAGCAGCTCTCAGAGCCGCTTACATTCGAGAGATACATGTCGATGGGGCACGTTGTGGTCAAGTTCGGGAACAGCCGGAGGCCAGGCATCGAGGAATGGTATTTGCTCGAGCACGGTCTCAAGAGACGTATCGATGTCGTCCTGCAGGGTTTCAGCATGATTCCGCCCATGCTGGTGGGGACCGAGCGTATAGGAACCATGCCCTTACGGCTGGCGCAGCATTTCGCAAAGACAATCCCCCTTGAGATCGTCGAACTTCCGCTGCCACTCCCCCCATTCACCGAGGCCGTTCAGTGGCCTGCCCTTCACGACAGTGATCCGGCAAGCCTGTGGATGCGCGAGATGATAGTGCAGGAGGCATCCCGTATGCTTTCGCCGCTCGCCCAGGCCGAACCCCTCATCAACCCGGACCAACACGAGTAATGTCCGGCTCACCTCTGATCTCAATCTTCATCGGAGCGAGGCCTGTAAAGTGAGTCGCATGGCACCCCTGCTGGAGAAGCGCGTCAATGCCGCCGTACGCTTGTCAGTTCCCCACGCAGCCTTGGCGGCGCCTCAATCATGAAGGGACGTCTGTCCGGATCGCCCCGCGAAGCTCGAACGCTGGGGCGAGCTCGCGGGCGTGATCCGTCATTGTCTGAACACATAATCCGCGAGAGGGGGCGCGGTATGCGGAGCCGCTCGGTACCTTGTAGGGGTGCGAGTTGGAACCCCATCGCCCGTCATAGCTCGATGATTTTCCGCGAGCTGAAGCGCAATGCTTTTGAGGATTCGCAGATGCCGGATCTGAGCGGCTACTATTGCGTGACCGCCAACGAGATGGTGCGTGAGCGCAGAGCCAAGCCGCGCAAGCTCGCCCGGTTCTCCCATGTGCGCCAATTGGCTGGTCACCACAGCAGATCGCCGGCCGGATGCCGCTCGAGCGTCATCCGATTTTCGTCAGCTACGAGACGTCTATCAGTTTGCCTAGCTTCGGTGACCCGCGCGCCGGTCCGTACCGAGAACCTCTTGCGTGTGTATTGAACGACTTCTACTCAGGTCCGAAAGCGTCTGCGGATTATGGGTTAGGAGCTCAAAGCAGAGGCTGGGAAGTCGGGTGATGGAGACATGTCCTTGCTCGATCGCTCACAGTTCAGACCTCTCCGCTTCGTCAATAGCTACAGGCTGATAAAGGCGAGTCTACCACCCACGGAAGCTGAGCAATTGGAACCTGGCGGCCATTAGGCGCTACTCCTTTTGCTTGCGATCGGCACATGCGCCGGAGGATCAGGCGTTCACTACATGTCGCAGTTGATCAATCGGAAAATTTGGCCACAAAGGATAACGACATCAATGATCCCGAGACACAGCGGCTAGCAGAGGCGCTGCGTCTCGACGCTTCTATCGATTCAACTTTCGAACGGCAGGAAGAGCCTGGAGCACATCGCGAATGGAATCCAGCGTTAACTGATCCGTGTCTTGGGGTCGCAAGTGTGAGGAGGAGCCTTCCACGAGGACGCGCAGCGAGCCGAGGCTACGTGAATACCGAGACGAGAACGGATAACCAGATCAAGACGACTCCCAACGCCAACGCTCGCCTGGCGGCTATGACCTTCTCCTCGCCGTCATTGGCAACGGGGGTCGTCACAATCCAGGGTACCGAGCCAAGCGCTGCAAATCCGACGAGCGCCAAAAACACAATGACAAGATCGGCGCTGCGCCAGGCGTCGGGCTCATACAATCCCCAATAGCCAAGAAACGCCATTCCCACGGCGAACATGGTGGCGGAGGCAGAGCAAAGTCCCGCAACAGCACCTGATGGTGCACGCATGTAGCCTCCTTTCCGTGCCGTCAATTTAGTGGCGATATCCATGATGGTGCAAACCGCCTTTGTACAGGTGGCAGTGCGCCGTCTCATCCTGATCGGGTTTTTCCGCGCGCTTGGTGCACGAGGATTCGCGTACCCCCGCGGATAAGTTCATTGATTCGGAATCGAAGTGCAACACTCTTGTTGATCGGGACAATCTTCCCGGCCGACGACAAGGATAGCCGCGTTCAACAAAGCCGAGGCGTCAACTGTGTAGCTTTGCACTCAGGAGATTTGGGCCTCCGCAAACAGCGCGACGCCCGTTCCGCTAGTTCAGTAGGAACGTGGAGATGGGCACTCGAAGTGCAGCAGCAATGCGCCTGAGCCTGCCCGGGTCGACATCAGCACCTATTTCTATTCTTGCGATTTCGGCGCCAGTCAGGCCACAAGTTAATGCAAGGTCGTCAACGCTGTATCCCACCGCTTCGCGAGATCGCCGAACAGCGGACCCTATATCGCCGTGGCCTCGATCTGCGACAGGCGCCCTTGTATTGCTCATTAAAGTTGTCATGGTCGATCCTTGATGATGCACCCTAAGCGAGCCGCCGCCACAGAAGGTCCGGGGCAGAGAGACTGACATCGTTGCAGTGCAATATAGTTTAAATAAGTATGATGAATGTAAGGCAGGCGCGGGTGTCCGGAGCGTAGCAAGTGGGGCGCAATGGCTGATCGTTTCCATCTCGTGCAGAAGGTGCGGGTCGGAGGGCGCGTGGCCCGGCCCAGCGGGGGCCTCATCGTTCAGCTGTAGACCTTTTGAAAGGCGGAGCCCGTTGGCGCGCTGGCGCTTTCCATGACATGGCGGCGCATGTAAGCTTGGGGACTACTGCCCATTTCGGTGCGGAACGCGTACACGAAAGCCGATGTCGAGCCGTAACCAAGCTCCATGGCGACTTGTGTCACGCCCAGACCACCGCCCAGAAGCTCGATTGCACGGAAGAGCCGAAGGCGCCGTCTCCATGAGCGCAGGCTCATGCCCAGCTCCGTGTTGAACCGGCGCGCCAATGTTCGGGGCGAAATGTTCAGTGCCAGCCCCCATTCCTCCGGGCTTCGGTCATCCGTCGGGTCCAGATAGAGCGCCTCGCATAGCGCGGTCAACGGCTTGTTACGCGGCCATGGCAAAGCCGATGGCAGCGGCTGGACCCGCACGAGCTGGTCGAGAATAAGTGTCGTGACACGGCTCGAATAGCCGTCGCGGTCCTCCTGATCCTCGAGCTCGGTTGCCTCGACGATAAGAGCTTGCAGCAATGGCGACATCATAAAGATCGTCGGGACTCTCGGCAGGTTTGCGCCGGCTGCATCCGCGATCCAGAGGCTTCGAAAAACCGCGCCGAGAAGCGAACCGACCCGGTGCACCACGCCGGTCGGCAGCCACACCGCCTGATCCGGCGTGATCACGAAGGACTCTGCTTCCGTGTACACCGTCAGCACGCCGGAGATGGCATAGACCAACTGGTGCCAGGTATGTGAATGCTCCGGAAAGTAATGTCGGGCGGGAATGGATTGCGCCCGTACCGTGATCGGTTGAGGAGGACGAACCCCGGGCGGCGCGGCGATCGGATGCCAGATCATGTTTACCTCCGTTTTGGCAGCTATTCTACATAGATTGTCGGTCCATTGAAATACAGCCAAATCGAAATTCGCTAATCTCCAACCCAATCGAACGCCAAGCGCCTTTTCCGCCCGACGCGACCAGACCTCGCGCCGGACCCATGTCCTCATGCCTTGTGAAGCCGGATGTCAGAAGTTACTGCAGAGAAAGTGCTCGAAACGCCCTCCTACTACGACGCCGCGCGCGGCAACCTCACGAGGTTGACGATTGCGCAGGCGCTGGGCGGCGCGAACTCCGCCGTGGTCTATTCCACCGGAGCGATCGTCGGAAACACGCTCGCACCCACTCCAGCCCTCGCCACGATGCCGATTTCGATGTTCGTGGTGGGGATGGCGCTCTCGACGCTCCCTGCGGGAGTCATCGCGCAACGCTACGGTCGTCGTGCAGCCTTTCTGGTTGGAACAAGCTGTGGTGTGCTCGTTGGTCTCCTGGCCGCAATCGCGGTGGTGATCGGATCGTTCTGGCTCTATTGTGCCGCGACACTCTTCGGTGGCGCCTACGCCGCCGTGGTGCTGTCCTTCCGTTTCGCGGCTGCCGACTGCGTGCCGGCGGATCGACGCCCGCGCGCCCTGTCTCTCGTCATGGCCGGAGGTGTTCTGGCTGGCGTGATCGGGCCGCAGCTTGTCAATCACACCATGTATCTCTGGATGCCCTACATGTTCGCGGCGAGCTACCTTGCCCAGGCGGCAGTGGCGGCACTCTCGGCACTGCTGCTCGTCGGCGTTCGCCTTCCGACGCCGACCAAGGTGGAGGCCGCGGGCGGCCGCCCCCTTGGAGCCATCGCCCGGCAGCCACGCTTCATCACGGCGGTGATCTGCGGGGTCGTCTCATACCTGCTCATGAACTTCCTCATGACCGCGGCGCCCTTGGCAATGCAGCTCTGCGGTCTGAGCCAGGAGTCCTCCAACCTCGCCATACAGTGGCATGTGGTTGCCATGTATGCCCCGAGTTTCTTCACTGGGCGCCTGATCACCCGTTTCGGTGCACCCCGCGTGGTCATGACGGGTCTGATGTTGACGGGTATCTCCGCGGCCGTCGGGCTGACGGGGGTGGATGTGGCGCATTTCTGGATCACCCTCATCGTGCTCGGTGTCGGTTGGAATTTCGGTTTCCTCGGTGCGTCAGCCCTGGTGCTCGAATGCCATCGTCCGGAGGAGAAGGCGCGCGTCCAGTCGCTCAACGACTTCGCCGTGTTCGGAACGATGACCCTCGGCTCGTTCCTCTCCGGGGGGCTGCTGACGGCCTACGGCTGGAACACCATCCTCGCGCTGTCCTTCATTCCCCTCGTGCTGGCCCTTCTCGCGCTCGGCGCGACCTATGTCCGCGGTGCGGCGGCGTCGCGATGACTGCGATCCCCGCAACCTCAACAATCGGATGAAACGCTAGCAGGAGTGGTCGCAATGGAGATAACCAAAGTCGAGACGCTGGAAATCGACCTCTCCGGAGAAGACGGCATCGCGCTCTGGCGTCCCATCTTCGAGCGGATCCACACCGATGCGGGCATCACCGGGCTAGGCGAGGCATCACTGGCCTTCGGCACGCGATCGCAAGCCGTAGGCTCCATGATCCGAAAGCTCGCCGAGCGTTTCGTGCTGGGCAATGACCCAAACACACCGAGACCTTGTGGGAGCAGATGCTGCGCCATTCCTTCTGGGCGCAAGGCGGCGGGTGGGCTGACCTCGACCGCTCTTCAGATTGCGGACCTGTTCGCTGACTACGGCGTCCACTTCATTGAGGAGCCGACCCACTACAACAGTCCCGACGCCCATCTGAAGGTGGCGTCGTAGGCAATGCGGCACAGAAAACAGGAGGAGTGAACAGAACACAAAAACAGCACTCAAATTTCAGTTTCGGTAACAAAACCAATGGGGAACGAAAATGAAGAAATCTCTATTCCTGGTAACGGTCAGCGCAGTCGCCCTTCTGTCCGGCTCCGCTGTGGCGGGCACGCTCGACGAGGTAAAAGCGCGCGGCAAACTCAACTGCGGCGTCAGCTCGGGTACGGCGGGCTTTTCAGCTCCCGATGCGAAGGGTGTCTGGCAGGGCTTCGACGTTGCATTCTGCCGGGCCGTCGCCGCTGCCGTGCTCGGCGATCCGATGGAGGTCGAGTTTGTTCCGACCACCGGCCAGACCCGCTTCACCGCCCTTGCTTCCGGCGAGATCGATGTGCTGTCGCGCGCGACGACCTGGACCTTTTCGCGTGACACCGACCTGAAGCTCACCTTCGCAGGTACCAACTTCTATGACGGCCAGGCCTTCATGGTGAAGAAGGAACTCGGCGTGTCCTCCGCCAAGGACCTCAACGGCGCCACCGTCTGCATCCAGTCGGGCACCACGACCGAGCTCAACCTCGCGGAATATTTCCGCATCAACAAGATGAGCTACGAGCCCGTTCCGGTCGACTCGAGTGCCGAAGGAGAGCGTCAGTATCAGGCGGGCGCTTGCGACGTTTATACCAGCGACGGCTCCAATCTCGCCTCCGTCCGCGCTAGCTTCAAGAATCCGCCGGACCACGTCATCCTTCCCGAGATAATTTCGAAAGAGCCGCTTGGCCCGATCGTGCGCCAGGGGGACGAACAGTGGGCGGACATCGTGCACTGGACGCAGAATGCGCTTTTCGCCGCCGAGGAACTGGGCGTGACCAAGGCCAATGTGGACCAGCTTGCAGATGGCTCGGACAATCCGGAAATCAGCCGCCTTCTCGGAAGGGAAGGCGATCTCGGCAAGATGCTGGGGCTTGATGCCGACTGGGCCAGGCGCGCCATCGCGGCCGGTGGAAACTACGGTGAGATCTTCGCCGGCAACCTCGGCGACCAAACGCCGATCCGCCTGGAGCGCGGGCTTAACGCGCTCTGGACCAAGGGCGGCCTGATGTACGCGCAACCGTTCCGGTGAGAACTCCTTGAGGCGCGCGGTTGAAGGACCGCGCGCCATTCCTGACGAAACGCATGACCGCGCTGCATCCCGCCGTCACCGGCATGGGGAACGCTGCAACGTACTTGCTGGGATTTCGCCAATGGCAAACGCACTCACATTTCCGACGCGGGAGCCGCACCAGGCTTTTCGTTTGAGCATGCTTCTCAACGATAGCCGGTATCGCTCCTACACGATCCAGATCTTCGTTCTGATGTGCCTCATGCTGGGGATTGCTTGGCTGGTGGACAACACGGTCCGCAATCTCGCGCTTCTGGGCAAGGATTTCTCCTTCTCCTTCCTGTGGAGCACCGCCGGCTACGACATCAACCAGCGGCTCATCGAATACGACACGCAAATGACCCACGGCCGTGCCGCCCTCGTGGGGCTTTTGAATACCGTCGTCCTCGCGGTTCTGTCCTGCGTCCTGGCAACGATCATCGGCGTGATGGCAGGTGTGTTGCGGCTTTCGGGCAACCCGATCGTGGCGCGGCTGACGACCGTCTATGTCGAAGTCTTCCGCAATATTCCGCTCTTGCTCTGGATCCTTGTCTTCGGTGCGATCATGAGTGAAGCCGTGCCGGCGCCGAACGCATTCAAGGGTGCGAGTGCCACGGCGAGCATGATCTTCGGCGCGGTGGCCATCACCAATCGCGGCGTGTTCATTCCGGAGCCGCTGTTTGCCCGTGACCTCGGTACGCTCAATCTCGGGATATTTCAGCCGAGCTTGAACGCTGTTGCAGTCCTGGTGGTCGTCATCACGTGCATCCTCGTCAATCGGGCGCTGATGCGTCATGCCAGCCGGGTGCAGAGCCAGACCGGCGTCAGGCCGGTAACCTGGTGGACGAGCGCCATGATCCTCGCCGCCCCGCCACTTCTCTTGCTCTGGGCATTCGGCTTTCATCTCGGCTATCCCGAACTCCGTGGCTTCAATTTCCAGGGCGGATTGCAGCTTCGAAATTCGCTGATCGCAATGTGGCTCGGGCTCAGCATCTACACCGGAGCCTTCATTGCCGAGAATGTGCGTGCAGGCATCCTTGCCATTTCCAAAGGCCAGACCGAGGCCGCCTATGCGCTCGGCCTTCGGCCCGGCAAGACGATGCGTCTGGTGATCCTGCCGCAGGCGCTCCGGGTCCTCGTGCCGCCTTTGATCTCGCAATACCTCAACATCACCAAGAACACGTCGCTCGGCTTGGCGGTCGGTTACATGGACCTGCGATCGACGCTCGGCGGGATCACTATCAACCAGACCGGCCGCGAACTCGAAGGCATGCTGCTGCTCATGCTGGTCTACCTGTCGCTGAGCCTCATCATCTCCGGGTCGATGAACGTCTACAATGCCCGCGTCGGGCTGAAGGAGCGTTGATATGAGCGAACGCAACCTTGCCTTTGTCCGTGGCGAGATGCTGCCCGCCCGCGAGCCCCCCTCCGGTCAGACGGGCCTGCTTAAGCTGCTACGCGAGAGTTTTTTTAAAGACTGGCTGAGTGCGCTTCTGACGGTGACGTCACTGATCGTGCTGATCTGGATTGCACGATCCGTCTCGCCTTGGCTCATCGATTCTGTCTGGAACGCGAACTCGCTCAGCGAATGCCGCCAGATACTCGGCGGCGCGGAGGGCGCCTGCTTTGCGGTCATCCGTGATCGCTGGACGCAGCTTCTATTTGGCTTCTACCCACCGACACAATATTGGCGGCCAGTGCTCGCCTTCGTGCTGATGCTGATCGCGCTAGCTCCAATCCTCTTCCCGCCCGTGCCGCGCAGGCTCCTCTGGTTCAGCGCCGCCTTCCCAGGCCTCGCCTATTGCCTGATCTGGGGCGGAACGCTCTGGCTTCCCTTCTCGGCGTATGCAGTATTTGCCGTCGGTGCAATCGTGTTGGGGCTCGCGACGCGGCTCGGAAGCGGCGTTGCTATCGTGCTGGCACTCGCCAGCGCGCTCGCCTGGTGGATCTTCGTCTCTGGCTCGGTCACGACGGTGCTCACGCAGCTTCTGCCGCTGGCGCTTGCCCCCGTCACATCGCGCGAAATGGGCGGTTTTCTGCTGTCGATCGTCATCGGTGTCACCGGCATCTCCTTGTCGCTGCCGCTCGGTATCGTTCTGGCGCTGGGGCGACGCTCGAAAATGCCGCTCGTGAAGACGATCAGCGTCATGTTCATCGAGTTCATCCGCGGCGTGCCGTTGATCACGCTCCTGTTCACCGCCTCGCTGCTGCTCAATTATTTCCTGCCGCCGGGAACGAACTTCGATCTGATCCTGCGGGTGATCATCATGGTGACCCTGTTTGCCACCGCCTACATGGCCGAGGTGATCCGCGGCGGTCTGGCGGCTCTGCCGAGGGGGCAATATGAAGCGGCCGAGGCGCTCGGCCTCGACTACTGGAAGGCGCAGCGGCTCGTGATCATGCCGCAGGCGCTCAAGATCTCGATTCCCGGCATCGTCAATTCCTTTATCGGCCTCTTCAAGGACACAACCCTGGTCGTCTTCATTGGTCTTTTGGACCCGATCGCGCTTTCCAATTCCATCCGGGCGACCACCGCCTGGCAGGGGATCTATTGGGAGCTCTTCATCTTCATCGGGGGGCTGTTCTTCCTCTTCTGCTTTTCCATGTCGCGCTACTCAATGCATCTCGAGCGCCGCCTCAAAACCGACCAGCACTAAGGAGCCAAACACGATGGAACTCAATTTGGAAACCGAGATCGACCGAAGCCGGATGAGGGTCTCGGATCAGGTGGCGATCCGGATCGAGGATATGAACAAGTGGTACGGGAATTACCACGCGTTGCGCGACATCAATCTCACGGTGAGACGCGGTGAGCGCATCGTTATCGCGGGGCCGTCGGGATCGGGAAAGTCGACGATGATCCGCTGCATCAACCGCCTCGAGGAACATCAGGCCGGCAAGGTCGTGGTAGACGGGATCGAACTGTCTTCGGATCTGAAAAACATCGACAAGGTGCGCTCGGAGGTGGGCATGGTCTTCCAGCACTTCAACCTCTTTCCGCATCTGACAATCCTCGAGAATTGCACGCTCGCTCCCATCTGGGTGCGAGAAATCCCCAGGAAGGAAGCGATCGAGACAGCGATGCACTTCCTGGAGAAGGTCAAGATCCCCGAACAAGCCCGCAAATATCCCGGCCAACTGTCGGGCGGGCAGCAGCAGCGGGTGGCGATTGCCCGTTCGCTCTGCATGAAGCCGAAGATCATGCTCTTTGATGAGCCGACCTCTGCGCTCGATCCCGAGATGATCAAGGAGGTGTTGGACACGATGATTGAGCTCGCGGAAGAGGGCATGACCATGCTCTGCGTCACGCACGAGATGGGGTTCGCCCAAGCGGTAGCCAATCGCGTAATTTTCATGGATCAGGGGCAGATCGTCGAAGAAAACAATCCGCAAGACTTCTTCCACAATCCGCAGTCCGAGCGCACCAGGCTATTCCTCAGCCAGATTCTTCGGCACTGACTTCGTCGTTCTCTCGGCGGGCGGCGTCCGCTCGGCAATCCCCATGGCGTCCCGTAGGAGAGTGCCTGCCCGTCGCCTTCCTCACGCCGCTATCGGCTACGCCATTCATGCCACTACGAGGTTCCCATGAATTTCCATGCCAACGCAAACTGCCTTGATGAACTGGTCGACCGCCGCGGCTCGAATTCATTGAAATGGGATACTGTGAAAGCGTTCTTGCCGCCGGAAGCGGCGTTTGCCGATCCGCTGCCGATGTGGGTTGCCGACATGGATTTTCGTGCTCCCCAGCCGGTGATCGATGCTATGGTCGAGGCGGCGCAGGTGGGTGTCTTCGGCTATGCTGCCGGCGCACGTGAGAGCTATATTGCCTCGGTGACCGGCTGGCAAAAACGACGCTTCGGCTGGGAGGTCGCACCCGATTGGGTGGTGCCGGTCTCCGGTGTGATCACCGCACTCAAGACCATCGTGCAAGCCTTCTCGGCTCCGGGCGACAGCGTTTTGATCCAGCCGCCGGTCTATGCGCATTTCCACGACGATGTGCGCATCAATGGGCGGTTTCCCGTCAGTGCGCCGCTGAGCCGGACCGAGACTGGATACCGCTATGACGCGGCCGTATTTGAGACCGCGATCCGTCCTAACACCAAGATCTTCATCCTCTCCAACCCGCACAATCCGACCGGTAATGTCTGGACCGAGGATGAGCTGCGCAGCATGGGCGAGATCTGCGCGCGCCACGGAATTCTCGTAGTCTCCGATGAGATCCACCAGGACCTAATCATGAATCCGGCGTGCCGGCATGTGCCGTTCGCCAGTCTGTCGGATGCGCTCGCTGAGAATTCGATCACCTGCACCGCACCCTCCAAGACATTCAACCTGCCGGGGCTGCAGTGCGCGCATGCCTTCATCCCTAACCCCCGCCTGCGTGCGGAATTCCAGCGTCAGTTGGAACGCAACCTGTATCCGAAGGTGAACCTTATGGGCATGGTCGCGGCCGAAGCCGCCTATACCCATGGCGAACCTTGGCTCGATACACTGCTTTCATACATCCAGGCCAACCACGCGCATTTCGCGGCCGAGATCAACAGGTTGAATGCCGGTCTCGAGGTGCTTCCGGCGGACGCCCTTTATCTTGCCTGGATGGATTGCCGGGCTTTGGGCATGGATGCCGCTGCGCTCGAGACGTTCATGCTGACCAAGGCGCGGCTCTGGCTCGACAAGGGGCAGAAGTTCGGCCTTGAGGGACATGGCTATATGCGCGTGAACCTCGGCTGCCCCCGCGCCACGGTCGATGAGGCGATCGCCCGGCTCAAGGCTGCGGTCGCGGCGGGATAATCCTCGCTGCGACGACGGGGCCCGGTTTCAGCGTTGATTCAGGCCGGCATCCGCAGCACGTCCGGGTGCTGAAGTGGTGCATCCTTGATCCAGATCTCGGCGCCCTCAGGTCCGGTCATCGCTCGAAGCGGCTCGCCTGCGGGCAGCCGGCCCCAGCTCTGCCGTTCCAGTTGCTCGTCGCCAACTGCGAGGCTTCCGGAAAGCACGAGGAACTCGAGGCCGCGGTGATTCTCGGCTGTTACGGCGAGGTTGGGCCGCCAACGCTCGATCGATACGCGTTCCTTGCCGTCGTCGAACAGGACACGCACTGCTTCGGCTCCCTCGCGTGGAAGTGCTGCCTCGCCTTCGCCAGGCTGACGGACGATTTGGGTGTCGTCACCCTCACGATATTGCCAGAGCCGCACGAAGATCGTGCAGCCCTCCTTGGAGGCAGGCACGTGCGAGGTGCCCGGAGGGTTGCGGAAATAGCACCCCGCCGGATAGTCGCCGTGTTCGTCCTGGAACGTGCCCTCGAGCACGAGAATTTCCTCGCCGCCGCTATGGACATGGCGAGGGAAGGCACTCCCCGGCGCATAGCGCACGATCGTGGTGGCGCGCGCAACTTCGCCGCCGACGCGATAGAGCATGCGGCGATCGACACCGGCGGACGGACTGGGGATCCAGTCGAGTTTAGCCGAATGGACGATCACCGGTTTTGTCAGGTCTTCGTTGAGCCGCATTGGTCTGGTCTCCCATCGTGAGCACGATCCGGAACTTCGCGTCACCGGACCTCATTTTTTGAACAGCTTCCTGTGCGCGCTCCAGCGGCATGGTCTCGATCATCGGCCGCACGCCTGCCAGAACGCTGAAATCCAAGGTCCTCTCGTTTTCGAACGGGGAGCCGGTGATCGAGCCGATCACACCGCGTTCGGCGCCCACCAGATGGCTCGTCGATACGGGCAGCGGATCCTTGCCAAGGCCAAGCACGATGAGACGACCCTCCGGTGCAAGTGCGGACATCAACGCGCTAACGGCCGTCGGATTGCCTGTGGTCGTCAGGATGGCTTTCGCGCCGCCCATAGCGCTCAGAACCTCGGCGGCGTTTTCCGTGTTCGTGTCGATGTAGCGATGCGCCCCCAGACTCATCACATCCGCGGCGATGTCCGCGCCTCGTCCCACCGCCACCACCCGAAAGCCCATCGTCCTGGCATATTGCAGCGCCATGTGCCCGAGACCGCCAATTCCGAGAACGGCGACGGTGTCGCCTGCCTCGGCGCCTGATTTTTTCAACGCGTTGAATGTGGCGATTCCCGCGCAGAGGATGGGCGCCGCTTCTTCCGACGACAATTCGGCCGGAATGGAGACCAGCCCGGTCGCCCGCGCGATCATCATCTCGGCATAACCGCCGTCGCAGGAAGATCCGACAACCAGCTGATTGCGGCAGAGATTGAAACGGCCATGGCGGCATTCGCCGCATTCGTTGCAATGACCACCCAGGCGACCGACGCCGACGCGCTGGCCCACCGTCCAGATCGACGGCGTGTTTTCTCCAAGAGCGATAATGCGGCCGACCACTTCGTGACCCGGGAAACGAGGTGGGTTCAGCGCCGGATCGGCCCTGTCGATGTCGCTGGCATCTGCGCCGCAGATGCCGCAGGCCTCGACCGCGATCAGCACTTCACCGGCTCCAGGCGTAGGTGTCTGCCGTTCCACGAGCTCCAGACTGCCAGGTGTGGTCACCTGCATGGCTCGATAGGTGGTCTTCATGCTCCCGTCCCTATGCTCGAACTTTTTCAGCCAGAGCGGCGAACGCCTGTCCCTCGGACTTGTTGAGCCTGCCGATAAGTTCGCTCGCCGTACGGGTGGCTGCTTCGACTGCACCGGCCAGGTAACCAGGTTCACTAGTGCTGGTTTCGCTGCCAGCCAGCGAAATGTAGTCCCGCCATTTTCCATTGACCCATGGCCGTCGGTCGGGGCTGGGATGGCCGCCCGCTTGCCTGTCATCCACCGTCGCGGTCAAAGGATCGTCCGTCCAGTCCTTAAACAATGTTGCGCGGGGCTTGGCGGCCTCAGGTCCGAACATTTGAGCAAGCTGCTGAACCGAAGCGGCGACGACTGCATCGCGTCCGACGGACGCGCGCTCACCAGCCGGGACGCCGACGAAGCCAAAAAGGGCGGCTCGGCCCGAGGCGGTTGTCGCATCGTGAATCTCAACCAACGGCCCCACCATGCTTTGCGCCGTGCCCGACAGGCCTGCATCGCGCCAGAATGGGCGGTCATAGAGTGCGAAGAATTTTGCATGCGGCGCCATCCAGGTCGGGGTTTGTTGCCATCGCTCGGCTGTCGCGTAGTCGAGCGCCGGCGAAAACAAAACCTTTGCTTCGATGAGACGCGGCGGCATGGCGAATAGAACATGCGACGCCCGCTGCTTATGGGACCACCCGCTTACATCGACATACTGCACAACGACGCCTTCGCCGTCTAGCGACACGTGGGTCACCCGGGCGTTCAGTTGAATGCTTTGTGAGTGCAGGCTCTCGGCAAGCGCCGATATGATCGCTCCCGTGCCCCCGACGAGCCGCATCGAATGCGGTTCTTGTCCTATTCCTCGATAGCGCTGAGGAACGTCGTGGGCCATCCGCTGAAAGATCACGTCGCCATCGCTGTTTTGCTCGAAGTAGTTGAGCCCGAGACGCTGGACGAAGGCACCCATTGCTGGCTGCATGTCGGGCCAGAACCACGATGGGCCGAGATCGAAACCGTCGCCCGATGGTTCACCGGTGGCGTCGACGGAGAGAATTCGTCCGCCCAGGCGTTCGCGGGCCTCAAGGAGCTGAAAGCCGATACCGGCTTGGTGGAAGAGCCGGGCAGCAGTCAGGCCTGCAAGCCCACCGCCAACGATCAGAATGGATTGTGACAAAGGACAGCTCCTGGTGAAAAAGTGAGGGTCGGATACCCTGCCCCTCCTGTAAGGCTGGCTTAGGCCACGGCGTAGATGCGGATTTCCGGCGCAGCGGCCAGAAGCGGCTTCAGATCCGCGACGACATCGTCGTTGAACAGCGCGCGTTCGAGATGGGCCTTTGCGTCTTCGACGCTGTTGAATCCGTGAAGGACCTGAACGTCGACGTCGCGAATGAGAAGCTCCTTGGATGTCGCGCCCGCAATCTGCGAGAGGAACGGTTCCTTGTGCTTCTGATAGACGCCTGCGGCGGCATAGCGGTTCTCGCATCAAGTAAACTGGCGATTTTCTGCTCATGATAGTCACTTGATCCATGGCGGCGGAACCGATCGTCTGCGCAGTCTTCATTACAAGGGCAAGCATGCTGCCGACATGGGTTGTGCCACCCCGGCCTGTGCGGCGAGTGGGTGACTGCTCGCGAATTTCACGACGTCGAGATCCCGCTCTCGCTCGACCACCGTCGCAACCTTGCTACTCGCATGTTACATAGGGATCTTTACGCTGCGAGCAGGCCGTGCCAGCGCGTGTCGCGCGGCGACGGTCGACGATGAAGGCGGCGGTCGAGCAGCGCACGGGCTTTCGCGGCTTCGCCGCTCCGCATCAAGGCGAGTAGCAGCATGTCTTCGATCATCTCGCGCTGGGCGCCGCTGCCGCCAATGCGCGCGACGTCGACTGCGACCGGCTCCAGGATACGCGCGCAGCCTGCGTAATCCTCCTCCGCAAAGGACAAGGCGGCGCGGCAGATCGCCGGTACGACTGGCCCCGCGGCCAAGGTCCCTGCCTCGATCAACCCCGTCAACACCTGCACACGCTGCTCGACTGCAGTCCTGTCGCCGACTGCCGCCGCGATTATGGCCATGTGGACATCCGCGAAGGCGAAGCCGGCCTTCTGGAAATATTCCCCGGAATAGGTTGCCGCCGCCGCCCACAGCCCCGTCGGCACCGCGTGGCCATAAGCCTGGAGCCGCCACAGGAAAGAGGCCGTGTCGCTGACCACGTTGACCGGCATTCCGGCCGTAACCGACGGCTGGATGCAATCCGCGTAGATCGCCAGCGCGCGTTCGGGATCATCCCGCTCCAGGGCGCCTAGCGCCGCGTGCCAGGCGATGTGGCCGTGGAGAATGCCGGTTCGGTCGTAGCGAGGCAGCCAATCCGCGATCAGCCTCTCGGCGTCCTCGCCTGCGCCGCCCTCGTACATGGCATGCGACAGCGCGTGCGCCGCGTTCGCGTTGTTGGTCCTGAGATCGTAGCCACGCTGCGTGAGAGCTCGGCCGAGTGTCACGTTGCCGTTCTCGGCATGAGCCCAGCCTCGGTAGGTGACGAACCACCAATCGTCGACGCTGAAATGCCGGGCGTGGCGCTCACAGAGATCCACACGCGCCTGATCGTGATCCGCCATCCCCGAGAAGGCGAGGAGCCCGAAGGCGCCAAGAGGCAATGAGAGGATCAGGATGTCCCGCGG
The DNA here is from genome assembly GCF_030124375.1 of Sinorhizobium sp. 6-70. GTDB lineage: Bacteria > Pseudomonadota > Alphaproteobacteria > Rhizobiales > Rhizobiaceae > Sinorhizobium. The sequence continues at coordinate 202,996 of NZ_JASKLS010000009.1, forward strand.
CCAGGTGTCGGCGTGCGCGAGCGCCCGCTGTAACGCCTTTGCCGACTGGCCGTTGATGGCAAGCGACAGGACCTCCACATGGCTCCGCTCCCGTTCTGTTCCGCGCCGCACGACGATATCTTCCGCCGTCGCGATCGCCGCCTTCGCCTTGGCCAATTCGGTGCGGATAGCGTGCAGGCGCGCGCGCGCCGCATAGGCGAGAGCGAAATCGGGGTCTGCTGCGATGGCCGTCTCCAAGGCTTCCGCGGCGCCGGGCCAGGTCGAGAGGAGCAGGTCTATCCCCTCCCGGTAGCGTTCGGCAGCGAGGTCGGACATCGTCGAGAGTGGCAGGCCGCGGCTGTCGAGGTGGGTCATGGCAGGTTCCTCAGGATCGGGCACGCATCAGCGCCCATTTCGGCTATTATACGGGATTGCCTCCTGGCTGTATTTTGACAGTCTGCCAAATTATGTAGAAGTCTCGCCAAACTGCGGTCCGGACAAGACATGGAAGACTATCCACGCACCAGATCCCCTTGCGCCGCCCAACCGGTGATAGAGCGCACGATTCCGGCGCGCTGGATCGCTGCGTTCGAAGTGCTAGCGGAGGCTGGCGCAATCGGTAGGCGGGCTGCCTCGAAACAACGCTGCAGGTGCTCGCTACCCTCGTTTGACCTTGACGCTCTGGCATTTCTCAAGCAGCGCGGTCAGCAGTTTCGGGCGGAGATTTACGAGGCCCTCAAACAGGGTGTCGATCGTGTCGAAGCTCTCTGATGTCGGCAACTCGTCCATCGCCTCGAGGATCGCTCGTTCTGCGGAAGGCATTTTGATCGGCCAGCGCCAGGGACTGGATGCGAGCTGGCCATCTGAACCTTCGGACAAGTCGAATTCGGTGTCCTCGACGCCAAAAGTGTCGCCGTTGAACAAGCACCCGCATTAAGGCCCTTGCGCATCCACGGCACGAATGGATGTTATCCAAAAAATCAATTTCTTCGACCCGTTGGGTGCCGTTAGAAAGCGCTGATGCAGCCTTATGCAGACGCGGTAACGGGTACACCGCCGCGCTCGATTTCTATCTAGCATTTAGGGACAACACTGCACGTCAACGAAAGGAAATTCTGTGGTAGGCCTCAGACTCGTCGGCATCGCCGGCAGCTTCAATCGCCCATCCAAGACCCTTGCGCTTGTACGTCATGTGGCCGATCTAGTGGCGGCGCAATATCGGTTCGACACAACGACCTATGATTTGAATGATGTCGGTCCTTCGTTGGGGAGAGCCTGCTTGCGCAAGGACTTGGATAGTCAGGCTGAGAGAGTTGTTCGCGACATAACCAACGCTGACGTTCTCGTCATCGGTTCGCCGACATACAAGGGATCTTATCCCGGGCTTTTCAAGCACCTAATCGATCTCATCGATCCGCATGAGCTGCGCGCCAAGCCGATAGTCATCACTGCCACGGGCGGTGGCGACCGCCACGCTCTGATGGTCGAGCATCAGCTGAGACCGCTTTTTGGCTTCTTCATGGCCCATTCGCTGCCAACGGCCATCTACGCTTCGGATCGCGACTTCGTCGACTATCGCGTCGTCTCCGAGCCGCTTTGCAAACGCATCGGCGAGGCCGTGAGCGAAATCGCGGCTTTGTTCCCGGAGGCGAAGTCGACGGTTGCCGAGTGAATGAGGGGTTGAGCATCGAGAGATGTACGGGTTTCGCCCAGCGACGCCGAAGAGCTCTGGAGCGGAGTCGGCTGCGCGCCGTTAACCGAAACGGTTCCATTAGAATGACATGGAGGAAAGAGTTCTGATGACTGTAATGGAAAAGCCGCGACCGGACGATGCGACCGCTGTCTTCGACAAGAGAAGCTGGCTGGATTCCCACGAGGCCGATTATCACAAAACGCTCGGCAATCGCCAGGTGCAGATGATCGCGATCGGTGGGGCGATCGGTACCGGGTTGTTTCTCGGCGCCGGCGCCAGGCTGCAGTCCGCTGGACCGTCGCTTGCGATCGTCTATCTCGTCTGCGGCGCCTTTTCCTTTCTGATCCTGCGCGCCCTAGGCGAACTGGTGTTGCACCGGCCGAGCAGTGGTAGCTTCGTCTCCTATGCCCGTGAGTTCCTCGGCGAGAAAGCCTCCTTCGTTGCCGGCTGGATGTATTTCCTCAATTGGGCGATGACTGGCATCGTCGATATCACCGCCGTTGCCCTCTACACGCACTATTGGGATGTATTTGCGGACCTGCCGCAGTGGATCTCAGCGCTCGGCGCGCTGCTGATCGTCGGTTCGATGAACCTCGTCGGCGTTAAGTGGTTCGCGGAGATGGAATTCTGGTTCGCGCTCGTCAAGGTGGCAGCGATCCTGATCTTCCTCGCAGTCGGTACTTTCTTCCTAGGCACTGGCATGGCCGTCTCCGGCAACGCCACAGGCCTGCATCTGATCAGCGAAAATGGCGGCCTCTTTCCGAACGGCCTGTTCCCGGCGCTCGTGCTCGTGCAGGGCGTAGTCTTCGCCTTCGCCGGCGTCGAACTGGTCGGCACGGCAGCCGGGGAGTGCTCGGATGCCAAGACCATCCTGCCGCGCGCCATCAACAGCGTCATCTGGCGCATCGCGCTGTTCTATGTCGGCTCACTCGTACTGCTCGTCTGCCTGTTACCCTGGACCGCCTACAAGGCCGGCGAAAGCCCGTTCGTGACCTTTTTTGGCGCGCTCGGCATACCCGGCATCGGCACGGTGATGAACATCGTTGTCCTGACCGCGGCGCTGTCGAGCCTTAACTCCGGCCTCTATTCAACCGGCCGCGTGTTGCGCTCGCTAGCGCAGGGCGGCTCCGCCCCGGCGTCGCTTGCCCGAATGAATGCGCAGGCGGTGCCGCATGTCGGCATTCTTGTGACGCTCGCCATCTACGTGTTCGGTGTTTTACTCAACTATCTCGTGCCCTCGCATGTCTTCGAGATCGTCCTCAATGTCGCCTCGCTCGGGATCCTGAGCACCTGGGGCTTCATCATCGTCTGCCAGATGGCCTTCCGCTGCGCCGTTGCCCGCGGCGAAGTCGAAGACGTTTCGTTCAAGATGCCCGGCGCCCCGTTCACCTCATGGCTGACGCTTGCCTTCCTTTTCTTGGTGCTGGTGCTGATGGCGCTAGACTATCCAAACGGGACCTATACCGTCGCCTCGCTGCCGGTCGTGGCGCTGGCGCTGTGGGGCGGCTGGAACTGGGTGAGCAAGCATCGCCAGACTGAGACACCGGCAACGCTGCCCGACGTCATACTGGCGCAGCAAATGCGGCAGTGACCAGTCATTCTCTCAAGAGGCGCCGTCCAATCTGGTGGCGCGCTTGAGGCATCACGCCATTGGAATCCCGAAGCTCAATTAGGCAAGGACCAGGGCGGTCTGCTTGGTCGATGCAGGAGCCGCACCGCCGCTTCGGATCTCGTCCGCGACACTTGGTATATAGACTTGGCCGCGGACGTTGCGCTCATTCAAACGCTGCGCGTCCGTATAGCGCTTGTCCGAACCAACGGTTGTCGGCAGCTTCTATGGATCGCCGCTGAACTCACCGAGTGGGCAGTACCGACGCGATGGCACAACAACCCTCACCGCCTAGCCTCGACAGAAGAACCACAGCTCTGGATCGTCAGCGTTACTTCGAGTTCCTGATGATGTCGCCGGCCTACCCACCGCGCCAGGCGCGGGGGGCGAGTGCCCATCCGCAGACGGGGAAGTGCCTGCCGAGGCAATCGGTGGAATACCGCACACAGGAAGCGTCCGGAACGATGATCATCGATACGAGCCGCGCGACAAGGCGCTGCGCTACAGGCTCGGCCGCGAAGGCAATGGATGGCATGGAACCGAACCACTTATCGTCATGGCGCACGATGACGCGGCGGGCAAGCCGGTCTTTGCCCGCGCCTGAGGTTGCGGTGGAATTCGCGGGGATGGTTGTCGAGACGTGTGATGCGTGCCGCCGATTAGAGAAGTCAATTGTCCCGAGATCATCGTCGGTCCTGTCATGATCCGTCTAGCCAGCAACGCTGGCAGGCGTTGCTGCAGGCGCTTTCGACGCCCACGGTCGCGCCGGACTTTCCTGCGGAAGGCGGGCTTCCGGTGGAGCGATTTATGCGCCGTGACTTTTTGAACGCCAAACTATGTAGGTAGCCTGCCCCCTCATGCCCTAACCCGCGGACCGGCTGACACACGTCCCCCCGCACGAGCTGGGGGCCGTTTGAGGGCAGTTCGGCGTTTACAGGCGCAGCCCGGCGACGCAACGCTTGCGCCGAAGCGTTCATCTCCACTCACTACCCAGCATCTACACCACCTGCGGCTTTAGCTCTACGCCAGCGTCTCCCACTGATATGGCCGAACAACGTCATCTCTGGCCATGTCCCCGAGTGACAGGGCTACGTTTGAAGGCGATGGGCTCGCAATTGTTGGGCGCATTCGTTTCCTGCCCATCGGTTTCGTTGCGTGCGAGCCGTTTCAATGCCTCAAGCAGATCATCGACGTAAGTGAAGATGATGGGGATAACAATAAGGCTAAGCAGTGTTGACGTTATTACACCGCCGATCACCACAATGGCCATAGGCTGTCGGAAACTTGAATCACTTCCCGTCAGGCTAAGAGCAACCGGAAGCATGCCCGACGCCATGGCGATGGTCGTCATGACAATGGGACGCCCGCGCTTCTGGCAGGCATCCACGAGAGCATCGAACCGCTCCATTCCCTGGCGGCGCGACATGATTGCGTGTTCGACGAGCAGGATCGAATTCTTTGTCACCACGCCCATCAGCATCAGCAGCCCGATGACGACCGGCATCGAGAAGCTGGTTTCGGTCACTAACAACGGCAGCAGCGCGCCTCCGAGCGATAGGGGCAGGGCCATGAGGATGGTGAAGGGCTGCAGGAGATCTTGGAAGAGCAGGACCAGCACAGCATAGATGCAGAGCACGCCGATTGCCATTGCAAAAGCAAAGCTTTGGAACAGTTCCGAACTGCGCTGAAGTTCCCCTTGCTTCACGAGCGTGACGCCCGCCGGCAGGTGCTCAAGAGCCGGCAGCGCCTTTGCCTCGCGATAGACGTCGCCCAGGATACGGCCGTTGAGCTCAACGGAAAGAGTAATACAGCGCATTCTATCGATGCGGTCGATCTCGGAAGGACCTCCGCCGATATGGATGTCGGCGATTGATCCAAGATCGACGCTGCCATGGGTTCCGGCTACCCTTATGTTCCTGATATCGTCGAGACTTGTGCGTGCCTCGGGTTTGAAACGGACGACGATGGGGATCTGCCGCTGAGGCAGATTGAGCTTTGGTAGGGCGGAAGAGTAGTCCCCATGCGTCGCAACGCGCACGGCTTCCGCGATGGCGGTTGACGTCACCCCGAGTGCGGCTGCACGTACAAAGTCCGGGGTGATCTGAACCTCCGGCGCCTGCCGCGAGGCGGTGGAGGTGACTGCTCCGATACCATTGAGCGTTCGGAGTTGCTCCTCAAGCGCCTTGGCTGCTTCGTTGAGGACATTGGAGTCATCGCTGGCCAGGGTGATGACCAGCTGCGTTCCGTGGCCGCCGCTACCGACCGCAACCCGCACACCGGGAAGCACCGAGAGGGCGGAGCGGATATCCTGTTCGATCTCCGACTGTTTGCGGTCTCGTTCTTTAATGGGCGTCAGCATGACGTCGAGCGTGGCTGTTCCAATACTGACCTCGGGGCCACCACCCGATGATACCGAACCGACCGACGAGAGCACATGCGTCACATCACGAAGCTTGCTTACGATGTCCGCCGCCTTCTTGGCTGTTGTGTCCATTTGGTCGATTGTGGCTCCGGGCTGCAGGGACAGCGTCACCTGGGTCCGGGCGTCGTCGGCAGCCGGAAGGAAGCCCGATTTCAGGAAGGGGATCGTGGAAAGGGAGAGTGCAACGAAGACTGCGGTGACGAGGACCGTTTTCTTCCTGTGGTTCAAAGACGCCTTCACAAGCGCCATGTAGGCCCGCATGATTCGCCCATCCCTTTCCTGGGTGGAAGGCGGCTTCATGAAATAGGCGGCCATCATCGGCGTTAGCAGGCGCGCAACGATTAGAGAGGCGAGTACGGCGACTGCGGCGGTGATGCCGAACTGGCGGAAGAGCAGCCCTGATACGCCGCCCATGAAGGCCGTGGGCAGAAAGACGGCGACGAGCGTGAGTGTGGTCGCGATAACTGCTAACCAGATCTCATCGGCCGCTTCGAGGGCTGCATTAATCGGGCGTTTGCCCATCCGGAGGTGGCGAGCGATGTTTTCGATCTCCACGATGGCATCATCGACAAGAATGCCGACCACCAGCGACAGTGCAAGCAGAGTGATGACATTGAGACTGAAGTCAGCGGCGTACATTAAGAGGAAGGTCGGTATGACCGACAAAGGCAGCGCCACGGCCGACAAGATCGTCGCGCGCCAATCCCGGAGGAAGAGCCAGACCACGATGACGGCGAGGATCGCCCCCTCGAATAACATCCGCATCGAACCATGATAGTTCTCGAGGACCGCTCCGACGGTGCTGTAGACTTTATCGATCTGCATGTCGGGATGTTCGGCGGCGAGCCGTGCTACCGCATTGTCGACGTCGGCGGCAACGCCAGTGTCCGAGAACCCGTTCGAGCGCTTGATCGCGACGGCGATCACGGGCTGGCCGTCGAGATAGGCCAGCGAGGATCGGTCCGCGAAGCTGTCAGTGACGGAAGCGACATCGTCAAGACGGACCTGCTGCCCGTTGGGCAGCGGAATTTGCAGTCCCTTGAGGTCTTCGACGGATGCGACTGCGCCGAACGTCCGCAGCGTCTGGCGGGCTCCGCCGATTTCTCCAAGCCCACCCGACGCATCAGCTTGGACCGACTTCAACTGTGCTGAAACAGTCGCTGCAGTGACCCCGAGCGATGACATCGTCGCTGGATCGAGGTCGACATGAACCTCGCGATCGATGCCGCCAATTCGGTTCACCTGTCCCACTCCCGGAACCGATAGAAGCGCCTTCGTCATATTGTTGTCGATAAACCAGGAAAGCTCGGTCTCGTTGAGCCGGGTGGAGCGAACCGCATAGGTGACCAGCGCCGCACTCTGCAGGGTTACTTTGGTGACACTCGGCGTCTCCATCTGCGCCGGCAAATCCGACTTTGCACTGTCGACAGCATTGCGGACCTCGTTCAAAGCCTCATCGCCGTCCTTCTCCAGCTCGAAGGTGACGTTGAGCGAGACGGTTCCGTCGGTGATGGTTGTGGCGATATGGTCGAGATGACTCAATGGGGCCAACCGGTCTTCAATGATGCGGGCTACTTCGGTCTCTAGCTGGGTCGGCGCCGCGCCCTCCAGTGTGGCGGTGATGCTGATCCGCGGAAGGTCCATATCGGGGAAATATTGGACCGGCAGGCGCTCGAAAGCCCATATCCCGCCGATCGTAAGCATTGCGAAGAGCAGTATTGCCGGTAGGGGATTGAGAATCGACCAGGCGGAGAAATTCATCAGCCTTCCTCGGCGACCTTCACGAGGTCGTTGTCCGACAGAAACGCTCCGCCCGACGCCACGATCCTCGAGGACTGATCTATACCGGAGAGAATCTCGACTTCGCCGTTCTTGTGGCGGCCCGTCTCCGCCCGGACCCGCCGCACCCGCCCGTCGACGCCGATCGTGAAGACGTAGCTCATCCCGTCGCGGAACACGATCGCCGTGTCTGGAACCGTGAGGGCCGAAGTCGTCTTTAGTTCGATGCTACCGGTGAGGTAAAGGCCAACACGCGGATGAATGTCGGCAGGAAGTGTGACATAGACGATCGCGCGGCCGGTCTCGCTGCTGACAGACGGTCCGACAAGCCGCACCTTGCCCTCAATGGGGCGCGCCTCCGGGCCGTTGATCGTGACGCTCAATCCTTCCGAGATACGTGGCAGGAAGCGCGCCGAAACTTCAGCCTGCCACTCGACGCGCTGCTGACGGACCAGGCGGAACAGCTCGGTGCCAGTGGAAACGACTGCGCCGAGATCAACGGTGCGTGACGTTATCAGGCCGTCGTCAACGGCCGTGACGGTCGTCTGAGCGAGCTTGATCTTTTGGCTTTCGAACGCGGCCTGTTGGGATTCGAGGCTTGCTATTGCCATCTGCTCGTCAGTTAAACGCTCGGCTATCTTCTCATCCGAAATTGCTCCCGAAGGGCGAAGCTGGCGGGCTCGGTCCGCGTTCGCCTTGGCCTTTGCCAAATCTGCCTTGGCGGTTTCGACGGCCGCGGCTTGCTTTCGAAGGTCCGCCAGCACGCTCTGTTGGGAAAGCTGGACCAGCGTCTGCCCCTTGGTCACAACCGATCCGACGTCGACCAGAACGTCGGTTACGCGAAGGCCGCTCGTCTCGGAGGCGATGACCGCTTCCTGCCAAGGTTTGAGCCATCCGCTTGCAGGAATTGTTTCCGGCCACTCCCGTAGCGCAGGCGCGACCAGTGATACAGTAAGGGCGGGTGTTGCCGGCTGATCCGCCACGGCACTCCCGAAGGGAAGCAGTGCTGCGCAGAAAAGGGCTTTGGCGAGTGCGATGGACGGCTTCCTCAACTGTAAATCCTCGTAGTTCACGGCGCATCAGCACATTTGCCAATCCGCGCGAGCGCCATGGAGTTGTTCTTGCTTGGTCGTAGAGAGACGGGGGCTTTTGATCCTAGGCCGACGTCACCGTGTCCACGAGCCCACACGATAACCATGCATCCAGAGCGCTGCGTCAGCAGCGGTGCAGCCAGGCTGGACAGATTGTCGTTGGCGGCGTCGAGCCCCTGCAGGCTGTCGCGTAAATAGTGCAGGTGCCTCAACCGGTTCAGGGCGGCATCGAACCACCGAAGCGAAGTGTTCCCTTCGCCCGGCCGGGCCTGACCTGTGTTCGCCATTGCTGTCTCGTCGGTAACCAATCAAAAGAGTGCGTGCCGTGTTCGCCGACAGCTCCTCACCACGCATTCCGCTTTGCCTTCGGATCACGCCTATCTTCATGCAACACGCCGTAGCATAATCACAATCGATTGTTTGGATGGGGGGCATCGATGCTGTGGATGCATCAGGGTGGGATGTCCGGAATTGGTCACCCTGATCGCGATCCTTGATCACCACGGCCTTGCCAACTCGGATAGCAAATGGCGGGGATCTCGGACTAACATTGAGTCGAGCTTCACGGGCCGTAAAACAAGGTCTTGTGGCACTCGCCGTCACAAATATCTCCACAGTTGGTTGGTATCGACCTCCTTCACTCCGCTGGAGAAATGAAATCGGCCGCGCGTCCAGGTAAGACTTGCGCCTGTCGCGGGATCAAAACGCAAGCAACATGCCAACCAGCACCCAAGCTTATGGTCGTGAGTGCGCCTAATGTTTCAGCGCCTGAACTCCGTGCTGGCGGAACCAAAAAATGTTGCCGCAAACCGGATAGACGTGGGCTCCAATTGCGGTGGCGTCTCCTGCGATCCCTTTCTTAAAGGGTCTTTGCTTCTCATCATCGATTTCCGTCAGCGGAGGACGGGTGCCGAGTGCGCGGCGCGTGGAGACCTCTTCCTGTCGGCGCGGTTATGCGAACGCGGGGATGACAGTCCAGCAAAACAGGCCGGTTGCGGAGCCTGCCCTGATGCGCGACACTTTGCGCCGCGGGCTTATGGGTGACCAAGAGTAACGAATCGCTGCAGCGTTGGAACGAACACTAGGGGTTTGCGGTTCTGAGCACGACCTTCGAGTAGGTCCGAAAATGAGAGAAGTGCCATGGCGTGCTCCACTGTGAGTGACGTTGCAAAACGGCATGAAGCGCCAGTTCTGCGGGGCCCTACCACGCACTTGAGTTCCTGGAGAATGAATGGCCGAGGCAGGGGATGCAGCACGCACGGGCGGTGCAAGTCTGCCGTGAAGCGTTGCATCACTCCGAATATGCGAATTCCGCAAGAAATTGCTTAATAGCGGCATGCGTTGAAGCGTCACTTGCATACAGCGAAGCTGAGAATGTGGGCTCTCGCGCTGAAGCGAAGACGATGAGCCGGCATAGATAAGCTGCACTGGCAGAGCTGTGTCATCTTCGAGACTTAAGTCCGAGCGGAATGCCCCTCGAGTTGTTCTCAGGTTCTGAGCATGACGGCGCGTCGCCAAGCCGAGCGCCATTGAGCTGGGACATGCCAATCGAACTTACTGACCATGCCACCTTCAGAAGTATTGGGTCTGCGACCAGCGGACTCACGGGCAAGCTGAAAACGCTGTGTCCGCTGGGCGCCAAGCCCATGACAAGTAGCGGAATCAGACGAATGTGAAGTCCGACGCGCTCAGGTGGAGATTTGCAAGGTTGCCCACACTGTACACATCAGCAAGGTGAATCAACTCGTCCACGTTGTTTGCCGAGGTGACATAGGCGAGGTTGGCCGTGTGGGTCTTGAAGTCGTGGTAGACTATGATGTCGCCAGCGGCCTCGCCGGAAATCGCCCTCGCGGCGGCTGAGCCACTGGCGAAACTTTGGTCCGTGATCACCACGACGTGCTCGCCGTTCGCACCCGCGGCCGCGCCGCTGTAGAAGGTGTCCACCGGGAAGCCCGACTGCACGCTGGCGTGGTTAATGAAGTTCGCGCCAAAGCCGTCATTGAAGAGGCCCACCGCATCGAAGGCGAAAGTATCCTGAGCCGGGTCGAAATCGAGAATGGTGGAGATGTCCGGGTCCGGCCCCTGTTTGGGGAAGACCCCTGGCATCGGGTTGTGGGACCCGCGCACCGGGTTGTGGAACTGGAACACGAACGTGTCGCCCCCTTCGCCCCCTTCCAGCCAATCCCTACCGTCACCGACGAAGAGAACATCATCGTCAGCACCACCGGAGAGATAGTCATTGTCCTCACCGGCAACGCGGGGGTTGTAGCGGCCGTTATCGCCGGAGAGAACGTCACTGCCCTCTTCGCCGTAGACCTGGTCATTGCCCGCGCCGCCGAGGACCCGGTCATTTCCCGCGCCGCCGAAGGCCCGGTCGGTGCCCGCACGAGAGTCGATCCAGTCATTGCCGGCGTAATCGATAATCACATCGTCGCCATTGCTGCCGAAGAGGGTGTCCGCGCCATCGCCGCCCGGGAAAAACTTTTCCATCGCAAATACTCCTTGTAATGCAGTGCCCGACCGCCCGTGACGCCTTGATACTTCTCATCGGATAAGCAGGGTAATTGATTGTTTTGATAGGATGTATCCACGTGGCGGATGCATTTCCACGCACTTCATCCGACTGAAAATTTACGGGCTCGCGGGGGGGGGGGCGCTCGGGCGCCCAGACAGGCGATCTGAAAATTCGAGGCATCAAACCGGACCAGGTCAGGACGTCGGCAACGCCGTCTCTGCGCTACATCATCGCCGCAGACTCCCATCCTGATTAATGCCGAATCTCACGTCGCGCGGTAATAGGGGTTTTAACGTGCGTGCTGTTCGTGCAGACAGGAGGAACGCAACTACTACGCCTTCTCGACGCTAAGCTGGTCCCCGGATTCGCGCCACCTTGCAGTTTACAAAGTCCGCCTGGCTACAGGCGGGAGTTCTCTATTTTAGTTTCGTCGACGACGGGGCGCTTGGCGCCCGCAGTCGTTCGGGCGACGGCCCCACGAGAAGCTATTAGGAGTCCGTCGTGCTCGTCACGCGTGCAACATGTCAATGTCGCCTGGCATTGTCCGATATACGACAATGTTGGACATGGTCAGACTGCGGTTCGATCGAACACGTTGGTTCAAAAGAGTTTTCTTTCGGCACGCATATTGCTTCAAGCCTCTGCAGTCGCGTCATGGATCAAAGATAAACACGCGGAGATGTCGAAATGTTACGACCATGCCATTTGTCCGTGCCTTCGTCCGGTCATTCCACAGCTGGACGTCCCAGATGCCGTAGAGGGAAGAGTCCAAACCCGCCAAGCAATAGTCGAGCCGACGGTGCCAATGCTCTTTTGCCGAGGCTGTCCTCCAGCGGACGCAACGATCACCATGGCCTGCTTGCCGGCAAAGTCCCAGGAGGGCCCTTCCGGCTGAGCGGGGCCGAGAGACTTGTCTACCGCGGGACGACTCCTGGCGAGCACGAGTTCATTCTGGTCGATGTCGCCATGGGCGTGAAGCAGCCAGCCTTCGATCAGGCCCTCCTGGCTGCGGAGCTACATAAGTCGAACCACAACAGCTGTCAGGCTGGCAATCTTCCCTTGGAGTGCGGCCGATGATCCATGCTGGAATAAATTCGCGTGTCCGTGCATTTGCCTTGAGCATGGTTGCGCTGCAAGCGTTGATGACCTTCGAAGCGGCAGCCGTCGAAGCCCCGCGAGGCGAATCCGAGATCGCAAATTTCCTGCTGAGAAACGGCATGGAGGTGGTCGTCATACCCGATCACCGGGCGCCGACTGTCACGCAGATGGTTTTCTACAAAGCCGGCAACGCCGATGAGCCACCCGGCAAGTCTGGCATCGCTCATTTCTTGGAACATCTGATGTTCAAAGGCACGAGTAAGCACCCGGCCGGCGAGTTCGACGCAAAGGTCGCAGAGATCGGTGGCGAGGAGAACGCCTTCACGTCGTCCGACTACACCGCCTACTATCAGACTGTCACGGCGGAGGCGCTCGGGACGATGATGGAATTCGAAGCTGACCGGATGCGCCATCTCGTGCTCACGGACGCGGTGATCGTGCCGGAGCGCGATGTCATTCTCCAGGAGCGGCGCTCGAGGGTCGAAGACAACCCGGAGGACCTTCTCGAAGAGGAGACGCGGGCGACCCTCTATCAGAACCATCCTTACCGTATCCCGGTTATCGGCTGGAAGCACGAGATGGAACAGCTCAATCGTGGGGACGCCGTGGCGTTCTACGATCGCTACTATGCCCCGAACAACGCCATACTTGTCGTGGCAGGCGATGTGGACGCCGGAACGGTGTGGCGGTTAGCGGACAAGACCTACGGGGCCATACCGCGCGGCCGGGACCTGCCGCAGCGGGTGAGGCCGCAGGAGCCGGAGCAGAACACCAAACGAACGGTCGTGCTCACCGACCCGCGCGTGAACGTGCCGAGCTTTCAAAAGTCGTGGGTGGCGCCTTGTTACAGAGTAACCGAGCCGGGGGAAGCGGAAGCACTCGATCTTCTGTCGGAAATTCTCGGTGGAGGAACGCGCAGCCGGATCTATCAGGAATTGGTAGTGAAACAGGGTATAGCCTCCTGGGGAGGCGCTTATTTCCAGGGAAGATCGCTCGATCCGTCTAGCTTCACGATTTATGGCTCGCCGCGGGGCGAGGCGACGATCGAGGCGGTGGAAGACGCGCTCGACGCTGAAGTCCGGAAAATCATCGAGACCGGTGTTACCGATGTCGAACTGGAGAAGGCCAAGAACCGCTTGGTGCGCTCGATGACCTTCGCACGCGACAGCCAGGCAGAAATGGCCAACATCTACGGGAAGGCGCTTGCGACCGGCAGTACTGTGTACGACCTAGAGGCATGGCCGTTGAGGATCCGCGCGGTAACGGCGAGACAGGTGCAGGCGGTTGCCACGAAATATCTTAATCCGGACCGATCGGTGGCGGGATATCTGCTGCCGCGGGAAAGCGCGACCTCAGGAGATAAAAGGCGATGACAATGTTCAACCGACTGCCGATCGGGGCAGCAAAGCCGTTGCTGATCGTGCTCGTATTGCTGGGCCTTGCCGCGATGCCGGCTCGGGCGGCCGTGGCCATCCAGGAAGTCAAGACATCGAGCGGGATCAAGGCCTGGCTGGTCGAAGACTATTCGATACCAATCGTCACCATTCGTTTTGCATTCCGCGGCGGCACCACGCAGGATCCTTCCGGTAAGGAAGGCCTGGTCAATCTCATGACCGGCTTGTTCGACGAAGGGGCCGGCGAACTCGACAGCGAAGCCTTCCAGGAGCGGCTGGACGATGCTGGCGCTGAGATGCGTTTCGACGCCGGGCGCGATGCAGTCTACGGCTCCATGCGAGTGCTCGCCGATCAGAAGGATGATGCGTTCGACCTTCTCCGGCTGGCCATCGAGCAGCCGCGCTTCGACCAAGCGCCGATGGATCGCATTCGCGCCCACATCGTCTCCGGCATCATCGCGGAAGCCAAGGACCCCGAGTCGGTCGCAAAGATCGCATGGAGCAAGGCGCTCTATGGCGACCATCCGTATTCCAGGCAGGACGAAGGCACCGAGCAAGCCCTTGCCACTGCCACGACCTCCGATCTGAAGGCGCTTCATAAGCGGCTTTTCGCGCGCGGCAACCTGACCATCGCCGTGGCCGGAGCGATCGATGCCAGCGCGCTTAAGCAAGATCTGGATCAGATATTCGGCGGGTTGCCTGCCGAACCCTCCCTGATACCGGTTGCAGAAACCGCGCCTAAGCTGGCGCAGGAAATTCGCATCCCGTATGACCTACCCCAGATTGGGCTGCGGCTGGTTTATGCCGGGCTTAGCGACAAAGACCCGCAGTTCTTCGCAGCCTATCTGATGAACCACATCCTCGGGGGAGGAGCGTTCACGTCCAGGCTCTGGAACGAGGTGCGCGAGAAGCGGGGACTTGCTTACCACATCGGCTCGGCCCTCGTGAACAACGACCATGCCTCCGTGCTCGTGATCCGCACGGAAACCCGCCCGGATCGGGCCGCGGAGGCCCTGTCCCTCGTTCGCGCCGAGGTGAGGCGCATGGCGGAGGAGGGCGTCAGCGAGGAGGAACTCGAAGCAGCGAAGAAATACGTCATCGGCGGTTACGCGATCGACAATCTCAACTCATCCAGAGCGATCGCCAACACTCTGGTCGCAATCCAGATGCAAGATCTCGGCATCGATCACATCGAGCGGCGAAAACAACTGATCCAGGCCGTAACCGTGGAGGATGTCCGGTCCGCCGCAAAACGGCTTCTCTCCGCTGACCCCGCCGTGATGATCGTCGGACCGCCGCTCGAAAGAACGAAAGGATAACGGGTCATGGGCAAAGCTCGTCCCTCAGCAGCGGCGGGGTCGAGCGTGGGCGGCCGGCCGGGCCAGCGGACCCCTTGTGGTCAAGTGCAGCGTGTGACTCAGCAATACGGACGGTAACGGATCGCGAGTTGATCCTCAGTGGTTTGCACACGAAGCCTGCGAAATCCTGCGTCCGACTTGCGCTCCCCAACGGCGGTATGTGAAGCAAGCCTTGCATGAAGAACTGCTCGACTTGATCAGAACGGCAATCAGGATCTCGTCGAATTCGCACGCGAAGCTACTTGAGGCTGCTTCACCCAAGTCAGCTCCATGAGGCCTGCTGACCAAATCGAAGATGTCGATGCCGATGAAACCACCGGGCCTAATTTCAAGATGTGCTTGAAGCAGGTCTCGCAGGCTAATCGCGCTCGGCCGCCAAGACCTCAACCGCCAGATCGATTCCGGGATCGGTTCCACGTGTCGGACGAGGTCAGTATGGCCTGGAGCTAGCCTGCACCCGCGGTGACAAAAAAAGAAGGTTCAGCTCCTCTGACGTGGTAAAAGCCGCGCCGCCGTCGCGCATTGCAGTACCGGTCGCAGATGCCGAGACCACGGCGCTCGTCAAGCGGCGCGGTCGAGATAAGCGTCAAATGCGGCAGCGACAGCTCGAAGCACAAAGCGGTGCTCCTGCCGTACGCGGACGAAACCCTTGTTAATGTCCACGATTCCGTCCTCGGCCAACATCGCCAAGCGCTCAGCTGAATCGACAAAGAGGATCGGATCAAATCCGTGAGCGGCGCAGATTGCCGGCACGTCCGCCTCTAAATTGCACATGAGCCGCTCGATGATCTCGGCTCGCACACGATCTTCGCAGGTGAGACGGTAGCCCCGTGATGTCGCCAGGCGGCCAGCCGCGATGTCTCGGCAGTACGAAACCTGAACGACTTCGTTCTGGATATATCCTTCGCCGAGACGACCGATTGCCGACGCGCCGAAGCCGATCAGGGTTTGGCAGGTGTCGGCCGAGTAACCCAGGGAATTGCGCCGCAGACGTCCGGATCTCTGCGCCAGCGCGAGCTCGTCATCAGGCAAGGCGAAATGGTCGAGCCCAATCTGGCGATACCCGGCGGCAACCAGCGTTTCGGCCACGGCCGCTGCCTGTTCAGCGCGGGCAGCCACGTCCGGCAGTGCTGTCTCATCGATCAGGCGCTGATTTTTTCTGTAGGAAGGAACGTGCGCGTAACCGAACACCGCAAGCCGGTCGGGGCGCATCATGACTGCTGTCGTTGCGCTCTGAACACAGGACGGCACCGTTTGATGCGGGAGACCGTACATGAGGTCGAAATTGATGCGGCCTACTTTATGCCGGCGCAGGTTCTCGACGACAGCCGTCACCTCGGCCTCACTCTGCACTCGATTGATCGCCTTTTGGACGATGGGATCGAAGCTCTGCACGCCGAGGCTCGCGCGGGTCACCTCCGCTGCTTCCAAGGCTTCGGCCATTTCCGTGGTGAACGTGCGCGGGTCGATCTCGACAGCGACGGTAGCCGCTTTCTTGAACGCGAAGCGTCGGCGCAGGAGTTCCATTAGGGCGAGAAACTCCGCCGGCGGCATGATGGTCGGCGTTCCGCCGCCGAAATGCACGTCGCTTACGGGCAGCGCCTGCGGCGCTTGCACCGCAACGAAATGGATTTCCGCACGTAGCATCGCCAGGTAATCGACGATCGACGCATCCCGACGAGTGATGCTGGTAGGAAAGCCGCAATACCAGCACATTGACCGACAGAATGGAACATGGAGATAGAGCGACACAGCATCGTCAGCTGGCAGGACTTTGAGCCATTCCTCGCAGACCTTGGCGCCGACCGCTTCGGAAAACTCCGGTACAGTTGGGTAGATCGTGTACCAAGGCAGGCGGGCATCATAATATTTTGTATGGAGGGAGGTCGGCGGCGTGATGCTGGCTGACTTTCGTCGCCACTCGGACCGAAAGGATGTCCAGTTCCCTCGCGCCCTCTCTCCTTGGATCGAATGCGATCCCGCGCCCAGGAAGCTTTTTTCGCCTTCAGCCATCGCCGATTTCCGCCATCTGAATGCCATTCGGCAATGCCGGCCGCCTTTCAAGCAAGGACGTTCAATAATCATGCCGATTGCGCCGCCGAGATCGACAGACAGATTTCGCGAGACTTCTCAGTTGACTGGCCTTCGACTGAACAAGAACCGTCGAACAAAAGTTGTCGCGCGTTCGACAAAAACGACAGAGTTGTCGGCAATCACTTTCACCGGCCTGCGCTGGCGACGACCACCCGTGGGACAATAGCCATACTTGGCCGACACATTCGGAGGACTGGGACAATGTCCATTTCGCTCGAAACGTTGAAGAAAGCCGCGGGACCACTGGAAGTGCCGAAGACGAACTCGATCGATGAGCCGTTATCCGCCATCTCGCATGTCGTTTGACGACACGATCACGAATCGTTGCCACGCCAATCCGCTTCGGTTCTCCTCGCTGAAATAGATAATTTGCAACAATGCGGCTAGCGACGACGTGGCCGGTAAATTTGGACCGGCCCGTTTCTTGCAAAAATCTCCCGTGACTGAGCCGGTTGCCAATCCGGACGATTGTATAGGGGACCGGATTGCTGGAGGAGCGCGATGGCAACTGCTGAAACCTTCTATGATGTCATTCGCCGCCAGGGCATCACCCGGCGCAGCTTCACCAAATTCTGCAGCCTGACGGCCGCGAGCCTTGGCTTCGGTCCGGGTACGGCGACCGCCATCGCCGAAGCGCTCGAGACCAAGGAACGCGTGCCCGTCATCTGGATGCATGGGCTCGAATGCACCTGCTGCTCGGAGAGCTTCATCCGTTCGGCCCATCCGTTGGTAAAGGATGTCGTGCTGTCGATGATCTCGCTCGATTACGATGACATGATTATGGCCGCTGCCGGCCATCAGGCCGAGGCCATTCTCGAGGAAACCAAGGCAAGGTATAAGGGCAAGTACATCCTGGCCGTCGAAGGCAACGCGCCGCTCAACGAGAACGGCATGTTCTGCATCGACGGTGGACGGCCATTCGTCGAGAAACTGAAGTGGATGGCAGAGGATGCGAGGGCGGTGATCGCCTGGGGCACCTGTGCCTCGTGGGGCTGCGTACAGGCGGCGCAACCGAACCCAACCCAGGCGACCCCGATCGACAAGGTAATCCGCGGCATGCCGATCATCAAGGTTCCCGGCTGTCCCCCGATCGCCGAGGTGATGACCGGCGTCGTCACCTTCATCACCACGTTCGACAAGCTGCCCGAACTCGACCGTCAGGGGCGGCCGAAGATGTTCTATTCGCAGCGCATCCACGACAAATGTTATCGCCGCCCGCATTTCGACGCCGGGCAGTTCGTGGATGAGTGGGACGACGAGGGCGCGCGCAAGGGCTACTGTCTGTACAAGACGGGCTGCAAGGGGCCGACGACCTATAACGCCTGTTCCACGGTGCGCTGGAACGAAGGCGTCTCGTTCCCGATCCAGTCGGGCCATGGCTGCATCGGTTGCTCCGAGAAAGGCTTCTGGGACCAAGGTAGTTTCTATGACCGGCTGACCAACTTGCACCAGTTCGGCATCGAGGCCAATGCCGACAAGATCGGCTTGACCGCTGCGGGGGTCGTCGGTGGTGCAATCGCCGCGCATGCCGCTGTAACTGTCGTCAAGCGCGTAACCACGAAGCGCGAAGCCGACGGATAACGCTCAGGCCAGGAAACACCACCATGAAGATCGAAACACCAAACGGCTTCACGCTGGACAATTCCGGCAAGCGCATCGTCGTCGATCCCGTCACCCGCATCGAGGGCCATATGCGGATCGAGGTCAATGTCGACGAGAACAATATCATCCGCAACGCCGTGTCGACCGGCACCATGTGGCGCGGCATCGAGGTCATCCTCAAGAACCGCGATCCGCGCGACGCATGGGCGTTCACCGAGCGCATCTGTGGCGTGTGCACGGGCACGCACGCCTTGACATCGGTGCGAGCGGTGGAAAACGCCCTCGGCATCACCATTCCCGAAAACGCCAATTCCATCCGCAACCTCATGCAGCTTGCCCTGCAGGTGCATGACCACGTGGTGCACTTCTATCACTTGCACGCCCTCGACTGGGTGGACGTGCTCTCGTCGCTCTCGGCCGATCCCAAGGCGACGTCGGCGCTGGCACAGTCGGTATCCGACTGGCCGCTCTCCTCGCCGGGTTATTTCAAGGACATCCAGACGCGGCTCAAGAAATTCGTTGAGTCGGGTCAGCCCGGTCCGTTCAAGAACGGCTATTGGGGCAACGTTTCCTACAAACTGCCGCCGGAGGCAAACCTGATGGCGTTGGCGCACTATCTCGAGGCGCTCGATTTCCAGAAGGAGATCGTCAAGATCCACGCGATCTTCGGTGGGAAGAACCCGCATCCGAACTGGCTCGTCGGTGGCGTGCCCTGTCCGATCAATATTGACGGGACCGGTGGCGTCGGCGCCATCAACATGGAACGGCTGAATGTGGTCACCTCGGTCATCGACCAACTGATCGAGTTCAACGACAAAGTCTACGTCCCCGACATCATGGCCATCGGCTCCTTCTACAAGGACTGGCTCTATGGCGGCGGCCTCTCCGGCAAGAATGTGCTTGCCTATGGCGACGTGCCGGAGCACGCCAACGACTATTCGGATGCGAGCCTAAAGTTGCCGCGGGGCGCGATTATCAACGGCAATCTCGCGGAAGTGCATCCGGTGGACCATGCCGATCCCGAGGAGATCCAGGAGTTTGTGACCCACTCCTGGTACAAATATCCTGACGAGAGCGAAGGCCTGCATCCCTGGGATGGCGTCACCGAGCCGCATTACGAGCTCGGGCCCAACGCCAGGGGCACCAAGACCAATATCGAGCAGCTTGACGAGGCCACGAAATATTCCTGGATCAAAGCGCCGCGCTGGCGCGGCCATGCCATGGAGGTCGGGCCGCTCGCTCGCTGGGTCATTGGCTATGCCCAGAACGAGGCCGCGTTCAAGGATCCAGTCGACAAGGTGCTCAAGGATCTCGGCCTGCCGGTATCGGCGCTCTTCTCGACGCTCGGCCGCACTGCCGCCCGCGCGCTCGAATCGAGCTGGGCCGGCCACCAGATGCGCTACTTCCAGAACAAGCTGATCGCCAACATCAGGGCCGGCGACTCCTCCACGGCCCATGTCGACAAGTGGAAGCCGGAGACGTGGCCCAAAAAGGTCAGGGGCGTCGGCTTCACGGAGGCGCCGCGCGGTGCGCTCGCGCACTGGATCAAGATCAGGGACGGCAGGATCGAAAATTACCAGTGTGTCGTTCCCACGACATGGAACGCCAGTCCACGTGATCCGGCTGGCAACATCGGCGCCTTCGAGGCGTCGCTGATGGATACGCCGATGTCCGACCCCGCTCAGCCGCTTGAAATCCTCAGGATCATCCATTCCTTCGATCCGTGCCTGGCATGCTCGACCCATGTCATGAGCCCGGACGGGCAGGAGATGACCAGCATCCAGGTCCGCTGAGGAGGTTCGGTAATGACGATCCATCAATCCCTCGCCGCCGACTCCGGCAGCGAAAAGACCGTCGAGCAGAGCGTCTACTTCTACCAAGCGCCGGTGCGCCTGTGGCACTGGGGCAACGCCTTTTCGATCCTGACACTCGCTCTGACCGGCTATTTCATAGGCTCGCCGCTGCCGTCCGTGTCCGGCGAGGCGAGCGCCAACTACCTGATGGGCGATATCCGCTTCATCCACTTCGCGGTGGCGCAAATCCTTTCGGTGCTTCTGATCCTGCGGCTCTATTGGGTCTTCGTGGGTAACGTGCATGCCCGCCAGATCTTCTACGTGCCCATGCGCGGCCGTTTCTGGAAGGAATGTTTGCATGAAGTGCGCTGGTACATGTTCATGGCCCGCCAGCCGAAGAGACATGTCGGCCATAAGCCGCTGGCGCGGCTCACCATGTTCTTCATGTTTACTTTGCCGCTGCTCTTCATGGTGATCACTGGCTTTGCGCTCTACAGCGAAGGCGCCGGCCGCGACAGTTGGGAATATGCGCTTTTCGGCTGGGTGTTCTCGATCTGGCCGAATAGCCAGGAGATCCACACCCTCCATCATCTCGGCATGTGGGTCATACTCGTCTTCGTGATCGTCCACATCTATGTGGCGGTACGCGAGGACATCATCAGTCGGCAAAGCATCGTCTCGTCGATGATTTCGGGCGAACGGCTCTTCAACGATGTGGAGGACTAGACGGTTGCTCCATCGTCAACCGGGCATTCGCCCCGCGCCCCGCGTTCTCGTGCTCGGAATCGGCAATATCCTGTGGGCCGACGAGGGATTCGGCGTGCGTGCGGTCGAGGCCTTCCACAAGGCCTACGTAGTGCCTGCCAACGTCACCATCCTCGACGGCGGCACGCAGGGCCTTCACGTGGTTCAGTTCGTCAACGAGCACGATCGGCTCGTCGTCTTCGACGCCATCGACTACGGCCTCGTGCCAGGCACGATGAAGGTGGTGGAGGACGATGACGTGCCGAAATTTACGAACGCCAAAAAAATGAGCCTACACCAGACCGGCTTCCAGGAAGTGCTGAGCGCGGCAGACCTCATGGGGCACTACCCCGAGCGCCTGACCCTGATCGGTTGCCAGCCGCTTGATCTCGAAGACTGGGGCGGTCCGCTGACGGCGCCGGTCAGGGCCGTCATTCCAGCGGCCGTCGAAACCGCCGTCCGGATATTGCGGGACTGGGGCGTCGCGGTTGCCCTAAGGCGGGAGGGAGCGGCGGTTCCGCCGCTCCTCGAAAACGATATCGACCTTGAAAACTATGAGCGCTGTGCCGAACCGGCCGCGTCGAATTAGGAGGAGGGATCCCCCATCGCCCGCTTGCTGCGCTGTGCCGGCGCGCCTCTGCTTGCCGGCTGCGCATCTCTTAAGCGTGGGCCTGTTGGGACTCGCACGGGCCAGTCCCGAACCGCATCACCAGATTTTGCAAGATCGGAATGACGGAGAAGGAGCATCATGTGCATCGGCATTCCCATGCGGGTCGTCTCCGCGAACGAGTTCGTGGCGCAGTGCGAGCGTCATGGCGCAATATCCTCGATCTCCCTTTTGCTTGTCGGCCCTCAGGTGTCGGGAACCCATGTCCTCACTCATCTTGGCTCCGCCATCCGCGTGCTTGATGCCGAAGAGGCCCGCGCGATCGACGACGCGCTTGCCGGCCTCGCCGAAGCGAGCGAAGCCCGCGCCTTCGAGACGCTTTTTGCCGATCTCGTTTCTCGCGAGCCCGAATTGCCGCTCCATCTTCGCACCGAGTGAAAAGAACACTTCCAAACTGGAAATTCGACGTTCCGGCCGATTGTCGCTTTTCCCTGCTTTCCTCAGTCTGGCACGTCGCTTGCAAACCATCCTTCGCAACATCCTGCGTGCTGATTTGTGAAGGAGACAATGCCATTTACGTTGACCTGCACCGCGAGCGAGCGGGCGCTATCCGTTCCCGACAACACCAACATCGATGCCTCCTCTCCCGCCGGAGAGCGAATCCGACAACCTCATGCTGTTCTGGCCGAAGGTCGAGGTCACTCATGCCGGCAAGGAGGTAGCGCAATGAAGGCCGGTTTTTGGTCGCACCGGGAGCTGAGGGAGCGGCGATGACAGTGATAGGCACTGAACCGCCCCGCAAGCTCAATTTCCTCGCGACAAGCAACGCCGAGGAACTGATCCGTCGATGTTGGAAGACAGCGCTGCTCCTGCCGGAGCTCGCCAATGCGCTTGCGGTTCACAAGGCTGACCGGCCAGGCCGGCTGTTCGACATCACCGACTATCCCGAGGACGACAGGGAACTGATCGCCCATATGCTCGGTGAGGGCGAGGTTGCCGGTGTCGCGATGCTGGAGAACGGCATCACCGCTCAGATGCAGGAGGCTGTCATGGCGGGCGTCTGGCGGATCCGCTTCACCGCCGCCGGAGACCGCCTCGTTGGCGACTATATCGAGGTGGGGAGCGTTCCCGCCGCTGTCAGGCGGGCCTCTTCAAGACTACCGGTTTCGATCGGCCACGGCGCTGCGCCGGCAGGCGCGATGAATGTCATGCCCGTGCTCACTGAGATCAGCGACCGCATCACCCACCATCGCGACGGGGATCCGGCCCATGTCATCAACTTCTTGCTCTTCCCCATGAGCCCGGAAGACATGGCCTTCCTGCAATATTCACTGGGTGTCGGTCCGGTGCGGCTCACCTCGCGCGGATACGGAACGTGCCGCATCGTCGCGACCGGCACACGCAATGTCTGGTCGCTCCAGTCCTATAACGCCATGGGCACTATCATCCTCGATACGCTCGAGATCTGCGACATACCCTCGGCCGCCATAGCCGCCGAGGAGGATTTCCATGACTCGGCGGTGCGGCTGAGCGAGATGGAGGAGGTCTATTTCAAATGAGCGCCTTCGACAACTTCGGCAAGTGCGAGACCGTATCTGGCGATCGGATGGAACGCGGTATCTGCGGGCATGTCTATGATCCCGCAGCAGACCACCGGGTCTCGCACATCCCATCGCCGTTTGCCGACCTGCCGGAGGAATGGCGCTATCCGAATTGCGATGCGCCGCAAAGGTTCAAGAGGCTGGGCGATGATGGCTGACAGCACCAAGGGAGCCAAGCCCACTCCGGCGCTTGCACTCGGCCAACGGTTCGAAGTCTGCTATCGACACATTCACGCCACCGCCATGACTGACGTGCCGATCTGCAATCCCGCACTCACAGTGGCGGCTACAGGCTTCCGGACCTATCACGGCCGCGCCTTCGGTATTGTGACCACGCCATGGTTCATGAATCTCGTGGCTGTGGATCTGCCTGACGGGGCACCTTCCGCGCCTGCCGCCACGGGCACGACCCTCAGTATCGGTCTGCCCGCGGGCGAAGTCGAATTCATCGCTGGCCGGCTCGATGCGATCGGCCGCGTCGATTCTTGCGCGCTGCTTTCGCCGCTCTTCGAATTCGCTACGATGGAGGCGGCGCTGGAAATGGCGGAGGAGGCCGCCCGCGCCTTCTTCGATCCCGCCATGCTCGAGCCGGCGTCGGAACCACTCGGTGTCGTCAACCGGCGGGACGTGTTGCGCGGGCATTTCAGCAGGCGCGAAGAGGCGTTGCAATGACGTTCCTTGGCGGTCCAGGCACGATCAGGATCGAGGTGACGGTGTCGCGCGCAGTTGCTTGTTCCGTCGCAGTTAAAGCGAGCCGCCCGCAGAGGCTAACTCGTATGTTCGTCGGCCGTAGGCCGGAGGAGGCGCCCAGACTCGCGCGGCGGGTGTTTTCGCTCTGTGGCTTTTCGCAATCGGTTGCCTCCAGGCTTGCTGTCCTCAATGCAGCGGATCTGCCGATGGGTGAAGAGGAGCGCGCCGCCGCCGCCGCAGGTCTGCACGCGGAACGGATCTTCGAAACACTGCGGGCGCTGATCCTCCATTGGCCGTCGCCATTGCCCGCCGAGTTCGCGGCGGCCGCCGGCGGATATCTGCGAGAGGTACTGGCCGCCTCACAGGCGATCATTGCGGAGGCGAGTAACGGTAAGATCAATCCCCAACATCTCGCTTCGGCGATCGCTCGCCTCTGCTCGGCGACTGCGGCGATGGGAATTTCCGGCCCTGGCGACGTGCCAGTGTCGGGATCGGTCTGCGCAGCAATGCTGAAAGATATAGACGATGATCGCGTTTTCGCTGGCCGGAGACCCGATGCGCTAACGGTCGAGGATGATCCGGAGGTCATCGCCCGGCTTTGCGATGAACCCGACTACACGAGCCTGCCGCATCTTCCCGGCCGGGCTGTCGAGACGGGAGCCTACGCCCGGCGCGCAGCGGCGGGAGCTTCCGCGGGCTCCCACCTCGCGCAGCGGTTTCTGGCCCGGATCGGCGATGTCAGGTTCTGCCTCGGGCAACTAACAGCTCTCGCCCGTAATGGTGAAGATGACTGGGCAACGCTCGCCTGCGGTGCGCAGACGCCGGGCGCGGGCGGTTACGGCGCCGTGGAATGCGCGCGCGGCCGGCTCTATCATCAAGCAGAGATAGGGGACGACGGCAGGCTTTCAGCCTATCGCATCCTTGCCCCGACAGAATGGAACTTTCACCCGGCCGGCCCTTTCGTCGAAACTCTTCTGTGGTCGCGGATCGGCTCGGACGACTCCGCCGCCAGGTCTGTCTCCCGCCTCGCCGTTCTGTTCGACCCTTGCGTGGCTATCGAAGTTGCGATCCATGAGGCCGCCCATGCATGAAATGTCATTGATGGAAAGTGTGATCGAGATCATCTGCGAGACCGCACGGCTGAACGGCGCAAGGCGGGTCAAGTCGGTCCGTCTCGATGTCGGCGTACTGAGCCACGTCGATCCCGACGCGTTGCTCTTCTGTTACGAAGCGGTGCGGCACGGCACGCTCGCGGGTCGCGCGAAGCTCGAGATCAACCGCATCGCCGGCAAGGGCTGGTGCCTCGATTGCAGCAAGACAGTTGCTTTGAAGGAGCGGTTCGGCGCCTGCCCGCACTGCGGGCGCCATCGCGTGCAAATGACGGCAGGCGACGAATTGAAAATCAGGGACATGGAGGTCAGTTGATGTGTGCAGTATGCGGTTGCGGGACATCGCCTGTCGAAGGCCACAAGCACGAGGCGGGCAGCCATGGTCATGGCCACGGCGGAGGGCTCGACGATGACCATCATCACCACCATGGTCACGATCATCATTCTCACGATCATCACAACCGCGACGGCGAGCATGATCACCATCATGCAGAGGACGGCTCGGTCCACTGCCGCCAGGGCATCGCCGGCGTGCATGTTCCTGGCATGGGCCGGGAACGGATCATCCAGGTCGAGAGGGAGATCCTCTCCAAGAACGACGCCTATGCCACCGAAAATAGGAGGTATTTCGTACGCCAGGGCGTTTTCGCGCTCAACTTCGTCTCCAGCCCGGGCTCGGGCAAGACCAGCCTGCTTGTGCGAACGATAAGCGAGCTCAAGGAACGTGTTACGATCAACGTCATCGAAGGCGACCAACAGACCTCGAATGACGCGGCCCGCATTCGCGAGACAGGCGCCCGCGCAGTTCAGATCAACACCGGCAAGGGCTGCCATCTCGACGCCCATATGGTCGGCCACGCGGTCGAGGACCTCGCGCCTGAGCCGGGCTCTGTGCTCTTCATCGAGAACGTCGGTAATCTCGTCTGTCCCGCCGCTTTCGATCTTGGCGAGGCTCACAAGGTCGTGGTGCTCTCGCTCACCGAGGGCGAGGACAAGCCGCTCAAATATCCCGACATGTTCGCCGCCGCTGACCTGATGATCCTCAATAAGGCGGACCTGCTCCCGCATCTCGACTTCGATGTCGGGCTCTGCATCACCAACGCGCTGCTCGTCAATCCGCGGCTGCAGACGCTGATTGTCTCCGCCCGCACGGGCGAGGGGATGGAGGCCCTATACGGCTGGCTTGAAGCATCCGCTGTGCGGCAGGACAAGCGACCGAAGGTGGTGTGAACAATGGCGCGGGTGGTCGCACGACCGATCGAAAGCCGGGTCCGGCGGCTGCGGCTGCGCGTGCGCGGCACCGTGCAGGGCGTCGGCTTCCGGCCTTTCGTCTATAGGCTCGCGCGCGAGATGCGGCTCTCCGGATTTGTCCTTAATGACAGCGAGGGCGTGCTGATCGAAATCGAGGGCTTGGACCCAGGCCGCTTCCCCGAGGCGATCCGCACCCAGGCTCCGCCGCTTGCCCGCATCGATGCTGTGGACGTACGGGAGCTGGCGCCGGCCGGCGGCGATCGGTTCGAGATCCTCGATAGCCTCACCGGCACGAGTGCGACTCGTATCGGCGCCGACGCCGCGGTTTGCGAGGAATGCCGGCGGGAGCTCACGGATCCGGGGAGCCGGTTTTTTGGCTATCCCTTCGTCAACTGTACCCAATGCGGGCCGCGCTTCACCATAACCCGCGCGCTTCCTTATGACCGCGCCCAGACCTCGATGGCCTCGTTTTCGATGTGTGATGCCTGCGCGGCGGACTATATCGACCCTGAAAGCCGTCGCTTCCACGCCGAACCGGTTGCTTGTCCTGAGTGCGGTCCGAGGCTCGGCCATCCAGTCGCGGAGTTGGCGGCGCGGCTCGAAGGCGGCGCTATCATCGCACTAAAGGGGGTCGGCGGGTTCCACCTGCTGTGCGATGCGCGCAACGATGCGGCGATCGCTCTCCTCAGGCGGCGCAAGGCCCGCGACGAGAAGCCCTTTGCCGTCATGGTGCGGGATATCGCGGCGGCACGGCAGCTGGCGCAGCTGACGGATGCCGAAGAGGTGTTGCTGACTTCGCCGGCAAGCCCGATCGTTCTGGTAGAGGCCATTGCCGGCGAACTCTCCAATCTCGTTGCTCCCGGGCTGGGGCGGATAGGCCTTATTCTGGCCTACGCACCGGCGCACCTCCTCCTGTTCGATGAACTCTCCCGTCATTCGCCGAACTGTCCCCCTGCGCTGGTCGCGACCAGCGCCAACCCCGGCGGCGAGCCGCTCGTTGCCGATAATGCGGATGCCGAACTGCGCCTTTCCGCGATCGCCGATCTGATCGTCACCCATGACCGCGATATCGTCGCCCGCGCCGACGACTCCGTCATGCAAGTTGTTGACGGCGCGCCCGCCTTCATCCGCCGCGCCCGCGGCTTCGTGCCAGAGCCCGTCGACCTCGGAGCGGACGGACCTTCCGTGATCGCCACCGGTACGGACCTAAAGAACACCGTCTGCGTCACCCGCGGTCGCGAGGCGTTTCTGTCGCAACATGTGGGCGGCCTCGACAATGCCGAGGCGATACGCTTCCAACGCGAGGCGACTACCCATCTCTGTTCGATCCTTGATGTGAAGTTGGAATTCGCGGTCTCCGACCTGCATCCGGATTTCCGCTCGGTGCGGATGGCGGAGAGCTTCGGCCTGCCGGTGATACCGGTCCAGCACCATCTCGCTCATGTCGCCGCAGTGGCGGCGGAGCATCGACTCGCCGGACCGGTTCTCGGGCTTGCGCTTGACGGCCACGGTCTTGGCACCGACGGCAGCAGTTGGGGAGGCGAGATGCTTGCGGTCGAGGGACATCGCTGGCTTCGCGCCGGATCGCTCATGCCGCTACCGCTGCCGGGTGGCGACCGTGCGGCGCGCGAATCCTGGCGCATGGGGGTCGCGGCGCTTCAGGCGGCGGACCGCATCGACCTCGCGCGGGCGCTCTGGCTCGCTCATTCCGGCGTGGCGCAGTTGGCGGCGACGTTCAGCCGTGGCATGCGGACCCCGGTTACGAGCAGCCTCGGTAGGCTCTTCGACGCCGCCGCAGCGATATCGGGTGTTTGTCTCGTCCAGACCTATGAGGGGCAGACCGCGATGGAATTCGAGGCGCTGGTCCGGGCGCCGCACTGCCTGCCCGGCGGGTATGCCATCAACGATGGGGTGCTCGACTTCCGGCCGCTCATCCTGCATTTGGCAGAGGCAGGGATGTGCGGCGTCGAAGCCGCCGACCTTTTCCACGGCACGCTGATTGCCGGTCTCGCGGATTGGGGGGCCATGGGCGCGGCAAGCTTCGGCACGCGGCAGGTTGCGCTCGGCGGCGGATGTATGATGAACCGCGTCCTTGCGACGGGTCTGGCGCCGGCGCTGCGCGAGCGCGGCCTTAAACCGTATTTGCCACGTCTGGCGCCGGCCAATGACGGCGGCGTTGCGCTTGGCCAAGCCGCCCACGCGCGGCAGGTTATCATGGCCAAACGTGCATCGGAGGAGCAGAGCCCAACATGTGCCTAGCCATACCGGTCGAGGTCAAGGAAGTGCTGCCCGACGATATGGCGAGCGTCACGCTTGACGGTGTCTTGAAGATCATCTCGACGGCGTTGATCGACGATGTCCGGCCGGGTGACTACGTCATCCTCCATGTCGGCTATGCGCTGACGAAGATTAATCCTGAGGAGGCCGAGCGAACGCTGGCGCTGATCCATGAAGCCGCGATGGGTAATGCGACATGAAGTATATCGACGAATATCGCAATGGAAGGCTCGCCCGCGATATTGCCCGTCAGATCGCGTCGACTGCGGATCCAGGTCGCTCCTACCATTTGATGGAGTTCTGCGGTGGGCACACGCACGTGATCTCCCGCTACGGGCTTGAGGATTTGCTGCCCGACAATGTCCGGATGGTCCACGGCCCGGGCTGTCCTGTTTGCGTGCTGCCGATCGGCCGGATCGGCGCGGCGATCGCGCTCGCGATGCGTTCCGATATCACGCTCTGCACCTATGGCGACTTGATGCGCGTGCGGGATAAGAACGGGTGGAGCCTGCTCAAGGCCAAGGCGGCCGGTGCCGATGTGCGCATGGTCTACTCGACCCTCGACGCGCTGAAGATCGCCGAAGCCGAGCCGCAGCGCGAGGTGGTGCTCTTCGCAATCGGCTTCGAGACTACGACGCCGCCAACCGCTCTCGCGCTCAAGACGGCGATCGCCAAAGGATTGGGCAATTTCTCTATCTTCTGCAACCATGTCGTGACCCCGGCGGCGATCCACAGCATCCTGGAAAGTCCGGATGTCCGCAAGCTCGGTACGATCAAGATCGATGGCTTCGTCGGCCCAGCCCATGTCAGCGCTGTGATCGGCACAAAGGCCTATGAATTCTTCGCCGAGGAATTCCGCAAACCAGTCGTGGTGGCCGGCTTCGAGCCACTCGATGTCCTCCAGGCGGTCCTGATGCTCGTGCGCCAGATCAACGACGGCAGGCACGTGGTCGAAAACCAGTATATCCGCGCGGTGACCAGACTTGGCAATGTGAAGGCCCAGGAGGAGATCGCGAATTTCTTCGAGCTGCGCGAGAGCTTCGAATGGCGGGGCCTCGGCGAGTTGCCTTTGAGCGGCCTGCGGCTCCGGCCACGGTATGCGGCCTATGATGCCGAAAAGCGCTATTCGATGGTGACCTTCAAGGCCGAGGACAATCAGGCCTGCGAATGCGGCTCCATTCTGCGCGGCGCGAAGAAACCTGCCGACTGCAAGCTGTTCGCCACGGTCTGCACGCCCGATACGCCGATGGGATCCTGCATGGTTTCGTCGGAAGGCGCCTGCGCCGCACACTGGACCTATGGCCGCTTCCGCACGAAGGCGCGGCAATCGAATGCCGGGAGGGCGATCGCATGAACATCATGGTAGAGGCGTACCGCCAAAAGCTCGACGTTGCGAACGGGCGGGTCGATCTCTCCCATGGCGCCGGCGGACGTGCAATGGGACAGCTCATAGAGGGTATCTTTCACAAGGCTTTCGACAACATCTGGTTGCGCGCGGGCAACGACCAATCGGCCTTCACCGTTCCGGGCGGACGCATGGTCATGAGCACTGACGGCTATGTCGTCTCGCCGCTGTTCTTTCCCGGCGGGAATATTGGCTCGCTCGCCGCGCACGGCACGATCAACGATATCGCCATGGCCGCTGCCCGACCGCTCTATCTGTCGGCGAGCTTCATCATCGAGGAGGGTTTCCCGCTCGCCGATCTCGAACGTATCGCCGAAAGCATGGGATTGGCTTCCCGCGAGGCCGGTGTGCCGATAATCACCGGGGATACCAAGGTCGTCGAGCGCGGCAAAGCCGACGGTGTCTTCATTTCGACGTCCGCGGTCGGCATTGTGCCGGACGGGCTCGATCTCAGCGTCGATGCCGCCCGGCCGGGCGATGCGGTTATCCTCTCCGGCTCGATCGGTGATCATGGCATCGCGGTGATGTCGAAACGCGAGAACCTGGAATTCGATGCGGCGGTCGTCTCCGACAGCGCCGCGCTGCACGGGCTGGTGGCCGAGATGGTCGAGGCCGGCAGCAGGCATATCCGGCTGATGCGCGATCCCACGCGTGGCGGCCTCGCCGCGACGCTTAACGAAATCGCCAGCCAGTCAAAGGTCGGCTTCCATATTGACGAGGAAGCCATCCCCGTCAAACGGGAGGTGGCCGCGGCCTGCGAATTGCTTGGGCTCGATCCGCTCAATGTCGCCAACGAGGGCAAGCTTGTCGCCGTCGCCGCGCCAGAAGGCGCAAAAGCAATTCTGGCCGCGATGCGTGGACATCCCCTCGGGCGCGAGGCGGCGCTGATCGGACATGTCGTGGCTGACGACGATTGCTTCGTTGAGATGTCGACCTCCTTCGGCGGCAGCCGGATCATCGACTGGCTGTCGGGCGAGCAATTGCCCAGGATCTGCTGAGAGAGGCGGATGGGCATACTGCTTTCTGCGACGGCTTCAATTCTTTGTCAGAGCCGCCGCATGTCCACTTGCGAGACGCTCGGTCATCAGCGCGTCGAGCGAGCAGATTGAGGTCAACGCACCTCGAAACGCATTACCGTGCATCCATGGCGTGAATGGGTGTGATCCAAAGAATCAATTTTTCCAATCAGTCGAGTGCTATTAGAAAGCGCATCTAACCAGATCAAGCGCATCGCGGTGGACCGATCATTGGTACGAAACTTCTACCAGCCGGCATTTCGTCGGCGTCACGATTGACGACAGCAGGTGACGCGCAGCGAAGAAACGATCGTCTGTGTGAGGCGACCGGGAGCTGTTGATATAGCTTCGCTCAGACGGGGTATTTAAATACGCCGCGACCGGCGTGGAAGGAATGCGAAGAGGGATATGTGCGGGATCGTAGGCATCGTCGGGCAGCAGCCGGTCTCCGAACGGCTGGTCTATGCGCTGAAGCGGCTGGAATATCGCGGATACGATTCGGCCGGCATCGCGACTATCGACGGTGGAGCGCTTGACCGCCGGCGCGCGGAAGGCAAGCTCGTCAATCTCGAGGCAAGGCTGAACGAACAGCCTCTGGCCGGAACGATCGGCATTGGCCACACGCGCTGGGCGACCCATGGCGCGCCGAAGGAACGCAACGCGCATCCACATTTCACCGCTGGTATCGCAGTCGTACACAACGGCATCATCGAGAATTTTGCTGAGTTGAAGGACGAACTGACCGCGTCTGGCGCCGAGTTCCACACCGAGACCGATACGGAGGTCGTCGCGCATCTCCTGGCAAGGCTTCGCCGGGATGGCATCGGACGGCGCGAGGCAATGTTTGCGATGCTAAGGCGGCTGAGGGGCGCATACGCACTCGCTGTCCTTTTCGAAGACGATCCGTTGACCATCATGGCGGCCCGTAACGGCCCGCCGCTCGCGATCGGTCATGGCGACGGCGAAATGTTCCTCGGCTCAGACGCCATCGCCCTGGCGCCGTTTACCAATGAAATCACCTATCTGATCGATGGCGACTGGGCGATCATCGACAAAACCGGTGTCCATATCTTTGACATCGACGGCAATGTCGTCGCCCGGCCGCGGCAAGTTTCCTCGGATGTCGCCTACATGGTCGACAAAGGCAATCATCGTCATTTCATGGAGAAGGAAATCTACGAGCAGCCGGAGGTCATCTCCCACGCACTCGGCCACTACATCAACTTCATAGACAACCGGGTCGTGCCGGTTTGGGACATCGACTTCGCCAAGGTGCCAAACCTGGCGCTTTCCGCCTGCGGGACCGCCTACCTCGCCGGGCTGATCGGCAAATACTGGTTCGAGCGTTATGCACGCTTGCCGGTCGAAATCGATGTCGCGTCCGAGTTCCGCTATCGCGAGATCCCGCTGTCGCCGCAATCGGCCGCTCTCTTCATTTCGCAGTCGGGCGAAACGGCCGATACGCTGGCATCGCTCCGATACTGCAAGGAACACGGCCTGAAGATCGGTGCCGTCGTCAACACCCGCGAATCGACGATCGCGCGGGAGTCCGACGCCGTCTTCCCGATCCTCGCCGGTCCGGAGATCGGCGTCGCATCGACCAAGGCCTTCACCTGCCAGCTTGCCGTGCTTGCGGCGCTTGCCGTCGGCGCCGGCCGGGCGCGAGGCACGGTCAGCGAGCAGGAAGAACAGGCGCTGGTGAAAAGCCTTGCCGAGATGCCGCGCATCATGGGCCAGGTGTTGAACAGCATTCAGCCGAAGATCGAGCTCCTGTCGCGCGAATTGTCGAAGTGCCGTGACGTGCTCTATCTTGGCCGCGGCACCAGCTTCCCGCTGGCGATGGAAGGTGCGCTGAAGCTCAAGGAGATCTCCTACATCCACGCGGAAGGCTATGCGGCCGGCGAGCTGAAGCATGGGCCGATCGCGCTGATCGACGAGAACATGCCGGTCATCGTCATCGCGCCGCACGACCGCTTCTTCGACAAGACGGTCTCGAACATGCAGGAAGTCGCCGCTCGTGGCGGGCGCATCATTCTTATCACGGACGAGATGGGCGCTGCCGCGTCGAAGCTCGACACGATGCATACGATCGTGTTGCCGAACGTCGACGAGATCATCGCGCCGATGATCTTCGCGTTGCCGATCCAGCTTCTTGCCTATCACACGGCCGTCGTCATGGGCACCGATGTCGACCAGCCGCGTAACCTCGCCAAGTCGGTAACGGTCGAATGATCATCCGACGGGAAACACACGAAGTAGGGAGTCCATGGCGGCTGTGACGGCTACCGCCTAGGACGCGTCGCCTCCGAGTTGGGTCAGCTCGGAGGCGACGTCGGTCGCGTCCTTCAGTCTGACGCCGTCAGCATCACCGCAAAAAGGGAACTCGTTCGAGACCAGCGGAACCGGTCATCTCTCCAGCTCATCTGTTCGCGTCTCTCTCCCAAGTCGGTAAAACTTGTTCCCCGGCACAACAACTAGACGTCCAGTCCCCGACACGGATGCGGTCAAACCTACAAAGCGAGGGCCGCGGCGACCAAGCAGACCATCGGCGCTCGAATTTGATAGTCCCGCGGCCCTGTTGAGATCGATAGGCGGCGCTCGTGCGGCGCTGCTATCGGCGGCGACCCCTGCGCAAGCGTGGCCGAACTGCTTCTCATGCCTCGGCCGAGGAGGGAAGGCCGGCATCGGCTACCGGTACGGCAGATCCCCGAGCTGCAGGCCGCAAGCGTCTTCTCGACCAGGCATGCCGCCTGCAGCTCGCTCAGGCGGTCACTTGGACTCAGTCAACGGCCTTTGCACGTGCACACCGTAGTTTTCAATTCGGAACTTCAACGAAGGGTGTTTCGGCAACACCCACCAAACTATACCCCGAAAACGACAGCACCTCCGGTTAAGCCGGCACCAACTGCGGTAAGCAACAGCTTTTCGCCCGAAACAAGTGGCCTGGCTTGATGCGAGAGCGATAGGGAAAGCGCTATCGTCGCCGCTGACGAATTCCCATAATTGTCGATCGTTCGCACTGTTCGTCCCGGGTCGATGCCGAGCTTGTCGCTCACGGCGTCAAAAATTCGGGCATTGGCTTGGTGAGGCACGAAGCGATCGATCTTTGTCGCGTCCAGACCGGCGGCGGCGAGCGCCCGGGCGCCGCAGGTCGCCATCATCTCGACAGCCTGCGCGAACATCTCGCGGCCATCGCGCATCGTCATCAGGAAATCCTCCGCCGGAATGCCTGAAGCGAAGGGTCGCTTGCTGCCGCCGGCAGGAATGGAGATCAGTTCATAACGGCTACCGTCCGAGGCGAGATCCACACCGAGAATGCCCTTCTCGACCTCATCCGACGGCGCCAGCACGACGGCCCCGGCGGCATCGGCGAAAAGTACCGCGCTTGCGCGTTCGGCCGAATTGATCCTTCGGCTCAAGATATTCGCTGCCACGACCAGGACCGGCCGTCCTTGTGTGCGCACGAACCCGTCAGCAAGTGTCAGCGCATAGAGAAAGCCCGAGCAGGCGCCGGCAAGGTCGATCGCACCGCTGTTCAAAAGGCTGAGACGGTGAGCGAGCAACGGGGCAGACGGCGGAAGAAGATGATCAGGCGTCGATGTGGCTAGCAGCGTGAGCGTAATGTCGCCGCGCGCGATGCCGGCGTCGTCGAGAGCGGCCTCTCCGGCCCTCGCCGCAAGTCCGCTGAGGGTGTCGCCATCGTCAACCCAGTGCCTCGTTCGAATACCGGTTCGTCGTTCGATCCAGCCCGGCTCCAGGCCGAGGCTCCTTTCGATCTCGGCGTTTTCGACGCGCCGGGCCGGCACGGCGTGGCCTAGCCCCGCAAGACGCGATTGAGGCGCGCCCCTCATAGCCGCCTTGCCGCAAAAAGGTCCGCCGCCTCGTCAATCCCGTCATAGGCGCGCTCGAGATCGGCAGCGGTGACGCAGTAGGGTGGCATCAAGTAGATGACGTTGCCGAGCGGGCGGATCAGGAGCTTGCGCTCGCGGAAAAACGCGCGAAGGCGGGGTCCGATCTCGGACAGATAGCCGCCCTTCGGCACGACGACGTCGAGAGCGGCGATCGTGCCCATTTGCCGAAGATTGGCAAACCGGGGGTCGGATGCGAAGCGAGCAAGCCCCTTCTGCTGAAGCCTCGCGAGCGCGCCGATGCGGTCCCGCACCGGCTCCTTCCGCCAAATATTGAGATTTTCCGCGGCAGCCGCGCAGGCGATCGGGTTGGCCGTGTAGGAACTGGAATGGAAGAAGGTCTTGCGTCGGTCTGCCGAGAGATGCGCCTCGAAGATCTCGCCGATGCAAAGCGTTGCCGCCAGCGGCAGCGCCCCACCTGTCAAGCCTTTCGACGTGCACAGGATATCTGGCGCGATGCCTGCCTGTTCGCAGGCAAAGAGGCTGCCGGTTCGCCCCCAGCCGGTCATCACCTCGTCGGCGATCGTCAGGCAGCCGTATCGCCGAGCAAGGTCCTTCAGTTCCGCAAGCAGCGACGCCCGATACATCTTCATGCCACCAGCGCCGAGAACGAGCGGTTCTATGAGGAGGGCGGCGACCTCGTCGGATCGGCACACCGCCTCGAAAGCATCGAGTGTCGCCTGTTCGCAGCCTGCCCGCGGAAAAGGCAACCGATCGACTTGGAAGAGCAGCGGCTCATAGGCCGCGTTGAAGACGCCGCGCTCTCCCGCCGACATGGTGCCGATCGTGTCGCCATGATAGCTGTGCTCCATCACCACGACGCGGCTCCGCGGCTTTCCAATGTTATGGAAAAAACCAAGCGCCATCTTCAGCGCGACCTCGACGGCGGTGGAGCCGCTGTCGGAAAAGAAGACGTGGGCGAGTCCGGCAGGCGCCACTTCAATCAGGCCCGCCGCCAGTTGCTCCGCCGGTTCGTGGGAATATTCCGCAAAAATGATCTGGTCGTAAGTTTCACAGGCCCTTCGGATCGCCTCCATGATCGGCGGATAGCGGTGGCCGTGCGTTACCACCCACCAGGACGAGATCGCGTCGAGAATGGGTGTGCCGTCCTCGTCGATAAGATAGGCGCCCTCGGTCTTGGCGATCCGCTTCATCATCGGCTCGAGCGCATGCTGGGTAAAGGGATGCCAGATGGGTGAGCGGATCATGCCAGCTCCTTCAGAAAAAGGCCGATATCAAAGTTCTCCCGAAAGACCTGGCGCAGCAGATCCGGGGTCAGCGGGTCCAGTTTCGGCAGCCGTCCGAGCAAACGGACGCGGCCCATCTTGGCGATGATGCTTTCCGTATCCGCTTGCATTTCGCCGATAAAAGCGACGCCGAAAACTGGAATGGAGCGCGCGCGCAGCGCCTCGAGGGACAGGAGTGTGTGGTTGATGGTTCCCAGTCCCGTACGGGCGCACAGCACAACAGGTATCTTCCAGCGGGCAAAAACGTCCGCAAGCACGGTCTCTGCGGCGAGCGGCACCAGCAACCCGCCTGCGCCCTCAATGATCAGCGGCCCCTCCGTCACAGGCGGGACAAGCGCTTCGGCCTCAATCCGGAAGCCGTCGATGCTGGCCGCCAGATGCGGCGAAGCCGGCGTGCGCAGCCTATAGGCTTCCGGCACGATGCGCGCGGGCGGTATGCGACCAAGCCGCTGAACCGTCTCGCTGTCCGTTTCACCTTCAAGACCGGATTGGACCGGCTTCCAGTAAAAGGCGCCGCCGAGGGCATCCGCCAGGGCGGCGGAAAATACCGTCTTGCCGATACCCGTATCGGTTCCGGTGACGACGAGGCGACGCGTCACGGCTTTTCCTCCGCCATGATCATGGCGAGCCGCCCGAGCATCTGCGAAATCGTCGTCCTGTCGACGTTGAGGGTGATGGCGATGCGGAGCCTTGCCGTGCCTTCCGGGACGGTCGGTGGCCGGATCGCGCGGATATCGAAGCCTTCGGCGTGCATTCGCGCCGCAATCTTCAGGCACAGGGCGTTATCGCCGATCGTGATCGGCAGGATCTGCGACCCGCGGCCCTCGACGCCGAGTGCGGCCGCGAGTTCTGCGTTGGCGAATGTTCGCAACGCGTCCAAGGCAACCCGGCGCTCCGGCTCATCGGCAAGAACCCTCAATGCTTCGCGCACGCACGCGGCGATGAGCGGCGACGGCGCAGTCGAATAGATGAAGCCGCGTGCCCGGTTGACGAGATAGTCACAGAGCACGGCGCTGGTGCCGATCAGCGCGCCACTGACACCAAGCGCCTTGCCGCAGGTGTGGAGGACGATAATATTTCCACGTTTTTCCAGACCGTTGGCGAGACCGCGCCCGTCCGGCCCGAAGACGCCTGTGGCATGCGCCTCGTCGATCACCAGAAAGCCGTCATGCCGGTCGGTCAGTTCCACGAGCTCGGGCAGGGGAGCGCGGTCGCCGTCCATCGAGTAGAGGCTTTCGACGGCAATCCACGCATGGCCGGTCCCGCCCGCAAGTCGCCATCGCCTTATAGCGTCAGCAAAACCTTCGACGTCGTTGTGCGGTACGGAGACTGCCGGTGCCTTGCTTGCCGAAATGCCTTCGTGCGCGCTGGCATGCACCAGTGCGTCATGGACAATCAGATCATCCCGTTGTGGCAGCGTCGCAAAGAGCGCAGCGTTGGCCGCATAGCCGCTTCCGAAATAGAGGCAGCGCTCCATACGGAAATGGGTAGCAGCCTCGGCCTCGAGCGCTTCATGCTCCGGATGATTGCCGCGCAGCAGCCGCGAGCCGCCGGCGCCAACCGGCACGCCGCGTTCGATCGCGGCGGCGATGGCAGCCTTGAGGCGTGGAGAATCGGCGAGCGCCAGATAGTCGTTCGACGCGAAATCAATGCCACCCGGCGGCAGCAGCGCCCGATGGCGTCCCTTGCGCCCGAGCCCTGCCAATGTGCGTGCGTAGCGGTCGAGGCCGCTGCCATTCATGTGTTCGGCTCCAGCGCCATCGGCGTCAGGCCGAGACGGCGGAAAAGCCCGGCATCATGGTCCTCTCCGGGATTGTCGGCGGTCAGCAGCGTGTCGCCGACGAAGATCGAATTCGCCCCGGCAAAGAAACACAGAGCCTGCATCTCGTCGGTCATTTCCGTCCGTCCGGCCGACAGTCGCACATGGGATTGCGGCATCAGGATGCGCGCAAGCGCGATGATGCGAACGAACTCGATGGGGTCTACCGGAGCCGCATCGGCCAGTTTCGACCCGGGAATCGGAATGAGCATGTTGATCGGCACACTTTCCGGGGGCGAGGGAAGATTGGCGAGAGTCACCAGCATGGAGACGCGGTCGTCGGCCGTCTCGCCCATGCCAAGAATGCCGCCAGCGCAGACCTTGATCCCGGCCCCGCGTACGTTCGATAGCGTATCGAGGCGTTCGGCGAACGTGCGTGTGGTGATGATCTCTCGGTAGAAGCGCTCCGAGGTATCGATATTGTGGTTGTAGTAATCAAGACCGGCGTCGGCGAGCGCCGCGCTTTGGCCCGGTGACAACATGCCGAGCGTCATGCATGTCTCCATGCCGAGCGCCTTTACGCCGCGAACCATCGCGACGATCGCCCCCATGTCGCGGTCTTTCGGGCTGCGCCAGGCCGCACCCATGCAATAGCGCGTCGCGCCCCCCTCCTTGGCCTTGCGCGCCTCGGCGATAACTCTTTCAACGTCCATAAGCTTCGAGGCCTTCAGCCCCGTGGGGTAGTGAGCCGACTGGCTGCAATATCCGCAATCCTCGGCGCAACCGCCGGTCTTGATCGAAAGCAGTCGGCTCATCTGCACTGCATTGGGATTGAAATTTGCCCGGTGCACCGTCTGTGCCCGGTACAGCAAATCGTTGAATGGCAAATTATAGATTTTTTTGGCTTCTGAAAGGGTGCATCGCATCGATTGTTGGTCGATTGCGACAGTTCTGTTCAGCTTTTCCGGCAAGTTCGCCCCCGCGCAAGAATCATTATCGATAGAATCGAACTCTATCTATAATTTTGAGTCGAGTGCAAGCAAGCACGCTGAGGTCCCTGTGACCTTCAACTGTCGGAAGAGACGTCGCGATGAACGAAGTGATCGGATGAGGGCTTAGCGCTCAGCCGGCGATTGCGAAGATGTCGCGCTTCGTGCCCGAAGGTCCTTTGATCGGTCTCTGCCCAATCCGTTGGACGTGACGCTCCAGAATTGCCGAGGCGTTTTCGATTTTTCCCTCGCGCAGAAACGCAAGGATGGCACGATGTTCGTGGTCGGTCCGCACTTCCCATTCCGACCGCCAGGACGCAAACAGAAAGCGCGCGCTTGCGGCATGTAGATCATCAATTGCAGCAAGCAGGCGCGGCATCCCGCAAGGTGTAAGAATGAGCCTGTGGAAACGCCTGTTCGCATCCTCCCACGATCGGACATCACGCGAATCGTCGCCTGCGACTGTCGCTTCTTCTGCCTCGTTGAGAATGGACAGCGTCAAGTTCGGCGCTGCGTGCCTGAGCGCGAGCACTTCCAGCGCTGCCCGCATTTCCGCCACCTCTCGGACCTCCTTGAGATCGAAGGAAGCGACGCGAACGCCGCGGCGTGGCTCGCTGACGACCAAGCCTTGGGCTTCAAGCCGCCGGAACGCCTCGCGCACCGGCACATGGCTCGCCCCGAATTCCTCTGCGAACTTGTCCTGCTTCAGCTTCATACCCGGGGCAAGCTGGCCAGTGACAATCCGATCAGCGAGGATGCGGCTGATGCGGCTGGCAATTGTGTCGTCGTTTGCTGCGATCATGGCTTCCATTCAGTTCCGGCCAACTGGTGTTGTCCCTGTACACTGTTTCCATGCCGGATTTCTACCGTGATACGGAGTCCGGCGCTGCGCCCGCGTCCTCAGCTTGCTTCCTTGTCAACGTAGGGGGTGTGCCTCCCCTATGTTCCAAGCCTGTCCGAGCCCCTTTGGCTGGTTCGATTTAGGTTTTCACGAAAAAGGTTGCGGCTGAGCGAGCGGGAATGACGAAGAAGGCTATGATATCTGCCGCCGAGTTGAAGCGCATGGCTCAGGTGGCAAACTCAGAAAATGTGACCGTGCTGCAATCGTTCCGCCAGGCAGTTGGCCGCCGCGCATGATGGCGGAAATGGCGGCAGGCTACTGCGGCGTGAAGCACGTCGAGGACTTCTTGGAGAGGGTTGGGATCACCTATCCGGAGCCACGCGTTGTTGAGAGCCCCAGGAGGAAGTTCTGGTATCGGGAGGACCTGGACCGTGCGATGAACATCGGAGCGGCCTCTTTTGCTCCTACGCTGGGGGAGAAATTTCGAGCGAAGATCGCGGAGAAGAGAGCTGCCGTAAATGGTGGCAAGCGAGAAAAACGTGAGCCTCACGACCGACTTCATTGCAGAACTGATCAGAGCCGCCAATGAAGCGGACAAGTTATCCGCGTTCGAAATCAAGCGGCTCATCAATCGGTCGATCGCCGCAATACGCGACATGCGCGAGGAGATCGGCACACCCGGCAGCAACCGCGTGAAGGATGTTGTGATTGATCTTCAGGTGGCGGCGGCGATAGTTGATAACCTGACCGCGGCAGAGATCAGAGACACTCTCATCGATGCCGCCGATGTGATCAGAACGCTGAAGATTGTGCTTGATGGGAAGGAATGAAAAGCGTTTACCCTGGCCCGTGTTTTTGAAGAGGCGTAGCGGAAACGCGGAATCGGACTTCCTCTCCGGTGAAAGCGTAGATAGCGTCTCTGCGTAGCTGATTCTCTTCGGCTGCGTCCCCGCATTCAATGAAGGCAACTGGATGTGGGATTTGCCCCGCCCTCGCGCGGGGCTTTTTCGTGGTCAGAGGGGCGACAGGCTGCGCTGGCAAGCCATCAATCGTGTTCGCCCACGGAACGTGTTATGTCCATGCCTGGAAGCGAGCAGCACTACGAGTTTTCTGAATTCTGCGGCGAATTTGTCGATGACGGCGTGATGGTGGTTCTCAGCACATACCGCCCAGCCGGAACCAACGCAGATTGGACGCTCGAGGTCGTCGATCTCGACCGTCTGGGATGATCAGTTCGATACCGATCGTGATGCCAACACTGGACGGATCGATTTCTAGCGAAGCGAACATGGCTTGACTTCTCGTTTAAACGACACAATTTATTTGACTTGTTCCCAAATTGGGAATAAGAAAAAGTCATGCAAATCATAGCGAAGTCCACTTTGAGAGCGTTTTGGGAACGACACCCTCGAGCAGAGACGCCCCTCAAAACCTGGCACGCTGTGGTAAGCAATGCGGAATGGACGGGGCCGGCCGATGTGAAGGCGATGTTCGGCGCCCATGTCGATTTTGTGAGCGACAACCGCATCATATTCGACATCTCAGGCAACAAATATCGCCTTGTCGTCCACGTCGCATATCCGTTCAAAAGAGTGCTGATCAAGTTTGTTGGCACTCACAAAGAGTACGACGAGATAAACCCGGAGACAGTGTAATGGACAACATTCGAGCCATCAGGAACGATGATGACCTTGCATGGGCTATTGCAGAGGTCTCAGCGTATTTTGACAACCAGCCGGAAATCGGAACACCAGAAGCAGACCGCTTCGATATTCTTTCGACCCTCATTGAGGCTTACGAAAACGAGCACTATGCCATCGAAGCGCCGGAGCCAGTCGAGCTGATAAAAGCTCACATGGAGATGTTCGGCCGTACACAGTCAGACCTGGCCGAACTTTTCGATTCCCGTTCGCGTGCCTCTGAGGTTTTGAACAAGAGGCGCGCGCTAACAGTCGATATGATCCGCAAACTCCACAAGGAATGGGGCATCCCATCAGATTGCCTCGTAGAGCCATATCACCTCGTAGAACGAGAACGGGTCTACGGGTAGCTAGGGCAACGCTCCTAAACTGACGCTCATAGTTCCCAAATTGCCAACGGTTGGTTTGCTGCCGCCGATGCCTAGGACGCCGCACAGCATCTTCTTCCAGTCGCTGGTTGATAGCGCCGCGGAAGCTTAGTACATCCAAATCTATGAAGCTCCTCCGCTTTCTGCCCGTTACCGTCGCGCTCGTGATCCTCCAAACCATGCCCTCCTCGGCTTCCGGCCCGATCGCCGGCCGAGCATCCGTAATCGACGGCGACACCATCGAAATCAAAGGCGAGCGCATCCGTTTGCACGGCGTTGACGCGCCGGAGAGCTGGCAGAAATGCGGGGAGACGACGGCGGCACCTAGCTTTATGACTTGATTGGCTTGAATGCCGCGACAAGCAACGGGCATTCCTAAACTACGGTCATGACCTTGCCCCGAGTTTGATCCAGTTTTGAGTTCGCTTGAATTTGCACCGATTCATGTCGCGTGGATTCGCGTTTCCTTGAGCCGGCATGAGCAATCTGTTTAATCTTTGTGAAGGACTGGCGGCGATTGTAGCCACATCCTCAGGCGATTCGCCTGCCATTGATGGAGACAGCATGACAGTTCTGCAGTTCCCGGCTAATCGGCGCATGGGCGATGTCAAACGCTGCGCAGAAGCCCTCCAGAGGCTCCATGGAGAGCAAGCAAACCGTTTCTGGCGGTCTGAGATGACCGACTTTGCCGCCGCGCTCAGAAGGTCGGGCGTTGTCGAGGAAGAGATATCGCGCCAAGCCGGCCTATTCATGCACGCGGTACAGATGGAGCTGCAAGTGGCGCTCGCCATCGAAGAGAACAACGCGTCCGCTTAACCTGATCCGGCGCGATTAGAGATCATTCCTGGTTGGCCATCTCCTAAACATGCTGCATCCATGTCGCACGGGTTGGCCGTCATCCGGAAGAGCC
This sequence comes from Sinorhizobium sp. 6-70, assembly GCF_030124375.1. Taxonomy (GTDB): domain Bacteria; phylum Pseudomonadota; class Alphaproteobacteria; order Rhizobiales; family Rhizobiaceae; genus Sinorhizobium. Next base: position 245,845 of record NZ_JASKLS010000009.1, read on the forward strand.
GCTGCCAATGGTCTGCGGCTGAGTATCCACGTTGGCTGCCATCGGGGCGGCGAGATCGAAGTACTGCCGGATCGCTCGGACAGGGCAATTTGCCAAGTTCCCATGTCGATTAAGCCTGGACCGTCCAGTCGGTGACAGAGACCAGAACGGACCTCCGCTAACGCACGTCCCCACAGCATATCAGCGTTGGCGCCGATCAGGGCGGACAAAGTGCCGCTCCACAGTCCATGTTGGCACCGACCCAAGAACAACCATGCGAAAAATAGGAGTTTGACGGTTCTGTTGAATCTGTTGTTCACTCAGCCGAAAACAGACAATGCCTAAGGAGGGTCTAGGGATGGCTGACGAGAGTAACACAGGACCGATCTCTGCGGTTGCAGAGACCAATGTCGAAGCGAAACCACCAACGGATAAGAAGCGGAGGTCGCCACGGCGCCAGAAGACCGCTGCCGAACCGGTTCGAGCTGCAGCAAAGCCGGCCGCCAAGGCCAGGAAATATAGCGAACCAGAAAGAAGCGAGAAGCTCAAGCTGATCGAAACGCAGATCGCCGAAGGCAAAGGCACACTTAAGCAAGCGATCAAGAGCGCCGGCATATCGGAGCAAACCTACTATCAGTGGAAACGGGCTGCAAAGTCGGCTGATGAAGGAGACAAAAAACCCCTTCCGACTGGAGATGAATTGGCAGATCTCGTCGAGCTTGAAGAGGAGAACCAAAGGCTTCGAAAAATACTGGCAGAAAAGTTGCGCGCGGAAAATGCCGAACTGCGCAAGAGGCTCGGCCTGGATTAGATATGATTCAGGCTGCGCAGGCACCCAGTTTTCTCAATCGTCCCAGTCTTGCGTGACAAGAGTAATTTTTGGGGCCGGCCTCGAATGTTTCCGCAGAACGGCGTCGTCAGACGCATTTTGACTACGAGGTGGCGCGAGAGACAAGTCGACGCGCTCGCGCGCTTGTTAGTTGAAGCGCGCGGTAAGGAGATATATGGGTCCGCCGGCGAGCGCAGTGGCGCCGATTAGTGTTGTTTCAGGGATTTACTAGGGTTCAGGTATATGAAAGTGCCACAACGGAACTTCGTTGTTGAATTCAAGTCGGCGCGCCGACAGCCGAAGGCGAAGACGAACTCAATTTGGGGCGACACAGACCTCAAGGCGTTGGCCCGCGCAGTAGAAGATGAGGCGTCGCACCTGTTCAATTCAACTGAAGCACCTGTCACGCCTGACACCGACGACATCACGTCGGCCGAGCCGTTAGATGCAGCCTCTGGCAGCAAGGGCGCAGACAGCGTCGAAGTCGGCCCACCGGCAGCGTCCGCGGTCGCAAGAGCAATAGTCGAAGCGTCCGAGCAGCCCGAGGCAAAAGGTCCGGCAGCCGAGACTGTTGCGCAAGTGCAGGAAAGCCAGCCAGCATCGCAACCGCGAAGAGCATCACGTGGCACTTCTCGAACCCGCACCGCGCGAACCGGCGCGATCACGCCCACTTCGGTGCCTGTACACAGCGATCGAAGCACGCAGTACAACACCGCAAATCATCTGATTTCTTTCGAGGAACTCGACGCCCTTGACGTAGAAAACAGGCGGCTCAAGAGGCTTTTGGCCGAACAGCTTCGTGCACAGAACTCGCAGCTCAAGAGGATGCTTGAGCGGTTTGATACCGCATAAGCAAGGTCCACCATAAGATTGCCACTATGGCTGGACGAGCAATGCAAGTCTAGCCTGGACTGGGCAAGGAACCCTCGACTCCAAATCGCCAGATGGTTCTTCACTGGGGTCAGTCCTAACGCAGGCGAATGGCTTGGAAATTTGAAAAGCGTCCAGGTGGGCACAACGATGCGCGTGCTGCTCTATGAAGCGGCTCAAGTACTGCTGACCGTGGCTAGAAATTCCTGGCTTAATGCGTGGGCGATGTATGTTGCCGAACGTGCAGCCATCAAAAAGCAATTATGGCCTTGGCGCGCCGACTGGCTGTGATCATGTATCGCATTTGAGGTGATCGTACGGAGTTCCGGTGATCAAAGTCAGGGGCTGGCGATGGCCCCGCATTTTAGGTGACTAGATTCCACCCGCCGCCGGAAAGAGTTCCTTCACGAATTAGCCGCAGAGATTAGAAGCTCACAGCAACTCATTGTGTCCACTAGCGATATCGCGGGCGTCAGGGGGGCCGTATTGATCCAGTAATGGGCCGCACATAGACTTCTCCGGTTGGCACAGCTCTTGCTGCCAAGCGCTTTGACTTCCCCCAAGAGCGGAGCCGCTCGTTGTCGGCACCCACGATTTCCGGGAAAGTTCGGACCGGCAAGCCTCGTGAATTTTTCGCATTGGTCGGAACATCGTTCGATTCCATGAGGGAAGATACAGTCGCCTTCCTGGTATGCGTAGTGAATCCTGGATGTCAAAAGAGCCTGCAAGTGAAGATCCTCAGATGGTCTGCCGTATGTCGTTACGACAAGAACTATTCAACTGCAGGATCGCCAGAAGACCGTTGAAAAACCGCAACAACATTACCGCACCGTCCTCGGAGAAAACATGAGTGAGCTCGATAGAATCCGGACAGTACTCAGGACCAGTCAACAGAGAACGTTCCCGCGGAAGATGCGGGAGTTCGGGCTCGATTTGATCGTACGAGAAGGCGTTTTTCCTCCTGAAGATTTCCAAAGTTGGCGTTGGTTTAGCGAGAACTTCCCTCCATTCAATGGAAAGACGATTTTGGAAATCGGCTGCGGTTTCGGTCTTCCAGGCCTCTTGTTGGCAAAGACTGGTGCGCTGTCGCTGCTCGCCTGCGATATCAATCCGAAGGCTGTCGCGAACACGTTGGAGAATGCCGTAAGAAACGGCATTAAGAACGTCGAGGTCATCGAAAGCGATATCTTCGGTAGCATTCCTCCTGGGAGGAAGTTCGACGTAATATTTTGGAACCACCCTTGGAACTTCGCTCCGGCAAGTTTCGAGTTTATCGATGACCTCGAGCGTGGAGCATTTGATCCCGGCTACAGCCTGCTCCAGAGATTTCTTTCGGAAGGGCGGGAATATCTCACGGAAAAAGGCCAAATCCTTTTGGGGTTTGGCACTAATACCCGTGACGACCTTCTCGAGCGATTCGTAGCTGCGAGTGATCTCAAATCGGTGATTGTGAAATCGGGGACATACCCCAACGTCAACTCAACCTATAGGTTGTTCTCGATACGCCGTAGTGCGGCAGCGTACGGTTTCCGTGCGAGAGGACGCTGAGATAGCGATCTTGCGTATGCCAATGGATGTCGTCTCCGGCTGTTCGGCGGCTTCATTAAAGCCTGAGAAGCTCTTCATACTTGCCCCTGACATTGTCGGCCATCGAAGAGATTCGCAACGCAATGCCTCCTGCTCCGCGAGAAACTTCGTTTTCGCTTCATGACACCGAACATGCTCTGAGAGCTATTGGCACTTGCTGGAACCTGTCAGATCCTCTGCCTCGTGCCGGAGTTCGGGGTCCACCAATTTGTGATGCAACTACCTGCGCCTGATCTTCCTCCCTATTCCGATCCATCTAAAGGAAGACCTGCGGACCTCTGTAGTCTGCTGCACTCATGGCTGCCGCCAGGCTCGTTCGCGCCCACTTGGGCAGAGGGTTGGACTCCAGGAGAACTAGGCACCCAGAGCCTAGCTGTGCCAGCAGTTTATCGGGCAGGCTGATCAACAGGTTGCACCTCGCGTTAAGCCTCCTGAGCCCGGCCGGAAGGTTGGTGGGCAGACCGGTCAGCCGGTTGCCGGCGACGCCGAGCGTCCGCAGTCCGGCCGGGAGTTTGTCGGGAAGGTCGGTGAGTTGATTGCCGCTGACATTGAGCGTCTGGAGCCCGGCCGGAAGATTGTCGGGAAGGCTGGTCAATCGATTGCCGTCGGCGTCGAGCGTCTCAAGCAGTGCCGGGAGGCTGACGGGAAGGCTGGTCAGTTGATTGCCGTCGATGTTGAGCGTCTGAAGCCGGGACTGGAGATTGTCTGGAAGACGGGTCAACTGGTTTTCGCCTGCACCGAGCCACCGAAGCGTAGTCGGTAGGAAATCGGGCAGGCTGCTGAGCCGGTTATAGCTGACCTCGAGGATCTGGAGCCCGGTCGGGAGGGTGTCGGGTAGGCTGGTCAACTGGTTATACCTGGCGTTGAGCGTCTGAAGCTCGACCGGGAATTCGGCCGGTAGGTTGGTCAACTCATTACAGTCGGCATAGAGGTGCTGGAGTCCGGCCGGCAACGCGGCGGGCAGGATCCTAAGGCGCAGGCATGACAGGTTCAGCGCTGCATTGAGATCGGCGGCATCCACCCAAGCGCGGATTCGTCTCATCGCCTCTTGCCGACACTCATCTTTCCCTTGCCCCTCTTCGGCAGCCCACTCGTCCAAGATCTCGTCCAGCGATGTTGTCCGCAGGACTGTAGTGAGGCTCGCATTGCCGGTAGGGCCCGCGGACAACGGCCGCGCCCGCCTCAAGTTATCGGCTGCGGTTGTGGTGAGATCACCTTGAGTGGCCGCACATTGCCGGTTGTCTTTCGTAGACGTATTGCCATCGCATGGCTGAGCCTGTCCTGTCTTCACCATTGGCCCTCTGTACTGACTAAGGAAGTGTCGGATGCTAGTGAACGATGATCGCTTCTCATCCGCGGTTTCGCCGAAAGCGGCGACCACATAAACCGCGGGCCGGTCCCGGCTAGATCACCGGAGAAGCGGGAGGGAAAAGCTTCATCACGAGCTCCTTTTGTGCGTGAAACCGAACTATATCCGGCCGCTCAGTCTTAGCGACCTGGCGTACATCGCGCGGGGACGCTGAAACCGCTGCTATCGCCTCCGGTCTCGTCTGGTTGACTTCATGCAACATTACTTCGGATTGGCAAAATTTATTGTTTGGATGAAAACTATTGGCGATATGGATAGATGACGCCATGCGTTTTCAGGGCTTTGGATAAGATATGTCGGGTGCAGGTGGCGTCTGAAGGCTTGCGGTTGACCGGCGTTCGCACAACTATGCAAGTACTGTCCGATAGCCAAGGCACGTCCGCGAGAGTGAGCTCAGTTCATGAACAAGGTCACGAGCTGCTGCTGAGCAACGGTGAAAACATCAGTATCCGCAGTTATCAAAAAGCGGATGCATTTCTGCCATTTTCGACCGCACCGCTCTGCCGCCGAGAATTCGGGGGCGCCGGGCGCTTGTCGCCGAAGAGCGCTCTCGCGACTTCGAAGGAATGGGTGACGCGCACTGTCCAGGATGCGGCCGTCGGAACCGCTTCCGCGGATTTTCTTGGCAGCGCTGCGCTCCTGCCGCCCCAACCGGGTGGCATTTAGAAGCTGCTCCTCCTCAATCGGCAAAGCAGGGTCCTTAATGCCATTATGACTTGCGTTATTGTGCCGATAACGGCCCTGTTCTTCTCCTTTCGCCTATTTTCGCCAGATGAAGCAGGAGGATTAGAATTTGGGCTCACAAACGGGATAGAGGAGACCGAGGTACCTCATGGAGCCGGTCAGCCATCAATCGACTGCCAAGACAACCGAGGGAAATCACGCCTTGTAATCTTCAGAATCTACGGACTTGCAGTATCGCCGAAGCCCGTGGAGCCTGATCAGATCAAGACGGTCTGAAGATTGCCATTGCAAACTGCCTTTCGGCTGAAGGGGTTATGTTGGATGTTGCTCATTCCTTGGCTTCTCAGACTTCGAAGGCTGATCCTCATCCATTCCCATCCGCGATAGCCTTCAAAAAGCCAATAGCCCGTCTTCTAACGCTCGCATCCCCGATGCGAGAGAAGGCCCTAATCAGTGCGAGTCCCTCGTCGCTCGACGCGAAGTCGATAATTTCAGGTTGAAGTTGGGATTGCACGGCGCCGCGATCGAAGCCGTTCGTGCCGGCGCCAGGCATTTCTTCGAAGAAGTACGATGGCGGCACGTCCAGCGCGTCAGCGATCTGTTGCAGGCGACTCGCTCCGACTCGATTTATGCCCTTCTCGTATTTTTGCACCTGCTGAAACGTCACCCCGACTTGCTCGGCAAGGGTCGTCTGCGACATTTCCATCCACGCTCGCCGCATACGAATTCGATGGCCGACATGAATGTCAACAGGGTTGGGCTCCGCCTTTTTCTTTCCAGGGTTCGGAATAAGCATGCATTTCTCCATGTTTACTTCGCGACGGTATCCTCCCCTGACCTATCGCGCTCTACTGCTGCGTCCGCCTTGAGACAGGCATTTGCGCCGGCAATTTCCCTTAGTGGATTTCTTCGTTCACGATCCAGTAGCGGGCGAGTCACTATGGCCGAGCAGCTATCGCTCTGCATACCTGTTAAGGTTCCATTTTTGGAACCTAAACTTTGATCAGCATGATCGCGGCCGCCACGATGGAAACTATCGAATGGCTGGCTCCGCGGTATCGGCGCTTTGATGGTTGCGAGACGCCAAATCAGATCTCCACCATCAGACGCGGCTGCTATTTCGCCAACGTGCCCATGTAGGCGAACGGATCTTCGACGAAGCCCGTGCCTGGCTTGCCGGCTAAGTGATGGCAGTTTCTTCACCGTTGAAAGTCAGTACTTCCTGGGCGGGATGACCGACGAGCAGCGTAGTTTGATGCTTCAAACGTCGACGATTGTGGTTGCCACGCATGTAGACATGAGGGCCCGAAAAATGCGCCTTGCGGAGCGCCATCATGCGTGCCAGTAGAAGCATCGGCAGCAAGCCGGGTCTTCCGCAGATCCGTAAGATACGCAGGAACTCGGGCCGCTATACGGCGGACAGTTCCGCCGCTGCGGGCGATTGCTTCGAGGTCCTTCGGATCGCAGTGAGCGGAACTAAGCATTCAATTGCCTTTCGTGCTGTTAGATCTTCTGATGCCCGCGTGCGACCGCGAATGAGCACAACGGGTCCCGGATTCCGGCCGAGCCGCCCGATCAAGCATTCGACATTGGCGAACTGGATGATCGCGCCGTTTGCGAGGATCACGCGTCCGCCTTGGCGGAGATCCGGTTGCCGGGCTTGAGTCGACGTCTCAAAATCGTTTTTGCCTCAGTTTAATTTACAGCGAATCGTATCCAAGAACGGTACATGGCCAAAGTAGACGGGGATATCGTTCAAACCACCCGATTGCGGCGTGGTTGGTCCTAATGCAACATCCCGTGATGTCGGTAAAATCGAATGTTTGGATTGTGCACATCCAGGCTATGGATAGTCGAAAGGGCGCATCGGAAGCTGTGCGTTCATGACAGCGGCGACTTTGCAGCGTGTGCGCAGTTGGAGGCTCTAATCTTGACTGGCGCATCACAAATCTCTTTTTCCACAGCGTCGGAAGACCTACGCCCCAGATCATTGCAGAGTTGGTCGCGGATCACGAACTGAGCGCACACAGCGAGGTTGCCGCTCCTTGCCGTTACCGTAGATTTGCCCTCCGTCAGAACGTCGCGCGCGGTCAAGATGTGTGCGAGCGATCCATAGCGCGGATGTATATCATCCAAACAACCGATTTTGCGAACTCGTGGGGATGCTTCAAGAACATCGATTGACCGAACTTAATCACACAACACCTGCTGCCGGCGACTTTTCCTCGTCACGGGCGAGGAAACCGACAGTCGTACGAACTCAATCCAGCGAATGATTTCAGAAGGTACCATTTTCACATTGTTGCTGCGGACAGCTACAGCTGACCAACATGCCCCAAGTCCTCAGTTGATCCACTTAAATCGAGAATTTCAACAGGACCTCTAATGTCACGAGAATTTCGAACTGACATTCAGGCCTTACGAGGTTTGGCTGTCCTGCTGGTTGTCCTTTATCATGCCCGCATCGAGCCGTTTGGGTATCTTGGCGTTGATATTTTCTTCGTGATTTCGGGCTTTCTAATCACCGGCCTCATCAAGACGCAGCTTGAGCAATCACGATTCAGCGTTTGGGAATTCTATTATCGGCGTGCGAAGCGTCTGTTGCCGGCGGCCTATGTCGTCATCGCGCTAACAACCATTGCTGCGCCTTTCTTCCTGTCAGATATGGGCCTACAGGAGTTCCGAAATCAGGTCCTCGGAGCGCTCACATTTACCGGCAATATTGTTCTCTGGTTTCAGTCGGACTATTTCGGCGCGGCCGCCGAAACGAAGCCCCTCCTGCATTTCTGGTCGCTCGCTGTCGAAGGGCAGTGTTATCTGCTGCTCCCTGCCTTCTTGGCCTTGACTCCCAAGAGATGGTGGCTCACCGGAGTTAGTTTGCTCCTCGTTGCAAGCGCGGTTCTATGCCTCTACGTGGCCTCTCGTCACCCGTCCGCTGCATTTTATCTTCTACCGACCCGCTTTTGGGAAATGGCGATTGGTTCGCTCGGGGCTCTGCTTCCCGCCAGCTCTCGTGTGGCTGCCAAGGTTGCGATACTGCGCCTCCCGGCGATCGTGCTTCTTCTCGTTATTCCCATTGCCCCTTCTGGGCTCCAGAACCCTGTCATGAATGCCGCTCTGGTTTGCTTGGCAACACTGATCCTCCTGCTTGGGCCCAGCAGGAATAATATGGTAGTCCGAGGCATGGCAAGGATCGGAGACGTCTCGTACTCGCTCTATCTGATCCATTGGCCCGTGCTCGTCTATGTGCGGTCTGCTTGGCTGGCAGAGCCTCCTGCGCTTGCGATCTATACGGCAATAGCCTTCTCAGTTGTTGCGAGCTGGGCTCTTTACCGTTTCGTGGAGGAGCCCTTCCGGCGGGGAGTGGTCACGTCGCATGTACGGCTCGTCGCAGGACTCGTTGCCGCATCGGTTATTCTCGGCTTCGCCCCCTTAGTCGACATTGCCGGAACCCAAAGTAAGGCGGACTTTTCTGAGGTCCGACGCATCAACTATGGCCTGGGAAGAGCATGTGATATCACGGCCGGATCGCCTCCTCAGGGTATACCGGAGGCTTGCCAAACGACGAACAGGCCGAAACTGCTGGTCTGGGGCGATTCCTTCGCGATGGCACTGGTTCCCGGCTTGGCTAAAACAGTCGGAGAAGCCGGACTGGCCCAGCTCACCATGAGCGGGTGCTTCCCCGCCATTGGCGTTGCCGCCTTCTTCAAACGGGCAGCGTCTGCCTATCCCCGCGCATTCGGCGAGGATTGTATCCGCTTCAATGACAGTGTCTTGGCTATCCTGAAAAACCGGCCGGAGATAAGAACCGTTGTCATTTCAAGCCCATTTGACGCCCCTGTTTCCGAAGACTTCATGCTGCTCAAGAGGAGCAATGATACTCTCGCGGAGGTTGAGACCTCGGAAGATGTGGCCGTTGAGGGGATCAAGGCTCTCGTTGAAGCTGTTCGCGCCCTGGGCAGGAGAGTGGTGGTTGTTGCTCCTCCGCCAGTCGCAAGCTTCGATATCGCCGATTGTCTTGAGCGAAAGGCGAGGGGAAGTGTTATGCTCGGGCGTTACAGCGATTGTAAAATATACGTCAGTGATTACCGCCGGATGCGATCACGCACCCTCGACCTCTTGAATCAAGTGGCCTCGAGGTCTGACGTAGAGGTTGTCTCTTACCACGACTTTCTCTGCGACGACACCGCATGCAAAACCGAGATCGACGGCAAATTCCTTTACCGAGACAGCGGTCATCTTTCTTATGAAGGTTCAGAGATCATCGCTCGAAAGACGAGACTTGCTGAGAGGCTGATCAAAGCTGCTCGTTAGAGCGTTTCGACACGGGTCCAGTTCAACTTTCAAAAAGCAGCTGATTTCTTGGGTCGGAGTGAACCGCCCGTGAACATATCCAAGGACTGCGGTATCCGGCAAACGCCTCGCCCTTACCGCATAATGGCTGTCTTCGGAAAAGCGACGGATTGCGCCAAACGCCTTGGAAAGGGACGTGCCATCTTTGAAGACAAGGGCGGCGGTATCCTTCTCAGGCAGGCCGAAAAGCCGCTTCAACGTCCAGCAGACCCAGAACCTTTTCGATGATCGTATTGGCGACTCCGCGGCCAGCGCCTGTTCGCCAAAGAGGGCTGTCGGATCCTCGGCTGGAAGCAGAGCTACCTTATCCATCGATCTCACCGGACGCTGCATTGGCGATCGAAACAAGCGTCGGCCGCATCCAGGCGGGAGCTTGGACCGCACTCAATGCGAGCTTTTTCTTGTCGCTGACCGAAAGACGGCCCGCCGCGATCTGCGCAACGTCGCGGGCACGTACCGCTCCCACGTGACGAAGGGCCTGTACGACTGTGCCGGCCGCGCTGCCCGGAGCGATCAGATACTTGGGCGAGGCGTGACGCAGATCGATCACGCGCTTGCCCAGTACGACACGGCGGGAGGGCCCATCGGTCAGATAGATGCTCTTTGCCGGGACCTGAGTGGAAAGACCGAGCGCGTTCGCTGCACGCGCACCCGCGATCTGCACCTGGGCTCCAGTGTCCCGCGCCAATGCTTGCGCGACATCGTCGGGAGTCGGCGAAAGGGGACCAAGGTGCGGATGGACCTTCGGGAAGTCATACAGGCCTCGCGCCAGGCGCCGAAGCTTTCCAGCCTTGACCAGTCGGGAGAGCGCCTGGTCGACCGCCGCGCGTTCAGCCACATCCAGGAAGTCGCTAGGCGTGAAAACCCCACCACGCCCGCGTGCACGCGCGCGCCTCATGATCTGATCCGGTACTGAGGTCGCAGTAGTTTTCATATGTCAGAAAATGCCCCGCATTTTTCTGACATTCAAGGTCGGGGTGTTGCGCCAATTGCCGGAAACATGAATTTCAGAAAAGGCAGCGTCTCGGGATATGGTTATTCTGTCGCGCAGAAATTAATGATGTTTGATCAGTTAGTTATCATTGACTTGTGTCCGAAACATGCATATTTATTCGGACAGGAGAACATCCATGGAAGAAGTAAAGAGCATTATCAGCCAACGGCTTCGCAGCGCACCTGCAGGCAAGATTGTGACCCCGAAGGAATTCCTTTCCTTCGGATCTCGAACTGCTGTCGACAAGACATTCAGTCGGCTAGCGGCAGCCGGGAAGGTTATCCGCGTGGCGCGAGGAATGTATGTTGCCCCTCAGGAAAGCGAGTTCGGCACCTACCCGCCGTCAGCAGAAAAAGTCGTCAGTTCGTACGGAAAAATCACTGGCGAGCGGATCGTTCCCAGCGGCGCGAGGGCGGCCAATAACCTAGGGCTGACTACACAAGTGCCTGTGGAAGAGCTTTTCCTCACAACCGGAAAGGCAAGGACTCTGATGCTCGGACGCAGGAAGGTCTTCCTGAAACATGCCCCTTGCTGGCAGACGGCAATGCCTAACTCCAGGGCAGGTGAAGCGATCAGGGCGATTGCACACATGGGCCCGCAGCGCGCAGCGTCCCTCGCAAAAGCAGTGCGCAGTAAGCTGACTGCCAGGGAGTGGGAGCAGGTTTCCAAAATGAAGCCGAGGGTCCCCGCGTGGATGGTGAAAGCGATCAACGAGGCGGAACTTGCCAACTAATTTTCTTGAACTGAACTGGAGTGCCCAGGAACAGGCGATCAGTTTCGCCTCGAATGAACTCAACCAGGCTCCGCACATCCTGGAGAAGGACATAATGGTCGTTTGGGTTCTCAACGCCGTCTTTACGTCGAACTTCGGTGACGCGCTGTCCTTCAAGGGTGGCACGTCGCTGTCAAAAGCGTACGGCTTGATTGACAGATTTTCGGAGGATGTGGACCTAACCTATGACATTCGGCGCTTTCTTCCGGGAATGAATTTCGACGAGGATGGGATTCCGCCGAGCAGAAGCCAGCAGAGCAAGCTGACCAAGGCCGTGCGCGAGAAGCTCCCCGAGTGGATTCGCAATGACCTCGCGCCTATCCTTGAAGACGCTATAGCGAAGGACGGGCTGCGGGCCAAGCTTGTGCAGACGACCGAGGAGACTCTCAATGTGGAATTCGAAAGTCATTTCTCGGGACACAGCTATGTCCGTTCATCGGTGCTTCTGGAGTTTGGTGCCCGTTCGACCGGAGAGCCTACGATTTCGAAAAACATCGAGTGTTATGCTCAGCAGGTGATCCCCACTGTGGCCTTTCCGACTGCCACTGTGCGGACCATGAAGGTCGAGCGGACGTTTTGGGAGAAGGCAACGGCAGCGCACGTCTACTGTCTGCAGGAGAACCTCAAGAAGGAAAGATTCTCACGTCACTGGCACGACCTCCATTACATCTTCAAGTCTCCCCACTGGGAGGCCGTTCGAAACGACAAGGAGATCGCAAGGAAGGTTGCGGTGCATAAATCGTTCTTCTTCGCGGAGAAGGACAAGGGCGGGGCCTTTGTTGATTATAGGACGGCCGTTGACGGCAATATCAGGATCATTCCTGGCGGTTCAGCTCTCAAAGAGCTTCGCGACGACTACAGAATGATGCAGGAAAGCCAGATCGTTCGCGAAGGTGCGCCGTCTTTTGACCAGATTCTCGAAAGCTGTGCCGTGATGGAGCGCGAGCTAAACATTTGAGCGCAGCGGATCGCCGCGATACCGGGGATCAAGCCCCAACCCAGGTAGTCCGATTGGTGGCAGTTACTACCTAAATCCGCGGAACTGCTGTCGCTGTGTGCTCCAATCACAATTGCGGCGGAGGCTATTACCCTCCACCATAGTCGTCGTATCGAGGCAACTGCCAATATGACTGGCAGCGTAGCGCCCCAGGCAATAGATGCGGAAGGCGAAGCGCGTACTCTTGCCCCGGAGCTACCGATCGGCCTGCAAACTCACAAAAAGATGGCATTCAGAATGGCTTTGTTCATCGGCGCGGGATGGGGGGTCAGCGCGCCAGAGGCGTGGCATCTGGTGCTTTAACGCCAATCTCGCTTATCCGCTTCGTTAGTCAGTGTAGAAGCGCGGTTGCCAGGAAAGCGGACGCAGAGCCCACGAACACAACAATCGCGCATCCGCGCAACAACTTTATCCGGCGCGTTCGTTTGCCGGTCCAATCATAAACCATCACCCAGCTCCCTACCGGCGTCATGCTGCACGGGCAGGATGATGGGTCAAGTCTCCTATGCGGCGATCTGCTTCCCCGCGGTCTAGATTATGCCGCCTTCGATTTCGGCGTGAGCTCCGGGCCAGCTCGAGCGGCCAAACGCTGCCGGAGGTCGTCGGCGTTCGGGAAGACGGACAGCCAGGCAAACAGTCTTGCGCCGGTGCGGAAGTATGAAGGCGGCGTGATCACCCCATGCGTGGGGAGTAGAATCCTGTATCAAGGCCATACCGGAATCGTTTAGCCGCCAAGCAGCACCGCAAGAGCGTTGCGACCGCTGATATCACCAGCGACGCCAAATTCGCTGCTACGGCAAGCAGTTAAGTTTCTTCATTTGATCTAGCTCAAACCGCCACGCGCCAAACGGTTCTATTTCTCCCACAACCGTCACGAATCTCGGATCGAACGGAGGAAAAATGATCTCCAGCAACATCGTCCACGCCAGCGTCACCGCCGCCGCACTGGTTGCTGCCTGCACCGCAGAAGCGGCGAATCTGACGACACCACAAATTGCGGAGCCCGCCGCCGCAGCGGCAGGCACGAGCCCGTGGCAGATACGCTTGCGGGGACTTAACGTGATTACCAACGATTCCGGCCACGTCGACGGATTGCCGGGTTCGGATCTTTCCTTTTCGAATACGGTCATACCAGAATTCGACATCTCGTATTTCTTCAACGAGAATATTGCCGCGGAGCTCATCCTCGGCACAACCGACGCCAAGGTCCACGGCGGCGGCTCAATTTCGGCACTCGGAGAGATAGGCAAGACTTGGCTGCTGCCGCCAACGCTGACCCTTCAATACCACTTCACCGATTTAGGCGCCTTTCGACCCTATGTTGGCGCTGGCGTCAACTATACGCTGTTCTACAATCAGTCAGGCAAAAGTGCCCGCAGCATTGATGTCAAGAATACCTTCGGCGTCGCGCTACAGGCCGGCTTCGACTATATGGTCGACGACCATTGGGGCGTAAATTTCGACGCCAAGAAAATCTTCCTGAGACCAGATTTCGAGGCCAATGTCGGTGGCGCCGACGTCAGCGGCAAGGCCAAGCTCGATCCATGGCTGATCGGTGCGGGCGTCACCTACCGTTTCTGATAGATGTAATTTCTGGCGGCGAAGGCAGGGGCTCATGGCTGGGTTCGAATCCCAACGGGGTGCCACCTTCGTTGAAACTATTGCGCTTTCTTGACACTTCGGGTCAATGTTCCCATTTCGCAGGCAGCGCCTTGATGCGGTTTGCGGAGCTTTTGGGGACCGCAGAAGACGCGTCGACTCTATCGCGATTCCCTACGCTGGCTCAGTGCATCTAAGTGATTTGTCGCTTGGGCGAGGCGGTGCAAATCGTTCCCATCGACAGGTCGCTTGGCACGCCGGAGTTAGCAGCTGGAAAAACCTAGGCGGTATGAATCAGTACTCAATAGGCATTGAGCTTTTAAGTGCGGGTCTGCTGAATAAGAGCGCCGACAACAAGTTTTTGAGCTGGCGGGGCGAAGAAATACCGTCTCGGGGGTGTACGAGGCTGCTCACCAGAAAGGAGGGTCGCTTTTCGGTTGGTACCTATACACCAAGGCGCAGCTGAAGGCCTTGTTTGAGATTGCAGTTTGCCTGCACCAGAAATACAATTCCTGGACATTCTGGGGCACGATGAAATCTCTTGGCCGAGAAAAACCGATCCTGGGCCACGTTTCCCACGGCCGCATTACGCTCGCGTGTTCTTGGTCGGACATAGATTAAGAAGGAGTCGCACAAAACATAGTCGCAAATAGAGAACACGCAGAGCGGCAAGCTCTTTACCGACAAGTCCACTGGAGAGCTAACTCCGTGCCCCTGTGTTGACGATAGAAATTGTATAGGGACTCAATTCTGGTTGTTGTCGCCGTGAAGGTGCGCGAGAAATGCAGCGTCCACTGTCTTCTATCATTGGTGAATCTGGTGCCTTGGGCCAATCCGACAGACACAGGAACGCATCACCGTACAAGTATTCAGCCTTTGTCAGCTACTCTTCCTCAGATCGCGCAATCGCGGAGAAGCTGCAGAAGTCTTTAGAATCATTTAGGATACCCAAAGCACTACGCCGGTCCGGGGAACATCCGAACGGGCGGCTGTCCCCAATCTTCCGAGATCGTTCTGATCTTAAAGCAGCAGTTGACCTTGGAGCGGTCATCCGCGACGCTCTACAAGACTCCGAATATCTGATCGTCCTTTGCAGCCCTGCGGCGGCTGCGTCGCCTTGGGTGATCAGGGAAATTTCCTACTTCCAAGGGCTGGACCGGCCGAATAATATCATCGCGGTTATCGTCAGCGGTTTTCCGGCCGTGTACGACCCGTTGAGCGCGCCGTTGGGGGCGTTTCCAAGGGAATTAATCAGTATCGACGATGGTGATGGCTCTGTGGTGGAGCCGTTGGCCGCCGATATCCAAGAGCCGGGGGTGGACCGCCGTGGAGGCGATGGGTTCAACTTAGCCAAGTTGAAGATCATTGCCACCATGCTTCGCGTTTCACTGGCCGAACTAACCCAGAGGCAGGCTGAGGTCGATCGGCGGCAGCGCCGCATTGCACAAGTTGTGGCCACCGCAATGGTTTTTCTTGCGGCCTTTGCGAGTATTGGAGCGTATATCGCCTGGGACCAGAGCGTCGTAGCCGAAGCGCGCCTTCAAACCGCAGTTGAGACCGCCGCGAGACAGATCGGTGCCACGATAGTGTACCGAGACCGATACGGTGTTCCGGCAGATGTGATTCGGGATCTATTGAATTCCGCGGAGCGAGATTTTGGTAAGTTGGTTTCAAACGAAGAGACTTCCCCCACGCTTGTGTATCAGCGCGTGCGTTTGAATCTTGAGTTCGCGGAACTGTTCAATCTCGTCGGAGACGGTCATTCGCAACAGAAGCTCGTTTCTCTGATCGCAGAATCGGCGACGGCCGTAACGTGGCTGGAAAATAGACGCCAGTCGATTACGGAGTGGATCGGGCTTTCTTCGGTACCGGAGCCGTCCGCCATCGCCGTCATGCGGTTGAAGCTATACGATGCTCAGGCGAAGGAACATAGCTATGCCGGTAAGTACCGCGAGGCAATTTCGTTGGCCGAAGCGGGCGTTATGCTCTCGCAAAACTGGCTTTCCAAGACCGGTGAGTTGCATTGGCTGCGGGAGGTAGCCCAAGGCCATTGCCGCATTGGGTTGTTCAATTATCAGCTTGCGAATCTCTCGGCGTCGGCAGCTGCTTATCAGAAATGTCTTGAGAATCTTCGCTCGCTTATAACGAGAAGGCAGGATGTTTCCGATCGCGCCGACTTGATGACTGTCCTTTCCGAGCTGGCAACCACTTTAGTGGAGATGGATAGACGCCCCGAAGCCCTCGCTCTTCAACGAGAGGCAGTCGACACCGCAAAGTCGCTTGTCGCAGCAGAGCGGGGAAATACCGAGTACGAGCGAACGCAAATGATCACCTTGGCTCGATTAGGCGACATGATCACAGCAGTCGAAATGGACGTTGCTGCCTCCGCAAAGCTTTATAAAGAGGCGTTGGTGATTTCTGACAGGCTCACCAAGTCGGACGCCTCGCGTCTCGATTGGCAACGAGATCGTTCTCTTCTGCTGGAGCGATTGGCCAGCGCGCAATTGCGTGCGGCGGATGGTGCGCAAGCAGCGACCAAGTCCGACAGTTTGCGCCAAGCAGATACCCACGCTTATCAAGCACTGGAAATCGTGAGCCGCCTCTTGGATCGCGATCCTCTCAATCTCGCGTGGCGGCGTGACTTGACCGTGCTGGAGGAAAGGCTAGGGCAGATCGCATTCGCTGACTACAAGCAAACTGGCCATCTACCCCGATTGCGCGATTCGGAGCGCTGGTACGACAAGGCGGTTGGAGAGCGTCGTGGCATTCTCGCGGGTGACCCCATGAGCACGATATATCAGCTTGATCTCGCGATTGCATTGATACAGCTGGGCGAGGTCGCCATCGAGGTCCCAGCGCTAAACGACAAGGCGGAAGCCGTGCTCAAGGAGGCATTACAGCTCCTGGAAACGCTGACAAAAGGGGACCACGCGCCAACGATCTGGCTGCGCGAGATCGCAAAAACCCGCTCTGCACTGGCGAACCTGTACGAGCGTAAAGGCAGGATCTCAGATGCCCGTTCCGAAATTCAGGCAGCTTTGGATGGCATCCACCACCTCCGCGAAAAGCATCCCAACAACTTGCAATATCGCGAGGATGAGGCTGATTTGACAGCCAGAAAAATCGAGCTCATTCGAACACCGAAATGATGCAGTTGGTGCGCGCCGACTCAAAACCGGATTCTCAACCCTCCCGTCACGCCATACTCGTCTATCAGATCGTTTGCCAGAATGACGCGGCCGTCGATGTATGCCGCCCTCCCGTCCGAGATCTGTGCAACCACTCCGCTACGCAGTTCAAAGAAGTCTCGATCTGGAGGATTCGTCTTGAAGGAGAAATCAAAAGGATCCGGTCGGCGATCCTCGACAAAGGTCGCCTCGATCCTGCGCTGATCATTCTCGAATTCATGGATGTAATCGAGCTGCGCAAATGGAATGATTGTCGTTTCGGCCAGTGCAAAAGGCCGAGACACGGCGAAGCCGATACGTGTCTGTAAGGATGTGACGTGCTGCTCCTCGTAATGAAGGCTGGTGCCGGTGATGGGAAAACCCAAACTGCCCGCGGACTCTGTTTCCGAGTATTCGTCGATCCTGTTCCAGGACGTATTCAAAGAGATCCGGGGGCCAAAGCTGGTCCCATTATAATCCCAATCATATCCCGCATTGATGTCAGCCGATAATCCAAATACGTCGGGATTGCCGCTAATTATGCCTGCGGTTTGATCCCTTATGGGCGGCGTAAGAGTGTCGTCTAGGTTAATAGTGCATGAGCTGTTGCGATAGTTGATTCGGCCCTTGTTTACACCTACCTCGGCGGTAACAAACCCGTTTACCATCCATGTGGTTTGATAGAACACCGAGCCCCTGAAATCGTCAGTTTCGACCTTTCCCTCACTTGGGACACCGCACTCATTCTCGAAGTTGCCGGTAAATTTCAGTCCGGGGAAGGCTGGCTGTCCGATTATTGTTATGCTTTCCGGGCCAAATGAAACGCCGTTTGCGCCGGAATATTCTCCAGCAACACCGATTATGCTTTCAGCCGAAAGGTTCCACTGCAATCCGATTTCGGCAGTGAAAATATCGATGTCCCTTGCCGGTTCAAACCGAGTCGAGGACTGCCGAAGATTGTCATATTCAAGTTGGCCAAAAAATGCGAAGCCGTCGCCGGGGACAAGCACATTGGCATTGAGCACACCGTTGGTATCGCTAAGGATGCCGGAAAAGGCACTGCCGGAAAGATTTCCTTGATAAAAATAGTTCGAAACAGTCTCGCTGTCGCTTTCAATTTCCTTGCAGTCTGGATTCTTCGACGGGTCACAAGGCTCTGAACGGCGACGGGTGACGTCGAATTGTGACACGGTTCGCGTAGACTGAAGAGAGGAAATGCCCCCGGCGATCACTGACCCGCCGGCAATATTAGTATCTGTGTTTGGAAAGCAGTGCCGCGAAAGGTTCGGCCCAATCAGCCCAACTTTAGGCGTAAAGCCCCCTGGGTTGTTTGGCAGAAACGTGAGGTCTGGATCTGGCGTGCTAACAGTAAAGCCGCAGACGCCGGTGCCTGCCCCGAGAAGAACTCTCATCGCTTGAGTGTAGGTGTCGAAATTGTGTCGCTGTTGCGTGACGGACTGTGCATTCGCTGCACTCCCAATCAAAAGGTATGCGCATGACAATGCGATCGTCGGTCTGTTGTGCATCACGTTCCCCCTCGAAGCGTCGCGGCTCATAGGCAAAAACTGATGCCTATCTGACGATTTCACCTTCAAGCGATGCAAGCACCACATGCTCTTGCCATCGAGGATCACTTTTTCTTGATAGAAGGCAACATGCAACGGAAGGTACTCTTGATAATCGCAACGACGGTTGCTTAAAAACAACAGTTCTAATTCAATCCCGCAAATGCCGGGATGCCTGACGGTTCGTTCTCGGAAAATAATACCTTGTCGATTGCTACGATGATTAGCTTCGGGCTAGCGTCTGCAGCTTTCAAAGGATGGGATTGTTGGAATCTCAGCACTTTCGCCACAACGGATCAATTTCCCTCGCAATAATTCGCTCGGACTATTCAGAGTAAACAAAATCGGGACTTTTACGGTGGACTGCCTACGCACTCAATGCGCTTGCATAGCGGTTTATAATAGTAGATGCTCCTAAATTAAGTGTAGAAAGGCATCAGCACTTCAGGCCAGATCGCGTAAGGGAGTGCAGCAGTGGCAATGTCTCAATTTATACATGCTCCGTTCCCTTTTGCGCAGCATATCTCAAGAAAGGGATAGACGAGTGCGGCTCGGAGAGCGTCGGCAACGGTTGAAGGACAGGTGGACGATCAATCAGTAGTTCGCCGCCCCTGACGTCATGCAGGTACGAGGTCACTCATTGACCTTGAGGCGAGTGGTGCATCGTTTCCATTAAGCAGCGCGTGATTGATGTCGCAAACTCGACAATAGGCTCCGTTTCTGGCCTGATCCCGATGACGAGATTCGAAGGCTATCAGGAGAACCTATGTTGGTAAGAGTTGATTTTCTTGTGGGTGCTGTATTGACGAGCGCGAGGTGGCAGCGTGTCATTGATCGAGCGAATAGAGCAATCAGGCCAAAAGAAACTACTGGCGATCGACGGCGGCGGCATTCGCGGCGTGATCGCCTTGGAGATCCTGAAGAGGATCGAGGATACACTAAGGCCGAACCACAACGGTGACAACTTCCGGTTGTCTGACTATTTTGACTACATCGCTGGGACGAGCACCGGAGGAATCATTGCTGCGGGCCTCGCGGTGGGCATGTCGGTCGCGGAGATCCTCGAATTCTATCAGTCGAGCGGTGCACAGATGTTCGTCAAGGCGCGGCTTCTTGAGCGTCTGCGATACAAGTTCGATTCAGAGCCGTTGGCGAAAAAACTCAAGGGCGTTTTTGGACCAAACACCAAGTTCGGGTCGAATGACGTGAGGACTCTACTATTGCTCGTCCTTCGCAATGCGACGACGGACTCGCCTTGGGTGCTGTCAAACAATCCGTATGCCAAATACAATGACGGGAGGCGTTCAGACTGCAATTTGAACCTCCCGCTCTGGCAGCTTGTACGCGCTAGTACCGCGGCGCCAACCTATTTCCCACCTGAGGTGATTGCGCTGACTGGTCCGAAGGGCAGGGAAAGGCAATTCGTTTTTGTTGACGGTGGTGTAACCATGTACAACAACCCAGCTTTTCAGATGTTCATGATGGCGACCGTGGATAGGTACTGGGAGCGTAAACCGGATGCTCGCTGGCGTGTAGGGGTCGATAATATGCTTGTTGTCTCAGTGGGAACTGGGACAACGCCCGATGTGCGGGCTGGGCTAGAGCCCGAACAAATGCATCTGTTGTTCAATGCTACTAGCATTCCATCGGCGCTGATGTTTGCTGCGTCGAACGAACAGGACTTACTTTGCCGGGTGTTCGGCAATTGTCGCGCTGGCGATCCGATTGATCGAGAACTGGGTGATCT
>NZ_JASKLS010000009.1:266366-279516 GCF_030124375.1 Sinorhizobium sp. 6-70
CATCGTCGGCAGCGTCGGGCCGCTGGACGTGGAGCGCAAGCTCTTCAGCTACATTCGCTACAATGCGGAGCTATCGCGCGCCGGGCTGGACGCGCTGGATTGTCAGGACATCGAGCCGGCAAGCGTGCAGAAATTGGACTCGGTTGATGGCATTAGCGAGCTTCGAGCCGTGGGGCGCCAAATCGGGCAGAAGAAAGTGCTCGCTTCGCATTTCGATGGCTTCCCATCATCCGAGACTATGATGGTGAGGTAGGTCGCTTTTTGCGGCCGTACACAACGTTCCACGATTCTTGTCTAGGTATTGCCTTGTGGACCACCGGATATACTTAATAGAAGGAGTGGATATGCCCGTTTCTATCGTTTTCACCGGGCACATGATCGACGTACCGGCTCGGCCTAAGCCGCGCTTTCCACCGAAGCTTGAGGGAGCGGCTGCCGCACGCATCGCTGCGGCCATTGCTCCCTACGCACCCGTGGTAACGCCCTCCGCTATGGGTTTTGCAAGTTGCGCACAGGGTGGGGACATATTGTTTCACGAGCAATGCAGGGCTACTCGAATTCCCACGACCATCATTCTGCCTTTCCCACCGGAGGTATTTCTCGAAACGTCGGTGAAGGGGATTCCTGGGAGCGATTGGGAGAGCCGTTTCTGGCATTTGTGGACAACGACGCCGGAGGAGCGGCGCGAGACCATGAACTTGCCCCGATCGGATGACGCGTATAGCGCCTGTAACATTCGCTTGCTTGCCCGCGCTCGCAAACATGGCGTGGTCCATTTGATCGCTCTCTGGGACGGCCGGCGCGGCAACGGCCCGGGCGGGACAGCTGATCTTGTGGCCCGCGCTGCTGTGTCGAACAATCCCGACATCTTCTCGCCGGCAAGCTTGGAGGCGGACCAATAGCACTGGATTTACGGAGGAAGGGGACGATGCCGCAACCGCTCTGCTTCATGGTGATGCCTTATGGACGAAAGTCCACGCAGGCCGAGGCTGGAAAAGGCCCGGGCGACGTAGATTTTAATGCCTTGTGGGACAGGGCTTACGTGCCCGTGATCAAGACACTAGGCTACGAGCCTATTCGAGCAGACCAGGACACCGGAACCCTGGTTACTACGCAGATGCTCGAACGGCTTTACTTTGCCGATCTAGTGCTGGCTGACATGACAATTCCTAACGGTAACGTCTATTACGAGTTGGGCATCCGGCACGCGGCGAAGGAAAAAGGTTGCGTACTGCTCGCAGCGGATTGGTCGAAACCGCTGTTCGATGTCGCACAGATGCGAACCATTCGTTACCCCTTACCGGAAGGAAACATCGATGCAAGTACCGCAGCGGCCATCCAAGAGGCTATAATTGCACCGATCAACATAATGGCGGGTGGCCAGTCTCCGATGCACGAGGCAATAAGGGGCTATCCGGAAAAAGTGGACATCTCTGCGGCCTCGACAATGAAGGATTACCTGCGAGACCTTGCCCTGATGCAAGGGGAGATCAGAGCTGTTCGTGCCTTGCAGCCGCCAGAACGAATTGCTCGAGCCAAAGCTCTGGCAACTGAGTACGCGCCACTGTCGGCTCGGGCACCGGTTGCGATTGCCATAGTCCGGCTGCTACGCGAGTCTGTCAGCAAGTCGGAGGACTGGCAGGTCGTTCTCGATTACATTGCCTCCCTTCCTCCGAACATCGCGGACCAGCCCGAGTTCCATGAGCATCGAACCTTCGCCCTTTCGGGGACAGGAAGAATTTTCGATTCCATCGCCGAAGTGGAGGCTACAATCGCCCGTTTTGGCTCAACGCCCGAACGCCTAGGCCTACTGGGCGGTCGATACAAACGGCTTGCCTTACTCGCCGCGACCGAGAACGAACGCGCCCGGCTGCGCAATCTAGCGATCTCTGCCTATGAACGAGGGATGAACCTTGATCTGAACGAGTACTATTGTTCATCCAACCTGCCGCGCCTGTATCGCGCGCGGAATGCCAAGGGCGACGAGGAAAGGGCGCAGTCCGTTCTCAGGCAAGTGATCATGGCTTGCGATCGGGCCTTATCACGGTCCGTCGCTGACGATTGGCTCCGCGTAACCCTGTTGAGTGCTGCCTTCGATGCCGGCGATGCCGAAAAGGCGGAGACGATAGCTGATGAGATGGATGTGCTTGCCGGCGACTTTGGTCTCGGTGGCCTAGCATCGCACAAATCGGACATTATCATCTCTGATCTCGTTGCGAGCGCAAATCAAATCGCTGACCCGGAGCGGCGTCGGCGGCTTGAAGAGGTCGCCCGCAAATTCCGGACAAGTTTGGTTGCGACGCAGGCTGACTAGGCCTAGCGGAGTATTAAAGCTGTGTCTTCTTGCCAATGGATCAGACGGGCGGCAAAGAACGGTTCATCGGGTTCTGTCGTAAGCGTCGCTCAGGCGGATTCAGCGTGATCTGGCAATTCCAGGGCAATAGTTTATCGATCCGACTGATCGGAAGTCTGCGATGCGGATGAGAACATCGCGGAGATAGGCGCCGTCTGCCGCGCCGGTTCAGGCGCGGAAGTAGTCACTCTTTTATCGCGGCCCCGCAATGAAAACTGCAGTCAGTATTAGTCCGTTTGCAATAAGGAAGCGGCCGCGGAGCTCCCGCGGATAATCGGTCGCCGGCGCCAGTTTGTGCGAAAGCTGAGCAACAAATGAGCCGTCGTCCGGAACGATAGTGACCACGGCATCCTCGAAGCCCAACCATTCACGTGTAAGCGGGAACCACGCCTTGAAGATGCTCTCCTTAGCGCTAAAGATCAGCCGTCCCCAATTGAGGTGCGCGGATGCGTTGGCAATCCAATATCGCTCCTCGTCACGCGAAATGAGCGACAACACGCCTGAGGGCAGCTCCTCGTCGACTTCTGCATCGATTCCAAGCGCGACGTACTCTTCCTGCAAGGCCACAGCCGCGGCATAGAAACCAGCGCAGTGCGTTATGCTGCCAACAATGCCAGACGGCCAAAGCGGTTCCCGGTGAGGCCCACTTGGGATCGCGCACGGAGGAACGCCAATCTTGGACAATGCCGCTCTAGCACAGGCCCGTCCGATCGAGAATTCACGCCTTCTGCTTTTGACTGCGGTGGCGATTGCACTCTCTTCTTCGGCCATCACTTGGACTGCGCTGCCTTCACTTGCTCGACAAGTGTGCACGGCAACATTCGATGGGAGCAGCGTTTCTATCACCCGAGACTTCCTCGTGCTTTAGCACAAAGTGTTGTTGGGAAATGCAAAATCGCGCTCGAGGCCGACGACGCGTCAGCCTTCACCGCTCGTTGACCGGGAAGGGAACCTACCTTTGAGATCGCCGAACTGCCTGAGTATTACGAATACAGCCAGCAGCCCTGCCACCAGCTCAGCAGCTGCCTGGCTGATCAGTAGTCCGTTGAAGCCCCAAATATCCGGCAACAGTAGTATGGCTGGGACGAAGAGATATCCTTGCCTCGCGAAGGAAACGACCGCGCTCAGACGTGCTTTCGCAAACGACTGAAGCATGGTTATTACAACGTACTGAACACCAAAAAGCCCGAAAAAGAGGTGGAACATAATGCAGGTCGAGACAGCGATCTCAGCTACGTCCTCGCTATCGCTCAAAAGTCGGACCATTGGCCGGGCAAAAATCACGACCACAGCAGAAAAGCTCGCCGAGAACCCAACGGCTATGGAAAGCATGAATTTGGCGGCTTTCTGTACCCGAGCGAAATCCTGTGCTCCCCAACTGAAACCGAGAACCGCCTGGGAGCCTATGCACAGTCCCATAATCGGGAGCGTCCCGATTGTTAACAATCGTGAGGCTATACCCACAGCGGCAATGGAATTGTCGCCGAATGGCGCGGCAGCCCTGTTCAAGAGCACGAACGAAACAGCAGACAAAATACCGGTGATGGTTGCGGGAGCTCCAATGGCGGCAATCTGCTTTACACGGTCGCCCCTCAAAGTGATATAGGAAGGTCGGACCCGGACAATCCCACGTCGCTTCACGAAATATACGGCGTAGAGGCTGGTGGCGGCGATCTGAGACAACAGTGTTGCGAGCGCCGCGCCGCGAACTCCGAGATCCAGCGAAAATATCAGAATTGGATCGAGCAGGGCATTCAGCGTAAAAGATGTAATCATGGTCCACATGCTGTAGCGTGTATTACCCTCAGCCCTCACGATAAACCCGTTGACCATGTTCAACAGCATGAGAGTGTGCCCAAATAGGAGCAACGATGCGTAGTCGAGCGCGGCTGGCATTATTGTCGGACTGGCGCCCAGCAGAGCGAGAACATCGCGCAAACTGAGAAGCAGAGCGACGGTAAGTGCGACTCCGATCGGAGTCGCGAGGGCGAGTGCCAAGCTCGCGCCTCGGCTTGCCTCTATCGAGTTGCCAGCGCCAAGATTGCGTGACACGAAGGATGCTGTGCCGATGCCGATTCCCTGCCCGACTGAGGTGAGCAGGAGTACGATGGGCAAAGTTATGCTGACCGCGGCGATAGCCTGCGCACTGAGCGTTCCCACAAAGATTGCATTCACGAACTGCTGAAGTGCATTCATCGACAAACCAATAATGGAGGGAATGGCGAGCCGCATGATGAGGCGGGAAACCTTGCCGTCCAACAAACTGCTAGGCCCTGCCGGTGAAGCCATGCGCTCGTCTTCACCCTTCACCGGTCGCTCCGACGGCCTCATCCGTTATTGCCCGGTTGACCAAATTTTCGAAATGCATCGACAGTCTGTAGGAGTTCCTCGTGTAGGAGCGCGCAGAGGTTGCGGGTCGTTTCGTAGCCAACTTGTCGTGGATCGTATCTCACTTCAATTTGTAGTTCGCCCGATTGGTACCCGACGCGAAACCAGAAAAGATAGTTCATAACAGACTGATCCATATCTTCGCCGATCCACAATGGGTGTGGATCTCTGGACAGCAGGCGGCGAGGATAATGACGTTGGAGTCTCGCTCGATAGTTCACTCCGATGCGGGGTAACGGTAGGTGATCGATCCGCTCCCGCACGCCGGGTTGCCGGTTCAAGAACTTCAAAGCTCGAAAACCTATGCCCTGGCGCGGCAACGAGCTGCGCTGCTGATGTATGGAGCGGGCGCGGTCCGCACGAGACTCCGTCCCGGTAACGTGTAACGGAAGTGGCACCAGTTCACCGATATAGCCGATGATTTGAGACGGGTCGATGTCGTCGAATAGCCGTCCTCTGGTCGAAGTGAGGCTGTCAATCCAGAGTGAGTAATTTCCGAAAGCGCGGCCAAATGCCCCCGAAATAGCCGCAAGCAATAGATCAAAATCCTCGCATTGCGCAGACGCCGCCGCAACCTTGAGAAGTTTCCCCGTTGTCTCCTCGCTGGTCCTTAGACGATAGGTGGCCTGATCTTTCCAAAGTGGCCTGCAGAATTCTTCATCGATATGTTCCTCAGAACCTACATAGTGGAGCCACCTCGCAGTTTCAGCTGAAAACCCCGCCGCATCCGGCTCAGCATCGCTCACACCTATGTCAAACAGGTCGTACCGTAGGCTCTCCCAATGCTCGAGCTCGGTTACCGCTTCGCCATTCGCGTAATTATCCAGTCGCTGCAGCCATTGAGACAGGGTTGTCGTCTCTGGACCTGCAGCCGTCCGGCCGGCGGCAAACGAATCATAAGCTGCCTCAAGTGCATTCAGGAACAGTCTGTATCCAACCCCGTCTGCTACAAAGTGGTGCAGCAGAACAAGCAAATAGTAATCGCCACTCTCTGATGTCCGGAAGGCTGAGACTCTGATAAGAGGTGTCCGACCGTCAAATCGAAATGTGCGCTGACGCTCCGCGCAGGCTTGCTCAATGGCCGTGAGTTGTTGCGCTGGGGCCATGCCGACAAGATTAATTTCTTCTACGATGGGATCTGGTATCGATCCGATTACCTGAGATACGCCGCTCTCCGTTTCAGCGATTCGGAGCCTTAGTGCTTCCTCCCGGCCGATAACATGCGCAAGTGCACGTTCAAGAATGGAGACATTCAAGATGCCGGCGGGCATGAAGAAGAGATCAACAATGTTGTAGTGCTCGCCGATTCCGACACAACTATTCCAATGTGAGATCGCAGGGGTCACCGGCAGCGGTCCATCGGAAGCCGCTAAAGCAGATGTCACGGCCGACGTTTGGTACGTTGCCAGTTCACGGATGGTTGGTGTCTGATGCAATTGGCTGACTGTTAAGCTCAGTCCCGCTTTACGCGCCAGTGTAACGCACCGCACACTCAGAAGCGAGTTTCCACCGATATCAAAGAAGCGATCATCGATGCCAATGGATTTGACGGCCAACAGCTCTTGCCAGATATCGGCGAGGAGTCGCTCGCTCTTAGTCCGTGGCTCAGCGGACTTGGTCTTTTGCATTGCGCGGGATGAGACGGAAGGGAGACGAGCCCGATCTAGCTTCCCGTTCGGGGTGAGCGGGACACGGTCCACCATGCGAACATCCGATGGGATCATGTAAGATGGGAGTGTCTGCCGCAGATGGCTCACAATGTCTCCTGAGGTCAGTCCGTCGTCATCTGGTGCCACGAGGGCAACCAGTCGCCGGTCATCATCCTCGCCCTTTACAAAGACGGCGGCCTGCGCGATGCCAGGATGAGATACGAGCGCCGTTTCAATTTCCTCGAGCTCAATTCGGAAACCCTGAAGCTGAATTTGGTTGTCCGCTCGACCGCATATCTCCAGAAGACCTTTGGCTGAAATGCGGGCGATGTCACCACTCCGATAAAGGACGCTGTATTGACCTTCATCGTATGGATTTGGAACGAAACAGTGTTTTGTTCGCTCTGGATCCTTCCAATATCCCGCGCTCACGCAGCGTCCTGCCACACAGAGTTCACCTGCGACTCCGACGGGAACCCGTTTCAACTGTGCGTCAAGGACGTACATTCTCACATTATCGATCGGGCGCCCGACGGGCACAGCTGAAGAGCCATCGTCGGCGTCCGTTGTTCCGTACACAGCTGCATTGGAGGCGCACTCCGTAGTGCCATAAAAATTCCATAGCGGCACATCCGGAAAGCACGCTCGCCAACGAGAAGGAAGCGAAGGCGGCATCGGTTCAGCGCTGCTTGTAACCAGGCGCAAGTTGGTCGTTTTCGGCTGTCGCTTTTGAGCGGCAATTAGCCCGGACAGAATGGGCGGAGAGGCAAACAACCGCGTGACGTGATGGCGTGCCAACTCACTCAACAAGAGGTCGGGGTCGAGCAACTGCTCATGCGTCAGAATGAGCGTGGGCACCCCCTTCAGGAGCCCCCCAAAATACTCCCATGCCGCAGCAACAAGTGCCCCTGACTTCTGTACGGCCATCACGTCGAAGCGATCAAAGGGGAAGCATCGCCACATCCAGTTCAGTCGATTGAGTATTGCGGATTCCGGGATGACAACGCCCTTCGCCTTACCCGTCGAGGACGAGGTATATATCAGGCTGGCTGCGCCCTCATCGGTCAATTCGACAGTTCGGTGCGTGGCCCGGCCGGAGTCGTATCTGGCCTGCAGCGTAGACAGGCTAACGCACGGCACACCGAAATCGGCCTCTTCGTCCTCGCGAGCGCGAACAAGCAGGCTCGCGCTACTGTCCCTCACGATGTGGCCGACCCGTTCCTCCGGGTAATCTGGCGATATAGGCACGACAGTTGCCTGCAAATCCCGGATGGCCAAAGTTGTGGCCGCCACATCAGGCGACCTGTCGACCAGCATGGCAACGATGTCACCCGGGCCCACTCCGCACGTTCGCAGAACGGACTGGATCGTAGCCATGCGTTCGCGCAGTTGGCCAAACGTGATTGCTCCGAACTCGCCGAAGTAGGCTACCCGATCGATATTTGAAGCGCTCACCTGATCGAACGCTTCCACAAGTGAAGGCGCGTTCTCATATGACCGCTCATCGCCCTTGAGCGAGTCTAGAATGGCGACTTCCGACGGGCTGAGGCTGCTCAGGGCGACAATCGGCTCGGCCGACCTCTCGACACAGGCAGTAAGGAGATGGCGAAGATTGTCGGCCATCCGGGCGATCACATCGCTCGAAAATACGTCTTCCGCGTAAGCCAGTTGCAATGCAATTGCATCGCCTTCGTCTTGCGCGTACAGCGTAAGGTCGAATTTCACATAACCTGTGTCGTATTCGCGAAATGTCAGTTCTAAATCGTGATTGGCAGGAGGTTCCGCGGGCTCGGAGTACATGTTGAACATGACTTGGAAGATCGGTGACCGACCGGGCTCGCGGTGGAATCGGGTATCTCTGACCATCCAGCTAAATGGATACGCCGAGTTCGCGATGGCATCGCTTGTGAGGTTCTGCACGTGAGTTACGTGAGCCGCGAAGGACTTGTTGACGTCGATCGTGGTTCGAATAGGCAGCATGTTGAGGAAAAATCCCACTATCTCCTCGGTGCCGGGCTGGCTGCGCACCACGTGCGGTATACCAACAATCACATCGTCTTGGCCGCTATACATCCGCAAAAGCAGCTTGAAGCATGCCAATAGGATCGTGGACGTCGTGCACCTGTGCCGGCGTGCAAAATCTCGCACTTGATCAGACAATTCGCCGCCAAGGAGAATCGCATGCGAGTTCCCGCGGTAGGAGCTTGCCTTCGACCGCAGTCGATCATTTCCGAGCGAAAGTACGGGAGGATTGTCGCGTAGCTGGCGACGCCAATAGCGCCGCTGATCACTCAGCGACTTCGGTGTAACATGTACACTTTCCCAGAGCGCATAGGTCGAGAGCGATGGGCGATCTGCTGGAGAGACAGCAGCGGGATTGGAGTATCTCGTTTGTAAATCTCTGAGCAGGACAGAGATTGACCATGCATCTATGATGATCTCGTGCGCGGTGATCAGCATAAGATGATCATCGGCGCCAAGACGGATCAGGCGCGCACGAAACAAACGGCCCTGACTGAGATCAAAGGGATTGTTGAGTTCCGTCCGCCGCAGCTCCGCCAAAAGCTCTTCGGCCTCCTCTTGAGGCAGGTGAGTGGCGTCCACCAACTCTATATCGGATCTCTGCGGATCATCAAAAATCTGAACCGGTCCATCTTCGTCGATGAACCGTGCCGAAAGCGCGTCATGCGCCTGAACAACATCGTTCCAGGCTTTATTGAATGTGATTGGGTCGATAGCACCGCGGATACGCATACCACCCTGAATGATGTAATTTTTCGCGGCCGGGTCGAGCTGCCAGAGAAACCAAAGATGTTCTTGCACTCGCGTCAGGGGCGCTCGTCTGAGCTTCCCACACGCGGGAAGCGCGTCCTTCTTCGTTTCGGATTGGCTTGATATCGATGATGCAAGCGACCTGATGGTCCCATTCCGAACAAGCCTGAAATCCGCATTTACTCCGAGCTGCCTCTGAATCTGAGCCAATATAAGTACCGCGCGGAGCGAGTCGCCCCCGAGATCCATGAATTGGTCATTGACGCCGATGCCTTCCATCCGAAGAACGCCGGACCAAATATCTCGTAATGTGCTTTCAAGCTCCGTCTTTGGTTGCTCAAGCGGATTCTGCAGCTCTGGGCGAAGAGTTGTCGGATCTGGCAGTAACGCGAGATCTACCTTCCCGTTTCGGGTGATCGGCATCCGGTCGACACGAATGATTCGCTCCGGAACCATGTAGCCAGGAAGTGTTTCGGCAGCAAAGCTGCGGAGTTCACCCTCTGAAAGTTCGGCAGGAGCCGACACATAGGCCAGTATTCGTCTTGGCCCGGTTTCTCGGCCGGTGTTGGTAATTTCCCTAGCCGTCAGCTTCACGCCCTCGTTTACAGGTGCGATAGCAACGGCGGCACTTACCAAAGGATGAGCGCAGAGGCGAGACTCGACTTCTCCAAGTTCGATCCGGTGCCCCCGGATCTTGATCTGACGATCTCGTCTACCAAGGCACTCCAGCAGGCCATCTGCCCTGATGCGTCCGAGATCGCCGGTCTTGTAGAGCTGCCGATAGGATGGATGGTCGGAGAACGGGTTCGACAAAAAGACGTCTTTGGTACGCATGCCATCGTTGATGTATCCATCGGCGACACCGACTCCACTGACACAGATCTCGCCAACTTCTCCCGTCTTGCACAGACGCGATCCATTGGCGACATAAACCCTAAGATTGGCGATAGGCTTGCCGATGGGCAAATAGGTTGCAGCTGTACTGGGCGGGAGAGATATCAAATGGTGTGTAACCCCATCCGCACATTCAGTCGGTCCGTAGTGATTGAGAATCGGAACTTGAGGAAAGAGTGTCAGCCACCCGTGCGCCAAAGCAGGCGTCAGCGGCTCGCCGACCGTGGAGACCATGCGCAACGCCCGAAGAAGCGGCTCCTTGACTGAGAGTGTCTGGAGATACTCAACGAACACGGCTAGAACCGATGGAACGAATTGGGCAATTGTGACGCCATTAGCCTGCAGTGCCTCAAGAAGTGCCGCCGGAGATCTCACCGTCGAATCATCTATGATCGCGACGCAACTGCCGACACATAACCCTGCCAAAAGCTGCCACAGCGAGATGTCAAAGCTGTGCGAGGCAGTTTGTGCGACACAATCCTTCTCACTTAGCTCGAGCGCGTCCATCTTGGCCCTCAAGTGGTTGTTTAGGCCCGCGCGCTTGACCATCACCCCCTTGGGTCTCCCCGTCGAACCGGACGTAAACAGAATGTAAGCGAGATGGCCCTCAGCCGAAGCTGGCATTCCAGGAGAGGCACGGCCACCGCGGAGCGCCGTCTGCACCGTCAAGAACTGTCGATGGCCGTTGCTGCTTTCCTGAATGAGGCCAAGCTCTTCCGGTCTTTCCGGCCCGATAATCAGAGTGCATCCACTCTGCTCGATCATGAAAGAAATGCGGGAGGCCGGCAAAGATGGATCGAGCGGCAAATATGTCGAGCCGCTTTTCAGAATTGCAATTACCGTGGCTGCCCAATGCGGGTTTCGGTCACCGAAATACCCCACGATTTTACCCTCTGCGCCGTGCTCTCGTAGGGTGCTCGCAATTTTATCCGACAGCAGTCGCAACTCACCATATGTGAGTTCTTCCGCGCCATGTTTAATGGCTACCCTGTCTGGAAACGACGACGCAATTTCATCGATAGCCGCAACGACATCGATGAGCTGACTTCCGACAGATTCGGACTTCGCAGTCCGGCATTCGTTGAGCATTAGTTTTCCTCGTAGGGCGAGACAATCACCAAGTCAGGCACCAGGTCAGGGTGCGGTTTTGATATCGGTGTGGGTGTCCGGTTGGGGCAGTCCTGAGCGGGCGCGAGGCAGAAAGCATCGTAGGCTGGGGAGTGTCGATCCAGGAGCGTCGCGACACCGAAGTGCACCCCGATCCGGAGTGGGCCCGCATTCTGGAGGGGCAAGTATTCGACCGTGCGGGTGTCAGGGCCAAGCAGCTTTTGTCGATCGCCCCGCAGGTGCATGTGAGGGCGAGGGCGGTCGCGGCGTCGGCGCCCGCGCTTAGGACGCCAGACGAGCTGAAGTGCGGATCGATCGCGGAATCGACCTGGCAGTCCGCGGTGATCGTCGTCTGGTGTCGAGCTTCGTGGTGGCAGTCTGTCCGAATGTGGAGCCGAGGAAGAGCGCCGGTAAGCGTCGCAAGCGCGTCTAAAACCTAAGTAGTGTGTTTGCACTGCGTCCGTCCGAGATGCTTCAGAAATGGAATGTATTGATGTTGTCATCCACGACGTGAAAATCAGTTGGCAGCTCCTGCCGCCTCGCGACGACGCAGCTTCAAAAGTCGTGCCAACTACGCAGGGGAAGGAACAGGAACAATTCTCTGTATATTATCAAAGGTCTAAGAGAGAGGCCTCGGAAATCAGATCGAACAGCATCGTGTCGCGAACTCGACAAACCGACAAGTAGGTGTCGGGTAATCTGATCGATCTCTGGTTGAGGTGCCGCCAGACGCTTGCCGAAGCAATCGACGACACTTTTGACTAGAGGCCGAACCCCCCAGGCGCACCTTGGGCGACACTCGGTAACCAAAGGCCATCGGCGCCGCGCCAGCCGACAATCGGAATGTCACACTTGCGATCGAACTTGCCAATCGGCGCCTGGCGTACACAATTCACCGCAGTCCGGAACTTATGGCCGGGAATCTGGACGGTGCTATCCCTCGAATAGGCGAGGTCGCACGATAGGAGGGCTAGGGCGATCAGGGCGCATAGGCTGCACTTCGGCATAGCGAGTCCCACCTCATTTCAGCAAATGCTGATTTTACATCGGACGGAGGAGTTTGGCCCTTAGCCTTTCCGAACTAGCTCGGGCGGACGAGTCTGCAAGGCGCACTGCCGTCAAGGCGGCGCACGCGTTTGAACAATATTTGGCGGTCAAGAACCGTCTCCGGTGCATAAACAAAAAAGGACGCAATCTGGAAAAACCGGAACCGCGCCAAACTGCACTTCTCGTGCAGGCCTTGGGAGGCGACTATTCGGCGGGCTGGACGGCCGCCGGGATGGTTTTGACCGCCACTCCACCCGCAAGTGCCGCAGAAAGTTGCACCTGGTCGAGCTCGCCTTCCCACCTCGCCACGACCAGCGTCGCAGCCGCATTGCCGATAATATTGGTGAGCGCGCGGCATTCCGACATGAAGCGGTCGATGCCGAGGATCAGCGCCATGCCGGCGACCGGTACCGACGGAGCGACCGAGAGCGTTGCGGCAAGGGTGATGAAGCCCGCGCCGGTGATGCCGGCAGCCCCCTTCGAGCTCAGCATCGCGACAAGCAGGAGCAGGATCTGGTCACCGAGGGACAGCGGGATATCGGTCGCCTGTGCGATGAAGAGCGCGGCAAGCGTCATGTAGATGTTGGTGCCGTCGAGGTTGAAGGAATAGCCGGTCGGGATGACGAGGCCGACGACGGAGCGCTTGCAGCCTGCCTTCTCCATCTTGTTCATCAGGCCCGGCAGCGCCGCTTCCGAGGAGGAGGTGCCGAGCACGAGCAGCAGTTCTTCCTTGATGTAGCGGATGAGCGCGACGATCGAGAAGCCGTTGTAGCGTGCGACCGCGCCAAGCACGAGGAAGACGAAGAGGAAGGAGGTGAGGTAGAAGGTGCCGATCAGCATGGCGAGATTGGCGATCGACGCCACGCCGTACTTGCCGATGGTGAAGGCCATCGCGCCGAAGGCGCCGACCGGGGCGGCCTTCATCAGGATCGCCACCAGG
>NZ_JASKLS010000010.1 GCF_030124375.1 Sinorhizobium sp. 6-70
TCTCTATAAGCCACCTCGTCTTGGGCGCCCATCGTCTAGCGGTCTAGGACGCCGCCCTTTCACGGCGGAAACACGGGTTCGAGTCCCGTTGGGCGTGCCATTCCTTCTTAGATATAGTTACGGCTACTTTGGCGTTGCGATCTCGCATCGCGTTTATGCTTGCCCGAAGAATACGGGAAACTTTCAAGAACTTTTCTGCAAGAAAAAACGATTTGGCGGTAGTTGATCACTTGCGGGAACCAAAAGGCTTCTCTATAAGCCACCTCGTCTTGGGCGCCCATCGTCTAGCGGTCTAGGACGCCGCCCTTTCACGGCGGAAACACGGGTTCGAGTCCCGTTGGGCGTGCCACTCATTAAATAAGTCAAATACTTAGATAGACGTCCCCCAAGTCAGGTGGCGAACGCTATTTGAAGACGCTAAGCTTCGACTGCTTGGTCCGCCGCCTCGTTTCTTCGAGCGACATCATCGCCTCCGCCGCCGTTCCTCTCGTTCATCTTCTTCGTATAAACGCGTGCCTGCCGCGGGCTGCCATGCGCCAGACTGCGCTGGATCTCGGTCTCGTTCGCGCCGCTCTCGGCGAGGTCGAGCAAAGGCCTTGGCATGGGTAATCCTCCTCAGTTGAGGTTGTCGATATCTCGCATGTCACGATTGGCGCGCCGCTCCAGCCTCGTTCTCAATATGTTCTCATCTTCCCGAGAGTTAATGATTACGAATTTGTCACTATGTTTTCGCATGGGGTGACACTAGTAACCATCCGCGACGAGGCAGCTTTGAAACCGGAGGACGGTCCCCACCTCCTCCGTTTCATGTTGGCAACACCCTCGTTGGTCGCCGCCGGGATTGGCCGCCAAAACTCTCCCGGCGGCGGTCCTCGCCACCACGAGGCGTCTCCCATTCCTCAACGGGAAATGCAACAAAGTGCGAACAGAGGTTTTTTCCCATAAGGAAGTTTAGCAGAAACAAAGAGAGTGGCAGTCCCATCAAGAGTGCCATTCCTTCCGCTTCCTTCTTTTTGCATGTTGCCGGGTATTTTTTTGCGCAAAGTCGCTTGCGGCGGGCTTGGGAAATTCGAAGGCTTGAGCTATATGTGCAATTCGTCCAGCGCGCCCATCGTCTAGCGGTCAGGACGCCGCCCTCTCACGGCGGTAACACGGGTTCGAGTCCCGTTGGGCGTACCATCCCATCTTGTTGCTGTTAATGACACGTGGCAGCGAACGAGCGTTCGCCGCTGATCGTGCCGAACCTCTCCACAAGTTTCCCGCAAAAAATCGAATTTAATGGCTCTCGCTCACTTGCGGGAATCCGAACGGCTCTCTATAAGCCACCTCGTCTTGGGCGCCCATCGTCTAGCGGTCTAGGACGCCGCCCTTTCACGGCGGAAACACGGGTTCGAGTCCCGTTGGGCGTGCCATAATCAAATCAAATAGTTAGACGGGGTTGATGCAAGCCGACCGAAGATTCCGGTCAAGGTAGCCAGACACCTTGGGCCTTTCGTGTTTCGGCGCTTGCGCGCCAATGTTTGAGCGATTCCTGATGTATTAGAAGCCCTGGCCCCGGGGCTGCTAGCCCGAGCGCGGCTGGACAAAAAGGGGGCTATCCATGAAGTATCCTGCGTCGAGATTGATTGCGGCCTGTGTGCTTTCTAGTGCGGCGCTCGTTTCGTGCACCGCCATGACGGGAAGTATCGAGCCTACGCCTGGAACCCATCAGATAGCGGGCCATCCCTATCGCACGACGAATGATTGTGTCCGGAAAGCCTCGGTCGGGAAGTTTGACCTGAAATGCGACGTTCCGCTGCTCGGTTATCGCAATTTCTCCGACCCAACGATCGTGCCGCAGATCGGCGCACCCGAGGGCTTCAATTTTCGATAGGTGCGGTTCGCACTCCGAGGCAACTGACGGATGGTGGTCGTCGGGACGAACCTGGGATCGGCAAAGAGCAGGGTGTGACTCAGCAGGCCGCACTCCCTATCAGACTCCACGCTCTCGAATTCGTCAGGGCGCTTTTGCGGCGTCCGTCACACGCAGCTGGACACGGCGGGTCCCCTGCCAAAGGTCTGCGGAAACCGATCCCGCGACATGGATGGTGGAGCCGCGGCCGCGGAGCAGGAAGTCGCCGAGAGGTGTTTCCGCGGCGCGAAAGGCGATACCATCGATCCGGCTGCCGTCCTGGCCCTCGAGTGTTACCTTGACGTGATTGGAGCCGACCTGTCGGCAGTCGCGCAGCCGGTGTTGCGGGAAGGCGAAGGTTGGCTGCGGATGTCCGGAACCGTAGGGGCCGGCCTGCTCCAGGACATCCACCAGTTCGATCGTCGCGCCGGACGCGCCAAGCGCGCCATCGATCTTCAGGGTTTCCGTGGACACAAGATCGCGCACCACCGCTTGCGCGCGCTCTTCGAAGACTTGACGAAGCCTGCCTAGATTCGCGCGTTCGACCGTCAAGCCGGCTGCCATGGCGTGGCCACCGCCCTTGACGAGAAGACCAGTTTCGACCGCCGCCCTCACCAGCCTGCCCATGTCGAAGCCATTGATCGAACGCCCCGATCCCGTTCCTCGTCCACTCGGATCAAAAGCAATCGCGAAGGCCGGCCGGCGGAACTTTTCCTTGATGCGGGCTGCAATGAGCCCGACGATCCCCGGGTGCCAGTTTTCCCGGGCCGTAACGATCACCGAGGCCGCTTCGCCGGTCCCGTATTCCGCCAACACCTCCGCCTCCGCCTCGGCGAGCATCGCCGCCTCCATGGCCTGACGCTCGCGGTTAAGCTCATCGAGCCGGCTGGCGATCACTTCTGCGGCGGCCGCATCGTCGAGCGTCAACAGCCGGCTGCCCAGCGCCGCATCACCGATTCGTCCGCCCGCATTGATACGCGGGCCGATCAGGAAGCCAAGGTGATAGGGCGTCACGGGGCCGCCGATTGCAGCCTTGCGGAGGAGCGCCGTGAGCCCCGGATTGCCCATATGACGCGCTGCGATCAGGCCCTTGACCACATAGGCGCGATTGAGCCCCTTGAGCGGCACCACGTCGCATACTGTCGCCAATGCGACAAGATCAAGCTGCGCCAACAGATCGAACGACGCGGCACGCGCCTCGCCTTGGCCGCGCAGCACCCGCAAGGTGTTGACGAGTGCAAGATAGACGACGCCAGCAGCACAAAGATGTCCCTGGCCCGACAAGTCGTCCTCGCGGTTCGGATTGACGAGCGCATGGCATAGCGGAAGGGAAGAGCCCATCTGATGGTGGTCGATGACGACGACATCGATGCCGCGCTGGGCGGCAACCGCGAGGGACTCATGACTGGTCGAGCCGCAGTCGACAGTAACGATAAGATTGGCGCCGTTGTCCACCAGCTGCTCGATCGCCTGCGGATTCGGGCCATAACCTTCGAAGATGCGGTCCGGAATGTAGATGTCGGCCTCGATGCCGAAATGGCGCAGAAAGCGGACCATCAGCGCACAAGAGGCGGCGCCGTCGACGTCATAGTCCCCGAATATCACAACCTTCTCGCGGCGGCGTATCGCCAGTGCCAGCCGCTCGGCCGCCTTGCGGCAATCGGTCAAGGTGTCCGGATCCGGCATCAGCGCGCGCAGTGTCGGATCGAGAAAGGCGGCCGCATCGTCGAGCGCTACGCCGCGGCCGGCGAGCACGCGGGCGATCATCTCGGAATAGCCGTGGACCTGGCTGATCGCCAAGGCCCGGTTCTGCCCGGCTTGATCCAGACGCGAGACCCAGCGCTGCCCGCTGACCGAGCGCTCGACGCCGAGAAATGCCCGTTGGATCGGATCCGCCAATACGTCCATGCTAATTGCCCGCCTGCAGTCCCCTGTTCTTAGCGGACATTTCGGGCTGGAAGAACCCGAATGAACAAGGCTCCGGCGGGCCGGAGGCCTGTCGGAGCCGTTTCTCAACAGTTTTAATGTGTCAAACGGCGATCAGCCCGCCTTTGGCCGCTCGATACGGATGACCTGCGGCTCGCCGACAAGATAACCCTCACCCTTGATGGCGACGATCGCCTTGCGCACGGAAGCTTCATGCGTGGCATGCGTGACCAGGATGATCGTCTTCGGTTCGGCAGGATCCGCGTAGTGCTTGGAATGCTGCATGATCGATTCGAGCGAGATATCGTTTTCAGCCATATGCCCCGCAATGTTGGCGAAGACGCCGGTGCGGTCGAGAACTTTCAGCCGGATGAAATAGCCGCCTTCATGGCTT
Organism: Sinorhizobium sp. 6-70; assembly: GCF_030124375.1. Classification (GTDB taxonomy): domain Bacteria; phylum Pseudomonadota; class Alphaproteobacteria; order Rhizobiales; family Rhizobiaceae; genus Sinorhizobium. The sequence goes on from NZ_JASKLS010000010.1 coordinate 4,212, forward strand.
TGTATGCGGGCCCGCTTGTAGGGCAACAGTGCGGTCGCCGGGCGGCCGAAAGCCGGTACGTGTTGTGCGCCCGGACGGCTCTTGGCGATATCAGCGATATCGCCGAGCACGGCCGAAGCGGTCGCGTTGCCGCCGGCGCCGGGGCCGACCATCAGCAGCTCGCCAAGAATATCCGACTCGATGGCGACCGCGTTCGTTACACCGTCGACCTGCGCGATGACGGAATCGTAAGGCACCATCGTCGGATGAACGCGCTGCTCGATGCCGCTTTCGGTGCGCTGCGCGACGCCGAGCAACTTGATGCGGTAGCCGAGGTCGGCCGCCGCCTGGATGTCCTCGATCGAGATGTTGGTGATGCCTTCGAGATAGATGTCATCGGCGGCGATTGCGGTGCCGAAGGCGAGGCTGGTCAGGATCGAGAGCTTGTGCGCCGTATCATTGCCCTCGATGTCGAAGGCCGGATCCGCTTCGGCATAGCCCAGGCGCTGGGCTTCCTTCAGGCAGTCTTCGAACGAAAGCCCTTCCTTCTCCATCTTCGTCAGGATGTAGTTGCAGGTGCCGTTCATGATGCCATAGACGCGCGAGACGGTGTTACCCGTCATGGACTCGCGAAGCGCCTTGATGACCGGAATGCCACCGGCAACCGCCGCCTCATAGTTGAGCAACGCACCATGCTCCTCGGCAATGCCGGCAAGCTCGATGCCATGGGCAGCCAGCAGCGCCTTGTTGGCGGTGACCACGTGAATACCGCGCCGCAGAGCCGCCTTCACGGCCGAATAGGCCGGATCTCCGGCACCGCCCATCAACTCGATGAAAACGTCGATATCCGCTTCGGACGCCAGTGAAACCGCATCGTCGAACCACTTGATATTTGCGAGGTTCACACCGCGGTCTCTGGATCGGTCCCTCGCCGTCACCGCCATGATCTCGATCGCCCGCCCGCACGTGGTTGCCAGCATCTCATGACGATCCTGGAGAATCCGCACGAGCGAGGCACCGACGGTCCCCAAGCCCGCAATGCCGATTTTGAGGGCATCTGACATAGCAAGTTCCTAACATGTAGAGGCCCCGCCAGATGTGGCGGGGCTATTCTGGTTTGGATATCGGTGTTTTCCGATTTCCTACCGGTGTGCGTTAAGCGATATGACGTTGTGCATCGTCTCATCGGCCGCGGACAGGAAACGCTTGATGTTGCGTGCTGCCTGCCGGATCCGGTGCTCGTTCTCCACGAGCGCCAGACGGACATAGTCGTCGCCCTGCTCGCCGAAGCCGATACCGGGCGCGACGGCGACATCCGCCTTTTCGACGAGAAGCTTCGAGAACTCGAGCGAACCGAGATGTCGGAACTTCTCGGGGATTTTTGCCCAGGCAAACATGGTCGCCGGCGGCGGCGGCACTTCGAAGCCCGCCTTGCCGAAGCTCTCGACCATCACGTCGCGCCGGCGCTTGTAGATGTTGCGCACCTCGGCAATGTCGCTGCCGTCACCGTTGAGCGCCTGCGTCGCGGCCACCTGGATCGGCGTGAACGCGCCGTAGTCAAGATAGGACTTCACCCGCGTCAGCGCTGCGATCAACCGCTCGTTGCCGACGGCGAAGCCCATGCGCCAGCCAGGCATGGAGAACGTCTTCGACATCGACGTGAACTCGACCGTCACGTCGATCGCACCAGGCACTTCCAGCACGGAGGGTGGCGGCACGTCATCGAAGTAGATTTCCGAATAGGCGAGATCCGAGAGCACGATGATGTCGTGCTTCTTCGCAAACGCGATGACTTCCTTGTAGAAGTCGAGCGTGGCCACTTGTGCCGTTGGGTTCGAGGGGTAGTTGAGGATGAGCGCCAGAGGCTTCGGGATCGAATGCCGCACGGCCCGCTCCAGCGGTCCGAAGAAGCTGTCATCGGGCTCGACCGAAATGGAGCGGATGACGCCGCCTGCCATTAGGAAGCCGAAGGCGTGGATGGGATAAGTCGGATTCGGGCACAGGATGACGTCACCGGGAGCGGTGATCGCCTGCGCCATATTGGCGAAACCTTCCTTGGAACCGAGCGTCGCGACGACCTGGGTCTCGGGATTGAGTTTGACGCCGAAGCGGCGGGCATAATAGGCGGCCTGGGCCCGACGCAGCCCGGGAATGCCCTTCGATGACGAATAACGATGTGTGCGCGGATCCTGGACGACCTCGCAAAGCTTGTCGACGATCGACTGCGGGGTCGGAAGATCCGGATTGCCCATGCCGAGGTCGATGATGTCAGCACCGGCCGCTCGCGCGCTTGCTTTCAAACGGTTGACCTGTTCGAAAACATAGGGCGGCAAACGCCGGACTTTGTGAAACTCTTCCATCTCCAAACCTCGTTTGGCGCAAGCCTCCACGAGCCGTTCGGCTTTCGCGGAAGCAAACGCGGTGGTGAACGGCCGTCATCGCGGCCATTCAACGCTTTGCGTCCAAATCGCTTGAAAGGCAAGCGCTAATTCGCGATCTGTTTCAGCGTGTCGGCGCCGTGCTGCTCGGCCAGCGACTGCAATTCCTTCAAGCGCCGCTGGTATTCGGCCTCAGAGATCGAGCCGGATTGATGAGCAGCGGCAAGCGCCGTCAACCGGGTTTGCATAGAGACCGCCTCTTCATCGGTCAGTTGGGCGTTCGCGGCCGGCTTTTGCCCATAAACGGATGGATAGGTAGCCAGTTTGGCTGTCGAACTGCATCCGGCAAGGGCACCCGCGAGGAGCAATCCCAAAACCCAAGAACCCGAGCCCTGTTTTCCGACGACAAGCATGCTGGCGATAACCCCTGTTTTTTCGCGCGACGATGGACCAGTGCACCGCACGCCCGAAAAAGACACGCCGATGACACTTTAACCGCTTGAATTCAAAGCGATTTACTCGCTTCCTGTGATTCCATTGGAAAGCTGAACGCTCTAGCCCTTGTAATCATTTTCGGGCAGAATGTAAAAATGCAAAAGAGATAAGATGCTGTGGAGGACGCCGGGTGACAGCAGACAGGAAGGCCGAGGACGGCGGTGGTAAGAGCGGTTTTGCCGGCTTTGATCCGAAATCGGTCGAGCCCTACATCGTCAAGGATCCAGAAAGCCTGGCCGTCAACCTGGCCCGCGCAGCAGAACAACTCGGCAAGGCAGCCTCCGCATGGCTTGCCCCGCGCGAAGCCGGCGAGAAGACAGACGGCTTTGCCGAGCCGGTTTCCGACATGGTCAAGACGCTCTCCAGGATCTCGGAATATTGGCTTTCCGATCCGCGTCGGACACTGGAAGCCCAGACGCACCTCATGGGCAGTTTCTTCGATATCTGGTCACGTTCGCTCCAGCGCATGGCCGGCGATATCGCCACGGACCCGACGAGCATCGAGCGCACCGACAAGCGCTTCGCGGACGAGGATTGGGTGAAAAACCCTTTCTTCGACTTCATTCGCCAGGCCTATTTCGCGACCTCGGACTGGGCGGAGAGAATGGTCAATGATGCCGAGGGGCTCGACGACCACACCAAACACAAAGCGGCATTCTACGTGCGCCAGATATCGAGCGCCCTCTCGCCGACTAATTTCGTAACCACCAACCCGCAGCTCTATCGCGAAACCGTAGCGTCAAGTGGCGCCAACCTCGTCAAGGGCATGCAGATGTTTGCAGAAGACATCGCTGCCGGGCGCGGTGATCTCAAGCTGCGGCAGACCGATACGAGCAAGTTCGCCATCGGCGAAAACATCGCGATCACGCCGGGCAAGGTGATCGCCCAGAGCGACGTCTGCCAGGTCATCCAATATGAAGCGAGCACCGAGACGGTGCTCAAGCGGCCGCTGCTGATCTGCCCGCCGTGGATCAACAAGTTCTACGTGCTCGATCTCAACCCGCAGAAATCCTTTATCAAATGGGCGGTCGACCAAGGCCATACCGTGTTCGTCATCTCCTGGGTCAATCCCGATGAACGCCATGCCTCGAAGGACTGGGAGGCTTACGCGCGCGAAGGTATCGGCTTTGCCCTGGACATCATTGAGCAGGCGACCGGAGAACGCGACGTCAATGCCATCGGCTACTGTGTCGGGGGCACATTGCTTGCTGCCACGCTGGCGCTCCACGCCGCCGAAGGCGATGACCGTATTCGCTCGGCGACGCTGTTCACGACGCAAGTGGACTTCACCTATGCTGGTGATCTCAAGGTCTTCGTCGACGATGACCAGATCAGCCAGATCGAGCGCAAGATGAGTGCGACCGGCTATCTCGAAGGCTCGAAGATGGCCACCGCCTTCAACATGCTCAGGGCGTCCGAGTTGATCTGGCCGTATTTCGTCAACAACTATCTGAAGGGCCAGGAACCCCTCCCCTTCGACCTGCTTTACTGGAATTCCGATTCAACGCGGATGCCGGCAGCCAACCACTCTTTCTACCTTCGTAACTGCTACCTGGAGAACAAGCTCTCCAGAGGCGAGATGATGTTGGCCGGCCGGAAGATCTCGCTCGCTGACGTCAAAATCCCGATCTACAACCTGGCAACCAAGGAAGATCACATCGCGCCTGCCAAATCGGTATTCCTCGGCAGCAGTTCCTTCGGCGGCAAGGTCACATTTGTCCTGTCGGGTTCGGGCCATATCGCCGGCGTCGTCAACCCGCCGGACAAAGGCAAATATCAATACTGGACCGGTGGTCCGGCAAAGGGCGACGTCGACGACTGGCTGGGCAAGGCAAAGGAAACACCGGGCTCCTGGTGGCCGCACTGGCATGGCTGGGTTGAAAAGCTGGACAAGAAACGCGTCCCGGCCCGAAAACCCGGCGGCCCGCTCAACTCGCTCGAGGAAGCACCGGGTTCCTACGTACGCGCCCGGGCCTGATTGGATTATCCGTGAATTTCTCCCGTCCGCTCGTTCCAGCCACGCTTGTGCAGCGTTACAAGCGCTTTTTATTCGACGCGGTTCTCGCCGATGGAACGAGGATTACCGGCTCGTGCCCGAACACCGGCTCGATGCGCGGATTGACCACCCCGGGTTCGCCGATCTGGCTTTCGGAGCACGACAGCCCGACACGGAAATACCGCCATATGCTGGAGATCGTCGAAGCGGACGGAATACTCGTCGGCATCAACACCGGACTGCCGAACAGGCTTGCCGAGGAAGCGATCGCCGCCGGACTCGTCGGCGACCTTCACACCTATGCGACACTCCGGCGCGAGCAGAAGTACGGCCGCAACTCCAGGATCGACATTCTTCTCAGCGACCCGACAAAGGGACTTGCCTATGTAGAGGTGAAGAACGTCCACTTCAGCCGCGAGCGGGGCCTCGCCGAATTCCCCGATAGTCCGACTGAGCGAGGCGCCAAACATCTCGAAGAACTCGGCGACATGGTCGAAGCCGGGCACCGGGCAATCATGCTCTACCTTGTCCAAAGACACGATTGCGATGTCTTCCGGATATGCCGCGAGCTCGATCCGGTCTATGCTCGTGCATTCGCACGCGCTTCCACACGCGGTGTCGAGACCTATGCCTTCAAATGCGCGATATCGCCCTCGCAAATAGCACCGACGGCGGCGATGCTAGTGGACGAACCCGCCCTCGCTGATTTATGACATGCGCTTGAAACAATGAAAGTTCTGTAATGGTAACCTATATCGAGGCCGGCGCTGCCCCCTACAAGAACACCGGCGTCATCCGTCTTTACGGGCCGGATGATTTCGAAGGCATGCGCAAGGCCTGTCAGGTGACTGCGCGTTGCCTGGACGAATTGGTATCCCGCGTACGGCCAGGTGTAACGACAGAAGAGATCGATCGCTTCGTTTTCGAATTCGGCATGGACCATGCCGCGCTTCCCGCCACGCTCAACTATCGGGGCTATACAAAGTCGTCGTGTACGTCGATCAATCACGTCGTCTGCCATGGTATTCCGAATGAAAAGCCCTTACGCGAAGGCGACATCGTCAATATCGACGTCACCTATGTCGTTGATGGCTGGCATGGCGATTCCAGCCGCATGTATCCCGTCGGCGAAGTCAAGCGCGCCGCAGAACGGCTGCTCGATGTCACGCACGAGTGCCTGATGCGCGGCATCGCGGCTGTGCGGCCCGGGGCACGCACCGGTGCGATCGGCGAGGCCATCCAGGCCTATGCGGAGTCCGAGCGCTGTTCTGTGGTGCGCGACTTTTGCGGCCACGGCGTTGGCCGGCTGTTTCACGACGCTCCGAACATCTTGCATTATGGTCGCGCCAATGAAGGCCCCGAGCTGCGCGAGGGCATGATCTTTACGATCGAGCCTATGATCAATCTGGGTCGGCCGCACGTGAAGGTTCTGTCGGATGGCTGGACCGCCGTCACACGCGACCGTTCGCTTTCGGCACAATACGAACACACGGTGGGCGTCACGGCGGACGGCTGCGAGATCTTCACGCTTTCACCAGCCGGTCTGTTCAAGCCCGGCATTGCTGCCGTGGGCAACGCGTGACGAGAACGCCGCCCCTCTCCGAAGGCGAACTGCAGCCGACGGACGAGCGGCAGTTCTTTGCACGGCAGAAGCCGCGCGGCGGCGACGCCGAAGTGAACTCTGCCCCTCCCGCGGAAGCTCACTATCACGGCCATCGCGATCGTCTGCGCGACCGCTACCGAGAACACGGCGATGCAGCACTCGCGGATTACGAGGTGCTGGAACTCATCCTGTTCAGGCTGATCCCCCGTCGCGATACGAAGCCGATCGCCAAGGCGCTGCTCGCCCGCTTCGGAACACTCGCAGGCGTTTTCGGCGCGCCGCTCAATCTGCTGCAGGAGGTCAAGGGTGTCGGCGAGTCGGTCGCCCTTGATCTCAAGCTCATCGCCACAGCCAGCCATCGGATGCTGAAGAGCGAGTTGCGCGACAAGCAGGTCCTGTCATCCTGGAGCGCCGTCATCGACTATTGCCATGCGGCGATGGCACATGAGACCCACGAGCAGTTTCGCATCCTCTTCCTCGACAAGCGCAACGCGCTTATTGCCGATGAAGTCCAGCAAAGAGGCACGATCGATCACACCCCGGTCTATCCTCGAGAAGTGATCAAGCGCGCACTTGAGCTCTCCGCGACCGCGTTGATCCTGGTCCACAACCATCCCTCCGGCGACCCGACGCCTTCACGCGCGGACATCGAGATGACCAAGCTGATCGCCGAAGCCGCCAAACCGCTCGGCATTGCGCTTCACGACCACATCATCATCGGCAAGGACGGGCACGCGAGCCTCAAGGGCCTTCGGCTGTTTTAGCCTTGGCCGTGCGGGCGGGGCGAAAGCCGCGCGCTCTGATCTTCCAGTCAAATCCATCTGGCGCGGCGGAAGAAGCGGTAGAGCGTTATGCACACGGCGAAGATTATCGCCAGGACGACAAAATAGCCGTAGCGGAATCTAAGCTCCGGCATCTGCTCGAAGTTCATGCCGTAGATACCGGCAATCGCCGTCGGAACCGCGAGAATGGCGGCCCAAGAGGCGAGCTTGCGTGAGATTTCCGTCTGCTCCGACTGGCCGATCATCAAGCTCGCCTCGAAGGTGAAGGCAAGCACTTCGCGCAACGCGTCGATGTCTTCCTGGACCCGCCGAACATGATCGGTGACATCCCGGAACAGGGGCTGCATCGCCGCCTCCATGCCCGGAAGCTCAAGGTGCTCGTGCCGGCGGCACACATCCACCAGTGGTACCACCGCATTGCGCAGGCGCAAGAGATTTCGGCGCAGCAGATAAAGCCGTTCGATATCCGCCTTATCCAACCGGTCGCGCAAAAGCTTATCCTCGAGTTCCTCGACCTCTGCATGGATCGCTTCGACCACCGGCATGTAGTTGTCGACGATGAAATCGAGGATCGAATAGAGGATGTAATTCTCGCCGTGGGCGAGTGCTGCTGGCGAGGACTCGCATCTCTGCCTGACCGCCATATAAGAGGTCGACGCCCCGTGACGAACGGAAACAATGTAGCCGCGGCCGACGAAAAGATGCGTTTCGCCGAATGCGATTTGATCGTCGGCCATGTGGGCCGTGCGCGCCACGACGAAGATCGCGTCGCCGTAGATTTCCAGCTTTGGACGCTGGTGTGCCTTTCCGGCGTCCTCGATCGCCAAGTCGTGGAGATCGAATTCAGCCTGAACCTGGCGCAGCAGTGCCTTATCGGGTTCGTGCAGGCCGATCCAGATGACAACATTTTCGCGGCCACGCCATTGTCCTGCTTCTTCGATCTCTATGTCACGCAGGCGCTGCCCGTCCTGGTAGACTGCAGCAGCGACGACCCCCGGGCGGGTCGGCGGAACTGCCGCCTCGGCCTTTGTCACGCCAGCCGCATGACCGGGAACCGCCGTTGCTTCCGATGCCATTCCTGGGCTCCACATTGCCTTTGCCCGCAAAAACTGAAGGGCGAGGTCATACGCAAACATAGCTTTATTTCAGCACAGGCGCATCCACGATAGAACAATGCGCATGGTGCTTCATCAAATCGCGCAATTGACGCTATAAACGCCTGCGGGTGGAATTTGCCGCATCGCACAACGATTCTCTTCAGATCATTTCATTGTTTCATTAGAGCAGTGAAATGATCTAACTCTTTGAAATAACACAATTCCGGACGGAAAACCGTTACACACTTTTCCTGGAATTGCTCTAGCGTACGGGAAGCGTTCATGAACCAGTTCGATCTCATCGTCGTCGGAAGCGGCCCAGCGGGGCGCAGGGGTGCCATCCAGGCCGCGAAACTCGGTAAGAAGGTGCTCGTCGTCGAGCAGGGCAAGCGCGTCGGCGGGGTGTCCGTCCACACCGGGACTATTCCGTCAAAGACGCTCCGCGAGACCGCGCTTAACCTGTCGGGCTGGCGCGAGCGGGGCTTTTACGGCCGCTCTTACCGGGTGAAACAGGAAATCAGCGCCGAAGACCTGCGCCGCCGCCTAATCATCACCCTCAACCACGAGGTCGAGGTGCTCGAACACCAGTTCGCGCGAAACCGCGTCCAACATGTGCGCGGCCGCGCAAGTTTCGTGAACCCGACGACGCTGGAGATCCTCAAGGAGGACGGCGAAAGCATTCCGGTTTCCGCAACGAGCATCCTGCTCGCCGTCGGAACGAAACCTTTTCGCCCGGACTACATTCCCTTCAACGGCAAGACCGTCCTCGACAGCGATGAGTTGCTCGATATCGAGGAACTGCCGCGTTCGCTGGTCGTGATCGGCGCGGGTGTCGTCGGCATCGAATACGCAACGATCTTCAGCGCGCTCGACACGCAAGTCACGGTCATCGATCCCAAGACGACGATGCTCGACTTCATCGACAAGGAGATCGTCGAGGATTTCACCTATCAATTGCGTGATCGCAACATGAAGCTCAATCTCGGCCAGAAGGCCGAGAAAGTTGAGCGGCGCGAAGACGGTAAGGTGCTGCTTACGCTCGACAATGGCCGCAAGATCACGACGGAGATGGTCTTGTTTGCCGCCGGCCGCATCGGCGCGACCGATGCGCTCAACCTTCCGGCAGCCGGGCTCGAAGCGGACAGCCGCGGGCGGCTGAAGGTGAATCCGGAAACATTCCAGACTTCGGTTCCGAACATTTACGCCGCCGGCGATGTCGTCGGCTTCCCGAGCCTCGCTTCGACCTCGATGGAACAGGGGCGCGTCGCCGCCCGCGTCGCAGTCGGGGCGATTGCCAAGGAGCCGCAGAAATACTTCCCCTATGGCATCTATGCCGTGCCGGAAATCTCGACCTGCGGCCTCTCCGAGGAAGAAGTAAAGGAGCGCGGTATTCCTTACGAATGTGGCATTGCGCGGTTCCGGGAAACGTCGCGCGGGCACATCATGGGGCTCGATGCCGGTCTCTTGAAAATGATCTTCTCACTGAAGACCCGGCGCTTGCTCGGTGTCCATATTATCGGAGAAGGCGCGACCGAACTCGTGCACATCGGCCAGGCGGTTCTCAATCTGAAGGGCACCGTCGAGTATTTCGTCGAGAACACGTTCAACTACCCGACGCTCGCCGAGGCCTACAAGATCGCCGGTCTCGACGCGTGGAACCGCATGGGCGAAATCAAGACGGCCTAAAGCTGCCTTTAGCGGGTTCTTTTTCAGCCGCCGCTTCGGCGGCTTTTCATTCTCAAAGGAACAGGCCGCCCCGAGAGGCGGCCTCTTTAATTCTCGCAGAAAGAACCGATTATTCGGCGCTTTCGTCAGCAGCCTTCTTCTTCGCCGGAGCCTTCTTCTTCGGTGCTGCGGCTTCCTCGCCTTCAGCAGCCTCGGCCTTTGCCGCAGCCTTCTTCTTGGCAGGCGCCTTCTTGGCGGCCGGCTTGTCTTCGGCTTCCTCGTCGTCAGCCATCAGCTCTTCCTTGGAAACCGACTTGTCGGTTACCGAGATTTCGGAAAGCAGGTGATCCACGACCTTCTCTTCGAACAGAGGCGCGCGCAACGAAGCAGCCGCGCCGGGGGTGTTCTTGAAGTAGTCGAGGATCTGCTTCTCCTGGCCCGGGAACTGGCGCAGCTGTTCGAACAGCGAGCGCTGCATTTCGTCGTCGCTCACCTGAACGCCTGCCTTTTCGCCGATTTCGGAGAGAACGAGACCGAGGCGGACACGACGCTCGGCGAGCTTGCGGTACTCGGCGCGAGCTTCCTCTTCCGTCGTCTCTTCATCGGCGAAGGTCTTGCCGGCCTGCTGCAGGTCGGTGTTGATCTGGCGCCAGATGTTTTCGAATTCGGCGTCGACGAGGCGCTCGGGCGTCTCGAACTGGTAGAGTTCGTCAAGCTGGTCGAGGATCTGGCGCTTGACCTTCTGGCGGGTGACCGAGCCGTACTGGCTTTCGATCTGGCCGCGAACGATTTCCTTCAGCTTGTCGGCCGATTCGAGGCCAAGCTTGGTCGCGAGCTCGTCGTTGATCTCGAGCGCAGCGGCGGCGGCGACGTCCTTCACCGTGATGTCGAAGGTTGCTTCCTTGCCGGCGAGGTTTGCGGCCGGATAGTCGGCCGGGAAGGTTACGGTGATCGTCTTTTCATCACCGGCCTTGGCGCCGACGAGCTGCTCTTCGAAGCCCGGAATGAAGCGATTGGAGCCGAGGACCAGTTCCGCGTCCTCATCCTTGCCGCCATCGAAGGCAACGCCGTCGACCTTGCCGAGATAGTCGATGGTGACGCGGTCGCCATTGGCGGCCTTGCCCTTCTTGGACTCGTAGGTGCGGGCGCTTTCGGCGATGCGCAGAATCTGTTCGTTGACCTCGTCTTCGGCGACATCGACGACTTCGCGGACAACCTTGATGCCGCTCACATCCTTGAGCTCGAACTTCGGGATAACCTCGTAGGCAACCGTGAATTCGAGATCGGCCTCGGCATTGAGGATCTTGTTGGCTTCGGCCTCGTCCTCGGTCATCGCGATTTCCGGCTGCGTTGCCGACTTCTCGCCGCGCTCCGTCAGGATTTCGGTCGGCTTGTCACGAACGATCTCATTGACGAGATCAGCCATGATCGACTTGCCGTAGACCTTCTTCAGGTGCGCAACCGGCACCTTGCCCGGACGGAAGCCGTTGATGCGGACGCGGTCCTTCACTTCGGCCAGACGCTCATTCATCCGAGCTTCCATGTCCTTGGCCGGGATGACGACCTTAAGTTCGCGCTTCAGCCCTTGAGCGAGCGTTTCGATAACCTGCATGTTCAAACCTTCATTTCACGTTGACAGTGCTCTTGCCTCGAAAGGCCTGGCGAGCACGTGAGCCGATCCATTTGCCGGGAGTGGCTTTACGCAATTCCTTGACCGTTTTGCAAGCAAAATGGCACTCCGCCTACCCTCTTCACCGTCGAATTCCGACGTTTGGCTGCATGTTGTCCTGGTGCGGGTAGAGAGACTTGAACTCCCACGCCTTGCGGCACCAGAACCTAAATCTGGCGTGTCTACCAATTTCACCATACCCGCGTTCAGACAACCACACCGCCTGATCGCATTTCCCGCAAGACAACCAGCGGGAGCACCGCGGATATTCTGGACATGCGAAGGGTTCGGGCTTTCCCGAGCGCGGCGTCTCTATATCACTCGTTTTTCCCGGATCAAAGAGAAAATGCGCGACCACACAGGCCCGCGTCTTCGCCGTTGCCTCAATCATTCTAAACCAAGAAGCCGGCAACAACATGAAGCGTGCGCCATCAATATAGCGGCTCCTGGTAGATCGGTGCTCCGTCTACGGAGACCTGCCGGATCTGGGCACGCCCATCCGGATCCACACGCACGTTGACTGAAAGCGCATGGGCGCTGCGCGCGTTTTCGAGGACACGGCCCTCGCCTTCCGGCACGTAATAGCGCTCAATACCGTAGTTCGGATAGAACGTTGATGGCGGCGCGCCTGATGACGGGTAGTACGAGAACGGCAGCGATCTGATCACGATGCTGTCCGTGGTTTGCGCGAGCGGGCTGAACGATGCCTCGACCGGCCCCCAGAAGCCGTCGGGCTGCTGTTTGAGCCGCACGAAGAGCTCCGCCTTCGTGGCGCCCTCAGGCAAGGCTCCTGAGATGACGTCCGGTGAAATGCGAGAGATATCGTAGCTCAGAGTGACATAGTCACCGCGCAAGAGGTCGCGCGGATCGATTGGCGCACTTCTCAAAAGCACGTCCTTGCCGTTGCGCAGGATCGAAGCGCGGCTTTCGATCATGTATCCAATGACGGCGGTTTGCAGCACAGCGACAACGAGGGCCGCGACGAAGGGATTGCGCCAGCGGGCGACAGGCAAAGCACCGCTCATTGCGAAGCCTCCCGCACGTGCCCAAGCCTTCGCTCGACACGGATGACGAGCCACGCCACAAGCGCAACGACCACTCCGGCAATGAGGAAGAATCCCGATGTGCCGAGGATCGATCCAAGCGTCTCGAAAGCCAGATACAAAATCTCCGCGGCAAATACCGCGTAGGCCAAATAGCGAACTGCGCCGTTACGCGCTCCGGCAAGACCTATGCCTGCGAGGGCTACGGCAAGCAGGCCGACACCGACGGCGATTTCGGCCCAAGCGCTTTCCACTTCGCTTTGCAGAGCGGCGAGGCCGACGACGGCGACGGCGAAGGAATAGAACGACGGGGCGGAACCAGCCTCGGAAGCCAGGCCATACAGCGGCGATCGCGGCAGCGACGCGAGCAGAAAGGCGATCAAGCCGGCGGCGAAGAAGGCGATTGCGAGCCAGATCTCGGGGTTGTCGACGTAGAGCGCGCCTAGCCAGGCGACGCAGAGAAGATAAGCCAGATGGCGCGTACGTGCTGCATCGGTGTAGCGCACCAGCGTGAGCACGATGACCGCTAGGACCGGCACGAGCCAGAAATAGGCCTCAATCGCCGGAACAAGCCCTCCGCTGTCGAACAGCGTAACAAGAAACGCCCAGGCAAGGCACGCGGCAATCGTCGTGACCGCAGCCGACGCGAAGGCCGCGGCCGACAGGCAGGCCCCGGCGAACCAGAGAAGCATCGCATCCGCCGCGTCGCCGGACAGATGGTACATCTGGCCGACAAGCGCGATGCCGGCACCGAAGGACATCGTGCCGAGAATAAGCAACGCCGCGCCAACCGCCTTGGCTCCCCGCCCGAGGAAATAGGCGGCGAGAAAATGGAAGAGCCAGATCAAGACGACGACGCCTGCGACCCTGGCAAGGCGCGGCAATGCTTCCCAATTCGCCGCGACAAGCAGCAAGAGCGAGGCCGAAAGCAGAAGCGCGGCCAGCGCCAACAGGACACGGCCGACGCTGAAAGTGGAGTCGCGCGCATCATATTCCGCGAGCATCGCACTTGCCGACGACTGGGGAAGCAGGCCGAGATCCACCCAGCGCCTCAGATCCCGTTCCATGCGTCCGCGATACATCTTGCCTCCGGACCTGTGTTCCCGATGCGGTAGGGCATTTTCCAAACGCCTCGCTGAGTTTACAAAATAACAAATCGGTAAAAATGGCGAGAGAAAACAACAGACCGCTGCATTCCTGCCGCGCGATCCACCTCCCTTATGGGAGCCTGCAAACGGGCTTGCGCGCGCCGCATATCTTCCATGCGGATATTGCACTGCACAAATCGATTTGAGATGGCTATATTCACACCATCAAAGGCGACGAGAGGTGACGAACCGAACGAACGCCGGCGGGCTTGGTCGCCCGCCCCCGGAACCCCGGAAAGACCCGAGCGGAAGCTCGATGAATTCGGAGCAGCGTACTCCTCCTCCCAACGCTTCTCCGATAAGATTGGCAACACTCCTCCTCCCGGTTGCCAATCACTTACATGACGCCCGCTGGACCTCCTCCCCCAGCGGGCGTTTTGCTTTCCCCGTCCTGACCGCGCATGAGTTCGCGAGAGCCTGTCCGATTGCACAATATTTCAGCAGTTTGGCGGCGTTGCGCGCTCAAGGCATGCGTTAAATGCATAGGTGCCATTCGGCGCGCGCCTCTACACAAAATGCGTGTCCCACCGTACCTTACAACCATCGATCGGGCGACGCACTCCTCCTCCCAGCGCACCCGATACGGATTGGCGACACTCCTCCTCCCGGTTGCCAATCAGAACAAGCAACGCCCGCTGGACCTCCTCCCCCAGCGGGCGTTGTTTTTTTGCGCGTCTTCATCCCGTTTTGAGTCAGTTTCTGCAGCCGCCAAAGCGGACCGGCGACGCGGCAAAGCGGCGATCGTTAACGGCAAGGCGAAGGATTGCAATCGCTGCATGGGTGCGATGCAGCATTGTCTCTGTAACTGCCGATCAAATCGATTATATTCCAACCATCAGATGACGGGCCAGCAAGAGAGATAGAGCGCTGGCAAACGACCCTAGAAAGGATAGGATCATGAACCTCGCACGTTCTTTCAACAACTGGCGCAAGTATCGTCAGACCTGCAACGAACTCGGCCGCATGAGCGACCGTGAGCTGAATGACCTCGGCATCGGCCGCAGCGACATTCCCTACGTTGCTCGTCAGGCTGTCAAGTAAGCCCAAGCACCGACTACCATTTCTGAAACGCCCCTCGGTTCCCGCCGGAGGGCGTTTTTCTTTCGTCCTGGCCGGCGCGCGTACGCCACCTTTTTGCGACTGCGAAAAGCCGCCTCCGGCGCTCACTATTTGAGCGCTCACAGGCTGATCCGCCATCGAAAGGACTTCTGCCCGCACAGCGCAAAAATTGTCGAAACCACAAGAGATTAACGCGTAGTCCAGCAATTTAGCCAACTTTTAACTTATGACGCGTTTTCGAGCGGCGAGAGCGTGGTGCTTACCAAAGCGGCGATGCACTGCACAAACGCATAGCAGATGCATTTTCTTTGCACTCCACTTCCAATTAGACAAGCGTATAAGAACCTCAACGACGCAGACAAATCACTGTCGCGACAAACTGATCTTGAGGACACGACCATGAACCCGATTCGCATTGCAAAAAGCTGGATCAATTATCGCCGCACCGTTGCCGAACTCGGCGGTCTCTCTAACCACGCGCTCAGCGATATCGGCATCACCCGCTACGATATCCGCAACATTGCGGCCCGTTCCTTCCGCTAATCGGAACGAACAGCCTACACCCAAGACGGCGCCCGTAGTGGCGCCGTTTTCGTTTCTTCGCAATTGGAACCGGAAGGCGGCTGTGATAGGAAGCCGCCTATGACAGCGAACACGACCTATTCCCCCATTCATGTCGTCGGCGGCGGCCTCGCCGGATCGGAGGCCGCGTGGCAGATCGCCCAGGCTGGCGTCCCAGTAATCCTGCACGAAATGCGCGGCGTGCGCGGCACGGACGCCCACAAGACCGATGACCTTGCCGAACTCGTCTGCTCCAATTCGTTCCGCTCCGACGACGCGACCAGCAACGCGGTTGGCGTGCTGCATGCGGAAATGCGGCTCGCGGGCTCGCTGATCATGCAGGCTGCCGACCGCAACCAGGTTCCCGCAGGCGGAGCGCTTGCCGTCGACCGCGACGGCTTTTCAGCAGCTGTCAGCGCCGCGATAGACAGTCACCCCCTAATCACGGTCGTCCGCGAGGAGATCACCGGGCTGCCACCCAGGGAATGGGATCTTGCGATCATCGCCACCGGTCCCCTCACCGCGCCGGCCCTGGCCGAGGCGATCCGCGAGGAAACCGGCGCCGATGCGCTCGCGTTTTTCGACGCGATCGCCCCCATCGTCTACACCGACACGATCGACATGGATGTCTGCTGGCACCAGTCGCGCTATGACAAGGTCGGCCCTGGGGGCACAGGCAAGGACTACATCAACTGTCCGATGACCGAGGAGCAGTACAACGCCTTCGTCGATGCCCTGGTCGCCGGCGACAAGACCGGGTTCAAGGAATGGGAAGGCACCCCCTATTTCGACGGCTGCCTCCCGATCGAGGTCATGGCCGAACGCGGACGCGAAACGCTGCGCCACGGCCCGATGAAGCCGATGGGGCTGACCAACGCACACAACCCCGCGGTCAAGCCCTATGCCGTCGTACAGCTCAGGCAGGACAACGCGCTTGGCACGCTCTACAACATGGTCGGCTTTCAGACGAAGCTGAAATACGGCGCGCAGGCGGAAGTCTTCCGGATGATTCCCGGGCTTGAAAAGGCCGAGTTCGCCCGGCTCGGTGGCCTGCACCGCAACACCTACATCAACTCGCCGACGCTGCTCGATTCGACCTTGACGCTCAGGTCCCGTCCGGGCCTGCGGTTCGCCGGCCAGATCACCGGTTGCGAAGGCTATGTGGAGAGCGCCAGCATCGGCCTGCTTGCCGGCCGGTTCGCAGCAGCCGAGCGAAAGAGCGAACGGTTAGTGCCGCCGCCGCAAACGACGGCCTTCGGCGCGCTTCTCAATCACATCACCGGCGGACACATCGTGTCGGACGACGAACCGGGCAAGCGCTCCTTCCAGCCGATGAACGTCAATTTCGGTCTGTTTCCGCCACTGGAACCGGGCGCCTTGACGAAGCCGGAAGGCGCCAAGCGTTTTCGCGGCAAGGAGAAGGCCCTGGCAAAGAAACAGGCGACGGCGTCCCGGGCTCTCAGCGATTGCGCAAGCTGGCTCGCCGCCCCGGCCCTGAAGACGGCTTAGTCGCTCGCCTGGGCCGGCTCAGCCACCGGCGGTTCATCGCTAAAGTCCGACTTCGGGCTGAAGCTGCCGAGCAGCCAGAGCGACACGTCCGCCGCTACTTCGGCGGTGCGGAACTCGAAGGCATTATCCAGATAGGCGAAATCAGGAAAGTGCACGATCAATCCGCGTCCGCTTTCGGAAGTGTTCACCCGCACCTTGCCGGGATGAATGACGTGGCAGACATAGTGCGTGCCGTGCGATTGGATAAACCCGGCTTTGCCATCGTGCAGTCGAAGAAAGATCGCCTTCCTGTCGATGGTCGAATGCAAGGCACGGATGGCTTCATCAGGGAAAGCGCGGCCAAACTCGACCATTGCCGAGCCCGCATCAGGATTGTCGAAATCCCGTTCGGCACGGGCGTTCATCCTGATGTAGAACGCTCCGACCGCGACGACCACCACGATGAGCAATAGCCACAACATCACACAAGCCCCTTTTGGACGGCATGAATCCGGTAGCTCCTGCCTATACGATGTGAGACTTGCGCCAGCTTGACCAAATGCAGTTCCAGTGCTGGGTCAGAAGCGCTTGCGCCGGGTCGCGCGCCACATTCGCCATTGCCGCTGCCATTGGGCCGGCTGGATAGGCTGCTGAAGGAGACGCGCTCCCGCCTTTTCCGCCCTGTCGAACACCGGCTCGGCTAATGCTACCGGAACGAAAGCGAAGAAATTCTGCGAAGAGATCGAGCCGATGCCTTGACGCGCCTTGGCAAGATGATCCCTGCCCAAGCCGCAGAATGCGTGGATTGCCCGGCCGATGGCTTCGCTATCGCCGGCGGCCAGAAAGGCTTCCCGGTCCAGCCCTGTCGCACGCAGAAGATCCGCGGGAAGATAGACCTGGCCGCGCCGATGATGAATTGGCATAAGCAGAAGGAGGCCGGCAATCGTCTGCGCGACGCCGGCATGTCCGGCGGCCTCAGCCGATCTCGCGGCATTCGACGGATCAAGGATCAGCGAAGAAAGTTGGACGAGGGCGGATGCCGTTTCACCGGCGTAACCTTCCAGTGCCGACCTGTCCTGCATCGGATCGTCGTAAAGATCGAAAATTCGAGCATCGATCATGTTCTCGAGCACTGCCACAGGCAGACGATGTTCGCGGACGCATTGCAATATTGCCTCCGCAAGCGGATGCCCTTCGCCGCTCGATTGTTCGTTCGAGAGAACGTCACGCCACCATTGCAAGCGGATTTCGCCCGGGAGCGGCTCGTGTATCAAATCACGCACCCGGGCGATTTCCGCGTAGAATGCATAAAGAGCCGCAAGCGACTGTCGCTTCTCAGGTGGGGAAAGCAGGCAAGCCAAGTAACGATCGCGATCTGTGTCCCGCAAGGTTGCGAGAATCTGGGTATCGGCCTCTTGCACGCACAACTTCCTTCGAAATCACACCGCGATCAGGGCCGCGGCGACAGCGCGCGCTTCGGCGAGCATCACGTTATAGGTTCTAACCGCCGCGCCGGTGCTCATCGGATCGGAGGAGATGTTCTGCGCTCGCAAGGCCGCCTTCAGCTCACCCGGCAAGGGTCGGATTTCGCGACCCGTCCCCACAAGCAGCACTTCGATCTCACCCGCTTCGTCCAGCACACGCTTGAACTTGTCCACCGACAGCGGGTCCCCCTCAATCGCATCCCACGCATAGATACCGGACGGCAACATGAGGACCGAGCCCCGGTGAGACATGTCGGCGAAGCGGAAGCCGCCGTTTCCATAAGCGTCTATCGGCGCCCGCCCGGGGAAGTGCGCTTCGCGAATTTCGATGCCTTTTGCCATTGTCAGGCCGTCCCTGTTGCCGTGTTCGCCGGCTCATCGCCGCGAGCGGGACTCTGCCCGCCTTTGGCTCGGCCACCTCTGCGGTTGAAGAGGATCAGAACCGGGCCCGCGATATAAATCGACGAAAGCGTTCCGACAACAACGCCGAAAAGCAACGTCATAGCGAAAGAGCGAAGCAAGCTGTCGCCGAACAGGTAGAGTGCTGCAAGCGCCAATATCGTCGTTACAGCCGTCAGAACAGTGCGCGAAAGCGTCTGGTTGATCGACGCGTCGATCAGTACCGCAAGCGACATTCTCTGATAGCGCATGTAATTCTCACGGATGCGATCGTAAATCACGACGGTATCGTTCAACGAATAGCAGACGATGGTCAGCAAGGCGGCAATGCTCGCAAGATTGAACTCGGTGCGCGTGGCGACAAGGAAGCCGATGGTCAGCAACACGTCATGCACGGTCGCTATCATCGCGCCGAGCGCAAACCGCCATTCGAACCGGATCCAGACATAGAGCAGAATGGCCAGGACCGCCGCGCCGATACCGAGGCTGCTGGCTCGTGTCAACTCGTCGGAAGCGGCCGGCCCCACAACCTCCACCCGGCGGAATGCGTACTGGTCCTCCAACTCAGCGCGCACCAATCCGATCGCGGTTTGCTCGGCATTGTCACCGGCCTCCTGTGAAGGAACGCGGACGAGAACGTCTCGTTCCGTGCCGAGTTCTTGAACCCGGACTTCCCCGAGGTTCAACTCGTCAAGACGAGCCCGTATATCCGCGCTATCGGCGACACCAGACTTCGCCCGAAGCTCGATTATCGACCCACCCTTGAAATCCGCTCCGAAGTTGGGGCCAAGACTGACCAGCAAGATGAGCGAAGCAAGCGACAGCGCTGCCATCAGGATGAAGACCGGATTACGGATCGCCATGAACCGAATGTCTGCCTCGCTGAAGAAGCCTGTACGAATGCCCCTCGGCAATCGCTGGGGCCGGCGGCGGCGATACCATCCGCGGACCAGACGGCGTGTCAGGCTGTGGGCGGTCAGGATCGTCGTCACGCTTCCGATCGCAAGCGTCACGGCAAAACCGCGAAAGGCGCCGGAACCGAAATAGAAAAGAATCGCACCGGCGATTGCCATCGTCAGGTTGGCATCGACGATGCTGCTGAAGACTCGGGCAAAGCCGGTGTCGAGCGCCTTTCGCAACGGTCCGGGACCGCGCGCCTCTTCGCGAAGGCGCTCGTAGATGAGAACGTTGGAATCGACCGCCACGCCGATCGTAAGGATGATCCCCGCAATCCCCGGCAGGGTCAAAGTCGCGCCGATCAGGGAGAGCGCCGCAATGATCAGCACCACGTTTACGATGACCGCGACCACCGCAATCGCGCCAAAGAAGCCATAGAATGCGATCATGCACGCTGCCACCGCGAGCGCAGCGATCATAGCGGCGTTGAGTGCGCTTGCGATGGCGTCAGTTCCGACTCCGGGGCCTACCGTACGCTCCTCGACCACAGTGAGGTTTGCCGGCAGTGGTCCCGCACGCAGCAAGGCGGCGAGGTTCTTAGCACCGTCCTCGGACAAATTTCCCGAGATCCGGCCGACGTCGCCCGTAATTGCATCGGCAAGCGCTGGTGTCGACACGACTTGCCCGTCAAGCACGATCGCAAACTGCCGTCTGGAGTCGGCCTCCAAAAGCGGCGTTATGTGTGCCAGCGCATCGGTGCCGAGCTTGAAACTGACAACGGGGTCTCCGGTTGTCGGGTCGTAATCAGGTTGCGCCTCGACGAAATTCTCGGCCACGACGAATGCTCGTCTTTCGACCAGATAGGGAACCGGTGGATCGTCGAGCGAATAGAGGATTTCACTTGCCGCCGGCGGCCGCGTATCGACCGCCTGCTGTACCGGCATCGACGGATCGAGCCACCGGAACGTCAGCTCGGCACGCTGGCTGAGGAGATCCTTCAGCCGCTGCGGATCGTCCAATCCGGGCACTTGAACGACGAGACGATCGTTGCCGCGCCGCCTGATCGACGGTCCCGCAACACTGACTTCGGCAACACGCCGGCGCACCACGTCGATGGCTTGGGTTACCGCCGAGGCCACCCTGAGGTCTATTCCCTCATCAGTGAGCCGCAGGCGCACGGCCTCGCCCTGCTCCGCGCCTTCCGACACCAGCTCCTGAATCTGATTTCGAATGAGGCCGGCGCTATCGACGGGAGCGGTGAGTTGGCGCAGTGCATCGCGCGCGCCAGAGACCTTCGCCGCATCGCGAACCCGGAACTGTATCGCCTGGCCGCTGCCCGACAGGCCCGTGTAGGCGATATCGGCACTCCGGAGCGCTTTGCCGATCCCATCGATCGTGGTTTCGAGCCGTTCAGCGATGATGTCGTCTCGGACCACCCTCAGCGTGAACTCGGAACCGCCCTGGAGATCGAGCCCGAGCGGTACCTGCCGCTGCGGCATCCACGCGGGCCATTCCGCAAGCTCTTCCTTGGAGAACAGGTTCGGTAGAGCAAAAACAAAACCGGCCAGGACGACGAGCCAGATGATCGCGTTTTTCAGCGGCGAGAACTTGGGCATGCTCTAAATGCTCCATTCGCCGGCTCTGCCGGTTGCTGTTCGTGCCCGGATTATTCCTTGACCGGTTCGCCCTTCACGCGGACCTCGGAAACCCCGCTGCGGACGACGCGAACCTTGATGCCGTCGGCGATCTCGACTTCGAGTTCCGCATCATCAACCACCTTGGTAACCTTGCCAACAATGCCGCCGCCGGTGACGACCTGATCGCCGCGGCGAATGTTCTTCAGCAACTCTTCCCGACGCTTCATCTGCGCACGCTGCGGGCGGATGATCAGGAAATACATAACAACAAAGATCAGGAGGAAAGGCAGAATAGACATCAAAATGTCTGCACCGCCCGCGCTCGGGGCACCGGTCTGCGCAAAAGCTTCAGTAATGAACATCGATCGCTCCTTGAGTTCAAATTGCGCGGATCCTCCCCGCGCGAAATCCGCCGGAATATAGGGATGCAATGCCGCGACGCAAATCGGCGGGCCCCTAACCGTTTCTCCTGCCTCTGACACAAATTCCGCGGGAGGAGAACCCCCTGAACACGCGTGCCTGGCCTTTTCCAGCGCAAACCATCGTGCTACCGGAAAAAAGCTGTCGCGCGGGTTCCTTCCCGGACAATTTCCAGAAGCAAACCCTACGGCAATTCAATGAATTACAAATATACGAACCGCCAGGCGGAGCGCCGAGCGAATACCGGAGACAAGCAGATGCAGGAAAACAAGATCGACAGCTTGATCAACGAGATGCAGAAGCTTTCGGCGGCTATCGAACGGATGGCGGGGCCGGCTCCGGCCGTGAACGACTGGAGCCAGGCAGAGTGCTTTGTCTGGGCACCGGGCAATCGCCATCTGCAGCCGGTCGCGAAGCCTAACCGCGTCGACCTCGCCCTCATCACGGGCGTCGATCACGTTCGCGATATCCTTTTGGACAACACCCTCCGGTTCGCCGAGGGCTATCCGGCCAACAACGTGCTTCTCTGGGGCGCGCGCGGAATGGGCAAGTCCTCGCTGGTCAAGGCGGTTCACGCGCGGGTCGCGCGCGAAACGGGCACTTCGCTGAAACTTGTGGAAGTGCACCGCGAAGACATCGCAACCCTGCCGGCTCTGATGGAGATCCTGAAAGCGGCGCCGATGCCTGTCATCGTCTTCTGCGACGACCTCTCCTTCGACCATGACGACACGTCCTACAAGTCGTTGAAGGCAGTTCTCGATGGTGGCGTGGAGGGCCGCCCCGCCAACGTTCTGCTCTACGCCACCTCCAACCGCCGGCACCTGCTGCCTCGCAATATGATGGAAAACGAACAATCGACCGCGATCAACCCGTCGGAGGCGGTCGAGGAGAAGGTTTCGTTGTCCGACCGCTTCGGCCTTTGGCTTGGCTTCTACAAGTGCAGCCAGGATGACTATCTGGCGATGATCGACGGATACGCCCGCTACTACGACCTGAACGTCGACCAAGAGACGCTCCACGCGGATGCCCTGGAATGGGCAACGACGCGGGGATCGAGATCCGGCCGCGTCGCGTGGCAGTTCATTCAGGATCTGGCCGGCCGGCTCCGCCGGCAACTCGACGATCCGGCATAACTTCGGCTAACTCTTAAACCTACGCATTCCTGGGCAGAAAACCGTTACCCACCTTTCCTGCCATTGCTCTATTCGAGGTAGGTTGCCGGGTTCACCGGGGTCGCGTTCTTGCGCACCTCGAAATGCACCTGCGGCTGAGACGCCTTGCCGGTCATGCCAGAGGCGGCAAGCGTCTGTCCACGCTGCACCTTCTGTCCACGCTGTACTTTGAGTTCCGACGCATTGCCATAAACCGTGACCGTGCCGTCGTCGTGGCGCACCAGAACGGCATTGCCCAGTTCCTTCAGGCTGCTGCCGGAGTAGATAACCACACCGTTTTCGGCCGCCTTGATCGGCGTCCCTTCCGGCGCAGAGATGTTGATGCCGTCGTTGCGGTTGCCGTCGACATTCGCGCCATATCCGGCAACGACCGCGCCGCGGACCGGCCAACGATACTTGCTGATACCGGTCGACTTCGGCAGATCCTCGTCGATGTCCGTCGTCTTGGTTGCAACCTCCGAAACGCTCTCCTTGGCAACCGGCGGCTTATATTCGGCAGGTTTGCCCTGGTCGAGCGAAGCGACCTTGGTCTCCGCCTTCTTGGCCGGCACAGAAGCCGTCGCCATCGCATCCGTCGCGGTATTGGCGGCACCCGGCATCTTCAGTTTCTGTCCAATGCGGATTGCCTCGGCGGTCAGGCCGTTTGCCTGCTTCAAGGCGCTGATCGATACGCCGTTCGCCTTGGCGATGCGGTTCAACGAGTCGCCCGGCTTGACGGTGTAGAGGCCGTCGCCGCCGCTGCCTTCGCCCTTGGACGCAAGCTTGCCTGCGGCGACATCGCTGCGGCTTTCGTTCTTTTCACGCGATTGCGATTGACCGGGAAGGATCGCCGCTTCGCGCTTGTCCGCCGGCAGCGGCGACGGCCGCTGCTTTCCGCTCTCGATATCGGCGATCGAGTTGGAGGCGGCCGCCTTCGCGGCACTGCTCGCAACACCGAACGTCGGGATCACAAGACGCTGACCGGGCTCTACCTGGCCGGCGGATTTCAGTCCATTTGCCCTGAGAATTTCCTTCTCGGGAACTCCAAAGCGCTTGGAGAGGGTGGCGACGGTATCGCCCGGGCGAACCATGACGGCGGGCGCGTTCTGCGTGCCCCAGCCGCCCTTGCTCGCCGTACCCCTGGCCGCCGCAGGCAGGGTCTCGGCCTTGGCGACGGCGATCGGCTGCGCCTGCCGTTGCGTCGGAAGCGCCTGCGGTTGCGGTGTCGTCGAGGGATCCGCCAGCACCGTGCGCTGAACACTCATCGGCGTCGAGGCGACACGCGCACTGGAGACGGGCGCCGGATTGTAAACAGCGTTCTGACCAGTAACCGGATATGGCTGACCATAAGACGAATCGGCTCCACCAGACGGGGCAGCCGCAAACTGCCCAGTGGCCACATCACCCCGCGGCACGGGCATCGTATTCTGCGGGATGGAACTGGTCGTTATGTCGTCAGATCTTGAAAAAAGTCCGCTGAAGCGGCTGACATCCGAGCTGCAACCGGTGGCAGCGCCTGCCAGCAAGATCGCCGCACACAGGCGGATCGTGGACTTCCCTGCACTGGGAGATACAAATTTACGCATGACGCTTACCCACTCCGAACGCAACTCGCTGTGGAATGATTAAAGCGCATTAGAGTTACCGCCCGGTTAAGGGCAGCACCTAATTTGACGAAATGCTAACCATAGCCGGCGCGTCTTCCTTACCCGGCGCTGAAAGGCACATGAAACACGGCTTAGAAGAGCTCAGAGTAGAGCCGCTCGATCTCCGACACGGATCTGGGCTCCGGCGGCTGGTCTTCGTAGCTGATGTTGGATTTGTTCCAGTCAAAGCCCCCACCTTCGGTCCGCAAAGCCGAAGGCGGTACGTCCGTATGGACAGCCTTATCCTCGTCGAGGAAAACGCTGACCAGGGCCTGGAAATTGGCTTCCACATCGAGACCGCTTTCAGCGTCGTATTCAAGCGATCGCAAGCCGGCGACAGCTGCCTCGCGTGTCCCGAAATAGCGCAGGCTGTTCTGGTCCTCCGGACGAAGGCTGTCGTAATAATCGATAAAGGCTCCATAATAAGCCTTGTAGTCACCGGTCTCCGCGAATCTGCCAAAGGCCTGGTATTCGCGTGATGCCAACTGGGGCGAAGAATTGTTGTTCCACTCATCCCTCGTTAGGGGTGGCAATCGTTCCGGCGATTTTTTTGTTCGACTGAGATAGAGGAGTGCGTCAGCCGAAAGGGAGATGCGCGGCGTTGGATCGAAGAAGCCCGTTTGCCCGGCCTGCGCGCCGTTCTCATCCTTGTTCCCGGTTGCGACCTGGCTGGCCGAACGCCCAGCGAGATTGCCCAAGCCGTCGCCGGCCGTTGCCGCAGTCAACCTGTTTGCAATCTGCATCTGCCGTCTCCGTCATATGCACGATCCACAAGAAACGCAGAACAAGCGCGTATCGCGCCTAAAATCCGTCGTGCCGCTCTGGCCTAGGCCGGCAAGCTTGCGCGAAGCTGGATTTTGTTAAGAGTCCGTTAACCGTTCACTTCGCGAGAAACGGTGAGACGCAACGACGCCAGCCGGAATTAACCGGCAACAACGATGATTTCCGAGCTCTTCTGGTGAAATGGCCCACCTTCCCAGTCCGCGGCCTGTGTCGAGAACGCGCGACGCAGTGCACGCCAGCCTCGGATAGAAATCCGTGTCTGGCCCCGCGGGATTAAGGTGATCGTAAAGTGCGGCCAACCTCTCGTCTGTGTAGATGAGGTCGGTCGGCCATGCACGTCAGAGGAATGATGCAAGTTGCGGCACGATCGGAAGGTAAGGCGCGTCGAACAGATCCTCACGATCGAAGCGGCTGCCGGTACGGTTGACGCGAACGATCCGGCAAAGCGTTTCGCTCATCATGATCGGGACCAGCAAGGTACCGCCGGAGACCAGATGGTCGGAAAACATGCGAGGCAGGCTATTGAATGCCGCAGTTATCAGGATGCGGTCGAACGTGCCCTCACCTGGCACACCTGCACTACCATCTGCCTGCCTGACGACGACATTGCGAATGCCGGCCTTTTCCAGGTTCTTTTGCGCCGAGCTCACCAGCGTCTGATATCGATCGATCGTCAGTACGCGTTCGGCAATACGCCCCATCACCCCCGCGGTGAAGCCGCTGCCTGTGCCGACCTCCAGAATGCGCTGCCCAGGCTTGATGTTGAGGCAATGCAGCAGTCGCGCGGCGAAATCATAGCCCTCCATGAACGACCCGCAATCGAGCGGTATTAGTCGCTGGGAATAGGCCTCCGCCTGGTATTGCGGCGGAGCAAAATGGCTGCGCGGCGTCTGTTCCACCGCCTTCAGCAGATCATGATTCGCCATTCCTTCTCCGCGCAGTCGCAGCACCATCGCTGCGAAGCCCTCCTGCTGCGAAACACGTCCGTTCAAGCGCCAGTCCCTTCCCGCAATGCGCGTGCGATGCGATCCTGGACGGTATAGTCGGTCATATCCAGTTTAAGCGGGGTTACCGAGATCCTGTTCTCGCGCAAAGCGTGAATGTCGGTTCCGGCGCGAAAATCGCCGGCGCGCTCGCCGAAGCGCAACCAGAAATAGGGAAATCCTCGGCCATCGACGCGTTCGTCGATGCTCAATCCGAATTCCAGCTTCCCTTGTGATGTGACGTCGGTGCCGGCCACCGCGTCAGGCGGACAATTGGGAAAATTCAGATTGATGAACGTCCCGTCGGGCAACGTAACGTTGATCAGGGTACGGATGAGGGCCGGCGCATGGGTCTCGACCACATCCCATGCTACGGTCCTTTCGGTCGTATGCTGATAGGCCTGGCTGAGGGCGATCGAACGGATCCCTTGCAGAGTGCCTTCGATAGCCCCGGCGACGGTTCCGGAATAGGTGACGTCATCGGCAAGGTTCGCTCCGACGTTCACTCCCGAAAGGACCAGATCCGGCTTGCGGTCAAGAATTTGCCGCACCGCCATGATCACGCAATCCGTCGGCGTTCCCCGGAGGGCAAAATGACGTTCCGAAACCTGACGCAAGCGCAAAGGCTCGGAGAGCGTCAGCGAATGGGCGAGACCGCTCTGATCCACTTCAGGAGCAACAACCCACACGTCGTCCGAAATCGTCCGTGCGATCCTCTCCAGCACGGAGAGCCCCTCGGCGTGAATGCCGTCGTCGTTCGTCAGCAGGATGCGCATTCCGGTTTTCATCCGCTTCCTCGCGCTCAGGCGGCTTTTTCGATGCGCCGTTGGCCGCCCATATAGGGAACAAGAACATCCGGCACCGTGACGGAGCCATCTTCGTTCAGGTAATTCTCGATGACGGCTATCAGCGCGCGACCAACCGCAACACCGGAGCCGTTCAACGTGTGAACGAACTTCGTGCCCTTCTCTTCCTTGGTGCGGTAGCGCGCGTTCATGCGACGTGCCTGGAAATCGCCGCAGACGGAGCAGGACGAGATTTCGCGGTAGGTATCCTGGCCGGGCAACCAGACCTCGAGGTCATAGGTCTTGCGCGCGCCGAAGCCCATGTCGCCGGTCGAGAGCGTCATGACCCTGTAGTGCAGCCCCAGGCGCTTCAAGACCTCCTCGGCACAGGCGGTCATCCGCTCGTGTTCGTCTATCGAACTTTCCGCATCGGTGATCGAGACCAACTCCACCTTGTTGAACTGATGCTGACGCAGCATGCCGCGGGTATCGCGTCCGGCAGAACCCGCCTCCGAACGGAAGCACGGTGTCAGGGCGGTAAACCGCAACGGCAGCTTCTCTCCTTCGAGGATCTGCTCGCGAACCATGTTCGTCAACGGAACCTCCGCCGTCGGGATCAGCCAACGGTCATCCGTCGTGCGGAAGAGATCCTCCGCAAACTTCGGCAACTGCCCGGTGCCGTACATCGCATCGTCACGCACGAGCAGCGGCGGCTGGACCTCGACATATCCATGTTCCTGCGTGTGCAGGTCGAGCATGAACTGGCCAAGCGCCCGTTCCAGGCGGGCGAGCTGCCCCTTCACAATGGTGAAGCGCGAGCCGGCGATCCGCGCGGCACCCTCGAAATCCAAGAGCCCCAACGCCTCGCCGATTTCGAAATGCTCGAGCGGCTTGTGGTTCCAGGTCGGTTTTGCACCGACAATCCGTGTCACGACGTTGGCCGCCTCATCGGCACCGACTGGAACATCGCCGAGAGGGATATTCGGAATGCGCGACAAAGCATCCGAAAGCTCGGCCTCGATCCGACGGCTTTCTTCCTCGACCGCGGGCATGGTGTCCTTGAGGTCAGCGACTTCGGCCTTGAGCTTTTCAGCAAGTTCGCTGTTCTTCTGCGCCATGGCCGCGCCGATCTCCTTGGAAGCGGCGTTGCGGCGCGACTGCATGTCCTGCAGCGATAGAAGAACGGTGCGCCGACGCTCATCAAGCGCGATCAAGGACTGAGACAACGGCTCCGCGCTCCGTTTCGCCAGGGCGTCGTCGAGCGCAGCGGCATTCTCACGGATCCATTTGATATCGAGCATAATCGTTCCACGCGTTGTTTACAGCACGAGTTCTCCTCAAACCGGATCCGATTTGAGGAGAACTCGTGCGGCGATTCAAAGTGCTACAGCGACCTTCGCGCGTCCGAACGGATGCACGGTGCTGTAGGTCACGGCGCGAAAACGTCAGACGGTCAGCCCTTCGCGGGTCCGGTCGTCTCGGAGGAACTTTCCTGCGAAGAAGCGATCTCGCTTGCGAGAGCGTCTCTCTCGCGCTGCCTTTCGACGAGTCGCGCCGTATAGATGGAAATTTCGTAGAGAAGGATGGCTGGCAGCGCAAGACCGATCTGGGACACCGGATCGGGCGGCGTCAAAACGGCCGCGACGACGAAGGCGATGACGATCGCATATTTGCGCTTCTCGGCGAGCCCCTGAGCCGTGACGAAACCGACGCGCGCAAGCAGCGTGGTGATAACAGGCAACTGGAAGACCAGGCCGAAGGCGAACACCAACGACATGATCAGGCTCAGATATTCCGATACCTTCGGCAGGAGCTGGATTGAAACCTGCCCTTCGCCGCCGCCTTGCTCCATGGCCAGGAAGAACCACATGACCATCGGCGTGAAGAAGAAATAGACCAGCGCACCACCGATGAGAAACAGCACCGGCGAAGCGATCAGAAATGGCAGGAAGGCTGCGCGCTCGTTCTTGTAGAGTCCAGGAGCGACAAACTTGTAGACCTGCGAGGCGATCACCGGAAAGGCGATGACCAGAGCGCCGAACATCGCAACCTTGATCTGGGTGAAGAAGAACTCCTGCGGTGCCGTGTAGATGAGCTCGACGTTGCGATGGCTGAGGCCGGCCCAGCTCACCGCCCACTTGAACGGCAGGACAAGGAAGTTGAACAGCTGCTTGGCAAAATAGAAGCAGACGAGAAAGGCAACAAAAAATGCGCCGATCGCCCACATCAGCCTCGTGCGCAACTCGATGAGGTGCTCGATCAGTGGCTGCGGCCGGTCCTCGATATCGCCGCTCATGCGTCACCTTTCTTGCGCGAAGTCGCACGCGCCTTCTGCGTCTTGGCCTCAGGCTGCCGCTCACCGGTCGACGAGGCTTTCTTCGCCGGCGGCTTGGTAGCCGCTTTCCTGGTTGTCGCGGCAGCAGGCTTCTTCGACGGCGCAGGCGCGGCTTTGACCTTGCCGACGCTCTTCGCCTTCGCTTCCATCTTCGGTTCGTTCGCCGATGCAGCAGGAACCTCAGCGAGCTTCGCCGCGGTTTCCACCGGAGCTTCGGCCTTCACCGGCTCGACCGCAGGCTGCACCGGTTCCGGTGGCGCCGGCTTGTCCGGCGTTGTCGCCTTCTGCAGATCGGACTTGATCTCGTTTCCAAGCTGGCGCAGCGGATTCATGGCGTCCCGCAGCGCCGCAGTCGGATTGAGACTTTGCGCATCGCTGATCGTCTTGCGCACCTCATCCAGATCGGCCTCGCGCAAGGCCTCGTCGAATTGATGGCGGAAATCCGCGGCCATCCCGCGCATCTTGGACGTCATGCGTCCAAAGGCCCGCAGCATCGGCGGCAGATCCTTCGGTCCAACGACGACAATCAGGACGATTGCAATAACAACAAGCTCGGTCCAGCCGATATCAAACATCCAACGTGCCCTAAAAAACCGTGACGCGATCGACCGGGTGGAATAGTCCGCCCGGTCTCGCCAGCTTTTGCTCGTTAGCGGACTTCGTCAGACTTGTGCTCGACGGTCTTGCCGTCGATCGTCTTGTCGGTCGGAGCGGCGTCGTCTTCGCTCATGCCCTTCTTGAAGCTCTTGATGCCCTTGGCAACATCACCCATCAGTTCCGGAATCTTGCCGCGGCCGAACAGCAGCAGGATCACCACCAGGACGATCAGCCAATGCCAGATGCTAAAGGAACCCATGCACTTACTCCCTTAGGGCCTCATTCAATCACAGCCCATCACGTTGTCATTTTTCAGGCGTACCACCGGCAAGCCCTCATTCTTGATGGACCCTAGGATGTTGAGGCGTCTTTTTCAAACAGCAATATGTCGCGCTCAGTAACGGAAAGCGTTACGTCACGCAATCCTTGCGGCAACAGATCGGCGCGGATACGTGCCCGCACTGTACGCTCGAATTGCGGTACGGCAAGCTCCAACAGTTCCACGACGCCCAGAAAACGTCTCGACAGGATGCGCGCAGGAATGTCGCCGCCCTCCTCCTTGAGGTGAACGCCGGAAAGCCTGACTGCGACGCTCAACGGCTGCCCCTCCTTGTAATGCCCCGCGGGCACGTCTCCGAGCGGCGTTTCGACGCGGCCGTCCCGCACACGCGCATCGAAGACATTTATCTCGGAAAAGAACCCGGCCGCGAAAAGGTTGCGCGGTTTGCGATAAAGCTCATCAGCCGTACCGACCTGAACCAGGCGCCCGTCCTTCAACAGGGCGATGCGATCGGCCATTCGCATCGCCTCCTCCGCGTCATGTGTCACGACGATCGCCGTTGCCCGGGTCTCGCGCAGAATGGCGAGCGTGTCGGCGCGGATTGAATCCTTGAGGCGAGAGTCGAGGCCCGAGAACGGTTCGTCCATCAGCAAGACTGCGGGCCGCGGTGCAAGAGCGCGGGCAAGTGCCACGCGCTGCTGCTCGCCGCCCGAAAGCACGTGGGGATAACGGTCGGCGTAATGCAGGAGGCCAACACGCTCCAGTGCCGCATCCGCCTGTACCAGCGCCTCCTTCTTGGGCAGGGCCGTCAATCCAAAGCAGACGTTGTCGCGGATCGTCATGTGAGGAAAAAGCGCAAAATCCTGGAACATCAGGCCGACGCCGCGCTTCTCGGGCGGGAGAAAGACCGACGGCCCGGAAATTTCTTGTCCGTTTAGGAGGAGACGACCGCCGGTCTGCATCTCGATGCCTGCCGCGATGCGCAGCAGCGTCGTTTTGCCCGATCCGGAAGGACCGAGCAGGCAAAGCACTTCGCCGGCCTTAGCCGTGAGCGTGACGCCCTTGATCGTTTCCTTGGAATGATAGCGGTGGCTGATATCCTCGAATGCCAGGCTCGCCGCGAATGACACTCCGGACCGTCGCGTTGCCATGACGGCGCCGTTGTATGCGTCTGAAACCATGCTCATTCATTCCTTGAACCGGAGGCCCAGCGGCAAAACGCCGGTACCCGGGCCTAAAGCCGATATTCCCAGTCAGGATTTTAATCGTCTTCTTCAGCCTTCGGTGTCAAGAGGCCGAGTTCTTCAAGGTCCATTTGCGTAATGGGATCCTCGTTCTCGGCGAGTTCGTCTTCGCCGGCGGGAACCGGAATGTGCAGGTTGGACGGAATGCGCCCGGACAGCAGCCCGGCACCCTTCAATTCTTCGATACCGGGGAGATCGCGAATTTCCTCGAGGCCGAAATGATCGAGGAAATCCCGTGTCGTTCCGAATGTGACGGGCCTTCCCGGGGTCCGCCTGCGGCCGCGAAAGCGCACCCAGCCCGCCTCCATCAGCACGTCGAGTGTCCCCTTCGACGTCTGCACGCCGCGTATATCCTCGATTTCCGCGCGGGTCACCGGCTGGTGGTAGGCGATGATCGCCAGCACCTCGAGGGCCGCCCGCGACAATTTCCTGACCTCCTGTTCGTCCGTCTGGACGACGAAGGAGAGATCGGCAGCCGTGCGAAATGCCCAGTGGTCGGCAACCTGGACAAGATTGACGCCGCGCGAGGCATAGAGTGCCTTCAACCGGGCCATGATCCGCCCGACGTCGGCGCCACGGGGAAGCCGGGTCGCGATATAGGTTTCGGAAACGGGCTGAGCCGATGCGAAGACCAGCGCCTCCGCGATCCGTTCCGCTTCCCGCTCGAGCCTCGGATCGAGGGTAACCGCCTCGTGCACCTCCTCGTCGTCGGGCATTCCCGGCAAGTACTTCTGCGCTTCAGCCACGCGCCGCCTCCATTTCCGCCAGAGTAGCCGCATCGATCGGCTTTGGTCCACGCCGCAGATAGATGGGCGCGAAGGCACCGTCCTGCCGGATCTCCAGTCGTCCTTCGCGAACCATCTCGAGTGACGCGGCAAAGGAACTCGCAATCGCCGTTGCGCGTTCTTTCGGGCTCGTCAGGTAGCGGATGAGAAAATGATCAAGTGCCGTCCAATCGTCGAGACTGCCGATCATCCGCGCCAGGATCAGGCGCGCATCGGCCAACGACCAAACATGGCGCTTTTCGATCGTCACCTGCGTTATTGCCTGACGCTGCCTGAGACTCGCATAGGCGGTCAGCAGATCATAGAGGGACGCGTCGTAACCCGATTTCCTTTCGGCAACGATATGTTCCGGCGCGCCGCGGGCGAAGACGTCGCGGCCGAGCCGGTTTCTGTTGACGAGCGTTGTCGCGGCATCGCGCATGGCTTCGAGGCGCTTCAGCCGGAACGCAAGCGCCGAAGCCATCTCCTCGCCGGAGGGGCCCTCATCCTTTGCCTGTTGCGGAAGCAGCAGGCGGGACTTGAGATAGGCAAGCCACGCGGCCATGACGAGATAGTCAGCGGCAAGTTCGATGCGGATCGAACGGGCGCGCTCTATGAAGGCGATGTATTGTTCCGCAAGCGCCAGCACGGAGATACGTGAAAGATCGACGCGCTGACTGCGCGCAAGATGAAGGAGCAGGTCGAGCGGGCCTTCGAACCCGGCAAGGTCGACGACGAGGGCTTCCTCATGCAGCCCGCGATCGGCAGCCTCGTCCCACAAAGGCTCCATCGGCGCCTTCGTGCCGGCTTGTCCCTGCCATTCGCCCGTGTTGCTCACCAACTTGCCTTTCCGCCGCTTTACCCTAGGCCAGGGCAAACATGGCGTTGAACTCCGCTCTCAATGAATCCTGGTCCGCATTGTCCGGCTTTCGGAACGCGGCCTCTGCCGCCCTTGCCCGGCGCAGCCGATCGCCCGACAGGACCGGAACGACATCCGCGACGGCCCTCATCTCTTCCATTATGCCATGACAATGCAAGACGAGATCAAGTCCGGCGCCGATAATGCCGCGGGCGCGAGCGGCCATGTCCCCGGCAAGCGCATTCATCGAAACATCGTCCGACATCAAAAGCCCGTCGAAACCGATATGGCCGCGAATGATTTCGCTGACGACCTTTGGTGAAGTCGTTGCCGGATTGTCGGGATCGATCGCAGTAAAGATCATATGCGCCGACATGGCCATGACTTCGTCCTTCATGGCGATAAAGGGAAGAAAGTCGTTTCGCTGCAATTCCTCAAGACCGGCTTCCACAACGGGTAGCTTGTGGTGTGAATCCACGAATGTGCGGCCGTGACCCGGCATGTGCTTCATCACCGGCAGCATACCGCCCGCTTTCAGTCCCTCGCTCATCGCACGGCCGATCGCGGTCACCGTCTCCGGATCATGCCCATAGGCCCGGTTGCCGATGACGTCATGGCTTCCCGGCACCGGCACGTCGAGCACCGGCAGGCAATCGACCGTGATGCCGAACCGCATCAGGTCGAAGGCATGAAGACGCCCCATGAGCCACGCGGCGCGCAGACCTTGCTCCCGGTCGCGGCGATATATCTCTCCGATCGCGGCACCGTTCGGGTATTGCTGGACGAGCGGCGGCCGGATGCGCTGGACGCGGCCGCCCTCCTGGTCGATCAGCACCGGGGCGTTCGGATTGCCGATGCTGTCGCGCAGAGCGGCGACGAGATCCGAGATCTGATTTTCTTCGCCGATGTTGCGGCCGAAAAGGATGAAGCCCCACGGGCGCTCGCCATCGAAGAAACGACGCTCTTCCGCGGTCAGGGAAAGGCCTTTGCAGCCGGAGATAAATGCTTTTGATTCGCTCATCCCAGAATCATAGTGCGCGCACCGTTCGGCGCGAAGTCACAAAGCTACAGTTCCTCGATCATTCACAGACAAAGCGTCACCTCAAAAGAAAAGAGCGCGACATTTCTGCCGCGCCCGTCTTGTTGATCTTACCCGGAATTACTTCGTGACCAGGCAGCTTCCGCCGGCGCCCTTGTAGCGAGAGCAAAGCGCATTGGCCTCCTCCCGCGAGCCGGCCGGGATACGCACACGATAATAGGTCCCCTTGCCGGCGATCTCAGCCTTGCGAATATCGACCCCGCGGCCGCCGATGACGCTGGCAAACTTCGCGGAGAGGCTGTTGTAGCTCTTCTGCGCTTCGGCTTCAGAAGGCAGCGAGGCGATCTGGATCACATAGCTGCCCGCGGGCACGGAGGCGGTCGCAAGCGGTGCGGCCGGCGCTGCATTCGCCGTTTCGATCGCGGGCGCGTTTTCCGCCGGCGTTTTCGCAACATTCGCCGAGGCACTGGAAGCAGCTTGGCCCTTCGGACGCGTCTGCGGCACGGGAGCCGCTTGGCCACCGATCGCTGTTGTCTTCACGCTACGTACAGCGACCTCTTCGATGGAAGCATCGCTTGGAGCAGCCAGGGCAGCCTTTTCGGCACCGGCGGGCGGTTGCCCGCTGGGACGCAGCTCAGATCCGGCGTCTGCGACAGTTGCCTCACCTTTGGACCCGGCGGCTGCGGCCTGGCCGGAAGCGGTCGCCGGAATGGATTCGTTGACGCTTGCCGTCGCGTCGTTCGCCGGCGGAACCACCGGCTCTTCGCGGGCAACCAACGTGCCGTCGGGCTTGACGATCATCGTACGGACCTTGCGCGGCGCCACCGCAGGAGCTCGTTCCTCCTCGGCCGTCGCGGCATCGCTCGTCTCTCCATCCGGCAGCAGGCGCGCCACTTCCTCTTCCTCTGCCGGGGCCGTCATTGCGTCGGCATCATCGCTACCTTCCAGCGGCAAAGTCTCCGGTGTCAGCGTTTTCTGGACCACATCCATCGGCTCTTCGGTCGAAGAGACCAACGCTTCCTGGCGCGGCGCATCTCCCTGAGCTCCAGCAACGCGATCGTAGACCGCCTTGTCCTGGTTCGGTACGGTCTTGCCGCCCTTCTCTTCCGGAACGACCTTCACCGGGTTCTTGTCCGCCAGAATGATCTTCGGACCGTCTCCGGTCAGGGCGGCAGTGCTGCCCCCCATCCAGGCGTAGACCCCGGCACCACCGAGGATGATGACGCCCGCCACGCTGGCGGCCAAAAGCATCGTGCGCTGGGAGCGGCGACCATAGCCCTGCTCCACGTATTCCGAAGCACGATCCACTTTTGGTGCCAAGCGCTCCGTGTCTTGTGTCGCCTGTTGACGTTCAGCCATCGAACGCTGGAAGTCCTCTTCCATCGCCTTTTCGAACTCGTCGAAATCATCGGCTACCGACGCCTGGGGACTTGCCTTCGCTGCGGCTGGAAGTGCCGCCGCTGCATGGGCGCCGTGATCCTCGACGCGCGAACCGTCCCGGGGCCCCGGCGTGCTGAAAAGCTGCGCCATTTCCGCGTCGATATCGAGATCGTAGTCGGTCGCATAGGCGGCTGGTTTTTCTTCGACTTCCAGCGCCGGCAACTGCGGCACGTCGACGTCCGCGATCGGCGCCACGCCGCTTTCCGGCTCGGCGATCATTGCGGGATCGAACGGCAGCGCGCTTTCGGCGGGTTCTTCTTCCTCTGCAATCACCTCCGTCGATGCCTGCGGCTCGTCGTGGCGGACTTCGGCTTCAGCCGGAACCGACAGCGCCTGCAGGAAGGGCTGTGCCGCCGGTTCGATCAACGCAGGATGCGCAACGATCGGCTGCTCAGCTGCGGCGTGGACGGCTTGCTCCGCATCAGCCTTCGGCGGGTCTATGTCCAGGGCGAGCTCCGACAGCTCCAGCTCGAAATCGTCGATGTCAAAGCTGGGTTCCGGCTCGACCGCGGCCACTTCCTGAACGGGCTCCGGCGTTGCCACTGGCAAAGTGGCTGGCGTGGCAGGAATCTTTGCGACCACAGGCTCGGCGATCGGAGCAGCAAACGCGCGCTGCTGCGATGCACCGGAGGCGGACGCGACCGGCGTCGCACGGCTGAAGGTGGGCTTAAAAGGATAGCTGCTCTTCTTTACGGGCGCAGCGGTCGCAGGCGCAGCGGGGCTTGCATGGAGCGCCGGATGGGCCTCCACCGCTGCCGCCACCAGACCTGTCGCGACGGGCACGGGAAAACGCTCGACATCAGCAAGCAACTGATCGACGTCGTCCGGGGAGCCGGACGAGGCCGCAGCCGGCACTACGGCTGCATTGACAACCGGCGTGGCGATTTCCGCGCTGTGCCTGGCAAGCTCATCCGCCATGTCGACAAAGACCGCATCCAAGCTCGCCGCCGGCTCGCCGGCCCGAGCGGCGGCCGCTGCATGAAGCGAAAGCGGTACGTGCATTGCCTCGAAGGCGGGCGCATCGAGCGCTTCATTCCGCGCCGAGTGCAACTCAATGCCACCGCTCGCGTGGCTGGCTCCGGAGCCTTGGGAATCCTGCGGGAGCGATAGATCTTCGTAGCCGAGCGAAAGTTCAAGCTCGCGCTCCAGATCGACCGCCGGATCGATTTCCGCGAGTTCGGGGACGTCGACAACATCGAGTTCGTCCTGCGTCACCGCATCGGCTGCGGGAGCAAGCGAAGCAGTGTCGTCGTGTCCGTCTTCGGCCGGTTCGGAAAGGGGAGAAGCACGATCTTCAACCGCGGCAACGGCGTACTCGGCAACGGGCTCAACGGGAGTGGGAGCCTCGGCATGATGCTGCTCCGCCACGCCGCCGGCGACCGGATGTTCGACAAGCCCGCTGTCCGGGTGAACCGCAACAGCGCGCGGAGCGTCGTAGCTATCAAACTCGCGGAGAAGCTCTTCCTCGAGGTCGAACGCGGGATCCCGCCGAACGGCCTCTTGGTGCCGCTGCAGTTCCTGCAATTGCTGAACGGCTGGCCGAGCATCGTAACCGACAATGCGGGCAAGTTCGCTCAACGGATCGTCGTCGGCCAATACATCGAATTCTGCCGGCCCGCTTCGTGCGAATTGTTTGTCTGCCATACTCTCCACTCACAATTGCCTGCGTTCGTTTGCCAGTGCATTGTGGGGAAATGGTGACAATACTTACCGCATCTCTTCCGGCGCTGAGGTGCCTGTAATAGACAGGCCTGACTTCAGTACCGAGGCGACAGCATGCACCAGCCCGAGTCTGGCAATGCTTAATTCTCGGTTCTTATCGTTAACAAAACGTAATTCTGGATTTTCTTTACCTTTGTTCCAGTGTCCGTGGAAGGCTGCGGCAAGATCATACAGATAAAAAGCGATTCGGTGAGGCTCCTGCGAGAGTGCCGCTGCCTCGATGACGCGGGGATATTCTGCGAGCTTCGCGACAAGCTGCATCTCGGCAGGATCAACGATCGCTCCCGTCACTGCCGTGGCAAGATCAAGCGACGAGAAATCAAGATCAGGGAACGCTTCCGCCGCCTGGCGGAACACTGAGCTGCAGCGTGCGTGCGCATATTGTACGTAGAAGACCGGGTTATCCTTCGACTGTTCGGTCACCTTGGCGAAGTCGAAGTCGAGAGGCTCGGTGTTTTTCCGGTAGATCATCATGAAGCGGACAGGGTCCCGTCCAACCTCTTCGACGACGTCGCGCAGCGTTACGAAGTCGCCGGACCGCTTGGACATCTTCACCGGCTCGCCGCCACGGTAGAGCTTGACGAGTTGGCAAAGCAGTACCGTCAGCTTGGCCGTCCCGCCCGACACGGCGCGAGCCAGTGCTTCCAGCCGCTTGACGTAGCCGCCGTGGTCGGCGCCAAGCACATAGATCATCTCGTTGAAGCCGCGGTCGAACTTATCCTTGAAGTAAGCAACGTCGGCGGCGAAATAGGTATAACTGCCGTCTGACTTGATGAGAGGGCGGTCGATGTCGTCGCCGACTTCCGTCGAACGAAACAACGTCTGCTCGCGGTCTTCCCAATCCTCCGGCAACTGTCCCTTCGGGGGCGGCAGCGTGCCCTTGTAGACATGTCCCTTGAAAGTCAGATCGTTGATCGCGGTGCGGATCCGCGTTGCATTGTTGTCGTGCAGCGTCCGCTCGGAGAAGAAGACATCGTGATGGACGTTCAGCGCAGCCAGGTCCTCGCGGATCATCGCCATCATCGCGTCGATCACGCGCTCCTTGACGAGGGGCATCCACTTGTCGTCCGGCATGATCCGGAGGCTTGTGCCGAATTCATCCGCCAGCGCCTCGCCCACCGGGACGAGATAGTTACCGGGATAGAGCCCTGGCGGGATCTCCCCGATGTCCTCACCAAGCGCCTGCCGATACCGCAGGAACGCCGAACGCGCCAGGACATCGATCTGCGAGCCCGCATCGTTGATATAATATTCCTTGGTCACGTCGTAGCCGGCAAAGGCGAGAAGATTGGCCAGCGCATCGCCGACAACCGCGCCGCGGCAATGGCCAACGTGCATCGGCCCCGTCGGGTTGGCGGAAACGTATTCGACATTCACCTTGCGTCCCGCGCCGACAGTGCTGCGGCCGTAGTCGGTGCCGGCCCTCACGACGGAGGCCAGGAGCTTCTGCCAATAGGAAACCGACAAGCGGACGTTGATAAAGCCCGGTCCGGCAACGGTAACCTCGGTGATTTCCGGATCCTGCCTGAGTTTCTCGACGATAAGGTCGGCAAGCGCGCGCGGATTCATACCCAGCGATTTGGCGAGAACCATGGCGGCATTGGTCGCCACGTCGCCATGACTTGCATCGCGAGGCGGTTCGATATTGATGCGCCCGAAGTCAAGTTCGGATCGCTTTTCACGCACGATATCAAGCGCTTCTAGAATATTTTTAATTCTTGATTCGAAGTCTGTGAAAAGATTCATCTGATCCGTCCGCTTTTTCCAGCCTACCTGGAGAATGGCGCAAAACTCAAAAAGGAGGCCGGGTTCTTACGAACCTGCAGCCTCCGGGCGGGGGCGTCACTAGCGCAAATCAGGCGTGTGGTCAAACAAGCGCCTGTGCGCACTGATCGCGAAAGTGTCCGTCATCCCGGCGAGATAGTCTCCCACGTGGCGCGCCCGAACCGGTTCCGCCATCCCGACAATCTGGTCGATCCAGTAGTGTTCCTTCATCAAAAGCGGATCGGCCATGAAGGCACGGTAGAGATCGGTGACGATCGAGGCTGCTCCCTGCCGTATCCTCATCACCTCCGGATGGCGGTAGATTCGGGTCATCAGAAGGTGTTTGATCTGCCGGTCGGTCTCGCTCATCTCTGCCGAGAAGGTGGCGATCACCTTGCCCGCCTGCCGCACTTCGCTCGCACTTTGTGGCCGCACTTCACTAAGACGCGTCTGAGCCACGCCAATGACGTCCTCCACCATCGCAGTGATCTGGCGCCTCATGATCTCATGCGTGAAGCGGCTGCTTTCCAGTCGCGGATAGCGATCATGGACCTCACGCATCAACTGCGCGAGGAACGGAACCTCCTCCAGCATCTCGAAGGTGAGGTATCCCGCCCGCAGCCCATCGTCTATGTCATGGGTATTGTACGCGATGTCGTCGGCAATCGCTGCGACCTGGGCTTCGAGGCTTGCAAAGCTCGCAAGCTCGAGATCGTGCAGGACGCAATAATCGAGGATCGGCTGCGGGAGCGGGCCGCGCGTGCCCTCGCCCGCCAGAGTCATCAGCGGGCCGTTGTGCTTGACGAGACCTTCGAGGCTTTCCCAAGTGAGGTTCAGTCCGTCGAATTCCGCGTAGCGTCGCTCCAGCTTTGTGACGATGCGCAGCGACTGCGCGTTGTGATCAAAGCCGCCATAGGGTTTCAGCACCTCGTGCAGCGCGTCCTCGCCGGTATGCCCGAAGGGCGTGTGGCCAAAATCGTGCACAAGGGCGACGCCCTCCGCGAGATCCTCGTCCAGCTTCAGGGCGCGTGCCAGCGCGCGTGCGATCTGCGCAACCTCGATCGTATGCGTAAGGCGGGTGCGGTAGTGGTCGCCATCCGCGGCGATGAATACCTGCGTCTTGTGCTTCAACCGGCGAAACGCCGTCGTATGGACGATGCGATCGCGGTCACGCTGGAAATCGGAGCGTGTCGGGCTCCCAGCCTCGAGATAGAGCCTGCCGCGCGTAGCCCAAGGATCCGACGCAAAGACGGCATGCTCGCCGTAACCGAAGCCGAGGGCCTGTCTGTCGAAAGTCATTTCTCACCTGTGCCGGCCGTCCCATTGACGGGACATTCAAGCCTTCATACCTATAGTGTACGCTACAGGAAAGCCGCGGCGAACTGTCGTGAGGGTCCTGAAGACAGATCAATGGTTTGGCAGCAGGACTTCGGGCCGATTTTTCGGCTGAACGTTCGGAAGGCCAGGCGCGAAAACGAATCTCTCCGGTTCTTGACCCCGGCAGGAGGCATCTATGACACAGGAAACAGTGACCCTTTCAGATGCGGCTGCCAAGCGCATCGCCGCAATTCTCCAGACGGAGAAGAACAAGAACGCGATGCGTGTCTCCGTCGAAGGTGGCGGCTGCTCCGGTTTTTCTTACAAATTCGATCTGGTCGACGCCGAAAACGATGACGATCTGGTGCTCGAAAAGGGAAGCGCCAAGGTTCTGATCGACAGCCTATCCCTCGTCTATATGGGCGGCTCGGAAATCGATTTCGTCGATAACCTACTTGGCCAGTCCTTTCAGATCAAGAATCCGAACGCCGTTGCAAGCTGCGGCTGCGGGACGAGCTTTTCGATCTGACGAAGGTCAGCGCTTCACCTCCTGCAAGCAAGCCCTACAGCGTCGTGCGTCTTTCCAGACGCGCAAAGGATTGCTGCATGTTTTTATCCTTAAATCGGGTCGATTTAAGGAAACAGGCAGTAGCTAAAGATAGGGTGACCCCAGCCAAAGCAGGCGGTTCGCCAGACGATTCGGGAAAGGCTGATTGCGCAATCCCGCAAGGGTAACCTCCTCCGCCGACGTCAATGCCGCGCAGATCTTGCTGCTGACTGCCTGCGCAAACGCGTCGTCGAGGACCTCGAGATCGAACTCGAAATTGAGGCGCAGCGAGCGCGGGTCGAGGTTGCTCGAACCGACATAGGTCCAACGCTCATCGACGACCATCAGCTTGGAATGGTTGAACGCTCCCTGTGCCCGCCACACTCGGCAATGGCCTTTGAGAACCTGGTCGAACTGGGCGGTCATTGCCCTGTCGATGAGGGTCAGATTGTTGACGGCCGGCACGACGATGTCCACTTCCACGCCCCTGCGGGCGGCGGTCACCAGGGCGCTGACCAGTTCCTTGTCCGGAAGGAAATACGGCGACATCAGGCGGATATGCTTGCGCGCAACCGAGAAGGCGCCCATCAGCATCTTATGATTGGTCTCATTCGTGCTGTCCGGACCGGACGGAACCGCGCGCATGAGGACTGGGGGCGTGTCCGGTATCTCCTCGGGCACGC
The DNA here is from genome assembly GCF_030124375.1 of Sinorhizobium sp. 6-70. GTDB lineage: Bacteria > Pseudomonadota > Alphaproteobacteria > Rhizobiales > Rhizobiaceae > Sinorhizobium. The sequence continues at coordinate 45,951 of NZ_JASKLS010000010.1, forward strand.
CGATCTTCCATTCATCGCCCTCAAGGCTCTCTCCGCTTGAAAATTGCCAATCCTCCGCGGCGACCTGGAAAACGTCGGCAACGACCGGTCCGGTGACACGGAAATGCGTGTCGAACGAGGCCGCCTTTCCCGCCACTTCGGTCGTGAAGCCGGCGCGAATGTTCATGCCGCCGGCGAAAGCGACAACGCCATCAATGACCAGAATCTTCCGGTGGGTTCTGAGATTCGCATAGGGGAGCCGCAGCCCCATGATGATATTGCCGTTGAATACCGCGGTCGGTACCCCGCCTTCCTTCAGATAGCTGACGACGCTCGGCACCGAATAGCGCGCCCCGACCGCATCGATCAAAACCCTGACGCTGACGCTGCGCTTCGCCGCCGCAATGAGCGCATCGGCAAAGCGCAGGCCGATCGGATCCCTGTCGAAGATGTAGCTTTCAATGAGGATGCTGCGGCGCGCACCGGCAATTTCCTCAAGCATTGCGGCATAGACGGTATCACCGCCTTCCAACATGGTGATGTGGTTTCCGGTCGACATCGCGTGCCGCGCGACCCTGTCCCCCAGCATCTTCATCGCAGCAAAGCGATGTCCGAAGCGGACGGCGACTTCGTCGTGCGTGACGTCGTAACGGCCGAACTGATCTGCCCCTCTCGGGCGCAACAACGAGCGCTGCAGGCCGATGGACGTACGGCGAATGCGATTGATGCCCGCAACCGCGTAGACCACCGCCCCTATCACCGGCGACAGGAGGACGACGCCGACCCAGCCGGCGGCGGCGCGTACATCGTCCTTGGTCATCGCTGCGTGGACGATCGCCGGTATGCCCAAGGCGAAGGAGAGCAGCGCCAGAAAATGCGGCCAGTAGTTTTCGACGAACGCGATCATGCCGGGGACTATAGAGCCAGACAGGGCGGAATCAATTCCTGCAACCGTCAGCAGAAATGCGGCGCGCGGAAAGCGAGATCGCGCCGCGCCCGATGGTTTCCCTTGAGCGGCGCCGATGTTCCCAGGTATCGGATTTGTCAAAAGAATTCGCAGCCGCTACAACGAATCGTCCGCAAGGATTCACGTATAAGAAAGGCGATGCTGGCCCATGAAGATTGCCACCTGGAACATCAACGGCGCCAAGGCGCGCCTCGACGGCCTCGTCGCCTGGCTCAAGGAATCAAACCCGGACATCGCCTGCCTGCAGGAAATCAAATCAGTGGACGAGGCGTTTCCGAGGAGTGAGATCGAAGCACTCGGCTACCACGTAGAAACGCACGGCCAGAAGGGTTTCAACGGCGTCGCACTGCTCTCGAAAATGCGGCCAGACGAAGTCAATCGCGGCCTGCCGGGAGACGAGATGGACGAGCAGGCACGCTTCATAGAGGGTGTTTTCTCCCTCAAAGGCGGCGCGATCCGCGTGTGTTGCCTCTACCTGCCGAACGGAAATCCCGTCGACAGCGAAAAATACCCTTACAAGCTGAGTTGGATGCAGCGTCTGGCGACCTTCGCGGAGCAGAGGCTCAGGCTCGAAGAACCGCTCATTCTCGCCGGCGACTACAATGTCATTCCGGAAGCCCACGACTGCTGGGACGTCAAGGTCTGGCAGAACGATGCGCTCTTCCTGCCGGAAACGCGAGCGGCTTTCCGGCGTCTTCGCAATCTCGGATTCACCGACGCCGTGCGCGCCACCTCGGACGAGGTGCGGCTCTATTCATTCTGGGATTATCAGGCCGGATGCTGGCCGAAAAATTTCGGCATTCGCATCGATCACCTGATGATGTCGCCCGAGGCCGCCGACAAGCTCTTGTCCACGTCGATAGAAAAACACGTGCGCTCCTGGGAAAAACCGTCCGACCACGTGCCGGTCGCAGGCGAATTCGCCTTCGAAGCGGCGTAGTCGCAGGGGCTAGTCGTCGTCTGCCTGCAGGTGCATGTTCTGCGACATGGTGATCGCCACGCGGCGATCGTCTTCAGTCGCCAGCGAGAAGGCCTGCTCCTGCATCGACTGCAGCCAGGGCTTGTCCTTCGGCGAACACTGGTCAAGCGCCGCGGTCATGTAGGCAAGGCCACGAACGGTCTGGCCTTCCTGAAAGATGACGTTTCCGAACACGCCCATGGCTCCGGCATGGCCATTCTTGCGTGCGCGGTTCAACCACTTCTTGGCCTGTTGAACATTGACGGTGCCGCCCTCGCCCGAAAGCAGCATGCGCGCCAGCTGAAATTGCGCCTCCGCGACACCGAACGTCGACGCCGCCTGGAAATACAACTGCCGGGCCTGTGCCAGGTCCACCTTCACCGGGCTGTCGGGAATGCCGCGCCGATAGTAGCCGGCAAGCGAGATCAGCGCGTTGACAAAATAACCCGTGTCTTCCGACCCGGGTTCGACGCCCTGCTGGGCAATTTCGCTGTAGATCTTGAACGCCTCTAGATCGTTCTCGGTGACCCCGTCGCCATAGGCATACATATTGGCGAGCGCCCAGCGCGATCCCGTATGTCCCTTTTCGGCGGCATAACGATAAGCCTCGACCGCCTCGTCCTTTCTGCCGTTCTTGTAGGCGGAAAAGCCAAACTTGAAGAGGGCGAACGGGCCGGATTCCTTGGAAACGCCCGCTCCCGGATCGAACGCTCGAGCGGGCCCTGCGGTGGAGGCACCAACCGCCAGCGACACACCGAGCACCGCAATCCTAAGCGACTTGAATTCACCCGCGAGCATCACAATCAATTTCTTCCGTTCCAGCCGGCAACGCCGAACTCACCACCGCTGCAAACATCAATCTGTGCACGGTTGCTTGCCATTCGAGTGCTCACAGATCCCTGGCAAGGCTAAGACCATGCGTATCTGTCGCCAAATTTTCCCGCACATCTCCTCCCCCAACGCCGATCACGGATCGGCAAGGCGTTTGATGCCAATTTCGACGGGATGTCCTGACAGCACACAAACTCAATTCACCTCAAAACGCAGGTACTGCACTCGATCGCACATTTGTGGCTATCATCGCTGCTCTCATTTTGTGGCGGGAAATGGACATAGTTGAACCGGCCACGATCCTAGCAAACCATAGCAGCAAATGTGTTGCTGAATCGTCACATTCATGAACGCTCATAAAAGTGATGCCGTCAGCCGAAAACACCCGCGCTGATAAAAGTAAGGCCCGGTGAAAACCGGGCCTTTAGCGCTCTAATCAATGGGGTCAGAACTTGACCTTTAGCGATGTTGAGATCGCGCCTACGAAATCATTGTCGAAGTCATAGGAAACGTCATCGCCGATGACCTGTCCATCGAACGTAACCGGTCCTGAGCTGCCGCTGGTCAAGATCCCGACACTTCCGGCAAGGCGAACCTCGACATTCTGGGTGGGCGTGTAGGAAACGCCTGTGCCGAGTAACCAGGTGTCGGTCTGGGTGCCATAGCCGTGGCTGGTGCCACGGTCCCAGGTCAGGCTGACTGCCCCGCTCCACTGATCGTTGAACTTGTGCCCGATGCCGCCGCTGATCGTCCAACCATCGCGATAGAGGAGGTCAAGGGTCGTGCATGGCGTGAGCGCCGTTACAGTAGCCGGACAGAACTTGACAACCTGCAACTGGCTCCAATCGGTCCACTTGACAGAGCCGAATGCCAACCACCCCGGAGCAATACCGGACTGCACTTTAAGTTCCAGCGAATCCGGCATCGACGCGGAACCGCTGACATCGTACTTGGTGAGGCCAAGCTGACGGAGGTCGATGAAGCCTGTCAGATCGTCGAGATCAACAGCGCTGTTATAGACGAGGCTCGCCCGCATTGCATATTCGGGGATTTCGTAGGCTACGCCCGTTCGCCAGCCCCAGCCGTTGTCCTCCAGTTCGAGACGTCCAACGCCCGAAAGGCCGAATGGCAAGAACGCGGGATCCTGAACAAGCCGCTCTTTAAAGCCTCCGACCTCCTGATAGAAGGCGCCCCCAATCACACGAACGTAGCCGGGACCCATCTCCCACTTGTAGGAGCAGGTCGCCGCGTAGTTGTCGCTTTCAACCTTTGTCTCGATGTTGTTGTTGGCACCGGCCCAGTTCTGGCCGGGATTGGTGTGGGCGCCCCAAGGCTGCGAGTAGTCCGCCATACAGTCAATGCTGTCACCCAAAGCAGCCTTAACACCAATACGGGGCGCCCAATAACTTTCCGTGTCGTCCACGCTGTTAGGACGACCATTCAGGTTCCCTCCGCCAAACTCCCCCGCTAACGGATTTGTAGGCGCGGGGTTTGTATCCCGGACATTCTTCAGTTCACGCTGCGGATTGACGTAAGTCGCCGTTGCTTCGGCAGCATAATCCGACGGGTCGAACAACAAATCGATATTGTAACCGCTGCGCTCAAGCCCCCCAGCGTGCGCAGCCGATACCACGAGCATTCCGGCGACGACCGCCAAAATGCCCCGCGTCATTCCACTTTGAGCCATTAAGCTCCTCCCCTGCACTTTCAGTGTGCGACAATCCAGCTCCTGTCGCGCTTGGCGGGGAGTATCCTCACGATTGCATGAAATGGCAAACCGCGGACTCGCGGGATTAGCCGGCGGATAGACCATCAGATTTACGTAAGAATTTCATGATCTAGACACAATTCCGGAATTGGGGAACGGTTTTCCAATGAGCGCCAATCATTCCGTATAGTTGAAAAAAATATTCCACTTCTACGGCGAGGTGTGACCGCGGAACAACAATTTCGCTTTTTGCGCCGTTCAGGCGCAAGCATCTTTGGGGAGGCAGTGAGTAAAACTAAGGCGTGTATTGCCGCGCTCAGTCGCGTCGCATCAACGTCTGATTCGAATATCCTGGGTGCGGAATAGAAAATCCGCGGCATTTCTACCGCGGATTGCAATTTGTTCCAAGCATTCGAACCAAAGCGACGCGAATCCAGATGGAATGCGTCGTCCTGTTGCTTTAACCCGCTTCCGACACGCGGCTGAGGGCGACCCCAAGCGAATCCTTCTGCAGGTCCAGTTCCACGAGCCTTTCGCGCTCTGCCTCGACCAACTCGGCCTTGGCGTTGGCGACAAATTTCTCGTTGGCGAGCTTACCGAGAATTCTCTCGCGCTCGACCTCAACCTTGGCGATTGCCTTCTCCAGCCGGATCTTCTCTGCTGAAAGGTCGATAAGGCTGCCGAGCGGAAGGCAGGCTGTCGCTTCGGCGATGACGATCTGGGCGCTGCCGCGCGGCGCTACTGCCGCATGCTCGATGCTCTCCACTCTAGCAAGGCGCTTTATCGCCGAGGCATGCCGGTCAAGGCGCTCGCTGGTCAGCCCATTTGCGCCGACGATCACGAGTGGCGCCGTCGCTGCCGGCGGAACGTTCATTTCGGCGCGCACCGAGCGAATGCCCGAGACGAGATCGATCAACCAGTTGATTTCGTCTGCGGCAGCATCATCCGCGTAGAAGGCTGACGGCCATTCCGCGTGACACAGCAGCGTCTCACGCTCGCGTCCGGGACCAGCGGTCTTCTCCCAAAGCTCCTCCGTCATGAACGGCATGAACGGATGCAAGAGCTTGTAGGTCTCGTCCAGCACGTAAGCGACGCAGGCCTGAGACTCGCGCTTGGCCTCTTGGTCCTCGCCGTTGAAAACGGGCTTCAAGAGTTCGAGGTACCAGTCGCAGAACTGGTTCCAGACAAAGCGATAGAGACCGCCGGCCGCTTCGTTGAAGCGGTACCCGTCGATCGCCTCCGTTACGTCGCGGATCGTTCGCGAAAGCTCAGTCAGAATCCAGCGGTTGATGGTCAGCGACGTGGCTTCTGGAATGAACCCTTCGCTGTTCGTCACGCCATTCATCTCGGCGAAGCGCGTCGCATTCCAGAGCTTGGTGCCGAAGTTGCGGTAGCCGGCAATGCGGGCCGGATCGAGTTTCACGTCGCGCCCCTGCGCCGCCATGATCGCCAGGGTGAAGCGCAGCGCGTCGGCGCCATATTCGTCCATCAGTTCCAATGGATCGATGACGTTGCCTTTCGACTTCGACATCTTCTGGCCGTTCTTGTCGCGAACGAGCGCGTGAACGTAAACGGTGTGGAACGGCTCGACGGGCGTGCCGTCGGCGTCCTTCATGAAATGAAGGCCCATCATCATCATGCGCGCGACCCAGAAGAAGATGATGTCAAAGCCCGTCACCAGAACATCCGTCTGGTAGTATCTTTCGAGTTCCGGCGTTTCGTTCGGCCATCCGAGCGTCGAGAACGGCCAGAGCGCGGACGAGAACCAAGTGTCCAGCACGTCCTCGTCGCGCGTGAGGATCTCGCCCGGCTTGAAGTTTTCGAGAAGGTCTTCGACATAGGCCTTCATCGGTCCTTCGTGCGCGATATAATGCTGGATCGCGGCATGCAGCGCCTCTTCTTCGGTCTTTTCCACGAAGATCTGGCCGTCGGGACCGTACCACGCGGGTATCTGGTGCCCCCACCAGAGCTGGCGTGAAATGCACCAGGGCTGGATGTTCTCCATCCATTCGAAATAGGTCTTTTCCCAGTTCTTCGGAACGAAGTTGGTCCGGCCCTCCCTGACCGCGGCGATCGCGGGCCTGGCCAAGGTCTTGGCGTCGACATACCATTGCTCGGTCAGGCGTGGCTCGATCGGTACCCCGCCGCGGTCGCCATGCGGCACGGTGTGCCTGTGCGGCTCGATGTGATCGACAAGCCCCGCCTCTTCGAGGATCTCGACGATCAGCCTACGGGCCTCGAAACGGTCCTTGCCTTCGAGCTGATCCCAGGCGCCGTGAAGCGCAGCCGGATGATCGAGGTCTTCAAGGAAGTCCTCGTTATTCTGGATCGTGATCCGCCCGTCCGCAGTCAGGACATTGACCTGGCGAAGTCCTCTCCGCTTGCCGACGTCGAAGTCGTTGAAGTCGTGGGCCGGCGTCATCTTGACGGCGCCGGTGCCAGTCGCCGGATCGGGGTATTCGTCGGCCACGATCGGAATCCGCCTCCCGACGATCGGCAGTATCACGTGCTTGCCGACGATACCCTTGTAGCGGACGTCATCCGGATGGACCGCGACGCCGGTATCGCCGAGCATCGTCTCCGGACGCGTGGTGGCAACGACCAGGTAGTCGCGGGTCTCCCATTCCGTCCCGTTGCCGTCGTCATCGAAGGCCACAGGATGCTGGTATGTAACGCCCTCTTCCAGAGGGTACCGCAAATGCCAGAGATGGCCATTGACCTCGACTTGCTCGACTTCGATATCCGAGATCGCCGTCTGCAGTTTCGGGTCCCAGTTGACGAGGCGTTTGTCGCGATAGATCAGGCCTTCCTTATAGAGGCTGACAAAGACCTCGATTACGGCCTCGGACAAGCCGTCGTCCATGGTAAAGCGTTCGCGCGACCAGTCGCACGACGCCCCCAGCCGCTTCAACTGGTTGAAGATCAGACCACCGGATTCGGCTTTCCACTCCCAAACCTTTTCAACGAACGCCTCACGCCCCATCTCACGCCGACCGGGCAGTTTTCTCTGCGCGAGTTGACGCTCGACGACCATCTGTGTGGCAATGCCGGCGTGATCCATGCCCGGCTGCCAAAGCACATCCTTGCCGCGCATACGCTCGAAACGCACCATGATGTCCTGCAGCGTGTTGTTCAGCGCATGGCCCATATGCAACGAGCCCGTCACGTTCGGCGGCGGAATCACAATGCAGAAGCTGTCGGCGCCGGGCTTTGCACCGGCGCCAGCACGAAACGCGTTTTCTTCGTCCCACTTCTTGGCGATACGCGGGTCGACGGCTGCGGAATCGTAGGTCTTATCAAGCATTTTTCGGCCAGTTTTTTTTGGAAATTGATGTCAGCGTTTTGTAAACCGGAAGGCCCGGCGCAAGTCAACACAAACGGCAAAAAAGCCGCAAGCGATCACGCCCGCGACTTTACAGCGCTGCGCGTCCTATGGACGCGCTAAGGTCGCTGTAGCACTTTGAAGTGCTGCATGATTTTGTCCTTAAATCGATTCCGATTAAGGAATCACGCAGTAGCTCTCCGCAGAAGCCCGCGTCAGCGACGAGGACCGCGCGCGACGCGTTCGATTTCCTCGCGCACCAAACGCTCGACCAAGGTTGGCAGATTATCATCCAGCCACTCCTGCAGCATTGGCCGAAGCATCGCTTCCGCAATCTCGTCGAAGGAACGCCTGGGTCCCTGCTCGACAGCATGGGCAAGGTCTTCGAATGAGCGCGCCACCTGGCGGCTGACGACCGGCGACACGATCGCGCCCAGCGGCGTCTCTTCGGTGTCGGCCACTTCTTCCCGAACGGTCGCCTGTGACGACGCGTTGGGCGCGGAAACCATCCGCTCTGCGGCAACATTCCCGACAGGCTCGTCTTCCGCCTTCCTCGCACTCGCGTTTACCGGAGTCGCAGGCGAAGAGACCGCCGCCATCCGCGAGGTAATTACCGGATTATCCTGCACCGGAGGCGCAGAGGCCGGGCCGACGTGATCCTTTGAAGCATAGTTCACTGCGTGGCGTTCGGAGGCGGCTCTCACCCTTGCCGCCACGTCGGCGAGGGAAAGCGGCGGTTGCGGCGAAGCCTGTGTTTCTGCCGTACTGCCGGTTGCGTCGGCCGCAGACACATAGGACTGCGTCCTTGACGAAGGACGAGGTTCTTCGGATGCGCCGAACGCGGCCGCCTGGATTTCCGAGTCGATTGTCAGTTCGATGTCGTCATCGGCTTCGTCTTCGAACTCTTGCGGGACAGAGGATCCTATCTGCCCTGGCTCGTTGTTCTCGATGATCTTGCGAATGGACGCCAGAATCTCGTCCATCGAAGGTTCACGCGCGACATTGAGCTGTGCCATTTCCATCCTCGTTTGGTGCGGCCAAACACGGGCTTGAAAAGCATCCATGTGCCGATTTCAAACAGACCTTAGGTGAGTTCGCGGACGAAACAAACGTCACGAATCAACCATGGAGATTCTTGCACAGATTTGTTTTTTGGGGCAGATGCCGTCTGCCCCCCTACTGCATGCTTCCTTAAATCATAGCCGATTCAAGGATAAAAACAGGCAGCAATTCAAAGCGCTGCAGTGTCCCTTGCGCGTCTGATAAGACGCGCGGCGCTGTAGTTCATGCGGTCAGCGGCCATCGACGGTCCGCAGACCGAACCACTTGTCCTTGACGGCTTCGTAGTGCTCTTCAGAGCGATATTCGGCAACCGCGAGACCTTGAGTCTTGACGGTCAGCCGGCCCATGGCCGCGAGCAGCGAATAGCTCGCCACGACGGCGTCGCGCTGCGCGCCGGCGAGCGCCTCTTGCGCGTCCAGAACGTCCTGCTGCGAATCGAGCACGTCGAGCGTCGTGCGCTGCCCGACCTTTCGTTCTTCGATAACGCCCTCGAGCGCCAGGTTGGCGGCCGAAATCTGCGACCGGCTGGCGGTGATTCGGGCGAGCGCGGAATCAAGCTGAGCGTAGGCCGAGACGACGGTCTGCTGAACCGAAGCCCGTGCGGAATCGACAAGGATCCGCTGCTGGCCCAGGATTTCCTTAGCCTGGCGTATCTGTCCGTATTCAGCGCCGCCCTGATAGATCGGCACTTCCAACCGCGCCGTCACGCTTGCGGTGGTATCGTCCAAACCGTTGCCGGCGTTACCGGTATTACGCGTCACCGCCCCCTGCAGAACGACGCCGGGCAGCATCGTGCCTTCGGCCGACTTCACCTGGAAGCCTGCCGAATCGACTGCATATTGCGCAGCCAGAATCTGCGGGTTCTCCCGCAAGCCTGTAGCCACCGCCTGATCGAGGGATCTCGGCATGCTTTTGCTGGCCGGCGCCGGCTGCCTGATTCCCGTCGGAGTCGCGCCAACAATCTGCACGTAGACCGCTTCACTTTGCTTGAGTTGGGCGATCGCGCTCACAAGCAACGACTGCGCATTGGCGAGTTCGGCTTCCGCCTGGCTCACATCGGTCCGCGTTCCTTCACCCACCTCGAGGCGAGCTTGCGAGGCGTTCAGCTGTTCCCTCAGGAACGCGAGGTTCTGCCTGCGAATCGAAACGACCTGCTGGTCGCGAGCGATATTGGCATAGGCCTGCGCTGCCGCGAGAAGGATCTGGATTTCATTCGCCTTCAGCGTTTCGCGGCTGGAAAAGACGTCCGATTCGGCAGCTCTGACGTTGTTCAGTGTCTGGAACCCGTCAAAAATCATCTGGGTAATGCTAATGCCAACCTGCCCGCTGTGAAGATCGCGAGTGCCGGTTTTCTCGATGTCAGTGCGGGTTAGCGTACCGGTCGCCGAGGCCGAAACCTGAGGCCGGAAGCCGGACTTGGCAATCGGAACCCCTTCATCGGTGGCGCGAAGGCCGGCGCGTGCGGCATTGAGATCCGGGTTGTTCGCATAGGCCTTCGCCATTGCGCCGGCGATCGTCTCTGCCAGCGCCGCGTGCGGCGCAATCAGCACACTGGTCGAGACAGCCGCCCACAAGGCTGCTTTGCGGACAATCGACACCATCTTCCCTCCGATCAGCCAAGGCAGCTGGGCCGCCCCGCAATTACCAGCAAGTCCGCATCAGGCGACCTGCATAACTATCGTGGTGACATGCTCGTGCACCCATCGGCGAGCAAATCACTACCCCTGTGCTCTTTGAAACCCGGATTCGGTCTTGCGACAACTGTCCACTGACGCTCGCAGTAGCCATTTCAAAAAGAAACAGAGAATACGTTGCCAATTGGCAACATTGCGATTTTGGTAACAACACTTCTATGCTGAGCGTCACCAATATGAGGTGCCTCAGAAAACAAAAGTACGCTCGCGGCGAAATCCGGGAAGAGGCTTGACGGCCGTGTTGAAGTCCGACCGTTCCGAGATCCTGCCGAATCCGCGCACATAAACTTTCGCACGAGATGCGTTACTAAATCCTTCAACCGCCACGAGGCGCCCGCCGTCGCGCAGTTGCCCGAAAAGGCCCGCCGGTATCGTTTCCACAGCGCCGTTGATGAAAATCACGTCATAGGGAGATTCCGCGGCGTAGCCTTCGGCAAGGTTGCCGGTCACCACTGCAATATTGTCATAGCCGAGGCGCGCGAGCGTCGCAGTCGCCGTAGCAGCCAGCCCCTCGTCGCTTTCCAGTGCGACGACAGAGCCGGCAATCAGGGATAGCAATGCTGAGGCATAACCCGTCCCGCAACCAATCTCGAGCACGACGTCGGACTTGGAAATTCCGGCGAGTTGCAACAGCTTCGCGAGCGGCGATGGCTCCATCAGATAGCGCGGCTCGGCGCCGCCAACGAGTTCGATGTCGGCATCGATATAGGCCAGTTCCTTTAATTTTGCGGGCACGAACTCCTCGCGAGGAACAGAAAGGAAGGCGGACAGCACCGAATGAGAGTTCACATCGGTGGTCCGGACCTGATTGTCGACCATCTTAATGCGCGCTGCTTCGAAGTTCATGGTACTGCCCTCGTGTCCCGGATAGGCGCGGCGCCGGTGTCCGGAAAATCCGCGCGATCTTGCATCTGGCTGCCGATGCGCAGCCCGTTGCTAAGCTCATAAATCGGCGCACCGCCGGTTTCAAGCGACAGCGACATTTCGGCGAGCAAAAAGGGAAGGATGGCAACAGCTCATGACAAGAGCCGCAGCACCTCCATGACGACGAGCGTAGCGACGTGCCCCGTGATCGGCCGACCACTCGGAGCGGATCGCTCAAAGATTCGATTTCAGTAAGACAGGCAGTCCCTCGAAGCGTCGCGACAAATCTTGAAGCCAAGGGCTGCGGGTGGCTAGAGAAAGCGGGATGCCCTAGCGCCCGGGCGCCGCCTCGAGACCGACAAGAGCGATCTTGCTGTAGCCGGCACCTTGAATGAGATTCATAACCGTCATCAGTTCGCCGTAGTCGACCAAGCGATCCGCGCGCAGGAGAACGCGCGTTTCCGTGCTCCCGCTCGTTATCCGATTGAGTTCCGAAACGAAGCTTTCGCGGGCCGTTTCCTCGTTGCCGATCGCCAGCGTCAAGTCTGCCTTCAACGTCACGAAAACCGGCTTGTCGTCTCTTGGCGCTGGCTTGGCCACGGATTGCGGCAGGTCGACCTTCATGTCGACGGTCGCCAAGGGTGCAGCAACCATGAAGATAATCAGCAGGACGAGCATGACGTCGATGAAGGGCGTCACGTTGATCTCGCTATTCTCGTCGAGATCGCCACCGCTTTCGGAAATCCTTCCCGCCATCGCCTTATCCGATCCTGGTTATCGAAGCATCGACATAGCCATCGCGCCTCTGCGGCTGCGCCTTGCGCACATGTCGATGGTCGAGGTCGCGGCTCACCAATCGCTCCACCGCTGCCGCCGCATCCGCCAGGATGAGCTTGTAGCCGCCCACCGACCGCGCGAAGTAGTTGTAAATCACCACCGCGGGAATGGCCGCGACAAGACCGATAGCCGTTGCCAGCAAAGCCTCGGCAATACCGGGCGCGACGATCGCAAGGTTGGTCGTCTGCGCTTTACTGATGCCGATAAACGAATTCATGATCCCCCAAACCGTACCGAACAGCCCGACGAAGGGACCAACTGAACCGATCGAAGCCAGTATGCCGGTGCCGCCGCTCATCTGCTTGCCGGCACGAATCTCGATACGGCCGAGTAGCGATGACACGCGCTCTTTGATGCCGGTGGCGGGAGCATGATCCAGAACCGCCTCTGAACGGGCCATTTCGTCGACCGCTGCCGAGACCATTTCCGCAGCAACGCCGGCCTTGCGGTCGAGCCCGGCCTTGACCTCGGCGAGGCCATCCGCAGCGCTGAGCACTCGGACGGCGCGCTTCAGCCGCGATTTTGCACCGACGAGTTCTATCGTCTTCACAAGGAACATCGCCCAGGTGACGACGGATGCCATCGCCAGGCCAATCATCACACTCTTGACGACGATATCGGCGGCAAGAAACATGCCGATCGGCGAAAGATCGTGCGGAAGGACCGGGTTGGCGCTTGCCCCGGGCGCCGCGGCGTCGACAGACGCAGGCAGCGCTGACGCGGCCGTGACACTCGCTTCGCCGCCGGTGGCGGCCGGTTCCGTAACGGCAGCTGCCGAGCCCTGTGCTTGCCCGGCAACTGCCGCGGGGGGATCTTGCCGTACCGCCTGGGCGAAGCCCGTCGAAACCGCTCCGACAAGTGAAATGGCGAGCGTTGCCGCAAACAACAGATTCAATTGCGGCCGGGTCCGGTGTGACATCTCGTTCCTCACATATTGTGCGCCTGTCTTGCCGCCTGGCTGCGATGCAACCCGGGGACGAGCAAGCCTGCCTTCGCATGCTCTCTACGACGAACTATGACCGAATGGCAAGGATTTGTGGAGTAAAATAATCAAGAATATTGACCTTATCGCATTCTCTGACGCTGTCGGTCTAGAGAGTGCCTTGCTCGTGGGAGAAGTCGTTGCTGCGCCAGTCATACCGGCGATGACGCTGCCATGGCCTCTCCGTGGAGGCGAACGACTTCTCGATCCGCATACGGGGCGGCGCTGCGACCTCCGTCTCATCGGCATAAATTTCGATCGCGCCGCTCCGCCGCAGAGTCTCAGCGGTCACAATCAGTGCGCGGCTCGATTTGCAGGCCGGCAACGGCCGGCGGGTGGCTGCGATGACGAGGTCTGCTGCCTCGCATAAGGACGGAAAGAGTTCGGGGGCGTCGACGATGACGATGGTCCAGCCCTCGTGGCTGCGGCCGACACACCATTCGCCTTTGCGGCACATAAAGCCGCCTGCTTTCACGGATGGTAGGATCTCAGCCACTTTCGCCGCGCTTGCTGTTGGGTCGCGCACTGCCGTTTTTGCCGCTGTAGCCGAGGCACTCTCGACGACAGGCGCAACATGATTGGGAACAGCAAGCGCCCGTTGCCATTGCGAGAAGATAAAGCCCGGAGGCTTGGGTCGGTTGGTGCCGATGGCGCCTTCGGCGATCAGCCCAACCAACTGGCCATCTTCCGATATCACGACCGAGGGACGTTGGGCCTGGCGCTCCCAGGCGATCGCCGTGCCGCCGAACACCATCAATACCGCACCAAAGAGCGCCAGCCGCGTTCGAAGCACACACAGCACGATGCCGCCGAACGCCCCCAGGGCAAAACCGGTCGCGCCCACCCGCCCCGTCACCCACTCGCCATCGAACGAAGCTACGTAGCGCGCCACCGCGAGCATCCAATCCAGCCCCTGCCCCATCACCACCAGGGGATAATATTCAAGCCCGAATGGCATAAGCAGCATGGCGAACAATCCGAACGGCATGATGAGGATGCTTATCAATGGCGTGGCGAGGACGTTGGCAATCAATCCATAGGCCGGCAGCCGATGAAAATGGGCGGCAGCATAGACTGCCGTCGCCAAGCCGCCGATGAGAGACGTGGCGACGCTGCCTATGGCAAAGTTCGAGGCCGACTCCCAGCGGTGGCCGCCGGTTACTCTCTCACGTTCCCGCATTCGATGCTCGCGCCAGCGGGCGTAGCCAGCCACCAGCGCCAGCGTGGCGGCGAAAGACATCTGGAACCCCGGCCCGGCCACTGCCGACGGTGTCCAGGCGATGATATGATTGCCGCTAGAGCGACATTCCGCAGGCTGATCGAAACGCGGTCGAAAAAGACGGCTACAAGCATGATGGAGATCATGATCCAGGAGCGAAGCGCCGAGACTGCACCACCAGCGATCAGGATATAGAGCAGGACCATCACCAGGGCCCCCGCTGCGGCGATCTTCTTGACCGGCAACCTTTCGGCCAGGCCCGGAACCAGACTTAGCAGCGTCCGCGCTCCAACAAGAAAGGTCCCCGCCGCCAGGACCATGTTCAGCCCCGAAATAGCCAGAACATGCGACAGGCCGGCGGCGCGCAGCGTTTCGACCGTATCGCGGCTGATGGCTCGTTCTTCGGAGGTGACGAGCGCCGCCGCAATCGCACCCGTATCACCGCCGACCACCGTCCGGATCCTGCCTCCAACGGCTTCGCGCACACCAGCAAGAAAAGCCTTGCCTTGCGCCAACAGGGACGTATCGGTGCGAGCGGCAACATGCGCATCTGGCATCTGTCGTGGAACACCGTAGAAGAATCCGACCGCTCCAACGCCCTTGAAGAAGGCGTCGAAGGCAAAATCGTTCAAGCCGGGCAGCGCGGGTCCCGAAGGCGGGGAAAGGCGCGCTTTTCCCTCGATGGTCGCCCCGACCGGAAACCCTTCGTGCTGACTTCGCGCCAGCAGTGTTGCCTTGGAGGGCGGTCTGCGCAGCCGCGGCACGGACGTTTCCTTGATCTCGACCAGATATCGCCAACGCCCCCTATCATCCTGCTCGCGCGACAACACGCTTCCGCGAATGCTCGTCGTCACCGGGCCATCGAGAATGACCGTGCCGAGGCGCGCGGTCTCCACCGCTGCCAGCAACATGCCGGCAACGAAGATGAACGGCACGATCGCGATCGGTCGCCAAGGCGCGAAACGACCTCGACACAGGAGTGCCGCTATGCCGAAAACGCAAAGCAGCGGTGCAAGTTTGGCAATTCCGACATCATACGCCAGCGCGAACCAAACGAGGGAGCCGAGCGCCAGAAGCACAGGGATTAGTACGAAGGTGTGCCCAAAATCGGCTTCCTCCTCCGCGGCAGCGCGCAATCGTCGGACGATCGAAGCGGCAGCCGCAGGGATCCTATAGCCCAGCGCTAAACCATTCGGTGCTGGTGACAGCCGGCGACCGGCCAGCATTGCCGGCACATCGGCGGCATGAACGGCGACTTGGCTGCCGATGAAAGGCGATCCACGATGCATCGCATCGCGCGTCGTCGGTCCTCGCTCTTCCGTCCCCATTCCCGTCCGCTCTGCCCCTCTGCGGCTGTCGGCCGATCCTGCAACCAACGTACCCACATTGCAACCGCAAGATAAGCTGCACAAAAAATAAGCAGAGCTATATGGAATGGTACCGCATTATCAGATTAACGATCATTGATCTGATTGGACATCTGCCCATAACATGCGATTATTGCGTCGCCATATGCACATTTTCGCATCGCACCAATTTGCCTTTCGTACAGCTTGGCAGTCGAAAATAAATCATATAGCAAATTCGCAACGTTCAATTTCGTGGCATTTTGCTATGCCACGTTGCCATAAGACGGAGGCTCCCATGAGTGAAAAAAGCGCGGTTGTAACATTCGATGGAAAATCGGCGGAACTGCCAGTGCGATCGGGATCCATCGGGCCGGCCGTCGTCGATATCGGATCGCTCTACAAGCAGACGAAGATGTTCACTTACGATCCCGGCTTTACGTCGACGGCGTCGTGTGAATCCAAGATCACCTATATCGACGGTGACGAGGGCGTGCTGCTCCATCGCGGCTATCCGATCGAGCAACTGGCCGAACACGGCGACTTCCTCGAAGTGTGCTATCTGCTCCTTTACGGTGAACTGCCGACCAAGGCTCAGAAGGACGATTTCGACTATCGCGTGACCCACCACACGATGGTGCACGAACAGATGTCGCGTTTCTTCACCGGTTTCCGCCGCGACGCCCACCCGATGGCCGTCATGTGCGGCTGCGTCGGTGCGCTGTCGGCCTTCTATCATGACTCGACGGACATCACTGATCCGCACCAGCGCATGGTCGCGTCGCTGCGCATGATCGCAAAGATGCCGACGATTGCGGCGATGGCTTACAAATATCACGTCGGCCAGCCGTTCGTTTACCCGAAGAACGACCTCGACTACGCGTCGAACTTCCTGCGCATGTGCTTTGCCGTTCCCTGCGAGGAATATGTAGTGAACCCGGTTCTCGCCCGCGCGATGGATCGGATCTTCATCCTGCACGCCGATCACGAGCAGAATGCATCGACCTCGACCGTCCGCCTCGCCGGCTCGTCGGGCGCAAATCCGTTTGCCTGCATCGCGGCCGGCATCGCCTGCCTCTGGGGACCGGCGCATGGCGGCGCCAACGAGGCGGCGCTCAACATGCTCGCCGAAATCGGCACGGTCGACCGCATCCCGGAATATATCGCCAAGGCCAAGGACAAGAACGACCCGTTCCGCCTGATGGGCTTCGGCCATCGCGTCTACAAGCACTACGATCCGCGCGCGAAGATCATGCAGAAGACCACGCATGAGGTTCTCGCGGAGCTCGGCCACAAGGACGATCCGCTGCTCGAAGTGGCGATGGAACTCGAGCGCATTGCGCTCACCGACGAATATTTCATTGAAAAGAAGCTCTATCCGAACATCGACTTCTACTCCGGCATCACGCTGAAGGCGCTGGGCTTCCCCACCACCATGTTCACGGTGCTCTTTGCGCTCGCCCGTACCGTCGGCTGGATCGCGCAGTGGAACGAGATGATCGAGGATCCGGAACAGCGCATCGGTCGCCCGCGTCAGCTCTATGTCGGTGCACCGCAGCGCGACTACATCCCCGTCTCGAAGCGCTGAGCGGATATCGCTTTAAGTCAAGCGGCCCGGTCAGAGATGGTCGGGCTTTTTTCTTTGGAGATAATCGAAGACGATTTCCGCGGCCTTGTCGCCGGGCGGTCGGTCGGTAGCCATGCGCTCCTGCACGACGGCAAAACCGTCAAGCATGGCACGGCGTTGTGGCGTGTCGCTCGAAAGCCGCTCGAACCAACGCGTCAGCGCCGCCGGCCGGATCATCTTGTTGAAATATTCCGGTACGACGGGAAAATCGGCGATCAGGTTTGGAAGCGCCGCCGTCCATATCCGAATCCGAGAGTGCAAAAAGCTGACGAGCCAATCGGCTCTGTAGGTTGAAACGACGGGAATACCCGCAAGTGCCAGCTCGAGAATGACCGTTCCGGAAGCGGCAAGCGCGGCATCGGCCTTTTCAAAGGCCTCCCACTTCCGGTCCGTCGCAACCGATATTTCGGGCTGCACCTTCCACGATGCCGTCAGTTCCCTTACGCGCCGCTCCTGCCGGGGAACAGTTGGCAGCAGAAAGCGCGTGCCTGGATGGCGCGCCGCCAGTTCCTCGACGGTGTCGCCAAAGATCGGCAATAGGCGGCTGACTTCGCTCCCGCGCGACCCCGGAAGCAGGAGACAGGTCGCAGGCCCCTGCGGCCGTTCCGCTCGCTGTTTTTCGCGCTGGCGGGCACGAACCGACAAGACATTGATGTCGGATGCAAGGCGGTGCCCGACATAGGTGGTCAGCGGGCCGTCGAGCGCGCGCATCACCTCCGGCTCGAACGGCAGAACCGCAAGCACGTGATCGACGTAGGCACGCATGCGCGGCGCGCGCTCCGGCTTCCACGCCCAGACGCTCGGGCAGACGTAATTGATTACCGGCAGATGTGGTAGCGCGTTGCGAACACGCCGCGCCACACGATGAGTGAAATCCGGGCTGTCGATGATCAGCAATGCATCCGGCCGAGCCGCGATGATAGCGCGTGCTGTCTGGCGGATGCGCAGGATGAGCTTCGGCAAACGCGCGAGCACCTGCGAAAAGCCCATGATCGACAATTCGGAGTAGTCGAACAGCGATGTCAGCCCTTCGGCTTCAAGCGCCTCGCCACCGACACCGACGAGTTCAAGCGAGCCTTCAAGGCGTGGGCGAAGCGCGCGCACCAGATCGGCACCGAGCAGGTCTCCGGAGACTTCCCCGGCTATTACGGCCAGTCTATAGCCCTTGCCCGTCATCGCCGGCTCCTTGATCACGATGATCTTGGGTCGAATCGACCCAGAATCATCGTGATCGATCCTAAAGAGTTAGGGCGGGATGCAGGCGGAAAACCGAACACACTTTTCCTCATCCCGCTCTAGCCCCCACGCTCGACACCCAGGATGAACAGGCCACTTTTGTCGGCTTTCTCGACGAGTTGCGAACGCTCGAGAACAAGCGCTCGGCCCGCTTCGACCGCGATGCCTGCAAGGCCCGCCGCCTCGGCCCCCGCGACCGTGGAAGGACCGATAGAGGGTAGATCCGCGCGTTGATCCTGCTGCGGCTTGCAAAGCTTGACGAGAACCCCCCGACGGCGGGTCGAGACCCGCCCCTCCACCTTCAGCGCGGCAACGCGAGCCAGCATCGCATCGGTGCCCTCAGCACCCTCAAGCGCGATCACCCTGCCGCCGACAGCGACAGCGCCCTGCCCGACGTCGAGCGCTCCCAGTGCGTTGGCAGTGGTGATCGCAGCTTGTATCTCAAGCAGATCGTCATCCGTCGGCACATGGGCTCCAAGCGGGCCGGTGTCTGCAAGAAGGTTAGGCACGACATCCTGTGCGCCGATGACGCGGGCGCCACTCGCTTCGATGAGATCCATCGCCATTCGCAAGACCGCATCGTCACCACCGGACATCAGAGTCCGAAGCACGCTCGGGACCGTGGCAAGTGTCCTTAGCGTGGGGCGGATATCACGCCATTCCGGTCGACGCCGAACCCCGCCGGAGAGCACAACGCGGTCGATGCCCTCTTTCTCGAAGGTTCGGCTGATCCCGGCAAAATCGCCGATGGCCAGAACGGTGTGGTCGAACCCTGTCCAGTCGGCGTCCGCTTCGCGTGACAGCGCAATGATGAAAGGGTCTTCGCCCTGTCGCCGCGCGGCCTCCGCCACGTGATGCGGCAGGGCACCTGCGCCGGCAATGATCGCCAACCTGCCCCCTGTAGCCGGCAGGGTGCGGGCTACCACCGCAGTCAACCTCTGTTGCCGCGGTTCGGCGACGACAGCGCGCGATCACTCTCCGCGGCAATGAAATCGAGGATCTCAAGCGCCGGTGCACAATCGAGATACTCCTGCCGGACTGCCGCAGCATTGGCGCGGATCGATTCCGGTCCCTCGAAAATCTGCTTGTACGCCCGCCGCACCGCATGGATCGTCGCGCGGTCGATGCCAGCCCGGGTCATGCCGACGACATTGAGACCGCTCAAAACGCCCGGATTGCCGTTGAGCATGCCATAAGGAATGACATCGTAGCTGACGGCCGAGAGCCCGCCGATAAACGCCTGCCTGCCAATACGCGTGAACTGGTGGACCGCCGATCCACCGCCGAGAATGGCGCGGTCGCCAACGATCACGTGTCCTGCCAGCATCACGTTGTTGGACAGGATAATATTGTTTCCGAGCCGGCAATCGTGCGCAACGTGGGAATTGGCAAGAAACAGGTTGTTGTTGCCGATGACGGTGGTGCCGCCGTGCTCGACGGTGCCCGTGTTCATCGTCACACCTTCGCGGATGGTGCAGTTGTCGCCGATGACCAGCGTCGTGTTCAGGGCGCTGTGATGCACGCTTTGCGAGTCACCACCAATGACGGCGGACGGGAAGATCTTCGTCCCCTTGCCGACCGTCGTGCGCCCGATGACGACGACGTGGCTCAGGAGTTCGACGTCTTCCCCCAGAACGACGTTCGGCCCGACATGACAAAACGGACCGACCTTCGCGTTCTCTCCGATCACCGCCCCATCTTCGATGACGGACGACGGGTGGATCTTCGCAGTCGATGCAATCATTTTCAGGCGTCTTCCTTGCTGACAATCATCGCGCCGATATCAGCTTCCGCGACAAGTTGCCCGTCAACTTTTGCATCACAGTGAAACTTCCAGATATTGCCGCGTTGCTTCTGTTTCACGACATGGAATTCCACCCGGTCTCCCGGCACGACAGGCTTGCGAAAGCGGGCATTGTCGATAGTCATGAAGTAGACGAGGTTGTCACCAATCCCGGTCTTGCGGGCGCAGATGGCGCCGGCGGTCTGCGCCATGCCTTCGATCAGCAACACGCCCGGCATGATCGGCTTTTCCGGAAAATGTCCCGTGAAATGCGGTTCGTTCGCCGTCACGTTCTTGATCCCGATCGCCGAGTTGTCGGAGTCGATTGCGATGATACGATCGACAAGCAGGAATGGGTAACGATGGGGAAGAAGCGTCAGGATTTCCTGAATATCCGCCGTGCCGAGTACCGTTGCAGCCTCATTCATCCTTGCCACCCTTGTTTTTCTGTCTTTCGCTGGCACGCATCGCCATCTCGGCGATGTCGCGCAGAAAATCCCGCATCGGGCGAGCGGGAATGCCGCCGTAACGCTCTCCGGCCGGCACGTCGCTCGCCACACCGCTCATCGCGGCGATCTGCACGCCATCTCCGATCGTGATATGGCCATTGACGCCGGTTCCGCCGCCGATCATCACGCCGTCGCCAATCTTCGTGCTACCGGCGATGCCGACCTGGCTGACGATGCCGCAATAGCGACCGATGCGGACGTTGTGCCCGATCTGGACAAGGTTGTCGATCTTCGTGCCTTCGCCGATCACGGTATCGTCCATGGTGCCGCGATCGATCGTCGTGTTCGCGCCGATCTCGACGTGATCCTGGATGATCACGCGACCAACCTGAACGATCTTGATCATTCCGCCCCGCGGGCCGGGCGCGTAGCCAAAGCCGTCCTGACCAATGCGGGTGCCAGGATGGATGATGACGTTGTTGCCGATCAGCGCACAAAGAATGCTGGCCCCGGCGGAAATCGTGCACTCACGGCCGATTCGCACATTCGGCCCGATGACGGCTCCCGCGGCGATCCGCGTTCCGCTGCCGATCTCGGCGCCGGCACCGATCACCGCCATCGGCTCAATTTCCACACCCGCCTCGAGCCGGGCTGTCGGATCGACAAACGCACCCGCAGCAACGCCCCGCTCGCTTGTGTTGTAGGATGGGCGCATGGCCATTTCATGAAGCAGAGCGCCCGCGAGAGCGAAGGCCGTATGCGGCTTCGCGGTCAGGAGAACCGGGATGTTATCCGGAACGATCGAAGAAATCGCCTTGTCGCAAATGATTGCCGAGGCATGACAATCGTTCAGCTCGTCGCGGTTCTTACGCGAGAGCATGTAGCAAACATCGCCCGATTTGGCGCGATAAACCGGTGCAACCGCGTGGATCAAACGATCCGCCGCAGCGGCATCCGACAACTCCGCCCCAATTTGATTCGCCAGGTCACCCAAGCGAATCCCTTGATGGGGCGGAAAAAACCAGTTCTGTTCCATAGACACTCCAGAACGATTTTGGACAGCAGTTCTGGACTGCTCTTTATCAGAACGACGAGTTAATGCCGAACTTGAAGTTCTGGATTTCGTCGAAATCTTCCTTCGCAACCGGCACGGCGTAGTCCACACGCAGCGGCCCGAAGGGCGATGCCCAGATCAAGCTGACGCCGACGGAAGCGCGCAACGATGCATCTTCACCACGGACGGACTCTCCGGGGCCAACGGCGACATCGTTGCCATAAAGCGTGCCGGCATCGACGAAGAGCGCACCGCGGAAGCCGCTATCACGCGGGATACCAGGCAGCGGAAACGACGCTTCCGCAGAGGCCGTAAAGTAGGTCGTACCACCGAGAGCGTCGCCGTTGTTGACGCGCGGACCGAGGCCGTTGCGCTCAAAGCCGCGGATATCGTTGCTACCCAGCTGGAATTGGTCGAAGACCTCCATCGAACCGGACGTCTTGAACAAGTGACCTGCACTTCCGCCGAGCGACGCGATGATGTCCGCCTCGTCGTTCAGCGTGTAATACCACTTGGCCTTACCCGTCAGCTTATAGAAATCGGACGTGCCACCAAGGCCGGCGAATTCCTGCGTGACCGAGGCGAGGATGCCCTCATGCGGAAGCTGAGCGTCATCCAGCGTGTTGTAGGTGATCGACTGAGAGACCGACGAGCGGGTCCACGGGCTGCCGTTGATCGCACGGTCATAAGGAGTCGACAACTCGTCCTTGTCGCCGAAGTATTCGAACTCCGTGTAGTTATACCGCAGCGTTGTCGACAGGGCCTCGGTGATCGGCGCAGTCACGCGCAGGCTGAAGCCCTGATCGTTGTAGCTGTAGTGATCGTCGTCAAAGTCGTTTTCGTTCTTGAAGAGATCGAAACCGGCGGCCAGACGGTAACCGAGGAAATAAGGCTCGGTAAACGACACGTTGTAAGTCTGGCTGTCTTCACCCTTGCCGGCGGCAAGGCGGATATATTGTCCGCGACCAAGGAAGTTCTTTTCCTCGATCGAAGCCTCGACAAGGAAGCCACCGCCGCTGCCGGCGGAATAACCGGCACCGATACCGAACGAACCGGTCGACTGGTCCTGTACGTCGACAACGATCACGACACGGTCCGCAGCACTGCCCGGCTGCGTCGAGATATTCACGCTCGAGAAATAGCCGAGGGCCTCGAGTCGGCGCTTGGCGCGAGCGATCATTTCCTGGTTGAAGGCATCGCCTTCCCCGACGTCGAACTCGCGGCGAATAACGTAGTCGCGCGTGCGCGTGTTGCCACGGATCTCAATGCGCTCGACGTAGGCGCGCTCGCCCTGGTCGACCAGATAGTCGACGGCGATCGTGTGATTGGCAAGGTCGCGGTTGCCACGCGGCGTGACGCGAGCGAACGGATAGCCCTCCGAAGCAACACGCTTCGAAATTTCGCTCATCGTGTCCTGAACATCCTTCGCCTTATAGACGGAGCCTTCCCGGCTCTGGATCAGGCCCCTCAACTCCTCGGCGTCGACACCTTCAACGGTCGATTCGACATTGACTGCACCGAAGTCGTAACGCGGACCTTCTTCGACGGTGATCGTCACCGTGTACTCATTGGTCTCTTCATTCAGCGTCGCGTCGGACGAGATCACCTGGAAGTCGGCATAGCCGCGGTTGTAGTAGAACTGACGGAGCAGCTCTTCGTCGGCGCGCAGCTTGTCCGGATTGTAGACGTCCTTGCGCGTCAGGAACGAGAAAATGCCCGATTCCTTGGTCGCGATCACCGACTGCAGCCGGCCGTCGCTGTAAGCTTCGTTGCCGACGAAGTTGATCTGCGAAATCTTCGTGCGCTCGCCTTCGTTGATCACGAAGGCAATGTTCACGCGGCCTTCGGCAATCGGCACGACTTGCGTCGTGACAGTAACGTCACTGCGGCCAATCGCGGCATAGGCGCCCTTGATAGCCTGAATATCGCTTTCGACGGTTGCCTCACTGTAAGGACCGAGCGGCTGAGTCCGCACCAAACCCTGGAGCTTATCGTCCTTGATCTTGCGGTTACCGTTGAAGACGACCTGGTTGACGAGCTGGTTTTCGCTAACCGTGACAACGAGCGTGCCGCCGGCGACATTGATGCTCACGTCGGAGAAATAACCAGTGGCATAAAGGCGCTTCACCGAAGCATCGATATCGGCGTTGCTGAAGTTCTTACCCGGGACAATCGTTATGTTCGCGCGCACGGTGTCCGCGCTTACGCGCGTTGCGCCCCGCACTTCAACCCGATTGATGACCGCGGCTTGTGCGACGGACGTGCCTGCGAGCACCCCAACACCGGTACCCGTGGCAACCATGCTTGCTGACAGCGCAAACGCCGACACCGCGTTCAAAAACCTTGAACCAGCTTTCATGTTAAAATCTTACCTTTTCCCAACGTCCCGGGGCAATTTCGTACCGACTCCGGTCACGGTTGCCGTTTTACCCGCTTTTGCCATACAAGCAAGCCAGCTAGTTAAATTCTGTTTACTTCAATTCGAACCGTGGCTTAACCGCCACTACGGATTCGACTTATCGTAAACAAATCGTTGCCGCGCAAGCCATTGCGCGGCACTCGTTCACAATATCCGAAAGGTTGTTCCGCCCTCCAAGGACCTGGAGAGCAACAAGAGCAAAGGGGCGCCGCAACACGTCCTCAAATCGCAGCCGATTTAAGGAAAGATGCAGCAATTCAAAGTGCTTCAGCGTCCTTTGCGTGTCTGATAAGACGCGCGGCGCTGCAGAGACAACGCCTCACGTCTTCGGGATCCCGTTCAGCCGAAAAGCCAGTTGATGTCGTTCCACGCCGCGAAGACCGTAAGCATCAGCACCATCGCAAATCCGATGCGGAAAGCGATATCCTGTGCCGCGGGCCCGACCGGTTTGCCGCGCAACGCCTCCACCGCATAGAACA
The DNA here is from genome assembly GCF_030124375.1 of Sinorhizobium sp. 6-70. Lineage (GTDB taxonomy): Bacteria > Pseudomonadota > Alphaproteobacteria > Rhizobiales > Rhizobiaceae > Sinorhizobium. The sequence goes on from NZ_JASKLS010000010.1 coordinate 70,767, forward strand.
TGAGGTGACCGCCATCAAGCACGGGCACGGGCATGAGGTTAAGCAATCCTATAGAAACCGAGAGAACGGCTGCGAAATTCAGCACTTCGGCAATGCCAAGCTTGGCCATCTGCCCGGAAATCTGGGCAATACGGATCGGTCCGCCCACCTGATCGGCCTTCATCCGACCAACGACCAGATTCGACAGGTAATCGAACGTGCCGGTGACGATACGCCAGCTTTGCAGAGCTCCCTGCCCGACGGCTTCCAGCGGCCCGTAGGTCTCGATTCGGAAGTTCCCGACCTCCTGATTGGTTCCGATGCCGATCTTGCCCTCTTCCACCTTGTTGCCCAACGGGTCGACGGATTCGGTGCGTTGCGGCACCATCCGCAGGTCAATCGGCGAGCCATCGCGCTCGACGCGCACCGTGATTGGCAGTTCCGGGCGGACACTGACGTAACGTCGCACGTCGTCAAAGGTGACAATCGGCGTTCCGTCGATTGCAACAAGCCGGTCCCCCAGCTTGACGCCTGCCTTCTCTGCCGCGCCGCCCGGCGCCACCAAAGCCACGACCGGATCGGCAACAGCCCGCCCGTAGACGGAAAAGAGAACAGCAAATATCGCAATCGCCAGCACGAAATTGGCAATTGGTCCGGCGGCGACGGTCGCAGCCCTTTTCCAAAGCTTCGCTCCCAGGAACGTGCGAGCCCGATCTTCCGGCGCGATCGACTCGAGACGCCGATAGTCGGGCGTGCTCGCTGCATCGTCGTCGCCGAAGAATTTCACATAGCCGCCGAGCGGAATCGCGCAGAATTTCCATCTGGTGCCGCGACGATCGGTCCAGCCGAAGAGCTCCGGTCCGAAGCCGACGGAAAAGGCGAGAATACGGATACCGGACCAGCGGCCCACCAGATAGTGTCCCAGCTCATGAACGAACACCAAGAGGGTCAGCAGGAACAGGAAGGTGGGTATAGCGTATTGCAGGTTTTCAAGCAGAAGGCTCATTGGCATTTCCTAACGCATCCGCTGCCGCAACGTCGCGCGTCCTGGAGATGCGCGGCTGCCGCTGTCACATGTTGCATCCTTATATAATCTACCCTCAATTCAAATTCGACCTACTGCATGATTCCTTAAATCGGAATCGATTTTAGGACAAAATCATGCAGCAACTCAAAGTGTTACGGCGACCTTTGCGCGTCCGATCGGACGCGCGGCGCCGTAAGGGATTAAACAGCGGGCCTCAAAGCCCCAAGAGAACCGAACCGAAGGCGACGGCGCGCCCGCCGGCAGACAGGATCTGGGCCAACACCAGAACCAGCGCGGCGACACAGGCGAATATCAATCCGTCGACCCGATCCATGACCCCGCCATGTCCCGGAATAAGCTGGCTCGAATCCTTGACGCCGAAACGACGCTTAATGAACGACTCGAACAGGTCCCCGATCTGGCTGGCGACGGACAGCACGAGCGCGATGATCGGAATGCGCAAATCCTGCAGGGAGAAATGAGCCATGAAGACGGCAACGCCCGCTAGGACGCCGCAGATCGTCCCGCCCAGCGCTCCCGACCAGGTTTTTCCAGGCGAGATGGCCGGCGCCAGCTTCGGCCCACCGATCGCCCTGCCGGTAAAATAGGCGAAGATATCCGTCCCCCAAACGACGGCGAACACGAACAACATCGCCACCAGGCCGAGATAATCGGCGCCGCGGATCGCCGCGAGCGAAACCGCCGTCAAACCCGCATAGACTATGCCGCCCGGCAGCCACCAGCTCGTCTTGCGGGCCGACACCCAAAGCCCGGCGAGAACCGAACAGGCGGCAAGGACCGGCAGGCTGAGATGGATATAGTCGGACAGGACGAGGATTGCGATCACGACCTGAGAAAGCCACCCGAACGCATTTCCCTGAAAGTCGCTTTCACCGAGCCTGGTGATGGTCGACCACTCGTAATAGACCAGCGATCCGATCGCGACGGCGAGGATCTGAAAGGCAAGCCCCCCCGCCCAGGTCGCGCCAAGAGCGACCGCCGCAAGCACTACTCCGGAGGCGATGCGTAGCTTGAGTTCTGCCTGCATCAGGAGCCGACCGCCAGCGTCGGTTGCGAGAGGCCGCCGAAACGGCGTTCGCGGCTGGCATATTTTTCGATGGCGGCAAGGAATGTTTCGCGCGTGAAATCCGGCCAAAGTTCGGGAATGAACAGCAATTCCGAATAGGCTCCTTGCCAAAGCAGAAAGTTGGAGAGGCGCTCTTCGCCGCTCGTCCGCAGGATCAGGTCCGGATCGGGAATGCCGGCGGTGTCGATCGTTGCGTTGATCCTCTCCGCGGTGATCTCGTCCGGGCGGAGGCGACCGGCGGCCACCTCTGTCGCCAGGCGACGCATGGCCCTCGCCAATTCGTCCCTTGCACCGTAGTTGAATGCGATCACCAGGGTGATCCCGGTGTTCGCGCTCGTCGTCTCCTCCGCCTCGATCAGCAACGGAAGAATGTCACCCCTGAGATTTGCACGGTCACCGATGACGCGGATGCGGACATTCTCGCGGTGGAGATCGGCGAGATCCCGTCGTATGAATGCCTTGAGCAAGCCCATCAGGTCCGTGACCTCGGCCTCGGGCCTGCTCCAGTTTTCCGACGAGAATGCGAAAAGCGTGAGATAGCGAATGCCGAGTTCGGCGGCCGTCTTTACCGCAGCCCGCACAGCTTCGACGCCTTTTCGATGTCCCATCGTGCGCGGCAGCCCGCGCGCATTGGCCCATCGACCGTTGCCATCCATGATGATGGCAACGTGATTCGGTACGTTTGCGGGGATGAACTCTTGCATTGGCGGTCCGAAAAAAGAGACTCAGATCATCGACGCGTCAGACCTGCATGATTTCCTTTTCCTTATCGGCGAGCAAGCGGTCGATCTCGGAAATCGTTTCGTCGGTCATCTTTTGCACGCGTTCGGACTGAGCACGATGGATATCCTGACCGATCTCGCCATCCTTTTCGGCTTTTTTCAGGTCGTCCATGCCGTCACGGCGAACATGGCGGACGGCGACCTTGCTCTTCTCGGCGTAATCGTGCGCCACCTTGACGAGAGACTTGCGGCGTTCCTCGTTCAACTCCGGCAGCGGAATACGCAGGTTCTGGCCGTCAACGATCGGGTTCAATCCGAGGTTCGATTCACGGATCGCGCGTTCGACGGCGCCAACCATGGATTTGTCCCAAACAGAAACGGACAGCATCCGCGGTTCCGGAACCGTGATGTTGGCCACCTGGTTCAACGGCATGCGCGAGCCATATGCTTCGACGGTTACCGGATCGAGAACATTGGCCGATGCGCGGCCGGTGCGAAGCGACGCGATGTCGTGCTTGAATGCGGAGATCGCTCCATCCATGCGGCGTTTCAGTTCCTTCAGGTCCACACCTTCACTCATGGTTCAAGACTCCCGTTCTGTCTTCAGTGGCCCAGAGGCCTTCAAACTGTCAATTGTCCGTAACGATGGTGGCATGGCCGCCACCGGTCAATATCTCCGCAAAACCACCCTTCTCGTGGATCGAGAAAACGACGATCGGAATGGCATTTTCGCGTGCGAGAGCCACCGCGGCAACGTCCATCACGGCTAATCCCTTCTCAAGAACCTCGCTGTGGGTGAGGCGATCGAACCGGGTAGCCGTCGGGTCCTTCTTCGGATCGGCGGAGTAAATGCCGTCGACCTGCGTTCCCTTGAAGATCGCTTCTGCGCCCATCTCTGCTGCGCGAAGTGCTGCGGCGGAATCCGTCGTGAAGAACGGATTGCCGGTGCCTCCGGCGAAAATGACCACGCGGCCAAGCGAGAGATGATATAGGGTAGCGCGCTGCGAAAAACTCTCACAAATTTCCGGCATTGCGATGGCCGAAAGCACGACGGTATCGATGTCCAGCTTGCGCAGCGACGTCGCCAGCGCCAGCGCATTGATCACCGTCGCCAGCATACCCATGTGGTCGCCGGTCACCCGGTCGCCACCCTTCGAGGCGACTGCGACGCCACGGAAGATGTTACCGCCGCCGACAACGACACCGACTTCGACGCCCATGGCGCGCGCTTCGGCGATATCCGATGCGATCCGGTCGGCGACCGCCACATCGATGCCGAAGCCCTGGCTTCCCATCAAGGCTTCGCCGGAGGCTTTGAGAAGAACACGCTTGTAGATTGGCTTGGCCGACATCATCGCTCCTGAACAGATCGGCACGCCTGTGCGGAAGGCGGTGCACAGCGGCATAAGGATATATCGTGTTGCGCGGTATCGACCGCCCGGGCACAAACCGGCGGGTCCGACGCTTTGACGAATGCCGGATACACGAAGGGCATCGCGTTGTCACGCGATGCCCCCATGTTTTCCCAATAAGGGTGAAGAAATCAGCCCTTGGCAGCCGCGGCGACTTCCGCAGCGAAATCGGACTCTTCCTTCTGAACACCTTCGCCGAGCAGCAAACGCGCGATGCCGGCAACCTCGATCGGCGCACCGACAGTCTTTTCCGCTTCCTTGATCGCTGCCTCGACGGTCTGGTCGGGGTTCATGACGAAAGCCTGCGAGAGAAGGGCAACTTCCTCGAAGAACTTGCGCATGCGGCCTTCGACCATCTTCTCGATGATGTTGTCCGGCTTGCCCGAAGCGCGCGATTGTTCGATGAAGACGTTGCGCTCGCGTTCGGCAACTGCCGGGTCGATTTCGCTCGGGCGAACCGCCAGCGGGTTGGTCGCAGCAACGTGCATCGCAACCTGACGGCCGATCACGTTCAGGGCTTCCTTGTCACCGGTCGACTTGAGAGCGACCAGTACACCGAGCTTGCCGAGGCCGTCCGCAACCGAATTGTGGATGTAGGTCGCGACGACGCCATCATCGACCGACAGGAGCGCGGCACGGCGCAGCGTCATGTTCTCGCCGATCGTCGCAATCGCGTCGGTGATCGTGTCGGCAACCGACTTGCCGGTGGCCGGATACTTGGCAGCACTGATTGCGTCGACCGATCCATCGGTTCCGACAGCAACAGCTGCGACGCCGCGCACGAGGTCCTGGAAGGCGTCGTTGCGGGCGACGAAGTCCGTTTCCGAGTTGATCTCAACGACCACGGCCTTGTTGCCGGCGCTGGCGATGCCGATGAGGCCTTCGGCAGCCGTGCGGCCGGACTTCTTGTCGGCCTTGGCGATGCCTTTGGCGCGCAGCCAGTCGATCGCCGCTTCCATGTCGCCATTGGTTTCAGCAAGCGCCTTCTTGCAATCCATCATGCCTGCGCCGGTCTTTTCGCGCAGTTCCTTCACCATTGCGGCAGTAACACTCATCTTTTTGCCTCTTTGTCTGTTTGGCTGGCGCGCTCACTGTCAGTGGCGCAATGCCAGGAGGTTTTGGCAGGGAATGGCTTTTCAATGTGACACCGTGATGAACGCTTCATCGCGATGATGCGTGGGCGGAATATTGCCGGCCCGACCGCGCCATTTCCGGCTGAAAAGAACGAGGCCGTTCAGATTTCCATCACAAACGGCCTCGTCCGACATTTCATTGGGCACGACGGCCTTGAGCCGTCGTCCGGCCAGATCAGGCCTCGGACGATTCGTCGAGAGCCGGCTCGACCGGAACCTCGACCGACGCACCGAGATCGCGGCCAGCAGCGCCCTGCTGACGGGCGATACCGTCGATGGCGGCGCGAGCGATGAGATCGCAATAAAGGGCGATGGCACGCGATGCGTCGTCATTGCCCGGGATCGCATAGTCGATCTGGTCCGGATCGCAGTTGGAGTCGATAACGGCAACAACCGGAATGCCAAGGCGCTTGGCTTCGTCGATCGCGATCGATTCCTTGTTGGTGTCGATGATGAACATCAGGTCCGGCGTGCCGCCCATGTCGCGGATACCGCCGAGTGCGCGGTTCAGCTTCTCGCGCTCACGCTCAAGGTTCAGGCGCTCCTTCTTCGTGAAGCCCGAGGCTTCCGAAGCGAGGATGTCGTCGAGCTTGCGCAGGCGCTGGATCGAGTTGGAAATCGTCTTCCAGTTGGTCATCATGCCGCCGAGCCAGCGAGCATTGACGTAGTACTGGGCAGAGCGCTTCGCAGCGTCGGCGATGATTTCCGAAGCCTGGCGCTTCGTGCCGACGAAGAGCACGCGGCCGCCGTTGGCGACGGTGTCGCTGACAACCTGCAGGGCGCGCGACAGCATCGGAACGGTCTGGGCGAGGTCGATGATGTGGACGTTGTTACGATCACCGAAGATGTACGGCTTCATCTTCGGGTTCCAGCGATGCGTCTGGTGGCCGAAGTGAACGCCGGCTTCGAGAAGCTGGCGCATAGTAAAATCAGGCAATGCCATGCCTTTGTCTCCTTTTCCGGTTGAACCTCCGCAAGGCGTCGAGCGCATCATTGCTGCGCCCACCGGCGGAACAATCCGGATTTCTCCCGGAAAATCCCATGCCTCACGTGTGGAATGGGCAGCCCCTTAACCGCAACTGCCCGATAAATCAAGACTGGAAGTCAGTTTTATGCGGTTCTCGCCTATTTGCAGTCTTCCGCGTTGAAGACTTCGAGGTTGGCGAGCTTCCCGGTGAGGACGAAATCTCCATAGTCCATCGTCAGGTCGCGCGTTACCCCGTTTTCATAGAGCTTGAACGACATGCTGTAGATGGGCTGTGCGTCTCCGCTCCTGTCGTCGTTGAAGTAGGAGATCGTCACCGGCCAGTAATTCTCCGCCGCGAGCTTTCCGGCCTTGCCGGCATCGGCGTCATCCGGCCGCGGCTTGCGCGGCTTGCCGACGAAGGTCGAGGTGATCAGCGTCTTGTCGCCCGTATCGGAGCCGTCGAAGATACGCGATTCGAAAAACGCGTCACCCTTCTTCGCCCGATCGATGACTTCCAGCATGTGCTCGGTCGGGAAACGGCTTTCGGCGAGCGCCACCTCACGTTTGTCCGGTGCCGTCAACTCGACCTTGACCCCCGTCTTGTCTTCATGCGCGCTGCCGCGGACTTCCTTGTCGAGCTTCTCGTCGGTGAAAGAACGCGTCAGAAAGCGGAAGTTGCGGTTCCGCATGTCTTCGTAGGTGGTCGTCTGCTGGTCCGTAAGGCGAACTTCCTCTCCGGTATCGACCTGGGTCATGAACCTGAAACTGACGGTATAACCCTCGCAGGCCGAGCCGTTGAATTCATAGACCATGCGGCCGTACATGCTCGATATGCCCGAGCGATCGGACGCATCCTTCAGTTCCAGATCGTAAACGGCGCGGTGGGGCGCAAGCACGCCCGCATCGGCGACGCCGGCGCCCAAGGCCGTCATCGCCACGAGACAGACGCTTCCAAAACTGGCAAGACCGAAGCCTGTACGAAACATCCGTTTCCTCCTGTTGCACTCGCCGGCAATGCTATAAACAAACTGTCGGCAGAAGCGAGGCAGATCCGCGACGAAAAAGGTTGATGCCTGTCCCGATCCAGCCTGCATGCCGGATTTTATCACAAAAGACAACAACGGAGCCTTCCATGTCCGCAGAGATCGAAACGCGCCTCGCCGACCTTGGCATTACCCTGCCCCAGGCCGCAGCGCCTGCCGCGAACTATGTTCCTTACGTCATCAGCGGCTCGATGCTCTATATTTCCGGGCAGTTGCCCATGGAAGCCGGCAAGGTCGCCATTACGGGACATGTCGGCAAGGATGTCGACGTCGCGACCGCCCAGCGTGCCGCAGAACTCTGCGCAATCAACATCCTGGCGCAGGCGAAGGCAGCGCTTTCCGGCGACCTCGGGCGCATTCGTCGTCTCGTGAAGATCAACGGTTTCGTCGCGTCCGTCCCAGAGTTCGTCGAACAGCACCTCGTCATCAACGGCGCGTCCAACCTGCTCGCCAACGTACTCGGCGAAGCCGGCAAACATGCGCGCGCGGCCGTGGGCATGGCTGCCCTGCCCTTCAATGCTGCCGTCGAAATCGATGCCGTCATCGAAATCGCCTGATCCGGGGAATCTCATGAAGGATATTTCCTGGCTCAAGGCCCAACCGATCGCCCATCGGGGCTTTCACGACATGAACCGGGAGGTTTGGGAAAACACGCTTTCGGCGTTTTCCCGCGCCGCCGAAGCAGGGTTCGCGATCGAATGTGACCTGCAATACACAGCCGACAGTGTTCCGGTCGTCTTTCATGACGACAACACCGAGCGGCTCTGCGGAATAAAAGGAGACGTCCGGGCAAGGACTGCGGGGGAACTGGGGCTGATGTCGGTCGGCGGCACCAAGGACAAGGTGCCGACGCTGTCGCAGATGCTCCGCCTCGTCGATGGTCGCGTGCCGCTCATCATCGAACTCAAGGGGCGAAAGGACGACGACGAAGGCTTTGCTGCCGCGGTGCTCGAGACGCTCGAGGACTACAAGGGCCACGTGGCGCTGATGAGCTTCGATCATTGGCTGCTCAGGGACCTCAAGGCGTTGGATGCGCCCTATCCGCTGGGCCTCACCGCTGGAGGCATCACGCCAGAGGCCTTTGCCGAGAATGAGGAAGCGATGCAAATCGGCCTCGATTTCATTTCCTATTTCTACCGCGACCTGCCGAATCCTTTCATCACCAAGCAGCGTACGCTCGGCCGCACGGTCATCACGTGGACGGTGCGCGACATGCAGGCTCAGGAGCACACATTCGCCAATGCCGACCAGATGACGTTCGAGGGTTTCGATCCAAGGGAAACCATGATTTCCTAAGGTTATGACAGACGCCATCAACATCCGCATCGAACACTCCTTCACCTCGATCTCGCCGGCGAACTGGAATCGGCTCGCCGGCGCTTCGAAGACGAATGCAAGCGTTCCCTACAACCCCTTCCTCTCGCACGCTTATCTGTCGGCGCTCGAGGAATCAGGTTCCGCGACCGCGGAAACGGGATGGCTCGGGCAACACCTGTTGATGGAAGATGCGGATGGTTTCCTGCGCGGCGCCCTTGTTTGCTACATGAAAAGCCACAGCCAGGGCGAATACGTCTTCGACCACGGGTGGGCGGACGCCTTCGAGCGGGCCGGCGGGCGCTATTATCCGAAGCTGCAATGCTCGGTACCCTTCACGCCGGTCACCGGACCGCGTCTGCTTACCACAGAGGGGCGCGACCCGCGACCGGTTCGCGACGCGCTCGCGGCGGGACTGAAGGAGCTTACGCGGCGCCACGGCGTTTCCTCGGCCCATGTCACCTTCGTACCGGCCGACGAAATGCCGGCCTTCGAGCGAACGGGCTTCCTTCACCGAACCGACCAGCAGTTTCATTTCACCAATGAAGGCTACGGATCCTACGGCGACTTTCTAGAAACCCTCGCATCCCGAAAGCGCAAGGCGCTGAAAAAGGAACGTCGGACAGCCGTCGAAAAGGGCATAACCATCGACTGGCTGACCGGCAGCGACCTGACGGAGGCGATCTGGGACCAATTCTTCGCCTTCTACATGGATACCGGCGGGCGCAAATGGGGCCGCCCGTATCTCACTCGCTCCTTCTATTCCCTGATCGGGGAAAGGATGGCCGACGACATTTTGCTCGTCATGGCCAAGCGCGGCGGCCGCTATGTCGCCGGCGCCATCAACTTCATCGGCGAGGATGCGCTCTACGGCCGGCATTGGGGCTGTATCGAGGACCACCCGTTCCTGCATTTCGAGGTCTGCTACCACCAGGCGATCGATTTCGCGATCGCCAATGGGTTGAAGCGCGTCGAGGCGGGGGCACAGGGCGAGCACAAACTCGCCCGTGGCTACATGCCCGTCACCACGCATTCGGCGCACTTCATTGCTCACTCAGGGCTCGCGCGCGCCGTTGCCGACTATCTCGAACGCGAACGCCGCGATGTGGAAGAAACCAGCGAGTTTCTTGCGGAGCACGGACCTTTCCGCAAAGGTGAGCGCTAGAGCGGGATGAGGAAAAGTGTGCGCGGTTTTCCGCCCGCATCCCGCTCTGACGGGATGCGGGCCGACGCAGGCACAACAAGACGAGGAAAAGAAAATGAGCGCGTATGACACGAACAACATCTTTGCAAAGATCTTGCGGGGCGAAATTCCATCGCACCGGGTCTACGAGGATGATGCGACCGTCGCCTTCATGGATGTGATGCCTCAGGCGGAAGGCCACGTCCTGGTCCTGCCGAAGACCCCTTCGCGCAACATCCTCGACGCCGACGCATCAACGCTGCCTTCGCTGATCGGTACGGTTCAAAAGATCGCCATTGCGGCCAAGGAAGCCTTTGACGCCGACGGCGTGACGATCATGCAGTTCAACGAAGCGCCCGCCGGCCAATCCGTCTACCATCTGCACTTCCATGTCATACCGCGCCGTGACGGCATTCCGCTAAAGCCGCATTCCGGCAAGATGGAAGATGGCGCTGTGCTTGCGGCGAACGCCGAGAAGATCAGGCGGGCCCTGTAGAGCGACTCTGCATCGAGCGGATGCGGGGGAAACGGTGCACAGCTTTCCACATCCCGCTCCCTTGCCGTGACGGCGGCGGCGACAAGCGCTCGCCGTCACATTATCTCGTGGCATCCTCGATCGGCATGCAGCCCGCCTCGGCAGATGCGAGCCATTGCAATGCCTTACCGGAAAGGACATAGGCAAACACGAAGGTAGCGACGCCGCCGAGGACATCCACGAGGTGATGGCCACCATGGATGAGGATTGCCGGCACCATCAGGAGATTGAGCGCCGCCGCCGGAACGAAAAACACCCGGGACCGCGCCATGAACCAGACGGAGAGGCAGGCCAGGAGCATACGCACCGACGGGAAGGCGATGAGGCCGAGGGCATCCTTCGGCGTGAGGAAGCCCGCCCCCTCCTTCCCCAGCCGGGTGAGTTCGGCGCCATAGGCCGGCGTCACGGCCAATTGCGCGCGCTGAACAAGTTCCTGCGGAACGTTGAAGTAGACGCTCGTGCCAAATGACGGGAAGAATATCCAGAAGCAGAGGGCGATCAGCACGCCGACGAGCCCCGTGACCAGGAAACGGTGCAACGCGCGGTCGTCCCGGACCGTGCACAGGATCAGGATGACCGCCATTATCTGCGGCAGCGACGTGAAATAGACAACCGACAGGACACGTGAAATGAGCGGATGCTCTGCCGCAAGGGCGATCAGATCCGGCCAGTGGAGCCCGAGCGCCGCGTCAGCGGCGGCGAGCGCCGCGTCGATCAGCGGGAACTTCACCGGGAGCAGCAGGTAGTTCAGAATGGATGCCACATTGGTGAACAGGACGAAGGCACCAGAAGCGGTCGCAGCCAGGGCCAGCCGCTCGTCCTTGCGCACCGTTCGGTAGAACTGCCCGACGGCGACCATCATGAGGCCGACGCCGACCGTGAATGCATAGCCCGTCATGTCAATGGTCAGTCGTCCCGTCGCGATCAGACACGCATCAATCACCGCAATCGCGGCGACGATCGCCAGGCATAGTTTCTCGGGAGGACGAAGGCGCATGCGACATATCCGTGGTGACAACTCTCTCTAGCAGGCCGCGCTTAATGATCGGCTAAGGCAGCCATGCACCCGAGCGGCAACTCAAAAACCGAGCCACCAGAGTCCGGTCGCAAGAGTAGCGATCGCGGTGGCGATGCCGGCAGCCGGCTTTTGGCCGAGAAAAAAGAAGACAGCCGCGCCTGCGCCCAAGGCGCCGAGCCGCAGGGGAAGCGGCGACTGTTCAAGCACGCCGCTCGGGTAGAGCACAAGCTTCGCGATGACAGCCGCGACCAGCGCCGTTGCCACCGCCCTCACCCAGTTCAGCGCCTCGGATTCCTCGCGGAGCCGTTCGCCGGCGAGCACGCCTAGCCATCGCCAAACATCGGTCGCGAGCCAGCCGGCAATGGCGATGAAGAAGTAGGCCCACCAACCCTCCAGCCACGTCACGCGCCCGCCTCCCTTCGCGAGCGCCAGGACCGCTCGACGAACCACGCGAGCGTTCCGCCGCCGACGCCCGCGAGCAGGATGTCGAACTCGGGCAGCAGCCAATAGAAAAGCGGTCCCGTAACGAGGCCGACGACGAGCGCCAGATAGACCACCCGGTGACGCGCCGAATTCCAGATCGAGGTGAGGAAATAAACCGGCGTCAGAAAGAAGAGGCAGCCGGCAATGATCGGCGGGAAGTCAGCAACGAGACGATAGACGACCGCCACCAGCATCATGTTTGCGGCGACAAGGGTGATGCCGAAGCCAGCGAAGAAGGTTGCCCGGTGCGCACGCGGCACCTGCTGTATGCGCTCCATCGCAAACACCCACGCTGTGATCGCGATGAAATGCGACAACACGAGAAGCAGCCATGTCGGCGTCTTCGGCGTGCGCAATTCCGGGACGAGGGCCGCGACCATCGGCATGAGCCGCACCGACGAGAGCGTCACTGCGAGAAACGCCGTGGCAAGGCTCGCGCCACTGAGGATCGAACTGACGAGGATGACCTTTGCCGGCAGTGCCCAGACAATACCCGTCATGAACACGACTTGCTCGGGCGGGATGCCGGCCTGCGCAGTCAGCGAACAAAAGCCGACAAAGGAAAGCATCAGGATGATGGCAGGCAGGCTGAAAATGCCGCGTGCGCCGGTCAGAAACCAGGCGAGAGATGATCGTTCTTCTTCAACGCGTTCCATGAACACCTGCAAGCGATGCTTACTCACCTACAACGCCGCGCATCCAACCAAACGCACAAAGCCGCTCTAGCACTTCGAATACTGTAAAACGTGACGGTGCCGGGTGAGCTTCACCCGGCACCGTCTGGGTCAATGGTATTCGCGTTACTTCTTGCGCGGCACCTTGGGAACCGTCCGTCCCTTCAGCGGGGCCGCGCCTGCCTTGCTGTCCTTGGAGGAGGCCTTCCCGGCAGCCTTTTTAGCCTTTGTCTTCGGCTCGGAGTCGGCGGCAACGGTTTCCTTCTCGTCGCCTTTCTTCGGCTTGGCACCCTTGCCTGCCGGACGCGAGACTTCAGCCTTCGGCTTGATGGGCGCCGTTTCCGGCACCGCATCAAGGATCAGCCCCTTCTTACCGTCTTCCTTCGTGCCGATCGTCACCTTGACGACGCCACCCTTCTTCAGCTTGCCGAAGAGGATTTCGTCGGCGAGCGGCTTCTTGATGCTTTCCTGGATGACGCGAGCCAGCGGCCGAGCACCCATCTTTTCGTCGTATCCCTTCTCGGCGAGCCAGGCGATGGCGTCCGGCGCCAGGTCGAATGTGACGTTGCGTTCGGCAAGCTGCGTCTCGAGCTGCATGACGAACTTCTGCACGACCTGGTGGATGACCGGCGTCGGCAGCGAGCTGAACGGAATGACCGCATCCAGTCGGTTGCGGAATTCCGGCGTAAACAGCCTGTTCAGCGCTTCGATGTCCTCGCCCTCACGCTTCGTTGAGCCGAAACCGATCGCCGGCCGTGCCATGTCGGAAGCGCCCGCATTGGTCGTCATGATCAGGATGACGTTGCGGAAGTCGATCTTCTTGCCGTTGTGATCGGTCAGCGAACCATGGTCCATCACCTGCAGGAGGATGTTGAACAGATCCGGATGCGCCTTCTCGATCTCATCGAGCAGCAGCACGCAGTGCGGATGCTGGTCGACGCCGTCGGTCAAGAGACCGCCCTGGTCGAAGCCGACATAGCCGGGAGGTGCGCCGAGCAGGCGGGACACCGTATGCCGCTCCATGTATTCCGACATGTCGAAACGCAGAAGCTCGACACCGAGTGACGACGCCAGTTGCTTGGCCACTTCGGTCTTGCCGACACCGGTCGGGCCGGAGAACACATAGCAGCCGATCGGCTTGTTCGGTTCCCGAAGGCCCGCGCGCGCCAGCTTGATCGACGAGGCGAGCGCCTCGATCGCCAAGTCCTGGCCGTAGACCACGGACCTCAGCTCCTTCTCGAGGTTGGCGAGAACAGCTTCATCGTCCTTGGAAACGGTCTTCGGCGGAATGCGCGCCATCGTCGCAATTGTCGCCTCGATCTCCTTCTCGGTGATCAGCTTGCGACGCTTGCCAGCGGGAAGCAGCATCTGGGCGGCACCGGACTCGTCGATCACGTCGATCGCCTTGTCCGGCAGTTTCCGATCGTTGATGTAGCGGGCGGAAAGCTCGACTGCCGCCTTGATGGCATCGTTCGAGTATTTGAGGTGATGATAGTCCTCGAAATAGGGCTTCAGACCCCTCATGATCTCGATCGCGTCGGCAATCGTCGGCTCGTTGACGTCGATCTTCTGGAAACGCCGCACCAGCGCGCGATCCTTCTCGAAGAACTGCCGGTATTCCTTGTAGGTCGTCGAACCGATGCAGCGGATCGCGCCCGTGGAGAGCGCCGGCTTCAGAAGGTTGGACGCATCCATCGCGCCGCCCGACGTCGCGCCGGCGCCGATCACGGTGTGGATCTCGTCGATGAAGAGCACGGCGCCCGGATAATCCTCAAGTTCCTTGACGACCTGCTTCAGGCGCTCCTCGAAGTCACCGCGGTAGCGCGTTCCAGCCAGCAGCGTCCCCATGTCGAGCGAGAAGATCGTGGCGTCCTGGAGAGCTTCCGGCACCTTCTTTTCGACGATGCGCTTGGCAAGACCCTCGGCAATCGCCGTCTTGCCGACGCCGGGGTCACCGACATAGAGGGGGTTGTTCTTGGACCTGCGGCAAAGCACCTGGATCGTACGATTGACTTCGGCATGGCGACCGATCAGCGGATCGATCTTTCCGGACTTCGCCTTCTCGTTGAGGTTCACGCAGTAGGCGGTCAGCGCGTCCTGTTGTTTCTTCGGACCGGCCTCGTCGCTTTCACGGGGCGCCTTCTGCTCGGAGTCCTGATCCTCGGCGCCGCGCACCGGCCGCGATTCGGAACTTCCCGGTCGCTTGCCGATCCCATGGGAAATGAAGTTGACCGCGTCATAGCGGGTCATCTCCTGCTCCTGGAGGAAATAGGCGGCGTGGCTTTCGCGCTCGGCGAAGATCGCCACCAGCACGTTAGCGCCCGTCACTTCCTCACGGCCGGAGGATTGCACGTGGATGACCGCGCGCTGGATCACGCGTTGAAAGCCTGCGGTCGGCTTGGAGTCTTCGTCATAGCCTGTGACAAGATTCGACAGTTCGTTGTCGACATAGTCCGTCACGGTCTTGCGAAGCGTTTCGAGATTTACGTTGCACGCGCCCATCACGGCAGCCGCATCGGCATCGTCGATCAATGCCAGTAGCAGGTGCTCGAGCGTCGCATATTCATGGTGGCGCTCGTTGGCAAAAGTCAGTGCCTGATGCAGCGCCTTTTCGAGGCTGGGCGAAAAAGTTGGCACGTTAGTTCCTCATTTCTTTTCCATGACGCATTGCAACGGATGCTGGTGCTGCCTGGCGAAATCCATCACCTGCGTCACCTTGGTTTCGGCGACTTCGTAGGTGAAGACGCCGCACTCTCCCACACCGTGGTTGTGGACGTGGAGCATGATGCGGGTCGCGTCTTCCCGATCCTTCTGGAAGAAGCGCTCCAGGATATGGATGACGAATTCCATCGGCGTGTAATCGTCATTCAAAAGCAGAACGCGATACAAACTCGGCTTTTTGGTCTTCGGCTTGGTGCGCGTGATAACGGAGGTGCCACGACTGGCGCCGCCTCCGTCCCCTTCGCTTCCCTGCTGCATCCGGACCGGCATGGCGATCATTCTTGTTCATTCCTTTACAGCTGCGCTTCCAACGAACGTGGCTGCCGCATGCTTGTCTTATCTAATGGTTCGTTTCTGAATTTTAAGGCCGAACCAACGCACTGCAATCATATTCGCACGGCGAAACACAAGATTGATCAACTTTCTTCGGTCACAAGCGGCAGTATTTTCGAAAAGCAAGAAGGCCGGCCGCGGCAACCGCGACCGGCCTTCTTGCGATGGCGATGGTCCTTTGTCGTCAGGCCGCGGCGGCAGACTTGACTGCTGCGGTCGCCTTGGCGACCGGCGCCTCGTAAGGCTTATAGGCATCCTTGGCGAGATCGGCATACATCTCACCGATCTTCGTTGCCTCGGCCACAAAGCCTTCGTAGCTTGCCTTCACATAATTGGTCTGAAGCTCGAAAGCAGCTTCAACGCTCTTGGCATTGGTGAGCTTTTCGAAATGGGCAATGCCGTCTTCGAAGGACTTCTTCGAATAGTCCGCCGCTTCCGTCGCAATGGCCTGGAAACCCTTGGTCAGGGCCGAATAGCTTTTGACAGCAACGTCAATGGCTTCTTTGCTTTTCTTGTTGGCATCGTCGAAGTTAAACATTGGGGTGTCTCCTTTAGACGGCTTAACTGCTTGTCAGTTTATGTGCGGTGCACAAAAAGTCAAGTTCTGTGTGCGATGCAATAAAACACTGTTCTTGCAACGACTTGATGAAAATCGGCGGCTAATCCTGCGATTTTTTTTCGCACAGGCGCATTAATATGACTTTTAATGAAAAAACCCGGCCTGATCGCTCAGAACCGGGTCAAAGATCACCGAACGATCTTGATCTCACAGGTCGATGTCGAGAATTGCCATCGAGAAATTGTACGAAAGCTCCCCATCCTCTTCGTCGCGGAAAACGACGCCGAGAAATTCGTCGCCGAGATAGACCTCCGCGGACTCGTCCTTCTTCGGCCGCGCCTTGACGACCATCGACTGGTTGAAGGTACGCTTGAAATAGGCTTCAAGCTTTCGGATTTCTTCGGGCTTCAAATCTTCTCTCCGTAGATGTTTGATTTGCGGCGCTTCTCGCATGCGGAATTACCAAGTGTAAACCCACTTGCGCGCCGGGCGTCCCTTCAGATTTGCGAAGTCGCCTTATCGTTTTGAATTTCTGTCCAATTTTCTGCGAAGCTGAACGCGAGCGGAAAACCGCTCGCAAGGTCGTCATGCCGCCTGATCGCCTCCGATCACCGGAATTGCGAGACGCGGTCGCACCGGCGCTCAGATATCGAAGCTGGCCAGGATCTGGTCCATCTGGCGCGACGGCTCGGAACATCCGGCCTCACCCACGACCTTTGCCGGAACGCCGGCCACCGTTGTCTTAGGAGGTACCGGCTTCAGCACCACCGAGCCCGCCGCAACGCGCGAGCAATGCCCGATGTGGATGTTGCCGAGTATCTTTGCGCCTGCGCCGATCAATACGCCGTCACCGATCTTCGGATGACGATCGCTGCCCTCCTTGCCGGTGCCGCCAAGTGTCACCCCGTGCAGGATCGACACGTTGTCACCGATGGTTGCCGTTTCGCCGACCACCAGCCCGGTTGCGTGATCAAGGAAGATGCCGCGCCCGATCCGGGCGGCAGGATTGATGTCGGTCTGATAGACGCTCGAAGAGCGGCTCTGCAGATACAAGGCGAAATCCTTCCGTCCGCGCTTCCACAGCCAATGGGCAAGGCGATGCGTCTGGATCGCGTGGAACCCCTTGAAATAGAGCACGGGCTCGATGAACCGCGTGCACGCCGGGTCGCGATCGTAGACCGCCTGGATGTCGACGCGAAGGATCGTGCCCCATTCGGGCCAGTCCTCAAGCATTTCGGAAAAGGTCTGGTGGAGCAGGTTTGCCTGCAGGTCCGGGTGATCCAACCGCTCGCAAATCCGGTAAATCACAGCCTCTTCGAGGGAGTGCTGATTGACGACAGTCGAATACAGGAACGCTGCCAACATCGGATCCCGCTCGGCAGCGACGCGAGCTTCCTCGCGCAGGCTGTCCCAGATCGGGTCTATCGCCTTGAACGATTCCGTATGGCGCAGTTCCGTCTTGGCGACCATAGTCGCTCTCCTTCATGATCGATCAATAGTTCGAATATAGGGTAATTCCCTGTCGACATAAATGGGTGCGCCACATTTCAGCCACAAGTCGTAAAACGGCTTCACGCTCACCCAACCTCGCCAAGGAATTCGAGCACGGCCCTCTTGAACACCCGGTCACCAACCGCCAGCATATGGTCGCGCCCAGGAATGTCGAGCGCTTTTGCCCGCGGCATAAGCGCTGCAAGTTCCTGCGCCGACCCTGCAATTTCGTCCTTCGTTCCGACACCGATCAATACCGGCACGTCGATGCGGGCCATTTCTTCGGGCGACAGAAGATCGCGCGACGTGGAAATGCAAGCCGCAAGCGCCTGGCGGTCGCTCTTGGTCTGATCGGCAAAAGCACGAAACATTCGGCCGCGCGGATGCGTCACGCTCTCCAGCGACGGTGCAAGCAGCGCGTCGGCAATCGGGTCCCAGTCTCCGACCCCGGTGACCATGCCTATACCGAGGCCGCCGAACACGAGCGAGCGCACGCGATCGGGATGCGCCAAAGCCAGGAACGCCGAAATGCGCGCGCCCATGGAATAGCCCATGACATGCGCTGCGCCGATCCCGAGATGCGCCAGAAGTGCCGCAGCGTCCCCTGCCATCCGTTGCGGATGATAGAGCGAAGGATCGTAAGGCTTGCTGCTCTTTCCATGGCCGCGATTGTCTAGCGCGATAACCCGGTAGCCGGCATCGCCCAGTGCCTTCAACCAGCCGGGATACACCCAGTTCACATTGGCGCTCGAAGCGAAACCGTGAATGAGCAGGACGGGATCTCCCGATGGGTCGCCTTCGTCGAAAAAGGCGATCTCCATTCCTTCATGCACGAAGTGCGAAAATCGCGGCGGGTTCAGATCCATGTCTCATTTCCTGAAAGGCGTTCTGTTTTCGGCGCAAACTAGGTTGTAACGCCACGGCTTGAAACCCCCGGCCCTTCAAAAACCCACAGGCGCGGCATGTTTGCCGCTACACATTTGCGGCAAAGCTCACTATGGTGCCGCCAAATTTATAATCCAAAGACTTGCATTCATCGGAGCATGACATGGCCGGCCACAGCATCCCCCATTTTCAAAATGACGGCGGACATCAGGCGATCGAAATCGGCGTCAAGGAATTCATGTGCACGGGCGCATCCGTTCCGTTCGACCACCCCCACATCTTCATCGACATGGGCGACGACAACGAGAAGGTCTGCTCCTATTGCTCGACGCTCTATCGGTACAACCCTTCACTGAAGGCAACGGAGACAAATCCTCCGGGATGCCTCTTCACCAGCAAGGCGGCTTAGGTCGTCGCGGTTCGCCGGTACGAGATCGATGCAAAACGTTGATCCGGTCGCGATTGTCGGGGCCGGCATTGCCGGCCTGACGACGGCTCTCTGTCTCGCCCGGCAGGGTTTCGAGACGGAAATATTCGAACAGGCCGACTCTTTGAAAGAGGTGGGCGCCGGGCTGCAATTGTCGCCGAACGCGTCACGCATTCTGATCGAGCTCGGCCTGCTGCCCGCCCTTGAAGCTGTCTGGAGCGAGCCGGATTCGGTCGTTCTTCTCGACGGCCGCTCGCTGCGCTCGCTTGCAAGCGTGCCGGCTGGCTCCTATGCCCGCAACCGCTGGGCGGCTCCCTATGGTGTTCTGCACCGCGCCAGCCTGCAAAAGATCCTGTTGGACGCAGTTGCAGCCGAACCACGCTGCTGCATTCATCTTGGATCCCGGATCGAAAGCGACCCGGAAGCAGCGATCGATCGCGCGATGGCACGACGCCCATCCGTAATCGTCGGCGCCGATGGGATCTGGTCACGCACAAGAACGTCCATCGCGGGCGCCGGACCCGTCCAGTTCTCGGGCAACATCGCCTGGCGCCTGATGGTGCCGCGCGCGGAGGTGATCGGGCCTCTGTCCGACGACCGTGTAACCGCTTTTCTCGGCCCGAATGCGCATCTCGTCGCGTATCCGATCAAGGAAGTCGGCGGCTTCAACCTCGTGGCGATCGTCGAGGGCAAAGCTGGCGACAGCGTGTGGATCGGCAAGGATTCCGAGGAGAGACGGCGTGAGCTTGCGGCAGCCTTCGATGGTTGGCATCCGAAACTGCGCGCGTTGCTCACGAGCGCGACCGCAGCGACCTACTGGCCCTTGTGCACCGTCGGGGACGGTGCATGGCACGATAGGACGCGAACCATCCTCATCGGCGACGCAGCCCATGCGATGACGCCATTTGCGGCCCAGGGCGCCGCGATGGCGATCGAGGATGCCCGGGAACTCGCGCGCTGCCTCGCCGAAAGCCAGGATGTCCCCTCCGCATTTGCCAGATATGATCGTGCGCGAAGGTCGCGGATCGATCGCGTGCGAAAGCGGGCTGCCCTCAACCGCTTCGCCTATCATGCCCGAGGGCCGGTCCGTCTCGGGCGTGATCTGGTCCTTGCACTCAAGGGTCCCGAATCGCTCGCCGCCGACCTCGACTGGCTGTACGACTACGGCGCTTAGATCACGATGACTTTAGGTCGGATCGACCTGAAATCATCGCGATCTATTGTAGTAGGTTAGAGCAGGGTGTGGGCGGAAACCGCACACACTGTTCCCGCTCTAGGAATAATAGGCTTCAGACCGCGTTGGCGGCGGCGAAAGCCGCTTCGATGTCGCGACGGATATCCGGAACGTCCTCCAGGCCGATCTGCAACCGGATCACCGGCCCTTCCGAGGGAGCCTTGGCCACCTTGCGGTCGGACAGGTTGACGTGAACGGCGAGGCTTTCGAAGCCACCCCAGGAGTAGCCAAGGCCGAAGAGCGAGAGCGCGTCGAGGAAGGCATGGGCCTTGGCCCTGAACCTTTCGGGGCTGTCCGCCTTCAGCACGAAGGAGAAGATCCCGCTCGCCCCGCCGAAGTCACGCTTCCAGAGGTCGTATCCCGGAAAACTCGGCAGTGCCGGATGCAGCACGCGGGCGACCTCGTCGCGGCTCTCCAGCCATTCTGCGATCGCCAGCGCACTCGCCTGATGCCTTTCCAGGCGGATCCCCATCGTGCGCAAGCCCCTGAGGATCTGGTAGCTGTCGTCCGGCGACACGCAGACGCCCAGCGTGACCATCGCCTCTGTCAGCGCCGGCCAATGGGTGACGTTGGCCGACACTGTTCCGAACAGCACGTCCGAATGGCCCGACGGGTACTTCGTGGCTGCATGGATCGAGACATCGACGCCGTGGTCGAGCGGGCGGAAATAAACCGGCGTCGCCCAGGTGTTGTCCATCGTCACGACGCATCCGTGGCGGTGCGCCGCGGCTGCGATTGCGCGAATGTCCTGCATCTCGAACGTATTCGAGCCTGGCGCCTCAGTGTGCACCAGGCGCGTGTTCGGCCGAATCAGGCTTTCAATGCCGGCACCGATCATCGGGTCGTAGTATTCGACGGTGACGCCGAGGCGCTTCAGCATCGTGTCGCAGAAATGCCGCGTCGGGAAATAGACCGAATCAACGACGAGCGCGTGATCCCCGGCCGACAGATAGGTCAGGAACGGCACCGTGACCGCCGCCAGGCCCGAAGGCACGAGAATCGTTCCGGCGGCGCCCTCAAGCTCATTGATCGCTTCGCAAAGCGCATCGGTCGTCGGCGTGCCGCGCGTTCCGTAGGTATATTTCTGCGCCCGGCTTTCCATGGTCCTGGCGTTGGGAAACAGCACGGTGGAAGCATGCACCACCGGCGGGTTGACGAAACCGTGGAAATCCGAGGGATTGTTGCCAGTGTGCGCCAGACGGGTGTTGATGCCCGATTCCTTGAGCGCGCTGATCTTGTCTGCCATTGAAAAATCCGCTGTTTGAATTCGACGCCAACTCATCGAACGCAGCCCCCGCCGGGTCAAGGGAAAATTCGGGTGAAGCGGTAAGGCGTCGTGCAAAATGCCGGGCCGGCCGCTTTTTTGTTCAAAGAAACCGATTTTCCGGGAAGAAACTGCCTAAACTTCTGGCGAAATTCGGGTTTTTCACATGCAAAATCAGAAAATCGGCAACGTCTCTTGACCCTTATGGATTTTGAGCATGTGATAGATTGCACTCACGCCAGGAGGGTGGCGGAGGCTGCACGCGCTTACCGAGCGCACCGGTGCAGACGGGAACTAACAACAGCCGAAAAGGTTCAAAAAATGGCAAGAGGAATTCTGACAGCTCTGGTTGGCGCTGCTGTCATGGGTATTGGCGCACATGCGGCATCGGCCGCGACCCTTGACGACGTGAAGGCCAAGGGCTTTGTCCAGTGCGGCGTGAACACCGGTCTCGCCGGCTTCTCAGCCCCCGACGCTTCCGGCAACTGGACTGGTTTCGACGTCGACTACTGCAAGGCACTCGCCGCCGCGATCTTCGGCGATGGCAGCAAGGTGAAGTTCACACCACTTTCCGCCAAGGAACGCTTCCCGGCTTTGCAGTCCGGTGAAGTCGACCTTCTGGCTCGCAACACGACCTGGTCCATCAACCGGGATACGGCGCTCGGCTTCAACTTCCGCCCGGTCAACTATTATGACGGCCAGGGCTTCATGGTTCGCAAGAGCCTCAATGTGAAGTCCGCGCTCGAACTGTCCGGCGCCGCCGTTTGCGTGCAGACCGGTACGACGACGGAACTGAACCTCGCCGACTACTTCAAGTCGAACAACCTGCAGTACAATCCCGTCGTCTTCGAGAAGCTCGAGGAAGTGAACGCTGCCTATGACGCCGGCCGTTGCGACGTCTACACCACCGACCAGTCGGGACTTTATGCGCTGCGGCTTACCCTGTCGAAGCCGGACGATCACATGATCCTGCCGGAGATCATCTCCAAGGAGCCCCTCGCTCCGGCGGTTCGTCAGGGCGACGATCAGTGGTTCGATATCGTCAGTTGGACGCACTATGCGATGATCCAGGCCGAAGAATTCGGCATCACCCAGGCGAACGTCGAAGAGATGAAGAAGTCGACCAACCCTGACGTGCAGCGCTTCCTCGGTGTCGAGGCCGATAGCAAGATCGGCACCGACCTTGGCCTGACCAATGAATGGGCAGTCAACATCATCAAGGCGGTTGGCAATTACGGCGAAGTCTTCGATCGCAACATCGGCGCCGGCAGCCCGCTGAAGATCGAGCGCGGTCTGAATGCCCTCTGGAACAAGGGCGGCATCCAGTACGCTCCGCCGATCCGCTGATTGTGACCTACAGCGCCGCGTCTTGCGAGACGCGCAAAAGACGCGGTAGCACTTTGAATTGCTGCATGTTTTTGTTCTTAAAATCGGCTACGATTTTAAGAAACATGCAGGAGGAGCGGGGATGCCCCGCTCCTCCTTTCCAACAATAAAAAACGCCCGGAAAGGGCGGATCGGGGAAAGAGGCATTGTATGGCCATTGGCGTCACGAATGCGCCTGAAAAAAGCAAATCCTCGGGATCGATCATCAACGATCCTCAGGTGCGCGGAATATTCTATCAGGCGATCACCATCATCATCCTCGCGGTCCTCATTTACTGGATCGTAGACAACACGATTGAGAACCTTCGGCGCGCGAATATCGCATCGGGTTATGGTTTCTTGAGAAGCCGAGCAGGCTTCGACGTCGGCCAATCGCTGATCGCCTTCACCAGTGATTCGAGCTATGGCCGCGCACTCGTCGTCGGCTTCGTCAATACGCTGGTCGTCGCGATCACCGGCATCGTCACGGCCACGATCATCGGCTTCCTCGTCGGCATCGGGCGACTTTCGCACAACTGGATCATCGCCAAATTGTCGCTGGCCTATGTCGAGGTGTTCCGCAACATCCCTCCGTTGCTCGTCATCTTCTTCTGGTACAGCGGCGTTCTGGCAGTGTTGCCGCAGGCGCGCGAAGCGCTGGCCCTGCCCTTCAATGTTTTCGTGAGCAATCGCGGCGTTGCCTTCCCGAGGCCCATCTTCGGAGAAGGGGCCGAATATACGATTCTCGCGTTCCTTATTGCCGCCGCCGCGAGCTTTCTCGTCGCGCGGTATGCCAACCGGCGACAGGCGGCAACCGGCCAGCGCTTTCCGGTGTTGTGGACGGCGCTGGGATTGCTCATCGGCCTGCCGCTGATCACATTCCTCGCCACCGGCGCACCGCTCACCTTCGACGTCCCGATTGCCGGCAAGTTCAATCTTACGGGTGGTTCGGTCGTCGGGCCTGAGTTTATGTCGCTCTACCTCGCGCTTTCGTTCTACACCGCTGCCTTCATCGCGGAGATCGTTCGCGCAGGTATCCGCGGCGTTTCAAAGGGGCAGACCGAAGCGGCCCACGCGCTTGGCATCCGCCCGCGGCTGACCACGCGACTGGTCGTCGTGCCGCAAGCGATGCGAATCATCATTCCACCGCTGACCAGCCAATATCTCAACCTCACCAAGAACTCGTCGCTGGCAATTGCCATCGGCTACGCCGACCTCGTTGCTGTCGGCGGTACCATCCTCAACCAGACCGGGCAGGCCATCGAAGTGGTCAGCATCTGGCTCATCGTCTATCTCAGCTTGAGCCTTGCGACCTCGCTGTTCATGAACTGGTACAACGCCCACATGGCGCTGGTGGAGAGGTAAGATCATGACCACACACGAAGCAAGTTTCGTTCGCGCGTCGATGGTCGAGGCTTCACCTGCCCCGATATTGGAAAGCGGCATCGTCTTCTGGCTCAGGAAGAATCTCTTCGCCACGCCGAAGGACACGGCACTTACCATCATCAGCCTGCTGGTGTTGGCCTGGCTTGTGCCGCCTGCAATACAGTGGCTTTTCATCGACGCCGCTTGGACAGGCGGCGGCCGTGGCGTCTGCGCGACGGTCGCACAGGGCGGCTCACAGCCGGATGGATGGAGCGGCGCCTGCTGGGCCTTCGTCAACGCGAAATTCAGCCAATTTCTCTTCGGGCGCTATCCGATGGACGAACGCTGGCGCCCCGCGCTCGTCGGCATCCTCTTCGTACTGTTCCTCGTGCCGATGTTGATGCCCAAGGTGCCATACAAGGGGTTGAACGCCGTTCTGATGCTGGTCGCTCTGCCGATCATCGCGACGATCCTGCTGCCGGGCGGCTGGTTCGGCCTCACCTATGTCGAAACCCCGCTGTGGGGCGGCCTCCTGGTCACACTGGCTCTCTCCTTCGTGGGAATAGCAGTCTCGCTGCCGCTCGGCATTCTGCTTGCTCTCGGACGTCGGTCGGACATGCCAGTGATAAAGATGCTCTGCACGGTCTTCATCGAGATCGTTCGCGGCATTCCGCTGATCACGGTGTTGTTCATGGCAAGCGTGATGCTGCCGCTTTTCCTGCCGCAGGGCGTCACTTTCGACAAATTCCTGCGCGCCTTGATTGGCGTGTCGCTCTTTGCTTCCGCCTACATGGCGGAGGTCGTGCGCGGCGGATTGCAGGCCATTCCGAAGGGGCAGTATGAAGGCGCCGATTCGCTGGGCCTCAGCTACTGGCAAAAGATGAACCTCATCGTCCTGCCACAGTCGTTGAAGTTGGTGATCCCGGGGATCGTCAACACCTTCATCGGCCTGTTCAAGGACACGTCCCTCGTCTCGATCATAGGCATGTTCGATTTGCTTGGTATCGTCCGCCTGAACTTCAGCGACACGAACTGGGCTTCCGCGGTCACGCCGGTGAGCGGCCTGATTTTTGCGGGATTCGTATTCTGGCTTTTCTGCTTCGGCATGTCGCGCTATTCAGGCTTTATGGAACGCGTGCTCGACAGAAGCCAACGATAAAAAGGGGAAACATATGGCAAACACTGCCACTGCATCGAAGATGACCGTGTCCAGCACGGACGTCGCGATCGAAATCACCAATATGAACAAGTGGTACGGTGATTTCCACGTGCTGCGCGACATCAATCTCAAGGTGATGCGCGGCGAGCGTATCGTCATTGCCGGCCCGTCGGGCTCCGGCAAATCGACGATGATTCGCTGCATCAATCGCCTCGAAGAGCACCAGAAGGGCAAGATCGTAGTTGATGGAATCGAACTCACCAACGATCTGAAAAAGATCGATGAAGTGCGCCGCGAAGTCGGCATGGTCTTCCAGCACTTCAACCTTTTTCCGCATCTGACGATCCTTGAAAACTGCACGCTGGCGCCGATCTGGGTGCGTAAGATGCCGAAGAAGCAGGCCGAGGAAATCGCGATGCATTTCCTCAGACGCGTCAAGATTCCCGAGCAGGCCCATAAATATCCGGGCCAGCTTTCGGGCGGCCAGCAGCAGCGCGTCGCGATTGCCCGTTCGCTGTGCATGAATCCGAAGATCATGCTGTTCGACGAGCCGACTTCCGCGCTCGACCCGGAAATGATCAAGGAAGTGCTGGATACGATGGTCGGTCTCGCCGAGGAAGGCATGACGATGCTGTGCGTGACGCATGAAATGGGGTTCGCGCGTCAGGTCGCCAACCGCGTGATCTTCATGGACCAAGGCCAGATCGTCGAACAGAATTCGCCGGCCGAATTCTTCGACCATCCGCAGCACGAGCGCACGAAACTGTTCCTCAGCCAGATCCTGCACTGATATCAGTGTCATGAAGCCGAACGAGAACGGCCCGCCAGTTGCTGGCGGGCCGTTCTCGTTTCAGCATCACCGTGAGTTGGCGTGGGCCTCGAACAGCAGCGCTCCAGTCCGGCTTTGCCGAACTCGCCTTCGGTTACTACCAGATACTGACGCCGCAGGCCTCCTTGATGCTGATATATCAGCCCTCTTGCTGCTATTTCGAATCTCTGCCAATGTCTGATATATCAGCACTAGCGGGATACTTATGCCAGTCCAGTCCCAGGCCCACCTCGCCTATCTCGCGCTCGAACGCCTCATCATCACGCTGAAGCTCGAGCCCGGATCACTCGTTACCGAACGCCAACTCATCGAACTCGCCGAACGTGGCCGCACGCCGGTTCGAGAAGCGATCCAGAAACTTGCCTGGCAGGGACTCATCGACATTCGTGCTCGCGTGGGACTGCAGATCACGACGATCCGGCCGGAGGATCGCGCCCATGTGATGCAGACGCGCCAACGGCTGGAGCCGCTGGCGGCCGCCCTCGTGGCACAGAACGCGTTCCCCGAGATCCGGCAGGCGATCAACGGCTGTGAGCAGGCGATGACGACGTGTTCGGATCGAGGCGACATGGAGGGTTTCCTCGTCGCCGACAAGATGTTCGACGAGATCATGGAAGACGCCTGTCCGAACCGCTTCCTGACGGCAGCGCTTGCGCCGTTGCAGACCCACGCGCGCCGCATATGGTTTGCGTCGGCGACGCCGGAAAAAATGAAGGCATCGGTGGAGCGCCACGTCGGGGTGATGCGTGCGATTCAGGCGGGAGACGGCGAAGGCGCCGCCACTGCCATGTCCGGATTGATGGCTTATCTGGCGGAGGCTTGATGTCGTCGACGGCTCAAACCTTCGACAACGGGCCGCCGATCTTCAGTCGCCGCATATGCTGGCCGAAGACCTACTGCAATCCAAAGTGCCACAGCGAACCTTTGCGCTTCCGATAAGACGCGCCGCCCGGCTGTGCGGCGCCGACTGAGTTGATCCATGCGAAAGCACCCGGTATCACGCGCTGACAGCAGCTTCAGATCATCTCTGGAGCGCGTCGCTCCCACGGACGTGGCAACCCAAGGCACAAACGAAGAGAGGCGCATCTGGAGACGCGCCTCTCTGTTGATACCGATATCTTGGCAGCCGCGACGTCAGCCGACGAATGCGCGCTCGATGACGAATTCGGCAGGCTTGTTGTTCGCGCCTTCAGTCAAGCCGGCAGCTTCCAGAATTTCCTTGGTGTCCTTCAGCATTGCCGTGGAACCGCAGATCATGCCGCGATCGATCGCCGGGTCAAGCGGCGGCAGCCCCAGATCCGCGAAGAACTTGCCGTTGGTCATCAGGTCGGTGATGCGGCCCTTGAACGGATAGTCTTCGCGCGTCACCGTCGCATAGTGGCGAAGCTTGTCGCCAACAATCTCGTTCAGGAACTCGTGGTTACGGATCTCGTCCATGAGGTCGAAGCCGTACT
Source organism: Sinorhizobium sp. 6-70 (assembly GCF_030124375.1). Taxonomy (GTDB): domain Bacteria; phylum Pseudomonadota; class Alphaproteobacteria; order Rhizobiales; family Rhizobiaceae; genus Sinorhizobium. The sequence continues at coordinate 98,430 of NZ_JASKLS010000010.1, forward strand.
TCAGCTCCGCCACGTCACGGCAGGTATGCGTAAGAATGACTTCCTCGAACTTCTCGTAGGTTTCCGGGTCGCGGATGAGGCTCGCGAAGGGGGCAATGCCGGTACCGGTCGAGAACATGTAAAGCCTGCGGCCCGGCACCAGCGCATCGAGCACCAGTGTGCCGGTCGGCTTCTTGCGCATGAGGACCTGGTCGCCCGGCTTGATCTTCTGCAGATGCGACGTCAGCGGACCGTCCGGAACCTTGATCGAGAAAAACTCAAGCTCTTCGTCCCACGCCGGGCTCGCAATCGAATAGGCGCGATAGACTGGCTTGTCACCGACCATGAGGCCGATCATTGCGAATTCACCGGAGCGGAAACGGAACTCCTGGGGACGCGTCATACGGAAACGGAAGAGCCGGTCCGTATAGTGCGTAACACTCGTGACCGTCTCGACAAAGACACCTGCCGGTGCCTGGATCGCGAAATCTTCCGTTTTTGCCGGAGCATTCATCGTGGCTACAGTCCTATAATGTGACCCTGTCTATCAAGTACGAGCGGATATTCCAAGGCGCACTCGATTGAAAGGAAATCCCTTCCAAATATAGTCGCTTTCGAGGATTTCGGCGTGCTTCACACTGTCGCGGCTGCGTATTTTTCAGGAGACACGCCGCCAACTGTAGGATTTGGCATCCGAAGATGGCCTGGCAGTCGGCTGATAGTGATTGGTGATGCCCGGCAAACGCCCTTCCGAGAGCCGCTTGATCGCCGTCGCATTCGTCACCGCGAAGCTCCCGATACCACAACGCAGCATCAGCGGGATCTGGTCGATCAGGACATCTCCGACCGCCCGGACCTCCCCTTCGAAGCCTAGCTGCGAACGAAGCAGCGACGCGTGGCTGAAGGCGCGACCGTCATTGAAGGCTGGAAACACCACGGCAACGAGCGCGATCCGATCGAGGTAAGGCGCCAACCGCGTGACGTCATCGGCGGGCGCGATCAGTACGCCCAGTTCACGCGCGTCGCCTGTGGCGACCTCGTCGATGAAGGCGTCCAGGCCGAGTATCGCCTTTTCGTTTGACCCGGCCTTGGTTTCTTCCGTTTCGACGATCCAGGGATCATCGCTCACAAAGCCGGTTTCTTTCCAAATTTTCGTCATCTTCTCGTCCCTGCCTCAAGCGGCTTCCTGAGCACTGCCACCATAGAGCGCATCCTTGAACGGCTGCGGCCCAACCCGGCGATAAGCCTCCAGGAAGGTCTCCGTCTTGTCCCGGCGCAGGCCAAGATAGGTATCGACGATTGTTTCTACCGCATCGGTGACTTTTTCCGGCTCGAAACCGCGGCCGATGATTTCCCCGATCGACGTGTTCTCGTCTCCGGAGCCGCCAAGCGTGATCTGGTAGAGCTCCTCGCCCTTTTTCTCCACGCCCAGAAGGCCGATATGGCCAACGTGATGGTGTCCGCAGGCATTGATGCAGCCGGAGATCTTGATCTTGAGATCTCCGATCTCGGCCTGCCGCTCGGGCGAGCCGAAACGGTTCGAAATCTCCTGGGCGACCGGGATCGAACGCGCATTGGCGAGCGCGCAATAGTCGAGTCCCGGGCAGGCAATGATATCGGTGATCAGCCCGGCATTGGCCGTCGCGAGGCCTGCCGCTACCAGTGCACGGTAGACCGGCTCCAAGTCGGCGAGCGCCACATGCGGCAGGATCAGGTTCTGCTCGTGGCTGACGCGGATTTCGTCGAAGGCGTATTCCTCGGCAATGTCCGCAACCGCATCCATCTGCTCGTGGCTCGCATCACCCGGAATGCCGCCGATCGGCTTCAGCGAAATGGTCACCATGCCGTAGTCCGGATGCTTGTGCGGCTGCACGTTCTGTTGAACCCAACGCGCAAACTCTGCGTCGGCCTTCTTCCAGCCGGCGAGCGTACCCCAGCCTTCCGCGCGGTTCGGCAAGGCTGCCGGCGCAAAATAGGCAGAAATCGCTTGGATATCGGCATCCGGCAGCTTCAGCTCAGTGTCCTTGAGCTTGGCGAACTCGATCTCCACCTGTCGAGCAAGCTCTTCGGCACCGGTTTCATGCACCAGAATCTTGATGCGCGCCTTATATTTGTTGTCGCGACGGCCATAGAGGTTGTAAACGCGCATGATCGCCGTGGTGTAGGAGAGCAAGTCCTCTTCCGGCAGGAAGTCGCGGATCTTCTTGGCGATCATCGGGGTCCTGCCCTGCCCGCCGCCCACATAGACGGCAAAGCCCAACCTACCCTGCTCGTCCTTTTTCAGGTGCAAGCCGATATCATGCACCTGGATCGCCGCACGGTCGCGCTCGGCGCCGGTCACGGCGATCTTGAACTTGCGCGGCAGGAACGAGAATTCCGGGTGCACACTCGACCACTGGCGGAGAATCTCGGCGTAGGGGCGCGGGTCGGCGACTTCGTCGGCCGCCGCGCCGGAGAAATGATCCGCCGTCACGTTGCGAATGCAGTTGCCTGAGGTCTGCAGCGAGTGCATTTCAACACTTGCCAGTTCCTTGAGGATGTCCGGCGTGTCCGAAAGACGCGGCCAGTTATACTGGATGTTCTGGCGCGTGGTGAAATGACCATAACCGCGGTCATATTTGCGGGCGACATGGGCAAGCATCCGCATCTGCCGGCTCGACAGCGTGCCATAAGGAATGGCAACACGGAGCATGTAGGCATGCAGTTGCAAATAGACGCCGTTCATCAGGCGCAGCGGCTTGAAGGCGTCCTCGGCCAGTTCACCGGACAGCCGCCGCTGGACCTGGTCGCGGAACTGCTCGACGCGTGCAGAAACGAAGGTGTGATCGAATTCGTCGTAACGGTACATAGGGTCTCAGGTCCTCAGGCAGCAACTTTCGGGCCGGAAAGCCCACGATATCCCGGAGCATAGGCGATCGACGGGCCTTCGGCGCGGATGCGCTCGCGCATGCGCAGCGGGCGAAGTACGCCATCGACTTCCTCGACGTCGATAACGTTGACGTCTACGACTTTATTCTCGTCGAAAGCGCGCTTTCCAGTCGCTTCAAGCGCCGCGACAGCCTCGGCATGGCGGGCGACGAAGGCGTCCTGCAGCGACTCCACCCAATTGCCGGAGGCGTCGAGCCAGACGGATATGCCATCCCCCAGTCGGTTTGCCGTCAAGACCTTGTCCACCATTCGCGTCATCCTCACTTCAAATCTGTTCAGCGCGTTGCGCGCCGGAGGCATCCCTGGCCTCGGTGCCGTGCCGTCTCCCGGCAGCAAGCGGTTCCGACCGGCCGAAATTCGCACCTGCAACCGCGTCGCCAATGATCACCATGACCGGACCTTCGAGCTCCGTGCGGGTCTCAAGGTCCGGCAGGTCGCGAAGAATCCCGTGCAGGAGCCGCCGTTCGGGGCGGCTGGCGTTCTCGACCACGGCTACAGTCGTCTCCTGGGGCAGGCCCGCCTTCATCAGCCGCCCGGCAACCGAAGCGGCGACACTGCGGCCCATATAAACCGCAATCGTCGCACCCGAGACGGCAAGGCGCGCCCAGTCGGGCAGCACATCACCGGCAAGGTCATGGCCGGTCGTGAATACCAGCGACGACGCGACGCCACGCAGGGTCAACGGCAACTCGAAGTCTGCCGCTGCCGCAAATGCGGAGGTGATTCCGGGGACGATCTCATAGCTGATACCGGCATCCCGCAGGGCAGCCATTTCCTCGCCGGCTCGACCGAAGATCAGCGGATCGCCGGATTTCAGCCGAACGACGCGTTTGCCTTCGCCTGCAAGCTCGACCAGCAACTGATTGATTTCGTCCTGCGACTTGGTGTGGCAACCCTTGCGCTTGCCGACCGAAAGGCGCTCGGCATCGCGGCGCCCCATATCGACGATCGCCTGCGGCACGAGCGCATCGTAAACGATCGCATCGGCTTCCATCATCACCCGCTGCGCGCGAAGTGTCAGCAGGTCCTCCGCACCCGGACCGGCGCCAACCAGCCAGACGTGACCGGGAATGCGATCCGCGCCCTCGAGCAGCCGCGACGCTTCGCGGCGCGCCGAGGCGACATCGCCAAGCGCAACGTGATCGGCAACCGGCCCAGAAAAGAACCGTCGCCAGAACACGCGGCGCGCAACACCGCGCGGCACAAGTCGCTCGACCGCATCACGATAGCTCGCGGCCAAAGACGCGACGATGCCGAGCGACGGGGAAAGCAATTGGTCGATCTGGGCGCGGATCATCTGCGCCAGAACGGGTCCGGCCCCTTCGGTTCCGATCGCCACGGCGACCGGAGCCCTGTTGACGAGTGCCGGCGTCAGGAAATCGCAATAATCCGGCTGATCAACGGCATTTGCGGGGATCTTTCGGTCCCGCGCGGCGGCAACGATCGCCCGATCGACCGATGCATCGCCAGTCGCAGCAAACACCAGGACGGCGCCCTCAACCTGATGCGCAGCGAAGGTTTCCCGGATGATCTCGAGGCGGTTGGTCGTGAGGAATGTCTCGAAGGCTGCCTCAGGCGCATACGCGTAAACGGCGATACGCGCCTCGGTGTTCAACAGCAGTCGCACCTTGGCGAAGGCCTCGTCCCCATTGCCGAACACCGCCACGCGCTTCTGCGCGACGCTAAAGAATGTCGGAAAAAAGGACAGTTGCTGCGACATCACTGAGAGAACGACTCCTTCTACAGGCTGCGGCGAATATCCCCCATAGCCGGTAACAATTGAAGAAACAGAAATTTCAATGCTTTTCCGGCCACGTATTGTTTTGCTCGACAGTTAGCCATTTTGAGTAAATATCTCCGGCGACACGCGGGCGCTGCGGGCCTGGCTCGGCCATTGCGCCGGAGGGCCGACCTCCGTTAAATGCCGGCGACATTCGTAGGAAGCACAGAAGATGAAACAGTCGGAATTGGCCGAACGCCTCTTGACGGTAATCGAAAAAGATATCCTTCCGCTGACCGAAAAGGGTGTTGCTGCCGGCAACAAGGTGTTCGGCGCGGCAATCCTGCGCAAGTCCGATCTTTCGCTGGTGCTTGCCGAAACCAACAACGAGACGGAAAATCCGCTGTGGCACGGCGAGGTCCACACGCTCAAGCGTTTTTACGAGATGGCCGACAAGCCCGATACGCGGGAGCTGATCTTTCTCTCGACGCATGAGCCCTGCTCCATGTGCCTCTCAGCGATCACCTGGGCGGGGTTCGACAATTTCTACTATTTCTTCAGCCATGAGGATTCGCGCGACAGCTTCTCGATTCCGCACGACCTGAAGATCCTGAAGGAAGTCTTCCGGCTGGAGCCGGGCGGCTATGCACAGGAAAACGCCTTCTGGAAATCGGCCTCGATAGCGGCACTGACGCGCGACGCCGACCAACAGACAAAGGAAAGACTCGCCGCGCAGGACGCTCGTATCCGCGCGCGCTATCACCGCCTGTCTGAGGACTATCAGGCCGGCAAGGACCAGAACGCCATACCCCTGAACTGAGCCATGGAACCTTCTCGCGACATTCGACGCCTGCTCGACATAATGGCGGCGCTCCGCCAGCCGGACACGGGCTGCCCCTGGGACATCGTCCAGACCTTCGAGACGATAAAACCCTACACGATCGAAGAGGCCTACGAGGTCGCCGACGCGATCGAGCGCCATGACATGGACGATCTCTGCGACGAGCTCGGCGACCTTCTGCTCCAGGTGGTCTTTCACGCCCGCATGGCGGAAGAAGCCGGTGAATTCTCCTTCGGCGATGTCGTCGAAGCCGTGACCCGCAAGATGATCCGTCGCCATCCGCACGTTTTCGCCCGTTCCGACGCCGATACGCCCGAGGCCGTCAAACTGCAATGGGACGAGATCAAGCGCGCGGAAAAGGCGGACCGGCGGCAACGCCGTATGCGGCGTGGTCTACTGCAGGATGCCGATGCCGGCCACCTCGGGTCCGTGCAACGCAGCTTCCCGGCCCTGGTCGAAGCGCTCAAGCTGCAGGAACGCGCGGCAAAGGTCGGCTTCGACTGGTCGAAGCCCGAGCCGATCCTCGACAAGATCGAGGAGGAGATCACCGAACTGAGGCAGGCGCTCAAGGACGGAGACCAGCGAAAGGTTGCCGACGAGCTTGGTGACCTGATCTTCGCCGTCGTCAATATCGGCCGTCATGTCGGCACCGACCCGGAAATGGCGCTCCGCGGCACCAACACCAAGTTCCGCCGCCGCTTCGGCCATATCGAACAGGAGCTGGAAGCAGGCGGCGAGACGCTCGACGCCGCTTCTCTGGAGCGCATGGAAGAACTCTGGCAAGCCGCAAAGGCGATCGAGCGACAGCTGACGTAGCGGGATGCCGTAGCGTCAGCCGCGTTACCAATCCTCTTCGACCGGTTTCGGTCCGTTGCCAAGCCGCCGTTCAAGCTCTGCAGCCTCGCCCTCGGTCAGGCGCAGGTCCAGGCTTACCCTTCCGTCTTCAAGGTCTTCTCGGCCATCGACGATCGAGTGCTCGTAGACCCAGGGCAACAGCTGCAACTGGTCGAGGCCGAGAACGACCGTGCACTCGGTCAAGACGCCCGAAAGACGGCGGCCGATCTCGGCGAGCAGGTGATCGACGCCCTCGCCGGTCACAGCAGAAGCGGCGACCGTATTCGGCGTGCTTGCCGCCTTTTTCACGAGCGCCTCGCGCACCTCCGGTTCGAGCTTGTCGATCTTGTTCCAGACCTCGACGATCCGCTCGGCGCCTTCCTTCTCGTCAATGCCGAGATCGGCAAGGATGCGCAATACGTCGCTCGCCTGTGCCTGGTTGTCCGGATCGGAAAGGTCGCGCACGTGCAGAATCAGGTCCGCTTCGAGCACTTCTTCAAGCGTCGCCCGGAAGGCCGCGACAAGGTGGGTCGGCAGATCGGAGATGAAACCGACCGTATCGGACAGAATGACCATACGCCCATGCGGCAACTTCAGACGCCTGAGCGTCGGATCAAGCGTCGCGAAAAGCATGTCCTCGGCCAGCACGCCCGCGCCGGTCATCCGATTGAAGAGCGTCGACTTGCCGGCGTTCGTGTAGCCGACCAGGGCCACGATCGGGTGCGGCACCTTCCTGCGCTTCGAACGATGAAGTTGCCGGGTGCGCCGCACCTGCTCCAATTCGCGTTCCAGCCGAACGATCTTTTCCTGCAGCAGGCGACGGTCAGCCTCGATCTGCGTCTCACCGGGACCGCCCATGAAGCCCGCACCGCCGCGCTGGCGTTCGAGGTGTGTCCAGCTTCTGACCAGTCGGCCCTTCTGATAGTTGAGATGCGCGAGATCGACCTGAAGCGTGCCTTCCTTGGTGGAGGCGCGCCGCCCGAAGATTTCCAGAATGAGGCCCGTCCGGTCGATGACCTTGGCGTTCCATTCTTTCTCGAGGTTGCGCTGTTGCACCGGCGTCAGTGGATGATCGACGATCACCAGCCCGGCATCCTTTTCGTTCAGGATGTGGCCGATCTCCTCGATCTTGCCACTGCCAAGCAACGTGCCCGGCTTCGGCTGGGCGACCGGAACGATCGTTCCGTGCACGACGTCGAGATCGATGGCAAGCGCGAGGCCCATTGCCTCTTCCAGACGACTTTCGTCGGAGCGCGTCGCTGGCGCAGACAGGATCTCGGCCGCTGCCTTCCCCGTCTTCTTCAAAACCGGAACGACGACGACCGCGCGCATGTCATCGCGGAGCCGTTCGAGCTCCGGGATGATCGACGACGATTTTGAATCACGCTTGGTAATGTTCCTCACGTCCCGTCAGGATGCGGCTTCCTCATTCTCGAACATCTGCAAGGGCTGACCCGGCATGATCGTCGAGATGGCGTGCTTGTAGACGAGCTGAGAGTGGCCGTCACGGCGCAGCAATACACAGAAATTGTCAAAAGATGTGACCACACCCGTCAGCTTGACGCCGTTGATCAGGAAAATGGTCAATGAAATCTTTTGCTTGCGGACCGTATTGAGAAAGAGATCCTGCAAGTTTTGAGAACGTTCCGCCATCGCGCCGCTTCTTTCTTATTTGCCGGCCTTTTTGACGCCGGTGCATTTTGTCAAATTCTGCGTTCCGAAGCGTCACAGTATCCGTCCCCGACGCCTCTCCAAGTTTGGTATCAAATCAATGTCTTTTCCGCAATGTCGAAAAAGGCTTCGCGAATATTCTGTGCTATGCTTCCTGGGTGGCCATTGCCGATCGCCTTTCCGTCGATGGAAACGATGGGAAAGCAGATGCTGGTCGCCGCTGTAACAAACACTTCGCGCGCCGCCAGCATCTCCTCCACCGAGAATGGCTTCTCCTCGACCCTCAGGCCAAGGGGCCCGGCGACGTCCATCAACGTGGTCCGCGTTATGCCCCGCAGGATACCATGCTCCGCGGGGCGGGTGCGTAGGGTGCCGTCTCGATCGACGATCCAGACATTCGTTGCCGCCCCCTCTTTAACGAGGCCGTCGGTATCGACGAAGATCGCTTCCTGAGCGCCGAGCTCCTTTGCCTTCTGGCGTGCAAGCACGTTCGGCAGAAGACCGACCGACTTGATGTCGACCCGATCCCAACGATTTTCCGGCACCGTTATCGCCGCGATCCCTTCGGCATTCTTCTTCGCTATTGCGGCGGCATCCGTCCGCTTGGCCGTGACGACGAGCGACGGCGGCGTCTCCTTTGTCGGGAAGACGTGGTCGCGGCGCGCCACGCCGCGCGTCACCTGCAGATAGAAAAGCCCGTTGTGCACCCGATTCCTGCGCAGTACCTCGCGAATGACCTGGATCAACGCCGCGCGGCTCATCGGCCAGCCGATCCGCAGCTCCCTTAAGGATCGGTCGAGACGGTCCAAATGCCGGTTGAGATCCACGATAAAGCCGTGCCGAACCTCGCAAACCTCGTAGACACCGTCCGCGAACTGGTAGCCGCGGTCTTCGACGTGAACGGCGGCTTCGGAATGCGGCACGTAAGAGCCGTTGACATAGGCAATTCTCGGCATTGGGGACGAGACCTCAGAAATATTGGATGCTGACTCGGAAAAGCTGTTCGACGTGGCGCACCGCGTCGGCGGCTGCAAAAAGAACGACGCGATCCTTCGCCTTTATCCTCGTATTGCCGTCAGGGCGAATGAAAGCCTTGTCGCGGTAGAGCGCGCCAATGCGGATGCCCTCCGGCAATTCGAGCTCGCGCAGAGCCTTGCCGACCAGTGGCGACGTCTCGAGCGCCTCGGCCTCGATCACCTCCGCCATGCCGCTCTGCACCGCATAGATCGATCGGATGCGGCCTTTCCTGACGTGCTGCAGGACACGGGAGATGGTCACGGCCCGCGGGTTGATATGCGCATCGACACCGGCCGTGCCCGCGAAATCCTGGTAGGCTGGCTCGTTGATCAGCACCAGCGTGGACTTCGCGCCCAGGCGCTTCGCCATCATGCTGCCGAGGATATTGATCTGATCGTTGTTCGTGAGCGCGACCACGAGATCGGCCTCCTGAACATCGGCCTGCATCAGGATCCGCTGGTCCATGGCCGAGCCGTTCAGCACAACGGTGTTGTTCAGCTTGTCGGCCATCAGTACGGCCCGATCGCGGTCGTTTTCGATCAGCTTGACCCGCATGCGGGGCTGCTGCTGCTCGATCGTGCGCGCGACGAAATAGCCGATATTGCCGCCGCCCATGATGATGATCCGCCGCGCCTCCTGCTCCTCATGTCCGAAGAGCCCCAGCGTACGGCGCGTGTGATCCCGATCGCAGACGACATAGGCAAGATCGCCCGTCTGCAATTGATCGGAGGAGTGGGGGACGATGAGTTTTCCGTCCCGGAAGATGCCCGTAACGGTCGCCAGAAGATCCGGAAAAAGCTCGCTCAGCTGCTGCAATGGCGTGTCCACCACCGGGCAGTCTTCCATGCACTCGATCGCGATCATCGCAATGCGGTCATCGGCGAAGCGGACCACGTCGGTCGCGCCCGGAAAGGAAATCCGCCGAAGCACAAGACGCCCCACCTCGATCTCCGGCGAAATTGTCACGTCGATCGGGACGTTCTCCCGCGAAAAGAGATCCGAATATTCCGGTGCGAGGTAGTTCTGCGCGCGAATGCGGGCGACCTTGGTCGGCACGTTGAAGATCGCATGCGCGACCTCGCAGGCCACGATGTTGACCTCGTCGAAAAGCGTCACCGCGATAATCATGTCAGCCTGATCGGCACCGGCTCTCGCCAAAACGTCCGGATGCGCACCGTGGCCGACATAGCCGCGCACATCCAGGGTTTCGGTGATATGGGCGATCAGTGCGGCGGATGTGTCAATCACCGAGACATCGTTGTCTTCCTGTGACAGGCGCTCGGCAATGCCGTAGCCGACCTGTCCGGCGCCGCATATGACCACTTTCATCGCCGTTCCTTCATCCCACATGCTGTCGCGGCAAAAACCGCCGCGAGCCGCTCCGGATCAGACGCCCAGCGACTTCAGCTTGCGATGAAGCGCGGAACGTTCCATGCCGACGAATTCCGCCGTGCGCGAGATGTTTCCGCCGAATCGGTTGATCTGGGCGATGAGATAATCGCGCTCGAACATTTCACGGGCCTCGCGCAGCGGCAAGGTCATAATGTGCTGGTCGCCCTGTGCGGAGATCTTGGGCAGCGTGTCACCGACCTCGGTCGGCAGCATGTCGGCGGTGATCGGTGTATCCGGTCCGTCGCTGCGGGCGAGGATCATCAGGCGTTCGATGTTGTTGCGCAACTGGCGGATATTGCCCGGCCAGTCATGCGCCTGCAGGACGGCGAGCGCGTCCTCGCCGATCTTGCGCGGACGGATGCCGGCCTGCTCACTCACCTGGCGCATGAACATATCCACAAGGAAGGGAATGTCCTCACGCCGCTCGGCAAGCGCCGGGACACGTACTGGAATCACAGCCAGCCGGTGGAACAGGTCCTCGCGGAACAGGCCCTCGGAAATCATGTTCTCGAGATTGTAGGCCGTCGAGGAAATGATGCGCACATCCACCTTGACGCGTTTCGAACCGCCGACGCGCTCGAACTGCTGGTCGACCAACACGCGCAGGATCTTGTTTTGCGTTTCCCGCGGCATTTCGCCGATTTCGTCGAGATAGAGGATGCCGCCATGAGCCTCCTCCAACGCGCCCGTGCGGCGCGGTTGGCCGGGCGTGCCCTCCGTACCGAAGAGCGCGACTTCCATGCGATCCGGGGTGATCGCCGCGGCGTTGAGCGCGACGAACGGCCCGGAGGCACGCGTGGATTTACGGTGGATCATGCGCGCGACGAGTTCCTTGCCGGAACCCGAAGGACCCTGGATCATGATCCGGCTGTTGGTGGGAGCCACCTTTTCGATCGTCTGCCGCAGCTGCGACACCGCGACAGAGGTTCCGATAAGCTCCACCGGGTCGCCGGACTTCTTCTTCAATTCCGAGACTTCGCGCTTCAGCTTGGAGTTCTCCAGCGCCCGCTCGGCGATAAGAATCAGCCGGTCCGCCTTGAACGGTTTCTCGATGAAATCGTAAGCACCCCGCTTAATGGCGGAAACGGCCGTTTCGATGTTGCCGTGACCAGAAATCATCACCACCGGCAGATCGGGATGGCGGCCCTTGATCTCGTCAAGCAGCGCCAGTCCGTCGAGGCGGCTGCCCTGCATCCAGATGTCCAGGAAAACCAATCGCGGCACTCGATCGTTGATCGCCGCAAGCGCGCTGTCGCTGTCGAAAGCCGTCCGGGTCTCATGTCCTTCGTCCGACAGGATGCCCGACACGATCTCCCGGATATCCTCCTCATCGTCCACAACCAGAATATCAGCCGCCATTGGTATTACCCTTGTCCTTTACAGTATCTTCGCCCCCGGTTTCCCCGGCAGGCGGCAGGATCACGCGGATCATTGCCCCGACGCCGCCGTCGAAATCGACCGGTGCGTCGTGCAGTTCCAGTTGTCCGCCATGGTCCTCGATGATCTTCTTGACGATTGCGAGACCGAGACCGGTGCCCTTTTCGCGCATCGTCATGTATGGCTCCAGAATTCTGTGCCGGTTCTCGGTCGGCAGCCCCTTGCCGTTATCGATGACGTCGACAACGAAACGGCCGGAAGCACCGTCGCGACGGGAGCGGACGGCGATGGTCGGCGCCCCCCGCGACGTTCCGGCAGGGACAGCCTCGATCGCCTCCACCGCATTCTTGACGATGTTGCCGAAAGCCTGGCCGAGCATGCGGCCGTCGAATTGGCCTTCGAGCGGCTCGCCGCCGAAATCGCGAACGAAGGTGATGTGATTGTTGCCCATCTCGCGCAGGAAAACCGCATCCTTGAGGATCGATCGCAGATCGGATTTTTCCTTCGTCGGCTTTGGCATCCGCGCAAAGGCGGAAAATTCGTCGACCATCCGGCCGATATCCTCGACCTGGCGCACGATCGTATCGGTGCACTGGTCGAAGACCGCCCTGTCCTGCTGGTCGATCTGCTTACCATAGCGACGCCTCAAGCGCTCGGCCGAAAGCTGGATCGGTGTCAGCGGATTCTTGATCTCATGCGCAATGCGGCGGGCCACGTCGGCCCATGCGGTCGACCGCTGCGCGATCACCAGGTCAGTGATGTCGTCGATGGTGATGACGTAGGATCCGTGCGACTCGTCGCCCTCCTCCCTCGTCACCTGCACGTTCAGCGTGCGCTCGGTTCCGCCGCGCATGATATTGATCTGCTTGCGGTAATCGTTGCGATAGCGGCTTTCCGCCTCGACCAGCACGGCATCGATTTCCGGCGCAACCTCGCTGAGGCTAGCGCCCAGCAGTCCCGGCGCGGCCTTCCGCAGAAACTCTTCCGACGAAGGATTGGCAATCGTGATTCGACGGTCCTTGCCGACGCCGATGACCGCCGTGGTGACGCCGGAAAGCACCGCCTCGATAAAGCGGCGGCGCTGGTCCACTTCGTCCTTCGCCACCAGGATCTGCTGCTGTTGCGTGCGGATCTCGCTGACCATCTTGTTGAAAGTTCGCGACAGATTGCCGACGTCGCCGTCGACCGCGCGCACAGGAACAACCACATCGAGATTGCCAGAAGCCACGCTGTCCGCGGCGCCGATCAGCTGCCGGATCGGCCGCACGATGCGATCGGCAACCGCAATTGCCGTCCAGATCGCCGCCAGCAGAACGATGAGGGCAAAACCGATATAGAGGACGCCGAAGGCGATCTGAAGCGACGTGCGCCCCGCTTCCAGCGCCTTGTATTCGGCCGTGTTCTCCTCCATCAGCCGCATCGAACGCATCACTTCGGGATCGACGTTGCGCACCGTGTAGAGGTACGTTCCGGGTATATTGTCGAGCGGAATGACGGCGCCGACGAGGTTTGTCACACCGGGAGGAATAAGCGTCGGCTGGCCGGAAACGGTGCTTTTAAGGGCATCGGCCGGAATAGCCGGCAGCGGCCTTTCAGTCGAGATATTGGCCTGAAGGATGGCGCTGCCGTCGGCGCGCACCAGGAAGGCGCCAAGCATGCCGCGCCCCCTCGCCTGGCGCGTCATCAATTCGGTGAAGCCGGTGCGATCGAGGCTGTAGAGTTGCCGGTTGCGCTCGAGGTCGTTGGCCATCGACACTGTCTGACCTTGCAGGTAGTTGGCATTCTCGAGCACATAGGCCTGCGCAACGTTCAGCGACGAGCGGACGATCGCCTGGGTGCGCAGCGAGAACCAGCGATCAAGCCCGACATCGAGCGTGATGCTGGCAAAGATCGCAACCAGAATGGCCGGCGTTATCGCGACGATCGAAAATAGCGCGACGATGCGCACATGCAGCCGTGCTGCCGCTCTTCCCTTGCTGCGCGCTCTAAGCAGTCTGAGGATTTCGCGTGCGATCAGATAGATCAGGCCAACGACGAAGACACCGTTGATGCCCGCGCAGGCAATGACGATGTTTCGTTCCGGCCGAATCGGAGTGAGGCCGAGGAGAACGAGCAGCGACAAGGTGGCACAGATCAGCGCGCCGGTGGCGAGCATCAATCCGGGCAGCGCGAAGGACGCCCGCCGATCCTGGACAGTTGCGACCCTGTCCTCTGTGCCCAATGGCAGGGCCATTCCGTCCACCATGTAAAACGCTTCCCCCAAACCGGCGCCCGACGGCACCGGCAAACGCGAACTTTTCCGGGTCAAAGAAACTGACCGTAACGCCCTACCCCAAACAGCATCGGCGTACCTCGACCGGGTGGGCCGCCTCCAATGACGACGCAACGAATCGACGCTATCGGACGTTCAAGCAACGCATTGTGGCGAAAATGCAACGGTGTTGCATCTCAGTCAAGCACTGCGTGAACTGCGGTAGACGGAAACCCCGAGTTCGCGAATCTTCTTGCGCAGTGTGTTTCGGTTAAGGCCGAGGAGGTCGGCGGCCTTGATCTGGTTGCCTCGCGTCGCCGTCAGGGCTGCCAGGATCAACGGATACTCCATCTCGGCAAGTACCCGATCATAGAGGCCCGATGGTGGCAGGGCATCACCGAAACTGGCAAAATACTGCCTCATATTCTCTTCGACTGCCTGCGAGATCGACATCGAACCGGAGCGGGTCGCCGATTTCTCGATCGGGCTGTCCGGAATCTCCGAGCGCAACTCGTTCTCGATGATTTCCCTGGTGATCACATCCTGCGGATAGAGCGCCGTCAGCCTCCGCACGAGGTTTTCGAGCTCGCGTACATTGCCGGGCCACGGATGCGTCTTCATCAATTCCAGCGCTTCCTGGTCGAAACGCTTGACGTCCAGCCCTTCCTTTTCGGCCTGCTGGACGAAATGGCGGACAAGATCCGGGATATCCTCGGCCCGGTCTCTCAGCGGCGGCAAGCGCAGCGGCACGACATTCAAGCGGTAGTAGAGGTCTTCGCGGAAAAGCCCCTGATTGATCGACTGTTTCAGGTCCTTGTTCGTCGCGGCGACGATCCGCACGTCTGAACGGATCGGCGTCCGCCCGCCAACAGTCGTGTATTCGCCCTGCTGCAACACGCGCAGCAGCCTGGTCTGGGCATCCATCGGCATGTCGCCGATTTCATCGAGGAAGAGTGTCCCACCTTCCGCCTGCTCGAAACGGCCGGTCGAGCGCGTCTGCGCACCGGTAAAGGCACCCTTCTCGTGGCCGAACAGTTCCGATTCGATCAGGTCGCGAGGGATCGCCGCCATGTTGATCGCAACGAAGGGGCCATTCCGGCGCTTGCCGTAGTCGTGCAACGCTCGCGCGACCAGTTCCTTGCCGGTTCCCGACTCTCCGGTGATCATCAATGTCAGATCAGTCTGCATCAGCCGCGCGAGCACGCGGTAGATTTCCTGCATTGCAGCCGAGCGGCCGACAAGCGGCATGCCGTCCTGCGAATCGTCGTCGATCCTCAAGGGACGGCGCTTCGGTTCGGCAAGCGCCCGGCCGATGATGCCGATCAGTTCCGTCAGATCGAAGGGCTTCGGCAGGTAGTCATAGGCTCCCTTTTCGGACGCCTTGATGGCCGTCATGAATGTGTTCTGTGCGCTCATCACGAGCACGGGCAGGTCCGGCCTCGCCTTCTTGATCCGGGGCAGGAGATCGAAGGCGTTCTCATCCGGCATCACGACGTCGGTCACGACCAGATCGCCGTCACCGGCCGCAATCCAGCGCCACAGCGTCGCCGCATTGGAGGTGATGCGCACATCATAGCCGGCGCGGCTCAAGGCCTGGTTGAGCACTGTGCGAATGGCGGCATCGTCATCCGCAACGAGGATCGTAGCGCCCGTCATGCAATGTTTCCTTTTGTCATCGGAATTTCGTCGTCATCCGCCGCAGCTCCTTTGGACGCCGGCATCAGAACACGGAAGGTGGTGCGGCTGTGCTGGCTGTCGCACTCGACAATGCCTCCGTGGCCGCCAATGATCTTGGCGACCAGCGCCAGACCGAGGCCCGAGCCATTCGTCTTCGTGGTGATGAAGGGGTCGAAAAGGTGCGGAAGCAGATCCGCGGGAACGCCGGGGCCGTTGTCGTGAACGCAGAACTCCAGCGGCAACGAGATCTTTTCGCGGGTGCCGGCAACCGAGAGGCGAATGCCCGGGCGATAGGCCGTTGTCAGCATGATCTCGCCATCGAGCCGATCGCCGATCGCCTCGGCGGCATTCTTGATCAGATTGAGGAACACCTGAACAAGCTGGTCGCGATTGGCATAAACCGGCGGCAGCGACGGGTCGTAGTTCTCCGAAATCTTGATGCCACGGGCAAACCCGGCCTTGGCGATCGCCTTCACGTGATCGAGCACGGAATGGATATTGAGCGGTACGCGATCAACGGGCCTTTCGTCCGAGAATACCTCCATACGGTCAACGAGCGACACGATGCGGTCCGTCTCGTCGCAGATCAGCCGCGTCAGGGCCCGGTCCTCGTCATTGACGGACGTCTCGAGAAGCTGTGCGGCACCGCGAATGCCGGAGAGCGGGTTCTTGATCTCGTGGGCCAACATCGAGGCGAGACCGGTCACCGATCGCGCCGCGCCTCGATGGGTCAGTTGCCGGTCGATCTTGTCGGCCATCGAGCGTTCCTGGAAGACGATGACCACAGATCCTGGCGTGGAAAGAACCGGCGCGACATAGAGATCGACAAGCTTGTCGGCGCCGAGACGCGGCGAACTCAGATCGACCCGGTATTCGTTGACAGGCGCCCGTCGCTCGCGGACCTGGTCGATCAACGTCAGAAGCGGGCTGCCGAATGGAATGAAGGCGCTGATATTGTGGCGGGCGAGATGATTGGCGCTGGCACCGAAGAAGGACTCGGCCTCCCAATTGGCAAAGGCCACAAGGCCGTTTTCATCGACCAGGATCACGGGGTTCTGGATCGCGTTCAGCACCGCCATGGAAAGATCGTTCGCATCCCCCGCCGGCTCTACCGCCGTTGCCTTCTCCGTCATGCCGCCAACTCCTTCTTGACCGGTGCGAGGTCACAATTCGCGATCGCGGTAGCGATCCGATCGCTGACCAGAGCCGGATCGGTGGACGTCAGGATCGCTGCCTTGTCCGCGGACGAGAGATTCGGAGCGAAACGCTCGATGTACCAGCCGACATGTTTGCGGGCGTGCCGAAGGCCGATCTGAGGCCCATAGAATTCAAGCATCATCGTGTAGTGCTCGGCGAAGATCTGCGCGATCTCCAATCCGTCCGGATGAAGACGAACGCCGGCCAGAACGCCGGCATGCCATGGCCGTCCCTGCGATGACCGCCCGACCATGACGGCGTCAGCACCCGACCGACCCAGGATTTCCTTGGCGTCCGCCAGGGTGTCGACGTCGCCATTGGCGATCAGAGGAACCGAGATGACGTCGCGAACCGCATGGATCGCGTCCCAATCCGCCTTGCCGCTGTAAAATTGCATCCGGGTGCGGCCATGGATCGTGATGGCCTGCACACCCGCTTCTTCAGCCCTTCGCGCGATCAATGGAGCATTGATCGAATTTTCATCCCATCCGAGCCGCATCTTCAATGTTACCGGCACGGAAACAGCCCTGACGGTGGCTTCGACAAGCGACAATGCATGGTCGGGATCACGCATCAGTGCCGAACCGGAATAGCCACCGGTCACTTTCTTGGCCGGGCAGCCCATATTGATGTCGATAATGTCGGCGCCATTCGCCTCGACGATCCTTGCGGCCTCCGCCATCCAGTGCGCCTCGCGGCCGGCAAGCTGGACGATATGCGGCTCGATGCCGGAATTCTTCAGCCGCGCCCAGGATTCGGCGGCGTTGCAGACCAGTTCGCGGCTGGCGACCATTTCCGTCACCACAAAGCCGGCACCGAAACGCCAGGCGAGCATGCGGAAAGGCAGATCCGTCACCCCCGACATTGGCGCGAGCGCCACCCGGTTGCGGATTTCAACTTTCCCGATCCGGAGCGACGATGACAGGGCCGATGGTGGCAAATGCATATCTTTCAGGCACATGTTCTTCTTGCACTATTTTTAGACATTGTTATTCGGCTTGCCAAGCGATTTCCACGTCCCCGACAAAATTCCCCACATGGCCGGTAGCGGCCGGGCTGGCAATGGCGGAGCCTTCGCGGTAGATCACGGCGAAGAGTGGTGAAACTCGGGACCACATACATAAGATGCAGCCTGAAGAACAGTTCTCCTGTGGTATCGTCATCGTCGCGGCCGGCCGCGGCGAGCGCGCCGGCCAATCGGCCGAGGGGCCGAAGCAGTACCGGACGATTGGCGGCCGTCCGGTTATCGCGCATACGCTTGACACTTTCGCGACATGGGCGGGAACGGGACCGATCGTCGTCGTCATCCATCCGGACGACAAGGAGCTCTTTGCCTCTGCTCTGAAGCGCATGCCCACGCCAGCCGCTCTGACCGTGGTGCATGGAGGGGCTACGCGACAGCTTTCGGTCCTCGCGGGCTTGGAGGCGATTGCGGCTGCCGGCGCCAAGTACGTCATGATCCACGACGCCGTGCGTCCGTTTGCGGACCACGCACTGCTCGATCGCTGCCGTCAAGCGCTGCTCAGCGGTGCCGATGCGGTCCTGCCGGCGCTTGCGGTCGCCGATACGTTGAAGCGGGCCGACGCAAATGGCGTCGTGCAGGAGACCGTCGCGCGGAGTAACCTATACGCGGCACAGACGCCGCAATGCTTCACGTTGGAGGCCATTCTCTCCGCCCACCGCGCCGCCAACGGCGACGCAAAAGCGGATTTTACCGATGACGCGTCCATTGCCGAATGGGCGGGTATTCCCGTTGTCATCGTCGAGGGTATGGTGGACAACATCAAGCTCACGTTGCGGAGGGATATTTCGATGGCTGACGAAAGGCTCAAAGACAGCACGATTCCCGACGTGCGCACCGGCAATGGCTATGACGTCCACCAACTCGTCGAAGGCAACGGCGTCACCCTTTGCGGCGTATTCATCCCGCACGACCGCAAGCTCTCTGGCCATTCCGACGCGGACGTCGCTCTGCATGCGCTGACCGACGCGCTTCTCGCGACCTGCGGCGCCGGCGATATCGGCGATCACTTCCCACCGTCGGATCCGCAGTGGAAGGGCGCGCCTTCCCGCATCTTTCTGGAGCACGCGGCGCGGATCGTGCGCGAGCGTGGCGGTGTCATCACCAATGCGGACATATCGCTGATCGCCGAAGCGCCCAAGGTCGGGCCGCACCGCCAGCAGATGCGAGAGAACCTGGCAGCAATGCTCGGCGTGACCATCGACCGCTGCTCGATCAAGGCAACCACCAACGAACAGCTTGGCTTCATCGGCCGCAACGAAGGTATCGCCGCAATCGCCACCGCAACGGTCGTCTATACTCCGGGGAGGAACGCATAATGTGGCCGGCCGATATAGAACAGAAAGCGCGGGAGATCGTCACGGATCTTACCGCACGCAACCTGAAGCTCGCGACGGCGGAATCCTGCACCGGCGGCCTGATTGCGGGCGCGTTGACGGAAGTTGCCGGCTCGTCGCTCGTCGTCGACCGCGGCTTCGTCACCTATTCCAACGATGCCAAGATACAGATGCTCGGGATCGAACTCGCGACGCTTGCCGCCCACGGCGCCGTCTCGCGCGAGACAGCTGTCGAGATGGCACGCGGCGCCGTCTCCCATTCAGGGGCGGATATTGCCGTCGCCGTAACGGGGGTCGCCGGCCCCGGCGGTGGCTCGGTGGAGAAACCGGTAGGGCTCGTGTACTTCGCGGCGGCGAGCCGGAATGGCGCGACGCTTCACAAGGAAATGCGCTATGGCGACGTCGGCCGCGACGTGGTTCGAATGTCAGCAGTCAGAACCGCGTTTGAGCTCCTCGAAGCCATCTCTCATCAAGCGTAGACCTCGTCGGCGCGCTTTTCGAAGGCTTCCGAAAACATGCGGAATGCCCGGTCAAACATGGAGCCCATCAAGGCGCCGAGAAGCCGGCTCTTGAATTCGTAGTCGATGTCGAAATGCACGATCGACAGCTTGTCGCTGGTCGGTTCGAAGCGCCATTCGTTATCGAGATATTTGAATGGTCCGTCGATATAATTGACGTCGATCGTCCGCGCGGCCTTGTTGAGCAGAACCTGGGTCGTGAAGGTCTCGCGGATCGCCTTGTACCCGACCGTCATATCGGCCAGCAACAATACCTTCCCGTCGCGCTCCTTGCGTGAGCGCACGCTCAAGGCCTCGCAAAGCGGCAGAAATTGCGGGTAGCGCTCGACGTCGGCGACGAGATCGAACATCTGGTCGGCCGAATGCTTGACGACATGGTTTGTTTCAAAGTGCGGCATGACTTGCAGTTAAGCGCGTGCTGCGAGAAGTTCAAGCAGCGTGCGCATTTGTGCCCGGCTTCTTATCTGCAGGACTGGAACGCCTGGTCCGTGTTTCTGCAGGCTTTCCTCGATCCGTGGAACGAACTTGCGCTCGAAAGTCCAGATGTAGCGGACGAACTCCCAATTCACCCGCTCCGGACATCCCTCGGCCATTTCCGGCCGTGCCGCCCCTCGCCATTTCAGCCAACGCCGCGTCACACCCATCAGGCACCGCAAGCGCGGCATTCTCACCCAGAGCACGATGTCGGCGCGGGGCAGTCGCAGATCGAAGGTCGACGGATTGGTCCCATCCATCACCCACTGCGCTTCGGCGACCTTGGTGGCGATGAGCTTCCTTTGCTCCTCGCGCGCTCTAGAAATCCATCCGGGCAGCCAAAAGAATTCTCTATCCATCGAAACGAACGGCAGGTCACAGAGTTCCGACAACCGGCGGGCAAGTGTCGTCTTGCCACCGCCCGAGCAGCCGATCACCAAAACACGTTTTGCGTCCGAGAGGATCGATGCAGCCCGCGTCGTGTCCGTCATCTGCCCGCTTTCGGCTCAAATAGAAGAACCGCGACGATGCAACGCCGCGACTGTTTTTCACCGGCAGTAGGCTGAATTACTCCGCTTCGGCCAGAAGCTTCCTCTCGCGTGCCGCCCTCAGCCGTGCGAAGTCGTCGCCGGCGTGATGCGACGAGCGTGTCAGCGGGCTCGAGGAAACCATCAGGAAGCCCTTCGTGTAGGCGACCGTCTCATAGGACTTGAATTCCTCGGGCGTCACGAATTTCTCGACCTTGTGGTGCTTGCGAGTCGGCTGCAGGTACTGGCCGATCGTCAGGAAGTCGACGTCGGCGGTACGCAGATCATCCATCAATTGCAGCACCTCGTTCCGTTCCTCGCCGAGGCCGACCATGATGCCGGACTTGGTGAACATGGACGGATCGAGTTCCTTCACCCGCTGCAACAGTCGCATCGAGTGGAAATAGCGAGCGCCGGGACGCACGGTCAGATAGTTGGAAGCGACGGTTTCGAGATTGTGATTGAAGACGTCTGGCTTGGCGGCGACCACACGCTCCAGCGCGCCGGGTTTGCGCAGAAAGTCGGGGGTCAGGACCTCGATGGTCGTTTCCGGAGAGACCTCGCGGATCGCAAAAATAACCTTTTCAAAGTGTTCGGCCCCACCGTCGTCCAGATCGTCGCGGTCGACCGAGGTGATGACGACGTGGCTGAGCCCCATCTGCTTGACCGCCTTGGCGATGTTGGCGGGCTCCTCCATGTCGAGCGCATTCGGTTTGCCAGTCGAGACGTTGCAGAAGGCACAGGCGCGCGTGCAGATCTCGCCCATGATCATGAAGGTCGCGTGTTTCTTGTCCCAACATTCGCCGATATTCGGGCAGCCGGCTTCCTCGCAGACGGTGACGAGGTTGTTGCCCTTCACGATCGAACGGGTTTCCATGTATCCCTTCGACGTCGGCGCCTTAACGCGGATCCAGTCCGGCTTGCGCAGGACTTCCGTGTCGGGCTTGTGCGCCTTTTCCGGGTGACGGACGCGTTGCGCCCGATCCGAAACAGCATCGAAAAGCGTTACCATGTGTCTTCCTTTGTCGCGGCGGGCGCGCGGCTTGGCGCCGACTGCCCATTTTCGATCTATATAGACGGCCCGACAGGAAAAGTCAGGCCACCAGTTGCAAGGCGGCCCGACAGCAGACGCATGGCTTGCGTGGCGCTACCTTCTGACGGCGCGCCCAGCGGCAATCAACAGGCAGGCGCCGATGAAGCCGATGACCAAATAGGCGAGCCAGCCCGTATAGGCCATGCCGAAGGCGGCCAGGATGAAGTTCAGGACGACCGCGCCGATGATGCCGAGAATAATATTGGCGAACAGTCCCATCTGACTGTTCATAAATCTCTCCGCAAGCCAACCCGCCAGCCCGCCGATGATGATTGCCGCCAGAATACCCACGCCGTTCACGCTCATGACAACCTCCGAGCACTGAAGATGCCACACAATCAGTGCGTGAGTATACCGCAAGTTCCGGGCGACTGCACGTCATCAGGCGTTCAATACCCGGCCGTAGGCGTCGAGCACGCTTTCCTTCATCATCTCCGACAGTGTCGGATGCGGGAAGATGGTGTGCATCAGCTCTTCCTCCGTCGTTTCGAGGTTCATCGCGACAACAAAGCCCTGAATGAGTTCGGTTACCTCGGCGCCGACCATGTGCGCACCCAAAAGCTCGCCCGTCTTCTTGTCGAAGATCGTCTTGACCAGGCCCTGGTCCTCGCCGAGTGCGATCGCCTTGCCGTTGGCGCCGAAGCTGAAGCGGCCGACGCGGATCTCGCGGCCGAGCTCCTTTGCCTTCGCCTCGGTGAGCCCCACGGAGGCGACCTGCGGGTCGCAATAGGTGCAGCCCGGGATCTTGTTCTTGTCGAGCGCGTGTACGCCCGGGACGCCGGCGATCTTCTCGACGCAGATCACGCCCTCGTGCTCCGCCTTGTGCGCGAGCATCGGCGGTCCGGCGACATCGCCGATCGCATAGATCCCCGTCACGTTGGTCTTGCCGTAACCGTCGGTCACGATGCAGCCGCGATCGGTCTTGACGCCCAGCGCTTCGAGGCCAAGGTTTTCGATATTGCCCTGCACGCCGACGGCGGAGATCAGACGGTCGGCCTTGATCTGCGTTACCTTGCCGTCCTTCGTTTCGACGTGCGCGGTCACATCGTTCGCGCCCTTGTCGACCTTCGTCACCTTGGCGTCGGTGAAGATCTTCATGCCGCGCTTTTCGAGCTGCTTGCGGGCGAAAGCGGAAATCTCCGCATCCTCGACGGGCATCACCTGCGGCAAGAGCTCGACAACGGTGACATCAACACCCATCGACTTGTAGAAGCTTGCAAACTCGATGCCGATCGCACCGGAGCCCATGACCAGCATGGATTTCGGCATTTCCTCGGGCTTCATCGCCTCGAAATAGGTCCAGATCAGCTTGCCGTCCGGCTCGATGCCTGGAAGTGCGCGCGGCCGGGCGCCGGTCGCGATGATGATGTGCTTGGCCGTATAGGTGCCTTCGCCCTTGACGCCCTTCGGAACGGGATTTTGCGGCTGGACAGCCGGCTTCGAGGGCGCACCGACGACGATCTCGCCGGGTTTGGTCAGCTTCGCCTCGCCCCAGATCACATCGACCTTGTTCTTCTTCATGAGGAAGGCGACGCCACCGGTTAACCGCGCAGAGACGGCGCGCGAGCGGCCGACGACCTCCTTGACGTTGGCGGTCATCTTGCCTTCGAGCGTCAGGCCATAGTTCTTGGCGTGATTGGCATGGTCGAGAATTTCGGCCGAGCGCAAGAGTGCCTTGGTCGGGATGCAGCCCCAGTTGAGGCAGATGCCGCCGAGGTGCTCGCGCTCGACGATCGCCGTCTTCAAGCCCAGCTGCGCCGAGCGGATGGCGGTGACATAGCCGCCCGGGCCCGAACCGATAACGATGACGTCGTAATTCTCAGCCATGTGTTTCCTGCCTTTGTCTCAAGCGATCTTTCGGGTGAAAAGCACCCAGTCGTGTTTCCTGCTGTCTTCGAAAAGCGGCACGGCTTCAACGCGCACCACCTCCTCGAAGCCGTTGATCTTGTAGAGTGCCTGAGCCCTTTCATTGTGGCTTTCGGTGATCAGGCTCACCGGCGCCGACCCGGCGCGGGCAATTTCATGTTCAAGCAATGCGCGGCCGATTCCCCCGCCACGACGATGCTTGTAGACTCCAAGGCTATCGATGAACCAATGACCGACAACCTGCTTCTGCAGAGCAAGCAGCGGGACGAGCACCGGATGTTTCGCCTCGATATCGTGGACGGACGGGTCGATCGCGTAGGAGACGGCTGCACCTGCGACCTCGTCCTCAACCTCGGCGACGATCGCGTCGCGCCATGTACCCCGCCCCTCATCTTCGCGAAGCTTGTTGCGGCCGTGTTCGAACGCCGTTTCGGCGACGCCGCGCAAGACACCGCCATACCAGAGCCACGCAGCAAATCCGTGCGAGGCGATGTCGATCAGGACGGCGAGCTCCGCTGCCTCGCTTCGCTTCGCCGGCCTGAGGGTCGCGCCAACCGCCATCGTCAGAGCCCGAGCATCATCCGCACGACCGGCTCCAATCCACGACCGATCGCCCGGGTGTTCTCAGCGTCGAGATGAACGCCATCGAGCGGGGTCGTTCTTGCCACCGAGCCGGCATCGAAGAAGCCGCACTCGAGGTCGTCCGCGAGATCCCGGTAAAGAGATGCCAGCATCGCCGACTGCTCGACGCCGCCGGCATACATGGCTGCGAAGGCACTGTTGGCGGTTTCGCAAAGCGGCGGCGGCGAGACGATCAGGATGTCCGGCCCATCTCCCGTCTCGGTCGGCCAGTCGTGCTTGCGAACCAGGCTGACAAGCCGCTGAATACCCTTGACGGCACCGAAGGCCGTGCCGTGAATCACCGGTTTCATGTCGTTCGACCCCAGCATGAGGACGATCAGATCGAGCGGCGCGTGGCTATGGAGCACGGTCGGCAGGAAGCGCCCGCCGTTGCGGTCGCAATCGGCGAGATGATCATCATAGGCTGTGGTCCGGCCGTTCAGCCCCTCGGCAATAATGTTCACGCCGGTACCGAGTGCTTTCTGAAGTACGCTCGGCCAGCGATCCTCCAATGCGTGCCGACCCGCAGCGCCCGCGTCATAGCCCCAGGTCAGACTGTCACCGTAACAAAGGACTGTCTTCATCGCTTGTGCTCGCGTTTAAGGGGAATGGACCGGCCCGAAAGGCCGGTCCCGATCGCATCAGACCAGCATGCCCATCGGGTTTTCGATGTAGCGCTTGAAGGCGGCGAGCAGCTCGGCGCCGAGCGCGCCATCGACGCAGCGATGGTCGGTGGAGAGGGTCACGGTCATCATGTTGGCGATGACCATTTCCTTGTTCTTGACGATGACACGCTCCTCGCCGGCACCGACCGCGAGAATGGTCGCATGCGGCGGGTTGACGACGGCGGCGAAGTCCTTGACGCCCATCATGCCCATGTTGGAGACGGCCGTCGTGCCACCCTGGTACTCTTCCGGCTTCAGCTTGCGCTCCTTGGCGCGCTTGCCGAAGTCCTTCATCTCGTTGGAGATGGCCGAAAGGCTCTTCAATTCCGCCTGACGGATGATCGGCGTGATCAGACCACCGGGGATCGAGACGGCAACGCCGACGTCGGCATGCTTGTGCTTGACCATGTTGCTGTCGGTCCAGGAGACGTTGGCATCCGGAACGTCGCGCAGCGCCAGCGCCAGCGCCTTGATCACCATGTCGTTAACGGAGAGCTTGTAGACCGGCTTGCCGTCCTTTTCCGGAGCAGCGGCATTGAGCTGTGCGCGAAGGGCAAGCAGGGCGTCGAGTTGGCAATCGATCGAGACATAGAAGTGCGGGATCGTCTGCTTCGATTCTTGCAGGCGCTTGGCAATGGTCTTGCGCATGCCGTCATGTGGGACGAGCTCGTAGGAGCCCGGCTCGAAGAGCTTGAGCACGGCGTCCTCGGACATACCCTTGGCGAGCGCCGCGGGAGCCGGTGCAGCCGCTTCCGCGGGCGTTGCGGCCGGCTTGGCGCCACCGCCGGCAACGGCGGTCTCGACGTCCTTCTTGACGACGCGGCCATAGGGGCCGGACCCGGTGATCGCCGACAGGTCAATGCCGGCTTCCTTCGCAAGGCGGCGCGCCAGCGGCGAAGAAAAGATCCGCTTGCCATCGCTTGCGGCGGGGGCCGACGATACCGGTGCTGCCGGTTGCGCTGCGGCAGGTGCCGCAGCAGGCGCTGGCGCAGCTGCCGGTGCTGCCGGTGCCGGTTCTTCGGCTTTGGCTGCGGGTGCTGGCGCGGCCGCGCCATTGCCCTTCGCAGCCGCTGCCACGTCTTCGCCATCGGCCGCCAGAACCGCGATCAGGGCATTGACCTTGACGCCTTCCGTACCAGCCGGAACGACGATCTTGGCAACGGTGCCTTCATCGACGGCTTCCACTTCCATGGTCGCCTTGTCGGTCTCGATCTCGGCGATGACGTCGCCGGACTTGACCTTGTCGCCTTCCTTGACCAGCCACTTGGCCAGATTGCCTTCTTCCATGGTCGGAGAGAGGGCAGGCATCGTGATGTTGATTGGCATCGAAGCGCCCTCCCCTTATTTGTAGCAAACAGCTTTCACGGCATCGACAACCTCGGCGACGCTCGGAAGCGCCAGTTTTTCGAGGTTGGAGGCATAGGGCATCGGCACGTCCTTGCCGGCGATCGTCAGGATCGGCGCATCAAGATAGTCGAAGGCCTGCTGCATGACGCGCGTAGCAATCTCCGTGCCTACGGAGGATTGCGGGTAGCCTTCTTCCACGGTGACCAGACGGCCGGTCTTCTTCACCGACTCGATCACTGTCGGAAGATCCATCGGACGGATCGTGCGAAGGTCGATGATCTCGACGTCGATACCCTGCGCCTCGAGCTCGGCCGCGGCCTTGACCGCATAGGTCATGCCGATGCCGAAGGAGACAATGGTTGCATCCTTGCCGACGCGATGAATGCGGGCCTTGCCGATCGGCAGCACGAAATCATCGAGCTTCGGAACCTCGAAGGAGTGGCCGTAGAGAATTTCGTTCTCGAGGAAGATCACCGGGTTCGGATCGCGGATCGCCGCCTTCAACAGGCCCTTCGCGTCAGCCGCCGTGTACGGCATGACGACCTTGAGGCCCGGGATGTGGCTGTACCAGGCGGCATAGCACTGCGAGTGCTGCGCGGCGACGCGGGCGGCCGCACCGCTCGGGCCGCGGAAGACGATCGGCGCGCCCATCTGGCCGCCCGACATATAAAGCGTCTTGGCAGCCGAGTTGATGATCTGGTCGATCGCCTGCATGGCGAAGTTGAAGGTCATGAACTCGACGATCGGCCGCAGGCCCGTCATTGCCGCGCCGACACCGACACCGGCAAAACCATGTTCGGTGATCGGGGTGTCGACTACGCGACGCGGGCCGAACTCCTGCAGCAGGCCCTGAGTGATCTTGTAGGCGCCCTGGTATTCGGCGACTTCCTCGCCCATGACAAAGACGTCGTCACTGGCGCGCATTTCTTCGGCCATCGCGTCGCGAAGCGCCTCGCGCACCGTCATCGACACCATTTCCGTTCCGGCGGGGATCGCCGGGTCGGCAGGAATTTCCGTCTTCGGCTGAGCGGCAACAGGTGCCGGCGCCGGTGCGGCGGCTGGCGCTTCATTCTGAGCCGGCTTCGGCGCCTCGGCCTTCGGCGTTGCAATGTCGCCGGCAGCCTCGCCATCCTGCAATAGCACGGCGATCGGCGTATTGACCTTCACGCCTTCGGTGCCGGCGGCGATCAGGAGCTTGCCGATCGTGCCTTCATCGACGGCCTCCACTTCCATCGTCGCCTTGTCGGTTTCGATCTCGGCAATGACATCGCCGGAGGACACCTTATCTCCCTCGTTCTTCAGCCATTTGGAGAGCGTGCCTTCCTCCATCGTCGGGGAAAGGGCGGGCATGAGAATTTCTACTGGCATGGTTGTCCCTCCCCGGATCAAAGCAGGATGTCGGTATAGAGCTCGGATGCATCCGGCTCCGGATCAGACTGGGCGAAATCGGCACTGTCCGCAACGATGTCGCGAACGTCCTTGTCGATCTGCTTCAGCTCGTCCTCGCTCGCCCAGCCCTTTTCCGTAAGCCGGGCCTTTACCTGCTCGATCGGGTCATGCTCGGAGCGCATCTTCTGCACTTCGTCCTTCGACCGGTACTTCGCCGGGTCGGACATCGAGTGGCCGCGATAGCGATAGGTCAGCATCTCGAGGATGATCGGACCCTTGCCGGAACGGCAATATTGAACCGCTTCGTCGGCTGCCGCCTTGACGGCCCGAACATCCATGCCGTCCACCTGATAGCCGGGAATACCGAAGGAGGCGCCGCGCTGCGAGAAATCGGTCTGCGCCGATGCACGGGACACGGATGTGCCCATGGCGTAACGGTTATTTTCGACGATGTAGATCACCGGCAGCTTCCAGAGAGCAGCCATGTTGAAGCTCTCATAGACCTGGCCCTGGTTGGCGGCACCGTCGCCGAAATAGGCGAGGCTGACATTGTCGTTGCCGCGGTACTTGTTGGCGAAGGCAAGGCCGGTGCCGAGCGACACCTGCGCGCCGACGATGCCGTGGCCGCCATAAAAATGCTTTTCCTTGGAGAACATGTGCATCGAGCCGCCTTTCCCCTTGGAAAGGCCGCCGCGACGACCGGTCAGTTCCGCCATCACCCCGCGTGGGCTCATGCCGCAAGCGAGCATATGGCCGTGATCACGGTAACCGGTGATGACCTGATCACCTTCCTTGAGCGCCAGTTGCATCCCGACCACGACGGCTTCCTGGCCGATATAGAGGTGACAGAAGCCGCCGATGAAGCCCATGCCGTAAAGCTGGCCGGCCTTTTCCTCGAAACGCCGGATCAACAGCATTTCGCGGTAGGCGTTGAGATCATCTTCTTTGGAGAATTCGGCGATCGTGCCGCCGGCAAAGTCCTTTTTTGCAGACTTGGCAGCGGTCTTGCGGCTGGAGACGGACGCGGTTTTTCGCGGAGCCATTCATTCCTCCCAATGGTTAGCCTTTGCCGTACCATAGGGAAAGAAGAGCAACACAGCAATGCCATATTTGCATGGCTATTATTCTGTATAACTATCTGATTTTCATTCTGAATTTTGAATTAACTGAATTTGGGTTAATTCTGCCCGCGATGAAAAATAACGATCTCGTCGCTCCGCGACATGTTGAGCGCGAGGCGAGCTTTCTCATCCAGCATGTCTCGTTCCAGCGAACCGTCGCTCATCAGCTCGACCTCCTTTTCCAGGATTTTTCGCTGATGAGTGAGCTCATCCAATCGAGCTTGCCGCACGGCAATCTGGCGGTCGAACTCCTCCGTCGCCCTCAGGCCGTAGCCTCCATGGATCGAATGATAGCCGAAATAGGAAAGAAAGGCGACCGCCATGAGCGGCACAACCAGCCGCCCCAATCTCCGTTTCTTGTGATGCCGTGTCCACATGGTCCATGCCCTGATACGCAATACGAGACAAGACTAGCGTCGATTGATTAACCGACCGTTGACCATGAATGGCAAGGAAAAGGAAACCCGCCTGCCCTGAGGCAGACGGGTTTGAAATTGCCTAGGTGGGTAAACTCCACGCGGATCTGGCGAACAACCGCGCGCGCCGGCGATCAGCCGCGCAGGATCGAGCGGCCGGCGTATTTTGCCTGCAGGCCGAGCTGCTCCTCGATGCGGATCAACTGGTTGTACTTGGCAAGCCGGTCGGAGCGTGCGAGCGAACCGGTCTTGATCTGCCCGCAATTGGTGGCGACTGCGAGATCGGCGATCGTCGAGTCCTCGGTTTCGCCGGAACGGTGCGACATCACGGCGGTGTAGCGGGCCTTGTGGGCCGTCTCGACAGCATCGAGCGTTTCGGAGAGCGAGCCGATCTGGTTGACCTTGACCAGGATCGAGTTGGCGACGCCCATTTTGATGCCGTCGCGCAGGCGAGCCGAGTTGGTGACGAAGAGATCGTCGCCGACGAGCTGAACCTTGGAGCCGATCTTGTCGGTTAGCGCCTTCCAGCCGTCCCAGTCGTCTTCGGCCATGCCGTCCTCGATCGAGATGATCGGATACTTGGCGGCGAGTTCGGCGAGATATTCCGCCATCGCGCCCGGCTCCAGCGAGCGGCCCTCGCCTTCGAGCACGTACTTGCCGTCCTTGAAGAACTCCGTTGAGGCGCAGTCGAGCGCGACATACATGTCCTCGCCCGGCTTGTAGCCGGCTTTCTCGATCGACTTCATGATGAAGTCGAGAGCTGCAGGTGCGGAAGCGAGGCCCGGAGCGAAGCCGCCTTCATCGCCGACATTGGTGTTGTGGCCATCGGCGGCGAGCTGCTTCTTCAGCGTGTGGAAGACTTCCGAGCCCATGCGCACGGCGTCCTTCAGCGTTTCCGCGCCGACCGGCATAATCATGAACTCCTGGAAGTCGATCGGATTGTCGGCATGCGCACCGCCATTGATGATGTTCATCATCGGAACCGGCAGGAGATGTGCGTTCGGGCCGCCGACATAGCGATAGAGCGGCAGGCCGGCGGCTTCGGCGGCAGCCTTGGCAACCGCCAGCGAAACGCCGAGAATGGCGTTGGCGCCGAGGCGCGACTTGTTCGCGGTGCCGTCGAGCTCGATCATGGTCTTGTCGATCTGGATCTGGTTTTCGGCATCCAGACCGCCAATCGCCTCGAAAATCTCTCCATTGACCGCTTCGACAGCACGCTCGACACCCTTGCCGAGATAGCGGGTGCCGCCATCACGCAGTTCGACTGCCTCGTGGGCACCGGTCGAGGCGCCCGACGGAACAGCCGCACGGCCGAAACTACCGTCTTCGAGATGAACGTCGACCTCGACGGTCGGGTTGCCGCGGCTATCCAGAATTTCGCGGCCAATGATGTCGATGATTGCAGTCATGATCTCTTCCCTGGTTAGGACGACGGTATGGTCGGGCCTGTCTTAGTTCATGGCCCCGAAATTACAACGGCGCGCGAGATGCAAATGCCCAAGCGCCGTTACGGTTCATGAAAATTTCACGAAGGCCCGTTCAGGCCTTGGCGATCCGATCGAAGGCAAGCAGCTTTTCGAGAAGCCGCGGCATGTCCTTCAAATGCACCATATTGGGGCCATCCGAAGGCGCATTGTCGGGATCTTCATGCGTCTCGATGAAGAGGCCGGCGACGCCGACGGCGACGGCAGCACGCGCCAGGGTCTCAACGAACTCGCGTTGGCCGCCGGTCGAGCCACCCTGCCCCCCTGGCTGCTGCACCGAATGGGTGGCGTCAAAGATCACCGGTGCGCCCAGCCCCGCCATGATCGGTAGCGAGCGCATGTCGGAAACCAGCGTGTTGTAACCAAAGGAAGCGCCGCGCTCGCATAGAAGAACGTTCGGATTGCCACTCATCGTGAACTTGGCGAGCACGTTCTTCATGTCCCAGGGCGCTAGGAACTGGCCCTTCTTGACGTTGATCGCGCGCCCGGTCTTGGCGGCCGCGACGAGCAGGTCGGTCTGCCGCGACAGAAAGGCCGGGATCTGCAGGATATCGACGGTCTCCGCCACGATCGCGCACTGCTCTTCGGTGTGAATATCGGTCAAGACCGGAAAGCCGAACTCCTTCTTGAGGTCGGCAAAAATCTCCATCGCGCTATCGAGGCCAATGCCGCGCTTGCCGGAGAGCGAGGTGCGGTTCGCCTTGTCGAAGGAAGACTTGTAGACGAGGCCGACCCCGAGCGACTTGCAAAGCTCGACGAGCTTTCCAGCCATCATGAAGGCATGATCGCGGCTCTCCATCTGGCAGGGACCGGCGATCAGCGCCAGCCGCTCCTTCTGCGAAAAGACCACGTGGCCGGCACCCTCGCCGACGACAACCCTGGCATTGGTTTCCATCATCACACTCCAAATGCGAAAATCACCCCTTGCCCCGGCGCTTCCGGGACAATGAGGCGTCCGCCCAATTCTGCAAACTCGATATCGTTCTTGGCGAAGAGCGCACGCGTCGCCTCAAGATCGGCGACTCGGAACACGACGGCGCGCCCGCGCAGGCCGCGCTCGGCGCCACTGACCGAACGGCCGAAGAAGGCCTCCATTCCGGCAACGGTAAGCACCGAAAGCTTGGCGTTGCCGGTTTGAATGTCCATGCCGAAGGAGTGGGCGGAAACCTCGCGGTCATCGACGCCCTCCTGCAGCAGATACTGGAAATCGGTGGGATTTGGCTCCGACAGCACCACTTCGGCAATACCAAGGACGCCGTTTTCATGACGCTGAAGGGCCGTCTCTACTGGCAGGGCACGGATGCGCTGACAGCTGAAGAGAAAGAAATCCGGAGAACGGAGGTCCGCAGCAAAAGCCAGGCGGAAGGAGCCGAGGCCTTCGCGCCCATCCGGCAACCGCATCGGCCGCGAGAACTCCAGCATGTCGCCGCCGGAGACGCCGCTCGCCCGGAACCGCATATGATCGGACGCGGCATCGGAGGTTCCCATGACGATCGCCGACAGGCCTTCCGGGCCCTGACGGAAGCGGAAAGCCTGATCGCGCGCGACAAAGACGTTGCCGGCGAGCGCCGCAGCCTCGCACTCCTCGCGCGACGCGATCGCAAGCGGCTCCAGATAGGTGTTGTCGGCGAAGAATACGCACGCATTCTCGGTGCCGAAGGGGTGGCGCGCATCCTCGGCGACTACAAAGCCGAGGTCGGTCAAGCGCCGCCTCGCCTGCACAAGCTCGGCCACCGGCAGCACGACATGATCGAGCGGGCGGGTGGTGCGCTTGGATAAGCTCATGGCGTGTTCCCTGATGGCCGGTTCCGTCGCTGTTTGCAACTTTTGCCGGCCGATTGCAAGCGCGGCCGCTCTGCAGGCGGCGGGACATACCGAAAACGGAAACGGCCGGTCCTTGAGGACCGGCCGCAAAGGACGGGGCGTGGCCAGGGTCGCGGCGTCAGACGAGGCGCGACTGCTCCAGCGCGGCCTCGACGAAGCTCGCAAACAGCGGGTGCGGATCGAGCGGCCGCGACTTCAGTTCCGGGTGGTACTGAACGCCGATAAACCAGGGATGGTCCTGGTATTCGACCGTCTCGGGCAGGACGCCGTCCGGCGACATGCCGGAGAAGACGAGGCCGCAGGATTCCAGTCGTTCCTTGTAGTCGACATTGACCTCGTAACGGTGGCGATGCCGTTCGGAGATATCCGTCGATCCATAGATGCCGGCGATCTTGGTGTTCTGCTTGAGGGTCGCGCGATAGGCGCCGAGCCGCATGGTGCCGCCGAGATCGCCCGCGGCGGAGCGCTTCTCAAGCTCGTTGCCCTTCACCCATTCGGTCATCAAGCCGACGACCGGCTCCTTGGTCGGGCCGAATTCTGTCGAAGAGGCCTTCTCGATGCCGGCGAGGTTGCGGGCAGCCTCCACCACTGCCATCTGCATACCGAAGCAGATGCCGAAATAGGGAACCTTCCGCTCGCGCGCAAAGCGGGCGGCGTTGATCTTGCCCTCGGAACCGCGCTCACCGAAGCCGCCGGGGACGAGGATGCCGTGGACTTTTTCGAGATAGGGTGCCGGATCTTCCTTCTCGAAGATTTCCGACTCGATCCATTCGAGCTTGACCTTGACGCGGTTGGCGATGCCACCGTGGTAGAGCGCTTCGATCAGCGACTTATAGGCGTCCTTGAGGCCGGTATACTTGCCGACAATGGCAATCGTGACTTCACCTTCCGGCGTGCGGATACGGTGGGCAACGTCTTCCCAGGCCTCCATACGCGGCTTCGGCGCCGGCTCGATACCGAATGCGGCGAGAACCTCGTTGTCGAGGCCCTCCTTGTGATAGGCAATCGGCACGTCGTAGATCGAGGCGACATCGAGCGCCTGAATGACGGCGGACTGGCGAACGTTGCAGAAGAGCGACAGCTTGCGACGCTCGGCTTCCGGGATCTCGCGATCGGCGCGAACGAGCAGGATGTCCGGATGGATGCCGAGCGCCTGCAGTTCCTTGACCGAATGCTGCGTCGGCTTGGTCTTGAGCTCGCCCGCCGCCGGGATATAGGGCATCAGCGTCAGATGGACATAGACAGCGGTGCCGCGCGGCAGGTCGTTGCCGAGCTGGCGGATCGCCTCCATGAAGGGCATTGCTTCGATGTCGCCGACGGTGCCGCCGATCTCGCAGATGACGAAGTCGTAGTCGTCATTGCCCTCGGTGACGAAATTCTTGATTTCATTGGTGACGTGCGGGATCACCTGGACCGTCGCGCCGAGATAGTCGCCGCGCCGTTCCTTGTCGATGATGTTCTTGTAGATGCGGCCGGTGGTGATGTTGTCGGTCTTCGTCGCAGAACGCCCCGTGAAGCGCTCGTAGTGACCGAGATCGAGATCGGTCTCCGCCCCGTCGTCGGTAACGAAAACCTCACCGTGCTGGGTCGGGCTCATCGTGCCCGGATCGACATTGAGGTAGGGGTCGAGCTTACGCAGTCTCACCCGGTAGCCACGCGCCTGCAGCAGCGCTCCGAGAGCGGCTGCAGCGATGCCTTTTCCGAGGGAGGAAACCACGCCGCCAGTGATGAATACATATCGCGCCATGGGAGTCACCGGATACCTTTTCACAAACGATTCCGCCACCGAAAAATTCGCTTTCCGGAATTTTTCGTCTTGGGAGGGGACAGATTTCACACAAAACAAAACCGGCGGATGAAGCATCCGCCGGTGGGTTCTTCTGATTTGCGACCTTACTGGCCGCTCGGAACTTGCGATCCCGAATTGCCGTTGGCGCCGTTTGCAGGCGCTTGCGGCGCCGGTGCGGCACCGGCCGGTGCCTGGCCCGTGGGGGCTGTACCATTGGCCGGCGCGTTGCCGTTAGCCGGCTGTTGCGCGTTTCCGCCACCCGGAGGCGTCTGCTGACCGCCGCCGAGCGAATCGAGGACGCCGCCGCCGCTCGAGCTCGTGCCCGGGATGCGGTCGAGAATGTCGGTCGCCTGCGGCTCGTAACGGGAGAGAATGCCCATTGCCAGCGCCAGACCGAAGAAGAGGAAGGCAAGAACGGCAGTCGTGCGGGTCAGCGCGTTGGCCGTCCCACGGGCGGACATGAAGCCCGAACCGCCGCCAATGCCGAGACCGCCGCCTTCGGAACGCTGAATGAGGACGACGCCGATCAAGGCGACGACGACCATGAGATAGATGACGAGTAGTACGGTCTGCATCAGCTTCCAGTCCTGCCCTCTTGGGCACACGAATCAAACCCGGCGCGAAACACGGCACGGCCGGGCGCAAATTTGGCGCCTGTTTATACCAAGCCGTCAGCTATTCCAAGCCCCTGCCCGCGCGGCAGAGCAATCAGGCTGTCAATTCTTCATATGCCCTGTAGATGGCGAGGAAGTCTTCCGCTTTCAAGCTCGCGCCGCCGATCAGGGCGCCGTCCACATTGGCAACACCCATCAGTTCCTTGGCGTTGCCGGGCTTGACCGAACCGCCGTAGAGGATGCGCATCCTGCCGCCTGCATCTGCGAAGCGCGAGACCAGTTCGCTGCGCATGAATGCATGCGCTTCCTCGACGTCGGATGCAGTCGGCGTCAGGCCGGTGCCGATCGCCCAGACGGGCTCGTAGGCGATGACCGTGTTCTCCGCCGCCGCGCCATCCGGCAGGCTTTCCGCGAGCTGGCGCTTCAGGACGTCAAGCGTCTTGCCACCCTTGCGCTCCTCGCCGGTTTCGCCGATGCAGACGATCGCGACGAGACCGGCTGCATGAGCGGCTTCGGTCTTGGCGCGCACCAGCGCGTCGCTCTCGGCATGATCGGTGCGGCGTTCGGAATGGCCGACGATGACATGGGTACCGAAGCAGTCGGCGATCATCTCAGCGGATATGTCGCCCGTGTGGGCGCCGGATTGTTTCTGGTGGCAGTCCTGCGCTCCGATCATCAGCGGGCTGTCGTCACAAAGTGCGGTAGCGACGTAAAGCAGCGTTGCAGGCGGGCAGATCAGCGTTTCTACCTTCTCGGACAGACTGCCCTTGACGCCCTCCGCCATCGCCTTGATCTGGTCGAGCGAGGCGCGCGTTCCGTTCATCTTCCAGTTTCCGGCAACGAGCGGGCGGATGTCGGGCGTCATGAAGTTCCTCCGTGTCGGGTCTATTTCTCCGGCAAGCGGCCTAGCAAATCGCCCGGGCAAAAAAAAGCACCCGGCACGGAATAATCTGGTGCTTGCCACCGCCGTGGTGTCCGTTCGTTGAGCCACGGAGCGAATAAAAGCCAAGCTTTGGGCGTCTCATAGGGGTGACTGTGCGGTGGCGAAGAGGAATTGGCTTCCTTCATCCGGAGAGTCCTATGCTGCGCAACAGCGAGAGCGGATTTGGAGCGGTGACGATCGTCCTCCATTGGGCGATTGCGGTGCTGATCCTCGGCCTCATCCTTCTCGGCTTCGTCATGCGGCGCACCGAGATCGATCCGGCTTTGCAGTTCTCCCTCTATCAGTGGCACAAGTCCTTCGGCTTCACGGTGCTGGGGCTGGCGGTCCTTCGGGCCGTGTGGTGGTCCATCGAACGCAATCCGGCTCCCCCTCCGGGTCTCGGCCCGCTGGAGCATACGGCGGCCCAGATCATGCATCGGGCGCTGATCGTTCTCGCGCTGATCGTAGCGCTTGCCGGTTGGGCGGTCGCATCGACCTCGACACTGAATATCCCAAGCTTCTATTTCAATCTGATCGTCATTCCGCATCTGCCGCTCCGGCAATCGGAAGCTTCCGAGGCGTTCTGGACCTTCGCCCACGCGCTGCTCGCCTATCTCATGCTTGGACTGGTCGCGGGGCACGCGGCGGCGGCGTTCTACCATCATTTTCTGCGACGAGACGAAGTCCTCGTCCGCATGCTTCGCCCCGGCGCACGCCGAAGGGATGCCAAGACGTTCAACACTCAGGAAAATGACGACACCCTCGTCGAGAGGAAATGATCCATGATGACTCCACGCAGGCCAGTTTTTAAAGCGATATGGTTGTTCGCGCTTCTCGCCATGGCGACGACTCCGGCGGCTGCCGCGGCCGCGCCGGCGCTTGCCGACGCGGCCGGCAACTACCGCATCGCCAGCTCGTCGACCGTCCAATTCAGCGTCCCGCAGACCGGAGGCGGCGGCGGCATCGCCGGCAAATTCGCGAAGTTCTCCGGCGGCTTCCGGATAGATGGCAGCAACATCGAGCGATCCTCGGTCGAGTTCACCCTCTATCCGGAGAGCGTAAGGTCCAGCGAGCGACGGATCGAGGACTTCCTGCGCTCAAGCGCTGTCTTCGACACGGCCAACTATCAGACGGTGACCTTCCGATCCACCAGCGTCACACAGACCGGGGCCGATTCGGCAACCGTAGTGGGTACGCTGACGGCGCGCGGCAAGGCCCGCAAGGAGCGGTTTGAGGTGACGCTCACCGACTGGAACAAGCGCTCGATCGCTTTCACCATCCGCGGGAGTATCCGCCGCGCACCCTACGGCATGGACGTCGGAACACCTATCTACTCCAACGTGGTCGAGTTCGACATGAACATAAGAGGGCAGAAGCGTTGATCCCTGCCTTCAAGCTTTTAAAGTCAGCGCCGTACGCCGCCAAAAGTCCGACGCCATAGCGGGGTCGCGCAGCGCCTCGAGCCTTTCCCAGGAGGGGAAAGACGCTTCGAAGGCTTCCGGGCTCATGCGCGTGTCAACGCACGGACTTACCGCGCCTCCAGCATCCACGACGATGCGGTCGAGAGCATCCATGAGCATGGCCGTTGCTTCACCTCGATTGGCAAAATCCAACGTCAAGGCAAAACCGGGCCGCGCAAATGAAAGGGGGCCGCGCGAGAGGATGTCCCCAAAGCGTCTCAGCGCCGTCAGAAACGAAGCATGCCCCGCACGGCGCGCTGTTTCCAATAGCCGCGCCGTGATCTCCGGCGCATTCTCCGAAGGATAGACACTTTGATGCTGGCACGGCCCGCCTGGGCCATAGAGCCGGTTCCAGGAGCCGATCGCATCCAGAGGATAGAAGTACGAGTTCCATGTCATCGTCGATACGGTCTCATCGCCCCTTTCACGGCGATAGCGGTATTCGTTCACAGCCCTCATCGTCACCGTATTCAGGGGATTGACCGGCAGCGCGAACGGCACGGAAAGCGGCAATCTCTTGGGAACGTCTGGCAGCTCGCACGACCCATCCGCGTGATCGCCGGCAAGAAACACGCCCCTTCCCATGCGACGCCCGGTCGCGAGCTGGTCGATCCAGGCCACGGCGTATTCATGCTCTTCATCGACGCGCTCTACGCGTGCGAAATAGTCGTCGAGATTGTCGAAGCGGATCACATGCTGCTGGATATGCGGCGATGGCACCTTCATCAGTTGAAGATCGACGTCAAGGATCAGCCCCGTCAGCCCCATGCCGCCGATCGTCGCGGCAAAGAGGTCGCCGTTCTCATCGGCTGAGCAAACCAGCCGCTCGCCGGTCGAACGCAAGAGGGTAAGGCGCTGGACATGATTGCCGAAGGCGCCGCGAGCATGGTGGTTTTTGCCGTGCACGTCATTGGCGACGGCACCGCCGACTGTCGCGAAAGCCGTGCCCGGCG
This sequence comes from Sinorhizobium sp. 6-70, assembly GCF_030124375.1. Taxonomy (GTDB): domain Bacteria; phylum Pseudomonadota; class Alphaproteobacteria; order Rhizobiales; family Rhizobiaceae; genus Sinorhizobium. Next base: position 136,755 of record NZ_JASKLS010000010.1, read on the forward strand.
TGACCGGCAGAAAGAAGCGGTGCGGGATCGCCCGCAGAAGGATATCGTAGAGCGTGACGCCGCCCTCGCACGAGATTTTGCCCGTTCCCGGATCAAAGGCGAGAATGCGATTGTGCCGCGAACCGTCAATGAGAATGCCGCGATCGTTGCTGCGGCTGTCGCCCAAACTTAGACCACTGCCCATCGGCAGATACGCCATCGGTTCGATCGAGCCGACCCGATCCTCGTAATCGTCCGGCGACACGGTCCGTTGCGGCCGACGCGCTGTCGGGTCGGAACGCCCCAACTCATTCATCTTCATCGCGTGTCCACTTCAGAATTTCCTATCGGCTGGCGATCCAGTTCAACGCATCGCGCCAGTCGGTCATACGAACCGGCGTGCCATGCGAGCCCGTCTCGAACAGCACGAAGCGTGTCGGATAATCCTTCGACTTGAGCGAGCGATAGAGCGCGACCTGATCCTCGGCACGATAGACGCTGTCGCGGCTGCCGTGGCTGAAAAACATCGGCAACCTCGCCTTATAGGCGGCACTTTCTGCAAAGCTCGGATCGGCGGCGCCGCCCATGATCATCATGCCGCCGAGAGCCGACACCGCTCTCTGCTCGCGCGCGACGCCCCAGCAGATGAAGCTCCCCATCGAAGCGCAGGAGAGCACGACCGGCCGGCCGCCGGAACGCTCGGCGGCAAAGCGTATCAGCGCCGAGACATCAGCCACGCCCGCGGCATCGAATGACCGCACGCTGGGCGCATAATAGGTGCCGCCATTGGCGGCGGCGAGATTTTTGAGGCGATTGAAGTTGCCGCCGAAGGAAAAATCGTTGGCACCGAGACGCCGGTCACCGCCACGGCCGTGGATGAAGATGACCGTGAATGCGGCGTCGCGCTCAGGGCCGACGCGCATGACATCGAGTGGGCGCCCGCCAAGGTCGAGCGTCTCGTTGACCTGTGCGCTCTTGACGCCAAGGGAGACATAGGCGCGCTTGACGCGCCGTTCCGGGATCTGGTCGCGCTCGTTGATGTCGCGCAGCTCCTTGTAGCCGATGACACGGAAATCGCCGTCATCGGCCTCTTCGAGCACATTGCGATAGGCGAACAGTTCGTCCTTGTATGGCTTGAGGGCCGCCGCCTCTGCGGCGAAGCCGACAAGAAGAAGGCTCGGGAGCAGAAGCGCGAGCATCAAGCGCCGAGCGAAAAAAACAGTTGTGGACATAAACAGCCGACGGGCTCCCTCGTTCGGTCGATGCCTTGCCATTGCCACTTCCGCAAAGCAACACTGAAGCAGCTTGCCGACGCTCTTACGGTATTCTGCTTGGCTAATACACCGGAATTCGCCTTTTGTTCGCGCCTGGCGTAAGACTCTGGCAAAATTCGGGTGATTCGCGCGACACAAAGATGGCGGCAGCGCCCAGCTCTTGCTATGGGCCTTCGCGACGCCAGACGACAGGAACGATCTGAACGACCCCATGGACGACAGCAGCGACCTCTTTTCCGCAATGCCCCCGAAGCCGATGCCGGCGGAAGCCAATGCGCCTTCGCGCAAGCCTGCGCCACCTAGCGGCGGCGAAGCACCGCGCCCTGCACCGAGGAGCAGCGATGGCAGCGACTACGACGCCTCGGCGATCGAGGTGCTCGAGGGCCTGGAGCCTGTGCGGCGCCGTCCCGGCATGTATATCGGCGGCACCGATGAGAAGGCGCTGCATCACCTCTTCGCCGAAGTCATCGACAACTCGATGGACGAGGCGGTCGCCGGACATGCGAATTTCATCGAGGTCAGCCTCGATGCCGAAGGTTTCCTGACGGTCACCGACAACGGCCGTGGCATCCCGGTCGAAAACCATCCGAAGTTCCCCAACAAGTCGACGCTTGAAGTGGTCATGACGGTGCTGCACGCCGGCGGCAAGTTCGATGGCAAGGCCTACGAAACCTCCGGCGGCCTGCATGGCGTCGGCGTCTCGGTCGTCAACGCACTGTCGGACTCTCTCGAAGTCGAGGTCGCGCGCAACCGCAAGCTCTACCGCCAACGTTTCTCCCGCGGTATTCCGCAGGGAGGTCTCGAGGACCTTGGCGACGTTCACAATCGTCGCGGCACGAAAGTGCGTTTCCATCCGGATCCGCAGATTTTCGGGCCGCACGCGCACTTCGAGCCGGCGCGGCTCTTCCGCATGGCCCGCTCCAAGGCCTATCTCTTCGGCGGCGTCGAAATCCGCTGGTCGTGCGATCCGTCCCTGTTGCCGGAAGGTTCGGAGACCCCGGACAAGGCGGTGTTCCATTTCCCGGGCGGCCTCAAGGACTATCTTGCCGCGACACTCGGCAAGGAATTCACCGTCACGCGTGAGATCTTTGCCGGTAAATCCGAAAAATCCGGCGGCCACGGCTCGCTTGAATGGGCGGTCACCTGGTATGGCGGCGACCAGCAGGTCCACTCCTACTGCAATACGATCCCGACCCCGGAAGGCGGAACGCATGAGGCGGGGTTCCGCATTGCGCTCACCAAGGGGCTCAAGAACTATGCGGAGCTGACCCAGAACAAGCGTGCGGCGATTATCACCACCGACGACGTGATGATATCGGCGGCCGGCATGCTCTCGGTCTTCATCCGCGAGCCGGAATTCGTCGGCCAGACGAAGGACAAACTGGCGACCGTCGAGGCGCAACGCATTGTCGAAAACGCACTGCGCGATCCTTTCGATCACTACCTCGCCGACAATCCGGCGGAAGCAGCCAAGCTCCTTGACTGGGTGGTCGAGCGCGCCGAGGAGCGCGTTCGCCGGCGCAAGGAAAAGGAAGTCAACCGCAAGACGGCGGTGCGCAAGCTGCGTCTGCCCGGAAAACTCGCCGACTGCTCGCAGAACACGGCGGAAGGTGCCGAACTCTTCATCGTCGAGGGCGACTCGGCGGGCGGGTCGGCAAAGCAGGCGCGCAACCGCGCGAACCAGGCGATCCTGCCGCTCCGCGGCAAGATCCTGAACGTCGCCAGCGCCGGGCGTGAAAAGCTCAGCGCCAACCAGCAGATCGCCGATCTGGTCCAGGCGCTCGGCTGCGGTACGCGATCGAAATATCGGGATGAGGACCTGCGTTATGAGCGCGTCATCATCATGACCGACGCCGATGTCGACGGCGCGCACATCGCGTCGCTGCTCATCACCTTCTTCTATCAGGAGATGCCGGAGCTCATACGCGGCGGTCACCTCTACCTCGCGGTCCCGCCGCTCTATCGCCTCAGCCAGGGCTCGAAGACCCTTTATGCGCGCGACGATGCACATCGCGAGGAACTGATGCGCACCGAGTTCAACGGCCGCGGCAAGGTTGAAGTCGGCCGGTTCAAAGGTCTCGGCGAGATGCTGCCGGCGCAGCTTAAGGAAACGACCATGGATCCGGCAAACCGGACGCTGCTCAAGGTCGAGATCGACGACGTCGATTTCGAGGGCACGCGCGAGGCTGTCGACAATCTGATGGGAACCAAGGCAGACGCCCGCTTCCGCTTCATCCAGGAACGGGCCGTGTTCGCCGACAACCTGGACATCTAGAGCAATTCCGCCCGGAATTGCGTGGTTTCAAGGGCGGAGACGTCGCATAACGATGATTCTTCGCGCTCAGGCTGTCTGCCGGACCGGCTTTTCCATGAACAGGCTCAGGGGATCAGGCAGATAGCTCCCGAACGGCGAGCGTTCCGCGTAGCCGAACGCCTTGTAGAGGCCGATCGCCTCCGGCTGGTAGATGCCCGTCTCAAGCCGGATTGCCACAAGCCCGAGCCTCTCGGCTTTGGCTTCAAGCGCTCCAAGGAGATGCTTGCCGGCCTTGAGCCCCCTCGCTTCGGGATCGACGAACATCCGCTTGATTTCGGCCGTGCCGTCGCCCGCTTCCACGAGTGCGCAGCAACCGACGATTTCACCATCGCGCCGCGCGACGAAAAAGGAAACCGTCGGCTTTTCCAGCGTGGCGAGGTCGACAAGGTGATTGCTCTCTGCGGGATAAAGCGATGCCGCATAGGCATCGGACAGTTCGAGCAGACGGACGACGGCCGGCTGGCTGGGGCTTTCCTCGGCAATGGTGACAGCGGTCAATTTTAAGTTCCTCGACGGAAGTCTTGCGTACGACACGCGTGGCTATGGATAGCGCTGCATGTCGAACTGTCCAATACGACAAATGGCGCAAACCTGCGGGCGGAGATTTCAAAACCGCTAACAAGCGGAAACAATTTTTTCCACTGGCGCAACAACTTTGCCCTACTCCGGAAAGAATCGGTCAGTCATAACAACGTCCAGACTGTGCGGCCGCAGCCCGCTCAAAGACCGGAGAGACCATGAAAGCCGCACTCATCGTCATGACCATCCTCGGCTGCGACGACAATGTCAGCCAGTGCCACTATATCTCGACCGTCAACGGCAGCTGGCAGTCGATTGCCCATTGCGATACGGAATCCCAGCAGGAACTGCCCAAGTTCTCCAACAACAACTATCCGGTCGTCGTTGCCGTATGCGAGACCTCCGGACCGGATATGATGGCATCCACCGTCCCTCAACCGGACAGTGCCGCCGCCCCGCAGCAGACGGCCGTGTTGCCGCCGCAAACACCAACACAACCGCAGCCGATCGAAGCGAAACCGGGCATGCCGAAACGCGCCTTGGCATTGCTCAGCGGCGCAGTCCCGGATCGAGAAAAACTAAAGGCGATCGTCAGCGCGCCCGTCCACTACATCGAGGATGGTTATTCCTGGGTCGCACGTCGTTTCGGCGACTGATCCTTCAGCCTCGATCCGCAGCCGAGCGGCTCAAGCCGCGTGGCGGGCGGCCAGGAGTGCATAGTTGCGGGCTGTCTGCCGCTGTTCGGCGAAGGCGAGGCGTTCCACGAGCTCGGCCATCGCACTCAAGGCTGCCGAAGGCATCGGCTGATGGCGAATGTGTGCAAGGAGGGCAGTGGCGACCGATTGCGGTGCGCCATCTGCGGCTTCGCCAAGGTCCCTTCGCCACAGAAGCACGGCCTCCGCGAAGGCTTCGCTCACGTCCCGACCAAGCCCGGCACTTTCAAAAAGGGCGCGGATCGGATGGACGCGACCACCGGAAAGGATTGCACGCACGCGCCTTTCGGCGACACCTGAGAGATCGACGATAGCGGCGGAGAAGAATTCCGTTCTGCCGCTGCAAAGCGCGTGCAGGAGGAAAGCGGGCGTCAAACGACCTGCCTCGCGCAAATGGGTGGCGAGTTCAGGCAACTCCTTTTGCGACGCCGCCTCTATGATGACGAGGGCAGCCGCGTCGCAGGCCTCTCGGGCGACGCGCTGCAACCGCCCTTCCCCGATCGTGGCCTGGACGAATCCGCAAACAGCAAGTGCGGCGCCGACCTTCTCGACAAGCTCATGGCGCGCTTCGCTCGGCAGGTCGGGGCGCGCCAGCAACCGATCGCGCACGGCCGCCGCATGGCCAAGACGGTTGGCAATCCTCTTCAGCGACCAGCGCGTCAGCACTGCGCCTTCGTTCTCAAGCAGGATCAACACCTCGTCCTCGCCGCCTATTTCCGCGATCGCCGCCGCGACGGAGCGGGATACGATGCTGCGCGCCGCGATCAAGGCGCGGGTCTCGGCCGTTCCCCGTGCGGCCAAATCAACGAGGTCTTCATCGGTCAATACCGGCGAACGGGAAATGGCGACATAGGCAATCTCGGGCTGGTCTTCCGCAAGCGACATGACAATACCACGCGGAACCATGGAGAAATCGGCAAGCGCTTCCACCAAAGCGTGCCGCACCTTCGGCGAAGGATCATCGAGCAGGAAGGTCATCGCCATTTCGGCGGCGCGCCGGTCGATGCCGTTCGTCTCGGCTTCGACATAGGCGCGGCCCAGCGCGCTCGCGGCGCGGGCGCGATCGCTTGTTCTCGCCGTTTCCGCCCAGCGAAGAAATGCTTGTATGATCACCTATGCCCCACTAGACACCCAACAGCCCCAATGTTCGAAGCCTAGCGGTCAAAGGTTTAAGATTGGTTCACCATGTCTGTTAACCGCCAGCAAACCATGAAGCCGCTCCTCTATCTGCCGGCATCCGCATCATTCCCCGAAGCGGATATCCTCGATGCAGTTCAGGCCATCGTCTTCGACGCAGCCGGTGGCAACGACGTGCGGGATATGGCTTCAAAGGGCCCCGCCCGTACGGCCTCGTGGCTCCGCTTCGTCCGCCTCGGACCGGTCGAAAACATCACCGAGGCAGATCTTCAGACCGTCCTTGCGTCGAGGATCAACGGTATCGTCCTTGCCGGATGTCGCGGGCCTGCCGATGTCCAGAAGCTGGATGTGCTGTTGAGGGTTGCCGAAGCGATCGCCGGCAGCGCGGCCGGGAGCGTAGCAATTCTGGCGGAATATGCGACGACGCCGCAAAGCGTGTTGTCGCCTCACGCGCTGACAGGAGTCTCGCCACGCCTCAAGGGGCTCATCTTCAGCGCGGCATTGCTCGCCGAACCCGCCGGCTGCGCCCTGCCCTCCGAGGAAATGGACGCGGCACCGGTGATTGTCGCCGGTCGCGCCGCGGTTGTGCTCAGGGCACGCGAGGCCGGCATTGCCGCCTATGACGTGTTGCCAGGGGACGCCAACGACGAGGCCGCCGTCAGGCGATATTGCGCGGCGAGTACGAGGAACGGCTTTTCGGCCGTGGTCGCACAGTCATCGCGGCAGGTCGCTCTACAAGCTGCTCTCTTTGGTTGTGCATCCTGAAATCTTCGCGCATTATTAAGAGGTGTGCTCTATCGTTGTAGCAGCACAACCATCACAATCATCGTTCCGAGCATGACACTCGAACTCCTGACGTACTTCTCCCACAATGATGCAGCGGCGGAGTATGAGGAACGACCATGACGTCCATCTCCGCCACGACCAATGCGGCCCTGTTGATTCTGCAACAGGTTCGCGCGCCTGCAAGCCAGGAAAACGGCAATGAATCAAGCGCAACCGACGAGATTACCGCCATCGTGAACAAGGTCTCGACCCGAGACAGCCCGGTGAAGATGCAGGCGGCGTCCCAGATCAACAGTGGCTTATTGGATGTCAAGCAGACCAATGGTGAAATTGTCTCAGGCGCCTTGCAGTTTTTGGAGTCCGAAGATTTCAAGTCGAGTGACCCAAGCGTCAAGGACACACTCAAGAAGCTTATATCCGAAGACGGTGATCGCTTCGCGGCGCTGGTTAAAGCAGAAAAAGCAAACCATGCCGGCATAACGGACGACAACGCGATCGCGAATGCCATCTACGGCCTCATTAAGGGCAATCGCGACAGGTTCACGGACAATGAATTTGTCATCGGCTTCCGTTTCTCAAACGGCGGATCAAACATGCTCAACATCGAGGATATAAACGGCAACAGCACCAGTGGCGCCCTCTCCGCTCGTCATTCAGCAAACATGGCTGAATGGGCCGCCGCGGTGGACGGGTTCCTTGAGGCCGGCAACGACACGACGAAGTTGACCAATTCCGAAGGTGGGAAACTGAAGAGCGTTATCACGTCAGTGTTTGCGGGCCTCGCCGAGCAAGCTGCATGGAACAACAAGTGGCGGGAGGCTTTCGGTTTCTAGCTGTCCGCCAAATTCTCCTTATTCTGGCCGCTCACCAAGCGCACACAACGGTTTAGGCATCGCCAACGGCAAACCCACACGTCGACCGATGGAGCCGGCGTTGCGGACATCGATATGGTTTCAGCGCTTGGGCCGGATCATTTCGAAGACGTCGCCGCCGTCGCAGTAATCCATGTAGCCGAGCCGAGCGAGCGGGCGGACAATCGCCGGGTCAAACCGGCCATCGCGAATCGCTTCTTCACGGATGTGAATGCCCACAACCTCGCCGAAGACGACGTAGTTCTCGGAGGCGACACCATCGACGCCCTTGGGCCGGAATACTTCCGTCATTCGGCATTCGAGCGCCGCGAATGCCTCGCCGACGAAGGGCGCCTTGACGAGGGTGCCCTCGACCGACGTCAAACCCGCGATCTCGAACTCGCTTTCGCCATGCGGTGCGGCGACTGAAGTGAGATTGACGGCGGCACTGAGGTTGCGGCTGGCAAAGCTTGCGGTGAATTCGCCGGTCTCCTCGATGTTGCGTACGGAATCCTTGTAAGTGCTCGAGGAAAACATCACGAGCTTCGGGCGATCGCTGATCGCGTTGAAGAAAGAATAGGGTGCGAGGTTCTGCGACCCGTCTGCGGCTCGGGTGCCGATCCAGCCGATCGGCCGCGGCGACACGATGGCCTTGAAGGGATCGTGCGGCAGGCCATGCCGGTTCGCGGCCGTGTCGTAGAACATCAGGTTTCGTCTCCGACCCAGGTGACGATCTCAGCGAGTTCCGGCCGCGGCCGTTCGGTCGGCGGCACCGTGGCCGTGCCGATATGAATGAATCCGGCGACCCTTTCGCCCGGCTCGACACCCAGCAGCGGATAGGCCCGCTCGTCGAAGGCGAACCACTCGGTGAGCCAGTTGGAGGCATAACCGAGCGCATTTGCAGCCATCAGCAGGTTGAGGCAGACAGCGCCTGCCGACATCACCTGCTCCCATTCGGGGATCTTGAAGTGCGGTGCGGCCTTGCTGACTACGGCGACAACGACCGGAGCGCGCGTAAGGCGCGTCTCCTCCACCTTGATCAGGTCCTCGGGCAGATCCGGCCTGGCGGTGAGCGCCATCTTCTTCAGTTCGGAGCTGATGCGTGCCCTTTCCTCGCCACGGTAGACGATGAAGCGCCAGGGTGCGAGCTTGCCATGGTCCGGCACGCGCGAAGCGAGTCTCAGCATCTCTTCGACCTCCGCTTTGCTCGGCCCCGGTGGGCCCATCTGGAAGGCGGGAATGGATCTGCGGGAGGCGAGGTAATCGACAAGTTTTATTTCAGTTTTCATATTGCCTGAATTCCACTAATTTGCCGCCGGACCGACAGCCACGAAAATGCCATACCGGCGTCTCAAGTGGAGTCACCCAGTCAGGAAGTCAACTGTTCTCATGCGCGTCCGTCATCGTATTTTTCCGAGTACCGTTTTGGCGATCATGCTCGTCAGTGCTGGTGCCGGACATGCGCTTGCAGAAGATCCGACCGACGCCTTCAAGAGCTTCCCGTCGATTACCGGCACACGCAAAATGCCGAAGCTCACGAGTTTCAACCCGCTGATTTCCGATCCGACCCAAGGCGGCGAAGTCAAGGACGTGAAGCTCGAGGCATTGCTGACTGCGAAAGGTGAGCCGGTCGAATCAGGCCTGACGTGGCGGGTCTTCAGCCCGATTCCCGGGAGCGACGGTAAGCTGCCGTTGCTCGCCACCTCCGAGGGCGGCTCGACAGCCTTCAACCTCGTTCCCGGCGAATATTTCGTCAATGTCGCGTTCGGCCGAGCCGGCGCCACCCGCAAGATCCGCGTTCCCGAACAAGGCCCGCTCGACAAGCAGGTGCTGGTGCTCGACGCCGGCGGCGTCAACCTCAATGCCGTTTCCGGCAGCGACGTACGCATCCCGCCGAACGAACTCAGTTTTTCGATCTTCTCCTCCGACGTGAAAGAAGACGGGGAGCGGGCTCTGATCATCGCCGATGTGAAGCCCAACACCGTTATCCGGCTCAATGCCGGGACCTATCACGTGGTCTCCGACTACGGTTCGGTCAACGCCGTGATCCGCGCCGATATCCAGGTGGAAGCCGGTAAATTGACCGAGGCGACGATCCAGCACCGCGCCGCGAAACTGACATTGAAGCTCGTCTCGGAGGCGGGCGGCGAAGCGATCGCCGATACGGCCTGGTCGATCCTCACCTCCTCAGGCGACGTCGTCAGTGAAAGCGTCGGCGCATTTCCGACGCTCGTTCTCGCCGAAGGCAGCTATACCGCCGTGGCGCGGAACAAGGACAAGATCTATCAGCGCGATTTCGCCGTGAAGGCGGGCGTCAACACCGATGTGGAAGTGCTGCTGAACGGGAACGACGCGGCCAACACCACCGCGAACGCGGAAGCGCAAGACTGACGCGAACGATCGCCCTGCCGCTGCCTACGGCAATCGACTGACGTTACGTCACCCAGCGCGCTTGAGGAGACGGCGACGCGGCGGCGCCATCGAGAACACCGCATCGTAGATCCGGGCAAGCAGGTCCTTGCGATCACCATGGGCGCACAATTCTTCCCAGGGAAGGATACCGCCGATGCGAGCGGCAATCGTCGTACCCGACAGCCGCCGGAACTCGCGAATCAGCAATGAAAGCCTGAGTGTCAGCGATAGCTTGCTGGCGAGATGAAAGAGCCGCCCGTTCTGCCCCTCGAAGTAGATCGGAATGACGCTTGCCCGGGCAGCCTGGATAAGCCTCGCCGGAAACATCTTCCACGGCAGATCCTCGGCTTTGCCGAAAGCCCTCTTCGCCGTCGCAACGCCGCCGGCGGGGAAAACGACGATCGTAACCCCCTCCTTCAACAGCCGCACCGCCTCATGTCGCGTCGCCATGTTGAGCGCCAAGGCCTCCTTGGTCTCCTCGAACGATACAGGGAGTGAATAGGGTGCAATCTCCGGCACCTTGAGGAGTTCGTTGTGGATCAGCACCCGGAATGGGCGGCCAAGTTGTTCTGCTAGAGAAAGGACGGCAATGCCATCGCCGATGCCGAAGGGATGATTGGCGACAATGACGAGCGGCGTATCGGGCAATTGGCGCGGCGGCCATTCACCCTGGACGCGCATGCGCACGTCGATCAATTGCAGCATGCCGCCGAAGACACGATCGCTCTTGCCGACGATTTCGGCGCGCCAGCGCGCATAGAGCCTGGCGTAGCGGTTGCGACCGGACAGGCCCTCGACAGAACGAATGAACCAACGCTTCAGGCGCGGGTCATTTGCATTCGCATAAGACAATTCTTTGAATTGCACGGAAACCGCTCACACTTGCCCGCCTCGACATAGTCCCGGAACATTACGGTTTTCTGACAGGACGAAGGTCCCGGGGCATTAGCCCCGGGGCTTTCTTTTCCGCCTTGCGCTTGAGGTCCGGGGCCATCGCGTCAGCCGAAAGCGACGTGATCGCTTCGTCGAGCGACATCGCCGTTTGCGCCTGCGAGCCGAGGCGACGGATGTTGACCGAACGCTCTTCCGCCTCGCGTTTGCCGCAGACGACGATCACCGGCACCTTCGTCACCGAGTGCTCACGGACCTTGTAGTTGATCTTCTCGTTGCGGAAGTCCGTTTCCACGGTAAGTCCCGCCTCGCGCAGAAGCGCTGCAACCTCGCGGCCGTAGTCGTCGGCTTCGGACGTGATCGTCGCGACCACGACCTGCAACGGTGAGATCCAGAGCGGCATGTGGCCGGCGAAGTTTTCGATCAGGATGCCAAGGAAACGTTCCATCGATCCGCAAATGGCCCGGTGGATCATCACCGGCTGGCGCTTTTCCGAATCCTTGTCGATGTAGAAGGCACCGAACCGCTCCGGCAGGTTGAAGTCGACCTGCGTCGTTCCGCACTGCCATTCACGGCCGATGGCGTCCTTCAGCGTGTATTCGAACTTCGGACCGTAGAACGCACCCTCGCCCGGCAGGATACCGGTCTTGATGCGGCCTTCGGACTGCGCCTCGATCGTCTTCAACACGTCCGTCATCACGGCCTCGGCACGATCCCAGAGCGCATCGGAACCGACGCGCTTTTCAGGCCGCGTCGACAGCTTGACGACGACTTCCTTGAAGCCAAAATCCTCGTAGACCGACAGGATCAGGTCGTTGATACGCAGGCATTCGGCCGCCATCTGCTCATCCGTGCAGAAGACATGCGCATCGTCCTGTGTGAAGCCGCGCACGCGCATCAGACCATGAAGCGCGCCCGACGGCTCATAGCGATGAACGTTGCCGAACTCGGCGAGCCGGACCGGCAATTCGCGGTAGGACTTCAGGCCGTGCTTGAAGATCTGGATGTGACCCGGGCAATTCATTGGCTTCAAGGCAAAGACGCGGTCATCGTCCGTTTCGTCGCCAGCAACGGTCACCTTGAACATGTTGTCACGGTACCAGCCCCAGTGGCCCGAGGTCTCCCATAGCGACTTGTCCAGTACCTGCGGGGCATTGACTTCCTGATATGTGTTGGCAAGTCGGCGCCGCATATAGGCGACCAGCGTCTGGAATATGCGCCAGCCCTTGCCGTGCCAGAAGACGACGCCGGGGCCCTCTTCCTGGAAATGAAAGAGGTCCATTTCTCGGCCAAGGCGCCGATGGTCGCGCTTTTCGGCTTCCGCAAGCACGTGCAGATATTGATCCAGCTCTTCCTGGGTATGCCATGCGGTGCCGTAGATGCGTGTCAGCATCGGGTTGTTGCTATCGCCGCGCCAGTAGGCGCCGGCCACCTTCATCAGCTTGAAAGCCGTGCCGATCTGGCCCGTTGAAGCCATGTGCGGCCCGCGGCAGAGGTCGAACCAGTCGCCCTGGTAGTAGATCTTGAGGTCCTGGCCTTCAGGAATCGCGTCAACGAGCTCGACCTTGTAGTCCTCGCCCTTGGCGGCAAAGACCTCCTTCGCCTTCTCGCGCGACCAGATCTCCTTGGTGAAGGGTTGGTTGCGCGCGATGATCTCCTTCATCTTCTTCTCGATGACGGGCAGGTCGTCTGGCGTGAAGGGCTCGTTCTTGGCGAAGTCGTAGTAGAAGCCGTTGTCGATTACAGGACCGATGGTCACCTGCGTTCCCGGCCACAGTTCCTGCACCGCCTCGGCCATCACGTGGGCGGCGTCGTGACGAATAAGCTCGAGCGAGCGCCTGTCTTCGCGCGTGACGATCTCGATGCGACCATCGGTCACGGCGTCCGAAAGGTCGCGCAGTTCACCATCGAGCGCGATCGCGACAGCCTTCTTGGCGAGCGACTTGGAAATCGACTCTGCCACATCGCGACCGGTCGTGCCGGCCGCGAATTCGCGAACGGAGCCATCAGGAAATGTAAGGGAAACGGTATGCGACATTATGATCTCCTATCCAGTCCCGCCAACGAATGCGGGTGGTATGGTTGCCGGGCTTCTGCATGAGAGCAGCCGCCGATTATTGACGCGCGCCTGATAAATGTTTTTGACGGTCGAGTAAAGGAGAGGCCTACAGCGCGACGCGCGTCCTACGCGCAAGGGACGCTGTAGCACTTTGAAGTGCTGCATGTGTCCTTAAATCGGCTACGATTTAAGGACACATGCAGCGGTCAACCGGACAGCATGTCGCGCAGACCGCGTACCGTGTTCCAGTTGCGGAATGTGCCAACGCCCAACCGCCTAGTGGTCAAGACCCCGAGCAGCTTCGACTCGCTGGCCTTTCCGCCAAAATCCACCCAGAGGTCGCCGCCGACGATTTCCATACGCTCACCCCTCGAACAATGGCCGCGGAACATTTCGAGCACGTCGCGGTGAAGCGGTGAGCGCATCACCCGAACATGGACACGCGTCGGATCTGCCTCGCTTTCGGCGGGAAACGGGTTGCCGGCGACAAGCCTCCGCCAATCCTCTCCGCGCCGCACGATAATGTCGACGTGGCGACCAAACGCTGCCGCAAACGCCGATTCCAGCTCGGCCTCGATGTCGGCAAGGGGTTCGTCGGACGCGCCGAATACGATGTTGCCTGTGGCAACGAGGGTGCGTGGCGCATGATAGCCGAGACGTTCTACCATCGCCCTCAGTTCCGACATCACGACACGCCGCTTGTCGCCAAGGATAATGCTGTACAGCAACGCCACATAGCCCATCGTCAGGTCACGCCCGCCAGAAATCGGTCGCACCTGCGGGCAGCCGCGCCAGCACGCGATCCAGCGTCACCTCGTCAATGTTCCGACGCAACGCCGCCGCAACGTCAGCGATTGCGGTATCCGGAGAAAGGTTGTGATCGGGGCGGAGAGATTGCACCTCGCGCGTCATGGCAAAGCGACCGGCGAAGGGCATCTGCGGCTCTTCCATATCCCAATCGGCGACAAAGATTGCCCGGAGCACCGGCGGCAACACATTTGCGAAAAGCAGCGCGTCTGGAACATCGAGGCGCCGGCGGAAGGTCTGCAGCACCGCCTGTACCATGGTATAGGCCTGATTGGTGGTCTGAAGACCGGCGATGTCGCGCACGTCCAGAATAAACCGGTCGAAATCGACAGAGGCATTCCGGTATTCCATCGGTATCGTCATGGCGGCCGGCCTCCTTCGTCTACTGCCAGTAGCGCCATGGCGCATACCAGATCTGGCGCGATGTCAGCTCATCCGGCACCGGATCGAAGCCATGGGTTCCCCCAGGGCCGCATCGCGCCACGCGAAAGAGGGTCATCCAGCCCCCGGCCCAGAGGCCGTGACGGGCTATTGCCTCGAATCCATATTCCGAGCAGGTCGGCAGATGCCGGCAGGAGTTGCCGATGAAACTCGACAGCGTCAGTTGATAGGCGCGGATGAGGGCCATGCCGAAGAGCCGTCCCGGCGTCTTGCGAAACGGGCCGGACCAGTTCCGCCCCCTGGTGCGAATCGCCGGGCGGAAGGCATGATCGTGGTGAGGCTCAGCGCACATTGCTCAGACCGCGGCGGCAAGCCGCCTTGCTTCTATCTGGCCTATGGCGTCGACCACCGCATCGAAGGTGAGCATGGTCGATGCATGGCGCGCCTTGTAGTCCCTAACGGGCCTCAGGAAACGCATGTCCTCGAAGCGGCCAGACGGGCCCTCGCCGTCCGCCTTCAGCATGGAGAGCATCTCCTCTCGGGCTGTTCGAATTTCACCGGCGTTGGCGCCGACGACATGGCGCGCCATGATCGAGGACGAAGCCTGCCCAAGGGCGCACGCCTTGACGTCATGGGCAAAGTCGGTCACGACGTCGCCCTCCATCTTCAGCCAGATCCTTACTTTCGAGCCGCACAGCTTCGAATGTGCCGCCGCTTCGGCGTCGGCATCCGCCAACATTCCGATGCGGGGGATGTTGCCAGCGAATTCCAGAATTCTGTTATTGTAAATGTCATCCATCATTTGACGCGATCCGGCTCATTTTTCGCGGTTTTGGGTAATTGGCGCATGATTTTCTCCGGTACACAGGAAAAAAGCACCGCACTGCACATTCGGCCTCTTTCATCCATGTGGCACCATACTATATGCTATGTCGTGTTGGGGCGACAGTTCCGCAAGGGAACATCAAGTCGCCTGTTGTTTGGGAAACCGTGCCGGACGGTCCAGTGCACTGCTAAGCCAGGACCCGAAAGCCCCGGAGCCCGCCAACGGAACCCAAGCCTGCAGGGTTAGGCGAATGGCCAGTGGCGAGTTGTCCGAAAGATAAAACGTCAGCAATCCCGTATTGCTTAAAGGGGCCATTATGGACGCCATAGTGAAGAATTTTCCTTTGCTCGACGATGCGAGCAGCCGACCGACCCAGAAGGAGGCTGAGGAAGCCGTTCGCGTGCTCCTGCGCTGGGCAGGCGACGATCCGGAACGCGAGGGTCTCAAAGACACGCCGGCGCGTGTCGTCAAAGCGTACAAGGAACTGTTCGGCGGCTACGAGCTCGCGGCCGAGGATGTGCTCGGACGGACCTTCGAGGAGGTCGCGGGCTACGACGACATGGTGCTGGTGAAGGACATTCCGTTCTTTTCCCACTGCGAGCATCACATGGTGCCGATCATCGGCAAGGCGCATGTCGCCTATATGCCGAACGGCCGTGTACTCGGCCTTTCCAAGATCGCCCGTGTCGTCGACATCTACGCCCGCCGGCTACAGACCCAGGAGACGATGACGGCACAGATCGCCAGAGCCATCGACGAAACGCTCGCGCCGCGCGGCGTTGCCGTCATGATCGAGGCCGAGCATATGTGCATGGCGATGCGCGGCGTTCAGAAGCAGGGATCGACGACGCTGACGACGACATTTACAGGCAGCTTCCAAAGCGATCCGGCCGAACAGGCTCGTTTCATGACCATGCTGCGGGGCTTCAAGTAAGCTCTACTGCAAATTCAAAATGCTACAGCGTCCTTTGCGCGTCCGATAAGACGCGCGGCGCTGTAGCTACGGAGCCTTACGCGATGACGTTCACCTTCGACGCTCCCTCGGAAGATAAGGCCGTACTGGAGACCGGGCCGGCCTTTACCCCCCGCTTCGACGAGAAGGGGCTGGTTACCGCCGTCGTCACCGACGCGCGCGACGGCGAGTTGCTGATGGTCGCGCATATGAACGCCGAGGCGCTGGCGCTCACCATTGAAACCGGCGTTGCGCACTACTACAGCCGTTCGCGCAAGGGGCTGTGGAAGAAAGGTGAGAGTTCGGGCAACCTGCAGACCGTGCAGGAAATACGAACCGATTGCGATCAGGACGCCATTTGGCTGAAGGTGTCGGTGGCCGGCCACGACGCCACATGCCACACCGGCCGCCGCTCTTGCTTCTACCGCACCGTGAGCCTCGAAGACGGCAAGGCCACAGTGACGACAACGGACAACCACCGGCATTTCGATCCGGCAACGGTCTACAGCAAAAATTAAGTATCTGCGTTTTCTTGGTTCAACCACGTGCTATATTTATTTTTTGGCAACCAAACGGGCGCCTAATCATTAATCAAGAAAGCGGTTACCGTCGAAACTGCGGCGAGCGAAAAGTGTTGCAGGCTGTATCTAATCTTTATCGCGCCCGCCAAAATTGACGACGGGAACCGTGGTATATCTCAGTTAAGGTGCCAGTCTTTCAGCAATGAATTCAAACAAGACGGCACCATCGCCGGCTTGGCAGGGGCCTCCTACCAGACGCGCGCACTTGGTAGTCTATTCGGCGATGTTGGAGGTGCCGGATGTTGAACTGGACATTCACGCGTAGCAACCAGATTCCCGACCTATCCGACCCGGATGGCTCTTCGCTCACAACTGCTCCTCCAGCGCCGGCTCCTCAATCCCCGAAACCGAAAATCGCCATAGCCTTGGGCGGCGGCGCGGCGCGCGGCTGGGCGCATATCGGTGTGCTGCGGGCACTCGATGAGGAAGGTATCGAGGTAGGCATGATCGCGGGCACGTCGATCGGGGCCCTTGTGGGCGGCTGCTATCTCGCCGGCAAACTGGACGAGTTGGAGGCCTTCGCCCGTTCTCTCACCGTGCGGCGCATCGCCGGCCTGCTGGATTTTGCGATCGGCGGCGGCGGTTTGTTCGGCGGCCTGCGACTGACCAAACGCATGCAGGAGCACTTGAAGGGCCTCAGCATCGAGGAACTCGATCGCCCCTTCATTGCTGTCGCCACCGAAGTTCACAGCGGCCATGAGGTCTGGATCGAGAAGGGTTCGCTTATAACCGCCATCCGCGCGTCCTATGCACTCCCCGGCATTTTCGAGCCGATCAGCGCCAATGGCCGGCTGCTTGTCGACGGTGCCTTGGTCAACCCGGTTCCGGTTTCCGTTTGTCGCGCTCACGAGCAGCAACTCGTCGTCGCGGTCAACCTCAACTACGATCTCTACGGACGCTCCGCCGTCGTCAAGCACAGCGCCGGCATGGAGGCCGTGGATGCGCCGATCAAGGACGGCAGCCCCTATTCTGCGCGTCTCGGCATGACAAGCGTCATGGTACAGGCCTTCAACATCATTCAGGATCGTATCTCGCGCGCCCGGCTCGCCGGCGATCCACCAGATCTCGCCCTTCACCCAAAGCTCAACGACATAGGTCTTTCTGAATTTCATCGCGCCGGCGAGGCGATCGACCGTGGCTATCACGAAGCGAAGGGGAAGCTAGCGGAGATCCGACGCATGCAGGAAGTGCTGATACGCTAAACGCATAGGCACGCCGGCGGATCCTTCTATCTTGATCGCGTAGCGTCTCAAGTGATTGACGTCTGATAGTACGCGCAGCGCCGCAGTTGCGTGGAGAGGGCGGCATCGCGCCGCCCTTCCCGTCAACCTGCGATATAGGCCTTGATCTGTTCGGTCTCGTGCTCCATTGCGCGGATATGGTGCTTAACCACGTCACCGATCGAAACGATGCCAGCCAGACGACCTTCCCTTTCCACCGGCAAGTGGCGTGCACGCAGCTTGCTCATCATTTCCATCAGCGTAGCAATGGACATTTCCTCGCGGCAGCAATAGACGTTCTGCCACATGACGGAAGAAACCGGACTGTCGAGACAGGTGGCGCCATATTTGGCGATCGAAGCTACGACATCACGCTCCGTCAGAATGCCAACGATTTGATCGTCCGGATCGACAACGACGACCGCCCCGATACGATTGTCATGCAGAAAGGTCGCAGCCTGATGAACTGTCACATCCGGGGTGACAGTCACGACGTTGTGGCCTTTTTCGTTGAGAATCGCTCTTACTGACATCCACACATCTCCCGTTATACCACGCCGGGCCGGTGGGAAGAGGTTCTGGCCGTCTCGTGTGCTTGCAGCGCCGCGCGTCACTTCGGATGCTTGATGGTCGCTTTAACACCCCGAGCCTCTGCACAATCAAAGATCTGTGCAGGGTTGCCGCAGGAACCCGCCCCAATATCCGATGTCGATCGTTGGCCCTCGCGCCTCTCCTGCACGAAACCCAGGCCGACACCCAGCCTTGCACGCTCGCCGTCTACGGCGCCGCGTGTCATATCAGACGCGCGAAGGACGCTGTAGCACTTTGAGTTGCTGCATGTTTTTATCCTTAAATCGGTTGCGATTTAAGGAAACATGCAGCAGGCGACCGTAGGGAATGGTGCTCCAGCGATCTTGGGAAATCAAGCCTTGTCGCTCGGCCGCCCGGATATGTCAGGCATCACATTTATGAATCCGCCTTGAAACAATTCGGGATCATAAATGTCACTGTTTTTCATAAGTTACGGGCAGGAACCAGGCTCAGACACGCATGCGGGCGGAATCCATGGTCTTAGTCGCGCGGATCAAAGAACCCGAACAGGAGAAAGCCGAAGAGGAAACCGCCGATATGCGCTTCCCAGGCGACGCTTCCCGCGCCGCCAACGGAAAACATGCCGAGGCCGACCAGAAAATTGGTCAGGAACCAGATGCCGGTGAAGACCAGCACAGAGCGGTTGGCAAGCGTTTCGGTTAGCGAAAGCCGCCGGTTAAGATGCGCGAACTGGCGGCTGATGCGACCGCTCGGCGAGAAGACGAAACGCGCTGCCGCCCCCATAAAACCGGAAACAACCCCGGAGGCGCCAACCACGACGATAATTTCACCCCAATGAAATACCGTGTGCAAGGCGACGGCAGCGGCGGCCGAAAGGCACCAGAACAAGGCCAGGCGCACCATGCCGATGCGCCGTACGACCGGCGCCCCGAAAGCAACCATCCAGAAGATGTTGAAGATGAGATGGTCCCAACTGCCGTGCAGAAACGAATAGGTGACCGGCGTCCAAAGCCAGACGAGCCCTTGTTCTGAAAGCGGGAGCGTGTAGCGCACGGGCAGGAAGGCGAAGTTCAGGATCAGTTCCTGATCTACGGCCGGCGACAGGAGATAGGTTCTCAGCGCGTGAACAGCGATGAGAAACAAGAGGATGCCGGTTAGTCCCGCCGGCAGATTGAAGGCGGGTTCGCGGGCACGGGCCGTGTCATTCTTGGCATCCGTTTCCGCTGGTGTCGCTGCCTGATCTCGTTCCATGCCTGCTCTCTTCCATCGCTGCTTGCGCGTTCGCGATCAGGTTCTATGGCAGTATCGCCACCGGACAGCGCGAAGGCATAAGCAAACAAAAAAAGACCGTCCAGTAAAAACTGAACGGCCGCTAAGCCCTTATACCGAGCTTCAATCGCGTGCTGAAGGCAAACCTTCGTGAAGTGATGACATCTAAGTGCCAGCGGGCGGCGCCGAGTGCAATCGAAACCGATCGTTAACCTTAATATCGGCGTGGCACGAAAATCGCTCCACCATTTCTGAAATCGAAGGAGCCGCGCCCGCTGTGCCAATTAGGAGCAGTGGGAGCCGGATCGACGGAATGAATGGGCCATCATGCGCAGCAAAACAACGATAGAGTTGTTCCGATATTGGAACACGTTACGCGGTGAACGGGACCTGCCGCGTCGCGACGAGATCGAACCTCAAGAAATTTGTGCGCTGCTGCCAAGCCTGTTCATCCTTGAACGGCAGCCGAGCGGCGACATTCGCTTCCGGCTCGCCGGCACCCATGTCTGCGCCCTTTTCGGTCGAGAGTTCCGTGGCCAACCATTTGGCGCGCTGTGGACCGCCAGCGAAGCGAGCGAAGCCGCGCGGATCGCCGATCAGGTAATGACGCAACGCGCTCTCGCGGCCCTCTCGGCCTGCGGACTGACGGCAGGCGGTGAGCGGCTGGAGACCGAATTGCTGCTGACGCCAATCGGATCGCCGGAGGGCGGCAGCGACCGCATCCTCGGTTCGCTGGCACCGCTGTCGCGCCCTTCATGGCTGCATATGACGCCGCTTGAATGCCTTGTCGCACGAGGTCTGCAAATTTTCGACAGCTCGTGCGGCGATCGTTCCGAGATGGCTGAGGCGTCCCATCCTGCGGATGCCACAAGACGACGTGAAGAAATCGGCCGCAAGGTCCAGCACCTGCGCATCTTCGAAGGCGGACGGGAACGCTGAGCCGCGAGAAGCAGCCAACCGCGGGGCCAACCTTCTATTAACCGAGACCGCCTATAATTTCACAGGCAAGGATGCTTCGATTGCAGAGTGACCATGTTCTCGTTTCAGCACGCACAAAACACCGGCCCGAAGCCGCACCAGGAAAGTGCCTTTCAGCGCGTTTCGGTAAATCTTTCGGGACGGCTGATGCTTGCCAATCGCGATGAATTTGATTGCACCGCAGTCGACATGTCGCCAGGCGACGTTCTCCTTTCCTCGCCCGCCCGCCCACGCGCCGGCGAGCGGATCATCGCCTATATCGAGCATGTCGGGCGCCTCGAAGGCACCGTGTCGCGGCTCGCTGACCACGCCTTCGTCATCCAGCTCAACGCGACGGAACGGAAGCGCGAGAAGCTGGCGGCGCAGCTCACATGGATCGCCAACAAGCACGAGCTCGGCCTGCCGGAGGATCGGCGCCATGACCGCCTCCTACCGCGCAGGGCGCTGACGGAACTCACGTTCGGCACCGGCGAAAAATACGCCTGCCGCATTATTGACCTCTCCCTCTCCGGCGCCGCGATCGACATCGAAACCCGGCCCGCGATCGGGACCCCGGTCAAGCTCGGCAATATGAAAGGCAGGATCGTCCGGCACTTCCAGGAAGGCGTGGCGGTCGAATTCTCCGGCATCCAATCTCGCGAAGCACTGGCCGAATTCCTTTGAGCCATCGGCGGCAAATCCCGTCGGCTGCCCCGCAGCAGAGAATATCGCCGATATTGCCCCGTGCTTCACACGGATTTGGCCAAGTGCACACCATGGCCGCCGCCGGACGATAGCGTTTTCATGCGATGGCGATCGTTCCCGCGACCGTCCTATGCGAGCCATGCTGAACGCGATGCGTGTTTTCCGGCGTGAGCACGACTCCATCCTGACGTGACCGTCGAGCATTTCTCAAATATTTTCCGGAAAAATTTCCCGCGTCTTGCCCCTTTAGCGTGGAATGGACGTAAATCCCGTTCTTAACAGCCTCTATCAGCGACCTCAGATCCCGCAAAACGCCCAGTCAGCCACTCCGAGCAAGAGCGGCTCTTCGCTTCGAATTACCGTTATTTTCCCGAACGATAACAATCTGAATCCGCTCCCTATGGCTCTCCGCGCGGGGGAACTTTCGCTAAAATTTGAATCAATATTTATTCTTATTTGATTGGCTTTTTATTCTTATTTTCTGCGCATACTATTCTTATTTGTACTTGTTTTTACCTCGCTTCTTCGCCGCGGATAAAAAACTCTGTGCCATTGTCGAACCACAACGGGGAGACAACAATGCACAGAGCCATCACCAAGACGATTGCGGTCGCGGCCCTTTTCGTCGGTTTCCTGACCGAGGCTGCCCTCGCCCTGCCGGCGAACATCGCGGTGGGCGGCACCACCAATCCGCCGATCGGCCACTATGAATTCTGCAAGCGCAATCCGTCCGAATGCACCGCCAATGGAACAGACGGCGGCCCGATGGTGCTGACCCGCGAGGGCTGGCAGAAAATTCTCGAGGTCAATTACGAGGTCAACGAGGCCGTGACCCCGATGACGGATATGGAAATCCACGGCGTGGAAGAAGAATGGTCTTACCCGGACACCGTCGGTGACTGCGAGGACTACGTGCTCCTCAAACGCCGCAAGCTGATCGAGAGCGGCTTTTCTCCCGCCGATCTGCTGATCACCGTCGTGTTGCAGCCGAATGGCGACGGCCACGCGGTTCTGACAGTACGCACCGACCGCGGTGACTTCATCCTCGACAACATGCGCAGCAAGGTGCTTCGCTGGTCGGAGACCGAATACACCTTCCTGAAGCGGCAGTCTTCCGAGAATGCCGGGCGCTGGATGAAACTGCAGGACGGCCGCGCCGTGGCGGTGGGCAGCGTAACGACGCAATAGAGGCACGCTATCGGGCCACCCTCCCTGATGACAGTTATCGGGCTTCGGTCAAATCCGCGTTCCCCGTGTCGACCAAGCCTCTCCAGCGCCGCGCGTGCAATCGGATGCACAAAGGTCGCTGTAGCACTTTGAAGTGCTGCATGATTTTGTCCTTAGATCGATTCCGTTTTAGGGAATCATGCAGTTGCCGGTTCCGTTGTCCCCGGAACCGGCTTTTTCTTTCCCAAGACCCGCAGGACCGGCTCCGCCCGAGGTGCATTTCACCGAAAATTAACCATCTTCATCGACCGTCGAAGGCGACATTCCGGCCAGATCACTTGCTCTCGCTTGAGGCCGGATTGGGCGCACAACAACAAGCCGCGACGGACGATCCTGCATGAATGCGCCAACCAGTGGCCCCGAACCGGAATTTTCGCCGCTCCTCTCGCCGTATTTTGTCTACAAGATTACCGCGGTCGTCGTTCTGCTGGCGGTACTAACTACGATCGTTTCGTTTTCCGGACACCGGCTTGGTGAAAAGCTCGTGCTTGCCGGACACACCTCCAGTCAAGAGATCTACGACATCTTCATCGGGCAGGATCACCTGCGGCTACCGGCCAACATCATCCGCTTCGAGAGCCAGCGTGCGACCAGTATTGCCGAGCGCATCGACCTTTACCTGACCTGGCCGTCTCTCGAGGGCTACGGCGAGAACAACCGGGACCTGTTCAACGACATCAACCGGCCGGAAAACCTGATCTTTCTGCAACTCTCGCAGAGCACGATGTCGCAAGACATGTCGGGACGGCTGGAGCCTATCTATCGCCACATCTTCAGCGAAGAGGTCCAGCCCGGTCCCGCAGGCTTGGTCCGGCACGACGCCAAGTCGAATACAAGCTACGCTGGTGAAGTTTTCTTCACCGCGGACCGTGCCGGGCAATCGCCTTACGTCCTGCGCTGCACCCTGCCCGCAGACGCGGAGGCAGCGACGAGCGCCGACTGCCAGCGCGACGTTCATGTCGGCAAGGATCTCACCGTGCTCTACCGTTTTTCGAGCAAGCTGCTGCCGCAATGGCGGATGATCGACAATTCCGTGGAAACCTTCGTTCGCAGCCGGCTGGCGCCCTGATTTTGTCCAAGAGTCATGGTGCAGGCGAAACGCCGACCCGGTTGGGTCGACGGTGTCGTTCCTGAACAAAACGGCCCACCCCAGGAAACCAATCATTCATCATAAACCGATTGGTAACGCTATCTCGATACTGTCGCAGGAACGATCGTTCCCGGCGACGCGTCCGGACGGCATCCATGACATGAGAATAAAGAGCAGCGTAGTGTCTCAATCCGTTTTTTTTGATATCGCGAAACGCCCGCTTGGCGCCTTTTCAAAAATCGCAGGACGGATTGTCCTCGCCGGCGCCATTGCCGTATTGGCCCTCTCCGCGCCGGCAATGGCCAATCCGAAATACGCCGGCATCGTCGTCGATGCCAAGACCGGCAAGGTGCTTTACGGCGAGGATGCGGACCAGCTGCGCTATCCGGCCTCTCTCACCAAGATGATGACGCTGTATCTGACGTTCGAGGCGCTCGAAGCCGGACGGATCAGCAGGTCCACGCCAGTCCCATTCTCCAAGAACGCCGCGGCAGAACCTCCATCCAAATTGGGTGTGCGAGCCGGCCAGTCGATCACGGTCGAGCAGGCGATCCTCTCGCTCGTGACGCGCTCCGCCAACGACGCTGCCACGGCACTGGGTGAGCTCCTTGGCGGTTCCGAGCAGCGTTTTGCCCGGATGATGACCAACAAGGCCCGCGCGCTCGGCATGACGCACACGACCTACCGCAATGCCAACGGCCTACCGAACCCGGATCAGAAGACGACGGCTCGTGACCAGGCGCGGCTCGGCATCGCGCTGCGGCAGCACTTTCCCCAATATTATGACTATTTCTCTACGCGGAGTTTCCGTTTCGGCAAGCAGACGATCGGCAACCATAACCGGCTTGTTGGCAGTGTCCGCGGCGTCGACGGCATCAAGACCGGCTATACCCGCGCATCCGGTTTCAACCTGGTGACCTCGGCACAGCTTGACGGGCGTAGCATTGTCGCCGTCGTGCTGGGCGGAACGTCCGGTGGTTCCCGCGATGCCCAAATGCGCAAGCTCGTCGCCAAATACATGCCGGCCGCCTCGCGCCGCGGCGGGGGCAACCTCATCGCGGAAGCGCCGACCGCCGAACCGCCTGTCGCCGCGGTGGCGCAGGCCGAAGTGAAGCCTGCAGCAGCGCCCGTCGCGGTCGCCTCGGCTGCCATGGACCTGCCCAACACCGGCCCGGTTCCGGATTTCCGCTACAGTGGCGAAAGCTCAAGCCGTATGGAAATGGCTTACGCGGCAACGCAGCCGGCGTCCGACAACCCGGTGCTTACGGGCAAGATCGCGCCGAACACGCTCGAAGCCCAAAGCGCCAAGCTCTCCGCGCAGCCGGCCGCTGCGGATGTCGACACACAGATCACCAACTCTGTTGCCGCCAAGGCTGAGACCCAGCTGGAAGCAGAGGCGCAGCCGCAGGGTTGGGTTATCCAGATCGGCGCTACCCCCGACAAGGCGCAGGCAATGACGCTTCTCGGCAATGCCAAGGAGAAGGGCGGCAAGATGTTGCGCAATGCGACACCGTTTACCGTCGCCTTCTCGAACGGCGGTGGCCAGGTCTACCGGGCACGGTTCGGCGGCTTCGACGACCAGGACAAGGCCGTCAATGCATGCAAGGTTTTGAAGAAGAAGGGTTTCGCTTGCTGGGCGAGCCAGCAGTAACGAACAAGACTTTCTGACGGGCGGGTGCGTTTCGCCTGGCCGTCTTCCTCGGATTTGTACAGCGTAACGAGGTTGGTCATGGCAGTGAACGAGAATGTTCCCGGTGTTACCGTGATGCCGGGAAAGAAAACGAGATCTTCGCGCATTGGTCTGCACCCCCTGCATGAGGCCGCAATGCGCATCGCCGACATCGGCTTGAACCGCTCGAAAGCGAAGACGCGAGATCTCGTCGGCATGCTTTTAACGCATGGTGCGCGTGCATGGCGCTCGACCCAGCCGCGCGCCGGCATCCACCTGCATGTGACTGCCGCCGGCCGTCGCCATCCGCTCCGACTGCGCATCCACTGATTTCCGAAAGTGAGGGCTGTTTGCTCGCCGATACCTAGAGAAGGCCAAGCTCGGCCAGTTCGCGTCTCAGTTCCAGCGGCATGTCCGCCTCCCCGGAGGAAAGCGAAGCCAGGTCGCGCGGCGCCTCCTTGTCCTGCAGGTAGCGCCATCCCTGGAAAGCGCGGCGCGGCTGGAGTTCGGTTTCAACCACTTCCGGTCCAAGGATGAGATTGCAGCGGCCGATGCCCTCGCCGTCGGTGAAGGTCTCGATGCCAATCAATGGCTGCCGCGCTTGCACATGCCCCTTGATCACCCAATAGAGTGAGCCGCCGGCAAGGAGTTCCTCAGTACGTTTCGGAACCATCCGCGTCGTATGAAACGAGTGAGGCTCCTGCCCGGCCGCGATCGCAGCCAGCGCCTTGCGCGACACCCATTCGCGCAAGTCCTCGACCGATTCTGCGCCAACGCAGAGCTTTATGAGATGCAACGCCATGAGAGACCTTGAACACCCGTCCGCCGGCCGTGGTCAAGCGTGTTGAACCTGTTCTTCCACAGGAGCGCCCCACCTCATGATCCTATGGCAGGATTGGGGCAGAAAACCGCGTGGGTCGCGCCGCGCGTCTCCGCGGCGCGAGAGCGTCAGCACTCCACTACATTCACCGCGAGGCCACCGGTGGAGGTTTCCTTGTATTTCTCATTCATGTCCACGCCGGTCTGCCGCATGGTCTCGATGCAGGCGTCGAGCGGCACGAAGTGTTTGCCATCGCCCTTGAGGGCGAGCGAGGCCGCGGTGACCGCCTTGACGGCACCAAGGGCGTTGCGTTCGATGCACGGCACCTGCACGAGGCCGGCAACGGGATCACAGGTCATGCCGAGGTGGTGCTCGAGCGCTATCTCAGCGGCGTTCTCGATCTGCTCCGGTGTGCCTCCCATCACGGCGGCAAGGCCCGCGGCCGCCATCGCGGAAGCGGAGCCGACTTCGCCTTGACAGCCGACCTCCGCGCCGGAGATCGAGGCATTGTGCTTGATGATGCCGCCAACGGCTGCGGCGGTCAGCAGGTAATCGCGGATGCCCTCCTGATCGGCGTCATCATGGAAATGGAGATAGTAGCGGATGGTCGCCGGGACGACGCCGGCGGCGCCATTCGTCGGCGAGGTTACAACCCGACCACCGGCAGCATTCTCCTCGTTGACCGCCATCGCGTAGACGCTCAGCCAGTCGTTTGCGAGCAGCGGATTGGTCTTGTTGGATCGCCATTCCTCCTGAAGCTTGTCATGAATCGCACGCGCACGGCGGCGAACCTTCAGGCCGCCCGGCATGATGCCGTCCTGGCTCAAACCGCGGTCGATACAGCTCTTCATCGCTTCCCAGATGCGATCCAGGCCGGCGTCGAGCTCCTCCCTCGACACCGTGCATTCCTCATTTGCCCGCTTCATCTGGGCGATAGTGAGCCCCGAACGAGCGGCCATATCGAGCATCTGCTGCGCGGTCGCGAAAGGATAAGGCACCTTTACCCCAGCCGGCTTGTTCTTGGCGGCGCGCATCGCCTCGAGCTCCGTGTCGGTCACGACGAAACCGCCGCCGATCGAGTAGTAGATCCGCTTCAGAAGCAGCCGTCCGTCGCGATCAAAGGCCGAGAAGGACATGCCGTTGGCGTGGCCGGGCAAAGGGACCTTCTTGTCGAAGACGAGGTCTGTTTTCGGCTGGAACGCGTAGGGCGGATGTCCGGCGGGCGTGATGCGGCCAGAGCGTTCCACATCGTAGATGATCGCGTCCATGCTGTCGGGATCGACGAGATCCGGACGCTCGCCCATCAGCCCAAGGATAACAGCGCGGCCAGTGCCATGGCCGATGCCCGTATGGGCAAGCGAACCGTGCAGACTGACCTTGATGGCGGCGACGCTCGCATGTGTCGGTCGCGGCCAGTCGTCGGAAAGGATCAGGTCGAGAAACCTGTTTGCCGCCGACATCGGTCCCATCGTGTGCGAACTCGAAGGACCGATACCGATCTTGAATACGTCGAAGACGGAAAGAAACATAAACTGCCTGCCCCGGAGCACGGAAACGCCGTCAGGTACGCCACCCGAAGCGTCAGCCGATGATTGCAATGCCGACGCCCACTTGGCTCCTCTTTGAGCGCCACGGTGTCGGCTGATCTATAGATATAGGATCAAACACTAAGCCATCCCATCCCCATCGATCAGGCGATCAACCGACATCGGATCTTGTTGGTGCGACATGACGCGAAAGCGGGTTGTCAGAAAGGTCTCCGTCGAATCAAAACGGCGCGGTCTCTGGGAAACCGCGTCGCCCTGACGGAATGCTCGATCTCAAAGGCCGCCGAAAAGATAGGCCAGGACGAGAACGCCGGCGAAGCCAGCCACAGCGCGCACAGTCACGCCCCAGCACGACTTCTGTATTGTATTGTCCATGATGTCTCCGAATGCCCACAGGTCGGCGGGTGCTCGCTGCCCGCGCATGCGCCATGCTTACTGAAGAATGTGTAGAGCCGCAACGTCGAAATATGGCAAAATCGTGTCAAGACGACAGCCGGCTTCCGCCGATCTTGCATTTTCAAACAGCCATGCCAAAAAACGTGCATGACCTTCGAAGATTACATCGCGCTCGGCATCTTCGTCCTGTTATGGGGCGGCTTCAACTGGGCAACCGACGGCCGGCGCAAATTCAAGCGTGTCAGCCTGACCCGGCTGATGAACGAAAACCGCCGACGATGGATTCGCAACTCGCTCAACCGCGACCTGAAGATGATCGACACGCAGATCATCGCCGGATTGCAGGCGGGTACCGCCTTTTTTGCCTCGACCACCATCTTCGCGCTCGGCGGCTGCTTCGCGCTGCTCGGAGCGACCGACCAGGTGCAGATGATCTTCAACGACCTTCCGCAGGTTTTCCGGGGCGGACGGACAGGTTTCGAGCTGAAGGTCGGCGGCCTGACCTGCCTCTTCGGCTACTCCTTCTTCAAATTCGGCTGGTCCTATCGCCTGTTCAACTATTGCTCCATCCTGATGGGCGGCATTCCGATGACGGCGGACATGACGCGCGACCGGCAAGCGGCCGAGCAGGCCGCCGAGCGTGCAATCCGCATGAACATCCTGGCGGCGAAGCATTTCAATGCCGGACTGAGGGCGATCTTCCTATCGATCGGTTATCTCGGCTGGTTCATCAGCCCTTACGTTTTCATCGTTCTTACCGGCTTCGTCATCTTCGTGCTGGTCCGCCGGCAGTTCTTCTCCGAGGCGAGAGAGGCTCTCGTCGAGGATGCATCCGAGGCCCGCAAGCAGTAGAGCATCTTATCTCTTTCAAATGGAATCGTTGAAAGCGGATAAGATGCTCTAGAATCAAAGTGCTAGAGCGTCCTTTGTGGGTTTATTTGAACGCACGGCGCTCTAAGATCTGCGCCAAAGAGATACGCGCTGCTCCTCATTCGAAGAACATCCACGCGTGGCCGGCGCAAGCCAGACATGCGAACTTATCGCGAAAACAGGATGGCAAGAGCCGATGTCGGAAAACACAGCAACAACGGTTAGCGAGACTCGACGCGCATCGCCAGAGATAGGAAAGCGCCATCGGATCGCCCTTCTGGACGGGCTCCGCGGCTCGGCGCTGGTCGCCATGGCGATCTATCATTTCGTCTGGGATCTCGAATTCTTCGGTTATGTGGCGGCGGGGACGGCGGCCACGGGCGGCTGGCGGCTTTTCGCCCGCCTCATCGCGAGCAGTTTCCTGTTTCTGGCGGGCTACAGCCTGGTGCTTGGCCAGCGTCCAAATTTTCGTCCGCGTGCCTTTGGGCGCCGCTTCGTGAAGATCGCCGGCGCGGCGCTGCTGATCAGCGTCGCGACGTGGTTCGCCTTCCCGGATTCTTTCATCTTCTTCGGCATCCTTCATTCGATCGCCGCGGCAAGCCTTGTCGGCCTGCTATTCCTGCCACTTCCCGCGATCGTCTCCTTTGTTGCCGCCGCGGCGGCCTTCGCTGCGCCGCTCTACCTGCGCTCGGCCATCTTCGATGTGCCGCTGCTATGGTGGGTTGGGCTCTCCGAGACAATTCCACGTTCGAACGACTACGTGCCTCTCCTTCCCTGGCTTGCCCCCTTCCTGGTCGGCATCGGCACGGCCAAGCTGCTGCACCCATTGCTCGTCAGCCGGGGGACGTCCACGAAACGGTGGGGAAGCCCGAGCAACCTGTGGATCAAGCCGCTCGCCTTCGGCGGCCGTCACAGTCTGGCCATATACCTCGTCCACCAACCGCTGCTCATCGGCCTCGTCTATCTCGTCGCCCAGATCGCACCCGCCGCAGCACCCGACCCGGAACAAGCCTACCGCGCAAACTGTGTGGCGGCTTGCAACCGCGCAGACCCCGCCGCGCCGTGCGAAGCCTTCTGCGGCTGCACACTCGACCGGCTGAAAGAACAAAGCCTGTTCGAGGACTTAAACATGGGCAAGATCGACGTAAACACGGATGAACGCATTGCGCGAATCGCCCGTCAATGCACAATGGACGTGCAATCAGGGGACTAGGACATGAATGCCTATCGTGCCAAGCCGCTGAACTTCCCTTGGCCCGCCGTGGTTTATGGCGCGGCCGCTCTGACTGCGCTGGTTTTCAACCGTTTCTTCCCGATTACCGTAGCGAACGGAAACGGCTGGTTTGCATGGCTCACCGGATGCGCACTGATCTTTGCGGCGATCTCGATCAACCTGTGGGCCGTCAAGACGCTTCTGGACCGCCACACCGCGATCCTGCCGACCCGGTGCGCCACCTGCCTCGTCACCTGCGGCCCTTTTCGCTTCACCCGCAATCCGATTTATCTCGGTTACACGCTGCTGCTGATCGGCATTGGGTTGATAACGGCCAACCCATGGCTTTTTATCGCGGCGATAGCGGCTGTCGCGCTGACGACCGTCTTTGTCGTCCGCAATGAAGAGAGACATCTGCTGTCGCGCTTCGGTTTCGAATTCGAACGCTATTGCCGTCGTACCGCTCGGTGGATCTGAGCCGAACGCAAAAAGGCGGCGCCCGGCCACCTTTGAACAAACCCTTTCATGCCCGCCTTAAAGTGCGTCGCATTCAATCGAGTGCGTGCGACGCGCTTTAGGTCATTGTTTTTATGCATGTCGTTGTCCCAAACTGCTGCACACTTTTGGGCGACATGCATTAGATGAAACTACGCAATTCCGGACGGAAAACCGTTACACACTTTTCCTGGAATTGCTCTAGGTGCCGACGCCGATCTCCGCGAGACGCGTCAGGCAGGCCTCCTCGACATTGTCGAGCTCGGCGAGCGTATCATCGATATCCTTGCGTTTCTGCCGCAACTCCTCGCGCTTTTCCTCGACGCGCGTCATCAGAAGCTGGAGTTGGCCCATCTCGCCCGGCGGATCCTTGTAGACCTGAATGATCTCGCGAATTTCGGCGATGGTGAAGCCGATGCGGCGGCCGCGCAGGATTTCCTTGATGAGATGACGGTCCGCCGGCCGAAACAGTCGCGTGCGGCCGCGGCGCTCCGGATGAATGAGGCCTTCATCCTCGTAGAAGCGCAACGTTCGGGTGGAGATACCGAATTCCCGCGTTAGCTCAGTGATGCTATAGTATTTGTTCACGCCGCCGTCCCATCAAATTCCGAGGCGTCACTATCGTTGACTTTGACGTAAAAGTCAAACAACGCACCGGCGGTCACGTGATGTGGAACCACCAGGTGGCAATGCCGAGAAAGCTGAAGAAACCGGTTACGTCGGTGACCGCGGTGACGAAGACCGCCGACGAAACGGCCGGGTCGGCACCGGATTTTTCCAGGAGAAGCGGAATCATGATGCCGGCGAGCGCTGCCGCCATCATGTTGATCAGCATTGCCGTGGCGATAATGCCGCCGATATTCGGATCCTGGAACCACAGGCCGGCAATCATACCGATGAACGTCCCGAAAATCATGCCGTTCAAGAGCCCCACGCCGGCTTCACGGCGGATGATCCGCGGCGCATTGTGAATGTCGAGGCCGCGGGTCGCAAGCGCACGGACGGTCACGGTCATGGTCTGCGAACCCGCGTTGCCGCCCATGCCGGCCACAATCGGCATCAGGATGGCCAAAGCCACAATCTGCTGGATGGTTGCGTCGAAAAGGCCGATCACCGAGGCGGATATGCAGGCCGTCATCGAATTGACGAAGAGCCACGGCACCCGCGAGCGCGAGGCCTCGGCAACGGAGTCCGACAGTTCCTCGTCGCCCACACCGCTCAGGCGCAGCAGGTCCTCCTCCGCCTCCTCCTGGATCACGTCGACCACGTCGTCGATGGTCAGCACGCCCACTAGCCGATCGTTGTCGTCGACGACGGCGGCCGACAGGAGGTCGTACTGTTCGAACAGTTGAGCCGCCTCTTCCTGATCCATCTCGGCTGGAATGGCGTGACTGGTGTCGCGCATGATGGCATCGACCTTGATCGACCGCTTGGTGCGTAGCACACGGTCGAGATCGACGGTTCCGAGAAGCTTGAACGTCGGATCGATGACGAAGATCTGCGTGAAACTGTCGGGAAGGTCTTCGTCCTCGCGCATATAGTCGATCGTCTGACCCACGGTCCAGAACGGCGGCACAGCGACGAATTCCGTCTGCATGCGCCGGCCGGCGGTGCTTTCCGGATAGTCGAGCGAGCGACGCAGCCGAACGCGCTCGGTGAACGGCAGCTTGGCGAGGATCTCTTCCTGGTCCTCCTGATCCAGGTCCTCCAGAATGTAGACCGCATCGTCGGAGTCCATCTCTCCGATTGCCTCGGCGATCTGCTCGTTGGGCAGGTGTTCGACGATGTCGAGACGAATGGCCTCGTCGACCTCGGTCAGCGCCGCGAGGTCGAACTCCTTGCCGAGCAGCGATACGAGCGCCAGCCGTTGTTCCGGCTGGATAGCTTCCAGAAGATCGCCAAGTTCGGAAGCATGAAGGCCGGCGACGTGCTGGCGCAGATAGATCGTGTCGCGGTCGGCAATCGCCGCGCCAACATGCATGAGGAAGTCGGAGCGCACAGAGCCGTCGTCGGCATAGATATCCGAGCCGTCATAAGCGGTGGTTTCTTCCGAACGGTCGTCGTCGCCGATATTGCTCATGGAGCCGCCCTCGAAAAACAAAGCCGCCCGAATCAATTGGGTCAAAGATCCCGAAAGGCGAGCGTGCATTCCAAACGACTGCCGCACCCACGAGAGGCAACGGCGTTCTGCCTTGCCACAGCGCCCCTGCTTTCCTCCCCGCAAAGTCGCTGTAACACTTTGAATTGCTGCGTGATTTTATCCTCGGATCGAATCCGACCCCGGAAGTCATGCAGTAGCGCAAAGCTTCCGCGAGGTCCACAGGCCAGAGGGTGCGAATAGAGGACCGGCGAAAGTTTTGCGCAAGCTGTTGCAAACGCATATGAAAGCCGTAGATCAAGGCGCCGAAACGGATGCCTGCCAAGACAAGGGGCCAGGGATGGCTATTCTCCCCATCGTACGCTTTCCGCACGCGGCGCTCACCACCGCGGCCGAAACGATCGAACATTTCGACGACGATCTTCGGCAACTGGCAAGCGACCTTCTTGAGACGATGCACGCCGCCCCGGGAATCGGCATTACGGCAAATCATGTAGGTGTGCTGCGACGGCTGACGGTGATCGAACTGGATCGGGCCAGCGCTTCGCGGGTCTTTGCCAATCCGGAGATTATCTGGCAATCCCATGACCTGATGCGGCATGCGGAAGGCAGCGTCTCGATGCCCGGCATTTCAGAGGAAGTCGAGCGACCGGCCGCGGTGCGCGTGCGCTATCAGTCGCTATCAGGCGAAACGCTGGAAGAAGATGCAGAAGGACTGATGGCGATCTGCCTGCAGCACGAGATCGACCAACTCTCCGGTATTTTCTGGACGCAACGCCTTTCCCGGCTAAAACGCGAACGCGCCGTCAAGCGGTTCGAAAAATTGACCAGAGGTGAGCGGTGACCTGCTGCAGCGTCCCTTGAGACGCGCGGCGTGTAGT
The DNA here is from genome assembly GCF_030124375.1 of Sinorhizobium sp. 6-70. GTDB lineage: Bacteria > Pseudomonadota > Alphaproteobacteria > Rhizobiales > Rhizobiaceae > Sinorhizobium. Next base: position 170,246 of record NZ_JASKLS010000010.1, read on the forward strand.
CTAGCTGGGATCGACGACAATAGGATTCATCAAAGGATACAAAATGAAAGCCTTAAACCTGATACCCGTGCTTGCATTGCTCCTGGCCGGATGCACGGCCGTGTCGCCTGATCTGGAGCCCCTCCCCGGCAGCTTCACCTACGGCGAGAAGGCGGCCGAGCGCAGAACACAAGCGGCGCCCGGCACGATGATCCAGCATCGTTTCCTGCATCAAGGGACCATGGTTTTCGAAACTTACGAGGTCCAGCCGGACCATTCCTACAAGCTCGTCCGCCGCAGCGTCCAGGACAGCTGGGCGCCCTGACGCCCGCCGTTCTACTGCATGTTTCCCCAAATCGTACCCGATTTAGGGAAACATGCAGCGTTTCAAAGTGCGACAGCGCCCTTTGCACATCTGATAGACGCGCGGCGCTGTAAGGCGAAGCTGTCACGACGTCGTCGCGACCCGGAACATTGTGATCGCCGCCTCGTTCTCCATTGGTAGAGATCAATGGAGATTATCTGATGGCCAAGTATCTCGATGAACGCGGCGATCCGGTCTCGAAGACGCATGATGCGGACAGGGAAGAATTCTCGGCCCGGGAAACCAGACCGGGCGGCCTCGGCCTCCGTGTTCTGGCGGTGCTCACAGGCGGACTCTTTCTCGTCCTGCTTGCCTGGGGCGCCGTCGAACTCTGGGGTGAAAGCAATGACAGCGATCGGGCGACGCAAACTGAGCAGACTCAGCCTGCTCCATCGTCCGAACAGACCGGCAGTGTCGGCAACCAGACACCGGCACCCGTCGACGGCCAAGCCTCCCCGACCGACATGAATCCTACCGCCCCGTCGGGAACCGGTGGACCGTCGCAGCAAACCTCGCCTGACGGCACGGCGAAATAACGGGCCGTCCGTCCGGCCACCATGACGCCGGTATAAAGCCTCCGCCGCCATCACATGCCACACGCATGATCACCTATTCGGAAGTCGGCGCCGTCGAGCACTCATAGAGCACGTCGTCGGTTTCCGCATCGACGCCGGCAAGGCTAACGTCGTACCCCCAAAGATGGCGCACGTGACGGAGCGTGGCGTCGCGGCTCGCTTCGTCGAGGAGGATGCCGTTCTTGACGTTGTGCTGCAGCCGTAGGTGGCGGTCGCCCAGGAGATCGACATCCACGACTTGGATGTCCGACTGGTTCGCTGCGACATCGTAGCTGCGCGCAAGCGCTGTGCGTATGGTCTCATAGCCGCGCTCGTTGTGGATCGAGGCAACCTCGCAGTAGTTGTCGCCGGCCTCGTCCGTCAGCAGGAACAGCCTGAATTTGCGGATCAACGCAGGGCTCAGATATTGCAGGATGAAGGACTCGTCCCGGTGGTTCGCCCAGGCGTCGATCAGCGTCTCCCGCCATTTGCCGCTGCCGGCGATCTCGGGAAACCAATCACGATCTTCCGGTGTCGGATCCGTGCAGACGCGCTGGATGTCCTGCATCATGGCAAATCCCAGCGCATAGGGATTGATGCCCGGAAAGCGCGGGTCGTCGAAGGATGGCTGAAAGACCACGTTGGAGTGGCTGTGGAGCATCTCCAGCATGGAGCCTTCGCTGATCCTGCCCTGGTCGAAAAGCCTGTTCATGATCGTGTAGTGCACGAAGGTCGCACATCCCTCGTTCATCACCTTGGTCTGCCGCTGCGGATAGAAGTACTGGGCGATGACGCGCACGATACGTAGGAGTTCCCGCTGCCAGGGCTCCAGGATCAGGCTGGTTTTTTCAAGAAAATAGAGCAGATTTTCTTCGGGCAGGTTGAGCGCCTTCTTCCGCTCCGAAGCGTCGCGCTCGGCCTCCTTGGAGTTGTGCCCGTCCGGTGAGGGCGGCAGCGTTCTCCATAAATCGCTGTAGGTCTGCTCTTCGTATTCGAGCCGCTCGCGGGCGCGCTCCCGCTCCTTCTCGGACGAAAGCCGCGGTGGACGACGATATCGGAAGACGCCCTGATCCATGAGTGCGTGGGCGGAATCGAGAATGACCTCCACCTCGGACGTTCCGTACCGCTCCTCGCATTTGGCGATATATTTCTTGGCAAACTCCATGTAGCTCAGGATCGCGCTGGCGTCGGTCCACTGCTGGAACAGATAGTTGTTCTTGAAGAAGTGGTTGTGGCCGAAGGCCGCGTGCGCCGTCACCAGGGCCTGCATGGCCATGGTGTTCTCCTCCATCAGATAGGTGATGCAGGGGTTGGAGTTGATGACCAGTTCATAGGCAAGCCCTCGGCGGCCCTTGCGATAAAGATGTTCCTCGAAAACGAAGCGCTTGCCGAAGGACCAGTGCTGGTACATCAGCGGCATCCCTACCGAAGAATAGGCGTCGAGCATCTGCTCGGAAGAGATGATCTCGAGTTGATTCGGATAGACGTCGAGCTGCAATTCATCCAGTGCGATCGTTTCGATCGCATCATAGGTGCGCGACAACGTCTCGAAATTCCAATCGGAATCGTGAAACAGAAGGTTTGAGGCTGCGCCTTTGGGCATTCCTATCGCCTTTCAGTGCGCAGTTGCATGGTTGGCTGCCTGGCGAAGAGCTTCCGGAAAACCGGATAGATGTCCGACGGCCTCGCAATCCGCGTCATCTGGAAATTCGACCATTCGCTGTCGACCGTGCGATAGGCGCGCCAGAGGGACGTGCCGTTGTCGGTCGTACCGAAAATCTCCGTCTCGCGCTCATCTATGATTTCGACATAGGCATAATATTGGCAAAGGCGCATCACCTGCCGGTGGAGAAGCGAAACGCAAAGGTCCGAATCCCCGGCGCTGTTCTCCCCGTCGGAGGCCTGGGCAGCGTAAATGTTCCATTCACGCGCCGGATAACGTTCCTCAATGATGCGGAGCATCTCCTCGATGGCCGTGGAGACAACAGTGCCGCCGCTCTGCTTGCTGTAGAAAAATGTGTTTTCGTCGACCTCACCTGCCTCATCCGTGTGGCGAATGAAGACGATGTCGATTCGCTTGTAGCGCCGCTTGAGGAAGAGATGCAGCAGGACGAAGAAGCGCTTGGCCAGATCCTTCTCGCGCTCGCCCATCGACGCGGAGACATCCATCAGGCAGAACATCACCGCGCTTGCATTCGGCAGCGGCTGGGGCTCGAAACGATTGAAGCGGATGTCGACCGGGTCGACATAAGCAATGCGGCGGCGGCGCCGCTCCAGCTTGTCCAGTTCCTCGCGCAACGCCTCGATGCGCTTTTGGTGGGCACCACTGGCGTTCGATTCCGCCTCCAGCTTGGCAATTTCGTCGGCGACTGCGGCCACGTCCGCACGGCTGGGCCGCCTGAGCGCGATACGGCGGCCATAGCTGTTGCGCATCGTGCGCCCCACATTGATGTTCGTGGGCGATCCCGACGTCGCAAAACCGGCCCGACGCGGCTTGAACGCGACGGACTCCTTGAGATTGAGCTTCACCATGTCGGGTAACTCGAGATCTTCGAAAAAGAGATCGAGGACTTCGTCGCGCGACAGCACGAACTGGAAGTCGTCTTCGCTCTCGCCGGTTCCCGCGCCCTTGCCTGAGCCGCCGCCACGCGCGCTTGGTTTCGGGAGGCGATCGCCTGGCGTGAACTCTTGATTGCCGGGCAGGACATACTGTCTCTCCCCGGAGCTCGGGGAAGGCTGGAAGGATGGTTCACCGACGCCGCGTTCGGGCATGGGCACGCGGTGCTCCGCATCCACGTCCGCGATCTTGCCTGCTTTGATCTGTTCCTTGATCGTCCGTTTCAGCTCTTCCCGCGCCCGTTTCAGGAAACGCCGCCTGTTGCCAAGGCTCTTGTCCTTTGGATTAAGGCGGCGGTCGATGAAATTCGGCATTGGCAAACCCCCAACGTACGCATCTTTAGCCCGCCTTGTTCACTCGCATGTACCAGTCGACGAGCCTCCGAACCTGCCGTTCGGTGTATCCGCGTTCAATCATGCGCTGGACGAACTCGGCATGCTGTTTCTCGGTGGCGCTGTCTTTCTTGGAGCCAAAACTGATGACTGGCAGCAGATCCTCGACCTGACCGAACATACGCTTTTCGATGACTTCGCGCAGCTTTTCATAGCTCGTCCAGGAGGGATTGCGGCCGCTGTTCTTGGCGCGGGCACGCAATGTGAACTTAACCACCTCGTTGCGGAAGTCCTTCGGATTGGCGATGCCTGCCGGCTTTTCGATCTGCGACAGCTCGCTATCGAGAACCTTCCGGTTGAGGATCTGTCCAGTGTCTGGATCCTTGAAGTCCTGGTCCTCAAGCCATGCATCGGCGTAGGCGATGTACCGGTCGAACAGGTTCTGACCGTATTCGCTATAGGATTCCAGATAGGCTTTCTGGATCTCGTGGCCGATGAATTCGGCATAGCGCGTGGCCAATTCCGACTTGATGAAGTCGAGATAGCTTGCCTCGATTTCCTTGGCAAACTGTTCGCGTTTGATCGCCTGCTCCATGATATACATCAGATGCACGGGGTCGGCGGCGACCTCCTTGGTGTCATAGTTGAAGGTCTCCGACAGCACCTTGAAGGCAAAGCGGGTGCTGACGCCCGTCATACCCTCGTCGACGCCGGCGGCGTCACGATATTCCTGTACCGATTTCGCCTTCGGATCGGTGTCTTTCAGGTTCTCGCCGTCATAGACCCGCATCTTCGTGTAAAGTGGCGAGTTTTCATGCGGAGCAAGGCGGGTCGACACCGTGAACCGGCTCAAGCACTCCAGAACTTCCGGCGCGCAAGGATTATCGACCAGTTCACTTTCACGAAGGAGCTTCTCGTAGATCAGCTTCTCTTCGGTGACGCGCAGGCAATAAGGCACCTTGACCACCAGGATGCGGTCGAGGAAAGCCTCATTGTTCTTGTTATTCTTGAACTGAAGCCACTCGGATTCGTTGGAATGCGCCAGGACGGTGCCCTGGTAGGGAAACGCGCCGAAATTCTCGGTGCCGTTGTAATTGCCCTCCTGGGTCGCCGTCAGCAACGGGTGGAGGACCTTGATCGGCGCCTTGAACATCTCCACGAATTCAAGCAACCCCTGTGTAGTGCGGTTCAGCCCGCCACTGTAGGAGTAGGCGTCCGGATCCGCCTGGCTGTAATTTTCGAGCTGGCGGATATCGACCTTGCCGACCAAGGAGGAGACATCCTGGTTATTTTCGTCGCCGGGTTCGGTCTTCGCGATGCCGATCTGGCGCAAGCGGGATGGCACCAGTTTGACGACGCTGAATTTCGAGATGTCGCCGCCGACTTCGTCGAGCCGCTTCGCCGCCCAAGGCGAAATCAGACCGGTGAGCCGCCGTCTCGCGATTCCATACTTGTCCTCGAGAAGATCCGCCATGCGTTCCGGGTGGAACAGACCGAGCGGGGATTCGAAGACGGGGCTGATCTTGCCGTTAACCATCAATGTGTAGATGGGACGCGCCTCCATCAGCTTCTTGAGCCGCTCCGCCAACGAAGATTTGCCGCCGCCGACCGGCCCGAGGAGGTAGAGAATTTGCTTGCGCTCTTCCAGGCCCTGCGCGGCATAGCGGAAATAGCCGACAATCCGCTCGATCGTATCCTCCATGCCATAGAAGTCAGAGAATGAGGGATAGATCTTGATGGTTCGATTGGCGAAGATTCGCCCGAGACGCTCGTCCGCGCTCGTATCGACGAGGGTCGGCTCTCCAATGGCTTCCACCATGCGCTCCTGCGCGGTGGCGTACATACTCTTGTCGTCGCGGCAGGCGAGGAGATATTCTTGCAGACTTATCTCTTCTTGCGCTGCACTTGTATAGATCTCTGAAAAGAGATCGAAGACGTCAGATTCACTCCTTGTCATCATGCTCTCCCGCGGGAGGCCGGTCAACCGAGACGGGTTCGCTGCCTGTTGGCTCCCTGCTTACAGTGAACTGTTTCCTGCCTCCAAAGTTCCTCAACACGTTGCGGTTTAGCTAGCGGATGCCGAAGCAGTGGCCAACGGTGAGCACCCGCATCTCCCTTACGGCGCGCGGCGCTTTCCAAATGGCGCAACGGGCACCGTAATACTTTGAATTGCTACAGGTCTTATCCGTAAGTCGAATCGGATATAAGAAATCATGCAGCAGGTTCGCCGCTCTGTCACCCCATCATATTGACCGCTTTTCACAATTCCGCGATGGCGAGCGGATTCGCGTCCAGTCTCTGTCCACTTTTCCGATTTTTCGACGAACGGCTATTTTCCACCGCGGCAGGGTCCCACAGAACCGGTGCGCGGGCGAAACACAACTCGCCTTCGTCTCCGTGGCCCGAACTCGGGCCGGGCGGAAATGCTGCAGAGACCCCATGGCCAGATCTGGCACAGCGCGGCGGCGACCCCACTCGCTTGTTCGTAGACTTGCGTCGGCGACGCCGCCTGATGGATCTCCTTAGCAACACAATATGGCATTTTGGTCGCGGGTGCTACCGGAGGCGTTCGTTTTGAGCTTCCGGCGCGACGTACAAGCGAGGTCCTGCAGCTGCAGCGATGCGCCGCGGTGCCGGAACAACGGCGTTACAGCGCCGCGCGTCTAATCAGACGCGCAAGGTCGCTGTGGAGCTTTGAGTTTCTGCATGGTTGTCCTTAAATCGATCCCGATTCAAAGGATCACGCCGTAGCGCATGCAATTCGAAGTCCGAAAATAAAAAACCCCGTAGAACCGGACGGTTACGGGGGCTTTTTAATTCAATTTGGTGCGGTCGAGACGCACAAAAGGTGCGCGCAACGCGCACCGGAAAACCGCTTCAACAATGCCTCCTATTATATTGCTACAAAACACATTTTAGTCTCTCCTGTTATTCGATCCGATTGACGCCCGCGCCTTTTTGGGCCACATTAGGGAACCATTTCCGGGGCACAGGAGGAGGCGCCGTGGAGAGGACAGAGCTCGACAGATACCTCATCACCCGCAACGGAATATATTTTTACAGGCGCCGGGTCCCGAGGCTCGTCGCCGCCCTCGACGAGCGGCAGCCGACCGTCCGGGCGTCGCTCAGAACGCGGGATCTCGCCAAGGCGCGGGCGCTGCGGGACGGATACGAGCGCGCGGACGACGAGCTCTGGGGCGCCCTCCTAGGCTCGGACTCCGCCGAGGCGGCGAGGCGGCGCTACGAGGCCGCCGTCCGGCGCGTCGCGGCACTGGGCTTCACCTACCGCACGACGATGGAGATCCTGCAGGGCGAGACCGGCGCGCAGATCCTCGATCGGCTGCGCGTGCTGCTGGAGCACAGGCCCAATTCGCCCGAGACCAACGCCGTCCTGGGGGTGGTCGAGCGGCCCGGCGTGCGCCTGTCCGAGGCGTTCGCGCTCTACGTCGAGAAGATCGCGGCGCCGGAGCTGGTCAACAAGAGCGGCGAGCAGAGACGAAGCTGGCTCAAGGTCAAGAAGCGCGCGTTGAAGAACTTCACCAGCCTGGTGGGCGACAAGCCGATCGGCGAGGTGACGCGGGAGGACGCGCTCAGGCTCTACGACCTGTGGGCGGAGAGGATCGCGCCGCCGCCGGACGAGGACGGCAAGCGCCGAAGGCCGACCCACACCGCCTCCTCGGGAAACCGCGACATCGGCAACATGCGCGTCCTGTATCGGAAGTACCACGAGCACATCGGCGTCAGGAACATCGACAATCCGTTCGACAAGCTGGCCTTCAGCGACAGGCACCAGAGGGCGAGAAGGCGCCCGCCGTTTCCGACGGCGTGGATCGCAGAACGGATCCTGGCGCCGGACGCCCTTCGGGCGCTGAACGACCAGGCCCGAGGAATCGTGCTGGCGATGGTCGACACGGGCGCGCGTCCGAGCGAGCTGGCGAACCTGCCGCCGGAGAGGATCGTCCTCGCCGCGCCGGTGCCGTACATCGACATCCAGACGCGCCCCGACGACGACGACGAGGAGGAGCTCGGCCCGTGCGAGGTCAAGACGGTTTCGTCCTACCGGCAGATACCGCTCGTCGGCCTCGCGCTGGCGGTGTTCCGCAAGCATCCCCGAGGCTTTCCGCGCTATCGGGACCGGGCCGACGCCCTTTCCGCCGTCCTCAACAAGCACTTCAGGGTCCATAAACTCTTTCCGACCCCCAGGCACAAGATCTACTCCCTGCGCCATTCGTTCGAGGACCGCATGAAGGTGGCGGGCGTCGACGCCGAGCTGCGCGCCATCCTGTTCGGACACACGGCCGCGCGGCCGGAGTACGGGCAAGGCGGATCCCTGGAATGGCAGCGGGACCAGCTCCTCAAGATCGTGCTGCCGTTCGACCGTGCAATCGTCTGACCCGCCCGCGCGCCGAGGCGAGGACGGCGTGATGCGCGCGACGCCGCGCGAGCTGGTCCTCGAGCCATGCGTAGAGCCCGACGAGGACGCCTCCATCTCGTCCCATGGCGACGACCTCCACCGCGAGACGGTCGAGCAGCCTTTCCATCTCGCGGAGAGACACGTCCGCCGGAACCATGGGTGTCCTGGCTTCCATTCCGCGGCCCTAGACGAAACCGTTGTCCGACGCAGGTCCCGCGCCGCGCCGACGCCTCTCCTCGGTCTTGGCCCTGGCGAAGGCATAGTGGACCTGCTCCTGGCACGGACGTACGCCCCAGAGCAGCGCCTTTGTGAATTCAGGCCGCCGCGAACAGAACAGCGCGACGACGTCCGTCGAGACGCCGCCCTGCCGCAGCCACGACGCGCCCGTGCGCCGCAGCGTCTGGAAGGTCATCCGCGGCGCGCGCTCCGCGCCGAGGACGGCGCGCGCCAGCCTGCCAAGCTCCATGCGGCAGCGGCGAAGGCTTCCGACGTGCCCGGACGGGCGGAGCGCGCCGTTCTTCCGCCATCGCCTCATGTGCTCCAAAAGCGGCCGCGGGATCAGGATCGGTTCGGCGTCGCGCTCCCAAGCCGAGAGGCACTCGTATTCCTCCACGGGCCGGCGGTAGAACAGGCCCCGCTCGAGGTCGATCCAGGGCAGCCCCTCCTCCCTCTCGAAGGACGCCAGCTCGATCACCGACGCGTGCGTGCAGGTGTAGAATGCGACGAGAATGAACCTGGCGAGGTGGACAGTCTGTCCGCGCCCACCCTGCGCGCCCCTTCCCCTGTGGGCCGCCCGGAGCAGCCTCGCCACTTCGTCGCGGCTGCAGCAGCGCGTGCGCGGCGCCGGCCTCCTCCGTCCTTCCGTCATCCTCGGCGTCACCGCAGCACCTCCCTGGCCGTGTCCTCATGCGCGCTGTTTCGGGCCCCGCTTCGACGATCGCATGGCCCCGGCCGCCCCGGCGGCGCCGCTTCTTGTCACTGCGCGCGCGACGGCGGAATTCTCCGGGGCCGGACGAGCCCGACCTTCTGCAGGCGGGAGCGAAGTCGGCCGCCGCGCGGGCGTCGCCGCCTGGACCGGCGCTTTTCGAACCGCTGCCTTGCCGGCCGGCGTTCCGCTTCAAAAACGAAGGACGCCGGCAGCATCTCCGCGTTCTCAACCGGCGACTATAGCACATTTCATGCATGACTTGAATATAAAAACGGTTACTCTCATGTACAGCGCGGTCGATGCAACGGGCTCGTATTTGTTGACAACCTGATCCTGCGCGGGGCAGATGCCGATGATCCCGATTAATTGTTGACAATTCTGCGATTCACGCGGGATTCATGAATTAATTTTCCGTACACTATTAAGGATGAATGGAAAATTACTGGATCGTCCGCGCCGTGGCATGTGCCCGCTGTCCCGCGGCGTGGTTCGGAGGCCCGCGAGCGGGCGAGGCTCGACGCGCCCGGCGTCTGCATTCGCCGGCCGGCGGCCGTCGCGATGTTGTTCGTGACCCGCCGAGCCGGATCCGGCCGGAGCGACGAGCGGGGGAGAACGGGACAGCGTGCACCTCAAGCACTGGCTCGATGGAACCTCCGGCCGGACCGGCGCCGGACGCTACCTTGGAGGGCCCGCTGGGAGTAGCCTTGCCCGCCCGCAGGCCCCGGCGTCCGCTTGGCGGTGAACTCCGCCCCGACGGCTCGGCGACCGCATTTCCGCTTCCAGATTGTTGACATCGGGCTCGCATGACCTGTGTGTCCACTCTGTGAACACAGCGCAGTCGCACATGGAGGTTGTCCTGAAGAGAGCGGATTACGAGGAGCCTGCTCGCATGCCCGAGCTCGGTGTGACGAACATCCACTGCCGTCTGTCAGGCATGGGCAAGAGGTTTTAGCCTGCAAGTAGATCTCAGTGAGGATAACCCGTCTCTACGAGCCTGCATGCTTGGTTATCGTTAGGAACTTCCGAAAGGCGCATGGAAGCCATTGCCAGAGCCTATTCGGGGGAGGCGAGCGCTCGGTAGCTGTTCAGCGACCGCTGCTGGCCTTTAGATCTGCGTCCCGGATAACGTATGGACCACGTAGGGTCTCGGGTCGCTCGAGGACGTTCTTGACGGCGTCTCTCATGATCGCGCGCAGTTCGTCGCCGCGCTGCTCGCTTGAGGATTTATCTTGCACGGCAAGGTTTGATTTCATCACTACACCCTCCAAGTGATCCGACTCGATAATACCGATATTAACGAACCAGCGATATGGATAATCGCATCACGGTCTTAATGTTCCCCTAGGAGCTACGAGTGACAACTACAGCGACAGTCGACAATCCGGAAATCGTCGTAGGACTCGTCGGGCCGATCGGTGTCGACCTCGACGCAGTGGTGGGGTTCCTGACGGAAGCTCTGGCGAAAGTCCAGTATGCCAGCGAGGTCATCCACATCACACAGGTAATGCGGGACGTCTTGCCGCAGATTGTGATTGATGAATCCAGCTACGTGCACAGATATGCGTCGCTTATCAGTCACGCGGACACCGTCCGGCGCAGCGTAAACAACAACGCCGCCCTCGCCTGCCTTGCAATAAGCGACATTCGACGCGTGAGGACCCGCCGAAACGGCAAGCGCCGACCCGACCAGCCTGCTCTCGGCACGGCCTATATCATCCGGCAGCTAAAACGAGAGGAGGAGATCGCCCTCCTTCGCGCAGTCTACGGCCGGAAGTTCGTGCAGGTCTCTATTTACTCCGATCCGGACGAACGCCGACGCCAGATCATGAGGAAGATAAAGGGATTCGGTACCGCCATCATTGAAGACGAGGAAGCGGAGAAGGAAGCGATCGGCCTCATCGCACGAGACCACAATGAGGTCGACGAGGTCTTCGGGCAGCGCGTGTCCGATGTCTTCCCGCTCGGGGACGTTTTTGTTCCCGGCCAGGGAGGACGGGAGGCGAAGGAAGTCGTCGAAAGATTCGTAAACGCGTTCTTCGGTCATAACGGCCTGTCTCCAACGAAGGCCGAGTACGGAATGTATGCTGCGGCAGGCGCGTCCCTTCGGTCGCTTGACCTGTCACGACAGATTGGGGCGGCGATCTTCTCGGAACGGGGCGAGGTCATCACTCTGGGCTGCAACGAAGTGCCGAAGGCATTTGGCGGAACCTACTGGTGCGACGATGCTGGCTCGCACCACCGGGATTTCGAGGAGGGAGAGGACGGCAACCATAGCCGAAAGCTCCGGCTGCTCCATGACCTCGTCGACCGCATGGGCCAGCTCGGCTATCTCTCCGACAAGCTTGAGAAGGAGGGAGCCACCACGAACCAGGTCAAGAAGATGATGACCGAGCGGCTCATCTCGGATTCGAGGGTCATGGACATCATCGAATTCGGCCGCATCATCCACGCCGAGATGTCCGCGATCACCGACGCCGCTCGCAAGGGAAAGGCCTTGGCGGACTCGATCATGTTCACGACCACCTTCCCCTGCCACATGTGCGCCAAGCACATCGTGTCCTCCGGTATCCGGCGCGTGGTCTTCCTCGAGCCTTATCCCAAGAGCCACGCGAAGGACCTCCACGAGGATTCGATCACCTTCTCGCCGTCCGAGCAATATACGAAGGTGCTCTTCGAGCCGTTCATCGGCATCTCCCCTCGCCGCTACCGCGACATCTTCGAGAAGAAGAAGCGCAAGGGTTCCGACGGCAAGGCGATCCAATGGGCCGAAAAGAAACCGGTCCCCAGGATTGAAGACAGGAGTCCTTCCTACATCGCAAACGAAGAGCCGGCCATCTCGCTTGTCGTAGAAAATATCCTCAACCTTTCGAAGGCCTCAGTCCCGATCGCGCCGGCGGCGGTGAAGACTCCCTCGAGACGAAGTCGTAAACCCAAGGATTCGCCGCCGTCGATCTAGCATCACAAAACTGAAAACGTCGAAGGATTCGCGTCGAATCTTCAGCGTCTCTGGCCATTGTGCTAGCGATACCGAAACATTTGATTCAACGCCCAGATCGTGGGCAGGTCGTAAGAGAGCAAGATGCAGGACTCGAATTCCCCAATGTCAGATCAGATTGCGATGATCAGGGAGTTGATTGCTCGTCTTCCAGCCCCGTGCCGGCTGGCGGAGATGACCGACGCCCAGATCGTCGAGGCGGGCGAAGAGCTCTCCAGGAACGCCGACAGCGAGTGGAATCGGCTTCCTGACGAAACTATCGGGCCACGGCGCGAGGGCGTGCTCGGCATGTTGCTGGTGCGCAAGCGCCGACAGCTCGCGTATTCCCTGAAACTTTCGAATCTTGCGCGCGATCCATTTCAATCCATCCCGGCCGCATTGTTGAGCGTCGCAGGCGGAAGCGCTCTTCCGGGCCTCGTCACGGCACCGCCCGTGACGTTCCCCAGCTTCCTGCTTGCTATTGCCCTGTCATGGCTTCGGGTCTTCGCGCAGCCCATCGGCTATGGCGAGGCGGCACTCTTGCACTACATGAACCAGATAGAAGCCGTGAAAGGCAAGGTAATGCAAGATGACCTTGCCGAAGCCGGCCGCGTCCTGATCGAGGCGTATGGTTACGTCAAGGGGCAGAACGGCAACGAGATCTCGCACCTGCTGGCCTCGCTGAAGGCCTGGAAGGCCATCGAGGAATTCGATGGTGGGTACCGGGTCACGGAAACCGTGCCTTTCGGTCTGGGGCCGATCGAGTATGTCAGCTAGCCGCGCTGTCGGCATGTCCGGGAGACGTGGCGGTCGTACACGTCAGCGGCAGCCGGTCAGAAGATTCCGTGTGTATTCGTAAAGGCTCTCGTCCAGTCTGATCATAGTTTCAGGGTCGAACCGTGCGAAGTCGAAGCGGCTGTCGGGAAGCGAGTAGATATCACCGTTCGAATCAAACATTGGCGGGATGACACCCACGTAGGAATGCGCCTGCACGGGGCCGAACGTCGGACCCTTCTGTCTTCCAATGGCAACTCCAAGTCCGAGTTCCAGCATGTAGTTTTCAGCCTCGTCGAGATAGGTTCCCCGACCGCCGGGCTCCTGCATTGCGATTGCCTCGAGTGCCCGCTCCAGGATCGATCGTCGCCCTGGCAGTCCGCTTTGCTTCAAAGCGGCGTCGATCCACGTGTCTTTATCGTTTCCGTCCCGCCAATGGCTGAGGTTTGAACAGATAACCGCGAACGCGAAGGCACGGTTCTCCCGTTCCTTGAAGGATGGGAAGATTGCTGACCACGGAGCCATTCTGTCGGGAAGCAAAATATCTCTGAACTGACGTTCGCAAAGGTTGAGACACACGTGTGCTATGGTAGCCGCGAGGTCGTAGGCCAGCGCTGCGTCACTGATCTGGGCGAAGTGCGCGAGGAGATGCACCGGCGCGGAATATAGCGTGAGCGACGGTTCATAAAGCCGGGATAGAAGGCCACCGTGAATTCCCTCACCGACCTCCTTCTGCTTGCCTGCAGGCACCTTGCCCATCAGGATCGCGCGTATAGTGTCGTATTCGGACGCAACTGCGATGGTCTCAAGGAGAGCACCGACCGTCATCGGCTGGCGGATGAGGCGGTCGCCGGTCCTGTTGTCGTGAAAGCAGACGAAGAGGATTGGCCTGCTGGGATCCAGTCGGCCGTACGCGTCAATCTCCTGGCCCGCGGAAATCGATATCTGCCACGGGTGTCTGGCACTATGCGTCTCCTTGGATTCGAAGACGGTCTGGTAGTACTTCGGAAAGGTCAGGCGACGTGTTTCGTCATGAAGGTCGATGAATGAGGCGAAATCGCTTTCCCTTGGGGGCCTGTCTTTCGTCGGCAGTAGCCTGAACTCCTGATATATGCGCTTCAGGTACGCGCGTCCCCAGATCGTTCCCACGATATCCGCCCAATGCGCCATCTCGTGGCTTATGGTTGCCATGATTTCGACGACTTTGGCGTGATCCGCAGCCTCCAAGGCTTTCGGCAGGTCGTCCTTCTCGTATTGGTCCAGGGTCACCATCTGCGTGTGTGGCGAGAAGTGGGCAATGGCGACAGTGTTCGGAAACCTGTGCTCTCGCCGGTCGGCCATCCATTTCTTCACTGCATCCGACATCAGCGCCATCCTCTCGAATTCGGATCATTCCGGTACTCATCAAATGATGTCATGTCGAGAGGGCGCATACGCGGCCTCCACGTGCTAGTCCGCGGCATGTGCCAGTCCTCGGAGCGATCCGGGCCCGAATGAGAAGCATCCCGGCTTCCAATTCCTTATAACCGGTATCCTCTCGGTATATTACGATGAAAGCCGGCGCCAATTGCAACGACCCGGATTCACGGCATTTTCGAAAAGCAAACCCGACAAGAAACTTGGAAACATCCCCTATCTCGGACTGAGATGAAGGATTCCTGCACCGAGGGATTGGCACCCGCGGGAGTGTCACAGAACCCATCTCCAGGATGCCGGGACAGAAAACGAGATCTGCGCTCCCGGATCATCGCCGGCTTTTACGATGCTCGGATCCCGCGGAGCCTTTCGGAACGACGGCGGAGAAGCTCGCCATTCAGAAGCAATCCGACTGGCTCGCTGGCTCGACCGTGACGCGCGGTCGCTTGATGCAGAAATGAATCTTGGGCCTGTCCTTCGCCTATTCGGCATCTCCCACTGGCGATCGGACACGTTCCCGTGTGTGGCCCATTGGCCGAGTCCTTGGGCCTAGAGATCTGTCCTCTCATTGCAAGGACGCCCGGCCCAGGGAACTACTATCTCGAACAACCCGTGAATCGTCCTCAGCGGACAGCCGTACTCAGGTTGGAGCGCGCGCTTCAGGATGCCGCCCAGATTTCGATGCGGACCGCCTGAGGACTTTACTCCCCTACACAACGTTGAGCTCAGGCCACTAGCCGGTTTAAACGCCAGCCACCAGGAGGGGTATTGGGAGTTCTTCGCCTCCCGTATCGAGGATGCTGAATGTGTACCGGCCCTCGGCGTGGCCGTCTACTGAATAGCTCAGGCGATCGCAAACGCGGTTGTGGTTGTCGAACGTCAGCACCTTAGGCTTCAGACCCGTGATATTGCCCTCATCCACATAGACTGAGCTACAGACGATGATCGCGTCTCCGGGCTGACAAGTCCTCGCGGCCGCCCCGTTGAGAATGCAACAGCGCGAACCAGGTTCGCCAAGAATGACGTTGGTTGAGATTCGCGCACCCGAGTTCTTGTTCCAGATCTCTACGAACTCCATCGGCAGGATTCCCGCCTCTTCGCAATGATCGGGATCTAGGGTGATCGAGCCATGATAATTCAGGTTCGCCTCGGTCAACCGGCACCACTGGCGACTGAATTCGTGGTGGTGGATTGATAAAGCAGAATTGGCTTCATCGGGTTGTACCCACCCACCAACAGATGTCATTAGTCGTGACGCACAAAACCGACGTAAGCCAAACGTGCGTGCGAATAAACATATTCCTGGACGAAGAATTGAAGCGCTGATGATGCGGAAACGACAGCAAGACCAAAGCCAGATCAAGTGGGTCGCCGACTTTATCTGGAACATCGCCGACGACCGTCTGCGCGACGTGTACGTGCGTGGCAAGTATCGAGACGTGATCCTGCCCTTCACCGTGCTAAGGCGGATCGATGCGGTGTTGGAACCGACCAAGCAGGCGGTCCTGGAACGCAAGAGACTGCTGGACAATGCCAAAGTGGCAAATCAGGACGGGGCGCTACAGGCCGCTGCCGGACAAGCCTTCTACAATGTTTCCGAGTTTACATTGGCCAACCTCAAGGCCAGCGCCGCCGGGCAGCGCTTGCGCGAGGATTTCATCGCCTATCTGGACGGCTTCTCGCCAAACGTGCAGGAAATCCTTACCAAGTTCAGTTTCCGCAACCAGATACAGAAGCTCGTCGATGCCCATATCCTTGGCTACCTGATCGAAGACTTTCTCGACCCCGAGGTCAATCTTTCGCCGTTGCCGGTCAAGGACGCCGACGGGCGTATCAAGCTACCCGCGCTCGATAACCACGGCATGGGAACCGTGTTCGAGGAGTTGATCCGCCGCTTCAACGAAGAGAACAACGAAGAAGCGGGCGAGCACTTCACCCCGCGTGACGTAGTCAAGCTCATGGCCAAACTACTGTTCCTGCCTGTGGCTGAGCGCATCGAGTCTTCTACCTATTCGCTATACGACGGCTCTTGCGGCACGGGTGGCATGCTCACCGTTGCCGAGGAAGCCTTGCAGGAGCTGGCCGAGCAGCACGGCAAGGATGTATCCATCCACCTGTTCGGGCAGGAAATCAGCGATGAAACCTACGCCATCTGCAAGGCCGACCTGCTGTTGAAAGGCGAAGGCGCGGAAGCGGAGAACATCGTTGGGGGGGCAGACAAATCCACGTTGTCTGCTGACCAGTTCCGCAGCCGCGAATTCGACTTCATGATTTCCAACCCACCCTACGGCAAGAGTTGGAAGACCGACCTGGTGCGCATGGGCGGCAAGAAGGATTTCAGCGACCCGCGCTTCATCGTCAATCACGGCGGCGATGCTGAATTCAAGCTCATCACCCGCTCCAGCGACGGACAGCTCATGTTCCAGGTGAACAAGCTGTCCAAGATGAAGCATGACACCACACTTGGAAGCCGCATCGCTCTCGTCCACAATGGCTCTGCACTGTTCACCGGCGACGCCGGGCAAGGCGAAAGCAATATCCGCCGTTGGGTGCTGGAGAACGACTGGCTCGAAGCCATCATCGCCCTGCCGCTCAACATCTTCTACAACACCGGGATCGCTACCTACATCTGGGTGCTGGCCAATAAGAAGGCTGCGTACCGGAAGGGAAAGGTGCAGTTGATCGACGCCAGCCAGTGGTTCGCGCCGCTGCGCCGCAATCTCGGGAAGAAGAACTGCGAGTTGGGCGAAACCGATATCCAGCGCATTCTTGACCTATATCTGGGCGAAGCGCGGGATACGGCGCAGAGTAAATGGTTCGACACCCAGGACTTCGGCTACTGGAAGATCACGGTCGAACGCCCGCTACGTCTGAAAACCCAATTGACAACCAGTGCCATCGAAACCCTGCGTTTCGCCAGCGGCGACGAGGCGCTGCGCACTGAGATCTACGCCGAGCATGGTGACAAACTGTACACCGACTTCGTCAGGCTTAAGCCCGAAATCGAAGCATGGCTCAAGGGTGACGGCGACGATGAGGACGATACCGAGGACAGTGACGAAAACCGTACGTCCGCGATGAAAGCCGTGCCGGAGAAACGCCGAAAGAAGTTGCTTGATTCCACGACCTGGCTACGGGACAAGGCGCTGCTCGATCTGGCGCTGCTGGCACAGAAGGTTATGGGCAATGCAGTGTTCGACGACCACAACGTCTTCCGGGTGGAATTCGATGCGGCGATGAGAACATATGAGAAGAAACCCACTGCGACGGATAAGAAAGCTATATTCAAGGCCGTGAGCTGGCGTGATGAAACCGCACCGGAGGTGATCGCCAAGCGGCACAAACTCAAGCCGGGGATACCTTCATTCCGAGTTTCGATGGACGCTATCTCATCGAAAGTGCAAAGCATCGCGAAATAGTGTGGTACGAGCCGGATGCCGACCTGCGTGACACCGAGCAGGTGCCTTTAAAGGAACCGGGCGGCATCGATGCATTTTTCAAACGCGAGGTGCTGCCGCACGCGACGGACGCATGGATCGACGGCGAGAAAACCGAGATCGGCTACGAGATTTCCTTCGCTCGCTACTTCTACAAACCGACTCCGCTGCGCTCGCTGGGCGACATCCGTGCCGACATCCTGAAGCTGGAGCAGCAAACTGAAGGATTACTGCAAAAGATCGTGGGGACAGCGTGATGGTGGTGGGTAGCGTTTATCCGAGCTATCGTCCGGCGCGTATGCGCTGGCTGCCGCTAGTGCCAGAACACTGGAACGAACAGCGTGCGAAGACCTTTTTCCGCGAGGTTGACGAACGCTCGCACACTGGCCACGAGGAGTTGCTGTCCGTTTCTCATCTCACTGGAGTTACACCGCGCAGCCAGAAAAACGTCACCATGTTCAAGGCCGCTAGCTACATCGGTTCCAAGCTGTGCCAGCCCGGCGACATAGTTATCAATACGCTGTGGGCGTGGATGGCGGCCCTTGGCACAAGCAGGCACGTAGGCATTGTCAGTCCGGCCTACGGAGTCTATCGCCCGCACTGTGTCGATAGCTTCAATCCGGAATATCTGGACTATCTGCTGCGCATCCGCGCCTATGTTGCGGAATATATCGGGCGCTCGACCGGCATCCGTTCTTCGCGACTACGCCTTTACCCGAACCAGTTCCTCGACATTACACTGCTGCAACCGCCACGGCCCGAGCAAGACCAGATCGTCGCCTACCTGCGTACGCAGGATGCACACATCGCCCGCTTCATCAAGGCCAAACGCGATTTGATCGGGCTGCTGACCGAGCAGAAGCAAACCATCATCGAAGGCGCAGTTACCCAAGGTCGTGATACGAACACAGAGAAACGCGATTCAGGAATCGACTGGATTCCACGCATCCCTGCGCATTGGGAAACGTGCAAGATCAAGCACGTCGCGGCGTTTAATCCGTCACGGTCGGAGAGTGCCTCGTTTCGCCTCAGTGATGCCTCGGTATCGTTCCTGCCGATGGAGTGCATCACAACAGAAGGAAAGCTACAGAGCGTTGAGAGCAGGAAGACATCGGAGGTTTGGGAGGGCTATACCTACTTCCGTCGCAACGACGTGGTGATGGCGAAGATCACGCCGTGTTTCGAAAACGGCAAGGGCGGATTGCTCGACGAACTGCCAACCGAGATTGGCTTTGGCACAACGGAGTTCATTGTGCTCAGGGCGACAGAACGGCGAATCCGGCCAGCGTTCTTGGCAAAGCTGTTGTCACTGAGAACGTTCCGAGTTCTCGGAGCCGATGCAATGACAGGCGCCGCAGGCCAGCAGCGCGTGCCGCTCGGCTTCGTAAAGAACTTCCGTGTTGCTCTACCACCACTCGACGAGCAGGATCAAATTCTGTCCGCACTTCAAACCGCGACAGCGGAACAGGATATCGCCATCGAGAGGATTCGAAGCGAGATAGCCCTCATCCGCGAATACCGCGACCGTCTGATTGCCGATGCTGTCACCGGCCAAGTGAATCTGCGCGGTTGGCGGCCCGGCCCGGACGATGTGATCAGCGATGACGACCTCGCCGCGCTAGGCGACGACGAAGCCGAACCCACCGAAGATGAAGGCGCCGATGTCGACGCGTAAACCCATCGTATCCCTGGCTGGCCGACGTTTTGCTGCTGCCCGAACTGCACGTCCTGATCGAATCCGCCCCCAGTATGCCGCGCAGCACACGGCGCGGGCCGCTTTGCCATCTTCAGCAGCGGCTGCCATTGACGCGCAGAAAACGGTTCGGCCGAAACCCTGACGGAGAAAGAGGGAGACGACGCATGAAGCCTTCCGACACCAGCGAGAAAGAACTGGAACGGCTGATAGTGCGCCATCTGGCGGGTATCAGCGAGCACTTACCTGCTCCTGCCAATACCACGCAGAGTCCGGCGGCCGTGTATGCGCCGGGCGGCTACGTGCTGGGCCGCGCTGCGGACTTCAATCGCGACGTAGCGCTGGACACCGTGCGATTGCTGACCTTTCTGCAAACCACGCAGCCTGATGCGGTGGAAACGCTGGAGCTGGCGCACGAGGGCATCAAGCGCACGCAGTTCCTGCATCGCCTACAAGGTGAAATCACCAAACGCGGTGTGGTGGACGTGCTGCGCAAAGGCGTGAGCCATGGGCCGGTGACGGTCGATCTCTACAAGCTGTTGCCTACACCGGGCAACGCTAACGCCACCGAAGCGTTTGGTAAGAATATCTTCAGCATCACGCGGCAGGTGCGCTACAGCCATAACTCCGGCAACGAGCTCGACCTGGTGATCTTCGTTAATGGTTTGCCGGTCCTGACTTTCGAGTTAAAGAACTCGCTGACCAAGCAGACCGTGGCTGATGCCATCGTCCAGTACCAGACCACGCGCAACTCGCAGGAACTGCTGTTCCAGCCGGGACGCTGCATCGCGCACTTCGCGGTGGACGATGCCGAGGTATATTTTTGCACTGAATTGAAAGGCAAGGCATCGTGGTTCCTGCCATTCAATCAGGGCTGGAACAGCGGTGCGGGCAATCCGCCCAACCCCAACGGATTGAAGACCGATTACCTATGGAAGCAGGTTCTGGCGAGGCAGTCACTAGCCAACATCATCGAGAGCTTCGCGCAGGTGGTAGAGGAACAGGAAACCGATGCCGCCACGGGCCGGAAGAAGAAAAAGCGCAAACCGGTGTTCCCACGCTTTCACCAGTTGCGCACGGTGCGTGCGCTGCTGCGCCGTACCCGCGATGACGGCGTCGGCAAGCGTTACCTAATCCAGCACTCGGCGGGCAGTGGCAAGAGCAACACTATTGCATGGCTGGCGCATCAGTTGGTGGAGTTGCGCAGCGCCGCCGATCCAACTGTGGCGCAGTTCGATTCCATTATCGTTATCACCGACCGGCGTGCGCTAGATACGCAGATCGCGCGCACCATCAAGGGCTACGACCATGTGGCCTCGATCTTCGGGCATTCCGACAACGCACAAGAACTGCGCAACTACCTGCGCCGAGGGAAGAAGATCATCGTCACCACGGTGCAGAAGTTTCCCTTCATTCTTGAAGAGCTGGGCGACCTTTCGGGTAGGAAGTTCGCACTGCTGATCGACGAGGCTCACTCCAGCCAAGGCGGCAAAACCACGGCCAGGATGCATGAGGCCCTTTCCGGCAAGACCGACGAGGAAGCCTTTGAGGAAGACGCCACGCAGGACGCGGTGAACACGGAAATCGAGAAGCGCATACGGTCGCGGCGGATGCTTTCCAACGCCAGCTACTTTGCCTTCACGGCCACACCCAAGAGCAAGACGCTGGAACTATTCGGCGAGAAAACCGTGGTTGGCGATACGGCGGAATTCCGCTCACCCGAGGAACTGACCTACACCACCAAGCAGGCGATACAGGAGGGTTTCATCCTCGACGTGATCGCCCACTACACGTCGTTGGACAGCTTTTACCACGTCGCCAAGACGGTGGAGAACGACCCGGACTTCGACAAGGCTCGGGCATTGAAGAAAATCCGCCATTACGTCGAGTCCCACGAGAAGGCTATCCGGCGCAAGGCAGAGATCATGGTCGATCACTTCATCGCACAGGTCATGGGCGCGAAGAAGGTCGGCGGCAAGGCGCGGGCGATGATTGTGTGCAATAGCATTGCACGGGCCATCGACTACTGGCGCGAGGTGTCGGACTACCTCGAACAGATTAGGAGCCCGTATAAGGCCATCATCGCATATTCGGGTGAGTTCGAGGTCGGCGGCCAGAAGAGAACCGAGGCTGACCTCAACAATTTCCCGAGCAAGGACATCCCCGACAAGTTCAGACAAGACCCGTATCGCTTTCTAATCGTCGCCAACAAATTCGTCACCGGCTTTGATGAACCGCTGTTGCATACGATGTATGTTGACAAGAAGCTGGCGGGCGTGCAGGCGGTGCAGACGCTGTCGCGATTGAACCGCGCACATCCGCAAAAGCATGACACCTTCGTGCTGGACTTTGCCGACAACGCGGAGGCGGTAAAGGCGGCGTTTCAGGACTACTATCGGGCTACGATCCAGACCGGCGAAACCGACGCCAACAAGCTCCACGATCTGAAAGCTGACCTCGATGGCAAGCAGGTATATAGCTGGCAGCAGGTGGAGGATTTGGTGGGGCTGTATCTCGGCGGCGCCGACCGCGACATGCTCGATCCCATCCTCGACCAATGCGTCGAGCAATATCAAGACGATCTGGATGAGGACAGCCAGGTCGAGTTCAAGGGCAGGGCCAAAGCGTTTTTGCGGAGCTACGGCTTCTTCGCCGCGATTCTGAACTATGGCCATCCAGCATGGGAAAAGCTCTCTATCTTCCTGAACTTCCTGATCCCGAAGCTGCCCGCGCCTAAGGAAGAGGACCTGTCGAAGGGTGTACTCGAATCCATCGACATTGACAGCTACCGTGTAGAAGCGCGCGCAACACTCGAGATGGCGATGGATGACACCGATGCCACGGTTGAAGCTGCGCCAACAGGTGGCGGCGGTGGCAAGGGCGAACCGGACATCGACAAGCTGTCGAACATCCTGAGGACCTTCAATGACCTGTTCGGCAACATCGAATGGAAAGATGCCGACAAGATCGGCAAGGTTATCGCCGAGGAGATTCCGGTGCGCGTGGCGCAGGACAAGGCCTACCAGAACGCGCAGGCCCATTCCGACCGTCAGAACGCCAAACTGGAGCACGACAAGGCACTCAACCGGGTTGTGTTGGAACTGCTGTCCGACCACACCGAACTATTCAAGCAGTTCAGCGACAACCCGAACTTCAAACGCTGGCTGACCGACGCGGTGTTTGACGTGACGTACCAGCAGAGCCCTGCCAATGGAACACGCGACGCAGAGGATGTCCGCAGGCGCGCATTGGCTGTTGTTCGGGACAGATTCGGTGCTGCGGTGGTCTGGTCGCAAGCCGTCGACACGTTGCTAGACAGATTGACGGCGGGAGGAAGGAACAGCCTGGGCATATCCGATCTCACCATGATCGAGGAAGCCAGCGGTTTATCGGTAAGTCATATCCTGTTCCCCGTCTTGAATCTGCTATCGGCCAATGACGTGGGAATTCTGAACCGAGAGTTTGTCCGTGCGGGCGGATTGGATACCGAGCACTCGATGACTTTCGACGAGGTGCGGTTCATGGCGTCGGAAAACCAGGAGGAAGGCGACTGGGCCGAACGGCTATCAATCCGTTGGACGCTGCAGAATCCACAGAGGGGTGCGGATGGGCGATACTCTAAAAACGCTGTTTGACTGGTTTCCTGGACTGCGGAAGTTATTCCAAGCCAGAACAGCGGATGATTTCGACGATTTTCTTGACCGCCATTTCGAGAAATGTGTTCAGCGCATGGAGGCAGAGGCCCATCACTTGAAGACAGACAGCGAAGAGAAGTTGTCTGCATTCCTGGCCGCTGCGTTGGATATGCCGGGGCTCGCCGTGACCCGCGAGGGATACAGCAATGGGCGGGTGGATCTGACGATCAGAGTTGAAAGCACGATGTTTCCAGAGCAGCGTCTGGCAGAGGCGAAGATCTATGCGGGGCCGGCTTATCATGAACAGGCCATCGAACAACTGATCTCCCGCTACTCCACTGGGCGACAAGGCCGTGGCTATGTGGTCGAGTACTTCAAAGACGCTGGAATCGCCGATCTTGTGCTCAAATTGCGTAAAAAGGCAGATGCCAGTTTTCCGGTGCATCAGCATGGGATGACGTGTGATCACCCAATGAAATGGGCGTATGTCAGTGATCACAACCATGCGAGTGCAGAGCTGATCCATGTCGTGCATATCAACGTGAATCTGCACCGATAACATCGTGCCAGGGGAAGAGCCTGGCGTTGGCCGCCGAGAGTGGCAGAATGGAACAGATTTCTGCCAAGCTTTATGTCGGACAGGTATTAGACGGTCGCGACGGCCCTCACCGAGCTGCCCATTCGACGCCCGTCTGAATAGGAACCTTTGCCTGTTGAAGCAGATCATAAATCTCGTTGATTTTTTGGATCTGGTTCCCCTTACAGAATGCCATATGGAGCCGATCCCGCGCCCTCGAAGCTGCGACGAAAAAATTTGAATGCCCTTCGCCGGGGTCCTTGGCGAAGCTCCACCACTGCGTATCGTCGAGTCCGAGCTGGACTACGATGTCGTATTCCAGTCCCTTGCTCTTGGTAATCGTCAGCAACGGAACCTGGCCCTCGCCTCGGTACCATTTGAACACCTCGTTCCAGGTGCGCCTGCCGTTCGCTGCTTCCTTCAGAAATGCCCGCGTTGCCGTTCGGATCTGACCGAAATAGTCCCCCTGTTGATATTGCGGGGCCAGTGCCGCCAATCGGGGAAGCCCGAGAAAGGCTTCGACTTTTTCCACCAGGACGTCGACCTGCGCCGCCGCGGGAATGGCGGTGCCATCGAAGAAGTTCTTGGCTTTGAAACCGTCCAACGGATCGAGAATGCGCACTTTCCGTTCGTCGCCGGCCTGTTCATCGAGTCCTTCCACCATCATCAGTAGATCGACCACTCGCGTCCACACAATGCCGCCGCGCCTGGTGCTAAGGAATTCGAGAGAGTCCACGATCGCCTGGGCGTATGGCTCCACCATAAGATCCTGGATACTCGCCCCGCCGACATTCCGATCTTCGTTTCGCAGGCCGATGCCACATGCCTCGAAGTGCGGCACCAGCCGGTCCTCCCAGTCATTGGCTTTCTGCCGGACGAGGAGCCCGATCTGACGCGGGTCGATGCCTGCGAGGATGCGTCTCGACACGAATGTGGCGATGTTCGCATTCTCCTCGCTCTCGTTCTCTGAGACGACCACGCTGCATATCTGTTCCGGTGGCAACTCCGGCGCCTCGCGAACTGCGACAAAGTCAGGTTCTGTGGGCGCCAACCTATCCTTCAAGATATTGAGGATTTCGACGATCCTCTTGTTGCTGCGATAGTTGCTCTGAAGCACCAAGCGAGCACGACCTAGCTCGGGAGGCCCGTCGAGAAAATCCGCCGCGAACTCGCCGAAGCTGTCGTCCTGAGCCCCGGCCCATCGCATGATTCGCTGCTTGTCGTCTCCGACAGCCGTGATGACTGACGTCGATCCTTTGAAGATGGAGCGCACGAGTTCGTATTGGACATACGTCGTGTCCTGGAACTCGTCGATGAACACGTGACTGTACGTCGCGCAAATCGCCCGGCGGACTACGGAATTATTCTCAACAATAGCCTGGAGGAGACGACCCAACATCTGGAACGTCAGCGGCGACGGATCCTGGTCGAGCGCCCATGCGATCCTAGCGAGATGAAGGAAAGCTCCGTAGGTGCCGACGCGCGGCGGCACCAGCGACATACGCTGGATCCCGCCTTGATAATCGTCGTAGCTAACGCTCATCACGCCGTTTCGTTCGGCCTTTACGCCGGCGATCTTCTCGACCCGTCCGCCTAGCTTTGTTTCGTCGCCCAGTCCGTCAGCGACAGTACGTTGAAACTGCTGTACCTCGCCCCGCGGCGGCGCAAAGGCGACGGTATACGGGTTCCTCAAAGCCCATTGAGCCGGAAGGCCCCTCCAGAAGCGGTCGAAGAGCTGTTTTGTGAAGGCGTCAAAGGTCAGGGAGTCAAACCGATCAATCTGCTCCTTCGAACACCGCCGTTCGAACCGCTCCCGTAAATTCCGGGCGGCATCGCGCTTGAAGCTGATTGCGAGGATTCGCCGAGGATACGGGCACAGTCCGGTCTGCATTAGGAACACGCCGCGCTGCCCGAGCAGTTCGGTCTTCCCCGCACCAGGCCCCGCGGTGACAAGCGTATTTCCTCGAGACTTGACCGCACGCATGGCGGCGTCTTCGAGGCTATCGATTCCAACTGGCGACCAGGTATCGGGAGTAAAAAGCCCTTTGGACATCAGGCACCGACGGATTCAAGTTGCTGCTTGACCCTTTCCAAAAGCCTCTTCAGGACCGGCGGGATACCTTTCTTGAGAACAGCGTTGTCGATGCGAGACAACGCCGCCAGATGGACTGCCGGCTTTCCGCGGCTGCCTTGAAAGAGGTAGGAATACCAAGGAAAGAGAGGCATCATTGGATACTCCGCATATGCCGTCAGGCCATAGCCGTCCTTCTTGAGCACGGTGGCAGCCGCCTCGCCCTGTCGAACCGGATCATTCGCGTTCTGCGGTCCCAAGGCTCCCGGCTCAAGCACTTGGTACTCGGAAGGAAACGCCTCAAGCATCATCATGTCGAGGTCAAGCGGAACGGAAAAGAAGACGTCCTGCGTCTCAAAAAACGCAAGCCCGCTTTCAAGCCATGCCTTGCTGCGGCCGTCGGCCGCCCAGTCCTTGCTGACTCCTCTGGTGAGGCCTTTCGCGTGGTTCAGCGGTCCTTGCACCGCTGGATCCGTCGACGGTCGCAAAGTTTCGATTCCGGTTGCCGCTGCGGCGAACTGGCGAATATCCCCGGAACTCCTTCCGAGGTCCAGATCGAGAAGCGTTGTGTGGGAGATCCCGAGCTGGTTCACGAGGCGCCAGAAATGTTGCACATAACGACCGCCAATCGGCACGATCGCGACGAACGATCGGTCCATTGGGATATCAAGTGCTTCCGCGAGGCGAGGAAGCACGATCTCTTCAGAAGCCCCCTCCCCGAAAATCGCGTGTCGCGCGAAGTAGATTTCCGGATGGGCGCGAACTGCCTCCCTGACGAACTTAGCGGCTTCGTCTGCGCCCTTCGGGATGTCGAGCCCCCGGACGGTCGAGATCCCGGTTGAGAACTCGCGTCGTACGTGCCGGATCGCTTCCGGTTCGAGCCGTCCGACGATCGCTGGAGAATGACTGGTCACGATCCCCTGGACACGTTGAGTGACTGTGAGCTTCTGAAGTTCAGTTATCAATCTGGACAGGAAATATGGTGCGAGATGATTTTCCGGCTCCTCGAATGCGAAGATCGTGAGGGCGGGCGCCTGCATGAACCTTGCTTGAAATGGCGGAGCCTTGCCGTCCGCAACCTCGGCTTCCAGCGCGAGCCTCAGATCCAGCAGTGCCTTGACCAAGGCAAAATGGAAAAGTGACCGCTGTCCATCGCTGAGTTGTTCGACGCCGATCGCTCTTCCTGACGCCGATGGTGTCAGGGCAATCGACGCGGCGCGGATGACCTGTTGGAAGTCCGGCGGCAATACATGGAGAGCAGCGTTCGTCGCCGTATCCGCAGCATTCAGCTCCTGCCAGCAGCTCTGAATATAGCCATTCACCCGCTTGAGAGCGTCCTCGTCGGCAAGGGCTTCCCCGGCCTTTTTGATCAGATCTTTGATTACCGCCTCATTCTTCCATTGAACGGACTCCATGAGCGCGCGTCCCAGGCTCCTGACCGTCAGCTTCGTGAGAGTGGTGATATCCCGGCTCGCGGGTATGAACCGTGCAACCACCAGTGCGCGGTCGGCAGCAGCCATCTTCTTCTTTATCGCGGGATCTTTCGGCTCTCCGAAAGAAACCGGATCGGTTGTGAGGAGCCAGTACAAGTTCTCCTCGATGACGCCGTCCAGCGTGCCGGTGTTTTCCCAGCTCGCCTCCAAGCGGACGCGCGCGATGAGTTTCCCATCCGGGCTGAGGAAAACGAGATTTCGGAATGCCGCAGGAACGGTCTTTTCGGCGGCGGGGTCCGCGGAGTCGAGCTCCGGGAAACCTAGCTCAACCTCGACAAAGAGCCGTCGAACTGGAGCGCTCTCAAGTGTTTCGCCGGGGGGAACAAAGAAGTCTTCCGGTCGGATGAGCCGTTCGTCGCGAGTTTCTCCAAAGAGGCGCAGAAGGGCGGCCAGTGCAGCCGACTTGCCTGAGCCGTTTCGGCCGATGAGAGCGGTGATGCTCGAATCGAAGAACAGAGTTTGAAACTTTGGAGTCTCGCCATTATCCGCGGCCACATTTGTGGGGCCGAAACATTGAAACCGCCAGACCTTCATTTCATTGATTTTCACTGCAACTCTCCCCGATTACATCAGCCTCTGATAAGCCAAGCATGCTGTGATGCCAATCTCCCAAATTGCAGGATCGCTGCAACGCAACCAGAATTTCGCAGCACAGGAGACAAGCCACGTGGACAGATATGCTTCGTTCTACGAGCTCGCGAGGACTGAAGTTCTTGGCGAAGACTATGCGATCGAATCCTTAGACCGAAAGAATTGATCGTCGTAGCACCACATGGTGGCTGGATCGAACCAGGAACGACAGAGATCACAAAAGCGATCGCCGACGGCGACCTTTCCTACTACGTGTTCGTCGGTCTGAAGCCTGGCAGGCGTCATGAAGACTTGCATGTCTCATCCGAACGCTTCGACGAGCCCACAGCCTTGGCACTGATTGCGGAGAGCCAGACCGTCGTCGGCATTCACGGAATGCAGAACAACGCAGAAGGTGAGGACGTCTGGGTCGGTGGGCGCGATGTCAAACTGTGCAGGGACATTGTCGAGGTGCTTGGAGCTTCGGGTTTCGCGGCGACCTTGCGAAAGCCGGGTCAAAGCCTAGCAGGACAAGCTGCAACCAATGTGTGCAACCGCGGGAAGCGAAGGACCGGTGTCCAGCTTGAGATATCGAGGCGGCTTCGGGATCGTCTTGGTGCAGAGCCTGATCTGTTAACTCTCTTCGTTCGGGCTGTCCGAGGAGTCATTGCTCGTTAGCAGCGAGTTCTTGCGAAAACGGAACATGATGCGGTGTTAGACCTCGCCTTCGGTGCGCTCCGGCGTGCAATATGCCCTGTCGGACGGAGCCGCCAGGGCGGTGCCGGTGGTGAGCCTGTTTCCGGCCTTCTCATTTCCGTCATCATCCTGACCGACGATGATCCGATTCTGCTCGTCAGTCGAAGATACATAACGTCGACTCCGGGTTCGGAGAGTTTCCGTACGATCCCAATTCTTTCAGAGTTTGTGTTCCCTAATTTTTTCCCGGGCTTCATCAAGTTCAAGCCGGGTCGCTTCCATAAAGATCGTCAGTTGCTTCACGGCCTCGATTAATTGGAACAAGATGAAACCTCAGGTGACGGTCCGACAGGACACAAATGAATCCTGTTATTGCAGCAACTGAGTTAAGGGCTGTTGAATGTTCCCGTTCCGCTCGCATCCCGTCGGATGCAATTAATTTAAGCATACTCGATCACGATTTTGTTTGGAACAAGAAGCGGTAGGTTTGTGCGCTAAGTTTGGACTAAACAAGCTCCCGGGATAGCCAACAACTTGCGTCTTCCGCGCCACCGCTAGGCAGTCAAAAAAGGATCCGTAGTCGCGCTCCCAAAGCTACTTGTTCGGGTCGGTGGACGCCCTCTTCTTCAGCGTTTCCCTATTCAGGCTTTGCTCCATGCTGCCATTAACGCACAGATTCGCGAAATCGTCGCATTGACTATTGGGATGATGAGGAGGCCAAGGCGACGGGATGCGCTGGCAAGCCAGTAATCGTGTTCGCACACGGAACATGCTATGAATGTCCATGCCTGAAAGCGAGCAGCACTACGAGTTTTCTGAATTCTGCGGCGAATTTGTCGATGACGGCGTGATGGTGATTCTCAGCATATACCGCCCAGCCGGAACCAACGCAGATTGGACGCTAGAGGTCGTCGATCAAGAGGGATACTCGACCGTCTGGGATGATCAGTTCGATACTGATCGTGATGCCTTCCAAGAATTTCTCGCCACTGTCCTGCGCGACGGTATCCGCAGCTTTCTGGAGCAGTCGATCCACACTGTAGATTGACGCTTGACCACGACCACGGATGTATTGGCAGTAGCTACAAGAAGGTCGGGTTAGCCCGGCCTTTTTTGTTGCCTAATGCTCGCGAGATGCCAATCTGTGCGGTTATGGAAGACAAGGTCGAAGCCGCCCGCCAACGTTACAATGAACTCTACCCGGATCGCCCCATCAAACAGATCGGCGACACGCCGGATGTCTATTACTACCTGGTCATGATGCGCGGTGTCTGGGAGAACGGCACGCCGTTGTCTGACCGGCAAATCAAGGCCGTCGAGGCGATCACCCCGCCCGGGTGTTTCTCGTGATTGCCCAGCGGTCCTTTTGCGTGGCTCAAGCGCCGTCCGGAGGCGCGAAGAAGCAGTTCACGTGATACTCATTCGGATGAAGGCAGACGTGAAAATCGCTGTCACCGGACTATAGTTTCTATAGGGTATCAGGAATCGATGCTCCGTCGTGATCAGGTGGTGGTCGCCAGGATGAAGGATGACCACAAATCCATAAGGACCGTTCGAAACGGTCTTGCCCGGAATTCTCTCGCAGTCGCCAGCGACCTCGGACCCGTTGCGACAGGCGGGCGGGTAGCTCCAGAGCGTACGGGGCCGGTGTGCATCTCCGATCGTAAAGAGCCCAGAGGCAGCCCCGGCAGTCAGCATGAAGATTAGCGATCCAGTGCGGGTCATCGTGGCCACCTCCAAGACGGTGGAGACCATTGGAAATCGAGATTGTACGCTTAGGTGGTATGCAATCACACTAACCTATATGGGCGAGCTCCTAACCCTTGACTGCAACCTGCACTATGAGACGCTTCAAGGCTCCTGGTTGTAGTGCGTAGGTGGCAATCATGAATCTTTCCACGGCAGAGCAGATCCTCGTCGAGCAGCGCGTGACGAACGAGGCGAGGTCAACTGCGGTCGCCTATCTGCTTTGGCTTTTCGTCGGTGGACTCGGTGCGCACCGCTTCTATACCGGTCGCGTCGGCAGCGGCGTGGCAATCCTCGCCCTATTCGTGATCGGAGTCGCCACCGTTGGCGTCGGTATCGGGAGCCTGATCCTGGTCGCCTGGGGCGTATGGCTGCTGGTTGATCTGTTTCTCATTCCCGGCATGATCCGTGAACAGAGGGACCGGGTGCGGGACAGTTTGAGCAAGCAGATTTATGCCGAACGCTTGCTCGCCGGTGAGCGAGGGGAGAGCTGATTACATGAGCGGTTTTACCGACGAAGAGCGAGCGGCCGAGCTAAAGCGCCGCGACGATGCGATTAAGCGGGAAGCGGAAGCCCAAAAGGCAACGATGCGTCGCGCTGATGTGGCGGAACTAGCGCGAGCAGAAACGAGGTGCCTCCATTGTGGCAGCCCGATGCGATGGTGGGAGGCCACGGACCCCGAGAATCCTTTGTGCGACATATGCCTCTGACGAAGGACACCCATTTCCACAAGGGCGCATTGCTGGTGAGTCTTTGCGTTTTCCTTTCGGGATGCTGGGAATTGGAGTGCTATCCGCCATTGCCTCCGTTGCTGCACGATTTAGAAGCCTCGGGAGGGTGGTGGACCAACGGGTGCCCCCCTCCCAAAAATTTTCTTCGTAGCCGTATACTAGAAGGCGTTTCACCGGAGCTCACAAAGCGATTGAGGATGCGGTTCCCCGCCGGCAGTGATGCTGAGGCTTTGGAGCGTCACCTGCAGGGAGAAGGGTTCCAGATTTCCTCACCTTGTGGTGAGAGAGTGCGTCTGGGTCAGTTTCACCAAGAGGGTTGCCCATACCCGATGAATGCGAAGATAGCTTGGGAGCGAGCAGAGGACCGAACAGTGACCTGGGTCAAAGGTCACGTCTTTTACAAATACCCGTAGGCTCTCGTCACGCCACCGCTCGCTCATTCTGGCCGGCCTCTTTGGCGATGCGCATGAACCTGTGCGCCGCTGTTTTCTTCGAGCCGAAACCCGAAATGACCGCGCGGGAGCTGTTTCTCCATCTTGGTCAGGCGCCTCGGCTCGGGATCGCGCCATCCTAGCCTCGCTCGCACCCCATCCCGTCGCCGTCACGATCCAGGCCATATACATCTGGACCGATGACACGAACGGGACCATGCGCATACGCTGAGCCATTACCAGATCCGCTGGCGCAATCAACGTCACTAGCAACCGGCACACAGGGGACGTAACTGGGATGGCATTGAGCCCCGACAGAAACGCAGCCGGGTGCGGTGGCCAAAAGAAACAACGCCGCGAGTGTACGGGCAAACATGTCACCCCTCGACTTTCCTAAAGCAAATCTGCTCCAGTCGCCCTGGCGGCTCTCTTAAAGCAGAAAGGCATTCCCTTCGACCGCGGCGGACATTCCAAATCAAATCTCCGTACCGTGGAGAAAATAGTAGTGTCTACTGCGACCTTTGAATCGCCGCTAGGCAGCTACCATCTGTTAGCGTCGCGAGCGCTCCTCGACGGCCCGGCGCATGACCTCATCGCGCCCGCACTCGTACTTCTCCATGTAGTATCGGATCAGAGACTGGCGGCGGCCCTCATCCATGATGGAGTAAACGTTCCTGAATTGGCGTTCCGCCGTTGTCCGGGCTCTGGTCGGTCGGCCGGCGCCAATGAGCCTCGACAGCGCAAAATAAACCAGCAGTCCGACAAAACTTCCAACCAACAGGGCGGGACCCGTTTCCTGATTGAAGAAATCTCCGGGGCTCGTCATCTGTATGCCTTCCGCCAACCAGCTTCGCGTGCGGCGTCCTCGGAGCAGAACCACCGTTCGCCGCTCAAGAAATCGACGCGCGTTTCGCTGTAATACTCCTTCCCTGGCACGTGATAGATGTGCTCGCCCGACCGGTAACTGATGTTGCCTTTGATATCGCAGCCTGGAATCGGCGACACGTACTGCGATATGCCGAACAGTGCCAGCGCCCCTACGACGAGGATGCCGGGAATCGAACCGCCTTTGCTGCGCGGTGCTGATCGCCGACGAACATAGTGGCTCGGGAAAGTCGGCGCGCCGCTCTTTAGCTTCCGTTTCCGATGCTTGCCCGGATCGAAGTCTACAATCTTCCCCATGGCTCCTCCTCGAAGCACAAGGATGCCGTGTGTCGCTCAATACGTCCACTCGCCCGAACGGCTTAGGGCATCTGACAACATCGCGGCCTCAGACCGCCCCTGTCGACACACCATTGACTCCTCACAAGACGAGAACATAATAAGAACATTCATCGGCGCTGCGGCGCGCCAATCCGAAACCTTAAGGGGACCGACAACCGCTGCCTGCGGGCAAAGAAGGTGCGCCATGCGAACGTTCGAAGATGAAGTCCGAAACATGATTGCAGTCGACTTGACCGTCCTGTCACCCGATCGAAGGCGCGCCATTGCCGGCCTCGACCAATACCGCCGCATTGTAGAAGTCCGCGGCGTGCAGGACGTCGCCGCTAAAATCGCAGAATCCTTCTGCTCCTTTGCCGTCTTCGATGGCGAGCAGGTGCTACGCTACCCTGCGATTACCCCTTTCATCACACAGACGCTGTATGCAATGCCGATCGAACTGCGACGGGAGGCATGCGACCGGGACCGAGTGAAGGCAGACCGGGCGCGCGTCAGCATGGCACTGATGATCTCGTCTGCATTGCTACTGCGATATCGCTTCGAACAACTGAAATGTGGCGTGGCACCCTCGAGCACGGATTGGGACGGCGCCTTCGAAAACCAGTTCGGTAGCGGCCGGAAGGCGGCTGAAGGTTGAAGCCGTCGTATGTGGCCATAATACTTGCAGATGATCAATCCACCGAAAGAGAACAGAAATCTCTTTGACCGGCTGCTCGACCTGGAGGAAGCGCTAGAGCCCCGCTTCCGCGAAATGACGGTGGCCGCGGAGGATGCCGGCTGGACCAGCATCTAAATCCGCAACGCGCTTGTCAGCCTGGCGGAACACTACTCCGACGAGGGTGGCGGACGCGCTCCCAGTTCGGATGAGCATTCAAGCATAGCCGGATACTGCTCCAACCCGAAAAGGATCGACAGAAACGATCTCCACCCTCTCCTCTTCCATGAGATACAGAGCCGGGAGGATTTCTTCGATTTCGAAGGCTACAGGGCAAGTGTGCTTTGCTATCCAGGGAAGGAGCCGGCGGGTTGGATCGAGATGGCGATCCAGCAGAAAACCGGTGAGGTCTGCCTGCTGCATGCCGTAATGGCCAGAGCCGATCCGGAACTCTTGAAGCTCGAGGTAAAAACCACCGGCCCGATATGGGGATCCGGCAAGGCGGACGACCCAAGGCACGCAGCCATGCGCTTCTACGAGACTCTGCTCGAAGCCGGACACCTGAGCTTCGAAGTCACCAGCGAGGTCGGCTTCGATGAGTGACGAAAGGACAGCGGCCACCCAGCCGCACCGCGACCACGCGCTTTACGTGCACTACTGCGAGCACTCTGGTTGCACGAAGTGGGGCGGCTTCGGCTTCGCGGTCGGCAAGGCCGAGCCCAACTAGTTCTGTGCCGAGCATCGACCAGAATGGAATCCCCGCCATGAGGCACGCACGCGGAATTGATCTGATGGGCGGGCCCGCGATCGACCCCGAACGCGGGATCGGCCACCTGCGCCTGGCCGATCTCGATGAGGACCAGATCCTCGGAGCGCGTTGCGCTGCATGCCAGTATAACAACTGGCTGAACCGATGGGAGATTGCCGGAAAATTCGGCAGCGGCGCTATCCTTGACGACTTGCGGCCGATGCTGCGTTGTACGCGCTGCGGAAACAAGGGCAACAACGGCTGGCGGATCGGCCGGATCAATCGAGACTCGGAGTGGGTGGATGTGCAACCGGTATCGTATCGAGGTGGAATTTGACGAGCTGTGGCGCTTTGCGAAGCCACATCGGGACATGACCAACCGCGCGAACCCCACGACGGAAGTCATTCCGGACAAGCCGGGTCTGGTCATCCGCAACAGCCCCGACGGAGAGCGCGAGCTCATCAATCTCACCTGGGGCATGCCATCCCCCCCGACAGTGACGAACGGAAGGCCGGACTACGGCGTCACCAACATCCGCAATCTCGATTCTGCCCATTGGCGTGGATGGACCGGCGTCAAGAACCGCTGCATCGTCCCGTGGACGGCGTTTTGCGAATATGAGGATACCAAGCCGAAGAAGACGGCCCGTTGGTTCGCGACCGACGACAGGCAGCCCCTCGCCTTCTTCGCCGGCATCTGGACGCCTTGGAAGGGCGCACGCGGCTCGATGAAAAACCCACGCACCGGGGAGCACGAGCTGTTCGCCTTCCTTACCTGCGAGGCAAACGCGCTGGTCAAGCCAATCCACCCGAAGGCCATGCCGGTGATCCTCACGGACCCGGCAGAAATCGAACTATGGCTAACGGCGGAATGGAAGGATGCCAAACGACTACAGCGTCCCTACCCGGTCGAGCAGATGACTCTGCTGCCCGTCGAGAGCACATCGGAGCCGCTGCTGCTGTGATAAGTCGGCAGGCAACGACATCGGCGGGTGGCTGCACTAGGCCGTCAGCAGGGCGGGACTGGCTCCCACAAACGAGGCGACCACGACACACTACCGCATGGACGGCGGGCATTTGGTGGTCGCGCTTCAGCCAAACTGCATCAATAGTACGGCGAAATGCACTGCTGACGCGGCCCATAGTAGGGCTGGAATGTGTTGTCGTAGGCACTATAAGAACGGTAGCGCGAGTAGCACCAGTCAACGTGGGCCGAGGTTGAGTTTGAGTAGGCCGGACGCGGTGGCGACGCAATCGCTCCGCCGATAATCAGTCCTGTTCCAAACGCTGCTAGTGGATACCACCATCCGTCATTGTGCCGACGGTAGCCATGTCGATAGGATCGATAACCCCGGTAGCCATTGTAGTAGCCGTAGCGCGGACCGGCGCTGTATCGCGGGCCGCCGTACCTACCGTACCCACGCGCGTGCTTCGGGCCGCCACGGTGGCCGGGCTTGTGGTGGACCAAGTCCACGCCCTGAGCGCTCAAATCCGGCACCGTAACCATCGAAACAGGCAGCGCCTGGGCCGGGGCTGCGCCAGCAAATGCCGTAGCAGCCGCGATTAACAATGCACCAATTTTCTTCATCAACATGACCATACTGTTTTGCATCCGTGGATTCATCGGTTCTTCGCTACCGCGCGGCCCGAGACAAGCAAAAGGCCCGGCGACCGACGGCCTGCCGAGCCCGGGTTACGTTGCGTGGGACATCGGCCGCTGCGACTTCGTCCCGGTCTTGCAGGCGATGTCGCTGGTGGCCTGGTCCCTTGCGATGCCTCCTCCGTAACCGATACCGATATTGCCACGACAGCAAGCAGTCACCCACGGACCAAAGTCCGATGCAGATGGGCAAAGGTCTTAACCGCCTTCGAGCCCGGAACCATCCATCGAGGATAGAGTTCGCCGCTCAGGGCGTGTGGAGTTTCTGGAGCTGTCTGATGAAACGTCCCTTCCAGACGGCTCAGGGACTCCGCCGCCTCGGCTTCCCGCCGAAAGGAACGCGTGATGCATGATAGAGACAATTATGGACATCCGGAACGAAGGGCATCAACTGGTCTGCCCTTGGGCATAATGCTCCTTTCGATGTTAGCGATTACTGCTTATCTCGTGGTAGGAGGCGCGCTGCTGGACGACAAGAACCAAGACATCGTGGTCTACGTCCCCCAGGCATCCGCACCAAATCCACACTGAGCCAACAGAACTCTGTTGATCCGAGTCGACGCGGGAAGCGTTGTCTCGCATTCCCGTTCCGGAACAAATTAGCGTTTTATGTATTAGCTATGCGTCGTGACAGCGACATGCAGGTCCCCGCCTGCGAGACGCAGTGCCCGCGCCTCCCCCAGCGCGGGCACTCGAACGTTTCGAGGCTATCGCATGCGGGAAGCATTAACTCTCTGTTTCATTTTGCTGATTCTGGCCCTCACGACGTTCACATTCGTGATGCTCGCCTTGGGCTAGGGCCGTAGGTGGGTTTCCGATCCGGCGCTGACATTAGCCTGGCACAAGCAGAGCTGCAGTGGGGGATTGGCCAAGTCCGCTGCAGCTCCGATCGCGACGTATCAATTATGTAGCTGGGGCACATTCGCCCTGTTCCATCCAAGGGAACCGCTTCGAACGTCGCTTACATCCATAGAGATAGTGAAGGCGGAAACGGGATCAAGGGCAAATCAGTGCCGCAGGCGCGCGCCGTCGCGATAGACCCGCAGCAGATAATCACGCTTTCGTCACGACTGAGGGGGCGATTACCACCTGTTGGCCTCTCGTTGGCGCTCCTCCACCGCCCTGCGCATGGCTTCTTCGCGGCCACACTCGTACTTCTCCATATAGTAGCGGATCAAAGACTGTCGGCGGCCTTCATCCATGATGGCGAAAACGTTCCTGAATTGTCGCTCGGTGCCCGATTTGGCCTTAGCTTGTCTACCGCGGCCGAGTAGCTTTGACGTCGCAAAATATACCAACAAGCCGACCAAGATCCCAACCAACAGGCCCAGGGCCGTTTCCTGATTGAGGAACTCTCTTACAGCACTCACGACCCACTCAAGCTGAGAGTCTTTCATCTTTATCCGCACCACGACTGCTTGAAGCCAAGCCAACGGTGCGCAAGCCCCTCGTCGACGAGTTGTGCCCCGAGCGATCGGCCGCCTCGGTATACCTCGCGCAGCTTCCGACCGTATTTGTCCTCATCGCGCAGTCCGGCCTTGAGACCGAAGGAGCCGCCATTCAACAGGCTCTGCAGCCGATACTTGGCGCGCTGTCCGAGTTCCCGCTCCCCAGCACATCTGGGCTCGCTGATCTCCGGCGTATCGATATCCGAGATCCGGTACTTGATGCCGTCGAGCCAGAACGTGTCACCGTCAACGACGCACGTTGTCCGCGCGTCCGATGCGCATATGGGGAAAGATGCGGAAATGGTGTCTTCCGGCGGCACGGTTGCCCAGCCGTAGGCTCCACCTATCACGATGCCAGCCAGAGGCAACACAAACACCCAGGGGGATAAACCCCTTCTAGCCGCTGCCGAGCGTTTGGCCGGTTTGAATTTGGTTACCGTCCCCACGGCCTCCCGCGTCGCTCGCGGCTTGCCTGCCCCTTTTGGAGGCAGGTCGCGACCAAACACGGAATTGGCGACAAGTATCGCGCAAAGTAGCACGCCGCCTATGACCAGCGCGAAGGGCGAGTGACTTCCGCCTCCACCGCCCCATCGCCTGCGCGCCTTGGCGTCATTTGGAACCAAAAGTAGAAGTGGGCCGAGCATCAAGGCACGGCGGCTTAACCCTTGGGATGGAACGACGCTCATCTGGTCCCCTCAAACCAAACCCTGCACAAACCCCTCTTTTGCATCGAAGCACAAAGGAGACATCAAGTCGAGTGACCGCAGATCTGCGCGCTTGAGTTGCGACGCGCGGACAAGGCTCAATGAGCACTCCGCGGTCTAGAGGGCGTAAGGATAGACCGAATTGATCAGCTCCGCCTTCGCATCCAGGTTGCGCCTCAGATGGTGCACGGGGGCACGATATGGGTGAAATCCAAGGAACGCTTGCGACGCCCCTTCTTGTCATCGGCCAACTCGCGGTCTGCAAGCAGCAACCGCCGGCAGCGCAGATTTTAGGGCCAACGCTTAACCGATCGCAAAAACGTTCGCGTTGTCGCAAGCAGCGTCACGCAGGACGTCTGTGCCTGCGGGTAGAACGGCCTGCGCTTCGCCGTCGCGAGCGGCCCACAGCGGCTAGCGGTCAATGAACGATCTGCTTGAGGAAGGTCCTCGTCCGCTCGTTTGCGGGCCTGTCGAAGAAGACATCGGGCACGTTGCTTTCGACGATCGCCCCCTGATCCATGAACACGACGCGGTCGGCCACCCGCCTGGCGAACCCCATTTCGTGGGTGACGACGATCATGGTCATCCCCTCCTCGGCAAGTGATACCATGGTGTCGAGCACCTCCTTGACCATCTCCGGATCAAGCGCCGATGTCGGTTCATCGAACAGCATCACCTTCGGTGCCATGCAGAGCGCGCGGGCGATCGCGACGCGTTGCTGCTGTCCACCCGAGAGCTGCCCCGGAAACTTGCGCGCCTGCTCCGGGATGTGCACCCGTTCCAGAAACTGCATCCCGCGCTCTTCCGCGACCTTGCGCGGCGTTCCGCGCGAGAGGATCTGCGGCAGAGCGCAGTTCTCGAGCACGGACAGATGCGGAAACAGGTTGAAGTGCTGGAACACCATTCCGACATCGCGCCGAATCCTGTCGATGTTCTTCAGGCTCTCGTTGAGTGTTACGCCGTTGACGATGATCTCGCCCTTCTGGTGTCCTTCGAGATGATTGACGCACCGGATGAGTGTCGATTTCCCGGAACCCGAAGGACCGCAGATCACGATCCGCTCTCCCGGCTGGACCGAAAGGCTCACGTCCCGAAGGGCATGGTAGTTACCATACCATTTGTCCATGTTGCGAATAACGATCGCGGGCTGTTCGAACACTCGCGTTTCCTCGATGGACATCAGCGATAATCCTTTGCCTTCACGCGCAGTTCGAGCCAGCGCGCGTAATATGAGATACCGACGCAAATGCTGAAATAGATCACGCCGACGAACAGGTAGGCTTCCGTGTAGGGACCCGGCCAAAGCGGATCCATCGCAGCCGAGCGTCCTGCGCTCAGCATGTCGAACACGCCGACAATGATCACCAAGCTGGTGTTCTTCACCATGACGATGGCGGTGTTGGTCAGCGGCGGGATGACCTTCTGGATTGCCTGCGGCAGCACGATGTGCCGGATCGCCTTCCAGTGCGGTATTCCGAGCGCCTGCGCGGCCTCCACCTGCCCAGGCGGGATTGCCTGCAGACCGCCTCGAAGCACCTCCGCAAGATAGGCGGCCGAGAACACCGTCAGTGCGGCGAGCGTGCGCCCGAGCTTGTCGATATCGAGTTCCGGAGGCAGCAGCAGAGGCAGCAGGATCGAGGCGACGAACAGGAGGCCGACCAACGGCAATCCTCTCACCGTTTCAATCAAGCCGACCGAAAGCAGGCGCAGAATCGGCAAACTCGATCGTCGCCCCAGCGCCAGAAGGATCGCAAAAGGAAAGCCAAGTCCAAGGGAAAGCAGCGCCAGAAGCAGCGTCACCGGCAGTCCGCCCCATTT
Organism: Sinorhizobium sp. 6-70; assembly: GCF_030124375.1. GTDB lineage: Bacteria > Pseudomonadota > Alphaproteobacteria > Rhizobiales > Rhizobiaceae > Sinorhizobium. The sequence continues at coordinate 209,933 of NZ_JASKLS010000010.1, forward strand.
GGCAGTAGAAACGTGGGAAAGGCCCGCAAAGCCACCCCACATCAGGGTTAGCATCGCGCAGACGGCCGCTGCCCAGACGTATACGAGCTTCCTCCCCCAAAGTGCGGGAGACAGCGATATCAGGGTCATGCCGAGGAGCAGTGCGATGACGGTCGCCGGGCGCCACTGTTCGCCTGGGGGATAGAGGCCGAACATGATGAAGCGGAATTTCGCTTCGATAAATGCCCAGCAAGCTCCGCCGGACCTGCAGGCGGATGGATCGTCCGTAAGCCAGACGGCGTCGGTTACAGCCCATCTGAATGCCGGAAGCAAGGAGAGGATCACCGCGACCGCACCGAGCGTAAGAAGAGCGCTCAGCATATCGCCGAACAGGACCTTCAGGATCGGCATGCGCTTTGCGGGCGGCGCTTTCCGCGGCGCGACCAGTTCGGTCGCCGCCATCGCATAGTTCATTGTTACAAGACTCGTCATCGGGTCACCAATGCCACGCGTGCGTTGTACCAGTTCATGAAGAACGACACAGCGATGCTGATCGTGAGGAAGACGGAGAGCAGGATGGCGATGCTTTCGATGGCCTGTCCCGTCTGGTTGATGACCGTCCCCACCACGAGACCCAGTTCAGGATATCCGACTGCCAGAGCCAACGTCGTGTTTTTCACTGTCGACAGGTATTGCGACGTCATCGGGGGAATGATGACGCGGAGCGCCTGGGGGACGATGATGCGAAACATCGTCTGCCGTTCGGACAGGCCCAAGGCCCTTCCGGCCTCCGATTGGCCACGGGAAACGGCTTCGATCCCGCCGCGGACCACCTCGCTGATGAAGACGGACGTGTAGATGATCAGGCCAAGCATCAACGCGGCGAACTCCGGGGATAGCCGCATGCCGCCGGCGAAATTGAATCCCTTGAGCTCAGGCAAGTTCACCGAGGGCTCGAGGGCGATCGTTCCAAGGATGAACATTCCCAGTGTGGTGCCAGCAGCCGAAACTCCTCTCAAAATCCATGGAAGACTCTGCCTGAACCGCCAGAAAGTCATGGCGAGTGCTGCGGACGCTACAAGAAAGGCAAACCCGTACGGTCCGAGCGAAACCGATGGAACGTAGAGTCCGCGGAGCGACAGGTAGATGCCGGGGAACGGATTGAACGCTTGCTTCGGTGCGGGCAAAAGCGTGGTGGCGAGCGCATACCAGAACAGCAGTTGAACGATCAGCGGCATGTTGCGTACGCCGCCAACAAAGGAGGCGGCCATCCCTGACGCAAGCGGGTTTCGCGCCAGACGTATCAAGGCAATGAAGAGGCCGAAGATGGTCGAGGCGACGATCGCAAGCAATGAGATTGCGGCCGTATTGGTCAGCCCCACGAGATAGGCCCAGCCGAACGTGTCGGAGGGATCATATGGCAGGACGCTCTCCGAGATCGGAAAATTCGCCTGGCGATGCAGGTATTCAAAGCCCACGTGAATGCCGCGCGCGGTCAGGTTCTCGGCGGTATTCGACCAAAGCCAGTAAAGAAGGCTGGCAAATCCAACGAGCAACAGGACTTGAAGTGCGACGCTTCGAACGTGGCGGTTGTCTAGGAGTGTCGAGAGCATGCCAGCCTCCGAACCTATTGGAAGGCCAAGGGGAACATCAGTCCGCCGTTCGTGAAAAGCCGGTTCGCGCCGCGATCGAGCTTCAGCGGACTGTCCTTGCCGAGGTTGCGATCGAACATCTCCCCGTAGTTGCCGAGCTTGGCGATGATGTTGGCAGCAAACTTTTCGTCGAGACCGATGGCGGCACCATTTCCCGGTTCGATCCCAAGGAAACGCTTCACGCGTGGGTCTTCCGATTTCTCCATCTCCGCGATATTGGCCTGCGTGATCCCAAGCTGCTCGCCGGCGATCAGCGCCTGGATCGACCAGTTGACGATGTCAAGCCACTGGTCGTCACCGTGACGGACCGCCGGTGTCAGCGCATCCATGAATTTGGTCGCAGGGAAGATGACGTAGTCATCGGCATTCTCGGCTTTCGTTGCTCTCAACGATGCGAGCGCTGCGGCATCGGTGATGAGGGCGTCACAACGCCCCGAGAAGAACGCCTGGCTCAACGCGGAGCTATTCTCGAACACGACCGGCGTCAGACCGAGATTGTGCTCCTTCGAGACGTCGTTTGCGACGACCTCCGTCGTGGATCCGGTCTGGACGCACACCGACGCTCCATTCATTTCCTCGACTCTCGTCACGCCAAGCGCCTTCGGCATCATGAAGCCGGTGAACTCGTAGTAGTTCGGCGTCGTGAAATTGAGCCCGTTGGCATCGCGGCGCAGGGTCCAGGTGAACGTCCGTGGGAGGATGTCGATCTCCCCGGTCTGAAGTGCCGGCACACGCTGTTGGCCGCTCAGAGGCACGAACTCCACCTTGTCCTTGTCGTTGAAGACCGCAACAGCCACAGCTCTGCAGGTCTCAACGTCAAGGCCACGCCAATAGCCCTTCTCGTCCGGAGCACCGAAACCAACCGTGCCCTGGCTCGCGGCGCATTTTAGAAAGCCGCGGGCTTTGACGGCGTCCAGCGTTGCACCTGCAAATGCCGGAGCGGATCCTGCAGCCAGACCGAAAGCGAGCGTGGTGATGCACATTCCAAGTAGTTTCGATTTCATTTCATTCCCCTTTTTTTGGTTGTGAGAATTGACAAGCCGGCCTTTAGCTCGCCTTGGAGACCCTCGCTGGCGCACATCGTTCGGTGATGTCGGCGAGGAATGCTTCGATGTCGGCTTTGAGGTCGCCGAGATCTTCCAAGCCGATGCTGATCCTCAAGACCAGATCTTCTCCGTCCCACTGGCTGGCGCTGCGATTCTGCTTGACCGGCATGGGCGCGATGAGACTGCGGGTTCCTCCCCATGAGGCACCAATGGCAAACGTGCGCAGGACGTCGAGGGCAACAGCCGCATGCTTGGTCGCTTCGGGCTTCAGCACAACGCTGAAAACCCCGCTTGCGCCAAGGAAGTCACGCTTCCAGATGTCATGTCCGGGAAAATCCAGCAGCGAGGGATACAACACCCGATCGACCAGTGGATGCTGCTGGATCAGGGCGATAATCTCGGCAGCACCAGCAGCAGCATGCTTGAGGCGCACCCCAAGCGTCTCCATGCCTCGCAGCACAAGCGTGGCATCGTCGGGCGAAACACCTATGCCGAGGCGACCGAGGGTCGCGCGAAGGGGAAGGATATGTTCCTCTGCGCGTACCGTAATCGACCCCATCAGCACATCGGAGTGGCCGGAGACATATTTGGTCAGGGCTTCGGTGACGATGTCGGCGCCGAGTGTGAGCGGTTTATAGTTGAGCGGCGTCGCCCAGGTATTGTCGCAGCCGACAAGAGCGCCATGGCGATGAGCAATATCCGCGATCTTCGGCAGATCCTGGATCTCCATCGTCGTGGAGCCAGGGGATTCACACCAGACAATCTTGGTGCGAGCGTCGATTTGCTTCTCGAGATCTTCGACGGCGACCGGGTCATAGTAGGCGATCTCGACTCCGAAGCGCGCGAGGTCGCGGTTGGCGAAGTCGCGAACCGGCGGATAAGAGTTGTCGGCAATCAGGACCTTGTCGCCAGAGCTCAGGAACGACAGCATGGCAACCGAATTCGAAGCTTGCCCGGATGGCACCAGGAAAGTCCGTGCACCCTGCTCGAGCGCAGTCAGTTTTGCTTCCAGGGTCCGTGTCGTCGGTGTCCCATAGAGACCATATGTGTAGCCTTGGTGACCCCGCTCGCCGCGCGTCCTGTAGGCTTCGGCATTCTTGAATACGATCGTGGATCCACGATAGGTCGCCGCGCCGAGCGCCTCGAAACCGTCCATATCGACATCGGGCGTGACCACGCACTGGGTGAGATCTTTCATCTTGCCTTCTTCCCAAGGTTATTTCTTTGAGCGGATTAAACATGGAGGTGTCCATTCCGTCCAATATCAATATGATGAAACCTTATTCGCCGAGGTTATAAGGTTGCTTGCCATGAACATTCGCCAGATCGAGGTCTTTTACGCAGTGATGACCAACGCCACTGCTTCGCGCGCAGCCGAAGTGCTTCGCATCTCGCAGCCTGCGGTGAGCAAGGCGATCCAAGAGCTTGAGCGCGATATTGGTTTCGCTCTTTTCCGCAGGGAGAAAGGCAGGATGTTTCCGACCGCCGAAGGACAAATGTTCTTCCGTGAGGTCGAAGGCTCGTTCTCAGGTCTGGTCCACCTCAAGAGTGCAGCGGCCCGTATTCGCGATTTCGGATCCGGCGAGATCCGGGTCGCCAGCCTCTCCGCCCTGAGCACGAACGTGATGCCACGTGCGCTGCGTGGCTTCCAGGCAAAACATCCTAACGTCGCGATCACCTTCCAGGCACAGATGTCTTCCGTTGTGAAAGACCTTGTGGCCAGTGGTCAGTTCGATGTCGGGCTTGCAGCCGATGAAATCGATGTTGCGGGCGTCGACGCCCGCCCGTTCGCGCGCTACCAGGCGGCAATCGCCGTGCCTTCGGGGCATCGGTTGGAATCAAACGACGTCATCCGCCCGCGCGATATCGATGGCGAAGCGTTCATCGCGCTGTCGCCCGAAGACACCACACGGCGATCGGCCGAATCGATCTTCCTCAACGAAAATATCAAACCCAAGATGGTTCTTGAGACACCGTACTCCACGACCGTCTGCGCCATGGTGCAGGCTGGCATAGGGATCGGAATGGTCAATCCCATGACCGCGGAGCCGTTCGTCGGCCGAGGCCTTTCCATTCGGGCATTCGAGCCCGCCGTCTATTTCAAAACGTTACTGCTCTTGCCGCCCAATCGGCAGCCCTCTCGGATCGTCTCCGATTTCGTCGAGGAGGTGATGCGGCACTCGGTCTTTCAGGACTGACGATTCGCTCGTCGAGAAAACCGGGGTTTCCTGCCCGGCTTCACTCAACGGTGCGAAAGCAGGTCGCGAGTTCGCCATTGACATCAACAATCAGACCGCGCGAGCGGCGGTGATAGGAGTACCGTGTCGGCGGCCGCGGCAGCCAAGAGCCGTTCATGGAAACGACGTAACCGTTCACCGCACTGTACGGAGTGACATAGTCCACCATTGCCTGCCGCGGTTGCGCCGGCAGGCAATGGTAATCGTTTGTCGGGCCAGCATGCTGGTGCAACCGGCTCAGTAGAGTTCCTTGTGCATCCGCTGGTTTTGGACCATGTCCTGCAGGAACTGATCGGCCGTCTCGGGCGAGAGTCCGCCGACAGAGGAGGCGATGTCGCAAACGACTTCGTCAATCGATCGATCAAGGTTAGTCTTGTTGCCACACACATATATGTGAGCACCCTCGCCGAGGAGCCGCCAGATATGGTCGCCATTGTCCTTCAAGGCATGTTGAACATAGTAGGGTTCGGCTCTGTCACGAGAAAACGCGGTGATGAGCCGCCCGACAACGTCGGTCTTCTCCCATTTTCTAATCCTCTCCTCGTAGAGGAAATCTGACGAACGATAGCGGTCACCGAAAACAAGGCATGTGGGTGCCGAACGAGCACTACGCCCCGCCTGTTCGAGCAATCCCATGAATGGCCCGATTCCTGTGCCTGTGCCTACCAGTATCAGTGGGTAATCCGAAGCCGCAGACAGATGGAACCTCGGATTTGCGCGCACGAATATCGGTACCGCGCCGGTAGTCCTCTCCAGATAGCCCGTGGCGGTCCCTCTGCGCTTCCGTCCAAGTTTATCGTAGCTCACGTCTCTGACGCACAGGTCGATATAGTCCGGATTGCCATGCGATGCGATCGAGTACGCTCGCGGTTGAATTGTCGGCAGCAGTGCGGCAACCTCGACCGCCGGTGCTGCCGCTGGACTGGCGAAATCCTGAAGGAGATCGAGCAGATCACGGCCGTGAAGATATTCGTCCAGCGCCCTCTTGTTTGCGATCTTCAGCAGATCCTTCAGTGCCTCACTCTCCGTCAGCTTCGCAAACTGACGCAGGAAAGACTTACCAATGATCCTGAGCTCCTTTGACGCGAAATATTCGATGACGGCGTCCTCATCGAACCATTCTGCCAGCCCAGACAGTAGCTTGGGGTCGTTCTCCGGTACAAGATAGAGGTTGTCCCCCGCACGGTAGTTTATGCCGCTTCCGGCGATGTCGAAACGATAGTGCCAGGCGTGTGGAGCTGCGCCGTTCAACTTGTACCTTTCGATGATTGGTGCCGCGAACGCGTTGTTTTCTCCGTATGATCTAACTTTCAAGTCCAGCGAAAGACCCGCCTCGTCATTGCCTTGAAGTACGGCGAGAAGTACCGAACGCCAGATTTCAAAGAAGGCGTCAAAATCCGTGTCTGCGTCCACTCGGTTGACGAACGGGCTTGCGCCGATTTCTTGAAGTGCAGCATCCAAGCCTTTGGTAAAGCCGCAGAAATTGGGGTATGCGACGTCTCCAATGCCGAAGATGGCATATCGTAAGCCGCGCATATCCGATGCACTTTTCAGTCGTTCCTGGAAGCCCTCCGCGTTGGCGGGGGGCTCTCCATCTCCAAACGAGCTTGATATTATTACCAGCCGATCTTGGTGGTCAAAACTGGCTAGGTCGAACTCTGCAAGGGGATTTGCTGATGGGTTAAACTGTGCAAATTCCGGGTCAAGAGCGAGCCTCTCGGCAAGTCTTCGAGCGTTGCCGGTCTCGGACCCGAATCCGATCACAAGCCGCCTTCCATATGATGACATGATCGCTCACCGCTTCAGTTGGCGTAGTATTCGTCGTAAAGTTCTTTCGACGTCTCCAACTGGTCGAAGTCCACCATGAGATCATTGATGACACGCCGGATGCTAATGTATTCGACGATCTTGCCATCATGATCGAGCACCGGCTGAACAGTAGTGTCGACGACATAGAGCCCGCCGCCCTTGCCCACGTTCGGAAAAGCGCCGCTCCAAGTCTTTCCGTCCTTGATAGTCTGCCAAAGTTCTTTGTAGACGCTCTTCGGCACATCGGGATGGCGAACGATGTTGTGCGGCTTGCCAATCAGCTCATCGCGGGTGTAGCCGGTCAGTTCGCAAAATAGGTCGTTAACGTAGGTGATGTTACCCTGAAGGTCTGTGGTCGAAATGACCATAACCTTGTCGAGGGCTTTGAGAACCTTTGCGTTGAATTCATTTTCCATGGGTTAACACCTTTCTACGAATGGCTGTTTGGTCGCAGGTTCTCCTCCTCGTGGAGGGTTATAGGTCGCGGCCAAAAAGATGTAAATTAAATGCATGTTATTGCGACCGGATGCCGCGGCGCGTGAGCCATACAGGTTGGCCAAGATGGGCAGGCCGGCATTCAGTCGCTCTTTCGCTGCGACCGTCGCCGTGTTCTTGCCGGTGTAGCCGAATGCACACGCGCCGCGCTCGCTGTACTGGTCCTCCGCGAACCGGATTTCCTGATCCTCGACGAACCGACCATTAATCTTCGGCATTAGGTAGCAAAAACCACCAGACCCGAAATATGACGAATTGCTTCCGGGGCCGATCCGCGCCTGGCACAACGTCGCGGCGCGGCAGCCATGATCCTTGCAAGACGCCCGAGACGGGCGTTATCGGGCTGACGACACGGGCGCCGCTGCGACGTCGCGTGTCGTGGAATTTACGCCGCGCTAGGTGGACGCAGGATCGTCATGACCCTCGACCCATCAAGGCGGATGCATAGGCGATGAAGCCTTGGAAATCCTCCTTGAATGACTCCGGATCGGCATCGGGGGTGAGCTTGCGTAGCGGCACCGGGCTGAAGGGTGCCTCGGTCCTCCTGTTTTGGCTGTTCGCGGTGTCATTCAGCGTTGACCACAGATCCCCGTAATCGGAGTCCGGGCGCGCCTGGTCGAGCCGGAGCAGGTCCCGCAAATCGTTTGCGGCCGACACGCGCCCCGACATGATCGGCGGACGCGGTCCGCAGAACCGCCTGAGGATTGTCGCCGGGATCGTGGCGTGTTCGTAGACGGTCCTCGACACGTTCACCCCGCCCTCACCGCGTGGGATCAAAGGCGACACAATGATCGCGGGCACACGCGGTCCGAGCCGGCTGATCCCATTGGACAGCGCCGGGATCGGCCGGGTCGTGACGGTCCCATCGCTCCCCCTGACCTCCACCTGGTCAGGCGGGAAGAGATGGTCGTAGAAGCCGCCGTGCTCGTCATAGGTGATGATGAGCATCGACTTGTGCCACTGGCGGAAGCCCGTCGACAACACTGGACCGTTCATCATCGCCCGCACGATGCGCGCGACCAACCGCTGGCCATTGTGCATGTCTGCGGGCGCATGATCGTCGTTCCCATCGGGAAGCTCGATGTAGTTGGGCTCGATCACCGAGACACTTGGCAGGGTTCCTTCGCGCGCCATTGTCTCGAACCCCTGCACGGGGTCTTCGAATCCGACGATGTTAACTTTGTCGAATGCGAAGTTGCGGTAGAGCCGCACGAAGCTGTAGCCATGCTCGAATATTTTCCACGAGACCCCGTTCCTGGTCAGGTGGTCGAAGAAGGTCAGCCGCTCCGACGGGGCGTAACCCTTGAAGTCGGAGTTCTCCTCCTCGGGAAGGCTATGCCGGTCGCGGTTGAGGTCGCCGCTCAGCATGACGTGCCGGTTCGGCAGCGTACCGCCGATATGGGAGCCGAACCAGTGGTCGCAGATGGCGAATTCCCGAGACAGCGCCGCGTAGACCGGCAGTTCCCCGGATCCGTAATAGTTCATGATGCGCTGGAGGGACTCTTCCGTGGCGTGCGCGCCCAGACGTTGCGCGAAGTTGGCCACGAAGGACTTCATGCCCCCGGACATCTGCGAACTCACGCAGTCGCGGCTGTGGCAGGGATTGTCGATCTCAAACGGCCATGAGGTGTCGTTCGTCAGCGTGCTCCGGAACCTCACCGGGTCGGCGATGGGGCTGAACCGATACTCGTTGACATCCCGATCACCCTCGCTTGCCAGTCCCTCTACGTCTTGAATCCCAAGATCGCCCAGACCGTCGCGGCTGAGATAGCCGAACACCTGATCGAAGGATCGGTTCTCCTGCATCAGCACGACGATATGGTCGATCTTCGCTAGTTCACCTGGGTCCACTATGGGAGGTCGCCTGATGATGCCCCCAGGCAATGGCGGATCCGCCCATTTCTCGTCAACAGCGGTGGCGAAGAGGTCGGGCAAGCCTTGTGGGCTGCCGCCTATCGGACCGCCCCCACTCATCTCGATCGGCACTGCGATCGGCTTGCCCACGTGCCAGAAGACCATCTCGTCCGTCGCCTCGTCGTACTCGATCTCGGCAAGTTCGTAGTGGCCGACGAGCCATGGCCTGATGTACTCGTCGAAATGGTTAAGCTTACCCTTTACCTCTTCCTCTTCATCTTTCCATTGCGCCATGTACAAGGACCTCTCCACGCCGTCCTTGATCTTCTTCCCAAGTTCGATCTCAATCCCCACCACCTCGACCTTGTCTGGTATGCTGTCCGGCAAAAGCAGAACCGGGACATAGATCAGGCGACCGCTCGTGGCGCGGAGTTGCAGCCTGAGTTCCCCCCACAGTTCTTCCGGTAGTGTGATATCGGGCAGATGGTCCAGAACGATATCGCGGGACCCGGGGTAGACAAAATCAATCCGCAGGGAAATGTAGGGCACCTTCAGAGAGGTCGTGGCCGGCGGAATGATCGGGTCCTGGGCCCAACCGGCATCCAATTTGAAGTTTCTGGCATCGATTGTAGGTAGGCTCGTGACGACTGATGGCAGGGGCAGGGGGATCGTCTTTTCCCGTTCCAGGTCGTAGAGGAGGCTTAGCTTCCTGTCCAACCGATATTGGACCACCCTGGCCTCGACCTGGAGCATTTCAAAGTACTTAGCCTTGTTCCAATTCTCCTCGAATCCGCGCTTCCAGAAGGCTAAGGGGGCGCGGTAACTGACCAGGGGCAGGACACTGGGATACTGCGCGTCGATCATGTAGCGGCGTCGGTCGCTCGAGCCGTCAGCCTGCCGGCTGACCTTCAGCCATAACCCTGCCCCGCCGGGCCAGACCGGCATGTGATGCAAGAGGTTGTTTCCTCCTGTCCGTTGCTGGATCAACTGATCACGCTGCATCAGCTCGAGAGTGATCTCGGCTGCCGGTCCGCTTCCCCCTCCTAGTGGATCAGGGATGCCGGAATCGTCCTCAAGGGCTGTCCCGTGCAGAACGGCGCTAGCGCTGAAGCCCGGTGCAATCCATTTGCTTCGGCGCATTTCGTCAAGGTCGCTGATCCGATCCTGACCGACCCTCGCCAATGGCCCGGGCATGATACCGCTCGGCGAATGGTCGCCGGGCTGGTCCGTCTCGCCGACCGTGATGCGGCGGATCTTGATGAGCAGCGGGCCCTCGGTCATCGGCGGCAGCCTGAATTGCATCGATCCGCCGGAATCCAGGTTTACGAAGGCTTTGTGCATCCGATAGGTGAATGGCATCGTAGCCTCCCGATGGTGGCTGTTGACTGCCCGTCATATCGGTCCCGGAGCGGTAGGAAAGCGCCCTCACTGGCTGCCGATGCGCACGCTCGCTGCGGGACCCACGCAAAACCAATCCAGGATTTTATACCCCGCGACATTATACCATTCAGTGTGTGTGAATTGAAGTCCGCGATATTGGGGCGCGGGCGAATATCAGGGAGGTACTGACATCAAGGCGTATTGGTTCACGGAGGAGCTCTCATGGGGAGCTCACATTGCCTTACTTCACCGTGCGCCTGCCCGTCGATCGCGCATAGCATGACAGGGGGACGCGCAGAAGCATCGGCGCGATGAGGTTTGATGCCATTGCTGCACCAGCATAGCAGAGCAGGAACACTGCAGGCTTTGTGAGGAATCGCCGCGTCCACCAAGCATGCATTGCGGCGAAAGCTATGAGGTATGCGAGGCCACCGATCTGCGTGAGTATCGTTAGAAAGACGACGATCGCGATTTCATGCCAATGTGCTATCGCGGTCATGGCTGAAAACCAAGCAGCCGTAGAGAACGGCGATGCGACCCGACCGTAATGCCCATCGCCCGGGAATTACGCATCCATTGCCGATAGCCAGAACCTGAGCTCGGGAGACTTCTCCTCCGCGTTCCGGATGTACCGCTTTTGCCATGAGGCATCGGGGGTGAGAGGCTTCCCGAATATGTCCGGGCGCTTCCAGGCAGACGGTGATCGACCTTCTCACCGGCTGGCACGGTAGGGCGATCGTCGACAGCCGTGACCGCGAACTGCTCGACACCACCGATGGGATCGTTGAGATGACTAACCACCCGTCTGGTCGTCCGCGTGAACAGTTGGACGTCGAGTTCCTTTTCAGCGCGTGCACCTGGTTGCTCAAGGCCGGCCGCGCAATGCACACCCGTGCTGCTGCCCGTCCGAAATGCCGTTCCTGACGGCGTTCTCCGCTTCGACGGCCGCCAGCGCCGTCATGTTGACGATACCCCGAGAGGTAACCGAGGAAGTAAGAACGTGGGCGGGACGCGCCGCGCCTAACAGGATCGGCCCGACATGGAGGGCATCGCTCATGACTTTGACAACGTTGAGAGTGATGTTGGCCGAGTCGAGATCCGGAAACACAAGTAGATTTGCTTCACCCTTCAACCGCGATCCAGGAAGGATTCGGTCGCGAATCGTTTGCGACAAAGCGGCATCACCGTCCATTTCTCCGTCGAACTCCAAGTGCGGCGCCTTCCGCTCCAGGAGGGCGATCACCTCTCGCATCTTTGTGGCACTCGCCGACATCTTGGACCCGAACTTCGAATGGGACACAAGGGCAACCTTGGGCTCAATACCGAACCTGCTCACGGCGTCTGCGGCCAGCATGGTTATGTCGGCGATCTCATCGGCATTCGGCTCGTTATTGACGTAAGTATCGGTAAGGAACAGCGCCCCCTTGGACGAGATGAGCAGGCTGAGCGCGGAAAAATCCCTTATGCCCGGAAGTCGTCCTATGATCTGGCGCACGGCCTTGAGATGGTGTTCATACCCGCCCACAAGGCCACAGATCATTGCGTCGGCGTCATTTCGCTTGATCGCTAAAGCGGCGATGACAGTCGTATCGGTGCGCACAATTGTTCGTGCCGCATCCGGCGTCACACCATCTCTTTCCGCACAGGAGAGATAAAGCTCGACATAGTCGCGATAGCGCCGGTCATCCTCCGGATCAATCAGCTCAAAGTCGCTTTCTGGGCGAATCCTCAACCCATAACGCTGAATCCGCGCTTCGACTACGGAGGGCCGTCCAACCAGGATCGGAATTGCAATCCCCTCTTCCACGACCATCTGCACGGCGCGCAAGACACGTTCGTCCTCGCCTTCGGCGTAGATCACTCGCTTCGGAACAGTCTGGGCTCGCGCTGCAGCAAAGACGGGCTTCATGATCAGCCCGGACCGGAAGACGAAGCGATTTAACCGGTCGAGATAGACCTCCATGTCTTCGATCGGGCGTGAAGCCACTCCGGTCGCCATTGCGGCCTTGGCGACCGCCGGCGCAATCCGCAGGATCAGGCGCGGATCAAACGGCGACGGAATGATGTAATCGCGACCGAATGTCGGGACCTCACCAGAGTAAGCCCGAGCTGCGATGTCGGAGGGCTCTTCGCGGGCAAGAGATGCAATGGCCCGAACTGCCGCGAGCTTCATCTCCTCGTTGATTGCGGTCGCGCCGACATCGAGTGCGCCGCGGAAGATGAAAGGGAAGCATAGGACATTGTTGACCTGGTTCGAATGATCAGATCGACCTGTGCAGACGATTGCGTCGGGGCGAACCGCCCGAGCCTCATAGGGCATGATTTCGGGCGTGGGATTTGCCAGAGCGAGAACGAGCGGCGACGCCGACATCCGACGCAGCATTTCCGGCTTCAGAACCCCAGGAGCTGACAATCCAAGAAAAACGTCCGCCCCGCCGATGACATCTGCCAGCGTTCGCGCATCCGTTTTTTGCGCGTAGACGTCCTTCCAGCGGTCCATGAGGGTGTTTCGCCCTTCATAGACTAACCCCTCGATGTCGGAGACCCAGATATTCTCCTTCCTTGCGCCCAAACTAACGAGCAGATTGAGGCAGGCAAGAGCGGCAGCACCTGCGCCGGACGTGACGATCTTGACGTCCTCGATGTGTTTTCCGGCAAGCTCGAGACCATTCATTATGGCCGCGCTAACAATGATAGCTGTGCCATGCTGGTCGTCGTGAAAGACGGGAATGTTCATCCGGCGCCGCAGTTCATCCTCGATCTCGAAACACTCGGGCGCCTTGATATCTTCGAGATTGATGCCGCCGAAAGTCGGTTCTAGCGCTGCAACCGTTTCAACCATCCGGCCGACGTCATCGGTATCGACCTCGATGTCGAAAACGTCGATGTCCGCAAATTTCTTGAAGAGGACAGCTTTTCCTTCCATGACTGGCTTCGATGCCAGAGCGCCAATGTTGCCGAGCCCGAGGACCGCAGTTCCATTTGAGATCACCGCGACGAGATTTCCTCGCGAAGTAAATTCCGCCGCCGCCGAAGGGTCCCTGCGTATGGCCAGGCAAGGAGCAGCTACGCCAGGCGAATACGCCAGAGCAAGGTCTCGCTGGTGTCCTAAAGCCTTTGTTGGCTGGATTTCCAACTTCCCGGGCTTCGGATGGCGGTGATAAGAGAGAGCCGCATCCTCAAAATCGAAAAGGGGACGCTGTGATGAAGTGTCGTCGGTCATGATTGTCCCTTGGAGTAACCTCCCACGATTGCCTCGGAGAAACCACCGGCCCACCCCTGCCCGGCCGCGACGCGTTTAGGCGTGTCAGCTTCGAAAGGTCTTTTTGGGAAAAGGATGCCGCCTGACGGCCTCGACGATGGTGGATATCCGAACAGTGTTCAAAAATTAAACAACCGCTTTCGTACCAAGCGGCGGTTGTGAAATCAGACTCGCGAGCAGGATCAGTCCGTCTTCGAGATCGCCGCGATCAGGAGCAACACCGAGAGAGATCCTGACCGCTTCAACAGGATGAGCGACAATTGCGAAGGCGGAGCTGGGCACAATCGAAATACCCACACGATCGGCGTGCGCGGCGAAATCAGAGGCCCGCCAGTGGTCCGGAAGGTGCAGCCAGAGATGATGACCATTGGGGTCACCTGCGAAGTTCGATCCCTCCAGAATTGTTGATGCCAGCTTCTGGCGCTCGGCGTTCTCTGCACGGATTAACCTTGTGATTTCTTCGAGAGTACCTTCCGAAATCCAACGGCTGACCAACGCAGTCATCAAGGGCGGCGCCATCAGTATGCTCGCACGCAACACTGCAGCGAAACGCAGCGCCTTAGCGGCACTCGGCGCGACCACATAGGCTACACGAAGAGCCGGAGTGGAGCATTTCGAGAGCGTTGCGATATGCCACGTGATGTCAGGCGCAAGTTCTGCTACAGCGGGGATCCGTTCGGCCCTCAACGGCGCATAGGGATCATCTTCGATGATCGCGACACCGTGTTTCCTGGCGATGCTAACCAAAGCCCTTCGTCGAGCTTCCGGGAGCGTCGACGTGGTTGGATTGTCGATGCTTGGAACAATATAGACTGCCTTTGGCGACCGTTCGCCGCAAACCTTCTCGAATGAGTCGGGAACAATACCCTCTTCATCCATGTCCAGCGCCTCCAGAATCAGCCCTTTCTGAACGCCTATCGCTTTCAGTCCCGGATAAGTCATAGCGCCGGCGGCAACGAGATCGCCGCGTTGGAGCAATAGTTCACAAACACCGAACAGAGCACATTGCGCTCCTCCGGTGACGACGATCCGGTCGGGCGTGACACCCTCGATCCGATGTGCAAGCCATGTTGCTGCAGCAGTCCGATCGGGTTCTGCACCCGTGCTTTCCTGATAGTGGAGATGCAGCAGACCCTTGGAACTTCCAAGGACACCGGCAATGCCGCTCGGAAAGATCTTCCGGAAGTCGACGGCAGACGGTTGCGGGGGAATATTCATGCTGAGGTCGAGCAGCGGCTGGGGCTGATCCACGACTCCGTCATCAATTCTCTCGCTAATGAAGGTCCCTCGACCCGCCTGCGCTGCTACGAGCCCTCGCCGCCGAGCCTCGTTGAAGGCGCGTGTCACGGTGGTCAGATCGACGCCCAACGCTTCCGCTATGGCTCGTTGAGCCGGCAAACGATCGCCGCGCATCACGCGACCTGTCCGGATATCTGCTTCCAACGCCTCGACAATGCCCAAATACTTCATCCGAGCCGCCTCGATCAGCCTTGGTTTCCACATGGGGGATCCTCAAAATGTATGCACAATTAGCATACATTTCTGGTACCATGTATGGGCTAGGATTGAAAGCGCGGATTGCTTTTTTCTAACGAGTCAACGATCGACCGACCTCTTGAAGCCGCGCTAATCCTTGATCAATTTCTGCGTCCGACAGGATTAAAGGTGGTAATAGCCGCAGCACATTGTCTCCTGCGGTTACGGACAGAAGCCCATTTGCACGCGCGACTGTCGCAGCGAATTCCACTGGAACAACGCAGCGCAGACCGAGCAGAAAACCGTGGCCACGCACCTCCGCAAAAACATCGCCATAGGTTGCGACGATCTTTTCGAGGCCGGCGAATAAACGGGCGGCCCTGCGGCGCACATCCTTAAGAAACGCTTCGTTTGAGATGATCTCGACCACCTTGTGTGCAATCACCATTGCCAGGGGATTACCTCCAAAGGTGCTCCCGTGCGTTCCCGGAGTCATACTGGCAGCAACTCTTTCCGTGGCGAGACAAGCTCCAAGGGGAAAGCCGTTACCCAAGCCTTTGGCTGTCGCGAGAAGGTCCGGTGCAACGCCGGCATCCTGATATGCGAAAAGGTGCCCAGTTCGTCCTATCCCGGTCTGGACCTCATCGAAAATCAGCAGCACGCCACGGCGGTTGCAGATATCGCGAACTCGCGCGAGATCCTCGGCGCTCAACCGCCGGACGCCACTTTCTCCTTGAATGGGCTCGAGCAGGATAGCTGCAGTCTCCGGACCACAAGCGGCATCCAGAGAGTCGATGTCGCCGAAACGAACGACGTGGAATCCCGGCGTCGGAGGACCGAAGCCTTCGAGATATTTCTCGCGGCCACCGGCGGCAATGGTAGCCAAGGTGCGGCCATGAAAGGCTCCCTCCATGGTCGCGATCCGATAGCGTTCCGGAGCCCCAGCGACGAAGTGGAACCGGCGCGCTGTCTTTATCGCAGTCTCGACTGCTTCCGCGCCGGAATTGCAGAAGAACACACGATCTGCGAACGTTGTCTCGCACAGGAGGCGGGCAAGCGCCTCCTGTTCCGGTATACGCATGGCGTTGGAAACGTGCCATAGCCTGGCCCCCTGACGAAAGAGGAGGTTCACCAGATCCGGATGCGAGTGCCCCAGGCCCGTCACTGCAATGCCGGTGGCGAAGTCGAGATATCGAATCCCGTCCGCGCCATAGAGCCAGGCGCCCTCCCCGTGCGTGAACGCCACATCCGCCCTGCGGAAACAGGGAAAAAGATGATCAGGCCCCTCTTTGCGCTGCACCGATGCCGTATTTGCCATCAGGCCACCGCCTTCAAGGATTCGAAGTAGGCCCAGGTTAGCCATTCAAGGGCCAGGGCAAGATCCGGGGTCTCCACAGTTGCACCCGCCCAGAACCGAAAACCGGGCGGTGCCGTCCGATAGGAACCTACGTCGAAGGCAGCCTTTTTCTCGGCCAAGAGCGCAACCACAGCGCCAGCGATTTTCTCTTGCTGTTCACGCCTATCTTTGAATGTTGGATCGATGATCTTGAGACAAATCGATGTCTTGGAGCGAATTTCGGCTCGGTTCGCGAGGAAATCGCACCACCCGTTTCGGCTGACCCAGTCCGATGCCTGGTCGAAGTTGGCTTGGCAGCGTGCCTTCAGCGCTGACAGGCCACCGATGTCGCGAGCCCACCGAAGGCCGTCGATCGCATCCTCAACAGCGAGAAGTGAAGGGGTGTTGATCGTCTCCCCGGCAAAAAGACCTTCAGTCACCAAGCCACGACCGACCATCCGAAAGAGCTTGGGCATCGGCCAAACCGGCACATGATCGATGAGCCTCTCGATCGCTCTCGGGCTGAGAACGATCATTCCGTGCGCCCCTTCGCCGCCGAGAACTTTCTGCCAGGACCATGTCGTCACGTCGAGCTTCGCCCAAGGGAGATCCATGGCGAATGCTGCCGACGTCGCGTCGCAGATCGTGAGACCAGTCCGGTCGTCGGCGATCCAGTCGGCGTTCGGAACACACACGCCGGAAGTCGTCCCATTCCAGGCAAAGACAATGTCGCGGTCGGGCGATGCCTGGGTCAGGTCAGGCAACTCGCCATAGGGAGCGTCGAACACGCGCCGGTTTTCGAGTTCCAGTTCTTTGGCGACATCGGTTACCCAGTCGGCACCGAAGCTTTCCCAGGCGAAGACATCGACGCCGCGGGGTCCGAGGAGATTCCATAACGCCATCTCGACCGCCCCGGTATCGGATCCCGGCACGACCGCGATCCGGTAGTCATCCGGTATCGCGAGTAGTTCGCGTGTGAGATCGATCACCTCCCGCAACTTCGCCTTTCCGGCCGCCGATCGGTGTGATCGCCCCAGCACCGCCTCCTGAAGTGCCATGAGAGACCAGCCAGGACGTTTCTTGCAAGGGCCGGACGAGAAGTTGGCGCTTAGTGGCGTTTGTTGCGGCATAGGAGGAGAAACTGGCATCTTTATCGACCGAGCTAGTGTTGCAGCAAGAGTGGGCCGGCGCTTGTGCCGATACGGGTGGCGCCAGCGTCGAGCATCTGAAGGGCAACTGATCGGGTCCGGATGCCGCCTGATGCCTTGACACCGATATTCGGACCGACTGTTCTGCGAATGAGGGCTACGTCTTCGACGGTGGCACCTCCGGTCGAAGACCCGGTCGATGTCTTGATGAAATCGGCGCCAACCGCAGCGGCGATGCTCGAGGCAGCAATCTTGCCCTCATCGGTAAGGAGGCAGGCCTCGATGATGACCTTTAGGATTTTGCCGGCGGATATTTTGCGAACTTCTGAAAGCTCGGTCTCAACATCCTTATAACGTCCGTCTGCCATTGCCCCGAGATCTATGACGACGTCGATCTCGTCGGCGCCTTGCCGTAGAGCAACGTCCGTCTCTTGGGTCTTGAGCGACGTGAGGTTCGCGCCAAGCGGGAATCCGATCACCGTCGCTGTTCGAATCCTTGTTCCTTGAAGCGCCCCTGCGACTCGCGCGACGTGGATCGGATTGACCACGACCGAACAGAATCCATGGGTAATCGCCTCACAGCAGTATCGTTCGATGTCCTCTGTCCGAGCATTCGCACTCAGGATGGTATGATCTATCAGGGAGGCAATTTCCCTGTTCGTGCCGGATTCCATTGCCGATCTTTCTCTGCTTTACTATGAACTTCATTCATGTTGGACGTTGTGGCTCCCGTCTGCAGGAGCCACGCGATTTACTTGCCGTCGGGCGCTTGAGAGTTGACCCTTGCGGGCAGCGGAATCGGCTCCGCTTCGACGTCCGGCTCCATGACTGTGACGATCAGCGTAAGGACGACGATTGGCACGCCGATCAGCGCCGCGTAAAACGCGACGGCGATGCCGAACTGCATGCTGCCGACGAGGATTGCGAGAACGACATTGACCATCGTCCACGGCAGTTGCTGCGGGACGAAGAAGTTGCGGTAGATGAAGCCCAAGGGCCGCATTCCGGTCGTGCGCGGCAGCACGACGAAGGCAATCCAGGCCGCGAAGGCCCAGAATGCCCCGGCCAGCCCCGCATAGAGCCACCCGAAGACTGCGGCGAGGCCGGTCGTCAGAAACAGCGCGAAGGCCTTGCGCCTTTTTGCCGATCGAATGAATTCCTCATGCGCCATGAAATGTCTCCGGTTTGTCATTGTCGAGGAAGATCCGCTCGGCGGCACCATCGAGATCGTCGTATTGGCCGTTACGGAGGGACCATAGGAATGCCAGGACACCGAGCGAGCCGAGTGTCAGGGCTATGGGAATGAGGAACAGAAGCGGGCTCATCGCACGGTTCCGATACGGGGTGGCTGCGCGCGAAGCGCGTTCAAGGTTACGACGATCGAACTGGCCGACATGGCGGCAGCGGCAATCAGCGGAGAGGCCAGGCCCAGCACAGCGATCGGGATGAGCGCAAGGTTATAGGCCGCAGCAAAGATGAGGTTCTGCCGGACGATGCCCGCTGCTTTCAAGGCTGTGCGGTGCGCGACGATCATCGAAGACAGCGTTTCAGCCGGAAGCACGAAGTCGGCCGCCACCTGCGTTGCCGGCACACCATGACCGAAGCTGGCGGAGACGTGAGCCGCGGCGAGCGCCGGTGCGTCGTTGAGGCCATCGCCGACCATGAGAGGCCTTGCCCCCTTTACCTTCCAGTCGGTCAGCAAGGCTGCCTTCTCGGCAGGCTTCAGCCCGCCACGGCGATCCTCTATGGCGAGTTCATCGGCGCATCGCTCGACCGCGCTAATACGATCCCCGGAGAGAATACTGATCGGAAGGCCGACCCTGCGGAAATGGTCGAGGGTTTCGATTGCATCGACGCGAACCTTGTCGGCGAAAGCGAATCTCGCCGGTGCGTTGGATCGGGAAGCCACCCAGACCTCGCTCGCTCCATCGGCCGCCTCATTTTGGATGCCGCAGAAGACGGCGCTGCCGAGCCGAGCCGGCTCGCCATCGACGAAACCGGAGACGCCGGCTCCGGGCGTTTCAACCGGGTTTTCGACTGGGGTGCCCCGTCCCAACCGGCGTGATATCGCCCGCGCAAAGGGATGCATACTCACCCAGGCCAGTGCAGCGGCGAGATGCCGAGCAGCAGGATCCGCGGGAATGGACACAAGATCCGGCCGCCCGTCGGTCAATGTGCCGGTCTTGTCAACGACGACGCGATCGATCGTTGCCAGCCTGTCGAGCGCGTCGCCCGAGCGAACGAGTATGCCGCGCCGAAGCAATCCGCCGATCGCGGCAACCTGCACCGCTGGAATGGCGAGCCCGATCGCACAGGGGCAGGCAATGATCAGGACCGTGACCGCATGCAACAACGCGGTCGGCGGGTCGGCCCCGATGAGCCACCAGCCCAACAGGGTCAGGAACGCGACCACATGGACGAGCGGTGTCCAAAGTGCGGCCAGCCGATCGGCCATTGTGGCGGCGCGTCCCTTCTGAAGCTGCGCCTGCTCGACCAGACGGAGGATTTCCGAAAGGTAGCTCTCGGCAACGGGCTTGACGGCCCGGATGTGTAGAGGGGTCGGACCATTGATACTACCTGCCAGAACGTCATCTCCCGGACCGACCTGCTCCGGCAGCGTTTCCCCCGTCACGGCGGATCGGTCGAGCGTCGTCTCCCCGCTCACGACCCGGCCATCCACAGGCACCGTTTCACCGGCCTCTACGACCACCAGCATTCCCGGCTCGACCGAAGCAGCGGGCACGACAGCCGATTGTCCATCCGCGCGCAGGATCTTGGCGTGCTCGGTCCGCATCATGGCGAGGCGCTCAATCGCTTCCCGTGACCTCGCCCGGACACGGAAATCGAGATAGCGGCCGATCAGAAGGACGAAGAGGAGCATTGACGCGCTGTCGAAATAGACATGCGCATTGTGCCGGAAGAGCTCCATCAGGCTGATTGCGGTTGCGAGCACGAGAGCGGCGACGATCGGGACGTCGATATTGGTGAGGCCGGCCTTCAGTGCCGCGAAAGCAGAGCGGTAGAACGGGCGACCAGCAACAGCGAGCGCGGGTACGGCGACCAGGGCGGACAACCAATTGAAGAACGCTTGTGTGCTTGCCGACATGCCTTGCGCCTGACCGGCCCATACCGCCCAGGCGAGCATCATGACGTTCGAGGACGCGAATCCCGCAATCGCCAGGCAACGCAGAAGCTCGCGACCGGTTCGATGGTGAGAGGCACTCAGCGACCCGGCGTCGTAGGGTGCGACTGCATAGCCGAGATCGCGAACGGTCTTGCCGATGACTTCGGCATGGTCGGGGCCCCCGACCCATTCGACGGAAAGGCGCCGCAGGGTGAGGTTGACGCGGGCGCGGGTGATCGCCGGGTCGCTCGCCAGACGCGTTTCAATCTTACGAATGCAATTCGCACAATGAACGCCCTCGACAAGAAGATCGAGTTGCTGTGCACTTCCCGTTCTCGACGCGGCGAGCGCTGACAGAAGTGCCGGCGGCGGCGTTGGCGGCATGCTGTTCAGTGCAATGTTTGGTCGCGCGGTCATGGACGGACATCGACCTCTTCAATGATGTGAACCGTCTGTCCGCCACGCGCGATCCGCGCCCGGATGAACCAGCGGCCTGCCAGCGGGACCGAGAGATCGGCGACATAGTCACCATTCGGTTGACGGTCGTACTGGACGGCTTGAATCTGCGGGAACCGGCTCATCCGTTCGGCAGTCGCGCGCACCTCGTCGGCGATTAGAAGCTGTCCGTCCGCGTCGTGGACGCGCAGCGTCAGCCGGCCACCCAGCTTTTCTCCCTCGTCGAAGGAAAGCGTGGTCTTCCAGCCGAGGCGCTTTTCTGCTTCGCGCTGTGCCAGAACCTCATTGTAGTTCAATCCGATGGCGTAGGCGTTGTCCGTGACCACGCCGGTGAAACTCCTGTTTGCCAGAGCGACAAACCACACCTCAAACCCAGCAAGGAGGATGAAGAAAAAAATGAAACAGCCGGGTATCCAGAGATCCTTCCTACCGGAGACGAACGTCCTTGGTATCATCGCGCTGGCCCCCAGAAGTAGGTTTCGACTTCTTCGAGTGTCGCCCCGTTCGCCGCATTGGTAACGACGATGCGGATGTTCGTGCGCCCCGAAGGGCCCCGTCTGGGTGCTGCCGTGATGAACAGCCGGTCACTGATCCGGCGGTTTCCCGGCACGGCCAGATGGACCGCTTCATGTCCGGTTTGCGCGTCGGCAAAGCGTAGCGTCGCTCCAGGAAGTCCCTCGGCGTGAATGGCAATGCGATCCAGCGTGGGAAGACGATGGGCGAGCCGGAAACTGAAATCGTTACGCACAGAGCCATCCGACAACTGCACGAAGGGCTGGCCACGTTGCGGATCGATATCGACAAGCACACTTTTCATGCGAAGGGTCCCGAATACGCTCGATCCGAGCGCGACCAGGCACAGGATGGCGTAAAGGAGGGTCTTGGGCCGAAGGAATCGAACCGTCGGCTTTTGAAACGATCCGGCACTGTCGGAACCTTCGACGTCGAAACGAATTAGCCCGGCCGGCCGGCCGATCCTGGCCATCACATCGTCGCAGGCGTCGATGCAGAGCCCGCAGCCAATGCACCCCATCTGCAAACCGTCACGAATATCGATCCCCGTCGGGCAGACATTGACGCAGCGCTGGCAGTCGATGCAGTCCCCTCGCCCGGCGTCGAACGAGCTGGCCTCGCGCACAAGTGCGGAGAGATCCGTCAGCGTCGAGCGCAACGGCACCTTCTTCTTGCCACGCGGCTCGCCCCGCCATCTCTGATAGGTAACGACGAGGCTGTCCTTGTCGAGCAGCGCGGCCTGAAAGCGGGGCCACGGGCACATGTGCAGGCACACCCGTTCCTTGGCGTAGGCCGCAAACAGCCACGTGGTGAGTGTCAGGACCCCAACGGCTATGTAGGCTCCCATCGGCGCTGCGCCGGTGACCAGAGCGTGAGGAAAGGTCAGCGCATCGTTGAAGTACGCGGCAAAACCGATCGCGGTCGCGATGGCGAGCGTGACCTGCACAATGGCCTTTGCCACGTTCGACAGAAGCGTATCCTTGCCGAACAGGCGCTCGCAGAGCCGTTCGATCGTGAAGAAGAGGTCGGTCCAGACCGTCTGCGGGCAGGTGAATCCGCACCACACGCGACCGGCAAGCGTCGTCGCGCCGAACAGGCCAAAGGCGCCGAGGATGAGAACGCCGACGGCGATCGGCAGGTCCTGCGGCCAGAACTCCAGTCCGAAGAGGAACAGCCGCCTTCCGGGAAGATCGAACAGGACCGCCTGATCGGGCAACTGCGGCCCGCGATCCCATCGGATCCAGGGCGTGACGAAGTAGAACGTCAGCAAAATAGCGGCCACGACGGTCTTGATCGTGCGGTAACGGCCGCGCACGGTTTGCGGGATAGCCAAGCGCGCCGGCTTGCGCGGGGAAACGGTGTCGAGGATCGTCGTGGTCGCCATTACTTTTCTCCGCCACCGAGTGTGTGGACATAGACGGCGAGCATCCGGATGGTTCCTTCGTCCAGGCGGCTCTCCCATGTGGGCATCTGGCCCATTTTCGGCTGCGTGATCTGACGAATGACGGCGTCACGCGTTCCGCCATAGAGCCAGATCGCATCGTTCAATCGCGGAGCGCCGAACTCACGGTTCCCTTCACCACCCGCACCGTGGCAGGACTCGCAATTGTCCGCGAAAAGCGCCGCTCCCGGCATGCTCGCCCTCATGGCGTCAAGGCTGCGATCGGAGAGGCTGAGCACGTAGTCGGCCGTCGCGACAATTTCTTCACCGGTCATAACGTCGCCGAACGCAGGCATCTCACTTGCCCGCGCATCGTCGCTTGCGGTGCGAATTCCATGCCGGATGGTCGTGTGGATGTCTGTGATCGTGCCGCCCCAAAGCCAGTCGTCATCGATCAGCGATGGAAACTGGCCGATTTGTCCGACGGCTCCCACCCCGTGGCAGGCTGCGCAATTCTCGTTGAAGGCGGCCACCCCACCCGCAACGGCGAACCGGCGCAACTCTTCATTGTCCTCAATCTGCTCCAGGGGCGTGGCGAGGATCTGGTTGCGCCACGCGGATTGCATATCGCGGGCCTGCTGCGTCGCCTCGCTCAAGTCGTTCCTGCTGGACCATCCGAGGATGCCCGGGGCATAGCTCTTCGTCGTCGCGAAGGACGGATACAGCACCAGGTATCCGATCGACAGAACCCATGTGACGATGAAGGTGATCAGCCACCAGTTCGGGATGGGGGTTCTGAGTTCCTTGATCCCATCCCATTCGTGTCCTGTCGTGACCTGGCCGGTCAGCGGATCGCGCTCCTGAACGCTCATCGTGTGCCTCCTTCATCCTTGAACGGGATACGGGCGTGCCGTTCCATTTGAGATCGAGCAGACGGGCTGAAGGCGTTCCAGACGATCGCGGTGAACAGGAAGCAGGCGATGACGAGCCAGCCATCGACAACTATGCTGATGATGAACTGCGACATGCGTTACTCCTTCGGCTTGTCCAGGCGGACATCCGAGAAGTCGACCATGGTGCCGAGCACCTGCAGATAGGCGATCAGGGCATCCATCTCCGTGGTGCGGTCGGGCCGGCCGTCGAAGTCGCCAAGCTTGGCGCCTGGATAGCGGGCGAGAAGCCCTTCGGTGCCCTCCCCCGTCGCCTGCGCGCGGATGTCATCGGCAGCGTCGATGATCCCCTCGCTCGAGTAGGGCACGTCGACCTTACGGAGCGCCCGCAGGTGATCCGAGATATCGTCGTATTTGAGATCGCGGTCCCACAGGAACGGGTAAGCGGGCATGACCGACACCGGCACGACGTCGCGCGGATTGATGATGTGCGCCACATGCCAGGCGTTGGAATATTTGCCGCCGACCCGCGCAAGATCGGGTCCGGTGCGCTTCGAGCCCCAGAGGAAGGGATGGTCGTACATGCTCTCGGCGGCGATCGAATAATGCCCGTAACGCTCGACCTCGTCACGGAAGGGCCGGACCTGCTGGCTGTGACAGGTGTAGCACCCCTCGCGCGTATAGATGTTGCGGCCGAGTTGCTCGAGCGGCGTGTAGGGGCGAACCCCCGTTACCGGCTTGATAGTTTCATCAAGACGGAAGAGCGGCACGACCTCGACCAGGCCGCCGATCGCGACGACCAGAAAACTCAGGACGAACAGCAATGTCGTCGAGCGTTCGATCGTTCCGTGGGTGACTTTTGTTTCAGGTGCATTTGCCATTGCGAAGCGACGTCTTTCAGCTTGAACAGAGGGGGCGGGCTTAACCTTCCGAAACGGAAGGGCGCATTGAATCGATACCGGGCCGCTCAGACTGGCGGAGATTTGCGCGTCGGCTCCTGGAGGCGGCGATTGTCATGAAGACGTTGAAGGCCATCAGCAGAGCGCCGAGCAGGTAGAGCAATCCACCAAGTGCGCGCACGAGATAATAGGGGTGCAGCATCGCGACGCTGTCGGCGAAGGAATATTGAAGGAAGCCGAACTGGTCGTAGGCCCGCCACATCAGACCCTGCGCGATACCGGCCACCCACATCGCGGTGATGTAGAGAACGATGCCGATCGTCGCGATCCAGAAATGCCACTCGACGAGCCGGTGCGACCAAAGTGGCGAGCGCCAAAGGCGCGGCACCAGATAATAGATCGAGCCGAAGACCATGAAGGCCACCCAGCCGAGCGCGCCGGAATGAACATGACCGACCGTCCAGTCCGTATAGTGACTGAGCGCATTGACGGCCTTGATGGACATCAGCGGCCCCTCGAAAGTCGCCATGCCATAGAAGGCGACCGCGACGACGAGGAAGCGCAGGATCGGGTCGCTGCGCAGCTTTCCCCACGCACCCGACAGGGTCATGATGCCGTTGATCATGCCGCCCCAGGAAGGGATCCAAAGCATGATCGAAAACGCCATGCCCAGCGTCTGCGCCCAATCGGGCAGTGCGCTGTAGTGGAGGTGATGCGGGCCAGCCCAGATATAGAGGAAGATCAGTGCCCAGAAGTGCACGATCGAGAGTCGATAGGAATAGATCGGCCGCTCTGCCTGCTTCGGAACGAAATAGTACATCATCCCGATGAAGCCGGCCGTCAGGAAGAAGCCGATCATGTTGTGGCCGTACCACCACTGGATCAGCGCATCCTGGACCCCGGCAAATTGCGAATAGCTCTTGGTTCCGACGAAGGAGACCGGAATAGCCAGGTTGTTGACGATGTGCAGGACTGCGACAGTGATGATGAAGGCGAGATAGAACCAGTTCGCCACATAGATGTGCGGTTCACGGCGCCGAGCGAGTGTGCCGGTAAAGATTGCAAGATAGGTCAGCCATACAGCGAGAAGCAGCAGGTCGGCATACCATTCCGGCTCGGCATATTCCTTGCTCTGTGTGATGCCAAGTGGATAGCCAGTCAATGCCAGGACGAGGACGAGCTGGTAGCCAAAGAACAGGAGCATCGAGAGCTGGCGACCGCCCCACAGCCCGACCTGGCACGTCCTTTGGACGACATAGAGAGAAGTCGCGAGCAGCGCATTGCCGGCGAAAGCGAGCACGACACCCGACACGTGAACCGGACGGAGCCGCCCGAAGGTCGCGTATTCCGAGAAGTTTAAGGACGGGAACGTCAACTGGAGGGCAACCAGAAGCCCTGCCGACAGGCCGACGAGCGCCCAAATGACCGTAGCCAACGTGAACCAGCGGACGATCTGCTCGTCGTAGCCTGGAATGACGACTGCCTGTCGCTCGTCCTGCGTTATTATCCCATGCATTCCGAACTCGCTTCCGTTGAGACTCTGGACAAAGACATATCCGTCTTTTAAGTATGGCCAATCGCCATACAATATGCGGTGCGTTGAATCCAGAAATATAGGCAAACTGCGACGAAATGTGCCGCGTGTGATGCCTAGGAGGCAGCGATTGGCCCAAGCTCGAAACATCTGTATGGCAGGATCGGAAGGAACCATACAATGCCCGAACACCTAACGACAGCGGCTGAGCCCCTCACGCTTGCATCGGCTCTCGAAGCGTGTCCGCTGATCGCAGTGCTGCGCTGGATCACGCCGGAAGAGATTGAGGATGTCACCGCCGTGCTCGTTGAGGCCGGTTTTCGCCTGATCGAGGTCCCGCTTAACTCGCCGGACCCGCTTAACAGCATCGAGCGCATCGCGCGGCGCTTCGGAGACGAGGCTCTCATTGGAGCCGGAACCGTCATGAAGCCTGCCGATGTCGCCCGCGTTCGCGACGCGGGCGGAAGGCTGATTGTCATGCCTCACGCGGATACCGCCGTAGTGCGATCGGCACGCGAACACAAAATGGCCTGTTTTCCTGGCGTATTCACCCCCACGGAAGGCTTTGCGGCGCTTGAAGCTGGTGCCGACGGCTTGAAAGTATTCCCCGCCGAAGCGATCTCGCCGCCGGTTCTGAAGGCATGGCGTGCCGTGTTTGCCGACACGATCCCGTTGCTGCCGACAGGCGGCATCACGCCTGACGTCGTGGCGGGCTGGGTCGCCGCAGGCGCAAGCGGCTTTGGGATTGGGGGCAATCTCTACAGGCCCGGACGAAACCCGCGAGAAATACGCGACATCGCTGCAGCCTTCGTGGCGGCATGGAGGGCAGCGGCACCCTCGATTCGAGAAAACCTGGACAAAGGCTAGCGAAATAGAGCGCCCCGATAAGGCTGGTGTGGTCGCACATCCGCTCCAAGGGCGATGATGCGCCGAAAACCGAGCTTTTCTGACCCGGTGAAGGTCGAATTCAGCGGGGCGAAGCCTCCTGGCCGGGTCAAGAGATATCGCGGTATAGCGTGGTGTGTTTTTGGAGCCGTCCTGGCAACTCTTGTAATGTATGGATCATAGACATACATTGATGAAACATGTACGGCAATATCCGGCTCTCCATCCCGGACAACTCAGGTGTGCGCCCCATGGATTATAACGAGAGATTCCACGCCCTTCTTTCGGAAATGAAGCTCGATGGTCGCTATCGGACGTTCGCGGAGCTCGAGCGCATTGCAGGTGAATTCCCGACAGCGCTGCGCCATCGGCCTGATGGCACAACGCAGCGGGTGACAGTTTGGTGCAGCAATGACT
Source organism: Sinorhizobium sp. 6-70 (assembly GCF_030124375.1). Taxonomy (GTDB): domain Bacteria; phylum Pseudomonadota; class Alphaproteobacteria; order Rhizobiales; family Rhizobiaceae; genus Sinorhizobium. The sequence continues at coordinate 237,706 of NZ_JASKLS010000010.1, forward strand.
ATCTGGGCATGGGCCAGCACCCTGATGTCTTGCACGCCATGCACAGTGCAATCGATCTATCAGGGGCCGGCACAGGCGGTACGCGCAACATTTCCGGGACCAATCGCCAGCACGTCGCCCTTGAGACTGAGCTTGCTGACCTGCATGGCAAGGAAGCCGCGCTGATCTTCACCTCAGGCTGGATCTCCAATCTTGCTGCCCTGGGTACGCTTGGCCGCGTTTTGCCGGACTGCGCCATTTTTTCCGACGCTCTGAACCATAACTCGATGATCGCAGGCATCCGCCGATCAGGCGCAGAGCGCTTCATCTTCCGACACAACGATGTCGCGCATCTGGACGAGCTGATGAGCGCCGTTGATCCGAACCGCCCGAAGATCGTCGCTTTCGAGAGCGTCTACAGCATGGACGGCGACATCGCTCCGATTGCGGCGATCTGCGACGTCGCTGAGAAGCACGGTGCCATCACCTATCTTGATGAAGTGCACGCAGTTGGCCTCTATGGTCCGGATGGCGGCGGCATTGCCGATCGAGAGGGACTCGCCCATCGTCTCACGGTGATCGAAGGAACGCTTGCCAAGGCGTTCGGCGTTATCGGCGGTTACGTCGCCGGCCCCGCACTCCTGATCGATATCATCCGCAGCATGGCGGACAGTTTCATTTTCACGACTTCGCTCTGCCCTCATCTGGCAGCAGGTGCCCTGGCCGCTATTCAGCACGTCAGGGCGCATCCGGAAGACCGGGCAAAGCAAGCTGCGAATGCCGGGAAATTGAAGGCGATGCTCGTCGACGGCGGGCTGCCGCTGCTCGACAGCCCGAGTCACATCCTTCCGGTGATCGTCGGTGACGCGCACCTGTGCCGCCGGATCAGTGAACGCTTGCTGGATGAACACAGCATTTACGTTCAGCCGATCAACTACCCGACGGTCGCGCGCGGACAAGAGCGACTGCGCATCACGCCCACTCCCTTTCATAGCGAAAACCACATGCGAGCCCTTGTTGCCGCGCTTCTCGACGTCGGCGGCGATCTCGGCTGGGTCGCTGTCAAGAAGGTTGCCTGATGTCCGGACAGTTCAGGAGTAGTCAATGCCTCGAAGTGTAATCACAGCAAATCGCTTAACCGATGGCGTCGTTGTCTGGCATACTTCAAATGGAGGCTGGAGCGAACGGCTCGACAATGCTGCGGTCCTTTCGGATGAGGACATTTGTGGCCAGGTTGACAAGCTGCAGAACAGCGCCCGCAGTGTGGCGGTCGATATCAGGTCGATCCCCGTCAATGAGGTCGGAGGTAAGCCCGTTCTGGTGGCCAGACGTGAGCGATTGAGGGAGATTGGCCCGAGCGTGCGAGCCGACCTTGCTGCCACGCCCCCGCAGGAGCGATGGGCTCCCCGGCCATTGCCAGAGCCGCCTTCAACCACATCGAGATCGCCCTTTGCCGGGATCTATCGCTATGACGAATATGATCGGCAGTTCCTGCGGGATCGGGCCGAGCAATTCCGGCGGCAGGTTCAGCGGCGTATCAGCGGGGAACTTACCGAAGAGGAATTCAAGCCGCTCCGGCTGATGAACGGCCTCTATCTCCAACTCCACGGCTATATGCTGCGGGTTGCCCTTCCCTACGGCGTTCTCAGCGCATCGCAAATGCGTCAGCTCGCCTATATAGCGCGCTACTACGACCGGGGTTACGGACATTTCACCACACGCCAGAACATCCAGTTCAATTGGGCTCGACTCGCCGACGCGCCAGAAATTCTGGCTGTTCTCGCTGAAGCGGATTTGCATGCGATCCAGACTAGCGGCAACTGCGTCCGCAACGTGACAACAGACCATTTCGCAGGGGCGGCCGCCGAGGAAGTGGTTGATCCTCGGCTATTTGCAGAGATCCTTCGGCAATGGTCGACCGATCATCCTGAATTCACGTATCTCCCGCGCAAATTCAAGATTGCCATTACTGGCAGCCCGCAAGATCGGGCGGCGGTACGGGTCCATGACATCGGGATTCTTGCTAGTCGCAGCCGGACGGGCGAACCGGGCTTTACGATTTATGCTGGCGGCGGTCTGGGCCGCACGCCTGTTGTCGGCACCAAAGTCCGTGACTGGCTGCCGGTGCGCGAGTTGTTGCGATATGTCGAAGCCATTTTGCGGGTCTATAACGCCCTCGGCCGACGCGACAATATCTACAAGGCGCGCGTCAAGATTTTACTTCGCGAGATGAAGCCCGAAAACTTCATCAGCATGATCGAGGACGAGTTCGCCGGTATGGCAAACAACTACAATGTTCTCGAGGAAGACGTCATCTCGACGATAGCCGCTCGTTTCAGCGAGCCGCCTTTCGAGCCGTTGCCGTTGACGAGTCCCGTGCTTGAGAACGCAAAGCGTATAGATCGCGCCTTCCGCGCCTGGTTTCGGACAAACACCCATCCTCACCAGAAGAGAGGTTACGTGTCCGCGGTCATCTCGCTGAAACCGGTCGGGGGGATTTCTGGCGACGTCAGCGCCGACGAGATGGACCTGATTGCCGAAGCAGCCGATCGGTTCTCTTTCGGGGAAATTCGCGTATCCCATGACCAGAACGTGGTTTTGCCCCATGTGCGACAGGATCAACTTCACGAGCTTTGGCAGACCCTCGTGGAAGGTGGACTGGCATCGGGCAATGTTGGTCTCGTCACCGATATCATCGCCTGCCCCGGGATGGACTATTGCAGCCTGGCGACTGCGCGCTCGATCCCGATCGCGCAGAAGATCGCCGAACGTTTCGCAGATCCGGAGAGGCAGGAGCAAATCGGACCGCTGGATCTGAATATCTCGGGTTGCATCAACGCCTGCGGCCATCACCATGTGGCCCAGATCGGCTTGCTCGGCGTCGATAAGAACGGTGAGGAAGTCTACCAAATCACGCTCGGCGGTTCGGCAGACGAAGAGGCCTCGATCGGGAGTATAATCGGTCCGGCGGTACCGGCGGAAAAGGTGCCCGAGGCAATCGAAGCGATCGTCGATGCCTATATCGCCCATCGTGCAGAGACAGAGGCATTCATCGAGACTTACAGGCGCCTCGGAGCCGCGCCATTCAAGGAGGCCGTGTATGGCGCTCATCGATAGTGCGGGTCAGATCCTCGACGACAGATGGACCTATCCCGATTGCGAAGGCGACGGTAAGGTAGGTCCTAACTTCGTGCTTTCGATCGAGAGCCTGACAGCCTGGGGAGCCGAGCCACCGGCGATAAGTCCGCTTGGTGCGTACGTTGGCGAAGGGACAACCGCCGACGAGGTCGCTCCGTTCCTTGATCGCGTCGATCTAGTCGTGGTGGCTTTTCCGAAGTTCAGGGACGGTCGCGGTTTCACCGTTGCTCGAACGCTGCGCGAGAAGTATGGCTTCAAAGGCGATATTCGGGCTATTGGCCACGTCCTGCCGGATCAACTCGCTGCACTTGTGCGATGCGGATTTTCTACCATCGTCACACCTCGAGAGCACCCACCGTCGCAATGGGCGTTTAACGCAGCTTCCAAGGACGAAAGTGCCTCGGCAGGCCCCCTACTGAGGCGACTGATTGCCAAGCGAGCTACCCAAGAAGAGGATGTCGATGAGGCCGAATGATCATGCAAATCGAACATGATTGTTTCGCCCCCATTGCCATCCTTCCAGGCAGCCAGGCGGGTACAGGGGGCGGTGGGAAGCGACTGTCGAGCTCCCGGACTCGATGCCATCGGGACGGGCAGCCGGACCGGCTGCCCCGGGACGGCCATGCCTCATTGCGTGATCATCATCTTTACGGCATCATCGGTGGTCCAAAGTCCGTTCGCCATATATCGGAAATTGACCAGCGCCGCCTGATAGCCATCGCCCTCAGGCAGTTTAGTTGCGGCTATCGCGTCTCGTATGACCGCTACTTCAAATCCCTCTTCGAGGAATTCGCGAAGGTGTGATTCAACACACATGTTCGCAAGCATTCCTGCGAGAATTATCTGAGTGACGCCCTGCTTGCGGAGCTGGAAGGAGAGGTCGTTTAGCTGGGGACCGTATAGCTTGTGCGGCGAGGCAATGATCGTTTTGTCGTCTTCGATATACTTCTTGAAATCGGGTAGGAAGTCTGCGCCAGATCCCTCGAAGCCGTCCAATGTATAAGGACCCTTCCGGTCGAAGACGCCGACATCATGCTGAAAGATCTCGAGCGGACCCTGTACCTTCCAGGTGTGATCCCAGTGGTAATAATGATGGGGTGATATCGCGACCACCATTCCTGCCTGTTTTGCGGCGGCGAAGAGCTGATCCAGGTGGGGAACAACTTGATGTTCGGTGACACTCTCACCCACGACGGACCAAGCAAGCCCCTTGGGGCTCATGAAATCATTCTGTGGATCGATAACGACGAGCGCCGCTCTTGAAACGTCAAGCTTCATGTTGCCCTTGGTCAGTGCTGGATTGGCCGGATCTTTGTACAAATCGGCGGCTGGCTGTGCATTGGCGGGCGCGCCGAGCCCAATAAGAATAACTGCTCCAGTCAGAAATGCTGCTCCGACCTCTCGAAGTGTTTTCAACTTGCGGCTTGACATTGAACTGTCTCCTGTTGAGGCGATTGTTCATTTGCGCCCGAGTCGGAACAGCACAGCCGCAAGTGTATTACTTTGCAGCCGATCAAGTACTCGGGTTTTTCGTAATGATTTTACGCTAAACCAGCAGTCACGAGGCGACAACTAAACTTTGGTTTGGGTACACCGGAGAGAACGTTTTCTATCACAACTTGAAAATCCCGGGCTTTGACCTGCCATCGCACCACATGCTGCGTTTGACGGAAACTTGAAGGGACTCGAAGTGCAGACGCTTATCTATTGTCTCCAGCAAGACGCTCGTAGGAAGGACGGCAGCTTCCTCCGCCACACGGGCGTCAGTCTTGGTGAGGTGAGCAAAGCGTCAAAAACCGGAATTGAACGTCGCCGACGTCAAGGCGGATACGCGGCCCCTCGGTCTGCATCCTATCTCTTGTCAACATGAGCGGTGACCCGGAGCAGGAGAACTTCAACGACGATATCACAGCCAAACAGAAAGCCCCCGCCCGCAATCGCCGCCCCAAAGAACGCCCCCAGAGGTAAGCGGGAGAGGAAAGATAACTGCCCCCCGAAACAGGCTGCGCGCGGACGCCCTCGATCTGTGGCTGCGACGAGTCCCAGGTTGGAGGCTATCCGCGATGATTACGGTGTGGTCGTCCGTCGTTATTGCGGTGCCGTCGCTTCGACCGGCAATGTGAAGACGAACGTCGCTCCATTCGGCTCGTTTTTCTCCGCCCACAAGCGTCCGCCGTGCGATTCGATGATCGAACGGCAGATCGCCAATCCCATGCCCATGCCCTGCTCTTTGGTCGTGAAGAACGGTTCGAATATTCTGTCGGGAAACTCGATGCCCGGGCCGCAGTCGCTGATTTCGGTCTGGATCACAGCATCCACCGATCGCACCCTTATCAGCAGAACTCGGTCGCCCGTGACAGGGGTCATCGCGTCCATGCCGTTGCGGATAAGGTTGACCAGGACCTGCTGAATCTGGATGCGATCAAGTGCGATGGGCGGAAGGTCCCTTTCGATGTCGATATCCATGCGGACACGCCGCCGCGCCGCTTCGTCGGCCACCAATTTCAAAGCTTCGGCGATAACGCCGCTGAACGCGGTAGAGCCCCTCGTCCCTACGGATTGTTTGAATAGTGCACGGATTCGGCTAAGGACATCGGCGGCGGATTTCGCGGAGCTAATGGTACGCTCCGCCGACTTTCGGGCCCGCTCGAGATTTGGTGGGTCTGCGGCGAGCCAACGCTGGCAAGCATGAGAGTTCGCCACAGCAGCCGCCAGCGGCTGGGTCACCTCGTGGGCGATCGAAGCCGAGAGCTCCGCGAGGCTGGCGGCCTGTGCCGCCTTGGCGAGCCCGTCGAAGGCTTGCCGCAGCGCCGCTTCCGCGCGCAACTGTGCCGCTTCCGCGCGCTTGCGTTTGGTCAAATCGAGAATGTAGGCGACCCCTTGCCCCGAGTCTCCCTCGAAGCAAGCAGCCCCGATCAGTACAGGCACCCGGCTGCCATCCTTCCTGAAATACTCCTTCTCGCGGGGCTGCATCTTGCCCGTCGTCTTGAGCTCTTCAGCCTCTTCGCGCGTATGCGCTTCTTGCCATTCCGGAGGAGTCATATCGAACCACCGAAGTCCGGCGTGCAAATCCTCGCGGTCGTACTGGACCATGCGGAGAAACGCATCATTGGCGTCGATAAGCCGTCCGTCCAGGTCCCAGATAACGATCCCGATAATATCTGAATCGACCAGTCGCCGAATCTTCGATTCGCGTTCCTTAATGTCACTGTAAAGGCGCATCTGATCGTCTATGTCGAGAGAAACCCCGTACCAATGCAGAATCGCTCCGTCTTGACCTCGCAGCGGCTCAATACGGTCTTCCACCCAGCGATACAGGCTGTCCGCGCGACGCAGGCGATATCTTCTGGAAAAGGGCTCACCGGTGAGGAGAGAGTGGTTGAGCGCTTCCTTATACCCGGCCGCGTCGTCGGGGTGGACGGCGGTCGCGACGGCTGCCGCCAGTCGGCTCCTACCTGGCTCTTCCAGATCCGTTATGCCCAGTCCGAGAAAATCAATCAGGCGCTTGTTGAAGAACATCGGATTGCCATCGGGCGCCAGACGCGCGATGGCAACTGGGACCACGTCGACGAGTTCTCGCAGTTCCCGCTCACTATGCGACAACGTAAGCACCGCCTGCTGGTGCTGGCGGGAGATGGCGGCCACGATGAGCACGGAAAATGCCGAGATGGCCAAAAAAAGCTGCAGCGCGTACTGCAATTGCCTCTGGAACTCAGGATCGCCGACAAATTGGCTGGCGCCCGATATCGTGAATACCACCGTGATCAGGACCAGGAGGGTCAAGGCGACGGCAGCCCCTTTGAACTCGAAGCGGACCGCGGCCCAAAGAAGCGGTGGCAAGACGACGTAGGCGGAGGCCAGATGACCGCTGAGGGAAAGGGCGGCGACACCGAGAAAGATCACCCCCAGGATGCAGGCTTCAATCCAACGTGTGACCGAGAGCTGGGTCCTGCCGCCCCAGTTCTGGAACACGACCAGCGCCAGTGGGGCCACGATCAAGACTCCGGTCGCGTCCCCGAGCCAGAATAGAGGCCAGGCCGCCGTGAAGGTTTGCGATTTTATCCCGAACCACGCGAGTGTCGCACTTCCCACCGTCGCGCTTACAACCGGCGCAATTCCGGCGCCGAGCACGACCAGTGCCAGAACCTCACGCAAGGTTTCCAGCCGAACCGGGCGCCCGCACGCCCAGTTCACGAGCCATGCGCCGACCACCGCTTCAAGAGCGTTGCCGGTATAGATCAGGAAGGCCGCAGGTAGCGGACTGAAGAACCACAGGGAATTGCTGAACATTTCAGCAAGACAACCTGCCACCAGCCACCACGGCCAAGTGTACCTGGAGGTGTAGACAAGCGTAGCAATGCAGAGCCCGCTCGGGGGCCAAATGGAAATGCCTGTTCCAGGTACGATTGCGAGCGCCTGCGCAACTCCGGCCCCCAAGACGTAGGCCGCAGCAAAAAGCCCCAGATACAGGAGTTTGGGTCGGTGCGACCAGACGCAAGACCACCAGCTTCTTTCAAGATCGGTCGCCTTATTTTCGCGGGCTAAGCTCAGTTCGTCTGAGATGAGAGGTCGAGCATCGGTTTGCAATCCCCGATCGGGTCGCTCCAGGTCATGTAGTGCGCGCGTCGCAACGGACTCGGTTTCGCCAAGCGAGTCGGACGCTGTCGTCATTGGCTTGATCCCCCGGACCGCGAAAGCCAGCCGTATGCACCGTGCTGAATGGCGGGCTCACAAACGGAAGTCCGTAAGATGCAGCGAACTGACCTGTGCGCACTAGTTTGGGGAGATTCCACCTAAACCGCTTGATTGTAAAGAGCCGGCGGCGATCCGGCATCCTCGATAGGTCATATGGCTCGATGCTGTCCGGACGCTCCCTGCGTGAACGGGCGACCTCCTCTTGATGTGCGGCTTGACTATAGCCACGACGCTTTCGGTAATGCGATCCCGAAAGTCAAAAATATCCTCCTCCGATCCATCACTGTGCTAGGCCCAGAGATATGCGCCGACACCGACGTTAGGCCGTATCCTTCATTTCGCCGTCCTTTCCGCTTCGTGGCTCGTTTGACCACGTACTTATGGCACTCTCGATGCTGCCGGGAAGGCGGCAACCATCCCATCTGCCAAGCGACATCCGGCCGTTTCCCGAACGAAACGCACACCGAATTATCGAGACGTTGGGACAATGCGACACTTCAGTTGATCATGCCGTCCGCTCTGTAGCAGCAGCCTGTCTGGCCATACGCCGCATCTCCTGCGGCGTGTGCCCGAAGATCCGGATGAAGCTCTGGGCCAGGCGATCCGGATCGGTGAACCCGACAAGACGGCCGATCTCGTCGAAGGACAGCCGACCCTCCTCGACCAGGGGACGCGCCGCCTCCACGCGGAGCCGCTCGACCGCCTTGGCCGGGGTCATGCCGGTGGAAGAGGAGAAGGCACGCCCGAACTGGCGGACGCTCAGGTGCGCGACGTCGGCGAGGCGCTCCACCGAAAGGTTTTCGGCCAGATTTTCCCGCGCGTAGCTCAGCGCCTTGCGGATGCGATCGGAGCCGGGATCGAAGTCGAGCAGCGATGAGAACTGATACTGACCGCCCGGTCGCCGGTAGTAGACCACAAGCATGCGCGCGACCGCCTGCGCGGTCTCCTTGCCGAGATCTTCCTCAACGAGGGCGAGCGTCATATCGATGCCTGCCGACATGCCTGCCGACGTCCACACGCCATTATCGCTGGTGAAGATGCGGTCGCCATCGACCTGAAGCGTCGGATATCGGGCCTGCAGCTTCGGCGCGTAGAACCAATGGGTCGTCGCGGCGCGCCCGTCCAGGAGTCCGCTTTCCGCCAGCAGGAAAGCACCCGTGCAGACGCTCGCGGTGCGGCGGGCCTGCGCGGATACGCCGCGAACGGCATTCGCGATCTCGCTCACCCACACCCCTTCCGGCGGTTCCCGCCCGCCGACGACAATGAACGTGTCGGTCGCCTCGATCGTAAGCGCTACCGTCGCAACCTCCACACCGCAGGTGCTGCGCACCAATCCTCCTGTAACGGACGCAACCCGCAGGCCATAGGGCTTCCCCGATATCGCGCCGGCATTGGACAGCACCTCAAGCGGGCCGCTGAGATCGAGCAGCACGAACTCCGGATAGACGAGAAATGTCACGTGACGGGGCATGGCCGAAATCCCGGGATTAATGTCGTTTGAGACATTGATGCTTGCTCGTATTGTGCTGTCAATCCCATTGAGCAACGGAGCCGCCAGGTGAGCACGACATTTTCCAAACCTATCGATCCGGTCCGCCGCGACCTCCTGCTGTTCGGCCTCGGCGCGACGGTTTTGTCGGCTCTGCCAATCCTGCCGGCTGCTGCCTCTCAGCCCTCCATTCCAGGCAACACGCAATCTGAAAGGATCAACAACATGAGCACTGTTACGACCAAGGACAACGTCGAGATTTTTTACAAGGACTGGGGTCCGCGCGACGCTCAGCCGATCGTCTTTCACCACGGCTGGCCGCTGAGCGCGGACGACTGGGATACCCAGATGCTCTATTTCCTCGGGCAGGGCTATCGCGTCGTCGCTCATGATCGACGCGGCCACGGCCGCTCCGCCCAGGTCAGCGACGGTCACGACATGGATCACTACGCGGCCGATGTCGCCGCCGTGGTCGAACATCTCGACCTCAGAAATGCAGTCCATATCGGCCACTCAACCGGTGGCGGCGAGGCGGCGCACTACGTGGCTCGCTACGGCCAGCCCCAGGGCCGCGTCGCCAAGCTGGTGCTGATCGGCGCCGTGCCGCCGATCATGGTCAAGACGCCAGCCAATCCCGGCGGCCTGCCGATCGAGGTGTTCGACGGCCTCCGACGGCAGCTCGCCGCCAATCGTGCGCAGTTCTACCTCGATTTCGCGAGCGGACCTTTCTACAGCTATAACCGGCCCGGAGCGGAGAGCTCGCAAGCTGTGATCCAGAACTGGTGGCGCCAGGGCATGATGGGCGGCGCCAAGGCGCATTACGACGGCATCAAGGCGTTCTCCGAGACCGATTTCACCGGGGATCTCAAGGTCATCGACGTGCCGACGCTCGTCATGCACGGCGATGACGATCAGATCGTACCGATAGAGGATTCCGCTCCGCTCTCCGCCAGGCTCCTCAGGAACAGCACCCTCAAGATCTACAAGAATCTCCCACACGGCATGTGCGCCACCCATGCCGATGTCGTGAACCCCGACCTGCTCGCCTTTGTGAAGGCCTAGCATTTTAGCCGGCGCGGCAAGCGCGCCGGCAACCATCGCCCAATGCGAAACTGACGATCAATGAAAGGAGATATCGAAATGTTGGGTCGTGAAATGAAATTCATTCAGAAATTGAGCGCAGCGATCCTCGCTGGCGCGGTTATTCTCGCTGGGGCCGGCGCTTCCATGGCCGCGCAGCCGCTTGTCGATTATTACCAGGACCCCGCCAAACCGGCACTGACCAAGGGGAACATGAAACTTGACGTCTCGAAGGCGGCGCTCGTGGTTATCGACGCGCAGAACGACTTCATGAGCCCTGAAGGGATTGCCTGGCCGGTCCTGGGCGAAGCCGTCACCGAACGCAATGTCATTCCCCACCTTGATCAGCTCTTCGCCGCAGCAAAGCAGGCAGGAATGGTCGTCGCACTATCGCCTCACCATTACTACAAGTGGGATCACACGTGGAAGGTGCAGGGGCCTCTCGAAATATTCCAGCATGAGCTTGGCATATTCGATAGAAAAGACCCCTATTCGCTGGAGGGTTTCGAGGGTTCGGGGGCAGACTTCCTGCCGCGGTTCAAGAAATACATAGAGGATGGCAAGACTATTATCGCCTCGCCACACAAGCTGTACGGGCCGCAGCAAAACGATCTTTCCTTCCAGCTCCGCAAACAGGGCGTCACCCAGATCGTCCTTGCCGGGATGCTCGCCAACATGTGCGTTGAATCGCATCTCCGCGAGTTCCTTGAAGAAGGATTTGAAGTCGCAGTTGTTCGAGACGCCGTAGCCGCGCCCAAGTTGCCTGAGGGCGACGGCAATCTCGCCGCACTGATCAACTTCCGATATATGGCAAACGGACTTTGGACGACCGATGAAACGGTCAAGATGATGGCGCCGTAATCCAAAGGTCGGGAAATCGGATGGGAAGCCGCCCCATCCGATTTCCCAAAGAAATACGGCCGGCCTCATTGCGGCCGTTGAGTTCCGGTTGTTGGCGCAACGCCGCCCTTTGGCACTGTCGCAGCGAAAGTCCACAGTCCACCCAACGGAGACATTGGCGCCAGACGCGATGTACGGCTCGATTTATCCGAATGCGGAAATTGTTTCCGGTATCCCACGATGAGCAGCGAGTTCCGACTGCTTTTGTCATGCCTAAGCAGCAGCGCCATTACGTGTTGTGTCTATTGACTGAGCCAGGACGGGCAGGTTCCGAGAGTCGCGCAGGTCCGCGGCCCGTGTGATCTCCGCCATCACCCGATTTCGACCGGCCGATTTCGCAGCATAAAGAGCGCAATCAGCACGGTCGATGGCGCTATCCAGTGTCGTCTCCCCGTCTCGCACCGCCGACACACCGCAACTCGTCGTGACATTCCGGTTTAGCTCATCCTGATGCCAGTCCCTATTGGCAAACGAAACACGAAGCAGTTCTGCGAGCGCAACGGCCTCTTGTAGCGACACGTTCGGCAGAAAGGCCATGAACTCTTCGCCACCGTACCGCGCAGCGCTGCCGCGCCCGGCCACCAGGCCCCTGATCTCCTCGGCCAAGCCTGCAATGACCGTGTCGCCGACAGCATGCCCGAATGTGTCGTTGATCCGCTTGAAGTGATCGATGTCGCAGACGAGCAGTGAGCCGCTGAGACCGCCTGTATTGAAGTCTCTCTCCAACGCCTGTTTAAAGCCGCGGCGATTGAGGAGCCCCGTCAGCTCATCCGTTTCGGCGGCAGCTCGATGCCGCTCGATTGCAGCAGATGCACTCGCACCCAAAGCGGTGAACGGGAAGAACATGCAGACGGTTATGGTGGAGACACTTACCTCGAGATTATAGAGCGAGGTGGCGAAGTCACCGAAGTCATCGCTTGAGTTCGTGAAAAAGGTGAAGAAGACCGCCCGCGTGAGGGAGTCCAAGACAACGATCGAACTTGTTACGACGAGTGCGATATCAATGGGACGAGATGCTCTCCGCGTCACGATCAATACAGCTACTCCGAGTAAAAGCGCGAAGCCGACGTCGGTCAGGAACAATTGCTGGACCAGACTTTGCTCAACGAAAACGATGTAGGTGAGGACAACTGAATAGGCGGCTGCAAACAACACTCGCGGTATCCGAAGCCTTGGCGCATTGAAATGCACCAACAGGCCACTGCCGTAGCAGTAGGCCGCTCCGATGAAAATCAGACCGGACGCGAACGCCGCGGAATACGGCTCCGTCAAAAACGTTGAGACGACGAATCCGGCGGCAGTCTGGGCAAATCCCGCGCTCCATTGCCAAGCCGGCGTGATCTTCATCTGCCAGAGCAAGACAAAAGCCAGTGTTACAATGCTGAACAAGACCGGCGGGACGTAAAAGATAAGGTCGATCTCGCCCATGTCGGCATCCTGAAGCAATAAGTGATTTTATATAGATTGACGTTAGTTGCCTTCGTTTAACGGATGTTGAATCGTGCCTCAGCACGGCTTGGTCTTACGGCCTTTCGGCGGACCGCGCGTTTCGACCCATTGCTGTCTTTGAAAGCAGGCGAAGTGAGTGTCTGCCATCTCGCCATGCTCTACTGTTGTGAAACCCCATAGGGCTGCCGGAATGGATGCAAGCGTGATCCATGAACAAGTGAGTCCAGCGACCCACACCAATTTGACGAATTTTATAAGTTCTGCAATCATTTGGCGATTGTTCGCCTTGCGTTCATCCAAGGTTTAGAGCAGGCTGCTTCATACGGAAGCATAGCCTGAGCTTCCCGCTCAATCTCTTCGGAGATCCGGACAACGGTTCCTGATCCAAAAATTACGCGAGATGGGTGACCGTTGTTTATGAAAGCTTTCATATCCTTCGCCTCTCTCACCCTAGACCTCGTAATCGACCTGATAACGGGCCGTTCGAACGCCCTCTAGCTCCTGTCTAACCCTCAGATGGGCGGGGTGTTCGGCGTAGGCGGCCAACGATGCCTTGTCAGTAAACTCTGAATACAGAACGACATCACAGGCGTAGGGTACACGGCTGAAGTCGATGCCAACTTCGAGGCTGACCAGCCCAGGAACCTCGCCAATAAGCCCCTCGAAGCGTAACTTGAGATTGAGAGCCGATGCCTTTCGCTCTTCTTCACTCTCACCGCGAACGTTCCAAATCACGATGTGCTTGATCATGGACGCACCCTTACTTGCTGATTGTCGTCCGCCACATTGTGGTTGCACAGCACTCGCGCCGGTACACGCGATGCACTTGGTTGCAGCCCGCAGTGCCTCATTGGCGGATCTCCTTAGTGTGCCACCCCGATCAAGATCTTTTGGCTCAAATTAGTATTCTGCGCGGTGGTGTTTGCGGGTTCGGCCAGCAAGGGGTCGCCCCTACCTGTTCTCGCCCGACCGCGCCAACACGAAATCATACTCGGATCGCCATGGGGTTTGACCGTCCATCAACCGCTCGAATGGGGCAACAAGCGTTCGCTTCACCCCAAAGACTGTATCTGACGCCAAATAGGGGTCGCCGCCCACGAAGGTGTGTGTCACCAGCTTTTGAAATCCGTCCGCGTGAACCATGTAGTGCATGTGCGCAGGTCGGTATGGGTGTCGGCCGAGCGCCTGAAGCATATTCCCAACCGGGCCGTCGTCCGGAATTGGATACGAAACAGGCTTAATCCCGATAAAGCGGTAGCGCCCATCAGGACCGGTGAAGAACGTCCCTCGATTGTTCCATTTCGGCTGCAGGTCGGGTTGCTGGATGTCGTAGTAGCCATCGGCATTGTCTGACCAAACGTCAATTCGTGCCCCCTCGATCGGTTTCCCATCAAGATCAACGACTCGCCCTACGAAAAGACATCCCTCTCCCTTTCCATCGAGGGAGATCCTGTCGCCGGCTTTTCTAACCGGCGCGCCCGCGACAAAGAACGGGCCGAGAACTGTGTTTTCGGTCGCCCCTTCCGGCCTCCGATTGTTGATCGCGTCAACGAGCATGGATAGACCGAGAGTGTCCGATAGGAGGATAAATTCTTGGCGTTCGTCCGTACAGATCTGACCGGTACGCGTGAGGAACCTAATGCCGGTTTCCCACTCCTCATGCGATAGATTGATTTCGCGAGCAAATGCATGAAGGTGCCCTACTAGACACGCCATTACCTCGGCCAGCCGAGGTGAGGCGTCCGCCCCAATTTTAGCATTCACGACTTCCACAGAATTCGCCTCGGTGAAGAAGGCTTCTGGCAAATCTGCTGCGGCTGAAGAATGTGTCATCAGTAAATCCTCGTGGAGCAGCGGCAGCTACGGCCGCCCTGGGTAAAATTGCCGCGTCGACGACCGGGAACGCCGACGCGGTCGTTGTCAGGCAGCGCCGACGCTGACACGTTCACCCGACGAGCCAATGTAACCGTCATGCACATCCTGAGCGCGTGCGTACTCGGGTTGGAAACGCACGTTGGCGTAGTGGGAATTCTTTTCAGCTTCCTGTGCACGCTTACCCAGTTCTGCTGTGTCCCCGAAGCCGAGCACCTCGCGGGCCAGTGCGGTCAACGGCCCATCGACGTGATATTCGGTTCGCTGCATCGTTAGCAGGTTGATCAGGTACAGAGGTGTTCCGTTGAATTTCTCGAACATTTCGTGACGAGTGCCCCATTCAGTCAGGAAGCGCTCACTGATCTGCCGGAAGATCTTGATGCGGTCGTATGCGCTGATCTCAGGCCCGCGCAGCGCCTCGGCGAGCTTCGGACCGATGTAAGGATCGTCAAGCTCGCGCTTCGTCGGTTGCAGCACAATCCCACGACCGCAGAACTCGATCAGCAGGTTGACCATCTTCGGCTGGTGCTCAAGGTAGTGAGCACGTCCGAAATCGATGTAGATATTGTTCGGCTTGAACAACCCGCCCGGTGTCGCAAAGCCAGTTTCTTCAGCGGCTAGCATGAAGGCCGTGCAGGTCTCACGGAACCTGATCAGCTCGGCAAGTTGCGACTGGACGACCGGATTGCTACTCGTGCCCAGAGATTGAGTCAGCAGCAACGCCAACCCGACCATCAATTCGGCGTGAACGCAATGGCGAATCTGTGTCTCAAGATGGACCCAGTCAAACTGACGCTGGGGATACCACTTGGCGTGATCCGGATTGCCGATGTGCTGGACCTGCGACCAGGGTATCAGGACATCGTCGAAATACACCATAGCGTCGAGTTCGTCGCCGATCGTTGCCAGTGGACGATCATACGGATCTGCATCTGGTTGCACACGTGACTCGCGCGCGACGATAGAGATCCCCTTGGTGGCGATTGGGACGAGAGCGTAGACGGTCTGCTCAGGGGTCTGACCGGGACGCCAAAGGTTGCCAATCAGAAGGTGATTGACGAAAGGAACGGAAGTTCCGATGGCTTTCCAGCCCTTTACGATGATGCCTTCGGCCGTCTCTTCGACGATGCTTAGCATCGGAGTTTCGCCGAGGGCGTCGCTTCTACTACGGTCGAACTGCACGTCGACGAACATCGGCGAAATCGCGAGGTCCTTGCTGGTGACTTCATCCCACTGACGTTGGATATTTCCCGAAAGATCTCGATGACCATTCTTGAACCGCGAGTTCTTTGCCCACGGTTCCTGATCATCGACCTGCGTGAACATTACGCAGTTCATCCCCATTGGCGGCCGGGTAAAAATGCCGCCCTTGAAATGGCGAAAAATGAAATCGGCGTACTTGCGTCTGCGGACGGTGTCCTCCTTCGAACGCGGCAGGAACCAATGCATCGACTGGCGGTTGCCTCTTTCGTCGATGAACGTCGCTATTTCCTGGTTCTTGGGATCGAGATGCAGGTCGTAGTAATCGGCGATCGCCTGGGCGTAGCCGCGGGTCTTCGGATGCGTGGTGACATCCTCGATGAGTTCACCACCAACGTAAACCCGACGATTGTCGCGCAATGACTCGAGGTATTCCTTACCTGTTCTCATGATCTTTCCTCCTGGGTGTTGAAGTTGAGTTGCTTGTGGAACGTTGTTGCGTCCCAGTAATCTTCACTGCGCTGGATCTTGCCGTTCGTGATTTTGAGAACCTGGATTCCACGCAACGAAATCCTCTGACCGCGTGGCGTCACGGGCCCCATTTGCGTCTTGAGCGTGCCGGTGAGCGTGTATGCGACGGCGACTTCATCGCCCTGCCCCACGATCCTGGACGTAACCTCCCATGCTGCATCGGGAAACCAGCCAAGAAACTTGCGCAAGCCGTCCGCGATCGCAGCCGCGCCAATCTTTGGCCTGCCATGCGCTACATCTTCGTGTGAGGCGTCATCGGCGTAGTGTTGCGAGACAATGTCCAACTGGTGATCGTTATAGGCAGCGAAAAGCTGCTCCGCGATCGATGCTGATTCGACGGGGATTCCCATTACGCCACCGCCATTTGCAGCGAGACGCCGTGCATGTACTGCCCTTCCCCATAGAGCAGCGGCTTTTTGGCAGTTGGGGCGAGAACTGACGTCACCCGACCCATCACGACCAAATGGCTGTTGACTACCAACGTGGCCGTTGCAATGCAGTCTAATGTGATGAGGGAATCCTTCAGGACAGGCATGAGGATCCTGTCAGGATAATCGCTTTGAGGAACGGCGAACTCTTCGACGAATTTGTCTTCGCGCGGGCGAGAACAAAACTGCGAGATTGCTAGCTGATCCTGGCTAAGGACATTTACGGCAAATCGCTGCAGTTTTGTGATGCAACTTGCTGTGACGGTTTCCCGGTTCACACAGACCAGCAAAGTTGGCGGATCCATGCAGACGGGGGTGAATGCACTTACAGTCATGCCCCACGGACGATCCTCATGCACCGTCGTGATGACAGTGACGCCACCAACTACCTTGCGCATCGCTGATCGGAAAGCTGCCGCGTCAGTCCCTGCGTCAAGCTCCCAGTTTCGGCAATAGTCTTGAGCAAGATCATCGCGAACGGCTTGATCTTCATTCGTAAAATTGCGCATAACTCCTCCAATTGCGCGGACGTTACGCGTCTCGCACATGTGCAATTTTGGCGTTACTTAGAAAACCGTGAGCCGAACAGATGAACTATTTCGGCCCGCATTCCCGCTGCTGTTATTTTTGTTGACAGAGAGCTTAGCGTTCTGTCGTAATGTGTCCAATCGATAATTCGTAAGCCATCTATCCACCACATCAATACATAGCGGAATGTGCGATGAACCTTCGCGGTATCGATCTGAACCTCCTCGTGGTCTTGGAGGCGCTGCTGAGAGAGAAGAATGTCAGTCGCGCGGGTGAAATCGTTGGACTCAGTCAGTCTGCGACCAGCGCTGCCCTTGGCCGTCTCCGGGACATCTTTCACGACCCCTTGCTTGTGAGGGTTGGACGACAACTCGCGCTTACGCAAAACGCGGAAAATCTTATCGAGCCACTTCGCGACGCGCTCAGCAAAATCCGGCAGACGCTTATGCAGCAAGGGGGATTTGACCCGCTAACAGATAAGCGAACATTCACAATTAGTGCGTCCGACTACGCCGTTCTGGTGCTGCTTGGGCCGCTCGTGAAACGATTGGAAGCAGAGGCCCCCAATGTCACGATACATCTTCTTCCGCGATCCAGAGAAACCGAAAAGATGCTGGTCGAAGATCGCGTGGACGTGGTCATCGAACCCAGCGAGCTGTTGCCTGGTAGCGAATTCCCATCGGAGGCCCTGATCAGCGACAGGTGGCTGTGCGCGGCAGATTTCGAGAATACGCTCATCGGTGGAGAGAGAACGCTCTCGCTCCAAACATTTCTTACCGCTCCGCACCTAACCTATGGGATTGGGCTGGACCGCCAGCTTAATTTGGCGGACCAGCACCTCGCGCGGGAAGGTGTAAATCGCAGGATCGCGGCAACGGTGGAAAGCTTTGTCCTCGTCCCCTTTCTCCTGCGTGGCTCCAATCTGATAAGTCTAGTTCTGGAGCGAGCAATAAAAGAGCTCGCCGTGCCCGGCATTGGTGGCTTCGAGCCCCCATTGGTCCTACCGGACATCCACGAGAGGATGTATTGGCATCCCCGGCACACGAGCGATCAAGCGCATATTTGGCTTCGGGGCCGGATATCGGGCTTGGCCAACAACATCTCCATTAGCGGTACACAAGTGGAGAGAAACTGGGTTCCCTCCTAGTAGGTGTCACGGACGTCACCGCCCGAATGGCTTAGTGCATCTGACAACGTCGCGGCTTCAGACCACCCCTGGCAACACAGCATTGACTCCTCGTCGAATGAGAACATAATAAGAACATTCATCGGCGCTGCGGCGCGCCACCACGAAACCTGAGGGGACCGACAACCGCTGCCTGCGGGCAGACAAGGTGCGCCATGCGAACATTTGAAGACGAAATTAGGAATTTGATCGCGGTCGACATGGCCGTTCTTGCCCCACATCGAAGGCGCGGTATCGCCGGTCTCGATCAATATCGCCGCACCGTCGAGGTCCACGGCGTGCAGGACGTAGCTGTCAAGATCGCCGAATCCTTCTGCTCCTTTGCCATCTTCGATGGCGAGCAGGTGCTGCGTTATCCAGCGATCACTCCCTTCATCACCGAAACGCTGTATGCCCTGCCGATTGAGCTGCGACGGGAGGCATGCGACCGGGACCGATTGAAGGCCGATCGGGCGCGCGGCCACATGGCGCAGATGATATCGTCAGCATTGTTGAAGCGATATCGTTTCGAGCAATTGAAATGTGGCGTGGCGCCGTCGAGCACTGACTGGGACGGCGCCTTCGAGCGGCAGTTCGGCAACGGCCAGAAGGCTGCTGAAGGTTGAAGCCGTCGAACGGTGCCATAATATTCAGCCAGGAGGAATGAACATGCATATGATCAATCCACCGAAAGAGAACAGAAACCTCTTTGACCGGCTGCTCGATCTGGAAGAAGCGCTAGAGCCCCCCTTCCGCGAAATCACGGCGTCCGCGGAGGATGCCGGCTGGACCAGCGTCGAAATCCGCAACGCGCTTGTTAGCCTGGCAGAGCACTACTCGGACGAGGGTGGCGGACGCGCGCCCAGTTCGGATGAGCATTCGAGCATAGCCGGATACTGCTCAAACCCGAAAAGGATCGACAGAAACAATCTCCACCCTCTCCTCTTCCATGAGATACAAAGCCGGGAGGATTTCTTCGATTTCGAAGGCTACAGGGCAAGTGTCCTTTGCTATCCGGGAAAGGAGCCGGCGGGTTGGATCGAGATGGCGATCCAGCAGAAAACCGGTGAGGTTTGCCTGCTGCATGCCGTCATGGCTAGAGCCGGTCCGGAACTCTTGAAGCTCGAGGTAAAAACCACTTGTCCGATATGGGGATCCGGCAAGGCGGACGGCCCAAGGCACGCCGCCATGCGCTTTTACGAGACTCTGCTCGAAGCCGGACACCTGAGCTTCGAAGTCACCAGCGAGGTCGGCTTCGATGAGTGACGAAAGGACAGCGGGCACCGAGCCGCACCGCGATCACGGGCTTTACGTCCACTATTGCGAGCACCCTGGCTGCACGAAGTGGGGCGGCTTCGGCTTCGCGGCCGGCAAGGCCGAGCCCAACTGGTTCTGTGCCGAGCATCGACCAGAGTGGAATCCGCGCCATGAGGCACGCACGCGGAATTGATCTGATGGGTGGGCGCGCGATCGACCCCGAACGCGGAATCGGCCACCTGCGCCTGGCCGACCTCGATGAGGACCAGATCCTCGGTGCCCGCTGCGCCGCATGCGATTACAACAACTGGGTTAACCGCTGGGACATTGGCCGCAAATATGCCAGTGGCGCCACCCTCGACGACTTGCGGCCGCTGCTGCGTTGTACGCGCTGCGGGAACAAAGGCAACAACGGCTGGCGGATCGGCCGGATCAACCGAGACTCGGAGTGGGTGGATGTGCAACCGGTATCGCATCGAGGTGGAATTTGACGAGCTGTGGCGCGTTGCGAGGCCGCATCGGGACATGACCAACCGGGCGAACCCCACGACGGAGGTGTTTCCGGACAAGCCGGGCCTGGTCGTCCGCAACAGCCCCGATGGCGAGCGTGAGCTGGTCAATCTCACCTGGGGCATGCCGTCTCCGCCGACAGTCACGAACGGAAGGCCGGACTACGGCGTCACCAATATCCGCAATCTCGATTCTCCCCATTGGCGCGGCTGGACCGGCGTCAACAACCGCTGCATCGTCCCGTGGACGGCCTTCTGCGAGTACGAAGACACCAAGCCCAAGAAGACGGCCCGCTGGTTCGCGATCGATGACAGGCAGCCGCTCGCCTTCTTCGCCGGCATCTGGACACCATGGAAAGGCGCGCGGGGCTCGATGAAAAACCCACGCACCGGAGAGCACGAGCTGTTCGCCTTCCTCACCTGTGAAGCAAACGCGCTGGTCAAGCCGATCGTCCGAAGGCCATGCCGGTGATCCTCACGGATCCAGCCGAGATCGAACTGTGGCTGACGGAGGAATGGAAGGTTGCGAGAGCACTCCAGCGGCCGTTGCCGGTGGACGCAATGAGGTTGTTGCCGGTGGAAACGTGCCCAGCAGGAACTTCTGCTCTAGGCGCCGGGAGGAGAAAAAGCCGCCCATGCCTTGGGCATAGACCGACAATAGAGCTCGGTTGCGATGCGAACTTCCTTGTCGACACCCATCTCCGTTATCACTCGCGGCAAGGAGTCCAGCGTTGGCACCTGATTGTCGTGACGACGGATCTGATCTCGCGGAGGGGCAGCGTCGCCGTGGCTGGCGACGAGATAGCCGTATTCTTCGTCAATCATGGAACCTCCATGATTCGTAGCACTCCATGCAGAGGAGACGGTCGCCGAATTCGACGTCGGGACCTGCCAGGCGTGCTTCCAGGCCAGCTTTCGCGATGATCGCGCCGCCGCGACCGCAATGCTCGCAGCACTCCGAGAGCCGCTCCTGCGTCTTTTCGAACGCGAAATCGAGCGAGATACGATCGTCTTCGTAGATGCCGGGCTTGTAGCGAGCGTCGATGACGACGAAGGCCGCCGAGCGAGTCTCGATGCCGAGGATATCGACCGCGTCGAGCAAGCCGTGAAGGGAGAGGAATTCGTACATCTCGGTGACGATAGTCTGCAGGCCGCGCCGAAAGCCCAGTTGATCCACCGACGGAACGGCATCGCCGTAGCGCGCGACCATGGCTTCGTGCCAGTCGCTGTCGGGGTGCAGCGGAAAGCGCGCGCCCTTCAGGACCTTGTCGGCTGCGTCTTCCGCGTCGTGTATCACGTCATCAAGTCCGGCAAGACCGACGTCGACGGCGACACGGAGCTTGCCGTCGATCCAGATGCGGAGAACGCGCAGCGTGGCATTGGGATCGAGGACAGACAGCCGTTCGAAAAAGTCGGCAACAACCTGCTCAAGGTTTGCCGGGATGTCGATGGATTCGGCCGCGGAGGGAACGCGGACACCGAACTGCTCTCGGAGCTGTGCGTGGAACTCATCCTGCATCATCGAGGGTCTCCTGAATTTCGGCGAAGGTTGCGGGTGCGGATCCGGCCCTTTGGTGTCGGATACCAATTTGAATGCCAGCGCCCGCAGCACCCTCTCATCGAGGGAGGCGCCGCGCCATTGTCACCGGAGGTGGAGAGGCTCAGCCCCGGTTGAATTTCTGGCACTCCTGCTCTGCGCGGTAGGCCTGTTCCATGCGGTCGATCTTCGTCGGTCGGAGGCGGCCAGTGGAACGGAGGAAGATGAGCATCGCCTCGATGTCGTCGCTGCCCCCGGGAGGCTCGCCATGGACGACAGGACGCCGGGCCAGCTTCTGCACCCAATAGCGAATCTCGCGCTCGGACGGAGGGTAATAGATGCCTAAGCGGTAAAGCCGGTTGTCCGTTCGAACCCAGCGCGGGGGCACCATCTCGTCCATCTGCACGATGGGAGACGTGTGCCCATGCTCGCCGTCGCTGATATCAGGTTGGCCGAAGAACCAGCCAAATAGCCATGAGCGCGGGCCGCTCTCGCTCTGGTCCTCGATCAGCCATCCTTCAATGATCGGAGCAGCGTTGAACTCCGTAACGGTCGGCCGAACTGCTACGAACGGATCCGCCTCAGGGGAATAAGGATCGTCAGGATTGGAGGGGCCCTCGAACGGAACGCCCTTGCCGAGCTCGCCGTCAGCATGCTCGCTGCAGGCAACCTTCCACAGGCCATTGAAGTTGTTGAGCCGCCCACGGCGTCCGCAGCTCTCGCAGATATGGAAGGATCGCGCCGTGGCCAGCCGGTAGGCATCATCGATCGCGCGGCGAGCATCAGGTGCGACGTCTGCCACAGCATAGTGGATGGTCAGACCACCCATCTTCTCTTTCACCCGCTGCAGCGTGAACATGCCTCCTGCAGCCATGGCTTTGTTCGCGTCGGCGAAGAATGCATGCAGGATGCCCAGCCAGCCATCATCGCAAGCGATCGCCAATGGTCGGCCGTCGAACCCCAAATGCGGGTATCGATCGCTTAACCCGGTAATCAGGCTCATGGCTCGGATCCCTGTTTGCTTCCGCTTCGCCCAGGATTTCCTCGGGCCAATTGGCCGAGCTCACGCTTGCGGCCTTGACCGACGACGATACTGCCGCCTGTATACGGTTTGAAGCCGATAGCATCGAGAGCCTCCCCGAGGGTCTCACCCTGCCTTGCAGCGGTAATAAGTTCGGCAAGATCCTTGAGAGAGATCACCACCGTTATGTCTTCGGACTCCTTCCGATTGCCGATAAGCTGAGGCATGCCGTTTCGGGCCTTCCCGAGCACTGCGCTGAGCTCGTCTCGTGCCTTTCTGACGGTTAGGGGATCCCCGCCGATCCGAACGATCGTCTCCACCAGGCTATCGGCTATGTCCTCCCTGCTGGCGTTGCGGGTGTCTTGCACCTGCTTGAGTATTCTGGCGTCCATGTTCTCTGAACTTTCGGCGGGGATTGGCGGCGTGGCCATGACCTCTAGAGACCGTAGCTTTTCACCGCTGTCTGACGGTTGCCAAATCGACCCAGCGCTCATGATTTCCTATCCTGCTTGGTCCGTTCCGGTATACGCCCCTTCATTCCGAGAACGGCGGCGTCGACCACCTCAGCGATGGGTCTCGATTTATGGATCATTCCATTGCGACCGTAGTGACCCTCTGGCCACTGGGTATCATAGAAAATCGGGACGCACCTGTCGTCGTCGGCTAAACGAAACGCGAGCGCGCGCAACTTACGATCGGCAATGATCCCAGGATCCATCACGGCGACGTCTGGCACAAAGCTCGGGTCCAGCCTGGGGCTTGACTCGAGATCGCTCACGACGAAAACGGTCGCCCCTGCCGCCGTAAAGGCCTCCTCGAGCTTTGCCGCGGTTTCTGCAACGTCAATGATGACGACGGTCACATCACTAAGATCCGTCTTCAGAACACTCATTGAACCCCCATTTGAATCCTTGATCCAGGACACGCTCTATTCGGAGGCGGTTTCTACGCCGTTACGAGCAATGCCGTTCAAGGATTCAATCGTGCGGGCGGACAGGATTGCCGTTGCAATATAGGTGCCTGTCGGCGTTTTGAGACACCGTGTTCGCTATCCTCCGCGCTCGATCTTGAGGGCGCGATGGTTGACCGCCTCCGTCGCAAGGGCGAGGACACGATCCCGCTCGTCAGCGAGCATTTTCAGGACTCGATCATACTGAACGCCGACAATATCAAGGGCCTCGTTCTCGAAGCGTTCAGGCAATGGCGCGTCGACCAAATCTTGGACGGTCCCCAGAAACACAGGTTTCGAGCCGAATCCGTAAGTCCCGACCATCCGTCGAGCGAGTGACGTCGCGCGCTCGATATCGCTGCCCATGATGCCGCCCGATCCGACTGATCTATCGCCGAACACCGCGGCCTCTGCCGCCATACCGGCAAGAGCCACCGCAATGCGATTGAGAAGGCTCGTTTCTGTCGGGAGATGGTCCTCTGTCAGCTCGTAGGAAGCCATACCACCAAGGTATCCTGGAGCCGATGGATCGAACGAGTCCTTGATTTCGATCGTGGCGCTCGTCGCGTATCCGACTGAAAGTGAGACCAAGGCATGACCGGCCTCGTGCACCGCAAGGCGAAGCAGCTCTTCCGGCGTGTAGCTTATCCTTTCCGGAAGCTGAGCTCTGAGGTCTCTCAGTTCCAGCTCTCGATTCTCGTCCCGTGCTTTCTTCCGTGCATCGCGCACGAGCTGTTCCAGCGCCGAACCGGACTTGCCTTCCAAATCTTCGGCAATCTCCGCCAAGCATTCGAGCGGAAAGTTTCCTTCCGCGTGGTAGTTCAAGATCTCGGCCCGCGTGACTTTGTCCGGAAGCGGCAGTGTGAAATGGTGCTCCAGCCGACCGGCGCGCTTGACTGCCGGGTCTATGTACTCCGGAAAGTTCGTGGCGCCGACCACAATGACGCCTTCGCCCAGCCTGGATAGAAGGTTCAGAAACTCGTTCAGAACATTCCGCCAATAGTGATTGTTGCTGTCGCCGGCGGAACTGACCGACCTCGTGCCGATGCTGTCGAGTTCGTCTATGAAGAGGACAGCGCCTCGACCGTCGTTCGCCTCCTCGAAACAGGCCCTCATTGCTTGCAGGGTGTCACCGAGATGTCCCGCCGACTGCCATTCTCCAATGGTCGTGCCGATCAGCCTCATTCCCAGTGCTTTCGCAAGTGCGGATGCAAAGAACGTTTTTCCTGTACCCGGGGGGCCGGAGAGAAGCGCACTGCTGCCGACTTCCTTCCACCGCAGCTCGCCTCCTCGCCAGCGCGCGACGTCGGAACGAAGTCCTGTGGCCCAGAGCTTCGCCTCTTCATACCCCGGCAACTCGAAAAGGTTTGGTCCCTCTATGTGCGGGCGTTCCAGGTCTTCGAGGACGGCAATCTCCTGAGCGCGGAAATCCCTTCTTAGGATTGCCGCAACCACGATGCTTTGCGGTTTCCCGACGAGCAGAAGAGCGTGCTCTTCGGATATCGGAGGCTTTCCCGAAAAACGGCGCGCCGCATGAATGTGACTAGGAGCCGGAGGTTCGACAAACATCAGTGCGGCAGCCGCGAACCGAACGTCCTTTGGAACCTCGTCGATATTCCTGGCGATCAAGACCGCCAATCCGTGAAGGCCGAACACTGTTATGGACTCGTTGGAGCTGCCCTTCTTCCTGGGCGGATTGGCAAGGCACACGCCGGGACGCGGCGCCCACTCATCACTGTCGGCTCCAATCAACGCATAGGCTGCGAGTTCATAGTCCTGTGCGCGATATCCTCCAGGAACCACGAAGATAACAAACCCATCGGAAACCGAACGCAGCGATTGGCCGGCTTCCATCAGAGCCGCGCGCAAGCCCCGGTAGGCTAAGTATGTCGACGGCGTTTTGACCAGCTTGCGGAAACGGTCGCGCGTGTCTCGCCTACCCATGTCACTGCACCCCATGCCGGGAGCCGCCGAGCCGGTACCAGCGGTTCATGGTCCGCGCGAGTCCTAGTTGCGGATCGAGATAAAAAAGCTGGCTCGTGACGATCTTGTTCCCGTCCTGCAGACGAGGATGACCATGAACCACTCCACTGAGAGCGTGCGACCAGCCAAGGACCAGTTTATAGCCGCTGATCGTCGGCGCCTCGGCCAGGACGGCGGATACATCCAGCGTGCCATCATCAAGGCGTCTCAGAGCCTCAAACAATTGCAGTGCTATTGCCGGGCTGTCGAATCGAAAGGTCAAAGACTCATCTCCTCTTGGTTACGTTCTGGAGGAGCCCTATACCACGCGAGTAATTTGGCGTCACCTCTGACGCCTTGGGCGTCGCAATTTTTTTGAGTCCTTGAATTTGTCGTCGTGAGAAGCGCGCTGGCAGGATGAAATATTGCTTGGCTCCGTAACACGTGCGATCTGAAGCAAATGATCGCTCCCCCCAACGTCCTGCGCGCGGCACGTGAGTTGCTTGGCCTGAAACAAGTGGATGCCGCCAACGCGGCAGGTATCTCGAGGCGTACAATTCAGCGCCTGGAGTCGGGTGAACTCGATCGGACGCATGCCTCGATCTTGCTTCAAACCTCCTACGAGCAACAGGGTATCGTGTTCGTTCGACCGGCCAGTGGGCAAGGTTGGGGGCTAATCGATAATTCGAAGGCAAGTGAAGCTGGCAGACAGGATTCGATCGAAGGGTAGCGGTGAGCTTTCAACCGTGAGCTCCCGACTAGGCTGGAGCCAAGCCGAGTTGGCTGGGAAGTCGGGCGAGCATACGATCTCTAACCCGGTTCGAAAACGGGGATGAAACTGCTTCTCCGAAAGTCAGGGATAAACTCTACGGCGCGTTCGTAGTCGCCGATATTCCGTTCATAGCGGCCAACAACGATACGGGAGTGCTCGACGGTGTGGGGTTGCGATGGAAGCAGCCATGTCATCCGCACCAAGGCATCAAGATCATCTGAGCTTGTTTGGCCTCAGGGACGTCCGTGCACGCGTTTGGTCAGTGAGCGACAGCAGAAAACCACAGACATTTCCGTGACGACGGCGTGACGACTTGTGGCAAATTTGATCGGACTGACAAAGCGGGCAGTATCTCCCGCGGGACACGCTAAACCGCTAATTTTGCTTTATATCTGAATTGGTCGCGGGGGCAGGATTTGAACCTGCGGCCTTCAGGTTATGAGCCACAATCGACCCCGACCTCCGGATTACGAAGACGATGACACGCAGCCCAGACGAAGGCACAGCCACCATCAAACCGATTGATCCTCGGCTTTTGACTGCGGCAACGCGCAATATTGGCCGGCATGAAGCCCTTCCTGTAGGGCCGAAGCCGAACAAATTTTGATTGGGAAAACAGAAGCCCGGAGTCCATTGGTCCGAGAACCTAACCCAGGCCCGACGTAGCATGAAAGAAAGGATCGGTCTGTGGAGCCGTCTGTGGCTTTATTCTGCAGTCGGTCGGATGCGCAGTGGGACACAAACTGGGATCAGTCCGGGCCACAAAGGACTCGTCAACAATCGAAAAAGTAAATAAAATCAGTGGCGCCTAAAAGGCATGGTGCGGTCGAGAAGACTCGAACTTCCACGGGTTGCCCCACAGCGACCTCAACGCTGCGCGTCTACCAATTCCGCCACGACCGCATCGTGGTAGGTGCCGATTGCGTCGGCGGGGCTGCATGTAGCAAAAGCATTTGGGGTGCACAAGGGCAAGAAGACAGAAATTTGACGAGAAAAGGAACTATTTCAACAGCACCCTCGCGAAGCGCTGGAAATGCTGGACTCTTGGCGCGCGCCATCCCATTTACGGAGGCGGAAAAATCAGGAATACGGCCTCATGCAGCGCGACAATCTCGACCGGAACATGTTTGCACCGCCAGGATCGCCCGCAGTGCGCTGGCGCATTGCCCCCTCCCTCGTCGACTATCCACAGGCGGTCGAAACCATGGAACGGGAAGCCGCGGCCATTGCCGCCGGCACCGCGGACGAACTGGTCTGGCTGGTCGAGCACCCGCCTCTCTATACGGCAGGCACAAGCGCCGACGCTTCGGACCTCGTGATGCCTGACCGTTTCCCGGTCTTTGCGACCGGTCGGGGTGGCGAATACACCTATCACGGTCCGGGCCAAAGGGTCGTCTATGTGATGCTTGACCTCAAACGACGCCGCCAGGATGTGCGCGCCTTTGTCGCAGCACTCGAGGCGGTCATCATCACGACGCTCGAGTCGATGAACGTCAAAGGCGAGCGCCGCGAAGACCGCGTGGGCGTATGGGTGCGCCGCCCGGAAAAACCGGCACTGCCCGACGGATCAGCGGCCGAAGATAAGATCGCCGCGATCGGAATCCGGCTGCGCAAATGGGTGAGCTTTCATGGCTTCGCACTGAATGTCGATCCGGACCTCGATCATTTCGGCGGAATCGTACCCTGCGGCATCCGCGGCCACGGTGTCACCAGCCTGGTCGATCTTGGCCTGCCGGTCATGATGCCCGACGTCGACATCCGACTGAGGGAGGCGTTCGAAACAGTCTTTGGGCCGACACGCGTCGAAAGCGACTGTCCCCAACCATTGGCGCCGCTCACCTGAATCGGGCTATCGGCGCATAAGTCCGTATATTTGTAATGGTGGCCGGCGAAGTTACGCCCGCTTTCGCTTCTGCACCTGCCGCTCGCGCCAGATGATGTACAGCCCGGATGCGACGATCACGAGAATCCCGAGCCACTTCGAGGGCGTCGGGAAATCTCCAAAAACGATGTAGCCGAGCGCCGTCGCCGAGACGATCTCGAAATAATGGAACGGTGCCAGGAGCGATATCGGCGCGGCCTGAAATGCCTTGACGACAAGGAGATGTCCCCAGCCGGAAATGGTCCCGAGCGCAACGACGAGTACCCAGCCGAGCGCCGATTGCGGTAGTGACGGTTCGAAATCGACCGCACCGAATCCATTGCCGACGGCGATTACTGCCGCCATGAACAGCGTCCCGCCTATGCCGGCGACCGTCTGCATCGTCAGCGGCGAATCGGCGTTGCCAAGGGCGCGATTCAGGAAGAGGTAACAGGCAAAAAGGAAGGCGCAGGCGACCGGCAGCAACGATTTCAGGCCGAAGACGGCAAAGCTCGGCTGGATGACAACCATCGCGCCGCCGAAGCCGACGGCGATCGCCGACCATCGCCGCCATCCCACTTTCTCGCGCAGGATCAGTGCCGAAAGGCATGTCAAAATGAACGGCTCGACGAAGTAGATGGCGAACACATCCGCGAGCGGCATGTATTTCACGGAAACGAAGAAAAAGAGCGCCGCCGCGGCGAGCAGCACGCCGCGAAGAATGTTCGGCCAGGGCCGCTTCGGATAAAACGCCCGCAGCCCACCCGCCGAAAACAACAACGGCGCCGTCGATACGAGTTGAAAGAAGAAGCGGTAAAAGGTCACTTGACCGGGCGACATGCCCTCGTAGACCGCCATGTATTTCGCAATCGCATCCATGCAGGGCAGGATGAGCATGGCGAAGAGCATGATCGCCACGCCGCGCATGACTGCATTGTTCGGCGCAGCGACCGTTCGAAGATGTTCATTCACGGTGAGATTTCCGATGTCGACGCCGAAACTTAACCTGTTTCGTTGAGGTTTCAATGTGCCTTGGCGACGCGACGGACAGTGAGCCGCATTTGACCGCGTTTTTGACGTTCCGAGGTGGTCCGTCGACACGACAATGCCTATAAGCTGATTTCACCTCGCCGCAGCTGGAAGCCGGGGGTGCTTCCGGCAACCATCCGGGTCCTTGAACGCCACCGCGCCAAAGGAGAAAACGATGCGCCTGTCCACCGAAACCATGATCGCGCGTCTTCGCGAAACAGGAGACGGCGACACGCTTGGAGGACGCATCTGGAGAGCGCGTGACGCCGCGAATCTTTCCATGACGGAACTGGCGGATCGGCTTGGCGTGCGGTGTGAAACCGTCGCTGCATGGGAACGCGACCGTGCCGAACCTCGCACCAACCGCCTCTTCATGCTGGCTGGCGTGTTGGGCGTCACTCCGGCTTGGCTGATTGCCGGCCTTGGCCGCGCCCCCGACGACGATCCCTCCCTTAGCTCGAAGGAGGCACTCCGGGAGCAGCTCGATCTTGTCAAGAAATTGCACGCTCAGACCGGCGAGGCCATCGCCGCGCTCGAAGCGGAACTCGATCGCATCCAGCCGACCATTCGTCCGCGACGATAAGCAAGGCCGAAGCGCGTTTTCCTCCCGCATTCCAGTTAACGTAGTAGAATAGTTTATCGCCGATTCCAGCTGATCGCACCGATTGCCGCGTCATGACGGGAGCAATCCAGCACCAGCAACCATTCGCAATTCAAGGGAGGATCCGACAATGGACGTACGCGCCGCCGTCGCCACTCAGGCCGGCAAGCCACTGGAAATCATGACGGTTCAGCTCGAAGGGCCGAAGGCCGGCGAGGTGCTGGTCGAGGTCAAGGCGACCGGCATCTGCCACACCGACGATTTCACCCTGTCCGGCGCCGACCCGGAAGGGCTGTTCCCGGCGATCCTCGGCCACGAGGGCGCCGGCATCGTCGTCGACGTCGGCCCCGGCGTCACCTCGGTGAAGAAGGGCGACCACGTCATCCCGCTCTACACCCCGGAATGCCGTTCCTGCCCGTCGTGCCTCAGCCGCAAGACCAATCTCTGCACCGCCATCCGCGCCACGCAGGGCCAAGGGCTGATGCCCGACGGCACCTCGCGCTTTTCGATCGGCAAGGACAAGATCCACCACTACATGGGCTGCTCGACCTTTGCCAACTTCACCGTGCTTCCGGAGATCGCCGTCGCCAAGGTCAATCCCGAGGCGCCGTTCGACAAGATCTGCTACATCGGCTGCGGCGTGACCACCGGCATCGGCGCGGTGATCAACACCGCCAAGGTGGAAATGGGGTCGACCGCGATC